>NZ_BSFN01000001.1:0-75570 GCF_027922365.1 Pseudomonas turukhanskensis
CGCAAGCTGCTGCACATCGCCTATGGTGTACTCAAATCGGGACAACCCTTCGATGTGCAAAAGGCGCTTGCCCACTGATGGGCAAGACGGTATCTACCAAAGCCCTACGCGGCGGAATCGAGCGCCGGGCTTACCAGTTGCACAACCTTCTTGCGCGACAGCCAGCCGACAAACTCGCCATCATCCCCCGTCACGGCCAACGGCTGCGGCTCACGCAACAACTGCCCCAGCACCTCGTCCAGCCCAGTACTCGCCGGCACCGACGCCACGTCATCCAGGTAGCCGGCAATATCCCGCGCGCCCGCTTCCAGCGCCCGCTGTGCCGCGCTCTGGGTGAGCACGCCGCGCAAGTTGCGGCCATCGAGCACTGGCGCGTAATCGAACGCCCGCTCCTGCAGCCGCTCCAGCGCGCGGGCCGGTGCCGTACGGGTGGTCAACGTCAACGCCTTGCGCTCGCTCAACGCATGGGAGGCGGTGAGCACCTTGCCGCGATTCACGTCTTGCAAGAACGCCTGCACGTACTCGTTGGCCGGGTTAAGCAGAATGTCTTCCGGCGCGCCTTCCTGCACCAGCTCGCCATCTTTGAGAATGGCGATGCGGTTGCCCAGGCGCAGGGCTTCGTCCAGGTCGTGGGTGATAAACACGATGGTCTTGTTCAACTTGGCTTGCAGCGCCAGCAACTGGTCCTGCATTTCGCGGCGAATCAACGGGTCGAGGGCCGAGAAGGCTTCGTCCATCAACAGAATATCGGCGTCGGTCGCCAGCGCGCGGGCCAGGCCAACACGTTGCTGCATACCGCCGGACAACTGCCGGGGGAACTGCTTTTCAAATCCCTTGAGCCCAACCTGTTCCAGCCAATGCCGCGCCTTGGCTTCGCGCTCGCTCTTGGGCATGCCTTGCACCTGCAACCCATAGGCGGCGTTCTCCAGCACATTGCGGTGCGGGAACAAACCAAAGCGTTGGAACACCATGCTCATGGTGCGCTGGCGGAACTGCTCAAGCTCACGCGGACCGAGGGCCATCACATCCTGGCCGTCGACCAGGATCTGCCCCGCCGTGGGTTCGATCAGCCGATTGAAGTGGCGAATCAACGTGGACTTGCCCGAGCCGGACAACCCCATGATTACGTAGATGCTGCCCGCCTCGATGCTCAGGCTGATATCGCGCAGCCCAACCGTATGGCCGTTCTTGCCCAGCAACTCAGCCTTGCTCATGCCGCCTTGCACGGCCTGCAGACAGGCCTGTTCATGGCGGCCGAAAATTTTGTAGATACCACGGATTTCAATCTTGCTCATTGCGACACTCCTTGCTGACGCTGGCCGTAAGCCTGGGTGATGCGGTCGAACATGATGGCCAGGGCAACGATGGCCAGGCCCGCCAACAGGCCGCGACCCACTTCGAGACGGTTGATGCCCAGCAGCACTTCCTGGCCCAGTCCCCGGGCGCCGATCATGGAGGCAACCACCACCATCGACAGCGCCATCATGGTGGTCTGGTTGATACCGGCCATGATGTTCGGCAGCGCCAGCGGCAGTTGCACGCCCAACAGTTGCTGACGCGGGTTGGCGCCAAAGGCGCGGGAGGCTTCAAGCACGTCTTCATCTACCAGGCGGATGCCCAGTTCGGTCAGGCGAATTACCGGCGGCACGGCGTAGATCACCGTGGCGATGATGGCTGGAATCTTGCCCAGGCCGAACAGCATCACCACCGGAATCAGGTACACGAAACTGGGCATGGTCTGCATCACATCCAGCACCGGCGTAAACACCCGCCGCGCCCAATTCACCCGGCCCATAAAGATGCCCATCGGAATGCCGATCAGCACCGACAGGCCGGTGGCCATGATCATCAGCGCCAGGGTTTGCATACCGCGATCCCACAGGCCTACCAGGCCGATGACACACAGCAGCGCGGCCATGCCGACACTCAGCAGCAAGCGCCTGCTGACCGCCAGGCTCAGCAGAAAAACCGCCAGCACAATCGACCACCAGGGTGCTACGCGCAGCAGGTGTTCCAGCCAGACCAGGGCCTGCAACACCGGTTGGGACATGGCTTCCAATACATCGGCATAACGCACCACCAACTGCTCAACAAAGGCGTCGATGGCATGGCGCAAATCGCGCGCGGGGAATAACTCGGGGAACATAAAAATACACTCTCTACGCAGCCCAGCCACGTCGCCGTGGCCGGGCGGGCTCAACGACTACAACGCTTGCTTGACCTGCTCGGCCACGGCCGGCGGCACCCATTGGCTCCACACGTCCGGGTGCTGGCTGAGGAAGCGCTGGGCGGCTTCTTCCGGCTCGGCGCCTTCTTCCTCGTACCAGGACAGCAGGCTGTTGAGTTGGTCCGGGTGGATGGCGACCTTGCCCAGAAAGGTCGCCAACTGCGGTGCTTGCTCGCTGAATCGGGTATTCACGCCGGTGAGCACCGGGGTCGGCGGATAGCCGCTGGGCTTGGGATTGGCGCAGGTCGGCAGCGTGTTGCACGCGGCTGCATCGGCATCAACCGGCGGCAGGTCGAGTTTGACCAGGTCCAGTTGGCCGACCACGGTGGTCGGTTGCCAGTAGTAGAAAACGATATTACGTTTGCGCTTGTAAGCCGAGGTGATCGCGGCTTTTTGCGCGGCGCCGGTGCCGGGGCCGAACAGGGTGAAGCTCTCGGTAAGCTTCAACGCCTTGAACAGGTTGGCGGTGCTTACACCGCAGCTCCAGCCGGCCGGGCAATTGTAGAAACGGCCCTTTTCCGGTTCTTCCGGGTCGCTGAATTCGTCTTTGAACTTCGGCAGGTCGGCGGCGCTCTTCAGGTCGGGAAACCGTTCGGCGACATAGCGCGGGATATACCAGCCCTCGGTGCCTTCGAACACGGTACCCAGGGCTTTGACCTTGCCGCTAGCAACGGCTTTTTCCCACGGCACACCGATGGTGGTGGCCCAGATTTCGCTATTTACATCGACATCGCCGCGCTGCATGGCAGCCAGCATCGTCAGGGTTTCGCCAGACTCGACTTCGGTTTTGCAGCCGTAGCCTTCTTTCATGATGAAACGTTCGATCTCGGTGATGATCAGGTTGGTTTCCCAATTCATCCCGCCAAACTTTACCGGTCTATCCAGCTCGCATTTTGGCGCGGCCAGTGCCGGTAGTGACAAGGTGCATAAGCCAAGGCTCACGACACCCGCCAGGGTGGTGATGGACTTCATCGTCAGTCTCCATACATCAAGAGCCAAGCAGGCTCCACAAGATGAGTCACCGAGGGCGACTCGCAGCAGCGTGGGCAGGGCCACGCCAGGAAAAGGGCGCAAAAGAGGGCGCGCCCCAAAAGCAGAATTTGGGGTCAAACAAGGGTCAGGCAGCGGGGCACCTTACCGGAAATGACCGGCGAAGGCAAAAATGGACAAAACACGATCACAGCAAATGGGCATTTAATTGCTGAAAATTGGCCGCTAGATTCGCTTGATTGACGAAGTTTATTTTGGCTTTGAAAAAACGCTGATACGCCCCGTTCATGGGGGCTGCGGGAAATGGACGTCCACTCCAGATTCTGGATTCCAGCCTGCGCTGGAATGACGGAGGGTGTTCGGACAGGTCACCGTCATTCCAGCGAACGCTGGAATCCGGATTCTCACAGCAGAACACCACCCTCCACACGCCACGACTGCTTCGTTCTGGTGCACCCCACGCCCCCTTCCGAAGCCTCGCCAACCAACAGTTCACCTTTGGTTATAGGCATCGGTTTTTCTCAGAATGCAGAACCGCCCCCGCTCCCTACCATGCCCCGGCACCTGACCTTCAGGCTGCGCTGGCCGGGCCAACCGCCAGCTTCTTTGACTGGTTCTGGCGGAGAGCAGGATGAAGAACACAACAACCAAAGGGACTATGTATCCCCACGCTTTGGCACTGGCAGTCGCGCTCGCCGCGGCGCTGCCGGCACAGGCAGAAACATTCAAGATCGGGGAAATTGAGGGGCGTTTCGATTCCACCCTGTCCATCGGCGCCAGCTGGGGCATGCGCGACGCGGACAAGCAATTTATCGGCGTGGCCAACGGCGGCACCGCGTCCACCCGCACCTCGGACGACGGCCGCCTGAACTTCAAGAAGGGCGAAACGTTCTCGAAAATCTTCAAGGGCATTCACGACCTCGAACTCAAATACGGCGATACCGGCGTGTTTCTGCGCGGCAAGTACTGGTACGACTTCGAGCTCAAGGACGAACACCGGCTGCTGTATGACATCGACGACAGCGGCCGCGATGCAGCCGCCAAATCTTCCGGCGCGCAGTTGCTCGACGCCTTCCTCTATCACAACTACGACATCGCCGATCTGCCGGGCAGCGTGCGGGTCGGCAAGCAGGTGGTGAGCTGGGGCGAGAGCACCTTTATCGGTAACTCCATCAACAGCATCAACCCCACCGACGTCGCCGCCTTCCGCCGCCCGGGCGCGGAAATCAAGGAAGGCCTGATTCCGGTGAACATGCTGTATGTCACCCAGGGCGTGACCGACAACCTGTCGGTGGAAGCCTTCTACCAACTGGAGTGGGAAAAGACCGTACTCGACAACTGCGGCACCTACTTCGGCGCCGATACCGCCGCGCAAGGCTGCAATACCGGCATGACCACCTACGGCAGCGACTTCGACCGCGACGTGGCTGGCGCCTACGGTTACGTGCCGCGCCTGGACGATGAAGACGCCCGCGATGGCGGCCAGTTCGGCGCGGCCGTGCGCTGGATGGTGCCGGAGCTGAACGACACCGAGTTCGGCTTCTACACCATGAATATCCACAGCCGCACCCCGGAAAGCATGTGGACCGTCGGCCAGGCCAGCCTCGCCGGCTTGAGCGGCGCGCCTGGGCAGGCCACCTCGCGCTACTACCTGACCTACCCCGAAGACGTGCGCCTGTACGGCATCAGCTTTGCCACCACCACGCCCGACGGCACGGCGCTGTCGGGTGAAATCAGCCACCGGCCGAATATGCCGATGAGCCTCAACGGCACCGACGTGTCTACCACCGCCGGCGTTGGCGCACTGGCCACCTTGCTGAACATCAAAGGCTTGGCGCTGTTCGATAACGATTGGGCCGACACCGAGCGCGGCAGCCTGGTACAGGGTTACAAGCGCATGCCGTTCAGCCAGGCGCAAATCAGTGGCGTGCATACCTTCGACCAGGTGCTGGGCGGCGACCGCCTCACGCTGGTGGGCGAGGTGGGTTACAGCCATATCGGCAACCTGGGCTCCAGCGACGGCTCCGACCTGCGCTTTGGCCGCAGCAGCGTGTACGGCATGGGCGAGCTGAGCGGCGCCGGCACCGTGGGCATTCCCGGCATCGGCCTGGTGAGCGGCAACGAGCTGTGCACCAAGGTGCTGAACACCGCCAACCCGGACCAGTGCACCGACAAGGGCTTTTACACCGCCAACTCCTGGGGTTATCGCCTGCGCGCCAGCGTGGACTACAACGACGCCTTTGCCGGCATCAACCTGCGCCCCAACGTCGCCTTCTCCCACGACGTAGAGGGCTACGGCCCGACCTTCACCGAAGGCAACAAGTCGGTGAGCGTGGGCCTGGATGCCGACTTCATGTCCCAGTACACCGCCAGCGTCAGTTACACCGACTACTTCGGCGGCGACTTCAACACCAACACCGATCGTGACTTTCTCGCCGTCAGCGTCGGCGTGAGTTTTTAAGGCCACACGTTTTCAAGGGCTTCGCCCAAGAGGTTTTTCCATGACACATAAACACCTTCTTCTGGCCGGCAGCTTCTGCCTGAGCCTGATCGCCGGCCAGGTAATGGCCGCTGTCAGCACCGAACAAGCCGCACAATTGGGCGGCGCGCTGACCGCCGTGGGCGCCGAAACCGCCGGCAATGCCGATGGCAGCATTCCGGCCTACACCGGCGGTTTGCCGAGCAGCACCGGCAAGGTCGATGGCGACGGCTTTCTGCCCAATCCCTATGCCGATGAAAAACCGCTGTTCGTAATCACCGCGCAGAACGTGTCGCAGTACCACAGCAAACTCAGCGCCGGGCAACTGGCGATGTTCAAGCGCTACCCGGACACCTACAAGATTCCGGTGTACACCACCCACCGCTCGGTGACTCTGCCGGACAAGAGCCTGGCATCCGCCAAGGTCAATGCCACCCACACGGCCTTGGTCGAAGGCGGCAACGGCCTGGAGAATTACCAGCCGGGCGCCGTGCCCTTCCCGATTCCGCAAAGTGGTCTGGAAGTGATCTGGAACCATATCGGCCGCTACCGGGGCGAGACGCTGAAACGCATCGTGGTGCAGGCCTCGCCGCAAACCAACGGCAGCTTCACCCCCAGCGTGGTCAAGCAGCAGATGGCGTTCCCCCAGGGTTTGAGCGATTACCAGCCGCAAGAGATGGCCAATATCCTCAACTACTACCGCGAGGAATTCCTTGAGCCGGCGCGGCTGGCCGGTGGCGTGCTGCTGGTGCATGAAACCATCAATCAGGTGAAGGAACCGCGCATGGCCTGGCAATACAACGCCGGCCAGCGCCGCGTGCGCCGCGCCCCGCAAATTGCCTACGACAGCCCGGCAGCCGAAGGCATGCGCACCCTGGACGACTTCGACCTGTTCAACGGCGCGCCTGATCGCTTCGACTGGAAACTGGTGGGCAAGAAGGAGATGTACATCCCCTACAACAGCTACCAGTTGGAATCCCCGGCGCTCAAATACACCGACATCATCAAGCCCGGCCATATCAATCAGGACTACGCGCGCTATGAGCTGCACCGCGTCTGGCACCTGGAGGCGACCCTGAAGCCGGGCCAACGGCATATCTACTCCAAGCGCGATATCTACATCGACGAAGACAGCTGGCAAGCCGCCGAGGCCGATGCCTACGACGGCCGTGGGCAACTGTGGCGCGTGTCCGAAGGCCACGCGATGTTCTTCTACGACTACAAAGTGCCGAGCTTCGCCGCCGAAACCCACTATGACGTGCTGTCCGGGCGCTACTCGGTGAACTCGCTGCGCAACGAGGAGAAGAACGCCTACGAATTCAACGTGCCGTTCAGCCGCAAGGAGTTCACCCCGTCGGCGTTGCGCGCGACCGGGATTCGCTAACACAGCGCTTCACACGTGGCGGCCTTCATGGCCGCCGTTTCTGTAGGGTGTGCTCTGCGCACCAGGCGATGCTTCAGCAATCGCAACGGTGCGCAGAGCACACCCTACAAAAGCTCACTCACAAGGCCCGTATTTTGCTTTAAATTCAGACATTTACCACTCGATAACCAGTGATGTTCTTATGAAGCTGCACCAACTGCGCGCCATTGTGGCCATTTGCGAAAGCGGCAGTATTCAGGAGGCCTCGCGCCTGCTGCATATCTCTCAACCGGCGTTGTCCAAGGGCATCAAAGAGCTGGAAGCCGAGCTTGGCGTGCCGCTGCTGGTGCGCTCCAACCGCGGCATTACGGTGACCGAATACGGAGAGCGGCTGGTCAAACGCGCGCGGCTGATCCTCGAAGAAGTGCGCCGCGCCCGCGAAGAAATCGACACCCTCAAAGGCGTGATGGACGGCAAGCTGTCCATTGGCGTGTCGCCGGTAACCCCCAGCCAGCAGTTCGTCAGCAGCCTGAACCGCTACCGCAAGCGCTACCCCAAAGTGCAGGTGCACATCCACGAGCTGCGCCCGTCGAAATTGATGGAGGGCTTGCGTGAAGGGCTGCTGGATATGGTGCTCACCTCGCTGCCGCAGGCGCGCAATGCCGATGGGTTTCACTGGACCGAGCTGTACCAGCAACCTACCGTATTGGCGGTGCGCAAAGGTCATCCGCTGGAGGGCTCAACCTCCCTGGCCGAGCTCAGCGAGCAGGAGTGGTTGCTGCAGGATTCCCTCGAACAATCCAGCGTCGGCAGCTTGTTTGCCGAGCACGGCGTTGCCCTGCCCGAGCGGGTAATCGAGTGCGCCTCGGTGGTGCTTTATTCGGAACTGGCCGCCAGCAGCGACGCGGTGAGTTATTGGTCGATGCGGGTGCTCGAACGCACCCAATTCATCATGCAGACCTTGACCGTTTTGAACCTTGCCGAAGCCATTCCGCCCATGAACATTTCCCTGGTGTGCCGGGACTCAGAGTTGATGACGCGTGAGGCCAAGGCGTTGGCCGATGAGCTGATCTACGTCTACAAAAGCCCGCACGCGAAGACCGAATAGCGCGCCGCTCTGCTTTTCGTAGGGTGTGCTATGCGCACCACGGCGTTTACTCGGATATCGCCTGGTGTGCGGAGCACACCCTACAACAGCCTCTTCTGACCGTGCGATAACCAACCACCATAGTCATACCCATCGGTGATTATTCAGTCACGCGGCCCTGCGGCATGCTGAGTGCTACTGGAATAGCAGAGACGCCCCATGCCCACTGACACCCCCAAAACCAAACGCCTGATCGTGGTCGCCCTGCTGATGGCGGTGATGGTCATCAGCGTGCTGGACAAGACCATCTTCGCCTTCGCCGGCGTGCACATCATCGAAGAGCTCAAACTCACCCCCGAGCAATTCGGCTTTGTCGGCAGTGCATTTTTCTTTTTGTATTCGCTGTCGGGCATCCTGGTCGGCTTTCTCGCCAACCGTTTTCCCAGCCGCTGGATTCTGGTGGGTATGGCCACGGTCTGGACCCTCTCGCAACTGCTGGTGACGCTCACCAGCAGCCTCAACGCGCTGATCGCCAGCCGCCTGATGCTGGGCGCCGGTACTGGCCCGGGCACCGCGGTTACGCAGCACGCCTGTTTCAAATGGTTCGGCCCCACCGAGCGGGTGTTGCCGGCCTCGTTGATTCAGGTGTCGATCATGCTGGGCGGCTTGCTCGGGGCCATCGCCCTGCCGTTTTGCATCAGCCACTTCGGTTGGCGCATGGCCTACCTCACCCTGGCCGGGCTGAGCTTCCTGTGGTTGTTGTGCTGGCTGGCGTTCGGCGCCGAAGGCACGCAGGCCAGCGCCGACAGCAGCGCACCGGGCAATGACGGCCTATTCATCAAGTACCGTTACCTGCTGCTGAACCGCACCTTCGTGTGGATATCGCTGATGTGCTTTCTTGCTTACCTGCCCAACGCGCTGTCGTTCAGCTGGTCGGCGGTGTATATGCAAAAGGGTCTGGGCCTGACCGCCATGCAGGCGGGCTATGTGATGTTCGCCGCCACGCTGAGCATCATCGTCCTCAACCTGCTGGTGTCGAGCCTCTCGCAGCGCGCGCTGAAAAACGGCGCCGACCTGCAGCGCAGCATGGTCTGGCCGCCGATGGTGTGCTGCATTGTCGGTGCGCTGGGCTTTATTGCCATGGGCACCCTCGCCGCCAGCCTGGCCGGCAAGCTGTTGGCCTTCAGCCTGGGCTGCGTATTGCTCAACGCGGTGTTCGCCTTTGGCATGACCATCACCGCGCACATTTCCCCCAACGAACAACGCGGCGCCATGCTCGCCATTCACGTCGGCAGCATGACCGCTGCCGGCATGTTCGCGCCCTGGGCGGTGGGCAAGATGATCACCTGGCTGGGTGGCGATATCGCCCGTGGCTTCGAGCTGTCGGTGAACGGCTTCGGCATCGCCACGCTGGTTTGCGCCCTGCTCGGCTTGCTGCTGCTAACCCCGGAAACCACCCGCAAGCGTTTGCTTGCCCGGCGCGAGGGCCAGGCCAACGCCATGCCCGCAGCGCCACCGTTGAGCCACTGACCCGGTCGCTCGACTTCTCCCTGACAGCGCCGGTTAACCAGATTCTCAGCGTGGGCCACAAGCCCGCGCTGCGGCCCAGCGCGCCCTTTTCTGTTTACGGATGGAACGCTCGATGAACCCTTCCTGCTTCTCGCAGAGCTACACCCAGGCACGCCAGCAATTTCTCAACAGCTGCGCCCGGCGCGGTCTGGCCGTTGAATCCCATATCCACCCGTTGCCTGGCCGCGATGGCGAACAACTGGCTATCGACGTGGCCTTCCACGGCAAACCGGACGCCGCCAACCTGCTGGTGCTGAGCAGCGGCTGCCACGGCGTGGAAGGCTTCTGCGGTTCGGGTGTGCAAGTGGACCGCCTGAACGACGACGCCTGGTTTGCCGCGACCCAGCGCGACGACCTGGCGGTGCTCTATATCCATGCGCTGAACCCCTACGGTTTTTCCCACCTGCGGCGGGTGACCAACGAGAACGTCGACCTAAACCGCAACTTCATCGACTTCAGCCAGCCGCTGCCGGACAACGCCGAATACCGCGCCCTGGCCCCCGTGCTGCTGCCGAAAAAATGGCCGGTGGGCGCACTCAACGCCCTCCAGCTGATGAGCTTTGCCCTGCGCTACGGGCGCATGGGCCTGCAGGCCGGCATCTCCCGCGGGCAGCACAGCGACCCCAAGGGCCTGTTCTTTGCCGGCACCGCGCCGACCTGGAGCAACCAGCGCCTGCGCGAAATCCTGCGCACCTACGGGCAGCGTTGCCAGCGCCTGGCCTGGGTGGATGTGCACACGGGTCTGGGCCCGCGCGGCCATGGCGAGCGCATCTACAAAGGCCTGCAGAACGCCGAGGACATCGCCCGCTGCCGGCGCTGGTTTGGTGATCAGGTGACCAACGCCGCCGAAGGCAACTCCGCCTCCGCCGACCTTAACGGCACCATCGACCTCGGCGTCATGGCCGAATGCCCACAAGCGCAATACACCGGCGTGACCCTCGAATACGGCACCCTGCCGGGCAAACAGGTGCTGTCGGCCCTGCGCGCCGAGCAGTGGCTGTATAACCACCCCGAAGCGCCACTGGCCCAGCACCAGCAGATCAAACAGCAGATTCGCGATGCGTTTTACGTGGATGCCGATGACTGGAAAATTCAGGTGCTGGAGCAGGCCAGGGACGTGATGGCGCAAGGGTTGGCGGGGCTTTATTCCTGATTCGAACATTTTGCCCTTGATCTCGTAGGTTGGGTTGAGCGCAGCGAAGCCCAACGCGACTCAATGCGGCCCTTTCGCGACCGACAAGCGCCCTCCTGCGGACGGCCTGTTGGGCTTCGCTTTGCTCAACCCAACCTACACTTAGGTCGTATGTGCCCTGCCGCCGATTCCCCGGACTATGGGCTTTCGATCCAGGTCCGGACGCGCGCAATGAGCAAGGCCAACGAATTCGCCCAGGCGGGCAAGGTGGCGGTGCAGCAGAACATCCATGGCTTGATGGAGTTCCTGCAGAAATTTCCACCGTTCAATCAAATGGAAAGCGCCCACCTGGGCTACCTGCTGGAGCACTGCCAGCTGCGCTTTTATAGCGCCGGCGAGAGCATTCTCAAGCCCAGCGGCGGGCCGGTGCAGCATTTCTATATCGTCAAACAGGGCCTGGTGGTTGGTGAACGTCCGCACACCGCGCGGCGCGGCACTGAAACCACCTTCGAGATCACCACTGGCGAGTGTTTCCCGCTCGCGGCGCTGCTCGGCGAACGCGCCACCCGCACGGAACACCTGGCCGGCGAAGACACCTTCTGCCTGTTGCTGGGCAAAGATGCCTTTATCAAGGTGTTCGCCCTCTCCGCGCCCTTCCGCGACTTTGCCTTGCGTGGCGTCAGCAGCCTGCTCGACCAAGTGAACCAGCAGGTTCAGCGCCAGGCAGTGGCTACCCTCGGCGCGCAATATTCACTGGACACGCCGCTGCGGGAACTGGCCATGCGCCAACCGGTGACCTGCAGCGCCGACACCCCGATCAGCGCCGCCGTGCGCCTGATGCACGAACAGCAGGTGGGCAGCATCGTGATTGTCGACGAGGGCCTGCGCCCCACCGGCATTTTCACCCTGCGCGACCTGCGTTCGGTGGTGGCTGAAGGCAGTGAAAACCTCAGCGGGCCGATTGCCAGCGTGATGATCGCCAACCCCTTTCACCTGCCGGCCACGGCCAGCGCCTTCGATGCCGCCATCGCCATGACCGAGCGGCATATTGCCCATGTCTGCCTGGTTGAAGAGGGTCGGCTGCGCGGCGTGGTGTCCGAGCGCGATCTGTTTTCGTTGCAGCGCGTCGACCTGGTGCACCTGGCGCGCACTATCAGCCACGCCAGCAAACTGGAAACGTTGGTAGCGCTGCGCAGCGATATTCATCAACTGGTGGAACGCATGCTGGCCCACGGCGCGTCGTCCACGCAGATCACCCAGATCATCACCCTGCTCAACGACCACACCGTGTGCCGGGTGATCGAGCTCAGTATCGAACAGGTGGGCGATCCGGGCGTGCCGTTTACCTGGCTGTGTTTTGGCAGCGAAGGGCGGCGCGAGCAAACCCTGCACACCGACCAGGACAACGGCATGCTGTTCGAAGCCAGCGACGCGGCAGACGCCGCGATCAAGCGCGGCAAGCTGCTGCCACTGGCCGAGCGCATCAACCACAGCCTGGACAAATGCGGTTTCAGCCTGTGCAAGGGCGGCATCATGGCCAGCAACCCGCAGCTGTGTCTGTCACACCTGGAGTGGTCGCGACGCTTCAGCAGTTTTATTCGCGATGGCAATCCGGAGAACCTGCTGGCCTCAAGCATCTATTTCGACCTGCGCGCGGTGTGGGGCCCCGTGGATGGCTGCGAAGTGCTGCGCCAGCAGATTCTGGTGGAGGTGGCGGACAACCAGATTTTCCAGCGCCTGATGGCCGCCAACGCCCTGCGCAACCGCCCACCGGTGGGGCGCTTCCGCGACTTTGTGGTGGCCAGGAGCGGCAGCGAAAAACACACCCTGGATTTGAAAGTGCAGGGCCTGACGCCCTTTGTCGATGGCGCGCGGTTGCTCGCTTTGGCCCATGGCATCAGCGCCGGCAACACCTTGCAGCGCTTGCGCGAGCTGATTGCCAAAGAGGTGATCGACCCGCTCGATGGTGCGGCCTATGAAGAGGCCTATCACTTTATTCAGCAGACCCGCATGCAACAGCACCAGCAGCAAGCCCGCCAGCAACAACGCTATTCAAATCGCCTGGACCCGGACAGCCTCAACCACCTGGACCGGCGCATCCTGCGGGAATCGTTCCGCCAGGCGCAGCGCCTGCAAAGCAGCCTGGCGCTCAGGTATCAGCTTTGAGTGCATTCGATTGGCTGCGCCGCCGCAGCGCACCGCTGGTTGATCAGCAACTGACAGATGCCTGCACGCAGTTGCCCAAACCTGGCCCCTGGCGCGAGACCACGCTGCGCGAGCAGCGGTTTGTGGTGCTGGACCTCGAAACCAGCGGTTTGAATATGCAGCGCGACCAGTTGCTGTCCATCGGTGCGGTGGTGATCGAAGACGGCGCCATCGATCTGGCCCAGCAATTCGAGTGCACCCTGCAACGCAGCGGGCAAAAGCTTAGCGCCAGCGTGTTGATTCACGGCATCGCCCCCAGCGCGTCAGCCGCCGGCATTGCGCCGGGCGAAGCGTTGCTGGCGTTTATGCAGTTTGTCGGCGACAGACCGTTGCTGGCCTTTCACGCGCCGTTTGACCAGCACATGCTAAGCAAAGCCTTGAAGGCCGACTTGGGCTATAGCCTGGAACACCCTTTTTGGGATGTGGCCGACCTGGCGCCGCTGCTCTGCCCGGAAATCACCTTGCGCCAAGCCGGCCTGGACGACTGGACCGCGCAATTCGGCCTGCAGGTGCACCAGCGCCACCACGCCAGCGCCGATGCCCTGGTGACCGCCGAACTGGCCCTGATTCTGTTCAGTCGCGCGCGCAAACAAGGGCTGGACAGCCCGGCAGCGCTGGCTGACGCCCTGTCGCGCTGGCAACGGCGCCAGCAGCGGCCTTCTCTGTAACCAACCTGCAAAGCAGGCCACAAAATAAACCGACCGCCTGCAATTGCGGCGATATGCCACTCTCTGCAATCATATGCGAATAATTCTCGATTTCGCGTTGTTTCTTCTTTGGCGGAGAGTGTTGTGTCGGGCACAAACCACGAATTGGCGGGCATCCTGTATCGCGATCATCGCGATTGGCTGCTCGGCTGGCTGCGCAAAAGCCTGAGCTGCCCGCACCGCGCTGAAGACTTGAGCCAAGACACCTTCGTGCGCATTCTGGGCAAGACCGACGCCGTGCAAATGCGCGAGCCGCGCGCCCTGTTGACCACCATCGCCAAAGGTCTGCTGATCGACTACTTCCGCCGCAGCGCCTTGGAGCGCACCTACCTCGACGAGCTGTCGGCGCTGCCGGAAAACGTCCACCCCGATATTGAAGAACAGGCTTTGGTGCTGGAATCGCTGCGCACCATCGACCGCATGCTCAGCACCTTGTCCAGCAATGCCCGCGCCGCCTTCCTGTATAACCGCATCGACAACATGGGCCACGCCGAAATCGCCGAGCGTTTGGGTGTGTCCGTGCCGCGCGTGCGCCAGTACCTGGCCCAGGGCTTGCGCCAGTGCTACATCGCCCTGTACGGCGAGCCGACATGAACCGCAGCAGCGTCACCGCCAAGGTGCTCGACGAAGCCATCAGTTGGCAGGTGTGCCTGGGCTCGGGCTGCGCATCCGATCTGGAAAAAGCCGAATTCCAAATCTGGCATGCCGCCAGCGCCGAGCACGCGCGCGCCTGGGGCCAACTCAATGGCCTGGACCAGCATTTGGCCAAGGTCAGCAGCCAACCGGCGCGCCGCGCCCTGGTGCGTGCCGCCGACAACGGCAAAAGCCGGCTGCGCAGTGGCGGCCTGCTGGGCCTGTTACTGGCCGGCGTACTGGGCCTGAGCCTGGCGCACCAGCACCGACCGCTGGGCGACTGGCTGGCAGACGAGCGCACCGCGCCCGGCGAGCAGCGCGACCTGGAATTGCCCGACCACACCAAGGTGCGCCTTAACAGCCGCAGCGCCCTGGATATCGACTTCAACACCCAGCAGCGGCGCATTTTTCTGCGCAGCGGCGAGATTCTGGTGGAAACCGCCCACGGCGACGCCAGGCCCTTTATCGTTGCCACCGCCGACGGCGAGCTGCGTGCCCTGGGCACGCGCTTCCTGGTGCGCCACGAAGACGCCGGCACGCGCCTGATCGTGTTGCAGTCCGCCGTTGCCGCCCACCCGGCGCAAGCCGAAGGCGAGCGCATCATCAGCGAAGGCCAGCAGGTGTTTATGGCCGCCAACGCCTTGAGCGATGTGCGCGCCGCGCCGGCCACGGCGGACGCCTGGGCCCACGGCATGCTGGTGGTGGAAAACATGCGCCTGGCCGACCTGCTCGACCAACTGAGCGACTACCGCCAGGGCTTTCTCAACGCCGACCCGGCGGTGGCCGATCTGCGCATCAGCGGCAGCTTCCCGCTGCAAAATACCGACCTGGCCCTGGCCGCCTTACCACCCAGCCTGCCGGTGCAAATCCAGCACCGTGCGGGCTGGTGGACGCGCGTAGTGCCCGCTCCAGTCGCCGAAAAACCCTGAGAAAGCGGCTGCTGAAAAATAATTTCACGCAGCCCTATCACTTTTCGATTTTGCTTCGGCATAGGGGCATTGAGATTAATTCCTTTCTGGGAGCCGCTCGCAATGCCGAAGACCATCAACCTGTTCCGCCCCACGTTATTGGCCGCCGCCATGGCATTGGCCACGGTGCCCGCGCTTGCCGCCGACACCGCCGCCGTACGCAGCTACCAGCTGCCGGCCGCGCCACTGGCCAGCACCCTCAACCAGATCGCGAGCCAAGCCGGCGTGGTGTTGAGCATCGACCCCAGCCTGACTGCCGGTAAGACCGCGCAGCCGGTGCAAGGCCAATACGATGCACAGACCGCCCTGCAGCAAGCGCTGCGTGGCACCGGGCTGACCCTGGTGGCCAATAGCGCCGGCACCTACAGCGTGCAGGCGCTGCCTTCGGAAAACGGCGTGGCGCTGCCAGCAGCCAACATCGACGGCACCGGCAGTGCCGAAACGGCCTGGGGCCCGTCCGTGGGTTACGCCGCCAAGCGCACCGCCTCTGGCACCAAAACCGACACCGCGCTGAACGAAGCACCGCGTTCCATCTCGGTGGCCACCCGCGAGCAGATGCAAGACCGCGCCGTGCAGAACATCGACGATGCCGTGCGCTATATGCCGGGCGTAGTCGCCAGCAGCTACGGCAGCGACAGCCGTGCCGAATGGCTGAAAATCCGTGGTTTTGAACCCACCCAGTTCCTCGATGGCCTGCCGCTGCCCAAAGGCACCTACGCCATGCCGAAACTGGAAACCTGGGACCTGGAGCGCGTAGCCGTTCTGCGCGGCCCGGCCTCCTCCGTGTATGGCCAAACCCCGCCGGGTGGCCTGGTGGACATGGTCAGCCGCCGCCCCGAAGAAACCCAGAGCAACGAAGTGCAGTTGCAAGTCGGCAGCTACCAGCACAAGCAGATCAGCTTTGACAGCACCGGCCCGCTCGATGAGCAGGGCAACCTGCTGTACCGCGTCAGCGGCGTGGTGCGCGACAGCGGCACCACCATCGAACACGTCGACGACAAGCGCTACAACATCGCCCCCAGCCTGACCTGGAAGATGGACGAAGACACCAAGCTGACCTTCCTGTCCCAGTTCAACCGCGACGATACCGGCATCACCAGCCAGTTCCTGCCGCTGCAAGGCACCAAGCTCACCAGCCCGGCCGGCGAGATCAAGTACCACAAGAACCTGGGCGACCCCGAGTGGGAGTTCTACGACAAGACCTACTACGCACTGGGTTACGCGTTTGAACACCGCTTGAACGATGTCTGGCAGTTCCGGCAGAACGCGCGCTACACCAAGAGTGACCTGGAATTCCAAGGCATCACCGCCGGTGGTTTCTACTGGCCGAACACTCCGGACCTGGCTGTTTCTCCTGACGGCACCGTGCGCCGTGGCGCCAACGTAGTGAACGAAGACATCAGCCAGTTCGCCCTGGACAACAACTTCCAGGCTGACTTCGCCACCGGCGTGGTCAACCACACTGTGCTGATCGGCCTGGACTACCAGCGCGTCAACACCAACTACCAGTGGCTGTACGGTGAAGCGCCGACCAGCAACATCATCCACCCGATTTACGGCCAGGACTTCAGCTCGGTCGCCTACTTCGCCTATCAGGACTACAACCAGAAGCGCCAGAGCGAAGGGCTGTACGTGCAGGACCAGATGGCCCTGGATAACTGGCGCCTGACCCTGGGCGGCCGTCAAGACTGGCTGAACACCGACAGCACCTTCTACACCACCGGCAACAGTGACAACCGTAGCGACAACGCCTTCAGCGGCAACGCGGCGCTGAGCTACGTATTCGACTCGGGCTTCACCCCGTACGTGTCCTACGCCGAATCGTTCCAGGCTGAAGCCGGCGGTAACGGCAGCGTGGCCTTCGAGCCAAGCACCGGCAAGCAATACGAACTGGGCCTCAAGTACCAGCCTCCGGGCAGCGACATGCTGTTCACCGCGGCCGTGTATGACCTGACCCGGAAAAACATCGTGATGTCTGACTCGCTCGGCGTAACCCGCCCGGTGGGTGAAGTGAACGTGAAGGGCTTCGAGCTGGAAGCCACCGGCAACGTCAACGAGAACCTCAAGCTGACCGCCGCCTACACCTACGCCAACAGCAAGATGACCAAAGTCGGCGACCCGGACGACAAGAACCGTCCGCTGCCGCTGACCCCGGAAAACCAGGCCTCGGCCTGGGCGGACTACACCTGGCACAACGGTTTCCTGGAAGGCTTTGGAACCGGTTTTGGCGTGCGCTATGTCGGCGAAACCCACAACATTCCGGTCGGCAACCTGCCGTACGTAGGCAGCAAGTCGGACGGCGACACCCGTTCCTACACCGTGTATGACGCTGCCATTCATTACGACCTGGGCACCATCGCCAGCTCGTTGAACGGCGCCAGCGTGGCCCTGAACGCGAAGAACCTGTTCGACAAGGAATACATGTCGACCTGCGATGGCACCTACTGCTACTACGGCGAACGCCGCAGCGTAGTGGCCAGCGTGGACTACAAGTTCTAAGCCGCCCGCTTCACAACAAAGCCGCCCTTGAGGCGGCTTTGTTGTTTAGAGCATCGAGCTGAAGCCTCGATGCTTTTGAGCGGGGGAAAAAGACAACCGCCGCAGAGCCCTGTACGGTTACACCCATCGCCCACTCCACCCAGGAGCCGCCTATGTCCACCGCCACCATGAAGCTTTTCTACAACCCCGCCTCGCCCTTTGTGCGCAAGGTACTGCTGGTTCTCCTTGAGACCGGGCAGCGTGAGCGCGTGGAGCTGGAAACCGTCCTGCTCAGCCCCACCAGCCCGAGCGCGGCGGTCAACGCCCATAACCCGGCGGGCAAGATTCCCGCGTTGCGTCTGGACGATGGCACGCTCTTGCACGACAGCCGGGTGATCGTCGACTACCTCGACCACCAGCACGTCGGCGAACCGCTGATTCCGCGTGACGGTGCCAGCCGCTGGCGGCGGCTGACCCTGGCCTCCCTGGCCGATGCGGTGATGGATGCCGCTGTGCTGATTCGCTACGAAACCGCCACCCGCCCGCAGGAAAAACACTGGGATGAGTGGCTGGCCGGCCAGCAGGCGAAGATTGTTCGCGCGTTGGCGGAGTTCGAAGAAGCGGCTGGCGCCGAATTGCCCAGCCGCTTTGACGTGGCCTCGATTGGTATTGCCTGTGCCCTGGGTTATCTGGATTTTCGCCAGCCCGAGCTGAGCTGGCGCAAATCCGCGCCGAAACTGGCGGCCTGGTATGCCGATGTCAGCCAGCGCCCATCCATGTTGGCGACGCAGCCGCCGGCGTGATCCGGCGTCGATTGCGCGTATCGGCGGATATCCCCCGAGGGGATATTCGCCCTACGAAGAGCAAGGCAATCTGCTGCGCCAACTGATGGCCGATACGCGCATCTTCGCGCAACCCCACATGCCCGCTCATTTGGCCAGGCTCACGCGAAACAGCCCGGCGCCCACCAGTAGCGCCACCTGGCCAAGGGCGGTGCACAGTTGCAGGAACGAGTGCACCGAGGGGTTATCCACCGCGTCCGGGGCGCCGGTGAGGCTGACCCAGAAGCTTTCCGGCAACACCACCAGCGCAAGGTGGGCGACCGGTTTGCCGGTCACGGTTATCAGTTTGATCACGTCGAACTGCTGGGCAAACATCAGGCCCACCAGAATCAGCAAGGCCACGAACATCCCCAGCGCCAGGCAGGCGCCCAATTGCAGAACCATACGCATGGCCATCACTCCCCCAGCAAACCGGGTTCAAGGGTCAGGTGCGGCTCAACAGCGGGCGTCTTGCCCACGCCATACCAGTCCAGTTTGCGGGTTAGCAACATGACGCAGGCCAGCAGGCCGAACACCAGCAGCGAGCCCATCAACAGCGCGTAGTCCTCGGCGCTGAGCAACACGTAGAGCACGCCGTACAAGCCGCCCAGGCCCAGGGTGAAGCCGGCGCCGCGTAGCCAGCTGTGCAGCACATGGCACACATAAAAGCCCACCAGCGCCACACAGGCACCGGCTGAAATGCCATACGCCAGGTCGAACTCCAGGTGCTCGGACAGCGACAGCAGCAACAGGTAGAACAACGCCAGCGCCAAGCCCACCAACCCGTATTGCACCGGGTGCACCGCCAGGCGTTTGAGCACTTCCATCAGGAAGAAACCGGCGAAGGTCAGGCCGATAAACAGCAAGGCGTATTTGATTGCGCGGTCGGTCTTGAGGTACTGGTCCACCGGGTCGACAAAGCTCACGCCAAAGGAGCGGGCATCGAATCGTTTGCAGCCGGTGTCATTCACACATTCGCGCAGTACCTGCTCCATGTTGGTGGCGAAGAAACTGGTCTGCCAGTTGGCGTTGAACCCCTGGGCGGTTATCTCGCGCTCGCTGGGCAGCAACTGCCCGAAAAAGCTCGGGTGCGGCCAGTCGGAGTGCAGTTGCACCTGTGTGTCGCGCCCGATCGGCACCACGCTGTAGCTGGAGGTGCCCTGCAGTTTCAGGTTGAAAGCGAACGTGAGCTGTTGGGTTCTGCTGCTGTCCACCTTGCCCAGCGGCGCATGCACGCCGTTGGCCAGCATGTCATCGCCAAAGCCCGGCTCGAAATCCAGTTTCTGGCCGTTGAGCTCAAGCTTGAGGGCGTTGCTGATGCCACGGATATCGCTGATGCCAACGGCCAGGAAAGGCTCGTCGAACTGGTAGTCCGCCAAGTCTTCGGTAATGCCGTAGTTGGCCGGCACTTCGAAGTGGCCGCTGATCTGGTTATCGCTCTTGAACAAACGCGCCTGGTAGATGCCACGGGCACGCAGCTCGGTGTTGATTTCGCCGTTGAGGTTGAAGCTCTCCGGCAGCACGTACAGGCGGCTGGTAACGATGTGCTCCTCCTGATAGCGCACGCCGGTTTTTTCGGCGACTTTCCATTCGCGGGTTTTCTGCCGGTACGGCACCACCAGAATCGGTCCGGTGATCTGCTGGCGGTAACTGGAACTCTGGGCGATGTTGGTGAGCACGCCATTGCGCGTCGCTTTTCGCTCGCTGATCAGGCCGTCGATCATGAACAGGGGAATTAACAACAAGATAATCAGAAGGCCGATGGCCCCGAGTTTGATGCCCAGGCTGCGATTCATCGCGGTGCTCTCCATGTGGTTGGGATGGAGAGAGTGTGGGGAGGTGGCGTGGGGGTTTTAGGGGGCGAATATGGAGAGACGGTGGAGATTCGATGAAGAGTGCATCCAACTTGTAGGAGCCAGCTTGCTGGCGAAGCGCTTGGCGCAAGACCAAGATCTAGATCAAAAGCTTCGCTAGCAAGCTAGCTCCTACGCACATACGCGGCGCTTATTCGCCGCGTATGTATTGCTCCAGATGATTAATCAAACTCTCCTGCTCGGAGATGATGTCTTTCACCAGGTCGCCAATGGACAACAGGCCAATCAGCTTGCCGTCTTCCATCACCGGCAAGTGCCGCAGGTGGCCGTCGGTCATCAGTTGCATGCAGTGACGGTTGCCCTCCTTGGGGCTCACGGTAATCACCTTGGCCGTCATGATTTCACTGACCTTGGCCGACGAGGCGCGTTCGAGCATGGCGATTTTGCGCACGTAGTCACGCTCACTGACGATGCCCACCAGCTCGCCGCCGTCGGTCACCAGCAAGGCACCGATGCCCAGCTCACCCATCAGCTTGACCGCCTCGAGCACCGAGGTTTCCGGGCTGACAGTGAAAATGCTGTTCCGGGTTTTCGCTTTGAGGATTTCCGCAACGGTTTTCATACCCTGACTCCTGTGGCTTTTTTTGTTGTTGCTGCCCGAGTTAGCTATCACGTTTAGTGCCAACTTCGCGGGCCCGTCGGCCCGCGCGCCGGTTGCAACACTATTGAACAGGCTTTGCGCAGCGGTTACAGCGCTAAAAACGGCCCCTGACTGTTTGAAAGCGTAGCGAGCTACGGTCAGGCAAGGCAAAAAGTTGGCTGTAGCCAATGAGCATTTGAACCTGTTTTTAACGCCGCCTCACCGAGCGCAGCAGCTTTCATCGCACCAGCGGCAGGCTCAACCGCACCTCGACACCACCCGCAACGTTGCCAATTGTTATAGCACCGCCATGCAGGCTGGCCACTTCCTGCACAAAGTTGAGGCCAAGGCCAGTGCTCTTGCGACCACTGACGGGGCGCGGCAGGGAATAGAAACGTTCGGTAAGGCGCGACAGCGCGTAGTCCGGAATCGGCGCGCACTGGTTGAACACCACCAGGGTTACCACGCCTTCTTGCGGCTCAACACTAAAGCGCACCTGGCCGCCCGCCGGGGTGAAGTCCAGGGCGTTGTCCAACAGATTGGCCAGCGCCTGTTGCAACAGAAACCGCTCGCCCAGCACCTGCACCTCGGCCGGCACCTGATTGCTCACCTGCAAGCTCAGGGTGCGCGCGGCCTGTGCGTGAAGCTGCTCGTCCACCAGGGCACGCAAGGGTAAGGGCACACGCTCGTCCAGGCCCTGGCGTTGTTCCACCAAGGCCAGATTGAGCAGCCGCTCGATCAACTGCTGCAGGCGTGCGCTTTCGGTCTGGATATTGCCGACAAAGCGCTGGCGCTGCGCCGGGGCCATGTCGCCTTCCAGCAACTCCGCCGCGCCACGAATCGCCGCCAGCGGGCTTTTCAATTCATGGGTCAGGGTGTGCACATACCGCTCGACGTAGGCCTTGCCTTCCAGCTCGCTGCGCATATGCTCCAGCGCCTCGGCCAGTTGCTTGAGCTCGCCGCCCTGCAAGGCCGGCAGCGGGCTGCGCTCGCCCGCCGATACTGCCTGGGCGTAATCGGTAAGGCGCCGCAACGACGCGCTTAACCACCAGGACAGCAAGCCGCCCGCCAGCAGGCCGAGAAAGATCAGCCCGGCGCCAAACCAGGCCAGCCGCATCTGTGAGCGTTCGATATACGGCTGCAAGGTACGGCTCGGTTTGCTCACCGAAATAACCCCGATGATCTTGCCCTGGTCCTTGATCGGCGCGGCCACATACATCACCGAGGTTTCCGGGTCGTCCGGCACTTCGCGGGTGGAGCGTGCGCCGTACTGGCCGCGCAGGGTCAGGTACACATCGTTCCAACGGGAATAATCCTGGCCCACCGCTTCACCGCTGGAGTCCACCAACACCTTGCCCTGGGCGTCGGTCACGTAAATGCGGTGGCTGACTTCGCTTTTGGTCATGCCCCAGATCTGCGCCGCCGGCTGGCGCTGGCCATAGGCCTGAAAGCGCTCCTGCCAATGGGCCTGGTCCAAACGGCCGCTGCGCAAGTCATCGCGCAGCAGTTCGGCTAGCAGGTTGGCGGTGTCCACCAGGGTTTCTTCAGTGGTCTGGCGCACGCCGGGGCGGACTTCGTCCATCACCGTGCTCAGCACAAACCAACCGGAGAGGCCGACGAACACAAAGTAGACGAGGAAGATCCGGATCCCGAGCGGCATCAGTCCACCTTGATGCTGTAGCCCAGGCCGCGATGGGTCTGGATCGGCTCGGCATCGGCTGCCACCTGACGCAGCTTGGCGCGCAGGCTTTTGATATGGCTGTCGATATTGCGCTCATACCCCGCCTCGGCCGGCACCCCGGCGCCGTCAAGCAACTGCTCGCGGCTGAACACCCGTAGCGGCTGCGCCAGCAAGGTGTGCAACAAACGGAATTCGTGGCGGGTGAGGCCGAGCAGGCGGCCGTGGTAATGAATTTGAAACCGTTCGGCATCCACGGCAAACACACCGGCGGGGGCTGGCGCAGAAACGGCACGCGGTTGCACGCGCTTGAGAATGGCCTTGACCCGCGCCGCCACTTCACGGGGGCTGAAGGGCTTGGTGACGTAATCATCGGCGCCGATTTCCAAACCCACCACGCGGTCAATTTCGGCGTTGCGCGCGGTGAGGAAAATCACCGGCACCTCGGAAAAACGCCGCAGCTGTTTGCAGGCCTCGAAGCCGGTCATGTCCGGCAGGCCGACGTCCAGAATGAGCAGATCGGCCGGGGTGCTTTGCTGATAGGCCAGCGCCTCACCGGCCAGGGTCAGCCAGTGGGTGGTGTAGCCCTCGCTTTGCAGGGCATAGATCAGGGTGTCGGCGATCGAGGCTTCATCCTCGACCAGCAGAATGGTTGGCATGTGCGTCCTGCAGCATGAAGGGCAAGGCGCTCAATTTACCACCGGGCGGTTGACGTAACGACGGATATTCTGGATCCCAGCCTGCGCTGGGATGACGGAGTAAATGCTTAAACCACCGTCATTCCCGCGCAGGCGGGAATTCAGAATGTCGGTTAAAGCGAGTTTACTTCAGCACTTGGGCTGCCCAGCCGTAAACCGCCGCGCCGGGTTCACCGCCGCATCGAACTCACGCAACGCCTTGGCACCAATCAGCAGCGGGTAGTTGAAGCTGCTGCGGTCGGTGAGGTTCACCTCGATGATGCGGCTCACGCCGTCCATGCACATGCGCATGGCCACCACCGGGCGTTTGGCGATGGCTGCGCCTTCTTCGCCGTCTTCCTCGTCGGAACGGCTCTTGATTTTGCTCACCCGCGCCACCTTGTGCTCGTACACCTTGTCGCTGGCATCTTTGGTGGCCAGGCGGAAACGCACCCAGTCATCACCATCTTTTTTGAACAGTTCGATGTCCTTGGCCGACAGCGAGGCGGTCAGGGCGCCGGTGTCCATCTTGGCTTTGAAGGTTTGGTCCAGCTCCGGCAGCTTGATGTACTCGTAGCGGCCATAAACGGTTGGCTCGGCGGCCAGAACGGGTAGCGCGACAAGCGCCAACACGGCAAGAAAAGATTTCACGGATCAGCTCACTCCAGACGTTATGGGGCTCAATGTGCCCCCTTCATACAGGAAATCAGGTGAAGAAAATGTAGCCAATGGCGAACAACAGTGTGGCGGCCCAACTTCCAGCCAGCGACTTGGAAGGCGTGCCAGGCCTGATTATCATTGGCCCCCTGCGCTTAGTTAGGAGCCTACATGCGCCGTTTGCTCACCGGTATGACCGTCGCCTTGCTGCTTTTACTCAACACGTTGGTGTTGATCGGTCCGTTGATGATCCTGGCTGTGCTCAAGCTGGTATTGCCTGGCCGGCTCAAAGCCGCCTGCTCGGCTGGCGTGGTCTGGATTGCCGAAACCTGGTCGGATATCGACAAATTCATCTTCGCCCTGTGCCTGCCCACCGTCTGGGAAATCCGCGGCGACACCGAACTGCGCATGGACCGCTCCTACCTCATGATCAGCAACCACCAGTCCTGGGTGGATATTCCCGCGCTGATGCAGGCCTTCAACCGCAAGGCGCCGTTCTTCAAATTCTTTCTGAAAAAAGAACTGCTCTGGGTGCCACTGCTGGGCCTGGCCTGGTGGGCGCTGGACTACCCCTTTATGAAGCGCTACTCCAAGGCCTACCTGGCCAAACACCCGGAAATGGCCGGCAAAGACCTGCTGATCACCCAGCAAGCCTGCGAAAAATTCCGCAACCTGCCCGTCAGCGTAGTGAATTATCTCGAAGGCACCCGCTGCACCCCCGCCAAGCAAGCCGAGCAGCAGTCGCCGTACAAACACCTGCTAAAACCCAAAGCGGGTGGCGTGGCCTTTGTGCTGGCAAGTCTGGGCGAACAGCTGGACGCCATTCTGGACATCACCGTGTTCTACCCCGGTGAACGCATTCCTGGCTTCTGGGACCTGCTGTGCGGGCGCGTGCCCAAGGTGGTGGTGGATATCCAGACGCTGCCGATGGACCCGGCGCTGTGGCAAGGCGACTACCAGAACGACCCGCAATTTCGCGTGTATATGCAGACCTGGATATCCGAGCGCTGGGCAAAAAAGGATGCCCTGTTGAGCACCCTTAAAAACGAAGCGTCGGTTTAGCTAGCCGGCGTCCACAGGCTGCCGAGGTTACCGAGCAGCGAATTGCCGACGCCCTGCTGACCCAGGTACTGCAACAGCAGCGGCGCAAACTGGCCGATCATGCCGCTGTCCATCCCCAGGGCGCCGAAGGCCGCGCTCAAATCCTGCGGGTTGTTCACATTGGCCACCGCAGCCGTCGCCTCCGGGCTCACCGGTTTGCCCGCCGACTTGCCCAGCAAACCACTCAACGAACCCAACTGCGCCAGGCCGTTGGCCCCTTCAAATTTCGAGAGCCCCGGCACGGTTTGCGTCAGCTGGCTGTACTCATTGTTCGGCAACTGATTCTTCGCCAGCCCCAACATAGCGCCGGTGCCGCCCACCGCCTGTTGCGGAGTGACCTTCAACTGCTTGAGCGCAGCCAGCAACTGCAGATTCTGCGGATTGCTCAACAACGCCGCCGACTTGTCGCCCCCGTTACCACCCTGGCTCGCCGAATAGAGGCTGGCAGCATCATTCAGATTGAACGCAAACGCCTGGCAACTCAGCACAGACAACGCAGCAAGCAAAACCAGACGGCGGGAAGCGGACATCGTTAAAACCTCGGCGGGGAATAGAGAGCGGTTGGACTGGAGGGAACAGGTGATGTTCCCGAGGGGCGAATTATGCCCTCAAAAGCTCGAGGCTGAAGCCTCTCCTACAAGGCGCACCGCGCCGCGCCGTGGACGTTGATCTGGCTTGTGATCTACCCGCCCCTTGAGCGCAGGCCGAGTGGAGTCGTTGCGTAAGGGGTCGTAGCGGCCGGGAGCCGCGAAGAGGGATGAGGGCCATGGATGGCCCTTCAGCCCGGCCCTTGGAGCGACGAAGGAGGGAGGGAAGTTTTCACGCAGTGAAAACCCAAGGTGGGGGCAAGCCTTTTTGGTTTCTTTTTCGGCGACTGGAAAAAGAAACTCGCGCGTAAGGCGCGAAACCAAACGCTCAGCGCATGCGGTCCCGTAGGAAAAAAGCCCTCACCCCAACCCTCTCCCGCAAGCGGGCAGAGGGAGCCGATCCGGGGGGAAGCGAACACCAGCGGCGCCACCCGAAACACCGCCCAAAAAAAAGGCAGCCCGTAGGCTGCCTCCTAATTCACGCCGCACTGAACGTCTTATGCGGATCAATCACAAACTTCTTCGGCACCCCCGCATCAAACTCCCCATACCCACGCGGCGCATCATCCAGGCTAATCACCTGCACCCCCACCACCTCGGCAATATTGATCCGGTCCCACATAATCGCCTGCATCAACTGGCGGTTGTACTTCATGGTCGGCGTCTGCCCGGTATGGAAACTGTGCGACTTCGCCCAACCCAAGCCAAAGCGAATACTCAGGCTGCCCATCTTCGCCGCCGCATCCACAGCACCCGGATCCTCGGTCACATACAAACCGGGAATGCCGATCTTGCCCGCCACCCGCACCACACCCATCAATGAGTTCAGTACCGTAGCCGGCGCCTCATGCTGCGCCCCGGCATGCCCATGGCCACGGGCTTCAAAGCCCACCGCATCTACCGCACAGTCCACTTCCGGCTCGCCGAGCAGCGCCGCAATCTGCTCATGCAGCGGCGTATCGGTGGAGAGATCGGCGACCTCGAACCCCTGCGCCTTGGCATGGGCCAAGCGCACCGGGTTCACATCACCAATGATCACCACCGCCGCACCGAGCAAACGCGCCGAAGCGGCCGCCGCCAGACCCACCGGCCCGGCACCGGCCACATACACCGTGCTGCCCGGGCCCACGCCGGCCGTCACGGCACCGTGGTAACCGGTGGGCAGAATGTCGGACAGGCACGTCAGGTCACGAATCTTCTCCATGGCCTTGTCGCGGTCCGGCAGCTTCAGCAGGTTGAAGTCGGCATAGGGCACCAGCACGTATTCGGCCTGGCCACCCACCCAATCACCCATGTCCACATAGCCATACGCGCCCCCGGCACGTGCCGGGTTTACGGTCAGGCACACACCGGTGTGCTGTTCCTTGCACGAGCGGCAACGCCCGCACGCCACGTTGAAGGGCACCGACACCAGGTCACCGATTTTCAGGTGCTCGACGTCACTGCCTTTCTCGATGACTTCACCGGTGATTTCATGGCCCAGCACCAAGCCGACCTGCGCGGTGGTACGGCCACGGACCATATGCTGGTCGGAGCCGCAGATATTGGTGGATACCACTTTGAGGATGACCCCGTGCTCGATCTTGCGCCCGCGCGGGTCCTGCATTTTCGGATAGTCGATCTTCTGCACTTCGACTTTGCCCGCGCCGAGATAAACGACGCCACGATTACCAGACATAGGTGATTCTCCGTTGTTGTTGTGATTACAAAAGCGCGGCCAGAAAGCACCGCGCGGTTCTGCACTGGAGGTTGTTGTCTGAAACGGAAGAGGCCGCAAAGGCAGCACGGAATGCCCTCTTCGGGTGAAACAGTCCGTAGGGCGAATATCGCCACCGGCGATATCCGCCGATACACCGATGGCGGATAACCTGCGCTTATTCGCCTTACGAAAACGTTAAAGAACGACGGTACGGCTGGCGTTGAGAAACACGCGCCGCTCAATGTGGTACCCCACCGCCTTGGCCAGGGTCAGGCATTCGATGTCGCGACCTTTGGCAATCAGGTCTTCGGGGTAGTGGCTGTGGTCCACCGGCTCCACGCCCTGGGCAATGATCGGGCCTTCGTCGAGGTCGTTGTTGATGTAGTGGGCGGTGGCGCCGACCAGCTTCACGCCTTTCTCGTAGGCCTGGTGATAGGGCTTGGCACCTTTGAAACCGGGCAGCAGG
Source organism: Pseudomonas turukhanskensis (assembly GCF_027922365.1). Classification (GTDB taxonomy): domain Bacteria; phylum Pseudomonadota; class Gammaproteobacteria; order Pseudomonadales; family Pseudomonadaceae; genus Aquipseudomonas; species Aquipseudomonas turukhanskensis. The sequence continues at coordinate 27,979 of NZ_BSFN01000001.1, forward strand.
GAGTGGTGAATATTGATCGCCCAGCCATCGAGCTTGCGGCACAGCTCCGGCGACAGCACCTGCATATAGCGGGCGAGAATCACCAGCTCGGCGCCAGTGTCGGCGATCACCTGCATCACCTTGCGCTCCTGCGCCGGCTTGTCGGCCGGGTCCAGAGGGAAGTGGTGATAGGGAATGTCGTGCCAGCGGGCCAGCGGCTCCAGGTCGGGGTGGTTGGACACCACGGCGACCACGTCCATCGGCAACTGGCCGATGCGCTGACGGTAGAGCAGGTCGTTCAGGCAGTGGTCGGCCTTGGAGACCATGATCACCACCTTGCTGCGGTAGTTTGGCGGCGTCAGCTCGAAGTCCATGCCGAAGCTCGCCACGCGGGCGGCCAGGCCGTCGCGAAAATCCAGCTCGGCGAAGGTTTCCGGTTGGCGGAATTCTATGCGGATAAAGAACCGCGCCGACAGCCGATCATCGAAGCTGTGGTGCTCGGTGACATAGCAGCCCTGTTCGAACAGATAACGCGTCACCGCATCCACGGTGCCGAGAATGCTCGGGCAGGAGGCGGTGAGAATCCAGGTATCGGGGGTGCGGCTCATGCTGTTCTCCGGGAGAGAATCGAGATTCCCGTAGGAGCCAGCTTGCTGGCGAAGCGCTTGGCGATCCAAAGAGCTTCGCCAGCAAGCTGGCTCCTACAGAAGATAGGCGCGCGTCAGGCTTTTACCGCCAAGCCATATTCCTGACTGGCATCTTGCAGCCACAGCCAGAAGTAGTCGGAGAAGCTGCGACGAATCAGCAGTTCCCAGGTGTCTTCAGCCGTGTGGCGAATCACCAACTGCGACTTGGCGAACACGGTGCCCACGGCCTTGCCCACCGGGAAATTTTTCGGGTGCACGTCGTAGCTGGTGGACTTCATCAGCAGCTCACGCACCTTGCTGCCGGTAAGTTCCAAGATGGTCTGGCCGCCGCTGACGTTCACCACTTGAATGTGCTGACCGTCCAACGCCTCACGCAGCTTTTTCTCGGCTTCGAATTCGGTGCCGCCGGGCACTACCAGCAGCCACTCATCCGGCCCCATCCATTGCAGCGAGCTTTCGCCTGAACTGACCAGGGTTAGCGCCCCCGGCAACTCCAGCCCGGTGGCTTTGTGAACGGCGCCGGCGAAAGCGGCGTCATGGCCGTCGCCACGGATGGTCAGGTGGCCCAGCAATTTGCGCTCGCGCAGCTGGATGCCGGCAGTGGCTTTTCCCTTGCCAGCGGCATCGGCCAGCCCGGCGTGGAACAGCGGAGACTCGGCCTTACCGCCCTCGGGACGCTGCTGATAAACGTTGATAGCGGTCATACGAACCTCACTGGCAAGATGTGGAGAGAGGGGTGATCACACATTCTGCTGCTCCCCTTTCGGATCAAAGAACACCGAGCTACAGATTTCCGCTTCCACGAAACGGCCATCGGCCAACGGTGCAAACACCTTCTCGCCCATGCGTTTCAAACCGCCCTTGACCATCGCCAGGGCAAAGCTGTAACCCAGGCTCGCGCTGTAGTAGCTGGAGGTCACGTGGCCCACCATGGCCATCGGAATCTGCTGTTTGGTGTCGAACACCAGCTGCGCGCCTTCGGGCAACACGACGTTCGGGTCCACCGGTTTGAGGCCAACCAGCTGCTTGCGGTTTTCGCGCACGCAGTCTTCGCGGTTCATGCCACGCCAGCCGATCCACGAGAACGGCTTGGTACGGCCGACACACCAGCCCATGTTCAGGTCGTCCGGGGTCACCGAACCGTCGGTGTCCTGGCCGACAATGATGAAGCCTTTCTCGGCCCGCAGTACGTGCATGGTTTCGGTGCCGTACGGGGTCAGGTTGTATGCCTTGCCGGCGGCGACGATTTTTTCCAGCACGCCCATGGCGTAGTCGGCCTGCACGTTGATTTCGTAGGACAGCTCACCGGTAAAGGAGATACGGAACACCCGCGCCGGCACGCCGCCTACCAGGCCTTCTTTCCAGGTCATGAACGGGAAGCCGTCACGGTCCAGATCAATGTCGGTGACCTCGGCCAGCAGCTTGCGGCTGTTGGGGCCGGACAGGGTCATGGTGGCCCAGTGGTCGGTCACGGACGTGAAGTACACCTTGAGGTCTGGCCACTCGGTCTGGTGGTAAATCTCCAGCCACTGCATCACGCGGGCGGCGCCGCCGGTGGTGGTGGTCATCAGGAAGTGGTTGTCGGCCAGGCACGCCGTTACCCCGTCATCGAAGACCATACCGTCTTCTTTGCACATCAGGCCGTAACGGGCTTTGCCCACGTCCAGCTTGGTCCAGGCGTTGGTGTACACCCGGTTGAGGAACTCGCGGGCATCCGGGCCCTGAATGTCGATCTTGCCGAGGGTGGAGGCATCGAGCAGGCCGACGCTGTCGCGCACCGCTTTGCATTCGCGGGCTACAGCGGCGTGCAGGTCTTCACCGTTTTTCGGGAAGTACCACGGACGTTTCCACTGGCCCACGTCTTCAAACTCGGCGCCTTGCGCCAGGTGCCAGGCGTGCAGCGCGGTGTAGCGCACCGGGTCGAACAGCGCCCCGCAGTTGCGCCCGGCTACCGACCCGAACGTCACCGGGGTGTAGTTGGGGCGGAACATGGTGGTGCCCATCTGCGTAATGCTGATACCCAGCGAACGCGCGGCAATTGCCAGGCCATTGATATTGCCGAGCTTGCCCTGGTCGGTGCCGAAGCCGAGCGCGGTGTAACGCTTGACGTGCTCGACCGACTCGAACCCTTCACGGGTGGCCAGCTCGATACCGGCGCTGGTGACGTCGTTTTGCAGGTCTACGAATTGCTTCGGACCACGGGCGGTGGACTTCTCATGGGGTACCTGGAACAGCGCAATGCTGGCGTCTTCGCTGCGCGCCGCAACGCTTGGCACTTCGCCGCTGACCGGCGCAAAGCCGACTTCGCCAGCGGCTTTAACGCCGGCTTCAAAGCCATCGGCCAATACGTCGCCCAGTTGGAACACGCCGTTGACGGCACCGGCACACACGCGTTGCTGGAACCCTTCGCCGGGCACAAAGGCCAACAGGTCTTCACGCCAGGTCGGCTTGCCGCCCAGGTGCGAGGCCAGGTGCACGACGGGGCTGTAGCCGCCGGAGGTGGCGACGGTGTCGCACTCCAGCCACTCGCCGGGGCTGGTAACTTTATGGCCGACCGGATCGATGGCGGCGATGCGTGCGGCACTTACCCGTTTGCTGCCACGGGTTTCGATGACGGCGCTGCCGGTGAGAAGACGGATGCCCTTGGCGCGGGCTTCTTCCACCCAGGCGCCACGGGGGTTGCCGCGGGCGTCGGCAATGGCCACGACTTTCAGGCCGGCTTCCAGCCAGTCCAGCGCCACGCGGTAGGCGAAGTCGTTGGTGGTCGACAGCACCAGCTGTTTGCCGGGCGCCACGCCATAACGGCGGATGTAGGTAGAGACGGCGCCGGCAAGCATGTTGCCCGGCACATCGTTGTTGCCGTACACCAGCGGACGTTCGTGGGCGCCGGTGGCCAGCACCACACGCTTGGCGCGTACACGGTGCATGCGTTGGCGCGCCTCGCCCATCGGCGCGACCTCGCCAAGATGATCGAAACGGCGCTCGTGAATGGTGAGGAAGTTGTGGTCGTGGTAGCCGTTGACGGTAGCGCGCGGCAACAGCAGCACCTCCGGCATGGCTTTCAGTTCGGCCACGGCTTTGGCCACCCAATCAGCCGCCGGGCGACCGTCGAGGCTTTCGCGGCTGTCCAGCAACTGGCCACCGAACTCTTCCTGCTCGTCCGCCAGAATCACCCGGGCACCGGCGCGGCCGGCAGCCAATGCGGCGGCCAGACCGGCAGCACCACCACCGACCACCAGCACGTCGCAGTGCTGGTTCATGTGGTCGTAGCGGTCCGGGTCATTTTCTTTTGGCGCGCGGCCAAGGCCGGCGGCTTTACGGATGTATTTCTCGTACGTCATCCACATCGACTGTGGGTACATAAAGGTCTTGTAGTAGAAGCCGGGCGCCATCATGTCGCCGCCGACCTTACCCAGAATGCCCATGATGTCGTTGTTCACACTCGGCCAGCCGTTGGTGCTGGTGGCGACCAGGCCGCTGTATAGCGCCTGCTGAGTGGCACGTACGTTAGGGATCTGTGTGGCTTCACGGGAACCGATCTGCAGCACCGCGTTAGGCTCTTCGGCACCGGCGGCGACGATGCCCCGTGGGCGCGAGTATTTGAAGCTGCGCCCGATGATGTCTACACCATTGGCCAGCAAGGCAGCGGCCAGCGTGTCACCGGCAAAACCCTGGTAGGTGGTGCCATTGAAGGTGAAGGTCAGCGGTTGGTTACGGTTGATCCGGCCACCGTTACTCAGGCGGTTGATCTGGCTCATGCCTGTTCTCCTGGGGCAGCCGCTTTCGGTTTGGCGGTCACCGAGGGCTTCTCGCCAATTTTGTAGGTTTCGAAAATCTCGTAGCTGATGGTGTCGCGGGTTGCGTTGAAGTACTGGCGGCAACCGGCGGCGTGAATCCACAGTTCGTGGTGCAGGCCACGGGGGTTGTCACGGAAGAACAGGTAATCGCCCCACTCCTGGTCGGTGCAGGCGTTGGGGTCGAGCGGGCGAGGAATATGGGCCTGGCCGGCCGCATGGAATTCCTCTTCAGCGCGTAACTCGCCACAGTGAGGGCAGAAAATTTGCAGCATGGCCGTACCTCCAGAATTCGTTGCTTGTCTCCCCTCTCCGCGCTTGCGGGAGAGGGGATTGTTCAGCTACTGCGGTCCCGCTTGTCTCCCCTCTCCCGCGTGCGGGAAAGGGGCCGGGGGTGAGGGTTGGGCGCTTGCCGTCTTAAAGCCCCTCACCCGCCCTGCGGGCACCCTCTCCCGCACGCGGGAGAGGGGCATCAGCTGTCGCCTTTGGCGAATGTTTAATGCGCCACCGCAGCCGCGCCGTGCTCGTCGATCAACGCACCACTGTGGAAACGGTCCATCGCAAACGGTTTGGCCAGCGGGTGCATCTCGCCAGTGGCCAGGCTGGCGGCAAACACATGGCCCGAACCCGGTGTGGCCTTGAAGCCACCGGTGCCCCAACCGCAGTTGAAGAACAGGTTCGGTACCGGCGTTTTGCTGATGATCGGGCAGGCATCCGGCGAGGTGTCCACGATGCCGCCCCACTGGCGGTTCATGCGGACCCGGCTCAATACCGGGAACATCTCGACGATGGCTTGCAGGGTGTGTTCGATGGTCGGGTACGAACCGCGCTGGCCATAACCGACGTAGCCGTCGATACCGGCACCAATCACCAGATCGCCCTTGTCGGACTGGCTGATATAGCCGTGCACGGCGTTGGACATGATCACGCTGTCGATAATCGGCTTGATCGGCTCGGACACCAGCGCCTGCAACGGATGGGATTCCAGCGGCAGACGAAAACCGGCGAGCTTGGCCATATGCCCGGAGTTACCGGCCGTGACCACGCCCACGCGCTTGCCGCCGATAAAGCCCTTGCTGGTTTCCACGCCGATGACCACGCCGTTTTCCTTACGGAAACCGATCACTTCGGTTTGCTGAATCAGGTCCACGCCCAGGGCGTCGGCGGCACGGGCATAGCCCCAGGCCACGGCGTCGTGACGGGCCACGCCGCCGCGACGTTGCACGGTGGCACCCATCACCGGATAGCGGGTGTTTTTCGAGCAGTCCAGGTACGGAATTTCTGCCGCGGTCTGCTTGGCATCCAGCAGTTCGCCGTCGATACCGTTGAGGCGGTTGGCGCTAACGCGGCGCTCGGAGTCACGCATGTCTTGCAGGGTGTGGCACAGGTTGTAAACACCGCGCGGCGAGAACATCACGTTGTAGTTGATGTCTTGCGACAGGCCTTCCCAGAGCTTCATCGCGTGCTCGTAAAGCTGCGCCGATTCATCCCACAGGTAGTTGGAACGTACGATGGTGGTGTTGCGCGCGGTGTTGCCGCCGCCCAGCCAGCCCTTTTCCACCACCGCGACATTGGTGATGCCGTGCACTTTGGCCAGGTAGTAGGCGGTGGCCAGACCATGGCCGCCACCGCCGACGATGATCACGTCGTACACCGGTTTGGGCGTGGGGTTGCGCCACATGCGCTGCCAGTTTTCGTTATGGCTGAGCGAGTGCTTGAAGAGGCCGAAGCCGGAGTAACGTTGCATCAGAGGTGCTCCTCGCTGCGTCCTCGCGCCGACTGCTGGCGCGAGGCGTAAGAAATCAAACCGGTGAGATCATTTGTAAACGGGGAAATCCGCGCACAGGGCCGCTGCTTGTTTGGCCACTTGCGCCTCCACATCGGCATCGCCCAGGTGGTCGAGGATGTCGCAGATCCAGCCCGCCAGCTCCACGCTTTGCGCCACTTTGAAACCACGGGTGGTGATGGCCGGGGTACCGATACGCAGGCCAGAGGTCACAAACGGCGACTGCGGGTCATTCGGTACGGCGTTCTTGTTCACGGTGATGCCGGCACGGCCCAAAGCGGCATCGGCGTCTTTGCCGGTCAGGCCCTGGCGAATCAGACTGACCAGGAACAGGTGGTTGTCGGTACCGCCGGACACCACGTCGTAACCGCGCTCGATAAATACCTTAGCCATGGCCTGGGCGTTGTCGATGACCTGCTGCTGATAAGCCTTGAAACCAGGCTCCAGCGCTTCCTTGAAGCACACCGCCTTGGCGGCAATCACGTGCATCAGCGGGCCGCCCTGGCCGCCTGGGAATACGGCGGCCTGGAATTTCTTCTCCAGATCCGGGTTGGCCTTGGCCAGAATCAGGCCGCCGCGCGGGCCTCGCAGGGTTTTGTGGGTGGTGGTGGTCACCACGTCCGCGTAGGGCAGCGGGTTGGGGTACAGACCGGCCGCCACCAGGCCCGCCACGTGGGCCATGTCGACGAAGAAGTACGCGCCCACCTTGTCGGCGATTTCGCGAAAGCGTGGGAAATCGAGGGTTTTGGAGTAGGCCGAGAAACCGGCAATGATCATTTTTGGCTTGTGTTCCACAGCCAGGCGCTCGACTTCGTCGTAGTCGATCAGGCCGGTGGTGGTGTCGATGCCGTACTGCACCGCGTTATACAGCTTGCCGGAAAAGCTCACTTTGGCGCCGTGGGTCAGGTGGCCGCCGTGGGCCAGGCTCATGCCCAACACGGTGTCGCCAGCTTGCAGCAGCGCCAGGTAGACAGCGGCGTTGGCCTGGCTGCCGGAGTGCGGTTGCACGTTGGCGTAATCGGCGCCGAACAGCTCCTTGGCGCGGTCGATGGCCAGCTGCTCGACTTTATCCACATGCTCGCAGCCGCCGTAGTAACGCTTGCCCGGATAGCCTTCAGCGTACTTGTTGGTCAGGCCGCTGCCTTGTGCCTGCATCACGCGCTTGCTGGTGTAGTTCTCCGAGGCGATCAGCTCGATGTGGTGCTCCTGACGGGCTTCCTCGGCATCCATGGCTGCCAGCAGTTCTTCGTCATAGCCTTTGATCTGGTCGTTTTTGCTGAACATCTCGGTCTCCAGCGACAGCGGCTGCCGCAACATTGTTAGAGCGCCCACCCCGTGGTGCGGAGCGGTTCTGCGTTGTTAGCGATTCTGCGAAATAGCCGGCACACCCATATGCCTGTTTGCGACGTCAAAATGCTCATTCCGACCAAGGCAAGGAGGCGGGCGCAACCCGCCGTGGTACCGAGGTGAGCGCAACGGCGGATATCCCCCTCGGGGATATTCGCCCTACGGGGATTTGTGTTGGCCCTACGACACAACGACCGACCCGCGCTACAGTGTTGCCCATCGCCGTAAAGAGACCCCATTGCCATGACCGACAACACCCAGCAATTCGCGAGCGACAACTACTCCGGCATCTGCCCCGAAGCCTGGGCCGCCATGGCGCAGGCCAACCAGGGCCATGAGCGCGCCTACGGCGAAGACCAATGGACGGCCCGCGCCTCCGACCATTTCCGCCGCCTGTTTGAAACCGACTGCGAGGTGTACTTCGCCTTCAACGGTACTGCGGCCAACTCCCTGGCCTTGTCGCAGTTGTGCCAGAGCTACCACAGCGTGATCTGTTCGGAGACCGCCCACGTCGAAACCGACGAATGCGGCGCCCCGGAGTTTTTCTCCAACGGCTCCAAGCTGCTCACCGCACGCACTGAAAACGGCAAGCTGACGCCCGCCACCATTCGCGAAATCGCCCTCAAGCGCCAAGACATCCACTACCCCAAGCCGCGGGTAGTCACCCTTACCCAGGCCACAGAAATCGGCAGCGTGTACCGCCCTGAAGAGCTCAAAGCCATCAGCGCCACCTGCCGCGAGCTGGGCCTTAACCTGCATATGGACGGCGCACGCTTTGCCAATGCCTGTGCGTTTCTCGGCTGCTCGCCCGCCGAGCTGACCTGGAAAGCCGGCATCGATGTGCTGTGCTTTGGCGGCACCAAAAACGGCATGGCGGTCGGCGAGGCCATTCTGTTCTTCAACAAAGACCTGGCCGAAGACTTCGACTACCGCTGCAAACAGGCCGGGCAACTGGCCTCGAAAATGCGCTTTCTGTCGGCACCTTGGGTCGGCTTGCTGGAAAACGACGCCTGGATGAAATACGCCCGCCACGCCAACCACTGCGCGCGGCTGCTGGCGGAGTTAGTCAGCGATATTCCAGGGGTGAGCCTGATGTTTCCGGTGGAAGCCAATGGCGTGTTTCTGCAGCTGTCGGAACCGGCGATTGAAGCGCTGCGGGCGCGGGATTGGCGGTTCTATACCTTTATTGGCGCCGGTGGCGCGCGGTTTATGTGTTCGTGGGATACCGAAGAAGCGCGGGTACGGGAGTTGGCCGCAGATATTCGCTCGGTGATGCAGGGGTAAGCCTGCAAGAGGCTCGCACCGGAATGCCGGACCACTGGGTCCCAGCCTGCGCTGGGACGACGGGAGTCTTGGCAAAAACCTCTGTCGTCCCAGCGTAGGCTGGGACCCAGAATCTCGAACTGAACACACCTACCGAGCCATTCATGGACGACCGACTGGCAAGCAAATCCCTCCCTCAACTGCTGATGCTGCTTCCTCTGGAGCTGGGCTGGATCGCTCTCACCTTGCTGTCACCGGTGTTCCTGCCCCTGAGCCTCGGCGCGCTCTTCTGGCTAGCGCTGTTCCCTCTCTGCGCGCTCTTCAACCGCTTGCGCGGCCAGGTGCCCTACCGCCTGCAGCAACTGCAATTCTTCTGGTTGATCGGCCTGGGCATCGGCATCGGCCGCGCTATACCTGTGTTCTGGCTGGCCTTCTGCGCAGGCGCAGCCGTGATGATTGGCGGTCTCGTACTACTGATCAAACTGCCCAAACGCCTGAACTGGACGCTGGAAGAACAAACCTCGCCAGCGCCCGAAGCACCAGAAGCCACCCCGACCACTAGCCAATGGCGCGGCGCCAGTGCCTGGGGTGGCGGCGAGCCACGGCTTACACCCGAAGGCGAACCCTTGCGCCTGCTGGACGTAAGCGAAATCGCCATGGGCGGCCCGCTGATCTGCGACTACCTGCTGCCCGACGGCAGTGTGGTCTTCAACGCCAACCCCTCGGCACAGTTCTCCACCAACGGCCGTTACTTCGTGTCGCCGATGCCCAGCCGCGGGCGCTGGGGGTTGCTGATTTACGACCGCCAGGAACGCCTGCTGCATCACTGCAACATCGACCAGTTCTGGGAACTGGATGAGGTCACCGATACCGAGGTGGTCGGCCGGGTCAGCCCGCTGACCTCGGACGCCGCGCATCGCCTGTCGCTAAGCGATCTGCTGGCCAACGCCCGGGTGCACACCATGGTGGCCGTGCGCGACCTGTGGCTACCGGAGGATTTCTGGCAGCGCCTGCAAGGCGACCACGAATCCCGCACCCTGCCGGCCCCCCACGGTGCGCCTCAGCTGCAATTGCACACCTGGCTACCAGACACCTTGATACCACTGGATGACCCACTGGCGCCGCTGCGCTATCCGGTCGCAGAGCTGTGGCTGGATGAGCAAGCCACCGGGCTGATGCTGCGCCAGCCGGAACCGGAAATGGTGTTCAACCATGACGGCTCGGGATTGGTCTGTGCCGCTTCACGGGGCGAACAGAGCGGCTATTGGCTGTGGCAACGCAGCAGCGGTTGGCGCTTGCTCGACGGCGCCTGGGAAGCCAAAGAGCGCGAGCCCCACAACACCACGCCCGCCCTGATCGCCCTGGAAGCCGAGCACGTGCGCCTGCGCATGGAATGGGCGCAGCCGTGTCTAGAATACGGCGACCACGGCCCGGTGACCTCCTACACCTACAGCCAACTGGAGCTGGAAGTCGGCCAGACACGGCGCGGCAAACCGCAGCTGGGTTATGCCGACATGCCCGAGGTGGATTTGCTGTTACCGCTGAACGACGCCCCACTGCTCCTGCAAAGCGCGCCGCTGAAAAATGGCGAACGCATGACCTGGCAGCCATTGCGCAACAGCAAGAAAGGCGACCTGCGCGCCTACCAGTGCAGCATCGGCCAATGGCAGGTGCCGGGCGATTGGGTGCTTGAACATCGGGTTTCAGACTGCGGCCAGTTTATCGCCCTGATCGCCTTCGCCGACGCACCGGCCGTGCTTCACCGTGTGGCGATTGCCGAGCCGCGCAGCGAGAGTCTGCATTGGTTGCAAGAGGATGTGCTCGACGTGCATCTGCAAGGGTTTATCCACGGCCAGCTGCACCTGCTGCGCCTACTTGGCCGTAACCGGTATGTGCCCATTACCGGGCCCGGTCAGGGCAACCCCGAGCGGGAAAGCCAGTTCGAACAGCCCGCGCCGGCGCCCGGATTGGCTTACGACTTTACGCAACGGCATGGGGACTGGCGGCTGTTTTATCGGCAGCAGCAGGCATGCGTTGTAGAGGGCGCGTGGCGGTTGCAAGCGCTTCGTTCGCCGCACGATTCTGGATCCCTGCCTTCGCAGGGATGACGGATGTTTCTACCACGAACACCGTCATCCCTGCGAAGGCAGGGATCCAGAATATGTCAGGCGACGCAAAGCCCGACCAACCACCTTGCCGCCCCCCTCATCTGAACTATGTTGTTGCTCCTGAACCTCAGCCGGAGCGCCAACATGGCCACCCTCAACCTGCACTACTGCCCGCAAAGCCGCTCCCTGGGTTCCCTGGTGCTGCTCGAAGAACTCGCCGCACCTTTTGAGCTGCACGTGATGAACATGAGCAAGGGCGAACAACGCGAACCGGCTTACCTGGCCATCAACCCCATGGGCAAGGTGCCGGCCATCGTCCACAACGGCGCACTGATTACCGAGCAGGGCGCGATTTTTATCTACCTGGCCGATTTTTTTGCCAACGCCGGCCTGGCGCCCGCCCTCGACGATCCGCTGCGCGGCCCGTACCTGCGCTGGATGGTGTTTTACGGCTCGTGTTTTGAACCAGCGGTGGTCGACCGTTCTCTGCAACGCGAACCTGCGCCCAAGCAGCGCTCGCCCTATGGCAGCTATGACGATGTGCTGGCGATTGTCGCGGCGCAGTTGGCCAAGGGCCCGTATCTGTTGGGCGAACGCTTTAGCGCGGCGGATGTGCTGTGGGGTACGGCGTTGAACTGGACCACTCACTTTGGCGTGGTGCCGTTGTTGCCGGCGTTCAAGGCGTATATCGATCGGGTCACCGGCCGCCCGGCGTACAAGCGGGCGGCGGCGAAAGAGGCGGAGTTGTTGGCCAAACAAGAACCGTAGGGCGAATACCCGCGCGCGGGTATCCGCCGATTCACCGATTTGCGTATCGGCAGATATCCCCATGGGGATACTCGCCCCACATCCCCTCAATAATCGATGACGACATCACCCTTCGGCACACTGCAGCACGACAGGATGTACCCCTCATCCACGTCCTCGTCGGTAATCCCGCCGTTGTGTTCCATCTCCACTTCACCCGAGGTTTTCATCACCTTGCACGTGCCGCAAATGCCCATGCCGCAGGCCTTGGGAATATGCAGGCCGAGCTTGGCAGCCGCCGCATGCACGGTCTCGCCCGGGGCCACGCGAATGCTTTTGCCGGTGGCGGTGAATTCCACCTGATTGAGGTCGGCAGCGTCCGGCACAGGGGCATCGGCAGCTTGCTCGGCGTGCTCGATGGCTTCGGCTTTGTCCTCGGCCGGCGTCGCGCCAAAGGATTCTTCGTGGTAACGGCTCATGTCAAAGCCATTGGCTTCCAGCAGGCGTTTTACCGCGCTCATATAGGGCGTCGGCCCGCAGCAGAAAATCTCGCGCTCACGAAAATCCGGGGCAATCAGTTCCAGCATCGGCTGGTTCAGGTAGCCGCGGTAACCAGCCCACGGCTCACCTTCGCCGTGTTTCTCGCAGATGATATGCAGGGCAAAGTTACGGATGCGCGAGGCCATATGGTCGAGCTCGCGGCGGTAGATCACGTCACGCGGGGAACGGGCACTGTGCACGAACACCATGTCGACATTGGCGTTGGTATCGAAATACCAGCGCGCCATCGACATCACCGGCGTAATGCCCACGCCGCCGCTCAGGTACAGCACTTTGTCGTTGGGGAAATCGATGGCGTTGAACAGGCCCACCGGGCCGTGCACGGGAAGCTCATCGCCTTCTTTCATGTTGTCGTGCAGCCAGTTCGACACCTTGCCGCCCGGCACGCGCTTGATGGTCAGCGAAAAACTGTACGGCACCGATGGCGAGCTGGAGATGGTGTACGAGCGCATGATGGGCTGGCCGTCGATCTCCAGCTCCAGGGTGACGAATTGCCCCGGTTTAAAGAAAAACATGATCGGCTGGTCGGCCATAAAGCAGAAGGTGCGCACATCCCAGGTTTCCTGGATCACCTTGACGCAACGCACCAGGTGGCGGCCATTGGCCCAGGTCTGGGTGTTGACCGGATTGAGGAAGGTGTTGGACATGTTCGCTCCCGCGCAAATGCCTAAATGGCTTAGGACTATGGCGCCGATTGTGGGCACGCGCCTAGTGGGCCACTTACCTATCTGCGACATCGGCATGCTCACCGCGACCAGCCCCCAACCATAGGGGCTGGCGCGTCGGAAACGGAATTGGCCGTGTCGCCCATGGATAAGGCCATCTGTACGCCCGACCCCACACTCCACCTCAATCTAGAGAGCGCTAGACAAGCGCCTTGCGTGAAAACCAACCGCCATTTTCGCTGCGCGCACACCGCGATCAGCCATGAGGACAGATAGATGGATACCACTACCCTGAGTTTGGGCGACCCGCTGGAGCCGGCACGCAAGGCCACCGCCGATATGCTGCAGAACCGCGAGCGCACCTATTCGCTGCCGCAGCCGTTTTATTGCGACGACCGCCTGTTCGATATCGATATGCAGGAGATCTTCCACAAGGAATGGCTGATCGCCGGCATGACCTGCGAGATCCCGGCCAAGGGCAACTACCTCACCTTCCAGCTGGGCAAGAATCCCATCGTGGTGATCCGTGGTGCCGACGGCGTGATCAACGCCTTCCACAACGTCTGCCGCCACCGCGGTTCGCGTTTGTGCACTGGCGAGAAAGGCAAGGTCGCCAAGCTGGTGTGCCCTTACCACCAGTGGACGTACGAGCTCGATGGTCGCCTGCTGTATGCCGGCACCGAAATGGGCGAAGACTTCGACATGAAGAAGTTCGGCCTAAAGCCTGTGCATGTGAAAGTGGCGGGCGGCTATATCTTCGTGTCCCTGGCCGAAAACCCGCCGGCCATCGATGAATTCCTCTCCACCCTGGCCCATTACATGGAGCCCTACGACATGGAGAACACCAAGGTGGCGGTGCAAACCACCTTGATGGAAAAAGCCAACTGGAAGCTGGTGATCGAGAACAACCGCGAGTGCTACCACTGCAACGGCTCGCACCCGGAGCTGCTGAAAACCCTGCTGGAATGGGACGACGTCACCGACCCGCGCGCCGACCAGGCCTTCAAAGACCACGTAGCCGCCTCTGCTGCCGCCTGGGACGCGGAAAAGATTCCATACGCCCACGCCAGCTTCGGCCTGCGTAACCGCATCGTGCGCATGCCGCTGCTCAAAGGCACCGTGTCCATGACCCTGGACGGTAAACAGGGCTGCCAGAAATTGATGGGCCGGATCAAAAACCCGGACCTGGGCTCCATGCGCATCCTGCACCTGCCGCACTCGTGGAACCACTGCATGGGCGACCACATCATTGTGTTCACCGTGTGGCCAATCAGCGCCCAGGAAACCATGGTCACCACCAAGTGGATCGTGCACAAGGACGCTGTAGAAGGCGTGGACTATGACCCGGCGCGGATGCGTGAAGTGTGGGACGCCACCAACGACCAGGATCGTCGCCTGGCCGAAGAGAACCAGCGCGGCATCAACTCCACCGCGTACCAGCCGGGGCCGTACTCCAAGACCTATGAGTTTGGCGTGGTGAATTTTATCGATTGGTATAGCGAGCGGTTGCTGAGCAATCTGGGGGCGGCACCGGCGCCTTATTTGTATGGGATCAAGACCCAGTAATGGCCTCTGCCCTCACCCCCCGCCCTCTCCCGCAAGCGGGCGAGGGGGCCTAACCGAGTTATTCGCGAGTTAGGCGATGGATTCCCCTCTCCTGCTTGCGGGAGAGGGGCTAGGGGTGAGGGCAAGCCTCACCGCCGATTCACACCCTGAACCGCGCCACCATCGCATTCAACTCCACCGCCAACCGCGACAGATCCTGGCTCGCCGCCGCCGTCTGATTGGCCCCGGCCGATGATTGCAGCGACAGGTCGCGGATATTGGTCAGGTTACGGTCCACTTCGCGAGCCACCTGCGCCTGCTCTTCGGAGGCGCTGGCGATCACCAGGTTGCGTTCGTTGATGGCCGAAATGGCGATGGCAATTTCATCCAGCGCACCACCCGCTGCCTTGGCCACATCGAGCGTGGAACGCGCGCGCTGGTTGCTGTTCTGCATGGCGCTTACCGCCTGATCGGTGCCTTGGCGAATGCCGCCCACCATCTGTTCAATCTCTTGCGTCGACTGCTGGGTACGGTGCGCCAGCGCCCGCACTTCGTCAGCCACAACCGCAAACCCACGCCCGGCTTCGCCGGCACGGGCCGCTTCGATGGCGGCGTTCAAGGCCAGCAGGTTGGTCTGTTCAGCAATGGAGCGGATGACATCGAGCACCTGGCTGATATCGCGCACCTTGTCCGCCAGCTGCAGCACCTGATCGGCTGAGGTGGTGACGTCATCGGCCAGGCTGGAAATGGAGTTCACCGTTTGCTGCACCTGCTCGCGGCCGCGCTGGGTGGTGCGGTCAGATTCTCGCGAGGCTTCGGAGGTGATCACCGCATTGCGCGCCACTTCTTCCACGGCCGTGGTCATCTCGTTGACTGCGGTGGCGGCCTGTTCGATCTCGTCGTTCTGCTGGTGCAGGCCACGGGTGGAGTCTTCGGTGACCGCAGTCAGTTCTTCCGAAGCAGAAGCAAGCTGATTGGAGGAGTCGGCAATACTCTGGATGGTGGTGCGCAGGCTTTGCTGCATGGTGTGCAAGGCGCCGAGCAAGCGCGCGGGCTCGTCCGAACCATCCACCTGAATGCGTTCGGTCAGATCGCCCGAGGCCACGATTTCGGCGGAGCGCAAGGCGCGGTTGAGCGGCGTAACGATGCTACGGGTCAGCAGCCACGCCAGCAGCACGGTGCCGATGGCGGCCAATACCATGGTGATGATCACCCAGGTGCGGGCGTTGTAGAACGTCGCACTGGCAGACGCGGCCGCGTTGGTGGCGCCCTTGCTGTTGTACTCGCTGAGCGCGCGCAGGGCTTTGGCCATGGCATCGGCCTGGGTGTTCATTTCGCCGCTGACCACAACCAGTGCTTCATCGATCTTGTTCTGGCGGGACAGCTCGACAACCCGACTTTGCTGTTGCAAGTAGCCGTTTTGCGCTGTTTTGAACGCCTGGTACAGGCGGGTTTCTTCGCCCTCATCAACTATTTTTTCGTAGCGGGCCTCTGCGGTCTGCATATCGCTTTTCAACTGCTCGGCGCGCGCCTCATTGTCCCGTTGCGCCTGCGGGTCGCGGATTAGCAACAGCCGCAGGGTGATGGTGCGAAGGCGCAATGCGCTTTCACTCAGGCTACCCAACGCCAACACACTGGGCATCCAGGATTGGTCTATTTCCGCTGACTCCTCGCGCATGCTGGCCATTTGTACAAGGGCAAAACCGCCAAGGAAAAACACCAGCAAGGCCACCAAGCCAAAACCTAGACCTGCACGGGGCGCGATGTTGAGGCTGCGAAGGTTCATCGAGATTCCATCCTGTAAAAAACAGAGAAACGTTCAGAAGGCCGAACAGTGGCCTAACCGGAGCGTAACCACCTATCGGCAGCAAACTGCCTGTACTTGAAGTGAGTGCCCACAAAAAAAGCCCAAGTCTTTGAGAGAAAAGGGCTTTATGGCGTAAATACAATCGTAACAGGGTATGTAGCGGACCAAGAGCATGCCCCAATCACACTTTAAAGCGCGCGACCATGCCGTTGAGGCCAACTGCCAGCCGTGACAGCTCCTGACTGGCCGCTGCCGTCTGATTGGCTCCAGCCGAGGATTGCAGCGACAGGTCGCGGATATTGGTCAGGTTACGATCCACTTCCCGCGCTACCTGCGCCTGTTCTTCCGAGGCGCTGGCGATCACCAGGTTGCGTTCGTTGATGGCTGAGATGGCCACGGCGATCTCGTCCAACGCATTGCCGGCGGCCTTGGCCACATCCAGGGTGGCGCGGGCGCGCTGGTTGCTGGTGTGCATGGCGCTCACCGCCTGGTCTGTGCCCTGGCGAATACCGCCGACCATCTGTTCGATCTCCTGGGTCGACTGCTGGGTGCGATGCGCCAGCGCCCGCACCTCATCGGCAACCACCGCAAAACCCCGCCCGGCCTCACCGGCACGGGCCGCCTCGATGGCAGCGTTGAGCGCCAGCAAATTGGTTTGCTCGGCAATGGAGCGAATCACGTCAAGTACCTTGCTGATGTCACGCACCTTGTCCGCCAGTTGCTCGACCTGATTAGAGGACGTGGTGACATCGTCGGCCAGGCTGGAGATCGATGTGACGGTCTGGCGCACCTGCTCGCGGCCGTGTTGGGTGGTGCGATCGGAGTCGCGCGAGGCTTCGGAGGTAATCACCGCGTTGCGCGCCACCTCCTCCACCGCCGTGGTCATCTCGTTGACGGCGGTCGCCGCCTGCTCGATTTCACTGTTCTGTTGATGCAGCCCACGTGTGGAGTCTTCGGTGACCGCATGCAGTTCTTCAGCGGCTGAAGCCAGTTGATTGGACGAATCGGCAATGCTCTGGATAGTGCCGCGCAGGTTCTGCTGCATGGTTTTCAGCGCCTGCAGCAGGCGCGCCGGCTCGTCGGTACCATCGACCTCGATGCGCTCGGTCAGATCGCCGGAAGCCACCACCTGGGCGATCCCCAGGGCGCGCAGCAGCGGCCCCACGATGCTGCGGGTCAGCAGCAGCGCCAGCACCACTGTCACCACCCCAGCCAGGAGCATGGTGACCACCATGCTCGCCCGGGCACTGGAGAACACCTCGCTGGAGCGGGCTTTGGCCTCCTGCGCACCCTGGGTGTTGATGGCAGTCATGGTGTCCAGTTCCTTTGCCATGGCGTCGCCGAACTGCACAAGCGTGGTATTGGCCAGCTCCGTCGCTTCATCGAATTGCTTGTTTTGGGCAAATTGCATCAGCTTGAGCTGCTCGGCCTCATAGC
The DNA here is from genome assembly GCF_027922365.1 of Pseudomonas turukhanskensis. Classification (GTDB taxonomy): domain Bacteria; phylum Pseudomonadota; class Gammaproteobacteria; order Pseudomonadales; family Pseudomonadaceae; genus Aquipseudomonas; species Aquipseudomonas turukhanskensis. The sequence goes on from NZ_BSFN01000001.1 coordinate 45,665, forward strand.
CCTGCATGGCAACGGTAAAGCGCTCGTAGGCCGCGCGCTCATCAGGACTGGAGATCAACGCCTCATAACGGCGCTGGTCCTCGACCAACACCGGCTTGAGCTTGTTTATCCGCTCGATATTGGCGCTTTGCTCTGCGTCGCTACGGTTGACCACCAGACGCAGGCTGATGGAGCGCATGCGCAAGGTGTTCTGCGCCAGAGCATCCAGGGCCAGGATACTGGGCAACCAGTTGTCGCTGACCTCCAGGGCATCGTCACGCATCGCGGACATTTTCAGCAGGGCGAAGGCGCCGAGAAACAGCACCATTAAGGCTAACAAGCCAAATCCAAGGCTGGCGCGGGGGGCAATATCGAGCTTTCGCAACATGACAGTCTTCCAGGCAAGTAAGCCGGACGGCAGCTGCCAGCCCGGCACAGGACCGATGGCGAGCCAGGGTTGCCGAGGGCTTTACACCCGAAGCAGGGAGGTGGGAGGCCATGGGTTCACGTACGGCACGCGCGGCGGCCGTAAGGAAAACATAGTCGTGATTATCTGCTTTGACAGCGCCAACAGGCGCCAGCGGACAGGTGTAAGCCTCGAACCCCGCCGGGCCTAGCGGATCACCCCTTCTTCAAGCAGCAGCTTGAAGATGGCCTCGGCGCCTTCCTGGGCACTCACATCCTTGAGCACCTGACCACCGCCGCCAGCCGCTTTTGCCGTGGCCGCTTTCATGCGCTCGGCGCCAGTCTTGGCCTTGATCACTTTCAATCGTTTGGGCCGTGGCCGCGCCGGTTGGAAGCTGGCGTTGCTCAGCAGATCGTCATCCAGCACGTGCACTTCATCCGTCCACAGCGTTCCGCGCCGCGCCGGGCCGAATGCGCTCTGCCGGGCGACAGGCGCAGCGTTGTCGACGCTGGCCAGAAACGGCAAACGCACTTGCAGGCGGCGACGCTGGCCACGAGGCAGCGCCTGCAGCACCTGCGCCACGCCGTTTTCGACCTTTTCCACTTCGGCCAGCCCCACCACCAGCGGCCAGCCCAGTTGCTCAGCCAGCAGGTAAGGGAGCATGCCCGAGCCTTCGCCGGTTTCCGCCTGGCTGCCGGTGAGCACCAGTTGCGCGCCACTGTCCTTGAGGTAGTCGAACAGCACCGGCAGCGCATCGGCGCCGTCGGGTTGCTGTAATACGCTAAGTTCGCTCAGGCCCATGCCGAGGTAAGCGCGCAGGGCTTCTTCTTCGGCGTTGCCGGCATGCAGCACCTGCACCTGCTCGCCGGCCAGGCGCAGGCCAAGCTCGACGGCGCGGGCGTCCTGCTCGGCGCGGCGGGCGCGGCCGGAGGTGGGGTGGGCGCCGATGGACACCAGGCACAACACGTTCAATGGCTTAGGCTGCATCGCGATTGCCTCCGGCGCGGTGCGCGGCCATGCGTTCGATAAGGGCGGCCAGAATGGCTGCCGAGTCGCCAATTACCGAGAGGTCGGCGCGTTTGATCATGTCGCAGCCGGCATCCAGGTTCACCGCCACCACCTTGTCGCAGGCACCGATGCCTTGCAGGTGCTGGATGGCGCCGGAAATCCCCACGGCCAGGTACACCCGCGCGGTCACCCAGGTGCCGGTGGCCCCGACCTGGCGGTTACGCGCCATATGGCCGTCGTCCACCGCCACCCGCGAGGCGCCTTCGGTGGCGCCAAGGGCCACGGCGGTGCGGTGGAACAGGTCCCAGTCTCTGACGCCGTTGCCGCCGGAGAGAATAAATTCCGCTTCGGCCATGGGTGTGGCGGCCGGGTCGACCGCGACTGCGCCGAGGTCTTCGATACGCGGCAGGCAGCGGGCGACTTCGGTGTCCAGGCTGACGGCGAGAGCCTCATGGCGGCTTTCGCTGACCGGCTCGGCGCATTCGCTGGCCGCCAGAATTACCCGCGCCAATGGCCGTTGCAGGTCCTGCTGGCCGGCACCAGCACGGCCGATGCAGTGCTCGTCGGTCACTTGCCAGACGCGGGTAGCCGGGCGCTCGCCCAACTGCGCGGCCAGGCGGCGGCCCAGTTCGCCACCCCCGGTGCGGCTATCCGGCAGCAACCAATGACGCGGCCGGAACTGCCGCTCGATGGCGGTCAGCGCCTGCACCTGTTGCTCTGGCGCGTAACCGCTGTACAGGGCGCCGTCCAGGTGCAGCAGGCGGTCGACGCCGGCGGTGTCGAAGCTGCTTTCTTTATGCTCACCGAACACCACTGCCAGCACCGCGCCCTGATGGCCGGCCAGCTTATGAGCCAGGCCGAGCAGGTCGCGGTCGTGGGTGGTCAGGCGGCCGCCCACCAGGTCGGGCACCACCACGATGTAGAAGCTGGGCGCGGCGACGGTATGCAGCGGCAGTTGCACGGCGGCCGCCTGGGTGGAGCGCTTGGCCGTGCCGCCCTGCTGGGCACCGCTGCGGTCGATGCGTTTTGTGCCGTTGGGGCCGATAAAGCCGACGGCATGAGGGTTCTTGCGAATGATGCCGTTGGGGCCCATCCAGCTGGTTTCGCTGCGCTGCACCGTGGCGTGCAACGGGTGCAGGCGGTTGCGGGCAATGCGTTCGGCGCGGGGGTCGCGGCGGATGATGTCAGACATGAGTAGCTCCTGCGCGGACCACTGTAGGAGCCAGCTTGCTGGCGAAACGTCGGCAAGGAGAAAGTAAGCGCTTCGCGAGCAAGCTCGCTCCTACACGGGACGCCGTGGCATTCAAGCCCATCATTGCACCTCCTCCACCACACGCTTCACAGCCACCGCAGCCGGCGCCTCCAGCAATACATCGGCCACCAACTCGGCAATGTCCTTGATCTGCGGCCGCGGCTCCACCACGCCTTCAAGCATTGCCGTGCACTGCGGACAACCCACCGCCACCAGTTCGGCGCCGGTTTCCTTGATGTCCACCATGCGCATATCCGGAATCCGTTGCTTGCCAGGGATATCGGTGATCGGCGCGCCACCGCCGCCACCGCAGCAGCGCGAGCGAAAGCCTGAACGCTGCATCTCTTTAACCTCGATACCGAGGGCGCGCAGTACATCGCGCGGCGCTTCGTACTCGCCGTTGTAGCGGCCCAGGTAGCACGGGTCGTGGTAGGTCACCGAGCCGCCTTTGTGCTGGCCCAGGTTGAGTTTTCCCGCGGCAATCAGCTCGGCAATAAAGGTGCTGTGGTGCAGCACCTCGTAGTTGCCACCAAGGGCGCCGTATTCGTTTTTCAGCACATGGAAGCTGTGCGGGTCGCAGCTGACGATGCGCTTGAAGCTGTATTTTCCGAGCGTGGCGATATTGCGTTTGGCCAGGCTCTGGAAGGTGGCTTCATCGCCTAGACGACGAGCCACGTCGCCGCTGTCGCGCTCTTCCAGCCCCAGTACGGCGAAGTCGACATTGGCCGCTTTCAGCACGTTGACGAAGGCGCGCAGGGTGCGCTGGTTGCGCATATCAAAAGCACCGTCGCCCACCCAGAACAGCACGTCGCAGTTTTTCTTGTCGCTGAGCAGGGTGAGGTTCAGGTCTGCCGCCCAGTTCAGCCGGCCACCGGGGTTAAAGCCGCCGGGGTTGTCGGTGGCGATCAGGTTATCCAGCACCTCGGCGCCCTTGTTGGGGGTGGCGCCTTTTTCCAAGGTCAGGTGGCGGCGCATATCGACGATGGCGTCGACGTGCTCGATCATCATCGGGCACTCCTCCACGCACGCGCGGCAGGTGGTGCACGACCACAGGGTGTCGGCATCGACCAGGCCGTTGACGATGGGTTGGTGCGGGCCACCGCTGTGTTCGCCTACGGGTTTGCCAGGGTAAGGACTGCCGGCGAACTTGGCATCGGTGCCGCCGGCAAGGCCCACGACCATGTCCTGAATCAGCTTCTTCGGGTTCAACGGCTGGCCGGCGGCAAAGGCCGGGCACGCCGCTTCGCATTTGCCGCACTGCACACAGGCGTCGAAACCGAGCAGTTGGTTCCAGGTGAAATCGGTGGGTTTTTCCACGCCCAGCGGCGCGTTCGGGTTGCTCAGGTCCAGGGCTTTCAAACCGGTGGAACGGCCACCGCCAAAACGCTCGGCGCGGCGGTGCCAGGCCAGGTGCAGGGCGCCAGCAAAGGCGTGTTTCATCGGCCCGCCCCAGGTCATGCCGAAGAACAGTTCGGACACACCCCAGGCCACGCCAATGGCCAGCACCAGCGCCAATATCCAGCCACCAAAATCAGCGGGCAGAATGCCGGCCACCGGCAAGGTGGCGATAAAGAAGCTGGCCGAAAACATCAGCAGGCTTTTGGGCAGGCGCATCCACGGGCCTTTGGACAAGCGCGACGGCGGCTTTAGCCGGCGCTTGGCCACAAACAAGGCACCCACAAACATCAGCGCACAGGCGCCCAGCAGCGCGACGCCGAGAATGCGGTTATGCATGCCAAAGCCATGCACCACAATCGCCAGCACGGCGGCCAGCACAAAGCCGCCGGCGGTGGCGACGTGGGTGTTGGCGATGTATTTGTCGCGGGCCACCACGTGGTGCAAATCGACCATATAGCGCTTGGGCATGGCCAGCAGGCCACCGAGCCAATCGACCTGGGCGGCACGGCCACGGCGCCACATGAAAAAGCGCTTGCCCGCACCGATCACGGCCAGCAGCAGGGCAGCGAATAGCAGGATGGGCAGAAGGGTGTTCAACATCGTTGGTCTCCTTCGCGGGACCGGAAAACAGTGCGATTCAATCCCCTCTCCCTCTGGGAGAGGGCTAGGGTGAGGGCGGCAGGCGACGTAGATCTCCGCCAAAAGAGCCCCTCACCCCCGCCCCTCTCCCAGAGGGAGAGGGGAGACTGACTAGAAGTCCTTACACAACCGCAACGCGTCATAAATCGCCGCGTGGGTGTTGCGCTGGGCCACGCAGTCGCCGATACGGAACAACAGGTAACCCTCACCCGCTTCGCTCAAGCACGGCTGCGGCTTGATCGCAAACAGGGCCTCGACGTCAATCTGGCCTTTGTTGCGCGAGCCTTCTTTGAGCGCGTAGTACAGGGTTTCGTCCGGCCGTACGCCGTTTTCCACCACCACCTGATCGACCACCCGTTCTTCCTTGGCGCCGGTGTATTCGTTCTCCAGCACGGCCACCAGTTTGTCGCCCTCGCGGTAGACCTTCTCCAGCATCATGTCGCCGGTCATGATCACTTCTTTGGGGTACATGCTGCGGTAGTAGGTGGGGAACGACGTACCGCCCATGGCCACGCCCGGCTTGGTGTCGTCGGTGACGATCTCCACCTGCGAGCCTTTGTCGGCCATAAAGTCGGCCACCGACATACCGGTGAATTCGCAAATGGTGTCGTACACCAACACGTTTTTGGCCGGCGCCACTTTGCCGTCCAGCACGTCCCAGCTGCTGACCACCAGGCCTTCAGCCGAGCCCCAGTGTTCGTTCTGCTCCAGGTACGGGTGACCGCCGTTGGCCAGCACGATCACGTCCGGACGCAGGTCCTGAATGGTCGCCACATCGGCACCGGTGCCCAGGCGCAGATCGATTTTCAGCCGGGCCAGCTCCAGCTGATACCAGCGGGTGATACCGGCAATCTGGTCACGCTGCGGCGCTTTGGACGCCGTGGTGATCTGCCCACCGAGGGCGTCTTTCTTCTCGAACAAGGTCACGTCGTGGCCACGCTCGGCGGCCACGCGCGCGGCCTCCATGCCGGCCGGGCCACCACCGACGACCACCACCTTGCGTTTGACGCCGGTGGTTTTTTCGATGATATGCGGCACGCCCATGTATTCACGGGAGGTGGCGGCGTTCTGGATGCACAGCACGTCCAGGCCCTGGTACTGGCGGTCGATGCAGTAGTTGGCACCCACGCACTGTTTGATCTGGTCGACCTGGCCCATCTTGATCTTGGCGATAAAGTGCGGGTCGGCAATATGGGCGCGGGTCATGCCGACCATGTCCACATAGCCGCCATCGAGAATACGGGTGGCCTGGTTCGGGTCTTTGATGTTCTGCGCGTGCAGCACCGGTACCTTCACCACTTCCTTGATGCCGGCGGCCAGGTGCAGGAACGGCTCCGGCGGGTAGCTCATGTTCGGAATCACGTTGGCCAGGGTGTTGTGGGTGTCGCACCCCGAGCCCACCACACCGATAAAGTCGATCATGCCGGTGTCGTCGTAGTACTTGGCGATCTGCTTCATGTCTTCGTGGCTCAAGCCATCGGGGTGAAACTCGTCACCGCAGATACGCATGCCCACGCAGAAGTCCGGGCCCACTTCCTTGCGAATGGCCTTGAGCACTTCCAGGCCGAATTTCATCCGCCCTTCGAAATCGCCGCCCCATTCATCGGTGCGTTTGTTGACCCGCGGGCTCCAGAACTGGTCGACCATATGCTGGTGCACGGCCGACAGCTCGATACCGTCCAGGCCACCCTCCATCGCCCGGCGCGCAGCCTGGGCGTAGTTACCGATCACCCGCCAGATTTCTTCCACTTCAATGGTTTTGCAGGTGGCGCGGTGCACCGGTTCGCGGATGCCCGACGGCGACATCAGGGTCGGCCAGTTGAAACCGTCCCAGCGCGAGCGGCGGCCCATGTGGGTAATTTGAATCATTATCTTGGCGCCATGCTTGTGCATGGCGTCGGCCAGATTCTGGAAGTGCGGAATGATGCGGTCGGTGGAGAGGTTTACCGAACTCCACCACTCCTGCGGGCTGTCGATCGCCACCACCGAAGAACCACCACAGATCGCCAGGCCGATACCGCCCTTGGCCTTCTCTTCGTAGTACTTGATATAGCGCTCGGTGGTCATGCCGCCGTCGGTGGCATACACCTCGGCGTGCGCGGTGCTGAGCACGCGGTTGCGGATGGTCAGTTTGCCAATTTGAATTGGCTGGAACATCGATTCAAAAGCCATTACGGCAACCTCCGAAAACTACTGCGCTCGGTTATGCGTCGTTGCAGGGCAACGCGAAAATGCTCATTTACTGGAAGTAAACTCCGCTTTTCGCGTTGCCCTGCGCCTCGCCTACCCTTCGCTCGCTACGTTTTCAATCTGCGTTGAAATTGATGAATCAGAGCGGCTTGACCACGAACAACCCATCGTCATGCCCTTCTTCCGAACCGCCATACACTTGCTCGGCGACGGTGCGGATGCTGCTGCCGCTGGCGGCCAGAATCTGGTCCATGGCGCCGGCAAACCAGCCGGTGAACATGTAATCCACCTTGCGCCCGACCTTGCCGTACACGTACACAAAGCAGGAGTGCTCGAGCTTGACGCTGGCGGTGCCTTTTTCCAGGTCGATGTCCTGGATCTTGAACAGGCCCCAGCCGCGTTGGGAAAGACGCTTCATGTAGTGCTCGAACACTGCCACGCCTTCAATGCCGTGGCATTCGGCTTCTTTCTCGCACCAGTGCCAGGCCGATTTGTAGCCGGCCTTGTAGAGGATTTCGGCGTAGGCATCGGCGCCCAGCACCTCCTCGATGCCCATGTGGTTGTTCACAAAGAAGTGGCGCGGCACATACAGCATCGGCAGCGCATCGCTGGTCCAGACACCGGTTTCGCTGTCGACTTCGATAGGCAGTTGCGGGGCGATTTTGGCCATGGGTGGAGCTCCAGAAAATTCGATAAAAGTGTTTACCCTCACCCCAACCCTCTGCCGACGGGAGAGGGAGCTGATCGCGGTTTGGCTCCCCTCTCCTGCGTGCGGGAGAGGGGCTGGGGGTGAGGGAGAGGAAACGGCGTTATTCGCCCCAAACATCCGCAAGTACATTCACCCAGTTCTCACCCATGATCTTGCGCACCACGCGTTCGCTATGGCCGCGCTTGAGCAGGGTTTCGGTGAGGTTCGGGAACTCGCCCACGGTGCGAATGCCCAGCGGGTTGATGATCTTGCCGAAGCTGGTGAGGCGACGGGCGTAGCCCTTGTCGTGGGTCAGGTATTCGAAGAATTCCTGGCCGTGGCCCTGGGTGAAGTCGGTGCCGATACCGATGGCGTCTTCGCCGACGATATTCATCACGTATTCGATGGCTTCGGCGTAGTCGTCGATGGTGGAGTCGATGCCCTTGGCCAGGAACGGCGCGAACATGGTCACGCCAACAAAACCGCCATGGTCGGCAATAAACTTCAGCTCTTCATCGGACTTGTTGCGCGGGTGCTCTTTGAGCCCGGACGGCAGGCAGTGCGAGTAGCACACCGGCTTTTTCGATTCGAGGATGACTTCTTCGGACGTCTTGGAACCCACGTGAGAGAGGTCGCACATCACCCCGACACGGTTCATTTCCGCGACGATCTCGCGGCCGAAACCCGACAGGCCGCCGTCACGCTCGTAGCAACCGGTGCCCACCAAGTTCTGGGTGTTGTAGCACATCTGCACAATGCCCACGCCCAGCTGCTTGAAGACCTCGACGTAGCCGATCTGGTCTTCATAGGCATGGGCATTCTGGAAACCGAACAGGATGCCGGTCTTGCCCTGCTCCTTGGCTTTGCGGATGTCGGCGGTGGTGCGCACCGGCATTACCAGGTCGGCGTTTTCGCGCATCAGTTTCTGGCTGGAAGCGATGCTATTAACGGTGGCCTGGAAGCCTTCCCATACCGACACGGTGCAGTTGGCCATGGTCAGGCCGCCTTTGCGCATGTCTTCGAACAGCTCACGGTTCCACTTGGCGATGATCAGACCGTCGATAACGATGCTGTCGGCGTGCAATTCGGCTGGGCTCATCAGGCTGTCCCCTTTTCGTAGAAGTCACGCCGAATCGTTTGCCGGCGCTTTGGGTCAGCATATTCCTTGGGGGTTTGCCGCTATCGCGCAAAAACGACAGGGGAATTGTCGAAAGCGTCAAAGCAGGCTTATCGCCGCCTTGCGCGCCGGGTGGCGGTCCTCCCTCGGGCAGCAGGCAAACCGGGTGCGGTAGCAGCGCGAGAAATACGACTGCGATTCAAAACCGCAGGCCAGGCTTACCTCAAGCACGCTCATGTCGGTTTGCCGCAACAGCTGGCGGGCCTTGTCCAGGCGCAGGGCCAGGTAGAAGTTCGATGGCGTGTCGTTCAGGTGTAAACGAAACAGCCGCTCCAATTGCCGGCGCGTGACCTGAATGCGCTCGGCCAGCACCAAGGTGCTGAGCGGCGGCTCGGTATGGCGCTCCATGGCGTCGATCACCTGCACCAGCTTGCGGTTGCTGATGCCATAGCGGCTGGCGATTTCCATGCGCTGGTGGTCTTGGCGCGGGCGGATACGGCTGAGCACAAACTGCTCCGACACCTGCACCGCCAGCTCGGCACCGTGGGCCTGGGCGATGAGGTCAAGCATCAGGTCAATCGAAGCAGTGCCGCCGGCGCAGGTAATGCGCGAACGGTCGACTTCGAACAACTCCTGGGTTACATGCAGGCGCGGGTAGCTTTCCTTGAAGGCATCCAGCGCCTCCCAGTGCAGGGTCACAGTGTGGCCGTCGAGCAGACCGGCTTCGGCCAACACCACTGCCCCGGTATCGATGCCGCCCAGGGTCACGCCCTCGCTGTCCAGCCGTTTAAGCCAGTGCGCCAGCGTGGCGGTATAAGCCTGCAAGGGTTCGAAACCGGCCACCACCAATAGGCGTGTGCCGCGCGGCAGCGGTTGCAGGGCGCCGTCGGCGTTGATCGACATGCCGTTGCTGGCCAGCACCGGCCCGCCATCCAGGCTCATCACCTGCCAGTGATACAGCTCACCCCTGAACCGGTTGGCCACGCGCAAGGGCTCCACGGCGGACAGAAAGCCCAGCATGGAAAAACCGGGCAACAGCAAAAACCAGAAGTCTTCACGGGGCATGGCAAGGCTCGGCCAGGGTAATGTTCGAGGCTTACGCCACGGCGCAGGCTTTGGCAATGCAACAGGTCGCTTGCGTACAAAAGCTGGTCGCTACCGTGGGATTTTGCCGCCGCTGCGCTGCGTAATTTGGCCAACAGCTGGCAAGGCACCGCTGGCCACACTCGACAACAAGCATTCCCGAGCGCGCACTTGGCCCGCCGAGGAATCAGCCACATGAGGAACACCGATGAAGACCTTACTCAGTTGCTGTTTGTTAGTGCTCGCCAGCCAGACCGCCCTCGCCGCCGACCCGGCCGCGTGCAAAACCGTGCGCCTGGGCGTGGTGAACTGGACCGATGTGATTGCCACCAGCGCCATGACCCAGGTGCTGCTCGACGGCCTGGGCTATGAAACCAAGCAGACCAGTGCGTCGCAGCAAATCATTTTTGCCGGTATCCGTGACAAGCGCCTGGATATGTTTCTGGGTTACTGGAACCCGATCATGACCCGCACCATCACCCCCTTTATCGACGCCAAGCAGGTAAGGGTGCTGGAAAAACCGAGCCTGGAAGACGCCCGCGCCACCCTGGCGGTACCCACGTACCTGGCCGACAAGGGCCTGAAAACCTTTGCCGATATCGCCAAGTTCGAGAAAGAACTGGGCGGCAAAATCTACGGCATTGAACCGGGCTCGGGCGCCAACACCGGCATCAAGGACATGATCGCGAAAAACCAGTTTGGCCTGGGCAAGTTCCAACTGGTGGAATCCAGTGAGGCCGGCATGCTGGCCGCCGTCAGCCGGGCAGTGAAACGCAAGGAAGCGGTGGTGTTCTTCGGCTGGGCGCCGCACCCGATGAACGTCAACCAGGACATGACCTACCTCTCCGGCAGCCAGGACGCCCTCGGCCCGGACGAAGGCCGCGCCACGGTGTGGACCGTCACCGCGCCGGACTACGCCAGCCGCTGCCCGAACGTCGACAAGCTGCTAAGCAACCTGAGCTTCAGTGCCGCCGACGAGAGCCGCATGATGCAGCCCCTGCTCGACCACCAGGACCCGCTGGAATCGGCGAAAAAGTGGCTCAAGGACCACCCGCAAGACCAGCAGCGCTGGCTTGAAGGCGTGACCACCCTCGACGGCCGTCCCGCCAATGAACACCTGCAACTGACCTCCAACCCTTAAAACACCGACTGGCACCATGCGCAGCCCTGATTGCGGCTGCGCGGCGGTGAGCCCTGCCCGACTGTAAGGAAGTGCCGTATGAACCACGACGTCATCATTACCTGCGCCCTCACCGGCGCTGGCGACACCACCGGCAAAAGCCACCTGGTACCCATCACCCCGAAACAGATTGCGGCGGCTGCCGTGGAAGCGGCCAAGGCTGGCGCTACCGTGGTGCACTGCCATGTTCGCGACCCGGCCACCGGCAAGTTCAGCCGCGACGTGGCGCTGTACCGCGAAGTGATGGAACGCATCCGTGAGGCGGACGTGGACATCATCGTCAACCTCACCGCCGGCATGGGCGGCGACCTGGAGATCGGCGCCGGCGAACACCCGATGGAATTCGGCCCCAACACCGACCTGATTGGCCCGCTGGCGCGGCTCGCCCACGTCGAAGCCCTGCTGCCGGAAATCTGCACCCTGGACTGCGGCACCCTCAACTTCGGTGACGGCGACACCATCTACGTCTCCACCCCGGCCCAACTGCGCGCCGGCGCCAAGCGCATCACCGAACTCGGGGTGAAAGCCGAGCTGGAAATCTTCGATACCGGCCACCTGTGGTTCGCCAAGCAGATGATCAAGGAAGGCCTGCTCGACGACCCGCTGTTTCAACTGTGCTTGGGCATTCCCTGGGGCGCGCCGGCCGACACCACCACCATGAAAGCCATGGTCGACAACCTGCCTGCAGGCTGCACTTGGGCCGGTTTTGGCATCGGCCGCATGCAGATGCCAATGGCGGCGCAAGCGGTGCTGCTGGGCGGCAACGTGCGGGTCGGCCTGGAAGACAACCTGTGGCTGGACAAAGGCGTGCTGGCCAGCAACGGCGCACTGGTGGAGCGGGTCAGTGAAATTCTCACCCGACTGGGCGCGCGCATCCTTACTCCGGCAGAAGGCCGGGCAAAAATGAACCTCAAACGTCCCGCCTGAGCCAGGAGTTGCCATGCGTTTTATTACCGACATCAACACATTCGCCGCCCTGGGCAGCGGCGTTATCGGCAGCGGCTGGGTAGCACGGGCGCTGGCCCACGGCCTGGACGTGGTGGCCTGGGACCCGGCGCCCGGCGCCGAGGCCGCGCTGCGCCAACGGGTGGCCAACGCCTGGCCGGCGCTGGAAAAACAGGGCCTGGTGCCGGGAGCGGCGCTGGAGCGCCTGACGTTCGTCGACACCATCGAGGCCTGCGTGCGCGACGCCGACTTTATCCAGGAAAGCGCCCCGGAGCGCCTCGACCTCAAGCTCGACCTGCACGCCAGGATCAGCGCGGCGGCCAAGCCCGATGCACTGATTGCCTCGTCTACCTCGGGCCTGCTGCCCAGCGAGTTCTACGCCGATGCCGTCCACCCAGAACGCTGCGTAGTCGGCCACCCGTTCAACCCGGTGTACCTGCTGCCGCTGGTCGAAGTGGTGGGCGGCGCAAACACCGCGCCCGACGCCATTCAAGCCGCGATCACCGTGTACAAAACGCTCGGCATGCGCCCCTTGCACGTACGCAAGGAAGTGCCCGGCTTTATCGCAGACCGCCTGCTCGAAGCCCTGTGGCGCGAGGCCCTGCACCTGGTCAACGACGGGGTAGCCACCACCGGCGAAATCGACGACGCCATCCGTTTTGGTGCCGGGCTGCGCTGGTCATTCATGGGCACGTTCCTCACCTACACCCTGGCCGGGGGTGATGCCGGCATGCGCCACTTCATGGCCCAGTTCGGCCCGGCGCTACAATTGCCCTGGACCTACCTGCCGGCACCCGAGCTGACCGACCAGTTAATCGATGACGTGGTCGCCGGCACGGCCGAGCAGCAAGGCCAGCGCAGCATCGCCGAGCTGGAACGCTACCGAGACGACTGCCTGATGGCCGTGCTCGACGCCGTAAAAACCACCAAAGCCAAACACGGCTTCGCCTTTGCCGACTAAGGAACGCGCCCCATGCCACCGCGTATTTACCAAACCCGCGTCAGCGCCGACTGGGTCGACTACAACGGCCACCTGCGCGACGCCTACTACCTGCTGATCTTCAGCCAGGCCGTCGACACCCTGATGGACCAGATCGGTCTCGACGCCGCCGGCCGCGCCGCCAGCGGCCACTCCCTGTTCACCCTGGAAGCGCACATCAACTACCTGCACGAAGTAAAACAAGACGAGCCCGTGGACGTGCGCCTGCACATACTCGGCCACGACCGCAAACGCCTGCACCTCTACCTCAGCCTGCACCGCGAAGGGCGGGAAGAAGCCGTGGCCGTAAGCGAACAGATGCTGCTGCACGTCGACATGAGTGGCCCAAAATCAGCACCGTTCAGCGCCACGACAGCCGCGCGGATTGCAGGGCTGGTCAAAGCCCAAGGTGAACTACCAAAACCCGAATATGCAGGGCGAGTGATGGCGTTGCCAGGCTAAAAAAGCATCGCGGCTGAAGCCTCTCCTACAAAATCCGCGCCGACTCGGCGGATATCCGCTGCGCGGATATTCGCCCTACGTCTTGCCTTTGATCTGCTGTTGCTTTCGCTTGTGATCTACCCGCCCCTTGAGCGCAGGCCGAACGGAGTCGCCGTGGAAGGGGTTGAGCGGCCGGGAGCCGCGAAAGGCGTGAGGGCCATGGATGGCCCTTCTCGCCGGCCCCTGGAGCGGCGACGTAGCGAGGGGAGTCGGAGCGCAGCGTAGACCCAAGGTAGGGGCAAGATTTTTTGGTTTCTTTTTCATCGACTGGAAAAAGAAACTCGCGCGTAAGGCGCGAAACAAAACGCCCACCACACGCGGTAACGAAGAAGAACAACGTTCCCCACAAACCCGCTTAAAAAGCCTCAAGCTTTTGATGTTGAGGTTCAGCCCCACCCAAAATCGAGATCGAGCGAGCTAGAGCAGTGCAAGGCAAAAATGGCGTTTCAAGCGCAGTGGGCTGGTGCCCATGAGCATTGATACGCCATTTTTAACGCAGCAATGCCGACGCGCAGCCGATCGCTTTCTTACACCCAAAAAAAACCTCCCGCAAAGCCGACACAGCGCGGGAGGTTAAGTTTGCTTCTAACAGGGAGAGTCCACGCCAAACCGACAACTTCGATCGGGTGACCAAACCCAACCAAACGGCCAACGTATTGCCACTCAAGGCTGACGCTCTGGCGGCCATTGTGCCGATTGCGAACGACCGAAAATTGCTTGAAAACGACCTGCTCATGCATATAACAGCCATCGCGCTTGTGAGTACGTCACACCCTCACCAGAATCGCTCCACCACTCCCCGTAAAAGGACCACGGCCATGATGCACGCTGACCTGATCGACCAGGACGACCTGCGCGAACGTCTGCAAACCCTGGGTTTTGCCGTGCCCGCCGGCGCCACACCCGAGCAGGCGTGCGAGCACGCTGTCATCGGCCTGGACGCTCCACGGGCACTGGCCCTGCGCAAATTGGTGGAACAGATGCTAGGCAGCGGCGCAGTGATGCTGCCGGCCGTACGCGAAGCCATTTCGCGGCAGTTGCTGCCGGCGCTGGCGCAGTACAAAGAGAGTCATGGCGGATGAAAGCGGCGTAGGTTGGGCTGAGCGCAGCGAAGCCCAACAATACCGAGAATCCGCCACCACCAACGATGTCAAACAGGACGCGTGCAGCTTATGGTCGTTCTGTTTGACGCCGCTGCTGGGGCGAATGGCAGCGTATCGTTGGGCTTCGCCTTTGGCTCAACCGAACCTACAGCCTTACGCTGGCGAACGTCGATTCCGATCGCGCCTGACTCAAGGCCGACATTGCCCCCGGCGTAGACGCCAGCACCAACGCCTGCGGAATCGGCATCATCGCCACTTGCTGCGCAGTGTTGGAGCCCATGCGCTCATCGCGCGGCGGAATGCCGAAGTACTCGCGGTAGCACTTGGAGAAGTGCGGCGTGGAGACAAACCCACACACCGACGCCACTTCGATGATCGACATCGGCGTCTGCTTGAGCAGCTGTCGTGCACGCACCAGGCGCAGCTTGAGGTAGTAACGCGACGGCGAGCAGTGCAGGTATTTCTGGAACAGGCGCTCAAGCTGACGACGGGACACGTTGACGTACACCGCCAGTTCGTCGAGGTCGATGGGCTCTTCTAGGTTGGCTTCCATCAGCACCACAATTTCCTGCAGTTTGGGCTGGTTGGTGCCGAGCATATGTTTGAGCGGTACACGCTGGTGATCCTGCTCGTTACGAATGCGCTCGTAGACGAACATTTCCGAAATCGCCGCCGACAACTCACGGCCATGCTCGCGGGAGATCACGTGCAGCATCATGTCCAGCGGCGCGGTGCCGCCTGAGCTGGTGAAGCGGTTGCGGTCCAGGGTAAACAGACGAGTGCTCATCACTACACGGGGAAACGCTTCCTGCATCGCGGCCAGGCATTCCCAGTGCACGCTGCAATCAAACCCATCGAGCAGACCGGCGCAGGCCAGTGCCCAGCTGCCGGTGCACACGGCACCCAGTTTGCGCGACTGACGCGCCTGGGTTTGCAGCCACAAAACGTGTTCGCGGGTAACACTGCGTTGAATACCGATGCCGCCGCAGACAATCACCATGTCCAGCGCCGGCGCTTTTGCCGCCGCGCAGTCGGGGGTGATTTGCAGGCCGTCGCTGGCCCAAACCTGATTGCCGTCCAGGGTCATGGTGGTCCAGCGATACAGCTCGCGACCAGACAGTTGGTTGGCCATGCGCAGCGGTTCGACGGCCGAAGCCAGGGAAATCAGAGTGAAATTATCCAGCAGCAGAAAGCCGATGGATTGTGGAGCACGGTTCTGGGGTTGAGCCCCTTGGTTGAACAGCGACATCACGGTATCTCCTCACGCAGGTATGGCCTCAGCCGAGGCTCTTTATTTTTATGGCCCACGTGCGATTACACCGTCGGGCTATGGTCAGGCATAACGCAAAGGCCATGCCTAAATTGAACGGGCATTCAAAAAAAACCAAAAACGACGTCGCTGAGGCTCTAAATCGCCCCTGCTTATAAGGTCAGAACGAAGGTGCTAGACCGCAGGCGGGCAGCGTGACTGAGCAGTTTCGTAGCACTTTGGCGAATGCTCTTACGGCACCTTTGAAAACTGTCACTGCTGGCGCACAACTGGTGAAAGGCTTGCCGTAGCTCGCGCCAAAACATGGCGTGTTTTTCACGTAACGATCAAAAACTGTGCAGGTCCACAACGGCCCCGTAGGAGCCAGCTTGCTGGCGAACCCTGCAAACGAAGAGCTTCGCGAGCAATCGGATGGCCGCCCCCTCGCTCCTACGAAAAATCGACGGTGGAAACATCAACACTCGATTGCGCTTACCGCCAACCCACCGCGCGAGGTCTCTTTGTATTTGTCGTGCATATCGGCGCCGGTGTCGCGCATGGTCCGGATTACTCGATCGAGGGAAATAAAGTGTTCGCCGTCGCCACGCAGGGCCATCTGTGCGGCGTTGATGGCTTTTACTGCGGCAATCGCGTTGCGCTCGATGCAGGGCACTTGCACCAGCCCGCCGACCGGATCACAGGTAAGGCCCAGGTTATGTTCCAGGCCAATCTCGGCGGCGTTCTCCAGTTGCCCCGGCGTGGCGCCGAGAATCTCGGCAAGGCCTGCCGCGGCCATGGCGCAGGCCGAACCGACCTCGCCCTGGCAACCCACTTCAGCGCCGGAGATCGAGGCGTTCTTCTTACACAGGATGCCGATGGCGGCGGCGGCCAGAAAGTATTCGCAAACATCCGCCTCGGTCACCGCCGGGCTAAAGCGTACGTAGTAGTGCAGCACGGCGGGAATGATGCCGGCGGCGCCATTGGTGGGCGCGGTCACCATGCGCCCACCGGCGGCGTTCTCTTCGTTAACGGCCAGCGCGAACAGGTTCACCCATTCCATGCCGCTTAAGGTCGAGCCAATGACATTGGGTTTGCCCAGTTCTTGAAGACTGCGGTGCAGTTTGGCGGCGCGGCGTTTGACGTTGAGCCCGCCGGGCAGAATGCCTTCGTGCTTGAGGCCGTTGTCCACGCAGTCGCGCATGGCTTTCCACAGGCGCATCAGGCCCTGGCGAATTTCCGCTTCACTGCGCCAGGCCTTCTCGTTGGCCATCATCAGTTCGGACACCCGCAGGTTGTGGGTTTTGCACAGCTGCAGCAGTTCTTCGGCGCTGGAAAAGTCGTAGGGCAGCTCGGTGTGGTCCTGGTCGAGCACGCCACTGGCAGCCTGCTCGGCATCCACGACAAAACCACCGCCCACCGAATAATAGGTATCGCGGTGCAACTCGCCGTCTTCGCCTTCAACAATCAGGGTCATGGCGTTGGGGTGATACGGCAGGTTTTCGTCCAGCAGCAGCATGTCGCGCGACCACTGAAACGGCACTTCGAAATGACCGTCGAGCAGCAGGCAGCCGCTGTCGTGCAGGGCGGCGATACGGGGGGCGATGGTGGCCGGGTCGATGGCGTCGGGCCAATCGCCCATCAGGCCCATGATCACTGCGCTGTCGCTGCCATGGCCGACGCCGGTGGCCGACAGTGAGCCGTACAGGCGCACTTGCACGCGGCGGACCTGCTGCAACTGCCCGCGTTCACGCAAGCCTTGAACGAACAGCGCGGCGGCGCGCATGGGGCCGACGGTGTGGGAGCTGGAGGGGCCGATGCCTATCTTGAACAGGTCGAATACGCTGATGGCCATGCTGTTTTCCTCAACCGGTACAGGGCGGGAAGAACGCCCGCAAGTGCGCGGATCATCCGGCTTTTGCCCGGGCGCACGGGGTCCGGCAACGACGCGGTCATGTCCACTAACGTCGCCCGATTCTGCCCGCGCATCCACCTGCGACAGCTGCGCGCTGAATACGACATCGGCACATCCATTCGCGACCTCCTGCGTGGTCGCTGTCACATGGCACGCGCATAGTCGCCGCGCCCGGCACGCTTCCTGCGACTGTATGGACTGGCCTGCATGGCCACTGACTTTTCAAGCGCTGCCTTGCAGCGCTGACCCCACGCTAAGGAACGCGCCGACTATGAAATTCGTGACCTCTGTTTGCCTGGCTCTCTCGTTCGGAGTGGGCCTGACGAAGCCTGTATTGGCCACCGCCGCCGAACCGGAAAGCTGCAAGCTGGTGCGCTTTGCCGACGTGGGCTGGACCGACATCACCGTGACCACCGCCGTTACCCGCCTGCTGCTGGGCAACCTGGGGTATGTCACCAGCGTCAAACGCTTGTCCGTGCCGCAGACGTACAAGTCGCTGCAGGACAAACAGCTCGATGTCTTCCTCGGCAACTGGATGCCGAGCATGGAAAACGACATCAAGGCCTACCGCGATGCCGGCACCGTGGAAACCCTGCGGGCCAACCTGCATGGCGCCAAGTACACCCTGGCCGTTCCGGACTATGTCTATGACGGCGGCCTGAAAAGCTTCAAGGACCTGGCCAAGTTCAAGGACAAACTCGACGGCAAAATCTACGGCATTGAGCCTGGCAACGACGGCAACGCCCTGATCAACAAGATGATCAAAGAGAACGCCTACGGTATCGGCACCTTCAAGCTGGTGGAGAGCAACGAGGCGAAGATGCTTGCCAGCGTCGAGCGCGCCGGCCACCTCAATCAGTGGATCGTGTTCCTGGGCTGGGAGCCGCACCCGATGAACACCCACTACAAAATGAAATACCTCGAAGGCGGTGACGACTACTTCGGCCCCGACTACGGCGGCGCCACGGTATACACCAACGTGCGCAAGGGGTACGCCCAGGAATGTGCCAACGTCGGCAAGCTGCTGGCCAACCTGGAGTTCCAGCTGAATATGGAAAACGAATTGATGGATGGCGTGCTCAACCAGAGCCTCAACCCGCGCCAGACCGCCAAGAATTGGCTACAGGCTCACCCGCAGGTGCTCGATGCCTGGTTGCAGGGTGTGACCAACCGCGACGGGCAACCGGCGCTGCCAATTGTGAAAAGCAAGCTGCAACTGTGAAGCGAAAGTGCAGGTGTTGGTGGCCCAGGAGGTCGTAAACGACCTCACCGGTGCCAGATACGACGCCCTCTGCACTGGTTGCGACGCACCCTGTATGCGTTTGTTTTGCCCTGTTCCATGATCGTTCTCGACACGACCGCTAGGCTCTTTACCGGCAGCGCTGCATGGCGCCTTCAACCGGAGGCTTGATGCCTTGGGCTACACAAGAAGCGGCAACCTTCGTTCAGTACTGCACTGCCAAAACAAAATCATAAGGAGTCAGTCCCATGAAAGTTTTCACCCCCTTGCTGTTGGCCGTCGCCCTGGGCCTGCCGCTGCTGGCCAGCGCCGCAGAACCGGCAGCATGCAGCACCGTGCGCTTTTCCGATGTGGGTTGGACCGACATCACTGTCACCACCGCGGTAACCAGTGCGGTGCTGGAGTCGTTGGGTTACAAAACCAAGACCACCATGATTTCCGTGCCTGTGACCTACAAGTCGCTGGCCGCTGGCAAAGACCTCGATGTGTTCCTCGGCAACTGGATGCCGACCATGGAGAACGACATCAAGGCCTACCGCGATGCCGGCACCGTGGAAACCGTGCGCGCCAACCTCGAAGGCGCCAAATACACCCTGGCGGTACCGGACTACGCCTATGAGGCTGGCCTGAGAGACTTTTCCGATATCGCCAAATTCAAAGACAAGCTCGACGGCAAGATCTACGGCATCGAGCCTGGCAACGACGGCAACCGTCTGATCCAGAGCATGATCGATAAAGACGCCTTCGGCCTGAAGGGCTTCAAGGTGGTGGAGTCCAGCGAAGCGGCGATGCTGTCGCAACTCAAACGCTCCACGCGTAAAAACGAGTTCATGGTGTTCCTGGGTTGGGAACCGCACCCGATGAACACCCGCAACAAGATGAAGTACCTGACCGGTGGCGACGAGTACTTCGGCCCCAACTATGGCCAGGCCACTGTGCTGACCAACGTGCGCAAAGGCTACGTGCAAGAGTGCAGCAACGTCGGCAAGTTGTTGACCAACCTCTCCTTCACCCTGGAGATGGAAAACAACCTGATGGACGCCGTGCTCAACGAAAACCAGAAGCCGGATGTCGCCGCCAAGGCCTGGCTCAAAGCCAACCCGCAAGTACTCGACACCTGGCTGGCCGGCGTGACCACCCTGGACGGCAAACCCGGCATCGATGCCGCCAAAGCCGCTCTCGCCAAGTAACTCCGTTCGAGCAGTAACCGGGCGCCCGCAGCTAACCCTGCGGCGCGCACGGCAGGCTGTACCTATCCCCCCGCATGTGGACACTCACTACCATGCCGACTTTTGAAAAACTCCCTCTGGGCGAGAAAATCGCCGAATTTGTAGAGTGGCTGACCCAGCATGGAGCGTCGTATTTCGATGCCATCGCCTCTGCCCTGGAATTCATGATTCACGGGGTAACCAATGGCCTGACCTTTTTCAATCCGCTGGTGTTGATCGGCCTGTTCGGCCTGCTCACCCACCTGATTCAACGCAAATGGGGCCTGACCCTGTTCTGCATCCTGTCGTTTCTGCTGATCCTTAACCTGGGTTACTGGCAAGAAACCATGGAAACCCTGGCGCAGGTGCTGTTCGCCACGTTCATCTGTGTGTTGATTGGCGTGCCGCTGGGCATCATGGCCGCGCACCGCCCGCACTTTTACACGGTGATGCAGCCGATCCTAGACCTGATGCAAACCGTACCGACTTTCGTGTACCTGATTCCTACCCTGACCCTGTTCGGCCTGGGCGTTGTGCCGGGGCTGATTTCCACCGTGGTGTTTGCGGTGGCCGCGCCAATTCGCCTGACGTACCTGGGCATTCGCGATGTACCCACTGAACTGATGGACGCCGGCAAAGCCTTTGGCTGCTCGCGCCGCCAACTGCTCACCCGTATCGAGCTGCCGTACGCCATGCCGAGCATCGCTGCCGGCATTACCCAGTGCATCATGCTGTCGCTGTCGATGGTGGTGATTGCCGCCCTGGTGGGCGCCGATGGCCTGGGCAAGCCGGTGGTCAACGCACTGAACACTGCCGATATCGCACTCGGCTTCGAAGCTGGCCTGGCCATTGTGCTGCTGGCCATCATCCTCGACCGGGTATGCAAACAGCCCGAAGCGAAAGTGAGGGTTGAACAATGAGCATGATTCGTTTCGACAACGTCGACGTCATCTTCTCCAAGTACCCCAAGGAAGCCTTGGCGCTGCTGGACCAGGGCCTGACCCGCGACCAGATTCTGAAAAAGACCGGCTTGGTGGTCGGCGTGGAAAAAGCCAGCCTGGATGTCGAGCGCGGCGAGATCTGCGTGATGATGGGCCTGTCGGGCTCGGGCAAATCCAGCCTGCTGCGCTGCATCAACGGGCTCAACACCGTAAGCCGTGGCCGTCTGCTGATCGAGCATGAAGGCCAGGAAGTGGATATCGCCAACTGCTCCCCGGCAACGCTCAAGGCCATGCGCACCAAACGCATCGCCATGGTGTTCCAGAAGTTCGCTCTGATGCCGTGGCTGACCGTGCGCGAAAACATCAGCTTCGGCCTGGAAATGCAGGGCCGCCCGGCTGCCGAACGCAACAAGCTGGTGAACGACAAACTGGAACTGGTGGGCCTGACCCAGTGGCGTAACAAGCGCCCGGACGAGCTTTCCGGTGGCATGCAACAGCGCGTAGGCCTGGCCCGCGCGCTGGCGATGGATGCCGACATTCTGTTGATGGACGAACCCTTTTCGGCCCTCGACCCGCTGATCCGCCAGGGCCTGCAAGACGAGCTGCTGGAGCTGCAACGCAAGCTGAGCAAAACCATCGTGTTCGTCAGCCATGACCTCGATGAAGCACTGAAGCTGGGCAGCCGCATCGCCATCATGAAAGACGGCCGCATCATCCAGTACAGCAAGCCGGAAGAGATCGTATTGAACCCGGCCGATGAATACGTGCGCACCTTCGTGGCCCACACCAACCCGCTCAACGTGTTGTGTGGTCGCAGCCTGATGCGCACCCTGGACAAGTGCACCCGAGTAAATGGCGAAGTGTGCCTGGACCCGGGCAACGACTCCTGGCTCGGCCTGGCCGAGGGCAATATGTTCAAGGGCGCACGCCAAGGTAGCGACGCCATCACCTTGCAGAACTGGGCACCCGGTGATGCGGTGGAAGGCCTGACCCGCCGCCCTACTTTGGTGGACTCCAATATCGGCATGCGCGATGCGCTGCAGATCCGTTATCAGACCGGGCACAAGCTGGTGCTGCATGATGAGAATCGGGTGGTTGGGGTGCTGGGCGATAGCGAGCTGTATCACGCGCTGCTCGGTAAAAACCTCGGGTAACGCTCGTTTGTTTACGCCTGGCGATTCTGCATCCCCGCCTACGCGGGGATGACGGAGTTAGTCCAATCGCCTCCGTCATTCCCGCGCATGCGGGAATCCAGAATCTGAACGTCCAACCATGTCGCTCAGGGGTACACCCCGTCGTTTTTATTGATTCCTCGTTCAATAAAAACGCTCTAGACTGCCAGAAAGCCCGCAGCGTCTGGATGTCAGGAGTACAACGATGCCCAAAGTAGGGATGCAACCCATCCGCCGTTCGCAGCTGATTCACGCCACCCTGGAAGCGGTAGACCAGGTGGGCATGGATGCCAGCATCGCCCTGATCGCACGCCTGGCCGGGGTGTCCAACGGCATCATCAGCCACTATTTCCAAGACAAGAACGGTCTACTCGAAGCCACCATGCGCCACCTGATGACAGCCCTGAGCCTGTCGGTGCGCGACCGTCGCCTGCTCCTGGAAGACACCAGCCCACGGGCACAGATTCGCACCATCATCGAGGGCAACTTCGATGACAGCCAGGTCAACGGCCCGGCGATGAAAACCTGGTTGGCCTTCTGGGCCAGCAGCATGCACCAGCCGTCCTTGCGCCGGCTGCAACGCATCAACGACCACCGTCTGTATTCCAATATCTGCTGCGAATTTCGCCGCGTACTGCCGATTGCCGAGGCGCGCACCGCTGCCCGTGGTCTGGCCGCCCTGATTGATGGCTTGTGGCTGCGCGGCGCCTTGAGTGGCGAAGCGTTCGATACCCAGCAAGCGCTGCAGATTGCCTTCGACTACTTGGACCAACAACTGGCCAGGCAGGCGGGCTGACGCAGCCCCTCTCCCCTATTTTTGACTTTCGCGAGGACACCATGGCCCGTTTTCCCCTGCAAAAACTCTATATCGATGGCGGTTATGTCGACGCCACCAGCGGCGCCATTTTTCAGGCCATCAACCCGGCCAATGGTGAAGTACTGGCCGAGGTGCAACGGGCCTCAGAGGCAGATGTGGAGCGAGCAGTGGCCAGCGCCGAAAAGGGTCAGAAAGTGTGGGCGGCCATGACCGCCATGCAGCGCTCGCGCATTCTGCGCAAGGCCGTGGATATTCTGCGCGAGCGCAACGACGAGTTGGCCGAACTGGAAACCCTGGACACCGGCAAGGCGCTGTCGGAAACCCGCTATGTCGACATTGTCACCGGCGCCGACGTGCTGGAGTACTACGCAGGCTTGGTGCCGGCGATCGAAGGCGAGCAGATCCCCCTGCGCGAGACCTCGTTCGTCTACACCCGCCGCGAGCCGCTGGGCGTGGTGGCCGGCATCGGCGCCTGGAACTACCCGATCCAGATCGCCCTGTGGAAATCCGCCCCGGCGCTCGCCGCCGGCAACGCGATGATCTTCAAACCCAGCGAAGTGACCTCCCTCACCACCTTGAAGCTTGCCGAAATCTACACCGCCGCCGGTTTGCCCGACGGCGTGTTTAACGTGCTGACCGGCAGCGGCCGCGAAGTGGGCACCTGGCTGACCGAACACCCGCGGATCGAAAAAATCTCGTTTACCGGCGGCACCGACACCGGCAAGAAAGTCATGGCCAGCGCCTCCAGCTCCTCGCTGAAAGAAGTGACCATGGAGTTGGGCGGCAAGAGCCCGCTGATCATCTTCGAAGACGCCAACCTCAACCGCGCCGCCGACATTGCCGTCATGGCCAACTTCTACAGCTCCGGCCAGGTGTGCACCAACGGCACCCGGGTGTTTGTGCCGCGCAGTTTGCAGGCACGGTTTGAAGCCAAGGTACTGGAGCGCGTGCAGCGCATTCGCCTCGGCGACCCGACCGACGACACCACCAACTTCGGCCCGCTGGTGAGCTTCGCCCACATGGAAAACGTGTTGGGTTACATCGCCAAGGGCAAAGAGGAAGGCGCGCGTTTGTTGATCGGTGGCGAGCGGGTGACTGAGGGCGAATTTGGCAAAGGCGCCTACGTGGCCCCAACCGTATTCAGCGACTGCACCGATGACATGACCATCGTGCGCGAAGAGATCTTCGGGCCGGTGATGAGCATTCTGGTGTACGACGACGAAGACGAAGTGATCCGCCGCGCCAACGACACCGAGTTCGGCCTGGCCGCCGGCATCATCACCCAGGACCTGAACCGTGCGCACCGGGTTATCCACAAGCTGGAAGCCGGCATCTGCTGGATCAACACCTGGGGCGAGTCGCCGGCCGAAATGCCGGTGGGTGGCTACAAACAATCGGGCGTTGGCCGTGAAAACGGTTTGGTGACCCTGGCGCAATACACCCGCATCAAGTCAGTGCAGGTGGAGTTGGGTGGGTATACCTCGGTTTTCTAACGCACCCATCGTATTGCACCCACCGTCATCCCCGCGCAGGCGGGGATCCAGGCTCGTTCAGAAGTACGCGCTCGCCGAAAAATTCAGGATTCCCGCCTGCGCGGGAATGACGGACTAAAGGCGGGAACCGGTTCCAAGTCAGGTACAGAAATGAACACAGAATTCGATTACATCATCGTCGGTGCCGGCTCCGCCGGTAACACCCTGGCCACCCGGCTCACCGAAGATGCCGACGTGACCGTGTTGCTGCTCGAAGCTGGCGGCCCGGACTATCGCCTGGATTTTCGGACCCAGATGCCCGCCGCGTTAGCCTTTCCGCTGCAAGGCCGGCGCTATAACTGGGCCTATGAAACCGACCCTGAACCGCATATGAACAACCGCCGCATGGAATGCGGACGCGGCAAGGGCCTGGGCGGTTCGTCGTTGATCAACGGCATGTGCTACATCCGCGGCAACGCGCTGGACTACGACAACTGGGCGAAAACCCCAGGCCTGGAAGACTGGACCTACCTGGACTGCCTGCCCTACTTCCGCAAAGCCGAAACCCGCGACATCGGCCCCGATGACTACCACGGCGGCGACGGCCCGGTGAGCGTGACCACGCCCAAGGCCGGCAACAACCCGCTGTTCAAGGCCATGGTCGAAGCCGGCGTGCAGGCCGGTTACCCCGCCACAACCGACCTCAACGGTTACCAGCAGGAAGGCTTCGGCCCCATGGACCGTACCGTCACGCCAGCGGGCCGCCGCTCCAGCACCGCCCGGGGTTATCTCGACCAGGCGCGCAAACGCCCAAACCTGACCATCGTCACCCACGCCGTCACCGACCGCGTGCTGTTCGAAGGCAAACACGCCGTCGGCGTGGCCTACCTCAAAGGCACCAGCTCGATTCCGGTGGAAGCCATGGCCCGCCGCGAAGTGCTGGTGTGTTCCGGCGCCATCGCCTCGCCGCAGATTCTGCAACGCTCAGGGGTGGGCCCGGCCGAGCTGCTTAAAAAACTGCGCATTCCTGTGGTGCACGACCTGCCGGGCGTGGGTGAAAACCTGCAAGACCACCTGGAAATGTACCTGCAATACGCCTGCACCCAACCGGTGTCGCTGTACCCGTCGCTGCTGTGGCGCAACCAGCCACAGATTGGCGCCAAATGGCTGTTTCTGGGCAAAGGCATCGGCGCCAGCAACCAGTTCGAAGCCGGCGGCTTTATCCGCACCCGCCCGGAATTCGAATGGCCGAATATCCAATACCACTTTCTGCCCGTGGCGATTAACTACAACGGCAGCAACGGCGTGAAAGAGCACGGCTTTCAAGCCCATGTCGGCTCCATGCGCTCACCGAGCCGCGGGCGTATCCAGGTCAAATCCAAAGACCCCCATGAGCACCCGAGCATCCTGTTCAACTACATGGCCACCGAACAGGACTGGCAAGAATTCCGCGACGGCATTCGCCTGACCCGCGAGATCATGAACCAGCCAGCGCTGGACCCCTTCCGCGGCCGCGAAATCAGCCCCGGGCCCGACGTACAGACCGACGAGCAGCTCGACCAATTCGTGCGCGAACACGCCGAAACCGCCTTCCACCCCTCCTGCTCCTGCAAGATGGGCAGCGATGAAATGGCCGTGGTCGATGGCGAAGGCCGCGTGCATGGCGTGCAAGGTTTGCGCGTAGTGGACGCCTCGATCATGCCGCTGATTGTCACCGGCAACCTGAATGCGCCGACCATCATGATCGCGGAAAAAATCGCCGACAAAATCCGCGGCCGGACGCCGTTGCCTCGCAGTACAGCGCCGTATTACGTGGCCAATGGCGCGCCGGTCAGAGGCACGCCTTTGCGTTAAAGCCCGCCCTCACCCCCGGCCCCTCTCCCGCAAGCGGGCGAGGGGTGAGGTTTGGGCAGCGACCTCACTTGATCCACTGCTTTTGATCTGTTTTTGATCTTGATCTACTCGCCCCTTGAGCGCAGGCCGAGTGGAATCGTCGCGTAGGGGGTTGAGCGGCATGGATGCCGCGAGAGCCACGATGGGCCAGGGACGGCCCGTCGTGGCGTGCCCCCGGAGCGGCGATGGAACGAGGGAAGTTTTCACGCAGTGAAAACCCAAGGTGGGGGCAAGATTTTTTGGTTTCTTTTTCATCGACTGGAAAAAGAAACTCGCGCGTAAGGCGCGAAACAAAACGTTCAACACACGCGGTAAAGAACAAAAACGCAGTCGCCTGATAAACCGAAAGGTGCGCGGAGCACACCCTACAAAAGCCTCGTGCGTAACGCGCGAAAAGATCGAAAAGGTCCGCCACGCGTAAGGCGCGAACAAACCAGACAGTTAATCCGGCAAATCCTGCCGAATCATCCACTGCCCACTCGGCGCCATCAGCACTCCCAAATCCAGCTGCCGCACAGTACTCCTGTCGAGCATGATGATCTGCGGACTGATCATCCTCGGCACCTGCTGCTTCTCCAACATCCGCACCGCCAGGTCCACCGCAATACGCGCCTGCACCACCGGCGAATCGGTCGGCGCCGCCAACACCTGCCCCTCGGCAATCGGCTCCAGCAACCGTTCATTGGCATAAAACGACAGCACCTTGAAGTGATACCGCGGCGCACTGTTATGCCGCAGCCGCGAAGCGAACGCCGCCGCCTCGGCATTGCCCAGCACATAATCAAGATTGGGTTCGCGCGCGAGCAGATCACGCACCAGCGGCGCCTGCCCGGAGATATCGGCGACGCCATAACCGCCATGGATCAGGGTCACAGACTTGCCCGCAATCGCCTCGCGCAAACCGTCCTCGGCATCCTTGAGCCACGCAGCGCCTTCGGGCCCGGGAAACCAGCCAACGCGCACCGCGCGCCCTTTGCTGTCGGCAAGCAAGTAAGCCACCACCTGCTTGGTCATTTCGGCGAAGTCGACCCGCGCGTGCGCTCGCACGCCCGGGCAGTCCAGGCGGTTGGCCAGATCGATCACCGGTGCGCCGTGCTCGGCCACAGCCTGAATCTGCGGGCATAACCCCTGCGCGCTAACGCCGCCGACGATATAAGCGTCCGCGCCACGTTCAGCGCAGTGGGCGAACTGCTCGCGTTGCACGGCGTCGTTCTGGTAGCCACCGGCATCGTAGACGCCCAGTCGCACGCCTTGGCGCTGCGCCTCCTGCGACAGGCCCCAGGACATCGCCCACCAATAGCGGCCCAGGCCCTGGGGCAGCAATGCACAGACACGCCAGGGCCTGGCTGCTTTGCTCAGCGGCTGATAATCGAGCACCTGCCCATCACTCATTACCGGTACCGGAAACCACTCCTGCGCCTGCACGGGCAGACACAAGCAAAGCGTAACCACCACTGGGAATGTCACCCGCATCGCAAGCGCCTTATACATAGCCAGGAACACATCGGTACGTCAGTACAACCTCTGACGGCCCACCCAGACTATTGCTAGCACCACGCCAATGCAATTGCCCGTAAGAGCGGCAGTGCACTGGAAACCATGCGGCCATGGGCCTAAAGTCCGTGCAGTGTTGCCCCCGCTTTGCCGCCCTGCCTTGAGAGCCACCAATGCCTGTAAGCCCCCTCGATGCCCGCACTGCCCGCTTGCTGCCCTGGATCGTCGCCATCGCATTTTTTATGCAGACCCTGGACGGCACCATCCTCAACACCGCCCTGCCGGCCATGGCCCGCGAACTCTTGGAAGACCCGCTGCGCATGCAGTCGGTGGTCATCGCTTACATGCTTACCGTGGCCCTGCTGATTCCCGCTTCCGGCTGGATTGCCGACCGCTTTGGCACGCGGCGGATTTTCTTCGGCGCCATTTTGCTGTTCAGCTGCGGATCGCTCTTGTGCGCCCTGTCCACCACGCTGCCGCAATTGGTGGGCGCGCGCATCGTGCAGGGCCTCGGTGGCGCACTGATGATGCCGGTTGGCCGGCTGGTGGTGCTGCGTGCTTACCCGCGCACGGAGCTGGTGCGGATCATGAGTTTTATCACCCTGCCCGGTCTGCTCGGCCCGTTGATTGGCCCGACGCTGGGCGGCTGGCTGGTGGAGTACGCCAGCTGGCATTGGATCTTTCTGATCAATATCCCGGTCGGCCTGATCGGCTGCATCGCCGTGTACCGGGTAATGCCGGATTTGCGCGGGCCGCAGCGCAGCCGTTTCGACACCTTGGGGTTTTTGCTGTTTGGCGGCGCCATGGTGCTGATCACCGTTGCCCTGGAAGGCTTGGGCGAGCTGCACCTGGCGCATATGCGCGTGATGCTGCTGTTGCTCGGCGGCCTGGCGTGCCTGGCAGCGTACTGGCTGCGTGCCGGGCAAGTGGCCGAGCCCTTGTTTTCCCCCCGCCTGTTTCGCACCCGCACCTTTGCCGTGGGCATTCTGGGCAACCTGTTCGCGCGGCTGGGCAGCGGTTCGTTGCCGTTTCTGGTGCCGCTGCTGTTGCAGGTGGCCTTGGGGTATTCACCGGCGCAGGCGGGCATGAGCATGATTCCCCTGGCGCTGGCGGCAATGGCGGTAAAACCTTTGGCCAAATCGATCATTGATCGCTTTGGCTACCGCACGGTACTGACCGGCAATACCTTGCTGCTCGGCGCCCTGCTCGCCAGCCTGGGCCTGGTGACCGCCACCACGCCCTACGCGGTGCTGTTGATTCAGCTGGGGCTGTTGGGGGCAGTGAATTCGATGCAGTTCACGGCGATGAACACCGTCACCCTGATCGACCTCGACGACAGCAGCGCCAGCAGCGGCAACAGCCTGTTGTCGGTGGTGGTGCAGTTGGCGATCAGCCTGGGCATTGCCTCCGGCGCGGCGCTGTTGGGCGGCTTTACCAGTGAAATCGACAGTGGCGAAATCAGCAGCGTGCTCGGCGCCTTCCAACTCACGTTCTTTTGCGTGGGCGTGCTGACGCTGTTGGCGGCTGCGATCTTTTTGCAGCTGGCGCGTGAGGATGGGCGCTCGGCGAAGCGGGTGACTACCGAGATTCAGGAGTAAGGCACGGCATTCTGGATCCCGGCCTGCGCCGGGATGACGGTGTTCTTGCGCCCCCCTCCGTCATCCCAGCGCAGGCTGGGATCCAGGGTTGCGAAAGGGGCAACGGTGCTGGGGTAAACGAGTCAACCGAAGTAACTGCAATAGCCCATTCCACATGTACTCAAGCCAAGGCGCGGCATTCTGGATCCCGGCATGCGCCGGGATGACGGTGTTCTTGCTCCCCCCTCCGTCATCCCAGCGCAGGCTGGGATCCAGGGTTGCGAAAGGGACAACGGTGCTGGGGTAAACGAGTCAGCCTAAGTAACTGCAACAGCCCACTCCAAAAGTCCTCAAGCCAAGGCACGGCATTCTGGATCCCGGCCTGCGCCGGGATGACGGTGTTCTTGCGCCCCCTCCGTCATCCCAGCGCAGGCTGGGATCCAGGGTTGCGAAATGGACAACG
>NZ_BSFN01000001.1:75670-855993 GCF_027922365.1 Pseudomonas turukhanskensis
GTGCTGGGGTAAACGAGTCAGCCGAAGTAACTGCAACAGCCCACTCCACAAGTCCTCAAGCCAAGGCACGGCATTCTGGATCCCGGCCTGCGCCGGGGTGACGGTGTTCTTGCGCCTCCCTCCGTCATCCCAGCGCAGGCTGGGATCCAGGGTTGCGAAATGGACAACGGTGCTGGGGTAAACGAGTCAGCCGAAGTAACTGCAACAGCCCACTCCACAAGTCCTCAAGCCAAGGCACGGCATTCTGGATCCCGGCCTGCGCCGGGATGACGGTGTTCTTGCTCCCCCTCCGTCATCCCAGCGCAGGCTGGGATCCAGGGTTGCGAAAGGGACAACGGTGCTGGGGTAAACGAGTCAGCCGAAGTAACTGCCATTCTTCGATGGCAGCCCACTCCACAACTCTTCCAGCCGCGGAAAATTCCAGTCTTCCGGCGCCTCGCGCCCGACGATCTTCTCGCGCCCCACCAGCTTGGCCAGGTCGATGATCTGCTGGGGAATCGGCGTTTTCGATTTGGCCATAAAAAACACTTTCACCCGCGGCGTCAGCAGCGAGGTGGCGTGCTGTTCCATGACGATACCCAGCCGCCCGCTTTCAAGGCGCACCAGCGAGCCGGTGGGGTAGATGCCCACGGATTTGACGAAGGCCTGGAACACCGCCTGATCGAAATGGCCTTTGCTCCACTCGGCCATCTTGCGGATCGACTCGGCCGGGTCCCAGCCACTTTTGTACGGGCGGTTGGAGGTGATGGCGTCATACACGTCGCAGACGGCGCCCATCTTGGCAAACAGGCTGATCTGCTCGCCCACCAGGTGGTGCGGGTAGCCGCTGCCATCGACCTTTTCATGGTGGTGCAGGCACACGTCCAGCACGATGGCGCTGATGTCGCGGTTGTCTTTGAGCAGCTTCAGCCCGGCCATGGGGTGGTCGCGCATGGTGTTGAATTCGGCGTCAGTGAGTTTGCCGGGTTTGTTGAGAATAGTGTCGGGGATCATCATCTTGCCGATGTCGTGCAGCAACCCGGCCACGCCAGCCTCACGCACCTGCTCGTCAGACAGCCCCAGCTGGCGAGCCAGCGCAATCATCAGTGCGCATACGGCCACGGAGTGCATATAGGTGTATTCATCGGAGGTTTTCAGGCGCGCCAGGCTGATCATGGCGTCGGGGTTGCGCATCACCGAGGCAGTGATCTCGTCCACCAGCTCGACCACCCGCTCGGCATCGATGGCGTGGCCCATGCGCACCTCGCCGAACATGGCGACGACGGCGTCCTTGGACCGGGCGCAGAGCTTCTGTGCGCGCTTGACCTCCTCTTCCAGCGATGTGCTCACCGGTTTGGCGTCCACCTCGGCGACCAGCAACTGCTCCACCTCGGCAGCCACTTGCTCCTGGCTCACGGCAGCGCTGCCGTCGGGTACGTCCAGGCCTTTGTCGGCGTCGATCCAGACCTCTTCGATGCCACTGTCGCGGATGCGCTGAAGGTCCTTGGCAGAGTCGAGTAGGAACTTGGCTTTCCAGAATGGGTGTTCCATCCACGAACCACAGAATTCGTGAACAAACATGCCCAGGCAAAGATCAGCAACGGCGATTCGTTTCAGCACGGCAGGACCCGGCAAATTTCAGCGGATATGGTCAGCGAACAACGCCCTGACCCCTGGAGAAAGTAATACCAGCAAATAGCCACCTTTGCGCTGGGGTTTTTACAAATTACACAGGCCAGCGCCCTATCTTTAGTCGCAGTCCGTCGCCCCTTGAGTGCCTGCAATGCCGTGGTACACGGCGCCCCTGTTACACTGCACGCCATTTCCGTTCAGCAGGCCTGCCCCGTGACTTCCACCGCGTTCAATTCGTTGCCCCTATCCGCCGCCATGTTGGCCAACCTGGAGTCCCTGGGTTATGCCGAGATGACGCCGATTCAGGCACAAAGCCTGCCGGTGATTCTCAAGGGCATGGACCTGATCGCCCAGGCCAAGACCGGTAGCGGCAAAACCGCCGCCTTTGGCATCGGCCTGCTCAACCCGCTGAACCCGCGCTACTTCGGTTGCCAGGCGCTGGTGCTGTGCCCCACGCGCGAACTGGCGGACCAGGTGGCCAAGGAAATTCGTCGCCTGGCCCGCAGTGCCGACAACATCAAGGTACTGACCCTGTGCGGCGGCGTGCCCTTCGGCCCGCAGATCGGCTCGCTGGAGCACGGCGCGCACATTATCGTCGGCACCCCGGGGCGCATTCAGGAGCACCTGCGCAAGGGCACCCTGAAACTCGACGGCCTCAACACCCTGGTGCTCGACGAAGCCGACCGCATGCTCGACATGGGCTTTAACGACGCCATCACCGACATCATCAGCCACACCCCGGCGAAGCGGCAGACCCTGTTGTTCTCGGCTACCTACCCGTCTGGCATCAAGCAGTTGTCTGCCGCCATCATGCGCGACCCGCAGCAGGTGCGCGCCGAGTCGCTGCATGCTGACAACCAGATCGAGCAGCGCTTCTACGAAATTGACCCGGACCAGCGCATGCAGGCCGTGACCAAACTGCTGGCGCACTTCCGTCCGCAATCGTGCGTGGCCTTCTGCTTTACCAAGCAGCAGTGCCAGGAAGTGGTCGACCACCTGACGGCCAAAGGCTTTTCCGCCCAGGCACTGAACGGCGACCTGGAACAACGCGACCGCGATCAGGTACTGGCGATGTTCGCCAACCGCAGCTGCAGCATTCTGGTGGCCACTGACGTGGCGGCCCGTGGTCTGGACATCGACTCGCTGGATGCGGTGATCAACGTCGAGCTGGCGCGCGATTCGGAAATCCATATTCACCGCGTTGGCCGTACCGGTCGTGCTGGCGAAAAAGGCTTGGCCCTGAGCCTGGTGGCCCCGGCCGAAGCGCACCGCGCGCAAGCCATCGAAACCCGCCAGCAGGCGCCGTTGAAGTGGGACCAGATCGACAACTTGAAAGCCCAGCCGGGCGGCCCGTTGCAGCCGCCGATGGTGACCCTGTGCATCGGCGCCGGGCGCAAAGACAAAGTGCGCCCGGGCGATATTCTTGGCGCGCTGACCGGGGATGCCGGCATTGCCGGCGACAAGGTCGGCAAGATCGCCATCTTCGATTACCAGGCCTATGTGGCGGTGGATCGCAATGTGGTGAATCAGGCGTTGAATCGCCTGAACAGCGGGAAAATCAAAGGCAAGTCCATTCGCGTACGGATGCTTTAAAACCGCATTTGGCCTTACGATTCTGGATCCCCGCCTGCGCGGGGATGACGGAGGTGTTGTCAGGTACTTCGTCACCCCAGCGAAGGCTGGGGTCCAGAATCGTAAGGCGCAGCGACGATCCACCCGGCGAGACGCAGAACCACCGTGACAAGGAGCAGTAGGTGAGAAACATCCTGGTAGTCGAAGACAGCCCGTTGGTGCTCAAAATCCTCGAGCATCTGTTCCGCCAGGAACCCAACCTGCAACCGGTGTTCTGCGCCTCCCTGGGCGAAGCCCAGGTCATGCTGGAAACCTCCGCCTCGCTGTTCTTCGCCGCCATTGTCGACCTCAATCTGCCCGATGCCATGGACGGTGAAATCGTCGACCTGGTGCTCGGCTACACCCTGCCGTGCATCGTGCTCACCGGCTCCTACAACGAGCAGCGCCGCGACGAGCTGCTGCTCAAGGGTGTGGTCGATTACGTGCTCAAGGAAAGCCAGCATTCCTATGAGTACGCCTTCCGCCTGCTGCACCGCCTTGAGAGCAACAGTCAGGTGAAAATCCTGGTGGCCGAAGACTCCGACTCCACGCGCCATTTCATCCGCCGCATCCTCACCTCGCACCTGTACCAGATCATCGATGCGGTGGACGGCGACCAGGCGTTGCAAATCCTCAAGGAACAGCCCGATATCGACCTGCTGCTGGTAGACCACAGCATGCCCGGCATCAGCGGCTTCGAGCTGGTGAAGATGTTGCGGCAGAAGATGAAGCGCACTGACCTGATTATTCTCGGCCTTTCTGCCGACACCAAGGGCTCGCTGAGCGCGCTGTTTATCAAGCACGGTGCCGATGACTTTCTGCGCAAACCGTTCTGCCCGGAAGAGCTCAATTGCCGGGTGATGTCGACCCTGGAACGACGCGATCTGATGCAGGCGCTGAAACAGGCGGCGTTGTTCGACTCGTTGACCAACCTTTACAACCGCCGCGCGTTCTACGAGCAAGGCACACAGATGTGCAAGCTGGCGCAGCGCGGTGGCCATGACCTGAGCGTGGCCATGCTGGACCTCGATTTCTTCAAAAGCATCAATGACGAGTTTGGCCATGCCAGCGGCGACACCGCGCTAGTGCTGTTCGCCCGCGCGCTGGTGCAGGTGTTCCCCGACGCCTTGCTGGGCCGTTTGGGCGGTGAGGAATTCGCCCTGCTCAGCCGCCAGGACGCGCCGGCCTTGCAAGGCGCCCTGGAGCAGTTGCGTCAGGTAGTGGCCGGTTTGAAATACGCCGCCGATGCGCCGGCGCTGAACTTCAGTGCTGGGGTGTATCAGGGCGCGGCGGAGGACCTGGAAAGCCTGCTGCACCAAGTCGATACCCGCCTGTACCAAGCCAAACACCAGGGGCGCGGGCGCACGGTCAGCAACTAATCGGGAATTTCACCGGTGTCCTGGCCTGTGGGGCCGCTTGATTCGGCAACGGCGGCAAAACCATGGGCGGCGAATATCTTGGCGTAGGTGCCGTCTTCACGCATGGCTTGCATGGCCTGATTGAAGCGCTCGACGATTTCTTCGGCGTGCGGGTGGCTTTTGCGCACCAGAATATGCAGGCCATTTTCGCTCAGCGGCTTGGGCAAGAATTCCAGTTGGTCTTCGATACCGCGCAGTTCGTACTGAAAGTAATGGCGCGCCACCAGCTCATCTTCCAGGGTCAGTTGCACCCGCCCGGCGGCAAGCATGCGCGCGCCCATGGCGAAGTCCACCACGGGCACCCGCAGTAAGGAGGGGTCAGTGTCGAAGACAGGCTGGTACACATAGCCGCGCACCACGGCAATGCTGTTGCTGACCAGGTCGCTCAGGGTAGCAAATTGGATAGTGCCGCCCTTGCGCTGCAGAAAGCGGATGCGGTTGATCAGGTACGGCTGGGAAAACACGCCGTAGGTGGTGCGCTCATCGTTGTACCAGGCGCTCACCACAATGTCGTAATCGGCCACCTGCAACCCGTGCACCACGCGCGCCCATGGCACCTGAAAATAGGAGCTTGAGTAACCGGCGCGCTTGAGCGCGGTGATCACCAGGTCGCTGGACAGGCCGTTGTTAAGCAGATTGACGTCATTGAACGGCGGCCAGGCATTGGCCACCAGGCGCAAGGACTCCGCATGCACTGAAGTGCTGCAAGCAATGACCAGCCACAACATAAGGCGCGCAATCGACTTCATACCGGGCGTCTTCTTCAAACCGGCTCATGGATACCAGAGCTTAGTCAGGCCTTGGCCCACAACACCAGTGCCGTTGAAGGGAAACGCCAAGTTTTGTGCGGCGCTTACGCTAAACTGCCGCCCCTGTAGACGGGGCTAAGCTTTGAGGTGCGCGGTGCAAGGTGCGGATGTGGTGATTATTGGGGCCGGAGCGGCCGGTTTGATGTGCGCGCTGCAAGCGGCCAAGCGCGGGCGCCAGGTGGTGCTGCTGGACCACGCCAACAAGGCCGGGAAGAAAATCCTGATGTCCGGTGGCGGGCGCTGCAATTTCACCAATATGTACACCGAGCCGGCCAACTTCCTGTCGCAGAACCCGCACTTCTGCAAATCGGCACTGGCCCGTTATACGCAGTGGGACTTTATCGAGCTGGTGAGCAAGCACGGCGTGCCGTACCACGAGAAAAAACTTGGCCAGCTGTTTTGCGATAACAAGGCCAGCGACATTCTCGAGCTGCTGCTCAGCGAATGCGACCAGGCGGGCGTGACCTTGCACCTGAACACCGCTGTCACCCAGATAGACAAGACCGACAGCGGCTACCAGTTGCAAACCGGCATTGGCGCCGTCAGCTGCACCTCGCTGGTGATTGCCACCGGTGGTCTGTCGATCCCGACCCTGGGCGCCACCGGTTTTGGTTATCAGGTGGCCAAGCAGTTTGGCCACAACGTGCTGCCGACCCGCGCAGGGCTGGTGCCGTTCACCATTACCGATCAGCTCAAGGCACTGTGTACCGAGCTGTCGGGTACCTCGGTGGATTGTCTGGTGAGCTGCAACGACGAGAGCTTTCGCGAAAATATTCTGTTCACCCACCGCGGCCTCAGCGGTCCGGCGATTTTGCAGATTTCCTCGTACTGGCTGCCCGGCCAGGCCGTGTCGATCAACCTCTTGCCCGACCATGACGTGCCTACCTGGCTCGCCGAGCAACAGGCCGAGCGCCCCAACAGCGAACTGAAAACGCTGCTCGGTGAGCTGTTCACCAAAAAGATGGCCAACCTGCTGGCCGAGCACTGGTTTGTGTCGAGGCCCATGAAGCAGTACACCCCGGCGGAGCTTGCGCAGATTGCCGAGCAGTTGGCCAACTGGCAGGTGGTGCCGGCCGGCACCGAGGGCTACCGCACGGCCGAGGTGACCCTGGGCGGCGTCGACACCAAGGAGGTGTCGTCCAAAACCATGGAGTCGCTGAAATCGCCGGGGCTGTATTTTGTCGGCGAAGTGCTGGACGTGACCGGCCACCTGGGCGGCTTCAACTTCCAGTGGGCCTGGGCCTCGGCGTACGCCGCCGCGCAGTTCGTTTAGGCGGTGCGTGACTTCGCGGCGCGGCAGCTGTCCAAGCATGCTTGAAGCGCGCGGCACTGCGCGCTGATCGCCCACCGTTTGTGGTAATTAAAGACCGCGACGGTTCGCACTGCGCGGCTTATCCGCTCTAATCAACGTATCGCCAGTCAGGTTGTCTGCCCACGATGCCAGCTCCCACCATTCGCCAATCCCTGCGCCGCCTCTGGGCGCTGGACAAGTTCAGCTACAGCCTGCGGGCCTTTATCGCCCTTACCGGGATCATGGCACTGTGCTGGACGCAGGACGCCATGCACCAGCTGATTCCGCTGTTTCTCGGGGTTATCGCCAGCGCCCTGGCCGAAACCGATGACAGCTGGCAGGGCCGCCTCAATGCGCTGCTGGTGACCTTGGCGTGCTTTAGCGTGGCCTCGGTGGCGGTAGAGTTGTTATTCCCGATGCCCTGGGTATTTGCCGCCTCAATGGCCTTGGCGAGCTTCTGCCTGACCATGCTTGGCGCATTAGGCGAGCGCTATGCACGCATTGCCCAGGCCACATTGATTCTCTCGGTGTACACCATGATCGGGGTGGACCAGCGCGACGGCGCCCAGGTGAATTTCTGGCATGAGCCGATGCTGCTGGTGGCTGGCGCCGCCTGGTATGGCTTGCTGTCAGTGATCTGGCAGGCGCTGTTTACCCACCAGCCGGTGCAGCAGAGCCTGGCCGTGTTGTTCCGCGAACTGGGGCGCTTTCTCAAGCTGAAATCGGCGTTGTTCGAGCCGATTCGCGGGGTCGAGCTGGAAGACAAGCGTCTGGCCCTGGCCAAGCAGAACGGCAAGGTGGTGGCCGCGCTCAATGCCAGCAAAGAGATCATTCTCAACCGCGTGGACAGTGCGCGGCCGGGGCAGAAAATCAGCCGCTACCTGAAGCTGTACTTTATGGCGCAGGACATTCACGAGCGCGCCAGCTCCTCGCACTATCCCTACAACGAACTGGCCGAAGCGTTTTTCCACAGCGACGTGCTGTTTCGCTGCCAGCGCCTGCTGCGCCAGCAAGGCTGGGCTTGCCAGCAATTGGGCGAGGCCATTCAGCTGCGCCAGAGCTTCGACTACGGCGGCCACTCCAGCCAGGCCCTGGCCGACCTGCAAGCCTCCATGGAGCACCTGCGCATCCAGAGCAACCCGGCCTGGCGCAGCCTGCTGCGTTCGTTACGCGCGCTGGCCAGCAACCTCGGCACGCTGAATAACCTGCTGTCCAATGCCAATAACCCCGACGCCCTGGCCGACGAGCAGGACAGCAGCTTGCTCGACCGCTCGCCGCGTTCGCTCAAAGACATCATTGGCCGCATTCGCCTGCAACTGACGCCGACTTCGCTGCTATTCCGTCATGCCCTGCGCCTGGCCATTGCCCTGAGCGTGGGCTACGGCATGCTGCACCTGATTCACCCCGAGGAAGGCTACTGGATCATCCTCACCACGCTGTTCGTGTGTCAGCCTAACTACGGCGCCACGCGCAAAAAGCTGATGCAACGGATTGGCGGCACGGTGATCGGCCTGGTTCTGGGCTGGGCGCTGTTCGACCTGTTCCCCGGCGCGCTGATTCAGGCGATGTTCGCCGTAGTCGCCGGGGTGGTGTTCTTCGCCAACCGGGCCACGCGCTACATGCTGTCGACGGCGGCGATTACCTTGATGGTGATGTTCTGCTTCAACCAGGTGGGCGACGGCTACGGCCTGATTGTGCCGCGCCTGGTGGACACCCTGCTGGGCGCCTTGATTGCGGGCCTGGCGGTTTTCCTGATTCTGCCGGACTGGCAGGGCCGGCGCCTGAACCAGGTGGTGGCCAATACCCTGAGCTGCAACAGCCGCTACCTGCAGCAGATCATGCGCCAGTACGCCGAAGGCAAACGCGACGACCTGGCTTACCGCCTGGCCCGGCGCAACGCCCATAACGCTGATGCGGCGCTATCGAGCACGCTGGCCAATATGCTGATGGAGCCGGGGCACTTCCGTAAGGAAGCGGATGTGGGCTTCCGCTTCCTAGTGCTCTCGCACACCTTGCTCAGTTACCTGTCGGCCCTCGGCGCGCACCGTGGCGAGCCGTTGGCCAGCGCCGTCGGGCCGGGCCTGATCAGCCAGGCGGCGTCGATTTTGGCTAGCAGCCTGGACGAAGTGGCGCAGAACCTGGTGGAGAAAACCCCGGTGGTGATCCACAGCGATGCCGAAGAAGAGCTGGCCAAGGCGCTGGAACAACTGCCGGAAGAAATGGACGACCGCGAACGGCTGGTGCAGAGCGAGCTGGCGTTGATCTGCCGGCAGTTGAGCCCGCTGCGCACGTTGGCGGCGCATGTGCTGCGCGATCCGGTGAGTATCAACGCGCCGGGGTGATGAAATCGCTCATCACATGCCGTCATTCCGGCGCAGGCCGGAATCCAGAATCGTGCGGCGTACTCACCACCTCGCCTAATCCAACATTCTGGATCCCAGCCTGCGCTGGGATGACGGCGAGTGACGGCTTTACCGAAGCATATCCGCCAATGCATCAATCTCATCGCGGTGCACGGTAATCAGCTGCAAGCCGCCATTGATATCCAGCTGGTTATACGGCGGCAGCAGTTTGCCAAAGCCAGTGAGGCTTTGCAGCGGTGGCAAGTCGGCCACGTGGTCAAACCCTTTGAGGCGGTGGTAGCGCGCCAGGTTGACCAGGTCGAGCAGCTCCATGTGATAGCCGACGCCCCGCTCCTCCCAGTTGCCGCTGTTGCGCACAATCGCCACCAACTCCTCATCCACCGCCCATTTCTTCAGCAGAATCACGCCCAGCGACTTGCTGTATTCCTGACACAGTTGCAGGTACAGCTCGCGCGAGGGCACGGCGTCGTCTTTGAAGGCCGAGAGAATCGCCAACGAACCCAATTCGCTCATCAGGCTGGCCAGCAGCGCCTGTTCGGGCTGGATATGGCTCACTTTGGCGGCCAGAAACCCGCAGATGCAGGCCTGCAGAATCAGCCGCTCCCAGGCTTCCATAAAGAGCTTTTTATGGGCGGCGCTGTGCAGGGTAAACAGGCTTTGAATGCTGTGGACCATGGTGATGCGGTCGACCTGGCCGACGCCCAGCAACTGCATCACGTCCTTGAGGGTTTTGGGGCCACGGCGGGTGCGATTGAGCGGGCTGGACGAATACTTGATCAGCAGCGCGGCCAGGGCGGGGTCGCGGCTGATGAGTTTGCTCAGGGCTTCCAGGCTGATATCGGGGCTGCGCAGGGCCTTGCGGATTTCCAGGGTCAAGGCCGGCAAGCTGGGCAATTGTTCCTCGCCAGACATCAGCTGCGTGACCACCTGGCGATAGCGGGCATACCCGCTCAACACGGCTGACATGAAACCTGCTCCGGCGCGAACCCTTAGACCGTACAGGCTAATCGCTATCACGGGGTTTGCCCATTGGCCGCCCGTCTGATGTGTGAACCGTGGCACGGCCCGTCTATTTGATAAGCACCGGAAGACGAAGAACGGCCAAACAATCCCGTCGTCCAGGCGAACGCCGGGCCCCAGGCGCGAAGAACGCTCTGCAACGAGGTTGAACCACGAGCAAAACCTGACAGTCCCACCCTTACGCCTGCTTGCCCACTGAGGACTACACCATGGAACGTAACAAGCACGACCTTCCCGCCTTGTTCCAACAACTCGGCCTGCCTTCCGAACCCGACGAAATCGCCCAATTCATCGCCAGCCATTCGCCGCTGCCTGATGAGATCAAGGTATCCAAAGCCAGCTTCTGGTCGCCGTCGCAGCAGGCGTTTTTGCAGGACGAGATTCTTGATGATTCCGACTGGGCGCCGGTGGTCGATCAGCTCAATGTGCTGCTGCGCAAGAAAGTGCCTTAGCCTTGCGCTTTAGGCAGATCCCGCCAGGTTAGATAAACGCGCAGATCAAACTCCAACTGGTGATACCCCGGCAGCATGTACTCACAG
Organism: Pseudomonas turukhanskensis; assembly: GCF_027922365.1. Lineage (GTDB taxonomy): Bacteria > Pseudomonadota > Gammaproteobacteria > Pseudomonadales > Pseudomonadaceae > Aquipseudomonas > Aquipseudomonas turukhanskensis. The sequence continues at coordinate 86,333 of NZ_BSFN01000001.1, forward strand.
AGTTTGTAGAAGGCCTTGTTGTGGTGGGACTCTTTGAGGTGCGCCAACTCATGCACCACGATCATGCGCAGAAACTCCGGCGCGGCGTCCTTGAATAACGACGCCACGCGAATCTCTTTCTTGGCCTTGAGCTTGCCGCCCTGCACCCGCGAAATGGCCGTGTGCAGGCCAAGTGCGCGGTGGGTGAGGTCCAGGCGGTTGTCGAACAGCACCTTGTCGATGGCCGGCGCGTTACGCAGGTGCTCCTGCTTGAGTTCCAGCGTGTAGGCGTAGAGCGCCTTGTCGCTCTGCACCGCATGCTTATGCGGATAGCGCTGTTGCAAATACTCCCCCAGACGATCACTGGCGATCAGCTGCCGCACCTGCTCTTGCAGGGCGGGCGGGTAGGCTTGCAAGTATTTGAGCGGGGGCATGGGCAGCCAGTCGTCGGCAGTGGGCCGTCAGTTTAACCAAGGCTGCCGGCCGGGCAAAACGCCAGCTTTGCCAACGCCCCGAAACACATCAAGCACTTGCAGCAACCACCCGCAAAAGCAGCGAAACGGCTGTCGATTTCATGACAGGTCGGGGGCGACGAAAGGCATTCAAGGGCGCCAGACGCCGCACGATACACAGGCCGCGGGACATAACCACCTCTCCCGCGGAGAGAATTTGATGATTGATCTGGCTACCTGGAACCTGTCCATCCCTGTTGGCGTGCCGGCCACCACTATTCAGACCCCGGTTCTGGTGGGCGGCTACCAGGACTATTACTTCAAGGCCAACAACGGCTCGGTATTTTTCTGGGCGCCGGTCAACGGCACCGTAACCGAAAGCGCCAGCTACCCGCGCAGCGAACTGCGCGAAACCTTCGCCGACAGCAAATTACGCAACTGGACCTACCCCAGCGCTGACAATTTTCTGCGCGCCGCCGTTGCAGTAAACCAAGTGCCGTCTACGGGCAAAGTGGTGATCGGCCAGATTCACGCGTTCGGCAGCAGTAAGCCGATGGTGAAGCTGGAGTTCCAGTACAAAACCAAGACGGCCACGGCCAATATCGTCGCCAAGGTACGGGGCAATCCGCTGGATGAAGAAGGCCAGGTGATTACCGTGCTCAGCGGCGTGAAGCTCAACCAGCGCTTCACCTACACGTTGCATCTGTCGCCCAAGGGCGCGCTGTCGGTGACCGTCAACAGCGCCCAGTGGTCAACCAGGGTAGACCCGACCTGGGCGCCCAAACTGCTTTACTTCAAGGCCGGCGTGTACACCCAGGACAACGAAGGCTACGAAACCGAAGCCGGTGCGGCGACGTTTTATGTGTTGAAGATTGACCATACGACGGCGGCGGCAGCTAAAACCACGAAATAACTGAGCACACCGTCGTCCCAGCGCAGGCTGGGACCCAGAATAGTGGATGGAGCGCGGTTAATTGCCCGCCACAACATTCTGGATCCCAGCCTGCGCTGGGATGACGGGTGTTGGCTTCGGGAGAAAGGCTAGGAAACCGAGGCCGGCGTGGCGGCGTTTTATGTGTTGAAGATTGACCATACGGCGGTGGCGGCGACCACGGCGGCGGCAGCTAAAACCACGAAATAACCGAGCACACCGTCGTCCCAGCGCAGGCTGGGACCCAGAATAGTGGATGGAGCGCGGTTAATTGCCCGCCACAACATTCTGGATCCCAGCCTGCGCTGGGATGACGGGTGTTTTGGTTTGGAAAACAAAAAGCCCGCCATAAAGGCGGGCTTCTGTTTGAGCAGTAACACCAGCGAACTTAGTTCACCTTGGCGTTCAACTCACCCTTGGCATAACGCTGGAACATGCTTTCCAGGGAAATCGGCTTGATCTTCGAAGCGTTGCCGGCGGTGCCGAAGGCTTCGTAGCGGGCGATGCAGACGTCGCGCATGGCTTTGACGGTTTCGCCAAAGAATTTGCGTGGGTCGAATTCGCTCGGGTTGGTGGCCATCAGGCGGCGCATGGCACCGGTGGACGCCAGACGCAGGTCGGTGTCGATGTTGACCTTACGCACGCCGTGCTTGATGCCTTCAACGATTTCCTCAACCGGCACGCCGTAGGTTTCTTTGATGTCGCCGCCGTACTGGTTGATGATCGCCAGCCACTCTTGCGGTACCGACGAAGAACCGTGCATCACCAGGTGGGTGTTGGGGATGCGCTTGTGGATTTCCTTGATACGGTCGATGGCCAGCACGTCGCCGGTAGGCGGCTTGGTGAACTTGTACGCGCCGTGGCTGGTACCGATGGCAATCGCCAGGGCATCCACCTGGGTCTTCTTGACGAAGTCGGCGGCTTCTTCCGGGTCGGTCAGCATCTGGCTGTGGTCCAGCATGCCTTCGGCGCCAATGCCGTCTTCTTCACCGGCCATGCCGGTTTCCAGCGAACCCAGGCAGCCCAGCTCGCCTTCTACCGAAACGCCGCAGGCGTGGGCCATGGCCACGGTCTGCTGGGTAACGCGTACGTTGTAGTCGTAGTCGGTAGGGGTTTTGCCGTCTTCGCCGAGCGAGCCGTCCATCATTACCGAGCTGAAGCCCAGTTGGATGGAGCGCTGGCACACGTCAGGGCTGGTGCCGTGGTCCTGGTGCATGCACACCGGGATATGCGGGAATTCTTCGATTGCCGCCAGGATCAGGTGACGCAGGAACGGTGCGCCCGCGTATTTACGTGCACCGGCCGAAGCCTGCACGATCACCGGGGAATTGGTCTTGTCAGCCGCTTCCATGATGGCGCGCATCTGTTCCAGGTTGTTGACGTTGAAAGCTGGTACGCCGTAGCCGAATTCGGCGGCGTGGTCCAGCATCTGGCGCATGCTGATAAGTGCCATGGTTTAACTATCTCCCGGTTTCGCTAGTTAATCGTGCAAGCCTGCAACTGCGGGCATTGTATAGGCGAAGAAGGCACTGCGTTAGGCCCTCTGCCGTGTGAATACTTATGGGGCTTTGCAGCCCCGGCCAATCAGGTCGTTATTGGCAACCCAGTAAATCAGGCCTTCCTGTCCTTTTATGTGAAAGGCCAGAACATCGCTGCTATAGAAAGCCCCGGTCTCTACAGGTTCCTGTTTGAGCCGATAAACGATATCGCTGCCACCCAGGCGCACATCAACAGCACTCTGGTTGCCTTCGGCATAACGCCACAGCACCTTGGCCTGGCTGTCGCAGGTCCAGGTGGTCCACTGGTCGGTGGGTTTTGAGCTGGCACAACCAGCAAGCAATACGAGGGCCAGCAGGCCCATAACAGCTTTCATCCACACTCCTTATGGGCCTGCGTTGGCTTGCCCGGCTACGCCTCAATCAAGGGCGGCTCAGTCAGGGGCAATCTTGCTCGTGACTGTCGGACACCGGTTCCCCGGTGGTTTGCGCTTCCACCCGCTGATCGTTCTGGTTGGTCGGCAGGCTGATCTGTGCGGGGCTCATCACCTCGCAGGTGCTCGGTGAGCTACCACCGGCGCAACCGGTCAGTAGCACTAACAACGAAGCGGACAACAGGGTGGCGCTGTAGCGGGTCATGGCGTGTGTTCCTTTACGCGGGAGGTTATTAGCAGTGACCCCTGGGGCGCTGAAATAGTTGCTCCTGCGTAAGCGCCTCAAGCGCTTGGCCAGCAAGCTGGCTCCTATCGGTGATGTTTCGCACCGTAGGAGCGAGCTTGCTCGCGAACCGCACCGCTTACGGGCACTCCTCCGTCGCAGCCGCTGGCTGGTTTTCACCTTGGGCGGGCTGCGGTTGGTGTTCTTCGTCGAAACGACGGTAGATCACCGCAGAGGTTTCTGCCCACCAACTGGTCTGGTAACAGCGCTCGCGCGCCTCCTGGGTTGGCTCAGGCTTGTCCGGCGTGATCTTTTGCGGCTCGGCGCTGCTGCAGCCCTGCGTAAGCAGGACAACGGCAGCGATGAAGCACACGCGGCGCATGGCTGGTCTCAAGCCTTGGCGCGCTGTTCGAGCACTTCCACGGCCGGCAGCACTTTGCCTTCGACGAATTCGAGGAACGCGCCACCACCGGTGGAAATGTAGGAGATCTGCTCGCCCACGCCATATTTGTCGATGGCCGCCAGGGTGTCGCCGCCGCCGGCAATGGAGAACGCCGAGCTTTCGGCAATCGCCAGGGCCAGGGCCTTGGTGCCTTCGCCGAACTGGTCGAACTCGAACACGCCCACCGGGCCGTTCCACAGAATGGTTTTCGAGGACTTGAGCAGGTCGGCAAACAGCGCGGCGGTTTGCGGGCCGATGTCGAGGATCATGTCGTCATCAGCCACGTCGCTGATGGCTTTGACGGTGGCTTCGGCGGTCTGGGCAAATTCCTTGGCCACCACCACGTCAACCGGCAACGGCACACTGACCTTGGCCGCGATGGCTTTGGCAGTGTCCAGCAGGTCGGGTTCGTACAGCGACTTGCCGACCGGGTAACCGGCAGCGGCAAGGAAGGTGTTGGCGATGCCGCCACCGACGATCAACTGGTCGCAGATCTGGCTCAGGCTGTTGAGCACGTCCAGCTTGGTCGACACTTTCGAGCCGGCAACGATGGCCGCCATCGGCTTGGCCGGTGCGCCCAAGGCTTTGCCCAGTGCGTCGAGCTCGGCCGCCAGCAGCGGGCCGGCAGCGGCGATTTTGGCGAACTTGGCCACGCCGTGGGTGGAACCCTCAGCACGGTGCGCGGTGCCGAAAGCGTCCATCACAAACACGTCGCACAGGGCAGCGTATTGCTGGGCCAGTTCGTCGGCGTTCTTTTTCTCGCCTTTGTTAAAGCGCACGTTTTCGAACAGCACGATATCGCCGGGGGCCACCTCGACGCCGCCGAGGTAGTCGGCCACCAACGGCACGTCACGGCCCAGGGCCTTGCTCAGGTAGTCAGCCACTGGCTTGAGGCTGTTTTCCGCGCTGAACTCGCCCTCGGTCGGGCGCCCCAGGTGGGAGCACACCATGACCGCGGCGCCTTTTTCCAGGGCCAGTTTGATGGTGGGCAGGGAGGCGAGAATGCGCGCATCGCTGGTGACCACGCCGTCCTTGACGGGCACGTTGAGGTCTTCGCGAATCAGTACGCGCTTACCTTTGAGATCGAGGTCGCTCATTTTTTGTACAAGAGGGGTGGTCATGGCGCAGTCCTTCCCGGGCTGGTTGATCAAAGGTCGTTAGAAGCAGTTGGAGCTGAAATATCTAAATAGTGCTGAGCCACATCGAGCATGCGATTGGCGAAACCCCATTCGTTGTCGAACCAGGCCAGCAGATTCACCAGCCGTGGGCCAGAAACGCGGGTCTGACTGCCATCGACAATCGCCGAATGCGGGTCGTGGTTGAAATCGCAGCTGGCGTGCGGCAATTCCGTATAGGCCAGCAAGCCTTTCAAGGGGCCATTCTCCGCGGCGTTACGCAGCACGCGGTTGATCTCGCTGGCATCGGTGTCGCGTGCAGTCTGCAGGGTAATGTCCAGGCATGACACATTCACCGTCGGCACCCGCACCGCTTTGGCCTGAATTCGCCCGGCAAGTTCCGGCAACAAGCGTTCGATACCGCGAGCCAGGCCCGTGGACACCGGAATCACCGACTGAAAGGCCGAGCGGGTACGCCGCAAGTCTTCGTGGTGGTAGGCGTCGATTACCGGCTGGTCGTTCATGGCCGAGTGAATGGTGGTGATGGATGCATATTCCAGACCCACCGCTTCATTCAGCAATTTCAGCAGCGGCACACCGCAGTTGGTAGTACACGAGGCGTTGGAAACCAGGGTTTCGCGGCCGGTCAGCGTCTGCTGGTTAACGCCGTAGACGATGGTGGCGTCGATATCCGCCTCGCTCGCCATCGGCTGCGAGAACAGCACACGCGGCGCACCGGCATCGAGAAAACGCTGGCCATCGGCCCGGCTGTTATAGGCGCCAGAGCATTCCAGCACCAGGTCGATACCCAAGGCAGCCCAGTTCACACCCTCGGGCGTGGCGCTGCGCAGCACTTGCAGGTTGTCGCCGTTGATATGCAGAAACTCGCCCTCGATGCGCACCTCGCCAGGGAACCGGCCGTGGGTGGAGTCGAAGCGCGTGAGGTATTCGATGCTGGCCAGATCCGCCAGGTCATTGAGCGCCACCACCTGAAAACCCGCCTTGGCACCACGCTCATACAACGCGCGCAGCACGCAACGGCCGATGCGGCCATAACCGTTAAGGGCAACTTTGTAAGGACGTTGGGACATGGACAGGCTCACGTCGGATGAAGCGGAGGGGGTGCGGCATACCTGCCGGGCTTACCCCGTCATTCCGCATCGGCGGACCGCCGCGCATGCGGGAATCCAGGTACGCAGATGGATCGGCGCGCCTGGGTCCCCGCCTACGCGGGGACGACGGTGTAAGCGGGCAAACGTTTTAGCCTTCCAGCAACTCGCCGGCCTGCTCGAGGATGTTCTCCACGGTAAAGCCGAAGTGTTCGAACAGCGCAGGCGCCGGGGCCGACTCGCCGAAGCTGGTCATGCCGATCACGCGGCCTTCGAGGCCCACATACTTGTACCAGTAGTCGGCGTGCGCCGCTTCGATGGCAATGCGCGCGCCCACCTGCAGCGGCAGAACCGACTGCTTGTAACCGGCGTCTTGAGCATCGAACACGCTGGTGCACGGGATGGATACCACGCGCACCTTGCGGCCTTGCTCGGTCAGCTTGTCGTAAGCGGCAACAGCCAGACCGATTTCCGAACCGGTGGCGATCAGAATCAGCTCAGGCTCGCCGGCGCAGTCTTTGAGCACATAACCGCCGCGCTCAACGTTGGCCAATTGCTCGGCATCGCGCGTTTGGTGCGGCAGGTTCTGACGGGAGAAGACCAGCGCTGTCGGGCCGTCTTTGCGTTCTACTGCGTGCTTCCAGGCGATGGCCGATTCAACGGCATCGGCTGGGCGCCAGGTGTCCAGGTTCGGCGTGGTGCGCAGGCTGGCCAGCTGTTCGATCGGCTGGTGAGTCGGGCCGTCTTCGCCCAGACCGATGGAGTCGTGGGTGAACACATACAGCACGCGCTGCTTCATCAGCGCCGACATGCGCACGGCATTGCGGGCGTATTCCATGAAGATCAGGAAGGTGGCGCCGTACGGCACAAAGCCGCCGTGCAGGGCCACGCCATTCATGATGGCGCTCATGCCGAACTCGCGGACGCCGTAGAACATGTAGTTGCCGGCAGCGTCTTCGGCGCTGACGCCTTTGCAGCCTTTCCACAGAGTCAGGTTGGAACCGGCCAGGTCAGCCGAGCCACCGAGGAATTCCGGCAGCAGCGGGCCGAAGGCGTTCAGGGCGTTCTGGCTGGCTTTGCGGCTGGCGATGGTTTCGCCTTTGCTCGCCACTTCGTTGATATAGGCAGCAGCCTTGTCGGCGAAGTCGGCAGGCAGGTCGCCGGCCAGGCGGCGTTTCAGTTCGCTGGCCAGTTCCGGGTGGGCAGCGGCGTAAGCGTCGAAGCGCTTGTTCCACTCAGCTTCGGCGGCAGCACCAGCAGCTTTGGCGTCCCACTCGGCGTAGATGTCGGCAGGCACTTCGAACGGCGCGTGGTTCCAGCCAAGGTTGGCACGGGTCAGGGCGATTTCGTCGTTACCCAGCGCGGCGCCGTGGCACTCTTCCTTGCCCTGCTTGTTCGGCGAGCCGAAACCGATGATGGTTTTGCAGCAGATCAGGGTGGGCTGGGCGCTTTTGCGCGCGGTGTCGATGGCGATCTTGATTTCTTCGGCGTCGTGGCCGTCGACATTGCGGATCACTTGCCAGCCGTAGGCTTCGAAGCGTTTCGGGGTGTCGTCGGTGAACCAGCCTTCGACTTCGCCGTCGATGGAGATGCCGTTGTCATCGTAGAACGCGATCAGCTTGCCCAGCTCCAGCGTGCCGGCCAGCGAGCTCACTTCGTGGGAAATGCCTTCCATCATGCAACCGTCACCCAGGAACACATAGGTGTGGTGGTCGACGATGTTGTGGCCAGGACGGTTGAACTGCGCGCCCAGCACTTTTTCGGCCAGGGCAAAACCCACGGCGTTGGCCAGGCCCTGACCCAGCGGGCCAGTGGTGGTTTCCACGCCCGGCGTGTAGCCGTATTCCGGGTGGCCCGGGGTGCGGCTGTGCAGCTGGCGGAAGTTTTTCAGGTCGTCGATGGACAGGTCGTAGCCGGTCAGGTGCAGCAACGAATAGATAAGCATCGAGCCATGGCCGTTGGACAGGATGAAACGGTCACGGTCGGCGAAGCTCGGGTTGCTCGGGTTGTGCTTGAGGTAGTCACGCCACAGCACTTCGGCGATATCCGCCATGCCCATCGGTGCACCGGGGTGGCCGCTGTTGGCTTTCTGCACGGCATCCATGCTGAGGGCACGAATGGCATTGGCACGCTCACGACGGCTGGGCATCGCTAATCTCCTGGGTAGGGCTGTTCACAAAAAGGCGGCCATTTTCGCCCAGGCGGCGGGTGCGGGGCAATCACAGATGGTCGCACTGAGGTGCTTTTCTACCCTGCGACCTAAGCGCACCGGCAATATCAAAACTTTTTGATATTGAGGTTGCTGGATAAAAAATGACCGACTAGACTGCGCAGCCTATGAATATGCGCGTGCCCCAGCTCCGTTTCGAGCCTGCCGACGAACTCGCTGCCTTGTGCAAGGCCGGGGGCGATCCGCTGCGTCTGAACGTGCTGCGAGCCCTGTGCAACGATTCGTTCGGGGTGCTGGAACTGGCGCAGATTTTCGCCACCGGGCAATCGGGCATGAGCCACCATTTGAAAGTATTGGCGCAGGCCGGCCTGGTGGCCACCCGGCGCGAGGGCAACGCGATTTTCTATCGCCGCGCACTAGCCCCCGCCGAGCGTTTGGGCCGCTTGCTGCACAGCGCCCTGCTCGATGAAGTGGATAACCTGGAACTGCCTGCCGACGTGCAAACCCGCATCGCCGCCGTGCATGGCCAACGCGCCGCAGCCAGCCAGGATTTTTTCAGCCGTATGGCCGAAAACTTCCGGGCCCAGCAAGACCTGATCGCCGGCTTGCCGCAGTACCGCGACAGCGTGCTGGCCCTGCTCGACGCCCTGGGCTTTGCAGCCGATGCCACGGCGCTGGAAGTCGGCCCCGGCGACGGCGGTTTTCTGCCTGAGCTCGCGCGCCGCTTTGCCCACGTGACGGCGCTGGACAACAGCCCGGCAATGCTCGAGCTGGCGCGCATGCGCTGCGAACAGGAAAGCCTGGGCAACGTCGAACTGTTACTGGCCGATGCGTTAAATGAAGACAGTGAGCGCCTGGCCGCTGACTGCGTGGTGCTGAACATGGTGCTGCACCACCTGGCCGCTCCGGCCGATGCGTTGAAACAGCTGGCGCAACGGGTAAAACCTGGCGGCAGCCTGTTGATTACCGAGTTATGCCGCCACAACCAGAGCTGGGCCAGGGAGGCCTGTGGTGATCTCTGGCTAGGCTTTGAACAGGACGACCTGGCCCACTGGGCAACCGCCGCAGGCCTGGTGTCCGGCGAGAGCCTCTACATTGGATTACGCAATGGTTTCCAGATTCAGGTGCGCCATTTTCAGCGCGCCCCTGGCAGCCCGGACCCATCAGCAGCCGTAACGCTGCCGACTACTTGATAAACAGGAACCCGTCGAGATGAGCGAATACTCTCTTTTCACCTCTGAGTCCGTGTCTGAAGGACACCCAGACAAAATCGCCGACCAGATTTCCGATGCCGTACTGGACGCCATCATTGCCCAGGACAAATTCGCTCGCGTGGCGTGCGAAACCCTGGTGAAAACCGGTGTGGCCATTATCGCCGGTGAAGTGACCACCAACGCCTGGGTCGACCTGGAAGAAATCGTCCGTAACGTCATCACCGACATCGGCTACACCAGCTCCGACGTAGGCTTCGACGGCGCCACCTGCGGCGTGATGAACATCATTGGCAAGCAGTCCCCCGACATCAACCAGGGCGTTGACCGCACCAAGCCCGAAGACCAGGGCGCCGGCGACCAGGGCCTGATGTTCGGCTACGCCAGCAACGACACTGATGTGCTGATGCCAGCGCCAATCTGCTACGCCCACCGCCTGGTGGAGCGTCAGGCAGAAGCGCGCAAATCCGGCCTGCTGCCGTGGCTGCGTCCGGACGCCAAATCGCAAGTCACCTTCCGCTACGAAAACGGCAAGCCGGTCGCTGTGGACGCCGTTGTACTGTCCACCCAGCACAACCCGGATGTCAGCTACAAAGACCTGCGCGAAGGCGTGATGGAGCTGATCGTCAAGCACGTGCTGCCGGCCGAGTGGCTGCACAAGGACACCCAGTTCCACATCAACCCGACGGGCAACTTCGTGATTGGTGGCCCGGTGGGCGACTGTGGCCTGACCGGCCGCAAGATCATCGTCGACTCCTACGGCGGCATGGCCCGTCACGGTGGTGGCGCGTTCTCCGGCAAAGACCCATCCAAGGTTGACCGCTCCGCCGCCTACGCCGGTCGCTACGTGGCCAAGAACATCGTGGCCGCCGGCCTGGCCGACCGTTGCGAGATTCAGGTGTCTTACGCCATTGGCGTGGCGCAGCCGACCTCGGTGTCGATCAACACCTTCGGCACCAACAAGGTCAGCGAAGACAAGATCATCCAGCTGGTGCGCGACACCTTCGACCTGCGTCCGTACGCCATCACCAAGATGCTCGACCTGCTGCACCCGATGTACCGTCCGACAGCGGCCTACGGCCACTTCGGCCGTACCCCGGAACAGCTGACCGTGGGCGACGACACCTTCACCACCTTCACCTGGGAAAAAACCGACAAGGCCGAACAGCTGCGCACTGCTGCCGGCCTGTAACGCTTCGTCGTGTTGCCCAAAAGCCCCGCCCAGTGCGGGGCTTTTTATTGCTCGCCTATCAGCGCCCAAACCACAAACTTTCTCGTCGCTGACACGCCATGGCCTACAAAGGCACCAGCACCGGCCGCTAGGAGCAAACCGCTCAATCCGTAACCTGCCTCGAGCCCTCACTCGAACAGGACGTTCACCATGCTGCGACGGATTGCCTTGCTGCTTTGCTGCGGTTTCTCCCTTCCCATTCTGGCGGCACCCTGTCCGACCTGGACGCCCGAGCAAGCCACCACCGAACTCGATGCCCTGACCCGGCAAATCAGCCAATGGGATGAGCACTATCACCGCCTGGGCCAATCGCTCATTGCCGATGAGCTCTATGACCAGACTGTTTTGCGCCTGCGCCAATGGCGTGAGTGCTTTCCCGCCATCCAGGTAGCTCAAGCCCCTGCGGCCCCGGCAACCGGTGGCCCGCTTGCGCACCCGATCGCCCACACCGGTTTGAACAAGCTCGCCGATGCCGCGGCGATCCAAGCCTGGATGCAGCACCGCGAAGATGTGTGGGTACAGCCGAAAGTCGATGGGGTGGCCGTTAGCCTGGTGTACCGCAATGGCCGACTGCATCAGATGGTCAGCCGCGGGGACGGCCTCACCGGCCAGGACTGGACCGCGCACGCCGAACATATCCCAGCCATTGCTTCCACCCTGCCGACTCAGGAAGCGCAAACCATCCTGCAAGGCGAGTTGTACTTGCGGCTGCCCGCCCATATCCAGGCCAAAAGCGGCGGCATGGGGGCCCGCGCCACGGTAGCGGGGTTGCTGAATCGCAAAGTGCTATCGGCAAGCGATGGCCCGCGTATCGGTCTATTCGTCTGGGAGCTACCGCTGGGGCCCGTGGAAATGAAAGCGCGACTGGAAAATCTGCGCGCCCTCGGTTTTGCCGACACCAACGAATTCAGCAAGCCCATCAGCCACTGGCGCGATGCCGAGCGCTGGCGGCGCCACTGGCATCAGAGCGCGTTGCCGTTTGCCAGCGACGGCGTGGTGGTCCGCCAGGGCACTCGGCCTGTCGGGAGCCGCTGGCGTGCCGCGCCGCCAGCCACCGCCGTAGCCTGGAAATACCCCTACTCCCAGGCATTGGCCGAGGTTCGGCGGGTGGAGTTCAAGATCGGGCGCACTGGGCGCATTACACCGTTGCTGCACCTGCAACCGGTGCGTCTGGACGACCGAACGATCCGCCGGGTCAGCGTCGGCTCGCTACGCCGCTGGCAGCGCCTGGATATTCGCCCCGGCGACCAGGTGGCCATCGCCCTGGCCGGCCTGACGATTCCGCGTCTGGACGACGTCACCTGGCGTACCCAGCTGCGCGCGCCGCTGGAGGGACCGAACGCCGAGGACTTTCATCACTTGAGTTGCTGGCAGCCAGACGGCAATTGCACCAGTCAGTTCCAGGCGCGGCTGGAATGGCTGAGTAGCAAAAAGGGCTTGGCCATGGCCGGCGTGGGGCCTGGCACCTGGGACAAATTGTTGAGTGCCAAACGTATGAACGGTTTACTCGACTGGCTGGACCTCGGCGAAGCGGAGCTTGCCAGCCTGCCCGGCTTCGGCAAACGCAGCGCCAACAACGTGTTCAACAGCTTTAACGCCGCGCGAGGGCGGTCGTTCACCACGTGGCTGAAAGCCATCGGATTGCCGCCCACGGGCGGCGCCAGCCTGCCGGAAAACTGGGACACGCTGGCCAACCGCAGTGAGCGCGATTGGCTGGCCCAACCCGGCATCGGAATTACACGTGCACAGCAACTGCAGGATTTTTTTCGCCACCCGCAGGTGCTGGCGCTACGGGACAAACTGCAAGCGGCGGCGGTACCCGGCTTCTGAAAACCCGAGCCGCCATCGCCGGCTCCATGGGATAGACTTCAGGCCATTGTGACCCTGCGACGGCCTGCCGCTCGCGGACTTTTCACTGCCATGGAGCGCTGCAATGTCTTCCCACCACCCTGTACGTCACCTTATTACCGCTGCCCTGCTGAGCCTTGTGACCACCGCCGCAGTAGCCGCTGAAACCACCAAGACCCTCACCGGCTGCGCCGCCAAACGCGACGCTATCTCGCAACAGATCGAACAGGCCAAGGCCGCTGGCAACAGCGCCCAGCAAGCGGGTCTGGAAAAGGCCTTGAGCGAGGTAAAAAGCAACTGCACCGATGAACAGTTGGAAAAATCCCGCGAGCAGAAGGTGCTGGACGCTCAACACGAAGTGAAAAAACGTGAGAGCGACCTGCAAAAAGCCATGAGCAAGGGCGACCCGGAAAAGATCGACAGCCGCAAAAACAAACTCGCCGAGGCCCGTAAAGAACTCGACGAGGCGAAGAAGCAGCTGGAACGCTGATCAGTGGTTGCGGAACGCCTTGTGGCAGGTTTCACAGGCGTCTTCGACGGCCTGCACGGGAGCGTCGAGTTTCTTCGCATCCAGTTGCGTGTCTTTGCTGGCCACTACTAGCGCCGCGGTAGCGGCCTCGAGGTTTTTGGCCAACTCCTGAAAGCGCGCCTGGTTTTCCCACACTTCGGGTTTGGCGCTGCTTTTGTCGGTTTCGGCTACCTGCGGGAAGTACTGCCAGGGTTGTTTGGACAGCTCATCGAGCTTGACCGCGCCGGCCGTGAAGCGGGCACTGTCAAACTGCACCCGCCCGCGCAACATGCCACCCAGGTCTTCGCCGGTTTTCAGCATTTGCTTGAACACCGCCTGACGTTTGCCTTGCGGTGAATTGGGATCGACACCGCCACAGGCAGTGAGGGCCACGCAGGCCAGGGCAACAAGAAAGGATTTTTTCAGAATCATGGACGAGGCTACTTTTTGGCTGTTCGACGGCGGCCGCCAGTATCCTCGCCTGGCGTCGGATTACCAACCGTTGCGGCGTTGCGCTGGTGCGCCATTGCGCCGCATCGGCTGATTTACCCGCTTTACGCGCTGACGAAGAAAAAGCTGGCAATCAAGGCCATACCAACGCCCCACACCAGCGAGCGGATCGGCGCCCAGTCGGCCAGGTAGCAGATCAGATAAAGCACACGGCTGACGACAAACCAGATGGCCAGCAGGTCGATGGTGGTTTGTGCCGCATGGCCGACCTGGTGGGCAATAATCACTGCCGCCGCGAACGCCGGCGTCACTTCAAACGCGTTGAGCTGCGCGTTGTTGGCGCGTTTCGCCGGCCCGGTCAGGGTCGCCTGCAGCGCGCGTGGGTCGTGGTTGTGTTTAGGCGTAAAGCCGCCACCCAGAGCCTTGGCAGCCACGGTGGACACGTAGGGAAGAAACAGCGCGATCAGCACGCACCAGTAAGCGATGGTCATGGCAACTCCTCGGTTTTATTGTCCGAGCAGCTTGCCCTTATGCGCGCGCAGAATCCATGGCCAACTGAGCGCTGGCCCATGGCATTTCAGTCAATCCGCCGGTTCAGGCCGAACCGCCCTCTTCCTTGAACTGGTCACGGATATAGGTGATTTCGGTTTTGCCGTGGGGCGCCGGGTTGCCTTCGATATCGACGTTCACAAACACCATCTTGTCGATGGTCAGAATGCTTTTACGCGTGATCTTGTTGCGCACCTCGGCGCGCATGGTCAGCGACGTGCGGCCGAATTCAGTGGCGGTGATACCCAGCTCGATAATGTCGCTCTGACGCGCCGAGCTGACAAAATTGATCTCGGAAATCAGCTTGGTCACCACCCGCTGGCTGCCCAGCTGGATGATGGCGTAGATCGCCGCCTCTTCGTCGATCCACTTCAACAGGCTGCCGCCGAACAGGGTGCCATTGGGGTTGAGGTCTTCTGGCTTCACCCATTTGCGCGTGTGGAAGTTCATATCTGCTCCTTGTGTTAGGACAGGTACAGCATGGCAGACGCCACCTGAGCCTGTCGCACCATGCCTATCAATAGTGCTCATAGCACTTGCGCATAACTAGACAGAAAGCCTTGGGCAAGCTCGCCTGCGCGGCTATAATCCTCCAGCTTCAAAGCGGCCTTGGGTAGTTACGGCCGCTCCCGCCACCTGCTCGAGGGGCGCTGCAGCAGGTGTTCTTTACCTGTCAGGCTCGAGCAGGGCGTAGAGAACAGCCGATGCAGGTGATGCATCGAGACTGTTAAAACGCATCAACGGCGCCCATTCGCACACCACGAATGGAGTTACAGCATGAGCGCTGCTTTTACCGACTATAAAGTCGCCGATATTTCCCTGGCCGCCTGGGGCCGCCGCGAAACCATCATCGCCGAATCCGAAATGCCAGCCCTGATGGGCCTGCGTCACAAGTACGCCGGTGAGCAGCCGCTCAAAGGCGCGAAAATCATCGGCTGCATCCACATGACCATTCAGACTGCCGTGCTGATCGAAACCCTGGTTGCCCTGGGTGCCGAAGTGCGTTGGTCGTCCTGCAATATTTTTTCCACGCAAGACCAGGCTGCTGCCGCCATCGCCGCTGCCGGTATTCCGGTGTTTGCCTGGAAAGGCGAGACCGAGCAGGAGTACGAGTGGTGCATCGAGCAGACCATCCTCAAGGATGGCCAGCCATGGGATGCCAACATGATCCTCGACGACGGCGGCGACCTGACCGAGATCATCCACAAGAAATACCCGGCCATGCTGGAAAAAATCCACGGCGTGACCGAAGAAACCACCACCGGCGTACACCGTCTGTTGGACATGTTGGCCAAGGGCGAGCTGAAAATCCCGGCCATCAACGTCAACGACTCGGTGACCAAGAGCAAGAACGACAACAAATACGGCTGCCGTCACAGCCTGAACGACGCCATCAAACGCGGCACCGACCACCTGCTGTCGGGCAAGCAAGCGCTGGTGATCGGTTACGGTGACGTGGGCAAGGGCTCGGCCCAGTCGCTGCGTCAGGAAGGCATGATCGTCAAGGTCACCGAAGTGGACCCGATCTGCGCCATGCAAGCCTGCATGGACGGCTTCGAAGTCGTTTCGCCCTTTATCGACGGCAACAACGACGGCACCGCTGCCAGCATCGACAAACTGCTGCTGAGCAAGATCGACCTGATCGTCACCACCACCGGTAACGTCAACGTCTGCGACAGCAACATGCTCACCGCTCTGAAAAAACGCGCCGTAGTCTGCAACATCGGTCACTTCGACAACGAGATCGACACCGCTTTCATGCGCAAGAACTGGGCATGGGAAGAAGTGAAGCCGCAAGTGCACAAGGTTCACCGCACCGGCGCCGGCAGCTTCGATCCGCACAACGATGACTACCTGATTCTGCTCGCCGAAGGCCGCCTGGTTAACCTGGGCAACGCTACCGGCCACCCGAGCCGCATCATGGACGGCTCGTTCGCCAACCAGGTGCTGGCGCAGATCTTCCTGTTCGGCCAGAAATACGCCGACCTGACCCCGGCGCAGAAAGCCGAGCGCCTGACCGTGGAAGTACTGCCCAAGAAGCTCGACGAAGAAGTGGCCCTGGAAATGGTCAAGGGTTTCGGCGGCGTCGTGACCAAACTGACCAAAACCCAGGCCGACTACATTGGCGTGGCGCAGGAAGGTCCGTTCAAGCCACACGCCTACCGCTACTGATGTGCCCGGCGCACGCCCCGTGCGTGCGCCTTGGTGCGAAGTACAGGCCCGGCTTTTGCTATGCACGTCGGGCCTGTCGACCATTCGCCAGCGTTTTCTAAGAGCACTGTTAAATGAGCAAAGAACGTCGCTACAGCTTCGAGTTCTTCCCGACCAAGACCGACGCTGGGCATGAAAAACTGATGGCCACCGCCCGTGTGCTGGCCGGCTACAACCCCGATTTCTTCTCCTGCACCTACGGTGCCGGTGGCTCCACCCGTGACCGCACGATCAACACCGTGCTGCAGCTGGACAGCGAAGTGAAGGTGCCCACTGCACCGCACTTGTCCTGCGTTGGCGACAGCAAGGCCGAACTGCGCGCCCTGCTCAAGCAGTATCAGGAAGCGGGCATCAAGCGCATCGTTGCCCTGCGCGGCGACCTGCCATCGGGCATGGGCATGGCCAGCGGTGAGCTGCGTCACGCCAACGACCTGGTGAGCTTTATCCGCGAAGAAACCGGCAGCCACTTCCATATCGAAGTTGCCGCCTACCCGGAGATGCACCCGCAAGCGCGCAACTTCGAAGACGACGTGGCCAACTTCGTGCGCAAGGCCAAGGCCGGCGCCGACAGTGCGATCACCCAGTACTTCTTCAACGCCGACAGCTACTTCTACTTCGTCGAGCGCGTACGCAAGATGGGCGTCACCATTCCTATCGTGCCGGGCATCATGCCCATCACCAACTACAGCAAGCTGGCACGGTTCTCCGATGCCTGCGGCGCCGAAATTCCGCGCTGGATTCGCAAGCAGTTGGAGGCCTATGCCGACGACATCGAGAGCATCCAGAGCTACGGCGAACAGGTGATCAGCGAGATGTGCGACCGCCTGCTGCAAGGCGGCGCGCCGGGCCTGCACTTCTACACGTTGAACCAGGCAGAGCCGAGCCTGGCGATCTGGAATAACCTCAAGCTGCCGCGTTAATACCGCTTGGGTAAAAGCCGCTTCTGAAGCGGCTTTTTTAATGAATACGTCTTTGAAATCGATCGACAAGGAAGCGCCTCGATGAACCGTTTTGCCCTCGCACTGCTCCTGCTCGGCACACCGCTGGCCCACGCCAGCTTTGACGACAGCGAGTGCGCGCCGAGCTTGCAGTTGCAAGCAAAAGGACTGGATGCCTGTTCCACCCAGGCGTTTCTGAGCCCCAGCAACGACACCCGTGCCAACTTGCACTGGCTGCTGTCGGACGCCGGCCAACCGAGCCTGGCGGGCAACCCGGAAAAAGCCGAAGACCAAAATGCCCTGGTGCCCTTTGCGCTGGACCAACTGTTCAGCGTCGCGAGCCCTGAAGCCGCCCCCACCGATACGCCAACCGAAGCGGATACCAATTCGCTTTCGGCGCTGATCGAAAAGCTGGGCATGAGCGCGGACTACCCGGACCTGAGCGAGGCGCCGTCCTATGCCAGCGGCGAAGGCAGCCGGCAGAGCAGCAACAACACCGACACCACCGCCACCTTTATCGCCCAGTTGCTGGCAGCCGACCTGCCCGAGCCCGAGCGCAAACGGCTGGCTATCCAACGCCTGACCCTGTTGCAGCAGGAGCACCCAGCCAGCGAGCCACAACCGCTGAATTTCACCGGGGTGCAATCGATTCCCGGCCGGCAATTTGCGACCTACCTGCAAGGCGCGGCAGCCTTCTATGACGGCGATTTCAGCGCCGCCATTGCGCGTTTTACCGAACTCACCAGCAGCGAACAGCCATGGCTGAAGGACACCGCCAGCTACATGGTGGCCCGCAGTCAGTTGAATGCAGCCCAGGCCAATGCCTTTGACGAATATGGCTACGCCGACCTGAGCAAGGCCGATCAACCTGCACTGGCCAATGCCGAAGCGGCCCTTCAGGCGTACCTGGCAAGCTACCCGCAGGGCGATTACGCGCTTTCGGCCAAGGGCCTGTTGCGCCGCGTGTACTGGCTGCAACAAGACAACGTAAAACTGGCCGCTGCGTATGCCGAGCAGTTGGCAGAACAAGACCTGAACAAGCGCGACAGCAGCCTGCAACAACTGACTGATGAGGTGGACAACAAGCTGTTCACCAGCGCCCAAGGCGTCACCAATCCCATGCTGCTGGCCGTTATCGACCTCAAGAACATGCGGTCGGAAGAGCCGCTCAGCAAGGAGCAACTGCAGGCGCAAAAACCGCTGTTTGCCAGTGAGCCTGACCTTTACGCCTACCTGCTCGGCGCCTGGCACTACTACGTCGGCGAAGTGCCGGCCGAGGCTTTGGCCGTTCTGCCAGAAGCTACCGACGACACCATTCTCGACCACCTGCATTTCAGCCAGCAGGTCGTGCGCGGCATGGCCTTGGAAGAGGACGGTCAATGGCCGGCGGCGCAAGCCCACTGGCTGAAGCTGTTCAAGCTGACCGAACAACCGATTCAACTGCAGCAACTGCAATTGGCGCTGGCCCTCAATTACGAGCACAGCAACCAGGTGGAGAAGATTTTCGCCGCCGATTCGCTGATCACCAACAGCGACTGGCGTGCGCAAGTGTTGAGCCGTGTTGCCTCGCCTGAGCTGCTTCGGCGCGTGGCGAACGACGGCAAGGTCGCAACGGCAGAATCGATCACCGCGCTGTCGGTGCTGCTCTACAAGGATTTGTTGCAAGGCCACTATGCGGCGTTCAAGGCCGACCTGGCGCTGGTTCCTGAGCCGGTACCCGAGCCGCTCACGCAATTCGTCAACGCCCAAGGCGAGAATGACGACGGCTATACCTGCCCAACCCCTAAAGAAACCGCGGCGGTGCTGGAAAGCGAACCGGGTAATGCCCAGGCCCTCAACTGCCTCGGCGAGTTCAGCCGCAGCCATTCGCTGCCCCTGGACGGCTCGCCGGGCGAATATGCCTTGGGTGGCAGCAAAAGCCAGTTCCCGGGCGAACGCTTCGACCCGCTGCACGGTTACCAGCAGATTATCGCCAACGAAAAAGCCCCGGCCGACGACCGCGCCTATGCGCTGTACCGCGCCATCAACTGCTACGCCACCAGCGGCTACAACCATTGCAACGGCGATGAAATCGACAAGGCTGTACGCAAGCAGTGGTTTTCCACGCTCAAACGTCAGTACGCCAACAGCACCTGGGCCCAGTCGCTGAAGTACTACTGGTAAGCCGGTGAAGGGCTTTTTGCTTGGCCTGCTGCTGGCCTGCTGTGGCGGCCCGGCCTTTGCCGGGGTGGATGCCAGCCAGTACGACGCCTTCTGGCTCTGGAGCGGCGTGCAACCGCAGCCGCTGCTGGCCCGGGCGAAAAGCCTGTACATCCTGCAAGGCCAGATCGAGCGCGCGCCACGCCGCCAGGGCGGGGCCGTGCGCTTTCTGGCCCAAGGCATGTCCGTGCCCAGGCTAGCCACTCATCCCGGCGAGATCTGGTTGGCGTATCGCGCGCAAACACTAGAGTGGCCGCCTGAAGCCTATGCCGTGTTGCTGTCGCAACTACGGCGCTGGCAGCTGGCGGGCAACGCCGTGGTGGGCATCCAGATTGACTTCGATGCTCGCACCCGCGATCTGCACCACTACGTGAAATTTCTGCGCGAGCTGCGCGAACGTCTACCAAAAAACTACCGCCTGAGCATCACCGGCTTGCTCGACTGGGCCCCCAATGCAGACCCCGCAGTATTGAACCAATTGGTCGGTGTTGTGGACGAACTCGTCATCCAGACGTATCAGGGCCGCCACACCATTGCCAATTACAGCGCTTACCTGCCACCAACCAAGCACCTGCAACTGCCGTTCAAGATCGGCCTGGTGCAATACGGCAAGTGGCAGGCACCGTACTTTCTCGAAGGCTTGCCGCTGTTTCGAGGCTATGTGGTTTTTCTCCTCAATGCCCCTGCGTCGCCGCACTAGGCGCATTGTGGAAATGCTCTGTTATACTCCGGCTTCCCCGCTTGGCTTACGCCCGGACGCTGGCCCTCCTAGAGGCCCGCAGGACCGGACGGGAGCGCGCCCTCAACGCGCTTCATGCACGGCAGAATTTCCCCATGGGCCACGCCCTTACTAAACAGGATTACTCATGTCCTTTGCTTCCCTCGGTCTCTCCGAGGCTTTAGTCAGTGCCGTTGAGGCTGCTGGCTACACCGAGCCCACTCCAGTGCAACAGCGGGCTATTCCCGCCGTGTTGCAAGGTCGCGATCTGATGGTTGCCGCCCAGACGGGCACCGGTAAAACCGGTGGCTTCGCCTTGCCGATCCTCGAGCGCCTGTTCCCCAACGGCCACCCGGACCGCGAGCACCGCCACGGCCCGAAACAGCCCCGCGTGCTGGTACTGACCCCCACTCGCGAACTCGCCGCGCAAGTGCATGACAGCTTCAAGCTGTATGCGCGCGATCTGAAATTCGTCTCCACCTGCATCTTCGGCGGCGTTGGCATGAACCCGCAGGTGCAAGCCATGGCGCGCGGTGTCGACGTACTGGTCGCCTGCCCGGGCCGTTTGCTGGACCTCGCCAGTCAAGGCAGCGTGGACCTTTCCCATGTGGAAATCCTGGTCCTGGACGAAGCCGACCGCATGCTCGACATGGGCTTTATCCATGACGTGAAGAAGGTGCTCGCGCGCTTGCCGAGCAAACGCCAGAACCTGCTGTTCTCGGCAACCTTCTCCAAAGACATCACCGACCTTGCCGGCAAACTGCTGCACAACCCCGAGCGCATCGAAGTCACGCCGCCCAACACCACTGTCGAGCGCATCGAGCAACGGGTGTTCCGCCTGCAGGCTAACCACAAGCGCGCCCTGCTCGCTCACCTGATTACCGCCGGTGCTTGGGAACAAGTGCTGGTATTTACCCGGACCAAGCACGGCGCCAACCGCCTGGCCGAGTACCTGGACAAGCACGGCCTGCCAGCTGTGGCGATTCACGGCAACAAGAGCCAGAACGCGCGCACCAAGGCCCTGGCTGACTTCAAGGCCAATGCCGTGCGCATTCTGGTGGCCACCGATATCGCCGCCCGTGGCCTGGACATCGACCAACTGCCCCACGTGGTCAACTTCGAGCTGCCCAACGTTGAAGAAGACTACGTGCACCGTATCGGCCGTACTGGCCGCGCGGGCCGCAGCGGTGAAGCCATCTCGCTGGTGGCGCCGGACGAAGAGAAACTGCTCAAAGGCATTGAGCGCATGACCAAACAGAAGATCGCCGATGGCGACCTGATGGGCTTCGATGCCAGCACCGTGGAGGCGGAAAAACCGGAAGTGCGCGAGCGCCCTGAAGGCCAGAACCGTGGCCGTGGTGCCCCGCGTGACCCGAACAAACCGGGCGGCGGCGGTGGCGAACGCCGTGGCAGCGGCCGCAAAGACAAAGGCAAGGACGGCAAAGACAAACCCGCTGCCCAGGGCCGTGACAAACCTGCCGGTCAAGGTCGTCAACAGCAGCCGCGCCAAGGTCAGCCGCGCAGCAACGAACCGCGTCAACCGCGCACCAGCAACGCTGCGGCGGCGATTCCGCCACTGCCTGCCGATCGCGCGCCGGACGAGTTTCTGGACGACGAAATCGACAACTTCGGTAACCGTGCCGACTATGTCAGCCCGAACCAGGGTCGTCAGCAGAACCGTGGTCGTCGCCCGGCCGCACCGACTGGCCCGAGCGCCAGCAACGGCGTCGGTCAAGGCGCTCCGCGCCCTGCCGGCCAAGCGCCGCGCAGCCAATCGCCGCGTCCGCAAGGTCAAGGCAAACCGGCCGGTGGCGGCCAGCGCAATGGTGGTGCCAATGCGGGCCAGGGCAAACGCGCCCCGGGCCGTAGCGGCTCCGGCCAGCCACGTCGTGATGACTCACGCAATCGCGGCCGCGATGACTCCCTGCGTCAGGAACCGGCCGTGCGTGGCCCGCGCGAGCCGCAGCACACGCCGGTAATCGTGCACAAGGAGTCGAAAATCGACCGTACCTTGACGCCCGAACAGCTGGAGCAACTGGACAAGCTGCCGAGCCGCAACCGCGGTGAAAAACCGGCACTGCTGACCCGTAATCGCGAAGGCTAAGCCCCGCGCTTTACACAAAAACACCGGCCTTGGACCGGTGTTTTTGTTTGTGCCGGCCAACTCCATTGCCGTAAGAGTGAGGGGAACGGCCACCCGATCGCTCGAACCTTGGAAACTTGGAGGGGCGAATTGCGTTCGCACCATTCGCCAGCAAGCTGGCTCCTACGAGTCCCGAGAAGGCTTTAACCCGCACACAAAAACGCCGGCACTAGGCCGGCGTTTTTGTGTGCGGGTTAAAGCCTTACTTCTTCACGCCTTCAAACGAAATGATCAGCTCCAGCTCCTGGGATTTCGGGCCCAGGTCTTTCTGGATGTCGAAGTCTTTCAGCTTGATGGTGGTGGTGCCTTCGAAGCCTGCACGGTAGCCGCCCCATGGGTCTTTGCCTTCGCCGATGAATTTGGCGGCGATGACAACCGGTTTGGTGACGCCGTGCAGGGTCAGGTTACCGGTCACGTCAGCGGTGCCTTCACCGGTGGATTTGACCGAGGTCGAAACAAATTTGGCTTCCGGGAATTTCGAGACGTCGAGGAAGTCGGCGGTGCGGATGTGCTTGTCACGCTCGGCGTGGTTGGTGTCAACGCTGGTGGTTTTCAGGGTGACGTCGATTTTGCTCGCTTCAGGCTTCTTGGCGTCGAAGCTGAAGGTGCCTTCCCAATCCTTGAAGGTGCCGTAGATGTAGCTGAAACCCAGGTGGCTGATTTTGAAATCGATAAACGCGTGTTGGCCGGTTTTGTCGATGGTGTAGTCGTCAGCCATGGCCTGGCCGGCGCTCAGCAGGGCAGTACCAAGGGCCAGGGCAGCCAGGGATTTTTTCAGGTTGAGCATTGCGTAAGTCCTTCTAGTGCAGTGAGTGAGTCAGTCGGCGCGACGGCCGAACATGCGGGTCAGGGTTACATCGTGATCGATGAAGTGATGCTTCAGAGCTGCTAACGCATGGAGACCGGCAAAAATTACCAAGCCCCAGGCGAGGTACAAATGCACTGCACCGGCAACGTCTTCCTGGTCAGGAATGCTGGTGAGTGAGGCAGGTACCGCGAACAAGCCAAATACTTCAATAGGCCGGCCATCGGCGGTGGAGATGAGGTAGCCGGCAATCAGTACGGCAAACAAAACCAGGTACAGCACCCCATGACCGAGCTTGGCGCCCAGACGGGTGGCCTTGCTGTAGCTGCTCAGGGTCGGTGGCGGCGGGCTGATGAAGCGCCACAGCAGGCGCACCAGCATCAGCGCCAACAGGGTCAGGCCGATGCTTTTGTGTAGCGCCGGCGCAGAGTGGTTGTAAGGGCTGTAGTAATCGAGGGTGACCATCCACAGGCCCAGACCGAACAATCCGAATACCGCCAGAGCGATGCCCCAGTGCAACACGATGCTGACCAGGCCATAACGGGAAGGGGAGTTGCGCAGCTGCATAGCAAGGTTTCCGTAAAAAGCAGTGGGCTAAGACTAGCGGTAAATCTATCGAGTTAAAGCGAAAAATTCTGCTTTGAAATATCGGGAAATACGATGGGTTGTAGCGGGTTAGACGGGAGAAAAGAACGGATGACCGAGTGGTCGGGGTGAGTGCGCACTTATGAGGGGGCAGCCTCGAAGCCTTTGATTAGCGGTGTAGCGACGGGGACGTAATGGCTTAGGGCGAATATCCGCACCCCGGATATCCGCCGCTACTCAATGCTGGGGCATCAATTGAACAGCTTGGAGAAGAACCCAGGCTTGTCTTCGCCGTCTTTGGTTTTCTTCACCGGCGCTGCTTCGGCAACTACCTGCTTTTTCGCCGGGTCGACTTCCTTGCCCGCCAACAAATCCTGCGCCTGACTGGCCGCGCGCTGGCCGCTACGCAGGGCGCCTTCCAGGGTGCCGGGGTACATCGCATCAGTATGTTCACCGGCGAACACCACGCGCTGCAGCGGTTTTTCCCACATGCGCCAGTTACGCGTCAGTTGGCCGGGGCCGTACGCCAGGTAGGAACCGCCGGTAGACGGGTCCGTGCTGTAGCGTTTGATTTCATAGCCGGTAAACGCGCCGCGCGCTTTCGGGTAGAAGGCGTGCAGGCGGATCAGCACCTGGTCAACCATCTGCTTGTCGCCGAACGCTTGCAGCACACGGGCGTTGTCGCCCGAGAGGTTGATCACCACATTGGCGCCGCCCTTGGCGGCCGGCTCGATCCACAGCATGCCCAGGCCCTGGTCGGTGAAAATTTCCCCGGACAAGCGCGCCTTGCTCTCCCACACCGGGGTTTTGAACTTGAGCATGATCTGGTCACGCCAACCGTAGTTGGTGCCTTTGATGGCGGCCATGTGCGCGGCGTCCAGACCCGGCGTCAGCTGGATCTGCGCCAGCGCCTTGAGCGGCACAGCGAGTACCACATAGTCGGCGCTGTAACCCACGGCGCCGGCCTTGACCGTCACACCGTCCTTGTCCTGGCTAATGGCCGAAACCTTGGAATTGGTCTTGATGGTTTTCAGCTGCTTGAGAAAGGCCGACGCCAGCACCTGGCTGCCACCGGGCAGGCGCGCGGCGCGCAGGTCGCGGTCGTCCACGCCACGGTACACACGGGTTTGCTGCGCCAGGTAGAGCAGCGACAAACGCGAGGGCTCGTCATAGCGCGAACGGATGCGCTGATTCACCAACAGCCGTGCAGTGGCCGGCAGCGCCAGCTTGTCCAGCCACTTGGCCACGGTGATCTGGTCGAGGGCAAACAGTGTGTTATTGGCGGCCGGGTTCATCGGGTCACTGATGGAAGCGGCCAACTCGTCCAGGCTCTTGTCGAAACGCTTGAGGCCTTCGGCGGTTTGCGGCTGCTTGGTCGCCAAGTCTGCGGCGGTAAAGTACTCGCCATTGATCAGGTAGCTGGGGTTACGCACAAACTCAGGCGCGGGCAGGGTTTGCAGCTTGAAGGTGTCCAGATAGCTATTCAAAGCGGGCTGGACTTTCTTGCCCGCAATCCACTCGCTGGTAGCTAGCCCCGAACGGCCACCGATGCTGGGCTTGGCTTCCAGCAGGGTTACCTGCCAACCCTTCTGTTGCAGCTCATACGCTGCGGTCAAACCCGACAACCCGCCGCCAACCACAATGGCGGTCGGTTGCTTCGCGGCGGCGGGTTTGTCGGCGGCGTTCGCGGCCACACTGAAAACACCCATTGCCAGCAGCGCCAAGGCGCGCAAACCGGTCCGTAACATAAACAACTCCTTAAACCCGTTCCGCAGGCAGCGGGACGCTCTTAGATGGCGCGCAGAATACGCCGCAGACCGAAGCGGAACCAGCCAGACCCGTCGGCTAAATGGTGTTTGGGTTGTTACAGCGCCGACCATTGCATAGGCTGCACCCCTGCTTTACGTGCCCAGCCTGCGACTGGCCGCGTCTGTACAGCTGTCTCGACTGCCTGGGAGTTTCGAATGAGCCTGAATAATCAGTGGATGCAACGCGATCTGGCGGTGCTCTGGCACCCATGCACACAAATGAAGGACCACGAGCAATTGCCGCTGGTGCCCATCAAGCGTGGCGAAGGGGTGTGGCTCGAAGACTTCGACGGCAAGCGCTACCTCGATGCCGTCAGCTCCTGGTGGGTAAATGTGTTTGGCCATGCCAACCCGCGCATCAACCAGCGCATCAAGGATCAGGTCGACCAGCTGGAACACGTGATTCTGGCCGGCTTCAGCCATCAGCCGGTAATCGAGCTGTCCGAGCGCCTGGTCAAACTCACCCCGGCGGGGCTGGACCGGGTGTTCTACGCCGACAACGGTTCGTCCGGCATCGAAGTGGCGCTGAAGATGAGCTTTCACTTCTGGCGCAACACCGGTCAGGAGCGCAAAAAACGCTTTATCACCCTGACCAACAGCTATCACGGGGAAACCATTGCCGCGATGTCGGTGGGCGATGTGGCGCTGTTTACCGAAACCTATAAGTCGCTCTTGATGGACACCATCAAAGTGCCCAGCCCCGACTGCTACCTGCGCCCCGAGGGCGTGAGCTGGGAAGAGCACTCGCGGGTGATGTTCGGCCAGATGGAACAGGCCTTGGCCGAAAACCATCAGGACGTCGCTGCGGTGATTATCGAGCCGTTGATTCAAGGCGCCGGCGGCATGCGCATGTACCACCCGGTGTACCTCAAGCTACTGCGCGAGGCCTGCGACCGGTACGGCGTGCACCTGATCCACGATGAAATCGCCGTCGGTTTCGGCCGCACCGGCACCCTGTTCGCGTGCGAGCAGGCCGGTATCGCGCCCGATTTCCTGTGCCTGTCCAAAGCCCTTACCGGCGGCTACCTGCCGATGGCGGCGGTGCTGACCAGCGAAGCGATTTACCAAGGTTTCTACGACGACTATCAAACCCTGCGCGCCTTCCTCCATTCCCACACGTACACCGGCAACCCGTTGGCCTGTGCAGCAGCGCTGGCGACGCTGGATATCTTCGAGCAAGACAACGTCATCGAAGCCAACAAGGCCTTGAGCGCGCGTATGGCTAGCGCCACGGCGCACCTGGTCGACCACCCGCATGTGGCGGAAGTAAGGCAGACCGGCATGGTGCTGGCGATTGAAATGGTGCAAGACAAAGCCAGCAAAACGCCCTACCCGTGGCAGGAGCGGCGTGGCTTGAAAGTGTTCCAGCATGCGCTGGAGCGCGGTGCGTTGCTGCGCCCGTTGGGCAGCGTGGTGTACTTCCTGCCGCCGTACGTGATTACGCCAGAGCAGATCGACTTTCTGGCCGAGGTGGCCAGCGAGGGGATTGATATTGCAACGGCCAATAGCACTTCGGTGCCGGTGAGTGGCCGTCACCCGAACTTCCGCGATCCGGGTTAAACGAGCTCTTGGTCGTCGGCCATACGGCGTAGAGCCCTCGCCGAAAATGCTCACGTACTGGAGTACGTTGCGCTTTTCGGCGAGGACCCGCCTTGTCTGGCTCTAGCCCAAGAGCCCGTCAATCACGCTTACAGAATCGAGAGCGGATACTCGACGATAAACCGTACCTGATCCGAATCGACGTCCGAAGTGCCCGAGATCCGGTGAGTCGCCTGACGGATACGGAACGACAGATCCTTAGCCGGCCCTTCCTGCACGACGTACTTGACCGAGATATCCCGCTCCCAGTGTTTCTCGTTGTCGGCGTAGTAGTTGTAGGGGCTGTCGGCGGCCATATGGCTGCCATCCACGTTATCGCCACGGGTATACCCGGCGTAGAAGGTCAGGCCCGGCACGCCATAGGTGGTCATGTCCAGGTTGTAACCCAGGCGCCAGGACTCTTCACGCGGGCCGTTGAAGTCCACCAGTTGCATGGAGTTGGCCAGGTAGATGGAGTCTTGGAATACGCCGCCGCCGAGCACCAGGTAGTCGAACGGCTGATCGCCATGGTTCTTCTGGAAGGCCAGGGTCACAGTGTGCGCGCCAATGGTGTAGCCGGTGGCGAACGACCAGGCGGTAGTGTCGATGGTGCCAGCCAGGGCTTTGCCCTCGTCCAGCGTGCGGTAGATATTGAAATCGAAGCTCAGCGACTGATCGCTGCTCAAGGTCAGCACGTAGTTGGCGTTGCCGTAGTACTGCTTCCACAGGTCTTCGTACTGGGAGGCGTAGCCGGTAATGCTCAGGCTGTCGTTGATGCTGTAAGTCGCGCCGAGATAGTCAACATCGCCGCCTTCCTTGCCCGCGTAACCCGCGTAAAAACCACCGTCATGGCCGGACATGTTGTTGTCTTTGGCCGAGGTGAAGTGGCCGGCGTCGATTTTCAGGCCTTCGATTTCAGCGCTATCGAGTTGGAAGCCGCGAGCAGTTGCCGGTACCAGACGGGCATCGGCCATGGCGATAACCGGGTTGTACGGGCGCAGGTCGCCGTATTTGAGGATGCTATTGGACAGCTGCAATTTCACTGCGCCGCCGAGAGTACCGAAGCTGTCTTCGCTACGGCCATCGGAGTCTTCCGGCAGCATTTGCGTGCCATTGCGGCCCCGGCCGCTGTCGAGTTTGATGCCGGTGTAAGCGCTCAGGTCCACACCGAAACCAACGGTGCCTTCAGTAAAGCCCGACACGTAGTCCAACTGGAAGCCTTGGCCCCACTCGCGGTTGTCGGCCGTACCCGGGTTATGGCGGTCCATGTTGAAATACAGGTTGCGGGAAATCAGGTCGAGTGTGTCGCCTTCAAGAAAGCCTTTGGCGTCGGCCTGACCTGCCTGGGCTGCCGTGGCGAAAACGCCGGCGCTGGCTACGGCCAGGGCAATTGCTGTGTATTTCAGTCTCATTTGTATTCCCCATTGAAATGAATGTGTCGGCATATGCCCGCGCCACTGCCCGGGATCATCAGAAAGGTTGAGCCGGGCGACCACCTGAGTGAACCCAGTGGTGGCTACCCGCTCGCTCAGTTCTGTAGCAGCGGGAGATGCAATCCTCGCTGCACGCTGAGTTACCCATGGGCGTCAAAAAGAAAAGCCCGCGCAATTTCTCCCACGTTTAGTTCTTTGGCAATGTTCAGCGCACGACATCACCACATGTATTTACGCCATATATCAGCAGAGGAAATCTTTTCCAATTCAGACAACTTGTCTACTTGGACAGATAGTTTCAACGTCGACAAAAAAGAGTTTTAAACAGGCCACAACCGCCACTTTAAAGTACCGACCAACCTCACCATATAGCCCGAGATAGAGCCATCCAAGCATAATTCAGGACGTAATTAGATAATTTAGGCCAACTTTACAAAACTCAAACTACGCGCGCTTTGAAAGCAACTTCCCGCTGATTTATCGCAAGATCAAAAGGTAATATTTAACTCACATAAGCGGACGTTATCCGATGTATAAACTGAAATCCCCTCCAACTTATAGAGAACGCTCTCCCAATTAACATCGGTTATTCCTACCCCCTGCAGGAGAATTTCAGCCACGCTCTACGCTATGCTTGCCACCCCTTTAGCCAAGCCTTGTTTACGCCATGCGTCTCTCCCGCTTTTTTATCGATGCCCCTCTTTCGCTCGGTCAGCATGAGCTGCCGGAAACCCAGGCGCACTACATCGGCCGCGTGCTACGCCATGCCGTAGGGGATGCCGTGCAGCTGTTCGACGGCAGCGGCCAGGAGTTCCTTGGTGAGCTGATCGAGGTAGGCAAGAAAAACGTACGGGTGGAACTGCGCGAAGAAGTTGCCGGCCAGGCGCTGTCCCCCCTGCACATCCACCTGGGTCAGGGGCTGTCGCGCGGTGAGCGGATGGACTGGGCTATCCAGAAGGCTACCGAACTGGGCGCCAATGAAATTACCCCGATCGTCAGCGAGCGCTGCGAGGTACGGTTGAAAGGCGAACGCGAGGACAAGCGCCTGGAACATTGGCGTCAGGTGGCGATCAGCGCCTGCGAGCAATGCGGGCGCTCAGTGTTGCCGCTGATTCACCCGCCGCTGCTGCTGGCGCAATGGCTGGAGCATTGCCAGGCAGAGCTGAAGTTAGTGTTGCACCCGGTGGCCGAGCCGTTGACCAGCCATGCCAAGCCGCAGTCGCTGGCGTTTTTGATCGGGCCAGAGGGCGGGCTGAGCGATGCAGAAGTGGCGCAGGCGCAGGGCAAGGGTTTTCACGCCGCGCGGCTGGGGCCGAGGGTGCTTAGAACGGAGACAGCTCCGGTGGTGGCCTTGAGTGTCGCGCAGCAGTTGTGGGGGGATTTCTAGGTTTCAGGTACGGACGAGTTTGCGCCGGCCCTCACCCCTAGCCCCTCTCCCGGAGGGAGAGGGGAATCGTGCGGTGAACTCGGTCAGCTCCCCTCGCCCGCCTGCGGGAGAGGGGTTGGGGGTGAAGCCGCAGCGAACGCGGTCTATCAGGAGTCCTTCAGCAAGTCCGCCAGGTCATCGGCGTGCTCTTCTTCCTGCGCGAGAATCTCCTCAAACAGGCGGCGTGTAGTCGGGTCGTCATTGCCCAGGTAAGTGATGATTTCGCGGTAGCTATCAATAGCAATACGCTCAGCTACCAAGTCCTCGGTAATCATCTCTTTTAGCGTATTGCCCGCCACGTATTCGGCGTGGGAGCGCTCGGTCAAACCGCGCGGGTCGAAATCCGGCTCGCCGCCCAATTGCATGATGCGCTCAGCCAGCAGATCCGAATGGGCCAGCTCTTGCTGGGCATGCTCCAGAAATTCGGCTGCCGCCACGCTGGCTTTCAGGCCGGTGGCCATAAAGTAGTGGCGCTTGTAACGCAGGTAGCAGACCAGCTCGGTGGCCAGCGACGCGTTGAGCAATTTCAGAACTTCTTCACGATCAGCCGAGTACCCCTCGGTGATCGCGCCTTCCTCGATATGCTGGCGCGCGCGTTGGCGCAGCGTGGCGACATCAGTCAGTTGTGCAGCGGTCATATTCATTCTCCATCAGCTATTCGGTCAGTAGCGCGGGCTCTGGCGGCACGCGTCTGGGTGTACTGAGTTGTGAGTAGTGGGTGGAGGAAAAGTTTGATGTTTCGCGCGCTCTGTTCCGGGCCTGGAAACGCAGCGGGCGCCACATAGGCGCCCGCTGAAAGATGCGAAAAACGAAGGGTCAGATCAATCCTGCGTCCGCTAGCATCTGCTCCAGCGCCAACAAGTCGGGAATTTTGGCAACCGCTTCACCAAAGCTCACCGCATCCAGCTCCAGCGGCGAAAGTGGCACGTCGGCACGGGCGAGATCGGTGCCGACCTTGAGCGAACGCGGAATACCCTGCACCAGCAGCGCAAGAAACTTCACGTTAGGACGGCCGCCCAGGGCGTTGATCACCGCCACACGGGCACCCGGGCGAATCTGTGGCTGGCCATCGGATGCTGCTTCGAACGACAACAGCGGCAGGCTCAGGTCACGCCAGGCCATTTGCCCGAGAAACCAGGCCGGCATGCCCGGCGTCACCTGTGGCGCCCGGTAGGGAATCAACTCAGCCACCGCCACGTTGGGCAGCAGCAAGGTACGGTCGGCCAACGGCACCAGCAGGCCGGTGATGCTGGTCGCGGTGGCAGTGTTGGTGGTGGTAACGGCTTGGCTCATGGGAAATCCTGTTTGCGCCCTCAGGCGCACTGTGCCGCTAAATGGTTGACCAGCGTTTCCGCCAGTTCGCGCGGGTCGCCGCTGTAGGCGCTGTAGCCGCCTTCGCGCAGGCTGTCGGGCATGCTTGCACAGGCGCAGCTGTCGGCGCGCTGGGTCCAGATTGCGCCGCCCTGGCGTTTTACATAGGCCGCGGCTGCACTGCCGTCGCTGCCCATGCCGCTGAACGCAATCACGCCGCCCAGGGCACCGAAATGCTGGGCCAGGTTAAGCATCATCTGGTCGATGGACGGGCTGTAGGGTTCCGGCCAGCCACGGTCGGCAATCTGCATGGCGCCGTCTTCGGCAAAACCCAGTTCATGCTGAATCGGCGCCACCACCACTTCACCGCAACGCACCGCATCACCGTGGCGTGCCGGGTTCACGTGCCATTGGCTGTGGCGACCAACCGCTTGTGGCAGGGTCGCTTCAAAACTGGCGTCGATATGCTGGGCGTAGATAAAACCGATGGGCAAACCGCCGGGCAGCGCATCGAGAAACGCTTTGACGGCCGCCGGGCCACCGAGCGATGCCGCCAACAGCCACACCTGCCGAGCCGGTGCACCGGCTGCCAGCGGCGTGTTGGCCAGGGCTTGCGGCAAATCGAGGCGCGCCGGACGCTGGGCTTCATCGAACAAGGCTTGCAGGCTGGGGCCGACCGCTTGAGTGGGGTCGCCCACCAGGCGCTTGAGCTTGCCGACCAGCCGCCGCTCCCAGCGCGGGTAGTTTTCCGAATGGCGCTCCGGTGCATGGCCTTCGCCAAACAGCACGGGCACCTCGGCCTGCTCCAGCAAGGTATCAACCAGCGGGGAGTCTTCCGACTGCGCCAGGTCCACCAGCCAAAGATCCGCTTCAACAGCGGCCAGTGCTTCGTCGTCGAGCCGCGCCGGGTCGCTGTTGAGCACCACGTTGTAGCCACTGCCGGTGAGCGCCTGCTGCAACACATGACGTTGCAGCGAGGTGTCGGCCAGCACCGCAATGCGGGCAGTTACTTTATCGGTCATATCCGTTTAACCGGGTGTTCGGCCACCAGTTTGGCGATGGTTTCCAACAGCAGCGACTCTTGATACGGCTTGCCGAGGTAATCGTTGACCCCGATGTTCATCGCCCGCTCGCGGTGTTTTTCACCGGTACGCGAAGTGATCATGATGATCGGCAAATCCTTGAGGTTTTCGTCGTGGCGCACCAGGTTTGCCACTTCGAAACCGTCCATGCGCGGCATCTCGATGTCCAGCAGCATGATGTCGGGCTTGTGTTCTTGCAGCAGCGAGATGGCGTCCACACCGTCTTTGGCGGTCAGCACGTTCATGCCATTACGTTCCAGCAGGCGGCTGGTGACCTTACGTACCGTTACCGAATCGTCGACCACCATCACCAGCGTCGGACGCTCCACTTCCAGCTCGGCCGGCAACGCCGTGCGGCTGACCGTGCGGGTCTGCATCTGGTTAAGCAGGTGCGCGTGACGCACACGAATGGTCGCCAGCAGGTCGAGAATCACCACCACGCGACCGTCACCCAGGATGGTCGCACCGGAAATTCCGTGAACGCCGGCAAACTGCGGGCCGAGGCTCTTCACCACGATCTCGCGCGAACCGGCCAGGGAGTCCACCTGCACCGCCACAGCGTGATCGCTGGAACGCACCAGAATCACCGGCAACGGCAGGCTCTGGCCCACCAGCTTGGGTTGCTGACCGTTGTTCAACAGGTCACCCAGGTAACGCAGCTCGTAGGCTTGCCCGGCGTATTCGAAACGCGGCGCATCTGGCGCGTAATAGGCTTCGAGCTCGTAGGGCGAAACCCGCACGATACCTTCGATGGTGTTCAACGGAATGGCGTACAGGTCTTCACCGGACAGCACCATCAACGCGCGGTTAACCGACACGGTGAATGGCAGGCGGATACGGAAGGTGGTGCCCTCGCCCGGTGTCGACTCGATGCTCATGGAGCCACCGAGTTGTTTTACCTCCGAGTGCACCACGTCCATGCCCACGCCACGGCCGGAGATCTGCGTAACCTTCTCGGCGGTGGAGAAACCGGCTTCCAGAATAAATTGCAGCACTTCGTAGTCGGTCAGGTCCGAGGCGCTATCCATCATGCCGCGCTCGATGGCCTTGCGGCGCACCGCTTCGAGCTTGATACCGCCACCGTCATCGGCCAGGGTCAGGACGATATCGCCGCCCTCACGGCCCAGGCTCAGGCGGATGGTGCCTTGCTCGCTCTTGCCGGCGGCCCGACGCACTTCGCCTGGCTCAATACCGTGGTCCACGGCGTTACGCAGCATATGCTCCAACGGCGCGACGATACGTTCCAGAACGGTACGGTCCATCTCACCATCGGCGTTGCCGACAATAAAGTCGACCTGCTTGCCCAACTCGCTCGCCACCTGCCGCACGATTCGGCGCAAACGTGGCACCAGGCGGTCGAACGGCACCATGCGCGTACGCATCAACCCTTCTTGCAGTTCGGTGTTGACCCGCGCCTGTTGCAGCAACAGGGTTTCGGCATCGCGGTTACGCGCGGCCAGGGTTTCTTTCAATTCCAGCAAGTCGGAGGCCGACTCGAACAGCGCACGCGAGAGCTGCTGCAGTTGCGAGTGACGGTCCATTTCCAGCGGGTCGAAATCTTCGTAACCCACGCGCTCAGCTTCAGCCTGGAAGCGGCTGATGATCTGCGACTGGGTTTCGATATCGAGGCGGCGCAACTGGTCACGCACCCGGTCGATGG
This sequence comes from Pseudomonas turukhanskensis, assembly GCF_027922365.1. Lineage (GTDB taxonomy): Bacteria > Pseudomonadota > Gammaproteobacteria > Pseudomonadales > Pseudomonadaceae > Aquipseudomonas > Aquipseudomonas turukhanskensis. The sequence goes on from NZ_BSFN01000001.1 coordinate 120,378, forward strand.
TGGCTTCCATCTCGCCGAGGGTGAAGCCGAAGTCGCTCACCTGCTGCTCGACACGACCACGGAAAATCGAGGTTTCACCGGCCAGGTTCACTAGGCCTTCCAACAATTCGGCCGGTACTTTTACCAACTCTTGCGGCGCGCGGCGGGCGGCGGCGTCCAACGCAGCCTCCTGGGCACGACGCACGAAGGGCAAGACCTTGGCGGCTGCCGGGGCGTTGGAAAACTCGCTGGCGGCCACAATCGGGTTGGCCAGCGTGTGCACGGCCGGCAGCTTGCTTGGCGGCGGCACTTCGGCCTCTGGCGTCTCGTGGCTGGCTTGGGCCAGTTCAGCGGCCAGGTTGTCGTTCACCCGCTGGCGCAGCTGGTCGAGCTCGCCTTGCAGCGCTTCGAAACCGGACTGCACATCAAGGAACAGGCTTTCCGGCCAAGGCGCACCTTGTTGCTGTGCCTCGGTCAGGTGCTGCTCAAGGTTGTGGGTCAGATCGCCGAGGTTCTTCTGCCCGGCCAGACGTGCACCGCCCTTGAGGGTGTGCAAAATGCGCAGCATGTCGTCGACGGCGTCGCCGTCATCGCGCTTTTCTTCCCAACGGCCGATGGCGCTTTCCATGCTTTCCAGCAGGTCGTCGGCCTCTTCCAGGAAGATATCCAGAATGTCGTCGTCTTCCGCATCCTCGGCGGTAGCCTCTTCGCTGGCGGCAACCAGGTGCACGCTCGACGGCATGCTCAGTTGCTCGTCGGGGTTGGCGCGAAAACGCTTGATGGTGTCGATCAGGTCTTCGCCGCTGGGCACGTGACGTTTATCACGCACAGCTTCGAGCATGACCGCCAGGCGGTCATGGCAGCTTTGCAGCAGACCAAAGAGGCCAGGGCTGGCACGCAGGCGGCCATCGCCAAGACCTTCGTAAAGGAATTCCAGCTCGTGGGCCAAGTCGCCGATTTCGCGGATCTCGGCCATGCGTGCACCACCCTTGAGGGTGTGCAGATCACGTTGCAGGGATTCCAGTTCGAGGCTGTTATCGAGGTCGTCTTTCCAACGCTGCAGGGCGGCGCTGGAACTGTCGATGATGTCGAAACCTTCTTCCAGGAAGATTTCCACCAGCTCCGGATCACGGTCGTCATCGAACGCGGTCGGGGCCGGCGCTTCATACGCCACGGGCTCGGGGGCGGTGAATTCAACCGGCTCAACCTCAGGCTCTGGCAGGGCTTCAAACTCGGGCTCGACTGGCAGTAGCGGCTCGGCACTCAGCTCCGCGCTCAGGTCGCCATCCAGGTCGCTCAGTTCGATGCTTTCAGCTTCCGGCACAGCCTCTTCGATAGCGGTCTCAGCGAATTCCAGCTCCGGCAATGCCGCGTCGAGTTCCAGCGCTTCGGCTTCGGGCAAGGCGTTATGCAGTTCTTCGGCGCTAAGCTCAGGGGTGGCAACTACGTCTTCAAAGCTGATCTCTTGCGGGTCCAGCTGGTCTTCGATTAGCTCAACCAGTGGCAGTGCTTCCAGCTCGTCTTCGGCGGCAAGCAGCTCGGCTTCCGGACTTGGCACTTCGCCGGGCAGCTCAAGCTCGACGGGTTCCAGCGGTTCCTCGAAGTCCTCGAGAATCACCGCGGCAGCCGACAGGCTTTGCCCACCGCCCTGGCGGAAACTGCGAATGTCTTGGATCAGGTCGGCCGGGTCGTGCAACGGCTGGTTGGCCTGCAACTGATCCAGCAGTACGGCCAGTTTGTCGTGGCTGCGTTGCAGCAGCCCGGCCAATACCGGCGAGTAGCTGTAGCGGCGGTCCACCAGGCCTTCATAAAGGGTTTCCAGCTCGTGGGCCAAATCGCCGATTGGGCGAATGGCAGCCATGCGGGCGCCGCCTTTGAGCGTGTGCAGGTCACGCAGCAACGAGGACAAGGCCAGATGGTTATCCGGCTCACCCAGCCAGCGATCCAGCGCCTGGCCCGAGCTTTCGAGAATATCCACCGCTTCTTCGAGGAAGATTTCCACCATCTCGGCATCGAGCGGATCGGCGTTGGCTACTGGGGCAGGCGCTGGCGTTGGCTCAGGGGCTACGGCGATCGGCTCCAATGCCGGCTCGATGGCGGCAAGGTCTTCTACCGAGGGCGAAAAATCTTCTGCCGGCAGCTCTTCCACCGCAGGCAGCTCTTCCACGTTCGGCAGGGCATCGAAGTCCGACAGGTCGTACTCGTGCTCAGGCGCGTCTACAGCCGGCTGGTTGTCCCACTCAGCCATTTCCAACTCAGCCGTGGCAGCGTCCAGCTCGACAATATTCAGCCCAGCTTCGCCGCCGGGGCTCAGCAAGGCCAGGGTTTGCGGGTCCAGGGCTTCGCCCAGCAGTTGGCGCAGGGCTTCGACGCGTTGCGGTTCAGCGGTCACCTGCAAGCCGGCGGCGACCTGATCCATCATGCTGATCAAGGCTTCGTGGGCGGCTTCGGCTTCGCTGAAGAAGCGTTCGCTAACCGCCAGGCTGCCTTCTTCGACGGCGCCGTAGAGGTCCAGCAGGGCCTCGCACAGTTCATCGATCTGCGGCAGTTCAGCCATCTCGGCGCCACGACCCAGCGTCGTCAGTTCATCCAGCAAAGCGGAAAGTTCCTGGCGCTCGGACGGATGCTCGCGCCATTTGCGCAGCAGGTCTTCGGCGTCCAGCAGGATATCCATGCCTTCGGACAGAAAGATGCCGATCAGTTGCGGGTCGCGCTGGTCGCTGCCGTGCAGGTCCTGACGGGCCGCCTGCGCAGAGTCCAGACGCTCCTGATGAAGCTTGTTCACGCGCTCGAGGAACTCGGCCGCGCCTTCAATCGGTGCCAGCGGGCTGGTTTCCAGTTGCTCCAGACCACGACGGAACAGTTGCTCGGCGGTATGCAGCAACTCCGCCTCGGCCAGGTCCATTGGAATCAGGTTGGTCTTGAATTCTTTCGCCAGTTTTTCCAGCGGCGTGGCAATTTCGGCAATCGGCAAAATGCCGGCCATATGCGCGCTGCCCTTGAGGGTGTGCAGGGCACGCTGCAGGTTATCGGTGATTTCCTGCGGCAGCTCCTGAGCGCAATCGGCGAGAAAACCCACCAGGGTGTCGAGGTGGGTTTCCGCTTCGTTGCGGAAAATCTCGATCAGTTGCGGGTCCAGCGCTTCGATGTCGGTAGCCGCAACAGCCGCTTTCGCAACTGCACTTTCAGCGCCCACGGCGTCGGCTGCCTGCTCGGTCACCGGGGCTTCAGGTTTTGGGCTGCGCTGACCTCGGGCCAAAGCATGGGCGGTGGCGGCCAGCGCATCCACATCGTCACGCTGACGCTGCGCCTTGGCGGCGAACTCATCGACCAGTGCCGGCATCAAGGCCACCACATCGGTGATCACTTGCTGCACGTCGTCATCGGGCTGAATGCTGCGATCCAGCACGCGGTTAAGCAGGTTTTCAATGGCCCAGCCCAGCTCACCAATAATCAGCGCACGGACCATGCGACCACTGCCTTTGAGGGTGTGGAACGCGCGGCGCACTTCGGCGAGGGCGGTTTTGTCGTCGGTATTGGCGCGCCATTGCGGCAGGTACTCGGCGATGGTTTCCAGCACTTCACCGACTTCTTCGATAAAGACTTCCAGCAGGTCTTCGTCGATCGGCTCTTCGCCTTCGGGCGGCGGCAACAGGCTTGGCGGTACATCCTGGGCAGGCGGGTTGATGGCCTGCACCGGGGTGGCCATGACATCGGCCATGGACAAGGTTTTTTCCACCGGCGCCGCGGGCGCCTGCGCAGGCTCGGCCTGCGGTAGGTCGACTTCCGGCAGCTCCAGCTCGGCGAGCTCGGCTTCGTTCCAGTCGGCGGGATTGTCGCTCGGATCTTCAAGCGTCAGCTCTTGCAGACCGGCGTCGTCCAGGCTGAATGCCTCAAGCTCGGGTACTTCCAGTTGCTGGTCACGCAGCTCAAGGCTGTTGTCCGCGCTCCACTCCAGCGCAGGCTCTTCCAGCGTCAGCGGTTCGTCGTCCAGGCTCAGACTCGGCAGCTCGCTGAGGTCTTGAACCTCGTCGAACGCGCTCAACTCGACCACTTCGCCCGGCGCGGCCGGCAGGTCTTCAAGGGTCCAGCTGTCTTCCAGGCTCAGCAATGGCTCGGGCTCTGCGCTTTGCAGCTCACCAAATTCCAGGCTCAGTTCGGACACTTCTGCCGGCGCCGAGGCTTCGGTTTCAACAGGCAAATTGTCCAGCGAGAACTCGATGCTGCCCACGTCACCACCATTGGCGACAACGGAGGTATCAGCAACGGGCAAGTCTTCCAGGCTGAAGCTTTCCTCAATCACGCCAAAGTCGGATTCAAACGACGAAGGCTCAGCTTCAAATGCCGTTTCAGCAGCCTGCTCGGCCTCAGGCTCGGCAGCCGCATCAGGCTCGTCACCCAACACGTCGATGTCGTGCATCGGGTCGGCCAGCGGCGCAAAAGCTTCTGGTTCAGGCTCAACGCGATCCAGGATCGACGGTTTTTCTTTCAGCGGATAACCCAGGGTTTCCAGGCTTTCTTCGGCGACGTCGAGAATCAGGTCGCCTTGGGCGGCATGGTCTTCACTCAGACGTTCGAGGTAGTACTCGACACTGGTGATGGCATCGGCCAGGGTGTCCAGGCTCTGCCAGTTCGGCACGGCTTTGCGCGCCAGCAGTTGTTCCTGGATATAGCGGTTGCAGGCGTTCAGCAGGGCGGCTGCACGCTCTAGCGGAATCATCGCCAGGCCGCCACGGGCCTGGGTCAGCAACTCGGGCACGCGGGCCAGGTGCTCGTGGTTCCACTGCGAGGCAATGAATTCGATGATCGCGTCTTTAGCCTGTTCCAGGCCGTTGCGCGCTTCCTTGATAACCAGCTGATGAATCTGCGCCACGTCGGTGGTGGGCAGGTGGCTTTCTTCGCGACGGCCGTCATCGGCCGGGCCGACCATACCGGCCAGGGTCGCTTCGACATACAACAGCGCACCGGCGACATCCATCAGCACTGCATCGCTAGGCTCACGCTGGCCGAGGGACAGGCCGTGGACCACATCGATCTGGTCGAGAATCACTTTGCGCGGCTGGCCAAAACCCAATACCGCCAGGGTGTCGGCGATTTGCTTGAGCGGGGCCAATTGGCTATCGAGTTCGGCCACCTTGCTGCGGTCGCTGCGCACGAACAGGTCGAGGCTGTCTTTGACGCGCACCAGTTCTTCACACAGGGCAGCGACCACCGAACGCATGGCGTCGCGGTCCGGGCCGGCCAGACGGGCGCGCTCTTCGTCGACAACATCGTCATCGGGCAGCGCTTCGTCGAGGCGGTATTGTTCCTTGAGTTGGCGAATTCGCGGCGATTGCGGGCTGGACTTGGCGACGTAGAACAGCAGATTCTTGGTCAGCTCATCGGGCGCCGCCTGGTTGATGCCGTCGGCACCTTGTTCCAGCAGGCGTTTGAGTTCTTTATCGACCTGGCGCAACAGGGTGCGCACGGAGCTGCCGTTGAGCACGCTGCCGTTGGACAGGCCTTCGACGATGCCCGAGGCGATCTGCCACAACGGCCCCAGCGGGGCGTCTTTGCACAGCACTTCCAGGCGGGCGAACACGCGGGCCATGTAGCCCAGGTTGGTGCCCAGGTCCTGATTTCGGATAACGCCGATCAGCGCCATCTGCAGCATCTGGCGCAATTTTCGCAGCAGCACCGGCAGTTCGGCAGTACGCAGCTGGGCCAGCGAATCGGCCGACAGGGCCGGCTGACGCACGGTCATGTCCGGGGAGAACAGGCTGGTTTCGGACAGCAGTTTTTCACCACGGGCCGAACGCAGGTCGTTCAACAGCGGCAACACCACCATCGGCAGGTCGCGGCGCGCGGTTTGAATACGGTCGAGGTAAACCGGCAGTTGCAAAATGGCCTGCATCAGCACTTCCAGGGCTTCACCCTGGTTGCTCACGCGATTTTCCATCAGGGCCTGGGCCAGATGCTCCATTTCCTCGGCGAGCAGAGCAGCGCCGTAGAACTCCACCATTTGTAGAGTGCCGTGCACCTGATGCGCATAGGTCAGGCAGAAACGCATGCGTGTCGAGTCCTCGGGGTTCTCAACGAACGCCTCAAGGGCCTGCCGCGCCTGTTTCAGGGTTTCTGCGATCTCGCCTTTAACCCACTCCAGGGCGACATAATCGTGCCGATCACCCATAGCCACTCCACTCATAAACCGCACGTTACCCCTTTCGGGTAAAAGCCAGCACTCGCTCGTCGGCCACCGGCTCCAGGTCCGGGTGCTGCCAACCGATCACTTCACCGACGCCGACTACCAACAGACCACCCGGCGCAAGGCGTTCAGCCAGCCGGTTGAGGATCTCGCGGCGACGCCAGCGACGAAAATAGATCAGCAAGTTCTGACAGAAAATGACATCCATGCCGGCCATCGGCGCCTTGGCCAACTCCAGCACGTTGAGCCGGGCTACGCACACTCGCGCCGCCAGGCTCGGTATTACTTTCAAACGACCATCGTCCTGCACGCTGAAATAGCGCTCGCACAGGTCTATATCCATCTGATCGAACTTGCGCGCGGCGTATTCGGCCTCTCGCGCCTTGCTCAACGCATTCATGCTGATATCGGTGCCGGTCACACCAAAATGATCGGGCATGCCGCTATCACGCAACACCTCCGCGGCGCTAATCGCCAGGGAGTAGGGCTCTTCACCGCTGGAACAACCCACGCTCCACAACGCCCACGGCTGCTCGCCTTGCTGGGCGCGCGCCAGGCGCAGCGCCAGGTATTGCTCGAGCACCTCAAACGAAGGGCGATGGCGAAAGAAGCGGGTTTCCTGAACGGTCAGGCGATCCAGCAGGGTGGACCACTCCACAGCGCCACGCGGACCATCGGTAACTTGCCGGTAGTAGCTGGCATAGTCCGGCACCTCGAGCTCACGCATGCGCGCGCTGAGGTTGGTCTGCAAAAAAGCCTGACGCTGTTCGTTGATCACCACGCCGGTGCGCTCTTCAAGCAGCGCTTGCCAGTCGTGGAATTCCGCCGGGGTCAAATCGACCAGAGGCTTGAGGGACCAAATCCCACCTGGCGCTCCACCCGGTTGCATGCCGTCTCCCTCGCTCATGGCCCAATGACGATGACCCTTTCAGGTCATCGTGCTCCCCTCGATCAGGCCTGGTCCGCTGCTTCTGGCAAGGTAAAACCAGAAACCGAACGACGCATCTCACTGGCCATCTTGGCCAGGTTACCAATGCTCTTGGCGGTAGCGGTGGTACCCGAGGACGTCTGCGAGGTGATCTCCTGGATCACGTTCATGGTGTTGGAGATATGGCCAGCGGAGGACGCTTGCTGACGGGCGGCGTTGGAGATGTTCTGAATCAAGGCCGCGAGGGTCTTGGATACCTTTTCAATTTCTTCCAGTGCCACCCCGGCGTCTTGCGCCAGACGCGCACCGCGCACCACTTCGGACGTGGTTTGCTCCATGGAGATAACCGCTTCGTTGGTGTCGGTCTGAATCGTTTTAACCAGTGCCTCAATCTGCTTGGTTGCAGCGGAGGAACGTTCTGCGAGGCGCTGTACCTCGTCCGCTACCACGGCGAAGCCTCGACCGGCATCACCGGCCATGGATGCCTGGATAGCGGCGTTCAGTGCGAGGATGTTGGTCTGGTCGGCAATGTCGTTAATCAGGCTAACGATGTCACCAATCTCCTGGGACGATTCACCGAGACGTTTAATACGTTTGGAGGTGTCCTGGATCTGCTCACGGATGTTATCCATGCCGGTGATGGTGTTGTGCACCACCTCGTTACCCTTGTTGGCGATGGCTACGGAACGTTCTGCTACCGCGGAGGATTCCGACGCGTTCGCCGATACCTGGTCAATAGACACGGCCATTTCGTTGATCGCCGCCGATGCACCGGCAATTTCCTGCGCCTGGTGTTCGGATGCTTCGGCCAGGTGCATTGCTGTTGCCTGGGTTTCCTGGGCGGCGGCGGCCACCTGTACAGCGGTCAGGTTGATCGTGGCTACCAGGTCGCGCAGTTGGTCGATCGAGTAGTTGATCGAGTCCGCGATGGCGCCGGTAAAGTCTTCGGTTACGGTGGCCGCTACGGTCAAGTCACCGTCCGCGAGGTCGGCAATTTCGTCGAGCAGTCGCAGAATCGCCGCCTGGTTACGTTCGTTTTTCTCGGCGGTTTCAGCCAGTCGGCTGCGGGTGCTCTGAACCATTACCAGACCGATCAGGATGATCGAGGCAATCGCCAGCAGACCCAGCACGTAACCGGCCAGCGTGTTCATCGAACGCGCGCCCACCAGGTTTTCAAAACCGTCGGCCAGCTTGGAGGCTTTGTCCAAGAGGGTTTGCGACACGGTGAAGATGCTGCTGGCCGATTCACGAACCTGGAACAGCTCTGGCGAGGTTTCGAGAATTTCGTCTACCGAACCGGATACGAACTCGAACAGTTCGGAAATCTCGGACAGACGCTCCAGGGCTTCCTGGTCGCTGACCTTGGTGATCTTCATGGCGGCGTTGCCTTCGATCATCGCCTTGAGTACGCGACCAAACAGGCTGGCGTCACGACCGAACATGTCGGCGGCTTGTACCGAGTCTTCGTCACCGGCCAGTACCTTGTTCACCGAACCGAGAATACGTTCGGCCAAAAGCGACTGACGCTGAGCTACCGATACCTGAGCAGCGGTTGCGCCGCTTTCCAGCAGGATGTCGACCACTTCTTCGTACTCGACCTGCAGCTGCGGAATGGTTTCGGCCAGTGTGGCGGCTACCTGGTGCAGGGACAGTACGGTCTGTTCGCTGGCCAGAATGGCGTCGGCGTTTTTACGCAGGCTGTCCCAGTCTTGCTGCACGGCGTCCATTTCCGGTTTCACGATGGCCGGCGCAGGCGGCAGGCCAGTGGTGTTGTCACCCTTGACCAGATAGCTCCAGCGCTTTTCGAAGTCGTTGCGCGCGTCTTTCAACAGGGCAAACGCCTCTGTCTTGCCGGCGGCCGCTTCCGTGGCGTTCTTCGCAATACGCTGGGACAGTACACGCAGCTCACCGGAGTGGCTGATGTATTCCTTGTCGTAGTTCGACTGGGTGTTGATGTAGGCGAAGTTGGCGAAGAGCAACACGATCGAAACGATCAGGACGATAAACAGCCCCGCGATCAATGAGCTACTACGCACTCCAGCCAATAGATTGCCTGCGTTCAGTTTTTTCATTATTTGGCCCCCGCCTGGACCCACCGCACTACGTTTTCCCGTGTAACGCCAAAGGGTCGGCAAATGCCGACCCAACCTAATCAATCAGAACGCAACGTCGAGAAAGCCCGGATGCTGTGCCAGCGCGTGAGGGCTGAACACTAGCCATGGCTGTTCGCGTTGAAATACCCCATGTATGAAGGGCTCAATAGCCGCTTCGAGCGCTGGCAACTGCTCCGAGAAGCTGTCCACCGGGAAGTGCTGCATACCAAACACTTCATCGACGGTCAGGCCAGCGAAAACATCCTGGTGGTCTACCACCAACACACGCCGCTGCTTGCGCAGAGGCGAGAGTTCGGTGCCGAAGTAGCCACACATATCCATTACCGGCAACAAACGTCCACGTACGTTGGCCACGCCTTTCACCCAGCTTTTTACGCCGGGCAACAACGTGAACCGTGGTTCGTGCAGCACTTCGCCAATTTCACCCATCGGAGCTACAAACAGGCGTTCGCCCATACGAAAGCCGATTCCACTCCAGGTCTGCACCACGGCCCGCTGCGACGGCAAGCCGGCAGCCAGCAGTCGACAACGCTGGTCGATCTCGAGGAGAAGCTGAAAGGGAGTCTGTACATCCGACATGTCGGCCTGAACCTTCTAGTTTTTATGTGCGTGGTGGCGGCTTAGCCCGCCAGCACTGCATTCAAGGTTTTCAGCAGCGTGTCTTCGTCCACCGGTTTGGTCAGGTAGTCGCGCGCGCCCTGACGCTTGCCCCAGACCTTATCGGTTTCCTGGTCTTTAGTGGTGACGATAATTACCGGAATGTGATTGGTATCCGCATCTTTGGTGAGTTGACGGGTGGCCTGGAAGCCATTGAGGCCCGGCATCACGATATCCATCAAGACGGCGTCGGGTTTTTCCTGACGGGCCAGTGCCACGCCATCGGCGCCATTTTCCGCCTTGAGTACCTGATGACCGTGCTTTTCGAGCATCGCGGTCAGCTTGTACATCTCGGTAGGAGAGTCATCAACAATCAGAATTCGAGCCATGGTGTTTCCCTATGGAAGTTGCGTCACCGCGCTAGCGGTACAACGTCAAGATGCTTGTTCCACCGGGGTGAAATCAGGGACATGTGCCTTGATAGCGCCGAGCAGCTCTTCCTTACTGAAAGGCTTGGTGAGGTACTGATCGGAACCCACGATACGGCCCTTGGCCTTATCGAACAGGCCGTCCTTGGAGGACAACATGATTACCGGGGTGGACTTGAAAGCACTGTTATTTTTAATCAGGGCGCAGGTCTGATAGCCATCTAAGCGCGGCATCATGATGTCGACAAAAATGATGTTGGGGTGTGTGTCAGCGATCTTGGCCAACGCATCGAAACCATCGACGGCGGTGATCACTTCACAACCCACTTTTTTCAGCAGGGTCTCAGCGGTTCGACGAATCGTTTTCGAATCGTCGATGACCATGACCCTTAATCCTTCGGAATGCTGTTCCATGTTCGTCCTACCATCGCCTCGATGAGTCGTTATTTTTCTACGTTTTCAGTGCGCCTGAGGCCTACCAGCTACGGGCTGCGACCCAATCGTAGGCCTTTTTAGCACACTCTCTAGAAGCAATCTATAAGCCCCAGAAGCGTAAGGTTTTTCCTTGACCGAAGTGGTCGTCAGCGCCACTCTGCCGCCACACAGTCTAGTCGCGACACATTTCAACTGTCGCATTCGTTTTGCGGAGGAGCCACCCCATGAGCGTACGCCTGGGCATTGTCATGGACCCAATTTCGGGCATTTCCTATAAGAAGGACAGCTCGCTGGCCATGCTACTGGCCGCCGAGGCCCGTGGCTGGTCGTTGTTCTATATGGAGCAGCACGATCTGTACCAGGTTGCCGGCGTCGCCAAAGCGCGCATGCGTCCGCTTCACGTCTTCGCCGACCCCCAACACTGGTTCGAACTGGGCGATGAAATCGACGCCCCGTTGACCGATCTGGATGTGATCCTGATGCGCAAGGATCCGCCGTTCGATATGGAGTTCGTGTACAGCACCTACCTGCTGGAGCAAGCCGAGCGGGCCGGGGTGTTGATCGTCAACCGTCCCCAGAGCCTGCGCGACTGCAACGAAAAGCTGTTCGCCACGCAATTTCCGCACTGCACGCCACCGACGCTGGTCAGCCGCCGCGCCGACATTCTGCGGGAGTTTGCCAAAGAGCACCGTGACATCATTCTCAAACCCTTGGATGGCATGGGCGGCACCTCGATCTTTCGCCACCGCGAAGGCGACCCTAATCTGTCGGTGATTCTCGAAACCCTGACCAACCTCGGCCAGCAGCAGATCATGGCGCAGGCGTACCTGCCGGCGATCAAGGACGGCGACAAGCGCATCCTGATGATCAACGGCGAGCCGGTGCCCTACTGCCTGGCACGCATTCCGGCAGCCGGCGAAACCCGTGGCAACCTGGCGGCTGGCGGGCGCGGCGAAGCACGCCCACTGACCGATCGCGATCGCTGGATTGCCGCGCAAGTGGGGCCGACGCTGCGCGAGAAAGGGCTATTGTTCGTGGGTCTGGATGTCATCGGCGAGTACCTGACGGAAATCAACGTCACCAGCCCGACCTGCATCCGCGAAATCGACAACGCCTACAACACCGGCATTGGCGAGCAACTGATGGCCGCCATTGCGGGGCAACTGGACGCTCGCTAAACGCGCCATGTGCGTGTCTCTGTCGCTTATATAAAGAAGGACAGAGCCACGCAGTGCAGCGACACGAGACCCACAACGCAGAAATGCCCAGTGCTTCACCAAGCCGCGCAGTGCTTCATGGACTTTTCGTCAAGTGCTCGGCAGACTGCGCGGCAACCTGAATCGACCCCATTGCGCGATGAACTCACCCGCCCTTCCGCCAGAACTTTCTGATTACGGCGTCCGCCCTGCGGATCGGCTGGGCTTTACCCTGTTCCTCGCTGCCGTGCTGCATGCGGCCCTGATTCTGGGCGTCAGCTTTACCCTTGTGCCGCCGAGCCAGATCAGCAAAACCCTGGAAATCACCCTGTCCACGTTCAAGAGCAAGGAAGCGCCCAAAGAGGCCGACTTTCTTGCCCAGGACAACCAACAGGGCAGCGGCACGCTCGATAAAAAAGCCGCGCCGAAAACCACCGAGCAGGCGCTGTTTCAGGACAAAGAAGTCAAACGCATCACCCTGCCGACCGCGCCAGCACCCAAGACCAAGCAGGAAGCACCCAAGGCAGCCGTCGCCACTACGGCGCCCAAGCAGCAGAAAACCCAGGTCAAGCAGGAGGAAACCAAACCGCAGCCCGACGCGCGCAAAGCTCCGGCTTTCGACAGCGAGCAGCTATCGGCGGAAATCTCCGGCCTTGAGGCGGAACTGGCGCAGCAACAACAGCTCTACGCCAAGCGCCCAAAAATTCACCGCCTCAACGCGGCCTCGACCATGCGTGACAAAGGCGCCTGGTACAAAGACGAATGGCGCAAGAAGGTCGAGCGCGTCGGCAATCTGAACTACCCGGACGAAGCCCGCCGTCAGCGTATTTACGGCAGCCTGCGCCTGCTGGTTTCGATCAACCGCGACGGTAGCCTGTACGAAGTGCAGGTGCTGGAGTCGTCCGGCCAGCCACTGCTGGACCAGGCCGCATTGCGCATCGTGCGGTTGTCTGCGCCGTTTGCACCGTTTACCGGCGATCTGTCGGATATCGACCGCCTGGAAATCATCCGTACCTGGCGCTTCGAGCGCGGCGATAAGCTCTCTAGCAAATAGCCAAGCCCGGCGGGCGACTTGCAGCAAATGCCCGGCTCGGCTTGTCAGGGCCACTAGCCAGCGGCGACACTACGCGCCATGAAAGACGCCAACCCCAGCTACCTGAAAAACCACTTTCTGATTGCCATGCCGCACATGGCCGATCCGAATTTCGCGCAGACACTCACTTTCCTCATCGAGCACAACGAGCAAGGCGCCATGGGCCTGGTGATCAACCGCCCCAATGGCCTGAACCTCGCCGACGTGCTCGAACAACTGCGCCCCGAAATACTGCCGCCGGCCATCTGCCAGAGCCTGCCGATTTTTTCCGGCGGCCCAGTGCAAACCGATCGCGGCTTTGTGTTGCACCCGGCGGGCCCGCAGTTCCAAGCCACCATGGATCTGGGTGAACTGGCCGTCACTACGTCGCAAGACGTGCTGTTTGCCATCGCCGATGGCCATGGCCCGGAAAAACACGTAATCGCTCTCGGGTACGCCGGCTGGGAGGCCGGGCAGTTGGAAGAGGAGCTGATCGGCAACACCTGGCTGACCTGCCCTGCCGATTCCCACATTCTGTTCGACCTGCCCTTCGACCAACGCCTGACCGCCGCTGCCGCGCGCCTGGGCGTCAACCTCAGCCTGCTGACCTCACAAGCCGGGCACGCCTGATGGCCGACAAACCTCTACGCCTGCTGCTCGGTTTCGACTACGGCACCAAGCAGATCGGCGTTGCCGTCGGCCAGGTGATCACTGGCCAGGCCCGCGAGCTCTGCGTGCTCAAAGCCCAGAACGGCGTGCCCGATTGGCAGAAAGTCGAAGCCCTCGTGCGCGAGTGGCAACCGGATGCCATCGTGGTCGGCCTGCCGCTGAATATGGACGGCAGCCCCAGCGAGATGAGCGAACGCGCGGAGAAATTTGCCCGGCGACTCAACGGCCGTTTCAACCTGCCCGTCCACACCCATGACGAGCGCCTGACCACCTATGCCGCCAAAGGCGAGCGCCTGCAGCAGGGTCAGCGGGGCGGCTACCGCGAAAATCCGGTCGACGCCCTTGCCGCCGCGCTGCTGCTCGAAGGCTGGCTAGCCGAGCACAGCGGCGCCTGAAGCTCTGCGTTTTTGCGATTCGAGGAGAGACCATGAAGCTACCCAACCCCGCCGAGCTACTGCCGAAAATGGCCGCAGCCCTCAACGAGCACCTGGCCAACCGGCACATCAGTGAGCCACGTTTTATCGGCATTCACACCGGCGGCGTGTGGGTGGCCCAGGCCCTGCTCAAGGAAATGGGCCGCGACACCGAACTGGGCATTCTCGATGTGTCGTTCTACCGCGATGACTTCACCCAGAACGGCCTCCACCCGCAGGTACGCCCTTCGGCGCTGCCCTTTGAAATCGAAGGCCAGCACCTGGTGCTGGTGGACGACGTACTGATGAGCGGGCGCACCATTCGCGCAGCCCTCAACGAGCTGTTCGACTACGGCCGCCCTGCCAGCGTGACTCTGGTCAATCTGCTGGATCTTAATTCGCGCGAACTGCCAATTCGTCCGGATGTGGTCGGCGCCACCCTGGAGCTGGCGCCCAATGAGCGGGTAAAATTGCTCGGCCCCGCGCCGCTCACTCTCGAGCACCTAGCTCCCGCCGCCCACTGAGACTTCCCCGATGACGCCAACAGACGCCAAGCGCCCGCTGCAGCTCAACGACCAGGGCCAGCTGCGCCACTTCCTCTCGCTCGATGGCCTGCCTCGCGAGTTGCTGACCGAAATCCTCGATACCGCCGACTCTTTTCTTGAAGTCGGAGCCCGCGCGGTGAAAAAAGTGCCACTGCTGCGCGGCAAAACGGTGTGCAACGTGTTCTTCGAGAACTCCACACGCACCCGCACAACCTTTGAATTGGCGGCACAGCGCCTGTCGGCGGACGTCATCACCTTGAACGTGTCGACCTCCTCCACCAGCAAAGGCGAAACCCTGCTGGACACCCTGCGCAACCTCGAAGCCATGGCGGCAGACATTTTCGTGGTGCGCCATGCCGACTCCGGCGCCGCGCACTTCATTGCCGAGCACGTGTGCCCGGATATGGCGATCATCAACGGCGGCGACGGCCGCCACTCGCACCCGACCCAGGGCATGCTCGACATGCTCACCATTCGCCGCCACAAAGGCAGCTTTGAAAACCTTTCGGTGGCCATCGTTGGCGACATCCTGCACTCGCGGGTGGCGCGCTCCAACATGCTGGCGCTGAAAACCCTGGGCTGCCCGGACATCCGCGTTATCGGACCAAAAACCCTGTTGCCGGTCGGCATCGAACAATACGGCGTGAATATCTACACGGACCTCGCCGAAGGCCTCAAAGATGTGGACGTGGTGATCATGCTGCGCCTGCAACGCGAACGCATGACAGGTGGCCTGCTGCCCAGTGAAGGCGAGTTCTATCGCTTGTACGGCCTGACCAGCGAACGCCTGAAACTGGCCAAACCGGATGCGTTGGTCATGCACCCGGGGCCAATCAACCGTGGCGTGGAAATCGAGTCGGCAGTGGCGGACGGCCCGCAGTCGGTGATTCTCAACCAGGTGACGTACGGCATCGCCATCCGCATGGCCGTGCTGTCCATGGCCATGAGCGGCCAGACCACTCAACGCCTGCTGAATCAGGAAGCCCAAGCAAACAAAGCGGCTGAGGAGCAAAACTGATGCGTATCGAAATCCTCGGCGCTCGCGTGATCGATCCCGATAGCGGCCTGGACAAGGTTTGCGACCTGTTTATTGCCGATGGCAAGATTGCCGCCATCGGCGCCAAGCCTGCCGGCTTTGAAGCGGACAAAAGCATCGATGCCAACGGCCTGGTCGCCAGCCCTGGGCTGGTGGACCTGAACGTCGCCCTGCGCGAACCGGGCTACAGCCGCAAAGGCAGCATTGCCAGCGAAACCCTGGCAGCAGCAGCCGGCGGTGTCACCAGCCTGTGCTGCCCACCGTTTACCAAACCGATTCTCGATACCCCGGCCGTCGCCGAGTTGATCCTGGACCGTGCGCGCAGTGCCGGGCACACCAAGGTGTTTCCGATTGGCGCGCTGAGCAAAGGCCTGGCCGGCGAACAGCTCGCCGAGCTCGTTGCGCTGCGCGATGCAGGCTGTGTCGCGTTCGGTGATGGCCTGGAAAGCTTCCGCAACAACCGTACCCGCCGTCGCGCCTTTGAATACGCAGCGACCTTTGACCTGACCGTGGTGCTGCAATCCCAAGACCACGATCTGGCCGAAGGCGGTCTGGCCCATGAAGGGGCCACGGCCAGCTTCCTCGGCTTGTCGGGCATTCCCGAAAGCGCCGAAACCGTGGCCGTCGCGCGCGACCTGCTGCTGGTGGAACAGACCGGCGTGCGCGCGCATTTCAGCCAATTGACCAGCGCCCGTGGCGCCGAGCTGATCGCCGAGGCCCAGGCACGCGGCCTGCCGGTAACCGCCGATGTGGCGCTGTACCAGCTGATTTTGACCGACGAAGCGCTGATCGACTTCTCCAGCCTGTACCACGTGCAACCGCCGCTGCGTACCGCCGCCGACCGAGACGGACTGCGCGCGGCGGTAAAAGCCGGGGTCATTCAGGCCATCGCCAGCCATCACCAGCCCCACGAAGCCGACGCCAAGCTGGCGCCGTTTGGCGCCACCGAGCCTGGTATCAGCAGCGCCGAGTTGCTGCTGCCGTTGGGCATGACCCTGGTGCAGGACGGTTTGCTGGATTTGCCGACGCTGATCGCCCGTCTTAGCGCCGGGCCTGCCGCCGCCCTGCGCTTGCCGGCTGGGCAATTGGCCGTGAATAGCCCGGCGGATGTGCTGCTGTTCGACCCGCAGGCCTCCACCCTGGCCGGCGAAACCTGGTTTTCCAAAGGCCAAAACAGTCCGTTTATCGGCCACTGCCTGCCGGGTGCCGTGCGTTACACATTGGTGGACGGCCACATCAGCTACCAGGCGTGATCGACCTGTCGGGCTTCGCCTACGGCTCAACCCAACCTGCAGATAACCACTGGTAGGTTGGGTTGAGCGCAGCGAAGCCCAACAAAACAAAAAGCCCGCTCTTCAGCGGGCTTTTTGTTTTGTTGGGCTTACCCTAGATGCGCTGGGCCACGTTGCGTACTGACACCTGATCGTTAAGCGTCCAGAAGTCGTACAGCACACCGACAAAGAACAGACCGCCGGTACACAGGTAAATGATCCCGGTAATCCATTTCCCCTGGTACATGCGGTGCACGCCAAATACGCCGAGAAAGGTCAGCAGAATCCAGGCGACGTTATAGTCCAGGCCGCCGGCGTTAAAGCGTAGGTCCGCTTCGCGGTCCATGGACGGAATCAGAAACAAGTCGATGATCCAGCCGATAAAGAACAGGCCAAAGGTAAAGAACCAGATAGTCCCGGTTACCGGCTTGCCGTAATAGAAACGGTGCGCGCCGAGAAAACCGAAAATCCACAGCAAATAGCCGATGAGCTTGCTGTGGGTGTCCTGACGTACGTTCATGCTTTCCTCCGTGGGGCGTTTGCAACTTTGACCAAGGCTACGGCATTGCGTTGCGGCTCTACCATCCCTCGCCCCAACAACCATTACCGCGAACGCGTAGGGCGAATACCGTAGGTATCCGCCGCTGGGATCGTGACGGCGGATACCTACGGTATTCGCCCTACGAAGAGCATGCTCCATGCCCAACGAGACGCTCGCGATTAGTCACTACAAAGCTGAAAAAAGCAGGGTTTTATCACTGCTTTTCACTGATCGGACCAGAGTTCCAATCGACCAATGGTCAAAAAATGCACAAAAAAGCTGTTATAAAGTTGCGCTTTCGTGAAAACAAGAGCTGTGAGTTATGCGTTCCCTTCACCAAACCTGGCTATCCATCTGCCTGTGTTTACCGCTTGCCGCTGTCGCTTCCCACAGCGCGGCAAGTAATCGCTACCAACCGTTGCCAGCCCATTCCACCGGGCACACGGCCTCCACTTCATCTATTTCCAACGCGCCAGCCAGCACCTCACCAGAGCGTAGCGAAGCGGCCAAAAACAGCAGCTCGGTACTTGGCCGCGCCGTAAACACCCTGGGTGTGCGTTATCGCTGGGGCGGCAGCTCACCGGAGAAGGGCTTTGATTGCAGCGGTCTGGTGCGCTACGCCTTTGACGATATCGACTCGGTGGACCTGTCGCGCACCTCCAACGCCATGGCTCGTACCGATGGCAAAAAAGTCGCACGCGATGATCTGGAGCCCGGAGACCTGCTGTTTTTCAATATCCGCGGCGGGCGTATCAACCATGTGGCGATCTACCTGGGCAACGACCGCTTTATCCATGCGCCACGGCGCGGCAAAGCGGTCACTATCGACACCTTGAACAAGCCCTACTGGAAAACCCGTTATGCGATGGCCAAGCGCGTGCTGCCGAGCAATGAGCCGCAGCTGAGAGTCACCTCGCGGTAACAACCGTGTGAAACAAAAAGGGCTGCCACTGGCAGCCCTTTTTATTTGCCCATCGCTTAGCGGAAACGTCGACCGCTGTCTTCATCACTGGTTTCCAGCGACAGGCCCTGAGACATGGTGGTCAGGTGATCACCATCGGTTTCCGAGCCCAGTTTGATCATCAGTCGCAGGTCGTTCGCCGAGTCGGCGTAGGCCAAGGCATCTTCGTAGGTAATTTCGCCCTGGCTGTACAGCTGATACAGCGCCTGGTCGAACGTCTGCATGCCTTGCTCGGTAGAGCGTTTCATCAACGCCTTGAGCTCATGCACCTCACCCTTGCGGATCAGGTCAGCGGCCAGCGGGGTGTTGATCAACACCTCGATAACGGCGCGACGACCTTTGCCGTCCGGCGTTGGAATCAGTTGCTGCGCGACGATGGCCTTGAGGTTCAAGGACAGGTCCATCCACACCTGCTGCTGACGGTCGGCGGGGAAGAAGTTGATGATGCGGTCCAGCGCCTGGTTGGCGTTGTTGGCGTGCAAGGTGGCCAGACACAAGTGCCCGGTTTCGGCGAACGCCACGGCGTGATCCATGGTTTCGCGGGTACGCACCTCACCAATCAGAATCACATCGGGGGCCTGGCGCAGGGTGTTCTTCAGCGCCACTTCGAACGACTCGGTGTCGATGCCCACTTCGCGCTGGGTCACGATGCAGCTCTGGTGCTGGTGGATATATTCGATCGGGTCTTCGATGGAGATGATGTGGCCGCTGCTGTTCTTGTTGCGGTAGCCGATCATCGCCGCCAGCGAGGTGGACTTGCCGGTACCGGTCGCGCCCACGAACAGCACCAGACCGCGCTTGGTGAGTGCGAGCTTTTTCAGTACTTCCGGCAGCTTGAGGTCTTCGAGGGTCGGAATATTGGTTTCGATGCGACGCAGCACCATGCCCGCAAGGTTGCGTTGGTAAAAGGCGCTGACACGGAAACGACCAATGCCACGGGCACTGATGGCGAAGTTGCATTCGTGATTTTCGGCAAAGTCACGACGCTGCTGCTCGTTCATCACCGCGTGCACGGTTTCACGAGCCTGCTCGGGTGACATTGGCGTCTTGGTGATCGGCATGATCTTGCCGTTGACCTTCATCGAAGGCGGCACGCCGGCGGTGATAAACAGGTCGGAACCACCCTTCTCGACCATCAGACGCAGCAGCTTTTCAAATTCCATCGAAGTTCTCGCCTTTCACGCAACCTTGCCACAGCAGCCGGAGGCTACCGCCACCCCATGAGGGCAACCGGCTGCGCGCGTGTAGCGCAACCTGTCGTTAAAAATTAGCCGTATAGAAGCAGTGCATATTCTGCTGTCTGCCGCGCAGTTCCAAGCGGGCAGACGTGCAGGATGGGATATGCGTCAGAAATTTTCCGGGGTTTTCGCTTTTTCCCTCGCGGCTTCGCGCGAAACCAGACCTTTGGCGACCAGGCCCTTGAGACACGAGTCGAGGGTCTGCATGCCCAGTGCACCACCGGTCTGAATGGCCGAGTACATCTGCGCGACCTTGTCTTCACGAATCAGGTTACGGATCGCCGGGGTGCCAATCATGATTTCGTGGGCGGCAACCCGACCGCCGCCGATTTTTTTCAGCAGGGTTTGCGAAATAACCGATTGCAGCGATTCAGACAGCATCGAGCGCACCATCGACTTCTCTTCGGCCGGGAATACGTCGACCACCCGGTCGATGGTTTTTGCCGCCGAGGTGGTGTGCAGGGTGCCAAATACCAAGTGACCGGTTTCCGCAGCGGTCAGCGCCAGGCGGATGGTTTCCAGGTCGCGCATCTCACCCACCAGGATGATGTCCGGGTCTTCCCGAAGTGCCGAACGCAGTGCTTCGCTGAAGCCCAGGGTGTCGCGGTGCACTTCACGCTGGTTGATCAGGCACTTTTTCGACTCGTGCACGAATTCGATGGGGTCTTCGACGGTGAGGATGTGGTGATACTTGTTGCTATTGATGTAGTCGAGCATGGCCGCCAGCGTGGTGGACTTGCCCGAACCGGTCGGCCCGGTAACCAGCACCAGCCCGCGCGGCACATCGGAAATCTTCTTGAAGATCTCGCCCATGCCCAGATCTTCCATGGACAGCACCTTGGACGGAATCGTCCGGAATACAGCGCCAGCACCACGGTTCTGGTTAAAGGCGTTAACCCGGAAACGCGCGACGCCCGGCACTTCGAAGGAGAAGTCGGTCTCCAGGAATTCCTCGAAATCCTTGCGCTGCTTGTCATTCATGATGTCGTAGATCAGCGCGTGCACTTGCTTGTGGTCCAGCGCCGGCAGGTTGATTCGACGGACATCGCCATCAACCCGGATCATCGGCGGCAAACCCGCCGAGAGGTGCAGGTCCGAAGCGCCCTGTTTCGCGCTGAAGGCGAGCAGCTCAGTGATATCCATGGAACTCCTTAAAGACGAGCATCTAATGGCAAGCAAGCGGGTAGAATGCCGCTGAACCAAGGCGGCTGGTGTAGGTAATGTCCACGATAGCAGAGAATATTGCAAAGCTCGGTGAGCGTATCCGTGAGGCGGCGCAAGCCTCGCAGCGAGATTTTGCGCGCATTGGCCTATTGGCCGTGAGCAAAACCAAACCCGCCAGTGCGATACGTGAGGCCCATGCGGCCGGGCTGCGCGATTTTGGCGAAAATTACCTGCAAGAAGCCCTCGGCAAGCAGGCCGAGCTGACCGATCTGCCCTTGATATGGCACTTCATCGGCCCCATCCAGTCGAACAAGACCAAAGCCATTGCCGAGCACTTCGACTGGGTACATTCGGTGGACCGCCTGAAAATCGCCCAACGCCTCGCTGAACAACGCCCCGCCGGGTTGCCACCGCTGAACATCTGCTTGCAGGTCAACGTCAGCGGCGAAGCGAGCAAGTCCGGCTGCGCCCCGGAAGAACTACCAGCCTTGGCCGCCGCCGTGGCGCAGTTGCCGAATCTGCGTTTGCGCGGACTGATGGCTATTCCAGAGCCCACCGACGATATCAACGCTCAGCACCAGGCCTTTGCCACGGTACGTGATTTGCGAAGCCGCCTGGCCCTGCCCGACCTCGACACCTTGTCGATGGGCATGAGCCATGACCTGGAAGCGGCCATTGCCGAAGGCGCCACCTGGGTGCGCATCGGCACGGCGCTCTTTGGTGCCCGTAACTATGCCCAATCCGAGGGCGGCCAGCCCACTTCATGAACAACCGCAACCCCTGCCTTATTAAAGGAAGCGTTTTATGAGCAACCCCCGTATTGCCTTTATTGGTGCCGGCAACATGGCTGCCAGTCTGATCGGTGGCCTGCGCGCCCAAGGCATGGATGGGCAACTGATCAGCGCCAGCGACCCCGGCGCCGAGCAACGCGCCAAAATCGCCAGCGACCACGGCATCACAGTGTTCGCCAATAACGGGGACGCCGTAAAAGGCGCCGATGTCGTGGTATTGGCGGTCAAACCGCAAGCCATGAAAACCGTGTGCCTGGCACTGGCGCCTGAGTTGCAGGGCAACCAGATGATCGTCTCGATTGCCGCCGGCATCACCTGCGCCAGCCTGCAAACCTGGCTGAGCACACCGAACGCCCCAACCCGTCCAATCGTGCGCTGCATGCCCAATACCCCCGCGTTGCTGCGCCAGGGCGTGAGCGGTTTGTTCGCCAACGCGCAAGTGAATACCGCCCAGCGCCAGCAGGCCGAGCAATTGCTGTCGGCCGTTGGCGTGGCGCTGTGGCTGGAAGAAGAACACTTGATCGACGCCGTCACGGCGGTGTCTGGCAGTGGCCCGGCATATTTCTTCCTGCTGATCGAAGCCATGACGGCGGCCGGCGAGAAGCTTGGCCTGCCCGCTGCCACCGCTGCCCAACTCACCCTGCAAACCGCACTCGGCGCCGCGCGGATGGCGGTGGCCAGCGATGTGGATGCAGCTGAACTACGCCGCCGCGTCACCTCGCCAGCTGGCACTACGGAAGCGGCGATCAAGTCCTTCCAGGCCGGCGGCTTCGAAGCCTTGGTGGAACAGGCACTCAACGCCGCAGCACATCGCTCGGCGGAACTGGCCGAGCAGTTGGGCCAATAAGGAGCTGATGATGATTGGATTGAACACTGCTGCCGTCTACATCCTGCAGACCCTGGGCAGCATGTACCTGTTGATCGTTTTGATGCGCTTTATCCTGCAACTGGTGCGGGCCAACTTTTACAACCCGCTGTGCCAGTTCATCGTGCGCGCTACCCAGCCGCTGCTCAAACCCCTGCGCAAGATCATTCCCGGCTTTGGTGGCCTGGACATCGCCTCGCTGGTGTTGGCCATCGTGCTGCAGTTCATCCTTATTGCCCTGACGTTGCTGCTGACGTATGGCGTGATTGCCAACCCGTTGCAGATGCTGATCTGGTCAATGATTGGTATCACCGCGCTGTTCCTCAAGGTGTTCTTTTTCGCCTTGATCATCAGCGTGATCCTCTCCTGGGTCGCCCAGGGCAGCCATAACCCCGGCGTGGAGTTGGTGAACCAGGTCTGTGACCCCGTACTGGCGCCGATTCGCCGGATTCTGCCGAGCATGGGTGGCCTTGATCTGTCGCCGATCTTTGCCTTCCTGGCGCTCAAGCTGCTGGACATGCTGGTGATTCAGAACCTGATGATCATGACCGGCATGCCTGACGTGCTGC
Organism: Pseudomonas turukhanskensis; assembly: GCF_027922365.1. GTDB lineage: Bacteria > Pseudomonadota > Gammaproteobacteria > Pseudomonadales > Pseudomonadaceae > Aquipseudomonas > Aquipseudomonas turukhanskensis. Next base: position 143,374 of record NZ_BSFN01000001.1, read on the forward strand.
GGATGCTGCTGTAAAACCGAGAGGACGCTGGGCCGCAAAGGCCCAGCGTTAGCGTCTGCGCCCCTCTGTTAACGACCGCTCGGTCGTACCTACCGACCTTAAGGCGGGCTGCCCTCCAGGGCCGATTGACGCGTAGGATGCTTCCCGCATAATGCCGACCAATGGCAAGCTGCCATCTCAGCGTGCGCCCGTCACAAAGCGCCGCCCGGCCGCTTGCAGCGGCTGGTTGCCACGCCGATGATCTTTCAAAATCAGTCGCAGGATGCGTTGCCGACAGGAGTGCAGGAATGAGCATGGAACGTCTCAGTCAACAGGTAAGTGCATACGTAGGCTGGAAGCGCGAGTTAATGCGGGAAATCACCCGTTACCGCAGCTGGCTGGCCACCAACCGCCTGACCTCCGAGGCCGTCGAAGCCAAGCTCGACCGCGCCTTGCGTACCCTGCGCACCGACCACATTACCCTGGCCTTTGTCGGCGAGTTCTCGCGCGGCAAAACCGAGCTGATCAATAGCCTTTTTTTCTCCGAGTACGGCCAGCGCATGCTGCCGTCCCACGCCGGGCGCACCACCATGTGCCCGACCGAGCTGTTCTTCGACCCGCGCTCAGAACGCTCCTATATCCGCCTTCTGCCGATTGAAACGCGCATGACCGATGCCAGCGTCGCGCAGTTCAAACGCATCCCGCGTCATTGGGTGAATATCCCGCTGGACATCAGCGACCCCGACAACATGGTGCAGGCCTTTACCCAAGTGGCGAAGACCAAACCCATGGCCGTCGAGCAAGCCATTGCCCTGGGCTTTCACCCGGACATGCTGGAAAGCGCCGGCAAACCCGGTCAGGTACTGGTGCCGGCGTGGCGCCACGCCATCGTCAACTTCGACCATCCGCTGCTGCGCCAAGGCCTGCGCATTCTCGACACGCCCGGCCTCAACGCCCTGGGCAGCGAGCCGGAACTGACCCTGTCGATGCTGCCCAGCGCCCAGGCGATCATCTTTCTGCTGTCGGCCGATACCGGCGTAACCGCCAGCGACATGGCCGTGTGGCAAACCCATATCCGCGCGCTCGACGAAGAAACCCAGACCAGCCTGTTTGCCGTGCTGAACAAGATCGACGTGCTCTGGGACGACCTGGCCGGCGAAACCTTCGTGCAGAACGCCATCAGCCAAATCCAGGCCGCCACCGCCAAGCAGCTTGGCATTGGCATCGAAGACGTATTGCCGCTGTCGGCCAAGCAGGCTTTGCTGGCCAAAGTGCGCAAAGACCTGCCGCTGCTGGAGCGCAGCCAGTTGGGCCATCTGGAAAACCTGCTGTGCGAACGCATTGTGGCGCAGAAGGAACGGCTGCTCGAAGACCGCGTCGTCAATCAGGTACTGGCGCTGCTGCAGAACAGTCAGCATGTGCTCAACCTGCGCTTGGAAAAGGTGCGCGAACAGCAGACCCTGCTGACCACCCACCAACAGGACAACGGCCAGTTGCTCTTCGAACTGACCGCCAAAACCAAAGACGACCATAGCCAGCACCACCGTCGCCTGCTCGGCCTGAAAACCAACCAGCGCCTGCTCAAGCGTCAGGGCGACCTGCTGCGTAATGCGGCCCGCTCGGAGCGGTTGGAAGAACACCTGAACAAAGTGCGCACCAACCTCACCGGCAGCTGGACCACCCTTGGCATCAACCAGGCGATCCTGCATTTCTTCCGCTCTGTGGACCACGACCTGGCCAACCTCGCTCAGGAAGTGGAGATGGCCAACAAGATGGTTTCGGCCATTTACCGTCGCCACAACGAAGAAAACCCGCTGCACGGCGTGGATGCACCGCAGTTCAATATCCGCCGCTACCAGCGCGAGCTGAAGGCCCAGCAAGGCAAGGCAGACCAATTCCGCCTGCACTTTAAAACCCTACTGACCGAACAGCGCACCCTGACCCGCCGCTTCTTCGCCACCCTGGTGCAGGAAGTGATCGGCCTGCACCAGCGCCTGCGCCGTGAAGTGGATCAGTGGGCGGCCGATGCCCTGATGCCGCTGATGCAGCACACCCTGGAACACAAGCAGCTGCTGGAAACCCACATGCTGCGGCTTAAATCGCTGGCGCAGAACACCCAGCAGGCGCGTACGCGCAGCCAGCAGATGCTGCGTTATATGAAGGATCTGGAGCTGCAACTGAGCCAGGCCAACGAAATGCTACGCACCTTGCGCCGCCCCGCGCCGATCTCGCGGCAAGCCAAAGTGGTGACATTGCCGGCGGCCAATCGCCAGGCCCAGGTCAGCGAATAATCGCTGTTGCGCGCCTGAAAGGCATCGCGGTCGAAGGCCGCTCCTACAAGATTTTGTAGCTCGCAGCAGCGGCTTCAGCCGCGATGCCTGGAAACGCCAAAACACCGGGGGAGCACCGCCCCACCGTGCTTGCCGCAGGGGGCGGTGCTCTTTAGACTGGCGCCTCCTTTTTGCGAGAGCAGGGTCGATGCCCACCGCCTTTCCCGAAGACTCCGTTGGTCTGGTCACGCCACAGGTCGAGCACTTTGCCGAGCCGTTGGCGCTGGCATGTGGCCGCAGCCTTGGCAACTACCAATTGGTGTACGAGACCTACGGCGAACTGAACGCAGCCCGCAGTAACGCGGTGCTTATCTGCCACGCGCTGTCGGGGCATCACCATGCCGCCGGCTACCACAACAGCGACGAGCGCAAGCCGGGCTGGTGGGACAGTTGCATCGGCCCCGGCAAGGCGCTGGATACCAACCGCTTTTTTGTCGTGAGCCTGAATAACCTCGGCGGTTGTAATGGTTCTACCGGCCCTTCGAGCATCAACGCTGTCACCGGCAAACCTTACGGCGCCGATTTCCCGGTGCTCACCGTAGAAGACTGGGTGCACAGCCAGGCGCTGTTGGCCGACCGCCTGGGCATCGCCCAATGGGCTGCCGTGGTCGGCGGTAGTCTCGGCGGCATGCAGGCCATGCAATGGGCCATCAGCTACCCGGACCGTATCCGTCACTGCCTTACCATTGCCTCGGCGCCCAAGTTGTCGGCGCAGAACATTGCCTTCAACGAAGTGGCGCGTCAGGCCATTTTGTCCGACCCGGAGTTCCACGGCGGGCACTTTCAGGAACACAGCGTCATTCCCAAGCGCGGGCTGATGCTGGCGCGCATGGTCGGTCATATCACCTACCTGTCGGACGATGCCATGGGCGAGAAATTCGGCCGCGGCCTGAAGAGCGAAAAGCTCAACTACGACTTCCACAGCGTGGAATTCCAGGTGGAGAGCTACCTGCGCTATCAAGGCGAGGAATTCTCCGGGCGCTTCGATGCCAACACCTACCTGTTGATGACCAAAGCCCTGGACTACTTCGACCCGGCCGCCGCCCATGACGGCGACCTGGCGAAAACCCTGGCCGGGGTCAAAGCCGATTTCTGTGTGATTTCCTTTACCACCGACTGGCGCTTCTCGCCGGCGCGCTCGCGGGAAATCGTCGACGCCCTGATGGCCGCACGCAAAAACGTCTGCTACCTGGAAGTGGATGCGCCGCAAGGCCATGACGCCTTCCTGATGCCGATCCCGCGCTACCTGCAAGCATTCAGCGGTTACATGAACCGCATCAGCCTCTGAGGATTGCCGTGAGAGCCGATCTGGAAATCATCCAAGACTGGATACCCGCTGGCAGCCGTGTGCTGGACCTGGGTTGCGGCAACGGCGAGCTGCTCGCCTGGCTGCGCGACAATAAACGGGTGACCGGCTATGGCCTGGAAATCGACCCGGACAATATCGCCGCCTGCGTGACCAAGGGCGTCAACGTCATTGAGCAGAACCTCGACCTGGGCCTGGGCAACTTCGCCAGCAACAGTTTCGATGTGGTAGTGATGACCCAGGCACTGCAAGCCGTGCAGTACCCGGACAAGATTCTGGAAGAAATGCTGCGCGTGGGCCGCCAATGCATCATCACCTTCCCCAACTTCGGCCACTGGCGCTGCCGCTACTACTTGGCGCGCAATGGGCGCATGCCGGTCTCGGACTTCATGCCGTACACCTGGTACAACACGCCGAACATTCACTTCTGCACCTTCAAGGATTTCGAGGCCCTGTGCCTGGAGCGTCGGGTGAAAGTGCTAGACCGTCTGGCAGTTGACCACCTGCACCGCCACAGCCTGATGAGCCGGATGTGGCCTAATCTGTTGGGTGAAATCGGTATCTACCGCGTAAGTGGCCCCGGCGTGCTGGAACACCGCATCGCCATTTAACGCGCCCTCGTACTCTGGAGAGCAATCATGCGTCGCCTCGCCCTATTCGTCCTCACCCTGTGCCTGGCCCTGCCGGCCATGGCCGAGCGCAAGGCCAGCTTTGGTGAGCTGGATGTGCACTACAACGCCTTCAATTCCGGCTTTCTTCAGCCGGATATCGCTGCCGCTGCCGGCGTTGTTCGCAGCAAGACCCTGGGTGTGGTCAACGTCGCCGTACTGAAAGCTGGCAAAGCCAGCAACGCGAATGTCACCGGCACCGTTACCGACTTGCTAGGCAAGGCGCGGCCGCTGGAATTCAAGCAAGTCGCCGAAAGCGGCGCCATCTATTACCTGGCGCAATTCCCTTTCGAGCAACGTGAAGTGCTGCGCTTCAGCATCAATGTGCAGGCCGCAGGCGGTGCCACCAACAGCATCGACTTCAACCAAGAATTCTTCCCGGACGACAAATGAGCCACGCGCCGATCAACCTCAGCCAACTGGTGCTGGCCAGCCACAACGCCGGCAAGCTGAAAGAACTGCAAGCCATGCTCGGTAACAGCGTGCAGTTGCGCTCGGTGGGTGAGTTCAGCCTGGTCGAGCCGGAAGAAACCGGTTTGTCGTTTATCGAAAACGCCATTCTCAAAGCCCGCAACGCGGCGCGGGTGTCGGGCTTGCCGGCACTGGCCGACGACTCGGGCCTGGCGGTGGACTTTCTCGGCGGCGCGCCCGGCATCTACTCGGCGCGTTATGCCGACGGCCAGGGCGATGCGGCCAATAACGCCAAGCTGCTGCTCGCCCTGCAAGGGGTGCCGGCCGAGCAGCGCGGTGCGCAATTCGTCTGCTGCCTGGCGTTGGTGCGCCACGCCGACGACCCGCTGCCCATCATCTGCGAAGGCTTGTGGCATGGGCGCATTCTCGATCAGGCCGAAGGCGAGCATGGTTTTGGTTATGACCCGCTGTTCTGGGTGCCCGAGCGCAACTGCTCCAGCGCCGTGCTTAGCCCAGCCGAGAAAAACCAGCTAAGCCACCGCGCCCGTGCCATGGCGTTGCTGCGCGAGCGCCTGGGCCTGCAATGAACGACTCCGACCGCGGGCTGATCTTTCCGCCCGCCTCGGCAGGCCACAGCCTGCTGCAACTGCCGCCGCTCGCGTTGTACATCCATATTCCCTGGTGCGTACGCAAATGCCCGTATTGCGATTTCAATTCCCATACCGCCGCCCCGGTGTTGCCGGAAACCGAGTACGTCGACGCCTTGCTGGCCGACCTTGAGCGCGACCTGCCGCTGGCCCACGGCCGCGAGCTGACCTCGATTTTCTTTGGTGGCGGTACGCCAAGCCTGTTCAGCGCCGACGCCCTGGGCCGGCTGCTGGAAGGCGTGCAGCAGCGCATTGGTTTTGCCAGCGATATCGAAATCACCCTGGAAGCCAACCCTGGCACCTTTGAGCAGAACAAGTTTCGCGCCTACCGGCGGTTGGGCATCAATCGCCTGTCCATCGGCGTGCAAAGTTTTCAGCAGGCCAAGCTCGAGGCCCTGGGCCGTATCCACAATGGCGACGAGGCCATGCGCGCCGCCGACATGGCGCGCAATGCTGGGTTCGATAACTTCAACCTCGACTTGATGCACGGCCTGCCCGACCAGTCGCTGGACGATGCGCTCGCCGATCTGCGCCAGGCCATCGCGCTGGCGCCGACGCATCTGTCCTGGTACCAGCTGACCCTGGAGCCCAACACGGTGTTCTGGAACCAGCGGCCGGTATTGCCTGAGGACGACACCCTGTGGGATATCCAGGAAGCCGGTCAGGCGCTGTTGGCCGAACACGGGTATGCCCAATACGAAGTGTCGGCCTACGCCCAGCAAGGCCGCCGCGCGCGGCATAACCTCAACTACTGGAGCTTTGGCGACTTCCTCGGCATCGGCGCTGGCGCCCACGCCAAGCTGACTAGCCCCGACGGGCAGATACTGCGCAGCTGGAAAACCCGCCTGCCCAAGGATTACCTGGACCCGAAGAAAACCTTTCAAGCCGGCGCCAAGGCACTGACCGTCGAGGAGTTGCCCTTTGAGTTCCTGATGAACGCCCTGCGCCTTACCGATGGCGTGCCGGCCGAGCTGTTCAGCCAACGCACCGGCTTGCCACTGGCGGACTTCGCCAAGGCCCGGGAACAGGCGCAAAAACGCGGCCTGCTGGTAAACGACCCGGAGCGTCTGGTGGCTACGCCCGAGGGCCAGTTGTTTCTCAATGATTTGTTGCAGTACTTTCTGCCCTGACTTCGACCTGCTCGCCCATTGAGGCTAAGGACACCGGATGGACCTGCTTCTCGACTTGATCGCCACTGTTTCGCGCTGGACTCGCGGCCACCTCTACGACATTTCCCTGGCGATCATGGCCACCGTGCTGGTGCTGTTCGGCCCCGGCATCAATACCTGGGTTCAGCAGCGCATTGGCGGCCTCAACTTTATCTTCCGCACCTTGCTGTTCGTGCTGATCTGCGCAATCGGCTACGGCCTGGCGATGATCTTTCTCACGCCCTGGGTCGCCAAAGGCCTGGGCTACTTCAACAACTACACCCTGGCGCCGGTTCTGCTACTAGTCTTCTTCCTCATCGGCGTGATTGCCGACCGCAACTAGGCCGCCTACTCCACTGGCGGCCGGGCGGCTGCCAGCACAGGAGTAGGGCCATGAAATCGCTCAAGCATCTTTATCTGCACTTCCAGGACGGGCAGCGGCTGATCATGCGCTTCCCCGAGCAAAGCGAAGACCCGGTGGTGATTGCCCGAGGTTTGCGCAAGCAACTGGAATCACCGTTCCTCAGCATTGCGGTCAACGGTGACCTGCTGCTGATTCCGCGCGAAAGCATCAAATACCTGCAGATCAGCCCGGCACCCTCGGCGCTGCCGGAACCGACGATTGTGGGCGCGGTGTTAGTCGATTAAATCTCGCCCATAAAAAATCGCGGCTGAAGCCGCTCCTACCGTTTGTTTGTAGGAGCGGCTTCAGCCGCGATGCTTTTCAGCTTCACACCACTCGAGATCGAGCGAGCTAGAGCAGAACGCCAAGACGGCCGCCACGCCATCTGCCAATCGGCGGATATCCGCTGTGCGGATATTCGCCCTACGCCCATGAGCATTAAAAAGGCGCTTTCAACGCAGCAATGGCGACGCGCAGCAGATCGCCTAGTTACCCTCGCGGCGTAACGCTTGGGGGGTGAAGTCACCTGGGCCGAGCTTCGCGTTGAAGTCGTACATCATCTCGTTGTTGTCCAGACCATCGGCGAAGTAACGCTTGCCGGCGAAGTCGTAGATGGTTTCCAGCGTGCTGCCGAACATGGGCACGTCGTAGTAGCTGATGGGGTGGCTTTCCTGCAGGCCGACCAGGTTGTCGTCCTTGTCATACAGGTCTACCGCCAGGATCTGCCAGCTGTCTTCGTCGAGGTAAAAACGACGCTTGGCATACGGGTGGCTGAAGCCTTTGCGCAGCGAGGCTTCAACTACCCATACACGGTGCAGCTCATAGCGCAGCAACTCGGGGTTGATGCTCTTGGCCTGCAGAATGGTTTCGTAAGGAATACCTTTCTGGTGCACGGCGTAACTGTTGTAGGGCACGAGCATTTCTTTCTTGCCCACCAGCTTCCAGTCGTAACGGTCCGGGGCGCCGTTATAGGAGTCGACCATATCGGCGGTGGCCATGCCGTTGGTATCTGGCTGCAGCGTATCGAATGCCAGCATTGGCAGACGGCGCACGCGACGTTCGCCACGGTTGAAACGCCAGGCCTTGCGGATGGACAGCACCTGGTCGAGGGTTTCCTGCACCACCAGCGCCGAACCCGAGAGCTTGGCCGGCGCAACCACACTGTATTTGTAGAAGAACAGCGTGTTGTCCAGCTCGCCAGGGGTGATGCCTTCGCGGCCGTAGCGGAAGTAGATGTCGCGATCCAGTTTGAGCAGGTTGTACGCGCCATTGGATAGCACAGCTGCCTGGTTGGTAACGAAGTGAATCTGCTCGCCGCGATAACGCATCACGTGGTTCCAGATCGCTTCCTGGCCCGACTGCGGGATCGGGAACGGAATACCAGCTGCGGCACCCTGCACGCCATTGCCGCCGGAAATCAGCTCGGCATTGGTGGCGTTGTAGCGGGTGGAGTCGTAGATACGCTGCGGTGCGGCGGCACTGCGGTGCGTTGGGAATACGCGCAGGTAATAATCGGGATTGGTTTCCAGCAGGGTTTTCAGGCCCAGCGGCAACTGCGCCTGGTATTGCGCGAGGTTTTTGCTATTGACCGTGTATTGCACCGACTCGTTGGCATACGGGTCTGGGTGGTGCATACCGGGTTTGTAGCTGGGGATGGGTTGCGCCAAGCCGCCATCCCAATCGGGAATGGTGCCGGCAGCATTACCTTTACGTTCGCCCCCCAGCGGCGTGAGGTCGCCGTTCAGGCGGTTGGCCTGCACCGGGTCGACCTTGGCCTGCGCGCTGAACGCGCAGACCGTGAGCAGCAGTACTCCAATACTTCTCAGCACAGACTTTCTCCTTGGGGCGCCTCGATGACACGCCACCTTTATTATTTATCCAGCCAGTCATGCGTGTTGCTGTGGTGAGGTAGCCAGCTTGTGCCGGTCTGATTTTGACAACGGTGCAACAACTCGATAGCAGCAAGGCGCGGTGGCGGGCAGTGGCCACCGGCGATTAGCGAATCAGTTTAGCCGTTCGAACTTGAGATCCCAGACGCCATGGCCCAGGCGCTCACCGCGGCGTTCGAATTTTGTGACCGGGCGCTCTTCCGGGCGCGGCACATAGGTGCCGTCCGGAGCCTGATTTTTGTAGCCTGGCGCGGCCTGCATCACTTCCAGCATGACTTCGGCATACGGTTGCCAGTCAGTGGCCATGTGCAAAACACCGCCGACTTTCAACTTTTGGCGTACCAGTTCTGCGAATTCCGGCTGCACAATACGACGCTTGTGGTGACGCGATTTATGCCACGGATCCGGGAAGAACAGCAGCAGACGATCAAGGCTGGCATCGGCCACACAGCGCTTGAGCACTTCAATGGCATCGCAGTCGTAAACCCGCAGGTTTTTCAGCTCGTGGGTCAGCACGCCATTGAGCAGCGCGCCTACACCGGGGCGATGCACTTCAACGCCGATAAAATCCTGCTCGGGGGCGGCCGCTGCCATTTCCAGCAGCGAGTGCCCCATGCCGAAGCCGATTTCCAGCGTGCGCGGCGCCGAGCGGCCAAAGACCTGATCGAAATCGACAAAGTCGTCCGCCAGCGGCAGCACGTAGAGTGGCTTGCCGATATCCAGGCCGCGTTGCTGGCCTTCAGTCATACGGCCGGCGCGCATCACAAAACTCTTGATGGCCCGGTGCTTACGCTGATCGGGCTGGGCGTCGTCTTGCGGTTCTACCTGGGTGTCGTGCGATTCAGTCATGGTGGCTTCTTACTTGATCAGACCATCCAGCGGGGAGGACGCGCTGGCATAGAGTTTTTTCGGCATGCGGCCAGCGAGGTAGGCCATGCGCCCGGCAACGATGGCGTGCTTCATGGCTTCGGCCATCAGCACCGGGTTTTGCGCGTGGGCAATGGCGCTGTTCATCAGCACGGCTTCGCAGCCCAGCTCCATGGCGATGGTCGCATCGGAGGCAGTACCGACCCCGGCATCCACCAACACCGGCACCTTGGCTTCTTCAAGAATGATGCGCAGATTGTACGGGTTGCAGATACCCAGACCGGTGCCGATAAGACCGGCCAGCGGCATTACGGCAATGCAGCCCATTTCGGCCAGTTGGCGGGCGATGATGGGGTCGTCGCTGGTGTACACCATGACGTCGAAGCCATCCTTTACCAGCACTTCGGCGGCCTTGAGGGTCTCGATGACATTGGGGAACAGGGTTTTCTGGTCGGCCAGCACTTCCAGTTTCACCAGCTTGTGGCCGTCGAGCAGTTCGCGGGCCAGGCGGCAGGTGCGCACGGCTTCGGCGGCGTCATAACAGCCAGCGGTATTGGGCAGGATGGTGTAGCGATCGGGCGGAATCACATCCAGCAGATTCGGCTCATCCGGGTTCTGGCCGATGTTGGTGCGGCGCACGGCAACCGTCACGATTTCAGCTCCGGAGGCTTCGATGGCGCGGCGGGTTTCGTCCAGATCCTGATACTTGCCAGTGCCCACCAGCAGACGGGACTGATAGGTTCGGCCGGCCAGGGTAAAAGGCTTGTCGGTACGAGATTGGCTCATCGGAAATCCTCTTCGGCTGGGGAGCTAATGCGGTGGCGGGAGTCGCAGACGGGGCTAGCCGCCGCCGATGGCGTGTACGACTTCCAGGGTGTCGCCGTCGCGCAGAACGGTTTCGCCATGCTGACTGCGCGGCACGATGTCGAGGTTGAGTTCTACGGCCACCCGACGCCCGGTGAGGTCCAGACGAACCAGCAGGTCCGCGACGGTCTGGCCGTCAGCAAGCTCGAAAGATTCACCGTTCAACTGAATGCGCATGACAGGCAATCACACTATGAGGGGGCCGGCATTCTAGCCCCATCGCGTGCGTTGACCAAGGCAAAGCAGCGCCATTCGTCTCACAATTGACGCCGCAGTCAGGTTCCTACCAATTAGCCCTGGTAGCGCCATGCAGCCAGGCCAAGACAAAGCCAGCCGGCCAGGAACGACAGCCCACCGAAGGGCGTGATAATGCCGAGCTTACCGATACCAGTGAGCGTCAACGCGTAGAGGCTGCCGGAAAACAGCAGAATGCCGATGCAAAACAACCAGCCGGCTGCATTGACCAACCGACCAGGCAAGTGCAACGACAGCACCGCCACTGCCAGCAGCGCCAAGGCGTGAAGCATTTGGTAATGGGCGCCCGTCTGAAAAATGGCCAGATAATCAGCCGAGAGCTTGCTCTTCAAGCCATGGGCGGCAAATGCACCGAGGCCGACGCCGGTAAGGCCGAAGAATGCAGCCAACATCACAAATACGCGCAACATCAGGTAGCTCCGAGGCAAGTGGGGGGGGGCGACGTCTGGTCCCAAAGCTTACAGGATGGCCGAGGTTGACCAGAGACCCCTCTCAATGCGCGATGAGATTTATTGCCAATCCAACGTGACAGTGAACGGTACTGAGAACGACCTTGGCGCTGGGCGCTGGTGGGTGGTTTGAAAGTATCTGAAGCTGACAGTGGTCTCCATCGCCATGTTATTGGCAGTTCCCCCATCGCCTTCGATCCAGTTCAAGTCAGCCAGACTAGCGTCCGTACCGCAGTTTGCAATGCAGAAACGCCCCTGCACCGTTGTGTCATCCAACTCTTGGGGGTAACTGCTGGAGCGTCTGAAATTCCACCCAAGCTGCTGTGAGTTCACGCCCAATTGTACCGGCAGCCCTGCAAGCAATATTTGCACGCCAATATCACTGTTCGCCTCCGGCATACCCACGCCTTCCAGTCCTTTGCCCAACGGAAAAACGGCATCAAAGGAAACCTTCACTTCAGTGCCGGCGCGAGCAACGCAGTGAAATGCGAGGGAACCGCTTATTGCCCCAGGACCAGAGGCGCCTATGCCCGCAAAGTCGCTTCGTTTCACAGACGGCAATGTAATGACCGCACCTTCACCAAGCGCCCTATCGTCAACAAGCGTTCTTACTCGCGGATCGCGGCCGAAATGGCAAAAGGTGCGTACAGCTGAACCTGGATAGCCGCTTCCCTGCACAGCCATCGGGCCCATCGCCACAGACATTTGGCTGATGGCGTAATTCTCCGGCAGCTCGGCGTCAAAATAACGGATCCACCCCAATCCGTCTGGCCACGCTAGGTGAGTGACCTGAGCATTGAGCCCATATGGATCGAAGGGGCCCGTTTTAACTACAGAGACTTGTATAACCAGCCTAGGAAGGGCGGAGGCTGGCAATAACCCACCACCGCTCACCCGCTCGGTGGCGGCGCCAAGAAGAATCCCGCTGGGATGAGGCCCAAGCGCTTGCGAAAACTCCAGCCTCAGCGCAACACCCGGCGCTTGTGCAGGTATGAGATAACCGGCTCCGGAGCGGACCGCACTTCGCGGAGGCACGTACACGAAATCCACAGGTCTGAACCTCAAGTCCAGAAGCCCTGTACATCCTGTTGGATTTAAAGAAACCGCGCTTAAAGCTAATAGCGTGCCGGCAGGAAAACGAGAATCGTCAACCCACAAGGTCCTTCTCAACCATCTACCGAGATCGACAAATTGAATCTGAGAAGCCGAAACCGCCGCGCCAGAAAGAGGCGTCCAAGTACAATTACTTAGCGCACCTTGGGAGTAGACGGCCATGGAAAATGGCAAGCCCATGATCAGACGGCCAAAACTACGCCCCACACAACTCAACTCCCTGAGTTCCATAACATCTCCATAACTACCATTACAGGATAAATACTTACTTGTTTACCTTTTTCACACAAAGCCACACGCTGACGTTAATAACCCCGCGCACTCTGCAGGGAGACACGAAAGGAACTTATACAATCACGGGACATCCAGCGTTACCGTAAACGGAACTGAAAACTGACTGGGCGCAGGTCGCGCGTCAGTGGTTTGATAGTATTTAAATGTTACATTGACATCAATATCGTCATTATTTCCAGTCCCAACCTCACCATCAATCCAATTGGCGCCGGTCATGCTAGTGCCACACTCTTTCAAACAGTAATAACCCGAAGCCAAATACGTGCCACCTTCTTTTGGGTTGTATGGAGCGTAAGCATTCTTAGTCCACTGCAAGGGCGACGAATAGGTCTCAAATTCGACTGGTACGTTGTTAAGCAGTATCTGAATACCGATATCGCTATCGGCAGAGGGCATGCCCACACCGTTAACGCTTCCGCCAAGTGGATAGGTCGCATTAAAATAAACCTTAGGCTGAGTCTCGTCTGTTCCATGGCACGCGAAACGAAACTTTCTCGTAGAGGAACCGCTGTCAATTGCGCCAATTCCAGAGAAGGCCGAACTACTTACCGACGACAGTTGAATTACTGCGGGAGAGGCCGCCACAAGAGAGGCATTACCCAAAGTTAATACCTCACAGTAGGGCGTCCCTACGGCCGCCAAATAATGTGAATCCGTTCCACCTAGACCGTAGGTATCAGGAAAATTAATGACATTTATCGAGCTTGACTTCACCCCAGGATCAGTGGAGCTGTAGTATTGCATCGACCCTAGCCCGTCCGGAAACCTTATATTGTTTGCACCCATACCGTAGCCAGAACCGAATTCACCAGTTTTAATTAACGAAATCGTTACGGGTACATTATTCACCGACGAACCGAAGTTGAAAGCTCCGGTGGGGCTTACCGTAGCAAGGGGGGTTGACGACCCCAGCAGCACTCCGTCAGGATGGGCCACTCCATTGGAGAAATTAAGTTCCACGCTCACCCCGGCAGCGGCCGAACTGATTCGGTAACTAGTTGCGGAAGTTTGCTCGGCCCCGCTGGGAGGCACATACACAGCGCTCACCCCCCTTACCCCCTCCAACCCAGCCAAACCCGCGCAGCCGCCGCGCATTAAAAGTACAATTCTATCGATCGCCATAAGTGGGTCCCTGCCGGGCCTATGCTCATAACGCGAGTCTTCATACCATTTCTTATTGGCCAGCATTTTAAACCCTGAGTCTCCGAGTATAAGTGGGAGATTTGGACCTGGCGCCCAGTGGATCGACGCACCTTGCCACATGCATCCGGCATTCGCGAAGGTAGAATGCAAAAGCCCTGTTAAAATAATCAGCAGAGCGATTAAGCTCCGAAGTAACCCTAGACCGATACACATGATATTCACTCGAATTTGCATATGCCAAGTGCGTTATTGATTGCACCAGGGTGATTTTTATTCACGCTTTCACTCTCTACTTTAAGCTCTAATACGCAGTGGTTCTTTTCCAGCTTAACTTCCAACTGACTGTTTTCTCCAACACCACGCGCGACAACACCGCCTGCCTGCCCCACATAACCGACCAGATTTTTTGAAGTGGCATCCACCACCTCCGCTCCGAACGGCAGGGGTGAACCATCTGCAAAAGTTGCACGGATAAACAAGGTGCTTTCTTTTGTTGTTTCAAACTTGATTTTGACGATTGACCCGTCCACGGGAATGGACTCAGCACTTGTATGTTTGAACTCTAGGTCGGGGGAAAGCCCTTCAGGGTCCAACTCGATGCGGTTACGTGAATAGGGCGTGAGATAAGGCACTACGCCATACCCCGAACCGTTCACTTTAGCCCCACTGGCGTTGGTAATTCGGGCACCGCCTCCGTTCTCGGCCTCCACCAGTGCAACCGTGTCACCCAGCGTTTGGCCAAAGGTCAAGCCGTCAGAATGGGCCAGCACTGAGCCAGCAACCCCCAGTGACGATTGTTGGTAACCATTGCCCCTGCTTGTACCCGCGGTGACGTACCCGTTGCTACCCTGATAGCCCCCGCTAACTCCATAGCTCTCCTGACGATTTTGATTATCGAGCGTCTGCGTCGTGGTTACGCCGTAGGTGATTTGCTGATCCGCACCAGCAATACCGCCCAACTGGAGCTGGCCGACGCTACCGGATTCACTATGTTTCCAGGCAGTGCTGGACAGATAGGTCCTGCCATAATCGGAAAAAGACAATGGCAGACTAATGTTCAGGCGAAACTCGTCATATTGCTGGTTGTTCTGATTTTTAACGCGACTGGCAGACAAATTGTAACTAAGCGATTTAAAATTATTGCCGTAAGAAAGTTGATATTGCGTGTCTGTACCTTCGCGGTTCCAATAGTTTCTGGTCGAGGCTCGCAACGACACATTGCCCAACGCACCTGGCAGACGTTGTCGAAGGCTAATATCAAACCGCCCTTTTTGCTTGGCACCATAAAAGTAGTAGAAGTCGGGGTCCTTCCAACTTCTCTTATCTCTTCTATTTTCATGGGATAGAAACTCATTGAAAGACCAGTAATCCTGGCTAGAGTAACGATAACTGGAGAGTGTGATATTCGTCTTGGTTGGCGCAATCAGCGTTGAATACACAAACCTCAAGCTATCGCCGTTTACCGCTCCCGTGGAGTCGGAGCGGCTATTGGAATGGGTATAATCAGCGGAAAGACCGCCTATATACGTACTCACTGCGCTACCCAAAGCCACTGCCATGTAGTCTTCGCTTACCAATGCACCGGCAGATGCAGTAAGGTAGTTGTTAACGCCATACTGATAATTGAACTGACCGGCAAGCGGTTTGTAATTATTGAAAGAAGGCGACCAAGCCTCACCCACACTCGCGGAATATTTTGATTGACCGGGCCGTAGCAACTGCACCAAGGGTGAATAGGGCACGCTAAATTTCTTTTCCGAGCCGTCTGCTTCGGTAACCGTCACCTCAAGGTCATTGCCGTAACCAACTGCTTGTAGATTTTTGATTTCAAAAGGACCGGGCGGAACGGCCCGCTCATAAATCACTACACCATTCTGACGGATTGTTACCTTGGCATTGGAATCGGCTACGCCGGATACCACAGGTGCATAGTTGCGCAGCGAGGATGGCAGCATCCGGGGGTCGGTTGCTAGGAAAGCCCCTTGTAGACCGTAGGAGTTCAGCAGTTGCCCATCAGTAAAACTCTGGCCAAGCGTGAGCGTGCTTTTTATCGGTTCAATATCGGTTTGTGCATAGGTGCGCTGCGCCTGGAAGGTATTTCCGTGTTTACTGGAGGTTACGGAAGAGATGTTCCGTAGTCGCCAGCCCAGCGTATTAAATCCGCTTTCAAAGTGCCCAAAGCCCTGAGTGCTGTTTACACCTGAGCTCTTTGAATTGAACACATCAAGCGTGTAGTTGAGGCGCGCGGCCGTGATACCTCGCTCCCACTGCTCCGGATCAATATAGTCGGCTGGCAACTCTTTCAGATAAGCCTGTGGAATTGTCAAATCGAGGCGCTGTTCGGAAAAATCGAATGCTGCTGAAGCGCTTGGAACGACTTCTGCAATAGGTTTGCACGTCGTCTTGCTCTCCGAATCCTGAAGCCACCGAACCATATCCTCGGGCAACTTGTCAAGTGCAACACCTGCGGACTTGATATCTATAGGTGTAAAACAAGCAACGGCCGACTTTTTGCCGGCCACAGGCTTAAAATATACATCCAACATTTTTCTAGGGTTACCGTTCAAAAAAAGCTGAACGCTCATAGTTCCGGCTGGAACCGGATTTCCCTCTGAAAATCGAGACAAGTCTGCACTTTCTTTATCGCTTGGCGTACCCCACAGCATTCTGTTATCAAACTCAAGGTAGGCAGTTCTTTCGTCCCCATAAGCTACGGACGTCAATACCGTTACCAAAAACTGAGCAGCCGCACCCGCCGCAGCCCTTAACAATTGGCGTCTCGATTTCATGGTTATTGAGCCAGAGGGTTGTTTTATCTAAAATTGATCGGCGCTTTGCTCCTGGGCTGTAGCACCGCCATAGTCATTAATGGTCCTGTATATTATTTTCGGCTTTTGTAATGCTGAACTTTGCGCCTTTAGCTCCAAAAGTGTTGTAGAAAATGGCGCGAACATCTGCGGGTCACTTTTGCCACCAGCCGCATCTTCACCCACTTTAAGGCTCACCATGCTCACATAATAGGCAGTGGGATTTTCGACTTGCACATAACCCGGCTTGTACTTGAACCTTAGTTTCCCAGATGCCTCAGCAGAGGTTCCCGCAAGGCCTTCCGGCCGATAAAACAATTTGATTCGAGTTCTATAGCGAAACTGAAGGTGATTTTCTTCCGCCTCTTTTCCGGTCGGTTTTGGAGGAATTTCCAACACATTTAGCCAGTACACAGACTCTCTATCTGTCGGAAGAGGCATAGTATTCAGGTACTGAATCCTGGTGACCTGCCCTTTCTTGGCATCCATTCTGAATATCGGTGTGAGAACGACAAATGGAACCTTGATCGTCTCCGGGCTGGCTTGGCGATCACCGTCGTCAATCCACACCTGGACCAACTTTGGCGTTAAGCCTTCATTAGTTAGCCTTACTGAAACTTCAGACTTCTTACTTGGATAAATCACCCTGGTAGTATCGATAACTACCGAAGCTGATGCCTGCCCCCATAGCGACATGGCAAAAATAGCTGCAACCCACAGAAAACTGCCTCTTGCCCTAAACAATGAGACACTCAACATAATAAATACCTGATCTACTCGGCGCAAAGTTAAAGCGACTCAACTATAAAAGTTAGCGTACTTTTAACCTTTCCAGCACTAGCTGCACCGATTGAGTAATATTGGACGAAAAAATCAAAATCAGCGTCACCCTCGCTAATACCTACGGATGGGGCGCTCGTACCTTGAGAGCCGTGTGCTGCGGAAAGATCCACTGACTCACTTTTTGAGTTTAGGATCTCCAACTCAACGTTCTCGGCTACTTCGCTGTCAGTCGCTGTATTGTTTAGCCGACCATTAGAATTTACAGTGGTTTGGTCGTTATGAAAGTAGACCGTTGCCGTGGTTGCACACCCTTGCACTGATATTCTAAACGCAGTTTTCCCCGCTACAGAATTTGGGGATGCGAGCTCGCCAAGGCCCTTTGAAGGGATAGTCACCGGCCTTCCATTCCCTGAGATAACTTTACAGGTCGATCCTGTTACCGTGCCTTCAACGGTGAAGTTAGCTTGATTTTCTGCGTGAACGTAGCCATTTAACAGTAAACACGCACCCAACACTGAAAGACACCGCATATAGGCTCCGAAATACATGCAGGGCGCCTACTGTCATAGGCGCCCTGCTAGCACTATTATTCGTAGTGAATTTCGTAACCTACGCTGGAACTTACTTTACCGATACCTGCCCCTGTAGCACCAGTTGCGTAATATTGAACGCCATACATCATTGTTGCTGCGCCGTTTTCGATCTTCGTGCTCGCCGCGGTACCTTGCAGGTCGACATCCTGCGAAAGATCCATTGCAACGTTGTCGGTACCAAGGATTTGCAGATTTACGTTGGTTGCGGCATCTGCAATGGTGTCGTCAATATCAAGACGGCCAGCGGGATTGATGAAGTCAGTTCCTGTCGCGGCATTGAAGTACACTTTCGCAAAGCCCTGCAGGGCCGGATCCGTAGTTGCGGTCGGGTCCGGATTGGCCACCGCCAAGATGCAGTCTGTAAGTTCGAATTTGATCGGTGTACGCCCTGCTACCGCCCCCTCGGTCTTCAGCAGGCTCTGCGATATAGTAGGCAGAGTAACGAGCGCATCATTTGTCTGACCATTGACTGTGACATCGCAGGTTGTAGCGGTGATCGCGCCTTCAAATTCGATAGTCCCGCTATCCGCCATCGCCGTTTGCGCTGTAGCAGCCATTGCCATAATAGAGCTGATTGCTAAAAGTTTGTGTTTCATGAGCTAACCCCAATTTGATTTCAAAATTTAAAGTTCGGTTACCACGCTCACGAGTATATTCATCCGAACTTCTAAAACAGCAGACCTAATCCCTTAGAACTGCTGGAAATTTCCGAAGGTTGCCAAGCCACTTCTTCAGTCTCACCGCGCACGCCACCACCGCATTGAAAATCATATATATTTCAACAACATCTACGATCACTCATTCCAGATTTCAATTTCACCCAAAATACAGCCGGGCGTACTGCGTGGGGTCTAGCGAACACAATCAAAAACCGGCACACCCTGAACTTATAAACCGCAGCAACCGCTGCCTCACGGCCTGCAGGCGGCGCTCTATCAACGTTGCAATCCTCACTCTTATTCTCCAGCGCTGGCTGGCTATAATGGCGCCTTACCCTGCCAGGCCCAGCCGCGCATGCTCCGCACACTGATTCGTCGTCTTTTGAAATGTCTGCTCTGGTTCGCTGCCACGTCAGTGTTGCTGGTGCTGATTTTTCGCTGGGTGCCGCCGCCAGGCACGGCTCTGATGATCGAACGCAAGGTCGAGTCCTGGGTTGATGGAAAACCGATAGATCTGCAGCGCACCTGGCGTCCCTGGAGTGAGCTGCCGGATGACCTGAAGATCGCGGTGATCGCCGGTGAAGACCAGAAATTTGCTGAGCACTGGGGCTTTGATGTTGATGCCATTCAGGCGGCGCTTGACCATAACGAGCGCGGCGGCTCGCTACGCGGCGCCAGCACCATCAGTCAGCAGGTAGCGAAGAACCTGTTTCTTTGGCCCGGTCGCAGCTGGGTGCGAAAGGGCCTGGAGGTCTGGTTTACCGGGTTGTTGGAGCTGCTCTGGCCCAAGCAACGCATTCTCGAGGTGTATCTCAACAGCGTGGAATGGGGCGAGGGCGTGTTTGGCGCCGAGGCCGCGGCACGCAAACACTTTGGTACCGGGGCGCCCTACTTGTCCGGGCGCCAGTCGAGCCTGCTCGCTGCCGTACTGCCTAACCCGCTCAAATGGAGTCCCAGTCGTCCAACGGCCTATGTAAATCGCCGGGCCAACTGGATCCATCAACAGATGCGGCAATTGGGTGGCAGCGACTACATCGTGCAGATGCAAAAGAACCGTCGGGTCTGGTAACGCTGCGCTTTATTGGGTGAGGGTGCTTTTGGGCACCACATGCAGCAGTCGCACGTGATCATTTTCAATCTGGGCTGTCAGGCCCTGCATCGGATAAACCCAGCCCTCGCCTTCATTCAACTGCAGTCGTAGACGAGGCGGCCCAAAGCTCGCGGTTATTTGCTCAGCAGCGGTCGGCTGCTCGGGACGTAAAGCGAGCGTTGCCAAAGCGTGCTGCCCCATTTCTCCTAACATGGCCGAGCTCAACGGTTGCTCCGGATCAGTCGGCTTCAGGCCGGTAGCGGCCATCAGGCTGGTGCGCTCATGCGGGCTCAGCACCAGGATCGCTTCGAGCTTCCAGCGCTGACCGGAGGCTTCAAGTTCGCTACGGAATACCAGCTGAGGCCCATCCAGCCGCGGCTTGAGCCATAGCTCACCGCCCTCAATGGCATTCAACTGCTCTAGCGACAGCTTGCCGTCGGCCATCGGCGCAAGTATCCGCTGTTGCCACTGCACCATCCCTGGCAACGGTTCAACGCTGCCGGTGCTGCGCATCAACCAGCCACCCCACGCGAAGAAGGCGATGGCGATCACCACAAACAGCAGCCAGTGCTGCATACGCAGGGGTGGCATGGACATAGTGAGTCTCCGGCAGCAGAAAATCAGAAAATCAGGCGGACAGAAAAAAGCCGCACCTGAGTGCGGCTCTTTGAACGTGCGCGAGGGCTTAGGCGGCTATGGAGCCTTTAAGCTTGCTCATCGCATTTTTCTCCAGCTGGCGAATTCGCTCAGCCGAGACGTTGTACTTGGCAGCGAGCTCATGCAACGTCGCTTTTTCCTCAGCCAGCCAACGCTGGTAGAGAATGTCGCGGCTGCGTTCGTCGAGGCCTTCCAGCGCTTCGTGCAGGTTCGCCGTAGCGCTATCACTCCAGTCGGAGTCCTCCAACTGCCGCGCCGGGTCGTAACGGTGGTCTTCAAGGTAATTGGCGGGCGACTGAAAGGCACTTTCATCATCTGCTTCTGCAGCAGGGTCGAAGGCCATGTCGTGACCAGTCAAACGGCTTTCCATCTCACGCACTTCGCGCGGTTCGACGCCCAGGCTCTCCGCTACGGCATGCACTTCATCGTTGTTCAGCCAGGCCAGACGCTTTTTCTGGCTGCGCAGATTGAAGAACAGTTTGCGCTGCGCCTTGGTGGTAGCCACTTTGACGATGCGCCAGTTGCGCAGGATGAACTCGTGAATTTCAGCTTTGATCCAGTGCACGGCGAACGACACCAGACGCACACCCATTTCCGGGTTAAAGCGTTTGACGGCTTTCATCAGGCCGACGTTGCCTTCCTGAATCAGGTCGGCCTGGGCGAGGCCATAACCGGAATAACTTCTAGCGATATGGACAACAAAACGCAGGTGCGCGAGCACCATTTGCCGGGCGGCTTCAAGATCTTGATGGTAGAAAAGACTTTCGCCCAGTTCGCGCTCCTGCTCAACGCTCAGCAGCGGAATGCTGTTGACCGCATGCACGTAGGCCTCCAGGTTTGCACCCGGGACTAAGGCATGGACAGGTTGCAAAGAATTGCTCATGCGAATCCTCCGACTCACGAAACTCGTGCCTCTTGAGCACTGCCAATAAGACTAACAGTTGACTCTAAAGTTCAGAAAGCACGAAAACACACAACGAAACAAGAACTTACTACTTTGGGGCCAGTTCATTCAAGTGCCGGGCCACTGCAAGCCAGGCGCCAATATACCCCAACAGAACGGCGCCAAGCAGCAGGGATAGACCATCGGCTAACGGCACGCCGCCCAACGCGAAGTCGCTGCCGTAGAGCCCTGCCAGGCGTACCACGGCGCCATTGAGCCAATCCAGACCGAAGGCCAGCACTGCCCAGGACAGCAACCCCGCACCCAGGCCATAAAGTGCACCCATATAAAGGAAGGGACGGCGCACGTAGCTGTCAGTTCCGCCTACCAGCTTGATGACTTCGATTTCGGTACGACGGTTCTCGATGTGCAAACGAATCGTGTTGCCGATAACCAGTAGCAGCGCCATCACCAGCAACAGCGTCAGGCCGAAGACAAATCGCTCACCCAGTTTCAGAATCGCACTCAGACGCTCCACCCACAGCAAGTCGAGCTGCGCCTGTTGCACCTTCGGCAAGTCCGCCAGGCGCAAGCGCAGGGCTTCCAGTGCTGCCTTGTCGACTTCTTTGGGGGTGACCAAAATCACCGCCGGCAGCGGGTTTTCCGGCAACTCCTTGAGCGCTTCACCCAAGCCGGACTGTTGCTGGAATTCCGCCAGGGCTTGTTCGCGGCTGATCCATTCGGACTCGGCCACATCGCCCATGTCGGCAATTTGCGCGCGCAGCTTCTGACCGTCGGCCTCGCTGGCATCCAGATTGAGGAACAGGGAAATCTGCGCCGCGCGCTGCCACGAACCGCCCAGACGCTCGACATTGTTCAGCAGCAACGACAAGCCCATTGGCAGGCTTAACGCCACGGCCATTACCAGGCAGGTGAAAAAGCTGCCGATCGGCTGTTTGGCCAGACGGCGCAAGCTGTCGATCAGGCTGGCGCGATGGGCTTCGATCCAGGCGTGCAGCAGGGTCGCGAAATCCGGGCTGCCGTCGTCTTTCTTCTGGTCATTTTTCTTCGGGGCCGCGCCAACGCGCTCTGCGGCCGAAGACGATTCCTGGGGATTGCGGGTAGCGCTCATTAACCGGCCTCTCCATCGCCGATCAAACGGCCGCGTTGCAGGGTCAGCATGCGGTGGCGCATGCGCGCGATCAGCGCCAGGTCGTGGCTGGCGATCAGCACGCTGGTGCCCATGCGGTTGATGTCTTCGAACACGCCCATGATTTCGGCGGCCAGACGGGGGTCGAGGTTACCGGTGGGTTCGTCCGCCAGCAGTAGCGCCGGGCGGTGCACCACGGCGCGGGCAATGCCGACGCGTTGTTGCTGACCAGTCGACAGATCGCCTGGGAACAGGTCGCGCTTGTCGCTCAACGCCACACGCTCCAGCGCGGCATCGACGCGTTTGGCGATATCCGGTTTGGACAGACCGAGAATCTGCAGCGGCAGGGCAATGTTGTTGAACACCGTGCGATCAAATAACAGCTGATGGTTCTGAAACACCACACCAATCTGGCGGCGAAGAAACGGAATTTGCGCAGTGGTGATCTGCGCCAGGTCCTGCCCGGCCAGCAGCAGCTTGCCCGAGGTGGGCCGCTCCATTGCCAGAATCAGGCGCAGCAAGGTGCTCTTGCCCGCGCCTGAGTGCCCGGTGACGAAGAGAAACTCGCCCCGGCGTACGCGAAAACTCAACTCGTGCAGGCCGACGTGGCCATTGGCGTAGCGTTTACCCACCTGCTCAAAGCGAATCATGCGTGCTCCCGCTCGGCGAACAAGGCCTGAACAAAGGCTTCAGCTTCAAAAGTACGCAGATCATCGATGCCTTCACCCACACCGATGTAGCGAATTGGCAGCCCGAACTGCTTGGCGAGGGCGAAAATCACCCCTCCCTTGGCGGTGCCGTCCAGCTTGGTCAGAGCCAGACCGGTAAGGTTCACGGTCTGGTTGAACTGCTTGGCCTGGCTGATGGCGTTCTGCCCGGTACCGGCGTCCAGCACCAGCAACACTTCGTGCGGCGCTGTTTCGTCCAGCTTGCCGATCACCCGGCGCACCTTTTTCAGTTCTTCCATCAGGTTGTCTTTGGTATGCAGACGGCCGGCGGTGTCGGCGATCAGCACATCGATGCCCCGGGCGGTGGCGGCCTGCACCGCATCGAAAATCACCGAGGCAGAGTCGGCGCCGGTGTGCTGGGCAATCACGGCAATCTGATTGCGCTCACCCCACACCTGCAATTGCTCAACGGCGGCGGCGCGGAAGGTATCTCCGGCGGCCAGCATCACTTTCTTGCCTTCTTGCTGAAGCTTCTTCGCCAGCTTGCCGATGGTGGTGGTTTTACCCGCACCGTTAACGCCGACAACCAGAATCACGAAGGGCTTCTTCTCAGCCGGAATCACCAGCGGTTGCTCGACTGGCTTGAGTAGCGAGGCCAGCTCTTCCTGCAACGCCTTGTACAGCGCACCACTGTCGACCAGCTGCTTGCGTGCCACTTTCTGAGTGAGGCTCTGGATGATCGCCGTGGTGGCTTCAACGCCAACGTCGGCGGTCAGCAGGCGGGTTTCGATTTCGTCCAGCAGGTCGTCGTCGATGGCCTTCTTGCCGAGAAACAGACTGGCCATGCCTTCGCCGAGGCTGGCGCTGGTTTTCGACAGGCCTTGCTTCAGCCGGGCGAAGAAGCCCGCCTTGCTTTCAACTGAAGGCGTGGGCACTGGCGCAACAACAGCCGGGGTATTAACCACAACTGGCTGGTCAATTTCCGGCTCAGGCGTAGGAGTCGTCGCAACAGGAGCAGGAGCCGGCTCCAGCGCCATCGGCTCGGGCACCACGATCGGCTGCTGCTCCTGAACCGGCAGCTCAATCAACGGGGCCTCACTGACCACCGCCGGCTCAAGCGCTACAGGCTCGGCAGGCACAACGGTTTCAGCCGCAGGCTCAGACGCCGCAATGGGCTCCTGAGGCTTCTTGCGCAGCCAGCCAAACAGGCTCTTTTTCTCGCCGGTTTTCTCTTCGGACTTCGGGTCGGAAGCTACCGGGGCGGTGTTCCCAGCAGCAGCTGGGGTCTTCTTGTCGTCGTTGGAACCAAACATGGAGAGCGGCTATCTCAAGGGTGCGACGCGCCAACAGGGTAAAAACCCAACAGCCGTGGCCGCCAATAAAATGGATGGGTATCCTAGCACCTCCGCGCCCGCCGACGCTAAGACCAAGCGGGCCTCCTCGACAGGTCATTCACTTCATGAAAATGCTTGCCCGCAGCGCCACCGGGCTGCTGCTCGCGGCCCTTTACCTGCCGCTGTCTGCTTTCGCCGCCGAAACCCAAGCCACCCAGGAGTTCACCCTCGCCAACGGCCTCAAGGTCGTTGTACGCGAAGATCACCGCGCGCCGGTGGTGGTTTCTCAGGTCTGGTACAAGGTTGGCTCCAGTTATGAAACGCCCGGCCAGACCGGTCTTTCCCACGCCCTTGAACACATGATGTTCAAAGGCAGCGCCAAGATGAAACCCGGCGAAGCCTCGCTGGTATTGCGCGAACTGGGCGCCGAAGAAAACGCGTTCACCAGTGACGACTACACCGCGTATTACCAGGTGCTGGCCCGCGACCGCCTGCCGGTGGCCTTCGAGCTGGAAGCGGATCGCATGGCCAGCCTGCGTCTGCCGCCGGAAGAGTTTCGCAGCGAGATTGAGGTCATCAAGGAAGAGCGCCGCATGCGCACCGATGACAAACCCAGCTCCCTGGCCTACGAGCGCTTCAAAGCCATGGCCTACCCAGGCAGCGGCTACGGCACGCCGACTATCGGCTGGATGGCCGACCTGCAGCGCATGAGCGTCGAAGAACTGCGCCACTGGTACGAAACCTGGTACACCCCCAATAACGCCACGCTGGTGGTGGTCGGCGACGTTACTGTCGCCGAGGTAAAAACCCTCGCCGAACGCTATTTCGGGCCGGTGCCCAGCCGTGCCATTCCCACTGCCAAAGCGCCACTGGAACTGGCCGAGCCCGGTGAACGGCGCATTCGCCTGTATCTGCAAACTCAGCTGCCGAGCCTGATGATGGGCTTTAACGTGCCCAGTCTGGCGACGGCCGCCGACCGACGTGAGGTATATGCCCTGCGCCTGATTTCGGCACTGCTGGACGGCGGTTACAGCGCCCGCCTGCCCACGCAACTGGAGCGCGGCGAGGAGCTGGTGTCCGGCGCCTCTGCCAGTTACGACGCGTTCAATCGCGGCGATAGCCTGTTCATGCTTTCGGCAACGCCCAATGTGCAAACGGGCAAAACCATCGCGCAAACCGAGGCAGGCCTGTGGCGCCAACTCGACGCCCTGAAAACCACCGCGCCTACCGCCGCCGAGCTGCAGCGCGTGCGGGCCCAGGTAATCGCCGGGCTGGTTTATGAACGCGACTCCATCAGCAGCCAGGCCAGCACCATTGGCCAACTGGAAAGTGTGGGCCTGTCGTGGAAGCTGATGGACGAAGACCTCGCTGCCATCGAAGCCGTCACGCCCGACGATATCCAACAAGCTGCCCGCACCTATTTCACCCGCGAGCGCCTCAGCGTTGCTGAAGTTTTGCCGAAGGAAAAAACCCATGAGTGAGCGCAACGGTCTGCGCTATGGCCTGCTCGGCCTTAGCCTGTTGGTATTGCTGGCCGTGCTGGTATTTTTTGTCAGCCGCCCGGTCCAGGCCCCTACCGAGCCCACCGCTGCCGCGCCCGTGGCAGCCGTGAAGACGCCCGATCATCTGGAATCGCTGGCCGCGCTGGAAGGCCAGGCACCCAGCCATCGCACCATCAATATTCAAACCTGGAAAACCGCCGAAGGCGCCAAGGTGCTGTTCGTTGAAGCGCACGAGTTGCCGATGTTCGACCTGCGCCTGACCTTCGCCGCTGGCAGCAGCCAGGACGGCGACACGCCTGGCCTGGCGATGATGACCAACGCCATGCTTAATGAGGGCGTAGCGGGCAAGGACGTCAGCGCCATTGCCGCCGGCTTCGAAGACCTGGGCGCAGATTTCGGCAACGGCGCCTACCGCGACATGGGCGTAGCCAGCCTGCGCAGCCTCACCGCTGCCGACAAACGCGAGCCGGCACTCAAGCTATTTGCCGACGTGATTGGTAAGCCAACCTTCCCCGCCGACTCGCTGGTACGCATAAAGAACCAGGTACTGGCCGGTTTCGAATACCAGAAGCAGAACCCAGGGCGCCTCGCGGGCCTGGAGCTTTTCAAGCGGCTGTACGGTGACCACCCTTACGCGCACTCCAGCGATGGCACGGCCAAATCCATTCCCGGCATCACCATTGCCCAGATGCAGGCGTTTCACCACAAGGCTTATGCCGCGGGCAATACCGTGATTGCGCTGGTGGGCGACCTGTCGCGCGCCGAGGCTGAAGCCATGACCGCGCAGGTATCGGCGGCGCTGCCCAAAGGCCCGGCGCTGCCCAAGACCGTGGCGCCGCAAGAGCCCAAAGCAGGCGCGACCCATATCGAATTCCCGTCCAAGCAGACCACCCTGATGCTGGCTCAACTGGGCATCGATCGCGCCGAGCCTGACTACGCGGCGCTGTTTCTCGGAAACCAGATTCTCGGTGGCGGCGGTTTTGGCACGCGCCTGATGGATCAGGTGCGCGAGAAACGCGGCCTGACTTACGGTATCTCGTCCGGTTTCACCGCCATGCAAGCCCGCGGGCCGTTCATGATCAGCCTGCAAACCCGGGCCGAGCAAAGCGAAGGCGCGCTGAAACTGGTGCAAGACATCCTGCGTGATTACCTGGCCAACGGCCCCACGCAGAAAGAAGTGGATGACGCCAAGCGCGAACTGGCCGGGAGCTTCCCGCTGTCGACTGCCAGCAATGGGGATATAGTGGCGCAACTGGGTGCCATTGGTTTCTACGACCTGTCGCTCAGTTATCTTGAAGACTTTATGCAGCAGGTTCAGGCGCTCGACGTCGCGACCGTGAAAGCCGCCATGGCCAAGCACCTGAATGCCGATAACCTGGTTATCGTCACCGCCGGCCCGACCGTGGAACAAAAGCCCCTGCCGCCACCTACCGATCACCCCGCCGAGCCTGCGCTTGGCGTTCCGGAGCATTGATGGCACGTCCAGTAAAACCAGGCAACGCCCCCGCCCACGGTGGCCAAGGCCAGTTGCGCATCATTGCTGGCGAGTGGCGCAGCCGCCAGTTCAGCTTCCCCATGGCCCACGGTTTGCGCCCAACGCCAAACCGTGTGCGTGAAACCTTGTTCAATTGGCTGGCGCCTTATGTGCAGGGCGCCCGTGTGCTGGATTTGTTTACCGGCAGCGGCGCGCTGTATCTGGAAGCCCTGTCGCGCGGCGCCAGCGTTGCCCTGGCCCTGGACCTCAATGGCGCTGCCATTGCCAACCTGCGCCAAACCCTCGATACACTGAAATGCGCCACCGGCCAACTGCTGCAAACCGACACCCTGCGCTATCTGGAAACCCAGAGTGCCACGCCGTTCGATCTGGTGTTTCTCGACCCGCCGTTTAACCAGAACCTGCTGCAACCGACCTGCACACTGCTGGAAGAAAAAGGCTGGTTGGCGGACGAAGCCTGGGTGTACACCGAAAGTGAAAACCCGCCATCAAGCCTGAGCATGCCGAGTAATTGGCGGTTGCACCGAGAGCAGAAGGCAGGGCAGGTGTACTACGCCCTGTGGCAACGCAGCATCTGATTCACCACGTCGGGCGCTCAGGGCAGTATCTGCACCATAAAACACTGGTCGCGCCCGACAAAAATTCGCAGGTTCAACCCGTTACAGCACAATAAAATCGCGTAAACCACCGCGAGGAAAATGCCGATTCCGCTCAGAAAAAATATCATCGTCCACTCCTTGCGCTCTAGGGCATTAAAACGGGGAGCGAACCGTAACAACCCGCCGCGTGGTTCTTGCATAGGAAGCGGCTTAAATTTCCCAACTCCCTTCCTACGCCAGACCCTGGCACTATCGGTCTCTGCTGACTTTTCCACGTGAACGAACCGATGAGCACCTTTTCCCCCGCCTGGTGGCTACCCAATCCGCATCTGCAAACCCTGTGGAATTCGCTGTGCCGCAAGCCACCCAGGCTTGAACGCGAACGCGAGCGGCTGTGGCTGGAAGACGGGGATTTTCTCGACATGGATTGGCATGGCCCTCACGAAGCCGAGGCGCCGTTGGTGCTGGTACTGCATGGCCTCACCGGCTCGTCCAATTCCCTCTACGTGCTGGGTGTGCAGCAAAACCTGGCGGCCCAGGGCTGGGCCAGTGTGGCGCTGAACTGGCGCGGCTGCTCGGGCGAGCCCAACTTGCTGCCGCGCGGCTACCACTCCGGCGCCAGCGAAGACCTGGCTGAAACCATTCGCCACCTGCGGGCCAAACGGCCGATGGCGCCGCTGTACGCCGTGGGCTACTCCTTGGGCGGCAATGTCTTGCTCAAGTACCTGGGAGAAAGCGGCGCCGACAGTCAGTTGCAAGGCGCCGTGGCGGTCTCCGTGCCGTTTCGTCTGGACCAGTGCGCCGATCGCATCGGCATAGGCTTTTCCAAGGTGTATCAGGCGCACTTTATGCGCGAGATGCTCGCCTACGTGAAAGACAAACAGCGCCTGTTCGCCCACAAGGGCCAGGCCGATCGGCTGTCGATTCTGGAAAAGCTCGGGCCGCTGACCAATATGCGCACCTTCTGGGACTTCGACGGCCGGGTAACCGCGCCGCTGCATGGTTTCGCCGACGCCGATGACTACTACAAGCGCTCATCCAGTCGTTATTTCCTTGGCCGTATCCAGACGCCGACTTTGCTGATCCAATCGGCAGATGATCCATTCGTGTTCCCCCACAGCCTGCCCGAGCCGGCGGAATTGGCGAGTTGCGTGCAGTTCGAGCTGCACGCCCATGGCGGGCATGTGGGCTTTGTTCAGGGTTCGTGGCGACGCCCCGAGTACTACCTGGAGCGGCGAATTCCGGCGTGGCTGGCGGCGCTGAAGTAGCGCTCAGGTCACCGTAGTCAGCGGTACGAACAGCCGCTGCTGCAAAGCGTCCACTGCCTCGCGCGCTTGCGGGGCGATATAGCCACCTTCCAGCGCCAGCACCTGATAGATGCCACGGCGCAGCATCTCTTCGCTGAGGTCACCCGGGTCTCCACGGGAGGTGCACAGAAAGCGAACCCAGGAGGTCATGATGATCCAGCTGTTGAGGGTCAGCGCCTCAATTTGCCGCTCGCCCATAATCAGAATGCCAGCATCGACAAAGCCCTGATAAATCGCCGTCGCGCGGCCCATTGAGCGCTGGGAAAACTGCTGATATTGCGCCGCGAGGCTGGCGTCGGTTTCCAGCAAATGCTCCAGATCGCGGTGCAGAAAGCGGTAGTGCCACATCGCCGCGAGCAGGGCTTCGAGGTAGTAGGTTTTGTCTTCCACCGTCATCGCGCGGCCTTCCGGCGGGCGCAGGAAGGTATCGACCTGCTGTTCATATTGGTTGAACAGTTCGGCGATGATCGCCTGCTTATTACGGAAGTAGTAATACAAGTTGCCCGGTGAAATCGCCAGGTGCGCGGCAATGTGGTTGGTCGTCACGTTGCGTTCGCCCTGCAGATTGAACAGCTCGAGGCTCGCCTGGATGATTCGCTCTCGGGTTTTCATTGGCGCGGCCATGGCGCTCGTACCTCACACACTGTTGCTCCAGCAACCGCACCCGTTTGCACCGGGCCAGCTCCCCTTCTTGCGCCAAAGGTACACGCACAAGCGCCCTAATTGTTACCCATCAACACAGAAACCAAGCACCCTAACTTTTCGTTGGGGTGCATCGCAGAGCCGTTGTCGGCATCCTATTTGACATATTAGAGTAATTGCTCTAAAAATCCAGCACGCTGTATTGCGCAACCCTAAACCGACCCTCGTATGGCGGTTCCGGGTTCTTTTAACTGGACTGCCCAGGAGCTTTTCCGATGGTCGCCGACATTGCTTACCTGCAACACAACCAACAACAAATCGAGCAGTTGGACGAACTACTACGCCGCCAGCGCGAAGCCTTCCGCGCCAACCCCATGCCCGAGGCGTCGCAGCGCATTCAATGGCTCAAGAGCCTGTGCGACCTGTTGCTCAACGAGCAGGACACCCTGGTAAAAGCCATCTCCCAGGACTTCAGCAACCGTGCGGCCGAAGAAACCCTGCTGGCCGAAATCATGCCCAGCGTGCATGGCATTCACTACGCCACCAAGCGCATCAAGAAATGGATGAAACCCTCGCGCCGCTCCGTCGGCTCGGCGTTTCAGCCAGCCAGCGCCAAGGTGGTGTACCAGCCGCTGGGTGTGGTGGGCGTGATCGTGCCGTGGAACTACCCGCTGTTTCTGGCCATCGGCCCGTTGGTGGGCGCCCTGGCTGCCGGTAACCGGGTGATGATAAAGATGAGCGAGTCCACCCCGGTGACCTCTCAACTGGTCAAGGACCTGCTGGCCCGCATCTTCCCCGAAGACCTGGTGGCCGTGGTGCTGGGCGAAGCCGAAGTGGGCATGGCGTTTTCCAAACTGCCGTTCGACCACCTTCTGTTCACCGGCGCCACCAGCATCGGCAAACACGTGATGCGCGCTGCGGCGGAAAACCTGGTGCCGGTCACCCTGGAACTGGGCGGCAAATCGCCGGCCATCGTTTCCGCCGACGTGCCGTTGACCGATGCCGCCGAGCGCATTGCGTTCGGTAAAACCATGAACGCCGGGCAGACCTGCGTGGCGCCTGACTACGTGCTGGTGCCCAGAGACCGCGTGGAAGGTTTCGTCGAGGCCTACCGCAAAACCGTGCAGACCTTCTACCCGACCCTGAAGGACAACCCGGACTACACCGCCGTCATCAACGACCGACAACTCACCCGCCTCAAAGGCCTGCTCAGTGATGCCGAAAGCAAAGGCGCCAAACTTATTCCGCTGTTCCCCGAAGGCCAGGGCCGCCGCATGGCGCAGACCGTGGTGCTGAATGTGAACGACGAGATGAAACTGATGCAGGACGAAATCTTCGGCCCGCTGCTGCCGATCGTTCCGTACGACCGACTCGAAGATGCCTTCAACTACATCAACGATCGCCCTCGTCCGCTGGCGCTCTACTACTTCGGCTACAACAAGGCTGAGCAGAAGCGCGTGCTGCACGAGACCCACGCCGGCGGCGTGTGCTTGAACGATACCCTGCTGCATGTGGCGCAGGACGATATGCCCTTCGGCGGGGTTGGTCCCTCGGGCATGGGCCACTACCACGGCCATGAAGGCTTCTTGACCTTCTCCAAGGCCAAGGGCGTCTTTATCAAGCAGCGCTTCAACGCCTCGAAAGTGATCTACCCGCCGTATGGCAAAGCGTTGCAGAAACTGGTGCTCAAACTGTTCATCCGCTAAACCCCAGCTGAACCTCGCGGCGCCCGGTTTTAGCCTGCTAATCGGGATGTGAGTCTGCTTTTAACGCCTAACCGAGCGCAGTAGTTTTGACATAGCCTGACGGTGCGCCGCCTTTAAATCGCCTATAGAGCGAGGTCAAAAAACAATAATGAATGACTCCGTAGTAGCTGCACCCGGCCTCTCGCGCCGCGGCCTGCTGAAAGTCGGCCTGATGGGCTCGGCCTTTCTCGCCACCGCCGGCCTTGCCGCCACCTTGAGCGGCTGCTCAGCAAGCACGCCGGCCAACGGTTTTGCGATTCTGCGCGACGCCGACCTGCCGTTTCTCAAGGCGCTGATTCCGGTGATGCTCGCCGGCGCCGTGAAACCTGAGCAGATGCCACAGGCCATCGACGGCACGCTGCAAAACCTCGACTACAGCCTCAACCGCCTCTCGCCGGAGATGCTCAAGCTCACCGTGCAGCTGTTCGATGTCCTGGCGATGGCCGTTACCCGTGGCCCGCTAACCGGCATCTGGGGCAGTTGGGAAAATGCCAGCAGCGAGGACATCACCCACTTCCTCAACCGCTGGCAGAACAGCTCGCTGAGTCTGTTGCGCATGGGGCACGCCTCGTTGCTGCAACTGGTGATGATGGCCTGGTATGGCCGCCCGGAATCCTGGGCGCATTGCGGCTACCCCGGCCCGCCCAGGGTCTGATTAACGCGCCTTGGCGTTGCACCACTTCTAATAAGAATTTACCGAGAGCAGCCTGAATGCCCGTACCTGATCTGTTTGCCGAAGGCCTTGGCCGCGGCTGGAAAACCTACAACGGCTCGCGCCTTGAGCAGGACCTGACCCTGGAAGCCGATGTCGCCATCGTCGGCACCGGTGCTGGCGGCGGCACCACGGCGGAAATCCTCAGCGCCGCCGGCTACAAGGTGCTGCTGATCGAAGAAGGCCCGCTGAAAACCAGCAGTGATTTCAAGATGCAGGAAGCCGAGGCTTACCCAAGCCTTTATCAGGAAGGCATCGGGCGCATGAGCAAAGACGGCGCCATCACCATCATGCAAGGCCGGGCGGTCGGCGGTACCACGCTGGTGAACTGGACCTCCAGCTTTCGCACGCCCGAGCCGACGCTGGAGCACTGGGCCAAGGAGCACAACGTAAAAGGCCACAGTGTGGCGGAGATGGCGCCCTGGTTTGAAAAAATGGAGCAGCGCCTGGGCGTGGCGCCGTGGATCATGCCGCCGAACGCCAATAACGATGTGATTCGCGTCGGCTGCGACAAGCTCGGTTATCACTGGAAAGTGATTCCACGCAACGTGCGCGGCTGCTGGAACCTGGGCTACTGCGGCATGGGCTGCCCGACCAACGCCAAGCAGTCGATGCTGGTGACCACCATTCCGGCCACCCTGGAAAAAGGCGGCGAGCTGCTGTACCTGGCACGCGCCGACAAGCTCTTGATCGAAGGTGACAAGGTGACTGGCATTCACTGCCAGGCCATGGACGAGCGCTGCGTGACGCCGACCGGGCGCACCATTACGGTAAAAGCCAAGCACTACATCCTCGCCGGCGGCGGCATCAACACGCCGGCGATTCTGCTGCGCTCGAAAGCGCCGGACCCGCACCAGCGTGCCGGCAAGCGCACCTTTATTCACCTTGTGAACTTCTCGGCCGCGCAGTTCGAGCAGGTGGTAAACCCGTTCTACGGTGCGCCGCAGTCGATCTATTCCGACCACTTTCAATGGGACGACGGCACCACCGGCCGCATGTCCTTCAAGCTCGAAGTGCCACCCATGCAGCCGGCGCTGACCGCCACCCTGCTCGGCCGCTTCGGCATCGACAACGCCATGCGCATGGAACAGTTGCCACACACCAACGCCATGCTCGCCCTGCTGCGCGACGGTTTTCACCCCGATAGCGCCGAAGGCACGGTGGAACTGCGCAGTGACGGCAGCCCGGTGCTCGATTACCAGATGACCGATTACACCTGGGATGGCATCCGTCGCTCGTTCCACACCATGGCCGAAATCCAGTTCGCCGCCGGCGCCAAAAGCGTGCTGCCGCTGCACACCGACGCCGAGTATGTGAAAACGCTGGCCGAGGCAAAAAGCCAGCTCGACGGTTTGAGCCTGGAGATCTACCGCACCCGCCTGGGCAGTGCCCACGTGATGGGCGGCTGCGCCATGGGAGAAGACCCGACGCAGGCGGTTACCGACAGCCTGGGCCGCCACCATCAGCTGCGCAATCTGTCGATTCATGATGGTTCGTTGTTCCCCACCAGCATTGGCGCCAACCCGCAGTTGTCCGTCTACGGGCTGACGGCGCAATTGGCGACCCAATTGGCAGACCGCCTGAAGTCCGCGTGACACTAAGGGTGCGGGAATATTCCTACACCCAAAAGCGGCGATGACTTGGCCCGGGGGGGTTGCTGCGCTACCATCCGACTCCCCTATGGCCTGCGCCAGGACGTCACGATGAATCGAGTGTTGTACCCCGGTACCTTTGACCCCATTACCAAGGGGCATGGTGACCTTGTTGAACGCGCTTCGCGCCTGTTCGAT
Organism: Pseudomonas turukhanskensis; assembly: GCF_027922365.1. GTDB lineage: Bacteria > Pseudomonadota > Gammaproteobacteria > Pseudomonadales > Pseudomonadaceae > Aquipseudomonas > Aquipseudomonas turukhanskensis. The sequence goes on from NZ_BSFN01000001.1 coordinate 177,556, forward strand.
CAAGTGGTCATTGCCGTCGCGGCCAGCCCGAAGAAGAATCCGTTGTTCCCGCTGGAACAGCGCGTGGAACTGGCGCGTGAAGTGACCAAGCACCTGCCGAATGTGGAAGTGGTGGGCTTCTCCACGTTGCTTGCGCACTTCGCCAAAGAGCAGGGCGCCAATGTATTTTTGCGCGGCCTGCGCGCGGTGTCCGACTTCGAGTACGAATTCCAGCTGGCCAATATGAACCGCATCCTGGTGCCGGATGTGGAAAGCCTGTTTCTCACACCGTCGGAAAAGTACTCGTTTATCTCCTCCACCCTGGTGCGCGAAATTGCCAACCTGGGTGGCGATATCAGCAAGTTCGTGCATCCCGCGGTGGCGGATGCGCTGCGCGAGCGCTTCAAGAAGTAGATAGCCGTAGGTTGGGTTGAGCGTAGCGAAGCCAAACGGGCCGGCGTATATCGAGTCCAACGTTGGGCTTCGCCTACGGCTCAACCCAACCTACATTGGCGCCCTTCCCGACAATCCGGCACAATTTGCACTCCGCTGTCCGAACATGCCGTGGCCGACTGCAACGGCAGGAGTTGTGTTTCATGTCTTTAATCATCACCGACGACTGCATCAACTGCGACGTCTGCGAGCCAGAGTGCCCGAACGCCGCTATTTCGCAGGGTGAAGAAATCTACGTTATCGACCCCAACCTGTGCACCGAGTGTGTCGGCCATTACAACGAGCCGCAGTGTCAGCAGGTATGCCCGGTCGATTGCATCCCACTCGATGAGAACAACGTCGAAAGCAAGGATGAGCTGATGAACAAGTACCTGATCATCACCGGGAAAGCGTAACGCCATGGGCTGCCGGGTTCGTGGCAGCCACGTCGGCAAGGTACTGCTCAGTACCTTGCTGCTCCTTGTTGCACTCGGCACCAGCGCCGCCCCACTGCCCAAACAAGCGGCCATTGCCAGTGCGCACCCTGCCGCCACCATCGCCGGCCTGGAAACCCTGGCCGCTGGCGGCAATGCCTTTGATGCCGCCATTGCCGTAAGCGCCGCGCTGGCGGTGGTCGAGCCCTACAGCTCGGGCCTCGGCGGCGGCGGATTCTTTCTGTTGCGCCAGGCCGGCGAGCAGCCGCAATACCGCTTTCTCGATGCCCGCGAGCGCGCTCCGCTAGCCGCCCATGCCGACCTGTACAAGCGCGACGGCAAGATACAGCCCCAGCTTTCGCTGGATGGCGCCCTGGCCGCAGCGATTCCCGGGTTGCCTGCCGCGCTGGTGGAATTGGCGCGCAAGTACGGCAAGTTGCCGCTGATTGATTCCCTAGGCCCTGCCATTCGCCTGGCCCGTGACGGCGTTTCGATTGACCACGTGTACCGCGAACGCGCGCAGTGGCGCCTGGCCTCGATGCGCGACAACCCGGAAACCGCGCGTGTCTTTCTTGGCGACAAGGGCGCGATTCCCGAAGAACTCACCCTGCTGCGCCAACCTGACCTGGCCAACACCCTCGAGCGCCTGGGGCGCTACGGCAAACCGGGGTTCTACAGCGGCGAAACGGCGCAGCTGTTGGTTGATGGGGTCAGACGCGCCGGCGGCATCTGGACCTTGGCCGACCTTGAGCACTATCAGGTGGTGGAGCGTCAGCCGCTGCGCTACGCCCTCACCGATGGCCGCGAGCTGATCAGCGCGCCGCCGCCGTCGGCCGGGGGTATCGCCCTGGCGCAAAGCCTGGCCATGCTGCAGCAGCTGCCCTGGCGCCAGGCCGATAAATTGCAGCGCGCCCATTACGTGATTGAAGTGCTGCGCCGCGCGTATCGCGACCGTGGTCTGCTCGGCGACCCGGACTTTATTGCCAACCCCACCAGCAAACTCTTGGACGCCGGCTACCTGAAACAGCTTGCCGCCGGCATCGACCCGCAAAAGGCTACGCCCAGCAGCAGCCTGCCGCCTTCACCGCCCTGGACAGAAGGCAACCACACCACGCATTTCGTGGTGCTGGATGAAGCCGGTAATGCAGTGTCTGCCACCCTCTCGGTCAACCTGCCCTTCGGCGCGGCCTTCACCCCGCCGGGCACAGGCGTATTGCTCAACGATGAGATGGACGACTTCGCCGCCAATGTTCAAGGCGCCAATGCCTACGGCCTGAGTGGCAGCCAGGCCAACGCCATTGCGGCGGGCAAGCGGCCACTGTCGAGCATGAGCCCGAGCTTTATCGAAAGCCCTACCCAGTTCAGCGCATTCGGCACGCCAGGCGGCAGCCGCATTCCGAGCATGGTGTTGCTGGCGATGCTGCAATACCTGGACGGCCAACCGGTGGCGAGCTGGCCGGCGGCGCCGCGCTACCACCACCAGTACCTGCCCGATGTGGTGGAGTACGAACCCAGCACCTTCACCGCCACCGAACGCGATGCACTGCGCGAGCGCGGTTATGCGCTGAAACCGGTTGAGCGGCCGTATGGCAATCAGCAGGTGCTGCTGTGGAACAAGTACAGCCGCAGCGTCGAGGCCGCCAGCGACCCACGCGGGATTGGCCAAGCGAAGCTGTCGCCCCCGGCGATGGATGTGAAACCGTAGGGCGAATACCCCTTGGGTATCCGCCGTGGCTCTCTGCCTAGGCTCACTTTGGATGGCAGCGGCGGATATCCCTTTGGAATATTCGCCCTACGCTGCTTCAAATCGCGGGCATAAAAAAGCCGGTCACCTGGACCGGCTTTTTTATGCCCGCAACTTACTCCGGCTGTTTTTGCTTGTAGCCGCTTTCAGTGCAGCCCAGGCAGCGTACGAAAGCTTCTTTGCCGGGGTCTACGACCAGCGCCTTGCCCGCTTCACCGATGTTACCGCCAGCGGCGGTGAACGGCAGGCTGATCACGAAAGCACCGGCACCAATGATGGTGGTGGCGATCAGCAGGGGGCGGGCGATGATCAGGTCACCGAGCATGGCCCAGGCTGGCGGAGCTTCTAAGGTGTAGGTGGGATCGCCGCTCTGGTTGGTCTGCTCCGCCATTGCCGGCAGTGCCAGGAAGCCAGTGGTCAGCGCCAGGACGACAGCGGTTGAGCGAAACAGGTTCATGAGTGCGGTCCTTCATCGATTCAAAGTGCGGTGGCTGTAACTATAACAGCGCTCCGGAAATTGTCAGCGTGACGGCCGTCAAGCGCTGGAGATCGCATTCTGCGGGTTTTGCAGGGCAATTGGCGAGGAAAAAACCGAGCGTAACTGTGCGCTTACACACGCCCTGCCAATACCGCCGTTTTTTATAGGGTTCGCAGCCGATGTATCAGCGCTGACATTTAGGGCAATACACGCTCGCGCGCTGCCCCAGCTTTACTTCACGCAAGGTGCTGCCGCAGGTTTTGCAGAACTCGCCACCGCGCCCGTACACAAACAGTTCCTGCTGGAAATAACCCGGCTGGCCATCGCCGCCGACAAAGTCACGCAACGTGGTGCCGCCGCGTTCAATGGCATGGGCCAGAATACGTTTGATCTGCAGTGACAGCTCCAGATAACGGGCTCGCGAAATGGAGCCGGCTTCGCGGCGCGGATCGATACCGGCGGCGAACAGCGCTTCGGTCGCGTAGATATTGCCCACCCCAACCACCACCGCGTTATCCATGATGAAGGGCTTTACCGCCATGCTCTTGCCCCGCGAAAGCGTGAACAAGCGGTCGCCATCGAACAACTCGGTCAGCGGTTCCGGCCCCAGTTTCACCAGCAGCTCATGTAGCAGCGGCTCGGTGCTCCAGAGCATGGCGCCGAACCGCCGCGGGTCGGTGTAGCGCAGCGCCAGGCCCGACTCCAGTTCGATATCCACATGTTCATGCTTGGCCACAGGCGTATCGATAGGCACCAGGCGCAAGTTGCCCGACATGCCCAGGTGACTGATCAAGGTGCCGGCTTCGGCCGTCAGCAGCAGGTACTTGGCGCGGCGGGTTACGCTTTCAATGCGCTGGCCGGACAGGCGCACGTCAAGGTCTTCGGGAATCGGCCAACGCAACCGGCGATCACGCACGATCACGCGGCTGACGCGCTGACCTTCGAGGTACGGCGCAATGCCACGGCGCGTAGTTTCGACTTCGGGTAATTCAGGCATGACAGGGCCCGCGACAAGAGAGGGTGGAGCACCTTAGCAAGCGGCGGGGCTCAATGCATGCTCAGGTCGCGAATGCTTTCTTTGAGCGTTTGGAAGTCGTACTCCGACAGCCCCACGTACTCCAGCACCAGTTGCTCGATGCTCTGCCATTCGAAATCGTCGGTCTGGTTGCCCAGCACCCGATGGCTTTCGCAGATGTGCTCGGACATTTTCAGAATCGCCAGCAGCGTCTTCAGCTGCGCATCACGAACCGAGTCGTCGGTAAAGATCGACAGGGCATTGTGGTGGTTGGCAATCGCATCGCACAGGTGCAACGGCAGGTTCCACGACTTGGCGGTGAAGTAACCGACCACCGCATGGTTGGTATTGAGCACGCGGTTTTCCGTGTCGACGATACGCCGCTCGGCGGTGGCGCTGGCGTAGGCCTCCTCCAGCACGGTCATGTAGTCGGGAAAACGCTTGATCATCAGCGGAATGCCGCAGTTGTGGAACAGGCCCAGGGTGTAGGCCTCGTCGGCCGCCTGATAGCCGATACGCTTAGCCAGGGTCAGGCAGGTCATGGCGACGTCTTGGGCGGTATCCCAGAAACGGTTGAGGGTGACGATCGCCTCATCGGTCATCTCACCCTTGATCGACTGCGCGTTGATCAGGTTGATCACCGTGTTACAGCCCAAGAGGTTCACCGCTTGCTGAATCGAGGCGATGCGGTTGGACAGACCGAAGAAAGGCGAGTTGACGATTTTCAACAAGGCGCCGGACAAGCCGGGGTCCTGGCTGATCAGCTTGGCGATGGTCTTCAAATCAGGATGGGGCATCACCTGCTCCATTTGCAGGTCGACCATGATCTGAGGTTGCGGCGGCACGCTGATGCCTTGCAGGACTTTCTGGATTTGTTCAGCGGAGAGTTCTTGGGCCATGACTGCACAGGCTAGTTGACGTGACGAATGCCACACAGTCTAACCGCCTGGTTACCCGACGTAACCCTCGGCAGCGCAGGAAAACGCCGACAGACGGAAAGAACTTAATAACGGCGCGGGAAAGCGAGCTAGACCACTCGTCCGGACCTGACCGCCGTCGAACAACCTGAACTTTACCCGCCACAGCGGCCTCGGAACTTATACACCCTCAACGGATAAAGGAGCTTCCATGACAACCTCTTTGAAAGGCAAACGCGTCGCCCTGCTCGTCACCGACGGTTTCGAACAAGTGGAACTGACCGGCCCGAAAGACGCCCTGGAACAACTGGGCGCTACCGTGGATATTCTTTCCGACAGCACCGGGCAGGTTAAAGGCTGGCACCACGACAAACCGGGCGACAGCTTTACCGTGAGCAAGACCTTCGAGGCGGCGAACATCGGCGACTATGACGCGTTGGTCTTGCCGGGCGGCGTGATGAACTCCGACACCATTCGCAGCATTCCCGAGGCGCAAAGCCTGGTGGTGCAGGCCTCGCAGAATGAAGTGCCGATTGCCGTGATTTGCCATGGCGCCTGGTTGCTGGTGTCGTCCGGGCTGGTAAAAGGCCGCACCATTACCAGCTGGAGCTCGCTCAAAGACGACATCACCAACGCCGGCGGCAAATGGGTCGACGAGGAAGTGGTGACCGATGGCACGCTGATTAGCAGCCGCAAGCCGGATGACATTCCGGCGTTTAACAAGAAGCTGATCGAGACGTTGGCGGCCTAACGATCATAGGGATTCGTAGATGTAGGTTGGGTTGAGCGCAGCGAAGCCCAACAACCACGTGGTCTAAGTACCTCGTTTGGGCTGTTGGGCTTCGCCTCCGGCTCAACCCAACCTACGCTATACTCCCGCTCTTTTTTCGGAGAGCGCCCCCCATGTCCCTGCCCAGCCTGCGCCTAAAAGCCAATGCCGATCGCCGTCTGCGCGCCGGGCATTTGTGGGTTTACAGCAACGAAATCGATGTGGCCGTCACGCCACTGTCCGGCTTTCAGGCCGGCGATCAGGCCATTCTCGAAGCCGCCGGCGGCAAGCCACTGGGCGTTGTGGGCATAAGCCCCAACAACCTGATTTGCGCCCGCCTGCTGTCGCGCGACACCAAACATGAACTGGATAAGTCGCTGCTGGTGCACCGCATCAACGTCGCCTTGTCGCTGCGCGAGCGCCTGTTCGACCAACCGTGCTACCGCTTGGTGTATGGCGACTCCGACCTGCTGCCAGGCCTGGTGGTTGATCGTTTCTTCGACATCCTTGTCGTGCAGATCACCTCGCCGACCATGGAACGCCAGAAGGACGAAGTGCTCGCCGCCCTGGTGCAAGTGCTGCAACCGCGCGGCGTGCTGTTCAAGAACGATTCTGCTGCGCGCGATGCCGAAGGCCTGCCGCGTTATGTCGAAACCCCGTTCGGTGTGGTACCGGAGTGGGTCGCTCTGGAAGAGAACGGCGTGAAGTTCGAAGCGCCGGTAATCGAAGGGCAGAAAACCGGTTGGTTCTATGACCACCGTATGAACCGCGCGCGCCTGGCGCCGTACGTCAAAGGCAAGCGCGTGCTGGATCTGTTTAGCTACATCGGCGGCTGGGGTGTGCAAGCGGCGGCGTTCGGCGCCAGTGAAGTGTTTTGTGTCGACGCCTCGGCATTCGCTCTCGACGGTGTAGAGCGCAACGCCACCCTCAACGGCGTTGCCGAGAAAGTGACGTGCATCGAAGGTGATGTGTTCGCAGCGCTGAAGGAGCTCAAAGCCTCGGAAGAGCGCTTCGACGTGGTGGTGTGCGACCCGCCCGCCTTTATCAAGCGCAAGAAAGACATCAAGAACGGCGAAGCTGGCTATCGTCGCCTGAATGAAATGGCCATGCGTTTGCTGAGCAAGGACGGCATTCTGGTCAGCGCCTCGTGCTCCATGCACCTGGAAGAAGACAACCTGCAGAACATACTGCTGCAGAGCGCCCGTCATCTGGACCGCAACATCATCATGCTCGAGCGCGGCGCCCAGGGCCCGGACCATCCGGTGCACATGGCGATTGCCGAAACCCGCTACATCAAGAGCCTGACGTGCCGGTTGCTGCCGAACGCGTAACGGTCTCGGTATTGCTGGCGTAGGGCGAATATCGCGAAGCGATATCCACCGTTGCGATGACGGTGGACGCGGCGGATATCCGCCCTACAACGGCGATCCAGACCGCCAGCCTTTCCTCGCCCGGCGCGGGGGGCGTAGAATCAGTTCATTCCTCGCCAACCATCCCCGGCGGGCTTGTGAGCCCCGGCCGCACGAGCGGTGACCCCGTTTCGAATTGCGACCTGCCCCGAACGTACGGCCATCTGCCGTCGCCCCCGGCCAACCAGCGCTCCGACACGAATATAAACAGACACCTGAATAGCCGCAGGAAACCGTCATGCCTGATTACCGCTCAAAAACGTCCACCCACGGTCGCAACATGGCCGGCGCTCGCGCCTTGTGGCGCGCCACCGGGATGAAGGATGAAGACTTCAAGAAACCGATCATCGCCATCGCCAACTCCTTCACCCAGTTCGTGCCTGGCCACGTGCACCTGAAGGACCTCGGCCAACTGGTCGCCCGCGAGATCGAAAAAGCCGGCGGCGTGGCAAAAGAGTTCAACACCATCGCAGTCGATGATGGCATCGCCATGGGCCACGACGGCATGCTCTATTCGCTGCCAAGCCGCGAGATCATCGCCGACTCCGTGGAATACATGGTCAACGCGCACTGCGCCGACGCCATCGTGTGCATCTCCAACTGCGACAAGATCACCCCCGGCATGCTGATGGCCGCCCTGCGCCTGAACATCCCGGTGATCTTCGTTTCCGGCGGCCCGATGGAAGCCGGCAAGACCAAACTCGCCAGCCACGGCCTGGACCTGGTCGACGCCATGGTGATCGCCGCCGACTCCAGCGCCTCCGACGAGAAAGTCGCCGAGTACGAGCGCAGCGCCTGCCCTACCTGCGGCTCGTGCTCCGGCATGTTCACCGCCAACTCGATGAACTGCCTGACCGAAGCCCTGGGCTTGGCCCTGCCGGGCAACGGTTCCACCCTGGCCACCCACAGCGATCGCGAGCAGTTGTTCCTGCAAGCCGGCCGCACCGTGGTGGAGCTGTGCAAGCGCTACTACGGCGAAGGCGATGAGTCGGTATTGCCGCGCAATATCGCCAACTTCAAAGCCTTCGAAAACGCCATGATGCTGGACATCGCCATGGGCGGTTCGACCAACACCATCCTGCACTTGCTGGCCGCCGCCCAGGAAGCCGAGATCGATTTCGACCTGCGCGATATCGACCGCCTGTCCCGCCTGGTGCCGCAGCTGTGCAAAGTGGCGCCGAACATCCAGAAGTACCACATGGAAGATGTGCACCGCGCCGGCGGTATCTTCAGCATCCTCGGCTCGCTCGCCCGTGGCGGCCTGCTGCACACCGACCTGCCGACCGTGCACAGCAAATCCATGGCCGAGGCCATCGCCAAATGGGACATCACCCAGACTGACGACGAAGCCGTGCACCACTTCTTCAAAGCCGGCCCTGCCGGTATCCCGACCCAGACGGCGTTCAGCCAGTCGACCCGTTGGGAAACCCTGGACGATGACCGTGAAAACGGTTGCATCCGCAGCTTCGAACACGCGTATTCGAAAGAAGGCGGCCTGGCCGTGCTGTACGGCAACATCGCCCTGGACGGCTGCGTGGTGAAAACCGCCGGCGTGGATGAGTCCATCCATGTGTTCGAAGGCAACGCCAAGATCTTTGAAAGCCAGGACAGCGCGGTGCGCGGCATCCTCGCCGACGAAGTGAAGGAAGGCGATATCGTTATCATTCGCTACGAAGGTCCGAAAGGCGGCCCGGGCATGCAGGAAATGCTCTACCCGACTTCGTACCTGAAATCCAAAGGCTTGGGCAAAGCCTGCGCCCTGCTCACCGACGGCCGATTCTCGGGCGGCACGTCGGGCCTGTCCATCGGCCACGCTTCGCCGGAAGCGGCAGCGGGCGGCGCCATTGGCCTGGTGCGCGACGGCGACAAAGTGCTGATCGACATCCCGAACCGCAGCATCAACCTGCTGGTGACCGATGAAGAAATCGCCCATCGCCGCCATCAGCAGGACAAGAAAGGTTGGAAGCCGGTGGAAAAACGCCCACGCAAAGTAACGACCGCGCTGAAGGCTTACGCCCTGCTGGCGACCAGTGCCGACAAGGGTGCTGTGCGCAACAAGGCGATGCTCGACGGGCTGTGATGGCTTGCTGCTGAAATAAAAAAGCCCCGCTTCGTGCGGGGCTTTTTATGCGGTGTTGGATTGCGTAGGAGCCAGCTTGCTGGCGAAGCTTTTGATCAAACGACCTATTGGTCGTTAAATTCTCCGATTTCACCCAGTAAAACCACGGGAGGAATTGCCCATGAAGATCGGCCTGATCTCCGATACCCACGGCCTGTTGCGCCCCGAAGCCCTGGCCGCGTTGCAAGGCTGCGACCGCATCGTGCATGCCGGCGACATCGGTAAACCGGAGATCCTCGAAGCCCTGCGCGATCTGGCGCCGCTGACTGTCGTGCGCGGCAACAACGACGAAGATGACAGCTGGGCCAGCAGCGTGCCCACGCATGCGGTGCTGCGCATCGACGGCATTGGCATTTACGTGGTGCATGAAATGGCCGATGTGCCGGAGCACCTGCCGGCGGGCATCGACGTAGTGGTGACCGGCCACTCGCACAAGCCGCTACAAAAGCAGTTGCATGGGGTGCTGTATATCAACCCCGGCAGCGCCGGCCCGCGACGCTTCAAATTACCGATCAGCGTGGGTTTTCTGCGGATTGAAGACGGATTGGTGACCGGCGAACTGCACGAGCTTTTGTAGGGTGTGGTGTGTGCACCAATGCTTCAACTTACCCCCATATACCGATCTGAACGGTGATTGATCGCCAGTACCATATTCAGCGCCAACGCGCCCAGTACCGACAAGGCCACCTTTTCAGGCGCAATCACAAACAGCGACGCCGCGACGATCAGTCCATCCACGCCCATCTGCACCAGCCCGGCCCGCACGCCGAAACGCTCCTGCACGAACAGCGCAAGAATATTCACTCCGCCCAAACTGGCGCGATGGCGGAACAGCATCAGCAACCCCAAGCCCATCGCCAGCCCACCGAACACCGCCGCATACAGCGGGCTCAGGTGGTTGAAGGAAATCCAGGTTGGCGTCAGCTCGGCCAGCACCGACACCAGCGCCACGGCGCAACCGGTGCGCAGGGTAAAACTCCAGCCCATGCGCCAGATGCCAAGCGCATAAAACGGCAGATTCAGCAGAAAAAACATCAGGCCAAACGGCACGCCCAACTGGTACTTGAGCAGAAAGGCCAACCCCACCATGCCGCCGGTGAGCAGCCCGGCGTGGGCATAGAAGGCAATGCCCAGGGCCACCATCGCGGTGCCGGAAATCATGGCCAGGCCGTCTTCCCAAAGCGGGTGGCGAACAAAAACCTTAGCGACGGTATCCACCGCCGGTGTGTTGTCTTGCATGGGTAAACCTCGGAAATAACGACGCGCCGCCCCGAGCGGGGCAGCGTGATTAGCGTAGTCAGTAGGCGGGAGGTGCAGGCCTAGCGCTTGTCCCAGACTTCGAAGCTGTAGGCCGGCGTCTCGGCGCTGGCTTCGTGCTCAATGCTCGAGGCCAGGTGCCAGGCTGACTCGTCGAACGCAGGAAACCAGGCATCGCCCTCAGGGCTCAAGGCCACGCGGGTCAGGTACAGGCGCTGGGCCAGGGCCAGGCCTTGTTCGTAAAGCTGAGCGCCGCCGATCAGCATCAGCTCATCGGCGTCCTCGCCCTTGGCCCACTCTTCGGCGCGCTGCAGCGCCGCTTCCAGCGAGGGAAATACTTCGGCGCCTTGCAGTTGCAGGCCGACCTGGCGGCTGACCACCAGGTTGAGACGGCCCGGCAGCGGCCGGCCCAGGGAGTCCCAGGTTTTGCGGCCCATGATGATCGGCTTGCCGAGGGTCATGGCCTTGAAGTGCTTGAGGTCCGCCGGCAGGTGCCAGGGCAATTGGTTGTCGCGGCCAATCACGCGGTTATCGGCGAGGGCGGCGATCAGGCAGAGGGGCAAGGTCGTTTTCATGGCGGCGAGGATAACGGCATGCACGGCGGAAAAAAAGCAAACGGATGATGGGTGACGCTTCAGGGGTTATCCTCAGACCCGGCCCCGGTTCAGGCGGGCCGTCTTTTTCAGCCATGAGTTTGTGCATGACCGCATTGAAAGCCCCACTCGCTACCCTCTCACCCTTGCAACGCCTGTGGCTGACCGAAGCCGTTCGCCTGCGCGAAGAACAGGCCGGGCCGCTGGAGGACCGCGAAGCGAATCGTCAGGCCGTGGCGGCCGGCGGCGATCTGGCCAGCCGAGTCGAGGCCCGCGCACTGTGGCTGGCGCAACGCGATGGCATGCACGCCGCCCTGCTCCATTGGCGCCAGGGTGCCGTGTTGGCGCTGTGGCTGCTGCTGGCGGCGGCGGTACTCAGCGGCGCCGGACTCGGGCTAGCCGCGCTGGGCGATGGCGTGCGGCCGGTCAACTTGATGTGGGCGCTGGGCAGCCTGCTGGGGCTGCATGCGCTGACGCTGGTGGGCTGGATTGTCGGCGTGGTCGTCGCAGGCAATGGCAGCGCCACCCTCGGCCGGTTGTGGTTATGGCTAAGTGAAAAATTCGCCCGCGATGCCCAGGCCGTGCAGCTGGCTCCGGCGTTGTTGGTGCTGTTGCAGCGCCAGCGTCTCAATCGCTGGGGGCTGGGCCTGCTGGTGCATGGTCTGTGGGCACTGCTGTTGCTCAGCGCGCTGGGCAGTCTGCTGGCCTTGCTGGCGACGCGGCGCTACGGCTTCGTGTGGGAAACCACGCTGCTGGGTAGCGACACTTTCGTCACTCTGATTCAAACCCTCGGCGCTCTACCCCAGGTGCTCGGCTTCAGCACGCCGACAGTCGGGTTGATTCGCGCCAGCGGTGCCGATGCCGTGGCCGAGGAAGGCGCCCGCCAGGTGTGGGCGGTGTGGGTACTCGGAGTGTTGGTGTGTTACGGCCTGCTGCCACGTGTACTGCTCGCGCTGTTCTGTGCCTGGCGCTGGCAGCAGGGCCGCGCCAGCTTGCGCCTGGACCTCGACTTGCCCGGCTACAGCCTACTGCGCGAACGCCTGCAACCCAGCAGCGAGCGCCTGGGCGTCACCGACGCCGCGCCCGAACACCTGGCTGTCGCGCAGCCCGGCGGCCAGGCGTTGGCCAGTGAGGGCGCCGTGCTGGTGGCCGTCGAACTGGACCCCCGCCGCCCATGGCCGCCGGCACTGCCCAAGGGCGTGGCCGATGCCGGGGTGATCGATAGCCGCGAGCAGCGCCAGCATCTGCTGGACCAGCTCAGTCGTTTTCCACCGGCACGCCTGGGCATTGCCTGCGACCCGCGCCGTTCGCCGGACCGCGGCACCCTGGCGCTGCTGGCCGAGTTGGCGCGCAATGCCGGGCAAACGCGGGTGTGGTTATTGGCAGCTGAGCCGGGCGAAGCGCTGGACAGTCAGCGGTTGGAGGATTGGCATGTGGCGCTGGAGGGGTTGCAGTTGGAGTGGAGGCAAGGTGCGCCGTTGGGGTGGTTGGGAGGTGAGTATGATTGATGTGCGTTGCTGCTGGCCCTCACCCCTAGCCCCTCTCCCGCAAGCGGGAGAGGGGGACCGATCGTATTTCTCCCTGAATGCGCGATTAGGCGCCCTCTCCCGTGTGCGGGAGAGGGCGGGGGGTGAGGGAAAAGCATGACCCTGAAACTCGCCGTAGTCGGCCACACCAACGTTGGTAAAACCTCCCTGCTGCGCACGCTCACCCGAGACGTTGGCTTCGGCGAGGTGTCCCATCGCCCCAGCACTACTCGTCACGTGGAAGGTGCCCGGCTATCGGTCGACGGCCAGGCCTTGCTGGAGCTTTACGACACACCCGGCCTGGAAGACGCCATCGCCCTGCTCGATTACCTTGAACGCCTGGACCGCCCCGGCGAACGCCTGGACGGCCCTGCACGGCTGGCGCGCTTTCTCGACACCAGCGAAGCCCGCCAACGTTTCGAGCAGGAAGCCAAGGTGCTGCGCCAGTTACTTGCCTGCGACGCCGGTCTGTATGTGATCGACGCCCGCGAGCCGGTGCTGGCCAAGTACCGCGATGAGTTGGCGGTGCTGAGCAGCTGCGGTAAACCCTTGCTGCCGGTGCTCAATTTCGTCACCAGCGCCCAGCAGCGCGAAGAAGAATGGCGCGACGCGCTGGCCCGCCTGGGCCTGCACGCGCTGGTGCGTTTCGACACCGTGGCGCCGCCGCTCGATGGTGAGCGACGGCTCTATGAAAGCCTGGCGTTGCTACTGGAAAAATCCCGCCCGCAATTGGAACGGCTGGTTGCCGATCATGAGGCTCAGGCAAAAGCGCGCCACAACGCCGGGCTGCGCCTGATCGCCGAACTGCTGATCGACTGCGCCGCTTGCCGACGCAGTGTGGGCGGCGATGAGCACGCGCAGGTGCAGGCGTTGCACCAGGGCATTCGTCAGCGCGAGCAAGCGTGCGTGCAGGCGCTGCTGCGTTTGTATGCCTTCCGCCAGGAAGATGCCCGGGCCGGTGACCTACCGCTGCTGGACGGGCGTTGGGGTGACGACTTGTTCAACCCGGAAACCCTGAAGCAGTTGGGCGTGCACGTGGGCAGCGGCATGGCGGCCGGAGCAGCCGCGGGTGCGGGCATCGATTTGATGGTGGGTGGTTTGACCCTTGGCGCCGCCATCTTGCTGGGAGCGTTGGCCGGCGGCGGCGTGCAGACGGCACGCAACTATGGCGAGCGCTTGCTGGGCAAGCTCAAGGGCCAGCGTGAGCTGACGGTCGATGACAACGTGCTGCGCCTGTTGGCGGTACGGCAACTCCAGTTGCTGGAGGCGCTCAACGCGCGCGGGCATGCGGCCACGGCGGCAGTGGAGGTGAAGGTTGAGCAGAACGCCGGCTGGCGGCAGGGCAAGTTGCCGGCGGTGCTGCGCCAGGCGCGGGCGCATCCGCGTTGGTCATCACTGAACCCGCAGGCAAGGGTGCAGCAGGCGGAGCGGCAAGAGGCGGTGGAGAAGTTGGCAGCGCAGTTGTAGGGCGAATATCCGCTTGCAGATATCCGCCGCGGCGCAGTTGGGTGAATCGGCGGATACCGCTGGTGGCGGTATCCGCCCTACACGTCAAGGCTTGCGATTTCCACGTTATTGCGCCCGCCACGCTTGGCGCGGTACAGCGCCTGGTCGGCACGCTCGAACACCTCGTCGCCTTTCTCGCCAGCGGCAAACGCCGTAAGCCCGCCAGAGATGGTGATAGTCACCCGCTCGCCTTTGAAGTGGAACGGGCACGCCTCAATGGCGGCGCGCAGGGTTTCCAGCAATTGCTGGCCTCCGGCCAGCGGCGTGGCGGGAATGAGCAGCACAAACTCTTCCCCGCCAAAGCGCGCCATAAAGTCGGTTTTGCGCAGGCGGTTGTTCAGCTCACCGGCGATGATCTTCAGCACCTTGTCGCCCGCCAGGTGGCCGTAGTTGTCGTTGATGCGCTTGAAGTGGTCGATGTCCACCACCGCCAGGAGCAAGTCGCCGCCGTAGCGCTGCCAGCGCGCGACTTCCAATTCCAGGCGCTCGGCCCAGGCGGCGCGGTTGGGCAGGCCAGTGAGCGGGTCGGTGAGGGCTTTTTGCCGCTGCTCTTCCAGGTGATCGCGGAAGCCCTTGGCTTCCTGCTCCATGCTCGCCACACGCTCCACCAGGGTTTGCAGGCGTCCGGCCACTTCCTGGTCGCGCTCGTCGCGCTGGGACTGGTACTGGGACATGGTGCTGAGCAAGCCGTCCAGACGGTTTTCCACCAGATGTTTGAGGCTGCTGAGGTCGGTGGCTTCCTGCACGCTGCTGTGCAGACCATCCACTTGTTGGCGCAGTTCGGTATCGAGCTCGCGGGCCGCGGCCATCGATTCGCTGTAGCCCTGGTGGGCATCCTGCAGGCCGCCCTGAAAGGTGGCCAGGCGCTGGTTGAGTTGCGCCAGATAGCCTTCGAATTCGCGTTGGCCAAGGTCGGCGACGGCCAGCATCAGTACAGCGAAATCATCAAGTACAGGCACCAGCTCGTAAAGGTTCAGCCCGGCCTGTATACGCCCACGCAAGGACTCGGCCTGGGGCTTGTGGTGCTCGGGCACCGGCAGGTCGTCGAGCAACCCTAGCAAGGTGGCTTCGACATGGGCGGCAACAGCGCTGTAGCCGGCCTCTGGCGCAGGTGGAATAGCGAACTCGGGGTCGGCCAGTTCTTGCTCGACTGTAGCGTGAATGGCGGCCGAAACCGTCGCGCCTTCGGTCAGCAACGAGGCCGACAGCGGCAGGCTATCCAGAGTAGAGAGCGATGAAGCGCGCGACACGGCGCGGGTAGCGGCCAGGGCTTCGTTGATGGCGACGGTGGCGGCTTCACTGCCCGTGGCCGGCGCCGTAGCCTGCACGGTAACGGGCTCGACAACGGCTGCGGGCACAGGCACCGGCGCTGCCGCCGGTGCCGGTGCCGGTGCCGGTGCCAGGGTCACGGCTGCGGCGGCAGGTTCAGCGACAGGGGTGGGCGTAACGATTGGGGTGGGCGCGGGCGCTGCCGCTACGACCGGGGCCGCCTGCGGAGCCGGCGGGGCGACAGGAGCCGCGGGCGCCGGCGTATCGTCTGCTTCCTCGGCACCGCCATCGCGGCCACCGAACAGGCGTTGCAGCAAACCGGGGCGCGCCGATTCCGGGGCCTCCAGCACGTCCAAGGCCTGACGTTGCAGACTGCTGAGTTCGGCCAGCAGGGCCGGCAATTCACGCACCTGACTGGCGCGGTTTTCTACTTGCTTGGTGAATTTCTTCAGCGGCTTGCGCACTTCGCTGGGCAGATCGAGCTTCAGCAACTGGTTAACCAGACCGCCGAGTGCGCCGGTAACTTGCGTGGCGCGTTCCACCCGGCGTTGCTCGGAATCGAGCACGGCTTTTTCCAGGCGAGGAATCAGGGCAGAAAGGCCGGCGTCCATGTCGTCCCGCCGCACGATCTCGCGCAGTTCGTGCATGCACTGGTCAACGGCCTTGTCGGTACCTTCGGCCGCCAGCGAGCTGCGCACCAGGCCGCGACGCAGCAGATCGAGACGGTTATCCCAACGACGTTCGAGTTTTTCCTGGTCTTCCAGACTGCTCAGGTACTTCTCTTTCCAACGCTGCGCGTCGTCACTCATGTCGGTATTTCCGCGAGGGAAGTATTGGGTCTATCCAGATCACTGCACAGGCTATCGGGTAGCCGAATCTCCACCGCCACAGGCAGGTGATCGGAAATCGGTTGGGCCAGCACGCGCACAGCTTCCAGGGTCAAACTCGGGCTCAACAGAATATGGTCCAGGCAGCGCTGCGGGCGCCAGCTGGGGAAGGTCGCTTCTACCTGAGGGGCCAGCAGACCCAAATCGCGTAAGGGCGAGTTAAGCAGTAAATCAGACGCGTGGGTGTTCATGTCGCCCATCAGCACCTGATGGCGATAATCGCCAATCAGATCACGAATATAGGCCAGTTGCCGGACGCGGGTTTTGGCCCCCAGCGACAAATGCATCATCACCACCGCGAGCGCATCGTCGCCCTCGCCGAAGCGCACAAGAATGGCGCCACGACCGGGTGGGCCGGGCAGCGGATGATCTTCGATAACGGTGGGTTGCAAGCGGCTGAGCACGCCATTGCTGTGCTGGGCCAGACGCCCCAGGTTGCGGTTGAGCTGCTGATACCAGTAAGGAAATGCGCCCAATTGCGCCAGGTGTTCCACCTGGTTGATATAGCCCGAACGCAGGCTGCCGCCGTCCGCTTCCTGCAGGGCTACCAGGTCGTAGTCACCGAGCAGCGCGCCGATACGCTGCAGGTTGCTGGAGCGCCCCACGTGCGGCAGCAGGTGCTGCCAGCCGCGAGTGAGGTAGTGACGGTAGCTCTCGGTGCTATTGCCGACCTGGATATTGAAACTGAGCAGACGTAAACGCCCGTCTGCCGGCAGACCGCTGGTGTCGCCACACGCCGGGTTGACCCGCGCATCGCGCGGACCGGCAATTCGTGGCGCACCCCAGCGACGGAGCATGGCGGCTTACTTCGCTGCGCGTTCTTTGGCGATCAGTTGATCAGCCACTTGCAGGGCTTGCTCAGGGCCACCGGCCGAGCCGATATCGAAGCGGTATTTGCCGTTGACGATCATGGTCGGTACGCCGCTGATCTGGTAGGCCATGGCCAGCTTCTTGTCTTTCTCGACCTGGCTCTTCACGCCGAAGGAGTTGTAAGCCTTGAGGAACTCGTCTTTGTCGATGCCCTGGGTGGCGAGGAACTCGGCCATTTCGTCAGGCTTGGCCAGTTTCTTACCTTGATTCTGAATAGCGTCGAAAATCGAGGCGTGAACTTTTTCTTCTACGCCCATGGACTCCAGGGTTACGAAGAGCTGGCCGTGGGCATCCCACACGCCGCCGAACATGGCGGGAATGCGGATGAAGTGCACGTCAGCCGGCAGCTTCTTGACCCATGGGTTGATGGTGGGTTCGAAGTGGTAGCAGTGCGGGCAGCCGTACCAGAACAGCTCGACGACTTCAATTTTGCCAGGCTTGGAAACCGGAACAGGGCTGGAGAGCTCCACGTATTGTTTACCGGCTTCGATAGGCTCCGCTGCAGTAGCGGTAGCAGTCATGCCGATCAAACTCGCGGTAGCGAGGACAGCACTGAAAATCAGGTTACGCATGCGTGACTCCTTGGCGGATAAAACTCGCCCGATAGCGAGCTGGATTTCGACCGATTGCCCGACGGCGGGTTCCCGGCTGAGCGGCCAACATTGTAACGGGGGCCCCAACGAAAAAGGGTGGCTTTCGCCACCCTTTCTTCACGCTAATGCGTACGGATATTACCGTCGCGCGATTAGTGCAGACCCTGGATGTAGCTGGATACCGCAGCGATATCCTTGTTGCTCAGCTTAGCTGCAATGCCGCGCATGATCATGCTGTCACCATCATTGGTGCGATCGCCTTCGCGGAAGTTGGTCAGCTGCTTGGCCACATACGTGGCGTGTTGACCACCCAGATGCGGGAAGCCGGCGGCAGCGTTACCCGAGCCGTCTGGCGAGTGGCAGCCGGTGCACGCTGGCATGCCGGTTTCCAGGTTGCCGCCGCGGAAGATGTCCTGGCCACGGGCTACGAGTTTCGGATCGGCTGCGCCTACACCCATTTTCTGGCTGGAGAAGTAGGCGGCGATGTCTGCCAGGTCCTGATCGCTCAGGTTGGTCAGCAGGCCAGTCATTTCCAGCACGGTGCGGTTGCCGGCCTTGATGTCATGCAATTGCTTGAGCAGGTAGCGCTCGCCTTGACCAGCCAGTTTCGGGAAGTTCGGCGCAGGGCTGTTGCCGTCGGCACCGTGGCAAGCGCCACATACAGCTGCTTTGCCTTGACCTGCAGCGGCGTCGCCTGCGGCATGAGCCATACCGGAGATGCCCAGGGTCAACAGCAGACTCACGAGTACTTTGTTCATCAGCTAATCCAATTACGGCTAAAGGGAGAGAATCAACGCGTCGCTTACTTGCTCATCCACTGGATGATGGCTTGGAAGTCTTCAGCGCTACAGTCGGTGCACAAGCCGCGAGGCGGCATGGCGTTATATCCATCGGTCACATGCTGCACCAACTTGTCCATGCCTTGGGCCAACCGCGGGGTCCAGGCAGCCGTGTCGCCTTTTTTAGGCGCCATCGGCAGTTGTCCATTATGGCAGGCTCCACAGGAACGGTTGAATACCGCTTCCGGGTCCTGGGCTGCATGAGCCATCGAGGACAACAACAGGGTAGTGGCTGCAAGCAGCAACAACTTCATCAGATCAACCTCATCAGTGAGGAAAGTCCCGCGTTCTAATGCGCGAAATCAGAAAATCCTTATAGCAATCCTTGCCCTTCTACCGGACAAAGCGCACACAAAATCTGCGGCATTATATACTGGCCTCACTGAAACGGAAGCGACACCGCACGCCGGGCCACTTGCTGGCACTCCCCTCACCGGAAAATTCGATGCAATTCAAGAACCCCATCATCGGTCTGTGCCAACAGGCTGCCTTTATGATCAGCGCCGCAAAAGTGGACCAATGCCCAGACGATCAGGGCTTTGAAGTCGCCTTCGCCGGGCGTTCCAACGCCGGCAAATCCAGCGCGTTGAACACATTGACCCACGCCAGCCTGGCCCGTACCTCTAAGACGCCGGGACGCACCCAACTGCTGAACTTCTTCCGTCTGGACGAAGAGCGCCGCCTGGTCGACCTGCCAGGTTACGGCTACGCCAAGGTGCCGATCCCGCTGAAGTTGCACTGGCAACGCCACCTGGAAGCGTACCTCGGCAGCCGCGAAAGCCTGAAGGGTTTGATGCTGATGATGGACATTCGCCACCCGCTCACGGAGTTTGACCGGCTGATGCTCGATTGGTCTGCAGCCAGCGAAATGCCTATGCATATCCTCCTGACCAAGGCGGACAAACTGGCCTACGGCGCCGCCAAAAATGCTTTGCTCAAAGTGCAGACCGACCTGCGCAAAGGCTGGGGCGACGGGGTAACAATCCAATTGTTCTCGGCGCCAAAGCGTATGGGCGTCGAAGAGGCGCAAGCCGTGCTGGCGCGCTGGATGGAGCTGGAAGACACAGTGCCTGCCGAGTAAATCGCAGGCAAAAAAAACCCCGAGCTTCGTATGGGGAGGGAGAGGCTCGGGGTTTAAGGGTCTGAACCGCTAGGGCGGGGCTCAGATATCTGCCAACACTTAACACAACATAGGAGCACCGAAGGGCTTCATCAGCCATTCAGTAACTCTGACCGCCCCCATTTACCGAAAGTTCACCACGGGCTTAAAACCCGTTAGCAATAAAAACTCTTCTCTTCATTCCAATAGCTTCCTAACGAACTGCCTTTTGTGCGGCGTTATGCCGCAGCAAAAAAGCCGTTGTCAGTGAGCTTCATCCCAGTTGGCGCCAATGCCGACTTCAACCAGCAGAGGCACGTCCAGTTCGGCCGCTGCACTCATCTGCCGACGAATTTCTGCGCTGACGGTTTCCAGAAGGTCCTCGCGCACTTCCAGTACCAGTTCGTCGTGCACTTGCAGGATGACTTTGGCGTCCAAGCCCGACTCACTGAGCCAGCTATCCACTTTCACCATCGCGCGCTTGATGATGTCCGCCGCCGTGCCCTGCATTGGCGCGTTGATCGCGGTGCGTTCGGCGCCTTTGCGCAGGCCGGCGTTTTTCGAGTGAATGTCCGGCAGGTAGAGGCGACGGCCAAACAGGGTTTCGACATAGCCCTGCTCGCTGGCCTGCTCGCGAGTGCGTTCCATATACGCCAGTACGCCTGGGTACCGGGCGAAGTAGCGGTCGATATACGCCTGCGATTCCTTGCGGTCCACGCCGATCTGCTTGGCCAGTCCAAATGCGCTCATGCCATAAATCAGGCCGAAGTTGATGGCCTTGGCTTTGCGGCGCATATCGGTGGTGACCTGCTCCAGCTCGACGCTAAACACCTCGGCAGCGGTCGCCCGGTGCACGTCGAGATCATTGCGGAAAGCGTGCAGCAGCCCTTCGTCCTGCGCCAGGTGAGCCATGATGCGCAGCTCGATCTGCGAGTAGTCCGCCGCCAGTAACTTGTAGCCTGGCGGTGCAATAAACGCCTGACGAATACGCCGACCTTCGGCGGTCCGAATCGGAATGTTCTGCAGGTTCGGATCGGTGGAAGACAAGCGCCCGGTGGCCGTCACCGCCTGGTGATACGAAGTATGGATGCGCCCGGTGCGCGGGTTGATCTGCTCCGGCAGGCGGTCGGTGTAGGTGCTTTTCAGCTTGCTCATGGAGCGGTACTGCATCAGCACCTTGGGCAGCGGAAAATCCTGCTCGGCCAGTTCCGCCAGCACGGCTTCGGCGGTGGACGCCTGGCCTTTGGCGGTTTTGCTGAGCACCGGCATGCCGAGCTTTTCATAGAGAATCACGCCCAGTTGTTTGGGCGAGCTAAGGTTGAATTCTTCACCGGCGATGGCAAACGCCTCTCGCTCGAGCTGGACCATTTTCTCGCCCAGTTCATTGCTCTGCAGGCCCAACAGGTTGGCATCCACCAGCGCACCATTGCGTTCAATGCGAGCCAATACAGGCACCAGCGGCATTTCAATCTCGGTCACCACCTTGGCCAGGCTGGGCACGGCTTGCAGCTTGGGCCACAGCGTCTGGTGCAGGCGCAGGGTGATATCGGCGTCTTCGGCCGCGTACGGGCCGGCCTGCTCCAGCGCAATCTGGTCAAAGGTCAGTTGCTTGGCGCCTTTGCCGGCGATGTCTTCGAAGGCAATGGTGGTGTGTTCGAGGTACTTGAGCGCCAGAGCGTCCATGTTGTGGCGGGTGGCCACGGAGTCGAACACATAGGATTCCAGCATGCTGTCGTACGCCAGGCCGCGCACCTCGATGCCATGTTGCGGGTCACCGCCAATGGCGCAGTTGGCGAGAATATTGATGTCGTACTTGGCGTGCTGGCCGACCTTGGCCTTGTTGGCGTCTTCAAAAATCGGCTTGAGCGCCAGCAGCACCGTGTCGCGATCAAGCTGCGCTGGCACACCCATATAGGAGTGGGTCAGCGGAATATAGGCCGCTTCATTGGCTTGCACCGCCAGCGAGATGCCCACCAGTTGCGACTGCTGGGCGTCCAGACCGGTGGTTTCGGTGTCGAAGGCAAACAGTTCGGCCTTGTGCAGTTTTTCCAGCCACGCGGCAAAACGGTCGGCATCTAGCACAGTTTCGTAGTGGACCTCAGAGGCCGGGACCGGCGCGGGTTCTTCCAGGCGCCCATCTGCTGCAACCGGGGCGGCCGGCTCGTCGAACAAACCGCCGGAACGAATGGCAGCAATATTGGCCGCCTTGGTATCGCGCGCCAGCTCATCCAGGCCGGTCTTGAATTCCAGCAGCGCATACAGCTCGGCCAGCGCCGCGCGGTCCTGCTCGCCGGGGTGCAAGCTCTCGATCTCGATATTTAACGGCACATCCAGTTTGATGGTTGCCAACTGGTAGGAGAGAAAGGCCATGTCCTTGTGTTCCAGCAACTTCGCCGGCAGCGCCTTGGCGCCGCGAATCGGCAGCTCAGGCACTTTATCGAGGTTGGCGTAGAGCACGTCCAGCCCGCCGCCCACGCCCACCAACAGCCCTACGGCGGTCTTTTCGCCGACACCGGGCACACCGGGAATGTTGTCGACCTTGTCGCCCATCAACGCCAGGTAGTCGATGATCAGCTCAGGACCGACACCAAATTTCTCCTTAACGCCATCGATGTCGTAAACGCTTCCGGACATGGTGTTGACCAGCGTAACGTGCGGGCAGACCAGTTGGGCCATGTCCTTGTCGCCGGTGGAAATCACCACGTCGCGGCCAGCGGCAGCGCACTGCCGGGCCAGGGTGCCGATCACGTCATCAGCCTCGACGCCCTCCACGCACAGCAAGGGGTAACCCAGAGCGCGCACGCTGGCGTGCAACGGCTCGATCTGGACGCGCAGTTCATCGGGCATCGAGGGGCGATTGGCCTTGTAGTCGGCGAACAGCTCGTCGCGAAAGGTGCCGCCCTTGGCGTCGAACACTACCGCGAAGGGGCTTTGCGGGTATTGCTTGCGTAGGCTTTTAAGCATGTTCAACACGCCCTTCACCGCACCGGTCGGCATACCTTTGGAGGTGGTCAAAGGCGGCAGGGCGTGGAAAGCGCGGTAGAGGTAGGACGAGCCGTCCACCAGGACGAGAGGAGTCTGAGACATGCGCGGAATAACCTATTAGACGGGCCGTGGTGTACGGACAGCGGAAAAATGTAGCGAGCAACGGTGGTTCGGCGCAACGACTGCCTGTGTATATAGCGCTGCTTCCCGGGCGCACGCGCCGTAATGCCGCGCCAGTAGTTTCATGGCAGCCTGTTAGAATGACCGCACCGTTGACGACAAAGGGACAAGGTTACCATGCGCACACTTTCAAGCTTATTGCTCGCCGGCTTGCTCGCCGCTGGCGCAGTAAATGCCTTTGCCGAGGATGAACCCGTCACGGGCGACCCTGACGTAACCATTCGCCAGGACGGCGACAAGATGATTCAGGAATACCGCCAGAACGGTTTTCTGTATGCCATTAAAATCACGCCGAAAAACGGCAAACCGTACTTTCTGGTGCGTGCCGACGGCAGCGATGGCAACTTCATTCGTTCCGACAATCCAGACATGCTGATTCCCGCGTGGGAAATCTTCAAATGGTAAGCGGCGCTTAATCAAACGCCGCTTGATCGCGGCCCTATTCAGGTAGTTGGCAGGTTTCCGATGTCGGTATTTACCCCCCTTACCCGGCCCGAGCTGGAAGTGTTTCTTGCGCCCTATGGGCTTGGCCGTCTGCGGGATTTCCAGGGCATCAGTGCCGGCAGCGAAAACAGCAACTTCTTCGTGAGCCTGGAGCAGGGCGAGTTCGTGCTGACCCTGGTGGAGCGCGGGCCTGTGCAGGACCTGCCGTTTTTTATCGAACTGCTGGACGTGCTGCACGACGCCGGCCTGCCGGTACCATACGCCTTGCGCACTACAGAGGGCGAAGCGCTGCGCAGCCTGGCGGGCAAACCGGCGCTGCTGCAACCGCGCCTTGCCGGCAAGCATGTAAGCCAGGCCAATGCCCACCATTGCCAGGAAGTCGGCAAACTACTCGGGCAATTGCACGGCGCTACGCGCAGCCACGTGCTGGAGCGCAAAACCGACCGCGGGCTGGACTGGATGCTCAGTGAAGGCGCGCAGTTGCTCAGCAACCTGGCGCCCGCCAACCAGCCGCTGCTCAGTGATGCGCTGGCGGAAATCCAAACCCACCATGCGGCCATCCTGGCGCTCCCACGGGCCAACCTGCACGCAGACCTGTTCCGCGACAACGCCCTGTTCGACGGCCCGCACCTGGCCGGCCTCATCGACTTCTACAACGCCTGCTCGGGGCCGATGCTGTATGACGTGGCCATTGCGCTAAATGACTGGTGCTCCACCGAAGACGGCGCGCTCGATGCCCCACGCGCTCGCGCCTTGCTCGGCGCCTATGCCGCCTTGCGACCCTTTACCCCGAGCGAAGCTGAACTGTGGCCCGTGATGCTGCGGGTGGCTTGCGTACGCTTCTGGATTTCGCGACTGATCGCTGCCGAGTCTTTTGCCGGCCAGGATGTACTTATCCACAACCCGGATGAGTTCCAGCGCCGCCTCGCCCAGCGCCAGCAGGTGCATCTGCCGCTGCCGTTCGCGCTCTAACGGTCAGAGCGCTTCGAGGCAACCGACCAGCTCATTGCCCAGGGTTTCCAGCAACTGCTCGTAGCCCTGAGCATTGACCGCAATCTCTTTGCCGCCCAATGCATCCAACTCCGCCAAACGTACCGGTAACCCTTCGCTCAGCGTACTGATCAGCCGCGGCCGCAAAGGCGGTTCGCTGAACACACAGGTCGGCCCTGCCTGCTGCAAACGCTCGCGCATCGCCGCCACATGCTGGGCGCCGGGCTGCACTTCGCTGGCAATGCTGAATACGCCCGCATGTTGCAAACCGTAGGCGGACTCAAAGTAGTCAAACGCTTCGTGGAAGACGAAATAGGGTTTGCCGGCAACTCCGGCAACGCGCGTTTTGAGGCGTTGGTCCAGCGCTGTTAACCGTTCGCTGAATGCCATGAGGTTAGCCTGATAACGCGCGGCGTTAGTCGGGTCGGCAGCGGCCAGATCAACCGCCATACGTTCGGCAATCACCCGGGCGTTGGCAGGCAACAGCCACAGGTG
Organism: Pseudomonas turukhanskensis; assembly: GCF_027922365.1. GTDB lineage: Bacteria > Pseudomonadota > Gammaproteobacteria > Pseudomonadales > Pseudomonadaceae > Aquipseudomonas > Aquipseudomonas turukhanskensis. The sequence goes on from NZ_BSFN01000001.1 coordinate 202,385, forward strand.
CGCATCCAGGCTGCCGGGCTGGTGGTCGTGGTCATGCTCGTCGCCGTCGGCATGCGCCTCGCCTTCACCGAAATGGCGCAAGGTCAGGCCTGGCAAGGTCTGCACGGCAACCGTCGGCAAGCTGCGGCTTTTCAACACGCGCGGCAGAAAGCTCTCCATATCCGGCCCGATCCAGTACAGCAAATCGACCTCGGTCACACGGCGTACATCCGAGGGGCGCAACGCATAGTTATGCGGCGAAGCGCCCGGCGGCAGCAGCACCTCCGGCATGCCAACCCCGTCTTGCACTGCAGCGGCAATCAGTTGCAGTGGCTTGATGCTGGTAAGAACGCGCACATCGGCCTGAGCAGATGCGCAAAAAAACAGCAGAAAGATCACAATCAAACGCGACACGGCAACACACTCGGCGGCAAAAGGGTTATAGAATAACGTCTCTTTCACCAGCCGTCGCCGCCCAATGATCTTTACACCTCTGGCCTCCCGTCCCCACGACCATTCCCACTGCGTGCACAACGCGCTCTCCGAAGCCGACGCCATCTGCGAGCGCGCCGGGCTGCGCCTGACGGCCTTGCGCCGCCGGGTGCTGGAGCTGGTGTGGCAGAGCCACAAGCCGCTGGGCGCCTACGACATTCTCGGTGTGCTGACCGAACAGGACGGCCGCAGGGCTGCGCCGCCGACGGTTTATCGCGCGCTGGATTTCCTTCTGGAAAACGGCCTGGTGCACCGCATTGCCTCGCTTAATGCCTTTGTCGGCTGTAATCATCCGGCACATGCGCACCAGGGCCAGTTCCTGATTTGCCGCAATTGCAACGCAGCCATCGAACTCTCCAACGACAGCATCAGCCAGGCCATTGTGGCCGGCGCTGGCGACGTCGGCTTCACCGTGGAAAGCCAGACCGTGGAAGTGGTAGGCGTTTGCTCCGGCTGCCAGAAAACCCCATGAGTACGGCCCTGATCCGCCTTGAAGGCGTTGGCGTCAGCTTTGCCGGGCAGCAGGTTCTCAGCGAAGTGCAACTGAGCGTGCAGCCTGGCGAAATCGTGACCCTGATCGGCCCTAATGGCGCCGGCAAAACCACCCTGGTACGGGCGGTACTGGGCCTGCTGAAAACCGAAGTCGGCAGTGTGTGGCGCAAACCAAAATTGCGTATCGGTTATATGCCGCAGAAGCTGCATGTGGACGCCACGCTGCCGCTGTCGGTGCTGCGCTTTCTGCGCCTGGTGCCAGGCGTGGATCGCCAATCGGCAATGGCGGCACTGGAAGAAGTCGGCGCCAGCCAGGTGATCGACAGCCCGCTGCAAAGCATCTCCGGCGGCGAGCTGCAGCGCGTGCTGCTGGCGCGCGCGCTGCTGCGCGAACCTGAACTATTGGTGCTGGATGAACCGGTGCAAGGTGTCGATGTGGCCGGCCAGGCCGACCTGTATCGCCTCATCACCCGTCTGCGCGACCGCCATGGCTGCGGCGTGCTGATGGTTTCCCACGATCTGCATCTGGTGATGAGCACCACTGACCAGGTGGTGTGCCTGAATCGCCACGTGTGCTGCTCGGGCCACCCTGAACAAGTCAGCGGCGACCCCGCGTTTGTCGAACTGTTCGGCCAGGACGCACAGGATCTGGCCATCTATCACCACCATCACGACCACGCTCACGACCTGCATGGTGGCGTAGTGGCCGAGGCGCCGAGCGCCGAGGGCCTGCGCATACTCGGCCAGGTGCAGCCGCATGTTCATGGAGACGGCTGCAAGCATGCCTGATTTTCTCGTAAACGCTTTGCTCGCCGGCCTCGCGCTGGCGGTGGTCGCCGGCCCGCTCGGTTCGTTCGTGGTGTGGCGGCGCATGGCCTATTTTGGCGACACCTTGTCCCACGCGGCCCTTCTGGGCGTGGCGCTGGGTTTTCTGCTGGATATCAGCCCGACCGTGGCAGTTACCGTCGGCTGCGTGTTGCTGGCCGTGCTGCTGCTCACCCTGCAACAACGCCAACCGCTGGCCTCCGATACCTTGCTCGGCATTCTGGCGCCGACCACGCTCTCCCTGGGTCTGGTGGTGCTGAGTTTTATGCACGATGTGCGCATCGACCTGATGGGCTACCTGTTTGGCGACCTGCTGGCCGTGAGCACGGGCGACCTGGCCTGGATTCTCGGCGGCAGCGCATTGGTGTTGGTCGCTCTGGCGCTGCTGTGGCGCCCACTCTTGGCGGTGACGGTGCACGAAGAACTGGCCAAGGTTGAAGGCCTGCCGGTAGCCAGCTTGCGCCTGGCGCTGATGCTGCTGATAGCCGTGGTGATTGCGGTGGCGATGAAGATCGTCGGTGTGCTGCTGATCACTTCGCTGCTGATCATTCCAGCCGCCGCCGCCCAGCGTCATTCGCGTACGCCGGAGCAGATGGCTGGCGGTGCCAGCGTGCTGGGCCTGATCGCCGTGTGCGCCGGGCTGGCCATGTCCTGGTTCAAGGACACACCGGCCGGCCCGTCCATTGTGGTGGCCGCCGCCGCCCTGTTTCTCTTGAGCTTTGCCCTGCCCCGCCGCCACGCCTGAGCACGATATGTCGGCGAGGTTTGGTGCGGCTCGCACGGCGGTGTAAACTCGCCGGTTTTGCGCTATCCGAGACTTGCAACGATGAAGCAGTTCGCCTCCCGTTACCTACCCGTTCTGGCGATTTCTCTGCTGTTAGCTGCCTGCCAAAGCGCCGCGCCAAAGGTCGCCAACCTACCGACTGACGACCTGATAACCGCCTTTAGTCAGGTGGAACACAGCATTAACACCGGCCAGCTCAGTACGGCCGAAAGCCAATTGGCCGCTATCGCACCCCGCGCCCAAGGCGACACCCGCGTGGAGCAGTATCAGCGACAATTGGCCGAAGCCTACCTGCAGCAAGGTCAAAGCGCCCTTCAGCAAGGCGACCTCGACACCGCCACCAAAGCGCTGAGCCACGCCCGCAGCCTGATGCCGCAAGCCCCGGCACTCACCAACGGCCTGGACAACTCCATCGCCCAAGCCCGCGCCGCCGAGCTGAACGCTGCCGATCAGGCCCGCGCCCGCGCTGCCGCTCAGACCGCCGCTAAAGAGGCAGCAGAAAAGGCTGAACAGGCGCGCCAACAACGTCTGGCCGCCGAGCGCCAAGGCAAAGCCAATCAGGAAGCTGCAGTTGCCGCTGCACCCGCCGCGCCAGAAGCACCAGCCAAACCCAGCGCCCGCCTCATCAACCCCGGCGCCGCCAGCAGCGCGATTTCTATGCCGATGCTCGACAACCAGGACAACGAACGCCTGCGCAGCCTGCTGGATGCCGTGGCGGTAGATGTCGTGACTTTCGACTGCGATGTGCGCATCGAAGTACGGCAGAACAAGGACTATCCTTGGGTCGCTTCATTGCTGCTGGCTCGGATCAAACGCCTGGACCCCAACTACAGTCCGCGCCTGTCTCAAGCCCTCAAGCTGGAACAGGTTCCGCGCCTGCTGCTGACCCCGCAAGTCAAGGGCTAAGCCACGTTGACTCCTGGCCTGCATCGCGCAGGCCAGGCAAGCGCCCCACCGTCTCCTAAACTGTGGCAGCCGCTCTAATTTCTTAGAGCCGAAAGCTATAACCATAGGAATACAAAGATTTTTACGGTCTATAAAGCGCCGGTTAGACTAGCGCTCCTTTATGCCTATCCGGCAGACCGCCAAGCCCAAAAGGTTTAACGAGTGATCGACTTTCACAACGTCCATAAGGCGTATCGCGTCAATGGCCGCGACATCGCAGCCCTGCAACCTTCCGACCTGGCTATTGCTCGCGGCGAAGTGTTTGGCATCATCGGCCATTCCGGCGCCGGCAAAAGCACGCTGCTGCGCTTGATCAACCGCCTGGAAGAGCCTTCCGGCGGGCGCATTGACGTAGACGGCGAAGACGTCACCGCGCTGGACGCCAACGGCCTGCGCCGTTTCCGCCAGCAGGTCGGGATGATTTTTCAGCACTTCAATCTGCTGTCGTCCAAAACCGTTGCCGACAACATTGCCCTGCCGCTAAAGCTGGCGGGTGAGTTGTCGTCCAGCGCCATTGAGCAACGGGTAGCCGAATTGCTCGACCGCGTGGGCCTTAACGATCACGCCAAGAAATATCCCGCACAGCTGTCCGGCGGCCAAAAACAACGCGTCGGCATCGCCCGCGCCCTGGCCACCAAACCCAAGATTCTGCTTTGCGACGAGGCCACCAGTGCCCTCGACCCGCAGACCACCGCCTCGGTGCTCGACCTGCTGGCGCAGATCAACCGAGAATTGAATCTGACGATCGTGCTGATCACCCATGAGATGGACGTGATCCGTCGCGTCTGCGACCGCGTGGCGGTAATGGACGCCGGCGTTATCGTCGAGCATGGCCCGGTCACCGAAGTGTTCCTGCACCCCAAGCACCCGACCACCAAGCGCTTCGTGATGGAAGCCGAGCAGATCGATGAGAACGAACAGCGCGATGCGTTTGCCCATGTCAGTGGGCGCATCGTGCGCCTGACTTTTCAGGGTGAATCTACATACGCTCCGCTGCTGGGCGTGGTCGCGCGTGAAACCGGCGTGGACTACAGCATCCTCGCCGGCCGCATTGCCCATATCAAAGACACACCCTACGGTCAGCTCACCCTGGCCCTCACCGGCGGCGATATCGACGCGGCCCTGGCGCGCTTTGGCGCCAGTGATGTGCACTTGGAGGTGCTGCGCTGATGGAAGCTCTATTCCCCAACGTCGACTGGCTGGAAATCTGGCAAGCAACCCTGGACACCCTGAGCATGCTCGGCGGTTCGATGCTGTTCACCGTTTTGCTCGGCTTGCCCCTGGGCGTACTGCTGTTTCTTACCGGCCCGCGGCAGATGTTCGAACAGAAAGGCCTGTACGCCTTGCTATCGGTGATCGTGAACATCCTGCGCTCGGTGCCTTTCGTGATTCTGCTGATCGTGATGATCCCGCTGACCGTGCTGATTACCGGCACCTCGCTGGGCGTCGCCGGGGCGATTCCGCCTCTGGTGGTCGGCGCTACCCCCTTCTTTGCGCGCCTGGTGGAAACCGCGCTGCGTGAAGTGGACCGCGGCATTATCGAGGCCACCCAAGCCATGGGCGCAACGACACGGCAAATCGTACTCAACGCCCTGCTGCCCGAAGCACTGCCGGGCATTGTGGCGGCGATCACCGTGACTGCGATTACCTTGGTCTCCTACACCGCCATGTCCGGCCTGATTGGCGGCGGCGGCCTCGGCGACCTGGCAGTACGGTATGGCTACCAGCGCTATCAGACGGACGTGATGGTGGTTACCGTCATCCTGCTGCTGGTGCTGGTGCAAGTACTGCAAACCGTCGGCGACAAGCTGGTGGTGCATTTCTCTAGAAAATAGAGAAACGAGAAAATAAACACCGCAACCCACGACCCTAAAAGTGCGGCCACCAGCCGCCAACACTGCATCCCACAAGGAACCTTGAGATGAAAAAACTGATCGCTGCCCTGGCTGCCGTCGCAGCCTTCTCCGCTCACGCGCAAACCATTACCGTTGCGGCTTCGGCCGTGCCGCACGCGGAAATCCTCGAGTTCATCAAGCCAACCCTGGCCAAAGAAGGCGTGGACCTGAAAGTAAAAGTGTTCACCGACTACGTGCAACCGAACGTACAACTGGTTGAGAAGCGACTGGACGCCAACTTCTTCCAACACCAGCCGTACCTCGACGAGTTCAACAAGAACCGCGGTGCCAACCTGGTGACCGTTGTTGGCGTACACGTAGAACCTTTCGGCGCTTACTCGAGCAAATACAAGAAGCTTGATGAGCTGCCACAAGGCGGCACCGTGGCCATCCCGAACGATGCCACCAACGGCGGCCGCTCGCTGCTGCTGCTGGAAAAAGCCGGCCTGATCAAACTGAAAGACAGCCACAACATTCTGACCACCGTCAAAGACATCAGCGAGAACCCCAAAGGTCTGAAATTCCGTGAGCTGGAAGCTGCGACCCTGCCACGTGTACTGACCCAGGTCGACCTGGCGCTGATCAACACCAACTACGCCCTGGAAGCCAAGCTGGACCCTAAAAAGGACGCTCTGGTTATCGAAGGCAGCGACTCGCCTTACGTCAACAACCTGGTAGCGCGCCCGGACAATAAAGACTCCGAGGCCATCCAGAAACTGGCCAACGCCCTGCGCACCCCGGAAGTGAAGAAGTTCATCGAAGACAAATATAAAGGCGCCGTCGTCCCAGCTTTCTAATCGACTTCGGAGCTTCTGGCCGTCGGCCTGGCGGCGTTGCGCCCTCACTTTTAATGCTCACGTACTGCAGTACGCTGCGCTTAAAAGTTGCGGGGCGCCTTGCCAGGCTCTAGCCCAAATGCTCCTAGATCGCTAAAAGCGAAAGCCCGCTCATGAGCGGGCTTTTTTGTGCGCGTGATCTGGCGCTGCCGGACTCCCACAGCTCGAGATAGAGCGTAGGGCGAATATCGCCATCGGCGATATTCGCCGCTTCACAAACGCCGATCGCCAGGCGAAAAAAAACCCCGCTCGAAGGCGGGGTTCTTTTGAAGCTAAAACCAATTACTTGATTTTGGCTTCTTTGTAGATCACGTGCTGACGAACAACTGGATCGAATTTTTTGATTTCGATTTTGTCCGGGGTAGTACGCTTGTTCTTGTCGGTGGTGTAGAAGTGGCCAGTACCGGCGCTCGACACCAAACGGATCAATTCACGCATGATTTAGCTCCTTAAACCTTTTCGCCGCGGCTGCGGATTTCGGCCAGCACGACATCAATGCCACGCTTGTCGATGATACGCATGCCTTTGGCGGTTACGCGCAGACGCACGAAACGTTTTTCCGACTCAACCCAGAAGCGGTGATGCTGCAGGTTTGGCAGGAAACGGCGACGGGTTTTGTTGTTAGCGTGGGAAATGTTATTCCCGGTTACCGGACCCTTACCGGTAACTTGACAGACTCTCGACATACATCAGCCCTCTAAAACCACATGCCCAACCCGGCATGGGTTGGCCGCTTAAACTCAAAGTCATTTGGCGCTCTGCGCCGCGTTTCTTCAGGGTCTTACCGGCCACACCTACAAGCGAAGGAACCGGGCCCCTAGAAAAGAGCGCTGCTTTATACCAGAAAGCCCCCTGAGCAACAAGGATAACTACAGTCTGCTGGCCAAACGGGGGCGAGCATTCTACCCGCAACCGCTTGAATAAGCGCCATTGGTTATACAACCGCTCGTCAGGCCATGCCGATTGTTCTGTCACCGTGGTTGGTCTAGGGTAGACCCCAGCGTTCTTTCCCGACCCGCGGACGGGTCGCCACCTCGCTCTGGCGAGCATTCAAGGAGTTTGCCCCATGCGCCTCGCCGCCTTACCTCTGTTGTTCGTCCCGCTGCTGAGCCCGGCCGTGCAGGCTGCCACGCTCAGCGTGTGCACCGAAGCCAGCCCGGAAGGGTTCGACGTGGTGCAGTACAACACCCTGACCACCACCAACGCCTCGGCCGACGTACTGATGAACCGACTGGTGGAGTTCGATGGTACAAGCGGCAAGCTGGTGCCCAGCCTGGCAGAAAGCTGGACGGTCTCGGCAGATGGCCTGGTGTATGACTTCCAACTGCGCCAAGGCGTGAAGTTTCACAAAACCGACTACTTCACCCCCAGCCGCGAGTTGACTGCCGAAGATGCCCTGTTCAGCTTCCAGCGCATGCTCGATGCCAACAACCCCTGGCACAAGGTGGCCCAGAGTGGCTTCCCCCATGCCCAGTCGATGCAGTTACCCAGCCTGATCAAAAGCGTTGAAGCGCCGGACTCACAGCACCTGCGCTTTACCCTGACCCACCCGGAAGCCACCTTCCTGGCCACCCTGAGCATGGGCTTTGCTTCTATCTATTCAGCCGAATACACCGCGCAGTTGCTCAAAGCCGGCACCCCGGAAAAGCTCAACGCCCAACCGATCGGCACCGGGCCCTTCGTGTTCAAGCGTTTCCAGAAGGATGCTGTGGTGCGCTATGCCGCCAACCCGGATTACTTCGACGGCAAACCAGCTGTAGACGGGCTGATCTACGCCATTACCCCGGACGCCAATGTGCGCCTGCAAAAACTGCGGCGCGGCGAATGCCAGGTCGCCCTCTCGCCAAAACCGATGGATGTAAGCGCCGCCGAGAAAGACGCGGCCCTGAAGGTCGTTTCAACGCCCGCCTTCATGACCGCCTTTGTTGCCTTTAATAGTCAGCACCCGCCACTGGATAAAGCCGAGGTCCGTCAGGCCATCAACCTGGCGTTCGACAAAACCAATTACCTCAAAGCCGTTTTCGAAGGCAGCGCCATCGCTGCCAACGGGCCTTACCCGCCCAATACCTGGAGTTATGCCAAGGACCTGCCCGGCTACGGCCATGATCCTGAGCAAGCCAAAACCTTGCTGGCCAAGGCAGGCCTGAAGGATGGCTTCTCCACCACTCTCTGGACCCGCCCCACCGGGAGCTTGCTGAACCCCAACCCGAGCCTGGGTGCGCAACTGCTGCAAGCAGACCTGGCCAAGATCGGCATTCGCGCGGAAATTCGCGTGATCGAATGGGGCGAATTGGTACGCCGAGCCAAAGCCGGCGAGCACGACATCCTGTTTATGGGCTGGGCCGGCGACAACGGCGATCCCGATAACTTCCTGACCCCGCAGTTCTCCTGCGCAGCCGTGCAATCGGGAACCAACTTTGCCCGCTACTGCGACAAAGGTCTGGACCAGTTGATCAGCGATGGCAAGGGCACCAGCGACGTCAGCAAACGCACCGAGCTATACAAGCAGGCGCAGACACAGATCCAGCAACAGGCGCTCTGGTTGCCGCTCGCTCATCCGACAGCAGTGGCGTTAACGCGAAAAGACGTACAAGGCTATAAGGTGAGCGCATTTGGTCGGCAGGACTTTTCGAAAGTCGCGATCAAGCCCTAAGCCCTGAAAAAGGCGCAGAACATGCTTTTCTGCGCCTGTCACCGCCCCTTAGATCAAACCGCATTCAGCCATCGACAACGGTGCCCCTTCACCAATGATGAAGTGATCCAGCACGCGCACATCAACCAGCGCCAACGCCTCTTTCAGCCGTAGCGTCAGCAGGCGATCGGCCTGGCTGGGCTCAACGACTCCCGAGGGGTGGTTATGGCAGAGAATCAGGGCCGATGCGTTATGCGCCAGCGCCCGCTTAACCACCTGGCGCGGGTACACGTTGGCGCTGTCGACAGTGCCCTCGAACAATGCTTCGAACGCCAGCACCCGGTGCTTGGCGTCGAGAAACAGACAACCAAACACCTCGTGTTTTTCGTGGCGCAATTGCGCCGTGAGGTATTCACGCACGGCTGCCGGGCTTTCCAGCACCGAATCGCGCTCCAGCCCCTCGGCCAGATGCCGGCGCGCCATCTCCAGCACGGCCTGCAATTGCGCGTACTTGGCCGGCCCCAAACCGAGGTGGGCACTGAAGGAAAGCTGGTCCGCCTCCAGCAACCCGCGCAGGCCACCGAACTCATCGAGAAGACGCCGGGCAAGGTCGACGGCGCTCATGCCGGAGACCCCAGTACGCAGAAAAATGGCCAGCAACTGGGCGTCCGTCAGACTGCCCGCTCCCAGCTTCAATAAACGTTCCCGCGGACGATCTTCCGCAGGCCAATTACGAATGCTCATAGAACCCTCCATGTAGAGCGCAGCCCGCTGTTCCGGGGTGGGCGCTGTGCTATCTTAGCCCGACTTTTTTGCGTGCTGGCCGGCCTGGGGAGGCGGCGGCATGTCGGATTCCACAACATATAAGGCAGGCCTATGCAGCGGCTGTACCGGAAACGCATCGTCCTAGGCGTAGGTGGCGGCATCGCCGCATACAAAAGCGCCGAACTGGTTCGCCGTCTCCGTGACCAGGGCGCGGAAGTCCGCGTGGTAATGACTCAGGGCGGACGCGAATTCATCACCCCCCTTACCTTGCAGGCGCTTTCCGGCCACCCCGTGCACATGGATTTGCTCGACCCCGCTGCCGAAGCCGCCATGGGTCATATCGAACTGGCCAAATGGGCCGACCTGATTCTGATTGCCCCCGCCACCGCCGACCTGATGGCGCGCCTGGCGCAGGGCATCGCCAACGACTTGCTTACCACTGTGGTACTGGCCACTGATGCGCCGGTGGCCCTGGCGCCTGCCATGAACCAGGCCATGTGGCGCGATGAAGCCACTCAGGCCAATAGCCAATTGCTGATTGCCCGCGGCCTGCATATGTTCGGCCCGGCGTCGGGCAGCCAGGCCTGCGGTGACGTAGGGCTGGGACGCATGCTCGAAGCCGACGACCTGGCGCAACTGGCCGCGGACTGCTTCAAGCGTGAAAGCCTGACTGGCCGCCACGTACTGATCACCGCCGGGCCGACCCAGGAAAACATCGACCCGGTGCGCTACATCACCAACCACAGTTCCGGGAAAATGGGCTTTGCCCTTGCCGAAGCGGCCGTTGAAGCCGGCGCCAAGGTCACCCTGGTGACGGGCCCGGTGCACTTGCCAACCCCCGACCGCGTCAACCGTATCGATGTGGTCAGCGCCCGCGACATGCTCGCCGCCTGCGAAGCCGCCATGCCGTGCGACCTGCTGATCGCCGCCGCCGCCGTGGCCGACTACCGTCCGGAAGTGGTCGCGCAGCACAAACTGAAAAAAGACCCGTCCACCGGCGACGGCATGCTTTTGCAGATGGTGCGCAACCCCGACATTCTGGCGACCCTGGCGCAACGTGAGGATCGTCCGTTCAGCGTGGGCTTCGCCGCTGAAACTGAAAAATTGCTCGACTATGCTGCTCGCAAGCTCAAGGACAAAAACCTCGACCTGATCGTTGCCAACGACGTGGCCAACCCCACCATCGGCTTCAACAGCGAAGAGAACGCGATCACGATCATCGACCGCGACTTGCAGCAGAACAGCCTGGCGCAAACCAGCAAAGGCAAGATTGCCCGCCAGTTGATCGCCTTTATCGCCGAACGCCTGAACAACCAGGCCTGACACTTATTCAACACCTGTAAAGAGCCGCACATGCACGCACTGCAAGCCAAGATTCTCGACCCGCGCATTGGCCGTGACTTTCCCCTGCCTGAATACGCCACCCCAGGCTCGGCCGGCCTTGATCTGCGCGCCATGCTCACCGAAGACCGCGTGCTGGAGCCGGGGCAGACCGTGCTGATTCCTACCGGCCTGTCGATTTACATCGGCGACCCAGGCCTTGCCGCGCTGATTTTGCCGCGCTCGGGCCTGGGCCATAAACACGGCATCGTTTTGGGGAACCTGGTGGGCTTGATCGACTCGGATTATCAGGGCGAGCTGATGGTGTCCTGCTGGAACCGCGGGCAAACCCCTTTCACCATCACGATCGGCGAGCGCATCGCCCAACTGGTGTTGGTGCCCGTGGTGCAAGCGCGTTTCGAGCTGGTTGAACACTTCGATGAGAGCCAGCGCGGCGCGGGTGGTTTTGGCCATTCGGGCAGCCAATGACCCAAATCCCGCTGCTGCACACAATAAAAGCCAGGACGCACCGCCGAGGAGATACCCATTGAAACTCTTCAAGCGCACCGCCAAGGACGCTGAACTTCTACCGCAAGTCATCGACCCCACTGCCGCCAAGGCGGACGAGGAGCCATTGCTGAAAACGTTGGCGCCCGGGCTCGCGGTTGCCTTCGTAGGTGTGCTGGCTGCCGCCGCCGTGCTGTGGTTCGCATTGCTTACCAGCGCGCAGACACAAACCCAGAGCGAGCTCAGCCATGCATGGGGCGGCAGCCAAGCCGCCGCCTTGCAACAGTCTTTGCGTCAACTCAGCAAGGACACCCAGGCCGCTGCGCGCAACCCGGCCTTATTGTCAGCTTTGCAAAGTCAGAACGTTGAGGCCATCACGGCCGCCGAACGTGACCTTGGTTACTGGGACGGCGTGGTCGATGCCTACATCAACTTGCCAGGCCAGGCGACACAGAACACTACCCGCGCCGCACCAATGAACTTTGCCGCTCTGGACCTGCTGCGCCGCGTCGAAGCCGGCGAGAACCCAGCGCCTGAAGCCTACAAAGTTGGCCAACGCTGGTTGGTTTACAGCGCCGCGCCGCTACGCCTGGCCGATGGCCAACCGCTGCAGGGCACATTGTTGCTGATAATCGATCTGCAACGCCTGCTCTCTGCCCTGCCGCCACTGCCTGACGGCATTGGCCAACTGCGTCTGTCGCAGCAGTTCGGTCAGAGCCCGGCACAGTTGCTGTCCAAACGCGGGCAAGAGGTGGCCAGCACACCGCTGGCATTTGTCAGTGGCAACTCCAACTGGAAGCTGGAATTTCTGCCGGGCCCGGACTTGTCGATGCCACCGGTATCGCCCATGCCATTGGTACTAGCGGCCCTGCTGGCACTGTTCGGCGCGTTGCTGGGCCTCATGCTGCTTAACAACCGTCAGCAAAATGCCCTGCGCAGAGATGCTGACCAGCTCACCCAATTAGTACAAGAACTCTCTGCGGGCAAAAGCGTCAAAGCCTTCAGCCTGCGTTCGCCCGTGCTTAACGCGCTGGCGCAGAAGCTCGCGCGCATGCCTCGCCGGCAAAGCGCACCACCACCTGTAGAAGAGACCAAGGCGCCCGGTAGTAGTCCGAGTGGCACGAAAGTGGCAACACCTGCCGCCGTAGAGCCTGCCGAGCTGGTGAACCCTCTCTTTCAAGAAACCGATATTCTCGATATCGACATCCTCGACGAAGACCAGGATCTCCTGGGATTGGAGCAAGCCCCCGCTATGAGCAATGTGCCGCACACCGCACCCAACTTGCCCGCCAGCATCTTCCGCGCTTATGACATTCGCGGCGTAGTTGGCGACACCCTGACATCTGAAACCGCTTATTGGGTCGGCCGCGCAGTGGGCGCCGAAAGCCTTGCCGCTGGCGAGCCCAATGTATCGGTAGGTCGCGACGGTCGCCTGTCCGGCCCTGAACTGGTGCAATCGCTCATTCAAGGCCTGGTGGAAGCCGGCTGCGCCGTTAGCGATATCGGCCTGGTGCCCACGCCTGTTTTGTATTACGCCGCCAACGTACTGGCCGGCAAAACCGGCGTAATGCTCACCGGTAGCCACAACCCGCCCGATTACAACGGCTTCAAGATCGTGGTCGCCGGCGACACCCTGGCCAACGAGCAAATCCAGGCGCTGCGCGAGCGCATCGAAACCAATAACCTCAGCAGCGGCCAAGGCAGTGTTGAGCAGGTTGAGCTGCTGGACCGCTACTTCAAACAGATCCGCGACGACATCGCCCTGGCCAAACCGCTGAAAGTGGTGGTCGACTGCGGTAACGGCGCCGCCGGCGTCATTGCCCCGCAACTGATCGAAGCCCTGGGCTGCACCGTCATCCCGCTGTTCTGCGATGTCGACGGCAATTTCCCCAACCACCACCCCGATCCAGGCAAGCCGGAAAACCTGGAAGACCTGATCGCCAAGGTGAAGGAAACCAACGCTGACCTGGGCCTGGCCTTCGACGGTGACGGCGACCGCGTGGGCGTAGTGACCAACAAGGGCACCATCGTCTACCCCGACCGCCTGATGATGCTGTTTGCCAAAGACGTGGTATCCCGCAACCCGGGCGCCGACGTGATCTTCGACGTGAAATGCACCCGTCGTCTGGGCGCACTTATCAGTGGCTACGGTGGCCGTCCGGTAATGTGGAAAACCGGTCACTCGTTGATCAAGAAGAAAATGAAGCAGACCGGCGCCCTGCTGGCCGGCGAAATGAGCGGCCACATCTTCTTCAAAGAGCGCTGGTTCGGTTTCGACGACGGCATCTACAGCGCCGCACGTTTGCTGGAAATCCTCAGCCAGGACAAACGCGACGCCGAGCACGTCTTCTCCGCGTTCCCAAGCGACGTCTCGACGCCTGAAATCAACATCACCGTGACCGACGAAAACAAGTTCGGCATCATCACCGCCCTGCAGCGTGATGGTCACTGGGGTGAAGGCAGCGTCACCACCCTGGACGGCGTGCGCGTCGATTATCCGAAGGGCTGGGGTCTGGTGCGTGCCTCCAACACCACGCCGGTGCTGGTGCTGCGCTTCGAAGCCGACACCAATGAAGAGCTGGAGCGCATAAAAGAGCTGTTCCGCGCCCAGCTGTACACTGCCGCACCTGACCTCAACCTGCCTTTCTGACCGCCTGCCTGGCCGGCCCTCGTGGCCGGCCATGTCGTTTTTGCTGGAGCCCCGCATGACCCTCGAACGCGATGCCGCCACCAATGTAGCCAAGGTTCTCTCCGAGGCCCTGCCTTACATTCGACGTTTTGTCGGCAAAACCCTGGTTATCAAATACGGCGGCAACGCCATGGAAAGCGACGAGCTGAAAACCGGCTTTGCGCGCGATATCGTTTTGATGAAAGCCGTGGGTATCAACCCGGTGGTGGTGCACGGGGGCGGCCCGCAAATTGGCGACCTGCTCAAGCGCCTGTCGATTGAAAGCCACTTTATCGATGGCATGCGCGTCACCGACGCCGCCACCATGGATGTGGTGGAAATGGTGCTTGGCGGCCAGGTCAACAAAGACATCGTCAACTTGATCAACCGTCATGGCGGCAGCGCTATCGGTTTGACGGGTAAAGATGCCGAGCTGATTCGCGCGAAGAAGCTCACCGTAACCCGGCAAACGCCAGAAATGACGCAGCCGGAAATCATCGACATCGGCCACGTTGGCGAAGTGGTCGGGGTTAATACCGACCTGCTCAACATGCTGGTCAAAGGCGACTTCATTCCGGTGATCGCGCCCATCGGCGTGGGCGCCAACGGCGAGTCCTACAACATCAACGCCGACCTGGTGGCGGGCAAGGTGGCCGAAGCACTGAAAGCTGAAAAGCTGATGCTGCTGACCAACATTGCCGGCCTGATGGACAAGGAAGGCAATGTGCTGACCGGTTTGTCCACCGCTCAGGTCGATGCACTGATCGCCGACGGCACCATCTACGGCGGCATGCTGCCCAAGATCCGGTGTGCCCTGGAAGCGGTGCAGTGCGGTGTGATCAGCGCCCACATCATCGATGGCCGCGTACCCAATGCCGTGCTGCTGGAGATTTTCACCGACAGCGGCGTCGGCACCCTGATCTGCAACCGCAAGCATCACTGATACGCAGCAGGTACAAAAAAGCCCCGGTGAGGATCCTCGCCGGGGCTTTTTATTAAGCGTCGCTTACTGGGTGCCCAGCAGGATTTTGAGCCGGTCACGGTCGGCGTTAAAGCTGGCTTCGGCCTGTTTGCGACCATCCAGGTAGCGCCGGATGTCACCCTCAAGCCCAACCTGCTCGGCTTTGATGTTTTCGATCTGGGCCACCAGGTGGTCCGGCACCTGCTTGCCAGCCCGCTCCTGATCGGCAGCCTGACTTTGCAGGTTGGCCTGCTGAGTTTTGAGAGACGCCAGGTTGCCACGGGCTACCGAAATCACCCCGTCTAGCTCAGCCAGCTTGCGCCCTTTGGCTCGCTCCACATCATCCAGCGTGGAGTACAAGCGCAACAGCTGCGCATCAGAACTGGCGCGCGCTTTTTCATCCAGCAAACGTTGGCGGTCTTGCAAGCTAGGCGCCGGTGCCACGATCTGAACCACCCGGCCCTGCTCGTTCAGCACCTCATAGCCCTTGTAGATCAGCTCCGGCGGCACGCCCTGACGGTCCAGAACCGTAACACCCTTGGCATCTTCGTAACGATAGAGCAGCGCACCCCCGGCACCGTTCTTGTCGGCGGCCAGCCCCATCACCGGCATCGTCATACCGAGTACCAACATGAAACGGATAACGTCCAGTTTGAGCATGCAAACAACACCCTGTCGTGGTTGAGTCTTAGATTCCGTATTGCGCGCGGTATGCCTGGACAGCTGGCAGGTATTTCTTCAGTTCAGCATCTTCGGCCAAGTATTCCAGTACTTGTTCCAACGAAACGATGCTCACCACCGGAATGCCGAAATCACGCTCGACTTCCTGAATGGCCGACAGCTCGCCTTTGCCGCGCTCCTGGCGATTCAATGCAATCAGCACGCCAGCGGCTGTGGCACTTTGCCCTTTAATGATTTGCATGACCTCACGAATGGCCGTGCCGGCGGTGATTACGTCGTCAATAATCAACACATTGCCGGCCAATGGCGCGCCAACCAGCGTGCCGCCTTCGCCATGATCTTTGGCTTCCTTGCGGTTGAAGCACCAGGGCAGATCGCGCTGATGATGCTCGGCAAGGGCAACGGCTGTAGTGGCCGCCAGCGGTATACCTTTGTAAGCCGGGCCGAACAACACGTCGAAATCGATACCGCTGGCCACCACTGCTTCGGCGTAGAAACGCCCGAGCTGAGCCAGGGCCGAACCGCTGTTGAACAGACCTGCGTTGAAGAAATACGGGCTGGTGCGCCCCGACTTGAGGGTGAACTCACCAAAGCGCAGAACCCCACGCTCGATGGCAAAACGAATGAAGTCGCGCTGGTACGCCTGCATAAAAAAGCCCCGGAACACACGGATTTAGCTGTGGGTTTAGCTAATAAGGATGAGCTCGGGTATCATACACGCACGTGTTTTTGGGGGCCATTTATGCGGATCATCAGTGTGAACGTGAATGGTATTCAGGCTGCAGTCGAGCGAGGTTTGCTCAGTTGGCTGCAAGCGCAGAATGCCGACGTCATCTGCCTGCAAGACACCCGTGCCTCCGCCTTTGAATTGGACGACCCAGCCCTCCAACTGGATGGCTATTTCCTCTATGCCAGCGACGCAGAAGTGCCAGACCAAGGTGGTGTGGCACTGTATTCGCGGTTGCAACCCAAGGCGGTGATCAGCGGACTCGGTTTCGAGACAGCTGATCGCTACGGGCGCTATCTGCAGGCCGATTTCGACAAAGTAAGCATCGCCACGCTTCTGCTTCCTACAGGGCAGAATGGCGACGAGAACCTGAATCAGAAATTCAAGTTCATGGACGACTTCGCCCAGTATCTGGACAAGCAGCGGCGTAAACGTCGCGAGTACATTTACTGCGGCTCGCTCTACGTGGCGCACCAGAAGCTGGACGTGAAGAACTGGCGCGACTGCCAGCAGGAACCGGGGTTCCTGGCGCCGGAACGGGCCTGGATGGATGAGATCATTGGCACCATGGGCTATGTCGATGCCTTGCGTGAAGTGAACCGTGAAGGTGACCAGTTCAGTTGGTGGCCCAACAGCGAACAGGCCGAGATGCTCAACCTGGGCTACCGGTACGATTACCAGCTGCTGACCACCGGCCTGCGCCGTTTTGTGCGTGGGGCGCGTCTGCCTCGGCAACCGCGCTTCTCGCAGCACGCCGCACTGATCGTGGATTACGACTGGACGCTGAGCGTGTAACGCCCAGCGCGCAATAAAAAAGCCGGCTTAGCGCCGGCTTTTTTACGTCTACGATTTGCCTACTTCACCAGCCGCCAGCAGAACGGATAACGGTAGGCCTTGCCTTCATTAGCCTTGATGCCGGCGATGATGGTGAGCACCAGTGCAGCAATGCCAACCACCCATATCAGGATGATGCCGATAAATACGAACATCAGCAGGAAGCAAACCAGCATGGCCACTGCCACCGTGATCTGAAAGTTGAGCGCCTCTTTACCCTGGTCGTCGACAAAGGAGGACGTCTCTTTCTTCAACTGCCAGACAATCAGTGGCCCAAGCAGATTCCCGAACGGGAAAATCATGCCCAAAAACGCCGCAAAGTGACAAAACATTGCCCATTGGCGAGCCTCTTTGTCAGGGGTCGAAACGGGTTCCAGATCTTCGGTCATGCTGATCCTCCTTGGACTGCGGGTAAGAGCGCGGCAGGTTTAATCCGCCAACGCCACGCGTTGCAACTCGAACAAATCGGCCATACCTTTTTGCGCCAATGCCAACATGGCATTGAGGTCTTGCGGCTGGAACGGCGCGCCTTCGGCAGTGCCTTGCACTTCGATAAAGCCGCCTTCGCTGGTCATTACCACGTTGAGGTCCGTTTCGGCAGCCGAGTCTTCCAGGTAGTCAAGGTCCAGCACCGGCTCACCCTGGTACATACCCACCGAAACGGCAGCAATCATCTGCTTGAGCGGGTCGCCGCCTTTCAGGCCGCCGCGCTTTTTGATCACTTTGAGTGCGTCGATCACAGCCACCATCGCGCCAGTAATGGATGCAGTGCGGGTGCCCCCGTCGGCCTGAATCACGTCGCAGTCGACATACAGCGTCACTTCACCCAGCTTGGACATATCCAGAGCTGCGCGCAGCGAGCGGCCGATCAGGCGCTGGATTTCCAATGTGCGGCCGCCTTGCTTGCCACGGCTGGCTTCACGCTGGTTACGGTCGCCGGTGGCGCGCGGCAGCATGCCGTATTCGGCGGTCAGCCAGCCTTGGCCCTGGCCTTTGAGGAAACGCGGCACGCCATTTTCCACACTCACTGTGCAGATCACTTTGGTGTCACCAAACTCCACCAATACCGAGCCCTCGGCGTGCTTGGTGTAGTTGCGGGTGATGCGGATCGAGCGCAGCTGGTCAGCGGCACGGCCACTCGGACGTTTCATCAGGAATACCTATTCGGGACGGGAAATCTGCTCGGCATTATAGGGGCCCCGTGCGCCACTCACACAGCAAATTGGGAGCTAACCCCGCACTGCGCTACAATCCTGCGCCTTTATAGGTCGTGAGAAAGAGCCGCTTTAACGAGCGCTTTTACCCGGCCCGCTTACATAGCCCCTTTCTGCGAGGTCTTTCCATGGTGCACAGCATGACCGCCTTCGCCCGCGTCGAGCGGGCCACTGCCAACGGCACGCTGAGCTGGGAACTGCGCTCGGTCAACCACCGCTATCTGGAACCGCACCTGCGCCTACCGGAGTCGTTTCGCGACCTCGAAGGCGGCGTGCGCGATGCACTGCGCCAAGGCCTGTCGCGCGGCAAGGTGGAATGCACCCTGCGCTACACCGAAGAAACCGCCGGCAAACCGCTGCAAGTAGACCGCGACCGGGCCGCGCAATTAGTAGCGGCGGCAGAGAGCGTGGCCAGCCTGATCAGCTCCCCCGCGCCCCTGAACCCGCTGGAAGTGCTGGCCTGGCCCGGCGTGCTGGTGGCCGATGCCGCCGACCCGCAAGCCTTGAACAGCGCCGCCCTGGCCCTGTTCAACGATGCCCTGACTGAACTCAAAGCCGGCCGCGCCCGCGAAGGCGCCGAGCTGGCCAAGCTGCTCAACGACCGCCTGGACAATATCGGTGAAGAAGTCGTTGCCCTGCGCGAGCTGGTGCCGCAGATGCTCGCCGGCCAGCGCCAGCGCATTCTCGACCGCACCGCCGAAATGCAGGTCGAGCTCGACCCGCACCGCCTGGAGCAGGAGCTGGTTTTGCTGGCCCAGAAGAGCGATGTCGCCGAAGAGCTGGACCGCCTGGTCACCCACGTCAGCGAAGTGCGTCGTGTATTGAAAGCCGGCGGTGCCGCCGGCCGGCGTCTGGACTTCCTGATGCAGGAACTCAACCGCGAAGCCAACACCCTCGGCTCCAAGGCCTTTGATACCCGCAGCACGCAAGCGGCGGTAAACCTCAAAGTGCTGATCGAACAAATGCGCGAACAAGTACAGAACATCGAGTAAGGCGGACCCACTCATGCACGCCACCACCGGCACCCTCTACATCATTTCCGCGCCCTCCGGCGCCGGCAAAACCAGCCTGGTTAAAGCGCTAATCGACGCCGAGCCGCAGATTCGCGTCTCCGTGTCGCACACCACCCGCGCCATGCGCCCGGGTGAAAGCGACGGGCTGAACTACCACTTCGTCAGCCGCGAGAGCTTCCTGCAGATGCTCGAGCACAACGACTTCCTGGAGCACGCCGAAGTATTCGGCAACCTCTATGGCACCTCGCAGCGCTGGCTGGAAAAGACCTTGGCCGAAGGCTTCGACCTGATTCTGGAAATCGACTGGCAAGGTGCCCAGCAAGTGCGCCGCCTGCTGCCCGATGCACGCTCGATCTTTATTCTGCCGCCCAGCCAGGAGGCCCTGCGCCAGCGCCTGAACAACCGCGGGCAGGACAGCGACGAAATCATCGAAACCCGCATGCGCGAAGCGGTCAGCGAAATGAGCCACTATGTTGAATACGATCACCTGGTGATCAACGACGACTTCGCTGCGGCCCTGGACGATCTCAAAGCGATTTTCCGCGCCAACAACCTGCGTCAGTCGGTGCAACAACAGCGCCACAGCGACTTGCTGACCGAGTTGCTGGCATAAGGGCAAAAACCCGCCGTCAAGCGGAGCGCTGAAATCTAAGCTTCCATAAAGGCTGGTTATTTTTTAGACTGCACAGTTCGTTCGCCCATCCGGGCTAAAGAATTTTGCACTTCTCTTTATTTACAAGCGTACGTCGCTACGAGGAATACCATGGCCCGCGTTACCGTTGAAGACTGCCTGGACAACGTTGATAACCGCTTCGAGCTGGTCATGCTCGCTACCAAGCGTTCCCGCCAACTCGCCACCGGCGGCAAAGAGCCGAAGGTAGCGTGGGAGAACGACAAACCTACCGTAGTTGCCCTGCGCGAAATCGCTGCCGGCCTGATCGACTACGCCGTTATCGCGGAAGAAGAGATCGTCGACGACGAACCACTCTTTGCCACATTCGAGGAAGAGGCCAACGAGGCCCTTTAAGCCTATGCCCGGTCGATGCTCGTCAACAAAGAGCGATGCGGCGCGAATTTACGCTTGGCCTGGAGTTAACCCATGCCGAGCATAGACGCCCTCGCCGACAGGCTTTCGACCTACCTGGGCGGTGAACAGGTCAACCTCGTTCGCCGCGCCTATTTCTACGCAGAGCAAGCCCACGACGGCCAACGCCGCCGCAGCGGTGAAGCCTACGTAACCCACCCGCTCGCGGTGGCCAATATTCTCGCCGACATGCACATGGACCATCAGAGCCTGATGGCCGCGATGCTGCATGACGTCATCGAAGACACCGGCATTGCCAAAGAGGCGCTCACCGCGCAATTTGGCGAAACCGTCGCCGAACTCGTGGACGGGGTCAGCAAGCTGACCCAGATGAACTTCGAAACCAAGGCCGAAGCCCAGGCAGAAAACTTTCAGAAAATGGCCATGGCCATGGCCCGCGATATCCGCGTGATTCTGGTCAAGCTCGCCGACCGCCTGCACAACATGCGCACTCTGGAAGTACTGGCTGGCGAAAAGCGCCGGCGCATTGCCAAGGAAACACTGGAAATCTACGCTCCCATTGCCAACCGGCTGGGCATGCACAGCATGCGCGTGGAATTCGAAGAGCTTGGCTTTAAAGCCATGCACCCGATGCGCTCCGAGCGCATCCGCCAGGCAGTGAAACGCGCCCGCGGCAACCGCAAGGAAATCGTCAACAAGATCGAAGAGTCGCTGACCCACTGCCTCGAGCGCGAAGGCATGGAAGGCGAAGTGGTCGGCCGCGAAAAGCACCTGTACGGCATCTACCAGAAGATGCGCGGCAAGCGCCGGGCGTTCAACGAAATCATGGACGTTTACGCCTTCCGCATCATTGTCGACAAGGTCGACACCTGCTACCGCGTGCTCGGCGCCGTGCACAACCTGTACAAACCGTTGCCCGGCCGCTTCAAAGACTACATCGCGATTCCCAAGGCCAACGGCTACCAGTCGTTGCACACCACGTTGTTTGGCATGCACGGCGTGCCCATCGAAATCCAGATTCGCACGCGCGAAATGGAAGAGATGGCCAACAACGGCATCGCCGCCCACTGGCTGTACAAATCCAACGACGACACCCAGCCCAAAGGCACCCACGCCCGCGCCCGGCAGTGGGTCAAAGGCGTGCTGGAAATGCAGCAGCGCGCCGGCAACTCGCTGGAATTTATCGAGAGCGTGAAGATCGACCTGTTCCCGGACGAGGTCTACGTCTTCACCCCCAAAGGCCGGATCATGGAGATGCCCAAGGGCTCCACGGCCGTCGACTTTGCCTATGCCGTGCACACCGATGTGGGCAACTCCTGCATCGCCTGCCGCATCAACCGCCGCCTGGCGCCGCTGTCCGAACCGCTGCAAAGCGGCGCCACGGTGGAAATCGTCACCGCGCCAGGCGCCCGGCCGAACCCGGCCTGGCTCAACTTTGTGGTCACCGGCAAAGCGCGCACCCACATCCGTCACGCGCTGAAACTGCAGCGCCGCTCCGAATCCATCAGCCTGGGCGAACGTCTGCTGAACAAAGTGCTGGCCGGTCTCAACAGCCACCTGGAAAAAATCCCCGCCGAGCAAGTGCAAGGCGTATTGGCCGAGTACCGCCTGGAAGTCATCGAAGATTTGCTCGAAGACATTGGCCTGGGCAACCGCATGGCCTACGTGGTCGCGCGTCGCCTGCTGGCCAGTGAAAGCGAGCAACTGCCCAGCGCCGAAGGCCCACTGGCCATCCGCGGCACCGAGGGTTTGGTACTCAGCTACGCCAAGTGCTGCACGCCGATTCCGGGCGACCCCATCGTCGGCCACCTTTCGGCCGGCAAAGGCATGGTGGTGCACCTGGAAAGCTGCAAGAACATCAGCGACATCCGCCAGAACCCGGAAAAATGCATTCAGCTGTCCTGGGCCAAGGACGTGGTCGGCGAGTTCAACGTTGAACTGCGTATCGAGCTGGAACACCAACGCGGCCTGATTGCCTTGCTGGCCAGCAGCGTCAACGCCGCCGACGGCAACATCGAAAAAATCAGCATGGACGAGCGCGACGGCCGCATCAGCGTGGTTCAGCTGGTGGTCAGCGTGCACGACCGCGTGCACCTGGCTCGCGTGATCAAAAAGCTGCGAGCCCTCAAAGGCGTGGTGCATATCTCCCGCGTCCGCGCCTGACCCCCTTTCGTAACGACGGCCTGCGTTTACTGCGCAGAACTAAACCTCAAGGAGCTTTTTCATGAGCAAGAGCGTCATCACTTCCGAACACGCCCCAGCCGCCATCGGTACTTACTCCCAGGCGATCAAAGCGGGCAACACCGTGTACATGTCCGGCCAGATCCCCCTGGACCCGAAAACCATGGAACTGGTTGAAGGCTTCGAAGCCCAGACCGTGCAGGTGTTCGAGAACCTCAAAGCCGTAGCCGAAGCGGCCGGCGGTTCGTTCAAAGACATCGTCAAACTGAACATCTTCCTCACCGACCTCTCGCACTTTGCCAAGGTCAACGAGGTGATGGGCCGCTACTTCGAACAGCCTTACCCGGCCCGCGCCGCCATCGGTGTAGCCGCTCTGCCACGCGGCGCCCAGGTTGAAATGGACGCCATTCTGGTTATTGAGTAACCCGTACCTCAAGGAAGCAACCGGCCATGCGCATCGCCCTTGCCCTGCTGTTGATCACTGCCTTCCTCGGCGGCTGCAGCAGCCCCGCAAGCAAAGACCCGAACGGCACCTGGATCAACCAGGCCGCCATCGACGCCGCCTCCCAAGGCGGCAATCTGCGGGAGGCGTTGCTGGCCTACGGGCCGAATCTGGAGTGGACCATTGATGCCACGCGCCAGACCGCCAAAGTCAGCAATGGGTTTGAGCTCGACGAAGGCCAGCTCGTCGGTGAACCCGATGGCCAGTGGCGCGTCGACTTCTATGGCGACTACCACGAACAACTGAACGTCGAAAACAACCTGATGCGCCAGGCCGAAAGCAAGACCGGCCCCGAGCAGCGCTTTCAACGTTCCACCCTCAAACTGCCGCTGGGCGCACCGCCGGGCAGCAGCTTCGAACAAGCCCTGTACACCGCATACCTGGGCGGCACCTGGAAAATCACCAAGGGCCCCGGGGTAAAAGGTTTGGTGCTGTTCCACCCCGATGGTCAGGTAGAAGGCCTGCCCGGTGCCGATCGCTACGCCCTGTGCCTGGCCGGCGACTGCGCCGCCATGAGCGGCGAGAACGACAGCCTGTGGCTGCAACTGGGCAACAAAGGCAATGTCTGGCTGTTCAAGCGCGAAGGCGAGCGGCTGGAGATTTTCCAGGCCGTGAACCAGGCGCAGGTGGATGAAATGCCCGAGTACCTGCCGGGCGTAACCACATGGGTACTGGAAAAGAATTAACCGTAGGGTGTGCTCCGCGCACCGCTGCGATCTCCCCGATACCGCAACGGTGCGCGGAGCACACCCTACAAGAGCAACGCGGCGGCGATCAGTAGATAGGCGCCAAGCGCCAGCAACAACCCACCACACACTCGATCCAACACCACCACCTGCCGCTGCAACCACCGGCGCCAGCGCTCCACACTCAGCAGCCGCACCAGCGCCAGATCCCACACCAGCACCACCGCGCCCATCCACACCATGCACAACGCCAGGCCCCAGCCGGGCATCCCCGCACTGCGCAGCACGCCAAACAGGCCAGCGTAGAAAATCGGGCATTTAGGGTTCATCACGCTGGCCGCCAGGCCTTGGCCAAACCCAACCCACCAACGCCCGGCAATCGCCTCGCCTGCGTCCGGCAGCGTTAATTGCCGACGTCCGCTAAAGGCCTGCAGCCCCAGCCACACAAAATACGCACCACCTACACCCTGCAACGCCCGCCACACCCAGCCGCCTTCGGCCGGCAGCAGGCTTTGGGCCAACAGCACCAGCAGCATCACCAGCACATTGGCCACTGCGATACCGCAAGCGCAGCCGTCGGCCTGCTTGCGCCCTTGCAGCAACGCGGTGCGCAACAGCAGAAAGAAATCCGGCCCCGGCGATAACAACGCCGCAAAGTGGGTACTGGCCACCAGCAAAAACAGCGCAACCATAACAACCTCCGAATGAATTCGGCGGCCAGTCTGTGGGGCGATCAGGCGGCAGGTATTGGAAAAAACTCAGGTGCGCGCGGCATTGCGAAAGCGCCCGGGCGTTACGCCGGTGAAGCGTTTGAAGGTGCCGTTGAAGTGGGCCTGGTCGTAAAACCCCAGCCGCAAGGCAACGTCGCTCAAGGGCGCCTCGCCCAGCAGCAGGCGTTTGGCTTCGCGCACTCGCCGTTGCAGCAAGTACGTGTGTGGCGGCACGCCATAGGCGCGGCGAAAGGCTTCAATCAGGTGACGCGGATGGCGCTCGCCCACGCTCGCCAACTGGTCGAGGCTGACTGCTTCCTGGTAATGCGCCTCCAGGTATTCACGCAGCCGCGCCGTGCTGCCGCCATCGCGAGCCGCCGTCGGTAGCGCTCGCATACCGCCATGGCGGATAAACACCACCTCCAGCACGGCTAGCAGTTGGCTTTCCAATGCCAGCGCATCGTGCCGCTCGAACTCCAGCGCCAAGCCAGCCATCAACTGTGCCACCGCACCGTCATCGGCCGGGTTGAGCTGATTGAAGCCGCGCGGCAACTGCTTGCGCCCCAGCAGCGCCGGCAAGCGCGCCTCTTCCACGTAGAGCATGTGATAGACCAGCCGCGACGATATGGCGTGGCCGGTATGGGGTTCTTCCGGGTTCATCAGCGACAGGGTGCCGGCCGCCAACGCATGGCGCTCGCCGCGGCATTGGTAGCCCCCCACGCCGTGCACAATGGCGCCGATGGCAAAGGCATCGTGGCTATGGCGGCCAAACGGCTGCCCGGAGAAGTCGGCCTGAAATAGCTCGACCCCCGAGAGCCACGGCTGCACCAATAGCCGGTTGGCGTCCATATTCAGTCGCCCGCCAGTACCGCGGCGTAGCCTTCGCGATAGGTCGGGTAACGCGGCGCCCAGCCCAGGGCGCGGGCGCGGGCATTGCTGCAGCGCTTGCTACCGGAGCGACGCACCGTCGACTCCTCAGCCCACTCCGTCACGCCCATATAGTTGCGCAGCCAGCCCACCACCTCATCCAGCGGCGCCGGCGCATCGTCCACGCCGATATAAAGATCATCCAGCGCTGTGCCGGCGGCATCGGCCTGCAGCAGAAAGGCCAGCAACCCGGCGCAGTCATCGGCGTGCAGACGGTTGGCGTACAGCGGTGGCTCGCTGACTACCCGATAACCCATGCGCACTTGCTTGAGCAGCCACTCGCGGCCCGGCCCATAAATGCCGGTGAGGCGCACGATAGTGGCGGGAAACCCGCTACCCAGAGCCAAACGCTCCGCCTCGAGCATGATGCGCCCGGAGTAGCTGGTGGCCTCGGCGGGCGATTGCTCATCCACCCACACGCCACCATCCTGGGCGTACACACCGCTGCTGGAGACGAATATCACGCGCTTGGGCGCCTGGCCACGCTGCTTGAGCCAGTTCAGGGTATTCGCCAGGCCGTCGTAATAAGCGCGGCGATAACCCGCTTCGTCATGCTCGGTGGCGGCAGCGGCGTAGACCAGGTAATCCAGCGGCCCCTCGGGCCACTGTGCCGGGCAGTCCGCGGCAGTCAGGTCGCCCGCCACCGGCACAATGCCCTGCGGCAGCGCTGCGACTGAACGCCGCAAGCCATACACCTGCCACCCCGCTGCATGCAGCTGCTGGCCGAGACGGCTACCGACATCGCCGCATCCGGCAATCATCAGGGTGGGGGCAATGGACATGGGGTCACCTCGGGCAAAAGCGGCATTCTAGGCAGGCCGCAGGGAATAAGGGAAAGGCCGGTACAGCCGGATAACGTTACAGTATCACTTTCACAAACAAGAATAGTTTGCAATACTTGTTGCCCTTTTGCGCCAGGGCTCGTTTGGCCCCGGTCACCGCTCTTCCCATCTCAGGTCCGGCCAGCATGAATTTCAACGCCTACCGCGCTCAGCCCTCCCTTCTGCAGCCTCGCGCTCTGCTCGCTTGCGGCGCACTGCTGCTCAGCTTGATGTTGCCCGCCAGCAGCTTCGCTGAAGAAACCACCGCTCCAGCCGCCGCGCCGGCCGCCACCGCGCCTGCACCGGCAGATGCCACCGGCGCCGTGCCAGCCCCGCAAGGCGAAACCCCGGCCGCTGCCGCCCTGCGCGAAAAAATCGCCGCCCTGGGCCCGGACGCCACCCCTGAGCAGATCAGCACGGCGACCAAAGAAACCCTCGAAGCCAATGGCGCCTCGCCCGAAGAAGTGGCACAGGCCCTGGACACCTTGCAAAAAGCCAATGACCTGATCGCCGAAGACCAGGAAAACTTTGCCAGCGACCTGTCGCCCTGGGGCATGTACCAGAACGCCGACCATATCGTAAAAGCAGTGATGATCGGTCTGGCGCTGGCCTCGGTCATTACCTGGACCATCTGGATCGCCAAAGGCCTGGAGCTGCTCGGTGCCAAACGCCGCCTGCGCGCTGAACTGGCCCTGCTGAAACAGAGCCGCTCGCTGAAGGAAGCCTCGGACAAAGCCACCAAAGAAGGCAGTCTGTCCCATGTGTTGGTACACGACGCGCTCGAAGAAATGCGCCTGTCGGCCAACACCCGCGAGAAAGAAGGCATCAAGGAGCGCGTCAGCTTCCGCCTGGAGCGCCTGGTCGCCGCTTGTGGTCGTGAAATGAGCCAGGGCACCGGCGTACTCGCCACCATCGGTTCCACTGCGCCCTTCTTCGGCCTGTTCGGTACCGTGTGGGGCATCATGAACAGCTTTATCGGCATCGCCAAATCGCAGACCACCAACCTGGCCGTGGTCGCCCCCGGTATCGCCGAAGCCCTGCTGGCCACGGCCATGGGCCTGGTTGCAGCCATTCCTGCGGTGGTTATCTACAACGTCTTCGCCCGTTCCATCACCGGCTACAAAGCCCAGGTGGCGGACGCCTCGGCTCAGGTGCTGCTGCTGGTCAGCCGCGATCTGGACCACCTGCCGGCTGAACGCAGCCAGCCACACGCCGTTAAAGTGAGCTGACATGGGCCTGCACCTCAACGACGGCGGCGATGATCTGGTCGAATCCCACGAGATCAACGTAACGCCCTTTATCGACGTGATGCTCGTGCTGCTGATCATCTTTATGGTGGCCGCACCGCTCGCCACGGTAGACATCAAAGTCGACCTGCCGGCCTCCAGCGCCGAGCCCCAGCGCCGCCCCGACAAGCCGGTGTACCTGACCGTCAAAGAGGACAAGAGCCTCTACCTGGGCGACCAGCAGGTCACCAAAGAGCAGCTGGGCCAGGCCCTGGACCAACAGACCAAAGGCAAGAAGGACACCACGATCTTCTTCCGCGCCGACAAAGGTGTGGACTACGCCGATCTGATGGAGGCCATGAACAGCCTGCGTTCAGCCGGTTACCTCAAAGTGGGCCTCGTGGGCCTTGAGGCGGTCGGGCAGAAATGACCCTAACGCTGCGTAAAGCGTCGCGGTGGACGGTAAGTTGGCTGCTGGTGCTCGCCCTGCATATCGGTATCGGCCTGTGGGCCCTGTACTGGCATGCCGAGGCGATCCCGGTAGAAATGCCGCCGCCGGCGATGATGATCGAATTGCCGCCGATGCCGGAGGTGGTGCAGCCGCCGCCTGCGCCCGCACAAATCGTCGAGCCTCAGCCCGAGCCGGAACCGGAAGTGGTGATTGCGCCCAAGCCTGAGCTGGTACTGGAAAAACCCAAACCCAAGCCCAAGCCCAAGCCGAAACCCAAGCCGGTCGAGCCGCCCAAACCGCTTGAAAAACCGGTTGAACAAGCCACTCAGCCCGCGCCACCGGCTCCGCCGAGCCCTGCACCACCAGAGGCCAAAGCAGCCCCGCTGCCGCCAGGCAACCCGGGCGCGCAGGCCGACGAAAAAGCCAACTGGCTGGGCAAGGTCAAGGCGCACATGGACCCCAAACTGCACTACCCGCAAAACGAGCGCCGCAGCCGCACGGGCGTCGTTCAAGTGGTCGCGACGTTTGTGGTGGATGGCAAAGGCAAGATTCTGGACGCCACTATCACCGAATCCACCGCCCGCGCGGCCTTCAACAGTGATGTGTTGCGCCAGATCCGCCGTACCAGCCCAGTGCCGGCACCGCCTGAAACGTTGCTGGTAGGTGGGCAGATTTCGATCACCTACCCGCTCAACTTCACGCTCAAACAGTAACGTCGTACCGACAGCCGAGCCCTGTCGGTCTGTAACCAAGCCCGCAGTCATGCACTGCGGGTTGGTTCCATTGAATACAACCGCTATGCTTTGGCGCAAATCAATGGAATAACACTATGACCCTCACCGAACTGCGCTACATCGTCACCCTGGCACAAGAGCAGCATTTCGGGCGGGCGGCCGAGCGTTGCCATGTCAGCCAGCCCACCCTGTCGGTCGGCGTGAAAAAGCTTGAAGACGAGCTGGGCATACTGATTTTCGAGCGCAGCAAAAGCGCGGTACGTCTTACGCCGGTGGGCGAAGGCATCGTCACCCAGGCGCAAAAGGTGCTGGAGCAGGCCCAGGGCATTCGCGAACTGGCCCAGGCTGGCAAAAACCAGCTGGCCGCCCCGCTCAAGGTCGGCGCCATCTATACCGTCGGCCCGTACCTGTTCCCCCATCTGATTCCGCAGCTGCACCGCGTGGCGCCGCAGATGCCGCTATATATCGAAGAGAACTTCACCCACGTGCTGCGCGACAAACTGCGTAACGGCGAGCTCGACGCGATCATCATCGCCCTGCCGTTCCAGGAAGCCGACGTGCTCACCAAGGTCCTGTACGACGAGCCGTTCTACGTGTTGCTGCCATCTGGCCATGCCTGGACGGCCAAGAAAACCATCGACGCCGAACTGCTCAACGACAAGAGCCTGCTGCTGCTCGGTGAAGGCCACTGCTTCCGCGACCAGGTGCTGGAAGCCTGCCCCACCCTGCGCAAGGGCGGCGACGATCACGCCAAGCACACCACGGTGGAATCCAGCTCGCTGGAAACCATCCGCCATATGGTCGCCTCCGGCATGGGCATTTCCATCCTGCCGTTCTCGGCCGTGGACAGCCATCACTACGCCCCCGGCGTCTTTGAAGTGCGCCCGCTCACCCCGCCAGTGCCGTTCCGTACCGTGGCCATCGCCTGGCGCGCCAGCTTTCCACGCCCCAAAGCCATCGATGTGTTGGCCGACTCCATCCGCCTTTGCTCGGTGGCCAATCCGCTGCCCCAAATCGCTTAAGGCGTAGCGCATGACTGAATTGGCGGCGGTGCCGGTGACCGCGCTCAAAGGCGTGGGCGCGGCGCTGGAAGAAAAGCTCGCGCGCGTGGGCCTGGAAAACCTCCAGGATGTGCTGTTCCACCTTCCGCTGCGCTACCAGGACCGTACCCGCGTGGTGCCCATCGGCGCCTTGCGCCCAGGCCAGGATGCCGTGGTTGAAGGCGTGGTGGCCGGCGCCGACGTGCTGATGGGCAAGCGCCGCAGCCTGCTAGTGCGCCTGCAGGACGGCAGCGGCACGCTGAGCCTGCGCTTTTACCACTTCAGCCAGGCGCAGAAAGACGGCCTTAAACGCGGCACGCAATTGCGCTGCTACGGCGAAGCGCGCCCCGGCGCTTCGGGCCTGGAAATCTATCATCCTGAATACCGCGCGCTGACGGCCGATAGCGAGGGCGGCATCGAACAAACCCTGACGCCGATCTACCCGACCACCGAAGGCCTCACCCAGCAGCGCCTGCGCCAACTCAGCGAACAGGCCCTGGCCCGCCTCGGCCCCCACAGCCTGCCCGACTGGCTGCCGGAAGAATTGGCCCGCGACTACCACTTGAGCCCGCTGGACGAAGCCATCCGCTACCTGCACCGGCCGCCGCCCGATGCCGACCTGGAAGAACTCGCCGAAGGCCGTCACTGGGCTCAGCACCGTCTGGCCTTTGAAGAGCTGCTCACCCACCAGCTCTCGTTGCAACGCCTGCGCGAAAGCCTGCGCGCGCAAGAAGCGCCACAACTGCCGAAGGCTAAAAAGCTGCCGGCCAAATTTCTGAAGAACTTAGGCTTCGCCCCCACTGGCGCGCAGCAACGCGTGGGTGCTGAAATCGCCTATGACCTCAGCCAGCCCGAGCCGATGCTGCGCCTGGTACAGGGCGATGTGGGGGCGGGCAAAACCGTGGTTGCCGCGCTGGCTGCGTTACAGGCGTTGGAAGCGGGTTATCAGGTGGCACTGATGGCGCCCACCGAGATTCTCGCCGAGCAGCACTTCATCAACTTCAAGCGCTGGCTTGAGCCGCTGGGGTTCGATGTCGCCTGGCTGGCCGGCAAACTCAAAGGCAAGGCGCGCACCGCCGCGCTGGAGCAGATCGCCGGCGGCGCGCCGATGGTGGTGGGCACCCATGCGTTGTTTCAGGATGAAGTGCAGTTCAAACGCCTGGCCTTGGTGGTGATCGACGAACAGCACCGCTTCGGCGTGCAACAGCGCCTGGCGCTGCGCAAGAAAGGCGTGGAAGGCCGCATGTGCCCGCACCAGTTGATCATGACCGCTACGCCGATTCCACGCACCCTGGCCATGAGCGCCTACGCCGACCTGGACACCTCGATCCTCGACGAACTGCCGCCCGGCCGGACGCCGGTGAACACCGTGCTGGTGGCCGACAGCCGCCGCTTCGAAGTAATCGAGCGCGTACGCTCGGCCTGCCATGAAGGTCGGCAGGCGTACTGGGTGTGCACGCTGATTGAAGAGTCTGAAGAACTCACCTGCCAGGCCGCCGAAACCACTTACGAAGACCTGTCGGCGGCGCTGGGCGGGCTTAACGTTGGCTTGATTCATGGCCGTATGAAGCCAGCGGAAAAAGCCGCGGTGATGCAGCAATTCAAGGAAGGCGCGCTGCAGTTGCTGGTGGCGACCACGGTGATCGAAGTAGGCGTCGACGTGCCCAACTCCAGCCTGATGATTATCGAAAACCCCGAGCGCCTGGGCCTGGCGCAATTGCACCAACTGCGCGGCCGCGTGGGCCGAGGCAGCGCCGCCAGCCATTGCGTGCTGCTCTATCACCCGCCGCTGTCGCAGCTAGGCCGTGAACGCCTGGGCATCATGCGCGAGACCAGCGATGGCTTTGTAATTGCCGAAAAAGATCTGGAGCTACGCGGCCCAGGTGAGATGCTCGGCACCCGGCAAACCGGCTTGCTGCAATTCAAGGTGGCAGACCTCATGCGCGACGCCGACCTGTTGCCCGCTGTGCGTGATGCGGCGCAGGCGCTGCTGGCGCGCTGGCCTCAGCATGTAAGCCCGTTGCTCGAGCGCTGGCTGCGCCACGGCCAGCAATACGGACAAGTGTGACGCGCCTCACAAACGCCCGTCGGGTGACCGGTCAGTCATAATGCCGGCTGGTTATACTCGGGCCAAACCTTCGCACCGGACGCACGCTCATGACGGAAGTAGCCCTCGCCACCGATACCTCGCCACAACCGCCGACGGTGATTCTGCAGTTACTCGACAAGCTCAGCGTTCCCTACCAGGTTTGCTACGAACAACCCAAGTTGGCCCTGGCCCAGCGCGTACAGGCCGTACTGCTGGATGACGCCATCGGCGCCCTGCTGGTGCTCTACCCCCACAGCCAACTGCTGGACCTCAACCGCCTCGCCGAACTGACCGGCCGCAAACTCGCTGCGGTAAAACCCGAACGCCAGGAACGCATGCTCGCCAAGCACAGCCTCACCCTGCTGCCGGCTTTGCCACCGTTGACCAGCTCGCCGTGCCTGTATGACGAACAACTGCTGTTGGCGCCGACCCTGGTGATCGAATCCGGCCAGGCCGGCGTGTTGTTGGAAATCCCCCGTGATGCGTACAAAACCCTGCTCGGCAAAGCCAGCGCTGCACGCTTTGGCGAGCCGCTGAGCGGCATTCGCCCGAACCTCGATCGCCCGGATGACGACCGCGCGGAAATCACCCAGGCCGTGCAAGCGTTCACCGCGCGCCGCATTCAGCAGCGCCTGGAAGAAACCATCGAAATCCCGCCGCTGCCGGAAACTGCGCAGAAGATCATCAAACTGCGCGTCGACCCCGATGCCACCGTCGATGACATCACCGGCGTGGTGGAAACCGACCCGGCCCTGGCCGCACAAGTGGTGAGCTGGGCGGCATCGCCGTACTACGCCGCGCCCGGCAAGATCCGCTCGGTAGAAGACGCCATCGTGCGGGTACTGGGCTTCGACTTGGTGATCAACCTGGCCCTGGGCCTGGCGCTGGGTAAAACCCTGGCCCTGCCCAAAGACCAACCGCAACAGGCCACTCCGTACTGGCACCAGGCGATCTACACCGCCGCCGTGATCGAAGGCCTGACCCGCGCCATGCCGCGCGCGCAGCGTCCGGAAGCCGGCCTGACGTACCTCGCCGGGCTGCTGCACAACTTCGGTTATCTGGTGCTGGCTCATGTGTTCCCACCGCACTTCTCCCTGATCTGCCGCCACCTGGAAGTGAATCCGCACCTGGACCACAGCTATATCGAGCAGCACCTGCTGGGTATCACCCGCGAGCAAATCGGTTCGTGGCTGATGCGCTTCTGGGACATGCCCGACGAGCTGGCCACCGCGCTGCGTTTCCAGCACGACCCGGACTACGAAGGCGCCCATTCGGCCTACCCAAATCTGGTGTGCCTGGCGGTGCGCTTGCTGCGCAACCGTGGCATCGGCTCCGGCCCGCAGACCGAGATTCCGCAAGCGCTGTTCGACCGTCTCGGCATCTCCCGCGAGAAAGCCAACGACGCGATCAACAAGGTGCTGGAAGCAGAAACGGCCCTGCGCGAACTGGCGTCGCAGTTCCACGCCTGATTGCTGGTTGCACTAAAAAGGCGCCTCACGGCGCCTTTTCTTTTGCTGGTGCAGGGTGTGCTGTGTGCAACGTTGCGATCAGCCCTAAGCGCGTGGTGCGCGGACCGAACGCGGACCGGCACACCCTACAAAACCTATTTAAGAGCAGCGCGGCGATCGGCAAATACGGCGGGCAACTCCTTCACCGCCGCCGTCAGCAACTGATTCACCGGGGCCTGTTCATACAGCGCGGCATAGTCGGTCAACTCGCCACTGGGCATCTGCCGGTAGGCGTAGAGCATAAAAGACTCCACCGCCTTCGCGCTGGAGTCGCGCAGCGGCTCCACTTGTTTGGCCGTGGCGCTCGCCAGTTTCTCTTCACTGAGGTCCTGCCCTTTGGCCCGCAGCGCCAGCAGGGCCTGGGTCTTGCCCACTTCGTAACGCAGCAATGTAGCCAATTCGGTGGTGTGCGCGGCCTTGTCCAGACGGCGCACCAGCGCTATCCGGTCGGCGCGCGGCGGTTTACTGCTCAGTTGCTCACGGTAGGTGGCCAAACCCGTGCCGCCGTCGCCTTCACCCACGCCACGCTCGGCCACGGTAAAGCGCTCGGCCAAGGGGCTTTCCAGCACCTTGGTGGCCTGCTCGACCTGCTCGGCCGTCAGCTTCGGCGCCAGCCGTTTGCCCAGGTCGGCGCACAGGGCGTCGGCGCTGAATGCCTTCGCCACTTTCTTCTGTTGAGCCTCGGCCAGGCCCTGCTGAATCAGCGGGCCGCTCTGCTCACATAACAGGCGAATGCCGGCGAGTTCAAAGACGTGCTCAAACGCGGCGGGTTTGCTTGGTTCGGCCAACGCTTGCGAGGTCAGAAAAACCAGGGAAACAACGAGAGGAAGACGCATGGCTGGGATTCCAAAAAGACTCATCCCAGCCTAGCGGAAGCGCGGTGCAGCCACCAGCGGCCACACCACGCAGCGCGAACTAGGCAGCTTTCTTGTCAGCGGCTTTTTTCTTCTTGGGCATGATGTATTTGGTCAGGCCCTGGAACCAGATCACCAGTGCCGGGTTGCCCTGAATCTGGATGTCCTTGTTCTGAATGCCCTGCATAAACGCCAGCTGCTTGTTCTTGGCGTTCATGGTGGCAAACCCGTAATCGGCATCTTTGAAGCCCAGGGCAAAGTCCGGCTGGGTGGCGGTGCCACGCTTGCTGGTCAGGCGCTGGTTTTTGACGATGAAGTGACGAGCAACCTTGCCGTCGAGGGTGTGCAGTTGGAACACCAGATCACGGCCTTCGAGTTGCTGCTGAAACTGGGGATTGGTCTGACTGGCCTTGGCCATCATGCGGCCCAGCATCCAGAGGAGAAAACGAAATTTCATGCGCGCTGGCCTCACCTAACAATGGGAACGGCTGATTGGATAGCGGCGCATTGTAGCGGGATATGGAGAGGACTACAGCCAGTCTTTAGCTAGGTTTTTGCGGGGATTTGTAGCGATTGTGCAGCGAACGGCGGGATTGTCCGACACGTTGCGCAGTTGTGCGCCCGGAGCCATTTCAGCCCCGGGCGTACGCGGCTCAGTTCACGGCGTCTTTCAGGGATTTACCTGGTTTGAACGCAACCGTGTTGCTGGCTTTGATTTTTACCGGCTCGCCGGTTTGTGGGTTTTTGCCGGTACGGGCACCACGGTGACGCTGTACGAACGTGCCGAAGCCCACCAGCGTTACGCTGTCCTTGCGGTTCAGGGCGGAAGTGATTTCTTCCAGCACAGCGTTGAGTACACGATTGGCTTGATCTTTAGTCAGATCAGCATGCTCCGCGATGGCCGCGGCTAGTTCCGGTTTACGCATAAAAAAGCCCCTTAGACGGTTTTTTGTTTTTGTGTCCGTGCTGCCAACCAGCAGCGCTATAAGGCGCCGCAACAGCTCTGCGCTGCGGCAGACCCGGGGGAGAATGGCACGCTCCAGAGAGGCGCGCCAGTCGTGCGCAGCAGTTTTACCGGGCAACTTCGTGATTTATCCGACAGAACGGATGCCATTCACGCCAAAAGCGCAGGAAGCTCCTTATTGAGCGCTAATTTATCCTGCACGGCCGTTCCGGTGAGGGCGTAGCCCAGCAGCCGGCCATCTGCATCGCGGCACAGCGCCTTGATATCGGCGCCGCTGCCTTCTACCTGCCATTCACCATTGGTGCCACGCGGCGGCGGCGAGACCACCACAGGGCACGCCGGGGTTTTAACCTGCACCGGCATGGCGCCATAGGTGACAGCGGTCGGGTTGCCGGCCAGGGTTTGCGCCAGGGCGCGGGCGCAGGTCATCAGCGGCATTACGTAGAGCAGGTTGAGGCCATCGACTTCAGCACAGTCGCCCAAGGCAAAGATATTGGCGTGGGAGGTACGCAGCTGGCGGTCCACCACCACGCCGCGGTTGATGGTCAGGCCGGCGGCGGAGGCCAGATCGGTGCGCGGGCGCAAGCCGACCGCCGACACCACCACATCGCACTTCACCACATCGCCGTCGGACAGGTGCGCTTGCAACCCATCAGCGCTGCGTTGCAGGCTGGCCAATACCGGCCCCAAGTGGAAACGCGCACCCAAGCCCTCCAGACCGGCCTGTACCGCAGCGGCAGCAGCCGGGTGCAGCAAGCCCGGCATCACCTGCTCGCACGGCGCCACCAACTCGACGCTGTAGCCGCCGGCCGAGAGGTCATTGGCAAATTCACAGCCAATAAGGCCGGCACCCAGCACCAGCACGCGCTTTTTGCCGTTGGCGGCGGCACGAAAACGCGCGTAATCCTCCAGATCATTGATCGGGAATACCGCATCAGCGCCGTCGCCTTCGACCGGCACCCGAATGGTTTCAGCGCCCCAGGCCAGCACCAGATCGCGGTACTCAACCGCCTCTTCACCGATCCACAAACGCTTGTGGCCAGGATCGATGCCGGTGATGCGGGTATGGGTGCGGATCTCGGCCTTGAGCTGGTCGGCCATGGCGCCGGGTTCGGCCATGCTCAGGCCATCGGCGTCCTTGTTCTTGCCAAAGCCGGTGGACAGCATCGGCTTGGAATAGGAGCGGCCGTCGTCGGCGGTTATCAGCAGCAGCGGGGTCTGGGCATCGAGTTTGCGAAACTCCTTGGCCACGTTGTAACCGGCCAGGCCGGTGCCGATGATCACCACGGGTGCAGACATGACTCACTCCTGAAAACGTACAGAGGCCGGCGCCAGAGAGCGCTGCCGAAGAATTGGAATTAGCGAATTACTTATGGCTGAATCAGCCGATTTCGATCATCTCGAAATCCAGTTTGCCGACGCCGCAGTCCGGGCACAGCCAGTCTTCCGGCACATCTTCCCAGCGCGTTCCGGGAGCGATGCCGTCGTCCGGCCAGCCCAGCGCTTCGTCATAGATAAAGCCACACACCACACATTGCCATTTGCGCATCACGGTTCACCCCTGGGGGCCAAATGTGCCAGCGACCCTACCGCAATTGCCTGGCAAGGCCAATAACCCAAGGCGTCAGCCAGCCCATGGTTTGGCGTGTATGGCCGGATGCAGAAACGACAACGGCGACCCGAGGGTCGCCGTTGGTAAATACCTACGCGTGAATCAAGCGATTTCGATCATCTCGAAATCCAGCTTGCCAACGCCGCAGTCCGGGCACAGCCAGTCTTCCGGCACGTCTTGCCAGAGGGTGCCGGCGGCGATGCCTTCATCCGGCCAACCCAGGCTTTCGTCGTAAATCAGGCCACAGACCACACATTGCCACTTTTTCATTTTGCTACTACCTCAATTCTTCAGGCTGCTCATCAGGCTACTGGGCACAGCGGTCGATGATTGAAAATGCCGCCAGGCTCCCCCGGCTTTGTACTGATCGAAGCGTTGGTAATCAAGCACCTTCCGGCACTTCCGTGCTTTAGCTGGGTGCTTTACGCGTAAGCGTACTCACCTCCGCGCTCCAAAGCCCGCTGATAAGCGGGACGAGCATGGATACGGTCGAGAAAGGCCTTTAGCTTCGGCCGGCTGGCATCCAGGCCGGCGCGCGAGGCGGCGGCCTCCAACGGAAAACTCATCTGAATATCGGCAGCACTGAAGGTATCGCCGGCAAACCACTCGCTTTTGTTCAGCTCAGCTTCAAGGTAGTCGAGGGTCTGGCGCAGCTGCGGGTTGATATAGGTGCCCTTCATCTTGCTGGAGATGCCACGGGCGATGGGTTTGATAAAGAACGGCATCGGCGCCCGCTCAAGCGTATCGAACACCAGCTTGAGCAACAGCGGCGGCATGGCCGAGCCTTCGGCAAAA
Source organism: Pseudomonas turukhanskensis (assembly GCF_027922365.1). Taxonomy (GTDB): domain Bacteria; phylum Pseudomonadota; class Gammaproteobacteria; order Pseudomonadales; family Pseudomonadaceae; genus Aquipseudomonas; species Aquipseudomonas turukhanskensis. Next base: position 240,100 of record NZ_BSFN01000001.1, read on the forward strand.
TGCAGCCAATAGGTGCAGCGCAAGCGTTCGGGCGAACCCTCGGCGGGCAGCAGGTGCGGGCCGTAGCGGCCGGCGAGGTATTCGATGATGGCGCCGGATTCAGCCAGGGTCAGGTCGCCATCGGTGATCACCGGCGATTTGCCCAAGGGGTGCACGGCGCGCAGCTCGGGCGGCGCCAGCATGGTCTTGGGGTCGCGCTGGTAGCGCTTGATCTCGTACTCGGCGCCGACTTCTTCCAGCAACCAGAGAATGCGCTGCGAGCGCGAGTTGTTCAGGTGGTGAACGGTGATCATGGGGCGCTCCGTGGAGGTTGTTATCAACTGTCCGGACGTTAGCGCGCCACGGGCAAAAAGGCCAAACATGCTAAGCTCGCCGCCCCGTTCGCCGCCGATGTCTTTGCCGTGCCGCACGCCTCTTTCGCCGATACCGCTACCTGGCTCACCGCCGCCGAGCTGCAACCCGCGCCGTCTGAAACGCTGCTCGACTGGTTGTTCGATGACGGCTCGCTGACTCGCCGCCTCATCGCCCTGTCCAACGACGCCTTCAGCGTCACGCCCCTTAACGAAAGCTGGCAGACCTTGCGCAGCGACGAATGCCAGGCGCTGAACGTGCGTGAAGGCAGCGTCGGCTGGGTGCGCGAAGTGTTTTTGCGTGGCCATGGCCAGCCTTGGGTATTTGCCCGCAGCGTGGCAACGCGCAGCCAGTTGATCGACTCCGACCTGCATATGGACGAACTGGGCAGCCGCTCGCTGGGCGAACTGCTGTTCAGCGACCAGGCCTTTAGCCGTGGCTCGATGCAGGTGTGCCGTTATCCACAGCACTGGCTGCCGACCGAGGTCAGCGCCGCCGAGCTGTGGGCGCGTCGTTCCTGCTTTAGCCGCGATGGCTTGAGCGTGCTGGTGGCTGAAGTATTTTTGCCGCCTCTGTGGACCGCCGCCGGCGCCCTATAATCGCCCCATTCGCCTAGCCCGCCTCCTGCCAGAAGGAACCGCGCTCGATGTACATCCGCCTGCTGCAATCGCTCAACCGCATTCACCCGCGCGCCTTCGACTTTATCCAGTTGATGCGCCTGGAGCGCCCCATCGGTATTTACCTGCTGTTGTGGCCGACGCTGTGGGCACTGTGGATTGCCGCCAAGGGCGTGCCGTCACTGGGCAATCTGCTGATCTTCGTGCTCGGCGTGATTCTGATGCGCTCGGCCGGCTGCGTGATCAACGACTACGCCGACCGCAACTTCGACGGCCACGTGGCCCGCACCAAGGGCCGGCCGCTGGCCACCGGCAAGGTCAGCCCGAAAGAGGCGTTGATTCTGTTCGCCGTACTGGTGGCGCTGAGTTTTATTCTGGTGCTGTTCACCAACCTCACCACCATCCTGATGTCATTCGGCGCCCTGGCGATTGCCGCCACCTACCCCTTTATGAAGCGCTTTACCTTCTACCCGCAGGTGGTACTGGGCGCGGCCTTTTCTTGGGGCATGCCGATGGCCTTTACCGCGCAAACCGGTGAAGTACCGCCCGCCGCCTGGCTGCTGTTTCTCGCCAACATCGTGTGGACCGTCGGCTACGACACGTATTACGCCATGGCCGACCGCGAAGACGATCTGAAGATCGGGGTAAAATCCACCGCCATCCTCTTTGGCGACGCCGACCGGGTGATCATCCTTACCCTGCAAGGCATCGCCCTGCTCTGCCTGGCCCTGGCCGGTGCGCGTTTTGCGATGGGCATCTGGTTCCTGCTCGGCCTGTTGGTGGCCGCGGGCTGCTTTGCCTGGGAGTTCTGGAGCACCCGCCATCGCGAGCCGCAGGTGTGCCTGGCCGCGTTCCTTCACAACCATTGGGCGGGGTTGGCGATTCTGCTGGGTATTGCGCTGGACTTCGCGGTTCGCTGAGGCATTGCGTCGGTGTAGCGGCGGATATCGCCAATGGCGATATTGGCCTTCGGTCGCGAACCAGGGTGGCAACGCGGGAAGTAGCGCAATGTTCTGTCACACAGCTGCAATAATTCCGTTATCTAATGCGGCGCAAGACAGATTAAACGACCCGAGGTTGGCTCCATGGTTGGCAAGAACATCCTGATCGTTGATGACGAAGCGCCGATTCGCGAAATGATCGCTGTTGCGCTGGAAATGGCTGGGTACGAGTGCCTGGAAGCCGAAAATACCCAGCAAGCCCACGCCATCATTGTCGATCGCAAGCCCGACCTCATCCTGCTCGACTGGATGCTGCCCGGCACCTCCGGCATCGAACTGGCCCGACGCCTCAAGCGCGACGAGCTGACCGGGAATATCCCGATCATCATGCTCACCGCCAAAGGTGAAGAGGACAACAAGATCCAGGGTCTGGAAGTAGGCGCAGATGACTACATCACCAAGCCCTTCTCGCCACGCGAGCTGGTAGCGCGCCTCAAAGCCGTACTGCGCCGCGCCGGCACCGGCGACAGCGACACCCCGATCGAAGTCGGCGGCCTGCTGCTCGACCCCATCAGCCACCGCGTCACCATCGACGGCAAGCCTGCCGACATGGGCCCGACCGAATACCGCCTGCTGCAATTCTTCATGACCCACCAGGAACGCGCCTACACCCGCGGCCAGTTGCTGGACCAGGTCTGGGGCGGCAACGTGTACGTAGAAGAACGTACCGTCGACGTGCATATCCGCCGCCTGCGCAAGGCCTTGGGCGAGGTGTACGAGAACCTGGTACAAACCGTGCGCGGCACCGGGTATCGTTTCTCCACCAAAAGCTAGTTCGGGAAAAAACCCAGAGTGAATCAAGACTGGCGTGGCGTAGTTATCCGCCGCTTGTTACTGCTGATCGCCGGCTGCCTGCTGGTGGGCCTGATCAGTGGTGAATATGCCTGGAGCCTGGTGGTGGGCCTGGGTGCCTACCTGGGCTGGACCCTCGCTCAGTTGCTGCGTCTGCACAACTGGCTCAAGCACCACCAGACCGACCAGCCGCCGCCCGATGGCTATGGCCTGTGGGGCGAGGTATTCGACAGCATCTACCACCTGCAACGCCGCGACCAACGTGTGCGCGGGCGCCTGCAAGCGGTAATTGACCGCGTGCAGGAATCCACCGCCGCGCTGAGAGATGCCGTGGTCATGCTCGACAGTGACGGCAATCTGGAATGGTGGAACCGCGCCGCCGAAACCCTGCTGGGCCTGAAAACCCCGCAAGACAGTGGCCAGCCGGTGACCAACCTGGTGCGCCACCCGCGCTTCAAAGACTATTTCGAACTGCCCGCACACCCCGAGCCGCTGGAGTTGATTTCGCCGGTCAACGATCGCATGCACCTGCAGTTCCACATCACGCAGTACGGCAATGGCGAACACCTGATGCTGGTGCGCGATATCACCCGCATGCATCAGCTGGAACAGATGCGTAAGGACTTTATCGCCAACGTCTCCCACGAACTGCGCACGCCGCTTACCGTGATCTCCGGCTACCTGGAAACCCTGCTCGATAACGTCGACGACGTGAACCCGCGCTGGCTGCGCGCGCTGCAACAGATGCAGCAGCAAGGCGGGCGCATGCAGAACCTGCTCAACGATCTGTTGCTGCTGGCCAAGCTCGAGGCCACCGACTACCCCTCGGATAACCAGCCGGTGTCGGTCGATTTGTTGCTGCTGTCGATCAAGGGCGATGCCCAGGCGCTGTCCAACGACCGCCACCGCATCACGCTGGAAGCCGACAATAGCGTTCGCCTCAAAGGCAGCGAAGCGGAGCTGCGCAGCGCGTTCTCCAACCTGGTGTTCAACGCGGTGAAGTACACGCCCGACAACGGCGAAATCCGGGTGCGCTGGTGGGCCGACGAGCACGGCGCGCACCTCTCGGTGCAAGACAGCGGCATCGGCATCGACGCCAAGCACCTGCCGCGCCTGACCGAACGCTTCTACCGGGTAGACTCCAGCCGCGCCTCCAATACCGGCGGCACCGGGCTGGGGCTGGCCATCGTCAAGCACGTGCTGCTGCGCCACCGCGCACGCCTGGATATCAGCAGCGTAATGGGCAAGGGCAGCACATTTACTTGCCACTTTGCGCCGGCGCAGGTGGTCAGACGGTAAACCTGCACTGTTCGACGCTGGGCAAGCGCGCCGCGAGCGGCTAGTCTGCTGATTCGCCTGGGCCTGTTGCCCGGCCCCTAATCGACACCCTTTACCTATAAATCCGGACACTCTGAACCACCCCTATGGACCCTTCTCCTAGTTACGACGCCGCCACGTATTTCGCCGACTTCGGCCTTATCCTCTTCGCACTCCTGCTGGTTCTGCTAAACGGCTTCTTCGTTGCAGCGGAATTCGCCATCGTCAAACTGCGCGCCACCCGTGTGGACGCCATCGCCGCCAAGAACGGCTGGCGCGGCCATATCCTGCGCACGGTGCACAACCAGCTCGACGCCTACCTGTCCGCCTGCCAACTGGGTATTACCTTGGCATCGCTTGGCCTGGGTTGGGTGGGGGAGCCGGCGTTCGCCGAACTGCTGACACCGCTGTTGCACAGCCTGGGCGTGGACTCGCCGCAGCTGGTGCACGGCATCGCGTTCTTCACCGCGTTCTTTATCATTTCCTACCTGCACATCGTGGTGGGTGAGCTGGCCCCCAAATCCTGGGCGATTCGCCAGCCGGAACTGCTGTCGCTGTGGACGGCCGCGCCCCTGTACCTGTTCTACTGGGCCATGTACCCGGCCATCTTTATCCTCAACGCCAGCGCCAACGCCATTCTGCGTATCGCCGGTCAGGGTGAACCCGGCCCGCACCACGAGCACCACTACAGCCGCGACGAACTGAAACTGATCCTGCACTCCAGCCGCGCCAGCGACCCGAGCGACCAGGACATGCGCGTACTGGCTTCGGCCGTGGAAATGGGCGAGCTGGAAGTGGTCGACTGGGCCAACTCCCGTGAAGACCTGGTGTACCTGAACCTGAATGCCGAGCTGCACGAAGTGTTCACCGTGTTCCGCCGCCACAAATACAGCCGCTACCCGGTGTACAACGAAGAGACCGAAGAATTCGTCGGCGTGCTGCATATCAAGGATTTGCTGCTGCACCTGTCGCTGCTGGAAATGCTGCCCTCGGCACTGAAAATCAGCGACCTGATGATGCCGGTGGAGCGCGTGACCCGGCATATGCCGCTGTCCAGCCTGCTGGAAGAATTCCGCAAAGGCGGCTCGCACTTCGCCCTAGTAGAAGAAGCCGACGGCAAGGTGATCGGCTACCTCACCATGGAAGACGTGCTGGAAGCCCTGGTGGGCGATATTCAGGACGAACACCGCAAGGCCGAGCGCGGCATCCTCGCCTACCAGCCCGGCAAACTGCTGGTGCGCGGCGACACACCGCTGTTCAAAGTCGAGCGCCTGCTGGGCGTTGACCTGGACCATATCGAAGCCGAAACCCTGGCCGGGCTGATCTACGAAACCCTCAACCGCATGCCGGAAGAGGAAGAAGTGCTCGACGTTGAAGGCCTGCGCATCATCATCAAGAAGATGAAAGGGCCGAAGGTGATTCTGGCCAAGGTTGTGAAGCTGGATTAATCCAGCTGCCAAGCCGCCGTCGTTCTCGCGCAGGCGGGAACCCAGAATTTCGCAGGAGAACGTCGGTGATTCAGCCATCACCGCGCCTGGGTCCCAGCCTACGCTGGGACGACGGTGAGTTGGGTGGCGGGCTTCGTTACCTTCCACGCCACAACCATCTGCGCCGCCTTCTCCGCAATCATGATGATGGCCACCGTTGTGAAGCTGGATACCAAGCTTCCAAGCAAAACCTCCGTCGTCCCGGCGCAGGCCGGGACCCAGAATTTTGCAGGAGAACGTCGGTGATTCGGCCATCACCGCGCCTGGGTCCCAGCCTACGCTGGGACGACGGTGGGTTGGGTGGCGGGATTCGTCACCTTCCACGCCACAATCACCTGCGCCGCCTTCTCCGCAATCATGATGACCACGGTTGTGAAGCTATACCGAGCTTCCAAGCAAAACCTCCGTCGTCCCGGCGCAGGCCGGGATCCAGAATTTCGCAGGAGAACGTCGGTGATTCGGCCATCACCGCGCCTGGGTCCCAGCCTACGCTGGGACGACCGTGTTTTGGGCGGCGAGCTTCGTTAACCTCCCCGCCTCTGCGCCGCCTTCTCTCTCCAATCATGATGATGACCACGGTTGTGAAGCTGGATTAACCCAGCTTCCAAGCAAAACCTCCGTCGTCCCGGCGCAGGCCGGGATCCAGAATTTTGCAGGAGAACGTCGGTGATTCGGCCATCACCGCGCCTGGGTCCCAGCCTACGCTGGGACGACGGTGGGTTGGGTGGCGGGATTCGTCACCTTCCCCGCCACAATCATCTGCGCCGCCTTCTCGCCAATCATGATGCACGGCGCATTGGTGTTGCCGCTGATCAGCGTCGGCATGATCGAGGCATCGGCCACCCGCAGCCCTTGCACGCCAATCACGTCCAGCTGCGGCGTCACCACGCTCATGGCGTCCACGCCCATCTTGCAGGTGCCCACCGGGTGGAACACGGTGGCGGCGTATTCGCGGATATAGGCCATCAGTTGTTCATCGCTCTGCACCTGGGCGCCGGGCAGCATTTCCTTGCCGCGCAAACCGTCGAAGCTGCTGTCGGCCAATACTTTGCGCGCCAATTTCAGTCCTTCGATCAGCACCTTGGCGTCGTCCATATCGGCGAGAAAGTTGTAGTCGATCTCCAACTCCCGTTGCGGGCTCAGGCGCAGTTCACCAATGGACTTGGGCCGCAATACGCAGGTGTGCACGGCATAGCCATGCCCCCACTCGAACAGCCGCCCACGGTGGCTGCGGTAACCAGGCACAAAGTGAAACTGCACATCCGGCAATGCGCCTGCCAACGGTGTACGGGCAAAGCCGCCGGCTTCGACGTAGTTGGTGGTCAGCCAGCCTTTTTTCTGCAGTAGATACTTGAAGGGCGAGGCCAGAATGCTGCCCAGCGACCCCCAGGAAAACCCGAGCGTAAGCGGGCTGGCCGAGCGCACGGTAACCAGGCCGTCGAGGTGGTCTTGCAGGTTTTTGCCGACGCCCGGCAAGTCACACACCACCGGCACACCGGCCGCTTCCAGCTCGGCACGCGGGCCGATGCCGGAGTTCAGCAGAATCTGCGGCGAACCCAGGGCGCCGGCACACAAAATCACTTCGCGGCTGCAGTTCAAGGTGACCGGCTGGCCGTCCTGAAGCAGGTTCAAACCGCGCACCTGCGTGCCTTCGAAGACAAGCGATTGCACGTTGCAGCCGGTCAGCACCTTCAGGTTCGGTCGGTCACTTACGGGTGCCACAAAGGCACGGTAGGCCGACAGTCGCTTGGCGTCTTTTTGCGTCAGGTTGTAGATGCCGGCGCCTTCCAAGTCGCCGCCATTGAAGTCGTCATTGGCCTTGATGCCTACACGCCCGGCCGCTTTTACAAACAGCGCCGACAGCGGGTTGGGGTCACGCGCACGGTCCACCAGCAGCTCGCCAAGGGTGCCGTGCAACGCCGGGTTCTGCCCCAGCAGGTTACGCTCGGATTTCTTGAATAGCGGCAGCACGTCCGCCCAGCTCCAGCCGACACAGCCTTGCTCGGCCCAGCGGTCGTAGTCCGATGCATCGCCGCGGATGTAGATCATGCTGTTCATCGAACTGGAACCGCCCAGGGCTTTGCCTCGCGGTGTATGCAGGCGGCGGTTGTTGAGTTCTTTCTGCGGCGTGGAAAAGAAATTCCAGCTGAAGACCTTGCTCTTGTACAAGGTGATGGTGCCGGCCGGGGTTTGCACCCGTGGGCTGGCATCGCTGCCGCCGGCTTCGAGCAGGCACACGCGCACGGCGGGGTCGGCGCTCAGGCGGTTGGCCAGCACGCAGCCGGCGGAGCCGGCGCCGACGATGATGTAGTCGAATTGCTCAGACATGGATGGCCTCGGTCTGTACCAAAACCACCGTCATCCCGGCGTAGGCCGGGATCCAGGCGCGGTGATGCAGAAGCACCGACGTATTCCTGCGAAATTCTGGATTCCAGCCTGCGCTGGAATGACGGTGTGTGGGTGAAGAATGGGGTTAATGAACCTCAGCGAGGTCATCGTGCAGCAGCTCCAGAATCCGCCGCTTCATGCGAATAAACTCCGGCTCCATCACCACGTCCATGGAGCGCGGACGGTCGATGGGCACATCCAACACTTCCTTGATCCGCCCGGGCCGCGCGCCCATCACGTAGATGCGGTCAGCCAGCAGAATGGCTTCGTCGATGTCGTGGGTCACGAACACCACGGTCTTCTTGGCGTTACCCCACACCTGCAACAGCAGCTGTTGCATCTGCAGGCGGGTCTGGCTGTCGAGGGCGCCAAAGGGTTCGTCCATCAAAAGAATCTGCGGGTCGTTGGCCAGGGCACGGGCAATGGCCACGCGCTGCATCATGCCGCCCGACAGTTGCTTGGGGTAATGCTGGGCAAACTTGGCCAGGCCCACTTCGTTGAGGTAGAACTCGACGATGGTGTTGATTTCATCACCCGGCAGACCGCGACGTTTGAGGCCGAACTCGATGTTCTGGCGCACGGTCAGCCAGGGAAACAGCGTGTAGCTCTGGAACACCATGCCACGATCGGCGCCCGGCCCGTCGACCTTTTTGCCGCCGACATAAATGGCGCCGTCACTCGGCTCGGAAAGACCGGCCGTGAGGTACAGCAAGCTGGATTTGCCGCAGCCCGAGGGCCCGACGATGACTGCAAACTGCTGGTCCGGCACTTCGAACGACACGTTGTCCAACGCCGTGAATGTCTCGCCACTGGGCGACTGGTAACGCAGGCTGACACCCTCCACCTTCAGGCGGCTTTCAACGGCGGCGTACTCGCTTAAGGCCGGCATGATGTAGGGCTTGGTGGAGGCTACTGTGCCCATGCGGCAATCCTCAGACGGAGCAGGCGGAAAAGTTGGTCGGTGATCAGGCCCAGCAGGCCGATGATGGCGATGGCGAGGAAAATCACGTCCACCTGAAAACCACGCATGGCTTTGAGGCTGATGTAACCCAGGCCACTGGAGGCGGCCACCAGTTCGGCGACTACCAGGTAAGTCCAGGCCCAGCCCATGGTTACGCGCAGGGTGTCGAGCACGCCGGGCAGGGATGCCGGGCCGAGCACGTGAAACACCACATCGCGGCGGGTGGCGCCGAGGGTGTAGCTGGCATTGACCAGGTCCTTGGAAACGCCTTTGGACACATCGGCAATCATTACCAACTGCTGGAAGAAGGTGCCGAAAATAATCACCGCCACCCGCTGCTCCAGGCCGATGCCGATCCACAGAATGAACAGCGGCACGAACGAGGTCACCGGCAGGTAACGGATAAAGTTCACCAGGGGTTCGAGGAACGCCTGCACGATACGGAAGCTGCCCATCAGCAGCCCCAGCGGCACGGCCACCAGGGAGGAAATGGCGAAGCCGATCAGCACCACCTCAAGGCTGGCGCCCACGTGTTTGGCCAGGGTGCCATCGTTGGTCAGGCGCACGGCGGCATCGAACACCGCACCCGGTGTGGGCAGGAACATGTTGGGTACCACGCCGCCATACGACAGGCCGACCCACAGGCCCAGTACCGCCAGCCAGCACAGCGTGCTGGCGGCAAAAATGATTTTCACCGGCAGGCCGACCTTGGGGGTCAGGCAGCGGTTGATCCAGGAACGAGCAGTGGCCACAGCGCCACCTCCACATAAGGCAGGGAAACAAGGCACAGAGAAGCACGCCGCGTGCCGGAACACGCGGCGCGAAGGCTTACGGCGTGACGAAACGGGTATCCACCAGGTCGTCATAGCTCACCGCGAATGGCTTGCCTTGCAGCTCGCTCCAGGTTTCGTTGGCGAGTTTGATGATCTCGGCGATGTCGCCGGATTTACCTTTGGTGCCGAGCAGTTTCTCGCTCATTGCCTGGTCGTAGAACTTCACGCCCTTGGCTGCTTCTGCCAGGTCTTCAGGCTTGGACAGGTAGCCGCCCACGCCTTTGGCCATGATGGTGTAAGCCTCTTTTGGATGGTCCTTGGTGTACTGCACGGCCTTGTACAGACCGGCCACCAGGGCTTTCACATCCGCAGGCTGTTTCTCGATCACATCACACGACAGCGCAACCACATCGACGATCACCCCCGGTGTGGCCGAGCTGTCGACCAGCACGTCGCCGGTGCCTTTCTGCTTGACCATGGTCAGGTTTGGCTCCCAGGTCACGGCGGCTGGAATACGGCCGGCGATAAAGGCGCTGGCGGCGTCGTCGGCGGTCATGTTCTGCACCTCGACGTCGGCCATGCTCATGCCTTCTTTCTTCAGCAAATACGACAGCCAGAACTGCGACACCGAGCCCTCGTTTACGGCAACCGATTTGCCTTTGAGGTCTTTGATGCTCTTGATGTCTTTGGTGACCACGATGCCATCGCCGCCATGGCTTTCATCCAGCGCGGCCACGGTTTTGAAGCAGAAGTCTTTGGAGCGGTATTTGAGAATTTCGTCGATGGTGGACGCTGAACCCGAGAGCTTGCCCGAGGCCTGAGCGGCCATGTACATGGAGGCTTCTTCAATGGTGGTCAGTTCCAGGTCCAGGCCGGCATCCTTGAAATAGCCAAGATCGCGGGCCAGGTACAGGGTGCCGTAGCCCACCCAGGTGGTGTGACCGATCGACAATTTGCCCGCCTGCGCACCCGTGGCGACGGCGGCTAGAACGAGGGACAGCGAGACACGCTTGAGCAAGGACTTACGCATGGAACACTCCCACAGCCTGAAGGCTTAGTTATTGATTGAATTGCGGGGCAGTAATGGCCAGCGGCCAAGGTATTCCGTGACCCGGCCTCTGTCGGGCGGGGTTCTTGTTCTGCGGTGTTGCGTCATTCGGTGAAGCGGTGCGCGAAGCACACCCTACGAGGCGTACGACCGTAGGGTGTGCTTCGCGCACCAAGCGATCTCAAAGCAAACCGATCTCCTGCGCCGTGCGGTCCACCGCACGCTTGGTCTTGGCCACCAACTCATCCAGCTCAGCACGGGTGGCCACCAGCGCCGGCGCCATGATCATGCGGCCCAGGGTCGAGCGAATGATCAACCCCTCTTCAAAGCCGATGGTGCGGCAGCGCCAGGCAATGTCGTTTTCATTGGCAAAGCGTTTGCGCGTGGCTTTGTCTTCGGCAAATTGCAGCGCGGCGACCAGGCCCGCACCTTGAATTTCGCCCACCAATGGGTGGTTGCCGAACACCTCACGCAGGCAGCTTTGCAAGTATGGGCCGGTGTCGGTTTTCACCTGGGTAACTACGCCTTCATCGCGCAGCGCCTTGAGGTTGGCAATGGCAACCGCCGCGGCGACCGGGTGACCGGAATAGGTCAGGCCGTGGGCGAACACACCGCCCTGCTCCACCAGCACTTGGGCCATGCGCTTGCTGAGAATCAGGCCGCCCATGGGGATATAACCGGAGGTCAGGCCCTTGGCGATGGACAGGGTGTCGGGCTCGAACCCGAAGTATTCATGAGCGAACCATTCGCCGGTGCGGCCGAAGCCACCAATCACTTCGTCGGCGCACAGCAGCACGTCGTACTTCTTGCAGATGCGCTGAATTTCGGGCCAGTAGCTTTGCGGCGGGAAGATCATGCCGCCGGCACCCTGGAACGGCTCGGCAATAAAACCGGCAATGTTCTCGGCACCCACCGCGAGGATTTTTTCTTCCAGTTGCTGCGCCGCTTTCAAACCAAATTCGGCCGGCGTGAGGTTGCCTTCGTGGGCAAACCAGTACGGCTCATCGATGTGCTCCACGTCGGGAATCATGCCGCCCATTTCGTGCATGAATTTCATGCCGCCCAGGGCCGTGGCCGCGAGGGTGGAGCCGTGGTAACCGTTCCAGCGGCCGATCATGATTTTCTTCTCGGGCTTGCCGAGAATCTGCCAATAACGGCGCACGGTGCGGATCAGCACCTCGTTGGCCTCGGAGCCGGAGTTGGTGTAGATCGCGTGGCTGTAGTGGCCCGGCAACAGGCTAAACAGCAGCTCGGAAAGCTCGACCACCGACGGGTGGGTGGTGTGGAAAAACATGTTGTAGTACGGCAGTTGCTCCATCTGCTGGGTCGCAGCGGCCGACAGGTCGCGGCGGCCGTAACCGAGGTTTGTGCACCACAAGCCCGACATGCCGTCGAGGTAGCTGTTGCCGTCGTTGTCCCACAGGTGCAAACGCTCGCCACGCACAATCACCCGCGGCCCTTCGGCGTTCAGCGCTTTCTGGTCGAGAAAGGCGTGGATGTGGTGGGCGGCGTCAGAGGCTTGGTAGTCGCTGGTTGCGCGTTTGGACGTCGGGGCAGTCATCTCAAAGTCTCCGGATCTTTTCTTATCGCAGCTGGAACCAGGTGGTTTTCAACTGGGTGTATTTATCAAACGAATGCAGGGATAGGTCGCGGCCAAAACCCGATTGCTTGCCGCCGCCAAATGGCGTGCTGACGTCCAGTGCGTCGACGGTGTTCACTGACACGGTACCGGCGCGCAATTGCCGGGCCACACGATGGGCGCGGTGCAGGTTGTCGGTCCACAGCGAAGCGGCCAGGCCATAGATGCTGTCGTTGGCCAGGCGCACGGCCTCTTCTTCGCTGTCGAACGGAATGACCGCCAACACCGGGCCGAACACTTCTTCCTGTGCCAGGCGCATGGCCGGCGTCACGCCGGTAAAGATGGTCGGCTGAATAAAGTTGTTGGAGCCGTTGAAGCTCAGTTGCTCGCCGCCACAGGCCAGTTGTGCGCCTTCTTCGAGGGCGCTGCGGATATAGCCCATTACGCGCTCCGTCTGGCGCGCTTCAACGATGGCGCCGGTGGTGCTTTTCGGGTTCAGCGGGTCGCCCGGCTGCCAGCCTTGTGCCTTGGCAATCAGGCGCTCGACAAACTCATCGTGAACCGAGCGCTCCACCAGCAACCGCGAGTTGGCCGAGCACACTTCGCCCTGGTTGAAGAAAATGCCGAACGCGGCTTTTTCTGCCGCCAGGTCCAGGTCGCAATCGGCGAACACCAGGTTGGCGCTCTTGCCGCCGCACTCCAGCCACACCTGCTTGAGGTTGGACTGGGCCGAGTACTGCATAAAATATTTGCCCACCTCGGTGGAGCCAGTAAAAGCCAGGCAGTCGATATCCGGGTGCAGGCCCATGGCCTTGCCAGCGTGTTCGCCCAGGCCCGGCAGCACGTTGAGCACGCCCGCCGGAATACCGGCCTCCAGCGCCAGCTCGGCCAGGCGCAGTGCCGAGAACGGCGACTGCTCGGCCGGTTTCAGCAGCACCGAGTTACCGGCAGCCAGGGCCGGCGCGAGTTTCCAGGCGGCCATGTCCAGGGGGAAATTCCACGGCACTACGGCGGCGACCACACCCAAGGCTTCACGGGTGATGGTGGCGAGTACGTTCTGCGCGCTGGGGGCGACTTCGTCGTAGAGCTTGTCCAGCGCCTCGGCGTACCAACGAAACACGCCAGCGGCGCCCGGCACGTCGACGTTATAGGCATCCATTACCGGCTTGCCCATGTTCAGCGAATCCAGCAGCGCCAATTCTTCGCGGTGCTCGAGAATCAGCTCGGCCAGGCGCAGCAGCACGGCCTTACGCTCGGTGGGAGAACGACGGGACCATACCCCGGCTTCGAATGCCTGACGCGCCGCACGAACGGCAGCCTCCACATCCACATCGCCACAGGCCGCCACCTGGGCCAGCGTTTGCCCCGTTGCCGGGTTGATCGCCGCAAAGGTTGCCCCGGACTGTGCTGGCACCTGTTGCCCGGCAATAAACGCCAGGGTTGGAAAACGCAGGTTGGCTGCCCGTTGCTGCCAGTCAGTTAACTCAAACACCCCGTCGCCCTCTCGCCGATAAACTTTTGGTGAGAGCGATGGTGGCGGAACGGGCTGGATAGGAAAATTATTAAAAATGTCTTCGGGGTATATGAAAAAGCTGCTTTGGGCTGCACCAGCGTGGTGCCAGACGCTGGATTATTGTGCATAACCTCGCCAACCCCGGCGAACGCCACGCCCCGTAGGGTGTGCTCCGCGCACCGGGCGGTCCGGCGGCGTCCGCCTTGGTGCGCAGAGCACACCCTACGAGGTGTAAATTTCGGGTCTGCGGCCGGCCAGATACGGAAAGGTGCTTGCCTGCGCCTCCCGCTGCCCATGGTCCAGATCCACCACCAACAGCGCCTCGCCATTGGCCGCGCTGGCCAGCTTGCTGCCATCGGGCGCTGCCACGCAGGAGCCACCGAGAAACGCCAGGCCGGCCTCGATACCGCTGTGGTTGCAGTAGGCGACAAACAACTGATTCTCCACGGCACGGGCCGGCACGATCAGGTTAGGCACCGCGCCGTATTCCGGGGTCAACGCGGTGGGGATCAGCAGCAGCTCGGCGCCTTGCAAGGTCAGCTTGCGCACGTTTTCCGGAAACTCCACATCGAAGCAGATCAGCAAACCGATGCGCCAGCCATTGAATTCGAACGGCTGCTCCAGGCGTTCGCCGGGTGTAAACAAAGTGCGCTCGAAGGCGCCGAACAAATGGGTTTTGCGGTAGTTGCACAGGCGGTTGCCGGTGGCGTCGATAAGCTGTGCGGCGTTATAGGGTTTACCGCCGCTTTCATGGCTTTCGGCGTAGCCGTAGCAGATGGCAATGCCGTGCTCGCGGGCAAGCGTTGCGATGCGCTGGGCGGACGGGCCATCGGCAGGCTCTGCCGGCTGCGCGCGCAGGTTATAGCCGCCCAGCCACAACTCTGAACACAGCAATAACTGCGCACCAGAAGCGGCAGCGGCGCGCGCTTGCACGGCCAGGTCGGCGAGGTTGGCGGCGATATCGCCGGGGTGTCCTTCGGTTTGCCAGAGCGCCAGACGCATGCTGCTACCTCCCTTGTTTTTATGCTGAGTGTGTACGGGTTTTGCTACGAGCCGGCTACGGTTGTAGCAAGCAACCGGCCAAGAAAAATATGCCCTGTGCTGCGTAAAAAGGTGTGCACGCCCGGCCCCGCCAACGCGGTAAGGTGTGCACGGAAATGTCTTACCCGAGGTTTGTCGTGGCTGCCTATACCCTGCGCCAACTTAAATATTTCGTCACCACCGTGGAATGCGGCAGCGTCGCCGAGGCTTCGCGCAAGCTGTATATCGCCCAGCCGTCGATCTCCACGGCGATCAAGGGGCTGGAAGAAAGCTTTGGCGTGCAGCTGTTTATTCGCCACCACGCCCAGGGTGTATCGCTCACCCCCAGCGGCGCGCGTTTTTACCGAAAGGCGCAGGAGTTGTTGCGCATGGCCAAGGAGTTCGAACAGAACGCCCTGGCCGATAACGACATCATTGCCGGGCAGATCGATATCGGCTGTTTTGAAACCGTGGCACCGCTGTATTTGCCGCGTTTGATTGCCGGCTTCAACGCGCTCTACCCGGGCGTGGAAATCCGCATCCGCGACGGTGAGCAACAGGAGCTGGTGCAGGGCCTGACCTCCGGCAGCTTCGATCTGGCGATCCTCTACGACCACGACCTGGACGGCACCATCGAAACCCAGGCACTAATGCCACCGGCGCGCCCCTACGCCCTGCTGCCAGCCGACCACCGCTTTGCCCAGCAGGCCCAGGTGTCGCTGCGTGACCTGGCGCTGGAACCGATGATTCTGCTCGACGTACTGCCCAGCCGAACCTACTTCGTCAGCCTGTTCGAAGAACTGGGCCTGACCCCGCATATCGCCTTCAGCTCACCCTCCATCGAAATGGTGCGCGGCATGGTCGGGCAAGGGTTCGGGTTCTCAGTGCTGGTGACGCGGCCGCATTCGGAATGCACGTATGACGGGCAGAAGGTGGTGGCGGTGAATATCGCCGAAGACGTGACCGGCTCGGGGTTGGTGGCGGCGTGGTTGAAGCGCTCGCAGTTGACCAAGGTGGCGCAGTTGTTTGCCGATTATTGCCAGCAGGAGTTGGCCGCGGAAAAGCTGCCCTCACCCTAACCCTCTCCCGTAAACGGGAGAGGGGACTTGATCGGGGTCTTAGCAGCTAACGCGATCTGGCTGGTCTCCCTCTCCCGCTTGCGGGAGAGGGCCGGGGTGAGGGGACGCTCTACGCTTTCATCGCCGCCAACAACCGCTGCCCATCCAACGCCTTGCACACCCCCACGGGCTTTTGCATGGGCGAATCCTCGGCCGCCAGCATGGCATTTAAAATCGCCTCATCGGTGCTCTGCACCGCCGCCAGATAAAACGCGTCGAAACAATCGTCGTTCAAATAATCCAGGTTCTGCAGCGGCCCCGAGAGCTGCGGCAGCGGCCGTGGATTGGCGACGCTCAGCGCCAAGAAAATATCCCCGGAATTATTGCCCCCCGGCGTCCCTGCCAGGCCAACGCCCAACCCCGCCCGACGGGCAAGCCGGCGCAGCTGGTGCGGCAGCATCGGCGCATCGGTGGCGATAATCACCACGATGGAACCGCGCTCACGGTCCAGGCCATCTGGCAGCTCATCCGGCAAGCGTTCCCCCACCGGCACACCGAGCACTTTGAACCAGTCACGCATGCCATGGTTGGCTTGCAGCAGCACGCCGAGGGTGTAGGTGTTGCCGTCCACTTCAATGACGCGCGACGCCGTGCCGGTGCCGCCTTTGAAACCGTAGGCAATCATGCCGTTGCCGCCGCCGACGTTGCCTTCGGCCAGCGGCCCGGTCATGGCGCCGTCGAGCGCGGCGCGGGCGTGGGCTTCGGTGACGTGCAGGCCGTTGATGTCGTTGATGACCCCGTCGTAGGTTTCCGCCACCACCGGCATCGCCCACAGGTGATTGCTTTCCCAGGCCTGTGCGTAGTGCTCGATGGTCCAGCGCGTGGCCGCCTGGTGCACGATGCCGACGCTGTGGGAGTTGGTCAGGCATACCGGGCCAACAAAGTAACCGCCGTCTTCAATCCAGTGCGTGCCGGTCATTTCGCCGTTGCCGTTCAAGGCCGAAAAACCGGCCCACACGGGCATCGGCTCAGGCTCGTAACCACGCGGCAGAATGGCGGTTACCCCAGTCTGGATACGTTTGCCGTTGGCCGCCGTTCCTTCGACATTCTGGTAACCCACCAACACGCCGGGCACATCGGTGATGGCGTTGTCGGGGCCGGTGCGGCCGGCGAAGGCCAGGCCAAGCTGGCGGGCGCGGGGCTTGTTAGGAGCCATGGGAGTCCTCGGCTTTCAGTGCAGCAGGTTGGCGGTTGCGCAGGTACAGGCCCACCGCTGCAATCAGCAGTGAGGCCAGAATCAGCAAGGTGGCGATGGCGTTGATCTCGGGTTTGATGCCGCGGCGGATCATGCCGTAGATGTAAACCGGCAACGTGGTGGAGTCGACGCCGGAGATAAAGTAGGTGATCACCAGGTCGTCCATGGAAATGATGAACGACAACAGCGCCCCACCGATCACGCCAGGCAGAATCATCGGCAAGGTGATGCGGCGGAAGGTGTACCAGGGGTTGGCGCCCAGGTCTGCCGAAGCTTCTTCGAGTCGCGTATCCATGCCCGCCAGGCGCGCGCTGACGACGATAAAGACGTAGCTCACCAGAAAGCTGCAGTGGCCGATGATGATCGACACCTTGCCCAGGGGGATGCCGATGTTGACGAAGAAAATCAGCAGGGAAATGCCCAGCACCACGTCCGGCATCATCATCGGCATAAACAGCAACATGCGGTAGAAGCCTTGCAGGCGGAAGCGAAAGCGCGCCAAGGCCAGAGCGGTCAGCGTGCCAATCACGGTGCTGATCAGCGCGGTAATCAACGCCACGCTCAGGCTGGTGCGCAGCGAGCCCAGCAACTGGTCGGTGGACTCGATGTATTGCACGTTGTCGGCCAAGCTATTCGCCATGCCAAAGATCGAGCGGTACCAGTCCAGCGAAAAGCCGCCCCAGATCATCATGTTCAGCGGGTTGCCGTTGAACGAGTAGACGAAGATCAGGCCAATCGGCAGGTAGAGAAAGACAAAGAACAGCAGGCTATAGCCGGACAGCAGGTTCTGCCCCAGACGCCGCATCATGGTCGACCCTCCAGTGCTTCGGCGCGGCTCAAGCTGCGCACGTACAGCAGCAAAAACACCAGCACGCTGGCCATCAGCAGCATCGCCAGGGCGGCGCCGAACGGCCAGTTACGCGCGGCAAGAAATTGCTGTTCCACCAGGCTGCCGATCATCAATACCTTGGCGCCCCCGAGCAGCGACGGCACGATGAAATTGCCCAGGCTTGGGATAAACACAATGATCGAGCCGGCGGCCACGCCGGGCATGGTCAGCGGCAGAATCACTTTGCGGAAGGTTTGCCAGCGGCTGGCGCCGAGGTCTTGTGAGGCCTCGATCAGGCGGCGGTCGAGCTTTTCCACACTGGCGTAGATGGGCAGGAACATAAACGGGATAAAGATATACACCAGGCCAATCAGCACGGCGGTTTCGCTGTAGATCAAGTCCAGCTCGGCGTTGATGCCGAGATGATGCAGAAACTGATTGAGAAAACCGCTGGGGCGCAGAATCAGCACCCAGGCATACAGGCGCACGATCAGGCTGGCGAAGAACGGCAGGGTGATCAGAAACAGAAAGAAATTGCGCTTGCGCGCGTCGAGCCGGCTGACCCAGAACGCCACCGGGTAGCACACCAACAAGGACACCAGCACCGTGAGCAGCGCAATGCGGAACGAGCGCAGGATGATTTCCAGGTAGACGATATCGAACTCTTCGTTGCTGCCATCGGCCCAGCCGAGCACACGACCGAAACTGTCCGGGTAGAAATTCCACTCCACGCCGCCATACATGCCCGGCTCGGCCAGGCTATAGGCGGCCATGATCAGCAGCGGCGCAACAAAGAAACCGCCGATCAGCAACGTGACCGGGCTTAGCAAACCGAATAGCCGCAGGCGGTTGCGGCCTTGCAGGGTCAGGCCGCTCATCTGGCGCCACCCGCCAGTACATGGGCGGCTTGGCTGGCGTACCACAGGCGCAGGGTTTCGCCGGCGTGCAGACGTTGCAGGGCCTGGCGCGCCGCATCACGCACCACGGCTTTTACCTGGCTGCCCTGGGGCGTGCGCATGCTCACTTCAAAGTCTTTGCCGACAAACACGGTTTGTTCCACCACGCCTTCCAGCCAGGCGTGGCTATCGCTGCTGCCGGGGCAGTCGAGGTGAAACTGCTCGGGACGCAGCAGCACCTGCACCTGCTGGTTCAACTGCAACTCGCCACGGCGCACCCGCAGGGTATCGCCCACGTCACTGACCAACTCGGCGTGCTGGTCATCCACCACACTGACCCGAGCCTTGAACAGATTGCTCTCGCCGATAAAGCCGGCGACGAAGGCATTGGCCGGGCGGTCGTAGATGGCTTCGGGGCGGCCGATCTGCTGCACATGGCCGCCGTTGAGCACCACGATGCGGTCGGACATGGTCAGGGCTTCTTCCTGGTCATGGGTCACAAACACAAAGGCGATGCCCAACTCGCTCTGCAACTTTTTCAGCTCGCGCTGCATGCTCTGGCGCAGGTGGCGGTCGAGTGCCGACAGCGGCTCATCGAGCAGCAGCAAGGCCGGGCGATTGACGATGGCGCGGGCCAGGGCCACACGCTGTTGCTGGCCGCCGGAAAGCAGGCCCGGCTTACGCTTTTGCAGGCCGCCCATGCCGACCATTTCCAACGCTTCGCCAACGCGGGTATCGCGCTCTTTGCGCGGCACGCCACGCACCTCCAGAGCGTAACCGACGTTGTCGCCCACGCTCAGGTGTGGGAACAGGGCGTAGCTCTGAAACACAGTGTTCACCGGGCGTTGGTAAGGCGGCACATCATTCATCGGTTGGCCCTGAATGATCAGGCTGCCGCTGTCCAACTGCTCGAAGCCGCTGATGGCCCGCAGCAAGGTGGTTTTGCCGCAGCCCGAAGGCCCCAGCAAGGTGACGAATTCATTGGCGCCGACACTCAGGTCGACCCCATCCAACGCCCGCACCGCCTGACCTTCAGGGGTACGGTAATGCTTCACGGCAGCCTTGATTTCGACCACCGGGGTGTTGGTGTGAGACATGAAAAGCTCCGGAGAAACGGAAGACGCAAATCGTGCGGCGGCGTAGGGCGAATATCGCCAGAGGCGATATCCGCCGTTGCATTTCGCAGAACGGCGGATATCCGCAATGCGGATATTCGCCCTACGGTTAGTTGGCCGTACGCACTCGCGTCCAGGCGCGGTCGTATTTCTTCAGGTCTTTACCCAGGTCGTTGAAGATCTGCAGCTTGGCCTTGACCTCTGCCGGCGGGTTGGCCGCCGGGTTGTCTTTGAGCTCGGCGGGCAGCAGTTTCAGGGCCTCGCCATTGGGCGTGCCGTTGGTTTGCTGGATGGTGTTGAGCGAGGCGATTTCCGGGCGCAGGAAGAACTCCATAAAGCGCTTGGCGTTGGCCTTGTTGGGGGCGGTTTTCAGCACGCACATATCTTCCTGATACATCGTCGCGCCTTCTTTCGGAATCACGTAGGTGAGATTGGCCGGGTCTTGCTTCACGTACATCAGCGCACCCACAAAGTATTGCGCGGCCACCACATCGCCCGACTGCACCATCGGCACTACTTCGTAGCTGAACGCGGAAATCAGCGGCTTGCGTTCCAGTAACCAGTCCTGGGCCACCTTGAGGTCGTCCGCGCTGGTGGTGTTCACCGACTTGCCGTTGCTGATCAAACCCACCGCCAGGACTTCGCGCATATCGTCGAGCATGGCCACCTTCTTGCCGGCGCGGGCTTCGTTGAAGAAGTCGGTCCAGGTCTCGATGGGTTTGCTCACCTTGCTCTTGTTGTAGAAGATGCCGACCGTGCCCCAGGCATAGGGCATGCAGTATTCGCCCTTGGGGTCGGACTTGGCGCGCAGGTACGCCGGGTCAATGTTCTTGAACGCCGGGCTCTGGTTGATATCGGTTTTTTCCAGGAGGTTCAGCGCGGCCATGGTGTCGTGCATGTGCACCGAGGGAAACACGATGTCGTAACCGGTGGCGCCGGCTTGCAGCTTGGCGAGCATTTCTTCGTTGCTGCCGTAGGTATCCAGGCCCACCTTGATGCCGGTTTCGGCGGTAAAGCGGGTGAGTACTTCCGGGTTGATATAGTCGCCCCAGTTGTACAGCCGCAGTTCTTCGGCGGCCTGCGCGGTGCCAGCGCCGATGCTGAAGATCAGAGTGCCGCCGATGACGGCGTGACGCAGGGGACGGGTGATAAGGTCGAGCATGTTCCTGTTCTCCACTGTTTTGATTGCGCAAGGCGTGGCCTGGCACTGTTGTTGCGGCAGGAATTGCGTAGGTTGTTCAGCGATATCGGGTTAGGTCTGAGTGCCTGGGTCTGCTGAACGAACCTTTGTAGGGCGACTCGAGAATAGAATATATTTCTTCCAAAGATCAACACTCTGACATACTCGTGTCAGACTTTAATTTTTCAGCCAGCCGGAGCGCAGGCATGCTCGATAGCAAAATGGAACAACTGGACGGCAAGCTGACCCCCGCAGAACGCACGCTATGGGCCTATATCCAGGCCAACCGGGAAACCATCGCCTTTGAAAATGGCGCCAGCCTGGCCGAAAAGAGCAAGGTCAGCCCCAACACCGTCAGCCGCTTTCTACGCCGCCTTGGCTACAAGGGCCTGAAAACCCTCAAGGAAGAATTGCGCGATGACGTACGCATTCAGTCGTTGCTCAACACCACGCTTATCGAGCGCGTGGACCAGCAACCCGACGATCTGGTCGCCCACCTCAACGAAGAAATCGAAGCCCTCAGCGCCTTTGCTGCGCAGCTCAGCGGCCAGCACTGGCAAGACGTGGTGCAGCGCGTAAGCGAAGCCGAGCGCGTGTTTGTCTGCGGCTTTCAAACGATCAAGGGCCTGGCTGAAGACTTTGCCAACCGCCTGTCACTGGTGCGCAGCGGGGTGGAGTTTCTCGACCTCTACAGCGGCGTGCTGGGGCGCTGGATCGACAGCCGCGACAAGCGCTGCTGCGTGATTCTGATCGACATCGCGCCCTATGCCGACGCCGGTATCGCCTTTGCCAACAACTGCCTGCAAAGCGACACCGACCTGGTGGTGTTCACCGACGAATACGGCATTGCCCGGCACATCGACACGCCGCTGATCATCACCATGAAAACCAAGACCGGGCTGATTCTGGAGTCCACCGGCGGGCTGACCAGTGCGCTGAATGTGCTGCTGCACTGCGTGGCGTCGCAGCGTAAAGGTGAGCTGAAGGAGCGGTTGGCGGCGTACCGCTCGCGGGTGGAGAGTTTGAAGTTGTATCGGCCTTGAGATCTGACGCGGACCTTAGGGCGACTATCCCCTTCAGGGGTATCCGCCGGGTTCGCTAGGCAATCGCAGCGGCGGATATCGCCAAGGCGATATTCGCCCTACGCCTGCATCCACTCGGCCAACCGCGCCAGCATGGCATCGCATTGGTGGAGTTGCTCAAGGCTCACAAACTCATCCGGCTTATGCCCCTGGTCCATGCTCCCCGGCCCGCACACCACAGTGGCGATACCAGCCTGGTCGAATAACCCGCCTTCGGTGCCAAACGCCACAGTGCCGAAATCACTGGAACCACTGATCAGCGCCAGCAACTTCGCCGCCTCGCTATCGTTCGCCGTAGCCAACCCCGGATACGCGCTGATCGGTGTAAAGCGTATGCCTGTGCCCGGCTGCACCGCATTCATCTGCGGCACCAGCTCGGTTGCATAGGCCTGCAGCTCAGCGGCAACCTGCTCGGCGTTGTCGGCGGGCAAGGTGCGCACTTCAAAGTCGAAACGACAGTGCTCGGGCACGATATTCAGCGCGCTGCCGCCGCTGATGGTGCCGGTTTGCACGGTGGAATACGGCGGGTCGAAGCGGCTGTCGTGGCGCTCTTTGGCGGCCAGGCGCTGCGCGATTTCGCCGAGGCGGCCAATGAGTTTCGCGGCGTATTCGATGGCATTTACGCCCTGCGGCGCATAGGCCGAATGGCAGGCGGCACCATGCACGTCGCAGCGCATCCCGAGCTTGCCCTTGTGGCCGAGCACCGGGCGCATAAAGGTTGGCTCGCCGATGATGCACAGGCTGGGGCGCTCGGGGCGGCCCTCGAGTGCTTCGATCAGGCTGCGCACACCGAGGCAGCCGACCTCTTCGTCATAGGAAATCGCCAGGTGCAGCGGCACCCGCAAGGGCTTGGCGAGAAACGCCGGCAAGGCCGCGAGCACGCAGGCGATATAGCCCTTCATATCCGCCGTGCCACGGCCGTAGAGCTTGCCGTCCTGTTCGGTCATTGCAAAGGGCGGCACGGTCCAGGCCTGGCCGTCCACCGGCACCACATCACTATGGCCGGAGAGCATCACCCCCCCCGCGCCCGCTGGGCCGAGCCGGGCATAGAGGTTGGCCTTGCGACGGTCATCGCTGTAGATCAGCTCGCTGTCGATGCCAAGGCCCGAGAGGTAGTCGTGGACGAATTCGATCAACGCCAGGTTCGACGCGCGGCTGACGGTGTCGAAGGCGATAAGGTGGGATAGCAGGTCGCGGCTGGTGGGCATGATCGGACTCGGTAGCTAAACAAACTTCCGTGAAAGGCGAGTTCACTCGTCCCCTGGCACACCGTAACTCGGCGCCTTGGTCGGGTCGAGGGCACGGGTGATGTAGTCCTGCATCTGCGGGCGATACGCCGTCCACAATTCACCCAGCTCGCCAATCGGATCGTGCTCAGCCCAGTCCACGCGTAAATCGACAATCGGCCACAGCAAGTCGCTCACCACCGACATCGCCGCCGAATGCACCGGCCCGGCTTCGCCACCGGCGGCCATTGCGGCATTCATTGCCGCCAGCAAGCGGTCGGGCAGTGCTTCGCCCGCGCTGCCTTCGAACGCCGCCACCATGGCCTCGATCACCTGCGGGCTGGACAGCAAATTACCCGCCGCCACGCATTGCTCACCGGCCACCGCATTGTGCAGGCCAAGCGCTTCGCTGCCGGTAAACAACGCGGTGGCGCCGTGGTGGTCGATCACCGTTACCTGGCGAAACTGGCTAAAGCCGTGGGTGGTCAGCGCCTTGTCCAGGGCCTCGCTGGCACTGGCGCCCTGCTCCAGCAAGTCGAGAATTTCCGGGCCCAGGGCCGGCAGGGTGATGTTCTGCGTGGACACCGCACCAATGCCGCCGCGCACCCATGGGCAACGGGCACCCACGGCGATGCTGGAGGAGCTGATGGCGATACCCAGCTGGCCGGTTTCGGCGCAGCGGCCGACGATGGAGAAGGTCATGAATGCTCCTAAAAAAACCAACAAAGCGTCACGAGCGCAGGCGAGACAAGGCGAAAACCGATGAAGAGGTTTTCAACGCAGTATCGCCAAGCGCAGTAGCTTTCAATCCGGGATAACAGCGATCACATCAATCTCCATCAACCACTGCGGCTGACCGAGGGCGGAAACCACCAACCCGGTGGAAATCGGAAACACGCCTTTCAACCACTTGCCCACTTCCTGGTACACCGGCTCGCGGTAGCGGGGGTCGGTGAGGTAGGTGGTGGTTTTAACGATATGGCTCAGGTCGCTACCCGCCTCCTCCAGCAGTTGCTTGAGGTTTTTCATCGCCTGTTCGGCTTGTGCGCGCGGGTCGCCCAGGCCCACCAGGTTGCCTTCGAAGTCAGTGCCTACCTGCCCGCGTACATACACGGTGTTGCCGGCGCGCACGGCCTGGCACAGGTCGTTGTCCAGGGTCTGGTTGGGGTAGGTGTCCTTGGTGTTGAACATGCGAATGCGGGTGTGGGTGGGTTTGCTCATGGGCGACCTGCTGGTTCGGTGTTTGGAAAAGCCCCTCACCCTAGCCCTCTGCCACAGGGAGAGGGTACTGGAGCGGAGTTCGGCAATCATTCCCGGTCGGCCCCCTCTCCCTCCGGGAGAGGGTTGGGGTGAGGGCGCTTTTTGCCACGCCCACGACCTATGCCAGCATTCTGTCCACACCCAGGCCAGAGCGAAATTAGGTTTTTTGTCGTCGTGGGTTAGGTAAAAACTGGGGTGGGGCTGAGCCGGGGTGGAGCTTAGCCGGCGTGGCGCTGCATATTGAATACCCGCCACTGGCCGTCGTCGCCGTAACGCAGGCTGACCTTGAGCAGGCAGGCGCCTTCGAACTCCACGTCGACCTCGGGCATCTCCACCGGCGCGTCGTTCCACCAGCGGCGCAGGCGGTTACCGTTGGTTTGCGGCGGGGCGGTCCATTCCACGCGGTCGACGGTGCAGAGCTGGCGTTGCATCAACGCGGCAAATTCAGCCGGTGTGCGACCCACGTATTCGTTACGCAGCGCCAGGTCCTGCGCCTTGTCCAACTGACCGGCTTCCAGCAGGGTGATAAACGCCTGTGCGCGGTCCACCGCTTCGACCGGGTAATGCTCAGCTTTGGCCCAGATATACGCGCCGACCGGCAGGGCGATAACCGCCGCTGCCGCCAGCAGAGCGCGCGAGCCCATCAACGCGAGGACTGGGCCGTCGGCGACTGATGCCAGTGCGGCTTGATATAGGGCTCTTCGGCACCCGAGAGGATGATGGCGAAGTGGTTGAGTACGCCCTCGGCGGTGTATTTGGGGAAGCTGGCGCACACGGCGATCACGGTAAAGCCCATGGCCATGGCGCGGCCCGGAAGCGGACGGATGTCGACGCGTTCGGCCAGGGCCAGAAAGGTGAGCGAACCCAGGCTGCCGATCAACGCACCGGCAATGGCTTCGGAAACCGGGTGCACGGTAGGCGCAACGATGGTGATGGCGAAATACCAACCCCATACCAGCGCCGCCAGCGCGACCGGCCAGCGCAACCAGGGGCGCCATTGCCGCACCAGCAAGCTGAAAAATACCGGCAGTACCAGACAGGCGTTCATGGCGTGGCCGCTGAACACGGCAATATTCAGGGTTTCCAGGCCATGGCCCCAGCCCTTGAACGCCACTTTGCTGACCATGACTGCACCATAGGCGAGCGCCACAACCAGCAGCCACAGCTGCGCCGCGCCGCGCGAAGCGCTGTAATTCAGCCAGGCGGCCACCAGCAGCAAGGCCGGAATCATCACGGTAATACCCATATAGGGCGTAATCGAGAATTCGCTTTCCACGTTGTCCCTCACATTCACACAGCCGCAGTCGGTCACTCGACGGCGGCGATTATTCTCGGCAGAACGCCACGCAACAAGGGGGGTATTGATCGATTTTTATTAGAAGGGGGTGACGCTGCACCGGTTTGGAAAAGCAAGTTCCACGCCGTGCTGAAATGAGACCTGACGGTTGCAGGTTAGTTGCGCCTCTCGTCGCCCGCCGCGTAGGACGAATACCCGCCACGCGGGTAGCCGCCGATTCACCAACGCCGAAACGGCGGACATGCCGTTGGTGTATTCGCCCTACAACGCCGCCGGCTGGGTCCGGGTCAATTGCTCGAGGAGTTCCAAATCGGTACTCATGCCCGAGGTTTCACGGATCCGCGCCAGAATCTCGCGCTTCAAGGTAAGAAATTCAGCTGACAGTTTCATGTCTTGATTGCGCTCGGCTGGCAGCGGTACGTCGTAGATGGTGTCGATGCGCCCGGGGCGTGGCGCCATCAGCACCACGCGGCCACCGAGGTAAATCGCTTCTTCCACGTCGTGGGTCACAAACAGGATGGTGCTCTTTTCCAGGCGGTGCACGTGGCGGATCAGGTCGTGCATCACTTCGCGGGTTTGCGCATCCAGGGCGCCGAAGGGTTCGTCCATCAGCAGAATTTCCGGCTTGGGCATCAGCGCGCGGGCAATCGCCACCCGCTGCTGCATGCCGCCGGAGAGCTGATTGGGGTAGGCCTGGTGGAACGCCGACAAGCCCATCAGGTTGAGCAGCGCATCGGCGCGGCCGCTGGCCACTTCGATATCGCCGTCGGTTTTCACCGTGTCGGACACCACCTTGAGCTGGCGGCAGAACTTGATGTTTTGCATCACGTTCAGCCACGGATACAGGCTGTAGTGCTGAAACACCATGGCGCGGTCGATGCCGGGGCCGGTTACGGCGCGGCCATCGAGCAGAATTTCCCCCCGGCTGTGCTGCTCCAGCCCGCCGATGCTGCGCAGCAGGGTGGACTTGCCGCAGCCCGAGGCGCCGACGAAGGTGATGAATTCGTTGCGCTGGATATCCAGGTTGATGTCCTGCAGCGCCTGCACCTCGCGGTTGCGGGTTTTGAACACCTTGCTGACCTGGCGGATACGGATCTTGGCGCCGCTGCTGTTCTCCACTGCCATCGTCATTACCTCTTCAACCAGGGAAAGGCTGCACGGCCGAGCCAGCGGAACGCCTGGTCGGTGAGCAGGCCGATAACGCCGATCAGAATGATGCCGGCGAAGATCTTGTCGGTTTGCATATAGCGCTGGGCTTTGAGAATGGCGTACCCAAGGCCCGAGTTGGCGGCCACCAGTTCGGCCACCACCAGGTAGGTCCAGGCCCAGCCACAGGTGATACGCAGGGTGTCGAGCAGCGCCGGGCGCGCCGAGGGCAGTATCACCAGCTTGACGATCTCGCTGCGGCTGGCACCCATGGTCTGCGCCGCTTCGATCTGCGCCATCGGCACCCGACGTACGTCTTCGGCCACCATCAACACCATCTGGAAAAAGGTGCCGATAAAGATGATCAGCACCTTGGAGCTTTCATCAATGCCCACCCACAGCATCACCAGCGGGATAAAGGCCACCGCCGGCATATAGCGAATAAAGTCGGTGAGCGGTTCGAGAAAGGCCTGCACCGGGCGGTAGGTGCCGATATACAGGCCCAGCGGCAGGGCAAACAGCGCCGAGAGCAGAAAGCCGGTCATCACCCGGTACACGCTGATGCCGATATCGGCCAGCAGGCCTTCATCGCTCCACCAGCGGCCTACCCGTGCCAGCACCGCATCGGGCCCCGGCATAAACATCGGGTTGGCCAGGCCCGCAGCGGTGTAAGCCCACCAGACCAGCAACGGCAGAATCAGGCCAGCGGCGGCCAAGCCCCAGATGGCGCCGCGCGAGAGCTCGCCACGGATCACCCACCAGCTCTGGCGGGCAGGTTGCGTCGCCGCTTGCGGTTCGGGCAAGGGTTGATGGGCGCTCATGACAAGGCCTCCTCAGCAGGGGGAAAAATAGGATTCGCACGCCGCCGCCAGCCGCCGATGGGCAACACATGGCCCAGCTGCGCCAGGGTATCGACGGCGCATAGCTGCTCGGCGTGGTCGGGGTCGATGGTGGCGGGCAACAGAGCCTGGCCGATCCGTTCGGGAATGGTCGACAGCTCGATCTGCCACGGCTGCTTGCCGTGGTGATGGCGACCAAAGGACAGCTCACACTCCAACAGATGCACCTGACAGACGCCCTGCTCCAACAGCGCCAGCAGGGAGCCGGCGGGCGGTAGCGGTTTGTGCCGACTGGCAGCAAACACAAAGTAGTCGCCGGCCAGCAGCAGACAGCCCTGGCGGCCATCGGCGGCCACCAGCCATTGACCCCAGTTACGCCCGATGGAGTCCGGCAGGCGCTCCCATACCTCGTGGTAGCTGCCATCCAGGCCGTCTTCGAATACGCACTCGGAATGCTCGAACCGCATGGTGCCGATGTCTTTGCTGACCCGAGGCGGCTGCACATCGAAGGCGCGGTGCCATTGGCACAGCTCGGCGCTACCGGCCGGCTCGGTGATTTCGGTGACACCGGCAAAACCCGCCTGGGTTGCCAGTTCGCGCACGCTCTGCGGTGCCGGTTGCGGAATACGCAGGTCAGCGAACAGCCGCGCGGTCTGCGTCCAGTACACCTGGGTGCTGCTGTCACGCACGCCGCCCGTGGTGGTCAGCAGCGTGCGCTGCCACACGCCCAGGTAACGCTCAGGCACCGGGCTTGAGGTAAGCGGCGAACCACTCATGAATGAAACTCCGGAAACTGTTTGAGCCCGCGCCAGAACGCCATGTCGTGATTAGGCCACAGCTCGCCGTCAGTCTCCCTGGCCAGCGCCTTGAGCTTGCGGATACTGGCAACCGCCAGGTCTTCGCGCGCCTGCCACAGGGTGCCGGGGGCGATTTCGTCGTCAATGTTCTCGGTCAGGTCGGCCGCATCACCCGCCAGAATCACCGGCCGGCCCTGCGGCAGCTCGATCAGCAGCGACATATGCCCGGCGGTATGCCCAGGCGTGTTGATGGCGCGCACGCCCGGCACCAGGTCGTATTCGTCGGTCTGGATTTTCCAGCGGTAGTCGCCGGCAAAGTCATCGGCGAAATAGGCGTCGTCGGCCTTGGCTTTCGCTGCCTCCAATTCGGCGCCGTGCACATGCACCTCGGCGCCGCACACTTCGCACAAGCCGCCGGCATGGTCGAAGTGCAGGTGGCCGAGAAACACCAGGTCAATATCGGCGGGCGTCAGCCCCAGGCGGGCGAAGTGTGCGGGCAGGCGTTGGTCTTCGCTCATCTGCGGCGCGCCCATGGGAAATTCCACCGGGTCGTACCAGCGCGCACGCTGAACCGGGTCGTTGATCTTGGCGTAGTCGCAACCGACGTCGTACAGAATGCGGCCGTGGCTGGTCTCGATCAGGTAGGCCAGAATCGGCGCCTCGATCTGCACGCCATGGCCACGGTTATAGGTGGAGATGGTCTTGTCGTAGCGATGGGTGGCGGTGAGCAACGGCCAGAGTTTTTTTACCTGCGTCATACCCGCTGCTCCAGCTCCGCGATCAGGCGCTGACTGTCGCATACCCGGCCAAACAAGCCACCTTCCACATCGACCATGGCCAACGCGGCAGCGTGCAGTTCAGGGTAGGCCGAGCCACAGGCATCGCTGACCAGCGTGCAGGCGTAACCCAGATCCACCGCGCTGCGCAGCGTGGACGACACACACACTTCGGTGGTAACGCCGGTGATCACCAGGTGGTCAATGCCGCGGTTGCGCAGCAGCAGGTCCAGGTCCGTGCTGGCAAAGGCGCTGTAGCCGGGCTTGTCGATCACCGGCTCGCCCGGCAGCGGTTGCAGTTCGTCGATCAGGTCGTGGCCAAATTCACCCCGCACCAGCAAACGCCCCAGCGGCCCCGGGTGGCCAATCGGCGCGCCGGCATTGTGCGCACGTAACCGCTTGGGCTCGGGCAAATCGGTTAAATCCGGCCGATGCCCTTCGCGGGTATGCAGCACCAGCAGGCCCTGGGCGCGGGCGCAGGCCAGCAGGTCCTGGATGGCCGGAATCGGCGCACGCAGCAAGCTGATATCCAGCCCGGCCTGATCGGCGTAGCCGCCCGGCGCGCAGAAGTCGCGCTGCATATCGATGACGATCAGGGCGGTGCTCACAGCTTGAATTCCTTGCGCACCGCCTGGGCGATGCCCTGGGTGATGTCGGCGGCCATGCGCGCGCCCTTTTCCGGCGTCGAGCCCTTGGCCGATGACAGCACACCAGAGGCCGGCACCCACTCGGTGCGACTGGGGTACATGTCGTAGGGCGGGAAGTCGGCCGGCGGTTCATCCGGAATCAGGTCGATACGCACCAGCTTGGGCAGGTAATGCAGCATCAGCGAAGTTTCGATCACCGCCGCGTGCTCTAGGGCGAAACCGGGGAAGCCGTTGGGGAACACCGCTGCCAGGGTTTCTTCCGTGCAGAAGTCCCAGTGCTCAAGGCGCATCACTTCAAGTTTGCTGTCCTTGCCCAGCTCGCGCATGGCCAGCTCGATGCCTTCGGTGACAAACCACTGATTTTCGTAGTGCCCGTCCACCAGCACCAGGCGGGTAACGCCATGGCGGGCGAACTCGCGCACGGCGTCGCGCACCAGGGCGATCAGGGTTTGCCCATCGAGGCTGGTGGTGCCGCAGAAATGATTGCCGCCGCCGCACTTGGGCTGGGATTTGTAGCCGTAGGACAGCGCCGGCGCCACCAGCCCGCCGACCTTGGCCGCCACGTCTTCACACAGCGCACTGGCCAGCAGCGCATCGGTGCCCAGCGGCAAGTGCGGGCCGTGTTGCTCGGTGGCGCCACAGGGCAAAAAGACGACCGGCGACAGTTCGCGCACCTGGCGCGCGTATTCCACCCAGCTGAGCTGGTCCATGCGTACGCTTGTCATAGAGACGCCTCACAAGACTGTTGACTGTTAACCCGTGGCGGCCGGGCAGCGAGTACCGCTGCCAGGGTGACCAGCGCGCCGCCACACCATTCACGCAAGCCCAGTTCCCGATCGCCAAACCAGGCGCTGGTGAGCACCGCCACCACCAGCTCCATCACCACCAGCACGGAAGCGCGACCGATCTCGACATGGCTGAAGCCGTATTGAGCGGTGGCCATGGCCACCAGCCAGAAAATGCCGAACAGCAAGACCTGCCCCCACAACGTCGGCGACATCGGCGGCAACGGCGTGGCTTGCAGCCAGCAGAACACCGCGCCCACCGCCGCGCTGCCGAGAAACGCCACCACCGACTTGCTCGCCAGCGGCACCTGGTCGGCGGCGCGGGTGACCAGGTTGTTCATGGCAAAGGCAAACCCGGCGACCAGCGCCAGCCAGTCGGCAGCGGTCAGCGGTTTGAAGGTGTCGCGGCTAAGCCCCAGCGTCAGGGCAATGCCCAGCATGGCCAGGCCCAGCGCCAACAACCGCTCCGCGCTGAGCTTTTCGCCCAGCGCCAGCCAGCCGCCGAGCAGGCCCCAGACCGGCGCCAGGTAAAACAGCAACATCACTCTCACCACGTCGCCTTCGGACAGCGCACCGACCAGCCCACCGGTGCCGAACCCGCCCAGCACGCCAATCGCTAGCAAGCCCCAGCGTTGCGACCACCACGCCCTGCGCTGCCAGACAAGCACCGGAATGGCCAGCCCACACAACAACCCATAGGTGGCGAGTACCACCGGCATACCGCTCAGGCCCTGATCGGCAAAATGGTGCAGCGGCATCCAGCCCAGGCCCCAGAGCACGGCGGCAAACAACAGAATGCTTTCCGGTTTGAGCAGGCTGTTCATCCCATCCACGCCCCGCCGTTGGCGCCAAGCATCTGCCCCTGGAAAAAACTCGCCTGCGGCGACACCAGAAACAGCACGGCAGCGGCAATTTCTTCCGGGCGGCCAAGGCGGCCCATAGGAATGGCCACCTCCTTGGCGATCATCTCGGCGCTCATGTTTTCTGCGCTCACCATCGGCGTGTCCACCGGGCCCGGGGCCACGCCGTTGATACGGATGGCTGGGGCGAATTCGCGGGCCAGGGATTTGGTCAGGCCGATCACGCCGGCTTTGGCGGTGCAATACGCGGCGTATTTCTCGCGGCCCAGGTGGCCCAGTTCCGAGGCGATATTGACGATGCTGCCCGAGCCGCGCGGCTGCATATGGCCCAGCGCATGGCGGCAGCAGCGGTACACGGCGCTGAGGTCGACGCCCAGCAGCGTGGCCCAGTCGTCTTCGCTGGTTTCCAGAAAGGGTTTTTCCAGAATGATGCCGGCGTTGTTCACCAGAATATCCAGGGCGCCGACGGCAAAAATCTCTTCAAACATGGCCTCCACGTGCGCGGCAGAACTGACATCCGCTTCCACCGCCCGCGCCCAGCCACCGGCCGCCGTAATGCGCGCGACCAACCCGGTGGCGGCCTGCGCCTGACCGAAATGATTGATCCACACCTTGGCGCCGGCCGCGGCCAGGGCCAACACGGTGGCGCGGCCGATACCGGTGGCAGCGCCGGTGACCAGCGCCACCTGGCCGCTGAGGGGTAAGTCGCTCATCAGTGCATCACCTCACCATGGCTGACCGACAGCGCCTGCCCGGTCAGCGGCAGCGCCAGAGCGCTCCCGAGAAACAGAAAGGTGCCGGCCAGGTCGGCGGGCGTCAGCAATTCCGGCACGGCCTGGGCGGCGAGGATTATCGCCAGCTCATCGGCTTCGCTACGGCCGTTGGTATCGGCCATGACCTTGAGCGAACGCATGGCCGCCTCGGTGCCGATCCAGCCGGGGCACACCGCATTGACGCGGATACGCCGAGGGCCAAGCTCCCAGGCCAGCGAACGGGTCAGGCCGATTACGGCATGTTTGCTTGCCACGTAGGCGCTAAAACCCGGCACGCCTTTAAGGCCCCAGATCGAGGCCTGATTGATCACGCTGCTGCCGGCCTTGAGCTGGCCTTGCAGCGCGCGGGTCAAGCGCAGCATTGAGGCCACGTTGTTATCCAGCAGCGCCTGCCAGTGGGCATCGGCAGCGCTGCCGGTGTCGCTCAATGGCGTGGCGTATTCGACGCCGGCGTTGTTGATCAACACATCGATTGGGCGGCCTTCGCGGCCGGCGGCAAAGGCTGCGACGGCGGCGCTGTCGCCCAGATCCAGGGTGCTAATCGTCACCGCCGTGAGGTTGTGCAACGCCTCGGCCACCGCCGCGAGCGCCTCGCCGTTGCGGTCGAGCAATTCCAGGCGTGCGCCTTGTTCAGCAAAGGCACGCGCCAGGCCTTTACCGATGCCGCTGGCGGCACCGGTGAGCAGCACGGTCTTGCCGCT
Organism: Pseudomonas turukhanskensis; assembly: GCF_027922365.1. GTDB lineage: Bacteria > Pseudomonadota > Gammaproteobacteria > Pseudomonadales > Pseudomonadaceae > Aquipseudomonas > Aquipseudomonas turukhanskensis. The sequence continues at coordinate 273,469 of NZ_BSFN01000001.1, forward strand.
GTAATCGAGGTTCATCGCCTATACCGCCGTCAGAAACGACACGCCGACCGCGCCGTAGAAACCATCGGCACGCCGTTGCTGCTCAGGCGCGGCCACTTCGCCGTAGTGGTCGTCCATCACCCGACGCAGGCGGTGTTCGTGAAAGCTTTTGAGCAGCAAGTGCATCGGCAGCACCTGGGCGTAATCGCTGCCATACAACTCGCGGTGCAAGGCCGGCAGGCGGTACCAGGGCGCCACCGGTCTCTCGTGGTGGGCGTTGTGGTAGGAGAAATTCAGCAGCAACAGATTGAGCACCGGCCAGCGCGCCGACACCACGTTGCTGTAGGTGTTGTGCTGCTCATAAACGCGGTCACGCACCTTGTCATTGGGAATGGCGCCGCCGTCTTCGAGCACGGCAAAGGCGTCGTAGGTGTGCTGATAAGCATCGGCAAAACGCAGCACGGTGAGCATCAGCATCCAGGCCAGGCAATACAACACCAGCGCCTTGAACGATACAGCCGCGAGCACGGCAAACAGCGCCGAGCGAATGGCCAGGGTAAGCAGCACCTTCTTGCGGTTGGCGCGATGCTTTTCGTCGTGAGTGATAAAGGGCAACACCACCACGTAGTAATGCATCACCAGCTCGATGGCCGGGATATAGGCCCACTCCAGCGCCAGGATGACCTTGCGCAACCACACCGGGCAGGCCTTCATAAAGGCCTTGGTGTCGAAGGTGATCACATCCGCGCGGTCGACGTGATGGCGCATATGTTTTTTGCGCAGGTATTGGAAGCCGGCGTAGCAACTGCCACACAGCCAGCTACAGAACTCCCCCGCCCACTCATTGTGTTTGGGCTTGGCGAAAATGGTGCCGTGGGCGAATTCGTGAATCAGGTAAGCCGCGATGATCATCGCGTGGCCAAGCAATAGGGTGCCGAGCAGGTTCAGTGCCCAGTGGGTGTTGAACAGCAGCGCAAAACCGCCGATGAACGTGGCGAAGACATAGGCGAACGCCAGCGAGTTAGGCAGCTTGCCGTCGGCGTAACGGAAAATCTGGGTCGACATGATGGCTCCTGTTTAATCGGCGTTGCCTGTGGTGCGCACAGCACACCCTACGGCGGTGTGCGCACCGGCAACGTGATGTCGTGTGCCGGCCTTACTTGGCCAGGGCTTCGACGAAGGACGCGTCAAACGTGGTGGCGAAATTCGGAATGGTCGGGATCTGGCCGTTGTCTTTGAGCAGGGTGCCGATCACCGCGCCGCTACCGAAGAACGAGCTGGTGGCGTCGGATTTCTCGAAGTTCTTGCTCATTTCCGCCAGCGGAATGTTGTACACACCGCTCATTTGCTCAGTGGCTTCCTTGGCGCTTACGCCCAGCACCTTGCCGATGATTTCAGCCGCTTCGGCCGGGTGGCTTTTGATATACGCCAGGCCATCGACGTAACCCTGCATCAGCGCGTTGATTGCGACTTTGCGTTTGGCGATGACTTTTTCGTCAAACACCAAAACGTCGGTGATCAGGCCCGGGGCATCTTTGGAGGAATACACCACGTGAAACTTGTCGCCCGGCATGCCGAGAATCTGCGACACGTTCGGTTCGTAGGTCACGCCCACCGGCAGGCTGCCAGAGGCCATGGCGCCTGGAATGCTTTCCGGGGTCATGTTGACCGGGCTGATGTCTTTTTCAGTCATGCCGTTGGACTTGAGGGCATAGGCCAGCAAGAAGTCAGAGGGCGAAAGCGGGTTGTAGCCGACCTTCTTGCCCTTAAAGTCTTTGACCGAGGTGATGGCCTTGTCCGCCACGATGGCATCGCCGCCGTTGGAGAAGTCGATGGGCATGACCACCTTGTGCTTGAGGCCCTTGGCCACGCCGCCGACCACTTGGTCGTAAGTGAGCATGCCGCCATCCAGCGCGCCGCCGACCATAGCGGTCGGGATCAAGGCCGGGTCGTTGAAAAACTGCAGTTCCACTTTCAGGCCGTGGGGTTTGTACAGGTCGAGTTTGTCGGCGACATAGAACGGCGCGTAACCGGCCCAGACAACGGTACCGATTTTCAGGGTTTCAGCGGCTTGGGAGGCGATGGGCAAGAGGCTGGCAGCAGCGGCCAGGCAAGCCCCGAGCAGGCTTTTGCGCAACGAAGGAAGCTTGAAGCAAGACAACGGCGTGGTCATGGCAACACTCCTACACGTTAAGGAAACAGGCACGGGATGACATCACGTCTCCCGGGCTTTTCTCCCGCCGTGTAGCCCTCTTCCTTAGGGCCGGAAAACTCTCGGACCAGCGTCCACCTCGGTGGACCGGAACCCTAGTTCGCCTCTGGTTACAGCTCCTGTGTGCCAAGCGTCATGAGTGGCTTTGTGACGGCGGTGCCGACGCGAAAAACTCATCCCGTTCGGGAAGGGATATAGCAAGGTCGGTGCCAGGCGTTGAAAACCTCACGGTTTCAAGGGGTTGGTGTTTTGGGGTGGGTGGTTGGAGGGATGGGCGAAGGGGGGTGGTGCACCTTTGGTAGGCGGGGTGCTTGGTTTCAGTGCGCTTTGGTTACAGGGAGGCTTTATATAGGGTGTGCACCGCGCACCTTGCGGTTTATCAGGCGACTGTTGTTTTTCTGCATTACCGCGTGTGTTGAACGTTTTGTTTCGCGCCTTACGCGCGAGTTTCTTTTTCCAATCGATGAAAAAGAAACCAAAAAATCTTGCCCCTACCTGGGCCCTACGCTGCGCTTCGGGTTCCCTCGCTGCGTCGTCGCTCCAGGGGCCGGGCTGAGGGCCATCCATGGCCCCATCCCTCTTCGCGGCTCCCGGCCGCTACGACCCCTTACGCAACGACTCCACTCGGCCGGGCGCTCAAGGGGCGGGTAGATCACAAGCGGTAGATCACAAGCCAGATCAACGGCCCCTCACCCCCGCCCCCTCTCCCGCACGCGGGCGAGGGGTGACGTATGGCGGCTACCGCATTTGATTTGCCCCCTCTCCCGCTTGCGGGAGAGGGCTGGGGTGAGGGGCTTTTGATCTACTTTTGATCTTGATCTTGATCTACCCGCCCCTTGAGCGCAGGCCGAGTGGAATCGTCGCGTAGGGGGTTGAGCGGCATGGATGCCGCGAGAGGCACGATGGGCCAGGGACGGCCCGTCGTGGCGTGCCCCTGGAGCGGCGATGTAACGAGGGAAGTTTTCACGCAGTGAAAACCCAAGGTGGGGGCTAGACCTTTTGCTGACTTTTGGGGCAATGCCAAAAGTCAGTCGCGCGTAAGGCGCGAAATAAAACGTTCAGCGCACGCGATAACGAAGAAAATCACCGCCAACCAGAAGAAAGAAAGGTGCGCGGAGCACACCCTACAAAAGCCTCGCGCGTAAGGCGCGAAACAAAAACGCCGCACACGCGGTAATGAATACCTCCACCAGATCCGAGCAAACCGAGTCCTCAAGCAGGCAACGCCTGAACCCCCTGCACCTGATTCCTCCCCCCCTGCTTAGCCACATACAACGCCCGATCCGCCGCACTCAACAGCGCCTGCACATCCAGCACATGCTCCGCCGAATTACACGCCACCCCAATGCTCACCGTAAGCCGCACCTGCACGCCGTCAGCATCCAGCGTAATCCCCGCCACCGCCTGCCTCACCTGCTCAGCCAACTCAAAGGCATCCTTGGGATTGCTGTCGCGAAGCAACACCACAAACTCCTCACCGCCATAGCGCGCCGCCAGGTCGGCACTGCGCCGGGTCGCCTGCTTCAAGACCTGCGCCACCGCACTGATGCAGGTGTCGCCAAACGGATGCCCATAGGTGTCATTGATGCGCTTGAAGTGGTCGATATCAATCATCAGCACCGCCAGAGCCGGGTCGTTCAGGTGCGCCAGTTGCTGGTCGCAATAACGCCGGTTGGCCAACTGGGTCAGGGCATCGGTATGGCTGATGCGGGTGAGCTCGGTGTTGGCTTGCTCCAGATCCAGCTTGGTGCGTTGCAGCGCAGACGTACGTTCCTGTACCCGGTGTTCCAGTTCTTCGTTGGTGCGCCGCTGCACCTCAAGCATTTGCTGCTGGGTGGCCAGTGCCTGCTCGCGGGCTTCAAGCAAGCTGTGCTGGGCCGCTACCCGCTGCGCGCGCTCGCGGTTCAGGCGGTCGGCCAGGGCCACGGACAGCAGAATGAATTCGACGAAAAAGCCCAAGGTCTGTGCGCGCAGGGTGATCTGGTTGATTGGCAGCAGCCCTTCCAGCGCCGCCACGTGCACGAAGGTGCACACGATCAAAACGCTCCAGGCCAGGATAAACATCGGCGCCGACGCATTGCCGCGGCGCCAGGCCGACACCGCCACCACCAGCGCCAGAATGCAGGAGGCCAGTGCCACCTGATTGACCCCGATCCAGTACACCCAGTCAGGCTCGGCCAGCACCAGCACCAACGCCGCCAACCAGTAAAGGGCCAAGAGATTGTTGGTCCACAGCGGCCAGCCGCCGTAACGCGGCAGGCGCAGAAAGGCGCGGATAAACATGGCGGCAGCAAAGAAGCTCCAGATCGCCGACAACGCGTAGATCTGTCGCGCCGGGGTGCCCAGGTCCGGCCAGACGTAAAGCGGGCCGATGCCGGAAATGCTCAGTTCGTAAATGATCACCCCGAGCAGATAGAGGGTGTACCAGACGTAGCTGCGGTGCCGGGTGAACAGGTAGAGGCTGGCGTTGTAGAGCAGGATGGCGAGCATGGCGCCGAAGAACATGCCCAGCAGCATGCGCATGCTTTTTTCCTGGGCCTGGAATTGCTCATCGCTGAACAGCTCCAGGGGCAGCACCAGGTTTTCCTTGCTGCTGACGCGCATGTACACCCAGGCCTCTTCGGCTTTTTCCAGGCTCAGCGGAAACACCAGCTGCCGTTCGGCCCGTGGCCAGGTGCTGAAGGGCAGGTGGTCGCCAGCCGATTGCATGGCGCCCCAGCTTCGGCTTTCGGGGTAGTACAGGCGCACGTCGGCACGGTCGAGGATCGGCCAGTCCGCCACCAGCAGCCAGTCGTTGATGTTGGCGATATTGAGCAGGTGCACGCGCACCCACACCGCCTGTTCCTGATGACCGAGGTTTAGCGAGTCGGCATTGACCAGTTGCCAGCCGCGCGAGCGCTGGGCGTCGACAAATTGCAGGGGTTGTTGTGGCAGTAAATACTCAAGCTGCGGGCCCAGGCGCAGGGGCTCCATTTCATCTTGCAGTTGCACCAGTGCCGCTTGGCAGCCAAAGGCCGCAAGCCAGCACAGCAACAGGGTCATGACGTGAAAGCGCAGCCGCATTGCTCACCCTTAGCCGGTAGGTCAGTCCTTGACGATATTAGTCGTGATGCCACACAGGCTAGCAGGCCTGCTCACTCACCGCCCACGGCAAAATTGGGCAAGGTGTCGACCGGTTGCACAAAATCGAAGGGAATCGACTCCAGCGCCAGACCCATATTGCGCTGAATAACGAAGTGCAGGTGCGGGCCACTGCTGTTGCCGGTGTTGCCCGAGCGTGCCAGCGGCGTGCCCAGATCTATGCGTTGCCCCTCGCCGACCAGCACAGAGCCGCGCATCAAATGCAGGTAAACGCCCATGGTGCCGTCGTCGTGCAGCACCCGTACAAAGTTGCCCGAGGGGTTGTTGCCGCGCCCGCTCTGGCCGTTTTCGATTTTCACCACGGTGCCGGCGCGGGCCGAAACGATGGGCGTGCCTTCGGGCATGGCGATGTCGATGGCGTAGCGGCCTTTGGGCGTGAAGTGGCTGTATTTGCCATTGGCGCCCTGGCTTTGTCGGAACGGGCCACCGACCCACGGCAGCGGGTAGTCGTAGACGATGGGTTGCAGGCGCGGATCGCCCAGGGCCGTGCGCAGTTTCGGCTTGTAGCGCATGGGCTGGCTGGCGTCACGTGGGGCCAGGGTGGCCAGGCGGATCGTGCTGCGCGGGGGCAGCACCCAGTGAATGGGTTTGTCCGGCATGCCGGATACGTTCACCGCGTTGTTGAGGCTCAGCTCCACTTCCACCGGCGCGTACAGGTCGTTGCGCACCAGCAGGGTTTCGCCGGCGTCGTGTTTTTTGGTTTCCAGTTTTACCTGGGTGTCCAGGCGCTCGACCATACGGTCGCGGAACACGAACACCTGCGCACCGGGCGCGGCTTTGTCGGTGTAGGTCACTACGCCATTGGCGTCGGTGTATTTGTAGATGGTCAACGCCAGCGCCGGATTGGCACCGGCCAGCAGCAGACCACAGAGAAGGATAATGCGCCCTAGCATAACGGCATCGTTCTAATGGGTTCCTGAACGGGCAAGACTAGCAGCGCCGTGGGCGTCAGGCGAGACAGCGGCTGTTGTGATGTGAACAAGCACGCGCCGCTGGTCGGCCAATCACAACTGTAGCAGCCAGCTTGCTGGCGAATCGGGCACACCGGCCATGACTTTTCCAGGGTTCGCCAGCAAGCTGGCTCCTACAAGGGGATAGCGTTAGGCACCGGGAACGAAGTGCTTTTGCGCAGAGCCACGGGCAATCAGGCGCGACAGGTAGTCGAGCTTCTGCGGGTCGCGGTCGACGAAGCGGAAGACCAGCTGCAACCATTCGGTATCAGGCTTGGGCTCGAACGCCGCTATCGAATGCAGATAGCCATTGAGGCGCGCCACTTCGCCGCCATCGCCTTGCTCCAGATCGAGCACGGCGCTTTCCAGCACTTGCGGCAGGGTGTCCAGACGCTTCACCAACAGCGCCGCCTCTTTCAGGCTCAGGGCTTTGATCACGCAGGCGAGGTTACCGCTGGCCAGGCGCAGTTGGCCCTGGCCACGACCGGAGGGAGGCGCTGGCGCCGCCGCAGGCTTGGCCGCGCCACCCAGCAGGGCAGCGGCAGAACCGGTGGCGGCAGGGGCGGGCGCTTTGGGTTTGACCACTTCAGCCTTGCCGCCAGTGAGGGCCGACAGCGAGTCGTTGCCAAAGGGCGAGGACGCGGTTTTCGGCGCACTGCCCATCAGGGCTTCCAGCTTGCCGGCTTTGTGCAGGGCTTTTTTGACCTTGGTAACCAGTTGCTCGTTGGTAAAGGGCTTGCCGATAAAGTCCGAGACGCCGGCCTGAATGGCCTGCACCACGTTGTCTTTGTCGCCACGGCTGGTGACCATGATAAAGGGCACGGCTTGCAGGGTCGGTTGCTCGCGGCACCAGCTCAGCAGCTCCAGGCCCGACAGCTCGGGCATTTCCCAGTCACACAGAATCAGGTCGAACGCCTGTCGACCCAGTATTTGCTGGGCTTTGCGGCCGTTCACCGCGTCTTCGATCTGGATGCCGGGGAACGCGTTGCGCAGGCCCTTCTTCACCAGATCACGGATAAACGGCGCGTCATCCACCACCAGCACACTGATTTTGCTCATCGACCACCCCTTCAGTAATGGCATAAGCATAGCCTCGCCTGCCGGCGAATAGCCAAACCACGTGCGCGAAGCCGACGCTAACGCACAAAAACGACAACGCCCGGACAAGGCCGGGCGAGTGTCGGGACGTTCGTGGAGCGGCGTAGGGCGAATATCGCCTTGGCGATATCCGCCGTATGGGACGGTGTATCGGCGGATATCCGCCTTGCGGATATTCGCCCTACCCGGTTATCGATTAACCCTTGTCGGCAGTGCCTTTTACTTCTTCTTCCATACGGGCCAGACCCAAGTGTTTTACGTCGGTGCCGCGCACGAGGTAAATCACCAGCTCGGCAATATTGCGCGCGTGGTCGCCGATGCGTTCCAGCGAGCGCAGTACCCAGATGATGCTCAGCACGCGGGTGATGGAGCGCGGGTCTTCCATCATGTAAGTGACCAGTTCACGCAGCGCGGTTTTGTATTCGCGGTCGATGGTCTTGTCGTACTTGGCCACCGACAGGGCCAGGTCAGCGTCAAAGCGAGCGAAGGCGTCCAGGGACTCCTGAACCATCTTGCGTACCTGATCGCCGATATGACGCACTTCCACATAGCCGCGCGGCGATTCACCGTTTTCGCACAGCTCGATGGCGCGCTTGGCGATCTTGGTGGCTTCGTCGCCGATGCGCTCCAGGTCGATCACCGATTTGGAGATGCTGATGATCAAACGCAGGTCGGAGGCGGCAGGCTGCCGACGGGCCAGAATGCGGATGCATTCTTCGTCGATGTTGCGCTCCATCTGGTTGATCTGGTCGTCGATCTCACGCACCTGCTGGGCCAGACCGGAGTCGGCGTCGATCAGCGCGGTAACGGCGTCGTTGACTTGTTTTTCCACCAGGCCGCCCATGGCCAGCAGGTGGCTGCGCACCTCTTCCAGCTCAGCGTTGAACTGGGCAGAAATATGGTGGGTGAGGCTGTCTTTGTTGATCATGTTCTAGCCCTTGGAAGCTAAATTTGGTGTTGGCACTTCTCGGTTTCCTGGCCTTTGCCAGAGCGTGTCGGGCAAGGCAGCAGGACGCAGACAGTACAACCCGTACGGCAAGTCCCGCTAACGCCGCCCGGCGCGCTCTGGCATAGCCAGGAGGCTAGCCGTAGCGACCGGTGATGTAGTCTTCGGTTTGTTTTTTGGCTGGGTTGGTAAACAGCGTATCGGTATCACCAAACTCGATCAGCTTGCCCATGTACATGAACGCGGTGTAGTCGGAGACGCGCGCGGCCTGTTGCATGTTGTGGGTCACGATGACGATGGTGAACTTGGATTTCAGCTCATAGATCAGCTCTTCCACTTTCAGGGTGGAGATCGGGTCCAGGGCCGAGCACGGTTCGTCCAGCAGCAGCACTTCGGGCTGTACGGCGATGGTGCGGGCAATGACCAGACGCTGTTGCTGACCACCGGACATGCCCAGGGCCGACTCGTGCAGACGGTCTTTCACCTCGTCCCACAGGGCCGCGCCGCGCAACGATTGCTCAACGGCTTCGTCGAGTACGCGCTTCTGGTTGATGCCTTGAATGCGCAGGCCGTAGGCCACGTTCTCGTAGATGCTTTTAGGGAACGGGTTGGGCTTTTGGAACACCATGCCGACGCGACGACGCAGTTCGGCCACGTCTTCGCCTTTGCGGTAGATGTTGGTGCCGTCGAGGTTGATTTCACCTTCGACGCGGCAGCCGTCCACCAGGTCGTTCATGCGGTTGAAGCAGCGCAGCAAGGTCGACTTGCCGCAGCCGGACGGGCCGATGAAGGCGGTCACGCGCTGCTTGGGGATGTTCATCTTGACGTCAAACAGCGCCTGCTTTTCGCCGTAGAACAGGCTCAGGCCAGGAACTTCCAGCGTCACCGGCTCGTTGGCCAGGCTCAGGTTCTGTTTTTCACGGCCAAGGGCAGAAATGTTGATGCCGTGTGGCTGGGATTCGTGCTGCATGGAGAAACCTCGATGCGTAATTTACGTTTGGCTGACCGGGGGGCAGCGTAAGTTCTGTAATGCTTTACTCCGTCATCCCAGCGCAGGCTGGGATCCAGATTCGGTTAGGCGCATGCGTTGTCCAACCCCTTCTGGGTTCCCGCCTACGCGGGAACGACGGTGTTTGTACTTAATGATCCAGCGCCTTGTACTTCTCGCGCAGGTGGTTACGAATGGCCACCGCCGACAGGTTCAAACCGGCAATCACCATCACCAGCAACAAGGCGGTGGCGTATACCAATGGGCGGGCCGCTTCCACGTTGGGGCTCTGGAAGCCCACGTCGTAGATGTGGAAGCCCAGGTGCATGATCTTCTGGTCCAGGTGCAGGTACGGGTAGTTGCCGTCCACCGGCAGCGACGGCGCCAGTTTCACCACACCCACCAGCATCAGCGGCGCCACTTCACCGGCGGCGCGGGCCACGGCGAGGATCATGCCGGTCATCATGGCCGGGCTGGCCATCGGCAATACCACTTTCCACAGGGTTTCAGCCTTGGTCGCGCCGAGGGCCAGCGAGCCTTCGCGCACGGCACGCGGAATACGCGCCAGGCCTTCCTCGGTAGCCACAATTACCACCGGCACGGCCAGAATCGCCAGGGTCAGCGAGGCCCACATCAGGCCCGGCGTACCGAAGGTAGGAGCAGGCAATGCTTCAGCGAAGAACAGACGGTCGAGGGAGCCGCCCAATACGTACACAAAGAAGCCCAGGCCGAACACGCCGTATACAATCGCCGGAACGCCGGCCAGGTTGTTCACCGCAATGCGGATCACGCGGGTCAGCGGGCCCTGCTTGGCATATTCGCGCAGGTACACGGCAGCCAGCACGCCGAACGGGGTGACGATCATGGCCATGATCAGGGTCATCATCACGGTGCCGAAAATGGCCGGGAAGATACCGCCTTCGGTGTTGGCTTCACGCGGGTCGTCGCTCAGGAATTCCCACAGGTTGGCGAAATACATGCGCAGCTTGGTGAAGACGCTCATGCCGTTGGGCTGGTAGGCGTGAACGATCTTGCCCAGGCTGATTTCGATCTCTTTGCCGTCGGCTTCGCGCACCACGATGCTGTCGCGGTCCACGGCGTGGTGCAGTTCCAGCAGTTGGCTTTCCAGGCCTTTGTACTTGGCATCCAGCTCGGCGCGCTCGGCGTCGATGTCGGCTTGCGCTTCGGCGGTCAGGGTCTTTTCCAGTTCCAGCTTGCGGGTTTTCAGGCGCAGGCGTTCCAGGCCATGGTTGATCGCACCGATGTCTTTCTTTTCCAGCTTGGACAGCTGCTTGGCCAGGTCTTCGACGCGCACGATGCGCTCTTGCAGGGTCGGCCAGCCGGCCTCGCCCTCGGCGATTACCTTGCCGCTTTCCTTGACGCTGACCAGCGTGCCGTAGAAGTTGCCCCACTCGCGGCGGACCAGGGTCATCAGCTCCACGGGTTTCTTCTGATCCACCAGCCAGTCACCGACCAGCCAGGTGAAATCGGCGCCGTAGATATCGCGGTTACCGACCTTGAGCAGCTCACGGGTCATAAACTCCGGGCCGTTGTCCGGCACCGGCAAGCCAGCGCCCTTCAAGCGCGCCAGCGGCACTTCTTCGGCCTGCACCACTTCACCCACCACCACGTGGCTGGCTTGCCCCGGAATGGCATAGGTGGCTTGCAGCAGGTCGGCCGGCCAGAAGTGGCCCAGGCCTCGGACGGCGATGACCAGCAGCAGGCCGATGGTCATGATCACGGCGATGGACACCGCGCCGCCGCTCATCCAGATGCCCGGCGAACCGCTTTTGAACCAGGCGTTGAGAGAATTCTTCTTCACGGCATTCATCCTTTAGAGCGCTGCGTATTTCTTGCGCAGACGCTGACGAATCAGTTCGGCCAAGGTGTTCATGATGAAGGTGAACAGCAGCAGTACCAGTGCCGAGAGGAACAGCACGCGGTAGTGGCTGCCGCCGACTTCCGATTCGGGCATTTCCACCGCGACGTTGGCCGCCAGGGTGCGCAGGCCTTCGAACAGGTTCATTTCCATGACCGGGGTGTTGCCGGTGGCCATCAGCACGATCATGGTTTCACCGACCGCGCGGCCCATGCCGATCATCAGCGCGGAGAAGATGCCGGGGCTGGCGGTCAGGATCACCACGCGGGTCATGGTCTGCCAGGTGGTGGCACCGAGCGCCAGCGAGCCCAGGGTCAGGCTGCGCGGCACGCTGAACACGGCGTCTTCAGCGATAGAGAAGATGTTCGGGATCACCGCAAAACCCATCGCCAGGCCGACGATCAGGGCGTTGCGCTGGTCGTAGGTAATGCCCAGGTCATGGGAAATCCACAGGCGCATGTCGCCGCCGAAGAACCAGTTTTCCATGTACGGGCTCATGCCCAGGGCAAAGGTGCCAACGATCAGGATCACCGGGATCAGGGTCAGCGATTCCCAGCCTTCCGGCACGCGCAGGCGGATGGAATCCGGCAGGCGGCTCCAGCCCCAACCGGCGAGCAGAATGCCCAGCGGCGTCAGAATCAGCAGGCTGAAGATGCCCGGCAGGTGGCCCTCAACATAGGGCGCCAGGAACAGGCCGGCGAAGAAGCCGAGAATGACCGTGGGCAGCGCTTCCATCAGCTCGATCACCGGCTTCACTTTGCGGCGCATGCGCGGTGCCATGAAGTAGGCGGTGTAGATGGCGGCCGCAACGGCCAGCGGCGCGGCCAGCAGCATGGCATAGAACGCGGCCTTCAAGGTGCCGAAGGTCAGCGGTGCCAGGCTCAGCTTGGGCTCGAACTCGGTGTTGGCGGCGGTGGACTGCCAGATGTATTTCGGCTCGTCGTAGCTTTCGTACCAGACCTTGCCCCACAGCGCGCTAAAGGACACTTCCGGGTGCGGGTTTTTCAGGGACAGCGGGTGCAGCTCGGTGCCGGCTTCAACCACCAGCCGGTTGGCCCGTGGCGAGAGGGCCAGGGCACCTTTGCCGTCGACGATTTTTTCCACCAGCAAGGTGCGCTCGGCGGTGCTGTGGTAAATACCCAGCTCACCGGCAGCGTCCAGGGCGACGAAGCCTTTGCGACGCTCTTCCGGGTTGATCTGCACGATGGGCGAATCGCCTTGCTGGAAGTCGCGGATATGTTTGAAGCGCGACGAACCATCCGGGTCGCGGGCCATAAACCACTGGCTGATGCCACCTTTGGAGTTACCGATCATCAGCGAGATGCCGCCCAGCAGCTGAGTGCTGGCGGTCACTTCGGCATCTGCGTCTTCGAGCAGTTTGTAGCGGCCGTTAAGGGTACGGTCGCGCAGGTTGAACACGTCAGCCTGGGCGCGGCCATTGAGCACGTACAGCCACTGTTGGCGCGGGTCGATATACAGCGCTTTGATCGGCTCGGCGATCTGCGGCAGGGCGATGCGATCCTGCGTCAGCGTGGTTTCGCCGGTCATCATGTTTTCTTCGCTGGTCAGCGACAGCATCAGCAGTTCGCTGCCACTCGAAGCCCCCAGCAACATGGTTTCATCCGTGGCGCTGAGGCTCACGTGTTCGAGCGCTCGGCCCTGCGGGTCGATCACCAGCGGCGCTTCGCCGTAGGGGTATTCGAGGCCCGGGGTGATGGTTTTGTGGTTGTCCGGGTAGGTGACGATGTAGCTGTGTTTGAACACCAGCGCCGAACCGTTGGACAGGCCCAGCACCACCAGGTTGTTGCCGGCTTGCGCCTGGCCGATAGACGCCACGGTGGCGCCGGCGGGCAGCGGCAGGGCGACACGTTTGATTTCATCGCCCGACTTGGTGGCGAAGAAAATCACCTCACCTTTATCGGAAACGCGCATGGCCACCTGGTTCTGCTCTTCGATGGCCAGCAGCAGGGGTTTGCCGGCGTCTTGTTGCAGCCAGGCGGGGCTTTGAACTTTCTTTTCGGTCAGCTCGGCGCCCTGGAACAACGGGAACACCACATAACCCAGATAAAAGAAGATCAGCGTGATGGCGCCAAGCACGGAAAGGCCGCCGATCATTACGTACCAGCGCGCCAAATGGTCTTTAAGCGCGCGGATACGGCGCTTGCGTTGCAGCTCGGGCGTATTGAAATCAATGCGTCCGGAGGAGGAATTCGCAGTCATGGGGGAATTTGCCAGATCGTTCATGCGCACACCCTAGCGGCTCTGTATGACAGAAACATGACAAAGCAGTGACGCAAAAAACCCGCCGATCAATGACAGCATTGATAGCGGGCTTGCGATAGACCTGGCCGAGGATCACCCAACCAGGCTTGTGTTTACATCGAGGCGGCATGTGCCGCCTCGATGAGTCTTACAGACCCAGGTCTTTCAGCGCTTTCTCAGCCACTTTGGCCGGGAGAGGAATGTAGCCGTCTTTTACGACCACTTGCTGACCTTGCTGGGACAGAACCAATTTCACGAATTCAGCTTCCAGCGGAGCCAGAGGCTTGTTCGGCGCCTTGTTCACGTACACGAACAGGAAGCGCGACAGCGGGTAGGAACCGTTCAGGGCGTTCTGCTCGTTGTCTTCGACGAACTCGCCGCCCTCCTTCTTGGCCAGGGCCACGGTGCGAACGCTGGCGGTTTTGTAACCGATACCCGAGTAGCCGATGCCGTTGACCGAGGAGCTGATCGACTGCACAACCGAAGCCGAACCTGGTTGCTCGTTCACGTTAGCCTTGAAGTCGCCTTTGCACAGGGCTTCTTCTTTGAAGTAGCCGTAGGTGCCGGAAACCGAGTTACGGCCGAAGAGTTGGACTGGCTTGTTGGCCAGATCGCCGGTCAGGCCCAGGTCGCCCCAGGTCTTGATGTCTTTCGAACCACCGCACAGGCGGGTAGCGGAGAAGATGGCGTCAACCTGGGCCATGGTCAGGCCTTTGATCGGGTTGTCTTTGTGTACGAATACGGCCAGGGCGTCGACGGCTACCGGAACGGCGGTCGGCTTGTAGCCATATTTGGATTCGAACGCTTGCAGCTCAACGTCCTTCATCTTGCGGCTCATCGGGCCCAGGTTAGCGGTGCCTTCGGTCAGAGCGGGTGGCGCGGTGGAGGAGCCGGCGGCCTGGATCTGGATGTTGACGTTCGGGTACAGACGCTTGTATTCCTCAGCCCACAGAGTCATGAGGTTGGCCAGGGTGTCGGAACCAACGCTGGACAGGTTGCCGGATACGCCGGTGGTCTTGTTATAGGCCGGGATCGACGGGTCAACAGCGGCAACCGCGCTTGCGGTGGCGACGCCAGCGGCGACAAAAGTCAGGGCCGCCATCAAACGCTTAAGTTTCATGCCTTGCTCCTAGCAGGATAGGGGTGTGTTGGAAACGGGGCCAAGTATCTGTAGGCCGTGTGAAGACTCTATGACTCAATTGTGACAATTGGATGAAAGGCCATCATGGGGCTGCTGCGCTCTTGCTTTGCGTAGGGTGTGCTATGCGCACCAATGCGTTAGCCACGCCATCGCTCGGTGCGCGGAGCACAGCCTACAAACAGCAGACCGCTTCACCGCGTAGGTTTTAATAACAACCCGATCACTCTGCTGTCCTTAATTGAGCTACCTGAAACGACCCGGAGACTGCCCAATGCCATTCGCTCGTTTACTGCCCTTTACCCTGCTCGCCGTCGCGTGCACCAGTTGCGCTGACACCACCCCCCAATCTGGCGCCGTGGGCTTTGGTCCGAACCCGACATTGCCCGCGCCTGAATCCAGCCTGGTACCCACCGTGAACGTGGCCAAAGCCATCGGCTGGGCCAAGGGCGCCACGCCCACCGCAGCAGCCGGCACTCAAGTAAACGCCTTCGCCGAAGGCCTCGACCACCCGCGCTGGCTGTACGTGTTGCCCAACGGTGATGTGCTGGTGGCCGAAAGCAACACGCCGCCGCCCGAGCAAGACCCAGGCTTTAGCATCAAGAATTTCGTGGCCGGCAAAATCATGGAAAAGGCCGGCGCCGGTGTACCGAGCGCCAACCGCATCACCCTGCTGCGCGATGCCGACCACGATGGCGTGGCGGAAGTTAAAACCGCGTTTATGGAAAACCTGCATTCGCCGTTCGGCATGACCCTGGTGGGTAACGACCTGTATATCGCCAACGCCAATGCGCTGGTGCGCGTGCCGTACGTGACCGGGCAAACCCAGATCAGCGAGCCACCGACCCAGGTCACCGCCCTGCCCGCCGGGCTGAATCACCACTGGACCAAGAACGTCATCGCCAGCGCCGATGGCAAGAAGCTGTATGTCACCGTCGGCTCCAACAGTAACGTCGGCGAAAACGGCCTGGAAATGGAAGAAGGCCGCGCCGCGATCTGGGAAGTGAACCCCACCAATGGCGACAAACGCCTGTTCGCCACCGGCTTGCGCAACCCCAACGGCCTGGCCTGGGAGCCGAGCACCGGCAAGCTGTGGACAGCGGTGAACGAGCGCGACGAACTGGGCAATGACCTGGTGCCCGACTACATCACCTCGGTACAAGACGGCGGTTTCTATGGCTGGCCCTACAGCTATTACGGCCAGCACGTGGATGAGCGGGTAAAACCGCAGAAGCCGGAGCTGGTGGCCAAAGCCCTGGTGCCGGATTACGCCCTGGGCGCGCACACCGCGTCACTGGGTATCGTGTTTGGCGAAAAAAGTGCGCTGCCTGAGCGCAAGGAAGGGCTGTTCGTCGCCCAGCACGGTTCGTGGAACCGCGACCCGCGCGCTGGCTACAAGGTGATTTTCGTGCCGTTCAGCGCGGGCATGCCCAAGGGCGAACCGGTGGACGTGCTGACCGGGTTCCTCGATGCAGAGGGCCAAGCCCAGGGCCGCCCCGTGGACGTCGCCAACGACAGCCAGGGCGCCCTGCTGGTAACCGACGATGTCGGCAATAAAGTGTGGCGGGTCAGCGCTTCGAAGTAAGCAGGTACAGGCCCACACAGAACCCCAGGCCACACAGTGCGGCCACGTAGTAGGCCGGCCCGAGCGGGTCGGTCTTCAACAACAGGGTGACCATCATCGGTGTCAGCCCGCCAAAGATGGCGTACGCCAGGTTGTAGGAAAACGACAGCCCGGAAAAACGCACCACCGGCGGGAAGGCATTGACCATCACGAACGGCACCGCGCCGATCATGCCGACAAACAGGCCGGTCAACGCATAGAGCGGGAACAGCCACTCCGGATGGCTGCTGATGCGGGTGTAGAAGGCCCACGAGCTGGCCAGCAGCAACAGGCTGCCAATGATAAACACCCGGCTTGCGCCAAAACGATCCGCCAGCGCACCGGCAGCCACACAGCCCACACTCAGAAACACGATGGCCAGGCTATTGGCCTGCAACGCCGTGGCGGCATTGAAGCCGTAAACAGTTTGCAGCAGGGTCGGCGTCATGAGGATGACCACGATAATGCCGGCCGACAGCACCCAGGTCAGCAGCATCGACAGCACGATGGCGCCACGGTGATCACGCACCACGGCCTTGAGCGGCACTTCTTCGGCCAGCGCCTTGCGCTGTTGCAGCTCGGCAAACACCGGGGTTTCGTGCAGCCAGCGGCGCAGGTACACCGAGAGCAGGCCAAACACGCCACCGAGCAGGAACGGCCCACGCCAACCGTAGGCCAGCAGTTCTTCAGGGGTGAACAGGCTATTAAAGAGTGTGGCGACAAGAGAACCCAGCAGAATGCCGGCGGTAAGCCCCGAGGTCAGGGTGCCGCAGGCGTAGCCGATATGGCGCTGGGGCACGTGCTCGGCCACAAATACCCAGGCGCCCGGCACTTCACCGCCAATGGCCGCACCCTGAATTACGCGCAGCACCAGCAAGGCGATGGGTGCCCACATGCCGATTTGCGCGTAGGTGGGCAACAAGCCCATCAGCAGCGTCGGCACGGCCATCATGAAAATGCTCAGGGTGAACATCTTTTTGCGGCCCAGCAGGTCACCGAAGTGGGCCATCACAATGCCGCCCAACGGGCGGGCCAGATAGCCGGCAGCGAAGATGCCAAACGTCTGCATCTGGCGCAGCCAGTCGGGCATCTCCGCCGGGAAAAACAACTTGCCGACCACAGCGGCGAAAAACACGAAAATGATGAAGTCGTAAAACTCCAGCGCGCCGCCCAGGGCGGAAAGCGACAGGGTTTTGTAATCGCTGCGGGTCAGCGGTCGGCTGGCAGGTGTGGTTGGCAAGGCGGCGGTGGACATAAAAAGGGCTTCTCATCGGCTGAAAGCGCAGCCACAGCGGGCTCGAGCCCCGCGCGGCAGGGGCGCACGATAACAAATTGCGACGTCGTCACACAGCCAATGTCATGTTCCCGGTCAAATCTAAGACTGCCTAGTCGTGCTGGGGCCCAAGCCTATATATACTGCGCCGTGTCTGCGTCTGGCCCCGGCTAGAGCGGCCGGGTCTTCTGCGAACCCAACTTGCGGCCTGTTAGCCGAGTGAGCAGTCAAGCCCGAGACTGGCCACATCCAATAAGAGTGACGGGCAAGAGGCACCAACGCATGATCGAACTCGAACAAGAAGACCCAACGCCGCAGGGCGATCTGGCGCTGCAAATTACTGCGCTACCGCGCGAAACCAATGGTTTTGGCGATATTTACGGCGGCTGGCTGGTCTCGCAGATGGACCTCGCCGGCACCGCCATGGCCAGCAAAGTCGCGGGCGGGCGGGTATCGACCGTTGCCATCGACCGCATGGCCTTTCTGGTACCGGTCGCCGTCGGCGCCCAGCTTTCCTTTTATAGCCAGACCCTGGAAATCGGCCGCAGCTCGATCCAGATGCTGGTGGAAGTGTGGAGCGACGACCCGCTGTCCAGCGAATGGCGCAAGGTGACCGAAGCGGTATTTGTGTTCGTTGCCATCGACGGTAGTGGGCGCACCCGGCCGGTGCCACGCCGCTGATTCAGGTTCCCCTCTCCCCTTGGGAGAGGGGCTAGGGGTGAGGGTCGGCCGTGACGCTATCGGCAACCTTTTCGCCCCGCTGCCCTCACCCCAACCCTCTCCCACGCGTGGGAGAGGGAGCCTAAAAAACGGAGCCCCGCCCCTATGCCCACCCCCACCCCTCAGGTCGAACGTATCGAGTTGGATGAACTGGTGTGCTGGCGCGTGCGCACAGCACAGGCGGAACTGCTGGTGGCGCAACAGGGCGCGCAGGTGCTGCGCTATCAACCCCATGGGCAGCAGCCGGTGATCTGGCTCAGCGAAGAAGCGGCCTATAAAAAAGGCCAATCGGTGCGCGGCGGCGTGCCGGTGTGCTGGCCCTGGTTTGGCGACCTGGCGCGCAACCCCGCGCCCATTCAACAGCAACATGCAGGCGGCGCCGCGCCCGCCCATGGCCCGGTGCGTGGCCTGGACTGGCAACTGCAAGGCATCGACAGCGACGACGCCAGCGTCACCCTGCGCTTCAGTTTTCCAGCCAACTCCCTGGCCACGCTGCCAAGCGGCATCGAACTGAGCCTGGAAGTGCGCCTGGACGAACGCCTGACCCTGAGCCTGACCACCCGCAACACCGGTAACCAGCCGCTGCCCCTGAGCCAGGCACTGCACACCTATTTTGCCGTTGCTGACATTCACCAGGCGCGCATCGAAGGCCTCGACCAGACCCGCTATATCGAAACCCTGGAAGACTGGCAGCAGCGCCAGCAACAGGGCGACGTCACCTTCGCTGGCGAGACCGACCGCATCTACCTGGATATTCCTGCCCAGCTGAGCATTCTCGACCCGTTGTGGCAGCGCCGTATTTACCTGGCCAGCAGCGGCTCGCGCTCGGCGGTGGTGTGGAACCCATGGATAGACAAGGCCCAGCGCCTGAGCCAGTTCGCTGACGACGCCTGGCCGACCATGCTGTGCATTGAAACGGCCAATGTGCTGGACGACTTCATCACCTTGGCGCCGGGCGCCGAGCATTGCATGGCGGTGACCCTCTGGGCGGAACCGGCGTAATCCGCTTTAATCCCCGAGTGAAACCCCGCAACGTGCCGAGTTCCCATGCTCATCAAATTCCGCGTCTCCGCTGGCAAGAATGGCCTGGAAGAAACCGGCAAGCGCTCACTTATGCGCCTGATTCTGGTCAGCACGGGGCTGGTGCTCAGCAGCTTCAGCGTCCTGCAATTTCTCGCCGGTAACCCGCTCACCGCCAGCTTCGAGCTAATCGCCAGCGCCGTGCTGGTGTGGGGTGGCTGGAAGATTGTGACCGCGCGCAACCTGGTGCCGTGGATTTACCTGTTTCTGCTGCCGACCTACTGCTTTTTGCTGTACATCATCGTGATGCCGGCGGCCTCCACCACCGCCTACGTGTGGATTTACATCATTCCCCTGCTCTCCTATCTGCTGCTGGGCCGGGTACGCGGGTTTCTGCTGACCACGCCGTTCGCCGTGGCCTCCATCATTTTGTATTTCTACAAATTCCCGATGCCCAGCACCTCTGCCGGCATGATCGATGTGCTCAATGCTGTGCTTTGCGGGGTGATGATCATCATCTTCGTGCACCTCTACGAAGCCCGCCGCGCGGCCGCCTACGACGAACTGGAACGCCAGGCGCAGACCGATGCGCTGACCGGGGTGGCCAGCCGTGGCAGCTTTCAGCAGGCGCTGGAGCGCAGCATTCTGGAAGGCGAGCGCAGCGGCTTGCCGTTGGTGCTGGTGATCATGGATGTTGACCACTTCAAGCGGGTCAACGATTGCTGGGGGCACGACGCCGGCGACAAGGCACTGCAACATATCTGCCACGGCTTGCTGCTGCGCCTGCGGGTGACCGACAGCCTCGGGCGCCTGGGCGGCGAAGAGTTTGGCCTGATATTGCGCAATACCGATCTGGCCGCGGCCACGCCACTGGTGGAAACCCTGCGCCAGCAGATCGCCAACCATGCGCTGGTGTATGGCGACGAAAGCATTCCGCTATCCGCCACCTTCGGCCTGGCGCAATGGCCGGCCGACGGCCATAGCGCCAGTGAGCTGTACCGCTGTGCGGATCAGCGCCTGTATCGCGGCAAGGAGATGGGCCGCAACCGGCTGGTCTTGAGCAGCGTGCATCCCTAAAGGCGAACGCTCGTAGGGTGTGCTCCGCGCACCGTTGCGTTGGCACATGAATCGCTCGGTGCGCGGAGCACACCCTACAAAAGGCGCAACGCGTTAACCCAACGCCGTATCAAGGAACATCATCACCGCGAACCCTGCCATCAAGCCCAGGGTGGCCGGCGTCTGGTGACCGTTGCGGTGGGTTTCGGGGATCACTTCGTGGGACACCACAAAAATCATCGCCCCGGCCGCCAGGCCCATGGCAATCGGGTACGCCAGGGCAAAGCCGCTCGACACACCAATACCGATCAACGCCCCCAACGGCTCCATCGCCCCGCTGAGAATCGCCAGCACTGCCGCTCTGACCGACGACATGCCGGTAGCGCGCAGGGCCATGGCCACGGCCAGGCCTTCGGGGATGTCTTGAATGGCAATGGCGGTGGTCAGCGGCAGGCCGACGCTCATGTCTCCGCCAGCAAAGCTGACGCCAATGGCCATGCCTTCTGGAATGTTGTGCAAGGTTACCGCCAGCACAAACAACCACACGCGGTTGATGCGCTCGGCTTCCGGGCCGCAGGGGCCGGTACTGTCGTGTTCATGGGGGGTGAAGCGGTCCAGCCCCAGCATCAGCAATACGCCAAGGCCCAGGCCGACCACCACGGTGAGCGCTGCCATCGGGCCGTTGCCGGTGATTTCCTTGGCCGCGGCCAAGCCCGGCAGAATCAGCGAAAAGGAGCTGGCGGCGAGCATCATGCCAGCGGCAAAGCCGAGCATGGTGTCCTGGGTGCGGGCCTTGATCGAGCCCAGCGCCAGAGCAAACACCGCGCCCGCCGCCGTGGCTCCAAAGCCGGCCATGCCGCCGAGCAAGGCATAGTTCAGGTGGCCCGAACCGTCACCCTGAAAGGCGTTGTAGATACTGATGACCACCAGCACCACCACGGCCAGGCCGGCAGCGCCGAAGCCCAACGTGGTGAAGGGGTGGGTGTGGGCCTGGTTGATCCAGGCGTTACGCATGGCATTCAGGGAAGTCGGCATAGCGGCAACCAGCGGCAAATGAACTGGTTGCCAGACTAAAACCTATCGCTGGCTTCTGGCCATAAGAAAAAATCTATTACGCAGTTGTGCGCGCGCTTATAGATCGGCCTCGGTAACCGCCCGCACGTTGCTGGCATCCAGCGCGTATGCGGCGTCG
Organism: Pseudomonas turukhanskensis; assembly: GCF_027922365.1. GTDB lineage: Bacteria > Pseudomonadota > Gammaproteobacteria > Pseudomonadales > Pseudomonadaceae > Aquipseudomonas > Aquipseudomonas turukhanskensis. The sequence goes on from NZ_BSFN01000001.1 coordinate 294,926, forward strand.
GCAAGGTCGTTGCTGACCTTTTCCACCTTCAGGGTGCCGGTTACCCAAAGTGGGTTGTAGATGTCGTTGAGCTTGAGGCCCTTCGGGTAACGCACCAGCACCATCTGGTTGGGCGGCGGTGGCGGCACATGGATGCAGGCGCCCGGATATGGCACCAGGAAAAACAGAGTGGCGCGCCCCTTGGCATCGGTTTCCAGCGGCACCGGGTAGCCACCAATGCGGATGTTCTTGTTGTCCATCGCCGCCACGGTCCTGGTGGAATACATCACCGCTGGCAGGCCCTTCTCCTGCTTCAAACCACCTTTGCTGGTAAACGTGCCGTCGCCTTCGGGGGTGTTGTGGCTGATTTCCGGCATCTCTTCCAAGGCCTTCTGATCAGACTTGGGCATCAGCGACAACCAATCGGTTTCCGGAAGCTGCGCGTGGGCAAAACCACTGAGTAACAGCAGGCTGAACAGTAAGCGGCGCATGAAAAAACTCGGGCGGGGGAAAGCCGGCGAGTCTATCAGCCGGCTATAAGCAGGTGCAGAGCCAGGAGGCTCAAGCCGATAAAGAACACGCGCTTGAACACATCAGCGCTGATGCAGTGGCGCAACCACTGGCCCAGTACCATGCCCGCCAGGGCCGGCAACAACGCCACCAACGAGGCTCCCAGTTCTGCGCCGCCCACCTCACCGCGCCAGAACAGGCCAGCGCCCAGGGCCAGCGTCGATACGGTGAAAGAAACGCCCAACGCCTGTACCAGTTCATTGCGCTGCAACCCCAGCGCCTGCAGATAGGGCACAGCCGGAATCACGAAGACCCCGGTGGCCGCCGTCACGATGCCCGTCAGCAAACCGCACAGCGGGCCCAGCCAGCGCTCCCACGTTGCCGGCAGCCGCAGCGGCGGCAACAGCAAACCGCTCAGGGCGTACAGCAACAGCGCGGCGCCCAAGGCGCGGGTCATGCCGTGCCCGCTGCCCACGCCCAGCCACCAGGTGCCCACTGCGGTGCCGAGCACCACCATCAGCAGCATCGGCCACAGGCGCGCCAGCAACGCCCGTAGCGCGCCGCCGAATGCCAGTTGCCAGAGGTTGGTCACGGTGGAAGGCACCAGCAACAGCGCCGCAGCCTGTGGTGGCAACATAGCCAGGCCGAGCACGCCCATGGCCACCGTAGGCAGGCCCAGGCCGATAACGCCCTTCACCGTGCCGGCCAGCAAAAAGGTCGCCAGCACCAGTAAAGACAGGCCAAGGCCTAGGTGTTGATAGAAGTCGAGGTAAGTCGTCATGCCGCCATGGTGCAGCGGTTCCAGGCTGATGAAAAACGGTGAATGGCAGAGCCAGCCTCTGGCTTAGACTGAGGCTAAGGAGAGACGCCATGCACTTTGATCTGATCGACCTGCGCCTGTTTGTGCGCATTCTCGAAGCCGGCACCATCACCGCCGGTGCCGAACGCTGTCACCTGACGCTGGCCTCGGCCAGTGCGCGCATTCGTGCCATGGAAGACTCGCTCGGCACCCCGCTGCTGGAGCGCGGCCGCCGTGGCGTTACCGCTACCGCCGCCGGCAATGCCCTGGCCCGGCATGGGCGACTGATTGTGCAGCAGGTCGAGCATTTGCAGTTCGACCTGGCCGACTACGCCCAAGGCTTCAAAGGCCAGGTGCGCCTGATGTGCAACACCACGGCGTTAAGCGAATACCTGCCCGAAGTGCTTGCCGACTTTCTCGCCAGTCACCCCCATATCGATATCGACCTGCAGGAGCAGCCTAGCCTGCGCATTCTGCAGGGCATCCGTCAGGGCGCGGCGGATATCGGCATCCTCTCCGACGCGGTGGACAGCAGCGGGCTGCAAACTCGGCCGTTCCGCCGTGACCCATTGGCGCTGGTGATGCCGCTGCACCATGGCTTTGCCGGACGCGAGACCGTGCCGTTCAGCGAGACGCTGGACCATGAGTTTGTCGGGCTTGCACTGAACAGCGCGCTGGCAATCTACCTGGAAGAACAGGCACTGCACGCCGGCAGACGCCTGCGCATTCGGGTGCGGGCGGAGAGTTTTGATGGCGTGTTGCGCATGGTGGCGCGGGGGGCGGGCCTGGGCGTGGTGCCGCAGGCGGCAATCGACCGCTGGCACGGGCCGAAAGGGTTTGCCAGCGTGGCGTTTAGCGATCCGTGGGCACAGCGCACCTTGCTGCTGTGCGCCACGGACTTTGCCGCCCTGCCCGGCTATGCCCGGACGTTGCTGGACGCGCTTACTTCTTCGTAACCAGGCCGTAGATGACCAGCAAGACGATTGCGCCGACCACAGCGCCTACAAAGCCTGCACCTTCACCGGCCTGGTACAGGCCCAGTGCCTGGCCGCCGTAAGTGGCGGCCAACGAGCCGGCGATGCCGAGCAGGATGGTCATGATCCAGCCCATGCTGTCGTCGCCAGGCTTGAGGAAACGAGCGATCAGGCCCGCGAAGAAACCGATAACGATGGTGCCGATAATGCCCATGGGAACTCCTTACTCAGTGGCAAGCGCCAACGCTGGCGCCTTGAGATCAGAGAGTAAAGGGCCGAAGGAGGTTCCATGTTTGGATAGCGAGGTTGCGCTTGAGATTCTGGATCCCAGCCTGCGCTGGGATGACGGCGTCTGCGGCACAAACCTCCGTCGCCCCAGCGCAGGCTAGGGCCCAGAATCCCAAGCCTGACGCTTACTTGATCAGCGCCTGCACCTTGGCAACCTGCGCATCGAGGGTCGCGCGGTCGCTGCTGCGCACGGTGGCGTGCCCAACCTTGCGGCCTGCCTTGAACGCCTTGCCGTAGTGGTGCAGATGGCAATCGTCGATGGCGATCACCTGCTCGACCGCCGGCACTTCGCCGATGAAGTTGATCATCGCGCTTTCGCCCAGCTTGGCGGTGGACCCCAGCGGCAGACCGGCAACGGCGCGCAGGTGGTTTTCGAACTGGCTGCACTCGGCGCCTTCGATGGTCCAGTGCCCGGAGTTGTGCACGCGCGGGGCGATTTCGTTGGCTTTCAGGCCGCCATCCACTTCAAAGAATTCAAAGGCCAGCACACCCACGTAATCGAGCTGGGTCAGCACGCGGCTCACATAGTCTTCAGCCAGCGCTTGCAGCGGGTGCGCGGTACTGGCGATGGACAGGCAGAGAATGCCGTTCACATGGGTGTTATGCACCAGCGGGTAAAAGCGGGTTTCGCCATCGCGGGCGCGCACCGCCACCAGCGACACCTCACCGGTGAACGGTACAAAGCCTTCCAGCAGACAGGGCACGCTGCCGAGCTCGGCAAAGGTGCCGAGCACATCTTCAGGCTTGCGCAGAACCTTCTGGCCCTTGCCGTCGTAACCCAGGGTGCGGGTTTTCAGCACGGCCGGCAGGCCGATGGTGGCGACTGCGGCGTCCAGGTCGGCCTGGGACTGGATATCGGCGAACTCGGGCGTAGGAATGCCGAGGTCTTTGAACATGCTCTTTTCGAACCAGCGGTCACGGGCAATACGCAGCGCTTCGGCGCTCGGGTACACCGGCACGAATTGCGAGAGGAAGGCCACGGTTTCGGCCGGCACGCTTTCGAACTCGAAGGTCACCAGGTCCACTTCATCGGCCAGTTGGCGCAGGTGGTCCTGGTCGTTGTAATCGGCGCGCAGGTGCTCGCCCAGGGCGCCGGCACAGGCGTCTGGCGCCGGGTCGAGAAAGGCGAAGTTCATGCCCAGCGGCGTGCCTGCCAGAGCCAACATGCGACCCAGTTGGCCGCCACCGATTACACCGATTTTCATCTCAACAGCCCTATTCGAACTCAATCACAGCGGCGCGGGGCACCGCGTAAAACCCACGGCCTATCAGGCGATGCGCGGGTCCGGGTTATCCAGCACGGTATCCGTCTGCTCAGTGCGGAATTGCTTCAGCGCGGCATGGAACTCGGGGTGTTGGTGACCGAGGATGCTCGCCGCCAGCAGGGCCGCGTTGACTGCACCGGCCTTGCCGATGGCCAGGGTGGCGACCGGAATGCCGGCCGGCATCTGCACGATCGACAGCAGCGAATCGACGCCCGAGAGCATGGAGGACTGCACCGGCACGCCCAGCACCGGCAGGTGCGTCTTGGCCGCGCACATGCCCGGCAAATGGGCCGCGCCGCCGGCACCGGCGATGATCACCTGAATGCCACGGCCTTCGGCTTCTTCTGCGTATTGAAAGAGCAAATCCGGGGTGCGGTGAGCCGAGACAACCTTCACTTCGTAAGGAATGCCCAGCTTCTCCAGCATATCGGCGGTGTGGCTAAGGGTGGACCAATCGGACTTGGAGCCCATGATCACGCCAACCAGTGCGCTCATCGTCGTGCCTCTTCTCATTGGCGCCTGTCGGCGCGGCAAAAACTAACAAGCCACGCTGGAAAACCAGGCGTGGCTTGTATGCGAAGACCGGAGCGAAGCCGGCCAAAGGCCGCGCAGTATAACGTAAAGGCCGGCGCTGGGAGTACCCGCGAAAAGCGACCGTTTGGCGGGCGGAAAAACACAAATTTCGGCACCTATGTAGGGCGAATATCCGCGCAGCGGATATCCGCCAGCGCGCCCCCCCGGCGAACGGAGGCGGCGGATATCCCTGAGGGGATATTCGCCCTACGAACCGGCGCCGGCTTCGAGCTTGCGCCACAGCAGACGAATCGCCGCCTTGCGCACCAGCGCACAGCGGTACAAGCGAATCTCCAACGGCAATTGCCACTGCGGCCCGCCGCATTCCACCAGCTCGCCCCGCGCCAGCTCGGCGCCGATGCTCAGCCGTGGCACCCAGGCCACCCCCAAGCCTTGCAAGGCCATGCTTTTCAAACTGTCAGCCATTGCCGTTTCGTACACGGTGGTGGAGCGCAAGCCGCGCTGGCGCAGCAGGGCATTTACCGAACGGCCGAGAAACGCGCCAGCGCTATAGGCAAGGAGCGGCACACTCTGCCCGCTCTCCAGATCGAACAGCGCTTTGCCGTCTGCATCTACGCCGCACACTGGCAGCATCTCGCTGCGCCCCAGCAGCAGTGAAGGAAAGATTTCCGGGTCCATCTGCAACGCGGCATCCGGGTCGTAAAACGCCAGAATCAAATCGCATGCGCCTTCGCGCAGCGCGTGCACCGCCTCGCCGACGTTGGTGGCCACCAGGCGGCTGGCGATATTCAGCCCTTCATTGCGCAAGCGCGCGATCCACGCCGGGAAGTAACTCAGCGCCAGGGAATGCGCGGCGGCGAATTGCAGCACCTCGCCCTGCTGGCCTTCCAGGTGGTGCAGGTGACGCACCACCTCACCCAGTTGCTCGATCACGCTGCGGGCGGTGACCAGAAACAATTGCCCAGCCTCGGTCAGCTCGATTGGCGTGCGCGAACGGTTCACCAGCGTGAGGCCCAGCGACTCTTCCAGGCTGCGAATCCGCCGGCTGAAGGCTGGCTGGGTGACAAAACGCTTTTGCGCCGCCTGGGAAAAACTGCGGGTGCCGGCCAGGGTGACAAAGTCTTCCAGCCATTTGCTTTCGAGGTTCATGGGTTCTCCGTCGCGATACCGCTTATTACGCTCGCCGACAAGCGGCAGTCACACCCATATTATGCCGATTGTGCATACCCCAGCGTTTAACAGCATTGGCCATAAAAACCGCTCAACCCTAGTCTAGCCTGCATCGCGGCCTAGCCCGTGCCTACCCTGAGATGAACCTCATCATGTCCCCCGTTGCATCATCGCGCATCGAAAAAGATCTGCTTGGCACCCTCGAAGTTCCTTCCGACGCTTACTACGGCATTCAGACCCTGCGGGCTGTGCATAACTTCCGCCTGTCCGGCGTGACGCTGTCGCACTACCCGAAACTGGTGGTAGCACTGGCGATGGTGAAACAGGCAGCGGCTGACGCCAACCGTGAACTGGGCCACTTGAGCCCCGCCAAACACGCGGCCATCAGTGAAGCCTGTGCCCGCCTGGTACGCGGCGAGTTCCACGATCAATTCGTGGTCGACATGATTCAAGGCGGCGCCGGCACCTCGACCAACATGAATGCCAACGAGGTAATCGCCAACATCGCCCTCGAAGCCATGGGCCACAACAAGGGCGATTACCAGCACCTGCACCCCAACAATGACGTGAACATGGCGCAGTCCACCAACGACGCCTACCCCACCGCCATTCGCCTGGGCCTGCTGCTGGGCCACGACACACTGCTGGCCAGCCTCGACAGCCTGATTCAAGCCTTTGCCGCCAAAGGCGAAGAGTTCAGCCACGTGCTGAAGATGGGCCGCACCCAGTTGCAAGACGCCGTGCCGATGACCCTCGGCCAGGAGTTCCGCGCCTTTGCCACCACCCTGGGTGAAGACCTGGCGCGCCTGAAAAGCCTGGCGCCGGAGTTGCTCACCGAAGTGAACCTGGGCGGTACCGCCATCGGCACCGGCATCAACGCCGACCCCGGCTACCAGCACCTGGCGGTAGAACGCCTGGCGCTTATCAGCGGCCAACCGCTGGTGCCAGCCGCCGACCTGATTGAAGCCACCTCGGACATGGGCGCCTTCGTGCTGTTCTCCGGCATGCTTAAACGCACCGCCGTCAAACTGTCGAAGATCTGCAACGACCTGCGCCTGCTCTCCAGCGGCCCGCGCACCGGCATCAACGAAATCAACCTGCCGGCGCGCCAGCCGGGCAGCTCGATCATGCCCGGCAAGGTCAACCCGGTTATTCCGGAAGCGGTAAACCAGGTGGCCTTCGAAGTGATTGGCAACGACCTGGCCCTAACCATGGCGGCCGAAGGCGGCCAGCTGCAACTGAACGTGATGGAGCCCTTGATCGCCTACAAGATCTTCGACTCGATCCGCCTGCTGCAACGGGCCATGGACATGCTGCGCGAGCACTGCATCGTCGGCATCACCGCCAACGAAGCACGCTGCCGCGAACTGGTGGAAAGCTCCATCGGCCTGATCACCGCGCTCAACCCCTATATCGGCTACGAAAACGCCACACGCATTGCCAAGCAAGCGTTGGAAAGCGGCCGCGGGGTGTTGGAGCTGGTGCGTGAAGAGCAGCTGTTGGACGACGCTAGCCTGGCGGAAATTCTGCGCCCGGAAAACATGATTGCGCCGCGTCTGGTGCCGCTCAAAGCGACCGCGTAACGGCATTACCGATTTAACCATCACCAGGCATTGGGGCCACTCATCCCAAGCCCTTCAAGGAGATACGGCTCAGGCCGTGTCTCCTTTTTTTATGCGCCAGACTCTTCAGGGAACATTGCGTAGGAGCGAGCTTGCTCGCGAAGCCCTTGATCTTGAAAGCTTCGCCAGCAAGCTGGCTCCTACAAAAACTAGCGGCGCTTAAAACACCGACCACCCAATCCGCTGACTCAACAACTCCAACGCCGCCATGCCTACCAGCGAATTGCCCGCCGCATTCAATTCCGGCGACCACACGCACACCGTAAATTGCCCCGGCACCACGGCCACAATGCCGCCGCCCACCCCGCTTTTGCCGGGCAAGCCAACGCGGTAGGCGAAGTTGCCCGCCTCGTCATACAGCCCGCTGGTGGCCATGATGGAGTTCACCTGCTGGGTTTGCCGCGCGCTAAGAATCTGCTCGCCGCTGTGTTTGCAGAAGCCGTCGTTGGCCAGAAAACAAAAGGCCCGCGCCAGGTCCACGCAGCTCATGCGCAGCGCGCAGTAACTGAAGTAGCTGCGCAATACCGCTTCCACGTCGTTGTGGAAATTGCCGAAAGATTGCATCAGGTAGGCCATGGCGGCGTTGCGAGCGCGAAACTGGAATTCCGAGTCGGCGACATGGCGGTCCACCGTGACGGCCTGGTTGCCCGATAGGCGCCGGACAAAGTCGCGCATCGACAACACCGGCGCGGCAAAGCGCGACTGGTTGATATCGCAGATCACCAGCGCGCCGGCGTTGATAAAGGGGTTACGCGGTTTGCCGCGCTCGAATTCCAGCTGCACCAGCGAGTTGAACGGCTGCCCGGAAGGCTCATGGCCCAGGCGCTGCCAAATGGCTTCGCCGGAGTGCTCAATGGCCTGCACCAGACTGAAGACCTTGGAAATGCTTTGCACCGAGAACGGCGTATCGGCATCGCCTGCGGTAAATACCTGTCCGTCATTGCCATATACGGCAATGCCCAACTGCGCCGCCGGCACCTCGGCCAACGCCGGAATGTAGCTGGCGACCTTGCCCTGGCCAATCAATGGCCGGACTTCGTCGAGAATTTCAGTCAACAACGCTTGCATGCATAGGCTCCCTGGCAACCCTGTTCTAGACGCAGGCAGCGCCACGCAAAGCACAGCGCGCGGACGCCGTCACGGATTGGCTCTTGTCGTAACTGAATATTTCACACGATACTCGCCTCGGGCAGCCCCGCGCCGCCCACCCTCATGGACGTATTACTCAATCAAGGAATGACACATGGCGAAGCTACGTAGCCCTGGGCAAAAACGTAAGTTGTGGATCCGCTCCAGCATGGTCGTGCTGGCGGTACTGGGCCTGACCGCGGCCTACTTCATCAAAGGGCCGGCGCAAGTCGCCGCTATCCAACTGGCCAAACACCACAACAGCGCGCAGGCCACCGTCGCCTCGCTGGACCAGGCCGAAGAAGAATACCGGGGCCGCAAAGGCCGCAAGAAAACCCGCATCGTCTACTCGGTGAGCTACGCCTACGACATCAACGACGCGCACTACACCCACGAACAACCCCTCACTGCCGGCCAATACGATGCCCTGGAAGGCCAGGACACCGTGGAAGTCTGGTACCCCGAAGGCAAGCCGGACGCCGCCCAGCCGCAATTGGTCGTCGAGCACCTGGCCAATGAGCCTGCTGGCGAGCGCGTATTCGACGTGGCCACCTGGTTTATTCCGGTAGTGGTGGTGCTCAACCTGTTGCTGACCTTTCTGTTCGGCCGCGAACCCAAAGGCAAATTGCCGGAAGGTTTCTACACCGAGAAAAGCTGGCTGGACGTGGAAGACGACCGCCTGATCGTGCTCGACGGTAACCACCTGTTGTCGATGAGCTTCGACAAAAAGCACCGCGACCAGGTGCAAGAGATCTATCAGCGCGGCGGCCTGAACGGTAACTACCTGGAGGAACTGCTTTCCAAGGTGGAAACCAAGCGCACCCTGGTGGACCTCAGCACCGTCAGCAAGATGACCAGCGAGCACTACGACGACACCATTCACCTGAAATACAACGTAGACGGCAAAGACGAAAGCCTGAGCCTGGAATTCCTCAGCGCCACCGTCAAAGCCCACGCCCTGCAACGCATTGCCCGCGCGCTGCCGGCCAACCTGAATATGAGCGTGGAAAAACTCACCCGCCTGCAGGCGGCCCGCGTTCCGTTGGGCGTGGCCGTGGTCAGCGCCGGGGTGGCGTATTACTTCCTCGACCATATCTGGGTGGTCGGGCTGCTGGGTCTGCTGGGGTTGTACGCCTTGAAAGTGGGCGCCGCGCGGCTGATCGACCCAACCATCACCACCACGTTTGCGGCTGCGCCGGCGGCGGCCAAGTTGGCGGTGAACGGCTGAAAACCTTTTTTCGAATGCCCTTGTGTGCTCCGCGCACCAGGCGGTTGCGCATAAATCGCCACGGTGCGCGGAGTACACCCTACTTTTCATAGCGCAGTTAGTTTTTTTCTTCGGCCCAGCTACTGTATAAATCCACCCCCCATTGCCCGAGGAGAACCAGCCATGGAAGAAGTTATCGACGAGCTGCGTGAACTCAACGAGAAAGTCCCGGTGCCGCTTGAGCTGCCGGACGAAGAGCTGCTGGTGGAAATTGAAGAGCAGTTGCTGATCAGCATCCCGTTTGAATTTCGCGAATTTCTGCTCAAGGTCAGCGACGTGGTGTACGGGCGCCTGGAGCCGGTCACCGTCACCGACCCGCAATCGCACACCTACCTGCCGGAAGTGGCCTCGGTGGCCTGGTCGCTCGGCGTGCCGCGCGAACTGATTCCACTGTGCGAAGACAACGGCAACTACTACTGCGTCGAGCTCGACGGCACAGTACTGCTGTGGGACGGCGACGAAGAAGACCTCACCGACGAGAGCTGGGACTCGGTGTGGAAATGGGCGCGTGAGGTGTGGCTGGAAAGCTGATTGCCCGGGGAATACCTGTACCGTAGGAGCGAGCTTGCTCGCGAAGCGCATGATCTAAAAAGCTTCGCGAGCAAGCTCGCTCCTACGAGACAATCACCTTTTCAATGCGGATCCCGCTGCTCCAACGTCTCCAACAACGCAATCTGCATCCGCGTATGCACGCGAATCAGCCAGCGCCACAGCAACGCGCTGATGCCCGCCGCCAGCAAGGCGATCAGTAGCAGCAATTCCAGTGTCGGCAGAATGCTCGCCGACAGCGCCATCAACAGCAGCAGAATCACCACCAAAGACAACGCCGGAATCAGCTCGGCCACCACCTTGCGCACCCGCGCGGTGTGACGCCCGGCCATTTCCGCTTTCACGCCCATTTCCGCCAGCAGCATCGACAGCGCCTTGAGCTTGCGGTACGCGGCAATCAGGAACGGCAGCGACAGCAGCAATGCGGCGCCCCAGATCAGGCCCTTCTGCATATTCTCGGCCTGCACCCAGTCCACCAGGTACAACGCCAGGCGATCGGCAAAGAACGCACTGACAAAGAAGATCGCCACCACCAGCGCCAGGTTGACGCCCACCTGCAGCAGAATTCGCCGGATCATCGCCGCCAGCACCGCGCTTTCGCCTTGCGGCTGAATGCTGCGCAGCCATTCGCCGTACATGCCGAATACCCGCGCCACAGGCAGAGGCACCACGGCAGCCAACTTGTTCGACAGCGGGTCGGCCACGCGAATCAGGTAGGGCGTGGACAAGGTGGTGAGCACCGAGACGGCCACGGCCACCGGGTAGAGAAAATCGCTGGTCACCTGCAGGCTGATGCCCAGCGCGGCGATGATGAAAGAGAACTCGCCGATCTGAGACAAGCCCATGCCGACGCGCAACGAGGTGCGCCCGTCGTTACCGGCAATCACGCTGCCAATGCTGCACGAGACGACCTTGCCGACCACCACGGCGAGGGTGATGACCACAATCGGCCAGGCATATTCGACCAGCACGGCGGGGTCGATCATCAGGCCGATGGCCACGAAGAAAATCGCGCTGAACAGGTCGCGCACCGGTTCCACCAGCCGCTCGATCTGCGCCAGCTGGCGCGACTCGGCCATGATCGCGCCGATCAGAAAGGCGCCGAGCACCATGCTGTATTCCAGCTTTACCACCAGCAGGCAGAAGCCAAAGCACAGACCCAGCACGGTGACCAACAGCATCTCGTTGCTTTCAAACTTGGCCACGTAAGCGAGCAGGCGCGGCACCAGCAGGATGCCGATTACCAGCGCTACCACCATAAACAGGCTGAGCTTGCCGACCGTGGCGAACACCTCGCCGGCCTCCACGCTGCCGCTCAGGGCGATGCCCGACAGCAGCGCGATGATGCCGATGCCGAGGATATCTTCCACAATCAGCACGCCAAAAATCAGCTGGGCGAAGCGCTCGTTTTTCATCTTCAGATCGCCAAGCGCCTTGACGATGATGGTGGTGGACGAGATGGCCAGAATGGCGCCGAGGAACAGCGAGTCCATGGTGCTCCAGCCGAAATAGCGACCAATCTCGAAACCGAGCCAGATCATCAGCACGATTTCCAGGAACGCCGCGATAAATGCCGTGGCACCGACCTTGAACAGCTTGCGCAAGCTGAATTCCAGGCCCAGGCAGAACATCAGAAAGATCACCCCCAGCTCAGCCAAGGTCTTGATGGTTTGCTCGTCGTGGATCAGGCCGAAGGGCGGCGTGTGCGGGCCGATGATAAAACCGGCCACGATATAGCCCAGCACCACCGGTTGTTTGAAGCGATGAAAGAGGATGGTGACGATGCCCGCCACCAGCATGATCACGGCCAAGTCCTGAATAAAACTGATGGCATGCATGGCGTCGGACTCCTTGTTCACGACCGTGAATTGCGGGAAAAGTCCGACGATATCACCGCCACCCGGAGGGTCTGGGTGGGGGCAATAGAATGAAACATTTATGCGTGGGTTAGGTCGGGATTGGTGCCTGGCTTGAGATTCTGGATCCCGGCCTTCGCCGGGATGACGGTGATGCCAGGAAAGTCCTCCGTCATCCCGGCGCAGGCCGGGATCCAGAGTTTTGAAGGTGACGAAATCGCCTGTCATTGTCCCCAAGCCTGGCTCTGCACGCTGTCCAGACCCACAGGTTGAGCCAAAAGCTATTCACGCCTGGCTTGAGATTCTGCATCCCGGCCTTCGCCGGGATAACGGTGATGCCAGGAAAATCCTCCGTCATCCCGGCGCAAGCCGGGATCCAAAGTTTTGAAGGTGACGAAATCGCCTGTCACTGACCCCAGCCTGGCTCTGCACGCTGTCCAGACCCAACAGGTTGAGCCAAAAGCTACACATGCCCGGCTTGAGATTCTGCATCCCGGCCTTCGCCGGGATAACGGTGATGCCAGGAAAGTCCTCCGTCATCCCGGCGCGGGCCGGGATCCAGAGTTTTGAAGGTGACGAAATCGCCTGTCATTGACACCAAGCCTGGCTCTGCACGCTGTCCAGACCCAACAGGTTGAGCCAACAGCTATTCATGCCCGGCTTGCGATTCTGCATCCCGGCCTTCGCCGGGATAACGGTGATGCCAGGAAAGTCCTCCGTCATCCCGGCGCAGGCCGGGATCCAGAATTTTGAAGATGACGAAATCGCCTGTCATTGACCCCAAGCCTGCCTCTGCACGCTGTCCAGACCCACAGGTTGAGCCAAAAGCTATTCACGCCCGGCTTGCGATTCTGCATCCCGGCCTTCGCCGGGATAACGGTGATGCCAGGAAAGTCCTCCGTCATCCCGGCGCGGGCCGGGATCCAGAGTTTTGAAGGTGACGAAATCGCCTGTCATTGACCCCAGCCTGGCTCTGCACGCTGCACGCTGCACGCTGCACAGACCCACAGGTTGAGCCAACAGCTATTCATGCCCGGCTTGCGATTCTGCATCCCGGCCTTCGCCGGGATAACGGTAATGCCAGGAAAGTCCTCCGTCATCCCGGCGCGGGCCGGGATCCAGAGTTTTGAAGGTGACGAAATCGCCAGCGTATTAACCCCGAGCCTGGCTCTGCGTACTTTCGAGGTCCAACAGGTTAAGCAAAAAATTACCGAAGTAGGTCAGGTCCTGCTCCATCGCCGCGCGCGCCGCTTTGCCGTCTCCGGCACGCAGCGCCTGCAAGGTGTCGTCATGGAAGTCGTTCAGGCGCAGCGACAAGTCCGCCTCGGTAAACAGCCGATTGAAAAACGGCCCCACTTGCAACCACAGGCTTTCGATCTGGCGCAGCAGAATCGGGTTGCCGCAGGCGCTGTAGAGCGTCAGGTGAAATTGGCTGTTGTCGTTCAGGTAGCCCTGCACATCGCGGCGTTCAAGTGCCTCTTCCATACGCGCGACACAGCCTTCAAGAATGGCCATATCGGCTGCCGTCAGTTGGCTGGCAGCAATTTCCACGGCCAGCCCCTCAAGGGCCAAACGCACCTGGAAAATATGCAGAAAGCGTTCACGGGTCATGGCCGGCACGCGCAGGGAGCGCTGCGGCTCGCCTTCCAGTGCGCCTTCGGCCACCAGGCGCTGCAACGCGGCGCGTACGGGCATGGGGCTGGTGCCCAGGGCACTGGCAAGGTCACGAATTTTCAGGCGTTCGCCTGGTTTGAATTGCCCGGCTAGCAGGCCGGCGCGTAGCTGTTGGTACAACAGGTCCTGGAGGTTCTCGGCCATGGCGCTCTCACTCGGCCGATACCGGCGGTGCCGGCAGTTGGTTCAGGGTCAGGCTGCATTCGTGGGTCATGGTCAGGGTGCCTTGTTTTCGATCAGACAATTGCCACCGTCAACCACCAGCACTTCGCCGGTGATATAGCTGGCTTCGGGGGATGCCAGGAACGCCACGGCAGCGGCGACCTCAGCGGGGTGCCCGGCACGGCCGAGCGGGGTGTAATGGGCGGCGCGGTGTTCTTCTTCGGTGCTGGAGCCGGTGGCGATCCAGCCCGGCGCCACACTATTCACGGTAATGCCTTGTTTCGCCACTTCCAGGGCTAGGCCCATGTTCATGCCGAGCATGCCGGCCTTGGCCGCACTGTACGCCGCCTCACCCGGGTTGCTGCCGCGGGTGCCCGTGGTGGAGCTGATATTGACGATGCGGCCATACCCGCGTGCCTGCATGCCGGGGAGCAACGCGCGCGTAAGCAGAAAGGCACTGGTGAGGTTGCGCGCGATAGACAGGTTCCAGGTGGCCAAATCCATCTGCGCCACGTTGGCAAACGGTTCGGCGCTGCCCAGCTGGGCCATGCCGGCGTTGTTCACCAGAATGTCCACATGGCCCCACTGCGCCTGCGCCCATTCGGCCAGCGCCTGTACCTGCGCCTCATCGGTGAGGTCGGCCACGGCCCAACGGGCTTCGATTCCTTCGGCTTGCAGCTCCTCGGTGCGTTGGGCAATGCGTTCGCTGCTGGCAGTCAGTAGCAACCGCACGCCTTCGCGAGCCAGCCGCCTGGCAATCGCAAAGCCAATGCCTTGCGCGCTGCCCGCGCCGCTGATGATCGCCACTTGTCCTTTCCAGGTTACGCCAGTCATGTGCCGCTCTTGTGATCACAAAGATGAGTAATCATAGCCAAAAACCGGGTTATGACTAGCTATTGACTTATCTGTGATCACAAAAGAGGATGGCTAGATATTCGTTCGAGGCTTTTCGCATGACCGCCAGTGGCATCAGTGACCGCGTAATCGCCGAATTTGCCGCCCGCGAACGGGCGCACTTTCTGGCCAACAACCCCAACTCCGTAGCCTTGGCCGAGCGCGCTCGCGGCTCGCTGTTCGGCGGTGTGCCGATGCACTGGATGAGCGACTGGTCGACACCTTCGCCACTGTTTGTCAGCCGCGCTCAGGGCGCGCGCTTCTATGACGTGGACGGCCACGAGTACGTGGATTTCTGCCTGGGCGATACCGGCAGCATGTTCGGCCACTCGCCGGCGCCAATTGCCCGCGCCCTGGCCAAGCAAGGTGCCAATGGCCTGACCACCATGCTGCCCGGCGAAGATGCCGTGGTGGTGGGTGAACTGCTGGCCGAACGCTTCGGCCTGCCCTATTGGCAAGTGGCGACCACCGCCACCGACGCCAACCGCTTTGTGGTGCGCTGGGCCCGCGCCATTACTCAACGCAACACATTGCTGGTGTTCGATGGCTGCTACCACGGCACTGTCGATGACGTGATGGTGCGCTGCCAGGACGGCCGCACCGTGCACCGCCCCGGCCTGCTCGGCCAAGCGTACGATCTGACCGAACACAGCCGCAGCGTGCCATTCAACGACCTCGCAGCCCTGGAGGCGGCGCTGCAAAGCGAAGATGTGGCGGCCGTGCTGTGCGAGCCGGCCATGACCAACATCGGCATGGTGCTGCCGGCGCCGGGCTACCTGGCCAAGCTGCGCGAACTCACCCGCCGCTACGGCACGCTGCTGATCATCGACGAAACCCACACCATCTCCACCGGCCCCGGCGGCTGCACCCGCGAATGGAACCTGGAGCCGGATTTCATCACCCTCGGCAAACCCATTGCCGGCGGCGTGCCGTGTTCGGTGTATGGCTGCACCGCTGCCATGGCCCACGCCATGATCGAAGCGCGCACCCGCGCCAGCAGCCATGGCCAGGCCCACGGGCATAGCGGCATGGGCACTACGCTGTCGGCCAACGCCCTGGCCATGCACTGCATGCGAGTGAACCTCGAAGAAGTGATGACTGAGGCCGCGTACGCCCATATGTTGCCGCTGGCCGAGCGCCTGGCGTCGGGCTTTGCGGCGCTGATCGGCAAACACCAACTGGCCTGGTCCGTTACCCAACTGGGCGCGCGTTGCGAGTTCCAGTTCTGCACCCGCCTGCCGGTTACCGGCGCCGAGGCGGAGGCGGCGTTCCATGACGAACTGCAAATGGCCCTGCACCTGTACCTGATCAACCGCGGCATTCTGATCACGCCGTTCCACAACATGACCCTGTGCTGCCCGGACACCACGGCGGCCGATGTCGACCGCCTGCTGACCACCCTCGACCAGGCCCTGACCGAACTGCTGGCGTTGCCCGGCGCCCGCGAAACACACGAGTAAATTCAGCATGGCCTTTGCCGACTCTCAGTTTGCCCACTCTCAGTTTGCCGATATCCAGGAAGCCCAGGCCTTCCTCGCCGCCAACCCGCAGGTACGCAGCATCGAGCTGTTTATCATCGACAGTAACGGCGTGCCGCGCGGCAAGCTCTTGCACCGTGACGAGCTGCTGGCCATGTACGCCAATGGCCGGCCGCTGCCGAGCACCATCCTGGGCCTGACCATCAACGGCGACGACGTCGAAGACACCGGCCTGGTCTGGGAAGTAGGCGACGCCGATTGCTGGACCTACCCCCTGCCCGGCAGCCTCACCCTGCAACCCTGGCGCGACCGGCCCACCGGCCAGGTGCAAGTGAGCATGCACCCGCAGCAGGGTTTGCCGGCCGCTGTGGCGGACCCTCGGCATGTGCTGGTGCGGGTGATCGACAGCCTGAAAGCCGACGGCTACCACCCGGTGATGGCGGTGGAGCTGGAGTTTTACCTGCTCGACCGCGAGCGTGGCGACAACGGTCGGCCGCTGCCGGCGCGCCAGGCCAACGGCGCCCGCCCCCACGCCACCCAGGTGTATGGCGTATACGAGCTGGAACAGTTGCAGCCGTTCCTTGACGACCTTTACGACGCCTGCGAAGCCCAGGGCCTGCCGGCGCGCACGGCGATTTCCGAGTACGCGCCGGGGCAGGTGGAAATCACTCTGGAGCACCGTTTCGACGCCCTGCAAGCCATCGACGAAGGCGTGCGCTACAAGCGCCTGGTCAAAGGCGTCGCAAATAAACACGGGCTGCAAGCCTGCTTTATGGCCAAGCCGTTTGGCGACCTGGCCGGCACCGGTATGCATATGCACGTGAGCCTGGCCGATGCCGAGGGCAACAACCTGTACGCCAGCGAAGACCCGGCCGGCACGCTGCTGCTGCGCCACTCCATCGGCGGCATGATGGCCACGCTGCTGGATTCGCTGGCGCTGTTCTGCCCCAACGCTAACTCGTTCCGCCGCTTCCAGGCCAACAGCTACGCACCGCTGGCGCTGACGTGGGGCATCAACAACCGCACGGTGTCGCTGCGGGTGCCGGGCGGGCCGGCCGCCAGCCGGCACATCGAACACCGTATCTGCGGCGCCGACGCCAACCCCTATCTGGCCGCGGCAGCGATTCTGGCGGGCATCCAGCACGGCATCCGCCAGCAACTCGACCCGGGTGCGCCGATCACCGGCAATGGGTATGCACAAGCAACGGAGTTTTTGCCGACGGACTGGCTGACGGCGCTGAAAGCGCTGGAGCAATCGGAGTGGGCGAAGCAAGCGCTGGGCGAGCAGTACCTGAATATCTACCTGGCCATCAAACACGATGAATACAGACAATTCATGGGTGAAGTAGGCGAGCAAGATTGGCGCTGGTACCTAACCCACGCGTGACCGTGCAAACCAGTTGCTACGGTTTAGTGAACAGTTTTCGGAGTAGAGGCATGCGGGCTTTATTGTTGCTGACAGCGCTGCTGATGGTTGGCCAGGTACAGGCGCAAACGCTGCGCGTCGGTATTGAGAGCCACGACTATATGCCGTACTTCCGTGCTCAGGCGGGGCAACCGGTGGAAGGCTATGCCGTGGAAGTACTGCAACGCTTCGCCGCCGACCAGGGCATGACCCTCGAGTTGTTGCCGCGCCCGCTCAATCGCCTGCACCACGACCTGCTCAATACGCAGAACCTGGACCTGATCTTCCCCGACAACCCGCAATGGTCGCGTGAACTCAAAGGTGACAGCCGTCTGCATTACAGCCACGCAGCCATCAATGTGGTGGATGCAAGCCTGGTGGTGCACGAGCGCCTGGGGTTAGGGCCGGGCGCGGTAAAACGGCTCGGCACGGTGCGCGGCTTCACGCCTCAGGCCTGGCAAGAGGCGATGGAGCGCGGCGAGTTGCAACTGCTGGAAGCCAACGATATCGCCGGGCTGATTCGTATGGCTCTGCGCGGGCGCATCGACGCGTTGTACGCCAACCCCGAGGTGGTGCGCCTGCAATTGCAGAAGATGGGCGAGGACAGCAACCGTCTGATCGCCGACCCGGGCTTGCCGCTGGCGCGTACCAGCTACCACTTGAGCACCGTGAAACAGCCGCAGCTGCTAGAGCGCTTCAACCATTTTCTCGAGCAGCATGCCGGCGAGCTGGCGGCGCTGCGTCAGCAGTATGGGCTGGCGTGCAGTGCCAGCGACCTGAGTGAAGAGCAGCCGGCCTGCCGTGCGCAAAACATGGCCAGCTCGCGCTGAACACCACTGAGCGGGCCTTCAAGAACACCCTTCTTTTACCTATTTTCTTCCGACCCGTGGCGTATTCGGGCGTGACGCGCTATTGCTTTGCATCGTTCCAATAGCCAATGGCAAACAGCGCCAGCCGCTGCCGGCCGTTAGAGTGGCAAACCTCTTCTCCCAATGCCCAAGAGACGACCATGGAACCCGGAAACTCCCAGCTGACAATGACCGTCTTGATGACCCCCGACATGGCCAACTTTTCCGGCAATGTGCACGGCGGCACCCTGCTCAAATACCTCGACGAAGTGGCCTTCGCCTGCGCCAGCCGTTACGCCGGTACCTACGTGGTAACCCTGTCGGTCGACCAGGTGATCTTCCGCGAGCCGGTGCACGTCGGCGAGCTGGTGACCTTTCTTGCCTCGGTGAACTACACCGGCCGTACCTCGATGGAAATCGGCGTAAAAGTGGTGACCGAGAACATTCGCGAACGCTCGGTGCGCCATACCAACAGCTGCTTCTTCACCATGGTGGCGGTCGGCGATGACGGCAAACCGATCGTGGTACAGCCGCTGGAGCCGGGCAGCGCCGATGAGAAGCGCCGCTTCAAACAGGCGAAACAGCGGCGCGAGTTGCGCCAGGAGTTGGAGCAGCGGTATCAGGAAATTCGCCAGGACAACGACCAAGCGTAAGGATCCAAGCATCGCAACTTCGGCCGCGATGCCTTTGCCCTGATAAACATCCTGTTTAAAAACGCCGCAAAAACAGCAACCGATCTGGCACGTTCGCTGCGTTAGACTGGGGCCCGCCACGCGTCCGCCGACCAACGGCAAACCCGAGCTGCCTCCCCTCCAGCTCAGGCCCCGGCAGCGCGTTGTTCCAGACTGGCCCACACTGCATGCACTGCGGCCAGCCCATCGCGCACTATTCGGGAGATTCCATGGTTCACCACACCCCTCTGATTGCCGCATTGGCCACCGGCTTTGTGCTGGCCTTTGTACTCGGCACCCTGGCCAACCGTTTGCGTCTCTCGCCACTGGTGGGCTACCTGCTGGCGGGCGTGCTGGTCGGCCCATTTACTCCGGGCTTTGTCGCTGATAAAGACCTGTCCAACGAGCTTTCGGAAATCGGCGTCATTCTGCTGATGTTCGGCGTGGGCCTGCACTTCTCGCTCAAAGACCTGATGTCGGTAAAAAACATCGCCATCCCCGGCGCCCTGGTGCAGATCGGCGCGGCTACGTTGATGGGCATGGGCCTTTCCTGGCTGCTGGGCTGGCCGTGGGGTGCGGGCCTGATTTTCGGCCTGGCGCTGTCGGTGGCCAGCACCGTGGTGCTGCTGCGCGCGCTGGAGTCGCGGCAACTCATTGACAGCCGACGCGGCAAAATTGCCGTGGGCTGGCTGATTGTCGAAGACCTGGTGATGGTGGTGGCGTTGGTATTGATACCCGCGCTGGCCGGCGTATTGGGCGGCAAAGACGCCGCGCCCGATGAGGACATCTGGCTGCAACTGGGCATCACCCTGGCCAAGGTGGCGGCCTTTGTCGCCCTCATGATCGTGGTGGGCGGCAAGGTGATTCCCTGGCTGCTGGAGAAAAGCGCCGGTACCGGTTCACGGGAGTTGTTCACCCTGGCCGTGCTGGCCATCGCCATGGGCGTAGCCTATGGCTCGGCGGTACTGTTCGGGGTGTCATTCGCCCTGGGCGCGTTCTTCGCCGGCATGATTCTCAACGAGTCGGAATACAGCCATAAGGCGGCTGAGGATTCTTTGCCGCTGCGCGATGCCTTTGCCGTGCTGTTCTTTGTGTCGGTGGGCATGCTGTTCAACCCCATGGTGCTGATCAACGAACCACTGCTGGTGCTCGCCACGCTGGTGATTATCGTGTTCGGCAAATCGCTGGCGGCACTGTTGATCGTGCTGGCGTTCGGCAAACCGCTGAGCACCGCACTAACCATCTCTGCCAGCCTGGCGCAGATCGGCGAGTTCTCCTTTATTTTGATCGGCCTGGGCGTGGGCCTGGATCTGGTGCCGGAAGCGGCGCGCGACTTCGTGCTGGCCGGGGCAATTCTCTCCATTGTCATCAACCCGATGCTGTTTACCCTGATCGACCGTATCCAGCCCTGGCTTGATGCGCGGGAAAACACCGCTCCGGCCGGAGCCGTGGAAGAAGTGCCAGCCGAGGAGTTCCAGCCGATTACCGAGACTGGCCATGCCATTCTTATCGGCCACGGCCGGGTAGGCAGCCGCATCAGCGCGCGTCTGCAAGCCGAAGGCGTGCCGCTGGTAATCATCGAAGACAACCGCACCCAGGCCCAGGAGTTGCGTGAAGTGGGCCACAGCGTAGTGCATGGCAACGCGGCCAGTACCCGCGTTCTGGAGTTGGCCAATGTGGCCAATGCGCGCTGGCTGCTGATCGCCATTCCCAATGGCCTGGAAGCCGGGCAAATCGCCATTCATGCCCGCGCCGCCAACCCGGACCTGGACATCATTGCCCGCACGCATTTCGACGACGAAGTGGATTACCTGCAATCCCAAGGTGTGGATCTGGTGGTAATGGGCGAGCGGGAAATCGCCCGCATCATGTTCGAGAGGCTGGGGCTGCAAACCCCGGCATCGAGCTGAAATAATCCTCCCGCCTGACGGTCACACGTCAGGCTGGAGTTGCCCCGTGAGACGCGAGTAAGCTTGGCGTTCACGTTGGAGCGCTCCCACCATGTTTACCCTGGGCAATATGTTCGTGCTGATGTTGCTGGCTGCCGGTGCCGCCTGGCTCTGGCACGCCCACGGCTTGCGCGAGCGCGCCTTGGAACGGGTAAAACAACACTGCCAGCGCATGGAAGTGATTCTGCTGGACGACAACGTGGCCCTGCGCAAAGTGGCGCTACTACCCGATGCCAAAGGCCGTCGGCGCCTGGCGCGGGTGTACGGGTTCGAATTCACCGTCACCAGCGAACAACGCCATGCCGGCACCATCACCATGTTTGGCCCGCACGTGGGCACCATCGAACTGGCGCCCCATCCCTTCGTCGAAAAACCCGGTCAGCTCAGCGAGCAGCCCATCGTGGTCGGCGACAGCGTGGTGATGGACCCGCACGCCAGCGCTTCGGTGATTGATGTGGTGCCGGAGCGCGTCAACGTTCAGCCCTCCGCCAACAACGTGGTGCAGCTCAGCGACTGGCGTCGCAAGCACGACAAGCTGCACTGATAGTGGCCGGCCTTAGACCCTGCTAGCCCCCGGCCCCTCTCCCGCAAGCGGGCGAGGGGTGAAAAGCCGTTGAGTTTGTTACGGCAGCAAAAAACCGCGCACGCGCTCGGCGCTGTCTTCGGGCGTCTGCTGCATAAAGCAGTGCCCGCCGGCGACCACTTGGGCGCGCACATGGCTGTTCAACGCCGTCACCCGCGCCACTGCTTTGGCCACAAACGGGTAGCTGTGCTGGCCGTGGAGAATGTCGGTGGGGGTGACGATCTTGTTAAGCGAACTCCACAACCGCCGCGGATACGAACTGAATATTTCCGCCTCGCGGCTGGGCCGGCATTTCAACTCGACGCCATCTTCCACGTCTTTCAGCGCGTGCTCCACATAGGCCCACAACGCCGCATCGTCCCAGCCCTTGAAGGTGCCACGGCCATGCAGGCCGGCATAGGCCGCCGCGCGATCCGGCCAGTGCTTGCGCCGCGCTGCTGACTTGCGCGCCATGGTATGCCGGCGGTGCAAGCCCAGCACCTCAGACACGGCCATTACGCCGATCAATGCCGGCGGGAAAAGCACCGGGTCCAGCAGCACAGCGCGCTGAAATAAGTCCGGATGCTTGGCCAGAATCAGGCTTGTGAGCACGCCACCGAAACTGTGGCCCAGGGCAAACCGCGGCACCTCGCCAAACGGCGCACGCCCAGCCTCGAACGCCTCCACCGCCAATTCGGCGCTGCGGTTCCAGCCATGGAAACGGCCGCCATGATCGCTGTCGCCATGGCCCTGGATATCGCACAGCCACAGGTCGAAATCCGCCGCCAGGTGCTTGAGCATCGGCTCATACGCACGCCCGCAAAAGCCATTGCCATGGAGGAAATGCAGCAGCGGTTTGCCACTGGGTTCGCTGTGCCAACCCCGCAGCGTGAAGTGAGCCGAGCTGACGTGGGACCAGGGGTGGAGGGTGAAGGGAGTCATAGTGGCGAGCTTTTGGGAAAACGAGCGGGGGAGTTTAACGCTGCCTGTCTGCCGGCTAAAAGCTTCGCTGCGCAAGCGGCGATAGAGAAGGACGCAACCTTGCAGGCTTACTTTAGTTGTACAGAACATGGTACAAATAACGACTGTTCGGGAAGCCGACAGCAAGGGCCACACACCAAAGATGCTATCGGCCCACAAAACTTAACCACCCATCAAGCGGTGCTTGTGGGTTCTGAAAGAAACCTCACCTTGGGCGGTGCCCGGGAAGGATTTGAAGAAATGCACGTACTGACTTTTAGCCAGGCCCGCGCCGATCTAAAGCAGACAATGGATGATGTTTGCCGGGACCATGAGCCCGCAGTTATCACGCGTCAGCGTGGCGAACCCGTCGTGATGATCTCTCTAGAGGATTACAACGGCATGCGCGAAACCATGTACCTGCTGGGATCGACTGCAAACGCCAAACGCCTTCGCTCCTCCATTGATCAGCTCCGGGCCGGTAAAACCGTTACCAAGGAACTGATTGTTGATGAACACGAAGTCCAAGCAACGCAACAAGACTGAAGCCAGAAGCGGTGTAAGCGTCGCGTTTACTTCCGAGGGCTGGGAAGACTATTGCCACTGGAAGGACCAGGACGTGGACATCTTTCGCAGCATCAACGCATTGATCGGCGAGTGTCTGCGTACCCCCTTCAAGGGGATCGGCAAACCAGAGCCATTGAAGGGCGACTTATCCGGTTTCTGGTCGCGCCGGATCACTCGCGAACATCGACTGATCTATTTCTATGAAGGTGGGACGCTCACCATCCTCCAATGTCGTTTTCACTACGACAAATAACCTTCGGACGTTTTGAACAGCCCCCTACGACAAACACCTCGCGAACTCCGTGCCCAACCCCTGCTCATCCTGCGGCTCGCTAAAGATGAGCTCCAGCCGCGAGTCCTTGCGCCATTCAATGCTCTGCCAATGCAGCGCCTCGCCATTCAGGGCATTGGCCGATAGCCAGCCGGCGTTGGTGTGCAGCACCAGCTTGGCGCGGCGCCAGGGCAAGGTGGCTAGCCACATTTGCACGCGCATCAGCTCAAACTGTTGGCTGGGGTGCCAGCGCCAACCGATGCTCCAGCCCTCGGCCTGGCCGCCGCTCTGGCAGATGGGTTGGCGGGGGTCGAGCCAGACGCTGGCCAGGTTGGCAGCGCTAGTGGGCACTTCAAGCGTGCCAGCCTCGGCGCTGGCCTGCGTAGCCACGCCGGGCAACTCGGCAACGGGCAGCGCGCCCTGGCTGGTCCAGAACAGCGGCCGGGCCGGCAGGTGCTGGGCGAGGCTGTCGCGCGTTGGCCCGTCAAGATTTTCCGCTTTGTTCAGCACCAGCAAACCGGCACCGGCCAGTGCGGCCTGCTGGGTAGCAGGTAGCGGTTGGCCATTTGCCAATGCCTCGGCATCCAGCACCAGCACACTCGGTTGCACTGCCAACACACCTTCCCACGGCGGCTCGCGCAGTTGCTGCAACAGCTCGGCCGGATGACCCAGCCCGGAGGGTTCGATAAACAGGCGATGGGGCTTGGCTTTGCGCAGCAAGCGCGCCAGGCCAATCTGAAACGGCGCGCCGTTGACGCAGCACAGGCAGCCGCCAGCGACTTCGCTCAGGGCAATGCCGTCATCGGCGGTGGTCAGCAAGGCCGCGTCCAGGCCGATCTGGCCGAACTCATTGATCAGCACGGCCCAACGTTCATCAGCCGGGCGCTGGGCCAGCAGGTGGCGGATCAGGCTGGTCTTGCCGGCGCCCAGGGGGCCGGCAATCAGGTGCGTGGGTATATTGCTGAGCATGCGCGGCGGTTCTCGGTGTGTTGGCCGGTGAGACTATACCGGCCCAAGCGGGCAGCCGGGCATGCTAGAGTCGCCGGCAAATTTTTCCGGCGCCGGAGCCCAACTATGCGCGTACTGCTGTTGCCCTTGCTGCTTCTGATGTCCGGCCAGGTGTTGGCCGAGGCGTGTGTGGTGCACACCCAGGCCGAGCGCCTGGATGTGAAAGTGTGCCAGCAAAACCGCAGTATCCCGCCCAACCTGTTCCACTCCGGCTTCTGCCAGCCCACGTTGAAGGGGCAAAAGGTCTCCGTCGAATTCGTGGACCAGTGCCCCACCGGCTCCTTCGGCGTGTGCCGCTCGGCCCACGTAGGCGGCATGCCGTATCAGCAGGATATCCACTACTACGGCGTCGCCAGCGATGCGGCCTTTCTGAAACCGGCTTGCGAGAAACAAAGCCGCGGCGTGTGGATGGATCGCTAATTCCGCTTCAAGCGGCCTCGTGCCAGGGGCCGAAGGGGTCGGCGTAATGCGCCCAGCCTTCACTGCCCGAGGCCATTTCCGTATCGCTCAGCAGGCAGCTGTTCAGCTCGGCGCTGAGCTGAACGAAGTCGATGTTCTGCCCGATAAACACCAGCTCCTGCCGGCAATCGCCCACCTCCGCGCTCCAGTGGCGCATTACGGTGGCCACGCCTTCGTCGTCCTGCGGCCAGTGGTCTTTGGGTACATGCCGCCACCAGCGGCCGGCGAAGCCATAACGCATCAAACCGCCGGCCTGCGACCAGCTACCGGCATCTTGGTGTTTGCTCGCCAACCAGAAAAAACCCTTGGAACGCAGCAAGCGCCCGTTGCTCCACTCGCGGTTGATAAAGTCGTAAAAGCGCTGCGGATGAAACGGTCGCCGTGCTCGGTAAGCGAATGAGGCGATACCGTACTCCTCGCTTTCGGGCAGATGCTCACCGCGCAACTCCTTGAGCCAGCCCGGCGCCTGGGCGGCGCGCTCGAAGTCAAAGCGGCCGGTGTCGAGGATTTTGCCCAGCGCCACCTGGCCCATCACCATCGGCAGAATTTCCGCGTGAGTGTTCAGGCTGCCAAGAATGCTCATGAGCTCGGCGCGCTCTTCGCGGGAGATGAGGTCGATCTTGCTGACCAGAATTACATCAGCGAACTCCACCTGCTCGATCAACAGATCGGTGATGGAGCGCTCGTCGTCCTCACCCAATACCTGACCGCGACTGGAGAGGCTTTCGGCTTCTTGGTAGTCGCGCAAAAAATTAAGGCCATCGACCACCGTCACCATGGTGTCCAGGCGTGCCACGTCGTTCAGGCTCAGGCCGTCTTCGCCGCGAAAGGTAAAGGTTTCGGCCACTGGCAACGGCTCGGCAATGCCGGTGGACTCGATCAGCAGGTAGTCAAAACGGCCATCACGGGCCAGGCGGTTGACCTCTTCCAGCAGGTCTTCGCGCAGGGTGCAGCAGATGCAGCCGTTGCTCATTTCCACCAGTTTTTCTTCGGCTCGGTTCAGGCTGACATCGCGCTGCACCTCGCTGCCGTCGATGTTGATTTCACTCATGTCGTTGACGATCACGGCCACCCGCAGGTTGTCGCGATTTTTCAGGATGTGGTTGAGCAAGGTGCTTTTGCCGGCACCGAGAAAGCCGGACAGGACAGTGACGGGTAAACGCGGATCGTGCATGGAAAAGTCCTCATCCGGCTGCTGGAGCGCAGCGCTGGGGCGTCAATTGGATTGTTATACTATAACAATTAAGCCGAACTTTTCCGCAAGCGTTCATGTTTATGCGCCCACAAAAAACCCCTGCGCCATCGCTGTAAGCCAGCAGGGCCAGGGGTTCCACATGGAACTAGCGATTTAATAGCGCTGTGCAATCAGCCTCAACGTTGACCCGTTGGCAAGCCTCCACAGTCTGCCGCCAGCCAGCGCCCCTGCGATTCCGAGCGCCCTTGCTGGTTCTGCCCGCCCATCAAAAACGTGCCGTTGATAGTGGTGGCGAACTCGCGCGAACTGAGAAAGGTGGTCTGCCCCTGGCCTTTGCCCTGCGGGCAGCTCACGTTGAACTTCATCATTTGCGGGGTGCGCTGGGTGATCTGCTGGCTGCAACCGGCTTGCGTGGTCTGGGTGGGAAAACTGTCGGTTTGCGCTTGCTGCGGGGTGATGCACATCCGCACGCCGTTGCCCGACATTGCGACGCCCTGCTTGGCCATCGCCTGCTCGGCCATTTTGCGTTGCTCCGGCGGCAGGCTGCCCATCAGCAGTTGCAGATCAGGCAGTTGCTGGCCGTTGACCTGCAGGGCGGTTGATTTGATTTCCCACAGCCCCGGTTCCAACTGCTGGGCCTGGGCAAGGGCGGGCAAACAGAGCGCGGCGGCGGTGGCGAAAACAACGTGCAGTTTCATAAAGCAGGGTCCTTCTGGCAGGGAGTAGGCAGCGCGAACAGTGATGTAGACGCTAACCGAGGGTGACAGTTGCAGCCACACACGGCACATTGCGTATCAGCACATTGCCCAAGCGACCCTGGCATGGACCTGATCATTCCACCGCTCTTCGGCTATCTGATAGCCCTGACTCATATTCTGGGCGTGTGCGCCGCGCTGCACGCCATCCTCACCGTACGCACCGCCCAGGGCTCGATTGCCTGGGCGTTGTCGCTGTTGTTTATCCCGTACCTCACGCTGATTCCCTATCTGGTATTCGGTCGCAGCACCTTCGACGCCTATATTCGCGCCAGGCGCCACGCCGACCGGGAAATGCGCACCGCCATGGGCAATCTCAACTGGCGCCCCTGGGCCGAGGAAGCCCTCGCCGCGCAGGATACCGACGCCTACCGCACCCTGCGCGCGCTGCCCTCGCTCGGCCATATGCCGTGCCTGGCCAACAACCAGGTGCGCCTGCTGATCAACGGCCACGCCACGTTCGAGGCGATATTCGCCGCCATCGCCAAGGCGCGGCAGGTGGTGTTGGTGCAGTTTTTTATCATCCACGACGATGAACTCGGCCGCCGCCTGCACGCCCTGCTGCTGGAGCGCGCCGCCGCCGGCATCTCGGTGTACCTGCTCTACGACAGCATCGGCAGCCATGCCCTGCCCAAGCGTTACGCACAAACCCTGCGCAACGGCGGCGTGGACGTGCGCGCCTTCAGCACCCACCGCGGCATCCTCAATCGCTTTCAACTGAATTTCCGCAACCACCGCAAAATTGTGGTGGTCGACGGCGAGTTCGGGTTTGTCGGCGGGCTAAATGTCGGCGACGAATACATGGGCCTGAAAGCGCCCCTGGCGCCGTGGCGTGACACCCACCTGGAACTGCGCGGCCCGGCGGTGGCCTGCCTGCAGGAGTCGTTCGCCGAAGACTGGTTCTGGGCCACCCGCCAACTGCCGCCGCTGATGCTGCCGGAGGCTTATGGCGCCGAAGGCAAGCTCTGCCAGGTGCTGACTACCGGGCCGGCCGATGCCCAGGAAACCTGCTCGCTGTTTTTTGTCGAAGCCATCAATTGCGCCCGCGAGCGCCTGTGGATAACCAGCCCGTATTTTATTCCGGATGAATCGGTGTCTGCGGCGCTGCGCCTGGCCGTGCTGCGTGGCGTTGATGTGCGAATCTTGCTGCCATCTCGCCCGGACCACCGCACCGTGTACGCCGCCTCCAGCCTGTATGCCTTTGCTGCGCTGCATACCGGGGTGCGGGTGTTTCGTTATCAGCCGGGTTTTCTGCACCAGAAGGTGGTGCTGATTGACCAGAAAATCGCCGCCATCGGCAGCGCCAATCTGGACAACCGCTCGTTCCGATTGAACTTCGAGATCATGCTGATCACTGCCGACGAAGACTTCGCCCTGGATGTGCAGCATATGCTGGAAAACGACTTTTCCCAGTCTATGGAACTGGCCGCCGGCGATGACCAGAACATCCACCGTTTGCGGCAGTTGGGCATGCGCATTGCCCGCCTTATCTCACCGATTTTATAAGAACACGGCGGATATCCGTTTCTCGGATATTCGCCCTACGGCACCAGCAGCTACTCCGTTTCTTCCTTGTAAATGTGCAGTCCCCGCGCTTGGTAATTGCCCAGCGCACTCGGGTGATCCAGCGTGCAGGTATGCACCCACACCCGCTTGGTGCCTGGCCAGGCCCACGCCGATTGCAACGCATGGGTGAGCATCGGGCCGCCAAAGCCTTTGCCGAAAAACGCTTCTACCAAGCCGAAATACAGAATCTCCACATCGCCGTTATCGCTTTGCTGCAGCTCGTAATAACCGGCAATGGCGCCCTGCTCGTAAGCCACAAAGGTGCGATGGTTGTCGCGCTCCAGCAGGTCGCGCCATTGCTGGTCAGTCCACACCAGCTTGTCGGTCCACTCCCACGGCCCGCCCACCAGTTGGTACAGAAAACGGTTCAGCGGGAACTGCTTGATGACGCATTCGACAATGCTCAGCGCAGCCGGCAGCGGCTTGCCACGAACGGCGTCGCTGCTGTGCATTTCCAGGTAGTACGTGATGTTTTCAACGGCTGCCATAACCGGCCCCTGAGTGGAATTCGGCGCCGAGGTTAATCCACCGACGCCTTCGAGGGCACAACCAGCTGACGGTTTTTTTATCCGTACAGATCTACGCCCCAAGCGCTACTCGCTAGCGGGGCGATACAGGTGCGCATGGCCGGCGCGGTACAGGTTGGAGTCGGCAAACGCATCCGCCGTCAGCACCCTGCCGACCACAATCAATGCCGTGCGCTGAAAACCCTTGGCCGCCACGCCCGCTTCGATATCGGCCAGCGTTCCAACTACCCAATCCTGATCCGGCCAACTGGCGCGATGCACCACCGCAATCGGGCAATCGGCGCCGTAGTGCGGCAGCAGTTCTTCAACAATCTTGGCCAAATGCTGCACGCCAAGGTGAATGGCCATGGTGGTGCCATGGCGCGCCAGGTCGGCAAGCTCCTCGCCGGGCGGCATTTTCGAGCGGCTGCCGTAGCGGGTGAGGATCACGCTCTGGGCGATGCCCGGCAGCGTCAGCTCGCTTTCCAGCAACGCCGCGCAGGCTGCCGTGGCGGTTACGCCGGGGATGATTTCAAAGGGGATATTCAGGCGGCGCAACTGGCGGATCTGCTCGCCAATGGCGCCGTACAACGAGGGGTCGCCGGAGTGCACGCGGGCCACGTCCTGGCCGTTGGCGTGGGCCGTCTCGATCAGGGCGATGATCTCGTCCAGATGCAGCTCGGCGGTATTGACCAGCGTCTCGGCGCGATGCCCGTCCAGCACCGCTTCCGGCACCAGGGAGCCGGCGTACAGCAGCACCGGGCAGCAGCGGATCAGGCGTTGGCCTTTGACTGTGATCAGCTCCGGGTCGCCAGGGCCGGCGCCGATAAAATAGACCGTCATGCCTGTTCCTCCGCCCCTGCCACGGCCACGGTGGCCTGAGCACTGCTGTGTTTGCCGATGCGCACGTTGGCCCGGCGCCCGGTTATGGCTTCGACCTGCGCCAAGGCACAGGCTTCGGCGACGCTGGCGGTACCGGTTGTACGCAACGCGAGCTCGGACGTCTGGCCAATACGATCACCCACCGCCTGCAACCGCTCCGGCGCCCACCAGTTCAGCGGCAGGTTCAACTGTGCCGCCAGCGCCAGCAACCCCGGTTCGCCTCGTTTGTGCTCAACACTCGCCAGGCCGCCGAGGTCCGCCAGACACAAGCCGTGGGCCGCCAGCGTCTGGTCCAGCAACTGACGCAACTCAGCCTCGCTGCACCCCGCGCGACAACCAATTCCAGCGATATAAGGCGGCACGATGGGCACAAGAAAAACGCCTGCAAGAATCAAGAAAAAACCCGCTGAGGGCGTGCCCACCAGCGGGTTTGTGCGCAGCAGCGGCGAATTAAACCGCGTTGCTGCCGGCGAAGCGACGGTACAGCCAGGCGCTCAAAAGACCCAGCGCCGACCAGAACAGCGCGTTGGTGATGAGCGAAGCCCAGATAAACTGGTGCTCCAGTGCTTCGGGGGCCAGGCTCGAATGCACCTCAGGCTGCGGCGCGCCGATCACATGCGGAATAACCAGCAGCACGGCACCGACAATCTTCACCGCCCAGTGATGGGCAAACACCATCAGCGCCAGGCCAACGGCCGTGCCGGTCGCGGTGCCGATCCACCAATACTGACGCAGCTGCAAATCGGCAGCGGCGGTACCCGGCAATTCCGGCGGCAGGCCTAACGAGGGCGCCAGACAAAAGGTGGCGAAACCGGCCAGGCCCCAGAACAGGCCATCACGGGTACGGCCCGGTGCCCGCAAGGTGTACAGGCCGGCCAGCATCAGGGCAAAACCCACGGCGACCACCAGGTTGCCGCCGGTGGTGGACAGCACGCGTTGCCAGCCATCTTCTGGAGACCAGGCTTCGCTGCTGTGCTCATGCTCGTGGGCAGGGGCGCCCGCCGCATGGCTGTGCTCGGCGACCACGTGCTCGGTGGCAGGCTCGGCGCTCTCGAAGGTCTCGCCCTTGAGAATCAGCGGTGCCACCCAGAAGCTTTGCAGCAAGGTCAGAAACAGGGCGCCCGCCAGGCCGGCGAAGCCTGCGGTCTGCGCAATACGCTTGATCATTGCGAACCCCTTAGTGGCACGGAAACGCGGCACTGTGACGGGTATCGTGGGCCGCGTTGTGCACCGCCTCGATATGCGAAAAACCGGCGAAATACACCAGCAAGGCGCCCAGCAAGCCGGCGCCAATCGCCAGAACCAGGCGTTGGGATAGCGAGGCGCTGGCCTCGGCAGAATGTGTAAGGGTGCTACTGGACATGACCGTTCCCTCTGAACTGGAAATGAAAACGTAGCAGAAGGGAACGCACGAGGAGCCAAATGCGAGCGCATTCAGACTTCCGGCTTGCGCCCGCCCACCGCGGGTTTTGCCTCTTGGTATGAATTCAGGCCGGTCTCCGGGCTCGCGTGGTTGAACACGCCTACCGTTGCGGGGGCAGCGTCGGACTAGCTCCCCCTGACTGACAAGAGTGCGCACCGACTTCCCGTTTCACCTTGCGCACGACGACGCAAGACACCTGAAACAGCGCGCAAGGACACCATTTTCAGGGGCAAAGGTCAACGTTGCCGAATTTGACCCACACCCCTTCCCTGCGTAGCCTTGCTCGCTTCGAGGTTCTCCACGCCGTTGGCTGTGGAGCTAAGAGGGAACGCGGTTTAGCCGCGGCTGCCCCCGCAACTGTGAACAACCTGCTTTCTTCCAATGCCACTGCACCTGCGGGAAGGCGAAGAAAGCGGCCCGGGCAACGGGCCAGGTTGAAAGCCAGGAGACCTGCCTCGCAAAGCATTCACGACAACCGGGCGGGGTGATCCGGTAGCGAACGCCTGCTGCGAGCGGCCTGCTCGTTGCCGTCCTCGCCGCACCCCGCCGATCCGATTTCGCTCGCATCACACAGGGCTGCAACCGATGAAAAGCTTGGCCAAACTTCCCGTCACCATCGTTACCGGCTTTCTCGGCGCCGGTAAAACCACCCTGCTGCGCCATATGCTCGACAACGCCGAAGGCCGCCGCATTGCGGTGATCGTCAACGAGTTCGGCGAGCTGGGCATCGACGGCGAAATCCTCAAGCAATGCGCCATCGGCTGCACCGAAGAAGAAGCCAACGGCCGCGTGTATGAGCTGGCCAACGGCTGCCTGTGCTGCACCGTGCAGGAAGAGTTCTTCCCCGTTATGCGCGAGCTGGTGGCGCGCCGTGGCGACCTCGACCAGATCCTCATCGAAACCTCGGGCCTGGCCCTGCCTAAGCCGCTGGTGCAGGCCTTCAACTGGCCGGAAATCCGCAACGCCTGCACCGTGGACGCCGTCATTACCGTGGTCGACAGCCCGGCCGTGGCCGCCGGCACCTTCGCCGCGTTCCCCGACCAGGTGGATGCCCAGCGCCGCGAAGACCCCAACCTGGACCACGAATCGCCGCTGCACGAGCTGTTCGCCGACCAGCTGGCCAGCGCAGACCTGGTGATTCTCAACAAGGCCGACCTGCTCAGCCCCGAAGCCCTGGCCGCCGTGCGTGCCGAAGTGGCCGAAGAACTGCCGCCAGCGGTAAAAGTGATCGAAGCGCGCAGCGGCGTGCTGCCGCTTTCGGTGCTGCTGGGCCTGAACTCGGAAACCGAGCTGCATATCGACAGCCGCAAAACCCACCACGACCTGGAAGACCACGAAGAGCACGACCACGACGAATTCGACTCCTTCTCGGTCGAGCTGCCGGAAGTGGAAGAAGCGCCGTTGCTGGCCGCCCTCAATGGCCTGGTGGAGCGCCATGGCGTGCTGCGCATCAAGGGCTTTGCCGCCATCCCCAACAAGCCGATGCGCCTGTTGATTCAGGGCGTGGGCAAGCGCTTCGACAAACACTTCGACCGCGCCTGGCGCAGCGATGAAGTGCGCGCCAGTCATTTGGTGATTATTGGGCAGGAGCTGGATCAGGCGGTGATTAGCAACGAACTGCGTACGGCGTTGCTGTGAGCGCACACGATGCGCGTTGGCCCCCTCTCCCGCGTGCGGGAGAGGGTTGGGGTGAGGGCCGCTTTTTTGCGTTAGCCCAAGCCCTCACCCTCGGTCCCTCTCCCGCACGCGGGAGAGGGATGCACAGCGGCTGACTCTGTTTTGCACCTCCTACGCACCCAACCCGGCGGCTTCGTCCCCGCCGATGGCATCGCCCATCTGGCGCAAACCCCGGCCGATGTGGTGATTCTGTGCACCGGCGATTCGCACCTGTCGCTTCTGGCCGCCGCCGCCCAGAACCTGCCCGCGCATTACCCCAGCCTGCGCCTGGCCAGCCCCGCGCAATTGCAGAACCACGCCTCGGTCGACCTGTACGTCGAGGAGGTGCTGCAACACGCCAAGGTGATTCTGGTGTCGGTGCATGGCGGCCTGAGCTATTGGCGCTACGGCATCGAACGTCTGGTGGAGCTGGCCGAACGCGGTGCACAGCTGATTCTGGTACCCGGCGACGACAGCCCGGACCCCGAGCTCACAGCGCTCGGCACCGTCAGCGCCGAGCAGGCCGACCGCCTGTGGCAGTACCTGCGCCAGGGCGGCGTGGATAACGCCCGGCAGCTGTTCCATTACCTGGCCAGCACCTGGCTCGGCGGCGCGTACGCCTGGGTCGAACCCAAGGCGCTGCCGCGCGTGGGCGTGTATCACCCCACGGTGGTCAACGCCGGCTTGGCGGATTGGCAAGCCAGCTGGCAACCCGGGCAACCTGTCGTGGGCCTGCTGTTCTACCGCACCCATGTGCAGTCGGCGAATACCGCGTTTATCCACAGCTTTTG
Source organism: Pseudomonas turukhanskensis (assembly GCF_027922365.1). Taxonomy (GTDB): domain Bacteria; phylum Pseudomonadota; class Gammaproteobacteria; order Pseudomonadales; family Pseudomonadaceae; genus Aquipseudomonas; species Aquipseudomonas turukhanskensis. Next base: position 328,549 of record NZ_BSFN01000001.1, read on the forward strand.
CGAACGGCTCTGCGCCCAGGGCCTGAACCCGCTGCCCATCGCCGTCGCCAGTCTGAAAGAAGCGGCGTGCCTGGCCGTGGTCGAAGACCTGCTCGATCAAAACGCGGCCAGCCTGATCATCAACACCACCGGCTTTGCCCAATCCAACCCCGAGCAACCGAACCTGCGCCCATTCAGCCGCGACGTGCCGGTGCTGCAAGCCATCTGCGCCCTGGATAACCAGCCGCTGTGGCAGGCCAACCCGCAGGGCCTGGGCTCGCGCGACCTGGCCATGCATATCGCCCTGCCGGAGCTGGACGGGCGCATCATCACCCGCCCCATCAGCTTCAAGGGCCTGGCCTGGCGCAGTGAGCGCAGCCAAAGCGATGTGGTGTGCTACGAAGCGGACCTGGAGCGCATGGACTTTGTCGCCGAACTGGCGCGCCGCTGGGTCGAGCTCGCACACCGCGATAACGCCGACAAACGTATCGCCCTGGTGTTGGCCAACTACCCCACACGCGACGGTCGCATCGGCAACGGCGTGGGGCTGGATACGCCCGCCGCTGCGCTGAATATCCTGCGCGCCCTGCAAGCCGAGGGTTATCCCGTGGAAGGCTTGCCGGCATCCGGCACGGCGTTGATTCACGAACTGCTCGGCGGCGTCACCAACGACCTCGACACCCTCGACCTGCGTCCCTGCGCGCAAAGCCTGGCACTGGAGGATTACCATCGCCTGTTCGCCCGCCTGCCAGAGGCCAACCAGCAGGCCGTGCGCGAGCGCTGGGGCGAGCCCGAGCAAGACCCGATGTTTCGCTCAGGCCGCATGATGATCGCCGGCCTGCGCTACGGCCTGACCTTTGTCGGTATTCAGCCAGCACGGGGCTATCAGCTGGACGCCAGCGCCGTGTACCACGACCCCGACCTGGTGCCACCCCACGGCTACCTGGCGTTCTACTTCTGGCTACGCGACACCTTCGCCATGAACGCCGTGGTGCATGTGGGCAAACACGGCAACCTGGAATGGCTGCCGGGCAAGAGCGTCGGGCTGTCTGCCACCTGCTGGCCGGACGCGATCCTCGGCGCCACGCCCAACGTCTACCCCTTTATCGTCAACGACCCCGGCGAAGGCGCACAGGCCAAACGGCGTACCCAGGCGGTGATCATCGACCACCTGATGCCGCCGCTCACCCGCGCCGAAAGCTACGGCCCGCTGCGCGATATCGAGCGCCTGGCCGACGAGTATTACGACGCCTCCTTGCTGGACGAACGCCGGGCCTTGGAGCTGCGCGGCGAAATTCTTGCCCTGGTGCGCGCCACCCAGCTGGACCGCGAGCTGCAACTGCAGATCAACGACGACCCCAACTCCTGGCTGCCGCAGCTGGATGCCTACCTGTGCGATTTGAAGGAATCGCAGATTCGCGATGGCCTGCACGTATTCGGCGAATCGCCGGCCGGGCGTTTGCGTCTGGATACCCTGCTGGCGTTGCTGCGTATTCCAAGGGGTGATGGCAAAGGTCGCAACGCCAGCCTGTTGCAGGCGCTGAGCAAGGATCTGGCGCTAGGTTTCAACCCGCTCAATTGCGAGATGGCGGCTGTTTGGCAAGGTCCCCAACCGGCCGTGCTGGCCGCCGTCAGCGCCGACAGCTGGCGCAGCCATGGCGACACCCGCGAGCGGCTGGAGCTGTATGCCGTGCAGTTGATCGAAGCCACCCTGAATGGCGCGCAGCCTGAGTGTGGCGATCACACCAGCGCCGTACTGGATGCACTGCGTGACCAGGTTGCACCGACACTCGACGCCTGCGGCCCGGCCGAAATGCACGGCCTGCTCGCCGCCCTGCGCGGCGCCTTTGTGCCAGCCGGCCCGAGTGGCGCGCCGAGCCGCGGGCGCCTGGATGTGCTGCCCACCGGGCGCAATTTCTACTCCGTGGATGTGCGCAACCTGCCCACGCCCACGGCCTGGCGCATCGGCTTTCAATCAGCGAGCCTGCTGCTGGAACGCCACCTGCAAGACCACGGCGACCACCTGCGCCAACTCGGCCTGTCGGTGTGGGGCACCGCCACCATGCGCACCGGCGGCGACGATATGGCCCAGGCCATGGCGCTGATGGGCGTGCGCCCGGTGTGGCAGGCCGGCAGCCAGCGGGTGGAAGACTTCGAGATTCTGCCGCTGTCGTTGCTCGACCGCCCGCGAGTGGATGTAACGCTGCGCGTGTCGGGCTTTTTCCGCGATGCCTTCAGCAACCTGATCCGCCTGTTCGATGCCGCCGTGCAGGCGGTGGCCGAGCTCGACGAGCCGGATGCCATGAACCCCCTGGCTGCCCGCGTGCGCCAAGATCGTCAACGCCTGGAACAACAAGGCATGGCCACCGAGCAGGCGCGCCGCGAAGCCGGCTGGCGAATTTTTGGCAGCAAGCCCGGGGCCTATGGCGCCGGCATTCAGAACGCCATCGAAGAACGCCTGTGGCAAACCCGCGCGGACCTCGCCGAGGTCTACTTGAACTGGGGCAGTTACGCCTACGGCGCCGGTGATGCCGGCACCCCGGCCCGCGAGCAATTTGTGCAGAAGCTCGAACGTCTGCAGGCCGTGCTGCACAACCAGGACAACCGCGAAAACGACATTCTCGACTCCAACGATTACTACCAATTTCAGGGCGGCATGCTGGCGGCGGTCGAAACCCTGCGCGGCGCGCCGGTGGCCAGCTACCACGGCGACCACAGCCAGGCCGACAACCCGCGTATCCGCACCCTCAAAGAAGAACTCAACCGGGTGGTGCGAGCCCGTGCGGCCAACCCGAAATGGATCGAAGGCATGAAACGCCACGGCTACAAAGGCGCCTTCGAACTGGCCGCCACCGTGGATTATCTGTGCGCCTTCGACGCCACCAGCGAGCTGATCGACGACCATCAATATGCGTTGCTCACCGACGCTTATTTGCTCGACACAGACACCCGCGACTTTATCCAGCAACACAACCCCGGCGCCCTGCGCGATATCACCGAGCGGTTGCTCGAAGCACAGCAGCGCGGGTTGTGGCAGGAGCCCGGGGAGTACCGAGAGGCCCTGGAAAACCTGTTGATCGACACCGAAGAATCTTGAAGCGACCGTCCCCTGTAGGCGTTCGCCTTTACACTTCAGCCAACCTGCCATTGAGCTATTGCCATGACCCTTCAATTTCCCCTCGCCGCCGTTGTCGCCGCCGACTCGCTAAAGCTGGCGCTGTGCCTGGCCGCCATCGACCCGGCCATTGGCGGGGTATTGATCGAAGGCCCGCGCGGCATGGCCAAATCCACCCTGGCCCGGGGTGTGGCGCAGCTGTTGCCTGGCGGGCATTTCGTCACCCTGCCGCTGGGTGCCAGCGAGGAACGTATTGTCGGCACCCTCGATCTGGACGCCGCCCTGGGCGAAAGCCGTGCGCAGTTTTCCCCAGGCCTGTTGGCCAAGGCCGACGGCGGCGTGTTGTATGTGGATGAAGTGAATCTGCTGCCCGACCACCTGGTGGACCTGCTGCTGGATGTGGCGGCCAGCGGCATCAACCATGTCGAGCGCGACGGCATCTCTCATCAGCACAGCGCACGTTTTGTGTTGATCGGCACCATGAACCCGGAAGAAGGCCAACTGCGTCCGCAGCTGCTGGATCGCTTTGGCCTCAAGGTGATTCTCGACGCCCAGCCGCAGCCAACCGAGCGCGCGGAAATCGTCCGTCGGCGCCTGGCTTTTGATGCCGACCCCGCTGCCTTTGTGCAGCAGTGGGCGGCCCCGCAACAGGCCCTGCGTGAACGCTGCCTGGCGGCCCGCGAGCTGCTCACGCAGATTGCGCTGGACGATGTCAGCGTCAACGCCATTGCCGAGCGCTGCTATGCCGCCGGCGTGGATGGTTTGCGCGCCGACCTGGTGTGGCTGCGCGCGGCCCGTGCCCATGCGGCGTGGCGCGGTGACGGACAGATCACCGGCGCAGATATCGACGCGGTCGAGACCTTTGCCCTGGAGCACCGCCGGCGCCACACCCCACCGACCGCTACCCAGCCGCCGCAATCGGCACCGCAGTCGCCCGCCCGTTCGAGCGCGGCAACCGGTGAAGGCCAATGGGGCGAACTGCCGGCCCAGGCCATGCCTACCGGCGCTGCCCGCGAGTTGCCGCGCTGGCCAAAAAAGCCCTGAGCATCCGCCCGCGACAGGTCACTGGCGCGGATGCCCAACCCAGACCCGGCGCCCTCATCGGCGGCCGCCAAGGCGCTAGCCGCAGCGGGCAGAGTGGCGCTATAGACTGGCTCGCCACCCTCTTGCGCGGCCGGCCGAAACGGGCCAGCGAGTTGCTGCGCAAGCCCCGCAGCCATCGGCCCAGTGAATTATGGGTGCTGGTGGTAGACGCCTCAGCCTCCACCTGCCGCCATGGCGCCCTGAGCCAGGCCAAAGGCCTGCTCGGCACGGTGCTGCAACAGGCCTATCAACAGCGCGCCCGAGTGGCGGTGCTGCAGGCCACCGGCATGCAGGCGCAGTGGCCGTTCCAAGGGCAGAAAAGCTCGGCGGCAATGCTGGCGTGGGTAAACGAATTAGGCGCCGGCGGCGGTACGCCATTGATTGAGGGGTTGGTGCAGACCGGCGAATGGCTGGTGCAGCGCCAGCGGAGCAAACCGGGGGAGCAGCAGCGCGTGTTGGTGATTACCGATGGGCGTTTGCGTGAGTGGTCGCCAGTGGCGCCGCTGAGCTGCCCGGCGGTGTTGGTGGATATCGAAAGCGGGCCGATTCGGTTGGGACGCGCGCAGGTGTTGGCAGAGCAACTGGGCGCTGAATACCGCCATATCGAAGAGTTGCGGTCGACCCCATAACGTCCTGCAAACTTCCGTCATTCCCGCGCAGGCGGGAATCCAGAATGTTGAAAGGTGCGGGATTTTGATACGACGCAAGATTCTGGGTCCCCGCCTTCGCGGGGACGACGGGTGTATTTCCCGGAGCTGAATACCGCCATATCGAAGAGTTGCGCTCGACCCCATAACATCCTGCAAACTTCCGTCATTCCCGCGCAGGCGGGAATCCAGAATGTTGAAAGGTGCGGGATTTTGATACGACGCAAGATTCTGGGTCCCCGCCTTCGCGGGGACGACGGGTGTATTTCCCGGAGCTGAATACCGCCATATCGAAGAGTTGTGGTCGACCCCATAACGTCCTGCAAACTTCCGTCATTCCCGCGCAGGCGGGAATCCAGAATGTTGAAAGGTGCGGGATTTAGATACGGCGCAAGATTCTGGGTCCCAGCCTTCGCGGGGACGACGGGTGTATTTCCCGGAGCTGAATACCGCCATATCGAAGAGTTGCGGTCGACCCCATAACGTCCTGCAAACTTCCGTCATTCCCGCGCAGGCGGGAATCCAGAATTTTGAAAGGTGCGGGATTTTGATACGACGCAAGATTCTGGGTCCCAGCCTGCGCTGGGACGACGGTGGAGGTTTCGAGGGCTTTTACTCGTACACCGTCACCCGATTACGTCCATCTTCTTTCGACGCATACAACGCCTCATCCGCCCAGCGAATCCACTCTTCATGGTGGTCGCAGGAGACCGACAAATCCGCCACCCCAAGGCTGATGGTCATGCGCAACACTTCGCCGGCATGCTCGATCTTCAACGCCGCCACATGCTGGCGCAGCCGCTCGGCAAACACCCGGCCGCCTTCCTTGCTGGTGTCGGGCAGCAGAATCACGAACTCTTCGCCGCCGTAACGGCCGGCCACGTCCACATCGCGAATCAGCTCGCGAATGGAGTCGGCCACCCGCTGAATCGCCTTGTCGCCGGCCTGGTGGCCGTAGGTATCGTTGATACGCTTGAAGTGGTCGATGTCGAGCATGATCAGCGTCGCCGTGCTGTCGTAGCGACGATGGCGGGCGTGTTCTTTCTGCAGGCTTTCTTCCCAATGGCCACGGTTGTACAGGCCGGTCAGGCGGTCGGTGCTGGAAAGCTTTTGCAGCTCGGCGTTGGCCGAAAGCAGTTGCCGACGGTTGTTGGCCACGTCGGTCACGTCGTAGATCACCAGGCAGATATGGCCGATCTTGCTGTTCGCCGAGCGCAGCGGGAACAGCGTGGTGTTCTGGTACATAAAGTCTTCACGGCCAGTGATCGGCTGGTAGTTCTTGAAGCGCAACAGGTACGGGCGCTGTTCCCACACGGTAAAGGCCGGCGTGCCGAGGGCGGCCACGCCTTCGACCTTCTTGCGAAACCACTTGCTGTCCACTTCCGGGAACAGTTCGAAGAACGAATTGCCGTGGGCTGTGCCTGGCTGAATGCCGGAGCGGTTTTCCATAAAGGTATTCCACACCAGTACGCGATAGTCCTCGTCGAACACCACAACGCCCACGTCGATGCTCTGCACAATCGCGAGCAGCCAGTGGAATTCGTTGAGGTCGATCGGCTCTTTCATCGTGGCCGCCTAGTTCATCAGGTACGCGAGTTTTTTGTTCAGCAGTTGCACTGAGTCTTCACTGAACAGCATCAGCAGGTCGAAGTGAATATCGTGGCCTTCCAGGCTGTAGCTGATCTCCACCGCCAGGGTTTTCTGGTTGCGCCGGCTGTTTACCGAGATCAGCTCGTCAATGGCCAGGTGCTCGCCCAGAATCTGCGGGTGACTCTGAGAGAACACCACGTCGATCTGCTCGGCAATGCCCGACAGGCAGGCGCCGATCAACAGCGTCGACAGGTCCAGAAGCATTTCCAGGTCGCCGCCGTCGTTGCCGTCACGGTGCAGCAGGGTGGCCATGTCGGCGATTTCCGAGTCATGGAAAATCAGCAGCGCTTCACCGGCAATGCCGCTGCCGATATAGCCCTGGCAGATGGCGGTCAGGCGCTCATCACCGCGCTGCACGTCGGCCAGGGCCATGTGCAGTTCGCCCACTTCCAGCAGGTTGACGTTGGGCACCGGCAGTTGCACAAACACATCCAGCACCCGCGCCAGCATCGCGCCGGCACGGCCGATGGCGACGTTGACGGTTTCCTGCAGGGCATCGCGAAAACTGCTGGGGCCATCGATTTGCGGGGCGTTGGCGGCCACATCCTGCTGCGGCACGGCCAGCAGGCCGTGTTTGTGCAGGGTGGCGCGAAATTCCGAGGGGTCGAAGGGCTTGCGCAAAAACGCCAGGGCGCCGAGTTCCAGCACGCGGCGCACCGCTTCTTCCTGCACGTCGGCCGAAATCACGATGATGTGCGATTGCAGGCCTTCCTCACGCACCGCGTTGAGCACCTGGTAGCCATCCATCACCGGCATGGTCAGGTCGAGCAGCACCACCTTGCCCAGGCCATTACGAATGGCCTCAAGCCCGGCCTTGCCGTTGTCCACTTCGGTGACCGACACCGCCCATTCAGGCGGCAGCGCACGCAGCAGCTGCTTGCGCACCATGCTTGAGTCGTCACACACCAACAGCGGAATTGAAGGCATTGCGGAATTCTCTACGCGCTCGTACTACGCCGAAATCGGCCAACCGAGAACAAGGTGCCGATAATGGCTCAATGATGGCAATTGCGTCCACGGCAAAATGATGGCAAGTAACGCGCCACATCGGCCTTTGCAGAGAATTTGTGACGCAGAACCCTGGCTACTCGGTCAGGGCGAGGATCGCTTGCGCGGCGTTAACACTGCCAGGGTTGCTTTGCATGGTGGCACTGATGCCCTGCAAACGGGCAGCCAGGGCCTCGTCCGCCAGCAGTTGGCGCAGTGCCTCAGGCAGAGCTGCGAGCGGTTCGGCGTAGCGTGGCAGATAGGCGCCAACGCCCACTTCTTCTGCCCGACGAGCGTTGTCGTGGCCGTCCCAGCAATAGGGAATAACCACCGATGGCAGGCCGAAATACAGGGCTTCACAAAAACTGTTATTGCCGCCGTGGTGCACGAACAGCCTGCATTCGCGCAGCACCGCAGGCTGCGGGAACCAGCTGTCGAGGTAGACGTTGTCCGGCACGCTGTCGTACATCTCGCGGTAGGCGCCGACGTTGATCAGAAAGCGATACGGCAAACCGGCCACGGTGGCGATCAGGCGCTTCATCATCTGCACGTCGGCGGCGCCCAGGCTGCCGAAACTCACGTAGATCAGCGGCGCTTCGTTGTGGGCCGGAAATTCAGGTACCACGTAAGGCGCTTCGGAGCGCACGCAGCCGTCGAGGTACACGTAGCGCTCGGGTGCCAACGGCTGCTTACGGTTGTAGCGGACCGGCGTTGGCGACAGCAGCAGGTTCAGGTGGGGCGAATCTTCAAGAAATTGCCCGGGCGGGTGCAGCGGGTGCTGGCAGCTTTCCAGAAAGCGCGAAAACCGCGCATGGGCCGGCGCCACGGCGGCGTTATAGCGGCTGACGAACGCCTCACGCGCAGCGGCATCACTCGCGGCACACCCGGAGAGATAGGGCGGCACCGCCGCATCGGGCAATTCGGTTTCAGCGCACGACACCATGCGCACCCACGGGCAACCGGCGTTGCTGATGGCCGGAAAGGTCACCACGTTGTCGAGCACGATCACATCCGGGCGCAAGCGGGCCAGCAACTGCTGCAAGGGTTTTTCCGCCTCGATGGCGGTATCGATGATCGCTTCCCAGGCCGGCGCCACGTAGCTGTCGATCTGCTCAAGTGGCGTCTGATCGAAGTACGGGATGTTTTTTTCGATAAAGGTTTCCCAATAGTGCTGGTGCTCGGCGGCCGACAGCTTGGTCTGGGCTGGAATCGGAAATTCGGCAAAACCGTACTCGGCGAAAATCCCCTGGAAATGCCCATGGCAAATAAACACAGGCTTGGCACCAAGGCCCTTGAGCACCTGGGCGATGCCGATGCAATTGAGCGCCGCACCAAAGCTGGCTTCAGGGAAAAAGGCGATTAGCGGTTCTTTGGGCATGCACGGAAATCCAGCAGGAACATCAACATTCGCGTAAACCCACCGTCGCCCCAGCACAGGCTGGGGCCCAGGTACGAAGATCGCCGAGCTAACGGGGATCCCTTTGCAATTCTGGATTCCGGCCTTCGCCGGAATGACGGTGGAGGATTGGGTTTTGGCTACGCGGTATTTTTTAGCACAAAAAAACCAGCCGTGTAGGAAATTGCTTACCGGCGCAGCGGTCCCACTTGCGGCACGCCCCGGTTAGCCGTCTGCGGCCGCTGCGCCGAAGACAGGCGCAAGTGCAGACGCAACAAGTCGGCGGCGATCTCCAGCTGCCCACGCTCGATATGCTCAATGATGCGCAAATGCTCGCGCAGCGCCTCTTGCAGACGGTGCACGCTCACCATCGGCAACAGGTTCGGCAAACGCCGCAGCGCCTGGTGGTGCAGCAACGCATCGCGAATAAATTGATTGCCACAGCTTTGCGCGATGCACTCGTGAAAGCTGATATCCACCTCGCGAAACTGCTGGATATCGAAGCTGCCGATGCTCTGGCCCAGCAGGGTTTCCATGCCTTCACGCAGCAGCGCCAGGCGCGCCAGGTCCGGCTCGAAGCCTGGGCAGAGAATGGCCTGCGGCTCCATCAGCAGGCGGTAATGCAGGCTGTCTTCCAGCGCCGCCAGGTTATTGAGCAGCGGCCGGAACAACCACGACTGCCCCGGCCCGCGCTCCAGCACCTGGCTTTCACTGAGCTGGGTGATGACCTTCTGCGCCGCCGGCCGGCCGATGCTGTAGCGGCGCATCAACTCGCTGACGCTGATGCTGCTGCCCAGGCGCCCGGCCATACGGTCACGCAATGCAGAGGTGGCCAGCGCCTCTTCTTCGGCCTGCGGCAAAGCCGCGCTCAGCGCCTGGTCTGGCAGCGCCAGCAGGCTGTAGCCCTTACCTGCCTCGTGGCTCAGCAGCCCTTCTTCCTGCAACAGCTTGAGCGCCGCGCGCACCAAGGTGCGCGACACCTGAAAGGTACGGGCCAAGGCTTGCTCGGATAACGCCTGGCCGATCACCAAACCGCTTTCCTGCACATGCTCAAGAATGCGCCGGGCCAGTTCCAGGTGGTTGCCCCGTGGTTTTTTTTCGCTGCTGCTCAAGCCTGTTTTATCCCTGCCTGTGGGGGCGCCAAGCCGCCCCGGTCGTGGTGCTGGGCACCTTATGCCACAGCCCTCGATGGGCAACAAGAACGGCGCACCCTGAACAAAAAACCGTTGACATAGGAATTTTCCGGTCTTAATTTCGGAAAAAAAACATATTAGCTAGATTTTGCAGCACTGCCTTCGAACACCAACAACAACAGTCGTTAGGAGCGCGCAACATGAGCAAGCTGAAAAACCTGCTGTCTTTGGGTTTCGCTGTTTCCCTGGCCGTTTCGGCCCAGGCGGTCAGCGCCAAAGACCTGGTCATCTCCATCTGGGACGGCTACATGGCCCCCGATGCGCTGGACAAATTCAAAGCCGCCAGCGGCCTGGACACCGACAAAGCCCTGCACGCCACCAACGAAGAAATCATGGGCAAGCTGATGGCAGGCGGTGGCGAAGGCTACGACGTGGTGTTCGTCTCCTCCCCCTTCGCTGAAGTGCTGCACAAGCAAGGCCTGCTGGCCGACATTGACCCGGCCAAAGTGCCCAACCTGAAAAACCTCTACCCCGAAGCCAACAAGCTCGAGTACGACGTCGGCAACAAATTCTCCGTGCCCTACACCTGGGGCACCACCGGCATCTGCTACCGCTCGGACAAGATCGCCACCGCGCCCACCAGCTGGAAAGAACTGCTCAACCCCAGCGACGCCCTCAAAGGCAAAGTCACGCTCTTGGCCACCGACCGCTGGATGCTCGGCGCCGGCTTCCTCGCCAATGGCTGGTCGGTCAACGATAGCGACGCCAAGCACCTGGCCACTGTGAGCGCCGAACTGATCGCGGCGAAAAAACGCATCCTGTCCTTCGACGACACCACCTTCTACTCCAAGCTCGCCTCCGGTGAAGCGCTGATGGCCCACGCCTGGGATGGCTGGTGCAATTACGGCACCACCGACAACGCAGCGATCAAATTCGTGGTGCCCAAAGAGGGGTCGGATTTGTGGGTAGACACCATGGTCGTGCTGAAAAGCTCCAAGCATCAGGACGACGCCTACAAATTCATCAACTTTATGTTGGCCAAGGAAAACCACGCCTGGGTCGCGGAAAACATCCTCTACAAAGTGCCTAACCAGGCCGCCATGGCGGGGCTTTCGCCCGAGCTGCTGCAAAAATACCCCAACCTCACCACCACCCCGGCTGAGTTGTTGAAGATGGAGCAGCTGCGTGATGTGGGGGGTTCCACGCAGAAGGCTTACACAAGAGCCGTCACGGAAATCATGGCGTCCGGTAGCTAAGCCAAGCAGTCGAATCCCGTAGGAGCGAGCTTGCTCGCGAAGCTTTTTGGATCAAGCGCTTCGCGAGCAAGCTCGCTCCTGCAGGGCATCCGTATTCTCAACCAGAGTCGTTCCAATGAGTTCATTGCACGCTGACAGGAAACTGTCGGCCTGGCTTCTTACGCCCGGGCTTGGCTGGCTGGCACTGTTTCTGGTGCTGCCGTGCCTTCTGGTGTTGGTCTACAGCTTTGTCGAGCGCGGTGCCTATGGCGGCATCGAGTGGACCTTTACCTTGGAAAACTACCAGCGCGCCTTCGACCCGCTGTACCTGGGCATTCTGCTCAAGTCGGCCAAAATCGCCGCGCTGGCCACCCTGTTTGCCGTGCTGATCGGCTACCCGGCGGCCTACGCCATTGCCCGTGCGCCACGCCACCGCCAGCCGGTTTATCTGTTTTTGGTGATGCTGCCGTTCTGGAGCAACTACCTGATCCGCACCTATGCCTGGATCGTGCTGCTCAACCGCGAAGGCCTGCTCAACAAGCTGGCGGCAACGCTGGGCTACAGCGGCGACCCCATCAGCCTGCTCTACACCGAAAGCTCGGTGGTATTGGGCCTGGTGTACAACTACATCCCCTTTGTGATTCTGGCCATTTACTCCTCGCTCTCGCGCATCAACGGCGAGCTGTGGGAAGCCTCCCGTGACCTCGGCGCCAGCGGCTGGATGACGTTTCGCCGGGTGATTCTGCCGCTCAGCGTGCCCGGCATCGCCGCCGGTTCAGTGTTCGTTTTCGTGCTCAGCATCGGCAACTTCATCACCGCCGATCTGCTCGGCGGCAAGCAGGTGCAGATGGTTGGCAACCTGATCTACGCGCAGTTCCTCACTGCCCGCGACTGGCCATTCGGCTCGGCGCTGAGCTTTATCCTGATCGCCATCATGTTGCTGCTGCTGTTCGTGCAGGCGCTGCTGGCCCGTCGCGCCGCGGAGGGTAAAGCATGAGCCAGCCCAGCCTGCGCAGTTCCGCCGCCCTCGGTGCTCACCTGTGGTTGGTGTATGCATTCCTCTATGTGCCAATCCTGGTGCTGATCCTGCTGTCCTTTAACAAGTCCGGGCTTCCCACTTCCTGGAGCGGTTTTTCGTTCAAGTGGTACGCCGCCCTAGCCAACAACAAAGCGGTGCTCTCGGCCGCGCTTAACACCCTGATCGTGGCCTTGAGTTCGACCTTTATCGCCTGCGTACTCGGCACTCTTCTCGCGCTGGGCGTGGAGCTGCGCCGCAAGGGTGAAAACAAAGGCCACGTCGCCGACACCCTGCTGATGGCGCCGATGATCATCCCCGACATCGTGCTGGCGATTGCGCTGCTGAGCTTCTTCAACCTGGTGAAGATGGGCCTGGGCCTGCACTCCATCGTGATCAGCCATGCGGTGTTCAACATTGCCTTTGTCTGCGCGGTGGTGCGCACGCGCCTCAAGCACTTTGATTACTCGATTCTCGAAGCCTCGATAGACCTGGGCGCCAGTTGGTTCACCACCCTGCGGCGGGTGCTGCTGCCGGCGATTTTCCCAGGCGTTCTGGCCGGCGGCTTGCTGGCGTTCACCCTCTCGGTGGACGAATTCATCATCGCCTTTTTCAACTCGGGTTCAGGCCAGGCCTCGACCACATTGCCAATGCAGATCTACGCCATGATCCGCTTCGGCGTCACCCCGGAAATCAATGCCCTGGCGACGCTGGTGATGCTGGTCAGCATCACGGCGCTGCTGGCGTCGCAGCGTTTGAACAAGGCCCCGACCCATCATGAGTGAAGTAAAAAACGTGCTGGTCCTGGACAAGGTCAGCAAGAGCTACGGCGAGAACCTGCTGGCCGTCGACAACGTCTCCCTGAGCATCCGCGAAAACGAATTCTTTGCCCTGCTCGGCCCCTCCGGCTGCGGCAAAACCACCCTGCTGCGCATGCTCGCCGGCTTTGAAACGCCGAGCGGCGGCTGCATCTACCTGGATGGCACCGATATCTCGCCGCTGCCGGCCAACAAACGCCCGCTGAACCTGATGTTCCAGAGCTATGCGCTGTTCCCGAACATGACGGTGCGCAAAAACATCGCGTACGGCCTGGAAATGGAAAAGCTGCCGGCTGCCGAAATCCGCCAGCGTGTAGACGAGGTTCTGGCCACCGCGCAATTGGGCGAACTGGCCGAGCGCAAGCCCGACCAACTCTCCGGCGGTCAACGCCAGCGCGTGGCGCTGGCCCGCGCGCTGGTGAAACGCCCCCGCGTACTGCTGCTGGATGAACCCCTCGGCGCGCTGGATAAAAAGCTGCGCGAGAAAATGCAGCTGGAGCTCAAGCGCCTGCAACACGAGAGCGGCATCACCTTCATCATCGTTACCCACGACCAGGAAGAAGCCCTGGTGATGTCCGACCGCATGGCCGTGCTCGACGGCGGCAAGGTGTGCCAATGCGGCTCGCCTGCCGAGCTATACGAAAACCCCAACAGCCGCTTTGTCGCCAACTTCATTGGCGTGAGCAACATCCTTGAAGGCGTGCGCGAAAGCGACAACAGCGTGATGGTGCGCAACCGCGCCCTGACGGTGGAATCGGCAGTCGGTGAAATACGCGGCCAAGCCGTGGCCCTGGTGATTCGCCCCGAGCGTCTGCAGGTGCTGAGCAGCGCCACCCCGCTGGCCGAGGAACAAGCCTGCGCCAACCGGGTGGACGGCCAGATCGTCGAGGTCGCCTACCACGGCCTGGATACCAACCTGCACGTGCAAACCGCCCTCAGCGACAAGCCGCTGATCGTGCGCGTGCCCTCGTCGCAATTTGAATACGCCCAGTTTGAACAGGGCGCCAGCATCCGCCTCGGCTGGCAAGCGCGGCATGCCCGCGTATTGACCCGCTAAGCACACCAACAATCACAAATCAGGATCAGGCAGGAGCAGTGCAATGAAGCAAAAAGTCATCGCCTTTTTCCCGGAAGCCGCTTACGGCCCGGCCTTGAACTCAGTGGGCATCGCCCAGGCCTGTGAAGCCCTCGGCCACAAGGCGGTTTTTCTCACCGACCCCGGCATGAGCGGCGTGTATTCGGGCTACGGCTTCGAAGAGCATATGGTGAATATGTCGGCGCCCATGCCGCCGGAAGAAATGGCCAAGTACTGGGTCGATTTCATCAACGGCCATATCCCCAACTTTCGCAAAAGTCCGCTTGAGCAAATCCCCAACTACGTGAAGGAATGCTGGGCAGCCATCGTCGAAACCGCCAAGTGGGCCGAGAAGGATTTGCCCAGCGTGCTGGCCAAGGTGCAGCCGGACCTGATCTGCGTCGACAACGTGATTCTGTTCCCGGCCATCAAGCAATACGGCAAGCCGTGGGTGCGGATTATTTCCTGCTCGGAAAACGAAATCGAAGACCCGGATATCCCGCCGCACCTGTCGGGCATGAGCGTGCATGACAAGGCAGGCCACGCCGAATTCCGCCGCCGTTTTGATGAAGAGGTCGGCCCCATTCACGCCGACTTCAACGAGTTCCTCGTCGCCCATGGCGAGCAGCCCTATCCGCTGGGCACCTTCTTTGAAGCCTCGCCTTTCATGAACCTGCTGCTGTACCCGGACCCGGTGAAATTCGAGCGTCGCCACGCCCTGCCGCCCGAACAGTTCCACTACCTGCAAGGCTGCGTGCGCGCCGACAAGCCATATGACATTCCCCAATTCAAAGCCAACAACGACAAACCGCTGCTGTACGTGAGTTTCGGCAGCCTGGGCTCCGGCGACGTGGACCTGCTCAAGCGCCTGATCAGCGCCATCGGCCAACTGCCGTACCGTGCGCTGTTCAACGTCGGCGAGCATCTGGAGAAGTACACCGAGCTGCCGGACAACGTGCTGGTCTCCAACTGGTACCCGCAGCCGTCGGTGATCGAAAAGGTCGACGCGGTGATCCACCACGGCGGCAACAACAGTTTTACCGAGTGCCTGTTCTTCGGTAAGCCGGCGATTGTCATGTCATACGTCTGGGACGGCCACGACAACGCCATGCGCGCCGAAGAAAGCGGCCACGGCTTCAAGCTTGATCGCTACGAATGGAACGAGGCCGACCTGGCCGCCAAGCTCGAGGCCTGCCTCACCGACACCGCCATGCAGGCGCGCCTGAAAGAAACCAGCGCCTACATGCAATCACGCAAAGGCCCGCAAGACGCGGCCAAGATTCTGGATGGACTGCTTAACCATGACTAACCCAACCCCGAGCACCGCCCCGGCGCTGTACGACGTCAGCACCCGTACCGACCTGGTGGACTGGGGCGTGCAAAGCGACGCCGTCGAGGGCGTCTCCCACTCCAGCGGCCGCCTGCTGTTCAAAGGCCCCAACAACAGCCCGGAAACCGGCTTGTGGGTATGCACGCCGGGGCGCTGGCGCCTGTCGATTCCCCGTGACGAGCTGTGCCACTTCGTCAGCGGCCGCGCCACCTACGTGGAGGACAACGGCGAGGTGATCGAAGTGAAGCCCAACACCCTGGTGCTGTTCCCCGCCGGCTGGACTGGCGAATGCCACGTGCAGGAAACCATCCGCAACCTTTACATGTTGGCGTAGTTCAGTGCGTAGGGTGTGCTCCGCGCACCGGGCGATTTTCCCGTAATCGCAACGGTGCGCATAGCACACCCTACGCACCTGGGCCCGCCACAAAATCTCCACAAGGATCAGAAACCCATGACCACCCCACACCTCTACAACCCGCTCGAAATCACCGACCTCAAAGACTGGGGCACCATCCCCACCATGCTCGAAGGCGAATCCAAAGTCTCCGGTGTGGTGCTGCACAAAGGCCCCGAAGGCCAATCCGAATGTGGCATCTGGGTGTGCACGCCGGGCAAGTGGTTCTGCCATGTCACCAGCGACGAGTTCTGCCATTTCCTCGAAGGCAGCAGCACCTATGTGCATGAAAACGGCGAAGTCATCGAGATCAAACCGGACACCGCAGCGTTCTTCCCCAAAGACTGGAAAGGCACTTGCACCGTCCACGAAACCATCAAAAAGGTCTACATGATCCGGTGACCACCATGGCCGAACAGTACGCCCGCCCCGAGCAACGCCGCGCCTTTCTGGCCGGCGCCGGGTACGCCGATTGCCGCCTCGAAGCCCTGCCTATGGATGCCTCGCGGCGCTGCTATTTTCGCTTGCCGCAGGCGGGTTTGCTGTTGATGGATTCGCCCCCTGCGTATGAACCCATCGTGCCGTTTCTGACCTTGGCCCTGCACCTGCGCGAGCTGGGGTTGTCGGCGCCCCATGTGCTGGCCAGCGACCGCACGGCAGGCCTGGCGCTGATCGAAGATTTCGGCCAGGCCACCTACACCCGGCTGCTCGCCATGGGTTATGCCGAACAACCGCTGTACGAGTTGGCGGTGGATGCCCTGGTGCATTTGCACAAGGCGCCCCGTGCGCTGGCCGTGCAGGTGCCGGCCTACGACCTCGAACCATTGCTGGCCGAGGCCGTGCTGTTTATCGACTGGTACGCGCCGCTGCTGGTGGATAAGTCCACCGCCGAAACGCTACGCACGCCTTATCTGGCACTTTGTGCACAACTGGCCGAAGCCGCCGCCAGCCGCCGCGAAGCCTTGGTGCTGCGCGATTTCCATGTGGACAACCTGATGCGCCTGGACGGCCAGGACGGCGTGCGGGCCTGTGGATTACTGGACTTTCAGGACGCCCTGATCGGCTCCCACGCTTACGACCTGATGTCCCTGCTCGAAGACGCCCGACGGGATGTACCCGACAGCCTTCGCGACCACCTGCTGACCCGCTACCTGGCGCAACGGCCGGACATCAACGCCGAGCAATTCAGCGCCGACTATGCCGTGCTTGCCGCCCTGCGCCACGCCAAGATTGCCGGCATTTTTGTGCGCCTGGCCCAGCGTGACGGCAAACAGCACTACCTGGCCCATCTGCCGCGCGTAATCGGCCAGCTCGACCGCGCGTTGCACACCCCCACGCTACTACCGCTACGCGCATTTCTCGACCGTCATCTGCCCGGCTGGGCACAACCGCTGCCCGCCCAATGACCCTGTTTCCGGGCTGTGGATAAACCCCGCAGCCCACGCCTGGAGCCGCTATGAAGCATTTTATCAACCCCGACTTCATTACCCCGCAGAGCGACCGCCTGCGCGCCATCATCAACCCTGCCACGCTGGAGGAAGTGGGCAGCATCGTGCTGGGTGACGAGGCCGATGTGAACGCCGCCGTGTCCGCTGCCAATGCCGCGCAAAAAGAATGGCGCAAGGTGGATGCGAAAAGCCGCGCTGCCATCCTCCATCAACTGGCCAATGCGCTGGACGGCGTCAACCCGGTAAACCGCGAAGCCGGCCGCTTGATGACCCTGGAAATGGGCAAGCCCTTTCCCGAAGCCATGGGCGAGCTGGCCAACTGCGCGCCGATTTTCCGCTACTACGCCGAGATGGCCCGCGACGATGCCGGCAAGGTGGCCGGCACCACGCAACTGGGCTCGTTCCAGCATGTACGCTATGACGCCATGGGGGTGAGCGTGCACATCATGCCGTTCAACTTCCCGATTCTGCTGATGTGCTGGACCGTGGCCGCCTCGCTTGCCGCCGGCAACGCCTGCATTATCAAACCGGCCGAAGCCACCACCCTGTGCACCCTGAAATTCATGGAACACTTCCGCCTGCTGCCCGCCGGTTTGGTGAGCTGCGTACCGGGCGATGCGAAAACCGCGCAGTTGCTGATCCAGTCCGAAGGCACCCACGCGGTGGCCTTTACCGGCAGCGTGGCCGCCGGCAAAGCGGTGGCCATGGCCTGCGCCGAGCGGATGAAACCCTGCGTGATCGAAGCCGGCGGCAGCGATGCGCTGATCGTCTCCAAGCACGCGCCGCTGGACGTGGCCGTGGCGGGTTCGGTCACCGCCGCGTTCCACCTCACCGGGCAGATCTGCACCTCGGCCGAACGCTTTTTTGTGGTGGATGACATTCACGATGTGTTCGTCCAACGCTTTGCCGCAATGACGCAAAAGCTGCGCATCGGCCACGGCCTGGAACACAGTGAAATTGGCCCGTTGGTGAGTGAGGCGGCGCGCGACAAAGTCATGCGTCTGGTGGCCGATGCCGTGGCCAAAGGGGCCACCGTGGTCTGCGGCGGGCGCATTCCGCCGAACCAGCCGGTGGGCTGGTACTACGAGCCAACAATCCTCACCGGCGTTACCCAGGCCATGGATATCCTCCACGAAGAATGCTTCGGCCCGGTGGCCGCCATCTGCAAGGTGGCGGACTTCGACGAAGCCGTGCGCCTGGCCAACGACTCACACTTCGGCCTCGGCGCCTCGCTGTTCTCCACGGATCTGGCTGAAGCCATGGAAGCCGCCGACCGTTTGGAAGCCGGCATGGTGTGGGTCAACAACCCGCTGATCGACAACGACGCCCTGCCCTTTGGCGGCTGGAAAATGTCCGGCATGGGCCGCGAACTGGGCCGCCAGGGCCTGGACGCCTTCCGCCGCTCGAAGATGGTGATCATCGACCACCAGCCGCAGATTCACGAATGGTGGTATCCGTACAAGGATGAGGTGTTTTACAGCGAGCACTGATGCGTTTGTAGGGTGTGCTCCGCGCACCGGGCGATTCTCCCGATGTCGCCACCGTGCGCACAGCACACCCTACAAAAGCGCGTTCAACAGCGCCACGCCGTCGGTGAACTCGCGCTCCACTGCCGGCAATGTTGGCCGTCGCAGCACCAGCACCGGCACGCCCAACTCGCGCGCCACTTGGAGCTTATGTTCCGTCGCCTCACTACCGCTGTTCTTGCTGATCAGCACATCGCAGCGCAACCGGGCAAACAGCGCGCGCTCGCTTTCCAACGTAAACGGCCCACGGGCACCAATGATCTCGGCGCGCGGCGTGGCCGCCTGGCTTTGCAGGCAGCGCACGGTCCAGTGTTGGTGTTCGGGAATTTCGTCGAGGTGTTCCAGCGGCTCACGGCCCAGGGTAAACAGCGGGCGCCGGAAGGGTTTGAGGCTGTGGATAAGGTCGTTCCAATCGGCCACTTCACGCCAGTCATCACCCGCCTGAGCTACCCACCCAGGCCGGCGCAACGCCCAGCAGGGAATGCTGGCGAGTGTGGCAGCGCGCGCGGCGTTGGCGCTGATCTGCGCGGCGTAGGGATGGGTGGCGTCCACCAGCAAGCCGATGCTGTTTTCGGCAATAAATTGCGCCAACCCTTCGGCGCCACCATAGCCGCCGACGCGCACCTGGCAGGGCAAATCCTCCGGTACGCGGCCCAGGCCCGCGAGGCTGTAAATATCGTCTGCCTCCAGGTGCCGAGCCAACGCCAACGCTTCGCTTACGCCGCCGAGCAGCAGCACCTTCGGCCTCACTGCCCTGCCCCCGCGTACCCGACAATGCCGCCCTGGCGGTCGATGGCAAACACCTCCACGTCGACCTCGGCCGGCACGATGCTGCGGGCAAATGCCAAGGCATGGGCGCACACCGCATTGCCCAGTGCGATGCCCGAGGCAGCGGCCAGCGCCAGGGCCTGCTGGCTGGTGTTGCTGGCGACAATTGCCTGTTGCAGTTCGGCGCTGGCGCCGATGGCGGCAGCCCATGCGGCCAGTTGCGGCAGGTCGATGCTGGAGTGGCGGCTGTGCAAATCCATATGGCCGGCGGCCAGTTTGCTGATCTTGCCGAAGCCGCCGCACAGGCTCAATTTCGCCACCGGTGCCACACGCAAATGCTTGAGCACGGCGCCGACAAAATCGCCCATTTCCACCAGTGCGGTGTCGTCCAGTTGGTAGTGGCGGCGCATGCAGTCTTCGCTGGCATTGCCGGTGCACGCAGCCAGATGGGTAAAGCCATTGGCGCGGGCGACGTCGATGCCTTGGTGAATGGAGGCGATATACGCCGCGCAGGAAAACGGCCGCACGATGCCGCTGGTGCCGAGAATGGACAGCCCGCCCAAAATGCCCAGGCGCGGGTTCATGGTTTTCAGTGCCAGCGCTTCGCCGTTTTCCACGCAGGCGGTCACTTCAAAACCGCCGGCATAGCCGTGCTCGATGGCCAGGCTAAACAAGTGGCTGGTGATCATCTGCCGTGGCACCGGGTTGATCGCCGGTTCGCCGACCGGCAGGGTCAGGCCCGGCTTGGTAACGGTGCCCACACCCGGCCCGGCAAAAAAAGCCACGCCCGGTTCGGTGCGTAAGCGCACGCGGGCAAACACCAATGCGCCATGGGTGACGTCCGGGTCGTCGCCGGCATCCTTGAGCGTGCCGGCCTCGGCGCCGTCTGCAAACGGCCGGCAAAACTCCAACCGCATCACCACTTCGCGGCCCTTGGGCAACACGATACCCACCGCATCGCTCACCGTACCGCCAAGCAACAGCCGCGCCGCCGCGAGGCTGGTTGCGGTGATGCAACTGCCGGTGGTGTAGCCGCTGCGTAGCGGTGCGGGTTGCTCGGGGGTTTCGTCGCGCATGGGTCAGGGTTTTACCGCGTGCAACAGGGTGATGGGCAGCGCCGTGCGCCAGGTGTCGAACTCGCCTAACGGTAGCGCCTGGGCGACGCTGATGCGCGTGAGTTCGCCGCCATGGGTCTCGCGCCAGTTCACCAAGGCGGCTTCGCTTTGCAGCGTGACCGCATTGGCCACCAGCCGGCCACCGGGGCGCAGATTGGCCCAGCAGTGCTCCAGCACACCGGGGATGGTGACGCCGCCACCGATAAAAATGGCATCAGCTTGCGGCAGGCCATGCAGCGCTGCCGGAGCGCTGCCAGCCACCAATTGCAGAGCGGGCACGCCGAGGGCATCGCGGTTCTGTGCGATCAACCCTTGGCGCTCGCCATTGGCTTCGATGGCAATCGTCCGACAGCTAGGGTGTGCGCGCATCCATTCGATACCGATGGAGCCGCAGCCGGCGCCGACATCCCAAAGCAATTCACCCGGCAACGGCGCCAGGCGCGCGAGGGTAATGGCCCGCACATCACGCTTGGTCAGTTGCCCATCGTGGGCAAAAGCGCTATCGGGCAAGCCCGGCGTCAGCGGCAGTAATCGCGCATCGGCAGCGGCGACGCAGTCGATGGCCAGCACATTCAGTGCGGCCACTTCCGACAAGGCCCAGGCGTTGGCGAGGCCATCGATGGAGCGCTGCAACGGGCCGCCCAAATGCTCCAATACGCGCAAGCGACTACCGGCAAAACCGCGCTCGACCAACAGCTGAGCGATGGCCGCCGGGCTGCTGCCATCGTTACTCAGCACCAGCAAGCGCTGGCCGGGGTGAATATGGTTGTGCAGCGCCGCCAAGGGACGGGCCACCACCGACAGGCAACTGACATCCTGCAACGCCCAGCCCAATTGCGCCGCCGCCAGCGAGAACGAAGACGGCGCCGGGAACACCTGCATCTCCTCGGCCGGCACCTGCCGCGCCAGGCTCGCGCCGACGCCGAACAGCATGGGGTCACCGCTGGCCAATACGCACACCGGCGTGCCACGGGCGGCCAATACCGGGCCCAGGCTAAAGGGGCTGGGCCAGAGCAAACGCTCGGCGCTCAGGCAATGGGGCAGCAGCTCCAACTGGCGCGGGCTGCCGACAATCAGGCGAGCATCCAGCAACGCGCGGCGCGCCGGTTTGCCCAGGCCGCTGTAACCGTCTTCGCCAATTCCCACCACTGTGAGCCACGCCGCCATGGGCACTCCTTGAAACCAGCCGACCAGCAGGCTTTTCCTGGGGTCGGGCAAAGCGGGCATAATAGCGCGTTCGCCGGCACCCACAGCCAGCCACGGCGAACCGGTGACCTTTTTGAACAACACCCAGCCCACGCCTGATGCTCCCCTGCCACGCCATACCGCGTGCCCGGGTTTGCTGCGCATTGTGCAGGCACGCGACGGCGGCATCTGCCGGGTGAAATTGCCAGGTGGGCGCCTGAGCGTGGCGCAGGCGCTGGCCATCAGCGCGGCCGCCGAGCGTCATGCCAGCGGCGTGCTGGAAATCACCAACCGCGCCAACCTGCAGATTCGCGGCGTGCGTGGCGGTGAAGAAGAGGCGCTGATCGACGCGCTGCTGGCCGCTGAATTGGGGCCGAACAATGCCGGCGCCGATGATGTCCGCAACCTGATGCTCAGCCCGGCCGCTGGCGTGGATGCCCAGCAGCGGCTGGACGTACGCCCGCTGGCCGAGCAGTTGCTGATGCTTTTGGAAAGCAACGACACCCTGCACCGGCTCTCGGCCAAATTCGCCCTGCAACTGGACGGCGGCGAAAGCCTGGCGATGCTCGAGCATCACCATGACCTGTGGATAAGTGCGCTGGATAAGCAGCGTTTCGCCTTTGGCCTGGCGAGCGTTCCCACCGAGGCGCTGGCAGCGGTAACTGCCGAGCAGGTGCCGGCGCTGGTAAAGGCTTGCCTGGAGCTGTTTCTGCAGCACGCCAGCCCCAAGCACACACGGATGCGTCATCTGCTTGAGCAGATGCCTATCGACGATTTTCTCGCCACGCTGCAAGCCCGCCTGCCCTTCGCACTTGAGCAAACCGCCGAGGTACTGGCCTGGCGTCGGCCCGCTGCCGAGCCGTGGGCGCATCTGGGTATTCGGGCGCAACGCCAGGCAGGTTGGGTGCATATTGGCGCAGCGCCGGTGCTGGGCAGAATCAGCGCCGCGCAACTGGCCGCTGTGGCTCACCTCGCCCACAGCGCGCTGTATTTCACCCCCTGGCAAAGTCTGTTGCTGCGTGATGTGTCCAGCGCCGAGTCACCGGCTTTGCTGGCAAAACTGAACGCCCTCGGCCTGCTCACCGACAGCGCCCTGCCGCTGGCACGTATCGTCGCCTGCAGCGGCTCTACCGACTGCGGCAAAGGCCTGGCCGCGAGCAAAAGCGATGCCCTGTTGCTGGCTGATTTGCTAGCCGGTAAAGGCACCATCGACCAAGTGCACCTCAGCGCCTGCACCCGCTCCTGCGCCGCCGCCCATGTGGCGCCGCATACGCTGCTGGCAGTGGCCGAAGGGCGCTACGACCTCTATAAACGTGACAGCAGCAGCGCCGGTTTCGGCCGCCTGCTGGCACGCAATCTGACCATTACAGACGCCGCCGACACCCTGACCGCGCAGCCCCGAACCATGGAAGCCCCTTGATGCTTGAGTACATCCGCGATGGCCAGGAAATCTACCGCCACTCGTTTTCCATCATCCGCGCCGAAGCTGATCTGACTGGCATTCCTGCCGACCTGGAAAAACTCGCCGTGCGGGTGATTCATGCCTGCGGCATGGTCGATGTGGTGCAAGACCTGCGCTTTTCTCCCGGTGCCGGCAGCGCCGGGCGCACGGCCCTGGCCAAGGGCGCGCCGATTCTGTGCGATGCGCGCATGGTGGCCGAAGGCATTACCCGCGCCCGCTTGCCGGCCAATAACCCGGTGATCTGCACCCTGAACAATGAAGGCGTGGTGGACCTGGCGCGCGAACTGGGCAACACCCGTTCGGCCGTCGCCCTGGAACATTGGCGCGAGCACCTGGAAGGCGCCGTGGTGGTGATCGGCAATGCGCCGACTGCCCTCTTCTACCTGCTGGAAATGATCGATGCCGGCGCACCAAAACCGGCGCTGATCCTGGGCTTTCCGGTCGGGTTTGTCGGCGCGGCCGAATCCAAAGACCTGCTCGCCGCCGACAGCCGTGGCGTGCCGTATGTGATCGTGCGCGGTCGCCGTGGCGGCAGCGCCATGGCGGCGGCCGCCGTCAATGCCCTGGCCACGGAGGTGGAGTGATGAGCGCGAAGGGACGCCTGCTCGGCATTGGCGTCGGCCCCGGTGACCCGGAGCTGATCACTCTCAAAGCCCTGCGTTTGCTGCAAGCCACGCCGGTCATCGGCTACTTCGTGGCCAAGGCCAAGGTTGCCGCCGGCCAGCACGGCAACGCCTTCGGCATCATCGCCGGCCACCTGACCGAAGCGCAGCAACGGCTGCCCATGGTCTACCCGGTGACCACCGAAAAGCTCGCGCCACCGCTGAGCTACGAAGACATCATCAGCGACTTCTACGACACCTGCGCCGAGCAGATTGCCGAACACCTGGAAGCCGGCCGCGACGTGGCCGTGATCTGCGAAGGCGACCCCTTTTTCTACGGCTCGTATATGTACCTGCACGACCGCCTGGCCAGCCGTTACCTCGCCGAAGTGGTGCCGGGGGTGTGCTCGATGCTGGGCGGCGCCTCGGTGCTGGGTATTCCGCTGGTGTACCGCAATCAGAGTCTGGCTGTGCTCAGCGGTGTGTTGCCGGCGGACGAACTCAAGCAACGCCTGGCGGCTACTGATGCGGCCGTGGTGATGAAGCTGGGGCGCAACTTCGACAAGGTGCGTGGCGTGCTCGACGAGTTGGGCTTGGCCGAGCGTGCGCACTATGTGGAACGCGCGACCATGGAGAACCAACGGATTGTGCCGCTGGCGGACGTGGACCCGATGGCGTCGCCGTATTTTTCGTTGATTATCGTGCCTGGCGAGAAATGGCAGGCCTGAAAACGCCGCCAGCACCGCCTTTGTAGGAGCGAGCTTGCTCGCGAAAGCCGTTACGCGGTCTACCTGAAGAACCTCGGTTCCACGGTTCGCGAGCAAGCTCGCTCCTACGGGCCCTCCATAAATATCCGGAGCCCCAATGTCCCCCGCCATCATCATCCTCGGCACCGGCGCCCTCACCACCGCCCGGCGCATCCAGGCGCTCTACCCCAGCGCCCAGGTGTACGGCCTGGCCGAGCGCGTCGCCGCCGACATCAGTTACAGCGACTTCGCCAGCCAATTGCGCGAGCTGTATCAAAGCAACCGCCCGGTCATCGCGCTGTGCGCCGCCGGCATCGTCATCCGCTGCCTGGCGCCACTCCTGCACAGCAAAGGCGCCGAGCCGCCGGTACTGGCCGTGGCCGAAGACGGCAGCGCTGTGGTGCCGCTGCTCGGCGGCCTGGCGGGCGTAAACGTACTGGCGCGGGAAATTGCCGCCGCCCTGGAGGTGGCGCCCGCCATTACCACCAGCGGTGAATTGCGCTTCGACACCTGTGTGCTCAACCCACCCAGCGGCTACGTGCTGGGCGATATCGACCAGGGCAAACGCTTTGTGTCCTCCTTGCTCGGCGGTGAAACCGTGCGCATCGAGGGCGCTGCGCCGTGGCTGGAACAGGCGCGCTTACCGCTGGCCGACGATGCCCACCTGCGCATCCGCATCAGCACCGATGCCAACGGCAGCGCCGATGAATTGCTCATTCATCCGCGCAGCGTGGTGGTGCTCGATCCGCCGGCCGATAGCCAACGGATTCACGCCAGCCTGGCCGCCGCCGGCATCAGCGCCCACGCCCTGGCCTGCCTGCTGTGTCCGCGTGAACGCATGACCGACAACGCCCTGCACGGCACCGCCGACAGCCTCGGCGTGCCGCTGCGCTTCAGCGATGAAGCCGCCCTGCCCTTTGAACATCAGCGTCTGGAAAGTGAAAACCTGCACCTGGCCATCGCGGCGCAGCCGGTGGCTATCCACAGCCTCGGCCAACCCCGTGGCCGGCTCACCGTAGTGGGCCTGGGCCCCGGCGCCAGCGAATTCACCGCTCCAGCGGTAAAGCGTGCGTTGCAGGAAGCCGAAGACGTATTGGGCTACGAAACCTACGTGACCATGGCCGGCCCGTTCCGCCCGGATCAGGTGCTGCACAACAGCGACAACCGCGAAGAACTGGCGCGCTCACGCCATGCCTTCGAGCTCGCTGCCAGTGGCCGGCGCGTGGTGGTGGTGTCGTCTGGCGACCCCGGCGTCTTCGCCATGGCCGCCGCCGTACTCGAAGCCCTGGAAGCCAGCAGCGACCCGCACTGGCATGCCGTTGAACTGCACATCCTGCCCGGCATTTCCGCCTCGCTCGCTACCGCCGCCAAGGCCGGCGCGCCGCTGGGCCACGACTTCTGCATGATCTCGCTCTCGGACAACCTCAAGCCTTGGGACGTGATCGAGCTTCGCCTCAAACACGCCACCCTCGCGGACCTCGCCCTGGCCTTCTACAACCCCATCTCCCGCGCCCGCCCCTGGCAACTGGGACGTGCGCTGGACGTGGTGCGCGAACAACGCAGCCCGCAAACGGTGGTGGTACTGGGCCGCGATATCGGCCGTCCGGCAGAGGCGCTGACCGTCACCACCCTTGGCGAGTTGCGGCCCGAGCAGGTGGATATGCGCACCATGGTGATCATCGGTTCCAGTACCACGCGGCGCTTTGCCAAGGCCGGTAGTGAGGTGGACTGGGTGTATACGCCAAGGTCGTACCCGGGCGCGTAAAACACCCACCGTCTGGTACAGCTCTGTACTCACCCCACCGTCATCCCAGCGCAGGCTGGGATCCAGAATGGCCAGCCGAATATCATCGCGGCGACAATGGGTGGCGTTGCTTTGTCCGCGTTTACGCCAGGAAACATTAGCCGCCTGCGCCATCGCTTGGTGCGCGGAGCACACTCTACAAAAGCCAACGCGCGTCGCTCTTGGGTGTGCTCCGCGCACCAGCCGTTGATCACTGCCCCAACTCCCCCGCCAACCACTGCGCCAACTTCGCCGCCCGCGCCGACGGCGTTCGGGCCGGCACCCACAGCGCCAAGCGCGCGCTGGTTTGCACAAACCCCCAAGGCGCCACCAGCCTTCCGGCCGCCAGTTCATCGGCCACCAGTTGCTGCGGTGCAATGGCCACGCCCAGGCCTGCCACCGCTGCTTCCAGCAGGTAATACAAATGCTCGAACCCCTGTCCCAGCTGCAGCTGCGCGCGGTTCAACCCTTGGCTCTGTGCCCATTGCGGCCAGGCCTGCGGGCGTGAAGTGGTGTGTAGCAGCGGTTCGCTTAAAAGCTGATGAGGGGCGGCTTTATTGAGGGTTGGGAAACCAACGTAGCGCGGACTCAGAACCGGGCCAATGCGCTCCGCGGCAAGCTCGAAAACTTGCATATCCGCCGGCCACGGCGGCTCGGCAAACCACAGCGTGGCGTCGATACCGGCGCGGCGTGGGTCCAGCTCGCCGTCGCTGGCCGACAACTGCAAACGCAGCTCCGGCAACGCGCGGTTAAGCCGGTCCAGGCGCGGAATAAACCAGCGCGCCAGCAGGCTGCCGGGGCAGGCCAGCACGAACGGCGCATCGGCGGTTTGCTGTTTTAGCTCGGCACAGGCGCTGCGCAAACGGTCGAAGGCATCAAAGCTGGCATCTCGCAACCGCCCGCCGGCATCTGTGAGTTTTAGGCCGCGCCCGTCCTTGCTGAACAATGCCACACCCAAATCGTCTTCGAGCACACGAATCTGCCGGCTAACCGCGCCGTGCGTCACACTCAGTTCCTGCGCGGCTTTGCTGATACTTTGCAGCCGCGCGGCGGCTTCAAAGGCACGTAATGCGTTCAGAGGAGGAAGATCGCGAGCCACTTTCTAAAGATCCTGACTGGGAACCTGTGAGTTTTTCTAACAGATTACGGCCATCTTATCGCTTTATTCCCGCGACCGTCGCGCCTACAGTGAACGCCATCGAAATCCAGCTTCCAGCAGGAGCCACCCCATGACCCAGACTTCCTACCGCACCGGCCCCGACGCCACCGGCCTGTTCGGTTCGTTCGGCGGCCAGTACGTTGCCGAAACCCTGATGCCGCTGATCCACGATCTGGCCGCCGAATACGAAAAAGCCAAAGAAGACCCAGCCTTCCTCAAGGAACTGGCCTACTTTCAGCGCGATTACGTGGGCCGTCCGAGCCCGCTGTATTTCGCTGAACGCCTCACCGAGTTCTGCGGCGGCGCCAAGATTTACCTCAAGCGCGAAGAGCTGAACCACACCGGCGCGCACAAGATCAACAACTGCATCGGCCAGATTCTGCTTGCACGGCGCATGGGCAAAAAACGCATCATCGCCGAGACCGGCGCCGGCATGCACGGCGTGGCGACTGCCACGGTAGCCGCCCGCTTTGGCCTGGAATGCGTAATTTTCATGGGCACAACGGACATTGATCGCCAACAGGCCAACGTATTTCGCATGAAGCTCTTGGGCGCCAAGGTGATTCCGGTCACCGCCGGCACCGGCACCTTGAAAGACGCCATGAACGAAGCGCTGCGCGACTGGGTCACCAACGTCGACAGCACCTTCTACATGATCGGCACCGTAGCCGGCCCGCACCCATATCCGGCAATGGTTCGTGATTTCCAGGCCGTGATCGGCAAAGAAACCCGCGAGCAGATGCTGGACCAGGAAGGCCGCCTGCCGGATTCCCTTGTGGCGTGCATCGGCGGTGGTTCCAACGCCATGGGCCTGTTCCACCCGTTCCTCGATGACAAAGACGTGCAGATCATCGGTGTCGAAGCAGCCGGCCACGGCATCGAAAGCGGCAAACACGCCGCCAGCCTGAACGGCGGCGTACCGGGTGTGCTGCACGGCAACCGCACCTTCTTGCTGCAAGACGACGACGGCCAGATCATCGACGCGCACTCCATTTCCGCCGGCCTGGACTACCCCGGCATCGGCCCGGAACACGCCTGGTTGCACGATATCGGTCGCGTTGAATACACCTCTGTCACCGATGACGAAGCCCTGGCCGCGTTCCATAAATGCTGCCGCCTGGAAGGCATCATCCCCGCGCTGGAAAGCGCCCACGCCCTGGCTGAAGTGTTCAAACGCGCACCTGGCCTGCCAAAGGACCACCTGATGGTGATTAACCTGTCCGGCCGTGGCGACAAGGATATGCAAACCGTCATGCACCACTACGACGAACAGGAAGAACACATATGAGCCGCCTGCAAGCCCGTTTCGCCGAACTGAAACAACAGAACCGTGCCGCGCTGGTGACCTTTATCACCGCCGGCGACCCCGGCTATGACACCTCGCTGGAAATTCTCAAAGGCCTGCCGGCTGCCGGCGCCGATGTGATTGAGCTGGGCATGCCCTTTACCGACCCGATGGCCGACGGCCCGGCGATTCAACTCGCCAACATCCGCGCCCTGGCCGCCAAGCAGGATTTGAAGAAAACCTTGCAGATGGTTCGCCAATTCCGCGAAGGCAACAGCGACACGCCGCTGGTGTTGATGGGTTACTTCAACCCGATTCACAAATACGGCGTGCCGGCGTTTATTGCCGATGCGAAAGAGGCGGGCGTCGATGGCCTGATCGTGGTCGACCTGCCGCCAGAACATAACGTTGACCTGGCCGACCCGGCGCAAGCCGCTGGCCTGGACTTTATCCGCCTGACCACCCCGACCACCGACGACAAACGCCTGCCGAAAGTGCTCAACGGCAGCTCGGGCTTTGTGTACTACGTGTCGGTAGCCGGCGTGACCGGTTCGGGTTCGGCCACGCTGGATCACGTGGAACAGGCGGTTGCCCGCCTGCGTCGCCACACCGACCTGCCGATCAGCATCGGTTTTGGTATCCGCACCGCCGAACACGCTGCGACCATCGCGCGCCTGGCCGATGGTGTGGTGGTGGGCTCGGCGCTGATCGACCATATCGCCAATGCCGGCAGCTCGCAGGAGGCCGTCAAAGGCGTGCTGGGCCTGTGCGCCGAACTGGCTGAAGGGGTGCGTGGCGCGCGGAAATAACCGCCGCTTCGCCCAATAAAAAACCGCCATGTCCTTTCGGGCATGGCGGTTTTTTTGTGCACGGATCAAATGGCGTAGGGCGAATATCCGCTTTGCGGATATCCGCCGCATCAATCGCAGCGGCGGATACCGCCATGGGCGGTATCCGCCCTACGCCATGCAAAGAAACCGATTACACGCGGAAGTGGCTCACCAACTCCTGCAACTTGCCGCCCAACCGCGCCAGCTCAACGCTGGAGGCGGCGGTTTCGTCGCTGGCCGCCGCAGTCTGTTCCGACACATCGCGCACGTTGAGAATGCTGCGGCTGATTTCTTCGGCCACGGCGCTTTGCTCTTCGGCCGCTGCGGCAATCTGCTGGTTCATTGCCTGGATGTTGCTCACCGTGGCGGTGATGCTTTCCAGGGCCGTGCCGGCCTTTCGGGTGAGCACGACGCTGCTGTCGGTGAGGCTACGGCTGTTGCTCATCACGGTGGCCACTTGTTGCGAGCCGCTTTGCAGGCCGGCTACCAGCCCGGCAATTTCTTCGGTGGATTGCTGGGTGCGCTGGGCCAGGCTGCGTACTTCGTCGGCCACCACGGCAAAGCCACGGCCGGCTTCACCGGCACGCGCCGCTTCGATGGCGGCGTTCAGCGCCAGCAGGTTGGTCTGGTCGGCCACGGCCTTGATCACGTCCATCACGCTGCCGATCTTGTCGCTTTCCTGTTGCAGCACAAACATGGCGTCGGTGGAGCGCGCCACTTCATCGGCCAGACGTTCGATCTGGGCGATGGCTTCGCCGACCACCTTGTCGCCGTCACGGGCTTCCTGGTCGGCGACGCTGGCGGCGCGCGAGGCGTCTTCGGCGTTGCGGGCGACCTCGGCCACGGTGGCGGACATTTCGTGCATGGCAGTGGCCACCTGATCGGTCTCGATCTTCTGGCTGTTGACGCCGGCGCTGGTTTGTTCGGTAACGGCCGACAGCTCTTCGGCGGCGGCGGCAATCTGGGTGACGCCATCGCGGATGCCGCCAATCAGATCACGCAGGGTTGCGCCCATGCGCTGGATGCCTTGTTGCAGCACGCCGAGTTCGTCGCGACGGGTGATGTGCAGGGTGTGCGTCAGGTCGCCATCGGCAATGCGTTGCACCACGGCCAGGGTTTGCGCCAACGGGCGGGTGATCTGGCGGGTAATCAACACGGCGGCAAGCACGCCGAAGAGCAGGGCGAGCAGGGTGGCGCCCAGTTGCATCTGCCGGGCTTCGGCGCTTTCGATATCGCGGCGGGTGATCTGGATTTTTTTCAGTTCGTCGTTGAGGCTGACGATGGCGGCGCCCTGGTCGGTCATCTCTTTACGAGCCTGCACAATGGCATCGGTCGCCACTTTGAAGCGGCCGAGCGCAGCTCTGTAGCTTTCCAAGTGGCCTTCGAGCTGCGTTAGCTCGCTGCTGTGGCTGGCACCGAATGGGCCTTTCAGGCTTTCCAGGCCGGCGACGGCAGCATCGAGTTGCTTGATGGCTCTCTGCTCGGTGTCGGCACTTGGGCTAGCGGTGTAGCCGCGCACTTCATAGCGGGCGAGCACTAGCTGCTCGCGGGTGCGGGTAATGGTCTGGAAGGTGTCCAGGCGGCTCGGGTCTTCGCTGGCACGTTGCAGGGCGTCGGCATTGAGGATGTCGAGCAGCTGCAACGCGGCTTCGGCATTCGTGCCCATGTCGGTGCGTGCACTGTTGTTGGCCTTGTAGGCGGTGCGCATGGCGTTCAGCGATTTCTGGTAGGCCTCGATTTGCGCCGTTTGCTCATTGAGCAGCTTGAGGTTCTCGGGGCTTTTGAAGGTTTCCAGCAGGCTCTTCTGCTGCGCGGCAAAACCTTCGAGGGTCACCTGCACGTTTTGCGCAATGGTCTCGTCGCCATTGGCGAGCATGTATTGCAGGCGGCTGATGCGCAGCTTGGTCAGGGCCGCGTCGAGCTGAGAAATATCGCCCATCCAGATGCTGCGGTTAATCAGGCTGCCCAGACTGGTCCAGCCGGTGACGGCAAGGATGACAGTGAGCACGAGCACCAGGCCGAAGCCCAGCCCGAGTTTGCGATTGACGCTGATATTGCCGAACCATTCGTTCATAAACACTCCAGTGTTGGCGCCTTGTCTAGCTACGGCGCAAGGGTATGGCTAACGGGTTTGTGGGTAGGAAACCTGGAGGTTTTGTTGTTTTTGAACCAGTTCTCGCGATGCATCGACGCCGAATGCGCCGCCTGAGCCACTTTTATACGGCGACCACCTGGCGCCGGACCTTAAAGGCGCGGCACACTCGTGCGTAAAACCAATGTTTTAGCCGGCCGATATTGACTGTGGGTCAACAATGAAAACCACCCTCGACGAACTGCTCGCGCTCACCACAGTGGTGGACAGCGGCTCCATTACGGCCGCGGCCGAACAGCTCGGGCAAACAGCGTCCGGCGTGAGCCGTGCCCTGAGTCGGCTGGAAGAAAAGCTGGAAGTCACCTTGCTGCACCGCACCACGCGGCGCCTGGAGTTGACGGAGGAGGGCCGTGCCTTCGTGCTGCAGGCGCGGAAAATTGTCGCCAGTGTGGAGGATGCCGAAGAGCAGATGGCCTTGCGCCGCCAGCGCCCGGCGGGACGTCTGCGGGTGAACGCCGCCTCGCCCTTTATGCTGCACGTGATCGTGCCGCTGGTGGCCGGCTTTCGCGCGCAGTACCCGGATATCGAACTGGAGCTGCACAGCAGCGACCAGATTATCGACCTGATCGAGCAGCGCACCGACGTGGCCATTCGCATTGGCCCGCTGCGCGACTCCACGCTGCATGCGCGGCCGTTGGGCAGCAATCGCCTGCGGGTATTGGCCAGCCCGGGGTATTTAACGCAGTTCGGCGCGCCGCAGACGGTGGAGGAATTGAACGGGCGCAGCCTGCTTGGTTTTACCCAGCCGGAAACCCTTAACCAATGGCCGCTGCGCCATGAGTGCGGTCAGTACTGGCAGGTGACGCCGAGCATCAAGGCCTCCAGCGGCGAAACGCTGCGGCAGTTGGCGCTGGAGGGGGCTGGGCTGGTGTGCCTGGCGGACTTTATGACGCGCCAGGACCGCGAGGACGGGCGCTTGGTGCAGGTGTTGGAAGCGCACACGGTGGATGTGCGCCAGCCGATTCATGCGGTGTATTACCGCAACACCGCGCTGGCTTCGCGGATTACCTGCTTTTTGGATTATGTGAGCGGTAGGTTGGGTTGAGCCAAAGGCGAAGCCCAACCTACGCGGGGACGACGGTGACTGGTAAGAGGGTGGTTACTCAGCGGCGAGCTGATGCGCCCCTTGCTTGGAGCGCTTATACGCCAATGCCGCCGCCGACACTGGCGACACGCGGCCGGTCTCCACCCAGGTTTTCAACCGACCGGCATCGGCGATATGGGTGTATTTGCCGAACGCATCCAGCACCACAAAGGCCACCGGGCGGTTGTTCATCATGGTGCGCATCACCAGGCAGTGGCCGGCTTCGTTGGTAAAGCCGGTCTTGGTCAGCTGGATGTTCCAGTTGGCTTTGTAGATCAGGTGGTTGGTGTTGCGAAAGCCCAGGCTGTAGTTGGGTTTCTTGAAGCTGGCGGTGGTTTCCGGCGTGGTGCTGAGCTGGCCGAGCAGGGGATATTGCTGGCTGGCTTTGAGCAGTTTCACCAGGTCGTTGGCGCTGGAGACGTTCAGCTCCGACAGGCCGGTGGGCTCCACGTAGCGGGTGTGCGCCATGCCCAGGGCCTTGGCCTTGTTGTTCATGGCGGCAACGAATGCCGGCACGCCGCCTGGGTAGTGGTGGGCGAGGCTGGCGGCCATGCGGTTTTCCGACGACATCAGCGCCAGCAACAGCATTTCATGGCGCGTGGCCAGGCTGCCGACCTTGACCCGCGAGAACACGCCGCGCATTTCCTTTACGTCCTGGATCTGCACCGGCAGCACTTCGTCCATCGGCAGCTTGGCGTCGAGGGTGACCATGGCAGTCATCAGCTTGGTCACCGACGCGATGGGCACCACTTTGTCGGGGTTGCTGGAATACAGCACCTGGTTGGTTTTCAGGTCGACCAGAAGCGCGCTGCCGGAGGCAAGCTCCTGCACCTTGAGCGGCTGCGTTTTGACCGTAATCTTTTCAGCCGCGCCCGAAACGGCGCTGATGGCGAATAAACTGCAAAACAGCAAACGGGAGAGGGCAGGGCGAATATTCACAAGGACGGTCCACGAGGCAGAGGATAAGGGCGCCACAGCAGTCCTTGCCGGCCCGCGCAGTATAGGAAACACCCCGTAGGATGGGTAGAGCGCAGCGAAACCCATCGTTACACGAATCGACGAGTCACAACCCCAGCTCCGCATGCAGCCACTGCACAAACGGCTGCAACAACCGCGCACGGCGTTTGCGTTCCGACAACACGGCGTAATAGCCAAACCGCGACTGCGCCTGACCCTCGATCACCTTGCACAACACACCCTGTTCCAGCAGCTCATCCACCAGGTGGCTCCAGCCAATCGCCACGCCCTGGCCGGCAATCGCGGCCTGAATCAGCAGGGTGTAATTGTCGAAACTCAGCGCCGCCGGCCCCACCTGCTGGGTAATGCCCAGGGCTTGAAACAAGCCGTTCCAGTCGAACCAGCGGCTGCTCATATCGGGCTTGAGGTGCAGCAGCGGCATGCCGGCGAGCTGCTCGTTGCTCAGCGGCAAGGTGCGGCCTTCAAGCAAGCGCGGGCTGCAGATGGGGAACACTTCTTCGCTGAACAGCCGGCTGGCTTCG
The DNA here is from genome assembly GCF_027922365.1 of Pseudomonas turukhanskensis. Taxonomy (GTDB): domain Bacteria; phylum Pseudomonadota; class Gammaproteobacteria; order Pseudomonadales; family Pseudomonadaceae; genus Aquipseudomonas; species Aquipseudomonas turukhanskensis. The sequence goes on from NZ_BSFN01000001.1 coordinate 363,050, forward strand.
GTGTGTTTGAAGCGGCCGTCGCCGAAGGTGATGGCGATATCAATGTCGCTGCGAAGGCTCGTCATGCTGCGGTCGCTGGTGATCAGGCTGACATCCAGGTGCGGGTTGGCCGCGCGAAACCGCGGCAGCCGCGGCATCAGCCAATAGGCAGCGAAGGCGAAGTCGGTGGAGACCTGCAGCACCTCATGCTGGTTCTGCGCGGTGATGGCGGTGATGCCGGCATCGATGGTTCCCAGCCCTTGTTGCACATGCACCAGCAGCACCTGCCCGGCGTCGGTGAGGGTAATGCCGCGGTGGATACGGTCGAACAAGCGCACCGCCAGTTCCTTTTCCAGCCGCTTGATCTGCTGGCTCACCGCTGGCTGCGTGGTGCCCAATTCGGCGGCGGCGCTGGTAAAACTCAGCGAACGCGCAGCGGCTTCAAAGACGCGGAGCAAATCCAGCGGCAGGCTCACGCTGCCATCTCGCATAAGCAGTGGTTATCCGAAACATGCATGGTCATGCGCTTTACCCCTGAAGGCGTGAGGCAGAAGATCGAAGCATCGCATAACTGATCCGCATAGGATAAGCCCGCCACATGAAACGCCCGAACATCCTTTTCATCATGGCCGACCAAATGGCCGCGCCGCTGCTGCCCCTGCACGATCCCGCATCTCCAATCAAAATGCCGCACCTAAGCCGCCTGGCCAGCGAGGGCGTGGTGTTTGATTCGGCCTATTGCAACAGCCCGCTCTGCGCGCCGTCGCGCTTCACCCTGGTCAGTGGCCAGCTGCCGTCGAAGATCGGCGCCTATGACAACGCCGCCGACTTCCCGGCCGATGTGCCCACCTACGCCCACTACCTGCGCCGCCTGGGTTACCGAACGGCGTTGTCGGGCAAGATGCATTTTTGCGGGCCAGACCAGTTGCACGGTTACGAAGAGCGCCTGACCAGTGATATCTACCCTGCTGACTACGGCTGGGCGGTGAATTGGGACGAACCCGATGTACGCCCAAGCTGGTACCACAACATGTCGTCGGTGCTGCAGGCCGGGCTGTGCGTGCGTACCAATCAGCTGGATTTCGATGAAGAGGTGGTGTTCAAGGCGCAGCAGTATCTGTTCGACCATGTGCGCGAGGCACCCGAGCAGCCTTTCTGCCTGACCGTTTCGATGACCCACCCCCACGACCCCTACACCATCCCGAAAAAATTCTGGGACCTGTACGAAGGCCAAGACATTCCGCTGCCGCGCCACCCACGCGCACAAAGCGAGCAAGACCCGCATTCAGAGCGGTTGATGAAGGTGATCGACCTGTGGGACAAGCCGCTGCCCGAGAACAAGATTCGCGACGCCCGCCGCGCGTACTTCGGCGCCTGCAGCTATATCGACAGCAATATCGGCAAGCTCTTGGAAACCCTCGAAGAGACCGGCCTGGCCGATAACACCATCATCGTGTTCTCGGGCGACCACGGCGACATGCTCGGCGAGCGGGGCCTCTGGTACAAAATGCACTGGTTTGAAATGGCCGCCCGCGTGCCGATGGTGATTCACGCCCCGGCGCATTTTGCCGCCGGGCGGGTAAAAGCCTCGGTCTCCACCGCCGACCTGCTGCCGACATTCATAGCGCTGGCCGGCGGCCGACTGCATGACGAATTGCCGCTGGATGGCCGCTCGCTGCTGCCACATCTAAACGGCGAGGGCGGGCATGACGAGGTGTTTGGCGAGTACATGGCCGAGGGCACCAACAGCCCGCTGATGATGATTCGCCGCGGCCCATACAAGTTCATGTATTCGGAGCAGGACCCGTGCCTGCTCTACAACACCGAGCAAGACCCGTTCGAATTGGAGGAGCTGAGCCAGTCGCACGCCCATCAATCCGTGTTTGCGGCATTCCTCGCAGAGGCCCGCAGCAAATGGAATATTCCCGCCATTCACCACCAGGTGTTGGCCAGCCAGCGGCGACGGCGTTTCGTTGCCAGCGCGCTGAGCCTGGGCACCCTCAAGAGCTGGGATCACCAGCCGTTTACCGATGCCAGCCAGCAATATATGCGCAACCACATCGACCTCGACGACCTCGAGCGCAAGGCCCGCTTTCCGCAACCACCTGCCCACACTAAAAACTAAATCCAAGGGGACGCCATGAAAGTTTTATCCACCAAGTTATCCACAGCTTTGCTCACAGGCGTTGGCGCGTTGGCGCTGAGCATTGGCACCGTTCAGGCGGCCGAAAGCTGCGACACCGTGCGCATGGCCGATCCGGGTTGGAGCGACATTGCCGCCACCAACGCCGTCGCCAGCTTTTTGCTCGACGGCATGGGCTACAAAGCCAAGGTCGACACCCTGGCCGTGCCGATTATTTTCGGCGGTATGAAAGACGGTTTGGTGGACGTTTTCCTCGGCAACTGGATGCCGGCGCAGCAAGCGCACTACGACAAGTTCGTGAAAACCGGCGACGTGGTGCAGTTGAACAAAAACCTCGAAGGCACAGAGTTCACGCTGGCTGTACCCGATTACGTGTACGCCGCCGGGGTGCATGACTATGCCGACCTTGCCAAATTTGCCGACAAGTTCGACAAGAAGATTTATGGCATTGGCGCCGGTGCTCCGGCCAACCAGTCGCTGCAGGAAATCATCACGAAAAACCAGTTCGACCTGGGCCAATGGAAGCTGGTGGAGTCCAGCGAACAAGCGATGTTGTCGGAGGTCGGCCGGGCGGTGAAACGTGAGCGTTTTATCACCTTCCTGGGCTGGACCCCACACCCGATGAACGTGCAATTCAAGATGAAATACCTCACCGGCGGCGAGAAGTATTTCGGCGCCAGCGGCAGCGTTTATACCCTGACGCGAAAAGGTTATGCACAGGCGTGCCCGAACGTGGCCAAGCTGCTCACCAACCTGACGTTCACCCAGGAAATGGAGAACACCATCATGGCCCAGGTGGCCGACAAGAAGGGCAGCAATGCCGAGGCCGCCAAGGCCTGGATTGCCGCACACCCCGAGGTGTTGAACGGATGGCTTGAGGGCGTGAAGACCAAAGACGGTGGTGATGCGTTGGCGGCGGTAAAAGCCAAGCTGTAAGCGAAAGCGCCCGACGTTTTCAGGTCGGGCGCAATGCCGTAGGGTGTGCTGTGCGCACCATTGCGTTCGCCGACAGATCGCTCGGTGCGCAGAGCACACCCTACACAAGCCCTTTGTTCTGAGATGTTCATGCACTGGCCTGCACGCCTGAAGCTTTTCCCCTTTCTCGCCTGGCTGCCTGCGCAAACAGGCCGCTCCGTTCGCCGCGATTTTCTGGTGGGCCTCGGCGGCGCCGTATTGGCCTTGCCGCAGTCCATTGCCTACGCCCTGATCGCCGGCCTGCCGGCCGAGTACGGTTTGTATGCCGCCGTGGTGCCGGTACTGGTCGCCTGCTTGTGGGGCTCGTCCTGGCACCTGATTTGTGGGCCTACGGCCGCCATCTCCGTGGTGCTGTTTACCAGCGTGAGCCCGCTCGCCGTGCCCGGCAGCGCCGATTATGTGGAACTGGTGCTGCTGCTGACGTTTCTCGCCGGCCTGTTCCAATGGCTGCTGGGCCTGCTGCGGTTTGGCTCGCTGGTGAATTTTGTCTCGCACTCGGTGGTGGTCGGCTTTAGCGCCGGCGCTGCGGTGGTGATTGCCCTGGGGCAACTGCCTTATCTGCTGGGCATCGACCTGCCGAGCCAGGCCACAGGTTATGACAGCCTGGTGCACCTGCTGGCTTTGTTGCCCCGTTTCAACCCAGCTTGCTTGGCAGTGGCAGCGATCAGCCTGGGCAGCAGCCTGGTGATTCGCAAGCTGTGGCCCAGAGCGCCGGCGTTGCTGGTGGGCATCGTGCTCGGCAGCCTGGTGGTATGGGCGTTGCCGACGCTGTTTGCCAGCGTGCCGCGGGTAGCCGCGTTCAGTGGTTCACTGCCGCCGTTCAGCCCGCTGAGCCTGGACCCGGCCACAGTGCTGCGCCTGCTGCCCACGGCCGTGGCGTGCGGGATGCTGGGCCTGGTGACCAGCCTGTCGATTTCCCGCACCTTGGCCAGCCGCTCCCAGCAAATGCTCAATGCCAACCAGGAGGTGCGCGCCCAGGGCCTGTCGAATATGGTCGGCGCGTGGTTCTCCGGCTACCTGTCGGCCGGCTCGTTTACTCGCTCAGGGCTTAACCTGCAAAGCGGCGCCAGCTCGCCGCTGGCCGGGGTGTTTTCGGCGCTGCTGGTGGCAGTATTTGCCTTGTGTGGCGCCGGCCTGATCGCTCATATCCCCTTGCCGAGCATGGCCGCGAGCATTTTGCTGATTTGCTGGGGGTTGATCGATTTCGCCGGCATTCGCGCGCTGTATCGTGTTAGCCGTTCCGAATTTGTAGTAATGCTGCTGACCCTGGCCGCCACGCTGCTGCTGGAGCTGCAAACCGCGATCTACGCAGGCGTATTGGCCTCGCTGTTTTTCTACCTCAAGCGCACCTCGCAACCGCGGGTGCAGCAATGGGTAGACGGTGACGAGGAGATTCTGCGGTTGGAGGGTTCGATCTTCTTCGGGGCCTGCCATTTCGTGCAGTTGCGCCTGCAACGCAGCACGGCCAGGCGGGTGGTGATCGAGGGGCAGCATATGAATTTTATCGACTACGCCGGCGTCACCATGCTGCACCAGGAGGCCCGCCGTTTACGCGGCCTGGGTCGCAGCTTGTGCCTGCGCAACGCCAAGGCGCAGATAGTGGAGGAGTTGCTCAAGCTGGAAGGCCCGGACCAATGCCCCATCGAGTTTCAGCCGCCGTTGTAAGCGCTGCCTCAGTGCTGTGTAAAAGTCCTGATACAGAGGAATTTTCAGCAGCGCGTCACGCCTAATCCTGCAACCAGCGCCAATACTCGCTGGCCCGCCGCCCAGTCATGTTGCCGAGGCGGCGCGGAGCAAGGAGCAAGACCATGAAGACTTCCCGCCTGATCGCCAGCCTCTGCATTACCGCCCTGTTGGCCAGCAGCCTGGCCACCGCCGCCCCGCAAGGCGGTCCGGGCCAGGAGCAGAACCCTCGCAATGGCCAGCCCGGTCAGGGGCGCGAGCCGCAGGGCAATCAGGGAAATCAACAAAGCGGTCAGCCGGCGCATAACCAACAACAGAACCAGCAGCGCCCGCCGCAACAAGCCAACAACCGCCATGGCCAACCCCCGCAGGATTTTGCCCCCGTGCGTCAGCAGTTCTATGACCATCGCGCCCAGATCGGCCGTGGCCCCGACCTGCCGCCCGGTGTGCGTATCGAACATGGCCGACCCCTGCCCCACGGCTACGGCAAACGCCTGGACGCCCGCGCTCTGCACGGCTTGCCGCAGTACAACGGCTATGAATGGAGGCGGGTAGGCAGTGATGTGGTGTTGATCGCCATTACCACCGGCATCGTTTACACCATTCTGGAGGGGGTTCTGAACTAGAAGAGCATCGCGGCTGAAGCCGCTCCTACCAAGAGCGCAATCCTTGTAGGAGAGGCTTCAGCCTCGATTCCTGCAAACAACGTCTACAGGTCGAACTGAGTTGGCGGCTGCTGATTGAACACGCTGAGGTTCATGACCATCGGCTGGCCGATCCACAAACCATGATCGCGGTGGTCGACCAAGTCGTTGCCGGTAATGGGATGAACGAAAATAGACAGGCCCTGGCGGTGCAGCACCAGCCACGGAATCAGTTGGGCAAACACGGCCGGGCGCAACGCGAGTTGGCAGCTCCAGGCCGGGTGTGGGCCGACGATCTTTTCATGCACACGGCCCATCTTCAGCTCGAACAGCGTGGCCGCTTCTTCACACAGGCGGCGGGCTTGCTCGACGGTGCTGGCGTCGAAGTAGACGTGCGCATGCCAGCCGCGAATTTGTTCTTCGGTAGGGCTGTTGTCTGCTTCGATCGTCATGCCGTTCTCCACTCAGGCCAGTTGGCGCCGCAGTTCAGCCAGCACCGTGGCGCTGTCCGGACGCACACCGCGCCAGAGTAAAAACGCTTCGGCCGCCTGTTCCACCAACATGCCCAGACCATCGAGCGTGCGTGCGGCACCGTGGCCACTGGCCCATTGGTTGAAGGCAGTAAGGCCTTTGCCGTACATCATGTCGTAGGTAACGGTATGGCCCGCTTTGATCAGGCTGGGCGAGATGGGCGGCAGCTCGCCGGCCAGGCTCGACGAGGTGCCGTTGATGATCAGGTCGACCGGCGCTTCCATCCAGTCGAACCCGCAGGCGGCGACCGGGCCCAGGTCGGCGAATAGCCGCGCCAGGGTTTCGGCTTTTTCCACCGTGCGGTTGGCGATCACCAGCGAATGGGGCTGCTCGGCCAACAGCGGCGCCAGCACGCCCCGCACGGCGCCACCGGCGCCCAGCAGCAGAATGCGTTTGCCTTTGAGGTCGAGGCCGGCGTTTACCGTGAGATCGCGCACCAGGCCGGCGCCATCGGTGTTGTCGCCGAGCAGGCCGCCGTCGTTTTGTTTGCTCAGGGTGTTCACCGCCCCGGCGCGTTGGGCACGCGGGGTGAGGCTATCGGCCAATTGGTAAGCCTGCTCCTTGAACGGCACGGTGACGTTGCCGCCACGGCCGTTGGCGAAGAAATCGCGGGCAAAGGCGGTAAAGCCATCCAGCGGCGCCAGCAGCGGCTCGTAGCTCAGTTGCTGGCCGGTTTGTTCGGCAAACAGGCGATGAATCAGCGGCGACTTGCTATGGCCGATGGGGTTGCCGAAAACGCCATAACGGTCCATCAGTGCGCCGCCTCGCCCAACCAGTCGCGGTCTTGCAGGTAATAGTCGGTCAGCCGCGCCTCCTCGCTACCGGCTTCGGGTTTCCAGTTGTAGCCCCACTGTACGTGCGGCGGCAGGGACATCAGGATGGACTCGGTGCGCCCGCCCGATTGCAGGCCGAACAGCGTGCCGCGGTCGTACACCAGGTTGAATTCCACATAACGGCCACGGCGGAAGGCCTGGAACTCGCGCTGCTGGGCGGTGAAGGCGGTGCCTTTGCGCCTTTGCACGATGGGCAGGTAAGCGTCGATATAGGCATCGCCGATGGCGCGGATAAAGGCGAAGCAGGTGTCAAAATCCCACTCGTTCAGGTCATCGAAAAACAGGCCGCCGATGCCGCGCGGCTCGTTGCGGTGTTTGATGTGAAAGTAGGTGTCGCACCAGGCTTTGTAACGCGGATACACGTCGGCGCCAAAGGGTGCGCAGGCCTGTTCGGCCACGCGGTGCCAGTGCTGGCAGTCTTCGTCATTGCCGTAGTACGGGGTGAGGTCGAAGCCGCCACCAAACCACCACACGGCTTCTTCGCCCTCTTTCTCGGCGATAAAAAACCGTACGTTGGCGTGAGAGGTCGGGATGTGCGGATTTTCCGGGTGCATGACCAGCGACACGCCCATGGCCTCAAAACCACGGCCGGCCAGTTCCGGGCGATGGGCGCTGGCCGAGGGCGGCAGGCCGGTGCCAAACACGTGGGAAAAGTTGACCCCGCCTTTTTCCAGCACCGCGCCGTTTTCGATCACGCGGGTACGGCCGCCGCCCCCTGCCGGACGCTCCCAGGCGTCTTCGACAAAACGGGCGCTGCCGTCTTCGGTTTCCAGGGCGGCGCAGATACGGTCTTGCAGATCGAGCAGGTAGGCCTTCACGGCCGCGGAACGTTCACTCACACCATCACCTTCAACACGCAAAATTAAAAACCGGTTAGCCGCCCAGAAGCCGCTGGCGGTGGGGCTCTCGGCCCGAATAGGGGCGCAAGCATACCACCGCTCTCGGGCGCTTCGGTGTTGACGCCCGTCAGGCACAAGCGTTGGATAGAGGGCTTCGCCGGTCATTTAATAGGAATTTTCCATGCCCAAACGCATTCAGTTTGCCCAGCACGGTGGTCCTGAGGTTCTTGAGTACGTGGACTTCCAACCTGCCGCCCCAGGCCCGAACGAGGTGCGCGTGGCCAACCATGCCATCGGCCTTAATTTTATCGACACCTATTACCGCAGCGGCCTGTATTCCCCGGCCTCCTTGCCTTCCGGCCTGGGTGCGGAAGGCGCTGGCGTAGTTGAGGCAGTCGGTAGTGCGGTCAGCCACCTCAAGGTCGGTGACCGCGTGGCCTACGGTACCGGCCCGCTGGGTGCGTATAGCGAAGTGCACACCTTGCCAGCAGCGCATCTGGTGAAGCTGCCCGACAGCATCAGCTTCGAGCTGGCCGCCAGCGTGATGCTCAAGGGCCTGACGGTGCAGTACCTGCTGCGCCAGACCTACCCGCTCAAAGGCGGCGAAACCATCCTGTTCCACGCCGCTGCCGGTGGCGTGGGCAGCATTGCCTGCCAATGGGCCAAGGCGTTGGGAGTAAAGCTGATCGGCACCGTGGGCTCGGCGGCCAAAGCCGAACGCGCCAAAGCCTTGGGTGCCTGGGCGACCATCGATTACAGCCATGAAGACGTGGCCGCGCGGGTGCTGGAACTGACTGATGGCAAGAAATGCCCAGTGGTGTACGACTCCATCGGCAAAGACACCTGGGAAACGTCGCTTAACTGCACGGCACCGCGGGGTTTGTTGGTGAGTTTCGGTAACTCGTCCGGGCCGGTCAGCGGCGTGAACCTGGGCGTACTGGCGGGCAAGGGTTCGTTGTATGTCACCCGGCCAACCCTGGGCAGCTATGCCGATACGCCGGCCAACCTGCAGGCCATGGCCGATGAGCTGTTCGCCATGCTGGCGAGCGGGCAGATCACGGTGGATATCAACCAGCGCTTTGCCCTGAAGGATGTCGCCGCTGCCCATACCGCCCTGTCCGGTCGGCAAACCAGCGGCTCCACGGTGCTGCTGCCCTAGGGCTTAGCTGGCGCGCAGCACCTTGCCGGTGGCCAGGTCACGAATAACGCTGGGGTTCTTGCGCCCGCCGAGGGCCCCGGTCAGCACGGCATCGAGCTGATCGGGGAAGTACTGCTGAATACGCAGGCTATTGCGCGCCGGTGGTTTGCCGGCGGGGTTGGCCGAGGTGGAAACCAGCGGGCCGACCTGGGCGCAGAGGTCGCGCACCAGCGGGTGATCGCTCACGCGCAGGGCAACGGTTTCGTGCTCGCCGGTAATCCAGCCGGGCAGCAGATTCTGATGCGGCACCAGCCAGGTGTTGGGCCCAGGCCAGGTGCTGGCCAGGCGGTCGAGCCAGAGCTCGGGGAAGTCTTCGAACAGAAAGTCGAACTGCTCGATGGTGTCGGCTACCAGAATCAAACCTTTTTCCACCGGGCGCTGCTTGAGGGCCAGCAGGCGCTCGACCGCCTGCGCATCCCACGGGTCGCAGCCCAGGCCCCACACGGCCTCGGTGGGGTAGGCAATCACGCCACCATTGCGCACTACACGCGCTACCTGCTGGATACGCCAACTGCTGGTCATCGCCACCTCGGGGTCATTTTCACTACGGGCCATTTTCACTGTAGGAAGTGTACCGAAGCGCCGCTTAACGGCCCACCCAGACACCGCCTTCGTTGGCCACACGGCCTTCCACTTCCAGTTCACTGAGCGCCGCCAACACCTTGGGCAAGTCCCAGCCACTGGCCACCGCCAGGGCTTCGCCGGTTTGCGGCGCGGCAAACAGCAGTTTCAGCAGTGGGTGTTTGACGGCAACGGGCCCGGCTCGACGCTTCGGCGCCGGCGCCACGTTCTGCCAGCCGCGCAGGCCTTCGAGAATATGCTCGACGCACTCCACCAACGCCGCGCCGTCGCGAATGAGCTGATGGCAACCGCGCGCGCCGGGGTGGTGGATGGAACCGGGGATGGCGTACACCTCGCGCCCTTGTTCCAACGCCAGGCGCGCGGTGATCAACGAGCCACTCGAAGGGCTGGCTTCCACCACCAGCACGCCCAGCGACAGGCCGCTGATGATGCGGTTACGCAACGGAAAGCTGGCAGGAAGGGGCGGGGTGTCGAGCGGCAGTTCCGAAATCATGGCGCCGCCTTGAGCCACGATATCGGTAGCCAGATGGCGGTGGCGTGGTGGATAGATCTGGTTCAAACCGGTGCCCAGTACGGCAACCGTTTTGCCGCCCACGGCCAGCGCGCCCTGGTGCGCCGCGCCATCAATGCCAAGGGCCATCCCGCTGGTAATCACAAAGCCGCCGCCGGCCAGGCTGCGGGCGAAGGCGTGGGCGGTGTCCATGCCTGGCTTAGAGGCGCGGCGGCTGCCGACAATCGCCAGTTGGGGTTGCTGCAGCAGCTGCGGGTTACCGGCCACGTATAGCAGCGGCGGCGCGTCGGGCAGTTCGGCGAGCAGGGCGGGGTAGTCGGCGTGGTCCCACATCACCAGGTGGTGGTTGCACTGTTCCAGCCAGGCCAGTGAGGCGTTTACGCGCTGGCGGATGGTTTCGTCGCGCCGGGCTTCGGCGCAGGCGGCAGGTAGTTTCAATGCGCGCCAGGCGGCGGCCGGTGCGCTCAGTGCGGACGAGGCATTGCCGAACGCGTCGATAAGAGTACGGAAACGTTTGGTGCCCAGGTCCGGCAGGCAGTGCAAGCGCACGCGCGCTTCCAGTTCGGCAGGGGAGGTGTTTTGCATAAGATCAGTCCTTGATCGAGAAGAGGGGTATTTCAGGGATATTTCCTACAAGACCCCAGAAACAAAAACCCCCGCATCGGCGGGGGTTTTGGTTGGTTACGGGTTTCGAACCTTGTCCATCACTTCGAGCTGCCTCGTGGCGCTGAGCACCAGGCCGTAGCTGAGTTTGTCGTAAGTGTGGAACACCATCAGCAAACCAGCACGCTCGTCGGGGATTTTTACCTGCTCGCCGGTGACGCGGTCGCGCACGGTTTCGCCGGTTTTGTACACCGCCAACACGTTGCCTTCTTGCAGGCCGTCGCGTTTGCCTTTGCTCAAGGTCACCACGTCGAACTGGCCGATCTGCGAAACGCCGCGCGGTACGTCGAGAATCAGGCCACGGATTTCGGTGGTCGGTGCGCTCGGCATAAAGGTGGAGTTCACATGACGCTCTTCGGTTGGGAACAGCCGATCGCCGTTACGTACTTCTTGAGTGGTGCGGGTGAGGGTGAGGGTGGCAACGCCATCTTCCTCGGCAATCACCTGACCGCCACCGATGTCGTCGGCGTTGATGCCCAGAAACTCTTTGGTGTCCGGGTCGGTGTAGGTGCGGCCCTGGCGGAAAATGCCATAAACCGGGTGCTGTTCATCGAAGGTGCCGCGTGCATAAATGCGGTCGCCCGCGCCGCTCACTACCCGCTCGGCCGTGCCGGCCACAACGTAGTTGGCTTTGATGAATTCCTCGTCGCTATCAACGATGCGGTTTTTCAGCAGGAAGCTGTCGATGGCTTCCAGTGGAATGGTCGGAATGGCTTGGGCCATCGGCGTGCTGCGCACTTGCGGCGACAGTTTGATGGTGCCGCGCGACGCGCCACGGTTGAGCGTCAGACGTGGCTGACCGTCAACATAGGTCAGCGAAAGCTGATCGCCCGGGTAGATCAGATGAGGGTTCTCGACCTGCGGGTTGGCGTGCCAGATCTCTGGCCACTTCCACGGTTCACTGAGGAACTTGCCGGAAATATCCCAGAGGGTATCGCCCTTGACCACGGTGTAGCGGTCCGGATGACCTTCCTTGAGCTGCACTTCGGCCTGAGCCAAGCCAGAGGCGGCTAGGAGTAGCAGGGCGAGTAGTGATTTCCTCATGCGGTGAATCCCTTTATTATGTGTCTTCACGTAGAACGCCCAAGGGCTGCTCCGAAACCCTCGGAAGCCGCGGCCTGAAGCCGTTTTTCAATGCTGCTCAGCATATTAGCAGCGGATTTTGACTTTATTCCACAAGTGCATCACACAACGCATATGGCAATCCTAAACATCCTCGAGTTTCCCGACCCGCGCCTGCGTACCATCGCCAAGCCCGTAACCGAGGTTGACGACGCGCTGCGCCAGTTGATCGACGACATGTTTGAAACCATGTACGACGCGCCGGGCATTGGTTTGGCTGCCACTCAGGTCAACGTGCACAAGCGCGTGGTGGTGATGGACCTCAGCGAAGAGAAGAACGAGCCGCGGGTTTTCATCAATCCCGAGATCGAAATGCTCACCGATGAGATGGACCAGTACCAGGAAGGCTGCCTTTCGGTGCCGGGCTTCTACGAGAATGTCGACCGCCCGCAGAAGGTGAGAATCAAGGCGCTGGACCGCGATGGTCAGCCCTATGAACTGATCGCCGAAGGCCTGCTCGCCATCTGCATTCAGCACGAGTGCGACCACCTCAACGGCAAGCTGTTTGTGGACTACCTGTCTACGCTCAAGCGCGACCGGATCAAGAAGAAGCTGGAAAAAGCGCACCGCCAGCAGGTGTAACCGCCTCCCACAAAGGCTTGCTACGGCAAGCCTTTTTTCTTTTAGAGATACAACATGAGCCAAGCACTGCGCCTCGTTTTCGCCGGCACCCCCGAGTTTGCCGCCGAACACCTCAAAGCCCTGCTCGCCAGCCAACACGAAATTGTGGCGGTTTACACCCAGCCGGATCGCCCGGCCGGCCGTGGGCAAAAGCTGATGCCCAGCCCCGTAAAGCAGCTGGCCCTGGAGAACAATATTGCGGTGTTGCAGCCGGCGACGCTGCGCGACCCGGCGGCCCAGGCCGAACTCGCCGGCCTGAATGCCGACCTGATGGTGGTCGTCGCCTACGGCCTCATCCTGCCGCAAGTGGTGCTCGATACCCCGCGCCTTGGCTGCATCAATAGCCATGCCTCGTTGCTGCCACGCTGGCGTGGCGCGGCGCCGATCCAGCGCGCCGTGCAAGCGGGCGATGCCGAGAGCGGCGTGACCGTAATGCAAATGGAAGCGGGCCTGGACACCGGCCCGATGCTGCTCAAGGTCACCACGGCCATCACCAGCGACGACACCGGCGGCAGCCTGCACGACCGCCTTGCCGAACTCGGCCCGCCTGCCGTTTTGCAGGCCATCGAAGGCCTGGCCGCCGGCACCTTGCAGGGCGACGTGCAGAACAACGACCTGGCCACTTACGCCCATAAACTCAATAAAGACGAAGCGCGTCTGGACTGGAGCCGCCCGGCCGTGGAACTGGAGCGCCTGGTTCGCGCCTTCAATCCCTGGCCCATCTGCCACAGCACGTTAAATGGCGAAGCGTTGAAAGTGCTGGCCGCGCAACCGGCCGACGGCCACGGCGCGCCGGGAGAAATCCTCAACGCCAGTCGTGATGGTCTGGTGGTGGCTTGTGGCGAAAACGCCTTGCGCCTCACCCGTCTGCAATTGCCCGGCGGCAAGGCGCTGAATTTTGCCGATCTGTTCAATAGCCGCCGCGAGCAATTCGCCGTGGGTACCGTGTTGGGGGCCGGCGCATGAACCCGCGTCTGGCTGCGGCCAATGCGCTGGCCTCCGTACTGTCGGGCAAAGCGTCGCTGAACAGTTCGCTGCCCAAGCAGTTGGATAAGGTGGAAGCGCGCGACAAAGGCCTGACCCAGGACCTGGCCTTCGGTACCGCCCGCTGGCAGCCACGCCTGAGCGCACTGGCCGAACGCCTGTTGCAGAAACCGTTCAAGACGGCTGACCGTGATGTGGAAGCACTGCTGCTGGTGGGCTTGTACCAACTGCTCTACACGCGCATTCCCGCCCATGCGGCCATCGGCGAAACCGTCGGCGCCGCCGAGAAACTGAAAAAGCCCTGGGCCAAGGGTCTGCTCAATGCCGTGCTGCGACGCGCCCAACGTGAGGCGCAAGCGCTGCTGGTGGAAATTGACCACGACCCGATGGCCCGCACCGCCCACCCGCGCTGGCTGCAAAAAGCTTTGAAGGCGTTCTGGCCCGAACACTGGGAAGCCATCTGCGCCGCCAACAACGCCCACCCGCCGCTGATTCTGCGGGTGAACCGCCGTCTGGGCAGCCGCGATGAATACCTGGCCGAACTGCAACGGGTCGGCTTTGAAGCCAGCGCTTGCATCTTTAGCCGCGACGGCATCGTGCTGGCCGAGGCCTGTGATGTCACCACCTTGCCGGGCTTTGCCGAAGGCCGCGTAAGCGTGCAGGACGAAGCCGCACAACTGGCCGCCGACCTGCTGGATCTGGCGCCCGGCCAACGGGTACTGGACGCCTGCTGCGCCCCTGGCGGCAAAACCTGCCATCTACTTGAAGCCGAGCCCGCCCTAAGCCACGTGGTGGCCATCGACCTCGAAGCCAAACGGTTGGTGCGGGTGAAAGAAAACCTCGCGCGCCTGGGCCTGAATGCCGAGCTGATCGCCGCCGATGCGCGCGACACCGATGCCTGGTGGGACGGCAAACTGTTCCAGCGCATTCTGCTCGATGCGCCCTGCTCGGCCACCGGCGTTATCCGCCGGCACCCGGATATCAAACTGACGCGTCAGGCTGACGACATTCCCGCCCTGGCCACACTGCAAGGCGAACTGCTGAATGCGCTGTGGCCCACGCTGGAAGTTGGCGGTGTGTTGCTCTATGCCACGTGCTCGACGTTGCCCACGGAAAATACCGAAGTCATCGAGGCCTTTCTGGCCCGCACGCCAGGCGCCCGTGAGCTGGATATCGCCGGCCAGCAGGGCCAGCAACCGCCCGGCCTGAAACAGCCCCATGGTCGGCAATTGCTGGCGCAAGAGGGCGGCCATGACGGCTTTTATTACGCCAAACTGATCAAGATCGCCGCCGCGCCGCGCGCCTGAAGCGCGCCTGTGCAGCGGCGGCACAGGTCTGCTATTTTCGGGGCCGCTCACAGCAGGTCTAGGGATACACACGGATGAAGATCATTATTCTCGGCGCCGGTCAGGTGGGTGGCACCCTGGCGGAACACCTGGCCAGCGAGCACAACGACATCACCGTGATCGACACCGACGGTGACCGCCTGCGCGACCTCGGTGATCGCCTGGATATCCGCACCATTCAAGGCAAGGGCTCGTTCCCCACTGTGCTGCGTCAAGCCGGTGCCGACGACGCCGATATGCTGGTGGCCGTGACCAACAGCGATGAAGTGAATATGGTCGCCTGCCAGGTGGCCTACACCCTGTTCCACACCCCGACCAAAATTGCCCGCGTGCGTGAAGCGGCCTACCTGACCCGCTCCGGCCTGTTCGACAACGACGCCATTCCGGTGGACGTGCTGATCAGCCCGGAGCAGGTGGTGACCAACTACATCAAGCGCCTGATCGAGCACCCAGGCGCTCTGCAGGTAATCGACTTCGCCGAAGGCAAAGCGCAACTGGTGGCGGTAAAGGCCTATTACGGCGGCCCGCTGGTGGGCCAGCAACTGCGCCAACTGCGCGAACATATGCCCAACGTCGACACCCGTGTGGCCGCCATTTTCCGCCGCGACCGGCCAATTCTGCCCCGTGGCGACACCGTGATCGAAGCCGATGACGAGGTGTTTTTTATTGCGGCCAAGGCGCATATCCGCGCCGTGATGAGCGAGATGCGCCGCCTGGAGGACAACAACAAACGCATCGTGATCGCCGGTGGCGGCCATATTGGCGAGCGCCTGGCCGAGGCGATCGAAAGCCGCTACCAGGTGAAAATCATCGAGATGAACCCGGCACGCTGCCGCTATCTGTCCGAGACATTGGACAGCACTATCGTGCTACAGGGCAGCGCTTCGGACCGCGATTTGCTGGTGGAAGAGAACATCAGCGATGCCGATATTTTCCTGTCGCTAACCAACGATGACGAAGCCAACATCATGTCGTCGTTGCTGGCCAAACGCCTCGGCGCGCGCAAAGTGATGACGCTGATTAACAACCCGGCGTATGTCGACCTGGTGCAAGGCGGCGAGATCGATATCGCCATCAGTCCGCAGCTGGCCACCATCGGCACCTTGCTCGCCCATGTGCGCCGTGGCGATATCGTCAGCGTGCATTCGCTACGCCGGGGTGCAGCGGAAGCCATCGAGGCGATTGCCCATGGCGATGCGAAATCCAGCAAGGTGATCGGCCGCGCCATCGAGGACATCGCCTTGCCGCCGGGCACAACCATCGGCGCCCTGGTGCGCGACGAGGAAGTGTTGATTGCCCACGACGACACCGTGATCGAATCCGGCGACCACGTGATTCTGTTTCTGGTGGACAAGAAGTACATCCGCGACGTCGAGCGCCTGTTCCAGGTTGGCCTGACCTTCTTTTAAGGGACTACCGCGATGCTCGATTCGCTGGAAAAAATGCTCGGTAAAGGCGTCGATAACGCCCTGCTGCGTTTCGGCCTGGGCAAGGGTTACCTCGACCTGAACGACCATGCCAAAGCGATCGAGCACCTGCAACGCTGTGTCGAGTTCGACCCTGGCTATTCGGCGGCGTGGAAGTTATTGGGCAAGGCGCATCTGGCGCGGGGTGACACAGCCGCTGCGCGAACGGCCTGGGGGCAGGGCATCCGCGCCGCGCAGGGCAAGGGCGACAAGCAGGCAGAAAAGGAAATGAGCGTTTTTTTGCGTAGGTTGGGTTGAGCCAAAGGCGAAGCCCAACGATACGGAGAGATTGAATCCAGTACCGTTTCAAACGGTTAAGAGGAAAGCTCAGGCGTCCTGACCAGCAGCGGGGTTGGGGCGTCTTTCTGGGTATCGTTGGGTTTCGCTTTGCTCAACCCAACCTACGCATCGTGCTGAAAGACCAGGCCAACACCGCTGGGTTCGAAACGCACCACTTCCAGGCGTACCACGGGCGCTTCTACTGGCAGCCCCTGAACCTGACCGCTGAACACTTCACCGATGTTCAACAGGCTGCGCGCATCATCAATCACCACAAAAACGCCACTTTCGGAAATGTCGCGGGTAGTGACCATCATTTTGCCGTGCACTGGATGATCAATGCGCAACTGAACCTTGAGGGGGCTGCGGCGGAACTCGCGCTTGTTATCCATGCTTATCCTGTCATGTCCGGGCGTCGGTGCTCAGACAGTAATAGCTATCCGGCGCGGCATCAATACCACTTCTTCTCGCCTGCGGGACGCTTTTTGAAGCGTTTCATGGTCCACATATATTGGCTGGGGTAGGCGCGCACATAGCGCTCGACCACCTGGCTCATGGCCGCGACAGCTTCTTGGGTGTCGGTGCTGTACATGCCTTCGGGGGCGGCTTCGAGAATCACCTTGTAGCCCGAGCCATCTTCCAGGCGCAGGGCATGCAGAAACACGCCGACCGCTTTTCCGCCGGCGAGCATGCCGGGCACGAATTTGCTGGTGAGCGCCTCAATGGCCAGAAACGGCACGAACAACCCGGCCGACAGACTCGGCTCCGGGTCAGCCGGAATACCGACCGAGCCGCCTTTGCGCACTTCCTTGATCACGCTGAGAATGCCTTCCTTGGTGGACGGAGCGACGCGATTGCCCAACTGCACGCGCTGTTTGCGCAGCAGGTCATCGACAGCTTTGAGTTTCGGCGGGCGGTAAAAAATGATGGGTTTGCACTGGTTGCAATAGAAGTGGTTGAGCACTTCCCAGTTACCCAGGTGGCTGGTGATGCCGACCACGCCTTTACCGGAGGCCAGGGCGGCCTGCAGCACGTCGAGGCCTTCGACTTCGCGCACCAGCTTCAGCGATTTTTCCGCTGGCCAGACCCAGGCGCAGGCGCTTTCGGTAAGGGTTCGGCCGATGTCCATCAGGCTTTTTTTCAGCAGCCGGTCGTGGGCGGCGGCATCCAGTTCGGGAAAGCATTTGCTCAGGTTGATGGCAGCGACGTTGCGCGAGCCGTTGGGAAAGCGCCACATCAGCCAGCCAATAAAACCGCCGAGGCCCTGCACCGCACGCCAAGGCAACAAGGCGAACAGGCGCAGAAAACCGACGATCAACGCACCTTTGAACTTCTCCACCGCAAATTCCCCGAATTCGAACAGGGGCCCATTGTACCCATCGTGGACCGCCCGGGGCACAGGTGTCGTAAGGCGAATATCCCTGCAAGGGATATTCGCCGCACCGATCGACGACGAAACGGCGATATCCGCGATGCGGATAGTCGCCCTACGTTAACCGCGCAATTGGGCGTAGCGGCTGCAATCCTGGGTGTGGTCCATCACCATGCCGGTGGCTTGCATAAAGGCATAGCAAATCGTCGGGCCGACAAAGGTGAAGCCGGCTTTCTTCAGGGCTTTGCTCATGGCTTCGGCTTCCGCCGTGACGGCGGGCACGTGGCTGCGCCCAGGGAAGTGATTGACCTTGGGAACGCCGCCAACAAACGACCAGAGAAACGCCACAGGGTCCGCCAGCCGCAGCCAGGCCTGGGCATTTTTGCGTGCGGCCTCGAGCTTCAGGCGGTTGCGGATGATGCCGGGGTCTTGCATCAGCCCTTCGATTTCTTCATCGGTGAGCTGCGCCAGCCGCCCGGCATCGAAGCCGAACAGCACCTGGCGGTAGCGTTCGCGTTTCTTCAATACGGTGATCCACGACAGCCCGGCCTGGAAGCCTTCGAGCAGCAGCATTTCGAAGAGGTGACCGGCATCTGTCTGCGGTACGCCCCATTCTTCGTCGTGGTAGGTGATGTACAGCGGGTCGTCGTTGCACCAGAAGCAGCGTGGCATAGGGCTCCTAGGGGAGGGTGAGGGTGGTTTGCGGGGTGAATCGGGTATACTCCCGCCCTTTCTGTCGCAGCCTCAGTACAGGTGAAATTAGTGAGCCAGCCTACGCCTGCCGTGCGCACCTTCCAAGACTTGATCCTCGCCCTCCAACAGTATTGGGCCGAGCAAGGTTGTGTGGTGCTTCAGCCTTACGATATGGAAGTCGGCGCCGGCACCTTCCACACCGCCACGTTTTTGCGCGCCGTCGGCCCGGAAACCTGGAACGCCGCCTATGTGCAACCCAGCCGCCGTCCAGGTGATGGTCGCTATGGCGAAAACCCCAACCGTCTGCAGCACTACTACCAGTTTCAGGTGGTGTTGAAGCCCAACCCGGACAACTTCCAGGAGCTGTACCTGGGTTCGCTGAAACGCATCGGTCTGGACCCATTAGTGCACGACATTCGTTTCGTTGAAGACAACTGGGAATCGCCAACCCTCGGCGCCTGGGGTCTGGGCTGGGAAATCTGGCTCAACGGCATGGAAGTCACCCAGTTCACCTACTTCCAGCAAGTGGGCGGCATCGAGTGCTATCCGGTGACCGGCGAGATCACCTACGGTCTGGAACGCCTGGCCATGTACCTGCAAGGCGTGGACTCGGTTTACGACCTGGTATGGACCGACGGCCCGTTCGGCAAGGTCACCTACGGCGACGTGTTCCACCAGAACGAAGTGGAGCAATCGACCTATAACTTCGAGCACGCCAACGTCGACAAGCTGTTCGAGTTGTTCGACTTTTATGAAAGCGAAGCCAACCGTCTGATCGAGCTGCAGCTGCCGCTGCCGACTTACGAGATGGTGCTCAAGGCCTCCCATACCTTCAACCTGCTGGATGCTCGCCGCGCGATTTCGGTGACTGCCCGTCAGCAATACATTCTGCGTGTTCGGGCCTTGGCCCGTTCGGTAGCCCAGAGCTACCTGCAGGCACGTGCGCGTCTGGGCTTCCCGATGGCGGCGCCGGATCTGCGCGATGAAGTATTGGCCAAGCTGGAGGCAGCAGAATGAGTGCGCAAGATTTTCTGGTAGAGCTGGGCACTGAAGAGCTGCCACCCAAAGCCCTGAAAACTCTCGGTGACGCCTTTCTGGCCGGCATCGAAAAAGGCCTGAAAAGCGCGGGCCTGAGCTACAGCGGCAGCCGCGTTTACGCAGCGCCTCGTCGCTTGGCCGTGGTCATCGATCAACTGGCCGTGCAGCAGCCTGATCGCAGCGTGAACATGGACGGCCCGCCCGTGCAGGCCGCCTTCGACGCCGACGGCAACCCGACCCAGGCGGCCCTGGGGTTCGCGAAAAAATGCGGCGTGGATATCTCCGCCATCGACCGCAGCGGCCCGAAGCTGAAGTTCAGCCAGAGCATTCCCGGCCAACCGGCTGTGGGCCTGCTGGCCGGTATCGTGACCTCGTCGCTGAACGACTTGCCGATTCCCAAGCGCATGCGCTGGGGTGCTCGCAAAGAAGAATTCGTGCGCCCGACCCAGTGGCTGGTGATGCTGTTTGGCGACGAGGTGGTCGATTGCGAGATTCTGGCGCAGAAAGCCGGCCGTGAGTCCCGTGGCCACCGTTTCCACCACCCGGACAGCGTGCGTATCAGCTCGCCCGCCAACTACCTCGAAGACCTGCGCAGCGCTTATGTGTTGGCTGATTTCGCCGAGCGTCGTTCGCTGATCAGCAAGCGCGTCGACACCCTGGCCGCCGAGCAGAAGGGCAGCGCCATCGTGCCGCCAGCGTTGCTCGACGAAGTGACCGCGTTGGTGGAGTGGCCCGTGCCGCTGGTGTGCTCGTTCGAGGAGCGTTTCCTCGCCGTGCCGCAGGAAGCCCTGATCACCACCATGCAGGACAACCAGAAGTACTTCTGCCTGCTGGATGCCAACGGCAAGTTGCTGCCGCGTTTTATCACCGTGGCCAACGTTGAAAGCAAAGACCCGGCGCAGATCATTTCCGGCAACGAGAAGGTGGTTCGCCCCCGTCTGACCGACGCCGAGTTCTTCTTCAAGCAGGACAAGAAGCAGAAGCTCGACAGCTTCAACGCGCGCCTGGCCAACGTGGTATTCCAGGCTCAGTTGGGCTCGGTATTCGACAAGGCTGAACGCGTTTCCCTGCTGGCGGCGTTCATTGCTGCGCGTATCGGCGGCGACAGCCCGCGTGCTGCCCGTGCAGGCCTGCTGAGCAAGTGCGACCTGGCCACCGAAATGGTCGGCGAGTTCCCGGAGATGCAAGGCATCGCCGGTTATTACTACGCCCTCAATGACGGCGAGCCGGAAGATGTTGCGCTGGCGTTGAACGAGCAATACATGCCGCGTGGTGCGGGCGCGGAGTTGCCGAGCACGCTGACCGGTTCGGCCGTGGCCATCGCGGACAAGCTGGACACCCTGGTCGGCATCTTCGGTATCGGCATGCTGCCCACCGGCAGCAAAGACCCCTATGCACTGCGTCGCGCTGCCCTTGGCATTCTGCGCATTTTGATCGAGAAGAAACTGGACCTCGATCTGGCCGCCACCATCACCTTCGCCATCGAGCAGTTCGGCGCCAAGGTGAAAAATGACGGCCTGGCGTCTCTGGTGCAGGACTTTATCTTCGACCGCCTGCGTGCGCGCTACGAAGACGAAGGTGTCGACGTGGCCGTGTACCAGGCCGTGCGTGCGGTAAACCCGGTGTCGCCACTGGACTTCGACCAGCGCGTACAAGCCGTGCAGGCGTTCCGTGCACTGCCGGAAGCCGAAGCCTTGGCCGCGGCCAACAAGCGTGTGTCCAACCTGTTGAGCAAGGCCGACGGCAACGTGGCTGCGGGTATCGAAGCGCATTACTTCGATTCGCCGAGCGAGTTCTCGCTCAATGCCGCGATTCAGCAAGCCGACCACGCCGTACAGCCATTGGCGCAAGCCCGTCTGTACAGCGAAGCGCTGGCCCAACTGGCCGGCTTACGCGAGCCGGTAGATGCCTTCTTCGCTGCGGTAATGGTGAATGCCGAAGACCCGTCGGTGCGCGCCAACCGGTATGCGCTGTTGGCCAAGCTGCGCAGCCTGTTCCTGGGCGTGGCCGACATCTCGCTGCTGGGGTAAGCCGTGAAGTTGCTGATACTCGACCGCGATGGGGTGATCAATTACGACTCCGACGCCTACATCAAAACGCTGGAGGAGTGGATTCCACTCCCCGGCGCTGTCGAGGCCATTGCGCAACTGAGCAAAGCCGGCTGGACGGTGGCGGTCGCCACCAACCAGTCGGGCCTGGCGCGCGGCTATTACTCGGCTGCGGTGCTCGATTCGATGCACGCTCGTCTGCGCGAACTGGTAGCCGGGCAGGGCGGTGAACTGGGGCTGGTGGTGCACTGTCCACATGGGCCTGCCGAGGGCTGCGAGTGCCGCAAACCCAAACCCGGCATGCTGAAATCCATCGCTGCGCATTACGACACAAATCTTGCAGGCGTATGGTTTGTTGGTGACAGTCGAGGTGACCTGGAAGCGGCGTTGGCCGTCGATTGTCAGCCTGTGTTGGTGAAGACCGGCAAAGGTGAAAAGACCCTGGAGGGCGCGTTGCCCGAAGGGACATTGATATTTGACGATTTGGCGGCGGTTGCCGCGCAGTTACTCCACACCCAATAGGCGGGGATTGCCCGCGACGGATAACGCTAAATGTCGATCGTGCTGGCCATCAGAATTTTCCTCTTCTATATCCTCCTCGGCGGCAGTGCCTTGCTCTGGTGCAGCCTGAGTTTCTTCGTCGCACCGTTCCAATCCTTTGAAGCCCGTTATCGCTTTATCAACGTTAACTGGTGCCGCTTTGCGGTGAAGCTGACTGAAGTGCTGCTCGGCATTCGCTATGAAGTACAAGGCGCTGAAAACGTGCCCACCCAGCCTTGCGTGATCCTTTCCAAGCACCAGAGCACCTGGGAAACCTTCTTTCTTTCGTGCTATTTCGCCCCGCTGAGCCAGGTGCTCAAGCGCGAGCTGTTGTATGTGCCGTTTTTCGGTTGGGCCATGGCCATGCTCAAACCCATTGCCATTGACCGTAATAATCCAAAAGCGGCGTTGAAAGAGCTGGCCAAGCAGGGTCATGAACGCCTGCAGCAAAATATCTGGGTGCTGATTTTTCCCGAAGGCACCCGCGTACCGGCCGGACAGATTGGCAAGTTCTCCCGTGGCGGCACTGCGCTGGCAGTAAACGCCAACCTGCCAGTGCTGCCGATTGCCCATAACGCCGGCGAGTTCTGGCCGAAACAGGGCTGGTGGAAGACCCCAGGCACCATCCAGGTGGTTATTGGCCCGGCGATGTTCGCCGAAGGCACGGGCCCGCGGGCGATCGCAGAACTCAATGAGCGCGCGTTCAACTGGGTGGAGAAAACCCAGCGTGAGATTGGCGCGCTGTACGGCGACAACCCCATTAGTGAAACGCCGGTTCAGCTCTAGCAACCGACTGATTTGAAAAGAAAAGCCCCAGCCACCGTGCTGGGGCTTTTGCATTTGGCCGAGCACTTCACACAAATCCTCATTGCCCCGCTCGCTGTAACGCGACGTTAACCAAGCATCCCTATTGTCGGTTTGCTTGTTTATCTCGTCGGTCCAGTTTTGCTGGCAGTAGTCGCGAGAACACCTCCTCTTCCTGCTCATCCGCATAAGGACTTATCGATGACTACCGCCTTACCGCTGGCCCTTTCCCTCGCCGTTTCTGCCGCGTTGCTGTCCTTCTCCACTGTCAGCGCTGCCCATGATCACGACGAAAAAGTGAGCAAGAGCCTGTACAACCGCGAAGCCCGTGGCGATATCACCGAATACGCCGGCGCTCGCCGCGTGGGTCGTGACTTGACGGACTCGATCAAAGCCTCGCTGTCCGACCGCAAAGCCAAGAACGTGATTCTGCTTATCGGCGACGGCATGGGCGATTCAGAAATCACCCTGGCGCGTAACTACGCACAAGGCGCAGGTGGTTACTTCAAAGGCATCGACGCGTTGCCGCTGACCGGCCAATACACCCACTACGCGCTGCATAAAGACACCGGCAAGCCTGACTACGTGACCGACTCGGCTGCATCCGCCACAGCCTGGTCCACCGGCGTTAAAACCTATAACGGTGCCTTGGGTGTGGATATCCACGAGAAGCCGCACCAGACCATTCTGGAGCTGGCGAAACTGCGTGGCATGGCCACGGGTAACGTGTCCACTGCTGAGCTGCAAGACGCTACCCCGGCGGCCTTGTTCTCCCACGTTACAGGCCGCAAGTGCTATGGCCCGGTCGCGACCACCGCCCAATGCCCGAGCAATGCCTTGGAGAAGGGCGGTGCCGGCTCGATTACCGAGCAGATGCTTAACGTACGTGCTGACGTCACGTTGGGCGGCGGCGCCACGACCTTTGCTGAAGTCGCCAAAGCCGGTAAGTGGTCAGGCAAAACCCTGCGTCAGCAAGCGGCCGATCGCGGCTTTGTGCTGGTAGAAGATGCGGCCGCTCTGAAGAAGATTCGCGTAGCCAACCAGAAACAGCCGGTGATTGGCCTGTTCTCGCCAGGCAATATGCCGACCCGCTGGATCGGCCCGACCGCCACGTACCACGGCAACCTGAACCAGGCGCCAGTCACCTGCCAGCCAAACGCGGCACGCACCGCCAGCACACCGACGCTGGCTGAGATGACGGTAAAAGCCATCGACCTGCTCAAGGACAACCGCAACGGTTTCTTCCTGCAGGTAGAAGGAGCCTCTATCGACAAACAGGACCACGCCGCCAACCCCTGTGGCCAGATCGGCGAAACCGTCGACCTGGATGAAGCCGTACAGATGGCCTTGGCGTTCGCCAAAGCCGACGGCAACACCCTGGTTATCGTGACTGCCGACCATGCGCACTCCAGTCAGATCGTGGCACTGGAAACCTCGGCACCAGGTTTGACTCAAGCGCTGAACACCAAAGACGGCGCCGTGATGGCGGTAAGCTACGGCAACTCGGAAGGGTCGTCGCAGGAACACACCGGTACTCAACTTCGCGTAGCCGCTTACGGCCCCCATGCGGCGAACGTGACTGGCCTGACGGATCAGACTGACCTGTACTTCACCATGCGGAATGCGTTGGGTTTGAAGTAAGTGGTTTAAACGGCCAGGGAGGGCTGTTTTAGGCCGTTAAAACAAAAACCCCAGCACATGGCTGGGGTTTTTATT
The DNA here is from genome assembly GCF_027922365.1 of Pseudomonas turukhanskensis. Taxonomy (GTDB): domain Bacteria; phylum Pseudomonadota; class Gammaproteobacteria; order Pseudomonadales; family Pseudomonadaceae; genus Aquipseudomonas; species Aquipseudomonas turukhanskensis. The sequence continues at coordinate 387,660 of NZ_BSFN01000001.1, forward strand.
TGGTAGGTTCAAACCGAGGCTTAGAAGTCCAGGTTCGACACCGCCAAGGCGTTGGCTTCGATGAAGTCACGGCGCGGTTCTACTTCGTCGCCCATCAGGGTATTGAAGATTTGGTCGGCGCTGATGGCGTCTTCGATGGTCACTTTCAGCATGCGACGCGCATCCGGGTCCATGGTGGTTTCCCACAGTTGGTCCGGGTTCATTTCGCCCAACCCTTTATAGCGCTGGATGCTGTGACGTTTGGTGCTCTCGGCCAGAAGCCAGTTAAGCGCGTCCTTGAAGGTGTTCACCGGCTTCTTGCGTTCGCCACGTTTCACGTAGGCGCCTTCTTCCAACAGACTGTTCAACTGGTCGCCCAGGGTGGTGACGGTCTTGTAGTCGTTACTGGCGAAGAAGTCGCGGTTGAAGGTGACGAAGTTGGAAACGCCGTGGGAAATCAACTCGACCTCCGGCAGCCACAGATGACGCTCCTGGTCTTCACGCAGGTTGGTTTTGTACACCAGGCCGGATTTCTCCATGGTGCGCAGGCGCTCGTTGAGCTTCTCCAACCAGGCTTGCATACCGGCTTGATCGCTGAGGTTGTCCAGGCTTACCGCCGGCAGATACACGAAGTGCTCGGTGAGCTCTTGCGGGTAGATGCGCGAGAGACGCTTGAGGGTCTTCATTACCATGCGGTAGTTGTTGACCAGTTTCTCCAGCGGCTCGCCGCCGATGCCCGGATCGTTTTCATTGACGTGCAAGCTGGCATCTTCGAGGGCCGACTGGGTCATGTATTCCTCCATGGCCTCGTCGTCCTTGATGTACTGCTCTTGCTTGCCTTTCTTCACTTTGTACAACGGCGGCTGAGCGATATAGATGTAGCCGCGCTCGACCAGCTCAGGCAGTTGGCGGAAAAAGAAGGTCAACAGCAGCGTACGAATGTGCGAGCCGTCGACGTCGGCGTCCGTCATGATGATGATGTTGTGGTAGCGCAGTTTGTCGATGTTGTATTCCTCACGACCGATACCGCACCCGAGGGCCGTGATCAGCGTGCCGACTTCCTGCGACGAAATCATACGGTCGAAACGTGCGCGTTCCACGTTCAGGATCTTGCCCTTGAGAGGCAGAATCGCTTGAGTCTTGCGGTTACGTCCCTGCTTGGCGGAGCCGCCAGCAGAGTCCCCTTCCACTAGGTACAGTTCGGAAAGGGCAGGGTCTTTCTCTTGGCAGTCGGCCAGCTTGCCCGGCAATCCTGCGATATCCAGGGCGCCTTTGCGACGGGTCATTTCCCGCGCCTTACGGGCAGCTTCACGGGCGCGTGCTGCGTCGATCATCTTGCCGACCACGGCCTTGGCTTCGTTGGGGTTTTCCAACAGGAAGTCGGAAAAGTACTTGCCCATTTCCTGCTCGACCGCGGTTTTCACCTCGGAGGAAACCAGCTTGTCTTTGGTCTGCGAGCTGAATTTAGGGTCGGGCACTTTCACCGAAATAATGGCCGTCAGACCTTCACGGGCATCGTCACCGGTGGTGGCGATCTTGTGTTTTTTGGCCAGACCTTCCTGCTCGATATAAGCGTTCAGGTTACGCGTCAACGCGGACCGGAAACCCGCCAGGTGGGTACCGCCGTCGCGCTGAGGAATGTTGTTAGTGAAGCAGAGCAGGTTCTCGTTGAAGCTGTCGTTCCACTGCAGAGCGACTTCCACACCCACACCGTCGTCGCGCTGAACGTTGAAGTGGAATACCTGGTTGACCGCCGTCTTGTTGGTGTTCAGGTACTCCACGAACGCACGCAGACCACCTTCGTACTTGAACAGCTCTTCCTTGCCGCTGCGCTCGTCCTTGAGAACGATGCCGACACCGGAGTTCAGGAAGGAAAGCTCACGCAGACGCTTGGCCAGGATGTCCCAGCTAAAGTGGATGTTCTGGAAGGTTTCAGCCGAGGGCTTGAAGTGGATTTCGGTACCTGTTTTATCGGTGTCGCCCACGGTACGCATCGGTGCCTGAGGCACGCCGTGCACGTAGGTTTGCTCCCAGACTTTGCCGCTACGGCGTACGGTCAGAAGCAGCAACTCGGAGAGGGCGTTTACTACCGAAACACCTACGCCGTGCAGGCCGCCGGATACCTTATAAGAGTTGTCGTCGAACTTACCGCCGGCGTGCAGCACGGTCATGATGACCTCGGCTGCGGAAACGCCTTCTTCTTTGTGCACATCCACCGGAATACCACGGCCGTTGTCACGCACGGTGATGGATTCGTCCGGGTGGATGATGATGCTGATGTCGTCGCAATGCCCGGCAAGGGCTTCGTCGATGGAGTTGTCGACCACCTCAAAAACCATATGGTGCAGACCGCTACCATCGTCAGTGTCACCGATGTACATACCGGGCCGCTTGCGTACGGCGTCCAGGCCTTTCAGCACTTTGATGCTGGACGAATCGTACGTTTGATTTTCGCTCATGCCTTCACTCCCGATGGTCGTGGGTCTGGGTGATACAGCCATGTTCCACGTGGAACATCGCTACCGGCGTATCCGTGCGCCAGCTTCCCCGCAACAATTCATGGTCTACACAGGTGATAAACACCTGGCAGTTCAAATCTTCTAATAAACGGCACAACGCGTTTCGATGCTGCTCGTCCAACTCGGACGGCAGATCATCCACCAGGTAGATGCACTGGCCGCGTCGTGCCTGACTAACCAAATGCCCTTGGGCAATTCGCAAGGCACACACCACCAACTTCTGTTGGCCCCGCGAAAGAATTTCGGCGGCGTTATGAGCGCCTAATCGCAAGCGCAAATCAGCGCGTTGCGGACCGGCTTGGGTATGTCCGAGATGCTGGTCACGCTGAAGCGTCGTGCTCAGTACGGCCTGCAATTCCCGGTCTTTATCCCAACCGCGGTAATAACTGAGGGTAAGCCCCTCGAGCTCCACCAGCTCCCGAAGCACCTCTTCGAATACCGGCTTAAGGGCCTGGATATAACTGCGGCGATAGCCATCGATTTCGTCGCTGGCAAGGCACAGCTCGCGGTCCCAGGCCGCTTGCGAAGCGGCATCAAGTGTACCATGCCGCAGCCATGAGTTTCGCTGCCGCAGCGCCTTCTGGAGGCGCTGCCAGGCCGGCATAAAGCGAGGTTCCACGTGGAACACTCCCCAATCCAGAAACTGTCTCCGAATCTTGGGTGCGCCTTCCAGCAAGCGAAAACTGTCCGGGTTAATCAGTTGCAACGGCAATGCTTCAGCCAGTTGTGCTGCACTGCGTGCATTCTGACCATCAATGCGAATTTGAAATTCACCCTGACGATCGCGAGAAACACCAAGGTTGCTTTGGCCACCCTCGGCCAGCTCGACTTGACCGAATACGGTGCACGCTTCCTGCTCATACTGAATGACCGGCAGGAGACGAGCACTGCGGAACGAACGGGCAAGACCAAGCAAGTGAATGGCTTCCAGCAGGCTGGTTTTACCACTGCCGTTGGCGCCGGAAAGGATATTGATGCGGGGGGAAGGGGAGAGGGTCACCGGGTGCAGATTGCGCACCGCGGTGACCGTGACGCGACTGAGGGACATCTAGACTCGATTCAGGGTCAGAGGCGCATCGGCATGACGACGTAAGCGGAGTCGTCGTTGTCCGACTCTTGTACCAGGGCGCTGCTGTTGGAATCCGACAAAATCAGGCGAACCTGTTCGGTGGTCATCACGCCCAGTACATCAAGCAAATAGCTGACGTTAAAACCAATTTCCAACGCGCCGCCGTTGTAATCAACGACCACTTCTTCCTCAGCTTCTTCCTGTTCAGGGTTGTTCGCCTGAATTTTCAGCAAGCTATTGGCCAGTTGCAGGCGAATGCCACGGTATTTCTCATTGGAAAGAATGGCGGTACGGCTGAATGCTTCACGTAGCGCCTGACGGTCGCCCAACACCAACTTGTCGCCACCTTTTGGCAGTACGCGCTCGTAGTCAGGGAATTTACCGTCGACCAGCTTCGAGGTGAAGGTGAACTCTCCAGTGGTGGCGCGAATATGATGTTGGCCCAATACGATGTCCACCGTGCCGTCTTGCTCAGTCAGCAAACGAGCCAGCTCCAGAATGCCTTTGCGCGGCACGATCACCTGATGGCGGTCCGCTTGTTCGATCCCGGCTTCCATCGAGCACATGGCCAACCTGTGACCATCAGTGGCAACAGCACGCAATACGCCAGTTTGCACTTCGATCAACATGCCGTTCAGGTAATAACGGACATCCTGCTGCGCCATCGCGAAACTGGTGCGCTCAATCAGGCGACGCAGCTTGCTCTGTACCAGCGTGAAGGTGAACGAACCCGGGCCTTCTTCCACAGTAGGGAAGTCATTGGCAGGCAGGGTGGAGAGGGTGAAGCGGCTACGGCCAGCCTTGACCACCAACTTGGTTTCATCAACGCGGATATCGATCAACGCATCGTTTGGCAGGCTTTTGCAGATATCCATCAGCTTGCGCGCCGGTACGGTGATTTCGCCAGATTCAGCTGGCTCTTCCAACGTCACGCGACCGACCAGCTCGACTTCAAGGTCGGTACCGGTCAACGACAGCTGCTGGCCATCTACCACCAACAGCACGTTAGACAGCACCGGCAGCGTCTGCCGGCGTTCAACCACGCCAGCGACCAGTTGCAACGGTTTCAACAGGGCTTCGCGTTGAATAGTGAAATGCATGGTCTCGTCCCTTTGCCTCGTGGGCTGCGTAATGGGTCAGGTGGTCAGCGTGCGCAGCAGGTTCTTGTAATCCTCGCGGATGTCCGCGTCGGCTTCCCTAAGTTCAGCAATCTTACGGCATGCGTGCAATACAGTGGTGTGATCACGACCGCCGAAGGCATCACCGATTTCCGGCAGGCTATGGTTGGTCAATTCTTTGGATAACGCCATAGCCACTTGCCGTGGCCGCGCTACCGAACGGGAGCGGCGCTTGGACAGCAAGTCGGAAATCTTGATCTTGTAGTACTCGGCAACGGTGCGCTGAATATTGTCGACGCTGACCAGTTTGTCCTGCAGCGCCAACAAGTCCTTCAACGACTCACGAATCAGCTCGATGGTGATATCGCGGCCCATAAAGTGTGCGTGTGCGATAACACGTTTCAACGCGCCTTCAAGCTCACGCACATTGGAGCGGATGCGTTGCGCGATAAAGAAGGCAGCATCGTGGGGCAAATCGACTTTGGCCTGGTCGGCCTTTTTCATCAGAATCGCTACGCGGGTTTCCAGCTCGGGCGGCTCCACGGCCACCGTGAGTCCCCAGCCAAAGCGGGACTTCAAACGCTCTTCCAGCCCCTCGATTTCTTTCGGATACCGGTCGCTGGTAAGAATGACCTGCTGTCCACCCTCAAGCAGGGCGTTGAAGGTGTGGAAGAATTCTTCTTGCGAGCGTTCTTTCTTGGCGAAAAATTGGATGTCATCGATCAGCAACGCATCCACCGAACGGTAGAAGCGTTTGAACTCATTGATGGCGTTCAACTGCAGGGCCTTGACCATGTCGGCCACGAACCGCTCCGAATGCAGGTACACGACCTTCGCGTTCGGATTCTTCTTTAATAGATGGTTGCCCACCGCATGCATCAAGTGGGTTTTACCCAAGCCCACGCCGCCATAAAGGAACAACGGGTTGTAGCCATGCTTGGGGTTATCCGCCACCTGCCATGCGGCCGCGCGAGCAAGCTGGTTGGACTTACCTTCGACGAAGTTCTCGAAGGTAAAGGTGCGATTCAAATAGCTGGTGTGTTTGAGCGCGCCCTCAACCTGCACGGTGCGCTCGGTACGAACTGGAGCAGTCTGAGAACTGGCACCGGCCATGGGGTCGAAACTTGCGCGCGACGGCTCACTCGAGACAGCCATCGCAACCGGCTCGTCGCGCACCGGCGCACTGACAGGCGCGGCAACCGGCTGTTGAGGCGCAGGCATCGGCGAGCGGACTACAGCGGCTCGCTTGCTGCCTATTAATAAGGAGATAGCCGGAGCCATGCCCTCGCTGCGCTCATGCAGCAGCTCGAGCAGTCGGCCCATGTACTTTTCGTTTACCCAATCCAGCACGAAGCGGTTGGGCGCAAAGACACGCAGCTCATCACTGGAGGCTTCAACCTGCAGCGGGCGAATCCAGGTATTGAATTGCTGGGCCGGCAGCTCATCGCGTAGAAGTTCTACACACTGCTGCCAAAGTTCCACAGACACAGAAATCCCCTAAGACAAATAGGCCGCGAGGCCCAAAACAGCCGGCATTGTACCCACACCCCAGGGTAGTTATCCACATGCGAGCCAAAGTTTTCACCACGTAAAATCAACGTGTTAATGGATTTCCAACTGAAAAATCCGGCTAACCTGAACCCTGTGGATAACCGCCTATAAGCCTGCGGGATAAGCCTGGGGAGAACCCAGTGGAAAACCTGCCTGTGGATAAAAGCCCCTTTCATCCCCAGCTTATGCGCAGGACCGGTACAGGCTACACACCTGTTCTGGACAGGGTTATTATCCGCCGCACGCCTTGAAGGGCTTAGCCTGAAGCACCTTATCCACAGAAAGGTCATTAGCTAAGAGTAGTTAATAGATTAAAAAAGATTTAAATCTCTCTTCTTAATATTCTTTATTTACCCGCATCCCCCAAACCAGACCCTCCTTACAGAAATGTTGGTTGGAAATTGACCTGACCGCCTGGTTTCTCTAGAATTGCCGGTCTCTTAAAACGGGGGCCATTCCGGCCCGTTGTCGATAACCCAGGTAACGCACCATGAAACGCACTTTCCAACCAAGCACTATCAAGCGCGCTCGCACCCACGGCTTCCGTGCCCGTATGGCTACCAAGAACGGCCGCGCTGTTCTGTCCCGTCGCCGTGCCAAAGGCCGTAAGCGTCTGGCCGTTTGATAATTCGGCATCGGTGGTGAGTCAAGACTTCGGTCGGGAAAAGCGTCTGCTGACCCCTCGACAATTCAAGACAGTCTTTGACTCCCCCAGCGGTAAGGTTCCGGGTAAGAACGTCCTGCTCCTCGCGCGCAACAACGATCTCGATCATCCCCGCCTGGGTTTGGTTATCGGCAAGAAGAGCGTCAAGCTCTCTGTTGAGCGCAATCGCCTCAAACGAGTCATCCGCAATTCATTCCGTCTCAACCAGGAAAACCTGGTGGGCTGGGACATTGTGGTTGTCGCGCGCAAAGGCCTAGGTGATCTGGAAAATCCCGAATTGGCTATCCAGTTCGGCAAGCTCTGGAAACGCTTGGCACGTAGTAAGCCAAGCCCGGAAGTCCTTCCGCTAGCAGGGGTTACCGACAGTCCCCATGCGTAAACTGGCACTCGCTTCGATTCAGGTTTATCGCTACGCCATCAGTCCGTTGATGGCCAGTCACTGTCGTTTTTACCCCAGCTGCTCCTGCTACGCGTATGAAGCCATTGAACACCATGGTTTCATGCGCGGCGGCTGGCTGACGCTCCGTCGGCTAGGTCGTTGTCACCCATGGAATCCCGGTGGTTACGATCCGGTTCCAGGCGCCCCCATTTCCCGACCCCCTTCGATGGCCGAGTAATCATGGATATTAAACGCTCGATCCTGATCGCCGCGCTCGCAATCGTGTCCTATGTCATGGTTCTCAAGTGGAACGAAGACTACGGCCAAACGGCTCTGCCGACTGCGAACACCGCCGCTGCGACCAGCAATACCGCTGCGCTGCCCGACGTCCCTGCCGCCGGTACTGGCGCTAGCGATGTGCCAAGCGCGCCGTCCGCTCAACCTGAAGCCACTGCTGCTGCCCCACAGGCCAGCAAAGACCTGATTCGGGTTAAGACTGACGTACTTGAGCTGGCCATTGATCCAAGCGGTGGCGACATCGTCCAACTGACCCTGCCGCAATACCCGCGTCGCCAGGATCGTCCGGATGTTCCGTTCCAGCTGTTCGACAACGGAAACGAACGTACCTACCTGGCCCAAAGCGGTCTGATCGGCAGCAACGCCCCGGATTCCGCCAATGGTCGTGCGGTATGGCAAAGCGCGCAGAAGAGCTACCAACTGGCCGACGGCCAGAACGCTCTGGTAGTGGATCTGACCTTCGCCAAAGACGGCGTCAACTACATCAAGCGTTTCAGCTTCAAGCGTGGTCTAAACCCGGAGTGCTCGGCCAAAGAGCAGGAACTGAAAAAACCAGGTTGCGTCGACCCGTCGTCCTACCAGGTTGATGTGCGTTACCTGATCGACAACCAGAGCACTACCGCCTGGGCCGGCAACATGTATGCCCAGCTCAAGCGCGACAACAGCGATGACCCGTCGAAGACCGCCGCCACCAGCACTGCCACCTACCTCGGTGCAGCCATGGCGACGCATGACTCGGCCTACAAAAAAGTGTCGATGAAAGACATCGACAAGGCGCCGGTCAAAGAAACCGTCAAAGGCGGCTGGGTCGCCTGGCTGCAGCATTATTTTGTGACCGCCTGGATTCCAAGCCAGGACAACGACAACAGTGTGCAAACCCGCAAAGACACCCAAGGCAACTACATCGTCGGCTTCACCACTCCAAGCGTGAACGTGGCGCCGGGCAGCAAAGGTGAAGTGTCGGCCATTCTCTACGCCGGTCCGAAAATCCAGAAACACTTGGGCTCTCTCGCGCCAGGCCTGGAACTGACAGTCGACTACGGCATTCTGTGGTTTATCGCTCAGCCGATCTTCTGGCTGCTGCAACATATCCACAGCATCCTGGGTAACTGGGGCTGGTCGATCATCGTGCTGACCATGATCATCAAAGGCTTCTTCTTCCCGCTGTCGGCTGCCAGCTACAAGTCCATGGCACGTATGCGTGCAGTGGCGCCGAAACTGGCTGCCTTGAAAGAACAGCATGGCGATGACCGGCAGAAAATGTCGCAAGCCATGATGGAGCTTTACAAGAAAGAGAAGATCAACCCGTTAGGGGGCTGCCTGCCGATTCTGGTGCAGATGCCGGTTTTCCTCGCCTTGTACTGGGTGCTTCTGGAAAGCGTCGAGATGCGTCAGGCGCCGTGGATGTTCTGGATCACCGACCTGTCGATCAAAGACCCGTTCTTCATTCTGCCGCTGATCATGGGTGCCACCATGTTCATCCAGCAGCAGTTGAACCCCGCGCCGCCGGATCCGATGCAGGCCAAGGTCATGAAAATGATGCCAATCATCTTCACCTTCTTCTTCCTGTGGTTCCCAGCGGGTCTGGTGCTGTATTGGGTAGTCAACAACTGCCTGTCCATTGCTCAGCAGTGGTACATCACCCGCAAGATCGAAGCCGCTACCAAGGCCGCCAACGCCTAAGCCTGGCTTGCTAAGCTGAATGAGCGCCCCGCCCGAGCAATACGTGGCGGGGCGTTTTGCTATTTGCCGAATGCTATTTGTGAAGAGAAGCGCGCCATGAGCAACGTTCGAGAAACCATTGCAGCGGTTGCCACCGCCCAGGGTCGTGCCGGCGTCGGTATCGTTCGCGTTTCCGGCCCCAAGGCCCAGGCAATTGCCAAGGCCATCAGCCAGCGTCAACTGAAGCCACGGTATGCCCATTACGGACCGTTCCATGGCGAACAGGACGTTGTTCTCGATGAAGGCCTGGCGTTGTACTTCCCCGGCCCCAACTCGTTTACCGGCGAAGACGTATTGGAACTGCAGGGCCACGGGGGTCCAGTGGTGCTGGATTTACTGTTGCGCCGTTGTCTGCGTTTGGGGGCTCGTCTGGCACGGCCAGGTGAGTTCAGCGAACGCGCCTTTCTCAATGACAAGCTCGACCTGGCGCAAGCCGAAGCCATTGCCGACCTCATCGAGGCCAGCTCCGAACAGGCGGCACGTAACGCCTTGCGCTCCTTGCAGGGCGAGTTTTCCCGCCGCGTGCATGGGCTTACCGAACGGCTGATTTCTCTGCGTATCTACGTAGAAGCTGCCATCGACTTTCCGGAAGAAGAAATCGATTTCCTCGCCGACGGCCATGTTCTGGCGATGCTTAATGAGGTGCGCAGCGATCTGGCTGCCGTGCAGCGTGAAGCCAATCAGGGCGCCCTGCTGCGCGACGGCATGACGGTGGTGATCGCCGGCCGCCCGAATGCCGGCAAATCCAGTCTGCTAAACGCACTGGCTGGTCGCGAAGCGGCCATCGTCACGGAAATCGCCGGCACCACCCGCGATGTGTTGCGTGAACATATCCACATCGACGGTATGCCCTTGCATGTGGTCGACACCGCCGGCCTGCGCGACACCGATGACCATGTGGAAAAGATCGGCGTCGAGCGTGCCCTCAAGGCCATTGGTGAAGCCGATCGTGTGTTGCTGGTGGTAGATGCCACGTCCGCAGAAGCCAGCGATCCTTTCGCGCTCTGGCCGGAGTTTTTGAGCCAGCGGCCCGATCCGTCCAAGGTTACGCTGATTCGCAACAAGGCCGACCTCTCTGGCGAGCCTGTGGCGCTGGAGGTAAGCGAGGATGGCCACGTGACCATCAGCCTGTCCGCGCGCTCAGCCGCGGGCCTCGAGCTTTTGCGTGACCACCTCAAAGCCTGCATGGGGTACGAACAGACCGCCGAGAGCGGCTTTAGCGCCCGCAGAAGGCACCTGGAGGCGCTTAACCACGCCAGTCAGTCTCTGGAACATGGTTATACACAGCTGACCCTCGCAGGCGCTGGCGAACTGCTTGCCGAAGACCTGCGTATAGCGCAGCAAGCGTTGGGCGAAATTACCGGCGCATTCAGCTCCGATGACCTGCTAGGTCGCATCTTCTCGAGCTTTTGCATCGGCAAATAGCCCATCACGAGTGAATCAAGCCCGGCCAGCCCGGGCTTTTTCACGCCTGAAATAATCAACAGGGCGAAATTAAACCCTGTGGATAACAGCCCTTAAGCCCAGTCGATAAGCAGGGGGCAAACCTGGGGACGAATCGGCCTGTGCACAAGTAAGCGTTCCATCCACAGGTTTAAGGCGGTTATCCAGAAGGCTCCACCCCAGATGACCACAGCCTTATACAATTCCATACACCCCGTGGCCGCTGGCTTGCAGCAATCTATCCACAGAAACGGTGCCCATAAGTAATAAACATAAAAACAAAGCTTTAAAAAATTCTCTTCTCTCTTTCTTTATTAACCGACCGACCTCGCCCCCTTGAGCCATTGGCTATTTTTTGTTCAAAAGGCTTCTTTCAACCCTGCTAAATCCCTATACTTGCCGCCTTTCCGCTTTTCCCAAGTTCCCCGGTCGGCTAAAAGACGCCTGGTCAGTTAAAAGCCTCCCCCAATTCTCAACAGGCACGAGGTGCGTGGTGGATTTCCCTTCCCGTTTTGATGTCATCGTTATCGGCGGCGGCCATGCCGGCACTGAAGCAGCGCTGGCTGCTGCACGCATGGGCGTAAAAACCCTGCTGCTTAGCCACAACGTCGACACCCTCGGGCATATGAGCTGCAACCCTGCCATTGGCGGCATCGGTAAAAGCCATCTGGTGAAAGAAATTGACGCCTTGGGCGGTGCCATGGCTGAGGCCACTGACAAAGGTGGTATCCAGTTTCGTGTGCTCAACAGCCGCAAAGGCCCAGCCGTTCGCGCCACCCGCGCCCAAGCCGATCGCATGCTTTACAAGGCGGCGATTCGCGAAACGCTGGAGAACCAGCCGAACCTGTGGATATTTCAGCAATCGTGTGACGACCTGATCGTGGAACAGGACCAGGTGCGGGGTGTGGTTACCCAGATGGGCCTGCGTTTCTTCGCAGAATCCGTGGTGTTAACCACAGGCACCTTCCTCGGCGGACTTATCCACATCGGCTTGCAGAACCATTCCGGCGGCCGTGCCGGGGATCCGCCTTCGATTGCCCTGGCCCAGCGCCTGCGCGAACACCCGCTGCGGGTTGGTCGTTTGAAAACCGGTACCCCACCGCGCATCGACGGTCGCTCGGTCGATTTCTCGGTAATGACCGAGCAGCCTGGCGATACCCCAATCCCGGTGATGTCTTTCCTGGGTCACAAGGAACAGCATCCCCGTCAGGTCAGCTGCTGGATTACCCACACCAACGCCCGTACCCACGAAATCATCGCCGCCAACCTCAACCGGTCGCCGATGTATTCCGGGGTTATCGAAGGCATTGGCCCACGCTATTGCCCGTCTATTGAAGACAAGATTCATCGTTTTGCCGACAAGGATAGCCATCAGGTATTCATTGAGCCCGAAGGCCTGAATACCCATGAGCTGTACCCCAACGGCATTTCCACGTCTTTGCCGTTCGATGTGCAGTTGGAACTGGTGCGCTCGATTCGCGGTATGGAAAACGCTCATATCGTTCGCCCGGGCTATGCCATCGAATACGACTATTTCGACCCGCGCGATCTGAAGTACAGCCTGGAAACCAAAGTGATTGCCGGCCTGTTCTTCGCGGGGCAAATCAACGGCACCACCGGCTACGAAGAAGCTGGCGCTCAAGGCCTGCTGGCCGGTGCCAACGCCGCTCTGCGGGCTCAGGGTAAAGACAGCTGGTGCCCACGTCGCGATGAGGCTTACATCGGCGTGCTGGTCGACGACCTGATCACCCTCGGCACCCAAGAGCCGTACCGCATGTTTACCTCCCGTGCCGAGTACCGCCTGATTCTGCGCGAAGACAACGCCGACCTGCGCCTGACCGAAAAAGGCCGCGAGCTGGGCCTGGTCGATGACCGTCGCTGGGCCGAGTTCTGTGCCAAGCGCGAAGGCATCGAGCAGGAAGAGCAGCGCCTGAAAAGCACGTGGGTGCGCCCGAACACCGCGCAAGGCGATGCCATTGCCGAACGCTTCGGCACGCCGCTGACCCACGAATACAACCTGCTCAGCCTGCTGACCCGTCCGGAAATCGACTACGCCGGCCTTATCGAGGTGACAGGCCCTGGTCATGACGACGTGCAGGTCGCCGAACAGGTCGAGATCAAGACCAAATACGCCGGCTACATCGATCGCCAGCAAGACGAGATCGCCCGTCTGCGTGCCAGCGAAAATACCAAGCTACCGGCAGATATCGATTACGCCGCCATCGCCGGGTTGTCCAAAGAGATTCAAAGCAAGCTTGGCCAGGCTCGTCCGGAAACGCTGGGGCAGGCTTCGCGTATTCCAGGTGTAACGCCGGCAGCCATTTCCCTGCTGATGATCAACCTGAAGAAACGCAGTGCCGGTCGTGAGCTGGAGCAAAGCGCCTGATGTCCATGGTTACCGCGCAACATGCCGAAGAATTGTCCCGTGGTGCCGCCGAACTAGGCGTCGAACTCAACGCACAGCAACACAGCCACCTGCTGGGCTACCTGGCCTTGCTGATCAAGTGGAACAAGGCCTACAACCTGACCGCTGTACGCGACCCAAACGAAATGGTTTCGCGCCATCTGCTCGACAGCCTGAGCGTGGTGCCCTACGTCGCCGAAGGTGGCAGCACCTGGCTGGACGTCGGCAGTGGCGGCGGTATGCCGGGTATTCCCTTGGCGATCATGTTTCCCGAGCGCCAGTTCACCCTTCTGGACTCCAACGGCAAGAAAACCCGTTTTCTTACCCAGGTGAAACTCGAACTCAAGCTCGCCAACCTGGACGTTATCCACAGCCGGGTAGAAGCGTTCACCCCGCCGACGCCGTTCACCGGTATCTGCTCGCGAGCCTTCAGCTCGCTGCAGGACTTCTCCGATTGGACTCGCCATCTCGGTGACACCGACACCCGCTGGCTGGCCATGAAAGGCGTGCACCCGGATGACGAGCTACAAGCGCTGCCGGCCGACTTTAAATTGGCTGCAACGCACGTCCTCAAGGTTCCCGGTTGCCAAGGTCAGCGCCATCTGTTGATACTGCGCCGCATCATATGACCGGGACTGACGCTGACCATGGCTAAAGTATTCGCCATCGCCAACCAGAAAGGCGGTGTGGCCAAGACCACGACTTGCATCAATCTGGCGGCTTCACTGGTTGCGACCAAGCGTCGTGTGCTGTTGATCGACCTTGATCCTCAAGGCAACGCCACCACCGGCAGTGGTGTGGATAAGTTGGCGTTGGAGCATTCGATCTACGACGTGTTGATCGGCGAGTGCGACCTGGGTCAGGCCATGCAGTTTTCCGAACATGGCGGCTACCAACTGCTGCCGGCCAACCGCGACCTTACTGCCGCCGAAGTGGCCTTGCTGGATATGCCGGCCAAGGAAAACCGTCTGCGCGAGGCGCTCGCGCCGATCCGCGAAAACTACGACTACATCCTCATCGATTGCCCGCCTTCACTGTCCATGCTGACGGTCAACGCTCTGGTGGCGGCCGATGGCGTGATCATTCCGATGCAATGCGAGTACTACGCACTGGAAGGACTGACCGACCTGGTCAACTCGATCCAGCGCATCGGCAAGCTGCTGAACCCGTCGCTGAAAATCGAAGGCCTGCTGCGCACCATGTACGACCCGCGCATCAGCCTGACCAACGACGTGTCCGCGCAGCTCAAAGCACACTTTGGTGATCAGCTCTACGACACCGTGATTCCCCGCAACGTCCGCCTGGCCGAGGCGCCGAGTTTCGGCATGCCGGCGCTGGCGTACGACAAGCAATCCCGTGGCGCCCTCGCCTACTTGGCACTGGCCGGTGAACTGTCCCGGCGTCAGCGCAGTGCCACACGAACCGCAAAAGCATAAGGATTATCCATGGCCAGCAAAAAACGAGGTCTCGGACGCGGACTGGACGCCCTGCTGGGCGGCACCAGTGTCAACGCTTTGCAGGAAGAAGCCGCGCAGGTCGATACCCGTGAGCTGCAATATGTGCCACTGGATCTGATTCAGCGCGGCAAGTACCAGCCGCGCCGCGACATGGACAGCACGGCGCTGGAAGAACTGGCCCAGTCCATTCGCGCCCAGGGCGTGATGCAACCGATCGTGGTCCGGCCGATCGGTACCGGCCGTTTCGAGATCATTGCCGGAGAGCGTCGCTGGCGAGCCAGCCAGCTGGCAGGCCTGGACAAGATTCCGGCCATGGTTCGCGAGGTGCCGGACGAAGCGGCCATCGCCATGGCGTTGATCGAAAACATCCAGCGCGAAGACCTCAACCCCATTGAAGAAGCCGTGGCCTTGCAACGGCTGCAGCAAGAGTTCCAGCTGACGCAACAGCAAGTGGCCGAAGCGGTGGGCAAGTCGCGGGTGACCATCACCAACCTGCTGCGTTTGATCTCCCTGCCTGAAGAAATCAAGACCCTGCTGTCCCATGGCGATCTGGAAATGGGCCATGCCCGTGCATTGCTCGGTTTGCCGGCTGAACAGCAGGTTGAAGGGGCGCGACATGTTGTCGCACGAGCCCTGACAGTGCGCCAAACCGAGGCACTGGTTCGCCAGTGGTTGAGCACCAAAGAGAAGCCTGTAGTGGCGGCAAAAGTCGACCCGGATATCAGTCGGCTGGAGCAGCGCCTGGCAGAGCGCCTGGGCTCTCCGGTGCAGATCAAGCATGGGCAGAAGGGCAAAGGCCAACTGGTTATCCGCTACAACTCGCTGGATGAGTTGCAAGGCGTTCTTGCCCACATCCGATAAGTCCTTCGCTGACATACTTAGTCATGTAGCGGGTAGTCGGAAATCACTACCGAGCAGTTGAATAGGGGGGGATCGCCCCCTATACTCTGCGCGCATTTTGTCGGCACAAACTATGCCAAGTCGTTGATTGTACGGCGACTGACACCAGAGGCCGAAAGCCGGAGAACATGTGATGGATGCACGCACGCCCAACCGCCTGCCGTTCCATCGTTTGCCGGTGTTTCCCGTGTTGCTCGTTCAACTCGTCGTATTGCTAATCGCAGCCGTCGTTTTGTGGCAATGGCGCGGTACGGTAAGTGGGTACTCTGGCGCGCTCGGCGGTTTGATCGCCTGGCTACCGAACATGTATTTCGCCCACAAGGCATTCCGGTTTACCGGAGCCCGGGCCGCCCAAGCGATAGTCCGGTCTTTTTATGCCGGTGAAGCGGGCAAGCTGATTCTGACGGCAGTGCTCTTTGCGCTGACGTTCGCAGGGGTAAAACCATTGGATGCGCTGGCAGTGTTCGGCGTGTTCTTCCTGACCCAGTTGGTCAATTGGTTTGCACCGCTGCTCACTAGAACAAGATTTTTGAGACCTTAGGGCGTTTGAGGCAAACATGGCAGAACAAACCGCTTCGGGCTATATCCAGCACCACTTGCAGAACCTGACTTTCGGGAAAACGCAGACCGGTGATTGGGGCTTTGCCCACACTGCACAAGAAGCCAAAGAAATGGGCTTCTGGGCTTTCCACGTAGATACCCTCGGCTGGTCCGTAGCGCTGGGTCTGATCTTCATCCTGCTGTTCCGCATGGCGGCCAAGAAAGCCACCTCCGGCCAACCTGGCGGTCTGCAGAACTTCGTTGAAGTGATGATCGAGTTTGTCGACACCAGCGTTAAGGACAGCTTCCACGGTCGCAACAAGCTTATCGCGCCCCTGGCTCTGACCATTTTCGTCTGGGTGTTTCTGATGAACGCCGTCGACCTGGTGCCGGTGGACTGGATTCCACAGCTGGCCATCCTGATCTCGGGCGACCACCACATTCCGTTCCGCGCCGTTTCCACCACAGACCCGAATGCCACCCTCGGCATGGCCCTGTCGGTATTCGCGCTGATCATTTTCTACAGCATCAAAGTCAAGGGCATCGGTGGTTTCATCGGTGAACTGACCCTGCACCCATTCGGCAGCAAGAACATCGCGGTTCAGATCCTTCTGATTCCGGTCAACTTCCTGCTGGAATTCGTCACCCTGGTCGCCAAGCCTATTTCGTTGGCACTGCGGTTGTTCGGCAACATGTACGCCGGTGAGCTGGTGTTCATTCTGATCGCTGTGATGTTCGGCAGTGGTCTACTGTGGCTGAGCGGTCTGGGTGTGGCGCTGCAGTGGGCATGGGCGGTGTTCCACATTCTGATCATCACCCTGCAAGCGTTCATCTTCATGATGCTCACCATCGTTTATCTGTCGATGGCGCACGAAGACAACCACTGATAGCGCGCAAGCGCTGGCAGTGAGCGGCCTCTGCCTGGGGCCGCAGCCCGCAAGGGCAAGCAATTTTGCTTTACCGCTTTACCTTAAAAAACCTTAACCAATACGACATAAAAAGTCGGGAGGAAAGATGGAAACTGTAGTTGGTCTGACCGCGATCGCCGTTGCACTGCTGATTGGCCTGGGTGCCCTGGGTACCGCCATTGGTTTCGGCCTGCTGGGCGGCAAGTTCCTGGAAGGCGCTGCGCGTCAGCCGGAAATGGTTCCGATGCTGCAAGTTAAAATGTTCATCGTGGCTGGTCTGCTGGACGCCGTGACCATGATCGGCGTTGGTATCGCACTGTTCTTCACCTTCGCGAACCCCTTCGTTGGTCAACTCGCAGGCTAATCACTCGTTTACGAGTGATTGGTTTGACGGACAACGAACGAGCGAGGTGTTGGCGTGAACATTAATGCAACCCTGATTGGCCAGTCCGTTGCCTTCTTCATCTTTGTGCTCTTTTGCATGAAGTTCGTGTGGCCTCCGGTCATCGCGGCTTTGCAAGAGCGTCAAAAGAAGATTGCTGATGGACTGGACGCTGCAAGCCGTGCGGCTCGCGACCTGGAGCTCGCCCACGAGAAAGTGGGTCAGCAACTGCGCGAAGCCAAAACTCAGGCAGCTGAAATCATTGAGCAAGCCAAAAAGCGCGCTACCCAGATCGTCGACGAAGCTCGCGATCAGGCCCGTGTCGAAGGTGAGCGCCTGAAGGCTCAGGCTCAGGCCGAGATCGAACAGGAACTGAACAGCGTCAAAGACGCCCTGCGTGCCCAACTGGGTGGCTTGGCGATCAGCGGTGCTGAGAAGATTCTGGGCGCCACTATCGACCAAAACGCGCATGCGGAGCTGGTTTCCAAACTGGCAGCCGAAATTTAAGCGAGGGCGCGATCATGGCAGAACTGACCACGTTGGCCCGACCTTACGCCAAGGCAGCTTTTGAGTACGCTCAGGCCCACCAGCAACTGGCCAATTGGTCAGCCATGCTCGGCCTGGCTGCGGCGGTGTCGCAAGACGCCACCGTACAGCGCGTGCTTACGGCCCCGCGTTTGACGAGTACAGACAAGGCCACCGCTTTTATTGAAGTGTGTGGTGACAAGTTCGATGCCAAGGTGCAGAACTTCATCCAGGTACTAGCCGAGAACAACCGTCTCGCGCTGCTGCCGCAAATCGCCGATTTGTTCGAGCTGTTGAAAGCCGAACAGGAAAAATCGGTCGACGTGGATGTAACCAGTGCCTTTGCATTGAACGACGAACAGCAAGACAAACTCGCCAAGGTTCTCAGTGCACGGCTCGGCCGGGAAGTGCGCCTGCACGCTGCGGAGGATGCCAGCCTTATTGGTGGCGTCGTAATCCGCGCCGGCGACCTGGTAATCGATGGCTCAGTTCGCGGCAAAATCGCGAAACTAGCCGAAGCATTGAAACTTTGAGTTTGAAGGGGCAGCAGAGCAATGCAGCAACTCAATCCTTCCGAAATTAGTGAAATCATCAAGGGTCGCATCGACAAGCTCGATGTGGCCTCCCAAGCCCGCAACGAAGGCACCATCGTCAGCGTGTCTGACGGTATCGTGCGTATTCACGGTCTCGCCGACGCTATGTACGGTGAAATGATCGAGTTCCCGGGCGGCGTCTATGGCATGGCCATGAACCTTGAGCGCGACTCTGTCGGCGCCGTGGTTCTGGGTGCATACCAGTCGCTGGCTGAAGGCATGAGCGCCAAGTGCACCGGCCGCATCCTCGAAGTTCCGGTTGGTCCGGAACTGCTGGGTCGCGTTGTTGATGCCCTGGGTAACCCTGTCGACGGTAAAGGCCCGCTGAACAACGTCGCTACCGACGCGGTTGAGAAGGTTGCACCGGGCGTGATCTGGCGTAAATCGGTCGACCAGCCAGTGCAAACTGGCTACAAGGCCGTCGATGCCATGATCCCGGTTGGTCGCGGTCAGCGTGAGCTGATCATCGGTGACCGTCAGATCGGTAAAACCGCTCTGGCCATCGACGCCATCATCAACCAGAAAAACAGCGGCATTTACTGCGTCTACGTGGCAATCGGTCAGAAGCAATCGACCATCGCCAACGTGGTTCGCAAGCTGGAAGAAAACGGCGCGTTGGCTAACACCATCATCGTCGCTGCCAGTGCCTCCGAATCCGCTGCGCTGCAATTCATTGCACCGTACGCCGGTTGCACCATGGGCGAATACTTCCGTGACCGCGGTGAAGACGCGCTGATCGTTTATGACGATCTGTCCAAGCAGGCTGTGGCGTATCGCCAGATCTCCCTGCTGCTGCGTCGGCCACCAGGCCGCGAAGCCTACCCAGGCGACGTGTTCTATCTCCACAGCCGTCTGCTGGAGCGCGCATCCCGCGTTTCCGAAGAGTATGTAGAGAAGTTCACCAACGGCGCTGTGACTGGCAAAACCGGTTCCCTGACCGCTCTGCCGATCATCGAAACCCAGGCTGGCGACGTTTCCGCGTTCGTTCCGACCAACGTGATTTCCATCACCGACGGTCAGATCTTCCTGGAATCGGCCATGTTCAACTCCGGCATCCGTCCGGCAGTGAACGCCGGTGTTTCGGTATCGCGTGTTGGTGGTGCCGCTCAGACCAAGATCATCAAGAAGCTCTCCGGTGGTATCCGTACCGCTCTGGCTCAGTACCGTGAATTGGCCGCTTTCGCCCAGTTCGCCTCTGACCTGGACGAAGCCACCCGCAAGCAGCTTGAGCATGGTCAGCGCGTTACCGAGCTGATGAAGCAGAAGCAATATGCGCCGATGTCCACCGCCGACATGGCGTTGTCCCTGTATGCCGCCGAGCGTGGCTACCTGGTCGACGTCGAGATCGCCAAGATCGGCAGCTTCGAACAAGCGCTGATTGCTTACTTCAACCGCGATCTGGCCGATCTGATGGCCAAGATCAACGTGAAGGGTGACTTCAACGACGAAATCGACGCTGGCATGAAAGCCGGTATCGAGAAGTTCAAAGCCACCCAAACCTGGTAAGCCGCGATGGGGGCCCAGGCCCCCATCCTGCTGGCCGATAGGTGTACCTATATAGGTGTTGCATGGCAGGCGCAAAAGAGATTCGCAGCAAGATTGCGAGCATCAAAAGCACGCAAAAGATCACCAGCGCCATGGAAAAGGTCGCTGTCAGCAAGATGCGCAAAGCACAAATGCGCATGGCTGCCAGCCGTCCTTACGCGGAGCGTATCCGCCAGGTGATTGGTCATCTTGCCAACGCTAACCCGGAATACCGTCACCCGTTCATGATCGACCGCGAAGTAAAGCGTGTGGGTTATGTGGTGGTGAGCAGTGACCGTGGTCTGTGCGGTGGCTTGAATACCAACCTGTTCAAGGCCCTGGTCAAGGACATGGCGGCAAACCGCGAACAAGGCGTAGAGATTGATATCTGCGTAGTAGGCAGCAAGGGTGCGGCGTTTTTCCGCAACTTCGGCGGTAACGTCGTTGCTGCAATCAGCCACCTGGGCGAAGAGCCGTCGATCAATGATCTGATCGGCAGCGTCAAGGTGATGCTGGATGCCTACCTGGATGGCCGTATTGATCGCCTGTCCGTGGTTTCCAACAAGTTCGTCAACACGATGACGCAGAAGCCGACAGTGGAGCAGTTGATTCCGCTGGAAGCCGATCCGGATCAAGATCTCAAGCATCACTGGGACTATCTCTACGAACCCGACGCCAAAGAGCTGCTTGACGGCCTGATGGTGCGCTACGTGGAGTCGCAGGTTTACCAGGCGGTGGTCGAGAACAACGCTGCTGAACAAGCAGCCCGGATGATCGCGATGAAGAATGCGACTGACAACGCCGGTGATCTGATCAGCGATCTACAGCTGATCTACAACAAGGCACGTCAGGCGGCGATCACCCAAGAGATCTCGGAAATCGTTGGCGGCGCTGCCGCGGTTTGATACCGGTTCAAATATTCAGAGGATCCAGCTATGAGTAGCGGACGTATCGTACAAATCATCGGCGCCGTGATCGACGTGGAATTCCCACGTGATCAGGTTCCGAGCATCTACGACGCCTTGAAAGTTCAAGGCGCCGAAACCACCCTCGAAGTTCAGCAGCAGCTGGGCGACGGCGTGGTTCGTACCATTGCGATGGGCTCGACCGAAGGCTTGAAGCGCGGTCTGGACGTCAGCAACACCGGCGCAGCCATCTCCGTACCCGTCGGTAAAGCGACTCTGGGCCGGATCATGGACGTACTGGGCAACCCAATCGACGAAGCCGGTCCGATCGGCGAAGAAGAGCGTTGGGGCATTCACCGCCCGGCACCTTCCTTCGCGGAGCAAGCTGGCGGCAACGACCTCCTGGAAACCGGCATCAAGGTTATCGACCTGGTCTGCCCGTTTGCTAAAGGCGGTAAGGTTGGTCTGTTCGGTGGTGCCGGTGTTGGTAAAACCGTAAACATGATGGAGCTGATCCGTAACATCGCGATCGAACACAGCGGTTACTCCGTGTTCGCCGGTGTGGGTGAGCGTACTCGTGAAGGTAACGACTTCTACCACGAGATGAAGGACTCCAACGTTCTCGACAAAGTAGCGCTGGTCTACGGTCAGATGAACGAGCCACCAGGCAACCGTCTGCGCGTAGCGTTGACCGGTCTGACCATGGCTGAGAAATTCCGTGACGAAGGTAACGACGTTCTGCTGTTCGTCGACAACATCTACCGTTACACCCTCGCCGGTACCGAAGTATCCGCACTGCTGGGCCGTATGCCTTCTGCAGTAGGTTACCAACCGACCCTGGCCGAAGAGATGGGCGTTCTGCAAGAACGTATTACGTCGACCAAGCAAGGTTCGATCACCTCGATCCAAGCGGTATACGTACCTGCGGACGACCTGACCGACCCGTCGCCAGCGACCACCTTTGCCCACTTGGACGCCACCGTCGTTCTGTCCCGTGACATCGCTTCCTTGGGTATCTACCCAGCGGTAGATCCACTGGACTCGACTTCGCGTCAGCTCGATCCGAACGTGATCGGCCAGGACCACTACGACACCGCTCGCGGCGTTCAGTACGTTCTGCAGCGCTACAAAGAGCTGAAAGACATCATCGCGATCCTGGGTATGGACGAGCTGTCGGAAACCGACAAGCAACTCGTATCCCGCGCTCGTAAGATTCAGCGCTTCTTGTCGCAGCCGTTCTTCGTGGCTGAAGTCTTCACCGGTGCTTCGGGTAAATACGTTTCCCTGAAAGACACCATTGCTGGCTTCAAAGGCATCCTCAACGGTGACTACGACCACCTGCCAGAACAAGCGTTCTACATGGTCGGCAGCATCGAAGAAGCTATCGAGAAAGCCAAGAAACTGTAATCCCAGCGCCCGGCAACGGGCGCTAATCAGGGTAGGGCAAGCAAATGGCTATGACAGTCCATTGCGATATCGTCAGCGCAGAAGGCGAAATCTTCTCCGGTTTGGTGGAGATGGTGGTTGCGAGCGGCAGCTTGGGTGATCTTGGTATCGCCATGGGCCACGCGCCGTTGATCACAGACCTGAAGCCGGGCCCGATTCGTCTGATCAAGCAAGGCGGCGACACCGAGGTGTTCTACATCTCCGGTGGTTTCCTGGAAGTGCAACCGAACATGGTTAAGGTTTTGGCCGACACCGTGCAACGTGCAGACGACCTGGATGAAGCTTCTGCTCAAGAGGCCGTTAAGGCCGCTGAGAAAGCTCTGCAAGAGAAAGGCTCGGAGTTCGACTACAGTGCCGCCGCTGCCCGTCTGGCCGAGGCTGCAGCCCAGCTGCGCACCGTTCAGCAAATTCGCAAGAAGTTCGGCGGCTAACCCCGCAGCTCTTCATCGCGATGAAGTAAAAGGGTAGCCTTGGCTACCCTTTTTCTTTTTCTGAAATAGGCTTTTCGCCCGCTTAGGGCGAGCGTTCCGCCTCGTAGTTGTTCTAGAAGTTCTTGTGCATTGCTCGCTGAACACCGCGTTCACCGAACCCCACATTCAACCTGCTCAGGACCCCGCCCCATGTCACTCGATATCGTCATCCTCGCCGCCGGCCAAGGCACCCGCATGCGTTCCGCATTGCCCAAGGTGCTGCACCCCATCGCCGGCAAATCCATGCTGGGACACGTTATCGACACCGCGCGCAAACTCGCGCCGAGCAGCATGCAGGTGGTGATCGGCCATGGCGCCGATAAAGTCCGTGAGCAACTGGCAGCAGACGACCTCAGCTTCGTGCTGCAAGCCGAGCAGCTCGGCACCGGCCATGCTGTGGCTCAGGCGCTGCCCAAACTGTCGGCAGACACCGTGCTGATTCTCTACGGCGACGTGCCGCTGATTGAAGAGCAAACGCTGCAACGCCTGCTCGCGCTGGTGAACGAGCAGCAGCTGGGTTTGCTCACCGTTGAACTCGCCGACCCGACCGGCTACGGCCGCATTCTGCGTAACGAACACGGAAGCGTGCAGGCCATCGTCGAACAGAAAGACGCCACAGACGCGCAACGCGCCATTCGCGAAGGCAACACCGGCATTCTCGCCGTGCCGGGCAAACGTCTGGCCGATTGGCTGGGCCGCCTGTCCAACAGCAATGCCCAGGGCGAGTACTACCTCACCGACGTAATCGCCATGGCCGTGGCCGATGGCCTGGTGGTCGCCACCGAACAGGCCGGCGATGAAATGGAAGTGCTTGGCGCCAACGACCGCATCCAGCTGGCCCAGCTCGAACGTCACTACCAGTACCGTGCCGGCCGCCGCCTGATGGCCCAGGGCGTGACGCTGATCGACCCGGCGCGCTTCGATGTGCGTGGTGAAGTCACCGTCGGCCGCGATGTTCTCATCGACATCAACGTCATTCTCGAAGGCCAGGTGATCCTTGAAGATAATGTGCAGATCGGCCCCAACTGCTTGATCAAAAACAGCACGCTGCGCAAAGGCGCCATCGTCAAAGCCAACAGTCACCTCGAAGGTGCCGAAGTGGGTGAAGGCGCCGACTGCGGCCCGTTTGCCCGCCTGCGTCCCGGTTCGGTACTGGGCGCCAAAGCCCATGTGGGTAACTTCGTGGAACTGAAAAATGCCGTGCTGGGCGAAGGCGCTAAAGCCGGGCACCTCAGCTACCTGGGCGACGCCCAGATTGGCGCGCGCACCAACATCGGCGCCGGCACCATCACCTGCAACTACGACGGCGCCAACAAGCACCGCACTGTGTTGGGCGCCGACGTGTTTATCGGCTCCAACAGCGCGCTGGTTGCGCCAGTCACCCTCGGAGACGGTGCCACCACCGGTGCCGGCTCGGTGATCACCGCGGATGTCCCCGCCCAAACCCTCGGCGTTGGCCGCGCCAAACAGCGCAACATCGAAGGCTGGAAGCGCCCGGTCAAGAAGTAACCGCTTGCCACTGGATCCCCGCCTGCACGGGGATAACGCCTATTTGGGTGTTATCGCCGTCATTCCCGCGCAGGCGGGAATCCAGAATCTCCCGCCGAATAAAAATCTCCAAACGCTCGGTTTTTTGCTGACAGCCGCTAAATAATTCTCCGACCTCCCCCTTGACGCAAAACCTTCGTTTTGTTTTGATTCGCGCACTTATCTTTCGAATCGAAACTTACGAATGTCGAAGCGCAACACTCCGCAACGTCGCCACACGATCCTCTCCTTGCTTGCCGAGCATGGCGAAGTGAGCGTCGACGAGCTGTCCAAAGCCTTCGCCACCTCGGAAGTCACCATCCGCAAAGACCTCGCCGCCCTCGAAACCAATGGCCTGCTGCTGCGCCGTTACGGTGGCGCGGTACCCATGCCGCAAGAGCTGATTGCCGACAGCGCGCAACCCGTTTCGCAGTACAAACAAGCCATCGCCCGCGCCGGGGTCGCCTGCATCAAGGAACACGCGCGCATCATCATCGACAGCGGCACCACCACGGCGGCGATGATTCCCCAGCTCGGCCACAAACCCGGCCTGGTGGTGATGACCAACTCGCTGAACGTGGCCAGCGCCTTGAGCGAGCTGGAACACGAACCGGTGCTGCTGATGACCGGCGGCACCTGGGACCCGCACTCCGAATCCTTCCAGGGCCAGGTAGCCGAACAGGTGCTGCGCTCTTACGATTTTGACCAGCTGTTTATCGGCGCCGACGGCATCGACCTGGCGCGCGGCACCACCACCTTCAACGAGCTGCTGGGCCTCAGCCGGGTAATGGCTGATGTCGCCCGCGAAGTGATCGTGATGGTCGAGTCCGACAAGATCGGCCGCAAGATTCCCAACCTGGAACTGCCTTGGAGCAGCGTCCAGACCTTGATCACCGATGACCGCCTCGACGTCGAGGCACGTGCATCCATCACCGCGCGTGGGGTTAACCTCATTTGCGCGGCGCTACCTGCTTAAGGAGATAAACCATGTGTGGCATCGTCGGCGCCGTCGCTGAACGCAACATCACCGCCATCCTCGTCGAAGGCCTGAAACGTCTGGAATACCGCGGCTACGACAGCGCCGGCCTGGCCGTCTTCAATAACGCAGGTGTGCTCGAGCGCCGTCGTCGCGTCGGCAAAGTCAGCGAGCTGGAACAGGCCCTGGCCGGTGAACCGCTGGCGGGCCGCCTGGGTATCGCCCACACCCGCTGGGCCACCCACGGTGCACCGAGCGAGCGCAACGCCCACCCGCACTTCTCCGGCAGTGACCTGGCGGTGGTGCACAACGGCATCATTGAAAACCACGAAGCCCTGCGCAAACAGCTGCAAGGCCTGGGTTACGTATTCAGCTCGGACACCGACACCGAAGTCATCGTCCACCTGCTCGACCATAAGCTCAAAGCGCTGGGCGACCTCACCGTTGCCCTCAAAGCCACCGTCAAAGACCTCCACGGCGCCTACGGCCTGGCCGTAATCAGCGCCAAACAGCCCGACCGCCTGCTCGCCGCCCGCAGTGGCAGCCCGCTGGTAATCGGCCTGGGCCTGGGGGAAAACTTCCTCGCTTCCGACCAATTGGCCCTGCGCCAGGTCACCGACCGCTTCATGTACCTGGAAGAAGGCGATATCGCCGAAATCCGCCGCGACAGCGTGCAGATCTGGAGCGTCGACGGTCAGCCCGTGGTGCGTGAAAGCGTGCAATACCACGAAGGCGCCGAGGCCGCCGACAAGGGCGAATACCGCCATTTCATGCTCAAGGAAATCCACGAACAGCCCAAGGTCGTGCAGCGCACCCTTGAAGGCCGCCTTGGCACCGACCATGTGTTGGTACAAGCCTTCGGCCCGCAAGCTGCCGAGCTGTTCGCCAAGGTGCAGAACGTGCAGATCGTTGCCTGCGGCACCAGCTTCCATGCCGGTATGGTTGCCCGTTATTGGCTGGAAGAATTGGCCGGCATTCCCTCCCAAGTCGAAGTCGCCAGCGAATTCCGCTACCGCAAAGTGGTGGTGCAGCCCGGCACCCTGTTCGTCAGCATCTCGCAGTCCGGCGAAACTGCCGACACCCTGGCCGCCCTGCGCAACGGCAAAGCCAAAGGCCCGGACAACGGCGGCTACCTGGCCAGCCTGGCCATCTGCAACGTGGGCATCAGCTCGTTGGTGCGTGAGTCCGACCTGACCCTGCTGACCCAGGCCGGCCCGGAAATCGGCGTGGCCTCCACCAAAGCGTTCACCACGCAGCTGGTGGCGTTGATGCTGCTCACCCTGTCGCTTGGCCAAGTGCGCGGCACCCTGGCCAAAGGCGTGGAGGCCGAACTGGTCGAAGAACTGCGTCGTCTGCCCACCCGCCTGGGTGAAGCCCTGGCCATGGACGGCACCGTAGAGAAAATCGCCGAACTGTTCGCCGAAAAACACCACGCTTTGTTCCTTGGCCGTGGCGCTCAGTACCCGGTGGCAATGGAAGGCGCGCTCAAGCTCAAAGAGATTTCCTATATCCACGCCGAAGCCTATCCGGCAGGTGAGCTGAAACACGGCCCGCTGGCATTGGTTGACGCCGATATGCCGGTGGTCACCGTGGCGCCAAACAACGAGCTGCTGGAAAAGCTCAAATCCAACCTGCAGGAAGTGCGCGCCCGTGGCGGCGAGCTCATCGTGTTCGCTGACGGCGAGGCGAACATGAGCAATGGCGAGGGCACTCACGTGGTGAACATGCCGCATATCTCCGATGCGCTGGCGCCGATTCTCTACACCCTGCCTCTGCAACTGCTGTCGTACTACGTGGCCGTGCTGCGTGGCACGGACGTTGACCAGCCGCGCAATCTGGCGAAGAGCGTGACAGTCGAATAGGACCTTTCAACGGCTGTGGATAAGGTTATCCACAGCCGTACTCAAGCCTTTCCTCTATCGTGCCCTTCTTATACGGGCCACGCTGGCCACCCCTTCCGGAAAAGGCCTTTCACCATGCAACCCTGGAAAACGCCCGCTTCCATCCTTCAGGTTCGCCGCATCCTCACCAGCTACCGTCATTGGCTCGGCCACGACCTGTTATCCGGCGCGCTCGACCTTGGTGCCGAGCAACTGGCCGACGCTGCCTATTACGCGCCACGCACGCTGCTCTCCCACGGCAACCAGGGCGACCCCGTTCTCAACTACGGCAACGCCGCTACCCTGGCGCTATGGGGTTACAGCTGGGACGAACTCACCGCCACGCCCTCCCGGCTGACCGCCGAACCAATGGAGCGCAGTGAACGCCAACGTTTTCTTGAACAAGTGAGCAGCCAAGGCCACGTTACCGACTACCGCGGCGTGCGTATCGCCAAAAACGGCCAACGGTTTTGGATTGAAAAAGCTGCCGTGTGGAATGTGCTTGATGAACAAGGCGAGAAGATTGGCCAGGCCGCCAGCTTCGACAGCTGGAAGTTGATCGAGCCCTAAGCTGCCCAGCGTGGCGCAGGCGTACGCCACTGCCTACACATCCGGCACCCATCTACTGGGGGCAGCCGTTACGGTCTCCTAGCCCTGCCAAGGAGAGCGCCCCCGCCTGCACAGACGCTGCTTGCATCTGCAAGCAGTCGACGCCACGAAGATTCTGACTTCCTGAAAAACCCCATCCGTGGAAGTCACCTTTATGCGCTCGATAGCCCGAGGCCTGCTAACGCTGTACCTGTCGTTTTGCATCGTCCTTTCCCCCCTCTTTCCTGCTCTTGCCCACGGGCAACCGGGCGCCACGCCCCAGCAGTTGCCCGAACTGGGCAGCGCAGCCGCGCCGGCACCCGCCAAACCACAGAACAATGAGCAGGCTTCGCACGGGTGGTTCGCGGCGGACACCGACAGCACGTTCACCGACAGAACCTTGGCAGCCGGTGCCATGCGTGACCGCACCGGTGGCGTTGATGAAGCAATGGCACGGGCCGGCGGCGCGTTGAGCGGCACTGCGAGCGGGGCAACCCAGCAATGGTTCAGCAGCCACGGCATCACGTCGGCACTGGCCTTGGGCGCGGGCCGACACGGTGTCAAAAGCGGCAGCCTTGATCTCCTGGTGCCCTTCTATAAGGCCGGTAACAGTATGGTCTTCAGCCAGGCCGGTATACGCCGGGCTAACACCTACACCAAGGACTATCGCAACACCGTCAACCTGGGCCTGGGCTATCGGCACGATGTCGGCAACTGGTTGCTGGGCCTAAACAGCTTCTACGACCGTGACCTCACCGCTAAAAACGAGCGTATAGGCTATGGCGTAGAAGCCTGGACCGACTTTCTCAAACTGAGCGCCAACACCTACCAGCCACTGTCCAGTTGGAAAACCTCGCCCGACCTCGATGACTACCTGGAACGCCCGGCCAGAGGCTGGGATGTGCGCGCCGAAGGCTACCTGCCGACCTACCCGCAACTGGGCGGCAAGTTGGCCTACGAGCAGTACTACGGCGATGAAGTCAGCCTGTTTTCCGGTGCTGATCGCAAGAAAGACCCAAACTCAATGACGGTGGGTGTGATCTACAACCCCGTGCCCTTGATGGGGCTGAACCTGGACCACCGGTTTGGCCTGGGCGGGCAAACCGATACCTCGGCCAATCTGACCTTCACGTACCGCCTGGGTGAACCACTGGCCAGGCAGCTTTCCAGCGACAACCTGATGGCCAGCCGCCTGCTCGAGCGCATGCGCTATGACCTGGTATCGCGCAACAACGAAATCGTGCTGAACGTTAAAAAAGACCTCGTCGAGCTGCGCCTGCAGGCTGTTATCTCCGGCACGGAAAACACTGCCGTGCCGCTGCAACTAACGGGTGCCGATATGTTGCAAAGCCTGGCGTGGACAGGCAGCGCTGCCGGTTTTATCGCCGCCAACACCCGCAGTACGCAAACAATGCTCCACCTGCCGGCCTATAACGCCAACGGCAGCAACACCTACAGCCTTCAGGCCAACGGTATCGACCGCGGCGGACGCGCGGTGACCTCCAATCTGATGACGGTAATGGTGTTGTCCGTGGGAGTGGCGGTGGTTGCCAGTTCCGCCTCAATCGAGGCCAACGGCACCGACACCACCACCTTGAGCGCCACTGTTACCGATGCCCAGGGCCAGCCAGTAGGGGCAGGCCATACGGTGACTTGGACAACTACCGCCGGCACCCTCGCCAGCACCACCTCCAGCACCGATGCCAACGGCGTCGCCACCATGGTGCTGACCAGCTCAACCACCGCAGGTACTGCCACCGTGCAGGCAGCGGCCAGCGCGGCAAGCGCCACCTTTGCCGTCACCTTCACCGCCGGCGCAGCCAGCGCGCTGCAACTGGAAGCAACGCCGGCCTCGATAACCGCCGATGGTATTGCCACCTCCTCATTGCTTGCGACCGTTAGCGATGTGCACGGCAACCCGGTGGCCGCTGGCGTCAGCGTGAGCTGGAGCACCAGCGCCGGCACCCTCGCCAGCCCAACCTCGCTCACCGATGCCAATGGTGTCGCCACGGTGGTGCTCACCAGCTCGACCACCGCAGGCGCAGCCACTGTGCAAGCCACCTCCGGCAGCGCAAGCGGCTCGGCGACGGTTATCTACAGCGCAGGCGTGCTCGCGGCTATTACGGTGAGCTCGGCAGCAGCCTCGATTACTGCCGATGGCACCAGCACCACCACCCTGAGCGCCAGTGTTGAAGACGCCAATGGCAACAGTGTGGGGGCGGGTGTAACCGTAAACTGGAGCACCAGCGCCGGCACTCTTGCCAGCGCCACCTCCACCACCAATGCCAACGGTATCGCCACGGTGGTGCTCACCAGCTCGACCACCGCCGGCACCGCTACCGTGCAAGCCACCTCTGGCACCGCAAGCGGCTCGGCCACGGTTATCTATAGCGCCGATGTACCGGCGGCTATCGCGGTGAGCTCGGCAGCGGCCTCCATTACCGCCGATGGCACCAGCACCACCACCCTGAGCGCCAGTATTGAAGACGCCAATGGCAACAGTGTGGGGGCGGGCGTCACGGTAAGCTGGAGCACCAGCGCCGGAACCCTCGCCAGCGCCACCTCCACCACCAATGCCAACGGTATCGCAACGGTGGTGCTCACCAGCTCGACCACCGCCGGCACCGCCACCGTGCAAGCCACCTCCGGCAGCGCAAGCGGCTCGGCGACGGTTATCTTTCTCGGCCCCGCGGCGGTTATTAGCCTGAGCCCGGCAGCGGCCTCAATCACTGCCGATGGCACCAGCACAACTACCCTGAGCGCCAGTGTTGAAGACGCCAATGGAAACAGTGTGGGGGCGGGTGTCACCGTAAGCTGGAGCACCAGCGCAGGCAGTCTTGCCAGCGCCACCTCCACCACCAATTCCAGCGGTCTTGCCACGGTGGTGCTGACCAGCTCGACCACTGCAGGCACCGTTACCGTGCAAGCCGCCTCTGGCAGCGCAAGCGGTTCGGCGACGGTAACCTTTCTTGCCCCCGCGGCAGCTATTAGCTTGAGCCCGGCAGCAGACTCGATTACGGCCGACGGCACCAGCACCACTACCCTGAGTGCGCGTGTCGAAGATGCCAATGGCAGCGCGTTAGGTGCAGGGCAAACGGTGAACTGGAGCACCCCGGCTGGCACGCTGGGCAGTGCAACTTCCACGACCGATGCCACTGGCGTGGCCACGGTGGTATTGACCAGTGCGACCACAGCCGGGGTAGCCGATGTGACCGCTCGCGTCGGTACGGTGCAAAGCTCCGCCACCGTAACGTTTGCGGCCGGGCCTGCTGCAAGCTTGGTGCTAACGGCGCCTGCTACCGCCAATATCAATCGAACTGTAACGCTCAGTGCCACCCTTACGGACGCCCACGGCAACCTGGTTGGCGCCGGTGTTGGAGTGGCATGGGACGGGGATAAAGTCGTTGGCTCCACCACCAACACCAACGCCAACGGAGTTGCCACTTTTGTGTTTGGCCGCACGACGCCCGGACCAGTCACGATTCGGGCCACCTCGGGTACATTGAGCGATTCGATCACGGTAACCTATCAATAAAAGGGCGATTAACGTACCGGGTCCAGGCCCTCTCATCGCGTTGATGAAGTGAAATATGTTCACCTCTTAGCCCTAAAAAAGCGCTCCGACTTATCGGGGCGTTTTGTTTAACCCGACCGCCCGCTCCTGTATACCAGTGCTATTCGTTCGCCGGCCCCTTACAACCCCACCCCCAGAAACCACCGGTAGTACGGATTGCCGCTATCGCGCTGCATCACCCCCCGCACCGCCTGTTCCCACTCCTGCCGTTTGCCTTGATAGGCCAGCAGCCCCACGCCGTAGAAGCTTTGCAGGCGCTCTTGCTGGACCGTCACGGCATTCACCAGCGCAGGGTCGGCATTCGTCAGCGGTGGGCGGGTGGTTTTGCCGAGCAGGGCGGGCAGGGTGCGGATGATTTCATCGTGCTTTACCCAGGGGGCGTATTCGATGCGCGGGTAGTCGTCGGTTACGGCACGGACGTCGCCTGCAAAGCTTTCCAGGCCGGCGCGGTCGGTTACCCAGGTGCCGAGCAGGGCCGCCGGGTTGGCGATGCCGACCTGGCGCAGGGCGGTCGCAACGCTGGGCTGTTCGAAGCGTTGTGCAATGCGGGTTGCATCCAGTGGCATGGGTTGCTGGGAGCCGACCAACAGCATCTCGTGGAATTCGGTGGTCCACAGCGAGGCGTGGGGGAATACGTCGAGAAAGGCGCGTACCAAAGCGCGGCTTTCGTCCAGGGTTTGGGTGGGCAGCGGCAGCCATTGGGCGACGATGCCGTTGCTGTTCAGGAGGCTGGCGGCCAGTTGGTAGAAGTCGCGCGAATACAGGTTCACCACCCCGGCGGCCGAGGGCGGCGGCGGTTCAAGGGTGATGAGGTCGTAGGTATCGGCGTTTCTCAGCAGTTCGCGGCGGCCGTCGCGCAGGCGGATGTCCAAGCGCGGGTCGCTGGCGGCGTCGAAGTTGCCTTTGAACAGCGACGCAGCGCTGACCACGGCGGGCAGCAGTTCGGCGACTACCGGCTTTTCCAGCGCCGGGTATTGCAGCAGGGCGCCGGCGGTGATGCCGGTACCAAAGCCGATGACCAGTGCCGAGCGCGGTTCGCCGCTGTGGATAAGAAGCGGCAGCAGCGCTTGCAGGCGCATATAGCGCAACGACGGCATGGCATCGCCAGTGTTGGATACGCCCTGGATATACAGGCGGTTGAAGCGTTGCTGCGGGTTGCCCTGGGTGACAACGGCCACGGTGCCGCCGCTGCCTTCTTCGTAAAAGGCCAGCGTGCCTTTCTGCGCACCCGGCAGCAGGTCTGCCAGGGTTTGCGGCGGGGTGAAGAGGCCCACGGCCACCGACGCCAGAGCGACTACGGTGACCGCATTGCGCAGCCGGTGTGTCACCCGCTCGCCAAAGCTCACGGCAACCAAGCCGATCAACCCGGCCAGCACCGCCAGCAGGCCCAGGCTGTGCACCAGGCCCAGAAACGGAATCAGTACAAAGCCGCAGAGCATCACACCGACAATGCCGCCAAGGGTGTTCAACGCCACAATGGCGCCCACATCTCGCCCCACATGGCGGCTGTCCACGGCCAGGCGCAGGGCCAGGGGAAACGCGGCGCCAAGCAAGGTGGTGGGCAGAAAAACGATGGTCAGCGCCGCCACCAGAAACCGCGCGCACATGCCGGCCAGTTCATTGTCGGTGCTGATCAGCACCCACGCCTCCACGTGGCTTTGCGCATCCACCAGCCAGCGGCCGAGGCCGGCGATTTCCAGCAGGGCCAGCAGACCGGCGCCGGCGATCAGCAGGCCGAACAGGCCCCATGGGTCGCGCAGGGTATCGGCACGTCGGGCATACAGGGCGCTGCCCAGCACCAGCCCGGCAAGGTAGGTGGCGAGCATTACCGAGAAGGCGAACGTGCGGGTGCTCATAAATTGCACGATGGCTTGCGACCATAGCACTTCGTAACCCAGCGCCACCCCGCCGGCGACGCTATAGAGCACCAGCGCCAGGCGCGCGGCCTTGCTGCGCGGGTTGCGCTCGAGCATGGGCGTGGCCGGCAATAGCCGTTGACCGCGGTGTTGCCACAGCGCGCCGAGGGCGGCGAGCAGGTTGAGCGCGGCGGCAGCAAAAGCGGTGCCGCGCACACCCAGTGCGGGAATCAATACGAAGGCAGTGAGCAGCGTGCCGGCAATGGCGCCGGCGGTATTGGCTGCATATAAACGGCCGCCGGCGCTGCCAAGCTGGTCGGTGGCGGGGCCAATGGCGCGCATCAGCACCGGCAAGGTGCCGCCCATCAGGAGGGCCGGAACGCCCACCAGGGCGAACGGCAGCAACCAGGCGAGCAGCCCGATCTGCGCTTCCAGGCGGGCAAATAAACCGGCGGCATTACCCAGGCCATAGGTGGCGGCAATGCCCAACACGGCGACCATCACTTCCAGCCCGGCGTACAGCAAAACGGGGCGCGCCAGGCGGTCGGCGAGGCGGCCAAAGGCCAGGCTGCCGAAGGCTAAACCGGCAAAAAACGCGCTAACGCCCGTGGTAATGGCGTACACCTCCACGCCCACCACCAACGACAGCTGTTTTATCCACAGCACTTGGTAAATCAGCGCCGCGCCGCCGGAAACAAACAGCAGCAAGGCGCACATAAGCAGGGCCGGGCTGGCCGCAACGGGGGTGACGCGGGAGGTGTGAGCGGGAGTCTTTGAACGGCTCGCAGACGGCATTGTGTAGCGGTCCTTGTTCAATGGCGGGTGCGGGTAAAACGCGGGTGCGGCTTCAAACGAACGAGACCGGCGCAGTGGCCGGTCCCGAAGTAAAACAGGTTGCTCGCCGCCTGACGAGCAACGGTCACTGGCTATTGTTTGGCCGGAGGTTTTGCATTCATTTCTTCGGCAATTTTCAGCGATGCCAGTTGCACTAAAGCTGTGCATGGGACTGACGGCGTGGGGAGTGAAGAACACCGTCGTCCGCTGTAGGCGTGAGGGCGTCGATTCGGAACCCAGGCGCTTGCCGGAGTACGTCTATCCCCCAGCAGATTCTGGATTCCCGCCTGCGCGGGAATGACTGAGGGGGGCATAAAATGCCGTCGCCCCCTGTAGGCGGGGGTCCGACGATCCGGGGCCACAATCTGTTAGCAGAGAAGCGTTTTAGCCGTCTCTAGGCCTCGCGCAACGCCTTCAAATCCGCAATCTGCTGCCCCGCTCCATCAAAGTTATCCACAGCCAGCCAGCGTTCGTACCCTTTGGCGATCTCGGGCCATTCGCTGTCGATGATGGAGTACCAGGCGGTGTCGCGGTTGCGGTCTTTGATGACCATGTGCTGGCGGAACAGGCCTTCGTAGCTGAAGCCGAAACGCTCGGCGGCGCGCTTGGAGCGGGCGTTGCCGTTGTTGCATTTCCATTCCAGGCGGCGGTAGCCGTGGTCGAAGGCGTGCTTGGCCAGCAGGTAAATGACTTCGGTGGCCTGCACGCTGCGTTGCATCACGCGGCCGTAGCAGATATGGCCGATCTCGATGCTGCCGTGCACCGGGGCGATGGTCAGGTAGCTGAGCAGGCCTTGTACCTGGCCGCTGGTTTGTTCTACCACGGCGAAAAACAGGGGGTCTTTGCTGGCGGCGTTGTTGCTCAGCCAGGTGTCGAAGGCCGCGCGCTCGGCGAAGGGGCCGTAGGGCAGGTAGTCCCACAGTAACGGGTCGGAGTCGGGGCCTTGCAGAGCTTGCCACAGGTCATCGCCATGGTGTGCCGGGTCGAGGGCTTCCAGGCGTACGGTGCGGCCTTGCAGGGTGTCGCGGGTGGGTGCGACGACGGGTGTCCAGTTCAGGTGCGGGGTCAGGCTCATGGGTCGGTTCCTGGCAATTCAAGCGAAGAGTTTGCGGTACTGCACAAAGCCGGATCGGTCGGCGATCTTGTCGTACAGGTGCATGGCGTCGGTGTTGGTTTCGTGGGTCAGCCAGTGCACGCGAGAAGCGCCGGCGGCCTTGGCTTGCTGGTAGACGTGTTCGATCAGTTGGCGGCCAATACCGCCGCCGCGAATGCCTTCGTCTACGTACAGGTCTTGCAGGTAGCAGTAGTTGCCGACCGTCTAGGTGGAGCGGTGGTAGATAAAGTGCACCAGGCCCACCGCTTTGTCGCCTTGCCAGGCCAACGCGGCGTTGATGGGTTCGGCGCCGTCGAGGAAGCGTTGCCAGGTGGTGGCGCTGGTGTCATCGCTGATCACGGTTTTATAGAAGCGCTGGTAGCCCTGCCACAACGGCAGCCAGGCGGCGTGATCGGCGGCGGTGATGGCGCGGATGCTCAAGGTACTCATTGGGTTTCCTTTACTGGGAGCCGTGGGGTGGCATGCGGGCGGCCAGTTGGGCCTCGTTGCTCAGGCCGCTGCCGGCCAGGTTGGCGCGCACGCTGTCGTAGTCGGTTCTGTCGCGGTTCTGGCCCAGTTTCCATTTGCCTTCCAGGCGTTCGATGGGCAGTTCGAAGCCGACGATGGCGCGCAGCATGCTGTCGATATAGGCCGGCGGCGCTTCGTCGAGGGTCCAGGGCTGGGCGCGGCCTTGCTCGTGGTGGGCGGTCAATTCGCTCAGCAACAGACGCAGGCGTTCGGGGTCATCGAAGGTTTCGGCCTGGCCGTAGGCGTGAATGGCGATGTAGTTCCAGGTGGGCACCGCTTTGCCGTGTTCGGCTTTGCTCGGGTAGTAGCCGGGGCTGATGTAGGCCTGCTCGCCAGGGAAGATCACCAGCACTTCGGCGCCTGCCTGGAAGGTTTTCCATTGCGGGTTGGCCTTGGCGAAGTGGCCTTTCAAGGTGCCCAGGTTTCCGGCGCCCGGCACCAGCAGCAAGGGAAGATGGCTGGCTTGCATGCCGTTTTCGTCTTGGCTGACCAGAATGGCCAAGGGTGTTTGCACCATCTGCGCGTGCAGGGTGGGCAGGTCTTCTTCGCGAAATGCAGCAGGCGTGTACATGGTGGCTCTCCAACAGATGGACTGATGCTAGGGGAGCTATTGGTCTGTTGTAAGAGCCATTTATGGCTATTTTCATGGGGCCAATTTAGGCTGAGAAACCGCGACGCTTTGTTGTGGGAGAGGCGTCAGCCTCGATTGGGCCGCTTGCAAAGGTTTCAAACGGAGCCCTATCAACGCCAACAGTATCGCGGCTAAGCCGCTCCTACAGGTTCTTCGTTATGCCACCGACGCCGCTTCCGTTTGACCCTTCGGGTATCCAGCTGGACCGCAAGCAGGGTTTGTCACGCCAGCTCTATCAGGCCCTGCGTGAGCGCATCCTCGGCGGCCAGCTCGGCAGCCTGGTGCGCCTGCCGGCTACTCGCGATCTGGCAGAAGCCCTGGGGGTGTCGCGCAATACCGTGGTGCGTGCCTACGACCAGCTGTATGCCGAAGGGTATCTGCAGGGGCGCATTGGCGATGGCACCTACGTGGCGGAATTGGCCACCAAGGGACGTGGCAAGACGGCGAAGAAACCGGTCGAGCCGCCCAGCAGCGTGCCGCACAGCAACCTGCTCGATCGTTTGCAAACTCAGTATCTGCCCGAGCCGCGCCTGGATGCGC
This sequence comes from Pseudomonas turukhanskensis, assembly GCF_027922365.1. Lineage (GTDB taxonomy): Bacteria > Pseudomonadota > Gammaproteobacteria > Pseudomonadales > Pseudomonadaceae > Aquipseudomonas > Aquipseudomonas turukhanskensis. Next base: position 424,482 of record NZ_BSFN01000001.1, read on the forward strand.
CGCGGGCCTTTCGCGTCGGCATTCCGGCCTTTGACCTGTTTCCCTTCGAAACCTGGGCGCGCCTGCAGGCCAATTTCTGGCGTCGCCCGCCCATGGCCAGCCTCGGTTATGGCGCTGCGGCCGGCGACCCGCAGCTGCGCGAGCTGATCGCCGCCTATCTGCGCAATAGCCGTGGGCTGGTGTGTGACCCGGCGCAGGTGATCATCACCAGTGGCGCTCAGCAGGCCATCAGTTTGTGCGCGCAACTGTTGGTGAATGTTGGCGATGGCGTGGCAGTGGAAAACCCCGGTTACCGCGCCGCCGGCAAAGCGTTTGCCCTGGCCGGTGCGCGCCTGCATGGCGTGGCGGTGGACGAAGACGGCTTTGATAGCCGGCAATTGGCCGGGCTCAAGGATTGCCGCCTGGCGTATGTCACGCCCTCGCACCAATACCCCACGGGCGTGACCCTGTCGTTGCCACGCCGCTTGCAGTTGCTGGAATGGGCGGCGCGCGAGCAGGCCTGGATTGTCGAGGACGATTACGACGGCGAGTACCGTTACCGGGGCACGCCGTTGTCGCCGCTGGCGGCGTTGGACCAGCATGGTCGGGTGCTGTATGTGGGCACCTTTTCCAAGATCGCATTCCCCGGTTTGCGCCTGGGCTATCTGGTGGTTCCGCCGGCGCTGACGGCCGCATTCAGTCAGGTGCGCGCCCTGGGGGTGCGCCATTCGGAAATCGGCACCCAGGCAGTGATGGCCGAGTTTATTGCGGCGGGGCATTTCCAGCGGCACATCCGCCGCATGCGCCGCGCGGCTCAGGCGCGCCGCGATGCCGTGCTCAAAGGTTGGCCGAGCGAGGTGGCCGGTTGTCAGCCATTGCCTGCGGTGGACGCCGGCCTGCACCTGAGCGTGCGGGTGGCCAGCCGGGCACGGGAGCTGGAATTGGTGGAAAAGGCGGCGGCGGTGGGTGTGGAGCTCAATGCCCTGAGTGACTACTGGCTGGACGATTCACCGGGCAGTGCCGACGAGCGTGCCGGGCTGGTGCTGGGCTTTGCCGGGGTTAACCAAGCCCATATCGCCATTGCGCTGGCGGCGCTGAAGAAAGCGTGGAGGCAATAAAAAACCCGGAGCAAAGCGCCGGGTTTTTTGTGTAGCCAATGACTTAGTTCTGACGAATACCGGCCACCAGCCACGGTGCGTTTTCGCTATTGGCTCGCTCCATGCGCCAGCTTTCGCTGAAGGCTTCACCTTGGTCGAAACGCGAGGTTTTGACGGTGCCGCTGAAGGTCAGGGTGGCTACGGTTTTATCAGCCAGTTCGTCGATACCCTCGAGCTGTGCGTGCAGGTCTTCCACGTAGGTGGACTGGAAGCCGTCGCCCAGATCGGCGCGCTCGGTTTTCAGGAAGCTGAGCATCTGCGGGGTCACGAACTCGGCGATCTTGTCCATTTCCGCCGCGTCCCAATGCTGTTGCAGGGCCATGAAGTGCTCTTTGCCGGCTTCGACAAAACGCTGCTCATTGAACCAGCTCGGCGCATTGATCACTGGCGCTGCGGCTGCCGCGCTGCTGCCACCAAAAATGGTGTTGGCGGGCGGAATAACCGGTTGGTTCGGCGGCAGATCACGCTGCATCGGTGCATAGCCACCCACGCCAGCCGGTTGCCCAGCGGCTTGCTGACGGCGACGTGCGGCGATAAAGCGGAAGATCACAAAGGCGATCAGGCCGATGATGAGGAAGTCGAATATTTGCATGCCCTGGAAGCCACCGCCCATAAACATGGAGGCCAGCAGGCCGCCAGCGGCCAGGCCTGCCAGTGGGCCCAGCCAGCGCGAGGCGCCGCCGGCTGCAGCAGCGGCCGGTGCGGCTTTACCCGGCGCAGCCGCTTGGCTGGCCGGCGGGGTGGCCTGACGGGTTTGGTGGGTAGGCGCGGAGCCGAAGGATTTACCGCCGCCCATGCGCTTTGCATTGGCGTCGAGGCTGAGCGTCAACGCTACGCAAAGCATCATGGCCAGGCTGATGAAACGCTTCATGGTTCACAACTCTCTTAAATGGATTCAACGCGCGCCATGTTGCACAGGGCGCTTGATGATGACCAGCGGCAGTATGTTTCCGGATTTATGCCCTAACGCTTATTGACTGTCAGGACCGCAGCCAAGCTTAACGCGCAACTGATGATCTTTATGTAGGACAATGCTGCCCGGCTTGCCGTTCGTGTAATCGAAGTTACGGCTGAACCAGGCCGCCGACTCCGTCAGCGTGGCGTCTGCCGCTGGCACGGCAAGTTCCCAATCCGGGTCATCGGCCAGGCGACAGCCCGCACTCAGCTGGTAGCGCGGTGCGTCATCGCCCACCCCGGGGGCCTGGGGTTCGGGCTGAAACGGCATGCTGATCAGCATCAGGCCTTTGCTGCCGTCATTGACGTACTGGAACAGCAGCTCCTCACCGCGGATATCCAGCAAGCCGCTGCCCACCCGTTCAAAGCCGAACGGCTGGATTTTGATCAGCACGCCGCGACTGCGCTGGTACACCCAGCCAGGCTTGCTGGTGTCCAGAGGGCTGGAGGAGTAGGAGAGGGTTTCCAGGTGCTGCAGGCGCAGTTTGCCAGCGCCATCGGAGTAAGCATGGAACAGCTCGTAAGCACCATCGCCCCGCGCTTTGATCAGCGCTTGCCCCTCGCCAATTGGCAGCACCTCACGCAAGCGCAAGTCTTCGCCGCCGTCGCCGGCTATCGCCCGGTTGACGGTCTGGCCCTGACGCAACTGATAAACAAGCTGCTCGATCGGTGCCTTGCCGTTTTGCGGGCGGTAGGCAAAGCGCAGCGCTTCTATCTGCCAGTGTGGCGTTTTGACCACCACCCGGCTCGTTGCTGGCAATACGCAGCGCTGCTGGCGTATGGCGGCGGTGACGCCGGGGTAGTCATCGTTAAGGCAGAAGTCTTCGGCCATCACCGACTTCGATGGGTAGGGCTCTTTGTCCGCGCCCAGGCGCGGGTTGGCGTTGTTGGGGCACGCGGGCGGTTGCAGATCGAGGGTATCGCGGTTGTCGGCGTAGCCGTCGCCTTCTTCACGCAGGTCGACATACCAGCGCTCCAGCGCCGGACGGGGCAGTTTCTGCGTCGCCTTCAAGCGCAGCTGGGGCGTGGCGCCGGAGGCCAGCTCGAAGTTGGTGTCAAACCACGCCGGGCCATGCTGGAACATCAATTGTTCCAGCGTCGATTCGGGGAACCTGGCGTACACCAGCGGATGGGTGAACTCGAACTGCGGCAGCGCAAAGCAGGCTTTCTCCAGCGGCAGTTCAGCCACCGGCTTGCCCTGGCTGATGCTGACCGCGTGAATACTCGACGTGGGCTGGTGGTAACCCTCTTCAGCCATCAGGGCGATATCGCCGCGCACATCCAGCAGCACGCCAGAGCCGATATCCACCACGCGCAGTGGGTTGATTTGCACCAGGTGCAGATGGTTTTCCTGTTGCACCGAAATCCAGCCAGGCATGCGGGCGTCGGTAAACCAGTTCTGGGTGAGGTCGCGCACCAGCGACTGGCTGCGCAGGCGGTCGTTCTCCATATACAGGCGGGCCAACTCGAAATTGCCACTGGTGCGGTACAGCACCAGGGCATCGTTGGGGCCGGCGCTGACGGCTTCGAACACGGTGGTCAGCTGGGCGTCTTCCTCATTGGCGCCCAAGGCCAGGCCGAGTTTTTCGTTGCTTAGCGGGCGCCCGTTTACGCGCAGCATGATGGTCACCTCCTCGCGCCGCATGCCGGTGTTCCAGTCGCGGTAATGGCTGACTTTGCGCTCGACCGACAGCGCCGGGCCGTCTTTGCCAAACCAGCCGGCAACGGCCGTGAGGGGGATAAGAAAAGAGGCGAGCAAAGCCAATACAGGAGAGAGGCGCACGGCGAGAATCCTTTCGACCGAAAATGGGGGGCGCAAAAGCATCGCGGCTAAAGCCGCTCCCACAGGTTTCACGCGTACCCGTAGGAGCGGCTTTAGCCGCGATTGGTTCTAACAGAAAACGCAGGGGTTAAAGCGGCTCAAGCTTGGCGTAGCCCATCATCAACCACTTGCTGCCCTCAGCCGCGAAGTTCACCTGCACGCGCGCCTGAGCTCCGGCACCTTCGAAGTTGAGAATCACGCCCTCGCCAAACAACGCATGTTTCACCGCTTGGCCGAGGCGGAATTCGGTGTCCGGCACTTCTGCGTTGGCAAACATGCTGCTGGTGTTGGCGCCTTTGTTGCTGCTGCCGTACGGACGGCTGACGCTGTTGGACAGGCGCACTTCCTGAATCAGCGCCGGCGGCACTTCGCGCACGAACCGCGAGACCTTGTTGTAGGTCTCGCTGCCATACAGGCGGCGGGTTTCGGCGTAGGTGAGCACCAGGTTCTGCATGGCGCGGGTGATGCCCACGTAGGCAAGGCGCCGTTCTTCCTCAAGCCGGCCGGGTTCTTCCAGGCTCATCTTGTGCGGGAACAGGCCTTCTTCCATGCCCACCAGGAACACCAGGGGGAATTCCAGGCCTTTGGCGCTGTGCAGCGTCATCAGCTGCACGCTGTCTTCGTGTTCGTCGGCTTGCGAGTCGCCGGCTTCGAGCGAGGCGTGGCCGAGGAAGGCGGCCAGCGGCGTCAGGTCATCTTCTTCGTTGTTCTCGAAGTTGCGCGCGGCGCTCACCAGTTCCTCAAGGTTTTCCACCCGGGCCTGGCCTTTTTCGCCTTTTTCTTCCTTGTGGTAGGTGATCAGCCCGGACTGCTCGATGACCGTTTGGGTCATCAGGTGCAGGGGCATGTCCATCACCTTGGCGGCGAGGTTTTCGATCAGCTCGATAAACCCGCCCAGTGCGGTGGCGGCGCGGCCGGTCACGCCTTTGTTGGCGACCAGCTGGCGCAGCGCTTCCCACATTGACAGGTCGCTGTGGCGCGCGTGCTCGCGGATGGCTTCGACGGTTTTCTCGCCAATGCCACGGGCCGGTACGTTGATCACCCGCTCAAGTGCCGCGTCGTTGCCACGGCCTTCGAGCAGGCGCAGGTAAGCCATGGCGTTCTTGATTTCGGCACGTTCGAAGAAGCGCTGGCCGCCGTAGATGCGGTAGGGGATCTTCTCGCGCAAGAGCGCTTCTTCCAGCACCCGCGACTGGGCGTTGGAGCGGTACAAAATGGCGATTTCGCTGCGCAGCAGGCCGTTTTTGCGCAGGTTGTCTTCGATGGTTTCCACCACGTAACGGGCTTCGTCGTGCTCGTTGAACGCGGCGTACAGGCTGATGGCATCGCCGTCGCCACCGTCGGTCCACAGCTCTTTGCCCAGGCGCCCGCTGTTATTGACGATCAGGGCGTTGGCGGCTTTGAGAATGCTGGCCGTGGAGCGGTAGTTCTGCTCCAGGCGGATGGTCTCGGCGTCGGGGAAGTCGCTGGAATACTGGTGAATGTTTTCGATCTTGGCACCGCGCCAGCCGTAGATGGACTGGTCGTCATCGCCCACCACCATCAGGCTGTCGCCGCCTTTGCCGAGCAGGCGCAGCCAGGCGTATTGCACGGCGTTGGTGTCCTGGAATTCGTCCACCAGAATGTGGCGGAAACGGCGCTGGTAGTGTTCCAGCAAGCCCGGGTGGTCGCGCCACAGGTCCAGGGCGCGCAGCAGCAGCTCGGAGAAGTCGATGACGCCTGCGCGCAGGCAGGCCGCTTCGTAGGCCTCGTAAATGCTGCGCATGGTGGCCAGGAACATATCGCCGCTGGGCTGGATATGTTTGGGCCGCAGCCCTTCGTCTTTCTGGCCGTTGATAAACCACTGGGCCTGGCGGGCCGGCCAGCGCTGTTCGTCCAGCCCCAGTTCGCGGATAACCCGTTTGACCAGGCGTTGCTGGTCATCGCTATCGAGAATCTGAAAGCTCTGGCTCAACCCGGCTTCCTGCCAGTGCGCGCGCAACAGGCGGTGCGCCAGGCCGTGGAAGGTGCCCACCCACATGCCGGCCGGGTTCAAGCCCAGCAACTGCTCGATGCGATGGCGCATCTCGGCAGCGGCCTTGTTGGTGAACGTCACCGACAGAATCGAGTGCGGCGAGGCGTTTTCCACCTGGATCAACCAGGCGATACGGTGCACCAGCACGCGGGTTTTGCCGGAACCTGCGCCGGCCAGAACCAACTGACGCCCCACCGGGGCCGCTACGGCCTGGCGTTGAGCATCGTTGAGGGAATTGAGCAGAAGGGAGAGGTCGTCGCGCATCGCGGCATTCTAGGGGGCTGGGGTAGTGAGGGCAAACGCCGCAAGTCCCATTTGCACACCCGTACCAATAGCGACGACTGGCGAGTCTGTAGGCAAACGCTCGGCCTTCTATCGAAAGTACGGGGTATTCATGTTGAAAATGCCGATATTGAGCCTTGGGAGACGGGCGCGGCTTGTGTATGCTCCGGCCACGACTAGGCACAACCATTACAAGAAAAGGGCCTATGACCGCTAATTCCAGGCGTCCTCTCGAACTGCCGTTGGCAGAGACCGATCGGGAAATTCGCCAGCTGTTCGCCACCGACATGGCCGTGGAACGCACTCGTCTGTTGTACGAGGGCTCACGCATTCCCACGCTCTTCATGCTGCTATGCGGCCTGGCCTGCGCTTACCTCTTATGGGAGCCGCGCGGCGACCTGCTGCTGGCCGGCTGGCTGGTGGGCGTAGTGCTGCTGGCGGTGCTGCGGCTGATTCAGGTGGCCGCGTTCAACGCCGCCTTGCCCTCGCGCCAAGCCAAACCGATGTGGCGGCAGATGTTTCTGCTCGGTGCCTTCTGCTCCGGCGTGGCCCTGGCCATTGGCGCTATCGCGCTGGTGCCGCCGGACGCCTTCTTCCAGCAAGTGCTGATGTTCGGCCTGATCAGCGCGGCCATCTTGTCTGCCAGCGTGGCCTACGCCGTCAGCCTCACCGCGTTTCTGACCTTTGCCCTGCCGTGCCTGGTGCCCACCGTGGTGTACCTGCTGTTCGTAGGCCAACCCATGCAACAGGGTTGGGGCGTGCTGGGCCTGATTCTGTTCGGTGCCTTGCTGGTGGTGGCCTGGCAGATCAATCGCCTGGTGCAGCGCAGCCTGGTGCAACGGTTTCATAACCAGGCGCTGATCAGCCGCCTGGAGCACGCCAAGTCTCAAGCCGAAGGCCTCAATGGCGAACTGGCACGCGAGATCGAACAGCGCCGCCGCGCCGAGCGCGAACTGCGTGACGCTCACAACGACCTGGAAATGCGCGTGGCCCAGCGCACCCTGGAGCTGGACGCCGCCAGTCACGCCCTGAGCAAAAGCGAAGCGCGCCTGGCCCTGGCCCTGGAAGCCAGCGAACTGGGGATGTGGGACTGGAACCTGATCACCGACGAAGTGCATCACTCGCGGCTCAAGGAAATTTTCGGCCTCGATCCCGAAGCCGTCACGGTGATGCTGCGCGACCTCAAGCCGCGCCTGCACCCCGAAGACTTGCCGCTGCTGCGCCGTACCCTGGTGGAGCATATGAAAGGGCTCAGCGACGGCTACCAGATCGAATACCGCGTGCGCCACGCCAATAATCAGTGGCTGTGGATCGAAGACCGTGGCCGCGCCGTGGAGCGCGACGCCAGCGGCCGGGTAACGCGCATGCTCGGCACCCGCCGCGATATCACCGCCTGGAAAATGCGCGACGAAGAGCAGCGCCTGGCCGGCATCGTGTTCGAGGCTGCCAGCGAAGGCATCATCATTCTCGACCCCGACTACAAGGTGCTGGCCGTCAACCAGGCCTACAGCGACGTGACCGGCTACAGCGCCGAGGAAGTGCACGGCCACAGCGTGGCGCGCATGATCACCAGCCGCGACACGCGCCGCCAGTACGAAGTCATTCGCCAGGAACTGGAACACAGCGGCAAATGGCAGGGCGAGCTGGTGGAAACTCGCAAGAACGGCGAGCTCTACCCGCAGTGGCTGCAATTGAACGTGGTGCGCGATGCGCGCGGGCGGGTGAGCCATATCGTCGGCTTTTTCGCCGACCTGTCGTCGCGCCGTGAAGCCGAAGAGCGCCTGCGCTACCTGTCTCACTACGACGAACTTACCGGGCTGGCCAACCGCACGCTGTTCAAGGCGCGGCTGCACGAGGCCAGTCAGCGCGCCCGCCAGGACGAAAGCACGCTGGCGCTGCTGCATATCGACCTGGACCGCTTCAAGATGCTCAACGACAGCCTCGGCCATGAAGTGGCCGATCAGTTGCTGCGGCAGATGAGCCGGCGCCTGACCCAGTCGATGCCCGAGGCCGACACCCTGGCGCGGCTGTCGGGTGATGAGTTTGCGGTGATTCTCGACAACTACGGCAGCCTCTCCAACCTCGCGCGCATGGCCAGCCGGCTGCTCGCCAAACTGCGTATGCCGATGACGGTGGGCGGCCAGGAGCTGGTGGTCAGCGCCTCCATCGGCATCAGCCTGCTGCCGGAAAACGCGCGGGAAATGAGCGCATTGATCAGCCAGGCAAACATGGCCATGCAGCACGCCAAGCACTTGGGCGGTAACACGTTCCAGTTTTTCACCGACAACCTGCAGGCCTGCACCCTGGAGCGTCTGCAACTGGAAAACCAGCTGCGCAAAGGTATCGAGCTGGGTCAGCTGGAAGTGTTCTATCAACCCAAACTGTGCCTGGCCACCGACACCCTGGCCTCGGCCGAGGCGCTGGTGCGCTGGCGCCACCCGGACCTGGGCCTGGTGCCGCCGGGCGACTTTATCAGCCTGGCCGAAGAAACCGGGTTGATCGCGCCCATTGGCGAGTTCGTGCTGCGCCAAGCCTGCCGCCAGGCGCGCGAATGGCAAATGCTGGGGCTTGCGGACATTCGGGTGTCGGTCAACCTCTCGGTACACCAGTTGCGCCAAGGCAACCTCACCAGCCTGGTGCGCCAGGTGCTTGATGAAACCGGCCTGGCGCCGCACTTCCTCGAGCTTGAGCTGACCGAAAGCCAACTGCTGGATAACGTCGAAAATGTGATCAGCACCTTCCACCAGCTGCGGCAGATGGGCGTGAAGCTGGCCATCGACGATTTTGGCACCGGCTACTCGTCGCTGAGTTACCTCAAGCGCTTCCCGGTGGATTTCGTGAAGATCGACCAGTCGTTCATCCGCGACCTGTCGGCCAACGGCGAAGACGCCGCCATCACCCGCGCCATTATTGCCATGGCCCACAGCCTGGAACTGAAAGTGGTGGCCGAGGGCGTGGAAACCCAGGCGCAGATGGACTTCCTCAAGGCCCAGCGCTGCGACGAAATTCAGGGTTTTCTGATCAGCCGGCCATTGGCGGCGGAGCATTTTGCGAAGTTGCTGCTGGAGCAGAGCAGTATCGCGTCCTGATAGGCGCCTGCCACCGTCATTCCAGCGCAGGCTGGAATCCAGATTGCCGCAAAGGACAGCGTTTGCTGAGCCATTCTGGGTCCCAGCCTGCGCTGGGACGACGGTGGTGGGGTTGGCAACTGCGACACCTTCGTGGTTTTTTCCGTACCTGCTGCACAAATTCACTCTTCGCTCGTCCCGCCTTCACCAGCCTGTGCCGGACCTCGCAATTGCTTATCGCCAACCCCGCCATCATGCGCGGCCGCACGCGCCCAGCGTGGTTTAACGATAAGGAGAGCCGACATGCTCAAGAAGTATCCCCGCCTGCTGACGGCTCTGGCCTTGGCCTCGGCGGCCTTGCTGCCCAACACCGCGCACGCCCTGGCCGTGGGCGAGGCGCAGGTGCTTTCCAGCCTCAGCCAGCCGCTGCGCGCGCAGATCGACTTGCAAGGCGTGCGTGACCTGGGGGCCGAAGAATTGAAAGTGCGCCTGGCCTCGCCCGAGGCCTTCAGGAAAGCCGGCATTGAGCGTGACGGCGCCGTTCTGTCGCTCAAGTTCGACACCACGCTCAATGCCAACGGGCACAGCATGATCCGCGTGACCAGCTCGCGCCCGATCACCGAGCCGTACCTTAATTTTCTCGTGGAAGTGGTTTCCCCGGACGGCCTGCAACTGCGTGAATACAGCCTGCTGATCGATCCGCCAAATTACGCCTTTGCCGCGCCGGCGCCAGTGAGCGCGCCTGTGGCCGTTGCCGCGCCAACGGTGAAAGCGCCGGTTGCGGCTCCCGTCCCCGCTGTCGCCAACCGCGCAGCAGTCGCCAGCCCAGCGGCAGAGAAAACCAGCGAAGGCCCGCTGGCCGGTGGCCAATACCGCACGCGCACCAATGACCGCCTGTGGGATATCGCCCAGACCATCCGTGGCGACGCCTCGCCGCATCAGGCCATGCTGGCGATTCAGCGCTTGAACCCCGACGCGTTCAGCAATGGCGATATCAACCGCCTGAAAAGTGCGCAAACCCTGCAATTGCCCACCCGCGAGCAACTGCACGCCACTGGCCGCAGCGAAGCGCTGGCGCAGCTGGACGCCCGTAAGCGCAGCGAAGCCGGCAGCGCACCTGCCGCCCAAGCTGCCAGCGACAAACTTAGCCTGGTAGGCGAAGCCGGCAGCGGCCGTGCCGAACACAAGGACGGCAGCAAGGGCAGCAAGGCCGCCGCCAAGCAGGAAGCCGACAACCGTCTGGCTCTGGCGCAGGAAGAGCTGGCCCAGGCGCGTCGCGAGGGTGAGGAGTTGTCCAGCCGCGTGGCAGACCTGCAATCGCAGTTGGATAAATTGCAGCGCCTGATTGTGTTGAAGGACAGCCAGTTGGCGGAGCTGACGGCTCGGTTGGCCAAGCTCAACAAGGAAGGCGAACCGCAGGGCGACCTGGCGCAGGTGCAACCGACTGCCAATCGTTGATAGCGGCGCAGCATTAAAGGAAAAGCCTAAAAACCCGCACCGGCTGGGTAAGCCGGCGCAGGGCACCGAAGTGCTCTAGGGAAGGCGCGCATCGCTGGGCGGGTAGCCCTCGCAATGGATGCGAAGCGCGTGGCCTGAAGCGCAGCTCAGGTGAGTGCGGTATCGGCCGGGGTCAGGCGCTTGAAGCAAGAGCCTGGGTGCGGCCCGAAGGCCGCGGGGTTCATTTCAGTAATCCATCTAAACCCTGTCGTCCCAGCGAAGGCTGGGACCTAGCATCTTGCAGGAATACGTTCCTTCCGAAACTCTGAGTCCCAGCCTGCGCTGGGACGACGGGGGTTGAAATTAGCCAATGGTCATAAGGCTGGCATTACCGCCCGCTGCTGCGGTGTTGATGCTCAAGGCGTGCTCGATCAGCAACCGCTCCAACGGAATATCGGTCTCGCCCTTGTTCAAGCCATGCACGCCGATGATTGCGCCTTTGCGTTGCGCCGCCAGTTCGCACACAGCGCGCAGCTGGTCGGAGTCGCCGTGGTGGAGGATGGCGTCGAAACCCACGTCGCTGGTGCTCCACTCGCTCACCAGCTGGATGCGTTTTTGCACCTCTTTGGGCAGCGCCTTGAACAGTTCCTGCGTCAGTGGCTGGTCCTGCCAGATCACCCGGCTGCCTACCGCCAGGGCGGCGGCCAGTTGTACCAGCAAGTCGCTGCGCTCCTCGGCCAGGCACAGCACGTGTTCGCGCGGTAGCAGGCTGTAGGTGTTGCGCTCGCCGGTCGGGCCGGGCAGCACGTGCACGCTGCCGCTTTGCGCCAGTTCGTTGAACTGGGCGCTGAGGGCGGCGACATCGGGTTCCTGTTGCGCGGCCCAGTCGTCGAAGGCTTGCAGGGCGTTGCTCTGTTCGGCGGGCAGCTTGCTGGCACCGCTCAGTTGCTTGGCCACCGCATCCTGCGGCCGGGTGGACAGCAGACGGTACATATACAGCGGGCCGCCGGCTTTCGGGCCGGTGCCAGACAAGCCTTCACCACCGAACGGCTGCACGCCGACCACGGCACCGACGATATTGCGGTTTACGTAGAGGTTGCCGACCTTGGCGCTGTTCACTACCTGGGCGATGGTTTCGTCGATGCGGGTGTGCACGCCGAGGGTCAGGCCGTAGCCGCTGGCATTGATCTGCTCCAGCAGGCTGGCCAGGTTGGCGCGCTGGTAGCGCACCACGTGCAGCACCGGGCCGAAGATTTCCCGTTGCAGTTCGCCGAAGCTGTCCAGCTCGATCAGGGTTGGCATCACGAAGGTGCCGCGTTTGATTTCATCCGCTTTGGCGCGGGCGGCCTGGAACACGCTGCGGCCTTTTTCCCGCATGGCGGCGATATGCGCTTCGATGCCGGCCTTGGCGTCGGCGTCGATCACCGGCCCGATATCGGTACTCAGGCGCTCTGGATTGCCCAGGCTGTATTCGGCCATGGCACCTTTGAGCATCTCGATCACGCGCTCGGCCACATCTTCCTGCACACACAGCACGCGCAGCGCCGAGCAGCGCTGGCCGGCGCTGTCGAAGGCCGAGGACAGCACGTCCATCACCACCTGTTCGGTGAGGGCCGAGGAGTCGACGATCATGGTGTTGAGGCCGCCGGTTTCGGCAATCAACGGAATGGTGCGGCCCTGGGCATCCAGGCGACCGGCGATATTGCGCTGAATAATGCCGGCCACTTCCGTGGAGCCGGTGAACATCACGCCGCGCACACGCTCATCGGCAATCAGCCGCGCGCCCACGGTTTCGCCACGCCCCGGCAGCAACTGCACGGCGCCGCCGGGTACGCCAGCTTCGAGCAGAATGCGCACCGCTTGCGCGGCGATCAGCGGGGTTTGCTCGGCCGGTTTGGCCAGCACGGTATTGCCCGCCGCCAGCGCTGCGGCCACTTGGCCGGAGAAGATCGCCAGCGGGAAGTTCCACGGGCTGATGCACACCACCGGGCCCAGCGGGCGGTGGCTGTCGTTGCTGAAGAAGTCCCGCGCCTGGGCGGCGTAGTAGCGCAGGAAGTCCACGGCTTCACGCACTTCGGCGATGGCGTTGGCAAAGCTCTTGCCCGCCTCACGTACCAGCAGACCCATGAGCTGCTGCATTTCCGCTTCCATCTGGTCGGCGGCGCGTTCCAGTACGGCGGCACGTTCGCCGGGCGTGGTGGCTTGCCAGATCTGGCCGCTGGACACCGCGCAGAGCACGGCGCTTTTGATGTCGGCTTCGCTGGCTTCGCTGACATGGCCCACGGTGTCGCGTTGGTCAGCGGGGTTTTTCACCGCTTCGGCCGCTGCGGGCGCCGGGGTGTCGCAACCGAGCATAGGCAGGGCGACATAGCGGTTATTGGTGCTGCTCAGCAGCGCAGAGGACAGCGAACCCAGACGGTGCTCGTTGGCCAGGTCGATGCCTTCGGAGTTCAGGCGCGCCTCGCCATACAGCGCGCGTGGCAGGGCGATGCGCGGGTGCGGCAGGCCCAGGCCACCTTCGGCGGCGGCCATTTGTTCGATCTGCACAACCGGGTCGAGCACCAGCTCTTTGATGGAAATGCTGTGGTCGGCGATGCGGTTGACGAACGAGGTGTTCGCGCCGTTTTCCAGCAGGCGACGTACCAGGTACGCCAGCAGCGTTTCGTGGCTGCCCACCGGCGCGTAGATGCGGCACGGTCGGTTCAGCTTGCCATCGGCTACCTTGCCCACCACCTGCTCGTACAGCGGTTCGCCCATGCCGTGCAGGCACTGGAACTCGTACTGGCCGGGGTAATAATTCTGCCCGGCAAGCTGGTAGATGGCCGACAGCGAATGGGCGTTGTGGGTGGCGAACTGCGGGTAAATGGCCTCCGGCACGGCGAGCAGTTTGCGTGCGCAGGCAATGTAGGACACGTCGGTATACGGCTTGCGGGTGTACACCGGATAGCCTTCCAGGCCCTCGACCTGGGCGCGTTTGATTTCGCTGTCCCAGTAGGCGCCTTTTACCAGGCGGATCATTAGGCGATGGCGGCTGCGCTTGGCCAGATCGATGACGTAATCGATCACGTACGGGCAACGCTTCTGGTAGGCCTGAATCACAAAGCCGATGCCGTTCCAGCCGGCCAGGGTCGGGTCGAAACACAGGCGCTCAAGCAGGTCCAGCGACAGCTCCAGGCGGTCGGCCTCTTCGGCATCGATGTTCAGGCCGATGTCGTATTGCTTGGCCAGTTGGGTGAGGCCGAGCAGGATCGGGTACAGCTCCTCCATCACCCGCTCGTACTGTGCACGGCTGTAACGCGGGTGCAGCGCCGAGAGCTTGATGGAAATGCCCGGGCCTTCGTAAATGCCGCGGCCGTGGGAGGCCTTGCCGATGGCGTGAATCGCCTGCTCGTAGGAGGCCAGGTAGCGCTTGGCGTCGGCGTCGGTCAGGGCCGCTTCACCGAGCATATCGTAGGAATAACGGAAGCCTTTGCTTTCCATATTCGTCGCATTGGCCAGGGCTTCGGCAATGGTTTCGCCGGTAACGAACTGTTCGCCCATCAGGCGCATGGACATGTCCACGCCCTTGCGAATCAGCGGCTCGCCGCCTTTGCCGATCAGGCGGTTGAGCGAGGTGGCCAGGCCCGCTTCGTTGTGGGTGGCCACCAGTTTGCCGGTGATCAACAGGCCCCAGGACGCAGCGTTGACGAACATCGACGGGCTGTTGCCCAGGTGCTGGCTCCAGTTGCCGTTGCTGATCTTGTCGCGGATCAAAGCGTCGCGGGTGGCTTTGTCCGGAATGCGCAGCAGCGCTTCGGCCAGGCACATCAGGGCCACACCTTCTTGCGAGGACAGAGAAAATTCCTGCAGCAACCCCTGCACCAAGCCCTGACGGCCGCCGGCACTCTTCTGGTTGCGCAGTTTTTCGGCGATGCCCATGGCCAGTTTATTGGTGGCCTCGGCCTGGTCCTTCGGCAACCGCGCCTGCTCCAGCAGCATGGCCAGGGCTTCCGGCTCGGGGCGGCGGTAGGCGGAGGTGATGGCGGCGCGCAGCACCGATTGCGGCAGGATGCTTTCGGCGAAATCCAGGAAGCATTGCAGTCCTTGTTCGGTCAGGGCTTCCAATGGCTCTTCACCCAGGGCGGCGGCGACACCGGAGCGCTCGGGCGGGGTCAGACCACCTTCCACCTGCTCCAGATAATTGAAGATCGCCTGCTTGATCAGCCAATGCGGCGTGCGGTCGATCGACTGAGCTGCCAGTTTGAGACGCTCGCGGGTGGCGTCATCAAGTTTTACGCCAAGGGTGGTAGTGGCCATGGAGGTTTCCTGAATAGGATGAAGCGATGCAAATTCAGCGTGGATTAAACCCGTTGGAAGTCAAAGGTGCAACCAGGCGCAACCTTTTTCTCTCAAAGGTGTGTAGGCCTTGGACGACGGGGTCTGGAGAGTGGTTACCTTTACGCACCTGCCCGGTGCATACGGGGCTTTGGCGGATTCAGGTTGCTACAAAATGGATCGTTTTTGCCGCCGCATTGACAAAGGTGCAACCCGAATTCCCACTGATAAAACCGACCAATGAACGATTGGCACCGGCTCGATTAGCGCTGAACCTGTAGGCCGTTGCGTGTGTCTTCACTGCGCCACCGCCTCGCTTGCTAACGGAAATTTTCATGTCGACTCAACACCCTTCATGCTTTTCCAGTGCCCATTTTTTGCTGGTGTTGGCACTGCTGAGCCTGGTTGGCTGCGGTTCCCGCCAGACACAACCCCCCCAGCCCAGCCCGGTGGAAATTCAACGCACGGTGGTAAAGCTGCTGCCCGGCACCGTCAAGGATCGCCAAGGCTGGGCGACGGACATTCAGGTGGCATTCACCACGCAAAAGCTCGACGCCAGCGTCAGCAACCTGTGTTCGGTGCTCGCCGTGACGGAGCAGGAATCTACCTATCAGGCCGACCCCCAGGTGCCGGGCTTGGGCAAAATTGCGAGGCAGGAAATCGACCGCCGCGCGTCGCGCCTGCATATTCCAGGCTTTTTGGTCAGTGCCGCGCTGGACCTGCAATCGCCCAGCGGCAAAACCTACAACCAGCGGCTGGCCGCCGTGCGCAGCGAAAAACAGTTGAGCGCCATCTTCGATGACTTCATCGGCATGGTGCCGCTGGGCGGCCAGTTGTTCGGCACCTTCAACCCGGTGCATACCGGCGGGCCGATGCAGGTGAGCATCGCCTTCGCCGAGCAGCACGCCCGCGATTATCCCTATACGTACAACGGCACCTTGCGCCAGGAAGTGTTTACGCGCCGAGGCGGCTTGTACTTCGGCACCCTGCATTTGCTTGGCTACCCGGCTGACTACCCCGAGCCGCTGTACCGCTTCGCCGATTTCAATGCGGGCTGGTACGCCAGCCGCAACGCGGCCTTTCAACGCGCCGTCAGCCAACTGACGGGTATCGAACTGACTCTGGACGGCGACTTGCTGGTGCCGGGCTCGTTATTACCCAGCTCCACCGAAAAAGCCGTGCGCACCCTGGGCAAACGCCTGGGCCTTGGCGACACCGCGATTCGCCGTGCGCTCGAGAAAGGCGAAAGCCAGGCATTCGAAGAAACCGACTTGTACGCCGACCTGTTCGCGCTGGCCGACCAGCGCGCCGGTAAACCCGTGCCCCGTGCGGTCCTGCCGGGCATCACCCTGAAAAGCCCGAAAATCACCCGAAACCTCACCACCGCCTGGTTTGCCAAGCGCGTGGATGAGCGTTATCAGCGGTGTGTGCAGCGGGGTGGGAAGTAGCCACGGGCTCGGTAGACCGCCCTGGGTAATCTCGGCAAACAGAGAATGATCTGCCAATGATCATCGCCAACTCACCCTTGAGCAGGAGAACGAGGCGATATCTGCGCGCCCGTATCGGCGTGTAAGTTACGGCTTCCAGTCAGGTGCTCAGGGAGTTGAGATGGATGATCTGGTCAGGGAAGTGATCCCGCTACTGCAGTATCTGATTCCAGGCTTTCTCGCCGCCTGGATCTTTTATTCACTCACCGCCTTCAAACGCCCCGACAGCTTTGGGCAGATTGTTCAGGCGTTGATTTTTACGTTTGTCATTCATGGGGTGGTGGCCACGCTTGGGTGGGGGCTGATGGCGGTTGGGGATCGCTTCTTTTCCGTCGGTTACTGGAACGCCGTAGCTCAATCCCTTTGTTCGTTTCTGGTGGCGGTGAGCCTAGGTTTGGGCTCTTGTTACATAGCCAATAATGACAGCCTTCACAGGTTACTTAGAAACAGCAAAATCACCTCCAAGACTTCCTATTCGTCGGAGTGGTTTAGTGCTTTCGCCGGCTATCGGCGGTTTATCGTTCTGCACCTGTGGGATGAAAGACGACTATACGGGTGGCCATCAGAATGGCCTTCGGATCCTAGTGCTGGACAGTTTGTTATGCAGGAACCAAGCTGGCTTGACGATAAGGGAGACGAGACTCCGCTAAAGGCGGAGGTCTTGCTAATCGACGTTGCAAAAGTGCAGTGGATAGAATTCTCGCCTCCACAACTGAGGACAGCTAAATGACTGCCAAAGCCCCCCAACCTCTGCAAGGTCGCTCGCGTCCTGCATTGGCAGAAGATGGCAAGACTGTTCTTCCGGCCACTATCGTTCGTCCGAAGGCGTCGGTTGCGCCCCCGCCACCTAAAAAACCGGTTGCCTGATCACGCATTGGCGCCGAACGTTTCTGCGGCCAGCGGGTGTTCTATTCCAGCCCGACGCCGCGCACGTTCCGCGCCACAAACAGTCGCCTCCCGCAACGCCTATCAGTAGATTGACTGCCCGGCATTAATGCCCCCAAAACTCTCTGAATTTTCCCCGGCAGTCGCGCTCCAAACCCGCAGGCACTCGTGGGCGCGGGCGCAGGGTTGCGGGGTAGGGTGGGACGATGTCTTTTCTAATGGATAGCCATGCGTGTGTCGGCTGGGGTGGCGAGATGGCCGAACGGATTCGTGCGTTCGATTGGGCGAGCACGGACCTCGGCGCCATCGACACCTGGTCTAAAAGCCTGTGCACCAACGTGCAGATGTTGCTGGCATCTCCGGTACCTTTGGTGATGCTCTGGGATCACCCCGGTTACATGATCTACAACGATGCGTACGCCATTTTTGCCGGCGGCCGTCACCCCTATCTATTGGGAACTCCCGTTGAGCTGGGCTGGCCGGAGGTCGCCGACTTCAATCGTAATATCGTCGATGTCTGCCTGGCCGGCGGTACGCTTTCTTACGCCAAAAAAGAACTGGAGTTGCTGCGCAACGGCAAGCCTGAGTCGGTATGGCTAGACCTGCACTACAGCCCCGTGTGTGACGACCACGGCAAGCCAGCCGGTGTGATTGCCATCGTGGTCGAAATCACCGCTCAGGTGGTGTCCGAGCAGCAACGCAGCGAAGCGGAAGCGGCGTTTCGTGCCGCCGACGAACGCTTGCAACTGGCCCTCAATGCCGGTGCCTTGCTCGGCTCGTTTGTTTGGGACGTGGCCAAGGATCAGCTTTCCGGTGACGAACGTTTCGCCCGTACGTTTTCCTACCCGCTGGACCAACCGCTGGACAACCTGCCCATCGCCAGCGCCAATGCCGTCATCCACCCGGACGATCTCCCCCGCGTTAACCGCCTTATTCAATACACCCTTAAACAAGGCGGCCCCTACAACGCCGAGTACCGTATTCGACGGCCTGATGGTGAATATTTGTGGGTACAAGCCAGTGGCCGTTGCGAGTTCGACGACACCGGTAAGCCGCTGCGTTTTCCGGGGCTTATTTTTGATATTCACGAACGCAAAGTGGCCGAAGAGTCGCTGCTGCAGCTTACGCACACGCTGGAGCAACGGGTGGCCGCCGAGGTGCAGGCCCGCTCTGACGTGGAGGCGCGGTTGCGCCAGGCGCAGAAGCTGGAGGCCATTGGTGGGCTTACCGGCGGTGTCGCCCACGACTTCAATAACCTGCTGCAGGTGATTGCCTCCAACCTGCACCTGCTGGCTCGCCAGGAGCCGGACAACACCAATGTGCAGCGGCGGTTGAGTTCGGCCCTGGCGGCGGTGGACAAGGGTGCCAAGCTGTCGTCGCAACTGCTGGCCTTTGCCCGGCAGCAACCGCTGTCACCAGCGGTGTACAGCCTGACGAGCCTGTACGACGGCCTGGGCGAAGTGCTGCCACGCGCCCTCGGGGAAATGATTCAGATCGACCTGCAACTCACGGCCGAACCCTGGAGTGTGCACCTGGACCGCAACCAGCTGGAAAATGCCCTGCTCAACCTGGCGCTCAATGCGCGCGATGCCATGCATGGCGAGGGCACCATCCAGATCCACGCCAATAACGTGGTACTCGATGAAGCCTTCTGCGAAGGCAAAGAGATCAAAGCCGGTGAGTACGTGCACCTGTGCGTCGCGGACACCGGCAGCGGCATGGACACCGAGGTGCTGGGGCATGCCTTCGAGCCCTTTTTCACCACCAAACCCAACGGTCACGGCACCGGTCTTGGGTTGAGCATGGTGTTCGGCTTCGTCAAACAGAGCGGCGGGCATATCGAAATGACCAGCCAGCCCGGCGAGGGCACCACGGTGCACCTGTATTTTCCCCGTAGCACACTGGCCGAGAACCCGCGCCCGGCGGTGGCAACCGGCAATGAAGAAACCCGTACCGGCGGCGAAATCATTCTGGTGGTCGAAGACAACGCCGACGTACGCTGCACCGTCGACGAGTTGCTGCAGCAGTTAGGTTACACGGTGCTGCTTGCGGCCAATGGCGACGCGGCGATGGACGTGCTGCAAAGCGGCGCCCATGTCGACCTGATTTTCACCGACGTGGTAATGCCCGGCACCGTGAAAAGCGCTGATCTGGCCGCTTGGGCCAAACTGCAAACGCCCGCGATTCCCGTGTTATTCACCAGCGGCCACACTCGCGACATCATTTCGCGCAATCACCAGCTCACTCCCGATATCCACCTGCTCAGCAAACCCTACGGTCCGCAAGCGCTGGTAGATATGCTGAAACTGGCCCTCGCCTAACCCACTTCACATTTTCAACCTGCAACTTGTCGTATCAGCTGAACTCCTGGCGCTGAGCGAGAGTCGGAGTTTTGTCTGTGTATTTCTGGATACAAGCGTGTGGAAAGAAGAATTGAAGCGAACCGGCCGGGCACGGCGGTACGCAGAGGGAACCGGATGACTGAACTACAAAGTACCGACGAATTGCTCGAAGAGCTGTTTGGCGACCCCCAAGCAGCCGCTGCCGCCGCCAAAGCGCGCCTTGCTGCGCCCTTTTCCCGCGAAGAGCGGCGCCAACCGGAAGAGGTGCACCTGCAACTCGATCCGCAGGTTCTTGAAGCCTTTCGCAGCGCAGGCGGCGATTGGCAAAAGCGCATCAACCTGGCGCTGAGCACTTGGCTGGTCGAAAACGACCCCAAACAGATGCACAGCGCCTAGCGCAAAACACTTAAAAGACGGGGCCTTTCGAGGCCCCGTTTTCGTTGGTGCAGTAAACCGAGCACACCGGGTTACTTTTCCCACAAAAAATCGTCCAGGTGCCTTCGCACGCTGTCCGCGCTCGTGGGTTGTTCGTTGTCGATGAGCCATTTCTAATAGGGAAAAAATTTCCCTAGCAGGAATACAATGGCTACGTTGATAAGCACCGGCGCATGGAAGATCAAAATCTACCCCAACGACCATCCACCGCCGCACTTTCACCTGCAGACCGCCGATGGTGAATCGCTGGTGGAAATTCTCCCCCTGAGAGTCAGCCGTAATGGCGCCAACAAGCGCGCGCAAAAAGAAGCGCTTGAATGGGCCCTGCACCACCAGCCCCTGCTGAGCCGGGTTTGGGACGAACAAAACCACAGGAGCGACGCATGAACAGCAAGCTGCGAATTGCCGCCGTTGAGCCGCTGCCGGCCAAGCACAGCCTGCGCCTGACCTGGAGCGACGGCCGTGCCTTGAACGTAAACCTGGCTGAAGCGATACACACCTTCGCTGTGCTAACGCCCCTGCAAGACCCGGCGTTATTTCAGCAGGCGCAGGTAGGCGAGTGGGGCTTTGACGTGGCGTGGCCGGGCGACATCGAAGTGTCGGCCGCCACACTGTATCGGTTGGCCATGGAGCAAGCGGGCCAGGCGATGCCCAAACGCGCCTTCAAGGACTGGATGCACCGCCACGGGCTGTCGCTTACCGGCGCGGCCCAGGCACTGCACCTCACCCGCCGCACTATCACCGCCTACAGTTCGGGCCCCAACCCCATTCCCTACCACATCGCGTTGGCCTGCAAAGGCTGGGAAGTGCTGCATGGTGCCGGTAGCTATCCCGTGGCTGAATCCGAGCGCGGGCAATACTGCGTCGAGGCTGCCTCAACCAAACCGAAAAAATCCGCCAGCAAGCGCAAGCCCACCAACAAAAACGGAGCCCTCTGAGGCCCCGTTTTTTATACGCCTAGCGCCTACACCAACGGATGAGAGGCATCCACCAGCGCGCGGGCCATTTCACCGAGGTACTGCGCCGCGTCAGTCTCCACGCTTTTCCCAGAGCTGTTCCTACGATATTTATTCAAGTAGCCAGCGCTACTTTGTTCGTTCGACAACATTCAGCCTCAATATTTGGGAAAGCAATTGAGGCTGAAGCCTCTCCTACAGGACCGTGCAACACCGCTTGGCATAAGCGGTAATGAATACCCCCGCGACAAGCAATGCCAACAGCCTAGATCACCTTCACCGCCCGCCCAATAAATTGCACCGGCCCCGTCGGTTTACCAATCGGCGAGCCAGTCTTTTGCTCCAACGTCAGCTCAAACAACTGGTTGTCCTGCAACGGCGGCAACTTGTCCAAAGGCACGTGCAACGTCTCCCCAGGCTTAACCAATCCCAGTGAAACTGGCCCTTGCCAGCCATCGGCCTTGGTCCAGAACTCCAGCGCCTTGTCCGCCGGCACCTCAGCCCTACCCAGCGGAATCAACTGGATTTCACGCGGATCATTCGCTTGCACCACCCAGCCCGGCGCATTGCTTTGCGGGGCCACCAACACCACCAGATAAGTAGGCGAACCCACCGGCACGGTGCGAATCACCAGCCAACCCGCCAGCACCAATGATGCGGTGAGCCCAAGCAGGCTCAACCCCCGCCACAGGGCAAGCAGGTTCCACCAGCCAGTAGCCACCGGTTGGGCCGGGCGGGCAAATGCAAGGCTGCGTTCAATGCGCGTCCACAGCAGGCGGGAAGGCGTTTGCGCCGGAGCCAGCTCGGTCAGCGGGTGCAAGCGTTGCTCCCACCGGTCTACCGCTGCACGCAAGGCCGGTTCGGACGGCAGTCGTTGCTGCAGCTGGGCACGCGCCTCGGCTGCCAGGGTGCCAAGCACATATTCGCCGGCCAGTTCCTCGAGTTCGGCGTCGCGCGCGTCCGTCATCCCATGCACCCCCGCAATGCCGCCAGGCTGCGCTTTATCCAGGCTTTGACGGTGCCCAGCGGGGTCGCCAGCTTTTGTGAAATTTCAGCGTGGGAGTAACCGTCGACGTAGGCGTGAATTACACAGCTACGGCGCTGGGGCTCCAGTTGGTCCAGGCACAGGTGAATGCGCTCGGCCTGCATTACGCCGCTCCAGTCGAGTCGTTCAGTGGCTATGGCCAGGGCATCGAGAGCGGTGTCCTGCACCTGTACTTCTCGGCCCTGGCTGCGCAGGTAGTTCAAGGCAAGGTGGCGAGTAACGCTGAATATCCAGCCGCGTGCCGACCCTCGTTGCGGGTCGAAGCTGCCAGCGCCGGTCCAGATTTTGATAAAGGCGTCATGCACGATGTCCTCCGCCAAGGCGGTGTCTCGCACCAGTTGTCGGGCAACGCCCAGCAGGCGTGCGCCTTCCTGTTCGTACAAGTGCTGCAAGGCTTGGCGCTCGCCGCGTGCACAGGCAGCCAGCGTAGCGTCGTAATCAAAGGTGAGTTCGGGCAAGGGGTGAGCCGTCGCAGGGAGTGAAGGGGCATGCGCAAAGCAGCCTAGACGACTTTGCGAATGCCCATATGTCACGAACGTTTCCGGTTATTTGGCGGCCCAGAAAATGTAGTCGGCCTGGTAACTCACCACTTCACGTTTGCCTTTATCGGCGCTGGTGCAGGGGGCTGCCGGCGCTACGCCGCCTTTAAGCGCAACACGCTGGATGTACGTCACCCCACTCATGGCACCGCTGCCCTCTGCCGGGTTGGCCTTCACCAATTGATACGGCAGGTTGCCGGCACTGGAAGGCGCGACCGCCACCTGAGTGCCGGTGACCTTCGAGCCGTCCTGGGCTTGCCAGGTTGCCGGTGGGCCAAAATAGGTGCCCACTTGCTTGCCGCTGCGGTCGCTCAGCACGGCTTTGGGGCCGACGAAAAACCATTCGGTCTGGCCGGCGGCGTCCGCTTTGTCACGGCATTCGTAGGTGATTTCACCCTTGCCTACGGTTTCCAGCGTCACCTTGTGGCCGTCGGGCACTTTGACGCTCTCGGGCAATTCCATGGCGGCCTGTGCAACCGGTGCCAGCAGGCAGCCGGCGATCAGCGAAGTACAGGCCAGGCCAAGCAGTTTTTTGTTGTTCATGCGGTTCTCTCCAGTAGGGATCTGCGTGCAGCGCATTTGGCTGCTGGAGGTACTACACACGGCAACGCTTTTTGGATGCAGCGGCGCAAAAATAATGCAGGCGGCCGGTTAACCGGCCTTGGCTCTCACCGCTTCCAGTGCCTGCGCCAACGGCTGCGGCCGCCCAAGTAAATACCCCTGAATCTTATGCACCCCCAGCGCCCGCAAGGTCTCAAGCTCCTGCTGCGTCTCAACCCCTTCGGCCACCACACTGCTCCCCGTCTCACGCGCAAAGGCGATCAACGAAGACGCCAGCGCCCGACGCTTGAAGTCGTTATCAACGCCCTGGGTAATACTCATATCCAGCTTGATGATGTCCGGGCTCAGCTCCAGGATGTGCCGCATGCTCGCATACCCCGCCCCCGTGTCATCAATCGACAACCTGACCCCGCGCTGGCGAAACGGCGCCAACGCCTGCTCCAGCCGCACATAGTCGGCCACCGCCGCATGCTCGGTAATCTCCAACACCAACCGCCGTGGCGGCAGGTTTTGCAGCAGCGGCGTCAGCCTCCCGCTGTACACCAACTGCGGCGAGCAATTAAGCGCCAGGTAGGTGTGGCCCGGCAGGTCGGCGAGCGCTTTGACCGCCAGTTGAATGGCCCGCAACTCCAGGTCTACACCCAGCCCGGCCTCGGCTGCTTCGAGAAACCATTTGTCCGGGCTGCGCTGGGGCTGCGTGTTGAAGCGCGCCAGACACTCCCAGCCGCACAGCTCCAGCGTCTGCGAAGCCAGGATGGGCTGGTAGACGATGGTGGGTTGGTCGCCCGCCAGAATCTCGGAAATACGCCGATGCTTCTGCACCCGATCACGCACACGCTTGAGCTCGCTGTCGAGCTGATCGGCAATCAGGTCAGCAAACACGCGCATTACTTGCACGTCGCGCTCGCTCAAGGTCTCGTCTGCCACATAGCCGAAGCAGCAGAGGGTGCCGTAAAGGCGACCGTCGCCCAGCCAGATAGGCACGCTCAAATGTGCGCCGATGGGAATGGCGGTGGTTTCCGGCAGCTCCATGGCCAGCGGGCACAGCGAGGTGTCGGCGATCAGTTCCGGCAATAGCCCATCGACCACACGCTGGCAGTAGCCGGCCTGAGGCGCCAGGGTGTCACCGGGGTTGATGGGCGCCGGGCCCTCGGCGTCGACATGGGTGAACACGCGGTCGTCCACACGAAACTGGGCGATAAACGCGACGTCCATGCCCAAATGCGTGCGCAGGGCCCTGAGCACGCGGTCGATGTAGCTGGAATCAGAGATCCCTTGCGGTCTCAACGCGATTAGGTCGGCAAGTTGCGCGGCAGTCATTCCATGAGCCTCCAGATATACAACACCTGAAACTAAAGCCCGAAACTTGGCAACTGGCCACTGCGGCCAACCTATTTTGCGACCGGATGCAGGTGAGTGTTCACACGGCGCGGGCGTTGGTTGCCTGTGGATCACGGCACCGGCGGAAAGTTGAAGGTTTTCGCGGCTGCCCGCGACGGGCTGTAGTCAGCCCAGCGGCGTAAATAGCCCCTGCAGCCAGAGGCAAAACACCTGCACGCCGGGGTGGCTGCGTTGCCCTTCGGCCACCGCCAGGCAGAAGGTTTCGCTCAGCAGCACCTGGTGGTCGAACGGTTTGACCAGCACGCCGGCGGCCAGGTAATCGGCGCAAGTCAGCGGGTCGCCAATGGCCACGCCCTGGCCGTCGACGGCCATGCTCAGGCACGTGAGCGAGTCGTGCGCCGTGGTGGCCCGCGCGCTTTCATAGGGCAGGGCGTCGGCACTGGCGAGCCAGCGGCGCCAGGTGCTGCGGTCGCCTTCGTGAATCAGGGTGTGGTTGAGCAAATCGGCCGGGGTGCGCAGGGCCACGTCGCCATTGAGCAGGGCCGGACTGCACACCGGAAATTCCTCCATGCGCAGCAGAGGCTGGGCGGTGAAGCCGGGCCAGGGAGGGCTGCCAAAGATGATCTGCACATCGGCGCCGCTCCCCAGCGTGCTGCCGGTGAGGGTAAACATCGAGGCACCGAGCTTGAGCTCCAGTTCGATATCCGGGTACTGCGCGCGAAATTGCGGCAGGCGTTTCACCAGCCAGGTGTGGGCAAAGGCGCCGTCCACAAACAGGCTCAGGGTGCGGGCCCTGGGCAGCAGTTGCGCGGTGGCGCGGTGAATCTGCTGCATGGGTTTCTGAATCTGCGACAAGTACTGCTGCCCGCTATCGGTCAGGGCCAGGCCGCGGTTGGTGCGGTGAAACAGCTGCACATCGAGTTGCGCTTCCAGTTGTTTGAGCTGGCGGCTGACGGCCGACTGGGTCAGGCATAGTTCCTCGGCGGTGCGGCTGACGTTGAGGTAAGTCGCCGCCAGCACAAAGGTGCGCAAGGCATCGAGGGAAGGAAAGCGGGTCATGGCGCGGCTCAGCGGCTGTTCTGGTATGCGTGCTAGTCATATCAGGCATGCTGTTTTTTTGATATCCCCCAAGCCTGGCTTTTTGTCACTCTGGGCCGCAAGAAATGCCTCGTGAGGGGCACCTGTCTGGAGAGTGGGATGTTCAAGGAAACCCGCGGCGCCATGTACCACGGCCTGGCACTGGCCTATGTGCTGGCCGGTTATGGCCTGGGCATTGCCGGGCTGTTCAGCGCGCACCTGGCAATCAACCTGCTGGCCACCTTGTGGCTGGCGCACGCCATGATCATCGCCGGTTACCTGCTGCACGAATGCGCGCATAACACGGTGTTCAGAACCAATGAGCAAAACGCCCGGCTCGGCAAGTTGCTGACCTGGGTGACCGGCAGTTGCTACGGCACCTATGAAGACATCCGCTTCAAGCACTTTCGCCACCATGTGGATAACGCCGACATCATCTGGTTCGAGTACGACAAATGGTTTGCCCGCCACCCGCTGGTGCTGAAAACCATCCAGGTGCTGGAGTGGTTGTATATCCCCGCCCACGATGTGCTGATGCACGGCGTGATGGTGTTCGGCGCCTTTATCATTCCCCAGCGCAAAACGCAGCGTGCGCGCAACCTGGCGTTTATCGTGTTGCGTGGCAGCCTGTTCGCGGCGTTGCTGTGGTTTTTCCCGTTTGCCGCGTTGCTTTACGCCGTGGCCTATCTGCTGATGATGACGGTGCTGCGTTTTATGGATGCGCCGCAGCATGACTACGGCGGCACGCCCACCCTGTTTGAAAAAGTGCCGGCGCCCTACAAAGGCGACCGCACCTACGAACAGGCGCATACCTTCAGCAACCCGTTGTCGGTCCGCCACCTATGGGTGAATGTGCTGGTGCTCAATTTCGGCTTTCACAATGCCCACCACGCCAAACCGACCACGCCCTGGTACCGGCTGCCGGCTGTGCACCGCGAGCTGTATGGCGATCAGCAACAGATGCTGATTCCATTCTGGGCACAGGTAAAAAGCTTCCACCGGTTTCGTGTGTCGCGGGTGGTGATGATGGAAGGCCCGTCGGCGGATTCGTCGGACTACCTGCCACTGCTGCAAGCCGGGCATATCAGTGGTGGTAACGCCGCTTCGTTCCTTACCTCGTTTTGATGGGATAGCGGCCGCATGCAAAAACTTGAAGTGTTTCAATCGCTGTGGGGCATGGAACTCAAGCACCCGACACAGCCCGAACGCAGCCATGAAGAAAACTTCGCCATGGCGGCAGAGGCGGGGTTTGCCGGCATCTGCCTGGACCCCAATACCGATGAATTGCCCTACTACCGCGAGACCGTGCCGCTGTTCGAAAAGTACGGTTTGAAAAGCATGGTCAACCTGTTTCCGCGGCGCATGGACGAGATGCAGCCGCTGCTGGAATTTGCCCGAGAGGTGAACGCGGTCAAGGTCAATACCATCGCCCAGGTGATGCCGGTGAGCGTGGCCGGCGCCATTCCCCTGATCAATCGCTGGTTGGAACAGGCACGCGCGATGGGTTTTGATCTGCTGCTGGAAACCCATCGCAATGGCATCCTCAACGACCTGTATTTCACCCTCGAAGTGCTCGATGCCATTCCCGAGTTGCAGCTGACGGCCGACCTTTCGCACTTTGTGGTCGACCGCGAATTTCCCCTGCCTATCAGCGCCCGCGATCAGGGGTTTATCCAACGCATTCACGAACGCACCGACTGCCTGCAAGGGCGTATCGCCACAGCCGAACAGGTGCAGATCCAGATCGGCTTTGCCCAGCATCAGCCCTGGGTGCAGCAGTTCCAAACCTGGTGGAAAGAGGGCATGGCCAGTTGGCGTGCGCGCAATGGCGCCGATGCCACCTGCGTGTTTCTCTGCGAACTGGGCCCGCCGCCCTATGCTATTACCGGCGCCGACGGCCTGGAGCTGTCAGACCGCTGGCAGGAAGCGCTGACGATCAAGCGCTGGGCCGAAGCACTCTGGCAGCAACTGGAGGCTGAACCCACCCACTGATCCATTCTCTGAGCCGGCATTAGACCGGCCTTCGCGTTGCCGATTTGTACTGCCCGTTGTGCTGCACATAACAACCAAAAACACAGAACCGGGGTAGTTAGCATGAGACTGATCGCATTGGGGTTGCTGGTGGGCATGGCGTTGCCGCTGCATGCCGAAGAGAAGGTGGTGAATATCTACAATTGGGGCGACTACGTCGGCCCGCAGGCGCTGAAAGACTTCGAAGCCGAGACCGGCATCAAAGTGCACTACGACACCTTCGACAGCCTGGAGATTCTGGAGAGCAAACTGCTCACCGGCCGCACCGGCTACGACGTGGTGTTCCCCACCAACACCATCGTCGGCCGCCTGTTGCCGGCCAAGGCGCTGCAACCGGTAGACCCGCAAACGCTCAAGGGCCTGGACAACATCGACCCGGAAATTCTCGCCAAATTTGCCCAGGTTGACCCCGGCAACCGCTACGCCGTGCCCTATACCTGGGGCACCACAGGCCTGGCGATGAACCTGCAAGCCGTGCAAAAACGCATTCCCGATGCGCCCATCGACAGCCTCGATCTGCTGTTCAAACCCGAGTACGCCAGCAAACTCAAAGACTGCGGCATCGCCGTGCTGGATGCCCCTCAGGAAGTGATCAGCATTGCCCTGAACTACCTCGGTAAATCGCCCTACAGCAAAGACCCCGCCGACCTCAAAGCGGCGCAGCAGTTGCTGGCTAAACTGCGCCCCAACGTGCGCTATATCGGCTACGGCACCCTGAGTACGGACCTGGCCAACGGCAACATCTGCATCGCACTGACCTACAGCGGCGACGCCAGCACCGCGCAAGCACAAGTGGCTGAAACCAAGCAGAACTTCGAAGTGATTTACCGCATTCCCCGTGAAGGCACGCTGATGTGGGCCGACTCCATGGCCATGCCCGCCAACGCCCCGCACCCCGAAGCGGCCAAGGCCTTTATCGAATTTATGATGCGCCCCGCGTCGATGGCCGAGCTGACCAATTCGCTCTACTACGCCAACGCCAACAAGGCCTCCACGCCGTTGCTGGACAAGGCCGTGAGCGAAGACCCGAACATCTACCCGCCGCAGCAGGTGCGGGCGAAGTTGTTCAGCGAAGAGATGCTGCCGGCCAAGGTGCTGCGTGAGCGGACCCGCGCCTGGGCGGATTTTCGCGCGCAGAAGTGAGGTCAGGTTGAAATCGCTTGGTGCGCGGCGCACACCCTACGGGTTCAACGCTGACAGGTAGGGTGTGCTCCGCGCACCAGGCGGCCTGACGGCGAACCGCCAAGGCTGGCATTGCGCCGTCAGCGGGGGGCGAAAGGTTTCAGCCAGTCTTCGCCCAACCAGC
Source organism: Pseudomonas turukhanskensis (assembly GCF_027922365.1). Lineage (GTDB taxonomy): Bacteria > Pseudomonadota > Gammaproteobacteria > Pseudomonadales > Pseudomonadaceae > Aquipseudomonas > Aquipseudomonas turukhanskensis. The sequence goes on from NZ_BSFN01000001.1 coordinate 453,514, forward strand.
GCACCGGTGGCGGCGTGACCAACGCCGGCCCGGCCCGATAGCTGCTGGCCTGCTTCGGATCCCCCTTCCCGTCATAAGTCGCAACCGCCGGATACGGAAATACCTGGCGGCTCGCGCCTGTGCCCGGTACCTGGGTGACGATGCCCGCCGGTGCCTGCCCCTGTTCCACCCACTGCATCAATGGCGTCAGCAGGTCTAGTTGCGAAGGTCCTTCGCCGCCGGCGCAGTGGTACATGCCGGGCAGCAGGTACAAACGCTCGAATGCCTCCGTCTGCACGCTGCCCAACTGGCGATGTAACGCCTCGTGGTAGGCGATGCTGTTGAGCGGGGTAATGTGCTGGTCTGACCAGCCGTGCCACAGCAGCAGCTTGTGCCCGGCGTTGGCGAAGGCCGACAGATCGGGATTGCTGGCGTCGTACAGCGGGTGCGTAACGCGCAATCGATCAAGCGTGGCGCGATCAAATGGCAGGTCGGCGACGCGAAAACCTTCGGCCGGATTGGGCTCGAACACCACTGCGCTCAGGGCCTCCTGTGCCACCAGTTGGCTATTGGTGGGGTGCTCGGCGTTGCCGGGTACAAACAGTCCCCACGCCAACTCCGAGCCCGGTTGCGGGCCGCCGATGGTGAGGCGCTCGCCTGTGGCGCTGTCGCGGGGGCCGTCGTATAGACGCCGAACGGCGCCGATTTCAGCGTTGCTCAGGCAGGTCGCTGCATCGGCGCCCGGCGTGCATTGCAGCACCGACAGGTCCACCTGGCAGGCGCGCGGGTCGCTCAGCAGGCCATCGATCTGGTCGTCGAGGCCGTCGCATTGTTTCAGTACGGCCTGGTGCAGCAGCGGCAATTTGCTGGCCAGCAGAATCGGCTTGCCGCTGTCGTCCAGGTTGGCCCTGGCCTGCCAGGGGTGATACAGGCCGTTTTGCACCACAAAAATCAGCGAGGGCGCGCCGGCAAGAATGCCGTCGAATTCGTCCGGGTAGCGTTGGGCTTGCATCAGTGCTTCGCGGCCGCCGTCGGAGCAGCCGCTGAAATACGAGAATGCCGGCGCCTGGCGATAGAACTGGGCAATAAGCCGTTTCGCCGCCAGCGCCGTCAGGTGCACGCCGCGGTAGGCAAAGTCGATACGCTGCTGCGGGTCATGGCCAAAGGCACCGCCGGCGGTTTGGTGGCCCATGTCGGTGGTGGCCGTGGCAAAACCGCCGCTGGTGAGTGGTGCGCAACCGTCGGCGGCGAAGGTGGTGCTGACGAAATGCCCGCAGAAACCGCCGCAGCCGATTTGCAGGTAGCGCTGGTTCCAGGTGCGCAGCGGCAACTGCAGGCGAAAGCCGATGCTCGGCGCCAGCACGCCGACCACGGCGCAGACCGCACTGTTGTTGGCGGTGGTTTCCTTCGCCGTGGTAACCCGGCTGCCAGGACCGCCGATGGCGCTGAGGTCGAAGCCGGCCAGGGCGGCGCAAGCCATGACCGGTTGCACCACGGGTAAGGGCGGCGCGGCGTGGGCGGCGGCACTTAGTACCAGCAGGCACAGCGCCTGAAATACGCTGCGCATGCGCATCAGCCTTCGCGGTACAGCCGGTTGAGCAAGGTGAGCAACTGCTCCCGCTCTTCCGCGCTCAAAGCGGCCGTGGCATCCAGGTCGCTTTGCACCACCACCTCTTTCAAGGTTTTCAGCATTTGCTCGCCGGCTTTGCTCAGGAACAGGCCGTAGGAGCGTTTGTCCGGGTTGCTGCGCACGCGCATTGCCAGGCCGCGTTCTTCCAGCTTGTTCACCATCAACACCGCTTGCGGTGGCTCGATGGCCAGGGCCTTGGCCAGGTCGGCCTGCATCAGGCCCGGAGACTGCTCGATGATGCTCAGCGCCGTGAACTGCGCAGGGCGAATGGCATGGCTTTCCAGGCGGGTGGCCAGGTGCTGCGAGATCTTCAGCTGTACCCGACGCATCACATACCCCACCAGGTTGCCTAAGGCGCTGTCGAGCGTGGCCGGGTCGGCTGGCGGCGCCTGGGTTTTGGCTTTGCGGGGCATGGAAAGGTCCTGAGGGCGGGGAAAACTGGTTAGGCATGTTAATAATTTTTTGACTCGCCCGCACAGGTGTTCTTGCGATTTGGTTATTTAAATTAATCGATAACGTCAGTGTTTATCAGGGATTAGCTCTATTTTATTGGGCTAAAGGCAGATATAAGGCGAGGAAAAATGAAAATATAGTTAATTGACATAACTAAAAAAGCGGCTTAATTTCGCCTCATCTAACCCAGACATGAGGCAGTGACATGAGTACCTACGAAGGCCGTTGGCAGACCGTGAAAGTGGACGTGGACGGGGGCATTGCCTGGGTCACGCTCAACCGCCCGGATAAGCGCAATGCCATGAGCCCCACCCTCAACCGCGAAATGGCCGACGTGCTGGAAACCCTGGAGCAGGACGCCGCAGCTCGCGTGCTGGTACTGACCGGTGCCGGTGAGTCGTGGACTGCCGGCATGGACCTCAAGGAGTACTTCCGCGAAGTGGACGCCGGCCCGGAAATCCTTCAGGAGAAAATCCGCCGCGAAGCCTCGTACTGGCAATGGAAGCTGCTGCGCATGTACACCAAGCCGACCATCGCCATGGTCAACGGCTGGTGCTTTGGTGGCGGCTTCAGCCCGCTGGTGGCGTGCGACCTGGCCATCTGTGCCGATGAAGCCACCTTCGGCCTGTCGGAAATCAACTGGGGTATTCCGCCGGGCAACCTGGTGAGCAAGGCCATGGCCGACACCTGCGGCCACCGCGAGTCCCTGTACTACATCATGACCGGCAAAACCTTCGGCGGGCAGAAAGCCGCGGCCATGGGCCTGGTCAACCAGAGCGTGCCGTTGGCGCAGCTGCGTGAAACCGTGCTGGAGCTGGCCAACAATCTGCTGGAGAAAAACCCGGTGGTACTGCGCGCGGCCAAGATCGGCTTCAAGCGTTGCCGCGAACTCACCTGGGAGCAGAACGAGGATTACCTCTACGCCAAGCTCGATCAGTCGCGCCTGCTGGACACCGAAGGCGGCCGCGAGGAGGGCATGAAACAGTTCCTCGACGACAAGAGCATCAAGCCGGGTCTGCAAGCCTATAAGCGCTGATCACGCCCTTAACCGCCAGGAGGTTTTCATGTTCGACGTGCCGTTGTTAATTGCCGGAAAGGCAGCTGCTGCTGCCGATGGCCGCACCTTCGACCGGCTGAGCCCGTTCACCGGTGAGGTGGTGTCACGGGTAGCAGCCGCCACCCTCGACGATGCCGATGCCACTGTGGCGGCAGCCCAGGGTGCGTTTCCGGCGTGGGCAGCGCTGGCGCCCGGCGAGCGGCGCATGCGCTTGCTCAAGGCCGCCGAACTGATGGAAGCCCGCGCCGGCGAGTTTATGGCTGCCGCCGCAGAAACCGGTGCGGCCGCCAACTGGTATGGCTTCAACGTACAACTGGCCGCCGGCATGTTGCGCGAAGCGGCGGCGATGACCACGCAGATTCTGGGCGAGGTCATCCCCTCCAATGTGCCCGGCAGCTTCGCCATGGGCCTGCGCCAACCCTGCGGTGTGGTGCTGGGCATTGCGCCGTGGAATGCGCCGGTGATTCTCGGCGTACGCGCCCTGGCCATGCCGTTGGCCTGCGGCAACACGGTGGTGCTCAAGGCCTCCGAAGCCAGCCCGTTTACCCACCGCTTGATCGGCCAGGTGCTGCATGACGCCGGCCTCGGTGACGGGGTGGTAAATGTGATCTGCAACGCCCCGGAAGATGCCCCCGCCATCGTCGCCCGCTTGATTGCCAACCCGGCGGTGCGGCGGGTGAATTTCACCGGCTCCACCCATGTGGGGCGCATCGTCGCCGAGCTGTGCGCGCGGCAGTTGAAACCGGCCTTGCTGGAGCTCGGTGGCAAGGCGCCGCTGCTGGTGCTGGAGGATGCCGACCTGGATGCTGCAGTCGCTGCTGCGGCCTTTGGTGCCTACTTCAATCAGGGGCAGATCTGCATGTCTACCGAGCGCCTGATTGTCGATACCAAGGTGGCCGATGCGTTTGTGCACAAGCTTGCCGCGAAGGTGGCCGAGCTGCGTGCGGGGCCTTCGGATGACCCGACTGCGGTGCTCGGCTCCCTCATCGACGCGGCAGCCGGCGAGCGCATTCAAACCCTGGTGGACGATGCCGTGAGCAAAGGCGCACGCCTGGCCGCCGGTGGCGGATTGCACGGCAGCATCATGCAGCCGGTGTTGCTCGACGGCGTCACCGACAGCATGCGCCTGTACCGTGAAGAGTCCTTCGGCCCGGTGGCGGTGGTGCTGCGCGGTGAGGGCGACGAGGCGTTGCTGCGCCTGGCCAACGACTCCGAATTCGGCCTGTCGGCGGCGATTTTCAGCCGCGATGTGTCGCGCGCCCTGGCGCTGGCGCAGCGGGTGGAATCGGGCATCTGCCATATCAACGGCCCCACCGTGCACGACGAAGCGCAAATGCCCTTTGGCGGGGTGAAGTCCAGTGGCTACGGCAGCTTTGGCAGCCGGGCCTCCATTGAACATTTCACCCAGTTGCGCTGGGTGACGGTGCAGAACGGCCCCCGCCATTACCCGATTTGAGCGCAGCAAAAACTAGCAACGACGCAGTATCCCGACATAACAAAAACAAGTGAGCGCCCGCGCCGCCCTGGCGTGTGTGCGGGCGCCGGACAGAGGAAAGGCACGTGAATGGAGATCCAGTAGCAGCCCACGCCGACCACGTGGTGCGCTATCGCGAAGTGGCCATCGGCAGCCCGGGGGTGGCGATTACCCACGCTGCCGACGGCTCGATTTATCTGCGCCCGCAAGAGCAGTTGCGGCCATTGCCGGCGCGTTTACTTGAGCGCCTGGTGCATTGGGCGCGGGTAAAACCCGAGGCTGTTTTTGCGGCGCAGCGTGGTGACGATGGCCAATGGCAAACCCTGTCTTACGGCGACATGCTCGCCAGCGTGCGCGCCATTGGCCAAGCCCTGCTGGGTTACGAGCTGAGCGAGCAGCGCCCGCTGGTGATTCTTTCCGGCAACGACCTGGAGCACCTGCAGCTGGCGTTCGCCGCACAGTACGTCGGCGTGCCGTATTGCCCGGTGTCGCCGGCCTATTCGCTGCTGTCGCAAGACCTGGAAAAACTGCGCCATATCTTCGACCTGCTGCAGCCTGGCCTGGTGTTCGCCGATGATGCCCAGCCCTACCAGCGCGCCATCGAGAAACTGCTGGCGCCCGACCTGCCCCTGGTATTCACCCGGGGAGCAGTGCCCGGCCGCCCGAGTGTGAGTTTTGCCCAACTGCTCACGCCCACCGATGTCGCCGCCGCCGACCTGGCCTTTGAGGCAACCGGCCCCGACACCATCGCCAAGTTCCTGTTTACCTCCGGCTCCACCAAGCTGCCCAAGGCCGTGCCCACCACGCAGCGCATGCTCTGCGCCAACCAGCAGATGCTGTTGCAGACCTTCCCCGAGTTCGCGCTGGAGCCGCCGGTGCTGGTGGATTGGTTGCCGTGGAACCACACCTTTGGTGGCAGCCATAACGTCGGCATCGTGCTCTACAACGGCGGCAGCCTGTATATCGACCACGGCAAGCCGACACCGCAGGGCATGGCCGACACGTTGAAGAACCTCAAGGCCATTTCGCCCACCGCCTACCTCACCGTGCCCAAGGGCTGGGAAGAGTTGGTTAATGCGTTGGAGCAGGACAGCGAATTGCGCACGCGCTTTTTTGCCAAGGCCAAGCTGTTCTTCTTCGCCGCTGCCGGCTTGTCGCAAAGCATCTGGGACCGCCTCGACCGGGTGGCCGAACAGCAGTGCGGCGAACGCATCCGCATGATGGCCGGGTTGGGGATGACCGAGGCATCGCCCTCGTGCACTTTCACCACCGGGCCGTTGTCGATGGCCGGATACGTCGGCCTGCCGGCACCCGGCTGCGAAACCAAGTTGGTGCCGGTGGACGGCAAGCTGGAAGCGCGCTTTCGCGGTCCGCACATCATGGCCGGCTACTGGGGTTCGCCGCAGCAAACCCTGGAAGCCTTCGATAGCGAAGGCTTCTACCGCTCCGGCGATGCGCTGAAATTCGCTGATCCCCAGCAGCCCGAATTGGGCCTGATGTTCGACGGCCGCATTGCCGAAGACTTCAAGCTGTCCTCCGGGGTGTTCGTCAGCGTCGGGCCCCTGCGAAACCGCGCGGTGCTTGATGGCACGCCCTACGTGCAAGACGTGGTGGTCGCTGGGCCGGACCGCGAATGCCTGGGCTTGCTGGTGTTCCCGCGCCTGGCCGACTGCCGTGCGCTGGCAGGTTTGCCAGCGGCGGCCAGCGACGCTCAGGTACTGGCCCACGAGCGCGTGCGCGCCTGGTTCGCCGCCTGGTTGCAGCGCCTCAACCGCCAGGCCACCGGCAACGCCAATCGGCTGGAATGGATCAGCCTATTGAGCGAGGCGCCCTCCATAGACCGCGGTGAAATCACCGACAAAGGCTCGCTCAACCAACGCGCCGTATTGCAGCACCGCAGCGCATTGGTCGAAGCGCTGTATCGCGGCCAGGCACCGCAAATCATCCGCTACCAGGCCTGATCTTTCCCGCCCCCCGCCATGGGCGGTGGGGCGCGGCACCCAACAATAACAATCGAGGTTTCTATGCCCACGTCATTTGCGCAGACCGACTCGTCGCTGCGCACCATCGCCTTGTGTTTTATCGTTGCCATGCTCGAAGGGCTAGACCTGCAAGCGGTGGGCGTCGCCGCGCCGGCCATGGCCCAGAGCTTTAACCTGAGCCCGGCCGCGTTGGGCTGGGTATTTAGCGCGGGCCTATTCGGCTTGCTGCCTGGCGCGGTGTTCGGAGGCTGGCTGGCCGACCGCTTCGGGCGCAAAAGTGTGCTGATTGCGGCGGTGGTGCTGTTCGGTTTGTTCTCCTTGCTGACTGCCCATAGCGCCACTTACGAGCACCTGCTGGCGGCGCGGCTGGTCACCGGGTTGGGCATGGGCGCGGCGCTGCCGATTCTGATTGCGCTGTCATCGGAAGTGGCCAGCCCGGGGCTGCGTAACCTGGCGGTGAGCCTGACCTATTGCGGGGTGCCGTTAGGCGGCGCGGTCGCCGCGCTGATCGGCATGTTTGCCGTCAGTGGTGACTGGCGCCTGGTGTTTTATGTGGGCGGCGTTGCGCCGTTGGTAATTGCCCTATTGCTGATGCGTTGGCTGCCAACGCCGGCCACGCGGCACAGTCAGGCACTGCCCGTGGGCGCCATTGCCCAGCACTTGCTCGGCCAGCGCCGCGGTGTTTCGACACTGCTGTTGTGGGGGGCCTGTTTCTGCACCCTGACCATTCTCTACATGCTGCTCAACTGGCTGCCGACCTTGCTGATTTCGCGCGGGTTAAGCCGGCTGGATACCGCCACCATTCAAGTGCTGTTCAACATTGGCGGCGTCGCCGGCTCGTTGCTGGCCGGGCGTTTGATGGACCAGGGCAAGGCCTTGCTGGCCGTGGTGCTGGCGTACGTGGGCATGCTGGCCGCGCTGCTGGCACTGGGTACCGTTGAGTCCCTTCACGGGTTGTACGTAGCCGGGTTGGCTGCAGGTGCCTGCGCTGTGGGTGGCCAGCTGATTCTCTATGCGCTGGCGCCACGCCTGTACCCCGCGCCGGTGCGCGCCACCGGTGTAGGCGTTGCGGTGGCGGTGGGGCGTCTGGGCTCCATGAGCGGGCCGTTGGCGGCGGGGCAATTGCTGGCGGCCGGTGCGGGCGTAAGCGGTTTGCTGCTCGCCGCTTCGCCGCTGGTGGCGATTGCCGCCTGTGCGGCGGCCGTATTGTTGAAGCGTGACAGCCAGGCCTGAATTAACCCGAGCGACAGACTCCTCAGCTCCACTGGCTTCGACTGAGGATGACCTTTGCCGCGCTACGACTTGACCGTTGTAACGCGGTTTTTTTGCGCACAAAACGGAGCTGTAGCCTGGACGCTTTTATTGGGTAATTGAAACGCGCAGAGGCCAGGTAAAACATCTTTCGCCCGCAACTCCCCCGTCATTCCTGCGCAGGCAGGAATCCAGAATTTTGGAACGAACGGTGTACGCCTGAAAGATTCTGGATTCCAGCCTTCGCTGGAATGACGTGATCTTCGCCCGCAACCCCCCCGTCATTCCTGCGCAGGCAGGAATCCAGAATTGCGGAACCAACGGTGTACGCCTGAACGACTCTGGACTCCAGCCTTCGCTGGAATGACGGTGGTCTTCGCCCACAAACCCCCGTCATTCCTGCGCAGGCAGGAATCCAGAATTGCGGAACGATCGGTGCACGCCTGAACGACTCTGGATTCAGCCTTCGCTGGAATGACGTGATCTTCGCCCACAAATCCCCGTCATTCCTGCGCAGGCAGGAATCCAGAATTTTGGAACGAACGGTGCAGTCCTGAAAGAATCTGGATTCCAGCCTTCGCTGGAATGACGGTGGTCTTCGCCCGCAAATCCACGTCATTCCTGCGCAGGCAGGAATCCAGAATTTTGGAATGAACGGTGCAGTCCTGAACGACTCTGGATTCCAGCCTTCGCTGGAATGACGGTGGTCTTCGCCCGCAAATCCACGTCATTCCTGCGCAGGCAGGAATCCAGAATTGCGGAACGAACGGTGCAGTCCTGAACGACTCTGGATTCCAGCCTTCGCTGGAATGACGGTGGTCTTCGCCCGCAAATCCACGTCATTCCTGCGCAGGCAGGAATCCAGAATTTTGGAGCGAACGTGTACGCCTGAAAGAATCTGGATTCCAGCCTTCGCTGGAATGACGGTGGTATTGGCCCGCGAGCAGGCAAAAAAAATCGCGGCGCCAAGGCCGCGATTTCTGTGTGCGGGTAACTTACGCGCCGCCCATGCGGTACACGCTGATCAACACTTCATGCTCGCTAACACCATCAATGGTGCCGACAAAAATGTAGTCGTTCATCCACGCATGTTTGCCCGGCTGGGTTTTGAAGGCCGGTACGGTGCGGCAGTAGAAGTCGGTTTCTTTCATGTCTTTGAGCTCCAGGCCTTTGGCTTTTTTGGCCAGACCAGACTCGTTCATGCGCCAGATGCCGGCGTTATCGATGATGATGATTTCACCGTCATCGGTTTTCAGCCGGTACAGGGCGTTGATGCGGGTAACGCCGTCTTCGCGCATCACCGACATATCGGCGCCACCAGGCACCACGGTGCCTTTCATTTCTTTGCCGTCGATGTCTTTGCCGATAAAGGTGCCGCCGGCTATCGGGTAGTTCAGGCGCAGGCCGTCCGGGCCTTTGCCCATTTCTTCGCGCGGGCCCAGTTGCACATTGATTTGCAGCACCAGGTCGTTGGTCAGGCGGTTGGCGACTTTTTCCTTCAGTTCGGCGGCGTGGCCCATGGTGGCCGCCAACAGCAAAGCGAGGCCGGTGCAGGTATTCAATAAGGTGTGTTGGAGTTTCATGTGTTGTGTCTCGTACGATTTTGGGAAGAACCGTCGGGTGAGAGTCCCGACGGTGAGGGGTGAGTTATTTCAATGGATCTGGACGGCAAGGTTGCTTGAGCAAGGTGTCGCAGGCCGGTAGGGCGCTTGGAACAGCGATGCCGGTCAGCTCGCCCAGTACCAATTGCGAGGGGTGCGCGTCGTCGTGCACCACGCTGTTGCGGCTGGTAATGGAGAAGTAGTTGAAGCCATAGCCGCCGGTGCGGGATGGGGCGTCGATCCAGATACGCAGCTTTGAGCCCTTGCGAAATGCATGGGAGAACGGCGGAATTTCCATGCGGCCCAGCGCCGGAACATTGGGCAGCATGGGCTGGATGGCATCCGGCGTATCCAACAGCCAAGGGCGAAGCGGGGTAGAGCGCGCTTCGTCGAGCTTGCGCGCCGACATGCGCAGCCAACCCCGTTGCACGAATACCTCCTGACCATCCGGGCGTACTTCGGTGACCGTTACTTGCAGGTCAGCATCGGGTGACAGGAAGGTGGTCAGCCAGATGTCTGCGCTGGCGGTGCCGTAGGTCAGCAGGTCGCGGGTCAGCGGCGCACTGGTGTAGGCCAGGCTGCCTTCACGCCAGATCGGATGTTGCGGACCCCAGGCGTGGTCTTTAAGAAACGTGTTCACCTCGGGGCCCGGGATCGGATAGTTGTAACCATCCGGGGCGCCGCTGCCTTTGCCGTTTTCGATCAGTTGGCCGTTTTCGCTGAGGGCGAAGGTCACCGCCTTGGGCTTGATCGGGAAGCTGTCGCGTTCAATGGTCCATGTAGGGTGGGCTGTTTCGTTGGCGCCGTGGCGTCCTTCGCGGTTTTCGGCCACGGTTTCTTGCCACACCTCTACACGCGGCGTTTTTTCGAAGCCGTTGCTCTGACCCTTGACGAAGTGGTCGAGGAAAGCGACGAGCTTCTTACGAAAGCGCTCGGACTCATACAGGTTGTGGCCGCCGCTGGCTTGCACCATCCACAGCTGTTTGGGGTCCAGGCGTTCCTGGTAGTAACCCTCGCGGGCCATTACTGCCTCGTCCTGCCAGGCTTGCATGGACAGCACCGGCACCTTGATGCGGGCGGCGCGATCGCGCGGGGCGCTGCGCTGCTGCACCCACTCATCGCGCAGGGGGTGGCGGATCATGTTGTACATCAGCGAAGTAGCCACCACCTTGCCCTGGTTTTCGGCCACTTGCTTCAGGCAGCGCTCGTCGTTTTCGGCGTTGGCGCTGGCCTTCACCGCCTCCCAGCGCTGGTCGACGAACCAGTGCCAGGTGGTGGTGAATTCCTGGTTGGGCACGCCGCCCGGTGCCCAGCTATCGCCCCGGGCATCGCCGAGCACCATGCCGGGGGCGATGGCTTTCAGGTGCTTGGGTTGTTCCTCGGCGGTCATCAGCTGCGACATGCCGGCCCAGGACCAGCCGAACATGCCGATGTTGCCGTCGGACCAGCTCTGGCTTGCAGCAAACTCGATGGCATCACGGCCATCGGTGCCGTATTGCGGGCCGAGGAAGTCGAAGGTGCCTTGCGAGCAACCGGTGCCGCGGGCTTGCACGCCCATCACCGCATAGCCTTGCTCGACCAGTTGTTTATCGGTGGTGACCGAGAAGGTTTCGTTGTCGCCCAGATACGCGGCGCCGCCGATGCTGCCGGAGTCATAGCCGCTATAGCGCACCAGCACCGGGAACTTGCCCTCGGCTTTGGGCAGCAGTACCGAGTAACGCAGCTCGGTGCCGTCGGCCGCTTTCAAATAGCCGGTGACGCGCTTGGCCCAAAAGGGTTGGTAGCTGCGCTCGGCTGGCGGCAACCCTTCGCTTTGCGCAGCCTGGGCCAGCGCAACGGCACTGGTGCCCATCGACAAGGCCAGGGCCAGGGTGCCGAGCCGCAGGGGATAAGTAAGAAGATTCGAGTACATAGGAGAACTGCCCCAGAACAATTAGAAGGATTTGGAAACTGAAGCCACGACAGTGGCCGAGCAATCGCCGGCGCGGCCGAACGCGGACATGCATTCAGCCTTCGAGAGGTCGGTGTCGATGTAGGTGGCTTTCCAGTCGAGCCCCAACAGCTGTTTGCTCAGTGACACGCTCCAGTCGTAATAGGTGCTGCGGTAGTCACCGCTGCCAGAGCGGTAGGCCATTTCATCGTGCGTATCGCTATAGCCGTAGCGCACATTCAACAGGCTTTGGTACGGCATGGGCTGGGTGTATTCAACCCACGTGATGATCCGGTCGTTGTCGCGGTCGGGCACCTTGATGCCCAGCGGCGCCAGAGCTGCCTGGGCTTCTTCCAGGGCCGGAGGATTCTGCAGGTTGTTGGTGTATTTAAAGCCGGCGGTAGCGCCTTTGTAGCTGAAGGTGCCTACCCATTCGTTGAAATTGACCCAGCTGTCTTTGGGGTAGTCATAGGCGACGTAGGCCAGGGAGAAGCGGGTGTTCTCGCTCAGTGGCCGGGCAATACCCACGAAGTAGTCGTACTCGCGGCGGGTGTCGGTGCCAAAGTCGACGTTACTGGTAAAGACGCCGGCGAACAGCCCGGTCGGCTTGTGCACCAGGTTGCCGACGGTTTGCAGCACGGGGTTGCCCTGAGTGAGGGAAAAACCGCCGACGCGGTAGTCGCTGGCTGCAATGAGGTTCAGGTTCAGCATGAGCTCGGGGGTCAGGTCGAGGGCGTGGCTGCTGAGGGAAAAGCTCAGGGCTGCGCTGGCAAGGCCCCATTTGATTAATCTGTTCATGTGTTTCTGCTCCGTTTTGTTGTGATTGATGTGGCAGAAAAAACCGCGGGTGGATCTGTTGTTGTTTGTCGCCCATCGCCACGGTTGCGGGAGGGCTTTATGTTTTTTCGGGCAAAGCGACCCCGCCGGCTCGAAGGTTCGAGTCGAAATTTTTCTTGTACGAAGGGGCGCTGCTCGGTGGTGCAGGTGGGCTGTCGGTCGTCTTGGTGGTGCTCATTACTCCTGTTTTCAGGTTGGGTGGCGCGTATCAATCCACTCGGTAAAACTCGATGCACACCTGGTCGTGGCTGGGGTAACTGACCTTGCCGATAAACAGGTGGCGCATGAGCCAGGCATAGCGCGGGCTGTCAGTGTGAAACTGCGGCGCGCAGCGGCAGCGATATTCACTTTCAGGCACTGGCCATTGGCGCTGTGCCAGCCGCTGGCCTTCTTCGGTCAGCGTCAGTAGCCCGCGGTTGCGCACACCAATCACCGCACCGTCGTCACAGTGCAGGTGGTAGTGGGCATCGAGCACGCCGCTGCCGTCGTCGCGTTCCAGATAAAAGTCGGCACCGCCGGCGGGCACTTCCCCGGCCAGGCCCGGGCCTGCGAACCGGCCACCGAGAATCGGGTAGTCGATCCGCTGGCCCTGGTCGGTACGGCCGCGTTCAATGGCGGCACCGATGCGCACGCTCAGGTACATGGCCAATTGCAGGGCGGGCTCAGGCATCGGAGCGAATCCGGTTCCACAGCCGTGTCAGCAACCGTTGCGCGGCCAGTTTCGGTGGCTCGATCTGAAACAGCAGATGGCGGTCGGCCTCGGGCACGAACAGGTTTTTATCGGTGAGTAGCTGCGGGTCAATCAGCGCAGTACTCGCCGGGTTGGGGTTGGGGTAACCGATCTGATTGGTGATGCGTGCGATCACTTCCGGGCGTAGCAGGTAGTCGATAAAGACGTGCGCTTGCTTAACGTTTTTTGCGCTTTTGGGTATGACCATATCGTCCGACCATTGCAGCGTGCCTTGGCGCGGCAAGGCCATACGGATATCAATGCCGTTGTTCGCGGCTGCCGCCATGGTGCGCGCAGCCAGCATGCCGCCCGACCAGCCAAGTGCTACGCAGATATCACCATTGGCGAGGTCTTGCGGGTACTTGGCCGAGTTGAAATAACGCACATAGGGGCGGATGGATTTAATCAGGGCTTCGGCCTTGGCATAGTCGGCCGGGTTGCTGCTGCTCGGGTTCAGCCCCAGGTAGTGCAGCGCGATAGGCACCACCTCATCCGGGCTGTCGAGAATGGCCACGCCGCATTGGCTGAGCTTGGCGATGTTCTCGGGTTTGAACAGCAGGTCGTAGTCACGCATGTCGACGTCCTTACCCAGCACGGCTTCAACTTTGGCTTTGTTGTAGCCGAGCAAGGTGCTGCCCCACAGGTAGGGCACGGCGTAGCGGTTGCCGGGATCGAGCTGCTCGCGCTGCGCCATGAACGCCGGGTCGAGCTGGTTCCAGTGCGGCAGTTGCTGACGGTCGAGCGGCTGCAGGGCATTGGCACCGACCAGATTGGGCACCTGGCTGCTGCTGGGGAACACCACGTCATAGCCCGCCGTACCCGTTAGAAGCTTGGCTTCGAGGGTCTGTGGACTGTCGAACACGTCGTAGAGCACATTGATGCCGGTCTGCGCTTTGAAGTCCTCCAGCACGTCCTTGGGCAGGTACTCGATCCAGTTGTAGATGCGCAGCTCGCCACCAATTTTTTCGGCATGGGCAACCATGCTGGCGCCACTCATCAGTAGTGCGAGCACGCTGTGTTTCAACACATTTTTCATGGCAACTCCAAGGGGTTGGCTCATAGCGCCCTGGCCAGGGAACGGACTAGGCGCAAGGTATCGACATCCAGCACGCTCTCGGCAATCGGTAGTGAAGATTGCTTGACGATGACCACCTGCTGGGCGAAATCGATATACAGAATCTGCCCATGGATGCCCACCGCCAGCAGCGCTTCACCGGGGTACACATACCACTGGCTTTTGTAGGTAGCGCCGGGGCTCCACTGCGCGAAGTTCTCGTTGGCGGCGTAAATGGCAGGGTCGCCACCTTGCAGCACGGACTCAATGGCGGCGGCTGGAATAAGCTGCTGCCCGTGCGCGTCGCCCTTGGCCAGCAGTAGCGAACCGAAGCGCGCCATATCGCGCAGAGTGGCATTGAAGCCCGCACCGGCGACGTTGCGGCCCCAGGGGTCGGCCACAAAAAAACCGTCGCGCTCGCAGCCCAAGCCCTGCCACACCTCGCGCAAATGCTCGGCGCAGCTACGCCCGCTGGCGCGCTCCATCACCCAGGCCAGGGCCTCGGTGGTTGCAGTGACGTAATGGAAGAAGCCGCCGTGCTCGCCATTCTTGCGGGTGGCCGGCAGGTATTCGTACAGCGACTGGCTGGCATTGATGCCGGGCGGCGGTACGGTGAGGCCGCAGGCATAGCCAAATTGAGAGCTGCCGGAGAGCGGGTCGTCGTAGACCTCGTCGTAGTCAATCGCCACGGCCATATCGAGTAGTTGGCGCACGCTCGCATCGCCAAATGCACTGCCGGTCAACTCCGGTACGTAGGTATTGGCCAGGGCGGATTCGCTCAGCTGGCCGGCGCCAACCATGCCTTCGGCCAGCACCCCGATCAGCGATTTGGTCACCGAAAACATGATGTGGCGTTTGTGCGCCTGGTGACCGTTGAAGTAGTCCTCTTGCAGCACCGCGCCGTTTTTCATCACCAGCCAGCCATCGGTGTAGCTGGCCTCAAGGTGCTGCTGCAGCGTGACGGTGTGGCCGGCAGCGCTCTCGAAGCTGAAGTCGGTCAGCGCTTGGCTGGCGCTGGCCAGCGGTGCACTCGGCTTGGCGCCGCGTTCCACGCTGATGCTTGGGCGAATGCGGCCCAAATTATGAAAGGCCCAGCGGTTGTGGGGCGGGCTCATGAAGTTATGCCAGGTCACCCGGTGCTCGGCGGCGGGTGGAAAGCCCTGCATCAGCGTTGGGGTGGGTTCGGCACCCGCTTTATAAGCACCCAGCAGGGCCTGAGCGAACTCGCTATCCATGGGGCATGTCTCGTCGTTGGCGATGACATGTTTTATTCATATAAAAAGTTATAGTCAACTAAAAATATTGACCGCGTTCTAAATTTACCTAGAATCAGCCACTTATCAGCTTGGCTCAGGAGGGCGTGGCGTGAGTGGTTTACGGCAACGACAAAAAAAGGCGCGCAGGGAAGCGATTGTCACAGCGGCGCTGGGGCTTTTCGAAACGCAGGGTTATGCGGCCACGACGGTGGAGCAGATTGCGGTGCAGGCCGGGGTGTCGACGCCAACGGTGTTCAACTACTTCGGCAGCAAACAGGAAATACTCCTGGCCCTGGTGGAGCATGCCGACAAACAAGCCATCATTGACGCGCGCTCGCAGATTCCTGATTTCGATAACGCCGTGGATGCCATGTGCCACCTCGAATCGCTGATCGTGCGCCATGAACTGAGCGTCCTTCCGCCAGCCATCTGGCGAGAACTTTCCCCACTCAGCATGGCGACCACGCCCCCCGATCAGGACTTCAACGCCGGGCTGGTGCGCGAGATCGCCAGCCTGCTGCGCGAACTGCAAGAACGGAAAATGCTCAGCACCACGGTGGATGTCGACTTCGTCGCCTACTTCCTCAACGACTACAGCTCCATGTTGTTTATGCGCCTGGTGCAAGACGACGTGCCGGACTTCGACGCCCACGCCCAGCGCATCCGCCAACTGACCCAGACCCTGTTCGACGGGTTGAAACCCTGACCGCCTCTTGCGGCTCGCGCTCCCCGCGCTAGCCGCCTGTAGAACGCCACGCGAGAGGCGTTTTTTTGCCGCCCAAGCCTTTTGGCCATGATTTGTGAGCGTCGTGGTTGGAGGGCGTGGGCGGATTTTTGCTGGGAAGAAAGGTATCTAAAACAAGTCGCAGCGGGCTCGGTATGCCATTTCTCGACTCGGACTTTCCAACAATTTCCTGATCCGCGGAGATATCAAGGCTTCATGATTAGGGGGGCCATCCTGGAACTGCTGGATAAGCCTAGGCACTAGTATTCATGTCCGTATAAAAAGTGCGGAAACAAAAAAGCCCCAGGCATTCACCTGGGGCTTTCTCATTTAGTTGGTGCACCAGGCGGGATTCGAACCCACGACCCCTGCCTTCGGAGGGCAGTACTCTATCCAGCTGAGCTACTGGTGCAGCGCGGCGCCATGATACGCATGTCGCTCGCAGGCGTCCATGGCGGGCGTTTTGTTCGCTTTATCAAACGAAAGTACTAATCCTTGCGCTTGCCTGATCAAAAAAACACCAGCTTTTAAGGTTTTTCGTACATTTTTTCGAACATCCTATTGCCCTTTAGCGGTGACGACCCTAGGATTCGTTTGAGATTTCAAACGCCCTCGACGCTCACAGCCCAAGACCGAACCCAGCGATCTTTGGCTGTTCCAAAAGCCCGTCATCAGCGCTCAATCCGTTCCAGGTGTCATCCACTATTCTTCGTTGCAGCTCGCGCTGCGACGACTTACAACAATTTTGCCTGTCGCCATGGCGGCGGGCTAAAGGAGACGGCTATGCAACTCAAAGACGCTCAATTGTTTCGCCAGCAAGCCTTTATCGACGGCGCGTGGGTAGACGCGGACAGCGGCCAGACCATCAAGGTCAACAACCCGGCCACCAACGAGATTCTCGGCACCGTGCCGAAAATGGGCGGCGCTGAAACCAAACGTGCCATCGAAGCCGCTGAAAAAGCCTTGCCGGGCTGGCGTTCGCTGACGGCCAAAGAGCGCGCGAACAAGCTGCGTCGCTGGTTTGAGTTGATGATTGAAAACCAGGACGACCTCGGTCGCCTGATGACCCTCGAGCAGGGCAAGCCGTTGGCCGAAGCCAAGGGCGAAATCGCTTACGCTGCTTCTTTCCTGGAGTGGTTCGCCGAAGAAGCCAAGCGTGTGTATGGCGACGTCATTCCGGGCCACCAGCCGGACAAGCGTCTGCTGGTGCTCAAGCAGCCCATCGGTGTTACCGCCGCCATCACGCCGTGGAACTTCCCGGCGGCGATGATCACCCGTAAAGCCGGCCCGGCCCTGGCCGCCGGTTGCACCATGGTGCTCAAGCCTGCCAGCCAGACCCCGTACTCCGCCCTGGCCCTGGCCGTACTGGCCGAGCGTGCTGGCATTCCGAAAGGCGTGTTCAGCGTGGTGACCGGTAGCGCCGGCGATATTGGCAGCGAACTGACCAGCAACCCGATCGTGCGCAAACTGTCGTTCACCGGCTCGACTGAAATCGGTCGTCAGCTGATGGCTGAATGCGCCCACGACATCAAGAAAGTGTCGCTGGAGCTTGGCGGTAACGCGCCGTTCATCGTGTTCGATGATGCTGATCTGGACGCTGCCGTTGAAGGCGCGCTGATCTCCAAATACCGCAACAACGGCCAGACCTGCGTCTGCGCCAACCGTCTGTACATTCAAGACAGCGTGTACGACGCATTCGTGGAAAAACTGAAAGTGGCCGTCGCCAAGCTGAAGATCGGCAACGGTCTGGAAGACGGCACCACCACCGGCCCGCTGATCGACAACAAGGCCGTGGCCAAGGTTGAAGAACACATTGCCGACGCCCTGAGCAAAGGCGCGAAAATCGTCTTCGGCGGCAAGGCCCACAGCCTGGGTGGCAGCTTCTTCGAGCCGACCATCCTGGTCGACGTGCCGAAGAACGCCGCAGTTGCCAAAGAAGAGACCTTCGGCCCGCTGGCGCCGCTGTTCCGGTTTAAAGACGAGGCCGATGTGATCGCCCAGGCGAACGACACCGAGTTCGGTCTGGCTTCGTACTTCTATGCCCGCGACCTGGGTCGTGTGTTCCGTGTCGCCGAAGCGTTGGAGTACGGCATGGTGGGTATCAACACCGGCCTGATCTCGAACGAAGTGGCGCCGTTTGGCGGTATCAAGGCGTCTGGCTTGGGCCGTGAAGGCTCCAAGTACGGCATCGAGGACTACCTGGAAATCAAATACCTCTGCCTGGGTGTGTAACTAATCGACCTTCGGGTCGTAGGCCATACTGCGTTGAAATGCTGCCTCAGATGCTCACGTACGAATGTACGCTGCGCTTTTCGCCGGCATTTCGCCTTGTCTGGCCTTAGCCCCAAAGCTCTCGAGCGGCATTAAGCCCAAGAGCACAAAGAGCAAAAGCATCAAGAAGTGATTGAAGTACCCCGGGGTGGAACCAAAGAGCCGGCCCACCCGGGCACGCAGCACCGTAATAAAGAACCTGAGCAACTGGCAGGCGCCGCAGTCGATCATCGAATGCTGCGCGCGCCCTTCCCGGTTGCGTTTATATCCCACTGCGCCGCCCGATCAGCGGCGAATGAGGAACGCACCATGAGCAAGACGAACGAATCCCTGATGCAACGCCGCATTGCCGCCGTACCGCGCGGTGTGGGCCAGATTCACCCGATTTTCGCCGAGCGCGCCGAGAACGCCACCGTCTGGGACGTGGAAGGCCGTGAGTTTATCGACTTCGCCGGCGGTATCGCCGTGCTCAACACCGGCCACCTGCACCCCAAAGTGGTTGCGGCGGTGCAAGAGCAACTGACCAAGCTGTCGCACACCTGTTTCCAGGTGCTGGCGTACGAACCCTACGTAGAACTGTGCGAAGAAATCGCCAAGCGCGTACCGGGTGATTTCGCCAAGAAAACCCTGCTGGTGACCTCCGGTTCCGAAGCGGTGGAAAACGCCGTGAAGATCGCCCGTGCCGCCACCGGCCGTGCTGGCGTAATCGCCTTCACCGGCGCTTACCACGGCCGCACCATGATGACCCTGAGCCTCACTGGTAAAGTGGTGCCGTACTCCGCTGGCATGGGCCTGATGCCTGCCGGTGTGTACCGCGCCCAGTCGCCGTGCGAGCTGCACGGTGTGAGCGAAGACGAGTCCATCGCGAGCATCGAGCGCATTTTCAAGAACGATGCACAGCCGTCCGACATCGCCGCCATCATCATCGAGCCGGTACAGGGCGAAGGTGGTTTCTACACTAACTCCAAAGCCTTTATGCAGCGCCTGCGTGCCCTGTGCGACCAGCACGGCATTCTGTTGATCGCGGACGAAGTGCAAACCGGCGCTGGCCGTACCGGCACCTTCTTCGCCACCGAGCAGTTGGGCGTGATTCCGGACCTGACCACGTTCGCCAAATCCGTTGGCGGCGGTTTCCCGATTTCCGGCGTCAGCGGTAAAGCCGAAATCATGGACGCCATCGCACCGGGCGGCCTCGGCGGCACCTACGCCGGTAGCCCGATTGCCTGCGCCGCGGCCCTGGCTGTGCTGAAAGTGTTCGACGAAGAAAAACTGCTGGAACGCTCGCAAGCCCTGGGCGAACGCCTGAAGGCTGGTCTGCGCGACATCCAGGCCAAGCACAAGGTGATTGGTGATGTTCGTGGCCTGGGTTCGATGATCGCTATCGAGCTGTTCGAAGGCGGCGACACCCACAAGCCGGCGGCTGAGCTGGTTGGCAAGATCGTGGCGCGCGCACGCGAAAAAGGCCTGATCCTGCTGTCTTGCGGCACCTACTACAACGTCATCCGCTTCCTGATGCCGGTTACCATTCCTGAGGCGCAACTGGACAAAGGCCTGGCCATTGTCGCTGAGTGCTTCGACGAACTCGCCTAGGGCTCACCAGCTCGGCAAGTTTGAGACCCGCTTCGGCGGGTCTTTTTTTTGCCTGTTTTTATCCAATGGCCATGCGACAAATGGAGTGTTGGCGAGGGGTCATCCCGTTGGCTAAGGTGTGCGCTTAAGGAGGAAGTCGATGACCAAGGATTTCAAAGCTGCACCGCGCATTGTGATAGCCGCGCAAGACCCGTGGACGCGGGCGCTATTGGGGCAGCTGCTGGGAAACGTGCGCTGTGATGCCCAGCTGCTGCAGTTCGCCGATGGTAGCAGCGCGCTGGAGGCCTGCCGCAAACGCCTGCCGGACCTGGTGATTGCTGAGTGGGCATTGCCGGGCCTCAATGGCCTGGATTTTCTCGGTGAGATTCGCCGCCTGCAGCGCAAACCGCCGCTGCCCTTCATTCTGATGACCGACCGCACCGACAGCGCCAGCGTGCGCGAAGTGCTGCCATTGGCGCCCACCATGTACCTGGTACACCCCTTCAACATGGACAAACTGCAACAGCGCCTGCGCGACCTGTTGCTGGCGCCGGGCCAGGAGGTGTTCTGCGAGCTGCCGAGCCTGGCGCCGGAACAAAGTCTGGACGCCTTTCTGGAAGGGCGGCGCAATCTGTCGGATGGCGCACCGCTGCTGGATGAGGTCAAAGACGCCTTGAGCCTGGCCCTCGACCCGAACGAGCTGGACCTGGATGTGTTGGAGCAGCGCTTTATCCGCGACCCGCAGATTAACGCCCGCCTGATTGCGGCGGCCAACAGCGCGGCCCAGCACATGGGCCGGCCTTGCCAGACCCTGGGCCAGGCGCTGCCGCGATTGGGCGTGGCTCATAGCATCAACCTGGTGATGGGCATGGCGCTGCAACGCAGCACCAGCCTGGAAGACCCGCGCCTGGCCGAACAGGCTGCGCATTTCTGGGGCTTGTCCCAGCGCACGGCCGACTACGCGCGGCAACTGGCAGAGGAACAGGGCATCGACGCCGAACGCTGCTACTGCGCCGGTCTGCTGCATAGCATCGGCGACCTGGCGCTGCTGCGTTGCTTGCAGAATTGGTTGCTGGCCAGCGGCACGCTGGAGGACGAGGCCATTGTCAAAGCCTTGCGCAAATTCGGTGCTGGTTTTGGGTCGGCGTTGCGCGCGCGCTGGCGGTTGCCGCTGGAGCTGCGCGAGTTGATCGCCGCCACTTACCTGCTGACCGGCGTGTACGGGCGTGAATCACTGGTGATGAACCTGGCGGCGCAAATGGCGCGCTGGCCGGATGAGCAGCCGCTTAAAGACCTTGCCGCGAGCAAGGCGGCGCAGCAATTGAACGTGAACGAGCGCAAGCTGCAAAGCATGATGCCGGCGCGGGTGGTGGCTGCGCCTGAGCCGGTTGGGGAGACGCAAACGTCGTAGGGCGAATATCCCGCAGGGATATCCGCCGTTATCACCCCCCAAATGCTCAGACGGATATTTGCCCTCCGGCTTTGTCTGGTTGACCCAACGGGTTCAACTGCCGATCAAACTCCGCCATTTTCGGGAAGCGCAACGGCTGAACATTCTCGATATTTACTAGGTGCTCGCGGTAGTCGGCGAGCATCGCGGTGCGGGCGTCATGGTCGATATAGGGCACGTGGTAGGCCGCAAACGGTGGCAGCACCCTAAGCCCGGCGTAGGCCAGCGTGCCGCGCTGCAAGTGGCGCAGCATCAGGTTCAATTCACCGTGGATGGCCGCCTCATCGGCAAACATATGGGGCTGCGCGCCGAGGGTGAAGCTGAGCATGGCTTTCTTGCCGGCCAGGCCGCCTTTGTCGTAGAACCGCAGGCCGCCGTAGCACACGCCGGACACCAGTACGCGGTCGATCCAGCCTTTGAGAATGGCCGGTACCGAGCACCAGAAAATCGGGAAGTTGAAGATCACCAGATCGGCCGCCAGCAGTTTTTCCAGCTCGGCGCTGATATCGGCTGCCAGCGCGCCTTGGCCATGGGCGTGGCGTTGTTCCAGGGCATACACCAGGTAGTCCGGGTTGCTACGCGCGCCGAAGTCGGCGGCGCTGGCTACCGGGTTCCAGTTCATGGCGTACAGGTCGGACACCTGCACGGTATGCCCGGCCGCCTCGAAGGTGGTCACAGCCAGGTCTTTCATGGCGGTGCAGAACGAATGCGGCTCGGGGTGCGCGTGGATGATAAAAACGTTCATGGGTTGGCCTTGGCTAAGACGAAAAAAGCGGCGCCGAAGCGCCGCTGAAGGTCAGGGCTAAAATCGATCAGGCAGTCTGGGTCTGCTGGGTGGCCGCCTTCTTCTCTTCAGTGCGGGTCCAACGGTTGGCGCGGGCAAAGGTGCCAAAGTCATTGAAGCGTACGCCGGCCTCACGCATCACCTTGTGGGCAAAGGGCACGGTCAGCTGGCGAATGTAAAAGGGCTCTTTCACCACAAAGTGGTGGATTGCATGGCTGCTGCCGAAGTTGAAGCAGAACGCTTGCAGCGGCCACAGCCACACCGGGTTGAGCACCTGGCATTGCTGGATCACGTTGCCCGGCTCAATGTCGCCGTAGTAGTGCATGTTGGAGCTAACAAAGTGCAGGCAGAAGGTGCGCAGCACGTTGGGGCCGACCAGCACCACCACGGCAATATTCACCACGTGCATCACGTCCAGGGTGGTGGCCGACCATTCAATGGGCGAGCCCAGCAGGGTGGCGACGAAGGTGCTGAAATGGAAACCCAGGAACACATACCAGGTGCCCCAGTTCATCAGGCCCAGCGGCGAGTAAACCTTGAGGGTGCGGGTGACGATCATCCACTTGTGGCTCCAGGTCTTGGCGCGCAGAAAGCGGATGAAGGAGGACATCATGTTGTCGCCCACCATCAGCAGGCGGGCGATGCCCCAGGGCTCACCGTTGGTGATGGCGCGCTCTTCCATATCGGTTTCGGTGCCGGACACCTTGTGGTGATTGAGGTGCAGGTGACGACGCACCCAGGGGTTGATGGTGCTGGGGCGGGCCAGCCATACCAGGGCCATCATCAGGTTGTGCGGCACGCGTTTTTTGCGGAAGTACATCGAGTGGATCAGGTCATGCTCCAGCTCGTGGGTCAGCGAGGCGAAGAATGCATTGAGCAGCAGGCACGCCCACCACGCCATGTAGCCTTCGATGTACAACGCGGCGCTGCCGATCATGCCGAGCAGGGCGAAGGCGAGAATGCCGGCGCCGAGGGCGTCCTGGTGGTTGAGGATGGGGTAACGCTGGCGCAGTTCGACGCCGTGGGCCATCACCACTTCGCGAATATGTGCAGCACGCTGTTGTGCATTCTGGCTCACGGGGCTTGCAGGAGAGTGGGACATGCTTACATCCTCTATTTAACGTGAGGCTACTGTGCCGGGCCGGATGCGCGCCGGCCTGACCTCGAACGCCAACCTGTTGACCGGATGCGCCAATCTGCATGACTGCTGAACCCACTTCCCTCGCCAGCTGGACCCGCGCGCTGCGCAAGCAGCTGGACGCCCTGGGGCTGGACAGCGCCAGGCTGTGCCTGGAAGCGGGCCTGGACCCGGCGCTGATGGAACACCCCAATGCCCGTTACCCGCTATCGGCCACCACCCGTTTGTGGCGCCTGGCGGTAGAGGCCAGCGGCGACCCGGCGCTGGGGCTGAAAACCTCCCAATACGTCAGCCCCACCAGCTTTCATGCGCTGGGCTATGCACTGGTGGCCAGCAGCAGCTTGCGCGAGGTGTTCGAGCGCATCGTGCGTTATCACCAGGTGGTCAGCGATGCCCTGAGCCTGGAACTGAAAACCCTGCCCGACCGCTACGAGTTCTACCTGAACGTGCCGGTTGGCAGCCCGGCGCCGGCGCCGGAGGCAGTGGATGCGTTTATCGCCATCTACGTGCGCACCTGCCGCAATCGTCTGGGCCGTGACTTCGCGCCGCTGGCCGTGTTTTTGCGTCGCCCAGCACCCGCCGACCCCAGCCCCTGGCACGACGCCTTGCGGGCTCCGGTGCATTTCGGCGCCGCGCAGGACCTGCTGCAGTTTCCCCGCGAGGCCTTCGACAGCACCCTGGAAGACGGCAACCAGGAACTGGCTGAGCACAACGAAACCGTGCTCAAACGCACCCTCGAACAACTGCACCCGATTACCTGGCGGCGCCGCGTGTGCACCTGCCTGGAAAGTCAGCTGCCCAATGGCGAACCCTCGGCCGAACGCATTGCCAGCAGCTTGCACCTGAGCCTGCGTAGCCTGCAGCGCCACCTCGCCGATGAAGGCTGCAGCTACGAAAACCTGCTCAGCGAAACCCGCCAGAACCTGGCCCTGCAACATATGCGCGACCTGCACTGTTCCATCAGCGAGATCGCCTACCTGCTGGGCTTTGCCGACAGCAGCAGCTTTAGCCGCGCGTTCAAGCGCTGGACCGGCATGGCGCCGAGCCAATACCGCGACAGTGTGCTGGCCAAGGGATAAGACGGTTAGGACTAAAGCGTACTGGCAGCGCGGCCGATGACATGCTCGAATACGCGACCGTTGCCGTTGCCATTACCGTTGTAGGAGAGGCTTCAGCCTCGATTTGCTGGAAACGGCCATCGAGGCTAAAGCCTCTCCTACAGCGCATTGTGTGTACCCACGCCAAGCGCCATAAGAACAAGAGGTTTGCCCATGCGTCCTGCCTACTCCCGTCGCCCCTGGGCCTGCCTGCTGCATGCCGTTGGCCTGAGCGTGCTGATGGTGGTGTATCAGCAGATGCAATTGCCGCTGTACCTCAGCATTCCGGCTTACCTGCTCTTGGCGCTGTGGCCATGGCTGGGCCCCTGGAAGCTGCCGGATGAGCCGCCCAGCGCCAGCCAGCAGCCACCGGCCTTCAACGAACTCAGCCAGAACCTCTCGCGCAGCACGTGCCATAACGCCTTGGCCGCCGCGCAAGTGGCCTTTGGGGTGCAGCGCATGGCGGACAAGCTGCAGTCGCAACTGCAAGCCGTCGAGCAGGTCAGCGTTGGCGCCCAGGCCATGACCACCACCGAAGAAGCCAGCGCCCAGCGCGCCGAACAAACCCTCAACGCCGCCCATGCCGTGCGCGAGCGCAGCGACGAAGGTCAGCAGGCCCTGCAGCAGGCCATCGAGCGCATGCAGCAGTTGAGTGTGCAGGCCGCCGACAGCCGCGAGCTGATGGATGGCCTGAGCAGCCGCACCGAACAGATTCAGCAAGTCACCCAGGTGATTCAGTCCATCGCCAGCCAGACCAATCTGCTGGCCCTCAATGCGGCCATCGAAGCCGCCCGTGCCGGCGATCAGGGCCGTGGCTTTGCCGTGGTGGCGGACGAAGTGCGCAAGCTTGCCGGCCGCACCGCCGAGGCCACCGAAGAAGTGGCGCAGATCGTCACCGATATCCGCGAGCAGAGCAGCGCGGTGGTCAGCCATATTCAGCAGCAGGCGAGCGAACTGGACCAGGCGGCCGCGCAGGTCGAAGCCAGCGGCGGCCATTTGCTCGGCATCACGGAACTGGCCAGCGACGTGGAAAGCCAGGTGGCCTTTATCACCCGCGGCACCGAGAGCAACCATCAGCAACTGTCATCGCTGTTTGTGGCTCTGGAACAACTGCGCAGCGATGTACACGGCAGCGAAGCGCAAACCCGCGAATTGGCGCAGGCAGCGCAGCGTCTGGTGGGGCAGGCCGAAAGCGTCAGCGAGCAGTTGGCCGAAGTGGGGCTGGATGACTACCACCAGCGTATCTACGACCTGGCCCGTGAAGGGGCAGCGGCTATTGGCGCGCAGTTCGAGGCGGATATTCAGGCCGGACGCGTAAGCGTCGGCGACCTGTTCGACCGTCAGTATCAACCCATCGCCAACAGCTACCCGGCCAAATACCGCACCCGTTTCGATGCATATGCCGATCAGGTTTTACCGACGATTCAGGAACCGCTTCTAGCGCGTCACGAAGGCCTGGTGTTTGCCATCGCCAGCACCCCGGAAGGGTACGTGCCCACCCACAACCGCGCCTTCAGCCATGGGCAAACGGGCGACCGCGCGGTGGACACCGTGAAGAGCCGCAGCAAACGCCTGTTCAACGACCCCACCGGCATCCGTTGCGGCAGCCACCAGCAGGCGCTGCTGTTGCAGACCTACAGCCGCGATACGGGTGAGTTGATGCATGACCTGTCGGTGCCGATTACGGTGCAGGGCAGGCATTGGGGTGGGTTGCGGTTGGGGTATCGGCCGCAGGTGTGACGGCGCCGGCGATTCAGGCGAGACCGCTGGTGCGCGGAGCACACCCTACGTTACCTCGATAGCAGGTGCAGCTTCGCGAGACACCAATCCGCTCTCGTAGGCTGTGCTTCGCGCACCAGGCGATTTGCGCACAAACGCTACCTCAGTGCCGGGCCACTTCGCGCAACCGCTGCAAATCCACAATCTCGATCTCCCCATAGGTCAGGTGCACGATACCCTGGGCTTGCAGGTCGTTGAGGATCTGGTTGGTGGTCTGCCGGGAAATGGCCAGCATCAGCGCCAACTGCTCCTGAGCCAGGTGCAGCACCCGACGCGGGTCGCCCTCGCCATAGTTATCGGCAATCATCAGCAGCCGTTGCGCCAGGCGCGGTGCGGCGGGCAGCAGGCTGATCTGCTCCAGGGCGATAAACGCCAAACGCAGCTTCTGGCTCATTAGCAGGGCAAAGTCGCGCCAATACGCCGGCTCGCGCTGCAACAACGCGGTGAGCGCCGGTTGCGGCACATGCAGCAGCACGGTCGGGCCTTCGGCAAAGGCATCGTGGGTACGCGGCTGGCCATCGAACAGGGAAATTTCGCCGAACCAGTAGGGCGGCTCTACCAAGGTCAGCAGCGCCTCTTTGCCGTTCACGCTTACCGCACCAACGCGCATCGCCCCTTCCACCACGGCGTAGAGGCCGCACGGTTGGTCGCCACGATTGAACAGCCGCTCCCCGCCTTGCAGACGGCGCAACGCGGCACTGCGCAACAGCTCGTCTTGCAACGCCGGCGGCAGGTGGCTGAACCACTGGCCGGTGCGCAGCAAAAGTAAGTACGGCAAAGAGTGATCCATGGCTGTTTCCGGGACGCTGGAAGGTTTGTCAGCTACCTGACAGAGTTGCAGCTTACCCAACCTGCATGATTCATCCAGCCCGAATAGAGGCAACCTCCGAGGACATAAGATGAAAACCCTGACAGACCACCTTGCTCAGTACGCCACGTACCACCGTGACCGGCGCAATATTTTCACCCACTTCATTGGCGTGCCGATGATTGCCTTTGCCGTTACCGCGTTGCTCTCGCGGCCCGGTTTCAGCGCGCTAGGCCTGTGGCTCTCGCCTGCCACGTTGTGCGCGTTGGCCTCGGCGGTGTTTTACCTGCGCCTGGAACTGCGCCTTGGGCTGCTCATGAGCGCGTTGCTTGGCTTGAGTCTGTGGGGCGGCGCGAACCTGGCGGCGCAGAGCACCCTGGTTTGGCTCAGCGGTGGGGTTGGCTTGTTTGTGGTGGGCTGGATCATTCAGTTTATCGGCCATTACTACGAAGGCCGTAAGCCGGCGTTTGTCGATGACCTCTCCGGTCTGATCGTCGGCCCGCTGTTTGTGGTGGCCGAGTTGCTGTTCCTGGTCGGTGTACGAGATGACCTGCGCGAGGCCATCGAAGAACGCGCAGGCCCGACGCACATTCGCGGTAAGAACGCGCTGGTCTGAGCTCCAGTTACCGATAAGGCGAAAAAAGGCCCCGTATCTTTCGATAAGGGGCGTTTTTTATTGGCTTAGCCTTGATCGGGTTTTCACTTCGCGCGATTTGAGTGCACCTTTTACTGAGTACTAATAACTCAGACCCACAAAGCTGGACGTCAAGCTATTTACCGTCACTGTGCTCAACGCAATGTTGGTTTCAGTGACGGTAAGTGCGTTGAATGCCGTACTTAATGAGCTGTTGGTTAACGTCATAAGCCCTGGATTTTCAAGTTCCAAAGGCGCTTCTTCCTGTAACTCATCCAGGAACCGATAGAGTTCGTCTTGGCCTTCCTGCCCAGGTTTGAACAACGCCCTGAAATCTTGCGCGAATTCCTGGAAGTTTTCCGGCGGGTCCATGTCCCCTAGTGACCAATCGCGAAAAATATCTCTTGGCGCAAGATCCCAATCGTCCAGTTGGTCGGGCGGTGCGTTGGCCGAGTTGAGACCATAGCCCTCAAGAATATCGTTATAATTCGACCTAAACATTTCCTCGAAACGTGTGCGCATCAACATTCTTTGCAGAAGCAGCTCGGCCTGATTGGACTGCAGAATTTCGAACTTCATATTGATTAACGCGTTAGAAAGAGCGCCGATGGCACCGACGTTGCCCGAGTTGTATAGCGATATACCGGATAGGGTGGGGCTGGCTACATAGAAGTGCTGCCCCAGAGCGGGTTGGCCGGCGATGTCGTAAGACGGTCCGGACCCGGACTGTGTCCAGTTGTTAAAGTCGAGCCCATCTTCGCCATTGTCGTTTAGCGGGAACACCTGTCGCTCAATATTGGAAATTGTGTGTTTCGTGCCAACATTAATTTTTATCAGGTTATACAGATAGGAGTAGTAAGCAGTGTTGATATCGTTGGTTAGAGCCGCAACCAAGACGGCAGCACTTCCCTGTTGGCCAAGATAGCGCCACTTGTCATTGGACGTTTGATTGGTTGGGAAATAGACTGCGCTGTTGTTAGCCATTCCCTTGAAGTTAGCTTGAAAGAATTCCAGCTTCTTAGAGACAGGGTTGTTATAGCGGAAAATATCGCCATAGTTAGCGGCAGCCCCCCACTCCGGAAAGTGGTTGCTAATTCGCTCTACTATTTTTGCCACCTGAGCCTTGCTGCCCAGACTGGTTACGTATGTCCAGTTATCGTTCGACGTTTTGTTGATGGGCAGCCAACGTGCGGTGCCGGCAGGATTACCGTCGAATTTGGATATAAATACATCTACGCTGTTGTTGTAAGGGTTTTCATAGACTTGCACTGAGCCTTTTTTATTGCTTGGGTTATCCCAGAAGGCTGTTTTTATTTGAGATAGTTTTCTGACTTCATCATAGATATCAGGTGCGTGTTGGCTGTAGGCTTCCAACAACGATGTGCCCGAGCGCAAGGCCGTAATAAAACTCTGCATGCGGGTGGGGAGTTGGTTGTATAGGCTGCTATTGCTGTAAATCTGGTTAAAAAACTGCGTGGCTTTTTCCTGCGAGGTGTATGCGTCTTCCAGACGGCTACTGTGCCGGTCTTCAGTAGGTAGTGAGGTGCCTTTATTAACGGTTTTTATTCTATCCAACAATGGCAATTCTTCGGTAAAGCCGTACATTAATGCGAAGAAGTTCTGCGCAAGTTGTTGTGCTGTTTTATAGTTTTGCGGTTCGATCATTTCACTCCGCATGCCACCGATACTGATTGACCATTTTCCCCTTGAGGCCTCTTTTCCTTTCAAATAATCGTAGGGGTAGGTGTCAAGCTCTCTACCTTCACCCCAGGCGTTGGAATAGTCGTTAGGCCCCATCATGGTTAGGCTGTACAGGTGATCAATGCCTGATCGGCGTAGTCGATTGTCGCCCGTCCACTGCCAATTCTGAAATGCTGGCGTGAAGGTGTTGACGCGTCCTCCGCAGACCATGCTGAGGATGCCGTCATTAGCCTGCCGCGGCGCCGTCAGGCATTGGCCGGAAAAGGCGTTCTTCAGTTGGATGGTTTTGTCTTCATTTTTAATAACAAACCAATCTAGTGAGCGGCCTCCTGAGCCGCAGTCTCTTGTTTTTACGGTGTGTTGCAGATCTATCTTGCCTTCCAGTACACGAGATTCTGCAGGCGCCAAACAGGATTTTTTGGCTTGGTTAATAACACGGCTTATCTGAGTGATGGTGTTAGGTTGCGGATAGGCGAAGATCTGGTTGACTAACTTGGTCGTCAATTCTTTTGGGTTTTGGCTGGCGGATAGGTACGAACGCATCAACCTGTTGAACTTGAAACCCACAACCTTGGATTGAGTATCAGCCAGGGTTTCTCTGTTGACGCGTTTAATGAGTGTTTGATCAATACCTTTCGCCAGATCGTTTAAAAAGGTTTTGGGTAGTGGTTGCGGAACAAATTTGTAATATCTTGTTGTTTTTGACGTGTTTACCGATGGTGAGGTATTGGCGTTGTTCCACGTGTCAGTAAAGTCTTCCTCGACTTGACTGAAGTCGTAATCGCTGCTGTCAGCAGGACGAATAAATGAGTACACAGACTGGGCGTCCCGAAGC
The DNA here is from genome assembly GCF_027922365.1 of Pseudomonas turukhanskensis. Classification (GTDB taxonomy): domain Bacteria; phylum Pseudomonadota; class Gammaproteobacteria; order Pseudomonadales; family Pseudomonadaceae; genus Aquipseudomonas; species Aquipseudomonas turukhanskensis. The sequence continues at coordinate 483,538 of NZ_BSFN01000001.1, forward strand.
CTCATTGTGTCGCTATAAGAATTGGTAAAGCCCCATTTTCCGGAGGTGCTGGGCGCATAGGCCTTGGTCCAGTAGTTGATGTGGATCGACTTCATTATCGTGGGGTTCATTTGAAAATATAAACGTGCGATATGTTGCAGGTTTGCGTTGTATTGACTAACCAAAAAGTCGTCAACTTTTTGAACAAATGCATCTAGTACAAACCCCACCATGAAGTCGCGATCGGTTTCACTGGTCAGGTCATTCGGGAGGTCGGTAGCAATGTCCAATGGGATGGTTGTTTTCACCTGTTTGAAGTACTCGACAAAGCTTGGCGTGTCTTCCTTATGCCATTTTGCCAATCGAGCAGCTAACAGCTGGTATTGATAGGCTAGCGGTTTGTTCAACTGTTCAATGAGTTGCAGATTTTTTTTGTTCCAGTCTTCCCACTCCTGTTGGTAAGTGGCAAAGATCGTTTTGTTGGCTGCGTACGTATTCAAATGTTGTTGAGCGATAGAGCCTTGGTCGGTCGGACTATAGCCATCACTGACCGAACAACCCCCCGAACCGTTGTCGTACTGTCCCTCAGGACAATTAACCGACGCTAATAAATCTCCGGAAGAAAACGGGAGAAGCGAGAGGGCACATAGTCCAAACCAACCATTAGTTCCATTTTTGTGTTTTACACGATTTGACGTTTTCATCTCTAAATTCCTTCCCACTAGATGTCGGCGCATACGGAAAAAATCGCAGAGTGCAGACAAATTAGGGAGGTGTTCACTTGTTAATTCCAGAGGTCTTGTCCTCAAGATTAGGTCGAAAACTCCTATATATATGTTGGAAACATGTGCGTGACGCACTAGCGCTGTCGCTGTGTAATAAATCTCGCGCTTGCCGTTCATTGAGCGGAAAAAACTACTATGTTTGGTTTAAGTTCACTTTTCGCCGCATTAATCAACCGGTTCCCCTACCAACTATTTGTGTTTGCAGTTAGCGGGAAGGATATAGCGTTTGGATTTATGGCTTTACCAGATGGTTCAGCTAAAGAGTGAGACAGACGCTAGTCTCTTTTTTTCGCTCAAGGACCTGAGCATGTTGGTACGTACCTTCAAGAGGGTATTCGTCGCCATGACCGGTATTTTCTGCTACTGGTCGGCTTCGATAATCTGATGGAATTCGGAACTAACTTCGCGTTCGCTCAGCACGTGTAGTCGATGGATACCGTCGACAGCGTTTTAAATCACCGCGCGATTTCCCATCCGTCTCTGAATTACGCGGCCTATAGCCTGATCATTAGTGTGGAACTCGCCGTGGGCGCGTTGTGTATGGCGGGCGCCGGTTGGTTGTGGCGGCGGCGTCACGAGCCTGCAGTTACTTTAACCAAGCCAAGCAGCTAACCATTGCCAGTTTGGCCACGTCGTTTCGCTGCGGTTTTTCGGTTTTGTGGTGGTGGGCGGCGAGTGGTTTCAGATGTGGCGCTCGCCTACCTGGAACGGCCAACAGGCAGCGCTCCAGTTTGTTGGTTGCGTGCGGCTGGTGCTGATACTTCTGAGTCAGAAGGATGAATGGCTGGCTTAGGGCGGATATCCGCTCGCTGATATCCGCCGTTGCGAGCAAGCAGAGCGGGATCTCAGTTTGCGCTCATCAACTGATCACTCATCGCCCGCGCATGGCGGTCGACGATGGTCGGCGCGAATGGCCGGCCCGACAGGCTGGTCATCGCCGTGACGCCGCTGTTCATATCGGCCAGCGCCACCCGCAGATAACCCCAGCGGGTATCCAGTTTCTTCTTCACGGCCGCGTCCTGCTCGGCGAGCGTATTCATTTGCTGATCGATTTCCGGTACCAGCAAACGTTCGTCCTGGCCGATGTACTGGTCGGCGTGTTCGCGCGCCAGTTCCAGGCTGCCGACGTAAGAGCGGAACAGGTACTGCACTGACAGGTATTCGACTTTCACCGGTAGCTCGTCCTCCGGCGCGGCCTTGCCCAGGCTATGGGCGCTGATCAGGAAGTCGCGTAGCGCTTTGCTTAATTCCTTCTGGTAACCCCATGGCACATCCTCCTCGTTGGGGCCGAAGGAAACACCGCGCTTTATCTGGGTAACAAGGTTCTGCTGGGCGGCCCGCAGTTGGTCGCTAACCTGTGGGCTGCTTTGCACGGCCGCCGCCAAGGCCGCGAGGTCGCTGTCGACCCGTTCGGCATAGCTGGCCTGGAAGCCTTCGCCGCGGTACAGCAACAGGCTGCCCACTGCGCGGCAGGCCTGCACCTGCATTTGTTCCTGTGGTGTCTGGGCCTGAACGGCCGCTGCCGAGAAACTTGCCAGCGCGGCTAAAAGACAGCCGAGCGAAAGTTGAAGCATGGACGTAAAACGCATACCGGGATGCTCCTTATTATTTTTGTGAGCAGTGCGGACTGTAGTTCCCCGCGCGTAGCGTACTGCACTGGAACGTTTAGGAAATTAGTCCCAAAGAGTGATTTATTCAGGCGTCTGTGACCGGGTGGTCGTTTTCCTGGCAGCTATGACACTTAAAGTGCCGTAACACCGTCGCATGCCTTGGCTGGCGTGGATTTAGAGGGGTAAAAGCTCGAATGCAGACAAGCCGCGCGAAACTGAGCGAAGTCAGTTTCGCGCGGCCTGCAGAGGCCTGGTTTTCAGGCATGGTGTCGGTATGGCAACAAGGTCCATTGCCTGTGCATCGTGGCGTTTGCTCAGGTATCAGTCATTCCACTGAGCTTCGCTGGTGTCGATCAGCGGATCTTTTTCAGTCAGCACAATCTGGGCAATCTGATCTTTGCGCATGAAGGCCACCCGTGGATGCCCTTTTGCGTAGTGGATAAAACGGTCTACAGCGGCAACCACCGCCGGCGTACCGCCGATGCGGTCATGCAGGCTGACGGACATCATTCGCCGACGAGTCGCCCCCTCGGCGTAGAGGCGATCGAACTCAAGTGTGAGCTGTTCGTAGAATTGGTCGGCGGAAAAGTGCCGGCCCTCAATCAGTACGATGTCGTTGTTACGAAGCGTATACGGCACCACGGCGAACTTCTTGCCGCGCACCAGGGTGACAAAAGGCTCGTCGCGGCTGAGATCGTCTATGTGGTAAGTGAAGTTCAGGTCTTGCAACACCTTTAAGGTGTTGGGACTGCGGCGCATCCAGTTGGCGTTGAAGCCCACGGCGCGTTGGCCGGTTACTTTCTCCACTGCATCCACGCCGTCGCCGATAAAGGCTTTTTCCTCGTCGTACGGTAGGTTGTATGAACTGGCCCAACGCATGCCATGGGCAGCTATCTCGTGACCACCCTCGGCAATGGCCTTGACCATCTCGGGATGCTTTTGCGCAACTTCGCCCACGATGTGTGAGGTCACTTTTATCTGGTTTTCATCCCACAACTTGAGCATGCGCTGCACGCCTTCCTTGTAGCCGTAGGCAAACCACGAGGTTGCCGGCAAGTCTGGAAAGCCCTTGTCCACCGGGCTCGCAGAGAACGGACTTTCGGCGCCCTCTGGTTGACCGCCGGCCTCCACCTGCATGGAAAAGGAGATGACCAATTGGGACCCGTCGGGCCAGGTGGAGGGTTCAGCCATCGCCATTGCTGGCAGCAGTAGGGTGGTGGCAAGAAGTCTGCGGTAAAAAGGCTTGCGAGTCATAGGCGTCGCTCCAGAGTTGAAGTGGAGTGATCTTCGCAGCGGGCTTGGGGTGGAAAAACCACCGGGCAGGACTATGACCTTCAATAGTGAGTTGAAGGTGGCCGGCGACGCCGTAGGCGCTTTCTCGCACGCAAAAAAAACCGCTCAACCAGAGGCGGAGCGGTCGGGAAGTAACGTTGACTGAGGAGCTACCGCCATCAACGTCAGGAGAACTGCACCACGCGCAGAAGCAGGCGCGCGTGGGAGAAAATCAGCTGTCTTGCGCGTTCTGCTCGGCGGCCTTCTGTGCAGCCACTGCTTCGGCCTGCGCCTGTTGCTGCTGTTGGGCGATTGCCGCGTTGCGCGCAACAAAGGCAGGCGACTCTTCAGCCTGACTGGCTTGGGCGAAAAACAGCGAACTGGCGGCGAACAGGGCAGTAAAAATCAAGGTGCGTTGCATGGTGTGATCCTCATACGGGCTCATCAATGGAAACGACGGCCAGTGTAAAGAGGAAGAAAACACAGAAAAATCGCCATTTTGGAGATGAGCTGTTACCTGGAATGCAACAGTCGCGGCTCAAGGCGCCCAGTGTGCGGGATTGTCCAAAATGGCTTCATCTTGGGCGAACAGCGGCGGCAGCTCGGCCTTGAGAAATTCGACCCAGGTTTTGATTTTGGCATCGAGAAAACGTCTCGAGGGGTACAGCGCATAGATGTTGCGTTCACGCAGCCGGTACTGCGGCAACAGACGCACCAGGCTGCCGTCGAGCAAGGAGGGGCAGGCCACGAACGAAGGCAGTAGGCAAAACCCCATGCCGGCCTGCGCGGCCTTGGCCAGCGATTCGGCGATGTTTACCTGAAAGGCTTCGGTGGGCAGTACTTCGTAGCTGCCGTTGGCATCGTCCAGCAACCAGTTATCCACATACAGCGGGTCCAGCAGGCGCAGGTAACGGTGCTGGCGCAAATCCGCCGGCCCCCGTGGTGTGCCGTGTTTTTCCAGATAGCTCGGTGCGGCGCAGAGCACGCTGAACATGGGGCCGAGGTTTTGCGCCACCAGTTGGGAGTCCGGCAGTTCGCGGGCAAAGGCGATGATGACGTCGTGGCCGTCTTCGATGGGGTCGGGGTTGCGCTGCGACAGGGTCAGGTCGACCACCACCTGTGGATAACGCTCGGTGTATTTGGCCACCAGTTGAGTGAGGTGTTGCAGGCCCAGGCCGGTCATGGTGTGCACCCGCAGCCGCCCGATGGGGATCAGATGGGCGCCGCGGGCTTCGGCCGCCGCTTCGTCCACTTCGCTGAGAATTTGCCGGCAGCGCTGCAGGTAACGCTCGCCGGTTTCGGTCAGCGCCAGGCGCCGGGTGGTGCGGTGCAGCAGGCGGGCCTGCAGCTGTTGCTCAAGCTCCGACACCAGCCGCGATACCTGCGCCGTGGACAGGCCCAGCGCCTGCGCGGCCGCCGTAAAGCTGCCGGCGTCGATGACCCGGGCGAACACGCGCATGCTTTGTAAGGTGTCCATTGCATCTCCCAACTATTGCGCCCGGCGTAATGCTGCTTCACCAAACCCGCTGATTATCTGGCTCTGGCGGCAAAATATACTGCCTGCCATGAGCTGTCACCGCTCGGCTTCGCCGTTGCCGGTTCTTTGTTGTTCAACCCCAGTATTTTTCGAGGTGCGCATGACTGCGGAGCAGCGCTTTGCTCGCCGCGTGCGGGTCGCCATTGCGGCCTTCGTGCTGTTGTTTGGTTACTTTCTGGCGGCCGACCTGTGGATGCCCATTACCCCGCAGGCGCAGCTAACGCGGCCGGTGCTGCGCATTGCGCCGCGCGTCAGTGGCCAGGTGCTGGAGATTGCCGTGGCCAACAACGCCCATGTGCAGGCCGGCCAATTGTTGTTCCGCCTCGACCCCGAGCCGTTCCGCCTGGCCGTGCACGCCGCCGAACTGGCGCAGGAGAAGGCCGAGCAAAACAACCGTCAGCTGGACGCCTCTTTGGCGGCTGCCCGAGCCGATCACCAGGCTGCCCAGGCCACCGCCAGCGAGTTGCAACGTGAAGGCGAGCGGCTGGGCAAGCTGTTGGCGACCCAGCACGTGTCCCGTCAACTGTATGAGCAAACCACGTCGCAAACCGCCGCGGCAGTCGCCAAGGTCAGCGCTGCCAATGCCCGTATCCGCGAGCTGTTGGTGGAGCGCGGCGAAGCAGGCAGTGAGAATTTGGCGTTGCGTTCGGCCCGCAACGCCCTGGAGCAGGCCAAGCTGCAACTGGCCTATAGCGAAGTGCGCGCCGAGCGTAGTGGCACCCTAAGCAATCTGCAGTTATCCACAGGCGCCTATGTGGCAGCCGGCGGTGCGGTGGCGGCGTTGGTCGCCGACGAGGCGGATATCAGCGCCGACTTCCGCGAAAAAGCCCTGCGCTACGTAAGCCTGCAAGACCCTGCCTCGGTGGTGTTTGACGGCCTGCCGGGCCAGGTATTTGCTGCCACTGTCAGCGCCATCGACGCCGGGGTAAAGGAAGGCCAATTGGAAGCCAATGGCGACCTCGCCGCCCCGGCCACCTCCGACCGCTGGGTGCGGGATGCTCAGCGCCAGCGCCTGCATGTGGCGCTCGATGCGCCATTGCCGCAAGCCTTGCCCAGCGGCGCTAAGGCCACGGTGCAGCTGTACCCGCATGAAGCGCCGTTGGCGGCGTTTTTCGGCCGGGTGCAGATCCGCCTGATCAGCCTGTTGCATTACATCTACTAGGCCATCGCCATGAGCCTGCCCGCCCTCACCGACAACGGCCTGCGCCAATGCCTGCGTATTGCCACGGGCGGTACGCTGGGGCTGTTTATCTGCAAATTGATGGACTGGGACAACGGCTCGTTTTTCGCCGTGTACCCGATGTTGCTGCTGGGCCTGACACCGGTGATCAACGCCCATGTAATTCGACAGTTTCTGGCCCAGGCGTTTCTAGCGTGCCTGGAAGTGCTGCTGATTTACGGCCTGTTTGGCGATCGACCGTTGTTGATCGTGCCACTGGTGTTCGCCTCCTTCTTCTGGCGCTTTCGGCTGATGGCGCAGGGGCCGCTGTTTATGTTCGGCGCGCTGGGCTGCGTGTTTTTATCGATGCTGCTGCACTTTGCCAGCTACCCCGACACCCACCTCTACGACCTGGTGACCAGCAACATGGTGGCCGCCGTGCAGACGGTGTTGATCGCCTGGCTGATGTTCTTTTTGTTCCCCGACGCCGAACCGCGCCCGGCTCGGGCGCCGGCGGCAAAGGACCTGCCCAGCCAACGGCATGAAGCGCTGTTGGGAGCGTGCATCGCCACGCTGTCGTTCATGCTGTTCCAGACCTTCGATTTACGCGATTCGCTGTCGGCGCAAATCGCCTCGATTCTGGTGCTGTTCCCCATGCACTGGACCGGCATCCGCTTCGCCGGGCGTATTCGTGCGTTGGGTACGTTGCTGGGCTGCGCGGTGGGGTTGGTGCTGCAGTTGGTGCTGTTCGACCACTACGACGTGCTGCCGCTGGTGACGCTGCTGTATTGGATCGCCACGTTTTACTGCGCGCGCATCCACACCCGGGAAGGGGCGCAAGGGGTGGGCTTTGGCGCGTTGACGACTATTGCCATCGTCTTTGGCCAGTACCTGACGCCGAGCCAGGACATGATGTTCAGCCTGGCGTATCGGTTGAGCTCGGTGTGCGCGTCGGTGTTTATCACCTTGCTCGCGGTGTTTGCCTTGCACCGCTTTTTCAACCGCTTTGCCTCGATTCGGCATATGAGTCATGAGCGGTGAGTCAGGGTACAAACACCGGTCATCCCAGCGCAGGCTGGAATCCAGAATGGTGTGACGAACACCGTCTATTCCGGAACTCTGGATCCCAGCCTGCGCTGGGATGACGGTGGTGAGGGGGGAGATTGATCTACCCTATCAACTCCCGTCGCGAAACTTGCCCCACACCTGATCTTTTACCGCCGCAGTTTTTTCCGGCAGCACTTCCAGGGCCGCCAGGCGTCGCTTGGTGGCGCGGTCGGGGTACAGGCCAGGCTGGTCGCGCAGGGCCGGGTCGAGGAATTCGCGGGCGTCGGCGTTGCCGCTCGGGTACAGGGTTTCGGTGGTGATCTGCGCCGCCACTTTGGGCTGCATCAGGTAGTCGATAAAGCGGTGGGCCAGGTCGGCACGGCGGGCGCTGCTGGGGATCACCAGGTTGTCGATAAACAGCACCGAGCCTTCATCGGGCACCACAAAGTGCACGTTCTGCCCGGCGGCGCTGGCGCCCAAGGCGTCGCCCACCCAGGCCAGCGACATGCACAACTTGCCCGTCTTCAGGTCGTCGATATAGCGCTCGCTGTCCACGTAGCGCACGTTGTGGCGCACGGCATCGAGCATGCTGCCGCCCTGTTTGATCTGGGTCGGCGGGCTGTGGGCCAGGCTGCGGCCCATGTAGTTCATGGCCACTGACATCACTTCATCCGGCGCATCCAGCACGCTGATACCGCAGGTGGCCAGCTTCGCGCTTTGCGCCGGGTCGAACAGCAGGCTCCAGCTGTTGGGCAACGGCCCGCCGAAGGCTTTCTCGGCCTGCGGCACGTTGATGGCCAGGCCCACCGCGCCCCACAGATACGGGATGGCGTAGCGGTTCTGCGGGTCTACGGCGTTGAGCTTGCTGAGCAGCTGTTTGTCCAGGTGCGTGCGGTTGGGCAGGCGGGTCATGTCCAACGGCTGCAGGCGCCCGGCTTTGATCAGCGCTGGCAGGGTGTCATGGGACGGCACGGCCACATCAATGGACTCGCCGCTGGCCAGGGCTTTTTCCAGGTCTTCGGCGGTGCTGTAGGTGTGGTAGTCGACGTGGATGCCGGTTTCTTTTTCGAAGTCGGCCAGCACCTGGGGTGCGATGTAGTCGTTCCAGTTGTAGACCACCAGCTCTTCGGCCTGGGCCGTGGTGGACGCAACGAGAAGGGATGAGCCAGCAAACAGCAGCGCAGCTAACAGGCGGGGCATGACGACTTCCTTAGGTGTCGGTTCACAGCATGAGCCGCAGCAATGGCTGCGGCGAATGGAGTTATCGCTCAAATCCTTTACAACTGAGCGAGCCGCGACATGTCTGGTGGTCTCGATGCACGTCTGGGCTGGCCATGGCACACAAACAACAACGCAGCGCTTGGTCACAGGGCTGCGGTGTAGGCAAAAAATTCTGGGGTGAAGCAGCAGATAAAACGACGCCGGCTTGCGCCGGCGTCGAATGGGTACTTACACGGTGTGCAAGTACCAGTTGTACTCGAGGTCCGAAATGGAGTTTTCGAACTCGGCGAGTTCACTCTCTTTACAGGCGACGAAGACGTCGATGTATTTCGGGTCGATATAACGGGCCATGATTTCGCTGTCGTCCAACTCGCGCAGCGCATCACGCAGGTTGTTGGGCAGGCTCTGCTCGTTCTGCTCGTAGGAGTTGCCTTCTACCGGTGCGCTTGGCTCGATCTTGTTGGTCAGGCCATGGTGCACGCCAGCCAGTACGGCCGAGAGCAGCAGGTACGGGTTGGCGTCGGCGCCGGCGACACGGTGCTCGATGCGCACGGCATCGCGGGTGTCGTTCGGTACGCGCAGCGCAACGGTACGGTTATCAATGCCCCAGCTCGGCGAGTTCGGCACGTAGAACTGTGCACCGAAACGACGGTAGGAGTTGACGTTAGGGCAGAGGAACGCCATCGAGGCCGGCATGGTTTCCAATACACCGCCAATGGCGTGGCGCAGGGCATCGTTCTGTTCCGGTTCATCGGTGGCAAAGATGTTGTTGCCGTCTTTGTCCAGAATCGAAATATGCACATGCAGACCGTTGCCCGCTTGGTTCGGGTACGGCTTGGCCATGAAGGTGGTGTCCATCTCATGGTCGTAGGCGATGTTTTTCACCAGACGCTTGAGCAGCAGGGCGTAGTCGCACGCCTTGATCGGATCGGCCACATGGTGGAGGTTGACTTCGAATTGCGCCGGAGCACTTTCCTTGACGATGGCGTCAGCAGGAATGCCCTGCTCTTTGGCGCCTTCGAGGATGTCTTGCAGGCATTCGGCGTACTCGTCCAGGTCATCAATCAGATATACCTGGGTAGAGATCGGACGTTTGCCCGACAGCGGCGACAGCGGCGGTTGAGGCCGGCCGTTCACGTTTGCCTGGTCAATCAGATAAAACTCAAGTTCAAACGCGGCGCAAATGGTAAGGCCCAGTTCGTCGAACTTCGCGACCACCTGCCGCAACACTTCACGCGGGTCAGCGAAGAACGGCTCGCCTTCCAGCTCGTGCATGGTCATCAGCAGTTGCGCGGTCGGACGCTTCTGCCAAGGCTCATTGCACAGGGTGTTGGGAATGGGGTAGCAGATACGGTCGGCATCGCCGATATCCAGACCCAGGCCAGTGCTTTCCACTGTCGAGCCGTTGATATCGAGTGCGAATAAAGAAGCCGGGAGGTTGATGCCGCGTTCGTAAACCTTGTGAAGGCTCGCACGCTCGATGCGCTTGCCGCGCACCACACCATTCATATCTGCAATAAGAAGGTCGACGAACAGGACCTCAGGATGTTCCTTAAGGAACGCGTTCGCTTCGTTAAGCTGAACGGCACGCGGGGGTACCGACATGATGCAACACCTTTATTGTTAAAAATATCAATCATTAGACTGATGGGGTGTGAGTCAATCTTAATCGCCTCAACCTGTCAATAGTGCCACATTTTGCCCTGAAACGGGGCGCAGTGGCCATTTTTAGGGCGTTTCAGGGCATCTTAACCCCCTTGGCGCCCTTGTCTGGCGCGGCGCTCAGCGGACCGTGTTAGATTTTTTACATCGCTATTGTGTAAAAAAATGAACAAGGCTAAGCTCCGGTTCAAACCCATAACAGCAATAAAACGGGTGTCCCATGTCGCGCCTGCCGTTAATCGGCGTTACCGCCTGCACCAAGCAGGTCGGCCTCCATCCCTACCATATAGCGGGTGACAAGTACGTTCGGGCAGTGGCCGTCGGCGCAGGTGGCCTGCCATTGATCATTCCTTCGCTGGGCGATGTGCTCGACTTCGATGTCCTGCTCGACAGTCTAGACGGCCTGCTGTTAACCGGCTCGCCCTCCAACGTCGAACCCCACTTATATAACGGCCCGGCCAGTGCGCCCGGCACGTTGCATGACCCTGACCGCGATGCCACCACCCTGCCCCTGATTCGTGCGGCAGTAGAGCGTGGCGTGCCCGTATTTGGCATCTGCCGCGGGTTTCAGGAGCTGAACGTGGCGTTTGGCGGCAGCCTGCACCAAAAGGTTCACGAAACCGGCACCTTCATGGACCACCGCGAGCCGGAAAACGAGCCCGTGGAAGTCCAATATGCACCCAGTCATCCGCTGCACGTGCAGCCGGGTGGCGTTCTCGCCGGCCTCGGCTTGCCGAGCGAGATTCGCGTCAATTCCATTCATGGCCAGGGCGTTGAACGTCTGGCGCCGGGCCTGCGTGTAGAGGCTCTGGCACCTGACGGACTGATCGAGTCGATCTCGGTCGAGGGTGCTTCGAGTTTTGCCCTCGGGGTGCAATGGCACCCGGAATGGCAAGTACGCTCCAACCCCGAATACCTCGCCATCTTCCAGGCATTTGGAGATGCCTGTCGCAAGCGGGCGAGCCAACGCTGAGCTTAGCTATAGAGCTAGGTTTTCAATCCCCCCTGAGGTCTTTATGAGTCCCAAACTCGACCAACTCACTAGTTGGCTGAAAGAGCGCAAGATCACCGAAGTTGAGTGCTTTATTAGTGATCTGAGCGGTATTTCCCGCGGCAAGATTGCACCAACCAACAAGTTCATCGATGAGAAGGGCATGCGCCTCCCTGAGAGCGTGCTGCTGCAGACCGTCACCGGTGACTACGTGGAAGACGACATTTATTACGACCTGCTCGACCCGGCTGACATCGATATGATCTGCCGCCCGGACGAAAATGCCGTGTTCCTCGTACCGTGGGCGATCGAGCCTACAGCCCAGGTGATCCACGACACCTACGACAAGCAAGGCAATCCGATCGAGCTGTCGCCGCGCAACATCCTTAAAAAGGTGCTCAAGCTCTACGCCGAGAAGGGCTGGCAGCCTATCGTCGCGCCGGAGATGGAGTTCTACCTGACCAAGCGCAGCGACGACCCGGATTACCCGTTGCAAGCCCCGATCGGTCGCTCCGGTCGCGCCGAGACTGGCCGCCAGTCGTTCTCCATCGACGCCGCCAACGAATTCGATCCGCTGTTTGAAGACGTGTACGACTGGTGCGAACTGCAAGAACTGGATCTGGACACCCTGATCCACGAAGACGGCACCGCGCAGATGGAAATCAACTTCCGTCACGGCGACGCGCTGCACCTGGCCGACCAGATCATCATCTTCAAGCGCACCATGCGTGAAGCCGCGCTCAAACATAATGTGGCCGCCACCTTTATGGCCAAGCCCATGACCGGTGAGCCTGGCAGCGCGATGCACCTGCACCAGAGCATTATCGACACCGCCACCGGCAAGAGCATCTTCTCCAACGAAGACGGCACCATGAGCCAGCTGTTCCTGCACCACATCGGCGGTCTGCAGAAATACATCCCTGAGCTGTTGCCGCTGTTCGCACCGAACGTCAACTCGTTCCGCCGCTTCCTGCCCGACACCTCGGCGCCGGTAAACGTGGAGTGGGGCGAAGAAAACCGCACCGTAGGCCTGCGTGTTCCAGACGCTTCGCCGCAAAACCGCCGGGTGGAAAACCGCCTGCCGGGCGCCGACGCCAACCCCTACATCGCCATCGCCGCCAGCCTGCTGTGCGGGTACATCGGCATGGTTGAGCAGGTGAACCCGAGCGCACAGGTAAAAGGCCGCGGTTACGAGCGCCGCAACCTGCGTCTGCCGCTGACCATCGAAGACGCTCTGGAGCGCATGGAAAACTCCAAGACTGTGGAGAAGTACCTGGGCAACAAGTTCGTCAGCGGTTACATCGCCGTGAAGCGTGCCGAGCACGAGAACTTCAAGCGGGTAATCAGCTCGTGGGAACGTGAGTTCCTGCTGCTCTCGGTTTAATCAGAGACTCACCAGGCCCGGCACACGCCGGGCTTGTTTGAATTGAGGTTTGCAATGACCAGCCCGATGAAAAATCCACAGACTCGCCAGTGGCAAGCGCTGAGCAACAACCATCACCTGGCACCCTTCAGTGACTATAAACAGCTGAAAGAAGTCGGCCCGCGCATCATTACCCGTGCCGATGGCGTGTACCTGTGGGATAGCGAAGGCAACAAGATTCTCGACGCCATGGCCGGTCTCTGGTGCGTGGCCATCGGCTACGGCCGAGACGAGCTGGCTGACGCCGCCGCCAAGCAGATGAAAGAGTTGCCGTTCTACAACACCTTCTTTATGACCGCGCATCCGCCGGTGCTGGAGCTGGCGAAAACCATCGCCGAGCTGGCGCCACCGCACATGAACCACGTGTTCTTTACCGGTTCGGGTTCCGAAGGTAACGACACCATGCTGCGTATGGTCCGTCATTACTGGCAGGTGAAAGGTAAGCCTGAGAAGAAAGTAATCATCGGCCGTATCAACGGCTATCACGGTTCTACCGTGGCCGGCGCGGCGCTGGGTGGGATGCAAGGCATGCACGAGCAAGCCGGTACCTTGCCGGACATCGTGCATATTCCGCAGCCGTACTGGTTCGGTGAGGGCGGTGACATGAGCCCGGCCGAATTCGGCATCTGGGCGGCCGATCAGTTGGAAAAGAAAATTCTCGAAGTCGGTGAAGACAAGGTTGCGGCCTTTATTGCCGAGCCGATTCAGGGTGCCGGGGGCGTGATCGTTCCGCCAGAAACCTACTGGCCGCGCGTGCGTGAAATTCTGGCCAAGTACGACATTCTGTTCGCTGCTGACGAAGTGATCTGTGGCTTTGGCCGCACCGGTGAGTGGTTCGGTAGCGACTACTACGGCAATACCCCGGACCTGATGACTATCGCCAAGGGCCTGACCTCTGGGTACATCCCCATGGGCGGCCTGATCGTCAGTGACAAGGTGGCAGACGTCATCAATGAAGGCGGCGATTTCAACCACGGCTTCACCTATTCCGGGCATCCGGTGGCGGCGGCTGTGGCGCTGGAAAACCTGCGGATTATTCGCGAGGAAAAAATTCTCGAGAAGGTCCGTGCAGAAACGGCACCGTATTTGCAAAAGCGTTTGCGTGAGCTGGCAGATCACCCTCTGGTGGGTGAAGTGCGCGGTCTTGGCATGCTGGGCGCGATCGAGTTGGTGAAGAACAAAAAGACCCGCGAGCGGTTCGAGGGTAAGGGCGTGGGCATGATCTGCCGCGGCCACTGCTTCAACAACGGTCTGATCATGCGCGCCGTCGGCGACACCATGATCATTGCGCCACCGCTGGTTATCAGCAAAGAAGAAATCGATGAGCTGGTGGAAAAGGCACGCAAGTGTCTGGACCTTACCGCCAGTGCAGTACTCGGTTAAGTCGTAGTGGGCAAGCGCTCTGACACGGGAAAAACTTGAGTCAGAGCGCGCTGAAAAGTTGTAAACCCGCGCTGGTCCTTGCCAGACTGCACGGTGCGTTGGCCAGGCTCACCGAAGGGTGGCCGCCAAGGGGTTGGATGCAATGACCCGAAAGCAAACGCCACTGTTCGGATAACTAAATAAAACAGGAGCTGTACGCATGAAAACATTCGGCAAGTCCTTTCTCGCGTTGTCCTTGTTGGGAGTGATGGTCGGCGCGGTCCAGGCCGATGACAAAGTGCTGCACGTGTACAACTGGTCCGATTACATCGCCCCGGACACCGTTGAAAAGTTCACAAAAGAGACCGGCATTAAAGTCGTCTACGACGTGTACGACAGCAACGAAGTGCTCGAAGCCAAATTGCTGGCCGGCAAATCGGGTTACGACATCGTGGTTCCGTCCAACTCCTTCTTGGCCAAGCAGATCAAAGCCGGCGTTTACCAGCCGCTCGATCGCGCCAAGCTGCCGAACTACAAGAACCTCAACCCCGAGCTGATGAAGACCCTGGAAATCAGCGACCCGGGCAACAAGTTCGCCATTCCTTACCTGTGGGGCACCATCGGTATCGGCTACAACGTCGACAAGGTCAAAGCCATCCTGGGCGACAACGCGCCGGTTGATTCGTGGGACCTGGTGTTCAAGCCAGAGAACATGGCCAAGCTCAAAGAGTGCGGCGTGAGCTTCCTCGATTCGCCAACCGAAATGCTCCCGGCTGCTCTGCACTACCTGGGTTACAAGCCAGATAGCCAAGACCCCAAAGAGCTGGCTGCCGCCGAAGCGCTGTTCCTCAAAGTGCGCCCTTCGACCACCTACTTCCACTCGTCCAAGTACATCTCGGACCTGGCCAACGGCAACATCTGCGTAGCCGTCGGTTACTCGGGTGATATCTACCAGGCTAAATCGCGCGCTGAAGAAGCCAAGAACAAGGTGAATGTTGGCTACAACATTCCGAAAGAAGGCGCTGGCGCTTTCTTCGACACCGTGGCCATTCCGAAAGACGCCGAGAACCCGGAAGGCGCTCTGAAGTTCGTCGACTTCCTGCTCAAGCCGGAAATCATTGCTGAAATCAGTGACGAGGTTTCCTACCCGAACGGCAACTCCGCTGCCACTCCGCTGGTGAGCGAAGCCATCCGTAAAGACCCGGGCATTTACCCAAGCGACGATGTAATGAAAAAGCTGTACGCGTTCCCTGACCTTCCGGCCAAGGTTCAGCGTTTGATGACTCGCTCCTGGACCAAGATCAAGTCCGGCAAGTAATCAGCAAGACACCTCCGGTGGAGCAATCTGCCGGAGGCCCGTCCGGGGCCTGATGGGCTCGCGGTTTCAAGTAGATGTATTGCTCAGTAGTTGAAGTGCCGGGCTCTAAGCAGTTGGCGTTTGCAGTTTTTTGCGCCCTGCAATTGATATTTGGCCTCTGTTTGAAACAGCGCAGAGCACCCAAGCGGTAACCAACTGGCCACGGTTGTTGGCCATAGTGATCTAACAAAAATGAGGATGGACATGTGCGAATTCCCTTCCGCAAAACCCTGATAAGTGCCGTTGCCTTGATGGGCTTCAGCGCCCTGGCTCAGGCCGAACAGACAGTGCATGTCTACAACTGGACCGACTACATCGGCGAAACCACCCTGGCGGACTTCCAGAAAGCCACCGGGATCAAACCGGTCTACGACGTCTTCGACTCCAACGAAACCCTCGAAGGCAAGATGCTCGCTGGCCGCACCGGCTACGACGTTGTAGTGCCCTCGAACAACTTCTTGTCCAAGCAGATCAAGGCCGGCGTGTTCCAGAAACTCGACCGCAGCCAACTGCCCAATTTCAGTAACCTGGATCCCAAGTTGCTCAAGCAACTGGAAAAGAGCGATCCGGGCAATTTGTACGCGGTGCCGTACCTGTGGGGTACCAATGGCATCGGCTACAACGTGGCGAAAATCAAAAAGGTATTGGGCGTCGACCATATCGATTCCTGGGCCATGCTGTTCGAACCCGAGAACATCAAGAAGCTGACCCAGTGCGGCGTCGCTTTCCTCGACTCGCCGGATGAAATGTTCCCGGCCGTGCTGAACTACATGGGCCTGGACCCAAACAGCACCAACCCTGAAGACTACAAAAAGGCCGAAGCCAAACTCCTGGCCGTTCGCCCTTACGTCACCTATTTCCACTCTTCGAAATACATCTCGGACCTGGCCAACGGCGATATTTGCGTCGCGGCAGGTTTCTCCGGCGACGTGTTCCAGGCCGCGGCGCGTGCCAAGGAAGCGGGCAAGGGCATCGAGATTGCCTACTCCATTCCCAAAGAGGGCGGCAACCTGTGGTTCGACATGCTCGCCATTCCGGCCGACGCACCGAACGCCAAAGAAGCCCACGCCTTTATCAATTACCTGCTGGACCCCAAGGTGATCTCGCCGATCAGCGAGTACGTCGGTTACGCCAACCCCAACAGCAAAGCTGATGCGGTGATGGATCAGGAGCTGCGTAACGACCCTGCGGTTTACCCACCGCAAGAGGTCATCGACCGCCTCTACGTGTCCGTGCCGTTGCCACCCAAGCTGCAACGCGTCGAGACCCGTTCCTGGACCAAGATCAAGTCCGGCAAGTAACGATTGATTGAAAGAACAGCGCGCCTTGCGCGAGTAAACCCAGTAATCACCTGATCTTGTCAGGTGACGATGAAAAAAGGCCGGACCGCAGTGGCCCGGCCCTCAAAATAAAGTTGGGAGTTTTGTAATGGCAGTTGCCTCCGGCGCCTACAAGAAAGCCCTCGAGGGCGACCAGAAACCTAAAGAGGTTTTGGTCAAAATCGATCGGGTGACCAAGAAGTTCGACGAGACGATTGCAGTGGACGATGTGTCCCTGACAATCAACAAAGGCGAAATTTTCGCCCTGCTCGGCGGCTCCGGGTCGGGTAAATCCACCTTGCTGCGGATGCTGGCAGGCTTCGAACGCCCAACCGAGGGACGGATTTTCCTCGACGGCCAAGACATCACCGATATGCCGCCCTACGAGCGGCCGATCAACATGATGTTCCAGTCCTATGCGCTGTTCCCGCACATGACCGTGGCGCAGAACATCGCCTTCGGCCTGAAGCAGGACCGCATGTCCAAGACTGAAATCGACGAGCGCGTGGCCGAAATGCTCAAGCTGGTACAGATGAGCCAGTACGCCAAGCGCAAGCCGCACCAGCTTTCCGGTGGTCAGCGTCAGCGTGTGGCCCTGGCCCGTTCGCTGGCCAAGAGCCCGAAACTGCTGCTGCTCGATGAGCCCATGGGCGCCCTGGACAAAAAGCTGCGTTCGCAAATGCAGCTCGAGCTGGTGGAAATCATCGAACGCGTTGGCGTGACCTGCGTCATGGTGACCCACGACCAGGAAGAGGCCATGACCATGGCCGAGCGCATCGCCATCATGCACCTGGGGTGGATCGCGCAGATCGGCAGCCCGATCGACATCTACGAAACCCCTACCAGCCGCATGGTCTGCGAGTTCATCGGTAACGTGAACCTGTTCGACGGCCGTGTGGTTGAAGACATGGAAGGCCACGCCCTGATCGCCAGCCCGGATCTGGAACGTGCCATCTACGTAGGCCACGGCGTGACCACCTCGGTGCAGGACAAGCAGATCACCTACGCCATTCGCCCGGAAAAACTGCTGGTTACCACCGAAATGCCGACCTGCGAATACAACTGGTCGCGCGGCAAGGTGCATGACATCGCCTACCTGGGTGGTCACTCGGTGTTCTACGTGCAACTGCCAAGCGGCAAGATCGTGCAGTCGTTCGTTGCCAACGCTGAACGTCGCGGCGCGCGCCCAACCTGGGGCGACGAAGTGTACGTGTGGTGGGAAGACGATAGCGGGGTCGCGTTGCGCTCATGAAAAGTCGAAAACTAAAAGCGCTGATGCCAACAGGCAGACACGCCGTGATCGGCGTGCCGTTCCTGTGGCTCTTCCTGTTCTTCATGCTGCCGTTCTTCATCGTGTTGAAGATCAGCTTCGCCGAAGCCGACGTGGCCATTCCGCCGTACACCGAGATCTACTCCTTTGTGGAGCAGAAGCTGCAGGTGATCCTCAACCTGGGCAACTACGTGATGCTCAGCGAGGACGAGCTGTATATCTCGGCCTACCTCGGCTCGCTGAAGATGGCCTTTATCAGCACCGTGCTGTGCCTGGTTATCGGTTTCCCCATGGCCTACGGCATCGCCCGCGCCAACAAGGACACCCAGACCGTTCTGCTGCTGCTGATCATGATGCCGACCTGGACCGCCATCCTGATTCGCGTGTATGCGTGGATGGGCATCCTCAGCAACAACGGCTTGCTTAACGCGTTCCTGCTGCACATCGGGGTCATCAGCGAGCCGCTGCAGATCCTCAACACCAACCTGGCGGTGTACATCGGCGTTGTTTACTCGTACCTGCCGTTTATGGTGCTGCCGCTGTTCGCCAACCTGGTGAAGCACGACCTGTCGTTGCTGGAAGCGGGCTCGGACCTGGGTTCGACCAACTTCAACAACTTCTGGAAAATCACCGTACCGCTGGCCAAGAACGGCATCATCGCCGGCTGCATGCTGGTGTTCATTCCGGTAGTGGGCGAGTTCGTGATTCCGGAACTGTTGGGCGGCCCGGAAACCCTGATGATCGGCAAGGTGTTGTGGCAAGAGTTCTTCAACAACCGCGATTGGCCGGTGGCATCTGCCCTGGCGGTAGTGATGTTGGCGATCCTGATTGTGCCCATCATTCTGTTCAACCGTAGCCAAGCCAAAGAACTGGAGGGCAAAGCATGAAGCGCTTCAGTTTCTCAAACGTAATGCTGGTGCTGGGTCTGCTGTTTATCTACATGCCGATGGTGATTCTGGTCATCTACTCGTTCAACGCCTCCAAGCTGGTAACGGTCTGGGGTGGTTGGTCGGTGAAGTGGTATGTGGGCTTGCTGGACAACACCCAACTGATGAACTCGGTCGGCCGCTCGCTGGAAATCGCCTTCTACACCGCGATTTCTGCGGTGATTCTCGGCACCCTGGCAGCGTTCGTACTCACCCGTATCACCCGCTTCAAGGGTCGCACCTTGTTTGGTGGTCTGGTGACTGCGCCGCTGGTAATGCCGGAAGTGATCACCGGTCTGTCGCTGTTGCTGCTGTTCGTGGCCATGGCGCAGATGATCGGCTGGCCGCAAGAGCGTGGCATCTTGACCATCTGGATCGCCCACACCACGTTCTGCGCCTCATACGTGGCGGTGGTGGTGTCGGCGCGCTTGCGTGAGCTGGACATGTCCATCGAAGAAGCGGCCATGGACCTGGGCGCCAAGCCTTGGAAAGTGTTCATGCTGATCACCATCCCGATGATCGCGCCATCGCTGGCAGCCGGCGGCATGATGTCCTTCGCCCTGTCGCTGGACGACCTGGTGCTGGCCAGCTTCGTGTCGGGCCCGGGTTCCACCACCTTGCCGATGGAAGTGTTCTCCGCCGTGCGCCTGGGCGTGAAACCCGAGATCAACGCCGTGGCCAGCCTGATTCTGCTGGTGGTGTCGATCTTCACCTTCCTGGTCTGGTTCTTCAGCCGCAAGGCCGAGAAGCGTCGCCTCAAGGCGATTCAGCAGGCCATGGACGAGACCACCGGGGCGGCCAACCTGGCAGGTCCTGATAGTCGTCGTGATCCATCGCAACAGCACGCTCCGGCGTAATGACGCGGTAAATGGAAAACGCCCTTCGGGGCGTTTTTTTTGCCCATCAACCACCTCCTCTTGTAGGAGCGAGCTTGCTCGCGAAGCGCCCTCCCACGGGCTGCAAAGTTGCGCTAATGCGATCGCCGCGGCCTTCATGGTTTTTTCCGGTAATCCAGATAAAAATTCACCAAGCCGAACACCACAATAACGCCCACCATTAGCAGGCCTATGTCGCTGGAACTCATGCCACTACCCCTCTGTGTACGGAAATTCAGTGCGCCGTGAGCGTCTGCGGCGTCATGCGTTTAAGGGCCAGAACCACCAGCGTGCCGATGCCGGCCATGGCCAACAGGAACAGGGGATAGGAGCACCACCAGGGCAGGCTGCTGGTCATCATGCTGAACTCCGACATGCCGCCAATGCTGGCAATCAGGTTCAATGGCAGAAACACCACATTGATCAGGGTTAACTTGCGCAACAACGTGTTCATGCTGTTGTTCATCAAGTTGCCGCGCGCATCTATCAAACCGGAAAACACCGTTGAATAAATTTCTGCCTGTTTTAAACATTGGTTGTTTTCAATAATCAGGTCATCAATACGCGCAAGGGCCGCACTGCCAAAGTGTTGTTGTTCGGCATGATTGCGCAGGCGGGTTAATACCGCGCCGTTACTGTGAATGGCATTGATGTAATAAATCAGGCTTTCGCTGAGATTGAACATTTGCGCCAAATGCTTGTTTTCCATCGACGCGTTGAACTTGCTTTGTAATTCGCGGGCAACCAGCTTGATAACTTTCAGGTGGCCAAGATAGTGGTGAATATTGTTGAACAGCACGTCCAGCAATACATCCAGCGGTGTGTCCAGGGGTTGGCGTGTACCCACCCCCAGCAACGGCTGTTCGTCGGCGGCAATCACCAACAAGCGCTGGGTGCAGAACAGCAGGCCGAATGAGGCCACTTCGAAGGAAAATCGCTCGCCGCCGCAGTAGTTTTCCGGGCTCTTCCACACCAGAAACAAATAATCGGGGTGGAACTCGATCCGTGACACCTCATCCGGGTCCAGGGCCGAGGCCAGTGCGTGTTCGTCGAGCTTGTAATCGCACAGCAGCAGATCGCGCTCGGCGATATCCGGGTTGCTGAACAGCAATACCTCGGCGTTAAGGTGGGTCACCGGTACCAGCGCCCTGTGGGCAAGGCGAAAACTCTTGATCACGTACAACCCTCCCTGATCACCGGGTTACCAGGCTTGGCCACGGCGCTTGAGTTCCAGGCGGCGAATAAATTCTTCGAGCACCAGGCCATACAGGTCGTCCTGCAGGTAAGCGTCTTCGATGCCGGCGTCGAGGTTGGGGTTGTCGTTCACCTCGATGACCACCACCTTGTCACCGGCCTGCTTGAGGTCCACGCCGTACAGGCCGTCGCCGATCAGGTTGGCGGTGCGTACGGCCAGGTCCACCACGGCCCTTGGCGCTTCGTGCACCGCCAGGGTCCGGCATTCGCCATTGATATCCTGGCCCTTGGCCTTGTGGTTGTAGATCTGCCAGTGGCCCTTGGACATAAAGTACTGACAGGCATAAATCGGCTTGCGGTTGAGAACGCCAATGCGCCAGTCGTACTCGGTGTAGAAAAACTCCTGGGCCAGCAGCAGCACCGAGTGTTCGAACAACTGAGCGGTGGCCTCCAGCAATGCCTGCTGGTCTTGAACCTTGATCACGCCCCTGGAAAAACAGCCGTCGGGAATCTTCAGCACCAGTGGAAAGCCCAGGCGCTCGGCCACCTGCTCAAGCTCCTGGGGGCGGTCCTTGTATAGAATCTCGGTGGCCGGCATTCCCAAGTGGTGGCTTTTGAGCAGGTCGGTGAGATAGACCTTGTTGGTGCAGCGCAGGATCGACGCGGGATCATCCATCACCACCAGGCCCTCGCTTTCGGCCTTTTTGGCAAAGCGGTAGGTATGGTTGTCCAGGCTGGTGGTTTCACGAATCAGCAGGGCGTCGTACTCGGCCAGGCGCGAGTAGTCTTTCTTTTCGATCAGCTCCACATCGATACCCAGCCCCTTGCCCACGCGGATAAAGCTTTCCAGTGCCTTGGCATTGGACGGCGGCAGGCTTTCGGCCGGGTCATGCAGAATGGCCATGTCATAGCGCGCCAGGCGCCGCGAACGGGGCATCCGCCACACCTTGCGGCTGAACGCGTCCAGGGAGTTGGCGAACTGGTGCTCCTGGTCGTCGCGCAGCTTGGGCAAGGCGCCTGCCTTGATGCCGTCGATATGCCAGCCGTTGGCGTTGCGAAACTCCACCAGCAGAATCGGGCAGGGGAATACATCGAATATCTGCCGCGCCAGATCCTGTAACGGCTCCAGCTCGGTCTTGCCGAAGTACAGGCTCAGGGTGAAGCCTTCGGTATGGCCATAGGGGTGGTTGGCGAGCGCCTTTTCCAGGGTCTTGTCCAGATCATCCAAGGCCAGCCCATACAGGGCTTTGCGGGTAAGTTCGCTGATGGTGCGCACCGAAGGCAGCACGCGATGGCCACGGGCTTCGGCCAACAGCGAACAGTAGTAACCATGGCCCAGGTATTTATAACTGCGGCACAGGTTAATAACTTGCACCCGTTTACCACCTTCCACTTCGCAAGAGTGTTCCAGGTATTCCTGCGCGGTCATTACATCTTCATAGGGCAAATAGGAGGCCCAGTCTTCCTTGCGTTCAACAATAATAATGAACTGACTGGAACTTCGAGTTGTATCCGTTAAATAACTGGGCTTAGAGTAAGACGTGGCTGTTGAAGGAGTGGCCGTGGTTGGCAAGTTACCTTGTACCGCTGACATGAGAGTGGGTCCGTTGGAGAACAAGTCCTTTTCTATTAAGCACGATGTTTTAGAAAAGTCTCCTTTCGTTACGCAACTTTTACGGCGGTTATATGGAATACGTATTTCGCTTTGCCAATCCGGGCGACCTGGCTGGATTGATCGAGTTGGAGAGCCAATGCTTTAGCCACGATCGACTGTCAGCCCGCAGTTTTCAGTGGATGCTCAGCCGCGCCCACGCGTGCCTGCTGGTGGCCGAAGCCGGCGGCACTCTGCGCGGCTATGCCTTGTTGTTGTTTCACCGCGGCACCTCACTGGCGCGGCTTTACTCCTTGGCCATCGCGCCGTCCGCGCGCGGCCACGGGGTCGGCGCCTTGTTGCTGGCAAGCGCCGAAAAGCAAGCGCTGGCGCACGACTGCGCCTATGTGCGCCTGGAGGTACGCACCGACAACCGCGCTGCCATCGCCCTGTACGAGCGCAGCGGCTATAGGCAGTTTGCGGTGCTCAATGATTATTACCAAGACCATGGCAATGCGCTGCGCCTGGAAAAACGTATTGCCCAGCATCGCGCCACCGGCGCCCGTCAGGTGCCGTATTACCAGCAAACCACTGACTTTACCTGTGGCCCGGCCTGCCTGTTAATGGCGATGGCCGCCCTGCAACCGCAGCGTAAAGTCGAACGCCGTGAGGAAATCCAGCTGTGGCGCGAAGCGACTACCGTATTCATGACCGCCGGGCATGGTGGGTGCAGCCCGCAGGGATTGGCGCTGGCGGCGTGGCGGCGGGGGTTTCACGTGTGCTTGCAGGTAAGCGTGGAGGGCCCGCTTTTCCTTAACGGCGTTCGCAGTGAGCACAAGAAGGCGTTGATGCGCCTGGTGCACGATGAGTTCTGCGAGCAACTGCGCCACAGCGATATCGAGCAGGTGCGCGCCCACCCGTTCAACCTGGCCAAGGTATTGAGCGATGGCGGTCAGCCTGTGGTGCTGATCAGCAGCTATCGCCTGACCCATTCCAAAGCGCCGCACTGGGTGATTGTCACCGACTGCGACGAGGATTTTGTGTACCTGCACGACCCCGATATCGATCACAGCCAGCACCGCTCGGCCCTGGACTGCCAACATATGCCCGTGAGCCACGCCGACTTTCAGCGCATGTGCTGTTTTGGCGCGAGCAAGCTGCGAGCCTCGGTAATTATTTATCGGCGTGCGGCGTAGGCGCGGCCTCGCTGCGCGGCGCTAACCTGGGGTGGGTTTGTGGCTAGCGGGCGCCTTGTCGGTTGCGATGCGCTTGAGCCTTTTGGTGCCCGTAAAAAAGCCCCGCATCGGCGGGGCTTTTTTACTCAGGCAACCTTACTTAACCGGTACCAACTTCAGCGTGCCTTTGGTATTGGCTGCCACTTCCGACTCCTCAAAATGCTGGGGCACATACCCGCCCGTTACATAGGTTTGCGCCTGGTCGGAGTAGTGCGCGTCAAACGGCACACCACTCTGGCCAACCGGGTTGATACCCAGGCTGTGGGCCGGGTCGGCGAAGTCGATCAGGCGGCGAGTGGACGGGCCGTAGATCACGCCCCAGGGTGCCGGGCCAACAGGTGCACTGAGGTTGTTCGGCACTTCATGGCTACCTGGCGCGGCGAATGGGCCGACGTTGAAAATCTTGTCCAACGGCTTCTGCGAACCGAGCGGGTGGCCGTGGGTCAGGGTGTGCAGCGTGCCCCATTTCCAGGTTTTCGGGTCGTCGCCGGCCGTGGCTTTCAAGTGCGCGATACTGGCCTGCCAGGCGGCTTTGACCGTATCGGCGCGGGTTTCCTTGGCTGGCGTATTGCGGTTGTCCCACCACGGCGAGTCGCCGTCGGCGGCCAGCAGCGGCAGCGCGACGTCGAAGGAGCGGGTGGCGATCAGGTTGTTGAAAAAGGCGTCACCCAGCTCGTCGCGCATGGCGCTGTCGGCCAGTTGGTAGATGAGCTGGTTGAAGATCGAGGCGCTTACCGAGTCCAGCGAATAGTCGCCTTTCCAGGTGCTCAACTGTTCCAGCAGGGCCAGCTCCTGTGGGTCGGTTACCACGGTGCGCAGCACGGGAATCAGCGGCTTGAGCACGCGCTTGCTGTAGTCGGTGGCGGTGTCGAGTTGCAACGCCTGGCTGTTTTCCAGGTTCCACTTCACGCTGTTGTCGGCCAGGTGCGAGTTGATGCGCGCCCCCCGGTCGGCCAGGTTGTAATAGCCCGGCACTTCCATGCCGGTAGGCGATACCGGCTGGAAGTTGGCCGACACGATATAGCCGCGTGCCGGGTTTTCTTCCTGCGGGTTGGCGCTAAAGGGGTAGAAGCCGTTCTTGTCGGCGTCGTGGGTGCTGCCGTCGAGGATAAAGGTCGGGTTCACACCTTCAGGGCGAATCGGCAGCTGCGCCGCGGCCCACCAGCCGATATCGCCTTTGGCATTGGCCCACACCAAGTTTAGCCCTGGGCTTTGGATCTTGGCCCCGGCGCTGCGCATTTTTTCGATAGTGTTGGCGCGGTTCAGCTCGTAGAACCCTTGCAGAATCGGGTTCTCGGTTTCCAGAAAGGCCCACCACATGGCAATCGGGGTTTTGCCGGCCGCAGCGCCCAGGGCGTCGTTGATGATCGGGCCGTGGGGCGACTGGCGCAGAGTCAGTTTCACTGATGCCGCGTCTTTGACCTTGATCTCTTCTTCGCGGGTTTGCAGCGTCACCCACTGGCCATTGGACCAGACCTGCTCAGGGTTATCCGGGTTGACCTTTTCGGCGACCAGATCGATGTCGTCGTTCTGGAACATGGTCAGGCTCCAGCCAAAGTCCATGTTGTGGCCGAGGGAGGCGAATGGGTTGAGCGCCTGATGATGGCCATACAACTCGAAGCCCGGCGCCGACAATTGCGCCTCGTACCACACCGCCGGCACGGCGAAGCGGATATGCGGGTCGCCGGCCAGCAGCGGTTTGCCGCCCTCGGTGCGGCTGCCGGAAATGGTCCAGGCGTTGCTGCCTTCGAACTGCGGCAGGCCGGCCTCCACCAGCGCGTCGTGGCTGATGCGGGCGATGGCGCTGAGGTCTTTCCAGTCGTTGCTGGCCAGGGCGGCCTGGCCGATGGCGCCTTGCGGCTTCCAGTTCAGGTCAAAAATCTTCAGGTAGTCGGCGCCCAGCTCGTCACGCACATAGGTCATCACCGGCTCGGTGCGGAACGCGGCGGCGAAGCTGTAGGCCATATAGCCGGCGACGCTCAGGGTGTCTTCGGCGGTAAAGGGGCGCGGCTTGATGCCCAGGAGGTCGAATTCGACGGGTTTTGGATGGCTGTCCTGGAACTGGTTGACGCCATCCAGATAGGCCTCCAGCGCCTTGTAGGCCGGCGACTGATGATCGAGTTTGGGCACGTACTCATCGGCGTGTTCGCGGATGCGCAGGGTGCGGAACAGGCGGTCGGTGTCCACCAGTTTGGCGCCCAGCACTTCGGCCAGTTCGCCGCGGGCCAGACGGCGCAGCATTTCCATCTGGAACAGGCGGTCCTGGGCCTGCACATACCCCAGTGCGCGGTACATGTCTGCCTCGTTCTGCGCCTTGATATGCGGCACGCCGCGTTCGTCGTAACGCACACTGACGGCGCCGTCCAGGTGGGCCAGTTGTACCTGGCCATCGCGCATCGGCTGTTTGCTGTGGATATACCAGGTGGCGCCTGCGGCAACGGCGGCTACCACCACGGCAAGGGCGGTCAAGGTGCGTTTCATCGATGTGTCCTTATTGTTATGGCGCGGCACTGTTGTTATGGCGCAGCAGTATTGCTATGCCGCAGCGCTACGGCTGGGGCGCGCGAACCGCATTTTGCGCATCGGCGTCAGTCGCCGGCATTGACCAGCGGTCGCAATGGTGAAAGTCTCCGGTCAATCCCCTTTTCTGCCAAGCCGCCCCCATGTCTACCGCCAGTGCCGTGCTCACCCATTCGCCCACCATGCGCCGCCTGCTCTATGAAGGCTTGCTGAGCCTGGGTTGGGACCCCACGGACACCTACCGTCGCGCCTACCAGGGCGTACCGCTGTTGCCGCCGACGATTTCTGGCCGCGAAGAACACGACAACGCGCCGCTATTCTGGGAAGCGCTGCAAGACCTGACGGGCGATTGCGATATCGGCCTGCACCTGGCCGAAGTGATGAAGCCCCGGCCGCTGGATGTGGTGAGTTACCTGCTGCTGGCCAGCCGCGACCTTCGCGAAGCGCTGCAGTGCTTTGTGCGCTATCAGCACATTCTTTCCGGTGGCTTTGCCGCTTACCTGGACGAGCAAGGCGACAGCGTGCGGCTGGTGCTGGACCTCAACTACCGGGGTTTTGGTTCGCTGCGCCAGCAGATCGAGTGCCTGGCGCTGCTGCTGATCAACATGCTCGGTAGCGTCACCGACCAGGAGTTTCAGGTGCAGGGGGTGGATTTTCGTCACCCCGCGCCACGCCGCCTGAGTGAGCACAAACGCCTGTTCGGCCTGACGCCACGCTTCGCCCAGGCCCATGACGCGTTGGTGTTTTCCAGCAGCCTGCTCAACCGCCCTTCGCGCAGCGCCCACCCAAGGCTGTTTACCTTGCTTAGCCAGCAAGCCGAGCTGGAGTTGCAGGAGCTGGGCGAAGATCAGCTGCTTAACCGCGTGCGCTATTGGCTGCAAGGCCACCTGGGCCAGGCCACCTGCACGCTGGTGGGCTGCGCTGACGCGCTGCATATGAACGCCGGCGCTCTGCAACGTGCTCTGGCGGCACAGAGCAGCAGTTTTCGCGTATTGCATGAGGAGGTGCGACGCCTGCACGCCAGCCAGTTACTGGAGGCCGGCCAGCCGATTCGCGAGGTGGCGCGGGCGTGCGGGTTTGCCGAGTTGTCGCCGTTTTACCGCGCTTTTCGCCGTTGGCAGGGCATGACGCCGCAGGCTTATCAGCTCAAGGCGCAGGCATTGGCGCAGCGGGTTCAGGCGCTGACCTGAAAGCGCTGGCTTAGGCGATTGAGCCGCTCGGCCAGTTGCCGCAGGCGCTGACCGTTACTGTCCAGCGCGGCGGCATCGCCGACATTCTGCTGGGCCACCTGCTGCACGCTGCTCAGGTGCTCGCTCACCTCGTTGCTGACTTCCACCTGCAGGTGGGTGGCGCTGGCGATGGACTGATTAAGGCGCGTGATGGCGCCGATGTCCTGTGCGACCGCGCTGAGCAGGTCGGCGGCGCTCTGGCTGTCCGTGACGCAGCGCTGCACGCTGGTCTGGCTTTCGTGCATGGCGGTAGCGGCCTGGCGACTGCTGTGTTGCAGGCGGGCGATGATGTCCTGGATTTCGGCGGTGGACAGCGCGGTTTTCTGCGCCAGGTTGCGCACTTCATCGGCCACCACGGCAAAGCCCCGCCCCTGATCACCGGCCCGCGCCGCTTCAATGGCGGCATTGAGTGCCAGCAGGTTGGTTTGCTCGGCAATGCTGCGGATCACCTCCAGCACCCGGCCGATCTGCTCGGACTGGCTGGCCAGTGATTGCACCTCGCGGTCGGTGCCGACGATATGTTCGGCCAATTTTTCGATTTCTTCGCGCACCTGGATAACCGAGCGGTTGCCGGCGCTGGCCTGCTGGTTGGCCGTCTCGGCGGAATGGGCGGCCTGGTCGGCATGTGCGGCCACTTCATCGATGGCCCTGCTCATCTGCTGCATGGCCTGGCTCATGTAGTTGACCTCTGCCTCCTGACGCTGCGCCCCGTCGCGCAGCTTGCCGGTGGCCTGGCCCAGTTGCTGGCCCATCTCGGTGAGGCCCTGGGTGTCGACGATCACGGCGCTGACCAGTTCGTCGAGCAATTCGAGAAAGTGATTGAAGCGCACGGCGGTGTCGCCGGAAGCCGGGCTGCGGTAGCGCAGATCAATGCCATCGTCGCGTTGAGTCAGGTGCGCGGCGGTGGTCATCAGGGCGAGGTTTTCCTGGGCGTCCACATAGGTTTGCTGGGCCAGGTAGATAAGGATGGCGCTTTCCAGCACCACGTAAAACGCGTGGAGGAAAATCCGTGGCCAGGTGCCCTGCGGGATCACCGCCACATCGATGCCCTGGCTTTGCATGGCAAAGAAGGCCAGGTGGTGCACGGCAATCACGGCGGCGGCTACTACAATCGGCAGCCAGTCGCGGTAGTACACCAGAAAGGCGAGCAGCACGAAGATGCCGAAGTGCATTTCCAGCAGGCCGTTGCTCACGTTCACATGCAGCGCCGACATCACCATAAACGCCGCGCCCATGCAGCAGCGCAGCAGGCGGCGGCCCGGTATCAGCAGGTGCATGGTCGTCATCACCGCCACCGTGAGGCCGCCCACCACCAGCGCCTGGCCCCAGGAGCCATGCCAGCCGGCAAGGCCCAGGGCCCAGAAAAACATCAGCCACAACACGGCGAGCATGATGCGGTCGGCTTTGCGGTAATGAGCATCGAGCGTAAACAGCGGGGTAGTCACAGGCAGACCTCAGGCAAGGCCCAGCGCCATCAAGGCGTATGAACGCAGGCGGCAGGCAGGAAGCATTTTGTCTACTGAGTGTCGTACAGCTTTGCGAACCTGTCAGGGCGCAGGCGCTGCCCACTGACAAAAGCACCCGACCGCCAGCGTATGGGTGGCGCTTACGGCGCGGCCCTGGGCCAGCGCTTCGAGAATCGGCTCGATAAAGCTGTTGCTCGAGGTGCAGGTGGCGCCTTCGCTGTAAGGGCCGAAGTAGGCGAGGTTGCCGTTTTTATCCCAGATGCCCACCGCCGGGCTGGCGGGCAAATGCTCGGCGCCGGGGAAGGCGCTAAGCGGTTGCAGAGCACGGAGGGTGTCCGGCAACTGGCCCTTGCTGCCGGGCTTTTGCACGGCGTAGAAGGCAACGCCTTGGGGACCGAAGCGGGTCAGCAGTTCGGCCAGGTGTTGCTGGTTGCCGACATTGCACGGGCAAGCCGGGTCCCAGAAATGCACCACACGAATCGGCCCTGGGCCGGCAAGGCTGGCGGGAAGTTGCAGCGGGTCGCCGGAAAACAGCGTGGTGGTTTCCGCGAACGGCCGGATAAAACGCGCTTCGTACCACCAGAAGGCGCTCACCATGGCGCCCAGCCAGACAACGGCAAGCAGGGTGGCGAGAATGGTTTTGCGAGGAGGCAGGCGCATGGCTATTAATCGATGGCGGGCGCATAGCTTGCCACGGACGACCCCGCACTAGAATATCGGCAGCATTTGTGGCGTGACTATGCAGCTCGCGTCTTACCCTTGAGCAGTAGCGAATTCCCTATGTCAGAACCCTTTCAGCCCGATTCCCTGCGTTCCCAGTTGCGACCCTTGGCCGCAGCGCAGGCTGAGCCGCCAGAGGCGCAGGCCTACCGGCAGCTGTATCGGCTGAATTTCCCCGGTGCCACCAGCCAGCTCGGGCGCATGGAAGTCGGCGGCTACGAGGTGGTGACCCAGTTGTGGTTGCCCCCCAGCCCCAAGGCCACGCTGGTGCTGCAACACGGCTATTACGACCATATGGGCCTGTACGGCAATGTGATCGCCTGGGCGTTGAGCATGGGCTTTGCGGTGCTGGCGTGCGACCTGCCGGGGCACGGGCTGTCCAGCGGTACGCGTGCCAGCATTGGCGAATTCAGTGAGTATCAGGCGGTGTTTCAGCGCTTGCTGAGCGAAGCAGCGAGCCTCGATTTGCCGCAACCGTGGCACCTCTGCGGGCAGAGCACCGGTGGGGCCATCATCATCGATTTTCTGCTGAGCAACCCGCCGCGGCCCGAGATTGGCAAAGTGCTCTTGCTGGCGCCGTTGGTGCGGCCGCGCGCCTGGGGCTGGTCCAAGCTCAGCTATCGGGTGCTCAAACACTTCGTCACCCAGATCCCCCGACGCTTTAGCCCCAACTCCAACGACGCCGAGTTTCTGGCCTTTATTCAGACAGAACCCCTGCAACCGCTGAGTTTGCCTACCGCTTGGGTCGGTGCGTTATCGCGTTGGGTGCCGCGGATTGAGCGGGCAGCGCGTAATGCGCGCAGCGTGGTGATTGTGCAGGGGGATGCGGATATGACCGTAGACTGGCGGCACAACCTTGAGGTGCTGCGCGCCAAGTTCGGCGGCGTGAAAGTGTTGATGCTGGAAGGCGGGCGGCATCATCTTGCCAATGAGAGCAGCGAGATTCGTGAGCGGTACTTTGCGTTTTTGACCGAGCAGTTCGAATAACGCAACGCTCTTCAAGGACAGCTGCGTTTCCAGGAATCGAGGCTGAAGGCTCGAGCTTGTGACCTTCGTGAAGGCTAGATGCCGGGATTACTGGTGGGATTCGCCGGCGCCGGCTGCCCCACCGCCAACGCCGCGCGCATGGCCGCCAGCGCGGCCTGGTAATACGCCTTGCCATCGGCCGACTCGGCGAACATCACAAACTCATCCAGCTCCGGATCAGAGAGCCCGCTGTAGACATACAGCAGGGTGTTATCCACATCCGCGCCAATCTGCTGCATCAACCGTTGCCGCTGGCTATCGAGCATGCCCTGGGCCTGGCCGCCGCCGAGCAGGCCGGGAATCATCTGGCTCAGGCTGTCCGCCGCAACGCCCGCCAGGGCCAGGCTGACCTCTGCGCCGGCCTCCTTGGCGGGCAGCGCTTGTGCCAGGTGGCGAATCAGCAGGGCACGGGTGCTTTCAGCCTGTATGCGCGGAATGCCATTGGCATGCTTGGCCAGTTCTTCAGGGCGCGTGGCGTTGACTTCGGCCTGGACGATCTTGCGCCCTAGCGGTGACTGAAAGAAGGCCAGGGCCGGTGCCGGATCAGGCAGTTTTTCCCGCAGGGTGGTGGCGCCGCGCTGGTCCATGCCTTGTGGAGCAAAACGCTGGTTGCTGTTGGTCACCAGCGCCTGGTACACGGCATCCGGCAGGCTGCTGCGGTAGCGCTGCTGGGCGGCTTGCAGGGCAGCATTGAAATGCGCGCGTTGCTGCGGCCAGCCGGCCGTTTCGTACAGCTGGCTGTGCTCGTCGGCCTGGCTGGGCAACGAGCAGAACAACAACACAAGGGCGAGAAGGGCGCGCATAAAGACTCCTGTCGGGCAGGCCGCTATTTTCAGCGGCATCGCCTGGGCTTGTCGAGGCGCGTGAGCGGCGCTGGTAGAATCGCCGGCATGCCCAATACATCCGCAACGCTACTGCTCGACCACACGGTGCTGACGACGATCGTCGACGACCTCGCCACCAGGGGCTGGTCGCAGCACGATCTGTTTATTGCACAGGGTCTGACCCGCGATCTGGCCGCAGAGTGCCAACAACGTGCAGCCGACGGCCGCCTGGCGCCGGCGGCGGTCGGCCGGGGTGCCTCCGCGCAGGTGCGCGAAGGTGTACGCGGCGACAGCATTCAGTGGTTGGAAGCCGGTGAAAGCGCCGCCACCGATGCCTATCTGGCGATGATGGACCAACTGCGCCAGGGGCTTAATCAGGCGCTCTATCTGGGCCTGGACGACTACGAAAGCCACTTTGCGCTGTACCCACCGGGTGCCTTCTACCAGCGCCATGTCGACCGTTTCCGCGATGACGACCGCCGCACGGTGTCAGCGGTGTTGTACCTCAATGAAGGCTGGTTGCCCGAGCAGGGTGGGGCGCTGCGGATTTACCCCGAGGATAAGGCGCATGACGTCGCACCTGTGGGCGGGCGGTTGGTGATCTTCATGTCGGGCGAGCTGCCCCACGAGGTATTGCCGGCGACGCGGGAGCGGTTGTCGCTGACCGGCTGGTTCCGACGCAGGCAGGCCTGAGCAGATTGTAGGAGCCAGCTTGCTGGCGAAGCTTTTCAGGTCAACAGCTTCGCGAGCAAGCTCGCTCCTACAACAGCAAGCCGTTCCGGCTTAATGCCCCCACACCTTCACTGTGCCATGCAGGTCGGTGATATCGCGCAGCTCCAGGCTGCCCATGCGGCTTTCGCCGACGTACATGTCACTGGCCACGCGCAAGCGGATACGCTGCGCAGGCAGGCCGCTGGCGATCAGCTGTTCGTTGATGGTGGTGAGGTCCGGCAGGGTGAATTGCAGGCGCTGCTGGCCGTCGGTGCCGGTCACCACATCCACCATGAGCGTTGGCTGGTTAACGCCGAAAATCGGCAGCACCAGGCCCAGTTGCGCCGGCCCCAAGGCAAAGCTGCCGCCGGCGCCGTTTGGGCAATCGCCAGGGTTGACGCAGCCGTTGTCGATTTTCAGGTTGCGCAGCGAAACACTCCCGCCGGTGTCGGTGAAACGAATCTGGTTGATGCGTGCTTGCAGGTCCAGGCGAATACTGATGCCGGCCTGACCGGCCACTTCGCTGAGCGCCGGGTTGTCCAGGGCTTGCAGGTCGGCCAGGCACGGCGTGCTGACCAATAGGGCAAGAGCGGCAGAGGTTATTGTTCTTATCATGGCGGCGCTTCCGTTGCGGGCTTTGCGGGTGCCGGCAGTCTGGCCGGGCCGCTGGGCTGGAGCCAGTCAAGCGAAGCGCTTCCCGTCGAAGGATCGGCCCACAGAGCGCAAGACAAAGCGGTTTTACGGGTTAATGCTGGCCAAGCCTTACCTTCGATAGGCGCGCAAGTGTGCGGTGTTACCGGCAGTGACCTGGGGTAGGCTGCTGGTGCTGGGTGAGGAGGGTAAAGATGGAAAAGATTCTGGTGAGTCGTTGCCTGCTGGGGCATCGGGTGCGCTATGACGGCGGCGCTCATGGCCCCTTCGATCAATTGACGCTCTGGCAGTCAGAAGGCCGGGTGGTGGCGGTGTGTCCGGAAGTGGCAGGCGGCCTGCCTACGCCGCGCCCGGCAGCGGAAATTCCCGGCGGCCAGGGCGTGCAGGTTCTCGATGGCCAGGCGCGGGTGCTGACCGAGGCGGGTGAAGATGTCAGCACGCAATTTCTCGAGGGCGCCCGGCAGGCGTTGGCGCTGGTGCAGCGCCACGGCATCCGTGTTGCGGTGCTTAAAGCCCGCAGCCCCTCGTGCGGCAATCGGGAAACCTACGACGGCAGTTTTTCCGGTCAGAAAGTGAATGGCGAAGGCGTGACCGCCGCGTTGCTGCACCGAGCCGGCGTGCAGGTTTTCAACGAAAACCAACTGGCCGCTGCGCTTGAAGCCTTACAGGCTCTGGATTTACCGAGTTAACGCGCGGGCGAGAAGCCTGAACCCTCCTACACTCTGATGGTCACTAAATGAGCAGCTCGGACAACGGGCGGTTTCTTATAAGGACCCTGGAGGGCTCACGCATGAAAACCCAGTTTGCAGTGCTGATCGCCATGGCACTTGGCGTTGGCGCCACTGCCCACGCCGCTACCCCCGAGCCTGCCGTGCCGATTGAAGTCACGCAGACGGCGCAGCTGTATTTTATGGAGCCTATGGACGGCGCCACCGTGGACCGGCCGTTCGCCATCAAATTCGGCGTGCGCACCGTAACCGTTACACCGGGCATGTCGCCGCCGGTGACCGCCGCGCCCGATAACCAGATTCACCTGCTGATCGATGCCCCGCCGGTGTCGGCCAATATGCCAGTGCTGCGCAGTGATCAGGTGCGGTTGCTGACATCCGACCAGAAAGAGAAATTTGTCCTGCCCAGCGGGCCGCACCGCTTGCAGCTGGTGCAAACCGACAAGAACGGCGTGCTGGCGCCACTGCCAGTCGTTTCGCCGGTGATCAATATCACCGTGAAGTGACGCGGTTTCGTAGGGTGTGCTCTGCGCACCATTAGCGCTTGCAGGGAGAGCGCTTGGTGCGCGTAGCACACCCTACAAGATCAAGGGCAATAAAAAAGGGAGGCCGAGGCCTCCCTTTTCACATCTGCAGTCGCTTAGAACAATACGCGGCTGCGGATGGTGCCGGTGACGTGTTGCAGCTTCTCGAGCGCGAGGTCCGAGTACTCCGCATCAACGTCGATCACCACATAGCCAACCTTGTCGTTGGTTTGCAGGAATTGACCGGAGATGTTGATGCCGTTGTCGGCGAACACCTTGTTGATTTCGCTCATCACGCCCGGGACGTTCTCGTGGATGTGCAGCAAGCGGTGCTTGCCCGGGTGCGCCGGCAGGGCCACTTCGGGGAAGTTGACCGACGACACGGAGGTGCCGTTGTCGCTGTACTTGACCAGCTTCTCGGCCACTTCCAGACCAATGTTGGCCTGGGCTTCGGCCGTGGAACCACCGATGTGCGGGGTGAGAATCACACGGTCCAGGCCACGCAGCGGGCTTTCGAACTCTTCGTCGTTGGACTTGGGCTCTACCGGGAACACGTCGATGGCGGCACCAATCAGGTGCTCGTCCTTGATGGCGTTGGCCAGGTGGTCCAGCTCAACCACGGTGCCGCGTGCGGCGTTGATCAGGATGCCGCCCTTTTTCATCGCGCGAATTTCTTTCTCGCCGATCATCCACTGGGTGGACGGCAGCTCTGGCACGTGCAGGGAAACGATGTCGGCCATGCCCAGCAGGTCGTGCAACTTGGCCACTTGAGTGGCGTTGCCCAGCGGCAGCTTGGTCACGGTGTCGTAGAAGAACACCTGCATGCCCAAGGCCTCGGCCAGCACGGAGAGCTGGGTGCCGATGGAACCGTAGCCGACGATGCCCAGCTTCTTGCCGCGAATTTCGAACGAGTTGGCAGCCGACTTGATCCAGCCACCACGGTGGCAGGAGGCGTTTTTCTCAGGAATGCCGCGCAGCAGCAGGATGGCCTGGGCCAGTACCAGTTCGGCTACCGAACGGGTATTGGAGTACGGCGCGTTGAATACGGCGATACCGCGTTCACGGGCAGCGTTGAGGTCAACCTGGTTGGTGCCGATGCAGAAGCAACCGACGGCGATCAGCTTCTTGGCACGGTCGAAGACTTCGTCGGTAACCTGGGTACGCGAACGAATGCCGAGAAAATGCACATCGGCAATCTTTTCTTTGAGCTCCGAGTCCGACAGGGCGCCTTTGAGGTACTCGATGTTGCTGTAGCCGGCCGCTTTCAGCGTGTCGACAGCGTTCTGGTGCACACCTTCGAGAAGAAGGAACTTGATCTTGCTCTTGTCGAGAGAGGTCTTGCTCATCTGAGTACCTGTTTGTCCCGGTAGAAAAGTCAGGGAAAGCCAGCGTGGCGGGCGCCCGTATCGGCTTCGCGCCGCTGCCGCAAACCGAGCACAGAGCACGATTCGCGGGGGGCGTATGCTAGCATGTCTTCCTTTTTCCTTGCTCGGTTACGACCTGAAACGTTCTCAGGGCGACCATGAATATTGCGAGAGTTCCGTAGATGACCGACGTTGCCCTGATTGAACAACTCAAAGCCCTGGTCGAGCCTGGCAAAGTCCTGACTGATGCCGATTCGCTCAATGCCTACGGTAAAGACTGGACCAAACACTTCGCTCCGGCACCGCTGGCCATCGTGTTTCCCAAGACTATCGAGCAGGTTCAGGCCATCGTTCGCTGGGCCAATGAACAGAAGGTGGCGCTGGTGCCGTCGGGTGGGCGTACCGGTCTTTCTGCTGCCGCTGTCGCCGCCAATGGCGAAGTGGTCGTGGCCTTCGACTATATGAACCAGGTGCTGAGCTTTAACGAATTCGACCGCACCGCCGTTTGCCAGCCGGGCGTGGTCACCAAGCAATTGCAATTGTTCGCCGAAGAAAAAGGCTTGTACTACCCGGTGGACTTCGCCTCGGCCGGCTCCAGCCAGATTGGCGGCAATATCGGCACCAATGCCGGCGGTATCAAGGTGATTCGCTACGGCATGACCCGCAACTGGGTAGCTGGCCTGAAAGTCGTCACCGGCAAGGGCGACCTACTGGAGCTGAACAAAGACCTGATCAAGAACGCCACTGGCTACGACCTGCGCCAACTGTTTATCGGCGCCGAGGGCACCCTGGGCTTTGTGGTCGAAGCCACCATGCGCCTGGACCGTGCGCCGCAAAACCTGACCGCCATGGTGCTCGGCGCGGCCGACTTCGATTCGATCATGCCGGTGCTGCACGCCTTCCAGAACAAGCTCGACCTCACCGCGTTCGAATTTTTCTCCGACAAAGCCCTGGCGAAAATCATGGGCCGTGGCGATGTACCGGCACCGTTCGAAACTGAATGCCCGTTTTATGCCCTGCTGGAATTCGAAGCCACCACCGAAGAAGTCGCCGAGGCAGCCCTGGCCACCTTCGAGCAATGCGTGGAGCAGGGCTGGGTGCTCGATGGCGTGATGAGCCAGAGCGAGCAGCAGCTGCAAAACCTGTGGAAGCTGCGCGAATACATCTCCGAAACCATCTCGCACTGGACGCCGTACAAGAACGATATCTCGGTCACCGTGGCCAATGTGCCGGCGTTTTTGCACGATATCGACGCTATCGTGGGCGAGCACTACCCGGATTTTGAAATCGTCTGGTTCGGCCATATCGGCGACGGCAACCTGCACCTGAACATCCTCAAGCCGGAAAACCTCAGCAAAGACGAGTTCTTCGCCAAGTGCGCCACGGTGAACAAGTGGGTGTTCGAGATCGTGCAGAAGTACAACGGCTCCATCTCCGCCGAACACGGCGTGGGCATGACCAAGCGCGATTACCTGACCTACAGCCGCTCGGAAGCCGAAATCGCCTATATGAAAGCCATCAAGGCGGCCTTCGACCCGAACGGCATCATGAACCCGGGCAAGATTTTCGCCCTGTAACGCCTGTCCCGCTGTTGCGCAGCCGCCACAAGCGGCTGCCGCCTCTACTCAATTCAGGAGTCGTGCATGAGCTATCAACACCGTTATCTGGATGGCACCACCATCCATTTCCCGATCGGCAAAGTGGTGTGCGTCGGCCGTAACTACGCCGAGCACGCCAAAGAGCTGAACAACCCGGTGCCGACCGAGCCGCTGCTGTTTATCAAGCCGGGTAGCTGTGTGGTGGAGGCCGAGGGCGGCTTCAGCATTCCTACCGACCGCGGTGGTGTGCATTACGAGGCCGAGATCGCCGTGTTGATCGGTAAGCCACTGTCGCGCAAGCCAAATGAAGAAGAAGTGCTCGACGCCATTTCCGGTTTTGCCCCGGCTTTGGACCTGACCCTGCGCGACGTGCAAGCCAAGCTCAAGGAAAAGGGTTATCCGTGGGAAGTGGCCAAGTCGTTCGACGGCGCCTGCGTGCTGGCCCCCTTTGTCAGCAGCGACGCGGTAAGCGATCTGACTGATATCGGTATCCGTCTGAGCATCAACGGTGAAGTGCGCCAGGACGGCAGCAGCGCCTCCATGCTCAACCCGATTCTGCCGATCATTGCCCACATTGCCGGGCACTTCAGCCTGCAACCCGGTGACGTAATTCTCACCGGCACGCCTGCCGGCGTTGGCCCATTGAACCCCGGCGATGAATTGCTGCTCGAACTGGTCGGCCATTCGAGCGTTGTCACCCGCGTTTTGTAAGGTACTTTTTCGTCAGAATGCTGTAACCAAATGCAGGTGTTGTAACCGCGGACGGCTGTTGTACAGTTCGGCACCCCCGCGCCAGAGTGCGCGGGTTCACGGTTTTTCAAGGACGATCCAGCCGGATTCTCATGCTTGGCGGCTAGCGTGCTGCCGCAGTAACAGAGATAACCCTATGCGTACCGTCCGTTTCTTTTCATTGCGCCGCAGCTGGCCCTGGCTTGCGTTCGCCTTTGTGCTGGTTGTCGCCGCCGTGCTGACCTACACCCAGCAGTGGTTGGGCCAGGCCAAGTACTGGGCCGATGAAGACAATTTCGACCAGACCGAGCGCGATGCCAGTATCTGGTTGCCCGGCTATCGCCCGGTCATTCAAGCCAAACCCCTGAAAGACCTCGAGGACGATGAAACCTCGGACCTCACCTATAACCCCGACACCAAAACCCTGTTCACCGTTACCGGCAAGGAACCGCTGCTGGTGGAGCTGAGCCTGGAAGGTGACGTGCTGCGGCGCATTGCCCTGATCGGCTTCTCCAACCCCGAAGGGGTGGCGATGCTGAGCAACGGCAATATGGCGATCACCGATGAGCGTCGCCGCACCTTGTCCATTTTCAAACTCGGCCCGGTCGCACTGGAGCTGCGCGCCATCGACACCCGTGAATTCGACCTGGGCTACGCCGACTCCGGCAACAAAGGCTTTGAAGGCATCGCCTGGGACCCGGCGCAGCAACGTCTGCTGCTGGGCAAAGAGCGCGCGCCGACGGCAATGTTCAGCTGGAGCAGCGACGGCACCTCAGGGTTGGAAGGCAAGATGGAACCCTTGCCCAGTAACGAGCTGTATATGCGCAATATCTCGGCTTTGAGCGTCGACCCGCGCACCGGCCATTCGCTGGTGCTGTCGGCGCAATCCAAGCTGCTGCTGGAGTTGGACGAGCACGGGCAACCGGTGAGCTTTATCAGTCTGTGGGGCGGCATGAACGGCCTGCACGACAGCATTCCGCGTGCCGAAGGGGTGGCCATCGACGAGGACGGCACCATTTATATGGTGAGTGAGCCGAATCTGTTTTATGTGTTTCGCAAGGATAAAAACGCAGATCCGTTGTGATTGCGATCTGCGTAACCCTACAAAATTCTGGATTCCCGCCTTCGCGGGAATGACGGATGTTGGCGCAGGAACCTCCGCCATCCCCGCGTAGGCGGGGATGGCATTTCGGCGCACCGACTTGAACGTCCGCAAGCCTCGCTCTACGCCACGCTATCGAACCCCTGCAACACGTTCACGGCATTGATGCCGATCTCCTCCACCGCGTAACCACCCTCCATCACAAACAAGGTCTGCAGTCCCAGCTTGCCGATGGCTTCGCCCATGCGCAGGTAGTCAGGGCTATCGAGTTTGAATTGCGAAATCGGGTCGGATTTGTAGGTGTCCACGCCGAGTGAGACCACCAGTGCATCCGGCGCGTATTCCTCGATCTGTCGGCAGGCATCGGCCAGTGCCAGGCTCCACACCGACCAGTCGCTGCCTTCGGCCAGCGGGTAGTTGAAGTTGAACCCGGCGCCCACGCCTGCGCCTTTTTCGTCGGCAAAACCGAGAAAGTAGGGGTATTCGAAACGTGGGTCGCCGTGGATCGAGGTGAACAGTACATCGGCGCGTTCGTAGAAGATGTCCTGGGTGCCGTTACCGTGGTGGTAATCCACGTCCAGCACCGCCACGCGCTTGGCGCCCAGGTCGAGGAGGGCCTGCACGGCAATCGCCGCGTTGTTCAGGTAGCAGTAGCCGCCCATGTAATCGGCGGCGGCATGGTGGCCAGGCGGGCGGCACAGGGAAAACACCCCGCGCGCCCCTTTGGCCAGCTCTGCCTGGCCGGTAAGGGCAACGTTGGCCGAACTGCAAATGGCCTGCCAGGTGCCCGCGGTGATCGGCGCGCCAGCGTCGAAGGAGTAGTAGCCCAGACGGCCGTCGATGGCGGTCGGCTCAACCTGGCGCAAACGCCGGGTGGGCCAGGCGATGGGCAGCATGTCGTGGTTACGACCAATGGCCTGCCAGTCGCTCCAGGCGTTTTGCAGAAAACGCAGAAAGCCTTCGGTGTGCACCCGCCGGATCGGCGCCAGGCCGAAATCCAGCGGCGTATGAATATCGCCCAGGCCCACGGCCTTGGCGCGGTCGAGCACCATGTCGGCGCGGCTGGGCATTTCAAAACAGGGCGTGAATTGCCCGCCAATCAGCTCGTACTTGCCGTGGTGCAGGTGATGGTCGTCGCTATAGATCGTCAGCATGGGAGTGCCCTCAGGAACAGGCCTGTGAAGAGTGTTTTTGTTGTAGAGCGGTCGGCTTTTTGTGGGAGCCAGCTTGCTGGCGAAGCGTTTGATTGAAGCGCTTCGCGAGCAAGCTCGCTCCTACGGGACCGCGCACGATTTATTTCTTCAGCTTGGTCCACACCTTGGCGCGCAGGGCCAGGGCTTTGGGCGAGCAGAGCTGGAAGGGCTTGAGCAGGCTGAGCTTGTCGGCCGGCGTGTTGATGGCCGGGTCTTCGAACAGCTCCTTGTCCATGAACTTGTCGGAGCCTTCGATGGCGTTGTTGTACTTGGCGAAGTTGGAGGCGGCGGCGATGTTTTCCGGCTGCATCATCCAGTTGATAAAGGCATGGGCCTCGGCGACGTTGGTGGCGTCCTTGGGAATCACGAAGTTATCGATAAACACCCGGATGCCTTCTTTCGGGTACACGTAAGTCAGGCTGGCACGCTGGGCATGCGCGCGGTGGAAGGCGCCGTTCCACTGTTCGTGCATGGCCACTTCGCCGGCGGCCATGCGTTCGATGGTGCCGTCACTGTTGTACATGGCCAGCGAAGGTTTCTGCTTGAGCAGCAGGTCCTGAATTTTCTGCGCCTGTTTGGGGTCTTCAGTGCACTCGTCCACGCCCAGGTAGTAGGCGGCGGGTACAAACAACTCCTCAATCGAATTGAGCGCCACCACCTTGCCCTTGAGCTCCGGCGCCGGTTCAAAGAACGGCTTCCAGCTTTCTTCCAGCTTGCCGCCTGGCACCTGCGCACTGTCGTAGCTGAAACCGGTGGTGCCCCACAGGTACGGCACGCTGTAGTCGTGGCCCGGGTCGTAGCTCAGGGTTTTGAAGGTGTCTTTGAGGTGCGCCAGGTTGGTCAGCTTGCTCTTGTCGAATTTTTGCAGCAGGTCTTCCTTGACCATGATTTCGATAAAGCTGTCCGAGGGCACCACCACGTCATACGCGCCGCCGCCGGCTTTG
The DNA here is from genome assembly GCF_027922365.1 of Pseudomonas turukhanskensis. Lineage (GTDB taxonomy): Bacteria > Pseudomonadota > Gammaproteobacteria > Pseudomonadales > Pseudomonadaceae > Aquipseudomonas > Aquipseudomonas turukhanskensis. Next base: position 524,682 of record NZ_BSFN01000001.1, read on the forward strand.
AGTTTGGCCAGCAGGGTTTCGTTGGAGTCGTAGGCGTCCAGGGTGGCCTTGATGCCGGTGTCGGCTTCGAATTTTTTCAGCAGCTCCGGCGGGTAGTAGTCCGACCAGTTGGCAAAGTGCAGGGTGCCGGCGGCCTGGGCCGAGGTGGCAACGCCCAGGGCGCATAGCAGGGACAGCGCGAGCGAGGTGGTGCGAACGTGCATGGCAAAGCTCCTAGCTGGATCTTTTAGGAAGTCAGCGCTTGCGCTGACCGACGTAGTACGACAGCGCAACAAAAGCGATGGAGATCACCAGGATGATCGACGAGATCGCGTTGATCTTCGGCGAGATACCCATGCGGATCGAACTGAAGATGTACACCGGCAAAGTGGTGGCCCCGGCGCCGGCAACAAAATAGGTGATGACGAAGTCGTCCATGGAAATGATGAACGCCAGCATGGCGCCGGAAATGATTCCGGGGCTGAGCAGCGGAAAGGTCACCTTCCAGAACGCCTTCCACGGCGAGGCATACAGGTCGGCCGCCGCTTCCAGCAGGTACGGGTTCATGCCTTCCAGGCGCGCGCGAATCGGCAGGTAGGCAAAGGGAATGCAGAACACCACGTGGGCAATCAGGATGGTGAACAGCGAGAGTTTGAGGTTGATAAAGGAGAAGAACATCAGCGTCGACACCGCCGTGACAATCTCTGGAACCAGCAGCGGCAGCCCCAGCACGCCGCTCATCAAGGTTTGCCCGCGAAAGGCGCGCCCGCGCATGCCCAGCGCCGCCAAGGTCGCCAGCGACGTCGAAATCAGCGTGGCCAGCGTGGCCACGATCAACGAATTCTTCGCCGCTCGCACCACCTCGGCATCATTGGCCACCACGCTGTACCACTTGAGGCTGAAGCCGCCCCACAGCGTGGCCGACTGCCCGCCATTGAAGCTCAGCACCACCAGCACCACGATGGGCAGGTACAGAAAGATAAAGAAGAACCAGGCGGCCGGACGCATGCCGGCGAAGCGCCACAAGGGATTGTGCGTATTCATGGGTGGCCCCCGGCATTGCCTGGTTTGAAGCGCACGCTGTAGACCAGCATGGCCAGCAGCACAAAACTCAGCAGGGCAAACGACAGCGCCGCGCCCAGCGGCCAGTTGTGCGAACTGCCGAACTGCAGCTGAATCAGGTTGCCGATCATCAGGGTCTTACCGCCGCCCAGAAGCTCGGGAATGATGTAGTTACCCAGCGACGGGATAAACACCAGAATGCTGCCGGCGACGATGCCCGGCATGGCCAGCGGCACGATGATGCGTTTGAGTGCGTGGAAGCGATTGGCGCCCAGGTCGAACGCGGCCTCCACCAGGCGCCAGTCCATTTTTTCCAGGCTGGTGTAAATCGGCAGCACCATAAACGGCAGGTAGGTGTAGAGCAGGCCGATGATCACCGCGTTGTTGGTGTACAGCAGGCCCAGGCCCGTGTCGGTAATGCCCAGGCCTTGCAGCCCTTCATCCACCAGGCCGCCGTTGCGCAGCAGCAACATCCAGGCGTAGGCGCGCACCAGCAGGTTGGTCCAGAACGGCACCGTCACCAGAAACAGCAGGAGATTGCGTTTGCGCTCGGTTTGCAGCGCCAGGTACAGCGCCGTGGGGAAGCCGATCAGCAGGCAGCCGGCGGTGGTCAGAATGGACAGCCAGAACGAGCGCTGGAAAATTTCCAGGTAGTCGGTGTTGAACACCAGGGTGTCGTCCAGGTCGCGCTCGTAGAAAAAATTGCGGTAGGCCTCGAACGAGTATTCCCCCCACTTCACGCCGCCGTAGTCGCCCGATTGCAGAATCGACACCACGAACATGATGCCCAGCGGCAGCAGCATGAATACCAGCAAGGTAAGCATGGCCGGCGCGCTGAGCAGCAGGCGGCGCCCCAGTTGGCGGCGTTCGGCAATCAGCCGTGGCGTAGTCATTCCACCAACACCTTGATGGCGGCGCTGGGCACGTGCACCCGCACCGAATCACCCACCCGATAGCCACTCAAGGCGCCATCGCGGTTTTGCTGGCGCACCCGAAAGCCGCCTTCGCCTGCGACGTTAAGGTGGTACACGGTGTCGGTGCCGACATACACCACGTTCTCCACCTTGCCGAGCAGTTGGCCGTCGGCAGCCAGGCTCACCCGTTCCGGGCGAATGGCCACGGTCACCGCGCCGCGCCGGTCGCCTGCCACGCTCAAGCGTTGACCATCGCTCAGCAGCACGCCGTCTGCCACCGCCTCAGCGGCAAGAAAGTTGGTTTCGCCGATAAAGTCGGCCACCGTGCGGTTGACCGGCGCCTCATAGATTTCCGTCGGCGTGCCCACCTGCAACACCCGGCCCTTGCTCATGACCGCAATGCGGTCGGACATGGTCAGGGCTTCTTCCTGATCGTGGGTGACGAAAATAAAGGTGATGCCGGTGTCGCTCTGCAAACGCTTGAGCTCGATCTGCATGTCTTTGCGCAGCTTCTGGTCCAGCGCCGACAGCGACTCGTCGAGTAGCAACACCTTGGGCCGGTTGGCCAACGCGCGGGCCAGGGCGATGCGTTGTTGCTGGCCGCCGGACAGTTGATCGGCGCGACGCCCGCCCACATCCGGCAGCTTGACCAGCTCGAGCATGCGCGTGACGGTTTCGCCGATTTCGCTTTTGCTCAAGCCGCGCATTTCCAGGCCGAAGGCAATGTTCTGCGCCACGGTCATATGCGGGAACAGCGCGTAGCTCTGGAACACGGTGTTCACTGGGCGGCGGAAGGGCGGCAAGTCCTGCATCGGTTCGCCGTACAGGCGAATAGTGCCGGCGCTGGGTTGCTCGAAGCCGGCAATCAGCCGCAGCAGAGTGGTCTTGCCGCAGCCGGAGGGGCCGAGCAGGGTGAAGAATTCATTGGACTGGATTTCCAGCGAGACCGTGTCGAGGGCTTTGACGCCCTGGCCAGGGTCGCCGAATTCCATGCTGAGCTGTTCGATGCTGATCGCGCTGCAAGTACCTTCGCTGCTGGAAGTGCCCATAGATATCTCTAACCGATTGTTATTGTTGGCTTTTTAGTAGCTGATAAGCGTTTGCCAACCTTATGCCCCGATTCTGCATCCCAGCCCCCGGCGGCAGAACGATAGAAACGGTCAAAAGGGGATAAATGCGGCCAACTTGGTGGGGGCGCGTGCGTTGTAAGGCATAGCCGAGAAAACGCCGTAGGGCGAATATCGCGCGAGCGATATCCACCGTTTCGCAGGCAGGAGAGTGAAGCTGCGGGGATCGCCTGTGGGGCCAATCGCTAGCGCCGGTAGACGCTCGGCGTCTGCCCGCTCCAGCGCAAAAACGCATGGCGAAAGCTGGCGGTTTCGCTGTAGCCCAGTTGTTCGGCGATCAGGTAGATCGGCATGTCGGTCTGCATCAGCAGTTGCCGCGCCTTGTCGTAGCGCACTTCATCGAGCAGGCGCTGGTAGCTGGTGTTCATGCGCGTGAGGTGCCGGCGCAAGGTGCGGGCGCTGCGGTGCAGGTGGCTGGCCACGCGTTCCAGGCTGGTGGCTTGCGGCATGTTGTTGCTCAGGTGGTGGCGGATCTGTTCCAGCACGTCCTGGCCGCTGTCCAGTTGCGCCGCCAGTTTCAGGCATTGCTGCACGCCGTAATGGCAGCTCACCGGGTCGGCCAGCGGCAGTTCACGGTCCAGCAGTGCGGCGCTGAAACACAGGGTGCTGATCGATTCGCCAAACTCCACCGGGCAACCAAACAGGCGGTTGTAGGCGTGGGCATGCAGGGGCGGCCGGTACGACAGCTGCACCCGGCGCGGGCGCACGGCCTCGCCCAACAGGTCGCGAATTACCGTGAGCAGCGAGGTCAGGCACAGCTCGGTGTTGAACACCATCAGCTCCGGCGCGTAGCGATAACCGCGTGCCACCAGACGGGCTTCGTCGCCGTCCTCTTCCAGGTGCAATTTGAAATAGGTACCCAGCAGCGTTTGTTGTGCCAGGGCCAGGTTGAGCGCATCGCGCAACGTCCGGCTGGCCAGCATGCTGTATCCGAGAATGCCGTAGGCCGATACATGCATGCGTAGACCCAGTGAAAGACCCAGGGCTGGGTCGCGGGTGCAGTGGATGGCATTGGCAAATACCCGCAGCTCTTGTGCCGGGCTGATCAGTTTCTCTGGCGTCTGCAGGTCCGCGCTGCTGAGGCCGCTGTCCATCAGCAAGCGTTGTTCCGGAACGCCGCTGATGCTGAGTTGGCTGACGGCTAGCGCGATGGTGTGAAGGGTGGTTCTGGCGCGATCTTCGGGAAGTAATGACAGACTCATATCTCTTCCTAAGTGCTTCTTCTTGTAACGCCGCAGCGTTTGGCTGCAACCGGCGTGGACGGTTAAGTTTCAATTCAGCTTGGCTGTGCTATTTCTAGCGCCGCTTTTCTACCCTGCCACCTGTGCGAGAACGCCCCCGATGCGTCGTCTGCTGACCTTGAAGTACCTGCTAGGAGCCGTGGCGCTCGGTGCAATGATCCTGCTGGCCGTGGCCGGCCAGGAATTCCGCTTGTTCGAGCGGGCCTGGTTTCAAGTGCAAGAATGGCGCCATGGTGAGGACTGGCAGGCGCGCTCGCTGTGGCTGCCGGCCTACCGGGTGAGCGTGGAGGCCATGCCGATAGAGGGCCTGGATGACGATGTGTCGGCGCTGACCTACGACCCCGACCGCAACACCCTGTTTACCGTCACCAACAACCGGCCGCATATCATCGAATTGTCGCTGGAGGGCAAGGTGCTACGGCGTGTCCCGCTGTTGGGCTTTGGCGACCCGGAGGCCATCGAGTACATCAGCCCCGGGTTGTACGTGATTACCGATGAGCGTCAGCAGCGGCTGATCAAGGTGCACCTGGATGAAAGCTCAACCCCGGTGCGCGCCGAGGAGGCCGATCAGCTGTCGCTGGGCATTGGTTTGAATGGCAACAAGGGCTTTGAAGGGTTGGCCTACGACCCCGAAGGCAAGCGCCTGTTCGTGGCCAAGGAGCGCGACCCGGTGCGCATCTATGAGGTGCACGGTTTCCCCCATACCAACCTCGACCGCCCCTTCGCCGTGCATGTGGTGGACGACCCCAAGCGCGATGCCGGGTTGTTTGTGCGCGACCTGTCGAGCCTGGATTTCGATGTGCCCACCGGGCACTTGCTGGCGCTGTCGGATGAGTCGCGACTGGTGATCGAGCTGGATGTGAATGGCAAGCCGATCAGCACCCTATCACTGCTGCGTGGCAACCATGGGCTGAAGAAAACCGTGCCGCAAGCGGAGGGGATTGCCAGTGATAACCAAGGCAATCTGTATATCGTGAGTGAGCCGAATCTGTTCTACGTCTTCAAGAAGGAAGGGTGAGTCAGGCCTGATTTCAACAACCTGGATCCCCGCCTGCGCGGGGATGACGGAGATAGGGCTAACCCCCCGTCGTCCCCGTGTAGGCGGGGACCCAGAATTTCGGATAGGGCGAGGTGTTAGCTGCGCTTGAGGGTCTTGACCCCTTCACTGGTCCCCAGCAGCAGCAAGTCCGCCCCGCGCGCCGCAAACAACCCGTTGGTGACCACGCCGACAATGGCGTTGATCTGAGTTTCCAACTCGGCCGGATTGGTGATCTGCATATTCATCACGTCGAGGATGATGTTGCCGTTGTCGGTGATCACGCCTTCGCGGTACACCGGGTCGCCGCCCAGTTTCACCAGCTCACGCGCCACATGGCTGCGGGCCATGGGGATCACCTCTACCGGCAGCGGAAAGTTGCCCAGCACCGGCACCAGCTTGCTGCCGTCGGCGATGCAGATAAAGGTTTGCGCCACAGCGGCCACGATTTTCTCACGGGTGAGCGCGGCACCGCCGCCTTTGATCAGGTTCAGGTGCTCGTCGCTTTCGTCGGCACCGTCGATATAGAACTCCAGGTCGCTGACGCTATTGAGTTCATACACGGGAATGCCGTGGCCCTTGAGGCGCGCAGCGGTGGCTTCGGAGCTGGCCACGGCGCCGTCGAAAGCACCTTTGTGCTGGGCCAGGGCGTCGATAAAGCAGTTGGCCGTGGAGCCGGTGCCGACGCCGACGATGCTCTTGTCATTCAGTTTGGGAAGGATGAAGTCGACGGCCGCCTGAGCCACGGCCTGTTTGAGTTGATCCTGAGTCATCGCGGGTTCTGCGCCTGAGGTAAACGGGGAGGCGCGGATTATAGCCTCGCTGGCCGGATAGCGGGTGGCCGCACGCCTGAGCGCTGGAGTAGACTGGCCCACCCCCGCCTGACAGCCAAGAATGCCGCCATGCTTGAACAGTACGTGAAGAAAACCCTCACCTCGCGCGTTTATGACGTTGCGGTGGAAACCCCGTTGCAGCCCGCCCGCCAGCTTTCCGAGCGCACGGGCAACCAGATTTTGCTCAAGCGCGAAGATCTGCAGCCGGTGTACTCGTTCAAGATTCGTGGCGCCTATAACAAGCTGGCGCAACTGAGCCCGGAAGAACTCGCCCGCGGCATGGTTACCGCCTCGGCCGGCAACCATGCCCAGGGCCTGGCGCTGGCCGCCAAACACCTGGGCGTGAAAGCCACCATCGTCATGCCGCGCACCACACCTGAGCTGAAAGTGCAGGGCGTGCGCAGCCGCGGTGGCAAGGTCGTCTTGCATGGCGACAGCTTTCCCGAGGCCTTGGCCCATTCGCTGAAGCTGGTGGAGGAGAAGGGCTACGTCTATATCCACCCCTACGACGATGAATACGTGATTGCCGGGCAAGGCACCATCGCCATGGAAATCCTGCGCCAGCAGCAGGGCCAACTGAACGCCATTTTCGTACCGGTGGGCGGCGGCGGGCTGATCGCCGGTATTGCGGCGTTCGTCAAATACCTGCGCCCGGAAATCAAGATCATCGGCGTCGAGCCGGAAGACTCCAACTGCCTGCAAGCGGCCATGGCGGCGGGTGAGCGGGTGGTGCTGAGCCAGGTGGGCCTGTTTGCCGATGGCGTGGCGGTGGCGCAGATCGGCAAGAACAACTTCGATATCTGCCAGCACTACGTGGACGAAGTCATCACCGTCAGCACCGATGAAATCTGCGCGGCGATCAAAGACATCTACGATGACACCCGTTCCATCACCGAGCCGGCCGGTGCCCTGGCCGTGGCCGGGATCAAGCGGTATGTCGAGCGCGAAGGCATCACCGGCCAGGTGCTGGTGGGCATCGATTCGGGTGCCAACGTCAACTTCGACCGCCTGCGCCACGTGGCCGAGCGTGCCGAGTTGGGCGAGGGCCGAGAGGCCATCATCGCCGTGACCATCCCCGAGAAACCCGGCAGCTTCAGGGCCTTCTGCGAGGCCATCGGCAAACGGCAGATCACCGAATTCAACTACCGCTACCACACCGAAAAAGAAGCGCACATTTTTGTCGGCGTGCAGACCCACCCCGAAACCGACCCGCGAGCGGCGCTGGTGGACGGGCTGCGCGCTCAGGGCTTCCCGGTGCTCGACCTGACAGACAACGAACTGGCCAAGCTGCACATTCGCCACGCCGTCGGCGGCCATGCGGCGGCGGTGCCGGATGAAAGCGTCTTCCGTTTCGAATTCCCGGAGCGACCGGGCGCGCTGTTCAACTTCCTCACCAAGCTGGGCGGGCGCTGGAACATCACCATGTTTCACTACCGCAACCACGGTGCGGCGGATGGCCGCGTACTCGCCGCCCTGCAGGTGCCCGAAGATGAGCGCCATCTGGTGCCGGCCGCACTGGAAGAAATCGGTTATCCCTACTGGGATGAAAGCGACAACCCGGCCTACAAACTGTTTCTGGGTTAATTAACGATCAGATGCGCCGCCACCGCCGGTGGTAGGCGCACACCGCCTGACAGGGACGCAAGAATGGAACACTACCTGCTGTTCAAGATCATCCACAGTGCCGTGGCAGTGCTGCTGCCGCTGGGCGTGATCGCTCATATTTTTATGCTGTACAAAGCCCAGAAGCGCGGCGACATGGCGGTGCTGCAACGCAAAGTGCGCCGCACGCGCCTGATTAGTCTGCCGGTCTTTGCGGTGTTGGCGGCGACCTTGCCGGTAAGCGGCTTTTACCTGGTTCATGTCGCCGGTTGGCCGCTGAGCCAGCTGTGGCTGCTGCTTAGCACGGTACTGTTTATTGTGCTGTTTATTGTCGGGCTGCTGCTGTCCGGTCGCCTGGCTACCTGGGAGGCGTTAGGCCCGGTCGCCGCGCCGCAGCGGCTGCAGCGCTTTGCCCTGGTATATGGCGTGCTGATTCTGGTGCTGCTGGTGGCCATCATGGGGTTGATGGGCGCCAAGCCGGCCTAAGCCGCTGTTGATCGCGTAGGGTGTGCTCCGCGCACCGAGCGATAGTGTGGTGCACGCGACGGTACCCCACACCCTACCAAGCGTAATCAGTCACGCAGACTGATCACCGGCCAGCCGCGACGCTCGGCCTCGGCGCGCAGCGTCGGGTCCGGGTCTACCGCAAACGGGTGGGCGACTTTTTCCAGCAGCGGCAGGTCGTTCATCGAGTCGCTATAGAAGTAGCTGTCTTCCAGGCTTAGCCCGGTTTCTGCCAGCCAGCGGTTCAACCGCGTCACTTTCCCTTCTTTAAAGCACGGCACGTCGGTGGTGCGCCCGGTATAGCGGCCGTCGACCATCTCGCATTCGGTGGCCAGCAAGGTATCCACGCCCAGACGGGCGGCAATCGGCCCGGTGACGAAGCGGTTGGTGGCGGTGATGATCAGCAGCTTGTCGCCGGCTTCGCGGTGCTGCTGCAGCAGGGCGACTGCCTTGGGCGTGATGATTGGCTCGACGCAATCGCGCATGAACTCGCGGTGCCATTGGTCCAGTTGGGCCATCTCGGTGCGGCCGAGAATTTCCAGGCTGAAATTGAGGTAGTCGGTGATATTCAGCTTGCCGGCCAGGTAGTCCTGATAAAAGGCATCGTTGCGCGCCTTGTATGCCACGCCGTCAAGGATGCCGCGTTCACACAGGTAATCACCCCAGGCATGATCGCTGTCGCCAGCCAGAAGGGTGTTATCGAGGTCGAACAAAGCCAGGCGCATGGGTAATCTCGCTTTACAGGTCACTATGGGGATCACACGGGGGGCACAGAATACGGCCTTTACACGGCATTTCCCATTCCTACAACTGCCGGTTTGCTGGCATCACGACCTTTGTGAAAGAATGCCGAAACATGCGTTTACGAGGTTGTGCCGTGATCGATTCTGATGGTTTTCGCCCTAATGTCGGCATCATTCTGACCAATGATGTTGGGCAAGTGCTGTGGGCACGTCGTATCAATCAGGATGCCTGGCAGTTTCCCCAGGGCGGCATCAATGACCATGAGTCGCCGGAAGAAGCGCTGTACCGCGAATTGAACGAAGAAGTGGGGCTGGAGCAAGAAGATGTGCAGATTCTTGCCTGTACCCGTGGCTGGTTGCGGTATCGTCTGCCGCAGCGTCTGGTGCGTACCCACAGCCAACCGCTGTGCATCGGGCAGAAACAGAAGTGGTTTCTGCTGCGCCTGAAGTCCGCTGAAGAGCGGGTGCGCATGGATTTGACCAACAAACCGGAATTCGATGGCTGGAAGTGGGTGAGTTACTGGTACCCGCTGGGGCAGGTCGTGACATTCAAGCGCGAAGTGTATCGCCGCGCCTTGAAGGAACTGGCCCCGCGTCTGTTAGCACGAGACTGAAAACTCAACATGTTTGCGGGCCGCGTAAAAACGCAGCGAGCGAAGGATAGGCAAGGCGAAAAGGGGCGAAAAAGCGGAGTTGGCGGTAGCCAATGAGCATGTTGAGCCTGTTTTCAACGCAGCTTAATCGAGCGCAGTAGTTTTTACGGGGTCCTACGAAGGAGTCACATTCGAGCCATGCTCAACACGCTGCGCAAGATCGTCCAGGAAGTGAACAGCGCCAAAGACCTCAAGTCGGCGCTGACGATTATTGTGCAGCGGGTAAAAGAGGCCATGGGCAGCCAGGTCTGCTCGGTTTACCTGCTCGACCCGGAAACCAACCGTTTTGTGCTGATGGCCACCGAGGGCTTGAACAAGCGTTCCATCGGCAAGGTCAGCATGTCCCCCAGCGAAGGTCTGGTGGGTTTGGTCGGTACCCGCGAAGAACCCCTGAATCTGGAAAACGCTGCCGATCACCCGCGCTATCGCTACTTTGCCGAAACCGGTGAAGAGCGTTATGCCTCGTTCCTTGGCGCGCCGATCATCCACCACCGTCGGGTGATGGGTGTTCTGGTTATTCAGCAAAAGGAGCGTCGCCAGTTCGACGAGGGCGAAGAAGCCTTCCTGGTGACCATGAGCGCGCAGCTCGCCGGTGTTATTGCGCACGCTGAGGCCACCGGCTCCATCCGCGGCCTGGGCCGTCAGGGCAAAGGCATTCAAGAAGCCAAATTCACCGGTGTGGCCGGCTCGCCGGGCGCGGCCGTGGGTACCGCCGTGGTGGTGCTGCCGCCTGCCGACCTGGAAGTGGTACCGGACAAAACCGTTACCGACATTGCTGCCGAGCTCTTGCTGTTCAATCAGGCGTTGGAGCGCGTACGCGCCGACATGCGCGCGCTGTCCGCCAAGCTCGCCACCCAACTGCGCCCGGAAGAACGTGCGCTGTTCGATGTGTACCTGATGATGCTCGACGATGCCGCCCTGGGTGGTGAAGTCACCACCGTGATCAAGACCGGCCAGTGGGCCCAGGGCGCCCTGCGCCAGGTGGTGGGCGAGCACGTCAACCGCTTCGGCCTGATGGACGACGCCTACCTGCGCGAACGCGCCTCGGACGTCAAAGACCTCGGCCGCCGCCTGCTCAGCTACCTGCAGCAGGCGCGCCAGCAAAACCTGGTTTATCCCGACAACACCATTCTGGTCAGTGAAGAGCTGACCCCGGCCATGCTTGGCGAAGTGCCCGAAGGCAAGCTGGTTGGGTTGGTGTCGGTACTGGGTTCGGGTAACTCCCATGTGGCGATCTTCGCCCGCGCCATGGGCATTCCCACGGTGATGGGTGCGGTCGATTTGCCGTACTCGAAAATCGACGGCATTCAACTGATTGTCGACGGCTACCACGGTGAAGTCTTCACCAACCCTAGCGACGTGCTGCGCAAGCAATACGTCGAAGTGGTGGAAGAAGAACGCCAACTCACCCAGGGCCTCAGCGCCTTGCGCGAGCTGCCGTGCGAAACCCTCGACGGCCACCGCATGCCGCTGTGGGTAAACACCGGCCTCCTGGCCGACGTGGTACGCGCTCAGGAGCGCGGCGCCGAAGGGGTGGGCCTGTACCGCACTGAAGTGCCGTTTATCATGAAAGAGCGCTTCCCCAGCGAAAAAGAACAACTGGCCATCTACCGCGAGCAACTGGCCGCCTTCCATCCGCTGCCGGTGACCATGCGAAGCCTGGATATCGGTGGCGACAAGGCGTTGTCCTACTTCCCGATCAAGGAAGACAACCCGTTCCTCGGCTGGCGCGGCATTCGCGTCACGCTCGACCACCCTGAAATCTTCCTGGTGCAAACCCGCGCCATGCTCAAAGCCAGCGAGGGCCTGGATAACCTGCGCATTCTGCTGCCGATGATTTCCGGTGTCGCTGAACTGGAGGAAGCGCTGCATCTTATCCACAGGGCCTGGGGCGAAGTGCGCGACGAAGGCACCGACGTGCCGTTGCCGCCGGTGGGCGTGATGATCGAAGTGCCGGCGGCGGTGTATCAGGTGCGTGAATTGGCGCGGCAGGTGGATTTTCTGTCCGTCGGCTCCAACGACCTGACCCAATACTTGCTGGCGGTGGACCGTAACAACCCGCGGGTTGCCGACCTCTACGACTTCCTCCACCCCGCCGTGCTGCACGCCCTGAAGCTGGTGGTCGATGGCGCCCATGCCGAAGGCAAGCCGGTGAGCATCTGCGGCGAAATGGCCGGTGACCCCTCGGCAGCGGTGCTACTGATGGCCATGGGCTTTGACGGCCTGTCGATGAACGCCACCAACCTGCCGAAGGTAAAATGGCTGCTGCGCCAGATCAGCCTGAGCAAAGCCAAGGAGCTGCTGGCGCAGTTGATGACCATCGATAATCCACAGGTTATCCACAGCAGCCTGCACCTGGCGCTGCGTAACCTTGGGTTGAGCCGGGTGCTCAATCCGGCCGCCACTATCCAGTCCTGACGCTGGATAAACGTAGGGCGAATATCCGTTTGCGGATATCCGCCGTGCCATAAAATGAGTCGGCGGATACCGCCGGGTGCGGTATTCGCCCTACACCGCCATGTCTTAAGTGTTACCCCTCCAACCGCACCTCGCCCAAATGCCCGCCGTAAGGCCCGAAACTGCGCTCCACCAACAAGCGTAGGCCATCGGCCTGGGTAATTAGCGCGCTGCAGGCGCGGGTGCCGTAAGTGCGGCTGGCGATAAACACGCTGGAAAGCAACTGCTCGCTGGCCAGGCCAATGCCGGTATCGGGCAAGCTGGCATCGGGCGGGCGCTGCGGGTCGGTAAGAATGGCGAAGAGCGCTTCGGGTTCGGGCGCACCCAGTACTTCGCTGAGGGCCGCCTTGGCCTTGTCTACCTTTGGCCAGGGCGTATCGAGGGTGGCGTTGGACAATCCATACACGCCAGGCTCCAGCAGCCGCGGCTGCCCTTCGCGGGAGTTGAAGAACCACATCTGCTGCGCATCTGCCAGCAGCAGGTTGAAGCCGGCGTAGTTGCCGGCGCGTGGTAGCAGGTCGTCGAGGTAAGTCGCCGGTGACAGGTCGCTGCGTAGAAACTCGGCCACCAATTCGCCGCGGGAGCGGCCAAACGGCGGTTGGCGTGGGTCGCGGATATTGGTCAGGGCCGCAAAACGCTGGCCGGCGGCGATGCCGAGCCAGGCGCCGCCGGCTTCCAGATCGCGGCCAGCGAGCACCTGCGGAGCGTCTTCCCAAGGCGCCAGAGGGAGTGCGGGACGGTCGTAGAATTCATCACGGTTGGCGGCCAACACCAGCGGTTGAGCGTGGTTGGGGCGCCAGGCGAAAACGATCAGACACATTTCCAATTCCTTATGACAGGCTTCTGGCGCAGTGATCGACTGCGTACAGGCACTCCCGTGCCGGGGGCCCGCTCACTTTACTCGTCCGTCACGCCGATCGTCATCTCTGGAGAGGGCCGGGCGCTTCCGTTACCATGCCGCATTGTTTTGGGGGTGCGGATGGAATTTTTGCTCTATTTGCTACTCGGTGCCGGGGCCGGTGTGCTGGCCGGGCTGTTCGGTGTGGGTGGCGGCATTATCATCGTGCCCGTGCTGGTGTTCAGCTTTACCGCACAGGGGTTTGACCCGGCGATTCTCACCCAGATGGCGGTTGGCACCTCCTTGGCAACTATCATCTTCACCTCGATCAATGCCGTGCGTGAGCACCACCGCAAAGGCGCGGTGCGCTGGGAGATCGTGGTGTGGATGAGCCTGGGCATCGTAGTGGGAGCCGGCCTCGGCGCGCTGACGGCCAAGGCCATCCACGGTGAGTACCTGCAAAAAATCATCGGCGTGTTTGCCATCGCCGTGGCCATTCAAATGGCCTTCGCCCTGAAACCCAAAGCCAGCCGTGGTGTCCCAGGCAAGCCCGGGCTCAGCGTGGCAGGCGTGATCATCGGGTGGGCCTCGGCGCTGTTTGGCGTGGGTGGCGGTTCGATGACCGTACCGTTCCTGAGCTGGCGCAGTGTGCCCATGCAGCAGGCGGTGGCGACGTCCTCGGCTTGCGGGTTTCCAATTGCCCTGGCCGGCGCCCTGAGTTTTATCTGGGTGGGTTGGCACGACCCGCGTCTGCCGGTCTGGAGCCTAGGCTTTGTGTACCTGCCCGCGCTGCTGGGCATTGCCCTGACCAGTATGTTTTTTGCCAAATTCGGCGTGCGTCTGGCGCACCGCTTGTCCCCCGTGTTGCTTAAACGTTTATTTGCCCTGCTGCTGGTTTGCGTGGGTACCAGTTTCTTGATTTAAGGAGTCCACATGCTGGCTTATCCGAACATCGACCCGGTGGCCCTGGCCCTCGGCCCGCTGAAGATCCACTGGTACGGCCTGATGTACCTGGTCGGCATCGGCGGCGCCTGGTTGCTGGCTTCTCGCCGCCTGGCACGTTTCGACCCCACCTGGACCAAGGAAAAACTTTCCGACCTGGTGTTCTGGGCCTCCATGGGCGTGATCGTGGGTGGGCGTCTGGGTTATGTGCTGTTCTACGATCTGCCGGCTTATATCGCCAACCCCATGCTGATTCTCGAAGTGTGGCGCGGCGGTATGTCCTTCCACGGCGGCTTTATCGGCGTGATGCTCGCGGTGCTGTGGTTTGGCCGGCGCAACGGCAAAAGCTTCTTCGAGCTGATGGACTTCATCGCCCCGTTGGTGCCGATCGGCCTGGGCGCCGGGCGTATCGGTAACTTCATCAACGCCGAGCTGTGGGGCAAGGCCACCGACGTGCCGTGGGCAATGATCTTCCCCACCGACCCTGCGCAACTGCCGCGTCACCCCTCGCAGCTGTACCAGTTCGCACTGGAAGGCGTGGCCCTGTTTGCCGTGCTCTGGCTGTACTCGCGCAAGCCGCGGCCCACCATGGCCATTTCCGGCATGTTCGCGCTGTTCTACGGCATCTTCCGCTTTATCGTCGAATTCGTCCGCGTGCCGGACGCCCAGCTGGGTTACCTGGCGTGGGGCTGGCTGACCATGGGCCAGGTGCTGTGCGTGCCAATGATCGTTGCAGGTGTTGCCCTGATCGTCTGGGCCTACCGCCGCGAGCCTGCCGCCCCTAAAGGAGTCGTGCAATGAAACAGTACCTGGACATGATGCGCCTGGTGCGCGAGACCGGCACCTTCAAGGCCGACCGCACCGGCACGGGCACCTACAGCCTGTTCGCCCACCAGATGCGCTTCAACCTGGCCGATGGTTTTCCCTTGGTGACCACCAAGAAGTGCCACCTGAAATCCATCATCCATGAGTTGCTGTGGTTTTTGCAGGGCGACACCAACATCAAGTACCTGAAGGACCACGGCGTACGCATCTGGGACGAATGGGCCGACGAAAACGGCGACCTCGGTCCAGTATACGGCTACCAGTGGCGCAACTGGCCGGCGCCCAACGGCGAGTCAGTCGACCAGATCAGCAAGCTGATCGAGATGATCAAGAAGAACCCCGACTCACGCCGCCTGATGGTTTCGGCCTGGAACCCGGCGCTGGTCGACCAGATGGCCCTGCCACCCTGCCACGCGCTGTTCCAGTTCTACGTCGCCGACGGCAAGTTGAGCTGCCAGCTGTACCAGCGCTCGGCGGATATCTTTTTGGGCGTGCCGTTCAATATCGCCAGCTACGCACTGCTGACCCTGATGGTGGCGCAGGTGTGCAACCTGCAACCGGGTGAGTTCATCTGGACCGGCGGCGACTGCCACCTGTACGCCAACCACCTGGAACAGGCCGACCTGCAGCTGACCCGCGAGCCGCTGCCGTTGCCGACCATGAAGTTGAACCCGGACGTAAAAGACCTGTTTGCCTTCAAATTCGAAGACTTCGACCTGCAGAATTACCAGGCGCACCCGCATATTTCTGCGCCGGTCGCGGTGTAAACCGCGACCGTAGGAGCCAGCTTGCTGGCGAAGTTCTTGAATCAAGAGCTTCGCGAGCTCGCTCCTACAGGGGACGGCGCGCTCTAAGCCGCAGCGCCCGGCAAATACGGCTGCCAACTCTCTGGCACATGCTCCAGACGCGGGTAATTCAGCGCATTCAATTGCAGGTGCGACAGCACGAAGGGCGTATGCCGCATCGCCACCGGCAAGGCCCGCAGCTCGCTTAACCACAGGCTCACGTACGCCGCTTCAGGGTCGAACCGCCGCGCTTGCAGCAGTGGATTGAGGGTCTGGCTACGTACCGGATCGCAGGCGATGCCGGTGAGGTACGCCCAGTTGCCCCAATTGCTCGCCGCTTCATAATCCAACAAATGCTCTTCGAACCAGGCCGCGCCGTGGCGCCAGTCCTGACGCAGCTCATTGACCAGATAACTGGCCACCACTTGCCGCCCACGCTTGCTGATAAAGCCGGTGGCCGCCAGCTCGCGCATGCACGCATCCACCAGCGGCATACCGGTGCGGCCTTGGGTCCATTGCAGAAAACGTTCGTCCACGGCCGTTGGCGCTTGCTGCGTCGCCTTCAGGCCGCCGGCCTGGAACAGCGCCTCACCCCGGCGTACCAGGGTCCAGCGGAAGAACTCGCGCCATAACACCGCGCGCCACAGTTCCTGGGTCGACTCATTGCGCCCGTACTGCGCTTCGTGGCGGCGCAGGTCGGCTACTACGCGGCGCACCGACAGGCAGCCATTGGCCAACCACGGCGACAGCTTGGAGGAATATTCAGTGCCAATCAGGCTGTCACGGGCGCTGGCGTATTGGCGCACGCCCTGGCTGTCCCACAGGTAATCACGCAGGCGGCCCTGGGCGGCGGCTTCGCCACCGGAAAACGGAAAGGCGCTGTCGGCGATATGAATCGGTTCGCCCAGCCCCAGGTGCGACAGGGTGGGCGGCGGCATCAGCAGCTCCACGGCCGCTTCGGGAATAGCCGGCAGCCGCTCGGGTGCGGCCAGCGGCTGGAACACCACCAGGCGTTCTTCCATCACGGCACAAAAATCGCGGTACACCGCGGGCAACTGCTCGACCGGGCAAGGCAGTTCGCTGGCTTGCAGCAGGCCGTGGCCCGGCACTAGGCGCAGCGGCACCTGGCCCAGTTTCGCGCGCAGCCGGGCGATTTCGCTCAATGCCTGTGGGGCGATTTCCTCGTGGGTGACCACTTCGCTGATATCCAGCCGCTCGGCCAGCAGCGGCAGAATATGTTCCGGCTGGCCCTGCACCACCAGCAGGTGGGAGCCCCGTGCGCGCAGGGCGCCATCCAATGCCAGCAAGCTTTCCAGCAGAAAACGCGCACGGTGTACGCCGAGCGCGCGGGCGCCCAGTTGGCCTTGCTGCAATAATTTGGGGTCCAACACGTAAACCGGCAGCATTCGCTCGCTACTGGCGGCAGCAATCAGAGCGGGGTGGTCATCCAGACGCAGGTCGTGTTTGAACCACAGTAAGGAGCGGCGCATGCATGATTTCCTTGTCAGTGCTTGGCGGCATCGAAGAGTGCCCCAGAGGGCATGCAGCTAAATATAGGCGTGCGTTTTTTTTCCATAACGCCGCTTGTCTGGCGCTTTTTTCGCCGGGAAACTGACACCGAGCGGATCCGCTCGGCAGTGCCCGTCGTAAAGCACTAAACTACCGCTCCTTATACATAGGGCGCCGCTGAAGTGGCAACTAGCCACCCGTTTTAACCAAAGCCCAACTGCGATTTCCGATGAAAAACCTGCTTTTAGCTGCTCTGCTTACTTCGCTTCTAGGCTGCACCACCGGCCTGCGGATCGACACCAGCCACCCCTCGAAAAATCAGGACGAGCGGGTGCAATACGTAATCCTGCACTACACCTCCACCAACCTGCAGCGCTCGTTGCAGCTGCTGACCACAGGTGAAGTGAGCAGCCATTACCTGATCGACGCCGGCCCGGCCACGATTTACCAACTGGTGGATGAGAGCAAGCGCGCCTGGCATGCCGGCGAAAGCGAGTGGGAAGGGCGCACCTGGCTCAACTCCACCTCCATCGGCATCGAGCTGGTGAACCCTGGCTACGACGAAACTCCGCAAGGGCGGGTGTGGTACCCCTTTACCGATATGCAGATCGACGCACTGATTGCGCTGCTCAAAGACATCACCGCCCGCAACCATATCGAGCCGCGCCATGTGATTGGCCACAGCGACATTGCCCCATTGCGCAAGCTCGACCCGGGCCCGCTGTTCCCTTGGGAGCGTTTGGCAAAAGCCGGTTTCGGTTTATGGCCAGAAGCCAAGGCCGTGGCCGAGGCGCAAATGGCATTCGAGCAGAACCTGCCGCCCATCAGTTGGTACCAGCATCAGTTGGCCAATCTGGGGTACGCCACGCCGCAGAATGGCGAGCTGGATGTCGCCACGCACCATGTGCTGGCCGCCTTCCAGATGCATTTCCGGCCGCACCGTTTCGACGGCCAGCCGGATGCGCAAACGGCAGCGTTGTTGGTGGTATTAAACCGGATGAATAAACCGCGGTAGGTTGGGGTGCAGCGAAACCCAACGTTACCCAAAAAGTCGCCCCACTATCGTTTCCACGGCGGACCTGAGAGGGCGCCGCTGTCCTGTCTGCACCTGCAAGTGGCACCGCGGTCCGTCTGGACACGGCGAGTGGGCATGTCCCTTCGTACCGTTGGGCTTCGCCCAACCTACGCCAACATGCCAGCCACGGTGGTGCGCAACAAATCCAGACTGAACGGCTTGGTGATGGTGGCGATTTTCGCCTGGCTGACGCCGGTCTGGTAATCCTGTGCGGCATAGCCGCTGGCAAACAGCACCGGCAAGTTGGGGCGGCTCTGGTGTGCAGCGGCCATCAGTTGCTGGCCGCTCATGCCGGGCAGGCCGATATCGCTCATGAGCAAATCCAGTGGCTGCTCGCTTTGGATAATGGCCAGCGCGTCCGGGCCGTTTTCGGCTTCCAGCACGTTATAACCGAGCTCCTCCAAGACCTCGACGGTCAGCATGCGCACGACCTCGTCGTCCTCGACCAGCAGGATGGTTTTGTGGGCGTTCTGGCTATGGCTGTCGGGCATGAAACGGTCTCGAATTAGGGGCAAAAAATAAAAGTGCAACTGGTTGGAAAATTGGCTGACCAACCCTTCGGTCTTGCATGTGTTCACCGGCCAAATGGCGCCGGGGAGAGTACCTGTGGCTAGGCTACGCGGGCTATGGTCGGCGGTTGAATCTTTTTGCACCTGTAGGAATAAGCATGCACATTTCCAGGGCTTTACGGCAGAATCCAGACTTTTTACGCAAGGAATGCAGATGAGCAACTCAACCGCCATCGACGAAAAAAGTTTCCGTCGCATCCTCAGCCGCAACGTCGCGCTGCCGTTGGGCGTGGGCGTCATCAGCGCTATCTTTTTTATCGGCCTGGTGTACTACCTCCTCAACGTGTTGCAGTGGGTTGAACACACCGACCGCGTCATCGGCAATACCAACGAGGCTTATCGGCTCACCGTAGACCAGGAAACCGGCATGCGCGGTTTTCTGATTACCGGTGATGAGAAATTCCTCGCGCCGTTTGATGTGGCCCGCCCGCGCATCAATTCCGAGCTGCGCTCGCTGCAGGAGCTGGTGAAGGACAATCCCATCCAGGTCGATCGCTTTCGCCGCATGGAAGCGCTGCAAGAGCAATGGGCCAAATTTGCCGACGCCATCATTCAAAGCCGCCGCGCTGGCGAGAACTATCAACTGATCGTTTCAAGCGGACGTGGCAAAGAACTGACTGACGAAATCCGCAAAGGTTTCGACGAAGTTATTGCCACCGAGCAGCAGCTGCGCTTCCAGCGCAATAACGAAGCCAATAACACCGTCATTTTGACGATTGCGGTCTACCTGATCTTTAGCCTGATCGTTAGCGGCATTCTGGCCTTTATGGGCCGCCGTGAATTGCTCGGTCTTTCCAACAGTTATTCGAATTCGCTGGCCGAGCAAGAGCGCAGCGCCGCTGTCATCGAACAGAAATCCTGGCTGCGAAACGGTCAGAGCCTGCTCGCCGAACAAGTGCTGGGGCAGAAGACCCTGCCGCAGCTGGGCAAGGCGGTGCTCAGTCAATTGGCCGGCTACCTGGGCGTCAGTGTGGCCGCCTTTTATGTTCGCGATCAGTTGGGCATCATCGAGCGCGTTGCTTGCTTCGGCCTTCCGGCCGAGCAGGAAAACAGCGAGCAGCGCTACACGGGCAATGACACCATGGTTGGCCAGGCTGTGCAGGAGCGCCGTCTGATTCGCCTGGACAACCTGCCCCATGCCTACCTCAGTGTAACGTCGGGTCTGGGCAGCACCTCGCAGCTCAATATCCTGGTGCTGCCGATCAGCAACGAGAACACCGTCAACGGTGTATTGGAGCTGGCCTTTCTGCGCCCGGTCACTGACCTGGACATCGAGTTTCTCGAGTTGATCGCTGCCAATATCGGCACCTCCATCGACGCCGCCCATTACCGCAAACGCCTGCAGGACGTGCTGGCTGAAACCCAGCAGCTCAACGAAGAGCTGCAAGTGCAGCAGGAAGAACTGCGTACCGCCAACGAAGAGCTGGAAGAACAGTCGCGGGTACTCAAGGAGTCGCAGGCGCACTTGGAAAGCCAGCAGGCCGAGCTGGAACAGACCAACGAACAACTGGCTGACCAGGCCCAGCGCCTGGAAGACCAGCGCGACATTCTGGACGAAAAGAATAACGCCCTGAGCACGGCTCAGCGCGAGCTG
This sequence comes from Pseudomonas turukhanskensis, assembly GCF_027922365.1. Classification (GTDB taxonomy): domain Bacteria; phylum Pseudomonadota; class Gammaproteobacteria; order Pseudomonadales; family Pseudomonadaceae; genus Aquipseudomonas; species Aquipseudomonas turukhanskensis. The sequence continues at coordinate 544,970 of NZ_BSFN01000001.1, forward strand.
GAAGAACGCGCCCAGGAGCTGCAGCGCGCCAGCCTGTACAAGTCCGAGTTCCTCGCCAACATGAGCCACGAGCTGCGCACACCGCTCAACAGCTCGCTTATTCTGGCCAAGTTGCTGGGTGACAACCCGGACGGCAACCTCACTGCCGAGCAAGTGAAGTTTGCTGACTCCATCTATTCCGCCGGCAATGACCTGCTGCTGTTGATCAACGACATTCTGGATATTTCCAAGGTCGAGGCCGGCAAGCTTGAAATGCGCCCGCAAAATATTCCGATCAACCGCCTGGTGGAATCCCTGCGTACGGTGTTCCAGCCAGTAGCTGCTGACAAGCAGCTTGGCTTCACGATCGATCTGCAGCCCAATGTGCCCAGCACCCTGTTTACCGACCAGCAGCGCGTGGAGCAGATCCTCAAGAACCTGCTCTCCAACGCCATCAAGTTCACCGAGGTGGGTCAGGTAAACCTGACGATCTCACGCCTGGACGATGGCCGTGTGGCGTTCGCCGTCAAAGACTCCGGCATCGGCATTCGCGAAGACCAGCAAGGTTATATTTTCGAAGCCTTCCGCCAGGCCGATGGCACCACCAACCGCCGTTATGGCGGCACCGGGTTGGGTCTGTCGATTTCCCGTGATCTGGCCACCTTGCTCGGCGGCTCCATCGGCGTCGTCAGTGCGCCGGGCCAGGGTAGTACCTTCACCCTGGTGCTACCACAGGCCTATGAAGAAGGATTCATATTGGAGTCGGTGCCCGAGCTGCCACCGATAATGCCGGCCACGGCTCCCCTTTCGCCTGCCCCGTCGACGACCTCCGCTCCTGTAGTCATCGCCCGGTTCGACGACGACCGCGAGCACCTGCAACAAGGCAGCCGCCGCATTCTGGTGATCGAAGACGAGCCGAACTTTGCGCAGATCCTCTACGACCTGGCCCACGAGCTGAAGTACAACTGCCTGGTGGCCCACGGCGCGGACGATGGCTTGCAACTGGCCGATCAGTTCCTGCCCGATGCCATCCTGCTGGACATGCGCCTGCCCGACATTTCCGGCCTGGCCGCCCTGCAACGGCTCAAGGACAACCCCCGCACGCGGCATATTCCCGTGCACGTGATCTCCGTGGAAGACCGCATGGAAGCCGCGCTGCAACTGGGTGCCATCGGCTATGCGGTAAAACCCACCACCCGCGAGCACCTCAAGGGTGTATTCGCCAAGCTCGAAGCCAAGCTGGCCCAACAGGTCAAACGTGTGCTGCTGGTGGAAGATGATGCCCTGCAACGCGACAGCATCTCGCGCCTGATCGGGGACGACGACATCGAAATCACCGCAGTCGAGTTTGCTGCCCAGGCCCTGGACCTGCTGCGCACCACGGTGTTCGACTGCATGATCATTGACTTGAAGCTGCCGGATATGCGCGGCAATGAGCTGCTCAAGCGCATGTCCGAAGAAGATATCTGCTCGTTCCCCCCGGTGATCGTGTATACCGGGCGCAATCTCACCCGTGATGAAGAAATCGAGCTGATGAAGTACTCGCGCTCAATCATCATCAAAGGTGCGCGCTCGCCGGAACGCCTACTGGATGAAGTAACACTGTTCCTGCACAAGGTGGAATCCACGCTCTCCAGTGAGCGCCAGCGCATGCTGAAAACCGCGCGCAACCGCGACAAGGTGTTCGAAGGCCGGCGCATCCTGGTGGTCGATGACGACGTGCGCAATATCTTCGCCCTCACCAGCGCCCTGGAGCACAAAGGCGCGGTGGTGGAAGTGGCGCGCAACGGCCGCGAAGCGCTGACTAAGCTGGAAGAAGTCGAAGACATCGACCTGGTGTTGATGGACGTGATGATGCCGGAAATGGATGGCTATGAAGCCACCGCTGAAATCCGCAAGAACCCGCGCTGGCGCAAGCTGCCGGTGATTGCCGTCACTGCCAAGGCGATGAAGGACGACCAGGACCGCTGCCTGCAGGCCGGCGCAAATGACTATCTGGCCAAGCCCATTGACCTGGATCGGCTGTTCTCGCTGATCCGCGTCTGGCTTCCCAAACTGGAACGTATTTGATGGCGCCAGACCGCGATATCGAGATAGAGCTGCGCCTGCTGATCGAGGCCATCTACCTCAAGTACAACTACGATTTTCGTGACTACAGCGGCGCGTCGTTCAAGCGCCGCGTACGCCACGCCTTGCAGCAGTTCAACTGCAACACCATCACGGCGTTGCAGGAGCGCATCATGCATGAGCCCAGCGCGTTCATGCAGTTGCTGCAGTACCTGACGATCCCGGTCAGCGAGATGTTTCGCGACCCCAGCTACTACCTGGCGCTGCGTCAGCAAGTGGTGCCGCTGCTTAAAACCTACCCGTCGGTGAAGGTGTGGGTGGCCGGTTGCAGTACGGGCGAGGAAGTTTATTCCCTGGCGATTCTGCTTAAGGAAGAAGGCTTGCTGGAGCGCTCGATCATTTACGCCACCGACATCAATCCGCGCTCGCTGGAAAAAGCCGAGCGCGGGATTTTTTCCCTGGAAAATATCCGCACCTATACCGAGAACTACCAGAAGGCCGGCGGCCAGCGTGCGTTTTCCGACTACTACACCGCCGCCTATGAAGGCGCGTTGTTCGACAAGTCGCTGCGCGAAAACGTGACCTTCGCCGACCACAGCCTGGCTACCGACAGCGTGTTTTCCGAAACCCAGCTGGTGTCGTGCCGCAATGTCCTTATTTACTTCAACAAGGCACTCCAAGACCGCGCCTTCGGCCTGTTCCACGAGTCGTTGTGCCATCGTGGTTTTCTCGGCCTGGGCAGCAAGGAAAGCCTAGACTTCTCAAGTTATGCCAAGCGTTTTGAACCCCTGGTCAAATCCGAACGGATCTTTCGCAAAGCATGAATACCGGCACTCTCGACTCCCTGCTGCTTTCCCGCGCCAGCGCGCTGGAAGCCGTGGTGATAGGTGCTTCAGCTGGCGGCGTGCAGGCTCTGCTGCAGATTTTTGCCGGGTTGGGTGCCGACTACCGGCTTCCGATTGTTACCGTGCTGCACCTGCCTGACGATCGCCGTAGCCAATTGGCTGAGGTGTTTCAGCAACGCCTGGGCGTTCGCGTAAAAGAGGCGGATGACAAAGAGAGCCTGCAAGGAGGCACCTTGTATTTTGCGGCTTCGGGGTATCACCTGCTGATCGAAAATGACCGTAGCTTTTCCCTGAGCCGCGAAGAGCCGTTGCATTTTTCCCGGCCCTCAATCGATGTGCTGTTTGAATCGGCCGCCGATGTGTACGGTCCTGCGCTGATGGGCGTGCTGCTCACCGGCGCTAACGAGGACGGCGCACAAGGAATAGCAACCATCAAGCAGCTCGGTGGTCTCACCGTCGTTCAAGACCCGGCTGACGCCCAGGTCCCCACCATGCCCGAAGCGGCGCTGGCGCTCGGCCCAGCCGATTTCGTGCTGCCGATCCCCGGCATCCAGGCGCTGCTCGCGGAGTTGAATAAAAGCCAATGCTAAGCACCATCGAAGCCAAACTGCTGATCGTCGACGACCTGCCGGAAAACCTGCTGGCGCTCGACGCATTGATCCGTGGTGAGCGCCGCCAGGTATTTCAGGCCTCCTCCGGCGAAGAAGCGTTGGGGCTGCTGTTGCAGCACGAATTTGCCTTGGCCATTCTCGACGTGCAGATGCCGGACATGAATGGCTTCGAACTGGCCGAGCTGATGCGCGGCACGGAAAAGACCAAACACATTCCCATTGTCTTCGTCAGCGCCGCCGGCCGCGAGATGAACTACGCCTTTACCGGTTACGAAAGCGGTGCCGTCGATTTTTTGCAAAAACCCCTGGATATCCAGGCGGTGCAGAGCAAGGTCACCGTATTTGTCGAACTGTTCCGCCAGCGTCAGGCCATCAATGAGCAAGTGATCGCGCTGGAAAGAAGCCGCAAGGAACAGGAAATTCTCCTGAGTGAATTGCGCGCCGCCCAGGACGACCTGCAAAAGGCCGTGCGCATGCGCGACGACTTTATGTCGATCGTCTCCCACGAGCTGCGCACGCCGCTCAATGGCTTGGTGCTGGAAACTCAGTTGCGCAAGCTGCGCCTGAGCAAAGGCGATATGGCAGCGTTCACCGCTGACAAGCTCAAGGCCATGACCGAGCGCGACGAGCGGCAGATCAACAGCCTGGTGCGCCTAATTGAGGACATGCTGGATGTCTCGCGCATTCGCACCGGCAAGCTGTCTATTCGGCCTACCCGTTTTGATCTGTCTGCGCTGGTGAGCCGGGTGCTGGAAAACTACAGCGCACAGATTGCCGCCGCCGGCTGCGAGGTGAGCCTGAGTGCCGCCGAGCCCGTCACGGGGCTGTGGGATGAATTTCGTATCGAGCAGGTGGTGGTCAACCTGCTCACCAACGCCCTGCGCTATGGCGCCAAGAAGCCAGTGGACCTGCGAGTACTGGCCACTCCCGAAGGCGCCTGTATCGAGGTGCAAGATCACGGCATCGGCATTTCCGTGCCGGATTTGTCGCGGATCTTCCAGCAATTCGAGCGGGTGTCCTCTAACGAGGTCACTCAGGGCTTGGGCCTGGGCCTGTTTATCACCGAGCAGATCGTGGCCTCGCACCAGGGCACTATCGAGGTGGAAAGCCGCCCGGGGCAGGGCTCGTTGTTCCGGGTGTATCTACCGCTGGAATCGCGCAGCGTGGACAACGGCTGACCGCCGTTTCGCTTAAGCCTCAGACCGCTGGCGATAAACGGTCGTGCAAAATGCAATCCTGCAAAATGCCCGGTCGTGCAATGTGCAACCGATGCTTCTGAAAGTTGTTTGTAAGTCATTGATTTATAAGAAATAAAAAACGTCTTTTACTTGGCACGACGCCTGCAATTTCAGACACAAGAATCTGATTTGCGATGGAGTCGCCGCCATGAACACTGTACTGAACCTGTTGAGCGCCGCTGCTGTGGTTGTCGCTGGTGCTTATGCCTCCGCTACTCCCTCTGCTCCCGACGCTGTGGCGGTTCAGTCCGTGGCCAAGGTTTCCCATCAGCAGCTGCTGAACAAGCCACTCACCGAGCCGCAATGGGCTGAAAGCCCGTTTATGCAGCCAGAGCCACAGATGGCCAGCAACCATACCGCCCCTGCCGGTGAAGTGCTGCGTGGTGCGCAATGGCAAAACGTCAGCGACGACGTCGAAACTGCCCATGTGCCCAAGCCTGAAAATCAGCGCTGGACCTTCTGAATTCCGTTTTTTCGTAAATGCTGACCGACGAACGTCAGGCCCTCTGTGTGCCTGGCTGTCACAAAGGTTGGGTTAGTTAGTGTGTGTCTGAGCCTGAGGATGGAAGCCATGTCAAAAGCCGCGATGGTCTTGCTGGTTTTGGCCTTTGTTTGTTGCGCAGTGGTGCTTTATGCGCCGCTGACCGATTTGGTGGTAATCAGCTTGCTGAAAGTGACCACTGGTGTGCTGTTGGCTATGTTTGCGCTGGCGTTGGTATTGGGACGGCGGATCAAGTTCGATCCTGTCCTGCGTTAACTAAAAAAAGAGCTCGAGGCTGAAGCCTCTCCTACAACGATACGGATATCCCTTGTAGGAGAGGCTTCAGCTTCGAGCTTTTTGCTTTTCTGCCAAACGCTTATAGATGCCAGGTTGCTGGCGAACCCCGCAAAATTCCTTTTCCAGGGTTCGCGACCAAGGTCGCTCCTACAAAAAGCCGCTCTCTTCCCGCTTTCGCGCAAGGGCTGCGGCAAACACCTGAATCAGATCGGCAGCGCCATGTAAAACTGCGACCCCTTGCCCGGCCGCGAATACACGCTGATGCGCCCACCGTGCAGTTGCACGATCTCTTTGCACAATGCCAAGCCCAACCCCGCCCCGCCTTTGCGCTTACCAATTTGCACAAACGGCTCGAAAATCCGTGCCTGCTGGCTGAAGTCGATGCCCTCGCCGTAATCCTGCACGCTGATAATCAGCCGCTCGCCATGCCGACGGGCCTGCACCTGAATCTCGCTGCCGCTGATGCTGTGACGTAGTGCGTTACCAATCAGGTTATCGAGCACGCGCTCGATCTGCTGGCGGTCGATATTCACCTCGGTCAGCGGCTCCAACACCTCGACCACAATGTCGATCTCGCGCTCGCTGGCCTTGGCGGCAAAGCGTTGCTGGGTCTGGCCGATCAGCTCGTGCAGGTCGCACGGCGCGCGTTCGAGTTTCTGCAGGCCGTTCTGGTAGCGGGAGAAGTTCAGCAGGTCGGTGATCAACTGCACCAGGCGCGCCATCTCTTCATCGACGGTACGAATCAGATCGGCTTCGCGCGAGTCCGGGCCGAACTTCAAGCGCTCCTGAAGCAAACTGAAGGCCATGTGCATGCCGGTAACCGGCGTGCGCAGTTCGTGTGAGGCGCGTAGCACGAATTCCATGCGGATACGCTCGAAAGCACGTTGTTCGGTCACATCGCGCAGCACCATCACCGCGCCCACCGTGCGGCCGTCGTTGTGGTGCACCGGTGTCAGTGCCCAGGCCAGCAGGCGTTTTTCGCCGGCGGTTTCAATCAGCAGGTCTTCGGGAATCTGCTCCAGCTGCTTGCCGCTCAACACCAGGCTCACGGCGTCATCCAGCTCGGGACGGTTGATCACGCTGCCAAAACTTTTGCCCAGCAGATCGTGCTCCCAGAACAGTTGGCGAATGGCCACCGGGTTGGCGTGTTCGATCAGGCCGTATTCATCAATGATGACCAGGCCGTCGTCGATGCTGTCGAGCACCGCTTGCAAGCGTTTCTGGCTGGCCACCAACGCATCCACGTCGGTTTCCTTGAGCTGGCGCAACGCATCGGCCATCACGCCGAAGCGGCTGCTGAGCAAGGCCATTTCGCTAACGGACGACACCGGCAAGATCACATCGAAATCGCCTTGGCCAATCTTGTCGGCTGCCTTGGCCAGTGCCTCGATGGGTGTGCCAAAACGCCGTGCAATGCTTTGCGCGGTGAGCACGCCGATCAGCAACACGGCCACGCCCAACAGGCTGAGCAACAGTGCAATCAGCTTGGCCCGATCCCGCGCTTGCGCTTCGGCCATGCTCACCTTGTTGATCGCCACCTGCTGCACATCGAGCATCTGCTGACGCACCAGGTTGAAGGCCTGGCTGACGGTATTGTCGTTATTGACCCCACCTTCGGCGGGGTTGGCTTTGTCGAGGATGACCAGAAACTCGCTGTAGACCTTTTCGATGCGCTCGAAGCCTTCACGGTCGCTGCGGTCTTCGAAATCCAGGCTTTCTTCGAGCAGGTTACGGAACTTCTCCTGCGAGGCACGCAGCGCTTTCATGTCCGGTTTTTCGCGGAGCATGATGGTCAACTGGTCGCCAAAGCTGGTGCGCAGACGTTGGCTCAGGTCGATGGTGGCGAAGCTGTTTTGAATCAGTCCTTCCTGGGTCTGGGCCATGCGCAATACGCTAACCACCCCCAGCAACAAGCCCAGCAGCGCCACGGTAATAAGCGCCGAAAAGCTCAGGAAGAACCGCGTTCGCAAGGTCATGGCGGGCTTCATAGGGGGCACTTCACAGGTTGTACTGCTTGCGTTTGCGGTACAGGGTCGAGGCATCGATACCCAAGGTTTTCGCCGCCTGATCGAGCGTGTCGCTGGTGGCGAGCACCGCGGCGATATGGGCTTTTTCCAGATCCTCAAGGCTCAGGTCCGCACCCACACGCGGGGCGTTGCTGCTGGTCGGCGCCACCAGGCCCAGGTGGCTGACATCCACCAATTCCTGTGGGCAGATAATGCTGGCGCGTTCGATCACGTTGCGCAGCTCGCGAATATTGCCCGGCCATTGATAGTCCATCAGCGCGTTGCGTGCCTCCTCGGTAAAGGCGCGGGCTGGGCGGGCGTAATCTTTGACGAAGCGAGCGAGGAAACGGTCGGCCAGCACCAGGACATCGTCGGCACGCTCGCGTAGCGGCGGCAGCTTGAGGGTGATGACGTTGAGGCGGTACAACAGGTCTTCGCGGAACTTGCCCTCGCGCACCATGGCGTCCAGGTCCAGGTTGGTGGCGGCCACAATGCGGACATCGGCCCGGCGGGTTACCGGGTCGCCGACTCTTTCGTATTCCTTGTCCTGAATAAAGCGCAGCAACTTGGGTTGCAGGCTCAGCGGGAAGTCGCCGATCTCATCGAGAAATAGTGTGCCGCCGTCGGCCTGGCTCACCCGGCCCAGCGTGCTTTCGCTGGCGCCGGTAAACGCGCCGCGGCTATGGCCAAACAACTCGCTTTCCATCAGCTCGGCGGTAAGCGAGGGACAGTTGATGGTGACCGAGCCCTTCTTCGAGCGCTGGCTCCAGCCATGAATGGCGCGGGCCAGTTCGCCCTTGCCGGTACCGGACTCGCCGAGAATCAGAATATTGGCATCGGTACCGGCCACCTGCCGTGCGGTTTCCAGCACGGCCATCATTGCCGGGCTGTGGGAGTCCAGGTCATCGCCGGGTTTGCGCGCCTGGCCTTCCAACTGTTCGAGGCGCGCGGCCAGGGAGCGAATTTCCAATTGCTTGGAGGCGACCATGCGCAGTTGGTCGGGGCTGCACGGCTTCACCAGATAATCGCTGGCGCCGGCCTGCATGGCATCCACGGCGGTATCGATGGCTGAGTGCGCGGTAACAATGATCACCCGCATCCACGGCGCTTGCAGGCGCATCTGCGCGAGCACATCCAGGCCGTTGTCCTCGCCCAGGCGCAGGTCCAGCAGGCACAGGTCAAATACCTGGCGCTGCAGCAAGGTATCGGCCTGCTGAGCGCTGGTCGCCGTCGCGACGGTGTACCCCTCATCTTCCAGGCAATAGCGGAACGTGCGCAGGATTGCCGACTCATCGTCGACCAACAAAATACGGCCACTTTTAGGGCTGGAGGCTTCCATGTTCGTTCTCGGATCGGTTGCAGTGAGCGTTAGTCACGGAAAGTACAGGCAAGTTCGTGCAACTTGCACGGTGGATTTAAACCCATCCTGCAAGGTGCATGGCATAGCAGTGCCATCACCTTAGTTAAACTATTGTTTTTAAACGAATAAAAAATGCAAACAAAGCTGGCACAGCCCTTGCGATATCCCTCTCAACAGGCCAAGAACGGCCACGACCACAAGAGAGGAAATCATCATGAGCAGTCGCACCAGCCAACTGAACGAACTGATCGAAATCACCCGTGACGGCCAGCGCTTCTACGAGCACGCCATCACCGAGGTGAAAGACCCTCAACTGCAAGCCCTGTTCCGCGACATGTCGCAGGCCAAGATCCAGGTGATCCAGGCACTGGCCGTGAAAGTCGCTGCCAACCACGACACCCCGGCTCAGGGCGGCACCGTGATGGGCAAACTGCGTCAGGTGTACGCAGACACCAAGGCCAGCATGACCAAGGATGAGGGCGCTGCCTACGTTGCCGAACTGGAAGACACCGAAGACCGCATCCTGCATGCCTTCGAAGACGCCATGGAAGATGCGGACCCGGACGTTCGCGCGGCACTGGCCGTGGAAATGCCGAAAGTGCGCGCCTGCCACGACCGTATGCGTGACCTGAAACACGCCCTGAAGTAAGCCTGCTGCGCGCCTGGCCCATTGCTTGACGCATGGGCCGGACGCAATGCGCGCAGGTTTTGTTTTCCCTAAGCAGTACGCAATTTTTTAACCGAAATGCATAGCAAAGGAACCTGAACCAAGCCCGCTGGGCACGGTTCCAACCCAGTAAGGGTTCCTGACAAACAGGGTTCAGACCCTAACCAAATGTAAGGAGAGACATCATGTTGAGTTGGGCCGTTACATTTCTGATCATCGCCATCGTCGCAGCAGTGTTGGGCTTTGGTGGTATTGCGGGCACCGCAACCGGCATCGCGAAAATTCTCTTTGTCGTGTTCTTGGTGATGTTCGTTGTTTCGCTGATCTTCGGCCGTCGCGGACGAGTCTGACGCTTGAGCAGCACCACGCAAAACGCCCTCAAAAGAGGGCGTTTTTTTATGCGTGCATTTTAGGTGGCGCGGTTGGCATTACGGTTTGAAATTACGCGCGTCCTTGGCCCATACATCCAGCACGGGCTTCAAGTCTTTTACTGTCAGCTGCGTGGTGTCGTTTTCCAGGGTCAGGCCCGTGCCTTTGCGCACCACCTCGGCCACCGGCTTGCTGGTGCCGCCATCCAGAGCCTGCATCTCCACATAGATGTCGGTGGCCTCATCACGGGTGCCAGCAGCGGTGCTGGCGGCGGCAACTACCAAGGCAATGGGAATGACCTCGTAGACCTTCAAGCCTTCGGCCGAGGTATCCACTGCGGTAATGGCCGAGCGGATAATCAGCGTATCGGTGTCTGGTTGATTAACGACACGCAAGCGCCCGGCCAGCTCACGCTGCATGGCTTGCTGCAGGTAAGTGGCAATGTCGTCGAGGGTCTTCTGGTTTACCTGGTCGGTAGGTTTTGGCTTGGGATAGAACTGCGGTTTTTCCACCAGTACCGAGCTGTATTTATTCAGGTCCAACCCCGGCTTTACCCAGCGCATCACGGGCGCGCCACTGGCCGAGGTGGCTGGCTTGAGAACCGAGTAATCCGGCAAAAAGCCCGAATACTGATCCGGCTGGGTGGTGGCGCTGGAACAACCGGCCAAAAGCAGACCGGCGCTGACGGCAAAACTGGCAAGCAACTGTTTAGTCATCCTTGAAGCTCCCAATGGCAGAAATGGACCGTTGCGCACCCGCGGGCACTGCATGGCGATTTCAGCCTAGCCGATAAAAATGACTGCGCAGACGAGTGGTGAAAACTGTGCACTTGGTGGCATTGCAGCGGGCAGCGCCGCTATCATCCGCGGCACATCAAGAGGACACACCATGCTCAACGGCTTGTGGCTGAGCTTTTTTATCGTCGGCGCCATCGCCGCCTTGTCGCAGTGGCTAGTGGGCGGCAACGCCGGTGTATTTGCCGCTATGGTCGAAAGCTTGTTTGCCATGGCCAAGTTGTCGGTGGAAGTGATGGTGCTGCTGTTCGGCACCCTGACCCTGTGGCTGGGCTTTCTACGCATTGCCGAGAAAGCCGGCATCGTCGATTGGCTGGCCAAGGTGCTGGGCCCGCTGTTTCGCCGCCTGATGCCGGAAGTGCCGCCTGGGCATCCGGCGCTCGGGCTTATCACCATGAACTTCGCCGCTAATGCCTTGGGCCTGGACAACGCCGCCACGCCCATCGGCCTCAAGGCCATGCGCTCCTTGCAAGAACTCAACCCCAGCAGCACTACGGCCAGCAACGCGCAAATCCTGTTTCTGGTGCTTAACGCTTCGTCGCTGACCTTGCTACCGGTCACCATCTTTATGTACCGCGCGCAGCAAGGCGCGCTCGACCCAACCCTTGTTTTCCTGCCAATTCTACTGGCGACCAGCGCCTCGACCTTTGTCGGCCTGCTGTCAGTGGCCGTGATGCAACGCCTGCGATTGTGGGACCCGGTGGTGCTGGCTTATCTGATACCCGGCGCCTTGCTGCTGGGCGGCTTTATGGCGCTGCTGGCAGGTATGTCGGCCACCGCCATCGCCAGCCTGTCTTCGCTATTGGGCAACCTTACGCTGTTCGGTTTGATCCTGATTTTTTTGCTGGTTGGCGCGGTGCGGAAAGTACCGGTGTATGAAACGTTCGTTGAAGGCGCCAAAGAGGGCTTCGACGTCGCCAAAAGCCTGCTGCCATATCTGGTCGCCATGCTCTGCGCCGTCGGCGTACTGCGGGCTTCTGGCGCCTTGGAGTTTGGCCTGGACGGCATTCGTTGGGTGGTCGACCAGTTGGGTTGGGACAACCGGTTCGTAGACGCCTTGCCCACCGCGCTGGTCAAACCCTTCTCTGGTAGTGCAGCGCGGGCGATGTTGATCGAGACCATGCAAAGCCATGGCGTGGACAGCTTCGCGGCCCTGGTGGCGGCCACCATTCAGGGCAGCACGGAAACCACCTTCTACGTGCTGGCGGTGTATTTCGGTGCCGTGGGCATCCAGCGGGCGCGGCATGCGGTGGGGTGTGCACTGCTGGCCGAACTGGCCGGGGTGATCGCTGCAATCTTCGTCTGCTACTGGTTCTTCGCCTAAGCGCGTCGCGTGAGGGGGGGCGCTATACGCACACCGCCCGGTGCAGTGCCATCTCTATATTCCCGGTGCAGCATGGCGCGCACTGTCTAGACTCAACCAACCGCCTTGGTACTTCTGGAGTTCGCCATGTCTTTGCGTTCTGTGAGTGTGGGCCTGCGTAATCTCATCGGGTTCGGCGCACTGACGCTGTGCCTGTTGATAACCGGTGGCGTGGCCTTGAGCGAGCTGTCCAGCTTGAAAGGCAATTTGCTGGAAGTAAAAGACGTGTGGATGGGCGGCCTGGACCTGATGGCCAAGATCAAGTCCGACCGCCAACTGATGCGTCTGAATGAAAACGAGATCGTCGCCCAGCCCAACGAACTGGCTTCGCTGACCAGCGAAATTCGCACCATCGAGCAGCGCGTGCGCGGCTACGACAAAGAATACGAAGGCACCATCATCCTCGATGAAGACCGCCGCCTGTTCGGCGTTTATCAGGAAAAAAGTGCGGCCTACGAGAAAAGCCTCGATGCCGTACTAACCGCCTTGAGCAGCGGCGCGGTGCCACAAGCGGTGAGCGCCCAGTCCGAGCAAAGCTTTGACGCCCTGATCACCTCGCTCGACGCCCTGATTGCCCTCAACAACCGCGGCGCCGCCGATGCCGGCGAACGCGCCGAAGCCAGTGCCAACAACGCCACCATCACCTTCAGTGTGATTTTGCTGGCCTCGGTGATTTTTACCGTGTTCGCCGCCGTGCTGCTGAGCCGCAGCATTACCCGCCCGTTAGCCATGCTCGCCGCCTCGGCCGAACGCATTGCCTCGGGCGACCTGACCCAGCCCGTGGCAGCCGAAGGCGCCGACGAAGTGACCCAGGTGCAGCGCTCACTCGGCGGTATGCAAGGCACCCTGCGCGAGACATTGCTAAATATTCAAAGCTCCGCCACGCAACTGGCCTCGGCCGCCGAACAGCTGCACGCGGTAACCGATGACTCCTCGCGCGGCATCACGCGCCAGAACGACGAAATCCAGATGGCCGCCACGGCGGTGACCGAGATGTCTGCCGCCGTGGACGAAGTGGCGCGCAACGCCAACCACACCTCCGACTCCTCCCGCGAGGCGCAGGAAACCGCGCAAGCTGGCCGCGAACAAGTGAGCAGCACCCGCACCACGATCGAACAACTGACCGAACGCCTGAACATCACCTCCACCACCATCGCCACCCTGGCCGATGAAGCCATCGCCATTGGCCGTGTGCTGGAAGTGATCCGCACCATCGCCGAACAAACCAACCTGCTGGCGCTGAACGCCGCCATCGAAGCGGCACGCGCCGGCGACCAGGGGCGTGGTTTTGCCGTGGTAGCCGATGAAGTGCGGGCGCTGGCGCAGCGTACGCAAACCAGCACCCAGGAAATTGAACGGATGATCAGCGCCATCCAGAGCGCCAGCCAGCAATCGGTAAGCGCCATGGCGCAGAGCAGCGAATACGCCAACCGCAGCCAGATCATGGCCAGCCAGGCCGACAGCGCGTTGGTGCTGATTGCCGAACGGGTCAACCAGATCAACGACATGAACCTGGTGATTGCCAGCGCCGCCGAAGAGCAAGCCAGTGTGGCGCGTGAAGTGGATAGAAACCTGGTGGCCATCCGCGACATTGCTGAGCAGAACGCGACCGGGGCGCATGAGACGTCGGTGGCCAGTGATCAGTTGGCGAAGCTGGCGAGTGATTTGAATGGGATGGTGCAGCGGTTTCGGTTGTAGCGGAAGGTGGGGCGGGGCGGCATAAATAAGGTCATCCCGGCGTAGGCCAGGGCCCCGAGAGCCAGAGCGAACGGTGATTGCCTGGACGATTCTGGATTCCTGCCTGCGCAGGAATGACGGAGTTTTTCCTGAGTCCACCGTCGTTCCAGCGCAGGCTGGGACCCAGAATTCTGGACCGTTCGTTGAGCGTTAACCCACTAACTCCTCCCACAAATCCAGCCACCGTGGATTGCGCATTTCTATCAATTTCAGCTTCCACTCCCTTCGCCATTTCTTGAGCTGCTTTTCCCGTGTGATAGCGCTCAACATGTCCTCATGCACCTCGTAGTACACCAGCGTGTGAACTCCATAGGTTTGACTAAAGCCGGGCAAGCAGTCGTTGCGATGTTGCCAAATGCGTTGGACGGGGTTGGATGTGACGCCGGTGTAGAGGGTGCCATTTTTGTGGCTGGCGAGAATGTAGACCGTGGGTGTCCTTGCCATAAGGCCGTCCTGGCTGTGAGAGGTGTTCACAGGCTAAGGGCATTTATGGATTGGCGAAGCCGTTCGTCTCGCTGAGTTCGACTGAAGATTCTGGATTCCCGCCTACGCGGGAATGACGGTGGTTGTGGCAGGAGCATCCGTCGTCCCCGCGTAGGCGGGGACCCAGAATCTCGAATTGAGCGGCGATCCCCGTCAATAGAAGGTCACGCAACAGTCCTACGGCGTCACCTCAAACCGCAGCACCCCAATCACCTGCCCATCCTCGGTCAACACCCGCACTTCCCAATCCCCTGCCACGTCCTGGGGGAAGTTCTGTTTATGGGTCCACGAGCGATAACCCTTTTCCCGGCCGCCGTTGATATCCAGGGCGATGCGGTCCATCTCTTTGCCGTTATGGCGCCACACGTGGTAGATGCGTTCGGCCAACCCACGCGGGGCGTTGATCGCGGTGTACGCGTACAGCCCCTTGGTGCGCAGATCGGTGGCAGTCATGGTGCTCAGGCTTTCACCGGGCGAGCGGTTGAAGTCGTCGAGTTCGGTGGTCACCGCCACTTCGGTCAGCCATAACGTAGCCGGCGGCACCCAGGAGCGGAACAACCAGCCCACGCCGCCGAGCGCCAGGGTCAACACAATCAACGCCAGCCCGCGCCACCAGCGCTGCACCGGGAAGGTCACCAGCAAGCTGGGAAACGACAGCGCCACGGCAATGCCCAGCGCCAGCTTGTAACTCTGCGCGGTGGTCAGGTGCAGGATGATCGGCAGCGCCGTCAGCAACGCGGCAAACAGTGTCAGTGTATGCATTGCCAGGTACAGCCAGCGGCGCGGCGCCAGCCATTTGTTGTAGATGGGGTCGATGATACTCACCAACCCGGCGCAGGCCAGCAGGCCGGTGAACATTAGCTGGCCGCTGTTCCAGGTGGTGGTGATGATAAAAAATGGCAGCACGAAGAACAGGCTTTCCTGGTGAATCATCTGGGTCAGATAACGCACCACCGGCTGTGGCAACTCGCGGCCGAAGAGGCGCGCAAACACGCGGGTGACCACACTTTCCAACGTCAGCCACAGCCAACTTACCAGCAGCATCACCGCAATCGGCGTGGCCAGGCGGGCCTGGCGGTCCACCAGAATGAAGCTGCACACCCCCGAGATAAAACCAAACGCCGCCACCACGCCGGGATAGCGTTGCAGCAGGGCGATAACAGCAAGGGCGCGGGTTTTCCAGGTGAGCATCACGGCGGCAGTTCGGCAGGTAGATGAAGAGGTGCGCAGGATACGGGTGAGCCTCTGATGGGTCCATGCTCCATGCGCTTAATGTGGGAGTGCGCGCCCGGCATTACGTTGCTTGCCGTTGATCTTAAAAGCGCAGCCTTTGCCGTTGCGCTATAGCTATTGGCGCAAAAGGCCACAGCCCGTGTCGGGCTCTGCCACTGTTGCCCCCTGCCTGCGCCCTTACAGTGCTGCGGGCTAAAACAAAAATAAAAGGCCCGTTTTCTATGAACTACGATGCGAGTTCGCAACTTATCCTCGGCCTGGTGCTGGCGGCGCTGATCTTCGGCGTGTCGCTGGAACTGCGCCTGGAGCAATTCCGTGCCGTGCTGCGCCACCCGCAACCTGTACTGGCCGGCATGCTTGGGCAATGCCTGCTGCTGCCCTGGCTGACGCTGCTGGTGACCCTGGTGGTCGACCTTCACCCCGGCCTGGAGCTGGGCCTGCTCTTGGTGGCCTGCTGCCCCGGCGGCAACCTTTCCAACGTGATGACCCACCTGGCCCGCGGCAACACTGCGCTGTCCATGAGCATGACCGCGCTGTCGAGCCTGCTGGCGCTGGTGCTGCTGCCGCTCAACTTCGCCCTCACCAGTTCCTGCAACCCCGAGGCCTCGGCCTACCTGGCCGAGCGCCTGAGCAGCCTGCACGTCGACCACCTGAGCATCATCCTCAACCTGCTGTGGCTGCTCGGCTTGCCGCTGGCGCTCGGCATGCTGGTGGGCAACCTGTGGCCGCAGGTGGCCGAACGCATCATGCCGTGGTTCAAACGCTTCGCCTTGTTAGCTTTTGCCTTCTTCGTGATTGGCGCGCTGGCCAACAACTGGAAAATGTTTACCGCCTCCCTCGGCCTGGTGCTGGTCTTGGTGGTGCTGCACAACGCCAGCGCCATTGTGCTGGGTTGGCTGATGGCCAAACTGGCCCGCCAGCGCGGCGCCAACCTGCGGGCCATGGTCATCGAGATTTCCATGCACAACTCCGGGCTGGCCTTGGGGCTGATTTTTTCCCAATTTGGCGGCGAGCCGAACATGGCCCTGGTGGCCGCGCTCTGGGGTACCTGGCATTTGGTCAGCGGCCTGCTGCTGGTGCTGTTCTGGCGCAATCGGCCGTTGGCTGTTTCATCCACTTCCGAGGAGCCGCTGACATGCGCGTCCTGATTACCGGCGCTGCAGGTTTTATCGGCCAGCAACTGCTTAACGAACTCGCAGTCCAGCACCCCAAGTGGACGCTGATTGCCGCCGACATTCGCCCGCAAACCAAGCAGGGCCTGAAAATGAATGTCGAGCCAGTGCTGCTCGATATCAGCCAGCACAAGCAAGTGCTCGAATGCGTCGCCGCCTGGAAGCCCGAGGCCATCGTGCACTTGGCCTCGGTCGTGACGCCGCCGCGCGGCATGAGCGATGCCCAGTTGCATGCCATTGATGTCGGCGGCACACGCTCCATCGTGGAAGCTGCGCTGGCCAACAACGTGCAGCAGCTGATCGTCACCAGTTCCGGCGCGGCCTACGGCTACTTTCCCGAGAACGCCGAGTGGATCGACGAAAACGACCCGCTGCGCGGCCACGACCACTTCGCCTATGCCAAGCACAAGCGTGAAGTGGAAGAGTTGCTGGCCGTTACCCGGCGCAAACACCCGGCGTTGAAACAGCTGGTGCTGCGGCCCGGCACCATTCTGGGCAAGCGGGTGAATAACCAGATCACCGACATGTTTAAAAAACGTGCGGTGCTGGGCATCAAAGGCAGCGATAGCCGCTTTGTCTTTATCTGGGACCAGGACGTGGTCGCCATTATTCGCCAGGGACTGGAGAGCAGCGCCCAAGGGATTTTCAACCTGGCAGGTGATGGAGCGCTGAGCCTGAGCGAGATCGCTGGCATTCTGGGCAAGCCTTATCGACCGTTGCCGGCAGGGTTGATCAGCGGCGCGCTTCGCGTGCTCAAACCGTTGGGGTTGAGCCAATACGGGCCTGAGCAGTTGGACTTTTTGCGTTATCGGCCAGTGCTGAACAATCGGCGGTTGAAGGAAGAGTTTGGGTATCAGCCCAGGTACACCAGTCGGGAGGCGTTTATGGCGTTTCTTGAAGCGAGCAACGGGTAAAGTCAGCGATTCTATGATTTGCATTATATTGCTGAAACTGCCGCGATTAGCTGCCATTTTTGCAATACATTGCAGAAACTACGTCGTTTCACTATGATACTTGCAATATATTGCAGGTTGTCATCATGAAGCTCACTGTCCAGGTACACGATAATGGCGAGTGGAAAGACGCGTTCTGGGTCAAATTCAACTACCCGGAAAACGGCCTGGCGAGCAGCACCAGTTATGGCTACGCGCCGCCCTATGTAGTCGATCACCTCGATGAGTCGCTGTCCCGCTTCGAGGGCGCGGTGAGCTACCGCTACCCCATCAGTTTCAACGACGACACCAAGACGCCAGCCCCCGCGTTCTTGCACGACATAGCGCCGGCCGGCGCTGCACGACAATCACTCTTGCGCCGCCTTGGCCCGGAAAAACCCGAAGGTCAGTCTGCCGACGTGTTTCTACTCGGGCGCTGCACGCCGGCACCCATCGGCAACCTGCGCATAAAAGAGTCTGCGGCCTACATCCAACAGTTCCCACCTGTGGGCTTTAGCCAGGCCGAGGTGATCGAGTTAAACACTGCGTTCGTTGAACACGCCTACGACCAGGGCGCTGCCATTGGCGGTGCAAGCGGCGCAGGTGGCGCTGCTCCCAAAATCTTGATGACCCAGGATGCCGAGGGGATGCTTCACCCCGATGCCTCCTTACCCGATGAAGACGCGAGGATGCACTGGTTCATCAAGTTCCCTAGAGGCAAAGCGACCCGCGAAGACATCGCCATTTTGCGCAGCGAATTTCTGTACTACCGGGCTATCAACCAGCTGGGGCTGGATACGATCAGCACCGAAGGCTTGTCGTATTTTGAAAGCGAACGCCCAAGCCTGTGGATGAAGCGCTTTGATAGAGAAATCCACGCGGACGGTGTTCGTCGGCTTGCTGTCGAATCGGTTTATTCGCTGGCGGGAGTGGTCACGCCCGGCCAGCACATGCAGCACGAACAGGTGGTGAAGATTCTGGCAGCCATGTGGACCTATGCCGGTCAGCAGGAAGAGATTCCAGCGCTTTTATCGGAGTATCTGCGCCGAGACTTACTCAACCGAATCCTCGGCAATACGGACAACCACGGCCGCAACACATCGGTGATACGCGAGAAGGGTCGGTTCCGCCTGGCACCTATCTACGATCTTGCGCCGATGGCCATGGACAGCGAAGTCATCACGCGCACCACTAAATGGAACGCGAGCATCGAGAGGGGCGGCCTAACGGACTGGGTAGGCGCCTGTATGGCTTTGAGTGAATACGCCGAGCCAGATGCATTGCTTGAGCAACTGAAAGCAGACGCCTCGCTTTTCATGAACCTGCCGGACATTCTCCAACCTGATTTGCCTGCCGAGGCGTGGCGGCATCCGGGCATCCATCTGGCCAGGCTTGAAGACCGCCTGACTGCCTGGGGGCTACTGTGAATATCAACGCAGGGCGCGTGGATGCGCCGCAGATCACCAAGGGTGACATGACCAACGAGGCGTTTATTCGCCATATCGAAGCCGAACTGTTGCACGGTCGCCTCAGCATGGGCCAAGCCGTCACGCTGCTAAGAACTGAAATAGCGACCTTGAACCGCAGCCAGTTCGCCAGGATGTGCAGAGTCTCTGCGAGGATGATCGCGTACATCGAAAACGATGAAGGCAATCAGACAGTGAAATCGCTTAACGCCGTGTTCAAGCCGTTTGGGCTGGAGCTTTGCCCGGTGCGTATCAAACGGACGGAGTAATAGGGGGCCGTATCTTTGATACGCCTGGGGCAGGTAGGTTTTCCACCTGCCTTACAACGTTTCCCCCACCCGCCGCATTACGCAAAGCTCTTGCACCGAATCAACCGTCGGCTTGACCAGCACGATGTCTTTGGCTCGGTTCGCCGGGTCCAGCAGCAAGTACGTATGCCCGCCCTCGAACAGCACCAGTGCGTGCTGATAAACAAACGCCAGAATCCCCTTGGCTAGGGTTTGCTCGGGGGCATGCGGGTCGAACGGTGTGGTCAGAATGCCGGGTTGCTCGCGGGCCAGGGCGCTGCCGTCGAAGTAATGATTGTCCTGTTCCAGACGGTACACCGTGCCGACCTGACCGCTGTTGTCGAGGTCGAACTGGGCCTGGTCGACCTCGCCACGGGTGGCCAGGGTGACATCGTTTTCCTCGCTCGGCCTGGTCACCTGGGTGGGCTGCCACACCGGGGTTTTGATGTCGGCCGGCACGCTCAGCGGGTAACGGGTGTTGGCTGCCACCAGGCGCTCGCACAGCGGTTTGACTTCCGCCTTGCTGCTCACCAGGCTGAGGGAGCCCAGCACGGGCCGGGCAGTGCCTTTGGTGGGGTATTCGTCGGTGTCGATGGGCGTGTCGGCGTTGAAGCTGATGTGTTTGCAACCTTCGCCGCTGGCCTGCCCGGGCGCATCGTTGAGTAGCGAGGAGTCAGCGGCGCTGGGCAGCACGCAGTAGTCGGTTCCGCCGGGTCGCACGGTCATGGTTTTAAGCAGCGGTTCATTGCAGGTTTCGGCGTAGGCCAGGCCGCTGATGGCCTTGCGTTGGTCGACCCATACGCTCAACCGCGTTTCCGGCGCGCCGCCACATCGGCCGTACGCTTGGGCCGGCGAGCCATTGCCGGTTTTTACCCGAATGGTCTGGCCGCTCGCCAGCGGGCAGTCGGCCCAGGCGCTGCTCAAGGTGCCGCGCCCTTGCAGGGTGTTGGCGAGAATGCTCATGGGCAGGTTGGGATCGGGGAACTGCAGTTGCACGTTGTCGGTATTGCAGGTGAGCAGCACCTGGTTGAAATACACCGCGCTGCCGATTTTCAGGCGCAGGGCGTAATCGTTGGCGCCGCCATCTTCATCGGGTGAGGCGGGCAGTTCGGCCAGACGTTGTTGATACTGCTTGAGCAGGCAGGCATTAAGGGCGTCGCCGACGCACGTCTGGTTGCGGCTTTTGAGCCATGCCCGTTGGGCATTGCTCAATTCGTCTTTCTTGCCGGGGTTGGCATCGAGAGCGGCGCGATAACGGCTGGCCAGTTGCATATCGGCTTCACCCAGCAGCGGGTCGGTGCAGACGGCGGTTTCTATCGGGCTGAGTTTGCCGCTGCAAAGAAAGCTGGGGGCCGCCTGGGCAGCGCAAGAAAGATGCGCCGCGGCCAGTACGGCGATCACTGCCAGACAGAGCTTCCTACTCATCGGTTTTGCGTCCTGTGGATAAGTTTTACCGGGGTGCTATGCACACGTTTGTGCACCCTATTTCGCCGCCCGCTGCCGATATTCCCCGGGCGTCAGCCCCGTCCAATTCCTGAACGCGCGAAAGAACACGCTCGGCTCTGAGTACCCCAACAACAATGCAATCTCCGCCGCGGGCAACTGGCCGTCGTCGAGGTAGCGTTCGGCCAACTGTTGACGGGTATCGCTAAGCAGTTGTTGGTAGCTGCTGCCTTCCTCGGCCAACCGACGTTGCAAGGTGCGTTCGCTGAGGTTCAGCGTGCGCGCGAGTTCTGCGCGGTCCGGTTCGCCGTGGGCCAGCTGCGCGCCGAGCAAGGTCACTACGCGGGCCACCAGGCCTTCACTGGGCAGGCGCGCCAGCAGGGCTTCGGCGTGTTGGCGCAGCAGGGTTTGCAGCGGCGGGTTGGCTTGTATCAGCGGCGCGGCACGCAGTTCCAGCGGCAGCACCAGGGCGTAATCGGCGCAGCCGAAAGCCAGCGGGCAATTGAAGGCGGCCTCGTAGGGCGTGAGGTCATCGGGCTGCGGATGGGCGAACTCGGCGCGCAGCAAACGGTAGTGGTGAACCAGCGGCGCCATCAGTTGAATCCAGAACACCATCAGCGCCAGTACCCGCGTACGGGTTACCGCAGCGTGCGGGTGGACCGGGCGGTAGAGCACACGCAGTTCATTGCCGTGCTCTTGCAGCTGCAATTCGCCGCCTTCGCCCACCAGCCGCTGATAGCGCAAGGCGGCAACCAAGGCATCGCCCAGGGTGGCGCTGCTTTGCAACAGATAGCCCAATACGCTGAACGGCCCGGGGGCCAGATTGGCGCCAATGGCGAGGCCCGGTTCGCTCAGCGCCATACGGCTGTGCAGTTCCTGCCATAGCTGCTCGTGGGCCTGAAAGGCGATGCGCCCGTCGGGGTCACTCAGTTGGCTTTCGTTCAGGCCGCTGGCCGCCAGCAGTTCAGCGCGCGGCACGCCCAGGCGCACGGCTGCGTGCAACACCCCTTGAGTGAGGCTGGCGCTGACGGAGGCATGGCGTGGATCGATGGCGTTGGGCATGGCGCAAGATTCTGCCCAAGCCGTCCGTTAAAAGACAGCGCTCAGCGCGCTGCCGGTTTTACCTCGTGCAGCGGCACATCGTTGGCTTGCTGCTCGGCGACTTCAGGGCGGTCGTCGTCAGCGTCGGCCATGGCGCCGTGCTCGTGGCTTTCCAGGGCGGCGTAGGCGCTGCTGCAGAACAGCGAGTTCAACCGCTTCATATCGGCAATCAGCTCCAAGTGCAGCGAGCTGGTTTCGATGCTTTGCACCACGTTGTGGTGCAGGCGGTGCACATGGGCGTGGGCCATCTGCCGTTCCTGCAGACGGAAGCGACGTTTTTCCCGCAGCAGTTGGCGGGCGCTGTGGGGGTCGCCGGAGAGGAAAACGCTCAGGCCCAGGCGCAGGTTGGCCATCAGCTGGCGGAGCATGTCGGTGAGCTCCTGCAGGCCGCTTTCGGAGAAGGAAAGCTGCTGCGCGGTCTTCTGGTTTTGCACTTTGCCGAGCATGCGTTCGATCAGGTCGGCGGCCTGTTGCAGATCCACGCTCAGCTCGATGATTTCTGCCCAGCGCCGGCGGTCGTGGTCGCCCAGCGCTTCGCCAGGTACCTGCGCGAGGTAGAGTTTTACCGCGCTGTAGAGGGCGTCTACATCGTCGCCCAGGCGGCGCAATTCCTTGGCGGCCAAGGGTTGCGGCCCGCGCAGAATTACCAGAAAGTGGTTGAGCATGGTTTCGACGATATCGCCGACGCGCAGGGTTTCGCGCACGGCGTTGTTCAGTGCCAGGCTTGGGGTGTCGAGGGCGGTCATGTCCAGGTGGCGAGGCTTGGCTACGCCGTTGTCCAGTTCGCGATCAGGCAGCAGCCAATTGCAGAAGCGCGCCATCACATTCACGGTGGGCAGCATCAGCAGGCAGCGGCTGGTGTTGTACGCCAGGTGGAAACCAATCACCAAGGTTTGCGGGCTGATTTTCAGGGAGCTGAGCCAGTGCACCAGCGGGTGGATAAACGGGCTGATCAGCAGCAAGCCGATAACCTTGTAGAGCAGGCTTCCGACGGCCACGCGGCGTCCGGCTTCGGTCTGCATGCTGCTGCTGAGCAGGGCCAGAATACCGCTGCCGATATTGGCGCCGATTACCAGGCCCAGGGCCACCGGCAGGCTGATAAGGCCGGCGCTGGCCATGGTGGCGGTAAGCAGTACGGCGGCCAGGCTAGAGTAGGAAATCAGGGCGAAGAGGGCGCCCACCAGGGCATCAAGCAGCACATCGCCGGTGAGTGACTGGAACAGCACCTTGATGCCGTGAGCTTCGGTGATAGGCAGCGCGGCGCTGACGATCAGCTCCAGCGCCAGCACGACCAGGCCCAGGCCGATGGCCACCCGCCCGAGTTGCCCGGCGCGGCTCTGTTTGCGCGAGAGAAAGAAGATCACGCCGAGGAAAATCAGTAGCGGCGACAGCCACGACAGATCCAGGGTCAGCACCCGCGCCATGAGCGCGGTGCCGATATCGGCGCCGAGCATGATGGTCAGTGCTGGCGTCAGCGCCATCAGGCCCTGGCCCACGAATGAGGTGACCAACAGCGCTGTGGCATTACTGCTCTGCACCAGCGCGGTCACGCCGATGCCCGAAGCGAAGGCCAGCGTTCGCGTGTTCATGTTGTGGCTGAGGATTTTGCGCAGTTGCGAGCCGTACACCCGAAGGATGCCGGTACGCACAATATGCGTGCCCCAAATCAGCAGGGCGACGGCCGAAAGCAGGTTGAGCAGGGTCAGCATAAGGCGGCCTCCCTGGCAGCGGTATATGAAGCTGGCGTGACACTAATGTGACAGGCGTGCAGTACGGGCATGGGACACGCGTGGCACCCGGTCGTTCGATTTTTTCTGGTCCTCCATGCCCTTAGCTTTAGTCGGCGAATGCCGCTGGCGCCAGTTTTTGCAGCGAGATTTGCCGGTCCCGAAGGCCCTGCCGAGCTGTTAACCTACGCCCCACTTTCGCCTGTGATTGCGCCCATGCTCACGCTCTACCACGCCCCCGATCTGGAAACCCTCGGCGAGTTGGCCACCACGCTGTTGGCCCAACCGCAGCGCGAGCCGTTTGCCCCGGCGTTGGTGGTAGTGCCAAGCCAGGGCATGGGCCGTTGGCTGACGTTGGAACTCGCCCGCAAGCAAGGCATTGCCATGCAGTTGGAAGTGCAACTGCCGGCCAAGTTTGTCTGGGAAGTCTCGCGCCTGGTGCTGGGGCAATTGCCGGAACAATCGGCTTTTTCCCCCACCACCCTGACCTGGCGCCTTTATGACTGGCTCTGCGAGCCCGGCAACCTCGAGCAAGCACCCCGTCTGGCCCAGTACCTGGAGGGCGGCGATGAGCGTCGGCGCCTGTCGCTGGGCGCGCGTATCAGCGACGTGTTCGACCAATACCTGCTGTACCGCGACGACTGGCTGGCCGCGTGGGAGCGCAACGAGCTGCTTGAGCTCGGTACCGACGAAGCCTGGCAAGCGCTGCTGTGGCGCGAGCTGACCCGCGACGGCCACCCGCACCGCGCGCGCCTGCTGGAAGATCTGCTGCGCCGCCTGCATGACGACACCCCCATTGCCGGCCTGCCCGAACGCCTGCTGGTGTTCGGCATTAGCAGCCTGCCGCCGCACCATATGCGTGTGCTCGAAGGCTTGGCGCGGCATGTGGAGGTGGTGATCTGCGCGCTGAACCCATGCCGCGAAGCCTGGGGCGATATCCGCGATGTACGTGAGCTGGCGCGTCAGCCAGTGATCGCCAGTGCCACGGCTGCCGATGATTGGTACCTCGACGTAGGCCATCCGCTGCTGGCCAGCCTTGGCAAACAGGGCCGCGACTTTTTTGATGCGCTGTTCAGCCTTAGCGCTCAGGAAATCGGCTTGTATTCCGAAGACGCCGACCTGCACGACAGCTCGCTGCTGCGCGCCCTGCAAAACGACATTCTGCGCCTGCGTACCCGCAAGCCCGAGGAGCGCCTGGCGCTGCGCGAAGACGACCGCTCGCTGGAAGTGCATATCGCCCATTCGCCGCTGCGCGAAGTGGAAATTCTGCACGACCAGTTGCTCGCCCGCTTTGCCGCCGACCCCTCGCTGACGCCCGATCAGGTGGTGGTGCTAACCCCCGATATCGAGCGTTACGCGCCCTATATCGAAGCGGTATTTGCCAGCCGCGACAGCCACGGCCGTGGCCCGCGTTCGCCGCGTATTCCCTTTAGCCTGGCCGACCGCAGCCTGCGCGCCGAGCTGCCGCTGATTGAAGCGTTCCTCGGTTTGTTGACCCTTGAACAAAGCCGCTTTGGTGCCGAAGAAATCCTCACCTGGCTCGAGCAACCCTCCATCGCTCGCCGCGCCGGCATTGAAAACGAAGACCTGCCATTGCTGCGCGATTGGCTGCGTGAAGCCGGTGTGCGCTGGGGCCGCGATGCCGAACACCGCGAGCAGCTGGGCTTGCCCAGTGACGCCGCGTTTACCTGGCGTCAGGGCCTGGACCGCTTGCTGCTGGGCTTTGCCGCGCCGCCGCAACTGGCCGGTGATGCCGCGCCGCTGTTGGGCGACACCTGGCCGCTGGACGCGCTGGAAGGCGCGCGGGCGCAATTGCTCGGGCGCCTGGCCGGCTTTGTGCAACGCCTGGCGTCCCTGGCCGAAGACCTGCAACGGCCCCGTTCACTGGCCGCCTGGGCGGACACCTTGCAAGCCTTGATCGACAGCCTGTTCGACGAGCGTGAAGCCGGCGACACCTTGCTGCTGCTCAGCCAGGCCTGCGCCGCGCTGCGCGACCAGGCGACAGCCGCCGGCATCGAACGCCCGTTGGAACTGGCGCTGGTGCGCCAGCAACTGAGCACGGCGCTGGAGCAGGGCAGTGGGGCCTCGGGTTTTCTGACCGGCGCCGTCACCTTCTGCACCATGGTGCCCATGCGCAGCCTGCCGTTCCGTCTGGTGTGTCTGCTGGGGCTGGACGACGGCGCTTTGCCGCGCCGGACCCCGGCCGCCGGTTTCGATTTGATCAGCCAGCACGCGCGCCGTGGCGACCGCGCGCGGCGCCTGGACGACCGTTACCTGCTGCTGGAAATTCTGCTGTCAGCCCGTGATGCGCTGTACCTGAGCTACGTGGGCCGAGACCCGCGCAACAACGCCGAACTGCCGCCCTCGGTGTTGATCAGCGAGGTGATGGAATCGGTCGACCTCACCGCGGTTGTGCCCGATGGCTCGGTATCGGCCAGCAAGCACCTGACCATCTCCCACCCGCTGCAACCCTTCGCCCCCGGCAACTTTGCCAGCGGCGCGCAGCGCAGTTACGCCGCCTCGTGGTTTCGCGCGGCGCAGCGGCTCAGCGAGCCGCCGCAAACCACGCCGGCCGCCTTCGCCGGGCGCCTGCCGGAGCCGGATGCCGATTGGCTGCATATCGAGCCCTCGCAACTGCTGCAATGCTTTCGCCACCCCGCGCGTTTTCTGCTGGAGCAGCGCCTGGGCCTGCGCCTGGCCGACAGCGATGAAGCGCTGGCCAGCGACGAGCCATTTGCCCTGGAAGGACCGGCCTGGCGTGGCTTGCGCCAGCTGGCGCTGGAAGCAGTGGAGCGCGAGTGGTCGCTGGAGCAGGAACGCAATATCGCCCGCGCCGCCGGCTGGCTGCCCACCGGCGAACTGGGCCAGGCGCTCTGGGGCAAGCTGCGCGGCCCGGTGCGCGCCTTTGCACCCCGGCTTTTCGAAGCGCGTCCCGAAGAACAGCCGCAACCGCTGCTGGTGGATGTGCAACTGGCCGGCGTGCATATCCACGGCTGGCTCGACGGCGTGACCAGCAGCGGCTTGTTCGAATGGCGCCTGAATGCACCGAGCGCCTGGGACTTGCCGTCGTTCTGGCTGCGGCATCTGCTGCTTAACTTGAGCGCCACCCCAGGCATCGCCCGCGAAAGCCTGCTGATTTCCCCGGCGCAAGACTGGCAGCTCGGGCTCCTGGTCAATCCACGGGAACTGCTGCTGCCCTGGCTTGAGGCCTACCGCGAAGCGCTGTGCGAACCGCTGGCGCTGATGCTCAAAAGCAGCTACGGCTTTGCCGAAGGGCTACTCAAGCCCGGCCGCAAAGAACCCATCGAAGCCGCTCGCTTTAAAGCCAAGGTCGCCTGGGAAGGCGCCGACTTCAGCCCGCTGCCCGGCGAGTCGCAAGACCCCTGGTACGCCCTGGCCTTTCGCGACCGCGAAGTGCTCGGCGAGCGCTTTGAAGCGCTGGCCCAGCAACTGATTCTGCCGGCCCTGCAGGCACTGGCGCCGGCTGCGGAGGATGAGGAATGAGTTTGGATCTGCACACCTCCTCCTTCGCCGGCCGCTCGCTGATCGAGGCCAGCGCCGGTACAGGTAAAACCTGGACGCTGACCGCGCTTTACGCGCGCCTGTTGCTGGAGCGCAAGCTAAGCGTCGGGCAGATTCTGGTGGTCACCTACACCACGGCGGCCACCGCCGAGTTGCGCGAGCGTATCCGTGCGCGTCTGGCCGAGTTGTTGGCGGTGTATGAGGGCACGCCCAGTGCTGACAGTTTCCTCACGCGCCTGCATGCCGAGAACCCCGGCGAAGAGGCGCGGCGCCGCCTGTTGTTGGCGGTGCATGGTTTTGATGAGGCGGCCATTTTCACCATTCACGGCTTTTGCCAGCGCGCGCTGCAAGACGCGGCCTTCGAGGCTGGCGGCGATTTTGATAGCGAGCTGGCCAGCGATGACCGTGAGGTACTGGATGCGTTGCTGACCGATGCCTGGCGCCATGAGTTGGCAGCAGCAGACCCGGCATGGGCGCGCTTTCTGGCGAAGAAGAAAATTACCCCCGGCGTGCTTCGCCAACGCCTGCGCCCGCACCTGGGCAAGCCGTATTTGCGCATTGAACCGCGCGTTGATGTAGCCACGCAGGCCTCGGACGAACTGGCCGCCGCCAGCCAGGCCTGGAGCGACGCCGCCGCCTTGTGGCGCCGCAGCGGCTATGGCTGGGTGGAGCAGTTGCAGGAGCATGGCGGGCTCAGCCAGAGCACCCACAAACTGCCGAAATTCCCGTTGTGGTCGGCCGAGCTGGACAGCTATTTCGCCGACCCGGCGGCCTTGTTCGAAGTGCCCACGGGCCTGGAAAAATTCACCGCCAGTGCGCTGCACAAGGCCACTAAAAAAGGCCACGACGCCCCCAGCAGCGCCATCGCCGATGCCTTTGATACGCTGCTGCTGGCGATTGCCGATGCCCTGCCGGCCGGCGAGCAGCGGCTGATCGCCTTGCAGGTGCGCCTGCTCGATACACTCAACACCGAGCTGCCCGCGCGCAAAGCCGCACAACGCATGCTGGCGTTCGATGACTTGCTTAATCGCCTGAACGAAGCCCTGCACGGCCCGGCCGGTGATGCGCTGGCGCTGACCTTGCGCACGCGTTATCCCCTGGCCCTGATCGACGAATTCCAGGACACCGATCCGGTGCAGTACCAGATCTTTGATCGGGTGTATCAGGACGGCAGCGACCTGTGTTTTGTCGGCGACCCCAAGCAGGCGATCTATGCCTTTCGCGGAGCAGATCTGGCGACCTACCTGAAAGCCCGCGAGGCGGCCGAGCGACGTTATGACCTACCGTTCAACTACCGCTCCACGGCCGAGCTGATTGCTGCGTTAAATCTGTTGTTCGCCCGGCCGCAACCATTTGCCGTCGAGGGCCTGGACTACCCGCCGGTAAAGGCCGGGGTGAAGGCGCGTTCGCAACTGGTGCTGCCGCCGGGCAACGAGGCGCCGCTGGCGCTGGTGTGGCTGGGTGACGAGCCCTTGAACAAGGGCCGCGCCGATACCCTGGTGGCGCTGGATACCGCGCAACGCATTGCTACGTTGCTGGCGGCCAGTGCGCAAGGCCAGGCGTATTTCGAGAAAGATGGCGAACGCACTGCGCTCAAGGGCGGCGATATTGCGGTGCTGGTGTCCAACCACCGCCAGGCCTCGGAAGTGGCCGAGCAACTGGTGGCCCGCGGTGTGCCGAGTGTGCGCCGCGGCAACCAGAGCGTGTGGCACAGCGAAGAAGCGGCCGAGCTGGCGGCGGTGCTGGCGGCCTACGCCGAACCGGGCCGCGAGGGCGTGTTGCGCTACGCGTTGTCCACCCGCTTGCTTGGCCGCGACGCGCAGCAACTGGCGCGCTGTCAGGACGATGAACGCGCCTGGGACCGCGAGCGCGAAGACGCGGAGCTGTATCACCAACTCTGGCAACAGCACGGGTTTATGCGCGCCTTCCGCGTCTGGCTGGATCAGGAGCAAGTGGCTGAGCGGCTGTTGGCGGCGGCCGATGGCGAACGCCGTCTGACTAATCTTTTGCACCTGGCCGAGTTGCTGCAAACCGAGAGTCAGCAACGTCCGGGCCTGGAGCCGCTGCTCGCCTGGCTGAATGCGCAACGCGGCAGCGAGGGCGCCAGTGAAGACGCGTTGCTGCGCCTGGAAAGCGATGCTGAGCGGGTGCAGATCGTCACCATCCACACCAGTAAGGGCCTGGAATATCCCTTGGTGTTCTGCCCGTACTTGTGGAACGGCCGCTTGCTCGGTCAACACAAAGACAGCGCCAACTGCCATGACGACGATGGTCAGCCGTTGCTGGATATGGGCAGTGAACACCTCGAAGCGCACCTGCAACGCGCCCGCGAAGAAGTGTTCGCCGAGCAGCTGCGCCTGGCCTACGTGGCGCTGACCCGAGCCCGTGATCGACTGTGGTTGCACTGGGGCCCGGTGGCTGTGCCGGCGCCAGTTAAGAAGACCGGCTTGCTGCCCGAAGAAGGGCTGCACAGCAGTGCGCTGGCGTGGCTGTTACATGGTCGCGAGCTGGCCGGAGCCGACGCCCTGGCCGAGCTGGCGCAGCACCTGAATGAACGCAGCGGCGCCGAGTTGGCGACTGAAGTCGATGCCTTGGTGGCGATCAGCGGCGGTACCTTTGCGCGCGTGCCGCTGCTCAACAGCGAAGCCAACGCGGCTGGCGAACAACGCGCACCGGCGCCACAGCAACTGGGCCAGTTTGACCGCAGTCTGCATAGCGCGTGGCGCATCGGCAGCTTCTCTGGCCTGTCCGCTGGCATGCATATGGAAGCGCCGGATCGCGACAACCTGAGCATCCCCG
This sequence comes from Pseudomonas turukhanskensis, assembly GCF_027922365.1. GTDB lineage: Bacteria > Pseudomonadota > Gammaproteobacteria > Pseudomonadales > Pseudomonadaceae > Aquipseudomonas > Aquipseudomonas turukhanskensis. The sequence goes on from NZ_BSFN01000001.1 coordinate 574,949, forward strand.
ATGCCAGTGACCCGGGCCTGGGCTTTTTCGCCTTTCCCCGTGGCGCGCGCGCCGGTACGTGTTTGCACGCGGTGCTGGAGGAGTGGGCGCGCGGTAAAGGTGAGTTGCCGGTGTTGGTGGAAGAAGCACTGACCGACCATGGCCTGCCACGGGACTGGACGGAACTTGCCGCCGCGCATTTGCAACTGGTGCTGGACAGCGATCTGAACGGCCAGGGCCTGACCCTGGCCAGCCTGGTGTCGGCGCGGCGGTTGCCGGAGCTGGGCTTTACCTTTCCGGTGGCCAACCTGGATGTGCAGCGCCTGCGCGCCATTCTGGCCGACCCGCAACACGGCCTGGCGGCACCCATGCGCGAGGCGGCACAACGCCTGGAGTTCGACAGCCTCAAAGGCTTTCTCAAGGGCTTTATCGACCTGACGTTCGAGCACCAAGGGCGTTGGTATATCGCCGACTACAAGTCCAACTGGCTCGGCCCGGACGCCAGCTACTACAGCGGCGAGCGCCTGTTGCAAGCCCTGGCCGGCGAGCATTACTACCTGCAATACCTGATTTACCTGGTGGCCCTGCGGCGCTTTCTGCGCCAGCGCCTGGCCGACTTTACCTACGACCAATTGGGCGGCGCGTATTACCTGTTTTTGCGCGGCATGCCGAGCGCCGGGGTTTATTTCTCGCGGCCGGCCGACAGCCTGTTGGATGCCCTCGATCACCTGTTTAACGAGGAGCAGCCATGAGCCTTGCCGATATGCCCCTCGGCCCGTTGGAGCGTGCGTTTGTCGCCAGCTTGCAGCGGTTGGATGAAAGCGCCAGCGAGCCTGTGTTGGTGGCGGCGGCGCTCACCTGCGGGGCATTGGTCAATGGCGATGTGTGTGTGCTGCTGCGGCGCTGGGCCGGGCAGCGGGCCTGGCCGGAAGTCGGCGGCGGCATTGTGCTGCCCAAACTTGAGGAGTGGACCGCGCTGTTGCAGGCCTCTTCGCTGGTCGGCGCGCCGGGCGCGTTTGCACCGCTGATTCTCGATGGCGAGCGCCTGTATCTGGCCCGTTATCACCATTACGAAACCCAGTTGGCCGAGCAGTTGCTGGCCCGTGGCAGTGCCAACCCCGAGGTGGATGAAACCTTGCTTGCCGACGGCCTGGCGCGGCTGTTTGCGCGCAACACCCAGGCCGGGCCGGACTGGCAGCGCCTGGCCGCCGCACAAGCGGTGCGGCGTAACCTGGCGGTGATTTCCGGCGGCCCTGGCACCGGCAAAACCACCACGGTGGTGCGCCTGCTGGCCGCCTTGCTGGAGCAACCCGGCGGCGAGCGGCTGGCCATCGGCTTGGCCGCACCTACAGGCAAAGCGGCCGCGCGGATGGCCGAGGCCATTCGTAATGCCAAGGCCGAGCTACCGGTGAGCGAGGCCATCAAGGCGGCCTTGCCGGAAGAAGCTCGCACTTTGCACCGCTTGCTCGGCAGCCGTGGCGACAGCCCCAAGGTTCGCCATCACGCCGCCAGCCCGTTGCCACTGGATGTGTTGGTGGTGGATGAAGCGTCCATGGTCGACCTGGCGCTGATGGCCAAATTGCTCGATGCCTTGCCGACCAACGCGCGGTTGATTCTGCTGGGCGACAAAGACCAACTCTCAGCCGTGGAAGCCGGCGCCGTGTTTGCCGAGCTGTGTGAAGGCCGCGGCTTTACGCCGCAAACGGCAGCGGCGTTGCAGCGCCTTACCGGGCAGCCGGTTGAGGCGCAGGCACCCCGTTCGCGCCTCGGTGATGCCGTGGTGCTGCTCACCCACAGCCACCGCTTTGCCGGGGATAGCGGCATTGGCGAATTGGCGCGGCGCATCAATGGCGGCGATGCAGCCGGCACGTTAAACCTGTTGAAAGAAGACCGCACGGATCTGACCTGGCAAGCGGCGCCCACCCCCAATGCGTTGCTGGATCGGCTGGAGCAGGGTTACGCGCCTTACTTGGCGGCGGCCCGCAGTGGCGATGTGGCAGCGACCTTCAAAGCCTTCAACGGCTTTCGTGCCCTGACCGCGCAGCGCCAAGGCGCGTGGGGCGTGGAGGGAATAAACGAGGCACTGGAAGCACGCATCAAACGGCGCTTCAGCTTGCCGAGCCGCGAACGCTGGTACCCAGGCCGGGCGATCATGGTGCGGCAGAATGACTACGCGCTGGGGCTGTTCAACGGCGATATCGGCATCTGTCTGGCCAGCGAGAATGGCCTGCGGGTGTTCTTCGAAAGTGCCGGGGAAAGCGAACCGACCTTCCGGCCGTTTTCGCCGGCACGTCTGCCCAGCCATGACAGCGCGTTCGCCATGACGGTGCACAAAAGCCAGGGTTCGGAGTTCAGCGAAGTGCTGCTGGCGCTGCCGGATACGGCGAGCCCATTGCTGACCCGCTCGCTGTTTTACACCGGCATTACCCGCGCCAAGCACAAGGTGGAAATCTGGGCCTTGCCGGCGCGCTTGGCCGAGGCGGTCAATACCCGGGCCGAGCGGGCGGCGGGGTTGGCAGAGCGGTTGAAGGTGCAGGGGCTTGTGGTGCCGGTGGATCCCACGCCAGCTCCAGCTGCCTCGCCCCAGGGCGATCAGGATCAGTTGAGCCTGTTCTAAGTATGCCGTCATTCCCGCGTAGGGCGGGCCGGCGATTCGGAATCCAGGTTCGGTGATTGGTCGGCATCCGACGTATTCCTGCACCATTCTGGATTCCCGCCTGCGCGGGAATGACGGTGTGGGGGCCGTGGATTGTGGATAAAAAAACGGGACCTCGAAGGATCCCGTTTTTTTATCCACAGGGCCGTATTACTCCCCCGGAATATCCTTGCGCAGTTTCACCGCCTCGCCTTTTTTGCGGTCGCGCGCCGAGCGCATCTTGATGTTTACCGCTTCCACTGCCAGCGAGAACGCCATGGCGAAGTACACATAGCCTTTAGGCAGGTGCATGTCGAAGGCTTCGGCGATCAGCACAGTACCAACCATGATCAGGAAGGACAGCGCGAGCATCTTCAACGACGGATGCTTGTCGATAAAGTCGCTGATGGTGCCGGCTGCCAGCATCATCACCATCACGGCCACCACGATGGCGGCGATCATCACCGGTACGTGGGAGACCATACCGACTGCGGTGATCACCGAGTCCAGCGAGAACACGATATCGATAATGGCGATCTGAATGATGGTGCCGATAAAACCGCCGCCCATGCCTTTGGGTTCGTCGCCGGTTTCATCTTCGCCTTCCAGGCCGTGATACATCTCGGTGCTGCTTTTCCACAGCAGAAACAGGCCGCCGAAGAACAGAATCAGATCACGCCCGGAGAAGCCCTGGCCCATCACGGTGAACAGGTCGGCCGTGAGGCGCATCACCCAGGTGATGGACAGCAGCAACAGAATGCGCGTGACCATGGCCAGCGCCAGGCCGAAGAAACGGGTCTTGGGCTGCATGGCTTTGGGCATGCGGCTGACCAGAATCGAAATCATGATGATGTTGTCGATCCCCAGGACGATTTCCAGCGCCGTCAGGGTAAAAAATGCGATCCAGATTTCCGGGCTGGTCAGCCATTCCATTTACAGCTTCCTCTTACACAAACGCGAACGATCAGAAAGTTAGCCGCCAAATACCGGGAAAATTCCCATCAGCAGCGCGGCCACAAGGATACACAGGCAAATCGCAACTGCCCATTTCAAGGTGAAGCGCTGGTGGTCGCCAAGTTCGATGCCGGCCAGGCCCGCCAACAGCCAGGTGGCCCGGAGGTAGGCTAGGATGATGAAGGAACAAGGAGTTTGCCCATGACCGACATCCACACCGGCGGCTGCCAATGCGGGGCCCTGCGCTACCGCTTCAACGCCCCGCTGACCGACATCGCCCACTGCCACTGCACCATATGCCGGCGCACCACGGGCGGCATCGTCACCACCTGGATCACTGTGCCGCTGGAGCGCTTTGAATGGCTGCAAGGTACGCCGCAGCGGTTTGTGTCCTCGCCCGGCTGCACGCGTTCATTCTGTGGGCAATGTGGCGGGCAACTGACGTTTTTTAGCGAGCAGAGTCCACAGAGCCTGGACATTACCATCGCCACCTTCGACCACCCCGAACAGGCGCAGCCGGATCGACATATCTGGGTAACGACGCGGTTGCCGTGGTTGCACTTGGATGAGCAACTTCCCTCGGAAGACGGCGAGGCGTAGGGCGAATACCGCCACAGGCGGTATCCGCCGATACACCGTATGGCGAAACAACGCCGTGGCGGAGTCGATCGCACCCTACGGGAGGATGAGTCCGCCGGAGGCTTTGTGCAGCGCGCGCAGGTGTTCGCTGACGTGCTTGAGATTGACGTCTATGGCGTCCAGCTCGGCCAGGCGCGCCGGTTCGAGCAGCGCGCGGACTTGACCGTCGAGGTCGTCGCTCAACTGGCGCAGTTGCTTCTGACGGCTGTCGCTCTCTTGCTGCAGGTGCTGCCATTCGCTGGCTTGCGGCAGGCCGTAGCCACCCTCCAAAAGCTCCGCCGGGCGACTTAAAAAACCGCTGTTGGCGAGGATCTTTTCCAAGGTTTTGCCGGCCGGGCCGGAGCTGCCGTCTTCGAGCGCTTTGCTGCTCAGGTAGCGGCGCTTGAGTTCGTCCTGCGCCAGTAACAGCTGGCGGCGTTGGGCGGCTTGCTCCAGAAGCAGCATAGCCGCGCTGGCGCGCAGGTCGGCCTTATCAACCCAAGTGCGCCGCTCACTGGCCGGCAGGCTGATCCATTCGTCCACGGCTTTCTGCTGAATCGGCATCCGCTCTTTGAGCACGTCGAACATCGCCTGATAGCGGTCGCGGAAGGAGTCGAAACGGTAACCGCGGCGCAGCGCTTCGCTGCGGTCATCCAGCACGCTGACGTCCGCCAGCCCGCGCCCGGCCAGCACTTCCAGCAGGCCATTGGGCATGATGTTGTCGAGGTTTTGCAGCTGCGGCTCGGCGCTGCCACTGCGCAACAACTTCAGGGTTTCCACGGCGCAGTTGTTGGACAGGAAGTAGTAGTTGCCGTCGTAGCTCCAGTGCTGCTCGGCGGCATGCTCTACCAGCGCTTCGAGCTGGGGGCGGTCAAGTTTGATCGGCACCGACACCAGGCCGCGCAGTTCCACTTTGGTGTATTCCTCAATCACCTGGCTTAGCGGCAGCACAAACAGGCGCGAGGGGTAGACGCCGGTCAGGCCGTCCCAACTGGACAACTGCAAATCGCCGACGAAGGCGCGGTAGGACAGCACCAGGCTCTGGTCCATGTCCAGCCGGCAATCGGGCCCACGCGGGCGCCCGGGCGCGCAGATCACCAGGCGCAACATGCTGTGGCCCCAGCGGCTGGCCCATTGGTCGTTGGCTTCGGCCAGCAGGTAGTCCACTTCGTACACGCGTTCGGGGTCGAGCTTGCCCAGTGGTTGGCGGGCGAAGTCGCGGCCGGCGTTGAGGTAGGCATAGGTGCTCGGGCAAGGCTCGGCGTTGGCCGGCGTCCAGCCGTCGAAATGGTCGCGGTAGTAGCGGTACAGCGCGGGGCGGCGGCAAGCGTAGGCGGGGTCGAGGAGGAAGTACTCCATGTTCACCGCCACGAATTCGCGCGGGTTGCTCAGCTCGTAGCTATCCGGGCTGCGCGCGACCTGGCCGTTCTTGGCCTCGCGCTCGCCCCGGCGGCCGACGTATTGCGGCCAGCCGGCGAGGTCGAGTAGGCGCGGGTCGTCGCTCAGGGTAAAGCGGCGTTCGGTCTGGCCGCGGCAGTTGTCCATCTGACCAATCAGGCCCTGGCTTTTTGCCTGGCGTTGGCAGCGTTGCAGCACGGTGCGTTCGGCGGGGGACCAGAGGCGCGCGCGGTCGTAAATATGGGTGAGTTCATGCAGCACGGTGGCCAGCAGTTCCTGACGCTGGGTGCCGTGGGGGCGATTGGTTTGGGTGCGGGCGGCGGTGCCGTCGGTGAGCGCGGGCAGCAGTTTCTGATTGAGAAGCAGCCGGGTGGGGCTGCGCGCCTGCCCGTAGGTGTCGGCTTCCAGGGCATCGGTCCAGCTGACGTGCACCTGACGGTCCAGACGCTGCACGAAGCGAGGCGGCAGTTTGCTCAGTGCTTCGTCCAGCAGGGCTTGGCTGGCCTGCTGCTGGCTGGCGGTCAGGCCGTCTCGATCGAGCTCAAGCTGCAGTTGCGCCTGGGCCGTGCTGGCGCCACAGAGCAGCGCCGCACTCAGCAGCCAGGCCGCCAGTGGCCTCACAGAGCGAGGATGGCTTCGGCCAGGGTCTGGTCGCTGGCATCACGCGCTTCGGGTACGCGAACACGCAGGGTGTCGAAAGCCGCTTCCAACTGCGCGCCACGAATGGCTCCTTCGCTGGCGACGAAGCTGGCAGCGTCGTCACGGGCTTCGAGCACCACTTTGGAGTCGCGTACCGAGGTGGTGGTGTCGGAGGTGAAGTCGATGGTGCGGCCGAAGGCGCGAACGATGATGTCGCTGGTGGCCACCAGGGTGTGGGCTTCGGCGATGCCGGTGGTGAGCAGCAGCGCGAGAGCGGCGAGCGAAAGCGAACGGCGCATGAGAAATCTCCGAAACAAATGCGGGGTAAATAGGTACTGGAACAGTTGGACGAAATTGCGTGCCGCCAGTTCCAAGCCAATTGTGGCTATTTGATGGCGGTCACACAGCGCCCGTCACTGCGGGCGCCAAGGCTAGCTGAAGGTGCGACAGGGGGCCAGTGAAAAGGCCCCGTTCCCAGGCTTACAGCACCAGAATGGATTGGGCCAGTTGCAGGTCGCTGCGGGCCTGCAGTTGCGGGGCTTTTTCGCGGATATGCGCCAGGGCTGCTTCCAGGCGTACGCCACGGATATCGCCGTTGGTGGCGACAAAGCTGGCAGCATCTTCGCGGGCGGCCAGAACAATTTTGTCGTCGTTGAAAGACGAGGAGATATCCGAGGTGATATCGGATGTCCCTTTAAGGGCACCGACCACGGCATCGGTGGTGTAGACGAAGCTGGTGGCCGAGGCGCTGGTGGCGAGGGCCAGCAACGTTGCAGCACTGAGCAGGCGCAGGGTGGTCATGACGGAAACTCCGAAAAAGGCGGGGACGTGACGGGCAATAGCCTAGCGCAGCGGGAGCGCTTGGGTGGGTTTGAGGGGGAATGGGTGAGAAGGTTCGCGCGGTGGACGCAATCGTCTCTGTAGGAGCCAGCTTGCTGGCGAATGAAGCACACGCAATTTACGTGGGTGAACCGCTTGGCGAGCAATCGGATGGCCGCCCCCTCGCTCCTACAAATCGAGGAGAGCGTTGCCTTCACTCCCGCCAGAATGGCTTATCCAGCTCCATGTCCCGGTCACATGAACTGATTCCAGCATCCGCCAGTTGCCGGTCGTCCAGGCGCGCCAACTGGCGGCGGGTGCGGGCGTTGCGGCGCCATACGGTGATCATTGCGAGAATGCGCAGCGGCCAATGGGTCGGTTTGGCGGTAGCAGTCGGTTTGGCAGCAGCAGGGTTGAGGGTGCGATCCATGGCACGTTCCTTCTCGCTTTGGCGCGAGTTCTGGGTATGGGGAAACAGAGTGCCCCAGCGCCAGCGCCTTCCGTCAGTCACAGCTACCTGTAATTGTATGGCTTCAGTTTTGATTATATTGAAACTGTACTGCTGCTTGTGCGGCTAGCTGTACGCACGCTCCAGAAACCTCAACGCCCTGAAACGACGAAGCCCGCCGGCAGTTTCCTGCGGCGGGCTTCGTTTTCTTCAATTCGGTGGCTGATGCTCTAACGACGTGCCTCAGCCAGATACAACACTTAACGCCAGAACGGCTTGCTCAGCTCGGCGAAGCGCTGGGCTTCACTGATACCGGCATCAGCCAGCAGGCGTGGATCCAGGCGTGCCAATTGGTGGCGGCTGGACATACGACGTTGCCAGAGCAGCAGGTTAGAGATAACGCGCAGTGGCAGTGCAGCTTGGGATTTCGAACTTTCGCTTACGAAGTCGGAACTGAGGGTACGTTCCATGGTGTGCTTCCTTCCGCTTATGGCGGCATTGGTTATTTAACTGGAGGCTATGTTGCGCTTCGTACAGCTGACCTTGTAGTCACAGTTCTTTAAAATTGTGCTGGTAGTGGGAAGATTTTACCCAAACTGTTTTATCCATAACGGTGCAAACTGTACCGGTGCGCCCATAAACGGGGCATTTTTACCCAAGAAAAGCTGTCTCAATCGACAGCTTTTCCTGCAGATGCTTCGCAAGACCAGTACAGTTTGGGATTTATAAAAGGTGTTTTCCCTGTTGTCTTCCTGGGAAAACAGATTTTCTCGGGTTTTGTCGCAACTGTTCGGGTGCCGCTGCTGAGGTTGTGCACGGTGAGTATTGCCAAAGTGCTTCTTTAATAAGCACCAGAGCGCAAAAAGGCGCAGCAGGTGAGTGACCTGTTGCGCCTTTTGAGCTGGCAGCGCTTTTTAAGCCAACTTGGCAGCTTCTGCACTAGGCCAGAGCATGTGGCCGTTTTCTTCGAGATTGATATGCCACTGCAACGCTTCACGTAACAAATGTGGGGTGTGACCGCCCTTGGCACAGGCTGCGGCGAAGTACTGATTCAACGCATCGCGATAGTCGGGGTGGACACAGTTGTCGATCACGGCCCGGGCGCGCTCACGTGGAGCCAGACCGCGCAGGTCGGCCAGGCCTTGCTCGGTTACCAGAATGTCGACGTCATGCTCGGTATGGTCCACATGGCTGACCATTGGCACCACGCTGGAAATGGCGCCACCTTTGGCGATCGACTTGGTCACGAAGATGGCCAGGTGAGCGTTGCGGGCAAAATCCCCCGAGCCGCCGATGCCATTCATCATTTTGGTGCCGCCCACATGGGTGGAGTTGACGTTGCCGTACAGGTCGAACTCCAGCGCGGTGTTGATGCCGATAATGCCCAGACGGCGCACCACCTCCGGATGGTTGGAAATTTCCTGCGGCCGTAGCACCAGCTTGTCTTTGTACTGTTCCAAGTTGCCGAACACATCGGCGTTGCGCCGCTGCGACAGGGTGATGGAGCTGCCCGAGGCAAAGCTCAGCTTGCCGGCGTCGATCAAGTCGAAGGTCGAGTCCTGCAGCACTTCGGAGTACATGGTCAGGTTCTGGAACGGGGAGTCGATCAGCCCGCACATCACTGCGTTGGCAATGCTGCCGATACCGGCTTGCAGCGGGCCGAGGCTGTCGGTCATGCGCCCGGCGGCCACTTCACGCTTGAAGAAGTCGATCAGGTGATTGGCAATGCCCTGGGTGTCGGCATCCGGCGGCAGCACAGTGGACGGTGAATCGGGTTTGTCGGTGACGACGATGGCAACGATTTTCGCCGGATCGATGGCAATGGCGCCGCTGCCGATACGGTCCTGCACGCGGGTCAGCGGGATGGGCGTGCGGGTTGGCCGGTAGGTGGGGATATAGATGTCGTGCAGACCTTCCAGATTCGGGTTGTGCGCCAGGTTGATCTCGACGATCACCTGCTTGGCGAAAATCGCGAAGCTGGCGGAGTTGCCCACCGAAGTGGTCGGCACGATATGGCCCTGCTCAGTGATGGCCACCGCTTCGATGACGGCGATATCTGGCAGCTTGAGCTGATGGTTGCGCAGTTGCTCCACGGTCTCGGAAAGGTGCTGGTCAATAAACATTACCTCGCCGGCGTTGATCGCCTTGCGCAGGGTGCTGTCCACCTGAAACGGCATACGACGGGCTAACACACCCGCTTCAGTGAGCTGTTTGTCCAGATCGTTACCCAGGCTTGCGCCGGTCATCAGGCTGATTTTGAGTGGCGAGTGCTTGGCACGCTCGGCCAGGGCCTGGGGCACCGCTTTGGCTTCCCCGGCGCGGGTGAACCCGCTCATGCCGACGGTCATGCCGTCTTCAATCAGCAACGCGGCGTCAGCCGCACTCATCACTTTGCCCAGCAGGCAGGGCAAGCGCACGCGATCGGTATACATGGGGGAAGCCTCGGACGGTACGGACGGTGAAAGGCCGACAGTCTAAGGATTTAGGCGTTTCCCGCCTTTATACCTACGTCTAATAGGGGATTGGCTGCGCGTCGGCGCTGCGGCGTTGAAGTTCGGGTCGCATCGCTCTAGCTCGCTCAATCCCCGCCGAAACCGAGCAAGAAAAGCCCCTCACCCCTAGCCCCTCTCCCGCAAGCGGGCGAGGGGGACAGATTTGTGATCTCCCCGCCCCCACGATAAAGCCCCCTCTCCCGTTTACGGGAGAGGGTTGGGGTGAGGGGCTTTTGATGTTCATCGGCCCCAAAATGAAAAACCCCGGCTTTCGTGGGCCGGGGTTCAAGGGGACTTACAGCGCAGTTCTTAGTCGACCGCTTTAACCATATCTTCAATCACTTTCTTGGCGTCGCCGAACACCATCATGGTCTTGTCCAGGTAGAACAGTTCGTTGTCCAGGCCGGCATAGCCGCTGGCCATCGAGCGTTTGTTGACGATGATGGTCTTGGCTTTGAACGCTTCCAGAATCGGCATACCGGCAATTGGCGAGTTGGGATCGTTCTTCGCCGCGGGGTTAACCACGTCGTTGGCGCCCAGCACCAGCACCACATCGGCCTGGCCGAATTCGGAGTTGATGTCTTCCATCTCGAACACTTGGTCGTACGGCACTTCGGCCTCGGCCAGCAGTACGTTCATGTGGCCAGGCATACGACCGGCAACCGGGTGAATTGCATACTTCACGGTGACGCCACGGTGAGTCAGCTTCTCGGTCAGCTCTTTCAGGGCGTGCTGGGCACGGGCCACTGCCAGGCCGTAACCGGGAACGATGATCACGGTGTCGGCGTTGGTGAGCAGGAAGGTGGCGTCGTCTGCCGAACCGGATTTAACCGGACGGGCTTCTTTCGCGCCGCCAGTAGCCGCTGCATCAGTAGCGCCGCCGAAGCCGCCGCCGATCACGTTGAAGAACGAACGGTTCATCGCCTTGCACATGATGTACGAGAGGATCGCACCGCTCGAACCCACCAGGGAGCCGGCAATGATCAGCATCGAGTTGTTCAGCGAGAAACCGATACCGGCCGCCGCCCAGCCCGAGTAGCTGTTGAGCATCGACACCACTACCGGCATGTCGGCGCCGCCGATCGGGATGATGATCAGCACACCGAGAATGAAGGCCAGCGCCAGCATCGCAGCGAACGCGGCGTAGTTGCCGGTGAACATGAAGAACAAGCCCAGACCCAGGGTGCTCAAGCCCAACACAAGGTTGAGTTTGTGCTGGCCAGCGAACACCACCGGCGCACCCTGAAACAGACGGAACTTGTACTTGCCCGAGAGCTTGCCGAAGGCGATGACCGAACCGGAGAAGGTAATGGCACCAATGGCCGCGCCCAGGAACAGTTCCAGACGGTTACCGGCAGGAATGGCGTCGCCCAGTTGCTTGACGATGCCCAAGGACTGCGGCTCAACCACGGCAGCAATAGCGATAAACACCGCCGCCAGGCCGATCATGCTGTGCATGAAGGCAACCAGCTCCGGCATTTTGGTCATTTCAACGCGCTTGGCCATGACGGAACCGGCGGTGCCGCCCACCAGCAGACCTACGATGACGTAGCCAATGCCTTGGGTGGCGATATCGGCGCCGAGTTTGTAGATCAAGCCCACGGTGGTCAGTACGGCCAGGGCCATACCGAGCATGCCGAAGAAGTTACCGCGACGCGACGTGGTCGGGTGCGACAGGCCCTTGAGCGCTTGGATAAAGCAGATCGAAGCGATCAGATACAGGGTCGTTACCAGATTCATGCTCATTACTTGTCACCCTCAACTTTGGCCTTGGGCGCTTTTTTCTTGAACATTTCCAGCATGCGGCGGGTTACCAGAAAACCACCGAACACGTTCACGGCGGCCAGGGCCACAGCCAGGGTGCCCATGGTTTTGCCCAGCGGCGTCACGGTGAGGGCGGCGGCCAGCATGGCACCGACGATCACGATGGCGGAGATGGCGTTGGTCACGGCCATCAGCGGGGTGTGCAGCGCAGGGGTCACGTTCCAGACCACGTGGTAGCCAACATAGATGGCCAGCACAAAGATGATCAGGTTGTAGATACCGGGGGAGATCAGCTCTTCCATTTTTCTTGTCCTCAGCCGTTCTTGCGTACGACTTGGCCGTCGCGGCACATCAGGCACGCGGCGACGATGTCGTCTTCGAGGTTGACGTGGAACTTGCCTTCGCCGTCGATGACCAGCTTCAGGAAGTCCAGCAAGTTGCGGGCGTACAGGGCCGAAGCGTCTGCTGCCACCAGGGCTGCCAGGTTGGTGTGACCGACGATGGTTACACCGTGCTTGACCACCACCTGATCGGCTTCGGTCAGCGGGCAGTTACCGCCCTGGGCTGCCGCGAGGTCGATGACCACGGAGCCGGGTTTCATCTGCTCCACGGTTTCGGCGCTGAGCAGCACCGGCGCCTTGCGGCCCGGAATCAGTGCGGTGGTGATGACGATGTCAGCCTGCTTTGCGCGCTCGTGCACAGCCACGGCCTGACGCTGCATCCACGAGGCCGGCATCGGGCGGGCGTAACCGCCAACGCCTTCGGCGGCTTCGCGCTCTTCGTCGGTCTCGAACGGCACGTCGACGAACTTGGCGCCGAGCGATTCGATCTGCTCTTTAACCGCCGGACGCACGTCGGACGCCTCGATCACCGCACCCAGGCGCTTGGCCGTGGCGATGGCCTGCAGGCCTGCCACACCGGCGCCGAGAATCAGCACGCGAGCGGCCTTCACGGTACCGGCAGCGGTCATCAGCATCGGCATAAAGCGCGGGTAGTGATGAGCGGCCAGCAGCACGGCCTTGTAGCCGGCGATGTTGGCTTGCGAACTCAGCACGTCGAGGCTCTGCGCGCGCGAGGTGCGCGGAGCGGCTTCGAGGGAGAACGCGGTAACACCGCGTTCAGCCATCTGCGCGATGTTCTCGCTGTTGAAGGGATTAAGCATGCCGACCAGTACCGCGCCAGACTTGAGCTGAGCCAGCTCGGCGGCATTGGGTGCCACGACCTTGAGCACCAGGTCGGCGCCCAGGGCTGCTGCGGCGTCGCCAATACTGGCGCCGACGGCTTCATAGGCACTGTCGGTCACGCTGGCGTTGACGCCGGCACCGCTCTGTACAGTTACCTGATGGCCCTGGGCGATCAGCTTCTTAATGGTTTCCGGCGTAGCGGCTACCCGCGTCTCGCCAGTAAAGGTCTCGAGAGGAACACCAATGTGCACTTCATATCTCCTGCGTGATCGTTTTTGCTAAAAAACCAGAGCACTGCGGGTGGCGCACTGGGGTGGATCAGCACAATCCCTACTTTGGCACCTCTGTCGGGCAGCCTTGCAAGAGCGGGGCGCGGCATTTTGCAGGTGAACCGTAAGGCCATCAAGAAGTTCTGAAGGCCAACCTGGAGATAACTACAAGTCACGCTGTGACCAGCTGTATCTGCCATCTTCGCCAAAGCAGCAGCCGATGGGGCCTGCAGCTTGATGCCAGGCCCGTTACAGGGGCATTGGCATCCCTGACGTGAATAACCGTTCATCAGGTCAAGGCGGGTTAGTGACGCAGCAAATACGTTAGCCTGCTTTGTATCTGTAACTAGCTGTTATTTAACGTAATTATCAGTTATTGCTGGGTTATTTCAGCAACAAAACTGTAGCTAGAAGGTTTATTGACTACGGGGTCAATTAATTTTAACGGTTCACTACATAAATCGCTGTAAGCCACGTAACTACTGATCTTTTGTCAATTTTGCACGCGACGCCGCGCCTGCTTTTTATCAGGCTTATGTCGCGTTTTCGACTTTTTTTATCGCCAAGCGGCGCGAAGGGACCAAAAACGGCTGGTTTTTGTCGTAAATCCACCCAGGATTACCTGGGTGAATTGGGGCTGATAACGATGTCGGTGGGAGGCGGCGTAGGGCGAATACCGCCCTAGGCGGTATCCGCCGATGCACTGTCCGTGAATACACCGGAATCGTCCGCCCAGAAAATGCGTGTGGAGCAGTTGATGCGTATCGGCGGATATCCGCTGTGCGGATATTCGCCCTACGTCGTCGTTTCTCTGTATTGCTTCGCCGTTTGCACCAGCCAATCGCGAAATGCGCGCAGCGCGGCGGTTTCGGTTTTGCGCTCGGGAATCATCAGGTGGTAGGCCTTGTCGCTCAGGCAGGCGTGCTGCATGGCCACCACCAGGCTGCCCTCGCTCAGCTCGCGTTGAATCAGAAACGGCGGAATCAGGGCGATGCCCATTTCGTGCTGGGCGGCCTGGGCGAGCATGGAAAACAGTTCATAGCGCGGCCCGGTCATGTCCCGCGGCACGTTCATGCCCAGCGAACCGAACCATTGGCGCCAGGCGTAGGGCCGGGTGGTCTGTTGCAGCAGCGGCAAGTGGGCAATGTGCTCGGCATCCAGTGCACCGTTGGCCGGCAGCAGCGACGGGCTGCATACCGGCAGCGAGTTTTCCGGCATCAGAAAATGCGCCTCGGTGCCGGACCACACGGCATCGCCGAAATACACCGCCGCATCGAACTCGGTATCAGCAAACAGAAACGGCCGCGTGCGGTTGGTGAGGTTTACCGTCACTTCCGGGTGCAGCGCCTGAAAGTGTTTCAGCCGCGGTAACAGCCATTGCGTACCGAAGGTCGGCACGATGGCCAGCTCCAGGCTGTTGGCGCCATGCTGGCCCATAACCGACAAGGTGTCGCGCTCCACCGCATCCAGTTGCGCCGCCACCCGCCGGCTGTAACTCAACCCCGCCTCGGTCAATTGCACGCCGCGCCGCGAGCGCCGAAACAGGGCGATGCCGAGAAACTCTTCCAGGCTGGCGATCTGTCGACAGATGGCGCTTTGCGTCAGCGACAGCTCTTCGGCGGCCTTGGTAAAGCTCTGGTGGCGGGCGGCTGCTTCGAAGGCGACCAAGGCGGCAGTACTGGGGATTTTACGGCGCATGGCACACTCGTATGCGTTAGTTGCACATGAAAGGCGTCTTTACAGGCTTTTTTGACCTTTCGGAGTGAGAAATTAGCACAGATGTGTGCGAAAACCTCGTTTGCGCCCCTTCCCTGCGACTGTCTAGGATTAACCCCATCGCCAGCCACGAGCTGGATCGCACCCATCACTTGAGGATTTCGCACATGGCTTCCAATGCTCGCTTCAACTGGGAAGACCCGCTGATGCTGGACCAGCAGCTCACCGAAGAAGAACGCATGGTGCGCGACAGCGCCCAGCAGTTCGCCCAGGACAAGCTGGCGCCGCGCGTGATGGAAGCGTTCCGCCATGAGCAGACCGACCCGAAAATTTTCCGCGAGATGGGCGACGTCGGCCTGCTTGGCGCCACCATTCCGGAAGTCTACGGCGGCAGCGGCCTCAACTACGTGAGCTACGGCCTGATCGCCCGCGAAGTAGAACGTGTGGACTCAGGCTACCGCTCGATGATGAGCGTGCAGTCGTCCCTGGTGATGGTGCCGATCAACGAATTCGGCAACGAGGCCACCAAGCAGAAGTACCTGCCAAAACTGGCCAGTGGTGAGTGGATCGGCTGCTTCGGCCTGACCGAACCAGACCACGGCTCCGACCCGGGCTCGATGATTACCCGCGCCAAGAAGGTCGACGGCGGCTACCGCATCAGCGGCGCGAAAATGTGGATTACCAATAGCCCGATTGCCGATGTGTTCGTGGTCTGGGCCAAAGACGACGAAGGCGCCATTCGCGGCTTCGTGCTGGAAAAAGGCTGGCAGGGTCTGAGCACCCCGGCCATTCACGGCAAGGTCGGACTGCGCGCCTCCATCACCGGCGAAATCGTGATGGACAATGTGTTCTGCCCCGAAGAAAACGCCTTCCCCGATGTACGCGGTCTGAAGGGCCCGTTCACCTGCCTGAACTCGGCGCGTTATGGCATCAGCTGGGGCGCTTTGGGCGCCGCCGAATTCTGCTGGCACACCGCGCGCCAATACACGCTGGACCGCAAACAGTTCGGTCGCCCGCTGGCCGCCAACCAGCTGATTCAGAAAAAGCTCGCCGACATGCAGACCGAAATCACCATGGCGCTGCAAGGCTGCCTGCGCCTGGGCCGCATGAAAGATGAAGGCACGGCGGCGGTGGAAATCACCTCGATCATGAAGCGCAACAGCTGCGGCAAGGCCCTGGATATCGCCCGCCTGGCGCGCGATATGTTGGGTGGCAACGGCATCTCCGACGAGTTCGGCGTGGCACGCCATCTGGTGAACCTGGAAGTGGTGAATACCTATGAAGGTACTCACGATGTGCACGCGTTGATTCTCGGCCGTGCGCAAACCGGTATCCAAGCGTTCTTCTGATTGCCGTCAATCCCGTGGGAGCGAGCTTGCTCGCGAAGCTCTGGATCTAAAAGCTTCGCGAGCAAGCTCGCTCCTACAAGATCACCTCCTTATTTCCTGAGGTTTTTATGGCCGGCGCTTTATCCCACCTGCGTGTTCTCGATCTTTCCCGCGTACTGGCCGGCCCCTGGGCCGGGCAGATTCTCGCGGACCTGGGCGCCGAGGTAATCAAGATCGAGCGCCCTGGCGTTGGCGATGACACCCGTGCCTGGGGCCCGCCCTTTCTCAAGGACGCCGCCGGCGAAAATACCAGCGAGGCCGCCTATTACCTGTCGGCCAACCGCAACAAACAGTCGGTGACCGTCGATTTCACCCAGCCTGAAGGGCAGCGTCTGGTGCGCGAGCTGGCGATGCAGTCGGACATCCTGCTGGAGAATTTCAAGGTCGGTGGCCTGGCCGCCTATGGCCTGGATTACGCCTCGCTCAAGGCCATCAATCCGCGCCTGATCTATTGCTCGATTACCGGCTTTGGCCAATACGGCCCGTACGCCAAACGCGCCGGCTACGACTTTATGATTCAGGGCCTGGGCGGCCTGATGAGCCTCACCGGCAAACCGGACGATGAAGCCGGCGGCGGCCCGGTGAAAGTGGGCGTGGCACTCACCGATATTCTTACCGGTCTGTACTCGACGGTGGCCGTGCTGGCGGCGCTCGCTCACCGAGAGCAGGGCGGTAGCGGCCAGCATATCGACATGGCCTTGCTCGACGTGCAGGTGGCATGCCTGGCCAACCAGGCCATGAACTACCTGACCACCGGCAACGCGCCCAAACGCCTGGGCAATGCGCACCCCAATATCGTGCCGTACCAGGACTTTCCCACCGCCGATGGCGACTTCATTCTTACCGTCGGCAACGATGGCCAGTTCCGCAAATTCTGCGAAGTGGCCGGGCATGCGGAATGGGCCGATGACCCGCGCTTTGCCAACAACAAGCAACGGGTGGCCAACCGTGCGGTGCTGATTCCGCTGATTCGTCAGGCCACCGTATTCAAGACCACCGCCGAGTGGGTGGCTGCCCTGGAGCAGGCCGGTGTGCCGTGCGGGCCGATCAACGATCTGGCGCAAGTATTTGCCGACCCGCAGGTGCTTGCCCGTGGCTTGCGCGTGGATGTGCCCCATAGCCTCGGCGGAACCTTGCCGCAGGTGGCCAGCCCTATTCGCCTGTCTGAAACCCCGGTGGAATACCGCCAGGCGCCGCCGCTGCTGGGCGAGCACACCGAGGCTGTGTTGCAGCGGTTGCTAGGGTTGCAGGCCGAACAGATCGCCGCGCTGCGCGAGGCCGGCGTGCTGTAATTGCCTGATGGCGATGCGCTATTTTCCGTCGCGCATCGTCAACTGTTTGTAACAAGGCCCACGCATAGTCCCCGCACTTTTCTTATAAGAGCGGTGCGAGCTATGTCTTTCCACACCTCCGGTTTTCGTTTGCTTCCACTGGTAATTGCCCTGCACGCCGCGACCATCGGCCTGGTGCAGGCCGCCGATTTCACCGTGGCCCCCGGCGCCACTGACGGCAGCGCCAAAACCCTGACCACGGGCAATACCGGCAGCGTCGGTGCAGGAGCCAGCCTGAGCACCAGCGCCGGCACCTCGGTGGATATCACCGGCACCAGCGGCACCGTCACCCTGAACAACAGCGGCACCATCGCCAACACCGGCACGGGTCGTGGCATCGACAACAACACCAATGGCGTCAGCATCGTCATCAACAACGATGGCACCCTTTCCTCGGTGGGCAGCGACGCCCTGCGCCTGAACAAGGCCAACTCGTCCCTGGTGCTCAACAACAACGGCACCATCAAGGTGACCGGCAGCGGCACCAGCGGCGGTCAGGCCCTGGACCTGCGCGGCGCCGATGGCAGCGGCACAAAAGTGATCAACAACGGCTCGGCAACCAACCGCAACGCCGTGATCTCCTCCAGCAACGACGACGCCCTGCGCCCTGGCAGCAACACCACCATCAACAACTACGGCACCATCATCAGCACGGGTGTGGTCAACACCAAATGCCCGGACTACATCAGCGCCTGCAGCTCGGCTGCCAGCGCCAATGACGCCATCGACGCCAAGCTCGCCGTCACCGTGAATAACTGGGGCACCATCTCCGGCCCACGCCACGGCGTAACCTCCGATGCTGGCGTTAACGTGACCAACTACGAAGGCGGGCAGATCATCGGCCGCAACGGCTCGGGCGTCGGCAGCGATGGCGTCGGCACCGTGGTCAACCACGGGCTTATCAGCGGCCGTTACGCCGGGGCCGGCAACGCTTACGACCATCTGGGCGACGGCACCACCGCCAACAACGGTGATGGCGATGGCGTGGATATCGACGGCATCGCCAGCATCACCAACTACGGCCGCATCGAAGGCCTGGGCGCTGGCGGTGTGGACTCCAGCGGCTTCCCCAATGGCGCGGACGGCATTGCGGCCGGGGGCGGCACTATCATCAACTACGCCGGCGGCGAGATTTTCGGCCAGTCCAAGGGCATCCTGATCGACGACGGCGCCAACGGCACCGCCATCGCTGCCCAGCGCGGTACTGCGACCGCCGTTGGCGGCGTGGCCAGCATCACCAATGCCGGCAGCATCATCGGCGCCGACAGCACAGCCATCGGCCTGGTTGGCGACTTCGCCGACAGCCTCACCAACCTCGCCGGCGGCGTGATTCGCGGCGGCGCCCAATCGGTCCGTGTGGATCAATTGAACAGCACCACCGCCGCAGCGGCCGTGCAGATGGGCGCCGGCAACGACACCCTGAGTAACGCCGGGTCCATCGTCGGTCTCAACGGCCTGGCGGTAGACATGGGCACCGGCAATGACCAACTGACCGTACTCACCGACGCCACCTTTGGCGGCCTGGTGGACGGTGGTGCCGGCACCGATACGCTGACCCTGAGCGGCAGCGGCGCCGGCACCTTCGGCAACAGCCAGAACTTCGAAAACCTGGCCATCACCGGTGGCACCTGGACCGTGACCAGCAACGACTTCAGTGCCGGCGGCAGCATCGCCAGCGGTGCTGGTCTGATTAACCAGGGCAGCATCGGCGGCCTGCTGACGGTGGCCAGCGGCGCCAGCTACGGCGGCACCGGCAGCCTGCACAGCCTGCAACTGGCCGGCGGCTCCACGTTCAATTTCGACGTCACCTCCACCAACGCGCCGGTGCAATTAAGCGGCTCGGCGGCATTGGGTAACGCCACCCTCAACCTCAAGGTGAACGGCACCGGCTATGCCGCGCACAGCACGCTGCTGACCGCCGCCGATGGCGTCACCGGGCAGTTCGGCACGGTCACCAGCAACTTCGCCTTCCTGACCCCGACCCTCAGTTACGGCGCCAACACGGTCGAACTGCAACTGACCCGTAACGACACCGCCTTTGCCGAACTGGCGACCACCGACAGCGCGCGCAACCTCGCCAACAGTCTGGCCGCGCAGAGCAACAGCAGCCTGTACAACGCGCTGCTCACCACCGACAAAGCCACGGCCGCCAAGGCCCTGCAGCAACTGGCAGGCGCCAGCAACGCCAGTGCCGCCGCTGCCACCCTGGCCGGTTCCAGCCAGGTGGGTTCGGCCATGCAAGGCGCCATGGGCCAACTCGGCAGTTTTGGCGGCAGCCTGCAGGCGTCCATTTTGCGTGACGATGGCCCGCAACTGGTGGCAGTCGGTGTGCCTGAGGAGGCGCGCGGCCTGCACGACCCGAAAGCCGCCGGCCGGTTGTGGGTACAGGCACTCGGCAGCCACGGCACGGTGGACGGTGAGCATGGTGCCAGCGATGTCGACCAGAACACGGGCGGCACGCTGTTCGGGGCTGATTGGGCTGTGAATGCGGACTGGCGTCTGGGCGTGGTGGGCGGTTACTCGCGCACCGATATCGACGCCGGCCAGGGCGCATCCGGGGATGTGGATAGCTACCACCTTGGCGTCTACGCCCTGACCCAGATCGACCAGTTGGCCCTGCGCCTGGGCGCGGCCTACAGCACCCATGATGGCGAGAACAAACGCCGCGTCACCTTTGCAGGGGTTGATGACAAATTGCATGGCGACTACGACGCCAACAGCCAGCAAGCCTTCGCCGAACTGGCCTACCCGATTGCCAGTGGCCGTCTGTTGGCCGAGCCGTTCGCATCGCTGGGCTACCAGCGGTACGACCGCGACGCCTACAACGAAAAAGGCGGCGACTCGGCGTTGCACGTGGACGCGCAAGACCAGCACAACGTCAGCAGCACGCTCGGCCTGCGCCTTGCCCACCTTGGCCAGTTCGATAACGGCATGAGTTTTACCCCGCGCATGAGTGTTGGCTGGCGCCACACCTACGGCGACGTGGACAGCGAAACCAGCCAGGCGTTTATCAGCGGCGGCAGCGCCTTCAGCGCGCAAGGCACGGCGCTGGATCGCAACAGCTTGCTGGTGGAAGCCGGGTTTGACCTGGGGGTTACCGCTACTCAGACGCTGGGCCTTGGCTACAGCGGTGAGCTGGGCGACAACGCGCAGAACCATGGTGTGATTGCGCAGTGGCAGCTGGCGTTTTAATCAGTCCCACCGCCGTCATTCCCGCGTAGGCGGGAATCCAGAATTTCGAGCCGAGCCCACTATCGCGCTCAATCCGAGATTCTGGGTCCCCGCCTGCGCGGGGACGACGGTGGTTAATTCACGGTTGGCGAGACTTACTCGATCTCAAGCAACCCATTGCTGATCGGCCCCACCGTGGCGGTGAGCTGGGCGACAACGCGCAGAACCATGGTGTGATTGCGCAGTGGCAGCTGGCGTTTTAATCAGTCCCACCGCCGTCATTCCCGCGTAGGCGGGAATCCAGAATTTCGAGCCGAGCCCACTATCGCGCTCAATCCGAGATTCTGGGTCCCCGCCTGCGCGGGGACGACGGTGGTTAATTCACGGTTGGCGAGACTTACTCGATCTCAAGCAACCCATTGCTGATCGGCCCCACCGTGGCGGTGAGCTGGGCGACAACGCGCAGAACCATGGGGTGATTGCGCAATGGCAGTTGGCGTTTTAATCAGCTCCACCTCCGTCATTCCCGCGTAGGCGGGAATCCAGAATCTTGAGCCGAGCCCGCTTCCGCGCTCAATCCGAGATTCTGGGTCCCCGCCTGCGCGGGGACGACGGTGGTTAATTCACAGTTGGCGAAACCTACTCGATCTCAAACAACCCATTGCTGATCGGCCCCACGGTAGCGGTGAGCTGGGCGACACCGCGCAAAGCCATGGGTGATTGCGCAGTGGCAGTTGGCGTTTTAATCAGCCCCACCTCCGTCATTCCCGCGTAGGCGGGAATCCAGAATTTCGAGCCGAGCCCCCCTTCCGCGCTCAATCCGAGATTCTGGGTCCCCGCCTGCGCGGGGACGACGGTGGTTAATTCACGATTGGCGAAACTTACTCGATCTCAAACAACCCATTGCTGATCGGCCCTACCGTCAGCCGCTGGCGAATATCGTCGTCAATGCGCGGATCATCAGGCCGGTACAGCATCACCTGGCGGTACGCATTCACCCGGTTGATCTCTTCCCCCAGATATTCCCACACCACCTTGGTGCAGGCCGGGTTGCGTCGGTCGCCGCTGGAGACGCCGGTCTTCAAGCCGTTCAGGCGGGTGATGCGGCTCTTGTAGCTAGGAATCAGAATGGTCTGGCTCATTTCATTGAGCGTCAGCGATTCGTAGTCGATCAGAAACACCCGGTCCTGCAGGTGAAACGCCGCACCCAGGTAGCGACAGCGCACCCAGTCCTCGGCCTGCACATTGGCGGTGGCCGAGCGTTCCTGGCGTTCCTGGCGCTCGAACAGAAACGTGCCGCGCTCCTCACGCAAATGCACCAGCGACAGCAGGATGGTGCCGGGCACCGACATGCAGTTGGAGTATTCGAAGTAGTACCCGCAGTAGCGCGACAGGCTGGTGGCGTGCTCGCGCAAGGGTTGCAGCAGGCTGGCCAGCGGGTCGTTGTTCGGGGTGCTCGGCGTGTCGGTAATGCGGGCGCCGATCAAGCGGGCGAACTGGTCCGGCGGCAGGCTCAGTTCGTATTCCTCCACACCGAAGAAATCACCGATGCGCTTGCGGTTGTAACTCGTCGGCTGGCTTTGGCCGCTCAGGTACTTGTTGAACTGCGCGCGGTTGATCGACAGCAGCCGGCAAACCTGCGCAATAGAGCGGTAGTGGCTGCACAGCAGTTTGAGATTGACGCCCAGATTGTCCGACACAATGTTGCCCTCCCCTGATGCGAGCGGCGCGACTATAGCATCAACTCGCATCACATCGAATCGACCTGCGAAATTGCCTACACGCCAACGGCTGGCCAACCATGCGCCCCACGTTTTCCCAATACAGTTTTTTCTGCCAGCTGTACTGCCGTACCTGTTATCCGCAATTCGTTAGCTGCACCCACTGCTGCATTCGAATAATAAGAGTCGAGGAAACCTCCCATGCTTGAAATGCTCAATGACTTCCTGTCCGGCAAGCTGCTGATCGTGCTGATCGTCGGCCTGGGCAGCTACTTCACCATTCGCTCGCGCTTCGTTCAGTTCCGCCACTTTGGCCACATGTTCAGCGTGTTCAAGCAGTCGTTGCGCAGCAGCGGCGGGCAACTGAGCTCGTTCCAGGCACTGATGTTGAGCCTGGCCGGCCGTGTAGGCGCAGGCAATATCGCCGGTGTCGGCATTGCCGTAACCCTCGGCGGCCCCGGTGCCGTGTTCTGGATGTGGGTGACCGCGCTGGTCGGCATGAGCAGCAGTTTCTTCGAATGCTCGCTGGCGCAGCTGTACAAGCGCGCCGACGGTGACGGCCTGTATCGCGGCGGCCCGGCTTACTACATTCAACACGGCCTGAAGCTGCGCTGGATGGCCATGGTGTTCGCCGTATTGCTGTTGGTGACCTACGGTTTCGCCTTCAACGGCCTGCAATCGTTCACCGTCACCCACTCGCTGCAAAACGCCTTCGGCTTCCCGGTGCAGTACACGGGCATCGGCCTAGCGGTGTTGCTGGGGCTGGTTTTCATCGGCGGTATCAAGCGGATTGCCTCGGTGTCCGACCTGCTGGTGCCGGTCAAAACCCTGGCCTATATCGGCGTGACCCTGTACGTGATCTTTACCCAGATCGACCTGGTGCCGGGCATGCTGGTGACCATCGTCAAGAGCGCCTTCGGCCTTGAGCCGGCCTTCGCCGGTCTGCTGGGCAGCGCCATCGTAATGGGCGTAAAACGTGGCGTGTTCGCCAACGAAGCGGGCCTTGGCAGCGCACCTAACGTCGCCGCCGTCGCCAGCGTGCAGCACCCGGTAGCGCAGGGCGTGGTGCAAGCGTTCAGCGTATTTCTCGACACCTTCGTGATCTGCACCTGCACCGCGCTGCTGATTCTGCTCTCGGGTTTCTACACTCCGGGTTTTGAAGGCGACGGCATTGTGCTGACGCAGAACTCCCTGGCAGCTGTTGTGGGCGATTGGGGCCGGATCTTCGTGAGCGTGGCGCTGAGCCTGTTCGTGTTCACCTGCATCCTCTACAACTACTACCTCGGCGAAAACGCCCTGCAATTTCTGCTGGGCAAAAGCCGCGCGGCGCTGCTGACTTACCGTGGCTTGGTACTGGCGCTGATCTGCTGGGGCTCGATGCAAAACCTCTCCACCGTCTTTGCCTTTGCCGACATCACCATGACGTGCCTGGCCTTCGTCAACCTGGTGGCCCTGGCGCTGCTGATCAAGGTCGGCCTGCGGGTAATGCGTGACTACGACGAGCAACGCAAAGCCGGTATCGCCACGCCCGTGTTCGATGCCCGTAAATTCGCCGATCTGGACCTGGATCGCGATGCCTGGCCTACCGCGCCACAAGCGCAGGCCAGCAGTGAAGCGATCGATGGGCGTCTGGCTACCAGCCACCGTTAACCCACGCTTCACTTTTCAATGAATGCCGCTCCCGTTTGAAGGCGGGCGCGGCATTCTCGTCTCTGGGGTATCGTTGGGGCCACCCTGTTGGGCTTCGCTGCGCTCAACCCAACCTACACAAGGATTCCGGCATGAAGCTTTTCGTGCTCTATACCGGCGGCACCATCGGCATGCTGCAAACCGCCCAGGGCCTGGCGCCGGCCGGCGGCTTCGATGTGCGTATGGGCGAACACCTGCGCAGCCTGTCGCCACCTATTGATATCGACTGGCAGTTCCATGAACTGCTGCCGTTGCTCGACAGCGCCAATATGAGCCAGGCCAATTGGCTGGCGATGCGCGATGTGATCGTCGAGGCCGTGACCAAAGGCGCCTTCGATGGCGTGCTGGTGCTGCACGGCACCGACACCCTGGCCTACAGCGCCGCGGCCCTGAGTTTTCTGTTGCTGGGCCTGGAAGTACCGGTGCTGCTCACTGGCTCCATGCTGCCGGCCGGCGCCGAGGGCAGCGATGCCTGGGGTAACCTGCTCGGCGCCATGCAGGCGCTGCAGGCTGGCGTCAGCCCAGGCGTGCACCTGTATTTCAACGGCCAACTCATGCATGGCGCGCGGGTGAGCAAGCTGCGCAGCGAGGCGTTTGATGCCTTTACCGTGCAGTCGCGCCATCGCGTGGGGGAGCGGGCCGACAGCGTTCCGGCGGCCTTGGGTTATCGGGTGCGCCGTCAGCCGGTAAATATCGCCGTGCTGCCGCTGTACCCCGGTGTACTCGCCAGCCATGCCGAAGCGCTCTTGAATACCGGCGCACAGGCTTTGCTGCTGGAGTGTTATGGCGTCGGCACTGGGCCTTCGGATAACGCCCAGTTGCTGGCGGTGTTGAAACAAGCCCACGAGCGTGGCGTGGTGTTGGCGGCCATCAGCCAATGCCCGCAGGGGCATGTGGAATTCGGGGTGTATGCAGCCGGTAGCGCGTTGCTCGGCACCGGGTTGATTTCAGCCGGCGGCATGACCCGCGAGGCGGCGTTGGGCAAGCTGTTTGGTTTGCTCGGTGCGGGGCTGAATCAGCGGGATGTGGAGCGGTGGTTTGCGCTTGATCTGTGTGGTGAGCGGGTTTCGTAGGGCGAATATCGCCAAAGGCGATATCCGCCGTTTCAACCAAACGGCGGATACCCAATGCCGAGATCGCAATGGCGGATATCCGCGAGGCGGATATTCGCCCTACGCCGGTTACGCCTCGATTTCCACCAACACTTCACCCGGATTCACGCGGTCGCCCTTGGCCACGTGAATGGCTTTGACGGTACCGGCAATCGGCGCCTGCACTTCGGTTTCCATCTTCATCGCTTCGGTGATCAGCACGGCCTGACCGGCTTTCACCACATCGCCTTCCTTCACCAGCACATCGACGATATTGCCCGGCATGGTGGTGCTGACATCGCCCGGGGCGCTGGCGTTTTTGCGTTTACTGCCACCGGCGCCGCCGACGAATTCGTTCAGCGGCTCGAACACCACTTCTTCCGGCATGCCGTCGATGGACAGGTAGAAGTGCCGCTTGCCGTCGGTTTTCACGCCGACGCCGGTAATGTCCACGCGGTAGCTTTCACCGTGCACGTCAATCACGAATTCGGTCGGTACGCCTTCGCCGCCAGCGCTGGCCACACGGCCGGCCTCGGGGATTGGCAGCAGCACTTCCGGCGTCAGGGTGCCGGCCGCGCGCTCTTCGAGGAACTTGCGGCCGATGTCCGGGAACATGGCGTAGGTCAGCACGTCTTCAGCCGACTTGGCCACCGCGCCGATTTCGGCACGCAGCTTGTCCATTTCCGGCTTGAGCAGGTCGGCCGGGCGCACGTCGATCAACTCTTCGTTGCCGATGGCCTGACGGCGCAGTTTTTCGTCCACCACGCCCGGCGCCTTGCCGTAACCGCCTTGCAGGTACAGCTTCACTTCGTTGGTGATGGTTTTGTAGCGCTCGCCGGCCAGTACGTTGAAGAACGCCTGGGTGCCGACAATCTGCGACGTCGGGGTTACCAACGGCGGGTAGCCGAGGTCTTTGCGCACGCGCGGAATTTCAGCCAGCACTTCGTTCATGCGGTTCAGCGCGCCTTGCTCTTTGAGCTGGTTGGCCAGGTTGGAAATCATGCCGCCGGGCACCTGGTTGACCTGTACGCGGGTGTCGACGCTGGTGAATTCGCTTTCGAACTGGTGGTACTTCTTGCGCACGGCGTAGAAGTACAGGCCAATTTCCTGCAGCAGTTCCAGGTTCAGGCCGGTGTCGAATTCGCTGCCTTTGAGTGCCGCGACCATCGACTCGGTGCCTGGGTGGCTGGTGCCCCAGGCAAAGCTGGAGATGGCCGTGTCGATATGGTCGGCGCCGTTCTCGATGGCCTTGAGTTGGCACATCGCGGCCAGGCCTGCGGTGTCGTGGGAGTGGATAAACACCGGCAGCGATTGCTCGGCTTTCAGCGCTTTGACCAGCTCGCCCGTGGCGTACGGGGTGAGCAGGCCGGCCATGTCTTTGATGGCGATCGAATCGCAGCCCATGGCTTCCATCTGTTTGGCCTGGGCGACGAAGGCCTCGATGGTGTGCACGGGGCTGGTGGTGTAGGCGATGGTGCCCTGGGCATGTTTGCCGGCAGCCTTCACGGCTTCGATGGCGACGCGCAGGTTACGCACGTCGTTCATGGCGTCGAAGATGCGGAACACGTCGATGCCGTTAACCGCTGCCTTGGCGACGAAGGCTTTGACCACGTCGTCGCTGTAGTGGCGGTAGCCCAGCAGGTTCTGGCCGCGCAGCAGCATTTGCAGACGGGTGTTGGGCAAGGCCGCGCGCAGTTGACGCAGGCGCTCCCACGGGTCTTCCTTGAGGAAGCGCACACAGGCGTCGAAGGTGGCGCCGCCCCAGACTTCCAGCGACCAGTAGCCGACTTTGTCGAGCTTGTCGCAGATCGGCAGCATGTCTTCGGTGCGCATACGGGTGGCCAGCAGCGACTGGTGAGCGTCACGCAGGATGGTGTCGGTTACATGGATCTTTTTGGACATTTACGTGTTCCTCACAGGCCGGCGTGGGCGGCAATGGCGGCGGCGATGGCCAGGGCCAGCTCTTCGGGTTTGCGCTTGACGGAGTAGTTGGTCAGTTCCGGGTGGGCTTCAACGAAACTGGTGTTGAATTGCCCGCTACGGAACTCGGCGTTTCGCAGAATTTCCTGGTAGTACGCGGCGGTGGTTTTCACCCCTTGCAGGCGCATGTCGTCCAGCGCGCGCAGGCCACGGTCCATGGCCTCTTCCCAGGTCAGGGCCCAGACCACCAGCTTCAGGCACATGGAGTCGTAGTACGGCGGAATGGTGTAGCCGGTGTAGATCGCCGTGTCGGTGCGCACACCGGGGCCGCCGGGGGCGTAGTAGCGAGTGATCTTGCCGAACGAGGGCAAAAAGTTGTTCTTCGGGTCTTCGGCGTTGATGCGAAATTGCAGGGCAAAGCCGCGGTACTGAATGTCTTCCTGCTTCACCGATAGCGGCAGGCCGGAGGCAATGCGGATCTGCTCGCGAACGATGTCGATACCGGTAATTTCTTCGGTGATGGTGTGTTCCACCTGCACCCGGGTGTTCATCTCCATGAAGTACACCTCGCCCTCGGCGAGCAGGAACTCCACGGTGCCGGCGTTCTCGT
Organism: Pseudomonas turukhanskensis; assembly: GCF_027922365.1. GTDB lineage: Bacteria > Pseudomonadota > Gammaproteobacteria > Pseudomonadales > Pseudomonadaceae > Aquipseudomonas > Aquipseudomonas turukhanskensis. The sequence continues at coordinate 602,785 of NZ_BSFN01000001.1, forward strand.
AACCCACCGCCTGCGCGGCACGCACTGCCAGGTCGCCGATATAGGCGCGTTGCTCCGGGGTCAGCTGCGGGCTGGGGGCGATTTCGATCAGCTTCTGGTTGCGCCGCTGAATCGAGCAGTCGCGCTCGTACAGGTGCACCGTATTGCCAAAGCTGTCGGCGAGAATCTGCGCTTCGATGTGTTTTGGGTTAACGATGCATTTTTCCAGAAACACTTCGGCCGAACCGAATGCCTTGGTGGCTTCGGAAATCACCCGCGGGAAGGCCTGTTCCAGTTCGTCACGGCTGTTGCAGCGCCGGATACCACGTCCGCCACCGCCCGAGGTGGCCTTGAGCATCACCGGGTAACCGATGCGGTCGCCTTCGGTGAGGGCTTCGTGAATATCGGCGACGTTGCCTTCGGTGCCCGGGGTGACCGGCACGCCGGCCTTGATCATGCTGCGCCGGGCTTCGGTCTTGTCGCCCATGCGGCGAATCACTTCTGCCGAGGGACCAATGAACTTGATCCCGCGCTCGGCGCAGATATCGGCCAGTTCGGCGTTTTCCGAGAGAAAACCGTAGCCCGGGTGCAGGGCGTCGCAGCCGGTTTCCACCGCCAGGTTCACCAGCTTGCGCGGGTTGAGGTAGCCAGCCAGCGGCTCTTCGCCAATGCTGTGGGCTTCGTCGGCACGCTTTACGTGCAATGCCATGCGGTCGGCATCGGAATAAATCGCCACTGAGCGAATGCCCATCTCGGCGCATGCACGCACGATTCGGACAGCAATTTCGCCACGGTTAGCGATCAGGATTTTCTTGATCACGGAAGCTGGCCCTCAGCCGGTTGAACGGGGCAACGCCAGAAGCGTCAACGTGCTGACACCGTAGCGCCATGTAACAATTACCTAAAATGATTAATTATTGGGTTAGACATAAGCAAAGGCTTATAGTCTGCCGACCGACCAGCCACACAGGGGCCCTTAGCGATGCGTAAGTCATTGCTGCGTATGACATTACGTCAGCTTCAGGTTTTTCAGGCAGTGTGTGAGAGCCGCTCTTACAGCCGTGCTGCTGAGGAAATTTCTTTGACGCAGCCTGCCGTTTCCTTGCAGATCCGTCAGCTGGAAGCGCTGATTGGGCAGCCGCTGTTCGACTACATCGGCAAAAAGCTCTACCTCACCGAAGCCGCTGACGCGTTGCTGCGCGCCAGCAGCGATATTTTCGGGCGCCTGGAAAGCCTGGATATGCAGCTCTCGGATTTACAGGGTTCGTTGCAGGGCCAGCTCAACCTGGCGGTGGAGTCCAGCGCCAAGTATTTCGTGCCGCACCTGTTTGCTGCGTTCAAGCGCCAGTACCCGGAAGTGAGCCTGCAACTGGTGGTGGTCAACCATGCGCAAGCCGTGCGCCGATTGAGCGCCAACCGCGATGACCTGCTGATCATGTCCCAGGTGCCGCAGGACATGTCGCTGGAATTCCTGCCGTTTCTGGATAACCCGATTATTGCCGTAGCGCCACCCGAGCACCCGCTGGCGGGGCAGGCCAACCTGATGCTGCAGGACCTTTGCACAGCGCCCTTGCTGGTGCGCGAGCCGGGCTCGGGCACGCGTAAAGCCATCGAGGATTATTGCCACCAGAAGCGCGCGCACTTTCAGCAGACCATCGAGCTGGGCTCGATGGAGTCGCAGCGTGAAGGGGTGATTGCCGGGCTCGGCATTGCCTTGCTGTCGCGCCATGCGGTGCGCCGCGAACTGGAAAGCGGCGCCTTGCGCGAACTGCCGGTGAAGGAGTTGCCGCTGATGCGTAGTTGGTGCCTGGTGCACCCGCGGGGCAAATACCTGTCACCGGTGGCGCAAACCTTCTTCGCCTTTATTCGCGCTGAGCGGGCGCAGATCAGTGGCTTGGCGGCCCGCTTCGGCGCGGTGCCTGGCTAGCGGCGGCAAAATTGGCGGCAATCAGGTCGGGGAAGTCGGCCAGCTCCAGCTGCAGGCGGCGCTCTTCGGTGAAGTCCTCGATGGCGCGGCGGTACGCCATGCGGCGCTGGTCTTCCTGCTGGCGTTTGGTCTTGCTGGCCGAGTTTTCGTACGGTTTTGCTTCATCCAGATAACGAGTCATGTGCGTGCTCCCATCGTTGGATTCGGGAGTACCAGACTGGGCGTGAAACACGACAGTTGTGTGCCGGGACCGTGAACATCCGATGACGAAACGCAAAAGCATCGAGGCCAAAGCCTCTCCCACAAAAAAGCCCGCTTTCGCGGGCTTTTTTGTGCAGCCAACGGCGTCAATCCGCGCGGCTGTCTTCGGCGGCTTTCAGCGACTTGGGCGACAAGCGCAGGCTGCGCAAACTGCGCTTCACGCTCTTGAGGTGATTGACCAGCGTTGGCCCGCGCGCCATCGCTACACCCATGGCCAATACGTCGATCACCACCAAATGCGCGATACGCGAGGTGAGCGGGGTGTAGATCTCGGTGTCTTCCTGCACGTCGATGGCCAGGTTGACGGTGGACAATTCAGCCAACGGCGTCTGGCTCGGGCACAGGGTAATCAGCGTGGCGCCGGTTTCACGCACCAGGTTGGCGGTAATCAGCAAATCCTTGGAGCGTCCCGACTGCGAGATACAGATGGCCACGTCGGTGGGCTTTAGCGTAACCGCCGACATCGCCTGCATATGCGGGTCGGAATAGGCCGCAGCGGTAAGCAGCAAGCGGAAGAATTTGTGCTGAGCGTCGGCCGCCACCGCACCGGAGGCACCAAAGCCGTAGAACTCCACGCGCTGCGCTTGCGAGCAGGCGGCGATGGCGTGTTGCAGGGCTTTGGGGTCGAGCTTCTCGCGCACCTCGATAAGGGTGTGCAAGGTGGTGTCGAAAATCTTCAGGCTGAAGTCGGCGACCGAGTCATCTTCATGGATCGCGAACTGGCCAAAGCTGGCGCCGGCGGCCAGGCTTTGCGCCAGTTTCAGCTTGAGGTCCTGAAAGCCGGTGCAACCGATGGCGCGGCAGAAGCGCACGATGGTGGGCTCGCTGATGCCAACGCTGTGGGCCAGGTCTGCCATGGAGCTGTGCATCACGGCCGCAGGGTCGAGCAGCACGTGATCGGCAACTTTCAGCTCCGATTTTCGTAACAGGTGACGCGACTGGGCAATGTGTTGCAAGAGGTTCAAGGGTTTGGCTCTTTTGATGAGTTATGATCGGCCGACGCCGGGTTGTAGCGCGCGTGTAGTTATACTACATGACCTTCCCGACGCCCAGCCAAACCAAGCGTAGCGGGCAAAAAGCCTCACGTTCTCTCAGGCCGGAGGGCTCTTGATAAGTATTCCTTGCGACATGCTGGTGTTCGGCGGCACCGGTGACCTGGCGCTGCACAAATTGCTGCCTGCGCTCTACCACCTGCACCGCGACGGTCGCCTGCACGAAGGCACGCGCATTCTGGCCCTGGCCCGCAGCCCCATTACACGAGCGGCCTACCAGGCGCAGGCGCAACGCCGTTGCCGCGCACAAGTTGCGCGGGCCGACTTCGATGCCGCTACCTGGGCCAGCTTCGCCGAGCGTCTGGACTACTTCCAGATCGACGCGTCGCAAAGCGCCGACTTCAGCCGCCTGGCCCGCCACCTCGGGCCGGTCGGCGAGCGCGTGCAGGTGTACTACCTGGCCACCGCGCCGAACCTGTTCGAAGACATCGCCCGCCATTTGAAAACCTCGGGCCTTGCCGGGCCTAACTCACGCATCGTGATCGAAAAACCCATTGGCCACTCGCTGGAGTCAGCCAAGGCGATCAACGCCGCCATCGGCGCCGTATTTGATGAGTCGCGGGTGTTTCGTATCGACCATTACCTGGGCAAGGAAACGGTGCAGAACCTGATGGCCCTGCGCTTTGCCAACATGTTGTTCGAGCCGCTGTGGCGCAGCGGGCATATCGACCATGTGCAAATCAGCGTGTGCGAAACCCTGGGCGTGGAAAACCGTGGCGCCTACTACGACCGCTCCGGCGCCATGCGCGACATGGTGCAAAACCACCTGTTGCAGCTGCTGTGTCTGGTGGCCATGGAAGCGCCAGCGCAGTTCAATGCCGAGTCGGTGCGTGATGAAAAACTGAAAATCCTTCAGGCGCTCAAACCGATTCAGGGCATGGATGTGCACGACAAGACCGTGCGCGGGCAATACACCGCCGGCAAGATCGGCGGCCAGGAAGTGCCGGCCTATTACTTCGAAAAGAACGTCGATAACGACAGCGACACCGAGACGTTCGTTGCCCTGCAAGTGGCCATCAATACCTGGCGCTGGGCGGGGGTGCCGTTCTACCTGCGTACCGGCAAACGGCTGGCGAAAAAGACTTCGGAGATCGTCATCCACTTCAAGCAGGTGCCGCACCTGCTGTTCGACAACACCCAGCCCAACCGCCTGATCATTCGCCTGCAACCGGAGGAGCGCATCAGCCTGCAACTGATGGGCAAAACCCCGGGCAAAGGCATGCGCCTGGCGCCGGTGGAGCTGGATTTGAACCTGGCCCAGGCTTTTCGCCAGAAACGCCGCTGGGACGCCTACGAGCGCTTGCTGCTGGATGTGATCGAAGGTGACTCGACCTTGTTTATGCGTCGCGATGAAGTGGAAGCGGCGTGGAAGTGGGTGGACCCGATTCTCAAGGGGTGGCAGGACAACTACCAAGACCCGCGGCCGTATGCGGCTGGCAGTAATGGGCCGGAGCAGGCACAGAGTTTGTTGGAGTTGCAGGGCAGGAAGTGGGCTGAGTGATTGGCGTGAGGTGCGCGGGCGCACCTGGGTAAGGATTCGTTAGTGGTTAGACCGCTGCCCTCACCCTGACCCTCTCCCGCAAGCGGGAGAGGGGACTGACCGGTGATTGCTGGGAAAACGTCTCCCCTCGCCCGCGTGCGGGAGAGGGGCCGGGGGTGAGGGCGAATCCAACGCAACTGCCAAATTATTGCTTCACCAACTCCGGAATCTGCACCGCCAACTTGGCGTTATTCAACGGCGCCCGAATAAACCCGCGCTGGGTGCCATCCGGCCCGATCACCACCAGGTTGCCGCTGTGGTCGACGGTGTAATTCTCTTTGCTGGTATCCGCCGGAATAAACGGAATGCTCACCGCATTGGCGAGCTTCTGAATGTTGCCCAGCTCACCGGTCAGCCCCTGAAACTGCGGGTCGAAGTAGCCCAGGTATTTTTTCAGCTGGTCGGGCGTATCGCGGTTGGGGTCCACACTCACCAACACCACCTGCAGGTTGTCCACTGCCTCCTTGGGCAGCTTGCCTTTCAAATCACGCAGCTGTGCCAACGTAGTGGGGCAGATATCCGGGCAGAAGGTGTAGCCAAAAAACAGCAGGCTCCATTTGCCCTTCAACTCGTCCACTTGCACGGGCTGGCCGAGCTGATTGGTCAGGGTGAGGTCCGGCAGGGTTCGGCTTTGTGGCAGCAGGATAATGCCGGCATCGATCATCGCCGCCGGGTCGCCGTGGCCTTTGCCACTGAGCACACGGTTGACGGTAAGGCCAAATACCAAGGCCACGATGGCGACGAGAATCGCGACGGTAATCTGTTTGCGGGTCATAGGGTGGGCAGCTCGGCAGATCGAAAGGCCAACGGTACCCCATCGCCTGGCGGACCGAAACCGCCATGCGTTTCAGGATTTGCTCTGCTCCGGCCGCGACCAGATCCACGTCGCGCCGACGCTCATGCCCAGCGCTGCAAACGCCACGGACGGCAAATGGTTCACGGTCAACACCATGATCAGCAATGCCACCAGCATGCTCAGGCTGGCCATCAGTTTGGTGTGCCGGGTGATAACGCCGCCGTCCCGCCAGTTGCGCAGCAGCGAGCCAAAAACACGCTGGTTTTCCAGCCAGGCCGCCAAGCGCGGCGAACTGCGCGAGGCGGCCCAGGCGGCCAGCAGCACGAATTCGGTGGTCGGCAGACCGGGGATGATCACGCCCAGCACCGCCAGCCCTAGGCTCAGGTAAGCCAGCGCCAGCCATAGCCAGCGCAGGGGGCGGCGGGGCGGCAGCGGTTCACAGGCATCAGGCAAAAGTGCGTTCCAGGTGGTCGGCAAAACGGTTGAAGGCGGCGATGGCGGCGGCTTCGGCCTGGCGTTCCTGCTCGGCGTCCAGTACCACGCCATCCAGTGCGGCAACGAACTTCTTCCAGCCTTGCGCGCGGCCGCCTTCAGGCTCACCGAGGTGACGGGCACCGAAGGAGTCGCTGAGTTGCAGCGCTTCAGCGCGCTTGATCAGAAACGCCGCGCCCAGCTTCGAGCCTTCGGACACGAATACCCACCCCAGCGCCGCGCCCAGGCCGTGCTGCTTACCGCGAACCGACTCATCGCCTTCGGGTACAGCGTGGTTGAGATCGGCCAGGTCCAGGCGGGCCTGTTCTACACGGGCACGGCTCGGTAAGTCGTCGACGATCTCGGCCAGCTCGGCATTGGTGTAGAGGTTTTCCAGGTCGTACTGGAACAGGTACTGGGCGGCGACGAACTTGGCGAAGTTCTCCCGATTGCCGAACGGGTCGTGGCTTTTGACCAAGGCATCGAGGCGCGCGTGGGGCTCGTGGGTCAGGGCATTCAGGCGCTGCGAGCGCAGGGCGTGGGAGAGTTCAGGGGCTTGGGCGGTCATGGCAGGTCTCGACGAAGTGAGTAGGGGATAAAACCCTGGCTCCTAGAAGACGCTGCAGATGAAAAAATCCTCAATGCGGCCGAGCATGTTTTTTCGTTTACGCCTGACCGCACTCACCGGACGCGCGTTAGCTCACCAGAAAGTAGTGATCCACCAGCAGCGCGATAAACAGCAAAAACAGGTAGTAGATGCTGTATTTGAAGGTGTTGATCGCCGCATGGGGTTTGCTATCGAAATACAGCACCCAGCTCCACTGCAAAAAGCGCGCGCCGAGCACCACGGCGCAGGCCAGGTAGAGCAAACCGCTCATGTGAATCACATACGGCATCAGGCTGACGGCCAGCAGCACCAGGGTATAGAGCACGATATGCACCTTGGTGTAATGCTCGCCATGGGTGACCGGCAGCATGGGGATATCGGCCTTGGCGTATTCGGCTTTGCGGTGGATGGCCAGGGCCCAGAAGTGCGGCGGCGTCCAGGCGAAAATGATCAGTACCAGCAGCAACGGTTCGGCGCTGATATGGCCGGTGACCGCTACCCATCCCAGCAGTGGCGGAGCGGCGCCAGCGAGGCCGCCGATAACGATATTCTGCGGCGTGGCGCGCTTGAGAAAGCCGGTGTAGAGCACGGCATAGCCAAGCAGCGAGGCGAGGGTCAGCCAGGCGGTCAGCTCGTTGGTAAAGGCCAGCAACACCGCCAGGCCGAGTACCGACAAGGCCATGGCGAAGGTGAGTGCCGCTACCGGCGAAACCCGCCCCTCGGCCAACGGGCGTTTATGGGTGCGGGCCATCACCGCGTCGATGCGCCGGTCCACCACATGGTTCACCGCCGCCGCGCCACCGGCACACAGGGCGATGCCCAGGTTGCCGAATACCACTACGGTCCACGGCACCCCGGCGCGGGTGGCGAGGAACATGCCGACCAGTGAGGTGATCAGCATCAGCACCACTACCTTGGGCTTGGTGAGCTCCAGGTAGTCGCGCCAAAGCGCTTGGCTGTGACCTTCGCTGAGTAGAGTAGCCATGGCGTCTCTCCTTCTTTTTATTGTTTAGGTAGCCGACTGGCTGACCCAATTTTTTGCCGCTGCGCGCGCCGGGTTGGCGGCTATGCGCAGGCGGTAATTCAACAAAACCGTGGTCAGTAGCAGCAGCGCGCCACCGGCGTTATGGGCTACCGCAACCGCCAGTGGTAGGTGCAGCAACACGTTGCTCACTCCCAGGCTGACCTGCACCGCCAGTGCCAGTACCAGCAAACCGGCCAACCTGCCGTGCCCGGCGCGTTGCAGTTGCCAGGCCAGCGCCAGCAGCACCAGGGTGACCAGCAGGGCGCCCAGGCGATGGGTGAAATGAATGGCGGTGCGCGCATCGCTATCGAGTTGGCCGCCTAAGTAGTTGGGGCCGATGTGCTGGCTCAGGTGAAAGCCGTTGGCAAAATCCATGGTCGGCCACCACTGGCCGTGGCAGGTGGGCAAGTCGATGCAGGCGACCGCCGCATAGTTGGAACTGACCCAGCCGCCGAGGGCGACTTGTCCAATCACCACAAGCAAACCCACCGCCGCCAGACGCCGCAAATGCACCGGTACGCTAGGCAGGCTCGCGAACCGGCCAGACAAGCGCAGGGTCAGCAAAAACAGCAGGGCGAGGGTGGTAAAACCACCGAGCAAATGCGCGGTCACTACCTGCGGCCAGAGCTTCAGGGTCACGGTCCACATCCCGAATGCGGCCTGCGCCACCACCACGCCAAGCAGCAACAGCGGCAGTTTCAGCGGCTGTCCGGGCGTACCGCGATTGCGCACGGCCACCGCCGCCAAAGCCAGGATCATCAGGCCCAGGGTGCCGGCGAAATAGCGGTGAATCATCTCGTTCCAGCCCTTGTGCGCTTCCACCGGCGCATGGGGGAAATTGGCTTCGGCGTGGGCCAGCTGGGCTTCGCTGGCCGGCACGCTGATAAAGCCGTAGCAGCCCGGCCAGTCGGGGCAGCCGAGGCCGGCGTGGGTCAGGCGGGTATAGGCACCGAGCAACACCACCACCATTGCCAGAAGGGTGGCGAGCAGCGCGAGGCGATATCCGGGTTTGGCCATCGTCCGTCCCCTTAGCCGATGTTCGACAGTTTCAGTAGCAGGCGCAGGTCGTTGAGAATCGCCTTGCCTTTGGTTTTGGCGTCGTAGCGCAGCACCAGATTGCCGTGCGGATCGATCAGCCACAGCTGCGGTTCCACGCCGGTGGCCGGCGTAGTGTTGCTGTAGGCCTGGGTGTCGAGGCCGTAGCGATTCAGGCGTGGGTAGTCGCGGGCCAGTTCGGCGTTGTAGGCCTCGCTCACCGGTTGCGCGGTGGCCAAGCCGTGGGTGGCGCGAGACGCTTCACGGCCCAGGCCGATCTGGATTTGCCGGGCCAGGTACACCAACTGGCGGCAGTCGTCAGCGCAGGTGGCCGGAGCGGTGACGACGATCTGCCAGGTAGCGGCGTCATCACCCTGAATGCCGAGGTCGGTGCGGCTGACGCCATTGCCGATCAACTCGCCGCTGTAATTGCGGCCTTCCGGCACCCAGAAGCGAAACTGGTACATACAGGTGGCCAACACCATCGGGCCGATGGTCAGCACGAGCAGCAGAATCAACTGCAAGCGGCCTTGGCGGCGCGGTGGTAGCTGATGGTTTGGCATGGGCATGGCTGGATTCATTGTTGTTCTCCCAGAATTGGCTCGTGCTTGGGTGCGGCGTGAAAGCCGAAGTAGACAAAGAGACCGAGCAGCGCCGCGGCCAGGGCGAACCACTGCACGGCATAGGCCTGATGGCGCTCCGGCCCCATGGCTACCACCGGCCAGTCAGCCTGGTAGGCGGCGGGGCTGGGTTCCAGGCGCACTTCATAGGCCAGGCCTGTGCGCCCCAATTGCTGCCACAGCGCCTGCGGGTGCACGGCGTTGACCAATAGGGGCCACTGGTCGCTGTGGGCATCGGCTTGCAGTTGGAAGCTGGCGCCGGGCGGCACATACACCCAGGCGTCCAGGCTCTCCAGGGTTGGCGGCGTAGTGTAGTGCGCTGCGGTGCGCCGGTCGGGCCACGGCAACCAGCCACGGTTGACCAGCAGCCAGAGGTTGCTGGCCTGGTCGTAGAAGGGTTGCAACAGCTCGACGCCGGCCTGGCCATCGCGGGTGCGGTTATCCAGCAGCACGCTGTGCTCTGCGTCGAAATGGCCGCTCAGGTGTACGCGCCGGTAGGCTTTGTCGGCGGTGTTTTCCAGTTGGCTGATGGGCATCGGCTCGGCAGTGCGGCGAGCGTCATAGCTGGCCAGCAAGTGGCGTTTTTCCTCGGCCCGCGCCAGTTGCCAGAACCCCAGCATCACCAGCACCGGCAACAGCACGGCCACCACCAGGGTCGGCAACCAGCCGGGGCGAAAGCGCCTCAACGGTTGCGCCCGAACGGCGCTGGGTGACTGGCTATACTCCACTGCATTCCCCTTCCCATTGGCGAGACTCGCACCATGCTCAAAGCGGCAATCGTGTTCATGCTGTTGGCCACCATCGTCAGTCTGTTCAGCGGCCTGTTCTTTCTGGTCAAGGACCAGGGCAACTCATCCCGGCTGGTCAATGCGCTGACCGTGCGTGTGGTGCTGGCGGCGCTGACCTTGGCGTTGGTCACCTGGGGTTTCTACAGCGGCCAGTTGGTCACCCACGCGACGTGGTAATGCGTTTTGCTGGGTACCGCTCGGTGCGCGGAGCACACCCTACAAAAGCACACCGCGCTCCTTCGTAGGGTGTGCTCCGCGCACCAAGCGGTTCACAGCACATACACAAAAATAAACAGCCCCACCCACACCACATCCACGAAGTGCCAGTACCAACTGGCCGCCTCGAACCCGAAGTGCTGTTTCTCGTCGAAATGGCCTTTCATGATGCGCAGCAGCATCACCGCCAGAATCAGCGTGCCGATGGTGACGTGGGCGCCGTGAAAGCCGGTGAGCATAAAGAACGTGGCGCCGTAGATGCCCGAACCCAGGGTCAGCCCCAGCTCGTGGTAGGCCTCCACGTACTCGGTCACCTGCAAGGCCAGAAAGCACACGCCGAGCAGAATCGTCAGCCCCAGCCAGGCCTTGAGTGCGCCGCGTTTGCCGTGGCGCAGGGCATGGTGGGCGAGGGTGACGGTGACACTGGAACTCACCAGCAAGATGGTATTGATCAGCGGCAGGTGCCACGGGTCTATCACATCTTTTGGCGGTGGAAACAGCGTGGGATCGGGGGTGTGCAGCAGCGGCCAGGTGTACTCGAAGTTAGGCCAGAGCATATGGGCCACGCCTTTGGCGCCTTCACCGCCCAGCCACGGGCCGGCCCAGGCACGCACATAGAACAGCGCGCCGAAGAAGGCGATAAAGAACATCACCTCGGAGAAGATGAACCAGCTCATGCCCCAGCGGAACGAGCGGTCCATCTGCGTGCTGTACAGGCCCTGGCGGCTCTCCTTGATCACCGCGCTGAACCAGCCGAACAGCATGTACGCCACCAGCAACCCGCCGATGGAAAAAATCAGCGGCCCGTGTGATTCCGGGCGCGCGGCCTTGAGGTCGTTGAACCAGGTGCCCAGGCCGTACATGGTGGTGAGCATGCCGATGGTGGCAATGATCGGCCACTTGCTCTGGGCCGGAACGTAGTAGTGCTCGTAGTCGGAGTTGGGGCTCTTTGGCAGGGCCTCGTCGTGCGTCGCCATCTTATTGTTCTCCTTGTTCTACACCGCTTACCGGGCCGCAACGGGCGCATGGCGAGCGGTGATGTCGAACAGCGTGTAACCGAGGGTCAGGTGGTAGACATCCTTGGGCAGATCACGGTCGACGATGAAGCGCACCTTCATTTCTACGCGTTCACCGGGTTGCAGCACTTGCTGGTTGAAACAGAAGCAGGCGGTCTTGTGGAAATAGGCCGCTGCCTCGGACGGCGACACGCTGGGAATCGCCTGCGCCGTCATGGGTTTGTCGGTAGGGTTTTGAGCAATGAAGGTCATCTCGTTGACGGCCCCCGGGTGCACCACCAGGTCGGCCGATACCGGGCGGAACTCCCAGACCATATCGGCCGCATTGGTGGCCATGAACTGCACCTTCACTTGCCGCGCTTCGTCCACCTGCTGTTGAGCGCCCTGGTACTGCCCGGACGTTTTGCCATTGATGCCGAAGGCCTTGCACATCACGTCGTAGATCGGCACCAGGGCAAAACCGAAGGCGAACATCACCACCACCAGTAGCAGCAGGCGGGTAACCAGTTTTTTGGTGGCGATGCCTTCACTCATAGCGTGTTCACTTCACTTCCGGTGGGGTGGTAAAGGTGTGGTAAGGCGCCGGAGACGGAATGGTCCACTCCAGGCCATCGGCGCCATCCCACGGTTTGGCCGGGGCCGGTTTGCCGCCGCGGATGCACTTGATGACGATAAACAGAAACAGGAACTGGGTGGCGCCAAAGCTGAAGGCGCCAATCGAAGACACCATGTTGAAGTCGGCGAACTGCAGGTTGTAGTCCGGGATGCGTCGCGGCATGCCGGCCAACCCCACAAAGTGCATCGGGAAGAAGGCCATGTTCATGCCCACGAACGACAGCCAGAAGTGCAGCTTGCCGAGGGTTTCGTCGTACATGTGCCCGGTCCACTTAGGCAGCCAGTAATACGCCGAGGCGAAGATACCGAAGATCGCCCCCGGCACCAGAACATAGTGGAAGTGCGCCACCACAAAGTAGGTGTCGTGGTACTGGAAGTCCGCCGGGGCAATGGCCAGCATGAGCCCGGAGAACCCGCCGATGGTGAACAGAATCACGAAGGCCACGGCAAACAGCATCGGCGTTTCGAAGGTCAGCGAGCCCTGCCACATGGTGGTGACCCAGTTGAACACCTTCACCCCGGTGGGCACGGCGATCAGCAGGGTGGCGTACATAAAGAACAGCTCGCCCACCAGCGGTATGCCGACCACGAACATGTGGTGAGCCCAGACGATAAAGGACAGAAACGCGATGGACGCCGTGGCGTAAACCATCGAGGTGTAACCAAACAGCGGCTTGCGCGAGAAGGCAGGAATGATCGAGCTGACCGCCCCGAAGGCCGGAAGAATCATGATGTACACCTCGGGGTGGCCGAAGAACCAGAACACATGCTGGAACAACACCGGGTCACCGCCGCCGGCTGCACTGAAGAAGCTGGTGCCGAAGTGGATATCCATCAGCATCATGGTCACGCAGCCGGCCAGTACCGGCATCACCGCAATCAGCAGAAAGGCGGTGATCAGCCAGGTCCAGACGAACAGCGGCATCTTCATCAAGGTCATGCCGGGGGCACGCAGGTTGAGGATGGTGGCGATCACGTTGATCGCGCCCATGATCGAACTGATGCCCATCAGGTGGATGGCGAAGATAAAGAACGTCACGCTTTCCGGGGCGTAAGTGGTAGATAGCGGCGCGTAGAACGTCCAGCCAAAGTTCGGCCCGCCGCCGGCGGTGAACAAGGTGCTGATCAACAGGCCGAAGGCCGCCGGCAGCAGCCAGAAGCTGAAGTTGTTCATCCGTGGCAGGGCCATGTCCGGCGCCCCGACCATCAGCGGAATCATCCAGTTGGCCAGGCCAACAAACGCCGGCATCACCGCACCGAAGACCATCACCAGGCCGTGCATGGTGGTCATCTGGTTGAAGAACGCCGGCTCGACAATTTGCAGCCCGGGCTGGAACAGCTCGGCGCGAATCACCATGGCGAAGGAGCCGCCAATCAGAAACATCGCAAAGCTGAACCACAGGTACATGGTGCCGATGTCTTTGTGGTTGGTGGTCAACACCCAGCGCATCAGACCCTTGGCCGGCCCGTGATGCCCGTGGTCGTGGTGGTGGTCTGTATGCCCAGCATGGCCAGGCTCAATCACTGCACTCATGATGGGTCTCCTATTTCTGCGCCTGTTTCAGGGCCAATACGTCTTTGGGGGTGACCATGTCACCGACGTTGTTGCCCCATGCATTACGTTCGTAGGTGATCACCGAGGCGATATCGACCTCCGACAGTTGCTTGCCGAACGCGGCCATCGCCGTGCCCTGCTTACCGAAGAACACAATGTGCAGGTGGTCCTCTTTTGGCCCGGTGGCAATCTTCGAGCCCTTGAGCGCCGGGAACATTGGCGGCAGGCCCTGGCCTTCAGCCTGGTGACAGGCGGCGCAGGTGGTGTGGTAGATCTTGTCGCCGCGCTCAACCAGTTCTTCGCGGGTCCACTCCTTGCTGGTCAGCTCTTTCATCGCCAACGCTTCCTGCTTGCGCTCATCCAGCCACTTGGCGAAGTCCTCTTTGGATTTCACCTCGACCACAATCGGCATAAAGCCGTGGTCTTTGCCGCACAGCTCGGCGCACTGGCCACGGTAGATGCCGGGCTTTTCCACCTTGGTCCAGGCTTCGTTAACGAACCCTGGAATGGCATCGCGTTTTACCGCCAAGGCCGGCACCCACCAGGAGTGGATAACGTCGGCGGCGGTAATCAGGAAGCGCACCTTGGTACCGGCGGGAATCACCAGCGGCTGGTCGACTTCCAGCAGGTAGTGTTCGTCCTTGGGGGCCTGGTTATGGATCTGCTCGCTGGGGGTGGCCAGGTTGCTGAAGAACTCCACCTCCTGACCGAGGTATTTGTAGTTCCACTTCCATTGGTAGCCGGTGATCTGGATATCCAGCTCCGACTCACTGCTGTCGTAGATATTGATCAGCGTCTTGGTCGCCGGAATCGCCATCGCCACCAGAATCACGAAGGGCACCACGGTCCAGAGAATCTCCACCGTGGTGCTTTCATGGAAGTGCGAGGCGACCTGGCCGGTGGAGCGGCGGTGGACCAGCATCGACCAGAACATTGCGCCGAATACCAGCACGCCAATGACGGCGCAGATCAGGAAGATGGTCATGTGCAGATCGAACACGGCATTACTGGTAGCCGTTGCGCCCTGCGTCATATTCACGGTCCAGGCGGCGTGCGCCTGGCTGAATACCGACCACAGCAGGAGGCCCATCCAAACTCGTGGATGTCGCATCATTGCGGGTTCCCCTTATCGTTCTTGTTATCCCGCCGGCTGTGCCTGCGGCGAAGGGAGCGTCTGCTAGAAAACTGACTTAGCTGCCGCACCCATTCCTTGCCGTGGCTCAGTCCGGGTTCATCAGGTCATGTCTTTCGAATCGGAGTATAGACAGCGAGTTGGACCTCGCAATGTGCGAGCGAAAATCGTCTCGAGCAGCCAGGCCTTGTGCTAAAGCCCCCGGTTCTATTGGCTTGGGCAAAGGTGTAACGCTGGCGTTATAACGGCCCCAACGGTAAAGATTGTGTAATTATTGCGATCGGGTCTGAGCAGTGGCGTGGTGCCAGCTAAGGTGTCTCTCTTTCGTCCCTGTTTCATCGCTGAGCAGGCTTTTCCATTCCCATGTCCTTTGTTCGGGAGCAGTCATGAAAACCGCCGCATTGCGCGAGATGATTCAACGCGCACACCAACATGAAGCTGCCACTGGCAACCTGGCGCAGCAGCTCGAAGGCAAGATTGCCGATCTGCACCGCTCCATCCGCTTGCCGGCCGACGATGAAAAGGGCGCGCTGGTGCGTTTTGTCGCCGCCTATATCGACCAGGTGCCGGATATCCTCGACGCCGCCAACCAGGTGGCGCGTGATGCCGGTATCGACGGGCAGATCAAGCCCGTGCTGAAAGTGGCCGAAGAGTTTTTCCTCCACCCGCCCGCGCTAATGGCCGGTCACGAAGGGTTGGACGGTATGCTCGATGAAGCCTACTTGGCGCACCGTCTGGTCGAGGAAGTGAACGACCGCTACATCACCCACCTGGGCCAGCCGTTGATTCCGCTGGATACCACCGTGGCCAACCTGATTGCCCACCAGTTGATAGGCGAGCCCTTTGCCAACCAGCTGGACGAAGCCGTGCACCACGCCGTGGACGGCATGCTGGAGGCGAGTATTTTCGAGCAGGAATCCGTGCAGGCTTATCGCGGCCGCCTGAGCAGCCCCAATACCCATGCGGCCTGGCAGCAGTGGCCGTGTCTGTCGCGGCAGTTGGGGGTGGAGTTGCAGCTGCAGGAAGCGGTTTGAGGGCGGTGTAATTTCCAAAATGTGGAATTCACGGCAGCGCGGGCATGACGGTTTACTCGTTCAAGGCATCCGTCGTCCCCGCGATGGCGGGGACGCAGAAAGCCGAGCAACTATTGCGGGGAATACCGCGGCCGCGGCGTCGCCATCGGAATCGGGCTGGTGCCATCCAGCGGCAAAAACTCCGCGCGCTCGGCGTCGTAGGCGCGAATTTCGCAGGTGTCGATGCTGTACACCCAGCCGTGAATGAACAGTTGCCCGCTGGCCATGCGCGAGGCGACCGAAGGGTGCGTGCGCAGATGCTGGAGCTGGGCCACTACGTTTTCTTCGGTTAGCACACCAAGGGTTTCGTGCTCGGTGCCGCAGCTGCAGTTGTCGGCCACCATGATCTTGGCCACCTCGGCGTGGCGTAGCCAGGCTTTTACCGTCGGCATTTTTTCCAGGGTGTCGGGGTTCATTACCGCGCGCATGGCACCGCAATCGGAGTGGCCGCAGACGATAATGTGGTGCACGCCCAGAGCCAGCACCGCGTATTCGATGGCGGTGGAAACGCCGCCGTTCATCTGCCCATACGGTGGCACCACGTTGCCCACGTTGCGGGTGACGAACAGGTCACCTGGTGAGCTTTGCGTGATCAATTCCGGAACGATGCGCGAGTCGGCGCAGGTGATAAACATCGCCCGTGGGCGCTGGGCCGTCGCGAGTTTCTGAAACAGTTCTTCCTGTTCGGGGAACACTTCGGTGCGAAACCGCTGGAAGCCCGAAACGATCTGCTGCAACGCTTCATCGGCACCTTCGCCCTGGGCTTGATCGAGGCGGTCGAGGTTCTGTTGGTCGCGCGTGTTCATGGAAGCACTCCTGAGCGAGAAACGAGGGAACGGGATGACTATAGCCGGGTCGGTATTGTTCCAGCTTCGCAGTCCAGCAGCCACCTTCGACCCACTGATCGACTTAACCGCACCACCCAGCCGCGCCGTGTGACCAATTTCCGGCAATGGCGTTCTGTTCTGCGTACAGTCCTTCGAGCTTCCTTTCCCTGCGAGCGCCCCATGCCGTCGATCTACGACCTTAAACCCCGCTTTCAGAATCTGCTGCGTCCCGGTGTCACTCGTTTGCATGCGCGCGGCGTCACCGCCAACCAGGTGACGCTGTTTGCTTGCGCCATTTCTATTCTGGTCGGTGTGGTGGTGGCGATATTCGCGGAACACCGCGCGGTGTTTGCGCTCTTACCGCTGTGGATGCTGCTGCGCATGGGCCTGAACGCGGTAGACGGCATGCTGGCGCGCGAGTTTGGTCAGCAATCGCGGTTGGGTGCCTACCTCAACGAAATCACCGATCTGGTTGCCGATGCTGCGCTGTACCTGCCGTTTGCCTGCCTGGCCGGGGTGTCTGGCGCTGCCGTCGGCGCCGTGGTGCTGTTGGCCTGGCTGAGCGAATACGCCGGCGTGCTGGGCCTGATGGTCGGTGCCTCGCGCCGTTACGACGGGCCGATGGGCAAGAGTGACCGCGCCTTTGTCTTCGGCCTGCTGGGCTTTCTGCTGGCCCTCGGTGTGCCGGTCGCACCCTGGCTGACGTCCATCATGGCAGTGCTGGCGGCCTTGCTGGTGTACACCACCTATAACCGCGTCAAGCGCGGGCTGGCTGAGCAACCTGCCAGCTAACCTGGATTTACTACTGGAGTTCTACGGATGGAAACTCAACGCCTGCAACACAACGCCACTTTTCCAACTCATGACGGCGTAGACCTTTTCTACCGCTACTGGCCTGCCGTCGACGCCACCGCCGACGCCCCTCGTAAAGCCATTGTGCTGCTGCACCGTGGCCATGAGCATTCAGCGCGCATGGCGCACCTGGTGGATGAACTCAACCTGCCGGACTTCGCCTTTTTCGCCTGGGACGCCCGTGGTCATGGCCACTCGCCGGGCGAGCGCGGCGACAGCCCGAGCTTTGCCGCCAGCGTGCGAGATGTGGAGGACTTCGTCGCCTTTATCCAGCGCGAGCACGGCATTGCGGTTGAAGACATCGCCGTGGTGGCGCAAAGCGTTGGCGCTGTATTGGCTGCCACCTGGGCCCATGACTATGCACCGCGCATCCGCTGCATGGTGCTGGCTTCTCCGGCTTTTGATATCAACCTTTACGTGCCCCTGGCGCGCCCCGGCCTGACCTTGCTGCGCAAGCTCAAAGGCAACTTCTTCGTCAAAAGCTATGTACGTCCCGGCATGCTCACCCACGACAAGGCGCGCGCCGAGAGCTATGCCAGCGACCCGTTGATCGCCAAGGCGATTTCGGTCAACCAGCTGCTTGGCCTGTATGAGGCCGCCGACCGTGTGGTGGCTGACGCCGAGGCGATTCAGGTGCCGACCCAGCTGCTGATTTCCGGCGCCGATTTCGTGGTCAAGCGCAAACCCCAGGAGCTGTTTTTCCAGCGTCTGGGCACGCTGCAAAAAGAGCGTCATCTGCTTCCCGGCTTCTACCACGACACCCTCGGCGAGGCCGATCGCCACCTGGCCGTGGGCAAGGCGCGCGGCTTTATCGAGCTGCTGTTCAGCCAGCCGCCCTGCCGGCCGGAACTGCTCACGGCCGACCGTATCGGCTTTACCAAGGCCGAAGCCGAAGGCCTGGCCACGCCCCTGCCGCCGCTGTCGCCCGCCGGCCTGTACTGGCGCGCTACCCGTGCCTCGATGGGCCTGGGCGCCAAATTGTCGGCCGGGGTGAAGCTGGGTTTCGACACCGGCTTCGACTCTGGCAGCACCCTGGACTACGTGTACCGCAACACGCCGACCGGCACCGGCTCGCTAGGGCGACTGATCGATACCAACTACCTCAACTCCATCGGCTGGCGCGGCATTCGTCAGCGCAAGCTGCATATCGAGGAGCTGCTGCGCGCCACCTTGCAAACGTTACAGGCGCAGGGCAAGCCGACGCGCATTGTCGATATCGCCGCCGGCCACGGGCGCTATGTGCTCGAAGCGTTGCAAGGTCTTGCCGAGCGTCCGGACTCGATCCTGCTGCGCGACTACAGCGACCTCAACGTCAGCCAGGGCCAGGCGCTAATCAGTGAAAAGGGCCTGGGCGATGTCGCCACCTTCGTCAAAGGCAACGCCTTCGACCCGCAGAGCCTGGCTAGCCTCGATCCTAAGCCGACCCTGGCGATTGTCTCCGGCTTGTATGAGCTGTTCGGCGACAACGATATGGTCAGCGCCTCGCTCGGTGGTCTGGCGCAAGCCGTGGAGCCGGGCGGGTATCTAATCTACACCGGCCAGCCGTGGCACCCACAACTGCAACTGATTGCCCGCGCCCTCACCAGCCACCGTGGTGGTCAGGCTTGGGTGATGCGCCGTCGCACCCAGGCGGAAATGGACCAGTTGGTAGAAGCGGCAGGGTTCCGCAAGGTGACCATGCGCATCGACCAATGGGGCATTTTCAGCGTCAGTCTGGCGCAGCGGATCGAGGCATGAGCGAGGCCGTCACCCTGGCGCCAGTTCATCCGCAATTGAGCGTGCGCCAGCGCTTTCCGCGGGCGCTGGTGTGGCTGCTGGTTCTGGCGCCGCTATTCTTTGCCACCTACAGCTTCGCCAACTGGTTTACCAGCCAGCGCGCGGACGTTGGCACCCTGGTTTTCGCCTGGGAACAACACACGCCATTCTGGGCCTGGACCATCGTGCCCTACTGGTCCATCGACCTGCTCTACGGCCTGTCGTTGCTGCTGTGCAGCAGCCGGCACGAGCTGGATATCCATGCCCGCCGCTTGCTCAGTGCGCAGGTTTTGGCGATCGCCGGGTTTCTGTTGTTCCCGCTCACTTACACCTTCGCCCGCCCGGAAATGACCGGTTTTTTCGCTTGGATGTTCGAGGTGTTGATGGGTTTTGACAAACCCTTCAATCAGGCCCCGTCGCTGCATATCGTGCTGCTGATTGTGCTGTGGGTGCGCTACGCCGCCCATACGCCCAAGGGGTTGTGGCGGTGGTTGCTGCATATCTGGTTCGGGTTGATCGGTCTGTCGGTGCTCACCACCTACCAGCACCACTTCATCGACTTGCCCACCGGCATTCTGGTGGGGTGGTTGTGCATCTGGCTGTGGCCATTGGACCGCCCCAGCCCGCTGACGCAGTTGCGCTGGCAAGCGCAGGCCAAAGGGCGGCGCCTGGCGTTCTACTACGGGCTTGGCGGTCTGGCTCTCGGCGCATTGGGCGTCAGCGTGGGTGGCCTCGGTTGGTGGCTGACCTGGCCGGCCACGGCGCTGGTGTTGGTGGCATTGAATTACCTGCTGGTGGGCGCCGCCGGTTTCCAGAAACACGCTGACGGCGCGCTCAGTTGGGCATCGAATTTTCTGTTCGGGCCGTACCTCGTCGGCGCTTGGGTTAACTCGCGGTTATGGACCGCGCGCCAGCCAGCGCCAGTGCTGGTAATGGATGACGTGTGGCTGGGGAGGATTCCGAACAAAGGCGAGCTGGATGGCACGCCGATTCGGGCAATTGTCGACCTGTGCGCCGAATTGCCTTGCACCCGCGCAGGCCGCGCTTACCAAAGCCTGCCCACCCTCGACCTGTTGCCGCCCAGCCCCGAGCTGCTGCAAGCGGCAGCCGAGGCTATTGAACAAGCCCGTCAGCAGGGGCCGGTGCTGGTGTGCTGCGCCCTCGGTTACTCGCGCAGCGCCGCAGCGGTAGCCGCCTGGTTGCTCAATACAGGCCGTGCAGCCGACCCGCAGGCGGCCGAAGCGATGCTGCGTCAGGTGCGACCCGGCGTGGTACTGCGTGAAGAGCACCGGCGCAACCTGGCCGCCATGGCGGTGGGCACATGAGCGATCTGCGTTTGCTCAGCTGCGCCCGTTTGCTAGAGCAGGGGCAGCGTCTGGATCAGTTATCCACAGGGCTGAGTGTGGTGGCACTGGCCAGCGCCTTGCTGCTGGCGATTCAGTACCAGCTGATGCTGGTCGCTTTATTGCTGGTGCTCGTGCTGCTGGCCGGCGCCCTGGAAAAATACTGGGCCATGCGCGTGGCCTTCGATGCGGCGCTGTTTGCCCGCTTGGCCGAGGCCGATGACCTGACCGCGGCCACCGTGCAACTGGATGACGGCCTGCTTGGGCTGGGCCTGATGCCGGCCGCCAATGTCGGGCGCGACTGGACCCTGCGCTGCAAGGGCGCCCTGGGCCTGCTGCGCAAGCAGGGCCTGGCGCTCGCTGCACAACTGCTGTTGGCGGTGGCCGCTGTAGCGGCTGGCGCGTTTGCCTAGAGGACGGCCTATGTCACGTGTATCGGATTACAGCTGGCGCGGCGCCTTTGTTGCCCGCCTGATCATTGGCTTCGCGGCCGCCGTCACCGGCGCCCGGGCGCTGTGGGTGGGCTGCGCGCCGGACCCGAAACCGCGGGTCTACTTTGCCAATCACAACAGTCATGGCGACTTCGTGTTGCTGTGGTCGTCGCTGCCCAGCCATATGCGCGGCAGCACCCGCCCGGTGGCCGGGGCCGACTACTGGGGCAAGGGTGGGGTGCGTAGCTTTCTGATCAACAAGGTCTTTCGTGGCGTGCTGATCGCCCGTTCGCCCACCGCCGAAGACCCTAACCCCATCGAGCAGATGGGCGCGGTGCTGGAGGGCGGCGAGTCGTTGATTCTGTTTCCCGAGGGCACCCGCAACCTTGAAGACGGCCTGCTGCCCTTCAAGAGCGGCCTGTTTCACCTGGCCACCCGATGCCCGGATGTGGAGCTGGTGCCGGTGTGGATCGACAACCTCAAGCGCGTGATGCCCAAGGGCCGCACGCTGCCGTTGCCCTTGCTGTGCACCCTGACCTTCGGCACGCCCCTGAAGTTGCTGGAGGGCGAAGCCAAGGCGGACTTTCTCTCCCGCAGCCGCGAGGCATTGCTGGCCCTGACGCCTGAGGAGGCCTGAGATGGATCAGCAAACCCTGAATGTATTTATCGCCGTCGGCCTGTTTCTGGCCCTGGCGTCCTTGGTGGGGCAGATCCTGAAATGGAAGAAAGGCGCCACCCCGGTCATCGAAAACCTCAACGCCAGGATTAACGCCTGGTGGGTGATGGTGGCGATTCTTGGCGTCGCGTTCTTTTTCGGCAAAACCGGCGTGCTGGTGCTGTTCTATCTGCTGTCGTTTTTTGCCCTGCGCGAATTCATCACCCTGACGCAGACGCGCATGGGCGACTACCCGGCGCTGGTGGCCGCGTTCTACTGCGTGCTGCCGTTCCAGTACTTCCTGGTCTATATCGAGTGGTACGGGCTGTTCAGCATCTTTATCCCGGTGTACGTGTTCCTGCTGATGCCGTTCCTGGCCTCGATTGGCGGTGACACCACGCGCTTTCTCGAACGCACGGCCAAGGTGCAATGGGGGTTGATGATCTGCGTGTTCAGCATCTCCCATGTACCGGCGCTGCTGACCCTGAATATTGCCGGCTATGAAGGCCGCAATTTGCTGCTGATCGCCTTCCTGGTGCTGGTGGTGCAGTCCTCTGACGTATTGCAGTACATCTGGGGCAAGCTGTTCGGCAAGACCAAAGTGGCGCCCAATCTGTCGCCGTCCAAGACCCTGGAAGGCCTGATTGGCGGCGTGGCCTCGGCCACCCTGCTCGGCGGCGCGCTGTTCTGGATGACCCCCTTCAGCTTTCTGCAGGCCCTGGGCTTTGCCTTTGTCATCTGCCTGATGGGCTTTATTGGCGGGCTGGTGATGTCCGCGATCAAACGCGACCGTGGGGTGAAGGACTGGGGGCATATGATCGAAGGGCATGGCGGCATGCTCGACCGGTTGGACTCGGTGTGTTTTGCCGCGCCGGTGTTCTTCCATCTGGTGCGGTTCAATTTCACCTGATTGGCAGCGGGTTTGTCGCCGCAACGGCGGATATCGGCTGTGCCGATATTCGCCCTACGCCGTGCACCTCTCGCTTTAGGATCACCGCGCCTGGGTCCCCGCCTGCGCGGGGACGACGGTGATTCTTGCCAGCGGCGTTTTAGTGGGTTAGCTCGTGGTGGAAGGGTAGGTCGGGCCCGGTGCGGGAGCAGGTAAGGGCTGCCGCCGCGACTGCGTAGTGGAGCAGGGCTTCGATCTGCTCGCGGTTGAGGCTGGCCACGCCTTCGGGGCTGTCCAGCTCGGCGCGGGTCAGCCAGGCCAGCAGGGCGGCCTGAAAGGTGTCACCGGCACCGACGGTGTCTTTTACCTGCACGCTACGCGCCGGCACGCAAAGGGTTCCATGCTGACGGCTGAATGCGGTTGCGCCCGAGCCACCACGGGTGATCAGCAGCAGTTGGCAGCGGCCACTTTCCAGCCAGCGCTGGGCCACGCTTTCCGGGGTCTCATCGGGATAAAGCAGGTCGAGGTCTTCATCGCTCACCTTGATCAGGTCGGCCAACTGCGCCAAGGCTTCCACCCGCGCTCGCCATAGCTCGACATCGGGCTGCGGGTTAAGGCGCACATTGGGGTCCAGGCTGATCAGGCGTTTGCCTGCCTCGCGGCGTACCAGTTCCAGCAGGGTGTCGCCAATGGGCTGCACCACCAGCGAGAACGAACCGACGTGCAGCCCGCGTATATCGGCGCCCAGCGCCGGCAGGTGTTCAGCGCGCAGCGCGCGGTCGGCGCAGCCTTCGCCACGGAAGGAGTAACGCGGATGGCCGTTGGCATCCAGCGCCACCATGGCCATGGTCGATGGCGCATCGAACGCCACCAGAAACTGCTCACTTACGCCTTCCTCGACCAGCACCCGCCGCAGGCGCTCACCGAGGAAGTCTGTGGACAGCCCGCCAAACAACGCTGAGGCCACGCCCAGGCGGCGCAGGCCCACCGCCACATTGAAGGGCGAGCCGCCGGCAATAGCCTTGTACTCAAGCTCGCTGGTGCGCCCGCCCGCTGCCTGGGTAAAAAAATCGAACAACGCTTCGCCGCAAACCAGATACATGTCGAACTCCAAACGGGGAAAGGGTTATTGCAGCTGCATGACCTGCTGCCGGTAACGCTGGTAGACCGCCTCATAGGCAGAACTGTTCGCGGCATCGGGCTCGGTGCGGGTACGCCCATCCAGGCTGACGCAACGCTGGCAGAGCTGTTCCAGGCTGTCTTCACCGGCACTCCAGGCCGCCTGAATCGCACCGCCCAGCGCCGCCGCCTCGGTGTGCTGTGGGCACACCAGCGGGGTGGCCATGATATCGGCGACGATCTGTCGCCACACCGAGCTTTTCGCGGCACCGCCGATCAGGCGGATTTCGCGGCTTTGTATGCCGCTGTCACGCAGCAGGTCGAGGCCGTAGCGCAAGCCGAAGCACACGCCCTCCAGCACCGCACGGCACAGGTTGGCGCGGGTCAGGTTATCGGTGGTCAGGCCCGACAGGCTGGCGCTGGCATGGGGCAACGCCGGCACCCGCTCGCCATTGAGGAACGGCAGCATCAGCACGCCCTCGGCACCAATCGGCGCTTGCGTTACCAGCGTGCCGAAACTGGCCAGGTCCAGCTCCAGCAAGTGCTGAATGGCGCCGGTGGCGTTGGTCAGGTTCATGGTGCAAATCAGCGGCAGCCAGCCGCCGGACGAGGAACAGAACGTGGCCACGGCAGCATGGGGGCTGACCTGCGCCTGGTCGGCAAACGCATACAAGGTGCCGGAGGTGCCCAGGCTCATGGTGATGGCGCCCGGGCTGATATTGCCGGTGCCGATGGCGCCCATCATGTTGTCGCCGCCGCCACTGGACACCTGCGCTTGCGGGTTCAGACCCAGGCGCTGCGCCACCTCCGGCCGCAAGGTGCCCACGTTTTGGTTGGCCTCGATCAGGGTCGGCAGCGCCTCATTGAGACGCCCGCTCGGGTCGATATGCCGTAATAGGTCATGGTCCCACTCGCGCGTGCGCACATTGAAGTACCCCGTGCCCGATGCGTCGCCGTACTCGCTGCAGTAGCGCCCGGTGAGCCAGAAATTCAGGTAGTCGTGTGGCAGCAGAATATGGGCGATGCGCGCGTAGATAGCCGGGTGCTGTTCTTTGGTCCACAGCAATTTGGATACCGTATAGCCCGGTGCAATGGCAACGCCCAGACGCGCCAGCGAGCCTTGTTCGCCGCCCAGGTAATCGAGCAGGCGCTCGTTCTCGGCCGCCGATTCGGTGTCGCACCAGAGCTTGGCCGGGCGCAGCACCTGGCCTTGGGCATCGAGCAGGACCAGACCGTGTTGTTGGCCGGAGACGCCAATACCGGCAATGGCCTGGCCGCTGATGCCCGCGTCGTCCAGCGCCTGGCGGGTGGCCTGCTCGAACGCGCTTAGCCAATCGGCCGGTTGTTGTTCGCGGTGGCCATTGGGCCCGCTGATCAGCCGATGGGGCGCGCCACCGGCGCCCAGCACCTGGCCGCTGGCTGCGTCGAGCACCAGGGCCTTGGTGCCCTGGGTGCCGCAGTCGATCCCGAGGTACAGCGCCATGGCCAACCCTCAGCGGTGGTGTTGCAGTGGGTCGGGGCGCGCGCCATCGAGCAACTGCTGCAAGGTGCCGCTGACGCCGAGGGTGCGCAGGTTGTGCAATTGGCGCTCAAAGGCCGCGACAAAGGCCGTGGAGGCTGGAATGGCGGGGCCAAACACCAGCTCGGCGCCCAGCAGCCGCGCCGTCAGGCTGGCCTTGTCGGCCACCAGCCCCTGCGCCCATTCCGCACGCGGGTCGGGAATGCGGTAGGCGGTGCCTTGTTCGTCCACGCCGTCCAGGTACAGCGCCCAGGCCGCCACCACCAGCGCCGCGCGATCCAGTTCGGCACCATCGGTGATCAAGCGGTTGAGCGTCGGTACTATGAATTTGGGAAACTTCGAAGTTCCGTCCGAACACACCCGCTCCAACTGATCGGCGATGGCCTGGTTGGAGAAACGCTCGATCAGGGTGTCTTTGTACTCGGTCAGCTCGATGCCCGGTACAGGCGCCAATTGCGGGGTCACGTCCAGGTCCATAAAGCGGCGCACGTAACGGCGGAACAGCTCGTCGTTCATGGTCTCATGCACGAACCGGTAGCCCTTGAGAAAGCCCAGGTAAGTCAGGGCCAGATGGCTGCCGTTGAGCAGCTTGATCTTCATTTCTTCGTAGGGCGACACGTCGTCGGTGAATTGCACGCCGACCTCTTCCCAGGCCGGCCGACCGTTGACGAATTTGTCCTCCAGCACCCATTGCAGAAACGGCTCACACACCACCGGCCAGGCGTCGTCGATGCCGTGCTCGCGCGCCAGTTGCTGGCGGTGGGCGTCGCTGGTCATGGGCGTGATACGGTCGACCATGGCAT
This sequence comes from Pseudomonas turukhanskensis, assembly GCF_027922365.1. Classification (GTDB taxonomy): domain Bacteria; phylum Pseudomonadota; class Gammaproteobacteria; order Pseudomonadales; family Pseudomonadaceae; genus Aquipseudomonas; species Aquipseudomonas turukhanskensis. Next base: position 628,685 of record NZ_BSFN01000001.1, read on the forward strand.
TGGGGAAGCTCACATGGGCTTCAATCCACTGCGCCAGGTCGGCATCGGCCAGGCGTGCATAACTGAGCAACGCCTTGCGGGTGACCGCGCCGTTGTGCGGCAGGTTATCGCAAGACATCAAGGTAAACGCCGCCGTGCCAGCGGCGCGGCGTTTGGCCAGGGCGGCACAGAGAAAGCCGAATACCGTTTTCGGCGAATCAGGGTTGGCCAGGTCGTGCTGGATGGCCGGCAAGTCGGCAAGAAATTCGCCGCTGGCGTCATCGATGCAGTAGCCGCCTTCGGTGATGGTCAGCGACACGATGCGGATGGCCGGCTCGGCGAGTTTGTCGATCAGCGCCTGGGCCGAGTCTTCGGCCAGCAGCATGGCGCCAATCACGCCGACCACGCGCACTTCCAGGTTCGGCGAATCGCCCAGTTCCACTTGGGTATAGAGGTAGTCCTGGCTCGCCAGCGCATCGCGCATGGCGCGGTCTTCGCTGCGCAGGCCCACACCGCAGATGCCCCAGTCCAGGTTCTTGCCCTGGTTCTGCAACGCCTCGGTGTAGATGGCCTGGTGGGCGCGGTGAAAGCCGCCGACGCCGATATGGGCAATACCTTGCGCGCGCGCGCCGAGGTCATAGGCGGGCAGCGCGATGTAGGGAACCAGACGGGACAGGTTGGAGCGGTTGAGCTTCATAGAAAATCCTTACGCGGCCTGCTCGGCAGCGCTGCGTTTATCAATGGCAACGCCTGCGGCATCGAAGAGGTGGCAATGGGCGGTGTCGAAGGCCAGCTCCAGCGGCTGGCCATAGGCGGGGCCGAAGTCGCCGCGCACGCGAATGGTCAGTTGCTCGCCGTTGGCCGTGCGCACATGGCAATAGGTGTCGCTGCCCAGGCGTTCGCTCACATCGGCCACCACCTGCAATTGGCCTTCGCCTGCCGGCACAATATTGAAATGCTCCGGGCGCACACCGAGGGTGACGCTCGCGCCGGCCTTCTGGCCGCAGGCCTGCCGGGGTAGCGTTAGCTTGGCGCCGGCCTCAAGCTGCACTTCACAGCTACTGCCATCGACCGCGCCTACGGTGCCGCGCAAAAAGCCCATCTTCGGGGTGCCGAGAAAACCGGCGACAAACAGGTTGGCCGGGTGGTTGTACAAGTCCAGCGGCGAGCCGACCTGCTCCACGCGCCCGCCATTGAGCACCACCACCTTGTCAGCCAGGGTCATGGCTTCCACCTGGTCGTGGGTCACGTAGATCATGGTGGCCTTCAACTCTTTGTGCAGGCGCGCCAGTTCCAGCCGGGTTTGCACGCGCAGGGCAGCGTCGAGGTTGGACAGCGGCTCGTCGAAGAGAAAGATTTTCGGGTTACGCACAATCGCCCGGCCAATCGCCACGCGCTGGCGCTGGCCGCCGGATAGTTGCTTGGGCTTGCGCTCCAATAGGCGCTCAAGCTCGAGAATGCGCGCGGCGTTATCGACCTTGGCCTTGACCGTTGCCTTGTCCACGCGCGCCAGGTCCAGGGCAAACGACAGGTTTTTGCGCACGGTCATGTGCGGGTACAGGGCGTAGGTCTGGAACACCATGGCCAGGTCGCGCTTGGCCGGGGCGAGGTCGGTGATGTCCTTGCCGTCCAGCGAGATGGTGCCGCTGGTGACTTCTTCCAGGCCTGCGATCAGGCGCAGCAAGGTAGATTTGCCGCACCCCGACGGGCCGACGAACACCACGAATTCACGGTCGCGCACATCCAGGTCAATGCCCTGGATGATGGCGTGGCCATCGAAGCCTTTCTGCAAATTGCGAATGCTGAGATCAGCCATAAAAGCTCTCCTTGGAAACCAGGCCGGTCATTTCACGGCACCAAAAGACAGGCCACGCACCAGCTGTTTCTGGCTGATCCAGCCGAAAATCAGAATGGGGGCGCAGGCGAGGGTGGAGACGGCGGACAACTTGGCCCAGAACAGCCCTTCGGGGCTGGAGTAAGAGGCCACCAGCGCCGTGAGCGGGGCGGCGGCCGAGGAGGTCAGGTTGAGTGACCAGAACGCCTCGTTCCAGCACAGGATCAGCGACAGCAACATGGTCGAGGCCAGGCCACCACGGGCAATCGGCAGCAGCACGCGGCCGATTTCCTGAAAGGTGGTGGCGCCATCCAGGCGTGCGGCTTCGAGGATATCCACCGGAATGTCCTTGAAGTACGTGTAGACCATCCACACCACGATCGGCAGGTTGATCAGGGTGTAGATCACGATCAGCGCGATGCGCGAATCGAGCAGGCCCATGCTTTTGCACAGCAGGTAAATAGGCATCAGCACGCCCACCGGCGGCAGCATTTTGGTCGACAGCATCCACAGCAGCGTGCGCTTGGTGTGGCGGCTTTCGTGGAAGGCCATGGAGTAGGCCGCAGGCACGGCGATGAGCATGCTCAGCACAGTGGCGGAGAAGGAAATCAGCACCGAGTTCCAGGCAAAGCTGAAGTAGTCACTGCGCTCGTTGATGTGCAGGTAGTTCTCCAGCGTCGGCGCAAAGAACAGCTGCGGTGGCGTGGCGATTGCGTCCATCTCGGTCTTGAAGCTGGTGAGGATCATCCAGAAGATCGGGAAGAAAATCAGCAGCGCCACGGCCCAGGACAAAGTGCCAACCACCACGCTCTGCAGGCGCCGGGATTGCTTCAAGGTCAGCATCGTCAGGCTCCTTTTATTGTTGGTCGGTGAGGTTTTTGCCGATCATCCGCACCAGGATGATGGCGGCGATATTGGCGATCAGCACCGCGATCAAGCCGCCGGCCGAGGCCATGCCGACGTCAAATTGCAGCAGCGCCTGGTTGTAGATCAGGTAGGCGAGGTTCGTGGACTCATAGCCGGGGCCACCGCTGGTGGTGGTAAAGATTTCGGCGAACACCGACAGCAGAAAGATGGTCTCGATCATCACCACCACGGCAATCGGCCGGGCCAGGTGCGGCAGGGTCAGGTGCCAGAAAATCGCGATGGGGCCGGCACCGTCCAGGCGCGCGGCTTCCTTCTGGTCCTGGTCCAGCGACTGCATGGCGGTCATCAGAATCAGGATGGCGAACGGTAGCCACTGCCACGACACGATAAAGATGATCGACATAAGCGGGTGGTGGGCCAGCCAGTCCACCGGCTGGGCGCCAAAGAAGCGCCAGATGGCGGCGAGAATCCCCGACACCGGGTGGAAAATCAGGTTCTTCCACAGCAGCGCGCTGACCGTGGGCATGATGAAAAACGGCGAGATCAGCAGCACCCGCACAATGCCGCGGCCCCAGAATTCGCAGGCCTCCAGCAAGGCGCTGATCAGCACGCCGAAGATCACGCTGATGGCCAGCACACTGCCCACCAGGGTCAGGGTATGCAGTGCGCCGGGCATAAAGCCTGGGTCGGTGACGAAGAATTCAAAGTTCTCAAGGCCGACGAATTCGTTCTCGCCGGGCGACAGCAGGTTGTAGCGGATCAGCGAGAAATACACGGTCATGCCCAGCGGCACGATCATCCACAACAGCAGCAGGGCGACCGAAGGGCTGACCAGAAACCAGCCGGGTTTCAGCGTGCGGGGTTTTGCTCGGGGGGCCGCGGCAGGTGTGCCGGCGACGGTGTCGAGGGCCGAGGAATTCATGGCGACTCCAACGCGTGGGTAGAACGCCGGCAGGTGGGGGAGCACATGCCGGCGGGGCTCTACGGGAGAAATTTACTTGGGATAGCCGCCACGCTTCATTTCACGCACGGTGCTGGCTTGCGCTGCGGTCAGGGCTTGGTCCACGGTCATCTGCCCGGTCAGGGCGGCGGCGAAGAGCTTGCCCACCTGGGTGCCAATGCCCTGAAACTCGGGAATGGTCACCAACTGGATGCCCACATAAGGCACGGGACGCACGCCGGGGTGAGTCGGGTCGGCCGCTTTCAGCGATTCCAGGGTCACCTTGGCGAACGGCGCCGCGCTCATATACGCCTGGTTGTAGGTCGAGGCGCGAGTGCCTGGCGGCACGTTGGCAACGCCGTCTTTCTCGGCGACCAGGGCACCGTACTCTTTCGAGGTGGCCCAGGCGCTGAAGGTTTTCGCGGCGTCCTTGGCTTTGGAGCTGGTGGGGATGGCCAGCGCCCAGGAGTAGAGCCAGGAGGCGCCTTTGTCAGTCACTTGCTTGGGTGCATAGGTAAAGCCAACGCTGTCGGCGACCTTGCTCTGGGATTTGTCGGTGACGAACGAGCCGGCGACGCTGGCATCGACCCACATGCCGCATTTGCCGCTGTTGAACAGCGCCAGGTTTTCGTTGAAACCATTGCTGGAGGCGCCGGGCGGGCCGTATTTATTCATGGTGTCGACGTAGAACGTCAGCGCGTTTTTCCACTCGCTGCCGGTGAATTCCGGCTGCCATTTTTCATCGAACCAGCGCGCGCCAAAGGCGTTGCCGACGGTGGTCACCAGCGCCATGTTCTCGCCCCAGCCGGCCTTGCCGCGCAGGCAGATGCCGTACTGGCCCTGCTCGGGTTTGTTGAGTTTGGCGGCGAAACCGGCGATCTGTTCCCAGGTCGGGTGCTCAGGCATTTCCAGGCCGGCGTCTTTGAACAGGTCGGTGCGGTAATAGGTGATCGAGGATTCGGCATAGAAGGGCAGGGCGTACAACGTGCCCTTGGCGGACAGGCCTTCGCGTACCGAGGGGAACACGTCGTCCAGATCGTAGGTGGCCGGCAGGTTGGTCATTGGCTCCAGCCAACCCTTGGCGCCCCACAGCGAGGCTTCGTACATGCCGATAGTCAGCACGTCGAACTGGCCACCCTGGGTGGCGATGTCGGTGGTCAGGCGTTGGCGCAGGACGTTTTCTTCCAGCACCACCCATTTGAGTTTGATATCGGGATGCTGCTCTTCGAAGGTCTTCGAGAGCTTTTGCATGCGGATCATGTCGCTGTTGTTGACCGTGGCGATGGTCAGGGTTTCGGCCGCCAGGGTAGCGGCGGATGAAGACAAGCAGAGAGCGGCAACCAGTGCCTTGAGCGTGTGGTTCATGGTGTTGAACTCCTCTTGGCGGCCGGGTCGGCAGCGCAAGACGTTATTGTTTTTGTTTGACCGGGCTCGATTACACGCTTGCAGGCCACGGTGAACAACGCCTTGCCTGCACCGCAATCAATACTTTTTTGCACTGCGCATGCAGGTGATTTGCCACGCAAAAACGAGCGCAAGCCCTTCAGCCTGGTGGCTCGCGCTGCGCCAAAGGATTGTTCAGGTGTGAATCAGTACTGGTTTTGCTCGGTCATCCGTTGCGTTACCAGGCGGCGGTAACCGGACGGCGTCATACCTTTTAGCTGTTGGAAGCGGCGGTTGAAGTTCGACACGTTGCTAAAGCCCGACTCGAAACAGACATCGGTCACCGGCTTGTCGCTGGTGCTCAGCAATTCGCAAGACTTGCTCACCCTCAGGCGATTGACGAACTCGACAAAACCGCGACCGGTGGCCTGTTTGAAAAAGCGGGAAAAATAAGTGGGGGTCATGCCCAGGTGTTCGGCCACCTGCTCCTGCGTCAGGTCTTGAACGTAATGCTGAAAAATGTAATCCACCGCGCGGTTGATGCGCTCCACATTGCTCTCATCGGCCAGCTGGGCCGCGCGCACGCCGGAAAGCAACTGGTAATCCTCGGTGGCGGCCAGCAGCTCCATCAGGATCAGGAAATGGCCCAGACGGGCGATGCCTGTGGAGTCGGCGATGCGTTGCATCAGCGTGCGCGCCTCGCTGATCAGCCGCGGACAGCGGAACTCGATGCCGTACTGCGCGCGCGCCAACAACGGCGCCAGGCCCTGCAATTCGGAGAAGACCGCGCTGCCGCTGTCGAGCACTTCGTCAGTGAAATTCACCAGCATGTCGCGCTGGGGGTACACCTCATCGGCGGCCACCTGGCTGATCCAGTTGTGCGGCAGGTTGGGGCCGGTGAGAAACAGCGTGTCGGGGGCGAAGTTGCCGATGTAGTCGCCGATAAACACCTTGCCGGAACTGGCCACGATCAGGTGCAGCTCGTATTCCTTGTGGAAATGCCAGCGCACCAGGGGGCTGGGGAAACCATGCTGGCGATAGATCAGTGAATGGCCTTCGTGGTCATCCATCAACTCGTAGGACGGGTCGGTAATTCGCGATGTTCGGGCCATGCTGCGCTACCAGATCAGGTGAGGCGGAGCGGCTAACCATAACGCCGGGGTGTGGGTCGTGCCCAGCGACTCGAATACTTACCCGGAAAAACGTCGGTGCAGGTCAGGGAAGATTATTTGGGCAAACCATACGGGAAGGCCCGGGTAAATCTGCCTCGACTTCGCTGAAGGGGCCTCCACCACTCCCAACGTCACAAGCTTCTTGAGTTGCTCACCGGCCGTTTTGTCGATAAGCCCGGTGTACACCTTGAAGTCGGCGCGAGTGACTTCGCCCTGGGTCAGCAAAATATGCAGCGCCCTTGCCATCTCCGGCTTGATACCCGCTTGAACAAATGTCGGCTCCAAGCCGACAACGCGCTCCAGGCGAGTCCGCAGCGCACCTAGGCCCATCTGCTTTTCGACGTAGGCCATCTGATCGATACAGATCTGCAGCATAAATTCGACAAACTCGATAAGCGCCGATTGGGAGAGCAGCCCTCGTCCATCAAGATCGCCCCGCCGGGGTTGGTCAGCGGCGCGCAGCCGTGCGTAGTATTCGGCCTGATGGCGCGCCAGCCCACGCGACAGCGACCAGAGCGGGGTGACCAGCCCAAGCTTGTGCAGTTGCAGGTGCGTCACCATGCGCACCAATCGGCCATTCCCGTCGGCGAACGGATGCACAAACGCCAGGCGATGGTGGTAAGCCAAGCTGCCCAGCAGTTTCAGGCGTGGATCTGCCAAGCGGCCATAAACATCCTGTAGCCGACGAAGCATCGGCATTACCGAGTCCCAGGCGGGCGCGGCATGGTTGCCGACAAAAACGTTGCGCTGCGCCTCATCGCGCAGTTGTCCGGGAATCAATCGCGAACCGTCGGCCAGTGTCAGGTCTTGCTCATTGCCCGCTTCAAATAACCGTCGGTGTACGCGGCCAAGCAACGCGGGGTCGAAAAAGTCCCGCCACTCCAGTGCAGCACCGGCTTGCCGGGAGAGGCGCTCCAGCGCCTCTTGAGCGCCGATATGGCTCATGGCCAATTCGTTCAGCTCTTTAACGTCGCGTCGAGGCGCCCGCGGTGAAAGTTGTGCAGGTTCGGTGTACTGGCCTTCGATCAGGTTGCTGTAGTAACTGCTGGTAATGCGCATAAGCCCCGCCAGCCGCAGGGAGGTTTGCTTGGGCAGCAATCCGCTTAGCCGACCTGCTTGAATAGGCAGATGCTCGGCCGCATCCAACATACGTTGGGGGAAGTTTGGTGAGGGCATAACCGGGTTAAGCCATTCAATCCCGGAGATAAATTCCTGCGGCATCATCGGTCTCTATTTTTTGGCCTTTATCGGATATATATTCGGATATTTTTTCAAAAAATATTTTATCCGTTTGTCAGGATTTTAGCGGCTTGTGCAGCGTAGCACAGCGATTTTTAAGAGACTAATTTCGGATTTTTTTTCGGATCTTTTAGCTGGTTTACCGCTGAAAGTCTTAAAGCAAATTCATCTGCGCCCCCGGCGGGCAAAACTGGCTGCAATCCAGCTCGAAATCGCCACGCCGGTTCAGGTCCAGGCGTTTGATCGCCAGCTTGAACCGCTGGTTGAGCAGCTCGGCAAAAATGCCTTCGCCTTTCATGCGCACGCCGAAGCGGCTGTCGTAGTTCTTGCCGCCGCGTGACTGGCGAATCAGGCTCATCACGTGAGCGGCGCGGTCGGGGAAATGGCTGGTCAGCCACTCCTCGAACAGCTCGGCGATTTCCAGTGGCAGGCGCAACAGGATATAGCCCACCGAGCGCGCGCCGGCGTCTTTGGCGGCGGCGAGAATCTGCTCCAGCTCCATGTCGTTGATCATCGGAATTACCGGCGCCACCAAGGCGCTCACCGGCACCCCGGCCTCGTGCAGTTCCTTCATCGCCCGCAACCGCGCCTTGGGTGAGGCGGCGCGCGGTTCCATGATGCGTTTTAGCTCGTCGTCCAGGGTGGTCATGCTGAAGGCCACGCTCACCAGGTTGCGGCTGGCCAGCTCACTGAGCAGATCGAGGTCGCGCAGAATCAGCGAGCTCTTGGTGATGATGTGCACCGGGTGGCGGTAGCGCAGCAAAATTTCCAGGCTGCGCCGGGTCAGTTGCTGCTCACGCTCGATGGGCTGGTAGGCATCGGTGTTGATGCCCAGGGCAATCGGCGCCGGCACATAGCCGGGTTTTTGCAGTTGTTCTTCCAGGCGGCTGGCCAGGTTGGTCTTGGCGATCAGCTTGGTTTCGAAATCAATACCCGGGGACAAATCCCAGTACGCGTGGCTGGGGCGAGCGAAGCAGTAGATGCAGCCGTGCTCGCAACCGCGGTAGGGGTTTACCGAGCGGTCGAAGCCAACATCCGGCGAGTTGTTGCGGGTGATCACGCTCTTGGCGAACTCTTCGCGCACCTCGGTGCTGAAGGTCAGCGGGGTTTCTTCCTGATACCAGCCGTCGTCTTCGCGCTCCGAGCGGGTGGCGGCGAAACGGTTGTGCGGGTTGCTGGCCGTACCACGGCCGCGGGGCGGAAGAAACTGCGACATGGCGCACCTGCAAACAAATAACTGGATATATATACAGTAAGTTGTTTGTGTGAGGCACGCCAGTCGCGGCTATGAATTTTCCGCTCAGCGGCGCTCGGCAGCGCCTACTTCTTCGGTTTCAGTGCGCTCGGAAAAACGCTGGGCCAGCACCGCACAGACCATCAGTTGAATCTGGTGAAACAGCATCAGCGGCAGAATCAACAGGCCGATGGAGCCGCCGGCAAATAGCACCTGCGCCATGGGCACGCCGGTGGCCAGGCTCTTTTTCGAGCCGCAGAACAAAATGGTGATGCGGTCTTCCATGTTGAAGCCCAGCCATTTGCCCAGCAAATGCACGATGGTCAGCGCCAGGGCCAGCAACACGCAGCACGCCAGCACCAGGCCCAGCAGCTTGGGCAACGGCACCTGGTGCCACAGCCCTTCGATGACCGCTTCGCTAAAGGCGGTGTAGACCACCAGCAGAATCGAGCCCTGATCGACATAGCGCAGCCAGTTTTTATTGGCGGCCACCCAGGTGCCAATCCAGCGCCGCGCGATTTGCCCGGCAATAAACGGCAGCAGCAATTGCACGCTTATTTTCACGATGGCATCGACCGTGGAGCCGCCTTCGCCGTGCACATTGAGCAGCAGCGCCACCAACAGCGGCGTCAGAAAAATCCCAAACAGGCTGGAGGCCGCTGCGCTGCAAATGGCGGCCGGAATATTGCCGCGTGCCAGCGAGGTAAAGGCAATCGCCGACTGCACCGTAGCCGGCAAGGCACAGAGGTAGAGCATGCCCATATACAGCTCTTTACCGACCACCGGCGAGAGCAGCGGCTTGAGTGCCAGGCCCAGCAGCGGAAAGAGAATAAAGGTGCAGCTGAACACCAAGAGGTGCAGGCGCCAGTGCCCGGCCCCGGCAATGATCGCCTCCCGCGAAAGCTTGGCGCCGTGCAGGAAAAACAGCAGGGCGATGGCGATATTGGTGATCCAGCCAAAGGCCACCGCGGCCGTGCCGCTGCACGGCAACAGGCTGGCGGTGGCGACGACGGCGATCAGGGTGAGGGTGAAGTTGTCGGGAAGGAGCTTCGAGCGGGCCATGGGTGAGGTACCGGGTAGCAGGTTGCCAAGAGTAGGCCGGGACTTTACCGTGGCACGTACTTACCGACTAACGCCAGAAAGTCAGAATATGCCGGCAAACGGACAGATTTCTTCCCCGCCCCTTGGTAAGCGCCGCGTTCCCGACATGCAGACCTTGCCGCGCCCTGTATTTGCGCGGGCCGAGTCCCTGCCGATGCAAGTGGGCACGCCGCGCCACAGTCACCCGTGGGTGCAGCTTTCCTACGCTATTCAGGGCGTGCTGCATGTGCACACCGATGCCGGCAGCTTTGTCGCGCCGCCACAGCGGGCCATCTGGATTCCGGCCGGGTTGGAGCATGAAGTGATCAGCTCGCCGCACACCGAGTTGCGCGGCCTGTATCTGGATTGCGCCGCGACCGACTGGGCACCGGGGCATTGCCGGGTGCTCAACGTGAGCCCGCTGACGCGCGAATTGATCAGCCGTTTTTCGGCGTTGCCGGTGGAGTACGACGAAGCCGGTGCAGACGGGCGCCTGGTGCAGGTGATGCTGGACCAACTGCGCAGTGCCGAGGAAGTGCACCTGTCGCTGCCACTGCCCACCGATCCGCGTTTGCAGCAGCTGTGCCGCCGGCTGCAAGCGCACCCCGAAGACGGTCGCAGCCTGAGCGAGTGGAGCGGGCAGTTGGGGGCGTCGGAGAAAACCCTGAGCCGGTTGTTTTTGCGTGATACCGGGCTGACGTTTCGTGCCTGGCGCCAGCGTTTGCGGCTGCTGGGGGCGTTATCGCCGCTGGAGCAGGGCGCGCGGGTGACCGATGTGGCGTTGGGTTGTGGCTATGACTCGACGTCGGCGTTTATTGCAGCGTTTCGCCAGCAGTTCGAGTGCACACCGGGGGAGTTTTTTCGGCGGGTTTAGATCGATCAGCCTGGCCCTGACACCGTCATCCCAGCGAAGGCTGGGATCCAGAATGTCGTGCCTTGTGCAGATGTATGTCTCTCCCAGAATTCTGGGTCCCAGCCTGCGCTGGGACGACGGTGGGTTCAGGATTGTTTGCGCACATCAAGCTCGGAATAGGTATGCACGTCGGCATCCGCCGAGAGCTCCAGTCTTCCCGCCTTCGCCAATTCCCTTGCCCGCCAGAACAGAAAAAAGTCCGTCGCGAAAAACCCATCGCTACGCCCCATCACCTCGGCCATCGCCCGCGCCAGTGGTTGCCATTGGTCGCTGCAGGCGGCGAGCAGAGCGCTGTCTATCACGCGGTAGTCTTCGCCATGAAAGGCGTCGTTGACCCAGCGCCTCACCACCGCGTTTTGTGCTACCGCCTGTTTCCATTGCGCGGCCAGGCGCTGGCGCCGGGCGGGGCTTACCAGCCTGGGTTCGTACAATTTCAGCAGTTCATCCGGCGCATGCATGGCCACTGCGCGGCGCCACGCTACGCGGCTGTCGCCGGTGCCGCAGGGCACTTCGAAAAACGGCAGGTGACTGTGTTGCAGCGCGGCGGCGACGCGGCACAGCATCAGCTGTTCGGAGCAGCTGTCGCCGTGCCACAGCGTGACCGGTTCGGTGTGCGTGGCCAGGCTTTGCAGCCAGGTCACGTCATCGCCAAGGGTAGAAAAATCGGGAGCCGGTTGGACGGCCGTTGGCCAAACCGCCTGCCAGAACGCCGCGCGCGCGGTGCAGGGTGGTCTATCGACATCCACCAGCGGCCCCACGGCCAGGTCATCGCGTAGCACCTGCAACGACAGCTCCTCACCCACCACCTGGGTGACGCCTTCAACCGCATTGTCGCCGCACACCACGTGCCACATAGGTTATTCCGCTGGCTTTTTAAGTTTCGGATTAGGGAAGAACTGCACGCCCTGAACCTTGGGGTCCGCCGGTTTTACCGCGATCTTGTTGACCCGCGTGCCCAACTCTCTGGGCACCGACTGGCCTTGTTCATTCAAGGTATCAGCGTAGCCGCAGGCCACGCATTCGCGGTGCGGCGTGCCGTCCACGTCCCACATCTGGATCTTGTCGCTCTCGCTGCAGGCCGGGCAAACGGCCCCGGCGATAAAGCGTTTTTTGCCGATTGCCATTACGCCGCCTCCGCACTCAGGCCGAGGTGACGCAGCAGTGCATCGATGCTTGGCTCACGGCCGCGGAAGTCGACGAACAGCACCATCGGCGCCTGCGAGCCGCCCCGGGCCAGAATGGCTTCGCGGAATGCGCGGCCGGTTTCGGCATTGAGCACGCCGTCTTCCTCGAACTTGGAGAAGGCATCGGCCGAGAGCACCTCGGCCCACTTGTAGCTGTAGTAACCGGCCGCGTAACCGCCGGCAAAGATATGCGCAAAGCTGTTGGGGAAGCGGTTGTACGCCGGTGGGCGCATGACCGACACCTCGGCGCGTATGCCTTCGAGCACGTCAAGCACCGAACGGCCGTCGCCATGGGTGGCGTGCAGTTCGAAGTCGAACAGGGAGAATTCGACTTGCCGCGCCATCATCAGGCCGGACTGGAAGTTTTTCGCCGCGAGCATTTTTTCCAGCAGGTCTTGCGGCAGCGCTTCGCCGGTTTTGTAGTGCCCGGAAATCAGTGCCAGGCCCTCGGGCTCCCAGCACCAGTTCTCCATAAATTGGCTTGGCAGCTCGACCGCATCCCAGGCCACGCCGTTGATGCCCGACGCGCCGGCGTGCTCGACGCGGGTCAGCAGGTGGTGCAGGCCATGGCCAAATTCGTGGAACAGGGTGGTGACTTCGTCGTGGGTCAGCAGCGCTGGCTGGTCGCCCACGGCCGGAGTGAAGTTGCACACCAGGTTGGCGACCGGGCTGACCACCTTGCCAGCGGCGGTACGGCGTTTGTCACGCGCGCCGTCCATCCAGGCACCGCCGCGCTTGTTGGCGCGGGCATAGAGGTCGAAAAAGAAGCGGCCCACGTGCTGGCCGTTTTCCTTGATCTCGAACAGGCGTACATCCGGGTGCCAGGTGTCGAAGCCTTTGAGTTCGGCGATTTCGATGCCGTAGAGCTTCTGCACGATGTCGAACAGGCCGCTCAGTACTTTGTCGATGGGGAAGTAGGCGCGCAGGGTTTCCTGGGAAATGCTGTAGCGCTGCTCACGCAGTTTTTCGCTGTAGTAGCCCACGTCCCAGCTTTGCAGGTCGTTGCAACCCTGCTCGGCGGCGTAGGCCTTGAGTTCGGCCAGGTCCTGCGCGGCAAACGGCTTGCTGCGCTGGGCCAGGTCGCGCAGGAAGCTCAGCACCTGCTCGTTGTTCTCGGCCATCTTGGTGGCCAGGCTCAGTTCCGAGTAGTTGGCAAAGCCCAGCAGCTTGGCCAGCTCCTGGCGCAGGTCGAGGATTTCGGCCATGACCGGGCCGTTGTCGTTCTTGCCGGCATTCGGGCCCTGGTCCGAGGCGCGGGTGCAGTACGCGGCGTACAGCTCTTCACGCAGGGCGCGATCGTTGGCGTAGGTCATTACCGCGTAGTAGCTGGGGAATTCCAGGCTGATCAACCAGCCGTCCAGTTCCTTGGCCTGCGCGGCCTGGGCCATTTGCGCCTTGGCCGAATCCGGCAAACCGTCCAGGGCGTCTTCGTCGAGGATGTGTTTGCTCCAGGCCTGGGTGGCGTCGAGCAACTGGTTCGAGAAGCGGCTGCCCAGCTCCGAGAGTTTCATCTGGATGGCGCCATAACGCTGCTGCTCGGCCGCCGGCAGGTCGATACCGGAGAGGCGGAAATCACGCAGGGCGTTTTGCAAGATGGTGGTTTGCGCCACGTCAAAGCTGGCCGCCGCCGGGCTGTTGGCCAGGGCTTCATAGGCCTGGAACAACGCGCGATTCTGGCCCAGCTCTGTCCAGTATTCCGACAGCTTGGGCAGGCAGGCCTCGTAGGCCTGACGCAGCTCGGCGTTATTGCACACCGCATTGAGGTGGCTGACCGGGCTCCAGGCGCGCCCCAGGCGTTCGCCCTGTTCGTCCAGCGCCAGCACCAGGCCGTCCCAGGTCGGGGTTTGCGGCTGCTCGGCCAACAGCTTGGCCAGCGCTTCGCGGCCTTCACGCAGCAGCGTGTCGACGGCGGGTTCAACGTGTTCGGGACGAATGGCGGAGTAGGGTGGGAGGTCGAAGGCTTGCAGTAGAGGGTTGTTCTCGCTCACGACGGTCACCTGTCTGGCTGGGAAATTCGGGCTGAAGCTTATTGGATGCGCTTCAGCAGATATGGCGCCATCTTAATTACAATCAACCCTTAACGCAGCTTTCGAGGTTTCTATCGTGGCAATTCGTAAATACCAAGGCACCACACCGACGCTCGGCAACAAGGTGTTTGTCGACGCCACCGCCGTGGTCATCGGCGATGTGGTGCTGGGCGATGACAGCTCGGTATGGCCGCTGACGGTGATCCGTGGCGATATGCACCGCATCCGTATCGGCGAGCGCACCAGCGTGCAGGACGGCAGCGTGCTCCATATCACCCACACCGGGCCGTTTAACCCCGATGGTTTTCCGTTGCTGATTGGCGATGACGTGACCATCGGCCACAAGGTGATGCTGCATGGCTGCACCGTGGGCAACCGTATCCTTATCGGCATGGGCTCGACGGTGATGGACGGCGCGGTGATCGAGGATGAGGTGATCATCGGCGCCGGCAGCCTGGTGCCGCCGGGGCGGGTGCTGGAAAGCGGCTTTTTGTATGTGGGCAGCCCGGCCAAACAGGCACGCCCGCTAACCGAGAAGGAGCGGGCGTTTTTTACCTATAGCGCGGCAAACTACGTGCGTTTGAAAGATCAGCACCTGGCCGAAGGATACGATTCGTAGGGCGAATATCCCGTTGGGATATCCGCCGCTAATACCACGGACTTACAACGTAGATCGCAATGGCCGATACCCGCGAGCGGGTATTCGCCCTACGCCCAGATGCGCTGGTTACAGAAACATCCCGCCCGAAGCCTCAATACGCTGGGCATTGATCCAGCGGCTGCCTTCGCTGAACAGCAGGGCAATCGCCGCGCCGATATCGTCCGGCAACCCCACGCGGCCCAACGCGGTGTTGCTGGCCACCATGGTATTGAGCGCCGCGTTGTCACGTACCGCACCGCCGCCAAAATCGGTTTCGATGGCGCCCGGAGCAATGGTGTTTACGCTGATGCCACGCGCTCCCAGTTCCTTGGCCTGGTAGCGGGTAAGCACTTCAATTCCGCCTTTCATCACCGCGTACGCCGCATAACCCGGCAGCGCAAAGCGTGCCAGACCGGACGAGACGTTGAGAATGCGCCCGCCATCGGCCAGCAACGGCAGCAGCCGTTGCGTCAGGAAAAATGGGCCTTTGAGGTGAACGTTCACCAACTGGTCGAACTGCGCTTCGCTGGTTTCGGCAAAACTGGCATGAATGCCCATGCCGGCGTTGTTAAGCAGAAAATCGAAGGTGTCGCGCTCGAAATGGCTGGTCAGCGCATTTTTCACGTTTTCGGCAAAGGTACCGAAGCTGGCGCTGTCGGCCACATCCAGTTGCAGCATTACGGCGCGGCCGCCGGCTTCTTCGATCTGGCTTACCAGTGCCTGCGCTTCGTCGCGACGGCTGTGGTAGGTGCCGATGATGTCGACGCCCTGGGCCGCCAGGTGCAGCGCTGCGTTTTTGCCAAGGCCGCGGCTGGCGCCGGTGATCAGTGCAATTTTACGAGTCATGGTATGCATCTCCAGAAGGGGCTAGCGGTGAGGTCGAGGCCACTGTAGGGTTTGGGCATAAGTCGATAAAGACGAAGAATCTGCATAAACCATGCGGATAAACCGAACAGTGGGTGCGGCCATGAACAAGCTCGACCTGTACAAAACCTTTGCCCGCGTCACCGAGCTGGCGAGTTTTACCCAGGCCAGTGAGAGCCTGGGCTTACCCAAATCCACTGTGTCCGAGCATGTGCGCTTGCTCGAAGACCTGCTCGGCGCACGCCTGCTGCAACGCACCACGCGCAAGGTGCAAGCGACCCAGGACGGGCTGGTGCTGTACGAGCGCTGCAAAGACATGCTCGACCAGGTGGACGAATTGGAAAGCCTGTTTCGCCAAGACCAGAGCGTGCTGCGCGGACGCTTGCGTATCGACCTGCCAACCGTGACCGCGCGCGAATACGTGCTGCCGCACCTGCCGCAATTCAGCGACCTGCACCCGCAAATCGAACTAGAGATCAGCGCCACCGACCGCCGTGTCGACCTGGTGCGCGAAGGCTTTGACTGTGTGATGCGCGTTGGCGAATTACCGGACGCCAGCCTGGTGGCCAGGCCGCTCGGAGCGCTGCGTCAGGCCAACTACGCCAGCCCCGCTTACCTTGAACGCTATGGCACGCCGCGCACGCTGGATGACCTGGCCCACCACCGGCTGGTGCATTACGTCACCACATTCGGCTCACGCTCGGTGGGCTTTGAGTATCAGCAAAACGGCAAGCGCCACTGCCTGCCCATGGCCGGTACGGTGACGGTGAACAATACCGACTGCTACAACGCCGCCTGCCTGGCCGGCTTCGGCATCGTTCAGGCGCCGGTCGCCGGCAAGCGCGAAAGCCTGGCACGCGGCGAGTTGGTGGAAGTGTTGCCCGAGTGGGTGCCGGCGCCGATGAACGTCACCCTGCTGTACGCCCACCGACGCAATCTGCCGCAGCGGGTGAAGGTGTTTATGGAGTGGTTGGCGGTGACGATGCAGCCGCATTTGAACGCGTGAACCTACTCCGTCGTCCCGGACTGTGCGGGGACGACGGAGTTAAGGCGAGTTATCATGGCGCCCCCGGCAATCAGGGCGCTTTGTCCATGCACCAGCAAACCATTCTCTTCGACCTCGACGGCACCCTCACCGACCCGCGTGAAGGCATCACCCGCTCCATTCAATTTGCACTGGCCCAGCTAGGCATCGACGAACCCGACCTGACCAAGCTCGAACACTTTATCGGCCCGCCGCTGTTGCAGGCCTTTATGCAGTTCTACGCGTTCGACGAGGCCAAGGCCTGGCAAGCCGTGAACTTCTACCGTGAACGCTTCAAGGTCACCGGCCTGTACGAAAACCTGGTGTTCGAAGGCGTGGGCGAACTGCTCGGCAGCCTTAACGCCCAAGGCCGCACGCTGTATATCGCCACATCAAAGCCCCACGTGTTCGCCCGCGAAATTGCCCGACATTTTGATTTCGCCAAACACTTCAAAGTGATCTACGGCAGCGAGCTGGACGGCACCCGCACCAACAAGGTGGAGCTGATTGCTCACCTGATCGAGCAGGAGCGCCTGGACCCGGCGCAGACCCTGATGATCGGCGACCGCAAACACGATTTGATCGGCGCGCGCAGCAATGGCTTGGAGTCGGTGGCGGTGGGGTATGGCTTTGGCAGCGAAGAAGAGATTCTGGCCGAAAGCCCGACCTATCACTTCCGCACCCTGGCCGAGTTGCACGCGGCGTTTCAGGGCTGAGCGTTTTGCAATCGGGCCAGGCGGGCTTGCCGCTCGGCCTCCGGTAATTCCCCCAGGGTTTTGACCGCTGCATAAAACTGCGGCCAGTCACCATTCACCTCACGGAATAACGCGGCAAACGCCGGCTGCCATTGGTCGTACAAACCAAAAGGCAGCAGCTTGGCGTTGTTAAGCGGGCTGTACATCCAGGCGTCGTAGCGGCCATCGCCCGCCCATTGCGTTGTGCGCAGCACGCGGTATTCGCTGCGCAACCGTTCAAACTCAGCCGCTTTGCCGGTGCGCATGGCCTGCTCGGATTGGCCGCTGGCATACAGGGCTTGCAGGCGGTCGCGGCTGGCCAATACCAAGGCGCTGAATTGTTCGCGCTGCCGGTCCCGGGCGCCGTCATCGGCGGCTTTCAGCCCACGGGCGGCACGCCATTGGCGCAGCCCCTGGGTTTCGACAAAGCTGGCGTAAGACTCGTTGAAAGCGGTGTCGCCCGGCAGGTAGAACTGCTGGTGCGCCAGCTCGTGGAAGATCACCGACACCCAGCGCTGATCGTCCCAGCGCAGCATGGTGTTAAGCAGCGGGTCGGCAAACCAGCCCAGGGTGGAATAGGCCTCGATGCCGGCCACATAGGTGTCCAAGCCATCCTGTTTGAGCACGGCTGCGGCGCCACGGGCGCGGTTCTGGTCGTAGAAGCCGCGGTAGGCCACACAGCCGGCAATGGGAAAGCAATGGGTTTGCGGCTCCAGTGAAAACTCAGGCGTGGCAAAGACGTTCCACACCACATACGGCCGGCCGAGGTCTGCATACAGGCGATAGCTCTGGTTATCCGGCAGGCTGAGTTCGCGGCTGGCGAAAGTGCGGGCGTCTTCGGCCAGGGTCAGGCGTTGGCGCAACTGCGGGTCCAGATTGGGCTTGGCCAGTAAAGTGCTGATGGGTTCGCGTCGGCTCAGCAAATCGACCTGGCCGGTGAGCAATTGCGTGTAATAGCTGCAACCGTTCAGCAGCAAAACCAGGGGTAGCGGAACCCAGCGCCAGCGCGGCAGGTCGAGTAACCAGGATAAGCAGGGCGGCATTGGCGATCCGGTGAGGGCTAAAGGGCGGCGACACGCTGCCGCAAAACCTACCCCATCGTGCTTCGGCGCTCCAGCCAGCCTTGCGCAATAGCTATAAAAACAGACCACGGAGCCCGACCATGCGCCCATTTCTACTCGCCGCCTGCCTGCTCACGCTGGGTGGCTGCGCCATGATGCCCACTCCCGACCCAACTCAGGCCTGGGTGGATTTGCATACCAGCGAAGCCAATACCCTGCAGGCTGCCAAAGTGGACACCAGCGCGCTCGATGACGACCGCTATTTTCAGGTGACGCCGGGTCAGCACGAGCTGCACATGTTCCTGCAATTTAACGTGGCGCCCACCAATATCGGCCCCGATAGCCAGGGCCTGGAACGCACCTGCGTACTCAAGCTCGCCTACCCCGAATTCGCCGCCGGCCAACGCTACAACCTGGTGGCTGGCAGTATCGGCTTTCGCCCGTGGGCCAAGCTCTATGACCAGCAGAATCAATTGTTGGCGCGCGCCAAAGAAGGCCGTTGCGGCGAGGTGGGAATGACACCATGATTCCTGCATACCGTCCGGATGAGATCGCCATGCGCCTGCTGCCCATTCTGTTCTGCGCCCTGCCCCTGACTGCCTGCGCCGCCGCATTGCCCGAGGCTGATGCGACCCAGGCGTGGATTGAGCTGTACAGCACGCCGGGCAATAGCCTGATGGCGCAGAAACTGGACGGCAAAAAAGTCAGTGATGGCCGTTTTTTCCAGGTAACACCCGGTAGCCACGAGTTGCGTGCGCGGTTTCAGTTCGATGTGGATAACGGCGGGGGCGGCGGCACCATGGGCAACCCACGGCAGATCACCTGCCACCTCAAGGTGAAGTACGACTTTGTCGCCGGCCAGCGCTATCGCCTGGAAGCACGGCCGGTGGCCATGAGCACCCAGGCCTGGTTGTACGGTACACCGCGCAAGGCGCTCAAGCAGGTGACTGTGGAGAAGTGCGGGCCGTTGTAACGGGGGCGCCATTTCTGTAGGAGCGACCTTGGTCGCGAACCCTGCAAACGGCGCTCAGAAATTTTGTTTTCAGGGTTCGCCAGCAAGCTGGCTCTTACGGGCTGAACCATATCGGCTGCAAGCGCCTCGAAACCTAGAGCGCGCGCTGTCACCCCGACCCGCCATGCACCTGGGAGCGAGCCCATATGAGCTTTCTGCACTGGATGGCGGTGCTTGGCAGCATTTTGCTGATTCTCACCCTGGCCTCGGCCTATCTGCGTTGGTTACCCGTTACCACCTCCACGCTTTATCTGGCATTCGGCCTGGCCATCGGCCCGCTGGGGCTTGGGTTGTGGCACATGAATTTCATCGAGGTGGCCGACTGGCTCGAACACCTCACTGAAATTGCCGTGCTGTTTTCCCTGTTCAGTGGCGGCATGAAATTGCGCCTGGGTTTTGCCGACCCGGCATGGCGCAGCGCCTATTTGCTGGCCGGCCCTGTGATGCTGGCGTGCATTGCCGGGGTGGCGCTGGTGGCGCATTACGGCCTGGGGCTTAGTGTTGGGCTATCGATGCTGATTGGTGCCGTGCTGGCGCCTACCGACCCAGTACTGGCTAGCCTGGTGCAGGTAAACCACGCCGGGGACTTTGACCGCATGCGCTACGGCCTGTCCGGCGAAGCGGGGTTCAACGATGGGGTGGCGTTTCCCTTTGTGTTCTTCGCCTTGTTATGGATTCAGCACGACGGCACTGGCGGGCAGTGGCTGAGCGGCTGGGCCACGCAGCGTTTGCTGTGGGCCATTCCGGCCGGCTTGCTGATCGGCTTTCTGCTGGGGCGCGGGGTAGGGCGGCTGGCCATCTACTTGCGCACCCGCCACCGTGATGCAGCCATCTCCCCCAACGACTTTCTCGCCATGGCGCTGATCGCCCTGTCGTATTGGCTGGCCGAAACGGTCGGCGCGCTGGGCTTTCTGGCCGCGTTTGCAGCTGGCATCGGCCTGCGCCATGCCGAAGTCGACTCATCGGATAACTCCAGTGTACCGGCCGAGGAAGTGGCGTCGGCCCTTCCCAAGGACGGCGGCAGCCTGGATCAGGTCAAGGAACAGGTCAGCGATACTAGCGAGCCGAAGGTGGTGGCCGGCTTGCTGATTGGCGAGATTCTGTCATTTGGCGACATCGTCGAACGGGTGCTGGAAGTGCTGCTGGTGACCCTGCTCGGCGCGCTGCTGGCCTTTCACTGGGACTGGCGCGCGGTGCCCCTGGGGCTGGCGCTGTTCTGCATTATTCGGCCACTGAGCGTGGTGGCGATCGTGCGCGGCAATGCCCTGTGTGAACGGCAGCGCTGGCTGATGGGGTGGTTCGGGATTCGCGGCATCGGCAGTTTGTATTACCTGGCCTATGTGCTTAACCACGGCCTGGAAGGCGAGGCGGCGCAGGAGGCGATTGGCCTGACATTGTCGGTGGTGGCGTTGAGCATTGCGGTGCACGGGCTGACGACGCAGCCGTTGTTGGACAGGTATGAGCGCAATAAAGCGGCGTAGGGCGAATATCGCGCAAAGCGCTATCCGCCGCACACCCGGTATCGGCGGATATCCGCGATGCGGATATTCGCCCTACAGTTAGTTTTCGAGCGTGGCTTCCAGGGTGATCTCTGCATTCAACACCTTGGAAACCGGGCAACCGGTCTTAGCGCTTTCCACCGCTTTTTCGAACGCCTCGCGGTCGGCGCCGGGAATCTTGGCGCTGAGTTTGAGGTGCACGGCAGTGATGGCGAAGCCGCCGTCGGCTTTGTCGAGGGTGACTTCGGCCTGGGTGTCGATGCTTTCGGCCGTCATGCCGGCGTCACCGAGTTCCTTGGACAAGGCCATGGAAAAACACCCGGCATGGGCGGCGCCAATCAGTTCTTCCGGGTTGGTGCCGGGCTTGTCTTCAAAACGGGTGTTAAAGCCGTAGGGGCTCTGGCTCAACACGCCGCTCTGGGTGGAGATGGTGCCTTTGCCGTCTTTGATGCCGCCTTGCCAGTGGGCCGATGCTGTCTTTTTCATCTGAGTTCTCCTTGCCGTTGGGTATAGGGTTCAGAGGCACTGGCGCGGCAGTCGTTCGCTTTTTTTACCGGTGCTTAGCGCAAGTTGGCCAACACCTCGTAGGAATGCAGGCGGTCGACGAAGTCGTACATGTCACTGGTGAAAATCAGCTCGTCGGCATCGGTCTGTTCCAGCAGTTGATTGATATGGCTGCGGATCGTCTCCGGCCCGCCCACCATCGCCAAGCCGAAGAACTCGCCCACCGCCTGCCGCTCATGGGGCAGCCACAGACCTTCCATGCTTTGCACCGGGGGTTTTTGCACTAGGCTCTGGCCGCGCAGCAGGGCGAGAATGCGCTGGTAGGCGCTGGTGGCCAGGTACTGCGCCTGCTCGTCGGTGTCGGCAGCCAGCAGCGGCACGCCGAGCATGACGTAGGGTTTATCCAACACGGCTGACGGCTTGAAGTTGTTGCGGTACACACGGATGGCCTCGTGCATCAGGCGCGGTGCGAAGTGCGAGGCAAAGGCGTAAGGCAAGCCGCGCTGGCCTGCCAATTGGGCGCTGAACAGGCTGGAACCGAGCAGCCAGATCGGCACTGCGGTGCCGGCGCCGGGCATGGCAATTACCCGTTGGTTACGCTGCAGCGGGCCGAGGTAGGTTTGCAACTCGGTCAGGTCTTCGGGGAAATCATCGGCGCTGCCGGAGCGCTCACGGCGCAGCGCGTGGGCCGTGTACTGATCGGCGCCGGGCGCGCGGCCCAGGCCCAGGTCGATACGGCCGGGGTACAGAGTGGCCAGAGTGCCGAACTGCTCGGCAATCACCAGCGGCGCATGGTTAGGCAGCATTACGCCACCGGCGCCCAGGCGAATGCTGCTGGTGCCGGCCGCCAGATAACCGATCAGCACCGAGGTAGCGGAACTGGCGATGCCGTCCATGTTGTGGTGTTCGGCCACCCAGAAGCGGGTGAACCCCAGTTTTTCTGCATGCTGCGCCAACGCCAGGGAATTGCGCAGCGCCTGCTGCGGGCCGCCATCGGCGCGGATGGGGGCGAGGTCGAGAACGGAAATTTTGATGTCGGAAACGGTTTTCATGATTGCACTCCGGGCGCGATTTCCTGGTCGTCGGCCATACAGCGTCGTAATACCCGACTATTTCAGTGGGGCTTACTGTACTGCGCGGTCACCCTTAAGGCAAATTCTTAGCTTTTGCGATCTCGGCATCTCATAGATCCAGAGCGAGCGAGCTAGAGCGGAGCAAGGCGAAAACGGCTTTTGAAGCGCAGTTGGCTGTAGCCAATGAGCATTCAAAAGCCTTTTTCAACGCAGCCCCGCCGACGCGCAGCCGCTCGCTACGTCACACCCAATAAAAAACCGGCGCCACTGGGCGCCGGTTCGATAGTGCCTAGGCGCGGTCAATTGCGCTGGTAGACGATCTCTTTAGTACCTGCATCGCAGCTGCCAACCACTTGCTTGTCGCCAGCGCTGCCTTTTTCAACGATTTCCAGGCTGTAGGACGTGGCGCCCTTGGCTTGGATTTTTGCATCGATTTCCGACTTCAGTTCTTCGCAGGGTTTTGGCGCCGCCAAGGCCGAGCCAGCCATAGCTAACAGGCCAAAGGCCAGGATCACTTTCTTCATGGGGGTAACGCTCCCTCGTTGGTAACACAAATGCCCGAACACAACGCCAAACCTCGAGCAGCAACATTGACGACCTGCGGCCGCCAAAAGCAACACCGGGCGTTTGTCCCATAGCCCGGTGAGCGTAAGCGGCCCGCAGGCCACTACGCATTAACAGGGCATCAGCTGTCGCCGATGCGGAAACCGACTTTCAAGGTCACCTGATAGTGGCCGACTTTTCCGTCAACTATGTGACCGCGTGTCTCAACCACTTCAAACCATTCCAGGTTACGCACGGTTTTCGCCGTTTCGGCCAGGGCGTTCTGAATGGCTTCTTCAATGCTGGTAGGCGAAGAACCGACGATATCAATCAGTTTGTAGGTGTGATGATCCGACATGCTGTAGTCCTCTCTTATAGGGAAACGCGCTTACAGAATGAGTCCTGCCTGGCGCCCGATAAGTTCAGATTAGCTGCACTTTCCAAGTTGAGCGCAGTCACACCTCGTACGCCCTTATGAACGATAGGAGAGACTGACCATGGCTATTTTCGCATCGCGCAACAAATCCCTGCACAGCATCGAAACCGAGATCGAACACCTGATCTCCAGCCTCGACAGCCTGAAAAGTGAATTCAGTGATGAATCGCAGAAATCGCTGAAAAGCCTGCGCAGCAGCGCCGAACGCGTACTCGGCCATTCCCGCGATCTGCTGAGCGACACCTATTCGGACGTGAAGGAAAAAACGCTTCAGGCCGGCGCCGCCACCCGCGATTACACCCGTGAACACCCGGTAGCAACGGCCAGCTTGGCGCTGGGCGTAGTGGCCCTGGCAGGTTACCTGTTGTTTCGCAACAACGACTAAGCGCTACCTCGCGCACGTCATTTTCGCGAAGGCGGGAATCCAGAATTGTGCAGGTCAGCGCGCTCGTTGCTTGACGTGACAATCTGGGGCCCCGCCTGCGCGGGGACGACGGTAGTCAATCGCGGCGGCTTTTCGCCTCGATCCATTGCGCCATGTACTTGGTGCTTTTGTGCTGGTGGTGACGCAGCATTGCCCCAGTAAAATTCCGCGCGCGGTGTTCCGCCAGATTGGCTTGGCACTGTTCGATCTGTTGCATCAACAATTCCCCGAACGCATGCCGCTCATAGCGTGCCGCCAACAGCGGCCAGTTGTGGCTATGCGCCTGCTGCCAGGCATTTTCTTCGCGGTATAAACGCACCGCTGCCTCGGCAAATGCTGCCGCATCGCCAACCACCTCACCTGGCCAGGGCCATTGGCCGTGCATGCCTTCCGCGCCGATTGGCGTGGTGACACTCGGGGTGCCACAGAGCATAGCGTCGGCAAGCTTGCCCTTGATGCCGGCACCAAAGCGCAGCGGTGCCAGGCACACCCGCGCCCCTTCCATTACCGCCAAGGCATCGGGCGCCCAGTTCATAACGTGAAAACCCTGTGGCGCGTTGTGCAAGGCGGTCGCTTTGGGCGGCGTGTAGGCGCCGTACACGTGCAATTGCGCCTGCGGCAGTTGTTCGCGAATGAGCGGCCAGATGCTCTGTTTCAGCCACAGCACCGCATCCCAATTGGGCGCATGGCGAAAGTTGCCGATGCTGATGAAATGCGCCCGCTCGCGGTAAGGCAGCACCTCGCGCGGTGTGGCATCGAGCAGCAAGGGGCAGTGCACCAGCAGCGCGTCCGGCAGTTTGAAGTGATCGCACAGCAACGAGATTTCGGCATCGGAAATCATCAGGTTGAGGTCGCAGCGGTACAGCGCGGCGATCTCCCGTAGCGCCGTGTCGCTGGCGGCCATATGCCGGAACAGCTCGGCTGGCTCGATGGCAAACAGCTCGCGGCAGTCATCCCCTTTACCGGCGGCCAGGTGTGCTTTCAGTAGCTGCTGGCGGGCATCACGCAGCGATTGCAGGTCGGAGGTTTCCAGCACGCGCACGGCGTTGGGGCATTGTTGTTCGACGCGCCAACCGAATTGCTCTTCCATCATGAAACGGTCGAACAACACGACGGCTGGGTTCAGTTCCTGCACGAAGTGGTCGAAGCTTTCGTTGTTGAGCTCGATAACCTGCTCGGCAACACCGAGCGCCTGCAGATCGGCCTTGTGCTCGCCCTCCTTGGCCGGGCTGGCAAAGGTGATACGCCAGCCGCGCGCCAGAAAACACTCCAGCACCTGCATCATGTGCCCGCCGGCCGCCGAGGAGCGTGGCTCGGGCCAGACATAGCCGATAACCAGCAAGCTGTTGGGGACGGGCGTGAGGGTCACGGCGGTTTTCCTGGAGGTGAAGGCGGCGGCCATTATGCGGGATCCGACCGGGGGCCTCTATCGGGCTTTAATGCAAGGCATTATCATTTGCGCATTATTCTGATTTTGCGACTTCTGCCCGCATGGCTGACTCCACTCCCCACACCGATCCGCAGCCCGAGGCATTGGTCGCGGCCGAACCGGCACTGCGAGCGAATTTTCTGCGGGTGTTTCTTTCCCAGCGTTCGCAGATGGAGGCGTTGGTCAGTCGCCGCGTGGGGTGCCGGGCCACGGCGGCGGACCTTGTGCAGGACCTGTTTCTGCGCTTCTGGCGCCGCCCACAGGTGCAGGTGGAAGAACTCAGCACCTACCTGCTGCGCTCGGCGCGCAATATGGCCATTGACCATTTGCGCAGCGAAAGCTCGCGCAACCGCACTGAAACCGGGTTGCTGACCGAGCAACTGGGCGAGCCCTCGGCACCCGACGCGGCGCTGGCTGCCAGCCACGACTTGCAGCGTGTGGAACAGGCCCTGCGGGCGTTGCCTGCACGCACGCGGCATATCTTTCTGCTCAATCGGGTGCACGGCCGCACCTATGGCGAAATCGCCAAGGTGATGCAGCTGTCCCAGAGCGCGGTGGAAAAACATATGATGCGCGCCCTCGATGCCTGCAAGGCGAGCCTGGAGTCGCCTGATCAATGAGCCATTCGCATTCTTTGCGCGTCGTTGCCGACGCCGCTCCGTCGCTTGAGCAGGTTGCCCTGAGCTGGCACGAGCGCTTGCGCGCGCAGCCCACCGCAGCTGAGCGGCAAGCCTTTGATGCATGGCTGTATGCCGACCCGGCCCATGTCGAGGCCTATGCCCAGGTGCAAGGGTTGTGGGCGCTGACCGAGCAGCCGGCCCAGCAGTTGGCCGACGAGGAGGCCGCGGCCATGGCGCATTACCTCAACGCCATGGCGCCGACGCCGCGCCGCGCGTCGCGCTGGTGGCAGGGCACGCTGGCGACCGCCGCCAGTGTGCTGTTGATGCTGGGTCTGTTGGGCTGGCAGCCGCAGCGCTGGGTGGACTCGTTACGCGCGGACTATATGTCGGCACCGGGGCAGTTGCGGCAGATCACCCTGGCCGATCAATCCGTACTGCTGCTCGACGCCGACAGCGCCGTGCAGGTGCATTTCACTGACCAGCAGCGACGCATCGAATTGCTGCGCGGCGCAGCGTATTTTCAGGTCAGCCACACCGGCCAGCCTTTTATCGTCAGCGCCTCCGACGGCGAGGCCCAGGTGCTGGGTACCCAGTTCGAGGTGCGCCTGCACGACAAGGGTGCCCAGGTAACGGTGCAGTCGGGCCGTGTAGCGGTCACCGCGAAGACGGGCGCAACGCCGCTGGTGCTCGGCGCCAATCAGCAGGTCAGTTATCAACAGGGGCTTGCCGGTACCGTGCAGGGCGTAGACAGCGACGCCAGCCTGGCCTGGCGCCAGGGCTGGCTGACGTTCTACCAACTGCCGTTGGCGCAGGTGCTGGATGAAGTGCAGCGCTATAGCCCCACGCCTATCGTTCTGCTCAACCAGGCGTTGGGACAGCAACGCATCAGTGGCAGTTTCCCCACCCAGGACCCCGGCAAAGTGCTGGATTCAATAGGCAGCGTGGTGGGCTTTGAGCATCACCAACTGCTGGGCATCACCGTGGTGCGTTAGCCCTGAAAATAATTTCAGCCGACGGTGAGGTATCTCTCGTCGGCATCCGTGTAGTGCTTGTAATTGCGAATAGATCGCAGCAGCCCGGTTGCGGGACACTTTCACGGATTAGGTGCTTATGACGTACAGGCTACTGGCTGGAAAACACGGCTTCGGTCTTTCCTTGGTACTGGCAGCCGGCATACCGCTGCTGGTTCAGGCGGCCGATGCACCCGCCGCCGCCACGCAGGCGCAGTACAGCTTTGCTATCGCCGCCCAGCCCATGCCGCAGGCACTGAGCGCCTTTAGCCGGGTTACGGGCCTGAGCCTGGTCTACAGCGACGATGCGCCCTATGGCCTGCAGACGCCGGCCGTACGCGGGCACATGAGCGCCGAGCAGGCGTTGAGCCAATTGCTGCAAGGCTCCGGGTTTACCTTTCGCCGGGCGGACGAACGCACCCTGACCTTGCAACGCCTGCGCAGCGACAGCGGCATGAATCTGGATGCCGCCAATATCGACGGCCAATCGCAGCCAGCGCAGAGCTATCAGCCGCCACCCACCAGCAAGATCATGCGTACCGAAGCGCCGTTGCTGGAAATTCCGCAAGCCATTGCCGTGGTGCCCAGGCAGGTTCTGCAGGACCAGCAACCGCGCAACCTGGACGATGCGCTGGTGAATGTCAGCGGCATCACCCAGGCCAACACCCTGGGCAGCACCATGGACGCGGTCATGAAGCGCGGCTTTGGCGACAACCGCGACGGTTCGATTCTGCGCGACGGCATGCGCACGGTGCAGGGCCGCAATTTCACCGCCAATGTCGAGCGCGTGGAAGTGCTCAAGGGGCCGGCGTCAATGCTGTACGGCATTCTCGACCCGGGCGGCGTGATCAACTTGGTCAGCAAGAAACCGCAGCTGGCGCCGTACAACGCCATCACCGCCCGGGCTTCCACTTATACCGAAGGCAAGAACGGCAGCGGTGGCCAGCTCGACAGCACCGGAGCCATTGGCGACAGCAACTTCGCTTACCGCCTGGTAGCCGATTACGACGATGCCGATTACTGGCGCAACTTCGGCAATAGCCGGGAAAAAACCATCGCGCCGTCGCTGGCCTGGTTTGGTGATGACACCACGGTGAATGTTTCCTGGGAGCACCGCGATTACGTCACCCCGTTCGATCGCGGCACCATCCTCGCTGCCAACTCGACCAAGCCGTTGAGCGTGCCGCGCGAGCAGCGTCTGGACGAGCCCTACAACAAGACCGAAGGGCGTTCGGACCTGGCAATTTTCGATGTCGAGCACCGTCTCAACGACGAGTGGAAAGCCCACTTCGCCTACAGCTATTACCGCGATCGCTACGACGACTACCAGGCGCGGGTGACCCGCTACGTTACCGACAGCAGCACCTTGCTGGTGCGCCGGCTGGACGGTACGCGGGGTGCGGTGAGCACCGAGCATTTCGGCACGATGGATCTGTCCGGTGATGTGCAACTGGGCGGCCTGCGCCATGAACTACTGACCGGTGTGGATCACGAATACCGCAAGATTTTTCGCGCCGATTTGTTGCGCGAGACCACCAGCGTGCGGTTCGACACCCAGAACCCGGTGTATGACCAGGTGCCGGTCCCAACCACCATCTCGGCCACCGACAGCGACCAGACTGACAAGGTCTACAGCCAGTCGGCCTTTGTGCAGGACTCCATCCACCTCAACGACCAATGGATCGTGGTGGGCGGCGCGCGTTATCAGCTTTATGACCAGTTGGCCGGCAAGGGCCGACCATTCCAGAAAAACACCGATATCAACGGCCAGAAATGGCTGCCGCGCGCGGGCCTGGTGTACCAGTGGAGTGACGAGTTCTCGCTGTACGGCGGCTATAGTGAGTCGTTCAAGCCCAACTCCACCATCGCCGCCCTGGCGGGCACTGCGACCATCAACGGGCTCGATCCGGAAGAGGGCAAATCCTGGGAAATCGGCGCCAAGCTGGATATGCCCGGGCGCATTACCGGCACGCTGGCGCTGTTCAACATCGACAAAGAAAACGTGATGGTCACCCAGACCTACGAGCTGCCCTCCGGTGACACCGACACCATTGCGCGGGCCGCCGGTGCCGTTACCTCGCGCGGCGTCGAGCTGGATATCACCGGCCAGCTCACCGACCAGGTCAGCCTGATTGGCAGCTACGCCTACCTCGACGCCTGGGTGACCAAAGACCCGACCCTCAAAGGCAATGGTCTGGCCAACGTGGCGCGCAACAGTGCGTCGTTGTTTGGTGTTTACGACTTCGGCCAGATGCTGGGCGGCGACCGCTTGCGCGTGGGTACGGGCGCCCGCTATGTCGGCGAGCGCGCCGGTGACGCGGAAAACACCTTCACCCTGCCGCAATACACCACTGCCGATGCCTTCGCCACGTACGACACCCAGCTGGGTGGCAAGAACGTGAAACTGCAATTCAACGTGAAGAACATCTTCGACAAGACCTACTACTCGTCGTCCACCAACGCGTTCCTGATTTCGATTGGGGATCCGCGGATGTTCGAGGTGTCGAGTACGGTGGAGTTCTAGCGTTAATCGAGATCTCGTAGGAGCCAGCTTGCTGGCGAACCCTCGAACCCGGGTGGCGAATTTCGTTTCCAGGGTTCGCGAGCAAGCTCGCTCCTACACTGGCAATGTGCGGGCGTAAAAAAGCCCGCGGGGGCGGGCTAAACGTTCACGCAGGAAAAACGGTAGTGGCGTCGATCAACTCGCCGCCTGTTCAAACATCACATACACCTTGCGGGTGGTTTCCAGTACTTCCCAGGTGCCTTTGAAACCGGCCGGGATAACGAAACGGTCGCCCGTGCGCAGGGTTTTGGCATTGCCGTCGGCATCGCGCAGTACCGACACGCCTTGCAGAATTTCGCAGTATTCGTGTTCGGTGTAGTTCACCGTCCACTGGCCCACTGCACCTTCCCAGACACCGCTGGCAAATTGGCCGCACGGGCTTGCGTAGTGGTTGCGCACGTTTTGCTCGGGATCGCCCTTGAGCACTTTTTCCGCAGCAGGGCGGTAGTGTTCAGCTGCGGTGGTGGTGGCGGCGAAGTCGACGATGGCTTGAATATTCATGCAAGGGTCCAGGTGTTGGTTTTATTGCTCACGGACCCCGCCGGGCGGCGGGTGCTTGCCGGTCTGGCAAAGAGGCTCGCAGTCTATGTTTAATAAAACGAACATGACAAGGGCGTTTTGCCCCCGACTGTAAAAAATAATGGAAAGGCGCCGAGCTCTGGTTTAGTGTGGCCGGCACACCGGGCCGAGCAGGCCTTGCAGAATTTTTGACAGACGCGCGTGGCCCACGCCGGCTGTTTAGTCTTGATTGAAGCTCGATTAACAAGAGGACGCACACATGACTACCTTGAGCCGCGCTGACTGGGAAAAACGTGCCCAGGACCTGAAGATCGAAGGCCGCGCCTTTATCCATGGCGAATACACCGCTGCGGTATCCGGTGACACCTTCGACTGCGTCAGCCCGGTCGATGGCCGTGTGCTGGGCAAAGTCGCCAGCTGTGACCTGGCCGACGCCGAACTGGCCGTCAAAGACGCCCGCGCCACCTTCAACTCCGGTGTGTGGTCGCGTAAGGCGCCGGTCGAGCGCAAGGAAATCATGATCCGCTTCGCCGCCTTGCTGGACGAGCACGCCGAAGAACTGGCTCTGTTGGAAACCCTGGACATGGGCAAGCCGATCAGCGACTCGCTGAACATCGACGTACCGGGCGCTGCCCGCGCGCTGTCGTGGAGCGGTGAAGCCATCGACAAGATTTACGACGAAGTGGCCGCTACCGCCCACAACGAACTGGGCCTGGTCACCCGTGAGCCGATCGGTGTGGTCGGCGCCATCGTGCCGTGGAACTTCCCGTTGATGATGGCGTGCTGGAAACTTGGCCCGGCCCTGTCCACCGGTAACTCGGTAGTACTCAAGCCTTCGGAAAAATCGCCGCTGACCGCCATCCGTATTGCCCAACTGGCCATCGAAGCCGGCATTCCGGCTGGCGTGCTGAACGTGCTGCCAGGCTATGGCCACACCGTCGGCAAGGCCCTGGCCCTGCATATGGACGTGGACACCATCGTGTTCACCGGTTCCACCAAGATCGCCAAGCAACTGCTGGTGTACTCGGGTGAATCGAACATGAAACGCGTCTGGCTGGAAGCCGGCGGCAAGAGCCCGAATATCGTCTTCGCCGACGCGCCGGACCTGCAAGCTGCCGCTGAATCGGCCGCTGGCGCCATCGCCTTCAACCAGGGCGAAGTGTGCACCGCCGGTTCCCGTCTGCTGGTCGAGCGTTCGATCAAAGACAAATTCGTACCTATGGTGATCGAAGCCCTTAAAGGCTGGAAACCCGGTAACCCGCTGGACCCGGAAACCAACGTCGGTGCGCTGGTCGATACCGTGCAGATGAACCAGGTACTGAGCTATATCGAAGCCGGCCACGCCGATGGCGCCAAGCTGGTCGCCGGTGGCAAACGCACCTTGGAGTCCACTGGCGGCACCTACGTCGAGCCGACCATTTTCGACGGTGTGACCAACTCCATGCGTATCGCCCAGGAGGAAATCTTCGGGCCGGTGTTGTCGGTTATTGCCTTCGACACCGCTGAAGAAGCCGTGCAAATTGCCAACGACAGCATCTACGGTCTGGCGGCGGCGGTATGGACCAGCAACATCTCCAAAGCCCACCTCACCGCCAAGGCCCTGCGTGCCGGTAGCGTGTGGGTGAACCAGTACGACGGCGGCGATATGACTGCACCGTTTGGTGGTTTCAAGCAGTCGGGTAATGGTCGCGACAAGTCGCTGCACGCTTTCGACAAGTACACCGAGCTCAAATCCACCTGGATCAAGCTGTAACGATATCGCGGCGATCTCCTGGTCGTCGGCCATGCGGCGCCTTGTCTGGCCTTAGCCCAGGAGATCTCGAGTTGCGTTGTCTTCAGTCGAGGTAAGGCTGGATAACAAAGTTTTAAGGTCCGCCCCTGGCTTAAAAAGGGGCCGGCTCTACGAGCCATACCTGCGGCCGGGTTTCTGAGAGGAAACCCGGCCGTTTTTATTGGGCAAACCCTGCAAGGAGATGACCTGTGGTCATGCGTTGGGGTACGTATTTCGCCGTGGTCTCGGCGGTGGTCAGCATCGGCCTGGCGCTGGGTGTGACCATGCCGTTGGTGTCGTTGCGCCTGGAGGGCTGGGGTTACGGCAACTTCGCCATTGGCGTAATGGCGGCCATGCCGGCGGTGGGCGTATTGCTGGGTTCGGTGTTGGCCGGGCGCCTGGCGGCACGTTTCGGGACCACGGGGCTGATGCAGATCTGCCTGGTGGTGAGCGCTGTGGGTGTGAGCACCATGGCGCTGTTGCCCAGCTATCCGGTCTGGCTGGTGTTACGCCTGCTGCTGGGCGTGGCGCTGACGGTGGTGTTTATCCTCGGCGAAAGCTGGATCAACCAATTGGCGGTAGATCGCTGGCGTGGCCGGCTGGTGGCACTGTATGGCACCGGTTATGCACTGAGCCAACTGTGTGGTCCGCTGGTATTGAGTCTGCTCGGCACTAGCACGGACCTGGGTTTCTGGACCGGCACCGGTTTACTGATCGCCGGCTCGTTGATGTTGTGGGGCCGTACCGGCGCGCCGAGGGTCGATGCCCATAGCGCCTCGGGCCGTGG
Source organism: Pseudomonas turukhanskensis (assembly GCF_027922365.1). Classification (GTDB taxonomy): domain Bacteria; phylum Pseudomonadota; class Gammaproteobacteria; order Pseudomonadales; family Pseudomonadaceae; genus Aquipseudomonas; species Aquipseudomonas turukhanskensis. Next base: position 661,050 of record NZ_BSFN01000001.1, read on the forward strand.
CCTGTGGGCATTCTGCGCGGGCATGCCGGCGATTGCCTGGGCGGTGAGCCTGTTTGCCGCCTTCGAAGCCATGATGCTGACGCTATTGCCGGTGTACGGCCTGCGCCAGGGCTTTAGCCAGGAAACCGCCTTGTTGATGGCCAGCGTGGTGGTGGTGGGCGATGCCTTGCTGCAACTGCCCATTGGCTGGCTGGCGGACCGCATGTCGCGCCAACGCCTGTTCTTCGGCTGCGGCGTGGTGCTGATGATTTCCAGCCTGTGTGTGCCTTTGCTGCTGCACACGCCGTTGATCTGGCCGGTGTGGGTGCTGTTCGGCGCCAGTGCGGGCGGGCTGTTTACCCTGTCGCTGATTTTGATTGGCGAGCGCTATCGCGATGACCAACTGGTACGCGCCAATGCCCATATTTCTCAGCTGTGGGGCATTGGTTGCCTGATCGGGCCGCTGGTGACCGGTGCGGTGAGCCAGTGGGTGAGCGGGCATGCACTACCGCTGTTGATGGCGGTAGGGGCAGCGGGGTTTGTGGTGCTGTTGCTGCGGGCAATGGGCTGGGCGAGCCTGCGCCGGCGAAGATGGTTGGTGGGGAATAGACCGCAGAGCCCTCACCCCAACCCTCTCCCAGAGGGAGAGGGGGCCGATTGAGGTGGGGCTGCATAAGGTGATCGGTTCCCCTCGCCCGCGTGCGGGAGAGGGGCTAGGGGTGAGGGGCTTTTAACGCGTCAAGCGTGCTCGGCCAACAGCCGCGCCACCGTCTCGCCAACAACCCGCACCGCCGCCTCCGTCTTCGCATCCGGTTTGCTCGCGTAGCTCATACGCAGGCAGTTGCGGTACTTGCCGGCGGCGGAAAAGATGCTGCCCGGCGCGATTTGGATCTTGTGCGGTTTGAGCTCACGGTTCAGGCGAATGCTGTCGAAGCCCTCAGGCATTTCCACCCAGATCATAAAGCTGCCTTGCGGCCGACTGACCCGAGTGCCGGCCGGAAAGTAGCGGCTCACCCAGTCGATCATCTGGTCGCGGCTGCGCATGTACTGCGCGCGCATGCGGCGGATATGCGGCTCGTAATGCCCCGCCTCCAAGTATTCAGTCAGTGCCAGTTGCGGCAGCTGGGCGGTGGTGCCGGTGCCCATGTATTTCATATGTAGCACGCGCTCCTGGTAACGCCCGGGGGCGATCCAGCCAATGCGCAGCCCCGGCACCACGGTCTTGGAAAACGAGCTGCAGAGCAGCACCCGACCGTCATCGTCGTAAGACTTGATGGTCCGTGGCCGCGGGTAGTGGTACGCGAGCTCGCCATACACATCGTCTTCAATAATCGCCACGTCATAGCGCTGGGCCAGGGCAATCAGGGCGCGCTTGTTGGCGTCGGGCATGATGTAGCCCATCGGGTTATTGCAGTTGGGCGTCAGCTGTATGGCCTTTATCGGCCACTGTTCGAGGGCAAGTTCCAGGGCTTCGAGGCTGATGCCGGTCAGCGGGTCGGTGGGCAACTCCAGGGCCTTCATGCCGAAGCCTTTCAATGCCTGCATCACGCCATGAAAGCTCGGCGAGTCGACGGCAACGATGTCGCCCGGCTCGCAAATGGCGCGAATGGCCGCCGACAGCGCTTCGTGGCAGCCGGTGGTGATCACAATGTCATCGGCTGGGATCTGGCAGCCGGAATCCACCAACAGCCGCGAAATTTGCTCACGCAGCGGCAAGTGGCCGTGAATGCAGCCGTAGGTCAGGCCATTGAGGTCCTGCCGGCGGCTCAAGCGCGACAGGGTGCGCAGCAGCGGCTTGAGGGTGGGGCTGGTGTGGTCTGGGCGGCCACGCCCCAGCTGAATCAGCCCTTCGCTGCCCGGCGCCACGCTGATCAGCTCCAGCACCTGGTCCCATTGCGACACCTCTACTGGCCGCTGCGCCGTGCGTGTGACCATGGGCAAGGCCGGCTTCTCCCGTTCTTCGGGCACGAAATAGCCGGACTTGGGCCGGGGCAATGCCAGCCCCTGATCTTCCAGATGGCGGTAAGCCTGCTGCACGGTGCTCAGGCTGACGCCGTGTTCGGCGCTTAGCGCGCGCACCGAGGGCAGGCGGTCGCCGGGGCGATACAGGCCTTGTTCGATGCGCGATCCGAGCAGCTCGGCAAGGTTTACATAAAGGGTCATGGCGGTTCGCCTGCGGGGCGGCAGAAAAAACAGATCGTGCGTTCTGTAGGGTATTTTGGCAAGAGCCATACAGATATGGCGAAAAATCACCATTCAGCTGGTGAGTGGTGCAATCTGTATGGAGTAAATAGAGGTTTTTTGAAACTGTCCTGCTTTTGCGCGGACCGGCATCATCATTTCCCACATACACACACAGCAGGGTGAGGGAAATGAATGGGCTTAGCGATGTTCGGTTGACCTTGGGTCACAACGAATTGGTGGGAAAACTGGCCGTGGCCAAAGCGGTGTCCAGCCGCGTGGCTGCACCGAAAGCGCCGATGTCGCGCTGGGCTGCTTTCTGGCGCCGCCTGACCACCCGCCGCGCTTTGCTCAACCTGACCGACGCCCAGCTTGCTGATATCGGCATTACTCGCGCCCAAGCGAATTACGAGGCGCTGCGGCCGTTCTGGACGTTGTGATCGAGGTAGGAGCTTTCATTCGTCATTCCCGCGAAGGCGGGAATGACGGTGCTGGATGCTCCAGTTACATCACTTCCTTCAACCGGTGCCACAACATCCCCAACGCCAGCAGCGGCGAGCGCAGGTATTTTCCGCCGGGGAACGTTACATGGGGCACTTGGGCAAACAGATCGAACCCACGACTTTCCTGCCCGGCAATGGCTTCGCCGAGCAAGCGGCCGGCCAGGTGCGTGGCGTTTACGCCGTGGCCGGAGTAGGCCTGGGCGTAGAACACATTGCGATGATCCTTAAGTCGGCCGATCTGTGGCAGGCGGTTGGCGCCGATGCCGATCATGCCGCCCCATTGGAAGTCGATTTTTACCTTGTCCAGGTGCGGGAACACTTCAAGCATTTTCGGCCGCATATAGGCGGCAATGTCTTTGGGATCACGCCCCGAGTAGTGGCAAGCGCCACCGAACAGCAGGCGGCGGTCGGCCGACAGGCGATAGTAATCCAGCGCCACACGCTGGTCGCACAGCGCCATATTCTGCGGAATCAAGGTGCGTGCCTGGGCCTGGCTGAGCGGCTCGGTGGCGATGATATAGCTGCCGGCGGGCAGCACTTTGCCGCCCAGGTTGCTGTTCAGGCCATTGAGGTAGGCGTTGCAGGCCAGCACCAGATTCTTGGCGCGCACCTTGCCGCTGGCGGTGTGCACGACCACTTCAGTGCCGTAGTCGATACGGGTAACAGCCGAGTGCTCAAACAGCTGCACGCCCAGTGATTGCGCCGCTGCCGCTTCACCGAGGGCCAGGTTCAGCGGGTGCAGATGGCCCGAGCCCATGTCGATCAGGCCGCCCACGTAGCGACTGGAGCCGACCACCTGGTGCATATCGTCGGCGTGCAGCAGGCGCAGGTCGTGGCGATAGCCCAAACTGCGCAACTCGGCGAGGTCCTCGGCAAAGCCTTCCAGGTCGCTGGGCTTGTTGGCCAGGTCGCAGTAGCCCCAGGTGAGGTCGCACGGGATATTGAAGTGCTCGATGCGCCGGCGAACGATTTCCACCGCTTCCAGGCCGAGCAATTTCAGTTCGCGCACGCCGTCGCTGCCCACCACGTTGGCAAAGCGCTCCACGTCATGGCCCACGCCGCGAATCAACTGCCCGCCATTGCGCCCGCTGGCGCCCCAGCCCATCTGGTTGGCCTCCAAGAGCACCACCGACAGGCCGCGTTCGGCCAGTTCGATGGCAGTGTTGAGCCCGGAAAAGCCACCGCCAACGATACAGACGTCCGCTTGCACATCGCCGGCCAGCGCCGGGTAGCTGAGCTGACGGTTGGCGGTAGCGGCGTAATAGGAAGGGGCGTGGGAGTGCGGGTTCACGGAAGGCTGAACGCTGGCGTTCATGTTTGAAATCCTGATTCTTATGTTTGGTAAATTTTACGCAGGATAAGCGTGGGGTCCGAGCGAGCCAAGAGCCACGTTGGAAAAAACCTTTGGTCAGGCAGGATTAGGGGGGAATCATGTCGGCTTTGCTACCATGCCGCGATATTCGAGGACGCCCGCCCCATGACCTGCAACAGCCGCAAGATCGACCACCTGCGCCAGCGCATCCCCAGCTTTGCCTGTGTGCCGGGCTGCCACGATTGCTGTGGACCGGTTACCGCGTCGTCCGAAGAAATGTCGCGCCTGCCCGTGAAAACCGATGCCGAGCATGACGCCGCGCTGGCCGAGTTCAACTGTGTGCACCTGGGGCCGCAAGGCTGCACGGTGTATGACGAGCGCCCGCTGATTTGCCGTCTGTTCGGCACCACGCCGCGTATGCCGTGCCCGAATGGGCAGCGGCCGCAGGAATGGATTGATGAGCGGGTGGAAAATGGCGTGCACCAGCTGATTGCCAGCACACGGCAGGTATTGGTCTAGGGAGCGCTTAGTCCGGCACGGGCAGGGTCAGGCTTTCCTTCACTTCTTCCATCACGATATAGCTCTTGGACTCACGCACATGCGGGAGTTTAAGCAGGATGTCGCCCAGCAGTTTGCGGTACGAGGCCATCTCGGAAATCCGCGCCTTCACCAGGTAGTCGAAGTGGCCGGAGACCAGATGGCACTCCAGCACGTGTGGCAGCTTGAGCACAGCCCGTCGGAACTCCTCGAAAGTATCGCCGGATTTGTAGTCCAAACTAATCTCAACGAATACCAGCAGGCTGGCCTTGAGGTGCTGGGGATTGAGCCGGGCGTTGTAGCCCATGATGATGCCTTCGCGCTCCAGGCGGCGAACCCGCTCGGTGCAGGGCGTGGTGGACAGGCCCACGCGTTCCCCCAGCTCGGTGAAGGACAGACGACCGTCTTCCTGCAGGATCCGTAAAATATTACGGTCGATTTTGTCCAGTTCACGACGGCTCTGATGCTGGGTTCTCATGGGGAATCTGCCTCTGTATTAAGGGCTTTTGCCAAGAATTCTCGCCAAATATAGCTATCAATACAGTGAAATGCACTGGCAGGTGGTCCATATACTGCGCGGAATTTCGATCAAGATATCAAACGTCAGCGTAAAGTCGCGGCGAGGGAGCAAACCATGCGAGTTCTGGTGTTGGGCAGCGGTGTGATTGGTACCACCAGCGCCTACTATCTGGCCCGTGCCGGCTTTGAAGTGGTGGTGGTCGACCGCCAGGACGCGCCCGCCAAGGAAACCAGCTTCGCCAACGCCGGCCAGGTATCGCCTGGTTACGCTTCACCTTGGGCCGCGCCTGGCGTGCCGCTTAAAGCCATCAAGTGGCTACTGCAGCGCCACGCGCCGCTGGCCATCAAGGCCACCGCCGATATCGACCAGTACCTGTGGATGCTGCAGATGCTGCGCAACTGCACCGCCAGCCGTTATGCGGTGAACAAAGAGCGCATGGTGCGGTTGTCCGAATATAGCCGCGACTGCCTCGACGAGCTGCGCGCCGAAACCGGTATCGCCTATGAAGGTCGCAGCTTGGGCACCACTCAACTGTTCCGTACTCAAGCACAGCTCGATAACGCCGCCAAAGACATCGCCGTGCTGGAGCAGTCCGGCGTGCCGTACGAGCTGCTCGACCGCGACGGTATTGCCCGCGTGGAGCCCGCTTTGGCCGGCGTCACCAATATTCTCGCCGGTGCCTTGCGCCTGCCGAATGACCAGACCGGCGATTGTCAGATGTTCACCACCCGTCTGGCCGAAATGTGCGTAGAGCTGGGTGTGGAATTCCGTTTTGGTCAGACCATCGAAGGCCTCGACCACGCCGGCGACCGCATCAACGGCGTGTGGATCAACGGCAAGCTGGAAACCGCCGACCGCTACGTGCTGGCCCTCGGCAGTTACTCGCCGCAGCTGCTCAAACCGCTGGGCATCAAAGCACCGGTGTACCCGCTCAAGGGTTACTCGCTGACCGTGCCGATCACCAATGGCGATATGGCCCCGACCTCGACCATTCTCGATGAGACCTACAAGGTCGCCATCACCCGTTTCGACAACCGCATCCGCGTGGGCGGCATGGCGGAAATCGCCGGCTTCGACCTGAGCCTTAACCCGCGTCGCCGCGAAACCCTGGAAATGATCGTCAACGATCTGTATCCACAGGGCGGCAACCTGGCCCAGGCCGAATTCTGGACCGGCCTGCGCCCGACCACGCCGGACGGCACGCCGATTGTGGGTGCTACCGCGTACAAAAACCTGTTCCTCAATACCGGCCACGGTACCCTCGGTTGGACCATGGCCTGTGGCTCTGGCCGCCTGCTGGCTGACCTGATGGCGAAAAAACAGCCGCAGATCAGCGCCGAAGGTCTGGATATCTCCCGTTATGGCCATTCCAAAGAGAGCCTCAAGCATGCCCATCCAGCGCCAGCGCACTGAAACCCGTTACAGCGAAATTGTTATCCACAACGGCACGGTCTACCTGGCCGGCCAGTTGGCTGACAGTTACGCAGGCGACGCGGCCCAGCAGACGCGGGAAACCCTCAACAACATTGACCGCCTGCTCGCCGAGGCTGGTACCGACAAGAGCCGCATCCTGTCGGTGACCATCTACCTCAAGGACATGGCAAGCGGTTATGCCGGCCTGAATGCCGTGTGGGACGCCTGGGTAACCCCCGGAACCGCACCAGCCCGGGCCTGTGTTGAAGCCAAGCTCTACACCGACGAAGCGTTGGTGGAAATGACCGTGATCGCGGCCCTGCCATAAGCAAATCCATCTAGAAAACACCAAGAAGACCGTCGCCATGCGTCCCGCCCGTGCCCTCATCGATCTCGCTGCTTTGCGCCATAACTACCGCCTGGCCCGCGAACTGACCGGCGCCCAGGCGTTGGCGGTGATCAAGGCTGATGCCTACGGCCATGGCGCGGTACGGTGCGCCCAGGCGTTGCAGAGCGAAGCCGATGGCTTTGCGGTGGCCGCGATCGAAGAAGCATTGAGCCTGCGCGCCGCCGGCATCACCGGCCCGATCCTGTTGCTGGAAGGTTTTTTTGAAGCCGACGAGTTGGCGCTGATCGTCGAGCATGATTTCTGGTGCGTGGTGCATGCGCCCTGGCAGCTGGAAGCCATTGAGCGCGCCCAACTGCGCAAGCCGTTGCAGGTGTGGCTCAAGCTGGACTCCGGCATGCACCGGGTGGGCTTTTTCCCGGAGCAGTATCAGGACGCTTACCGCCGTCTGCAGGCCAGCGGCAAGGTGGAAAAGATCGTTTTGATGACGCACTTCTCCCGCGCCGACGAGCTGGAAAACCCGCGCAGCGAAGAACAAATGGCCGCCTTCGCCCAGGCCCGCGAGGGCTTGCACGCCGAGGTCAGTCTGTATAACTCGCCGGCCATCCTCGGCTGGTCGCCAAGGTTTCCTGCCTTGCAGAAAACCGATTGGGTGCGCTCCGGCCTGATGCTTTACGGTGCCAGCCCGTTCGAAACCCCACACGAGCATGCGGCCCGCTTGCAGCCAGTAATGACGCTCGAATCGAAAATCATCAGCTTGCGTGAACTGCCGGCCGGCGAGCCGATTGGCTATGGCGCGCGGTATGTCACTGACCAACCGACTCGGGTCGGCGTTGTGGCCATGGGCTACGCCGATGGCTATCCGCGCCATGCGCCCAGCGGCACGCCGGTTGCCATCGACGGCCAACCGAGCCGTCTGATTGGCCGGGTTTCAATGGATATGCTGACCGTCGACCTCACCCATCTGCCTCAGGCTGGTGTAGGAAGCCGGGTGGAATTGTGGGGTAAACAGGTACTTGCCAGCGACGTAGCGGCTGCCGCGGATACCATTCCCTACCAGATTTTCTGTAATTTGCGACGGGCGCCACTCGTCTATTCCGGGGCTTAGCGCCGAACCCGAACAGGATTGCAGTCCAAGTGTTGTAAATACTGAACGCTGTTGCGATGATGCGGCCTCAAATCCGTATCTTCCCAAGGGGGCTCTATCATTGGACGTCGGCGTTCGACTGCAATCTATTCGCAAGCTTAAAGGCCTGTCTCAGCGTGAACTCGCCAAAAGGGCGGGCGTCACCAACAGCACCATTTCCATGATCGAGAAAAACAGCGTGAGCCCCTCGATCAGTTCGCTGAAAAAGGTGCTGGCGGGCATACCCATGTCGTTGGTCGAGTTTTTCTCCCTCGAAGTGGAACAGGACAACCACACCCAAGTGGTTTACAAAGCGAGCGAACTGGTCGATCTGTCCAGTGGCGCGGTCACCATGAAATTGGTTGGCAAGGCGCATCCGAGCCGGGCCATCGCCTTCCTTGACGAAACCTATCCGCCGGGCTCCGATACCGGTGACGAGATGCTCACCCACGAGGGTGAAGAGTCTGGTCTGTTGGTGGATGGGCGTCTTGAACTGACGGTGGGCGGCGAGATTTATATTCTCGAAAGCGGCGATAGCTACTACTTTGAAAGCAGTAAGCCCCATCGTTTCCGTAACCCGTTTGGCGAACCGGCGCGGCTGATCAGCGCGACCACTCCCGCCAATTTCTGAGTGCTGTAATGGGCTGAAAGGCCCGGCTTTCTATAAAAACTAGAAAATCGTCGCCCATTGGGCGGCAATGCTTCATTCCAAAGACCTGCGACAGGATGGCGTGTTTCGACTCGCTGACCTAATCGGTATACTGTCGCCCGCTCGCGCAACCGTGGCCGCGAGCGTGACTAGCCACGATAGAGGGTGTAAGCGTGAACCTAATTAAGAAAATGCTGGCGGCGCATGTCGCTGTGTTGGCCCTCTGGGCGGTCGGCGCTCAGGCTGCGACCACCAATGACGATATCGCTGCGCGACTCAAGCCAGTGGGTGAAGTCTGCGTACAGGGCGAAGAGTGCAAAGGTATTGAAACCGTTGCTGCCGCAGCTGGCGGTGGCGCGAAAACGCCGGACGACATCATTGCCGCTCATTGTGGCGCTTGCCACACCGCCGGTGTACTGGGTGCTCCGAAAATCGGTGACACCGCGGCCTGGAAAGACCGTGCCGACCACCAGGGCGGCCTCGATGGTCTGCTGGCCAAAGCCATCACCGGTATCAACGCCATGCCGCCGAAAGGCACCTGTGCTGATTGCAGCGATGATGAGCTTAAAGCCACCATCCAGAAAATGTCCGGCCTGAAATAAGGTTTGGCATTGAAAAAAAACCGCCCTCGGGCGGTTTTTTTTATGGGCGGGTAAAAAGCTTCGCGAGCACGCTTTTATCTTTTCAATGAAAAGCGGCGTCATTCCGGCGATTTTGCAGTCACACTCCATACGCCATTTTATGGAGATTGATCTGTGGCCCTTAGCTCCCTGGACACTGTCGTCGAGCAGATTCTGCAGCGCATCGACGGGCCGATTCACCTCGGTTTGCCCCTGGGCCTTGGCAAGCCCAATCGCCTGGTCAACGCGCTGTATCAGCGGATCAAGGCAGAGCCTAACCGCTCCCTGACCATCTACACTGCCCTTTCCCTCGGCCGCCCCCATGCCAGCAGCGACCTTGAGCAGCGCTTGATGGCGCCGTTTTTGGAGCGCGTATTTGGCAACTATCCCGAGCTCGATTACCTCAAAGACCAACGCCGCGGCGAGCTGCCGGCCAACGTGCAGTTGCAGGAGTTCTACCTGCAGCCGGGCAGCCAGTTGCATAACCCCAAAGCCCAGCAGGCTTACGTCAGCCTCAATTACAGCCAGGTGGCGCGCGACCTTAACCGCAAGGGCATCAATGTCGTCGCGCAACTGGTGGCCAGCGATCCCACCCGTGCGCAGCACCTGAGTCTGAGCTGCAACACCGATATCACCCTCGACCTGTTGCCGATGCTGCAAGCACGCAAGCAGGCCGGCGAGACCATTCTCTGCATCGGCCAATTGCACGCCGATCTGCCGTATATGCCGGGCGATGCCGAGCGGCCGCTGGAGGATTTCGATCTGCTGGTCGAGGCCGGCGAGCCCAGCACTCTGTTTTCCACGCCCAATATGCCGGTGGGCATTGCCGACCATGCCATTGGCTTGTACGCCAGCAGCCTGGTGCGTGATGGCGGCACGTTGCAGATCGGCATCGGTTCGATGGGCGATGCGGTCACGGCGGCATTGCTCAACCGCCAGGCGGACAACGCCGGGTATCAAGCGCTGCTGAAGGACCTGAATTCACCCCGCTGGGCGACATTGATCGAGCGGTTCGGTGGTTTGCAGCCGTTCGCCAAGGGGTTGTACGGCTGTAGCGAAATGCTGGTGCCGGGGCTGGTGGCTTTGTTCGACGCTGGCATTGTGCGCCGGCCGGTGTTCCCCGATGAACGCTTGCAGCGCCTGGCCAATGCCGACGTGCTTGATGAACACGGCCAGTTGGATCCCGCTGCCTGGCGCGACGCCGAACCGAACCTGCAATTGGATCAGCCCCTCGTCACCTGGCTGCAAACGCAAGGCTTGCTCACGGGCGAGGTGAGTGTCGAAGGCCAGAATCTGCGTTTTGCCAACGGCCAGATGATCGTCGCCGATCTGCACAACCCCGCCTGTATCGCGGCCTTGCAGCCCTATCTGCAACCGACCAGCAGCGGCGTGTGCATTCACGGCGGTTTCTTCCTCGGGCCACAGGCGTTTTACCGCCGGTTGCAGCAACTCAATGACGAGCGACGCTCACGTATCGGCATGACCGGTATCAGCTATATCAACCGCCTGTATGGCCAGGAAGAGCTTAAGCGCCTGCAACGAACGCAGGCGCGTTTTATCAACAGCGCCTTTTGCATCACCTTGCTCGGCGCCAGTGCGGCCGATCAGCTGGAGGACGGCCGGGTTATCAGCGGAGTGGGCGGCCAGTACGATTTCTATGCGCAAGCCCATGAGCTGGACGATGCGCGCGCCATCCTGATGCTGCGCAGCTGGCGCGAGGCGGATGGCGAGGTGAGTTCCAATATCCGCTGGCAGTACGCCCACACCACCATTCCCCGACACCTGCGCGACATCGTGATTACCGAGTACGGCATCGCCGACCTGCGCGGCAAGAATGATGCGCAGGTGATCAGCGCGTTGCTGCAGATTGCCGACTCACGGTTTCAGGATGAACTGATCCAGCAAGCCCAGGATGCCGGCAAGCTGGGCAAGGATTTTGTGCTGGATGAGGCCTACCGCGATAACACACCGGAGCGCTTGCAGGCCTGCTACGAGCGGCATCGCCAGTTATTTGCCGAGTACCCGTTGGGCTGCGATTTCACCGAAGAGGAGCAGGATTTGCTGCGGGCGCTGCGCTGGCTGAAGAGCAAGCTCAAGCTCAGCGAAATTCTGGATCTGGGCAAGGCGGCGCTGTTCGATCAGCCGGAGCCGGGCGTGTTCGACGCGCATCTGGCGCGCCTGCAATTGTCGCAGCCGGAAGGGCTTAAGGAGCAGGTGTATCAGAAGCTGGTGTTGGCAGGGTTGCAGGCAACGCGCCTGGCTAACGATTCTGGATTCCCGCCTACGCGGGAATGACGGTGAGCTCTAATCTCTCGGTCGTCCCCGCCAAGGCGGGGGCCCAGAATCTCTCTGCTACTCCAAGAATTCGACTTTGCCGCCTTCCAACGACTTGATCCGCGCCAGCGACTCGACCCAGTAACCCTGCTCGTCGAGCTCTTCACGGCCTTTCTGGAACGACTTCTCGATCACCACACCAATGCCGACGATGGTGGCGCCGGATTGCTTGATCAGGTCGATCAAGCCGTGGGCGGCACGGCCATTGGCCAGGAAGTCATCGATCAGCAGCACGCGGTCGCTGGCCAGCAGGTGTTTGGCCGAGACAGCAATGGTGCTTTCGGTTTGCTTGGTGAAGGAGAACACCTTGGACACCAACAGGTTGTCGGTGAGGGTCAGCGACTGGTACTTGCGGGCGAAAATCACCGGCACGCCCAGCTCCAGACCGGCCATGATCGACGGAGCGATGCCCGAGGCTTCGATGGTGACGATCTTGGTAATGCCCTGATCTTTGAACAGCTCGGCAAACGCCGAGCCGATTTGCTGCATCAGACGCGGGTCGATCTGGTGGTTAAGAAAGGCATCGACCTTGAGCACCTGGTCGGACAGCACCACGCCTTCTTCGATAATCTTGTTTTTCAGCGCTTCCATCTCAGGGCTCTCATTTCAGTTGTTGCTGGGTTTAGTAAAGGTAGGGCATGCGTGCAAGCGCGCCCGGTCACTTTTTCATCATGGCGCGGATGTCGGCCAAGGCCGCATTGCCGCGCACGGCTTTGACTTCCACGGGAGTGTCTTCCAGACCTTCCCAGGCCAGGTCTTCAGCCGGCAATTCATCCAGGAAACGGCTGGGTGAGCAGTCGATGATTTCGCCGTATTGCTTGCGCTTGGCGGCGAAGGTGAAAGCCAGCGTCTGCCGGGCGCGGGTAATGCCCACGTAAGCCAGGCGGCGTTCTTCTTCGATGGTGTCGGCTTCGATGCTGGAGCGGTGCGGCAGGATCTCTTCTTCCATGCCGATGATGAAGACGTACGGAAACTCCAGGCCCTTGGAGGCGTGCAGGGTCAGCATCTGCACGCCCTCGGCGCCTTCTTCTTCTTCCTGCTGACGTTCGAGCATGTCGCGCAAAACCAGCTTGCCGATGGCGTCCTCGATAGTCATGTCGCCATCTTCGTCGCGCTCCAGGGTGTTTTTCAGGGCGTCGATAAGGAACCAGACGTTGCCCATCCGCGCCTCGGCCACCTTGTCGCTGGAGGCGTTCTGGCGCAGCCAGTTCTCGTAGTCGATGTCCATCACCATGCTGCGCAGCACGGCAATCGGCTCGTTCTCCGCACATTGCTGGCGGATCTTGTCCATCCAGTGTTTGAAGCGTTGCAGGCGTTCGCTGTAGCGGCTGTCCAGGTGCGCGCTCAAACCCATTTCATCGGTCGCGTTGTACATCGAGATCTTGCGCTCGGTGGCGTAGTTGCCAAGTTTTTCCAGGGTGCTGGAACCGATTTCCCGGCGCGGCACATTGATGACGCGCAGAAAGGCGTTGTCGTCGTCGGGGTTTACCAGCAGGCGGAAATAGGCCATCAGGTCTTTTACTTCCTGGCGGGCAAAGAAGCTGGTGCCGCCTGAGAGCCGATAGGGAATCTGGTGGTGCTGCAGTTTCAGCTCCATCAGTTTGGCCTGGTAGTTGCCACGGTAGAGGATGGCGAAATCGCTGTACGGACGGTCGGTGCGCAGGTGCAGGCTGAGAATTTCCATCGCCACGCGCTCGCACTCGGCGTCTTCGTTCTTGCAGCGAATCACGCGGATTTCGTCGCCATGGCCCATCTCGCTCCACAGTTGTTTCTCGAACGCGTGGGGGTTGTTGGCGATCAGCGTGTTGGCGCACTTGAGGATGCGGCTGGTGGAGCGGTAGTTCTGCTCGAGCATTACCACCTTCAGCGAGGGGAAGTCCTCTTTGAGCAGCATCAGGTTTTCCGGGCGGGCGCCGCGCCAGGCGTAGATCGACTGGTCGTCATCGCCCACCACGGTGAACTGATTGCGCATGCCCACCAGCATTTTCACCAGCAGGTATTGGCTGGCGTTGGTGTCCTGGTATTCGTCCACCAGCAGGTAACGCACCTTGTTCTGCCATTTTTCCAGAATGTCAGCGTGTTCCTGGAACAGCTTTACCGGCAGCAGAATAAGGTCGTCGAAGTCCACCGCGTTGTACGCCTTGAGCGTGCGCTGATAGTGCATATAGACGATGGCGGCGGTTTGCTCTTTAGGGTTGCGTGCGTTTTCCAACGCTTCGGGCGGCAGAATCAGGTCGTTTTTCCACGAGCCGATGTAGCCTTTGATTTCATCGATTCCGTCGTCGCCCGAGTATTCCTTCTGCATGATGTCGCTGAGCAGCGCCTTGATATCGCCGTCATCGAAAATCGAGAAGCCGGGCTTGTAACCCAGGCGTGCGCCTTCCTTGCGGATGATGTTCATGCCCAGGTTGTGAAAGGTGCACACGGTCAGGCCGCGGCCTTCGGCGCCCTTGAGCAGGGTGCCGACGCGCTCTTTCATTTCCCGCGCGGCCTTGTTGGTAAAGGTCATCGCCACGATATGCTGGGCGCGGATGCCACACTGCTGCACCAAGTGGGCAATCTTGCGGGTAATCACGCTGGTCTTGCCGGAGCCGGCGCCAGCGAGCACCAATAGTGGGCCGCCGACGTAGTTCACGGCTTCTTGCTGCCGGGGATTGAGTCGGGACATCGTCGTGTATCAAAGGAAAGGGGCGCGCATTTTAGCAGGCCTGATGCAGAATGCCGTAACCGTCTGGATACTGTGACGCAGCACTTGTTGGCTGCGTGACGGCCTTGGATATTTCGGACAATGCAGTACGCTAGTGCCGCATCAGCGGGGGCTGATGTAAATATACATCGCACAGGATGTGCGCAAGAGACGCCGATAACGGCGCGAAAGGGCGGTAGAACCGCCATGTGCAATGCTTTGGGGGAAGTCGTTTGTCTGCGCATGTCGAAACCTTGCGTATTGTCCTGCTGGCCGAAGCGCCGGAGTGGGCGGCGTTACTGCGTGAGCACCTGGTTGCGATGGGCAATCCGTCGGCGTTGATTACCGCGCCTTCCTGGGCGGCCGCCAGCGGCCTTTTCGACGATCCCGGCCAGGGCTTGCTTCTGACTACCGCGCGGCTGCAACCCGCACCGGGCAGTTGCCCGCTGCCCACCGTGCTACTACTGGATCACGAACCTGCCGAGCCGCCCGTGGGCGTGAGCGACTGGCTGGTGCGCGACACCCTGACCCCTGACACGCTGCGCCGCTGCCTGCGTTATGTGCGTGAGCATGGCGTGCTGAAAGACACCCTGCAGCGCCTGGCCGAGCAAGACCCGCTGACTGGCATCGCCAACCGCCAGGGCTTTCAGACCTTGCTCACGGCTCAGCTCGCAGAATTCAAAGGCCGCGGCCTGGCGCTTGGCCACCTCGATCTCGACAACTTCCGCCACGCCAACGATGCCCTCGGCCACCAGGCCGGTGACCGTCTGATTCTGCAGGTGGTGGCGCGCTTGAAGGCGCAGTTGTCCGTAGATGACCACCTGGCGCGCCTTGGCAGTGATGAGTTTGCCTTGCTGCTGGATATCCGCCGCGACCCCCGGCGCGCCGAGCAAATTGCCGAGCGGATTACCGAAGCGCTGTCCGAACCCTACTGGGTGGATGGCGAGAGCCTGCTGATTGGCTGCAGCCTGGGTGTGGCTCATGCTCGCGTCGATGCCGGGGCGGACCCGTTGATGTGGCATGCCCATATCGCCATGCAACAAGCCAAAAGCCAGCAAGGCTGTACTTTTCATGTGTTCGATGAACGTATCAACCGCAATGCGCGCAGCATTGCCGACCTGGAAACCGAGCTGCGTCGCGCCTTGCGCCGCGACGAACTGGAACTGCACTACCAGCCGCGCCTGTGCCTGAAGACTGGGCATATTCTCGGCCTGGAGGCGCTGGTGCGCTGGCGGCATGCCGAGCGTGGCTTGCTGTCGCCCAACGAGTTTGTGCCATTGGCTGAAGAGAGCGGGCTGATCGTGCCGCTCGGCTACTGGGTGATTTCCCGGGCGCTGCGCGACATGCAGTGGTTGCGCGGCCGTGGACTGCCGGCGCTGCATATGGCGGTAAACCTGTCGTTCCGTCAGTTCCAGGACAGCCAGTTACTGTCGACTCTAGGGCGCCTGATCGAGGAGCGCGGCGTCGATGCGCAGTGGCTGGAGTTCGAACTCACCGAAACCGCCGTGATGCGCCGCAGCGACCATGTGCAGCAGACCATGAAGGCGCTGGGCAAGCTGGGGGTGCGCTTTTCCCTGGACGACTTCGGCACCGGTTTCTCCTCGTTCGTGCACCTGAACAACCTGCCCATCACCATGCTCAAGATCGACAAAAGCTTTGTCGGCGGCATGGACGATCGCCCGGAAAACCGCCAGCTGGTGCGGGCGATGATCAACCTCGCCCATAACCTAGAGTTGGCCGTGGTGGCCGAAGGCGTGGAGAACGCCGAGCAGTTGGCGTTGCTGCGCCAGTTTGGTTGCGACCAAGTGCAGGGCTACCTGGTCAGCAAACCTCTGCCGTTGGCCGAGTTGGCGCGCTTTCTGGTATTTGGCAACCGTCAGGCGATGCTGTCGAGCCCGATGACGGTTTGACCGCTGCCAGCAGTCGACGCGTCTTCCATTCAAAGCCCAGCGTCAGCCCCAGTGCTGCGCAGGCCAGCCCCGCTGCCAGGCCCCACCACACGCCTTGCGCGCCCCAGCCCAGGTGAAACGCCAGCAGCCAGGCGGCCGGCGCGCCTACCAGCCAGTAGCAGACGATGCCCACCACAAAGGTGGTGTTGGCGTCCTTGAGCCCGCGAATGGCGCCCATGGCAATGGTCTGGATGCCGTCGAACAGCTCGAACAGGGCGGCGATGGCCAACAGGCTGACGGCCAGCGCAATGATGTCGGTAAAGGCTGGGTCGTTGGCGTCCAGAAACAGATCCACCACCGCTTCCGGCGCCAGCCAGAACAACAGGGCAAACCCGAGCATGCACCCGCCGCCAATCGCAATGCCCAGGCGCCCGGCCCGCCGTGCTTCTTCCAGGCGACCGGCACCAAAGTGCTGGCCGATGCGGAAGGTCACCGCATAGGAAATACCCACCGGCACCATAAAGGCCACGTAAACCGATTGCAGGGCGATCTGGTGGGCGGCCAGTTGTGTGCTGCCCAAAGCGCCCATGCACAGTGCGGCAAATGCAAACAGCCCGGACTCCACCGCGTAGGTGCCACCGATGGGCAAACCCAGGCGCAGCAGTTCGACCATGGCAACACGCTCGGCGTGCAGCAGGCCCTTGAACAATGAATAGCGACCGTAGGCGGTGTTGTGCATCACATGCAGCGCCAGAGTCAGGGCCATCAGACTGCTGACAATCGCCGTGACCAGGCCAATACCCGCCAGCCCCAGGTGAGGCAGGCCGAACATTCCCTTGATCAAGACATAGTTGAGCACCAGGTTGGCAACGGCCCCGCCAATGCTTATCGCCATCACCGGGCCGGCACGGCCGATGGCACTGGTAAAGCCGCGCAGGGCCATAAAAGTCATATAACCGGGGAGCGCGAAGGCGAGGGTGGACAGAAACTGCCCGGCGCCCTGCACGTTGTCGGGTGTCTGGCCGAACAGCAAGAGAATAGGGCCCAGGTTCCACAGCAGCAGGCCGGCCGCCAGCGCCAGGCCCCAGCCCAGCCACAGGCCATTCTGGGTAATCTGCACAACGCCACGTTGATCGCCGCTGCCGTGACGGATTGCCACCAGATTGCCCACCGCCGCAATGACCCCGACGCAGAAAATCGACACAAAGGAATAGCTCGCCGCGCCAAGCCCGCCGCCCGCGAGTGCGGCGGGACCGAGCAGGCCCATCATTACGGTGTCGGTAAACACCATCATCACGTGTGCCAGCTGCGCGGCAATCAGGGGGCCGGCGAGGCGCAGGATGGCGTTCAGTTCAGCGCGGGTGGGAGTTGGCATGATGAGTTTGGCTCAATACAGATAAGCGCCAGACTGAAGGGTCATGGCGTGCGAGCAGCAATAGTCCGGGTTTGTATGCAAGCGCACAAAGGATAAAAACGATGCCAGGCATGATTTAAACTCATGCTTGAGCGTTCTGGAGCCCTGTTCATGTCTCAGCGTTTACCCGGTCTGTATGCATTGCGTGCCTTCGAGGCGGCGGCCCGCTATGCCTCGTTCACTCAGGCAGCGCAGGAACTGGCCATTACTCAAAGCGCAGTCAGTCGGCATATCCGCACCCTTGAGGAGCATTTTGGCTGCCGCTTGTTTCAGCGCTCGGGGCGCAATCTGCAGCTCACCGAGGCCGCCCATTTGTTGTTACCCGGGGTGCGCGATGGCTTTGCGGCGCTGGAGCGGGCGTGTGGCACGTTGAGCGCGGACGACAGCGTCCTGCGGCTTAAAGCGCCTTCGACGCTGACCATGCGTTGGCTGCTGGCGCGCCTGTCGCGCTTTCGCTTGCTCGGTGATGGCATGGAAGTGCAACTGACCAGCGCCTGGATGGACGTGGACCGGGTGGACTTTCACCACGAGCCGTTCGACTGCGCCGTGTTGCTGGGCAAGGGCGGCTTTTCCGAGGAGTGGGAAAGCGTCGAGCTGTTTGCCGAATGGCTGATACCCGTCTGCGCGCCAGAAGCCGTGGCGGACGGTCCCTGGGATCTGCCACGGTTGCAACAAGCCGAGCTGCTGCATCCCACGCCCGATCGCCGGGACTGGCGCCGGTGGTTGCAGGCGGCTGGGTTGACGGACGACATCGCCCTCAAAGGCGGACAGGTGTTCGACACGCTGGAGTTGGGCATGGTTGCCGCCGCGCGAGGTTACGGTGTGTCCATCGGTGATCTGGTGATGGTTGCCGAAGATGTGGCCCAGGGTCGTTTGGGGCTGCCGTGGCCCAGTGCGGCGGCCAGTGGCGACAGTTATTTTCTGGTTTGGCCCAAGGCCCGGCGAGGCCAGGCACGCTATCACCGCCTGCGCGATTACCTGCTGGCAGAGGTCGAGGCTATGCAGTTACCAGACGTCGTACATCTTCTGTAACCTTTCCAGGTGTAATTTGCGACAGAGTGCTGGCTAAATGCCGCGTTTTAATTGACGCACGAATTTACTCAAGTATTCTGCGCGCCCCGCCGACCACCTGTTCAGCAGGCTGCCGCCACAAGCGAACGGCCATATTTCTGCTTCTATAAGGCATACGGCTCTCGTTTAAACCCGTATTACCCCACGGAGATGTAAATGTCCCAGCCCCGTTCCCGTATTGCCTGGCAATTGGCCTCGGCACTGGCGGTCATTCTGGTGTTGTTGATTGGTTTGAGTACGTTGTTCGCACTGCGCTCGCTGAGTAGCGCAACGTTGACGACCCGTGAAGAACACCTGGGCAGCGAAGCGCGCCTGCTGGCTGATCAGTTGAGTACGTTTCACGACAGCCTGCGTGAAAGCACCCAGCGCCTGGCAGGCTTGTTCGAGCAGCGTTTTCGCGACGGCCTGAATGTGCACGCTGACGAGCGCGTGGCGGTAGGCGCGATGCAGACGCCGGCGCTGTATCTGGGCGATGTGCGCCTGAATAACGAATTCAATGAGGTGGACGAATTCCGCACGTTGACGGCAGGTGTAGCCACGGTATTTGTCCGCGATGGTGACGAGTTCATCCGCGTCACGACCTCGTTGACCAAACAGGACGGCAGTCGCGCCATCGGCACGGCACTGGATCACGCTCACCCGGCGTATCAGCGGCTATTGAGCGGGCAGAACTACGTGGGCCGGGCGCTGTTGTTTGATCGCTTCTACATGACCCAGTACACACCGGTTACCGATCCCTCTGGCCGGGTGATTGCCGTGTTGTTTGTGGGGTTCGATTACACCGATGCGCAGAACGCGCAATTCGATAACCTCAAACGTTTTCGAATCGGGTCGACCGGCTCGCTGGCCTTGCTCGATGAGCAGAAGCATTGGCTGGTAGCGCCGGCCGGTGCCAAACAACCGGAGAAGGCCATTGACGGCGTTGTCGCGTTGGCGGCCAAGCCGGGGCATGGCGAGTTCTGGGAAGACGGTGAGCAAACGTTCTATAGCGTGGCGATGCCTTTTGCAGGCGGCCCCTGGACGGTGCTGGCCAGCATGCCTAAGGCGGAAATCGAGGCCGTGACCTGGCACGTGGGCAGTCAGCTGGCCATTGGTAGCCTCATCACCTTGCTGCTGGCTGTGGGCGCCGTTATCTGGCTGCTGCGTCGCAAACTGCGGCCACTGGGTGACCTGGTCGAGCAGGCACAGGCGCTGGGCAATGGCGACCTGAGCGTGCGGTTGAACATCACCAGCCACGACGAAATCGGCGACTTGGCGCGCAACTTCAACCAGATGGGTGAGGCGCTATCGACCATGGTGTCGCGTATTCGCGGTGCTGCAGAAAACGTCAGTAGCCGTGCCCAGGCATTGGCGGGGTTGTCGTCCGGCGCATACGAAGGCATCGAACAGCAATCTGGCGAAATCACCAGCATGGCTGGCGCGGTGGAGGAGTTCAGCGCGACTTCGTTGAACATTGCCGACAACATGCGCCACACCGAACGCCTGGCCAACGAAAACTCGCAGCAAACGCGCATTGGCCGAACCTCCATGGAAGAGGCATCGGCAGCGCTGGAGCAGATTTCCAGCTCGCTCAACGGCACTGCCGATGTGATCAACACCCTGGGGCAGCGTTCCCAGGAGATTGGCGGCATCGTCAGTGTGATCACCTCCATTGCAGACCAGACCAACCTGCTGGCGCTCAACGCAGCCATTGAAGCCGCGCGCGCAGGTGAGCAAGGCCGCGGCTTTGCCGTGGTGGCCGATGAGGTGCGCAGCCTGGCTGGCCGCACTCGAGATGCCACCAACGAAATCTCCGCCATGATTCAAAGCATTCAGGGCGAAACCAGCAGCGCCATCGCCACCATGGAGCAGGGCAAGTTGCAAATGCAGGACGGCTTGCAGCGCAACGCCAAAGTTGCCCAGGCGCTCACCCAGATCGCCGAGCAAAGTCAGGCTGCCGGCGAGCAATTTGCTGCCATTACCACGGCCACTGGGGAGCAGAGCAGCACGGCCACCATGCTCAGTAGCAACCTACAGAGCATCGCCCTGGCTAACAGCGAGCAGCACGAGGTGATCACCAACCTGGCAGAAACTGCCCGGGAGCTGGACAAACTGGCGGCTGATTTGCGGGCTGAAGTCGGACGCTTCCAGTAAAAGAAAATCCCCGGCGCCAACCGGGGATTTTTTTATGCGGCGGTAATCACCAGACAGCCTTTGATGACACGCACTTTGACGGTGTCGTCGACCTCGAACCCTGCTTTTTGCAACCATTGGCCTTTGAGTTGGATCCAGGGCGTTTTCTTCGGGAGTGCGTACTGGCTGTCGCCCTTGTTCGGAGCGCTGTAGTTGGCGGCCACTTTCAGGTGGCGTTCGGTGAATTCGGGAGCGAGTGCGATTTCATGGACTGTCATGGTGAACTCCTGCAATGGCGTGTGGGTAGCGGGCGTACGAAATTGCACGGACCGGCCTTACACCTGCAGTTTGTGCATTTTTTTACTGGATATCCATCCACTACCGCCGGGGTTTGGCGCGGCAATTTTTGAGCGTGCCGCCGAGAAATCCCACAAATTGCTTCAGGTTGGCGTAACGCCTCGATATTGAAGGGCTTCAGCCAAGTGAGCGCGGCTGATGGAGCCGCAGGCTTCCAGATCTGCCAGCGTGCGAGCCACTTTCAAAATGCGGTGAGCTGCCCGTAACGACAGGCCCAGGCGTTCACACGCAGTCTCCAGCCAGCTTTGGTCCTCTTGCGCCAACAGGCAGTGTTGACGCAGGCCGGTCAGGTCGAGAAAGGCGTTGGCTGTGCCCTGGCGATTCATCTGGATGTTTCTGGCTTCCGCGACTTGAGCCGCCGCGGCGGCCGTGTCTGCGCCTTTGCTTGGGGAGGCGTGCAGCACCGTGGTTTCTCGTGCCACCGTCACATGCAGGTCGATGCGGTCCAGCAACGGGCCGGATAATTTGCCCCGGTAGCGTTGCAGTTGCTCGGTGCTGCAGCGACAACGGCCACTCGGGTCGCCCAGGTAGCCGCACGGACAGGGATTCATCGCCGCCACGAGCTGGAAACGAGCGGGGAAATGCACTTTGTCTTTTGCCCTGGCTATCACGATCTGGCCGCTTTCCAATGGTTCGCGCAGTACTTCAAGCACGCGCCGGTCGAACTCGGGCAGCTCATCGAGAAACAGCACGCCATGGTGGGCCAGGGTGATCTCTCCGGGTTGCGGACGACTGCCTCCCCCTACCAGTGCCGGCCCGGATGCGGTGTGGTGTGGGTGCCTGAACGGACGTTGTGGCCAGGCGCTCATGGGCGTGTGGCTGGCTACCGACTGAATAGCGGCCACCTCCAGCGCCTCCTGTTCTGCCAGCGGCGGTAACAGCCCCGGAAGGCGACTGGCGAGCAGCGTCTTGCCGGTGCCTGGAGGACCACTAAACAGCAGGTTGTGTGACCCTGCTGCCGCCACCAGCAAAGCGCGTTTGGCGGCCAGTTGGCCCTGCACTTCATTGAGGTCCGGGTACGGCGCGCATTGCCGTAGCAAGCCTTGGGCTTCGTAGGGCGTCAGGGGCGTTAGGCCGTTGAAGTGCGCAGTCAGCTCCAACAGATGGTCGATGGCCAATACGCTCAGGCCCGAGGCAAGGCTTGCCTCTTCGGCGTTGCTGCGCGGCACGATCAGGGTGCGCCCGGCCGCGCGTGCGGCGAGCGCGGCGGGTAATACGCCCTGAACCGGACGAACCGCGCCAGACAGCGCCAGCTCACCCAGGCATTCGACATTCTCCAGCGCGGCGACCGGTACCTGGCCGCTGGCGGCAAGAATGCCCAAGGCAATGGCGAGGTCAAAGCGTGCGCCGTCTTTGGGCAAATCAGCGGGAGCGAGGTTAAGGGTGATACGGCGTTGGGGAAATTCAAAGGCGCAATTCAGAATCGCGCTACGCACGCGGTCCTTGCTTTCTTTGACCGCCGTTTCTGGAAGACCGACGAGCGTGAATGAAGGCAACCCATTGGCCAGGTGCGCTTCGACAATCACGGTGGGCGCTTCGACGCCGACCTGGGCACGGCTATGGACGACAGCCAGAGACATGGATCACTCCTTGATCACATGCCGCTCACACGAGGTATTTCACTCGCTGGGCGGCGTTATTTTGGCTTCCAGTTCGACGACCTTGGCCTCGAGTGCTTCAAGGCGCGCGCGGGTGCGGGCAAGCACAGCCATCTGGCTGTCGAACTCTTCGCGGCTGACCAGATCAAGCTTGCTGAAACCACTTTGCAGAAGGGCTTTGAACTGGGTTTCGAATTCGCTGCGCGGCAATGGCGTTTCACCATTGAACAGGCGCGAGGCGTGGGTGCTGAGGGCGTCGAGCAAAGCTTTGGGCGGCAGCATAAATAGGTTCCCGAAAAGACGGCTGGCAGTGTACCACGCAGCATCTAGGCTAACGGCTGCAGGGTTTTGCACGGTTTTGGAGCGTCGGTGAAGCGGAGCCTGCACTGTTGTTGCGCGTGACTCGCTCGCGCTGTCTGGTCACGCCACTGCTCAGCGGCGGTAACTCGCTGAATTTCAAGCTTTTCGGCGAGCTGGCAAGGTTTCTGCTTAGTGGCCTATGACGCATGCACCGATGCAGTTCGGATGCGTAAGGCGAAGCGGGGGAGTCGTTTCGCCAGGAGCGATTGGTTGTGTCGAGAGCCCTCCCTGAGGACGTTCGATGCGTTACAAAGCCAGACACTGCGCTTAGACTTGAGCCGGGTTCGTTTTTCCTGGGGCAAGTCCACCAATACGGGAGAGAGTTTCATGAAGTTAGTAACTGCCATCATCAAACCGTTCAAGCTGGACGATGTGCGCGAGTCGCTATCGGAGATCGGCGTGCAGGGCATCACTGTCACTGAAGTCAAAGGCTTCGGGCGTCAGAAAGGCCACACCGAGTTGTATCGCGGCGCCGAATATGTGGTCGACTTCCTGCCCAAGGTGAAGATCGACGTGGCCATTGCTGATGATCAGCTGGACCGCGTTATCGAAGCCATCACCAAGGCGGCCAACACCGGCAAGATCGGTGACGGCAAGATCTTCGTGGTCAATCTGGAACAGGCAATTCGCATCCGTACCGGTGAAACCGGCACCGACGCAATCTAAACCGCCGCCGAACCCAACGCCCCAGGAGAAAACAATATGACTCTGCGTAAGCTCGCAGGGCTAGGAGCCCTTTTGTCCCTCGTAACCCCAGGCTTGGCCATGGCGGACGAGGTTGTGTTGAACACCGGCGACACGGCGTGGATGCTCACCGCCACCGCGCTGGTGCTGTTTATGACTATCCCTGGCCTGGCGCTGTTCTACGGCGGCATGGTCCGCTCCAAGAACATCCTCTCGGTGATGATGCAATGCTTTGCCATCACTGGCTTGATCAGCATTCTGTGGGTCGTTTACGGCTACAGCATGACGTTCGACGTAACTGGCATGGAACAAGGCGTTGTTAACTTCAACTCCTTCGTAGGCGGTCTGTCCAAGGCCTTCCTCGCCGGCGTTACCCCAGCCAGCCTGACGTATGCTGTGCCGGAAGCCGTGTTCATCACCTTCCAGATGACCTTCGCCATCATCACCCCGGCTCTGATCGTCGGCGCCTTCGCAGAACGCATGAAGTTCTCCGCGATGCTGATCTTCATGGCTGTGTGGTTCACCCTGGTATACGCACCAATCGCTCACATGGTCTGGAGCGGTAACGGCGGCCTGATGTGGGACTGGGGCGTACTGGACTTCGCTGGCGGCACGGTGGTGCACATCAACGCCGGTGTTGCTGGCCTGGTTGCCTGCATCGTGCTGGGCAAGCGTAAAGGCTACCCAACCACCCCGATGGCGCCTCACAACCTGGGTTACACCCTGGTCGGTGCGGCCATGCTGTGGATCGGCTGGTTCGGCTTCAACGCCGGTTCCGCTGTCGCTGCCAACGGCACTGCCGGTATGGCCATGCTGGTTACCCAGATCGCTACCGCTGCTGCTGCACTGGGCTGGATGTTTGCCGAGTGGATCACCCACGGTAAGCCAAGCGCGCTGGGCATCGCTTCGGGTGTGGTTGCCGGCCTGGTTGGCATCACTCCGGCTGCGGGTACTGTAGGCCCGATGGGCGCCCTGGTAATCGGTCTGGCTGCTGGTGTGATCTGCTTCTTCTGCGCCACTACCCTGAAACGCAAACTGGGCTACGACGATTCCCTGGACGCCTTCGGTGTGCACGGTATCGGCGGTATCGTTGGTGCGATCCTCACCGGCGTATTTGCGGCTCCTGCTCTGGGTGGCTTCGGCACCGTCGAAGATATCGGCGCCCAAGTGATTACCCAGCTCAAAGGGGTTGGCTTCACCGTTCTGTACACTGCGATTGTCACCTTCGTGATCCTCAAGGTGCTGGACCTGGTGATTGGCCTGCGTGTCAGCGAAGAGGAAGAGACTGTTGGTCTGGACCTCGCGCAACACAACGAGCGTGGCTACAACCTGTAAGCGCTTCTTATAGGCTGTACCTGTACAAAAAATGCCCGGCTCTGCCGGGCATTTTGCATTTTTGCTAACGCACAATTACGACCTTTGTCGAGCCCGCTTAAGCTTGAAAACTCTCATCGCTTAAATAAACTCAAACGCTCTGGCCTGCGCTCTTTGCTTTTTCTCGCAGCACGCTAGAATGCGCGCCGAAAAGGCGGAGATGCATATGTGGCAGCAACGCCAATTCAGCTTGCAGGCAAGGCCTCGGGGCTTCCATCTGGTGACGGATGAAGTGCTGGCCAAATTGCCGGAACTGCGCAGCTATCGCTTGGGTCTGTTACATCTGTGGCTGTTGCACACCTCGGCTTCTCTGACTATCAATGAAAACGCCGACCCGGCTGTGCGACGCGACTTTGAGCGGTTTTTCAATCGTTTGGTACCTCAAGCCGGTAGTGCTTTTGCCGATAGCAGGAACGACGACGATTACGAACACAACGATGAAGGCCCGGACGATCTGCCGGCGCATTTCAAGGCCAGTTTGCTGGGCTGTCAGATAACGCTGCCGATTAGTGCGGGACGTTTGGCACTGGGCACCTGGCAAGGGATCTACCTGGGGGAGCACCGCGATCACGGTGGCCCTAGAAGAGTGCTGGCGACCCTCTCGGGCGAGGCTCTTTGAATTTTTTCTGGCAATGCGCGACAGCGTGCATTGCTGGGCTATAACTAACCTGCTTTTCGCAAGTCATGAGGTTAAACATGAGCGACGAAGATCTGGAACAAGACGACCTGGAAAGTGGTGCGGAAGACGACGGCGAAGAGCTGGCGGCTGCTGATGATGGCGTAGCCGATGATGGCGACGACAGCGACAGTGACAGCGATGTCCCGGTAAAGTCTGGCAAGAAAGCCAAGGCCGCCGTTGATATCGATGAGCTGCCGAGCATCGAAGCCAAGCAGAAGGAGCGCGATGCGTTGGAGCGTGCGATGCAGGAGTTCTTGTCCCGTGGTGGCAAGGTGCAGGAAGTCGAGCCGAATGTGGTCGCCGATCCGCCCAAGAAGCCCGACAGCAAATACGGCAGCCGCCCTATTTAGGTTTGGCTCAATAAAAAACCCGCCTGTTTTGGCGGGTTTTTTATTGGCTTGGCGATTGGCTGCGCGTCGGCGTTGTAGCGTTGAAAGTGGCCGTTCCCTGCTCGGGGCGTATCCGCATTGCGCCGATTCTCGGTTTCGGTTCATCTTTGTGTATCGCCGCTGGCGGTATTCGCCCTACGCCCACGTCTGCAAAACGCCCGGCAACTCCGCCAGCGCCCGAATCTCCGCATCCGGCTTTCCTTCGCCTTCCCAGCTTTTGCCCTGCGGGTTAAACCAGATCGCGCGCATGCCGGCGTTCTGCGCGCCGCGAATGTCATCGGCGGGGTGGTCGCCTACATGGACGCCGGCGCTTGCTTCAACGCCGGCATGCTGCAACGCGGTCACGAATGGCAGTGGGTCGGGCTTGCCGATGCCCAGGTCTTCGGCACACAGGGCGAAGCGGAAGTAATCGGCCAGGCCAAGCCGGCGAACATCGGCGTTGCCGTTGGTGATCACCCCGAGGGTGTAGCGCTCGGTCAGGTGCTCCAGTGTCGGCACGGTGTCGTCGAAAAACGTGATGCGGTGGCGGGCATCGAGCATCGCGTGGAAGGCCTGCTCGGCCATGTGCTTGGACTGCTCGGCGCTGTACCCGACCCCTTCCAGTGCCTGAAACAGCGTGCGCTTGCGCAGTTCACTGAGGCGATAGCGCAGCGCGGGTTCGGCAGCCAGCACCTGGCTGCGTATGCCCCACAAATGCTCCACCGGCAGCGCCGCCAGCAAGGGGGCGTGTTCGGCCAGCCAGGAGCGCATCGCTGCCTCGGCACCGGTGATCACGGGCAGGTTGTCCCACAGGGTGTCGTCGAGGTCGAAGGTGATCAGTTGAATGCTCATGGTTCGCTGCTTTTGCGTTTGGCGCGGGGGTGGGCACCGTCGTAGACCGTAGCCAGGTGTTGGAAGTCGAGGTGGGTGTAGATTTGTGTGGTGGCGATATCGGCGTGGCCGAGCAGCTCCTGCACCGCACGCAAGTCCTGCGAGGATTCGAGCATGTGGCTGGCGAAGGAGTGGCGCAGCATATGCGGATGCAGGTGCTGGCCGAGCTCGCGCACGCCGGCCTGACCGACGCGTAACTGGATGGCCCTTGGCCCCAGGCGTCGGCCCTTGGCGCTGACAAATACGGCGTCATCTGCCGGGCCCGCCAGGGCGCGCTGCGGCAGCCAGTTTTCCAATGCTTCACGGGCTTTACGGCCTAACGGCAAAACGCGGGTTTTACTGCCCTTGCCGAACACTTCAACCAGGCCGCCGGGCAAGTCGAGCTGTTGCAGATTGAGGCCAGCCAATTCGGCCAGACGCAGGCCTGAAGAGTAGAAAAGCTCGAGCATGGCCTGATCGCGCAGGCCGATAAAATCGTCTTCCACGGCGCCATCCAGAAGCTGCGACGTTCGGTCGGCATCCAGGGTACGTGGCAGGCGTCGTTCGCGTTTGGGTGGGGCCACGCCGGTGGCGGGGTCGTGTTGGCAAACGCCTTCGCCAATCAGGTAGCTGTACAGGCCGCGGGTGGCCGACAGCAGGCGCGCCAGGCTGCGTGCCGACAGACCTTGCTGGTGCAGGCGGGCGACGAAACTGCGCAGGTGCCTTACATCGAGTTTGGCCCAGCTGGCGACGCCCTGTTTTTCACAAAGCTGCAGCAGTTTCAGCAGGTCGCGTTGGTACGCATCCAGGGTGTGCGGCGACATTTGCCGCTCGCTGCGCAGGTGTTGCAGGTAGGCATCCAGGGCCGCTTGCATCAGGTCTTGCTCCTCCAGGCGGCAGCCATGGGCTGCTTGCCAGGCTGGTTAGCGTACTGAGCGCAGCGGCGTGGCGAAGCGCGGCAGAACGCGGGCGAGAACTTCGGCGATATAGCCGAGAAACAATGTGCCGAGGGAGCTCTTGTAATGCTGTGGATCGGGGCTGCCGATGGCCAGCACGCCATGCAGACCCTGATGGCTGAGGGCAACCACGGCGGCTGAACCTACGCTGCCTTGCTCTTCTTCACCAAACAGGAACGCCAGCTCGTGGCTGCGCAACACGCCGCAGATCGTCTTGCCGTCGGCCAGCAAGCCGCCGATGGCTTGATGGGCTTCGGCAAAACTGACCGAGCGACCGACACCGGTAGGTGTTTCGCTGAACAGGGTAAGGCTGACAAAGGGCACCTGGAATTCATGGCGCAGGCTGTCTTCGACGGCGCTCACCACTTCTTCCAGCGTATTCGCGTCCAGCAAGTCGAGGACCAGGCGGCGGGTTTTGTCGAAGAGTCGATCGTTATCGCGGGCGACGTCCATTAGTTGCGAAAGACGGTGGCGCATTTCGATGTTGCGCTCGCGCAGCAGCTTGACCTGACGCTCCACCAGCGACACCGATTCCCCGCGCTGATGCGGTATGCGCAGTTCGGGAATCAGCTCGTCGTGGTCAACGAAGAACTCCGGGTGGGCGCGCAGGTAGGCGGCCACTGCGTCGGCGTCCAGAGGCGTGCTTGGGTCTTGCTGCTTGTCGGTCATAGGCGAACCTGCCCTTCATAAACCCGGACAGCGGGTCCGGTCATCATTACGGGGTGCCCCGGGCCTGCCCATTCGATAAACAGGCGACCGCCAGGCAGTTCGAGTTGCAGGGGGGAATCCATCCAGCCTTGGCTGATGGCCGCGACAGCCGCCGCGCAGGCGCCGGTACCGCAGGCCTGGGTTTCCCCGGCGCCGCGCTCCCAGACGCGCAGCTTGGCATGCTGGCGGTCGAGCACTTGCACAAAACCGACGTTCACGCGCTGTGGAAAACGCGGGTGATGTTCCAGCACAGGCCCCAGCGTGTGCACGGGGGCAGTGCTGACATCGTCAACGCGCAATACGGCATGCGGGTTGCCCATCGATACCGCAGCCAGCGCTATCGTCGTGCCGTTTACGTCGACGTCATAACTCAGTGCCTGGCTGTCGGCCTGGAATGGAATGCGTGCCGGCTCCAGGATCGGCGCGCCCATGTTGACGCTGATCTGGCCGTCGGCGCGTACATCCAGTTCGATGATGCCGCCGGTGGTTTCCACGCGAATCTGACGCTTCATGGTCAGGCGTTTGTCCAGCACGAAGCGGGCAAAGCAGCGGGCGCCGTTGCCGCATTGCTCCACTTCCGAGCCGTCGGAGTTAAAGATGCGGTAGCGAAAGTCCACGTCCGGATTGGTCGGCGGCTCCACCAGCAGCAGTTGGTCGAAACCGACGCCGGTGTGGCGGTCGCCCCATTGTTTGGCGTGCTTGGGCAGGATGTGCGCGTGCTGACTGACCAGGTCGAGGACCATGAAGTCATTGCCAAGCCCGTGCATTTTGGTGAATCGCAGCAGCATGACCGTTACTCCGGCAGCAGGCTTTCGCCAGCATAGAGTTCTTGCACGGTCTCGCGGCGACGCACTTCGTAAGCCTGTTCGCCGTCGACCAGCACTTCGGCGCAACGGCCACGGGTGTTGTAGTTGGAGCTCATGGCAAAACCATAGGCGCCAGCTGAACACACCGCCAGCAAATCACCTTCTTCCAGCGCCAGTTCACGACCTTTGGCCAGGAAGTCGCCGGTTTCGCAGATCGGCCCGACGATGTCGTATGCGCGCGCAGCGCCTTCACGGGGCTGCACCGGCACCACGTCCATCCATGCTTGATAAAGGGCAGGGCGGATCAGGTCATTCATGGCCGCATCGACGATGGCAAAGTCTTTGTGTTCGGTGTGTTTGAGGTACTCGACCTGCGTCAACAACACGCCGCCGTTGGCGACGATGTAGCGGCCCGGCTCGAACACCAGCTTCAGGTCGCGGCCGGCGGTACGCTCACGCACGGCCTTGATGTAGTCGCTGACCAGCGGCGGGGTTTCGTCTTTGTAACGCACGCCCACACCACCACCCAGATCGAGGTGGTGAATCTGGATGCCGCGCGCCGAAAGGCGGTCAATCAGCGCCAGCAGGCGGTCGAGCGCATCGAGAAACGGCGGCAGGCTGGTGAGCTGAGAACCGATATGGCAGTCCACACCGAGCACCTTCAGGTTGGGCAGCTCGGCGGCGCGGGCGTACACCGCTTCGGCATCGGCAATGGCGATACCGAACTTGTTTTCTTTGAGGCCGGTGGAGATGTACGGGTGGGTACCGGCATCCACGTCGGGGTTCACGCGCAGGGAGATCGGTGCGATCACATCCTGTTCGGCGGCCACCAGTTGCAGGCGTTCCAGCTCGTCCGTGGACTCGACGTTAAAGCAGTGCACGCCCACTTCCAGGGCGCGGCGCATGTCGTCACGGCTTTTACCAACGCCGGAGAACACGATTTTGCCGGGCTCGCCACCGGCGGCCAGCACACGTTCCAGCTCGCCTGCCGACACGATATCGAAACCGGCGCCCAGACGGGCCAGCAGGTTCAGAACGGCCAGGTTGGAGTTGGCCTTGACCGCGTAGCAAACCAGATGCGCTACGCCCTGCAAGGCGTCGGCGTAGGCGTTGAATTGCGCACTGATATGCGCCCGCGAGTAAACGTAGGTGGGTGTTCCAAAACGCTCGGCAATGGCGGACAACGCCACACCCTCCGCAAACAGTTCGCCTGTGCGGTAATTGAAGGCGTGCATACCGCCTCCTTAGTGGGTGTGTTCAGCGGAAGGTTGATCTTCGCCTGGCAGGTACAGCGGGCCTTTCTGGCCACAGCCGCTAAGCAGAGACGAAATGGCGACGAGCGCGATAAGGGCAGTCAGTAGCCGCTTCATGGCGGGTTCCTTGTAAAAGCAGTGATTGGGCCCGAGTATACCGGCCCCCCGGCGCCTTGCCTATGCGCCAGCCCCATCTACCGGGGCTCCCGTGCGGCGGGCGCTGGCGCTATCGTATGGGGCCATGCCGCCACCCTTTGAGACCGGATCAGGAGCTTCGATGGATACGTCACCGCCGCTGGCAGGCTCGGTCTCGGTCGCCTATTTACAGGGCCTGTTGGACTATCTCCAGCGCCAGGGCGTGGCCGTTCCGACGCTGCTTGAACAGCTGCAACTGAGCCCCGAACTGCTGGCTCAGCGTGATCAGCGGGTGGCGGCGTCGGTGTACCTGGAATTGATGGCGCGGGGCGTCGCGCTTAGCGGTGATGAGTTTTTCGGCCTGCACCTGGGCGAAGCGGTGCGGCCGGGTTACTACGGCGTGCTCGGCTACCTGCTGATGAGTTGCGCCACGTTGGGCGATGCGCTGCACCGCCAGGCGCGTTACGCGACGTTGGTCGGCAGCCTGGGGCAGGTGGATCTGGCCGACGAGCCGGACAAGCCGGGCCGCGAGCCGCAAGTGGCGCACAGTTGGCAACCGTTGCTGGCGCAGCAGCAACGCCACCTGAGCGAAGAAACGCTCGCGGGCTGGACCACCTTCGGCCACTGGATCAGTGGGCTGGATATTCCGCCTACCGAAGTGCGCTTCCAGCACCCAGCCCCCGCTGATACCGGCGAATACCAGCGCATCTTTCGCTGCCCGGTACTGTTTTCCCAAGCCGATAACGCCCTGGTTTTCCCCAAACGGTTGCTGCAGGCGCCGCTCGGTCAGGCCGATGCGCAGGTGCGGCAGATGCTCGATGGGTATGCCGACCGCCTGCTCAGTGAGCTGCGCCAAGGCCAGCAAGTGCTGGACCGCGCGCGCGTGGAACTGGCCCGGCAACTGGCCGACGAGGGGCCCGACCTGGAGCGTCTGGCCCAGGCGTTGGCGCTTAGCCCGCGCACCTTGCAGCGCCGTCTGCGCGAGACCGGGTTATCATTCAGCCAGCTTGTCGATGAAACCCGGCAGCAATTGGTGCTGCATTATTTGCGCGACCCGACGCTGGAACTCGCCGACATCGCTTTTTTCGTCGGTTTTAGCGAAGCCGGTTCACTGGCCCGCGCGTTCCGCCGCTGGACCGGTCAGAGCCCCGCCGAGTACCGCCGTACGCTGCTGGGTTAAAGTCGCCGATACACATGAAAGCAACGCACCCTTGAGTGACGCTGCCCTATTTTTTGCCTGAGGTGCCCGTTATGAGTTTGACCGAAGCGCGTTTTCACGACCTGGTGGATGCCACCCAGGAATCGGTAGAAGACATTTTCGATGACAGCGGCCTGGACCTTGATCTGGAAAATTCCGCCGGCATCCTAACCGTACGCTTTGCCAACGGCACACAGCTGATCCTCAGCCGTCAGGTGCCCATTCGCCAGCTCTGGGTGGCGGCGCGCTCCGGCGGTTTCCACTTTGATTATGACAGCGCCAGCAACCGCTGGATCTGCGATACCAGTGACGAACTGTTGGGCGAGATGCTTGCCCGCATCACCCTGGAGCAAGCGGAAGAGGCGATCGAGTTCGATGAGCTCTGAAAGCCCAGCCTCCTGCGCCGTTCTGTTTGAGCCGGTGGCCGGAACCGTAGCACCGCCTGAAGATATCGTGCTGTCCCCCTGCCGCCGCGAATGCTGCCTTGATGACGAGGATGTGTGCGTAGGGTGTGGGCGCCTGCTATCGGAAATCCGAGAATGGAAAGCCGCCGACAGCCCGCGTCGCCGGGCCATTATCGAGCTGGCGCAGGCGCGGGTTAAGCCTTCACCTTTCAGGTAACGACCAGTAGCGAGCGACCGCTAGCCACTGTGCAGTGCAAGGCTGTTTTCAACGCCGCTTAACCCAGTGCAGATGCTTTCAGAGTTGACCAAGTAGTCATGTCTTGTGCTACGGTCGCCCCAGCCTTACTCGAATGAGGCACCTGCAAACCCCGGCTCCGGTCGGGGTTTTTCTTTATTGCCGCCTGGGATTTACCGCCCACCGAATATGAGTGCCGAGCCATGAATGCTCCTGCCATCACCATTACCCGTCTCGACCTGCAACGCCTGGAACGCCTGCTCGACAGCCTGGAAGACTTTGGCCCTGGTGCCCAGGCGCTGGAGGCCGAACTGGCGCGTGCCCAGGTGGTGGGCCATGACGAAGTGCCAGCCGGTGTGGTGACGATGAATTCGCGGGTAGTGTGCCGCGAGGAAAGCAGCGGCAAGGAGTACCACCTGACGCTGGTGTACCCCGACGATGCCGGCAGCGAGGGCACGGTATCGATTCTGGCCCCGGTGGGCAGCGCCTTGCTGGGGCTGTCGGTGGGGCAGCATATCGATTGGCCGACGCCGGCTGGCAAGCTGATTCAGCTGACGCTGTTGGCAGTCGAGTATCAACCGGAGGCGGCCGGAGCCTATAGCCTCTGATCGGCGAGCGCTTATAAAGTAGGGGTTCATTTATTGGCAAGGAGGCCGCAATGCCCAGCCTACCGATGTACTTCCCACCCACGTTTTCCCTTCCTCAGGCGTTGCTCTGTGCCCAACTGGTCAACTGCGCGTATCTGCAGTACGACCAGTGGGTGACGCAAGGCAAACCGCGCAAGCCGCAAGCCTTTACCTGGCAACTGCCAACCCTGGAGGGCTGGCAGTTTTCCGCGCCGGTGTGGAGCGTGCTCAGCGAGCTACATTTTCTCAATGAATCGGAACCCTTCGGGTTTGCCGCCCGCGACCCCCAAGGGGCTGTGTACCTGGTATTTCGCGGCACCGACACGGCGCAAGACTGGCTCGATGACCTGGAACTGAAGCAACGCAGTTACCCTTGGTTAACCGATGTTGGCCTGGTGCATGACGGCTTTCTCCGTCTTTACACCTCGTTGCGTGATCTGGCCTTGCAGGTTGTCGACGACCTGCGTCCCGAAGGTCCGTTGTGGGTCTGCGGCCACAGCCTGGGCAGCAGCCTGTCGAGCCTGGCAGTTGTGGACATGCGTGAACGCTGGCCGGGCCTGAGCCTTCAGCACTATAACTTCGCCAGCCCGCGGCTGGCATCGCCGGCTTTTGCCGGATATTACAACGCGCTGGGCGTGCCGACTTTCCGTGTGGTGAACGACAGCGATCTGGTGCCGCAGATGCCGCCGGGAGTCAGTGACAACTGGCTGTATCAGCACCTGGGCCAGGCCATTACCTTTACTGCGAGCTACGCCAGCGTGGCCGGCGACCATAGCCTGGCTGACTGCTACCTGTATGCGCTGAACAATCCGCAGGCGCCGATGCGCACCTGACGGCGGCTTAGGCCCGCTGCAAGGCGTTATTCAACGCCGCTTCCAGCCGAGTTTTGTAGCGCAGGTAATGAATGGTCTGGGTCTGGCTTTCGCCCAGCACGCGCGAGAGGTCCAGGTCAGTGATGTAGCAGGGGTAACGCTCATGGCCGCTACGTTGCGAGAGAATGTGGCGGGCCACGGCACTGAACAGTTCGTTGCCATATTCCAGCTCGGAAAACTCTCGATGGTTACAGAACAGGCTGACGTGCACGCGTCCCTGCTCTGCCGGTTCAACGATGGCCTGCACATCATAGAACGGGTGGCTGACCGCCGACTGCGGCGGCGCCCGGCGCTCCAGAAACTGCGCACGCGAGGGCGCCGGTGGCAGCACTTCGTAGTAGAGAATTTCCAGCGCGTCGGTTTGGCTGAGGTCGGCATCGAGCGGCAGCTGGGCATTGCGTCGGTAAAACACCGACTGCAGAAAGCGCTGCAGCGGGGTGAGCAGGCTTTGTTCGTCGCGGTACGGCAAGCGTTGCCGCCACAAGGCATTGCGCTCATCCAGCACCGTCAATTCGGCGGTTTCTTCCTGCAAACGGTAGAACACCTGAATGCAGTTG
Organism: Pseudomonas turukhanskensis; assembly: GCF_027922365.1. GTDB lineage: Bacteria > Pseudomonadota > Gammaproteobacteria > Pseudomonadales > Pseudomonadaceae > Aquipseudomonas > Aquipseudomonas turukhanskensis. The sequence goes on from NZ_BSFN01000001.1 coordinate 695,782, forward strand.
GGCCGGCCCAGCGGCAGAATCAGCGCCAGGTCTTCGCCTTCCAAAGCATGACGGTCCAGGTGCAGCGCGCTGTAGCTGGACTGCTCATTACCCAGTTGTTCGAGCAATGCCGGCAGGTTGTTCAGCGCCACATGGTCGACATGCCCCGGCGTCAGTTGCAGCACGTGATACTGCTGTTGAATCTGCACCAGATAGCGCTGCCCGCGCTCGCCCACAAAGTGGGAAAGGATGTCGCGGAACAACTCTTCCACTCGCTCGGCAATGGCCTGGGCGCGGTTGCGGCAGAAGCAGCGCACTTTCAGGGTCGGCAATTTGCCGCCGGCTGGCAGGCTGTTGAGGAAATCACGCAGGCAGTCGAGCAGGGCATGAGGCCCGTCGTAGCGGCTGACCGACAACTCGTTCCAGCTGTTGAGGCTGACCTGATCGAGGGTCAGCACCAGGTTCTCGCGCACTCCCGAGTAGCCCAGCGAGTCGGTGCGGCCGGTAGTCATGTGCACATTGAGCTGGCTGTGCTGCTTGAGCGGGTCGATGCCGACGTTGACCAGCAGCAGCACTTCACTCGGCGCGCTGCTGTGCAGCAAGGCATCTTCACTGACGGCGGGCAGCGGAAGCGGCACGGCCTGTTGCAGGCTGCTGAGCAGATTGGCCAGTTCGAAGTCGGTGAGGTCGCTTTCGCCCGGGTGCAGGGCGATGCGTGTGCTGCTGTCGATTACGCCGTTACGGTGACACCAGGCCAGCAGTTCGATCAGCTCTCGGGCCCGTTTCAGTGGGGCGAAGTCGCGCCATTCCTGGCCGCTGATGCTGCCGTTGTACAACGCCCACTGGCTGTCGTCTTTGCCATCGGTGTTGGCATTGAACACCAGGGTCAGGTTGTCTTCGGCCAGGTCCGGGGCGATGCCCGGGTTAATAAATTCGATCTTGCCGGCCTTGCGCTCGAACGCGGCGTACAGGCGCCGGCCCAGCACGCCGAGGTCGCGGCTGTTGAGCGAGCTGGCGGCCTGCTGGGTGCGGGCAAACTGCGAGAGAAAACGGTAGCTGTAGGTCAGCTCGTTCACCAATACCCGGCGCTCGGCGCTGACCTGGCGCACTTTCCACTGGCTGCGGCTATCGAGCATCGCCAGTTGCCGATGCTGCCAGCCCCAGCCGGCGGTGAGCTTTTCCAACAGCAAGCGCTGCCAGCTCTTGCGCCGGTTGCGCGGCGGGGTACTGATTTTTTTGTTCACCTTGAGGTACAGGCAGCGGCGGATCAACTCCAGGCGCTCGGTCTCGCCGCGCCCGCTCAGGTATTCCTCCAGGCGGCGGTACACCACCACGTAAGGGTCCAGTTCATCGAGGTCCAATTGATTGCTGAACACCGCTTGCTTGAAGCGCAGGCTCAGGCATTCGACGTGAGGGTGCTCGCTGGCATACACCTCAGTGAGCAGCAGTTTGAGCGCCGATTTGTACGGCGACTCGATGCCCTTGAACAGCTGCCACATGCCGGCGCCAATAAATTCACCGGGCGGAATGGTGGCCAGGTGGCCGAGGTCGAGCACTTCATCGGCGCGGATAAACCGTTTGCTCAACAGCTGATGGGTGTACTCGGCGTAGCGTTTCTCTTCATACACCGGCACCAGCCACCACAGCGGCGTGCGCCCGGCCAGCCAGATCGCGGTGCGGTAGAACTCGTCCAGCAGCAGGTAATGCTGGGTGGTGCCGCAATCGTCGGACGTCAGCTGGGCTTCGCGATCGCCAACGGTAAAGCGTGCCGGATCAATCAGAAAGAAATGCGCTTCGGCGCCCTGCGTCGCGGCCCAGGCCTCCAGCAGCGCGCATTTGCGGGTCAGTTCCTGCACCTCCTGTGCGCTGAGGTTGGGCGCGTGGCACACCCACACGTCCATATCGCTTTGTTCGGCCTGCGCCACTGTGCCCAAACTGCCCATCAGAAACAGGCCATGGATGGGCATGGGCGGGTTGCCGCGGCGCGGTTTATAAACGAAGGAGCGTGTCAGGCGCTGGGCTTCGCTGAGCAGTTCGTCGTCCGGCTCATAACCGGACAGGCCAGCCGGCGTTAGCCCGGATACATAGCCCGGCAGCAGAGGGTGGTTAACGTGAAACAGCAGCGGCAGCAACTTGAGCACCAGTTGCTGGCGCGTCGACAGGCCCTGCATGGCACGGTCCAGCCGCCCGGCATTCACGGTGAGAAAGCGCGCGCGCAGTTGCGTCAGAACCTTGCGATCGATCCCATCGTCGATATCGGGACGAATTTCCTGGGTGCGCGTCATAGCTAACTCATGCCAGTTGGTGCGGCTAGATTAGCAGCCGCGAAACGCCGTTGGCAGAGCCAGATTTACTGCAGCTAGGCACGCCAGGCAAAAACAGCTTGAAGCAGACGATGCACGTCGCTCGGTGGCTGTTTTTGCCGGCTGGAGCAGAGGCCGGTTAGGCCGCTTCTTCGACGGTGAGAATGGTCAGCAAGTCCTGGGCATGTTGCGCGGCATCCAGGCCCAGGCTGGTCAGGTAACCGCCATCGGGCAGGGTCACCAGGCCTTTTTCATGCAGGCGCTGAGTGGCGGCGATGGCCGTTGGCGACGCGATATGGTGGACCTTGAGGCCTTCCTTGGTGTTGGAAAGGTTGTACAGGGCAAGAATTTCCAGCTCAGCAATCAGATCAGGGGTAAATGACATGTTGGCTCCAGATTCTTGTAGAGGTGCCCCGCTCATGACGACGAGTCGGTGGCGCAGTGGTGACCCCAGAAAGCGGGCAGGGGTGGCGGGTGGTGGCGACCAGTCAACGGCTGGCGTTCTGCTTGTTCCTCCAGGTGTCGATGATCTGTTGGTAGCGGCCGCTGCCTTCGATCAGGCGCATGCCTTGGTCGAAGCGCTCCAGCAACTCGGCGGCTTTGGGGTGGTGCCGAGAAAAGGATAGATAAAGATCGGGGCGGTGCACGGTCATTACCGGGATAAATTGCCCGCGCAACTGCGGATACTCCTCGAACAGCTGCAACGCCGTGCCGCGAAAGGCCACCATATAGTCCACCCGCGAGCGCTGCAGCATCAGAAAACCATTGAGGTCTTTACGTACCAGAATGCGGCTCAAGCGGGTGTCGTTGTCAAAATCGGCGCCGTATTCGTAGCCATTGGTGACGGCTACGGTCTTGCCCACCAACTGGTCGAGGCTGTTGAGCGGCGCGGCATTATCGTTGCGCGCCCACAGCAGGATGGCGTCGGTAAACAGCGGGTGCTTGGGCAGTAGGTATTCTTCGGCAATCTTGGGATTTGGCGAGGTGTTGAAGCAGGCGACGATCTGGCCGCGCAGCGCCAGTTGCATGCAGCGAGAATAGGGGAAGGACTCCAGCTCGATCTCGGTGCCGCTCGCCGCGAAGGCGGCTTTGACGATGTCCACCGACATGCCCTGAATTTCGCCGTCACGCAGGGCGGTGTAGGGGTACCAATCGTCTTCGGCGCCAATCTGTAAGGTTTCAGCGTTGGCGCGACACAGGCCCAGCACGGCAAACAGCAGGGCCGCGCACAGGATTGTCCAACTGCTGAAATAGACACGATGGGTCATCGATACAGGCTCAGAGGCCACCCCGTCCGGGCAGGTCACAGCACAGTGCTATGCCTGCGAGGCTAATCCGCTGAGTTGTGTCAAGGCAAGTGCTGCTTAAGTGCTAGTCGACCTCTTCGCTGTCTTCTGGCAGATCCGGCAACGCACGCAGCGCCTGTTCATACCACGCGGTGTCAAACGGGCGGTCCTCATCGAGCATCGCGTCGATCTCGTGGGCCAGCACCAGCGCCATCAACTGCAGAATTTCTTCGCGCGGATAACCCACCAGCGTCAACTTGTTGTAAGCGGCTTTGGCGGCGGGTGGGTTCTCGGTTTCGATCTGGTTTTCGATGGCCTGGGTCAGGGTCGCTTCGGCGAAGGCTTCTTCGCTCTCGTCAAATTCGCTCATGGCGAGCTCCTTGGGAAACAAGGCCGCAGTGTGCCACGGTCTGTGCGCTATGGCGTACGCATTCATGGGGTCAATACGGCTGGGCGAGAACCGCGGTGGGGTTTATAAGGTGCAACCCCCACTCCACCTGGAACGGAGAAAGTCATGCTCAAACTGCACGGTTTTTCGGTCAGCAATTACTACAACATGGTCAAACTGGCGCTGTTGGAAAAGGGCATTGCCTTCGAGGCGGTCGATGTTCACGGCGGCCAGCGCGAAGATTTTCTGCGCATTAGCCCGCGCGGCAAGGTGCCGGTGCTGCAAACCGAGCAAGGCTATATCAACGAAACCAGCGTGATTCTCGAGTACATCGAAGAAACCCAGGCCGGCAAAGCGCTGCTGCCGAGCGACCCGCAGACGCGCGCGTACGTGCGTTCGCTGATGCGCGAAATCGAGCTGTATATCGAACTGCCGGCGCGGGCCTGTTACCTGGAAGCCTTCTTTGGCGGCAAGGTCGACCCGGCCATCAAGGCCAAAAGCAAGGAAGACCTGGACCTGGGCATCGCCAGCCTCAAACGCCACGGTAAATTTTCCCCGTACCTGGCGGGTGAACAGTTGAGCCTGGCCGACCTGTACTTTCTCTACAGCCTGGATCTGGCCTGCGTAGTGATGGGCAAGCTGTTCGCCACCGACGTGCTGGCCGATTTCCCGCAGGCCAAGGCGTTGTTCCAGCTGTTGGGCCAGAACCCCAATGTGCAGAAAGTCGCGGCTGACAAAGATGCCGAGATGGAGAAGTTTCTGGAGATGGCGCGGGGCGGCAAGAAGTAGTTTTAGTGCCGATAAAAGCATCGAGGCTCAAGCCTCTCCTACAAGATTGTGCGGTCTGCAGGAGCGGCTTCAGCCTCGATGGGTGTTGCAGGAGCGCGGGAATTACCGGCTAGCCAGTAGCGCCTTACCGCGCAGCACCGCTTCCCGCACCTGATTCGGCGCAGTGCCGCCGATGTGGTCACGGGCATTCACCGAGCCTTCCAGGGTCAGCACGGCAAACACGTCCTGCTCGATCTGGTCGCTGAATTTACGCAGCTCGTCCAGGCTCATTTCTGCCAGGTCTTTGCCCGTTTCCACCCCGTACTTCACCGCATGGCCAACAATTTCGTGGCAATCACGGAAGGGCAGGCCCTTGCGTACCAGGTAATCGGCCAGATCGGTGGCGGTGGAGAAGCCGCGCAGGGCGGCTTCACGCATGATCGCGGTTTTCGGCTTGATCGCCGGCACCATGTCGGCGAACGCACGCAGGCTGTCGCGCAGTGTGTCGGCGGCATCGAACAGCGGCTCTTTGTCTTCCTGATTGTCTTTGTTGTAGGCCAGCGGCTGGCCTTTCATCAGCGTCAGCAAGCCCATCAACGCACCAAACACACGGCCGGACTTGCCGCGTACCAGTTCCGGCACGTCGGGGTTTTTCTTTTGCGGCATGATCGAGCTGCCGGTGCAGAAGCGGTCGGGCAGGTCGATGAATTGGAACTGGGCGCTGGTCCACAGCACCAACTCTTCGGAAAAACGCGACAAGTGCATCATCGCCAACGAGGCGGCGGCGCAGAATTCAATGGCGAAGTCGCGGTCGGACACGCCGTCCAGCGAGTTGCCGCCCACTGCGTCAAAGCCCAGCAACTGCGCAGTGATCTCGCGCTGAATCGGGTAGGTGGTGCCGGCCAGCGCGGCCGAGCCCAACGGCATGCGGTTAGTGCGCTTGCGGCAGTCGACCAGGCGCTCGTAGTCACGCGAGAGCATTTCGAACCAGGCCAGCAGGTGATGGCCGAAGGTCACTGGTTGGGCAGTTTGCAGGTGGGTAAAGCCCGGCATGATGGTGCCGGCTTCACGCTCGGCCTGCTCCAGCAGGCCCTGTTGCAGGCGGGTAATTTCGCTGAGGATCAGGTCGATTTCATCGCGCAGCCACAGGCGGATGTCGGTCGCTACCTGGTCGTTGCGCGAGCGGCCGGTGTGCAGCTTTTTGCCGGTAACGCCGATGCGGTCGGTCAGGCGCGCCTCGATGTTCATGTGCACGTCTTCCAGGTCCACCCGCCAGTCGAAGGTGCCCGCTTCGATTTCGCCCTGAATCTGCTTCAGGCCGTTTTCGATGGCATCGCGCTCTTCAGTGGTGAGCACGCCGACCTTGGCCAGCATGCTGGCGTGGGCGATAGAGCCCATGATGTCGTGGCGATACAGGCGCTGGTCGAAGTTGACCGAGGCCGTGAAGCGGGCAACAAAGGCGTCGACAGGTTCGCTGAAGCGGCCGCCCCAGGATTGGTTGGTCTTTTCGGTGCTCATGGCAATGACTCGGCTGGTGCGCAATACGGGCAGGCCACGGTGGGCGGCCGGCGTGGAAAATTGTGCGGATAATAGCAGGGTAGGACGAAAATTCGCGGCGGCGCTTTATCGTGCCTTCTGCCGTAACACAGTCAGGACAGCGGCTGCGTCAATGTAGGACCGATCACAGTTTTCGCTACGAGATGGCCATTTGCTGCTTTATTTAGTCCGTGCAGCGCTCGCCTGCTTGCTGCCACGCATGCCGCCCCGGAAACTGTGCCGATGCGAATCGACTGGCTCAAACCGAAAAAAACCACACCTGGCGAATTCTTTCTGCCTGAGCTGTGCCTGCCCGAGGCCTTGCTGGTATTGGTGTTGCTTGCCGAACTGCTGGTGCTGGTCCTGGTGTTGGCCGAGCCCATGCAACCGGGTTTCAACTGGGTTCGTTTGGCACTGACCTCCTTGTTCGTGCAATGGATCGTGCTGCTCTCGGCCGGGCTGATGTGTCAGCTGCGGCCGTTGTTGGCCCGTTTGCCTGCGTCACTGGCCGGGCTACTCTGTTGCCTGCTGGTGGTGGGGTTGACCCTGGGTTGTACGGCGGTTGCCGACTACTACGATCTGGGCGGGCCGTTGGCGCGCACCGGTGAGGTCAATCTTTATCTGCGCCATGCGCTGATTAGCCTGATCATGTCGGCGCTGCTGCTACGCTATTTCTATCTGCAGAGCCAATGGCGCCGTCAGCAGCAGGCAGAGTTATCGGCACGGATCGAATCGTTGCAGGCGCGGATCCGTCCGCACTTTCTGTTCAACAGCCTGAACAGCATTGCCAGCCTGGTGGTCATCGACCCCTACAAGGCCGAACAGGCGGTGCTGGATTTGTCCGATCTGTTTCGCGCCAGCCTGGCCAAGCCCGGCAGCCTGGTGTCATGGAGTGAAGAGCTGGAGCTCAGCAAGCGCTATCTTTCGATCGAACAATATCGCCTTGGCGAGCGTCTACAGTTGGAGTGGCAGGTCGATGATGTTCCGGCGGATCTGCCGATTCCGCAGTTGACCTTGCAGCCTTTGTTGGAGAACGCCTTGATCTACGGTATTCAGCCGCGCATCGAAGGGGGCGTGGTACGCATAGAAGCAGAGTATGAAAACGGGGTGTTCCAGCTGTGTGTCAGCAACCCCTATGAGGAGGGCAGTGAGCACAAACCCTCTCGTGGTACACATCAAGCGTTGGTGAATATAGATGCGCGTCTTGCGGCACTTTTTGGCCCAAGAGCGAGTCTCAGCGTGGATCGCCGTGACGGGCGCCACTTCACCTGTCTACGCTATCCTTGTGCGAGACTCACGCAGGAAGCCCGAGCAATATGAATGTCCTGATCGTCGACGATGAACCCCTAGCCCGCGAGCGCCTCAGCCGTATGGTCGGTGAGCTCGATGGTTACCGAGTGTTGGAGCCCAGTGCCAGCAATGGCGAAGAGGCGTTGACCCTGATCGATAGTCTTAAACCCGATGTGGTGTTGCTCGACATTCGCATGCCGGGTCTGGACGGCTTGCAGGTCGCCGCCAAACTCTGCGAACGCGAAGCACCGCCAGCGGTGATCTTCTGCACCGCGCACGATGAATTTGCCATCGATGCCTTTCAGGTGAGCGCAGTGGGCTATCTCGTCAAACCGGTGCGCCCCGAAAGCCTGATCGAGGCATTGAAAAAGGCCGAGCGGCCCAACCGTGTGCAGCTTGTTGCGTTAACTCGCCCGGCCGCCGAAAGTGGTAACGGCCCACGCACCCATATCAGCGCCCGAACCCGAAAAGGCATCGAGCTGATTCCCCTGGATCAGGTGATCTATTTCATTGCCGATCACAAGTACGTGACCTTGCGCCACGAAGGCGGTGAGGTGCTGCTGGATGAGCCGCTCAAAGCGTTGGAAGACGAGTTCGGTGATCGCTTTGTGCGTATCCACCGCAACGCGCTGGTCGCCCGCGAGCGCATCGAGCGGCTGCAACGTACGCCCTTGGGGCATTTCCAGCTCTATCTCAAAGGTTTGAATGGCGATGCCCTGATCGTCAGCCGCCGGCATGTTGCCGGCGTACGCAAGCTGATGAATAACCTCTGACGCACTTCGCCTAGCCGGTTGCCGCCATGCTGCGGCAGCCGGTCACCCTGACGGCGGGTGCACCTGCGGCGCGCGTGTCTTACTATGCGCGGGTTAATTCCGTTCGAGAGCCGTCATGTCGTCCCGCGAAATCCGCATCGCCACCCGCAAAAGTGCCCTGGCCCTCTGGCAGGCTGAATACGTGAAAGCCACCCTTGAAGCGGCTCACCCGGGGCTGATCGTCAGCCTGGTGCCCATGGTCAGTCGCGGCGACAAGCTGCTGGACTCGCCCTTGTCGAAAATCGGCGGCAAAGGGTTGTTCGTCAAAGAGCTTGAAACCGCCTTGCTGGAAAACGAAGCCGACATCGCCGTGCACTCAATGAAAGACGTGCCCATGGACTTTCCCGAAGGCCTGGGCCTTTATTGCATCTGCGAGCGCGAAGACCCGCGTGACGCCTTCGTTTCCAATACCTACGAAAGCCTCGAAGCCTTGCCGCAAGGCGCGGTGGTCGGCACCTCCAGCCTGCGTCGCCAGACCCAGTTGCTAGCGCTGCGCCCGGATCTGAAAATCAACTTTTTGCGTGGCAACGTCAATACCCGTTTGGCCAAGCTGGATGCTGGCGAGTACGACGCGATCATCCTGGCTGCCGCTGGTTTGATTCGCCTGGGTTTTGGCGAGCGCATCCGTTCCAGTATCAGTGTGATCGATAGCCTGCCTGCCGGTGGCCAGGGCGCAGTTGGCATCGAATGCCGCAGCGCCGACCGTGAAATCCACGCATTGCTCGAACCGCTGCACCACCACGAAACCGCCCTACGCGTCATTGCCGAGCGTGCGTTGAACAAGCACCTCAATGGCGGCTGCCAGGTGCCCATCGCCTGTTACGCCGAGCTACAAGGTGAGCAGTTGTGGCTGCGCGGCCTTGTGGGTCAGCCCGATGGGGCGTTGCTGCTGCGTGCCGAAGCCACGGGCTCGGTGAAAGATCCGCAAGCCCTGGGTGTAATCGTTGCCGAAGACCTGCTGAAACAAGGCGCTGCGGCCATCCTGAAAGCCGTCTACGGTGAGGCGAAACCGGAGTGACCGGGTGGCGGTTGCTGCTGACCCGTCCGGCTGAAGAGTGTGCGGCGCTGGCTGCCACTCTCGCCGAGCAGGGCGTGTTCAGCAGCAGCCTGCCTCTACTGGAAATCCAACCTCTCGCAGAAACGCCTGAGCAGCGCGACACCTTCCGGAACCTCAATCGCTACTGCGCGGTAATCGTCGTAAGCAAACCGGCGGCCCGCCTTGGCGTGGCTTTGCTGCAACGGTATTGGCCGCAACCAGCGGCCAGCCTTCCATGGTTCAGTGTTGGCGCTGCCACCGGCCATATCCTTGCTGAGCATGGCTTGCCAGTCAGCTACCCGAGCCAGGGCGATGACAGCGAAGCCTTGCTCGCCTTGCCAGCGCTGCAACAGGCGTTAAATACCGGCCAATCTCCTCGGGTGCTGATCCTGCGCGGCGAGGGTGGCCGTGAAGCCCTGGCCGACCGCTTGCGCGGCCAAGGTGTGGCGGTCGATTATCTGCCACTGTATCGCCGCTTGTTGCCGCACTATGCGGTGGCGACCTTGCCCGAGCGTGTTTACGCTGAACGCTTGAATGGTCTGGTGGTCAGCAGTGGGCAGGGTTTGCAACACCTGCTGACCCTGGCGGGCGCCGATTGGCCGACATTGGCGCGGCTACCCTTGTTTGTACCGAGCCCGCGGGTTGCCGAACTGGCAACGGCTGCCGGAGCTCTTGCGGTTGTGGACTGTCGTGGTGCGAGTGCCGCGGCGTTGCTGGCAGTGTTGCGGGAACAAGCCCCAACTGCCCTCTGATGCACAGGACGGATACGTGAGCGAAGCAACCTCCCCGAAAGATGACACTCAACCTGCGCTGACTGCGCCCATTTCTCCAGAGCCCAAACCCGTCGCCGCAAAACGTGGCAACGGTCTGGCGGCGCTGGCCCTGCTGATTGGCGCCGCCGGTGTGGCAGTGGCCGGCTGGAGCGTGTGGCAGGTGCGCCTGCTGCAGAGTCAGGATCAACAACAGCTGTCGCAGCTTGAGCAAGCGCGCAGCCAAACCCTGTTGTTGACCCAGCGTGAGCAGGGCCTGACGGAGCGTCTGGCAGCCTTGCCCGACCCGCAGGAACTGGAAAGCCGTCGGCGTCTGCTGGCGCAGTTGCAGGGTGATCAGCAGCACCTCAGCGAACGCGTAGAAAGCGTGCTGGGCGCCAGCCGTCAGGATTGGCGTCTGGCTGAAGCCGAGCACCTGTTACGTCTTGCCGCCTTGCGTCTTTCCGCACTGCAGGATGTGGGCAGTGCCACGGTGCTGGTGCAGGGCGCCGATGAAATTCTGCGGGATCAGGACGACACCGCCGCCTATGCCGCCCGTGAGCAACTGGCCAAATCGCTGGTCGCTCTGCGCGGCATCACGGCCTTGGACCGCACTGGGCTGTTCCTGCAATTGGGCGCGATGCGTCAACAGGCCGCGCAACTCAAGACACTGGTGCCGGCATTCAAAAGCAACGGCGAGTCACTCAAATTCGCTGCTGAAGGTGACGGCCAGGGCTGGTGGGCCGAGTGGCTGGAGAAACTCTCGCGCTATATCCGCATCGACTTCGATGCCGACCAGAAGGTGAAACCGCTGCTGGCCGGGCAAAGCCTGACCCAAGTGCAACTGGCCCTGACGCTGGCCCTGGAGCAGGCGCAATGGGCGGCACTCAATGGCAAACAAGAGGTGTATGAACAGGCTCTGGCGCAGGCGCGCGACGTACTGGAAAGCTACTTCAACCACGAGAACCCCGATAGCCGAGCACTGCTGGCCCGTATCGACGAGCTGAGAACTCAGCCTGTGGCGGTCACCATGCCCGACCTGACCCAGGCTTCCGACGCGGTGCGCGCCTACGTGCAGCGCCGCGAGAATGCCAGCCGCAAGTTGCAGGAGGAAAATCCCGCGCAGAGCGAGCAGTCAGCGCCCGAGGATGAGTTGGAGGACGTCAGCCCATGAGACGTGCGCTGCTGATTCTCCTACTCCTTGTAGCACTCGCTGTGTTGATCGGTTTGGCCGTGGTCGAAGACCCTGGCTATGTGCTGATTGCCTATAAAAACTTCCGCTACGAATCGAGCCTGTGGGCCGCGGTCACCGTGATTGCCGTGCTGGCGTTGGCGGTCTATCTGGTGCGCTTGCTGCTCAGCCTGGTGTTAGTGTCGGGTGGCGTGGTCAACCCCTGGTCGCGGCGCAACCGCCAACGCCGCGTACAACTGGCTAGCGAACAAGGCTTGCTTGACCTTGCCGAAGGCCGCTGGGCACGTGCTGTGCGGCACTTGCAGCGCGCAGCGGACGGCGAGCGGCAGCCGCTGATCTACTACCTCGGCGCCGCCCGGGCTGCCAATGAATTGGGCGAGTACGAGCAGAGCGACGGCTTTCTCGAAAAGGCCCTGGAGCGCCAGCCCCATGCCGAGCTCGCCATCGCCCTGGCCCATGCCGAATTGCAACAGGCACGCGGGCAAACCGAGGCTGCACTGGAAACCTTGCAGGTGATGCGCGACCGACATCCGCACCACCGCCAGGTGCTCAAGCATTTGCAGCAGGTGCATCAGCAGCGCGGTGATTGGCCGGCAGTTATTGCCTTGTTACCGGATCTTCGCAAAGACAAAGTACTAGGCGATGCCGAGCTCACTGCCCTCGAACAGCAAGCCTGGAGTGCCCGCCTGGCCAGTGCCGCCAACGATGGCCTGAATGACGGCGAGATCGCATTGCAGCCGCTGACCCAGGCTTGGCAACACCTGTCCAAGAGCCAGCGCGGTGAGCCGCAACTGGTGGCCGTGTACGCCGAGCAGTTGCGGGTGTTGGGAGCGCCGGAAGAAGCCGAAGAGGTGTTGCGTGCAGCGATTGCACGGCAGTACGACAGCCGCCTGGTGGAGCTGTACGGGCTGGTGCGCGGGCGGGATGTGGCCAAACAACTGCAGACTGCCGAAGGATGGCTGAAGGCGAATCCGACCGACCCTGTGTTACTGCTCTGCCTGGGCCGTCTGTGCTTGCAGAATCATCTGTGGGGCAAAGCGCGTGAGTATTTCGAAAGTAGCCTGAGCTTTGCTCGCCATCCACAGGCGTGCGCCGAGCTGGCACGTCTGCTGGCGCAGCTAGGTGAGGTACAGCGCAGCAATGAATTGTTCCAGGAAGGCCTGAGCCTGCTGGACCAGCGCTTGCCAAACCTGCCTTTGCCCAAGACTGTCAGCGCCTGAGGGCGCGGCGAATTGTCCCGCCAATAAATCCTCAAGGCTTGCCCAGTCGCCGCGCGCTTTGCGCCGTGGCGGCTGGGTAGCGGATGGACGGTGGCAGAACGCCGATGACCGCTGCCAGGCGTTGGCTTGTAAGCGGCAGGAGCTTTGCTCTAACGTACCGCCTTTCTTTGCCTGCTCCGGAGTTGTCATGTCGCTGGCCAGCCCGCGTTCACTGTTCTTCCTAGCCTTCCTTGCCTGCGTTGTCATGATGGGCAGTGCGCTGTACCTCGAGCATGTGGTCGGTCTTGAGCCGTGCCCGCTGTGCATCGTGCAGCGGTTGTGCGTGATTGTATTTGGCGTGTTCGCGCTGCTGGCCACGTTGCACAATCCCGGCCGTGGCGGACGTCGCGTGTATTCGACGCTGACGTTCCTGGCGGCGGCTGCCGGTGGTGCAGCGGCGGTGCGGCAGATCTGGCTGCAAAACACGCCGCCCGATCCGATGGCCTCGTGTATGCCCACCAACTTCGACTACATGCTGCAGGCGCTGCCGTTCGAGAAGTTCGTGGCGTGGGTGCTGCACGGCACAGCCGATTGCGCCGAAGTAACCTGGACCCTGTTTGGCATGAGCCTGGCCGAGTGGTGTTTGCTGGCCTTTATCAGCATGGCCATTTTCTCGCTGTACCAGTTCCTGCGTCGCGCCTGACCTTCCCTAAGCAGCGGCTCAAGGCCGCTCTATCTCCAGGCCTGGGGGTTTGCTCAGGCCAAGCCGCATGCGGCATTCGGATCAAACGCTCGTATGAAACTTTCTTTCCCGGCGCCTTGTGGGCGTTAGCGGGCGGGCATAATCTGGCCTGCACAAAGCGTCGGTAAAATGCCGTTGTGAAGCACCGGATGACAAAAAACCGTCTCGGAGCAGACGTATAACAGCATTACGATCAAGGGGAGTGTAGTCATCATGCTCGAGAGCTGTCAGAACGCCCAAGAACGCTGGGGTGGGGTGCATCTGTTAATCGACCGTTGGCTGAAAGAGCGCCACGAACTGGTCCTCAGTTTCGATGCGCTGCATGACCAGCAAGCGTCACCGGCTGCCAACGAGCAAGCCTTGCAACGCTTCTGCGAAGTGCTGGTGGATTACGTATCCGCGGGCCACTTCGAGGTCTATGAACAACTCACCAATGAAGCCAAGGCCTTCGGTGACGAGCGTGGGTTGGAATTAGCCAAGCAGATCTACCCGCGTATTGAAGCCATCACCGAAGTGGCGTTGGCATTCAATGACCGTTGCGACAAAGGCGATTGCAGTGACGCCGCCGCGGTGGCTGCTGAATTGAAACGCCTGGGGCAATTGCTCCATGAGCGTTTCGAGTTGGAAGACTGCCTGATCGAAGTGCTGCACAACGCCCATCAGCAGCAGACGGCTCCTGCTGTCTAAGCGCAAGACTACTGTGAAAAAGAGGCCGCTGCTCAGTCTGCGGCCTCGAGCAGTTCCAGTTCAAATACCAAAGGTGAGTAAGGCGGTATCAGGTCGCCTGCCCCTTCTGCGCCATAGGCTTGCGCAGAAGGAACCACCAGTCGCCATTTGCTGCCCACCGGCATCTCCTGCAACGCAATCCGCCAACCGGCAATGACGCTGTCGAGCTTGAACCACACCGGTTGAGTGCTCTCGTCGAACACGCCGCCATCGGCAAAACGCCCCACGTACTTAACCCGAACGCGACCGGTCGCCGTCGGCTTTTTGCCTTGGCCCTGGACCAGTTCGCTATACAGCACGCCGCCGGGTAGTTGGTGGATGCCCGCTTTGGCTTTTTCGTTGACCATAAAACGCGTCTCGGCTTGCACGGCTTGTTCGTCGTCTGCCGGCGCTGCCGCGAGTTTGGCTTCGTGGTCTGCCAGCAGTTGCTCCATACGTTTGGCATCGAGCTGCAACGGCTCGCCGCGGTAGGCTTGGCGCAAGCCGTCGAGCAGCGCTTGCAGTTGCAGATCGGGCACTTCTTCGCGCAGACGCTGGCCCAGTTTTACACCGAGGCTATAGGCCAGGTCGTGCTGATTCTCTTGCGCGTGAACGGGGGCGATAAGCAGAAAAAAAACGAAAAGAAGACAACGCGACATGGACGTTCTCCGAACGATAAGTGCGGCGATTATGCCAGTGCTTATTGCAGAACTGGCGAGCGGCGAAACACCCGGCTAGTATGGGCCGCACCAACGTTCGCCAGGAGGCGCGTCATGTCGGCCAATAAGAAATCGGTAACTACTCCTTTGCATCTGCTGCAGCAGCTCTCCCAGAGTCTGCTGGATCATCTTGAAAGTGCTTGTTCCCAAGCTTTGGTCGACGCTGAAAAGCTGCTCGCCAAACTGGAAAAACAACGCGGCAAAGCCCAGGAAAAATTGCACGACGCACGCAGCTTGCTGCAAGCGGCAACCACTGCGGGCAAGAACAAAGCACAAGCCAAAGCCAAGAAGGCTGTGGGCGAGTTGGAAACCCTGCTCGATACCCTCAAAGCCAGCCAGGCCGAGACGCGCAACTACATCGTGCAGCTCAAGCGCGATGCCCAGGAAAGCCTGAAATTGGCCCAGGGCGTTGGCAAGGTAAAAGAGACCGTCGCCAAGGCGCTGGCCGCTCGTGCCGCTGCACCCAAACCCGTTGCTGCCAAACCAGCTGCCAAGGCGCCGGCCGCCAAAGCCGCTGCCAAGCCGGCCGCTAAACCGGCTGCCAAAGCACCGGCAAAAGCTGCCGCAAAACCAGCCGCCAAGCCGGCAGCCAAACCTTCTGCTGCCAAAGCGCCGGCCAAAGCTGCGGCCAAACCCGCTGCTAAGGCACCGGTAAAAGCTGCTGCCAAACCAGCCGCTAAAGCACCGGCGAAAGCCGCTGCCAAGCCAGCGGCCAAGGCCCCTGCAAAACCAGCCGCCAAGCCTGCGGCCAAACCGGCTGCCAAGGCTGCCGCCAAGCCAGCGGTTAAACCAGCAGCAAAACCCGTCGCTACCAAAGCTCCAGCAAATGCGTCGGCCAAGCCAGCTGCTAAACCTGCTGCCAAGCCAGCCGCTAAACCTGCGGTGAAAGCAGTTGCCAAACCTGCCGCTAAACCAGCAGTGAAAGCACCGGCCAAACCTGCAGTCGCTGCAAAACCGGCGGCTAAGCCTGCCGCCAAGCCGGCCGCAAAACCTGCTGCCAAACCTGCCGTCGCTGCCAAACCGGCCGTACCGGCAAAACCGGCTGCCGCACCCGCTCCGGCTCCAGCCGCCGCGCCTGCAGCGCCGGCCGCCGCAGCACCTGTCACCAACGGCAGCGCCGTACCTAGCGCTTCCTAAGTGTGAGTGATCGCGGCGCGCAGCACCTGCAGCGCGTCGTGGTCATGCTGGCCTGCCACGGCAGCCAACCAGTCCCCTTCTGTTTCACCCTTCAGCCAATCGGTTGTCGCCTGTTGCAGACGCTCCAATAGCTGCTGCTCCGCTTGTAACTCCAACGCCTTGATCTGCTCGCGCAATACGCGCAGGGCTTCGTCGTGGCCGGCTGCTTCACGCCAACCCTTACGCAATTGGCGCAGGGGCGTAATCACCTCGCTCTGCCATGGCTCAGCCAATGCGCGTAGTGCTGCCGCACGCGCCGGCGTACAGGCGATACCGCGCTGTTGCAGCCAGGCCGCAGACAGCAGCACGCACACGTCGGCGCCGTGTTGCTGCAACTGCAGGCAGGCCGATTCGATGCCGGGGCGGGCGTACAGGTTTTGGGCAAAACTCCACAGGTCAGAGGGCATGGTGCTTTCCGGGCGATGTGCGAACGAAGCTGGTAGACTCCGCCGCCATTATGATTCGACTACAAAACCTCACTTTACAGCGTGGCCCGCAGCGTTTGTTGGAAGACGCCGAGCTCACCCTGCACGCCGGCCATAAAGCCGGCCTCATCGGTGCCAACGGCGCCGGCAAATCCAGCCTGTTCGCTTTGCTGCGCGGTGAGCTGACGCCCGACTCCGGCGACTGCTTCCTGCCCGCTGATTGGCGGATCGCCCATATGCGCCAGGAGGTCGACGAGGTCGACCGTATCGCCGTCGACTACGTGCTCGATGGTGATGTGCGCTTGCGCCAGGTGCAACAGGACCTGGCCGTCGCCGAAGCGGCCCATGACGGCGCCGCTCAGGCGCGCCTGCATGCCGAGCTGGATTCGGCCGATGGGTACACCGCCGATGCCCGCGCGCGCAAACTGCTCGCCGGGTTGGGCTTTAGCAACGAACAGATGGACCGCTCGGTAGGCAGCTTTTCCGGTGGCTGGCGTATGCGCCTGAACCTGGCGCAGGCGCTGATGTGTCCGTCCGATCTCTTGCTGCTCGACGAACCCACCAACCACCTGGATCTCGATGCGATTCTGTGGCTGGAGGAGTGGCTGAAAAGCTACCCCGGCACCATGTTGCTGATTTCCCACGACCGCGATTTTCTCGATGCCGTGGTCGACCATGTGGCCCATGTTGATCAGCGCAAGCTGGTGCTGTATCGCGGCGGCTATACCGCCTTTGAACGTGCTCGTGCCGAGCGCCTGGCGCAGCAGCAACAGGCGTACGAGAAACAGCAGGCGCAGCGCGCGCACATGGAAAAATACATCGCCCGCTTTAAAGCGCAGGCGACCAAGGCGCGTCAGGCGCAAAGCCGGATCAAAGCCCTGGAGCGGATGGAAGAGTTGTCCGCCGCCCATGTCGACTCGCCCTTTGACTTCACCTTCCGCGAAGCGGACAAGATTTCCAGCCCACTGCTGAACCTCTCCGATGGCCGTCTGGGTTACGGCGAAAAAGTGATTCTGGAGAAGGTCAAACTCGGCCTGGTACCCGGTGCACGTATCGGTTTGCTTGGCCCCAATGGCGCGGGTAAGTCCACCCTGATCAAAACCCTGGTGGGCGAACTGCCGGTGATTGGCGGGCGGCTGGTGCGCGGTGAAAACCTGGTGGTGGGCTACTTCGCCCAGCATCAGCTCGATTCGCTGGATAACAAGGCCAGCCCGCTGCTGCACCTGCAACGCATTGCGCCGACTGAGCGCGAACAAACCCTGCGCGACTTTCTCGGCGGCTTCGATTTCCGCGGCCCACGCTGCGACGAACCCGTGTTGAACTTTTCTGGCGGCGAAAAAGCGCGTCTGGCCTTGGCGTTGATCGCCTGGGAAAAACCCAATCTGCTGCTGCTCGACGAACCGACCAACCACCTCGACCTGGAAATGCGCCTGGCCCTGACCATGGCGTTGCAGGAATTCCAAGGTGCGGTTGTGGTGGTTTCTCATGATCGTCATTTGCTCAAAAGCACGACCGATGAATTTTTGCTGGTGGCCGAAGGGCGTATTCAGGAATTCGACGGCGATCTGGACGACTATGCTCGTTGGTTAGTCGACTACCGCGCGCGTCAGGCGCCGGTCAGCACCAGCGCGCCGGCAGCCGACAAGACCGACAAACGCGCCCAGCGCCAGGCCGCTGCTGCATTGCGTCAGCAACTGGCCCCGCACAAGCGCGAAGCGGAAAAGTTGGAAAAAGAGTTGGGCCAATTGCACGAAAAACTGGCCAAGCTGCAGGAGCGGCTCGGTGATGCGGCGATTTATGAAACATCGCGTAAAGACGAATTACGCGATGTTCTTGCCGAACAAGCCAAAATGAAGGCCCGCGAAGGCGAGCTGGAAGAGGCCTGGATGCTGGCGCTGGAACACCTGGAAAGCCTCGAGCAACAACTGGCCCAGGTCGACTAAGGCAAAGAACCTTGCGGGTTCAACTTACCCTTTTTGAGGCAACACTATGGAATGGCTAATGAGTCCAGAGATCTGGATCGCGTTTGCGACCCTGACCGCTTTGGAAATCGTCCTTGGCATCGACAACATCATCTTTATCTCGATTCTGGTCAGCCGTCTGCCCATCGAGCAGCAACCCAAAGCACGTTTCTTCGGCCTGGCCCTGGCCATGGGTACGCGGATTCTGCTGTTGCTGTCGATCACCTGGGTGATGCGCCTGACAGCAGACCTGTTCACCGTGTTCGAGCAGGGTATCTCCGGGCGTGACCTGATTCTGTTCTTCGGTGGTCTGTTCCTGCTGTTCAAGAGCACCGCCGAGATCTACCACGGCCTCGAAGGCGCGGAAGAAGAAGCCAAGGCCGGCGGCAAGGTGTATGGCTTTATGGGGATCATCACGCAGATCGCCATTATCGACATCATCTTCTCCCTGGACTCGGTCATCACCGCCGTCGGCCTGGTGCAGCATGTGCCGGTAATGATTGCGGCCATCGTGATTTCGGTGGGCGTGATGATGCTGGCCGCCAGCACCATCAGCGAATACATCGACAAGCACCCGTCGCTGAAGATGCTCGCCCTGTCGTTCCTGATTGTGGTCGGTACTGTGCTGATAGCCGAAGCGTTCGAGGTGCATGTGCCTAAGGGCTATGTCTACTTCGCCATGGCGTTCTCGCTGGCGGTGGAAGCCATCAACATCAAGATGCGCACTGCGCGCAACCGCGCCGCCAACAAGGCTGCCGATCCGGTGCACCTGCGCAAAAACAGCCCGGACGCCTAACCGGCTGCTGTGCTCCTCAACTGTGTGGCGACTGTGCTAGTCAGTCGCCACACAGCGCGTTAACGTAAGCGCCTTCCCACATTTCTGAGGTTCGCGGCCATGCTGCTTGAAACTTGGCTGGCGTTTTTCGTTGCCTGTTGGCTTATCAGTCTTTCTCCCGGTGCCGGCGCCATCGCCTCGATGTCGGCTGGCCTGCAATACGGGTTCTGGCGCGGTTACTGGAACGCCCTGGGCTTGCAGCTCGGGCTGGCATTGCAGATCGCCATTGTCGCGGCCGGTGTGGGCGCCATTCTGTCTGCCTCGGAACTGGCCTTCAGCCTGATCAAATGGTTTGGCGTGTTCTACCTGGTGTTTCTGGGCATCAAACAGTGGCGCGCGTTGCCCAGTGACCTCTCGGACGAGGCGGCAGTGCGGCCTATCGGTCGACCGCTGAGCCTGGTATTTCGCGGTTTTCTGGTGAACGTCAGTAACCCCAAGGCGGTGGTGTTCATGCTGGCGGTGTTGCCACAGTTCATTGACCCAAAGGCGCCGCAATTGATGCAGTACCTGACCATGGGCGTAACCATGATCACGGTCGATCTGATCGTGATGGCCGGTTACACCGGCTTGGCGTCCAAGGTGCTGCGTTTGCTGCGAACGCCGCGTCAGCAGCGGGTGATGAACCGTACCTTCGGGGCGTTGTTTATCGGTGCTGCCGGTTTGCTGGCCAGCGTCCGCCGGGCGGCCAGCTGATTTAGCAGCTTCACCGCGTTGCCTTTTAACGGCGCAATCGATTCTGATCGCGCCGTTTTCGTTTCCAACTTTCCACTTCTCGCGATTCAGCCGAGCACCCGCTTGAGGTAAAGCTTTGTTACAAACACTTGAGTGAGAACGTTAGGAAGGTAACAATGTCTTCCATTCTTATTTGGGATGGAATCATGTTTGCCTCTCCCCGCCTGTTGTTGTGTCTTCTCTCGCTGTTGTCCGCTTTAAGCCTCAACGCATTCGCTGACCCGGTGGAAGGAACCGCCCAAGCCATTCACGTGCTCGACTATATCGGCGCCGATTACGCCGACGCGGTGAATGCTGGCCAGGTAATCGATGGCGACCACTACCAGAAACAACTCGATGCCCTGACGGCTCTGCAAGGCCTTATCGTGGCCTTGCCGGCCAGCCCGCAGCGCAAAGACATCGAGCAAGGCGTGGGCTCCCTGCGCGATGCCATTACCCAACGTCAGGACGCCGCGGCAGTCAGCCGCCAGGCTCGGCTGGTGAGCGCGCAAGTGGCCGCCGCCTATGAGGTCAGCCAGGCGCCGGTGATTACCCCGGATCCAACCCGTGGCGCGCCTCTCTACGCGCAGCAATGTGCGGTCTGCCACGGCGATGCAGGCTTGGGCGATGGCCCGGCCGGCATTGGCCTGGAACCGGCACCGTCGAACCTGACCGACGCCAAGCGCCTGGGCCGTCTGAGCCTGTACGACCTGTACAGCACCACCACGCTCGGCGTGGAAGGCACCGACATGCCGGCCTTCGCCGACCAACTGGACGAGCGTCAACGTTGGGATCTGGCTGTTTACATCGCCGGCCTCAGCGCCGGCGCGTCTGCTGCCACTCCAGCGGCTGCCGATGGCGCCAAGCCCAAAGTCTTCGATCTGGCTGAACTCGCGCGCCAAACTCCGGATGAAATTGCCGCCACCCAAGGTGAGCCGGCTGCTGCGCTGTTCCGCAGCCAGCGCGCCCAGCCGCCGATTGTGCAGCGTGGGCCTCAACAACTGCTCGACTACACCAGCGTCACCCTCGACAAGAGCCTGGCGGCCTACGGCAACGGCGACCATGACCAAGCCTACGACCTCTCGGTAGCCGCCTACCTGGAAGGTTTCGAACTGGTTGAAAGCTCGCTCGACAACGTTGATGCGCAAGTGCGCAAAGACACCGAAAAAGCGCTGATGGCCTACCGTCAATCGCTGCAGGATGGGCTGCCGCTTGCGCAGGCCAAAGAGAAGCTGGATTTCGCCAAGGGCAAACTGCAGGAATCGGCCAAGCTACTGGGCAGCGATGGGTTGAGCCAGTCGCTGAGCTTTATCTCGGCGCTACTGATTCTGCTGCGTGAGGGCCTGGAAGCCATTCTGGTACTGGCTGCGATTCTGGCCTTCCTGCGCAACACCGGCCAGCAATCGGCCGAACGCAGCGTACATATCGGTTGGGGCCTGGCCATGCTGGCGGGTGTGTTCACCTGGGCGGCTGCTGCATACCTGTTCGACGTCAGTGGGGCGCAGCGCGAATTGCTGGAAGGCTGCACCGCGTTGTTCGCCGCCGTGATGGTGCTGTGGCTGGGTGTGTGGATGCACGACCGTCGCCACGCCGCCGCCTGGCAGGATTACATCAAGAGCAGCCTGGTGGGTGGCGGTGGCCGTTTTGGCTTCGCCATCCTGGCGTTCTTCTCGGTGTACCGCGAGCTGTTCGAAGTCATCCTGTTCTACGAAACCCTGTGGCTGCAGGCTGGCCCTGCTGGTCACAGCGCGGTGCTGGCGGGTGGCGCGACCGCCTGCGTGCTGCTTGTGGGTCTGGCTTGGGTAATTTTGCGCGGTTCGGCCAAGCTGCCGCTGGGCATCTTCTTTGGCATCAACGCCGCGCTGCTCTGCGCGCTGTCGGTGGTCTTTGCCGGTCACGGCGTAAAAGCACTGCAAGAGGCTGGTGTGTTCGGCACCCATCCGGTGCCGTTCATTGAGTTCGAGTGGCTGGGTGTGCACGCCGACCTCTACTCGCTGTCGGCCCAGGCTGTGGCGCTTGCTGCCATCGCCATTCTGTACGGGCGCAGCGCCCTTACCGCCCGAGCGCGTGAGCAGGCGACCAGCGCCAGCTAACTCTCAGCGCTAGAAAAACGGGCGAGCAGTGTCACACTGCTCGCCCGTTTTTGTTTTTACGTTCAAAGGAGTGCGCCCATGCGCGTATGGATTGATGCCGACGCCTGCCCCAAGGCTGCCAAGGACCAGGTGGTGAAATTCGCCTTGAAGCGTCAGTTCGAGGTGCTATTGGTGGCCGGGCAAAGCCAGACCAAACCGGCCTTCGCCTGCGTACGTCTGATTGTTGTGCCCAGCGGCCCGGATGCCGCCGACGATTACCTGGTGGAGCATGCCGTGCCGGGAGAACTGGTGATTTGCAGCGATGTGCCGCTGGCCGACCGCCTAGTGAAAAAGGGCGTGGCGGCGCTGGACCCACGTGGCCGTGAATTCGATGCCGGCAATATGGGCGAGCGCCTGGCGGTGCGTAACCTGTTCACCGACCTGCGCGAGCAAGGGCAGGTCGGCGGCGGGCAGGGACCTTATGGCGAGCGGGAAAAACAGGCGTTTGCCAATGCGCTGGACCGCATCCTTACCCGCCTGGCCCGTCAGGCGGTGAGCTGAGGCGAGGCCTGCACCGGCGGCGCCAGCCAGGCCCGCAAGGCGTCCAGCGCCAAGGGGCGGCTGAAGAAATAGCCCTGGATCAGATCGCAGTCGTTGGCGCGCAGAAACTCCAGCTGCTCGGCAGACTCAACCCCTTCGGCCACGACCATCAGTTGCAGCTTGTGCGCCATGGCGATGATCGCCGAGGTGATCGCCATGTCGTTGGGTTCGGCGGGAATGTCGCGGATAAACGAGCGGTCGACCTTCAGGCTGTTGACCGGCAATTTGCGCAGATAGGCCAGCGATGAATAGCCGCTGCCGAAATCGTCGATCGAAACCCGCACGCCGAGGCGGCGAATCTCTTCGAGAATTTCCACCGCCGTGTTGAGGTTGTTCATCAACGCGTTCTCGGTGACTTCCATCACCAGCCCGGCCGAGTCCATTCCCGTGCGTAGCAGAATCTGCTCGATGGCCGCAGGCAAGGCGCGGTTAGACAGGTTCAATGCCGAGCAGTTGAATGCCACGCGAAGCTCCGGGTAGCCGGCTTCGCGCAGGCTAACCAGGTCGCGGCAGGCGCGCTCGGCCACCCACAGATCCAGCTCGACGATAAAGCCGTGTTGCTCGGCCAGCGGTGCAAATACTTCCGGGCTCACGCTGCCGCGTTGCGGGTGGTTCCAGCGGGCCAAGGCCTCCAGGCTGATGACCTGACCGGTTTCGCAGGAAACGATGGGCTGGTAATGCACATGCAGCCCGTCCTCATTAAGGGCACGGCGCAGGTCCTGCTCCAGCGTCAGGTCCATATGGGCGCGACGTTCCAGGTCCGGGCTGAAGCGCAGGCTGCGGTTGCGCCCGTTTTGTTTGCAGTAGCCCACGGCAAGACCTGCGTGTTTGAACAGCGCGTCGTAGTCGCGGCTGTCCTGAGGGAAAACGCTGAGGCCGATACTGGCCGTTTGCGTCAGCTGCCCGCAGGACAGATTGAACGGGGTTTGCAGCTGGTCAACGATGCGGCTGGCCAGTTGTTCGGCCTGATAGCTGTGTTCCACTTTGGCCAGCACACAAAACTCGTCGCCGGAAAAACGCGCCAGCACATCCTCGCCGCCGAGTGCCGAGCGAATGCGCTGGGCAACCAATTGCAGCAGGTGGTCGCCGGTGGCATGGCCGAGGCTGTCGTTGATGCGCTTGAAGTTGTCCAGATCGATAAACAGCAGCGCCCAGCGCTGCTGCGGCTCCACGGCGCCTAGGGCGCGCGTGGCCAACTGGGTGAAGGCGCGGCCGTTGAAGAGGTTGGTCAGCGGGTCGTATTGGGTCACCACGTTCAGTTGTTGGGCAACCCGCCGCAGCTTGGCATGCTGCTCGCGCAGACGCTGATCGGCCCAGCTTGCACCAATGCCGGCAACGATGATGACCAACGCGATCAGGCCGATGGAGATGGCCAGCACGCTTTGCTCGCCGGTCTCGGCCACCGGCTGCAATACATGGGCATACAGATCGGTAGGCACGGCCAGGGTCATGGCGGCCATACCGGTGAAGTGCATGGACGCAATGGCTCCGCCCATCACCAGGCTGGCAAGCATTCGCAGCCAATGCGCGCGCTCACCGGTCTTGCCGCGAAAATAGAAGGCCAGGATCACGGCAGCCAATGAGGCCCCGATTGCGATCAGCACCGAGACGGCAAAAAGTATGGGGTCGTAGTACTGGGTGGCGGCCGACTCAATGGCGGCCATTCCGCTGTAGTGCATGGTGGCAATGCCAACGCCTGCGGTCACTGCGGCGGCTAGGTACTGCCAGGCCACCAGGCGCTTGCGACTGATCACCCACATCACCGCGTACGACACGACGATGGCGACCAGCAGGGAAGCCAGGGTGATTTTGAAGTCGTAGCCAATCTGTAGCGGCGCACTGAATGACAGCATGGCGATGAAATGCATCGACCAGATGCCGCCACCCAACGCAAATGCGCCGATCCAGCGCCAAAGCTCGCGCCCCCCGACGGTACGGCTGCTGCTCACACGGTTGGCCATGGCCAGTGCGGTAAAGCCGGAGGCACTGGCAACCAGGTAGGCGAGAAACACCAGGCTTGGATCATGCTGGCAATCGAGAATCGCCGTCTGGTTGGCCGGCATGTCAGCAATGAAGTGCAGCAGTGACATCACAAACTCCAACCCCAAAATTACAACCCAATACTGTCAACAGTAATGGCTCTTTGCCAGTTTCGGCATCTTAAAGGGCACCGAAGGCCAAGGCTATGTTTTTGGTCGCTTGGGCCGCCCCGCGTGCTGAGCGCTACAGTCGCTGCCCTAGCCGCACAAATAGGTGCCTGTGCCCACGGCCACCAGCGTGCCGTCGTCGGCATGCAGTTCCGAGCGTACCACTGCGACTTTATTGCCTGAGCGTAGCAAAACCGCTTTGGCGACGAAGTGCTGGCCGCGTCCGGGCCGCAGATAATCCACCCGCAGATCGATCGTGCCGAGCTTTGAAAGCCGCGCCATGCGTTCACCACTGCTGAGGTTCTGGTGACGTTCGAAGGCGCCGATGAGTGCCATCGCGCCGCCGGTAACGTCCAGCAGTGCCGAAATAACCCCGCCATGGAGAATGCCGTGGACGAAGTTGCCTACCAGCCCCGGCTGCATGGGCAGGGACATCAGCACGTGGTCGGTGGATAACTCGTCGATGCGGATGCCCAGCATCTGGTTGAACGGAATGCGTTCGAAGAAGCCTTGCACCGCCTGTTTCAGCTCGGGGGTCAGTTCGAAAGGGGGCTCGGACATGGCTGGGGTCACTCCAAAAGGTAGGCACTTAGCCTGCCGCAAGGTGGACACGGGCGCCATCCCTGGCCCGGGTGGGCATATGTGACTATCTCCAGCACTCCAGCGCACTGACGGTGCCGGTGGTGCCGGTTCTGCCAATGCCATCGAGTAGCAACGTGGCGCATGCCGTGTCGGCACGCTGCGCGCCCAGGGGCTCGGCGCGCAGGCGGTAGCCGCCGTCTCCGGGCTCGCTGGTGAGGCGATACAGGCCCTTGTTGCTGCGCACCTCACCGTCTCTGGAATGGGTCATTTGCAGTTCATCGAGCCCGCTGGTGCTGGTGATGTAGTGCTGATGCTGGGCGTAGTGGCGGGCCTGCCGGGCGGCGGCATCCACCAGCAAGACCTGGCCGTCGGTACGATTGCTGCGCAGCACGTGCTGGCGATACTGGGGCATTACCAGGGCATACAGCACACCCACAATCGTCAACACGGCCAGTAGTTCCAGCAGGCTGAAGCCGCCGCTCATGCGTTTACGGTGTGCCATCGCTGATTACCCTCCAACTTTGTCTGCCGTTGGCCCGTGGGCCCAGCGAAATCGCTGCACAGCCCGCTTCGCCGAGCACGCAGGGCATGCCAGTGGCGGGGTCCACAGTTATCTGCACATCCGAGGGAGCGGCAATGCCCGAAGGCGCGAGGCCGCCGCTGCTGTCTTGGCTGTCGACCCGACCATCGCCATTGAGATCAAAAACCGGAAACGGCGCGCCACCGCCCAGGGTCGGGTCAATAACGTACAGTCGCGTCTGGATATCGAGCTGGCAGGGCGCTGTGCTGGGGATCCGAGTGGTGAAGCTCAGTAACTCGCCGAGGCGTTTGGCTGGCTCGAGCAGACGCTCGCTCGCGGTAGCTGATGCCGCCGCTTGCAAGTCGATGTACCAGCCCAGTTTTCCCTGCGTATCGTGTTCACGCTGGCGCCAGTCGATTGGGCGGCGGCTCAGGTTGAAGGTCAGGCCATCGCTGCTGGAAACCTGCTGGTGCTGCAGGTCGGCGATGCTGATGGTGACGTGGTTGTGGGTGTTTTCGCCGCGGGTATGGCGGTCCCATATTCCGTACAGGCTTTGCCGATCACGGTCGGCCTGGCGGTGGTTCTGGCCGGTGCCGACGATGATCAGATAGCCCGATTCCGAAGGGTGGCTAACAATTGCCGGCGCCAGTGTGATGGGTTGCGCTGCCCTGGCCGAGGTGCGAAACAATGGACTTGCGCCAAAGGACACGCGAAAGGCGCTGGCATTGACCGGGCGCTCAGGCGGCGCTTTAGTCAGGTTGCCTTGACTTGTGTCATACAGATCAAAGCGCCACAGGTTGCCCAGACTATCCCCAGCATAGGCGTAGTCAGCGTAACCATCGCCATTAGTATCGGTCACCAGGGGCATCGCCAACCCTGCCGAGGGCACCGGTGTGTCAAGGCGGCGGATAAGTGCGCCGGTTTGAATATCCAGCAATAACAGGCTGGCGCGCTCTTGCGCTGCATCGATGCCATTGCCCAGCAGAGCCGCCCATTGGCCGGTGTGCAGGCGGGCAATGGTAGGGGCTGTCAGCAGGTGACCGAGGGTTGGATCCTGACGAGCATCGAACTCCCACAACAGGTTTATCTGCTCAGGGTCGCTGACATCCAGGGCCAACAGACCTCGCCCGCCCGCTCCCAGACTAACCAGCAGGACGGTGTGCCAGGCGTTGGCGAAGAAAACGTCTTGAGCAACCGCCGGGCCGTCGACGAAGAAGCGATGGGGTGCATCATTGGCGTAGTGCGGCGATGTCAGCGTCGACAGCTTGTCGAGGACAGCCGAGGGGATAATCGCCAGGCGTTCTTCACCAGTGGCCGCGTCGAAGACATGCAGCATGCCGTCGTTGGCGCCGACGTATACCTGGGCACGCCGGGGCCTGGCCCTAAACGCGGCGTACGCGCCCGGCGGGCCGTCGTAGCTTTCCATCGTGGCGGTGTGACGATCAGGCGTGCCAACGGTCAATGGCCGGGCATTCACGATATCGCCCAGTCGCGGTAAGTGTTGGCGAAGCAGCGTGCACTCTTCCAAATCCGTGCAGCGCTCGCCGCGCAGCAGCCTTAAACGGGCCTCGCCGAGCTTGTCGGGGGCGCCACGCAAGTCGGTGTTGAGCAGCGTTTGCTGCGCAAGGTCGAGATTGGCCCAGTGGAAGTCGACCAGCCCCGAGGGGCCGGCGCCGCCGGCGATCTTGATCTGCCGCTGGCGCGGGAAGTGCTCGTTGGCTTGCCACAGTTGTACGATTTTTCCCGACGCCGTTCGCCGTTCCTTGCGTAATTCACCCGACCAATCGTGCGGGTCGAAGCGTGTGCGCAAGTACGTATCAGCCTGTTCCGCTACGACCAAGCGTTCGGGCGCTGCCGGGCGATAACACAGCAGCCAGGGGAAGTAGTCGTCACCATTTTGTGGCGATGCGCTCAAGCTTGTGGCGCCGGCCAGCAGCGCCATGAATAGTGCACGCCACTTCATAGCTGGCCTTCCAGATAGGTTCTCGCTACCACGGCACGCAAGCAGACCACCGCCAGTGCACAGCTGCCGTTGAGGTTGGATGGTGCGAGGTGAGTGAAAAAGGCTTGGCTGTTGACTTCGTAGTAGTAAGTGCCAAACGCTCTGGCCGCTTTGTCGTAGGCGGCCTCTACGGGTTGCTGGCTGGTGTCCGGAATAAGGCGGATATACCAGCGCACGCTGGCTGCCGTGGGCGCGGGGCCAAACGTGCCGGGGTAGGCGGTCGCCAGCGAGAAGTCCACGGCATGATTGGTCGCCAGCCCCTGCAGGCAGGGCGGCGCGCCGCAGGGCCGAAGCGGGACAGCAGT
Source organism: Pseudomonas turukhanskensis (assembly GCF_027922365.1). GTDB lineage: Bacteria > Pseudomonadota > Gammaproteobacteria > Pseudomonadales > Pseudomonadaceae > Aquipseudomonas > Aquipseudomonas turukhanskensis. Next base: position 723,822 of record NZ_BSFN01000001.1, read on the forward strand.
CTTGGCGATACGGCGCTCAGCCTCCCGCAGGCCTGCTTCAGCGGCGTTGAGCAGGCGTTGTTGCTCGAGGTTTCTGGCCATTGCCTGATATTCCAGGGCGCTGTCACGCACGCTGGTAATCGCCAGTGCGGTTACCACCAGCAATAGCATCAGGGTCACGATAAGCACGCTGCCGCGCTGAGGGCGTCGGATCATGGCAGCAGATTCCTGAGCGCGGTGGTGCCTTTGATTACTTGGTACAACTGCCCCTTGGTGCTGCTTGGTAGTGCACTTTCGTGCCAGTACTGCCAGGCAGGAGAGTCTCTGGTGGTCGTGCGCGCGGGCGCTGGTGTGCTCAGCAGTGCGGCGTAGCGAACGCTGCGGATGGGGGCATCGCTGGCCGGTGAAGCGGTGTAGGTGGTTGGATCAGGGTGGCCGTATACCCCGACGCCATAGTCGAAGCGCAGATCAAGGATGCCTTCTGTGAGGGTGGCGGAGCCGCCTTTGCTGGTGCAGAGCAATTGCTGGTTGTTGTTGACAGCCAGCTTCTCAATGTAAGCCTCCACGGGTTCGGCATACGGCTGGGCCAGACTGCTGGCGTTGGCCGGCCGGCCGTTGCCCAGACAATCCACCTCCAGCCGGTCGCTGGGTTGGTAGCGAATGCACAGCGCTTTACGGGTCAACGCCTTGATTACCTGGCCGGCAGTGAAGACGCAGCCGGCCACGCCAGATTGCGCCTCGCTAAGCGCAGGGAACGCGGCTTGCAGGGGTTGGTCTGGCCGGCGTTTGAAGCCCGTTCTGGCCAACTGTCGGTCCAGCCATTGCAACGTAAACTGGGCGTTGGCCTGGTTGTCAGCCTGGGCGCGCTGGAACAGGAAGCTGATTTTGGTATCAACCACCAGCTGAGTCGCTGCCAGGGCCAGGAAAGAGGCGATCGACAGTGCCACCAGCAGTTCGACCAGCGACAGGCCGCGTTGTGTTGTTCTGAACATGACGGCTGCCTCCTCAGATTTCGCTGCGCAGACGTACATGGCAGTACGCATCAGCAACCGGGCATTCGCCAGGGTTGCCCTTCCACGCCACCTGAATTTCGATGGTCTGCCCTTGTTGGGCGCACACACCGGTGCTGGGCGAGCGGCAGACGTACGTTGTGCTGGCCGGTAGGGCAGTTGAGGCGGGAAGCAACCTTGCCACCTCGGCGCGCCAGCAGGCCAACTGCGCAGCGGGTGGCGTTGGGGTAACCGCGCAGATGGCAGTGTCTGTCGATGCCGAGGCGGCGCTGCGCAGATAAACCGCCCAGTCTGCCGGCGTTGCATGGATCAGTTCCAGCAGGTCGGCGGCCAACATGGCTGCTGTGGCGCGGTGCGAGGCTTGAGCGGTGTAGGCAATGGCTTGGCCTTGCAGCGTGGCCATGCCCAACAGACCGACACCGATAAGCAGGGCGGTGACCAATACCTCCACCAGGCTGAAGCCGGCGGCGCTATGGCGTGCATAAGGTCGTGGGAAAGAGGGTGAGGTCGGTGATGCGAAGACGGGTGTTGCGGTTATCCGTGTGCTGTTCATGCTGGCGCTCCCTGTGCCATAGCCAATCGAGTCTTGCTCCTTGCCCGAGAAGGCACCTCGATTGTTTGGCTAATACTGGGGGCGAGGAAGCAGGTGCGTTACAGATGCCTGTAGGAAGGCTCACAGCGTGTGTTCGACGTTTATGAATCAGCCGCACAAGTCACTATCGCTCTGCCCGCTTTCCAGCCCCGTGCTTTGGCGTATGCGACCCTGGCGATTGATCACCAATTGCCAGGCCACACGGCGTTCGGCGGAGCACAGTACAAAACGCCCGTTACTGGAGATCATGGTGCCATTGGCCTGAAATACGATGGTCTGGTTGGCCTGTCCGGCCCCGGTCCAGCGCAGTTGGTCACGCCCTGGCTGCGGGGAAAAGCGCAGCACGGTTTGCGTGATCGGGTTGCGCATCAACCAGCCTTCGCTCCATCGATGGTCGCACTGCTGGCCGTTGCTGGAGCCACAGAGCTCGACGCGGTGGTTGCCGGTGATGGCTTCGCTGCGGGCAGTCTTGAGATGGCTCAGCAGGCTGTGCCGCTGGGTCTCCTGGCGATTGCTGTGCACGTGCCGGTCTAGAGAAGGCATGGCGATGCTGACGATGATGGCCAGCAGGCACAGGGTGATCAGCAGTTCGGGCAACGTCAGCCCGTGGGAGAGGCGTGGGGCCATGGCATAACATCCTTGTCATCGTGGGCCGTCCTGGCCGGTAGTGGGGGGGCAGGGTCAGCTGGGCGAAACGGCCAACTCCAATACCCGGTCCACCAGCTTGTTGATGCCGGAAGCGGCTTCACTGATGGAGTTGGCCAACATATAGGCCGGGGTCGTGACCAGTTTGTGCGCAGGGTCTTCGACGATGTCTTCCACCGTGCACTCCTGATGTTCGGCACCCATTTGCGAAAGTGCGGCGGCGGTGTCGGCATGGTTGCCGATAGTACAGATGACCCCCGGTCCGAAAATTTTCGCGGCCATGGAGGGTGCGATGCAGATCAGGCCGATGGGCTTTTTCGCCGCAGCAAATGCCTGCGCCAGCGCCAGCACATCAGGCTGTACGTTGAGCTCTGCGCCGTTCACGGCGAAGTCAGAAAGGTTTTTGGCCGCGCCAAAACCACCCGGCACGATCAACGCATCGAACTCTTCAGCGTTGGCTTGGCGGATATCCTTGATCGCGCCCCGCGCAATGCGCGCGGCCTCGACCAGCACATTGCGGCTTTCGGGCATCTCCTCGCCCGTGAGGTGATTGATCACATGGTGTTGGGTGATATTGGGGGCGAAACATTCTACGTCCACGCCGCGCTGGTCCAGGCGCAGCAGCGTAATGACGCTTTCATAGATTTCCGCGCCGTCGTAAACGCCGCAGCCGGAGAGAATTACAGCGACTTTCTTATGCATGGCGATTCCCCGTTTCTCGATGGGTTGGCCGAGCACTCGGCCTATTTACTCAACTCGACGCTTTCAAAGCCGCCAAGCACCCTCGACCAACTGTGCTGCCTGGTTGATATGAGTTTGGACCGCAGTTTGCCGCAAACGGTGTTATCAAAATGTCATTTACCAGCGTAACGGGCTGTTTCAGAGGCGTCTGTCGCTAAATGCCGCTCAGGTTGTCACCTGATGTCGCGGTGTAGCACGTCATCGAGAGATAGCATCCACCGCTATAGTCCCTGCAAGTGGGCGGACAATAACAATGATGGGTGAGCCATGAATTACGTCCTCTACGCCGTACCTTTTTTCTTCCTGCTGATTGCGCTGGAACTGCTCGCCGACCGTTGGCGCGGTATGCGCACCTATCGTCTGGCCGATGCGATCAACAGCCTCAGCGCCGGGGTGTTGTCGACTACGTTGGGGCTGCTGACCAAAGTGGTGGGGCTGCTCACCTACACCTTTGCCTGGCAGAACTGGGGCGTGTTCGAGTTGTCAGCGCAGAACCTGTGGGTCTGGGTGTTTGCGTTTGTCTTTTATGACTTCTGCTACTACTGGAACCACCGCCTTGGCCACGAACGCAATGTGTTGTGGGCCGCGCATTCGGTGCATCACCAGAGCGAGGAGTACAACCTGTCCACGGCGTTGCGTCAGACCAGCACCGGCTGGATTTTCGGCTGGATCTTTTACCTGCCGATGGCGCTGCTGGGGGTGCCGCCGCTGGTGTTCCTGACCGTGGCGGCCCTGAACCTGCTGTACCAGTTCTGGGTGCACACCCGCCACATCCCCAAGCTCGGCTGGTTTGAGTGGGTGTTTATCTCGCCGTCCAATCATCGGGTGCACCACGCGCAAAACGTGGTGTACATGGACCGCAACTACGGCGGCGTCTTTATTCTGTGGGACCGTCTGTTCGGCACGTTTCAGGAAGAGTTGGACGAGGAGCCCGTGGTGTTTGGCGTGACAACGCCGCTGGCCAGCTGGAATCCGTTGTGGGCCAACCTGCAGTTTTACGCCGTGCTCTGGCAGGACGCGGCGCGGGCCGGGTCACTGTGGGACAAGCTGCGAATCTGGTTTATGCGCACCGGCTGGCGCCCGGCTGATGTGGCCGCCCGGTACCCGCAGAGCAAAGCCGATCTCAGTCAGTTCGAGAAATTCCACGTGCCGCTGCGCCCGGCTCACCAGGTGTATGCCGCTGTGCAATTTGTGCTGTACGTCGCCGCCGGCAGTTACTTGCTGGCCAACGGCGCAACGCAAAGCGTGGCCGTGCTGCTGGGCAGTTGCGCGTGGATGGCGTTCGGGTTGTATGTGTTGGGCATGTGGCTGGAAAACCGCCCCCATGCGCTGGGGTTGGAGGCGTTGCGTTTGCTGTTGAATGCGCCGGCGTTGTGGCTGGCCGAGCAGGCTGGGCTGCTGCCGATCACGGGCCTAGGCTGGGGGATGTTGCTCGGCTACAGCCTGGCAAGTGGCGTGGCGTTGGTGCTGATGAGCCGCCGCAGTGCCAATGCCGTACCGGCCTGATCAGTCCTTGCGGGACTTGAGATAACGGCGCAGCCACAAGACGGCGCCCAGAAGCACCAGCGCACCCAGTACCCACAACTCGTACTTCTTGATGTTGCCCAGAATGCTTTCCATCACCGAGCCGAAGTGGAACGAGGCGTAGCCCAGCACGGCGGCCCAGACGATGGCGCCGATGCCGTTGAGAGTCAGATAGCGCAGCGGCGGGTAACCCGACAGGCCGATGGCCACCGGCATCACGGTGCGCATGCCGTAGACAAAGCGAAAACTCAGCACCCACAGGTCGGGATGGCGCTGGACATAACCAAGTGCCTTGTCGCCCATTTTCTGCAGGCGCGGCTTGCGCGCCAACAGACGACGGCCGTGATGGCGGCCCAGGTAGTACCAGAGTTGGTCGCCGGCATAACTGCCGAAGAAGGCCACTGCTACCACCGCGTTGATGTCCATGTAGCCACGGAACGCGAGGAAGCCGGCCAACACCAGAATGGTCTCGCCTTCGAAAAAGGTGCCAAGAAACAAGGCGAGGTAACCGAAGTCCTGCAGGAATTGTTGGAGCATCGTCAGCGTGCACAGCGAAATGAACGCGCAGCCTAACCTGCCAGCGCGTTAGGGGAAAGCGTGACGCGTCAGCCCGTAGTCTATTCAAAGGCATAACGGCCGCTGGCTGCGGCGCGCCGTCGCATAGGTGCCAGCTTTTGTCATTCTTTGGTCATAATGGCCGCCTATAACTGTCACACTCGCCCGTTTGTGCGGGCCCAGGAGTTTGCCGTGAGCTTTACCCCCGCCAATCGTTTGTTCCCCGCCACCCGCCTGCGCCGCAACCGCCGCGATGATTTTTCCCGTCGCCTGGTGCGCGAGAACGTGCTGACCGTAAACGATCTGATCCTGCCGGTATTTGTCCTCGACGGTGAAAATACCCGCGAAGAAGTAGCTTCCATGCCGGGCGTGGCGAGGTTGTCGATTGATCTGCTGCTTAAAGAAGCTGAAGCGTGGGTGGCCCTCGGTATTCCGGCATTGGCGCTGTTTCCGGTGACCCCGGCCGAGAAGAAGACCCTCGACGGTTGTGAAGCCTGGAACCCTGACGGTATCGCCCAGCGCGCCATCCGTGCACTGCGCGAGAAGTTTCCCGAGTTGGGTGTAATCAGCGACGTCGCGCTGGACCCTTTCACCACCCATGGTCAGGACGGCATTCTCGATGAGAGCGGCTACGTGCAGAACGACGTCACTGTCGATGCGCTGGTACGCCAGGCGTTGTCCCATGCCGAAGCCGGTGCGCAGGTCGTGGCACCGTCCGACATGATGGACGGCCGCATTCAAGCCATCCGCGAAGCCCTGGAACTGGCCGATCACACCAATGTGCGAATCATGGCCTATTCCGCCAAGTACGCCAGCGCCTACTATGGTCCGTTCCGAGATGCGGTCGGTTCTTCGCTGAACCTGGGTAAGGCCAACAAGGCGTCCTACCAGATGGATCCGGCCAACAGCGATGAGGCCCTGCACGAAGTGGCGGCCGATCTGGCTGAAGGCGCAGACATGGTGATGGTCAAACCCGGCATGCCCTACCTGGATATTCTTTACCGGGTGAAAGAGGAATTCCGCGTGCCGACCTTTGTCTATCAGGTCAGCGGCGAGTACGCCATGCACATGGCGGCTATCCAGAATGGCTGGCTCAGCGAGGCGGTTATCCTCGAATCGCTCACCGCCTTCAAACGCGCGGGTGCCGATGGCATCCTGACCTACTTCGCCGTGCGTGCGGCGCAACTATTAAAGCAAGGGCAGTAAGCCCGTTCGGGAATACGTGATGAACAGCGAAGGACTCAGCAAAGCGGATGGGCTGAACGACTCAACCGCCGTGGAAAAAGCAGTGGTGGAGAAGGCGGTGACGGGCAAGGCAGGGGCAGAAAAGGCAACTGTTGAAAAGCCGGTCGCTGAAAAGGCCGTCGTTGAAAAAGCGCCGGTCGACAAAGCCTCTGCGGACAAATCCACTGCTGAGCCTGCGCCTGAACCGCTGGTGGAGGAGCCGGTGCTCGCTGCGCCTGAGCCTGCACACGCCCCAGCGCCGATTCCAGGTTTGGATGACAGCAGCCTGTATATCCACCGCGAGCTGTCGCAGCTGCAGTTCAACATTCGCGTATTGGAGCAGGCGCTGGACGAGTCCTACCCGCTGCTCGAACGCCTGAAGTTTCTGCTGATCTTTTCCAGCAACCTGGATGAGTTCTTCGAGATTCGTGTGGCTGGGCTGAAAAAACAGATCACCTTCGCCCGCGAACAGGCCGGTGCCGATGGCCTGCAACCGCATCAGGTGCTGGCGCAGATCAGCACGCTGGTGCACGAGCAGGTGCATCGCCAGTACGCCATTCTCAACGACGTGCTGTTCCCCGAGCTGGCCAAGCACAACATCACGTTTATTCGTCGCCGTTACTGGACCACCAAACTCAAGGCCTGGGTGCGCCGTTATTTCCGCGACGAAATCGCACCTATCATTACGCCGATCGGCCTCGACCCAACGCACCCGTTCCCGTTGCTGGTGAACAAGAGCCTGAACTTTATCGTCGAGCTCGAAGGTATCGATGCCTTTGGCCGCGACTCTGGTCTGGCGATCATTCCTGCGCCACGCCTGTTGCCACGGGTTATCAAAGTGCCGGAAGAAGTCGGCGGCCCTGGCGACAACCATGTGTTCCTGTCGTCGATGATTCACGCCCACGCCGATGACCTGTTCCAAGGCATGAAGGTTAAAGGCTGCTACCAGTTCCGTCTGACCCGTAACGCCGACTTGTCGCTGGATTCCGAAGATGTGGAAGACCTGGCGCGCGCCTTGCGCGGCGAGCTGTTCTCCCGTCGTTACGGCGACGCCGTGCGGTTGGAGGTGGCAGATACCTGCCCGGCGCATCTGGCCGACTACCTGCTCAAGCAGTTCAACCTGAGTGAAACCGAGCTGTACCGCGTGAATGGCCCGGTCAACCTGACGCGCCTGTTCAGCATCACCGGTCTGGACAGTCACCCGGAGTTGCAATACACGCCGTTCACCCCCGTTATTCCCAAGCTGCTGCAGAACAGCGACAACCTGTTCAACGTGGTCAGCAAGCAAGACATCCTGCTGCTGCACCCGTTCGAGTCGTTCACTCCGGTGGTCGACCTGTTACGCCAGGCCGCAAAAGACCCGCATGTGCTGGCGATCAAGCAGACGCTTTACCGCAGCGGTGCCAACTCCGAGATTGTCGATGCACTGGTGGATGCGGCGCGTAACGGTAAGGAAGTGACGGCGGTAATCGAGCTGCGCGCGCGCTTTGACGAGGAGTCGAACCTGCAACTGGCCAGCCGTCTGCAAGCCGCCGGTGCGGTGGTGATCTATGGCGTGGTCGGCTATAAAACCCACGCGAAGATGATGCTGATTCTGCGCCGCGAGGCCGGTGAGATCGTGCGTTATGCCCACCTGGGCACGGGTAACTACCATGCCGGTAACGCGCGGTTGTACACCGACTACAGCTTGATCACCTCCGACGATGCACTGTGCGAAGACGTGTCCAAGCTGTTCAGCCAGTTGATCGGCATGGGTAAGACCCTGCGCATGAAAAAGCTGCTGCACGCACCGTTTACGCTGAAGAAAACCCTGCTCGACATGATCGCCCGCGAGACTGCCTCGGCGGCCGAGGGTAAGCCTGCGCACATCATCGCCAAGTTCAACTCGTTGACCGATCCGAAGATTATCCGCGCGTTGTACAAGGCCAGTCAGACCGGCGTGCGCATCGATCTGGTGGTGCGTGGCATGTGCTGCCTGCGCCCGGGCATCGTCGGGGTATCGCACAACATTCATGTGCGCTCGATCATTGGTCGCTTCCTCGAACACACTCGAGTGTTCTACTTCCTCAACGACTTCGACGAGAAGATTTACCTGTCTAGCGCCGACTGGATGGAGCGCAACCTGGATAAACGAGTGGAGACCTGCTTCCCGGTCGAAGGCAAAAAGCTGATCACGCGGGTGAAGAAGGAGTTGGAGTCTTATCTCAGCGACAACACGCAGAGCTGGGTGCTGCAATCGGATGGCCGTTATGTGCGCTCCAGCCCGACCGGCAACCAGAACGCGCGCAGTGCGCAGGCTGGGTTGCTGGAGAAACTCACCAATCCGCCGTTAAGCGTTCGCTAAATCACGTTGGGCTTCGCTGTGCTCAACCCAACCTACGCAGGTCCGTGATCCGTAGGTTGGGTTGAGCCAACGGCGAAGCCCAACAAAACAACCGCGCATAAAAAAGCCGCTCAATCGAGCGGCTTTTTTTGTAATCGCGACTCAGCGAACGCTAAGCGTCAGCCCGATTCGTTTCAGCCACTCGGCCTCCGCTTCAAAGTCCGCTTGGGTCAGCGGGTTGGCTGCCAGCCAGCCCTCGGGAAACACCAGGTCCAGGCTGTCGTCGCTGGCGCGCAGTTTTACCTTGGGCATTTCCTGGGTACCGCGGATGTGGTGGAACAAAATGGCAAAGCGCAGCAGTACGCACAAGCGCATCAGCTTGATGCCCTGGTCGCCGAACTCGGCAAATTTGTCCTTGGGAATATTGCGGCGGTGGCCGCGTACCAGCAGGGCGAGCATCTGTTGGTCCTGGCGGGAAAAACCGCCGAGGTCAGAGTGCTCCACCAGGTAGGCGCCATGCTTGTGGTAGGAGTAGTGGGCGATATCCAGGCCCACTTCATGCACCTTGCTGGCCCAGCTCAGCAGCTCGCGGTGCCATTCATCATCCAGGCCCCAGGACGCTGCCACATCGTCCAGCGCTTCCAGCGCTTTGGCCTCTACGCGCTGGGCCTGTTCCAGGTCGACGTGGTAGCGCTCCATCAACGCGCTCAGGGTGCGCTCACGCACGTCTTCATGGTGATGGCGGCCGAGTAGGTCATACAGCACACCTTCACGCAGAGCGCCTTCGGAGTGGGTCATGGTATGCAGGTCCATGGCGTCGAAAATCGCTTCGAGAATGGCCAGGCCGGCGGGGAAGATGGCGCGGCGATCCGGCTTGATGCCGTCCATGTCGAGCTTGTCGATCTCACCGAGCTTCAATACCCGGCGCTTGAGCCAGGCCAGGCCTTCGGCCGTTACTTCGCCATTGCCGTGGCCGCCGGCCTTGATGGCCAAACCCACCGCACGAATGGTGCCGGAGGCGCCGACGGCTTCATCCCAGCCCAGGCGGCGTAATGCGTGCTCGATGCCCATCAATTCCAGGCGCGCTGCGGTGTAGGCCTGAGCATAGCGGGCGGGGGTGATCTTGCCGTCGCGGAAATAGCGTTGGGTGAAACTCACGCAGCCCATCTGCAGGCTTTCGCGCAGCAGCGGCTCAAAGCGTTGGCCGATGATGAATTCGGTGCTTCCGCCGCCGATGTCGGCCACCAGACGTTTGCCTGGCTGGTCGGCCAAGGTGTGGGAAACGCCGAGGTAAATCAGGCGGGCTTCTTCACGCCCGGAAATCACTTCCACCGGGTGGCCGAGAATTTCTTCGGCGCGGCGGATAAATACCGAGCGGTTGCGCGCTTCACGCAAGGCGTTGGTGCCCACCACGCGCACCGCGCCAGGCGGCAAGCTGTTGGTCAGCTGGGCGAAGCGACGTAGGCAGTCGAGGCCGCGCTGCATGGCTTCTTCATTGAGTTCGCGTTGTTCATCGATGCCAGCGGCCAACTGCACCTTTTCGCCCATGCGCTCCAGAATGCGAATTTCGCCGTGGTCGGCTTTGGCCAGAACGATATGGAAGCTGTTCGAGCCGAGGTCGATGGCGGCGATCATGGAGAAATGCTTGGCGGGGCTTTGCGGCATGGTGTGATGGTCTCAGAGCTGTAGCGCGACATCCTGCCATGATCGGGCGCTTGCGCCAACGCGAGCGGGCCGGGCGTGATGTCGATGCTGGAGTTGTTCTTTATAGCCGCAGGTCGGGCGGTGACAAGGTGTGGCCGCGCAGTATGCCGATGCTGTACGTCGTAATTATGACCGGTGTCAGGCTACAACCTTACAGAAACGGAGCGGCCAGGACGGTTTTAAGTTCAATGCGCGATCAGCATTTGCGCAGACCACCATAGCGAAGCTCAATCGGTAGCCGCTTTCGGTGAGGACAAAGCCGGGCTATGATGGCGCCACTTTACATCCTTGCGACCCTGGAGAGTTTCCATGAGCGAATTCATCACACACGTCAGCGACGCCAGCTTTGATCAGGATGTGCTCCAGGCTGATGGCCCGGTGCTGGTCGATTACTGGGCTGAATGGTGCGGCCCGTGCAAAATGATTGCCCCGGTTCTGGACGAAATTGCCCAGACCTACCAAGGCAAACTGAAAGTGTGCAAATTGAACATCGACGAAAACCAGGACACCCCGCCCAAGTACAACGTGCGTGGTATTCCGACTCTGATGCTGTTCAAGAACGGCGCCGTCGAAGCCACCAAGGTTGGCGCATTGTCCAAGTCTCAGCTGGCTGCGTTTCTCGACAGCAACATCTAAGTCGTAAGGATTTTCTCCGTTACGCCTGAAAGCCCCGTCCTGTGCGGGGCTTTTTCATTGGTTCGGCACTAGACGCTCCGCAAAGCCGATGGTACATTCGGCCTCGCAACGGTTCCTCCGTTGCTCATCGTAAGCCGTCGCCGACGCATTCCTACTCGATACCCATCGATAAACAAGCAGGCGATCATGCTGCCTCCGCGCAGTTCAGGCCTCATAAGCTAAACGCTTATTTCCCCTCCTTATCGACTACGTCATTCCTATATGAATCTGACTGAACTCAAGCAAAAGCCGATTACCGAACTGCTAGAAATGGCCGAACAGATGGGCATAGAAAATATGGCCCGTTCGCGCAAGCAGGACGTGATTTTCTCCCTTTTGAAAAAGCACGCGAAGAGCGGCGAGGAAATCTCCGGTGATGGCGTGCTGGAGATCCTCCAGGACGGCTTCGGCTTCCTTCGTTCCGCCGATGCCTCGTACCTGGCCGGCCCGGACGACATTTACGTTTCGCCTAGCCAGATCCGCCGCTTCAACCTGCGCACTGGCGACACCATCGTTGGCAAGATCCGCCCGCCTAAAGAAGGCGAGCGTTACTTCGCGCTGCTCAAGGTCGACACCATCAACTTCGACCGCCCCGAGAACGCCAAGAACAAGATTCTGTTCGAAAACCTCACGCCCTTGTTCCCCAACAAGCGCCTGGTGATGGAAGCCGGCAACGGCTCCACCGAAGACCTGACCGGCCGCGTCATCGACCTGTGTGCCCCTATCGGCAAGGGTCAACGTGGCCTGATCGTGGCACCGCCCAAAGCCGGTAAAACGATCATGCTGCAGAACATCGCGGCCAACATCACCCGCAACAACCCCGAGTGCCATCTGATCGTTCTGCTGATCGACGAGCGCCCGGAAGAAGTTACCGAAATGCAGCGCACCGTGCGCGGCGAAGTGGTTGCTTCCACCTTTGACGAGCCGCCAACTCGTCACGTGCAGGTTGCCGAAATGGTGATCGAGAAGGCCAAGCGCCTGGTCGAGCACAAGAAGGACGTGGTGATTCTGCTCGACTCCATCACCCGTCTGGCGCGTGCCTACAACACCGTGATCCCGAGCTCCGGCAAGGTGCTCACCGGTGGTGTCGATGCCCACGCCCTGGAGAAGCCGAAACGCTTCTTCGGCGCCGCGCGTAACATCGAAGAAGGCGGCTCGCTGACCATCATCGCCACCGCGCTGGTTGAAACCGGCTCGAAGATGGATGAAGTGATCTACGAAGAGTTCAAGGGTACCGGCAATATGGAGCTGCCCCTGGACCGTCGCATCGCTGAAAAGCGCGTATTCCCGGCCATCAACATCAACCGTTCCGGTACCCGCCGTGAAGAGTTGCTGACCGCTGAAGACGAGCTGCAGCGCATGTGGATCCTGCGTAAATTGCTGCACCCGATGGACGAGATCGCCGCTATCGAGTTTCTGCTCGATCGCCTCAAAGCGACCAAGACCAACGACGAGTTCTTCCAGTCGATGAAGCGCAAGTAACTCACGCGCGACAGGCAAAAGCCGGGGAAACCCGGCTTTTTGCTACCTGCGTGGCGCCCTCGCATTGGGCTCGCAGGCTAAACTTCGCACATCAATTTCGAGCGCCCTACACGAGGCTCAAGCATGCAGTATCGCGATCTGCGCGACTTTATCCGTGGCCTGGAACAACGCGGCGAGCTGAAACGCATCAGCGTACCCGTATCGCCCGTGCTGGAAATGACCGAAATCTGCGACCGCACCCTGCGCCGCAAAGGTCCGGCCCTGTTGTTCGAAAACCCCACCGGGTTCGATATGCCGGTACTCGGCAATCTGTTTGGCACCCCCGAGCGTGTGGCCTTGGGCATGGGCGCCGAAGCGGTGAGCGAGCTGCGCGAAATCGGCAAGCTGCTGGCCTTCCTTAAAGAGCCGGAGCCACCCAAGGGCTTGAAAGACGCCTGGTCGAAGCTGCCGATTTTCAAGAAAATCATTTCCATGGCGCCCAAGGTGGTCAAAGACGCGCCGTGTCAGGAAGTGGTCGAGGAGGGCGATGATGTCGACCTTAGCAAGCTGCCGGTACAAACCTGCTGGCCGGGCGATGTCGGGCCGCTGATCACCTGGGGCCTTACCGTCACCAAGGGGCCAAACAAAGACCGGCAGAACCTCGGCATTTACCGCCAGCAAGTGATTGGCCGCAACAAGGTGATCATGCGCTGGCTCAGCCACCGTGGCGGCGCACTGGATTTCAAGGAATGGTGCGACAAACACCCTGGCCAACCCTTCCCGGTGGCTGTGGCCCTGGGGGCGGACCCGGCGACCATTCTCGGCGCCGTTACCCCGGTCCCCGATAGCCTCTCCGAATACGCTTTTGCCGGCTTGTTGCGCGGCAACCGTACCGAGCTGGTCAAGTGCCGTGGCAGCGAGCTGCAGGTGCCGTCCAGCGCCGAGATCGTGCTCGAGGGCGTGATTCATCCCGGCGAGATGGCCGACGAAGGCCCCTACGGCGACCACACCGGTTACTACAACGAAGTGGATCGTTTTCCGGTGTTCACCGTCGAACGCATTACCCGGCGGCAAAAACCGATTTACCACAGCACGTACACCGGCCGGCCGCCCGATGAGCCGGCGATTCTCGGCGTGGCATTGAACGAAGTGTTTGTGCCCATCCTGCAAAAGCAGTTCCCCGAGATCACCGACTTCTACCTGCCGCCCGAGGGGTGTTCCTACCGCATGGCGGTGGTGACCATGAAGAAGCAGTATCCGGGGCATGCCAAGCGCGTAATGCTGGGTGTGTGGTCGTTTTTGCGCCAGTTCATGTACACCAAGTTCGTTATCGTCACCGACGACGACATCAATGCGCGGGACTGGAACGATGTGATCTGGGCCATTACCACGCGCATGGACCCCAAGCGCGACACCGTACTGATCGACAATACGCCGATCGACTACCTCGACTTCGCTTCGCCGGTTTCCGGGCTCGGCTCGAAAATGGGCCTGGACGCCACCCACAAGTGGCCGGGCGAAACTAGTCGTGAATGGGGCCGGGTGATCGTCAAGGATGAAGCCGTTACCCAGCGCGTCGATGCGATGTGGAAGGACCTTGGAATAGAGTGATGAAAGTAACCCTGCAACCCTCCGGCGCGGTGCTGGATGTGAACCCCGGCGAGCGTATTCTGGATGCCGCGCGGCGCCTCGGTTATCAGTGCCCGCAAGCCTGCCGCAATGGCAACTGCCATATCTGCGCTGCCTTGCTGGTGGAGGGCTCCGTGCAGCAGAACGGCGAGGCTCGTGACCACGGTGAGCTGTTCACCTGCCTGGCCGAACCGCTGGAGGATTGTGTTTTGCATTGGGATGGCGTTCTGGCCCCGGGCGAGCTAACGGTGCGCACGCTGCGGTGCCAAGTGGTGGCCGTGACGGACGTGGGCGGCGACGTCTGGCGCGTCAGCTTGCGCGCCCCGGCGGGCAAGCCGCCGCGTTACCACGCCGGCCAATACATATTGGTACGCCGCGATGACGGTGAGCAGTCAGCGTTCTCGCTGGCTTCGGCGCCGTCTCAGGGGCGTGAACTGGAGCTGCATATCCTCGGCCGTGAGGACAGCGCGCTGAACCTGCTGGCCCAACTGCAGCGCGAGCCGCTGGTGGAAGTGCAGATGCCGTTTGGCGATACGCACCTGGCGGAGTTGCCAGATGGGCCGCTGATTCTTATCGCCGCCGGCACCGGCATGGCGCAGATGCACAGCCTGATCGAACACTGCCGCGCGGCGGGCTTCAAACACCCGGTGCACCTGTATTGGGGGGCGCGGCGGCCGGAAGACTTTTATCAGTTGCCGCATTGGGCTGATTGGCAGCAGATGCCGAACCTGAGCCTGCACCAGGTGGTCAGCGATGTATGCGGCTGGCAAGGGCGTTGTGGCTTGCTGCACGAAGCCGTACGCGAAGACTTCCCTGATCTCAAGCCACTGCATGTGTACGCCAGCGGCTCGCCGGTGATGGTGTACGCCACGTTGGATGCGCTGGTGGACGCGGGGATGGATGCGCACCAGATGCGCGCTGACGTATTCGCCTACGCACCTCGTGAGTAGCCGATCACCAAGAAACAAAAAAGCCGCCCTCGGGCGGCTTTTTGTTAGGCGCAAAGCAGGCGTTTTAGCGCACCTGTACTACCACTTTACCCACAGCCTTGCGCTGGCCCAGTGCGTTGATCGCAGCGGCAGCATCGGTGAGTGGGAAGGTCTGCGAGACCAGTGGCTTGACCTTGCCTTCAGCAAACCACGTGAACAGTTGCTCGAAGTTGGCCGCATTGTCGGCTGGCTGGCGCTGGGCGAATGCCCCCCAGAACACGCCTACCAGCGATGCGCCTTTAAGCAGGGTCAGGTTGGCGGGCAGCGAGGGAATGGTACCGCTGGCAAAGCCAACCACCAGGAAGCGGCCGTTCCACGCGATGGAGCGGAAGGCTTCCTCAAACAGATCGCCACCAACCGGGTCGTAGATCACATCCACACCTTGGCCGCCGGTGAGCTCTTTGAGTTTGTCCTTAAGGCCGCCTTCGCTGTAGTTGATCAGCTCGTCGGCGCCAGCGGCTTTGGCTACTTCCAGTTTTTCCGCGCTGCTGGCGGCAGCGATAACGCGCGCGCCCATGGCTTTGCCAATTTCTACCGCGGCCAGGCCCACGCCGCCGGAGGCGCCGAGCACCAGGAGGGTTTCGCCCGGTTGCAGGTTGGCGCGTTGTTTGAGTGCGTGGATCGAGGTGCCATAGGTCATGCCGAACGCGGCGGCGCTGGCGAAGTCCATGCCGGCCGGGATCGGCATCACGCTGTAGCCAGGCACGGCGACCTGTTCGGCGAAGCTGCCCCAGCCGGTCAGGGCCATTACGCGGTCACCGGGTTTTACGTGGGTGACTTTTTCGCCCACGGCAGCGACAACACCCGCCGCTTCACCACCCGGCGAGAACGGGAACGGCGGCTTGAACTGGTATTTGCCTTCAATGATCAGGGTGTCCGGGAAGTTCACGCCGGCGGCGTGCACGTCGAGCAGCACTTCGTTCTTTTTCGGTTCTGGGCTGGCGACTTCTTCCAGTACCAGGGTTTCGGCTGGGCCGAAGGCTTTGCACAACACGGCTTTCATTGGAGTGTTCCTCGCAGAGTTATGGCTTGGCAGTGTAGGTGCGTGGCCGCGAGGGTCAACGAGCATGGCTTGGCCTGATAAAGGTGTATAAGCGCCGGGCTATCGCTATGCTAGAGCACACACCCAGTCGAGGATGCGCACTGTGAAAGCTTGGTTTGTTCTGTTGATGGCCCTCTCTCTGCCGTTCGCGGCCATGGCCAAGGAAGAGGGTGGCGGTGAAGGCGAAAAGGAAGGCAAGACGCCGACCGTGGCGTATATCAGCCTGGTGCCCGCGCTGGTGGGCAACTACGGTACTGGCCCCAAGCTGAAGGTGTTCAAGGCCGATATTGCCTTGCAGGTGACCGGCAGCGATGCCGAAGCCAAGGTCGAGCACCATGAGCCGCTGATTCGCAATCAACTGGTAATGCTGTTTTCCCAGCAGACCGACGAGTCCATGGGCAACGTCGAGTCCAAGGAAAAGCTGCGCCAGGAAGCGTTAAAGCAGGTGCAGGACGTGCTGACCCAGGAAGAGGGCAAGCCTCTGGTGGAAGACCTGCTCTTCAATAACCTGATCGTCCAGTAAGTTGAGCAGTGAGTAACGCCCGTCAGCTCTTGCGCCACACGCAGGTGCAGTTACGGCCCTGGTGTTTGGCCTGGTACAAGGCCTGGTCGCTGTGGGCCACAAGGCTGTCGGGGTGGCTGTCGCGGTTGGGCGTCACCGTGCTCAAGCCGATGCTCGCCGTCAGGCACGACAGCGGGCTACCGGGGTGGGGCAAGTGCAACTCAGCCAGCGCGTGATGAATGCGCGCGGCAATCAGCTCGGCGCCAGCCTGGTCGGTATTGGCCAGAATCAACGCAAACTCTTCGCCGCCGTAACGGCACACCGCATCGCCATCACGCAGCAGGCAGCTTTGCAGAGCTGTCGCCACTTTGCGTAGCGCATCGTCACCGGCCAGATGACCAAGCTGGTCGTTGTAGGCCTTGAAGTGATCGACATCCAGCATCAGCAAACTCATCGGCGCGCCAATGCGTTGCAGGCGCCGCCACTCGCTGTGCAACTGATGGTCGAAGAAGCGGCGGTTGTACAGGCCGGTCAGGCCGTCACGCTGGGACAGGTGCTGTAACTGTGCTTCGAGCTGCAGCCGCTCGTTGTTATCGCGCGACACGCCAATCAGGTACTCGTGGCCATTGACCTGCACCAGTTGCGCGCTGATTTCGGCCGGTTGGATGCTACCGTTACGTCGGCGCATTTCCCGCTGGAAGATCTTCCCCTGGTTGTCGTGCTGGGCCTGACGTACCAGTTCCACCCAGGCGTGAAAGCCCAGCAGCAGGCTTTCGGGGTGGTCACGCAATTGCTCGCGGAATTCGTCGGCGCTGTAGCCCAGGCTGCTGTAGGTGGCCTTGTTCATATGCAGGATGTTGCGGTTCTGCGGGTCGATGATAAACAGGCCGTCGCGGCTGGAGTCCGTCAGGTCGACCACCAGTTGCAGGCGTTCTCGACTGTCGCGCAGCACCTGCTCGATCAGCTCGCGATTGCCTACTTCCTCGTTCAGGCGGCTGTTGCTGGCGAGCAGGTCGCCGGCGCGGCGGGCGTTTTCCAGTGCCAGCGCCAGGGCGGCAATCAACAGCAAGGTGGTGATCAACCCGGCACCCAGCACCACCATCGGCAGTGGGCTAGACAACTGCTGGGCTAGTTTGCGGGTTGGGTTGAGCTGCAGGGTGAAGTTGCGATTGTTTAGCAGGTGCAGCGGCAGTTCCTGTTGCAGGCCGGCACTGAAGTCGGCCTGTTCGCGGCTGTAGAGCGGGCGGCCAAATTCCAGCAAGCGTACGTTGAAACCGGCGCTGTCGACGGTGTCGAGCAGCTCGTCCATCAACGTCTGAACGCGGAAGATGCCTTGCACGAAGCCATCGAATGTTCGCTCGCCACGGTCGTTCTGAATATACAGCGGCGTGTACAGCGCAAAGCCTCGGCCACCTTGTACCAGCTCGAAGCTGTTGGAAAACACCGCCTTGCCCTGGGTCTTGGCCTGCATGGCCAGTAGGTAATTGGGGTGCGCAGGCGTGAGCTGAAAATTGGCCGCTGCTTCGTTGCCGGCCATCGGCAAAATCCAGCGCAGGCGCAAATCGGCATCGGCCCACTGAATGGCCTGATAACCGCGGAAGTGCTGCAATGAGAAACGCGCTTGCAACTCCCACTCGTCACGGCTCAAGCGGCCATGGTGCTGCCACAGCTCGGCCACGCGGTAGAGGTCTTGCGCCTGAGTGGTGAGGCCGCCTTCCAGTTGCCGGGTCAGCAGGCGCGCCTGGGCGGCCACGCGCTCATTGGCATGGGCCCGCTCGATGGTGACCATCTTCTGCCACAGCAGCAAACTGGCGCCGAGCAACATCACGGCCAGCAGTACCAGCGCCAGGCGTGCGCGCCATGCCGGGCGCTCGGCGGTAATCGACGTGGTGTCGCGCAAGCTGTCTAGTTCCATGCACAGTGTCCGTGTTGCTTAATGCAGAGCCAAAAACTGCTTCGCTCGGACGGGTGGCACTGAAAACAGGCTCAAATCTGGCCTTGCCCAACGTTCGCGCGCTGCGTTTTCACACGGCCAAAACCGCTGCCCATTCGCTAGCACTGACTGGCATCACCGAAAGCCGGCTGCCTTTTTTTACCAAGGGTAGTTCGCTTAACGCCGGCAGCTCCCGCAACGTGGCTAAAGCAATGACATGGGGGAACGCCTCGACGAATTCCACGTCCAAGGCGCTCCACGGGTTTTTCTCGAGGCTGGCCTTGGCATCGTAGTAATGACTTTGCGGGTCCAGCGCCGTCGGGTCGGGATAGGCTGAAGCAATAATCCGGCCGACTCCGGCAATGCCTGGCTCCGGGCAGCTGGAGTGATAAAAGAAGAACAGATCGCCCACGGCCATGCTGCGCACGAAGTTGCGCGCCTGGTAATTACGCACACCATCCCAGCGTGCGTGGCCGAGACGTTGCAGATCGTGGATGGAAAGTTCTTCGGGTTCTGACTTCATTAACCAGTGAGGCATGAACTTTGCTCTTCGCTCGTGGGGTTAAACCTTTGTGGGCTATTACACCTATTTAGACGACAGCCGGTTGGGGTCACAATTGCACAGGCGCGCACCATGCTGGAGAATGCCGCGCAGTTGAATCTAACGCCGCCGGAGCGTCCAAAAACAAAAAAAGCGTCGCGGTTTTAGTGCGAAATTTGCCTGGAGGGGGAGGCAATCGATGAAGAAACGTAAACCAGATTTGTTGTGGGTATTGGTAATTCTTTTCGGTCTGGGTGTCGTAACCACCGGTTACACCCAGAGCCTGTGGGACCGTCAGAACGACGCTCCCGTCACAGTGTCGCAACAGCCTTAAGGCTGACTGCTGACCTCTGCCAGTGCCGCACCCTGTGCGGCCTTGCTGCCTCGGTACCAGGCCTGGTCCGTCACCGTCGCGTGCAACACCACATCCCAACTGGCCAATGCCAGGCGATCCACTTTCTGACATTCATGGGCCAGGCCCAATAATGTCGGTTTGTGCCAATTATGGCGCCTTTGCAAATAGGCCAGGCTGCGGTCATAGAAACCGCCACCCATTCCCAGGCGTCCGCCCTCGGGATCGAAACCCACCAGTGGCAGCATGATCAGGTCCAGTGCCCACACTTTGCGTTGGCGCTGAGGCTTGGCCGTGGGTTCGGCAATCCGAAAGCGATTGGGCCGCAGGCGTTCATTCGGGCGCACCCGTTGGAACACCATTTTGGTTCGTGGCCATGCACTGAGAACGGGCAGGTAGGTTGCCTTGCCGCGCCGTTGTGCAGCGCGCATCAAGGGGCGAGGGTCAATCTCGCCATCGGCAGGCAAATACAGCGCAATATGGCGCGCTCGACGAAAAAGCGGGTGCTGGGACAGTTGCCGATAAAGCTGCTGGCCGGCCTGGCGCTGGGCGCTGGCGCTGAGCGCGCGCCGGGCTTTACGAAGCAGGCGACGCAGTTGCGGGCGGGAGAGTTCGGCGGCGGTCAGCATGGGGTGACGGCCAGGGTTCGCAGGCGCGAACCGCAAGAAGCAGCACTGCTCGGTGCGAGCAATGCGTGTAGAAACAAGACCCCCCGGCGTGCCGCTGTCGGCTTAGCCCTTGAACCCGAAAGTTCAAGGTGGAGGTTGCAGGGAGCGTTAAGGCTTTCCGTCAGGCGGACATGCACACCGGCTCCAACTTGCAACCCCCGGGTTTGTGCGTATCGGCTCAGGGACATCACCAACTGGCGCACACTCCAGGGAGCGGCGGCCAGTATACCCGAATAAACCGCTCTGCAATCAGCTATGGCTGCTGTCCTGATCGGTGGCCAGGGCGCCATCGACGCGCTCAAGCAGATCGCGCACGTGGGCGCGGGTAGAGCTGACGTCCTGGTCCAGACGCTGCTGCTTGTGCAACAGGTCGTGGGTAATGTTCAGCGCTGCCATGACTGCCACGCGGTCGGCGCCGATCACTTTGCCGCCGCTGCGGATCTCGCGCATCTTGCCGTCGAGGTAGCGGGCAGCGCTTTCCAGGTTGGCGCGTTCGTCCGCCGGGCAGGCGATGCAATAGTCTTTATCAAGAATGTGAACGGTAACGGTGTTCGAGGTCATTAGTCCTGCTCCAGGGCTTTGAGGCGCGAAATCATCGATTCGACCTTATGCCGGGCCATTTCGTTCTTTTCGATCAGATGGGCGCGCTCTTCGCGCCAAGACTGCTCGCTCGCACGTAAGGCGCGGTTGTCTGCTTTCAGCTGCTCGACGCGCTGTATCAGCAGTTCCAGCTTGAGGGTGAGCGCGTGCAGATCGGCGTCTTCCATGGGCTCTCACTAGAATATTGAGGTGGCGAAACTATATAGGAAGGTACAGGCAGCGGGGTAAAGCCGTTGACGTTGGCCAATGGTCTTGGCGCGCTTGCCGGTGCTAGGATACAAGGCCTCCATTCTAGTCATTGCGCCCTCTGGCGCCTAGTTGCCAATGCCCACACAAAATTCCCCGTATAGCGCTTTCGCCACCCTGCTTGCCAGCAGCGGTCAACCCGTCTCGCCCGCCGAACTGCATGGTCTGTTGCTGGGGCGCAGTTGCGCCGGCGCAGGCTTTGAAGCCGACGCCTGGCTGGTGGACGCCGCCGACCTGTTCACGACAGAACCTGCCGACAACATCCGCGCCGCTCTGATCGGTCTGCAGGAAATGGTCAAAGCCGAGCTGACCGGCGATGACATCGCTGTCGTTCTGCTGCTGCCGTCCGACGACGCGCCGCTGGCCGACCGCGCCGCCGCCATGGGCCAATGGTGCCAAGGCTTTCTCGCCGGTTTCGGCCTGACCGCTCGCGATGCCGCCTTGAGCAGCGAAGCCATGGAAGTGCTGCAAGACCTCGCCGCGATTGCCCAGGTGCAAGAAGCCCTGGAGGAATCCGAAGACGGTGAAAACGACTATATGGAAGTGATGGAGTACCTGCGCGTGGCGCCGCTGTTGCTGTTCACCGAATGCGTGAAGCCTGCCGCCCCGGCCGCGCCAAAACCTTCTCTGCACTAACTTCAGACCAGAACGAGCTCGCCCATGATCAGCATCCCCAAGTCGGAATACGCTCGTCGGCGCAAGGCGCTGATGGCGCAGATGGAACCCAACAGCATCGCCATTCTGCCGGCGGCGCCGGTGTACATCCGCAACCGCGACGTCGAGCATATCTACCGTCAGGACAGCGATTTCCAATACCTCAGCGGCTTTCCCGAGCCCGAGGCGGTGATCGCGCTGATCCCTGGCCGCGAGCATGGCGAGTACGTACTGTTCTGCCGCGAGCGTGACCCCGAACGCGAACTCTGGGACGGCCTGCGGGCCGGGCAAGATGGCGCCGTGACTCAGTTCGGCGCCGACGATGCGTTCCCGATCGGCGATATCGACGAAATCCTGCCGGGCCTGATCGAAGGCCGTGACCGCGTGTACTACGCCATGGGCACCAACCAGGAATTCGATCGGCACCTCATGGAATGGATCAACGTCATTCGCTCCAAAGCCCGCCAGGGCGCACAGCCGCCCAACGAGTTCGTCGCCCTGACGCATCTGCTGCACGACATGCGTCTGTACAAGTCGGCCAACGAAGTGAAGGTAATGCGCGAAGCCGCGCAGATTTCCTCCCGCGCCCATATCCGCGCGATGCAGGCCAGCCGTGCTGGCCTGAGCGAATACCACCTGGAAGCCGAACTGGATTACGAATTTCGCAAGGGCGGGGCGAAGATGCCGGCCTATGGCTCCATCGTCGCGGCCGGGCGCAACGCTTGCATCCTGCACTACCGCGAAAACGATGCACCGCTCAAAGATGGCGACCTGGTGCTGATCGACGCCGGCTGTGAAATCGACTGCTACGCCAGCGACATCACCCGCACCTTCCCCGTCAGCGGCAAATTCTCGCCCGAACAGAAAGCCATCTACGAGCTGGTGCTCAAATCCCAGGAAGCCGCGTTCGCCGCCATCGGCCCGGATAAGCACTGGAACGAAGCCCACGAAGCCACCGTGCAGGTGATCACTGCCGGCCTGGTGGAACTCGGACTGCTCGAAGGTGATGTGGACGAGCTGATCGCCAGCGAAGCCTATAAACCGTTCTATATGCACCGTGCCGGTCACTGGCTGGGCATGGACGTGCACGATGTCGGCGACTACAAAGTTGGCGGCGAATGGCGGGTGCTGGAAGTTGGCATGGCGCTGACGGTCGAGCCCGGCATCTATATCGCCGTGGATAACCAGAACGTCGCGAAAAAATGGCGCGGCATTGGCGTGCGTATTGAAGACGACGTGGTGGTCACCAAAACCGGCTGCGAAATCATCACCAAAGATGCGCCGAAAACCGTCGCCGAAATCGAGGCCCTGATGGCCGCCGCTCGCACGCAGGCTGCCTGACGGTGGCGGTGGACAAAACTCGCGCGCAACTGGCCATCATCGGCGGCGGCCTGGTCGGCGCCAGCCTGGCGCTGGCGCTGCAGGC
Organism: Pseudomonas turukhanskensis; assembly: GCF_027922365.1. Classification (GTDB taxonomy): domain Bacteria; phylum Pseudomonadota; class Gammaproteobacteria; order Pseudomonadales; family Pseudomonadaceae; genus Aquipseudomonas; species Aquipseudomonas turukhanskensis. The sequence continues at coordinate 746,837 of NZ_BSFN01000001.1, forward strand.
CGGTGCCAAAGCACGCGGTTGGTCGATTGTGCTTATCGAGCCGTTCGCGCCTGGCGACAGCTACCAGCCCAGCTACGATGCGCGCTCCACCGCGCTGTCCTACGGCACTCAACAAATCTATCAACGCCTGGGCATCTGGCCCAAGGTGGCCGAGCGGGCCGAAGCCATTTTGCATATCCATGTCTCGGACCGCGGCCGCTTTGCGGCGGCGCGTTTGAGCGCGGAAGAAGAGGGCGTACCGGCGCTGGGTTATGTCGCCGAAAACGCCTGGCTCGGCCATTGCCTGTGGCAGGCGCTGGACCCTGCCGTGGTGAGCTGGCGCTGCCCCACCGAAGTGGTCGCCATGCAGGCCATTGGCGACGGCTACCGCCTGACCCTCAACGACGAAACCCTGCTCGACTGCGACCTCGCCGTGCTCGCCGATGGCGGCCGCTCCGGCCTGCGCGAGCAACTGGGCGTCACGGTTAAAACCACCGCTTACAAACAGAGCGCGTTGATCGCCAATATCAGCATCAGCCAGCCCCATGGTGGCCTGGCCTTTGAGCGCTTTACCGACGAAGGCCCGATGGCCTTGCTGCCGCTGTCGGATAACCGCAGTGCGTTGATCTGGACGCGCCCCGGTGACGACGCTCAGCGCTTGCTGGCCCTGAACGACCGCGCCTTTCTCGCCGAGCTGCAAAGCATTTTTGGCTACCGCCTGGGCGCGCTGCGTCAGGTCGGCGCGCGGCATGTGTACCCCCTTTCGCTGATCGAGGCGCAGGAGCAGGTGCGCGCCAACCTGGTGGTGCTCGGCAACGCCGCCCACAGCCTGCACCCCATTGCCGGTCAGGGTTACAACCTGGCCCTGCGCGATGTGCAGGCCTTGGCCGAGACGTTGCTGGCCGGGCCCGATGTCCCCGGAGACGTCGCCACCCTGCAGCAGTACTACGCCCGTCAACAGCTGGATCAGACATTGACCGTCGGCTTCTCCGACCGTGTCACCCGCCTGTTCAGCAACGCCGAGCCATTGCTGGCCACCGGTCGCAACCTCGGCCTGTTGGGGCTGGATATGCTGCCACCAGCCAAGCGCTGGTTTGCCCGGCAGGCGATGGGTATCGGTACCCGCAGCGACACTTGATCAATTTTCCGGCAGCCTCACAGCTGCCCGTGAACAGGCTGAAAGCATGGAAATGCGAGCGGATTTGGTAGTAGTGGGTGCCGGCATGGTTGGCAGTGCGCTGGCCTTGGCCCTGAGAGACAGCGGGTTGGATATTCTGGTTGTCGACGGCAGCCCCTTGAGCGTCAAACCCTTTGACCAGGGTTTAGCCTTCGAGCCGCGCGTCAGTGCCTTGTCGATGGCCAGTCAACGGATTCTCGAACGCGTCGGCGCCTGGTCCGGCATCCAAGCGCGACGCACCAGCCCCTATGGCGAGATGCAGGTCTGGGACGGTTCCGGCACCGGCCAGATCCATTTTTCCGCCGCCAGCGTGCATGCCGATGTGCTCGGCCATATCGTCGAAAACCGGGTGATTCAGGACGCGCTGCTGGACCAACTGCACGCCACCGATCTGGGTCTGCTGGCCAACGCCCGTCTCGAACAACTGCGCCATTCCGGTGACGACTGGCTGCTCACCCTCGCTGACGGCCGTACCGTGCGTACGCCGCTGGTGATCGCAGCCGACGGCGCCAATTCAGCCGTGCGCCGCCTCGCCGGCTGCGCCACCCGCGAGTGGGATTACCTGCACCACGCCATTGTCACCAGCGTGCGCTGCGCCAAGCCGCACCAACTCACGGCCTGGCAGCGTTTTACCGATGACGGTCCGTTGGCTTTTCTGCCGTTGGCCCGTGAAGGCGATGGCCAGCAGTGGTGCTCGATTGTCTGGTCCGCCACACCGACCCAAGCCGAACGCCTGATGGCACTGGACGACAGCGAGTTTTGCCGAGAACTGGGCAAGGCCTTCGAATGGCGTCTGGGTGAGGTGCTGGAGGCCGATCCGCGCGTGTGCATCCCGCTGCGTCAACGCCACGCCAAACGTTACGTCGAGCCGGGTCTGGCCCTGATCGGCGACGCCGCGCACACCATTCACCCGCTGGCGGGGCAGGGCGTCAACCTCGGTTTTCTCGATGCTGCCGTGCTCGCCGAAGTGTTGCTGCATGCCGTGGAACGCGGCGAAAACATTGCCGACGAGCGCGTGCTCAGTCGATTCGAACGCCGGCGCATGCCGCACAACCTGGCGATGATGGCGGCGATGGAAGGCTTTCAACGCCTGTTCCAGGCCGACCCGTTGCCCGTGCGTTGGTTGCGCAATAGTGGTTTGAACCTGGTGGATGGGTTGGCGGAAGGCAAAGCGATGTTTGTGCGCCAGGCGCTGGGCCTCTCGGGCGATCTGCCTGCGCTGGCGAAAGCCTGACACCTGTCTTGGTAGGAGCGGCTTCAGCCGCGATGCTCTTGAGCTCAAAAGCATCGCGGCTGAAGCCGCTCCTCCATTGGCATCGCAACATTCCGACACACCTCGAATGCCGTTGGCCAAGTGAGGTTCACTATCATTTGCGCCCCTTTCGGTTTTACGAGGAACTGCCCGTGCAGATTCGCCGCACTCTCTTTTCTCTTCTTGTGCTGATGGGCGCAACCACTGTGCAGGCCGCCGATGAAGTGGTGGTGTATTCCTCGCGTATCGACGAGTTGATCAAGCCGGTGTTCGACGCCTACACCGCCAAGACCGGGGTGAAGGTCAAGTTCATCACCGACAAGGAAGCGCCGCTGATGCAGCGCATCAAGGCTGAAGGCACCAATGCTACTGCCGACCTGCTGTTGACGGTGGATGCCGGCAACCTCTGGCAAGCCGAGAACATGGGCATCTTGCAGCCCTTCAAGTCGCCGGTGATCGACGCCAATATCCCCAGCCAATACCGTTCTTCTACCGACAGCTGGACCGGCCTGTCGCTGCGCGCGCGCACCATCGCCTATTCCACCGACCGGGTAAAACCTGAGGAACTGTCGACCTACGAAGCATTGGCCGGCAAGGAGTGGGAAGGGCGCTTGTGCCTGCGTACGGCCAAGAAGGTGTACAACCAGTCGCTGACTGCCACGCTTATCGAAACCCACGGCAGCGAAAAGACCGAAGAAATCCTCAAAGGCTGGGTCAACAACCTGTCCACCGATGTGTTCTCTGATGACATCGCCGTGATCCAGGCCATCAACGCCGGGCAATGCGATGTGGGCATCGTCAACACCTACTACTACGGCCGCCTGCACAAGCAGGACCCGAGCCTGGCGGTGAAGCTGTTCTGGCCGAACCAGGGTGACCGTGGCGTGCATGTGAACCTGTCGGGTATCGGCCTGACCAAACATGCACCCCACCCCGAAGCTGCCAAAGCGTTGGTGGAGTGGATGACCGGGCCGGATGCGCAAGCGATTTTCTCCGGTGTGAATCAGGAGTACCCGGCGAATCCAAGCGTGAAACCCTCGGAGGAGGTCGCCAGCTGGGGCACGTTCAAGGCCGATACCATTGCGGTGGAAGTGGCCGGCAAGCGTCAGGCGGAGGCGATCAAGCTTATGGATCGCGCCGGTTGGTATTGAGTTACCAACCGATTTCCTGGTCGTCGGCCATGCGGCGTTGCGTCCTCGCTTTTAATGCTCACGTACGGCAGTACGCTGCGCTTAAAAGCTGCGGGGCGCCTTGCCTGGCCTTAGCCCAGAACATCTGGACCGCATAAAGCCAAAGAGAAAAAACAGAGCGTTGATCCGTAGGAGCGAGCTTGCTCGCGACCCCTGGAAACGTATAGTTCGGCCATTACCCCCACTAACCAGGCTCCCCCGTGGTTCACCAACGTCGCTGGTATCTCCTCTCTTTTGCCATCGCCGCACTGGTGTTGCTGCCGCTCACGGTGTTGGCGCTTTCCTGGCAAACCATCGATCACGATATCTGGGCCCACCTGTGGGATACCCAGATGCCGCGCCTGCTCGGCAATACGCTGATTCTGGTGGTGGGCGTCGGTATCGGCGTGGCGCTACTGGGCGTCAGCCTGGCCTGGTTGACCAGCCTGTGTGAGTTTCCCGGCCGGCGCTGGCTGGACTGGGCACTGATGCTGCCTTTCGCCATCCCCGCCTATGTATTGGCGTTCGTGTTCGTCGGCCTGCTGGACTTTGCGGGCCCCGTGCAAAGCCTGCTGCGCGAGTGGTTCGGCACGGGCCTGCGGCTGCCGCGGGTGCGTTCCACCGGCGGGGTGATCGTTGTGCTGGTGCTGGTGTTTTACCCCTATGTTTACCTGCTCGCCCGCAGCGCCTTTCTGGCGCAGGGCAAGGGGCTGATGGAGGCGGCGCGGATTCTCGGCCAGACGCCGTGGCAGGCATTCTGGCGCGTGGCCATGCCGATGGCGCGTCCGGCCATTGGTGCTGGCGTGGCCTTGGCCCTGATGGAAACCCTCGCCGATTTTGGCGCCGTGTCGGTCTTCAACTTCGACACCTTCACCACCGCCATCTACAAAACCTGGTACGGCTTCTACAGCCTCTCCAGCGCCACTCAACTGGCTAGCCTGTTGCTGTTAGCCGTCATGCTGGTGCTCTACGGCGAGCGCCGTGCCCGTGGCGCCACTCGCCCCGCCAACGAGCGCCCGCGTGGTCAGGCGCTGTATCACCTGCGCGGCTGGAAAGCGCTGGCGGCCAGTGGCTGGTGCGGTCTGGTGTTTGCCTGTGCGTTTCTGGTGCCCTTGGTGCAACTGGTGGTGTGGTGCTGGCAGCGCGGGCGCTTCGACCTTGATGAGCGCTATGTGGGCTTGATCCTGCACACCCTCTACCTGGGCGCCATTGCCGCTGCTGTTACGGTCGCCGTGGCGCTGGTGCTGGTATTCGCGCGCCGCCTGGTGCCGACCCGGCCGATCCGCAGCGCCATCAGCCTGGCCAACCTGGGTTATGCATTGCCGGGTTCGGTGTTGGCGGTGTCGATCATGCTGGTGTTCAGCTTCCTCGACCGTGAGCTGGTGGTGCCGCTGTCGCAGTGGCTCGGTGGCGCCGGCAGGCCGCTGCTGCTCGGCAGTCTGCTGGCGCTGGTGCTGGCCTACCTTATTCGCTTTATCACCGTGGCCTATGGGCCGCTGGAAGGTGCCCTGGCACGCATCCGCCCGTCGTTGCCGGAAGCTTCGCGCAGCCTCGGCGTGTCCGGTTATGGCCTGTTCTTTCGCGTGTACCTTCCGCTGCTGGTGCCGGGGGCGTTGAGTGCTGGGTTGCTGGTATTTGTCGATGTGCTGAAGGAAATGCCCGCTACCTTGCTGATGCGCCCTTTCGGCTGGGATACCCTGGCGGTGCGCATTTTCGAGATGACCAGCGAGGGTGAGTGGGCTCGCGCCGCGTTACCGGCCCTGACGCTGGTGCTGGTAGGCCTGCTGCCGGTGGTCGGGCTCATACGGCGTTCGGCCAGGCGCTACGGGCACTGACCGGGCAGACGATTTAGGCGTGTGTGCAGGCGTCGGTCTTGCGGCTACAATGCGCGCCATTCGGTGTAGGACGTCATCCAGACCGGTGTATTGAAACCTCGTGCAAGTGCCCGATATTCCTGGGCGCAGCCGGGCTCATGCCTCGCCCGCACCTTCGCCAAGCCCGGAAGGAGAAACCCATGGGACAGCGCACGCCCCTCTATGATCAGCACCTTGCATTGGGTGCCAAGATGGTCGATTTCGGCGGTTGGGACATGCCATTGCACTACGGCTCGCAGGTCGAGGAGCACCATCAGGTGCGGCGCGATTGCGGGGTGTTCGACGTGTCGCACATGACCGTCGTCGACGTCAGCGGCCCAGCGGCCAAGGCCTATCTGCAGCACCTCTTGGCCAACGACATCGACCGCCTGCAAGAGCTCGGCAAAGCGCTGTACAGCGGCATGCTCAATAGTGAGGGCGGGGTGATCGATGACCTGATCGTCTACCTTACCGTCGAGGGCTACCGCGTGGTGGTTAACGCCGCTACCCGCGACAAGGACCTGGCCTGGATGCAGGCGCAAACCGCTGGCTTCGACGTTCAGCTCGTTGAGCGCAGCGAGCTGGCGATGCTGGCTATTCAAGGCCCCCATGCGCGGGCCAAAACCGCCGAGCTGGTATCGTCCAGCCGCGCTGCGCTGATTACCGACCTCAAACCCTTCCAGGGCTTTGCCGATGGCGACTGGTTTATCGCGCGCACCGGCTATACCGGTGAAGACGGCCTGGAAATCGTGCTGCCCCGTGACGAGGCCTCGCATTTTTTCAACGAGCTGGTGGGTGCCGGTATCGCTCCCATCGGCCTTGGCGCGCGCGACACCCTGCGCCTGGAAGCCGGCATGAATCTGTACGGCCAGGATATGGACGAAAGTGTGTCGCCGTTGGCTGCCAATATGGCCTGGACCATCGCCTGGGAGCCGGCAGCGCGGCGCTTTGTCGGCCGCCAGGCCCTTGAAGCGCAACGCAGCGCCGGCGCCCAGCCGAAGCTGGTCGGCCTGGTGCTGGAAGAGCGCGGCGTACTGCGCGCCCATCAGGTGGTGCGCGTGGAAGGCATTGGTGAAGGTGAAATCACCAGCGGCAGCTTTTCGCCTACCCTGGGTAAATCCATCGCGTTAGCGCGTGTTCCTGCCAACACCGGGGAACGGGCCGAGGTTGAAATTCGTGGCAAGTGGTATCCGGTGCGCGTGGTACGACCTAATTTTGTGCGACACGGCAAGGCATTGATCTGATCGGTTGGGCGCCGCCACGGAAAAACCGGGCTACGCGCCACAACCTGCTAAATTTTCCAGGCGGACGTTCCGCCTCCCCGACTCCGAGGACCAAGACATGAGCAATATCCCTAGCGAACTGCGTTACGCCGCCAGCCACGAATGGGCCCGCCTGGAAGCCGATGGTAGCGTGACCGTGGGCATTTCCGACCACGCGCAGGAAGCGCTGGGCGATGTGGTATTCGTCGAACTGCCGGAAGTGGGCAAACAACTCGCCGCAGGGCAGGAAGCCGGCGTGGTGGAATCGGTAAAAGCCGCTTCTGATATCTACTCGCCGCTGAGCGGCGTAGTGACTGCCGTCAACGATGCCCTGGCCGATGCGCCAGAAAGCGTGAACGGCGACCCGTATGGCAGCTGGTTTTACAAGCTGCAGCCCAGTGATGTGAGCGAGTTGGACAAGCTGCTGGACGCCGGTGCGTACCAGGCGGTGGCAGATGCTGATGCCTAACAAACTCAGATGCTGTGCACCCCTCGCCCGTTTACGGGGGAGGGGCCGGGGGTGAGGGCCGGGCCCAGCGACGATCTACAGCAACAGCCCCTCTCCCGCCCTTCGGGCACCCTCTCCCACTAGCGGGCGAGGGGATTTTCCTCGGATCGTGATCAACCTACTCAGGCTTGAGCTGCAACTTCGGCAACAAGCCCAAAAGCAGCACGTTGAAGATAATCAGCAAGCCGCTGCCAAAGGCGCTCAGCAGTTGCCACACCGTGCTCGGCAACAGGCCCAGCAGGTCCATACCGATCAACGACAGCAAACGGTCAGTGAACCAGACAGCGTTCACGGCGATGATCAAAATCAGCACGACTTTCAGGGTGGGGATGGGATTGCCCATGGCAACGGTCCTTGTCTGGTTGGATGAGCGTCGATGCTCGCATATCCGCCGGCCCGGCAATCGGACACGGTAGGCAATCCCACTGCAACGTCTTACTGCGCGGGCGCGGGCGCAGGCTCGGCAGTCAGAATGGCTTGCGCCAGTTGGTCATCCGAGGCTTTGAGATCCGGGTGCTCGGCGCGCACTTTCTGCAGCGCGGCTTCCAGATACGGGCCACGAATGGCGCCGTTGCTGGCGATAAAGCTGCCGGCATCTTCCTGGGCATTCACGATCACTTTATGGTCGTGGCGCGAGGTCAGGTAGAAAGAGCCGGTGGTGGCGCCGGACGACAGTACGTTGCGCCAGAAAGTGTCGGCCGAGGCCGAAGCAACAGGGACAATGACCAACAAGGACGCAATAACGAGTTTACGGTGCATGGTGTTTCTCCTGCGTGACTGGCGCAATGGGCCTGAAAATAGGACTTCAAGCCCAGCGCGCGAGTTCAAATTGCTTTGCAGAAGCGCCTTATGCGCAGGCCTTGATTTTCAGTACCACGCCGTCTTGCCCCACCACTTCCACCGGTGTGCCCGCTGGCAAATCCGGGCCGCTGACTAACCACAGGCTGTCGCCGGCTTTGATCTTGCCGCGCCCGTCCACAATCGCCTCATGCAGGGCGAACGTGCGCCCCATAAACTCCTGGCCGCGCTGGTTCAAGCCGGGTTGCTGCGAGGTTTTGCCGGCGTTGCGCAGGCGCTGCCACCACAGCACGGCGGTGAGTACGGAGAGCAGCGCAAACAACAGGAATTGCCACGGCCAGGGCAGGGCTGGGAAGAGGTAGCTGAGTACGCCAACAGCGGCTGCTGCCATGCCGGTCCATAGCAAATAACCGCCGGCGCCAAACACCTCCAGAATCAACAGCAGGGTGCCGAGCGCCAACCAGTCCCAGAAGGACAGGTGTTGCAGAAAATCCATCATCGGTGACGCGTCCTTACGCTTTCTTGCTGGTGTCGAATGTCGCTTTGACGATCTCGCCAATGCCGCCCACGGCGCCAATAACCTGGCTGGCTTCCAGTGGCATCAGAATCACTTTGCTGTTGTCGGCTGAAGCCAGCTTGCCCAGTGCATCGATGTACTTCTGGGCAACAAAATAGTTGATGGCCTGCACGTTTCCGCTGGCGATGGCTTCGGAAACCACCTGGGTGGCACGGGCTTCGGCTTCGGCCTGACGCTCGCGGGCTTCGGACTCCAGAAACGCGGCCTGCCGCTCACCTTCGGCTTCAAGAATCTGCGCTTGCTTCTTGCCCTCGGCGGTCAGAATGGCGGCAGCGCGCAGGCCTTCGGCCTCGAGAATCTGGGCGCGTTTGACCCGCTCGGCTTTCATCTGCCCGGACATCGCGGCCATCAGGTCGGCGGGTGGGCTGATGTCCTTGATTTCGATGCGGGTGATCTTGATGCCCCACGGCGCGGTGGCTTCATCCACGGTGCGCAGCAGGCGTTCGTTGATCACATCACGTTGGCCGAGCATGGCGTCCAGTTCCATGGAACCAAGCACGGTGCGGATATTGGTTTGCAGCAGGTTGCGAATCGCGTGTTCGAGGTTATTCACCTCGTAGGCCGCCTGAGCGGTGTTCACCACCTGGAAGAAACACACGGCATCGATCTGCACCGTGGCGTTGTCCGAAGTGATGACCTCCTGCGGCGGAATATCCAGCACGTTTTCCATCACGTTGATGCGCCGGCCAAAGCGCTCCACCGTCCACTCGAAGCCTTGTGGCACCACCTTGAAACCCATGAACAGAATGGCGACCGCGAGGCCGACGAAGAGAAAAAGCACACTGCCGATTTGCATAACCAGTCCTTGTTGTTGAGTTGAGGCAGCCTTGAACCGTAGGAGCGGCGCAGGCGTGAACCTTACTTCTGTTCGCTCTGCGGTGTCACCCGCAGCACTTCCTCAATGGTGGTGAGACCGGCCGCAACCTTCTGTGCACCGGAGAGGCGCAGGCTGCGCATGCCCTCCTTGAACGCTTGGCGACGCAGGGAAAGCAGGTCGGTGTCAGCGCTGATAAACGGCTTGAGGCTGTCGCTCAGTTGCATGATTTCGTACACCCCGGCCCGGCCGCGATACCCGGTGTCACGGCATTCCAGGCAACCCACGGCCTTGTGTGCGCCTGTCGGCAGCGGCGCACTCCAGGGACGGGTCAGTGATTGCCAGTCCTCCTCGGAAATCTCTACCGGCACCTTGCAGTGCGGGCACAGCGTGCGTACCAGGCGCTGGGCCATTACCCCAAGAAGGGTGGCTTTTAGCAGGTAATACGGCACACCCAGCTCCAGCAAGCGGGTGATGGCGCTCGGTGCGTCGTTGGTGTGCAGGGTGGAGAGCACAAGGTGGCCGGTGAGCGCCGCCTGAATGGCCATCTCGGCCGTTTCCAGGTCGCGGATCTCGCCGACCATGATGATGTCCGGGTCTTGGCGCATCAGGGCGCGTACGCCGCTGGCGAAGTTCAGGTCGATATTGTGCTGCACCTGCATCTGGTTGAAGGCCGGCTCAATCATCTCGATGGGGTCTTCGATAGTGCACAGGTTGACCTCAGAGGTGGCCAGCTTTTTCAACGAGGTGTACAGCGTGGTGGTCTTGCCTGAGCCGGTGGGGCCGGTCACCAGAATGATGCCGTTGGGCTGGCTGGTCATTTCCAGCCAGCGCCGCAGGTCGTCCGGCGAGAAGCCCAACTGATCGAAATTTTTCAGCAGCACTTCCGGGTCGAAAATCCGCATCACCATCTTTTCGCCGAACGCGGTGGGCAGGGTCGACAGGCGCAGCTCCACCTCGCCGCCGTCCGGGGTTTTGGTCTTCACCCGGCCATCCTGCGGTTTGCGTTTTTCCGCTACGTTCATGCGGCCCAGGGTCTTCAGGCGGCTGACGATGGCCATGGTGACCTGGGGTGGGAATTGGTAAACGTTGTGCAGCACGCCGTCGATGCGAAAGCGCACCGTGCCCTGTTCGCGGCGTGGCTCGATATGGATATCGCTGGCGCGCTGCTGGTAGGCGTACTGGAACAGCCAGTCGACGATATTGACGATATGCGAGTCGTTGGCGTCCGGCTCCTGGTCGCTGGCGCCCAGGTTGAGCAACTGCTCGAAGTTACCGACGTTGGTGCCCTTGCTATCCACCGCCGAGGCGCCGCTGACCGATTTGGCCAGGCGAAAGAACTCCACGGTAAAGCGCTGGATATCAGCCGGGTTGGCCACCACGCGCTTGATCGGGCGTTTGAGCACGTGGGTCAGGTTGGCTTCCCAACTGCTGACAAACGGCTGCGCACTGGCAATGGTCACCGCTTCGTTATCGGCGGCTACGGCAAGAATCTTGTGGCGCTGGGCGAAGGCGTAAGACATCAGCGGGGTAACCGCCGCCACGTTGATCTTCAGTGGGTCGATGCGCAAGTAAGGCTGCCCGGCCAGGTTAGCCAGCCAGATGGCCAGGGTTTCCAGATCAAGCTTTTTACCGGGGCGGCTGAGGTCGTCTACCTGCTGCGCGGCGATAAACTCCAGCGGGTGCATTTGCGTATTGCTGGAGCTGCGACGGATCGCCATCAGCTGTTCGGCTGTGTCCTGAGCCACGCGGCCCTGGCTGACCAACTCGCGCAACAGGTCATTGAGATCCAGCGTGCGATCTTGGCCCTGGGTAGCGAAGGCAGACATGCGAACTCCTGATTAACACGGCATTGCGAAGCGAATTGAAATCTCCAGAGCGTGGCTGGAGCGCATCAAGAATAGTCGCAAGCATGCCCGAATGCGTGGTTTGGCGCCAAACCGAGTCGACATCAAAACAAACTCAAATGCTTTGCACCCCTCTCCCGCCAAACAAACTCAAATGTTTTGCACCCCTCTCCCGCTTGCGGGAGAGGGGCCGGGGGTGAGGGTGAGGGGGCAAAAGAAAATCTCGCGACGGGAACCAAAGAGATGTACAGCAACAACCCCTCTCCCGCCCTTCGGGCACCCTCTCCCGCGAGCGGGCGAGGGGAAACTGCCGAGAGCGCGTTACATCTTCAGCAGGGTTTTCCACGCCTTGGTCGTCAGCACCGTCTGCGCTTGCTGGCTGCGCGCGTCCAGGCAGTCGTCTTCAATCGCCCGGTGGGCCAGGTCACGCAGCTTGTTCAGCTCGCCATAAAGACGGTCCACCTCTGGTACATCTACCAGCACTTGGCGCGCCAGGCGCAACCACACCTGAATGCGCTCGATACGCGGCAGTTGCTCGGCCAGGTCTTCGGGTTGCTGCTGATAGCGACTCAATTGCAGGCTGCGGGCCTCTTCGGCCAGCAGGGTCGGCAGCCAGTTGCCCAGCGGCGCGGCGCCTTGGCGATTGCCACGACTGTTGCGTTCGGCGGTCCAGGCGTTGGTCAGCAACCAAAGCGAGGTATTAAGGGAGAACTGGCCCCAGCGGGTGCCTTGCAGTTCTTCCTGGAACAATGCGGGTGCCGCCTGGCGCGCGTCGTCATCGGTAAGGCCGGCCACCACGCGAGGGCGCCAATCGCCGAGCAGCGCATCCAGACGCTCGCGCAAGTCATGGCTGCTGGCGCGCGGAGCGGCCTGGCCGAGGCTGCTGAGCAGGGCGCGCAGGTCGACCAGGTGCTCCAGCCACTCCACCAGCAAACGCCAATGACCGTTGAAACGGTATTGCTCGGCCAGGCGCTGACTACTACCGAGCAGATTCCAGGCCAGGGCGCTGAACGCCGAGTCCAGCGGCTGTTCAACGGTCAGTTCAGGGTGCGGCAGGCTCAAGGAATAGCTGTTGGCATCGAACAGACGATAACCGCGCTCGGCCTTGCTGATATCGCAGGGCATCAACGGCAGATCGGCGGCCAGCTCGGCAGCCAATTCCAGCAGTGCCTGCGGCTCTCCCTGGCGCAGTTCCAGTTCCAGCTCGCAAATCTCTTCTTCGTGGCCGCCGGCGACTACCTTGCCGAGGTCCAGCGCGGCTTCCACGACGACTTTGGCCTTGCCACGGCCCCACGCGATTTCCGCGCGCTCGCGCACAAAGTCGGTGGTGAAGATCACTTGCAGGGTTTTCTTGTCCAACTGCGCAAGCGACGCAGGCCAGCAACTGTCATCGAGCTTTTTAAGGTCGAGCTTGGCCTTGGCCACGTCCCAGTCGTACTCGTTGCGCTCGGACAGCCCGGCCACGCTTTGCCCGCGGGTTTTCAGGGTCTGGATAAATTGAACGCCGTCGCGGCGGATGCGCAAGGCGATTCGTGCCTTGGCCAGGTCGCGCTCGGGGGTGTCGAAATATTGGTTGAGCAGTTCGCGCTGCTCCCAGCCCGCCTTGTTGCGCTTTTTCAGCAACGGGTGGTCGCGCAGGGCAGTGAGGGTTTCGCGGCTGACGCGGAGTTTGATTTCGGTTTCTTTCTGCATGGCCGGGGAATCCAAACGCTGTTAACTAAGGCGGTGAAGTGTACAGGACGGACGGTGGATCGGCCCGAAGATCAAGCGCATCGAGGCGCAAGCCTCGATCCCTGCAAACATCAATCCCGCGCCGCTTACGGTTTATTCCTTAACGGCGATACCTCTATGATGGGTCTCGCCCGTGGAGACGTGGAATGCCATTACCAACGCTCAAAGAACAATTCGCCGCCCTGATCGCTGCGCCGTCGGTGAGCTGTACCCAGCCGAGCCTCGACCTGTCGAACAAGGCGGTGATCGACTTGCTCAGCACCTGGTTGGGCGACCTGGGGTTTACCTGCGACGTGCAACAAGTGGCCCCCGGCAAATTCAATCTGCTCGCCAGTTTTGGCTCCGGCCCCGGTGGCCTGGTGTTGGCCGGCCATAGCGATACCGTGCCGTACGACGACGCCCTGTGGAAAACCGACCCGCTGAAACTCACCGAAGTGGACGGCACCTGGGTGGGTCTTGGCGTGTGCGATATGAAGAGCTTCTTTGCCCTGGTAATCGAGGCCGTATTGCCACTGTTGGCTCACCCCTTTAAACAGCCGCTGCTGGTGCTGGCCACCTGCGACGAAGAGAGCTCGATGGCCGGCGCCCGCGCCCTGGCCGCTGCCGGCAAACCACTGGGTCGCGCCGCCGTGATCGGTGAACCTACTGGCCTGCGGCCAATCCGCCTGCACAAAGGCGTGATGATGGAGCGCATCGATATTCTCGGCCGAAGCGGCCATTCTTCCGACCCAAGCCTGGGCCACAGCGCGCTGGAAGCCATGCACGCCACCATGGCCGAGCTGATGCAGCTGCGCCAGAAATGGCAACGCCTGTACCGCAACGAGCAGTTCAGCGTGCCGCAGCCGACCATGAATTTTGGCTGCATCCATGGCGGCGATAATCCCAACCGCATCTGCGGCCAATGCTCGCTGGAGTTCGACTTGCGGCCTTTGCCGGGTATGGACGCCGAGCAACTGCGCGCTGCCATTCGCGAGAAGCTCAAGCCAATTGCCGAGCGCCATGAAGTCAAGATCGACTACGCGCCGCTGTTTCCCCACGTGCCGGCGTTTGAGCAGGCTGCCGACGCCGAATTGGTGCGCGTGGCCGAGCGCTTGACGGGGCATCGTGCCGAGGCAGTGGCATTCGGCACCGAAGCACCTTATCTTCAGCAGCTCGGTTGCGAGACCATCGTGCTCGGCCCGGGCGATATCAGCTGTGCGCATCAGCCTGGCGAATTCCTGGAGTTGTCACGTTTGCAGCCCACAGTGAAGGTGCTGCGTGAACTGATTCAGCACTATTGCCTCACCCCAACCACCCAGCCATGACCCACCCAATGACAAGGAGCACCCGCGTGTTGCAGCCCCAATTCCGACGATAAAGCTGATCTCCCGCTGTACCTGCACAGGCTTTCTCATCTCGAATAAAAGGCTCTTCGCGTCATGCCCGAATACGTCAATTGGCTTCGCCATGCTTCGCCCTATATCAACGCCCACCGCGACTGCACCTTTGTGGTCATGCTGCCCGGCGACGGCGTTGCGCACCCCAACTTCGGCAATATCGTTCACGACCTGGTGCTGCTGCACAGCCTGGGCGTACGCCTGGTGCTGGTGCACGGTTCGCGCCCGCAGATTGAAGCGCGCCTGGCTGCCCGTGGCCTGACCCCGCACTACCACCGTGATATGCGCATAACCGACGGCCCGACCCTGGAATGCGTGATCGACGCCGTGGGTCAGTTGCGTATTGCCATTGAAGCGCGGCTGTCGATGGACATGGCCGCCTCGCCAATGCAGGGCTCGCGCTTGCGGGTGGCGGGCGGCAACTTCGTTACGGCGCGGCCGATCGGCGTGGTGGAAGGTGTGGACTACCACCACACCGGTGAGGTACGCCGGGTCGACCGCAAAGGCATTGGCCGGCTGTTGGACGAGCGCTCCATTGTGCTGCTGTCGCCGCTTGGTTATTCGCCTACCGGCGAAATCTTCAACCTGGCCTGCGAAGACGTGGCCATGCGTGCGGCCATCGACCTGGGCGCCGACAAGTTGATTCTGTTCGGCAATGAACAGGGCCTGATGGACGACGCCGGCAAGTTGGTGCGCGAACTGCGCCCACAGCAGGTGCCCAATCATTTGCAGCGCCTGGGCAACAGTTACCAGGCCGAACTGCTCGATGCGGCGGCGCAGGCGTGCCGCGGCGGGGTGAAACGCGCGCATATCGTCAGCTACAGCGAGGACGGCTCATTGCTCACCGAGCTGTTTACCCGCGACGGCGGCGGCACGCTGGTGGACCAGGAGCAATTCGAGCAACTGCGCGAGGCCACCATTGAAGACGTGGGCGGCTTGATCGACCTGATCAGCCCGCTGGAAGAGCAGGGCATTCTGGTGCGCCGTTCACGGGAAGTGCTGGAGCGCGAGATCGAGCAGTTCACCATCGTCGAGCGCGACGGCCTGATCATCGCCTGCGCGGCGCTTTATCAAATTGCCGACTCGGACAGTGGAGAGCTGGCGTGCCTGGCCGTGAACCCGGAATACCGTCATGGCGGTCGCGGCGATGAGCTGCTGGAGCGAATCGAAGAGCGCGCAAAAGCGCAGGGGTTGAAGACCTTGTTTGTGCTGACGACCCGCACGGCCCACTGGTTCCGCGAGCGCGGCTTTGAGCCCAGCGGCGTGGAACGGCTGCCGGCCGCCAGGGCTTCGCTGTACAACTATCAGCGTAATTCGCAGATTTTTGAGAAGCAGTTGTAGGGTCGAAGCTCTTCAATCTATTCCCTCTCCCGCGTCCGGGAGAGGGTGCCCGAAGGGCGGGTGAGAGGCTTTGGCGGTGACCGAGTGTGCTTCGACCCTCACCCCCGGCCCCTCTCCCGCGTGTGAGAGAGGGTGCTCGCAGGGCGGGTGAGAGGCTTTGGCGGAGACCGAATGTGCTTCGACCCTCACCCCCGGCCCCTCTCCCGCACGCGGGAGAGGGGGGCAGAGCCTTTGACTTTGTTATGCCGTCTTCTGCGCCAATAGCTGATACTGCTCTTCCCCATCATCCCGACCCGCTTCCCAGGCAGCCGCAAGCACATCGGCGGCGTGGGGTTGGTTGCTGATGGGGCTGCCGGTCAAACCTGCCATGTAGCCTTGTTGGTAAGCCTTATTGAGGCTTTCCAGGCTCCATTGCGGGTCGTCTTCCTTGGGGATGGCCTCTGGGGGCGCCATGGGCAAGCTCGCGTGGGGTAACTGGGCTAATGCTAGCCGCGCCCGGCCGGTCGCGACTGACCGTCGGTCCCGGCTTTTACCCCGCTGGCTTTTTTTGTGACGCTGTCGACTAAACCGCCAACGCCAGAATACTGGCCTGGTAGGCGGCAACAAACGTGTCGAAATCGCCACTCTGTTCCGCTTCGGTTGCAGCCTGATCGGCCAGCGATTGCTTTACCGACTCTTCGAACTGCGCGCTTTGCTCGGCACTCAGCGGCGTGCTGCGAAAGTACGCGGCATGGGCCTGACTTTGCTGAAACGAGAACTCGGCAAAGGTCTGCTTGTTGGCCTGCAAGGCGCTCAGCACCTGCGCCGACGGGGTCAGCGTCACGTCGGCCACCTTAGCGCGCTGAGCCGCCAGGGCTTGCACGTGCTGGTCGCCGCCATTGCTCTGGTCGAGCAGGGCGCTGAGCTTGCCGATGCTATCCAGCAGCTCGTTTGCCCACTCCTGCAGGCCGATGCCCAGCCCGTTGCGCTGCAGTTGCAGGCCCGGTTTGCGGCCTTCCTTCACTACAGTGAGGAAATTGTAGGTGCAGCCATGGCATTCGTTGCTGCTCAGGTATGGGCTGTCTTGCAGGGCACAGAACAGCACGAAAGCGTCGATAAAACGTGCGCTCTCAAGGTCGATGCCCATCGGCAGGAACGGGTTGATATCCAGGCAGCGCACTTCCACGTACTGCACGCCACGGGCCATCAGCGCCTGAATCGGCCGCTCGCCGCTGTAGGTCACGCGCTTGGGGCGGATGTTGGAGTAGTACTCGTTTTCGATCTGCAGGATGTTGGTGTTCAGCTGTTGCCACTCGCCATCCTTCTTCGTGCCCGCTTCGGCATAGGCCGGGTAGGGCGTCGACACCGCGCAACGCAGGCTGTCGGTGTAGCTGGCCAGGTCGTCGTAGCACGGCGTAAGTCCGGCCTGGGCGTTGCTCTGGTAACCCAGGTCGCTCATGCGCAGGCTGGTGGCGTAGGGCAGGTATAGCGTGTGGTCGTCAAGCTGCTGCAACTTGTGCGGGCGGCCGCGCAGGAAACCGGCATCCAGCGCTGGCGAAGCACCAAACAGGTACATCAACAGCCAGCTGTAGCGCCGGAAGTTACGGATCAGGGCGATATAGCGCTCGGACTGATAGTCCCGCGGGCTCTGGGTGTCGTCTTCTGCTACTTGAAGCAGCGGCCATACCGCCTCGGGCAACGAGAAGTTGTAGTGAATGCCGGCGATACACTGCATGGTCTTGCCGTAACGCAGGGCCAGGCCCTTGCGGTAAACGTATTTGAGGCGGCCGATATTCGAATTGCCGTAGCGGGCGATGGGAATCACCTCTTCTTCCGGCAATGGGCAGGGCATGGACGGGCTCCACAGATACTCGTTGTCGAGTTTGCTGTAGGCAAAGCGATGGATCTGTTCGAGGTCCGCCAGCGTTGCTGCCGGATCCGGCTCGGCCGGGGTAATGAACTCCAGCAGCGATTCGGAGTAATCGGTGGTGATCTGCGGGTGAGTCAGGGCAGAGCCCAAGGCGATGGGGTGCGGCGTCAGGGCGAGTTGCCCCTGGCTATCGACGCGCAGGCATTCGCGCTCGATCCCGTGCAGGCACTGGGTAAGCAAATTCAAGTGGGCGGGCTTGCTGAGCAGTGCCAAACGGCGGGAGAGGAGGTCGCTCAATTTTGTGTTCCTTCGCGTCAGTCGGCCCTATATGGGGGTGGCTCTAACGGTCTACAAGGGGGCAAATGAGGAACTGGCGTTGACGCCTGGTTTACTGATGCCAGACAGATTAACCGCAGCGCAGGCGGAACTCACGCGGCGGTTACGCTCGGCCGGCGTTTACAGACAGGCAAACGTCGCTTGCGCCTTGGCCACCAGTTTGTCGCCCTGGTGCACTTCGGCCTCGATCACCTGCGTGCGCCGGCCCGCATGCACCACCCAGGCGCGGCAGAGAATGTCGCCATCGTCCACCGGGCGGATGTAGTTGATCTTGCTCTCCAGCGTCACCGTGCCCGGGCCGCCCACCACGCTGTGGCTGGCCTGGCCCATGGCCGTGTCGATGAGGGAGAACAGCGCGCCGCCATGCAGCTTACCGTGCAGGTTACGCAGGCCGTCGTGCATGCTCAGGCCAATGATCGCCTCGCCGCCGTCGGCCTTGAGAATATGCAGTCCCAGCAAACGGGCAAATGCGCTTTTACTGCCGACTTCTTCGCAATTGGAAGGCGTTTCGTCCGCTGGCTGGGTCATGGATTATTTCCGCAGTTGTTTGGCGTTGGCGAACAGCGAGGCCATGGCGTTATTGCTTGGCGCAGGCTGCGTGGTGGGTTGCGCTTGCGGGCGTGGCTTGCCGCCGCCTTTATTGCCGCCACCGCGTGGGCCGTCGATTTTCTCGCCCGGCGTGTCGCCCATGCGCATGGACAGCGCGATGCGGTTACGCGGGATGTCCACTTCCATCACCTTGACCTTCACCACATCACCGGCCTTGACCGCTTCACGTGGGTCTTTGACGAATTTTTCCGACAGCGCCGAGATGTGCACCAGCCCGTCCTGGTGCACGCCGATATCGACGAATGCACCGAAGTTGGTGACGTTGGTCACCACGCCTTCGAGGACCATGCCCAGTTGCAGGTCTTGCAGGGTTTCCACACCGTCCTGGAACTCGGCGGTCTTGAACTCCGGGCGCGGGTCGCGACCGGGTTTTTCCAGCTCGGCGAGGATGTCGCTAACGGTCACCAGGCCGAAGGTTTCATCGGTGAACTTCTTCGGGTCCAGGCGCTTGAGGAAGCTGGCATCGCCAATCAGCGAGCGCAGATCGCGGCCGGTGTCGGCGGCAATACGTTGCACCAGCGGGTAGGTTTCCGGGTGCACGGCGGAGGCGTCCAACGGGTTGTCGCCGTTCATCACGCGCAGAAAGCCGGCGGCTTGTTCGAAGGTTTTGTCGCCCAGACGCGGCACCTTTTTCAGGGCGTCGCGGGTTTTGAACGCACCGTGGGAGTCGCGGTGGTTAACGATGTTCTGCGCCAGGGTGGTGTTCAGGCCAGAGATACGCGCCAGCAACGGCACCGAGGCCGTGTTTACGTCCACGCCCACGGCGTTTACGCAGTCTTCCACCACGGCATCCAGGCTGCGCGCCAGCTTCAACTGCGACACGTCGTGCTGGTACTGGCCGACACCGATGGATTTAGGGTCGATCTTCACCAGCTCGGCCAGCGGGTCTTGCAGGCGACGGGCGATGGACACGGCGCCACGGATCGACACGTCCAGGTCCGGGAATTCCTTGGCCGCCAGCTCCGAAGCCGAATACACCGAGGCGCCGGCTTCGCTGACCATGATTTTGGTCATCTTCAGCTCTGGCAGTTTTTTGATCAGCTCGGCGGCCAGCTTGTCGCTCTCGCGGCTGGCTGTGCCGTTGCCGATGGAAATCAGGTCCACGCGGTGCTTGATGCACAGCGCGCCGAGGATGGCCAGGGTCTGGTCCCACTGTTTTTGCGGCACGTGCGGGTACACGGTGGCGTATTCCAAGAGCTTGCCGGTGGCATCGACCACGGCGATCTTGCAGCCGGTACGCAGGCCCGGGTCCAGGCCCAGGGTGGCGCGCGGGCCGGCCGGGGCGGCCAGCAGCAGGTCGTGCAGGTTGTGGGCGAAAACATTGATCGCCTCGGTTTCGGCGCCGTCGCGCAGCTCGCCCAGAAGGTCGGTTTCCAGGTGCGTGTAGAGTTTGACCTTCCAAGTCCAGCGCACCACTTCGCCGAGCCATTTATCAGCCGGGCGGTTTTCGTTCTTCACGCCGAAATGCTCGGCGATCATGCCTTCGCACGGGTGCAGGCTGCCGGGCGCTTCATCGCCGACTTTCAGCGCCGAGCTGAGAATGCCTTCGTTGCGGCCACGGAAAA
The DNA here is from genome assembly GCF_027922365.1 of Pseudomonas turukhanskensis. Lineage (GTDB taxonomy): Bacteria > Pseudomonadota > Gammaproteobacteria > Pseudomonadales > Pseudomonadaceae > Aquipseudomonas > Aquipseudomonas turukhanskensis. The sequence goes on from NZ_BSFN01000001.1 coordinate 766,880, forward strand.
TCGCCAGGGCACGGTGCGAGGGCATGCTTTTGAGCGGCTCGTCGTGTTCGAAGTAATCGCGGAACTTGGCGCCTTCTTCTTCCTTGCCGGCTACCACGCGGGCGCTGAGGATGGCCTCGTGCTTAAGGAAACTGCGCAGTTTATCCAGCAGCTTGGCGTCTTCGGCAAAGCGCTCCATGAGGATGTACTTGGCGCCTTCGAGCACGGCCTTGACGTCGGCGAAGCCTTTTTCGGCATCGATAAAACGCGCCGCTTCGGTTTCGGGCGTCAGGCTCGGGTCGTTGAACAGGCCGTCGGCCAACTCGCCGATGCCGGCTTCCAGGGCGATCTGGCCCTTGGTGCGGCGCTTCTGCTTATAGGGCAGGTACAGGTCTTCGAGGCGGGTCTTGGTGTCGGCGAGGTTGATCTCGCGGGTCAGCTCGGGGGTGAGTTTGCCCTGTTCCTCGATGCTGGCGAGGATGCTGGCGCGGCGCTCGTCCAGCTCGCGCAGGTAGCGCAGGCGCTCTTCCAGATTACGCAGCTGGGTGTCATCCAGGCTGCCGGTGACTTCTTTACGGTAGCGGGCAATAAACGGAACGGTGGAACCTTCATCCAGCAAGGCAACGGCAGCGGCGACTTGCTGCGGGCGAACGCCCAATTCCTGGGCAATACGGTTGTTGATGCTTTCCATTAATAAAAAACTCACTTAACTAGGATGAACTGACACAAAAAGTGGAAGGCCGGCATTATACGCAGGGCGTTTTAATGCGACCGGGAAAAATCTGCTAACGAATGCCGCACACGCCGTCTCTGGTGTCTGCGCCATAATGCGCGACGATTTAGAGGAGCACTTATGAGCAATACGGCCCCGCTGGAAGGCGAAAAAATCCTGATCGTCGATGACGATCCCGGTCTGCGACGCCTGCTGGAACGTTTTCTGGAAGAGCAAGGCTACCGCGTTCGGGCGGTGGAAAACGTTGAGCAGATGGACCGCCTGCTGTCGCGCGAACTCTTTCAACTGCTGGTACTGGATTTGATGCTGCCGGGCGAAGACGGCCTGTCGGCGTGCAAACGTCTGCGTGAAGCCAACAACCAGATGCCCATCATCATGCTTACCGCCAAAGGCGATGAGAGCAGCCGTATTCAGGGCCTTGAGCAGGGCGCTGACGACTACCTGGCCAAGCCGTTCAATCCGCGCGAACTGCTGGCGCGGATCAAAGCCGTGCTGCGCCGCCAGACCGTTTCCGTGCCAGGTGCGCCGGGTAGCGAAGACGAAACCGTGAGCTTTGGCGACTACGAACTGTTCCTCGCCACCCGCGAGCTCAAGCGTGGCGAAGAAGTGCATATGCTCACCACCGGCGAGTTCGCCGTGCTCAAGGCGCTGGTGCAACATGCCCGCGAGCCGCTGACCCGCGACAAGCTGATGAACCTGGCCCGTGGCCGCGAGTGGGACGCCCTGGAGCGCTCCATCGACGTGCAGATTTCCCGCCTGCGCCGGTTGATCGAGCCAGACCCGTCCAAGCCGCGCTACATCCAGACGGTGTGGGGCGTGGGGTATGTGTTTGTGCCGGATGGCAATAAGTAACGCCTGAGTAACGCTGTACCTGTGGGAGAGGCTTTAGCCTCGATGCTTTTAAATCAACAGCATCGAGGCTAAAGCCTCTCCCACAAAAAGCCCTCTCCTCCAGAATCCTTACTCCCCCATGAAAACCCCCGTCTGGTTCCCGCAAAGCTTCTTCGCCCGCACCCTCTGGCTGGTGCTGGTGGTGGTGCTGTTTTCCAAAGCGCTTACCTTGGTTTATTTGATGATGAACGAGGACGTGCTGGTCGATCGCCAGTACAGCCACGGCGCCGCGTTGACCCTGCGGGCGTACTGGGCGACCGAGCAAGACAAGCGGCCGGTCATCGAAAAAGCCGCCGGCCTGCGCTGGACCTCCGACGCCGAAGAGCCGCCGGGCGAGCAGCACTGGCCCTACACCGGCATCTTCCAACGGCAGATGCGCATGGAGTTGGGCCCGGACACCGAAGTGCGCCTGCGCATCCATCAGCCGTCGGCGTTGTGGGTACGTGCCCCGGCCCTGGGTGACGGTTGGGTGGAAGTGCCGCTGTACCCGCACCCACTGCGCGGGCAGAAAATCTGGGGTGTGCTGGGCTGGTTCCTGGCCATCGGTGTGCTTTCCACCGCGGCCGCGTGGATTTTCGTACGCCAGCTCAACCAACCCTTGAAGCGCCTGGTATCAGCCACCCGCCAACTCGGCCAGGGCCGCAGCGTGCGCCTGCCGATCAGCGATACCCCGAGTGAAATGACCGAGGTGTATAGCGCCTTCAACCAGATGGCCGACGGCCTCGAACAGGCCGCCCGCGAGCGTGAGCTGATGCTGGCCGGGGTCTCGCACGACCTGCGCACCCCGCTTACCCGCCTGCGCCTGGGCCTGGAATTGCTCAACAGCGACACCGAACTGGTCGAGGATATGGTGCGCGATATCGAAGACATGGACGCCATCCTCGACCAGTTCCTGGCCTTTATCCGCGACGGTCGCGACGAGCGACTGGAAGAAGTGGACCTGGCCGATCTGGTGGCAGACGTCGTGGCGCCGTTCAATCACGATAGGGAAAACGTGCGCCTGTGCCTGGAGCCGGTACCGCCGTTTCCCTTGCGCCGGGTGTCGATGAAGCGCCTGCTCAACAACCTGATCGAAAACGCCCTGCACCACGGCGGTAATGCGGTGGAAGTGGCTGCCTATGTGTCCGGCGACAGCAACGCGCCATACGTAGTGCTGAGCGTGCTCGACCGCGGTCACGGCATTAACCCAGCCGAGCTGGACGATATCTTCAACCCCTTTATTCGAGGCGACCGTGCCCGCGGTGGCAAGGGCACAGGGTTGGGGCTGGCCATTGTCAAACGCATTGCCGCGCAACACGGCGGCAGTGTGGAGCTGCGCAATCGCTCCGGTGGCGGTCTGGAAGCCCGAGTCTGTCTGCCGCTCGGCCTGCTGCTTCCCCGCGACGCTGTTTAAGCCGTCTGGCATCACCCAGCATCCTTCCTCAAGTAGTGGCGAAACAGCAGCACAGACGACGTGACGCTGTTCTATGCTATGGCAGCGTCTTGGCCCGAGGTACGCATGCCTGCTGTCTTCAATACCCTCCCGAAGTGGACGTGGTGGCTCCCGCTGCCGCTGTTGCATCTCGCTACCTGGTGTTCGCTGCCTACGCAATTCACGGCTGGCTTGGCGCTGTGGTACCTGCCATTTGCCTTGGGCTTGGTGTTCACCATGTGGTGGGGGCCACGGGTGCTGCTGGCGATCGTTCTCAATGCCACCATCAGCGCGCCGCTTTGGGGGCTGGATTGGCACTGGGCGCCGCTGTTTGCCATACCCCAGGCCACTGCCACGCTGGTGGGTTGGCTGCTGCTGCGCCGACGACTGTTTGATGCCGGCCTGCCCAACCTCAGTAACCTGATTCGCTACCTGCTGCTCGGCCTGTTGGTGCCGGTGTCAGTGCAGGCCTTGCTGATGCAGGCGGCGCTGTTTGTCTCGGGTCAGGCGCCCAACGGCGATTGGGCGCTGGCCAGTCTGAACATGTGGCTGGCCGACAGCTTCAGCGCCCTGGTAGTCGCCACGCCGCTGTTCAGTTACCTCACTTACACCTTGCGCGCGCGAGGTTGGGCGCCGCCGCCCGGGGCCAGCCGGGATGACGAACTGGCCCAGCCGCGCCGGCGTCTGCCGCCGTGGTGGCTGTTGCTGGGGCTGTTGGTGGGCCTGCCATTCTTGCTGGATATTTTGCCGGTGCCGTTGATCCTGCCGCTGCTCGGCACGGTGATGTTGCTATTAGCCATGCGCTGGGGTTACCCCGGCGCGCTGAGCGGTGCCGTACTCAGCGGCCTGATGATGCGTGCCCTGCCCCTGGTGCAGAGCCGCGAAAGCGCCGCCACGCTATTGGGCGCGCCGCTCACCGAGCTGCACCTGTCGGTGCTATTGATGATGGTTGCGGCCCTGCTGATCGGCCGCAGCCTCAGCGACTTGCGTCTGGCGCTGCGCCGCAGCGCGCAGATGCAGCAGCAACTGGCCCTGGCCAACCTCGCCCTGGAAGCCAGCCCCCTGGGCATCACCATCGCCGACGCCCGCCAGCCCGACCTGCCGTTGATCTACAGCAACCCCATGTTCGAACGCATCACCGGTTACAGCCGCGCCGAAGTGCTCGGGCGCAACTGCCGTTTTCTACAAGGCGACGACCGCCGCCAAAGCGAGCTGCACGTACTGCGCTCGGCCTTGCATCGCGGAGAGGCGGCCCAGGTGGTGGTGCGCAACTACCGCAAGAACGGCACGCCATTCTGGAACGAAATCACCCTGTCGCCGTTGCGCGATGACCAGGGCATCAGCCATTACATCGCCCTGCAAAACGACGTCACCTCCCGCGAACGCCTGGCCGCCGAAATCGCCACGCGCCGCGAAGAACTGCTGCGCCAGACCCACCTGCTGTCGCAAACCGAAGCTATCGCCGATATTGGCGGCTGGGTGCTGGACGTGCCGGGCCTGGACATGTTCTGGAGCGAGGGCTGCTTCCGCCTCTATGAGCTGGACCCCAGCGGCGCCACCCCCGACTTTAACCAGGCCCTCAGCTACCTGGACAAGGAAGGCCAGGCCACCGCCCAGCGCACTCTTGCCGAAACCATGAGCGATGGCCGCCCATTCGACGTGGAAGTACGCCTGATCACCGCGCGGGGCAATTCCCGATTTCTTCGGGTGATGGGCCTCAGCGAGATGGATGACGGCAAAGTCATCCGCATCTACGGCGCCATTCAGGACATCTCCGCGCGCAAACTCACCGAACAGCAACTGCGCGAGCGCGATGAATGGCTAAGGCTGTTTTTCGAAGCGCCGCTGATCGGCATGGCCATGATCAGCCCGCAGGGCATGTGGCTGGAGGTCAACGCCAAGCTCTGCCAGGTGCTGGGCCGGGGCCGCGAAAGCCTGCGCGCTGGCGGCTGGGCGCAGATCACCCATGCCGAAGACCTGCCTGTCGAGCAGGCCTTGTTCGAAAGCGTGGCCCTGGGCGAGCGCGACGACTACGAACTGGACAAACGTTTTCTGCGTGAAGACGGCAGCGTCATCTACACCCGTCTGAGCCTGCGCGCCGTGCGCGATGCGCAGGGGCGGCTGGAAGCCTGTCTGGCGTTGATCGAAGACATCACCGCGCGCTACGAGGCCGAAGCCCGCTACCGCACCCTGGTGGAACACGCCCCGGAAGCCATCCTGCTATTTACCGAAGATGGTGGCCTGGTGGACGTCAACGAGAACGCCGAGCGTCTGTTCAAGCTTAGCCGTGACGAGCTGATCGGCCGCCGCCCGGTGGATCTCAGCCCAACCCGTCAGGCCGATGGGCGTCTCTCCGCGCAAGCCGGCATGGGCTACACCACCGCCGCCTTGGAAGGCGCCGCGCCAGTGTTTGAATGGCTGCACCGCGACAGCGCCGGCCGCCAGTTGCCGTGCGAGGTGCGGCTGGTGCGCATGCCTGGCGAGCAGAAGTTGATCCGCGCCAGCGTCACCGATATCTCCGAGCGCCAGCGCTACCAGCGGGAAATCGAACGCCTGGCCTACAGCGACGAACTTACCGGCCTACCCAACCGCCGCCTGTTGCTCGACCGTCTGCAACACGCCATGACCCGCGAAGTGCGCGACAGCTCCTTCGGCGCGCTGCTGTTTATCGACCTGGACCACTTTAAAACCGTTAACGACAGCCTTGGCCACCCCGTGGGCGATGCCTTGCTGCGCGAAGTGACGACGCGCCTGGCCGGCTGCCTGCGTGCCGAGGACACCCTCGCCCGGTTAGGCGGCGACGAATTCGTGGTGCTGCTGGAAAGCATCGGCGACAACGCCGAGGTAGCCGGCGAACACGCCGCCGATGTGGGCGAAAAGCTGCTGCAAAGCCTGCTGGGCAGCTACCAGATCGACGGCCATGAGCTGTCCATCAGCGCCAGTATCGGCATCGCCCTGCACCCGGTGGGCGACCAGGGTGCTGCCGATGTGCTCAAGCAAGCCGACACCGCCATGTACCGCGCCAAGCGCGGCGGGCGCAATGCGCTGCACTTCTTCGCCCCGGCTATGCAGGCCGCCATCGACCAGCGTCTGCAACTGCAAGGCGAATTGCGCCAGGCACTGGTGCGCAACCAGCTGCACTTGGCCTTCCAGCCGCAACTGGATTTGCTCACCGGCGAGATTGTCGGCGCCGAAGTGCTGCTGCGCTGGACCCACCCGGAGCGCGGTGAAATTCCGCCCACTCAATTTATTCCCCTGGCCGAAGAAACCGGGCTGATCCTCGATATCGGCGCCTGGGTGCTCGACGAAGCCTGCGCCACCCTGGCGCGCTGGCACCGCCGTTGGCCGGCGCTTGTACTGGCGGTCAACCTCAGCCCTCACGAGCTGCGCCAGTTTGATGTGGTGCAACGCGTGGCCGATTGCCTGCGCCGCCATAACCTGCCGGCCCGCGTGCTGGAGTTGGAAATCACCGAGGGCGTGCTGCTCGAAGATGTCGACCAGTGCATCGCCGCCATGCAGGCACTCAAGGACCTCGGCGTGCGTTTTGCCATCGATGACTTCGGCACCGGTTATTCCTCGCTCACCTACCTCAAGCGCCTACCGCTGGACCGTCTGAAAGTCGACCGCAGTTTTGTCGCCGATCTGCCCGACGATGCCAGCGGCAAAATGCTGGTGGAAACCATCCTGATGATTGCCCATAACCTGGGCCTGGAATGCGTGGCCGAAGGCATCGAGAATCTTGCCCAATACGACACCTTGCGCGGCCTCGATTGTGCCCTTGGTCAAGGCTTCTACTTCAGCCCACCGCTGGACGAAGCCGCGTTTCTCGCCTGGCTGGAACAGCCACCGTCCGCGTAGGTCTGTAGCACCTCGCATTTGCCCTGCGGTGGCGGCATTCACCGCGCTGCTTTTTTGTATGCTGAGAGCCGCCCTTTACCCGCTAAGAGTGCCCCATGGTTTTCGACCGCTTACGCGCGCTTTACCAGACCCACCGTGCCAAGACAGAAGTGGCCGGCTGGCTGCGACAGCTTGGCAGCGCCGATCCCAGGGTGCGCGAACGTGCTGTGCGCGAGCTGGGAGAGCTGCGTGATGAGCGTCTGCGCGAGCCGCTGCTCAATGCCTGTGATGATCCCGACGCCGACGTGCGGGGCTGGGCGCTGACCTACCTAAGCGAAATCACCGACGACCAGTTGCCGCGTTTTTTGGCGGCGGCCAGCGACCCCGCCGCCTTTGTTCGCCAGCAAGCCTGCAATGCGCTGCGCTACTCCAGCCCCGAAGCCATTGCGGTGCTGCTCAAGGCGCTACGCGATGAAGCCGCCCCCGTGCGTTTGGAAGCCGTGCTTGCTCTCGGTTCGCTGGACGCTACCGAAGCCATCGAGGCGATCGGCCAATTGCAGCAATCAGACCCCGACGAAGACGTACGCGACTACGCCACCAGCACCCTCGAAGGCTTCGCCGAACGCCGGACCTCTCGCGCCTACGACTGGACGCCGACGCCCATAGAGCCGCCCAATATTCCCGCCCTGCTTGCCGCACTCGGGAGCCCCGATACCGCAGTGCGGGTGCAGGCCTGCATCGGGCTGCAAGCGGTAGCCGTGGCCGAAGCGGTCGAAGAGTTGAATGCCTGCCTGCAAGACCCTGACGAAGAGCTGCGCGCCCACGCTGCCTTGGCGCTCGCCGCCAGCGCGGACCCGCGCGGCTACGAACCGCTTCGCGAGCGGTTAAACAACGAGCCGGCTGCCTACGTGCGGCGGCGTCTGGTCTGGGCGCTAAGCTTCTACCCGGCCGAGCAATGCATCCCCTTGCTTACCCAATGTCTGGCCGACCGCGAAGAAGCCGTACGGCAAACCGCTGTGCTCGCCCTGGCACAGCTTTGCGAACTGCACGAATTGGAAATGCTGTTGCAGCATCTGCCCAAGCGGGTTCCGGCTGATGTGATTCAGGCGTTGGCCGAGGCGGTTGAAGAGTGGGACGAAGACGAGAAGATGCCTGCGGCTTCACAGCGTTCGATTCGCTTGGGCACCGTGCAGTACGAATAATCGCGCGCGCATGTCTTCGAGAAATCCAAACCTCGCCGTTGTCATCCCCGCGAAACCATCTGTCTCGCGCTGATCTGCGTCCCTGGCTCCAGGAGAAAGCCCACGCGGATGGACCGGTTGCCCATAACAACTACCGCAATGAATGCGTCGGCTGCGAGCAACACGGCGGCGCACCCAACGGGTTCTCAACCACCTTCAAACGTGACAGCTATCAGCGGGTTAGCGGCCGCGTTTAGGCGAGCCGCAATGTAGGTAAGCCGTTTCTGACAGTGGGTCGCTTCGGTTGGCAGCAGCCAGTGATGCTGAGACCCTGCCGTCGCACTTTGCTATACCAGTTTGGTGGTATCAGCACTGTGCGCGGTGACGAACCGGGGTAATTGCATCTCCGCGAGGCGCGACGCTGAACCTGGAGCGTTACTGGAACCTCAGCGAACGTTGGCAGCCATTGGTGTTTTTTGACGATGGTCGCGCCCTGGAAACGGGTTCCACCGATGTCGACCTGCAAAGCGTCGGCGCGGGGCTCAACCTCAACTGAGGCAAGCATTGAATATCAGCCTGGTGGCAGCCAATACCCCCAAGGATGGGGAGGCGGACCAGGACAGCGGTCAGGTTATGGCCCAGATCGTTATTCGTTAAGCCGAATTTTCAGGAGTTTTTATGACCACCTTGTTGCTGTACAAAGAAATCAAAGCGCTGAACCGGGACGAGCACAAAACCCTCAAGCTCGCCGGCCTCAACAACAGCGAGTTCGCTGCCAACACCCACCTGGTGCCACTGGCCGGCCTGGAATTCTTCCAGGCGGCGCGTCACTACCCCATCGTCTTTATCGGCGCCGGCGAAACCGCCTTGCCAATCGCGTTGCTGGGTTTGAAAGAGGGCCACAACGGCTACGTCGGTGCCGACCAGCAATGGGCCGAGAACACTTACATTCCTGCTTTCGTGCGTCGTTATCCGTTCGTGCTGGCGCAAGATGGCGCGGAAAACTTCACCGTGTGCTTCGACTCCGCCTACGCCGGCTGGAACGAGAAAGAAGGCCGTGAACTGTTCACCGAAGAAGGTCAGAACAGCGAGTTTCTCGAGGAGATGATTCAGTTCCTGCAGAACTTCACCGCCGAAATGGAGCGCACCCGCCGTTTTGTCGCCAAGCTCAACGAACTGGAACTGCTGGCCCCGCGCAGCCTGAAACTGACCCACACCAGTGGCGAGACGTTTGTACTGAGCGACTTTTTGGCCGTAGACGAAGAAAAATTCATGGCCCTGGCCGATGAGCATGTGCTGGACTTGCACCGCTCGGGCTTCCTCGGCTGGATATACGCTCACTTGACCTCGTTGGGTAACGGCAACCAGTTGTTCGCGCATTACCTGGCCAAGAAGGCAGGTGAAGGGACCAAGCATTGATGGATGCTTGAGCCATAAAAAACCGGGCCTGAGCCCGGTTTTTTATGGCCGCGTAAATCAATCCAGAATAACGATGCTCTCGCCCGTCATCTCGGCCGGCTTGGGCAAGCCCATCAACGCCAGCATGGTCGGCGCCACGTCGGCCAGCACGCCGCCGTCGCGAATCTTCAGCGCCCGTTTGCCCACGTAGATAAACGGCACAGGCTCACAGGTGTGTGCGGTGTGCGCCTGGCCGGTGCCTTCGTCTTCCATTTGCTCGACATTGCCGTGGTCGGCGGTGATCAGTGCTTCGCCGCCTACCTTGTCCAGTGCAGCGACGATGCGACCTACACATTCGTCCAGGCATTCAACGGCCTTCACCGCTGCCGAGAACACGCCGGTGTGGCCGACCATATCGCCGTTGGCGTAGTTGACCACGATGACGTCATAGCGCTGTTGCTCGATGGCTTCGACGATACGGTCGGTGACGATCGGGGCGTTCATTTCCGGCTGCAGGTCGTAGGTGGCGACTTTTGGCGACGGGATCAGAATGCGCTCTTCGCCCTCGAAGGGGTCTTCGCGACCACCGGAGAAGAAGAAGGTGACGTGGGCGTATTTCTCTGTTTCGGCAATGCGCAGCTGGGTTTTGCCGTTTTTGGCCAGGTATTCGCCGAGTACGTTGTCCAGGCTGCTGGCGGCAAAGGCGATGGGCGCTTTGATGCTGGCGGCATACTGGGTCAGCATCACGAAGCCCGCCAGTTGCGGTGCGCGGGCACGGGCGAAGTCGGCAAAGTCGGGTTCGACAAAGGCGCGGGTCAGTTCGCGGGCGCGGTCGGCGCGGAAGTTCATAAAGATAACGGCATCGCCATCTTCCACCTTGGCTGGGGCGCCGATGCGGGTAGCTTTGACGAACTCGTCGCTTTCACCGCGGGCGTAGGCGGCTTCGAGGGCGGCCTGGGCGCTGTCGGCGGTGAACTCGGCCTTGCTGTCGACAATTAGGCTGTAGGCCTGCTCGACGCGGTCCCAGCGGTTGTCACGATCCATGGCGAAGTAGCGGCCGATAATGCTCGCGGTACGGCCTTTGCCGAGTTTGGCGAAGGTATCGTCCAGCAGCTGCAGCGATGGCTGGGCGCTTTTCGGCGGAGTGTCGCGACCGTCGAGGAACGCGTGCAGGTAAATGTGCTCGGCGCCACGTTGGGCGGCCAGCTCGGCCATGGCGACCAGGTGGTCCTGGTGACTGTGCACGCCGCCATCGGACAGCAGGCCGAGGATATGCACGGCTTTGCCGGCGCTTACGGCTTTATCTACGGCGGTGACAATGGCCGGGTTTCTGAAGAACTCGCCATCGCGAATGGCCTTGGTCACCCGAGTGAAGTCCTGGTAAACCACGCGGCCCGCGCCCAGGTTCATATGGCCAACTTCGGAGTTGCCCATCTGCCCGTCTGGCAGGCCCACGTCCATGCCACTGCCGGAAATCAAGCCGTTGGGCTGGGTGGCGCGCAAATGGTCGTATACAGGGGTATTGGCGGCGTAGATGGCGTTGGAATCGGGGCTGTCACTGTGACCGAAGCCATCGAGGATGATTAGCACCAGTGGTTTTGGCGTGGCAGTCATTATCCGGCTCGCTTTTGGGGAAGTGTTTTTGGGTTAACTGGCTCGAAAACGTAGCGAGCGAAGGCTAGGCAAGGCAAAAACGGGGGACGAAGCGGAGTTGACTGTAGTCAATGAGCATTCGTTCAGCGTTTTTAACGCAGCATGGCCAAGCGCAGTAGTTTTCGTGCCAGTTAGAACGGTGCGGCATTTTAAAGCGAAGTTGAGGCTGCGTCACCGCTGGACGGGGTTTGGCCGCCCTTGGGGGCTGTGTATACTGGCCGACATTTTGCCGTTCTGGAACTTATTGATGCTCGCTCACCTGATTGAATTTGCTACTAACCACTATGTGCTCAGCGGTATTTTCGCAGTGCTGCTGGCAGCGCTGATCTTCACCGAGTTGAGCAAAGGCGGCGCCAGCCTCAGCACCCGCGAGCTGACCGCGCTGGTCAACCGCGACGAGGGCATTGTTCTGGACGTTCGTTCGCACAAAGATTTCGCCACCGGGCACATCGTGGATGCGCTGAATATTCCCCACGACAAAGTGATCGAGCGCGTAGCCGAACTGGAGAAGCACAAGGCCAAGACCATCATCGTGGTCGACGCCCTGGGCCAGCATGCCGGTACCATCAGCCGTGAACTGAAGAAACTCGGCTTCAACGCAGCCAAGCTGTCTGGCGGAATTTCCAGCTGGCGCGGCGAAAACCTGCCATTGGTGAAGTGATATGCCTGCCGTTGTCGTTTATTCCAGCGCGTGGTGCCCTTACTGCATTCGCGCCAAACAGTTGCTCACCAACAAAGGTGTGGCGTTCGAGGAAATCAGCGTCGACGGCAAGCCCGATGTTCGCGCTGAAATGACCCGCAAAGCCCGCGCGACCTCGGTGCCGCAAATCTGGATTGGCAGCACCCACGTGGGCGGCTGCGATGACCTGTATGCCCTGGAGCGCGCCGGCAAGTTGGATGCGCTGCTCAAGGCCTAGGTTTTTCATCCCTTACTAGCTTGTATGCATTTATTGATAAGAAGGTTTTGCACATGACTGATCAAGTGACCAACGAAGGCGCTGCTCAAGGCGCTGAAAACCCACAATTCTCCCTGCAACGCATCTACGTGCGCGACCTGTCGTTCGAAGCACCGAAAAGCCCGGAAATCTTCCGTCAGGAGTGGGCACCAAGCGTTGCGATGGACCTCAATACCCGTCAGAAAGCTCTGGAAGGCGACTTCCATGAAGTGGTTCTGACCCTGTCGGTTACCGTTAAAACCGGCGAAGAAACCGCCTTTATCGCTGAAGTGCAGCAGGCCGGTATCTTCCTGATCAAGGGCCTGGACGCCGCGTCCATGAGCCACACCCTGGGCGCGTTCTGCCCGAACATCCTGTTCCCGTACGCCCGCGAAACCCTGGACAGCCTGGTGGTTCGTGGCTCGTTCCCGGCATTGATGCTGGCTCCGGTGAACTTCGATGCGCTGTACGCCCAGGAACTGGCGCGTATGCAGGCCGAAGGCGCTGGTGCTGCTCAGCACTAAGCTTGGCTGCACAAAAAAGGCGCCCCGCGGGGCGCCTTTTTTATGGGTGGAGATCAAGAGCGTCGAGGCTGAAGCCGTTACTCGTCGCCAGCGGCGAAGTCGTAATCCATCGACTGACTCGGGCCCTGCAGGTAGTAGCCCTGAATGTAGTTCACCCCGGCCTGCCACAAGGTGGCGAGTACGCTGGCGCTTTCTACGAAGGGCACGATGGTCAGCTTGGCTTGCGCGTGCAGGCTGCTGAGTAGGGTTTTCAGCGCTTCCTGGGCCTCGGCGTTACTTAGGTCCTGGGAGAACGACCCATCGACCTTCACGAAGTCCACACTCAGGTGCTTGAGGGTGTTGAACGGGTTTAGCGCGCAACCGAACTGGCTCAACGCCACCTTGCAGTGCAGCTCCGCCAGCCCCTGTGTCAAGGCCTTGGCCTGCTTCAGGTAGGTGGTGGCATCGGGCTCACTGAGCTGGAAGGCCAGGGCGTCGGACGGCAGGCGCGCGGCTTTGAGGGCCACACTCAGCCATGGCAGCAGGGTCTGGTCTTGCACGCTGGCTTGGGACAGGTGCACGAACAGCACGGTGTTGTGGCCCTTGGAGCGGTGGTCGGCGAGCAGTTTGATCGAGTTGAGGATCACCCAGCGGTCGATCTTCTCGGCCATGCCGGCTTCACGCGCGGCTTCCAGGAAGTCACCCGGTGGCACTTCTACGCCTTGCGGGTTGAGCAGGCGCAACAGCACTTCGTAATGCTCACTGCTGTCACCACGCAGGCTGATGATCGGCTGGAACAACAGACGGAAACTGTTGTTTTCCAGGGCCTGCTGGACCATGGCGATAATGCTGCCGCGGTTGGCGGCTGCTGCCAGTTCCTGGGCCGGGTTGTACAGCTTGAGGCCGTTGCCGTCGTTCAGCTCATCGGCGCAGCGGTGGGCGCGGTCGACCACTTCCTGAGCGTTGGGGGTTTTTTCATTGAGCCCGGCAACACCGATGGACAGGCTGGTCTGTACGGTACGGCCGCTGACGTCGAACATGTGGCCTTCGACTTTTTTCAGCAGTGCCTTGAGCTCGCTTTCGGCCTGCTCCGGGGTTTTACCCGGTTGCAGGGTGGCAAATACGTCATCGCCAAACCGCGCCAACTGCGCTTCATCACCGAAGTGCTGGCGCAGCAGGTTGGCTAGGTCCGTCAGGAGCAGGTCGATGCCCGCCAGACCAGTTTCTGCCAGCAGGTTGCTGTAGCGGTCCAGGCGGATATAGCTGAGTGTGGCGGGCTGGCCGGCGTTTACGGCGCGGTCGGCGGCAGCATCCATCAATTCAAGGAAGTGGCTGCGGTTGAACAGGCCGGTCACCAAGTCCTGGCTGCTGATCTCGCGCAGTTTCTCTTCCAGTTCGGCGTTGCCGGTTTCGGCGCGGATGACCACCTGAATGCAGGGTTCGCTGTCGTAGGTGGCAGGCGAAAAGCTCATGCGGGCCTGGAACGTCTGGCCGTTGGCCTTGATGCCGCTGCAGGTCAGCTCGGCGCTGCCTTCGGCACTCTGGTAGTTCTTGAGAAAGTCTTTGAAGTTGGCGTGATCGCAGCTGGCGATCAGGTCAATCATCGGCATGCCTTCGAGCTCGTCGGCATCTTCGTAGTCGAACAGCTTGAGGTACGCCCGGTTGGCGTAGATGTGCATGCCGTCGTGAACGTAGGTGATGGCATCCACCGAGCTGTCGAGCAGCAGTTGGCAGCGCTTTTCCGCTTCGCGCAAGGCGATCTCGGCGGTGCGCCGGCCGCGGCGTTCTTCCAGGTTGGCCAGCTCGCGGTTGGCCACCAGAATCAGGCGCTCGTCTTCGCCTTGCGGCAATGCGTCCTGCGCACCCAGGGCCAGGGCCTCGGTAATGGCGTCGGGATCGTTGTCAGCAGTCAGCTGAATCAGCGGAATGTCTTTGGCCTGACGGCGGATCGCATTGATCGCTTCGCTGGGCTCGAGGTTTTCGCTGGTCGGCGCGGCAATCAGCAAATCCCAGCTTTGCTGCAAGGCATTGGCCAGGTCGTCACTGGACGTCAGACGGTGCACGCGGGTGGCGCGACCGGCGTTGCGGAACAGGCTGACGAGACGCTCGGCCTCGTTCTGCGAGTCCTCGAGAATCAGCAGCCGGATGGTTTTTTTCTCAATGGCCATGGCGTGTGCTTAGACTGCGCCAAACGGGCGCGAAAAGGCGACAAAAGGGGGTGTGCGGGGCAACTTACAGTGACTTCCAGAGGGAGTCAAAGTCTTCCTCGCCGCCCGCGCTCTGGGGTTTCTGCGGTGTGACCGGTTTCCCTTGTTCAGGAGGCGCCAGCTCTACCGCGCGGTACTCGAACTGGTTGAAACTGCCGGTGCTGGTTTGCTTACGGCTGAGTACAGCGCGACGCTCCTCGCCGTTCAGGTTGATTTGTACCTTGTTGCCTTCCTGGAAGGGCAGGCGCGCCGTAATCAAGCTGGCCGGGCGCGAAATCGCACTGATTTCCGGCAGCAGCAGTGCGCGCAGGTACTGGCTGCTCTGATCGGCCTTGCGCAGCAGCTGCAGGCCGCACGGTTGGGCGTGCGGTGCAATCAGCTCGATGCCCATCTGTGTGCCGCCACCGCGTACCTGACGAATCCAGCGAACCAAGGCAACGCTCCAGCTTTGCTCCGGCGAGTCTTGCACGCCAAGCAGTTCACCGGCCTGTAGTTGATTTGGCACTTCCTTCGGCCAGCTCAGGCAGTAACCGCCGGGGCTATGGTTGACGATGGCAAGTTCGAACGTGGGGTAATTGTTTTCGGTCGCGGTGGTGCTATCGCTCTCGCTGCTCGGGCGTTGGTACTGGATTTCTTCATGGGGCAAGCCGCCGTTCCAGTCCACCGTGGCTTGAGCGTCGAAGGCGTTGCGCCAGATATCTTTGGCGTCGGCGTTTATCGCTTTGAACGAGGCGGTCTGGCGCTCTTCAGGGCGCTTGAGTACTTCGTTGAACGGTTTGCCGCCAGCGAGGAAGAAGTGCAGGGCGCTCATGCCCATGCACAAGGTCAGGCTGCCGTGGCCGGCGTTGCGCTGGAACGTGCGCTCGGCGATATCGCCCCAGGCAGAACTCAAATGCTGCAGCAGGTCGATGCTCATGCCTTCGGGAATTAGCAGACGCGATTTGCTGCGGTTTTCCGGGTCGAGCATCAGGTGTTCCTTGATGGCGTCGACCAGGGGCTGAGGATCAATGCCCAGCAGGTTGTGCAGTTCGTTGTCCTGAAAGAGGGATTTGTAGCGAGGCGGGCCATCCACTTGCGAGGGAATGGCAAACAGGCTGCCGGGCTCGTCCGCCGCTTGCAGGTGCACCAGCGAGCTCCAGGCACCAAGCACTTCGGAAAGGCGAGCGATACCGCTCTGGCGCATCTGGTTGGTACGGGCGCAGCCAAGCAGCAGGGCGATCAGGTAGGTTTGCTCAACACTCAGGCCTTTGGTGTGCAGGGCCATGTCATCGCGCACAACGATGGTTTGCAGGGCGCTGTTCTGAGCAATTTGATAGAGCTTGTGCAACTCCAGCCACAAGCCTTCCGGAACCGGGCAGTACAGCTGGCTGGCACGAATCAGCGGGCCGCACAGGCAATGGCAGGCGCGTTGAATGGCGATGGTCAGCAGCTGCATCTGGCTGCGTTCACGGCTGTTGCGCGGGGCTTCCTGAGAGACGATGAGCTTATAGCCAGCGGCCAGGTGGTTTTCCAGGGCCTGGCACAGATTGGCCACTTTGCGCGGTCGCTCGTCGAGCACGATGGCCTGATTGAGGAAGTGGCGCTCAAGGTGTTTGCTGACGAAATAAACTTCCGCGCGTAATAGCTCAAGCAGTTGCAGACGGTTTTCGGCAGACGTGATCAGTTGATTGAGTTCGACCAGGCATTGATAAAGCTGGCGGGCTGTTTCACCCAGATTGGCTTTCGGCAGGCCGGCGATCCAGCGTTTCAGGTCGCGAGGGCTGGAGTCACAGAACGAAAGTTTCTGCTGGTTTGGCGTGGGCACACGTAGCAGCAGGTGGGGATTCTGTTTATCCATGTAACTCGTAATCCATCTGGCTGGACACTCCTGCGCACGAAGGCGTGGCGAGTCGATCTGAATGTCTGGTTTTTCGAACTCTAGCAGCATCTTGCCATACCCGCAGCCAATCGGGGGTATGGCAAAGATGGCATTTTGCCTTTGTCGGACGGGGTTTCTTCTGCATGAGACCTGTGTGCGCCGTCAGATGTTCAACACGGCCTGCTGCTGCAATGCCGTGTAAAAAACATCAGCGCGCGTCAGCCAGACGTTCGCCCATACGAGTAGCGCTGCCGGCGACCATATGTTCGGCCCACTTAACCTGATTTGGGCCAAACAGCACGATGGCGGTAGAGCCAAGCTTGAAGCGCCCCAGTTCAGCGCCTTTTGCTAGCTCGATCGGTCCGCGTGCAGCGGCATCGTAGCGGGTTGTTTTCAGCAGGCGTGCCGGTGGCGCGACCTGGCCAGCCCACACGGTTTCGATGGCGGCCACGATCATGGCGCCCACCAATACCACGGCCATCGGGCCGCGCTCGGTATCGAACAGGCAAACTAGGCGCTCGTTGCGGGCAAACAGCTCGGGCACGTTTTCGGCGGTGGTCTGGTTAACCGAGAACAGCCGGCCGGGCACGTACACCATCTCTTTCAGGGTGCCGGCCAGCGGCATGTGTACGCGGTGATAGTCCTTGGGCGACAGGTAGATGGTGGCGAATTCACCCCCCATAAACGGCGCTGCGCGCTCGCTGTCGCCGCCGAGCAATTCCACGGCGCTGAAGCTGTGGCCTTTGGCCTGGAACAGGCGGCCATGCTCAATAGCCCCCATTTGGCTCACGGCACCGTCTGCCGGGCACAGGATGGCGCCAGGTGTCTCATCCAGCGGGCGAGCGCCATCTTTCAGGGCGCGTGTGAAAAAGGCGTTGAAGTTCTCATAGGCGGTCGGGTCTTCGACCTGCGCTTCGCTCATGTCCACCTGGTATTGCTTAACGAACCACGTGATCAGCGGATTTTTCAGCCAGCTGGCGCGGCATTCGGCGATGCAGCCAATCAGGCGCGACAGCAAGTGATGGGGCAGCAGGTATTGGCTGAGGATAAACAGACGATCTTTCATGGGTGTCCTTAAACGTTAAATAGGTAGCCGAGCTTCACACTTCGATTGGCGTATCTGGCAGGTTGCCCCACTCGCCCCAGGAGCCGGCATACGCCTTGACCCGTGGATAGCCCAGCGCCTTGGCCACCAGATAGGTAAAGCCGGAGCGGTGATGGGTTTGGCAGTGGGTGATGATTTCTTTGTCTTTGCTGATGCCAAGACTTTGCAGAATGGCGGGCATGTCCTGGCGAATGCGTAGGGCGCGGGTCTGGTCCATGCCGGCGGTCCATTCGAAATTCACGGCACCGGGGATGTGCCCGCCGCGGGCGGCAACCACCTTCTGGCCGCTGTATTCGAGCGGGCCGCGGGCGTCCCAGATCGCCAGGTCGCTGCTGCCCAGTCGGCTTTGCAGGTATTCGCGCGTGGCGGTCGGGGCATCGTTGATAGGTAGCGCGGCCGGCGCTTGCGTGCTGGCCGGCGGGACCTCGGTGCTCAGTTCGCGCGCTTCGGCCTGCCAGGCCAGCAGGCCGCCGTCGAGGTAGTGGTACTGGTCGTGGCCGATTACATCCAGCAGCCAGATAAAACGGCCTGCCCAGCCGCCGCCTTCATCGTCGTACACCACGTACACGGCGTCAGGGTTGTGGCCCAGTTCCGCGAATAGCGCTTGCAGGTTGTCGTGCGTTGGCAGCAGGCCTGGCGCGGGCGGTTGGCCAAGCTGGGTGCGCTTGGGGTCGACAAAATAGGCGCCCGGAATATGGCCTTCGGCGTAGCGGGCAGCGCTGGTGAGATCGACCAGAATCAGCTCGGGCGCATTCAAGCGCGAGGCCAGGTCGGCGGGTTCGATGACCAGGGGCAAACCAGAGAAGGCAGACATGCATGGCCTCCAGGCCAAATGATAAGGGGGCAAATTGTAGCGGAAAGGTTAGCGCCCGCGTTTGGCAAAGCTGGCCAGGGCGCGCTCGATGCATTGCGATATTTTGCCGAAGGCCTGTACGCAAGGGTCGCTGAGCGGCGCGCCTTGCTGATCGACCACCAGAACCATCACCACTTTGCCGTTATTGGCGACCGAGCGGATCAGCATATGTTCCCCGGGGAACAGGGCCTTCAACGTGCCGGGCATCAGCGCCGAGAACTGGGCGATGTTGTCCGGGCTCAGGCGCAGTTGGCCCGGCTGCGCCAACAGGCGTTTGAGCACTTGGCTGTTAGCTGGGTCGAGGGTGAGCGAATGCGCTTCCTTGGGCATGCCCACGGTTTGCTGGGTGACCAGGCGGGTCTGGGTTTTGTCGGCCAGCAATACCAGGGCGCGGCTCATGCCGCAGGCGTCGATGGCGTCGCGAATGCAGGTTGTCAGTTGCAGCAGGTTGGCGAAGGCGCTCGGTTCGCGCAGCAACTCGCGGCAGTGCTGTTGCCAGGCAGGCGAGGTGTCTTTGGCAACCGGCGGCGGTGGCGGCACGGCTTGCAGGTGGCGCGCATTCCATGGCCAGAGCAGGGCGTGAGCGGGGTGCCAGAGGTCGGTGGCCGGGTATTGGCGCACGCTGTTCACCGCTTGTTGGTGGCTCAGCTGTTGCAGTTCGGCCAGGGGCACTTGCAGGTACAGCGCGGTAAGACGCTGCCAACGCAAGCTATGGGGGCTCTCCCAGGCCTCGTGTGCAGTCAGGGCCAGGGCGTTGGCAAACAGAATGGTGTTGCCCGGCTGGGTGAGCCAGCGCGCTAACGCCGGGTCTGCATCCAGCAGCCGTTGTTGATGCAACGGTTCTTCATTGTTACGGGCGATGTGCAGCGCCTTGGCCAGAAGGCGGCGGTCGCTGGCCAGCAGGCGGTACGCCTGGATTATCCATTCCGGCAGGCGCCAGTGTTCGGCCAGCGCCAGGCATAGCGAGGGCAAGGACACATTGAACAGCTCGCGCTCAACCTTGTGCGGCGCCTCGCCCAAACCCAATACGCGCGCCTCCCATTTATCGATCAGCTCGGGATGGGCTGCGGCCAATGGCCACAGAGGCGACAGAAAGAGCAGGCTGCTCCAGTGAATTTCCTGCCACAGCCGCGCCAGGCGATTGGCAAACAAGCCGCTGGCTTGTTGCGAGGCGTGCAGGCTGATTAGCTGGATCTGGCGCAGGGCCTTGGGGAATTTATCTTCGGCAATCACGGGCAGCCGGCTGAGCAGCTCTTCGGTGCGTGAGAGCCCTAGCCGGCTAATAGCAACTTCCAGACTTTCCGCCGGCTCGCTTAGGGTGTTGTTACTGCCGTTGGCTTCGCGCAATACCACCAATGCCAGTGACGGACTGGCTTCGATTCGCTCGGCTACTTCTCGAAGTGACGTGCTGCTACTGGCAAGGGAGCGCCGCACCCGTTCATGGGTTGTCGCCAGGATGGGCAGGCGAACTTTATCGAGGTGTTTGACCCAGGTTTTCAGGCTGGAGGGTAGCGGTGGCAAGGTCGACATGTATTTTTAGCCCATTGGCTTTTAACCTTAACTGGCTATAGTCTGGCGTATAAGTTCCGATAATTAGAAGGGCTGATTTTTATAACCCTTCCCTTGGCTGTGTCTTCCTGGCTTTTAAGTAACTCTCTATGGCAAAAATCATTGGCATCATCGTGGTATTCGCTTCGGTACTGGGCGGGTACATTTTGTCCCACGGTAAAATCGCTGCGCTCATCCAGCCTTTCGAGGTGATGATCATCGGCGGTGCCGCGTTGGGCGCATTCCTTCAGGCGAACCCCGGCAGCACCTTTATGTCGGTGTTCAAAAAAGCGCTGAAGATGTTTGGCAATCGCTTTACCCACGCTTTTTATCTCGAAGTGCTGAGCATGCTCTACGAGATTCTCAACAAGAGTCGCCGCGAGGGCATGATGGCCATCGAGGCCGATGTGGAAGACCCCGCTGCCAGTGCCATTTTCAGCAAATATCCGGGCCTGCTCAAAGACGCCGGCATGACGGCATTCGTGTGCGACTACTTGCGCATCATGTCTTCCGGCAACATGGCGCCCCATGAACTTGAAGGTCTGTTCGACATGGAACTGAGCAGCCTCAAGGAAGAACTCGAACACAACTCCCACGCCGTAACCCGTATTGCCGACGGCTTGCCAGGTTTCGGTATCGTGGCTGCGGTACTGGGTATCGTGGTGACTATGGCCCTGCTCGGTCAGGTTGAGCAGTCGGCCCTCGGCCAACACGTAGGTGCGGCGCTGGTGGGTACCTTCCTCGGTATTCTTGCCGCGTACGGGTTTTTCGGCCCATTGGCGACCTGCCTTGAGCACGATGCCAAGGAAGAGCTGAACGTATACGAAGCGATAAAGGCGTCCCTGGTTGCGTCGGCGTCCGGTATGCCGCCGTCGCTGGCCGTCGAATTTGGCCGCAAGGTGCTGTTCCCTGCGCACCGGCCAAGTTTCAGCGAGCTGGAACAAGCGATTCGCGGCCGCTGATAGATGGATAACAACCAACCCATCATCGTCAAGCGGGTCAAGAAGTTTGCCGCTGGCCACCACGGTGGCGCCTGGAAAATCGCCTTTGCCGACTTTGCCGTGGCGATGATGGCGTTCTTTCTGGTGCTGTGGCTGATGTCATCGGCCACGCCCGAACAGAAGAAAGCCATCTCCGGCTACTTCCAGGACCCGGTCGGTTTCAGCGAAAGTGCCAGCCCCTATGTCATCGATCTCGGCGGTACGCCCACGCCTGCGCCAGACAAGACCCTTAACCCGGAAGTAAAAGACGCCAAGGCCGCCACCGACACCGCGTCCGACACCGACAGTGATATTGCGCCAAGCGAAACTCAGGCCGAGAACATCGCGGAAAAACTCGAGAAAGAGCGCCTGGAATTGCTGTTGCAAGAGCTGCAGAACAAGGTCAACGAGAACCCGCAGTTGCAGCGTTTCAAGGACCAGATCCTGTTTGAAATCACCCAGGACGGGTTGCGGATCCAGATCATGGACGCGGCCAACCGGCCGATGTTCGACAGCGGTAGCGCGCGCCTGCAGCCGTATTTCGAAGACATCCTGATCGCCATGTCCGATACCATTAAAGCGGTGCCGAACAAGATCAGCATCAGCGGCCACACCGATGCCGAGCCTTTTGTGGGGCGCGGTGATTACGGCAACTGGGAGTTGTCGGCCGAGCGCGCCAACGCCGCGCGCCGCACCTTGGTCGCAGGCAGTTATCCTGAAGACCAGATTGCCCGCGTAGTGGGTTATGCCTCCTCGGCACTGTTTGACCGTGAAGACCCGATGAACCCCGTGAACCGGCGTATCGACATTATCGTGCTGACCAAAAAGGCTCAGCGTGCGATCGAAGGCTCGCAAGGCGAAGGCGAGGCTACGCCGCCGCCGGCCGAGGGGGCGCCGGTAACGCCCGCGCCGGGTGCCGCGCCCGCTGCGCAAACAACACCGGAGCAGCTCCAGGAAAAGCTAAACGTGTTTGATAACGGCGCGCTAAAGCTGGATCAGGCACGGGAGAATTAAAAACCTGCTTTAGGTTTTGTGCGCAAAGCGCACCGAGCGATCTTGAGCTCCACCAAAAAGGCCGCGTCGATACGCGGCCTTTTTGGTTTCAGTAATCCTGCTCGGGCAGGGTGGAAATGATGTGCCGGTAGCTGGCCATCCGTTGGGGTTGGATGCGCCCCTCTTCCAGCGCCTTGAGCAGCGCACAGCCCGGCTCGCGGTCATGCTTGCAGTCACGGAAACGGCAGCGGCCCAGCAGGTCGTGGAACTCAATAAACCCAGCTTCCACATCATCACGGCTCACGTGCACCAGGCCAAATTCCCGAATGCCGGGGGAGTCGATCAATTCACCGCCATTGGGGAAGTGGAACAACCGCGCGGTGGTGGTGGTGTGGGTGCCCTTGCCGGTCAGTTCGGACAGCGGGCCGACGCGGGTATCCACTTCCGGCAGCAGGCTGTTGACCAACGACGACTTGCCAACGCCCGACTGACCGACGAACACACTCACATGCCCATCGAGCTCTGCCTGCAGCAATTGCATGCCGTTACCATGGTGCGCGGACACTTCCAGCAGGGGGTAGCCCAGCTGGCGGTAAACGCCTAGGAGGGCATTCAAGGCGACGGCGTTCTTGTCGTCGATCAGGTCGGCCTTGTTCAGTAGCAACAAGGGGCGAATGCCCGCGTGCTCGGCCGCTACCAGGTAGCGGTCGATCAGGTTGGCGTGGGGTTCGGGCAGCGGCGCGAAGACAATCACGATCAGGTCGACGTTGGAAGCCACCGGTTTCAATTGGCCGCGGGTGTCTGGTCGGCACAGTTCGGTTTTGCGCGGCAGCTGCGCCACGATTACGCCGATGCCCTGGTTGCCGGCGCGCCAGACCACCTGGTCGCCGGTGACCAGTGCAGGCAGGTTGGCGCGTAGATGGCAGCGGAAGACCTGGCCAGCCAATTCGCCTTCAAGCGCTTCAACTTCCACTTGCACGCCGAAGTGGGCGATGACCAGGCCCAGTTGCTCGGGGCCCAGGTCGCCGCCTTCCAGCGCTTCCAGCGACTGCGACTCGCGCTTGGCGGCGCGGGCAGCGCGCTCGCCTTGAATCTTCTCGATGCGCCAGTTCTGGCGACGGTTGAGCTGGCGTTTGGCCATGGGGCTTCCGGATAGAGGAGTTACAAATACAGGACCTGGCAACAAGCCAGGTGGCCGGCGAGTTTAGCACGCCGCTCAAGTTCGCCGCCGGGCGCCGTAGCTGAGCTAAACTGCTCAGCTACGTTCGAGGAGCCCCATCATGCAAAACCCGCAGAACCTGATCTGGATCGATCTGGAAATGACCGGCCTGGAGCCGGAAACCGATGTGATCATTGAAATGGCCACCATCGTCACCGACAGCAATCTCAATGTGCTGGCTGAAGGCCCGGTGATTGCCGTGCACCAGAGTGATGAGGTGTTGGCAGCCATGGATGAATGGTGCACCCGTACCCACGGCGAAAGCGGGCTGACTCAGCGCGTGCGCGACAGCAAGGTCAGCGCCCAGGAGGCCGAGGCGCAGACCATCGCGTTTCTAGAGCAGTGGGTACCAAAGGGCAAATCGCCCATCTGCGGCAACAGCATTGGCCAGGACCGTCGCTTCCTGTACCGCTACATGCCGAACCTGGAAGCTTACTTCCACTACCGCTACCTCGACGTTTCTACCCTGAAAGAGCTGGTAACCCGCTGGGCGCCGCAGATTCGTGATGGTTTCAGCAAGAAGGGCAGTCACCTGGCGCTGGACGATATCTACGACTCGATTGCCGAGCTTAAGTACTACCGCGAGCATTTCATCAAGAAATTTTAAATGCCCCAGCCGTCGTTCCCGCGCAGTCGGGAACCCAGGATTTTGCGGCGAGCAACGTTACCTGGCCCAGTCTGGATCCCCGCGTGCGTGGGGATGACGGTGTTAGCGGATCGTTTGCCGTTAACGCCCGTGTTGCGCCAACGCCCATTGCACATGCTCGCGCACCATCTCCGAGGCATCCTCCCGCCGCGCCTCCAGCGCTTGCAACACCGGAATGCTGGACGGCGCATTGCCCAACCCCACCGCCAGGTTGCGCAGCCACCGCTCATAACCGGCACGGCGCAGGGGCGAGCCCTCGGTGCGGCGGAGAAACTCTTCCTCACTCCAGCGAAACAGTTCGGCCAATTGCGCGTTGTCCAAACTATGTCGCGGCTGAAAGTCACCCTGCTCGGTCGGGCGCGCGAAGCGGTTCCATGGACACACGATCTGGCAGTCGTCGCAGCCAAATACCCGATTGCCAATCAGCGGCCGCAACTCGGTGGGAATCGGCCCTTTCAGTTCGATGGTCAGGTAGGAAATGCAGCGCCGCGCATCCAGCACATAGGGGCCGACAAAGGCATTGGTGGGGCAGATATCCAGGCACGCGGTGCAACGGCCGCAGTGTTCTGTGGTGGTGGGTTCATCGACCGGCAGCGGCAAGTCGACAAACAATTCGCCGAGAAAGAAATAGCTGCCGGCTTTGCGGTTGAGCACCAGCGTATTTTTGCCGATCCAGCCCAGGCCGGCCTGTTCGGCGATGGCTTTTTCCAACACCGGGGCACTGTCGACAAAGGCGCGATAGCCAAACGGGCCGATGGCCTGCTGAATGCGCTCGGCCAACTGTTGCAGGCGCTTGCGGATCAGTTTGTGGTAATCGCGGCCCAGGGCATAGCGCGATACATAAGCCGTTTCCTTTTCGCCCAGACGCTGGGCCATCAGTGTGTCGCCCGGCAGGTAGTCCATGCGTAGCGACACCACCCGCAGCGTGCCGGGCACCAGCTCATCGGGGTGCGAGCGTTTGCTGCCGTGCGCGCCCATATAGTCCATTTCGCCGTGGTAACCGGCCGCCAGCCAGCGCTCCAGATGCGCCTCGTGCTCGCCCAGCTCCAGACCGGCAATGCCGACCTGCTGAAAGCCAAGCTCGCGGCCCCAGTCTTTGATCGACTGGGACAGGGCAACGAGATCGAGGGAAGGGGAGGACATGGCAACAGGCAACCGGGGCGGACGTGCGTATAATTCTGCCAGACATCCGAGCTGACTGACGCATGCCGTATTCCAACGACCTACTGCCCACCGCTTTGCACAGTGCCGCCCAGGTGCGTGATCTCGACGCCCGCCTGATTGCCGCAGGCACGCCTGGCTTCGATTTGATGGAGCGCGCAGCCCATGCCGCCTGGCGGGCGCTTCGCCGACGCTGGCCGCAGCAGCAAGCCGTGACGGTGTTGGCCGGGCACGGCAACAACGCTGGTGATGCGTACTTGCTGGCCGCCCTGGCCCAGCGTGCCGGTTGGCAGGTTCACTGTTATGCCGTGGGCGACCCGGCGAAGCTGGCGGGCGATGCCGCGTCGGCCCATGCCGCCGCGTTGCAGGCCGGAGTGACGCCACACCCTTGGCATGACGGGGCGACATTGCTCGGCGTGCTGGTTGATGGCTTGCTCGGTACCGGCCTCAGCGGCGAGGTGCGCGCGCCCTACGCCCAGGTTATCCAGCAGATCAATGCCGCCGGCTTGCCGGTGCTGGCGCTGGATGTGCCGTCGGGCCTGTGTGCTGACACCGGTATGGCGCTCGGTGCTGCCGTGCGCGCCGACCTGACCGTGACCTTTATCGGTTTGAAGATTGGCCTGTTCACGGGAGAGGCTCCGGCGCTGGTTGGCGAGCTGGTGTTCGATGATCTGCAGGCGGATGCCGAGGTGGTGGCGCAAACCGCCGTCACCGCTCAGCGCCTGGCTTGTGCCAACCTGCCGCCGTTGGCGCCGCGTTTGCCGACGGCGCACAAAGGTCAGTTCGGTCAGGTGCTGGTGGTGGGCGGCGACCGTGGCTTCGGTGGTGCTGCGCTGCTGACGGCGCAAAGCGCGTTGCGCTGCGGCGCCGGCATGGTATCGCTGGCGACCCGCCCCGAGCATGTGCCCGCCGCGCTGGTGCGTCGCCCGGAGATAATGAGCGCCGGTGTCAGTTCGGCGAATCAGCTGTTGGCCCTGGTCAAGCGCGCCACTGTGTTGGTGGTTGGCCCTGGTCTCGGGCAGGAGGCGTGGGGGCGCAGTCTGTTTTCGGTGGCCCGCAGCGCCGAGTTGCCCCAGGTATGGGATGCCGATGCATTGAATCGGCTGGCCGCAGCGCCGGCCCCGCTGCCGGCTAATTGCGTCATTACTCCGCACCCGGGCGAAGCGGCGCGGCTGCTGAGTTTGTCTACCGCGCAGGTCCAGGCCAACCGTCCCGCTGCGGCCCATGCCCTGGCGCAGAAGTATGCCGTGGTGGCCGTGCTGAAAGGCGCTGGCAGCCTGATTGCGGCCCCGGATGGTCGCCTGAGCCTGTGCAATCACGGTCATCCGGCGATGGCCGGTGCCGGGCTGGGCGATGTGCTGGCGGGTGTGATTGGCGCGTTGCTGGCTCAGGGTATGCCGGCTTTCGAGGCCGCTTGCCTGGGCGTCTGGTTGCACGCCCGGGCAGGCGAACAGTTGGGCGAGCAGGGCCGTGGCCTCGCCGCCAGTGATTTGATTGGAGTGATTCGTGGGCTATTGCAGGAACAGTCGCCATGCCTGAGTTGAATGTGGATATCTATAAAGCAGACGAAGCGTCGATGCTGGAGCTGGGGGCGCGTATCGCTGAAGTGACCGGCGGGCGTGGCATCATTTACCTGCACGGTGACCTTGGCGCCGGCAAAACCACCCTGTCGCGCGGCATTATTCGCGGCCTTGGCCATAGCGGTGCGGTGAAAAGTCCGACCTTTACCCTGGTCGAACCCTACGAGCTCGGCGAGGTGCGCGCCTACCACTTCGACCTTTACCGCCTGGCCGACCCTGAGGAGCTGGAGTTTCTTGGCATCCGCGATTATTTCGAAGGCGATGCCCTGTGCCTGATCGAATGGCCGCAGCGCGGAGCGGGCGTTTTGCCAAAGGCGGACATGGACATTACCATTAGCCCCCATAAGAGCGGGCGCCTGCTGTGTTTTACGCCGCATAACGGATTGGGCGAGGCCTGGTGTGCCGCCTTAGCCAAATACGAGAAAGCATGAATAAGAGAGTGGGGTTGGGTATGCGCATGCGCGCGCTGTTTACCGGGGTTGCTGTGCTGCTTGCTGTATTGGCTGCCGACATTGTGGCTGCGGCCGATATCAAAAGCGTACGGCTGTGGCGCGCGCCGGATAACACCCGCCTGGTCTTCGACCTCTCCGGGCCTGTGACCCACAGCGTGTTCACCCTTACCTCACCAAACCGCATCGTGATCGACGTGAACGGTGCCACCCTGGCGACCAAACTGGAACAGTTGTCCATCGCCAATACCCCGATTACCAGCGTGCGCTCGGCGCAGCGCTCGCCCACTGACCTGCGTATCGTCATCGACCTGTCTTCGCCGGTAACGCCGAAAAGCTTCAGTCTGGCGCCGAACCAACAGTACGGCGACCGCCTGGTGGTCGACCTGTTCGACCAGGGCGCCGACAGCTCGCCCACCCTGCCGTCCACCACCACGGCTGCTGCGCCGCAGATGCCGGTGTCGCCAACCCAGCCTGCGCCCAAACTCACCCCGCCAGACCCGAGCGGCAAGCGCGATATCGTGGTGGCCATCGACGCCGGTCACGGCGGCGAAGACCCGGGAGCCTTGGGCCCGCGCGGTGCCCGTGAAAAAGACGTAGTGCTGGGCATCGCCAAGGAGCTGCAGCGCCAAGTAAACGCAACCAAGGGTTACCGCGCGGAGTTGGTACGCACCGGCGACTACTTTATTCCGCTGCGCAAACGTACCGAGATCGCCCGCAAGAAGGGCGCGGATCTGTTCGTTTCCATTCATGCTGACGCTGCACCGAGCAAATCGGCGTTTGGCGCCTCGGTATTCGCCCTGTCCGATCGCGGCGCCACCTCGGAAACGGCCCGCTGGCTGGCCGACAGTGAAAACCGCTCCGACCTGATCGGCGGCGCCGGCAACGTCAGTCTCGACGACAAAGACCCGATGCTGGCCGGCGTACTGCTCGATCTGTCGATGACGGCGTCGCTGTCTTCGAGCCTTAACGTCGGCCAAAAGGTGCTGAGCAACCTCGGCAGCGTGACTTCGCTGCACAAACGTCGCGTGGAACAAGCCGGGTTTATGGTGCTGAAATCGCCGGACATCCCTTCGATTCTGGTGGAAACGGGGTTTATCTCGAACCCTAACGAGTCGGCGAAATTGGCCTCCGGCAGCCACCAGCAATCGTTGGCGCGCTCGATTTCCAGCGGTATTCGCCAGTTCTTCCAGCAAAACCCGCCGCCCGGCACCTACATCGCCTGGATGCGTGACTCCGGCAAGATCGCCCCTGGCCCGCGCGACCACATGGTGTCGTCCGGCGAGAGCCTGGCGATGATTGCCCAGCGCTATCAGGTCACCCAGGCGGCGATTCGCTCGGCCAACAACCTGAAAACCGATTCCCTGAAAGTCGGCCAGCACCTGCAGATTCCACCGACCGCGCTGGCGGCTCAGCCATGACCGCGCCGGTGTTGAGCCAGGCGCGCATTGAACTGCTAAGCCCGCGCCTGGCTAACCAGATCGCGGCGGGTGAGGTGGTTGAGCGTCCGGCCTCCGTGGCCAAGGAACTGCTGGAGAACAGCCTGGACTCCGGCGCAGCGCGTATTGATGTAGACGTTGAGTTGGGCGGCACCAAGCTGCTGCGGGTACGCGACGACGGCAGTGGTATCGCCGCCGATGACCTGCCGTTGGCCCTGGCGCGTCACGCCACCAGCAAGATTCGCGAATTGGAAGACCTCGAAAGCGTCATGAGCATGGGCTTTCGCGGCGAGGCGCTGGCCTCCATCAGCTCGGTTGCCCGGCTCACCCTGACTTCGCGCACCGCTGACGCCGACCAGGCCTGGCAAGTGGAAACAGAAGGTCGCGACATGGCGCCGCGCGTGCAGCCGGCGGCGCACCCGGTGGGCACCTCGGTCGAAGTGCGTGATCTGTTTTTCAATACCCCGGCGCGGCGCAAGTTCCTCAAGGCCGAGAAGACCGAGTTCGATCACTTGCAGGAAGTGGTCAAACGCTTGGCCCTGGCGCGTTTCGACGTGGCCTTCCACCTGCGCCATAACGGCAAGAGCGTGTTGTCGTTGCACGAGGCTCACGATGAAGCGGCGCGCGCGCGCCGAGTGGCCGCCGTGTGCGGGCCGTCTTTCCTTGAGCAAGCACTGCCGATCGAGATCGAGCGCAATGGCCTGCGGATGTGGGGCTGGGTGGGTCTGCCGACCTTTTCGCGCAGCCAGGCGGATTTGCAGTACTTCTTCGTCAACGGCCGCGCCGTGCGCGACAAGCTGGTTGCCCACGCAGTGCGCCAGGCATACCGCGATGTGCTGTTCAACGGTCGCCATCCGACGTTTGTGTTGTTTCTGGAAATCGATCCTTCGGTGGTCGACGTCAATGTGCACCCGACCAAGCACGAAGTGCGGTTTCGCGATGGCCGCATGGTGCATGACTTCCTGTACGGCACCTTGCACCGTGCCCTCGGCGAAGTGCGCCCGGAAGACCAGTTGGCCGCCCCGGCTGCGGTGGCTGGCATGCTCAGGCCGACCGGACAGGCGGCGGGTGAGTTTGGTCCACAGAATGAAATGAGCCTGTCGGCCAATCTGCTTGAGCGGCCGGCGGCAGAAAACGTCTGGCGTGCGCCGGGCAGCGGCTACCAGAGCGGCTATTCCGCGCCGCGGCCAAGCTCGAGCATGCCCATCGCCGAGGCTCAGGGCGCATACCGTGAGTATTTTGCGCCGCTGGCCAATGGCGCTGCCCCCGCCACGCTCCCGGAAAATCAGGGCGATGTTCCACCTCTGGGCTACGCGCTGGCGCAGCTCAAAGGCGTGTATATCCTGGCTGAGAACGCCATCGGCATGGTGCTGGTGGATATGCATGCCGCCCACGAGCGCATCACCTATGAGCGGTTGAAGATCGCGATGGCCAGCGAAGGCCTGAGCGGCCAGCCGTTGCTGGTGCCGGAGTCGATTGCGGTGAGCCAGCGCGAAGCCGATTGCGCCGAAGAGCATGCAGCGTGGTTCCAGCGTCTGGGCTTCGAGTTGCAGCGCCTTGGCCCGGAAACCCTGGCTATTCGGCAAATTCCGGCACTGCTCAAGCAGGCTGAAGCCAATCGCCTGGTTCATGACGTGGTCGCAGATCTGATGGAGTACGGCACCAGTGACCGGATTCAGGCGCACCTCAACGAATTGCTCGGCACCATGGCCTGTCACGGCGCCGTGCGCGCCAATCGTCGTCTGACCATTCCGGAAATGAACGGCTTGCTGCGCGATATGGAAAGCACCGAGCGCAGTGGTCAGTGCAACCACGGTCGGCCGACCTGGACGCAACTGGGCATGGACGACCTCGACAAACTCTTTATGCGCGGCCGCTAAGGACTTCCTTTATATGTCCAGTCGCCTGCCTCCGGCGATTTTCCTGATGGGGCCAACTGCCGCTGGCAAGACCGACCTCGCCATCGAACTGACCAAGCATTTGCCATGTGAGCTGATCAGCGTCGATTCGGCGCTGGTCTATCGCGGCATGGATATTGGCACCGCCAAGCCCTCTAAAGCGTTATTGGCCCAGTATCCGCATCGTCTGATCGACATCCGCGACCCGTCCGAACGCTACTCCGCCGCCGAATTTAGCGCCGACGCCTTGGCGGCTATGGCTGAAATCACCGCTGCCGGCCGCATTCCGCTACTGGTGGGCGGCACCATGCTCTATTACAAGGCGCTGCAGGAAGGCTTGGCGGATATGCCGGCAGCGGACGCCGAGGTGCGCGCCCAGCTAGAGTTGCGCGCTGCTGCCGAGGGCTGGGATGTGCTGCATCGCGAGTTGGCGGCGGTGGATCCGCAGTCGGCAGCACGAATTCACCCTAATGATCCGCAACGTCTTACTCGCGCGTTGGAAGTATTCCTGGTAAGCGGTCAGACGATGACGTCGCATAGAGAGCGTCAGACCGCTCAAAACGGCGCTTCTAGCACAGCCGGGGTGGTGCAATTCCCCTATACTGTCGCGAACTTGGCGATTGCGCCCACGCAGCGCCAGGTGTTGCACGCGCGGATTGCCGAAAGATTTCTGGCCATGATGGAACAGGGCTTTGTCGAAGAGGTCGAAACCCTGCGAAATAGAGGGGATCTGCATGTCGGGTTGCCGTCTATTCGGGCAGTAGGTTATCGCCAGGTCTGGGATTATCTGGATGGCAGCCTGACTCGAGAGCAAATGGTCGAGAAAGGCATTATTGCTACTCGTCAATTAGCCAAAAGACAGTTCACCTGGTTGCGAAGTTGGTCCAATCTGCACTGGCTAGACAGTCTGGCTTGCGACAATCTGCCACGTGCCTTGAAATACTTGAAGTCGGTCTCCATATTGGAATGAGACCTTGCTTATTGCCGTCTACTCTTGGGGGTAGGGCGGCGAAGTCCACCACTTTTCATACTATAACTATCGATCTCCAAAGGAGTGCGGCACATGTCAAAAGGGCATTCGCTACAAGACCCTTACCTCAATACCCTGCGTAAGGAACGCGTACCGGTTTCAATTTATTTGGTTAACGGCATCAAGCTGCAAGGCCAGATCGAATCCTTCGACCAGTTTGTTATTTTGCTGAAGAACACTGTCAGCCAAATGGTCTACAAGCACGCAATCTCCACTGTGGTACCGAGCCGTCCGGTTCGTCTGCCTAGCGCGACAGAAGGCGAGCAAGTCGAAGCAGAACCAGGTAACGCCTGATAGGAGTCTGCTTTGTTCTTCGAGCGTCATGAAGGTGGTGAGCGGGCCGTTCTGGTTCATCTGGAAGGCCAAGACACAGAGGCGCGAGAAGACCCGCAGGAGTTCCAAGAGCTCGCCAACTCGGCGGGCGCGGATACGGTGGCGTTCATTAACGTGCCACGTCATCGGCCGACCGCTAAATTTCTGATTGGCAGTGGCAAGGTCGAAGAGTTACGCGACCTGGTCAAGGCCGAACAGATTGATCTGGTTATCTTCAACCACATCCTTACCCCGAGTCAGGAACGTAACCTTGAGCGTGTGTTCGAGTGTCGCGTGCTCGACCGTACCGGGTTGATTCTGGATATTTTTGCTCAGCGTGCCCGTACCCACGAGGGTAAGTTGCAGGTTGAGCTGGCGCAGCTCGATCACCTGAGCACGCGACTGGTGCGCGGCTGGACTCACTTGGAACGGCAGAAGGGCGGTATCGGTCTGCGTGGCCCGGGTGAAACCCAGCTGGAAACCGACCGCCGTTTGTTGCGGGTACGTATCGGTCAGATCAAGCAGAAGCTCGAACGTGTACGTAGCCAGCGTGAGCAGGCCCGGCGCGGTCGCAAGCGCGCTGATATTCCGTCCGTTTCG
The DNA here is from genome assembly GCF_027922365.1 of Pseudomonas turukhanskensis. Lineage (GTDB taxonomy): Bacteria > Pseudomonadota > Gammaproteobacteria > Pseudomonadales > Pseudomonadaceae > Aquipseudomonas > Aquipseudomonas turukhanskensis. The sequence goes on from NZ_BSFN01000001.1 coordinate 799,279, forward strand.
CTGGTTGGCTATACCAACGCCGGTAAATCCACACTGTTCAACGCCGTTACCCAGTCTGAGGTGTACGCGGCGGATCAACTGTTCGCCACCCTCGACCCGACGTTGCGCCGCCTGGAGCTGGATGATCTCGGCCCTATCGTGCTGGCCGATACCGTGGGTTTCATTCGACATCTGCCGCACAAGCTGGTCGAAGCCTTTCGCGCTACGCTGGAGGAGTCGAGCAATTCCGACTTGCTACTGCATGTGATCGACTCCCACGAGCCGGATCGTCAGGAGCAGATCGAGCAGGTGCTGGCAGTGCTGACGGAAATCGGCGCCGATGAGCTGCCGATTCTTGAGGTGTACAACAAGCTGGATCTGCTTGAAGGCGTCGAGCCACAGATTCAGCGTGATGACGCCGGGCGCCCGCAACGAGTGTGGCTGTCGGCCCGTGATGGGCGTGGCCTGGACTTGCTGGAGCAGGCCGTTGCCGAACTCTTGGGTAACGATCTGTTTGTGGGTACGTTGTGTCTGCCGCAAAAGTTGGGCCGCTTGCGTGCACAGTTTTTTGCCTTGGGTGTGGTGCAAACCGAAGCGCATGATGAGCAAGGCGCCAGCCTGTTGGCTGTGCGGGTTCCGCGTGTGGAATTGAACCGGTTGATCAGCCGTGAAGGTTGGCAGCCGTCAGAATTTCTAGAGCAACACACTTTGCAATAAAGCCTGCGACTGTGGCTTTGCTGCTGTTGGGTGGCATCTGTAGCATTGGCGGGCGCGCCGTGGGCGCGTCTTTGCTTTATCAGTATGGAGAGCGCTATGGCTTGGAATGAGCCGGGTGGCAACTCGAATAATCAAGACCCTTGGGGTGGACGCAAGGGCGGCGGTGACCGCAAAGGTCCGCCAGATCTCGACGAAGCCTTCCGCAAGCTGCAGGAGAGCCTTAACGGGTTGTTCGGTGGCAGTAAAAAACGTGACAGTGACGGCGGCTCCAACAGCGGCAGTGGCGGTGGCTTTGGCCTGATCGCTATCGTGGTGGCCGTGCTGGCGGCTATCTGGCTGTACAGCGCCATTTATGTCGTGGACGAGCAGGAGCAAGCCGTCGTGCTGCGCTTCGGCAAGTACTACGAAACTGTCGGCCCAGGCCTCAACATCTATTTCCCTCCGATGGATCGTAAGTACCAGGAGAACGTCACCCGCGAGCGTGCTTATAGCAAGCAAGGGCAGATGCTCACCGAGGATGAGAACATCATCGAAGTGCCGCTGACTGTTCAATACAAGATCAGCAATCTGCAGGATTTCGTACTTAACGTAGACCAGCCGGAAGTGAGCCTGCAGCAGGCCACCGACAGCTCGGTGCGCCATGTCGTGGGTTCCACTGCCATGGACCAGGTGCTGACCGAAGGCCGTGAGTTGATGGCCAGCGAAGTCAAAGAGCGCCTGCAGCGTTTTATGGACAACTACAAAACCGGCATCACCGTCACCCAGGTGAACCTGCAGAGCGCTGCCGCGCCGCGTGAAGTTCAGGAAGCCTTTGATGACGTGATCCGTGCGCGTGAAGACGAGCAGCGTGAGAAGAACCTGGCCGAGTCCTATGCCAACGGCGTGGTGCCGGAGGCGCGTGGTCAGGCTCAGCGTCTGATCGAAGATGCCAGCGGTTATCGTGACGAAGTGGTATCGCGGGCAACTGGTGAAGCGGATCGTTTCACCAAGCTGGTCGCCGAGTACCGCAAGGCGCCTGAAGTGACTCGCGAGCGTCTGTACCTCGACACCATGCAAGAGCTGATGAGCAATACCAGCAAAGTGTTGGTGACAGGCGAGAAAGGGCAGAACAACCTGCTTTATCTGCCGCTCGACAAAATGATCGACAGCCGCGGTGCCGCGCCGGCGCCAAGCGCTTCAAGCAATGCCGCTGCTGCTGATTTGGGCGCACGGGTGAATGCTGATTTGCAACAGCGTGATCTGCGGACAAGGGAGACTCGCTGATGAGCAATAAATCACTGGCCGCCCTTATTGTCGGCATCGTTGTGTTGCTGGTTGGCTGGAACTGCTTCTACATCGTTTCGCAAACCGAGCGCGCGGTAATGCTGCGTTTCGGTCGCATTGTGCAAACCGATGTGGCGCCTGGCCTGCATGTGAAGGTTCCGTACGTGAACCAGGTGCGCAAGTTTGATGCGCGCTTGATGACCCTCGACTCCTCCACCTCGCGTTTCCTCACCCTGGAAAAGAAAGCATTGATGGTAGATGCCTATGCCAAGTGGCGAGTGCTGGACGCTGAGCGTTACTACACCGCCACCTCGGGCATGAAGCAGATTGCTGACGAGCGTTTGTCGCGTCGCCTCGAAGCTTCCTTGCGTGACCAGTTCGGTAAACGCACGTTGCACGAGTCGGTTTCCGGCGAGCGTGATGCGTTGATGGCTGATGTAACGGCCTCGTTGAACAAGGCGGCGCAGAAAGAGCTCGGCATTGAAGTGGTAGACGTTCGCGTCAAAGCCATCGACCTGCCGAAGGAAGTAAACCGCAGCGTGTTCGATCGCATGAGTTCCGAGCGTGAGCGTGAGGCTCGTGAGCATCGCGCCAAAGGTAAGGAACTGGCTGAAGGTATTCGTGCAGACGCCGACCGGCAGAAGCGCGTGATCCTGGCGGAAGCCTATCGCGAAGCGGAAGAAGCTCGCGGTGATGGCGATGCGAAAGCCTCGGCCATCTACGCCAAGGCCTACGGTGAGGACCAGGAGTTTTACGGTTTCTATCGCAGCCTGCGTGCTTATCGCGAAAGCTTTGCGGACAAGCGTGACGTCTTGGTGCTGGATCCCAGCAGCGACTTTTTCCGTTACCTGGAAAAGTCCAAGCCTTGATAGAGGTCGCTTCCGACGGACGCTGGTCGTCCGTCGGGGTGACCGATCAGGCAAAGGTTGTTATGATGCATCAGCCGGGAAATTCCCGGCTTTTTTGCGTCTGTGGGAACCATGTGGCAGGAACTCGGCATCGCGTTGTGTTTAGTGCTGGTGCTGGAAGGCATCCTGCCGTTCCTATATCCACGAGGTTGGCGTGAGGCATTCATGCAGCTTTTGCAGCTGTCTGATGGTCACTTACGCCTAATCGGGCTTGCCAGCATGCTGCTGGGAACAGTCCTCCTTTACTGGCTTCATTAATGGCTGCCGCCCGCAACGAGGGGAATGGCGAAATGGCAACGGTAGACCGCTGGCTGCTGCCAGATGGCATCGAGGAAGTACTGCCGCCGGAAGCGGCGCGCATCGAGGCGGCGCGCCGTCAGGTACTGGATCTGTTCCAGCGCTGGGGCTATGAGTTCGTCGTCACTCCACACATTGAATACCTGGAATCGTTGCTTACCGGCGCGGGCCAGGATCTGGATCTGCGCACCTTCAAGGTTATTGATCCGCAAACCGGCCGGCAGATGGGCTTTCGCGCCGACATCACGCCGCAAGTGGCGCGCATCGATGCGCACACTTTGCGTCGTGAAGGGCCCAACCGTCTGTGCTACGCCGGCAGCGTCCTGCACGCCCAGCCTCGTGCCCTGACCACCTCGCGCAGCCCGATTCAACTGGGCGCCGAGTTGTACGGTGACGCCAGTCCGGCCAGCGACGTTGAAGTCATCAGCCTGTTGCTGGAAATGCTTGAACTGGCCGCCGTGCCGGACGTGCACATCGATCTGGGCCATGTCGGCATCTACCGCGGCCTGGCGCGTGCCGCTGGCCTTTCCGGTGAAGTGGAGCAGCAATTGTTCGATGCGCTGCAACGCAAGGCGGTCGACGAAGTCGCTGCTCTGACCGAAAGCGTCCCGGCCGAGCTGCAGAAAATGCTCCGCGCCCTCGCTGAGCTCTGCGGCGAGCGCGAAGTGCTGGATCTGGCGCAAGCCTGTCTGGTCGAAGCGCCGGAAGACGTGCACCTGGCGCTCGATGAGTTGATCGCCATCGCCGACACCCTGGAGCGTCGTTACCCCGAAGTGCCGTTGTACTTCGACCTGGGTGAGCTGCGCGGCTACCACTATCACACCGGTGTGGTGTTCGCGGCGTTTGTGCCGGGCGTTGGTCAGTCCATCGCTCAAGGCGGCCGCTATGATGATATTGGTGCTGACTTTGGTCGGGCGCGCCCGGCTACCGGTTTTTCTACCGACCTCAAAACCCTGGTGACATTGGGCGCTATGCAGCTCGATGAACCTGAGGCCGGGGTCTGGGCGCCGGACAATCACGATTTGTACCTATGGAAGGCAGTTCGCCAGTTGCGCGGGCAAAACACGCGTGTTGTGCAGGCACTGCCGGGCCAGGATGTTTCTGCCGCGCATGAAGCCGGGTGTGATCGCCAGTTGGTGCTCAATGACGGGCGCTGGCAGGTTGTGCCATTGGCTGTTTAAAGGTTTCCGCTGGCACCTGCCGGCATCAAGCTTCGAAGAGGACAAGTGTTATGGGTAAGAATGTCGTAGTCCTGGGCACCCAATGGGGTGATGAGGGCAAAGGCAAGATCGTTGATCTGCTGACTGAACACGCTGCCGCGGTAGTGCGCTACCAGGGCGGTCACAACGCAGGTCATACCCTGGTGATCGACGGTGAGAAAACCGTGCTGCACCTGATTCCGTCCGGCGTGCTGCGCGAAGGCGTGCAGTGCCTGATCGGTAACGGTGTGGTGGTGGCGCCGGATGCCTTGATGCGCGAAATCATCAAGCTGGAAGAGAAGGGCGTTCCAGTGCGCGAGCGCCTGCGCATCAGCCCGGCTTGTCCGCTGATCCTCTCCTACCATGTGGCATTGGACCAGGCTCGTGAGCGCGCTCGCGGCGAAGCCAAGATCGGCACTACCGGTCGCGGTATCGGCCCGGCGTACGAAGACAAAGTGGCCCGTCGTGGCCTGCGCATCGGTGACTTGTTCCACCGCGAGCGTTTCGCCGCCAAGCTTGGCGAGCTGCTGGACTACCACAACTTCGTGCTGGTCAATTACTACAAAGAGCCGGCCATCGACTTCCAGAAAACCCTGGATGAGTGCATGGAGTACGCCGAGCTGCTGAAGCCGATGATGGCTGACGTCACCTCCGTGCTGCACGACCTGCGTCGCGATGGCAAAGACATCATGTTCGAAGGCGCGCAGGGTTCCCTGCTCGACATCGACCACGGCACCTACCCCTACGTCACCAGCTCCAACACCACCGCCGGCGGTATCGCCACCGGTTCGGGGTTTGGCCCGATGTACCTGGATTACATCCTCGGTATCACCAAGGCTTACACCACGCGCGTGGGTTCGGGCCCGTTCCCGACTGAGCTGTTCGACGACGTCGGCGCGTTCCTGGCCAAGCGTGGCCACGAGTTCGGTGCGACCACTGGCCGTGCCCGTCGTTGCGGCTGGTTTGACGCCGTCATTCTGCGTCGCGCCATCGAAATCAACAGCATCTCGGGCCTGTGCCTGACCAAGCTGGACGTGCTCGACGGTCTGGAAACCATCCGTATCTGCGTGGGCTACAAGAACGAAAACGGCGCCGTCATCGACGCACCGACCGACGCCGACAGCTACCTCGGCCTGGAGCCGGTGTACGAAGAAGTCCCAGGCTGGAGCGAGTCGACTTTGGGTGCCAAAACCCTGGACGAATTGCCGGCCAATGCCCGTGCATACATCAAGCGTGTGGAAGAGTTGGTCGGCGCGCCGATCGATATCATCTCCACCGGCCCGGACCGCAACGAAACCATCGTGTTGCGTCACCCGTTCGCCTAACGGCATATGCCGCCGCCGTCAGGGCGGCTGCACACGACAAGGGGTCGCCATGGGCGGCCCTTTTTCGTTTCTGAATGTCTGGCCAGGAGTGGCGGCATGGCCCTTGCTGTGCTCAAGTTATCCCAGCGGTTGCCGTCACACAGTTGACGGGTATTGGAGGTTTGTCGTGTCTGCCATCGTTTCTCTCTTGCGTAGCCGCCTGCTGCGCCCGGTATTCATTGCTCTTGGAATTGCACTGCTGGTGCAGGTCCTGGTGGCTGTTGCACTAACTCGGAGCACGGTCGGTGCGTTGGAGGTCGATCTGGGCGCGCGCCTGGGGTCCGACACCCAGCGCCTGGAGTCCGAGTTGCAGGAGGCCAGCCGCGAGCTTTCCTCCGGCCTGGGCACGTTATCCACCCGCACGCGAGAGCGCCTGGCGGCCGGCTTGTCCACACGCCTGAAGGAAGAGCAAACTCAGATCCGCGCCACCCTTGAGCAAAACCTCAAGGATTCGGCCAACGATATGGCGCAGTTGCTCGCAGCGGTTGCACCGCGGGCCATGTGGGATAACGACGGCCCGGCATTGTCCGAATTCGCCCGCCGTGCCCAACGTAACCCCAACGTGTTGTTTGTTGTGTACGACGATGCACAAGGCCAGCACCTGACCCGCTACCTCAACCGGGAAAACCCGCTGATCAAGGCGCTGATGGAAAAGGGCGAGGGCGAGCGAGCGCTGGATAAAGTGCTGAGCGCCGCGCGCAACGATAAATCGGTGTACATGATTGAAGCGTCCATCAGCCCCAATGGCGTGGAAATCGGCAAGGTGCTGATGGGCGTTTCCACGGCTTCCGTCGAGCAGCAGTTGGAGGCATTGGATAAACGCTTTACCGCCCTGATAGCCAGTGGTGACCAACTGGTGGCTGACAGTCTGTCGGGCGCCTCAACTGAAAGCACTGCCGCGCTGACGGCGCGCTTGAAGGCTGCGCAGACCGAAACCGCCGGCATGGCCGATGGAGCGCGTGCGTCGGTGCAGGAATCGGCTGCCACGCTGAAGTGGCGTATCGGCTTGAGTCTGGTGCTGGTCGGTCTGGGCGTATTGCTCACGCTCGCGGTGGTGCTGGGTCAGCGTGTGGTCAACAAGCTGCATTTGCAGATCGCTGCGCTCAATGATCTGGCGGCGGGCGAGGGTGATCTGACTCGCCGCATCGAAGTCACCAGTCGCGATGAAATCGGCGATATGGCCATCGCCGTAAACCGCTTTGTCGAAAAGCTGCAGCCCATTGTTCGTGAAGCGGGTGAAGTGGCGGTCAGCACCGGGGTTGAAATCAAAGGGCTGGCGACTCGTAGCGTGGCGGCTGAGGCCGCGGCAGAGCGTCAGCGTGACGAAGTGGCTGGTAGCCTGGAAGCGTTGGCTGTGATGGCGGGCGATGCGCAAGCGGAAAGCCGCGCCATGCAGGCGGCGTTGCAGCGCGTGGTGTCGATTCGTCAGGACGCCAATGAAAACGCCGTGATCGCCACCAAGGTTGGCGGCTTGATTGAGGAGCTGGTGTCGCGCGTGGACGCCGGTTCTGCGGTGATCGAGCGTCTGGCGCGCCAGAGCGAGCAGATCGAAATGGTGTTGACCGTAATTCATGGCATTGCCGAGCAGACCAACTTGCTGGCGCTTAACGCGGCCATCGAGGCAGCGCGTGCCGGCGAGACCGGTCGCGGTTTTGCCGTGGTGGCCGACGAGGTGCGGGCGCTGGCGAGCAAGACTCAGCAGTCCACTGGCGATATTCAGTCGCATATCACTGCGCTGCAGCAGGGTGCGAAGGAGGCAGTGTCGGTGATCGGCCGTGCCGGCCAGCAGGCAAACGAAGGGTTGGCGGCATTGCGCGATAGCGAGCGTTTACAGTTGTCGGTGCAGGCTGCAGTGGATGATGTGCATGCGGCCATCAAGGCGGCCACTCAGGCGGCGGCGCATCAGGCTGAAGGCGCAGACGCGGTGCGTGGTCGCGTTGAGGTGATTCACGCCGAGGCGCAGCGTGCGGCCGAGGCGGGTGCGGCGACAGCGGCCAGTGGGCGTGTGTTGGATGGCTTGGCGTCGCGTTTGAAGTCGAGCCTTGGCCAGTTCCGCGTGTAGAGCGAATATACGCACCGCGATATCCGCCGTTTCGCCTAGTGCGCGGCGGCAGATATCCGCAGGGCGGCTCAAACCACAGGCACAAAAAAACCGGCCTGAGCCGGTCTCTTTGTTGCCGAGGTTGGTAGTGCCTCGGTCTGAATTGGTGCCCAGGAGAAGACTCGAACTTCCACGATGTTGCCATCGCTAGGACCTGAACCTAGTGCGTCTACCAATTCCGCCACCTGGGCGTTGATTTCGCTGACTGCTCGGCTACTTTCAACTACAACAACATTGCTGTCGTTGTGGGCGCGAAATATACGGACCAGGCGCAGGCTTGTAAACCCCTGAATTTAAACGACTTACCGATACGAAAGGCACAAAAAAACCGGCCTAAGCCGGTCTTTTTGTTGCTGAGGTTGGTAGAACCTCAGTCTAAATTGGTGCCCAGGAGAAGACTCGAACTTCCACGATGTTGCCATCGCTAGGACCTGAACCTAGTGCGTCTACCAATTCCGCCACCTGGGCGTTGAGTTCGCTGATTGCTCAACTACTTTCAACTACAACAACGTTTGCCGTCGTTGTGGGCGCGAAATATACGGATCGACTTTGAGGTTGTAAACCCCTGGTGTGAAAAAAAACTTTATTCGTTCACGTGAGCAGACCAAGATAGCGTTTTCGCGCTTCAATAGGCGCATGACACTTACTTCTCTATATAGATAAGGCGAACCCTCTCTAATGGCCGATTGGCAATCCCTCGATCCCGAGGCCGCTCGTGAAGCGGAAAAATACGAAAACCCTATCCCAAGTCGTGAGCTGATTCTTCAGCATCTGGCTGATCGCGGTTCGCCGGCCAACCGCGAGCAGTTGGTGGAAGAGTTCGGTCTCACCACTGAAGAACAACTGGAAGCCTTGCGTCGTCGCCTTCGTGCGATGGAGCGCGATGGCCAGTTGATCTATACCCGCCGTGGCACCTACGCGCCGGTCGATAAGCTCGACTTGATCCTCGGGCGCATCAGCGGTCACCGTGATGGCTTCGGCTTCCTGATTCCGGATGACAAGAGCGACGACCTGTTTCTGAGCCCCGCGCAGATGCGTCTGGTGTTCGATGGCGACCGTGCCCTGGCGCGTGTTACCGGGCTGGACCGTCGTGGTCGCCGTGAAGGTGCAGTAGTTGAAGTGATTTCCCGCGCCCACGAAAGCATCGTCGGTCGTTACTACGAAGAAAGCGGCATTGGCTTTGTAGTTGCCGATAACCCGAAGATCCAGCAAGAAGTGCTGGTTACCCCGGGCCGCAACGCCAACGCCAAGCAAGGTCAGTTCGTCGAGGTGAAAATCACCCACTGGCCAACCCCGCGCTTCCAGCCGCAGGGCGACGTCGTTGAAGTGGTCGGCAACTATATGGCGCCGGGCATGGAAATCGACGTGGCGCTGCGCAGCTACGACATTCCTCACGTCTGGCCGGAGGCCGTGCTCAAAGAAGCCGCCAAGCTCAAGCCCGAAGTGGAAGAAAAAGACAAAGAGAAGCGCATCGACCTGCGCCATCTGCCGTTCGTCACTATCGACGGCGAAGACGCGCGCGACTTCGACGATGCGGTGTTCTGCGAAAAGAACGGCAGCAAGTGGGGCCTGTTCTCCGGCGGCTGGAAGCTGTATGTCGCCATCGCCGACGTTTCTTCGTACGTGAAAATCGGCTCGGCCCTGGACGACGAATCGCAAGTGCGCGGCAACTCGGTGTACTTCCCCGAGCGCGTAGTGCCGATGTTGCCGGAAGAACTGTCCAACGGCCTGTGCTCGCTCAATCCGCACGTGGACCGTCTGGCCATGGTCTGCGAGATGAGCATCTCCAAAACCGGCAAGATGACCGACTACCAGTTCTACGAAGCAGTCATTCACTCCCACGCGCGCCTGACCTACAACAAAGTCAGCACCATCCTCGAGCAGCCCAAGAGCACCGAGGCGAAAGCCCTGCGCACTGAATACGCCGACGTGGTGCCGCACCTCAAGCAGCTGTACTCGCTGTATCAGGTGCTGCTGGCGGCCCGTCATGAGCGTGGCGCCATCGACTTCGAAACCCAGGAAACCCGCATTATCTTCGGCTCGGGCCGCAAGATTGCCGAAATCCGTCCGACCACCCGCAACGACGCCCACAAGCTGATCGAGGAATGCATGCTGGCCGCCAACGTGGCCACCGCCGAATTCCTCAAGAAGCACGAGATTCCAGCTCTGTACCGCGTGCATGATGGTCCGCCGCCGGAGCGCCTGGAAAAACTCAAGGCCTTCCTTGGCGAGCTGGGGCTGTCGCTGCAGCGTGGCAAGTCCAAGGAGGGTCCGTCGCCCAAGGACTACCAGGCGCTGCTGGAAAATATTCGCGAGCGCCCGGATTACCACCTGATCCAGACCGTGATGCTGCGTTCGCTGAGCCAGGCGGTGTACAGCGCCGACAACCAGGGCCACTTCGGCCTGAATTACGAGGCGTACACCCACTTTACCTCGCCTATCCGTCGTTACCCAGACCTGTTGACCCACCGCGCCATTCGCAGCGTAATCCGCTCGAAGATGGATACGCCGCACGTCAAACGTGCTGGCGCGATGATGATTCCGAAGGCGCGCATCTACCCGTACGACGAGGCAGCGCTGGAGCAATTGGGCGAGCAGTGCTCGATGTCCGAGCGCCGTGCCGACGAGGCCACTCGTGATGTTGTGAACTGGCTCAAGTGCGAGTTTATGAAAGACCGCGTGGGCGAAAGCTTCCCTGGCGTGATCACGGCCGTGACCGGTTTTGGTCTGTTCGTCGAGCTTAAAGACATCTACGTCGAAGGCCTGGTGCACGTCACCGCCTTGCCGGGTGACTACTACCACTTCGACCCGGTTCACCACCGTTTGGCTGGCGAGCGCACCGGGCGCAGCTTCCGCCTGGGCGACAGCATCGACGTCAAAGTCATGCGTGTGGACCTGGACGAACGTAAAATCGACTTCGAGCTGGCGCAAGCCACCATCGACGCGCCGATTGGCCGTAAAGGCCGTGCGTCCACCTCGGCTACCAAAGGCGGCGCCCGCGAGCGTGCGGAAAAAGCCAATGCCGCTGGCGGCCGCGCGCCGGCAGCCACGGGCAGCGCCGACGTCAAACGCAGCCGCGAAGTGAAAAGCGCGCTGCTCGCCGAAGCGAAAAGCAAAGGCAAGGCCAGTACGGCGAGCAAAGCCGGCAAGCCCAGCAGTCACCGCAAGGGCCCGGCGAAAGCTGCCCCTGCGGCAGCACCGAGCAGAAGCGGCGGGGCGCGCAAGCCAAAGGGTAAAGCATGAGTCAGTTGGAAAAGATCTACGGCGTGCATGCCGTAGAAGCGTTGTTGCGTCATCACCCCAAGCGGGTAAAGCAGATCTGGCTGGCTGAAGGCCGTAACGATCCGCGCGTACAAGTGTTGCTGGAGTTGGCTGCGCAGTCGCGCGTTGCCGTTGGCCAGGCCGAGCGTCGTGAGATGGACGCCTGGGTTGAAGGCGTGCACCAGGGCGTAGTGGCAGAGGTCAGCCCCAGCCAGGTGTGGGGCGAGGCGATGCTCGACGAGCTGCTCGACCGTTCCGAAGGTCATCCGCTGCTGCTGGTGCTCGACGGGGTAACCGATCCGCACAACCTCGGCGCCTGCCTACGTACCGCCGATGCGGCGGGTGCCTTGGCGGTGATCGTGCCCAAGGACAAGTCCGCCACCCTCAACCCGACTGTGCGCAAAGTAGCGTGCGGTGCGGCAGAAGTGATTCCGCTGGTGGCCGTGACCAACCTGGCGCGCACCCTGGAAAAACTTCAGCAGCGCGGCCTGTGGGTTGTAGGCACCGCCGGTGAGGCTGAGCAGGAACTGTACGAGCAGGACCTGACCGGCCCCACCATTCTGATCATGGGCGCCGAAGGCAAAGGCATGCGTCGCCTGACGCGCGAGCACTGCGACTACCTGGTGCGCCTGCCCATGGCCGGTAGCGTCAGCAGCCTCAACGTATCGGTAGCCACCGGCGTGTGCCTGTTCGAAGCGCTGCGCCAGCGCAGTGTGAAAGCCAAGGCCGGGAAATAGCCCACGCGGTTTGCATACGGGAAGGGCGCGCAACGCGCCTTTTCCGATTGTTCAAATAATCACCAATTGCCTTGCGCCCCCCAGCCCCCTTCTCTACAATTGCGCCCCTTGCCGTGACGGCAGGCGTTTTCGTGCGCTGATGTCCGGTGAGCTAACAGTGTCATTCACTCCTTGTCTGACCGCCTACGCGGCAGGCTACAACCCGTAAGGAGCATTTATGCGTCATTACGAAATCATCTTTCTGGTTCACCCGGACCAGAGCGAGCAAGTCGGCGGCATGGTTGAGCGTTACACCAAGCTGATCGAAGAAGACGGCGGCAAAATTCACCGCCTGGAAGACTGGGGCCGTCGTCAATTGGCCTATGCAATCAACAATGTTCACAAGGCTCACTACGTGATGCTGAACGTTGAGTGCACCGGCAAAGCCCTGGCTGAGCTGGAAGACAACTTCCGTTACAACGATGCCGTGATCCGTAACCTGGTCATCCGTCGCGACGAAGCCGTAACTGGCCAGTCCGAGATGCTCAAGGCTGAAGAAAACCGCAGCGAGCGCCGCGAGCGTCGTGACCGTCCTGAAGCCGATTCCATCGATGGCGACAGCGATGACAGCGACAACAGCGACAGCGATAACGCTGACGAGTAATCCACGGATCTATTGAGGAGCCAATCTCATGGCACGTTTCTTCCGTCGTCGTAAATTCTGCCGTTTCACCGCTGAAGACGTGAAGGAGATCGATTACAAAGATCTCAACACCCTGAAAGCCTACGTTTCTGAAACCGGCAAAATCGTTCCAAGCCGTATCACCGGTACCAAGGCTCGTTATCAGCGTCAGCTGGCTACCGCTATCAAGCGCGCCCGCTTCCTGGCCCTGCTCGCCTACACCGACAGCCACGGCCGCTGAGACCGGAAGGTCGAAACGCAGTAAGGAATAAATCGTATGCGCGCCATTGCTGAATTCATCATGCGTGGTCGCATGCAGGCCACTCTCGTAGTGGTAGGTAGCGCGGCATTGCCGCTGTTGATTTGGTTGAGCGCTGCCGCAGCAGCTTTGATTTTGTTGCGGCGCGGTGCAGCCGACGCATTTAGCGTATGGGTTTGGGCGTTGTTGCCCGCTGCGGTGTGGTGGTATGTCGGCGAGCCGACGACCCTTATGCTCGTGGCAGGCACGCTGGTGTTGGCGCAGGTGTTACGCGTCACCGCTTCCTGGACCTGGGTGTTGCTGGCCAGTGTGGTGTTGGGTGCGTTGTTTGTGCAGGTGATCGAGGCGGTCTCGGCAGACATGCTGAAGGGAATGGCGGAGTTTCTCCGCGCAGTCTTCTCGCAGTATGCCGCCGAAGCGAAGATCCCAGCCGAACAGCTCGCTGATGTGCAAGCTTCGCTTATTGCGGCCTTGCCCGGGTTTTTAGCCTCCTCATTGCAGTTGATGTGTGTGCTTTGCCTGGTGCTTGCCCGTTATTGGCAAGCGGCGTTGTACAACCCTGGCGGCTTCGGCCTGGAGTTTCGGGCAATACGTTTGAAGCCCGCTGTGGCGGTGGCTCTGTTGCTTGGTGTGTTGTTTGCGCCAGCGCTGGGCGACAGTTTCGCGGTGTTGGCTCCGCTGTGTACGGTGCCGCTGTTTTTCGCAGGTCTGGCCCTGGGCCATGGCCTGATTGAAATGAAGCGGCTCAGCACCTTCTGGGTGATGGCGCTGTACATGGCTGTGCTGATAATCGGCAACCTGATTTGTATCCTGGCTGTGGTCGACAGTCTGATTGATTTTCGCGGACGCCTGGCGCGCCACAAGGGCGCTGGTCCTGCGAACGGTGAAGGTTAAAAGTTAAGAGGTAAGACCCAAATGGAAGTCATCCTGCTGGAAAAAATCGCCAATCTGGGCAACCTGGGCGACAAAGTGAACGTTAAGGCTGGTTACGGCCGTAACTTCCTGCTGCCGCAAGGCAAAGCCACTGCCGCTACCGCTGCGAACGTTGCTGCGTTCGAAGAGCGTCGTGCAGAGCTGGAAAAACTGGCTGCCGAGAAGAAAGCTTCGGCTGAAGCTCGTGCTGCTCAACTGGCTGAGCTGGAAGTGACCATCACTGCCACCGCTGGTGATGAAGGCAAGCTGTTCGGTTCCATCGGTACTCACGACATCGCTGACGCTCTGACCGCCTCCGGCGTTGAAGTGGCCAAAGCTGAAGTGCGTCTGCCGAACGGTACCATCCGTCACGTGGGCGAATTCGACGTAGCGGTGCACCTGCACTCCGACGTTGAAGCTACCGTCCGTGTTGTCGTGGTAGCTGCTTAAGCAACACCAATCGTCTGGCACCCCGTGTGCGAGCGGTTTAACATCGGGCACGATTTGCGTAAGCAGATCGTGCCCTTTGTCTTTCTGTATTCCCTGTTTTGCACTCCTGATTCCATGTGGCCATGAACGATATTTCCGATCCCGAACAGTTCGACCTGCAAACCGCCGCGCTAAAAGTCCCGCCCCATTCCATCGAGGCCGAACAGGCCGTGCTCGGTGGTCTGATGCTCGACAACAACGCCTGGGAGCGGGTGCTGGACCAGGTGTCGGACGGCGACTTCTATCGCCATGACCACCGCTTGATCTTCCGCGCCATCGCCAAGCTAGCCGACCACAACTCCCCGTTCGACGTGGTGACCTTGTCCGAGCAGCTCGACAAGGAAGGCCAGACCTCGCAAACCGGCGGCCTGGCCTACCTCGGGGAACTGGCGAAGAACACCCCGTCGGTGGCCAACATCAAGGCCTATGCGCAGATCGTGCGCGAGCGCGCCACCTTGCGACAGCTGATCGGCATCAGCAGCGAAATCGCCGACAGCGCTTTCAACCCGCAAGGGCGCCAAGCCTCAGAGATTCTCGACGAAGCCGAACGGCAGATCTTCCAGATCGCCGAAGCGCGGCCCAAAACCGGTGGCCCGGTAGGCGTGAATGCGCTGCTGACCAAAGCCATCGACCGTATCGACGAGCTGTTCAACACCGGCGAAGGCATCACCGGGCTCTCCACCGGTTTCACTGACCTCGACGACAAGACCAGCGGCCTGCAGCCCTCCGACCTGATCATTGTTGCCGGTCGTCCGTCGATGGGTAAAACCACCTTCGCCATGAACCTGGTGGAGAACGCCGTGCTGCGCAGCGACAAGGTGATTCTGGTGTACTCGCTGGAGATGCCAGGCGAATCGCTGATGATGCGTATGCTGTCGTCCCTCGGCCGTATCGACCAGACCAAGGTGCGTTCCGGTCAGCTCGATGACGACGACTGGCCGCGCCTGACCTCGGCGGTCAACCTGCTTAACGACCGCAAGCTGTTTATCGACGACACTGCCGGTATCAGCCCCTCGGAAATGCGTGCGCGTACTCGCCGTCTGGTGCGTGAGCACGGTGAAGTCGGTCTGATCATGATCGACTACCTGCAGCTGATGCAGATCCCTGGTTCCAGCGGTGACAACCGCACCAACGAGATTTCCGAAATCTCCCGGTCCCTGAAAGCCCTGGCCAAGGAATTCAACTGCCCGGTAGTGGCGCTGTCGCAGCTCAACCGCTCCCTCGAACAACGTCCCAACAAGCGTCCGGTGAACTCCGACTTGCGTGAATCGGGCGCCATTGAGCAGGACGCCGACGTGATCATGTTCGTGTACCGCGACGAGGTGTACCACCCCGAGACCGAACACAAAGGCGTAGCCGAGATCATTATCGGTAAGCAGCGGAACGGTCCGATCGGTTTTATTCGATTGGCGTTTTTGGGTAAGTACACAAGGTTCGAGAACCTGGCGCCTGGCAGCTATAACTTCGACGACGACGAGTAATTTCGACCCAGATCAGCCGGATCGCCGTCTATGCTGCGTCGCGCGGTGCTCGTGATCCTCATGGGCTCGAGCCCATTGCGGTCCCTGCGCTCCGGGCTTCTTGCCTAGACGGCGCTCCGACCGATCTGGCGAGTCGAAATTGAGGTCTCTTCAAATCTTGTAGTGCGGCGCGATGAAATCGCTGTCGACGTAAGGCGCCAGATAGTCTTCCAGCCGCTGCCCTTCGCCACACGCAAAGTGCTCATCGGTATCGGTCAGCGTATCCAGCCGGTCGATACGAAAGTTACGGAAGTCGCCGCGCAGTTCGCACCAGCTGCATAGCGTCCAGGTCTGTCCCCAGAAGAACAGCCCCAACGGCCAGATGCAGCGCTCGCTGCTCTGGCCTTTTTCGTCTTTGTAGCTCAGTTGCAGTTTGCGCTGCTGGCGGATGGCGAGCCTTAGCTGGCCTAGCCAGTGCACAGGGTAGAGATTGGATTCCGGAGCGAAGAGGTTGTGGCGGTTGAGCTCGCTGCGCAGATCGCTCGGCAGCACGCCGTGGATTTTTGCCAGCGCCGATTCGGCGGCATGTTGCAGTGCCGGGTCGGCCCAGGCTTTGACCATCTTGGCGCCGATCATCAGCGCTTCGATTTCTTCGCGCTCAAACATCAAGGGCGGCAGGTCCATGGGCTGGCGCAGCACGTAGCCCACGCCCGCTTCACCCTCCAGCGGTACGCCGGAGAGCGACAAATCCTGAATATCACGGTAGATGGTGCGCACCGACACCTGCAAGCGCTCCGCCAGCCACTGCGCGGTGGTCAGGCGGCGGCTGCGCAGGAACTGCACAATCTGGAACAGGCGGTCGGCGCGTCTCATGGTTTTTCGGTGGGCCTGCGCGGCGTAGGGCGGATATCGCCGGGGCGATACCGCCGTTACGGTGTCGGGAGCCAATGGCGGATATCCGCTGCACGGATATTCGCTCTACGTGTGCCGGGTCAGGACACGCTGTGAAGCCCCACGCTATTGCCTTCGCTGTCTTTAATCAAGGCAATGAAACCGTGCGGGGCGATCTCGGTGCGCGGCTGCAAAATAGTGCCACCGGCATTCGGTACGCGGTCGAGGACGGCATCCAGCTGGCCTTCCACGTTCAGGTAAACGCGGGTGCCGCCAGTGCCCGGATGCATGCCGGGCATGGCGCTGATGCAACCGCCAACGCCGCCGTTTTCTTCGCCCGGGAAAATCCCCATGCGCGACATCGGCCCATCGACAATCGGCAGCTCCATATCCAGGGCGCGCTGGTAGAAGGTGTGGGCGCGGTCGAAGTTGCTGACATACAGTTCAAACCAGTTCACGGCGTTCATGGCATTCATTCCTTGGCGTTGTAGAGAGTTGAACGCAGCCCGCAAGGTGGATAACCCCGAGCTGCTGAGGGGCACTCTACGAGGAGGCTACTGACAGCCTTCTGTCAGTAGCCTGCAAAGATATTTCTGCGCCGCGCTGGGCTAAACTGCCGGTCCTTTCGCCGCTGTCGAGTTCACCATGCGCCCGCTAATCGCCACCATCGACCTGGCTGCCCTGCGCCATAACTACGCCGTTGCCCACCGTTGCGCCCCGGGCCGGCAAGCCTTCGCCGTGGTCAAGGCCAACGCTTACGGCCATGGCCTGCGTGAGGTGGTGGCCGCGCTCGACGATGCCGATGGCTTTGCCGTGTGCTGCCTGGAAGAAGCGCAGGCCGTGCGCGAAGTGAATGCGAGCGGGCGATTGATGCTATTGGAAGGCTGTTTCGAGGCGGTGGAATACCAGCAGGCCGCGGCGCTGAATCTGGATGTGGCCGTCCACAGCCCGGCGCAGGCGCAGGCGCTTTTGTCAGCAGCGCTGTCGCAACCGTTGAACATCTGGCTGAAGCTCGACAGCGGCATGCACCGGCTCGGTTTTTCTCCCGCCGCGCTGCGCGAATGGCATGCCCGTCTGGCGGCTACGGCGAATGTGGCCGAGCTGAACCTGCTCGGCCATTTCGCCTGTGCCGATGAGCGCGGGCATGAGTTGAACGAGCAGCAGGTCGAGCAATTTCTTGGCCTGCTGGACCTGGAATTCGACCAGCGCTCCCTGGCCAACTCCGCGGCGCTGCTGACCATTCCGGCCGCCCATATGGACTGGCAGCGCCCCGGCATCATGCTCTACGGCGCCACGCCATTTGCCGAGCTGAGCGCCAGGGACCTTGGCCTGCGGCCGGTAATGAGCCTGACCGCGAAAGTGATTGCCCTGCGCGAAGTGCCGGCGGGCGAGAGCGTCGGTTACGGCGCCAGTTGGGTCGCGCAGCGACCGTCGCTAATTGGCACGGTGAGCTGCGGTTACGCCGACGGCTATCCCCGTCACGCGCCGCCAGGCACCGAAGTGGTGGTGCGCGGTCAGCGCGTGCCGCTGGCGGGGAGGGTGTCGATGGACATGCTCAGCATCGACCTTACCGACGTGGCCGGTGCGCGCGAGGGCGATGCCGTGGAGTTGTGGGGCGCGCAATTGCCTGTGGATGAGCTGGCCCAGCGCTGCGGCAGCATTGGTTATGAGTTGTTGACCAAGGTGACGGGGCGCGTGCCGCGCCGGTACGTCGAATCGTAGAGCAGTAGGATGGGTGGGGCCGGCCAGGCGAGCCTACGCGAATCGATGGGTTTCGCTGCGCTCTACCCATCCTGCGAGTTTGCCGTCGGCAAACTAAACCAATCCCGTCGGCACCTGCAAAACGTCGAGAAACAGACACTGCTCCGGGCTCAGCGAGCCATCCTTGCCGCGCATGATGCAGCCCGAGCGGCCCTGGCTTTTCGCCTGGTAGAGCGCTTCATCGGCGGCCTTGTACAACCCGGCAAACTGCTTGGCGTGCTGCGGAAACAGCGCCGCGCCGATGCTGATGGTCACGGCCAGGTTATTCGCCCCGTAGAGCACCGGCCGCGCCAGTTCAGTCAGCAGGCGCACGGCGATTTCCTGCGCGTGCTGCTCGGCTTCCGGGCCGCTGATCACGATGGCGAACTCATCCCCACCTAACCGCGCCACCATGTCGTTGCTGCGCACATGCTCGCGCAAGCGCTGGCCGATAGTGCGCAGCATCAGGTCGCCGGCATCGTGGCCGTGGCGGTCGTTGATCGGTTTGAAATGGTCGAGGTCCACCAGCAATAACGCCACCGATTCCTGCCGCCGGCTGGCGTCGGCCAGGGAGGTTTCCACCCGCTCGATCAGGTAGCGACGGTTGGGCAGGTCGGTAAGCGGGTCGTGAAAAGCGGCATGTTGCAGCGCCTGCTCGCGCTCACGCAGTTGCTGATTGGCTTCAGCCAGCTGGGTATTGGCCTCGGCCAGCTCGGCGGTGCGCAATTGCACGGCGCGTTTGAGCTCATCGGCGCTGGCTTGAATCTGCGACAGGCGCGCGGTCTTTTCCCGGTCGGCCTGTTGCAGCGCGATGCTGCGGTCGTGCTTGAGCGTCTGAATGCGGTAGGCCAGGGCGAAGGAGAACAGAATCGACTCGGCCGCCACCGCCAGCGGGAACACATAGGCGTTCCAGTCTGCCGGTTGAATAACCCCGGTGGTGCGCATCAACAGCAGGCCAGTGCTGCCCAGAATCAGGCCGTAGCCGCACAGGTACAAAAACGCCGGGAAATACTGCTGCCGCCAGCGTATGAACGCTGAGCCCAGCGCCGCCGGAATGCTGGTGAACGACAGCATCGCGATAATCCACGCCGCCGTGCCACGGTCGCCGAAAAAGTCGATGACAATGGCGACGATGTACATCGCGCATGCCAGGTTCAGTAGGTGATGGGCCCAGCGCACATAGCGACGGGTTTGCATCAACGTCTGGGTGAAGCGCGAAGCGAAAAGTCCCCACAGCGACGGCAGCACGATGCGGTCCAGCCACACCGGCACCGGGTGGTTCGGCCACAGGTACTGGAAGCCGTGGCCGGTCATGCTGACGATAAACAGCAGGGCGCCGGCGGTGGCCAGCACGTACCAGAAGTAGGCCGAGTCGCGCAGGCTGAAAAAGATAAAGAGGTTGTACAGCAGCAGGGCAGTGATGATGCCGTAGATCACGCCCAGGCCAATGTTCTCGGTGGCCGCCAGTTGGCTGAGGTCATCCAGCTGCCACACCTTCAGCGGAAACGAGTTGCCCGCCGGGTCGTAGGTGCGCAGGTAGAAGGTCAGTGGTTCTTCGCCCAGCTCCGGCAGCTTGAACAGCGTGCGGCGGTAAGGGTGGTCGCGGCCATCGGCGTAATTGACCACTTCGCCGCCCTGACGCTGGGTCCAGCCGGTGTGCGGGCCGGGCAGGTACAGCTGCATATTCAGCTGCGTCACCGAGCCCACTTCCAGCCACCAGTTTTGCGGGGCGGAGCTGCGGCGTTGCAGAGAAACTTTGATCCACCACGGATTGCGGCTCTGGCCGACGCTGGCCTTGCCGTTGGCCGGTATAAAGCGCTGTTGCACGGCCGGGTCGGCCATATCGGCGACATTCAACTTGGCGCCGACGTCTTCCAGCAACTCGATCTGCCCATTGAGCGACGCGCCGCTGCTGGAGCGCTCCAGCAGCACCGGCGCGGCCGCGAACGATTGGCTGCAACACGCAGCCAGCAAGGCAAACAGGTACATCCGCAGAATGGTTAGCCGCACCGCAACACTCCTTGTACCCAAGCGCTGCGGCCGGGCGATGAAAACTGCGTCGAGTATAGCCATGCCAATGAAGTGTGATCACACATCATATGAGACTTTTCCCGTCATACATCGGGCAGTAGCTGACTGACACAGTCGGATTCTGTACATTTTTTGTGCTATATTCCGCGCCCGCGATTTTCCATGCAACCGCCATACGGTCACTCCATGCAAGCAGCCAAGCCGTTATTCGATTATCCAAAGTACTGGGCCGAGTGTTTCGGGCCTGCACCTTTCCTGCCAATGAGCCGGGAAGAGATGGATCTGCTTGGCTGGGATTCCTGCGACATCATCATCGTGACCGGTGACGCGTATGTGGATCACCCGTCTTTTGGCATGGCAATCATCGGTCGGCTGCTTGAAGCCCAGGGCTTTCGCGTGGGCATCATTGCCCAGCCGAACTGGCAGTCCAAAGACGACTTCATGAAGCTCGGCGAGCCGAACCTGTTCTTCGGCGTCGCGGCCGGCAACATGGATTCGATGATCAACCGCTACACCGCCGACAAGAAAATCCGCTCGGACGACGCCTACACCCCCGGCGGCCTGGCCGGCAAACGCCCCGACCGCGCAAGCCTGGTATACAGCCAGCGCTGCAAGGAAGCCTACAAGCACGTACCGATCGTGCTCGGCGGCATCGAAGCCTCGTTGCGCCGCATCGCCCACTACGACTACTGGCAAGACCGCGTGCGCAACTCGATCCTGATCGACGCCAGCGCCGACATTCTGCTGTACGGCAACGCCGAGCGCGCCATCGTTGAAGTGGCCCAGCGCCTGGCCTTCGGCCACAAGATCGAAGACATCACCGACGTGCGCGGCACCGCGTTTATCCGTCGTGATACGCCGCAAGGCTGGTATGAAGTGGACTCCACCCGTATCGACCGCCCGGGCAAGGTCGACAAGATCATCAACCCGTACGTGAATACGCAAGACACCCAGGCCTGCGCCATTGAGCAGGAAAAGGGGCCGGTTGAAGATCCGGAGGAAGCCAAGGTCGTGCAGATTCTGGCCAGCCCGCGCATGACCCGCGACAAAACCGTTATCCGCCTGCCGTCCATGGAAAAGGTGCGTAACGACCCGGTGTTGTACGCCCACGCCAACCGCGTGCTGCACCTGGAAACCAACCCCGGCAACGCCCGCGCGCTGGTGCAGAAACATGGCGAAGTGGACGTGTGGTTCAACCCGCCACCCATTCCCATGACCACCGACGAGATGGACTACGTGTTCGGCATGCCGTATCAGCGCGTTCCGCACCCGGCCTATGGCAAGGAAAAAATTCCTGCCTACGACATGATCCGTTTCTCGGTAAACATCATGCGTGGCTGCTTTGGCGGTTGCACCTTCTGCTCCATTACCGAGCACGAAGGCCGCATCATCCAGAACCGCTCGGAAGAGTCGATCATTCGCGAGATCGAAGAAATCCGCGACAAGGTGCCAGGCTTTACCGGGGTGATCTCCGACCTCGGCGGGCCGACTGCCAACATGTACCGCATCGCCTGCAAAAGCCCGGAAATCGAATCGGCGTGCCGCAAGCCGTCGTGCGTGTTCCCCGGCATCTGCCCGAACCTGAACACCGACCACTCCAGCCTGATTCAGCTGTACCGCAGCGCCCGCGCACTGCCAGGCGTGAAAAAGATTCTGATCGCCTCGGGTCTGCGCTATGACCTGGCCGTGGAATCGCCCGAGTACGTCAAAGAGCTGGTCACCCACCACGTGGGTGGCTACCTGAAAATTGCCCCGGAGCACACCGAAGAAGGCCCGCTGAATCAGATGATGAAGCCGGGCATTGGCTCCTACGACAAGTTCAAGCGCATGTTCGAGAAGTACTCGAAAGAGGCGGGCAAAGAGCAGTACCTGATCCCGTACTTTATCGCCGCGCACCCGGGCACCACCGACGAAGACATGATGAACCTGGCTCTTTGGCTCAAAGGCAACGGCTTCCGTGCCGACCAGGTGCAGGCCTTCTACCCCTCGCCGATGGCCACCGCCACCGCCATGTACCACTCGGGCAAGAACCCGCTGCGCAAGGTCACCTACAAAAGCGACGGCGTGACCATCGTCAAAAGCGAAGAGCAGCGCCGCCTGCACAAAGCCTTCCTGCGCTACCACGACCCAAAGGGCTGGCCGATGCTGCGTGAAGCGCTGCTGCGCATGGGCCGTGGCGACCTGATCGGGCCGGGCAAGAACCAGCTCATCCCGCTGCACCAGCCGGCCACCGACAGCTACCAGAGCGCACGTCGCAAGAACTCGACGCCAGCCGGGAGCCACAAGGTCGCCAAGGAAACCACCACCAAGATCCTCACCCAGCACAGCGGCCTGCCACCACGCGCCAGCGACGGCGGCAATCCGTGGGACAAACGCGAGCAAGCCAAGGCCGCCGCGTTCGCCAAGAACCAGGAAGATGCCAAGGCCCGTCACGAGGCGGCCAAAGGCAACAAGGGTAAAGGCGGCAAGGGTGGGAAGAAGCCAGCGCGTCAGCCGGTGTTTCCGCGTTAAGGTTTGTGATTTTGTAGGGTGTGCTGCGCGCACCGAGCGGTTTCCCGGAAAACCGCAACGGTGCGCATAGCACACCCTACAACCAGCCTTCCCGGCATATTTTTTATGCCTCGAATTTATCGCCCAGGCAGAACCCTCGTCCCATCTGCTTATTCGTTTAAGCACTAAAAATCCAAGCTTTAATTATTTTCCTCTCAAAACACTCGCCATTACTTTGCCCGCACGCTTTCGGCAATTCGCCGCTTTGTTTTGATGCAGGAGTGTCCCCATGCGCTTTTCCCCGCTGTTTCGCCGCGCTGCGGCGTCGTCGCTGACTGTCGTGCTGGCCCTGGCCGCCAGTGGTGTATTAGCCGCCGACCTTAAACAAATCCGTATCGCCGTGCCCGATATCAGCGCCGGCAAAACCCCAAGCGGGGCAGGGGTGGTGGACGTGCTGCGCGACCGTCAGGACCTGGAAAAAGAATTTGCCGCCGACGGCATTGAGGTGCAGTGGACCTTTTTCAAAGGCGCCGGCCCAGCGGTAAACGAAGCCTTGGCCAACGGCCAGGTCGACTTCGCCTACCTGGGCGACCTGCCGGCTATCGTCGGCAAGGCCAATGGCCTGGACACCCGCCTGCTCAGCGCCACCGCGCGCGATGTCAAACAGTACCTCGGCGTGCTGCCAGGCTCTGGCATCACGTCGTTGGAAACCCTCAAAGGCAAACGCGTGGCTATTTTCCGCGGCACCGCCACGCAACTGTCGTTCGATGCCGCGCTGGCCAGCAAAGGCCTGACCGAGCGTGATTTCAAAGTCATCAACCTCGACTACAACGCCGCCAACGCCGCGCTGGCCGCCAAGCAGATCGACGCCACCTGGACCGGCCCCGGTGTGTTCGCCCTCAAGGACCGTGGCCTGGCCGACGTGGCCATCAGCACTGCCGACCTCAACGGCGCCGGCAGCCTGCAAGCGGTGCTGGTCGGCACCGGCGCCTTCGTCGATGCCCACCCGGATATCGTCAAGCGCTTGCTCAAAGCCCAGCAGCCGGCTGTCACCTGGCTGCGCAACGAGGACCACAAACAGGCTTATGTCGACCTGGTGGCCAGACTGTCGACCTACCCGGCGAGCATTCTCAACGCCGACGCGGGTAGTCAGTCGTTTGTGAAAATCTTCAACCCGCAGCTGGACCAGGAGTTCCTCGGCAACCTGCAAAACGGCATCAACGTGGCCCTGAAGCAGAAGCTGATTCGCAAGGGCTTTGAGGTTAAAGACTGGGCACAGCCGGCCTTCCTTGATGCTGCGCTGCAGGGTGCGGACGCCAGCGCCGCCCAGGCCTCGCGTTAAGCCGTCGGGTGGGGGAGAAGTTGCCATGCGCCGTATCGACACCATCGCCACCTGGGCTCAGGTGATAGTTCGCGCGCTGGAAGCCGAAGGCATTGCCAGCGCACCGCTGCTGCGTGAAGCCGGTATCGACCCGGCTACGCTGCACGACGCCAACCAGCGCATTGCCCAGGCCAATATGAGCGCGCTGTGGCGGGCGACGCTGCGCGTCACTGGCGATGAATGTTTTGGTTTGCGGGTGGCGCGCTGTGGCTATCCGACCGATTTCCACGGCTTGTCGTTTGCGATGCAAAGCAGCTTTACCCTGAGCGAGGCGCTGGAGCGCTCGATTCGCTATTGCGCGGTGATCAGTACCTCGGCGGATATGCAGATCCACCGCCTGCCGGGTGTTACACGCCTGGTGTACGGGCTGGCCGAAGGGGTGGTGGTGGAGCGCATTGCCACCGAGGCGTTTATCGCCAGCTCCGTGCAGTTCGCCCAGCAAACCTGGCGTGAGGCGGCGGTGATCAAGCGCGTATGCCTCACGCGAGCCACGCCCGCCAACCCGGAACGCTGGGTGCAACTGTTGGGTTACCCGGTGACATTCGACGCCCCGGTTAACGCTATCGATTACGACAACGCCTGGTTGCAGGCGCCGCTGCGCACCGGCAACAGCGAAGTGGCCCGAGGGCTGGACAGCGTGTTGACCGACTACCTGGAGCGCCAACGCCGCAGCAATTTGCCCGAGCGCGTGCGCAGCGTGATTGTGCGTCAGTTGCCGCTGGGCGAAGTGCAGCAAAGCAAGGTCGCCGACGAGTTGGGCATGAGCGTACGCAACCTGCACCGCCACCTGCACAAACACGCCAGCAGCTTCAAAGACCTACTCGACGAAAGCCGCCGGCAGCTGGCAATCACCTACCTGCGCCAGTCGCACTGCTCCATCAACGAAATCTGCTACCGCCTGGGCTTCAACGAGCCGAGCAGTTTCAACCGCGCGTTTCGCCGCTGGACCGGGTGCAGTCCCGGGCAGTGGCGGCGTGAGGAGTTGACGCAAAGCAGCGTGCCGGTCGCGCCCCAACGATTGACGCCAACGATGATGTCGCCGCTGGCGTTGGCGGTTTAAACGCTCGGTCTTGTGGGAATGGCGTAGAGCGGATATCGCCACCGGCGATATCCGCCGTTTCGCTGACCTGAGGCGGCGGATATCCGCTGTGCGGATATTCGCCCTACGCCTCTCCCCACGTCAGACAATAAACCCTGAGCACCTTGTCCATTTCGGACCATCACTTGTCCGCCAAAGCCCGTCCCAGCCGGTTCGCGCTCCTTACCATGCTTCTCAAGACCGAGATGCCGCGCCCGCCACAGGGCCTGCGCCGTTCTCTTCAAGGAGCTTGCATGAACCGTTCACCCTACTGGCCGCAGTCGGCCCTCAAGCCGTTGACCCTGGCCGTGTTGCTGGCCTTGCCCGGCGTGGTGTTGGCCGATGAAACCGCCGCCCCCGCTGCCAGTGAAACCAGCGCCGAAGATGCGCCGAAGCTCAAAACAGTGGTGGTGACCGCCCGCCGTCGGGAAGAGGCGGCGCAGGACGTGCCCACGCCCATCACCACGCTCAGCGGCGCCAATCTGGAAACCCAGAAGGTCTACCGCATTCAGGACCTGCAACAGGCACTGCCCAGCGTGAACGTCGCCTACGTGCATGCGCGGGTTTCCAGCCTGGCGGTGCGCGGTATCGGCAACAACCCGGCCAGTGACGGCCTGGAAGGCAGCGCCGGGGTGTACCTGGACAACGTTTATCTCGGTCGCCCAGGCATGGCCGCGTTCGACCTGCTCGACATCGAACAGCTGGAATTACTGCGCGGACCGCAAGGCACCTTGTTCGGCAAGAACACCACCGCCGGCGTGCTGAACATCACCACCCGTGGCCCGACCTTTACTCCGGAAAGCACCTTTGAAGTGTCCGGTGGCGAGCGCGGGTATTTTCAGACCAAGGGCTCGGTCTCCGGCCCGCTGACCGACACCCTCGCCGGGCGGCTGTCGTTCTACCGCACCCGCGACGATGGCTACCTGGACAACGACTACGACAACCGCAAATTGCTCGGCGGCGAACGCGAAGGCCTGCGCGGCCAATTGCTGTTCAAGCCCAACGACGATTTCAGCCTGCGCTGGATCAACGAGTACAACGAAGAGAACTCCTCCAGCGGCAGCAGCGTGGTGTATGGCGCCGGCAAAACCTTCTGGGACCGCGCCACGCTGGTGGGCGCCAACCCGAAGATCGGGCGCAGCAATATCGACGGTCGGCAGAACGTCAGCGTGCACCAGAATGCGAGTTCGGTTGAAGCCAACTGGAATCTGAACGGCGGCTACACGCTGACCTCCATCAGCGCCTACCGCTACTGGCACTTCAACCCGGCGAACGATGCCGACCAGACCGAAAAGAACGTAATCAAAGACTTCGGCTACGAAGTACATGACCGCCAGTTCTCCCAGGAAATCCGCCTGGCCTCGCCCAAGGGCGAAACTGTCGATTACGTGGTGGGTGCCTATGCCTTCAAGCAGGACCTGGGCAACCGCATCTTCACCGACCTGGGGCCATTGGCCGACCTCAACCTGATCGGCGCCAACCTCAACGCGCTGAACAATATCTACACCGAAAGCCACGGCAAGGTGGATACCGAAAGCTACGCGCTGTTTGGCCAGGCCACCTGGCACCTGACCAACCGCCTGGACTTCACCGCCGGTATCCGCGGCACCTACGAAGAAAAAACCGCCAGCATCGAGCGTCTGGCGCCGGTGGGTGGCGGCACGGCGCTGGTGATTCCGGGCGTGGTTGACGGTAACGCGATTCGCGATGCGCAGGTCGGCGCCTACGACAGCGGCGGTCTGGGCCTGCATAGCGCGGCACCGTCCGGTTTGCTGAGCCTGAGCTACCGCTTCACCGACGACGTACTGGGTTATGCCTCCCTGTCCCACGGCGAAAAATCCGGCGGGGTTAACCTGGCCATCGCCTCGGCACCGACGCTCGGCGCAGACTCGCTGCTGGTCGGCCCCGAGCGTGCGAACGACGCGGAGTTGGGCATCAAAACGCAGCTTTTCAACGACCGCCTGCAATTCAATACCAACATCTTCTGGACTCAGGTAGACGGCTACCAAGCCACCACCTACTACCAGCCGCCTGGCTCGGCCGTAGGCTATCAACTGCTGACCAACGCCGGCACCGTGCGCTCGCGCGGGGTTGAATTCGAGGCCTCGGTGTTGCCGGTGCGTGGCTTGACCATCAATGCCAACGGCTCGTTCAACGACGTGACGTACCTGGACTTCAAAGACGCCCCGTGCCCGGCCGAGGCGCCCGGCACCAGTTGCAACCTCAGCGGCGAACGCGTAGCCGGCGCCTCGCGCTGGATCGGCAACCTCAACGCCGAATACAAATTCCCCCTGGTGGACCGCTTCGAACCCTACGTAGCCGGCAGCTACAGCTACCGCTCCGAAGCCGAAGGCACGCTGGATAACTCCGATCTGGCGGAGATCGACGGCTACGCCCTGGCCAACTTCGTCACCGGCGTGCGTGTGGACTACGGCGACGGCCTGCTGGACGCCTCGCTGTGGGTTAAAAACGCCTTCGACAAAGAGTATTACCTGGCGGTCGGCACCGGCTCCAACGGCCTGTACACCGCATCCCTGGGCCAGCCGCGCACTGCCGGCGTCACCCTGCGCTACGACTTCTGAGGTGCCCATGAGCCAACCCAAACACCTGACCCTCGGCGCCTTTCTGATGGGCAGCGGTCACCACCTGGCCGCCTGGCGCCACCCGCGTGCCTACTCCGACGGTGGGCTGAACTTCGCCCACTTCAAACGCCTGGCGCAGACCGCCGAGCGCGGCAAGTTCGACGCGATTTTCTTCGCCGACAACCTAGCCATGCTCGGCGACGGCGAGCTGGGCAAATACACCGCGTTGGGCGATGTCTTCGACCCGCTGGTGCTGCTCTCGGGCCTGGCCACGGTGACCGAACATATCGGCCTGATTTCCACCGTCTCCACTAGCTACAACGAGCCCTACCTGCTGGCACGCAAATTCGCCTCCCTCGACCACTTGAGCGGCGGCCGCGCCGGCTGGAACCTGGTGACCTCGGCGCTGGATCAGGAGGCGCAGAATTTTGGTCGCGACAAACACTTCGAGCACGACGACCGTTATGAGCGCGCCGAAGAGTTCATCGACGTGACCACCGGCTTGTGGGACAGCTGGGACGACGACGCCTTCGTACGCGACAAGGCCGCGGGCGTGTACTTCCACCCGGAGAAATTGCACACCCTCAACCACAAGGGCGAGCGCTACCAGGTACGCGGCCCGCTGAACATTCCGCGCTCGCCGCAAGGCTACCCGGTACTGATTCAGGCCGGCTCGTCCGAACCCGGCAAAGTGCTGGCTGCGCGCACGGCCGAAGTGGTGTTTACCGCGCAGCAGACCCTGGCCAATGCGCAGGCGTTTTACGCCGACCTCAAAGGCCGGTTGCCGCTGTATGGGCGCACGGCGGATCAGCTGAAAATCATGCCGGGCATTTCGCCGGTGATCGGCCACACGCAGAGCGAGGCGGAGGATAAATACGCCGAGCTGCAAGACCTGGTTGAGTCGCGTGTGGGGCTTGGGTTGTTGGCGGGCATGGCCGGTGGGTTTGATTTGTCGGAATACGACCTGGACGGACCCTTGCCGGAGTTGCCGGTGAGCAATGCGATGCAGAGTCGGCAGCATCTGTTTATCGACTTGGCGCGGCGGGAGAACCTGACGATTCGGCAGCTGTATTTGAAGATTGCCGGGGCGCGGGGGCATCACACGGCGGTGGGCACGCCGGTGCAGATTGCCGATCTGCTGGAGGAGTGGTTTACCCAGGGCGGGGCGGATGGCTTCAACATCATGCCGCCGTTTTTGCCGGATGGGTTGGAGCTGTTTGTGGACTTGGTGGTGCCGCAATTGCAGAGGCGGGGGTTGTTTCGTACCGAGTACTCGGGGAGTACGTTGCGGGAGAATTTGGGGTTGAGGCGGCCGGTTAGTCGGTATGCCAGGTAGGGCAGCTGTTGTTGGCTTTGGAGGGGGCGGTGGTATTCATTACCGCGTGTGCTGGGGGTTTTTGTTTCGTGCCTTACGCGCGAGTCACTTTTGTCATTGCGACAAAAGTAACCAAAAACGCTAGCCCCCACCTTGGGTCTACGCTGCGCTCCGACTTCCCTCGTTACATCGCCGCTCCGGGGGCACGCCACGACGGGCCGTCCCTGGCCCATCGTGCCTCTCGCGGCATCCATGCCGCTCAACCCCCTCCACGACGACTCCACTCGGCCTGCGCTCAAGGGGCGGGTAGATCAAGATCAAAAGCGGTAGATCAAAAGCCCCTCACCCCAGCCCTCTCCCGCACGCGGGAGAGGGGGCAGATTCTCGTAGGAGCTAGCTTGCTGGCGAACCCTGGAAAAGGTGATTCGCGACCTGCGCTTGCAGGGTTCGCCAGCAAGCTGGCTCCTACGGAATCGAGACCAAACGTCACCCCTCGCCCGCTTGCGGGAGAGGGGCCGGGGGTGAGGGGCTTTTGATCTTGATCTACCGCTTGTGATCTACCCGCCCCTTGAGCGCCAGGCCGAGTGGAGTCGTTGCGTAAGGGGTCGTAGCGGCCGGGAGCCGCGCAGAGGGATGAGGGCCATGGATGGCCCTTCAGCCCGGCCCCTGGAGCGACGACGCAACGAGGGAACCCGAAGCGCAGCGTAGGGCCCAGGTAGGGGCGAGATTTTTTGGTTTCTTTTTTATGGTGCGGCATTCCGACGACTGGAAAAAGAAACTCGCGCGTAAGGCCCGAAACAAAACGCCCAGCACGCTTGGTAATAAAGACCTCCTCAAATTCCAAAGCAAACACCAAGCGCCCTCTTTACGTGCGATCCTCTGCCCCACACATCGCCAACAGCGCGATTTTGGTGCCGGGGCCCGGCAACCGGTGCCCAATACACCGGCCTGCCCCCGGCTGGCATAAGTCTTGCGCGGTTCATAGCCCGCCAAGGCTCGCAGGAGGCACGCCGTGTCGATTCATGTCGCATTGCACCACGTAACGCACTACCGCTACGACCGCGCGGTCGATCTGGGCCCGCAGATTGTGCGCTTACGCCCGGCCGCCCACAGCCGCACGCGGGTGCTGTCCTATGCGCTGAAAGTGCTGCCGGAAAAGCATTTCATCAATTGGCAACAAGACCCCCAGGGCAATTACCTGGCCCGTCTGGTGTTCCCGGAAAAAACCACCGAGCTGCGTATCGAGGTGGATCTGGTCGCCGAAATGGCGGTGTTCAACCCGTTCGATTTCTTTCTCGAGCCCTACGCGGAAAAAATTCCCTTCGCCTATTCGGCCGATGAAAAACGCGAGCTGACGCCGTACCTGGCCACCCTTGAACCCACCAAGAAGTTCGACGCCTACGTCGCCAGCATCGAGCGCAAGCCGCTGCCGACCATCGATTTTCTGGTGGCCCTCAACCAGCGCCTGAGCCAGGACATCAGCTACCTGATCCGCATGGAGCCGGGCGTGCAAACCCCCGAGCAAACCCTGGTCAACGCCTCCGGCTCGTGCCGCGATTCGGCCTGGTTGCTGGTGCAGATTCTGCGCAGCCTGGGCCTCGCCGCGCGCTTTGTGTCCGGCTACCTGATTCAACTGACCGCCGACGTCAAAGCCCTCGACGGCCCCAGCGGCACCACGGTCGATTTCACTGACCTGCACGCCTGGTGCGAGGTGTATTTGCCGGGCGCCGGTTGGGTGGGGCTGGACCCCACTTCCGGGCTGTTTGCCGGCGAAGGCCATATCCCGCTGGCGTGCAGCCCCGAGCCGTCGTCGGCAGCGCCTATCAGTGGCGTGGTTGAGCCGTGCGAGGCGCAGTTCACCCACGAGATGTCGGTGGAGCGCATCTGGGAAGCGCCGCGCGTCACCAAGCCTTACACCGATGAGCAATGGCTGGAGATCGAGCGTCTCGGTCGGCAGATTGATAACGACCTGATTTCCGGCGACGTGCGCCTGACCATGGGCGGCGAACCGACGTTTGTGTCCATCGATGACCCCGACGGTGCCGAGTGGAATACCGATGCGCTGGGCGACAACAAGCGCAAGCTTTCGGCTGAACTTTACCAGCGCATGCGCAAGCGTTACGCACCCAAGGGCCTGGTGCATTTCGGCCAGGGCAAGTGGTACCCCGGCGAGCAGTTGCCGCGCTGGTCGCTGAACTGTTTCTGGCGCCATGACGGTGAGCCGATCTGGCACAACCCGGCGCTGATTGCCGATGAAAACGAAAGCTACAACGCTGACGGCAAACTCGCCGGTCTTTTCCTGGCCAGCGTTGCCGAGCGTTTGCAGCTCAACACCGAATTCGTGTTTCCGGCCTACGAAGACAATTTCTACTACCTCTGGCGCGAGGGCGCGTTGCCGAAAAACGTCAGCGCCGAAGACCCGCGTCTGGACGACGAAATGGAGCGTGCACGGCTGCGCAAAGTTTTTGCTCAGGGGCTGGATAAAGTGGTCGGTCAGGTGCTGCCACTGGCGCGCACGGCGGCCAACGATGCCTGGCAAAGCGGGCGTTGGTACCTGCGTGACGAGCATTGCCGGCTGGTGCCGGGCGACTCGGCCATGGGCTATCGCTTGCCGCTGGCCTCGCAGCCGTGGGTAAAGGCGGCCGAATTTCCGTTTGTGCATGCGCAAGACCCTAACCAGAGCTTTGCCGAATTGCCGCCCAGCGACGCCTTGCGCGGGCTGCCGGTGGAGCGTGGCGAAACTCCGGCCAAGAGCGAGGAGCGTGAGCCGAAGCTGGATGAGTCGGCCTCCTGGCTGACCCGCACGGCGCTGTGTGCCGAGGCGCGGGAGGGGCGCCTGTATCTGTTTATGCCGCCGCTGGCCGAGCTTGAGGATTACCTGGCGCTGGTCAGCGTGATCGAGGCGTGTGCCGAGGAGTTGCATTGCCCGGTGTTGCTCGAAGGTTACGAGCCGCCCAGCGATCCGCGCCTTGGCAATTTCCGCGTCACGCCAGACCCGGGCGTGATCGAAGTGAACGTGCAGCCGTCGTCGAGCTGGGACCAGTTGGTGGAGCGCACCGAGTTTCTTTATGAGGAGGCGCGGCAAACCCGCCTGACCACCGAGAAGTTCATGATCGATGGCCGCCACACGGGCACCGGCGGCGGTAACCATTTTGTGCTCGGTGGCGCCACGCCAGCCGACTCGCCGTTTCTACGCCGCCCCGATCTGCTGCGCAGCCTGATCAGCTATTGGCACAATCACCCCTCGCTGTCGTACCTGTTTTCCGGGCTGTTTATCGGCCCGACATCGCAGGCGCCGCGCATCGACGAAGCGCGCAATGACTCGCTGTACGAACTGGAAATCGCCTTCTCGCAAATGCCGGCGCCAGGCGAGCAATGCCCGCCGTGGATCGTCGACCGTTTGCTGCGCAATTTGCTGATCGACGTGACCGGCAACACCCACCGCGCCGAGTTCTGCATCGACAAACTCTATTCGCCGGACAGCGCCAGTGGCCGCCTTGGTTTGCTGGAGCTGCGCGGTTTTGAAATGCCACCCCATGCGCGCATGAGCCTGACCCAGCAACTGCTGCTGCGCGCGCTGGTGGCGCGTTTCTGGCGTGAGCCGTATGCGCCGCCGAAGTTGGCGCGCTGGGGCACCGAACTGCATGACCGCTTCCTGCTGCCGCACTTTATTGAGCAGGACTTCGCCGACGTGATCGTCGAGCTGAACAACGCCGGTTACCCCCTGCGCGCCGAGTGGTTCGATGCGCACCTGGAATTCCGCTTCCCGAAAATTGGCGATTACGCCGTGGCCGGTATCGAGCTGGAATTGCGCCAGGCGCTGGAGCCTTGGCATGTGTTGGGCGAGGAGGGCGGTGGCGGCGGCACGGTGCGCTATGTCGACTCGTCGCTTGAACGGGTGCAGGTCAAGCTCAACGGCTTGCCGCCGCAGCGCTATATGCTCACCTGCAATGGGGTGCCGGTGCCGTTGCAGCCCACCGGGCGGGTGGGCGAGTTTGTCGCCGGCGTGCGCTTTCGCGCGTGGCAGCCGTACAACGCGTTGCAGCCCACCATCGGTGTGCATGCGCCGCTGATTTTCGACCTGCTCGATACCTGGATGCAGCGTTCGCTGGGCGGTTGCCAGTATCATGTCGCCCACCCCGGCGGGCGCAATTACGAGACGCTGCCGGTGAATGCCAACGAAGCTGAAAGCCGGCGCATGGCGCGGTTTTTTCGGTTGGGGCACAACCCTGGCCAGCTCGCTGTACCGCAGCTGCAGATTAACGATGAGCTGCCGATGACCCTGGATCTACGTCTGCACCGCCGCTGAGTGAAGACCTTGCGCCACCCCATGTAGGTGGCGTTCCACGGGTGATATCCGTGGTCTGCGCTACGCTGTTTTTGCGGTTTTCTGTGATTGTTTCTGTCGTCTGCCGAGCGTTACATGCCTGACCTGCTAGACCTGTACCGGCGCACACCGGCTACCTACCACGAGATGCTCGACGGCGAGGGAAACCTGCGCGCCCATTGGCGCCGCCTGTTCGATCAACTGCAGCGCAGCAGCGTGTTGCAGTTGGCGCAGCGCCAGGCCTTGCTGACCCGGCAGATTCAGGAAAACGGCGTTACCTACAATGTTTACGCCGACCCCAAGGGCGCCGACCGCCCCTGGGAGCTGGACCTCTTGCCCAACCTGCTGGCCGCTGATGAGTGGCAGCAGATTGCCGCCGGCATTGCCCAGCGCGCCCGGTTGCTCAATACCGTGCTGGGAGATTTGTATGGCCCGCAAACGCTGATTGCCGGCGGCCTTCTGCCGGCCGAGCTGATCTTTGGCCACAACAACTTTCTCTGGCCCTGCCAGGGCGTCGAACCCCCTGATGGCACCTACCTGCATGTGTATGCGGTGGACCTGGCGCGCACGCCCGATGGCCGCTGGTGGGTCACCGCCGACCGTACCCAGGCCCCGTCCGGTGCCGGGTATGCGCTGGAAAATCGGCAGATCGTGTCGCGCGCCTTCCCCGAGCTGTACCGCGATTTGCAGATTCAGCACCTCAACGCATTTTTCCGCACGCTGCAGGAAACCCTCGCACGCCAGGCGCCTACCGACGGTGAAGTGCCGCTGGTGGTACTGCTTACGCCCGGGCGTTTCAACGAAAGTTATTTCGAGCATTTGTACCTGGCGCGCCAGCTCGGTTATCCGCTGGTCGAAGGCGGCGACCTCACGGTGCGCGATGCCACCGTGTACCTGAAAACCCTGAGCGGCCTGCGCCGTGTGCACGCCATCATGCGCCGGCTGGACGACGACTTTTGCGACCCGTTGGAGCTGCGCACCGACTCGGCCCTCGGCGTGCCGGGGCTGCTCGAAGCCGTTCGCCAGGGCCGTGTATTGGTGGCCAATGCGTTGGGCAGCGGTGTGCTGGAGTCGCCTGGCCTGCTGGGCTTTCTGCCAAAGATCAACGAGCACCTGTTTGGCGAAGAACTGCTGCTGCCCTCGATTGCCACCTGGTGGTGCGGCGAGGAACCGGTACTGGCTCAGGCGTTGGAAAAGCTGCCGGAGTTGCTGATCAAACCGGCATTTCCCTCGCAAAGTTTTACCCCGGTATTTGGCCGGGATTTGAGCGAAACGCAGCGCGAGGCGTTGGCCAAACGCATTCGCAAACGTCCTTACGCGTATGTGGCTCAGGAGCTGGCGCAGCTGTCGCAGGCGCCGGTGTGGCAGCCGGAAAACGGTCAGCTGCAACCGCGCGCCATCGGCATGCGCGTGTATGCGGTGGCCGATGGCGAGGGCGGTTATCGCATTCTGCCGGGCGGGCTGACCCGCGTGGCCACCGAGGCCGACGCCGAAGTGGTGTCGATGCAACGCGGCGGTGCCAGCAAGGACACCTGGGTGCTGGGCGAACCGGCGCAAGGCGGCGAAACCCGGCCCAACCCGAAGAACCTCGGCGGCCTGGGCCTGGTGCGCCGCGACCCCTATTTGCCGTCGCGCATTGTGGAAAACCTGTTCTGGTTCGGTCGCTACTGCGAACGCTGCGACGACAGCGCGCGGCTGCTGCGTATCATGCTGGCGCGCTATGTCGAGGGCGATGACCCGCTGGCGTTGCAAGCGGCGGTGGAGCTGGCTGAAAGCCTCAAGCTGCTGCCCGAAGCCGGCGACTTGCATGACCGCTTGCTGGTGGCGCTGATGGGCCCGGATTGGCCGGCCAGCCTGCGGGCCAATCTGCTGCGCTTGCAGTGGGCCGCCTCGCAAGTGCGCGGCAAACTTTCGCGGGAAAACTGGCAGGCGCTGGTGCAGTTGCAGCACGACGCGCAGATTCTCGACACCGAAGAACCCGACTTTGGCGAGCTCCTGGATTTTCTCAACCGCCTGGTGATGTCCTTGGCGGCGCTGTCCGGGTTTGCCCTGGACGATATGACCCGCGATGAAGGCTGGCGCTTTCTGATGGTGGGCCGGCAGATCGAGCGCCTACAATTTCTGGCCAGCAGCCTGGCCGAATTTCTCCACGGCGTGGCGGTGTTCGATCAGGTGGGGCTGGAGTGGCTGCTGGAACTGGGCAACAGCAGTATCACCTACCGTTCACGTTATATGGCGGTGCCGCAGCTGATTCCGGTGCTCGACCTGTTGCTGCTCGACGAGCAGAACCCCCACGCGGTGCTCTTCCAATTGCGCCTGGCGGTGCGTTCGCTCAGTCGCCTGAACGAAGACTTTGCCGCGCCGCGGGAAGTGGGCTTGTCGATTCTGGCCGAGCGTCTGGCGGCATTCGATTTGGGCAGCCTGGAAAACCAGCTGTTTGGCGTCACCAGCCTGCGCGCCGTGCTCGATGGGTTGGTGGTGTTGCTCAAGCAGGTTTCCGAAGCCGCAGGCCACGCCTCCGATCGTTTGGCCCTGCGCCATTTCGCCCATGTGGACGATGTGAGCAAACAGACGGTGTCGGTGTAATGAGCGTGCGCTATCAGATTCTTCACGACACCCATTACCGCTACGACAGCCCGGTGTCGCTGGCTCAGCAACTGGCGCATTTGTGGCCGCGCCCAAGCCCCTGGCAAATCTGCCTCAAGCAGGAACTGGAGATCAGCCCCGAGCCCACCAGCCGCCGTGATGAGCAGGATGTGTTCGGCAACCCCATCACCCGTCTGGCTTTCGAACGGCCCCACGACGAACTGAAGGTCAATGCCCGCCTGGTGGTGGAACTGCGTGAGCAACCGGTGCTGGACTTTCACCAGTCCCCGGCCTGGGACCACACCCGCAGCGTGCTCACTTACAACGGCAAACCCAAGCCGGACCCGGTGCTGGACGCCTGCCGCTTCTGCTTCGAGTCGCCGTACGTGCGGCTGAAAAAAGCCTTCTCCGACTATGCCGACAGCTGCTTTCCCCCCAGCCGCCCGCTGTTGCTCGGTGTGCAGGCGTTGATGGAAAAGATCTTCCGCGAATTCACCTTCGACGCCGACGCCACGCAAGTGGCGACGCCGCTGGTGGAGGTGCTGGAGCGTCGCCGGGGCGTGTGCCAGGACTTCGCCCACCTGATGCTCGCCTGCCTGCGCTCGCGCGGGTTGGCGGCGCGCTATGTCAGCGGCTACCTGCTTACCCAGCCACCGCCCGGGCAGCCACGTCTGATCGGCGCCGACGCCTCCCATGCATGGGTGTCGGTGTACTGCCCCAAACTGGGCTGGGTGGACTTTGACCCCACCAACAACCTGCGCCCGGCGCTGGAGCACATCAGCCTGGCCCGCGGCCGCGATTTTTCCGATGTGTCGCCGCTTCGTGGCGTCATTCTGGGTGGCGGCAGCCATGACCCGGATGTGCAGGTCACTGTAATTCCCCTCTGATTTCCCCGGTCCCACGGACCACGTCGTCATTCCCGCGTAGGCGGGAATCCAGAATCTGGCATGAACCGGTAAACCTGGATTCCCGCCTGCGCGGGAATGACGGAGTCTGATTCATAAATAGAGCCGTTCCAAAAACCACGCAGGGCTTGGTTTTTGTTTTATGTGGAACTATAGTGCCAACTCTGTAAGAAACAAAAACTCATAAAAAAAACCGAGCGGAGCCCGCCATGCGTATCGCCACCTTGTCCGTGTTAGCCGTATCCGTGTTGCTTGCCGCCTGCGGCGAGCCGGAGAAACCGGCGGTCACCCACGTCGATTTCCAAAAAGAATTGCAAGCCAAGCTGATCAAAGCCAAGGCCGGGGATGTCATCGAAATTCCAGCCGGCACCTATCAGCTCGACCGTAGCCTGAGCCTCAAAGCCAGCGGCGTGACCATCAAGGGCGCCGGCATGGACAAGACCGTGCTCAGCTTCAAAGGCCAGAAAAGCGGCGCCGAAGGCCTGCTGGTGGATGCCTCGGACTTCACCATCGAAGACCTGGCCTTTGAGGACACCAAAGGCGATTCGCTGAAAGTGGTGGGCGGCAAAAACATCATCATCCGCCGCGTGCGCACCGAATGGACCAATGGCCCGGCCACCGAAAACGGTGCTTATGGCATCTACCCGGTACAGACCGAAAACGTCCTGATCGATGGCGCCTTGGCCATCGGCGCCTCGGATGCCGGCATCTATGTTGGCCAGTCGCGCAACGTGGTGGTACGCAATAGCCGCGCGGAGAAAAACGTTGCCGGCATCGAGATCGAAAACACCATCGGCGCCGATGTGTACGACAACGTGGCCACCGGCAACACCGGCGGCATCCTGGTGTTCAACATGCCGAACCTGCAGCAGGCGGGCCGCGCCACCCGCGTGTACCACAACCAGGTGCAGGGCAATAACCTGGGCAACTTCGGCCACAAAGGCACGCCGGTGGCCAGCGTCCCGGCAGGCTCGGGTGTGGTGATCAACTCCAACGACCAGGTGGAAATTTTCGACAACGATATCGGCGAACATAAAACCGCCAACCTGATCGTCAGCAGCTACTTCAGCACCGGATACACCAACCTCTCCACCGCCGAAGGCTTCGACCCCTACCCGGAAAGCATCTACATCTACGGCAACCGATTTGGCCCAGGCGGCGACAGCCCGGACAACCTCGAACTCAAGGCCCTGCGCATCAGCCAGTACGGCCTGAGCGGGCGCCTGCCGGACATTCTCTGGGACGGCTACGTCAACGTCGACAAGCTCAAGGACGGCAAGCTGCCGGCCGACCTGGCGATCTGCGTGGATAACGGCAGCGCCGGGATGATCAACGTCGACGCCCCCAATGGTTACAAGAACATCAGCACCGACATGAGCAGCCACAAGTGCAGCCTGCCGAAACTGCCGGCCATCGAACTGGCCTCAGCCAAAGCGGGGCAGGGTGCATGAAACGATGGGGTGTGTTGGTGGGCGCGCTGCTGCTGGCGGCGTGCTCCAAGCAGTCGGCACCGTTGTACTTGCCCGAGGGTGAGAACTACCCGCAAACCTTGAGTGAGTGGGGCATGTTGAAACTCGGCGGCGGGCATTTGCAGCCCGTTGCCGAGGTGACGCCGTACGACCTCAATACGCCGCTGTTCACCGACTACGCGCACAAGATGCGCACCGTTTGGATGCCGGCGGGCGAGGCTGCCAACTACGGTGAAGAGCATTTCGACTTCCCCGTCGGCACCGTGCTGAGCAAAACCTTTTACTACCCCAGGGATGAAAAAGGCCAATTACGCCTGAACAGCCAGGACGACCGCGATGCCAACACTGGCCTGGCGCTGGACCGCGTGCACCTGGTGGAAACCCGCATTCTGCTCAAGCAGAAAAGCGGCTGGGTGGCGCTGCCTTACGTGTGGGATGAAAAACAACAGGAAGCCCACCTGGAACTGGCCGGCGACAGCCAGAGCCTGAGCCTCTTGGACGACCAAGGCAAAGCCCTGGCCGTGAATTACGAAGTACCCGATGCCAATCAGTGCGCTGGCTGCCACGAAGAGAGCCACGGCCAGGGCATCAACCCGTTGGGGCCCAAGGCGCGGCATTTGAACAAAGACCTGGTGTACAGCGAGGGCAGCGCCAACCAACTGCAGCATTGGCAACAAAAAGGCTTGCTCAAGGGGTTGCCGGCAGAACTGGCTGGCGTGCCGCAGAACGCCTTGTGGGGCCACCCACGGCCGGGCGAAAGCCTGGAGATGCAGGCGCGCAGTTATCTGGACGCCAACTGCGCGCACTGCCACAACCCAAAAGGGCCGGCGCGTACGTCCGGGCTGATGCTCAACCTGGCCACGGCAACCGGCATTCACAGTGGGCTGTGCAAACAGCCGGTGGCGGCGGGGAAGGGGTCGGGGGATCGGTTGGTGGATATTCACCCGGGCAAGCCGGATGAGTCAGTGCTGATCTACCGCGTCGAAAGCACCGATCCGAGTGTGATGATGCCGGAGCTGGGGCGCTCAGCGGTTCACCACGAAGGGGTGGACGTGTTGACGCGGTGGATTGCCAGTCTGGATGGCGGCTGCTGACCGTAGGGTGTGCTCCGCGCACCGTGGTGGTCGCAGAGGGACCGCCTGGTGCGCATAGCACACCCTACCAAGGCGGTTACTCGCTGGGTTTGTCGTCGGTGGCCTGAGCATCTGCCGGCGATTCACCTTCTGCCTGCTCGCCATGCTCTTGCTCATGAGCCAGCTTGCGCAGGCGTTTCTCTTCTTTCTTCTGTTCCTTGGCTAAATCGCGCTGCTGTTTGGCGAAGGCGTAGTTGGGTTTGGCCATGGTGATCCTCTGCTGGATATCGGTGCGCACTGCCTTGATTAAAGCGCACCCACTCTTTTCGCGCTGGTATTTCGGGCGCAGCCGGTAATGAGGGGGTAGCCGATGTAGGGCGAATATCCGCGCAGCGGATATCCGCCGTGCTCACAGGGATGGCGATGTATCGGCGGATACGCCGTTGGCGTATTCGCCCTACCGGTCGACCCATTTGGGCGCGGCTGTGGGTTTCCACTCGGCCATGGCGGCAATCAGGTCACTGGGTGATTCGTTGATCTGCAACATCGCCCTGTGCGGTGCGCGCACAAAGCGCTCTTGCACCAGGTGGTCGAGAAAGTCATTGAGCTTGGCATAGAAACCATTCACTTCCAGCAGGCCCAAGGGCTTGCTGTGGTAGCCGAGCTGGGCCCAGGTCCAGACTTCGAACAGCTCTTCCAGCGTGCCAAGGCCACCGGGGAGGGCGATAAAGCCGTCGCTGAGTTCAGCCATACGCGCTTTGCGCGCGTGCATGCCGTCGACCACTTCAAGCCGGGTCAGGCCGTTATGGCCAACCTCGGCGCTTTTCAGTGACTGCGGAATAATGCCAATCACCTCGCCGCCGGCGGCCAAAGCGGCGTCAGCGACAATGCCCATCAAACCAACCGCGCCACCGCCGTAGATCAGACGGATGCCTTGCTCGGCCAGGGTGCGCCCCAGGTTGATGGCGGCCTCACGGTACACCGGGTTGGCGCCGGGGCTGGCACCACAGAAGACGCAAAGCGAACGCAACGACATAGCTAACTCCACAGACAGAAACTACCGTTAGGGTACTGGCTGTAGGGGCGCTCACCAAGTATCAGCTGCCCGGCATTTCGTCCGCACAGCTGCCGCTGGCGCCGCACGCATAAGCGGCCAATAAGCTGCGCAACAGGTCATTAAAAATCATGGTCCGGCCCTCGTTGATTGAGAGGCCAGGCTACGCAGAACGTGCCGTTACGGCTGTTTGATTGTGTGCATGGGCGCCATAGCACTTTAGTCGTGCGGCTTTTTGCCTCGCGTTTGCTTGAACCTGAATGTGCTATCAACCGTCTGTGTAAACGCATGTCCCTTTTTTGTTGTCGCACCTGCCGTTCGGCGTCAGCGCCAAATTCGGCAGATTAACCGGGCCACGTGGCCCACCCTGCCAAGGAGTTCACCATGCTTCGCAAGCTCGTAGTTGCTTCTCTTCTCACCCTGGCCAGTGCCCAAGTGTTTGCCGCCGATTGCTCGGTGACCGTCGACTCCACCGACCAGATGAGCTTCGATACCAAAGAAGTGAAGATCAGCAAAAGCTGCAAGACCTTCACCGTCAACCTGACCCACAGCGGCAGCCTGCCGAAGAATGTCATGGGCCATAACTTTGTGATCGCCAAGACCGCCGACATGGCCGGCATTACCGGTGACGGCATGGGCGCTGGCATTGACGCCAACTACCTGAAAGCCGGCGACGACCGCGTAATTGCTCACACCAAAATCATTGGTGCTGGCGAGAAGGATTCGGTGAGCTTTGATGTGAGCAAGCTGAAGGCTGGTGACGATTACTCGTTCTTCTGCTCGTTCCCGGGCCATTCTTCGATGATGAAAGGCGCGGTTACTTTGGTCGACTGAGGACTCAAACCCCGCACCGTCGTCCCCGCGTAGGCGGGGACCCAGAATGTGTCGGCGAACACCTTCACCTTCAACACTCTGGATTCCCGCCTGCGCGGGAATGACGGTGGTCTTTTCGGGCTAGCGATTGCCCACGAATCGCCTGGTGCGCGCAGCACGCCCTACGAAAAGCACTATCGCGAGTCAGTCATCTTGAAAATGCCCTGCGCATTCGAGCTGTCGAAATGCAGGTCCAACTCCCCTGTCTCCTCATCCACTTCTCGCTGAATAAATTCCACGAACGAGCCTGGCACAGTGCGCTGCACTGTCTGGCCCTGGGCGTCGATAAAGTCGCGCTGCACCTGCACGGCTTTGTAGGCGGTTTGCATCACTCGGCGTGAGCTGGAGATTTCGATGCTGTCTTTCATGGGCCGGCCGATGGTGCGCTGGTGGTCGACCACTGCTTGCAGATCGCTTACCCGGTCGGTGAGGTGGTTGAAGCGGTTGCCCTCGGTGGCAATCCAGGCCATTTCCGCGCTTTCGCTGAGCAAGGTGTGGTAGTCGCTTTCCTGGACGCTGGCGTGCTGGCAGTCGAAGGCCTGGTGCAGCGCCGGCATCAGCTCCAGCGCGGCAGCCAGGGTGCAGTGACGGGTTTGCCGCAGGGTGCGCAGCGTGGCCTGGTGCGCCGCGGACAATGGATCGCGGCTGGTTTCACACACGCGGGTGACGGCCTGCTGAAAGCCTTCGCTGAAGCGCCCCGGGTGCAGCTCGGACACAAAGAACTGGGCGATATCCGCCGGCAGGTCCATTTGCCGGTAGGCATAGCCGGTCATCTTCAGTTTGGTCAGCGGATAAGTGCGCACATCGGTAAAGCCCAGCGGTTCCAGCAGGCGGGTAAAGGCATGGCGACCGCGCGGCAGCTCGCCGTTTTCCGGCCAGTCGACGGTGCGGATGGCGCCGTGGTCAAACACCACCTGGCGCCCATCCAGACGTTGTTCTTGCACATACAGGCGGCCATTGGGCACCGCTTCCACCAGCTTGTAAAACAGGCACAGGTTCAGCGCTTCGGCCAGCCAGGCGCGGTGCAGTTGGTGTTCGTTGTTGGCGAACGCGTTCAGGCCTTGGGGAATGGCGACATGGGCAAACACCCACTCGGCGGCGGCTTCACCGATGGCGGCAGTAACGAGTTGGAATAGATGAGCATCGCGGGTCATGACACAAACTCTGAACTGTATGCGAGCCGTTATCAGACCTTTCTGCGCTGCGCCGTACAAGCGAAAAAAACTGCCAGGTTCATTCCATAAATTCCTGTTGGCGGTTTATTCGATCTGCTCGTGAATCCAGCGCACAAAGTCGCGCACCTTCGGCACTTCGGCGGCGTGTTCGGCATAGGCCAGGTAGTAGGCGCTGTTGCTGGTCAGGCTGTGCTGCCAGGGAATCACCAGTTTGCCTTCGGCCAGTTCCTCCTCCACCAGAAAACGCGGCAACAAGGCCACGCCGCAACCCACCTGGGCGGCGCGAATGCACATGTAAAAACTGTCGAAACGCGGCCCGTGGTAGCTATGCTCCGTGTGCCGATCCTGGCTGTGGAACCACTCATGCCAGGCCTCGGGGCGGGTGGCGTTCTGCAGCAGTACCAGGCCAGTGAGCTCGGTGGGGTCGGTAAAGGGTTGCGCAGGCATCACGCTCGGCGCGCAGACCGGCACCATTTCTTCGCCGAACAGGCGGATGCATTCGGCGCCGGGGCGCGCACTCTGGCCGAAGTAGAACGACACGTCGCTGCGGCCCTGGGCCAGCTCGTCCGGCTCCACTTCGTTGGACACATCCAG
Organism: Pseudomonas turukhanskensis; assembly: GCF_027922365.1. Classification (GTDB taxonomy): domain Bacteria; phylum Pseudomonadota; class Gammaproteobacteria; order Pseudomonadales; family Pseudomonadaceae; genus Aquipseudomonas; species Aquipseudomonas turukhanskensis. Next base: position 842,450 of record NZ_BSFN01000001.1, read on the forward strand.
GTGGATATTCGGGTGCCGCAAGCGCCAGCCCTTCAAACGCGGCACCAGCCAGCGAGCGCCGAAGGTGGGCAGGGTGGCCACACGCAGCACTTCGGTTTCGCCGCCATACGAGCGCAGGTAGTGGGTGGACATCTCCACCTGGGTAAGAATCTTGCGCACCTCGGCCAGGTACAGCGAACCCGCTGGGGTGAGCTGCAAACTGCGTCGCACTCGGCGAAACAGCAGGTGCTGCACCACCTCCTCAAGCTGCGCCACCTGCTTGCTGACCGCACTCTGGGTCAGCGCCAATTCTTCACTGGCACGGGTAAAACTCAGGTGACGGGCCACTGCTTCAAAGCATTGCAGGGCGGTGAGCGAGGGCATATGGCGCTTGAGCATGGCGATTCGCAGGCGTTGGACGGTTTGGCATTACTAAACGGAATGATGTGTGGAGTAAAGGTCGTTTGTTGGCGGGCCGCCGGCCAGCTATTACTGCTGCCATTGAATTCACCCCGTTCTGTCAAAGGTGCTGAACACATGGTTGCTGCATTGCTGAATAAACTGGGCGTTGCCCCATCGAGTTATCAACAGGGCGCCCACGGCGTTTTCTCTCCCATTGATGGCAGCCAGATTGGCTCGGTGCAGTTGCAAGACGCCGCTTCGGTGCAGGCCCAGATCGGCAAGGCCGAAACCGCTTTTCAAGCCTGGCGCCAGGTGCCGGCACCGCGTCGCGGTGAGTTGATCCGCCTGTTCGGCGAAGCGCTGCGCGCCAACAAGGCCGAGCTGGGCGAGCTGGTGTCGTGGGAAGCCGGCAAGATCACCCAGGAAGGCCTGGGTGAAGTGCAGGAAATGATCGATATCTGCGACTTCGCCGTTGGCCTCTCGCGCCAGCTCTACGGCCTGACCATCGCCTCCGAGCGCCCCGGCCACCATATGCGTGAAACCTGGCACCCGCTGGGCGTGGTCGGCGTGATCAGCGCCTTCAACTTCCCGGTGGCGGTGTGGGCGTGGAACACCACGCTGGCGCTGGTGTGCGGCAACTCCGTGGTGTGGAAGCCGTCTGAGAAAACCCCGCTGACCGCGCTGGCCTGCCAGGCCTTGTTCGAAAGCGTGGCCAAGCAGTTCAGCGATGCCCCGGCCAATTTGAGCCAAGTGATTATCGGCGCCCGCGAAGCCGGCGAAGCGCTGGTGCAGGACAGCCGCGTGGCGTTGGTGAGCGCCACCGGCAGTACCCGCATGGGCCGCGAAGTGGCGCCGGTGGTAGCGGCGCGTTTCGCCCGTTCCATTCTGGAGCTGGGCGGTAACAACGCCATGATTCTGGCCCCCAGCGCCGACCTCGATCTGGCCGTGCGCGGCATTTTGTTCAGTGCCATCGGCACCGCCGGCCAGCGCTGCACCACATTGCGCCGGCTGATTGCCCACGAATCGGTCAAAGACGAGATCGTCAGCCGCCTGAAAACCGCTTACGCCAAAGTGCGCATTGGTCATCCGCTGGAAGGCAACCTGGTCGGCCCGCTGATCGACAAGCAAGGCTTTGACGGCATGCAGGCGGCGCTGTGCCAGGCCGAACAGGAAGGCGGCACTGTGTTCGGTGGCACGCGCCAACTCGAAGATAAGTTCCCCAACGCCTACTACGTCGCGCCGGCCATCGTCGAGATGCCCGAGCAAAGCGCCGTGGTGCGCCATGAAACCTTCGCGCCCATCCTCTATGTGCTCGGTTACAGCGACTTTGCCGATGCCCTCAAGCTTAACAACGACGTGCCGCAGGGCTTGTCGTCCTGCATCTTCACCACCGATGTGCGTGAGGCAGAGATGTTTATGTCGGCGGTGGGCAGCGACTGCGGCATTGCCAACGTAAACATCGGCCCGAGCGGTGCCGAAATTGGCGGCGCCTTTGGCGGCGAGAAGGAAACCGGGGGCGGCCGTGAGTCGGGCTCGGATGCGTGGCGCGCGTATATGCGTCGGCAGACCAATACCGTCAATTACTCGCGCGAGTTGCCGCTCGCTCAGGGCATCACCTTCGATTGATGCCGTAGGAGCCAGGGGGCGGCCATCCGATTGCTGGCGAATGCCGCGACGCGTTGTAGATCGCTTCGCGAGCAAGCTCGCTCCTACGGCGGGCGTGCTTTTTTGTAGGAGCCAGCTTGCTGGCGAATGGGGTGCTGCGCAGTTGCTTGGGTTTCCTTCGCGTGGGGTCTGGTTATGCCGTTGAAGCAATCGTGTTTGTGGGAAGAGCTAACGCCGCAGCGGCCGAAGGCCGAGGCGTTGGCGGGTGATCTAAAGGTTGATGTCTGTGTTATCGGCGCCGGCTTCACCGGCTTATCCACAGCCCTGCATTTGCTGGAGCAGGGCAAGCGTGTGGCGATTGTTGAGGCCCATGAAACCGGCCACGGTGGCTCCGGGCGCAATGTCGGGCTGGTGAATGCCGGCATGTGGATTGCCCCGGACGACGTCGAAGCCGGGCTTGGCCAGGCGGTCGGCAGCAAGCTGGTGGCCGAGATGGGCAATGCGCCCTCCTTGGTGTTTTCGCTTATCGACCGCTACGAAATCGACTGCCAGGCCAAGCGCCACGGCACTTTGCACATGGCCCACAACGCCAGCGGCACGGCCGACCTGCAAAGCCGCTGCGCCCAATGGGTGCGCCGTGGTGCGCCAGTGGAAATGATTACTGGCGCCGCCTGCCATGCCGCCACCGGCACCAAGCGTATCGATGCCGCCTTGCTTGATCGCCGCGCCGGCACGCTCAACCCCATGGCGTATGTCAGCGGGTTGGCCAAGGCGGTGGTGGGGCTGGGTGGTTTGCTTTATCACCACTCGCCCGTCAGCCGGCTGGAGCGTCAGGGCACCGATTGGCTGGTGGCAACGCCTATGGGCGTGGTCACGGCAGAGAAGGTGGTGCTGGCCTCCAATGCCTATACCGAAGGCGAATGGACTGAGTTGCGGCGTAACTTTTTCCCCGGCAGCTATTACCAGGTGGCCTCCGTGCCGCTAAGTGGTGAAGCCGCCGAGGCCATTTTGCCGGGCGGTGAAGGCTCGTGGGACACCCGTCAGGTGCTCAGCAGCATTCGTCGTGATGCCGAAGGGCGTCTGTTACTGGGCAGCCTGGGGAGTGCGGCGAACAAACCGCTGTGGGCCGTGCGGGCCTGGGCTGATCGCATTCAGCAGTTCTACTTTCCGCAGTTGGGCAAGGTGCAATGGCAAAGCACCTGGACTGGCACCATCGCCTTTACCCCCGACCACCTGATGCGCCTGTTCGAGCCGGCGCCGGGGCTGGTGGCTGTTACCGGTTACAACGGCCGGGGCGTCACCACCGGCACCGCCGTGGGGCGTGCGTTTGCCAACTACCTGCTCACCGGCTCGCGCGAGGCATTGCCGATGCCGTTCCAGCCCATGGACGGCATCAGCGCGCCGGGGCTGCGCAGCGGGCTGTATGAGTTGGGGTTCTCGCTGTACCACGCCGGGCAGTGCCTACGTGTCGTGATCTAAACGCCGATGTCGCGTGGATGTAGGGCGAATATCCGCGCAGCGGATATCCGCCGTTCTATCCAATGTGCGCGCCCAAAGTGCGCGCGATTCAAGCCCGTGAATCGGCGGATATCGCCCGCGGCGATATTCGCCCTACGCCGCCGCACCATCGGTTTGCACCCAACCAGTACAGCTATGGGCTCTTTTTCGTCGTAAATGCGACCCCCTTCGCGCAATCCTCAATCCCTGCACTAGCCTGTATTGGTGCGCGTGCCAGTGATTTGCGCACCAGCGGTGTGCACTTCGGTGACAAGTACAGTTACGACGAGTTGCTCCGATTGGGGTGGCTGGTTGCTATTGCCCGATCGTTAGGTTGCTCTTTATTTTCGCAAAAGGTTGCACCTTGTGATTTTGTTGGGTTGCACCTCTGCGAAGTAGGGCCTTTCCAAACCGTCTGTAGGTTCATTGGAAGTTTTTTTGGCGGTTTAAAAATGTGTGGCACGCCGCTTGCTCAACCATCTGCGCCTTCACATAACCCCTCAGGAGCAAAACTCCATGCCTCACAAGAAAACTTTTAAGAAAGGTATTCTGGCGTTCGCGGTTGCCAGTGCTATGAGCATGACTTCCGTAGCCTTTGCCGACGTGGTTATCGGCGTAGCCGGCCCAATGACCGGTGGTAACGCTGCTTTTGGTGAGCAGCTGTGGAAAGGCGCCGAGCAAGCCGCGGCGGATATCAACGCTGCCGGTGGTATCAACGGTGAGCAAATCAAACTGGTCAAAGGCGACGACGCCTGCGAGCCGAAACAGGCCGTAGCCGTTGCCAACCGTCTGGTTGACTCGGACAAGGCAGTCGCCGTAATCGGCCACTTCTGCTCCTCGTCCACCATTCCCGCTTCCGAGGTGTATGACGAAGCCGGCATCATTTCCATTACCCCAGCGTCCACCAACCCGACTGTTACCGAGCGCGGCCTGTCTGGCGAGTTCCGTATCTGCGGTCGTGACGACCAGCAAGGCGTGGTGGCCGGCGACTACATCGTCGACAAACTGAAGCTGAGCAAAGTCGCGATCATTCACGACAAAGACACCTACGGCCAAGGCCTGGCAGACGCCACCAAAGCCCAGCTCAACAAGCGCGGTGTGAAGGAAGTGCTGTACGAAGGCCTGACCCGTGGCGAGAAAGACTTCAACGCCCTGGTCACCAAAATCCGTTCCGCCGGTGCTGAAGTGGTCTACTTCGGTGGCCTGCACGCTGAAGCCGGTCCTCTGGTTCGTCAGCTGCGCGAACAAGGCTCGACTGCTCTGTTCATCTCCGGTGACGGCATCGTGACCGACGAGCTGGTAACCACTGCCGGTGGTGCGCAATACACCAAAGGCGTGCTGATGACCTTCGGCGCCGACCCACGCAACATCGCTGACGGCAAGCCAGTCATCGAGAAATTCCGCGCCAATGGCTATGAGCCAGAAGGCTACACCCTGTACTCCTACGCTGCCCTGCAAGCAGTCGCTGCCGCCTTCACCGGCATCAAAGGCACCGACGGCGCCAAAGCCAGCGCGTGGCTGAAAGCCAACCCGGTCAAAACCGTAATGGGCTCCAAAGAGTGGGACAAGAAAGGCGACCTGAAAGTCTCCGACTACGTGATGTACGAGTGGGATGACAAAGGTAAATACCACCAGCAGTAATCCGTGGTCTGTGTGGCTGATTCGAGCATTCAATTTCGGCGCCAGGCATCGCCATACTGGGTTGCCGCTCCTTGCCGTAGCGGTGCTACGACGCGTCGCGGCGCCTTGTTTGGCAATGCCTGGCACTCGAACTTGAACGCACGAATCAGCCGTACAGACCACCGCTCGGCTAACCGCCCATGTACTTACCAGTACCTGGGCGATTAGTGCTTCTGGGACTGCTGGTTGTAAAAGCTGCGTTACCCTCGGGTAACGTTTGGCTCAGCAGTACCCGTCTATCACTAGAGGCGGCAGGCCGAACCCCAAGGCACTGACCCCAACAGACGAGACTGCGTCAATGGACGGTATTTTCCTGCAACAACTGATCAACGGGTTGACCCTGGGATCGGTCTACGGGCTGATTGCCATCGGTTACACCATGGTTTACGGCATCATCGGCATGATCAACTTCGCCCACGGCGACGTGTATATGGTCTCTGCCTACCTCACGGCCATCGGCCTCGCGGTACTGACCTTTTTCGGTCTCGAATCGTTTCCGTTCCTGATCCTCGGCACGCTGATCTTCACCATTGTGGTGACGGGTGTGTACGGCTGGACCATTGAACGTATCGCCTACAAGCCACTGCGTAATTCCACGCGGTTGGCCCCGCTGATTTCCGCCATCGGCATGTCGCTGATCCTGCAGAACTATGTGCAGGTTTCCCAAGGCGCGCGTCAGCAAGGCGTACCCACCCTATTGGAAGGGGTGATCAAGTTTCATGTGGGCACCGGCTACGTACAGCTGACCTACACCAAGCTGTTCATCATCATCGTGTCGCTGGTGGGCATGGGTGTACTTACCTACATCATCCAGAACACCAAGCTCGGCCGTATGTGCCGCGCCACGCAGCAAGACCGCAAGATGGCGTCGATTCTGGGCATCAACACCGACCGCGTGATCTCCTACGTGTTTGTCATCGGCGCCTGCATGGCCGCCCTGGCCGGCATGCTGATCACCATGAACTACGGCACCTTCGACTTCTATGCCGGCTTCATCATCGGCATCAAAGCCTTCACCGCGGCCGTGCTCGGCGGCATTGGTTCGCTGCCTGGCGCCATGCTCGGCGGGCTGATTCTCGGCGTGGCCGAAGCGCAGTTTGCAGGTTTGGTGAACTCGGACTTCAAGGACGTGTTCTCGTTCTCGCTGCTGGTATTGATCCTGATTTTTCGACCGCAAGGGCTCATGGGCAAACCCCATGTGGCGAAGGTGTAAGCCATGTCGGCAAGCAACTCTATTGATATCAAGCGCTGCCTGATCGACACCGTTCTCGCTGGCCTAATCTCCCTGATCGTCTTCGGCCCCATCGTCGGCATCGTGCTGCAGGGCTACAGCTTCGATCTTCACCCGCAGCGCCTGGCCATTCTGGTGGGCATTGTGATGGCCGGGCGTTTCTGCCTGAGCCTTTTCCTGCAAACTGCCTACGGGCGCAAACTTGCCCACTCCATGCAAAGCAAAGACAGCGGCGTGCACGTGCTGCCGGCCGGCCACAAGTCGGCCCTGCGCTTCGTGATTCCGGTGCTGATTCTGCTGGCGGTCTGCTTTCCGTTCTTTGCCAACAAATACCTGCTGTCGGTGGTCATTCTCGGCCTGATCTACGTGTTGCTGGGCCTGGGCCTGAACATCGTGGTCGGCTTGGCGGGGCTGCTTGATCTGGGCTTTGTCGGTTTCTACGCCATCGGCGCCTACGGCCTGGGCCTGGGCTTTGAATACCTGGGGCTGGGCTTCTGGGCGATGATTCCCCTGGCGATGATTCTGGCGGCGTTTGCCGGGGCATTACTGGGCTTTCCGGTGCTCAGGATGCACGGCGACTACCTGGCCATCGTGACCCTGGGTTTTGGCGAAATCATTCGCCTGGTGCTCAACAACTGGGTGTCGCTCACCAATGGCCCCAATGGCATTCCCATTCCCGGCCCGACCCTGTTCGGTCTGGAATTCGGCCGCCGCGCCAAGGAAGAAGGGCATATCCCGATTCACGAATGGCTGGGCGTGAGCTACAACCCCAACGCCGAACTGATCTTCACCTTTGTGGTGTTGTTCATCGTGGTAATGGCCGTGCTCTATGTAAAACACCGCCTGACCCACATGCCCGTCGGGCGTGCCTGGGAAGCGCTGCGTGAAGACGAAATCGCCTGCCGCGCCATGGGCCTGAACCATGTGCTGGTCAAACTCTCGGCCTTTATGATCGGTGCCTCCATCGCTGGCCTGGCAGGTGTGTTCTTCGCCACCAAGCAGGGCTTTATCGACCCGTCATCGTTCACCTTCTTCGAGTCCGCGCTGATTCTCGCAATCATTGTGCTCGGCGGCCTGGGGTCGACCCTGGGTGTGGTGATCGCCGCCTTCGTACTCACCGTGGCACCAGAGCTGCTGCGCAGCTTCGCCGAGTACCGGGTATTGATGTTCGGCATTCTTATGGTGCTGATGATGATCTGGCGTCCGCGCGGGCTGGTGCGTATCAGCCGCAACGGTTACGCCATTCGCAAAGGAGTGAAGCCGTGAGCAACGACGTCATTCTCTCGGTTGAGCATCTGATGATGCAGTTCGGCGGCATCAAGGCCCTGAACGATGTGAGCTTCAATATTCAACGCGGCACCATTTCGGCGCTGATCGGCCCTAACGGTGCCGGCAAGACCACGGTGTTCAACTGCCTCACCGGTTTCTACAAAGCCACCGATGGCGATATCACCCTGGACGCCCAGGCCAAGCTCACCAGCGTGGGCAAGATCATGGGCGAACCCTTCCAGGTCACCGACTTCGTGTCACCGCCCAAGTTCTTCAGCCGCCTGTTCTACAAGATGTTTGGCGGCACCCACCTGGTTAACCGCGCGGGCCTGGCCCGTACCTTCCAGAACATTCGCCTGTTCAAGGAAATGTCGGTGGTGGAAAACCTGCTGGTGGCTCAACACATGTGGGTCAACCGCAGCATGCTCGCCGGCATTCTCAATCTGCCCGGCTACCGCCGTGCTGAAGAGAAAGCCCTGGATACTGCCTTCTACTGGCTGGAAGTGGTCGATCTGGTGGACTGCGCCAACCGCTTGGCCGGTGAGCTTTCCTATGGTCAGCAACGCCGCCTGGAAATCGCCCGGGCCATGTGCACGCGCCCGGAAATCGTCTGCCTCGACGAGCCCGCCGCCGGCCTCAACCCTGCCGAAACCGAAGCCCTGAGCGGCATCATTCGGCGCCTGCGCGAAGAGCACAAGATCACCGTTCTATTGATCGAACACGACATGGGCATGGTTATGAGCATTTCCGATCACATTATCGTGCTCGACCACGGCGCGCTGATCGCCGAGGGCAATCCGGACGAAATCCGCAACAACCCGAAAGTGATTGCCGCCTACCTGGGCGCTGACGAAGAGGAAGTGGCATGAGCAAGCCGATCCTCGAATTCAAAGACGTCGACGTGTTTTACGGGCCGATCCAGGCCCTGAAAAAGGTCAACCTGCACATCAACGAAGGTGAAACGGTGAGCCTGATCGGCGCCAACGGCGCGGGTAAATCCACGCTGCTGATGTCCATCTTCGGCCAGCCGCGTGCCGGTGGCGGCAGCATCGTCTACAACGGCATCGACATCACCCAGAAGAGCTCGCACTTCGTTGCCTCCAACGGCATCGCCCAGTCGCCGGAAGGCCGTCGGGTGTTCCCCGACATGAGCGTGGAAGAGAACCTGCTGATGGGCACCATCCCCATTGGCGCCAAGCACGCGGACGAAGACATGCAGCGCATGTTCGAGCTGTTTCCGCGTTTGCTGGAGCGGCGTAACCAGCGGGCCATGACCATGTCCGGCGGCGAGCAGCAAATGCTCGCCATCGCCCGGGCGTTGATGAGCCGGCCCAAGCTGCTGTTGCTGGACGAGCCGAGCCTGGGGCTGGCGCCGATTGTGGTGAAACACATTTTCGCCACCCTCAAGGAGCTTGCTAAAACGGGTATGACCATCTTTCTGGTGGAGCAGAACGCCAACCACGCGTTGCGCCTGTCAGACCGTGGTTATGTGATGGTCAACGGCGAAATCCGCATGACCGGTACCGGCCAGGAACTGCTGGGTAACGAGGAAGTGCGTAACGCCTATCTGGGCGGGCACTGATCACGCGCCCCTGCGGGGGCGCGTCTTTGAATTTCGATACTGTCCTTATGCAGCGTCGCGTTCATCGCGGCTAAAGCCGCTCCTGCAACGCTTTGTAGGAGAGGCTTCAGCCTCGAGCTCTTAGCGCCCATGCGAGGGCAGCAGGAGCACGACCACCATGAACACCCTGCGCTTTTTCACCAACGCCGACGTCGCTCGCGCGCTGGACTACGCCCCCCTCATCGAAGCGTTACGCACTGGCCTTGCCGTTGCCTGCGAATCCCCCGTGCGCGGTTGCCACGACCTGCCCCACGACGCCAGCCTGCTGCATATGCCCGTGTGGCAGAAAGGCCAGGGCATCGGCGTCAAGCTCGTCACGGTATTCCCCCATAACAGCGCACGCCAACTGCCGTCGGTGGCGGCCGTTTTCACCTTGTTCGACGACGAAACCGGTCAGCCGCTGGCGCTGCTGGAAGCCTCGGAGATGACCGCGCGGCGCACCGCCTGCACTTCGGCCCTGGCGGCCGACTATCTGGTGCGCCACGACGCCGAGCGCTTGCTCATCGTTGGGGGCGGCACCTTGGCTGCGCACATGGTCCGAGCCCACTGTTGTGTGCGGCCGTATCGACAGATTGAGATCTGGGCCCGCAGCCCAGCCAAGCTCGCGCCCCTGTTGGCCCAGCTGCAGGCCGAGGGCTTCCCGGTCTGCGCGAGCAGCGACTTGCAAGAGAGCGTGCAGCAGGCCGACAGCATCACCTGCATTACGACTTCGCGCGAACCGCTGGTGCTGGGTGCCTGGCTGCAGCCAGGTACCCACCTGGACCTGGTCGGCGCCTTCCTGCCGAGCATGCGTGAAACCGACTCCGCGGCCGTAGGCCGTGCGCGAATCGTGGTTGATACCCGGGAAGGGGCGCTGCACGAGGCCGGCGATCTGCTGTTTGCCATCGCCGATGGGGTTATCAACCAGCAGGCCCTGACCACAGAGCTCAAAGATTTACTCAATGGCCACGGTCAGCGCGTCGATGAACAGGAAATTACCCTGTTCAAATCGGTTGGCTTCGCCCTCGAAGACCTGATCGCCGCGAGGGCCTTGCTGGCACAGCAGCCGACCAACTGAACTGTCCCCAAAAGCTGTGGGGCAATCTGTGGATAACGTGGGCACAGCTAGGAAGGAGCCGCCATTCACGGGCCCTGCGCAATTCTGTCGGTTTTTTGTACAGGGCCCGAATTGGCGTCGATTTCAGCGGTAAAACAACGCCTTAGCGCGTGTTGTCGGCCTGTAGAACGGCACGCGAGAGAAAACCTGCAAGTTGCCCCCAACAACTGTGGGTAGTGTTGTGGATAAGCGCGGGACGAATCGCGCAGCGCTAGTAAACACGCGGTTTGCAGCGCGTTGAGCATTAAACGAACAATCAGTGGAAACCCGCGCCAGCGGCATATCCGTGGCCGCTATACAAGGGTTTTCCACCGCCGTGTGGGTTTTCCCCAGGCACCGGTTTTTCCTGTGGATTTGTGCAGAAAAACCTTGTGTCGCCGCCGCGTATTTGCATACATCCAGGTGCTGTGGAAAAACTGTCCCCAAAACCTGTGGACAGTTCTGTGGGCAAAATGGGGAAAGGTGCTTTTGAGCCCGTAATACCTAGGCCTGGGGAAAACTGTAGGTTTTTTAACCAACTGTTTTTTTACCCGCAAAACAGCGATTTACCTGGCTTTCAGAGCTTATGTGTCGTAGCCCGGTGCAAAAAAACCAGGCCTGTGGATATATCCAGTGGTATTTTCCCGCCTGTGTATATCGGCGCAAAACAGTCCGCGAAAGCAAGGGTTTTGGCGGGCAGATCAAAGGTTTTTCACCGGCGCACCCTGCAACTGTCCCCAATTGCTGTGGGGCGTTCTGTGGATAACATGGGTAAAGGTAGTAAGGAGCCCCTATTTACACGGCCTGGCGACAACAGCACATTTTTTGATCAGGTCAGCTTTATTGCGTTAAAACAGTGAGTTATTCAGGTTAAGCAGACCCTGCCAGGCAGTTTGCCTAGTTGCCCCCAAAGTCTGTGGGAATAGTTGTGGATAAGGGCGGGAGTATTCTACGTGAGCTACGCAGCACTAAGTGTGTAGAGAATCGTACAAGAATTGATCAGCTGGGAGTAAATACGTTTGCCCGCACTTATGCACAGCTAGCGTCAATCTCTATTCGAAGTTTTTCAGTGCCTTAGCAGTCGATTTCTCTAGGGGCTTATAAGTTATCCAAAAGGTGCTGTGCATCAATCTGTGGATAAGGTGGGCATAAGCTGGGGGATGGTTAGCGCGAACTTTTCGCTCTCGGTGCAGAGGGCGCCGCATTGAGTCCGCCTTCACTGCGCAGGGCACGTCAATTGAGTGTGAGCCAAGGGATGTTCGCCAGCGGGGGACCTCGGTCGCCAGGAAGCAGGGCGGGCCAACTTGAACGCACGCGGTTGCCCCCAAACTCTGTGGGCAGAGTTGTGGATAACGCTTGGAGTACTACCCGGGAACCGCACCGGGCGCGGTCTGGCGCAATTCGTACAGCAATTGATCAATTGTCGGAAAACGTCTTTGAGGGCACTTATGCACAAGCGGCGTCAACTGTTATTCAAGCGTTTTCAGCGGGTTAGCGCGATAACGTGGGAGGCGGTTGATAAGTTATCCCAAAAGGTTGTGGACCAAGCTGTGGGTAAGGTCGGCATAACCTGTTGATGACCAGGCTTGAACCCACACTGGCGGGGCCTGGGAAAAACCGTACGTTTTCTGCCCAAAGCCGCGCCAGTCGCAGCAATCAGGGCTGATTGGCGCCTAAAACCGTGGGGCGCCCCAGCAATTGCAGGGCGCGGTCGGGGTAATCGGTGATCAGCCCTTGAGCGCCCATATCCAGCAGATGGCGCATGGCGGGTTGCTCGTTGATTGTCCACAGGTGCACGGCCAGGCCGCGTGCCTGGGCATCCTGAACAAGCGCGGCATCGACCTTCATGGCCCCTCGTTCCTCGGGAATGGCCAACACCTGATAGGACGGCGAAAGCAGCCGCTCAAGCCCCAGCCAATGCAATACCACCCACAACTTGGCGGAAGTTGGGCCCGCTCCGGTGGCCACCGCCGGGCAATGCTCGCGGAAGGCCTGCAAGCTGGGTTCGTGGAAACTGCTCACGACCACTCGCTGCAGCTGATTGGCTTCCTGGAGCATCTGGCACAGTTGCTCGGCGGCCAACGGATTGCTGTCTTTTAACTCCACCGATTTGGCGATACGCGGGTACTGCGCCAATACCTCGGCAAGCGCCGGGATACGGATGCCCTGGTTTCGATACGGATAACTTTCGCCACCGTCGGCCGTCCACTGATAGCCAGCGTCCAACTGCTGCAATTGCGCGAGCGTCTGTTGCGCCACTGCCCCTGAGCCATTGGTGGTACGGGCCACATCGGCGTCATGGATGACCGCCAACTGCCCATCCAGGGTACGGCGTATATCCATCTCCACCATATCCACATCGAGCGCGGCAGCGCGCTGAAATGCAAACAGCGTGTTCTCGGGCCATAGCCCCTTGCCGCCTCGGTGGGCGATCACCAGCGGTGCACTGCCCAGGCTGGTAAGGGCGATGGGCGCAGTCGCCGGCTTGCTGGTCAGCAACAGCACACCCAACGCGATGGCAAGCAACAACACAGGCGCCAACAGAAAACGAGCAACACGCAACATGGCAGCAATCCACAGCGAACAGTCGAGTACTGCGACTATGCCAAAGCTATGCCGACCAGAGGAGAAGTGTCGACGAATCTTGCGGACCAGTCTGCGTGTGTTGGTCAACTGCCAGAGTTGCCCCCAAACTCTGTGGGCAGAGCTGTGGATAACGGCGGGAAGGCTGGTCGAGAGCCCCGAGCAGCAGGGCCCGGCGCGATTCGTACAGCATTTGATCAATTGCGCCACTTGTTCCGGCAGCGCACCTACGCACAGCGGGTGTCAATCAACTTTCCAGCTTTTTCAATGGGTTAGCTGAGGCTCGTGTACGCCGCTGGACAAGTTATCCCACAGAGTTGTGGACGGAACTGTGGGTAAGGTAGGCATAAACTGTTGATTAGTAGCCGTGAACCTATCCTGGCGGGGCCCGTGGAAAACTGTACGTTTTGTACCCAGGGCTGCGCCGTTTTAGCGTTCAGCGCCTTTTGCACCTGAAACAGACGTCTGGCGAAGAGATTAAACGCTACCTAGCCCTTGCCAATGCGTAAGCGCTCCATAAACCCCACCTTCAAATGACCCAAGTACGACCTGATGCTGTGCTCCCGATTTTCTTTCTGGAGCCAGCCCATGATGCGCCCCGA
>NZ_BSFN01000002.1:0-504597 GCF_027922365.1 Pseudomonas turukhanskensis
TGGCCCTTCAGCCCGGCCCCTGGAGCGACGACGTAGCGAGGGAAGTTTTCACGCAGTGAAAACCCCAGGTAGGGGCAAGATTTTTTGGTTTCTTTTTTATGGTGCGGCATTCCGACGACTGGAAAAAGAAACTCGCGCGTAAGGCGCGAAACAAAACGTTCAGCAAACGCGGTAATGCAGAAACACAAAAGTCGCCTGGTAAACCGCAAGGTGCGCGGAGCACACCCTACAAAAGCCTTGCGCGTAAGGCGCGAAGCAAACGTTCAGCCTTCAAAGCAAGTTTCTTCTCCCCATCACCGTCCCATGCACTTCGTTGCCTACGCATCCCTCGGCACGAGCCGGCTGTAAGGGCTTTCCCATAAGAGCAAAGTCACCGCCATCGCTGAATCGTTCAGCGGTCGGGCCTGACAGCTCGAACTACAGTAGAACGCATAACCTCCCTCGAACAGCAGGATGCTTTTCTGGTATCTGTTGTTCTCTTTATGGCGGTTGTGTGCGGAGTACCTTCGGGTACGCCGGGTTCTCTGTCCCGGTCTGTCAGGCCGTACACAGCTGCCACCCTTCGTCTGACAGCGATGTTTGGTAGCTCTAACTACAGAGGTTTCACCATGACGTACCCAAATACGCTTACCCCTCATCCTCCAATCACCCTGGAGGTGACCCAATGAACGCCGTTACCCACACCCGCAGTTTCTGCATGCCCGACGGCAAACCCCTGTTCAGCGTTAACGCCGGCGTAGACGTCAGCGACGCCCTCGAACAAGCCAGCATCCTGCTCAGTTGCCTCACTCGCCTGTCCATGATCGACCGCCCCAAAGAAGACGAACGCAACACCATTCAATACCTGCTGGAAATAACCAGCGCCCTGGTCGAAGCCAGCCTTGCCGGCTTGGCCGAAACCGAAAAGGCCGCCTGACCAGCCCATAAAAAAAGCACCGTAGCCAGACGTGGCCACGGTGCTTTTTGAGGACAATGCGCCGCTTCAGCGCACTACAGTTTTCACCTGCACCCCATGCTCTTCATTGCGCCCATAAATATCCTCATACCGCTCGATATCATCCTCACCCAGGTAACTCCCGGACTGCACTTCAATGATTTCCAGCGGAATCTTCCCAGGGTTGGCCAGGCGGTGCACGGAGGCAATCGGGATATACGTCGACTGGTTTTCCGTCAGCAAAAACACGTTCTCATCACAGGTCACTTCAGCGGTGCCCGACACCACGATCCAGTGCTCAGCGCGGTGGTGGTGCATCTGTAGCGACAGCTGCGCGCCCGGCTTCACGGAGATGTGCTTGACCTGGAAGCGGCCACCCATGTCGACCGAGTCATACGAGCCCCACGGCCGATACACCTCACAGTGGTTCTGGGTTTCCGTACGGCCCGCTTCGTTCAGCGTATTGACCAGTTGCTTGACCTCCTGCACCCGGTCTTTGTGGGCGATCATCATGGCGTCTTTGGTTTCCACCACCACGATGTTTTCCAGACCAATCACCGACACCAGCTTGCCGTTGCCGTGCACCAGGCAGTTGTGGCTGTCGCGTACAACCACGTCGCCTTTGGTGACGTTGCCGTCGTCGTCTTTCTCGTGCACGTCCCACAACGAGCTCCAGCAGCCCACGTCGCTCCAGCCGGCAGACAGCGGCACCACGCAGGCGCGGGTGGTTTTTTCCATTACGGCGTAGTCGATGGAGTTGTCGGGGCAGCATTCGAATGTGGCAGCGTCGATGTCGATGTTTTCGCCGTCGATGGCGCTGCGTTCAAGGGCCAGCAGGCAGGTGTCGTAGATGTCGGGGTCGTGACGTTTCAGCTCGTCGAGGAAGCGGCTGGCGCGGAACAGGAACATGCCGCTGTTCCAGAAGTAGTTGCCGGATTTAACGAATTCGGCAGCGCGTTGCGCGTCTGGTTTTTCCACGAATTGGTCGACGCGGCTCACCCCTTCAGGCAGCTCGGCAGCCTGGCTGGATTTGATATAGCCATAGCCGGTTTCCGGCTTGGTGGCCGGTACGCCAAACAGCACCAGGTCACCGCCTTCTGCGGCAATGGTGGCGATGGCCAGGGCGCGCTGGAAGGCTTTCTGGTCGTCGATCACGTGGTCGGCGGGCATCACCAGCAGCAGTTCGTCGCGGCCTTCGTTAAGCAGCTTCATGGCAGCAATGGCCACTGCCGGCGCGGTGTTGCGGCCGAAGGGTTCCATCAGCACGGCCTGGCTGGCGAGGTTCAGGGCGGTGAGTTGTTCTTGCACGATAAAACGGTGGTCTTTGTTGCACACGATCACCGGCGGCTGCATGCCCTCGAACACCAGGCGCTCGAGGGTTTGCTGGAACATGGTGTGCTCACCGGTCAGGGCAAGGAATTGCTTGGGAAACTGTTTGCGCGACAAAGGCCACAGGCGCGAGCCGCTACCGCCGGACAAGATGATTGGAATCATGGGTGTGTCTCCTGACAAAAATGAGGTTTCAAAACAGCCGATCCGCCCGGCTTTAACACCGGGCTTTTTTGTCCTTGTAGGGTGTGCTTCGCGCACCACAGCGCTCGCCCATGGATCGCTTGGTGCGCATAGCACACCCTACAAAAGCGTTACTCGGTAGCGGCGGGGCGTTTAACCCATACCGGCGACAACTTGCTGCCGCTGCCGGTGACGTAGAGCGCTACGGCTTCACCTCGGGCCAGGGTTACCGGCTTAACGTCGCTGATTTTCTGCGTGCCGTTGAACAGTGCGAGCTTGACGTTCACCGGGTTGATTTCGCGGTCGCCACGGGCGGCTGGGGCCACGTCTTCGACCACGGCGGTTTTGCCGTCGGCGGTTTTCAGGGTGACCTTGGTGTCACTCAGGTTCTGCACGCGCACCAGGGCTTTCTGTTTGTTTTTGAACGGGGGTTCTTCCACCAGTTTTGGCTGTGCGCCCGGCAGCGCGACGATGGTGTAGTAGTGGTCTGCTGCCAGTTTCACCGGCACGGTTTGCGAGCCGACCTGGGCGCTGTAGTCGCCACCTGGCAGAAAGCCGAAGTCGCTGCTGCCCAGGGGGCCCACTTCGCTGAGTTTGGCCGTGCCGACCGTGGCGTTGATTTCCTGGCTGCCGGCGTTGTACACCCGCACGAAGGCCGAGCCCTTGGGCGCGGTCGGCCCGTAGAGGGCGGCTTCGTCGGCGTGGACTTGGGCAGCGAGCAGGCCAACTAACACGAACGCGCAGGCTTTACCGAGGCGGTTGTTAACGATTGCATGGGTGATGGATGGCTTCATTGTCTTGTTCTCCATGAGGGGTTTGGTGCTTCGATCAGCACCGGTCTAGCGGTTTGCCTGAATTGGCAAGGGTGAGTGGCTGGCCTGTGAAGTGGCCAGGTTGCTGGTAGCCGCACCGGCGGCCTTGAGTTGGGCGATCCAGTTCGGGTCGAACTCGCTTAGGTTGGTTTTCATCGGCAGGTAGCGCTCGGGGAATTCCCAGATCACCAGCTGCGGCGCGGCGTCTTTGAAGGCGTCGCTTTGCAGGTACTTGAGCATCGGCTCGATAGGGCCATGGCCGTTTTCGGCGTAGCTCACCACGTCGCTTTGCAACGCCTGTTGCAGGGCGCCGACGAAGTTCCAGTGCGGGTTGGCGCTGTAGCTGGTGCCTACCAGCGCCACCGGCACCTGGCTGTCGGCAAACAACGCGTCGTCACCGCCCTCGCTGCTGCCTTCTTCGGCGGTGCGGGTGGTGCGTTGTTGCAGTTGGTCGGGCTTGGGCAACAGGTTGCTGAACAGCGGGTCCAGCGGCAGGAAGGTGGTCAGGTCGCCCTTGTACGGTTCGGGCTGTTTGGCTTCGGTGATGAACTGCTGCGGCGCGCTATTGAGCGGCAGTTTCTGCGCCACGGTGGCGCCCAGGTGCTGGGCGACCACGTCGGCGCCCATGGGCGTCCAGTGGGTGTCGGTGCGCAAAAATACCTGGCCTTTGAGCTTGGCGTGTCGCAGCGGGATAAGCAGATCGGGAGCGAGGATGCCGGCCTGCTCGGCGCTGGCGTGGAAGCGCTGGTACAAGTCTTTATGCAACGTGGCCGGTTGCTCGTCGCCGATATGTTCGGGGTACAGGCGCGCCTTGGCGGGCACGATGGCCAGCACCAGCTTCACGCCTTTTTTGTCCAACTGGTCGCGCACGCCTTTGATCAGCGCCAGGTTTTCATCCTGGTATTGGCTGCCGTTGGCGATGGGGTTGAATTCTTCATCGCTGAACAGCCACTGGTCCTGGCCCAGCACCACGCCGGGGCGGCCTTCGTTGAACAGCTTGAAGTCCAGCGCGGCCCAGAGGTTGGTGCCTAGGCGTTTGAGCGGGAATTCCTTGTCGTACTGGGTTTCGGTGGCCTTGGCCCATTTGCCGTTGAGCACGGTGTCGTTTGGCGTGGTGCTAAAGCCCATGAAGCCGCGCAGCGACCACAGGCCCAGGCCCAGCAGCAGGCCGAGGAACACGGCGATGTAGAGAATGCGTAAGGATCGGGTCATGGTCGGCTCGCTCAGAACTGGAAGTAGAGGAAGGGCGAGTAGCTCTGCGCCGAGAGCTTGAGAATCGAGGCGACAAACAGCAGCAGTACCAGGGCGCGCATGGCGTAACGCGGCCAGTCGGCGGTCCAGTAGGCGGCTTGCACATTGGCCTCACGGCCTACGGTGTAGCCGGGCACATGGATGTTCGGCTGTTCGCCGGGAACGGCTTTGACGGTGCCCGGTTGCGCGGTGGCGGGGCCATCGGCCTCGGTGCTGGTGACCTCGGGTTTGCGTTTCTCCACGGGCGGGTTGAGGTAGAAGTCGCGCAGGCCAAAGAAGGCGAGGGTGGCGTAGGCCACTACCAGGGTTGCCACTTGCAGGCCGGTCAGGCTGGCGCGGTTGAGTTCCGACAGCTGCCAGTCGCCGAAGCTGAACATGGCGCCGTACATGCGGCCGGCCATGTGCAGGTTTTCGGCGCGGAAAATCACCCAGCCCATAATCACCAGCAAGAAGGTGAAGGCCCAGCGCAGCACGTTGAAGCTGCGTGGCGCGGTATTGATGCCAATGGCTTTTTCAATCGCCAGCCACATGCCGTGCCAGGCGCCCCAGACGATGTAGGTGATATTGGCGCCGTGCCACAAACCGCCTAGCAGCATGGTCAGGAACAGGTTGCGGTAGGTGGCGAACTTGCCACCACGGTTGCCGCCCAGGGTGATGTACAGGTAGTCGCGCAGCCAGGTGGACAGGCTGATGTGCCAGCGCCGCCAGAACTCGGTGATGGACTGGCTGATATAGGGCTGCTTGAAGTTTTCCATAAAGCGAAAGCCCATCATCAGGCCAAGGCCGATGGCCATGTCGCTGTAGCCGGAGAAGTCGAAGTACAGCTGCGCGGTGTAGGCCAGGGCGCCGAGCCAGGCATCACCGGTGGTGGGGTTTTGCAGGGCGAAGCAATGGTCGGCGACCACCGCCAGGGTGTCGGCGATAAACACCTTCTTGATAAACCCCTGCATAAAGCGCGTGGCGCCTTCGGAGAATTTATCCAGTGTGTGGGTGCGGTTGTTGAACTGGTCAGCCAGGTCGCGAAAGCGCAGCACAGGGCCGGCAATCAGGTGCGGGAAGATGGCCACGAACGCCGCAAAGTCGATCAGGTTGCGGGTGGCCGGTGTGTCGCCGCGGTACACGTCGATGATGTAGCTGATGGACTCGAAGATGTAGAACGAGATACCAATCGGCAGCAGCACATGGGTGAGGATAAACGGCTCAAGACCGAACGAGGTGATGATGGCGTTCAGGCTGTCGACGCCGAAGTTGGCGTATTTGAAGTAGCCCAGAATGCAAAGGTCCACGCCCACGCCGAGCAACAGCCAGCGTTGGGCCGGCTTGGTGCGAACCCCGGCGGCGCCCACCTTGAGGCCGATCCAGTAGTTCCACAGGGTGACGCCGGCGAACAGCGCCAGAAAGTCCACCCGCCACCAGGCGTAAAACACGTAGCTGGCAATCAGCAGCAGCAAGTTGCGATAGCGTTGCCCGCTCAAGTAGTACAAGCCGAGAAAAATCGGCAGGAACAAGAACAGGAACACGTTGGATGAAAAAACCATCCGCCTCTCTCCATCTTCACCTTCGGTTCAGAGGACGTGGCTAGCGCCACATCCCCCCCAAACCCCCCCGGGAAAATCCGGGTGGATTGCGTGTTTTGCCTAACTCGATCAGTCTCCTCTCCCGCTGGGGCGAGGGGGCGGATCGGTGTTGCCGCGCCTTGCTCGGTCAGTCCCCTCTCCCGCGTGCGGGAGAGGGTTAGGGTGAGGGCAAACTAGTCGCCGTTACTCAATCGTCGGGGCTGGAATCCAACCCCCTCACCCCAACCCTCTCCCCGCTGGGGCGAGGGGGCGGATCGATGTTGCCGCGCCTTGCTCGGTCAGTCCCCTCTCCCGCGTGCGAGAGAGGGTTAGGGTGAGGGCGAACCAGTCGCCGTTACTCAATCGTCGGGGCTGAAATCCAACCCCCTCACCCCAGCCCTCTACCCGCTGGGGGCGAGGGGGCGGATCGGTGTTGCCGCGCCTTGCTCGGTCAGTCCCCTCTCCCGCGTGCGGGAGAGGGCTAGGGTGAGGGCGAACCAGTCGCCGTTACTCAATGGTCGGGGCTGAAATCCAACCCCCTCACCCCAACCCTCTCCCCGCTGGGGCGAGGGGGCGGATCGGTGTTGCCGCGCCTTGCTCGGTCAGTCCCCTCTCCCGCGTGCGGGAGAGGGTTAGGGTGAGGGCGAACGAGTCGCCGTTACTCAATCGTCGGGGCTGAAATCCAACCCCCTCACCCCAGCCCTCTACCCGCTGGGGCGAGGGGGCGGATCGGTGTTGCCGCGCCTTGCTCGATCAGTCCCCTCTCCCGCGTGCGGGAGAGGGCTAGGGTGAGGGCAAACTAGTCGCCGTTACTCAATCGTCGGGGCTGAAATCCAACCCCCTCACCCCAGCCCTCTCCCCGCTGGGGCGAGGGGGCTAGACCGTGTCGCTCAGGAGTTCTTCTTGCCGTCCTTACTCTCGGCCTTCGGGTCGTACACGCGGGTCAAATCCCCGCCCAGGCGGAAGGTCTTGAACGGCTGCATCGACTGCTTCCACTTCAAGGTGTCAGCCCCGCACTGGTACAGGGTGCAATAGGGCTCCAGCCAGGCGTATTTGGCGTCGATCTTCAGGTCGGTCATGTCCTGTTTCTTGCCGGCCTTCTTGGCAAAGTCCGCCGGGTTGTTCACCCCTTCCATCACCCGTTTGGCCAGGCGGCTCAGGGCATCACGGTTCTCGGTGCGCAGGTCCACGTTGTTGGCCTGGGCGAAGCTGGCGATCATGGCCAGCGGCGGCAGGGCGTAGTTGTGGTACGACAGGGCGCGTTGTTTGCGCTTGAGCTCGTTAGGCAGAAAACCCTGGTCGTCGACCTGGTTGGCGCCGACCCGGAATTGCTCCACCGACCAGTCGAACAGGTCCTGACGGTTGGTGGCCACGGCGGTTGCCATTACCGACCAGGCTGCCCAGTACGAGTGGTTGTTCACTTGCTTGAGCGGCAGATAGCTCCAGTCTTTGACCACCTGCTCGCCGAGCTTGGCGAACCAGCTTTCAATCAGTGCCGATTGCGTACCGTAGGCGGCCAGCGGTTTGGATTCGGAAAACTTCAAGCGCAGGTAAGCGGAGGACACGCTACCCAGCGCCCATTTACGCATGGACTTGCCGGTGTGGTTGAAGTCGGTGGAAAGCAGGGCGTCGGCCTGCGCCCAGGTGGTGAGCCAGGTCAGGGCGCAATCGAGCTGCTCCTGGCGGCCGTCGCGCATATAGCCCATCACCTGTTTGCTCACGCCGCGTTCCAGCTCGGTGATGCTGGCGGTGGAGTCGCGGAAGGCTTTTTCCGACTTGGTATTGAGCGTGGCGCGGGCTTCGTCCGAGCCTTCGTATTTGCTGCGAAATACCAGCTTGTCGGTGTAGGGCTTGGGCGGCGCGCCGCATTGCTCTTCAGGTGGTTTGCTTTTGTGGCTTTCAATGGGCGCGTAGTAGCCCTGTGGGGGAATTAGGGCCGCGCTGGCGCTGCCTGCTATCAGCAGGGTGCCAAGTGCGATACCGCGAAAAAGAAGGTGGGGTGTGTTCATGAGTCTGTGCCTCCAGCGGCTTTTGCCGTTAGGGTGCCGGCACCGATGCTGGGCCGTTTGCACAGCGTGGCTTTGACGCTGAGGTTGGCCGGCATTTCATCGGGGCTGTGAATTTCCATGGCGAGCATGTTCAGGTCTGCCCAGCCAGGGTCGTTACGCAGTTGGAAAACATAACGGCCACCGGTGTCGGCAGCGGCGCTCTGTTCCAGTTTCAAGTTTTCGCGGCGGCCATTGAGGTACCAGATGGTGGCCTTCATGGTTTTTACCGAGGGGTCGCTGAAGGTCAGGTCAACCTGGTAGTGGTTGCCTTGCAGGTTGAGCAATTGGTTCTTGCCGTTGACCAGTACCTCGGTGGCGCCGTTGTGCAGTTTCACATCGTTTGTAAGGACTGCTTTTTGTCCTTCGCAGCCGTTGTCCACCAGGGGCATGGCTTGGCGGTAGAAGCTTTTTTGCGCCATGTCGTAGTGGGTGGCAAATTCCCAGATGATGATTTTCGGCGGGTGTTCGTGGAACTCGTTGCTGCTCAGGTATTGCAGCAGGGAGCTGTCAAAGCCGCCGCCGGAGATGGCGTTGTTAAGAATTTCGGCGCCGCTGTATTGCTCCAGAAAGCCGGCGAAGTTGTACGCTGGGCCGCTGTTACTGGTGCCCACCAGCGCCACCTGTGGCTGGCTTTCATCGCCGAACAGGTCGCCGCCACCGTCGTCGCCATTACCGCTGCCGGCCACGGTGGTTTCAAAGCGGTCCACGTACTGGGTGGCGTAGCTGTTGCCGCACAGCTGCGCGGCGGCTTTGTGGAAGGTGCCGAGTTTGCTCAGCAGGCCCACGCGTTTGCTCTCGTATTGCTGCTTGGGAATGTCAGCAAAGCCGGGCACTTCTTTGAGCGTTTCGGCGGTGATTTTCGCCGCGCGCTCGGCACCGTATGGCGTCCAGTGGTGGTCGCCTTTGAAGTAGAAGGCGTGCTCTTCTTTTTCGTCGAACAGCGGGCTGTAGTCGGGCACGTACATGCCGGTTTCACGCAGCTTGGCGATGGTTGCCAGGTAGTTCTTTTTCGCCAGGTCGTAGTTGAACGAGGCCTTCTCGGCAGGGGTGAGTTTTTCCCGGTTCACCAGGCCGCGCGTGGGCTGATACACCACCACCAGCTCGATGCCTTTTTTCTTCAACGCATCGCGCAGGCCCTTGAGCTTGGCGTAGCCCTCGGGCGTGGTGCCGAAGTCGGTGCGCAGGTCGTAGGTGGTGCGGAACAGCCAGTCGTCCTGGGCCTGCACCAGGTGAGTAAAGAAGCCCAGGTACTTGGTGTTGTACAGGCCGTTATTGGCCGCCGCCGGGCACAGCGGGGCGTTGCCTTTGACTTGGTACTGCGGCACGCCGGTGTCGGCGGCCTGGGTCAGGTTGCTGGCGGCCAGCAGGGCCATGGCCAATGCCGACGGGGCGAGCCAATGGCGGGTTGGGGTGGTTGCGGTCATGGAATGCATGCTCCTCAGTCCTGAAGTTCGGCCTGGCTTTCAACGGGGTCGATCAGCACTGCCTTATCCTGGCGGACCATCAGGTCCAGAATTTCGTTTTGCTTGTCACCCAGAATTCCCGAGAAGCTGATGCCCGACGATTTGGTCGGCGCCAGCATGGCTACCCGGTACAGCTCCACGGAAAGTGGCGAGTCGATGGACAACGGCCCGGAGCCGTTGCTGACCAGTTGGCCACCGACCACGATCATCGACACCTTGGTGTCGAATGGGTCGAGGTCGATGTCGCGGTCGGTGTCGCTCAAGTCTTTGATGTGGCCGTAGACGCCCACCAGGTGGTTATCCACCGCGAGGTTTTCGTAGAGGCGAATGTTTACGCTGTTGCGCAGGCGGATGCCGTGGCGGTCGTTGCTCACCACCTTGTTGCCCCACAGCAGGTTGTTGGAGCTTTCGTAGAGGGTGATGCCGTCGGACTCGTTGCGGTAAACCTCGTTGTAGGCCACCAGGTTGTTGACGCTGTTACGGTCGATAACGATGCCCGAGAGTTTGTTCTCGTAGACTTTGTTATTGATGATCCAGCTGTCGTCCACTTCGCGGGAAATAATGATGCCGTGCTTTTTGTGGGTGCCGAATACGGTGTTGCCGGCAATCACCAGGCGACGCGAGCGGTCGTGGGGGTCGATGCCGTAGATGATGTTGTCGCGGTAGGTGTTGTCCTTAACCACGAAGTCCTGGGTTTCGTAGCAGTAGAAGCCGTACCACATGTCCGAGAACTCGGAGCCGATGATCCAGCCGGTGGGCATGCCACGGCCCATCTGCTTGCTCATGTTCGGCGTGTACTGGGAAATACTCAGGCCGTAGGACTTACTGGTGTTGTAGCCAAAGCTGGCGATCTTACTGTTGACGATGTACGTCTCGGTGCCGCCCCAGGACAGCAGGAACGGGCGGAATTCTTCCGGCTTTTTAAACGTGGCCGGGGCCTTTTTCGCTTCATTCCAGCCGGTGAGGTTGCTGCCGGTGATAAACAGTTTGCCGTCGTTGACGATAAAGGCGCCGCGGTCTTGCGACAGGTGCAGTTCCTTCACGTCTTTATCGATTTGCAGGCTGGCGTTGTGCGCCACCACCAGCGGCAAGCGCAGGGTGTAGACGCCATTGGCATCGCTGCTCAGGTATTGCTTGGGCACTTTTTTGCTCAGCTCGCTCAGGCTCATATAACCGCCTTCAACGAAGATGGCCTGGGGCATGCCGCGCTGGCGGGTGACCCACTCGGCCATGCGGTTGTTACCGCCGATAAATTCTTTCAGCGCGTCTTGCTGCACCATGCGCCGCACGGTGGCGCTGCCTTTTTTGCTGCGGTCGATCTTGGCGTTGACCGCCTCAGCGGTATAGCCGCTGAGGTCGGGCAACTTCGGTGCGGCCAGTTCCAGCGCTTCGGTGGGCGCGGTGGTGACGGTGTAGCTTTTAGCTTGGCGCAGTTCTTTGGTGGCCTGCGGTTTGCCGTCCTGCGGCAGTGGCGCGTCACTGGCTCGCGCCACGTCTTGCTGGCTGTCCGAGGCCGGCGGCGCTTCGACGGCCATGGCCGAGCCACTGAAGAGCAGCGCGCCGGCCAACAGCAAAGGAAGCAATGGCGGGTGTTGAGCAGTCATATCAGTGTTTCTCCATGGCCGCGTCGTATCGGGCCGGCTCGCCTGGCTCATCAGAAGCGCCAGATCACATCGACGAAGGCGCGGTGCATATACGAGTCGGCGTCGGGGCCGTAGGCATCGCCGGGCTTGAACACGCCGCCGCGAAAGCGCACCAGGGCCGACGGTTCATCGATGGCCTGGCTAAGCGAGGCGGGCAGCAGGCCCTGTTTAAAGTACTTGGTGAGCACCACATCCACTTCCTGGCCGATGTCTTTTTCACCGTCCTGCATGGCGGCGTTGATGCCGCTGGTGCCGATGGGTTGCTGGTCATCGACGCGCCAGAACTTGTGATACACCAGGCTGGCGTCATAGTCCTCGCGCAACTGCCAGGAGCCGAACAGCGTGGCCGCCTGCAGGTTGCTCAGCTCGCCGCGAAACGCTTCACCAAAGCGATGCACCCGCGAGCGCGTGCCGGTGTACGTGGAGCGGTTACTTTCCAGCCCGGTCTGCTCGAAGTTATCGCCACCCTCGTCGCCGCCACCGCCGCTACCACGGGCGTAGGCGCCGCCGATCTGCCAGTTCTCATCGAATTTCCAGCGCAGGCCCAGGTCGGTGGCCCAGGCGCTGACATCGCCGCTTTGTTTGCCGGTGGCAAACTCTTCGCCGCCCACTGTCTGGGTGCTCAGGCGGTCACGGTCGCCGGTGAGGCTGGTGACGCTGGCCCAGTAGTTCAGGCGGTTTTCGTTGCGCGGGTTGTAGGCGTCGCTATTGGCTTGCACGCCTACCCAGGTCAGGTCGCCGGTGCTGGTTTTATCCAGTTCATCGACGCGTTCGCCGGGGCTATTGAGGTTGCCGTCGTCGCGGGCGTGCTGCACGTTGAGGCCCACCCAATGGCCGGGCGTCCACTGCGCGGCGATGTCGCCGTAGATATGCAGGCGGTCTTTGTCTTTGGGCGAGAGCTCGTCGATGTCAGTGCGGTATTCGCTGAAGCGTTCGGCCACGCCCAGGTTGGCTTTGAGCAGGGTGGTGTCGAAGGTCCAGTTCAGCGCTTCGATATTGGTGTCGCGCCACATGCCATCGTCGTTGCGCAGACGCTGGCGCCCCAGTCGCAGTTCTTCGCCGGGGTAGGGCGTCAGGCCTGAATAGCCGATCCAGAATTCCCGCAGGGCCAAGTAACTTTTGTCGGGCTGGCGGCTGTCATCGCTGCTGCCGCTACCTGCATTCTCGCCGTCTTCGGGTTGTTGCAGGGTGTCGGTTTCGATGATGTCGGTGGCGCTGACCGCTTGCCCCATGGCATAGCCGCTCCAGTTGCCGCGTTTGCCGTACACCCAGGGGCGCAGGTCGATACCGATACCGTTTACATCGCCGCCACTGCGGGTGCCGAGGTCGCGGTCATCTTCGGACTGGGCGGTGATCTTCACGTCCAGGCCGTAGCTGCTGCTGTCGGTCATCTGCACGGCCCAGGCGCAATGGCTGGTCAGCAAGGTGGCGCTGAAGCACAAACCGGCGCGCGTCCATGGGGTAGTGGTTTTACGTTTGGTGCGTTTCATAGTGGCTCCTGCCCGTCCTGACTTTGCATGGCTTGCATCTGCGTTGCCGTTTGTAGAGTTGCGCCACGCAGCGCTTGTTCCTCACGCAGCAAGCGTTCCGCTTGGGGGCGCGAGCCAGGGGGTAATTGCTGTTCTATCTGCGCCGCCAACTCGGGCGCTTGCGGTGTGCCTTTTTGCACGGCGATCTGACTGAACACGTAGGCGTTCACCGGATCGGGGGCAATGCCGCGACCTTGGGAGAACATTTGCGCCAGGGCGAAATCGGCGCTGTTCTGCCCGGCGCGGGCGGCGGCCAGCAGGCGGTCTAGCGCCTGTTGCGGTTGCACGTTGCCGAGGTAGCCACGGCGGTACATCTGGCCCAGGTAGTAGTTGGCGCTGGTTTCGCTTTGCGCCGCCTTGAGCAGGTGCTGCTCGGCTTTTTCGGGATCGGCCGGCAACAGTTTGCCTTCGTAGTAGAGCTTGCCGAGCAGCAGTTCGGCGCGCGGCTGCGCAGCCTCGCGGCCTTTTTTCAGGTACTCGAGCATCTTGTCGATGTCGCCCTGCTCGGGGTAGTCGTAGAGCAATTGCGCCAGGCTTACCCAGGCAGCGGGGTAGGTGGGGGCGATCTGTTCCAGCATCTCTTGTGCGGTAGCCGGGTCGGTTTTGCCGCCCCCCTGGATTACCAGTTCAGGGTCGGCCAATACTTGCGCCACGCCTTCCATTCGCGCGGCCGGCACTACGCCACGGCCGTAGGCGCCACGCAGCTGTTCCACCAGTGCTTTCTGCTTATCGGCTTCGCCGCGTTTCTGGTAGACGGTGGCCAGTTCCACATAGCAAACATCGGCGGTGGCCAGCGCGCTTTTGCAGATTTTTTCCACCTCGGCCAGGTGCGCGTCGTAGGTGCCCTGGGTGCGGTAGAGCAGCACCTGAGCCAGCTCCGCTTGTGGGTGACCTTGCTCGCGCCACTGACTGATTTGTTCCTGGGCATTTACCTCAGGAAAGGTTTGCGGGTATTGCAGGTAGAGCATGGCCAGCGGCAGCACCGCGCCTTCTTCGCCATTGGCAAAGGCTTGCTTCAGGCGTTTTTCCGCTTCCTTGTGCTCGGCCTCGGTGGCGTTGGGTTTGGTCGCCAGCAAACGGCCCAGGCGTGAGGCGGCCCGTGGGGATGTGTCGGCCGCCTGGCGGTAAGTGTCTTCGGCCGCCGCCAATTGTGCCGGGTCGCCGCTTTCCAATTGGATATCGGCCAAGCCCACCGAGGCATCGGCATAACCCATATCGGCCAGGGCTTTGTAGTTGGCCTGGGCGGTGGCGGTGTCGCCGTTTTTCAGCGCCTCGTTGGCCAGGCGCTGGTCGGGCAGGCCGGCACAACCGGCCATGGTCATAGCCATCACCAAGGGCGCAATTAGCAACAGGGGACGCTTGGGTTGAGTGCTAGCCATATTCAGAGCCCTGCTGCGTTGGCTTTGTCGATAAACCAGCCGAACGAAGGACCGTTATCGCTGCTCACTTCCACCGGGCGACCGCCCAGGGCGTTCTCCAGCGGCTCATCGGGCTGAATCACCACACGGATATCCGAGGACAGGTTGCCGGTGTCATTCAGGCTGCTGCTAACCACCTTGCCGCCGCGCACTTCATCGACGCCGGCTACCTGGAAGGTCACCCGCGCGCCCGGCTTGATTTCGTTGAATTTGCTGTACGGGAAACGCGCTTCAACCTGGGCTTTGGCTTCTCGCGAAACCAGATCGAAGATCACATCGCCCTTGCTCGCGTATTGCCCGTCCGCCACGTATTGCTTGGCCAGCACGCAGTCGCACGGGCTGGTGAGGGTGCCTTTCATTTGCTTGTTGAACAGGTTGGCGACGTTGGATGGGCTGAGGTCTTTGTCGTCCAGGTGGCCCTTGAGCATTTCCAGCATCGAGGCGCTAAAGGTGGCGATTGGCGCGCCTTTTTTCACCACGCCATCGGCGCCAATCAGGCTTTGCACGGTGCCTTCGCGCGGCATGGTCACTTGCATGCCCGGCACCTGTACCAATGCCGATTGGGCGTGGGTGACGAAGTACAGGCCGTAGATGGATTTGAACAGGAAGCCAAAGGCCAGCAGACCCAGCAAAAATACGCCAACGCTGAACCCTACGGCGCGCATGCGCGCAAACGCGCTCATGCCGCCAACGGCCTTCTGCTTGCGTGCTTTGGTGAAGTTTTCGCGCTGCAAGGTGGTGAGCAATTCACCGACGCTGACCAGCTCGCCGCTCAGGTGCGCGGTAATCAAATGGCGCAGCGTGGCGATTTCCCGGGGGCGCATGTTGCTGAACTGGCAGCCGACGCGGTTGGTTTCGAAGTCCACCGAGCGCACCTGGAATTCGGTGTCGATGGCCAGGGTGATGTTGTCGATCACAAAGAGCATTTTGCCCTTGTGGAAGTCGCCCACTTTCACCGTGCTGTTGATAGCGCCGTAGCTGAAACCGCCGGCGGAAATATCGGTAACGGTTTGCTCCACCACTTCACGGTTTTTGCCGCTGAAGCGGATTTTTGCAGGCAGGCGTACCCGGGCGTACTGACGCTGGGCTTCGGATTCGTGCACCACATTGACGTTGACGGCTGTATTCATGGCGTTATTCCTACTTTGAGTCTGACGGCCCTGGCAGGGGGCTCACACCACCAGCAGCAGCGTGGCGACAAACACACTGGCGGCGGAGAAGGTCATGGTTCGGGACGACCAGGTGTTGAACCACTGTTGGAAGCTGGCAAGGTCGCGGTTGAGTTTGGTCGGCTGGCGCGTCCAGGACTGCTGGTCGAGGCGGAAGAACACGTAGATCTTCACCAAGGCGCCGACGATCTGGTTGTAATAGAGAATCACCGGGTAGGCCGGGCCGATGTGGTGACCGCTGACGGCCAACAGCAAGGTCAGGAGCAGGCGGGTAAAGCCGATCCACAGGAAGTACACGAGCAAGAAGGCGATGCTGTATTTGAGGCTGGCGATGATCGCCACGGTGAGGCCCAGCAGGCAGGTCCACATCGATACGCGCTGGTCGAACAGCACCAGGGTGGTAAACAGCCCCAGGCGCTTTTTACCCAGCTTCATGGCCCGCGAGTTCTGCCGCAGGTTGTTGCCGTACCAGCGGAACATCAGCTTGCGGCTGGCTTTGATAAAGCTCTTTTCCGGCGGGTGCTCGACGGTGTTGATGGCCGCGTCGGGCACGTAAAAGGTGTCGTAGCCCAGGCGCATCAGGCTGTACCAGCTGGACTTGTCGTCGCCGGTGAGAAACTTGAAGCGGCCCAGGCGCCAGTGGTCGAGCGAATCGCTTTCCACGTCGGCAATGAATTCGGGGTTGCTGATAACCGGAGCGCGGAACATCGACATACGCCCGGTGAGTGTCAGCACGCGCTTGGACAGGCCCATGGAGCACATGTTGATGTGCCGCTGGGCGAAGCGCAGCTTGTGCCATTCACTCATGATGTAGCTGCCGCGTACTTCGCAAAATTCGTTGGTGGTCAGGCCACCGACATTGGGGAACAGCTTGAAATACGGCACGGTGCGCCGCACCACGCCAGGCTCCAGCACGCTGTCGCCATCGATCACTGCCACCACTGCATCTCGGTCGGGCATATGCCGGGAAATGGCGCGGAAACCGTGGGCCAAGCCATCGCGTTTACCCGTGCCGGCAATGCGCACGAAGTCGAGGGTGACGTTTTGCGGTGGGTTGTATTTTTCCCACAGGCTCTTGACGAGAAATTCATCGGAAAGCTCGACGATGGAGCACACCACGGTGGTGGGAAAGCCACACTCCATGGCTTCGCGAATCACCGATTGGTACACCTGCGCGGTGGTCAGTGCGTCGATGCGAAAGCTGGTGACCATCAGAAATACGTGGGAAGGATCGGCCGCTGTACCCAGCTTGGCCGCCTTGCGCCGGTAGTGCGGGAACACCACATACAGAAACAGCACGCCACGCAGAAAATGCATCGCGCCCATCGAGTAGCGCCAGATGCCGACCGCGCCGATCAGAAAGATAAAGTCTTTCGACTCGGGGTCGAACACCGTGCGGGGCAGCGCGAGGGCGAGCCCGCACAGAAGGCTGAGGTAGAACAACCACCCTGCGCCTTCTGCCAAACTCTGCTTGAGCCTATCCATCTATGTGTCCTGTCCGTTTATAAACTGGCCGTTACCCCCCAGCGAAGGCTGGGGGGCCAGGGCGGCAACTTCGATTGCCTGAGGGGTTCTGGATTGCGCACCGGCGCACCGCCGCCCTCGCGGGAATGACGGCGGGTTTGCGCCTTACGGCTACCAGCAGATGCCTTCGGTAGTGCCGTTGGTGGTGTGCTTCATAAAGCCCACCAGATCGACCACTTGCTTGCCCTCGGGGGCATGCTGCGCCAGTGGCCGGAAACGCTCGTCGCGGTTGCCCAGCACGATAATGTCGGAGCCATCGACCACCTGGTCGAAGTCGCTGTTGAGCAGCGATGAAACGTGGGGGATCTTGGACTCGATATAGTCCTTATTGGCCCCGTGCACACGGGCGTACTCCACGTTGCTGTCGTAGATGGAAAGATCGAAGCCTTTGCCGATCAGCATCTCGGCCAGCTCCACCAGTGGGCTTTCACGCAGATCGTCCGTGCCGGCTTTGAAACTCAAACCGAGCAACGCAACTTTGCGTTTGTCGTGGCTGGCGATGATGTCGAAGGCGTTCTGCACCTGGGCCACGTTGCTGCGCATGATGGCGCCGAGCATCGGGTGCTCAACGTCCAGCTGGCCGGCGCGGTAGGTGAGGGCGCGTACATCTTTGGGCAGGCACGAGCCGCCAAAGGCAAAGCCGGGGCGCATGTAGTACTGCGAGAGATTGAGGGTTTTGTCCTGGCAGACCACGTCCATCACTTCGCGGCCATCCACGCCGACGGCCTTGGCAATGTTGCCGATTTCGTTGGCGAAGGTGACCTTGGCGGCGTGCCAGACGTTGCAGGTGTACTTGATCATCTCGGCGACTTCGATGTCTTTGCGGATGATCGGCGCGTCGAGTTCGCTGTACAGCGACTCAAGGGCATCGCCTGACTCTTTGTCCAATTCACCGATAACGGTCATGGGCGGGTGGTCGTAATCTTTGATCGCGGTACTTTCGCGCAGAAATTCCGGGTTTACGGCAACACCAAAGTCCACCCCGGCTTTTTTCCCGGAGCAGTCTTCAAGAATAGGGATCACCACATTTTTAACCGTGCCGGGCAGTACGGTACTGCGCACGACAACCGTGTGGCGGGTGGTTTTTTCACGCAGCACAAAGCCGATTTCGCGGCAGACCGATTCGATGTAATCGAGCTCCAGGTCGCCGTTCTTTTTGCTGGGGGTGCCTACGCACAGCATTGACAGTTCAGTATCGCGGATGGCGGCGGCCACATCGGTGGTGCCGCGCAGGCGTCCGGTTTCGATACCCTGTTGTAGCAAGGCCTCAAGGCCCGGTTCAACAATCGGCGACTTGCCGTTGTTGATCAGATCAATCTTGGCGGTGGAAACATCCACGCCGACAACTTCATGGCCGCGTGCAGACAGGCAACCGGCACATACTGCGCCGACATAACCTAAACCAAAAATGCTAATACGCATTGTATTCACCTATTACTTTGAGTTACGCCGTTAAACAGTGGATGGTTGGATTAACCATCACCCTTGTAATGCACTTCGTAAGTTGTAATTACGAAAGCGCAGGCATAATAAGTTCGTCACATTCAACTTGTTGAATGCGTGTTTGGGCATGTTGTAAAAGGGATGCGCCCGGATGTTCAGGCCTACGCTCCAATACTGGTCGTAGAGCCTTGGTGAGGCTGTTGCAGTAGGTCTGCTTCTACCTGCTTCTCCATCGTTTTTAAAACGTTCCGTGTGCCGACTTATAGCGAATAAACAACCACGGCTTATTGCGCAAGTTTAGGTGGCCAGTGCTGGGCAGCACTAAGAAAACCAACCTGTAAAAAGTCGTTACGGGGTTATGAGCCCGCAAATTTAATGATAGTTCCTACCGTTCGTCAGACTTTCGTAACACTTGGACACAGGCGAGGAAATAGCTGTGATCGCAATATAATGGCAAGTGCGCTGTATACCGCCGGGTAGTGGGCGTGAGGCGGCGCAATAACTTTTTGCCAGTACTAAAGATTGGTTAAAGTGCCAGTAGTTAAATGTAGGACAATTATAGGAGGGTACCCAATGAAAGTTAGGCTAAAGGCCGGGGAACTTTCATTGGTTATAAAGTGTATAGCCGCAGGTGTGCGGAGATATTGACGTCGGAAAAGCAGCAGCTGTGGCTGTGTAGGGTGCGCGAAGCACACCCTTGCACGGCGTTTACGCGTCGCTTTGTTCGTCGCGCAGGAAGATCAAATGATCGGGCTTGGATTGGGCCGCATCGAAACAATAGCCCTGGTAGTTGAAGTCCTTCAGGCCGGCGGGGTCGGTCAGCCGCTCCTTGATCACATAGCGGGCCATCATGCCGCGCGCCTTTTTGGCGTAGAAGCTGATGATTTTGTACTGGCCGTTCTTCATGTCCTTGAAGTCGGTATTGATGATCCGACCTTTCAAGGCCTGGCGTTTTACCGCGCCAAAGTATTCATTGGAGGCCAGGTTCAGCAGCACGTCATCGCCCTGGGCCTTGAGTGCCTGGTTGAGCCAGGCGCTGATATTGTCGCCCCAGAATGCATACAGGTCTTTGCCACGGGCGTTGGCCAGCTTGGTGCCCATCTCCAGCCGGTAGGGCTGCATGAGGTCCAGCGGGCGCAGCACGCCGTAGAGGCCCGAGAGCATGCGCAGGTGTTTTTGCGCGAAGTCGAAATCGTCTTCGCTGAAGTCTTCGGCATGCATGCCGGTGTACACATCGCCTTTGAACGCGAGCAGCGCCTGCTTGGCGTTCTTGCTGGTGAATTTTGGCGACCAGCTGCCAAAGCGTGCGGCGTTCAGACCGGCGAGCTTGTCGGACAGGTGCATCAGGTCGGCGATCTGCGCTGGGCTGAAGTCACGCAGCTGGGCAATCAGCTCCTGGGCATGGTCCAGGTGTTGCGGTTGGGTGTGGCGGGAGGTGACCGGCGGGGTGTCGTAGTCCAGGGTCTTGGCGGGTGAAATCACCATCAGCATGGGGGCGTCTCCTAAAGGCAGCGGCGATTCTAAGCGCTGCCAATGGTTTTGTCTTAGCCGCGTAGGCGTTGCCGATAGGCTCCGGGTGTTTCGCCGCAGAGCTGTTTGAACAGCTTGGCAAACGCTGCCCGGTCGCCAAAGCCGACCTGTGCCGCCACTTGCTCCAGTGAGCGCGAGGGCTGGCGCAATGCCGCCTGCGCGGCGCTGATGCGCAGGCGTTGCAGGTATTCGTTGGGCGTAATGCCAGTGCTGGCGCGAAAACGGCGTAGCAGCGTGCGTGGTGAACAGTTGGCATGTTCGGCCAGGCGCTGCAGGTTCATCGGTTCGGCCTGGTGTTTGTGCATCCAGTTGAGCAGGGGCTGCAGCGGGTCGTTGCGTTGAACCTGCGGCAGTAACGGTTCAAAGCGCGTCTGCTGGCCACGGTGGTGTTCGACCACCAGCGCCGCCGCCACCTTTTGCGCCAGGTCGGCACCGGCATGCCAGGCAATCAGATAAAGGCACAGATCCAGCCCCGCCTGCGCGCCCCCCGAGCAGAACACCGGGCCGTCATGGGTAAGCAATTGCTCGGCCTGCAACTTCACCAATGGAAAACGCTGGCGGAAGGCCGGCGCCAGGCTCCAGTGGGTGGTGGCTGCCCGATCATTTAGCACGCCGGCAGCTCCCAGAAGAAATGCGCTGCTGCAAAGGCTTGCCAAGTAACGCTGGGAAACCTGTGCCGTCAGCCAGGGCAGCAAGGCGGCATTACTGGCCAAGGTGGTATCGACTGCACTGCCGGTGGCGGGCAGCAACACCAGATCTGCGGTTTCGGCCAGGCGTAGCGCACCGTTGACAGTGATGCGCGCGAACTGCAAATCCACCCCATGGCCATCAAGGCTGAACCGCTGCAACTGAAACACCCGCTCACCCGCCAACTGGTTGGCCAATTGAAAGGCGTCCATCGCCATGCTCAGGCTCGAGCACACGGTCTGGGGGCAGACATACAACGCGATACGCAGCATGAGTCGACTAATTTGATGTGAATATTGGCTATATTTGACACAAAGTTGTCGATATAGCCAATCGCGCGGTAGCGGTTGGGCAACCACAATAGGTCAACGCCCACTGTTCACGGACTTGCCATGAGCCACCCCAACGCCGAACTGATTACCCGTTTCTACCAGGCTTTCCAGCGCCAGGACGCCGAAGCCATGGCGGCCTGCTATGCCGACGATGTGCATTTCAGCGACCCGGTCTTTCCCAGCCTTAAAGGCTCTGAGGCCGGTGATATGTGGCGCATGCTTACCAGCCGCGCGCAGAACTTTTCTCTGGCGTTTTCCAATGTGCAGGCCAATGACCAGACCGGCAGTGCGCACTGGGTAGCGACGTACCTGTTCAGCGGCACCGGGCGCATGGTGGTCAATCGGATTCAGGCCAGTTTCGTGTTTCGTGACGGCAAGATCGTTGAGCACCATGACCGGTTTGATCTGTGGAAATGGTCTGCGCAGGCATTGGGCGCCAAGGGTGCATTGCTGGGGTGGACGCCGCTGGTGCAAGGGGCTATTCGCAAGCAGGCGGCTAAAGGCTTGGCGGCGTACCGGGCGGGGCGGTGATCGGGGCCTCAAGTGCCCACAGGGTTGTCGGTGTCGTGCGCGCCGGTTTCACGCTCATGGGTGTTACCGGCTTCGGCGATGTCTTCCACCACTTTTCGCAGCGGCGCAAGCTCCTGCTTCAAGTACTGCTCGAGCGCCCGGGTGAGATGGTACTGGTAGTCCTTGCCGGTGATCGATACAACCAGCTCCAGACCCTGGATCAGGCGATCTTCAGCGCGAAATGTGAACAATGGGAATGTCATGGGCTCTCTCCTTTGGCACCTTACGTGTTGACACAGGGAGTATCGGTGGCGAGGTTTTTCACACAATCGCTCGCTGCCTAAACCTGATCAGGCAACTTCCTAAATGCTGGGGGTAAGAGCTCGGTTACCATAACGGTCGCCTCTCTACTGTTCAGATACCTCGCATGTCCGATGACACCGCCAAAGCTTTGCCTC
This sequence comes from Pseudomonas turukhanskensis, assembly GCF_027922365.1. Lineage (GTDB taxonomy): Bacteria > Pseudomonadota > Gammaproteobacteria > Pseudomonadales > Pseudomonadaceae > Aquipseudomonas > Aquipseudomonas turukhanskensis. The sequence continues at coordinate 21,820 of NZ_BSFN01000002.1, forward strand.
TGGCTCCCGGTAAACCCTGGTTCGTCTACCTTGTGCGCGCAGCTAACGGCGCGTTGTACTGCGGCATCAGCGACGATGCGCAGCGGCGCTTTGCCGTGCACCAGAGTGGCAAGGGTGCGCGGTTTTTCTATTCCAGCCCGGCAGTGGCGTTGGTGTATGTGGAAAGCTGCGCGGGCAAGGGCGATGCGCTGCGGCGCGAGCGCACGATCAAGCGGTTAAGCAAGAAGGCCAAGGAAAACCTGGTGCTTGCCTGGGCCGCGATTCAATCCGGTTATGACGCGCCATCAGCCTGATTGGGTAGGCCCAGGCAACAGAGCCGCGTAAGCTCAGCGTTCATAAAAAAACGCCCCGGAGCCTGCCATGCATGAGCTGATTCTGCACCATTACCCCACATCGCCCTTCGCTGAAAAAACGCGGTTGATGCTGGGTTTCAAGCAGCTTTCCTGGCGCTCGGTGATGATTTCGCCGGTAATGCCCAAGCCCGACCTGGTGGCCCTCACCGGTGGCTACCGCAAGACCCCGGTACTGCAAGTGGGCGCCGATATCTATTGCGACACCGCGCTGATTGCCCGCCGTCTGGAGGCGGAAAAGGCCACCCCGGCGCTGTTCCCGGCTGAACAACTGTTCGCCATTACCGGCTTTACCAACTGGATTGACTCGGTGCTGTTTCAGCACGCCGTGGCGCTGGTGTTTCAGCCCGATTCGGTGGCTGTACGCTTCGCCAAGCTGCCACCGGAAGCGGTAAAGGCATTTATCGCCGACCGCGCCGGTCTGTTCAGCGGCGGCAACGCCAGCCGCGTACCGCTGGCGCAGGCGCAACACCACTGGCCGCAACTGATGGCGCGCCTGGAGCAGCAACTGGGTGCCAGCGGCAGCGACTTCCTGTTTGGCCAGGCCAGCCATGCCGACTTTGCCCTGGCCCACCAACTCTGGTTCCTCAAAGCCACGCCGGTGACCTCGCCGCTTGTGGATAACTATCCGCTGGTATCGGCCTGGCTCGGCCGTGTGCTGGGCTTTGGCCATGGCTCGTCTACGCCGATGACCGCCGAAGAAGCGCTGGACGTGGCGCGCAACGCCACGCCTGCGCCGCTGCCGGATGAAGCGTTTGAAGATCCAAATGGTTTCAAGGCGGGCCAGCAGGTGACCATTGCCGCGATCGACTACGGTGTGGACCCGGTAGCCGGCGAGCTGGTGTACGCCGGGCGTGAGGAATTGATTCTGCGCCGCGAAGATCCGCGTGGCGGGGTGGTGCATGTGCACTTCCCGCGGTTTGGTTTCAAGATCGAGGCACAATAAGTCGAGTTGTTGTAGACACGCGGTTCGTTCCCCGAACAAAAACGCCCGGCTTTGAGCCGGGCGTTTTTGTTTACGTATTCACATCAGATGCCTGACTTGATCGAGCTCCAGTTACGGGTAATCACCCGCATGGCAGCTTGCGAAGGCGGCAGGCTGACGAACAGTTTGTCGATCAGTTTTTCATCCGGGTAAATGGCCGGGTTTTCCCGCACAGCCTGATCCTGCAGCGGCTGCGAGGCCGTGTTGGGGTTGGCGTAGTGCAGGTAGTTGCTGATTTTGGCGATAACGTCCGGGCGCATCAGGTAGTTGATAAACGCATGGGCGCCGGCGGCATTTTTGGCGGTTTTCGGAATGGCCAGGTTGTCGAACCAGATATTGCTGCCGCCGTTGGGCAGGCTGTAGGCCACGGTGTTTTTATTGCCGGCATCGATCGCGCTTTGGCGCGCTTGCAGCACGTCGCCGGAGAAACCGACGGCTACGCAGATATCGCCATTGGCAAGGTCGGCGATGTACTTGGTGGAGTTGAAATAGGTGATCGAGGGCTTGAGGGTTTTGAGCAGCGTGGTGGCGGCTGCGATGTCCTCGGTCTTTTCGCTGTTGGGGTCCAGGCCCAGGTAGAGCATGGCCAGGGGGATGATCTTGGTTGGCTCATCGAGCATGGCCACGCCGCAACCTTTTAGCTTGGCCAGGTTTTCCGGTTTGAAAATCAGGTCCCAGCTATCGACTGGCGCCTTGTCGCCAAGCGCGGCTTTGACTTTGGCGGTGTTGTAGCCAATACCCACGGTGCCCCACAGATACGGCACGGCAAATTTGTTGCCTGGGTCGGAGGTTTCCAGGCGCTTGAGCAAGGAGGGGCTGAGGTTTTTGCTGTTGGGCAGTTGCGCCATGTCCAGGGGGGCATAGACGCCGGTTTTCACCTGGCGGGCGAGAAAGTCGGCAGGGGTTACCACCACGTCATAACCGGAGTTGCCGGTAAGCAGCTTGGTTTCCAGAATGGCGTTGGAGTCGAAGGGTTCCAGTACCACTTTGATGCCGGTTTCTTTTTCAAAATCGGCGAAGGTGGTGGGGCCTACGTAGTCGGCCCAGTTGGCGAAGTGAATTTCCTGCTGGGCGGCACTGGCCTGCAGTGTGAACCCCAGTAACAGCCCCATGGCGCAGCTAAGCGTGGTTTTACCGAACGAGCCTTTCATCATGCGTACTCCAGTGAACCGTGCAGGGAGTTGGAATTAGGCCGGCAGCGGTTCGGTGAGGGTTTGCCAGACCACGCAGGTGGCTGGCGCGCAAACAGGTGAAGCGGGCAGTGGCTCGAATCTAGGGGCTGCCTGGTACAGTGTCGTTCGCGCGTGCACGCGCGGAAAATCGGTGATTTTGTGTGGCCTGCTAAAGCGCCCCCTACTTGGCCGGCGTATTGCTAGAGAGGGAGCAATAGCCAAAAGAGGGAACGGTTTGTGGACGAGGAAACCGAGCGCACGCGCGAGGTGGTGGAGCGTTATCACCAGTGTTGGGTCAACCGCGATGTGGACGGCGTGCTCGCGCTGTTTCACCCCGATGTTGAGTACTACGACTTTTTCAACAACCTGCGCATTCCATTGGCGCAGTTGCGCGAGTACGTAAGCACGGCGATGCCTCGCAGCGCTCAGCACCGTATGGAGCACGTGGACCGCATTCGCGTCGATGGCGATACCGCCTTCATTCAGTACCACTCACGGCTGACCCTGCGGCGCAGCAGCCGGCTGGCATCGTTCCGCGCCAGCGAGGCAATTACCGTGCGCGATGGCCGGGTATGGCGGGTGCATGAGTATGCGACCCCGGTGCGCGAAGAGCAGCCGCCGGCCACCGACAAGGTGCCGCGCCTGGGCTTGTCGTCGGCGCAGGTGCGGTTGATGTTGCTAGACCTGGAACAGTATTTCACCGCCGAGCAGCCCTATCTGGCTGCCGACCTGGATTTGAGCAAAGTAGCCAGCGACACCGGCTACACCCGCAACCAGATTTCCTACCTGCTGAACCAGGTGTTGGGGCTGAGCTTTTACCAGTACGTGAATCGAGCCCGCGTGGATCACTTGCTGGCGCAGCTGGATGGCGAGGACGGCACGCGTATCGACGAACTGGCATTCGCTGCCGGCTTCAATTCGCTGTCGGTGTTTTACCGCTGCTTTCGCGCGCGCACCGGTTTGCCACCGCGCAGCTACTTCAAACAACGGGGCCTTAACCAACTGGCCAAAGGCAAACCGCCTTCGGCCTGATGCCCCTCAAGCGCCTGCGTTATTCACCGATATCTTCGTTCCACAGCTGCGGCTGGTCGGCGATAAATTGCTCCATCATCGCCACGCACGTGTGGTTCTGCAGCACATCGACATTCACGCCGCGTGAACGCAGCAGCTCTTCGTCGCCCATAAAGGTCTGGTTCTCGCCCACGATCACCCGGCGGATGCCGTACAGCAGGATAGCGCCGCTGCACATGGGGCAGGGCGACAGGGTGGTATAGAGCACCGCCTCACGGTACAGGCTGGCGGGTTGGCGACCGGCGTTTTCCAGGGCGTCCATCTCGCCATGCTTGATCACGCTGCCTTCCTGCACCCGGCGGTTATGGCCACGGCCAATGATGCGGCCCTCGTGCACCAGTACCGAGCCAATGGGAATGCCGCCTTCGGCCAACCCCAACTGTGCTTCCTCGATTGCCGCTTGCATAAAGGCGTCCATGGTTTCTCCTGGGTTGTGCTGGGAAAATGGCTGTGAGCCTTACCCTAGAGCAGTCTTTTGCCAGATACCAGCGCGCGTTAACTGTCTGAATGCCGGCGTTTTTTCCATATGCATCGAATAATGTGATTAATTAAGCCGGATATTTGCGCTTTTTACTCAAAATAAATCGATCAATACTAGCTCCACACCCAAGCAAAACAACTTCTGGAGCGAACATCATGAAAACCAGCAAACTGATCCTCAGCCTGACCCTCTCCGTATTGGCCGCTAGCGCAGTAACCGTGCATGCCACCGACCTGTACCAACAACTGAATTCCCCGGTAGTCGCCGAAAGTGGCGCTGACCGTACCGGCGTAAACCGTGTAGCCGAAGGCGGTGCCGACCGCGCTGCTGTTAACCGCGTAGCTGAAGGCGGCGCTGAACGTACTGGTGCTAACCGCGTAGCTGAAGGCGGCGCTGACCGTACTGGCGCTAACCGTGTAGCTGAAGGTGGCGCAGACCGTACTGGCGCTAACCGTGTAGCTGAAGGTGGTGCTGACCGTACTGGCGCTAACCGTGTAGCCGAAGGTGGCGCTGACCGCACTGGTGCTAACCGCGTAGCTGAAGGTGGCGCTGACCGCACTGGTGCTAACCGCGTAGCTGAAGGCGGCGCAGACCGTACTGGCGCTAACCGCGTAGCTGAAGGTGGCGCAGACCGTACTGGCGCTAACCGTGTAGCCGAAGGCGGTGCTGACCGTGTAGGTGCCAATCGCATCAGCTAATACGGCGTTAGCGCTGACAAAAAAGCCCGGCATAAGCCGGGCTTTGTTTTTGTGCTTGAACGCGGTCGGCTTTTCGTAGGGTGTGCTATGCGCACCAGCGGTTTGCCAGAAGATCGCAATGGTGCGCGGAGCACACCCTACAAGAGCAAAAGCCTTGTTTTGTGCTTGAACGCGGTTGGCTCTACAAAAACGGGTTACACCCGGAACTGATTGATCAGCCGCCGTTGCTGCTCGGCGAGTTTGGTCAACTCCGCACTGGCCTGGCTGGCCTCATCCGCGCCACCGGCCACCTCGGCCGCCACCTGGCCAATATTGCTGACGTTGCGGTTAATGTCTTCGGCCACCGCACTCTGCTGTTCGGCCGCACTGGCGATCTGCGTGTTCATGTCGTTGATCACCGATACGGCCTGGGTAATGGCATCCAGCGCGCCGGCGGCGTCGGCGGCGTGGCGCACGCTGTCGTCGGTTTTGCCCTGGCTGTCTTCCATCACCTTCACCACGTCCCGTGTACCTTGCTGCAGCTGCTGGATCATGGTCTGGATTTCTTCGGTGGCTTGCTGGGTTTTCTGCGCCAGGTTACGCACCTCGTCCGCCACTACGGCAAAGCCGCGCCCTTGTTCACCGGCGCGCGCCGCTTCGATGGCGGCGTTAAGGGCGAGCAAGTTGGTTTGTTCGGCAATGCCACGAATGGCAGTGAGGATGGCGTTGATGTTTTCGCTGTCCTTGGCCAGGTTTTGCACCACCGCCACCGCGCGGCCGATTTCGGTGGCCAGCGAAGCAATGGCCTGCGAGGTGTTGTTGACGATGCGCTTGCCTTCGTTGGCCGAGCGGTCGGCGGCGTTGGCCGACTCGGCGGCCAGGGTGGCGTTGCGCGCCACGTCCTGGGCAGTGGCGGTCATCTCGTGCACGGCGGTGGCGACCTGATCGATCTCGACCATCTGCCGCTGCACGCCCTCGTTGGTGCGGATGGCGATATCGGCGGTGTTCTCCGAGGAGTCGCTCACTTTCTGCACCGAGCCCACCACGTCGCGAATCATGTTCTGCAACTTGTTGAGGAAGGTGTTGAAGCCGTTGGCGATCTGCCCCAGTTCATCGGCACGGTCGACCTGCAAACGTTTGGTCAGGTCGCCGTCGCCCTTGGCGATATCGTCGAGCATCAGCACCATCTGCTTCAGCGGCCGGGCGATGCCGTAGCCGACGAACCAGATCACCAGCAGGCCGACAAACGCAATCAGCAGACCCACCACGGTCATGCCCAGGGTGTCGGTTTGGCGTTGCTCATTGAGTTCGTTGTGCAGTTTTCCCAGCTCGGCATACACCGCCTTTTCCGGCAGCTGCATTACCAGGGTCCAGCGGGCACCGGTATCGCCAATGGTGAACGGCATCAGCAATTGCAGCATGCCGGTGTCCTTGTTGGTGCTGAAGGTGGGCTGATTGAGCGGCAGGGATTTCAGCTCGCCTATGCCCGGCAGCACCTCGGCACTGGGCGTGCCGCGTTTGCTCGGGTCTTTGGTGTAGGCCACGATGCGGCCGTTGTCGGAAATCAGGCCCAGCTCGCCGGCACCGTCATACAGCTTGCTGTCGGCGGCGTTGAGAAATTCCTGGATAAAGTCGACGGTGAGGTCTGCGCCGACGATGCCTTGGAACTTGCCGTTGACCAGAATCGGCACGTTGAACGAGGCCAGCATCACCATCTTGCCGCCCATTTCGTAGGGCGCCGGGTCGATCAGGCAGGTGACCTTCTTGTCGCGCGGGCACAGGTAGTACTCGCCCGCCCGCACGCCGGTGGGCAGCAGCTTGTCGCTTTCGATATCCGGGCCGAGGGTGTCCAGGGTCAGGCTGCCGTCATCCTTGCGGTACGCCCAGGGAATAAAACGCCCGGTGTCACTGGCGCCCTTGGCGGTCTGGCCGGCGTAGGTGGCGTCCTGGGCATCGAAGGCGTTCACCTCCCAGCCGATATAGGCGTCCACCAGTTTCGGGTTTTTCTGTAGCACGTTTTGCAACAGGTTGAGCAACCCTTCTCGGGTGAGGCTCAGCGCCGGTGCGCCACTGGCATCGGTTTCGCCGGCCAGGGCGTTGGTCTGTGCCAGGCTGGTGGCAATCACCAGCGGGTATTCGAGCTCTTTGAGCACCTGGCTTACCTGGGCTTGGGCCAGGGCGGTGAGGCGCTGATGAATCATGTCTTCGAGCAGCGACTGGGTGCTGGTCTTGACCAGCTCCTGGGTGCGCGCGCCGGCAAACAGCGAGTACAGCACCAATGCCACGACAACGGCCAACACGCTGGCGCCTGCCAGCAATGCCACGGAGAACTGGATCGATTTGAAGCGCATAGAAACCCCCACGTCGGACTTGTTAGCAGCCGGTCCCTGGCGTATCGGCAGATGGTAGCGAAACCATTAATGATCGGATTCGTAGAGCAAAGATGGCCGAATGCCAGAGCGCAAGTGAGGTTGTTCTGGAAAGTGTGGCGAACTAGCATGTGGGCCCTGTAATGGAGGACCGGTATGAATCATTCTTTTCGTTTGACTGCGTTGGCAGGTTGCCTGCTGCTAAGCGCTTGTCAGGCTGTAAACACCACCAGCGGCGATTCCGTTGGCGTTGGCCGCAAGCAATACATGTTCAGCATGCTGTCGACCCAAGAGGTCAACCAGATGTATGCCCAGTCGTATCAACAGACCCTGAGCGAAGCCAAGGGCAAGGGTCAACTGGATAAAACCAGTGCCAATGCCAAGCGCGTGGATGCAGTAGCTAAACGCCTCATCGCCCAGGCGCCCAAGCTGCGGCCGGACTCGGCACAATGGGCGTGGGAAGTGAACCTGGTGGACAGCGACGAGCTGAACGCCAACTGCGGGCCGGGCGGCAAGATCATCGTCTACAGCGGCCTGATCGATAAGCTCAAACTCACCGATGACGAACTGGCGGCCGTGATGGGCCATGAGATCGCCCACGCACTGCGCGAGCATGGTCGTGAGGCGATGTCCAAAGCCTACGGCATGGAAATCGCCAAGCAGGGCGCCGGTGCATTGCTGGGGCTGGGCCAGGACACCATGGCCCTGGCAGATACCGTGGCTCAATACGGAATGACCCTGCCAAACAGCCGCGCCAATGAAGACGAAGCTGACTTGCTCGGCCTCGAACTCGCAGCCCGCGCCGGCTACAACCCCAACGCCGCTATCACTCTGTGGCAGAAAATGGGCAAGGCCAGCGAAGGTGCACCGCCGGAATTCATGAGCACCCACCCGGCGAACAGCAGTCGCATTGCCTCCTTGCAGGCGGCGATTCCGAAGGTTGAGCCACTCTATAAACAGGCCAAGCCGTAGGGCGAATATCGCCGTGGGCGATATCCGCCGTTTCGCAGATTGAGCTCACGACGACCTCTATCGCCTCACGCATTGTCGTAACGGCGGATATCCGCAATGCGGATATTCGCCCTACGGCAACGCTGTTTCCGCAAACGGTCGGGTCACCAGACCCAGTTGGGCGCGGAAGCTTTCCATATCGAAAATAGTGCACAGCTCTTCGATTTCGCCTGCGCAGTTCAAGGTCCAATAGGCCATGGCGGAGATGCTCAGCACTTTGTCGCTGGCCGGATAACCCAGGGCGGGTTTTTCCAGGGTGCCGATAAGGGTGCACCAGGTGAAGGCCTTGTTGCCTTCGGCCATCACTTCTTCTACCACGACCACCAGATCGGGCATGGCGCTGCGGATTTCCTGCACCATCAGGCTGAAGGCTGCGCTATCGAGCGGTCTCCCGACAAACGAACTCTTGTAGAGGAAGCTCTTGCTGTGCAGTTGTTCGGCGAGGGCGGTGCGTCCTTTGTTCCAGGACAGGTCGATGTGGTGGCGGACCAGCCTTTTCATATCATCCAATGACATAGCGGCGCTCTGCGGTTTGCTGTGGGAAAAAACGCAGCAAACTGTGCATCGCGCCGCCGTCATTCGGCATTGGCCGAAACGCCAGTCGGTTGGCGTCAGATAAACAGCTGCCTCGACTTTTGCGTTCAGCCCTGAAGTCTGGATTCCGGCCTGCGCCGGAATGACGGGGGTTTTGTCAGCCTCCACCGTCTCCCCCGCGCAGGCGGGGGCCCAGAATTGTGAAGGCCTACACCATGCCGCTGGCCTGCATGGCCTTGTAGATAGCAATCCCCGCCAGAACAAAAAACGCGGTCGCGGCCAGCCGACGGATCAAGGTCAACGGCAACTTGTCTGCCGCAAAATTACCCGCCAGCACCACCGGCACGTTGGCAATCAACATGCCCAGCGTCGTGCCGATAATCACCAGCCACAGTTCCGGGTATTGCGCTGCCAGCATCACGGTCGCGATCTGGGTCTTGTCGCCAATCTCGGCGAGGAAGAAGGCGATCAGCGTGGTGAGGAAGGGGCCAAAGCTTTTGGCGGTGGTGGTTTCGTCGTCGATCTTGTCGGGCACCAGCGTCCACAGCGCGGTGGCGGCAAAGCTCACGGCCAGAATCCAGTGCAATACGGCGTTGGAAAACAGACTGCCGAACCAGGCGCCCACCGCGCCGGCGGCGGCATGGTTGGCCAGCGTGGCGGCGACGATACCGGCAATGATGGGCCAGGGTTTGCGAAAGCGTGCCGCCAGAATCAAGGCGAGCAGCTGGGTTTTATCGCCAATTTCAGCCAAGGCGACAATACCGGTTGGAACGAGAAGGGAATCAAGCATCAGGCTTCCTCAGGGGCGGGTAGACACGGCTATGACACGTACTTCTTCCCGCCCCGGGTAAGGAGTTACGTGTCATAGGTCTTGTCAAACCCCTGGGTCCGTCTGAGCGGACCTTGGGTCGCACGCGCCATGCTCTGTGGAGCAAGTATGTTGACGCGGGCCGGGCGAAGTAGCGCGTAGAAGCGTTACTTGCGGGAGACTACTCCCCTAGGACGGGGCGGATTCTGCCCGAGGAATCTGTAAGGGGCAAGCCAAAATTCTGAAGGGATTTCGCCGCGTGGGGTGTGCTGTGCGCACCGTTGCGATTGCCTGGGGAATCGCTTGGTGCGCGGAGCACACCCTACGAGCGCAACCGAGTTAATGGCGTTTCGCGCGGTAGATCTTGAAGCCCTGGCCCTCGCCCAGCGTGGCGCACGGGCCCAGGTGTTGTTCAATCAGCGGCGGATACTTGAGAAAACTGTTGGCCACCAAACGCAGCTCGCCTTTGTGCTCCAGGTGTTTTACCGCCTGGCGCAGCAGGTGCTCGGTGGCCTGGTAATGGGTGTGCACGCCTTCGTGAAACGGCGGATTGGTGAGAATGCTCATAAGGTTTTTCGGCGCGGCGTCGATGCCGTCGCCGGTGATGACCTCGGCCTCGAGGTTATTCGCGGCCAGGGTCAGACGACTGCTTGCGGCAGCAAAGGCATCCACATCCAGCATCGTCACCTGACTCTCGGGGTAACGACGTTTCAACACCGCACCGAGCACGCCAGCGCCGCAGCCAAAGTCCAGCAGGTGGCCTGTGGGTAACTTGTCCAGGTGCTCGAGAAACAGCGCGGTGCCGCGGTCCAGGCGGCCATGGCTGAATACGCCGGGCAGGCTGACAACGGTGAGCACGCCATCGTCCAGCGGCAGTTCGTAGCGTTGCGCCAGGGCGTTCAAGTCGGGCGTGACCGGGGCGTTTTCCACCGTCACCTGCCACAGCTGGCAATGGCGCGCGCTGTCGAGTTTGCGCGGCTTGCCGAAGGGCTGCAGTTGCTTGGCCGCACGTTCGATACCGGCGCGTTTTTCCCCCACCAGATACAGCTCACGCCCGGCCAGACGCGAGGCCAGGGCGTGCAGCAGGTAGTCGGTAAGCTCGCGGGACTTGGGCAGAAACAGCACGGCGGCATCGAAGGTTTTTTCACCCGGTTCCACACCAAAGTGGCAACGCGCTGCAAAGCGCGCCGTCAGGCTGCCATGGTCGCCGGCGTGCCAGCTCCAGCCGTGGGCGTCGGGCAATTGGCCGAGCAGGTCGTCGGCGGGCAGGCCGGCCAATAGCAGGTTGCCGGTAAACAGCGCCTGCTGGCGCAACAGCACTTCGCTTCGCGGGTCCATGGGCTTCTCCTTGAATAGGCGCTCGGGAAAAAAGCCGGGCAGCTTAGCTGACCTGCCGTTTCGGCGCACCGTTGAAGAACGCGGCGGCGTTTTCGCTCATCTGCGCCACGATGCGTTGCCGCGCTTCTCGGGCGCCCCAGGCGCTGTGCGGGGTCACGATCAGCCGCGGAATGTCGTCGGCCAGCAGCGGGTTTCCGTCAACGGGCGGTTCCTGAATCAGCACATCAGTGGCCGCGCCACCCAGATGCCCGCGACGCAGGGCGTCCGCCAGGGCCTGCTCATTGACCAGACCGCCGCGCGCGGTGTTGATCAGGTAAGCCGTGGGCTTCATCAGGTTTAACTGCGGGGTGTCGATCAGGTTTTGGGTGTGCTCGTTGAGCGGGCAGTGCAGGGTTAGCGCGTCCACCTGCGGCAGCAGTTCTTCCAGCGGCAAACGGTCCGGGCGAGCAGGGCGCCCCGGCAAGTGGCCGAGCAACACGCGCATGCCGAACGCTTCGGCCAGCCTGGCCACGGCGCTGCCCAATTCGCCGGCTCCCAGCAGCCCGAGGGTTTTGCCTTCCAGCTCGACGATGGGGAAATCCAGCAAGCAGAACTGCTTGGCCTGTTGCCATTTGCCCTGGCGAATTTCCCGTTGGTAATCCGGCAGACGCGTCGCCAGCGCGAGCAGCAACATCAGCGTGTGCTGGGCCACCGACGGCGTGCCGTAGCCTTGGCAATTGCTCACCACCACGCCGTGTTCGCGGGCGGCGGCGAGGTCGACGTTATTGGTGCCGGTGGCGGCAACCAGCACCAGCTTCAGCTGCGGGTTGGCGGTAAACGTGGCGGCGGTAATCGGCGCTTTGTTGGTAATGACCACCGTGGCCGTGCGCAAGCGTTCGGCAACTTCGGAGGGCGTGCTGCTGCCATGCAGCGTCAGCTCGGAGAACGCCGCGTGCAGCGGAGCAAGGTCGAGATCGCCGAGGTCAAGGGAGTCGTGATCGAGGAACACGGCGCGGCTGGGGTTGGTCATCAGCTGTACCTTTTTTGCAGTCTTAGGAGGGCGTATCGTTGTCAGCCTAACAGACCGCGGAGCGTCACCATGTACTGGACGGAATTTCTGACCGTTGCCCTGATTCACCTGCTGGCGGTGGCCAGCCCCGGCCCGGATTTCGCTGTGGTGGTGCGCGAGAGCGTGGCCAATGGGCGGCGCGCCGGAACCTGGACGGCGCTGGGTGTAGGGTGCGCGATTTTCCTCCACGTCACGTATTCGTTGCTGGGTATCGGCTTGATCGTGTCGCAGTCGATTGTGCTGTTCAGTGCCTTGAAATGGTTGGCCGCGGCATACCTGGTGTACATCGGCATCAAAGCCTTGCGGGCGCAGCCGGCTGTTGCAGCTGATGAAGCGCAAGTAGTTGCCGAACCGGTGCAACGCACCGCGCGCGGGGCCTTTGTCAGCGGTTTTATTACCAACGGACTGAACCCCAAGGCCACGCTGTTTTTCCTCTCCTTGTTTACCGTGGTGATCAACCCGCATACGCCCTTGCTGGTGCAAGCCGGTTATGGCGTGTACCTGGCGGCGGCGACCGCGACCTGGTTTTGCATGGTGGCGTGGTTGTTCAGCCAGGAGCGTGTGCGCGCCGGCTTCTCGCGCATGGGGCACTGGTTTGATCGGGCGATGGGAGTGGTGTTGGTGGGGTTGGGAATCAAGGTGGCGTTGGCGCGGATGCCGTGACGCGATCCTTAGCCTAATACCGTCATCCCCGCGCAGGCGGGAATGACGGAGCACAGACAGGTATCAGTAATTTAAAAGCCCGGCGTTTGAGCCGGGCTTTTTTGTTTCTGGCGAAGCGTTACAGCAACTCGATCGCCACCGCCGTCGCTTCACCGCCACCAATGCACAGCGATGCCACACCGCGTTTGCCGCCAGTGTTTTTCAGTGCGTTGATCAGGGTAAGGATGATGCGCGAACCCGTGGAACCCACCGGGTGGCCCTGGGCGCAGGCGCCGCCGTAAACGTTGACCTTGGCGTGGTCCAGCCCGTGTTCACGCATGGCCAGCATGGTGACCATGGCAAAGGCTTCGTTGATTTCGAACAGGTCGACGTCGTTCTTGCTCCAGCCGGTTTTGGCGAACAGGTTGCTCATGGCGCCGATGGGCGCGATGGTGAACTCGCTCGGGTCCTGGCTCTGGGTGGCGTGGCCGACAATTTTGGCCAGCGGTTTCAGGCCGCGACGGGCAGCTTCGTCGCTGGTCATTAGCACCAATGCACTGGCGCCGTCGGAGATCGAGCTGGCGTTGGCGGCGGTGATGGTGCCGTCTTTGCGGAAGGCCGGTTTCAGGCCTGGGATTTTGTCCAGATTGGCGTTCAGCGGCTGCTCGTCGTCTTTGACCACCACCTCGCCTTTGCGGCTGGTGACAGTAACCGGCACGATTTCAGCGGTCAGCGAGCCGTCGGCAATCGCCTTCTGCGCGCGCTTGAGCGACTCGATGGCGTAGGCGTCCATCTCTTCGCGGCTGATGCCGTATTTGTCCGCGGTTTCCTGGGCAAACGAGCCCATCAGGCGACCGGTGCGGGCGTCTTCCAGGCCATCGAGGAACATGTGGTCCTTGATCTCGCCGTGGCCCATGCGCAGGCCAGTGCGGGCCTTTTCCAGAATGTAGGGGGCGTTGGACATGCTCTCCATGCCGCCTGCCACCATCACGCTGTTGGTGCCGGCCTTGAGGGCGTCGTGGGCGAGCATTACGGCTTTCATGCCGGAGCCGCAGAGTTTGTTGATGGTGGTGCAACCGGTGGCGGCGGGCAGGCCGGCATTCAATGAGGCCTGGCGGGCCGGGCCTTGCTTGAGGCCGGCGGGCAGTACGCAGCCCATGATCACTTCCTGCACGTCGGCAGCGTCTATGCCGGCACGTTGTACGGCTTCACGGATCGCCAGGGCGCCGAGGTCTACAGCGGGAACGCTGGAAAGGCTGCCCTGAAAACCACCCATTGGCGTACGAGCGCCGCTGACGATAACGATGTCTGTCATTTCGCTGTCCTCTTGTTCTTCTGTTACGTGTGGTGCGGCCGTTGAATACCGGCCGATGGAGCCGATTCTACCTCGTGACTAAAAGTGGCCAAAGAGTCACGTTGAAATCATTCTTTTGGTTGATTTATGCCTGGCGCAACGGCTCTAGAGTGCGGTTATAAGAAGCGTGTGAAACGTAGCGAGCGAAGGCCAGGCAAGGCGAACGATGACGAAAAAGCGGAGTTGGCTGTAGCCAATGAGCATTTTGAGTCAGGGTTCAACGCCGCATGGCCGAGCGCAGTAGTTTCATTTCATTAGGCCGTGCGTACAGGTGAACCAATGCTGCAAACCCGTGTAATCCAACCCGCTGACAACGCTTACCAAGCGCCGCTGTTGATTAAACGCTTGCTGCTGTCAGGCAGTCGCTACGAGAAAACCCGGGAAATCGTGTATCGCGACCTGGTGCGTTACAGCTACCTCACCTTCAACGAGCGGGTCGCCCGCCTTGCCAACGTGCTCACCAACGCCGGTGTCAAACCGGGCGACACCGTGGCTGTGATGGATTGGGACAGCCACCGCTACCTGGAATGCATGTTTGCCGTACCAATGATCGGCGCCGTGTTGCACACCATCAATATCCGCCTGTCCCCGGAACAGATTCTCTACACCATGAACCACGCCGATGACCGCGTGGTGCTGGTCAACAGCGAATTTCTGCCGATTTACCAAGGCATCAAGGGCGCGCTGACCACCGTCGAAAAAACCATTCTGCTCACCGACGGCGCCGATAAAACCGCCGACCTGCCGAACCTGGTGGGTGAGTACGAGCAACTGCTCGCTGGCGCGAGCCCGCAGTACGACTTCCCCGACTTCGACGAGAACTCGGTGGCCACCACCTTCTACACCACCGGCACCACCGGCAACCCCAAGGGCGTGTACTTCACCCACCGCCAACTGGTGCTGCACACCATGGGCATGGCCAGCATGATGGGCGCCGTGCACACGCCGCGGCTGATGGCCAATGACGATGTGTATATGCCCATCACCCCGATGTTCCACGTGCATGCCTGGGGCGTGCCTTATGTAGCGACCATGCTGGGTATCAAGCAGGTGTACCCGGGCCGTTACGATCCTGAATTGCTGGTGGGCCTGTGGAAAAAAGAGAAGGTCACTTTCTCCCACTGTGTACCGACCATTCTACAAATGGTGATGAACGCCAAAGCCGCGCAAGACGTTGAGTTCAACGGCTGGAAAATCATCATCGGCGGCAGTTCGCTCAACCGTTCGTTGTACGAAGCCGCCAAAGCGCGCGGTATTCACCTGACCGCTGCTTACGGCATGTCGGAAACCTGCCCGATGATTTCCTGCGCCCATATGAACGACGAGTTGCTGGCCGGCAGCGAAGACGAGCGCACCACCTACAAGATCAAGGCCGGCGTACCGGTGCCGTTGGTGGAGGCAGCGATTATCGATGCTGACGGCAACTTCCTGCCCGCCGATGGCGAGTCGCAAGGCGAGTTGGTGCTGCGTGCGCCGTGGTTGACCCAGGGTTATTTCCGCGAGCCGCAGAAGAGCGAGGAGTTGTGGGAAGGCGGTTGGCTGCACACCGGTGACGTGGCGACGCTCGACAATATGGGCTTTATCGATATTCGTGACCGTATCAAGGACGTGATCAAAACCGGCGGGGAGTGGATCTCGTCGCTGGAGCTCGAAGACCTGGTCAGCCGCCACCCCGGCGTACGCGAAGTGGCGGTGGTGGGTATTCCCGACCCGCAGTGGGGCGAGCGCCCGTTTGCCCTGTTGGTGGCGCGCGAGGGTCACACTCTGGACGCGAAAAGCCTGAAGGAACACCTCAAGCCTTTTGTTGAACAAGGGCTGCTGAGCAAGTGGGCGATTCCTTCGCAAATTGCGCTTGTTACTGAAATTCCCAAGACCAGCGTTGGCAAGCTGGATAAGAAACGTATCCGCCTGGATATCGCGCAATGGCAGGAGGCCGGCAGCGCCTTTTTGTCCACTCTGTGACTGTAACGGGCCGTATATATCCGGTACGGCCCCCTCCCGAGCAAGCGCTTGGCCCGCTCAAGCGCTGGCCTTGCGCCACTTTTCACTCCTGCGTACGTCGCTAAAACCGCCGAAACCTGCATTCCAGAGTGGTCGGCGCCTTCAAATCACACTTTAGATGGATCATTTCGTACGACCTTGTACCTATAGTCGCTGCCATCCATAACAAAAAAACAAACATGGAGTAGCGTCGATGACCTCAACAAGAACGTTCTGGCGCCTGGCAAGACTGCCGCTGGCCGTCAGCCTCGCCACCACCCTCGCCACACCTGCTTTCGCAGTCACGTTCAACATCGGTGAAATTGAAGGTTCGTTCGACTCGTCGCTCTCTGTGGGCGCGAGCTGGTCGACTACCGGTGCGGACAAGGATCTGATCGGGGTTAACAACGGTGGCAACGGCCTGTCCCAGACCTCGGACGATTCACACCTGAACTTCAAGAGCGGCGAAACCTTCTCGAAGATCTTCAAAGGCATCCACGACCTCGAATTGAAATACGGCGACACCGGCGTATTCGTTCGTGGCAAGTACTGGTACGACTTTGAGCTGAAAGACGAAAACCGCGAGTTCAAAGATATCTCCGACAGCAACCGTAAAGAGGGCGCGCAGTCCTCCGGTGGCCAGATCCTCGACGCCTTCGTTTACCACAACTACGCCATTGCCAATCAGCCGGGCAGCGTCCGTCTCGGTAAGCAGGTACTGAGCTGGGGTGAAAGTACCTTTATCCAGAACGGTATCAACGCCGTTAACCCGATCGACGTTTCCGCTTTCCGCCGCCCAGGCGCGGAAATCAAGGAAGGTCTGATCCCGGTAAACATGTTCTCTATGCAGCAAAGCCTCACCGAAAACCTGTCGGTTGAAGCCTTCTACCAGTTGGAATGGGACCAGACCGTTACCGATAACTGCGGTACGTTCTTCGCCCAGCCGGACATCGTTTCCGATGGCTGTGATAGCAACCTCGCGGTGTTGCGTACGCAGGAAAGCACCTATAACGCGGTCTACAACACGCTGATCGGCCTCGGCGCGCCGCCTGCTACAGCGGCAGCTGTGGCAGCCGGCCGTATCGCTGCGCTGCGCGCGGCGGGCGTGGAATGGGGCGCGCCTGACGAGGGCGTGATCGTACGTCGCGGTGGTGACCGTGATGCACGTGATGGCGGCCAATGGGGTACAGCATTTCGCTACTTTGCAGATGAGTTGAACACCGAGTTCGGTGCTTACTTCATGAACTACCACAGCCGCACACCGATCTTCAGTGCTACCGCGCCAAGCCAGGCGGTTTACACCGCAGCCGGCGCGCTCGGTACGCTGGCGCCTCTGGTTGTTGCCGGTAACTCTTCCTACTTCATGGAATACCCGGAAGACATCCGTCTGTACGGTCTGAGCTTCTCCACCACGTTGCCCGAAGGCACGGCCTGGAGCGGTGAGTTGAGCTACCGCCCGAACGCTCCGGTGCAAATCAACTCCACCGACATCCTCTACGCCGGTGTGAAATTGCTCGGCGGCGCCTATGCCGATGCATCGACGCTCGACGGCCTGCCGGGTCAGGATCAACACGGCTACAACCGCAAGGAAATCACCCAGTTCCAGACCACGTTCACGCACTTCTTCGATCAGGTGATGGGCGCCGAGCGTCTGACGCTGGTAGGCGAAGTAGGTGTGGTGCATGTGGGCGGTCTGGAAAGCAACTCCGATGTGCGCTACGGCCGCGACCCGATCTACGGCCCGGGCCCACTGCCTAACAACAGCTGCCAAGGCCTCAACGCTGCAACCCTGGGGACCAACACCAAAAATGTCAGCAAGTGGTGCGAAAACGATGGTTTCACCACCTCGACTTCGTGGGGCTACCGCGCCCGCGCCATCTGGGACTACAACAGCGTATTCGCGGGTGTGAACCTGAAGCCGAACGTGGCCTGGTCGCATGACGTCCATGGTTACGGCCCAAACAGCTCCTTCAACGAAGGCAGCAAAGCGGTGAGCCTGGGCGTGGACGCTGAATACCAGAACACCTACACCGCCAGCCTGTCGTACACCAACTTCTTCGGTGGCGACTACAACACCCTGGTGGACCGTGACTTCGCCGCTCTCAGCGTCGGCGTGAACTTCTAAGCAGACAGAGACTTTGAGGAAGGTATGACGATGAAAATAACAAAGAGTCTGCTCAATACCGGCGCTGCCCTGGCACTGTCGCTGTTGGCTACTAGCGTGATGGCGGCCGTTTCGGCCGAAGAAGCTGCCAAGCTTGGTACTACCCTGACCCCGGTTGGCGCAGAAATGGCCGGTAACGCCGATGGCACCATCCCAGCCTGGACCGGCGGCTTGCCGAAAAACGCCGGCAGCGTGGACGGCAAAGGCTTTCTGAGCGATCCGTTCGCCAACGAAAAGCCGCTGTTTACCATCACCGCGCAGAACGTCGAGCAGTACAAGGCCAAGCTCACCCCGGGCCAGTACGCGATGTTCAAACGCTACCCGGAAACCTACAAGATTCCGGTGTACACCACGCACCGTACCGCTACCGTGCCGGCAGACGTGCAAGCAGCAGCGAAGAAAAACGCTGTGAACACCAAGCTGGTACAAGGTGGCAACGGTCTGGAGAACTTCGAAACGGCCTATCCGTTCCCGATTCCAAAAGACGGCGTGGAAGCGATCTGGAACCAGATCACCCGTTATCGCGGCGGCAGCCTGAAGCGTCTGGTTACCCAGGCCACTCCGCAGGCAAACGGTTCCTACTCGCTGGTGTACTTCCAGGATCAGTTCACCTTCCGCGCCAACCTGACCGACTACGATGCCAGCAAGCCAAGCAA
This sequence comes from Pseudomonas turukhanskensis, assembly GCF_027922365.1. Classification (GTDB taxonomy): domain Bacteria; phylum Pseudomonadota; class Gammaproteobacteria; order Pseudomonadales; family Pseudomonadaceae; genus Aquipseudomonas; species Aquipseudomonas turukhanskensis. The sequence goes on from NZ_BSFN01000002.1 coordinate 40,460, forward strand.
CATCCTGTTCTACTTCAAGCAACAGGTAACTGCGCCGTCGCGTCTGGCCGGTAACGTGCTGCTGGTGCACGAAACCCTCGACCAGGTTAAAGAACCGCGTCTGGCGTGGATCTACAACGCCGGTCAGCGTCGCGTTCGTCGCGCTCCGCAAGTGTCGTACGACGGCCCGGGTACTGCAGCCGATGGCCTGCGTACCTCGGACAACTTCGACATGTACAACGGTGCGCCGGATCGCTACGACTGGAAGCTTGAAGGCAAGAAAGAGATCTACATTCCGTACAACAACTACCGCCTCGATTCGCCGAACCTCAAGTACGCCGACATCATCAAGGCCGGGCACATCAACCAGGACCTGACCCGTTACGAACTGCACCGTGTGTGGCACGTAGTGGGCACGCTGAAAGCAGGCGAGCGTCATATCTACGCCAAGCGTGACTTCTACCTGGACGAAGACACCTGGCAGGTTTCCGAAGGCGACCACTACGACGGCCGTGGCACCCTGTGGCGTGTAGCCGAGGCCCATGCCGAGTACTACTACGACAAGCAAGTGCCGTGGTACACCCTGGAAACCCTGTATGACCTGCTCTCGGGCCGCTACATTGCCCTGGGCATGAAAAACGAAGAGAAGTCGGCTTATGACTTTGACTTCAAAGCCTCCGAGTCTGACTACACCCCGGCGGCCCTGCGCCAGTCCGGCGTGCGGTAACGGCGTTAGCAACAAAAGGACCGGCCTTAGGGCCGGTTTTTTGTTGCTTGGCGAGCGGCTGCGCGTCGGTGATGCGGCGTTGCGTCCTCGCTTTTAATGCTCACGTACCGCAGTACGCTGCGCTTAAAAGCTGCGGGGCGCCTTGCTTCACCTAGCTCGCTCGCTCTTGAGTTGTGTCGCGGCCGATATCGCCACGTTCGACACGCTTTCGTAGGGAGTGCTATGCGCACCTAGCGATCTGACCGATATCGCAACGGTGCGCCAAGCGCACCCTACGGGCGTCCGGTCAGAAAACTGCGTAATTAGCCGAGCTATTGCGAGGTATTCGCTTCAAATGCGCGCTGCAAGGGGCTAGGCTGCAAAGCGTTCGCGCATTGGCTGCCCGTTCTGATGCGCTAGAGCCAGCCACAGGGAGTGAGCCGCGATGGGTGTCTGCTACGCGACGTCAACAGGCCTAAAAACAAGAATCTGCCGATGACCGATCTTTCCAGCTCGCAAGGTTTGGCCTTTCCCACTATCCCTGCCGCCGAGGGGCGTTTTTTCCGTCCTCCGCTGCCGGCGGGCTATATCACCCGCCCGCGTTTGTGCGAGCGCCTGGTTGCCGGGTTATCGGGCCGTCTGTTGTTGTTTACCGCCCCCGCCGGCTTTGGCAAAAGCTCCCTGGCTATCGAGTTTTGCGAGCGCTTGCCCAACCAGTGGCAGAGCTTGTGGCTGGGCCTTAGCCAAATGGACAGCGACCCGGGCCGCTTTCTCGAACGCCTGGTAGTGGGCCTGCAACGCTGCTTTCCCGGCCTGGGCGAGGAGGCCCTGGGCCTGCTCAAGTTGCGTCAACGCCACCAACCCTTTGCCTTTGAAGAGTGGCTGGACGGCCTGCTGGATGAGTTGACCCATCGCCTGGAACCCGCATCGCCACTGTTGCTGGTGCTGGATGATTACCACCTGGCCCAGGGCCCGGTGCTTGATCGGTGTCTGCAGTTTTTTCTCAATCATTTACCCGCCGGCATGCTGCTTCTGGTGACGAGCCGGCAGCGGCCTAACTGGCACCTGGCGCGTTTGCGTCTGTCGCGGCAGTTGCTGGAGTTGCAGGAACAGGATTTGCGCCTTACCGACGGCGAGTCCAGCCAGTTGCTGCAAAGCCAGGGCGTCAACCTGCAGGGCGAGGCGCTGGATAACCTGCTACAACGCAGCGAAGGCTGGGTGGCCGGGCTGCGCCTGTGGATGCTGGCCGCCAGCGAAGCCGGCGACGCGCCGAACTGGGGGCATTCGCTGGACGGTGCCGATGGCCTGATCCGCGATTACTTGCTGGAAGAAGTGATCGAAAGCCAGAGCGCCGAGGTGCAGGAGTTTCTTTATGAAACGGCCTTTCTTGAGCGCTTCTGTGTCGAGTTGTGCGACGCGGTACGCGACAGCCATGACAGCGCCACCATTCTTCAGCATTTGCAGGCCCATCAGGTGTTTCTGGTGCCCTTGGATGAGCACGGCCGCTGGTTCCGTTATCACCACCTGTTTTCCGATTTGCTGCGCGCGCGCTTGCCGGTTTCGCTGAGCCAGCCGGCGGCCAAATTGCACTTGCGCGCCTGTCGCTGGTTCAGTGGCCAGGGCCTGCTGGACGAGGCCATCGAGCAGGCGTTGCGCGCGGGCCAGCCCGATGTGGCGGCCAGCCTGGTGCAGAACCTGTCGGAAGAACAGCTGCTCGGCGAGCAGAACGTGGCCATGTTGCTGCGCTGGAAAATGGATTTGCCCGAAAGCCTGCTCGGCAGCTCTCCACGCTTGATTGTGTTGTACGCCTGGGCCCTGGCCCTGGCCTGCCAACTGGATGCGGCCGAAGAATTGGCCAGCCAGTTGGCGCGGTTTTTACCGGCGCCCAATGCCCGGGCGCAGCGCTCGATGATCGGCCAGTGGCTGGCCTTGAGCGGGGTGATCGCCCGCGGGCGAGGCGATAGCGCACTGGCTGAGACCTATTGCAGCGAAGCCTTGTCGGCCTTGCCTCAGGAGCGTTGCGGGCAGAGGCTGATGTGCCTGTCGACGCTGGCTAACCTGGCCATTGTGCGTAACGACTTGTGGCGCGCGCGTGGGCTCAACCGTGATGCGTTGGAGTTGGCGCAGCGCTATGGCAATCCGCTGTTTGAAGCGTTGGCCTATTACGACCGCGCGCGGGTATTGCAGGCGCGTGGCGAAGTGTTGCGCGCCCAGGAAGAGGTGCGCCATGGCCTGGAATGCTTGCACGGTTTGTCGTCGCAGCGGCTCTACGCCGTACGGGCGCGGCTGACGTTGTACGACGGTTACCTGCTCACCCTGCGCATGCAGCCCGAAGCCGGACGGGCGCGGTTGCTGGCGGGCATTACCGAGGCCCGGGCCTGCCGCGATACCAGCGTGCTGATCGGTCATTGCGTGCTGGCGACTATCGAGGGGCGCAGCGGGCGTTTCAACGAAGCCTTTGCCCAACTCGCCGAAGCTGAACGCCTGATGCATATCTGGGACGTGCCGGCCATCTATTACCTGGCGATGATCACGCTGGTGAAGTGCGAGCTGTGGCTGCTGCGCGGGCAAACCGAATTGGCTGGTGATTGGCTTTATCGTCTGGCCAGCACCTACAGCGGCGAGCAGGCCGCTGCCGCCCCGGAGTACAACCCGCAACTGCCGTTGCACATCGAAATGCAGCAGGCGGTGCTGGAGCGTTTGCTCGGCAAGGTGCCGGATGCCGAGCGCCGCTTGCGCTCGCTCATTGCGCGGGCCCAGGGCGTAGGCGGGCAGTTGATGGGCGGCTTTGCCCAGGTGCATTTAACCTTGCTGCTGCTCGATCAGGGCCGTGAACGCGAGGCGCAACATCAGCTATTCAGCAGCTTGGAGGCGGCTATTGGCGGTGGGTTGTTGCCCTTTACCGAGCTGCTGCAAAAACGCCCGCAGTGGTTGCGCGAACAAATGCAGGCGCGCCCTGCATGCCCGCTGCGCGAACGGCTGCTTAGTTTGCTGCCAGAGCTGGATGAGGAGCCGATTGAAGTCATCGAAGGCGGCGTTCACACCGAGGCCCTGAGTACCCGCGAACTGGCGGTGCTCAAGTTGATTGCGCAGGGGTGCTCCAATCAGGAAATCAGCGAGCAGCTGTTTATCTCCCTGCACACCGTTAAAACCCATGCGCGGCATATCAACAGCAAGTTGGGCGTCGAGCGGCGCACCCAGGCCGTGGCCAGAGCCAAGGCCTTAGGCGTACTCCGTTAGGCGCTTGTAGGGTGTGCTACGCGCACCAAGCGATTGATGGCCGATCGCAACGGTGCGCGGAGCACACCCTACGGGGCCGACAGGTCCAACTTCTTGGCTGCCGGTTTTTCTGCCGCGGGCATCGCCAGCTGCTTTTCCACATCCGCCTGAATCGCCACCAACACCGGCAGCAGTTCATTCATGCTGGCGCGCACTTCGCTGTAGGGGTGTTTTTGCGTCAGCTCTTGGATCCGCGCCAGCACCTGCGGCCGGACCTCGGCGTTGAGGTGTACGAATAGCTCGGGCAGTTGTTTGCTCAGTTCGGCGGCGTACAGGGCCAGGTCTTCACGGCCGAATTGTTTGGTCAAACCCAGGTAATCCAGAGCGCTGGAGGTGAGCATGGCGGCCGCTTCCTTGGTGTCTTGCAGGCCTTGCAGGCGCACGGGGTTGCTTTGCTCGGGCTGCGAAAGGGTCATCCAGAATTCGGTGGTGAGGGTGAACAGCACGGCTTGCTGGCGCAGTGAGTAGGTCATCAGGCCCAAGGCTTCGGCGCCGTAGGGTTGCTGGGCGGCGTGGAAATCGAAATACAGGCGCATCAGCTCCTTGAGCTGGAACAGCAACTCGCGGGCCTCGTTTTGCCGCAGTTCCAGGGGCGCATAGATATTGAGCTGCGGGCGAAAATTTTCTTCGCTGACCATGCGTTGGTAGATCGGCCCGGTGAACTCGCCGCTGCGCCGGGGCAGGGCATTGGCCTGGGTGCTGTCGACCTTCTGCAAAGCCTCCACCAACTGGTGGTAATCGCGGCTACTCCAGGGTTTCTGGATGTCGGGAATTTTCTGCCCCAGATAAAACAGGTCGGCGGCCGGCACCGTACGCGCAACAACCAACAAAAGGATGGCCAGCGGCCACAGCAGGCAGCGTGTTAGCTTCATTGGCAGGGGCGTTCCGGCAGAATTTTTATAAGAGTGGGTGCAAGAGTATCCAGCCCGGCGAGCGCCGTCACCCAGCAGAGGTTGGGTCGTTCAAGGAGAACCCGATGGAAGCGGAAAAGGCCGTACAGGGCGCGGTGTTGGCGGTGTTCGAAGACCTCGGCGGTTACGGGGCGGTGGCGCGTCAGCAGGGCGATGTGGCCGATGGGCCATTGGTGGGGCACTTGCAGCGCATCAATATCCAGCTCACCGCCATCCCGGTGTTTGCCCGCAAAGGCTTGAACGAGACTACGGTCAACGACCTGCTCGCCGCCGCCGCTGTGTCGCGCCGTACCTTCTACAAATACTTCGGTAACAAGATGGATGTGCTCGAAGGCATCTACCAGACCGCCGTGGTGTTACTGCTGGCGCGCTTTCGCGACATGCAGCACGGCGCCGGCAGCCCGCAGGAGTGGCTGCGCAATATGGTGGGGTGCTTTTTCGACTATCACTCGGCGGTAGGACCGATCATCCGCTTGATGCAGGAAGAGGCATTACGGGCGGACTCGCCGTTGGCCCGTCATCGTCAGCGTGCCCATGTGGAAATGACCGCGCTGCTGGTGGAGCGTCTGGAGCACGACGGCAACCGCCGCGACCCGCTGACCTATCGCGCCTTGATCTGGGCGCTGGAAACCAGCTCGCTGGAGCTACTCGGGCGTACCGCCACGCGGGTAGAAATCGAACATGCCAAGGCGGTGTTGAGCGACTTGCTGATTGCCGCGCTGTGCCCCGTCACAACCTAGGTTGGGCGCAGGGGGCTGGCCTGCATGTTCTGATGGCCGAACCCATAACAAGATTGTCGAGGTTCCCGCATGACTGCTTCCAGCCTGACGCTGACGCCACCTCTGGCCGTCGGCTTTGCCCGTCTGGGTTTCGGCGCGTTGCCACTTGAGCGCCTTAAAGCGCGCTACGCCAGTGCCGACAGCGGCTCGCGGTTTATCGAGCTGGACGGCTTCAACGTGCACTACCGCGACGAAGGCACGCGGGATAAACCGGCGCTGGTGCTGATTCATGGCGTGGTGGCTTCCCTGCACACCTGGGACGGCTGGATCGGCGCCTTTGCCGAGCACTACCGCATTATCCGTTTCGATGTCCCAGGCTTCGGCCTCACTGGCCCAGCGCGCGATGGCCAGTACAACGCCGAGCGCATGGTGAAAATCTTCGGCCTGTTGCTTGACCACCTGGGCGTGAACAAGGCGGTGGTGGCGGGCAACTCGCTGGGCGGTTACATCGCCTGGAATTTCGCCCTGGAGCAGCCGCAACGGGTGGAGAAACTGATACTGATCGACCCAGCCGGGTACCACATGCAAAAGGTGCCGCTGATGATTGCTGCCGCTGCGCTGCCGGGCGCCACCTGGGCCATGCCGATGTGGATGCCGCGCGCCTTGATTGCCCAGGGCATCAAGGAAGTGTACGGCGAGCCGGGGCGGATCAAACCCGGCGTGGTAGACCGCTATTACGACCTCAGCCGCCGCCCCGGCAACCGACGGGCGATGATGGATATTTTCCGTGTGCTGCTCAACGTAAACCGTGAAGAACTGCACGGCACGCCGGCGCGCGTGGCGCAGATCACCACACCGACGCTGCTGATGTGGGGCGAGCGCGACCGCTGGATTTCGCCCAAGCATGTGCCGTTGTGGCAGCGTGATTTACCGGGGATTCAGGTGAAAACGTATCCGGGGGTTGGGCATATTCCGATGGAGGAGATTCCCGAGCAGAGTGCGGCGGATGCGTTGCGGTTTCTTCAGGGGTGAGAGCATTCAGGACGGGAATTAGCGCTTGCAGGTTGCCCTCACCCCCAGCCCCTCTCCCGCACGCGGGAGAGGGGAGCTAAGTCGCGGACTAGCGGCGTACATCCGTCGGCCCCCTCTCCTGTGGGAGAGGGTTGCAGGCGCCGCCGCTCCAACAAAAAATGGCCCCGAAGGGCCATTTTCATCTCACATGCATCACGCCGTCTGCGCCAACGGCGCATCAAACTCATCCCGCGTGCTGTGCAGCAAATCAATGTTGTTGTGCTGCCACGGATGAAAACCATCCTTGAAAAAATCCAGGTAGGTTTTGATCAGCGGGCGGAACACGCCGTTCTTGCCCCACATCCAGGTGATGCCGTCACGCCACACGCGCCAGTTCCACAGCAGGCCGTCCTGCTTGAGCATATGGGTCAGGCCGCGAAAGGTGTCGAACACAAAGAAGAACGTACCCATCATCATTGCCCGGCGCAGCAGTTTGCGGCTGCCACACACCTGGTTGTACACGTCGAAGGCCACCGCTTTGTGCTCGGTTTCTTCAAGGGCGTGCCAGCGCCACAGGCGGATGAGTTCAGGGTGCGCGCCTTCCAGGTGACGCGGCTCGCGTAGCAGCCCGTCAGCCATGATCGCGGTGATATGTTCCAGTGCCGCCGTGGCAGCCAACTGGCGCTGCGGCGAAAACTTTTTCTGCGTATAGCGAATACGGGCCTGGGCGCGTTTTTCGATGCGGGTGATGTTGTACCCCAGCTCACGCAGGCGGTTGCTGTATTCCAGGTGCTCGCGGCTGTGGTGACCTTCCTGGCCGATAAAGCCGCGGATCTGCTCCTTCAGCGCCGGGTCGGTGATCTGGTCGCGGAAGTGGCGCACCGAGTCGATAAAGAAGCGCTCGCCATCGGGAAACAACACCGACATGGCATCGAACAAGTGAGTCTTGAAGGCATCGCCGCTGTGCCAATGGCGGGGCAGTGGATTGGGCAGATCGAAATCCAGATGGCGTGGGCGAATCTGCAGTCCTTCGGGTGTGGTGCTGACCATGCTGACTCCCTGAGTCGTTGCTTAACCATGGTTGTCACTATGGGCGGGACGGGCAAGCGCGCACAGGTTGATAGCTGCCAATGTGGCAGTCATTTATGGCCATCACGGCCGCCGCCGGTATATTTCCAAACCTTTAGGAGTGGTGCGGCGGCTATGCACGCCTGACTATCCATGGGCCGCACGTCATTTGTGGCCATGCGGGCCTAAAACAACAACAACAACAACAACAACGATGAAGCTTAGTCACGATGAAGCAGTCCATGAATTTCGCTGCCGAGCTGGTACCCATTGCCTACGCCAGCGCCTTGATCGACCTGGCTGCCGAGCTGGGCGTGGCGCGCGAAGACCTGCTGCAGGCCGCTCGGATAAAACCCCAGGTGCTGGAAAGCCCCAATGGCCGGCTGTCATTTATCGACTTCAACCTGCTCGCCAGTGCCGCGCTGACCCTATGCGACGAACCGGCCCTGGGGTTGCTGCTGGGCCAGCGTCTGAACGTGTCCACCCACGGCATTCTGGGTTACGCCGTGCTCTCCAGCGCCACTCTCGACAAAGCCATTCAATTCGCCCTCAAGTACTACCGCGTGCTGGGTTTGGCGTATGAACTGGAACGACGCGAAGACGGCGAACGCTCGGAACTGCGCGCCAGCGAATCGATGCCGTTGGGTGCGCTTGGCCGCTTTGCCGCGGAAGGCTTGATGTGCAGCCTGCACAGCATTGCGCAGTTCTTACTCGGCGAAAAAATGCACGGCATAGAAGTGGGCTTCGCCTACCCGGCGCCGCTCTATGCCGAGCGCTACCAAGAGGTATTCGGCCCGCGCGTGCTGTTCGACCAGCCGTACCACCGCATCAGCATTCCCCAACACTACCTGCAACGCCCCATGGCCCTGGCCAACCCGGCGACGGTGCAGATGTGCGAGCAGCAATGCGAAGCGCTGCTGGCCAGCCTGGACGTACAAGACGCCTTGCTCACCCGCGTGCGCCGCTTGCTGCTAGCGCGCCCCGGCGACTTTCCGGACCTCAGTAGCGCCGCCAAGGCGCTGCACACCAGCGGGCGCAGCTTGCGTCGGCATTTGTCAGCCATGGGCACCAGTTATCAGCAGGTGCTGGACGACGTGCGCAAACGGCTGGCGCTGCAATACCTGAACACCACGCAGCTGCCGCTGTATGAGATCGCGTATTTGCTGGGGTTTAGCGATGCGTCGAATTTTCGCCGGGCGTTCAAGAAGTGGACGGGAAAGTTGCCGAGTGATTATCGGGAGGAGGAGTAACTTGCGGTCCAGTCACCAGCGCCAAAGCCGCCGCCAAAACTGCTGCTGATGTGCCAACTGCTTAGCCTGCCGCAGACACCTGGCGCATAAAAGGTTGGGGCGGTGGCGTTTAACGTTTTGCCATTTTTATAGGGAATGGCGGTACAGGGGTGAAACCCGGCCCTGGCCGGCCCCCCCTCAACCTTTGACAAAGGGTTTCAACCAGCCGTTAGCTGCTGAGTGTCGCAGGGAGAACCACAGCCACAGGCGCGCGCGCCACCGCAGCGGCAGTTGCCGGTCCAACGCGATAGCGTTGAAGTAAAACCACACTGCACTGCGATTGGTGGCGGGTACTGCGCCCAGGGCCGGCGGCAATGCATCGGTGGGCGGCGCCAGGCCCTGAAGTGCCGCGACGACACGGCCAGCAGCCTCACGCCGGTTGTCTGCCAGTTGAATGAATGCCGGGTCATCCTGGAACCGCCCACGTTTGCTGTAGGTGGCGTCGTAGCTGGCCTTGCCGGTTCGGTAGTGCAGGTGCTCGAAGATCACGTCTGGCAGATAGACGATGCGCTCGAAGCCGGCTTGCTGTACGCGCTTGAAAATATCGAACAGGTGTACGTCGATAAAGGCTCCTGCATAGGTTTCTGGGTAAGGGTCGACCAGAAGCTCGCAGGTGCTGCGCGCCAGTATCGGAAACGTGGCCAAGCCGCGCTTTTTCAGCAGGTCGTTGCCATAGGCGAGGTAAATGCGGTCGGCATAGCGGTCGTGCAGGTTGCGTAGTGCTTGGTCCCAGCCTGGGGTGCCCATCACCATGTCGTCGTTGACCAGTACCACTATTTCGCCACGGCAGGCGCGGTAGCACGCGGTGTTGTAGGCGCCCATCGATCGGTTGGGGCCAATGATGCGCACGGTGTGCAACGCACCTCCGTCCAGTTGGTGGCTGCCGGGGTCGTCTTCGTCGACGTAAAGAATGACTTCGATGGCCGCCAGGTGCTCGGCGGTTTTTACCACGCTGGCGAAAAAACGCTCGGCTAATTCCGGGCGGCCACGTGTCGGCAGTAGCAGGGAGATAAGCGCCGGGTTTGCTGTGGCTGTGGAAGGGGCGGGATTAACGTCCATCGGTGAACTCCTGAGGCTGCTCAGCCGGCAATAAAGGCACCTGATCGGTCATCTGCCAGCCTATGAACATGTCATGGGGAAAAGGCCATTGGCGTGCGAAGGCCTGCGCCATGGCCTGGTAGTTGGCGTGCATGCGCCCATACAGCGGCACGGCGTTGGCAATGTGGTGGCGCAACTGCTCCAGCCAGTCCTGCGCACTCAGGTCTAACTGCAAACAGCAAGAGGCAATTTGTGAGGTGTCTGCCGTGCCGAGCGACACCGTCACGCGGCCAACCCGCAGGGCAGGAATAACGCGCATCAGCGACAGCCATGGCCAATCCACACGCTGGGGAATGTTGAGCACCAGGCGCGCCGAGCGATTGAGGGTGTCGCGCTGCTCATGCGGCAGAAATTGCCCTGGGCAGGCGAGCGCAAATCCTTCGAGGCGCAGCAACTCCAGGATCTCGCCCCGGTACTGGGTGACCACGCCGGTGAAGAGTAAATCTTGGTCGATGTGCTGCGTGGTGCCGGGCTCGAACGCAAGGTTTGGAAAGTTGATGGTGCGTACCGCTACGCCTGGCACTAGACGATGGATGTTCAGCAGCTCGGGAAGGTCACCTAACACCAGAAAACTGCAGATATAAGGCAGGCATTCGAACAGGTGGCGAATACGTGCCACCTGAGTGGCCGGATGCATATAGTCGTTGTTGCTCCACAGCGGTTCGCCGTGGATACGAATCTGCTCGTCGACGAAGTCGAGGTGCTCGGTCATCACCACTGCAACGCGCTTTCCATGCGCCTTGCAGAAGGCCATCAACGTGTCGCGCGAGCGCTCGGAGAAGTTCTCGATGACGATGTTCAGCCGCTCGGCACGGGGCTGGTTGCCAACGCTGACGCTATAGCCTTGTTGCTGCAGTGCCAGCGTCAGGAAGTCGACCTGATCGCTGATGCCGAAATAGGCATGATTGAACACCCAGATATGGATACCCGGCTTGCAGTCAAGGCGCTCCATGCGTGCCACCCTGCTTTTTGCTGCGCGCGGCATTCAGGCGCTGGTGCAGGCGCCGGTAACGCCGTAACCAGTTGGCGCAATAGCTGTGTAAACGCGGAAACCCCAGCAACAGGTGCGACAGCGCCGCAACCAGCAAGGACTGCCTGGCGGTGGCGCTCGCTGGCAGATAGATGCCCTGTAGATCGACGAGGTTATGGGCAAATACCAACGGCTGGGTGTCGGCCTGGGTGTAAGGCGAAAGCAGCGACCATTGTGGCGCGACCGCATCGTTACGGTTTTCAGCCATCACGTAGTAACCGCCCAGGGACCATACGCTGCGCTGGCCGGTGTTGATCTGCAGCTGCGCCTGGGCATTGCCATCAAAGGCCCGACATAGCGCCGCGTCGGTCAGAACGCAGCGCCGCAGCGGGCCGGTAGCCGCAGAGTGTGCAGGCAGCCGGGCTTCCCTATAGCGTTGATGTATGTGGCTCCATACCGAGGCGGCCGATGCCCCGGCGCCCGGTTCGGTTGCGGCCCACTCTTGGGCCGCCGCTTGCTTGGCGCTGTACACCGACTCGGTCAGTAGCCTAGGAATCTGTTGGCTCAGCTGGATAACGATCTGCTCGTCATCGTGTGCGCTGCGCGCCGGCCACAACCAAGGCGCCGATTGCCGCTCACTACCTACGGCCAAGCCCAGGTGGTTGTTTTGCAACAGCGTGGCACTGCCCTCGACGGCAGCGATCAAGGGAACGCAACCTCTGCGCAATCCCCGCAGGATATCGGACGTGCACAGCACATCAGCTGGTTGCACAAACAGGTGCGAATTCGCCATCAACGCATCGAGTTCAGAGCGCGAGGCCCTTATCCAGATGAGGCTCCGGCCCGTCTGCTGTGCCACTGCTTGGCTGTCTACACCCGCCGCCTCCAGCGCCTGGGCGCTGGGTCGCTCGCAGGCCATGGTGAGAATGCCTGGCTGGCCAGCGGTGCACAGTGCTTGCCAGGCACGCAGCACGCGGTGGCCTCCGCAGGTGAAGAAATCTGCGTCGTGGTTTTCGCTAACGGTAAAGAGCAACCGGGGGCAGGAGAGCGGTGGTTTTACGGGGTGCGGTTGAGCATCGATCTGCTTCCACTCGGGCAGGGGCAATGGCAGGTGGACCAGACGCGATGAGATAGCGCGGTGATCGACAAATTCCTCCAGTGCCAGGAGGGTTTCGGGCCGATGGGAGGAAACGCCCAGGCACCAAGGATGACTCAGCACCTCTTGGTAATGCTGGCGAATAACCCTCAGGTGCTCTTCAGCCGCGACACCAGTGTGAAGCCAGGGCGAAAAAAGTGAGCGCAGCGACTCGATATGCAACCAGAAAGGGCGGGTCATGCTGGGCAAAGGCACCGAGTGAAAAAACTCGATATCGCCGGGTAGCAGCCGGGTTAGCAGCTGTTCTTCAGCCGTCAGCGTATTCAACGGGCCACCTGCTTGCGGTACGCGCGGGCGAGATAATTCGGCCAGCAGCCGTTTCCGTGTGCGTGCACACGTCTTCAGCTGTTGCTGCACGGCTGGGTGATCCCACGCGTTGATCGTGATGCCTGCGCATGCTGGGTCGACTAACCCCTTGTACAGCGAGTCGCAGCCGCCCCAGGCTATGTAGTAGGGCAGGTTCCAGGGAAGGGCCACGGCAAATTTGGGCAGTACACGCTTACAGAATTTCATGCTGAACTTGCAGGTCGGCGATCCCGGTTATACCTGGGGTGTCGGCAAACCGAAGGGTCAGCACGGAGCGTCTGACGTCGAGAAAAAGGTCGTCCTGAGCGGTTATCTGGTTGCAGCCCAGATCGAGAAAATAATCCGCTCCGATCAGGCCCGCGCAAAAGGAAAACCGCACTTGACGGTGTTCGCCAGCTTGCGCTGACAGCAGCAGTGCCTGGCGCATCAGGAGGTTGGTGCCAAATACATAAGTGCCGTCGAGCGTGACGATGGCAAAGCCCGCCGACACGCCCGCGAGTGTTTCGTTGAAGCGCATCGATAACAGCAACTCCACCCGCTGGCCTGTGCGGATGGGCGACGACAATGGCCTACCATCGACGCTTATCGAGATATCGATGATTTGTACCGTGCCATTGCCTAGGCGGGTTTCATGGTTGTTGTAGAACGGCTGGCGGCAAACCTGATCGGCATTTTCCAGCGCCGAAATGCCGCGCGGCGCCAGGGCGACCGGCGCGGCATTATCGGGCTCGGCCTGCGGCGCGCCGCCTGCCAGCAAGTGCTGGTAGTGATTGACCGCCGCGACAATGGGGCCGTCAAAACTTACCCGGCCCTGTTCAATTACCACGCCGCGCTGACACAAGCGCAGAACGGTATCCGCGCTGTGCGACACGAACAGAATGGTTTTGCCTTGGTCGACAAGCTCGCGAATGCGCTGAAAACAGCGGTGCTGAAAGCGGGCATCGCCCACACTCAGCGCTTCGTCCAGAATCAGAATTTCCGGGTCCACATGAATAGCGGCGGCAAACGCCACGCGCACAAACATTCCCGATGAATAGGTTTTTACCGGTTGATCGAAATGCTCGCCAATTTCTGCAAATCGCTCGATGTCGGCCATTCGCGCGTGCATCTCGGCACGGCTGAAACCCATGATGGAGCCGTTGAGAATCACGTTCTCACGTCCGGTGAACTCCGGGTTGAAACCCGCGCCCAACTCCAACAACGCCGAAATCTTGCCCTTTACGACCACTGCGCCGCGGGTCGCCTGCATGATCTGACAGATAATTTGCAGCAACGTGGATTTGCCCGATCCGTTGCGGCCTAGCACCGCAATGATTTCGCCCTTACTCACTTCCAGCGAAACATCGTGCAGCGCCCAGAACGCTTTGTGGTAGCGCTTGCGCAGCGGGTGCAGGCTTTCGAAAAGTCGCTCGCGGGCAGACGAGAACAGTTTGAATTTCTTCGCCACCCGGTGAACGGTAATAACGGTATCGGTCGACATGGCGATTAAAGGGCGTCCGCAAATTCCGGTTTCAACCGGTGAAAAATTAAACAGCCAAGCCCGAGCAGCAATAAATTGCCGGCCCAAAACACCAGGGTCTGGTCCAGGGGTGGCCAAGTCACGGTCTGGGCGATCAAGGTGTCTCGATAGCCGTTGACGATGTAGAACATCGGGTTGTAAACCAGCCAGCTGGCAATGGAGGGCGGCATGATTTCGGCGGACCAGACAATCGGTGTGCTCCAGAACCACAGGTTGAGGACAATGGTCAGCGCCTGGCCGATATCTCGATAGAAAACCTGCAGCGCGGCCAACAGCCAGCCCAAGCCGAGCAACAGCACGCCCATGCACAGCAGGAAGTAGAGAAACAGCAAGCGTTCGGCCAGCAGCGGCACGTGGAAAAACAGCATTAGCGCGGTAAGCACTGCGAGAAAAAAAACATGGGGAATCAAGCCGGACACCAGGTGCACCAGCGGCAGAATTTCGGTGGGAAATATGGTTTTTTTTACCAGGTGGCTGTTGCGTGTCACCGAGAAGGTAATAGCCTGCAAGGCGTCGCTGAAAAAAAACCACGGCACTAGACCTGCTACGAACCACAAAATAAAGGGCGTGTCGGCGGGCCCCTGAGAACGGAAACCGACGGCGAATACCAAGTAAAAAACCACCACTACTGCCAGAGGGTGCGCCAGCGCCCAGAGTAGGCCCCCCAGCGTTCCCACATAGCGGGCTTGCAGGTCGCGCATGGCCAGGGCCAGCACCAACGCCCGATGGCGACTGACGGTGCGCAAGAGTTGGCCTGTCGTAAACTTACCGGGCAAACCAAAGCTCCTTGCCGACCCAGGGCCGCAGCTCTTTAGACATTGCCGTAGGCACTGTTCTTGATCATGGTGAAACCCTTGATCAGCTCTTGGATGCCGTCATCCAACGACATGCTCGGACGGTAGCCTGTAGCTTCGAGCTTGGCGTTGGAGACCACGTAGTTACGCTGGTCCTGGTCTTTGCCCACGGGTGCTTCAAGGAACACAAAGTCGGGGATTTGCGCTTGGATGCGCTCGCACAGTTCGCGCTTGGAGATATTGGCGTCCGACAGGCCCACGTTGTAGATCTGCCCACTCATGCTGGAAAAATTTGCCAGGCCATGCAGGAACACGCGAGCGACATCGCGCACATGGATGTAGTTGCGTTTGAACGAGCTTTCGAACAGCACGACGAAACGGTCGTGAACGGCGCGGTAGACAAAGTCGTTGACCAAGAGGTCGGTGCGCATGCGCGGTGACATGCCGAACACCGTGGCCAGGCGTAAGCTGATGACATTTTCGCGCTGCATAAGCATGTATTCGACTTTGACCTTTTCCTTGGCGTACTGGGAAATTGGCCGTAACGGCGATTGCTCACTGCAGAAGTTGTTGGCGTCACCGGTGCCATAGGCGCTGTTGGTCGTCGGCATCAACACCCGCTGTTCGGGTGACAGCAGCCCGAGCATCAAGGCGATGGCGTCGTGGTTGACGCTGGAGGCGCCTATGGGGTCGGCATTGCACATCGGCGCGCCTACCAGGGCGGCAAGCGGAATGATCACATCGGCCTTGGCCAGCAGTGGTTTCATAACACTGGCCAGACGAATATCACCTTTTACAACGGTGAAATTTGGCGCATGGCAGACATGGTTCAGGCTGGCTTGCTTGAACAGAAAATTATCCAGCACCGTGACGTGATGGCCGGCTTGCAACAGGCTGGGCACCAGGGTGGAACCCAGGTAGCCGGCGCCGCCGGTGACGAGAATGTTGTGGCCCATCAGTTGTACCTTTTCAATTGACGGTTATGGGAAAGGGAGCAGAAGTTGTTTGGCTTTCGCGTAATCCTCAGGCACACCGATATCGATGAACGTGCCTTGGGCGACAAAGCCGGCGAGCGTCGTGCTGCTGTCTAGTAAGGCAGGCAACAACTCGTCTTCCAGCGACAGGGCTTGTTCCGTGTGCGAGGGAAACTTGGCCAAACTGGTGGTGCGCACCCAATACACACCGCCGTTGGCCAGGTAGCCTTCCGAGCTTTTGCGCGAGGCAAGGGCAACGATGCGCTCCTGTGTATTGAGCGTGACGCCCATATAGCGATCGGCTTGCCCGGCGCGAAACAGCGCCAGACTCCAGTCTGCGGCGTGGGTGCGGGAAAAATGGTCCAGGGCCGGTAGGTCGACGGCGAAAAAGGTGTCGCCATTGAGCACTAAAAAAGCGTCTTCATCGTTCAGCTGGCGTGCCGCCAGCAGCAAGCCGCCGCCTGTTCCCAGGCGCTCGGGCTCGATGGCGTAGCTGAGCCGAGCGAGCCGATAGCGGCTACCGAAGTGCTCGGTGATGGCCAAATGTTGGTAACCCACCGACAGGATAAAGCGCCGGATGCCTTGATCTATCCAGTAATCCATCAGCCACTCCAGAAAGGGCCGTCCGTGAATGAGCGCCATGGGTTTTGGGCGGTCTGCTACTACGCTGCGCAGGCGCGTGCCCAGCCCGCCGGCGAGGATGATCGCGGTGGTGATAGTCATACGTCAGAGGTCATTGAGGACGTGGCAGAGTTCGTCGATTTCCTCGACGTGCAGATCCGGGAAATTGCCGATATAAAAGCCGTAGAAATGAATGTGCTCGGTCTGTGGAAACTGTTGGTGGTAGTTCGCTGGCACGACGTTCTTCAGATACGGCTGGCGCAGCTGATTGCCGCCACCGGCACTGCCCCGGCGAAACTCGATGCCGGCGGCTTTCATGCGCGCCATAAGTCGTTCTGCCAGGGCGTCATCGGCCTGGCGCAAAATCAGGTTGAATGCGTAGTTGCTGGAGCCTTGCAGCTTGAAGTCGGTGCGGTAGAGCTGTGGGTCTATGCGGCTGAGAAAATGCAGCAGGTTTTCAGTGCGCCGCTCGACATTGGCGTTCAGCCGCTTGAGTTGCATGCGCCCCAAAATTCCGCCGATTTCCGTGTTGCGTGTGTTGAATGCCGGGAAGGCGAAGATGAAATCCGGGTTCAGTTGTGGGTATTGGGCCTGGTAGTCGGCGCGAAATCGAGGGTCATCCGCTTCGCGCACCATGCCGTGGGAACGCAACATTCGCGCTTGCTGATACACCAGTGGGTCGTTGGTGCAGATCATTCCACCTTCGATGGTGCTCATGTGGTGGGCGTAGTAAAACGAAAAATTGGAGATCCAGCCCAGGCTGCCTAGCCGTCGCCCATCATGTTCGGCGCCATGGGACTCGCAAACATCTTCGATCAGGGCAATGCCGCGTCGCTCCAGCTCGCTCATCACCTCATCGTCGATGCCGTCAAAGCCCTGCACATGGGTAAGAAAAACAGCGCGGGTGCGCTCGTTCAGCTTGCTGAGGATATCCGCCGAGGCCATGCCGAGGGTGCGTGGGTCGGTGTCAGTGAAGACCGGGGTAAAACCGTTTTGCAGCACACTGGCGATATCGGATACCCAGGTCAACGACGGCACTATCACTTCGCCGCCCTCGGGGTAGCGCAGCTTGAGTACTGCCATTGTCAGCAGGTTTGCCGAAGCACCAGAATTGACGAAGACGCTGTACTTCACCCCTAGCCACTGCGACCACTCTTTCTCGAAAGCGCGCACGTGTTCCCCGTGAGTCAACTTTGGGTCGTCCTGACGCAGATGCTCGATAACCGCATCGAGGTCCTCACGTAGCAGGTTGTTGCGCATTAGCGGGTATTTCATGGTCGGGGAAGCTCCATTACGCGGGCGATTGGACAATCAAGATGGAAGGGCTGGACAAAAGCGCTGGATTTTTTCGATGACGGTATGCAGCCCAATGCCCACTTGTTCGTGCAGCGTCTGGCGATCCCCCAGTTCGAAGCGGTAGTGCGGGGCTACGCCGATATTCAGGAATGGTGCGGTAACGGCATGCCGGGACAGTAGATTGAACAGCAGGGAATCCAGGCCGCCACAGCCTTGAAACCCCTCTTCCAGGGAGACGATGCGTCGGGCTGTCCGCAGGTGTTCGAGCAGCGCATTGGTGTCAAAGTGGGTGAGGTCGAACAGATCGATGACACTCAAGTTCAAGCCGAGCTTGGCCAAGTGGGCTGCTGCCTTGAGCGCGGTGTGGGTCATAAAGCCGGTGGCGACTAGGCACAGCTCATGGCTGTTGCCGTGCACTTTGAAACCGTCGTTGAGGTTGTGCAGTTCAGGCTCGTAAAGCGGTCGGACGACCTGTGCATCCAGGCGCAGGTACTTGATTCCCGGCCGTGTCAGACACGCCCTGGCCAAGAGTTCAGCGGTGATCTGATCTGCCGGCGAAAAGACCTGCATGTTTGGCAGGCTGCGCATCAGCGTAAGGTCTTCGTAACACTGATGGGTCGGCCCGGAAACAACGTAGCTGTAGCCCGCACCGACGCCTATCAGGCTGACATTCATGGGGCGAACCGACGAGAGCAGGGCAAGATTCACGCGGATCTGCTCAAAGCAGCGCATGGTGATAAAGGGGGCGATGGCATAGGCAAAAACTTTGAATCCTTCAAGGGCCAGGCCAGCGGACACGTTGATCAGATTTTGTTCTGCGATACCTACGTTGATAAAGCGCTGGGGATAGCGCTCACGAATCAAGTCCAGCACGGGCGAGCCGAAATCAGCCGTAACGAAGAACACATCGCCATCTTCCATGGCCGTGAGAATTGCTGCGAGCAGCGTGTCGCGCATTGCCCGGCGGGCCTTCAGCGGTTCTGGCAGCGCCTTCATCGTTTTGCCTCCAGCAATTGCGCCAGCACGTTTGGCGCGATTGGTGTCACATGGCTCAACGGCGCGTTTTCCAGGCCCGGTACCCCATTGCCTTTGCGGGTATTGAATATGACGGCTTGCGGCACGCCGTTGTTTGCGCGCTGGCTCGTAGCCAAGGCCTGGGCGATGCACTCACAGGAGTGGCCCTGGTCCACTACCTGAACCTGCCAGCCAAAAGCCGTAAGTTTGGCGCGTAGATCGCGGTGTGAAACGATGCTGTCGGTAGCGCCGAGCATGCAGATTTGGTTGTTGTCGACCAGCACGATGAGGTTATCCAACTGGTGCTGGGCGGCGAACATAAACGCCTCCCAATTGGCGCCTTCATGCAGCTCACCGTCTCCACAAACCACGTATACCTTCTGATCCATCGCACGTCGTTTGAGTGCCAATGCCATGCCGGCCCCTACGCCGATGCCATGGCCCAATGAGCCATTGATGGTCTCGTATCCGGGAATTACCGGGTCGGGAATGGCGCCCAGAAAACTACCCTCAAGGCATACACGCTCAAGTTCGGACGCCGGGAAATAACCCAGGTCCGCGAGAATCGGATACATGCACAGCGAACCATGTCCTTTGCTGATAATGCAGCGGTCACGCTCGTGCCATCGGGGATCGGCCGGGTTCTGGCGCAGGAAACCGCCGTAGTACAAGGTGACGAATATTTCGACCGGTGATAGCGACGACGCTACCCGAGTTTCTGGCGCGCGCTGGTGGATTCTCAAGGTCTCTTGCCACACCCAATCAGCTTTTTCCCGCAGCCGCTCGGCCAGCGCCGGATCGTATTCATGCATGGCGACTCTCCAGAAATGACGCATAGGTTTGGCCGATGCCGGCTTGCAGGGAGGTGGTCGGGCGCCAGCCAAGAATGTGCATACGCGAGCTATCAAGTAGCTTGCGCGGGGCGCCATCGGGTTTGCGGGTGTTCCAGGCGGTTGCGCCGCGATAACCCACAACCTGAGCGATCAGTTGGGCCAGCTCGCGAATGTGCAGGTCCTGGCCGCCCCCGATGTTGATGGGTAATTCGGTGGCACAAAGGTCGGCGGTAAGGAGTACATGGCCGGCGGCGGCCAGATCATCCGCATAGAGGAACTCACGTCGCGGGTTTCCGCTGCCCCACAGCGTGGTGACTGGTACGCCATTCTTCCGCGCGAAATGAAAGCGATTGATCAGCGCTGCCAGTACATGCCCAGATTCCGGGTCGAAGTTGTCGTTAGGCCCGTAGACGCTATTGGGTATCAACGGAATAAAGCGTTGCTCGCCGTACTGCTGGTTATAGGCCAGGCACATTTGCACACCGGCCAGTTTCGCCATGGCGTACGCCATGCTGGTTATTTCCGGCTTGCCACTTAACAGG
Source organism: Pseudomonas turukhanskensis (assembly GCF_027922365.1). Taxonomy (GTDB): domain Bacteria; phylum Pseudomonadota; class Gammaproteobacteria; order Pseudomonadales; family Pseudomonadaceae; genus Aquipseudomonas; species Aquipseudomonas turukhanskensis. The sequence continues at coordinate 60,545 of NZ_BSFN01000002.1, forward strand.
GCCTGCTCTGCCATGGGTTGCGGACAGTCGCGGGGGTACATGCACGAAGAGCCAAAGAACAATAGGCGCTGAACCGCATAAAGATGTGCGTTCTGGATGACGTTGGTCTGAATTTCCAGGTTGCGGGTGATGAGGTCGGCAGGGCTGTTTACGTTTTCGACGATTCCGGCCACCTTCCCAGCCGCGAGAATGACGCCATCGGGACGTTGCTCGGCGAAAAACGCAGCCACTGCAGCTTTGTCCGTGAGCTCCAGTTCCTGGTGGCTACGCAAGATCAATTGGCCAAAGCCGGCAGCAGTAAAGTGCCGAACAAACGCCGAGCCGATCATGCCGGTATGGCCGGCTATAAATAGCCGCGAATGCTTGGTAAGAGGCTTGGCCATATTCAGAACCCGTTGGGCTGGTAAAGGACCACACGGCTTCCGGAGTTTTCGAACTGGAAGGGCACATGGATTAGATCTTTAAGGCTTTCGAGAACACGGGCTTGCAGTTGCGGTTCGACGAAAAAAAGCATGAAACCGCCGCCACCGGCGCCTAGCAGTTTTCCGCCGATGGCTCCCGCTGCTCGGGCGGTTTCGTAGATGTGGTCCAGGGCAGGGTTGCTGATCCGCTTTGACAGACTCTTTTTCAGGCACCAGCCTTCGTGCAGCAAGGTGCCGAAATCACCGAGGGAGCCAGTTGCCTGAAGAATCGATAACGCCTCGTTGGCCATCTGCATCATCTGACTGAGTTCGCTATGGCGCGCTGAAATGTTCTGTATTTGGCTTTGGGCGATTTCTGAGGCAATGCGTGAGAAACCGGTAAAAAACAACATGAGATGGCTTTGCAGTTCCTTCGAACGAGCCTCGGGCAAAATGATGGGAGTCACACTGAATTCGCCACTGCAATGAAAGGCGATTTGATTGAAGCCGCCGTACGCAGCGGCGATCTGATCCTGGGAGCCAACACTCTCCTTGATAAGGTTCTGCTCAATGTGGATGGCTTGCCTGGCGAGAGCGTCTTGCGAGATCTGCGAACCACCCAGTGCGTTGAGGGCGTGCAATAAACCGACGGTGAACGATGAACTGGAACCCAGCCCCGAGCGCGCTGGCAAATCACCGTCGTGATGGATTTCCAGGCCCCGATCACAATCCATATAACGCAACACTTCACGGACCGATGGGTGCTGGATCTCGCTCGGGTGGGTGACGTTCTCGATGACCGAATAAACGATGCGATGTTTATGGTCAAAAAACGGCGGTAAATGGCGACAGTTGATGTAGCAGTATTTGTCGATGGAGGTGGAAATCACCATGCCACCTTCCTGGCGAAACCAGTCGGGATAATCGGTGCCTCCGCCAAAGAACGAAATGCGATACGGCGTGCGGGTCACAATCATCGGTCAGTCCCCCAACAGCTTGCGCTGCAGTTTTATGCGGGTCATCGCTTCGATGTTGTGGCGCTGGGTTACACCGAATTTTCGCTCCACCAGATTCAGGTATGCAGGATTGGTGAAGTAGCGTTGCCAGGCCTCATCACGAAACCTCAACACCTGTTGTGCCGACAGATACTTGGTAGGTAGTGGCGCGCATTCGTAGGACAGGAACCCGTAACCCTCATAGCTGGACGGTAGGGCCCAGCCTTGTGCGCGGGCGATGCGATGCATGGGGCTGCCGGGAAGTGCCTGGCAGGGGTACATGTTGGTCATTTCGCAATTGAGTTCGAGCGCCAGCTCGAGGGTTTGCTGCATGGTGTGCAGCGTGTCTTCGGGAAAGCCGAAGATAAAGTTGCTGATGACGTTTATTCCGCTATCGCGAATGTTGTCGCAGACATTGCGGATGTTGACCTCTTTGAACGTGCCTTTGGATACCTCCTGGCGAACTGTCTGGTTGCCCGCCTCAACGCCCAGTGCCAGCCAATTGACCCCGGCGCTTTTGAACAGCGCCAATGCGTCGCGGCGAACGGTGTCGACACGCGAATAGGTCCACATATTGAAGTTGAAGTTGCGCTCGATGACTTGCTCAAGAATCGGCTTGTAGAACTTCTGGTTCAGAAAGAACATCTCGTCGCTGATACGCAGCGTGCGCACACCGAGCTTGGCCAGCTTTTCCATTTCCCGCATAACCCATGCAGGGCTCCAGAAACGCATGCCGCGGAAGCTGGCGGCGTCGACGTGCTCGCCGTTGTCCGTGCGGTTAACGATATTGATCATGCAAAAGTTGCAGCCGAAGTTGCAGCCCAGGGAGGTGTAGATGGCAGCAAATGGTGTGCGGTTGGCGTGGTCGAATCCGGCGTGCCAGAAGTGAGCGCGATAGAGGTCGAGCGGTTTTTGTTTATAAGGCAGCAGGTCCCAGGCGTAGCCGGGCATGTCGATGTCCATGCGTGCCTGAGGCACCAGACGCTCGGGTGGATTAAGCGTGGCGTTGGCAACGTCCAGCGGCCCGGACTGCTTGTAACCGATGCCTTTGATTGACGGCAGGTCGTTGTGCAGGTCGCTATGCAGCAGGGTATGCAGTGCGTAGACCCCCTCGTTCAATAGCACCAGATCAACGCAAGGTAATGCCAGAACTTCACGCGGCAGGGCACTCACGTGGGAGCCTACAAAGCACACTTTGAATAACGGTGATTGCTCTTTGAGGGCGGTGGCCAGCGTCACGGCGCCAGCCATGCTGGTGGTGCCGGAGTTGGGGTTTTGCCCGTACATCACGAAAACCACAAGGCGCGCCTGATGGGCTTCTATGCGCAGAACCGCTTGTTCCAATGTCAGTCTTTCGGCGTCGCAATCAAGAATTGCCACACTGAAACCCTGGCTTCGGCACGACTCTGCCAAGAGCAACGACCATGTAGGTGGTTCGATAGCCGAGTAGAGGTTGGCCAGCCCCTGGTAGGATTTTGCGGAAGAGTCAGGTGTAACGAACAACACGTCCATGGCGCTAGTTTCCTTTGACGTTTCGACCAGTGCCGGAACGTAGCGGAGTAACCGCGGTTGTAGACGGCGCGAGGTGATGCCATCTGTTGCTGGCTGTGGCGTATGTAACGGTGGTTCGCAAGTGACTGCGGTTCATCACGCAACTCCATCTGGGGAAAGCGTTAACCAAGGGGAGGGTTTTGGCTGTGAAGGGGGCGATCAAGGCGGTTCACTTTTGATGCACGATTTGTGGTCGGCATTGTTCCATCAATGCCGCGGCCTGCGAGGGGGTGCAGGCTGGACAGAGCCTGTGCGAAAAGTTTGAATGGTTTGTGGGGCGGGTTTTGGTTGGTAGGATCTAAGGCCCGTGCCCTGCGGCTAAGCCCTCAAAAAGCTCGCTGCCTGAATACCAAGAGACTGTTTATGCAAGCCATGACGAGCGCCCTTATCCGCGAAACCTTCCCTGTCGGCCCGTTGCAGTGCAACTGCACGATCATCGGCGACCCGGTGACCAAGAAAGCGATTGTCGTGGACCCGGGTGGCAACCCCGATCTGATCATGTCGCGCCTCGATGCCCATGGGCTGAAGGTGGTGAGCATCATCCATACCCATGCGCACCTGGATCATTTCCTCGCTTCCGGGCAAATGAAGGAAAAGACCGGCGCCACGCTTCATTTGCATGAAGAGGATGCGTTTCTCTGGGACAACCTCGAAGAGCAGTGCCGCCTGTTTCGCGTGCCCTATACGCCGGTGCCGGCGCCGGATCAGTGGCTGCGCGATGACGAGGAGTTGGCCTGCGGGTGCGGTGTGGCGCTGCACACGCCTGGGCATACGCCAGGCTCGATGAGCTTCTGGTTTCCCGAAGCCAAGCTGCTGATTGCCGGCGACACGCTGTTTCGCCGCGGTATTGGCCGCACCGATTTGTGGGGCGGCGATTACCCGACCATTGAGCGCTCGATCAAGCAGCGTCTGTACAGTCTGGACGAAGACGCGACGGTGGTGACCGGCCATGGTCCCGACACCCGCCTGGGCGATGAAATGCGCGAAAACCCCTACATTCGCGCCTAACACCCTTTCTCCCTAGACAAGCCTGCGCCTTCGAGTGCGGGCTTTGCCGTTGATCCTGAAACGTAAAAACCTCACTTGCATGATGCTAGTGACAAGTTATATGGTGACTATAATTTAAATCGAAACGCCCTCCGGTGAAGTGATGAAACGCACCAGTCTGCAAACTCGGCAGTGCCCTGTAGCCCGCAGCCTTGAGCGGGTAGGCGATCAGTGGAGCGTCTTGTTGCTGCGCGATGCCTTCTACGGGCTGACGCGTTTCGACGAATTTCAGAAGAGCCTGGCTATTGCGCCGAACATGCTGACTCGCCGGCTTACCCAGATGGTGGAAGACGGGCTGTTCGAGCGCCGCCAGTACAGCGAAAAACCACCGCGTTTCGAGTACGTGTTAACGCCACGCGGTTGGGACTTTCGCCCGGTGATGCTGACCCTGATGAACTGGGGTAATCGCCATTTCGCCCCCGAAGGCACCATTGTTTATCTCGCCGAAACAGCCAGCGGTGCGGCGGTGCAATTGCAATTGATTGACGCCAATAGCGGCCAGCCCATCAGCGGCCAGCACGCCATTACTGCCGGCCCTGCCGCCAACGACCGTATGCGCCAGCGCCTGGAGGCCAGTCGTTTGCGCCGTGAACAGAACCTTCGTCAGTTTCCCGTACAGGACCACCAGCCATGAACAGCGTGACCACCGCCGAACTGTCCAGCGCCACGCTGCACCCGGTAAAGCCTAAACGCAGCCTGGCCAAGCGCCTGCTGCTGCCCGCCATTGGCATCGGCGCGCTGGTGGCCCTGGGTTTTTATGGCAATCACTGGTGGACGGCGGGGCGTTTTATCGAGGAGACCGACGATGCCTATGTGGGCGGCGACGTTACGGTGATCGGGCCCAAGGTCGGTGGCTATATTGCAGAGCTGCTGGTGACCGACAACCAACTCGTTCACGCCGGCGACCTGCTCGCCCGTATCGACGACCGCGACTACCGCGTTGCGCTGCTGAAAACCGAAGGGGCGGTGGCTGCCGAGCAAGCGCTGCTGGCCAATCTGGACGCCACCGCACAGCTGCAACACGCCCTGATTGCTCAGGCCCGCGCGAGCATCGATGCCACCCAGGCAGAAATGACGCGCGCCCAGGCCGATCACCTGCGCTACCAGCGCCTGGTGAAAACCTCGGCGGTGTCAGTGGAAAGTGCGCAGCGTGCCGAAGCCACCTTCAGAACCGCGTTGGCTGATCACGCCCGCGCCCAGGCCACGCTGCTCGCGACCCAGCGTCAACTCGACGTCATCGCCACCCAGAAACAACAAGCCCGTGCCGCGCTCACCCAAGCCGAGGCCGATCATCAAACTGCCCAACTCAACCTCAGCTACACCGAGCTGCGCGCGCCGGTGGATGGCGTAATCGGCAACCGCAAGGCGCGGGTCGGCGCCTATGCCGCAGCCGGCGCGCAATTGCTGGTGGTGGTGCCGGCACGCGGGTTGTGGGTAGACGCCAATTTCAAGGAAGACCAACTGGCCGACATGCTTCCCGGTCAGGCCGTGAGCATTCGCGCTGACGTGTTGCCGGGGCGCGAATTCCACGGTCATCTGGGCAGCCTGGCACCGGCCACCGGTGCGCAATTCAGTGTGTTGCCGGCGGAAAACGCCACCGGCAACTTCACCAAGATCGTGCAGCGAGTGCCGGTGCGTATTCACCTGGATGACGTAGACGGCGTACTCGGCCAGTTGCGCCCTGGCTTGTCGGTCATCGTCGAGGTGGATACCCACAGCAAAACCCTCGATGCCACTGCCCAGGCGAATGCGCTGTGAGCACCGCGGTCGCGCCGTTCAATCCAGCATCCATGAGTACGCTGCAAAAGACGTTGGCCTTTGCCAGCATGTGCGTCGGCATGTTTATCGCACTGTTGGATATTCAGATTGTTTCGGCATCCCTGCGCGATATCGGCGGCGGACTGTCGGCCGGCGCAGATGAAACCGCGTGGGTGCAAACCAGCTACCTGATCGCCGAAATTATCGTGATTCCGCTGTCTGGCTGGCTGTCGCGGGTAATGTCTACGCGCTGGTTGTTCTGCGCCTCGGCGGTGGGCTTTACCCTGGCCAGCCTGCTGTGCGGCGCGGCGTGGAATATCCAGAGCATGATTGTCTTTCGGGCCCTGCAAGGTTTTCTCGGCGGCTCGATGATTCCGCTGGTGTTCACCAGCGTATTTTTGTTTTTCGACGGCAAGCAGCGGGTGCTGGCGGCGTCCACCATCGGCGCGTTGGCCTCTCTGGCGCCCACCTTGGGCCCCACCATCGGTGGCTGGATCACCGACAACTATTCCTGGCACTGGCTGTTCTTTATCAACCTGATACCGGGCATTTTCGTCGCCGTGGTGGTGCCGATGCTGGTGCGCATCGACGAGCACGATTTCTCCCTTCTGCGTGGCGCCGATTATCTGGGCATCGTGCTGATGACGCTGTTTCTCGGCTGCCTGCAATACACCCTGGAAGAAGGGCCGCGCTGGAACTGGTTTAGCGACAGGACCATTCTCACCACCGCCTGGATCTGCGGCCTCAGCGGTGTGGCCTTTCTCTGGCGCAGCCTGACCTTCGCCAACCCGGTGGTGGACCTGCGCGCGCTCAAAGAACGCAACTTTGCCCTAGGCTGTTTCTTCTCCTTTGTCACCGGTATCGGCCTGTTCGCCACCATCTACCTCACGCCCCTGTTTCTTGGCCATGTGCGCGGCTACAGCGCGTTGCAGATTGGCTTGGCGGTGTTTTCCACCGGGGTGTTCCAGATTCTGGCGATTCCGCTGTATGCCGTCCTGGCGGCGCGCCTGGATATGCGCTGGATCATGATGATCGGCCTGTCACTGTTCGCCATTTCGATGTGGGATTTCAGCGCCATTACCCACGACTGGGGCGCTGGGGAATTGTTGGTGCCGCAGGCACTGCGGGGCATGGCCCAGCAACTCACGGTGCCGCCCACCGTTACCCTGGCGCTCGGCAGCCTGGCGCCAGCGCGGCTCAAGCATGCCTCGGGGTTGTTCAACCTGATGCGCAACCTGGGCGGGGCCATGGGCATTGCCGCCTGCGCCACTATTCTCAACGACCGAACCAACCTGCATTTTCAGCGCCTGGCCGAGCACCTCAATGCTACTAACGAAGCGCTGAACCACTGGCTGGCGCAGGTGGGCGGCAACCTGCAGGCGTTGGGCATGGGTGCCGACGAAGCGGTTACCGGCAGCTTGCAGCAGTTGGCCCGCTTAACCCTGCGCGAGGCGCAGACGCAAACCTATGCCGACGCCTTTCTAAGCATCATGGTCTGCTTTGTGATCGCCACCGCCATGGTGCCGCTGATGCGCAAAATGGCCATGCTGGCAGCGCCGTCGCCGGACGCGCACTGAGCCAGGCCTCAGGGAATTTTCAGCTAACTTTATGCTCCAATAGCGGTCCGCCCAGCGGGGCGGACCACGCTTTAGGAGTACGTCGTTCATGTTTACCTTCAGTCGCCTGATTATTGCCGCTACCGCCGTTGCGCTGTTGGCTGGCTGTGCCTCGCAGAATCCGTATGACAACCAGCCGCCAAGCTCGAACAAAACCGCCAAGTACGGCGGTATCGGCGCGCTGGCCGGCGCCGCCGCTGGCGCCTTGATCAGCCATGACAATCGCGGCAAAGGCGCCCTTATTGGTGCCGCTGTCGCCGGCGCTGCCGGTGCCGGTTATGGCTATTACGCCGACAAACAGGAAGCTGAGCTGCGCCGCAGCATGCAAGGCACCGGCGTTGAAGTGCAGCGCCAGGGCGACCAGATCAAGCTGGTCATGCCGGGCAACATCACCTTCGCCACCGACTCGTCGGATATCGTCAGCAACTTCTACACGCCGCTCAATAACCTGGCCGCCTCGTTCAAGCAGTACAACCAGAACACCATCGAAATCGTCGGCTACACCGACAGCACCGGCAGCCGCCAGCACAACATGGATTTGTCGCAGCGCCGGGCGCAGAGCGTGGCCAATTACCTGACCTCGCAAGGGGTAGATGGCTCGCGGCTGTCCACCCGGGGCAACGGGCCGGACCAGCCGATTGCCAGCAACGACACCGCCGATGGCCGCGCGCAGAACCGCCGTGTAGAGGTCAACCTCAAGCCGTTGCCCGAAGCCCAGCAACAACCGCAGCAATACCAGCAGGCGCCGCAGCAGCAGTACCAGCAATACCCGCAGTGATTTAGTGCGATTTGGAATGAGGCCTCCCCTGTGGAGGCCTTTTCGTTTGTGCTGAAAAACATCCGTATCGAGGCTGAAGCCTCTCCTGCCGGGGGTATCAGGTTCGGTAGGAGAGGCTTGAGCCTCGAGCTTTTGACTTTCATGCACGCCAGACACTTAACCTTTCAATCATCTTTTGATGGCAAAGCGCCCATCAGCAAATTCCTGTCTAGACTTCAGCCCAATGGCCCGGGCGGGCCATTGCTGGCCGGGTTCCATGCTGTCATGGCGCCGGCCGAGGATCAGGAGCTTACATGGACGCAAACCCCGGATTTCACTCGCGCCGGCCCTGGCTACCTTATTTGGTGGCCTTGGGGCTGATGGCGGGGTTGGGCGCGCTGGTGGTATGGCAGTGGCAGGAACTTGAAGCCAATAGCCGGCGTGAACAGGAGCAGCGCTTCAGCATCGCTGTGGACGATGTGCAGCAGAGCATTACCGAGCGCATGCGTGCATATGAAATGGTGCTGCGCGGCATGGCCGGGCTGCTGGCCGGCAGCGACCAGGTGAGCGCCGAAGAATGGATGCGCGCCACCGACCAGTTGCAGCTTCAGGACCGTTACCCCGGTATTCAGGCCGTGTCCTGGGTGCGGTATGTGCGCGGCCCGGAGCTGGCGGCTTTCGTAGCCGACGAGCAGCGTGGAGGGCGCAAGGAATTTCGCATCTTTCCCGCCGGTGAGCGCGAGGAATACCTGATCGTCGACTACACCAGCCCCCTGGATTGGCGTAACCGCCGCGGGCTGGGGTTTGACGTGTTGTCCGAGGAACTGCGCCGCAAGGCGGTGTACCAGGCGCGCCGCACGGGTGAAGCGGTGCTCTCGGCGCCGCTCAAGCTGAAATCGGAAACCGACCAGGACGTCCAGGTTGGCGCCGTGCTGTATATGCCCGTGTATGCCAACACGGCGCCGGTCACCAGCGATCAGGAGCGCCAACAAGGCTTTCTCGGCTCGGTGTCTGGCTCGTTCCGCATGCAGGATTTGCTCGCCGGTATTCTCGGCAGCCGCACCGAGCTCTACCAAGTCGAGCTTGTGGATAACTCCGACGATGGCGGCTCGCTGCTCAGCGGCGGTTATCGCGGTAATTCAGCCTTCCAACTGACCCGCAATATCAACGTGTTCGGCCGCGAATGGCAGCTGACGGTCAGCAGCACCCCGCTATACGAACGGCGCCTGGAAAACCCCCGCCTGCAATTCAACCTTTGGGTGGGCTTGCTGGCCTCGGCGTTGCTCGGGCTACTGGTGGGCGGCTACCTGTTGGTGCGTGAGCGCGCCCTGGCCAATAGCGAAATGCTGAGCGCCGGTTTGCGCGAGCGCGAGGAGCGGTTCCGCCTGGTGGTGGAAGCCTCGCCCAACGCCATTGTGTTGGTCGACAGTGGCGGCCGTATTGCCATGGTCAACCAGCAGGCCGAGCTGATGTTTGGCTATCCACGGGATGAACTGGTGGGTGCGGCGGTGGAAAAGCTACTGCCCGAATCCCTGCGCCATGCCCACGTTGGCATGCGCCAAGCCTTCCAGAACGCCCCCGAACCCCGGCAAATGGGCGGCAACCGCGACCTGTTCGGCCAACACAAAGATGGCCACTCCATTCCGGTGGAAGTGGGGCTGTCGCCGCTGCGCAGCGGCGCTGATGTGCTGGTGCAGGCGGTGATCATTGACATCAGTGCGCGCAAGGCTGCCGAGGAGCGTTTCCGCCTGGTGGTCGAGGCCTCGCCCAATGCCATCGTGCTGGTCGACAACAAAGGCCACATCGCCATGGCCAACCGGCAGACCGAGCACTTGTTTGGTTATCCGCGCGCCGAGTTGCTGGGGCAGGCGGTGGAAAAGTTGCTGCCCGACTCCTTGCAAGAGCTGCATGTGGGCCTGCGCAAAAGTTTTCTGCGCTCACCCGAGCCACGGCAGATGGGCAATAACCGTGAGCTGTTCGGCCGCCATCTCGATGGCCGATTGATTCCGCTGGAGGTGGGCCTGTCGCCGCTGCGCAGCGGTGAAGACGTGCTGGTGCAGGCAGTGATCATCGATATCAGCGAGCGTAAGGCTGCCGAAGCGCGCCTGCGTGAGCAGGCCGAGCAGTTGGCGTTGGCCAATCGCTACAAATCGGAGTTCCTCGCCAATATGTCCCACGAGCTGCGCACGCCGCTCAACAGCATCCTGATCCTCAGCGAACAGCTTAAGCAGAACAGCGGCGGCAACCTCAACGACAAGCAGGTCAAACACTCGGACATCATCCACCGCGCCGGACGCGACCTGCTGCAGCTGATCAATGACGTGCTGGACCTCGCGCGCATCGAAGCCGGCCGCGTGCAATTGAAGATGGAGCAGATGAATGTCCACGACCTGCTTCAGGAACTGGACGCCAGCCTGCGGCCAATGGCCGAACTCAAGGGGCTGCGGTTGATCAGCACCCTGGAGCCGCAGGTGCCCCGGGTTATTTTCAGTGACCGTGGGCGCTTGCAGCAGATTCTGCGCAATCTGCTTTCCAATGCCCTGAAGTTCACCGAGCGTGGCGAAGTGGAGGTGGCCGTCAGTTGCACATCGGCGGTGCAGGACGAGGGCCGGGTAATGCTCAAGATCGTGGTGCGCGACACCGGTATCGGCATTGCACCCGAGCAGCATCAGCGTGTGTTCCAGGCCTTCCAGCAAATCGACGGCTCCACCAGTCGGGCCTTTGGTGGCACCGGCCTGGGGCTGGCCATCACGCGCCAGTTGGTGGAAGTGCTGGAGGGCACCGTGCGCCTGGATAGCGCGCCGGGGCAGGGGTCGCGCTTTACCGTATTGCTTCCGGTCGCGGTCGTGCACGGCAGCCAGATCACCACCCAAGCCACGCCCGCCGTGCCCACACGCACGGGCCAGGGCCCGCTGTTGTTGGTGGTCGAGGACGATATGAATTTCGCCGGCCTGATTGCCGAAGAAGCCCAGGCCCATGGCTTTGCCTGCGTGCATTGCCGTAGCGGCAACCAGGCCATCGAGTTGCTGCAACGCGAGCAGTTCGCGGCGGTTATCCTCGATATTCTGCTGCCCGATATCAGCGGCTGGCAGATCTACCGCAGCCTGCGTGGCCAACCCCAGCACCTGGGCATGCCGGTGCATATCATTTCCTGCGTGCCGCAGCCCGATGACTGGCACGACACCGGCACCCGTTACCTGGTAAAGCCGATTGCCCGTGCCGACCTCGAACAGGTGTTCACCGACCTTGCCCGCCACGAGCACGACCACAACCGTTTGCTGCTGGTGGAAGACGTCGCCCATGAGCGCGATTTTTACGGTGAGCACCTGAGTCAGTTGGGCTTTAGCGTAACCGCCGTGGCCACCGCTGAAGAGGCCCGCAGCGCCTACCAACAAGACGAATTTGCCGCGTTGGTGGTGGACTTGGATCTGCCTGATCAGGATGGCTTCGATTTGATTGAACTCATGTCGCGCCAGCGTCCTCTGAGCAATACACGGGTGGTCGTGAACACCGGTGTGGATATCACTCAGCAGAGCCTGCAACGCCTGCGCCGGTATTCGGCGGTAGTGGTGCAGAAAAACGGCCAGGACCTGCAGGCCCTAAGCCTGGCCGTACAAGGTTTTCTTTCCAGCGTGCGTGAGCCTTCGGCAGAGGTGGCCGCGGCGCAGGCCGTGCCCGAGGTTAATCCACTGGAGGGCCGCCGGGTGCTGTTGGTCGATGATGACGTGCGCAACATCTATGCAATGAGTGCCTTGCTCGACGAGCTTGGGCTGGAGGTCAGTACTGCCAGAGACGGTTTCGAAGCCCTGGCAGCATTTGCAGAACAAGCGTTTGACCTGATTCTGATGGACATGGCGATGCCCAACATGGATGGCTACACCGCCACTCGTCTGCTTAAACAGGAGAAAGGCTGCACGGTGCCGATCATTGCCTTGACGGCCCATGCGATGAAGGGCGACCGCGAAAAATGTTTAGCCGCGGGCACGGATGACTATCTGGCTAAACCGGTGGCCAGGCAGGACCTGTTGGTGCTGCTGGAACACTGGTTAGCGAAATCGGAGGGACGAAATGGCTCTAGCGCAGCTTAAACCGCAGTCCAGCGATCAAATATTGCTGGTGGTCGATGACCGCGAGGAAAACCTCGTGGCCATGGAAGCGTTGCTCAGCGATAGCCCCTGGGATGTCCGCACGGTCAACTCGGGCGAGGCGGCGTTGCAGTGCCTGCTCGACAATAATGTCGGTCTGGTGCTGCTGGACGTACAGATGCCCCATATGGACGGCTTCGAGGTGGCGCGCCTGATGCGCGGCAACCCGGCCACTCGCTATACGCCCATCATTTTCCTGTCGGCCATTGCCCACACCGAAGACTCGGTGCTGCGTGGCTATGCCACGGGTGCGGTGGATTTCATCCTCAAGCCGTTCGACCCGCAAGTGCTGCGGCACAAGATCAATGTGCTGCTTGAACACGAACGCAACCGCCATGAGCTGCAGTTGCTGTCCAAGCAACTGGACAGCGCTCGCGCGTTCAACGCCTCGGTGCTGGAAAATGCCGCCGAGGGCATCGTGGTGGTGAACGAAGAAGGCACCATCAACTTCGTCAACCCGGCCATGGCGCGCATGCTCAATGGCACCGTGGCAGGCATTGAAGGCACGCCGATTCTGGATTACCTGGAAACCTCCGGCATCCCGACGTCGTGGAAAGATTCGGAATTCTACAAACACTGGCTGCGCGGAGAAGCTTACCGGCTGCACGATGCCAGCCTGCGTGCTGTCAGCGGCCAGGTGCTGCCGGTGGCGCTGTCCAGCTCGCCTTTGCCGCGCTTGCAACGCTCAATGGTGATTCTGGCGCTGGATATGTCGGTGGTGCGCAATCTGTACGCCCAGCTTGAATCCCAGGCGGCCACCGATGCCTTGACCGGGCTGCTGAACCGTCGGGGCTTTCACCAGGCGCTGGAATCGAACCTGGCGCGGTTGGACCGCAGCGGCAAGCGCATGGCCATCTTGTACCTTGACCTCGACGGCTTCAAACGCATCAATGACTCCCTGGGCCACGCTGCCGGTGATCAGGTGCTGCGTCAGGTGGGCGACTTGCTGCGTTCCAGCCTGCGCCCGTATGACGTACTGGCGCGCATGGGCGGCGACGAATTCACTGCCTTGCTCGATGGCCTGGAACACCCCGAAGACGCTGCACGTATTGCCGAAAAACTGATCGAGCTGGTGTCGGTGCGCCATCGCGTGGACGGCATGGACGTGACCCTGGGCGCCAGTATCGGCATTGCCAGCTACCCCGAATGCGGGCGCAGTGTGGACGGCCTGATGCGCGCCGCCGACATGGCCATGTACGAAGCCAAGCGCGCCGGCCGCCAGCAGTACCGCTTCTTTTCGCCGGAAATGAACGGCCGCGCGCGCTCGCGGTTGATGCTGGAGGAAAGCCTGCGCAACGCCATCGAACAGGATGATTTCGTGCTGGTGTACCAGCCGCAGGTCTACCTGGAAACCGGCAAGCTGCGTGGCTTTGAAGCCTTGCTGCGCTGGGAACACCCGGTGTCCGGCACCATTGCGCCGAACGTTTTCATTCCGCTGCTGGAAGAGACCCGGCTGATCAATCGCCTGGGCGACTGGATCTTCCGCCGCGGCGTGCAGCAGTGCTGCGACTGGCGGCCGACCTTCGGCGATCAGGTCGTGGTGAGTCTGAACGTCAGCCCGGTGCAGTTCGGCATGCCGCAATTGGTTGAGGACTTGCGTCGGGTGCTGCTGGAACTCGGCTTGCACCCCCGGCAGTTGGAAGTGGAAGTGACCGAAAGCGCGCTGATGCAAGACCTGGACACCACCCGCGAACAACTCAGCCAACTGCGCGCGCTGGGGGTAAAAATTGCCATCGACGACTTTGGCACCGGCTATTCGTCGTTGGCGTATCTGCGCCACTTCGAACTGGACACCCTGAAAATCGACCGGCTGTTTATCTCCAATATGCTCAGCTCACCGAAAGACGCGGCGGTGGTCAGCACCATCATCGATCTCGGCTGGAACCTGGGCTTGGAGGTGATTGCAGAAGGCGTGGAAACCATCGAGCAGCGCGACTGGCTGCTGGAGCACCGCTGCCACATCATGCAGGGCTTTCTGGTGGCCAAAGGATTGCCGGTGGCAGAGACGGCGCACTTTCCGGCGCAGATTGACTGGGATGTTTATCGTAAGCCGTGACGGGGCTGACGGCGTAGCAACTGCGATTCACCGTCATTGCGGCGCAGGCCGGAATCCACAATTGCTCAGAAGAGCGATGATTACTCAGAGATTCTGGGTCCCAGCCTTCGCTGGGACGACGGTGATTTATGCAATGGCGTGGTTACTTCGACGGCGGAAACTCTTCGTGCAACCGCCCCAGCTCCGCGTCCTTCTCTTCCCACAGCTTGTTCACCCACTGCTGGAATCCCAGGCGGTAGGTCTCGTCGCTGTTGTAGTCCTTGCCGAGGAACTCACGGGGAATATCCAGCGTGTGGTAACGCACCACCACCTTCGGCACCTCGCCGCACAGAAACGCCCAGAAACTCGGGTTGCCGTCGGGGTAGTGGATGGTGATGTTGACCATCGACTTCAATCGCGCGCCCATGGCGTCCAGCACAAAGGCAATGCCGCCGGCCTTGGGCTTTAGCAGGTAGCGAAACGGTGAGCCCTGCTGGTCGTGCTTGGCCTGGGTAAAGCGCGTGCCTTCGAGGAAGTTGAAAATCGCCACTGGCACATCGCTGAATTTCTCGCAGGCGCGGCGGGTGGCGGCGGTGTCCTGGCCCTTCTTTTCCGGGTGCTTTTCCAGGTAGGCCTTGGTGTAGCGCTTCATAAAAGGGAAATCCAACGCCCACCAGCACAGGCCAATCACCGGCACCCAGATCAGTTCCTGCTTGAGGAAGAATTTGAAAAACGGCAGGCGGCGATTGAGGGTGTGTTGCAGCACCAGAATGTCGACCCAGCTCTGATGGTTGCTGGTGACCAGGTACCAGCCGTCGTACTTGAACTGCTCGCGGCCCTTGAGGTTCCACTCGGTTTTCTGCACCAACCACATCCAGCCGCTGTTGCAGGCGATCCAGGCTTCGGCGGCCCAGTTCAGCACCAGGTTGCACACGGTGCGCACCGGCTTGAATGGCAACAGCAATTTTACCAGCGCGGCTATAAACAGGAACCAGCACCAGATCAGGGTGTTGGCGAACAGCAAAATCGTGGCGAGTACGCCGCGAAGCGGCGCAGGCAGAAAAGACAACATAGGGGCGACGAGCCTCGGAAGATTATTGTTAGCCGCTCTTTTCCAGGAAGTTGGCGGTTGTTAGGCGCAGAGATTAACCATTGCCGGCGCAAGTGCAAACCGGATATTTGACGGGCGTAGGGCGAATACCGCCCCTGGCGGTATCCGCCGTCCCGCAGACAGCGACGGCGGATATTCCGATGGGATATTCGCTCTACGGCAGGTTTGCGGCTTGAATCGCGGTGAGGGCAATCGTGTAAATGATGTCGTCCACCATCGCCCCGCGTGACAGGTCGTTCACCGGTTTGCGCAGGCCTTGCAGCATGGGTCCCACGCTCACGCAGTTGGCGCTGCGCTGCACGGCTTTGTAGGTGGTGTTGCCGGTGTTGAGGTCGGGGAACACGAACACCGTGGCATGCCCGGCTACGGTGCTGTTCGGTGCCTTTTGCAGGGCGACGCTGTCGATGGCTGCGGCGTCGTATTGCAGCGGGCCGTCGAGCTGCAGGTCGGGTCGCGCCTGTTTGGCCAGGCGCGTGGCTTCGCGCACTTTATCCACATCTACGCCAGTACCGGATTCACCGGTGGAGTAACTGATCATCGCCACCCGCGGCTCGATGCCGAAAGCGCTTGCCGAGTCGGCGCTTTGCACGGCGATTTCCGCCAGCTCGCTGGCAGTCGGGTCGGGGTTAACCGCGCAGTCGCCGTAGACCACCACCTGGTCCGGCAGCAGCATGAAAAACACCGAAGACACCAGCTTGTAGCCCGGCGCCGTCTTGATCAGCTGCAAGGCCGGGCGAATGGTATTGGCCGTGGTGTGGATGGCGCCGGACACCAGCCCATCCACTTCATCCAGGGCCAACATCATGGTGCCGAGCATCACCGGGTCTTCCAACTGCTGGGTGGCCATGGGGGCGTTCAGGCCTTTGCCTTTGCGCAGCTCTACCATGGGTGCCACGTAGCGGCTGCGAATCAGGTCCGGGTCGAGAATTTCCAGGCCCGGCGGCAACTCGATGCCGTGGGCCTGTGCCACCAACTCCACCTCTTCGGGTTTGGCCAGCAACACGCAGTGGGCGATGCCCCGTGCCTGGCAGATCGCGGCGGCCTGCACAGTGCGTGGCTCGCTGCCTTCAGGCAGCACGATGCGCTTGTTGGCGGCCTGGGCGCGCTGCACCAGCTGGAAGCGAAACGCCGGCGGCGACATGCGCTGCTCGTGCGGTTCGCCGCAGCGCTTGCTCAAGAACTCGTGGTCGATATGGCTGGCGACAAAGTCGGTGACCCGCTCGGCGCGTTCGCGGTCATCGATGGGGATTTCTTTGTTCAGGCGGTTGAGGTTGTTTGCCGTGTCGTAGGAACTGGTGGTGACCGACATCACCGGCAGCCCACTTTGCAGCGCGCCACGGCACAGCTCCATGATTCGCGGGTCCGGCGGAAAGTCGCTGCACAGCAGCAGGCCGGCCAGCGGCATGCCGTTGGTGGCGGCCAGGCAGGTGGCGAGGATGATGTCGTCACGATCCCCCGGGGTGACCACTAGCACGCCAGGCTTGAGCAGTTGCACGGTGTTGGCCACCGCGCGGGCGCACAGCACGATACGTTGCATGCGCCGCTGCTCGTAGTCACCGGCGTTGATCACTCGCGCGCCGAGCAGATCGGCGATATCACGTGTGCGCGGCGCGTTCAGTTGGTCGAGCCAGGGAATGCTGCCCAGCAGGCGGAAGTCGTTACGGCGCAGCAGGGGCGAGTGGTCGTGCAGGCCGGTGGCGATCTGCTCGTCGCGCACCTTATTGAGGATGACGCCCAGCACCGAGCTGTCCTGCGGGCCGCCAAACATCTGCGCCTGGATTTCCAGGCGGTCGGACAGCTCGCTGACGCTTTCATCCTCCGGCGCGGTCACCAGAATCACTTCGGCGTCCAGGCTCTTGGCCAGGTGCAGGTTGATGCGTGCGGCATAGCTGGTGTGCGCGGTGGGCACCATGCCTTCGACGATCACCACGTCCTTGTCGCGCGCGGCGTCCTGGTAAAGGCGAATAAATTCTTCCAACAGGTCGTTCAGTTGGCCTTCGCCGAGCATGCGCTCCACATGGCCGAGGCTGACCGGGGCAGGGGAGTGCAGGCCGTGGGTGCGGGCGATCAGTTCGCTGGAGCGTTCGGGGCCCAGGTCACCGGGTTGCGGTTGCGCCACCGGTTTGAAAAAACCGACTTTAAGGCCCACGCGTTCGAGCGCGCCGACCATGCCGAGGCTGATGGAGGTCAGGCCGACGCCAAAACCGCTGGGGGCAAGGAAGAAAGTTTGCATTCAGGTTCCTGAGCAGCGCGTGGTTCACGCTTTCTTATCAGAGACCCGCCGTGTGGGGCGGGTTCTGCTGTTTTTTTGCTTGCGGCGCTGTTAGTGCAGTAGCTGCAAGGTATCGAGGGCGATCTGCCGCTCTTCGTTGGTGGGTATCACCAACACCCGCGGGTGGCCGTAGGCGTGGATCGTACCGGAAAGGCCGCGGATATAACGCTCGTTCGCTTCGTCATCCAGCTGCAGATTGAGCAGGCGCAAATGGGCTACGGTTTTGGCGCGGATCAAGGGCGAATTCTCGCCGATACCGCCGGTGAAAATCAGCCCGTCCAGGCGTGGCAGGGCGCAACTCATGGCAGCCAGAGACTTGGCCAGGCGGTAGCAAAATACCTCGATGGCCAGCGTGGCGCCCTCATGGCCGTCGTGATGGGCCTGCTCCAGGGTGCGCATGTCGTTGGACAGACCGGACAAGCCCAGCAAGCCTGCGTCGTGGTTAAGCATGTAGTCGATCTTTTCGATATCCCAACCCAGGGCCATGGCCAGGTGGCTGTGCAGGTTGGGGTCGACATCGCCGCTGCGGGTGCCCATCACCACGCCTTCGAGCGGCGTCAGGCCCATGCTGGTGTCGCGGCTCTGGCCGTTGACGACCGCGCAGGTGGAGCAGCCGTTGCCTAGGTGCGCCGAGAGCCAGCTACTGTCTTCGATTGGCAGGTTGCTCATCTCCGCCGCCCGAGCGCTGACGTAACGGTGGCTGGTACCGTGGAAGCCGTAACGACGAATGCCATGGTCGCGGTACAACTGTTCGGGCAACGCGTAGCGAAAGGCGTATTCCGGCAGGCTGTGGTGGAAAGCGGTATCGAACACCGCCACTTGCGGCAGGTTGGGGAACTGTTTGAGCGTGGCCTCTATGCCTAGCAGGTTGGCCGGGTTGTGCAGCGGCGCCAGGTGCGCGGTGGCTTTGATTTCGGCCAGTACCTGTGGGTCGATACGGCGTGCCGCGCTAAAACGTTCGCCGCCATGCACCACGCGGTGACCAATTCCATGCAACTTGCCGCCGCAAGCACCTTGCACAATGGGCAGTAGCTGTGAGAGGGCAGCGCGGTGGTCGGCGTTGGGAATCATCAGGCTGTCGTGCTCAGGGCCGCGGCGCCAATGCAGTTCTGCATCGTAGGTGCCCAGGTTTTGGGCTTCACCGCTTAAAAAGGTTTGCGAATGGGCCTCGTGGATAAGGGCGAATTTGATTGATGAGCTGCCGCAATTGATCACCAGAATATGCCGTGCTTGCATCACTGCTCCTCGACTTGCTGATCCACACTCGCCGGGGGCTCCTGCCCCTGGGCACACCAGCCACAGGTGAAAGGCTGACCGATTTTTTCCTGCCGTTGCAATGGGTCTTGCACCCAGTCGCGGTTTTGCCAGGGCGGTTGGTGGCGCAGGTGTTGAGTATGTCCGCAGGAAAGCACGGCTACCCAATGCGCTTCTTCGTCCTGGCGAAAGCCTAGAATATGCACGTTGGGCTGCGTCCGTCCGTCTGCGCTCGGGTCGCTTTCGGCCGAACCCTTGGTTAAACTTGCCCGTTCTCCACTCTTATGCAAAGGTCCCGCCCCATGCTGATCGCTGCCAATACGGCTGTCTCCATCGACTATACCCTGACCAACGATGCTGGTGAGGTGATCGACAGCTCTGCCGGCGGCGCCCCGCTGGTTTACCTGCAAGGCGCAGGCAACATTATCGTCGGTCTGGAAAAAGCCCTGGTTGGCAAACAAGCTGGCGACGAACTGAACGTGGCTGTCGAGCCTGAAGAAGCTTACGGCGAATACAGCGCCGAGCTGGTCAGCACCCTGAGCCGCAGCATGTTCGAAGGCGTCGACGAACTGGAAGTGGGCATGCAGTTCCACGCTTCCGCACCGGACGGCAGCATGCAGATCGTGACCATCCGCGACCTGGACGGCGATGACGTTACCGTCGACGGCAACCACCCGCTGGCTGGCCAACGGTTGAACTTCCAGATCAAAGTCGTTGCCGTACGTGCGGCCAGCGAAGAAGAAATCGCCCATGGTCATATCCATGGCGAAGGTGGTCACCACCATTGATTCAGCTAAGCTGCACTAGCGGCTAACTGGATTACCAAAAAGGCGCTCAACAGGGCGCCTTTTTTGTCCGTAAGGACGTTGTTTGTAATGACAGATCGGGAGTTCGTCATGAGTGCTTTTCACGACATCAATTTACGTGCCTTGGATGGCCAGGAATTGCCGCTCGCGCCCTTCAAGGGCAAGGTTGTGTTGGTGGTCAATGTCGCGTCGAAGTGCGGCCTGACGCCCCAGTACGCGGGTTTGGAAAGTCTGTACCAGCAATACAAAGACCAGGGTTTCGCCGTGCTCGGCCTGCCGTGCAACCAGTTCGCAGGCCAGGAGCCTGGTAGCGAAGACGAGATCCAGCAATTCTGCAGCCTCAACTACGGCGTGAGCTTTGCGTTGAGCAGCAAGCTGGAAGTGAACGGCCCTGGCCGTCATTCCCTGTACCGCTTGCTGGCGGGTGAGGGCGCTGAGTTTCCTGGCGATATCACCTGGAATTTCGAGAAGTTTCTGGTCGGTCAGGATGGTCGGGTGTTGGCGCGGTTTTCGCCGCGTACAGCGCCGGATGATCCGGCGATTATTCAGGCCATCGAAAAAGCGTTGGCCTGACGCGCGTAGGGTGTGCTTCGCGCACCAAGCGATTACCGAGTAAACGCCTTGGTGCGCGAAGCACACCCTACAAACGCTTAACCCTGATGCGCTTCGCGGTTGCCGTTACTACGGCCGGCATTCAGCTCATCCTGCCCATCAAAGTCGAAATCACGCACTGGCTGGCCCTGCAATTGGGCGCGTTTGAGCTGGTATTCGTCGAACGACAAACCCTGGCGACTCAAGTCTTCCAACGCTTTCTGGCGCAGTTCCAGGGCGGTGTAGGGGTGCAGTTCCAGCATCGAGTGGCCTTGGCCAGCACAGCCTGTCAGAACGGTAGCAATCAGTAGCAGGGCGATAGTTGCGAAGCGGTTCATTGGAGCCTCCTATCGGCCCGGTGAGTGAGAGTGAGGTCAGACTATTCCTCGCTCCGCTTCGGTTGAAATCGACCCGTTTGATACCTGCTATTGATGAAATCGCGGCATCGCCATATCGCGATTTACCGATCCGCTTGTAGGCCTTTATCACTGCTATCAATGATGCTGGGCGAGGCGAGACGACCGGTCATATGATCGCCGCCATGACGAACGCTACCTCCACCATCCGCCTCGATAAACGCGACCTGATCCTTACCAAAGGTTCGGAAGTCATGCTGCGTCGCGGCTACCACGGCACCGGTGTGCAAGAGATCGTGCAGGCCGCCGGTATTCCCAAGGGCTCGTTCTATCACTACTTCGCCAGCAAGGAAGACTTTGCCGTGCACGCGCTGGAGTTTCTCTATGCGCCGCGCTTGCAGCGTTATGCACAGGCCTTGAGTGACCAGAGCCTCAGCCCGTGCCAGCGCATCCTGAGCTTTTACGGCGAGCTGCTGAACCACTTCCGTCGCCAGGAACGCCCGCAATACCACTGCTTTATCGGCAGCCTCAGCTTTGAGATGGCCGAGCCGTCGCAGCCGATTGGCTTGCAGGTGGAAAGTATTCTGCAGCGCTCGGTGGACATCCTCGCCCAGTGCCTCAATGAAGCGCGTGAAGCCGGTGAGCTGACTGCGGCAACCGATTGCGTGGAGCTGGCGGAATTTATTGCCAATGCCTGGGAAGGCACGCTGATGCGTATGAAAGCGGGCGCCAACGCCGCACCGCTAAGCGTTTTTTTGCACCAACTGGAGCGTCTGCTGACGCCCAACTGATTGATCAACCACGGCGCCGCCACGGCTGCCCACACCTGATGCCCGTTAGGAGAATTGCATGACCGCTCTCGTAAAAGCCCTGTTCGAACCCTTTCGCCTAGGCGAGCTGGAACTGCCGACCCGCGTGGTAATGGCGCCGATGACCCGTTCGTTCTCCCCGGGCGGTGTGCCGAACGCAGGCGTGATCGAGTACTACCGTCGCCGTGCAGCGGCAGGCGTGGGCCTGATCGTGACCGAAGGCACCACCGTTGGCCACAAAGCCTCCAACGGCTACCCGCACGTGCCGCGCTTCTTCGGTGAAGACGCCCTGGCCGGCTGGAAAGCAGTGGTTGATGCCGTGCACGCCGAAGGCGGCAAGATCGTTCCGCAACTCTGGCACGTGGGCAGCGTGCGCCGCATCGGCACCGAGCCCGACGCCAGCGTTCCAGGCTACGGCCCAACCGGCAAAACCAAGGACGGCGTTGAAGTCGTTCATGGCATGACCAAGCAAGATATCGACGAGGTTATCGCCGCGTTCGCCCAGGCCGCCAAAGACGCCCAGGCCATCGGCATGGACGGCGTGGAAATCCACGGCGCCCACGGTTACCTGATCGACCAGTTCTTCTGGGAAGGCACCAACCAGCGCGACGACGAATACGGCGGCAGCCTGGCCAACCGTTCGCGTTTTGCCATTGGGCTGATCAAGGCCGTGCGTGCGGCTACCAGCCCGACCTTCCCGATCATCTTCCGCTTCTCGCAGTGGAAACAGCAGGACTACACCGCACGCCTGGTGACTACGCCTGAAGCGCTGGGTGAATTCCTGCAGCCGCTGGCCGATGCCGGCGTGGACATTTTCCACTGCTCCACCCGCCGTTTCTGGGAGCCGGAATTCGACGGTTCCGACCTCAACCTGGCCGGCTGGACCCGCAAGCTCACCGGCAAGCCCACCATCACCGTCGGCAGCGTGGGTCTGGACGGCGAGTTTATGCAGTTCATGGTCAAGACCGACAAGGTCGCTCAGCCTGAGAAGCTCGACGCACTGCTGGACCGCCTGAACAAGCAGGAATTTGACCTTGTGGCCGTGGGCCGTGCGCTGCTGGTCGACCCGGACTGGGCGGTGAAGGTGCGTGATGGCCGTGAAGACGAAATTTTGGCTTTCAGCCGTGAAGCGCTGACCACATTGGTTTAAGTAACGCTTTTCCCTTTGTTGCGCTGGATTCAGCGCAGCACTTTCAGGCCCCGCATTGCGGGGCTTTTTTTTGCCTGAGGGACTACCTTTTCCACGGTTCGCGAGCAAGCTCGCTCCTACATGTTGTGCAATCCCTGTAGGAGCGAGCTTGCTCGCGAAGCTTTTTTGAGCGAAAAAAAACGGCGCACCAGGCGCCGTTTTTTCATTGTTTTGCACTCACACGGTAGCAGCAGACTCTGCCTTGCGCGCCGTCAAACCCAGCAGCTCGTTGCTGCGGGTGTTGACCTCACGGTACAGCGCCGCATCGCTTTCCAGCACCTTCTCGCGTGCCGGGAAGATAGCCTTGAGCTTCTCGGCCCAGGCCGCGTTCACTTGCTCAGGGAAGCAGCGCTCGATCAGTTCCAGCATGATCGACACAGTTACCGAAGCACCTGGCGATGCACCCAGCAGGGCGGCGATGGTGCCGTCCTTGGCCGCAACCAGTTCGGTGCCGAACTGCAGGATGCCGCCTTTCTTCGCGTCCTTCTTGATGATCTGCACGCGCTGGCCTGCAATCTCCAGGCGCCAGTCGGCCGCTTTGGCGTTCGGGAAGAAACGCTTGAGCGATTCCATGCGCTGTTCGCTCGATTGCAGCACTTCGCTGATCAGGTACTTGGTCAGGTCGAAGTTGTCGCGTGCTACCGCCAGCATCGGGCCGAGGTTGCTCGGGCGAACTGACAGTGGCAGGTCGAGGAACGAGCCGTGCTTGAGGAACTTGGTGCTGAAACCGGCGTAAGGGCCGAACAGCAGGGATTTCTTGCCGTCGACGACGCGGGTGTCCAGGTGCGGCACCGACATGGGCGGCGAACCGACCGCTGCCTGGCTGTACACCTTGGCTTCGTGCTGTTTGACGATCTCTGGGTCATCGCAACGCAGCCACTGGCCGCTTACCGGGAAACCACCGAAGCCTTTGCCTTCGGGAATGCCGGACATCTGCAACAGTGGCAGGGCCGCGCCGCCGGCGCCGAGGAATACGAACTTGGTGTCGACTTCGCGAGTAGCAGCGGACTGGGTGTCCTTGATGGATACGCGCCAGCCTTTATCAGTGCGCTTGAGGCCTACAACCTTCTGGTTGTAGCTCACGCGGCAATCGCTTTGCTCACTGAGAAACTTCAGCAACTGAGTGGTCAGGGCGCCGAAGTTGACGTCGGTACCAGACTCCACACGGGTGGCGGCGATGGCTTCATCGGCAGCGCGGCCGGGCATCATCAGCGGCATCCACTCGGCCATGGTGGCCTTGTCTTCGGTGTAGAGCATGTCATCGAAGGCGTGGTGCTTGACCATGGCGTGATGACGGGTTTTGAGGAACTGGATGCCCTTGTCGCCCTGCACGAAGCTCAGGTGCGGAATGGGGTTGATAAAGGCTTTAGGCGAACCGAAGTTGCCTTGCTGCATCAAGTGCGCCCAGAACTGCTTCGACACCTCGAACTGGGTGTTGATCTGCACGGCTTTCTTGATGTCCACCGAGCCATCGGCGGCTTGCGGGGTGTAGTTGAGCTCACACAGCCCGGCGTGACCGGTACCGGCGTTGTTCCAGGGGTTGGAGCTTTCAATGGCTCCCGAGCCCTGCATTTCAGCGACTTCCAGCTTGATGCCGGGGTCGAGCTCTTTCAACAGCACGGCCAGTGTCGCGCTCATGATGCCGGCACCTACCAGCAGCACATCGACAGCCTCGTAATCGTTTTGCGCCATTTGCTCGCCACACTCTTGTGAAGTTGTGAAACCGTTTTTTCACGCTCTTTTGGATACGTGAACCTCAAAAGTTCGGGTGCCAAGGGTACGTTCTGCGCGCTTTTACCAGCCCGTATAGAGCAAGTGTGAGAGCAAGGCAGAGGTGCTGCAAGGCCACGCGAAGTGGGCGACTCTCTGGGGCGGTGCGACTGATGCTGAGTACATCAGGGTAGCTGCGAGGCCCGATCAGGAGACGACCTTATAATCGGGGCGCGATTATAACGGCGAAATGACAAAAGTTGGTTTTTTAGCGTGACTTTTCTTTCCCCACCGGTCAGCCCGCCAACGCCAGAGCCTATAAATGCGCGGATGCCGACCGGTATTTCCAGCGCCTGCCATGCTAAAACGCCAGCATCGCCGGAACCTCGCCATGCCGGCTGTGTCTGAGATTTCAGCGCTGTCAGGCCGCCATCGCGCTGGGTATACTGCGGCCCCTTCAAGCGGCGATTTTTGGTGGCCGCATCTGCGGCCCAAGCCGGGCGTTTTCATTCCTTGTGGAGAGATGAGCATGCTGCACCGTCTGTTGTTTGGTCTGATCGCTGTAACCAGCCTGACGCTGGTGGGCTGTGCCCACAGCCCGCAACAACTGAGCCCAACTCCAAAACTCACCAGCAACCTGACTCCGGTCGGCCAGGGCCAGCCCGTGGTGGTGCGTGTGGTGGATGGTCGACCATCGCCGGTACTCGGCACCCGAGGCGGTCTGTACCCGGAAACCAGCGCCATCAGCGTGAATGGCGCCGACATTCTGCCCAAGCTGCAACAGCAGGCTGAAGCCGCAGTGCGTCTATTGGGCTTTACCCCGTCGCCGGGTGCGCTGAACGCTCCGCAAATCACCATTACCTTGGCCGAGCTGAAATACCAGTCGCCCAAAGAAGGCATGTACGTAACCGAGGCCAACATTGGCGCGACTTTCCGCGCGGATGTGCAAAACGCCACCCGCCGTTACAGCGGTCGTTACGGTGCAACCCTGGACCAGAAATTCGGCATGGCGCCCAACCAGGACACCAACACCAAGCTGGTCAGCGATGTGTTGAGTGATGCACTGACCCGTACGTTCAAAGATCCAACCATTGGCCAGATTCTGGCTCAATAAGGTTCTCGCTAAAGTGAAAAAGCCCGGCTAGTAGCCGGGCTTTTTTTTGCGCTGATAACCTCATCCAATCCTCGTCATTCCCCCGCAGGCAGGAATCCAGAGTGCTGCGACTTACGAGGTTTGCTGACACATTCTGGATCCCCGCCTTTGCGGGGATGACGGTGTAAGGCTACCCGCACAAACAATTTCGCCCTTGCTGCTTGGCCTGATACAGCGCGCTGTCGGCCCGGGCAATCAAGGTCTGCAAGGTATCGTTCGGCCGAATTTCGGCCAGGCCAATCGACATCGTCACCCCCGGCAACACGCCCACCGGCGAATAGAACGAACTCACCTGCTCCAACGCCGCGCGCAGCCGCTCGCCAATGGCGCGGCCTTCTTCGGCGTTCATTTCCGGCAGCAGAATCACGAACTCTTCACCGCCGTAGCGGGTCAGGCTGTCTTTGGGCCGCAACTGATTGCGCAGGGTGTGCGCCACCAGACACAGGGCGTAATCGCCGGCCAAATGACCATGGTTGTCGTTGTAGGCCTTGAAGTGGTCGACATCGAGCATCAACAGGCACATCGGCTGGCCATTGAAGGCGCAGCGGGTGTTTTCCCGTTCGAAGATATGTTCCAGCCAGCGGCGATTGAACGCGCCGGTCAGGGTGTCGACGTTGGCGTTCTGCTCGCTGTCGATAATGATCTGGTTGCCTTGGCGTACGCGCTCGCACAGCAGTTCCAGCAGGTTCTGCATCAGCTCCGGCGACTGGGCGAACAGGCTGAACAGCGACTCACGGTGCAACCGCAGCACCAGGCAGCGGGTAGCCGCCACCACGTAGGCGGAAGGGTGGTCGTTGTCGATAAAACTGATCTCGCCCACACACTCGCCGGCCTGCAGGGTTTTGACTGCCGGGTTGTCCATGGAGGCGAGGAACACTTTCAACTCGCCTTCCAACAAAACATACAGGTGCTGGTTACGGTCGAAGGGCGAGAGGAGAACTTCCTCGGCGTCGACTTCAAAGGCATGAAACTGTTCCAACAGACGGCCCAGGTTATGGGCGGCGACATTCTGGAACAGGCGCATGTCATGAATGGAATGCAGGTCGGCCTGCCACTGCGCGTTTTTCATCGCAATCGAAGCGTTCCGTGTGAATAAGCAATAGGGAATGGCATCGCGACGCGTCCTTTCGTAAGTGCGAAAACCCGTTAGCTGAACTAGGTCCAGGCCAGGACGAATACCAGGGCAGCGCGGGCGATCATCATGTTCGCCGTACTGCCTGACGGTGTTTCGCCGATTGCGGCTGGTTGGCAAAGACCCAGATGAACCATAGCTGGCACGGCAGCAATCTGCTGCTCAGCGGTTCACAGCCCGGCAAGATTTCTGAGAGGCGGCACGCTCGTTCCGTTCACTATTTTTTCAGGTAGCGTCAGGTGCCCATCACTACCTTATAGCGCACGGCATAGCCGGCCAGGCACGCATTGACGGCTGCATGGCGCGCGGCATCTAGCTCGGGCAGGTACACGTGGGCCAATTGGCCGTGGCTGTCGTGCGCCGTCACCTCAACCCGCACCTGCGGGTCGATATGCCGTAGGTCGGCTTCGAAAACCCGACGGATGGCATCGTAGCGCAGCGTCGGTTTGAAGGTCTTGCCCACCGCCGTAAGGGGGATGGCGTCGATGATCCATACATCCTTGGGTACCGCCGCGCGCTCGGGAATATGAGCACCGGCATGGGCCAGCAGTTCTTCGCTGGTGACCGCCGCGCCCGGAACCAATTGCACATACACCACCGGCAACTCGCCGGCCTTGGCGCAGGGTTTGCCCACCGCTGCAGCCATGGCCACGGCCGGGTGTTTGTGCAGTGCTTCTTCGATCATCTGGGGGTCGATATTGTGGCCGCCGCGAATGATCAGGTCTTTGCTGCGGCCGGTGAGCCAGATATAGCCGTCGGCATCAATTCGGCCCAGATCGCCTGTATTGAACCAGTCGCCGTCCACCCAGATGCCCTTGTTCTTGTCTGCCTGCAGGTAGCCGTTGAACACCGTGATACCGCGCAGCACCAGGTTGCCGATTTCATTTTCCGCCGCATCGCGCAGGTAATTACCTTGCTCATCGAGCACGGCAATTTTCACTTCGCAGTACGGCATTCGAATGCCAATGGAGCCCGGGCGGCTTTCCCCGGCCGGCGGGTTGCCGCAACTACCGCAGGTGCCTTCGGTGAGGCCGTAACCTTCGATGATCTTGAGCCCTGTTTTGCTTTCGAACTGGCGGATCAATTCCACCGGCATCGGTGCCGCGCCGCATAACGCGTGACGCAGGCTCGACAGGTCGTGCCCGGCGCTAGGTACCTGCAGCAGGCCGGCGTAGATGGTCGGCACGCCGCTGAAAAAGCTCACCCGGTAACGCTCGATGATTTTCCAGAAGTGGCTGATCAGGCTTGGGTTGCGATAGCCCTGCGGCGTCGCCAGCACCACCTCGGCGCCGACGTAAAAGGGCGCCAGGCCGGTGACCATTACGCCGTTGACGTGAAACAGCGGCAGGCCGCACAGGGTCACGTCGCTGGGGTGCAGGTCGATGGCAAAGGCCAGAATCATCGCCATCGCCACTTCATTGCGATGGGTATGCGGCGCCAGTTTTGGCGTGCCGGTGGTGCCGCCGGTGTGAAAGTACGAGGCAATGTCGTCGGGGCTGATGACCCGGCCGCTTTCCAGGTGGTCGGTCGGGCAGTCGGCAATCAGCTCGTCAAAATCCAGCACGCCTGCCGGCAAGCCGCCGCGCTGGGCTTTTATGCCGGCGCGTTGCGGTTCAGGCAGGTAGTTGGCCATGTCTACGGTAATGATGTGCTTGAGCTCCGGCAGGTGCTCGCGCAGGTCGGCAACCTTGTCCCAGAGGTCGGTGCCGGGAAAGGGCGCCAATGTCACCAATACTTCGGAGTCCGAGGCGCGAATCAACTCGGCGATATGTTCGCTGTCCAGCAGCGGGTTGATCGCATTGGCCACCCCGGCCGCTTCACCGCCCCAGATGGTGAAATGGGTGTGCGGCAGATTCGGCAGCAGAAACGACACGGCCTTGCCGGGCCGAACGCCCAGGCGGTGCAGGGCGTTGGCCGTCTGCGTGACCTTGGCGAACAGCTCGCCATAGCTCAAGCGATACGGCTGTTCTTCGTGGTTGCCTTGCAGCAGAAAGGTCAGCGCCGTGGCGGTGCCGTTGCGCGCCGCGCTGCGTTGCAGCAACTCGTAGGTGCTGGCCGGCATATCGCGGTCTTGCAGGGCGACTTGCTCGATGGCCAGCGTGTCGCGCAAAGACGCAATGGCGGGGACTTCAGCGGGGTGGTGCACAACGGCTTGGCTCATCTGCTGACCTTTTTTTCCAGTAGGTAGTGTTCAGCCCAGTTGCGCTGCCAGCCAGGTGCCGATATCGCGGATTTCCTGGGGCAACACTTCATGGCTCATCGGGTATTCCTGCCATTTCACCGGCACACCTTGCGCCTGGAGGCAGTCGTGAGCAGCGCGGCCCATGGCGCGCTGCACGATGTCGTCATGTGTGCCATGCAAACAGTAAACCGGCAGTTGTTTTTTTGTATCTGGCAGCACCACGTCGCTGCTCAGGGTCGGCGAATAGGTGGACAACGCCAGCACGCCACCCAGTGGCCCTTGCCAGCGCAGGAAGGCCGCGTGATATACCACCGCGCCCCCTTGCGAGAAGCCGGCGAGAAAAATACGCGCCGGATTGATACCGCTGTCGCGTTCCCCTTCGATCAGCTCGATCACTCGCTGCGCCGAGGCTTCCAACTGTTGGTTGTTGATGGCGCGGGCCGGGCTCATGGCCAGAATGTCGTACCAACTGGGCATGGCGTAGCCGCCATTGATGGTCACCGGCTGCGTTGGGGCTTGCGGCAAGATAAAACGCGTACTGGTCAACGATTGTTGCAGCGCTTCGGCCACCGGCAGGAAATCGAAGCGGTCGGCCCCCAGCCCGTGCAACCAGATCACGCAGGCGTCTGCCTCATGTGTGGGCTCAAGTATCAGATTTTCGTGCATGGCAGGCTCCAGTTCGGTGCGTTCGCTCCGCGATGGGGCGCGGGCTGAATGAGTGTTTGGTTGATCCGTTAATTACTTGTCGCAAGGTTACAAGTTTTGCTCTTGACCTGCCTGAATCGCCCCTTTCAGGGGCGTGTGGTACGGCGTTTGCTATAACTGATTTAACCGATTGCATGCCCCAATTTGGGTAACACTCCATCGTTTTCGTGGTCCGACTCATGCAAAGTAGAGCGCGG
Source organism: Pseudomonas turukhanskensis (assembly GCF_027922365.1). Classification (GTDB taxonomy): domain Bacteria; phylum Pseudomonadota; class Gammaproteobacteria; order Pseudomonadales; family Pseudomonadaceae; genus Aquipseudomonas; species Aquipseudomonas turukhanskensis. The sequence continues at coordinate 90,317 of NZ_BSFN01000002.1, forward strand.
CGACGTAGACGGGCAATCGCGTTACGCAGGAACACGCTACAAAAATAAGCCACGGGAAATTCCCAACAGATTCGCCACGGGTCGCAGAGCGACTAAGCGAACGGGAAAATCCCCCACCCGTCTACTCGCGCAAACACATGCAAACAGTAAGCGGGGGGTGAGTTTTGGCCGGTGAGAGCATCGCCAACTAGACTCGCTCTCAGGTCTGCACCCCGTATTGCTCCTCATATGAGGGCAAGCGTGCCTCAAAAGGGTACGGCGGTGGGGCCAAGACTCCAAACACAACAACAGCAACTGGAGGTTTTAATGAAGATGGTGAAATCCACCCTGGCTATCCTGACCGCAGCGACCATTCTTGGCGCCAGCGGCTTCGCTCAAGCGGGCGCGACTCTGGATAAAGTCAAGAAACAAGGCTTTGTTCAGTGCGGTGTAAGTGACGGTCTGCCGGGTTTCTCGGTTCCAGATGCCAAAGGCAACTACCAGGGTATCGACGTCGATATCTGCCGTGGTGTGGCTGCTGCCGTGTTGGGCGATGCCTCGAAAGTAAAATACAGCCCGCTGACCGCCAAGGAGCGCTTCACCGCCATCCAGTCCGGCGAAGTCGACATGCTGTCGCGTAACACCACCTGGACCAGTTCGCGTGATGCGGGCATGGGCCTGGTCTTCACCGGCGTGACTTACTACGACGGTATCGGCTTCCTGGTGAACAAGAAGCTCGGCGTTTCCAGCGCCAAGGAACTCGACGGCGCGACCATCTGCATCCAGGCCGGTACCACTACCGAACTGAACGTGTCCGACTACTTCCGCTCCAACGGCCTGAAATACACCCCGATCACCTTCGACACCTCCGACGAAAGCGCCAAGTCGCTGGAAGCCAGCCGTTGCGACGTGCTGACCTCCGACCAGTCGCAGCTGTACGCACAGCGTATCAAGCTGGCCCAACCGAACGACTACGTGGTTCTGCCGGAAGTTATTTCCAAAGAGCCTCTGGGCCCAGTCGTACGTAAAGGCGACGAAGAGTGGTTCAGCATCGTCAAGTGGACCTTGTTCGCCATGCTCAATGCTGAAGAAGCGGGTGTGACCTCCAAGAACGTTGAAGCCGAAGCTAAAGGCAGCAAAAACCCGGACGTTCTGCGTCTGCTGGGTGCTGACGGCGAATACGGCAAAGACCTGAAACTGCCGAAAGACTGGGCAGTGCAGATCATCAAGCAAGTGGGTAACTACGGCGAAGTGTTCGACCGCAACGTCGGTGCGGGCAGCGAGCTGAAAATCGAGCGCGGCCTGAACGCACTCTGGAACAAAGGCGGCCTGCAATACGCACCACCAGTGCGTTAATAGGCTGTTAGCCGTCTGACCGGGTGCGCCCGGCCAGATGGACTGGCCCAGTGATTGCTTTGCGGTCACTGGGCTTTTCCGTTTCAACGTTCCTGGGGCACTCACTCCATGCAAAATCAAATCGGCACATCGCGGAGCTTCTCGCTAAGCGACCCCCGTTTCCGTGCCTGGCTATTTCAGATCATCACCCTGGTGGCGGTGGTCTCCATGGGCTGGTTTCTGTTCGATAACACGCAAACCAACCTGCAACACCGGGGCATTACCTCCGGTTTCGGCTTTCTCGAAAACAGCGCCGGTTTCGGCATCGCTCAGCACCTGATCAGCTACACCGAGTCCGACACCTATGCACGGGTGTTCGTGATCGGCTTGCTGAACACGTTGCTGGTCTCGGCCATCGGTATCGTGTTCGCCACCTTGCTGGGCTTCATCCTCGGTGTGGCACGGCTGTCGTCCAACTGGATGGTCAGCAAGCTGGCCACTGTTTATATCGAGACGTTCCGTAATATTCCGCCGCTGCTGCAGATTCTGTTCTGGTACTTCGCGGTGCTGCTGCCGCTGCCGGGGCCACGCAACAGCCTGAATATTGCCGACAGCTTCTTCCTCAGCAATCGTGGCCTGTACATGCCCGAAGGCCATACCGCCGATGGCTTCGTTGCCTTTGTGGTGGCTGTGCTGCTGGCTATCGTCGGCACGGTGCTGATGGTGCGCTGGGCCAACAAGCGCTTTGAAGCGACCGGCGTACCGTTCCACAAGTTCTGGGCGGGCCTGGCAATCATGGTGCTGATTCCGGCCATCAGTGTGCTGGCGTTCGGCTCGCCGTTTCACTGGGTAGCACCGGCGCTCAAAGGCTTCAACTTCGTGGGTGGCTGGGTAATGATCCCCGAGCTGTTGGCGCTGACCATCGCGCTCACGGCCTATACCGCGGCGTTTATCGCGGAAATCGTGCGTTCGGGCATCAAGTCGGTCAGCCATGGCCAGACCGAGGCGGCTCACTCGCTGGGTCTGCGTAATGGCCCTACGCTGCGTAAAGTGATCATTCCGCAAGCCCTGCGCGTGATCATTCCGCCGCTGACCAGCCAATACCTGAACCTGGCGAAAAACTCCTCCCTGGCGGCCGGTATCGGTTATCCGGACATGGTGTCGCTGTTTGCCGGCACGGTGCTCAACCAGACCGGGCAGGCCATCGAAGTAATTGCCATCACCATGAGCGTGTACCTGGCCATCAGCATCAGCATTTCCCTGTTGATGAACTGGTACAACAAACGCATTGCGTTGATCGAGCGGTGAGGAAAGGCGCATGACGACTCATACTTTCAAACCCGACATGCCACCGCCGCGCAAAAGCGTGGGCGCCGTGGCCTGGATGCGGGCCAATCTGTTCTCCAACTGGCTCAACACGCTGCTGACGCTGTTCGCGATCTACCTGGTATGGCTGATCGTGCCGCCGCTGTTGAGCTGGACCATCTTCGACGCCAACTGGGTCGGCACCACCCGTGCCGACTGCACCAAAGAGGGCGCCTGCTGGGTGTTTATCCAACAGCGCTTCGGGCAGTTCATGTATGGCTTCTACCCCAGCGAACTGCGCTGGCGCGTAGACGTCACCGTGTGGCTGGCGATCATTGGCGTGGCGCCGTTGTTCATCAACAAGTTCCCGCGCAAGGCGTTCTACGGCATCGGCTTTCTGATCATCTACCCACTGGTAGCCTTCTGGCTCCTGCACGGTGGCCTGGGGCTGGAAAACGTCGCCACCAGCAAATGGGGCGGCCTGATGCTGACTCTGGTGATCGCCACCGTTGGTATTGCCGGTGCATTGCCGCTGGGCATCGTGCTGGCGCTGGGACGGCGTTCGAACATGCCAGCCATTCGTGTGGTCTGCGTGACCTTCATCGAATTCTGGCGCGGCGTACCGTTGATTACCGTGCTGTTCATGTCCTCGGTGATGCTGCCGTTGTTCCTGCCCGAGGGCATGAGCTTCGACAAACTGCTGCGGGCGCTGATCGGCGTCATCCTGTTCCAGTCGGCCTATGTGGCCGAAGTGGTCCGTGGTGGTCTGCAAGCCATTCCCAAAGGTCAGTACGAGGCTGCTGCGGCCATGGGCCTTGGCTACTGGCGCAGCATGGGCCTGGTGATTCTGCCGCAAGCCCTGAAGATGGTGATTCCCGGCATCGTGAACACCTTTATCGCGCTGTTCAAAGACACGAGCCTGGTGATCATCATCGGCCTGTTCGACCTGCTCAACAGCGTCAAGCAAGCCGCCGCCGACCCTGCGTGGTTGGGGATGGCCACCGAGGGCTACGTGTTCGCAGCCCTGGTCTTCTGGATTTTCTGTTTCGGTATGTCCCGCTACTCCATGCACCTGGAGCGCAAGCTGGACACAGGCCACAAGCGTTAGGAGTCGAGTAAATGAGCGAAGCGATCAAACAGCCTGTGAGCCCTGAAGGCATTATCCAAATGCAGGGCGTGAACAAATGGTACGGCCAGTTTCACGTACTCAAAGACATCAACCTGAACGTGAAACAGGGCGAGCGCATCGTGCTGTGCGGGCCTTCGGGCTCGGGCAAATCGACCACCATTCGTTGCCTCAACCGTCTGGAAGAGCACCAGCAGGGCCGCATCATCGTCGATGGTGTGGAACTGACCAACGACCTCAAGCAGATCGAAGCGATCCGCCGTGAAGTTGGCATGGTGTTCCAGCACTTCAACCTGTTCCCCCATCTGACCATTCTGCAGAACTGCACCCTGGCGCCGATGTGGGTACGCAAGATGCCCAAGCGCAAGGCCGAGGAAATTGCCATGCACTACCTTGAGCGCGTACGCATTCCGGAGCAGGCGCACAAATACCCAGGGCAGCTTTCCGGTGGTCAGCAACAGCGTGTGGCCATTGCCCGTGCCCTGTGCATGAAGCCGAAAATCATGCTGTTCGACGAACCCACTTCCGCCCTCGACCCCGAGATGGTGAAAGAGGTGCTCGACACCATGATCGGCCTGGCTGAAGACGGCATGACCATGCTCTGCGTAACCCACGAAATGGGCTTTGCCCGCACCGTGGCCAACCGCGTGATCTTTATGGACAAAGGCGAAATCGTTGAACAGGCACCGCCAAACGACTTCTTCGACAACCCGCAGAGCGACCGCACCAAGCTGTTCTTGAGCCAGATCCTGCACTAGTAGGGAATGGGTCGTAAGAAAGGAGCCGCGAGGCTCCTTTTTTTGTGGGTTTAGTTTTGGGGTGGGGTGATTGTGGAGCGTTTTTGTCGGAGAAGCTTGAGCCTTGGCTAATGGAGCCTGCAAATCGGGTAACGGCTGACCCTCACCCCTAGCCCCTCTCCCGCAAACGGGAGAGGGGAATGCATCTCCGATCTGGCTCCCTCTCCCGTTTACGGGAGAGGGTTGGGGTGAGGGGCTCTTAGTGCAAATGATCCAGCAACCGCTGTGCCGCCTGCTTGCCGCTCAACCAGGCGCCTTCCACGCGCCCGGACAGGCACCAGTCCCCACAGGCGTACAGCCCCAGGTCGGCATCCACCAGCGAGCCCCATTCGTGGTTGCTTGCCGGCCGCGCGTACAGCCAGCGGTGCGCAAGGCTGAACGCCGGGGCGGGCAGGGCGCAGCCGATAAGTTCGGCGAAGGCACCGTGCAACTGCTCGATCACCGCTTCCTTGCTCAAGTCCAGGTGTTGGCGGCTCCAGTTGCTGCTGGCGTGCAGCACCCAGGTATCCATGGCGGTGTCGCGCCCCGGTTTGCTGCGGTTGCGCGCCAGCCAGTCGAGCGGGCCTTCGCGCACAAAGCAGCCTTCTACAGGTGTATCCAGCGGTTCGGCAAAGGCCAGGGCCACCGCCCAGGTCGGGTCCATGGCGACACTGGCGGCGGCGCCGGCCAGCTTCGGCGCAGCAGCCAGCAAGCCGCTGGCCTGGGAGGCGGGGGTGGCGATGATGACGTGGCTGAAGGGGCCGTGGGTTTGGCCGTCGGCGTCCTGCAGGCTCCAGTGCTCGGTGCCGCGGAATACTTCGGTAATGCGGCAGGAAAAGTTCACCGACAAGGCGCCCAGCATCGCTCGGGTGATGGCGCTCATTCGCGGCGTACCCACCCAGCGCACTTGCTCGTCCGGCGAGGCGCCGAGCAGCCCGTCGTTGAAGGTGTAAAGGCTGGGCTTCCACTCGGCTACCCAGCCGCGGGCTTGCCACTGGTGCACGGTTTCGAGAAAACGGCGGTCGCGGGCGGTGAAGTACTGGGCACCCATGTCCAGCGCGCCGGCATCGCTGCGCTTGCTGGCCATGCGGCCACCGCTGCCGCGGCTTTTATCGAACAGTTGAACGGACAGACCTGCATCGTGCAGGGTTTGTGCGGCAGAAAGACCGGCAATGCCGGTGCCAATGATGGCAATGGGGAAACTCATGTCTGACCTCTAAAAAAATCGCAGGCTGGGCGGACTATCTCCTGGTATTGGCCATGGGCGTCAAAGCATAAATGCGGTGGCCGGGCATAGACGGCGCGGCGGCAACCGGGTGTGCTTGCGCGAGGACCTTCCCTCGCTCTGATTCGCGGTTTGGCCACAGGTTCGAACGGCCTGTGTGCTTGTGTTAGGTATAGAACGCTTCCCCGGCAGATGCCTGCTTTGTTTGTGCATCGGGTTCGTCCCTATAATGCCGGCCTTTCTTCCGCTTTATCACGTCTTGTTAGGGAATGTGCATGACCGATCACGCCTTGCTTCTGGTCAACCTCGGCTCGCCGGCCTCGCCGCAAGTGGCCGACGTACGCAGCTACCTCAACCAGTTTCTGATGGACCCCTATGTTATTGACCTGCCCTGGCCCATCCGCCGCCTGTTGGTGTCGCTGATTCTTATCAAACGCCCGGAGGCTTCGGCCGAGGCCTACGGCTCGATCTGGTGGGACGACGGTTCACCCCTGATCGTGCTGAGTCAGCGCCTGCAAGCGGCCATGAAAGACACCTGGAAACACGGCCCGGTGGAACTGGCCATGCGCTACGGCGAACCCTCTTTGCAGACGGTGCTTACCCGCCTGGCCAAGCAAGGCATTAAAAAGGTCACGTTGGCGCCGCTTTATCCACAGTTTGCCGACAGCACCGTGACCACGGTAATCGAAGAGGCCAAGCGGGTGGTGCGCGAACAGAACCTGACGCTGGAGTTCGCCACGCTGCGGCCCTTCTTCGCCGAGCCTGCGTATATCGACGCCCTGGTGGCCAGCGCCCAGCCCTATCTGGAACAGGGCTACGACCACCTGCTGCTGAGCTTCCACGGGCTGCCGGAGAGCCATATTCGCAAGCTGGTGCGTGACCCCAAGCACAACCTGCGCGCGCCGGACAGCAAAGGGGTCAGCGACGAGATCATGGCCTTCTGTTACCGCAGCCAGTGCCAGCGCAGCGCTGAGGCGTTCGCCGAGCGGCTGGGGCTCAAGCCGGAGCAATGGTCGGTGTCGTTCCAATCGCGCCTGGGCGCCAACAAGTGGATCGAGCCCTACACCGAAGCGCGCCTGGATGAGCTGGGCAAACAAGGCGTGAAAAAGCTGCTGGTGATGTGCCCGGCCTTTGTTGCCGACTGCATCGAAACCCTGGAAGAGATCGGCATTCGTGGGCAGGAACAATTCCACGAAGCGGGCGGCGAGGAACTGGTGCTGGTGCCGTGCCTTAACGACAACCCGCAGTGGGTGCAAACCCTGACCGAACTCTGCGAAAAGGCGCCGGCCGGCCTGGGTAACCCGCTTAATTCGTAACAGGTTTTTGCGCGCTGGTTAAAAGCCCCGCTCAAGCGGGGTTTTTTATGCACGAAACAAACGCATCGAGGCTGAAACCTCGCCCGCAGGGCGGCTATTTTCCTGGTAGGAATGGCTTCAGCCTCCATTGGCTGGCGTGGAAACGGCGGTTTTGAAGGCCAATCTCCCGGGTCAATCAATCCAAAGAGCGATTCCAGGAAGTAAAAAACAGGTGCTGACTGGCAAGTCATTCGCCAAAGGCGCCTACCTGCATTCGCTCGGCTGATAACGGCCAAATGGCGCGTCGTATGGGGCTACTCTGCGAGCACTTTCAACGGCCGCGCGTTGCACTGGCAGCGCCGAAGGAGACCAAGGTGCATAACAACAATAATGCCGGTTATCCCTCCAGCCTCCGCGCTTGGGGAACTGTCACCATTTTGATGGTGGCGTACGTCCTGTCATTTATTGACCGGCAGATTCTCAATCTGCTGGTCGGGCCCATCCGCCGCGATCTGGACATCAGCGATACGCAAATGAGCCTGCTGATGGGCTTGTCGTTCGCGCTGTTTTATACCGTGTGCGGCATTCCGCTGGGTCGCCTGGCCGACACCAAAAGCCGTCGTGGCCTCATCGCCATCGGCGTGCTGTTCTGGAGTGCCATGACCGCTGCCTGCGGCATGGCTCGCCTGTACTGGCAATTTCTGCTGTGCCGCATCGGTGTGGGTGTGGGTGAGGCTGCCTTGTCGCCAGCGGCCTATTCGCTGATTGCCGACAGCTTCCCTAGCGATCGCCGCGCCACCGCCATCAGCGTGTACTCGATGGGTGTTTACCTGGGCTCGGGTCTTGCGTTTCTGCTGGGCGGCCTGGTGATTAAATTCGCCTCCGCTCAGGGCGACGTAGTGTTGCCGGTGCTCGGCGAAGTGCGCCCTTGGCAACTGATCTTCTTGCTGCTGGGCGCTGCCGGTGTGCTGTTCACCCTGCTGATGCTGGCAGTACGTGAACCCGCTCGCCGTGGCGTAGGGGCCGGCGTCGCGGTGCCGCTGAGCGAAGTGGGGCGTTATATCCGCTCCAACCGCAGCACCGTGCTGTGCCATAACTTCGGCTTTGCCGGCCTGGCATTCGCCGGCTACGGCAGTGCGGCGTGGATTCCGACCTTTTACATTCGCACCTACGGCTGGGATGCCGGCCATGTAGGCGTGGTGTACGGCAGCATCGTGGCCGTGTTCGGTTGCCTGGGGATCGTCTTCGGCGGTCGTCTGGCCGACTGGATGAACAAGCGTGGTCGCACCGACGGCAATATGCGCGTGGGCCTGATTGCCGCCATCGGCGCGCTGCCGTGCGTGCTGGCCTTCCCATTGGCCAGCAGCGGCAATGTCGCCTCGATCTTCATGTGCCCGGCGGTGTTTTTCCTCAGCATGCCGTTTGGCGTGGCACCTGCCGCCATTCAGGACATCATGCCCAACTCCATGCGCGGGCAGGCCTCGGCCATCTACCTGTTTGTGATCACGCTGATTGGCCTGGGCATTGGCCCAACGGCGGTGGCGATGGTGACGGACTATGGCTTTGGCAACGACAACGCGCTGCAATACTCGCTGCTGATCGTGACGACCGTCGCGGTGCTGTTCTCCATTGTGCTGCTGGCCAAGGGCTTGAAGCCCTATCGGGCGAGCGTGGAGCGGTTGAAAGGCTGGAGCTCGGAGCCAGCTGTGGAAGCAGTCGGGGTTCCGGCCAAGGCGTAGGTTGGGCTGAGCCAAAGGCGAAGCCCAACGTTACGAACGTGTAAGCCCCACCAGTGCTGCCCACAGGACCGAAGCAAGCTCGATCGGTCCTGTTGGGCACCGGAGTTGGGGCTTGTTTGCGCGTATCGTTGGGCTTCGCTTTGCTCAACCCAACCTACGCAATAGCGGGATTTTCGTAGGAGCGAGCTTGCTCGCGAAGCCTTTGATCTTAAACCCAGGTATTCAACTCAAGCGCCAGCTTCGACGTCAGGCGCAGGTACTGCTCACTGGCCTTGGTCAGAAACCCCTGGCTGTCCATGGTCAACTCGCGGCTCTGTTTGCCTGCCGTCTCGTAGCGATACAGGGTGTGCTCGTCCTGCTGACGCAGGCACTGATACCGCTGGCTGCGCGCCTGCAGCGTGAAGGTGAGCATGTCGACGTGCACCACCTGCACCTCTTCGCTTTGCCCTATTTCCAACGCGCTGCGCTGCAAAATCGCCGTGTGGGTAAACGGCGTGGCCGAGAGCATCACGTGTTGGCAGTCATTGAGGTCGTGGCGGGGTTCGCCATTGAGCAGCCAGTGGCCACGAATGTCGCGCTCCAACGTTAAGGTGCGCTGGCCGAGGTTATCCACCTTCAGCCACAGCCGGCGGAAGCGCCAGCGCGGGTCGAAGTGCAGCACATAGGTGGCGGCAATGCTGTTGCCGCGCACGCTCTGAATCAGATGGCTGCTGGCATGAATGCCGCTGTCGTCCTGGCGCAGGCGCAGGTTTTCCACGCCGGGGTTGAGCCAGGGTTTCCACACGAGGGTTTGTTGCTGCATCAAGGTAGGCTGCATCCGTGCAATTCCAGCGAGCGGACGGCGGGGCATATTTGCGGCCGCAGGGCACCGTCCATGGTGTAGACCGGCGAGCAGAATAAGCGGTGATTTCTGTGATGTATGTAGGATTTCGGCTACACAAAAAACTTTTTTTGTTCGGCGCTAGGCCTTGTGCTTGAGCGGTTGCTGCTCGAAATTCACGCCGCTCAAGCCGGTTTCCATCAATGCGCGGATATTGCCGTGGTCGGTGCCGGTCGGCGTAGCGAGCACGCTGCGGTAATGCTCGCCAAAAGCCCGCAAGGTTTCTTCCAGGCTCAGGCCTTCGAGCAGAGCCAGGCCGAGGGTTTTGCACGAGCCTTCGTTCTGCCCGCTGGCATTGTTCTGGTTGCCATTTACGAAGGCACTTTGTTGGTAATCGTAGTGCTCGGCAATAAAGGCCAGGGTGGTGGCGAACAGGTGGTTGTCACTGCGCAGGGCCGCGCGAAAATCGGTAAGTGCAGTCATTACTTCTGGCCTTTGTTGAACGCCGCTTGCTGATCGCTGCTGGCTTCTTTCTGGTATTTGGTTTTCCACTCGCTGTACGGCATGCCGTAGACCTCTTCGCGTGCCTGGTCGATGGTCACCGGCAGGCCGACGTCGTCGGCGGCAGCCTTGTACCACTTGGACAGGCAGTTGCGGCAGAAACCAGCCAGGTTCATCAGCTCGATGTTCTGCACATCGGTGCGATCGCGCAGGTGTTGCACCAGTTGGCGAAAGGCGGCGGCTTCGAGTTCGATCTGTTCTTGCTCGGTCATGGCAACGTACTCCGAGAACGTGCGGGGAAAGGGGATGAGGCAATGGGCGCGATAATAGAAGCGCCCGGCCCGCTCGGCAATGCGGGCACTTGAGGGCGCGAGCGGGTTAGCGATGACCGGCGAGGGTGATCGACACCGACTCGGCAAAGCGCAGGGCATGCAGCTTGTCCACTTCCACCTCGGCATAGCGCACCGCCGGGTGGGCCATCACCAGGTCGAGCAGCTCCTGGGTCAACCGTTCAAGCAGGGCAAAACGGTTGTTTTCCACGTGGGCAATGATGGCCTTGGTGATGGTGCGGTAGTTCAGCGCGTGCTCGATATCGTTGACCTGCACCGCATCCACGGCGGGATAGAGGATGGTCAGGTTGATCAGCACGTCCTGCTTGTTATCGATTTCTTCCTGCTTGATTCCGATGTAGGTGCGCAGGCGCAGGTCCTTGACCCTGATGCGCGCCATTCCAGGCTCCAGTCTCGGCATAACGGTGTACTCCCATCCAATTATTTCAGGTGCCGGCCGCCGTTGACGCTCAAGGTGGTGCCGGTGACATAGGGGTTGTCGAGCAGATAACGCAGGCTCTGGTAGACGACCTCGGCTCCGGGTTCGATACCTATCGCCGATTTGGCCAGGGCTTTGGCGCGGTAGTCGGCATCGTCGCCGTCGTTGAACAGAATCAGGGCCGGGGCGATGCCATTGACCTTGATCGCCGGCGCGTACTTGGCGGCAAACGACAGCGTCAGGCTTTCCAGCCCCGCCTTGCTGGCGCAGTAGGCCAGGTGCTTGGCACTGCCTTTGTGCACCACGTCGTCGCTGATATGCACGATATCCGCCGGGCTCGACTGACGCAGCAACTCGGCGCAGTGCAGGTTGATCAGGTAGGGCGCGAGCATATGCACGTTGAACATCTGCGCAAAGATGGCGCCTTCATTCCCCGGCGTTTCCGCCAGCCACTGCGAGGCGTTGTGCACAATGGCGCGCAGGCGTTGGGTATGGGTTTTCAGCTCGGCGACAAAGGCCAGAATGCTGGCTTCGCTGGAAAAATCTGCCTTGAGGGTAACGGCGCCGCGCTCGCGCAGCCGTTGCAGGCTTTCCCGCTCTTGGCGGTAGGTAACGATCAGCGGGTGACCGTCATCGAGCAAGCGTTCGGCGCAGAACAGGCCGACGCGTTGGCCGGCGCCGGTCAGCAGAATGGGGGCAGAAGCAGGCATGGGGTACTCGTTGGCGAACAGGCCCGGCAACGTTACCCCAGTCTGCTGCCGGGTACAAAAGGCAGCGTTTTACTTGGCCTCGCCTGCCAGTGCCGAGCGGCCCACAACGCGCAGCTCTTTGCGCTTGTGCAACCACGGCGCCAGCAGGCGCGTAGAGAGCGGAATAAACCAGTAGGTCATCAGCGGCGTCAGCGCCAGGGTGCTGAGCAGAATGCGCACCGCCAGCGGCAGTTCGCTTAACAGCCCGCCAAAAATCAGATTGAACGCCAGCGATACCGGGAAGAAGGCCAGCCAGATGGCCACGCTTTGCTTCCAGCGCGGTACGTTGCGACTGGCGCTGCCGAACCAGGCGTCGATACCTTGCACGCGGTGTTCCAGCGGCTGGGCGAACAGGCCTTGGCCACGTTGCAGCCAGGCGCGGCGCGAGGCGGAGTGCTCCCAGCTGGCGAGCAGTTCGGCATCGGCGAAGCGGAATACGATCTGGAATTCGTCATCGTCGGCCGGTGGGGCGAGTACGCCAGAGCCGAGATAACCAGGGAAGTCGGTGGCCAGTTGTTCGCCTTCACGCAGCCAGAGCATGAAGTCCTGGTAACGCTCGCGGGGCACGCGGCGAGCCACCATCAGGGTGACGGGGGAAGCAGACATTATGTATCTCCTCAAAGCCTCGCCGCCGCTCGGGTAGAGCCTTGGCAAAAAAAGCGCCCCAGGGGTGGCGGGGCGTTGGGTGAAGAGTAGTGGTTTTGTGCTGCCAAATGCCAGCCAAAGATGCGTGCTAGAGCGGGAAATTCGTTAGATGGCGGGCGTTGGTTCAACCGGATTGAGCAAGCGATGCTGCTGATAGATGTACTGGCGCAGCTGCTCGCTGTGCGCTGTTTTGCGCCCGCTCAGGCGGTAGGCCACCAGGCGTTGTTTGCTGCGCCGGGCCAAAATGCCTTGCAGCCGAATCGGCTCGGCGCCGGCACGCGGCAACCAATAGGTAAAACTGTTGGGCACCAGTTGATGGCGTACTTCCACCAGCAGCCCCGTAGTGGAAAGCGCGTGCAACCACACGCCGCTGGGCTTGCCGTGCTCGTCCACCAACTCGATGGCGGGCGTCATGTGCAGGCGCCAGGGACGTTCGGACGGGCCCTGTTCCACCACCTGGGGCTCACCGATTTCCAGGCTCAGGCTGTGGAATTCGTCTTCCACCAAGTTCAGCGGGAAGGTCACGCGCTCACCGTTGAAATGCGCTTCGATGGTGAGTTGGTCGCTGGCGGCCAGGCGGGTGAGCAGGGCTTTGGTCTGGGTGCCGCCGTCCACCCGCAGGCTCGGGGTCTGCATCGGGCCGTTTAGACGATGCGGAGTTTGCAGGTCTTGGAGGAAGTCCAATTCCTCGCTGGTGAGAAGGGTTGGGTCTTGCATGGTGTAGATGCTCCAGTACTTCAGATGGGCAACTAGGTGAATCAGTGGCGTCGCTGGTGGGACAGCGAAGCGGTAGTTTTATTAGTGTGTTGCGCAGGGTTTCCGATGGACGGGCCGAACAGTGACGGCAGGCGCTGCTCAGGCATAATGGCCGGCATTTTTTCAGCCCAGCTGCGGAGCGTTTTTGATGAAAGTTGCGATCTTGTCCGGTTCGGTGTTCGGCACGGCCGAAGAAGTGGCTCGTCATGCCACCCAACTGCTCAAAGCGGACGGCTTCGATGCCTGGCACAACCCGCGCGCCACCCTCGACGAACTCAAGGCATTCGCCCCCGACGCCTTTCTGGCCGTGACCTCCACCACCGGCATGGGCGAGCTGCCGGACAACCTGCAACCGCTGTTTCACGCTATCCGCGACGTGCTGCCCAGCGAATGGCGCGGTTTGCCCGGCGCCGTGATTGGCCTGGGCGATGCCAGCTATGGCGATACCTTCTGTGGCGGCGGTGAGCAACTGCGCGAACTGTTTGCCGAGCTGGGGCTGCGCGAAGTGCAGCCGATGTTGCAGCTCGATGCCAGTGAGAGCGTGACGCCGGAGACGGATGCGGAGCCGTGGTTGGCGGAGTTTGCGCAGTTGCTCAAAGCCTGATCACAGCAGGGCTCACCCTGCTCACCGCTATTTCTGCGAGCCCTCGTCATCCTGGCGCAGGCCTGGCTCCAGAATTTTGGCGAGCCCGCTACCTCGTTCAATCCGCTATTCTGGATCCCGGCCTGCGCCGGGATGACGGTGGATTGGCTCATGACAGCGTTATCCCCTGACCCACAAGGCCACCAAGCTGGCCGCAAGAGCGACTACCACCCGCGCCAACCCTCGCTAGACTCAATCTCACTAAAAAACAACAACAAACCGAGGTGATTGCCGTGACTGCTGCGCAAATCAAATCCGTACCGACCATCAAAGATCAGGTATCGGCCGCCGAATGGCAGGCCCGCGTCGACCTCGCTGCCTGCTATCGCCTTATCGCCCTGCATGGCTGGGACGATCTGATCTTCACCCATATCTCCGCCAAGGTGCCCGGCACCGAAGACTTCCTGATCAACCCGTTCGGGTTGATGTTCCATGAAATCACTGCCTCCAGCCTGGTGAAGGTCGACCTCAACGGCGTCAAGCAAATGGATAGCCCGTACGAAATCAACCCCGCCGGCTACACCATCCACAGCGCCGTGCACGAAGTGCGTCACGACGTCGGTTGCGTTATCCATACCCACACCGCCGCCGGCATCGCCGTTTCGGCGCAGAAGCAGGGCTTGTTGCCGCTGTCGCAGCAGTCGCTGTTTGTGCTGGCCAGCCTGTCCTACCACGGCTACGAAGGCGTGGCGCTAAACCATGAAGAGAAAGCTCGCCTGCAGGCAGACCTGGGTGAAAGCAATTTCATGATTCTGCCCAACCACGGCCTCATGACCTGCTCGGCCAGTATCGCCGACGCCTTTCTGATGATGTTCACCCTGCAGCGTGCCTGCGAAGTGCAGGTGATGGCGCAGAGTGGCGGCGCCGAGTTGATCCATATTCCTCAGCAGATTCTCGACGGCGCCAAAGCCATGGTGCAGGGCGTGATGAAAACCGCCCAGGGCATGGGCGGCAACCTCGCCTGGCCGGCGCTGATGCGCAAACTCGACCAACAGAACCCTGGCTACGCCGTCTGATGTCGCCGGCGCTCGCCGGCATTCCCCTGCGTGACTGGCGCGCGCAGGGGAAGAGCCTGAAATTCAAGGGCCACACCATTGCCTACTGGACCGCTGGCCAAGGCGAGCCGCTGCTATTGATACACGGCTTTCCCACCGCCAGCTGGGACTGGCATTTTCTCTGGAACACCCTGGCCGAACATTACCAGGTCATCGCCTGCGACATGCTTGGCTTTGGTGACTCGGCCAAGCCCCGTGGCCACGACTACCGTTTGCTTGAACAGGCCGATATTCACCAGGCGCTGCTCGCGCACCTGAACATTGATGCGCCGGTGCACGTGCTGGCTCACGACTATGGCGACAGCGTCGCCCAGGAACTGGTCGCTCGCCATCACGAAGGCCGTGCCCGCCTGGCCTCCTGTGTGTTTCTCAATGGCGGGCTGTTCCCCGAAACCCATCGCCCGGTGCTGGTGCAAAAACTCTTGCTCAGCCCGCTCGGGCCTCTGATTGGCCGGCTGTTTAGCCGCAAGAAGCTGGCCGCCAGTTTTGCCCAGGTATTCGGCCCGCACACCCAGCCCAGCGAACAGGAGCTGGACGACTTCTGGAGCCTGATTGCCCGTAACAACGGCCCGGCCGTGATGCATCGGCTGATTCACTACATTCCTGAACGCCGTGAGCAACGTGACCGCTGGCTGGCAGCGATGCAAAAGGGCGGCTTGCCACTGCGGGTGATCGATGGTGCCGTGGACCCGATTTCCGGCGCGCATATGGTTGCCCGCTACCGCGAGCTGATTCCGGAGCCCGATACCGTGCTACTCGACGGCATCGGCCACTACCCGCAAACCGAGGCGCCGTGCCACGTGCTGCAGCACTACCAAGCTTTTCGCGCCGCCTTAAGCAAGGCTGCTGTAGCCTAGCCGCTGACCATTTTGGCGGGAGGCGGTATGCACAAGGTGTGGGGTGGGGCGGTAATGGTGGCGATGCTGGGCGGCTGCGCAGGCACGGCGCCGGTGCAAGACCCGCCAGCCCTGTTCGATGGCTGGTACGCCCAGCAGGCTGTCGGCAACCCCCTGTACGCGCCGGGTTTGTGGCCCTTGCTGGCCAGTCGCGCCAATTTCCCTGTGCTGGATGCGCCGGCTACCGCTGGCCTCGTCCACTTGCATATCGATGCCGATCAGCAACTCACCGTTCGCCTGCAACAGGGCGAACGTTGCGTAGGGCAGTTAAGCATTGCCGGCAATCTGGACGGCACCCAATACCGATTTTCCGATAACGATTTCAACGGCATTCCGCTGCTTGCCTGGGGCCATAACAGCCGCGAGGTAACCCTGGACCTCAGTCACCCCACACAGCTGCCAGCGAGCATCCACACCAGCAGTTTCGGCATGTTCCTGATAATTGCCGGTGGCGCGCCAGACCGCGATGTCACCTATCGCTACACCGCCATAACCGCACCAGAGCAGCCTGCACAAAAATGCCCGGCACCAGCGCCAGGCCGCTAGCTAAACAGTTCGCGGTGTATGCGCGAATCATGCCCTAACCTTATTGGGCGCTATTCAGCCCCGGCCGCTTTTATTGTGGCTGCCGCCGCGCTGCCGGAAACTCGGCGCATCGCATGTTTTGCCATCTGCCACAGGAGTTATGTATGAGCGAGTCCGTTCGTTTTGAAGACAAGGTTGTAATCGTCACCGGCGCCGGTGGTGGCATCGGCCGCGCCCACGCCCTGGCTTTTGCCAAGGCTGGCGCCAAGGTGGTGGTAAACGATCTGGGCGGCAGCACCCACGGTGAAGGCGCCAACGCTTCGGCAGCAGACCGCGTAGTGGCCGAAATCGTTGAGGCCGGCGGCACCGCCGTGGCCAACCACGACTCGGTAACCGACGGCGAAAAAATCGTGCAGAACGCCCTCGACGCCTTTGGCCGTATCGATGTGGTGGTTAACAACGCCGGCATCCTGCGGGACAAAACCTTCCACAAAATGGAAGACGCCGACTGGGACCTGGTGTACCAGGTGCACGTCGCCGGCGCCTACAAGGTTACCCGCGCTGCCTGGCCGCACATGCGTGAACAGAACTACGGCCGTGTGATCTTCACCTCGTCCACCTCCGGCATCTACGGCAACTTTGGCCAGTCCAACTACGGTATGGCCAAGCTCGGTCTGTACGGCCTGACCCGCACCCTGGCCATCGAAGGCCGCAAGAACAACATTTTCGTTAACGCCATCGCCCCAACCGGCGGCACGCGCATGACCGAAGGCCTGATTCCGCAGCAAGTATTCGAGCAACTGAAGCCGGAACTGGTCAGCCCGCTGGTGGTGTACCTGGGCAGCGAAAACTGCCAGGACACCGCAGGCCTCTATGAAGTAGGCGGCGGCTGGATCGGTAAAGTGCGTTGGGAACGCAGCAATGGCGCAGGTTTCGACCCGAAAGTCGGCTTCGATGCCGACGACGTAGCCGCCCATTGGAAAGAAATCGGCGACTTCGAAGGCGCCAGCCACCCTGAAGACAGCCTGCAAGCGCTGCAAGCCATGATGGCTAACCTGCAGAAGTACGCCGGCAAGTAACACGGGCGGCAAGACCGGAAGGCCGATCCCATGAGGGGTCGGCCTTTTTATTGGCTG
Source organism: Pseudomonas turukhanskensis (assembly GCF_027922365.1). Taxonomy (GTDB): domain Bacteria; phylum Pseudomonadota; class Gammaproteobacteria; order Pseudomonadales; family Pseudomonadaceae; genus Aquipseudomonas; species Aquipseudomonas turukhanskensis. The sequence goes on from NZ_BSFN01000002.1 coordinate 107,591, forward strand.
GTGAATATGCAGTCGCTAAGTACCTGGATCTCGCTCTCCGTCATCCCCGCGCAGGCGGGGATCCAGGCTCGGTGGTGCAACGATGTGCACGGCATGCCCCTTGGTTCGTGCCCTTGTGCCCTGTAGCGCTGGTAATACAAATATCAAAAGTTCCCTCGCCGCCGAATACTGCTCCATTCATTCCAGTGTTGGTGCCCTGTGATGACCGCATGGTGCGGGCATTCATACTTTCAGGCGACAGAAAGAATCAGTCCTTCGTGCGCTTATCCGCGTGTAATCCGCTGAGTACTGTGCACCACAGTTTCACCAACTAGGAGAGCCGCATGACAACAACAAAAAGGCCCGGACTGTTCCAGCCAAAGACTCTTGCTATCGCTATCGCTCTGGGCACCTGCGCCCAGGCCCACGCGGTCAATTTCAATATCGGGGAGATCGAAGGCCAATTCGACTCGTCCCTGTCCCTGGGGGCCAGCTGGTCGACAGCCAAAGCGGACCAGGACTACATCGGCTCGGCGAACGGCGGCAACGCCTTTACGCAAACCAACGATGACGGCCGTCTGAATTTCAGAAGAGACAAAACCTTCTCGAAAATCTTCAAAGGCATTCACGACCTCGAACTCAAGTACGGCGACACCGGCGTGTTCCTGCGTGGCAAGTACTGGTACGACTTCGAACTGAAAGATGAAAGCCGCGAGCTGATGGACATCGACGACAGCCACGCCAAGATGGGCGCCAAGTCGTCGGGCTACCAACTGCTCGATGCGTTCGTCTACCACAACTACGCCATTGCCGATCAGCCGGGCAGCGTGCGTCTGGGTAAACAGGTGGTGAGCTGGGGCGAAAGTACCTTTATCCAGAACGGCATCAACAGCATCAACCCGGTAGACGTTTCCGCTTTCCGCCGTCCTGGCGCAGAGGTCAAGGAAGGTCTGATTCCGGTCAACATGTTCTACCTGTCGCAGACCATTACCGAAAACCTCTCTGCCGAGGCGTTCTATCAGATCGAATGGGACCAGACCGTTGTGGATAACTGCGGCACCTTCTTCTCCAGCACCGACGTGCTGCAAGAAGGTTGCAACGACAACTACCGCATTCTGGATGCCACCACTGTTGAGGCGCTCAACGCGCCGGGCACCAAAGCACTGCTGGCCAGCCTGGGTGTAGACGTCAACTCGCAAGGTCTGGCGGTGCCGCGTATCGGCGATCGTGATCCGAAAGACTCCGGCCAGTGGGGCGCCGCGTTGCGCTGGCAGGGCGATGAAACCGAGTACGGTGCGTATTTCATGAACTACCACGCCCGCACGCCGTTCCTCGGCCTGCAGAACGGTAGCGCAGACGACATCACCGCAGCATTGACCACCGCTGGCGGCGCCTTGGCGCAGCCGATTCTGCTGGGTACCGGCAAGTACTACTTCGAATACCCGGAAGACATTCGCCTCTACGGCCTGAGCTTCTCCACCACGCTGCCTACAGGCACCGCCTGGTCCGGTGAAATCAGCTATCGTCCGAACATGCCCATCCAGATCAACACCAATGACATGACGCCGCTGGTAGCTACCAGTGTTGCCGGTGCGTTTGCTGGTGCGGGTGGCGGTCTGGCAGGTTTCCTGGCAGCGCTGGGTCAGGCTGACATTGACCACACTGGCTACAACCGCAAAGAAGTGACTCAGGTGCAAACCACCTTCACCCACTTCTTCGACCAAGTCATGGGTGCTGATCGTCTGACCCTGGTCGGTGAAGTTGGCGCCAACTCCATCGGTGGTCTGGGCGACGTTGACGACATCCGTTACGGCCGCGATTCGACCTTCGGCAATCTGGAACAAGGCGGTCGTCACGGTTACTACACTCGTACTTCCTGGGGCTACCGTGCTCGTGCCATCTGGGACTACAGCGATGCCTTCGCTGGCGTCAACCTCAAGCCCAACGTGTCCTGGTCGCATGACGTAGACGGCTATGGCCCGAACTTCAACGAAGGCGCCAAGGCCGCGAGCATTGGTCTGGATGCCGAGTACCGCAACACCTATACCGCGGGTATTTCCTACACCAACTTCTTCGGCGGCGATTACAACGTACTCACCGACCGCGACTTCCTGGCCCTCAGTGTTGGCGTGAACTTCTAAGAATTGCTTGGCGGAATAACAGAGGACTACAAGAACAATGAAAACAACGAAAAATCTGTTTGGTGCATTGGCCCTCTCGCTGCTTGCCAGCAGCGTGTTGGCTGCGGTGCCGGCTGCGGAAGTAGCCAAACTCGGCACCACCCTCACGCCACTGGGCGGTGAGAAAGCCGGTAACGCCGACGGCAGCATTCCTGCCTGGACCGGCGGTCTGCCCAAGAACGCCGCCTCGGTAAACGACGGTGGTTTCCTCGGCAACCCGTTTGCTGATGAAAAACCGCTGTTCACCATCACCGCTGCCAACGCTGACCAGTACAAAGCCAAGCTGTCTGCCGGCCAATTGGCGATGCTCAAGCGTTATCCGGAAACCTACAAATTGCCGGTGTACACCACCCACCGTACGGTTTCGGTGCCGGACTCGGTGAATGAAGCGGCCAAACTCAGTGCTGCCAAAACCACCACCGTGGAAGGTGGCAACGGTCTGCAGAATTTCCAGGAAAGCCGTTACTACGCTTTCCCGATTCCGCAAAATGGCCTGGAAGTCATCTGGAACCACATCACCCGTTACCGTGGTGGCAACCTGCGCCGCAGCTACACGCAGGCTACGCCGCAAACCAACGGCAGCTACACCCTGGTGAACTTCACCGACGAGGTATCGTTCCCTCAACACATGACGGGCATGGACAGTGACAAAGCCGCCAACGCCCTGCTGTTCTTCAAACAGCAAGTAACCGCGCCGGCACGTCTGGCCGGTAACGTACTGCTGGTACACGAGTCGCTCGACCAGGTTAAAGAGCCACGCATGGCGTGGATCTATAACGCCGGCCAGCGCCGTGTACGCCGCGCTCCGCAGGTTTCCTACGACGGCCCGGGCACTGCCTCGGACGGTCTGCGGACCTCGGACAACTTCGACATGTTCAACGGCGCTCCTGACCGTTACGACTGGAAGTTGATCGGCAAAAAAGAAATGTACATCCCGTACAACAACTACAAGCTGGAGTCGCCAGACGTTAAGTACGCCGACATTCTCAAAACCGGCCACACCAACCAGGACCTGGCACGCTACGAGCTGCACCGCGTGTGGGAAGTGGAAGCCAACCTGAAGTCCGGCGAACGCAACATCTACGCCAAACGTAAGTTCTACGTTGACGAAGACTCCTGGACCATCGTTGCTTCGGAAATGTATGACGGCCGTGGCCAACTGTGGCGCGTAGGCGAAGCCATGCTGTATCAGCAATACGTGGCTCAGTCTCCGGCTTACGCCTTCGAAGCGCTCTACGACATTATCGCTGGCCGTTACCTGGCCATCGGCATGATGAACGAAGAGAAGAAGTCGTATGAGTTCGGCATCAAAACCTCGGCTACCGACTACACCCCGGCTGCCCTGCGTAACGCTGGTGTTCGTTAAGTCTTGAAGGTGTTGGGCTCCGGCTCACCGGTCAGTAAGACGGGGCCCAGCATAAGCAAGCGTGATGACCACCGCTAAGGTGTAAGAATAAGGCGGCCCACGGGTCGCCTTTTTTGTGTCTGAGGCTCTACTCAGAGCTGTTTGTGCGTAAGATCAGCCCACGCTAGACCCTGAATAAAAACAAAAAAGCAGAGGCATCGACCATGCATAACGTCCACGCAATTGGACCGCGTCCCCTGCGTTTATCTGACAGCCCGCTGCCGCGTTTACCGGCCGCTCATTTCCCTCGTCCCCGCCTGGTGCAGGCGCTGCTGGCCGGCGATAGTCGCCTGGCTCTTATTTGCGCGCCGGCCGGTTTTGGCAAGAGCGTGTTGCTCAACGAATGTGTACGGCAGGCGCCGGTCGGCACCCAGGTGGTGTGGCTGGACTTGCTCGGTCGCGCCCTGACCCCGGTGGAACTGCTCAAGCGCCTGGCCAAGGCCCTGGGCCGCCCGGTGGAAGAGGGCGACACCTATGACGAGCTGTGCAGCCTGCTCAGCCGTAGTGAAACTCCCCTGTGGATTGTGCTCGACGACTACCCGCGCGACCCCTGCGCCGAGCTCGATGACTGCCTCGACCGCTTGCTCGAACAAGCCCCGCACACCCTGCGCTGGTGGATCGGCGGGCGCCGCCGTCCGGCCTGGAACCTGCCGCGCCTGATGCTGCAGGGCGACCTGCTGGAGCTCGACGCTCCGGCCCTGGCTTTGGACGAACCTGAACTCAACGGCCTGTTGCAACAGCATCACCTCGAGCTCTCGCCGGAGTTGAGCGAGCAACTGCTGCACAACAGCGAAGGCTGGGTGGCGGGCGTGTGCCTGCTGCTGATTAAAGGCACCGCTGAAAACCTGCCCGAGCGCCTGGCCTCCGGCACGCCGCTGCTCAACGAATACATCGCCCGTGAAGTGCTTAGCGGCCTGTCGCCCACTTTGTTGCGGGCGCTGTCGCTGCTGGCGCATATGCCGCGTTTTTCCTCAGCCTTGTGCGAGCACGTGCTGGACGAAGGCGGCGCGGCGCTGTTCGAAGAATTGCATGCCCGGCAGATGTTTTTCCTCGGCATGGACAGCTGCGGCGAATGGTTTCGCCTGTCCCGGCCGGTGGCGGCCGTGCTCAAACGCCAATGCAGCGCACCGGCGCCGACCCAGGCCCACGTGCGTGCCTGCCAGTGGTTTGCCAGCCACGGCGATGTGCGAGCGGCGGTGGAGCATGCGCTGTTCGCCAACCAGCCCGACGTGGCGGCCAACTACCTGCAACGCTTTGGCCAGGAGCAACTGCTGGTCGGCCAGAGCGTGTCGCAGTTCCTGCAATGGCGTCACGAATTGCCCGCCAGCCTGTATTCCAGCACCCCGCGGTTGATCACCTTGCAGGCCTGGGCGCTGCTTATCTGCGCGCGTCTGGACGAAGTGGACGACTGCCTGGAAGACCTGGGCCGATTCTTCCCGCAACCGAGCCTGCGTCAGCAGCAACAGCTACTGGCCCACTACCAGGCCATTCAGAGCGTGCTGCAACGCCAGCGTGGGCAACGCAGCGCCCGCGAGCAAGCCTTGCAAGCCCTTGACGCGCTGTTTGATGACGCCTGGTCGCAGCGTGCGCTGTGTTACCAGGTGCTGGCCCAGCAGGCATTTTCAGAAAACCTGTTGAGCGATGCCCAGGACTACATTCAGGAAGGGCTGAAACTGGCGCGCCTCAAAGGCAGCGTGTTGTTCGAGGCGCTGCTGAGCGTCGACCGTATCCACCAACTGACCATCCTTGGCGAAACCGGCCCGGCGCTGGAACTGGCGGAACTGTGCTTGCAACACCTGCAATCGGCGGGGCGCCAGGGGCCGGTGCTCGGGCGGCTGTTGCTGCTGCGTGGCAGCCTGCTGGCCAGCCAGGGCCACACCGAAGCGGCCCATGCCTCTTACAGTGCCGGCTTGCATGCCGCTGAGGCGTGTGAAGACGCCTATATCATCTTTGGTTACCAAGGCCTGGCCGAACTGGCGGCACAAGCCAACGACTTCACCCTGGCCTTCCAGCTGCTGCGCAAAGCCGAACGGCTGATGCAGTGGCAGCACGTACCGGAAGTTCGCTATCGCGGCGTTTTGCAACTGGCCCAGGCCACGTTGTGGCTGCGCCAAGGCGAAGCGCAACGAGCACGCGCCGCCTTGCTGGCGACGCTTGAGAGCTACCAGCAACGCGACTTGCTGGCCCCCTCAGGGTTTTACGATCTGTTGCCGCGCCTGCGTTACAACCTGGCCCTGGCCGACCTGCAACTGGGCGACGTGCGTTCGGCCCTGGACAGCCTGCATACCTTGAGCGCGGATTGTGAGCGCAGTGGCTATTTCAATCTGCTTAATCGCTGTCGCTTCAGTCTGGTACAGGCATTGTTGGCGAGCGGGCAAGAAAAAAACGCCGAGGCAATGCTGAGGCTGGCATTGGAGACGGCTCAACAACAAGGCGTGAGCCCGGAGCTGCAAGCGCTGCACGGGCAGTTCGGTCAGTGGCTTGAGCAGGTGTTGCCGCAGTTGGCCGAGCCGCTGGAGTTGCGCATATTGCTTAACCAGGCCGGGGCAGGGGTGCCGCCGAGCCCCGAGAGCTCGCCACTGAGTGCGCGGGAGAAAATGGTGCTGGAGCAGATTGCTCTGGGCTACTCCAATTTGCAGATCGCCGATCGGCTGCATATCTCCCTGCATACGGTGAAGACGCATGCTCGGCGGATCAACGTGAAGCTTGGGGTAGAGCGGCGCACGCAGGCGGTAGCGCGGGCCAAGACGCTGGGGTGGTTGATGTGATGTGGCTTTCTGGTCCTTCTATGGGATGCAAAAGTCAAATCAACCGCCCCTCACCCCAGCCCTCTCCCGCAAGCGGGAGAGGGGGCAGCGCGCAGTGGACTTCTGGCCTTATGTCACCCCTCGCCCGCTTGCGGGAGAGGGGCCGGGGGTGAGGGGCCCTTGACCGGTTTTGATCCACCCAACCCCCATCGACATAATTTTCACATCCCCCCACGTAGGGTTCACCGCCTCATGACCCGTTGCGGTGTTTTTTCTTCATCTTCGCCGCGCCGGGTGTCTGACCATCGGCGGAGTGAAGCTGCATGCAAGTACGAAGTGAAAAGGGATGGGGCATCGACTGGGCCGGTATCGGCTGGTTGTTTCTGTTCTTCTGGTATTTCTCCTGCGTACCGCAGCTGCTGATCCAAATCACCGGCACCTCCGGCTTCACGGGTTTTCGCCAGGCGTTTGTGATGAGCGCGCTGTGGCTGGTACCAGTGCTTCTGTTCCCCGCTAAAACCCGCCTGATTGCCGGCAGCATTGGCTTGCTGTTGTGGGCGGCCTCGTTGGTGAGCCTTGGCTACTTTTTCATCTATGGCCAGGAGTTCTCCCAGAGCGTGATTTTCATCATGTTCGAGTCCAACGCCGCCGAAAGCCGTGAATACCTGATTCAGTACTTTGCCTGGTGGATGCTGCCGGCCTTCGCCCTGCACACGCTGGTAGCGTATTTGCTTTGGCGCCGCGTGCGGCCTATCGAAATGACCCGCCAACCCGCCTTTGCCGCCGCCGCATTGATGCTGCTGAGCTCGGTGGGCTACCCGCTGATCAGCCAGGGCCTGCGCGAAAAGACCATGGGCAGCGCCTTGCTGAAAGTCGAAGCACGTATGGAGCCGGCGGTGCCGTGGCAGCTGGTGCTGGGCTATCGTCAGTACCGTGAGCAACTCAACAACATGCAGGGCATGCTGACCGACGCGGCGAAAATTCCACCGCTCAAACACCTCAAAAGCACCCTGGGTGACCAGCCTGCTACGCTGGTGCTGGTAATTGGCGAGTCCACCAATCGCCAGCGCATGAGCCTGTACGGCTATCCACGCAATACCACGCCCAACCTCGACAAGCTGCGCCAGGACATGCTGGTATTTGATGACGTGGTCACTCCGCGCCCTTACACCATCGAAGCCCTGCAACAGGTGCTGACCTTCGCCGACGAGCAGAACCCGGACCTGTACCTCAAGACCCCGTCCATCGTCAGCGTGATGAAACAGGCCGGGTTCAAGACCTACTGGATCACCAACCAGCAGACCATGACCAAGCGCAACACCATGCTCACCACGTTTTCCGAGCAGGCCGATGAGCAGGTGTATCTGAACAACAACCGTAACCAGAACGCCCGTCAGTACGACGGCGACGTGCTGGCGCCGTTTGCCAAGGTGTTGCAGGAAGACGCACCGAAGAAATTTATCGTGGTGCATTTGCTGGGCACGCACATGAGCTACCAGTACCGCTATCCACCCGAGTTCGAGAAGTTCACCGACCGCACCGGTGCGCCGTCCAGCCTGCGCGATGACCAATTGCCGACCTACAACGCCTACGACAATGCCGTGCTGTATAACGACTTCGTCGTGTCCAGCCTGATCAAGGAATACGCGCAGAAGGACGATAACGGCTTTTTGCTGTACCTCTCCGACCACGGCGAAGACGTGTTCGACTCGCCAACCGGCAATGTACTGGGGCGCAACGAGGCCAAACCGACGGCGCCGATGTACACCATTCCGTTTATGGTCTGGGCCTCGCCGAAATGGCGCGAAGGGCATGAGTGGAGTTTTATCGCCGATACCAAACGGCCTTACAGCAGCTCTCAGTTGATTCACACCTGGGCCGATCTGGCGGGGCTGAGCTTCGATGAATACGACCCTAGCAAGAGTATTGTCAGCGCCGAGTTCAAGGAGCGGCCGCGGATTATTGGTAACCCTTACGGTGCCAAGAAGTCCTTGATCGACTTCAGCCTGATCAAGCCAAAGCCGCCGAAGACCGAGATAGAAACGGCGCAGAAATAAGTTCCCACAACGGTTTTTTCCGCCAAAGCCCGAGGCTTTAACCTCGGGCTTTTTTGCATGGGGCGACCACCCATTTCGCGATAAAACCGCGTGATAGTGGCTAGAAGCCATGCAAGTTACGGTTGGTGACCTACTCTTTTGTTCGGGCAGGCGTATAAGTAGGAAATGTCTTACTCGTGGTGTCGTCCGTATTCGGGGTGATGGGTGTGATGCGGCTGTTTCCTTCTTTTTTGCTGGGTGCACTCATTCTGGGGAACTCGACACTGGCGCACGCCGCGTCAGGGGTTACCTGCACCCGTACGCTGACCTTGGCGCTGCATGACCATGGCCTGCTGTATTCGGCTGATACTGATGCGGGCATCGATAAAGACATTGCCGAAGAACTGATCAAACGCAGTGGCTGCAGCGTTACGGTCAGCTTGCTGCCACGGGCGCGCATCTGGCAGTTGATCGAGCAGGGCGGGCTGGATTTCAGCCTTTCCGGTATCGCCGACGAAGCCCGTAACCGCTACGCCAGTTTCGCCTGGTACTTTTCCGACCAGTTCTACCTGCTGGTGCGCGAGGATGCCCAGGTGGAAAAGCTGGCCGACTTTGCCGCCAACCCGGCGCTGCAGCTGGGGGTTATCCGCAGCTTTCGCTACAGCCCCCGGGCCAACGAGTTGGTCGATACGCTCACCGCACAGCGCCGCGTACGTCATGCCGCCCGCCTTGAGCCGTTGTATGAAGTGCTGATGGCCAACCAGATTCAAGGCATGATCATCGAGCCCTTCGACTACCCACAGGTGCAGAGCGAGAAGATTCGCCAGCACACCCGCGTGGTGGAAACCGGTGATGCGCCCACGCCCCATGGCCTGATCATGTCCAACAAGTCGCTGAGTATCGAAGAGCGCGCGCAGTGGCGGGCAATCATCGACGCCATGCGCGCCGATGGCACGGTCGAGCGTATTTTCGCCAAATACCTGCCAGCGGAACTGGCCCATACGCTGGTTGATTTCTGATCATGTCCCGCCTTGGCTTGCGCTACAAATTGCTCGCGCCGCTGATGCTTCTGGTGTCGCTAGGCGTGACCTACTGGTTGTGGCAGCACGAACAGCGCAACGCCCAGATCGACCGCCTGGAGGCTGCTGACTACAACCTGCGCGAAGCGACTGGCAGCATTGACCAGCGCATTGCCACCTACGAACAGATACTGCGCGGCGTGCAGGGGTTATTCGCCGCGTCTGATTCGGTGCGCCGCGAAGAATTCAAAACCTACCTTGACTCCCTGCAACTGGGCGCCGAATACGCTGGCCTGGAAGGCATCGGCTTTTTGCAGTGGACGCCACATGCCCAATTGCCTGCTCTCATCGCCGCGCAACAGGCCAGCGGCGTGCCGGACTACCAGGTGCGCCCCGAAGGCGAGCGCGATTTTTACGCCCCTGTGGTGCAGATCGAACTGCTCTCAGGCAATAGCCACCTCATATTGGGCATCGACCCCTACGCCAACGCCGAGCGCCGCTCGGCCATGGAGCGGGCCCGTGATTCGGGTGATGCGAAAATCACCGGCAAGGTCGAGTTGGTTATTCCGGGTGAAACAGATACGCAAGCCAAGGCCGGTTTTTTGATGTTCCTGCCGGTGTATGCCAAGGGCCAACCGCACGAAACCCAGGCCCAGCGCCGCGCGTCCATTGTCGGCTGGGTGGTGGCGCCGCTGCGCATCAACAAATTGATGGCCAGCCTGTACGGCACACGCTCCACCGCCATGCCGATCCGCATCTACGAAGGCGTGAAGCAGACCAGAGAGTCCCTGTTGTACGACTCCAGCGAAGGCACCGATCGCCATTTCGTTGGCCACAGCGATGCGGTGGAATACCTGGAAGTGGCCGGCCGCACCTGGACCCTGGAAATGCTCGGCGATCAGCGTCGGGCGCGGCCAATCAGCAAAGACAACTCCGGGCTTATTGCCGGTGCCGGTTTGGCGCTGAGCATGCTGCTCACGGTGCTTACCTGGGTGCTGACGACCGGCCATTCGCGCGCCCTGGCCCTGGCACGGGAGATGACCCGCGAACTGCGCGACAGCGAAACCCGCCTGCGCCACCAGGCCGAGCATGACGCCCTGACCGGCTTGCCCAACCGGGCGTTGTTCAGCGACCACTTGAGCCATGCTCTGGCTCAGGCCCGGCGCAACCGCTCGCGGCTGGCGTTGATGTTTATCGATCTGGATCGCTTCAAGCCTATCAACGACACCCTGGGGCACCACGTGGGTGATGCATTGCTGCAAGTGGTTGCCGAGCGTTTGCAGCATTGCGTGCGCGAGTCGGACATTGTCGGACGCATGGGCGGAGACGAGTTTGTGGTGTTGCTGCCGGTGATCGACGGCGATGACGATGCGCTGGTGGTGGCCGAGAAAATTCGCGAGGCGTTGAACGAGCCCTTCGACCTTGGCTGTGGGCAGCCGTTGAGTTTGTCGTCCAGCACTGGGATTGCGTTGTTCCCTGAGCATGGGCTCGATGAGGTGCAACTGACCAAGAATGCCGATGCGGCTATGTATCTGGCTAAAGATAACGGGCGTAATCAGGTGCAGTTGTTTCGGGTGGGGGTGAATGTGGTGGGGTAGACCTTGGCGCGGTCTATGCGCCTTTGCGCATGATCGGTGATGGTCTTCCTCGCCGCTTGCGCTGATACGCGCAGGGCTCTTGTAGGGTGTGCTCCGCGCACCTTGCGGTCTATCAGGCGACTGTGTGTTTTCTTCGTTACCGCGTGCGCTGAACGTTTTGTTTCGCGCCTTACGCGCAGGGCTTTTGTAGGGTGTGCTCCGCGCACCGTTGCGGTCTACCAGGCGACTGTGTGTTCTGCTTTACCGCGTGCGCTGAACGTTTTGTTTCGCGCCTTACGCGCAAGGCTTTTGTAGGGTGTGCTCCGCGCACCTTGCGGTCTATCAGGTGACCGCGTATTTCTTCATTACCGCGTGCGGTGAGCGTTTTGTTTCGCGCCTTACGCGCGAGTTTCTTTTTTCAGTCGATAAAAAAGAAACCAAAAAATCTTGCCCCTACCTGGGCCTTCCGCTTCGCTCCAGGTCCCCTCACTCCGTCGCCGCTCCAGGGGCCGGGCTGAAGGGCCATCCATGGCCCTCATCCCTCTGCGCGGCTCCCGGCCGCTACGACCCCTTACGCAACGACTCCACTCGGCCTGGCGCTAAAGGGGCGGGTAGATCAAGAGCCAGATCAAAAGCGAGATCAAGAGCTCGAGGTTGACGCCTCTCCTTAGGGGGCGAGGCTTTTTGTAGGAGAGGCTTCAGCCTCGATTCCTGCAAAAGGCTATTCAGGCATTTACTCAATGCAGTTCCGGCGTAGCCCGTAGTTGCCGTAGCCGTTCACTTAGCAGCAGCCGTTGCGCGGTGTCGTCACATAGCAGTAGCGCGTGTTCTACGTCGTAGCGTTCGGCTTGTGGGCATTCGAGTTGGCGGTAGATGTCGGCCCGCGCCAGGTGGTCTACCAGGTTGGGTTGCCCCAGCAGCAATACCCGTTCGGCGTCCTTGAGCGCTGCGAGCGGTTCCTGGGCCTGGGTGTGCAGGCTGCGTAGGTTGCGGGACAGGCGTTGCAGCATTTGCCGTGGGTTGCAGCTTTGCAGGTGGCTGGCTTGCAGCTCGGCTTTGGGCCCGAGGGTGCGCAGCAGCAGTTCGCGGCAGTCGCGAGTGTATAGGCGGCGACCGCTGGAGGGGTCGAGCAGGTGGTCGGCGCCTGGTACGCGTAGCAAAAAATGCCCGGGAAAGTTCACGCCTTGCAGGGGGATTTGCAGACGTTGCGCCAGCTCCAGTGCGATAAGGGCCAGGGACAACGGTTGCCCGCGCCTACGCAGTAATACCTGGTCGAGCAGGGCGCTGCGCGGGAGCAAGGGGCTGCTGTCGTCTTCATGGAAGTCCAGCTCACCCAAACGGCGCAGCAGGGGCTGGGCCAGCTCGTTGGCCGGCAGGTGGGGCAGGCCGCAACTTACTTGCTGGGTAAGCCCGCTGAAGTCGCGCAGCACCTGCTGCGGCACTAGGCTTTCATCATGCTCGGCAGCCACCCATAGCGCGGCTTCGAACAGCGCAGGCGGTTCACGGTCCAGACAGGCAAGGCAGGCTTGGCGTGGGGTCATCGGATTCTCCGGGTCGCCCTAGGGTTGTAGCGCTTCGCTGGGGCTTCGTCCAGCCCCCGTTATGCCCGGCACAGAGGCGCGCGCGGGCGCTTATGCCTGCCCGGTCAGTTGGCGCTGGCAGAGCCACCTATACTGCCTGCAACTACAAAAACAAGGAGTCACCGCATGTTCGCTTTAATGGAAGCGGCACGTGTCGAGGCCCTGCATTGTTTCAACGATTCTGCCACCGGGCTGCGGGCCGTCATCGTTATCCACAACAGCCGTCTGGGCCCGGCCCTTGGCGGTTGCCGGTACCTGAGCTACCCCGACGAGAAAAGTGCCATTGAGGACGCCGTGCGCCTGGCCCAGGGCATGAGTTACAAGGCAGCCTTGGCCGGGTTGGCCCAGGGCGGCGGCAAGGCCGTGATACTGCGCCCGCCGGGTGTGGATAACCGCGCAGAACTCTTCGAGGCCTTTGGCCGCGCCATCGACAGCCTCGGCGGGCAATACATTACGGCGGTCGACAGCGGCACCCTGAGTGCCGACATGGACTGTGTGGCGCAATACACCAGCCACGTCACCAGCACCACCAGCGCCGGCGACCCCTCGCCACACACCGCCATGGGCGTCTTCGCCGGCATTCGCGCCACGGCGCAGGCCCGCCTGGGCAGTGATGATCTGGAGGGGCTGCGGGTGGCTATTCAGGGTTTGGGCAATGTGGGTTTTGCCTTGGCCGAGCAACTGCATGCAGCGGGTGCCGAATTGCTGGTGAGCGACCTGGACCCCGGTCGCGTGCAATTGGCCGTTGAGCAGCTGGGTGCACGCCCGGTGGCGAACGAGGCGTTGCTCTGTACCCCGTGCGACATCCTCGCGCCGTGTGGCCTGGGTGGTGTGCTCAATAGCGCGAGCGTGGCCAAGCTGCGTTGCTCGGCGGTGGCGGGAGCGGCCAACAACCAATTGCTTAATCCGGGCGCGGCTGATGAGCTGGAGGCGCGCGGCATTCTGTATGCGCCGGATTATGTGATCAATTGCGGGGGGCTGATCTATGTAGCGCTAAAACATCGAGGGGAGGAATTGCCGGCCATCACCGCGCACCTGACTCAGATCGATAGGCGTCTGACGGAAATCTATGGCCATGCGCAGGCAGACAAACGCTCACCGGCACGGGTGGCCGATGCATTGGCGGAGAGGATTTTGTACGGGGTTAAATAATTATATGTATAGACGGTGCTAGTTGGTGGGTCCGCCATTTTCCAGCGAGATACTGGAATTAAAGTTTGAAGTCGCAGAGGTTTCGTACATTAAGTAAGGCTGCGTTGGTTTGAGTTAATTACCGCTGGATGTTTAGTTGTTCATGCCTGTGTTCTCCCTGGCGTAACCCTGAAGTTGGAGAGGCTTTATGAACAAAGCAGCGATTATTTTATTTTCGTTTTTACTTCCGCCACTTGCCAGTGCAGCCACGCCTTGGAAGCAGTGGTATGGAACTTATGTTCGGCTCGAGGATGACGGCAATATCGCGTGTTTGAGTATCGATGGTGGGCGCAACTGCGATTGGAATTACCCGAATGCCGTACCAGCGGCGTCGGCGCCGAGGTTGGTGTGCGGTGCCGACCATAAAAGTAAATGGTCAATTACCGGGTACGAAACCCCTAGGCACTGGTGTAACAGGGCATACGCCGATCTCTATGCCGACTGGAAGGCGGCAAACTACTTTGGCTTTGACGTTTATCTTTCCGTAAACCCTGCTGGGGAACTGATGTGTAACTCGGGCGACAGCATGGAGTGCTGGTGGAACCTGCCTCTAGGTGCCCCTGCGCCCGTCAAGCCCGTGGAGCCGTTGGCTTGTGGGCCGATGTCAGAGGCAGTGTGGGGCGCGGCCAGCAATGACCCCTCGCATTGGTGTCAGCAGGCCCGCCGGGTAACGCACGAACTCGACTATTCACACCCGATGTGGGCCAACGAGTCGTTTGCGTACGAAAAAGGCTGGGCCGGTACAGGCTTCGGGCTGTCCGGCTCGCAGCGCGGCGCGCCGGAAGTGATGGCGTTGAAAGAAAAGAATGGGCACAAGGGATTGGCAATTGCCTCCGTTGAGCGCAGCGCTGAATTTATGAAGCGCTATGCGAACACAATATATGGGGTTCCTGATAAAGAGCTGCAGGATGACTTCATGGTGTATGTGAAAGAACCGTGGACAGTGGAAGATGAACCCGTGGCTACCATGCATGTGTATTTATCTCGTACTAACGTAACGTCACTGCGCATGCCAGTTGTCTTTAATATTGATGGCGGCACGGGTAGAGCGTGGCCTGGTATCTGGCTGACACCCAGCGGTATTAGAATGCGCACTACACGGGGCGATTACTATACCTACGATACCGCGCTGAATGATAAGGGGCGCTGGTGGACATTGGGCTTGAAAGTTGTTGCCGGCGGAGATCTTGAGTATTACGCGGCACCGCAATGGATAGCCTCACCTTTTGAGCCGCGATTTCTTCGCGGCAAGATGAATTCGCTATTGGGAACTACGCAATACAGTCTCTTACGGCAAAATGATGCAACGCTGATGATTTCCAACGTGATGCAAGAAGGCTTGGAAAATATTATTGGCGATATTCGTTATGGCGTGAAAACCGAAGGCCAGAAACGCCGGCGTTGATTAACGCGGCAGGGCGAGCCAGCCTTCGCGGGCTGCTCGCCACTGTTACACAACGTTTAAATATCGATCTCGCCGTCAGCCTTGCGCTTCCAGCTGTCGTTACCCGGAAGCAGCAGGTTCAAGGCAATGGCGACAATGGCGCACAGGGCAATGCCCTTGAGGCCCACATCATCCGGGCCGGTGCCGGTACCCACCAGCACGCCGCCGATACCGAATACCAGCGTCACCGACACGATCACCAGGTTGCGCGCCTCGCTGAGGTCGACCTTGTGGCGAATCAGGGTGTTCATCCCCACCGCGGCAATGGAGCCGAACAGCAGGCAAAGAATGCCGCCCATTACCGGCACCGGAATGCTTTGCAGCAACGCGCCGAACTTGCCGATAAAGGCCAGCACGATGGCGAAGATCGCCGCCCAGGTCATGATTTTCGGGTTGTAGTTTTTGGTCAGCATCACCGCGCCGGTTACTTCGGCGTAGGTGGTGTTGGGCGGGCCACCGAACAGGCCGGCTACCGAGGTGGCGATGCCGTCACCCAGCAGGGTGCGGTGCAGGCCGGGTTTTTTCAGGTAGTCACGACCGGTGACGCTGCCCACTGCAATCACGCCGCCGATGTGCTCAATGGCCGGGGCCAGAGCGACCGGCACGATAAACAGAATCGCCTGCCAGTTGAATTCCGGCGCGGTGAATTTCGGTAGTTCCAGCCACGGGGCTGCGGCAATCTTGGCGGTGTCGACCACGCCAAAATAGAAGGCCAGGGCAAAACCCACCAGCACGCCGGAAATGATCGGCACCAGGCGGAAAATGCCTTTGCCGAACACGGCCACGATCAAGGTGGTCAGCAGCGCCGGCATGGAAATCAGCATGGCGGTTTTGTATGGGATCAACTCGGTGCCGTCACCGGCTTTGCCCATGGCCATATTGGCGGCGATGGGGGCCATGGCCAGGCCAATGGAAATCACCACCGGGCCAATCACCACCGGCGGCAGCATACGGTCGATAAAACCGGTGCCTTTGATTTTTACCGCCAGGCCCAGGAACGTATAAACGAAGCCGGCGGCGACGATACCGCCCATGGTCGCGGCCAGGCCGAACTGGCCCTTGGCGAGAATGATCGGGGTAATAAAGGCAAAGCTGGAGGCAAGAAAAACCGGCACCTGCCGGCCCGTGACCACCTGGAACAAAATGGTGCCAAGGCCCGCAGTAAACAGCGCCACGTTAGGATCCAACCCGGTAATCAGCGGCATCAGCACCAGGGCGCCGAAGGCCACGAACAGCATTTGCGCGCCAGACAGCACGGTGCGCCAGAGTGGATCGTTGAAATCGTCCTGCATGGGTTAGGCGTCCTTTTGCTTGGTGCCGAAAATTTTGTCGCCGGCATCGCCCAGCCCGGGAATGATGTAACCGTGCTCGTTGAGTTTTTCATCGATCGAGGCGGTGAAAATCATCACCTCGGGATGCGCGTCCTGCACGGCCTTGATGCCTTCGGGCGCGGCCACCAGCACCATGGCGCGGATGTCTTTGCAGCCGGCTTTTTTCAGCAGGTCGATGGTGGCGACCATCGAACCGCCGGTGGCCAGCATCGGGTCGATAATCAACGCCAGGCGCTCATCGATTTCCGGCACCAGCTTTTCCAGGTAGGTGTGCGCTTGCAGGGTTTCTTCGTTGCGGGCCACGCCCACGGCGCTGACTTTGGCGCCCGGAATCAGGCTGAGCACGCCTTCGAGCATGCCGATGCCGGCACGCAGAATCGGCACGATGGTGATTTTCTTGCCGGCAATTTTTTCTACTTGAACGGTGCCACACCAGCCATCAATCGCGTAGCTTTCCAGGGGCAGGTCCTGAGTGGCTTCGTACGTGAGCAGTGCGCCCACCTCTTGAGCCAGTTCGCGGAAGTTTTTGGTGCTGATATCGGCGCGACGCATCAGACCGAGCTTGTGGCGGATCAGAGGGTGGCGGATTTCACGGATGGGCATGGGTAGGCTCCGAAACGGGCTGGCAAAAAATTGTGACAAGAGTAAAGCATTCGATATGGCAAGTGGCGCGATGACCGGTTGGTCATGGATATTTCCTGTTCTGCAAGACAGGAAATGTCGCCGGCAGATACGCGGCGCATCATTGGCGACACGTGACCGACGGGGCTTGCCCCCTGGCAAGGGGATGCGTACCTTTGCCGACTTTTATTTTGACGCATCGATCAGGTTTTGATCAGCGCACCTAGACCCCGTGAGGAATAGCCCATGTCCGTCGATATCGCCCATATCCGCCAAGTGATGGCCGAAGCCGATTGCCTGTACAGCAACGCCGAGGTCGAAGTGGCCATCGACACCATGGCTGCGGCCATCAACAGCGAAGTGGGTGACAGCAACCCGGTGGTCTTCTGCGTCATGAACGGCGGCCTGATCTTCTCCGGCAAATTGCTGCCCAAGCTCGACTTCCCGCTGGAGCTCTCCTACCTGCACGCCACCCGCTACCGCAACGAAACCAGCGGCGGCGAGCTGTTCTGGAAAGCCAAGCCGGAAATCTCCTTTATTGACCGTGACGTGCTGATCATCGACGACATCCTCGACGAAGGTCACACCCTGGGCGCCATCATCGACTTCTGCCGCCACGCTGGCGCCAAGAACGTGCGCATTGCCGTGTTGGTCGACAAGACCCACGACCGCAAGGCGCGGCCGGATCTTAAGGCCGATTACGTGGGCATGCCGTGTGTGGACCGTTACGTGTTTGGTTACGGCATGGACTACAAAGGCTACTGGCGTAATGCGCCGGGAATCTATGCCGTAAAAGGGATGTAAGCGTCAGGTTCGAATTTCTTGGTCCCCGCCTTCGCGGGGACGACGGAGTTTTTGGTCGGTTCACCGTCATCCCCGCGAAGGCGGGGATCCAGGTGCGCTGGTCGTAGATGGGTAGAGCGTTACAGCCCTACATCCAGCAACACCGGCCGTTTGGCCAACGCTTTCTCCATCACGCCCTCCACAAACAACCGGTCACTGTCTGGCAACGCCAAACGCGGTGGGCGGGTGAGGGCGGTGCCGCGTTGCATGATCTGCTCACACAGCTTGATGCACTGCACCAGGTCCGGTCGTGCATCCAGGTGCAGCAACGGCATAAACCATTCGTACAGCGGCATGGCCTCGGCGAAGCGCCCGGCCTTGGCCAGACGGAACAGGGTTTCGCCTTCTTTGGGGAACGCATTCGACATGCCCGATACCCAGCCCACTGCCCCCACGGCAATGCTTTCCAGCACCACGTCATCCAGCCCTGCGAACAGCACAAAGCGGTCGCCCACTTCGTTACGTACGTCGATAAAGCGGCGGGTGTCGCCGGAGGAGTCTTTGAAGCACACGATGTTGTCGCAGTCGGCGAGCGAAATCAGGATGTCGGGCGTCACGTCGTTTTTGTAGATCGGCGGGTTGTTGTAGACCATCACCGGCAGGTCGATGCTGGCGGCCACGCTGCGAAAGTGCGCGGCGGTCTCGAAAGGTTTGGACGAGTACACCAGTGCCGGCATCAGCATGATGCCGTCGGCGCCTACGCGCTGAACTTCCTTGGCCACTTTGCTGGCGTTCAGGCTGGTGAACTCGGCCACGCCGGAAATCACCGGCACGCGACCGGCTGATGCATCTTTTGCCACTTCCACCAGGCTGATTTTTTCCTCGACGCTCAGCGAGGTGTTTTCCCCCACCGTGCCGCAGATGACCAAACCCGACACCCCGTCGCGCACCAGGCCGCTGATGACGGTGTGGGTGGCGTCCAGGTCTACCGAAAAGTCGGCCCGAAATTGCGTAGTAACGGCGGGGAACACCCCACTCCAGCTAGGTTTGCTGCTCATGCTCGACTCCAGGATGGGTTGTGGATAAATCGGGGGAAAGGCAAAACGTAGGGCGAATAGCCGCACCGCGGATATCCGCCGTTTGCAAAGGTCGTGAGTCGGCGGATATCGCCTGCGGTGATATTCGCCCTACGCGGTGATGCCTTCTCGATAGGCTGTCGGCGACAGCCCCGTCAGCGCCTTGAACTGCCGGCTGAACGCGCTGTGGTCGGTGTAGCCGCAGCGCAAGGCGATCTCGGTGATCGGCAACTCGCCTGCCAGCAATTGCGAGGCAGCACCCAGGCGGGCTTTGTGAATCATCTGCCGCGGCGTGAGCTGAAAGATGCGTTTGCAGTGGCGCTCCAGCTGCGCCACCGACAGGCCGGCAATGGCGGTCAGGTCGCTGAGGGCGATGGGCTGGGCGTAGTGCTGGCGAATATGCGCATCCACACTGGCCAGCTTCTGGTACGCCGGATGGCTGGCCTGTGGCGCCAGCAGGTCGTATGAAATGCCCGCCATGCCGATGATTGCGCCTTTCATATCGCGCAGGGCCAGTTTGTGGGTCAGGCACCAACCGGGCTCGCGACCGGGGTAGAGGTGCAGTTCCAACTGGTCGCTGAGCGGGTTGCCGCCACTCATGACCTGCCGGTCCTGCTCGGTGTACAGCGAGCCAAAGCGCGCCGGAAAGACCTCGGCGGCGGTCTTGCCCAGCAAGTCGTCTTTGCTCTTGAGGCCACAGCGTTGCGCCAGGGTCTGGTTGGCCAGGACGTAACGCGCCTGCATGTCCTTGATAAAAAACACCACGCCGGGCATGGCATCGAGCAGGGGCGCAATCTGCGTCAGGCTGCCGAGCAGGTCGGGCAAATCCCGTGGGGTGGGCAGCAAGGCGGGGAACATGGCGCTGGAAAACTCCGGTCATGGCGGCGGGCCTACTCTACGGCTGTGGGCGCAGCGCTGGAAAGCGCGGCGGCATGCAACAGGCTGTCGACCCGTGCCGGAACGAAAGGCGCGCGCAGAGTCGGCGTTGGCCAACCCAGCAGAACTTCGGCCGCCGTTCCGCACACGCGGCCCTGGCATGCGCCCATGCCACAGCGGCTGTGCAACTTGGCCTGGCGCCAGCTGGCCTGCTGGGCGACGGCACCGTAGGGCACGTCTTCGCAGCGGCAAAGCACGGTGTCGGCGGTAGGCAGGCTTTTCAATTCGGGGTCAAGGGCGAAGTGCCGCTTGAGCAGGTCGGCGAAACGTTGCCAGTGCCGGCGACGGGCCGTTAACGCCTGGGCCTCGGCAAGCAGGCCGACTGCGGCAAATCCGGCGATGGCACCCTCCACTTGAGCCAGCTCATTGCCGCCAATACCGGTGCATTCGCCGGCGGCAAAGTGGCCGGCAAGGCTGGTTCGTTGCAGGTTATCCACAACCACGGCCTGGGCTTCGATGGCGCAACCCAGGGTCTGTGCCAGCTCGGTATTGGCGCGCAGCCCAAAGCCGCAGGCCAGGCGGTCGCAGGGTATTTCGACCAGTCGGCTGCCCCGGCGAATTCGGACCGCTTGCACGCGGCCATCGCCCAGGGCTTCGACGACGTGACTGTGGGGCTGGTAGTGCCGGTCGAACAGCTCGATTGCCTGGCGCAGCTTGCCGGGCCAGCGTGGCAACTGCAGCGCGAAGGCGGCAAGCGAGGCCAGTGACGCCTGCTCGGCAATGCATTCAATGCGTGCGCCGGCCGCTTTGGCACTGGCGGCGCTCGCCAGCAGCAACGGCCCGCTGCCGGCGACCACCACTCGTTCGCCTCGCACCGGTACACCGCCCTTGATCAGCGCCTGCAAGCCGCCGGCGCCGGTAACCCCGGGCAACGTCCAGCCGGGAAACGGCAGCAGCACTTCGCGTGCGCCCGTGCACAGAATCAGCTGGGTGTAACCGATGCGCCAGCTGTGCAGCGGGTTTTCCAACAGCAGTTCGTGGGCGCCTGTCTGGGCGATAACGCGGGTCGCGGTGAAGCACTCGACATTTTTGGCAGCAGCCAATTGAGCTCGCAGGTTTTCCGCAGCCGGGTAGCGGGGCGCTTGTGCGCCAGCGCGCCAGATCTGCCCGCCGGTAGCCGGGTTGTCGTCCACCAGCGCAATGCGTTGGCCGCTTGCACTGGCGGCAACAGCGGCCGCCATGCCCGCCGGGCCGGCACCCAGAATCAGCAGATCGACATCGCGCTTCATGGCTGACTCTCCACCTGCATGCCCGCCGTGCACGGCGTCTGACACGCCAGGCGGCGCTGGCCATCGATGGTCACCCGGCATTCCTGGCAGATGCCCATGCCGCACAGCGGCGCGCGACGTTGGCCCCCGACCGCTGTGCGGCTACTGCCATCGCCGGCCAGGTACAACGCGGCAGCCACGCTGGTGCCGGGGGTTACGCGCAGCAGCTGGCCGTTGATATGCAGTTCGATGGCGCTGCTCATGCCGGCTGCTCCGCCGAGGCAAAGCGCTGCGGCAAATAAGGCGTGACGTCGATGGCGCAGGGCTGTTTGCACACCTGGTTCACCACCAGCTGCGCGGTGGCCGGCGCGGTGGTCACGCCCAGGCCTTCGTGCCCCAGGGCCAGCCACAAGCCCGGTTGGCTCGGGTGCGGACCCAGCAGCGGCAAGCTGTCTGGCGTGGCCGCGCGAAAGCCGGTCCAGCTGCGGATGGCGTTCATCTGCGCCAGGCTTGGTAAATAGTCGATGGCCCGTTGCAGCATGCGCGCGAGCACGTCGTGCTCAACCTCGGGGGTAAGCGAATCGAACTGCCGTGACGAGCCGATAAGGATCTGCCCGGTCGGTCGCGGCTGGGCATTGAACGCGACCGAGGTGCCAGCGCTGCTGTGGGCGCTGCTCACATACCCCAGCTCCACCAACTGATGACGCAGGCGCGTGGGGTAACGGTCGGTAATCAGCAGGTGGCCTTTTTTCGGCCGAATCGGCAGTTCCGGGCACAGCTCGCGGGCACTGCCGGTGGCCAGCACCACCACCTCGGCACTCAGCCACTCGCCGCTGCAGAGCCGCACCCGATTGCCGCTGACTTCGCTGACCTGCGCGTGCTGTTGGCGAATACGCTGCGGCTGTTGCGCCAGTAACCAACGTGCCACATTGGGCGCATACACGATGCCGTCACCGCTTACATGCAGACCGCCGACCAACCCAGGCCGCAGCATCGGTTCAGCCTCGTGTACGGCGCTGGCGCTGAGCATCCGGCAACCCAGGCCTTCGGCATCCAGCAGCGTGCTTTTTTGTTCCGCCACGGCCAGTTCGTCTTCGTTGGCTGCCAGCCACAGCGTGCCGCAATTGCGGTACGCGCAGCCTTCGTCCAGCAACGGTGCCCATTGCCGCCACAGGCTCAGCGAGTAGTGGCTCAGGGCGAGTTCGGCGGGGTTGTCATCCATCACCACCAGGTGGCCCATGCCGGCAGCGGTCGCGCCGCCGCGTTGATCGTCGAGCAGCAGCACATCCAGGCCGCGCTCGGCGAACCCATGGGCGCACGCCGCGCCGATAATGCCGGCGCCAACGATGATGACATCGGCATTCACAGCACGATGCCCCAGGCGAACGGGTCGTCGTCTTGCAGCAATAGGGTGGCTTCGGCGCTCAAGTGGGCGCGGCCGCGAATGGTGGGAATCACCCGGCCTGGCTCGCCGTCATTGAGCCATTCGTAGCTGCCTTCAAACTGGCTGCCGATGACACTGGCCTGGCGCCAGATGTCGCCCGGCCTGAGTTTGCCGTCGGCCGCCAGGCACGCCAGCTTGGCGCTGGTGCCGGTGCCGCACGGGGAGCGGTCGTAGGCCTTGCCGGGGCATAAAACAAAGTTGCGGCTGTCGGCTTCGAGGTCGTCGGCAAACAGCTCGATATGGTCGATGACGCCGCCGTCTTCGCCGTAAATGCCTTCGGCGTGCAGCGCCGTGCTGATGGCCACGGTGTAGGCGGTAAGCGCCTCCAAATTGCCGCCATCAATGCGCTGGCCATGCTGGCTGATCAAAAAGAACCAGTTGCCGCCCCAGGCGATATCCCCGGTTACTGCGCCATAACCCGGCACCTGGACGGTAACGGCCGAGCGAAACCGGTAGGCCGGCACATTGCGCACGCTTACCGAATGGTCGTCGTGCAAGGTCGCTTCCACGGTGCCCACCGGCGTTTCGATACGGTGGGTACCCGGCCCGATGCGGCCCATATGGGCGAGCGATATCACCAGGCCGATGGTGCCGTGGCCGCACATGCCCAAATAACCGCTGTTGTTGAAAAAGATCACCCCGGCACAGGCCGTTGGGTCTACCGGGGCGCAGAGTAGGGCGCCCACCAGCACGTCGCTGCCGCGCGGCTCCAACACCGTGGCGGCGCGGTAGGCATCGAAACGTTCGGCCAGCAGCGCGCGGCGTTCGGCCATGCTGCCGGTGCCAAGGTCCGGAAAACCGTCGATGACCAGGCGGGTGGGTTCGCCGCCGGTGTGGCTGTCGATAATCTGGATGCGGCGCATGGATTGTCCCCAAAAGCCTTGGAAGGTCCTGCAAGACTGAGCGTTTGCGGGGCAGGCGGCTTGATGGTTTTGTACCGCGCGGATGACGAAATCGGCACAGCGGTGAAAATCGAAAACGCGATGCTTCAGCCTCGATGCGCTTAGGGGTAAGGTGAGCGCTGTTTTTTCCTGGGAGGCTGTGATGGTGTCGCGCGTTTGTGTTTTGGCTTTGCTGCTGTTGGCCTCTCCTATGGCTCTGGCCGCCTTGCCCCATGACCAATACCTGCCCCCGGACGAGCAGAACCTGCGCGCGGACGCGCCCGAGCAACAGCAAGTGCTGCAAGTAACCGAGTACTCGGTGGTGGTCGGCAGCCAGCGGGAATCCAACCAGCAGCCCATTCCCATCACCTCGCCCACCTGGCTGCTACTGAAAACCAAAGCAGTGAGCAAAGGCGCAGCGGCCACCAGGGTGGTAGTGCGGTTTGACTCCGAAGGCAAAAGCATCAAGCGGCCCAGCTTTGATGAAGCCAGCAAAACCCTGAGCCTCAACTACCCGCTGGCGCAGTACCGCGTGCTGCTGGACCTGCTGCGTAACGGCACCGTGTACGTGCAATTTCTCAGCTACCCCAACGGCCATGTGTGGGCCGACCTGCACACCGGCGTGCAGCGCGCGCGTTGAGCCCGCGCCCCGGGGCGGAGTAAACTGCCGGCCCGGCGTTCCCCCGTTAAGAGAAGTGATCATGCGTAAAGACAAGAAACAGGTGATTGGCGAAGAGATTGGTGACGAGCCGATCAAACTGTTCCTGACCGTGGAGCCGGCCGACGACACCCCAGCGTCGCTGCATAAACTGGTCAAGGCCTACCGCGGGCTGCGTATCGACGACTTCGAACGCTTCCTGGGTTTCTTCGTGGAAGCCGGTTATGACCTCAACGCCAAAGATGCCAAGGGGCATGACTTTGTTGCGCTGATTCAGGATCAGCGTCTGGCTGAGCCCTATATCGAGGCAATCAAGGCTGCTCGCGGTTAAATCGATTTAACGCAAACGTAGGGCGGATATCCGCCGTTGCGCCGAACAGCGGATAGGGTCTGCGCCCATATTCGCCCTACGAATCTCCGGCCGTGCGCAAGTACGTTTCAAACTGCTGCACTATCGCCGGCCAGCCCTGCCTGCTGGCATGTAGCCGCGCATTCAGGCGCACCCTGCGCAATGTCTCCGGGTCTTCCAAGAGCCAGCAAGCGCTGTCGATAAACGCCGCTTCATCGCCAGGCATCGCCAGCGCGCCGTTATGGCCATGGCGAATATGCTGGCTGGCCGCTGCCTGGTCATACGCCACCACCGCCAGGCCGGATGCCTGCGCTTCGAGCAGCACATTGCCGAAGGTTTCCGAGAGGCTGGGAAACAAAAACAGGTCGCCGCTGGCGTAGTGGCTGGCCAGGGCCTGATCGCGTTGAACCCCGCAGAAAACAGCGTCTGGCAGTTCCTTCTGTAACGCGGCACGTTGCGGGCCGTCGCCGACCAGTACCAGCTTCATGCGCCGCTGTGGATAACGTTCCTGCAGGGCGCGAAAGCTGCGCGCCAACAAAGTCAGATTTTTCTCTGCGGCAATACGCCCTACGTGCAGCACCGCCAGTTCGTCGTCTGCCAGGTCCCACTCGGTACGCAACGCGCTGCTGCGCTTGGCTGGGTGAAACAACTGGCTATCCACGCCGCGGGCCAACAGGTGCACGCGCTCGAAACTGCGTCGCTGCAACTCCAGGCTTTGGGTGGCACTGGGCACCAGAGTGAGTTGCGAACGGTTGTGAAACCAGCGCAGGTAGTTCGTCACTAAACGGCTCAGCAGGCCAAAACCATAGAGGCTGCTGAACTGCTGAAAATTGGTGTGAAAACCGCTGATCACCGGAATCTGTAAACGCCGCGCGGCCCGCAGAGCCGAGAGCCCCAGCGGCCCTTCGGTGGCGATATACAACACATCCGGGCGCTGGCGTTTCCAGCGCCGCAGCAACTTGTGCATCGACGCCTGCCCCCACTGCAAACCGGGGTACCCCGGCACCGGCCAACCGCGGGTAAGCAATAACTCGTCGGTGCTTTTTTGCCCGTCATCGGTGCTTTGCCGTGGGCGTACCAACTGCAATCGATGGCCCCGCTCCCGCAGCCCCGCACACAGACGCCCCAGGGTATTGGCGACGCCGTTGATTTCCGGCGGAAAGGTTTCGCTGATCAGCGCGATATGCAGGGGAGATTGGCTCATAGCGCCAGTTTCGACCGGCGCCGTTTAAGCCATATGACGTTAAGGTTGCACCGTTGTGACAGCAGAGCCGCTGCGCTCACGCACCCAGAACAACGTGGCGCCGGCCACGGCCGCCGGCATCATCACCACGTTTACACCGGGTATGAGCAACGCCAGGTACACCGAGCCGCCAAAGCCCAGGCTCTGCCAGCGCTTTTCCCGCAGCCAGGCGAGCATTTCGTTCCAGCCCAGTTTGTTGTTATCCGCTGGGTAGTCGATGTACTGCACGCACATCATCCAGATGCCGAACAGCACCCACAGCGGCGCGGCGATGAGGTTCAAGCCGGGAATAAACGAAAGGATAAACAGGCCAATGGCACGTGGCAGAAAGTAGCCCAGCTTGCGCAATTCGCGGCCCAGGGTGCGCGGCACCATTGCCACCAGCTCACCCCAGCGAAACGGCGGGAAGGTGTCTTCGCCGCGCACCACCACTTCGACTTTTTCCGAGAGAAAGCCGTTGAACGGTGCGGCGATGATGTTGGCCAGGGTGGTGAAGGTAAAAAACACCATCAGCAGAATCAGCACGAAGAATATCGGCCAGAGAATCCAGCTAAGAAAACTCAGCCAGCCATCCGGGTTGGGCATCAGGGCGTTGAGCCAACCATTGAATTCCTGCACGGCAAAGCCGATCAGGCCGACGAAGAGAATCAGGTTGATGGCCAGCGGCAGCAGTACGAACAGGCGCAGACCGGGGCTGAGCACGAGTTTCAGGCCTTCGCGCAGGTATTGGGGGCCGGAGAGAACGGGAGTGGGCATTGAGCATTCCTTTTAAAAGCACGGGCCGAACATAGACGCTTCGGCGTCATATCGAAAGCGCGCGTCTGTTTCGTCATTTCTATCGCATAGCGCCGGACTATCGAGTGCATAAGAATTCGACACTTCCTGGCTATGAAACGTCTGAGTAACCTTGCCGCCATTGCAGTCCGCGAGGCGGACACAGTTTGCGGGGCGCCCACTCTCTAAAGCCTTCCCCAAGTGCTCGGGTGCTCCCTTTTTATTCAGGCGCTGTTTATGCCCGGCTGCGGCCGGTTGAGGAGACGGTCAATGTCGGTTCGTCACGCTCGCGTCATCATTTTAGGCTCCGGCCCTGCCGGCTATTCAGCGGCGGTGTATGCCGCGCGCGCCAACCTCAAGCCCTTGCTGATCACCGGCATGCAGGCCGGTGGGCAACTGACCACCACCACTGAAGTGGATAACTGGCCGGGTGATGTACACGGCCTTACCGGCCCTGCGCTGATGCAGCGTATGCAGGAACACGCCGAGCGTTTCGAGACCGAGATCGTCTTCGACCATATCAACGCCGTCGACCTGGCCGGCAAGCTGTTCACCCTGACCGGTGACAGCGCTACCTACACCTGTGACGCCCTGATTATTGCCACCGGCGCCAGCGCCCGTTACCTGGGGCTGCCTTCAGAAGCGCAGTACATGGGGCAGGGCGTGTCAGCCTGCGCCACCTGTGACGGCTTCTTCTACCGCAACCGCGAAGTGGCGGTGGTCGGTGGCGGCAACACGGCCGTGGAAGAGGCCCTGTACCTGGCCAATATCGCCAGCAAAGTCACCTTGGTGCACCGCCGCGAAACCTTCCGTGCCGAGAAGATTCTGATCGACAAACTCTACGCACGGGTAGCCGAAGGCAAGATCGAACTTAAGCTCAATGCCTCGGTAAACGAAGTGCTGGGCGACGATAAAGGCGTAACCGGCGTGCGCTTGCTGCACAACGACGGCGGCAGCTCGGAGCTAAAGGTGGACGGCGTATTTATCGCCATCGGCCATACGCCGAACACCTCACTGTTCGAAGGCCAGTTGGCTTTGAAAGACGGCTATCTGGTGGTGAACGGTGGCCGCGATGGCAACGCTACCGCCACCAGCATTCCCGGCGTATTTGCTGCCGGCGATGTGGCGGACCATGTGTACCGCCAAGCCATTACGTCCGCTGGCGCCGGGTGTATGGCCGCTTTGGATGCGGAGCGCTATCTAGAAGCATAAACCGTGGGGATGCGCTTTTTAAAAAAGCAGCCGTTACTCGGTCGAGGGTTTCCGGGCGAAGGTCAGGCAAGGCTACCCGGAGCTTTTAATGCTCACGTACTGTAGTACGTGAGCATTAAAAGCGAGGACGCAACGACGCATGGCCGAAGCCCCGGAAGCCGATTCAGGAATTCTGAAGCTCGTTTAGAGCCTCAGGATTTTTGAACGCCTTGGCGAACACATCGCGATTTTTCGCCATATAAATCCCGATTTCCTCAACCTGCTGTTCGCTGAGCGACGGCACGGCTTTTTGCAGCACATCCGCCAGCGATTCAGCCAGCTCCAGCATCTTGTCGTAACGATCGGCTTCGGCTTTATCCATGAACAAGCGCTCCGGATCGCGACTGCTGCGGTACACCACTTCGACGGCCATTCATCACCTCACCTTCTAGCAAACTATTACTGTGTATTTATACAGGTGGCGAGCATAAAGCACTCGCTCGCCGTTGAACAGTCACGCGGTGAAATCAGGGGAGCGGCGCAAATTCCACTGGTACCCAGGCAAAGCCCGTGCCTTTGAGGCGTACATGACCAATGCCGGGAAAAGGCAGGTGGGCGCCGGCCACCAGGAACTTCTTGGCGGCCGCCTCGGCGAAGATATGTTTGCGGGTGGCGATGGCCTGTTTGGCGTCGCTGTCGAACTCGATGGCCACCTGCGGGTGGGCAAACTGGATGGAGTGGCTGTGCACCACATCGCCCCACACCAGCAGATTCTGCCCCTTGGAGGTGAACATATAACCGCTGTGGCCCGGTGTATGGCCATGCAGCGCCAGATCTTTCACGCCAGGTAGTACTTCGCTGCCGTCGGTAAACAGCTTCAGCTTGCCAGCGGCTTTGTAGGGCGCCGCGCTGGCGGCAATCATCTTCAGCCGCGCTTGCTTGTCGGCCGGCGCCTTGGCCAGCAGTTCCGGGTTCAGCCAATAGTCGGCCTCGGTCTTGTTCAGCATCAGCGTGGCGTTGGGAAACGCGCGCTCGCCTTTGCTATCGAGCACACCACAGGCGTGGTCGGGGTGCATATGGGTGAGCAGGACGGTGTCGACTTGTTCAAGCGTATAGCCGGCCGCTTCGATATCGCGCTGTACGTTACCCAGTTTATCGGTGAGGCACTTGCCGGCGCCGCTGTCGACCAGCACCAGGTGCTCGCCGGTGTTGATCAGAAAGGCGTTAACGGCGGTTTGCACGCCATTGGTGGCATCGAGAAAAGCCCGTGCCTGCGAGCTCTGAATGGTCTCGGCACTGGCGCCTTTGAGCAGCTTGTTGTTGATCAGGTTAAAGCCGTCGTACAGCGCCGTGACTTCGAAGTCGCCCAGCGCCATGCGGTAGTAACCGGGCACCTGGGTGTTCTGTTTGGCTACCGGTGCGGCGATGGCCAGGCCCGGGTGAATAAGGCTAAAGGCGCACATCAAGGCCAGAACAATCAGCAGCAGCGCCTGGTGCGCCGTACAGCACAGTGGGTTTTTCATTGCGAGGCTCCCAGCAAAGTTAGTCCCCAACCACCATAGACGGACTTGGGCAGGGCAGAAGTTATCGCCGGGAAATTGGCCGTCTGTCCAGCGAAAGTGCTGTGACAGACTGTTTCTGCCGATCGTCCATGGCCTCTAACCTGCATGACATGCCTGTATGTCATCACCGGGCTCTAGGCTTGGCTCTTCACCTCACAAGGAAGCACGCGTTTGAAAATCAAATGGGCAGAAACCCTCAAGCAATCCATGCATGGACTGGCCGAATCATTGGGCGATCTGCTGGTGGAAGGCTTTCACTACCTGGCGCTGTTCGGCATTGGCGGCATCACGGCCTGGGCGGCAGTCACCGCGTTTTTGCAGATGATCGAAAAAGGCCACATCACCGTGGACGATATTCTGCTGCTGTTTATCTACCTGGAGTTGGGCGCCATGGTCGGCATCTACTTCAAGACTAACCATATGCCCGTGCGTTTTCTGATTTACGTGGCCATCACTGCGCTCACACGGCTACTGATCTCTGATGTGTCGCACCATCAGAGTCCGGACATGGGCGTGGTGTATGTGTCGGGCGCGATTTTGCTGCTGGCCCTGGCGATTCTGGTGGTGCGCTATGCGTCGTCCAATTTTCCGTCGGTGACGCCTAGCAAAGGGGAAAGCAAAAGCGCTTCGTCCTCGCGTTCGGCACAAGCCGAAGCTGCGGATACCGACTAGGCGCTGTGCTTTTAGGGAAGGCTCACACTGCGGCGTGTTCCAGTTCGATGCGTTGCTGCAAAGAACGGATCACGTTGCGCATGCGTGTTTCGTCATTGCGTTGGGCCGGGCTGATCAGCCGTTTGGCCACCACGTTCTGCTCTTCAGACAAGGTCAACATGATGCTGCCATCGAGCCGCTCGATGCTCAGGTTGACGCGGTATTGCGGGTGGAACGCTTCGGTCAGTAACTGAAAGGGATTGTGCATAGTCCATTACCTGTTTGCTAAAAGGGCTGAATAAAACTTGGCAGTGGCAGGTAGTTAAAACAGCCTGGTTTGCACACCAGTTAGGCAAGTCTTGTTATTCAAGTCTTGGTTGTTGACCGGTCGCGCTCGTACAAAGTTCTAGCCTTCGGACAAGAAGTTTTGCGACACAAGTAATCAGCGTAGACGGCGCTGCAAAAAGAGCCAAATAGCGGATTGGAATAAATTCTTCGGCACTTTTTCGAGCCGCTTTGGTCACGCCAATTGACTGCCCAGTTCCGGGGCAAGTGATTGTTTACGGTGCATTTTTTGTGATGAAAATGTAAAGGCGAATGGCCAGTTTTTATCTGCAGAACTGGCGAGTCGGATAAATAACGACGCTAATCCTTTCATTCACGACCGTTTGTCGCCCTTGTTACATAGTTGGCCCCTGACTTGCGAAGGGAATACCAGGTAATCGCACAACCGAGGTATGAGGCCATGGTTAATCCTTTCAAATACGTCAGTGACTCCTTTAAGGATGAGTTTCTGGTGCGCTTCAGCATTGGCAGCCCGGATGGCAGCGCAATGCTTTCCCTTTCCAACGACCAGGGGCGCGTGGCTCAGCGCATGCTCAGCTGCGATCAGTTGGCGGACGTGGAAAAACTTGAGCAGGTGATCACCAGTATTCGCTTCGGCCTGGCCATCGATCAGGGGCGCGGTTTTTCGTGCCTGGGCAAACTCAGCCCGGCGGCTAACGAGACGTTGGCGTAATAAACAACAGCAGCAACCGGCACGCGTGACACTGTGTCTTATTTGAAATATATTCTCATTTAAGAACCTGTCGCCCATTCTGGTGGATGCTGTGCCGGCTCACTCTACGTTCTCTTCCTTTCTTGCCACCCTCTACCACGACCATCACCGCTGGTTGAATGGCTGGTTACGCCAGCGCACCGATTGCCCCCACAACGCGGCCGATCTGGCGCAAGACACCTTCGTGCGCGTGCTGCTGCAGCGCGAGAGCAAAGAACTGCGCGAGCCGCGCGCCTTTCTCGCGACCATCGCCCGTGGCCTGTTGGTGGACCACTATCGCCGCGCCAGCCTGGAGCGCGCTTACCTCGATGCCCTGGCCAACCTGCCCGAACCCGAAGTGCCGTCGCCGGAAGCCCGCGCCCTGGTACTGGAAACCCTGGTCGAAATCGACCGTCTGCTCGACGGCCTCAAACCACGGGTGCGTGAGGCGTTTTTGCTGTCACAGCTCGACGGGCTGACATATCCACAGATTGCCGAGCGCATGGGCCTGTCCATCAGCTCCATTCAGCAATACATGACCCTGGCGTTCAGCCATTGCTACAAGGCGCTCTACCTATGACCGCGTTGAATATGGCCGTGGTCGAGCAAGCCATCGCCTGGCGCGTGCGCCTGGCTTCTGGCACCTGCGCCGTGGACGAGCTCAACGCCTGCCAGCGCTGGCGCGCGCAACACCCCGATAACGAGCTGGCCTGGCAACGCCTGGATGCCCTGGGTGGACGCTTCGCCGCCATTACCCCCGGTATCGGCCACGCCACGCTGGCCGGCGCCCGCCATGACCCACAGCGCCGCCGAGCGCTTAAGGCGCTGGCCATTCTGATTGCCGCCGGTGGCACGGGCGTTATCGCCACGCACCCCGGTGGCATTCAGCCTTGGCTGGCCGACCTGCGCACTGGCGTGGGCGAGCGGCGCAGAATCACCTTGCCCGACGGCGGCAGCCTGCACCTCAATGCCAGTACCGCCGTGGATATCCAGTACAGCAGCGAGCAACGGCGGGTCCGCCTGCTGCAAGGCGAGATCTTTGTCGAAACCGCAGCCGACCCGCAGCGCCGCCTGTTCTGGGTCGACACCGCTCAAGGCCGCATGCGCGCTTTAGGTACGCGCTTTCTGGTGCGCGAGCAGGGCGAGCTCTGTGACCTGGCGGTATACGCCGGCGCGGTAGAGGTGCACCCCAGCAATGGCGGCACGGCCAGCGTGGTGAACCAGGGCTGGCAAACCCGCTTCGACGTGGACGGTGTTATGCCGGTGCAACCGGCGCAGAGCGAGCGCACCAGTTGGATCGATGGTGTGCTGGTCGCGCGGGAAATGCGTCTGGGCGACTTCACGGCCGAGCTTAACCGTCAGCGCCACGGGGTATTGCGCTGTGACCCGGCGGTGGCCGACCTGCGAATTTCCGGGGTGTTTCCGCTAGATGAAAGCGAGCGCGCGTTGCAGGCGGTGGCCAGAACCCTACCCGTGCAGGTGGTGTATCGCACGCGCTGGTGGGTCACCCTCGCGCCCGCCTGAAACTGCCCCCAGCTCTGTTTTTCCGGGTCAACCCTGTGCTCGTTACGTTTTCAAACAACCTTTGAGTCGGTGCGTGATTGCAATTTGCTTCCCGATGTAAATAATTCGCAAAAAGTTTTGCAGGTTTTTCGGATTCGCACGGCCTCCCTTCCGCTAACCACTTTTTACTAGCCGAAGGATTCGTTCATGGCCGTTCGTTGCATTCCGCATTCCCTGGCCCGCGCCGTGCGCGTGGCACTGCTTGGCGCCGGCTTGCCGCTGGCGGTGTTGCCGGTCGTCGCTCACGCTGCGCCCGCCACCCAGAGTTACCAGATTCCGGCCGGTTCGCTGGACAACGCCCTGAACGCCTTCGCTCGGCGCGCGGGTGTGCTGCTCAGCTTCGACCCGCAACTGACGGCCGGGCGTAACAGCACCGGCCTCAACGGCCAATACCCGGTGCAGCAGGGCTTTGCCCAATTGCTGGCCGGTTCCGGTTTGCGCGCCGTGCAGGCTAGCGACGGCAGTTTCCGAATTGAGAAGGCACCCACGACCATGAATGAAGGCAAGGCGCAATTGGAGGGGCTTACCATTGCGGGCGACGCCCAGACCGATTCCGCTGTCGGCCCGGTCGGTGGCTATGTGGCCAAACGCACCCGCGTGGGCACCAAAACCGATGCCTCGATTCTGGAAACCCCGCAATCCATATCGGTGGTCAGCCGCGAACAGATGGACGCCCGTGGCGTCACCACGGTGGAGCAGGCCCTTCGCTACACCCCGAGCGTCAGCGTGCCCTACGGTTACGACCCGCGTTACGACTGGATGAGCCTGCGCGGCTTCGACGCCAAAAGCTCCACGTTCGTTAACGGCCTGCCGCTGGCCCGCAGCACCTACGGCATCATGCGCCCCGATACTTACCTGCTTGAACGCGTTGAAGTGCTGCGTGGCCCAGCCTCGGTGCTGTACGGCCAGAGCGAGCCGGGCGGGGTGGTCAACCTGGTGAGCAAACGCGCCCCCGATACACCGCTGCATGAAGTCAGCGTGCGTGCCGGCAGCGACGAGTTGGGCGAACTGGCCGCCGACTTCGGTGGCCCGCTGGACGACCAGGGCACGCTTTCCTACCGCGTGACCATGCTGGCCAACGACATGAACGGCCAGGTCGACAAGACCGACAACCGCCGCCAGGCCTTTGCGCCCACCCTTACCTGGCGCCCGAGCGACGATACCGAGCTCACGCTGCTGGCCTCCTACCAGAAAGACGACGGCAACTTTGCCTTTAGCCGCGCCTTTGCCCCGCAACTGATAAAAGCCTTCGGCTTACTGGGCAACCGCGACCGCGAGTTCTACGAAGGCGACCCGAACTTCAACAAGTTCGATCGCACCCAGGCCACGGTTGGCTATGAACTGTCCCATCAGTTGAATGACGTGTGGTCGCTGCGCCAGAACCTGCGCTACGAAAACATGAATTATTACTACCGCTATCTGAACAACGATGGCGTGCGTTTCGACGGCCGCACCCTGACGCGCTCGGCCAACGTCAAGGATGAGCAATTCAACGCCTGGGCGCTGGATAACCAGGCCGAAGCCAAATTCGTCACCGGCCCGCTCAGCCACGACCTGCTGCTGGGCGTTGACTGGCGCCGCCTGGATAACCACGAAGTCAGCCGCTACAACCGCAACGGCCCCACGCTGGATTTGCTCGACCCGCAATACGGCCTGAGCGTGGCGATGCCGGACAAAGACGCCGATAACGACATCATGCGCCGCCAGACCGGCTTCTATGCACAAGACCAGATCAAGTTCGACGAGCACTGGAACCTGCTGCTCGGCGGGCGTTACGACATCGCCAAGGGCGACACCGACAGCAACCTGACCGGCACCCAAGTGAGCCGCGACGACGAAGCCTTCACCGGTCGCGTTGGCCTGGTGTATGTGTCCGATATGGGCCTGGCGCCCTACGTGAGCTACAGCGAGTCGTTCAACCCGACCGCCGCCACCGACCCGGTTACCAACAAGCCGTTCGACCCGGAAACCGGCAAGCAATACGAGGTGGGCATCAAGTTCCAGCCAGAAGGCGCACGCAGCTTCGTCAGCCTGGCGCTCTTCGATATCACCAAGCAGAACGTGGTCAGCACCAACCCCAACAACCCCACCGATATCCGCCAGGTGGGCGAAGTGCGCAGCAAAGGGTTTGAAATCGAAGCCCTGGCCAGCCTTGCCGAAGGCCTGGACCTGACCGCCAACTACAGCCGTACCGACGCCCGTGTGCAGAAAAGCGTAAACGCCTGGGAAGAAGACACCCGCATGCCTTACGTGCCACGTGAGTCGGCAGGTGCCTGGCTGGATTACACCCAACCCAGCGGCCTGTTTGCAGGTGTGGGCGTGGGCTTTGGTGCGCGCTACACCGGCGAAACTTCATATACCGGCAGAAACGCGCTGGCAGCCCTGGGCGGCCCGGCCATCATCAACGTGGAAACTGGCGGCTACACCTTGTTCGACGCCAGCGTGCACTACAAAATCGACGGCCTGAAGCTGGCAGTGAACGCCAGCAACCTGGACGACAAGGAATACTACAGCTCGTGCACCGAGCAAGCCTGCTACTTCGGCTATGGGCGCACAGTAACGGCGAGCGCTACCTATGACTGGTAACGCCGTAATAAAGGGAGTCCCGTGAGTAACGCTATCTCTACCAAAACCGGCGCCAAGGCCTGGAGCTCGTCTCCCGGCCTTGCGACGGCGTCGCGCATCGTCGCGGCCATCTTCGCCGGCTATGGCCTGGCGTATGCCAGCACCATGTTTCTGACGGTTTACCTGCCGTTGGTACGCAGCGACCGCGTGGTGTTTGCCAGCCTGGCGAGTTTTATCGTCTACCTGGCCGCTATTGTGTACACCTTCGCTGCCCGGTCCGCCTCGCGGGCCTGGCTGGTGTTGGTAGGGTTGAGCGTGGTGTTGGCAGTGGCTGCGTTGGTAGCGGGTGATTTTGGAGCACGGCGATGAGTTCGGCAGAAAGCACGGTAAAAACCAAAAGCCTGCGCCAGGCCATGGCCGGGCTGCACACTTGGGGCGGCTTGCTGCCGTCCTGGCTGCTGTTTGTGATTCTGTTCGGCGGCAGCATTGCCTGCTTCGACAAAGAGCTGGAAGTGTGGATGCGCCCAGCGCTGCACCCGGTTGGCGAAACCACGCTGAGCCTCGATCAGGTCAGCGCCTGGGTGCAAAAACAGGCGCCCAAGCCGCCACATGCCATCTGGATGCGCCCGCCGGATGAGCGCCAACCCTACTGGTACGCCGGTTACGAGCCGCAAAACGAGCTGGAGCCATTTGTCAGCTTCACCCTCGACCCCCAGACCGGTGAAGTGCTGCCCAAAACCCTCGGCGGCAACTTCTGGTTCACCCTGCACTACAACCTGTTTGGCGGCATGCTCGGCATGTACATCGTCGCTATTGCCGGTATGTTTATGTTGGTGGCGCTGGTTAGCGGCATCATCATTCACCGCCGCATCTTCAAAGATTTCTTCACCCTGCGCCCCGACGCCAATGGCCAGCGCGCCTGGCTGGATGCGCACAACCTGTTCGGCGTGGTCGGCCTGCCGTTCCACCTGCTGATTGCCTACACGGGCCTGGCGATTTTCGTCACCTTCTATATGCCGGCGGGGCTGAAGGTTGGCTACAAGGGCGATATCGAAAAGATGTTCTACGAAGTTCAGGGTCAGTTCGGCCGCGAAGAGCTTAAACGCAAGACTGACCACGCCGCTTCGATCGACAAATTGGTGCTCGACGCCAAGCGCCGCTGGGCTGCCAGTGGCGAGGGCGGTACTGAAACCGGCTGGATCAGCGTGCACCACCCGGGCGACAAAGCCGCCGTGGTGGATATCCGCCGCTACGACCGCTCTCGCGTGGTCGACTTCCAGTGGATCATGTCCTACGACGCCACCACTGGCGCCTTCCTTCACGAACAGAAACCGTACAAACCCGGCTACACCGCCTACGCCTGGCTCACCAACGTGCATATGGCCCAGTTCGGTGGCGCCATTGTGCGCTGGCTGTACCTGGGCCTGGGCCTGATGGGCTGCGCCATGGTGGTT
Source organism: Pseudomonas turukhanskensis (assembly GCF_027922365.1). Taxonomy (GTDB): domain Bacteria; phylum Pseudomonadota; class Gammaproteobacteria; order Pseudomonadales; family Pseudomonadaceae; genus Aquipseudomonas; species Aquipseudomonas turukhanskensis. The sequence continues at coordinate 144,075 of NZ_BSFN01000002.1, forward strand.
GGCGGCCTGCAGGTGTGGCTGCGCAAGCGCGAAGCCAAGGGCGGCTGGGGCATCGGCTTTGTGCGCGCCATGAACGGCGCGGTAATCGGCGGCCTGCCGATTGCCAGCCTTGGCTTGCTGTACGGCAATCGCCTGATTCCGCCTAACGTTGCCCTGCGTGACCATTGGGAGGCGTACACCTTTATCGCCGTCTGGATCGCCGTCGCGCTCTGGGCCGTTGCCCGCCGCAACAGCGGGCGGGTAGGGCGTGATCTGTTTGCCGTTGCGGCGGTGTGGGCGCTGGGCTTGCCGGCGCTGGACGTGCTCACCGGTCAACCGGGCGCCCTGAGTGCTGCCATTGCACGCGGCGACTGGCGCGTGCCCGGCATCGACCTGGCGGTGTTCGCCGCCGGCCTCTTGTGCGCCAAGATGGCCTGGTGGCCACGGGTTGCAACGCCCGCGCCGGAAAAGGCACGGAGCAAAAAGCGCGAACGCCGTGAACTGGTCGAGGAGGGCGTGTGATGTTGTTTCTCGCCTTCGGCCTGAATTACCTGGGCATGACCGCCTTGTGCCTGGCCATGTCCCGTCACCATAAAGCCGTGCTCAACAGCGCCCCGTCCTCCGCCCGCACCCGTGGTTTGCGGGTGGTCGGCGCATTGCTGCTGGCCCTGGCAATGGCCCTGAATATCATTGAGCTAACGGCCGATATGGGCATCATCACCGGCCTGCTGCAACTGATGCTCGCCGGCTTGGCCGTGGGCCTGCTGATGGCCTGGCGTAGCCGCTGGGTGTTGCCGCTGGGTGGGCTGTTGCCGCTGGGTGGATTATTGGCGTTGTTGGCCTGAGAAAAAACGCGCACTGCTTTTGTAGGGTGTGCTGCGCGCACCAGCGGTCTCGCATGCATCGCTGGGTGCGCGGAGCACACCCTACGAGATCAAGGGCTGCGCAGCGCCGCCCGGTAATCGCCAGGCGTTGCACCCAGGGCACTGCGAAAGCGGTTGCTGAAATGGCTGGCACTGGCAAACCCGCAGGCCAACGCCACATCGCCCAGGGGCAAGGCGGTTTCCTTCAATAGCTGCTGCGCGCGCACCAAACGCCGAGCCAGCAGATACCGGTGCGGCGGCACGCCAAAGCTTTCGCGGAACATGCGGGCAAAGTGGTACTCCGACAACGCCGCCAACGCCGCCAATTGCCCGAGGCTGATGGCCTCGCTCAAATTCGCTTCGATGTAATCGCGCAACTGCCGGCGCAGCGCCGGTGCCAACCCGCCTTTCAAACGCAGATTCTGCCGTTGGCCAACCTGGTGCAGCAGCGCATGGCTGATCATTTCATGGGCCAGGCTGCTGGTAAGCAGGCGTTCGCCCGGCTCGTCCCAGTTCAGCGCCGTCAGCTGGCGAAAGCGCGCGGCTTGGCGCGGGTCATCGACAAAGGTGCTTTCGCGCAACTCCACTTCCCGCGGCTCGCGGTCCAGCAGGCTGACGGCGCTAAGGGCAAAACGTTCGGGGCTGATATACAGATGGGCCAGGCGGATATCGCCGTTGATCACCCAGGAAGAATCGTGGCCGGCCGGCATGATGCACAGCTTGTCCGGCGCGCCTTTTGCGCCCGGGTTGTCGCGGCGGAAGGTGCCGGTACCGCCTTCCAGGTAGCACGACAACGTGTGGTGGCTCGGCCCCTGATATTCGCGGGCATCGTGGTAATTGCTCCACATGGCCGCCGTGAGGCCGTCGCCCAGCTCGGCACAATGCTCCAACTGCGAGTGCGGCGAGTTGTTTAGCGACTGAAACACCTGAATGTGCGGGAGTTGCGACATGGCGCTGAGCTTGGGCAAGTGGCGATGACGGCTATGGTAACGCCCGCGTGCCAGGCTGCCAGCCACCGCCGGTAAATAAGCGCAAGTTTGTGCAAGCGCCGAGTGAGCCGGCTGCTCAGACTGCCGGCATTGCTCAGGAGCGTTGCCATGAATCTGTCGTTGTACCTGCTTACCGTGCTGATCTGGGGCACCACCTGGATCGCCATCAAACTGCAAGTCGGCACCGTCGCCATCCCGTTGTCCATTGCCTACCGCTTCGGCCTGGCGGCGCTGGTGCTGTTTGCCGTGCTGCTGCTCAGCCGGCGCCTGCAACCGCTGAACCGTCGGGCGCAGTGGCTGTGCCTGGCCCAGGGGCTGTGTCTGTTCTGCATCAACTTCATGTGCTTTTACACCGCCAGCCAGTGGATCCCCAGCGGCCTAATCGCCGTGGTGTTTTCCACCGCCACGTTGTGGAACGCGCTGAACGCCCGCGTGTTTTTTGGCCAGCGCATTGCCGTGAACGTGTTGGCCGGCGGCGCCCTCGGGCTGGCCGGGTTGGCGTTGCTGTTCTGGCCGGAACTAGCCGGGCATGCAGCCAGCCGCGAAACCCTGATCGGCCTGGCATTGGCCTTATTCGGCACGCTGTGTTTTTCCGCCGGCAACATGCTCTCCAGCCTGCAACAGAAAGCCGGCTTCCGGCCGCTGACCACCAACGCGTGGGGCATGCTCTACGGCGCGTTGATTCTCACCGGCTACTGCCTGGTAAGCGGCACGCCGCTAAGTTTTGACTGGAGCACGCAGTACGTGAGCTCCCTGGTGTACCTGGCCATTCCGGGGTCGGTGATCGGTTTTACCGCGTACCTGACGTTGGTGGGGCGTATGGGCGCGGACCGCGCGGCTTACTGCACCGTGTTGTTTCCGGTGGTGGCGCTGAATATCTCGGCGTTTGTCGAAGGCTATCAGTGGACGGCACCGGCGTTGGTGGGGTTGGCGTTGGTGATGCTGGGGAATGTGTTGGTGTTTAGAAAGCCCAAGGTGGTGGTGGCGCCGGTGTTGGCGCGCTAGTCGAGGCTGGGCCGGCCCTCACCCCTAGCCCCTCTCCCGCACGCGGGCGAGGAGAACTAATCGGTGTTTGACGCGACTACTCGTCTAGGCCCCCTCTCCCGCTTGCGGGAGAGGGTTGGGGTGAGGGGCTCTTGATCTTGCCAGGCCATTGACCAAAATCTGACCCACGGGTTTACAATCCCCGCTCTTCCAACGGAGCACCCCCGTGTTAACCCATCTCGACTCCCAAGGCCGCGCCGCTATGGTCGATGTCACCGACAAAGCGGTGACCTCCCGTGAAGCGGTGGCCGAAGCGCGCATTCGCATGCAACCGCAAACCCTGCAGATGATTGAGGCCGGCGGCCACCCCAAGGGCGACGTATTCGCCGTGGCGCGCATCGCCGGCATTCAGGCGGCCAAGAAAACCTCCGACCTCATTCCCCTGTGCCACCCGCTGATGCTTACCAGCGTCAAGGTTGAACTGAGTGCCGAGGGCGATGACTGCGTGCGCATTCAGGCACGCTGCAAACTGGCCGGCCAGACCGGCGTGGAAATGGAGGCCCTGACCGCCGCCAGCGTCGCCGCCCTGACCATTTACGACATGTGCAAAGCGGTGGACCGCGGCATGGTCATCGAGTCGGTGCGCTTGCTGGAAAAGCTCGGCGGCAAGAGCGGCCACTTCAAGGCCGACGAGGACAACTGATGATTCGCGTGCAGTATTTCGCCCGTTACCGCGAAGCCCTGGGTATCGATGCCGAGCAGCTCAACGACGCTGCCGCCTTTACCACCCTCGACGCCCTGCGCCTGCACCTGCTGGCCCGCGGCGGCGTGTGGCAGGTGCTGGCCGAACAAAACCTGATGTGCGCGCGCAATCAGGAACTGTGCAGCCTCGACGAGCCGCTGGTCGATGGCGATGAAGTGGCATTTTTCCCTACCGTCACCGGAGGCTGAGATGGCCATTCGCGTACAGACCGCCGCCTTCGACCCGGGCCAGGAACTCAACGCCATGCACGCCGCCAATGCCGGTGTGGGCGCGGTGGTGAGCTTTGTTGGCTATGTACGCGACTTCAACGATGGGCGCGACGTGTCCGGCATGTTCCTCGAACACTTTCCCGGCATGACCGAAAAAGCCCTCGGCAAAATTGCCGATGAAGCGCGGCAGCGCTGGCCGCTGCTCAAGGTGCAGGTGATTCACCGCATCGGCCGCCTGGAGCCGGGCGAGCCCATCGTATTTGTCGCCACTACCAGCGCCCACCGCCAGGCCGCGTTCGACGCGTGCGCCTTTATCATGGACTACCTGAAAACCCGCGCGCCGTTCTGGAAGCAGGAAGACACGCCCGAGGGGCCGCGCTGGGTGGAAGGCAAGTGCAGTGATAAAGACGCGGCCGAGCGTTGGTAAGGCTTTTGTAGGGTGTGCTATGCGCACCACGGCGTACGCCGCGCAACCGCTTGGTGCGCGGAGCACACCCTACGAAAGCCCTCACCTCGTCATTCCCGCGTAGGCGGGAATCCAGGCTTGGGCAGGATGACGATGCCCGTCGAAGCATTCTGGGTCTCCGCCTGCACGGCTCCCCGTAAGGCTTTTGTAGGGTGTGCTATGCGCACCACGGCGTACGCCGCGCAATCGCTTGGTGCGCGGAGCACACTCTACGAAAGCCCCCACCTCGTCATTCCCGCGTAGGCGGGAATCCAGGCTTGGGCAGGATGACGATGCCCATCGAAGCATTCTGGGTCCCCGCCTGCGCGGGCAAGACGGAGGGTGGGCCTTAGAACGTGTAGGTACCCGACACACTCAAGCTGCGCGGTTCCCCGTAGTAGGTGGTGCCGAAGTTACCCAGCCCGGACAGATACTCCTTATCGAACAGATTCTTGGCATTCAGGCTGGCGCTGACGTGCTCGTTGAAGTCGTAGCGCGCCATGGCGTCCACCAGGGTGTAGGCGCCTTGCTTGAGCTCATACGGGCCCCACGCCTGGCCGTAGAACTGGCTCTGCCAGCTTAAGCCGCCACCGATGGTCAAGCGGTTCAGGTCGCCGGTTAGGCGGTAGCTGGTAAACAGTCGCGCCACGTGCTCGGGTTTGGTGGTGGACAGCGGGTAGCCGTAGATCCGCTGGTCATCCTTGTCGCGGGTACGCGCGTAGGTGTAGCCGGCCGACAGGTTCCAGCCCTCGCTCAACTCACCCGCCACTTCCAGCTCGATGCCCTTGGTGGTCGCGCCCTTGATCGGCTTGTAGTAGTCGATGCCGGTCAGCGTGGTGCCGACGTACTGCGCCACGTTGTCCTGCTCGATACGGAAAAGCGCCAGGCTGGCATTCAAACGGCCGCCAAGGTATTCGCCCTTCAGCCCACCCTCATAACTGGCGCCTTCCACCGGGTCGAGGGTGTTGCCACTCGCTTGTTTGACCGTTTGCGGCTGGTAGATCGAGGTGTAGCTGGCGTACACCGAATACGTCTCGTCGAGGTCGTACACCACGCCTGCATACGGCGTTACGACGCCGTGCTGTTCGTAGCTGGTACGGGTGTCAGGGTCGACGTCGAAGTCGCTCTTGTCGTCGTACTTGAAGGTGCTGACGCGGGTGCCCAGGATGATCGACAAGTCATCGGCAGGTTTGAACCGGCTGGCCAGGTAGGCGCCGTTCTGGCGCTGGTTGGTTTCGTAGTCGCCGTTCTTGGCGAAGTCCGGCTCGGGGTAGTTGCCGTTCCAATCGAACAGGTTGCCCGGCACCTCGTCGCCACCCAGACCTTCATACAAGTCGCCGGTGGTTTTCGCGGCAGCGGCGGTGTAACCGACCACCAGTTCGTGCTCGCGGCCAAACAAGGTGAATGGGCCGCTGGCATTCACATCCACGGTGTCTTGCACGCGGTGGCCTTCCCAGTGGCCCCAGTAGAAGGCCGCGCCTTCGCCGGTGACCGGGTCCAGGCCTGCCAGGGTGGTGCCGCTGGCCGAGCCGAGCAGGGTGTCGTGGTCGTTGATCATATGGGTAAGGCTGGCCTTGAGCTTCCAGTCATTGGCCAGGGATTGTTCTAGCGAGCCGAAGAAGTTGGTGCTTTCGAAGTCGCGGCGGCTCCAGTCGGTGCCGGGATTGAACGAGCGGGAAAAGTCGGTTTCGGTGCCATCGTTGTAGAAGGCGATATCGCCGGTCCAGGAGGTGCCGCGCGGCTTGTTGTTCTGGTGGTCGATGCCGACGGTCAGCAGGGTATCGGGCGTGAGGTCGGCCTCGAGAATGCCGTAGAGAATGTCTTTCTTCTGCGAGTAATGATCCAGATACGAATTGCGGTCCTGATACACGCCGACCATGCGCCCGCGCACTGTGCCGTCGTCGTTCAACGAACCGGACACATCGCCTTCGCTGCGGTAGTTGTCCCACGAGCCGGCGGTGCCGGTGACCGAGGCCTGAAACTCGCGAGTCGGACGTTTGCGCACCAGGTTGACGGTGGCCGAGGGGTCGCCCAGGCCGGTCATCAAACCGGTGGCGCCCTTGATCACTTCAACGCGGTCATACACTGCCATATCGGTGTGGGTGGTGCCTTGGTCGTACACGCCGTCGTACAGCGTGTTCACACCGTCGTACTGGTAGTTGGTGATGGTGAAGCCGCGGGTGGAAAACTCCATGCGGTCGCTGTCGTACTGCTGGGCCGAAACGCCCGGCGTGCGCGCCAGTACGTCACTGATATCGCGGGCGCCCTGGTCGTTCATTTGCTGGCGGGTAATCACAGTGACCGACTGCGGGGTTTGCCGAATCGTCAGCGGCAACTTCAGCGCCGAGCGCGTGCTGCCAGTGGTGTATGAGCCGGTGCCTTCGGTGGTGTCACCCAGGGCGTTGCCATTGATGGTCGCGGCGGCCAGCGCCAGGCCGTCGCCCTTGGGCGCTGGCACCAGCGAGTAGCCATTACCGCTCTCGCGCACGCTGTGCAAGCCGCTGCCGGCCAGCAACTGGGCAAAGCCCTGATCGACGCTGTAGCGACCTTGCAGGCCGGCACTTTGCTTGCCATTAGTCAGGGTGGCGTCGAACGACAGCACCACACCGGCCTCGCCGGCAAAGCGGCTCAGCACCGCGCCCAGTGGGCCGGCGGCAATCGCGTAACTGCGTGGCGCGCTGGTTTCGCTTTCGGCGGCGTGGGCTACGGCTGGCGTCAGCAGCGCGCCGTGCAGGGCCAGGGTGGCGCTGAGAATGGCGGCGGCCAGTGGCGTTGTGAGCGGACGACGTGCCGAGTTTTTCTGCCCTGCGTACATGCTGACTCCTGAAGATCGTGAAGGCGTTAGGGTTCTTTGCAGAGGGAGTCGAGCGAGGAGCAGTAAATCGACAACGGCGGTGGAAATAATTTTCAGCACCGCGTAAATCAGGCCTTGGGCAGCACCCGCACCCAATAACGGGTGCGTTGTTCGATGCGAACTGGCAGGGCGCGGGCGATGGCAGCCAGGGCGCTGTCGGTATCATCCAGCGGGTAGGCGCCAGACAACCGCAGCTCGGCAATGTTGGCGCTGCACTGCACAAATCCCGGCCGGTAACGTTGCAACTCGGCCAGCAAACGGTCGAGGCGCCAGTTGTCGATCACCAAGTGGCCGTTGGCCCATTGCGCCTGGTTGGGGTCGACGGCAGTGGGGCTGTAGAGCTGGGTAGCGGAGAAGGAGACGCGCTGGTTGGCCTCGATAACCTGCTCGGCGTCTGTGCCCTTTTTGCTGCGCACCGCCACGGCATGTTCCAGCACGCTGAGGTCGGTAATGCCCTCGCGCTGGCGCACGGTAAAGCGCGTGCCAAGGGCGCGCATATCGCCCTCGGCGCTGCGCACAACAAAGGGTCGTGGGTCTTTACCGGTTTCAATCAGCAGCTCGCCAGCCTGCACAATCACCAGGCGCACCTCGGCCCCGAAGCGCACATCCACCGCGCTGGCGGTATTGAGGATCAACCGGGTGCCGTCGGCCAGGGTGATGCGCTGACGCTGGCCGATGCGGGTGCGGTAGTCTGCCAACCACACCGGCGCTTCACGGTAGCCGTAAAGGCCCAGGCTGCCGGCACCCACGCCGAGCAGCAAGCCCTTGAGCAGCGTGCGCCGACCGAGCGCCGCGCTGGTGCCGGCCTGCTGCATGGCCTGGTAGGCAAGCGGGCCGGGCAACCCCTGCAGCTGCGCTTGCAAATTCTGCACCTGCTGCCAGGCCCATTGGTGCAGTGCGTCCTGGCTATGCCAGCTACTCCACTGCTGATGCACATCGGCGCCTACCTGGTCGGCGCCCAGGCGTGCATACCAGTGGGCGGCCTCGCGCAGCGCCACGCGTTTGTCCGGGCCCTTCACACCTGCGCATCCAGGGCGAAGAGCAGACAATGCTCGGTGGCTTTGGCCATGTACTTGGTAACCGAGCTCACCGACACCCCAAGGCGTTTGGCGATTTCGCTGTAGCCCAGGCCTTCCAGCTGCGACAGCAAAAACGCCTGCTTGGTCTTGTGGCCCAGGCCATCAAGCATCGCGTCCAGCGCCAACAGGGTTTCCACCATCAGCAGGCGAGTTTCCGGGGAGACTTCCTCTGCCGGCGGCTGCAACGCCAGCGCCTGCAAATACGCCTGCTCGATCGCGCGGCGGCGCAAGTGATCGACCATCACGCGCTTGGCCACGGTCACCAGAAAATGCCGAGGTTCCTGCAAATGGCTCGGCAAGCGGGCGGCACGGTCGGCCACCAGCAGGCGCATAAAAGTGTCTTGCGCGAGGTCGGCTGCGTTGTGCGAACAGCCCAGACGGCGCCGCAACCAAGCCGTGAGCCAGCTGTGGTGAGCGCTATACAACTGAGAAAGAGGTTGCCCGGCGGACGGCATCACACACTCGCGCTTCGCAGCGGTTACGAAAAGGTGGCAAATGATAATGTCTATCAAGTAACAATTGCCACTGTTTGCACGCAGCGTCTGGTTTTTGGATGGGTGTTTGCACGAATCGAGGCTGAAGCCTCCCCTTCACGGAACACCTGTCCTGTAGGAGAGGCTTCAGCCTCGACGCTTTTGGCGTTTTTCACCCCATAAAAAAGCCCGTCACAGGGACGGGCTTTTTTTAAACCGCGATCAGTGCTTGCGCGGCACCGGCGTCAGCAATTCGGTCGGTGGGGTTTCGCAATTGATCTTGCGCCCCAGCAACTCTTCAATCGCCGGCAACTGGTAGGAGTCGTCTTCACCGGCAAAGCTGATGGACACGCCACTGGCGCCAGCGCGGCCGGTACGGCCAATGCGGTGCACGTAGTCGTCCGGCATTTCCGGCAGGGTGAAGTTGATCACGTGGCTGATGCCGTCGATATGAATACCGCGGCCGGCCACATCGGTGGCCACCATCACGCGAATCTTGCCCTCGCGGAAGCCTTCCAGGGTTTTGATGCGCTTGTGTTGCGGCACATCGCCCGACATCTGCGCGGCGCTTACGCCATCGCGAATCAGGCGCTCTTCAATGCGGCGCACCTCGTCTTTACGGTTGGCAAACACCATCACCCGTTCCCAGTTGTTCTGGGTGATGAGGTTGTACAGCAGCTTGTATTTATCGCTGCCGGCCACCGCGTAAATGTGCTGCTCTACGGTGTCGCTGGCGACGTTTTCCGGCTCGATCTCGACGATGGCCGGGTCGGTGGTCCACTGCTTGGCGAGGTTCATCACGTCTTCGGTGAAGGTTGCCGAGAACAGCAGCGTCTGGCGCTCGTTCTTTGGTGGGGTCTGGCGAATGATCTGACGAACCTGCGGAATAAAGCCCATGTCGAGCATACGGTCGGCTTCGTCCAGCACCATCACTTCGACCATATCCAGGTGCACTTCACCGCGCTGGGCGAAGTCCAGCAGGCGACCAGGGGTGGCCACCAGAATGTCGCAGTAACGCGATTCGAGTTGCTTGAGCTGCTTGTCGAAATCCATGCCGCCAACAAACGACATCACGTTCAGCCCGCTGTACTTGGTGAGCAAGGCGGCGTCTTTGGCGATCTGCACCACCAGCTCACGGGTCGGCGCAATGATCAGCGCACGCGGCTCACCCATGTAGCGCTCTTTCGGCGCCGGGGTTTGCTGCAGCTGGGTAATGATGGAAATCAGAAACGCGGCGGTTTTGCCGGTGCCGGTCTGGGCGCGGCCAATGGCGTCCTTGCCCTTGAGGGTGTAACCCAGTACGCCCGCCTGAATCGGTGTGCAATACGGGAAGCCCAGGTCATGGATGGCATGCATCAGCTCATCGGACAGCTTGAAATCATGGAAGCGGGTTTTGCCGGCCTGCGGCTCAACCTGAAAGTCTTCCCGTTTCCAGGTATTTACCACCGGCGCCGGACGGGCGCGGCGGGGCTGTGGTGCAGGCTCGGTGGCAGGCTGGCTGGCAGCGGTTTCGGTAGCGGCGACAGGGGCGTCGGCTCGCTCGGTTTTCGCTGCGCGTGGCTGCCGCGGCTGGCTGGGTTTGGCCTGGCGGGGGCTTTCTACGGCAGGGGTTGGCGCGGAAGAGGGGGCGGCAGGAGCAGACGCCGGCAGCTCGCCTTCGCCTTTGCCAAACATTTTCTTGAGTGCTTTGAGCACGGGAATCTCTTCAATTGGTTAAGGAATGAACGCCCGCCAGTGTAAAGCAATAAGCCGGTGCGGCGAAATGTTGCAGGCAGCCGGCTAATTTTCTGCTAATGGCGAACGTTTGGGACGTCTGGAATCAGGCCTGCGGTAGGGTTTGCAGCAACAGACGCTGCACATTGCCTCCCATGATCGCGGCGATATCCTCCTGGCTGAAGCCGGCCTTGAGCAAACCCTCGGTCAACTGCGCCAAGCCCGTGCTATCGAACGGCGCATGAATGGTGCCATTGAAATCCGAGCCCAGCGCCACGTGCTCCACGCCGACCTTGTCGGCCGTGTAGCGAATGGCCTTCACAATCGCCGGCACCGTGGTGGCGCACACGGCGGTATCCCAGAAACCAATGCCGATCACGCCTCCGGTGGCGGCAATTTTCTCGATATGTGCATCGCTGAGGTTGCGGGTGCCGGGGCAGGTGCCTTCCACGCCCGTATGGGAAACCAGTACCGGGCGCTTGGCCATCGCCAGCACATCATCAATCAACGGCCGCGAGGCGTGCGCCAGGTCCACCAGCATGCCTTTCTCTTCCAACCGGGTAATCACCTGACGGCCCAGCGGCGTCAGCCCGCCCTTGACCAGGCCATGGGCCGAGCCGCCCACCTCGTTGTCGAAAAAGTGGGTAAGGCCGGCGATACGGAAATCGGCGTCGTACAGGCGGTCGACGTTATCCAGCTTGCCCTCGATCACCTGCAACCCTTCGGTGGCCATGATGCCGGCAACGCGGTTCGGGTCTTTCTTCCACGCCTCTATAAAGGAGGCGAGATCGCTGCGGGTTTTGATCACCACCAACTTGCCGTCGCTAGTGGCGGCGGCCTCATGCAACCGTTTGCTTTGGTACAGCGCGCGTTGCAGCAGGCTCTTCCAGGTGGAGGTGGGCCAACGCTGAGCCATTACCAGCAAGGTGATGTTGTCGGTGTCGCTGCCGTTCTTTTCATAGTTAAGGTTTTTCGGGGTTTTGGTAACGGTGGAAAACACCTGCAATGCCACATGCCCTTCAATCAGGCGCGGCAAATCCGAATGGCCGTAATTCACACGTTTGAGCATGTCGCGCTGCCACAGCAACTCATCGTTGTGCAGGTCAGCGACAAACAGTGTTTTGTGCAGCGAGGTGGCCTCGGCATTGGCCGGGTAGGGCGCCGGGTTTTCCACACTGTTCATCGTGCGGTCCAGGTAGGTAGGCAGATAGAAGAAAACGCCCAGGCCGACGGCCAGTAAAACCAACACCACAATCGAGAGTTTGCGCATGGGTAGCATCCGAGCTTTGTTGTTGTGGGCGGGACTGTAGCAAATTGGCAGGGGGATTGTGCTTGGGCCCTTTACCCTCACCCCTAGCCCCTCTCCCGCAAGCGGGAGAGGGGAATCCAAACGCGCTCGCCGCGACTTACTCGGTGAGGCCCCCTCTCCCGAGGGAAAGGGCAGGGGTGAGGGCCTGCCGTTACGCTACCCACACATTCGTCGGAAACCCAACCAAGCCCAAATTCGTCCGGTAGAATCCGCCGCCGTAGCGCCCCGAACCGGGTCGGCGCCGTAGTTACCCAGGGCCATTTCACCGGCCCTGAAGCAGAGGTTGTAGATGTCGTTGCAGGCGCTGTTTTCCCTCGCGTTGTCCCACCCCGCCCAATCCATCAATGCCCTGGCACTGTTCTTCGCGGTAGCCGGCAGTTGGCTGCTGATCGCCACCCGCATCCGCCAGCGCCGCGCCATTGCCGGCCTGGTAGTCGAGAGCGAAGGCGCCGAAGCCGAGCTTTCCACCCTGGATACCTCCACCCAGCAGCTCAACCGCTTTTTCACCCGCTTTGGCTATGCCTGCCTGGCGATTGGCCTGATGGTTTCCTGGTTCAGTACCCAGTTCTAAGTACGGCGATGCAATAAAAAAGGCGGCACCCGAAACCGGGGCCGCCTTTTTTGTTGCTGAGTAGCGTTATAACGGCAACCCAGCCTTGATCCGGTACTGATTTCTTACCGGCGTCGCGTACTGCACCACCAGATAAGGCCGCTGCTCCGCCGGGCAGGCGTCCAAGCGCTTCTGCCACTCCTGCTGCGCCGCCGCCAACTCTTCGGCCGGGAACAACTCGGTCGCATCCGGCACCTGCAAGGCGGGGTCGCGGTCTGCCCACTGCGCATACGCCAGGTAATGCGCGGGGAACAGTCGATAGCCGCTCAAAATCTGCCGGTCCATTTCAACCGCCAGCTGCTTGCTGTCCTCAAAGCCATCCACCACCGGCGGCGCGAAGTTCAAATGCACCCGGCCCTTGTAGCCGGTAATGCCCAAGCCAATGCTCTTGTCATCCTCACCGGCCGCCTTCTCATAGCTGCCGGTGGTAGCGCGAATAAACAGCTCACGCGCCTTGGCCTGGTCGCACGGGTCGTACTCATAACTGATCGACACCGGCACCAGATTCAGCCCGCCAATCACCTCGGCGAAGGTCTCATCTTTGCGGCTCATATGGAACATCTTCAGGATGGCCGAATCGGTACGGTCGTCGCCGTCTTTGGCTCGGCCTTCGGCCTGAGCAATCCAGATCGACTCACCGTCATTGCGAATCGAATGGTTGATATAGGCCGACAACAACTGAAACGCGGCCAACTTCTCCCGCCGCCCGGTCAGCGAGCGGTGGACGATAAAACTCTTGTTCAGCCGCATCAGGTCGCTAACAAACGGCTTCTGCAGCAAGTTATCGCCAATGGCTATGCGCGGCGTCGGCAAGCCCGCGTGGTACACCGCGTAATTCACAAAGGCCGGGTCCATCACGATATCGCGGTGGTTAGCCAGAAACAGATACGCCTTGCCCGCCTTCAAATGTTCGATGCCGCTGTACGTCACGCCATCGGTGGCATGCTCGATGCTGCGGTCCACATACACCTCCACCTTGTCCTGCAGCGCCGCCACCGAATTGATGGACGCGAACTGCGAACGCAGGCGATGGGCGATCAGCGGCTTCAACAGCCAGGAAAAATGCCGGGAAAGACGAGGGAAACGGAAGTGGGTGATGATCTGCAAAAACGCCGGATCGGCCAGCAGGCGATTCAGGACGGCGGGGACTTCGGCGTCAGCGTACGGTCGGATGGCATCGAATTCGCCCATCATGCTCTCTTGTTCTTTCAGCGGTTACGAAGGGAATGCGCCCGGGAGGCCGTGTGCAAATTACTGCGTGGGCAGGCGGTCAGCAATAGACCGGCGATTATACGCGCAAGTCACAGGTGGCTTCGCAGGTGAGACCACATAGTTGAACTCGCTCGCTGGCTTTTCTGGTATTTAGCTAATGACGCCACGTGGCTGATGCCAACAGGGATGGAAAAGGGTTTTCAAGATGAGCTCTGATGACGAATTCCTTCGCTATACGACTGGAGAAGTCGCCGAAACAGGTGACGCTGTCCTGATTGAGCAAGGGCGAACACCTGGTGAGGTGGACGCCGTCATTGCCTCTGTCGAGCAGCAACAAGAGTGGGGCGTGGATGAGCCTGGTTTGATGATCAGGGCAGCACCGTTTGGTTTGGTTTTTTGGCCGCAATCGGATCGGATTGATCCAGTGAAGTTTGTGGCTAGGAAGGCTGGGAATCAAACTCAATAAAAGGAGCGTGGTTGGTAAAGGGGAGTGCGCTGTGAAATGGATTTTATTGTGTCTATGCCTGTGCAGCGCGCCGAGTTTTGCCGCTTGCCCGGTTGATCTGGATTTAGAACCCGACGACTACAGCGATGCCGATTGGCAAGCGCTATATGCCAATCTCGATGGCGCCGACAACAAGTGCTCTGCCGAGACGGCGCTTGTACTGGCCGGCGGTGGCGAGGACGCCATCCGGGTAAAGAATGCCTTATTCGCCACCGTTAAAGACAATCCGGATTTCTGGTTGGCGCGTGAGTCCGTAAGTGTGCTGTGTTCCGATTTCGGGGTTAGGGGCAGCGACCTTTTAAAGGACTTTTTATATGCCAACCTGGCACGCACCAAGGACGATGAGTTTGTTTCAGTACTGGGTGGCTATCTGCAGTGTGAAGTGGTTGATAAGCGCGCTGAAACGTATCTGTTTGTGCGCAAGGACATGCCCATGTCTGATGTTCGGCGCGGCGCGAGCCAGATGGTGTTGAACTATATGGCTCAAGGCGTGCCTGCCAGGGTGCATCAGGAATAATAAATAAGGTTCTTGTAGTACCTGAGCCGGGTTTGGAATCGCAGGTGAGACAAGGAGCCGTTTTGGCAGGAGGCATTAATGCTGGATGATATAGAACTGCACGATGGCGTCATCAAAAAGCTCTTTGTTGAATACGCCAAGAAGGAAGTCACGGTTTCAATCGAGTTTTACAACCAAGACGGCGACAGAGTGGCGGCGCAAATCATTTTTGTTGGTGTTAAGTCCATGCAGCATGTTGGCAGTTTTGATGCGCTGAGCGAGCACGCCGGTGCGGGAAATATTAATTACTGGCGACCCAAGGAAGGGGACGACTCTTTTATCTACTTGTCCGACGGCTGCATTGTGATCAATGCGCAGAACATCCTGTTTCTGCCATCGCCTGCCACTCCTTAGATCTCTCCGTTTTTACCTATTACGCTCGAGTCCCGCCCATGCCCCCGTATATTCGCCCGCTAGCCATCTGCATCTTCCACAACGACGGCAAAATCCTGGTCAATCACTTTCAGGACGGCGCGCCCGATCGCTCCTTTTTTCGCCCAATCGGTGGCGGCATCGAGTTTGGTGAGCGCAGCCGTGATGCAGTCGTGCGCGAGGTGGAGGAGGAGTTGGGCCTGGCGATCCACAATGTGCAACTGATCGGCACGCTGGAAAGCATCTTCACCTACGCCGGCAAACCGGGGCACGAGATTGTGCAGGTTTACGATGCGCGTTTTGACGATGCCGCCGTGTATGAAAAACCGTGGCTGGCGGGCTGTGAGAGCGATGGTGCGAAATTCCGGGCTGTGTGGTGTGGCAGCTTGAGCTTTACAGAGGCTGCGCGGTTAGTGCCCGAAGGTCTCCTGGAATTACTGGTAACGGCGGGGTTATTGCGCTGATGGGCGCTTAAACAAGGGGACATCGTCCCCTTGTATGCACGCACGGCTAACCGTCATTACGACGTGGCTTTTCTGGGCTCTTGGTTAGCGGCTGGCCGTGTGGATTTCAGCAGCGCGTGGGCCATTTGGCTGAGCGTCTGGATGATGGCCGCTTCGGTCGCTTTGTTGGGAAAGGCGTCGGCAGCAGAGATGCTTTCTACATACAGCATCAGGTCGGCGGCGCGTTCCAGTGCATCTTCGACGGGGACACCAGGGTTTACGGAAAACAGTGCAACGGTGTCCATCTTGTCGAAGCGTTGACGGGTGGTTACTGCGGTAGCTGTTTCGATCATTTGTGGAACTCCTAAGACTTAAAGGACTGCCACGATCGTCGCCAAACGATTGGGTGGCAGCTGTACGCAGGTTGGCGAACCGAGAGTCTTAGAACCCGGCATACCCGAAGGTATCCCGCGCACAGCCGCCATAGCTGAGCACCGGGCACAAAAAAAGCGCCGGCATTCAGATGATGGACGCTGTAGCGCCTAAGACAAACAACTCGAGTCGCCAAACCCGGACGCGGATTTTGCCGCGACGGCGGGACTATAGGGCGGGCTGCGAAGTGCTGGCAACCGGTTTTTCAGGGTAAAGCGCTCTGCAAGCGTGGTCTTACAAAACACCGTAATCGGTTTCCTCAACATCTCCCTTTTTCCTACCGGCTATATTCGTTTCAAACGGCAAAGAAACGTGGGCTAACCCGCTGCGTTTGTAGTCCTATGCAGTAACTGCCAACCCGTCACAGGAGCGCCCTATGCTCGAAACCCAGTTCTACGATTGCCCCTACTGCGGCGAGCCCGCCGAGGCTGTGTTGGATCTCTCCGGCGGCGACCAGCAGTACATCGAAGATTGCCCAGTGTGTTGCCGGCCGATTGTGTTTGATCTGCGTACCGACGGCGATGGCTGGGAGTTGGATGTTCGTGCGGAGAATGACTGATGCAGCGCATTTATGAGCCACAGGATTTGATGGAAGCCGAGTTGCTTACCAGCATGCTGGCCAGCGAGGGCGTGGAGGCGCATATCACCGGCGGGCATTTGCTCGGCGCCGCCGGAGATTTGCCGGCCATGGGCTTGCTGGGTTTGATGGTGCCCAATCAGCAGGCTGAACACGCACGCGGGCTGATCGCCGCGTACAATGCCGCGCAGCCGCTGCCGGGCGATGAGCCCGACGAGGTGCATGGCATCCTCTTATGCTGACCCTTCTTCGATGAGCCTCTCGCCCGATGTGTGGACGCTACGCCCTGTTTCGCTGGACGCCCGCCTTGGCGGCCACTCCCGGTTTTCCGGCCGGCCAACAGCCGGGTTGGAATATCGCGCCCACTAGCCAGGTGCTGATGCTGCGCAACGTTGAGGGCGAGCGCCACGCCGCCTTGGCGCGCTGGGGCCTGACGCCACCCTGGCTGACCGATCTGTCGAAAACCCCCGCCCATGCCCGCGCCGAAACCGTGGCCGAACAGCCGATGTTTCGCGATGCCTTGCGCCTGCGCCGGGCCTTGTTGCCGGCCAATGGCTTTTACGAGTGGCGCGGTTCGGTGCGCAAGCGCCCGTATTGGATTACCCGCGAGGAATCGCCGTTGTATTTCGCCGCGGTGTGGGAGGCGTTTCCGGTAGAGGGGCATACGTATTTGAGCGTGGCGGTGATCACGCAGCCGGCCAATGGCTTGCGCCGCCCGTTGATTCTCGATGCGCGCGGTCAGGAGGTCTGGCTGGCGGACGATACGCCGCTGCCCAAGCTGCAAGAGTTGCTGTGCCAGCCCAACCCGGTGTTGCGTGAGCGGGCGCTGGCGCATTTTGTAAACGACCCGAAGGCCAACGGGCCGGAGTGTTTGACGCCGGCTTAAGGCTGTTCGGGGAACAGGGTTTTGTCGCTGAATTGGGCGAGCAGGTGGTCGAACACCAGCCGCACCCGTGGCGACACCGGCCCACGTTGCGGCCGGTAAATAAACAAATCCCACGCCGTTGGTGCGAAGCGGTCCAGCACGGTTACCAGCGCACCACTACGCAGGTGCGGCACCGCCAGGTAGCTCGGCACCTGGGCATAGGCCAGCCCGGCCAACACCACTTCCAACTCGGCCTCCGGGTCGTCGCTGATAAAGGCGGCGGGCGCCGGCAGCAGGTGTTCATTGTTAGCGAACAACCAGGGCCAGGGTTTGCCGCTGCGCCGGTCGATCAGGGCCGAAAGCGGGCGCTCGTGTAGTTGTTCAAGTGTTTGCGGTGCGCCGCCGCTGGCCACCAACGCGGGGCTGGCGACGATATGCAGCGGCACCTTGGCCATGGGCCTGGCGATATAGCGACGGTCGCGAATCATGCCGACGCGAATGCCAATATCAATCTGCGCGCTCACGGCATCGGTCATCTCATCTTCCAGGCGCAGCTCCACTTGCAGGCCCGGCTGCTCGCGCAGCAAGGGCACCAGCAGTTGCACCAGAAATCGCCGGCCGATGGCGTGGGGCGCGGTGATGCCGACGCGGCCGCTGATGGCCTCGACCTTGTTGCGGGTGTTGCGCTGGAACAGTTGGTCGACGCTATCCAGGGTTTGCTGCGCCTGCGCCACCAGGCTTTGGCCGAAGGCGGTGATCTGCACTTGGCGGGTGCTGCGGTGAAATAGGATTTCGCCGAACTGCTGCTCCAGTTCCTGAATGGCGCGGGTGACGCTTTGCGGGGAAATGCTCAGGCGCGTGGCGGCTTCGCGAAAGCTGTTGGCCTCGGCGGCGGCGCAGAGAATTTTCAGCAGTTCCATGCGGTTGAGCATTGGGCAGAGCCTCGGTTGGTTTGTTCCAGTTTATGGAATAGCCAAATCCTATCTGTTCCATTTTCAGTTGCAAGGGGGCTCCCTATAGTTGCCCTCAACCGGCGCCAACTCCCTGGCCCGCTTCGTTGAGGATTGCAGCATGAGCAACAACAATACCGGCAAGGTTGTGGTTATCACGGGCGCGAGCAGCGGCCTGGGTGAAGCGACGGCGCGTCATCTGGCGGCCCTTGGGGCTTCGGTTGTACTGGGCGCTCGCCGTAAAGACCGGCTCGACACCCTGGTGAGCGAAATCACCGCCGCCGGCGGCAAGGCGGTGGCCTACACCACCGACATTACCCAGCGCAGCGAAGTGGAGGCCTTGATTCAGGGCGCGGTGGATAGCTTTGGTCGCGTGGACGTGTTGATCAACAATGCCGGGCTGATGTCCATCGCGCCGATGAGCGAAACCAAGGTGGACGAGTGGGACCGCATGATCGACATCAATATCAAAGGCCTGCTCTATGGCGTTGCCGCCGCCTTGCCACGCTTTGAGGCACAGAACAGCGGGCACTTTATCAACGTGGCCTCCATCGCCGGCGTAAAGGTGTTCAGCCCGGGCGGCACCGTTTACAGCGGCACCAAGTTCGCTGTGCGCGCCATCAGCGACGGCTTGCGTCATGAAGTGGGCGGCGCCATTCGCACCACAGTGATTTCGCCCGGCGCCGTGGACACCGAGCTTAAACACGGTAGCTCGCACCCGGCCAGCAGCGAGAACCTCAACGAGTTCTACAAGATGGCGATTCCCGCCGAGTCGGTGGCCCGTGCGATTGCCTTCGCCATCGAGCAGCCGGCCGATGTGGACATCAGCGAAATTCTGCTGCGCCCAACCGTGCAGGATTTTTAATTCACGCCCGCCATGCCACCGCAACGGTGCGCGGAGCACACCCTACGAGCGAATGCTTTTGTGGGGTGTGCTACGCGCACCATTGCGATTGCCGGCCTTATGCCGCGTTGTGCTCAAAGCTCATCAACAACGCCCACGGCGCATCGCAGTTACCCACGAATATCGGCTGCACCAGCAGCATGCGGTTGCCGCTCTGTTGTTGCAGCGGCTTGCCGTCGCGCACGGCGTTGCGCAGTTCGGCTGGCAATTCGCTGGCGGCGCTGCCAAGTCGTGCGGCGTCGGGGTGGGTGACGTAGATGGCTTTGTTCGACAGCAGCGCGTAGTGGCCATGGCCAAACGGTGTGTGTTGGCCCAAACGCTCTTGCAGTTGGGCCAGGCTGTAGTCGGCTCCAAGAATGCCGAGGAAGCGGCCGTTGTGCTGCATGGGCGTCATAAACGAGGTGATAAGAATGGTGCGGCCGGCGATGGGGTAGTCGTAGGGCTCCATAAACACGTCGCGGTTTTTGCGTTTGGGCAGCACGTACCAATCGTCGTCGTAGTTCACCAGGCATTCGCGTTGCAGGCTGCCGGCGCCGCGGTTCCAGTAGGCCATGATGCGGCCCGTGGCATCAAAGCCCGGCGCACCGGCGAACTCAGCGTCGCGGTTGTCCAGCACGTTGGCTTCGCAGGCGCAGGCAAAGGCCAGCAGGTCGGGGTTTTGCGACAGGTACTGGTGCATCACCGCGTCGATCTGTTCGCGGTCGGGGCCAAAGCCTTTGGCTTTCATGCCGAGAATAAAGTTCTTCAGACCAAACAGCGCGGTGGCCATGCCGGCGAACTGCGCTTGCAGTTGCAGGGCTTCGTGGGCGAGCAGCACCTGCGCTTGTTCAAGCACGTTGGCGCGCTCGGCTTTCTCGACGTCGGCCAGGGCTTTGGCGCTTTCCTGGCGGATGGTACCGACTACGGTGCCGATTTCGGCGGTGGCCTCGGCCGACTGGGTGGCCAGGCGCCGCACTTCGTCGGCCACCACGGCAAAGCCGCGGCCTTGTTCACCGGCGCGGGCCGCTTCGATGGCGGCATTCAAGGCCACCAAATTCGTGTGTTTGGCGATCTGGCGGATGACTTCAGACACTTTGCTGATTTCGATCCAGCGTTGGTTGAGGCTTGCGATCAGCAGTTTTACCTGCTCGATGGTGCTGTGGGTGCTGTCTTCAGTGGTAACGGCGGCGCGCAAAGGCGCAGGGGCGAGTGGCGCGTTCATGGTAGGTCCGTAGAGAAAGGGCTATCCGCGATCCCCGTAGGAGCGGCTTCAGCCGCGATGCTCTTCTAGGTCAAAAGCATCGCGGCTGAAGCCGCTCCTACAGGTTCAAAAAAGCAAAACGCCCGGGGTTAGCCGGGCGTCATTACGGGTTAAACCGCGTCGCCTACAGCGCCTTTGGGCGCATGTTTGCTACCGGCCAACTTCCACGCATCACCTGCCGGCGCGGTGCCGGTTTCGTAAGGTTTGCGCGCAACCATGTACACCAGGCCCAGGCCGATGACGATGGCGGTCGACAACGGCATGCCGTAGTTGACGTACCAGGCGGCATCGGGTGAGCGCGGCCAGGCCATGTTGATAATGGCCAGTACGCCGTAGGCCAGCGCGCCGAGGTTCACCAGCATGCCCCAGCGGCCAAGGGTGAAGGCACCGCTCGGTTTCCAGCCACGCAGGCGGGCAAACAGCGCGCCGCTGACGATCATCTGGAAGGCCAGGTAGATGCCGATGGCGGCAAAGCTGACGATGGTGGCGATGGCGTCTTGCAGCACAAAACCCAGGCAGATCACGATGGCCGGCAGCACGCCGCACACCAGCAGGGCGGTGGTCGGTACGTGGGTGGTCGGCGAGAGCTTTTTCAGCAGGCTGCTGCCGATGATCATTTCGTCACGGGCGTAGGAGTACAGCAGACGGCTGGCAGCCGCTTGCAGGCTCAGCACGCAGGAGATAAACGACACCATCACAATGCCCATCACCACTTTGGAACCGGTGACACCGAAGGCGTTGTTGAGGATGGTGGTCACCGGGTCTTTGTCGGTGCCATTGATCACAGCGCTCATGTCCGGCACGGCCAGAATCAGCGCCAGGCAGGCGAACATCGCCGCTACACCACCGACATAGATGGTCATGCGCATGGCCTTGGGAATGCTGCGGCTGGCATTCGGGGTTTCTTCGGCCACATCGCCGCAGGCCTCGAAGCCGTAGTACAGAAACATGCCTGCCAGGGATGCAGTGAGGAAGGCCGGCAGGTAGGAGCCGTCGATGGCGATATCGAAGGTGTTGAACAGCACGCTGAACGGCTGATGACGTTCGAAAATCAGCAGGTAGATACCCACCACCAACGCACCCAGCAGTTCGCAGATAAAGCCGAACATGGCGATACGCGCCAGCACTTTGGTGCCGCTCAGGTTGACCACGGTGGCGATCACCGTGAGCACCAGGGCGATGCCGATATTGGTGCTGTTGCTGGGTTCGAAGCCAAGCATGGCGGCCATATACGGGCCGGCACCGACGGCAACGGCCGCGATGGTGACGACCAGTGCCCAGGCATACACCCAGCCCACCATCCACGCCCAGCGCTTGCCCACCAGGCGACGTGCCCAGGGGTAAACCCCGCCGGAAATCGGGAACTGCGACACCACTTCACCGAAGATCAGGCACACCAGCAATTGGCCCAGACCCACCAGCAGGTAAGCCCAGAACATTGGTGGGCCACCGGCGGCCAGACACAGGCCGAACAGGGTGTACACGCCCACTACCGGTGACAGGTAGGTAAAGCCCAGGGCGAAGTTTTCGGTGACGCTCATGCTGCGTTTGAAGTTGGACGTATAGCCCAGCGCGCGTAGTTGCTCCGCGTCGCTGTCGGCGATGTGATCGCTCATTATTGAAGCTCCTCTGAGTGTGATGGCAGCTGTTTTTGATCTGCCCCGCAGGGCTATTTTTATTAAGCTTGCCCAGGCAAAAAACGGCCCTGGGCGAACTTGCCGCATCCCGGAAAAAGCCCGCAGTTCACCTCGCTGTCGTGCACGCAAACAGCGCCGGGGGTGGGTGAAATGGGTACCTACACTTGCACACCCATCACCGTCATTGCGGCGTAGGCCGGAATCCAGAATCGAGCGTCGGGCCACTCCATTCGCAGGGGCCGAAATTCTGGATCCCAGCCTGCGCTGGGATGACGGTGTGGGTGGTTTGAATCAGTGTTTGAACATCACGTGCCGAACCGTGGTGTAGTCCTCCAGGCCGTACATCGACATGTCTTTGCCGTAACCGGACAGCTTCTGCCCGCCGTGGGGCATTTCGCTAACGAGCATGAAGTGGGTGTTTACCCAGGTGCAGCCGTATTGCAGGCGGGCGGCGAAACGGTGGGCGCGGCCGACGTCGTTGGTCCACACCGAGGAAGCCAGGCCGTAGTCCGAGTCGTTGGCCCAGGCCAGGGCTTGGGCTTCGTCGCTGAACTCGGTGACCGACACAACCGGGCCGAAGATTTCACGGCGTACCACTTCGTCATCCTGCAATGCGCCAGCCAGTACGGTCGGTTCGAAGAAGAAGCCCGGGCCGTCGACTTTCTTGCCGCCGGTGAGCACCTTGATATGTGGGATGGCGCGGGCGCGTTCGACAAAACCGGCCACGCGGTCCAGGTGCTGCTGAGTGATCAGCGGGCCCAGCTCGGTGCCTTCGTCGTCCTGCACGCCGTACTTGATGGTGCTGACGGCCTCAGCCAGCTTGGCGACGAATTTTTCGTAGATGCCTTTTTGCGCATAGATGCGGCAGGCGGCGGTGCAGTCTTGCCCGGCGTTGTAGAAGCCGAAGGTGCGGATGCCTTCCACGGCGGCGTCGATATCGGCGTCGTCGAAGATCACCACCGGCGCCTTGCCGCCCAGTTCCATGTGCATGCGTTTTACGGTGTCGGCAGTGCTGGCGATGATGTTGCTGCCGGTGGCGACCGAACCGGTGAGCGAGACCATGCGCACTTTCGGGTGGCCGGTGAGCGGCGCGCCTACGGTCGGGCCGCGGCCAAACACCACGTTGATGACGCCGGCGGGGAAAATGTCGGCAGCCAGTTCAGCCAGGCGCAGGGCGGTCAGCGGAGTTTGCTCGGACGGCTTGAGCACCACGGTGTTGCCAGCGGCCAGGGCCGGGCCGAGTTTCCAGGCGGCCATCATCAGCGGGTAGTTCCACGGCGCGATGGAGGCGACCACGCCCACCGGGTCGCGGCGGATCATGGAGGTGTGGCCCGGCAGGTATTCACCGGCGGCCGAGCCGCCCATTACGCGGCTGGCACCGGCGAAGAAACGGAACACGTCGGCGATGGCCGGAAGCTCGTCGTTAAGGGCGGCGGTGTAGGGCTTGCCGCAGTTTTGTGATTCCAGACGCGCCAGTTCTTCGGCGTTGGCATCGATCACATCGGCGAGTTTGAGCAGCAACAGGGAGCGGTCTTTCGGTGCGGTCTGCGACCAGCTGTCGAAGGCGGCATCGGCAGCGCGTACGGCGGCGTCTACCTGGGCTTCGCTGGCCTCGTTGATGGTGACCAGCTCAGTGCCCAGTGATGGATTGAGTACAGGTTGGGCGGCGCCTTCGCCGGCGACCAGTTGGCCGTTGATCAGCAGTTTGGTTTGCATGACTTACCCCTCTCTTTCAGGTGTAGGTGTTGTTGTGCGTTTGATTTCGTAGGTCATTTGCCGCCGCTGCCGGCCACGCTTTCCCCACCCTTGGTGAGGTAGTACGCGCCAAGAATCGGCAGCATGGTCACCAGCATCACGAGCATGGCGACCACGTTGGTCACTGGCACATCACGCGGGCGGCTGAGTTGGTTGAGCAGCCACAGCGGCAAGGTGCGTTCGTGGCCGGCGGTAAAGGTGGTAACGATGATTTCGTCGAACGACAGGGCAAACGCCAACATGCCGCCGGCCAGCAGCGCCGAGCTGAGGTTGGGCAGGATGATGTAGCGGAAGGTTTGCCAACCATCGGCGCCCAGGTCCATCGATGCCTCGATCAGGCTGTGGGAGGTGCGACGGAAACGGGCGATCACGTTGTTGTAAACAATCACCACGCAGAAGGTGGCGTGGCCGATCACGATGGTGAAAATGCCCGGCTCGATACCCAGCGCTTTGAACGCCGTGAGCAGCGCCAGGCCGGTGACGATACCGGGCAGGGCGATGGGCAGAATCAGCATCAGCGACACGCCTTCCTTGCCGAAGAAATCGCGTCGGTACAACGCAGCGGCGGCCAGGGTGCCGAGCACCATGGCAATCAGCGTGGCGAGGCAGGCGATCTGCAAACTCAGCTTGATTGAGTCCAGCACGTCCACTCGGCTGAAGGCGACGCTGAACCAGTGCAAGGTGAAACCCTGCGGCGGAAAGCTGAACGCCGACTGCTCGGTGTTAAAGGCGTAGATAAAGATGATCAGGATCGGGAAGTGCAAAAACACCAACCCGCCCCAGGCCGCAAGTTTCAGGCCCCAGGAAGCGCGCTCAGAGTGCATCGAAGGCCCCCAGACGTTTGACGATGGAGAGGTAGATGGCGATCAGCACGATCGGCACCAAGGTGAAGGCAGCGGCCATGGGCATGTTGCCGATGGAGCCTTGCTGGGTATAAACCATGTTGCCGATAAAGAGCCCGGGCGGGCCTACCAGCTGCGGCACGATAAAGTCGCCCAGGGTGAGGCTGAAGGTAAAGATCGAGCCGGCGGCAATGCCCGGCACCGACAGCGGCAAAATCACCTGCATAAAGGTTTGTGCAGGCTTGGCGCCCAGGTCAGCGGAGGCTTGCAGCAAGGAGGGCGGCAGGCGTTCCAGCGAGGCCTGAATCGGCAGAATCATGAACGGCAGCCAGATGTACACGAACACGAAAAACCGACCGAGTTGCGAGGTCGACAACGTGCTGCCGCCGACACCGGGAATACCGAGGATGAACTGCAGCACCGGCGTCAGCTGCAGTTGCTCGACAAACCACTGCACCACGCCGCCCTTGGCCAGCAGCAAAGTCCAGGCGTAGGCCTTGACGATGTAGCTGGCCCACATCGGCATCATTACCGCGATATAGAAAAACGCCTTGGTCTTGCCGCTGGTGTAGCGCGCCATGTAGTAGGCGATGGGGAAGGCCAAGGCGGCGCTGGCCAGCGACACGACAATCGCCATGCCCAGGGTGCGCAAAATGATGTCGTAGTTGGCCGGTTCGAACAGGGCCAGGAGGTTGGCCCAGGTAAGGTCCGGCGTGGCGGCCATGGCCATTTCGTCGTAGGTGTACACGCCCTGCCAGAGGAAGGTCAGCAGCGGGGCGAAATAGATCACGCCAAACCACAGCAGCGGCGGCACCAGCAGCATCGCCAGGTACAGATTGGGCTTGCGGTACAGCAGGTTCGACAGGCGTTGTAGCGGGCCGCCTGCCGGCGGTGCTGTAACGGGAGTGGAGAGGGCGGTCATGTTACCGGCCCTCGACATCGGTCAACGCCACCATGGCCTCACGCGCCCAACGCACGCTGACCTGCTGGCCGGCCTGGAAGGCGGGGGCGGTCTGCTGCCATTGGTTGTTGGCCTGGCTGACGCTGAGGTTCTGGCCGTTTTCCAACCGCACTTCAAAGCGGGTGGCGGCGCCCTGGTATTGCACGTCGTGCAGCAGGCCGGTCACCAGTACGTCGGTGGCGTTGGCGTCGCTGCCGGCGGCTTCTTGCAGGCGGATATGTTCGGGGCGAATCGAGAAGGGAGCGGCGCTGCCGGTCAGCAGTTGCGCCAGCTCGCCGCGCAGCACGTTTGAGGTGCCGACAAACTCGGCCACAAAGGGCGTGGCCGGTTTCATATAGAGATTGCGCGGGGTGTCGACCTGCTCGATGCGGCCCTTGTTGAACACCGCCACGCGGTCGGACATCGACAGCGCTTCGGTCTGGTCGTGGGTGACAAAAATAAAGGTGATGCCGAGCTGGCGCTGAAGCTTTTTCAGCTCGCTTTGCATTTGCTCGCGCAGCTTCAAATCCAGGGCGCCGAGCGGCTCGTCGAGCAGCAATACGCGCGGGCGATTGACCAGGGCGCGGGCCAGGGCCACGCGCTGACGCTGGCCGCCGGAAAGCTGCACGGGTTTACGGTCGCCGTAGCCGGCCAGGGCCACCATGCCCAGGGCTTCTTCGGCGCGGGTTAGGCGCTCGCTTTTGCCGACGCCTTTTACCTTCAGGCCATAGGCCACGTTGTCGCGCACGTTCATATGGGGGAACAGGGCGTAGTCCTGAAACACCGTATTGACGTCACGCTGATACGGCGCCAGGCCCACGGCCTCGGCACCATGAATACGAATAGAGCCGGCGCTGGGTTGTTCGAAACCGGCAATCAGGCGCAAGCACGTGGTTTTGCCCGAGCCCGAGGGGCCGAGCATGGAAAAGAATTCGCCATCCTGGATGTCGATGGACACCCGGTCTACGGCCTTGACGTCGCCGAACACGCGGGACACATCGGTGAATTGCACTGCAAGGGTCATAACAAAACTCCAGGACAAAAAAACCACCCACCACCGCCCGAACCGATCAGGGTTTGCCGACACAAAATGCGGTCGGGGTGGGGTGGGTGTGAAACACAACAGAGAGTGGATCGGTGGTGCCGGATTAACCGTTTTAGCCAGCACCTACTCCGTCATTCCCGCGAAGGCGGGAATCCAGAATCGAAAGTCGAATCTCAACCTCGAAACATCCAACATTCTGGATCCCTGCCTGCGCAGGGATGACGGTGGTGGGGGTGAGACCTACCTACCGCCCATGATGGCGATGAAGTCCTGCGTCCACTTGCTGTAGGGCACGCACGCATCCTGCGTCTTGCACTTGGCCTGCGGTGTTTTCCAGAAGGCGATCTTGTCGAATTGGTCGTAGCCGTTGGTGGCACAGCCTTCAGCACCCAGCAGTTCGCTGGCTTTGCACGCCACCGGTACTGCTGGCACCGAACCGAACCACGCCGCCAGGTCACCCTGCACCTTGGGTTCCAGCGACCAGTTCATCCACTTGTAAGCACAGTTGGGGTGCTTGGCTTCGGCGTGCAGCATGGTGGTGTCCGCCCAGCCGGTGACGCCTTCTTTGGGGAAGGTGGTGGCAATGGGTTGACCTTCGGTTTTCAGCGCGTTGGCCTGATACGGCCAGGCGCTGGAGGCCACCACGCCTTCGTTTTTGAAGTCACTCATTTGCACGGTGGTGTCGTGCCAGTAGCGGTGGATCAGGTCGTGCTGTTTGCGCAGCACCTCGAGCACGGCTTTGTACTGGGTTTCGTTGAGCTCGTACGGGTCGTTGATCTTCAGCTCAGGCTTGGCGTTCTTGAGGTACAGCGCGGCGTCGGCGATGTAGATCGGGCCGTCGTAGGCTTGCACGCGGCCTTTGTTCGGCTTGCCGTCGGGCAGGTTCTGCGCGTCGAACAACACGCTCCAGCTATCCGGGGCTTTCTTGAAGACGTTGGTGTTGTACATCAGCACGTTCGGGCCCCACTGGTAGGGCGCGCCGTAGGTTTTGCCGTCGACCACATACCAGGGGGCGTCTTTCAGACGGCCGTCGATGGTTTTCCAGTTAGGGATCAGGTCGGGGTTGATTGGCTGCACGCGCTTGCCGTAGATCAGGCGCAAGGAAGCGTCACCCGAGGCGGTGACCAGGTCGTAGCCGCCCTTGGTCATCAGGCTGACCATCTCGTCCGAGGTGGCGGCGGTTTTCACGTTCACTTTGCAGCCGCTGTCCTGTTCGAACTTGGTCACCCAGTCGTAGTTCTTGTCGGTCTCGCCGCGTTCGATGTAGCCGGGCCAGGCGATTATATCCAGGGCGCCTTCACCGGCCCCCACAGACTTCAAGGTTTCGGCGGCCTGCAAGCTGGCGCTGGCCAGCACAGCGGTGGTCAACGCACTCAACAGAGCGGTTTTTTTCACGAACATTTAGGTATCCCTCTTTTCTGTTTTATCGGGGCAGTTGAACGTCGTGCAACGGTACTTCTTGTTATGTAACCGCCCGGTCGAAGGCCAGGCTGGTGTGGGTCTTACGCTTAATCCGTCAGTTGGCCATGCCGGGCCATGATGTGGCGTACCACGCTGTAGTCTTCCAGCGAGTCGCTGGACAAGTCCTTGCCGTAGCCCGAGCGCTTGAGCCCGCCGTGGGGCATTTCGCTCAGCACCAGAAAGTGGCTGTTGATCCAGGTGCAGCCGTATTGCAAACGGGCCGCCACCTGCATGGCTTTGTCGAGGTTCTGCGTCCAGATGGAGGAGGCCAGGCCGTATTCGGAGTCGTTGGCCCAGTCCACGGCCTGGCTCAGTTCGTCGAAGCGAGTTACGGTGACCACCGGGCCAAACACTTCGCGCTGAACGATTTCATCGGTCTGTTTGCAGCCAGCCAGCAGGGTGGGCTGGTAGTAGAACCCGGGGCCCGAATGCACGGCGGCGCCGGTGATGCGTTCGATATGCGGCTGGCCCAGGGCGCGTTCGACAAAGCTGGCGACGCGGTCGCGCTGGCGGGCGCTGATAAGCGGGCCGATTTCGTTGTCGGCATCGCGCTTGCGGGCAAAGCGCAGGCTGCTGACCGCTTCACCCAATTCGGCCACCAGACGGTCGTGAATACCCGCCTGGGCGTAGATGCGGCAGGCGGCGGTGCAGTCTTGCCCGGCGTTGTAGTAACCCCAGGTGCGCACGCCCTCGACCACGGCCTTGAGGTCGGCGTCGTTGCAGACGATCACCGGCGCTTTGCCGCCCAGTTCCAGGTGCGTGCGTTTTACCGATTTTGCGGCGGCCTGAAGGATTTTCTGCCCAGTGACGATATCGCCGGTCAGCGACACCATGCGCACCTTGGGGTGACTGACCAAATGGCTGCCGACGCTTTCGCCGCCGCCACTGATGATGTTGATCACCCCCGGCGGCAGCAGCTCGGCCAGCACCGGCGCCAGGCTCAGAATGGACAGTGGTGTGTGCTCGGACGGCTTGAATACCACCGTGTTGCCGGCGGCCAGGGCCGGGGCGATTTTCCACGCGGCCATCATCAGCGGGTAGTTCCACGGCGCGATGGAGGCGACTACGCCAATGGGGTCGCGGCGCACCATGCTGGTAAAGCCGGGCAGGTATTCACCGGCTAATTGACCGGTTTGGCAGCGCACGGCGCCGGCGAAGAAACGGAACACATCCACCGCGGCGTTCAAATCATCCTGACGGGCCAAGTGCAGCGGCTTGCCGCAGTTCAGCGATTCCAGGCGGGCCAGGTGGTCGGCGCCTTGCTCAATGGCGTCGGCTATTTTCAGCAGGAGGGCGGAGCGCTGTTGCGGAGTGGTGCGAGCCCAACCGCTAAAGGCGCGGTCGGCGGCCTGGATGGCGGCGGTCACCTGGTCGGTGGAGGCCTCGGCAATGCTAATCAGGGTTTCGCCCGTGGCGGGGTTGAGGATCGGCTCTACAAAGCCTTCGCCGGTGACCAGGCGACCGTCGATCAACAGGTCGCTGGAAAAGGGCGTGGAGGTTGCGGTACCGGCCATCGAGTTCGCTCACTGTTGTTGTTTTTAGTCCGCCACTTGATCGCCATGGCGGATATCGCCGTGGGCGATAGTCGCCCTACGGTCGGCGCGTAGGGCGAATCCCGCAGGTATCCGCCGTATGCCGTTACACAATGGTGAGAGAGACTAGTGGTGGCTTGGGCAGGCGACAAATTCTAAATACCGAACGCCGCGTTCGATTAAATAGATGGCCTGCGTTTATCGAGTTGTTCGCGGGCCACAGTGAGGAACGGGTCTACCAGTGCAGGCCGCGCCGTGCCTCGCCGCCAGGCCAGCCCGACGTCGAGCGTCTGGGTTAAGTCGACCACCGCGCGGGCTTCGATGATGTCGCCTTCCAGCGACCATGGCCGGTAGGTCATATCCGGCTGAATAGACAGGCCCAGGCCTGCTGCCACCAGGCTTCGCACCGCTTCGGTCGAGCCCGTGCGCAGGGTGACATTGGGCTGCAGACCGGCGCGCGACCAGATGCGCTGGGCGTTCAGGCCCATCTCGTCGACATTCAGCTGGATCATGGGCTCTTTCACCACGTCGGCCAGGCTGATGCTGTCGTGCTCCAGCAGCGGGTGCTGCGGCGGCAGCCACAGGCGCAACGGCGAGTGGGTGAGTACTTCGGTTTGCAGGGCGTGGCGGTCTTCGAGGTTGGACAGGATCAGTACGCCGACGTCGATCTCGCCGCTCACCAGCAGATGCTCGATATACGGGCGTTCGTCTTCCATCACGCGGATTTCCACGTTGGGGTAGGCGCGCTGAAAGCGGGTAATAAGGTCGGCCAGGTAATAACCGGCCACCAGCCCGGTTACGCCGATGGTGAGTTGGCCGGCCACCTGGTCGGTGCTTTGTTGCAGGCTGCGCTTGGCGTTGTCCACCGTCGCCAGAATCAGATGCGCCTGGCGCAGAAACTGGTGGCCCTGGTGGGTCAGGGTCATGCCCTTGGCGTGGCGGTTGAACAGGCTGACGCCGATTTCCTGCTCCAGTTGTTGGATGGCCAGGGTGAGGGTGGACTGGGAAATAAACACCGCCTGGGCGGCGGCGGAGATGGAGCCGGTTTCCGCCACTGCAATGAAGTGACGGATCTGGCGCAGGGTCATCATGGCGAAGGGCTCTTGAGCAGGCGTATGCAGCCAAGGTGCCATGAGTTTTATGGGTTGGGTAGAGGGGCTATCGCTTATTTCGAACGCGCGATGTCGTTTTTCGGTTCGGTGAAGAAGGTTTTTGCCGCTTTCAAATAGGCCGTGCGCGTGCTGCCATCCAGCCACTGGGCGTACAGGTCTATGACCTCGCCCTCGCGCAGGCGCCGTACCGAGGCATTGATGGCTTTCACAGCCTCCAGGCCTTCGGGGGTTTTCGAGCAACTGACGTAGCCCAGTTGGTAAGCGGGCACGCCTTTGACCGGATAAAAATTCAGGGCGTCCAGCGGCACGCTGGCGTTTTCGCTCTGGTAGCGCATTTCCGGCCAGTAACCCAGCACCGCATCCAGGCGCCGGTGCTGCTGCATGCGCAGCAGGCTCAAGGTGGCGTCGGTGCCATGGTGGACGATGATGGTGTTGGGCTTGGCGTTTTTAAGCTCCGCGTCGATGACCTTGCCGTAGCTGCGGTCCACCAGTGTGCCAATGGTGTAACCGCCATCGGCGAGGTAGGCGCCCAGGTCGAATTCGCCTTGCTGCACGAACGGCGCTAACTGCGCCTCGTCGGCCTTACGCACCGCCACGCCGTTGGTGAGGATGCCCATGGTCGGGATGGAGAAATACATGATTTGCTCGCGCTCCTGGCTCCAGAGCATGCCGGGGTCACAGGTCAGCACGCCGCTGGTAAGCATTTGCGTGGCCCGCGCGCGGTTGGCCACGCTCAGTACATGCTCGTACTGCGGCATGTCGGCGATCAGCAATTGCAGCATGCGGTCGGCTATACCGCGGTTTTTTAGCGGCCCCTCAAGAATGAGGAACGGCGGCATATCGCGAATGGTCCAGATCAGGCGCGGTTTTTCCGCGTGGGCGGGCAGGGCGCTGAAGGCGCATAGCGTGAGCAGCGCCAAACGGCGAAGAAAGGGCAGTGCAGGCATGGAAAACACTCCAGAAAACGCCGGGAGTAGAGCGAGAAAAGTATAGGCGTCTGGCGCGCCCTTACTCGGTCGGCGAACGATACGGCTTGCGGGCTGACGGCGTCCAGAACGGCCGCACACTTGGGACAGACGTGCGTTTTGATGCAGGCAGACCCAAAAGCTCTAGGCTGACGCCGTGATTCCTAAAAACCAAAGCGTTGGCCTTAGATCGCGCCGCTGCTCTTCAAGGCGGCAATTTGCTCATCGCTATAGCCTAAGCCGGCCAGCACCGTCTGGTTGTGCTCACCCAACTGCGGCCCCACCCATTCGGCAGTGCCGGGCGTTTCCGACAGTTTGGGCACGATGCCGGGCATCTTGAACGCCTTGCCATCGGGCAGCTTGGCGCTGAGGAACATCTCGCGTGCCAGGTACTGCGGGTCGGTGAACATGTCTTCGGCTGAATAGATGCGGCTGGCCGGCACCTCGGCGGCATTGAGCGTGGCCAGCACGGCTTCCAGCGGCAGCGAGCCTACCCAGCGGTCGATGACGCCGTAGAGTTCGTCGCGGCGCAGGTCGCGACCATCGTTACTGGCCAACGAGGCGTCCTCGGCCAGGTCGGGCCGGCCTATGGCGCTCATAAAACGCTTGAAGATGGCATCGCCGTTGGCGCCGATCTGGATGTGTTTGCCATCGGCGCTGGTGTGGATAGAAGAGGGGGTGATGCCCGGCATGATGTTACCGGTGCGCTCGCGAATAAACCCGAATACATCGAACTCCGGCACCATGCTTTCCATCATGGCGAAGATGGCCTCGTACAGCGCCACGTCCACCACCTGGCCCTGGCCGCCGTTGACTTCGCGGTGACGCAGCGCCATCAGCGCGCCGATAACGCCCCATAGCGCGGCAATGGAGTCGCCAATGGAAATGCCGGTGCGCACCGGCGGGCGGTCTTCAAAACCGGTGATGTAACGCAAGCCGCCCATGGACTCGCCCACCGCGCCGAACCCCGGCTGGTCTTTCATCGGCCCGCTCTGGCCAAAACCGGAAAGGCGCACCATCACCAGCTTCGGGTTTAGGGCATGCAGGGTTTCCCAGCCAAACCCCAATTTTTCCAGCACGCCGGGGCGAAAGTTCTCGATCAGAATATCGGCTTCGCTTAGCAGCTTGCGCAGCACCTCACGGCCATCTTCGTGTTTGAGGTTGAGGGTCAGCGACTGTTTATTGCGCGCCTGCACAAACCACCACAGCGAAGTGCCTTCGTACAGCTTGCGCCACTTGCGCAGCGGGTCGCCGCCGTCGGGGGACTCCACCTTGACCACCTCGGCGCCGAATTCGGCGCAGATTCGCGAGGCGAACGGCCCGGCTATCAGGGTGCCGAGCTCAATGACTTTGACTCCGGCGAGGGGTTTGTTGGCAAGGCTCATGTTGGTATCCGGTCGGCAGACAATGGCCGCGACTCTAACCCGCAGCGGTCGCTTGCGGTAGACTTGCCGCCTTTGCCCCTACCTAGAAGCCGAACCATGGCCCAGCCGTCCACGACCTATAAAGTCGACCTCAACCTCACCGACCTCGACCGCGGCGTTTACGCCACGTCGCGCCTGACCATCGCCCGTCACCCCTCCGAAACCGAAGAGCGCATGACCGTGCGGTTGCTCGCCTATGCCCTGTGGTACAGCGAAGAGCTGAGCTTTGGTCGCGGGCTGTCGGACGTAGACGAGCCGGCGCTGTGGGAAAAGAGCCTGGACGGCCGCGTGCTGCACTGGATCGAGGTTGGCCAGCCCGACGCCGAGCGCCTGACCTGGTGTTCGCGCCGCACCGAACGCACCAGCTTGTTGGCCTACGGCAGCCTGCGCGTATGGCAGACCAAGGTGGTGGAAGCGGCGAAGATGCTGAAGAACGTGAACATAGCGGCCGTGCCGCAAGAGGCCCTGGAAAACCTGGCCAAGGATATGCCGCGCACGATTACCTGGGCGGTGATGATCAGCGAAGGCACTATTTTCGTGACTGACGACCGGGGCCAGCATGAGGTGCAGTTGGAGTGGTTGATGGGGGATCGGGGGGAGTAAGTCGTCCGCCCCACTCGGTCAGTCCCCTCTGCCCACTTGCGGGAGAGGGTTAGGGTTAGGATGAGGGTTTAGAGGTTGCGTCTGTCGCAGCCCTCACCCCCAGCCCCTCTCCCGCAAGCGGGAGAGGGGAGCCAAATGCAAACACCGATCAGTCCCCTCTGCCCGCGTGCGGGAGAGGGTTAGGGAGAGGGTTTTAAGTATTGCGTCTGCCGCAGCCCTCACCCCCAGCCCCTCTCCCGCCAGCGGGCGAGGGGAGCCAAAGCAAACGCCGATCAGTCCCCTCTGCCCGCTTGCGGGAGAGGGTTAGGGTGAGGGTTTAGATGTTGCGTCTGCCGCAGCCCTCACCCCCAGCCCCTCTCCCGCACGCGAGAGAGGGGAGCCAAAGCAAACACCGCGAGTTTTATAGAACCCCATGCGCATCGAAGCCCGTCCGCTCCCCGCCACCTTGCCCAACCTAGGCGACCTGCCGCCCCTGCTCACCCGCCTCTACGCCGCCCGTGGCGTGCAGTCGGCGGCCGAGTTGGATAAAGGCCTGGCCAAGCTGATTCCCTATCAGCAATTGATGGGCATCGAGGCGGCGGTGGAACTGCTGGTGCAGGCCCTGGAACAACGCCAGCGCATCCTCATCGTCGGCGATTTCGATGCCGACGGCGCCACCGCCAGTACCGTGGGTGTTCTCGGTTTGCGCTCGCTGGGCGCGGCGCATGTTGACTACTTGGTGCCCAATCGCTTCGAGTATGGCTACGGCCTGACCCCGGAAATCGTCGCCGTAGCCCTGGAGCGCCAGCCGCAGTTGCTGATGACGGTGGATAACGGCATTTCCAGCGTGGAAGGGGTAGCGGCGGCCAAAGCGGCCGGTTTGAAGGTGTTGGTTACCGACCACCACCTGCCCGGCGCCGAGCTACCGGCGGCCGATGCCATCGTCAACCCCAACCAGCATGGCTGCACCTTTCCCAGTAAGGCGCTGGCTGGCGTAGGCGTGATTTTCTATGTGCTGCTGGCGCTGCGTGCGCGTTTGCGCGAGCTGGACTGGTTCGCCCGTTCCGGCCTCAAGGAGCCAAACCTGGCCGAGCTGCTCGACTTGGTAGCGCTTGGCAGCGTCGCCGACGTGGTGCCGCTGGATGCCAACAACCGCATCCTCGTGCACCAGGGCCTGGCCCGTATTCGGGCTGGGCGCGCGCGCCCTGGCTTGCGCGCGGTGCTGGAAGTGGCCGGCCGGCCGGCCGAGCGCATCACCTCCACCGACCTCGGCTTTATTCTTGGCCCACGCCTCAACGCGGCGGGGCGCCTGGATGACATGAGCCTGGGCATCGAATGCCTGCTCTGCGAAGACGAAGCCCTGGCCCGTGATATGGCCGTGCAACTGGACCAGTTGAACCAGGACCGCAAAGCCATCGAGCAAGGCATGCAGCGCGAGGCCCTGGCCCAGCTCAAGGATTTGCCGCTGGAGAGCATGCCCTTCGGCTTGTGCCTGTTTGAGCCGGACTGGCACCAGGGCGTGATCGGCATTCTCGCCTCGCGGATGAAAGAGCGTTACCACCGCCCCACCATCGCCTTTGCCGATGCCGGTGATGGCGTAATGAAAGGCTCGGCGCGTTCGGTACCGGGCTTTCATATTCGTGATGCGCTGGATGCCGTAGCGGCCAAGCACCCTGGCTTGATCAGCAAGTTTGGTGGCCATGCCATGGCCGCCGGTTTGTCGCTGCCGCAGGAAAATTTCGGCGCTTTCGCCGCCGCCTTCGATGCCGAAGTTCGCCGTCAGTTGCACGAAGACGACCTGACCGGCCGCCTGCTCTCTGACGGTGCCCTGGCCGTGGAAGAGTTCCACCTGGAACTGGCCCGCGCGCTACGCAACGCCGGGCCATGGGGCCAGCATTTTCCCGAGCCGCTGTTCCATGGCGTGTTCCAGTTGGTGCAGCAGCGGGTGGTGGGCGAGCGCCACTTGAAGGTGGTGTTGAAGAGCGAGTGCGGCGCCGTTCAGTTGGACGGTATCGCCTTTGGCATCGACCGCGACGTGTGGCCCAACCCCACCGTGCGTTGGGTGGAGTTGGCCTACAAGTTAGACGTGAACGAATACCGGGGGCAGGAAGCGGTGCAATTGATGATTGCGCATATCGCCGCCAGGTAAACACCGGTATTACCAATCACTAAATCCCGTCATTCCCGCCTGCGCGGGAATGACGGTTAATCGTTGGCCAGACTATTCCCGCTTCCCATCCAATGGGTCCACATGGGCCAACTCTTCCTCATCTAGCCCATAGCCTTCGCCAATGTCGGCTTCATCGACAATGCTCAAATCCCAGTCCGCTGCGCTTTTGCCGCCTGGCTCATTGGCCGAGCGTGCGCCGCTTTCATCAATAAGTGTTTCCGGGCTCAGGTCGTCCAGGCTGACGCCATCTTCGTTGTCGCCTTCGCCTAAGGTTTCGCCGCCGCTCTGGCCCGCTTCGCGCACCCGTTTGACCGGTTGTTCGCGAGCAATTTCGGCGGGGGATTTAAGGTCGCCGACACGGCCGCTGCGCTCGTCTTTACGCTCATCGAAGTCCAACTGCTCGATGGAGCCCATGCGGTCTTCCATGTCGTCGATTTCTTGCGGGACATAGCGTTTTTGCGTACTCATTTTCCGGTCCTTAGCTTAGGGAACTAAGGGGTGGACTGGCGGCTTGCGCACTTGGTTCAGCCAACTCGACCGGGGGCAGCCCTAGCGCAGCGTCAACATGGCGGCTTTTTTGTAGAACATTGCCGAGTCGGCTTTGGACATCAGCTCGTCAAGGTGCTCGCCGGCCTGTGGATAAATCGCCACGCCGAGGCTTGCCGATACACTCAGCTCGCGACCCTGCCAGATCAGCGGCTGGCCGATGGCGTGGCAGATCTGCTCGGTGAGGCGATAGATGTCATCGGCATCGTGCACGCCATCGAGCAGCACCACGAATTCGTCGCCGCCCATGCGCGCGGCCATGTCGGCTTCGCGAATATGGGCGCTGATGGCGTTGGCCGCGTGTACCAGAATGGCGTCGCCAGCCTGGTGGCCGTAGGAGTCGTTGATCTCTTTGAATTTGTTCAGGTCCAGGTAGCACAGCGCCAGGTTTTCGCCGTTGCGCTTGGCGGTGAGCAGTTTTTGCGTGGCATAGGGAATAAAGCTGTTGCGGTTGGGCAGACCGGTGAGGCTGTCGTGAAAGGCCAATGCGCGCACTTCTTCTTCGGCCACGATGCGGCGCTGAATTTCCCGCTGTAGCCGCCGCTGGCTGGAGAGCAACACCAGCACCACCACCAGAATGGCGGCGCAACCCAGGCTGATGAGCATGATGATGGTGCGCAGGCGTTCCACCAGTTGCGGCGGGTTGGGGTCGTACAGGAAACCGTCCAGGCGGCTCGTGCTGGGCACCATGTCCTGTTCCTTGAACGCCTCGGCCATGCGCTGCCAGCGCCCGGGGTTCATATGGCCGATATCGACCAGATCGGGCAGCACCAACCCGCGCATGGCTTGAGCCTCGAATTGCAGGTGTTCGCGGCTTTTCTGCACGTTGTAGCGCTTGAGCAGCAGGTCGATGATTTCGTCCGGGTGGTCCATGGCGTAGCGCCAGCCCTTGAGCGTGGCCCGGCGAAACGCGGCCACGCGCAGGGGGTTGTCGTTAGCCTCGGCCTCGCTGGTAAACAGAATGTCGCTGTAAAAGTCGATGCCGTAGGTACTGGGCGACAGGACGGTGTAGGCCACGCCTTTCTGTTGCAGGTAATAGGGCTCGTTGGTTAGGTAGGAATTGAACGCCTGCACCTTGCCGCTGACCAGGTCGTCGACGTTATAGCTGCTGGACAGCAGGTTGAGGGTGGCGGGGTTGATGCCTTCGCGGCTGAACATGGTCAGAAAGTCGGCATCGGTCTGGGCGTTCATCAGCATGACGCGCTTGCCCACCAGGTCGTGAACGGTCTGGATTCCGGCATCGCTGCGCGCCAGCAACACCGATGGCGAGTGCTGAAAGATGGCCGCCAGGGCCACCAGCGGTTTGCCATTCAATCGCTCGTACAGCAACTCACTGTTGCCTTCGCCATACAGCGCGCGACCGGCCAGCACTTCCTCCACCGGCGTTTTACCCGGCGCGCCTTCATGCAGGCGCACTTCAAAGCCTTCCTCGCGGTAATAGCCTTTGGCGATGGCGGCGTAATAGCCGGCGAACTGGAATTGGTGTTTCCAGCGCAGTTGGAAGTCGATGGTTTGCAAATGCCCGGGGGGCGGTAGAACGGCAGCGCTACAGGGCACAAGCGGCAACAGCAGGGCGAACAAGCACAGGCGTCGCCAGGTGGCACGTCGAGAGAAAAGGGGCCGGTGTTGGCACTGCAACGATTGCGGCATGGCGTCTTCCGTGAACAGCGGTCACAGCCGGCTTGGTCGGGCGGGCTGTGGGTGCCTTGAACGCATCATGCCTGTAGTTCTGCAAGCCGCGCAATCACGGGCTTGTGACGGTTTTCAGCGGGTGGATTGTTGGACAGGATTGATCCTGAGGGAACGCTGCGCGAGCAAGCTCGCTCCTACAGACGGGTACAGACGTAGGAGCGAGCTTGCTCGCGAAGGGGTTTCAGCCGGTTAATCCTTGCGGCGCTTGAGCTGATCCTGCAACTGGGTGGGCAGGTTGCGGATGGTCAGGGTGCCGGCGGCTTCGTTGTACTCGATGTTCGAACCCAGCAAGTGTGCCTCGAAACTGATCGACAACCCTTCCGCGCGGCCGGTAAAGCGGCGGAACTGGCTGAGGGTGCGTTTGTCCGCCGGAATCTCCGGGGACAGGCCGTAATCCTTGTTGCGGATATGGTCGTAGAAGGCTTTCGGCCGTTCTTCATCGAGCAGGCCGGACAACTCTTGCAGCGTCATCGGCTCGCCGATTTTGGCCTGGCTAGTGGCGTAGTCGACCAGGGTGTCGGTCTTGGCGCGCGCCTGTTCTTCGGGCAGGTCTTCGCTTTCCACGAAGTCACTGAAGGCCTTGAGCAGGGTGCGGGTTTCGCTCGGTGAGTCGACGCCCTCCTGGCAGCCAATAAAGTCGCGGAAGTATTCAGAGACCTTCTTGCCGTTCTTGCCCTTGATAAACGAGATGTACTGCTTGGACTGCTTGTTGTTCTGCCACTCCGACAGGTTGATGCGCGCCGCCAGGTGCAGTTGGCCGAGATCCAGGTGCTTGGCCGGGGTCACGTCCAGCGCAGCGTTTACCGCCACGCCTTCACTGTGGTGCAGCAGGGCAATGGCCAAATAGTCGGTCATGCCTTGCTGGTAGTGGGCGAACAACACGTGGCCGCCGGTGGAGAGGTTGGATTCCTCCATCAGCTTTTGCAGGTGCTCGACGGCCTGACGGCTAAAGGCGGTGAAGGTTTGATCGCCGGCCTGGTATTGCGCCAGCCAGCCACTGAACGGAAACGCCCCGGACTCGGCCTGAAAGAAACCCCAGGCCTTGCCCTGCTTGGCGTTATAGCTTTCGTTGAGGTCGGCCAGCATATTCTCGATGGCTTGCGACTCCGCCAGCTCGCTGTCACGGGCGTGCAGCACGGCCGGGGTGCCGTCGGGTTTTTTCTCGATCAGGTGGACGATGCAGTGGCGGATGGGCATGGCGGTCTCGTTTTCAAATTCAAAGCGTCGCGCAGTTTACCCGACCACCTCGGTCGAGGTCGCCCTTCGCCGCTGCAAGGCTTGCAAGCGCTCGATCATGTAACGTAGGTGCATATGCAGTTCATACAGCTCGTTGGAGTAGGACAGCGGCACCTCCACACGCGCCAGTTCGTCTTCCAGGCCTTCGAGGCGGGCGATTTCGGCGCTGAGGTCGGTGGGCAGTTTGCCTTTGTAGAGCTGCTGGTCGATTTCACGCAGGTGTTTGTACCATCGGTAGATGCGTGCACGGATGCGCCACTGGTAGATCGGGCCGATGGCCTTGAACAGCGGGAACAGCAACACCAGTAGCGGAATGGCCAGAATGATGTAGCGGTCGGCCAGGGAGGCAATACGGAACGGCAAGTAGCGCTGCAGAATCGGCAGGCCTTTTTTGTAGTAGTAGTCGGCCTCGTCCAGGGTGTGCAGCGACAGCGGAGGTGGCGCTGGGTAGTTGCCGGCCGGGTCGAGCAGGCTGCCGTTTTTCAGCACGGTTTTGGCCGCTTCCAGAATCAGCGCAGTAAGCGAGGGGTGGAAGTTTTCGCCGCTGACCAGGGTGGCCATCGGGCCGAGGGTAACGATGTCGTGGTCTGGCGTGTTCTGCGCCATATCGAGCATGCCTTCGCCGACTTGCAGTTGGCTCAGGTACGGCAGGCGCGCGAGATAAGCGGAGGTGCGCCGCAGGCTGACCAGTTGCAGGTTAGGATCGGCGGCCAGGCGCTGCACCAACGGGTTTTCTGCCGGGCCGACGAAAAATGCTGCATCCAGCTCGCCGGCAATCAACGCATCCGCCGCCTTGCCCCCGCCTAGCGCTTGCCAGGTTTGCGGGTACTGCGCCGGTTCGATGCGGTTGGCGGCAAACAGCGCGGCGGTAACGGCCTGGGTACCGCTGTCTTCGACGCCAATGGCCACGCGCATTTTCATCAGGTCGGCCAGGCGATCGAATGTGGCGTTCTTGCCGAGGAACAACCACAACGGTTCACGGTACATCACGCCAAGGCCGTTGAGTTTGCCGCGCGCAGCGGGCTCGATGCTTAGCTCCTGGCCGCTTTGCACCAGAGCCAATTCGACTTCGCCGTTGGTTAACTTGTTGAGGTTGTCTTGCGAGCCTTTGCTTTCCACCAGTTCCAGGGTGAAGCCCTGTTTAGCCAGCTCGGCTTTGAGTTTTTCGGCAAAGGCGTGGTAACCACCGCCGGCTGCGCCGGTGGCCATACGCGCATGCATTGGGGGCGGCGGGGCGACGAAGTAGAAGAGGGCGCCAACGAGTGCTGCCACCACCGGGACTATCCACAGGTTGGTCAGCAACATGATCTTGAGGTCGCGCAGGATTCTTCGCATTGCTGTTCCTTGGCGTTGCTATCAGTGCATAGAGGGTAACCGTCCGGCGGATTTTTCGCCTGCTGCTCGGCACTCCGGTCCCCGGGCCGGTCTGACTACCCCTATTAGCGCTCGCAATCGGCGGCCCCCCGGCGCTTATAAGGCTAGGGAG
Organism: Pseudomonas turukhanskensis; assembly: GCF_027922365.1. Taxonomy (GTDB): domain Bacteria; phylum Pseudomonadota; class Gammaproteobacteria; order Pseudomonadales; family Pseudomonadaceae; genus Aquipseudomonas; species Aquipseudomonas turukhanskensis. The sequence continues at coordinate 184,826 of NZ_BSFN01000002.1, forward strand.
CGCTTTTTGCAGGCTTTCCTATAGCGAATTCGTCTTTATGCTCGATGAAGGCACCGTGATATCAATCTTCTGGCGTCAATAAAACGAACAACAATGATCGTTGCCGTAGACGGTTAATTTCAGTTCTACGATTGTCAGGGATGCTCTTCCGCGGTTTCGCTCTCTTCCGACCCTGGTCGGTAGAACGTAGGAAGTTGGTCATGCCTCGAACAACGCTATTAATGGCCCTTGCTCTGAGTGCCGCAGGCATCAGCTTTTTCGCTTTGCTATACGAGCCTGCACCGGTTACCCCTGTTGCTGTGCCTTCAGCACCGGTAGCGTTTCCCCTGGCTGCGCCGCCCGCACCCTCTAACGCTGCGCCCATTGCGGCAGCTGGCGTTATACCTGGCGCTGCGCGTCACGACGTTACGATCCCCGCCGTTGCACCTGAGCAAAACGTTATCGAACTTTGGGACAGCAGTTCGCTGGTGCCCGAGAAGCAAGACGATATGACGCTCTACCACACCCAGGTGCCGGTCGCCGCCATCGGCAGTCTGGCAGTCGGCAAGACATTGCAGTTGGCCGTGCCCGGGCGTAAGGAGCCATTGCGCGCCACGCTGGACGAAACCCATAACAACGGCGCCGCAGTGTGGAGTGGTTCTGTGCAAGGCGGGCAAGCGGAGGACTCACTGACCGTCGTGCGCGGGCAATTGGAAACTCATATCACCCTCGCTACACGCGATAAGACTTTGTCTTTTGTGGTGGATAACGCCACTGGCAAAACCCTGATGACCGACCAGAACGAGTTGCTGATGCGGGCTACCCCAGACGCCCTTATTACCCCTGAATCCACGTTGTTGCAGCCGCTCCCTCCGCCAACCAGCGGTTGAGCGCTACAGGATTAGAAACCATGAAAACAGTATTGGTCTGCCTGGCGATGTTTCTGCTCGCTCCGTTCGCTCACGCTGCAACCGAACCGCGTACCGTCGATTTGCTGGTGCTTTACACCAAGGAGGCGCAGGCCCTGCCCAATGGTCGTGACATGGATGCACGGATCGCCAGCTATATCGAATTCGCCAACAACGCGTTCAAAAAGAGCAACGTCAACCTGCGCCTGCGTTTGGTCAACCGGCAACCGTTGAACTGGGCCAGCTACCCGACCGTTTCCAGTACGGATCTGTCCAGATTCGCTAGCGACCCACGCGTGCAACAACTGCGTGAGACCTATGGCGCAGACGTTGTGCAGCTTATCAGCCGTACCCAGGCGGGGCAGGGCTACGGGGTGTGCGGTATTGGTTATGTGCTCTCCGGCGCGAAAAACAGTGGCACCTTCCAAAGCGGCGCCTGGGCCAGTGCCTACGGCATAACCGGGGTGGATTGCAGCCTGAGCACCATGGCCCACGAGATTGGCCACAACCTTGGGTTGCGCCACTCCTACGAGCAGGACCAGACCGAGGGTTACTACACCAGCCTCGCCCGCGGCGTTCACCAGGGCACTTACGAATGGGGTCGCGGTTACGGCGTGCAGGGGCGTTTTGCAACCATCATGGCTTACCCGCAGGTGTTCAACGCTTCGGTGCAGGCGCCGCTATTTTCCTCTCCGACTCTGATGGACAGTACCTGCGCTAATCAAGCCTGTGGCCGAGCGGGCGTTGCCGATGCCGCCCGCGCCCTGAATGACATGGCTGCGCAGATCGCCGTGTTGCGCCCGACCAAGGTGCCGGAGACGGTCAACCCCACCACCACACCGACAACCCCCACGACGCCGGTCGCTCCACCGGTAACGGCCTGGTGCAGCAAGCCGGCATTGAAAAGCCTGGTTGCCAATGGTGAATTCCGCACCCTGGACGGTTGGACCAGCTTGCTCAAGGCGGCCACGCTCAGCCAGGTTAACGTCGGCAAGGCCTGCCGCGATGACGCGCTGCAACTGGACTTGCCGGCTGGCCGCGACGATGTATTGGCTACCTCGGTAGGCGCCCTCAAGGTGGGCGCCACGTATCGGCTTAAGGCCAAAATCATGCTCAAGGGCACTAACGTGCGGGGCAACGTTTACCTTGGCATGGTCCACGAGGAGAACGCCGGTTTCAGTTACAGCGCCGTGAATGGCGTGATGAAGTCGGTTACCAGCAGCGAATTCACCCCCATCGACGCAACGTTTATCTACCAGCCGCCTCCCACCGTAATCCGCACGACCTATCTGGGGCTGATGAGCCTTAATCGACTGGGCGTGCTGTTGGATGAGGTTGAGCTCAGCGAGGTGACGCCGACCACTGCCATCAAGGCCACTACCCCGGCGGCATTCAGTTGGAACTTTGACAGTGCCATCGGCGAGTGGACCGGCTTTTACGGCAGCACTCGGCTTACGGCGCTAGCGGCGGCGGGCAAGTCGCTGGAGGTTTTTGCCCGTAAGGCTGAAGGTACAGGCGCCAGTCTGTTACTGGTCGGCAAGGTGCAGCCAGGCTTGTCCTACAGGTTGAGTGCGGACGTGATGGTGGGCCGCACCGCCAGCGTCGCGGCATTGGCCTATGCCTACCTCTACCTGGAAGACGCCGCCGGCAACGGCCGTACGTTGTCGCTGGGTGTGGTCAACAGCAAAGGCGGCGTTTGGAGCAAGCTGCAGCAGAGTTTCCAAGTGCCGGCAGGCAGCTACCGGCGCATAGAGCTATTTGTGCTTGGCACCCGCGCCGACCAATCGCTGTTCGTGGACAATGTCAGCCTCAACCGACTCTAACCATCGAACACCTGGCGCCCCTCGGGGCGTCAGGTGTTTTTTTGGGAAGGCACGGATAACGGCGTGGCCGGCGCGCGACGCGCGCCCATAAGGTCCAGCGCACCGAGTGCCAGCAGCAAGGCCACGGCGTACCAGGCATCATTGCCCAAGGCGACCATCACCAGCGCGCACAACAACGCACTAAAGGCCGCCACCCAGCGCCACACGCCTTTGAGCAACATCCACCCGGCCGCCATGCTGAACAGATAGATAAGTACGAAGTTGCCGTTGGCGTAGCGAATCAGCTGGTCCACCGACAGTTGCAGCACGGCCGCCAAGCTGGCGCACAGCGCGCAGATGATCACCACCAGCAAGAGCGCACGGGCAGGCACGCCATGGTGGTTGCGTTGTGCCAACGGGCGCGGCAGCTTCCCTTCGTCGGCCAGGCTCCAGATCAGTCGGGCAAAGCCCTGCATATACACGTTCATCGAGGCGAAGCAGGCCAGGTAGCCGATCAGGGCACTTAACCAACGGGCCTTGGCGCCGAACAATTGGTCGAGCATGCGCGGCAGGGAGGCGGCGTCGGTGGTTACATCGCCATAGGCATGGAAACTCAGCACCGCCAACGAGCAGGCCCAATACACCAGGCCCGCGAGCAGCACCCCCAGCAGCAGCGCCAGAGGGAAGTCACGGTGCGGGTGTTTGAATTCTTCGCCCATATGGGTGAAAGCTTCGATGCCGACGAAGCACCAGAACATCACGCCCAGGGCGGCCGGCAGCAGGTGCCAGGAACCGTTCAGGTCTGGCAGCAGAGGTTGATTGGCGTGGGGCAAATCGCCGGCCCACCAGATGAGGCCAACGGTGGCGATAATCGCCAGGGCGATGGCGCCCTGCACCATGCCGGACGCTTTGGCTGGGCGCTGACCAAGCAGCAGCATCATTCCCAGAGTGGCCAATTGAATCGCCAGTGACTGGCCCCGGCCCAGATCGAACAGGGCCTGGAAAAAGCCGGTAGAAATATTCAGCGCCGCCGGCAAACCCACCGGCAGCACGGCCAGAAACAGCAATGCGCTGATGCGCTCCATGCGCGGGCCAAATGCACGGCCAATCAAGTGCGGTGCACCGCCAGCGTGGGGAAAGTGACGGCCCAGTTGGGCGAAGGTAAACGCCACCGGCAACACCAGCACAATCAGCAGTAGCCATGCCCACAGCGAGGCACCGCCGGCCGCCGTGGCAGCCAATGCGGGTACAACGAAAATGCCGGTGCCCAGCAGCGATGTGCTCAGCAGGCCGATGCCCTGCAACAGGCTCAATTCTTGGTTAAGGCGACTCATGGGGTATGCTCTGCGGTCCGTCGTCGCCCATGTTAAGCCGCCTGTCATTTGCGCGGATCTGGCGAACTGACGGCATTGCCCGGCAAAGTGACGGAAGTCGCCGCCAACCTGTTCGCGTGAGATTTTCCTTATGGACAAATTCGATCAGCAGATCATCGCCCTGTTGCGTACCGATGCCCGTCTGGCCGTGACGCAGATCGCCCGCGAGGTCAATCTTTCCCGCTCTGCGGTCAGCGAGCGTATTCGCCAGCTTGAGCAAGCCGGCGTGATTCAAGGCTACCGCGCCGTGATCGCCGAACCGCAAGGCGTAGCGGTGAAGTGCTATCTGGAGCTGTATTACAACGGCGGGCGCTGCGAAAACTACGTCGAGCGCATGCAGGTCTACCCGGAAATTCGCCGCATCAGCGGCATCAGCGGTGAGACCGACATGCTGGTGTATATCGAAGCGCCGTCCATGCAGCGCCTGGCCGAGGTGCGCGGTGAAATCGAAAACTTTCCCGGCATGCAGAAAGTGAAAACCCACATGGTGGTGAAGGATTGGACCATCTGAAGTTTTTCGCGCTTGCAGGGCCTTACCGCAACACGTCCTTCAGCGGCTCACGGCGCAGCCGCTCGACCAACGCGGGCAGTTCATCCATATGCCCAATCACATGCTCCACACCGAGTTGCCGCAGGGTCTCGCCATGCTCTGGCGGAATATGGCTGGCGCCGAGAAAACCGATGACACGCATGCCGGCGGTCAGTGCCGCGGTCACGCCGGTGGTGCTGTCTTCAATTACCAGGCAACGCGCTGGCGCGACGCCGTTGGTTTTCGCCGCCAGTAGATAAACGTCCGGTGCCGGTTTGGGCCGTGGCACGTGCTCGGCGCTGAAGATGCCGCTGTCGATGCGTTCGGTGAGTTCGCAGCGTTGCAGCGAGTGCACGATGCCGCTCAGGTGACTGTTGGAGGCCACGGCCAGCGGCAAGTCGATGGCCATATAGGCGGCGCGGGCACCGGCAATGGGTTGGGCATCGTCGTGAATGCGCGTGGCGGTGCTTTGGTACAGGTCGCGAATAAAGGACTCGTCCAGCTTGATGCCGAAGTGCGCTTCAACGCGGGCCAGAATGTCGCGCGCTTGCAAGCCAAAGGTGCCGTGCAGAACGAGTTCGAGTTCGTGCAGGGGGACAAGTTTGCCCAGCGCTTGGCGCACCATGCGTTCGGCGACGATTTCGCTGTCGATCAATACACCGTCGCAATCGCTGATCAACAGGTCGATGTAGCTGGCTGCGGTCATAGGGCACAAGCTCCAGGGCGCTGAAAGGGCAGCGCGTTGTTATTTGCCAAGGGCGGCGCTTTGATCCAAGGTTGGCGCCTTGAAAACCGCGAGAATAAAACCGGGATGCGCATTCTGCACAGCTCTGACTGGCACCTTGGCCAGCATTTTATGGGCAAGACCCGCCAGGCCGAACACCAGGCTTTTACCACATGGTTGATTGAGCAATGTGCAGCCCATGGGGTGGATGCGCTGATTATTGCCGGCGATATTTTCGATACCGGCGCGCCGCCCAGTTATGCCCGCGAACTGTATAACGAATTTATCGTGGCCCTGCGCGCGACCGGCACGCAGTTGGTGGTGCTGGGCGGCAACCATGATTCGGTGGCCATGCTCGGCGAAAGCAAAAGCCTGCTGGCCCACCTCAATACGCGCGTGATTCCCTCGGTCGCCAGCGATCTCAACGAGCAGGTGCTGGTGTTGCACGACCGCGCCGGCAACCCTGGCGCAGTACTGTGCGGCATTCCCTTCATTCGCCCGCGCGATGTGCTGCAAAGCCGGGCCGGGCAGAGTGCGCAGGACAAACAGTTGTCGTTGCAGGAGGCCATCCATGGCCACTACCAGCAGTTGCATGCGCTGGCCGAACAACGCCGCGATGAACTGGGCGGCGAGTTGCCGATCATTGCCACCGGGCACCTGACCACTGTAGGCGCCAGCGCCAGCGAATCGGTGCGCGAGATCTATGTCGGCGCCCTGGAGGCCTTTCCTACCAGCGCCTTTCCGCCGGCTGCTTATATCGCCCTGGGGCATATTCATCGCCCGCAGAAGGTCGGTGGTCTGGAGCATATCCGCTACTGCGGTTCGCCCATTCCCTTGAGTTTCGACGAGGCTAAACAGAGCAAGGAAGTGTTGCTGGTGGAGTTTGCCGGTCGCGAGCTCAGTACTGTCCAGGCGCTGTCGGTGCCGCGTTCCCAGGCATTGGTTTCGGTGCGCGGCAACTTGGCCGAGTTGCAAAGCGCGATTACCGAAGCGGCGCTGCAAGGCTCGGTCGAGAGTCCGGTGTGGCTGGAAGTATGCGTCAGCGCTGACGATTATCTCAGTGACCTGCAAACCCGCATTCAGGCCATGACCAAGGGCTTGCCGGTTGAGGTGTTACGCATTCGTCGCGAGCGCGGCAATGCCCAGGCCAGCCTGCAAGGCAGCGCCAAGGAAACCCTGGATGAGCTCAGTACCGACGATGTATTCGCCCAGCGCTTGGGCAGTGAAACCCTGGATGAAGCCCTGGAAAAACGCCTTCAGGGCCTGTACCGCCAGGTGGTGAGTGAGTTGCAGGAGGGCGAGGAATGAAGATTCTCAGCCTGCGCCTGAAAAACCTTAACTCGCTCAAGGGCGAGTGGAAAATCGACTTTGCCGCCGAGCCGTTCAAAGACAACGGCCTGTTCGCCATCACCGGCCCCACCGGCGCCGGCAAAACCACATTGCTGGATGCCATCTGCCTGGCGCTCTATCACCGCACGCCGCGCATGAGCACGCTGTCGGCCAGCGCCAACGAGTTGATGACCCGGCATACCGCCGATTGCCTGGCCGAAGTCGAGTTCGAGGTGAAGGGCCAGCGTTACCGTGCCTTCTGGAGCCAGCGCCGTGCGCGGGACAAAAGTGATGGGGCGTTGCAGGCGCCCAAGGTGGAACTGGCCAAGGTGGATGCCGCGACCGGCGAGGGCGACATTCTTACCGACAAGATCAACGAAAAATACCGCCTGACCGAACACCTTACCGGCCTGGATTTCGAGCGGTTCACCAAGTCGATGTTGCTGGCCCAGGGTGGCTTTGCCGCGTTCCTCGAGGCCAATGCCAACCAGCGCGCTGAGCTGCTGGAGGAGCTGACCGGCACCGATATCTATGGGCAGATTTCCCAACGGGTATTCGAGCGCACCCGCGATGTGCGCGAAGAGTTGGGGCAGTTGCGCGCCCGTGCCGAAGGCGTGGAACTGCTCAGCGATGAGCAGCGTCAGCTGCTGGAAGAAGAAGGTCGGCAGTTGGGCGTCAGTGAAACGACGTTAGTCGCCGAACAACAGGAGGTTCAGCGCCAGCGGCAGTGGCGCGAGGACCTGAGCAAAGCCCAGGCCCAACACCAGCAGGCGCAGCTTCAAGAGCAACAGGCGCAGCAGCAGATGGCCGCAGCGCAACCGCAGTTGGATCGTCTGGCCGCGTGCGCCCCGGCCCTGAAGCTGCAGCCGCTGCACGGTGCCTGGCAGCGCGCGTTGCACGGCGTTGCGCAGCGCCAGCAAGAGCTGCAAAACACCGAGCAGGCGCAGCGTCAGGCCGGTGAGCAGGTGCAACAGGCTGTTTGGCTTGCCAGCCAACTGAGCCAGCAGATTCTGGCGGCGCGGCAGGCGCAGGTCACGCAATTGGGCGAGCAGCAACAAACGTTGAGCCGGCAGTTGTCCGCGCAACCGCAGCAGCGCCTGTTGGGTGAAAAACTCGGTGCCTGGGGCGCGCAGTTCGCCGCCCTGGCTGACCTGCTTGAGGCTGTCAGTGCCCAGCAGCAGCGCCAACAAAAGACTAAGCACGCGGCGGCAAACTTGGCCGAGCAGATGCAGGCGCTTGCCGCGCAGGTGGCGGTAGCCGAACAGCAGCTGCAGCAAGCGCAAGCGGTCGAAGCCGAACAACAGCGCCAATTGCAGCAGTTGTTTGCCGGGCAGGCGGAAAACGATCTGCGCGAGCAAGCACAGCGGTTGCTCACCCATGGCCACGGGCTTGAACGCTTGCAGCAGATTGGCCAGCAGCGGCAGCAACTGGCCCAGCAGGCGGCGCAATTGACGGCCAGCCTGGCTGAGTTGATGCAACAAAAAAGCGCCAGGGAGCAGGACCTTCACACCCTGCGTAGCCACTACAAAGAAGTGCAGCAGCAGGTGCGCGACAAGGAAAAACTGCTGGAGCAGGAACAGCGCATTCAGGACCTAGAGGCATACCGCGCCCAGTTGCAGGCACAGCAACCTTGCCCCCTGTGCGGCTCGCTTGAGCACCCGGCGGTAGCGGCGTATCAGGCGCTCGACAACTCGGCCACCCAGCAGGAACTGTTGGCGAAAAAGGTCCAACTCGACGGTTTGCGTGAGCAGGGCGAAACGTTGAATAGCCAAGTGGCCGCGTTGACTGAACGGGTGCAACAACAGACCAATCAGCAGGCAGTCGTTGATCAGCAGCGTCAGCAGCAGGCGCAGCTCTGGGCCGATCAATGCCAGGCGCTGGGCGTGCAGCTCGCTGATGCGGCGGCGTTGAAAAATGAACAGGCGAGCCACGAACAACAGGTCGCCGAGTTGCAGCAGCGCCTGGCGCCGCTGGAGCAACTGAAAGCGGCCCTGGAGGCGGCCCGAGCCGCCAGCCAACAGACGCAGACTCAGCACCGTGACAGTGCTCAGCAACTGGCGCTGCTCCATAAAGACCAGCAGGCCAATCAGCAGCAGCAAGCCGAAAGCGACGCGCACCTGGCGCGCTTACAGCTTCAGCAGCAGGAACAACAGGGGCGCCTTGCCGCGGCGCTGGCCGAGTCGGGCTACACCCTGCCGGCCGATGGCGCACAGTGGTTGTTGGAACGCGAGCAGGAATGGGCGCTGTATCAGCAACGGCAACAGGACCTGCAACGCCTGCAAGACCAATGGCGTGATGCGCAGCACGGCCTGACGGCGGCCAGCGAAGCGCACGCGCTGTGGCAGCAGCGCTGGGTACAGCACGGCGAGGTGGCGTTTGCCGAGCCCGTGGCGCAAGACGATGGGCTGGCGCGTCTGGCCGCTGTCGAGCAGCAATACGCCCTCGCGTTGCAGCAGGTGAGCGCGCTGGTGGGTAAACAGCAAACCCTGAGCGAGCTTCTGCAGCAGGAGCAGCTTGAGCTGCAACATCAACAACGCACCTGGAACGAAGCGCTGGCCCAGAGCCCGTTCGCCGATGAAGGGGGTTACCTAGCCGCGTTGCTCAGCGACCAACAGCAGACCGAGCTGCACGCACTCAAGCGCCAACTGGAAAAAGCCCTGACCGAGGCGCAAGCCCTGCAGGCGGCCAGCACCCAGGCGTTGGCGCAGTTGCAGGCGGCACCGCAGACGGAACTTGGCAATGAGCAACTCGCCGAGCAGTTGCAGCAGCTCAATGAACAACTCAAACAACTCAGCCAGCGTCAGGGCGAAATACGCGCGCAGCTCGATGGCGACACTGCTCGCCGTGCCGGGCAGCAGGCCTTGTTTGCCGCCATCGGCGAAAAGGGCGCCGAGCACGATCTGTGGCAACACCTTAATGGCCTGATCGGTTCCGCCGACGGTGCCAAGTACCGAAAATTCGCCCAGGGCCTGACCCTGGATCATCTGGTGTACCTGGCCAACCAACAACTACAGCGTTTGCACGGCCGCTATCAACTGGCCCGACGCGGCAGCGGTGAACTGGAACTGGAAGTGCTCGACACCTGGCAAGGCGATACAGCGCGCGACTGCAAAACCCTGTCCGGTGGCGAAAGTTTTCTGGTGAGCCTGGCGTTGGCATTGGCGCTTTCCGACTTGGTCAGCCACAAGACCAGCATCGACTCGCTGTTCCTTGACGAAGGTTTCGGTACGCTGGACGGCGAGACGCTGGAGGTGGCGCTCGATGCCCTGGATGCATTGAATGCCAGCGGCAAGATGATCGGCGTGATCAGTCACGTGGAGGCGCTTAAAGAGCGCATTCCGGTGCAGTTGAAAGTGCACAAGAGTGTGGGCTTGGGCTATAGCGCCTTAGATAGCCGCTACGCGGTTAAACCGTAGGGTGTGCTACGCGCACCCGTGCGATTTCCCAGCAACCGCAACGGTGCGCATAGCGCAGCCTACAAGGTAAAAAAAGGAGGTCACTGATGGGCCATCGCCCCTTGCAGCAATACCAGGGTAGCTGCCACTGCGGCGCCGTGCGGTTTCAGATTGAAACGGATTTCCCCGAGCTGACGCAGTGCGACTGCTCCATCTGCCGGCGTAAAAACGCGTTAATGGTGGCGGTGCATGAAAGCCGTTTTCAGCTGTTGGCCGGCGAAGACGCGCTGACCGAGTACCAATTCAATACCCACGTTGCACGGCATTTTTTCTGCAAGGTGTGCGGCATCTATCCGTTCCACCGCAAGCGCTCGATGCCGGATCATTTCGGCATCAACGTGTTCTGTCTGGAGGATTTCGACCCGACGGGTATCCACGTGCGTCAGGCCGTGGGCAAGGGCATGACCTGACGGTTATTCGACCGCGCTCACGGAGTCGATCTGTTCCTGCGAGTAGGTGCCGCGGTAGAACCGCGCCACTGTACCGTCGCGTTTCATTTCATCGAGCACCTTTTGCCAGCGTTCGATGGTGCTGTCCGGGGTGGCCAGCGAGAAGGCGATATACAGCTCGCGGATGTCCAGCTCCAACACCCGCTTGATGGTGTGAGAGGGCAGGCCGACGGTGGCAAGAAAGGCGTTTTTCTCGATGTCGCTGGTGGCCCAGATGGCCACCCGTTTGTGCAGCAACATACTCAGGCATTGTTCTGGCAGGGTGGGCAGGGCCAGATTGGTGAAGCCTTTTTGCTGCAGCATGTCGGCGCTGCTGTCACCGTTGTAGGCGCAAATGCCGGCGGCCTCGCGGGCTTGCTCCATGTTGTTCAGCGGCTGGGCATTTTCTTCCAGAGCGTAGAGGCCGCGGGAGATCCGCTTGATTGGGCCTACCCACTTGAACAGTTTTTCCCGGTCACGGGTGCGGGCCGTTTCGAACAGGGCGACCTGCTGGTTGGTCAGCGCGTATTCGTAGCCGCGCTTCCACGGGTGCAGTTCGATTTCGGCACGCTCACCCGCTCGGCGCATCAGCTCGCGCACCATCTCGGCAGTGGGGCCGGTGACCCGACCGGAAGGCTCCTGGTATTCCCCTGGCGGCGAGTGTTCGGTGAGTACCCGCAAAACCCCCAGCGTGTTATGCGGCTCTGCGGGTGCCAGGCAGGGAAAGGCGAAGGCCAGGGTGAAAAAAACACAGGAGAGGGGATGGACTCGACGGGCGTTTACAGCCATGCGGTCGGTCTCCTTGCTCATGTATTCACCTGCGTGTGCCAGCCTTTGGAAATCGCAGGCTATCAGAACGGCGGCGCTTCGGCAGACCAATTTAACGCACTGATTTAGTGCGAGTTTTGCCAACTGACGGAACGCTGACAGCCGCCTGACGTTGCTCACGCACCAGCTCGATAAAGTGCTGTGCACCAAGCCCCAGAGGCTTGCTGTTGGACCACACCAGATCGACCCATAGCGACAGTTGGGAAATGTTGGTGAGCGCTAGCTCCACCAGCGTGCCGGCGTGCAGTTGTGGGCGTACCAGCGACTCCGGCAAATAGCCCCAACCGAGGCCCGCCTGCATCATGCGCAGGGCGGCGGTATGGCTGTCGGTGCGCCAATGGTGGTGAGCCTGGAGGAAACGGGGTTGCAGCGCTTCGGGATCACGACCGGCGACCACTATCTGGCGGTGCTCGGCCAGTTCGTCGATGCGCAGCTTGCGGCCGCCGACGATGGCGGGGTGGTGCGGGGCGATCACTGCCAGGAGGGTTTCCTGGGTGGTTTCCTGGCAACACTCACGGCTGTCGAAGTTGGGGTTTTCGAAGACCAACGCCAGTTGCACCCGACCCTCATGCAGCATGCGGATAGCATCGGCCTCCGGGGCGGCCAGCACTTGCACATCCAGCGTAGGAAAGCGTTCGGCCAACCTGGCCAGTGGTGTGGCCCAATCGGAAGCCAACAGCTCCGGGGCGATGGCCAGGCACAGGCAGCTTTCCAGGCCGGTGGACAGCGCCAGGGCCTGGGCTTCCCACAGCTCGAACTGCTGCAACATAAAACGCGCTTTGGCTTGCAACGCCAGCGCCGCCGCGGTGGGCTGCGGCTCGCGACCGCGGCGGTCAAACAGCTCCAGATTGAGGTCGGCTTCCAGGTTGGCAATGGTCATGCTGACGGCCGAGGGCACGCGGCCAATGCTGCGCGCGGCTGCTGAAAAGGAGCCCTTGTCGAGCACCGCGAGAAAAACCTGCACCGCGTCTTTGGTTAAGCTCATCTATCAGTTTTCCTGAAATAAGCTGACTTAAGGTTTCAGGCTATTAGAAATAGGGTGGCCACACATTGGCAAGTACGAGCACGCGGTGATGCAGGGCAAAAAACGCAAAGTAGTGCAGGCGGTCAGTTATGAACTGGTGGCGCTGCTCTTTATCACTCCGGCCATGGCCTGGGTGTTTGAAGGGGGTATGGTGCTGTCCGGCGCACTGGCGTTGGCGCTATGCCTGGTGGCCATGGTGTGGAATATGGTGTTCAACAGCCTGTTTGAGGCGTGGGAGAAACGCCGGCGCAATCCCAGGCGCACGCTGAGCAGACGGGTGCTGCACGCCGTTACGTTTGAGTTGGGCTTGTTGCTGATGACGGTACCGATGCTGGTGTGGGCCTTGAATATCGGCTGGTGGCAGGCGTTGGCCACTGACTTTTCGCTGATGCTGTTTTTTCTGCTGTACGCATTTGTCTTTCAGTGGGGGTTCGATCTGTTGTTCGGCGTGCCCAGTGCCACCTTGGTGAAAACCACCGCCTGATTGGCCTCGAGGCTTTGTCCCTGAGGGAGAGAGGCGGGTCGAACCAAGCACTTAAGCGTCAAGCCCCTCGCCCGCTAGCGGGCGAGGGGCTTGACTCGCAATGCGGTTAGCGAATGTCGCCAATGCTCGGCACCTTCTGCACCTCGCGCAAGTAGTAGGCGTACCACTGCAGTTCGTTGCGGCTGAAGCGGCTGAGTTCGCGCCCGGCAATGCGCTTGGCATTGGCGTAGGCATCGAGGTAAGAAATGCCCTGGTACTTCATGGCATAAGCAGCAGCCACCTCACCGGTGCGGTCCTTACCCGCCTCGCAATGGATATACAGCACCAGGGGCCGCGCGTTTGCCTGGTTGGCAAGCAACAGGCTCTGGATGTTTTCCAGCAGCACGTCGGTGCTGCTCAGGGTAGGAATTCTCTCCAGTTTTTTACGCACCTCTGCAGGGTAGTCATTGGGCGAGGTAAGGCTGCCATACACCGGATGGTTGATCACTTGGCCCAGGTGGCTGTTGACCTTCCAGAACTGCCGTTCGATGGCCAGATCGGCGGCTTCGTTCGGGTTGATGCTGTTGACCAGGCTGATATCGATCAGAAAGTACTGCTCAGGCAGCACTCCACCGGGGGCCGCTTCTTTCATTGCTGCTCGCAATTCGTTGTAGCTGAATTCGTGGCCGTTGATGGGCATGTTGCCGCGAAACAGGTAGTTGCCTGAGCCGGTGTCTGTCGCGAGCAGCGACACCAGTTTGGGCGTGAACTTGTTTTGCTCACGTGTTTCCTCAGCCTGCTGCTCGAGGATTTGCGCATAGACGAGGCGGGAGTCTTGGTGAGCAGGCGTGGTGCAACCAGCCAAAACCAGAGCAAGAGGGACAATTAGGGTAAGTAGACGCGGGGTGAACATGCTAGCTCCTGAGGGAAAAAGGCCGAAGGCCGTCAGGCAGCGATGCTCAGTCAGTCGAGGAGGGATGTATGTAGGATTGGGCTTGCGGTAGGCCGGGCCGGGCAACCAGATGTGCAGGCCAGCGGGGTGGTCAAGCCCAGCGGGCCTTGCGCCACGCGCGGCGCTGGTTTTTGTCGAGGAACGTCCAGGCCACGAAGCGACTTTGTTTTTGCCCCTGCGCCATGTCCACGACGCGGATATCGCCGGCGCCAATCTGCTGCAGGCGTTGTTGCAACAGGGCGACGTTGCTGATTTTCGACACCAGGGTGCTAAAGCAGAACACCTGCTCGGCGAAAGCGGCGCTTTCGTCGGCCATGCGGCTGATAAACGCCAGCTCGCCGCCTTCACAGTGCAGTTCGTTGCTTTGCCCGCCAAAGTTTAGCTCGGGCAATTTACGGCTGGGGTCGAGCTTGCCGAGGTTTTTCCATTTACGCTGGCTGCCACTGCGGGCCTCGTCCAGCGAGGCGTGAAACGGTGGGTTGCAGAGGGTGAAGTCGAAGCGCTCTTGGCTGCCGATCAAGCCCTGAAAAATATGCGCAGGGTCAGCCTGCTGACGCAGCTCGACGGCAGCAGCAACGGTTGGGTTGGCCTTGAGAATCGCCGCCGCCGAGGCCAGCGACTGCGGATCGATATCCGCACCGACAAACTGCCAGCCATAGTCGTGCTGGCCAATCAGCGGGTAGATGCAGTTGGCGCCAACGCCAATGTCCAGGCCGCGCACGCGAGGGCCGCGAGGAATCACGCCATCGTGGCTGGCACCCAACAGGTCGGCCAGGTAGTGCAGGTAATCGGCCCGCCCCGGCACCGGCGGGCACAAGTAAGCGGGCGGAATATCCCAGCCGCGCACGCCGTAGAACTGCTGCAGCAAGGCGCGGTTGAAGGCCTTTACCGCCGCCGGGTTGGCGAAGTCGATGCTCTCTTTGCCATACGGGTTGATGATTACAAAAGCACCCAGCTCGGGGCTGGCCTTGATCATCTGGGCAAAGTCATAGCGGCCCTGATGGCGGTTGCGCGGGTGCAGCACGGGCTTTTTTTCGGCGGGGTTCTTCGGGGACATCAGGGGTAACCCAATACGCGTTTGATCTGCGCCAGGTTCGCGCCTATCCACTGTTTGTCGATAGCGCCCCAACTGCGAATTTCATAATGGCCGGCGTTGTTGCGCTCGCCGGCTTGTTGGGCGAACTGGCAGTCGATATCCAGATCGGCCAGAGCCAGCAGGGTGTCTTGCGCGGTGCGACGCGGCATACCAGTAGCGTCCATCAGCGCAGGCACGGTGCTGGCCTGGCCGCTGTCGATCAGCCAGGCCACGTAGAGGCGGCGGTAGAAGCTGCTTTTGGTTTTGCTCACGTCCATGGCCTTGTTCCTTCAGTGCAGTTGCTTGCGGTCACGGGCGCGCAAGGCGCGGTGACGGCTGGCGAAAAACAGCTTGAGAAAACCCTCTACCAGCCAGCCGGCGAACAGCGGTTCAACGGTGAGTTGGTCAATCACGCGTGTGCCGCCGTTGGCACCGGTTTCCAGGCTACGTTCGTGGCGCCACAGGCGAGTGCCGGTCATGGGCGACTGTTCGATAAAACCGATGCCGGGGTTGAGTTGCAGCAAGGTCAGTTTCGAGACGCCCAGGGGCAGCAGCCCGAACAGCCATAGCCAACTGGTAAACAGCGGCTTGCCGGGCTGGAAGTCGAGGTCTTCCAGGTTGCGCACGCCAAAGGGAATGCTCATCCACAGCCAGGGGCGCATTTCGCGGCGCAGGCAGCGCACGTCGGTGATCCAGCGCCATACTTGCGTGCGGTCGGACTTCAACGTGGATTCAAACCGCAGGGAAATGGCCATCCGTGTGTGCGCTCTGGAAACAACTCGGCCCTGATAGTCAGGGCCGAGTAGGGGGGCTTAAAGGCTGGCGATACGGCCGCGCTGTTCGGTGAACTGGGCCACCGCCTGTTCGGCTTCGGCCAGTTTGGCGCGCTCTTTGGCGATGACATCGGCGGGGGCCTTGTCGACGAACGCGGCATTGCCGAGTTTGCCGCCAACACGGGCCACTTCCTGGGTCAGGCGTTGAATCTCCTTGTCCAGGCGCGCCAGTTCGGCGTCCTTGTCGATCAGGCCAGCCATCGGAACCAGCACCTGCATCTCGCCCACCAGCGCAGTGGCAGACATCGGCGCTTCGGCACCGGCAGCCAACACCGTGACGTTATCGAGCTTGGCCAGTTTGTTCAGCAGCGGCGCGTTGTCGGTGAGACGACGCTGGTCCTCGGCACTGGCGTTTTGCAGGAACACGTCGATGCGCTTGGCCATGGAGATATTCATCTCGCCGCGGATCTGGCGCAGGCCGAGCATCAGGGCTTTGACCCACTCGATATCGCCTTCGGCGGCAGCATCGATGCGTGCGTCGTTGGCCACCGGCCAGGCTTGCAGCATGATGGTTTCACCCGTTACGCCGGCGGCGCCTTTGATGCGCTGCCAGATTTCTTCGGTGATAAACGGCATGAACGGATGGGCCAGACGCAGGATCACTTCCAGGACGCGCACCAGGGTACGGCGGGTGCCGCGCTGGCGTTCAATGGGCGCGTTCTCGTCCCATAGCACCGGCTTGACCAGCTCCAGGTACCAGGCGCAGTACTCGTCCCAGACAAACTCGTAGAGGCTTTGCGCGGCCAGGTCAAAGCGGAAGTTGTCCAGTTGGCGGGTTACTTCGGCTTCGGTGCGTTGCAGCTGCGAGATGATCCAGCGGTCGACCGACGACAGCTCGACTTCTTCACCGTTGACGCCGGTCTCCTGGCCGTCAGTGTTCTCGATCACGAAGTTGGCGGCGTTCCACAGCTTGTTGCAGAAGTTGCGGTAGCCCTCGACGCGGCCCATGTCGAACTTGATATCGCGGCCGGTGGAGGCCAGCGAGCAGAAGGTAAAGCGCAGGGCGTCGGTGCCGTAGCTGGCGATACCTTCGGGGAATTCAGCCTTGGTCTGCTTGGCGATCTTTTCCGCCATCTTCGGCTGCATCAAACCGCTGGTGCGTTTTTCCAGGAGGGTGTCCAGGTCGATGCCGTCGACGATATCCAGCGGGTCCAGAACGTTGCCCTTGGACTTGGACATTTTCTGCCCCTGACCATCGCGCACCAGGCCGTGCACGTACACGGTCTTGAACGGAATCTGCCCGGTCAGGTGGGTGGACAGCATGATCATCCGGGCTACCCAGAAGAAGATGATGTCGAAACCGGTCACCAGCACGTCGGTGGGGTGGAAGGTTTTCAGCGCTTCGGTCTGGTTCGGCCAGCCGAGGGTGGAGAAGGTCCAGAGGCCCGAGCTGAACCAGGTGTCGAGCACGTCGTCGTCCTGGCGCAGGGCGATGTCGCCGAGGTTGTGCTTGGCGCGCACTTCGGCTTCGTCACGGCCTACATACACCTTGCCGGCTTCGTCGTACCAGGCCGGAATGCGGTGGCCCCACCAGAGCTGACGGCTGATGCACCAGTCCTGGATGTCACGCATCCAGCTGAAGTACATGTTTTCGTACTGCTTGGGCACGAACTGAATTTCGCCGCTTTCCACGACCGCGATGGCTTTTTCGGCCAGCGGCTTGGTGGAGACGTACCACTGATCGGTCAGCCACGGCTCGATGACGGTGCCGGAGCGGTCGCCCTTGGGCACTTTCAGCGCGTGGTCGTCAATTTTTTCCAGCAGGCCCTGGGCGTCGAGGTCAGCCACCATCTGCTTGCGGGCAACAAAACGGTCCATGCCGGCGTACTGCGCGGGCAGGCTGGCTTCGAAGGTGTCGTTGACGCTGCCGTCAATGTTGAACACTTGCGCGCGGCCGAGGATGGCGGCGTTTTTGTCCAGCACATTGATCAGCGGCAGATTGTGGCGTTTGCCCACTTCGTAGTCGTTGAAGTCGTGCGCCGGGGTGATTTTCACGCAGCCGGTGCCGAACTCGGGGTCGCAGTATTCGTCGGCCACGATGGGGATCAGACGGCCCACCAGTGGCAGTTTGACGAACTTGCCGATCAGCGCCTGATAGCGCTCATCGCTCGGGTGCACGGCCACTGCGCTGTCGCCCAGCAGGGTTTCCGGGCGGGTAGTGGCGACGATCAGGTAGTCCAGGCCATCGGCAGTCTTGGCGCCATCGGCCAGCGGGTAGCGCAGGTTCCACAGGAAGCCTTTCTCGTCGTGGTTTTCCACTTCGAGGTCGGAGATCGCCGTGTGCAGCTTGGTGTCCCAGTTGACCAGGCGCTTGCCGCGGTAGATCAGGCCGTCTTCATGCAGGCGAACGAAGGCTTCCTGTACGGCTTCGGACAGGTCGGGGTCCATGGTGAATTTTTCCCGGCTCCAGTCCACCGAGGAGCCGAGGCGACGGATCTGCCGGCTGATATTGCCGCCGGACTGACCTTTCCATTCCCAGACTTTTTCCAGGAATTTGTCGCGGCCCAAGTCGTGGCGGCTAAGGCCCTGGGCGCCGATCTGACGCTCCACCAGCATTTGCGTAGCGATACCGGCGTGGTCGGTACCCGGCTGCCACAGGGTGTTGCGGCCCTGCATGCGGCGGAAGCGGATCAGTGCGTCCATGATCGCGTTGTTGAAGCCGTGGCCCATGTGCAGGCTCCCGGTGACGTTCGGCGGCGGGATCATGATGGTGTAGGAGTCGCCGCTACCTTGCGGGGCGAAATAGTTCTTCGACTCCCAGGTTTCGTACCAGGAGGTTTCAATGGCGTGGGGCTGGTACGTCTTGTCCATGCGGATCGGGACCCTGTTCGGCAGCTAATCGGAAAGCCGGCAAGTATAACGGGGTTGATCGCAGGCGGGTAATGCGCGTGATACGCGGGGGAAGCGGTACTGATGGGGCCTGCTCCTTCATCCCCGCGCAGGCGGGGATCCAGAGTGATTCAGGAGAACGCGCCCGTCTGGGAATTCTGGATTCCAGCCTGCGCTGGGACGACGGAAGTTGGTGTCACTATCTCGATTTTCCCCGCGCAGTGGGCGGTCAGCTCTTGCGCGGCGGCAACAACCGGGTCAGACGTGCTTCGAGCCGACGTTTAAGCTCGGCCTCTATCTGCGGCACAAAGTCGTCGATCACGTCTTGCAGAATAAGCTGCGCGGCAGCGCGCAGTTCGCCGTCCAGGCGCAGCAGGTCGCTGGTGGTGTTGCTGCTTTCCACGCTGCGTTGCACGGTCTGCGCCAGGCCTTGCGGTGGTTGGGGCCTAGTTGCAGCAGCAGGTTGCGCGATGGCTGCCGGAGCGCTGGCAATCGTAGGCGCCTGCCCGGCCGGTGTTACGGCGGCGGGCGATGGGTCCGGGCGCGGCACGGCCGGCGGCGGGGTGTGCGCCGGGGCAGCGGTAATAGTGGGGCGCGCCTGAGCCGGCGGCGTCGGCGTTGCCGGTGCAACGATTTCCGAGAGCAGCGGAATCTGGCCCAACTCCACCGAATCGGTGAGCAGCGGCAGGTCCAGATATTGATCTGTGGTATCGATGCCGGCAGGTTCGTTGTTGCTCAGAAACTCACGGATCGACTCCAGGTCGTCGAGCAAGTGGCTGGGCTTTTGTGGCGGTTTTGGAGTGTCCATGGCTCTGGCTACAGTTCAACGCGCTTGGGGTCGTAACCCTGCTGGCGATAGGTACGAAAGTTTTCCCGCGAGCTCGCCAGTTGTTCGGGTTGCTGGTTGACGATCTCGATCACCCGGCTGAACCGCTGCACATGGGGCGACAGGCTGCTGTTGAGATTGATCAGCAAGCCCTGGCTCGCGGCAGGTTCGTCGTCCAGGCCGATCACCACCGGCGCATCGGGTGCGTCGCGGTGCAGGCTGTGGGGTACGAAGGTTTCGGCCTTGAAACGCCACAAAAGTTCGTCCACCTCGGCGCATTGCGCTTCGTCACTGGCGCGCATGAATACCGGCATGCCATGGCGCCAGGCCTTCATCGCCAATTGGCAGGCCGCGCGCAGACGCTCGGCGGGGGCGGTGGAGGAGAGCACGTAGAATTCGATGCGGGGCATGGTGATTTCGTTGTAGTCGTGAAAATCGTATCCCCGAAGTAGCGGCTTCAGCTTCGATGCGTTCAAGAGCATCGCGGCTGAAGCCGCTCCTACAGGGTTTGCGTCGGGTATTAAACCTTAGCGCGGTCCAGCAGGTATTGGGTCAGCAACGGCACCGGGCGACCGGTGGCGCCTTTGTCCTTGCCGCCACTGACCCATGCCGTGCCGGCGATATCCAGGTGCGCCCAGCTGAATTGCTTGGCAAAGCGCGACAGGAAGCAGGCCGCCGTAATGGTGCCGGCCTTCGGCCCGCCAATGTTGGCGATATCGGCGAAGGGGCTGTCGAGTTGCTCTTGGTATTCGTCGAACAACGGCAGTTGCCAGGCGCGGTCGTCGGCGGTCTGGCCGGCGGCGAGCAGTTGTTGCAGCAGCTCGTCGTTGTTGCCCAAAAGGCCCGAAGTGTGGCTGCCCAGGGCGACGATGCAGGCGCCGGTCAGGGTAGCGATATCGATCACGGCCTGTGGCTTGAAGCGTTCGGTGTAGGTCAGGGCATCGCACAGCACCAGGCGGCCTTCGGCGTCAGTGTTGAGGATTTCGACGGTCTGGCCGCTCATGGTGGTGACGATGTCGCCCGGGCGCGTGGCGCTGCCGCTGGGCATGTTCTCGGCACAGGCCATCACGCCCACCAGGTTGATGGGCAACTGCATTTCCAGCACGGCTTTGAATGTGCCGAACACACTGGCGGCGCCGCCCATGTCGTACTTCATTTCGTCCATGCCGGCGGCCGGCTTGATGCTGATGCCACCGGTGTCGAAGGTGATGCCTTTACCGACCAGGGCAAACGGCTTGTCGCCTTTCTTGCCGCCGTTGTATTGCAGCACGATCAGGCGCGGTGGTTGCACGCTGCCCTGGGCTACGGCGAGAAACGAACCCATGCCCAGCTCTTTGAGTTTCTTCTCATCGAGTACTTCAACCTTCAGCGACTTGTACGCCTTGCCCAGTGCCTTGGCCTGTTCGCCCAGGTAAGTGGGGTGGCAGATATTCGGCGGCAGGTTGCCCAGGTCGCGGGTGAAGGCCATGCCGGCGGCAATCGCCTGGGCCTGTTGGCTGGCGCGTTCAACGTCGGCGAGGCTGGTTTTCTCGGTCAGCAGGGTGATTTTGCTGAGGGCGCGGGCCGGGGTTTTCTGGCTCTTGAACTGCTCGAAGCTGTACTGGTTGTCGGCCAGGGTTTCGACCAGCAGGCGGGTTTTGCTGTAGGCGTCGCGGCCCTTTACTTGCAGGTCGTCAAGGGCCAGCACAGCGTCTTTGCCGCCCAGGCTCTTCAATACGCCCTGAACGGCGGTGATCAATTTGCGCAGTTGGCGGTCAGAGAGCTCGGTCTCTTTACCGCTGCCCACCAGCAGCACGCGTTCGGCTTTGAGGTTGGGCAGGCTTTGCAGCAGCAAGGTTTGGCCGACCTTGCCGGCCAGATCGCCGCGTTTGAGTACGGTGCTGATCGCGCCATTGCTGGCGACGTCGAGAATCTGCGCGGCGGCGCCGAGGCTGCGGCCTTCGCCGACGGCGACTACCAGGGTGGCGGTTTTCAGTGCGTCTGGACGTGCGTTCTTAACAACAAATTCCATGGCGAGGAGTCCCCAAGACAACCGGTAGGTATTACAGGATAATGCCGCGTTCTATCGGTGTGAAAACCGCGCGGCGAGATAAAACCTTTGAAAAACGGGCTCGGACTGCGCAGCTGGCTCTAGTAAACTCCGCGTCCTTGTCGTTGTTCGGCAGGCGTGAACCGCGTTGGTTTCGTTGCCACACCTGCAAATTTTTGGTCGCTGGCCTTTACTGGGCTGGCAACAGGTCGGCTAGTTTGAGCTTAGCCGCCTGAGCCTGACAACCCTGGAGTGTCTGGTTTGATTGTCTTCCGTTATCTGTCCCGTGAAGTGCTGTTGACCCTCAGCGCGGTAAGTGCCGTGCTGCTGGTGATCATCATGAGCGGTCGTTTTATCAAGTACCTGGCTCAGGCAGCTTCTGGCGCACTCGACCCGAGTGTGTTGTTTCTGATCATGGGCTTTCGGATGCCGGGCTTTCTCGAGCTGATTCTGCCGCTGGGCTTGTTCCTCGGCATTTTGCTGGCGTACGGGCGTCTGTACCTGGACAGCGAAATGACCGTGCTGGCCGCCACCGGCATGAGCCAGCAACGCCTTTTGGCCTACTCCCTGGCACCTGCCACGCTGGTGGCTGTGCTGGTGGCCTGGCTGAGCCTGGGCCTGGCGCCGCAAGGCGTTGCGCAGGTAGCCAAGATTCTCAATGAGCAAGATGCCCTGACCGAGTTCGATACCCTGGTGCCCGGGCGCTTTCAGGCCATGCGCAGCGGCACGCGGGTGACCTACACCCAGGAAATGTCGGATGACCGCAGCCAACTGGGCGGCATCTTTATCTCGGAAAAACGCCTGTCCAAAGCCGGTGACAAGGAGCGCGGCATTACCGTGCTGGTGGCCGACAAGGGCCGCCAGGAAATCCAGCCAGATGGCAGCCGTTACCTGATTCTGGAAAATGGCTACCGCTATGACGGCAACCCCGGCGCCGCCGATTACCGTGCCATCAAGTACGACACCTATGGTGTGTTGTTGGTGAAGCCGGAAGTCAGTAGCGATATCAGCGAGCGTGAAGCGCTGCCTACCCGCGAGCTGATCGGCAGCGACGAGCCGCGCAAGCAGGCCGAACTGCAATGGCGGATTTCGATTCCCCTGCTGGTGTTTGTGGTTACGTTGCTGGCGGTGCCCTTGTCGCGTGTTAACCCTCGCCAGGGCCGCTTCCTCAAGCTGCTGCCGGCAATTCTTCTTTATATGGCCTACCTGTCGTTGCTGATCGCCGCTCGCGGCGCTCTGGACAAGGGCAAGATCCCCATGAGCGTCGGCTTGTGGTGGGTACATGGGCTGTTCTTGCTGATTGGTCTGATGCTGCAATTCTGGGAGCCGTTGCGCCTGAAGTTGGCGGGTCGCCGCATGGCGCGGGAGTTGGCGCATGGTTAAGTTGGATCGCTACATCGGCATCAATGTGTTCTTCGCCATCTTGTCGGTGCTGGGCATCATCGTGGGCCTGGCGTTGTTGTTTGCCTTCATTGACGAACTGAGCGACGTGCAGGGCAGCTACGGCCTGGGCGACGCAGCCTGGTACATCTTCCTCACCACGCCGCGGCGTGTGTACGACATGCTGCCGATGGCGGCGCTGATCGGCTGTCTGATTGGCCTGGGCAGTCTGGCCAGCAACAGCGAACTGACCATCATGCGTGCCGCTGGCGTTTCGGTGGGTCGCATTGTGTGGGCGGTGATGAAGCCCATGCTGGTGTTGATGGTGGCCGGCATTCTTATTGGCGAATACCTGGCCCCCTGGAGCGAGAACATCGGCCAGGCCAGTCGCTCCATGGCTCAGGGCGGGGGCGAAGCGCAGAGTTCCAAGCGCGGTGTCTGGCACCGCCAGGGTGATGAATTTGTGCATATCAATGCCGTGCAACCGGGCGGCGTGCTGTACGGCGTAACGCGCTACAAATTCGACGCGGAGCGTCACCTGCAATCATCAAGCTTTGCCAAAAAAGCCCACTACCAGACCGATCACTGGCAACTGGAAGACGTTGCCACCACGCTGTTCCACGAGCGCAACACCGAAGTGGTGCAGACGCCGAGCGAACGCTGGGACGTGCAGCTCACCCCGGAATTGCTGGGTACCGTAGTGCTGGAGCCCGAGTCCCTGTCGGTCACCGGGCTGTGGCGTTATATCCACTACCTCGCCGATCAAGGCCTGGCCAATGGCAAATACTGGTTGGCGTTCTGGACCAAAGTGCTGCAGCCGGTGGTGACTGCTGCCTTGGTGCTGATGGCCATCTCGTTCATTTTCGGGCCGCTGCGATCGGTAACCCTCGGCCAGCGGGTGTTTACCGGCGTGCTGGTGGGGTTTGTGTTCCGGATTGCTCAGGACTTGCTCGGACCTTCGAGCCTGGTGTTTGGCTTTCCGCCGTTGCTGGCGGTGCTGATACCGAGCCTGATCTGCGCCATTGCCGGGTTCTGGATGTTGCGGCGCGCCGGTTGATTCGCAACGCATAAAAAAGCCCCGCCACGTGCGGGGCTTTTTTATGCCTGCCTGTTTTGTAGAAGCGAGCTTGCGCACAAAAATGAAGGGGTTCTTTCCAGGGTTCGCGAGCAAGCTCGCTCCTACGGGGCTTTTTTCTTCTTCGGAATATGCACCAGGCGGCTGTCGGAATAGATGTCCTGCCAATTGCGCTTTTGCTTGTCCCAGAGCATCCAGAAGAAACCCAGGCCCAGGCTCAGCCACGAGGCAATCGATACCATAAACCGCAGCAGCGCCTGCCACAGACTGATGGCACTGCCATCGGCGTTTTGCACGCGCACGCCCCATACCTGCATGCCCAGAGTCTGGCCAGAGTGGGTCCAGAACTTGGCGAAGAAGGCAAAAATGGTGAACAGCACAACGGTGGAGAGCACCGGATCAACATCCAGTGCTTTGTTGTTGGCCAACTCCAGCAAACGCTCGCTGCCGAAAATCAGGCGCAGCACGACCTGTTGGTACAAAAGGCCCGTGACGATGGCGATGGCCACGCACAACAGAAAGTCATAGAACATCGCGGCAAGGCGGCGGAGCAGGCCGGCCGGGAGAAAGTCGCCCTGAGGCTGAAGCAGACGTTTGGACATGCGGAGCTCGCGGTGGGTGAAAAGCGCGAGGCACTTTACTGCAAAAGCAGCCCGGAGAAAAAACTGCACGTGCCAGGGCGAATATTGCCGCGGCGATATCCGCCTTCGTAATTGGTGTGAGGGCCCCGGCGGATATCCGCTGGGCGGATATTCGCCCTACGTTCAGGAACATTCAAAAACCAGATTCAAGGCAGCGCCGCCGAACGCCAGAAACAAAAAACCCCGCACTGAGCGGGGCTTTTTGTTGAGCATTCGGATTAAGCGATTACTTGAACTTGATCCGCTTGCAGGCCTTTTTGACCCTGTACCGAAACGAAGCTGACTTTCTGGCCTTCTTTCAGGCTCTTGAAGCCGTCGCCTTCGATTGCGCGGAAGTGTACGAACAGATCCGGACCGCTTTCTGGAGTGATAAAACCAAAACCTTTCTCGTCGTTAAACCACTTGACGGTACCGTTCTGACGATTCGACATATCTTATTTCCTTGGAGCTTTTAGTTAATGACAGCCTCGATACGAGGGCTGGACTGGTTGTCGGATTTGCTCGCGATTCATTCGCAAGCCCGGCAACACAGTGGGCGAAAAGATAGATAACTTCCAGGCGAAAAACAACCCCGAAAACAGGCTGCATAGCGCCTGATTCCGGCGCTTTCAGGGCTTTTTGGCATAGCGCTAAAACCTTCCGGAATACCTGCAACTTCCTCCCTGAAATAATCCTGTAAAGCCTCCATGCGGTAATTGACGAGCGGAAATTTCCGAGAATACAATTAGCTTGCTAACTAATTAAATTCTCGCGTTCCCCTCAATGACCCTCGAAGCGCTTCAGCTCAATATCAGCAGCGGCATGGTGACGGCGTCCCGCCATTGGCGACGCATTTGCCAGACCACGCTGGCCAACTACGGCATTTCCGAAGCCTGCGCAGTGCCACTGCTGATGATCGTGCGCCTGGGCGATGGCGTGCGGCAGGTGGCGGTGGCGCAGGCTGCCGGGTTGGAAAGCCCGTCGCTGGTACGTTTGCTCGACCAGCTGTGCCGCGCCGGTTTTGTCTGCCGCAGCGAAGACCCCGACGACCGCCGCGCCAAAGCGCTGAGCCTGACCCCGCGTGGTCGCGAGCTGGCCGAAGCCATCGAAAGCGAGCTGGTGCGCCTGCGCCGTGAAGTGCTGCAGGACATTTCTCCGGCTGACCTCGAAGCCGCACTGCGCGTTGTACGTGCGTTCGAGGAGGCCGGGCGCCACAGCCAGAGTGAGCAAAGCAGCGGAGCGTCGTCATGACGGGTTTTTTCGCCGGTATGCCGCCGGCCCGCGACTGGTTCTACGGCGTGCGCACCTTTGGTGCCTCTATGCTGGCGCTGTATATCGCCATGATCATGCAGATGCCGCGTCCGTATTGGGCGATGGCGACGGTGTATATCGTCTCCAGCCCCTTTGTTGGCCCCACCAGTTCCAAGGCGCTGTACCGTGCGGTCGGCACTTTTGTGGGGGCGGCGGCGGCGGTGCTGTTTGTGCCGATGTTTGTGCAAACGCCCTTGCTGCTGGCCATCGTTGTGGCGCTGTGGACCGGCACCTTACTCTTTCTGTCGCTGAACCTGCGCACCGCCAATAGCTACGCGCTGATGCTCTCGGGCTACACCCTGCCGCTGATTGCCTTGCCGGTTGTGGATAACCCAGGCGCGGTGTTCGATATCGCCTCGTCGCGTACCCAGGAGATTTTCCTCGGCATCGTTTGCGCCGCCGTCGTCGGCGCCGTGTTCTGGCCGCGCCGTCTGGCGCCGGTGTTGATGGATGCCGCTGGTGCCTGGTTTGCCGACGCCACGCGCTACAGCCAGCATTTTCTCAGCCGCGGCTCGGCACCTGCCGAAGTCGGTAGCCTGCGCGCCGCCATGGTCGCCAGCTTCAACACCCTGGAGTTGATGATTGGCCAATTGCCCCACGAAGGCGCCCGGCCGCAGACCGTGCGCAACGCCAAGGAGCTGCGGGGGCGGATGATTCATCTGCTGCCGGTCATCGATGGCCTCGACGATGCCCTGATTGCCATCGAACGCCGCTCGCCGGATCTGGTTTCCCTGTTGGCGCCGCTTCTGAAGCAGGCCCAACAGTGGCTGCTAAGCACTGCCGCCGACGCAGCGCCTGCGCGTTGGCAAGCGCTGCGTGAGCAACTCGATGCGCTGCAACCAGCTGCCGAGGCACTTGATGAGCGCCGCCAGCTGCTGCTTTCCAACGCGCTCTATCGCCTGGGTGAATGGGTCGATTTGTGGCAAGACTGCCGCAGCCTGCAACACGCGATTCTGCTGGACGATCAGACCCCCTGGCGAGCGGTGTATCGCCATTGGCGACTGGGCCGTCTCACGCCGTTTTTCGACCGCGGCCTGATGCTGTATTCGGTGTTCTCCACCATCAGCGCGATCATCGTCGCCTCGCTGTTGTGGATGGGCCTGGGCTGGACCGATGGCGGCAGCGCGGTAATTCTCGCCGCCGTAGCCTGCAGCTTTTTTGCCGCTATGGACGACCCGGCGCCACAGATCTATCGCTTCTTTTTCTGGACCGCCTTGTCGGCCTTGTTCGCCAGCCTCTACCTGTTTCTGATTCTGCCCAACCTGCACGACTTCCCGATGCTGGTGCTGGCCTTTGCCGTGCCCTTTATTTGCATCGGCACGCTCACCGTGCAGCCGCGTTTTTACCTGGGCATGCTGCTGACGCTGGTGAACACCTCGTCCTTTATCAGCATTCAGGGCACCTACGACGCTAACTTCATGACCTTTATCAACAGCAACCTGGCCGGCCCGGTGGGCTTGCTGTTTGCCTTTGTCTGGACCCTGGTGATGCGCCCGTTCGGCGTGGAAGTAGCGGCCCGGCGCATGACGCGTTTCAGCTGGCGCGACATCGTCGCCCTCACGCAGCCGGCAACCCTGGCCGAACACCGGCGCATGGGCGTGCGCATGCTCGACCGCTTGATGCAGCACCTGCCGCGCTTGACCCAGACCGGCCAGGACACCGGCGGCGCACTGCGCGATTTGCGCGTGGCGCTCTGCCTGCTGGACGTACTGGCCTACCTGCCGCGCCTGCCGGTCGGCGCACAAACCCACCTGCAAAACGTGGTGGCCGAGGTGGGCGAATATTTTCGCGCCTGCCTGAAAGCCGGCGAACGCCTGCCCGCGCCCAAGGGGCTGTTGATGACCATGGACCGCGCCCGCCGCGCGATCAATTTTTCCGCCTGCAGCGAGGCCGAAGATGCACGGGTCAATAGCCTGCTGGCCTTGAGCGGGCTACGCCTGGCCTTGTTGCCCGGCGCTGAAGTGCTGGTCGAACCCGGTGAGGCGAATGAACAACTGCCCTACGGCATTGATGGAGCATCCCTGTGATCGGTGATCTGGATATCAGCGGGGTATTTCTGCCCACGCTGCTGGTGATGATGGCCTTCACCTATGTGCTGTACCTGCTGGTGCACGGCATTTTGAACCGTGCCCACTTCTATCGCCTGGTCTGGCACCGGGCCCTGTTTAACGTTGGTCTCTACGCCGTGCTGCTCGGTGCGGTGGATGCTATTTGCCGAAGCCTGATGCTATGAAAAAACCTATGTTGACCTTGGGCCGTGTGGTCCTGACGTTGTTGATGGTGACCCTGGCTACCGTGGTGGTGTGGCGCATGGTGATGTACTACATGTTTGCGCCCTGGACCCGCGACGGCCATATCCGCGCCGACATCATCCAGATTGCCCCGGATGTGTCCGGGCTGATTCAGAAGGTCGAGGTGCATGACAACCAGCCGGTCAAACGCGGCGATGTGCTGTTCACCATCGACCAGGACCGCTTCACCCTGGCCTTGCGTCAGGCCGAAGCGGCTGCGGCTGAGCAGAAAGAAACCTTGGCCCAGGCGCAGCGCGAAGCCAAACGTAACCGTGGCTTGGGCAATCTGGTTGCTCGCGAGCAGTTGGAAGAAAGCCAGTCGCGCGAAAGCCGTGCCCAGTCGGCGGTAGCCGCTGCGCAGGTGGCGGTGGACGCCGCCAAGCTCAACCTGGAGCGCTCGGTGATTCGCAGCCCGGTGGACGGTTACCTCAACGACCGTGCCCCGCGTGCCCATGAGTTCGTGACGGCGGGGCGGCCGGTGTTGTCGGTAGTAGACGGCGAGTCGTTCCATATCGACGGCTATTTCGAAGAAACCAAACTCCAGCACATCCACATTGGCCAGGCTGTGGATATCCGCGTGCTGGGTGACAACACCCGCTTGCGCGGTCATGTGCAGAGCATCGTTGCCGCCGTGGAAGACCGCGACCGCACCAGTGGCAGCAATATGCTGCCCACCGTGAACCCGGCCTTTAGCTGGGTGCAATTGGCCCAGCGCATTCCCGTGCGTATCGCCTTCGATGAGGTCCCGGCAGACTTCCGCATGATTGCCGGGCGAACCGCCACGGTGTCGATCATCGAAGACAGCCAGCCGAAGGCGGAGACCGCGCAATGAGCCGCCAGGTAGCGCGCGGTTTACTAACGGCGGCCGGCTTCGGTCTGGTGTTGTCGGCATGCCAGGCCGTTGGCCCGGATTATCAATTGCCCCAGAACGCCGCCGTGCAGCGCGCCGACTTGCAAGGGCAACTGGCGAGCGGCAATAGCGACGTGGTGTCGGCACCGGTGCCGGCAGATTGGTGGAAACTCTACCAGGACCCGCGTCTGGATCTGCTCGTGCAGCAGGCCATGGCGTCCAATACCGACCTGCGCGTGGCCGCGGCCAACCTGGCCCGTGCCCGCACCCAAGTGGAAGAGGCGCAAGCCGAAGGCGGTTTTAGTGGCAGCGCCAGGTTCGGCGCCGAGCGCTTGCAAGAGTCTGGCGAAGCGTTTCTGCTGGAAGAGAAAGTGCCGGTGGCCAATATCGGCAGTGGCTCGATCAGCACTTCCTACCAGTTCGACTTGTGGGGCACCTTGCAGCGCGGCATCGAGTCGGCGCAGGCCAATGCCGACGCCGCTCAAGCAGCAGCGGATACCGCCCGAATCACCCTGGTGGCTGAAGTGGTGCGCGCCTACACGCAAGTGTGCGCCGCCAACGAAGAACGCGAGATCGCCCAGCAGTCGCTGGACCTGCAGGAAGAAGGCGTAACCCTGGTGCAGCGCCTGCGCGATGCCGGGCGCGGTGATGAAACCCAGGTGACACGCACGCAAACGCAGTTCAAATCCCTGCGCGCTGAAATGCCCCGCTACGACGCGGCGCAACAGGCAGGCCTGTTCACCTTGTCCATGCTGCTGGCCAAGCCGGTGAACCAATTGCCGGCCGGTGTCAGCGACTGCGCCGAGCTGCCGCATATCGCGCAACTATTGCCGGTGGGCGATGGTGCCGAGTTGCTGAAACGGCGTCCGGATATCCGTCAGGCTGAGCGCAGCCTGGCCGCCGCCACGGCCAAAATTGGCGTGGCGACCGGGCAGCTGTATCCCAACATCAGCATCGGTGCGACCGTTGGAACCGTGGGCATTCTCGACCACCTCGGCGAGCCGGCGACCAACCGCTGGGGCTTTGGTCCGTTGATCAGCTGGACCATTCCCACCAACGGCGCGCGGGCCCGCATTCGTGAAGCCGAGGCGGGCACGCAAGCGGCGTTGGCGCATTTCGATGGCGTGGTGCTTAACGCCGTCCGGGAAACCCAGACCGGGCTGGTGCAATACAGCGCCTTGCTCGACCGCCGCGATGCCCTGGCTGATGCCGAGCACTCGGCGCAGCAGGCGGCCAATCAGACCCATCAGTTCTTCCAGGCCGGGCGTGCGTCGTTCCTGGCGGATTTGCAGGCCACCAAAACCTACACCGATATGCGCGCGCAGTTGGCCGCGGCCAATACCCAGGTGGCCATGCAGCAGATCAATCTGTTTCTGGCGTTGGGTGGGGGATGGGAGAAAGCGCCCGCGGCGCCGATTGGACAGTAGGATTCGCGACCGGCGTTTTTTGCCGTATCAATCCGACGTGAACTGCCGCCGTTGTCGGGGTGCTCCCAGGCAGCGGTTTACAGACTGCCCCCTCACTTACTTTTAGCTTTTGGTTATGAGAGCGCGACAGGTGCTCTCTATAACCACGCTGCTTTTTGGCGTGAACGCTGAGTTGGAGAGAAGGAAGTCTTACCATGGATACTCATTCGTTCGTCGTTCGTTCACCGTTTACCGCTCCGAAAAAAGCCAAGTCTGCGGCCCTGGCTTTGTTGTGTTCCTTGGCAACAACGACCGTCATGGCCGCACCGCCTGATATGCCAGTTATCTACGTTGCCCAGGACAGCGGTAGTAACGGGACCTATGCCGATGGCACTGTGTCGATTCTGAGTGCTGACCCCTCCGCCCCGTTGCGCGAGATTGACCGGTACATCAATGCACCTCGCATCACGGCCGATACAGCCGGAAATCTTTATGCCGTCAGTTATCACGCGGGCACGTTAACTCGCTATCCCCCAGGTGGCGGTGGCGGCACGGTGTTAAGGCGCGGCTTGCTCGGGCCGACCGATGTGGTGGTTGACCGCCAGGGCGGTATGTATATCGCTGAAGACGGGCCCTTTACCGTTTCTTACTACCCGTCAGGCGATGGCCAGCCTGTGGTAGTAGCCAATCTCCGCCCGAACAGGTTGGCTCTCGACAGCCGCGGCAATCTTTATATTTCCTCGGCGCAAGAGGGCGGGATCTTCAAGTGGGACGTAGCCACCTCCACGCTGGCAAAGCTCGTTAGCGGATTGCGTATGCCAACCGGGCTTGCAATTGATTCGGCAGATCAGGTCGTCTTCTCGGTTGCAGACTCAAATGACGGCCGCGGACCAGGCATTTACAGCTACACGCCTGGGCAGGAACGGCTGACGCGGCTCGTTGGCGGTAGTGAGTCGTCGGGCATTGCGATGGACGAGAGCGGGCTGTACTTCACCTGGGGAGATGGCGGGGTCTACAAAAGATTTCGCGATGAATCCGGGGTGAAAATCGTCAATCTGGTCAGCGGGCTCAACTATCCACGTGATCTGGTTATCACCCCGAGCCCTGTCTTGCCACCGCCGCACCTGCGAATAACCTCGCCCAACCCGCAGCAAGTTGAACATGTAGCTACTCAGCGCCCGTCGATTCAAGGCACGGGAGCGCCTGGCGCGGCCGTAACCGTGAGTATCAGCTCAGGGCCTTCCGAAGGCGCCATAACGACAGGCAGTTATGTGTGTGAAGCCACGGTCAATGACTATGGCAACTGGGCGTGTGAGTCGACAGTTGATCTGACTCGAGGTCACGTGTTCGGGCTGCAGGCATTGGCGTGGGGGTTGGATGGGACATCATCCGAGGCAACGGCCAGCGTTTCAATTAGGCGCTAGTCTGCTGCAGCCAGTGCGTGTTATTGCCGTTCTGTAGGCATAAAAAAAGGCCCTATGAATAGGGCTCAGGTTGCTGATAAAGCCCCTAGCCGCCAGGCTAGGGGCTTTTTTTTTATAGGCTCATCGTTTTTAGAGCCAACTCCGATGCTCAACCCCCCATCCCCCAAAAGCACGCGCTGGAGATGGTGGCGCTAGAAGAGCTAGTCCCAGCCGATCACCTGCTGCGGAAGATTACCCGCCAAATCGACTTCGAGTTCATTCGCCCCGCCACGCAGCACCTGTACAGTGCCGACAACAGCAGGCTGGCGATTGATCCGGTGGTGCTCTTCAAGATTCTATTTATTGGCGCGTGCAGCGAGCGCCAGTTGATGCGCGAGATTCAGATTAACGTGGCCTACCGCTGGTTTCTGGACCTAAGCCTGACCGACAAGGTGCCCGATGCCTCGACCCTCAGTCAGAACCGACGCCGCAGGTTTGCTGATACCGATATTGAGCAAATAATCTTCGACGGCATCGTTGAGCAGGCGATCAAAAATGGCTAATCGACGGTGAAGTGCTGCATACCGACAGCGCGCACCTCAAAGCCAATGCCAGCAAAAAAACGCTTTGCCGTGCATCAGGTCGAACAGCGTTCTGTGGAGTATCTAGCCGAGCTAAATGCGGCCATCAATGAGGATCGTCTGGCGCAGGGCAAGCGCCCTCTCAAGCCTCGTGACACAGCGCCCGGGCTCAAGGAAACCAAGGTCAGCACCACCGATCCCGAAAGCGGTTTTATGACCGGTGACAACAAACCATAAGGCTTCTTTTACCTCGATCACCGCACCGTGGATGGCAAGCACGCCATCATCACCGACTCATTTGTAACGCCCGGCAATGTGCACGACAGCCGGCCGTATCTAGCGCGCCAGGATCGCCAATGCGAGCGCGACGAACTCACTCGACTGGCCTTGGACGCCGGTTACTTCTCGCCGGCGATCTGCAAAGGACTTGAGGAGCGTAATATTTACGGTGAAATTGGGCGGGGATTGGCAGGAATCGAAGTAGGGTGCCCCGCGTGCACTTACGCAGCCAGCGTAGCGATTTAGTTTCCCTGGTGTGCGGTCGTTGGACTTATGCTTTGGCCGCTCTCAGGGTATTACGTTGACGGTTGAGGCGAGCGGTAATTCTCTGCCCGGCATTGATGAAAAACGTTTCGAACAATCGATAGGTCAGCCAGCTCGCCACCAACGTTACAAGCACCGCGGCTACGGCGATCACAATTTTTCCTGCCCCCAGTTTTGTGCCGATGGCGTTCGTAACGAGGTAGACCTTGGGGTGCAGCAGGTAGAGCGCGTAGCTGGACTCGCCAAGCACGCGCAAGCCCGCGGCGCCGATGTTTTCGAAGGAAGGGTTGAAGGTCAGAACTGCTGCTACCACCACCATGCAGGCGGCCGACAGGATGAATCGTTCTTCGGCGGTCACCAGGTTTATCCGGTCACCCGTTATCGGGTAGAGACAGAACACCAGGCAGCCGATGCCTATCAGTGCAAGGCTCATCCAGGCTTTGTTCAATAGTGCAGCGATCTGGGTTTTGTAGCAGGCGATAGCGATGCCGCTGGCAAACAGAAATATCTGATTGAGCGAGTTCACATAGGTTGGCCACTGCTCATTCAACGTCTTGCCGGGTGACAGTGCCGAGTACGCGAAATAGATAGCGATGGCGGTAGTCACCGCAAAAAACAGGGGGATGGTTGCCCGGTTTTTAGCCGCCAGCAAAATAACGAACGGGAAGCAAACGTAGAAGAACACTTCGTTGCCAATGGACCAGCCGCCAGTTGTAAGTGCCAAGGACGGGTCGAGGAAGCCAAATAAAAACGAGTAGTTGGCGAATACCTCGAAAACGCTTAGGTCCACCGGTGCGCCGCGAAAGTGGGAAACCAAAAATCGCTCCGCAACGCTTAGCGAAATAACCAGCCAGAACAGTGGAATGATCCGGAAGGCGCGTTTGATCGCGAAGTCTCGAATGTCGGCGCCATTATTGATTCGGCCGCTATAAACCAAGGCAAGGCTCAAGCCGCTGAGAATGTAGAACATGGATACGGCATAGATGCCCAGCCGGCCCAGAATGGATTCGCTTTCCTGCGGCAGACCGCTCCAACTGGTGAAGTGATAGGCCATCACCGCAAACGCCATCGCGCCACGCAAGTAGTCCAGAGACTCGATCCTTTTCATGCGCGGTGCCTTTTCCTTAGCGTTATGTACCGACGTTGGTACGCGCCAGTATATTTCGATGACCATACCACTTGCCTAGACACGTCGGTCATCTGGTCTCGGGCTGCCTGGTCGGTAGGGAAGAAATGGCGGTAGTGTCAAATCGCAGGCATAAAAAAAGGCCTTGCGATGCAAGACCTTTTTAATGTGCTTGGTGCCCCGGGGGAGACTCGAACTCCCACTCCTTTCGAAAACGGATTTTGAATCCGCCGCGTCTACCAATTCCGCCACCAGGGCACATAGGGCGCGCAGTATAGGGAGACCTTCGCGACTGGTCAACGGGGGCGCGTGGTCAATTTTGCGTATTTCCGTTAAACTTCGCGCCCCTGAAAAATGACCTCCCATCATGCGTGTTGCCGATTTCAATTTCGAGCTGCCGGACGCCCTGATCGCGCGCCACCCTTTGGCGCAACGCCAGGGTAGCCGCCTGCTCAGCCTCGACGGCCCAACCGGTGCGCTGGCCCATCGCCAGTTCTCTGACCTTCTGGAATACCTGCGCCCCGGCGACTTGATGGTGTTCAACAACACCCGAGTGATTCCCGCGCGCCTGTTTGGCCAGAAGGCGTCCGGCGGCAAGCTGGAAGTGTTGGTGGAACGTGTACTGGATAACCGCCGCGTACTCGCCCATGTGCGTTCGAGCAAGTCGCCCAAGCCGGGCTCGACCATTTTGATTGATGGCGGCGCCGAAGCCACGATGCTGGCGCGCCACGATGCGCTGTTCGAGTTGGGCTTCAACGAAGACGTGCTGCCGCTGCTCGAGCGTGTCGGGCATATGCCGTTGCCTCCTTATATAGATCGCCCCGACGACAGCGCCGACCGCGAGCGTTATCAAACCGTGTACGCCGAGCGCGCCGGTGCGGTGGCGGCGCCGACTGCGGGGCTGCATTTTGATCAGCCGCTGCTGGCGGCCATCAGCGCCAAGGGTGTGGAGACGGCGTTCGTCACCCTGCATGTGGGTGCCGGTACGTTCCAGCCCGTGCGGGTGGAAAAGATTGAAGACCACCATATGCATAACGAGTGGTTGGAAGTGACGCAACAGGTGGTTGATGCCGTAGCCGCCTGCCGTGCGCGCGGTGGCCGGGTGATTGCCGTGGGAACCACCAGCGTGCGTTCGCTGGAAAGCGCGGCGCGCGATGGCGAACTCAAACCGTTCAGTGGCGACACCGATATCTTTATCTATCCGGGCCGGCCGTTTCATGTGGTCGATGCTCTGGTCACCAATTTCCATTTGCCGGAATCGACATTGCTGATGTTGGTTTCGGCCTTTGCCGGTTATCCGCAGACCATGGCGGCCTACGCCACGGCCATTGCCGAGGGTTACCGGTTCTTCAGTTACGGTGATGCCATGTTCATTACCCGCAATCCCGCCGCGCGCGGACCCGAGGAGCAAGCATGAGCCGCACCTGCCGCATGACCTTCGAACTGCTGGCCACTGATGGCAAGGCCCGTCGCGGCCGCCTGACGTTCCCCCGTGGCGTGGTCGAAACCCCGGCCTTCATGCCGGTGGGCACCTATGGCACGGTCAAAGGCATGCTGCCGCGAGACATCGAAGCCATTGGCGCGCAGATGATCCTCGGCAACACCTTTCACCTGTGGCTGCGCCCGGGCATGGAAGTGATCAAGCAGCACGGCGACCTGCACGATTTCATGCAGTGGAAGGGGCCGATCCTCACCGACTCCGGCGGCTTTCAGGTGTTCAGCCTGGGCGCCATGCGCAAGATCAAGGAGGAGGGCGTCACCTTCGCCTCGCCCGTTAACGGCAGCAAGGTATTTATGGGGCCGGAAGAGTCGATGCAGGTGCAGCGCGACCTGGGCTCCGACATCGTGATGATTTTTGATGAGTGCACGCCGTATCCGGCCGACCTCGACGTGGCGCGCACCTCCATGGAGCTGTCGCTGCGTTGGGCCAAGCGCTCGAAGATCGCCCATGGCGACAACACCGCGGCGCTGTTCGGCATTGTGCAGGGCGGCATGCACGAAGACCTGCGTATGCGCTCGCTCGAAGGCCTGACCGAGATCGGCTTCGATGGCCTGGCCATTGGCGGGTTGTCGGTGGGTGAGCCCAAGGAAGAGATGATTCGCGTGCTCGACTACCTGCCAGGGCGCATGCCGGCAGACAAACCGCGTTACCTGATGGGTGTTGGCAAGCCCGAAGACCTGGTTGAAGGTGTGCGCCGTGGTGTGGACATGTTCGACTGCGTGATGCCGACGCGTAATGCGCGCAACGGCCATCTGTTCGTCGATACCGGGGTTCTGAAGATTCGCAATTCGGCTCATAAGCAAGACAACAGCACGCTGGACCCGACCTGCGATTGCTACACCTGTCAGAACTTCTCCCGGGCCTATCTGCACCACTTGGACAAGTGCGACGAAATGCTCGGTAGCATGTTGAATACCATCCACAATTTGCGCCATTACCAGCGCCTTATGGCTGGTTTGCGCGAGGCTATTCAACAGGGTACATTGGCCGCCTTCGTCGATTCCTTCTACGCCCGGCGCGGGCTTACTACACCGCCGCTGGACTGACTGATCACCTTTTAAAAGAATCTCTAACAGGAGTTTTACATGGGCTTTTTCATTTCCGACGCTCTCGCTGACGCCGCGCCAGCCGCAGCAGCCGGCCCGGTGGGCGGCGACAGCATGTCGATCATTTTCCTGGTCGGCTTCATGGTCATCTTCTACCTGATGATCTGGCGCCCACAGGCCAAGCGCGCGAAAGAGCAGAAGAACCTCTTGAGCAACCTGCAAAAGGGCGACGAAGTGGTTACCTCCGGTGGCATCGCCGGCAAGATCACCAAAGTGACCGACGATTTCGTGGTTATCGAAGTGTCTGACACCGTTGAGCTGAAAATTCAGAAAGGCGCCATTGGTGCCACGCTGCCCAAGGGCACGCTGAAAGCCATCTAACTTCACAACATTTATTACTCGACGGGGCGCTAAAGGCGCCCCGCGTCATAAGCGGGCGGCGTCATGCTGAACAAATACCCTCTGTGGAAATACCTGCTGATCGTCGCGGTTCTGGTGATCGGCTTCATTTATTCTGCGCCCAACCTGTACCCGGACGACCCGGCCGTACAGATCAGCGGTGCCAGCACAGCGTTGCAGGTCAACCAGGGTGACCTGGACCGCGCCAGCAAGGCGCTGACCGATGCAGGTATCCAGGTAAAGGCAGCCACGCTGGCTGAGCAGGGGAAAGGCGGTCTGATCCGTCTGGTGAATAAAGAGCAACAACTGCCGGCCAAAGACGTCATCCGCAAAACCATGGGTGATGACTACGTTGTGGCGCTTAACCTGGCGCAAACCACGCCGACCTGGCTGCGCAACCTGGGTGCGAGCCCGATGAAGCTGGGCCTGGACTTGTCCGGCGGTGTGCACTTCCTGCTGGAAGTGGACATGGAAAAAGCCCTGGACGCGCGTCGCAAAGTGTACGAAGGCGACGTGAAGAGCCTGCTGCGCAAAGAGCGCGTGAAATATCGCAGCCTGCCTGAGCAAGGCGGCGCCATTCAGCTGGGCTTTAGCGATGAAGAGTCGCTGACCAAGGCACGCGATCTGATACGCAAAGATTTCACCGATTTCCAGGTAACCGCTGTAGAGCGCAACGGCATGCAAGTGCTGCGTCTGGAAATGACCCCGGCCAAGCTGGCCGAGATTCGCGAATACTCGATCAAGCAGAACTTGACCACGGTACGTAACCGCGTCAACGAGCTGGGTGTGGCGGAGCCGCTGGTACAGCGTCAGGGTGCCAACCGCATCGTGGTTGAGCTGCCAGGCGTGCAGGACACCGCCGAAGCCAAGCGTATCCTTGGCAAGACGGCCAACCTGGAGTTCCGTCTGGCCGCCGGCCCGGACGCGACCAAGGCGACCACTGAATCCTTCGAATTCCGCGAGCCGGGCCGCCCGGCTGTGCCGTTGGAGCGCGGCCTGATCATCACCGGTGACCAGGTAACCGATGCCTCGGCGAGCTTTGACGAGAACGGTCGTCCGCAAGTGAACATCCGTCTGGATGGCCACGGCGGCGAGTTGATGAGCCGCGCTACGCGCAGCAACGTCGGGCGCAGCATGGCGGTGATCTTTATCGAGCAGAAGCCGACCACCGTCTACACCAAGCAAACCGTCAACGGCGTTGAGCAGGATGTAGCGGTACAGACCTTCAAGGAAGAGAAGAAGATCATCAGCCTGGCGACCATTCAGTCGCCACTGGGCAGCCAGTTCCGTATCACCGGCCTGGAAGGCAAGGGCGAATCGTCCGAGCTGGCCTTGCTGCTGCGTGCTGGTGGTCTGGCGGCGCCGATGTACTTCGCCGAAGAGCGCACCATCGGCCCGAGCCTGGGTGCTGACAACATCACCAAAGGTATCGATGCGTCCCTGTGGGGCATGCTGCTGGTGTCGCTGTTCATCATGGCCATTTATCGCTTCTTCGGCGTGCTGGCTACCGTGGCATTGGCCTTCAACATGGTGATGCTGCTGGCGCTGATGTCGCTGCTGGGTGCAACCCTGACCCTGCCGGGTATTGCCGGTATCGTGTTGACCATGGGTATGGCGGTAGACGCCAACGTGCTGATCTTCTCGCGGATACGCGAAGAGATTGCCAATGGCATGTCGGTCCAGCGCGCCATTCACGAAGGTTTCGACCGCGCCTACGCGGCGATTCTCGACGCTAACCTGACTACCTTGCTGGTCGGCGGCATCCTGTTCGCCATGGGCACCGGGCCAATCAAAGGCTTCGCCGTGACCATGTCGCTGGGTATCGTCACTTCGATGTTCACCGCCATCATGGTTACCCGCGGCATGGTTAACCTGATTTTCGGTGGTCGTGACTTCAAGAAGTTGTGGATCTAAGGGGCCGCTATGAAACGTACGATTAAGTTTATGGCCGTGCGCAATATCGCGTTCGGCTTCACCCTGGTGCTCACCGCAATCGCGCTGTTCAGCCTGTTCCACAAAGGCCTCAACTACGGTCTGGATTTCACTGGCGGTACGCTGATTGAGTTGACCTACGAGCGCGACGCCAACCTGTTGCAGGTGCGCCAAGAGCTGCAGAAAGCTGGTTTCAACGACGCCGTGGTGCAGAGCTTCGGCGCTGCCAACGAGTTGCTGGTGCGTATGCCAGGCGATGACCCGCAACTGGGTAACCGTGTAGCCGACGCCCTTCGCGCGGTGGATGTGGATAACCCTGCAACGGTCAAGCGCGTCGAGTTCGTTGGCCCGCAGGTGGGTGAAGAGCTGCGTGACCAGGGCGGCCTGGGCATGTTGCTGGCACTGGGTGGCATCATGCTGTACCTGGCTTTCCGCTTTCAGTGGAAGTTTGGCGTTGGCGCCATTGCCTCGCTGATCCACGACGTGATCGTGGCCATGGGTGTGATCTCCTACTTCCAGATTACCTTCGACCTGACGGTGCTGGCGGCGGTGCTGGCGATCATCGGTTACTCGCTCAACGACACCATCGTGGTATTCGACCGTGTGCGGGAAAACTTCCGCGTACTGCGCAAAGCCACCCTGGTCGAGAACATCGATATCTCCACCACCCAGACGTTGCTGCGGACCATGGCGACCTCCATCTCCACGTTGCTGGCAATTGCGGCGCTGCTGTTCTGGGGTGGCGATAACCTGTATGGCTTCTCCATCACCCTGTTTATTGGCGTGTTGGCAGGTACCTACTCGTCGATCTACATCGCCAACGTGGTGTTGATCTGGCTGAACCTGAGTGCTGAGGACCTGATTCCGCCCGCCACCACTGAAGCGGTGGACGAGCGCCCTTAAGCTCGGCCGTTACACGATGACCGCGGTCGCGCCTGGCGCACCGCGGTTTTTTATGGGCGAGTAGTTTTGAACTGATTGTAGGAAAAGGACTCCAAGGCTAGGAGAAAGGCGCTACGGCGCTTCTGTGTAACCAGGAGGTTTCAAGTGAACAAGTCGATGCTAGTTGGTGCGGTGCTGGGTGCGGTAGGTGTTACCGCCGGAGGTGCTGTTGCAACTTATAGCTTGGTGGGTGGTGGCCCGGAGTATGCACAAGTACTCGCGGTAGAGCCGATTAACGAAACCATCAAGACTCCGCGGCAGGTTTGCAAAGATGTCACCGTTACCCGGCAAAAACCGGTCAAGGACCAACACCAGATTGTGGGTACTGTGCTGGGCGCAGTCGCCGGTGGTTTGTTGGGCAACCAGGTCGGTGGCGGTAACGGCAAAAAGATCGCCACTGTAGCGGGCGCCGCCGGCGGCGGTTATGCCGGCAACAAGGTGCAGGAAAACATGCAGGCCAACGACACCTACACCACCACCGAAACCAAGTGCAACACGGTCACCGATACCAGCGACAAGCTGGTCGGCTACAATGTGAAGTACCAATTGAACGGCAAGGTGGATCAGGTGCGTATGGACCGTGATCCAGGCAGCCAGATTCCGGTCGACGAAAAAACCGGCCTGCTGATTCTGGGTCAGAACCAGCCTGCTCAGTAAACAGGCTGAATAGAAGAAGCGCCCTTCGGGGCGTTTTTTTTGCCCATTAAAAAACCCGGCACATGGCCGGGTTTTTTAATCGCCCGAAGGCTTAGCGTTTCTGCTGCGCCGACAGGTGCGGCTGGATAGCAGTCAGCACGGCTTTGAAGCACTTGGTGTTGCCCGCTACCACGTGACCTTTTTCCAGGAATTCGTGACCGCCGGTGAAGTCGCTGACCAGGCCGCCCGCTTCCTGAATCAGCAGTACGCCTGCCGCCATATCCCACTCCGACAGGCCCGCTTCCCAGAACGCATCGAAACGGCCAGCGGCGACGTAAGCCAGGTCCAGGCTGGCGGCGCCAGCACGGCGGATGCCGGCGGTCTGGCCGACCAGGCTGCGGAACATGCCCAGGTAATTGTCGAGGCCGTCCATCTGGTCGTCACGGAACGGGAAGCCGGTCCCGAGCAGGGCGCCTTCCAGGCTGGTGCGACCGCTAACA
Source organism: Pseudomonas turukhanskensis (assembly GCF_027922365.1). Taxonomy (GTDB): domain Bacteria; phylum Pseudomonadota; class Gammaproteobacteria; order Pseudomonadales; family Pseudomonadaceae; genus Aquipseudomonas; species Aquipseudomonas turukhanskensis. The sequence continues at coordinate 225,754 of NZ_BSFN01000002.1, forward strand.
CGCAGGCGACGGCCATTGAGTTGGGCGCCACGGCCACGGCTGGCGGTGAATTCTTCCTGGCGAACCGGGTCCAGAACGACGGCGTGCTCGAGGCGGCCGCGGTATTTGCAGGCGATGCTCACGGCAAAGTGCGGAATGCCACGCAGGAAGTTAGTGGTGCCGTCCAGCGGATCGATGATCCACAGGTAGTCTTCACCGTCGCCGCTGCCTGGGTGCAGGCCGGTTTCTTCGCCGAGGATGGCATGGGTTGGGTAGGCTTTGCGCAGCGCGGTGATGATGCTGGTTTCAGCGGCGCGATCGACTTCGGAAACGTAATCCTTGGCGTCTTTTTCGTCGACCTTGATGGTGTCCAGGCGCTCGATGGAGCGGAAGATCAATTCACTGGCGCTGCGGGCGGCGCGCAGCGCGATATTCAGCATGGGCTGCATGGAGGGTCACCTAGGTCGTTAAAGAAAGCCGAGCATTCTAACAGAAAACCATAGATGAAGAAGGCCCACCTGGCATGCGCATGGTGTTTGCCGGGGTGCTTCTGTAAGATTTGCCTCCCTTTATCGTCTGTGTGAGCGCTCGCGTTGCTGGAAAATATCCGCGTGGTTTTGGTCAATACCAGTCATCCCGGCAATATCGGCGGTGCCGCGCGGGCGATGAAAAACATGGGGTTGTCGCGCCTGGTGTTGGTCGATCCGCAAGATTTTCCCAGTCATGAAGCCAGCGCCCGAGCCTCCGGCGCCGATAGCATTCTTGAAAATGCGCAGGTGGTTGCCACTCTCGAAGACGCGCTAGTCGGCTGCACGCTGGTGCTTGGCACCAGTGCTCGCGATCGCAGGATGCCCTGGCCCATGCTCGATCCGCGCGAGTGCGGTGTACACGCCGTGGATCGAGCGGCCGAAGGTGGCGAAGTGGCTTTGGTGTTTGGTCGTGAGTACGCCGGCCTTACCAACGACGAGCTGCAGCGCTGTCACTACCACGTGCATATCCCCTCCGACCCGGATTTCAGCTCGCTCAATCTCGCCGCCGCCGTGCAGGTGCTCTGTTATGAAGTGCGCATGGGTTGGCTGGCGAGCCAGGGGCAGAGCAAGCGGGCGGACAAGGTTGAAGTGGCCTCGCCCAGAAGCGAGCAGCTGTCGACAATGGATGAGCTGGAGCTGTTTTACGGGCACCTGGAAAGCACCCTGGTGCAGATCGGTTTTCTGAATCCGGAAAACCCCCGGCACTTGATGTCGCGTCTGCGCAGGCTATTTGCCCGCAGCGCTGTAAGTCAGTCGGAAATGAATATTCTGCGGGGCATTTTGACCGAAACGCAAAAAGCCGCCCGCGGAGAGCCACACAAGCGGAGAAGTGAAGATGTTTGAGCGCGTACGAGAAGACATTCAAAGCGTATTCCATCGTGACCCGGCGGCGCGTAACGCTTTTGAAGTTCTGACGTGCTATCCGGGGCTGCATGCCATCTGGCTGCATCGTTTGTCGGGCTGGCTGTGGCTTGCTGGCTGGAAATGGCTGGCGCGCATGGTGTCGAACTTTGGCCGTTGGCTTACTGGTATCGAAATTCATCCGGGCGCCAAGATCGGCAAGCGCTTCTTTATTGACCACGGTATGGGCATCGTCATTGGCGAAACCGCCGAGATTGGCGACGACGTCACCCTTTATCAGGGTGTGACCCTGGGCGGTACCAGCTGGAACAAAGGCAAGCGCCACCCAACACTTGAGAGCGGTGTGGTGGTCGGGGCGGGCGCCAAGGTGCTTGGTCCGTTTACCGTAGGCGCCAATGCCAAGGTCGGCTCAAACGCCGTAGTCACCAAGGCGGTGCCGGCAGGCGCCACAGTGGTGGGTATCCCGGGTCGCATTATCGTCAAGGCTGATGACGAGGTGGAAGCCAAGCGCCAGGCCATCGCCGAAAAGCTTGGTTTCGACGCGTACGGCGTCAGTCAGGACATGCCCGACCCTATCGCCAAGGCCATTGGCCAGCTACTTGACCATTTGCAAGCGGTTGACGGTCGCCTGGAGGGCATGTGCTCGGCGCTCAGCGCCTTGGGCAGCGACTACTGCGCCCAGGAATTGCCGGCGCTGCGCGACGAAGATTTCACCGACGTCTGCAAAGGTCTGGACGACAAGCCGGCGGCCTGATGCCCGCGCCAGCGCGTTTCTTGCTATGATTCGCGCCCCTCATTCTGCGTAATCCCGAGTAATTTAATAGGTCTTATAGTTGACCTAAATACTCGGGAATAGCATACTTACGGCATATTCAGTGATCTTGCGGTACAAGCCATGCGACTGACTACCAAAGGCCGTTACGCCGTAACCGCCATGCTCGATCTGGCGCTTCATGCCCAGCATGGTCCGGTTTCTTTGGCGGATATTTCCGAGCGTCAGGGGATTTCCCTGTCCTATCTCGAGCAATTATTCGCCAAGCTGCGTCGCGGCAATCTGGTGTCGAGTGTTCGTGGTCCCGGTGGCGGATATCAGTTGTCGCGTGACATGCGCGGCATCCAGGTCGTCCAGGTGATCGACGCGGTCAATGAGTCCGTGGATGCCACCCGCTGCCAAGGCTTGAGTGGCTGCCACGATGGCGACACCTGTCTGACCCACCACCTGTGGTCCGACCTCAGCCAGCAGATTCACGAATTTCTTAGCGGTATCAGTTTGGCCGATCTCGTCACGCGCCACGAGGTGCAGGACATCGCCAGACGCCAGGACCAGCGTCACTGCTCAGGCAGAACGCCTCGCATGGATAAAATTGAAGCGTCCGCCATCGATTGAGTAGGGCGCCAGGCTGATTGGCCTACACCTGATTAGGAGACATCAATGAAATTGCCGATTTATCTCGATTACTCCGCGACCACGCCGATTGATCCCCGTGTTGCGCAGAAAATGAGCGAATGCCTGCTGGTCGACGGTAACTTCGGTAACCCGGCCTCGCGTTCCCACGTCTTTGGCTGGAAAGCCGAGGAAGCAGTAGAGAACGGTCGCCGTCAGGTGGCTGAGCTGGTGGGCGCCGACCCGCGCGAAATCGTCTGGACCTCCGGTGCCACCGAGTCCGACAACCTGGCCATCAAAGGTGTCGCGCACTTCTACAAGAGCAAAGGCAAGCACATCATCACCTCGAAGATCGAGCACAAAGCGGTGCTCGATACCACGCGCCAACTGGAGCGCGAAGGTTTCGAAGTGACCTATCTCGACCCGCAGGAAGATGGCCTGATCACCCCGGCCATGATCGAAGCGGTGTTGCGTGAAGACACCATTTTGGTTTCGATCATGCACGTCAACAACGAGATCGGCGTGATAAACGACATCGCTGCGATTGGCGAGCTGACCCGCTCGCGTGGCGTGCTGTTCCATGTTGATGCGGCGCAGTCCACCGGCAAGGTCGAGATCGATCTCAGCAAGCTGAAAGTCGATCTTATGTCCTTCTCGGCGCACAAAACCTATGGCCCCAAGGGCATTGGCGCGCTGTACGTCAGCCGTAAGCCACGTGTTCGTCTGGAAGCTCAGACCCACGGTGGCGGCCACGAGCGCGGCATGCGTTCCGGCACCCTGGCGACCCACCAGATCGTCGGCATGGGCGAAGCATTCCGTATTGCCAAAGAAGAAATGGCCCAGGAAAACCAGCGTATTGCGGCCCTGAGCGAGCGTTTCTTCAAGCAGGTTGATGGTCTGGAAGAGTTGTATGTGAACGGCAGCAGCACCGCGCGCGTTCCGCACAACTTGAACCTGAGCTTCAACTATGTAGAAGGCGAGTCGCTGATCATGGCGCTCAAGGACCTGGCTGTTTCGTCCGGTTCGGCCTGCACCTCGGCGTCCCTTGAGCCTTCGTACGTACTGCGCGCCTTGGGCCGCAACGACGAATTGGCACACAGCTCCATCCGTTTCACCTTCGGCCGCTTCACCACCGAAGAAGAGGTTGATTACGCCGCTGCGAAAGTTCGCGAGGCCGTCACCAAGCTGCGCGAATTGTCGCCGCTGTGGGACATGTTCAAAGAGGGTGTCGATATTTCCAAGGTGGAATGGGCGGCACATTAATAAGCTGCCAAAGAGCGGCACCCTGATGAGATTTAGAGGACTTCAAAATGGCTTATAGCGAAAAGGTCATCGACCACTACGAGAACCCGCGCAACGTCGGCAAGATGGACGCGGAAGATCCTGATGTCGGCACCGGCATGGTCGGCGCACCGGCGTGCGGCGACGTGATGCGCCTGCAGATCAAGGTTAACGATCAAGGCGTGATTGAAGACGCCAAGTTCAAGACCTACGGCTGCGGCTCGGCTATCGCTTCCAGCTCCCTCGCCACCGAGTGGATGAAGGGCAAGACTCTGGATGAAGCCGAGACCATCAAGAACACCCAGCTGGCCGAAGAACTGGCTTTGCCACCGGTGAAAATTCACTGCTCGGTACTCGCTGAAGACGCCATCAAGGCTGCCGTTCGCGACTACAAGCAGAAGAAAGGCCTGCTCTAACCAGCAGTCGTTTACGACCAAGGAGTTCTCATGGCTATCAGCATGACCGAAGCGGCGGCCCAACACGTTCGCCGCTCCCTCGACGGGCGTGGCAAAGGTGACGGCATTCGTCTGGGTGTTCGCACCACCGGTTGCTCGGGCCTGGCCTACGTCCTGGAGTTCGTTGACGAAGCGCAAAGCGAAGATCAGGTGTTCGAAAGTCACGGCGTGAAAGTGATTATCGACCCCAAAAGCCTGGTTTACCTTGATGGTACGGAGCTGGACTTCGTCAAAGAAGGTTTGAACGAAGGCTTCAAGTTCAACAACCCTAACGTGCGCGGTGAATGTGGCTGCGGCGAGAGCTTCAACATCTGAGGCTCGCTGTGGGTACCCCTTGTCACTTTGCGTTGTTTGAACTGCAACCCAGCTTCCGTCTGGACCTCGATCAACTGGCCGCGCGTTACCGCGAGCTGGCGCGCAGTGTTCACCCCGACCGTTTTGCCGACGCCACCGAGCGCGAGCAGCGTCTGGCGCTGGAGCATTCCGCGAGCTTGAACGAGGCCTATCAGACGCTGAAAAGCGCACCGAAACGGGCGCGTTATCTGCTGGCGTTGCGCGGTCACGAGCTGCCGCTGGAAGTCACTGTGCAAGACCCCGAGTTCCTCATGCAGCAAATGCAATGGCGTGAGGAATTGGAAGAGTTGCAAGACAGTGTCGACCTTGCCGGCGTCGCTACTTTCAAGCGTCGCTTGAAGGTTGCTCAGGAAGAGCTCAATGACAGTTTTGCAGCCTGTTGGGATGTGACTGCACGCCATGAAGAGGCCGAGCGCCTGGTTCGTCGCATGCAGTTCCTCGACAAGCTCAGCTACGAAGTGCGCCAGCTGGAAGAGCGCCTCGACGATTAACTTCCGCGCCGCTTCCGTGGCGCGCCTGATGCGCAGACAAGCATGGCATTACTGCAGATCGCTGAACCCGGGCAAAGCCCGCAACCGCACCAACGCCGCCTGGCCGTTGGTATCGACCTGGGCACCACCAACTCGCTGGTAGCCGCGCTGCGCAGTGGCATTTGCGCGCCGTTGGCCGATGCCGATGGCGAGGTCATTTTGCCTTCGGTGGTGCGTTATCACAGCGACCGCGTTGAAGTGGGCCGCGCGGCCAAAGCCGCGGCAGCGAGTGATCCGTTCAATACCGTGTTGTCGGTCAAACGCCTGATGGGCCGTGGCCTGGCAGATGTGAAGCAGTTGGGCGAGCAATTGCCCTACCGCTTTGTCGGCGGCGAATCCCACATGCCGTTTATCGACACCGTGCAGGGCCCGAAAAGCCCGGTAGAGGTGTCTGCCGATATTCTCAAAGTGCTGCGCGTGCGGGCCGAAGCCGCATTGGGTGGCGAACTGGTGGGCGCGGTTATCACCGTTCCGGCCTATTTCGATGACTCCCAGCGCCAGGCCACCAAAGACGCCGCGCGTTTGGCTGGGCTCAACGTGCTGCGCCTGCTCAATGAGCCAACGGCTGCGGCAGTTGCCTATGGTCTCGATCAAAAAGCTGAAGGCGTGGTCGCGATTTATGACCTGGGCGGCGGCACCTTCGATATCTCGATCCTGCGCCTCACCGGCGGTGTGTTCGAAGTGCTTGCCACCGGCGGCGACAGCGCGCTGGGCGGTGATGATTTTGACCATGCGATTGCCGGCTGGATCGTCGAACAAGCGGGTATTTCCGCTGATATCGCGCCGGGCGAGCAGCGCAGTCTCTTGCAGGCCGCTTGTGCCGCAAAGGAAGCGTTGACCAGCGCCGATGCAGTGGCCGTCAGCTATGGCCAGTGGAGCGGCGAGCTGACCCGCGCCCATTTCGACAGCCTTATCGAGCCGATGCTGCAGCGCAGCCTCAAGTCTTGTCGCCGCGCGGTGCGCGATGCCGGTATTGAAATTGAAGAAGTCGAAGCGGTTGTGATGGTTGGCGGTTCGACCCGTGTGCCGCGTGTACGCACTGTGGTGGGCGAGTTGTTTGCCCGTCAGCCGTTGACCGATATCGACCCGGATCAAGTGGTCGCCATCGGCGCCGCCATTCAGGCCGATACATTGGCCGGCAACAAGCGCGATGGCGAAGAGCTGTTGCTGCTCGACGTGATTCCGCTGTCCCTGGGGCTGGAAACCATGGGCGGCCTGATGGAGAAGGTCATTCCGCGCAACACCACTATTCCCGTGGCGCGTGCGCAGGACTTCACCACCTACAAAGACGGCCAGACGGCCATGATGATTCATGTGTTGCAGGGTGAGCGTGAGCTGATCAGCGACTGCCGCTCGCTGGCACGTTTCGAGCTGCGCGGCATTCCATCGATGGTCGCCGGCGCTGCGAAAATTCGCGTGACCTTCCAGGTCGATGCCGACGGTTTGCTCAGCGTTGCGGCGCGTGAGCTGGCATCTGGCGTTGAAGCAAGCATTCAGGTTAAGCCGTCCTACGGCCTTACCGACGGCGAAATCGCCCGCATGCTGCAGGATTCTTTCCAGAATGCCGGTGACGACAAGGTCGCCCGCGTACTGCGCGAGCAGCAAGTGGATGCCCAGCGTCTGATCGAAGCAGTGCAGGCGGCGCTGGAAGCCGACGGCGAGCGCTTGCTGGATGCCGATGAGCGCATGGTCATCGACTTGCAGGTGCAGGAACTGAGTGAATTGATGAAAGGTACCGATGGTTACGCCATCGAGCAGCAGACCAAACGGCTGTCGCAGGTGACCGACGCCTTTGCTGCCCGCCGCCTGGACTCGACGGTGAAAGCCGCGCTGGCGGGGCGCAATCTGAACGAAATCGAGGATAACTGATGCCGCAGGTCATATTTCTGCCCCACCCGAAGTTTTGCCCCGACGGCATGGTTGTAGAGGCTGAGCCGGGTACGTCTATTCTGGATCTGGCGCACGAGCACCATATCGAGATGGAAAGCGCCTGTGGTGGCGTCTGTGCGTGCACAACCTGCCATTGCATCGTGCGCGAAGGGTTCGATTCGCTGGAAGAGGCCGACGAGCTGGAAGAAGACTTCCTTGATCGCGCCTGGGGGCTGGAGGCGCAGTCGCGGCTGGCGTGCCAGGCGATTGTCGGCACCGAAGACATTACCGTCGAAATCCCTAAATACTCGCTCAACCACGCTGCCGAAGCGCCGCACTGATTTCAAGGAACTGACATGAGTCTGAAGTGGACTGATGTATTGGAAATCGCCATTCAACTGGCAGACAGCAAGCCGGATGTAGACCCGCGCTACGTCAATTTCGTCGACCTGCAGCGCTGGGTGATTGCGCTGCCGGAATTCAGCGACGATCCCAAGCGCGGTGGCGAGAAGGTCCTGGAGGCTATTCAATCGGCCTGGATCGAAGAGGCCGACTGAATCCGTCACATTCGGCCGCACCACGGCTGGGCGCGAGCCCTACGCATTTAACCGGAACCCGCGTATAATTCGCGGGTTTAATTTTTGGCTTAACTCATAGTTTCTGGAGCTTCACATGGCTGTTCAACGTACTTTCTCCATCATCAAGCCCGACGCCGTTGCTAAAAACGTAATCGGCGAGATCGTTACCCGTTTCGAAAAAGCCGGCCTGCGCGTCGTTGCTTCGAAAATGAAACAACTGTCCAAAGCCGAAGCTGAAGGCTTCTACGCTGAGCACAGCGCTCGCGGTTTCTTCGGCGAACTGGTTGCTTTCATGATCTCCGGCCCGGTTGTTGTTCAGGTTCTGGAAGGCGAAGACGCCATTGCCAAAAACCGCGAACTGATGGGCGCTACCAACCCTAAAGAAGCTGCTGCCGGCACCATCCGCGCTGACTTCGCCGACTCGATCGACGCCAACGCCGTTCACGGTTCGGACTCCGAAGCTGCTGCTGCTCGCGAAATCTCGTACTTCTTCGCTGCTACCGAAGTAACTGCACGTACTCGCTGATCAGCGAACGGGCGAGGGTGAAGACATGACTGAAGCTACCGGCAAAATCAATCTCCTGGGCCTGACCCAGCCTGAGATGGAAGAATTCTTCGACTCTATCGGGGAGAAGCGTTTCCGTGCCGGTCAGGTGATGAAGTGGATTCACCACTTTGGCGTCGATGATTTCGCCGCCATGACCAATGTGGGCAAGGCCTTGCGCGAGAAGCTCGAGGCCCGAGCCTTCATTCGTGGGCCGGAGGTGGTGAGTGAAGACATCTCCACCGACGGAACCCGCAAATGGGTAGTGCGCGTGGCGTCCGGCAGCTGTGTCGAGACCGTGTACATTCCCCAGGGTAACCGCGGCACCCTCTGCGTTTCGTCGCAGGCTGGCTGCGCGCTGGATTGCAGTTTCTGCTCTACCGGCAAACAAGGTTTCAATAGCGATCTGACGGCGGCCGAGATCATCGGCCAGGTGTGGATCGCCAACAAATCGTTCGGCAGTGTGCCGGCGAAGATTGATCGCGCCATCACCAACGTGGTGATGATGGGCATGGGCGAGCCGCTGCTGAACTTCGACAACGTGGTCGCCGCCATGAAACTGATGATGGACGACCTCGGTTACGGCATCTCCAAACGCAAGGTGACCCTGTCCACCTCCGGCGTGGTGCCGATGATCGACAAGCTTGGCGAAGTCATCGACGTGTCCCTGGCCTTGTCGCTGCACGCACCGAACGATGCGCTGCGTAACACACTCGTGCCGATCAACAAGAAGTATCCTCTGGCGATGCTGCTGGCTGCCTGCAAGCGCTATGTGGCGCGCCTTGGCGAAAAACGCGTGTTGACCATCGAGTACACGCTGCTCAAGGACGTCAACGATCGCACCGAGCACGCTGAGGAAATGATCGCGTTGCTCAAGGACATTCCTTGCAAGATCAACCTGATCCCGTTCAACCCGTTCCCTCACTCCGGTTACGAGCGACCCAGCAACAACAGTATTCGTCGCTTCCAGGACCTGCTGTATAAAGCAGGGCACAACGTCACCGTGCGCACCACGCGCGGCGAGGACATTGATGCAGCTTGTGGGCAACTGGTCGGCCAGGTCATGGACCGCACTCGCCGTAGCGAACGCTATATCGCGGTGCGTCAACTGAACGCCGAAGCCGACGCCGCGCACGCTGCTACAAACCGAACCTAAGGTAGGAAACCTATGACATTGCGCACTGCGCTGCTGCTTCTGTTCACTGGCTTACTGTTTGGCTGTGTATCGACGGGTCATGTCGATCCGATGAAGACCGACAAAGGGCGTGATGAAGCGCGTGATGCGTATATTCAGTTGGGTATCGGCTATCTGAACCAGGGCAATACCGAGCAGGCCAAGGTGCCCCTGAAAAAAGCACTGGAAATCGACCCTTCCAACGCCGATGCCAACGGTGCGCTGGCGATTCTGTTTCAGACCGAAATGGAGCCGGAGCTAGCCGATGAGCATTTTCACAAAGCCATCGCCAGCCGCCCGGATTCGCGTTTCCTGAATAACTACGGAGTGTTCCTGTACGACCAGGGGCGTTATGCCGAAGCCAAGGAACGCTACCTGCAGGCAGTCAAAGACAACATGTACCCCGAGCGTTCGCGGGTGTTCCAGAATCTGGGCATGGTGGCGCTGAAACTCAACGACCGCGATGGCGCCAAGCAGTATTTCGAGCGCTCCATCCGCTTGAACAAGCGTCAAGCCCGTCCGCAGCTGGAATTGGCCAAGCTGGCTTACGACGAGAAACAATACGTGCCGTCACGCAAGTACTACGACAGTTTCAGCAAGCTCAGCGAGCAGAACGCCGAGAGCCTGTTGTTGGGTGTGCGTCTGGCCAAGGTATTTGACGACCGGGACAAAGCGGCAACGCTCGGTCTGCAGCTCAAACGTCTTTATCCCGGTACGCCGGAATACAAGCAATACATGTCGGAGCAATGATGAAAGCGGTGCATCCCGAAGCTCTAGCGGTTTCTCGCAGCAACCCTGGCGAGACGTTGCGCAAGGCCCGCGAAAACAAGAACTGGTCCCTGGCTGATGTTGCCGGTCAGCTCAACCTGACCAGCCAGCGCCTTGGCCAGTTGGAAGCCGGCCAGTTCGATCAATTGCCAGGCCATACCTTTGCCCGTGGCTACGTCCGCGCCTATGCCAAATTGCTGGGTATGGATCAGACCCTGATCGTTCAGGAGTTCGACCAATACACCGGCACCAATGCCACGGGCAGCAATGTTCATGGTCTGGGTCGCATCGAAGAACCGATGCGCTTGTCGCAGAACCTGCTGCGTCTGGTGTGCTTTGTGCTGTTGCTGGCGCTGGCCGGCGGTGGCTTTCTCTGGTGGCAGGACCAGTCGGCGAGCCGTGGTGGTGAAACGGCAGGCATCAGCCTGGGCCATGTAGAAGTGGATGGTGCTGACGGCACTACCGAAATTCACCCGCTCGACGAGCCGGAAGATCAAGCCGTAGCCGACGCTGAAGACCAGGGCGAAAGCGCGCCAGCGCAAGTGTCGCCGGAGCTGGCTGCCCAACCGGAGGCCCAGGCCGCTACCCAAGCGCCTGCCGCACCTGCCGCGCCAGCTGGCAGTGTTGCCGTGCCAGTTGCTCCGACCGTAGCCGCACCCGCACCTGCTGCCCCGGTTACGCCCACCGCTCCGGTGGCGCCGGCGCCAGCAGCGGCGCCTGCTACGCCAGCCACCCCCGTAGTTGCTGGCGCTGGCGAAGGTGTGGTCGCAATCGATTTCAGCGCCAACTGCTGGATTTCGCTTACCGATGCCAACGGCAAGGTGGTGGTCAGCGGTTTGAAGCGTGCTGGTGAAAAACTCGAAGTCTCCGGCAAGGCGCCGCTTGAACTGCGCCTGGGTTTTGCCCGCGGCGCTCAGGTGCGCTACAACGGCCAGCCGGTTGACGCCGCACCGTTCACCAGTGGCGAAACCGCCCGTATCAAGTTGGGACAATAAGCATGCACGCCGAATCACCAATCATCCGTCGCGTCTCGCGCAAGATCTGGGTCGGCTCCGTGCCGGTCGGTGGTGATGCCCCGATTGCCGTGCAGAGCATGACCAACAGTGACACCTGCGATGTGGCCGCAACCGTCGCGCAAATCCGCCGCCTGGAAGAAGCCGGCGCCGATATCGTGCGCGTTTCCGTGCCCGACATGGATGCCGCCGAGGCGTTCGGCAAGATCAAGCAGCAGGTAAAAGTACCGCTGGTTGCCGATATTCACTTTGACTACAAGATCGCCCTGCGCGTGGCTGAGCTTGGGGTCGATTGCCTGCGTATCAACCCGGGTAATATCGGCCGTGAAGACCGCGTAAAAGCAGTTGTAGAAGCTGCCCGTGACCGCGGTATTCCCATCCGTATTGGCGTCAACGCCGGCTCGCTGGAAAAAGACCTGCAGAAGAAGTATGGCGAACCTACGCCCGAAGCCTTGGTGGAATCCGCCCTGCGCCACGTCGAGCACCTAGACCGTCTGAACTTCCCCGACTTCAAAGTCAGCGTAAAAGCTTCGGATGTGTTTATGGCCGTAGCGGCCTACCGCTTGCTGGCCAAGCAGATTGAACAGCCGCTGCACCTGGGTATCACCGAAGCCGGTGGCCTGCGTTCGGGCACGGTGAAATCGGCCGTGGGCTTGGGCATGCTGCTTGCCGACGGAATTGGCGATACCATCCGCATCTCGCTGGCGGCAGACCCGGTTGAAGAGGTGAAAGTCGGCTACGACATCCTCAAATCCTTGCGTCTGCGTTCGCGCGGCATCAACTTCATTGCCTGCCCGAGCTGCTCGCGGCAGAACTTCGACGTGGTGAAAACCATGAACGAGTTGGAAGGGCGCCTGGAAGACTTGCTGGTTCCGCTGGACGTGGCCGTAATCGGCTGTATCGTCAACGGTCCTGGCGAAGCCAAGGAAGCTCATATCGGCCTGACCGGTGGCACGCCGAACAATCTGGTGTACATCGACGGCAAGCCGGCCTCCAAGCTGACCAACGACAATCTGGTGGATGAGCTCGAACAGCTGATCCGCCAGAAAGCGGCCGAAAAGGTCGAAGCCGACGCAGCGCTTATCGCCCGTGGCTGATAAAAAGAACGTTAAGGATTCTGTGTGAGTAAGTCCCTGCAAGCCATCCGTGGCATGAACGACATCCTGCCGGAGCAAACCCCGCTCTGGCGTTATTTCGAAAATAGCGTGGCACGCCTGCTCGATGGCTACGGCTATCGGCAGATTCGCATGCCCATCGTTGAAGCCACCGAACTGTTCAAACGCTCTATCGGTGAAGTCACCGACATCGTCGAAAAAGAGATGTACACCTTCGACGACCGCAACGGCGACTCCCTCACCCTGCGCCCCGAAGGCACTGCCAGCTGCGTACGCGCGGTGCTGGAGCACGGTATTTCCGGCGGCGGTCAGGTGCAGAAGCTCTGGTACATCGGCCCGATGTTTCGCCATGAGCGTCCGCAAAAAGGCCGTTATCGCCAGTTTCACCAGATTGGTGTGGAAGTCTTCAACCTCGACGGCCCGGACATTGATGCGGAGCTGATCGTGCTCACATGGCGTCTCTGGGGCCTGCTGGGCATTCGTGACGCAGTCAAACTCGAGCTCAACAGCCTGGGCACCAGCGAGGCGCGCGCCACTTATCGTGAAGCCCTGGTGGCTTACCTGTCGGCCCGTGCCGACCAACTCGACGAAGACAGCAAACGCCGCCTGCTCAGCAACCCACTGCGCGTGCTCGACAGTAAGGTGCCGGAAACCCAGGCCCTGCTCACCGACGCTCCCAAGCTGGCCGACTACCTGGACGAGGCCTCGCGCCTGCACTTCGAGGGCCTGAAGGCCCGTCTGGATGCAGCCGGCATTCCCTACGTACTCAATACCAAGCTGGTACGCGGCCTGGATTACTACAGCAAAACCGTTTTCGAATGGGTTACCGACAAGCTAGGCGCCCAGGGCACCGTGTGTGCTGGTGGTCGTTACGACGGTCTGGTCGAGCAGATGGGCGGCAAGCCGACTGCCGGCGTGGGATTTGCCATGGGTATCGAGCGCCTGATTCTGCTGCTCGAAACCCTGGAAAAAGTGCCGGAAGAAATCGCCCGTCAGGTAGACGTTTATCTGTGTGCGTTTGGCGATGCCGCTGAACTCGCCGGGCTGCAACTGGCTGAACGTCTGCGTGATCAGGTGCCGGGCTTGCGTCTGGTGGTCAATGCCGGCGCAGGCAGCTTCAAAAGCCAGCTGAAGAAAGCCGACAAGAGCGGTGCGCTGTTCGCTGTGGTTCTGGGCGAAGACGAACTGGGTCAGCAAGTGGTAGGTTTCAAACCGCTCCGTGGTCAGGGCGAACAACAAAATATTGCCTGGGATGCTCTGGCCGAGCACCTGGAAACCAGCTTGCAGCAAGGCTGACAGGCAGGTTCAAAAACAACCGGGTTTTAAACTCAAGGTTTGAGCATTCAGCGGGTTTAAGGAGCATTGGCGTGTCGAGTACCGAAGACGAACAACTGGCGGACCTAAAGGACTGGTGGGACCGCAACGGCAAGCCGCTGTTGACCGGTGGCGTGCTGGCCCTGGCGGTCGTGGTGGGCTGGAACACCTGGCACAAGTATCAAAGCACCCAGGCGCAGAATGCCTCGATGCTCTATCAGCAACTGCTGGAAACCACCTTTGACCCAGCCGGCAAACCGGATGTGGCCAAGGTTGCCGAGCTTTCCAACAAGCTGAAAAGCGAATACGCCGGCACCTATTACGCCCAGTACGCCAGCCTATTCGCTGCCAAGACTGCGGTGGACGCCGGCAAGCTCGACGACGCGGCTGCCGAGCTGCAAAGCGTGGTGGCCAAACCTGCCGATGCCACCATCGGTGAGTTGGCGCGTCAGCGTCTGGCCCGTGTTCTGGCTGCTCAGAGCAAGGCCGAAGAGGGCCTCAAGCTCCTTGATGGCGATGCTGAAAAAGCGTTCGTTGCCAGCCGCGAAGAGCTCAAAGGCGATTTGCTGGTGAAAGTCGGCCGTAACGACGACGCCCGCAGTGCATACGAGAAGGCCAAGGCAGCCCTGTCCGATGAAGCGGCAGTGGGTGGCTTGCAAATGAAGCTCGACGATCTGGCCAAAGGGGATGCGTGAAGTGATGCGCTGGAAATATGCCGCACTGTTGGCCCTGGCCGTTCTTGCCACGGGTTGCAGCAGCACTAGCAAGAAAGAACTGCCACCGGCCGAGCTGCCTGACTTCACCGAAGAAGTCGAACTGCATAAAGAATGGAGCCGCTCGGTTGGCGATGGCCAGGGCGACACTTTTAATATGCTGGTCCCTGCTATCGACGGCGACACCATCTTCGCCGCCGACGTAAATGGCGAAGTCATGGCGATCAACCGTTTCTCTGGCGACAAGCTGTGGGAAACCGACCTCGACCTGCCGGTATCGGGCGCTGTCGGCGCCGGTAGCGGCCTGGTGCTGGTCGGCACCCTGAAGGGTGAAGTGGTTGCCCTGGACGGCGCCACCGGTGAAGAGAAATGGCGCGCCAAGGTAACCAGCGAAGTGCTGGCACCGCCGGCCACCAACGGTGATGTGGTAGTGGTGCAAACCCAGGACGACCGCGTGATCGGCCTTGAAGCCAGCACCGGCGCCCAGCGTTGGATCTACGAAAACACCCCGGCCGTACTGACCCTGCGTGGTACGGGTGCTCCTATCGTGACTGACAGCCTGGCCTACGCCGGCCTGTCGACCGGTAAGGTGATTGCCCTGGACACCCAGCGCGGTCTGCCGGCCTGGGAACAACGCGTAGCTGTGCCGCAAGGCCGTTCCGAGCTGGACCGCGTGGTGGATATCGACGGCGGCCTGCTGCTGTCCGGCAATACCCTCTACGCTGTGAGCTATCAGGGTCGCGTTGCCGGTCTGGACGCTTCCAATGGCCGCATCATCTGGCAGAAAGAAGCCTCCAGTAACGTCGGCCTGGCTGAAAGCATCGGCAACGTTTACCTGTGCCTGGCCAACGGCACTGTAGAAAGCGTCGACGAGCGTTCCGCGTCCTCGCTGTGGAGCAACGAAGCGCTGGCCCGTCGTCAGCTGTCGGCGCCGGAAGTGTTCTCCAGCTACGTAGCCTTTGGTGATTTCGAAGGCTATCTGCACCTGGTCAGCCAGGTAGATGGTCGTTTCGTCGGCCGCACCCGTATCGACAGTGACGGTCTGCGCGCTCGCCCATTGGTGGTCGCCGATTGGCTCTATGCTTTCGGTAACAGCGGTGAGCTGGTTGCGCTGACCATCAAGAAGTAGGACTTGCCGCGCTGACGATGACCGCCGCGATGGTGGGCTTCGTCAGGCAGTAGGCCTGCGCAACAATGAGTTCGGCCGCTGCCGTTTGACGGTAGCGGCCTTTGTATTTTCTGCAATTGAGTGGAGGGGCCGTATGGTTCCCGTAATCGCCCTGGTGGGCCGTCCTAACGTCGGCAAGTCCACCCTGTTTAACCGCCTGACCAGAAGTCGCGACGCTATCGTTGGCGACCTGGCCGGTCTGACCCGTGATCGCCAGTACGGTGAAGCCAAATGGCAAGGGCGAACCTACATCCTGATCGACACCGGCGGTATCTCCGGTGACGAGCATGGCATGGACGAAAAGATGGCCGAGCAATCGCTGCTGGCCATTGAAGAAGCCGACGTTGTCCTGTTCCTGGTGGACTCGCGCGCAGGCTTTACCGCCGCCGACCAGATGATTGGCGAGCACCTGCGCAAGCGCAATAAAACCTCCTACGTGGTGGCCAACAAGGTCGACAACATTGACCCCGATCTGGCCCGCGCCGAATTCTCGCCACTGGGCATGGGCGATGCCATCCCGATTGCCGGCGCCCACGGCCGCGGTATCGCGCAGATGATGGAAATCGCCCTGGGCGGCTTCCCCAAGGACGTGGAAGAGCCGGCCGAAGGCGAGGAAGAGGAAGTCGTTGCCGAAGGTCAGGAAGCCAAGCGCATTCCCGGCCCGAGTGAGAAAGACGGCATCAAGATCGCCATCATCGGTCGCCCTAACGTCGGTAAGTCGACCCTGGTCAACCGCATGCTCGGTGAAGACCGGGTAATCGTCTACGACCAGCCCGGCACTACCCGCGACAGCATTTACATTCCCTTCGAGCGCAACGAAGAGAAGTACACCCTGATCGACACCGCGGGGGTGCGCAAGCGCGGCAAGATCCACGAGGAAGTCGAAAAATTCTCCGTGGTCAAAACCCTGCAGGCCATAAAAGACGCCAACGTGGTGATCTTTGTAATGGACGCCCGCGAAGGCGTGGTCGACCACGACCTCAACCTGTTGGGCTTTGCCCTGGAGTCCGGCCGCGCTCTGGTTATCGCCCTGAACAAATGGGACGGCATGGAGCCTAGCGAGCGCGACTACGTGAAAACCGAGCTGCAACGCCGGTTGTTCTTCGTCGACTTTGCCGACATCCACTTTATTTCGGCCTTGCACGGCACCGGTGTGGGCAATCTGTATCAGTCGGTACAGAACGCCTTCAAGTCGGCGGTTACCCGCTGGCCGACCAGCCGCCTGACCCAGATTCTCGAAGATGCCGTGAGCGAGCACGCACCGCCCATGGTTGGCAGCCGCCGTATTAAACTGCGTTACGCCCACTTGGGCGGTGCCAACCCGCCGCTGATCGTGATTCACGGTAACCAGGTGGAGGCGGTGCCGAAGTCGTATGTGCGCTACCTGGAAAACACGTACCGTCGTGTACTGAAGCTGGTCGGTACGCCGATTCGCATCGAATTCAAAGGCGGCGAGAACCCGTACGAAGGCAAGAAAAACACCCTGACTGATCGCCAAGTCAACAAGAAGCGCCGGCTTATGTCGCACCACAAAAAAGCCGACAAGAAACGCCGCGATAAGAAATAAGGTCGGCTGCGCGTCGACATTGCTGCGTTGAGAGTGTGTTCCACGCTCGCTGGTGTAGGGCGAATATCCGCGCAGCGGATATCCGCCGATTCGCAAGTGGGAGCGGTGATATTCGCCCTACGCTCGCAAAACCGTGCGGTTAAAAGGTTCTAGCGATATGCAAAAGGGCACCTTCGGGTGCCCTTTTTCATGCCCAGTTGATCCGCTATCCTGCCTGTCCCTATGGCTCCAGCCGTGCCGTGACAGATCAAACAGGAAAGTGTGATGATCACCAGCAAGTTGCCCAACATCGGCACCACCATTTTCACGCGCATGTCGCAGTTGGCCAACGAGGTGGGTGCGCTGAATCTGTCCCAGGGCTTCCCCGATTTCGATGGCCCGCAGGCATTGCTCGACGCCGTCGCCCGCCATGTGCATAGCGGCCACAATCAATACGCGCCCATGACCGGCCTGCCGGCATTGCGTGAACAAGTCGCGCTGAAAATTGCTGCCTGCTACGGCCGTAGCGTCAGCGCCGATAGCGAAATCACCATCACTCCCGGCGCCACTCAGGCGATTTTCTGCGCGATTCAAACCCTGATCCGTGCCGGCGATGAAGTGATCGTCTTCGACCCCAGCTACGACAGTTACGAGCCCTCGGTAGATCTGGCCGGTGGTCGCTGTGTGCATGTGCCACTGAGCCAGCCGGACTTTGCCATCGATTGGCAACGCTTGGCTGATGCCATCACCCCGCGCACCCGCCTGATCATTCTCAACAGCCCGCACAACCCCAGCGGCGCGCTGCTCACCCGCCGTGACCTCGACCAACTGGCCGAGCTGATTCGCGCCCGCGACATCTACCTGATCAGCGACGAGGTCTACGAGCACTTGGTGTTCGACGGCGCCAAACACGACAGCGTGTTGGCCCATGAGGAGCTTTATCAGCGCGCCTTCGTAGTCAGCTCGTTCGGCAAGAGCTACCACGTTACCGGCTGGAAAACTGGCTATGTGGTGGCGCCGCCCGCGTTGAGCACGGAGCTGCGCAAGGTGCACCAATACGTGAGCTTCTGTGGCGTCACGCCGCTGCAATGGGGGCTGGCTGACTTTATGGCCGCCAACCCGCAGCACGTCAGCGAGCTGCCAGCGTTTTACCAGGCCAAGCGCGACCTGTTCTGCGATCGCTTGGAACAGTCGAAATTTCGCTTCACCCGCGCCGCCGGCACCTTTTTCCAACTGGCCGACTATTCGGCCATTCGTGACGACCTCGATGACGTAGCGATGGCCGAATGGCTGACCCGCGAGCACGGCGTGGCGGTCATCCCCATTTCGGTTTTCTATCAGGAGCCTCTGAAGAATCTGCGTCTGGTGCGCTTCTGCTTTGCCAAGCGTGAAGAGACCCTGATTCAGGCAGCGGAGAAGCTATGTCGAATCTAAACAGCGGGCGCGATATAAAAAATCTGCCCGATCTCAAACTCGCCCTGGTGCAAACTACCTTGGTCTGGCATGACCCGGCCGCGAACTTTGCCCATTTCGAGGCGTTGCTGGAGCAAGCCCGGGGCGCGCACCTGATCGTATTGCCGGAGATGTTTACCACCGGTTTTTCCATGGACGCCGAAGCCTTGGCCGAACCGGAGGAGGGCGCCAGTTACGCCTGGCTGCGTGCGCAAGCCAAACGGCTCGATGCGGTGATTACCGGCAGCGTGATCATTCAGGCTGCTGACGGCAGCCACCGCAATCGCCTGCTCTGGGCTCGCCCTGATGGCGAAATGCTGCACTACGACAAACGCCACCTGTTCCGCATGGCTGGCGAGCACAAGCACTACAGCCCCGGAGAACGTCAGGTGCAGATGGAATTGCATGGCTGGCGCATTCGCCCACTGATTTGCTACGACCTGCGTTTCCCGGTGTGGAGCCGCGACCCCCATGACACCGATCTGCTTCTATACACCGCTAACTGGCCCGCTGCACGGCGTTTGCACTGGAATCGCTTGCTGCCAGCGCGGGCCATCGAAAACCTGTGTTTTGTCGCTGCGGTAAACCGTGTGGGCAACGATGGTAAAGGCCACCCTTACAGCGGTGATAGCCAAGTGCTCGACTTTCAGGGCGAACCGTTGCTTGAGGCTCAAGCCGGCGACGGCGTATTGCACGTAACCCTCAAAGCCACCGACCTGGCAGCGTACCGCGAGCGCTTCCCGGCGCATCTGGATGCCGATTCGTTTCGTATTGACTGAACGCGCCTCGCGCTAGTCGCGCCCGATCATGGGCACGGCTAGCGCGGGAAAGGTTACAGCAACGTTTTCCCCGGTTCGGCTTCCGAGTGAATTTCGCCATTGATGGAGATCATGGCGCCATCGGTGTTAAGCAGTGTGATGCCGTCGCCGAGTTCCAGCCGCTCATGAGCATAGATGACCGAGTGCGCTCGGTTGTGCAGGACGCCGCCGTTGAACGTCAGCAGCATACCGTCGATCCACGAGCCACCATCGTTGAGAATGCTGCCAGGGGTAGTGAACGTTACGTCCTCGCCCGCAATAATGGACCCGTTGGTATTGAAGATGTTGCCTTTGGCGGTCAGGGATAGGGCGCCGTCGCTGGCGATAATGCCAGAGTCCGTGTTTCGCAGAATGCCATCGCTGCTGATGTGGGTGTCATTGCTGGCTAGAACGGTGCCGGTGTTAGTCAGATTTCCACCCGCACGAACGACCAGGTTGCCTCCTGCGGAATACATATTACCGCCGTTGTAAAGGTGGCCGGCGGTGAGAGTCATATCACCTTGCCGAGCGACTATTCCCGAGCCTTGTTCACTGGCAAAGCTGGTATCCGCGCTCAGGCTTAAACTGCCCCCGGACAGCAGGTTAGAGCCTTCCCACAGGCGCATCACCTGCGTTGTGATGGTAAGGTCATTGCCGGCTACCACCCAGTTGCTGCTGTTGCTGAAAGAGGAGTTGGCGCGTACACGCACGTCTCCATGCGCCGCCAGTGAGCCACTTTTGCCAACCGTGACATTGTCCTGGTTGATAATCAGGTTGTTTTTGGCGGCAATTTGGCCGTAGTTCAGCAAGTCGGCGGTAATGCCCGGTGCTCGGCGAGTGATTAGCAGGTTGTTGCCAGAATAGAACTCAGCCCAGTACGCGTTGGTATGGCGCCCGTGTCCCAGGTGCAGAGTCAAATCTCCTGCGGCGCTCAACGCCCCCTCGTTATACAGCGCGTCGGTTTTTAGGACGGCCGTTGTACCTCCGAAAATGCCGCCACAAAACGTCTGCATCGCGCCGCGAGTGCAGTGGTTATTGAAGGTTTGGGTGGCCACATCAATCGCGGCATTGCTTCGCACTATGCCGGTGTTGTTCAGCGTGTCGGCAGCAATGCGCAGGCCTTGGCTACCATGGTTGTCGATAATGCCTCGCGTGTTATTGAGCCGCCTGGCAGTGATGTCCATGCCGCCTGCCGATTCGATCGTTGCGCTGCTCACTATCTTACTGGGGGTCCCGTTGGGTATGCCGTTTTCAAGAACGACTAGAGCTCCATCGAGCGGTTTCACGAACTGGGCAATGCGCCCGTTGTAGTCATAACCTACGAGCGTACCTGTCAGGTTCAGCTCGTCGACCTTGATGGACAGGGCCGCGGTGTGTGGATCATTGGCAGTGGTTTTCAGCGTGGTGCCGTGCACATTTAAGGTCTTGGCGTTCGCGGTAAAGCGGCTGCTGTTGGTGGCGGCGCTCAAGTGGACGTCGTCGGCGGTGATGTGAATATCGCCTGCGGCCGTCATGCCAGCGATCGAACTCATCTTTGAAAGTGCCAAATCACCGCTCGTTTGCACAGTGAGGTCGCGCCCGGCATCGACCCGGGTTAGCGCAATATCACCGTCGGCCATGATGCGAATGTCTCGCTCGCTGTGTATCAGCCCCGCGTGGCGAACGCCGACGCCGCTTTCAGTGCTGATAAGCGTGATATGGCCACCATGCATCGCACCAGCCAGGCTTCCGTCTATCGCGATTCCCGGAGTGTTCTCTGCGGTGCCCTGCAGTCGGGAGGCGGTGCGCAGTTGGCTGTCGTAGCGATTCAGGCCGGCGACAACCTGGACGTCAGCCCTGCTGTCCGGCGTGCCCACGCTGCCGTTGAGCGTCACCACGCGGGAGACGATATCGAAGTAACTAAGGTCTCGCGTATCGACCCCCAAGTTACCCACTATCACTTGTGCTGCGTTGTTCTGCACATTGAGGTGTCGCGCGTCGGCCAGGTCCGGCACGCCGGTAGTCGCGACGAAGCCGCGCATATTCACGGTGCTGACGCCGTTGAGGGTGACGCCATTGGGGTTGGCCACTATCACATCGGCCTTGGCGCCGAACACTTCCATCGTCCCCGCCAACGTGCTCGGCTTATTGCCAGTCACTTCGGTAAGAATCGCCTTGGCGGCCTGGGCGAGGTTGGGGTTGGCTTCAAGGTTGCCAGCGAGCTTGCTGGTGCCGGCGCTCAGGCTGTTGTTGAAAACTACACCGGGTTTGTCGACATTGAATTGCTCAAAGCGATTATGCGAGAGGCCTTTGCTGGTGGGGTTGGCAATTCCAATGACTGGTACGCCGTTGGCCATGCCGATCTTTTGGCCAGGCGAGGTATTAGCTGACAATTTTATTTCGGCCATGGTAAGGCCTGGCAGAGACATCGCCAGTAACAACAGCCAGCTAGGCCCAGGCTGAAAACGAGCGCCGTGGCTCGTTACAGCATGCGGTGGGGTGGCTGAGGTTGGTAGGCGAGGGAAACGTTCCATGGACATACTTCCTTAACGATTGGTGTGGGCCAAGACTAATCGTTAGCAATTTTGCGTATGCAGCCGGGCTCGTTGGCAGGCGTCAGGTGCTTCCGTCTGGAGGAAGGATGTGAAGTAGAAAAAATGCATTTTTTTGCGGCAATGAAAAAGGGCAGCCACTTGGCTGCCCTTTTTCATTGCTATCACATTACTCGGCTAACGCCACTTCCGGCGTTTCCGGCGGCTTGGGCAAGGACGACAGCAGCGCCATGATCAGTGCCGCGAGGTAAGGCAAGGACTGCACTAGCAGCATTGCTACCCAGAACTTCACGTCGTTGCTCGGGAAACCCTGCACGATGCCGATGCCAATCGCCGCGCCCCATAGCAGCAGCATGATGAACACCTCTTCACGCGCCTCGGCCATGGCCACCATGAATCCGTGGCTGGAGCGCATTTTCGGCGTGCGGAAGAACGGGATGCTGGTGGTGAAGAAGCCGTACAGCACCGCCTTGGCGATGGTGTGCGACAGCGCCAGACCTGCCAGGGCCGCGCAGAACGCGTCCTTGAGGTTAACGCCCACGGCACGCTGGTAGAGGAACACGATCTTGCCGAACTTGAAGAAGAACAGCGCCAATGGTGGGATCGCGAAAATCAGCAGCGGCGGGTCGACACGTTGCGGCACGATGATCATCGCCGCCGACCACAACAGGGCACCGGCGGTGAAGAAGATGTTCAGACCGTCCGCCACCCATGGCAGCCAACCGGCCACGAAGTGGTAACGCTGACCGCGCTTGAGTTCGGTGTTCTTGCCGCGGAACAGTTCCCGGGCGTGGCCTTTCATGATCTGAATGGCGCCGTAGGCCCAGCGGAAGCGCTGCTTCTTGTAGTCGATAAAGGTATCCGGCATCAGGCCTTTGCCGAAGCTGTCGTAGGCATAGGCGGCGGAGTAGCCTTTTTCGAATACACGCAGACCCAATTCGGCGTCTTCACAGATGGTCCAGTCGGCCCACTTCAGCTCGTCCATCACGGTACGGCGAATCATGGTCATGGTGCCGTGCTGGATGATCGCGTCGCGGTCGTTGCGGGTGACCATGCCGATATGGAAGAAGCCTTTGTATTCGGCGTAGCAGAGCTTTTTGAAGGCGCTGCCGTTCTGGTCGCGGTAGTCCTGCGGCGATTGCACCACGGCGATTTTGGGGTCGGCAAAATGCGGCACCATGTGCTTGAGCCAGTTGGGGTCGACGCAGTAGTCCGAGTCGATCACCGCCACCACTTCGGCATCGGGCGCTGTGTGCGGCAGGATGTAGTTCAGCGCGCCGCCTTTGAAGCCATGCAGCGGTGCCACGTGGAAGAAGCGGAAGCGCGGGCCCAGGACGTTTTCGCAGTAGGCCTGTACCGGCTCCCAAACCGCTGGGTCTTTGGTGTTGTTGTCGATGATCAACACCTCAAAGTCCGGGTAGTCCAGGGCGGCCAACGCGTCGAGGGTCTGTTTGACCATCTCCGGCGGCTCGTTGTAGCACGGCACATGGATCGACACTTTCGGCCGGTAGGTGCTGTCGCCGATCACCGGATTGAACGGCCGACGACGTTTGTGCACCCACACGGCCTCGGCCAGTTCATGGGCTTCGGTGAGCAGCACGATAAACACGCCGATGGCGCCGATACCCAGGAGCAAGCCCACGGTCAGGCTGAACCAGGTGCTGTATTGCTGGCTGTAGTCGTAGCCGATCCACACCAGTACCGAGCCGCCGGCGAAGGCAACGAAGGTCAGGAAGGTGCGGCCGCGTTGACGCAGGGCGCTGCCGTCGATCAGCAGCAAGGCCAGGGCGAGCATGGCCAGTACCACCGAACCGATGGCCAGCACGCGCCATTGCGGAATGGCCACTACC
The DNA here is from genome assembly GCF_027922365.1 of Pseudomonas turukhanskensis. Taxonomy (GTDB): domain Bacteria; phylum Pseudomonadota; class Gammaproteobacteria; order Pseudomonadales; family Pseudomonadaceae; genus Aquipseudomonas; species Aquipseudomonas turukhanskensis. The sequence continues at coordinate 249,560 of NZ_BSFN01000002.1, forward strand.
GGGCCTTCGAAGGCAAATTTTTGCTGTCGGGCCGCGTTGAACACGCCCCAGTAAGCGCCGACCGACCCCTCATCGCTGGCCTTCCACGGCTGGTCAAAGGCTTCGATCACAAAGTAGTTGTAGCCTTTGGCGTTAAGCGTGTTTACCAGGGTGCGCAGGTAAATGGCCTGGTCCGCCTGTGTGGCGTCAGCACCACCGCGCATACGGCCGTTGCTCGGCCAGCCCACCTCGGACAGCAGCAGCGGTTTTTTCGGGAAGATACGTTTCAGGTCGCGCGCACGATCGAGCACGAACTGCGTGGAGTCTTCCATGGGAATGAATTCCCAGTAAGGCAGGATGTGCGCGGCCACCAGGTCGGTGTGGTTCGCCAACTGCGGGTATTTTTCCCAGATGTGCCACTGCTCGGAGGTGGTCACCGGCACTTTTACCTGCGCGCGTACGCGGTCGATAAAGGCCATCAGTTGCTTGGGGGTTACTTCGCGGCGGAACAATGCCTCGTTACCCACCACTACCCGCACAACGCTGCGCGAGGAGTTGGCAATCTCGATGCCGCGGGCGATTTCGCGCTCGTTGCGCTCCTCGTCCGGGCTGATCCAGATGCCCAGCGTAACGCGCAGGCCGAACTCTTCGGCCAACTTGGGAATGTCGCCCAGGGTGCCGTCTACCGAGTAGGTACGCACGTTGTCGGTGTGCTTGGCGAGAAGCCCGAGGTCTTCGCGCATCTGCTCGTCGGTGGGGTATTGATCCTTCTGCGGGTTCTGATCGAGCCGGAACGGCGAGAAGGAGAAACCGGAGATTTGCTCGGGCCAGTCGGGTGCAGTGACCGGACGGTTGTACAGCGCCCATATGCCGGTGAAGAGCGCGGCGATTGCCACGAATACCACCAGGTTGAGTCCAAATTTACGCGATGACATAGACGTTTCAGGTTCCAAAGGGTGGAACGGAGAGATGCCGGCGAGCGCCGGTCGGCGCGCATCCTACTCCGGCGTCAAATTGCTGTATAGCTACCGGGTTTATTGCCCGCAAACCTTGGTCAGCGTCGTCTGTTTTTAGTTCGGCGCAGGCCACGGCAAGCTGGCGTTTTACTGGCATGTTGCGGGATCTAAGTGCCGGTGGCAGTTAAGCATAGGCAAGCATCGCGGCGCACGTGTTGAACCATACTTGTACCAGCGGCGTGGCATGTGCAGATGACGCTTCATATAATGCGCGCCGATTTGCCGGACGCGTCTCTCTATAAGGGCGCGGTATAGAGGTGGTGTGATGGGTACAGATGAACAACGCTTTGGCGGCATTGCCCGCCTGTATGGCCGCGACGGCCTGGCCAGGCTGGCGGCTGCCCATGTGGCGGTGGTCGGCATCGGTGGCGTGGGTTCATGGACGGCCGAGGCCTTGGCGCGCAGTGGCGTGGGCGAGATCTCGCTGTTCGATCTGGATGACGTCTGCGTTACCAACACCAACCGGCAGATTCACGCGATGCAGGGTGCCATCGGCCAGCCCAAGGTCGAAGTGATGGCCGAGCGCATCCGCGCCATCAACCCCCATTGCGTGGTGCATGCGGTGAGCGACTTCGTGACCCGCGACACCATGGCCCAGTACATCACCACCGCGCTGGACTGCGTGGTGGATTGCATCGACAGCGTTAACGCCAAGGCGGCCCTGATTGCCTGGTGCAAGCGGCGCAAGATCCAGATCATCACCACCGGCGGTGCAGGCGGGCAGATCGACCCGTTGCTGATCCAGGTGGGCGACCTCAATAAAACGGTCAACGACCCGCTGGCCTCCAGCGTACGCTCGGCGCTGCGCCGTGATTACGGGTTCTCTCGCACGCCGGGCCGCCATTACAGCGTGCCGTGCGTGTATTCGCGCGAGCAGCTGCGCTACCCCAAACCCGATGGCAGCATTTGCCTGGAGAAAAAGTTCGTCGGCGACGGTGTCAAACTCGACTGCGCCGGTGGCTTTGGCGCGGTGATGATGGTGACCGCTACCTTCGGCATGGTGGCAGCGGCGAAAGCTGTGGATAAGTTGGTGGCCGGCATTCGCCGCCCTTCGGAACGTTCGTAGCGTTTTTCGTAGGGTGCGCTCCGCCAACCAGCCGATTTAAGTCGTAACGCTTCAGTGCGCACAGCCACCCCACGGGCCCTGTGTATCAGGAAATTTACCTGCCGATTACCCAGTCATTACCCGCTTTTCACAGCGCTTGAGGCACACTGCGCAGGTCCCCGGTTAGCCGGATTTCTTCGCGGATACCTTGCATGTCCAACTTTTCTTTTCAGGCCTGTCGCCTGCCCGTAGCGTTGCTGCTGGCCAGCGCGCTGCTAGGCGCGTGCGCCAGTAAACCCAATGACTTGCGTAATCCCCACGAGGCCATCGCGGCCTTCGCCGAAAAGTCCTATCAGGCGCCCCAACAGAACCCAACTCAGGGTTGGGATGCCGACTTCACGGTGGCCGAACAACCCATCGAAGTCAGTTGGCTGGCTCCGGCGCAAACGGCCAACGCCGCGCCGCTGGTGGTGTTTCTGCCCGGCCTGGGCGAGGGCGCCCGTGCTGGTTTGCAATGGCGCCGTACCTGGGCCGACGCCGGCTATGCCGTGGTATCGATTCAGCCGCAGCAGTATGGCCGTGGCATTTATTCCAGTAGCGAAGCGCAGGCCGGTACATTCCGCGGCATTGCTCAGCGAGCCTATTCTGATAAGGCGCTGAACGAACGCATCGCCGTGGTTCACCAGGTGCTTAGCCAATTGCGCGTGCGCGGCCAGGCCGGCGACGCGCAGGTGGCCGGTGTGGACTGGAACAACGTGGTGTTTGCCGGTTACGACCTGGGCGCCCAGACCGCCGCCGCGTTGGCGGGCGATAGCCTGCTCAGGGATTGGCAACCCAAGGCGGTGATTCTGCTAAGCCCGTACGTGGGCCCCGGCAGCCCGGTGGCGCGCGTGGATACACCGCTGCTGAGCGTGACCGGCCCGCATGACGAAGACCCGTTTAGCTGGGTGGATTCACCCGAGCGGCGCCTGGCCATGTGGCGGGGTAATCCGAACCCCGGCAGTTACCAACTGATCGCCAAGAATGCCCAGCATCAATTGTTCAGTGGCTCGCTGGATGAATTGCCGAGCGCGGATGAAGCCGACCGTAAAGGTCCCAAGCGCGATGCAGATATGGATGCCGGCGCTGGCGGCCGCGATGGCTCCGGCGGCCCACCCGGCGCCGACGGTGGTGAGGGGCCCAAGCGTCGTCCTCGCCCGGACACCATGGGCCACGGTCAGGACAGCCAGAACTGGTTCGATGCCCATCAGGTCGCTAACGTGCAGACGGTCAGTACGGCGTTCCTCGACGCCACGCTGCGCCATTCCGCCGAAGCCAAGGCTTGGTTAGCCAATGACGCCGTTCAGGCCATCGGCCCGGGCGCCTCTATCGAGGGGCGTTAAGGGTCAACTCGCGCATTCGTGTCAGCACGGCTTGCAGGCCGTTGGTGCGCGAAGGCGAGAGATGGCGGGCCAGGCCGAGCTGGCTAAACCAGGCAGCCAGGTCCAGCGTGCTCAGTTCGTCGGCGGGCAAGCCGTTGACCCGCACTAGCAGCAGGGCCAGCAGGCCGCGAATCAGACGGGCATCGCCGCTGGCGCGAAACTGCCAGTGCCCCTCGCTGAAATGACCCACCAGCCACACCAGGCTTTCACAGCCATCTACCCGATTGGGCTCGCTGCGTTCGTCGTCGGTCAGTGGCTCAAGTTGCTCGCCCCAGGCCATTAGCAGGCGGGCGCGTTGCTCCCAACTGATGGGTTGGCTAAAGGTTTCAAGCGCTTGTTCGGCAGCCGCGGGAAGGGCACTCATCCGAGAATCTCCAACGCGTGATCGAGCGCGGCGAAAAAGCGCTGTAGGTCGCCGCTGTCGTTGTACAGCCCCAGCGACACCCGAATCGCCCCCGGCAAACCCAGGCCCCGCAGCAAGGGCATGGCGCAGTGATGGCCGGCGCGCACGGCGATGCCTTGTTCGGTAAGCAAATGGGCGAGGTCGGCGCTGTGCACGTCCTCGACTACAAAGCTGGCGAGGGCAGTTTGTGGGGCTCCCAGAACCCGCACACCTGGGCGCGCGCCAAGGCCGGCGAGCAGTTCGGCGTGCAGGGCGGCTTCGTGGGCCAGCACCGCAGCGCCATCGAGGCTGGCCAAGTAATCCAGCGTGGCGCCGAGGGCAATCACGGCGGACACCGCCGGCGTACCGGCTTCAAAGCCCAGCGGTGCCGGGCGGAATTTGGCCGTGTAGTAATCGGTTTGCAGCAGCATCTCGCCGCCAAACTGCCAGGGCAGCACGCGCTGCAAGGTGGCGGCGCGGCCGTAGAGCACGCCGACGCCATCGGGCCCGTACAGCTTGTGGCTGGAGCAGACATAAAAGTCGCAGCCCAGTTGCTGCATATCGTGGCGGCCGTGCACCACGCCCTGCGCGCCGTCGACCACGGTGATGGCGCCATGGGTGTTGGCGAGCGCCAGCAACTCGGACAGTGGCTGCCAGGTGCCCAGCACGTTGGACAACTGACTAACCGCCAACAGGCGCGTACGCGGGCCAATCAGGTGCTTGGCCGCAACCAGATCGACCTGCCCGCTGGTGGTGACCGGCAGCACGATCAAGGCCAGGTCACGCCGTTGCGCCAGCTGCTGCCATGGCAACAGATTGGCGTGGTGCTCCAGGGCGCTGATAACAATTTCATCGCCAGCGTGGAAGTGTTCTTCCAGGCCGTAGGCGAGCAGGTTCAGCGCTTCGGTGGCGCCGCGGGTGAAGATGATTTCGTCGTGACTGGCCGCATTCAGCCAGCGCGCGATTTTGCCACGCGCCTCTTCGAATGCGCGGGTGGCTCGCTCGCCAGGCAGGTGCTGGGCACGGTGAACGTTCGCAGCGCCCGCGCGGTAATAACCCAGCAAGGCATCAAGCATGGCCTGGGGTTTTTGCGAGGTGGCGGCGCTGTCGAGGTAGGTCTGGCTATCGGCGGCGAGAGCGGCCAGGGCCGGGAAGTCAGAGCGCCATGGAGAGAGGATTGGCATGGAATGACCGCCGCTAGGGTTCTTGCACCGTTACTCCCGCGCGGGCGGGAATCCAGTTACGTGGTCACATGAGCGACTCTGGATTCCCGCCCGCGCGGGAGTAACGGGGGGGCAGATTTCAGATAGGAATAAACCTATCAGTTATGCGCATGCAGGGCTGCGTTCAGCTCGATCGCGGTCTTGTGCGACTTGGCTTCTACGGCACCGGTCTGCGAATTGCGGCGGAACAGCAGGTCTGGCTGGCCAGCCAGGTCGCGGGCCTTAAGTACTTTTACCAGTTGGTTCTGGTCGTCCAGCAGCGCCACTTTGGTGCCGGCGGTGATGTACAGGCCCGATTCCACAGTATTGCGGTCGCCCAGCGGAATGCCGATACCGGCGTTGGCGCCGATCAGGCAGCCTTCACCGACGCTGATCACGATATTGCCGCCACCGGACAGGGTGCCCATGGTGGAGCAACCGCCGCCCAGGTCCGAGCCCTTGCCCACGAATACGCCGGCCGATACGCGGCCTTCGATCATGCCCGGGCCTGCGGTGCCGGCGTTGAAGTTGATAAAGCCTTCGTGCATGACGGTGGTGCCTTCGCCTACATAAGCGCCCAGGCGGATACGCGAGCTGTCAGCCAGGCGCACGCCGGCCGGCACCACGTAGTCGGTCATTTTCGGGAACTTGTCCACCGAGAACACTTCCAGCAGCTCGCCTTTCAAGCGGGCTTCCAGCTGACGTTCGGCCAGTTCGCTGAGGTCCACGGCGCCCTGGCTGGTCCAGGCTACGTTTGGCAGCAACGGGAAAATGCCCGCCAGGCTCAGGCCGTGCGGTTTCACCAGACGGTGGGAGAGCAGGTGCAGCTTCAGGTAAGCCTCAGGCGTGGAGGTCAGCGCGGCATCTTCGGCCAGCAGGGTGGCCACCAGTGGGCGTTGGCTTTCGGCCAGGCGGGTGAGCAGGGCCGCTTGTGCACTGTCCACGTTTTTCAACAGGTCGGCCAGTTCGGTGGCCTGGTTGCTGGTGAAGGCGATGGCCTGGTTGCCGCCTTGGTAGCCAAGCTTTTCGCTGACTTTGGCGACCAGATCGCTTGCCGGGTTAAGCAGCGGTTGGGCGTAAAACACTTCCAGCCAGTTGCCTTCGCGGTTTTGGGTGCCGACGCCGAAGGCCAGGCTGAACAGGGAATTGGACATGGTGTTTCCTCTTGCTGAATTAGGTCGACGCGCCGGTTGGCGGCGGCAGTCACGGTGTTTTTCTGCCGCTTGCCCGGGCAAAGCCCGGCAGCGGTTTATTCGAATGCGGCGGCGTACTTCTCGGGTTTGAAACCCAGCAGCGTCTTGCTGCCCAAGTCCAATACCGGGCGTTTGATCATTGATGGCTGGGCCGCCATTAGTTCAACCGCCTTGGCCTGGTCGAGGTCGCTTTTGTCAGCGTCGCTCAACTTGCGAAAGGTGGTGCCGGCGCGGTTCAGCACGCTTTCCCAGCCATGTTCGCTGCACCATTGCTGCAGGTGCTCACGGTCGATGCCCACGGCTTTGTAGTCGTGAAAGGCGTAATCGACCTTGTGCTCCTCCAGCCAGGTACGGGCTTTTTTCATCGTGTCACAGGCTTTGATGCCGTAGAGGGTGATGCTCATGCGTTTGCCTTGCTCTGAATAAAGGCGCGAATCCGCGTGGCGGCTTCCACGCATTCGGCCAGGGGGGCGACCAAGGCCATGCGCACACGGCCGGCGCCGGGGTTGAAGCCGTCCACTTCGCGCGACAGATAGGAGCCGGGCACCACGGTGACGTGCTCTTTAGCGAACAGTTCACGGGTAAAGTCGGCGTCGTCCATCGGCGTTTTCGCCCACAAGTAAAAGCCACCGTCGGGGCGTTGCACGTCCATTACCGGCTGCAGGATATCCAGCACGGCGTCGTACTTTTCCCGGTACAGGTCGCGATTGGAGCGTACATGGGCCTCGTCGTTCCAGGCGGCCACGCTGGCTAGCTGGGTTTGCACCGGCATGGCGCAGCCGTGGTAGGTACGGTACAGCAGGAATGATTTCAGGATTGCGGCATCGCCGGCCACGAAACCGGAACGCAGCCCCGGCAGGTTGGAGCGCTTGGACAGGCTATGGAACACCACGCAGCGTGCAAAATCGCTGCGGCCCATGGCGGCGCAGGCGCTGAGCAGGCCGGCCGGTGGGTTGGCTTCGTCAAAATACAGCTCGCTGTAGCACTCGTCGGCGGCGATCACGAAGTCGTACTGATCGGCCAGCATGATCAGTTTTTGCAGCGTGGCTTGGGGGATCAGCGCACCGGTGGGGTTGCCGGGGGAGCACAGGAACAGAATCTGGCAGCGCTGCCAGATATCGGCTGACACGGCGTCGAAGTCCGGGTTGAAGCCATTTTCTTCCAGGCACGGCAGGTAGTGGGGCTTGGCGCCGGCCAGCAGGGCCGCACCTTCATAGATCTGGTAGAACGGATTGGGGCTGACCACCAGGCCGTCGTCGCTGCGCTGCACCACGGTCTGGGTGAAGGCGAACAGCGCTTCACGGGTGCCGTTTACCGGCAGCACGTGCTTGCCTGCATCGAGCCAGCCGGCCGGCACGTTGAAGCGGCGCTCGCACCACGTGGCGATGGACTCGCGCAGCGCGGCAATACCCAGCGTGGTCGGGTAGACGGCAAGCTGGTCGAGATTATCGCTCAATGCCTTGGCCACGAACTCGGGCGAGCGGTGTTTGGGTTCGCCAATCGACAAGGCAATCGCGCTTTTCTCGGCCGGCGGCAGGGCACCGGCGAGCAGGGCGCGAAGCTTTTCAAACGGGTAGGGCTGCAGGTGGTTCAGGGCGTCATTCATGTGCGGGCGTCGTTATTCAAATACTGATTCGGGAGAGCTCGACGCGGTTGCCGTCGGCGTCGGACAGTTGTTCGATGATCGCGTCCTGCAAACGGGCACACAGATCGGGGTCGGACAACGGCTGGTTGTTGGCGTCGGTGACGAAGAACACGTCTTCCACGCGCTCGCCCAGGGTGGCGATCTTGGCGTTCTGCAGCGACAGGTCAAAGTCCAGGAAAATCCTGCCGATCCGTGCCAGAAGGCCCGGACGGTCCGGCGAGGTAAGTTCCAGCACGGTGACCGGGCGACCGGCGTCGTTGGAAATCACCACCTGTGGGGCGAAGGCAAAGTGCTTGAGCTGGCGCGGAACGCGGCGCTGGATGATGGTCGGGTAATCGTCCGGGTGGCTTAGCGCGTTGACCAGGCCCTCGCGAATTTCCTTGATGCGCGCCGGGTTGTCGCCGATCGAGCCGCCGTCCGTGTCGAGCACGATATAGCTGTCGAGCGTGAACTGGCTGCTGGAGGTGATGACGCGGGCATCGTGAATGTTCAGGTTCAGCTGGTCCATGGCCGCCACGGTCACGGCGAAGAAGTCGTGTTGGTCGGGAGCGTAAATAAAAATCTGGGTGCCGCCTTCGAACTCGCGCTGGGTGGTTTCCTTTATCAATACCAGCGGGTCGTGCGCGGAGGTGTGCTGCAAGATCGCATCGGTGTGCCAGGCCACATCGCCGGCGGTATGACGCAGAAAATAGTCATCGCCCAGTTGCGACCACAGCTGTTCGGCGTCGTCAGGGTCGGTGCCGCTGCGCACCAGAATATCCAGCGCGGCATTCTGGGTTTGGCGAATCTGTTCTTCGCGGTCTACCGGGTGCTCCAGGCCACGGCGCAGGGTGCGCTTGGTCTCGCTGTACAGCTGGCGCAGCAGGCTGGCACGCCAGGAGTTCCAGAGTGTGGGGTTGGTCGCGTTGATGTCGGCCACAGTCAGCACGTACAGGTAGTCGAGGTGCACTTGATCGCCCACCAGTTGGGCGAAGTCGTGGATCACCTGCGGGTCGGACAAATCCTTGCGCTGCGCGGTAGTGGACATCACCAGGTGGTTTTGCACCAGCCATACGATCAGTCGCGAGTCCCACGCCGGCAGTTGGTGGCGCTCACAGAAGGCCTGCGCATCGACCGCGCCCAGCTCCGAGTGGTCACCGCCACGGCCTTTACCAATGTCGTGGTACAGACCGGCCATATAGATGAGTTCCGGCTTCGGCAGGGTGCCCATCAGCTTGCTCGCCAGCGGAAATTTCTCGGAAATCGGCGTGTACTGCAGTTTGCGCAGGTGCTTGATCAGGTTCAGCGTGTGCGCATCGACGGTGTAGATGTGGAACAGGTCGTGCTGCATCTGCCCAACGATATCGCCGAACTCGGGCAGATAACGGCCGAGGATGCCGTAACGGTTCATCCGCCGCAGATTGCGGTGAATGCCAATCTCGCACTTAAACAGCTCGATAAACAGGCTGGTGTTGCGGATGTCCTGGCGGAAGTCGTCGTCGATCAGGTGTCGATGTTCGCGCAACAGGCGCACGGTGTCGGCGCGCACCCCTTTGATCTCGGGGTTTTGCGCCATCAGCACGAACACTTCGAGCATGGCGAACGGTGTGCGTTTGAACACGCTGGCGGCGGTGACTTCGATATAGCCGTCGCGCAGTTGGAAGCGGCTGTTGAGCGGCTGCACCTGCCCACTGTCTTCGTGGCGCAAAATCACTTCTTCGAAATGCTGCACCACCAACTCGCTGAGCTCGGAGATGCTCATTACTACGCGGTAGTAGTTCTGCATAAAGTGTTCGATGGCCAGCTTGCCGTTGCTGTCTTCAAAGCCCAGCAGCTTGGCGATAGCGCGCTGGTGATCGAACAGCAGCCGGTCTTCAGCGCGGCCGGCGAGCATATGCAGGGCGTAGCGCACCTTCCAGAGAAATTCCTGGGAGGAGGCCAGCAGCGAATATTCGCTTTCCAGCAAAAAGCCCTGGCCGACCATGGCGTGCAGGTTCAGGGTGCCGAAATGCCGGCGTGCGACCCAGAGAATGGTCTGAATATCGCGCAGGCCACCGGGCGAGCCTTTGACGTTCGGCTCTAAGTTGTACTCGGTGTCGTTGTACTTGGCGTGGCGTGCGGTCTGTTCATCGCGCTTGGCGAGGAAAAAATCCTTGCTCGGCCACATCCGGCTGGTGCTGGTGACCTCGATCATGCGCTGGCGCAGACGCTCGGGGCCGGCAATGGTGCGGCTTTCCATCAGGTTGGTGACCACCGTCAGGTCGGCTTGGGCTTCGGAGGCGCATTCGTCTACCGAGCGCACGCTCTGGCCCACTTCCAGGCCGATGTCCCACAAAAGGGTCAGGAAACGTTCGATGGAATCGCGGAAGATTTCGTGGTCGGCGCTGTCGAGCAACAGCAGCAGGTCGATGTCCGAGTAAGGGTGCAGCTCGCCACGGCCGTAGCCGCCGACCGCCAGCAGGGCGATATCGGCGTCTTCGCTCCAGTCGAACTGGGCCCAGGCTTCGCGCAGGATCTGGTCGATGCACCAGGCACGGTCTTCCACCAGACGCCGGACATCGCGGCCTTCCTTGAAGCGCTCGTCGAGCACCTCATGGGCGCGACGGATGGCTTTCTTGAATGCCGCAATGGGGCTGGCTTTAAGCGCCAGTTCCGCCTGGAACTGGCCGCGGTCGAACAACTCGGGATCCACCTGCGGCATTCAGTTGCGTTCCTTTCTATTTATATAAGGGCAGTCAGGTTGCGTGATCGATCAGGCCGAGGTGCGTGCGATGGTGTCATCGGTGCGCAGGGTGAAGATCTCGTAGCCGGTGGCGGTCACCAGAATGGTGTGTTCCCACTGGGCCGAGAGCTTGCGGTCCTTGGTGATGGCGGTCCAGCCGTCGCCCAGTAGACGGGTTTCGGCGCGACCCTGGTTGATCATCGGCTCGATGGTGAAGGTCATGCCTTCTTTCAATTCCATCCCGGTGCCTGCGCGGCCGTAGTGCAGCACTTGCGGCTCTTCGTGGAACACCTTGCCGATGCCGTGGCCGCAGTATTCGCGAACCACCGAAAAACCGTTCTTCTCGGCGTGCTTCTGGATCACTTCGCCGATATCACCCAGACGAGCGCCCGGTTTTACCAGCTCGATGCCTTTATACATGCATTCCTGGGTGATCCTGGACAGGCGCACGGCCCATTCCGGCACGTTGCCGACATGGAACATCTTGCTGGTGTCGCCGTGGTAGCCGTCTTTGATCACAGTGATGTCGATGTTCAGCACATCGCCATCCTTGAGGGGCTTCTCGTTAGGAATACCGTGGCACACCACGTGGTTGATCGAGGTGCAGATGGATTTCGGGTAACCCTTGTAGTTCAGCGGTGCAGGAATAGCCTGCTGAACGTTGACGATATAGTCGTGGCAGATGCGGTCCAGTTCTTCGGTGGTCACGCCCGGCTTGACGTATTCGCCAATCATTTCCAGCACTTCACTGGCCAGACGGCCGGCGATGCGCATTTTTTCGATTTCTTCGGGCGTCTTGATAGTGACGGTCATACAAGCTCTCTCAGCGCCCGTTGGCGCTCGGCAAAAATACGGAAAGCGCGATTCTAGCATTCCAAGCAGCCTAACTATCCAGCTGTGGGCGGTTCCCTACAGGCTCGGGATACTTTCCTTATAGTAGTGGGACGATTTGTGTCCGGCCTGTTGCCAGCCGGACCGTAGTTTCGGGTTCCGTTTCTCCGCTTGCTGTGGTATAAAATGCGCCGCTTTCCGGGCATCAGCTCGAAAGCCTAAACCCCACACACGTATCGACACGATGGCCTGGGTGCCTTTCAGTTAATTGCTCGCAGTTAATTGCTGAAGGTTGGTCATTGGGATACGTGGAGGCCTAACCCGACTTATCAAGGAACTATCATGTCCCAAGTCAATATGCGCGATATGCTGAAGGCCGGTGTGCACTTCGGCCACCAGACCCGTTACTGGAACCCGAAAATGGGCAAGTACATTTTCGGCGCGCGCAACAAGATCCACATCATCAACCTGGAAAAAACCCTGCCGATGTTCAACGACGCTCTGTCGTTCGTTGAAAAACTGGCTTCGGGCAAAAACAAGATTCTGTTCGTCGGCACCAAGCGTTCCGCTGGCAAGATCGTTGCTGAAGAAGCAGCACGTTGCGGTTCGCCGTTCGTGGATCACCGCTGGTTGGGCGGCATGCTGACCAACTACAAAACCATCCGTCAGTCGATCAAGCGTCTACGTGAGTTGGAAGTTCAGTCGCAAGACGGCACTTTCACCAAGCTGACCAAAAAAGAAGCTTTGATGCGTACTCGTGATCTGGAAAAACTGGATCGCAGCCTGGGTGGTATCAAGGACATGGGCGGCCTGCCTGATGCCCTGTTCGTAATCGACGTTGATCACGAGCGCATCGCTATCACCGAAGCTAACAAGCTCGGCATCCCGGTTATCGGCGTAGTCGATACCAACAGCAGCCCGGAAGGTGTTGATTTCATCATCCCAGGCAACGATGACGCCATTCGCGCCATTCAGCTGTACATGGGTGCAATGGCTGACGCAGTAGTGCGTGGCCGCAGCAACGCCAACGGCGGCACCGACGAATTCGTCGAGGCTCCTGTTGCTGCTGAACAAGCTGAAGGCTGAGTAGACCGCTTCTAGCGTCTCTCGGTTAGCAAAAAGGGGGCTAGGCCCCCTTTTTGCCACCTTAGAATTGATCATCATCCGGCCCGCCGGGTGGGACTTATCCAAGAGGATTTCGAAATGGCAGAGATTACTGCAGCGCTGGTCAAAGAACTGCGTGAACGTACTGGCGAAGGCATGATGGATTGCAAAAAGGCCTTGACCAAGGCTGGCGGCGACATCGAGAAAGCCATCGACGATATGCGTGCTTCGGGTGCCATCAAGGCCGCCAAGAAAGCCGGTAACGTGGCTGCCGAAGGCGCCATCGCGGTCAAGGTTGCTGCTGACAACAAGCGCGCCGTGATCATGGAAGTGAACTCGCAGACCGACTTCCTGGCTCTGCAAGATGACTTCAAGAAATTCGTCGCCGACAGCATCGACCAGGCTCTGGCCGAAAACCTGACCTCCGTTGAGCCGCTGATCGCGTCCCGCGAAGCAGCCCGCGTTGAGCTGGTTGCCAAAGTAGGTGAGAACGTCAACATTCGCCGTCTCACCGCTGTTGAAGGCGACGTGCTGGGTGCCTACGTTCACGGCAACAAAATCGGCGTTATCGTTTCGCTCAAAGGCGGTACTCCAGAACTGGCTCGCGACATCGCTATGCACGTTGCTGCCAGCAACCCTGAGTTCCTGCTGCCGTCGGAAGTTTCCGCCGAAGCCATCGAGCGTGAGAAAGGCGTTTTCCTGAGCCTCAACGAAGACAAGATCAAAGGCAAACCAGCCGAGATCGTCGAGAAGATGGTTGCAGGTCGTATCTCCAAGTTCCTGGCCGAAGCCAGCCTGGTAGAGCAGTCTTTCGTTAAAGATCCGGAAGTCACCGTTGGTGCTCTGGCCAAGAAAGCCGGCGCTGAAATCGTTTCCTTCGTACGTTACGGCGTAGGCGAAGGCATCGAGAAAGTTGAATCCAACTTCGCAGACGAAGTAGCGGCTCAACTGGCTGCCAGCAAGCAGTAAGACAGGTTTTACCTGTCGCCCCGAAGAGGCTGCCCGCTCACGCGCGCAGCCTCTTTGTCGAAATGGGGCCGACAATTGCATGTGTAAGAGGTATTGGTGCACTGTGCTGCACCAAATGCCGTGAGCGCTGTCCAAGCGCTCGATCAATGCAGGCATATCGCCTGTTCAGAATTCAAACGCCGCAGGAGAGATACGCATGGCTCAGCAGGTGAGTGGTCGCCAACCTCGCTACAAACGCATTCTGCTCAAACTAAGCGGCGAAGCCTTGATGGGGTCGGAAGACTTCGGTATCGACCCCAAAGTGCTCGACCGCATGGCCCTGGAAATCGGCCAACTGGTCGGAATAGGGGTACAGGTTGGTCTGGTGATTGGTGGCGGTAACCTGTTCCGCGGCGCCGCATTGAGCGCTGCCGGCATGGATCGCGTCACCGGCGACCACATGGGTATGCTGGCCACGGTGATGAACGCCCTGGCCATGCGCGACGCGCTTGAGCGCTCAAATATCCCCGCTATCGTGATGTCGGCGATTTCCATGGTTGGCGTTACCGACCATTACGATCGTCGCAAAGGCATTCGTCATCTGAACTCCGGGGACGTGGTGATTTTCGCCGCCGGTACCGGTAACCCGTTCTTCACCACCGACTCCGCAGCCTGCCTGCGTGCCATCGAAATCGATGCCGATGTGGTGCTGAAGGCGACCAAAGTGGACGGCGTGTACACCGCCGACCCGTTCAAAGACCCGAATGCTGAAAAGTTCGACCGTTTGACCTATGACGAAGTCTTGGACCGTAAGCTAGGCGTGATGGACCTGACGGCCATCTGTCTGTGTCGCGACCACAAGATGCCGCTGCGGGTCTTCAATATGAACAAGCCCGGCGCACTGCTGAACGTAGTAGTGGGTGGCGCGGAAGGAACCCTGATCGAGGAAGGCGAGCAATGATCAACGAAATCAAGAAAGATGCCCAAGAGCGCATGCAAAAAAGCCTGGAATCGCTTGTCCACGCTTTTAGCCGCATCCGCACCGGCCAGGCGCACCCAAGCGTGCTCGGCGGCGTGATGGTGCCTTACTACGGCGCCGATACCCCACTGAACCAGGTTGCCAACGTAACCGTTAAAGACTCCCGTACCCTGCAGATTGTCGCGTTCGAGCGCAATATGCTCAGTGCTGTCGACAAAGCCATTCAGAGTTCGGGTCTGGGTCTGAACCCGACCAACTTGGGCGAGCTGCTGCTGGTCACCATGCCTGCCCTGACCGAGGAAACCCGCAAGGGCTTCACCAAGCAGGCACGCGATGCGGCAGAAGATGGTCGTGTAGCGGTGCGCAATATTCGCCGTGACGCGCTGAGCCAGCTGAAAGACCTGGTGAAAGAGAAAGAAATCAGCGAAGACGAAGAGCGCCGTGCGGCCGACGATATCCAGAAACTGACGGACAAGTTCGTCGGCGAGATTGAAGTGGCTGTGAAGCAGAAAGAAGCGGATCTGATGGCCGTTTAACGGCCGGTTTCGTCATGGAAAAGACCGTCAAGACCGGTTCGCCGGGCGTGCCACGACATGTGGCAATCATCATGGATGGTAACAACCGCTGGGCCAAGAAACGCTTGCTGCCTGGCGTTGCCGGGCACAAGGCCGGCGTCGATGCGGTGCGCGCGGTAATTGAGGTGTGTGCCGAGGAAGGCGTCGAGGTGCTGACCCTGTTCGCCTTCTCCAGTGAAAACTGGGATCGGCCGGCTGAGGAAGTCGGCGCCCTGATGGAGCTGTTTCTCTCTGCCTTGCGGCGCGAGGCGAAGCGGCTCAACGCCAATGGCATCAGCCTGCGTATCATCGGCGACCGTTCGCGCTTTCACCCGGAGCTGCAAAGCGCCATGCGTGAAGCCGAAGCGCTGACGGCCGGCAATGACCGTTTTGTCCTGCAAGTGGCGGCCAACTATGGCGGTCAGTGGGATATCGCTCAGGCTGCTCAGCAGTTGGCGCACCAGGTGCAGGCAGGCCATTTACGGCCCGAAGACATCACCCCGCGTTTGCTTCAGGGCCTTCTGGCAACCGGCGATCAGCCGTTGCCAGACCTGTGCATTCGCACCGGTGGTGAGCATCGCATCAGCAATTTCCTGCTCTGGCAGCTGGCGTATTCCGAGCTGTACTTTTCCGACCTGTTCTGGCCGGACTTCAAACACGACGCCATGCGCAATGCGCTGGCCGATTACGCTACCCGCCAGCGCCGCTTTGGTAAAACCAGCGAGCAAGTGGCAGCTGAGGCACGCGCACAATGTTGAAGCAACGCATCATCACCGCCCTGATTCTGGCGCCCATCGCTCTAGGCGGTTTTTTTCTGCTTAGTGGCTCGGCCTTCGCATTGTTTATCGGTGCGGTGGTGACTTTGGGTGCATGGGAGTGGGCACGCTTGGCCGGGTTTGAAGCGCAGCCAGTGCGCGTGGCCTACGCCTCTGCTGTGGCTGTTCTGCTATTCGTGCTTTATCAGGTTCCTGCCCTGGCGCCAGTTGTGCTGCTGGTCGGCGTGGGCTGGTGGTTGACGGCGACCTTTCTGGTGGTCAATTTTCCCGAGAGCAGCCGATATTGGGCGGGTACGCCCATCAAGCTGGTGATCGGTTTGCTGATTCTGTTGCCTGCCTGGCAAGGTCTGGTGCTGATCAAGCAGTGGCCGCTGGCGAACTGGCTGATTTTCGCGGTGATGATTCTGGTATGGGGTGCTGATATCGGTGCCTATTTCTCCGGTCGTGCCTTTGGCAAGCGCAAGCTGGCGCCCAAGGTCAGTCCAGGTAAGAGCTGGGAAGGTGTCTTTGGCGGCTTGCTCACGTGTTTGCTGATCGCTGTCGGTGTAGGCGTGTACCGTGGTTGGAGTGGTGGCGAGTTTTTGCTCGGCCTGCTCGGTGTGACCTTGGTCGTGATGGTGTCGGTGGTCGGTGATCTCACCGAAAGTATGTTCAAGCGCCAGGCCGGCCTGAAAGACAGCAGCAACCTGCTGCCGGGCCACGGCGGCGTGCTGGATCGCATCGACAGCCTGACCGCAGCCATTCCTCTGTTTACCGTGTTGCTCTGGGGTGCGGGCTGGGGTTCGCTGTGAGCTCGGCGCAACAGATCACCGTTCTCGGGGCGACTGGTTCCATTGGCCTTAGTACGCTGGATGTCATCGCTCGCCACCCGCAGCGTTATCAGGTTTTTGCCCTTAGCGGTTTCTCGCGACTCGCCGAACTTGAGGCGTTGTGCCTGCAGCATCGTCCGCGCTATGCGGTAGTGGCTGACGCAGCGGCGGCTGCCAAGTTGCGCGGTGCCTTGCAGGGTGCCGGTTTGGCAACAGAGGTGCTGGAAGGGGAGGGCGGCCTCTGCGAAGTGGCGGCTCATCCTGACGTGGATGCCGTGATGGCTGCCATTGTTGGCGCCGCCGGGTTGAAGCCAACACTGGCCGCCGTCGAGGCTGGCAAGAAAGTATTGCTGGCCAATAAAGAAGCGCTGGTGATGTCCGGCGCGTTGTTTATGCAGGCGGTGCGCAAAAGCGGCTCCGTATTGCTGCCGATCGACAGTGAACACAACGCCATTTTCCAATGCCTGCCGACTGACTACGCGCGCGGCCTTAACAATGTGGGGGTGCGGCGAATTCTGCTGACCGCCTCGGGTGGCCCATTCCGGCAAACGCCGCTGGGCGATCTGCAACATGTGACGCCCGAACAGGCCTGCGCCCATCCCAATTGGTCAATGGGGCGCAAGATTTCGGTCGACTCGGCCAGCATGATGAACAAGGGGCTGGAGCTTATCGAGGCCTGCTGGCTGTTCGATTCGCCGCCTTCCAAAGTCGAGGTGGTGATCCATCCGCAGAGTGTTATCCACTCGCTGGTCGACTACGTCGATGGTTCGGTGCTGGCGCAGTTGGGCAATCCTGATATGCGTACGCCCATCAGTCATGCGCTGGCTTGGCCAGAGCGGATTGACTCGGGTGTGCTGCCCCTGGATCTGTTTGCCATAGCCCGTCTCGACTTTCTGCCGCCCGACGAACAGCGCTTTCCTTGCCTGCGTCTGGCCCGTCAGGCAGCCGAGGCAAGCGGCACGGCGCCGGCCATGCTTAACGCCGCCAATGAAGTGGCGGTGGCGGCGTTTCTCGAACGGCGCATTCGTTTCCCCGAGATCGCGAGTATGATTGACGCGGTCTTGAACGCTCAGCCGGCCCAGCCGGTAGACAGTCTTGAGACCGTGCTGGCCGCCGATGGCAGTGCGCGAGCGCAGGCTGAACACTGGCTGAGTCACCACGGGCGCTAGCTCGGAGGATGTAAATGAACATGCTGTATATGGTCTGCGGTCTGCTGGTCGCCTTGGGCGTGCTGGTTACCTTCCACGAGTTCGGCCATTTCTGGGTCGCCCGCCGCTGTGGCGTGAAGGTGCTGCGCTTCTCCGTCGGCTTTGGCACCCCGCTGGTTCGCTGGCATGACCGACACGGCACTGAGTTTGTTGTAGCCGCGATCCCGCTGGGCGGCTACGTGAAAATGCTGGATGAGCGCGAAACCGACGCGCACATCGCCACCGAAGATCTTCCTTTCGCGTTTAACCGCAAGCCGGTGCTGCAGCGCATCGCTATTGTTTCTGCCGGACCTATCGCCAACTTCCTATTGGCGATTTTCTTTTTCTGGGTGCTGGCCATGATGGGCAGTCAGCAGGTGCGCCCGGTCATTGGTGCGGTCGAGCCGCAGAGCCTGGCGGCGCAGGCGGGTTTGGCAGCGGGGCAGGAAATTGTCGCGGTCGATGGTGAGCGCACCACCGGCTGGAGCAACATCGGCCTGCAACTGGTGCGTCGTCTCGGCGAGAGCGGGCAGATTGCCGTGCAGGTGATCGAGCCGGGCTCCACCTCTGAAACCACCCATACCGTTCAACTGCAGGATTGGCTCAAGGGCGCTGATGAGCCAGACCCGATTTCATCGCTGGGTATTCGCCCGTGGCGCCCGGCTATCGAGCCCATCATCGCCACGCTGGATCCGGATGGCCCAGGTCAGGCGGCCGGGCTCAAGGTCGGTGATCGCCTGCTGACGCTCGATGGCGTTGCGCTCGATGAGTGGCAACAACTGATCGATGGTGTGCGTCCTCGTGCCGGACAACGCGTGATGCTTGTGGTCCAGCGCGATGGGCACCCGGTGGAGCTGCCGATTACCTTGGCTGCCAAGGGCAACGACAAGGCTCAGGCGGGCTACCTGGGTGCCGGTCCGCAAGTGGGTGAGTGGCCGGCCGACATGCTTCGTGAAGTGAGTTTTGGGCCGCTGGAATCGGTGTCCGAGGCGCTTAAACGCACCTGGACGATGAGCCTGTTGACCCTTGATTCGCTGAAGAAAATGCTCTTTGGCGAGCTCTCGGTAAAAAACTTGAGCGGGCCGATAACCATTGCTAAAGTGGCGGGCGCTTCAGCCCAGTCCGGGGTAGGGGATTTTTTAAATTTCCTGGCCTATCTGAGCATCAGTTTGGGGGTTCTCAATCTTTTGCCGATTCCCGTGCTTGATGGGGGGCACCTGCTTTTTTATCTGATCGAATGGGTGCGTGGTCGCCCGGTGTCGGAGCGAGTGCAGGGGTGGGGGATGCAAATCGGCATCAGTCTGGTGGTTGGGGTGATGTTGCTGGCCTTGGTCAATGACCTGAGCCGGTTCTGAGTTTCACCGTTATAGCGTTCACCGAATTACAAAAAGTGCCGCCCTTTGCGGCAGATTTTTTATCGTCAGTTGGAATAAGAAAGGACTTCATGAAACGTCTGCTGCTGCTACCTGTGGTGCTCTTCGCACTGATGATCGCCGAAGTTCACGCCGAGTCCTTCACCATCTCCGATATCCGCGTCAACGGCCTGCAGCGGGTTTCCGCCGGCAGCGTGTTCGGCGCCTTGCCCCTGAACGTGGGTGAAACGGCCGATGATCGCCAGTTGGTCGAAGCCACTCGCTCTCTGTTCAAAACCGGTTTCTTCCAGGACATTCAACTGGGTCGTGACGGCAACGTGCTGGTCATTACTGTAGTAGAACGTCCGTCGATCTCCAGCATCGAGATCGAAGGTAACAAGGCCATCACCAGTGAAGACCTGCTCAAGGGGTTGAACCAGTCCGGTCTGTCGGAAGGTGAAATCTTCCAACGCGCCACCCTCGAAGGTGTGCGTAACGAACTGCAGCGTCAGTACGTGGCTCAGGGTCGTTACTCGGCCGAGATCGAAGCAGAAGTTATTCCCCAGCCGCGTAACCGCGTCGCGCTGAAGATCAACATCAATGAAGGCACTGTTGCCGCCATCCAGCACATCAACGTCGTGGGTAACACGGTGTTCCCGGATGAAGACCTGGTTGATCTGTTTGAACTGAAGACCACTAACTGGTTGTCCTTCTTCAAGAACGATGACAAGTACGCACGCGAGAAACTTTCCGGTGACCTTGAGCGTCTGCGCTCCTACTACCTGGATCGCGGCTACATCAACATGGATATCTCCTCCACCCAGGTATCCATCACCCCGGACAAGAAACACGTCTACATCACCGTCAACGTGGATGAAGGTCAGAAGTACACCGTTCGTGAAGTAAAACTGAGCGGCGACCTCAAGGTGCCCGAAGACGAAGTCAAAGCCTTGCTGCTGGTGAAAAAAGGCCAGGTATTCTCGCGCAAGCTGATGACCACCACGTCCGAGCTCATCACCCGTCGTCTGGGTAACGAGGGTTACACCTTCGCCAACGTCAACGGCGTGCCGGAAGCGCACGACGAAGACCACACCGTGTCGATCACGTTCGGCGTCAACCCGGGCAAACGTGCCTACGTAAACCGCATCAACTTCCGTGGCAACACCAAGTCCGAAGACGAAGTGCTGCGCCGTGAAATGCGTCAGATGGAAGGTGGCTGGGCTTCGACTTACTTGATTGACCAGTCCAAAACCCGTCTGGAGCGTCTGGGCTTCTTCAAAGAAGTAAACGTTGAAACCCCGCAAGTGCCGGGTACCGACGACCAGGTAGACGTGAACTACAGCGTGGAAGAGCAGGCTTCGGGTTCGATCACTGCCAGCGTCGGTTTCGCTCAGAACGCCGGTTTGATCCTCGGTGGTTCGATTAGCCAGAACAACTTCCTCGGTACCGGTAACAAGGTCAGCATCGGCTTGACCCGCAGTGAGTACCAGACCCGCTACAACTTCGGCTTCGTTGACCCCTACTGGACCGTCGACGGCGTGAGCCTGGGTTACAACGCCTTCTACCGCACCACCGACTATGACGAATTGGACACCGACGTTTCCAGCTATGCGGTGGACAGCTTTGGTGGTGGTGTCACCGTTGGCTATCCCATCAGCGAAACTGCGCGTCTGACCTTCGGTCTGACCGTGCAGGAAGACGAAATCAAGACCGGTGACTACACCGTTGACGAAATCATCAACTTCCTCGACCAGGAAGGGGATAACTTCCTCAACTTCAAAGGCTCCGTCGGCTGGTCCGAGTCCACCCTGAACCGTGGTGTACTTGCCAACCGTGGTCACTCGCAAAGCCTGGTGCTGGAGACCACGTTGCCCGGTAGCGATCTGTCCTTCTACAAGTTGGACTACCGCGCCCAGATCTTCGCGCCGCTGACCACCAACACCACCATGCGTTTCCATACCGAACTGGGTTATGGCGACGGTTACGGTGGCACCTCTGGCCTGCCGTTCTATGAGAACTACTACGCCGGTGGTTTCAACTCGGTGCGCGGCTTCGAAGACAGCAGCCTGGGTCCGCGCAGTACCCCGAGTTATGTACCTGGTGGTGGCCGCGACAAATACGGTCGCTACACTGACCCGGACCAAGATCCGCTGCCGTTCGGCGGTAATGTGTTGATCCAGGGTGGTGCGGAATACCTCTTCCCGCTGCCTTTCGTGAAAGACCAGCGTTCCCTGCGTACCTCGTTGTTCTGGGATGTGGGTAATGTGTTTGATACCAACTGCAGTTCCACGCAGAAAAAACGTGGTGATAGCGGTTGTGACCTCGACCTGAACAGTCTGGCCAGCTCCGTAGGTGTTGGTGTGACCTGGATTACTGCACTGGGCCCGCTCAGCTTCAGCTTGGCCATGCCGATCAAGAAGCCGGACGACGCCGACACCCAGGTATTCCAGTTCTCTCTCGGTCAGACGTTCTAATTACCTGATCATTTATAACGACAACGGTTTTGCAGGAGTTCATCGTGCGCAAGTTGATCCAATTGGTACTGTTAAGCGCTGCCGTTCTGGCAGGCCCGGCCTTCGCCGACATGAAAATTGCCGTGCTGAACTATCAGCAGGCACTGCTCGAGTCGGACGCTGCGAAGAAATACGCAGTGGATGCCGAGAAGAAATTCGGTCCGCAACTGACCAAGCTCAAGTCTCTGGAAACCAGCGCCAAAGGCATTCAGGACCGCCTGGTAAAAGAAGGCGAGAAAATGCAGCAAGGCGAGCGTGAGCGTCTGGAGCTTGAATTCAAGCAAAAGGCCCGCGACTTCCAGTTTCAGTCCAAGGAACTGAACGAAGCCAAAGCCGCTGCCGACCGTGAAATGCTGAAGAAGCTTAAGCCGACTCTGGATAAAGCCGTTGAAGACGTGATCAAGAACGGCGCCTTCGACCTGGTGCTGGAGCGCGGTGCGGTGATTGATGTCAAACCTCAGTACGACATCACCCGCCAAGTCATCGAGCGCATGAACCAGTCGCGTTAATCATGACTGCGATAGTGTTCTCCCTCGGCCAGTTGGCCGAGCGTCTAGGCGCCACCCTGCGTGGCGCCGCGGACACCAGCATTACCGGCCTGGCCACCTTGCATGAGGCTGGCCCGGCTCATCTGAGCTTCCTCGCCAACCCCCAATACCGCAAATTTCTCGCCGATTGCAAAGCCGGTGCGGTCCTGCTGACTGCGGCCGATGCCGAGGGCTATGCCGGCGCGGCATTGATTGTGGCCAACCCCTATCTGGCCTATGCCGAACTTTCCCATCTGTTCGACCGCAAACCGCGCGCGGCTGCCGGCGTTCACGCCACGGCCATCGTGGCGGCAGATGCTGTGGTTGATGCCTCTGCCAGTGTCGGTGCCTACGCGGTGATCGAGAGCGGTGCGCAGATCGGTGCTGGCGTGACCATTGGCGCGCAGTGCTTTGTTGGCGCGCGTACTGTTGTGGGTGAGGGCGGCTGGTTGGCGCCACGCGTGACGCTGTACCACGACGTGCACATTGGTAAACGCGTGGTGATTCAGTCGGGCGCGGTCATCGGCGGTGAAGGCTTCGGCTTTGCCAACGAAAAAGGTGTGTGGCAGAAAATTGCCCAGATCGGCGGCGTCACCCTGGGTGATGACGTGGAAGTGGGCTCCAACACCACCATCGACCGTGGCGCACTGGCGGATACCATCATTGGCAACGGCGTGAAGCTGGATAACCAGATCATGATCGCGCATAACGTTCAGGTTGGTGATCACACCGCCATGGCCGCCTGCGTCGGTATCTCCGGCAGCACCAAGATCGGTAAGCACTGTATGCTTGCCGGCGGCGTTGGGCTGGTGGGGCATATCGAGATCTGCGATGGCGTATTCGTCACTGGCATGACCATGGTGACCCGCTCTATTACCGAGCCTGGCTCGTATTCTTCCGGCACCGCCATGCAGCCGGCAGCGGAGTGGCGCAAAAGCGCGGCCCGTTTCCGCACCCTGGATGACATGGCGCGTCGCCTGCAGCAGCTAGAAAAGCGTCTGGCCGCCGTGACCCCGGCCGACGATGCTTCATCTGATGCGTGACTGACGGCATTCGTCAGTCCCCTTCCTCTATTACAGGCTTTTCCGAACATGATGGACATTAACCAGATCCGCGAGTACTTGCCGCACCGCTACCCGTTCCTGCTGGTAGACCGTGTGGTCGACTTGGATGTGGCAGACACCAAGACCATTCGCGCCTACAAGAATGTCAGCATCAACGAGCCTTTCTTCAACGGCCACTTCCCTGAGCACCCAATCATGCCGGGCGTGCTGATCATCGAAGCCATGGCCCAGGCGGCCGGCATCCTTGGTTTCAAGATGCTTGACGTGAAGCCGGCTGATGGCACTCTTTACTACTTTGTCGGCTCCGATAAGCTGCGTTTTCGTCAACCCGTTACCCCGGGCGACCAGTTGATCCTCGAAGCCACGTTCATCAGCTCCAAACGCAGCATCTGGAAGTTCGCCTGCCGCGCCAGCGTTGATGGCAAAGAAGTGTGCTCGGCAGAAATCATCTGTGCGGAAAGGAAACTATGAGTTTGATTGACCCTCGAGCGATCATCGATCCGACTGCCAAGCTGGCCGACGGCGTAGAAGTCGGTCCTTGGTCGATCGTCGGTCCCGGTGTGGAAATCGGCGAGGGTACGGTTATTGGGCCCCACGTGATTCTCAAAGGGCCCACGCGCATTGGTAAGCACAACCGCATCTACCAGTTTTCGTCGGTAGGCGAAGACACGCCCGATCTCAAGTACAAAGGCGAAGACACCCGCCTGGTGATCGGCGATCACAACGTGATTCGCGAAGGCGTGACCATCCACCGCGGCACCATTCAGGACCGCGCGGAAACCACCATCGGCAACCACAACCTGATCATGGCCTATGCCCATGTCGGGCACGACAGCGTCATCGCCAACCACTGCATTCTGGTCAACAACACTGCGTTGGCTGGCCATGTACACGTGGATGACTGGGCGATCCTGTCCGGTTTCACCTTGGTGCATCAGTTCTGCCATATCGGTGCCCACAGCTTCTCCGGTATGGGTACCGCCATCGGCAAAGACGTACCCGCTTACGTGACGGTGTTTGGCAACCCGGCCGAAGCCCGCAGCATGAACTTCGAAGGCATGCGCCGTCGGGGTTTCAGCGAAGACGCCATCCAGGCCCTGCGTCGTGCCTATAAAGTGGTCTATCGCCAGGGGCTGACGGTTGACAAGGCGCTCGCCGAGTTGGCTGACTCCGCTGCGCAATATCCGGAAGTCGCGGTGTTTATCGACTCCATCAAAGCATCGTCTCGCGGCATCACTCGCTGATCATGGGCGCTCCATTACGTATCGCCATCGTCGCCGGTGAGGCGTCGGGCGACATCCTTGGCGCGGGCCTGATGCACGCCCTCAAGGCGCAGCATCCTGAGGTTGAGTTCATCGGCGTAGGCGGCCCGCGTATGCAGGCCGAGGGCATGAATTCCTATTTCCCGATGGAGCGGCTGTCGGTAATGGGCCTGGTTGAAGTGCTAGGCCGGTTGCCGGAGCTGCTGTCGCGGCGCAAGCGCCTGATCCAGACGCTGATCGCGGCCAAGCCTGATGTGTTTATTGGCATCGACGCCCCAGACTTCAACCTCGACCTCGAACTCAAGCTGCGGCGTGCCGGCATCAAGACCGTGCACTACGTCAGCCCTTCGGTCTGGGCCTGGCGCCAGAAGCGTGTGCTGAAAATTCGCGAAGCCTGCGACCTGATGCTCACCCTGTTTCCCTTCGAGGCGAAGTTTTACGACGAGCACCAGGTGCCTGTGCGTTTCGTCGGCCATACCCTGGCGGACGCCATTCCCCTTGAAGCTGACCGCGCCGCTGCACGCGCCGAACTGAATTTGCCGGCCGACGGCCCGGTGGTCGCCTTGATGCCCGGCAGTCGTGGCGGTGAAGTCTCGCGGCTCGGCGGGTTGTTTCTTGACGCCGCCGTGCGCCTGCGCGCGCTGCGCCCTGGCGTACGTTTCGTGTTGCCCTGCGCGAGCCCCGAGCGGCGCGTCCAGCTTGAAGCGCAATTGGCCGGCCACGATATTCCCGTTACCTTGCTCGACGGCCAATCGCACACCGCGCTGGCCGCCTGCGATGCGGTATTGATCGCCTCCGGCACTGCCACCCTGGAGGCGTTGTTGTACAAGCGGCCGATGGTGGTGGCCTACCGCGTGGCGCCGATGACCTATCGCATTCTCAAGCGCATGCTGAAAAGCCCGTATGTGTCTCTCCCCAACCTGCTCGCCGGCCGCCTCCTGGTGCCCGAGCTGTTGCAGGATGCTGCCACGCCGGATGCACTGGCCCACACGCTGGCGCCACTGCTGAACGGCGGCGAAGCACAAACCGAAGGCTTCGACCAGATTCACCGCACCTTGCGCCGCGACGCCTCCACCGAGGCGGCCAAGGCTGTTCTCGAGCTGGCAGGAGCGCGCTGATGCAACTGGGTCTGGATTTCACTCTGGTTGAAGAATTGGTCGCCGGCGTCGACGAAGTGGGCCGTGGTCCGCTGTGTGGCGCGGTGGTGACGGCGGCGGTGATCCTCGATCCGGCGCGGCCGATCCTTGGGCTTAACGACTCAAAGAAGCTCACCGAAGCCAAGCGCGAAAAGCTCTTCGATGAAATCAAGGAAAAAGCCCTGGCCTGGTGCATCGCCCGTGCCGAGGTCGAGGAAATCGATCAGCTGAATATTCTCCACGCCACCATGCTGGCCATGCAGCGTGCCGTTGAAGGCTTGAGCGTGACCCCGCGACTGGCGCTGATCGACGGCAATCGCTGCCCCAAGCTCAAGGTGCCCAGCGCTTCGGTGGTGCAGGGCGATAGCAAGGTGCCGGCCATTGCCGCGGCCTCGATTCTGGCCAAGGTCAGCCGTGACCGAGAAATGCAGGAAATGGAAGCGCTATACCCAGGTTATGGCATCGGCGGGCACAAGGGCTATCCGACCGCGATGCATCTGGACGCACTGCAGCGCCTGGGGCCCACGCCCATCCACCGGCGCTCTTTCGCGCCGGTACGCCGCGCGTTGGAAAGTGTCGATCTGACCGACGTGTAACAACCGCAAGCTGATGTTTGCGCCAAGGCCCGGTACAATCCGGGCCTTGTCGTTTTTGCGCTTTATAGGATCAGCATGCCGGCCACCTTTGTTCATCTGCGTTTGCATACCGAGTTTTCCCTGGTTGACGGTCTGGTGCGGGTCAAACCCCTGGTCAAAGCCGCCGCCGCCTCTGGTATGCCAGCCGTGGCCGTCACCGACCAGCGCAATCTGTGCTCGCTGGTGAAGTTCTACAAAGCCGCCATGGGCGCCGGGATCAAACCGATCTGTGGCGCGGACCTGATGCTGGCCAGCAAAGACGAAGACGGCCCGTTGAGCCGCATCACTTTGCTGGTGATGAATGCCAAGGGCTATCGCAACCTCACCGAGTTGATCTCGCGCGGCTTTACCGAAGGCCAGCGCAATGGCGAAGTGATCATTGAGCGCGAGTGGGTCAAGGAAGCCTCCGAAGGCCTGATCGCCTTGTCCGGTGCCAAAGAGGGCGAGATCGGCCTGGCGCTGCTGGCCGGCAATACCCAGGAAGCCGAAGCGTCGCTGCGTGAATGGCAGGCCGTGTTCCCCGACCGCTTCTACCTGGAGCTGCAACGTACCAGCCGCGTCAATGACGAAGAATATCTGCACTTGGCCGTTGAACTGGCGGGCCGCTGCGATGCCCTGCTGGTGGCCACCAACGACGTGCGCTTTATCAAGCAGAGCGACTTCGAAGCCCACGAAACCCGTGTGTGCATCGGTGAAGGCCGTGCCCTGGACGATCCGCGCCGCGCCCGTACTTACAGCGATCAGCAGTACCTGAAATCGCCGGAAGAAATGTGGGAGTTGTTCAGCGATATTCCAGAGGCGCTGGAAAACACCGTCGAAATCGCCAAGCGTTGCAATATCGAGATTCTGCTGGGCAAGAGCTTCCTGCCCAACTTCCCGGTGCCGGACGGCATGACCATGGACGAGTTCTTTCGCAAGATCTCGTTCGAGGGCCTGGAAGAGCGCCTGGCGGTGCTGTGGCCGAAAGAGACCACGCCCAACTATGAAGAGAAGCGCCAGGTCTACGTCGACCGCCTCAATTTCGAGCTGGATATCATCATCCAGATGGGGTTCCCCGGTTACTTCCTGATCGTGATGGACTTTATCCAGTGGGCCAAGCGCAACGGTATTCCGGTCGGCCCGGGCCGGGGGTCAGGTGCCGGTTCCCTGGTGGCTTACGTACAGAAGATTACCGACCTCGACCCGCTGCAGTACGACCTGCTGTTCGAACGGTTCCTGAACCCGGAGCGGGTATCGATGCCTGACTTCGATATCGACTTCTGCATGGACGGCCGTGACCGCGTGATCGAATACGTGGCCCAGGCATACGGGCGCAACGCGGTTAGCCAGATCATCACCTTCGGTACCATGGCGGCCAAAGCGGTGGTGCGTGACGTGGCGCGGGTGCAGGGCAAGTCTTACGGTCTGGCAGATCGTCTGTCGAAGATGATTCCGTTCGAGGTCGGCATGACCTTGGAAAAAGCCTACGAGCAGGAAGAGATTCTGCGCGACTTTCTCAAGGTCGACGAGGAAGCCGCCGAAATCTGGGAGATGGCCAAGAAGCTGGAAGGCGTTACCCGTAACGTCGGCAAGCACGCCGGTGGTGTGGTAATCGCGCCGACCAAGCTCACTGACTTCGCCGCCATTTATTGCGACGACGAGGGCGGCGGCCTGGTAACCCAGTTCGATAAAGACGACGTGGAAGCCGCCGGCCTGGTGAAGTTCGACTTCCTCGGCCTGCGTACCCTGACGATCATTGACTGGGCACTGAAGACCATCAACCGCGACAAAGCCAAGGTTGGCGAAGCGCCGCTGAACATCGACTTCATTCCGCTGGACGACAAGCCCACCTACGCGTTGCTGCAGAAAGCCGAAACCACCGCGGTGTTCCAGCTTGAATCGCGCGGCATGAAAGAGCTGATTAAAAAGCTCAAGCCCGACTGCCTGGAAGACCTGATCGCCCTCGTGGCCCTGTTCCGTCCGGGCCCTCTGCAATCGGGCATGGTGGATGACTTTATCAACCGCAAACACGGTCGTGCCGAGCTGGCTTACCCGCACCCGGACTACCAGTACGACGGCCTCAAGCCGGTGTTGCTGCCCACCTACGGCATCATCCTGTACCAGGAACAGGTGATGCAGATCGCCCAGGTCATGGCCGGTTACACCCTCGGTGAGGCGGACATGCTGCGTCGCGCCATGGGTAAGAAAAAACCCGAGGAAATGGCCAAGCAACGGGGCGGCTTTATTGAGGGTTGCGCCAAGAACAATATCGACGCAGACCTGGCCGGTAACATTTTCGACTTGGTGGAAAAGTTCGCCGGTTACGGCTTCAACAAATCCCACTCCGCCGCTTATGGCCTGGTGTCGTACCAGACCGCGTGGCTTAAAGCCCACTATCCATCGCCCTTTATGGCGGCGGTGTTGTCGGCGGATATGCACAACACCGACAAGGTCGTGACCCTGATCGAAGAGTGCCGCAGCATGAAGCTGCGCCTCGACGCGCCGGATGTGAACACCTCTGAATTCAAGTTCACCGTGAACGATGACGGCCGCATTGTGTACGGCCTCGGCGCGATCAAGGGCGTGGGCGAAGGGCCGGTGGAGGCGATTGTAGAGTCGCGACAGGCCGGGCCGTTCAAGGACCTGTTCGACTTCTGCGCACGTGTCGACCTCAAGCGCATCAACAAACGCACCACCGACGCGCTGATCCGCAGTGGCGCGCTGGACCGTCTGGGTCCGTACTTCTTTGATGAAATCAAAGCCTATCAAGCCAACATCGACCGCAACCGCGCGGTGCTGCTGGCCTCGATGGAAGAAGCGATTCAAGCCGCCGAGCAAACCGCTCGCAGCCATGACAGCGGCCACGCCGACCTGTTTGGCGGGGTATTTGGCGACGCCGATCTGGACGTCTACGCCAAGCACAAAAAGGCCAAAGAGCTTTCTCTTAAAGAACGTCTGCGCGGCGAGAAAGAAACGCTGGGCCTGTACCTGACCGGGCACCCGATTGACGAGTACGAAGGCGAGATTCGCCGCTTTGCCCGTCAGCGCATCATCGACCTGAAACCTGCGCGTGACACCCAGACCATTGCCGGTCTGATCGTCAACCTGCGGGTGATGAAGAACAAAAAGGGCGACAAGATGGGCTTTATCACCCTCGACGACCGCTCGGGGCGTATTGAAGCCTCCTTGTTTGCCGACGCGTTCAACTCGGCGCAGGCGCTGCTGCAAACCGACGCCCTGGTAGTGGTTGAAGGCGAGGTAAGCAACGACGATTTCTCCGGCGGCCTGCGCCTGCGTGCCAAGCGCGTAATGAGCCTGGAGGATGCCCGTACGGGCCTGGCCGAAAGCCTGCGTGTGAGGGTCAAAAGCGATGCTTTGAAGGGCGATCGCCTGCGTTGGCTGGCCGAGTTGTGCAAGAAACACCGAGGCGGTTGCCCGATCACCCTCGACTACACCGGCAGCGAAGCGAAGGCCTTGTTGCAGTTTGGTGAGGGCTGGCGAATCGACCCGGCGGATGGATTGATTCAAACATTGCGTGACCAGTTCGGGCGCGACAACGTCTTTTTGCACTATCGCTAACAAGCGAGTGGCGCTCGCTGTGCATGGGCGCCCATTTTTACCCTCGACCTGAATGCGCCTGTTCCCGTAAGGTAAGGCGCTCAACGGACTCAGCCGCCGGCTCCGGCCAGGCGCAAGACGGATGACTATGAACCCGAATTTTCTCGATTTCGAACAGCCGATTGCCGATCTGCAAGCCAAGATCGAAGAGTTGCGCCTGGTCGGTAACGACAATTCGCTGAACATCAGCGATGAAATTGCCCGTCTGCAAGACAAGAGCAACACGCTCACTGCCAGCATCTTCGGCAGCCTGACCAGTTGGCAGATCGCCAAGCTCGCGCGTCACCCGCGCCGGCCTTACACACTCGATTACATCGAACATATCTTCACCGAGTTCGACGAACTACACGGCGACCGTCACTTCTCCGACGACCCGGCCATCGTGGGCGGTGTTGCCCGTCTGAACGATCAGCCCGTGATGGTCATCGGCCACCAAAAAGGCCGCGAAGTGCGCGAGAAGGTTCGCCGCAACTTCGGCATGCCGCGCCCTGAGGGCTACCGCAAAGCCTGCCGCCTGATGGAAATGGCCGAACGCTTCAAGATGCCGATCCTGACCTTTATCGACACACCGGGCGCCTACCCGGGCATTGACGCCGAAGAGCGCGGGCAGAGCGAAGCAATTGCCTGGAACCTGCGCGTCATGGCGCGGCTTAAAACCCCGATCATCGCCACCGTTATCGGTGAAGGCGGTTCCGGCGGTGCACTGGCCATTGGCGTATGCGACCAACTGAATATGCTGCAGTACTCCACCTATGCGGTGATCTCGCCGGAAGGCTGTGCCTCCATTCTGTGGAAAACCGCCGAGAAGGCGCCCGAAGCTGCCGAAGCCATGGGCATCACCGCTGAGCGTCTGAAAGGCCTGGGCATTGTCGACAAGGTGATTGACGAGCCACTGGGCGGCGCGCATTCGGCACCGGCGGTAGCCGCTGAGTCGATTCGTGCGGCATTGGGCGAACAACTGGCCACCTTGCAGAAGCTCGATATCGACGCGTTGCTGACACGTCGCTACGACCGTCTGATGAGCTACGGCATTGCCTAAATGAGTCTGCACGCCAGGTTGCTAGCTGGCCTGGCACCCTGGCGTGCTGCGCCGGCCTGGCATATCGCCTTGTCCGGTGGCCTGGACTCCACTGTGTTGCTGCACCTCTTGGCTTCCCTCGGGCATACCGAGCACTTGCCACCTCTTCACGCTATTCATATCCATCACGGCTTACAGGCTGCGGCTGACGGTTGGCCGGCGCATTGCCAACGATTATGTGACGGGTTGGGTGTGCCGTTGCAGATCATCAGTGTGCAGGTCGCGCCGGTTGCCAGCGTGGAACGGGCGGCGCGTGAGGCGCGTTATCAGGCGTTTACTCAGGTGGTGGGGGAGGGCGAGGTGCTGCTCACTGCCCAGCACCGCGACGATCAAGCCGAGACCTTGTTGTTCCGTTTGCTTCGGGGTGCGGGTGTGCGTGGGCTTGCCGGTATTCCCGCTAGCCGGCCGTTGGGGAGGGGCATGGTGATCAGGCCGCTGCTGGAATGTTCGCGCGAGCAACTGCTGGCCTATGCCGTGGAGCACGGGCTGAGCTGGGTGGAAGACCCTACCAACGCCGATCCGAGCTACGCACGCAATCATCTGCGCCATCAAGTGTTCCCGCAGTTTGCCGCGCATTGGCCACAGGCCGCGCAGACGTTGGCGCGCAGTGCGGCCCATCTGCGTGAGGCGCAGGGTTTGCTCGATGATCTGGCAGCGCTGGATCTGGCGCCCGCGCAAAGCCAATCGCCCTTCAGTTGGCTCAGGCTGCCGTCACTGGCGTTGCAGCCGCTGCTCGATCTCTCGCCAGAACGCCAACGCAATGCCCTGCGCCATTGGCTAGCGCCGCTGACCCTGCTGCCGGACAGCGAACACTGGGCCGGCTGGACTGACCTGCGCGATGCCGCCAGCGATGCCAAACCCATCTGGCGCCTGGCGCAGGGTGAGTTGCATCGCGAAGGTGGACGGCTGTGGTGGTTGAGCGGTGATTGGCTGAGGGCACCAAGACAGCCGCCCAGTTGGCTGGAGACGACTGAGGCGTTGCACCTGGCTGCCAACGGCCAGCTGCGCTTTCAGGGCGAAGCACCGCAAGGCCCCTTGCAGGTTCGTTACCGCCAAGGTGGCGAGGTCCTCAATATTCCCGGCCGTGGCCATCGCGACCTCAAACGGCTACTGAACGAACACGCAATTCCTGCATTTGTTCGCGCTCGATTGCCATTGTTGTTCCGTGATGATGAGTTGTTGGCGGTGGCCAATCTGCCTGCAATCCGCGGCCCTGCTGAGGTGCACTGGCAATTGCAGTGGCAGGCGCCGACGAATGACCAACGTTTGAGCTGAAAGGGTAGTTCCGGTAGACTACGCTCCCGTCTCATACAGCTAATGCGGAGTCTTCTGGATTCTCTGCACGGCTATCAATTTTTACGGCATCGTCTTTGGCTTTGTCGGTAATGGGTGGGCAGCAGCCCTCCTTCAGCTTTCCCCGGCGGCGCAAACCGCCTAAACGCAGACTTCTAGGGTTTTTCATGACGCGCTACATATTCGTCACGGGCGGTGTTGTTTCTTCATTGGGGAAAGGCATCGCCTCGGCTTCATTGGCGGCTATCCTGGAGGCGCGGGGCCTGAAGGTCACGATGCTCAAACTGGACCCTTATATCAACGTCGATCCGGGCACCATGAGCCCGTTCCAGCACGGTGAAGTGTTCGTCACTCACGACGGTGCCGAGACCGACCTCGACCTTGGCCACTATGAGCGGTTTATCCGCACCACCATGACCAAGGGCAACAACTTCACCACCGGCCGCGTCTACGAAGACGTGCTGCGCAAAGAGCGCCGTGGTGATTACCTGGGTGCCACCATCCAGGTCATTCCGCACATCACCGACGAAATCAAACGCCGCATCATCAAAGGTGCTGGCGATGCTGACGTGGCGATGGTGGAAATCGGCGGTACCGTTGGCGACATCGAGTCCCAGCCGTTCCTCGAAGCCATCCGCCAACTGCGTGTGGAAGTGGGCGCCAAGCGTGCCATGCTGATGCACCTCACCCTGGTGCCGTACATCGCCACCGCCGGCGAAACCAAGACCAAGCCAACTCAGCACTCGGTAAAAGAACTGCGTTCCATTGGTCTGCAGCCTGACGTGCTGATCTGCCGTTCCGACCACCCAATCGATGTGTCCTCGCGCCGCAAGATCGCCCTGTTCACCAACGTGGAAGAGCGCGCGGTAATCGGTCTGGAAGACGTCGACACCATCTACAAGATTCCTTCCGTGTTGCACGCTCAGGGCCTGGACGATTTCGTCGTCGAGCGCTTCGGCCTGGAGTGCGGCGGCGCCGACCTGTCCGAGTGGGACCGCGTCGTCGATGCCAAGCTGAACCCGGAAAAAGAAGTCAACATCGCCATGGTCGGCAAATACATGGAGCTGCTGGACGCGTATAAGTCGCTGATTGAAGCGATGAGCCACGCCGGCATCCAGAACCGCACCAAGGTCAACCTGCGTTACATCGATTCCGAAGATATCGAACAGCAAGGCACCGGTCTGCTCGAAGGTGTGGATGCCATTCTGGTACCGGGCGGCTTCGGTCTGCGCGGCGTGGAAGGCAAGATCACCACGGTGCAATACGCCCGTGAAAACAAGATTCCGTACCTGGGCATTTGCCTGGGCATGCAGGTCGCGGTTATCGAGTTCGCCCGTAACGTGCTGGGCTGGACGGATGCCAACTCCACCGAATTCGACAAAGTCAGCGGCCATCC
Organism: Pseudomonas turukhanskensis; assembly: GCF_027922365.1. Taxonomy (GTDB): domain Bacteria; phylum Pseudomonadota; class Gammaproteobacteria; order Pseudomonadales; family Pseudomonadaceae; genus Aquipseudomonas; species Aquipseudomonas turukhanskensis. The sequence goes on from NZ_BSFN01000002.1 coordinate 283,185, forward strand.
GGTTGTCGGCTTGATCACCGAGTGGGCAGACGCCGAAGGCGGTGTGGAAATTCGTACCGAAGCGTCCGACCTGGGCGGCACGATGCGCCTCGGCGCGCAGGACTGCCACCTGATCGAAGGCTCGAAAGTGTTCGACTGCTACGCCAAGGAAACCATCGTTGAGCGTCACCGTCACCGCTACGAAGTGAACAACAACCTGCTGCCGCAACTGCAGGAGGCCGGCCTGAAAATCACTGGCCGCTCCGCCGATGGCGCCCTGGTTGAAGTGGTTGAAGCACCGGATCATCCGTGGTTTGTGGCTTGCCAGTTCCACCCGGAGTTCACCTCCACCCCGCGCGATGGTCACCCATTGTTCAGTGGTTTCGTTAACGCCGCACTGGCGCAGAAAGCGAGAAAGGCATGACCCAGAAAGTCATCAAGGTTGGCAACATCGACATCGCCAACGACAAACCCTTTGTGCTGTTCGGTGGTATCAACGTTCTTGAATCGCGCGACCTGGCAATGAAAACCTGCGAAGAGTACGTACGCGTTACCGAGAAACTCGGTATCCCGTACGTGTTCAAGGCCAGCTTCGACAAAGCCAACCGCTCCTCCGTGAGCTCCTTCCGTGGCCCAGGCCTGGAAGAGGGCATGAAGATTTTCGAAGAAGTGAAGAAAACCTTCGGCGTGCCGGTTATCACCGACGTACACGAGCCTGAGCAAGCCGCTCCGGTTGCCGCGGTATGCGACATCATCCAGCTGCCGGCCTTCCTCTCCCGGCAAACCGACCTGGTTGTGGCCATGGCCAAGACTGGCGCGGTCATCAATATCAAAAAAGCCCAGTTTCTCGCCCCACAAGAGATGAAACATATCCTGGCCAAATGCGTCGAAGCCGGGAACGACCAGCTCATCCTGTGCGAGCGCGGGTCGAGTTTCGGCTACAACAACCTGGTGGTGGACATGCTCGGCTTCGGCATCATGAAGTCGTTCGAATACCCGGTGTTCTTCGACGTGACCCACGCCTTGCAAATGCCGGGCGGGCGTTCCGACTCCGCCGGTGGCCGCCGTGCCCAGGTTACCGACCTGGCCAAGGCCGGTATGAGCCAAGGCCTGGCGGGCTTGTTCCTCGAAGCCCACCCGGACCCGGACAACGCCAAGTGCGATGGTCCGTGCGCCCTGCGCCTGGACAAGCTGGAGCCGTTCCTCACTCAGCTCAAGGCCCTGGACGACCTGGTCAAGAGCTTCCCGCCGATTGAGACTGCCTAAGCGCAGCAACTTTCGGTAAAGTGCCGCTCGGGCGAGCTCTGACCCGTGAGTCAGAGAGTCGTCGAGCGGGCTGGTTTGGTTTCAAGCTGCCTGCATCAACCTCTCTGCAGCGCCGTTTTCGTCATATTTTGGAGTGTTATCAACAATGGCAAAGATCGTCGACATCAAAGGTCGTGAAGTTCTCGACTCCCGCGGCAACCCGACCGTCGAAGCAGACGTCATTCTCGACAACGGTATCGTCGGTAGCGCCTGCGCGCCGTCGGGTGCTTCCACCGGTTCGCGCGAAGCGCTGGAACTGCGTGATGGCGACAAGAGCCGTTACATGGGCAAAGGCGTACTCAAGGCAGTCGCCAACATCAATGGCCCGATTCGCTCCCTGCTGCTGGGCAAAGACCCGGTAGACCAGAAAGCCCTCGACCTGGCGATGATCGGCCTCGACGCCACCGAGAACAAAGCCAGCCTGGGTGCCAATGCTATCCTCGCTGTGTCCCTGGCCGCTGCCAAAGCCGCTGCCCAGGACCAGGACCTGCCGCTGTACGCGCACATCGCCAACCTCAACGGCACCCCGGGCCAATACTCCATGCCGGTGCCGATGATGAACATCATCAACGGCGGCGAGCACGCCGATAACAACGTCGACATTCAAGAGTTCATGGTTCAGCCAGTAGGCGCCAAGACCTTCGCCGACGGCCTGCGCATGGGCACCGAAATTTTCCACCACCTCAAAGCCGTTCTCAAAGCTCGCGGCCTGAGCACTTCGGTCGGTGACGAAGGTGGTTTCGCGCCGAACCTGGCCTCCAACGAAGACGCCCTGGCTGCCATCGCCGAAGCCGTTGCCAACGCTGGCTACAAGTTGGGCACCGACGTGACCCTGGCCCTGGACTGCGCTTCCAGCGAATTCTTCGAAGGTGGCAAGTATGACCTGGCTGGCGAAGGCAAAGTGTTCGACGCTGCCGGTTTCGCCGACTACCTGGCTGGCCTGACCGAGCGTTACCCGATCATCTCCATCGAAGACGGCATGGACGAATCGGACTGGGATGGCTGGAAAGTGCTGACCGACAAGATCGGCGCCAAGGTGCAACTGGTCGGTGACGATCTGTTTGTAACCAACACCAAGATCCTCAAGGAAGGCATCGACAAGTCGATCGCCAACTCCATCCTGATCAAGTTCAACCAGATCGGCACCCTGACCGAAACCCTGGAAGCCATCCAAATGGCCAAGGCCGCCGGTTACACCGCCGTGATCTCCCACCGTTCGGGCGAAACCGAAGACAGCACCATTGCCGACCTCGCCGTCGGTACGGCTGCCGGTCAGATCAAAACCGGTTCGCTGTGCCGCTCGGACCGTGTGTCCAAGTACAACCAACTGCTGCGTATCGAAGAGCAGTTGGGTGCAAAAGCACCGTACCGTGGTCGTGCCGAGTTCCGCGGCTAAGCCGGGGATGGTAAAAAGGGCAGCGAAAGCTGCCCTTTTCATATGAGAAATCTCAATTTACATGCGTAGCCCCTACTGGTTATTCGTCGTTCTGATCCTGGTGCTGGCCGGCCTGCAGTACCGCCTTTGGGTGGGCGAGGGCAGCTTTGCGCAGGTCACCGACTTGCAGCGGCAGATTGCCGAGCAGAAGGGCGAAAACGAAAACCTGCTGGAACGTAACCGTATCCTCGAAGCGGAAGTCAGCGAGCTGAAAAAGGGTATGGAAACCGTCGAAGAGCGCGCCCGTCATGAACTGGGCATGGTCAAAGACGGCGAAACCCTCTATCAGTTGAACGAATGACGACTCCTGTTTTGCCTGCCTTCTGGGCCTTGATCCCAGCCGCAGGCGTCGGCGCCCGAATGCTCGCCGACCGGCCCAAGCAGTACCTGCAACTGGCTGGTAAAACCATTCTGGAACATACCCTCGACTGCTTTCTCGATCACCCGCAATTGCGCGGTTTGGTGGTGAGCCTGTCGGTGGACGATGCCTATTGGCCGACGCTGCCGTACGCCAGCAATGAACGTATCGAGCGCGCCGACGGCGGCGCCGAGCGTGCCGACTCGGTGCTTAACGGGCTGATCCGCCTGGCTGAACTGGGTGCTGGTGAAAACGACTGGGTGCTGGTGCACGATGCGGCGCGGCCCAACCTGTCGCGTTATGACCTGGATCTGCTCCTGGCAGAACTGGCCAACGATGAAGTGGGCGGTTTGTTGGCCGTGCCGGCGCGCGACACCTTGAAGCGCGCAGGCGCTGATGGGCGCGTGCAGGAAACGGTCGACCGCTCGGTGATCTGGCAGGCTTTTACGCCGCAGATGTTTCGTCTCGGTACGTTGCACCGGGTGCTGGCGGATGCGTTGGTGTCCGGTGTGCAGATTACCGACGAGGCCTCGGCCGTTGAATGGGCCGGGCAGGCGCCGCGGTTGATTGAAGGGCGGGCGGACAATCTGAAGGTGACCCGGCCGGAAGATCTGGAGTGGCTAAGGTTGCGTTGGGCACATAAGACCTGACGGCCCCTCACCCCCCACCCCTCTCCTGCAAGCAGGCGAGGGGAGCCGAATCGCGTTATCACTCTGATCGGCTATCTAGCCCCCTCTCCCGCGTGCGGGAGAGGGTTGGGGTGAGGGGCTCTTTGCATGTGTCACCCCAAATGCGCCAACCCCGCCTTCAAATGATCCACCAACTGCCTAACCTTGGGTGACAAATGCCGCTGCTGCGGATAAAGCGCCCACACCGCCGTATTCGGTGCCTGATGCTTCTCCAGCACGCTCACCAGCGCGCCGCTGCCCAAATGCTCCTGCACGTAATAGTCCGGTAACTGGCACAACCCCAACCCCTGCAACGCTGCATCCAGCACTGCCTGCCCGCTGTTGCAGCGCCAGTTGCCATGCACCCGTTGCGACAATTCGCGCCCGTCCTGCTGAAAAGCCCAATGGTCGCTGCTGCCGATAAGGCAGTTGTGCTGGCTGAGTTCCGACAAACTGTGCGGCCGCCCATAACGCTGCAGATAACCGGGCGCTGCACACACGTACATCCGCCTCGGCGCCAGACGCGTTGCAACCAGGCGTGAGTCCTGCAAGCGTCCCAGGCGAATGGCCAGGTCAATGCCGTCCTGCACCAGATCCAGGGTGCGGTTGCTGAGCTCTATATCCACCTTCAACAGTGGATGGCGGCTCATGAATTGCGTCACCAGCGGCACGATAAACCGTTCGCCGTAGGCCACTGCGCAGGTCATGCGCAGCAACCCTTTGGGCTCGCTGCCCAAATCGCCCACTGCTCGCAGCGCTTCTTCGCGGGCGTCCTGCAAGCGCTGGCAATGTTGTAGAAAGGTTTGCCCCGCCTCGGTCAGCGCCACACGCCGGGTGCTGCGATAGAACAAACGGGTTTGCAGGGTTTCCTCCAGCCGGGCGATCTGCCGGCTGACCTGGGAAGACGACAAGCCCAAACGCTGCGCCGCCGCCGTGAACTGGCCGCACTCGGCCACCGCTACAAACTCATCCAGCCCATCCCAACTGCTCATGCATGCTCCTCCAGTCAGGTGGCGATTATCCCTGATTGGCAATAATGTTTTGCTATTTGCCGGATTATTTACGCAAACGTGGTTGGACTACACTCTGCGCCATTGTTTTAACCCGCTGGAGAGCGACCATGATCAAGTCCCGTGCTGCTGTAGCCTTTGCCCCGAACGAACCGCTGAAAGTTGTCGAAGTGGATGTAGAAGCGCCGAAGGCCGGCGAAGTGCTGGTGCGCATCGTCGCCACCGGCGTGTGCCACACCGACGCCTACACCTTGTCCGGCGCGGATTCGGAAGGTGTATTCCCGTCGATTCTCGGCCATGAAGGCGGCGGCATCGTTGAAGCCGTGGGCGAGGGCGTGACCTCGGTAAAGATCGGCGACCACGTCATTCCGCTGTACACCGCCGAATGCCGCGAGTGCAAATTCTGCAAATCCGGCAAAACCAACCTGTGCAGTTCGGTACGCGCCACTCAAGGCAAGGGCCTGATGCCTGACGGCACCAGCCGTTTCTCCTACCAGGGCCAGCCGATTTACCACTACATGGGCTGCTCGACCTTCTCCGAATACACCGTACTGCCGGAAGTCTCCCTGGCCGTGATTCCCAAAGAAGCGCCACTGGAAAAGGTCTGCCTGCTGGGCTGCGGCGTCACCACCGGCATCGGCGCCGTGCTCAATACGGCGAAAGTGGAAGAGGGCGCTACCGTGGCCATCTTCGGTCTGGGCGGTATTGGCCTGGCCGCGATCATCGGCGCGAAAATGGCCAAGGCCTCGCGCATCATCGCCATCGACATCAATCCGGCCAAATTCGACGTGGCCCGTGAACTGGGTGCCACCGACTTCGTTAACCCGAAGGATTACGACAAGCCAATTCAGGACGTGATCATCGAGCTCACCGACGGCGGCGTGGACTACAGCTTCGAATGCGTCGGCAATGTGCAACTGATGCGCGCCGCTTTGGAATGCGCCCATAAAGGTTGGGGCGAGTCGGTGATCATTGGCGTGGCCGGTGCCGGTCAGGAAATCAGCACCCGCCCATTCCAGCTGGTTACCGGTCGCGTCTGGCGCGGTTCGGCATTCGGCGGCGTCAAAGGCCGTACCGAGCTGCCAAGCTACGTGGAAAAAGCGCAGAAAGGTGAGATCCCGTTGGACACGTTTATCACCCACACCATGGGCCTGGACCAGATCAACGAAGCGTTCGACCTGATGCATGAAGGCAAGAGCATTCGAACTGTCATCCATTACTAACGATTGACCGGGCATCGCTTGGTGCGCGGAGCACACCCTACAAAAGCACGACTGCTTTTGATTTCGTAGGGTGTGTTATGCGCACCAAGGGCCGGCGGAGAAACTGATGACCTTAGAAATCGTTTCGAGCAATAAAGCCTTCGGCGGCTGGCATAAACGCTACCGCCACCGTTCCAGCTCGTTGAACTGCGACATGGTGTTTGCCGTTTACCTGCCGCCACAGGCCGAACAGGGCGCCAAGTTGCCCGTGCTGTATTGGTTGAGCGGCCTGACGTGCACCGATGAAAACTTTATGCAGAAAGCCGGCGCCCAGCGTCTGGCTGCCGAGCTTGGCCTGATCATCGTTGCGCCGGATACCAGCCCGCGCGGCGAAGGTGTGCCGGATGATGCCAATGGCGCTTACGACTTCGGTCTGGGTGCCGGCTTTTACGTCAACGCTACCCAGGAGCCGTGGGCGCGGCATTACCGCATGTACGACTACGTGGTGCAGGAGCTGCCGGCGCTGATCGAAGCCAACTTCCCGGTCTCAGGCAAGCGCGGCATCAGCGGCCACTCCATGGGCGGCCACGGTGCCTTGATTTGCGCACTGAAAAATCCGGGGCGTTACCAGTCGGTGTCGGCCTTCGCGCCGATTGCCAATCCGCTCAATTGCCCGTGGGGCGAAAAAGCACTGGGTAACTACCTGGGCGCCGACCGCGCGCGCTGGCGCGAATGGGATGCCAGCGTGCTGATTGCCGAGGCCAGCGAAAAGCTGCCGTTGTTGGTGGACCAGGGGGACCGCGACGACTTCCTCGAAGGCCAGCTGAAACCGCAGACACTGGAAGCAGCAGCCAAGGCGGCCGGGCATCCGCTGACCCTGCGGATGCAGCCTGGGTACGACCATAGCTACTACTTTATCGCCAGCTTTATCGATGACCATTTGCGACATCATGCGGCGGCGCTGAAAGCGTAATCCTGCAAGAACATCGTTGCCACCATCGCGGCTGAAGCCGCTCCTACGGGGCTTCCTCGTCCGTAGGAGCAGCTTCAGCCGCGATGCATTTGATCTGCCGGTTCATGCGCCAGCGGCGCTAACGGGGTCCTTCGGTTAAACTCCCGGCTTTTCCCAGGACCCGGCTTATGCGTATCGGTCACGGCTACGATGTTCACCGCTTTTGCGACGGCACCTTTATTACCCTTGGTGGCGTGCAAATTCCCCACAAATTCGGCCTGCTCGCCCATTCCGATGGCGACGTGCTGTTGCATGCCTTGAGCGATGCCTTGCTCGGCGCGGCGGCCCTGGGCGATATCGGCAAACATTTCCCCGATACCGATCCGACGTTCAAAGGCGCCGACAGTCGCGTGCTGCTGCGCCATGTGCTCGGTCTTATCAAGGCCAAGGGCTGGAAGGTTGGCAACGTCGACGCCACCATCGTTGCCCAGGCGCCGAAGATGGCGCCGCATATCGAGACCATGCGTGCGGCGATTGCCGCCGACCTGGAAGTCGCCCCGGATCAGGTCAACGTAAAAGCCACTACCGAAGAAAAACTCGGTTTCACCGGTCGCGAAGAAGGCATTGCCGTCCACGCGGTCGCTCTATTGGTAGCGCAATGAACGAATTTGAATTGCTGGGCCCGCTGGCGTTTGGCGAGGCGGCTGGCCGCGCGGTATTGAAAGCCACCGCTGAAGATTTTCAGGTGGATGAAGTGCTGGACATCCCCCTGGCTGGCGAGGGTGAGCACCTGTGGTTGTGGGTGGAAAAGCGCGGCCTCAATACCGAAGACGCCGCGCGCCGCCTGGCCAAGGCCGCCGTCGTGCCGCTGAAGATGATCAGCTATGCCGGCCTCAAGGATCGTCAGGCCCTGACTCGCCAGTGGTTCAGCCTGCACCTGCCGGGCAAGGCCGATCCGGATTTTTCGGCCGCCCAGAGCGACAGCCTGATCATCGTCAAAACCGCCCGGCACAAGCGCAAGCTGCAACGCGGCGCGCACTCGGCCAATGGGTTCACCCTGCGCCTGACTCAGTTGCAGGGCGAGGCCGCCGCTATCGACGCTCGCCTGGAGCAGATCAAAGCCCATGGTGTGCCCAACTATTTCGGCACCCAGCGTTTTGCCTATCAGGGCGGCAACGTGGTGCAGGCGCGGGATTTCGCCAGCCGCAAGGAAATGCCCGACGCGCGCAATGTGCGCTCGCGTCTGCTGTCGGCGGCGCGCAGCTATTTATTCAACCAGGTGTTGGCCACCCGCGTGGCGGATGGCAGTTGGCAGCGGGCGCAAGTGGGCGACCTGCTGGCGTTTACCGATAGCCGCAGCTTTTTCCCCGCGGGTGAAGCTGAATGCCGCGACCCGCGTCTGGCGATTCTCGATCTGCACCCCACCGGTCCGTTGTGGGGAGAAGGGCCTTCGCCGGCCGCAGGCGCGGCCCATGAAATTGAGCAGGCGGTCGCGGAAAAAGAGCCGGCATTGCGCGACTGGCTAGTCGCAGCGGGCATGGCTCACGAACGGCGTATCCTGCGCCTCCCCATCGGCGGTTTGACGTGGCATTATCCCGAGCCTGACATTCTGCAACTGGAATTCGTCCTGCCGGCTGGATGCTTCGCCACCGCTGTGGTGCGTGAAATCGTCGAGCTGTTGCCGGTAGGGCAGACGGACAACTCATGCGCATTCTGATTTCAAACGACGATGGGGTGATGGCACCCGGCCTCGCCGCGCTGCGTGGCGCGCTGGCCGATTATGCCGAGTGCGTGGTGATCGCCCCCGACACGGACAAGAGCGGCGCCAGCAGCTCGTTGACCCTGGATCGTCCGCTTCACCCGATGACGCTTCCCAACGGCTTCATCAGCATCAACGGCACCCCCACCGACTGCGTGCACCTAGGCCTCAACGGTCTGCTGCAAGAGCTGCCGGACATGGTGGTGTCGGGCATCAACCTGGGCGCCAATCTGGGCGATGACGTGCTGTATTCCGGCACCGTGGCTGCCGCCCTCGAAGGGCGTTTTATCGGTTGCCCGGCGTTCGCGTTTTCCCTGGTCTCGCGCCAGACCGAAAACCTGCCAGCGGCTGCGTATATCGCCCGGCGTCTAGTGGAGGCCCACGGCAAACTCGATCTGCCGCCGCGCACCGTGCTCAACGTGAATATTCCCAATCTGCCGTTGGAACATATCCGCGGCATCCAGCTGACCCGCCTGGGCCATCGCGCCCGCGCGGCGGCGCCGGTAAAAGTGGTGAACCCGCGGGGCAAGGAAGGCTATTGGATTTCCGTGTCCGGCGATGCCGAGGACGGCGGCCCGGGCACTGACTTTCATGCCGTGGTGCAAGGCTATGTGTCTATAACCCCCTTGCAGTTGGACCGTACCTTCAATGAGGCCTTTCGCAGTATCGAGCCTTGGCTGGAGGGATTGCTGTAATGGCGCGCGGGCAAGACGATCTGCAACACCGCGGCATAGGCATGACCTCTCAGCGCACCCGCGAACGGCTGATTCAACGTCTTTATGAAGAAGGCCTTTCCAACGCTGCTGTGCTGGAAGTGATTCGCCGCACTCCCCGTCACCTGTTTGTCGATGAAGCCTTTGCGCACCGTGCCTACGAAGACACCGCATTGCCCATCGGCCATAACCAGACCATCTCCCAACCTTATATGGTCGGGCGCATGACCGAGCTGCTGCTGGCGGCCGGGCCGTTGGACAAGGTGCTGGAGATTGGCACCGGCTCGGGCTACCAGACGGCGGTGTTGTCCCAGCTGGTTGAGCGAGTGTTCTCGGTCGAGCGTATCCAGGCTCTGCAAGAGCGGGCGAAAGAACGATTGCTGGCACTCAATCTGCGCAACGTGGTCTTTCGTTGGGGCGATGGCTGGGAAGGCTGGCCGGCGCTGGCCACTTATAACGGCATCATCGTGACCGCCGCTGCCGCCGAGGTGCCGCAGGCCCTGCTGGACCAATTGGCACCGGGCGGGCGCCTGGTGATTCCAGTGGGTGCCGGCGATGTTCAGCAATTGATGTTGATCGTCCGCGAAGAAAACGGCTTTTCCCGTCACGTGCTCGATGCTGTGCGATTTGTGCCCCTGCTTAACGGACCCACGGCTTGAGTAGGCCGGTCCTTGGGTCGGGCCGTTGCGGCCAAACTTAGGGTGGGTTTTTGCGATATCAATTTTTCGATTGTCACCGGATAGGGAGAGGCGGGTGAGTCTCACAGCCATTCAGCAGTGGATTTGCATCGCAGGCGCCAAGCGTCTGGTGAGTGGCTTGCTCCTTTGCGTGTTACTGGTCGGTTGCAGCAGTACCCCGAAGGGCGGGGTAAAGGTGGTAGACCGTACCACCGGCGGTAGCACCACCAGCAGCGCTACCACGCCACAGCGGCCGGCCACCACCACTGGCCAGTACCGCGTGCAACGCAGCGACACCCTGTATTCGATTGCCTTCCGGTTTGGCTGGGATTGGCGTGCGCTGGCGGCCAGTAACAACATTCCGGCGCCTTACACCATCAAGGTTGGCCAGGTTATTCGCTTCGACGGCGGCCGCGCTCCCACCGTCGTGAAAGCTCCCATTGCCACTGCCAATAACGGCGCCAAACCACCGCTGGTGGTTGTGCCGACCAACACCGTTCCGGTCATCGCCAGGCCGGCGCAACCCCCGGTTGCCACCACGCCGGCGACCACGCCAGTGCAGGTGGTGAGTCGTTCTGCTACAGGTTGGGCGTGGCCGACGAAAGGCGCTTTGATTGGCAAATTCTCCTCAAACGGTAGTTTGAATAAAGGCATTGATATAGCCGGGGAATTGGGCCAGCCTGTTTTAGCCGCGTCGGATGGTTCTGTTGTGTACGCCGGAAGTGGATTACGGGGCTACGGCGAATTAGTGATCATCAAACACAGCGATACCTACGTAAGTGCTTACGGTCACAACCGCAAGTTGTTGGTACGGGAGGGGCAACAAGTCAAGGTTGGGCAGACGATTGCCGAAATGGGTTCCACCGGTACTGATCAGGTGAAACTCCACTTTGAAATTCGCAGGCAAGGTAAACCTGTGGATCCGCTGCAATTTTTGCCCGCACGTTGATCGGTTGTCAGCCCGCTCCAGCCACGTAGGCCGGACGGGCTCAGGGATTGCCAAGGAATAAGGTGATGCCAGGGCTTATGTCGAACTCAGCAAGGGATAAGAACAATGGCACTCAACAAAGAAGCGCCGGAGTTTGACTTGGATGATGACCTGCTCCTGATTGAGCCAGGCATTGTTCTGGACGACGTGCTCAATGACGAGTCGGAAGTTCCGGCTACCAAGCGCACCAAGGCCAAGCACTCCACTGCGGTCAAGCAACACAAGTACATCGACTACACCCGGGCGCTAGACGCCACTCAGCTTTACCTCAACGAAATCGGTTTCTCCCCTCTGCTTACTCCTGAAGAAGAAGTCCATTTTGCGCGTCTGGCGCAGAAGGGCGACCCTGCGGGCCGTAAACGCATGATCGAGAGCAACCTGCGGCTGGTGGTGAAAATTGCCAGGCGCTACGTCAATCGGGGTCTGTCCCTGTTGGACCTGATTGAAGAGGGTAACCTGGGGTTGATCCGTGCCGTCGAGAAGTTCGACCCGGAACGCGGTTTCCGGTTCTCCACCTACGCAACCTGGTGGATTCGGCAAACCATCGAACGCGCGATCATGAACCAGACGCGCACCATTCGCTTACCTATTCATGTGGTCAAGGAACTCAACGTCTACCTGCGCGCCGCGCGGGAACTGACGCAGAAACTCGACCATGAACCGTCGGCCGAGGAAATCGCCAACCTGTTGGAAAAACCCGTCGGTGAGGTCAAGCGCATGCTTGGTCTTAATGAGCGGGTGTCCTCGGTGGACGTGTCCCTGGGGCCGGACTCAGACAAAACCCTGCTCGACACCCTGACCGATGACCGCCCGACCGATCCCTGCGAACTGCTGCAGGATGACGATCTGTCGCAAAGCATCGATCAATGGCTGTCGGAACTCACCGATAAACAGCGTGAGGTGGTTGTGCGGCGCTTCGGCCTGCGTGGCCATGAAAGCTGCACGCTGGAAGAGGTGGGGCAGGAGATCGGCCTAACCCGTGAGCGTGTGCGGCAAATTCAGGTGGAGGCGCTTAAACGCCTGCGTGAGATCTTGGAGAAGAACGGCCTGTCCAGCGACGCGCTTTTCCAATAGCCCACTCGCTGCAAACAAGAACCCGGCTCCGGCCGGGTTTTGTGCGTATGGCTTCTTACAAAACTAGTCTGTGTAAGAGATTGCTTACAAAGCGTGTAAGCGATACGAGCAATGATAAGCCGGCGTTACACCTTTTTCGCCGTTTCGGTTTCTATAACTAGTTGAATATTAAGGAATAAAAGTTTTTGTATAGATGATATTGGATGTCTTTTAGTCGATTTCGCGAGTTGAACCCCGCCTGGATATCGCTAATATCACACCCGTGCTTACGGACTAGCACGGGCTGCCACGGATGTCGGCCAGGAACATCGAAGGAAACGATTCATCAGGACGATGAGCAGGAAATAGAGGGAATAGGGACGAAAGAGTGGGCGGGTCAAACCGCCCCTTTTTTTTGCCTGCCGAAAAGGCGGGCACAAACAAAAGGCCCGCTTGCGGGCCTTTTGTCTTTATCACAGTTTTTGACATCTGGTGGCTGGAGGCGCCTCGTAGGACGCCTTCTCAGGCCGCTGCAATACCGGTGCTTAACGCTCCAGGAATTCCAGCTTGTTTTTCTTGCCGTCCCACTCTTCAGCGTCGGGCAGGGCATCTTTGCGCTCGGTGATGTTGGGCCAGATTTCTGCAAGGTCAGTGTTCAGGGCAATGAACTCCTGCATGTTTTCTGGCACTTCATCTTCCGAGAAGATGGCTTGGGCCGGGCATTCTGGTTCGCACAGGGCGCAGTCAATGCACTCGTCCGGGTGGATCACCAAAAAGTTCGGGCCTTCGTAGAAGCAGTCCACCGGACAGACTTCTACGCAGTCGGTGTACTTGCACTTGATGCAGTTGTCGGTGACGACGAAGGTCATTTCTAATTCTCTCCTCAGGCGGCTGGGGAGCCCTGTTCAGAAATCGGGCCCCTCGGCTCGGGAAACGTGAGCGCCTGTCCAGGCTAATAGACAGCCGCTTTCCCAAAGCGCGCGGGATTCTAACAGCTTGTGCGCCAAGGCGTTAGATGCGTGCTTTCAATGTATATAACAGTTCGAGGGCGCGGCGCGGAGTTAGATCATCGGGATTGATCCGACCCAATTCCTCAATCACCGGGTGCGGGGCGCTGGCAAACAGGTCGCTTTGCATAGGCAGCGACGGCTTGCCCGGCTCGCTACGCGGCTGTTCATGGGGCAATGCGGTGGTTTCCAGGCGCGCCAGATGCTCCTTGGCGCGCACAATTACATCGCCCGGCACACCGGCCAACTGCGCCACCGCCAGGCCATAACTCTGGCTCGCCGGGCCCGGCAAAACGTGGTGCAAAAACACGATACGTTCGTTGTGCTCGGTGGCATTGAGGTGCACGTTGGCGACGATCGGTTCACTTTCCGGCAGTACGGTCAGCTCGAAATAGTGGGTGGCGAACAGGGTGTAGGCGCGCAGACGGGCCAAGTGCTCCGCCGCCGCCCAGGCCAGCGACAGGCCATCGAAGGTACTGGTGCCGCGCCCGACTTCGTCCATCAGCACCAGGCTGCGCTCGGTGGCGTTGTGCAGAATATTGGCGGTTTCGCTCATCTCCACCATAAAGGTCGAACGGCCACCGGCCAGGTCATCGCTGGAACCGATACGGGTAAAGATGCGGTCCACCAGCGACAGCTCGCAGCTGGCCGCCGGTACAAAGCTGCCGATATGGGCCAGCAGCACGATCAACGCGGTCTGGCGCATGTAGGTGGACTTACCGCCCATGTTCGGACCGGTGATCACCAGCATCCGCGTGTTGTCGTCCAGGTTCAGGTCATTGGCCACGAACGGCGTGGTCAGTACCTGCTCCACCACCGGGTGGCGGCCCTGGCTGATGCGCATGCACGGCTCATCCACAAAGCGCGGGCGGTTGAGGTCCAGGGTCAGCGCGCGTTCGGCCAGGTTGCTCAGTACATCGAGCTCCGCCAGGGCGCCGGCGCTGTCCTGCAGCGGGCCAAGGTGGCCGATCAGGCGTTCCAGCAGCTCGTCATACAGCATCTTTTCGCGGGCCAGGGCGCGGCTTTTCGCCGACAGCGCCTTGTCCTCGAACTCTTTGAGTTCCGGCGTAATAAAACGCTCAGCGCCTTTGAGGGTTTGCCGGCGGATGTAATCGGCCGGCGCCGACTCGGCCTGCTTGCTCGGCAGCTCGATGAAATAGCCGTGGATGCGGTTGTAGCCGACCTTGAGATTGGCCAGCCCGGTGCGCGCTTTCTCACGCGTTTCCAGATCCATCAGGTACTGCCCGGCGTTTTCGCTGAGCGATTGCAGTTCATCCAGCTCAGCGTCGTAACCGGTTTTCAGCACGCCGCCATCGCGGATCACCGCCGGCGGGTTATCGATAATCGCGCGAGCAAGCAGCTCGGCCAGTTCCGGGTACGTGCTGACGGTGCCAGCCAGGGTTTGCAGGTGCGGGCTTTCCAGATTGGCCATGGCCATCTGCAAGTCCGGCAGCGCGGCCAGGGCATCACGCAGGCGCGCCAGGTCGCGAGGACGGGCATTGCGCAGGCCGATACGGGCAAGGATGCGTTCCACGTCGCCGATTTCTTTCAATTGCGGCTGCAGATTCTCGAAACGGTAGCGCTCCAGCAGGCAGGCAATGGATTCCTGGCGGGCATCCAACACGCTGCGCTGGCGCAACGGGCGGTTCAGCCAGCGGGTCAGCAGGCGGCTGCCCATGGCGGTCTGGCAACGGTCGACCACCGATTGCAGGGTGTTGTCGCGGCCACCAGCGAGGTTGGTATCCAACTCCAGGTTGCGGCGGCTGGCGCCGTCGAGAATCACCGTGTCGTCGATACGCTCGTGGCGCAGGCTGCGCAGATGCGGCAGGGCAGTGCGCTGCGTTTCCTTGGCGTACGCCAGCAAGCAGCCGGCGGCGCCGATGGCCAACGTCAGGGCTTCGCAGCCGAAGCCCTTCAAATCCTGGGTAGCGAATTGCTGGCAGAGGCTCTTGTGCGCCGAGTCGCGTTCGAAATCCCACGGCGCGCGACGGCGTGAGCCACGGCGTTTTTCCGCCGGCAGGCCTTGTGGCCAATCATCGGGAATTAGCAGTTCAACCGGATTCAGGCGCTCGAGTTCAGCTAGCAGGTTTTCCCAGCCGGCAATTTCCAGCACGCTAAAGCGGCCGCTGGTGATGTCCAGCACAGCCAGGCCGAACAGGCGCTCATCACCGAGCACCGCGGCCAGCAGGTTGTCGCGACGCTCATCAAGCAACGCTTCATCACTGACCGTGCCTGGCGTAATGATGCGCACCACCTGGCGTTCCACCGGGCCTTTGCTGGTGGCCGGGTCGCCGATCTGCTCACAGATAACGACCGACTCGCCCAGCTTCACCAGCTTGGCCAGGTAACCTTCGGCGGCGTGGTAGGGAATGCCGCACATGGGAATGGCCATGCCGGCAGACTGGCCGCGCGCGGTCAGGGTGATGTCCAAAAGCTTGGCGGCTTTCTTGGCGTCTTCATAGAAAATCTCGTAGAAGTCGCCCATGCGGTAGAACATCAACTGGTCGGGATGCTGATTTTTCAGCCGCCAGTACTGCTGCATCATCGGTGTGTGTGCGGAGAGATCGCTCATTCCCAAGCCTTGCGCGCAAAAGGCGCTAGTGTACGGTACCCCGTCATCCTCTTTAAGCCCGGAGATAGCCTTGGACGCGATTACCCAACTGGCCGCGCAACTCGGCCAGGATTTACGCGCGCTGGCCGCGCAAGTGACCACCGCCGAATCCTGTACCGGCGGCGGCATTGCCGAGGCCATCACCCGTATTCCCGGCAGTTCTGCCTGGTTCGAAGCGGGTTATGTCACCTATTCCAATGCGCAGAAAACTCGTCAGCTCGACGTGCCGGCACCCTTGTTCACTTCGGTAGGGGCGGTGAGCCGTGACGTAGTTGAAGCGATGGCGCGCGGCGCACAACAGAAAAGTACAGCGCGCTTTTCCGTAGCGGTCAGCGGCGTTGCCGGCCCGGACGGCGGTTCGGCTGATAAACCTGTAGGCACTGTCTGGTTCGCCTGGGCCGACGCCGACCAGCTCTTCACGGGCAAGCGCCTGTTTGCCGGGGACCGCGACGCAGTACGGCGACAAACGGTGGAAGCCGCGCTGGTCGGGCTGATCCGACTAGCTGCAGGAGAAAATCCAGTTCAGGGGTAGGCGCTCGACTTGCGCTGTGGAATAATACTGGCTACTTATACAGTTGTTAGCGGCCGCTAGGCCCTCTTGATCACGTGAGGATTCAATGGACGAGAATAAGAAGCGCGCCTTGGCTGCAGCCCTGGGTCAAATCGAAAAACAATTCGGTAAAGGCGCAGTCATGCGCATGGGCGACCACGAGCGCCAGGCCATTCCGTCGATCTCCACCGGCTCGCTGGGCCTGGATATCGCCCTTGGCATCGGCGGCCTGCCGCGCGGCCGTATCGTTGAAATCTACGGCCCGGAATCTTCGGGTAAAACCACCCTTACTCTTTCTGTGATTGCTGAAGCTCAGCGCATGGGTGCTACCTGCGCCTTCGTCGATGCCGAACACGCACTCGACCCGGACTACGCCGGCAAGCTGGGCGTCAATGTCGACGACCTGCTGGTTTCCCAGCCGGACACCGGCGAGCAAGCGCTGGAAATCACCGACATGCTGGTGCGCTCCAACGCCATCGACGTGATCATCGTAGACTCCGTAGCCGCTCTGGTGCCCAAAGCGGAAATCGAAGGCGAGATGGGTGACATGCACGTCGGCCTGCAAGCCCGTTTGATGTCGCAAGCGCTGCGTAAAATCACCGGCAACATCAAGAACGCCAACTGCCTGGTTATCTTCATCAACCAGATCCGCATGAAAATCGGCGTGATGTTCGGCAGCCCGGAAACCACCACCGGTGGTAACGCGCTGAAGTTCTACGCTTCCGTGCGTCTGGATATCCGCCGTACCGGCGCGGTGAAAGAAGGCGACGAAGTGGTGGGCAGCGAAACCCGCGTGAAAGTCGTGAAAAACAAGGTGGCACCGCCATTCCGTCAGGCTGAATTCCAGATCCTGTACGGCAAGGGCATTTACCGTAACGGCGAAATCATCGACCTGGGCGTGCAACTCGGTCTGCTGGAAAAATCCGGCGCCTGGTACAGCTACCAGGGCAACAAGATCGGTCAGGGCAAGGCCAATTCGGCCAAGTACCTGGAAGACAACCCTGAAGTGGCAAAAACCATCGAGAAGCTGATTCGCGATCAGTTGCTGATGGCCGGTAAAGACGCTGCTGCAGCCGCTGCCGCTGCCGCTGTGAACAATACCGAAGACGACCTGGCTGACGCCTGAGTCCTGCCATGTCCGTTGTACTCGACAGCCCTGCCGCAGTACGACGGACAGCCATGGATTTGCTCGCACGCCGCGAACACGGGCGTGTCGAGCTAACCCGCAAATTGCGCCAACGCGGCGCGACGCCTGAATTGATCGAACCGGAACTCGATCGTTTAACGCAAGAGGGCCTGTTGTCCGAAGCCCGCTACCTCGAAAGCTTTGTTTCCTACCGTGCCCGCTCCGGGTATGGGCCAGTGCGCATTCGGGAAGAACTCGGCCAGCGTGGTTTGGCGCGCGCCGATATCGAACAGGCGTTGCGCGAATGCGGTATCGACTGGCGCGAGCAGATGGCAGAGGTGTGGCGGCGCAAGTTCGGCGAGCAGCCGAACGACGCCCGCGAACGCGCCAAGCAGGGGCGCTTTCTGGCGTATCGCGGTTACTCCATGGACATGATCAGCCGGCTATTGCGCGGCGAGTTGTACGATTGAGTTAACTGGCCATTTCACTCCGCTCCAGGGCCAATGTATCGAGGCTGAACCTCTCCTACAGGTATTCGAGGTTCCTTGTAGGAGAGGCTTCAGCCTCGATGCTTTTGCGTTTAGAGCAGCTGTTTAAAAACGCCGTTTTCAGGCTCGGCCAATCGCGGCTGAAGCCGCTCCTACGGAGACGATGGGGCTGCCCAGTTCTCTGGCGTATTAAGAAAGTCATACAACTCCCGCAGCCGCCCATATTCCCGCCCTCGAAAGGCAAACGCCAAGCGGCTCAAGTGAGCCAGCTCGGGCTCATCCCCTTCGCTTTCAAACGCACCTGCCTGCTGTACGAAGCCACCGCTTTTGCACAGGTCGGCAAACAGCTCGGGCAATTGCGCCAAGGCTTCGCTGCTCAGCGCATGATGCAAGCGCACCACAAACCGCTCTTTCAACCAGCGGCCGGAGTGGTAGTTGCCGTAGAAACGGGTGATCTGTTCCACCGCCTCTTCAGCTCCGTGGGCCAATGTCAGCAGCTTCATATCGCTGGGCAGAATGTAGCCGTTGCCTTCCAGCTGTTTGTGGATAAATGACAGCGCATCCAGCCAAAAACTGCCGTCGGGCTCATCCAGCAATACCACCGGTACCAGCGGGCTTTTGCCGGTCTGGATCAGGGTGAGCACTTCCAGCGCTTCATCCAGCGTGCCGAAGCCGCCGGGGCAGAGCACCAGGGCGTCGGCTTCTTTGACGAAGAACAGTTTGCGCAGGAAGAAGAATTTGAATGACAGCAGATTCGCGCTGCCTTGCAGGGTGGCGTTGGCACTTTGCTCGAAGGGCAGGGCGATGTTCAGCCCCAGGCTGTGTTCCAACCCGGCTCCTTCATGGGCCGCGGCCATGATGCCGCCGCCGGCGCCGGTAATGGCCATGAGTTCATTACGCGCCAACACGGCGCCAAGTTCTTTGGCCAATTGGTAGATGGGGTGGTTGACCGGCGTGCGCGCGGAACCGAAGACGGTGACCTTGCGTCGGCGCTTGAACTGCTCCAGTACGCTGAAGGCATGCTCCATCTCGCGCAGCGTTTGCAGCATGATTTTCGCGTCCCAGCGATTGCGATCGGCCTGGGCCATGCGAATCACGGTGGACAGCATGTCGCGATAGAGCGGCAGGTTGAGGCTGGTGTCTTGTGTGGCGAGGGCGAGAAGTTCGTCGACCTTGGCCGCGAGGTCGGTGCCACTGGTTTGAACGTGGCGGTTCAGGTAATCGTCCGGTTCGAAAGGCATGGAACTGCTCCTTGTTGATGAACCCTGGATCGTCGGGTGTGCCAGCCCGCGTTCGGCCGCACACCCCTGCTTCAGTAAAGCTTATTTGATCGAGCAGTCAGTTTTATTGAAGTTTTCCGCGGCGATGTACTTGTTGGTTTTGTACTCGCTGAACTGGTAGCGCAACACGGCGCCACGGGCGAGCAGTTGGCGAAAACCACTGTTCTGGCAAACGCTGGCACCCAGCTGGTTGCGCACCGCGTCCGGGTTGCCGCGCATCTGGGCGGCGTGGGCCGGCTGTACGCTCAGGTGGTTGATCAACACATTGCCTTCGACGGTGTAGCCCTGGTCGAGGATGTCTTCGTTGATCGCGCGGGGGGTGCCGGCGCTGCTTTGCGTGGCCACCTGATTGAGCAGTTTGTTCAGCTCGAAATCCTGCAGCGAGGCTGCGTGGGCGGCGGGAAGGGCAAAGCAGAGGGCCAGGGCCGTGAAGCGCAGCATGTAAGTCTCCATATCCGTAAAGCGGCTTGTCTTTAAAGCGGGTTGGACCCTGGCACCGGGGCTAGGTTCGTTATGCCGCACCTATTACTCGGCCGTACGTGGCCACGCGCTGCATCCTGACCAACCCATGGGTGCAGATCAAGTTCAGAGGCGCTCGGCCTTCGAATCGCTCAACCTCATTATTAGGCAATTGCGGCAAACGCCGCTCAGTCAGCAGCAAACTCCGCAAAAACGCCCAGTTCCGTGCCAATGGAAAAGAATTCGAATCTTTTTGAATTATTTGGTCATACAAAATTGTACGGGTTGGTGTGAATCGGTAACGGTTTTATTACAGCCGTGGCAGTCGCTTCAGGCCAACAACCACGCGCCTCGGGGGAGGTTGTGGTTTTGCCAGGTGCAATCCGGCCAAATTTTTTACCGTTCGGGTGTTACCTGCCCGAAGGCCGGATAGGACCGTAGGCAGTACGAAGGATTGGGGATCATCGAACAGGAGGGCCGGTCACAGGTCGCATACCGTTTCATTCAAGAGTCGGTTTTACCGCCGCTGTTTCAGGTGTTCCGATTGCCTAATCGGGTACGTACAGCGGCTTATATCGAGCGTGCAGGAGTCGAGAATAATGATAAGAACTCGCCCGTCTTGCTGGCAGACCGCATTGGTCGGCGCAAGCGTGATGCTGGTATGGACGCCCGGAGCTCACGCTTCGGGGTATCACTTTGGATCGCAGTCGGTGGCCGCCCAGGGCACTGCCCACGCCAACGGCGCAGAGGCAGTCGACCCCTCGACCATTTTCTATAACCCCGCCGGCCTTGCGCGTTTACCGGGTACGCAAGTTACCAACGGCATTACTGTGGTTATCCCCAAGGGCAGCTTCAAGGACACCGGCAGCACCGATGCCTTTGGCAACCCCTCCGGCGGTACCGGCGCTGGTTCGTTCCTGCCCGATGCGGCAGCCGCGCCGGACTTTTACTTTTCCAGCCAGATTAACGACCACGTGACAGTGGGCCTGGGCATTTTCGTGCCCTACGGCGCCAAGCTCGATTACAAGGAAAACTGGAGCGGCCGTTACGGCATTCAGTCGGCCAGCCTGGAAACGGTGAATATAAACCCAAGCATCGCGTACCGTTTTAACGAGCACCACAGCATTGGTTTCGGGATTTCGGCCCAGTACATCAAGTCGATTCAGCGCGGCGCAGCCGACGTGAAAGGCGCTTCGCGGCAGTTGGCCGGGCAGTTTGTCGAAGCGAACCAGGATCTGACCGAACTGGCCGCTTCGGGACTCGGGCAGGCGGCGATTCCGATTGTGTACGGACTGACCGTGCCGGAGGAGATCAGCAGTTGTAATGGCCAGACCGGTGACGGCTTTGTCGATTGCGTGGCGAAAAACTTCTCCGACAACGTCAGCGGCGATGGCTACTTCCGCGTCAAGGGCGACGACTGGGGCTTTGGCTGGAACATCGGCTATATGTGGGAACCGACAGAAAGCACGCGCTTTGGCGTGGCTTACCGCTCGAAAATCAGCCATACCCTGGAAGGCGAGACCAAATGGAGTTTCGCCGACGTCAACGGCACTGTGCCGTCGCCGACCACGGATCTCAGTGGCGGCATCGACCTTGGGATTATTACTTTGCCACCGCGTGACGAGTTGGCTCAGGTGCTGGACCCCAGCAACTGGATCAATCCAGGCAACTTCGCCGCTACCAACCTGCACCCCAATTCGACCGCCAAGACCAGTATCGACACGCCCGAGTCGTTCTCGATCAACGCTTTTCACCAGCTAAACGACAAAGTCGCGCTGATGGGTGATGTCACCTGGACCCGTCACAACCGTCTGGACGAGGTGGGCATCCAGGTTGATCAGGTCGCCGGCTATCCCTATTTCAACGGCGTTACCGAAGGCGATGCGACCGTTAACCAGAAATGGAAGAACACCTACAAGATCTCCCTGGGTATGAACTACCAATGGGATAAAGACCTGATGCTGCGTACCGGTGTGGCCTATGACAAATCGCCGGTCAACGGCAGCGATCAGCGCCACCCGGCATTCCCGGATGCCGACCGTTACTGGCTGTCGTTCGGTGCCAACTACAAGCTGGACAAGGACACCTCCATCGACCTGGCCTACAGCTACGTGCAGTTCGCCAGCGGCAAGATGGATTACAAGGACGGTTGCTCGCCTGCCGGTTGGGCACCGGGCGGCGGCAGCCTGTACGCGGACAGTCAGGTGCGTTGCACCGGTAACGGCGGCAACTTCAAAGGTGAGTACGAAACCCGTATCCACTTTATCGGCCTGGCGTTCAACCAGGCCTTCTAAACCTGCACAGCGTGGCGGGTCGCTGGTCGACCCGCTCTGCGGTTTCCCCCCGCGCCTCTGCTAGACTCGCCGGCTTTCTTTTTCGATGGTCGGATGCAGTCGATGATCAGCCGTTTCTCCTTGCCGGGCCGCACGTTATGAGCCACGCCGTTTCGCGGCTGCGTGCCGAGCGCCTGGAAATGAGCTCCAAGCCGTTTACCGCCCGTGGCTCGCGGGCGCCGCGCTGTGAAGGCTGCCGGGTGATTCCCGAATACTGCTTGTGCGCATTGCGTCCCAAAGTGCCCACCAACGCCGGCATGTTTTTGCTGATGCACGATGTGGAAGCCTTGAAGCCCACCAACACGGGCTGGCTGATTGCAGACCTCGTAACCGACACCTTCGCCTACCGCTGGTTTCGCACCTCGGTTGAGCCGGAAATTCCGGCGCTGCTCAATGACCCGCAGTGGCAGCCATACCTGGTATTCCCCGGCGAGTTTGTCGCGCCTGAGCGCGTGGTTACCGAGGTGCAGGTGGAGGAGGGCAAGCGCCCGCTTTTTATTCTGCTGGACGCCACCTGGACCGAAGCGCGCAAGATGTTCCGCAAGAGCCCGTACCTGGATAAATTCCCGGTGCTTAGCCTGCAGCCCGAGCAGCTGTCGCGTTATCGCCTGCGCCGCTCCAAGCGCGATGACCACCTGTGTACGTCGGAAGTAGCCGCCTTGTGCCTGGAGTTGGCCGGCGAGCCACGCGCTGCCTCAGCGCTGGATGCCTATCTGGATGTATTTACCGCGCACTACCTGGGCGCCAAGTTTCAGCGCCCGGTGGATCCTGAGGATGAAGTGCATCAGCGGATGGCTGAGTTTCTTTGAGGGAAGGGTTCAGTTACCGAGTGATGGCGAGCATTACGCCCTCACCCTAACCCTCTCCCCCTGGAGAGGGGAATGACCCAATACGCCATTAAGCTCCCTCGCCCCACCGGGGAGAGGGGTGGGGTGAGGGGGCTGGATTGCAGCGTTAGCGAAAAATGGCCAGCAACCTTCTATATAAAGAAGACACTACGCCACCTTCGCCTCAGCTACTTCTTCCGCCGCCTTGCGTGGCCACAACTGCGCCACCAGCATGCCGACAAACATCAGCGCACAGCCGATGTAACCGCGCAGGTGCAACGACTCATCGAGAAACAGCGCGCCGGCCACCGCCGCAAATACCGCTTCCAGGGAAAAGATGATCGCCGCGTGCGAGGCAATGGCGTGCTTCTGCGCAATTACCTGCAGGGTATAGGCGATGCCCACGGAGATCAGGCCGCCATAAATGATCGACGGGCCGGCGGTGATGATACCGGCAACCTGTATATCTTCCAGCGACACAGCCAGGCCCAGGCTGATCAGTGCGCACACGGCGAATTGAATGGCGGCCAGGCGAATCGGGTCGTAGCGGCCGGCGAAATAGCCCACCAGCAACACGTGGCTGCCCCAGACAAACGCCCCGGCCAGTTGCAGCCAGTCGCCGGAAGCCACGTGAAAGCCATCACCAACGCTCAGCAGGAACATGCCGACCACCGCGAGTACGGCGCCCAACCAGGTGCCGATGCCAGTCTTGTGGCCGAGAAAAATCCCTACCAAGGGCACCACGATCACGTACAGCCCTGTGATAAAGCCTGCGTTGGTCACGCTGGTAAACAGCAGGCCCACTTGCTGCAGATTGATGCCCAAGGCCAGTACCACGCCCATCAGCGCGCCGCCAATAAACAGGCCGCGGTTGAACGGTTGTTTGTTGCCGCGGCTGAGAACGTACACCACCGGCAGCAGCACCAGGGTGCCGAGGGCAAAGCGCAGGCCGGAATACAGGTAGGGGCCGATGGAGTCCATGCCCATGCGCTGGGCCACAAAGGCACTGCCCCAGATCAGCGCGGTAATCAGCATTAACAGGTCGGCGCGCAGGGCTTGGTTTCGCATGGTCGGTCTCGGCAGGAAAAGCCGCAAACTGTGCCGCAAAGCTAAAGGCTTGACCACCCCATTCTGGCTGGGCATGCTGAGCGCCGCCGCTGCGCTGCGGATCTATTGCGTGGCCGCTTTCGTACCCCAACAAGCGCCCCCTCCAACAAGAGCAGCCCATGGCCGACTACGAAATCCTGATTGCCGATGACCACCCCCTGTTTCGCAGTGCGCTGCATCAGGCCCTGACCCTGGGCTTGGGCCCGCAGGTGCGTCTGGTGGAAGCGGCAAGCATTGCCGAGCTGGAAGCGCGGCTGGGGGAGAAGTCGGATTGGGATCTGGTGTTGCTGGACTTGAATATGCCTGGAGCTTACGGATTTTCTGGGCTGGTGATGGTGCGTGGTCAGTACCCGCAGGTGCCGGTGGTGATGGTGTCGGCTCAGGAGGAAGCGGCGGTGGTTGCCCGCGCCCGCGAGTTCGGCGCCAGTGGCTTTATCCCCAAATCGAGCCCGTTGGAAACCATTCAGCAAGCGGTGCGCGATGTGCTCGACGGCGATGTCTGGTGGCCGCCGCAAGCCGAAGAGGGCGCCGCTATTTCGGCCGAGGCGAAAGCCGTGAGTGCCGGGCTGGCCAGCCTGACGCCACAGCAATTTCGCGTGCTGACCATGGTGTGCGACGGTTTGCTGAACAAACAGATCGCCTATGAATTGAACGTGTCCGAAGCCACCATCAAGGCCCATGTCACCGCCATCTTCCGCAAGCTGGGGGTGCGCACCCGCACTCAGGCGGCGTTGCTGTTGCAACATCTGGAATCCATTCCCGCCGGTTAAGCACCGGCAGGTCGTTGGTTTTTCACGCATTTTTGACCGCGTTTGGCGTAGCCTGCGGCCCTCATGAATTTTGGTTGTATTTCCTATGTCGCCATTCAAAGGCCAGACCGGCTTTAAACGTGTTCTTAACGCCACCGGCTATTCCTTCGACGGCCTGCGCGCCGCGTTTACCGGCGAGGCGGCGTTCCGTCAGTTGGTGCTACTCAATGTGGTACTGATTCCGCTGGCTTTCTGGTTCGACGTCAGCCGTGGCGAGCGGGCGCTGATGATTGGCGTGTGCCTGGTTGCACTGATCGTTGAATTGCTTAACTCGGCGGTAGAAGCGGCAATCGACCGCATTTCGCTGGAGCTGCACCCGCTCTCCAAAAACGCCAAGGACATGGGCAGTGCGGCGCAGTTTGTGGCGTTGAGTCTGATTGGTAGCGTTTGGCTGGTCATACTGCTGGGCTGATAAAAATCACACGCATCGAGGCTTCAGCCTCGACGCTGCTCAAGCGATAGACGGAAGCACAATCTCGTCGCTGCGCCGCACCCCGGCCGTCAGCTTGCGGCATTGTTCGAGAAATTCGCGCATGGCGCTGGTCTGGTATTTCTGCTTGTGCCAGATGAAGTAGAACTGCCGAGTGAGGTCCAGCTCCGGCGTTTCCACCGGCACCAGACTGCCGCGGCGAAACGCGTCACGCAGGGCCAGGCGCGAAATGCAGCCAATGCCCAACCCCGATTCCACCGCGCGTTTGATCGCTTCGGTATGCTCCAGCTCCAGACGGATATTTAGCGCCGTTGGGTGATGGCGCATGGCCTGGTCGAAGGTCAGACGCGTGCCGGAACCTTGTTCGCGCAAAATCCAGGCTTCCTGAGTCAGCTCCAATAGTGTCGCGCTGCCATTGGTGGCCAGCGGATGCTGCGGCGCGCAAAACACCACCAGTTCATCTTCCACCCAGGGCTGTACTTCGATATCCGGGTGCTGGCAATCGCCTTCAATCAGGCCCAGATCAATCTCGTAATGGGCTACCTGCTGTACAACATGAGCCGTGTTTTGCACGTGGAGCTTCACCCGGCATTCTGGGTGCTGCTGCATAAAGCTGCCGATCAGCAGGGTCGCCAGGTAGTTGCCCACCGTTAACGTGGCGCCTACCGACAGGGAGCTGAAACCGCCCTGACCGCCGAGCATGCGTTCAATTTCCTTGGCCTGGTCGAGCAGGGCAACGGCTTGCGGCAATAGTTGATGGCCGAGGGCGTTGAGGGACAAGCGTTTGCCGGCCCGGTCGAACAGCTGGCAGGCCGATTGCCGCTCTAGCTCGGTCACTGCGGTGCTGGCAGCTGACTGCGACAGCGCCAAGGACTCAGCCGCCCGCGAGACGCTTTCCTGCTGGGCGACGGCGACAAAAACCTGAAGTTGGCGGAGTGTGAAACGCATATCTATATAACCGATAACCTATATCTTAATAATCCACTTAACAGATATTGTTGTCGCCCTTAAAATGCCGCGCAATAACACCCGTCGGTCGGGTGTGTGCGATTACCGAGGAAGCAGCATGAGCAACTTGAACTCCGAGCGTGTGCTCAGCGTCCATCACTGGAACGACACGCTGTTCAGTTTCAAAACCACCCGTAACCCAGGCCTGCGTTTTGAGAATGGCCAGTTTGTGATGATCGGCCTGCAACAGGAAAACGGTCGCCCGCTGATGCGAGCTTACTCGATTGCCAGCCCGAACTATGAAGAGCACCTGGAGTTCTTCAGCATCAAGGTTCCGGATGGTCCGCTGACTTCCCAACTGCAGCACCTGAAAGTGGGCGACGAGCTGATGGTTAGCCGCAAGCCCACTGGCACCCTGGTGCTGGATGACCTGCTGCCCGGCAAGCACTTGTACCTGCTGAGCACCGGCACGGGCCTGGCGCCGTTCATGAGCGTGATTCAGGACCCGGAAACCTACGAGCGTTTCGAAAAGGTCATTCTGATTCACGGCGTACGTTACGTGAACGAAGTCGCCTACCGCGAGTTCATCACCGAGCATCTGCCGAAGAACGAATTCTTCGGCGAAGCGCTGAAAGAGAAGCTGATCTACTACCCAACCGTAACCCGTGAGCCGTTCGAGAACATGGGTCGTCTCACCGACCTGATGCGCAGCGGCAAGCTGTTCACCGACATCGGCCTGCCACCAATCAACCCGCAGGACGACCGCGCGATGATCTGCGGCAGCCCGAGCATGCTCGATGAAACCAGCGAAGTGCTGGACAGCTTCGGTCTGAAAATTTCGGCGCGCATGGGCGAACCGGGTGATTACCTCATCGAACGTGCGTTCGTAGAGAAGTAAGCCGAACGCAATTGAAAAGCCCGCCTAGATGGCGGGCTTTTTTGTGCCTTCGAAATGATCGCTGGAAACGCCGATCAGGCAGGAACCACCTCAAGCACACAGATCTGCGCCGGCGTCGGGTAATGCCAGCGCACCTGCACATCCCACAACTGTGTGCCGTATACGCGGCTCGGCTCGGGCTGTTGATACGCCGGGCGCGGGTCCTGGGCCAGGCATTGTTCGACCAGTTCCCGTAGCGGCTGCTCCAGCCGCTGCCCATGGTCCATCGCCTGGGCCAACGCGGCGTCACTCCAAGCCACTCCAATCAGTTGCGGCGCGCCATCGGCCATGCGATTGAACGCGCCGCTCACCGCGTCGGCGTAGGGCACATAGGGTTTGATATCCAGCACCGGCGTGCCGTCGAGCAGGTCGATGCCCGAGAGCCACAACTTGCCGGCCTCGACTTTCTCCAGCTTCACCACCGATTGCCCAATGCCGTTGGGGCGGTGGGTGGCGCGGGTGGCGAAGACCCCCATTGATTGGTTGCCGCCCAGGCGTGGCGGACGCACTTTCAGGCGGGGTTTGTCTTCCAGGGCCTGGTGAAAGAGAAACAGCAGCCACACGTGGCTGACTTGCTCCAGCCCTTGCACGGCCTCGCCCTGATCGAATGGCGGCAGCAGTTCCAGTACCCCACGGGCAGCCGGTGCCAGTTGCGGCTGACGGGGAATGGCGAATTTCTCCTTGAAGCAGGAGCGCACAAAACCGATGGGGGAGACCGAATAAGACATAAAAAAGCCCGGCTGGAAAACCGGGCCATGATACCTGTCGCCACTCGGACGTTTACAACATATGCGGTTGAACTATTACCGAATTCGGCGCCCTCCAAGCACGCTCTTTCGGGCTGGCCAGACAACGCGGTTTCAACGCCGTATGGCCGACGACCGGAAGATCGTTACGGTCTACATGGCGAAGCCGCCATCGATGGGTATCACGGTGCCGGTCATGTAAGCCCCGGCCGTGCTCGCCAGTGCAATCGCCAACGCCCCCATCTCTTCTTCACGGCCCCAACGCTTCATCGGAATGATCGCGGTGTCTTCGGCCAGCGCTTGTTCATCGTTGGCGATATGGCTGGTCATCTTGCTCGGGAAGCGGCCCGGCGCAATAACATTGACGTTGATGTGCTGACCAACCAGGTCGCGTGCCAGCGAGCGTGACAGATGGTGCAAGGCGGCCTTGCTCGGGCCATAGGCATAGGCTTCTTCACCGTAGGAGGTGATACCGGCTACCGAGCCGATATTGATCACCCGTGCCGGGCTCTCGCTGTTGCCAGCCTTGCGCAGCAGCGGTAGCAATTTCTGGATGCACAGGAAAACCGAGGTCACGTTCAACTGCATGACTTTTTCAAAGCCTTTCACCGGGTAGGTTTCCAGCGGCGCGCCCCAGGTGGTGCCGGCGTTGTTGACCAGAATATCGAGCTTGTCGATCTGCCCGTTCAGTTGCTCGGCCAGGGCCACCACGCCTTCCTCGTGCGCCAGGTTGGCCGCGATGCCGTGGCATTCACCAAACGCCGACAGTTCGGCGGCGGTAGCGGCACAGGCTTCGCCGTCACGGGCACAGACATAAACGCGGGCACCGGCTTCAACGAAGGCTTTGGCGATCATCTTGCCGATGCCTCGGGTGCCGCCGGTTACCAGTGCGGTGCGGCCTTGCAGGGAAAAGTAAGGGTGCATGGGGGCGTGCTCTTGTCAGGGTTGTTGTGCCAACACCCTAATACCCGAGGCGTGATTACGCAGGAACTATTGCCGCTGAGAATGCAGGGCCATGCGCAAATGCATGCCCTCCACCGTCATTCCCGTGAAGACGGGAATCCAGGCTTTTAAGTCGGCGAGATAGGAGCCAGCCTCACAATTCTGGATGCCCGCCTGCGCGGCGATGACGCAGGTTTTTGCTTATTAACCGCGCACGCGCTGGGTCAAACCCTTGAGAAAGTTGCGCAGCAACTGATCGCCGCACGTGCGGTAGTTGCTGTGGCCAAACTTGCGAAACAGGGCGCTGAGCTCGGGCTTGCTCACCGGGAAATCCACGCTCTGCAGTATCTCGTGCAAATCGTCTTCTTTCAGTTCAAAGGCCACCCGCAGCTTTTTCAACACCATGTTATTGGTCACTGGCAGCTCGATGGGCTGCGCCGGGCGGCTGTCGTCTTTGCCGCGCAGGTGAACGATCAGGCCGTCGAGAAAGTGCGCGAGCACCTCGTCGTCACATTCCAGGTAGCCCTCTTCCTCATCCTTTTTCAGGTAGGCGCGCACGGTGTCCAGGTCGACTTCCAGGCCGGACAGTTGGATAACCTGTACCACCTTGGGGTCGCTGAGGTCGAGCATGTAGCGCACGCTGCGCAGTACGTCGTTGTTGATCATGATGCGGTCCTGAATAGGGGAGAGGCCTGGGCCCTAGAATTTTTCGGTTTTGGCCAGGTAGCGCCATTGGCCGGCGGGCAGCTTGCCCATGGAAACGCCGCCGATGCGGATGCGCTTGATGCTGACCGGCGTGAGCCCGACGCTGGCGCACAGTGCGGCGAGCAGGCCTGGCGTCGGGTTTTTCAAGACGATGCGCAGGCGCGTTTCGTTTTGCCAGCTGGCTTTCACCGGTGGCAGAACCTTGCCCTTGATAGTGCGGCCCTGGTTCAGGCGACTGAGGCCGTGTTCGATGATGTCGCCAGTCACTTCCACCACGTATTCCTGTTCCAGCTTGGCCAGGTCGTCGGTGAGCTTGCGCAGAATTTTCCAGTCCTGGGTAAATACCAGCAAACCGGCGGCGTTGTGCTGCAACGGCGCGGCGCTGGTAAGGCGCAGGAAGTGGCCCTTGAGCGGGCGGGTGCCAAAGCGGTGCTCGGGCGACAATGTGGCAGGGCTGATAAGCGTATGCGCCGCGTCGACGGTCAGCTCGGGCAACTGGTGGAACAAAATGGTCACTGGCTCCGGAGCGGTCAGCACCGCGTCGGGCAGCAGCGCCACTGTCTGTTCGGTCACTTTGAATTGCGGTTCATCGACCACTTCGCCATCGACCGTCACCCAGCCGCCCTCGATATACAACTCGGCCTCGCGGCGCGAGCAGCCGATCACTTCGATCAGGCGTTTGGAAAGGCGAATGGGGTCTGTCATGACGAGGGCCGTAAAGAAGGGGGCGAGCATTGTACCCGCCTGAGCTCAACAAGACCCGTCTGATTGGCCAGCGGGCATATACGCGCTGAAGCCTAGCTGCTGGCGTAGGCTTTGCGCAGGGTCGCCACATCCAGCTTGATCATGCCCAGCAGCGCGGTGAACACCCGTTGCGCGGCGGCTTTGTCGGCGCTGTTGAGCATGTCGTAGAGCGCGGTGGGCACCACCTGCCAGCTCACTCCGTATTTGTCGGTCAGCCAGCCGCATTGCACCTCCTGGCCGCCCTCGCTCAGCGCGGCCCAGAGGCGGTCGACTTCGAACTGGTCGGCACAATGGGCGACAAATGAAACGGCCGGCGAGAACTGAAACTCCGGCCCGCCGTTCAAGGCCAGAAACTCTTCACCGTCGAGGCTGAAACGCACCGTCATCACCGAGCCGGCTGGCTTGGGCGCGCCTTCGAGAAAGTAGTTGGTTTCAATGATTCGCGAATTGCGAAACACCGACACATAGAACTGCGCCGCTTCTTCTGCCTGGGTATCGAACCACAGGCAAGGACCGATCTTTTGCATCACGGGGCTCCTGTTCACGCGTGCATGGAGCTTCCAGTCTAGCCGCCCCTATAGGCCCAGGCGCTTGCCGACGTCGATATCCAGGCCGGCCATAAAGCGTTCTACGGCATCGGTGTACGCACCGGGCGTGCCGAGCAACTGGTTGATCTCTTTATGGGTCATGTCTTGCTTGAGCACGCTGATGCTGACGGTCAGCGCGGCGCCATGGTCGGAAAACAGCTGTGCTTGTTCGCAAGCCACTTCGCGGCGGGTGGAGCACACGGCCAGCATCGGCGCGGCACCCGTGGCCAACACATAGTTGGGCGAGGTTTGTTGCCAGTAAGCCGGGTCGCTGCCAAAGGCCTGGTCGTAGAAGCGCATATGCCGGGCCTGCATGATTTTCTGCACATCCAGCGCGGCGCTATCCAAGGCCACTGTGCCGAGCCAGGGTTTGACGCCCTGGGCGGCGGCCAGTGTTGGCGAAGCAGCCAGCAGGGCGACCAGATGGGCCCCGGCCGAGTGGCCCATGACGATCACGTGATTGGCTGAACCGCCCCAACTGGAGGCCTTGGCTTGCACCACGGCCAGCGCCTTGGCCACCTCTTCAGCCTGTTGCAACGGTTTGGCTTGCGGCAGTAGCGGGTAGTTGGCGGACACGAAGATAAAGCCCTTGCTCACCCAGCGACTGACTTTGTTGGCCACCACTTGTTGGGCGCCTTTGTCGCCAGTGCGCCAGGCCCCGCCATGCACCATGAAAATGACCGGCGCATTGCTGGCCCGATTCGGCAAATACACGTCCATGCGTTCGCGCTCGGCAGGGCCGTAGGCGAGGTCTTTGATGACGGTGGCGCCGGCCGGTAGTTCGAGCGGGGCCGAGGCGGCGCTGTCTTGCTCGCGCTCGGCGCGGCGTTCCTTGATCTTGTCCAGCAGCGGGCCGGCGAGGGTGGCCTGGCAGAAGACGGCCAACAGTAAGGCGAGGGCAGGGCGGTGCAAACGCAGCGACATGGATGGCTCCTGAGGCGAGGGCGGTGTCGGGACGTTGGTTACGCGGATGATCGAGCAATTGTAGGAGCCAGCTTGCTGGCGAACCCTGGAAACGACGCTCTACCGGTCGAACGCTTCGCGAGCAAGCTCGCTCCTACGGGAGCGGTTATTTGTTAGCCGGCCGGCGTCAAATAAAAAAGCCCCGCATTCGCGGGGCTTTTTTATTACAGCGTTTCGGCCCAGAGATCGTACTCATCGGCATCGGTTACGCGGCACATTACCTTGTCACCTGGCTTCAGGTCTTTATCACTGTCGACATACACATTGCCGTCGATTTCCGGGGCGTCGAAGAAGCAGCGGCCAACCGCACCTTGCTCGTCCACTTCGTCGATCAGCACTTCAATTTCGCGGCCGATTTTCATCTGCAGGCGCGCGGCGCTGATTTCCTGCTGGTGCGCCATAAAGCGCTCCCAGCGGTCTTGCTTGACGTCGTCGGGCACCACTTCAGCGTCCAGCAGGTTGGCTGGCGCGCCTTCTACCGGCGAGTACTGGAAGCAGCCGACACGGTCGAGCTGCGCTTCGGTCAGCCAGTTGAGCAAGTATTGGAAGTCTTCTTCGGTTTCGCCGGGGAAGCCGACAATAAAGGTGGAGCGGATGATCAGGTCCGGACACAGCTCGCGCCAGCTTTTGATGCGGGCCAGGGTCTTGTCTTCGAAGGCCGGGCGCTTCATGGCCTTGAGGATTTTCGGGCTGGCGTGCTGGAAGGGAATATCCAGGTACGGCAGGATCTTGCCGGCGGCCATCAAGGGAATTACGTCGTCCACGTTCGGGTACGGGTACACGTAGTGCAGACGTACCCACACGCCGAGGGTGCTCAACGCCTGGCAGAGTTCCAGCATGCGGGTTTTCACCGGCTGGCCGTTCCAGAAGTCGGTTTTGTATTTGACGTCGACGCCGTACGCGCTGGTGTCCTGGGAGATCACCAGCAGCTCTTTGACTCCGGCTTTGACCAGGCGCTCGGCCTCGCTCAGCACATCGCCCACCGGGCGGCTGACCAGTTTGCCGCGCATGGACGGAATGATGCAGAAGCTGCAGCTGTGGTTGCAGCCTTCGGAAATCTTCAGGTAGGCATAGTGGCGCGGGGTGAGCTTGATGCCTTGTGGTGGCACCAGGTCGATCAGCGGGTTGTGGTCCTGGCGCGGCGGGATCACGTCGTGCACGGCGTTGACCACTTGCTCGTACTGCTGCGGGCCTGTAACGGCCAGTACGCTTGGGTGCACATTGCGGATGGCGCTTTCTTCCACGCCCATGCAGCCGGTAACGATCACTTTGCCGTTTTCGGCAATGGCTTCACCAATTACTTCCAATGATTCAGCTTTGGCCGTGTCGATAAAACCGCAGGTGTTGACCACCACGACGTCGGCGTCCTGATAGGTCGCCACGACTTCATAGCCTTCCATGCGCAGCTGGGTGAGGATGCGTTCGGAATCGACGAGTGCCTTGGGGCAACCCAGGGATACGAAGCCGACTTTCGGCGTGGCGACGGTGGACATGACTAACCTCAGGCGTTTGGACGGGCACCTTGGGGTGCCTCTGGTCAAAAAGTGCGCAATTCTAGCGGCAGGTCATCCGCTTGACCAGCCTCCATCCGGCAGGTGGCGCCTCAGCTATGCTCTGGGCGGGAGTTGTAGTGGCCGCGCCGCTTGAAATGTGCGGGGCAATCTTCGTTGATTAAGCGGTACGTTACGTAAACAGGTGCCTGGAGCCCCCGGTTTCAGGTATAAAGCCGCCCACTTTTAGCGCTTGCAGATAGCACATCTGCGAGTCTGGTCTTCAGGAGCTTAGTGCATGTCCAATGCGCATTCCGCGCCCGGCAAATCATCGACCATCAGCTTGATGATCGCTGCCGTTGGCGTGGTGTTCGGCGATATCGGTACCAGCCCGCTGTACACCCTCAAAGAAGTGTTCAATCCACATTACGGCGTGCGGGCCGATCATGACGGGGTGCTGGGCATTCTGTCGCTGATCTTCTGGTCGCTGTTTTGGGTGGTATCGCTCAAGTACGTGCTCTTTATGCTGCGGGCCGACAACCAGGGCGAAGGCGGGGTGATGGCGCTTACGGCGCTGGCTCGACGCGCCGCAAACGAATACCCCAAGCTGCGCAATGTGCTGGTGCTGCTGGGGCTGTTCGGTGCCGCACTGTTCTATGGTGACAGCATGATCACCCCGGCGATCTCGGTATTGTCGGCGGTAGAAGGTCTGGAACTGGCCTTCGATGGCATCGAACACTGGGTAGTGCCGCTGGCGTTGATCGTGCTGGTGGCGTTGTTCCTGATTCAGCGACACGGCACCGCACGCATCGGCATTCTGTTCGGCCCGGTAATGCTCACCTGGTTTACCGTGCTGAGCGTGCTGGGTATCTATGGCATTCTCCAGCACCCGGAAGTGCTGCACGCCCTAAACCCGTATTGGGCGGTTAACTTCTTTATTTCCCACCCTGGTATCGGCATCACCATTCTCGGGGCCGTGGTGCTGTCGCTGACGGGCGCCGAAGCGCTCTATGCCGACATGGGCCATTTCGGTCGCAAGCCCATTGCCCGTGCGTGGTTCTTCCTGGTGCTGCCGGGCCTGGCGCTGAATTACTTCGGGCAGGGCGCCTTGCTGTTGCAGGATCCGGAAGCGGCGCGTAACCCGTTCTACCTGCTGGCGCCGAGCTGGGCGCTGGTGCCGATGATTCTGCTGTCGACCTTCGCCACCATCATTGCCTCGCAGGCGGTGATTTCGGGGGCCTTCTCCCTGACCCGGCAGGCGATTCAGCTGGGTTATGTGCCGCGCATGTTTATCCAGCACACCTCCAGCCATGAGCAAGGCCAGATCTATATTGGCGCGGTGAACTGGACGCTGATGGTCGGCGTGGTGCTGCTGGTACTGGGCTTCGAGTCCTCCAGCGCCCTGGCGGCGGCCTACGGGGTGGCGGTAACCGGCACCATGCTCATCGACACCTTGCTGGCTTCGGCCGTGGTGCTGCTGCTCTGGCGGTGGTCGCCCTGGGTATCGGTGCCGATGCTGCTGGCATTCTTTCTGGTGGACAGCCTGTTCTTCGCTGCCAACCTGCCCAAGATCCTGCAAGGGGGGGCCTTCCCGGTGGTCATCGGCAGCGTGCTGTTTATTTTGATGACGACCTGGAAGCGTGGCCGCCAATTGCTAGTGGACCGCCTGGACGAAAGCGCCATTCCGCTGCCGCTGTTTATCAGCAGTATTCGCGTGCAACCGCCCCATCGCGTGCAAGGCACCGCGGTGTTTCTCACCGCCCGCGCGGACGCCGTGCCCCACGCGCTATTGCACAACCTGCTGCACAACCAAGTGCTACACGAGACGGTGGTGTTGCTGACGGTGATGAACGAAGACGAGCCACGGGTACCGAACGAGCGCCGCTTTGAAGTGGACGCCTTCGGCGAAGGCTTTTACCGCGTGGTGCTGCACTTCGGCTTTATGGACGAGACAGACGTGCCGGCGGCGCTGGGCCTGTGCCACCTGGAAGACCTGGACTTCAGCCCGATGCGCACCACCTACTTCCTGAGCCGCGAAACCATTATCTCCACCAAGTTGGTGGGCATGGCCCGCTGGCGAGAAATGCTGTTCGCCTTCTTGCTCAAGAACGCCAACGGCAACTTGCGCTTCTTCAACCTGCCGCTCAATCGGGTGATCGAGTTGGGGACGCAGGTCGAGATCTGAGTTGGTTTAAAAGCATCGAGGCTGAAGCCTCTCCTACAGGGCGACGAGGCCACTGGGGGAGTGGCCTCAGCCTCGATTGTTTTTGAACGGCACGACTAACCGCGGCGCGGCAACATCCGCAGCAACGTGTTATCGCGAATCACATAGTGATGCGCCAACCCCGCCACCGCGTGCAGGCCAATCAGCCAGTAGCCCAGCGAGCCGCCAAGTTCGTGCCATTCTTTGATTTGCTTGGCCAGGTCCGGGTTCTTGCCCACCAGGTGGGGCAACTCCAGGCCGAAGAACGGCACGGGCTTATCGGCGGCGCTCAGAATCAGCCAGCCGGCCAAGGGCAGGCCAATCATCAGTAAATACAGCGCCAGGTGCATCAGCTTGGCCGGCAGCATTTGCCAGGCAGGCGGTGCCGGCTCGATGCGCGGTGTCGGCGCGATGGCGCGTAGCAGCAGGCGCAGCCACACCAGCCCGAAAACGCTGAGGCCGAGCATGAAATGGAATTGCTTCATCAGGTCGCGTTCGACGCTGTCTTTGGGAAAGATGCCACGCAGTTCGATGCAGGCGTACACCGCTGCAAGCAGGATCACCATCAGCCAGTGCAAGGCAATGCTGGCGGTGCCGTAACGGGACTCACTGTTTTTCCAACTCATCAGGGTTTCCTTCTTCTGCCAGAGGCCCGCTCTGTGGCGGGTTAGAGGGGAGACCTTAACATCTGATGAGCGGCACAACGACTGACAGCCCACCGTCGTCCCAGCGAAGGCGGGGACCCAGAATGTTGGATCGGTCGAGGGCTGAGGAACAATCCGACAACTGGATCCCCGCCTTCGCTGGGATGACGGGGATGGGGCGGTCTACGGCTCCGGCCGCTTCTCGATGTCTTTA
The DNA here is from genome assembly GCF_027922365.1 of Pseudomonas turukhanskensis. Taxonomy (GTDB): domain Bacteria; phylum Pseudomonadota; class Gammaproteobacteria; order Pseudomonadales; family Pseudomonadaceae; genus Aquipseudomonas; species Aquipseudomonas turukhanskensis. The sequence goes on from NZ_BSFN01000002.1 coordinate 319,434, forward strand.
ATCAGGCGCATTGCCAGTGCCGGGTAGTCTTCATCGAAGTGGTGGCCGCCGGGCAGTTCCAGCCGTTCACCTACGGTGGTGGCTTCGGTGCAGCCGCTTTCAGCGACTTCGTCCTTGCCGTATACGCACAGCACCTTGGCCGCCGGCAGCCGTGCCACTTCCGGCCCGGTCGCGGCTTCTTTGCCGGCAGTGCCCAGCCAGCCCTGCACTTCAATCTCAAAGCTGCCGCTGCGTGCCAGCGCGATCAGTTGAATGCCGCGTACCTGCTGTTGGGCAGCCGGCGGCAGGCGGTTGTAAATGGCGGGCAATACGTCGGCACCGAACGAGTAGCCGATTAGTACAAAGTTCTTCGCGCCCCATTTGTCCCGGTACAGCTTCATCAATTTGGCCAGGTCGACTGCGCTTTGCTCCGGGCCCTTGTGCTGCCAGTAGTAACGCAGGGCATCCACGCCTACGACCGGGTAATTACGTTTGGCCATTTCCTCGGCCACGTCGCGGTCCAGATCGCGCCAGCCGCCGTCGCCGGAATAGAACAGGCTGACGGTGTCGGAAGCTTTGTCCGGGTCTGCGGCAGGCACTTCCACCACCGGCATGGCATCGCTTTCGCCCTGCAGCAGGTTGCGCACTTCTTTATCCAGCACCTGGGGCAGGGGGGTGTCGTAGTCGCTGATGCTGGTGACGCCGTTGCTTTGCTGGCGGGCGAAGGCAGCGCTGGGGTCGTCGGGGTTGTCGTTCCAGGCAGCTACCCAGTGGCCGTGGGGCGCTTTGGCGGGCTGTGGGCAGTCGGGCTTTTCAATAGAAAAATCTACCGACAAGGCCTTGGCTTGGTCGTTGGTTTGCCCGCCTAGCCAGTTCCACGCCAGGGTGGCGCCAGGGCCAATACCGGCAACCAGTGTGGCCGGGCCGCTAAGTTGCGCAAGGCTGTCTTGCAGACGTTTTTGCTGCACCGCGCAGTCGTGGCCTTCAAGGCTGAACTGTACGACCTGGGCCTGACTGTCGCGGCTGATAGCCAGCAACTGGGCGTCGCTGAGCAGCATGTCCGGCGGTACACCGATGGCCACCTGGGCTTTGGCGGCGCTACGCGGAACTACCCGGGTGAGGGCGCTGCCATCACTCAGTTGCAGGTGCTCCACGGTCGGCAGGCCGCCGCCACTTTTGTACAACAGCGCGCCAACCGCCACGCCAGCTACGAGGAGTGCGACCAGCAGCGGTCGCCAGAAGCGTCGAATCATCAGCGTTTCACCAATCCTGTCAGGCCGCCTGCAATCAGGGCGGCGGTGTCGGCCAAGGCTACCAGCGGGTCGAGCCCGGCTGGTACTGCCATGTAGCGCGGCTCCCAGTCTGGCTGGAATTTGTCTTTGAAGCGGCGCAGGCCTTGGAAGTTGTACAGCTGTTCGCCGCGGCGAAATACCATGGCGCCCAGGCGTTGGGTGAGTGGTGCGCCACGGCGCGGTTGCAGGCCGGAAAGCGGCACCATGCCCAAGCTGAAGCGACTGTAGCCGGCTTGTTTGTAATGCAGGATCAAGCCCAGCATCAGAAACTCCATGGTCAGCTTCGGCGCCTCCGGGTGAGCACGCATCAAATCGAGGCTAGCCAATTCGGTGCTCTGGGTTTCGAGCAAGTTGGCAAAGGCCACGGCACGGCCCTCGAAGCGAATCACAGCAATGCGGAAGTGCCTGAGGTATTGCGGCGTAAAGCGGCCGAGGGAGAAGCCTTTCTCGCGCACGTTCTTGCCCTCGACCCACGCGGCCGAGATGGCTTGCAGTTCTTCCATCGGTGCAGCGCCGGCCTCGAAGATTTCCAGCGACAGACCGTCGCGGCCGCCGCGGTTCCAGGTGTAGCGCAGGTCTTTCATTTCCTTGCCTTTGGCTTCCAGATCGAACGCTTGCAGATCCACACGGGCTTCTTCACCGAGCTTGAGGGCGGTAAGGCCAATGTCCATATAGAACGGCAGGTTCTCCGCGCGCACCTGGTAGAACACCGGGCGGGCGTGGTGCAGGTCGCAGAGGTCGCGGAACTGCCAGATCAGCTCGGCGCGTTGCTGTGCCGGGCCGATGGGGTCGTACAGGGCGATCATGCTGCGACCACGACGGGCGTACATCAGGAACGCGTCGCCGCCTTGGTGAAACAGCAGGGCCTTGTCGCCGGTGAGTGCCAGGCCGCCATCGGGCTGGTCGGAGGCCCGCAGAATGCGGGCGGCGGTGTCCAGTTCGGTGTCGTCAGGCAGGCGAATTTCCGGCGGTTCGGTGCGCAGCAACCAAGTCAGCACCACGATAACCAGCAGCAGCGCACTGCCCAGCGCCGAGCGCAAGGCGCGTGGGGCCCCGGCATCCAGGGCGAATTGCCACCAGAGTTCGTGGTCGTAGGGCACGTCCTGGTAGGCGAAGAACATCAGCCAGATCGAGGCACCCAGCACGCACAGCGCGGCCACCAGGTAAACGGACGAAAACGGCAGTTCCAACAAGCGGCTGGGGCGGTAGAACGAACGGCGGAATACAGCGAGCAGGCTGGCTGTGAGGGTGAGCAGGCTGGCTTCTTCCCAGTCGAAGCCCTTCATCAGCGACAGCAGCGCGCCTACCAGCAGCAGCACCATGGTCAGCACCCAGGCGGCGGACAGGCGACGGCGTAAACCTTGAGCCAGCAACAGGCACAGCACGCCGATCAGGCTGGCACCCAGGTGCGAGGCGTCGATCAGGCGGTGGGGGATCAGAAAGCCCAGGTCTTCGATGCGCGAATCAATGGCCGGCGTAGCGCCGGAAAACAGCAGCACCATGCCGGAAATAAATACCAGCAGCGCCAGCACCGGCGCGGCCAGGCCGGACGCCACGCGCACCGCCTGGTGCTTGACGATCAGGCGGTAGGCTTCGTTGAGCAGCAACAGCAGGCAGGCGACGAGTAATGGCAGGACCACATAGATCAAGCGATAGAGCAGCAGCGCGGCGGCCAGCGGGGCGCTGCCCAGTTGGTCGGCGAAGGCGGCGAGCAACACGGCTTCAAATACCCCGACACCGCCCGGCACATGGCTAAGCACACCGGCGGCCAGGGCCAGCAGATACACCAGCAGGAAGGCGCCGAACGGAGGGGCTTCTGGCAGCAACAGATACAGGACGGTGGCGGCGGCTGCCACATCCAGCGCGGTGATCAGCAATTGCAGGCCTGCCAGGCGCAGACCCGGCACGCGCAGTGTGCGGCGGCCCACCTGAATCAGCAGGTTGTGGGCAAACGGTTGTTCCGGCAGGCGGCGGCGACTGATCGCCACCAGCAGCGCACCGCAAGCGAGCAGGATGGCCAAGGCAATGGCGGCCAGCACGCTGCTGGGCAAGCGCAAGGCGGTTGCCGCGGCGGGTAAATCACTCAGGGTGGCCAACGCGGCCAGTACCGGCAGTGCGCAGCCCAGAGACAGGCTGGCAAACAGGGTCATCCGTGCTACTTCGCCAGGGCCCAGGCCGTTGCGCGCATAGAGGCGGTAACGCACCGAGCCGCCGGACAGCATCGACAGGCCAACCGCATTGCCAATGGCAAAGGCGTTGAAGCCGCCGAAGGCCAACGCTTTCAGCGGCAGCTTCACATCGGCGAAACGGCTGGCCGACCATTCGTAGCCGAGCAGGATGATAAAGCCGACTACGGTCGCGGCCAGTGCGCCAAACAAGGCGCTGCGGGGCACGCTGAGCACGGACTCGCGCAGGGAGTCGGGGTCCAGGTCGTTAACCAGATGGCGGCACGCGATCAGCGCGATGGTAAACAGCAGCAACGTCACGGCCAGGCCGATGGGCTGGCGGTAGGTGCTCAGGCGCTCCATCCATTGCAGGCGCGACGGATGAACGTCGGAAGCCGGAGGGTGTTGGGCGTCTGGAGGGTTAGCGCGCATTCGGCACCTCGGGAGCAGTCTGGATTGCCGCAAGGCGAGTAAGAGCAAATGGGGTAGCGCAGGTAGGTCGCGAGGCGTACGGCGGTCCTGGGTAAAACATGCATGACTCCCTATGGCGAACGAGCCCGGCAATGATCAGCTGCGTTGAGGCGCGGAGCAACCGGTTTGCACGCCCAGTTGCTGCTTCATTAGTAGTGGTTCATGGCGTGCGAGCGGTCAAGCCGGGAGGCAGGGGCTCTTATATATAGAAGAGGATAGGTCGGGGAAGAGTTTCCAAACGCCAGAAACACAAAAGGCCACTTGTTTCCAAGTGGCCTTTAAATGTTTGGTTGCGGGAGCCGGATTTGAACCGACGACCTTCGGGTTATGAGCCCGACGAGCTACCAGACTGCTCCATCCCGCGCCGGCAATTCTACAGTCAGGCGCTTCTGTGTCAACCGTTAATTTCTTTTTTATCAAAGAGTTATGCGTGAACAAAAAACGCAGGCAACAAAAAAGGGCCACTTACTGAGTAAGTGGCCCTTTATATGTCTGGTTGCGGGAGCCGGATTTGAACCGACGACCTTCGGGTTATGAGCCCGACGAGCTACCAGACTGCTCCATCCCGCGCCGCACATTCTACAGTCGAAGCGTTGGCTGTCAACCTTTAATCCTGAAAAACTGTTGTTTGTTCAGATGCTTAGCGCAGGCGCGATGTTACACTGCGGCCTTCCAGGCCATGCCGGACGGGGCTTACCGGACTTTTCGTGCGCAAGATTATCCATGTGGATTGTGACTGTTTTTACGCAGCCATCGAGATGCGCGATGACCCGAGCCTGGCAAACAGACCCATCGCCGTGGGCGGTTCGGCCGATCGCCGGGGCGTAATCGCCACCTGTAACTACGAAGCACGGGCTTATGGCGTGCGCTCGGCCATGTCCTCGCGTCACGCCCTCAAGCTGTGCCCGGATTTGCTGATCCTGCGCCCGCGCATGGATGTCTATAAAGAAGTCTCCCGCGAGATTCAGGGGATCTTCCGCGAATACACCGACCTCATCGAACCGCTGTCGCTGGACGAAGCCTACCTTGACGTGTCCGATTGCCCGCATTTTTCCGGCAGTGCCACACGTATTGCTCAGGATATACGCCGCCGAGTCTCCACCCAGGTGCATATCACCGTGTCGGCCGGGGTGGCGCCCAACAAGTTTCTCGCCAAGATAGCCAGCGACTGGCGCAAACCCAATGGGTTGTTTGTGATTACCCCGGACGAGGTCGAGGGGTTTGTGTCGGTGCTGCCGGTGAGCAAGTTGCACGGTGTGGGCAAGGTGACTGCCGATAAGCTTTTGCGCCGGGGCATCGAAACCTGTGCGCAGTTGCGTGAGTGGAGCAAGGTGGAACTGGCTCGTGAGTTCGGCAGTTTTGGCGAGCGCCTGTGGAACCTGGCGCGTGGTATCGATGACCGGGCGGTACAAACCGACCACCGACGGCAGACCATCAGCGTGGAAACCACTTACGACAAAGACTTGCCTGACCTAGAGGCCTGCCTTGAGCGCCTGCCGGGTCTGCTGGAGGAATTGGGTCGCCGCATGCAGCGCCTGGACGCCAGCTACCGCCCGGACAAGCCGCTGGTAAAACTAAAATTCCACGACTTCACCCAGACCACCCTGGAGCAGGCCGGCGCGGGCCGTGATCTGGATAGCTACCGCAAGCTGCTTGGCAGCGCCTTCGAGCGTGGCGGCAAGCCGGTGCGATTGATTGGGGTGGGGGTACGGCTGATCGATCTGCGGCGGGTGCGCGAGCAGTTGGAGTTGTTCAACTGACCATAGGTCCCGCAGGAGCGGCTTCAGCCGCGATTTGTTGGGTCTGACTTCGCGGCGGAAGATCAAGCGCATCGCGGCTAAAGCCGCTCCTACAGGGGCTGGCGGCTTTTATTTGTATTCCGCCGGCCACAACCGTATCGGCTTGCCTTCAGCCGGCCACAGCTGCAGTTGGTCGATGTCGGAGATATCCCAGCGCTGTACCTCGCTCAGGGCATTGAGGAACCGCTCCTCCTGCTCCATTAGCGCCGGCGGACACATTTTGCGTGTACTGCCGGCCTGGCTGAAGCTGATCTGCTGGCCTTTGAGGCTGTAAGTAGCAAACCAGTGGTTGCAGCCGGCGCTGCCGAATGCGCGGCCGTCGGCACCGAGTGTAATGGTCAGGTGGCTGTTATCCACCAGCGGCCGTTCGCCAATCCATTCCACCTGGTAGGCGCTGTCCTGATCTAGTTGGGGGGTGTTGCTGGCGCAGCCCGCCAGCGTGGCAAACAGGGCCGCGGCAAGCGCGCTAAGGGCGAGGTTTGCTTTCATCAGATGTCCTTGGTTTGGCATGCCGGGCAGAGATGACGACCATTGCGGTTCTGCCAGTGCAGCTCGGTAATACGGGTTTCGGCGGCGGGCGCGTGGGCTTTTTTGCCCAGGGCGGCGTCCACGGCGAATTCAAAGTCCAGCTGCTTGTCGCAGCCGTCGCATTTCACTTGCCAGTTGAGGATAGACAACTCGGTAAACACCGGCCCCTGTGCCACGGCAACCCATTGGCCGGTGGGGTTGATCAGGTGGCGCACCTTGTCGACGTTAAGGCGCATGCTCAGGTCGCGGCTGCCTTTGAGGGTGACCAGCAGCACGTCGCCACTTTTCACCGAGCCGCCATTGCCGGTGACCTGATAGCGGCCGGGCACCAAGGCGCGGCATTCGATCAGGGTGTGTTCGGGGTTGAGCAGGTTGTAGCGAAAGTCGTGTTCGGCCATGGCGCAGGTTCAATTCGGTAAGAAAAACGAGGCCGGCATCTTATCACGGGCATTGCCGGCCGCCGGGGTGGGGCGGCCGGGTAGCGACAACAGGTTCAGCCGGTGAGCTTAACGGTATCGGCCAGGCGCACCATGGCCGCGTCCAGTTCATCCAGCGCGGCGCGGTAGGCCGGGTCAGCCTGCTTTAACAGGGTTTCGGTGCGCTGGCAGACGGCGCGCAGTTGCGGTACCCCACAGTAGCGCGTGGCGCCGTGCAGGCGGTGCACTCGCTCGATCAAGGCGGCGCGGTCGTCATTGTCACGGGCCTGGCGAATGGTTTCTCGGTCACCTTCCAGCGAAGCCAGCAGCATATTCAGCATGTCCGCGGCGAGGTCGGCCTTGCCGGCAGCCAGCCGCAGCCCCTCTTCTTCATCCAGCACTTTCTGGGTCGGCTGTGGTTGTGGGGGTTCCGCGATGCGCTCGGTGCCTTGATTGCGCATACCCAGGCCGGTCCATTTCAGTACTACTTGTGCGAGTTGGCGTTCGCTGATGGGCTTGGTCAGGTAGTCATCCATGCCGCCTTGCAGCAACGCGCGTTTTTCATTGGCCAGGGCGTGGGCGGTCAGCGCGATGATGGGCGTTGGCACCGCCTCCTGCTCAGCTTCCCAATGGCGGATCTGTTCGGTGGCCTGGCGCCCATCCATGCCGGGCATCTGCACGTCCATAAAGATCAGATCGAAGGTTTTGTGTTTGACCGCCTCCACGGCGGCAAAGCCGCTGTCCACCGCGGTTACCTCGGCGCCCATGTCGGTGAGCAGGGTATGCACCAACTTGAGGTTGGCGGGGTTGTCGTCCACGCACAGCAACCGCGGCGGCCGGCTGATCGGCGCCAGCGGTGCGTGCTCAGCGGGTTGATGGCGCGGGCCGAGCAGCTCGATCAAGGCGCGTTGCATTTTGCGCGTGCAGGCCGGCTTGGCTTGCAGCTGACTATGGGCGTCGGGCAGCGACTCGTGGTACAGCGCCTGTTCGGTCGTCGGGCACAGCACCAGGCTCTTGCAGCCAATACGCTCCAGGTCCCACACGCGCTGGCTGAGTTGCTCCGGCGGCAAGTCCTGAGAGGTGACGCCCAGCACGGCCAGGCTGACCGGGTTGTCGGTGTATTGCTGAGCGCTTACCGATGCCAGCAGGCTATCCAGATGCGGGTGATGCACCACCAACAGCCCGCAGTCTTCCAATTGGTGCTGCAGGGCCTGGCGGGCCAGTTCGTGCTGCTCAATCACGGCGACGGTGCGCCCGAGCAACGGCGCCTGCGGCTGGTCCTCGGCATCTTCGCGGGCTTTGGGCAGGCTGAGGCTGATCCAGAATTCCGAGCCTTCGCCCGGTGTGCTGGCAACGCCGATCTCGCCACCCATCTGCTCAATCAGTCGCTTGGAAATCACCAAGCCCAGTCCGGTGCCGCCGGCCTGGCGCGACAGCGAGTTATCGGCCTGGCTAAAGGCCTGGAATAAGGCCCGCAAGTCTTCGTCTGACAGGCCAATACCGGTGTCCTGCACGCTGATGCGCAGTTGCGCGCGTTCGCCATTGTCTTCCTCGACCATGGCGCGAATGGCGATGGTGCCTTCGCGGGTGAATTTGATCGCGTTGCTGACCAGGTTGGTCAGCACCTGCTTGAGGCGCTGGGGGTCGCCGATCAGGGCTACTGGCGTGTCGCGGTAAACCAGGCTGACCAGCTCCAGCTGTTTGGCGTGGGCAGTGGGCGCCAGAATCGTGAGGGCGTCTTGCAGTACATCGCGCAGGTTGAATGGAATATTTTCCAGCACCAATTTACCGGCCTCGATCTTCGAGAAGTCGAGAATCTCGTTGATGATGCCCAGCAGGCTGTCGGCGGATTTTTCGATGGTGCCCAGGTAATCCTGCTGGCGCGGGGTCAGCTCGCTTTTCTGCAGCAAGTTGGTAAAGCCGAGGATGCCGTTGAGCGGCGTGCGGATTTCATGGCTCATATTGGCCAGAAACTCCGACTTGATGCGGCTGGCTTCGAGCGCTTCTTTACGGGCGAAGTCCAGCTCGATGTTCTGGATTTCGATGGTTTCCAGGTTCTGGCGCACGTCTTCGGTCGCCTGGTCGATGCTGTGTTGCAGCTCCTCCTGGGCGTTCTGCAGGGTTTCGGCCATGCGGTTGATTCCCGAGGCCAGCTCGTCCATCTCATGGCTGCCCAAAGGCGGCAGGCGCGTTTCCAGGCGGCCCTCCTTTAATAGCGCCACGCCTTGCTTGATGCGCCGCAGCGGTTCGTTGATCGAACGGCTCATTTGCACCGCCAGCAGCGCGGTCACGCCCAGGCCGGTGATGATCAGCAAGAGACTGGCAAACAGGCTGCGATAGCCGCGCAGCAAAGTGCCGTGGTGCGACAGTTCGAGTTCGACCCAGCCCAGCAGGCGGTCGGGATCGTCTGCCACCGGGTCGCCAGACAGGCTGCGATGGCGGCCAAATATCGGCAACAAAAAGCGTGTGGCATCGTTGCCGCTACGCAGTAGCAGAAGGCGGTTATCGCCATCGGGCATCGGGTTGAGCATGCTCGGGCCGGCATTGGCCAGGCGAGAGTGGTCATCGGCGAGAAAGTGCACGGCGCGCACATCGGGCTGTTCCAGTGCCTCATTGGCGATGCGCTGCAGCAACGCCGCGTCGCTGCGCGCAAGAGCAGGGGCGGCGATAGGGGCCAGTTGCTCGATGGTCATCTGCCCGCGTTGCAGCAATTGCTCTTGCAGGTCCGAGAGCTGCATCCAGGTGAAATACCCGCCCAATACCAATGCCAGCAAGCTGGTTGGAAGCAGAGTGAGCAGCAGCACGCGGCCCTTGATGCTGAGATCCTTGAACACTTCACCCTCGCTGGAAACTTGGCCTGAGGCCCGTTCCGCAGTGTAGCGTCTGGGTAACGGCGAACAAAACCGGCGTTATCGATCGTAGGTTGGGTTGAGTGCAGCGAAGCCCAACAGAGCCTCACGATGTTCAGCTCAAGCCCGTGTGGTCCAAGCCTTGAAGACTTACCCAGAAGGTGCCCAAGAGGCAGGCCGCAATGTTGGGCTTCGCTTTTGGCTCAACCCAACCTACCCCAGGCGCCACGATCAGGAGGTGACGTGGCCGATTTCTCGTTATCATGTCGCCCCCGCAAGTTCGGATCGGTTTGCCATGACTACACCTATTACCTACCCAACCATTGCCGACACTGTTGGCAACACCCCTCTGGTGCGCCTGCAGCGCCTGCCGGGCAACACCAGCAACACGCTGCTGGTGAAGTTGGAAGGCAATAACCCCGCCGGCTCGGTCAAAGACCGCCCGGCACTGTCGATGATTACCCGCGCCGAACTCAGCGGTGCAGTGAAGCCCGGCGACACCCTGATCGAGGCTACTTCCGGCAACACCGGCATCGCCCTGGCAATGGTCGCGGCGATCAAGGGCTACCGCATGATTCTGATCATGCCGGACAACATGAGTGCCGAGCGCAAGGCCGCGATGACCGCCTACGGCGCCGAGCTGATCATCGTCAGTAAAGAAGACGGCATGGAAGGCGCTCGTGATCTAGCCGAGCGCATGCAGGCCGAAGGCAAAGGCATCGTGCTCGACCAGTTCGCCAACGGCGACAACCCCATTGCCCACTACAACGGTACCGGCCCGGAAATCTGGCGTCAGACCCAGGGCACCATCACCCACTTCGTCAGTTCCATGGGTACTACCGGCACCATCATGGGCACCTCGCGGTACCTCAAAGAGCAGAACCCGGCCATCGAAATCGTCGGCCTGCAACCGATGGAAGGCTCGGCCATTCCCGGAATCCGCCGCTGGCCGCAGGAATACCTGCCGAAGATTTACCAGGCCGAGCGGGTAGACCGCATCATCGACATGCTGCAGCGCGAAGCCGAAGACACCATGCGCCGTCTGGCCCGTGAAGAGGGAATCTTCTGTGGGGTTTCCTCCGGCGGCTCGGTAGCGGCGGCCTTGCGTCTGTCGCAGGAAGTGGAGAACGCCACCATCGTCGCGATCATCTGCGACCGCGGCGACCGTTACCTATCCACCGGCGTCTACGATGACCCTGTCTAACCATGGCTAAGAAAACCGGTGGGCTGCGCTTTCAACCAAGCGGCGGCACACGTGCGGTACAGATTCCGGTTGGCAAGAAACAGCGCCTGACGATCGAGCGCCTGGCCAACGACGGCCGTGGTATCAGCTTTTTTGAAAACCGCACCTGGTTCGTGGCCGGCGCCTTGCCCGGCGAGATGGTGGAAGCGCGGGTGCTAGGCGCCCGCAGCCAGATCGTCGATGCCCGTGCCGAGCGCATTCTGGTGGCAGCCGCTTCGCGCCGGCCGGCGCCGTGCCGGCATGCGTCGGTGTGCGGCGGTTGCAGCCTGCAGCACATGCCCCATGAGCAGCAGTTGCTGCTCAAGCAACAACAGTTGAACGACCAGCTCACTCGCATCGCAGGTGTACAACCGGACGAATGGGCGCCGCCTTTGGTCGGTCCGGAATTCGGTTACCGGCGCCGCGCCCGCATTGCCGTGCGCTGGGACGTCAAGGCCAAACGGCTGGACGTGGGCTTTCGCGCCGCCGCCAGCCAGGACATCGTTTCCATCAGCGAATGCCTGGTGCTGGTACAGCCCTTGCAGTCCATCGTGCAGGTGTTACCTGAGGTCTTGCGCCGTTTGTCCAAGCCCCAGGCGCTGGGCCACGTCGAATTGTTCAGCGGTACGGCCAGCGCCGTTTTGGTGCGCCATACCGCGCCATTGCCAGAGCCCGACGTTGCACTGCTTCAAGCCTTTTGTGCCGAGCACCAGGCGCAGCTGTGGCTGCATGGCACGGACGAACCGCAACCTTTTGATACCACCCAGGTACTGGGGTACCGGTTGGCCCAGTGGGATTTGCAGCTAGCCTATCGCCCCGGTGATTTTGTGCAGGTGAACGCGCCGGTAAACGAGGCCATGATCGCTCAGGCGCTAGACTGGTTAGCACCGATGGCCAATGAACGGGTGTTGGACCTGTTTTGCGGGCTGGGCAATTTCAGCCTGCCGCTGGCGCGTCAGGTGCAGGAAGTGGTGGCGGTAGAGGGCGTGCAAGTGATGGTCGATCGGGCGGCGAGCAATGCCCTGGCCAATGGTCTGGGCAACGCGCACTTTTTCCAGGCCGACTTGTCGAACTCGCTTGCCGATGCCCCCTGGGCTGCACAAGGTTTTTCCGCTGTACTGCTGGACCCCCCGCGAGACGGCGCGTTACAGGCCGTGGAGGGGCTGGCAAAGCTGGGTGCCAAGCGCGTGCTGTATGTGTCTTGCAACCCCGCCACACTGGCCCGAGACACGGCGGTGCTGGTGCAACAGGGTTACCGGCTAAAACGTGCCGCAATCCTCGATATGTTTCCACAGACGGCACATGTCGAGGCGATGGCGTTATTTGTGGCGGACTAGGATGTTCGCGTAACCGACTGACCCGCAGAGGTCAGCGATATTCGGCGTGTGGACTGCGCGTCGTAGGGAAGGTAAACGATGGTACAGGTTAGAGCGCAGCAACCGATCAACACGGATGGCAGCATCAACCTAGAGGCCTGGCTCGATCATGTGTTGAGCGTCGACCCGGCGCTGGATCGAGAGGCCCTCAAAGCCGCGTGCGAATTCGCCCGCGAAGCCGAGCAGCAAGCCAATGCTGCCCAGAACCTGTGGACCGAAGGCACCTCCAGCTTTCGCACGGGCCTGGAAATCGCCGAAATTCTAGCCGACCTCAAACTCGACCAGGACTCACTGGTAGCCGCCGTGGTTTATCGCGGCGTGCGAGAGGGCAAGATTCCCCTGGCCAACGTGCAGCAACGCTGCGGTGCGGTGGTGGCCAAGCTGATCGAAGGCGTGCTGCGCATGGCCGCCATCAGCGCCAGCCTCAACCCGCGCGAGTCGCTGGTGCTGGGCACTCAGGTGCAGGTGGATAACCTGCGCAAAATGCTCGTGGCCATGGTCGACGACGTGCGCGTGCCGCTGATCAAGCTGGCCGAACGGACGTGCGCGATTCGCGCGATCAAGAACGGCGACGACGAAAAACGCCAGCGCGTGGCCCGCGAAGTGTTCGATATCTATGCGCCGCTCGCTCACCGTCTGGGTATCGGCCATATCAAATGGGAGCTGGAAGACCTGTCTTTCCGCTACCTCGAGCCCGAGCAGTACAAACAGATCGCCACTTTGCTGCACGAGCGCAGGCTGGACCGCGAGCGCTTTATCACCGACGTGATGGCGCAGCTCAAGGACGAACTGGCCGCCACCGGCGTGCAGGCTGATATCAGTGGCCGGGCCAAACACATCTATTCCATCTGGCGCAAAATGCAGCGCAAAGGCCTGGCCTTCAGCCAGATCTACGACGTGCGCGCCTTGCGTGTGCTGGTGCCGGAAATGCGCGACTGCTACACCGCGCTCGGTATTGTCCACACCCTGTGGCGACACATTCCCAAAGAGTTTGACGACTACATCGCCAACCCCAAGGAAAACGGCTATCGCTCGCTGCATACCGCGGTCATCGGTCCGGAAGGCAAGGTGCTGGAAGTGCAGATTCGCACCCACGCCATGCACGAAGAGGCAGAACTTGGCGTCTGCGCCCACTGGCGCTACAAGGGCACGGACGTCAAATCCGGCTCCAATCACTACGAAGAGAAAATCTCCTGGCTGCGCCAGGTGCTGGAGTGGCACGAAGAGTTAGGCGATATCGGCGGCCTGGCCGAGCAGTTGCGGGTGGATATCGAGCCCGACCGCGTTTACGTGTTCACGCCTGACGGCCATGCCATTGACCTGCCCAAGGGCGCCACACCGCTAGACTTTGCCTACCGCGTGCACACCGAAATCGGTCACAACTGCCGCGGCGCCAAGATCAACGGCCGCATCGTGCCGCTCAACTACAGCCTGCAAACCGGCGAGCAGGTTGAAATCATCACCAGCAAGCAGGGCGTGCCGAGTCGGGACTGGTTGAACAGCAACCTGGGTTACGTCACCACCTCGCGGGCGCGGGCCAAGATCGTTCACTGGTTCAAGCTGCAAGACCGCGACCAGAACGTGGCAGCCGGCCGGACCATGCTGGAGCGCGAATTGGCGCGCCTGGCGCTGCCCAGTGTCGACTTCGACAAGGTGGCCGAAAAAGCCAACATGCGCACCGCCGAAGACCTGTTCGCCGCGCTGGGCGCTGGCGACTTGCGCCTGGCACAAGTGGTTAACGCGGCCCAGCAACTGGTTGAACCGGAGCGTGGCAACGAACAGCTGGAACTGATTCCGCGTCGCCATACGGCTTTCAAACCGGGCAAGCGTGGCGATATCCAGATTCAGGGCGTCGGCAACCTGCTTACGCAGATGGCTGGGTGCTGCCAGCCGCTGCCGGGCGATGCCATCGTGGGCTATATCACCCTGGGCCGTGGCGTGAGCATTCACCGTCAGGACTGCGCCTCGGTGCTGCAATTGGGTGGCCGTGAGCCGGAGCGCATCATTCAGGTGAGCTGGGGCCCGGTGCCGGTGCAGACGTACCCGGTCGACATCATCATTCGCGCCTACGACCGCTCCGGTCTGTTGCGCGATGTGTCGCAGGTGCTGCTCAACGAGAAAATCAACGTACTGGCGGTCAACACCCGTTCCAACAAGGAAGACAACACCGCTGCCATGTCGCTGACTATCGAGATTCCGGGCTTGGATGCGTTGGGCAGATTGCTCGGCCGCATCTCGCAGCTGCCGAATATCATCGAAGTGCGCCGCCACAGAACCTCGTAACACCGCGGTCCTGTAGGAGCGGCTTCAGCCGCGATGCTCTGGAAGTTCAACAGCATCGCGGCTGAGTTCGCTCCTACAAGTGCGCTTACCGGCCAAGGATCTTCTCCATGTACCAACTCCCCGACCTTCTGCACCTGATGGCCCGCCTTCGTGACCCGCAGTACGGCTGCCCGTGGGACTTGCAGCAGAGCTACGCGACGATCGTGCCGCACACAATCGAAGAAGCCTACGAAGTGGCCGATGCCATTGAGCGCAACGACTTCGAACAGTTGCCCGGCGAATTGGGCGACCTGCTGTTTCAGGTGGTGTATTACAGCCAGCTGGCCCATGAAGAGGGGCGCTTCGAATTTGCCACGGTGGTCGATGCCATCACCCGCAAGCTGGTCCGTCGCCACCCGCACGTATTTCCCGACGGCGACCTGTACGGCGCGCCGGATATGCCGCGCTTGAGCGAAGCCGCCGTAAAGCAGCGCTGGGAAGAAATCAAAACCCAGGAGCGTGCCGAGAAAGCAGCGGCACCTGAGCAACTGTCGCTGCTGGACGATGTGCCAACCACGCTGCCGTCACTGTCGCGCGCCGCCAAGCTGCAAAAACGCGCCGCCCAGGTCGGCTTCGACTGGCCCGAAGCGTTGCCGGTGGTGGACAAGGTGCGCGAAGAGCTCGACGAAGTGCTGGAAGCCATGAGCGCCAACGACGAAGAAGCGATGGCCGAAGAGATTGGGGATCTGCTGTTTGTGGTGGTCAACCTGGCGCGGCACCTGAAGGCCGACCCGGAAACCGCGCTGCGTGCCGCCAATGCCAAATTCGAACGGCGTTTTCGCTTTATCGAACAGGTGCTGCGCGAGCAGGGCCGTGATATTCAGGCGTGCAGCCTGGAAGAACTGGATAGCATCTGGGGCCAGGCCAAACACGCCGAGCGTCAGGTGGTCACGTGCGACACCGGCAGCTGTGGTTAAGTCGGCCGGGTAGGTTTTATGCCCCGGCTTGTGGAAGAATAACGGCGTTTTTTACCAGTGCCCTTGAGAGAGTCGTCTACGAATGAGCATGTCATTGCGTGACCAGTTGCTGAAAGCCGGCCTGGTCAACGAGAAGCAGGCCAAACAGGTCAGCAAGGAAAAGCAGAAACAAAAACGCCTGGAACACAAAGGCCTGGTTGAGGTGGACGACACCCAGCAGCGCATCGCCCAGGAAGCCAAGGCCGAGAAAATCGCCCGCGACCAGGAGCTCAATCGCCAGCAGCAGGAAAAAGCGCAGAAAAAAGCCGAAGCCGCGCAGGTCAAACAGCTGATCGAACAAAGCCGCCTGCCCAAGCTGACCACCGAGGACTATTACAACTTTGTCGACGACAAGAAGGTCAAGCGCATCTCCGTCAACGCGTTGATGCGCAACAAGCTCAGCAGCGGCTCGCTGGCCATCGTGCAGCACGGTGGCAGCTACGAAATCATTCCCCGTGAAGCGGCGCTGAAAATTCAGGAACGCGACCCTCGGCGCATCGTGCAGCTCAATGTACAAACCGAAGAGGACGACGCCAACGATCCGTACGCGGCGTACAAGATTCCTGATGATTTGATGTGGTAATCGACGACGTTCATGTCCTGCGATGTTAAATAGCCAGCAATAAAATTCGCACGCTCCGCAAACAGCTCGGTCAAAGCCCCTAGACCACTATTTGCGGAGCCTGACAGATGGCCGATCCTTATAACTTGCAACGTTTCGTCGACGCCCAGGCGTCCACCTACGAACACGCCCTGGCCGAACTTGAGGCCGGCAAGAAACAAAGCCACTGGATGTGGTTTATCTTTCCCCAGCTCGAAGGCCTCGGTCATAGCGCCAACGCTCAGCGCTACGGTATTTCCGGGCTGGACGAAGCCAACGCCTACGTCACCCACCCCATTCTGGGGCCGCGCCTACACGCTTGTGCCGAGGCGTTGCTCGCCTGGAGCCAACGCACGGCGCGGGAAATTTTCGGTTCGCCTGACGATATCAAGCTGTGCTCGAGCATGACCCTGTTCGCCACGCTGCCGCCCGAGAACAATGTGTTCGCCCAGGTGCTGGAGCATTTTTTTGAAGGGCATGCGGACCCGCTGACGTTGGCGCGGGTGGGGTAGGGTGTACGTTTGATCGACTGTTTCGGCTGGCTGAAGGTTAAAGGGCACACGTTGTAGGAGCGGCTTCAGTCGCGATTCTGCAAACGATGAACAAACAGTTATTTACCTTCGTGCTGACCAGCCTGCGCCTCACTACAGGTCCCCTCCCGCATCTGCGCCAACACCCGCTCGGCATTGCCATCACAGCCCATGCCTTCCGGACGGTTTTCGATGTTGGTGATGATCTCCAGCAGCCGCGCCTTGTTCTGCGCCAAGCGCTCCTGCATGGCTTCAATTTCGGCCACTTTGCGTTGCAAGCTGCCGAGAATTTCGTCGTGCTTCCAGCCCGCTTCGTTGTTGTCGGGCAGGAACCGGCGGATTTCTTCCAGGCTAAAGCCTGCACGCTGGGCGTTGAGGATGATTTCCAGGGTATGCACGGCATGCGCCGGGTAGTGGCGGTAGCCGTTGGCGTGGCGCTGGGCGGCGATCAAGCCGCTGGCTTCGTAGAAGCGGATGCGTGAGGGCGCAAGGTTGGTGCGTTGGGCCAGTTCGCCGATTTTCATAGATGGTTTCCAGAAGGGTATTGACCTTAAAGCTGACTTTAACCTTAGGCTCGCCTCATCTGCCAAGAACATTTTCCTTTCGGAGCTTGAGATGACTGCCTTTTCACCCCTGCAATTACCTAACGGCACCACTGTCGCCAACCGTATCGCCAAAGCTGCCATGGAAGAAAACCTGGCCGACGCCGAGCAGGGCCCCTCCGCCGAGCTGCTGCGCTTGTACCAGGCCTGGGCGGACGGCGGGGCCGGGTTGATTCTGACCGGCAACGTGATGGTCGACCGCCGTGCCATGACCGGCCCCGGCGGTGTGGTGCTGGAAGATGCGCGGCAGCTGGACAAGTTTCGCCAGTGGGCGCGCGTTAGCCGCAGCCAGGGCGCGCAGGTCTGGATGCAGCTCAACCACCCCGGCCGGCAAATGCAGGCCAGCCTTGGCCAACAAACCGTGGCACCGTCGCCGGTGTCGCTGCAATTGGGCGGTATGTCGAAGATGTTCGCCGAGCCCAAGCCCATGAGCGAGGCGGATATTGCCGAGCTGATTCAGCGTTTCGCCACCGCTGCTCGGTTGGCCGAGCAAGCCGGCTTTAACGGCGTGCAGATTCACGCCGCCCACGGCTACCTCTTGAGCCAGTTCCTGTCGCCGCTGAGCAACCAGCGCAGCGATCGCTGGGGCGGCAGCCTGGAAAACCGGGCGCGGTTGCTGGTTGAGGTGGTGAAAGCCGTAAGGGCCGTCGTGGCGCCGCAATTCTGTGTAGCGGTAAAACTCAACTCGGCCGACTTCCAGCGCGGCGGCTTTGATGCCAGCGACGCGCTAAAGGTAGTGGAACTGCTCAACGAGCTGCCGGTGGATCTGGTGGAGCTTTCCGGAGGCAGCTACGAGGCGCCGGCCATGCAGGGCGAAGCCCGCGACGGTCGCACGCTGGCGCGCGAAGCCTACTTTCTCGAGTTTGCCGGCGAGATCGCCAAGTCGGCGCGCATGCCGGTGATGGTCACTGGCGGCATTCGCCGTTTGCCGGTTGTAGAGCAGGTGCTTGCCAGCGGCGTCGCCATGGCCGGTATCGCTACTGCTCTGGCCATCGACCCAGCGTTGCCCAAGCGCTGGCAGGCCGGCCAGGCAACCAGCCCGGAACTGGCGCCGATCACCTGGAAGAACAAGGTGTTTGCCTCACTGGCTTACATGGCCGTGGTCAAATTTCAGCTGCGCCAACTGAGTCGGGGTGACCACACCAATCCAGGTGTCTCGCCGCTGTGGGCGCTGGTGCTGGAACAGGTCAAAACGTTGCGGCGTACTAAGCAATACAAGCGGTGGATGGCTAACTAGGGGCTTTCGGGGCTATTTCATGTAGCCCAATTCCGAGCAGTTGGTTTTGGGCTATTCAGGATCTGTGCTTGACAGGCACCATGCGCACTCTAAAAATATACACAAGTTGCGCATACTTATATGAAGGCTATTTTTGTAGAGATGCCCTCGTTTTCCCGCCATCGCCGCGCTTACTTGGATGACCAAGCGTTCGCAAATTTTCAAGAGTCGCTGATGCAGAATCCGGAAATGGGCGATGTAGTCGCCAACTCCGGTGGGCTACGCAAGGTGAGATATGGTGACGCCTTGCGCGGGAAAGGCAAACGAGGAGGGCTGCGAGTTATTTATTACTGGTGGCTGGGTGGAGAGCAGTTTTTGGCTGTTTTCCCTATACAACAAGGACGAGTTGGAGGACTTGAATGATGAGCAGCGCAAACTGTTGAAGCAACGACTGCAACTTGAAATGAAAGCGAGAACGCCGCTATGACCAAGAAACGTGATCTTTTTGCAGAGCTGATGGAAGGTTTTGACGCGTTGATTTTGGAGCGCGAAGGCAAGATCACCCTGCGCACTCACCATGTCGAGATCAAGCCGCTTGCTCCAGCTTCTGCCGAAGAAATTATCGCTGTGCGCAAGAAACTGAATATGTCCCAGCCTGTGTTTGCTCAGCACCTGCACGCGACCCCTGGCACGGTTAAGAACTGGGAGCAAAATCGTGCCAGGCCCAACGCTCAGGCGACTGTGTTGATTCGTTTACTGGATGCCTATCCCGAAACTGCAAAGCACTTGGCACAACTCGCCTGATTACTCAGCCGACCACACCGCCAACTCATACCCATCCAGATCCCGAAACTGAAAGCGGCGCCCACCTGGGAAGGCGAACACTGCCTTGCTGACGGTGCCACCCGCTTTCTCCACGCGTTCTTGCGTGGCGGCAAGATCCTCGCCATACAAAATTACTAACGGGCCGCCCGGGCGTACGGGTTCGCCGGTGGTAAAGCCGCCGGTCAAGCGACCGTCCGTGAACTCGCAGTATGTGGGGCCGAAGTCGGTGAAGGTCCAGCTGAACACCGCGCCGTAAAAAGCTTTGCTGCGCTGGATATCGGCGACGTTGAATTCGATATTGTCGATCTGCCGGTCATTGCCTCGAATGCCCATGGTGCTGTCCTTATTGGTGCGCGACGTTCTTCAACATTAGCGGGGCGATCAGCCGGTGGAAAGGCGCAACGGGCCATGGCGGTGCGCTTGGTATTAATGACGTTGATGCGCTGGTAGTCGATAAACGCTGCACCGGCGGCATATTGGTTAAGGCTGCAGATGGCAGGTAAGTGATTTGCCGAGGCCACGCCTGTTTCAGTTTGCCGCAGGTCGAGTGCGTTGCGATTCAGGCGTGGTTCGGTCAGGCCAGATCCCGAAGGGCATCTTCCAACTGCGGAAAACGAAACACGTACCCAGCCTCGATCAATCGGGTTGGCTTCACGTTCTGGCCATCGACAAACAGCTCGGCCATTTCCCCGGCCAGCAGACGAATCGGCGCGCTTGGCACATGCAGCCAAACCGGTCGGTTGAGGACCTTACCAGCTGTGGTCGCGAACTCGGACTGGCTGATAGCATCGGGCGCAACCAGGTTGTAAACGCCGCGCATGCTGGTGTCATGCAGCGCCCGAGCGATCACCTGCAATACATCGTCGCGGTGAATCCAACTCAAGACTTGGGAGCCGCTGCCCACGCGCCCGCCCATGCCGAAGCGGTGGGGCAACAGCAACGGACGCAGCGCACCACCTGGGCCGAATACCACCCCCAAGCGCATCACCACTTGGCGCACGCCGGCGTCGGTGACGGGCTGGTTCGCCGCTTCCCAGCGTGAGCAGAGCTCGGCCATAAAACCACGGCCTTGCGCGCTGTCTTCGCTGAGCAACTCTTGGGGGTTGCGCACGCCGTAGTAGCCGATGGCGGAAGCTTGTATCCATACCTGCGGTTTGTGCCGAGCCGTGTTGAGCCAGGCAACCAGGGTTTGACTAACGCCCTCGCGACTGGCCAGCAATTGCTTTTGCCGAGCCGGCGTCCAGCGAGGGCCGGCCACGGGCGCACCGGCCAGGTTGATAACGGCGTCGAAGGTATCGAATTCGTTAAGCGCGGCAAGCGTGGCGATGCAGCGCGCGCGGCCGTTGAACAGCGTAGCTGCACGCAGTGGGTCGCGGGCGAATACACAGACGTTATGGCCTGCATCCAGCAGATCGTTGACCAGGGTTTCACCGATAAATCCGGTGCCGCCGGTGATCAGTACGCGCAGGTAGGGAATACCTGCAAAGGGGTTGGGCTTGCTGGCGGCACGAACCGCCGGGCGACCGTCATGGCGATAGAGCCAAGCCAACGGTACAAGCAAGGCAATCACCGCGATGCTATCGACCCACGCATGCGCCCGGATACCCAACTGCAACGAAATCCAGATGTCCTGTGGCGCCCACAGCACGATACCGGCGATCAGCCCGCCCCAGGCCGCGCGGCTTTGATGGCGATTGCCCAGGTACACCAAGACACCCATGAAAACCGCATAGCTCTGCACCGTGACGCCGAACAGCGCGAGCCACCATACCTGCATACCGCGCGCAGCAGTTGGCACATCCTGGCCCCAGAAGGCCAATTCAATGCTGCGGTGGTAACTCTCGAAAATAGGCCAATTGCCCCACCAACTGAAGACGAAGCCGCCCAGCAAATGGAGGAACGCCACTGCGTAGAGCCAGCGTACAAGCCACACCCGTAAGGTACTGCTATCGACCTGCTGCATCACTCCAGACTCCTGTCAGGCTTTGGTTGCCTGGTGGCAGCATAGCAGTGGTGCAGTGCCTTTCGCAGACGCAATGCTGCTGCGTAGCCGCCTTACAGCCGTTGTTTCATTACCGCTGGCAATCGCTCGGACTGGTCCCAGATCTCGAGCATCTTGGCGTACTCAAAGGCGTGCTCGGGGTTTGTCTGTACCCACACTGCAAACGCCTGGCGTTCAGCTACGCCGCAGTCTTCTTCGTGTAGGCGCAGCACCCAGTACGCCGCTTTTTTGATCACCGAGTTATTCGCTGGATCTCGCTCATTCATAGCCATTGCCGCTCGGGTGGGGTGAGTTACCGTTCAACGCTTAGCCCGCAAATTACCCGGCGGCTTGGCAAAATTTCGTTAAATGCCCTCGTGTTCCATCGCTTTTGAAATTGGCTAATAGGTGTGACGCTCGATCACATCCCTGACCGTCTGCAATGCCTGGGGCAACACGTCCAATGTCAGTGAACCCAATGCCAGGCGCAGGGCATGCGGCACCTGCGCCGCGGTACAAAAGGGCTCGGCTGTGGACACCGACACGCCTTGCTGTAACAGGGCCATGGCCACCTGATCGGCACGCACGTCTTCGCCCAGCGGCAGCCAGACGAAATAGGATGCGGGATGGGCCACCAGCGGCAGCCCTGCCAGCACGCGGCGAGCGATCGCCTGGCGCTGGCAAGCGTCGTCGCGCTTCTGCGCCTCCAGTTGCGCCACGGTGCCGTCTTCCAGCCAGCGGCAGGCAATAGCCGTCATCACGCTTGGCGTATTCCAGGTAGTGGCGCGAATGCAGCGCTCCAGCGCCGGCACCCAGGCGCTGGGCGCTGCGACGAAGCCCACACGCAAACCCGTTGCCACGCTTTTGGAAAAGCCTGAGATATACACCGTGCGCTCCGGTGCCAGCGTGGCAAGCGGTGGCGGCGGGTTGTCAGCGAGAAAGGCGTACGCCGCGTCTTCGATAATCAGCAGCCCGTGCTCGCGGGCAATGGTCGCCAACTGCTCGCGGGTAGGCAGGTCCAGCACCCAGCCCAGAGGATTGTGCAGGGTGGGCATGCAATACACTGCACGCACCCGACGGGTTTTGCACAGCTGGCGCAGAGCGTTGAGGTCCGGGCCATCGGCGCCGGCAGCAATGGGCGCCAGTTCCAGGCGATAGGTTTCGGCCAGCACCTTGAAACCGGAGTAGGTCAGGGCATCCACCGCAATCACGTCACCGGGGTGCAGCAACGCCATCGCGGTGATTGCCAGGCCATGCTGGGCACCGCTCACCAGCAGGACGTTCTCGGCTTGGACGTCTATGCCGCGGTCGCGCAAATGGGCGGCCACCGCCTGTTGCTCATGCTGGCGCCCGGCATGCGGCTGGTAGCGCAGTAGCGCTTCCATATCACCGGCCACAGCGAGCTCGCGCAGGGCTTTGCGCAGCAGGTTGGCCTGGCCGGGCAGGGCGGGGTAGTTGAAGTTGAGGTCGAGCATATCCGGGTTGCTGGCCGGCTGATCGATGCCCAAGCCTGGTGGCAGCGCCGTCTCGCGGACAAAGGTGCCCCGCCCGGTTTCGCCGCTTACCAATCCCATGCTTTCCAGTTCGCTGTACACGCGTGTGGCCGTGGCCAATGCGATGCCGTGCGACCGCGCCAGCTGGCGGTGGGTCGGCAGACGAGTGCCGGGAATTAACTGGCCACCGCGAATGTCGGCGGCCAGGCGGTCTACCACTTGCTTATAGCGGGCTCGAGGCATGGGTGAATGTATCCATGACAATATTTTGATTGTGCTGAATATGGCTGACTAAGATCGGCTTTCGCAACCCACCAAAGAGCCCGCCATGCACATCGCCATCCTCACGTTCGACGGCTTTAACGAACTCGACTCACTGATTCCTTTCGGCATTTTGCAGCGGGTAAAAACGCCGGGCTGGCGGGTGTCGATTGCCAGCCCCACCCCGCAGGTGGTGTCGATGAACGGTGTAACGCTGCACGCGCAGATTTCGCTGCAAGAAGCCTGCGGCGCCGATGCGGTGTTAGTTGGCAGCGGCATGGCGACCCGCGAGGTGGTGGCCAACCCGGCGCTGATGGCGCAGCTGCAACTGGACCCGACACGCCAACTGATCGGCGCGCAATGCTCGGGCACGCTCATTCTGGCCAAGCTCGGCTTGTTGGAAGGCGGCGTCGCCTGCACCGACCTGACCACCAAACCGTGGGTGGTGGAAGCGGGTGTCGAGGTGCTGAACCAACCGTTCTTCGCCAACGGCAATGTCGCCACCGCGGGAGGCTGCCTGGCCTCGCAGTATCTGGCGACCTGGATGATTGCCCGGCTGGAAGGCCTGGAGGCGGCGAAAAGCGCCATGCACTACGTGGCGCCGGTGGGGGAGAAGGAGGTGTATGTGGAGCGGGCGATGGGGAATATCTCGCCGTACCTTTAACGGTGCTACCCGCTGTACCGGCGTCTGGTGCTTGCAGGGTTGCACTTAAATAGGTACAGTTTTGCTCAGGGCCAAGCGCAAGGAGTGCTGCAGTGGGCATCGATGGAGTGAAGTTGACGGTCCGGTTTTACCGGACGGCATCGGGTGTGGAGCCGGTGCTCGACTGGTTGCGAGATCAGAGTCTTGAAATTCGCAAGGCGGTCGGCACGGATATTAAAACCGTGCAAATCGGTTGGCCGTTAGGTATGCCGCTGGTGCGCAAAATGGCTGCCGACCTCTGGGAAATTCGTAGCCGTTTTCCAGCCGGTATCGCCCGGGTGCTATTTACGGTGGTGCGCACCGAAATGGTTTTGCTCCACGGGTTTATCAAAAAGTCCGAGGCCACACCGGCAGCCGATCTGGCCGTGGCTAAAAAACGCCATTCCATTCTTCGAGGTGATTCCTGATGAACAAGCACGTTGGCAGTGACTTCGACGCCTTTCTGGCCGAAGAGCAGTTGTTGGAAGAGGTCACAGCTGCGGCGTTGAAACGTGTGGTGGCCTGGCAGATCAGTCAGTTGATGAAGGCTCAGCGCGTGAGCAAGTCCGCGCTGGCGCAACGTATGCAAACCAGCCGTACTGTGGTGGGGCGCGTGCTGGATGCTGACGATGCCGGGCTTACCCTTGCGACCCTGGCCAACGCGGCCCGAGCGTTAGGTCAGCGGGTGGAAATACGCTTTGTGCCGGAGCCTGTTGCTTAACCGGCGTTACTGTCCGTTGTGCGCTGTGCCCGGAATTCCAGCACTTCGAGTTCAATCTCGATGGCATGGGCGATGATCATCACGTCGTCTTCGGACAGCGTGGTGCCGCAAGGAATGCAGGTGATAACCACCAAGTTTTCACCGCTTTGCGGGTCGTACACCCTGGCGGTCATGGACGTCGGCGAGCTCAACACCCCTTCAAAGCCCAGTGGCGCGAAGTGGTTTTGCAGCCGTGCACAGGCGGCGGGGAAGATCATTCTGGCCATTAATGACCCTCTGGGAAAAAACCGTCGGCGCAAAGGATAATTCAATCACGTGAATTGTGACAGGTTGCGCATTCTGGCTGCGGTTAATTTGATCCGTATCTAAATGCTCTGCCGCGTTATCTGTCTTGCCAGGGTCAGGCGTTGCCGGTAATGGGCAGGCGCTTCACCGGTCTGTTGCTTGAACACGCGGCTGAACGAGCTAAGGGTGGGATAACCCACCGCCGCGGCAATGTCGCCAATCGAAGCGGCACTGCGCTGTAAGAGTAGCTGAGCACGCGCCACGCGTAATTGCAGCAGCCAGGTCCCCGGCGCCACACCGGCAGCGGAGGTAAACGCGCGGACGAAACTGGCGCGCGACATGCTGGCCGTGGCCGCCAATGCCTCAACACTCCAGTCCTGGCTCAGATCTTCCAGCAGGGCCATCGCCGCCTTGGCCAGACGCTTGTCCCGCAGCAGCGCAAATACCCCCGGCAGGCCTTGCTGTTGTTCGCAGACATAGCGCAGCACCAGGGTAAACAGAATGACCGACAGCCCATCGACCACCGACTGATTGGCCAATTCGTCTCCTTCAGCCTCCAGGCGCATCAGGGTGATGATTGCCTGCAGCCGGTCGCGGTCGGCAGGCGCGTTGGCGTTGATCACCAACACCTCCGGCAGCGCCGCCAACAAGGTGGCGTGTGGGGTGTACTGGATGCGCCCGCAAAGCATATTCAGCACGCCCGAGCCTTGGTCCTGGCGCAATTGGGTGATGCGCCCGGTCTGTTGAATTTTGCGCAGCGTGCCTGGCTGCGACGCGGCTCTCGCGCCAGCCGCCAACACATGCACCGCACTGCGCGGCAGCAACACGATATCGCCAGCCGTGAGTGGCTGCGCCGTTTGGCCCGGCACCTCGAGACGGCAGGCGCCGTCCAGTATCAGGTGGTAGCTCGCCTGCCCGGCGGCCAGCGGCGGGTGGTCCAGCGCCCAGTCGCCTTGCAGGTGGCAGTTCAGGTCGAGCACGCCGCGCAGGTTGGCCAGGGTGATCAGGTGGTCAAAGGCATGCATTCGAGACGATTCGACAAGTGAATGAGCGCTGTGGAAAAGCCGGGCCGCTAAGCAGAGGCCAGACTCTGTATGTCGGCCACGTTCAGGCCATTGGCAAACCAAGCCCCCCAAAGTAGGAGAATCAATCATGCTCTTCAACTGGTCCGAATACGTTCCTGCCGTAAAGAAAGCCTTCGGCAAACTCGGCAAAGCCCACCCCAAAATGCTCCAGGCCTACGGCGCGCTCAGCGAAGCGGCGGCCGAGGGTGATGCGCTGGATGAGAAAACCCGCGAGCTGATATCCATTGCCGTGGCCATCACCACCCGCTGCGACGGCTGTATTGGCGTGCACGTGCAGGCCGCCCGCAAGGCGGGTGCCACCGAGGCAGAGCTTGCGCAAACGCTGGCAACGGCCATTTCGCTCAACGCCGGGGCGGCTTACGTTTACTCGCTGCGCGCGCTGGAAGCCTTTGAGCAACTGGAGGGCTGATAGCACGTCCGTACTTGGCGCAATGGATGGGGCTGACTATATTCCTTAACAAACGAGGTGCGACGGTCGCCTTGTCTGTAGCCCCTTCCAGTTGCCGCGCCGGTGCCGGCTCCTGTGCCGTAGGTGGCGTTAATCGGAGCCTTGTTCCCATGTTTTTCCCCCTCACTGGTCCAAACTGATGGCTCCCAAACGCCTTCAGCAGTTCTGGAACTCAGCAGACCTTGCCTTGATTCACCACCGCCGCGAACGGCGTATGCGCGTGCTCGCCAGCTTTGTGATGTGGGTATTGGGTGGTATCTGGGCGGTGTTTTTTTCCCTGCAAGGCCACTGGCTTATTGTTGCGATCGACCTGGTGTTGATGGGCACGGGGGTGGCCGTTTTCACCCTCAGCTGGCTGCATTTTGACCGCAGTGCCCGGCTGCTGCTGTTTGGTGTGTTGCTGCTGGTGATTGTCGGCATCTCGCTGGTGCTGGATGTGCCCAATGCGTTTATCCCACGTTCCACGCATCTGTATCTATTGCCGCTGGGCGTCGCCGCGATGATGGCGTTTCGCGACGAACCCACCTGGCTGCGCTACAGCGTGATTGCCGTGTGCCTGCTGAGTTTTGTCGGCCTGGCCGCCAGCTATTGGACGCCCTTGCCTGGCTTCAGCCTGCCCGATACCACCCGCAGCCCCGGCACCTGGGTGAACACCGGTGCGGCCATGCTCTGTCTGTTCGCCATGTTGCACGTACTGCAAACCGATGCGGTGCAGCGTTCGGCCTGGGAGGGCGAACTGCTTGAAGCCTTGTCCGCCCAGCAGTTTCAGCTGCACTACCAGCCGCAACTGGACAGCCACGGCAAAGTCATCGGCGCCGAAGGCTTGTTGCGTTGGTACCACCCGCAGCGCGGCATGATCCCGCCCGGCAAATTCATTCCCCATGCCGAAGAAACCGGTCTGATCATCCCCATCGGCAAATGGGTGCTGGAAACGGCCTGCGCTCAGTTGCGTTGCTGGAAGGATGACCCCGCACTCGCGCACCTGTGTCTGGCGGTGAATATCAGCCAGAAGCAATTCAACCAGGGCAGCTTTGAAACCGAAGTGTTCTCACTGATCAAGCGTTACGACATCGAACCCGGCCGCCTGCAACTGGAGATCACCGAAACCATGGTGGTCAAGGATATGGAAGAGCTGTCTCGCAAGATGACCAATCTGGTCAGCCTGGGTATTACCTTTGCACTGGATGACTTTGGCACCGGCTATTCGTCCTTGAGCCACCTGAAGCGGTTGCCGCTGAACAAGCTGAAAATCGACCAGTCGTTTGTCTTCGATGTGCTCACCGACCACAACAGCGAAGCCATCGTGCGCACCGTGATTGGCCTGGGTAACAACATGGGCCTGACGGTTATTGCCGAGGGTGTGGAAAACGCCGCTCAGCATCAATTTTTGCTCGACAACGGCTGCGAGCAATTCCAGGGCTACTTCTTCAGCAAACCGTTGCCGCTGGTTTCGTTTACCGAGTTCACCCTGGGCTGCAACGCCTGAAGTTATTTGAGCAGCGGCACGTTCGCTGCTCGCTGGTACGGGCCGTATTCCACCGGCACCCAGGCGAAACCCTTGCCCTCGACGCGAATGTGACCGATAGCCGGGAAGGGCAGGTGGGCGGCGGCAACCCAGATGTTGTCGTGGGCCACCTGGGTAAAGAGTTTTTTCCGCGCGGCGATGGCTTTGCTGCTGTCGTTATCAAAGCCGATGCTCACTTCAGGGTGAGCAAACTGCACGGCAAAGCTGTGGATGATGTCGCCCATAAACAGAATGCTTTGCCCGTTCGACGTGAACTGGTAGCCCGTGCTGCCCGGTGTATGCCCGGCCAGGTTCACCGTGGAAACCCCGGCAAGTGGAGCCTCGCCGAGGCCGAAGGTTTTCAGGCGGCCGGCGGTTACGTAAGGCGCGGTCGAGTTTTGGGCGATTTTGAAATAGCCCTTGGCTTCTTCAGGTGCTTTTTCCAGGTTGCTTTTGCTCAGCCAGAAATCGGCTTCGGCCTGCGCCGCATACACAACGGCATTGGCAAATACGGCCGCCCCTTTGTCATCCACCAACCCGCAGACGTGATCCAGGTGCATATGGGTCAGCAGAATCGTGTCGACTTGCTCGGGGCTATAACCCGCGGCGCGAATGGCCGCCGGCAACCCTCCGGCAGTGGCGCCGATGCAGTGGCCGGCACCGGTGTCGACCAGCACCAGATTCTTGCCAGTGTTGATCAGAAAAGCATTGAAGGCCGTCTGCACGCCCGCGCCCGTGATGTTCTTGCGCGCCAGCAGTGCGTGGATTTCTTTCTGCGACAAGCCTTTTAGCAGCGTCGGCCCCAGGTCGTTGTAGCCGTCAAACAGCGCAGTCACCTCATAGTCGCCCACGGCCAGACGTTGATAGCCGGGCGCCTGGGTTTTTAGCTGCGCAGGCGGCGTGGCTTGGGCGGCAAGGGGGGCGAGGCTGGCGCCCAACACCAGCAGGGGAGCGAAGAGGATGTTGAACGTGCGCATGCAAGGGTCTCCAGAGTAGCGGTCAGGAGACTCGATAGTGGCGCCCCGCGCGCGCTACGCATTGCATGGATGTGCTGAGCGGCGGTGAAACGCAAACGGGGCGAGCACTGCCTTTACGCGTGCTCGCCCCGTGTCATGCCAATACCTGACCGGGTTGCCCCGGCGCAGGTTTTCTGGGCGTGAGGTGCTTAGAAGATTTCCAGCGGGTACTCGACGAAGGCACGAATCTCGTTCAGGTTCGGGCCCACATCGCGGTCGGCACGGTAGATCGAGTTACGCAGCTTCAGCGACAGGTCTTTGAGCGAGCCATCCTGCACCACGTATTTCACCTGGTTGAAGAACTCGCGTTCGGTGCCGTCCTGCTCGCCGCCGGCATCGATATTGCTGCCGCGTACATAGGCGGTTTTGTAGCTCAGACCGGCAATGCCGTACTCGGCAAAATCCAGCTCGTAGCTCACCTGCCAGGACTGCTCGTCCTTGAGGTTGAAGTCCGAGTAGTAGGAGTTGGCCACGTAGATGGTGCTGCCGCCATCGCCGTAGTCGTAGGCGTAACCGGCATCACCACTGCTACGCTGGTGGGCGATGATAAAGGCGTGGGCACCCACGCTGTACTTGGCCGCCAGGCTCCACAGGGTGTTGCTGTCGTTGTTGCCGTCACCGCCGAAATCCAGGGCAGCTGTGGAGTTGTCGTCGTAGTCGGTGCGGTAGATGTTGAAGTCGAAATTCAACGCCTGGTCATCGCTCAACACCTGGGTGAAGTTTACGTTGCCGTAGTACTTCTTGAAGGTGTCTTCCACGTCGGAGTGATAGGCCGCCACGCTCAGCGCGTCGTTGACCGCGTAGGTACCGCCGATGACGTCGATGCTTTTCAGGCGGTTAGGGTCGCGAGACGAATCGCCCATCGGGCTATCGGCGGTGAAGCGACCGGCGTTCAGCTCCAGGCCCTCGATTTCCTTGCTGGTCACCAGGGTGCCGGTAAAGGACTGCGGCAGCAGGCGCGAGTCGTCATACGCCAGCACCGGCAGCGACGGGAACTGATTGCCGTAGCGCAGCACGGTGTTGGAGATGCGCATCTTCACCACACCACCGGCTTCGGAGGTGTCATCGACCGGGTGACCGTCGCTGTCGGTATCAAAAAACGCGCCGTAGTTACGACCGCGGCCGCTGTCCAGCTTGATGCCCAGCAGGCCATAGGCGTCAACGCCAAAACCCACGGTACCCTGGGTGAAACCGGACTCGAAGGTGCCAATGAAACCCTGGCCCCAGACCTTGGCATCGTTGGTGTGGTTCTTGTAGTCGCGGTTGAAGTAAGCGTTGCGCAGCAGAACGTTCAGGCTGCTGTCTTCGACAAAACCCTTGGCGTCGGATTGCTCACTGGCGTACGCCTGCGAAAGGCTCAGCGAGGCCAGCGCGCAGGCCAGCGCGATGCGTGTGCGATTGAACATAGGTGCTCCCCATATCAGGTTCTTGGCGTAAAGGTGTGGCAGGAGACTGCACGGCCATGGGAAGTCAGCGTAGCGAGACAGCCGACTTCGTGCGGGAAGTTATTAGCTATAGGAATTCCCAGCCTATGCAGTGGCTGGGATAAATACGCGTTCAATAACCATCGGTAAAACTGCTTATTTCAATTTTTACTATCGACAGTATTGATGGTCTATTTTGGCCCAAGAGGATTACCCTTGGCCTCGATGAAATCTCCAAGGTACTGAATTACGAGACTTATTCAGTACTTTGCTCCCTTCATCAACCTTTGGTTTTATTTGCCGCCTCAATTGGGGCGGCTTTTTTATGCCCAAAAGATTATCAGTTTTTTCGATTTATACGGCGAGAGGCTACCCCGCTGACGGGCCGTCCCGGGTTCACGCATGTGGCCAGGGACCTTCACCCAACAATGCCGCAACCGTGCGCTCACCCAGACCGAGCCCCACACTCATGCCCAGCCCGGTGTGCATCAATACGGCGGTCACGCCATCGGCGGCGCGCAGTACGCTGAACGGGCCGGGCCCGCGTGCCCCGTACACGCCTTGCCAGCGCTCGACCACTTCCACCTTCATGCCCAAGGTGGTTTCGGCGAGCTCCAACATGATGTCGTCCGTGCTCTGGGCATTGAAGGGCGAGGCGTCACTGCCGTAGTCATGGGAGTCGCCGATGATCAGCTCGCCATAGGGCGTGGGGCTGATCAGCAGATGAATACCCAGGCGCTCCAATTGCGGCTGTTCGCGACGCACCTCGCGGCGAATGGCATCGGCCTCGGGCAGGTCGCTGAAGGCGCCGTAGTGCGTGCAGCTAAGGCCGGTGAGTAGGGCGTGTTTCAGCGCCAGCGGCTGGCTGGGGCGTGCACGCAACATCTGCAGACGGCACACCTGCGGTTGCAGGCGAGCCATCTGCTCGGCCAGAAGGGTTTGGTAGTCGTGGCCGGAGCACACCAGAATATGCCGTGCGGTAAACCGCCCGGCGCTGGTCAATGCGCTGCCCGGTTCCACGTCGCGAACCAAGGTCGAAAAGTGAAACGCTACGCCATGGGCGCGGGCCAGGTAATCCACGATTTGCGGTACTGCTTCGCGCGAATACAGCTGCTGGTCATCGAGGCCGTGCAATGCTGCACGGTGGTGGCTGAAACGGCCGTCATACAGGGCGTTAAGCGCTTCACCGCGCAGCAGTTCAGTGCGGTAGCCCAGCTCTTCGCCACGGCCGTCGACGAAGGCTTGCACCAGCGCCTCCTCCGCTTCGGTGCGGGCAAACAGCAGCGAGCCTTGCTGGTACATATGCAACCCGGCGGCCTCGCCCAATTCGGCCCACAGCCCGCGCGCCTGGCGCGCCAGATTGAGCATCGCGCCCGGCGCCTGGCCGCCCACCAGGGCCTGGCCAAAATTGCGGATGGAGGCGCCAAGCGGCGTATGGCTGCGCTCGAATACCTTGACCTTGAGGCCACGTTTGGCGCCAGCCCAGGCATGGGCCAGGCCCAGAATCCCGGCGCCGACGATAAGCAGATCGCAGTCTTGCTCGGACATAAAAAACTCCAGATGCGGGTGCAGAAAAAAAAGACCTGCCTTTGTTACAGCCTGGTAATTGAAAGGGTTCTAAAACGTAGCGAGCGAAGGTCAGGCAAGGCAAAAGCGGGCGAAAAAAGCGGAGTTGGCTGTAGCCAATGAGCATTTTTGAGCCTGCTTTTAACGCCGCCTGACCGAGCGCAGTAGTTTTATTGCGGCAGCGGTTCCGACTTGCCGTCATAGCGCTTGCGCCACTCGGCCAGAATCTGGTCGCGGTTTTCCGAGGCCCAGTTGAAGTCGTTCTTAATCAGGCGCTGCTCGTAGTCAGCTGGCAGTTCCTGAAAGCGCTCGGCGATACCGGGTTGGGCCAAAACAGCGAAGTTGGCTTTGTACAGGTCCATGGCCTCGCGACTGGCGGAGAAGTCAGCCAGCTTTTTGGCAGCGGCCAGGTGGGCGGTGCCTTTGATGATGCCGGTGGCTTCGATTTCCCAACCCAGGCCTTCTTTGGGCAACACGATATCCAGCGGCGCGCCTTTGCGTTTGAGCTGTACAGCGGGGTACTCGAACGAGATACCAATCGGGAATTCGCCTGCGGCGGCGAGCTTGCACGGCTTGGAGCCGGAGTGGGTGTACTGGCCGATGTTGGCGTGCAGCTTGTCCATGTAGGCCCAGCCCTGCGCTTGGCCAAAGGTTTGCAGCCAGGCACTTACATCCAGGTAACCGGTACCGGAGGAGGCTGGGTTAGGCATCACGATCTTGTCTTTGTAGACCGGGTTGGTCAGGTCTTCCCATTTGGTCGGTTTGGGCAGGCCCTGCTTTTCGGCTTCTACGGTGTTGAAGCAAATGGTGGCGGCCCACACGTCCATGCCCACCCACGACGGCGGATTGGCAGCGTCGCGGTAGTTGCTGCCGATCTTGTCGAGGTTAGCCGGCGCATAGGCTTCGAGCATGCCTTGCTGTTTCAGAATGGCCAGGCTCGAGCCGGCCAGCCCCCAGACCACATCCGCCTGCGGGCGCTCTTTTTCGGCCAGCAGTTTGGCGGTGACGATGCCGGTGGAATCGCGCACCCATTTGATTTCGATGTCCGGGTTCTGCTTCTCGAACGCTGCTTTGTATGCCGTGAGTTGTTCCACTTCGAGGGCGGTGTACACGGTCAGCTCGGTGGCGGCTTGAGCGTGAAAGGCACAAGCAGCGAGTAGGCCGGCGGCCAGGGCGGTGCGTTTGAACATGGGGCAAACTCCTGATGGTGTTGCGTTGGCGTTGGTTATTCGGTTAACAGCTGCAGCTCAATGCCCCGGCGCTGGCTGACGCCAGGCTTGGGAGCGGCGCAATAGCCCGTGGGAAAGCCCGGCCAGCAGCAAGGAGACGCCGGCCGAGGTAAGCAAAATCAAGGTGGACATGGCCGCCGCGCCGCCCACATTGCCGGCGTCGTCCATGTTCAACACGGCCACGGCGGCGAGCACGCTGTCGGGGCTGTAGAGGAAGATTGCCGCCGACACCGTGGTCATTGCTGACACAAACAGGTAGCGAATAATGTCCAGCAGTGCCGGTAGGCAGATGGGTACCGTCACCCGCAGAAAGTGGCGCACCAGCGGCACCTTGAGCGACAGCGCTGCCGCTTCGAATTCGCCGTCGAGCTGGCGCAGGGCGGCAGCGGCGGTCATCTGCGCGGTGGTGAAGAAGTGCGCGATGGTGCACAGCACCAACAACGTCAGGGTGCCGTACAGGCCGTTTAATGGGTTATGGGGCTGGTTGAAGAAAAATACGTAGCCCAGCCCGAACACCAAACCCGGCACGGCCATCGGCACAAAGCTGAGTAAACGCAGGGCCTGGGTGAGAACGGTTTGCCGAGTTTTTTCAATCAGGTACGCGCCGGTAAAAATCACCACGCTGCCAAACAGCGCACTGCACACCGCCAGCAGCAGGCTATTGCGGTACGCCAGCCAGCCACCGGGCAGTTCGGAGAAGGCGTAATGGTCTAGCGCGAGCGAGAGGTTATACGGCCAAAACTTCACCAGGGAGGAGTAGATGGCCATGCCGAAGACGCCGAGCAGGGCCAGGCATATCAGCACCGTGATGGCCAGAAAGGCCAGGTCGCGGTTGAGCGACGGCTGGGGGTGATACACCTGCGCGCGGCCGCTCATGGCATCGCGCTGACGACGGCGCAGCCACAGGTCCACGGAGAAACTGAGCAGGGCCGGCAACAACAGCACCAGGCCGATCAGCGCACCGCGGCCGAACTGCTGTTGACCCACCACGGCTTTGTAAGCTTCCAGGGCCAGCACCTGGTAGTCGCCACCGACCACTACGGGCACGCCGAAATCAGTGATGCACAGGGTGAACACCAGGCACAGGGCGGCGAACACGCCTTGGCGGCTGCCCGACCAGGTGATGCTGCGAAAGGCTCGCCAGGGCGACGCGCCCATGCTCGAGGCCGCATCAAACAACCGCGCATCGGCCAGCGCGAGGGCAGAGAGCAACACCATCAGCGCATGGGGAAAGGTGTAAATGGCCTGGCCAATCACGATGCCCCAGAAGCCGTAGATATTGTCGGCAATCAACCCGCGCAGCACGCCCTGGTTGCCGAACAGGTAGATCAAGGCAATGCCCGGTAGCATCGACGGTGCCAGTAGCGGCAGCAGGGAAATACCGCGCCACAGGGGCTTGGCCACGATGCAGGTGCGTTGCAATGCATAGGCAAAGGCATACGCGAGCGGCACCACAATCAGGGCCACGGTCAGCGACACTTTCAGGCTGTTGCCCAGCAGCCAGCGGAAGTTGGCGCTGCTATACAGTGTGGCCGCGGCAGTCAGGCCGCCGCCTTGACTGGCATCACCGGCGAAACCGCGCCAGAGCATGGCGAGCAGCGGCAGCAATACGGTGAGCATTAACAGCAGCAACAACAGCCATTGGCCACCGCGCACAAACAGGCGGTCGGCCAGGTCGGCAGGTGCCTGACGACGGTACGGTGCGGCAGCGATATTCATGGCCCGCTCCATCAGGCGAACACCTGCAGGCTGCGCGGCGGCAAGGCGACCCAGATATCGGCACCGTTCAGGCGTGGCATGGCTTCAGGCGCAAGTTCGGCCAGCAGCGAATGGCCGGGCAGGGCATCCAGCTCAAAGCGCAGGCGGCAGCGGTTACCGAGGAAAGTCATCTCGCGCATCTGTGCCGAAAACAGGTTGTCTTCATGCACGGACGGGTTGACCACCACTGACTCCGGCCGACAGAACAACCGACCACGGGCATCGCCCGATAACAAGGTGGGCAGACGCAAGCTGATGTCGCCCACCTGCGCATGGCCATCGGTGCTGCGCTCGAACGGCAGCCAGTTACCCTGCCCGACAAACTCGGCCACAAATGGGGAGGCCGGGCTGCGGTAAATCTCCTGCGGGCTGGCGTATTGCTCCACGCGACCGTGGTTGATTACGGCAATGCGGTCGGCCATCAACATGGCCTCGTCCTGGTTGTGGGTCACCATCAAGGTGGTAATGCCCAGGCGTTTTTGCAGCTCGCGCAGCTCACCGCACAGGTGTTCGCGCACGCGGGCATCCAGGGCCGACATCGGTTCATCGAGCAGCAGCAGGGACGGCGCCGGCGCCAAGGCACGAGCGAGAGCGACGCGCTGCTGCTGGCCGCCGGACAGTTGGCCGGGGTATTTCTTTTCGCTGCCCAGCAGGCCGACCAGTTCAAGCATCTCGGCCACGCGTGCCTTGATGGTGGCGCGGCCGTCGCCATGGAGGCCGTAGCCGATGTTCTGCTCCACGGTCAGGTTGGGGAACAGCGCATACGACTGAAAA
Source organism: Pseudomonas turukhanskensis (assembly GCF_027922365.1). Taxonomy (GTDB): domain Bacteria; phylum Pseudomonadota; class Gammaproteobacteria; order Pseudomonadales; family Pseudomonadaceae; genus Aquipseudomonas; species Aquipseudomonas turukhanskensis. Next base: position 354,810 of record NZ_BSFN01000002.1, read on the forward strand.
AGAATGCCGTAGTCGCGGGCCTGAGGTGGCAGCTCGGACACATCGCGAGCGCCGATCACGATGCTGCCGCTGTCCTGACGCTCCAGCCCGGCGATGCAACGCAACAAGGTGGTTTTGCCGCACCCCGAGGGGCCCAGCAGGCATACCAGTTCGCCGGCGGCGATATCCAGTGACACCCCATCCAGTGCCTTGAAGGCACCGAAGCCTTTATGGATGTTGCGGACCTGCATGTTCACGGAGTGGGAAAGGGCCATTGCAAAAACCTCTTGGCGCGACTGGGCTAGACCAGGGTCATGCTAAGGAAGTGATGCGAAGGCTTTGTGGCAGTTAGGCAAAACCTGGCGATAGCGGTATTGGTTATTTTTGTAGGGCGGATATTTCCATCGAGATATTTGCCCTAGGCCGGGCACTTCTCCCACGCCAGCTTCAGAAACGCCGCTGGCAACCGCGCATGACGGCGCTCTTTAAGGCAATACAGATACTCGGCAATCAACGGCGCACCTTCAAGTTCCACGACCTTAAGCTGCGGGTTATCCGGCACCTCGTGGCGGGCGATGATGCTGATGCCGATGTTGCGCAGCACGGCCTCGCGAATGGACTCGCGGCTGCCGATTTCCAGCAGTGGCCCCGGGGCAATGCCTGCCTCGCGCAATAGGGTTTCCGTGAGCGCACGGGTGGTGGAACCGACCTCGCGCATCAGCAGGCAGTGGCCGGCCAAGGCGCTCAATGGCACTCGGTTATGCACCGCCAAGGGATGGCTGCGATGCACGGCCAGCACCAACGGGTCGTGGCCCAGCACCAGACGGGTCAGGCGCGTGTCGTCCACCAATTGAGAGGAAGCCGCGAGGTCGACGCGGTAGTCCTCCAGCGCCTCGATCACTTCCTGGGAATTGCCGATGGTGAGGGTGACTTCGCACTGCGCAAACTGCTCACGAAAGCCGCGCACCAGATCCAACACGTAATACGGCGCCGTCGCGCCGATGCGCAACGCCCCCTGCACCTGGCCGCTGTTGCGCAGAAAGAACTCGATATCGGCTTCCTGCTGCAACAGGGTCTGCACCATGGGCAACAACCGTACGCCCTCATCGCTCAGGGTCAGACGGCGGCCGCCGCGGTAGAACAACTCCACGCCGTACTGGCCCTCCAGATTGCGAATCTGCGTGGTCACCGTGGGCTGGCTGAGGCCGAGTTTTTTCGCCGCCTGGGTGATGCTGCCCAGGCGGGCCACCATGTGGAAGGATTTGAGTTCGGCGCAGAGCATGGGGGAGTCGTCACCAAGGGCAGGATGCCCGAGGTGGCAACAGTATTAAAAAATCATGACGGTTATGTGACGCCGGGGTGAGTGCGTTGGGCGATAATTACCACGCCGAGCCCAGCGGAATGGGTTCGCGAAAGGGCGGCGTCGTGCCCAGGCTGCAACCGCACATTTCGGTGTGCACTTCGCAGTGCACCAGATGAAATGGCACCGTCGCCGGCAACCCTTCCAACAGCTCCCTGGCGTGGGTTACTGAACGCAAGCGCAGCATGGTGCCGTCTTGCATCCTGATTGAATGAATCTGCCCGTCGACCTGGGCCTGCAGCAGATAAATCCCACCCTCCAGCGACAACAATTCCAGCGCTTGCAGATCACCTACCGAGGCGTACTCGTAGATATCCTGAATATTCATGTTCGCGTCCCTCGCTCGCATGCTGCCGCGATAGCACAAGCCTCGCCGCCAGATACCGGTACGACACAAACCGGAGTGCCTGTTTTTAACCCTATTCGAGTTTTTCGGTTTGTATAGTTTTTGCGAGCGGAAAAACTGTGCTGTAAGGCCCATTCCAGGGCCTTCTATTGGAAATGAGCGCCAGCACTAAACCTTCGGCGAGGTGCGTTCGGCTCGATACACCCAACTCGGCGCCTGCCCCGGCACATCGTCCAGCGTATCGAGTCGCTGCATGCCGACCTTCTCCAGAACCCGTATCGAGGCCAGGTGAGCAGGGCGAACGATGGCAAATACTTCGGGCTTGCGCAGGTCCTCGAAGGCAAAGGCCAGTGACGCCGCCGCCAGTTCGCTGGCATACCCTTTACCCCAGGCGTGTTGGGCAAAACGGTAACCCAGGTTCAGGCGTTCCACCTCGCCGTACAGGCGCGGGGCGATGCCGCCAAAGCCAATCACCTGCTCCGGGTCGTGGTGCGTGCAGATGGCCCATTGGCCGTAGCCGTAGTGCTGCCAGTGGCCCAACCAGGCGCGCAACGCGTGTTCGGCGTGTTGCCTGTCGGTCATGGGGCCGGCGGGGTTGAATTGATTGGTGGCGGGGTCGGCATGGATGGCGTGGAACACCTCCAGGTCGGCAAGGGTGGGCGGGCGCAATAACAGGCGGACGGTGGTGTTGATCATGGGTAAGCGCATCAGCACGGCTTTGGTAGCGGCAACTTTAATGCCTGCTTTAGCGGGGATGCCATGAGTTGCTGCGCAATCGATTAATTCACCGATGCAAATCGTTCAATCGGCGGCTGTGGGCGGTGCTCGGCTTGCCAGATGTCGTAGCTCGCTTGTACCGCTAGCCAAAGGCGTGCGGTGCTGATGCCGGCGCGCTCTAGGCGCACAGCCAAGTCAGGACTGATTGGGGCATGGCCGTGAAGAATGCGCGAGAGTGTTTCGCGGGCAAAACCCAAGCGTCTGGCGAATTCGGCGATGCTGATATTCAGCGCTGGTAGAACATCTTCCAGCAGGGTTTCGCCCGGATGAGGCGGATTGAACATGCCCATGTCGGTACTCCTGTTTAGTGGTAATCCAGATAATCGACCAGCTCGATATCGTTGTTGATAAAGCGAAAGATCAGCCGCCAATTGCCGCTGACACTGAGCGACCAGAATTCAGCCAACTCACCACTGAGCGGGTGCAGCCGCCGGCCGGGAATTTCCAATTCGGCGGGTGTCGCAGCGTCGTCCATAAGTTGCAGCAGACGTGCCAGTCGTTTCGCATGATCGGCGCGTATTCCGCGGGTAGAGCCTGTTTCGTGGAATAGGCGCAAACCCTTGTGCTGAAAACTGACGATCATGTGCGTTGAGTGTGATGTACTGCATCACACTTTGCAAGGCGTGCTTGCAGGTAGTTGGCATCCATTTCCGTCTTTTCTCCCTGGCCCTAAGTGCGCCGCTGCCGCGCTGACAGCGGCGATCAACTATAGGGAGGGATGAAAATGAGCGTCTGGAGGACGCTGCCCAACCCTGCTGCGGAAATCCGCTAGCCGCGCAACAACGCCAACAACGTACTCGGTGCCAACCCCGTCCAACGCTTGAACGAGCGGCGGAAGTTGGTGGCGTCGTGAAAGCGCAAATGGCTGGCCACTTCGTCGTTGCTGTAGCCCTTGAGCTGATACAGGTACAGCGCCACCAGCATGCGGATCTGGTCGTGTTGTTCCTGGTAGCTGGTGCCGTGTTTGTGCAGTTTGCGTTTGAGCGTGGCCGGGCTCATGGCGAAGGCGGCAGCGGCGTGGTCCAGGTTGGGGGCCTGGCGCACATGGCGAAACAACCAGCGTTGCAGGGTATCGAGCAGGCTGGCATCGGCGCCCAGCCCGTGCAGTTGCGCACGTGCTTGCTGGCAGGCGACCTGGGCGGTGCTTTGCACGGTTTGCGGCCAGGGCCGGGTGAGGTGTTCGCGCGGTAAGCGCAGCAGGTTGTAGGGGCGGTTGAAGTGCAGGTCTTCGCCCAGGTTCACCCAGTACTGTTCGATATAGCGCGGCGGTGCCTGACGGAAGTGGCATTGCCAGGGCAGGTGTTCGCCGCCCAGACGCCGGCTCATGGCAACCACGGCGGTCATGTTGGCTTCGAGCAGGAACCGTTGTTGCTCGCCGGCGCCGCAGCTGTCGAGCCAGTACAGGTACGCATGGTGCTCATCCAGCAGCAGCCGTGGGGTGAGCAGTGGCGAGAGCAGGGCGCGCAACTCACCCAGCAGTTCCAGTGCCTGCTGCAGGTTATTGGCCAGCGCCAGGGCCTGGCTGGCGGCGCCGTGATGGCCGGGCAGCAGGCGTTGGCCGAAGAGAAAGCTGGAGTCGTCGGCACCCAGCAGCCGCTGGGCATTGTCGATGAGGGTAAGAAATTGCGCGGGGCTGATCAGGGTGTCGGCCTTGGGCACGTCTTCCACAAACAAACCGGTGCCGCGCAGCAGGCGATGGCTGTCGATACCGCGCGACAGGCACAGCTCTATCAGCGTGGCGGGCTGCTGGTGCGCGGCGATGATGCGGCTGTCGCACTCGTACCAGGGGCAGGGCAGCGTCATGGCCGTCAGGCGCTCAGGGCCAGCGGGCGCTTGGCTTTGGCCAGCGCCAGGTTCAGGCGTTGCAACAGGTTTTCCGGCGTCTCCTGCAAGGCCATGACCGTGGCCGCCGTGGCGCTCAACTGGATGCGTTCGCCATGTTGACGCGACTTGTGCGCCAGGTGGCGCAGCGACTCGGCCAGCTCGCCTGCCAATTGCGTGGCCAGGGTTTCACCGGTGTTGGGCAGCAGCACCACAAAACGGTCGCCAGCCAGGCGGCAGAGCAAGTCTTGCTGGCGCAGGTTGAGCAGCAGTAACTGGGTGACGGCTTGCAACACGCGGTCGCCTTCGCCATGGCCGAAGCGTTGGTTGATCCCGTCGAAGGCGTTGATATCCACCACCAACAGCGACAACGGCTGCTGCTCCCGCGCGCTCTGCTGCAGGCTGAGTTCGAGCTGCTTGCGCAGGTAATCGGCGCCGCCCAGCGGGGTGAGTTTGTCGAACAGCCGGTGCTCACGGAACAGCCTCTCGCGTTTTTCCATTTGCTGCGAAATGGCCAGTTGTTCGTGGTGCCAGTGGTAGATGCCATAGGTGAGAAACAGCAAGCCCACCGGCATTGGCGCCGACTCCAGCCAGTGGTCCCAGGTGATGGCGTCGGGCAGGCGGATAAATTCGTCGAGCAGGTCGATCCACCAGGAAAAGAACACGCAGCTCAGGCCAATCGCCAACAGGTTGGTCACCCGCCCGGCGGGGCGGCTTTTCAGAATCAGCCCCAGCCACACCAGCGCCAATACGGTGGAGCCGCCTTCGCCGACGATATCCAGCCACACCCATTCGGCTACCGCTTTCAGGTCGCCGACGGCCAGGTGCAAGAGCAGGCCGAGGTTGGCGGCGAGAAACAGCGCCGTGAGTTTCAGGCGGTGGTGGTGAAGCAGGCTGGGCATCATCTGGGCTTCCTGTTGGGTGCACCGCCATTTGCGTGTACGTCGCGCAATACTGGATCCCCGCCTGCGCGGGGATGACGGTGGAGTGGCAAACACCTTTGTCATTCCCGCGAAGGCGGCGGTCCGACGATTCGGAATCCAGAATGGTGAAGGCTACGACGTATCAATGCCGCCCAGCTAACCAGCGCTTTATGACGCAGAGGTTGCAGTGGGGGAGGTCAATTGGGCTCAGGCAAGCGTGCGGTTTTTTTGCGTGGCGTGGTCTGCCCACCGTAGCCAATGGGTTTGCGCCTTCTCAATGCCGGGTCATTTCAGCCCATTCACCTTGCCAAAACCCGCCAAACCCCCGGTTTTGCTGGCTTTGCCGTGGGTGTTGTCACAGAAGCGTCATGGCCGCTGCCTAGCGTGTCGCTCCACTTGCCGGGTTCCAGCCTGGCCTTTGCGACTACATGGGGAGTTACCGATGACGTTGAATTTCCGCCAGGCCCGCCGTGCCGGGCATGCCCTCAGCGCCCTGACCCTGGCCATCGCCGCCAGTGCCGTGCTCGCTGCCGAACCGGTCGCCGAAGTGGCGGCCGACGGTGATACCGAACACGTCAATGTGGTCGGCCAGGCCGTGAGCATGGACAAGGCCATCAAAGAGCAGCGCACGGCCGACACGGTCAAAAGCGTGGTCAGTGCCGACGGCGTGGCGCAACTGCCGGATGAGAACGTGGCCGAAGCCGCACAGCGGCTACCGGGTGTGAGCGTGGAGCGCGACCAGGGCGAAGGCCGTTTTGTCAGCGTGCGCGGCCTGGGCCCGGACCTCAACAGCGTGAGCATCAACGGTACGCTCATCCCTTCGCCCAACAGCGATACCCGCGCCGTTGCCCTGGATGTGTTGCCGTCTGAGCTGGTGCAGTCGCTCAGCGTGATCAAAACCCTGACCCCCGACATGGACGCCAACTCCCTGGGCGGCACCATCGAGGTCAAGAGCCTGTCGGCGTTCGACCACAAGGGGCTGTTCTACACCGGCAGCGTGGAAGGCAGCCACGACGACAACACCGGGCAGAACAGCCCGAAAGTATCGGGCGCCGCCAGCAACCGTTTCAGCCTGGGCGATGGCACCGACAACTTCGGTGTGGCCGCTGCCGTAAGCTGGGGCAAGCGCGATTTCGGTTCCGACAACGTGGAAACCGGCGGCGACTGGGATTTTGAAGACGGCGCCAAGCTGGAGCAATTCGAACAGCGCGACTACGACATCACCCGCGAGCGCACCGGTGCCGGTCTTAACTTCGACTACCAGGCCGACGACTACAACAGCTATTACCTGCGCACCCTCTACAGCCGCTACAAAGACAGCGAAACCCGCAACGCCGCCGGGGTGGAGTTTGCCGATGCCCAGGCCGCCGGTGAAAGCGGCGACAGCGAAGGCTGGCGCGAGCTGAAAAGCCGTGAAGAAACCCAGAAAATCCAGAGCTACGTGCTGGGCAGCGAACACCTGCGCGGCAACTGGACCATCAACGCCCAGGCGGGCTGGAGTGAGTCCAGTGAAGACAGCCCAGGCCACATCGCCTCGGCCACCTTCGAGGGCACCGATGATTTCAACAGCGGCTTTAGCAGCACCACCAAGCCGCGTCTGAATATCGGCAGCGAGTTCTACAACCCGGCCAACTTCGAACTCGACAGCGTGGAGTGGGAAGAACAACACACCACCGACACCGAGAAGAACATCAAGCTCGATTTCGCCCGCGACTACGAGCTTTCGGGTAACAGCGCCCAATTCAAATTCGGCGGCAAGCTCAGTCGTCGCGACAAAGACAACGACCTCGATAGCTGGGTATACGAAGACTTCGACAATTTCGGCATCACCGACGACGAGCTGTCCCTTACCCAATACACCAAAGGCTCGGTGCACTACAGCCTCGACAACTTCGGCCCCGGCATCAGCGCTAGCGCCATCAAGAAGCTGCTCAGCCGCCTGGACCGCAACGCGTTCTACGACGAAGAGCAGTCACGGGTAAACGACTTCACCATGAGTGAAGACATCAACGCCGCGTACCTGATGCACACCGTGGATGTGGACGCCTGGCGCATCATCGCCGGCCTGCGTTACGAGGGCACCGAGTTCAAGGCCAAGGGCACCGGTATTCAGGATGGCGACTACGTGGCCAGCGAGGCCGACAGCAAATACGACCACTGGCTGCCCGGCTTGCATGTGCGCTACCAGCTCGACAAAGAGACCCAGGTGCGTTTTGCCTGGACCAACACTGTGGTGCGCCCAAGTTTCGAGCAACTGGCACCGGGCTTTGTGATCGACGGCGCCGAAGCCGAATTTGGCAATCCGGACCTCGACGCCCTGGAGTCGAGCAACTTCGATCTGGGCATCGAGCACTACCTGAACAAGGACGGCGTGGTGTCGGCGTTCGTGTTTTACAAAGACATCGAAAACTTCGTCTACAACGCCGATCTCGCCGGCACTGGACGCTGGGCTGCTTTCGATGAAGCCAACACCTTTGCCAACGGCGAAAGTGCCGAGCTGTACGGTGTCGAGCTGGCCTGGCAGCAGAAGTTCACCAGCCTGCCGGCGCCCTGGAACGGTGTGCTGATGGGCGCCAACGCCACCTTCAGCCGCTCCGATGCACACATTGAAGGGCAAGGGCAGAAGCGCGATATCGACCTGCCGTTCCAGTCCGACACCGTGGGTAACGTGATGCTCGGCTGGGAAAACGACACCGTCAGCCTGCGCCTGTCGGCCAACTACAAATCCGACTACCTCTATGAGGTGGCGGCCATCGATGACAAGGCCCACGACCTGCACGTGGACGACCAGACCTTTGTCGACTTCACCGCGCGTTACTTCCTGACCAAGAACCTGCAGCTGTCGTTCGAGGCGCAGAACCTCACCGACGAGTCGTACTACGTGTACACCGGCAGCCGTGCCTACAACGGTCAATACGAAGAATACGGCCCGACCTACAAGCTCGGCCTGACGTTTACCCACTTCTGATAATGCCCGCGCGCCCCAGCGTGTGGCGCGCTTGGCCTGTGCGTTTTGTACAAGGACACCGATGTGATGAACCCGTTGTTTACCCGAACGCTGCTGGCGGCCAGTTTGTTGCTGGCCGGCTGCGATGTGTTGCCCAATGCCAGCGAGGCCAAACCTGTCGTTAGCCTCTCGCCTTGGAGCGCTTCGGCAAAAGTGAAGGCCGAGGACGTCCGTTTTCTGCCCGCTGATGCCGCCAACAGCACCGACCTGCGCGTGGCTGCCAGTGAGCGCAATGGCCTGTTGTTGACCAGTGCCGACGGTGCTGAGCTGGCGCGTGTGCCGGGCAACTACAGCGGCCTGGACAGCCGCACACTCGGCAAACAGGTGCTGGTCGCCAGTATTGATGGTGCCACCCAGCAAGCGGCGCTGGTGCTGCTCGACCCGCAAACCCGGCAGTGGGCCACACCGCTGTTGTTGCCGGCGCGCGATTACCCGATGTCGGGCCTGTGCCTGTACCGCGACGAAGCCGCCAACCTGCATCTGTTTCTGCTCGGCGAAGACGGCAAGGGCGAGCAATGGCTGGTGGGCAGTGGCACATCCCTGAACAAGGAACCGCTGCGTTTGCGCGGCGTACCCACACCGCCGGGCGCCGAATATTGCCACGCCGATGACGCGGCCAATCGCCTGTATGTGAATGAAGAGGGCGTGGGCCTGTGGGCATTCTCGGCAGCGCCGGAAGCCGACACGGCACGCGCACCGGTGGACTTGCGGGCGCCGTTTGGCACGCTCGCCGGCAGCCCGCAAGCGATGGTCAGCGTACCCGGCGGCCTGGTGGCGCTGGACAGCGAAGACGCCACGCTGCACCTGTATCAGCAAGACGGCGAGCAGTGGAAAAACGTCGCCAGTCTGGCCCTCGACGGCCTGCAGGAACCCGAGCGCCTTGACGCGCGCGTTACCGCCAACGGCCTTGATCTGTTGATTGAGGACGGCGAGCAAAAGCGCATCTACCAAGGCCAGTTGAACTGGAAACCGACGCCGCAACTGCTGCCGCCACCGCTGCCCAATGTGCCGGCGCTGCGCCAGACCGAACCGGTCGGCCGCCAGGGCGATGCCGCCGATGACCCGGCGATCTGGCTGCACCCGACCCAGCCGCATTTGTCGCGTGTGCTCGGCACCAACAAGAAGCAGGGCCTGCTGGCCTATGACCTCGATGGCCGCTTGCTGCAAGAGTTGCCAGTGGGGCGCCTGAACAACGTCGACGTGCGCGCCGGCTTCACCCTGGCCGGCAAACCGATTGACCTGGCCGTGGCCAGCAACCGCGATAACAACAGCATCAGCCTGTTCGCCATCGACCGCGCCAGCGGCGAGCTGCGCGAGGCCGGGGAAGTGCGCACGCCGCTGGCGCAAATCTACGGCATCTGCCTGTTCCAGCCGGCGCCGGGCGAGCTGTATGCCTTCGCCAACGGCAAGGACGGCACCTTTGTGCAATACCGCCTGACCGACGAGCAAGGGCAGATTCAAGGCAAGCAGGTACGTCGCTTCAACGTGAACAGCCAGCCCGAAGGCTGCGTCGCCGATGACCAGCAACAGCGCCTGTTTATCGGCGAAGAAGACGTTGGCGTGTGGGCAGTGGATGCGCGACCGGATGCGTCCGGTGAACTGACCAGCGTGCTCAAAGTGGGCGATGTGCTCAAGGCTGACGTGGAAGGCATGGGCCTCTACCACGGTCCGCGCGGCAACTACCTGGTGGTGTCCAGCCAAGGCAATGACAGCTATGTGCTGCTGGATGCGCAGCCGCCGTTTGCCGTGCAGGGCGCATTCCGCGTTGGCCTCAACGGTGCGCTCGGCATCGACGGTGCCTCCGAAACCGATGGCCTGGAAGTGACCGGCGCCAACCTTGGCGGCGCATGGAGCCAGGGCCTGCTGGTGGTGCAGGACGGGCGCAAGCGCATGCCCGAGAGCACCCAGAACTTCAAGCTGGTGCCGTGGCGCGATGTGGCCAGAACCCTTGGGTTGCCGTAACCGACTGTCATCAGTTGGTAACGCTTAGGTAATCGAATAGCCGTACAACACGCCCCGTTCTACGGGGCTAGGAAAAGAAGGAGCCGCACCATGCACAGCACACTCGAACAGATGAGCGTCTGGAGCCTGATCAACGATGCCTCGCTGCTGGTTAAGGGCGTGATGCTGATTCTACTGTTGGCCTCGCTGGTCAGCTGGTACCTGATCGTGCAGCGCAGTTTGTTGCTTGGCCGTATCGAGCGCTTGGCCAAGCAGTTTCAGCTGCATTTTCGCAACAGCGGCGATCTGGCCCAGTTGTACCGCGAAGGTGGCGAGGAACCGGATGACGACGCCTGCCTGCAACGGATTTTTCACCAAGGCTTCAGCGAATACAGCCACCTGCGCCGCGAACCCGGCATTACCCCGGAAGCAGTGGTGGATGGCGTGGAGCGCCGTCTGCTGGTCAGCATCAGCGAGGAACAGGAACGCCTGGAAAAGGGCTTGGCCTTTCTCGCCACGGTCGGTTCGGTGAGCCCCTACATCGGCCTGTTCGGCACCGTATGGGGAATCATGAATTCGTTTATCGGCTTGTCGCAGGTGCAACAGGCAACGCTCGGCACCGTGGCGCCCGGTATTGCCGAGGCCTTGATCGCCACGGCCATCGGCCTGTTCGCGGCCATCCCCGCGGTAATCGCCTACAACCGGTTTGCCGCGCGGGTAGAAACCCTGAGCACGCGTTTCTACAGCTTTGGTAACGAGCTGCAGGGGCGTCTGCACCGTGCGCTGCAAGCCACCACGCGCCTCGCGCAAGCGGCCTGAGGAGCAGCGTATGCGCAAGCCAGTTCGCAAGCACGGGCCCAAGGCCGAAATGAACGTGGTGCCTTATATCGACGTGATGCTAGTGCTGCTGGTGATCTTTATGGTCACCGCGCCGATGCTCACCCAGGGGGTGAAAATCGAGTTGCCGAAAGTGGCCGCCGAAGCCTTGGCCAGCAACAGCCAGCAGCAGATTCTCACGCTCTCGGTAAAGGCCGATGGCGGCTATTACTGGAACGTAGGGGCCGAGCTCGACAGCCATGAGCAGCAAGACAGCGCCGTGGGCCTGGACGAAATGACCGCCAAGGTGGGCGCGATTATCGCGGCCCGTGGCGATACGCAGGTGTATATCCGCGCCGACCACAACACCGACTACGCCACGGTGGTGGCCGGGATGGCGGCGCTGCAAAAAGGCGGCGTGCGCAACCTGGGCCTGATCACCGAGGCGCCGCAATGAGTGCTGCGTTAATGCCTGCCGCCCAGCCGATGCCCCGTTTGCACTGGCCCAGTCGCGCCTGGTCCCGGCATGCGTTGGCAGTCAGCGTGGCTGCGGGGCTGCACGCAATGGCGGTGGCCGTATTGATCAGCCACTGGCAAACCACGCCGCCGCCGGAGCCGCCGAGTCAGGTGCTGACCACGCAACTGATCACACTGGCGCCCCCACAAGCGCCGGCGCCTGAGCCGGTGATTGCGGCGCCGGTTCCGCTGCCAGTTCCGACACCGGTGCAGCCGCAAGTCGTGACGCCGCCACAGCCAGTGGTAAACAAGCCCATCGAAGCCAAACCCAAGTCCGCGGTCGACCACGCTGCCCTGGCGCGCAAACGCGTGCAAGAGCAAGAACAGCAGGCAGCCGAGCGCGCGCGCCAACAAGAGCAACAAGCCGAGCAGCAGCGCCAGCAACACGCCGCCGCAGCCAAGGCCCGGGCCGATGCCCAAGCCCAGGCCGACTCTAAGGCGCGTGCTGCCGCCGAGGCACTGGCTGCCGAGAGCCGGCCCTACTTGCCAGTCAGCAAGGAAGCCCCCGAGTACCCGGACAAGGCCCTGGAAAAAGGCATCGAAGGCGATTGCACCGTGACCTACACCGTCACCCCGCAAGGCCGAGTAGACAACCCGCAGGTGCTGGGCCAATGCCATCCGCTGCTGGTACGCCCGTCGCTGGCGGCGGCGCGCACCTTTCGGTATCAGCCGCGCATTGTCGATGGCCAGGCCATCAGCGTGAACAACGTCAAAAACACCTTTCACTACCGAATCGAGTAAGTTCGGCGCGCAGCGCCGGGCACGTCCTTTACGAGAGCCGCCATGAGCCACGATCACGAACAGTTTCATACCCGTCTGGAAAGCCACGACGACATCGCCATCAACCCCAGCAGCAACCCGAGCCTGGCCGACATTCTCAACCCCAGCCGGCGCAATGTGCTCAAGGGCGGTTTGAGTGTGGCGATTCTGGGCTTCTTCGGCGGCATCAGCGCCTGCAGCAAAGCCAGCGCCAGCCCACTGCTGAACTTCAAGGGCGTGCCTGTGCAGCTCGACCCGCATTTCGACCGTGTAGTGGTTGCCGAGGGTTACCGCGCGGTGCCGTTCTTCTCCTGGGGCGACCCGGTGGAAGCCGGCGCGCCGGCCTGGAGTCCGGATGCCAGCGACGACTGGCAGGCCCAGTTAAAGCAAGCCGGCGACAACCATGACGGCATGGACTTTTTTGCCTTCGAAGGCGAAACCGACCGTGGCCTGTTGGTGATGAACCACGAATACATCAACCCGTACCTGCACCCCTCCAGCACCATCGACCAGAGCAAACCGCGCCCGCTTGATGAAGTGCGCAAAGAGCAGGCGGCCCATGGTGTGTCGGTGATCGAAGTGAAGAAAGGCGCCGATGGCCAATGGGTGCGCGTACTCGACTCGGCCTATAACCGCCGTATCAGCATGCTCACCCCCATGCGCCTGGCGGGCCCGTTGGCCGGTCATGCGTTGATGCAAACCGTCAGCGACCCCAAGGGCCTGGAAGTGCTCGGCACCCTGAATAACTGCGCCACGGGCGTGACGCCGTGGGGCACCTTTCTGACCTGCGAAGAGAACTGGCCGAACTACTTTATCAACCGTGATCAGGCCGACTTTGCCCAGCGTGTTTCGCACAAACGCTATGGCCTGGCCTCAAGCGGCACCAGTAAGAACTACGCCTGGGAAAGCGCCGATCCACGCTTCGACGCCACTCCCGATGCCAGCCAGCCCCACGGCGGCCATGTAAACGAGCCGAACCGCTTTGGCTGGGTGGTGGAAATCGACCCGTTCGACCCCAAGGCACAGCCGATCAAACGCACCGCCTTCGGCCGCTTCAGCCGAGAATGCGCGGCCCTGAGCCTGGGCGATGACGGCAAGATGGCGTTCTATTCGGGCGATGATGCCAAGGGCGAATACATCTACAAATTCGTGCCCAGCGGCAAGCACGATGCAAGCAACCCCAAGGCCAGCCGCGACCTGCTCGACAGCGGCACCCTGTATGCCGCCAAGCTCAACGCCGACGGCAACGGCCAATGGCTGGCGCTGGTGCATGGCGAAAACGGCCTGACCGCCGAGAACGGTTTTGCCAGCCAGGCCGAGGTGTTGGTCAACGCCCGCGCCGCCGCCGACAAGGCCGGCGCTACCCCGATGGACCGCCCCGAATGGGCCGCCGTGCACCCGCGCACCCGCGAGGTGTACGTCACGCTGACCAACAACGATGGGCGCGGCAGCAAACAGCCGCTGGACAAGGCCAACCCACGCGCACAAAACCTGCACGGGCACATCCTGCGATTCAACGAGCAGGGTGCCAACCCAACCGCGACCGCCTTTACCTGGGACTTGTTTTTGCTGGCAGGGGAGGCGCAGGGCACCAAGGGCAAAGATGGCAAACCGGTGCCGGCCAACCTCACGGGCACCATCAATGGCGACATTCTGTCCTCGCCCGATGGCTTGGCTTTTGATGAAGCGGGGCGTCTGTGGATTCAGACCGACTACGACGACGTGGAACCGGCCATGCAGAACATGGGGTGCAATCAGCTGCTGTGTGCCGACCCCTCCACCCGCGAGGTACGCCGTTTTCTGGTGGGGCCGCGCGGCTGCGAAATCACCGGCCTGGCCTGGAGCCCGGACGGTAAAGCGATGTGGGCCAATATCCAGCACCCGGGCATCAGCTTTCCAGCCAGTGACGGCAAAACGCGGCCACGCTCCACCACCTTGCTGATCACTCGCGTGGATGGCGGCGTAATCGGCGCATAAGCAAGCGCTGGAAAACGCAGAGAAATAGAGTGTTTCAGGAAAAAAAGAGGGTGGCCTTGGCCTGCTGGGTGACATTGCCGGAGAGTTGCTCGCCGGCAAATCGCACAATCACGTAATTGGCGCCGCTGGGAAACACCGAGTCATTGGCCGCCACCGAGGCGGAGTACACCCCCAGCCGCTCCTCACGGATAACCGTGGCCTGGCTCAGCTCGATGGAGCCCTGCGCAAAGCACAGAATGATGTCGGCAGGGCCTTCATGCAGGATGCGGCGCGGCATGGCGCAGTCCGCCATATCAGGCCGGGGTGGCGGCAGGTTGTCGTTTCTTGGCGTCGTCGCGCATGATCGGCACGTCTTTCGGTGCGGCGATGCCAATACGCACCTGGTTGCCATTGACCTCGACCACAGTCACCGAGATATCTGTACCAATCTGCAGAGTTTCGCCAACGCGGCGGGTAAGAATCAGCATGAGCCTGCTCCAGTGGGTCACGATGCTGGAGCACCGCCAGTTGGCACTCCCATTGAGTGCTATGACCTAGGAATTCGCGCAGAGGTTTCAAGATTTTTTCCTACATCTTTGATTGGCCGGCCGGCAGCGGTATCTTCGCGATCTACACCACGCAGGGAGCATTTGATGAAACGGATCGTCTATCCGCTGACTATGGCGTTGGCTGTTTTAACCTGCAGCCCACTCACTTTCGCCGCCTGCATTATCACGACACCACCGCAGGGCTGGGCACCCGATGCCGCGCGCTGGGATGGCGATTGTGCGGGCACTCTGGCCGAGGGGCTTGGCGTGCTGAAAGAACAACAAGGCGCCACCGTAAAGCGCCTGTTTTTTGGCCAGGCGCATAAGGGGGAGTTGGCAGTGGGCGTAATAGACGCACCGGAGCAAGGGTTTATCGCCGGTCGCTTTGCTCGGGGCAGTGTGCTGCCAACAGAAGACCGGCAAACCGTGCTCGATGCGTTCGAGACTGCCGCACAAGCAGCAAGCGCCGCGGCAGCGCGGTTCGACAAGGCCGGCAATGCGGCCTCGGCGAGTTTTTACCGCGGCAAGGAAAAGGCGCTGCGCGAGCAGATGGACTGACCCGCACGCGCCTTTTTTGCGCAGTGGTTAAACGCCCAGTTCTGCGAGTTTATCCAGGGTCTTGGCGTGCTCTTCATTCAACTCGCCTTCGCCAATCAAGTCGGCCGCCAGGCTCGCCCTGCGGCTGACCAGCACCACGTCGGGATATTTGCTTTCAAGGCGGTCCAGCGCCTTGCGCATTTCATTGGCGGTGGGGAACGGCCCGTATTTGCCGAAGGGCGCTCGCTGGATATGCGCCTCGTCAAGGATGTAGTAGTGAACGAAGCCGCCTTGACGTTTCCACACCCAGTCCTCCACGTGAAGCCGCGAATCCTGCGCTTCCATGCAACCGATCAGTGAGTCCACTACAGCCTTGGCCGATTGCAGGGTGTGGTGCGTTAGCCAGGCCGCATTGTCTTGCAGCGGCTGGCTGCCCATTGCCGCATCCATGATGCCGTCTTCGAGTGTGCTCAGCAGGCAGGACACGCTGGTGAGTGCATCGATGATTGGAATGTCGGGAGTGACGGCGAATAACCCATGTTTTTTTGCCACATCGCCCGTGGGGTGAAAACGGTGGCCGGCTTCGGTTTTGATGCTGTCCATGCTCATGTGAGTGTCCTTATGCAAGCGCGAAAGTGCGCGCATTGAGGTTGCTCCGCCGGCAAAATCGGGCCAATAGGAACGTGAGCAGGAGCCTGTAGGACCGACGTTTTAACCGGGTGGCCACTCGAGCATTTTTCCATTGCTATGGGCGCGGTGCGGCCCCGCCACATTTCGAGGCGGCGGGCGCCGTTGGCCCATCAATGGAACGGAAAGATGTAGTTTATCCAGGAGGCCATGCGTAGCAGAATCTTGCGCATGATTGCCACGTGGTGGAAATGCTGGCTGTAGATGGCAGCCTGGCCATAGGCACCGCCGGGCATCCGTTGCCGGTAGGGCTCGTAGGCCGGGTCGGTGATCTCGATGACCACTGGTACTCGCCCGGCCGGTGGCGAGCCGGTGTAGCTGATCAGCGTGCCTGAGGGCTGCACCTGGCCTTCGCCAATCACCGGCAACACGTTGGCCACCTTGCCCGAAAATACCTTGCCCGGAATGCCATCGAAGGCCACTTCGGCCTCGTCGCCTACTTGCAAACGCAATTGGCTGTTCTGGCGCATCCAGGCAGTGAAGTACTGGGTTTCGGCAGGGATAAACACCATCGAGGGGCGCAGCGGCAAGCGCGCAGCCATCATGCCGGGGCGCAATGACACATGCACCACCATGCCATCGGCGGGCGCACGCACGGTGGTGTTGTCCAGCTCGAACTGGGCAATGTTCAGTTGCGCTTGCAGGTCATCCACGCGGGCGGTGGCGATGTTTTCATCGCGCCGATTGCCGACATTGCGCTTCACCAGTTCGCTGGCGCGAAATTGGTCGGCACGCGCCGAAACCAGCTGCGCCTTGATCGACTTCAGTTTGTTGGTAAAAGGCGTGGGGTCGATGCGAAACAGAATGTCGCCTTTTTTCAACGGGCGGTTGCCCTGCACCGGTACATCCACCACCAGGCCGCTGACCGCCGGCACCACGGGTGTCGATACAAAGTAGGCGCGTGCCACCTCGGAATAGGGGTGGTTGTAGTTCATGGTGAAGATCAACGCCCCGATCAGAATCACACCGCCCAACACGGCGGTGGGCACGGTCCATTTGTTCAGCGGGATGCGGAAGACCTTGAAGATCGCGACGCAGATGGCCGTGTAGGTCAGCACCAATAACAGGTCCATGGTCAGCCCTCGGTTGCGCGGGGAGAGGGTGGCAACGGCTCGCTTGGCGGCTGTGTTTCGGTGGCCGTCGCGAGCGCGCAGGCGCCGGTGCTTTCCAGCTCGCTCAGGCGTTGCTGCAGCTGGAGCACCTGTTGCTCCAGGCGCTGCACATGGTCTTGCGCGGGCTTGCCATCAGTGAACCCCCAACCTCGGTCTTCGCGGTACAAGGTGGCCCAGATCCACAGAAACGGCCATAGCACATGCAGCGTGAACAGGCTGACCCAGCCCGTGGCGTGAATGGCATCCTGGTGTGGGTGATTGCGGTGTTTGGCAATTTCATAGGGGATGTCGTGCACTGCGATGATGCCGTAAAACAGCACCACGCCGACGAAAATCAATAACCCCAGAGCGAAGTAATCGAGCATAAATACAGCGCCTCCAATGGTAGTTGGCAAAGCCAAACGGGCTGACTGTATCTATGGTCGAGCGCGTGCTCAGACCTGCCGGCGTCCAATGCCCCGATCAACTCAGAGCAAGCGTAGTCGAGTATTTATACGGCGCAGTCAGGCTCGCGTGCGGTGCTACCAGTTAACACCGATACCTAGCAACGAGTGTTGATCGGAGAAGACTTTATTGCTGGCGCTGATTTGCTCGAACTCATAGAGCAAGGACAGATTGGCCCAGTCGTTGAGGCGATAGCGCAGACCAAATTCGCTGTTGAACAGGTAATCGATTAACTCGATTTGCGGAATTTGCAGCTGGCCCTTGCTGGTCGCTTCCAGGCGCGTTCCCCACAGTTTTCGCGCATAGTCCCAACCCAGGCCGACGGTGTTGAACTCAAGGCGAAAATCACGGCTGGCCAGTTTCACCCGGGTGAGTTGGCCGGTGAACTCCAGCCGGCCAAGTTCATCATTCCAGAAGCTGTAACCCGGCCCCAGCCCGATGTCGCGCTCGAATTGCCGGTCGTTCAGCCGATCCTCATCTTGCAGCATGCTGCCGCGGACAAACCAATGCGGCGAGTAGAAGTAGTCGAGTTTGTAGCCCATCTTCCAGTTGTCATCGGTGAGCTTGTCGTTCGCTTCCTTATGGCGAACTTCCGCGTTAACCACGTGCCGCCAGCGGTTGTGCTCAACGCGGGTTTCACCTTTGAGCTGCCACTCCTTGCTGTCGCTACTGGTGTTGGTGTCGAACTTGGCGTCCAGCGTGCCCTGCCATTTCAGATCACCCACCAGCGGGTTTGGGCGCACCAACTGGGTGATGCTGGCCAACGGTGCTACCACGCCGCTATCGCCCAGCAGCACCTTGCCGTCCTCGGCCGCAACCAGTCGTTTGTAATACACGCTGTCCAAACCTTGGCGGCGAACGAGCAGCGGCTTATCGCTCGACAGCGCCGCCACGCCCGACCAATCGGCACGTACTCGGCCGGCCAGCGCACTGTCGAACACCAGTTTGCCGCCGTCGAGCAGCACCACGGTGCCAGTCAGGCGGTCACCATTGGCCAAAGTTAGAGTATCGGCTGGCAGTGAAGATGAGAGTGCGAACAGCAGCAGGGCAACAGGTAGGCGATAGAACATGGCAGGTCGGTCTGTGAAGGGGCGATGAGCATGCCCAGCGCAGCAGTGCTTGGACTGTAGGAATTACATGAATATAAAGGAGAATTGGCACTAATTGTTCAATGGGGCACGAGGCGGTTGCGCCCCTGTTTCTTTGCCTCGTAGAGCGCCGCGTCGGCGAACTGCAGCAGCGCTTGCATACTGTTATCGGCCCCCGGCTCCAGGCTGACCACACCGACGCTGACGGTGACATGCCCGATCGGCGAATACGCATGGGGCAGGTTCAGCGCGGCTACGGCCTGCACCACTTTGCGCGCCATGGCCTGGGCGCCGGCAGGGTCGGTCATGGGCGCGAGAAATACGAACTCCTCGCCGCCGTAACGGGCCACCAGGTCGCTGGAGCGGCTCACCGTGCTGGCCAGCGTCTGGGCGATCTGCCGCAGGCAGGCATCGCCGGCCGGGTGGCCGTAGTGGTCGTTGTAAAGCTTGAACCAGTCCACATCCATGATTGCCAAGGCCAGCGGCGAGCCGATGCGTGTCGCCCGCGCCCATTCCAGGGTCAGCACGTCATCGAAGTGGCGGCGGTTGGCGATGCCGGTCAGGGCGTCGGTGAGGCTCAGGGTTTCCAGTTTGGTGTTCAGCACCTGCAACTCTTCGGTGCGCTGTGCCACCCGTTGTTCCAGTTCGCGCTCGGAGGTTTGCAAGGTCTGTACAAGCTGCTGCTGGGTGAGCAGAAGTTGTTCACGCACCCGCGCTTTTTCGCGGCGCATCACGTTGTAGCGATCGGCCAGCGCAAAGGCCAGCAACAGCATTTCCATGGCCGAGCCCAGCTGCAAACCATCCACGGTGAAGAGGTTGGTGGGCATGATGCCCATGGCCCGCAGCGAGGTCATGGCACCACCCAACATCAGCAAGGCAAAGGCACCGAGAAAGAAATACGCACTGCGCTGGCGCTTGAGTGCAGCCGCAACGCCCACCGCTACTACCACCAGGGCAGTGGCCAGATTGAGCACAATTGCTGCGCGGGAAAACACCGGCAGCGCAATGGCATACGCAATGGGCGTAAGCAGATACAACACCACCAGGCCGAGCAGCACGCGGTCTACGCGTGGCATTAACTGCGCGGTGCCGAGCATGCGTCGCATAAACAGCAGCATGGCCGCCAGCGCCAGCGAGGTGCCCGAGTAATACACCGTATTGGAGTTGAGCGGCACGCTGTCCAGCTGCCAGTCCGGCGCCAGGCCATTTTTTATCGCCAGGGTGGCGAAGGTGCACGTGGCGAAGGTGACGTACAGCAGGTAGATGCGCTCACGCAGGGACACGAACAGCATCAGGTTGAACAGAATCATGGCCGTGGCGATGCCGAAGTACCACGCCTGGCCAACATAGTCGTCGCGTTCATGGGCGTGGTAGGCCTGCGGTGTCCACAGCTGCAACGGAATCAGCAGGCCTACGCTGGACTCCATGCGCAGGTAAATGACCTGCTCTGATTCAGGCACCAGCGTGATGGGAAAGATGAAATTGCGGTTGGGGTACACCTTGCTGCTGGCCGGCACATCGGAGCCTGTGACGATCGCCTGATACCCACCTTGCCCATCGGGGAGGTAGGCCTGGATATGGGAAATGCGCGGGTTTTCCACCGCGAGCATGCGCTGCACGGCGGTGTTGCTGGAGTTACGCAGCGGCACACGCAGCCAGTACGCCGAGCGGGTAAAGCCCAGGCCCAGGGCGTTGCTGGCTGGCAGGTCGGTTTGAAAGCGGCTTGCTACGTCGGGGCGTTGCACATCAGCCAGGGTCAGGCCGCGTTCGGGGTCTTCGAGCAGGGCTATAAATGCGGTGAGGGACACCGGTTGGTCGGTGAGCGTGGCCACATCCAGGGAGGCGGCGGCCCAAGTGGGGGAGCCCAGCACGCTGACAAGCAACAGCAGGCAGCCAAGCATGTACCGACGAAAGCGGGAAACATCCATTTAACGAAAACCACAGGCGGTAAAGCTGGGGGAGTCTACAAGAGGGGTGATGAAGACGGCAAAAGCCATCTGTCGATGCTTGTTTTTGCGGGTTTTGCTGGATAATCTCGCATAAACACGCAGATACAGGCATGGCCATGCTGAACACCCACGCAGTCACGGATTTACCCCAAGTACGCCGACAGAAAATTCTCCTGCTGCTGGAGCGCGATGGCCGGGTGCTGGCGAGTGAGTTGAGTACCCACTTCGAAGTGTCCGAAGACACCATTCGCCGCGACCTTACCGAGCTGGCCAATGCCGGCCTGGTACAGCGCGTGCACGGCGGCGCGTTGCCAAGGCCGAAGGACTCGGGCAAAGACTATTTCGCCCGCCTTAACGAAACCGATGAGATGAAACGCCAGCTCGCGCAGTTGGCGGCGCAGCAGGTGCAGAACGGCCAGGTGGTGATTTTCGACTCCGGCACCACGCCGCTGCATATCGCCCGCTCCTTACCGCTGGATATTCGCCTGACCGCCGTCACCGCCTCGCCCATGACCGCCGTGGCGCTGGCCGAGTACCCGGGCGTCAGCGTGATTCTGGCCGGCGGCCAACTCAATCCGGCGACCATGGCCGCCAATGGCCGCGAAGCGCTGGAGCTGATTCGCGGCATCAAGGCCGACCTGCTGTTTACCGGCGTCTGCGCCCTGCACCCGGAAATAGGCCTGACCTCGCCGCGCTTTGAAGAAGTCGAGCTCAAGCAGGCACTGCTCGACAGCGCAGCCCAGGTAGTTGCCGTAACCACGGCGGACAAGCTCGGCGCCGTCGAACCCTTTTTGATTGCGCCGTGCAACCGCGTACACACGCTGTACACCGAAAGCCGCGTGCCGACCGGCGATATCGAGGACTACCGGCGCCTGGGGCTTAACGTCGTGGTGGCGTGAGGGCTTACAGAGCCTCGTCTACCTTCACCGTCAACGAGTCACCCGTGAGGTAAAACTGCCCGCCCGCTACATAGTGCAGGCTGCGCCAGCTCGGGTCGGTGTTCTCAAACTGCCAATGGCCGTCGGCGAAGGCGCGGGTGTCTGCCCAGGCGCCGACCACCTCGGCAATAAACAGATCGTAGGTTTGCTGGTTATGCGGCTCGGGAATCAATCGGCAGGCCAGCCACGCCGAGCAACCGGCCACGAAGGGCAGGTCATGCCCGGCAAACTCAAACAGCTCAACGCCCGCGCGCTCAAGCTTATCCGGCTGGTCCGCCAGGCTGTGGCTGCCCACGGCATGGGTGAGTTGGGCTTGCGCGGCGGTGGGTACCTGAATAACAAACGTGCCGCTGCCTTCTAGCAGGGCACGGGTGCGGGTCATCTTGTCGACCACCACGGTGAGTTTGGGCGGGCTGAAATCCAGCGCGCAGGCCCAGGCGGCCGCCATGACATTGCTCTCCCCGTTGTGACGGGCAGACACCAGCACGGTGGGGCCGTGATTGAGCAAACGGTAGGCTTTGGCGAGATCTACGGGGGCGATGGTGGTGGACATGGGCAGTTCTCTAAGGCTGAGCAGGCGATGGTAACGGCGGGATGTCGCGCAGTGGAAGGGCGCTGAATCGTTATCCCATCCTACAGAGCCTTCAGGTTTGCAAAGCTGCCGATGGGGCGTTGAACCACCGCACGACGCCAGCCTGTATTGCAAACCACCGTGCGCGCTTCGATATCAAGGGGCGCAGCACTCAAGCGATTATTTATGACGAGCAACTGGTTGCCGTACGCACGAACGCGTGAAACCAGATCAACCGCTCAGGGTGGGCACATAGCCCTTGGCGCACAGCCAGCCAATGATTAAAGTGCGCCATACGCAACCCGCGCCCCATCAAAAGGACTTGATCAATGCTCGCTCGCCGTTGGCTACCCCTCTTGCTACTTGGCTGTGTACTGCCTCTTCACGCCCAGGTGTACACCTGGGTCGACGAAAACGGCCAGAAGCATTTCGGCAACCAGCCGCCGGCCACTCAGGTGGTCAAAGAAGTCAAAATCAACCAGGGCTACGTCAGCGACGGCCCGCCCCCGCAAGCGGCCAGCGCAACTAACAGCGCTACCGCCGAAAGCAGTACCGACAGCCAGGGCAGCGACGACCAGAAGATGTGCAGCGAAGCCATGCGCTGGACCGCCATCGACCTGCCCAACCTCAAGGAAATCGCCGGTGAACGCAAACAGCGGGGCGATCTCACCAGCGAGCAATACAAGCAGGCGATACAAGCGCTCGACCAGGCCCAGAGCGAAATCACCCTGCAAGGCTGCCTGGCCAGCACCGGTAAAGAACGCGAGCAGTACAAATGCCTTTCTGGTGGCGCGGGCGTGCTGGTGTGTTCCGGCGCGCTGGGCACTCTCAACTAAGCGGCTGAACCGTCGCTTTGCAATCACCGGCAACATGCCTATGATTTCCGGCAGGCCGATGCTGCCTGCCGCTCGCACCTTCGGGTACGGTGAAAGCATTGCGACAAACTTCTTCTTTCTG
Source organism: Pseudomonas turukhanskensis (assembly GCF_027922365.1). Lineage (GTDB taxonomy): Bacteria > Pseudomonadota > Gammaproteobacteria > Pseudomonadales > Pseudomonadaceae > Aquipseudomonas > Aquipseudomonas turukhanskensis. The sequence goes on from NZ_BSFN01000002.1 coordinate 377,842, forward strand.
GTTCTTCCAAACCGTCGAAGGTTGGCAACGCGAGCACTGACAGGCTTCGACCCGGAGGACCAATGAGCACCATCACCCAAGCCAAAACCATGGCCAAACTGCTGCGCACCGCACTGGCCGCGCAACAGCACGACATCTCTCACTCGGCAGCGCTGGAACTGGTCGCCCAGCAACTGGGTTTCAAAGACTGGAACACCGCCAGCGCTGTGCTCCCCGAAGACACCGCGCCCACTGGCATTGCCTTCGATAAGGCCATTCCCATTCTGCGCATTTTCGATGAAGCCAAAGCCCGCGAGTTCTATTTGGGCTTTCTTGGTTTTACCGTGGAGTTCGAGCATCGCTTCGAAGCCTCGCTGCCGCTGTACATGGGCATTGAGCGGGCGGGGCTGAAACTGCATCTGTCCGAGCACCACGGCGATGCCAGCCCCGGCTCGACCGTGTATGTGCCCATGCACAACATTGAGGCCTACCGGGACGAGTTGATCGGCAAGCAATACGGCTATGGCCGGCCCGATATCGAGGAACTGCCGTGGGGCAAAAACATGCAGGTGTATGACCCGTTCGGTAACCGTATTCGGTTTAACCAGGGCTAAAAGTCGCTTGCTGCGAGTGCAATAAAAGATCCGAAATTCTGGGTCCCCGCCTGCGCGGGGACGACGGTGATTGCAACACCTTCACCGTCATTCCCGCGCAGGCGCGCACCTCCATTCGGTTCAACCAGGGCTAATAAGGCGCTCGCCGCGAATGCAATAAAAGATTCGGAATTCTGGGTCCCCGCCTGCGTGGGGGCGACGGTGATTTCAACACCTCCACCGTCATTCCCGCGCAGGCGCGTACCTTCATTCGGTTTAACCAGGGCTAAAAGGCGCTTGCTGCGAGTGCAGTAAAAGATCCGAAATTTTGGGTCCCCGCCTGCGTGGGGACGACGGTGATGCAACACCTACGCCGTCATTCCCGCGCAGGCGCGCACCTTTATTCGGTTTAACCAAGGCTAAAAGGCGCTCGTCGCGAGGGTAATAAAGATCCGAAATTCTGGGTCCCCGCCTGCGCGGGGACGACGGTGCTTTCAACACCTCCACCGTCATTCCCGCGCAGGCGGGAATCCAGAATCTTGCAAGCGTGCACCTTCTCCCAAACCAACTACGCTCAGCTCCGATCGCCACGCCCATCCGGGCATTTCACCTTCTGGAGCGCCTTATGATTCGACTGCTGGTAGCCACCGTTTCACTGCTCGCCTTGAGCCTGTCTGCCCACGCCGGCATCACCCCGTTTCCCGTCAGCTTCAAAACCCTGGACATCGCCGTAGAAGGCGCCACCCTGCACGTGCGCGTCGGCGGTAACGGCCCGGCTGTGGTGTTGATTCATGGGTTCGGCGACACCGGCGACATGTGGGAGCCGTTGGCTGCCGACCTTAGCCGCGACCACACCGTCGTAGTGCCCGACCTTCGCGGCATGGGGCTTTCCTCCATTCCCGCCGACGGCTACGACAAGAAAACCCAGGCCGGTGATATCCGCGCCGTGCTGAGCAAACTTGGCATCGAGCACGCAGTTGTCGTCGGCCACGACATCGGCACCATGGTCGCCTTCGCCTACGCGGCCCGTTATCCCCAGCTCACCGACCGCCTGGTGGTGATGGATGCGCCCGTGCCCGGCATCGCGCCCTGGGATGAAATCGTCCGAGCACCCATGCTCTGGCACTTCGACTTCGGCGGCCCCGATGCCGAGCGCCTGGTAGCGGGCCGTGAACGCATCTACCTTGACCGCTTCTGGAACGAGTTCGCCGGCGACCCGAAAAAAATCGACGAAGCCACCCGCCAGCACTACGCCAAACTCTACGCCCGCAAAGGCGCCATGCACGCCGCCTTCGCCCAGTTCCACGCCATCCGCCAGGACGCCGTCGACAACAAAAGCGCGCCGCGACTCACCATGCCGGTTCTGGCCATCGGCGGCGAAAAATCCTTCGGCGCCAACGAAGCAATCGTCATGCGCAACGCCGCCGACACTGTCACCGAACTGGTGGTGCCCGGTGCCGGCCATTGGCTGATGGAAGAAGCGCCGGGGCCGACCACCAAAGCCATTCGCGCGTTTATCAGCCAGTAAGCCAAACGCGAAAAAAGCGGGGCAGCATTTCGCTGGCCCGCCCTGCGCATGAAATGATCGCGTCACTGCCTGGCGCTTGCTACGGTTGCGCCAAGCAACGATTCAATGACAGGACGTTTCGTATGCAAGACTCCACACCTCCAGCGCAGGTAATCACCGTGCCGCAAAAAACCTTCGCCGAACGCTTTACCCCGTTGCAAACAACCCTGCTCGACCCTGAAGGCCTGTTCAGCGGCTCGCAAATGCTCGCCGACCTCACCGCGTTGATTCCCCTGGCCAAGGCCCAAGGCGAGAACTCGGTTGAGCTGGCCGAACTCTACGCGGCGCTGGCGCTCTTGCAGGGCAAGCGTGACGAGTGGGAAGACCAGCGCTCTTACGGTTTGCAGGCCCTGGCCATTCAGCAGCGCCACCCGGTACTGCCGGCAGACAGCGTGCTGGCGCTGCATTACAGCTTGTCGATGGGCGCCGCTGAGCTGGAAGTGCCGGAACAGGTGATCGAGCATTTACGCGCCGCCATTGCTTTGATTCCGCAGGACCACACGCTAAGCCAACGCCAGCAATTTGGTCTGCGCCAGGAGCTGGGTTACTGGCTGCATCGCCACGGTGACTATGCCGGGGCGCTGGCTTACAACCGGCAGCTACTGGCCGACGCCGAAGCCGTGTTTGGCAAGGAGGAGGCCGACCTCACCGGCATGCTCACCAACCTCGCGCAGAACAGCTACGAGCTCAAAAACTGGACGCAGAGCGAGGCGTACTTGCAACGGGTGGTCGGCCTGTCACGCCAGCACGGCAAGCTGGATATCGAGCTTGATGGGCTGTTTCAGCTCGGCGTGCTGGCCCATGAACAGGGCGACAATGTGCAGGCATTGGGGTATTTCCAGCAGCGCATTGTGTTGGCGCGCGAGGCCGATGATGACTATTTGCTGGAGCGCGCGGAGGAAGATCTGGCTGAGTTCAAGCAACGTGCTAAGGGCTGATTTCTAGCGCATCGCGGCTCAAGCCGCTCCTACGGGCGTGCCCGTGAACGCGGGTTGAGCCGCGACCTTTTTAGTTCAGTGGCTCGGTATCGCGAATTTCATACACCGCATCTTCCCCGCGCATCGGCGTCAGATAAATCAGGTAGCTGGCCTTGGGCTGGCCCAGGTTCATTTCGCTGAGGTTGTAGCGCACGTCCAGCTTCAGGTATTTCACTTCGCCGCCTTTTACCGTAACGCTCTGCTCGATGTCGCGCGGCTGCCAGTCGGCGATTTTGCTGAGGCCGGTGATGCGCACGTTATGTTTGCCAGGCGTGACGTCGACAGCGAAGTGGCTGTTGAATTTCAACAGGCCGACGCTGGCGCCATCGATCTGCACGTCGGGGTAGGACGTGCGCAGCGGCTGCATGCCGGGGTTGTCGGCCTTGGGGCGGTAGAAGTAAATGACGCTGGAATTGGAGGCAACCTGACGGGGTTCAAAGTAGCCGGGGCTGCTGCTGCAACCTGCAAGCAAAACCGTTAGGGTTATGAGCGATAACGTTGTTGAACGAGCTGTTTGCATGGCTCTGGCAGTCCTTGGTTTGCAGTGCGCTGGTTCGAACGTAGACAGCGTATGGGCTAACGTCCAGTAGGCGGGCGAAATCAGGGAGGTCACCTCGATCGGTGAGCCTGCTTTACCTTAAGGAGTGCACGTATGGAGTTGGTTTGGACGGCTTTTGCCATTTTTGCCTGCCTGTTTTCGGCGGCGCTGTTGATGATGCGTTTTTGCCCCATGCTGCCGTCGCGCCATCGGGATGAAGAAACCAGCACCGTTGTGCGGCTGCTGGCCAACCTGTTTGTGGTGATGACGTCACTGGTATTCGGCCTGCTGATCAACTCGGCGAAAAATACGTTCGAGGCCATCGATGCGGATGTGCACGTGTTCGCGACCAAGATGATCATTCTCGACCGTGCGTTACGCACTTACGGTCCCAACGCCGACGAAGCACGCAAACGCCTGGAAGAGTACGTACAGCAAGCCATCGATCACCCCTCACATAGCGATGACGCACTGCACCAGAAACCCAGCGTTACCGCGCAGTACCTCGACCGGGTGGGCGAAGCGTTGCGAGTGATCAAACCGCCGGATCGTTATCACGAAACGATGCTGGTGGAAGCCCGGCAGCAATACCACGGGTTGATGGAGCAGCGTTGGAAGGTGCTGGAACAGTCCGAAGGGGTTATACCTCAGCCGTTGATCGTGATGCTGGTGGCGTGGATGACGTTGATTTTCGCTGCCTTCGGCTACCACGCGCCGCGTAACGCGATGATGGTGGGGATGTTTGGGGTATCGGCGCTGTTGATCGCCGTCTCAGTGGCGCTGGTGCTGGATATGGATATTCCCTTCAGCGGCCCGATCCAGATTTCGGACGCGCCGCAGCGCCGGGCGTTGGCGGAGATTCAGATGTAGGTGAGGTAAGGTCAGGGCCTTTTCGTACCCCGGGTTGGTAGCAGTCTGAGCCAGCAGGCTTCATCAGCCAGATCGGCTTCGTTGAGGCTCGGGTAGGCAGAGCGCGTTAGAGCAGTTGCCGATACACAGAAATATCCGATAGCGGCGTGGCTAACCCGGTGGCAGGCAAGTACGGCGCGCCTTTTACCGACGAGAACGGCACGCCTTTGCTGCCCAGGGAGACGTAGCGCTCACCCCCATCCAGCTCGGTGAAGTAGGTATAGGAAATCTTGTGCATCAGCTCATACCTGGGCTCGTCGGCGACGATGCCTTTGGCCAGGCTGTTCAGCTCGTCCTCGCTGAGGTTCAGGCAGTTTTTCAATGAAACGCCCCAGCGTTTAAGGCAGCTTTCTGCCAAATGCCGAACGATCTGGCCGGGGCCGCTCAGCGCTTTCAAATCGTTGCTACTTCTGGCGGTATCTGCGCTGGAGGTGGCGTTGCCCACCAGCGTGGCATGACGTCCGGCCATGGGATAAATGCAGGTTTTGGTGCCCGAGGCGGTATGCGGAATCACGCAGCTGAACCCTTTGGACCGCTCATCACGGGCGTAGAAGGCCACGTACTCTTTCACGTTGGCGCCCAGGCTCACACGCTGTTCCTGAAAGTTGGCCAGGCCCGGAACCGGGTCGATAGCGAAAATGTTGACCGGTATATGCGCAAGCGCGCTGTCTTCGAGCATCGCGTTGGCGAGCATATGGCAGCTAATGCCGCCACGGCTCCAACCGACCAGGTTGAGCTGTGTGGGGATGATGCCGTCTTTGCGAAAGGTCTTGATGATCTGCTCCTGCAAACGCTGCTGGGTCACGCTACGGTCGCCGTAGTTGTAGGTGCGCCAGAACCAGGAGCCTTCCACTTTCACGTCTTCTATCGGAATGCCGGCGGCCTTGAGGCGGTTGTAGTCGGCCTCGGTTAGCTGTTTGCGCTCCCACTCGCATTTGCCTTTGATGATGTTCCTGGCGTGCTGCACGTTCTCTTCCCAGCCCTTGCCGAACAAGGTGCCGCTCAGACCATAGTCCGGCGTCCGGGTGAATAGCTCGTCGGCCTGCAGATTGCCGCTGCCGGGGCCATCGACCACGATCCAGTCAGCAAATTCGCGGCCCGGATGGTGGGCCGCCAGGGTGGAAACCAGTTCGCCATTCCAGAAGTTCTTATGGGCGAAATCGTACTTGTTGGAGCCTGTGCCACAGAAGAAGATCGTTAACACGGTCATGGTGTTGCTCCACTGAAAAGGGAGGAGCAACCACGGTAGGGGAGCAGGGCGGGGTAAAAAATCGGACTGTTTTTACAGGCGTGTAGCCCGCTTAGCTGTTTGCGTGACGGGGGGCTGGCTATTGCCGTGGGCGAAGCGTTCAAATCACCCGCAAAAATCCCTTGGTCAACATGTAGGCGACGTAGGCGAAGTAAGCCAGGGCCACGAGCTTCGCCATTTGAGTCAGGACCGTAAACCGCCGGGCCGGGGCGGCACGCCAGATGGCAAGCAGCCCCAAGGGCGTGGCTATCAGAAAGGGCACCGCCAGGGTAAGCCAAAGCAACCAAGGCAGGCTGGAGGGCGACACCGGCATGACCGTCTTTTGCAGCACTTGGGTTTTCCAGAACAGCAAGCCCATTACGCTCAGGATGTTGGCGCCCAGGCACGTTGGAACGAACACCAGCCAGAAGGCTTTCCACAGCGGTTGGGCCGGCCGCTGGCTAAGGGCTGGCTCATCGAGTGGCAACGTCGATTGGGGTGTGCTGTAGGGGGTATTCATCTGAAGCGGCTCCGTCCGTGGGCACTGGCGTGGTTTCCAGCCACACATCAAAACAAAAAAACGTCTTCAATGGCAGTGCGATACAGTGTGCGTGGCTGACTACACCGAATACCGCAACGCTTCGCGCAGCAACGTAAACGCCGGCGAGGCCTGGCGCCGGCTCGGGTAGTACAAATGGTAGCCGGTAAAGGGTTCGCACCAGTCCGCCAGCACATGCACCAAGTGCCCCGTGCTGATGTGCGGTTGCACAACATCGGCAGGCAGATAGGCAAGGCCCAAGCCTTGCAACGCCGCTTCAAGGCGCAACGCCAGAGTGTTGAACACCAACTGCCCTTCGACGCGCACCTTGAGCTCCTGCCCGTTCTTTTCAAACTCCCAGGCATATACGCCGCCGTAGGTGGGCAGGCGCATATTGATGCAATTGTGCTGCACCAGATCACGCGGAATTTGGGGGCGTGGGTAACGCTGGAAATACGCCGGTGAGCCGACCACCGCCATGCACATATCCGGGCCGATGCGCACCGCGATCATGTCCTTGGCCACTTGCTCCCCCAGGCGTACGCCGGCATCAAAGCCTTCGGCGACGATATCGGTCAGACCATAGTCGACGCTGATTTCGATACTCAGGTCCGGGTGGTCGGGCAACAGTTTGGCCAGCACCGGCTGCAACAGTGTGTTGGCCGAATGCTCGCTCGCAGTGATACGCAGCTTGCCTGCTGGCTTGTCACGAAACTCGCTAAGCAAAGCCAGCTCGCTGTTGATCTCTTCAAAACGCGGTGCCACCACATTCAGCAAATGCTCGCCGGCCTCGGTGGGCGACACACTGCGCGTAGTGCGCGCCAGCAAACGCACGCCCAGGCGCTCCTCCAACTGACGCATGGCGCGGCTCAATGCCGGTTGCGACATGCCCAGCTTGGCGGCCGCGCGGGTAAAACTGCGCTCCTGCGCCACTACTGTGAAGATGGCGATCTGGTCGTAGCTTTCGCTGGCCATTTATCTATCTCGGGTATGAGTTGGTTGGGATTATGCCATTTGCCGACATTGTCACTATCAATGCCTCCGGCGAAGGTGAGGCCTCCACGCCGTTTGATGGACATAAAGCGTCGGGTTTCGGTGGGCGCGACACGTCGATCCAGGTGCATGATCGATACACCGAGTATCACCATGACAGAGCCAATTTTTAAACCCAGAGGCGGGTAGCGATGGAGCGTCGTGACTTCAGTGACGTGATGAAAAACAAAAACTACCGCTACCTGGAGGACGGCAAAAAAGCCTCAAGCAAACAGGCGCGAGTCGGGTTTCTGCTGCTCGAACATTTTTCCCTGCCAGCCTTTACCCAGGCGCTGGACACCCTGGTCACTGCCAACCTGTTGCAAGCCAACGCCTTTGCGGTGACCCATTTCAGCCTCGACGGCAACGAGGTGATCAGCGACCTCGGCCTGGTTATCAGCCCCGACGCCGAACTCAACCACGCCGGGCTCAACGACCTGAACATGCTGGTGGTATGCGGCGGCTACCGCACGCCCTTGCACGCCGACAAGGCTTTGCTGCAACTGCTTCGCGACGCCGGTCGTCTGGGCATGCCATTGGGCGGCCTGTGGAACGGTGCCTGGTTTCTCGGCCTTGCCGGCCTGCTGGACGGCTACCGCTGCGCCATTCACCCCGAGCATCGCTCGGCGTTGGTGGAAGTGGCCAAGCGGGCAGAAGTGACCAGCGAGAGCTACGTCATCGACCGCGACCGCCTGACCGCATCGTCCGCCTCCGGTGCACCGGCCATGATTCTGGAATGGATCAAACAACAACACACCCGCGCGCTGGTCGACGGCATCGAAGACATCCTCGCCTTCGAAGCGTCCCGCTACCGGCGAGTAAACCCCAAGTCCCTGCTGAAAATCAGCGACCCCACCCGGCAAGTGGTGGAGCTGATGGAAGCCAACCTCGAAGAACTGCTGGAACTCGACCAACTCGCCGAATACGTCGGCCGCTCGCGCCGGCAAGTGGAGCGCCTGTTCCGCGAACAACTCGGCACCACGCCGCAGCGCTACTACCTGGAACTGCGCATTACCGAAGCGCGGCGGCTGCTGCAACACACCAAACTGTCGGTGGCCGATGTGGGGCTGGCGTGCGGGTTTGTGACGGGGAGTCATTTCAGCCGGTGCTACAGCTCGTATTACGGGTATCGGCCTTCGAAGGAGAAGCGGTTGGTTTGAGAGAGGAGGGGAAAAACGGAGCGCATACTCGTTTCAGGTCAATTGAAAGGAGGTGCGCCATTGGCGTAGTATTCCCCTATGCTCTTTATAGAAACGCCGGTGTTTACCAAGCGCCTGCACCAGCTACTCAGCGATGAAAACTACGCAGAGTTCCAGCGCCAGCTGGCTGAGCGTCCGGACATGGGCGATGTGATCGAAGGAACCGGCGGCGTTCGTAAGGTGCGCGTCGCGTCCAACGGGCATGGTAAACGGGGCGGATCCAGAGTCATCTATTACCACTTCACTTCTGTTTCCCGCATAGCGATGTTGATGATTTATCCGAAAAACGAGAAAGACGATTTGTCTGCTGATGAGCGAAGAGCTCTCAAACAAATTGTCGAGCGGTGGAGCTAGCTTAAATGAACAAATTTTTTGACGAGCTTCTGGAAAGCGTTCAGCAGATGGACGAAATCCAGCGTGGTAAGCGTCAGCCTTCTCGGCAGTTCACAGTGGATGCAATGCAGGTGAAGGAAATTCGCAAGGCTACTGGGCTGACTCAAGCCAAGTTCGCAGCCATGATCGACGTGCAACTCGGTACGTTACGTAATTGGGAACAGGGCCGTCGGGAACCTACCGGGCCGGCTAAAGCGCTGTTACGCGCAATTTATAACGACCCCGAACACGTCATCTTGGCGTTGAGTTCCTAATTAACGTGCACGCTGAATTGGATCGTCGCAAGGGCTATGAAATTGCGCATGGCTTGCTTGTTTCACTTGCTACCGCTAGCCGGCGAGCATTGATTCTTTCGAGCCAAAGGCTCTTTGTCTTAAGCGCTTAGCACGGCCCAGATCAGGAAACCCGTAAATCCAATAACGCCCGCGTAGGTAAGCAGCGCAGGGTAGTTCCACGCCGGGAACAAACTGGTTTGCCGAACCGCCAGGTGAAACGCCTCCACGTCCACCGGGTTGGCGGCCATATGGTTGGGTTTGCTAAGGGCAAGCACGGCGTCGTCGAACTGCGAGTCGATGGCCACCCAGACCGAAACCATGCCCGACCTGAACACATGCCGCGCTTCAGCCCCGCCCACGACTACCGGGATGCCGGCGCGCTCAATTCTGCTTTTGAGCCGTTGGGCATCGTTATGGTCCAGCGTCTGAGTCAGTAGTTTCATCGGGCAACGGGTCTGGGTAGCGGCAGCGAGCTTTTCGCCATTTGCGTGCGATAACGTTCCTTGTTCATCTGTAGCTCCTGGGTAGACCTGTGGTGCGTGTCTGTAACCACGAGGTGCGGCGGGGGGAGGTTCGCGACATGATTTTTTGCGCACAGTACTTACGCACGGGGCGGCGTCTACCGGCTCTTTTCATAGGCGCGGTAGGCAAAAAAGCCCCGCATCAGCGGAGCTTTGTGGTACTTCGGATTCTGGACCGGGTGAAGGGAATCGAACCCTTTTAATTTCAATGCTTTATGATGCAAAGCCCTGCTTTATCTAGCCTGAGCTCCGCACATTTTGCGCTTTATTCAGCGTTGCATAGCTTTGTTTTCGACACTTTTCGACAGGCACTTCTATAGCGTACTTCTTGAGTCTCTAGTATGTCGGCCAATGACATAACTTATCTCACCGCAATGCCCACGAAGGCCAGGCCTCACCTTTGCACCCGCCGTAGAACTGACAAGCAGCTTCGTGCGCGGTCATTCCAGATGGAATCCGCTCAGCTGCGTAGAAAGCATTGTCCATATCTATCAATAATCCGGTTCCAGAGTAATCGTGCTTTTGGGTGCTATCTTCATCGTGCTTCGCTACGTTGATAGCATTTGCAATCAAGGCTGTTTGCACTTCAGAAATGAATTGGAATTTTTTCCAGCTGAATTCTGACATTTTCACGATTCCTTATTGATTTAATCAGTAGTTTTCTGGCCATTTCCAATCGGAAAAAGGTTGGAATCTCACTGAGAGAAATTTTGTTATCTCGCTGGCTAGTTTCAGCGTTAAATGATTAATGGCGCTGATTCTGGCGTATTTATCATGTGTTAGATCCGTTCGTTCAGAGTTTATAGTGGATCTATCTCTAATTTTTGCCAATAGCTTTATCGACTCTAGTACGAATTCGGACTTCTCGACCGCAGGGTTTAGGCAGTCTTTGCTTTTGTCGAAAAGTAAAATTATCTTTTTCTCCGCAATGTTGCAGCGATACTCTATATATGAACTAAAAATTCTACTTTTCGCTAGATGGTCTTCGTCGCTGCTAACATCTTTCCAGAATTTGTAGTTTTCATCAGCTACCTCTTGCAGTGTTTTCTCGATAGCGGCTGCTAGTGTGTTTATTTCAGATTGTCGAGCTAAAGCTCTAGAATTTTTGAATACAAATAGCCAGCCTGCAATTACAAGAATAATCGCAAGCACCCCAGACTCGGCTAAAAGTTTGATTAGTTCCACTTTTTTCAGCCTTATTTATTTTGTGGCTTGGCTTCGGTTATGTATTTTTTTATATTTGATCTTATACTTTCGTATTCCGTTATGAACGACACTCGTCGTAAAACCTCTTCCTTAGAAAATCCCTCGTATATAACAAGTCCGGCAAAGGCTTCGTCTGAGAATGAAGACGGACAGCCTAAAACATTTGTCAGGTCGATTATTACGTGTTCATATTCTGATAGCGCTTTCAACAGAAATTCTTTTCTGAATCTGTAGCCATTAGAATCTCCATCCTTGTCGTCTCTACCAAACGGCATGTCGGAAAAATCATTCCCAACGTCGATGGTTATTTCAGCATTCATTTTTTGTCTCCAACCTCAAATTCCACTGAATCAAAGTACCGCGAAATGGAGAGCTCAGTGTTTCCAGTAGCTCATCATCTCCTTCAGTCTTGTACTCGTAGTGGCCTAAACCACTAAATATCAACATTGAACCCTGCGGGTTCTGTTGAACAAAATCTTTAGCCTCTGTAAGACCTTTCCCTCGATTATCCTGCTTAAAGCGGGATCTACCATAGTCAACAGCCGCTTTTATGCTTTTCGCATCTGGCGATACGACCACTTTGTAGCCTCTTAATTCAATAAGACTACTAATTGTTTCAATTAATGCTGCGGCCCAGGGTTTTTTACTGATCGTAGTGGGGATGCCTGCACCCATATCATACATAGCGATATAAAATTGATCATGTATGCACTGCACAATAAACCACCAGTTTCTTAGTTCTTCTGGTACTGGCTGTGTAAAAAACACGTCGTCATAAGCGTGTTGCCATACGTTGGAGATTGATTCTGTAATGGCGTTGTAGGCTAAAACTCTGCCTTCTTGCATTCCTGTTTTTATTACGGAAGCTTGGGCGTACTTTAAAATTTTCCTCAATGCGCTTTTGTCTGAGCTAAGGTGTGACGCGTAAGTCATTGTGCAAATATCTAGCGAGTCTGGATAGATCTTGTTGGATCTTATCCGTGACTCCCCCGTCAAATTCCAAAAGCCATATGTTCTCAGCAGCAGTGATACTTCTTTTGATTTACATGCAATCGTTTTAATTACGGAGTAATCTTCGCGCTCTTTCTGTATTTGTTCAATGTTCGCGTACAACACCAGTAGTGCTGCAGCTTTTGCGCTTTCACATTGCTGAGATCTATCAATATTTTATTATTTTTTGAGTGCTTGTTTAATTCGCTAATAAATTTTGAAAATGCCGAATAGCTTTTTTCAAAAAAAGAAATTGTACTAGGTGCTACTACTATAATTCTCGAAAAAACTCGTTTTGGAGCAAGACTTTTATTCGGGTTATAAATTCGAGGCGACCTGGATACGCTTAACGATCTCCGAGATGATATGTCTTGTTTAAGCCAATCCGCTTGAGTTCTTCTTTTCATTGCTTAATGTAAATCCGTGTCATAAAGCTAAATTTCTCACTCTTGAATTCAAGCCCCGCGCACGGCGTACCAGCGCCTAGCTACTTCTTTAGTAATCGCTATCCCGCGTTTGGACTGTTCAAGTTTCTATTCGCCTCGTCATATTCTGGGCTTGTCTGTCCGCTTTCGGGTATCACCAGCCCGCTGGCAATCCAGAAGGCGTACTCAGGGGCAATTTTCACAAATGCTTCGATGTCCTCCTCGTTCGCCCTTCTTCTGCCGTTTCTCAGCGCATACCACTTTTCACGGTCGATGCCGGTCTCTGCCTCCAGCTTCTTAGCTGTGAGGCCTTTGTGCTCCCAAACGGCTATAAGGCGTTCTCGAATCATTCAAATTTGTTCTATTTAATTTGTACATAATGCTAGCGCATATATGCAAGGCGATCTATATTTGCTCCACAAAATTTGTATTAGATACAAATAGCCCGGTGCCTGGTTATAGCTGAACATAGTGGAGGAAAGCCTATGTAATCGGAAGGACCTGACATTCAAAAAATCGGCGTTGCCCCTTCAGTACTGCCATGGGATCAATTCGCGGATTGGATCGGGATGGGAGACCAAACGGGCATTGTTCAGGCTTGGCCAGCACGCGGTTATATCCCGACTGTAAAGATCGGCAAGTACCTGATGGTCAACGTTGCGCTTTACAACAAATGGCTTCTGGAACGGAACGACGATTAGTGAACGCCATCGCCCAGCTAACCCCTGAATCGCAAAGCGCGTTGCTCCAGCTCGTTCACGCCCAAGACTTCTACGACCTGTGCGTCTTAGAGCCTGAAAGCCGCGAAACCGGCGCGCTACGTGACGCCAAGTTCAGCTGCGCGAAGCCGCCTATGACGTGGTGGCAATCCTGAGAGGTGAGCAATGACTCATGCACAAGTATCTACATCTGTCGCACTACGTGGATTGCGTCTGCTCTGTCTGCTGGTCAAAGGCCGTGATGGTGAGCGTTGTTTCCTCCCTATCCACACGATTCGAGCACTGCCGCCCCGCATCAGCACGCCCAATACGTCCCTTAAAGATAGGCCGGGTAGCTGGCGTCTGGAAAGTCTTGTTGTCGGAGTGGGAAGTAACGCCGGCCTTTACCTGCGAGAAACATTCGCCACCGCTCCAGGTGCTTTTGTCCACGTCGATCAACCCGCCGCGCGGTCAATCAAGCCACATCCTGCGTCACACATTCGCAGCTCACTTCATTATGGGAGGTGGTCACATCGTGACGCTAAAGGAAATCCTGGGGCACGCCTCACTGAGCATGACTATGCGATATGCACACTTGGCGCCAGAGCACCTCAATGACGCGATACGGCTAGGTCCTCTAGCTGATGGGAATTACACCTTATAGTGGCATCTTGGAATTGGAACGCTAAGGACTCCTATGACGTGGCAGCAAAGGCTGTATCAGGAAATACTGATTTCACTCTTTCTGGGGTGTGTTCCATTGCTCGTGGCTTATGGCTGCGGGGGCGGGGAACTCTTAATTGAGGTCGTCAAAGGCGTGCTTCCGCCTACGCCTATTTTTTGGTACTTAGCTTTTCTATCTGTCCCTTACCTAATTTGTGCGTTCACTAGTAGGTATTTCTGGAAGGGCACTGATGCATTGAAGGCCCGCTCCGCTTTCTGGCTTTCTACCTGGTCCGAAATTGGAACGGTGCTCCACGGGGTCTGGCGAGCGATAGTCGGCGCGCTTTTCACAGTCCCTATTCTGTGGCTGTGGGATCAGCCTGAGACATTCGATACCAAAAAGGCGTTGTACTTCATTGCTATCGGTGCCGCTGCTCTTTTGGAGTGCTGGTATTTCTCTAAGTGGCGGAGTGCTCTAGGTGGTAATCGCGAAGCCCCGAAAGTGGGCAATCCAATCTCACTTTCGACACATTTTCGACACCCCAAACTCTAGAAACGAAAAAGCCCCGAATAATCAGGGCTTTAGCGTTATGTATTTGGAGCGGGTGAAGGGAATCGAACCCTCGTTATCAGCTTGGGAAGCTGGAGTAATGCCATTATACGACACCCGCTTTTGCGGCTGACGTTGTACCAGAAGCCGGCGGGGAATTGAAGCCCGCCGTGATAACAGGGCAATATTTTTCACGGCGGGCGGACAATTCACACGGTTTCATACCGCGATGGCGGTGGTGGTGTCGTGCACGGGGCGGCGGTGTTGGTTGCCGGTTTGCAAAAAGCCGAGCATGGCGTTCTGGGTCTGTTGCCAGGCGCCTTTGTGTTCCATGTCGAGAAAGTGCCCGGCATTGGTCACGGTGGTGAACTGGCAGTCGTTGAGGTGGTTGCCGAACAGGCGCGCATCGGTGGCTGTGGTGTATTCGTCGTGCTCGCCGTTGATGAACAGCAGTGGCGTGTTGATGCTGTGCAGGCAGGCCATGTGGCAGTGGGTGTCCAGGTGCAGCACCTTGTGGATATGGGCGTGCATCTGCCGGTATTCGTGGTCGTGCAGGTTGCTGATGTGCCGGTGGTTGTAGCGCTTGAACAACGACGGCAGGTGTTTGCCAATGGTGTTGTTCACCAGGTGGCCCATGTTGTCGCGGTCCATGGTCTGCAGGTAGTACAGGCCTTTTTCGAGGTAATCGAGCATGGGCTCGTTGAGCAGCGGTGAGAAGGAGTTGACCACCGCTTTCTCGATGCGTTTGGGCCGCTGCGCGAGGGCCAGCAAAGAGGCCACGCCGCCCCATGAAAACGAGGAGAGGTAGTCGGCGTCGAAGTGGTCGATAAGCTCGAGCAGAATTTCTGCTTCGTCTTCTTTGCTCAGCGGGTGCACGTGGGCGTTGTGGGCTTTGGACTGGCCGGCGTACGGCTGGTCGTAGCAGACCACGTTGAATTGCGGTGTCAGGTATTTGAGCGTGTGCGCGAATGAGGCGGTGGTGGCCAACGAGCCGTTTACCAGGATGACGGTTTTACGCGCCGCCGGGTTAGCGTAGTACTCGGTGTGCACATTGTGACTGTATGCATGAACGACTGCGGTTTCTGGCCTCATGTCGTCTTCCTCCTTGGCGCAAGGTAGTGCTCACATAAGCGGGGTAGCCGCTGAAAAGAGCCGTGTAGGGCAGACAGCAAAACGCCTGGACATGACAACTGAATGTCAGCCATGAAAATTTATAAGTTATTGTTTTTAAAGCGGTTAGGATCGAACAACGCAGCTGCCACACCGCGCGGGGAACGCGTGTGAAAAGACGGGTGAACCAGGCAGGAATCCAATTGGCGCACAGCGCCAGTAACCGGGGACGTGCTTAGATGGTCGCTGTGACTGGTAAGTCACGCTCTGACCTTGTGATTCGAGTTAAGCACTTGGAGTTTTCAGCTGCAAGCGTGGGCGGGGTCTTTTTCGGTAATTAAAACGCTCTGGCGCGGCCGGTCCGATGAGTGACCGGTTGCCGCGCCTGTCTCCGCTTTTACTTTTGCAGCACGGCCAGGGTTTCGCCGGTGCTCGGGCAGCTTTGCGCGCCGAGGTAGCGAGAGGTGTCGAGCCACTTTTTCTGTGGGTAGTAGGCGAAGACGTAGCTGCCGGTTTTCAGGGTGTCGATCAGTTTGCCGGCAATCGCTGGGCGCACGGCGGGGCAGCCTTGGCTGCGGCCCAGACGGCCGAGGCCGGGTACTACTTTCGGGTCGGCGTAGGCGGCGGCGTGCATGACGATGGCGCGCGACTGGCTGTTGTCGTTGAAGCCTGGCTCCAGGCCCACCAGGCGCAACGAGCGGCCGTGTTTGCCGCTGTAGGTGACGCCGGTCTGGTACAGGCCGATGGAGCTCTGGTAGCTGTTGGGTACGTTGGAGAACGAGGTGGCCATGTCTTCGCCGCTGTTTTTGCCGTGGGCGACCCACTCTTCGAACAGCAGTTTGTTATGCGCCAGGTCGAACACCCACAGGCGTTTTTCCCGCGAGGGTTTGGAGTAGTCGATCACGGTGAGCAGTTTGTTCGGGTCGCTGACGCTAGCGCACTGGTAAGCGGTGAGGGCGAGCTTGAGTGCGGTCAGGTTGGCGCTGGGAGCCAGGCGTTGCAGGTCCGTGGCGCTTGGCAGCGTTTGCGCGCTGGTGGCGAAACTGGTGGTGATTACGAGCAGGCCACACAGGCCCGCACAGCGCCGCAGGGCGCTTCCCCAAATGGTCTGAATAAACAAGCAGAAAACCCTGATTGAGTAATTGTGCGCGGGCATTGTGCACAATTGGCGGCATGCTTCCGATCATTTTTTGACCAGCGGTTATTTGCCTTTATCTGCTTCGGTGGTGATGACGGTGAAGTTGCCGTTGCTGCGGGTTTCCGAGGTGGAGGCCAGATCGGTGATCACCAGGGTGGTACCCACGTCCATGGCGGCATGCAGGTTTTTCAGAAAGTCGGGGTTCACGTTCAAGGACCCCAGTTGCTCGCGCGGCGAGTTGCCGTATTCCGGATTGCTGACCTGAATGGCCGACCAATGCAGCGGCTGCGCCGGCAGCAGCTCATTCGTGGACGGTTTTTCCAGCAGCGAGAACACCGCCATGCCGCTATGGGGCTGGTTGCTGTCCAGCGCCACCACCGGTGCACTGCCGACCAGTTGGCCGCCACGAAACACGTAGGTGCGCAGGTCCGCTCGGCTGATCAGCACCGACAGGGGGCCTGCGCTTTCGCCGGGGTCATTCCAGAAGGTGTCGCCGCTCAGCACCGCCGTGGCCACCGGTTTGCCGTCGCTGACGGAGGGGGCGAACAGGCCGGGGTGATAGACCTCTACCGGTGCGCTATGGGCGTCGGAGACGATCACGGTGGTGGAGCTGAAGCCGGTGGTCTCGAACAGCTTCTTGGCGAACTCGATCGGTAGCCGCACGCAGCCGTGGGAGGCGGGGTAGCCGGGCAGGTTGCCGGCGTGCAGGGCAATGCCATCCCAGGTCAGGCGCTGCATATAGGGCATGGGCGCGCTGTTGTAGAGGTCGGATTTGTGCTCGACGCTTTTCTGCAAAATGCTGAATACGCCGGTTGGCGTCTCCCGGCCTTTCTTGCCGCTGCTGACGGTGCTGACGCCAATGGCAATGCCGTTGCGGTACACGTAGGCACGCTGCTCGGTGAGGCTCACCACCACGGTCACGGGGCCTTGCGGGGACACCTGTGGGTACCAGAGAAACTGGCCCGGTTTGAGGTCTTGCAACTGCTGGCGCAGGTCCTGCGCCGAGGGCAGCGGTGCCAAGGTTGGCGGCAGGGTGACGGCGCCCATCAGGCTGATTACCACGAGCGAACCCATAAACAACGACAGCGCCTTCATACCGGCCCTCCACAACGACTGGTTAGGGTTGGAGCCCCTGGTAGCGACTTTAGTCCCGATTTTTTTCGTCGGCCAACCGCTCTTGTCGGGTGGGCCGGTCCGCGCAGCGGGCGATTACCGCGTGTACGCCTTGGTGCGCATAGCACACCCTACAAAAGCGGAAAATCGGTCGGCTGTTGATCTTGTAGGGTGTGCTATGCGCACCGGGCGATGGGCGCGTAAACGCCGTGGAGCTACAACCGCGCAATCTCGTCTGCGGTCAGGGCGCGGTATTGGCCGGGGGCCAATGCGGCGTCGAGCACCAGTGGGCCGACGCTTTCGCGGTGCAGCCGCACCACCTTGTTCTGAAAATGCCCGAACATGCGCTTCACCTGGTGGTAACGGCCCTCATACAGCGTCAGCCGTGCGCTGTGAGGCGTAAGGATTTCCAGGCCAGCGGGCAGGGTGGTGAGGTCCTCAAAGGCGAAGTACATGCCCTGGGCGAACGCCGTGATGTAGTCAGCGGTGATCACCTGCTCGGTTTCCACGTAGTACACCTTGGGCTGTTTGCTCGTGGGCTGGGTAACTCGACGCGACCAGTGCCCGTCGTTGGTCAACAGCAGCAGGCCGGTGGTGGTCAGGTCCAGGCGCCCGGCTAGGTGCAGGTTGTGTTCGGCAGCTTCGGGCAGTAGGTCGAGCACGGTCGGGTGTTGGTCATGCTCGGTTGCACTGACGTACCCGGCCGGTTTGTGCAGCATGAAATACAGCGCCGGTTTGCCGGCCTGCAGCAGGGTGTCATCCAGCTCTACCCGCTGGAATTCGCGGATATCCAGGAGGCCGTCGCGCACCACGATACCGTCCACTTTTACTCGCCCGGCAGCCAGTTGCTGGCGGGCGTCGAAGCGGTTGGCTGTGGGGAGGTTGGCGAGCAGGCGGTCGAGGCGCATGGGGTTCTTGACGAGTGAAATGAGGTCTCTGCAGGAGCGGCTTCAGCCGCGATGCTTTGGATCAAGCGCATCGCGGCTGAAGCCGCTCCTACACGGGATAATCATCGGGCGGTACAACTCGTGCACAACTCGGGCACAAGCAGCTTTTGTCGATCTGTTCTTCCGTCAGCCGCGCGAGGGCTTGGGCTGAGATGGGCGTAGTGAAACACCAGCAGTCATCGCCGCTGCTCGCCGGGTCCGCCTGCGTGCACTGGTTGCGCTGCCCACACAGCGGGCAGCGGTCGGTGTCAGCCGACATGGGCAGGTTCCACGCACACGCGGTTGCGCCCGGACTGCTTGGCCCGGTACAACGCGCGGTCGGCACGGGCGAGCAGGCTGTGCAGGGTGTCGCCTTCGGCCAGTTCGGTGAGGCCGATGCTGGTGTTTACCTGCAACACCAACTCGCCCACCGGGTAGCGACTCTGTTCGGCCAGCAGGCGGATTTTTTCCGCAATCAATTGGGCGGCGGCCGGGGCGGTGTCTTTGAGCAACACGATAAATTCTTCACCGCCCCAGCGGCACATGATGTCGGCCTGCCGCAGGCTGCCGCGCAAATTGGCGGCAAACCCGCGCAGCACATCGTCGCCGGCCAGGTGGCCGTGGGTGTCGTTGAGGGTTTTGAAGTTGTCGAGGTCGATCATCAACGTGGCCAGCGGCTTTTGCTCACGTTGGGCTTCCTGCAAGGCCTGGTTGGCGAGAATGTCGAAGCCGCGGCGGTTGGGCAGTTTAGTCAGGGTGTCGGTGGTGGCCAGGGCACTGATGCGTGCCTGGTAACGGCGCAGCACCAGGCGCACCAGAAACAGCACCAGGGCGGTGATCACCACGCAGATCAGCAGGTTCAGGTACAGGGTTTTGCGCACGGCGGCCAGGGCGTTGTTTTCGTGCTTGTCGACGAACAGGTACCAGTTCAGTTCCGGAATGTAGCGCACGTTCAGGAAGTGGCCGCGGCCATGTTCCTGATAGGTGAAAGTGCCGCTTTGCGGTTTCGGCAGCTTGCTGTCCAGTTCGTCCAGGCCCGGTACGTCCTTGAGCGCCTGGCCCACCTTGGCCCCCATCGGCCCGCCGGTTGCGCCGGTGAGCACGATCTTGCCTTCGGTATCGACAAAGTACACCGCGCGGTCATAGCGCTGCTGGTAGGTGTCGATCAGCTTGACCACCGCATCCACGGTCAGGCCCACGCCGGTGGCGCCGATAAAATTGCCGTTGTAGTCGGTGACTTTGTAGTTGATGAAGAAGGTCAGGCGGTCCTGGTTGGCCATATCCACATCGACGTTGATCTCGTACGGTTTGGCCATGTCGCGCACGCGGAAGTACCAGACGTCGCGCGGCTCGTCTTCACGCACGCTCTTGAGCAGGCCTTTGGCCTGGTAGTAACGGTGGGTTTTTTCCGAGATAAAAAAGCTGGTGAAGGCGCCGTAATGGGCCTGCACTTCGGCCAGGTAGCGGGTGACCTGATCCACGTCGTTTTCGCCACTGAGCACCCAGTCACGCACAAAGGTGTCGCGGCTCATCATCGAGGAAATAAGGATGGGCCGAACCAGGTCCTTCTGGATTTCTGAATAGACGTTGTCGGAAGTCAACGGCAGTTCGGTGTCGACGATGCTGCTGCGAATCGAAGCCAGCGAGGCGTAGTAGCTCACCAGCGAAGTGGCCAGAAAGCCGCTGCCAAGCAGCAGCAATAACACCAGGACGAGGTAGCGCTGGGCAGTTTGGGGCTGGTGTAACGGCATGGACGAGCGGCTCTGACGGGATGCGCCATGCTAGCTTGCTATGGATTTTCCGTCAGCTTGGTTTCGCCTTTTCCAGGAATCGAGGCTCAAGCCTCTCCTACAAGTGGGCGGCGAACCTGTAGGAGAGGCTTCAGCCTCGAGCTTTTAGCGGCCGTTATTTGCTTTTCAGGTAAGCCCGCCATCCGCCGAAGTGGCTGATATCGGTCGCCCCCGCCAACCCATAGGGCTCGCAGATAAACCCGCTTTCCCAGGTGCCGTCGGCCAGTTGCACCTTGCCCAAGCCCAGCGGCGCCGGAATGCCGGTGAGGAACGAGCCCAGCTCGCTACTAGGCAGCTCCCACACTTCCACTTCAATCGCCACGCCGCCTTCGGCCACCCGCATCATGCCCGGTCGCAGCGGCGGGCCGCCGGCCAGGGCCCAGAGTTGATAGTCGGGCGAGCTCTGTGTGGCCTGAAGCAAGCGGCCGCCTCGTTGCTTGAGCTGCCAGTTCAGAGGCAGGCCATCCAAGTGCGCGCCGCACACCACCACGCGCGCCAGGTCGTGGCGGGCGAGGGTGGTGGGGGCGGTCAGGCCCAGGCTGCGTTCGCCGGCCAGCGGCAAGTCGGTTTCGCATTGCAGGCTTTCGGCCAGGCTCAGCAGGTACTGGTCGGTGAAGGGCCGCCCGAACAGGGTCACGCCCCACGGCAGCCCATTGGCCATAAAGCCGGCTGGCACCGCGATGGCGGCGTAGTCGAGCATGTTCATAAAGTTGGTGTAGTAGCCCAGGTCCGAGTTGCGCTTGACCGGCTCGGCTGCAAGCTCGGCCAGGGTGACCGGGCGTGGATAAGCCGGGGTTAGCACGCATTCCAATTCGGCCATGGCCCGGTCGCAAATTGCTTTCAGCTCTTGCAGGCGGTACTGGGCGCGGAACAGTTCCACGGCAGTGGTGCCCGGCGCCTTGGACAGCACGGCATGAATCACCGGCAATACCGCATCGGGCTGCGCTTCGATCAGCTCGCCGGCGACGCTGTAGCGCTCGGCCACCCACGGACCTTCGTAGAGCAGGCGCGCAGCTTCGGCGAAGGGCTCGAAGTCCAGTTCGACGGCCACACCGCCCAACGCTTCCAGGTGCTTGATGGTGGCGCCAAACAGGGCCGGGCTCTCGGGGCAACCGAGGAACTCCAGCTGTTTGGGTACGCCAAAGCGGAAGCCTTTGCGCGGCAAACCAAAGGCGCTGGCATCGTTCCACAGCGGATTTTTGCGGCTATAGGCGTCGGCCGGGTCCAGGGTGGCGGTCAGCCCCAGTAGCTGGCTGGCCTCACGGGCGGTGGCGGTGAAGTAGGTGACGCAATCCAGGGTACGGCAGGCGGGCACCACACCGGCGGTGGAGATCAGGCCTTTGGTGGCTTTGAGGCCGACCAGGTTGTTCAGCGCCGCCGGCACGCGGCCAGAGCCGGCGGTGTCGGTGCCCAGCGAAAAGCTGGCCAGGCCCAGGGCCACGGCGAGCGAGGAACCAGCGCTGGAGCCGCCTGACGGATAGTCCGGGTGCACGCTGTTGCGACACGGGCCGTAGGGCGAGCGGGTGCCATTGAGGCCGGTGGCGAACTGGTCGAGGTTGGTCTTGCCCAGTGGCACGGCGCCGAGGGCCAGCAATTGCTTGACCAGGGTTGCTGATTCGCTCGGCGTGTAGGCGAAGGCCGGGCAGGCGGCGGTGGTGGGGATGCCGGCCAGGTCGATATTGTCCTTGATGGCAAACGGCACACCGAACAGCGGCAGACTGTCGGCGTTTTTGCCGTCAAGGGCGGCGAGGTAGGGCTCCAGCTCTTGTTCGGTGAGCAGGTGGATAAACAGATTGAATTCGGGGCTCAGCGCTGCGGCCTGTTCACGCAGGGCGCCGATGAGTTGGCGCGGGGTGGTGGTGCCGGCGAGGTACGCGGCTTTGACGGCGCCTAGGCGCAGGTCGTATGGGTGGTTCATTAGGTGGCTCCTTAAAAAGTTTCCGGCAAAACGCGATCAGTCCCCTCTGCCCGCTTGCGGGAGAGGGCTAGGGAGAGGGTTTGGGTTTTGCGTCTGGCCTTTTCCCTCACCCCCGGCCCCTCTCCCGCACGCGGGAGAGGGGAGCAGAGCAGTTGGGTTTGTTTTGCCCTCACCCCCGGCCGTTCTCACGCGCTCGGGAGAGGGGAGCTCAATCAGCTCTCTTCCAGCACAACAACCCGCTGCCCCGCGCGCACCGCCGAGCCCGGCTGCACCCGCACTTCTTTCACCACCCCGTCACGGGGCGCGAGCAGCGGAATTTCCATTTTCATCGACTCGAGAATCACCAACACATCGCCGGCTTTCACGCTGTGCCCGGCTTGCACCTGCACCTGCCAGAGGTTGCCGGCAATATGGCTTTCAATGCTGTGTTGGCGGGCTGCTAGCGGTGCGTCTTCACCCGGTTCGGCCACCGCTTCTTCACTGTCAAAGTGCGCCTGGCCGCTGGCGATCCAGCGTTCGCGTTCGGCGTTGAACGCGCCCTGCTGTTGGCGGCGGAAGGCGCCAATGGTGTCGGCTTCCTGAGCCAGAAAGGCTTGGTAGTCGGCCAGGTTGAGCACGCTGTGTTCGATCTGCAGGTCGTAACGGCCCAGGGGGAAATCCTTGCGGATTTGCAGCAGCTCTTCTGCGCTCACCGGATAGAAACGGATCTGGTCGAAGAAGCGCAGCAGCCACGGCTTGCCGTCGAACGCAGCCACTTCGCGGTAGCGATTCCACATCTGCAAGGTGCGGCCCACAAACTGATAACCGCCGGGGCCTTCCATGCCGTACACGCACATATAGGCGCCGCCGATGCCCACCGAGTTTTCGGCAGTCCAGGTGCGCGCCGGGTTGTATTTGGTGGTTACCAGACGGTGGCGTGGATCCAGCGGGGTAGCCACCGGCGCGCCGAGGTACACATCGCCCAGGCCCATCACCAGGTAGCTGGCCTCGAACACGGTGCGGTACACCTCCTCGAGGTTGGGCAGGTCGTTGATGCGGCGTATGAACTCCAGGTTGCTCGGGCACCACGGGGCGTCTTTGCGCACGGTGGTCATGTATTTCTCGATGGCCAACTGGCAGGCCGGGTCATCCCAGGACAGCGGGAGGTGCACGATGCGCGATGGCACTTCGAGGTTCTGGGCGGCGCATACCGCGTCCCACTCGCCGGCGATGATGCCCAGCAGGTCGGTGAGGCTGAGGGTTTCCGGCTGGTAGTGAACTTGCAGCGAACGAATGCCCGGGGTCAGGTCGATGACGCCATCCAGGGCCTTGGCTTCGAGGGCTTGCATCAGCGCGTGGCCGCGAAAGCGCAGCACCAGGTCCAACTCGGGGGCGCCGATTTCCACCAGCAGGTGGGTGTCGCCAGAGAGGCGGGCGACCAGGCGGGTATCGGCTTGGCCAAGGTCGAGCACGATGGGGGAAACGAGCGCCAATCGGCCCCCTCTCCCGCTTGCGGGAGAGGGTTGGGGTGAGGGGCTTTGCATTGTGCTGGCATTGGCCCTCACCCCCGGCCCCTCTCCCGCAGGCGGGAGAGGGGAGCAGAGCAGCTGAGTTTGTTTTGCCCTCACACCCGGCCCCTCTCCCGCAAGCGGGAGAGGGGAGACGAGCGACCGTGCTGTCGCGATATCGACTGGCGTGAACTGCACCTTATCCCCAGCCTTAAGCTGACCCAGTTGCCACAAGTCCGCCTCGATAATCGTCACCGGGCACACAAACCCGCCCAGGCTCGGCCCGTCCGGGCCCAGAATCACCGGCATATCCCCGGTGAAGTCCACCGCCCCGATTGCATACGGGTTGTCGTGGATATTCGAGGGGTGCAGCCCCGCCTCGCCACCGCTCTCTCGCACCCATTGCGGCTTCGGCCCGATCAGGCGTACGCCGGTGCGGCTGGAGTTGAAGTGCACTTCCCAGTGGGTGGCAAAAAAGGTGTCGATGTACTCGGGGGTGAAGTATTCCGGTGCGCCGTGCGGGCCGTAGATGACGCGGATGGTGCGCAGGGCGGGCAATGGCTCGCACAGCTCAGCAGCCAGGCTGGCGCCATGGCTGTCGTCGCTCAGTGCGGGAATATGCAGCACGTCGCCGGCGCGCAGTGCGCGGCCACCATGGCCGCCGAACTGGCCCAGGGTAAAGGTGCTTTTGCTGCCCAGGTAATCCGGCACTTGCAGGCCGCCGCGCAGGCACAGGTAGCTGCGTGCGCCGGCGCCAGCGATGGTGCCCAGGGTCAGGGTGCTGCCGGCTTTGACCAGCAGGGCGGTGTTCATGGCTTGCGCGGCGCCATCCAGGCTAAGCGGAATAACGGCACCGGTCACCGCCACCACGGCGTCGGTGTTAAAGCGCAGGGTCGGGCCGCTCATGGTGATTTCCAGCGCGGCAGCGCCCTCGGCGTTGCCCAGCAGGCGGTTGCCCGAACGCAGCGCCAGGCTGTCCATCGGCCCCGATGGCGGCACGCCGACGGCCCAGTAGCCCAGGCGCCCGGGGTAGTCCTGCACGGTGGTCTGGGTGCCGGCGCCAAGCACTTCGAGGGTGTCGGCTTTGTATACCAATTGCTCCAGGCAACGGGTCCAGGGATTGCCGCTGGCAAACGGGGCGTCCTGAATAATCTGGCGCAGGTAGTCGCGGTTGCTTTCCACGCCGTACAGCACGCTGTCGCCCAGGGCGTTGTAAAGGCCGGCGCTTGCTGCTTCGCGCGTCGGCGCCCAGGCAATCAGCTTGGCGATCATCGGGTCGAAGTAGGGCGGAATTTCACAGCCGGCTTCTACCCAGGTGTCGATGCGCAGGGTTCTGCCATCGGCCGGCGGGAACTGCACGGCGGTCAGCAGGCCGGGGCTGGGCTGGAAATCGCGGCCCGGGTCTTCGGCATACAGACGCGCCTGAATGGCGTGGCCCTTTGGGATCAGGCCTTTGATCAGCGATTGCAGTGGCGGTAGATCACCGGCGGCCAGTTGAATCATCCAGCTCACCAGGTCGACGCCCCACACCTGTTCGGTCACGCCGTGTTCCACCTGCAGGCGGGTGTTCACTTCGAGAAAATAGAACTGGCTGGCCTCGCTGTCGTAGACAAACTCCACGGTGCCGGCGCTGCGGTAGTTCACCGCCTTGGCCAGTTTGATGGCGGCGGCGCAGAGTTCCTCGGCCATGCCGGCGGGCAGGTTGGTGGCCGGGGTTTCTTCCAGCACTTTCTGGTTACGGCGCTGCACCGAGCAGTCGCGCACGCCGAGGGCAATCACCTCGCCCTGGCCATCGCCAAACACCTGCACTTCCAGGTGACGGGCGCGTTGGATGTATTTCTCGATAAACACACCGGCGTCGCTGAAGTTGTTCTGGCCCAGGCGTTTTACCGCATCGAAGGCTTCGCTCAGTTCAGCCGCCGAGCGGCATACGCGCATGCCGATACCGCCACCACCGGCAGTGCTTTTCAGCATTACCGGGTAGCCCACCTGTTCGCCGGCGATTAGCGCGGCGTCCAGGCTTTCCAGCAGCTCGGTGCCCTCCAGCATGGCTACGCCATGTTGCTTGGCCAGGGCGCGCGCGGTGTGCTTGAGGCCGAACACTCGCAGTTGCTCAGGCGTCGGGCCGACAAAGACAATGCCGGCCGCTTCGCAGGCTTCGGCAAAGGCGGCGTTTTCCGAGAGAAAGCCGTAGCCGGGGTGAATGGCCTGGGCGCCGGTTTGTTTGGCCACGGCGAGAATCTTCTCGACCTTCAGGTAGGTGCCGGCAGCAGCGCCTTCACCCAGGCTGTACGCCTCGTCGGCCTGCTGAATATGCAGGCTGGCGGCATCGGCTTCGGAATACACGGCCACACCCCGTACATCCAGCGCACGCAGGGTGCGCAGAATGCGGCAGGCAATGGCGCCACGGTTGGCGATCAGCAGTGTGTTGAACATGGCGTTAAGCCCTCGAAAGGGGAGGCGGGCCGTCCCGCTGTATTCGGTCTGCACCGTGGTCGTCCACGGTGGGGAAATTCATGCTGTTGCGAACTGGGTCAGTTCCCTCTCCTTTCGTGGGAGAGGGTTAGGGTGTGGGGGGACTTTGATGGTGCGTTTGCCCCTTGCCCTCACCCCCGGCCCCTCTCCCGCACGCGGGAGAGGGGCGCAATACCTGACCCGCCCGGCTCTGGCACAGCGCAAACAAGCAGCGCCGAATCAGTCCCATACCAAAAACTCCGCCGGCGTCGGGTTGTAGCCGTTGCAGGGGTTGTTCAGTTGCGGGCAGTTGGAGATCAGGACGATCACGTCCATATGCGCCACCAGCTCGACGTATTTGCCGGCCGCCGAAATTCCGTCTTCAAAGGTCAGCCCACCTTCGGGCGTGACCGGCACGTTCATGAAGAAGTTGATGTTGGCGCTGATGTCGGCCTTGTTCAGGCGCCCGTCGTGCAGGCTGGCGCGCAAGAAGTTGTCGCGGCAGCTGTGCATATAGCGTTTGTCCAGGGCGTAGCGCACGGTGTTGCTTTCCTGGGCGCAGGCGCCGCCCAGGGTGTCGTGGCGCCCGCACGTGTCGGCGGTAATGGTCAGCAGCGGGTTGCCGAGGTTGGAGTACAAAACGGTGCCGGTGGTGAGGTACACGCGGTTCTGTTTGCGCAGGGTGCGTTGTACGTCGTAGCGCTCGCGCGGGTTGCTGGCGCTGAAGAACAGGGTGTCGACCGCCTGGTTGCCTTCCAGGTCGAGCAGGCGCAGGGTTTGCCCGGCTTTCACTTCTTTGAGGAACGGCTCGCCCGCGGCAATGGTGGCGCGGAAAACGGCGGCTTCTTCATGACGAGGGCTGTGGGTAAGTGACATGGCGTGACCCTCAAATGTACTGACGTTCGGTGTTGTGGAAAGCGCGACCGTTTTCCGGGCGCGAGGTGCGGCACAGCACGCTGATGCCGTCTTCGGCGACCTGGCTCCAGTTCAGTTGCACCGGTTTTGGTGCGTACTCAGGGTTGGGGTCCATCGGGTGTTGCAAGGCGGTGAGCACCACCAGGGTGTCCATCGGCGCGTACAGCTCTAAGTAGTCACCGGCGTTGGAATTGCCAGGGGCGAAGTGGAAGGCGCCGTCGCTGTCGACGGTCACCTTGCTGAACAGGTTGAGCACCATCAGCAGGTCTTGCAGGTTGAGGTTCCACTTGCCCATTTCCACCAGCAGGTTGTCCACGCCGTTGCGAAAGAAGCTATTGCGCAGTTCCTGATAACGGCCAGCGCCGTACTTTTCCTGCACTTCGGCAGCGTTCAGTACCCCGCCAAAACTGTCGTGCCAGCCGCAGGTATCGGCGGTGATGGCAGCCAGTACGCGGCCCATGTCCGAGTACAGGCAGTGGCCGACGGTGAGCTTGGCGGTGTGCTGGCCCTTGAGGCTGTCGGGCAGGTTCAGGCGCTCACTTTTTTCGGCGGCATTGAGCAGCATGAGGCTGACATTGGCGCCGCCTTCGATATCGGTAATGCGCAGCAACTGGCCACGCTTGAGAACGAACGAGGTATGGCCGCCGCCCGGTACGGTTTCTTCATACAGGCTGGGGCGCAGGCTCAACGCGCTGGTCATGATCAGGCTCCTTGGTAAACAGCGTGGAGGCTGCCGGTGACGTGCGCCGGCAGGGCTTCGACGGCGGCGCGGGTGGCGCGGCGGTCGGGGTTTAAGGGGATGTCGTAGGTGATGCGCGCGCCATAAGCATTCGGCGCATGCGGGTCGTGGCGGACCTTGTCGAACACCATCAAGCGAGTGCCCAAGGTGAAGCCTTCGGAGAGGTCGTGGGTGACCATGAAAACCGTCAGCTTGGTCTCGCGCCAGAGTTCCAGCAGCAGCTCGTGCATGTCTTTGCGAATGCCGGGGTCCAGCGCGCCAAAGGGCTCGTCGAGCAGCAGCACGCGCGGCTGCATGATCAGTGCCTGGGCAATGGCCAGACGTTGCTGCATGCCGCCGGAAAGCTGGGTGGGGTATTTGTCCAGGGCGTGGCCGAGGCCGACCTTTTTCAGCAGCTCGGCCGCCTGCTCGCGAGCATCGCGTTTGGCCTGGCCGAACAGCCGCCCGAACAGCGGTGCGCGGGGCAATTCAAGGCCGAGGGCGACGTTGTTCAGCACCGACAAATGCGGGAACACCGAGTAACGCTGAAACACCACGCCACGGCTGGAATCCGGCTCGCCGACCAGCTGTTTGCCGCCCAGCAGAATCTGGCCTTTGCTCGGCACTTCCTGGCCCAGCAGCAGGCGCAGAAAGGTGGACTTGCCGCAGCCGGAGGTGCCCACCAGGGTGCAGAACTCACCCTCGGCGACGCTGATATTCAGGTTCTCTAAAACGACTTGGTCGCCGTAGGTTTGCCAGACGTTTTTGACTTCGATGAAGGCGCTCATGCTTTCGCCCCTTCATACCAGGGGAACGCCAGCTGGGTCAGGCGCTTGAGGCCCAGGTCCATCAGCCAGGCCAGCAGGGTGATCCACGCCACGTAGGGCAGAATCACGTCCATGGCCATATAGCGGCGCACCAGAAACACCCGGTAGCCCAGGCCGTCGGTGGAGGCGATGGCTTCGGCGGCAATCAGAAACAGCCAGGCCGAGCCGAGCACCAGGCGCAGGGCAATCAGCAGGCGCGGCAGCAGTTGCGGCAGAATCACCCGCAGAATCAGGGTCCAGGTCGAGGCGCCGAGGGTTTGCGCCTTGATCAGCAATTCCGGCGGAATTTCCCGTGCCCGCTGCTCCAGGTCACGGGCTAAAACCGGGGTGATGCCGATGACGATCAGCATCACCTTCGACAATTCGCCGAGGCCGAAAACGATAAACAGAATCGGCAGAATCGCCAGCGGGGGCACCATCGACAGCACAGTTAAAAGTGGCGACAGCGGCGCGTTGAACAGCGGCAGGGTGCCGGCGGCAATGCCCAGGCACAGGCCGACGATGGCGGCGATACCCAGCCCCATACCGAGACGTTGCAGGCTGGAGGCGGTGTCTTGCCAGAGCAGATAACCGCCGCTGCGTTTGTCTTCGGTAAAGGCCATGCGTTTGACCGCATCGCTCATCTGCACGGCGCTGGGCAACAGCTTGTCATTGGGGTTGTCTGCCAACCGCGCCGCAGAACCGGTGAAGTAGGCGAACAGCAGCAGGGCGAACGGCAGCAGAATCAGCAGCAGTCGTCCGGCACCGTCCGGGTGGCGATTGATCAGGCGCATGGCAGGCTCTT
Source organism: Pseudomonas turukhanskensis (assembly GCF_027922365.1). Lineage (GTDB taxonomy): Bacteria > Pseudomonadota > Gammaproteobacteria > Pseudomonadales > Pseudomonadaceae > Aquipseudomonas > Aquipseudomonas turukhanskensis. The sequence goes on from NZ_BSFN01000002.1 coordinate 407,303, forward strand.
CAAAGGGTCGCGATTGAAAGGACGGGCACGTTTACAACGTGCCATCCGCCGCCATCTGCACGTAGCGCGGGTCGAAGCGCAGCTTGATGTTGTCCGCATCGCCCGTGACCTTGTCTTTGGCAAAGCTCATCCCCACGGCGCCGGCGTCTTTGGCGCCTTCACCGAGCAGGCCATGGGCGAAGGAGAAGTTCGCCACCTTGCTCATGGTGTCCGGCAGTTGCGCGCTGGTGGCGAACGTCAGGGCGTCTTTGGCGGTGTAGAACAGCTTGGTGGTCGCCAGTTGCGACTTGAAGCCGGCGAGGTCCGTACCCGAGGCCTTGGCCATATGCTCCAGCGCGGCAGTGGCGCGCGGGCTGTCGGTGGCCATCAACTCCATGATTTCGAACCAGGCGCCGGTAAGGGCTTTGCCCAGTGCCGGGTTGTCTTTGAGGGTGGCGGTGTTGACCACCATCATGTCCATGATCTCGCCGGGAATCTGGCTGGAGTTGAACACTTCGGTGGTGTCTGGCTGGGCTTTGATTTCGGCCAGCATGGGGTTCCAGGTGACCACCGAATTGACGTCGCTGGTGTTGAAGGCGGCGGCGATATCAGCGTCGGAGGTGTTCACCACGCTCAGGTCTTTTTCGCTCATGCCGGCGGTTTCCAGGGCGCGCGCCAGCAAGTAGTGCGACACCGACAACTCCACCAGGTTTACGGGTTGGCCCTTGAGGTCGGCCAGGGTCTTGCCCTTGCCCTTGAGCACGATGCCGTCGTTGCCGTTGGAGAAGTCGCTGACCACCAGGGCGGTGGAGTCCACGCCGCCGGCAGCCGGAATGGTGAGGGCGTCCATGTTGGTCATGGTGCAGCCGTCGAACTGGCCGGCGGTGTACTGGTTGATCGACTCGACATAGTCGTTGAGCTGCACCACGTCGATGGCGATGTTGTACTTCTTCGCCCACTTGTCGACGATGCCTTCGGCGGCCGCGTATTCCCATGGCATCCAGCCGGCGTAGAGGGTCCAGCAGACGCTGAATTTGTCTTTGGTGGCAGCCTGGGCGTTAAAACTGAGGGCGGCGGCAAGGCCGGATAGAACGAGGGCGGAAAGCAGGGACTTGCGCATTAAAAACCTCCAGTTCGAGAAAAAGCGGGCAGGCGCAACGCGGCTTGGCGTTCGTCTCCCGGGCTTTTGTCCCGCCGTGTAACCTCACTGGAGGTCGATAACTCTCGGACCAGTCACTGAGCGTTTTAAGCGCTAGCCGGAACCCTAGTCATCCATTGCAAATTGTGGTGCCGCGTACCCAGGCCTTGGCATGGGTGATTCCTGCACGCCAAGGCTAAAGCGAGAGCCGTGCCAAGTTCGCTCGGCCCGGCAATCACGGGGGCTCGGGTGCAGAGGCCGGTTAGAGGCGTGCAGAACCGTGCGCGAAAAAAAGGCGAGGGCGGGCAGGGTGCTGCGCTTTGGTGCGCTTCTGAAATAACTGGCAATGGAATAAGAACTTCCCTACAGCAAGCGGGACACTTTCTGTGCTGTCCAAGACTTCGGGAGCACCCAATGAGTGGCATTCGCCCCTCGGTTCCCGTGCGGTCTCTGGAGGCTGCCATGATGCGTTACAAAACCCTGCTGCTGGGCCTGATGGGCCTGTTTCTGGCTGGTTGTGCGGGTTATGACTACGACGACAATTACGACCGTGGCTATGGCCGCGGCGGCTACGGCAACGTGTACAGCGCGCCCTACAGCTATGAGGTGTACTCGGCGCCGCGCTATTACTCGGCCCCTCGGTACTACTCGGCGCCTCCTGTGTATCGCGCACCGCCGCCACGGTATTACGTGCCGGCGCCGCCACCCCGGCATCACGCCCCGCATCGCGCCCCGGTGCAGCAAGGCTGGAACCAACCGCCGCGTGGCTATCACCAAGCGCCCGGTCGCACCCCGGACCGTCACCAGCAGGCCCGCCGCCGGGATGCCGAACATGGCCGTGGCGATTCGCGCCCTGCGCGTAGCGACAACCGTGGTCATGACACGCGTTGGGACCGCCGGCAAAACCGCTGACGATTCGCGCCATTAATAAGCAGACAAACAAAAGCCCGCTCTCGCGGGCCCTTGCTGGATTCAGCTAGCCAAGCGCTGCTACTGCTTCGGGCTAGTGAATCAAGGCACATACAACAACTGGCGATTTAAGGCGGTCAGCCTCTGGCGCCATGGCTGGCCTGGCCACCCTTGCGGCCGGCTTCGGAGGCTTTCTGCGGGTCGTTGGCGAAGTTGCCGCCACTGTTGTGTCCACCCTTGCGTCCAGCTTCCGAGGCCCTCGCTCGATCGTTGGCGAAATTACCGGGGTTTTTGTTGGTAGGCATTTTGGTTTCTCCTCGTTCAATGAGTAGTAGCAAAACCCTAATGGGCCTTACACGAACTCTGAAGGCCCTTGGCTGATATCGTTCGGTCAAATTAAGTCATTGGCGACAAACGGTTTTTTGATATTAAAGTGCAACTTCCGGGCAAACTTTTGATTCGGCCGCTGCGCTTGCGTTAATGGATTTGTGCAACTAAGGCGGGGCAATTCAGTTGCACTAAAACGACCGCTCATCCCCTATACGGAACTGCTCTTACAGCGTTTCGCTCGGATACTTCACAGCCCGGCGCACTAGGCGTGTGGGCGGCAGTGACATTCAGGGATAAATGCAGCATGGGCGACTACCACATCAACCGTGTGCCAGAGGGTTGGCAACTGATCAAGCAAGGGGCCACGCGCCCGTCCAAACGTGCCCTGACCAAAGGGCGTCTGATACAGGAAACCGAGCGTTTTCTACGCGGCAAGGATGCCGTGCTGATTATTCACAACGAAGATGGCACCACGGTGGAGCAGACCTACCAGGCCGGCAAGGTCGTGCCTCGGCAGTGGGCCAAGTGGCAGGAATCGGAGTCAGCCAACGACAAGGGAGAAGCGTAGGGCGAATATCGTCGAAGACGATATCCGCCGTTGCGATAGAGCGGCGGATCGTTACGCCGGTTGTTCTTCGTCGCGAATCAACACGCACAGGCGGCCGCTTTCGTCTTCCACGGCGTCGTACACGTAATACATCACCACTTCACCTAAACCGGGCAGGGCGGCCACGTAGTCGCCAATTTCGGCGCTGAAGTGCGCCTTGCTGCCGGGTTTGGCTTCGCTTTCGATATAGGCGTTGAAAAACAGGCCTGGGTCGGCATCGCCAAAGAAGTCGTCACGGGCTTCTGCATCCCATTCGGCCGGGGCGTTGAATTGGCCGGCGAACAACACCTTGCCGTCGCCAAGGTCTTCTTCTTCGGCTTCCGGGTCGGTTTCATCGAGGCGGTAAACGGTGCAGCTCAGCGCGTCGGCATGGCCGAGAACAAAGGCGCGGGCGGCCATACGCTTGTCGGTATCCATTACAGGCATGGGTCTCTCCAGTTGTTGCGGCGATGTGCCTGCGAGCGGGCAGTGTGCCGCTCAAGCCCTGGCCTCGCAAGCGCGAACACCGCAAGGGCGACGCCAAAGCACCGGCCAGGACGGCCGGCGCATGCTGGGGCGGGGATTTACAGTGCGTCGACCATCGGGTCGCTATCGGGCTGCACCTGCACGAACGGCAGATTCAGGCGCGCGCTGCTCCAGGCGCGGGTGCTATTGGTGAGTTCCAGGTCGTTGTTCAGCTTGCGCCCATAGGACGGAATGATCTCCTTGAGCTTGGCCTGCCACTCGGGCGTCTGCACCTTGGCTTTGAAGGTCTTTTCCAGCACCGACAACATGATCGGCGCAGCCGTAGACGCACCCGGCGAGGCTCCTAACAACGCGGCAATGCTGCCGTCGCTGGCGCTGACCACCTCGGTGCCGAACTGCAGAATGCCGCCCAGCTCGGGGTCTTTCTTGATGATCTGCACACGCTGGCCGGCGTGCACCAGTTCCCAGTCGGCGTCCTTGGCTTCGGGGAAGTATTCGCGCAAGGCGGCCATGCGGTCGTCCTGGCTCAGCATCAATTGACCGACCAGGTAGGTGGTCAGCGAGGTGTTATCCAGGCCGGCATTGGCCATCGGCATCAGGTTGTGCAAGGTCATGGCGCTGAACATGTCCCACAGCGAGCCATTGATCAAAAATTTGGTGGAGAAGGTGGCGAACGGGCCGAACAGCAGCGCCTTCTGGCCATCGATCACGCGGGTATCCAGGTGCGGCACCGACATGGGCGGCGAGCCCACCGAGGCCTTGCCGTACACCTTGGCCTGGTGTTGGGCGACGATTTGCGGGTTCTTGGTCACCAGGAATTCACCGCCCACCGGGAAACCGGCATAGCCGTCGGCTTCGGGAATACCGGACTTCTGCAACAGCTTCAGGGCGCCGCCACCGGCGCCGATAAACACGAACTTGGCGTTAACGCTTTTCAGTGCCTCGCCGTTGCCCAAATCCGCCACCACCACGTTCCAGGTGCCATCGTCGTTGCGCTTGATGTCGCGCACTTCATGTTGCAGGTGCAGCGCCACGCCCGGCCGGGTGGTGAGCGAGGCGAACAGCTGGCGGGTGATTTCACCGAAGTTCACGTCGGTGCCGATGGGCATGCGCGTGGCAGCGATTTTTTGGTCCGCGGCGCGGCCGTCCATGACCAACGGAATCCACTGTTTGATCTGCGCCGGGTCTTCGGAGAACTCCATGCCGCGGAACAGCGAACTGTGTTGCAGGGCCGCGTGACGCTTTTGCAGGTAGCTGACGTTGTCGTCGCCCCAGACAAAGCTCATATGCGGCACGTTGTTGATAAAGGACGTCGGGTTGTTCAGCACCTTGTGCTCAACCTGGTAGGCCCAGAACTGCTTGGAGATTTCGAACGACTCGTTGATCGCCACCGCCTTGCTGATGTCGATGCTGCCATCGGCATTTTCCGGGGTGTAGTTCAGCTCGCAGAAGGCCGAGTGGCCGGTGCCGGCGTTGTTCCAGGGGTTGGAGCTTTCTTCGGCCACTTGGCCCATGCGCTCGTAAACGTCGATGGTCCAGCCCGGCTCCAGTTCATTGAGGTAGGTGCCCAGGCTGGCACTCATGATGCCGCCGCCGATCAGCAGCACATCGACGGTTTTTTCGGCGGGAGGGGTTTTCGAGCAGCCGGTGAACACCAGGCAGACGAGGGTTAACAACAGCTTTTTCATCAGTTCAACCATTTCCAGTTTGCTATCCAGACGGCGTAGAGCAAGACCGGGGCCAGGTGCGGCAAGGCGCCGCAGGGCGGGGGTTGCAGCGGTTTTTTACGCGGCGAAGGTGGCGGGATCTGGCCAGATCCCGCCACGCGATGGGCGGAATTTCGCCGCGAGGGCTGCATGGGGCGTAGGGCGAATATCCGCCGTTATTCGGCGTTGGCGCCAGCGGGCAGGTGATGCCGTAGCCGGTGGTCCGCCATCAACAGCGCGATCAACAAGGGAATGGCAGCAATCGCGGCATCGAGTAACAGCAGGTCGCGAAACGCCACGCTCAACTGTTCGCTGCTGACCTGGCCCAGGCTGGCGCTGATGTGTTCGGGGTCGATGCCCGGCAACAGGTGCCACAGCAGGCTCGACAACAACGTAACCCCCAACGCCCCGCCCAAGCCGCGGAACATGCCGCACGCTGCCGTCACCACGCCCAGATGGCTGACCGGCGCCGCGCTTTGCACGGCCACCATCGACGTCGGGAACTGCAAGCCCAGCGCTACCCCGCAGCAGGCCAGCAAGGGCAGGCTGAGCATTTCCAGGCTGGGGGGCAGGAACGCCAACGCCACCAGCGCCACCGGCAGCAACAGGTTGCCGCTCAGAATCAATGGTTTGTAGCGGCCCAGCCGCGCGCTCATGCGCCCACCGATAAACGCCCCCAGCGGCGCGCCGATGGCAATCGCCATCAGTTGGCTGGCACCGGTGCCGGCACCGCCTTGTGCGTGGGCATGCAGCGGGAACAACACGGCCAGGGCCACGGCCTGGAAGTTGGCGAAAAACAGCAGGCACCAGCCGGCGCGTACCGGGCCGATGCGAAACAGCTCCATGGGAATCACCGGCTCAGTGGCGCGGCGTTCCTGCAGTACAAACAGCAGCAGGCCCAATACGGCAATGCCCAGGCCCACAGCGTTCTCCAGGGTGAGCCACTGACGCTCCTGGCCGAGGCGCGTAATCAGTAACAACAAGCTGCCCAGACCAAGCAGCAAAAGCACGCCGCCGAGGTAGTCGAGCTGGGCCTTGCGACGTTTTTCCGGCAGCCCGGCCAGGCGCCGCTGGCTGAGCCAGATGGCCAACAAGCCAATCGGCAGGTTGATCCAGAACACCCAGCGCCACGACAGCTGATTACTCAGCAGGCCGCCCAGCGGCGGGCCAATCAGACTGGCCAGGGCGAACATGCCGCTGAACCAGGCTTGATAACGGCCGCGTTCGGCCGGAGCGATCAGGTCGCCGATCAGCGCCTGGGTGGTGGCCACCATGCCGCCGGCGCCAACGCCTTGCAGCGCACGGGCACCCACCAGTTGCCACATGTCCTGCGCCAGTGCGCACAGCACCGAGGCAAACACGAATAAAGCGATGGACAGCAGAAGCAGTCGACGCCGACCGAACAGATCGCCGAGTTTTCCGAAGAATGGGGTGGAAATAGTCATGGCCAACATATAGGCCGATACCACCCAGGCCAGCACTTCACTGCCGGGCAGCTGCAGGGCAATTTCGGGTAACGCCACGGCAACGATCGTTTGATCCAGAGCGGAGAGAAAGATGCCGAGCATCAGGCCCATCAGGATCTGACGCAGTTGAGTGGGGGTTAGCACGGGAGAGGTGGAAGCTGCTGTCACGACGGGCCCTTAACGGCTGGCAGGAAGTGGAGAACAGACCTGACATTGCTGCGCGAGTGTGCCCAAGCACGATAAGCGTGAACAGCGCTGTTTGAATCTACGGCTTATTAACGTGTGAGTAACTGCCTGCAAGCGCGCTGGATTTGCAGGAATTCTAGAAAGTGCTTACGGCTTCCGCAGTTGTTTCCGATTTCTCCCAACTGCTATGAAGGGTTTAATTTCCTGGCGATGAAAATCGCACTTCATCGCTAAACCCAATTGAAGCCAGACAGGCGATACGTGGAAGCAAAGTCGCAGTTCGGTTACTTCAACAAATCAGGTGTGTAACCACGTAGTTGTTGCCTGGACGGTGGAATGAAGTTTTTTGAAGCTTTCTCTTGTTCAACCAAGCCGCTCGCAATGAGCGGCTTTTTTTTGCCTGTGGTTTACGGGGCTTTTAAAGCGAGTAGTGCGCCAGTTCGCGGGCGATCAGCAGCCGCTGAATTTCACTGGAACCCTCGTAAATCTGGGTAATGCGAGCGTCGCGGTAATAGCGTTCGACCGGGTAGTCCTCCAGATAGCCATAGCCGCCGTGAATCTGAATGGCATCGGAGCACACACGCTCGGCCATTTCCGAGGCGAACAGCTTGGCCTGCGAGGCTTCTGATAGGCACGGGTGGCCAGCGGTTTTCAGCCGTGCCGCGTGCAGAATCAGCAGACGGCTGGCATTCACTTGCGTGTGCATATCGGCCAGCTTGTTGGCGATGCTCTGGTGCTCAATGATCGGTTTGCCAAATTGCACCCGCTCACGGGCATACACCAGTGCCGCTTCAAAGGCGGCACGGGCGATGCCCAGGGCCTGGGCGGCAATACCGATGCGCCCGCCCTCCAGATTCGACAGGGCAATCGCCAGCCCCTTGCCGCGCGCGCCGAGCAGGTTGGCTTGGGGAATGGCGCAGTTGCTGAGGGTGACGGCGCAGGTGTCGGACGCCTTGATGCCCATCTTTTTCTCGCTACGGTCTACGACAAACCCCGGGTTGTCGGTAGGCACCAGAAAGGCCGACAACCCTTTTTTGCCCAGCTCCGGATCGGTAACGGCAAACACGATGGCCAGCTTGGCCCGTTTGCCGTTGCTGACAAATTGCTTGGCGCCATTGAGCACCCAGTTGCCGTTTTGCAGTTCGGCGCGGGTGCGCAGGTTGTTGGCTTCGGAGCCGGCATGGGGTTCGGTCAGGCAGAAGCAGCCGATAGCTTCGCCGCTGGCCAGGGCCGGCAGCCACTGCTGTTTTTGTTCCTCGCTGCCGTAGTTGAGCACCGGGCCGCACCCCACCGAGTTATGCACACTCATCAGCGTGCCGGTGGCGGCATCGGCGGCGGCCACTTCCTCCACCGCCAGGGCATAGGCCACATAGTCGGTGTAGGAGCCGCCCCAACTGTCGGGCACCACCATGCCCAGCAGGCCCAATTCGCCCATCTTGCTGACCACGGCATCGTCGATCCAGCCGGCGGCGGCCCACGCCTGGGCATGGGGGGCGATTTCGCTGCGGGCAAAGTCGCGGGCCATGTCGCGGATCATGCGTTGTTCTTCGCTCAGTTCCAGGTCGTGCATGGGAGCTCTCTTATTGTGATGTACCGGTGTAGAGCTGGATGATCGCGGAGAAGTCCAGCTCGCCATGCCCCTGGGCGCTGAAGCTCTGGTACAGCTGTTGAGCCAGGGCCCCCAACAACACAGGCTGCCGGGCTTGCTTGGCGGCTTCGGTGGCCAGGCCCAGGTCCTTGAGCATCAAGTCGGTGCCGAAACCACCGCTGTAACCGCGTGCGGCGGGGGCGTTGTCCAGTACGCCGGGGAAGGGGTTGTAGGTATCCGAACTCCAGCAGCGGCCGCTGGAGGTGTTGATCACCCCGGCCAGTACCTTGGCGTCCATGCCCAGCGCTACGCCCAGGTTCATGGCTTCGGCCACGCCAATCATGGAAATGCCCAGCAGCATATTGTTCGCCACCTTGGCCACCTGGCCGTTACCGGCGCCGCCGCAATGCACGATGTTCTTGCCCATGGCAGCGAGCACTGGCTGTGCCTGTTCAAAGTCGGCGGCACTGCCCCCAACCATAAACGTCAGCGTGCCAGCGGCCGCGCCACCGGTGCCGCCGGAGACCGGTGCATCGAGCATCGGGTTGCCCTGCCGGGCAGCGGCAGCGGCTACGTCGCGGGCGGTCATGGGGTCGATGGTGGAGCTGTCGATCAGCCGCACACCGGGAGCCACATGGGCGAGCAGACCGTCTTCGCCCATGTACACCGCTTTTACATGGCGAGCGGCCGGCAGCATGGTGATGATCAGCTCGACCTGGCTGCGCGCAAGGTCGGCAGGGGAGGCGAGGGCGTGGGCACCGGCGTCGGTCAGGCGTTGCACGGAGGCCGGCACCAGGTCAAACACCTCCAGTGTGTGGCCGGCTTTCAGCAGGTTCAGGGCCATGGGCCCGCCCATATTGCCCAGGCCGATAAATCCGATATTCATGGGGCGTCCCTCTTATTGGAATTATGGGAAGTGCTATTTCAACGTAATCGTCGTATTGACCGCTCCGACCTCGTCTTCATCGAACCAACGCTGCGTGACCGTTTTGGTCTGCGTATAGAACTGCACCACCTGTTTGCCATACGGGCCGAGGTCACCCAGCTTGGACGCGCGCGAACCGGAGAAGGAAAAGATTGGCACCGGCACCGGAATCGGCACGTTGATGCCCACCTGGCCCACATCGATTTCCTCCTGAAAATGCCTGGCCGCTGCGCCCGAGCGGGTGAAGATCGCGGTGCCGTTGCCATTGGGGTTGGCGTTGATCAGGGCAATGGCCTCGTCCAGGGTGGCTGCGTTCAGCACGCACAGTACCGGGCCGAAAATTTCCTCGCGGTAGATGCGCATAGCAGGGGTCACGTTGCTGAAAATGGTCGGGGCAATAAAATTGCCGCGTTCAAAACCGGTCACCGTCGGGTGGCGGCCATCAAGCGCCAGGGTCGCGCCTTCTGCTACCCCCGCGGCGATCAGGCCCTCAATGCGCTCCAGCGCAGCGCATGACACCACCGGCCCCAGGTCGGCGCCCGCTTCGGTGCCGGCATTGAGCTGCAGGGTTTTGCTGCGCTCGATCAGCTCCGGCAGCCAGCTTTGCGCCTCTCCCACCAGAATAACCGCAGACAGCGCCATACAGCGTTGCCCGGCGGCGCCAAAAGCTGCGCCCACCAGGTTGTTGAGGGTGTGCTGGCGGTTGGCGTCGGGCATCACGATGGCGTGGTTTTTCGCGCCCATCATGCACTGAGCGCGTTTGCCGTTCTGGGTGGCGCGGTTGTACACATGGGTGCCTACCTGCGTGGAGCCCACGAAAGACACCGCCTTGATGGCCGGGTGATCGCACAGGCGGTTCACCACATCCGCCCCACCGTGCACCACGTTCAACACCCCGGCAGGCACCCCGGCCTGCATCGCCAGTTCGGCCAGGCGCATGGTCACCATGGGGTCTTGTTCAGAGGGTTTAAGTACAAAGGTATTGCCGGTGGCGATGGCCATGGGAAACATCCACAGCGGAATCATGGCCGGAAAGTTGAACGGGGTAATGCCGGCGCACACGCCCAGCGGCTGCAGCAAGGTGTAGGTGTCGACGCCTCCGGCCACATTGTTGGCCAACTCGCCCAGTTGCAGGTTGCCGATGCCCGCCGCGTGCTCCACCACTTCCAGGCCGCGAAACACATCGCCTTCGGCATCGGCCAGGGTTTTACCCTGCTCGGCGGTCAGCAGTGCCGCCAGCTCCTGCAGATGGTCGCGGATCAGTTGCTGGTACTTGAGAAACACCCGCGCGCGGGCGCCGATGGGTGTTTTGCGCCAGGTTTTGAAGGCCTCGCTGGCCGCGTCGATGGCGGCGTCCACCTCGGCCTGCGTAGCGAAGGGAACTCGGGCCAGCACCTGCTGGGTGGCCGGGTTGATGATGTCGCGCCACTGGCTGGTGGTGGAGTCGATCAGCTTGCCGCCGATCAGCAGTTTTACCGTGGCAGGGGTCGTGCGTTCGGTCGTTTGCATTGTTGTTATGACTCCGGCATGAGCAGGGGTTTGGCAAATCGAGACCCGGGTGAGCTTAGCAGTGTGTAATTTCTCAACATAGAGGGCGGCGGCGGGCTGCCAAGAAAGCCCCTAGGAAAAGCCTTACCTGTATTGATCATCCGTTCTACAGAGCATTTTTTTCTCGAGGCTCATGCTCGCGCGTTCCTTTTCAGCGAGCTGCCAGCATGTCACTTCCGTCCAACGTCGAATTCGCTTCTCCCTTACGCCGTGCCGTTAAATCCCTGGGCTTGGCCCTGATAACGCTGATGGCCCTGGCGGCGCTGCAACCGGAAGTTCCAGCCTACCTGTACGACCTGCTTCTGGTTGCCGAGCGGGCACTGCTTTACAGCTTTTAAACGGTTATCCCTCCCGGTTTGGCCGCCAGCACGGTGTCGTACAACGCTTGCGCGGCCACCGACAATTCATGATCAGCCTTACGCAGAATCCCAACCTCCCGCTCGATGACCGGCTCACGCAACGTGAGGCAGCGGGCGCCCAATTCATGCATCTGCTCTACACATAAGGCCGGCACCGCGCTCACGCCCAACCCATTGGCGACCATCCGGCCCACCGTTGCCAACTGATGGCTTTCAAACGCCACCGGCAGTTTCAGCCCGCGCTGACGCAAGTGGTCTTCCAGCATAAAGCGCACGGTCGAGGGTCGTTGCAGGGTGACAAAGGGGTAGTGCAGCAGCGTGGCCCAGTCCACCTCAGCCTGTGTAGCCAACGGCGAATCTGCCGCCACTACCGCCACAAAACGGTCCAGGTACAGCGGGGTGAAGTGCAGGCTGGCGTCGGCATCGGGGGCAAAGGCGATACCCAGCTCCACCTGGCGATCGCGCACCATCTCGATCACCTGTTCATTGATTACGTCGTTGACCGTGACATTTACCTTCGGATGCCGCGCGCGAAACTGCACCAGCAACGGCGGTAACAAGTTGCCGGCGAAGGAGGGCATGGCCGCCAGGGTGACGCGGCCTTGTTGCAGGGTGAAGCGTTGGCGCAGCTGGTCTTCGGCGTTTTCCCAGTCCGCCAGCAGACGCCGAGCCAACGGCAGCAGTGCTTCGCCTTCGGGGGTCAGGCTCACGTTGCGCGTGGTGCGGCTGAATAGCCGTCCGCCCAGGCCTTCCTCCAGCCCTTTGATGGTGAGGCTTAACGCCGACTGCGAGAGGTACAGGCGCTCACCGGCCTGGGCAAAACTCAAGCTTTGCGCCACGGCCAGAAATGCCCTGAGTTGTTTGACGGTCATACAACACCTGTCAGAAAAAAGGAAAATTATTGTGCTGTTTTATCAATCAATCCATTTTAAAAATCAACTTAACAAATAAATCCAGGCGCTCAACACTCTGGGTACTGGGCCGGCTGGCCCCCACCAAAACAAGAGAGGCGCCGCAAATGGCAGGTTTCGATAAACGTGTGGGTTCGTATGAAGAGGCACTCGCTGGCCTTGAAGATGGCATGACGGTGTTGGCCGGCGGTTTTGGCCTGTGTGGCATTCCGGAAAACCTGATCGCCGAGATCAAGCGCAAAGGCGTGCGTGACCTGACCGTGGTGTCCAACAACTGCGGCGTCGATGGTTTTGGCCTGGGCGTGCTGCTGGAAGACCGGCAGATTCGCAAGATGATCGCCTCCTACGTCGGCGAAAACGCCCTGTTCGAGAAACAACTGCTCAGCGGCGAGCTGGAAGTGGAGCTCACCCCGCAAGGCACCCTGGCGGAAAAAATGCGCGCCGGTGGCGCCGGTATTCCGGCCTTCTTCACTGCCACCGGCGTCGGTACCCCGGTTGCCGAAGGCAAGGAAGTGCGTGAGTTCAACGGCCGCGAGTACTTGATGGAGCCTTCCATCACGGGCGATTTCGCCATCGTCAAAGGCTGGAAAGCCGATTGGTACGGCAACGTGATCTACCGCCATACCGCGCAGAACTTCAATCCGTTGGCCGCTACCGCCGGCAAGATCACGGTGGTTGAGGTGGAAGAAATCGTGGCCCCGGGCGAACTCGACCCTACGCAGATCCACACCCCGGGCATCTACGTCGATCGCCTGATCTGCGGCACGTTCGAAAAACGCATCGAACAACGCACCGTGCGTGCCTGATCGTCTTCCTCCTACCTATTTTTCGAGAACAAGAATATGGCGCTTACCCGCGAACAAATGGCCCAACGTGTCGCCCGCGAATTGCAGGACGGCTACTACGTCAACCTCGGCATTGGCATCCCCACTTTGGTGGCCAACTACGTGCCTGAGGGCATGGAAGTGATGCTGCAATCGGAAAACGGCTTGTTGGGCATGGGCGCTTTTCCCCGTGCCGACGAGATCGACGCCGATATGATCAACGCCGGCAAACAGACCGTCACCGCGCGCACCGGCGCCTCGATTTTTTCCTCGGCCGAATCCTTCGCGATGATCCGTGGCGGCCATATCGACCTGACCGTACTCGGCGCTTTTGAAGTGGATGTGCACGGCAACATCGCCTCATGGATGGTGCCGGGCAAGCTGGTCAAAGGCATGGGCGGGGCGATGGACCTGGTGGCCGGTGCGGAAAACATCATCGTCACCATGACCCACGCCTCCAAAGATGGCGAATCGAAGCTGCTGGGCAAATGCACCTTGCCGCTGACCGGTGCCGGCTGCATCAAACGGGTGCTGACCGACCTGGCGTATCTGGAAATTGCCGAGGGTGCCTTTGTACTTAAAGAGCGCGCGCCAGGCGTGACGGTCGAGGAAATTGTCGCCAAGACGGCGGGCAAATTGGTGGTGCCGGAGCACGTGCCGGAAATGCAGTTTTGAGGAGTGATGCCATGCAAGACGTCGTAATCGTTGCCGCCACCCGTACTGCCGTCGGCAGTTTTCAGGGCTCGCTCGCCGGTGTTCCGGCTGTAGATTTGGGCGCCGCCGTTATCCGCGCGCTGCTGGAACAGACCGGCCTTGATGGCGCTGAAGTGGATGAAGTGATTCTTGGCCAGGTGCTTACCGCCGGCGCCGGTCAGAACCCGGCGCGCCAGGCCGCCATCAAGGCCGGCCTGCCGGTGGCCGTACCGGCGCTGACCCTGAATAAAGTCTGCGGCTCGGGCCTCAAAGCCCTGCACCTGGGTGCACAAGCCATTCGCTGTGGCGATGCCGACGTGATCATCGCCGGTGGCCAGGAAAACATGAGCCTGTCGCCATACGTCATGCCCGGTGCTCGCACCGGCCTGCGCATGGGCCACTCGCAAGTCATCGACAGCATGATCACCGATGGCCTGTGGGATGCGTTTAACGACTACCACATGGGCATCACCGCCGAAAATCTTGTGGATAAGTACGCCATCAGCCGCGAAGCACAAGACGCCTTTGCCGCCGGTTCGCAGCAAAAAGCTGTAGCCGCCATTGAAGGCGGGCGCTTCAAGGACGAGATCACCCCGATCCTGATTCCCCAGCGCAAAGGCGACCCACTTGCCTTCGCCACCGACGAACAACCGCGCGCCGGCACCACCGCTGAAGCGCTGGCCAAGCTGAAACCAGCCTTCAAAAAAGACGGCACCGTAACCGCCGGCAACGCCTCCAGCCTCAACGACGGCGCTGCTGCCGTGATCCTGATGAGCGCGGAAAAAGCCAAGGCCCTCGGCCTGCCGGTGCTGGCGAAAATCGCCGCTTACGCCAATGCCGGTGTGGACCCGGCGATCATGGGCATCGGCCCGGTGTCGGCGACCAAACGCTGCCTGGAAAAAGCCGGCTGGACCCTCGACCAATTGGACCTGATCGAAGCCAACGAAGCCTTCGCCGCACAGGCACTGTCGGTGGGCAAGGAATTGGGTTGGGACGCCAGCAAAGTGAACGTCAACGGCGGCGCCATTGCCATCGGCCATCCCATCGGCGCATCAGGCTGCCGTGTACTGGTGACCTTGCTGCACGAGATGATCAAGCGTGATGCCAAGAAGGGCCTCGCCACCCTGTGCATCGGCGGCGGCCAAGGCGTAGCGCTGGCGCTGGAACGCTCTTGATCTCGTAGGGTGTGCTCCGCGCACCAGCGATCTCCCCGATATCGCCACGGTGCGCAAAGCACACCCTACGACAAGCGCTTCACCAAGCTTTCGAGTTCGCCAAAATTTCGCACCTCGTGAAAATTCGCTAACCCTTCGAACTCACTGAAGTCTGTATCCCCATACCCCGCCACCTGCGCGCCGGCACTGATGCCGGCTTGCACGCCGGGCACGCTGTCATCCACCAGCAAACACTGCGTTACCGGCAGCCCCAGCACGCCCGCCGCATGCTCAATCAAGCGCGGCGACGGCTTCCAGGCATTCACCTCGTAGGCGCTGACAATCCGCGCGCCAAATACTTCCAGCAACCCAACCGCGCCCAGGCTGGTTTCGATCTTGGCCCGTGGCCCGTTGGACGCCACGCAAATGGGCAACGGTGTCTCGCGCACGAAGGCCACTGCGCCCGGCATTTCCACGACCTGGTCGCGCAGCAGCGGCAGGCTGCGGCAGCGAAATTCATGGGCCAGGTGGGTGCCGTTGAGCGCCGGGTGCAGGGCACTCAATTCGCTGATGAATTGTGCAAAGGGAATGCCGCGAAAACGCCGCAGCACTTCATCCACCGGCATCTGCACCTGCTGCTCAGCCAGCAAGTGGTGCAGCAGCCCGGCAGCCAGACGTTCGCTGTCCACCAGGGTGCCATCGCAGTCGAAAATAAGGCCGGCAATCGTCACGGAACTCAGTCCCTCAAAATAATGGGCAGGCAGGTGTGACCACAGTTGCTTGTCAGGGTTGCGCAATTGTCATGCTCGCCCGCCACGATGAAGCGTTGGTCTGGAACAGCGTTTGCAAGCGCTGAGCACCAGCTTTTGCGTTTCGCGGCCCCTGATGGAGGTGATAGCATTTGGCCCTATTTCCGGCTGTTCTTCGGCCTTCCTCGAGTCCTCTCTCCATTTCTGCAAGGACGCCCGGCATGGCCGCTCCCTCCAAACGTCTTGAACGCGCGCTGATCAGTGGCGCGCTGTTGCTGCTCCTGTGGCTGCCGCTGCCCATTGGCAGTAACCGCGACTGGTCCATGGGCCTGCTGGTGTTTCTGTGCTGCGGCCTGGGGGCCGGCTGGGCGCTGAATGCCTGGCGGCGCAACCGCGACATGGGGCCCACCCTGCGTGCCGGTTTGCCCATGCTCGGTCTGTTGTTACTGAGCCAGCTGTGGGTGCTGCTGCAATGGCTGCTGGGCATCACGGTCGACACCGCCGCCACCTTCCAATACCTGATGCTGGGCGTGGCCTACAGCCTGCTGTTTGTGTTGGTGGTGGATCTGTTTCGCACGCGTAAACGCCTGAGCCTGCTGCTCGCCGTGTTAGTGGTGAGCGGCACGTTTCAGGCGTTTTTTGGTGCGGTGATGACCCTGTCGGGCGTAGAAGGTCTGCTGGTGGGCAGCAAGACCACGTACCTGGGCGATGCCACCGGCACGTTTATCAACCGCAATCACTTGGCGGGGTATTTGGAGTTGACCCTGGCGGCCGGGGTTGGCCTGCTGCTGGCGCTGCGTGATGAGCGGCCGTTTCGCTGGATCAATGCGCTGGAGATGCTGCTGGGCCCCAAAGGGCGCCTGCGCCTGGCGTTGGTGCTGATGACCATTGCGCTGGTGATGAGCCATTCGCGCATGGGCAATACAGCGTTTTTCACCAGCCTGCTGCTGGTGGGTGGGTTGTTTTTGCTAAGCGACAAAACCCATCGGCTGCGCAATGGCCTGATTCTCGCCAGCCTGGTGCTGATTGACCTGCTGATCGTCAGCCAGTACTTCGGCCTCGACAAACTGGCCGACCGCATTGCCAACACCCAACTGAGTGCCGTGGTGGTCGATGGCCAGACGGTGCAGGCCGCCAACGAACTGCGTGGCACGGTGTACCTCGAAGCCTTGCCGCTGGCCCGCGAGCAGTTGCTCACTGGGCACGGCGCCGGCACGTTCGAGGTGCTGTTTGGCAAGGTGGCCAGTGCCGACATTGGCCTGCACTTCGACCATGCCCACAACGACTACCTGCAGTTTGTGATTGAGTACGGCCTGCTCGGCAGCCTGCCGCTGGTGCTGTTCGTGCTATTGGGGCTGTACCACGCCCAGCGCGCCATGTGGCAAGGCGAGTCCACCTACCGGGCCGGGGTCGGCTTTGGCGCCAGCGTCGGGATTGTGGCGCTGCTGATTCACTCGATGGCCGACTTCAACCTGCAGATTCCGGCCAACGCGGCCACCTATGTGGTGATGTGTGCCATCGGCGTATTGGCCAACAACCACTACCGCGAGCGGCGCACGCGCGAGCGCAGCTGAGTCACCAGCCTTGGCGGGCCTGACGCCGGTGCACCAGTTGCTTGACTGACTGCGCCACCGCCAGGCCCGCAAACACGCCGAGGATATTGGCGGCGATGGCCGGCACCGATACGGCGCCTTCCGGAAAGAGCCCCTGAAGCAGCTCGAGCATCAACGCGAAGATCAGGCTATAGAGCACCGTCCAGAACGCGTGTGTGCTGGCAAATGCCAAGCGCGCCGAGCCCACCAGTGCGGCGAACGCCAGCACATGCAGCAGCAGGTTCTGGGTGTCGTCTGCCACGGGTAGGGCATGCGGCCTTAACCCGCTGTACACAATGGCGCCCAGCACTACAAAGAAAACCAACCCGCGCAGCAGGCCGCTCATGTTGAAACTCCCAGCATTTAGGCCTCACTTGCCAGTGGTTTATCCCGTCGTTCCATCAGAAATTCGGGCGAAAACAGCAGGCTTACTACGTTGAATTGACGGGTGTTCTTGATCACCACTACCAGCAGGGGCACCAGCAAGCCGGCACTGAGCAGCAGCAAAAACAGCGCCGAGCTGTCGACGATACCGAGCTTTTTCAGCACGAAGACCAGCACCATATACAGCGGGTAGTGCACCAGATAGAACACGATCGAGTTGCGGCCGATATAGGTGACCGGCGCCGAAAGCAGGCTGTTGCTGGCCACCACCGCCACCTTGCAGAAGATCGGTAACGCGGCCAGCACCAGAGGTGCATAACCGGGCCAGGTCTTGCCCACCACGTTGAAATAACCCAGGCCCAGCACCGTCAACGCGGCGGCTGCCGAAAGTGCCAGCGCGGCGGGGTGGGTGATGGCCTTGAGGTCGATCCTGTTCTTCACCAGGTAGTCACCGGCAAAGAAAAAGATGAAGTAGTAGAACAGGTCATTGACCTTGTAGATCGGTCGTTCGAAGCCCGGCACGTTGTCGCCATACCCTGGCAGCCACATAAACCACTCGCGTGGCAGGCTGAAGGCGATTACCAATGCCAGGCCCACCACCAGCAGCGGGTTGTAGCGACGCAGCAACGGGGTGATGAGATAGAACACGAACAGGTCGTAGAGAAACCAGGTGTAATCGGTTGCGCCCACCAGCAGGCGCAGCAGGTCATACCAGTCGCCCCAGCGCCCGCCGAAAAACGTCGCGCCCACCTTGTTGATCGAGTACGCAATCAGCGACCAGACCACGAAGGGGTAGAGGATATTGTTCACTTTGCCCAGGTTGTACTGGCGCCAGCCTTTGCTCAGGCCGCGGCTTACAAAAAAGCCGGAGAGCAAAAACATGATCTCCATGCGCAGCGGCGCGGCGGCGTCGTTGATGCCGTCAATCAGGCGCGCAAAAAGCAGGGTGTCGTTTTCATTGAAGCCGGCAAATGATGCGGTGTGAACCAGAATAACCAGAATGATGCTGGTGCCGCGCAGGGTATCTATCCATGCCTGTCGGTCCGTTGCGGGCGTTGCTCGGTCTGTTACTGCGTTGGCCCTAGCCATTTTTTTAGTCCTTTAAGGCAGACTTTTTATGAGCATTTTTCTGTTTTTTTTAAGATAAAAAAGTGCTCTCCGGTGGTGCTTGATCGCGTCGGTTGCAGTCGGGTTGGTGTGTAGAAACCGGTTAGGGGTTCAAGGTTTTTTGCGTGCCCACATCACGCTTTTCCTTGGTGCCAAAGCTCAGCAATCGGGTGCGAAGATAGGTCTGCGCGGGGGTTTCAAAGTAGAAGTAGCTGAGCAGACAGAGTGGTATCAACACGGCGAAGAAGATCAGCATCGACAGCTCGCCGTAGAAGAATGCCTGGCCCAGGCCCAGTTGGCCGGCCACCACGAAGAAACACAGCTGCAAGGGAAAGTGCAGCAGGTACGACGAGTAGGTGAGGTTGCCCACCATGGCCAGGCGCCGGCCCAGGTAACCGCGTTTGGTCTCAAGCAGCGCCAGGCTGAAGATGCTCAGTGGAAACAGCACCGCCACCACGATGGCACGGGTGGCGCCATGTACGGCCTTGTCGGCCAGGCCGGCAAACCGCTCGGGCAACAGGCTTTGCAACAGCGCCTGTACGTGCGGCCAGAACCACGGGCTGTGCACTTCCACGACGGTAAACACCCACAGCAGCGCCGCCGTGCCCACGGCCCAGGGCAGTACACGGGGCAACCAGCCGCGTGCGCACACGTGCTGGTAGAAACGAAACACCAGCCCGCCCAGAAAGAACGAGAAAATACCGCGACCGACGATGGGCTCGAGCACCATCACCACCACGCCCAAGGCCAGCATGCCCACATGGGCCCACAGGCGCTGACGAAACAGCAGGCAGACAAAAAAGAACACCAGGTACATCAGCACTTCAACCGACACTGACCAGATCGGCCCGTTGAACGATGGCCCTTTTTCAAACCCCCAACTGGAGGCAAAAAACAGGTTGAGAATGCCGTGGTAGAGGTCGTTGTACGGCACCACAAAGTAGTCGCCGGTATGCGCCAGCACCCAACGCTGAGCCACCAGCACAAACACCAGCGTGGCCAGGTGCAAGGGGTACAGCCGCGAAAAGCGCAGCGCAAAAAATGCCCAGCCGCCAACCTCGCGTTGAGCTATCTGCCTAGCGTAGAGCCAGAAAAAGATAAAGCCCGACAACGAGAAGAAGAAGTCCACCGCCAGCCAGCCGGTTTGATAGAACAGGAAAAACAGGTTGTAGAACGGCTGCTGCTCCATCTCGTAGGGCACAAAGGTGCTGCCCTGAAAGAAGAAGTGCTGCCAGTGCCAGAACACCACGGCAAGCGCCGCCACGCCGCGGATAAAGTCCAGGGAGTAAAAGCGCCGGGGGGTGGAATACGTCATGGGCGGGTGGTCTCAACAAGTGGAACGTCGTGGGCGCTGCTGTCGGTCGTCAGGAACATGCTGCTGAACAGGGGGCGCAGACGGTCGCCGCCAAATTCGCTCAGGTGATCGTCATCGAAGTACAGCGGGTGGCCGTTTACATCCCCGTAGCACTGGCCGTCGCGGCATAGCAAGGGCAGGGGGTCGAGAATCACCACCCCGCAACGCGCCGCGGCCATGTCCTGGGTTTTCCAGGCATAGGCATTGCGCTCGTGGTATTCGTCCAGGCTTATCGATACCCGCATCTGAATACCCATCATCAACGCCCGGCCCATGGTCTTGGGTACATTGCGTTTGAGTTCGGGAATGGGCCGCAGCATGTACACCGGCCGGTGTTTGGCAAAGGCACAGGCGGTATCGATGATGCCTTCACGCAGGGTCTGCAGATACTCAGGGCTGCGCGAGTCAAAGGGTTTGTCCATATACAGTTCGGGCACGGCTACTTCACGGGTGCGGTCGGGCTCGTTGGGGCCCAGCAGGTAGTTGGAGGTGCGGTTGATGATCAACAGCGGCGCACGCTCGTGTTGGGTGTCGGAGCTCTGACTTTTGCTCGCGATAAAGGTGCCGCATTTATACGTGAGCTGGCCGACGGCCTTGATATTGGCAATGGTTGGGCAGTTGCTCATGGTCCAGTCCAGCACATGTTCATCGGTGCTGGGCAGGGCGCGTTCCACTGCGCGAATCAAGGCGCCGGCATGGCTGTCGCCGACGACGATGGCACCAAGTCTGGGCCCGCCATAGGTGCATTCCGGCACCTGGCTGAATTCGTTCTGCATGCACTCGCCCATGCGCGGGTTTTTGTTTTCGGCCTCGGCGAATACCGCGTCGATCTCGACCGGCAAGCGGCCGGGCACACCGTGCTGCAAGAGAATGACGCCGGCCGGCAGCATCACCAGCACAGTGACTGCGACGATGACCAGGGCGCCGATGCGTTGGCGCATCAGGTTGAGGTTGTCGCGTGCCGGCTGCTCGACAAAGCGATACGACAGCCCGCCAAGCAGCGCGGCCAGCAGGATGCCGGCGGCAATGGCCGGTACTGAGTCCTGGCGTTGCAGGTACACCAGGCTCACCACCAGGGGCCAATGCCACAGGTATAGGGAATAGGAGCTGTCGCCTAGCCACTGGGCCAGGCGGGTGCCTGTCCACAGAGAGTCCTGGCGGGCAGCCAGCAACACCAGCATGGTCGCCAACACCGGCACGATTGCCCGCCACCCTGGCCACTGGCTGTTGCTGTCGAACAGCACGATGGTGCCGAGCAACAAGGCGAAGCCGCAGGTTTCCAGCACACGCTGGGTAGCAGGCGTGAGCACCAGGCGCAGGCTGAGCAGGTACACCAGGCCGCCGGCGAGCATTTCCCAGGCGCGGGTGGGCAACAGATAGAAGGCCGCCGTGGTCTTGATGGGCGTGCCCACCACACACAGCAGCAGCGACAGCAACAACACGCCGGCCAAGGCAATCGCTTGAGCCTGGCGGCTTTGTCGAAACTTCCAGACCATTACCATAAAGACCGGCAACAGCAGGTAGAACTGCCATTCCACCGACAGTGACCAGGTGTGCAGCAGCAGCTTGTCGTGGGAGGCGCTGTCGAAATAGCCGTCCTCGCGCCAGAACAGCACGTTGGACAAAAAGCCCAGTGCGCTGATGGCATGTTTGCCCAGTTGCAGGTATTCGGTGGCCGGCAGCACAAACCAGCCCACCACCATCAACACCAGGCACAGCACCAACAGGGCGGGAAGAATGCGCCGGGCGCGCGACAGATAGAAACCGATGATGGAGAACGGCCGCGCCGTGCCGGCCTCCAACCCCCGCAAGATGATCCCGGTCATCAGAAACCCGGAGATCACAAAAAACACATCTACCCCAACAAACCCGCCGGAAAACCCGGCTACCCCAAAATGAAAAAGAACTACCGCCACAACGGCCCAAGCGCGCAGGCCGTTTATGTCCCTACGGAACTTATTATTTGAGCTCTTCATTTTGTCGCCTGCTTAAACGACCACTACAGGGGGAGAGAATCCCCCCACCAGGTTGTGTCCGCACGACGGTGTCATCAGGTTCGGCGTCACGAGCGCCGTTATATTTGCACCCCATAAAACAATGAGGCGGTGACCTTATTTTCCTTTGAGGTAAAGCTCTTCAAAGCAAAAGTTGGTCGCGTCTACATAGCCTTCAGCACTGCCGCAATCGAACCGCTTGCCTTTGAACTTGTACGCGAGCACACACCCGGCCTTGGCTTGTTTGAGCAAGGCGTCGGTGATCTGGATTTCGCCATTCTTGCCGGGCTCTGTATCGGCGATCAGGCCGAAGATATCCGGGGTAAGAATGTAACGACCGATGATGGCGAGGTTGGACGGCGCATCTTCGGGTTGGGGTTTTTCCACCATGTTGTGCACGCGATACAGATCGTCGCGGATGAGCTCGCCGGCGATCACGCCGTACTTGCTGGTCTCATCAGCGGGTACTTCCTGAATCGCCACGATGGAGCAGCGGAACTGGTTGTACAGCTTGATCATCTGAGTAAGCACGCCGTCGCCGTCGAGGTTGATGCACAGGTCATCGGCCAGCACCACGGCAAAGGCTTCATCACCAATCAGCGGCTGGCCACAGAGAATGGCGTGGCCCAGGCCGTTCATGGCCACCTGACGGGTATAGGAGAAGGTGCAGCTATCGATCAACTCGCGAGTGCCGGCCAGGAAGTGTTCCTTGGCGGTGCCGCGGATCTGGTGCTCCAGCTCGTAGCTAATATCGAAATGGTCTTCCAGCGCACGTTTGCCACGGCCGGTGACGATGGCCATGTGTTGCAGGCCGGCATCGCGGGCTTCTTCAACGCCGTATTGAATCAGCGGCTTGTTGACGATCGGCAGCATTTCTTTAGGCATGGCCTTGGTGGCCGGCAGAAAACGGGTGCCGTAGCCGGCAGCAGGGAAAAGGCATTTGCGGATCATAAGAAGCTCCTTGCGAAGATACATTCCTAGGAGAGGCTTAAGCCTTGACGCTTTCAAACATCAAGAACATGGAGGCTCAAGCCGCTCCTACATTGACGGTGTGACCACATTGACGGTGTGACTAGTGCGCGTACCCCTGCGGGTTGGCTGACTGCCAACGCCAGGTGTCGCTCATCATTTCTTCCAGGCCACGCGTGGCTTTCCAGCCCAGCTCGGCAGCTGCCTTGGCCGGGTCGGCCCAACACTCGGCAATATCACCGGGGCGGCGGGGCACCAGTTGGTAGGGCACCGGTTGACCGCTGGCTTTCTCGAACGCCTGAACCATCTGCAGCACGCTGTACCCTTGGCCGGTGCCCAGGTTCCAGATCTTCACGCCGCTGTCGCCGGCAATGGTCTGCAAGGCTTTCAAGTGGCCGTCAGCCAGGTCTTGCACGTGGATGTAGTCGCGCACCCCGGTGCCATCAACGGTGGCGTAGTCGTTGCCGAACACCGACAGCTGCTTGAGCTTGCCGATGGCTACCTGGCTGATATACGGCAGCAGGTTGTTGGGAATGCCATTGGGGTCTTCGCCGATCAGGCCGCTTGTGTGCGCGCCCACCGGGTTGAAGTAGCGCAACAGGGCAATGCTCCAGCGCGGCTCCGAGCGCGCCAGGTCCTGCAGCAACTCTTCCACCATCAGCTTCGAGCGCCCGTACGGGTTGGTCGGTATGCCCGTGGGGAAGTCCTCGCGAATCGGCATTTGCGTCGGCTCGCCGTACACCGTGGCAGACGAGCTGAACACCAGGCGGTAAACCCCGGCATGGGCCATGGCCTGGCACAGGGTCACGCTGCCGGCGACGTTGTTTTCGTAGTACGAAAGCGGCTTGGCCACGCTCTCGCCCACGGCTTTGAGCCCGGCAAAGTGCAGCACGGCGCTGATGTTTTTCGAGGCAAACAGCTCATCGAGCAATACCCGGTCACGGATATCGCCCTGAATGAATTCGGCCTGCTTGCCGCAGATGCGTGCCACCCGCTGCAACGACTCGGGCGAGCTGTTGCACAGGTTGTCGAGCACCACCACCTCATAGCCTGCTTCGAGCAGGGCCAGGGTGGTGTGCGAGCCGATGTAACCGGCACCGCCGGTGACCAGAATGGTTTCGCTCATGGGGCGTTCCGCCTTGTCTTAGCGCCACTCTTCCGGGCAGCTGGTTTTCCAGTCAGCGAAGGCCGTGGCCAGGCTGTACTGGTAGGGGTAGCCGTTTTCCACGAGAAAATGCGGCAGTACATTGTTCGAACGCACCAGCTTGCGAATACGCACCGGGCTGAACGGGTGCTTGATGCCCAATGGCCGCGCGATGGCATCGATGCTGTAGGCCACACCCAGCAAAAGCGGGTAGGGCACGGCAGGCACTTTGCGTTCGATGGCCGCCACACTGCACACGGTTTCCACGTATTCGGAAATCGATGGGCCAGGGTTCATGGTCATGTTGAACAGGGAGAAGTGGCCGCCTTGTTCCTTTTGGCGCGCCAGTACCCAGAGCATTGCCGCGCACAGTTCTTTTACATAGGTGCCGGCTTTGCGCGTGGTGCGGTTGCCCATGTAGAAGAAGTAACGCTTGATCACCGCTTTCACCAGGCGCGAGACGTTGCCGCCTTCGCCGGGGCCAAACACCACACCCGGGCGCACGATCACCAGGTGACGGTTGGCCTTGTCGGCGGCCAGCCAGGTCTGGTGAATCTTTTCTGCGGCCAGCTTCGAGCCGCCGTAGGCGGTGGCCGGCACCGGCAGGGTGCGTTCGTCTTTCTGCTCTTCGCTCGGGCCATAGGGCGAGATCGAGCTGGTGAAAATCACATCGTTGCAACCCACTTGCTCGGCCCACGCGGTCACGTGTTCGGCACCCAGCAAGTTGGTTTCGTAGTATTCGAAATCTTCGTGGCCGGGCTCGCGGTGCACGGCGGCGAAGTTGGCGATCAGGGCCACGGTTTCTTCCGGCTGCCAGGCGATGGGCTGGCGCACGTCACCGTTGATCTCGACGATCTGGGCGCTTTCATGCACCAGACGCGCACGGTAGGGGAAGGGTTTCTGGGTAACCTGCTCTTTGTCGAACAGGTAGACCTTGTCGTAACCACCCTGGGCAATGAGTTGCTTGGCGAAGAACACGCCAATAAAACCCGAGCCACCAAAAATCACGGCGCAGTTCATCTGTTCCATCCTTCAATTCATTTGGCGTAGAGGCGACGGCCAGTAGCCGGTGCACTGCACCGGCGTGGCGACGGACAACCTGAGGGGATCAGGCGCGGCCGTACTTGTCTTCGAACCGCACGATGTCGTCTTCGCCCAGATACGGACCGGACTGTACTTCGATCAGTTCAAGGGGAATTACACCGGGGTTCTCCAGGGCGTGAACCTGGCCGATGGGGATGTAGGTGGACTGGTTTTCGGTGACCAGAAAGGTGGTGTCGCCGTTGGTAACCTTGGCCGTGCCGCTCACCACAATCCAGTGCTCGGCGCGGTGGTGGTGCATCTGCACCGACAGCTTGGCGCCGGGCTTCACGGTGATGCGTTTGACCTGATAGCGGTGGCCGTCGTCGATGGAGTCATACACACCCCAGGGGCGATACACCTCGCGGTGGTTAATGTGTTCTTTGCGGCCGCCGTCCTTCAACTGCTCGACGATTTTCTTAACGTCTTGCACGTTGTTTTTGTGCGCCACCATGATCGCGTCCTTGGTTTCGACGATCACCAGGTCCTCGACACCCACGAGCGTCACCAGCCGGCTGCTGGCGTGCACATAGGTGTTGGTGCTGCTGTGGTGCAATACATCGCCCTTGAGCACGTTGCCGTGTTCGTCCTTGTCGCTGACATCCCACAGCGCCGACCAGGAGCCGATATCGCTCCAGCCGGCATCCAGTGGCACCACCACGGCGTCAGCGGTTTTTTCCATCACCGCGTAGTCGATGGAATCGTCCGGGCACAGGGCAAATTCGGCGGCATCGACGCGGGTGAAGTGCAGGTCCAGCTGGCCGCCGGCCAACGACTTCTTGCAGGCCTCGAGAATCGCCGGGGCAAAGCGTTCCAGCTCTTGCAGGTAACGGCTGGCGCGGAACAGGAACATACCGCTGTTCCACAGGAAGTCGCCGCTCTGCAGGTAGTCGGTGGCGGTCGCCAGGTCCGGCTTCTCGACAAACTGGCTGACGGCAAAACCACCGTCGCCCGTGGCCGTGCCTTTTTCGATATAGCCGTAACCGGTTTCCGGGTGATCGGGCACGATGCCGAAGGTGACCAGCTTGCCGGCTTCGGCCAGCGGCATGGCCGTGCGTACGGCGCTATGGAAGGCGTCGACGTCCTTGATCAGATGGTCGGCCGCCAGTACCAGCAGCAGCGGGTCCTGACCGTCGGCTACCGCTTGCAGCGCCGCCAGGGCGATTGCCGGGGCAGTGTTGCGGCCGACAGGCTCGAGCAGAATGTTGGATTTCTCCATGTCCAGCTGACGCAACTGTTCAGCGGCCAGAAAGCGGTGCTGTTCATTGCATATCAGGCGGGGCAGGGCGATATCCAAGCCCTTCAAACGCGCGATGGTGGCCTGCAGCATCGACAGCTGGGCATCGGCCAGTTGCAGGAATTGTTTGGGGTTCAGTTGCCGCGACAGTGGCCACAGACGCGAGCCAGAACCGCCAGCCATGATGATAGGTAAGAGCATGATAGACCTCCTTGTTGCCGTCATTCAGTTAGGGCTGGACGTGCAGTGGCGTGGGTAATGGGTTGTACGGCAGGGCCTGAGCCCAGCAACGCGTCATCGACAAATGCCTGGATACGTTGCTTGAAAATACTCTTGTCGAAGGTGGCTGCGTGCGCATGCAAGGTTGCCGGGTCGAAGGTGACCGCGCCGCTTTCAACCTGCTGCACCGCTTGAATCAGCGACTCCACCGTCTGCTCCGGGAACAGGATGCCGGTCTTGCCGTGAATCACCGTTTCCAGGGCGCCGCCTTTGCCGTAGGCGATAACCGGGGCGCCTGCTGCCATGGCTTCGACCGGCACAATGCCGAAGTCTTCCATACCCGGGAAAATCAGGCCGCGGCAACGCTGCAGCAGGTCTTTGATTTCCGGGAAGGGCTGGCGGCCCATCAGTTTCACATTGGGTTTGGCAATGGCCTTGAGCTTGTCGAAAATCTCGCCTTCACCGACCACCACCAGCGGCAAGCCGAGCTGGTTGAAGGCCTCTACCGCCAGGTCTGCGCGCTTGTAAGCCACCAGTTGGCCAAGGCACAGGTAGAAGTCACCACGCACTTCGTTGGGGCTGAACTCGGTGGTGTTGACCGGTGGGTAAATCACTTCGGCATCGCGCCGGTAGAACTTGCGAATGCGCTGGGCAACGAAGTTGGAGTTGGCAATGAACTGGTCGACGCGGTCGGCCGACAACCGGTCCCACACCCGCAGCCAATGCGACACGAACGGGAACAGGGTGCGGATCAGGCGGCCGGCGCCGGACAGGTACTCGTGGTACATGTCCCAGACATAGCGCATGGGCGAATGGCAGTAGCAGATATGCACCGCGTCCGGGCGGGTGACCACGCCTTTGGCCGGGCCCGACTCGCTGGACAGAATCAGATCGTAAGCCGACAGATCCAGTTGCTCCAGGGCCATGGGCATAAACGGCAGGTACTTCTGGTAATGCTTTTTCGCACCCGGCAGGCGCGAAATAAACGTGGTGTTGATGGTGCCGGTGAAGGTGCTGGGCAACGCCTTGCGCACCACGTCTTCATTGCACACATGAATAAACAGGTCGGCCTGCGGGAAGAGTTCGACCAGGGCCGAACACACCGCTTCGCCGCCACGATTGCTGAGCCACCAGTAATGGATGATTGCGACTTTCATTGAAACTCCCGTATCACCTGTAGAAGGCGTGAAGCCGATGCTGCCCAGCTGTAACGCTGGATATTGGCGAAGCCCTTTTCACGCAGGCTCTGCGCCAGCTCCGGGCTGGAAATAAGCACCTGTATTTGTTTGGCGATGTCCTGCACGTCATAGGGCGAGCAGTACAACGCCGAATCACCACAGACTTCCGGCAGGCTTGCGGCATTGGCCGCGATCACCGGGCAGCCGCAGGCTTGCGCCTCCAGCGGGGGTAGCCCAAAGCCTTCGTAGAACGATGGATAAATGAAGGCCGTCGCCCCGCTGTACAAACGCACCAGCTCTTCATCGCTGACGCGCCCCAGCAGTTTGATGCGGCTATCGGTTTCGATCTTCTTCACCAAACCTGGGTCAGCGAAGTTCTTGTTCAGTGAGCCGACGATGTAGAGCTTATGGCTGCTCTGTTGCAGCAAGCTGAAGGCATCGACCAGGCCATGGAAATTCTTCTGCGTATTAAGCGATGACACCGCGAGCAGGTAAGGCTCGGCCACCTCATGGGGCACTGGCTTGAACTCGCCGGATACCGCATTGGGTACCACCACCACCCGCTCGGCTGGCGTCTTGTACACCGCACAGATTTCCTGCTTGGAGAACTCGCTGACGGTCATCACCTTTTTCGAGGTTCTGATGGTGCGCGGTGTCGCCAGCTGGTAGGCCAGGCGGAACTTCCAGGAGAAGTTTTCCGGGAAGCGCTCGAAGGCGATGTCGTGCAGCGTCGACAGCTTGTTGCTGTAAAACGCCGGTGCTGTGTTGGCCAGGTTGACCAGCAGCGGCGAGCCCTGGCTGCGCAAGAACGCCGGCAGGTCGAGCTGCTCCCAGGCATGCCCGGTGCGGCTGCCGATGCGCTCGACGCCCAGCGCCTCGGCGGCTTCGTGTTGAACGATATTGTGCGGGGCAACGAAACGCAGCTCCGGCATCTGCTGGCGCAATTGCAGGCTGATTTCCAGGGAGTAACGTTGCACACCGGTCATGGCTTGCGTGAGAAAGCGCGCATTTACATAGGGCACGTGTTGCTTCCTGTCCGGGACTGATTGAAAAGTTGGCAACGAGGGCTCATGCGAATTTCGCGAAGTTCAGGGAAGACAGGCGTTTGATCTCGGTTTTGTTGTCGGTCAGCTGTTGTTTGGTGGTGCTCAGGTTTTCAATGAAGCGCAGCAGCTTGGCCTTGAACGCCTGCGGCTCGTTCATGATTTCGTGCGCGTTGGACAGGTTGCTGGTGTCCATCTGGAAGTGCTTCATCAGGCCGCTCATCTTGCCCTTGTATTCGATGCCGAATACCGGAGTGCCGGCGCCGCACGAAGCGATCATCAGGTGCATGCGGCCGCTGACGATGCCGTCCAGGTAGCCGGCCACACCCTTGAGTTCGGCCGCGCTCAGGCGCGTGGCAGGGCGGTAGGTGTATTGCGCGGTATCGCCGGCCAGGGTTTTTTCCAGCGGGTCGAGGCAGTGGTAGTCGGCCGAGTCGCCACGGAAGTCGTGGTCGATCAGCAGCACGCTGATGCCCTGGGTTTGAATCAGGTCTTTGGCTACGCTGGAAAACTGCTCCACCACGCGGTGAATCTCCTGGCGCTCCTGCAAGTCCAGCAACAGCGGGTGCATGTTCAGGCCGATGACCTTGCGGCCCAGCGCATGCTGGGCGTCGATCCAGGTGCGTGCCTGTTGCACCGGGTCGGTGTCTTTCTGGGGTTCGAGCAGGAAGGCCAGGTCGGCCACCAGCTTGGCGTTGGCGCTGGTCAGTTGCTGAAAGCGGCTGAACGACAGCGGGTCGCGCAGGTTGAACACCACGTCGTGGCTGAATTCATCGAGCAGGAATTTCAGCTTGCCGTACGGCTTCTCGCTGACGCTGAACCCGGTTACCACGCAGTCGATGCCACGGCGCGAAAGCATGCCGGTGAGCATGATCAGCTTGCCGGAAAACGCCTGGCTGTAGCTGCCGTCGAGCACGTCGGCACCGACCGTGACGCTGGCGCAAATATTGCGGCCCTCGAGCATGGCCAGCGACTGCTTGAGGCTCAGGTTCTCATCGAGAATTCGCAGTGGTTCGGTGCCCAGGGCGCGCGCGCATTTATCGGCTTCATCTTCGGCGGTGGCGACAATGAACTGCACGTTCGGCCACTTGCGTTTGAAGTAAGTGGTTACCACCGACAGCATGGCTTCATCGCCCTTGGAGGCGGTGAGCAGGGCAGGGTCCGGCGGAATAATCAGCACCACCGGGGCAGCGTCTGTGCGCGGCCACGGCTTGGCATCCTTGTCGTTGTGCCATTCTTTCAAGAGGGCTCGGTACTGAGCGTCCAGGTACATCGTCCTGATTCCCAGGTTGCGCCAAACGTATTTCAGAGCGGACTTGACCATGGTGTTATCCAGAAAAATAAAAGTATGCCAATGCCGACGGTGGAGCAGGTGGGGCCACGACCTCTGGCGCCTGGTACAAAAAAGAAATGTCGACGTACTTGAACAACGGGCGTTGCCGCAGACGGCTATGCCGGTAGCAACATCCCCACCATGCGCTGTGCCGATTTTGCCCAGGTGAAGATCTCGCCGTAGGCTCGCTGTCGGTCTTCGACCGAGACCACTGGCATCTGTTTCAACGCGTTTTCGATGCCGCCCAGATCCGGCACCACGACACGGCCCTGGCCATCGGCAGCTTCCTTGAGTTCGGGAATGTCCGAGACAATCACCGGCGTACCCACGGCGCGGGCCTCCAGCACCGGCATGCCAAAGCCTTCGTACAGCGACGGCATTACCAGCACGTCGGCGAGGGCGAACACGGCGGGCATCAGCTCATCGGGCACGTACCCGGGTAGGACAATGCCCAGTGCGGCGTTGTCGCTAATTTTTTGTGCGAGCTCTTTGTTCTGCCAGCCCTTGGCACCGACCAGCACAAGCTGGTGGTCATGCAGCAGGCCGGCTTCTTTGAGCTTTACGAACGCGCTCACCAGAATGCCAATGTTCTTGCGCGGCTCCAGCGTCGATACCGCCAGCAGGTAAGGCGGGCGAATGCCACGGGGCGCCAGGGCCTGTTCGGCGATCTCGCGGTCACCGGCATCCATCGGATGAAAGTCGGGGCGTACGCCTGGGTGAATCACCAGGTCGGCCGAGCGGCCCACCCAGTGTTGCAAACGATCGGAAGTGCCTTGGGAGTTGGTGAAAATCGCATCGGCGCTGCGCACGTCACGGTCGAACCAGAGAATGTGCGACAAACGTGTGGCCCACTCCATGGTTTTGGGCACCAGGCGGTGGTTGAGGTCGTGCACCGTCACCACAATGCGGCGTGCCACTTTCTTGCCCGGGTGAATCGTGCGACCGGCCCAGAACACATCAAGATTGTCGCGCCGCGCCAAGGCCGCACCGCGGGTTTTCAACCAGGCAAACGAAGGTATTTTACGCGCCAGCGAGTGCGGTTCCTGGCGTACCACCCAACGCTCGGAGGGCAGGGCAACGTTCTCGGGCGCCAGGCGGGTGTAAACAAAGAAACTCGCAGAGGGGAGCAGGCGGTCAAGCTCTTTGCACAGGTTGAATACGTACTGCCCGACACCAGAGAGGGGCTTGCGCAAGGCATCCCCGTCAATCCCAATTTTGCTCGCAGGTTGTGGCAGGCAGGTCACTGCTGCGGTCGCCATGTAAATCTCCTTGTTTGTAAGTGCTCATCGTGCAAATCGGGCCGCAACGTCCACGGCCGCAATACTGCTTACAAGATTCGAGGTGAGACCTGCGAACAGGCCTCGCGTGATGGCAACGGGTAAAAAAATTCATGCAGCGTGCCGCGCCGGAAGAAGCGGCTGGCACGGTGCGGAATGTTTTTTGTTGTTATACGCGCAGGCTTGTTACAGCTTTAGATGTCCAGCACGTGCAAGGGATTGAGCTTGCCGGTCATCAGATCGCGGACGGCTTGAAAGTTCCCTTTTAAACGGCCGGGGAAATCTTTTATGCGAATCATGAACAAGGTTTTTGCCACATTTGCGATGAAGTTCTTGGACATCAGCTTGGCGGCGGTGCGCCACGTCATGGAGCCCTTGCGCGCGAGGAAGATCGGGTTGGCGATCTGCGAATAACCAAAGCGCACACCGCTGGTACGGCCCGAGCTGACGCCCAGGTGCACACCCCGGCAGGTTGGCATCAACACCACTTGGCCATACTGACGGGCGCGGCTGGAGTAATCGAAGTCTTCCTGCCAGCCGTACATGGGCAGGTTTTCATCGAAGCGCAGGGCCGTGGCCACGGTGCCACGGTAGGCCATGTTGCAACCGTACAAGCCGGTCAGTGTCTTGACGCTGTGGGCGAATGACCAGTGGCTTTCAGGCGCTTTGTCACCGTTGAGGTAGCGCACGGCATCCTCTTCGGAAACGCCGAATTCGCTGTTCACCCCGTCGGCCAGCACGTTGCCGGTAATACCGACGATATGCGGGGAGTCCTTCAGTGCCTGGCCGGCGCTTTCCAGCCAGTTGGGGGCAGGGCGAAAGTCGTCATCGTAGAACGTGACAAACCATTCCTTGGCATCGAGCCCGGCCACTTTCGGGGCCAGGGCATCGAGCCCCACGTTGCGTTGAATGGTCAGGCCGGCCCGGGACAGCAGAATGTGGGCGCGCCCTTCGGTCACCGAGGGGTGACTGGCCAGGCCTTCCACATCTTTATCTTCACTGCCCACTATCACCACGTGCGCCGGTATATCCGTTTGACGGTCAAGGTACTCCAGCAAGGTATAGGTTTCTTTGCTGCGGCCTTTTGTGGCGATTACGACGAATGCCTTCATTGGAAAATCCATCATTTTTTAACGTTGAAGATACGAGCCAGAATGCCCATTTTCCAGCAGTAGTAAGTCAGGCTTGCACACACAATCAACTCACCCCCAATACGGGCAATAGCCATGCCCATACCGCCGTATTGCATACCCAGAGGGACAGCGCAGACCAGGCTTACGGCCGCCCCCACCAATACCACTTTTGCCAGAACGCTTTCCTTGTGCTGGGGAATCAGCACGTAAAAACTAACCACCAGATTGAAGGCGCTGATCGGGAACAGAAACGCCATGCATTGCAAGATGCCCACGCTCTTTTCAAAGCCGGGGCCGAAGATCAGTGGCACCACCCAGGGGCCCAGCGCCAGGCTGCACACCAACCCCGCCACACCCATGCCGACGATCAACAGCATGCCTTTGCGAATGACCACAAAGGCGTGGGCTTCATCCTCGATAAACAGCTTGGCAATCTTGGGTACGAACACCTGGCCCGCCGGCCCCATCAGCGCCAGCCCCACACCCACCAGGCGCTCTGCTGCACCAAAGGAGCCGACTTCGGCCGTGGTGGAAAGAATGCTCAGCAAGTAGGTGGATGAAGCCACCAGCAGGGTAGAGGTGCCGGTGTACAGGAACATGGTGCTGGAGGAGCGCACCAGCGCGCTGCCGTCCTTGATGCTGAAGCGGGCGCCGTGAATTTCGTTGCGGATCATCCAGTAGCCGGCGCCGGAGGCCACCAGCCCCGAGCCCAGCAGAGCCAGCAGTACCAAGGCGCTGTCATCCGGGCCACGTACCAGGCTGAACACCAGCACCAGGCTGACGGCAAAGCCCAGCACTTCCAGTTTTACCGCGCTGCGTGGGCGGTGGGTGCCGGAGAAGTACCAGCCCAGGTTGAACGCCGACACAATGCCCAGTGCCACGCCGGCAGCGGCGGTCAGTGGGTGCGCGTGCAGCACTGGCGAAACCATGATTGCCCCGGCACCACCGATGGCACCCAGCAGCGCGAGCAGCGTGCGCGCGCTGACATGGCGGCCCACCAGCCCGGCATAGCGCTCCGGCCCAAGCGGGGCAATTTCGCGGATCCCAGAGGTGGTAAAACCCCACTCCACAAACCGCCAGGTAATGGTCATCAGCGACATTGCCGCCAACACCACGCCATACCCTTCAACCCCCAAGACCCGTCCATAGAACGGGATCAGCAACAGCAGGTAGACGTAGCGCAGGGTGTAAGCCATGTAAACAAAGAACAGATCTGCGCGAGACTTCTTATCGCTCGCCTGATTCGAATTCACCATCGTGGTAGCTCAGTGCCTTGATGAATCGAATGGGGGTGCCCGGGGAACAGGTTCGGGCTCGTACGGTCAGCCAGTTGTTTGCGCGTACTCAGCACCACCGCCAGGGTGGTGGCGTACAGAAACGCGTTGTAGTTGTTGAAGTCCGGCGTGGTGCCAATCAGCAAGCTCACGATAAAGGTCGGGATATACGCATAGCGCACTGCGTTCATCATCGCCCGGCCGCTGGCATCACCCAGTGGCGGCAGCTTGCGACGCATCGACTGCCACACAAACGCGAAGTACAACAGGCCGCCGATAATGCCGCTGTTGCTGAACACCGCAGCGGCGAAGTTAGAGGTGCGCGTGGCGCCGATGCCCACGCCCAGGCCCCAGGTGTCCCACAGCGCTTGCCAGCCGACGGCTGTCCACATGGTGCGTTCTTCGTAGGAGGAGGTTTTGGACTTGTTCACCACCATCTCGTTGAACTGCGCAACGATAGGGTCCAGCACCGCTGGTGCAAACAGCACCACCAGGCCAATGCCAACCAGGGCCGTCCACACAATCCAGAACTCTGCGCCCAGACCTTTGCCCGGGTTCTTGGAGCTTTTGCGCACCGCCCATTCCAGGCCGGCCGACAGAAAGAACACCACCAGGCCCACGTAGGAGGCCGAGGAGGTCGACAGCCAGATCATGCCGATCAACCCCACCGTCAGTGCCGGCGCTACGCGCTCACGCAACCAGCGGCTTTCCATGGCGTGGCGGAAAAAGTAGATCAGGCCCAGGAAGGTAATGCTCAAGAAGCCATAGGCCGAAGCCTCTGGCATCAAGCCCACCACGCGTTTGCCGCCGAGAATTTCCACCTCGGTCATCAGTGCATAGGTCGCGGTTCGGAAGGGCGCGAGCAGTGGGTCCAGCGGTACATATTGGCTCATGAAATCGAGCACGCCAGTCACCAGCGCAATCGCCCCGCCCAGGCACATGGCCGCCAACGCATGTTGGCGGTTAGCCGGCTCGCGCATCATGCGGGTGAAGGCAAATACCGCGAATACCGAGATGCTCAGATAGGCCATCTGCGAGAAATTCTGCGTGGTGGGCTTAAGGGCTTCACCGAAGGTGGACAGTTCCAGCCGCACCGGAATGATGGTGACCTCGTTCATAAACAGCCGCGGCATAAAGGCGGTGACGAACAGGGCAACCAACCAGTAAAGAAACAGCAGCAGCAGCCGCTTGGGCGACAACGCTGAACCGACAAAAAATTCGAGGCCCGCGCGGTTGCACAGGGTGCGCGCGACAATCAGCAACACCACGATAGGGGTGGGTGTCAGGGTCAGGCCGCCGGTCATGTTGGCGGGGATTACGGCAAACGCACCGAAAGAAAACGAGCCAAAAAACAGGTACAGCAGAGCATGGGGCTTGCGAAACATACTGAGGACAACAAAGCCCCAGAATATGGCGATAGGAATGGCTTCCATGGTTCGGTATCGGTGCTCGTGAAATGAATAAAAAAGGGTGCTGGTTTGCCGTAAAAAAAAGGGTCGCGCTTGTAGAAGCCCCGTGTTGCGCACGGGGCTTGTCTGCTCTTGGCGAGCGTTTTAGTAGATGTTTTTCGATAGCAACGTGAATGGCGTCTTGATCAGGATTTTCACATCCAGCCACAAGGACCACTGGTTGATGTAGTTGAGGTCCTGGTTGACCCGTTGCTGCATCTTGTCGATGGTTTCGGTTTCGCCACGGTGCCCGGTGATTTGCGCAAGGCCGGTGATGCCCGGTTTGATCCGGTGACGGGCCATGTAGGCGCGAATCTTGTCGGTGTAGTAGATGTTGTGGGTGACTGCGTGAGGGCGTGGGCCGACCAGCGCCATTTCACCGAACACCACGTTGAACAGCTGTGGCAATTCATCGAGGGAGGTGCGGCGGATAAAGGCACCGACCTTGGTAATACGGTCGTCACCACGGGTGGCTTGTTTAACCACGGTTTCTGGCGCGTGAACCCGCATGGAGCGGAATTTCCACACCTTGATCACTTCACCGTTCCAGCCGTGGCGTTCCTGTTTGAACAGGATCGGGCCAGGGGAAGAACGCCGCACCGCGATGGCAATGCCGATCATCAGCGGGCTGAGCAGCAGCAGGGCGAGGGCGGCCAGGGTGCGCTCCATGGCTTCCTTGGCAAACAGGGCGGCCGGGTGCGAACTGATCGGGCTTTCGTTGAGGTAGATGGCCGGCATGTGCTCGATTTCGGAAATCGACTGGTTGAGCAGCAGCATGGAGCCGAAGTCCGGAATCCAAACCACGTCCACGCTCATGTCGAGCAGGTCGATGTAGATGTTCTCGATGTGCTGCACTTCACCCAGCGGTACGGCGATGTAAACGCGGCGAATGTTCTCGCGCTCGATCACATCACGCAGCTCGCTCAGGGTGCCGAGCACCGGCAGGCCATTGTCGTCGGCCGGGTCGCTCTTTTCGGTGGCGATCATGCCGATCAGCGGCACGCGGCTGGGGTGGCTGAGTTTGTCAGCCAGGTCTTTGGCCAGCGAACCGGTGCCAACGATGACCGAACGACGATCTTTGCGCAGTTTGCGCGAATGCAGGCGAGTGAGCATGCGCAATGGGATATAGCTGAGCACCTGCACCGCAAAGCCAAGAATGGCCCAGCTAAATACCACTTCACGCGAGTACACGCCGGTTGTCTGGGTGGCGAACGCGATGGTCATCATGGCGCCCAGCAGCAGGCACCAGCCGGCCAGCAAGCGGCCCATGCCAGACAGCAAGCGGTGGCGCTTGTGATACACCTGCAAGGCGGCATAGCAGGGCACAGAGCCCAGGATGGTGAGAACACCGAGTACTCGGTATTCGCTCGGGATTGAGCCAAATTTCATCACCACCAGGGCGGTAAGCACCAGGTTGGCAAGGAACATTGCAGTCACCCACTGACCCCAGAAGGTCAGGCCACGGCGGTTAGCCATGAGGTTGCTGTGTTGGGAAGTCATTTAACGGTTACCTCCACGCGTGCAGTAATTTCGGGTCCCGTCCAGCTCGTCGACGCCGCTCATGCAGAGCGTCTGTTCCAGACCATTGGTCTGGGCGAGGGCAAACAGGGTATTCGCAGCTTGATTCGTGCCATCCATAGCGTGGCGTGCAGAAATGAGAGCATCGACGCGTTGTTGGTGATTCAGCATCGGCCACGCGCGTAGGCCGATACTTGCCAGTTCCAACTGAACATCAGGGCGGTATGGGCCCCACTCGTTTGCTTGCTTCATGGCCTGTGCGAACTCACTGTCGAATTCGTCCAGGGCATATTTGCTGTGGGCCAGGTGCGCCCAGGTAGCCGGCCAGGTGGGCCGTGCCTGCGCCGATTGGCGGTAGGCAGCGGCCGCCAGCAGGCGCGAGGGGCGGGCGCTGTCGGCACCGGCCGGTTGATCGAATGCTTTCCAGCTGTACACCTGGCCGAGCTGTTCCAGGTAGGTGCCGCTGGCCACCGGGTACAAGGCGTTGGCCTGCTTGGCGGCGTCCAGCGCGCTTTGCCATTTGGCTTCGGCCGGCAGCTGAGCGCTGGCGGCCCAGCGTTGCAATGCCAGTTCAGCGCGGTGGCTGGCCAGGCCGGCCAGCAGCATTTGGCTGGCTGGCACCAGGGCGGCGAGGGCGCCCACCAGGCACAC
This sequence comes from Pseudomonas turukhanskensis, assembly GCF_027922365.1. Lineage (GTDB taxonomy): Bacteria > Pseudomonadota > Gammaproteobacteria > Pseudomonadales > Pseudomonadaceae > Aquipseudomonas > Aquipseudomonas turukhanskensis. Next base: position 444,775 of record NZ_BSFN01000002.1, read on the forward strand.
GCCGGTCAGCGCGCGGTACAGCGGCGATTGCGGCTTGGGCGGCTGGCGGTTGCCACGGCGTTCGCTACGCGCTGGCTGCTTGGGTAGTGGTGTGTCGGTCATGCGGCACTCGCGGCGGCAAAATGGCTTCGGGCAATACGCCACGGGTTGTCATCCACCAACAGGCGCGCGGCGGACTCGCCGATCAATTCGGCGGCGTGTTCCAGGCCAGGCAACAGGTTGGGCGGACGGTTTTTCATGTTGTGTGCGTCGCTGGCCAGGATGGTGACCTGGCCTGCCAGCAGAAAACGTTCTGCCAGTTCCTGGGCCGAGCTGCCGAAGTGTCCGGCCACGGCGCCAGCTGTGACCTGAAGCAGACAACCTTGAGCAAGAAAGGGTTCGATACGTTTGTGGTTGCCGGGGCCCATCAAGCCTTTGTTGCGTTCCGGATGGGCGATCAGCGGTTGAATATTGTTCTTCAACATCCAGGCCGTGAGCTTCTCGGCATGGCGCGGAATTTCACTGTGGGGAAACTCAAGCAGCAGCACCTTGCGGCCATTCCATTCACCCAGGTAGGGCAGTTGCCCTTCCATGGCCAGGTTCACCAGGTCCGAATCAAAGCGCGCTTCAGCGGCCGCACTCACCTGCAGGGCAATGCCGGCCTTGGCGAGCGCCTGGGCAAACTGCGCCACCACCAGGGCGATGCTCGCCTTGGTGTTGTTGTACCGGCCAGGGTGCAGATGCGGCGTGCACACCATATGGGTGGTGCCGCAGGCAACCGCGTGCGCAGCCATCTCCAGTGCCTGGTTCATGTCGGCGGCACCGTCGTCGATGCCAGGTAACAAATGCGAGTGCAGGTCAATCATGTGCTGCCTCCGGGCGTAGCTCACGCAGGTTATGACCCCATAAAACGGTCACCACCAGGCAGAGAACGGCGGATTAAAAAGGGTTGAATCGGCAATCCATGACCGGCGTCGAGCACCGGTTCGGATTAATAGCGAGTGGCCAAAAAGGGCCACTCAACAGTCGCAGACGCGTATGACAAACGCGTTAGGCTTTGGACGTTTCGCCATAGTTTTCGTAGTAGCTGGCATAGCTATAGCCGTACTTCGAGGTCTTGCTCAGATCAACCTGGTTCAGTACTACCCCGGTGATCGGGGCATTGTTCTGCAGCAACTGGCCCATGCCTTTTTGCACCATCGGAATCGAGGTGTGCTCGGCGCGAACCACATAGATCAGCGCGTCGCAGGAGGTGGCCAACAGCTTGGAGTCACTGACCGCCATGGTGGGAGGCGAGTCGATGATGATGCGCTGGTAGCGGGTTTTCAGCAGTTCCAGAATATTGGTCAGGCGTGCCGACGAGAGCAGCTCCTGCGGGTTCGGCGGCACCATGCCGGCTGGCATCATGTCGACGTTGCCCACGGTACGGATGCACTCATCCAGCTTGGCGGTACCGGCAATCAGGTTCGCCAGGCCCGGTGTGCCCACCGGGAAATCGAAGTTGCGGGCCATGGTCGGGCGACGCAGGTCGGCGTCGATCAACAGCACTTTTTCGATATGCGCCACCGAGAAGGCCAGGTTGCTGGCGATCGAACTCTTGCCCTCGCCCGGAACGGAGGAGGTGACCAGTACGATCTTGCGCGGGCTGTCGAGGTCGGTGAGCACCAGGCTGGTACGCAAGGTTCGGATCGATTCGCTGAACGCTTTGTTGACGTTGTCTTCGAACAGATGCGCGACCTGATGACGGTTCTTCTTCGGCACCAGTGGCACCACGCCCAATACCGGCACGTTGAGTTTGCTTTCGACGTCTTCAGTGCTCTTGAAGCTGTTGTTCAACGCTTCGAACAGCAAGGTCAGACCGATACCCAGCACGGCAGCCAATACGGCGGCGATACCGACGATCAGCGACTTGCGTGGTTTGCTCGCCTTGGTCGGCACGATGGCGCGGTCGACGATGCGGGCGTTGGCCGAGTTCATGTCCGAGGTGGCGGCGGTTTCCTTCAAGCGGGTGAGGAAGGTTTCGTACAGCGAACGGTTGGTGTCCACTTCACGTTGCAGTTCACGCAGCTTGAACTCCTTGCGGGAGATGTCCTGGATCTGCGCCTTGTTGGTGTTGAACGAGGAGCGCAGCGAGTTTTCGTTGGCCTGAGCCAGCTGATAATTGCGCTCGATACCGGCAACCACCAACTGCACCTGCGCCTGCAGGCTGGCAGTGGCGGCGGAGAGGTCGGAGCGGGCGGCCACCATGGCCGGGTGCTTGTCGCCATAACGGCGCGACATCTCTTCCACCTTGGCCTGGGCACGTGCCACATCGGCTTTGAATTGTTGAATCAGTGGGTGACCAAGCACGGCCGGCACGCTGGCCAGGCGGTCGAGGTCGCCGGCGGCGCTCAGGCTCTGCACTTGGCGGAACTGGCTTTCAGCTTCGGCACGTGCACGGCGGGCATCGATCATGCGGCTACCGGTGGCCGACAACTCGTTGGCACTGATGGTGGCCACGCCGTCGACATCAACCAGACCTTCGTGTTCACGGTAGGCCTGCAAGGTGTCTTCTGCGGTTTTCAGCTTGCCGCGCAGTTCTTCCAGGCGCGAGTTCATCCAGTTGGTGGTGGCTAGCGAGGTGTCCAGGCTGGCATCCAGCTGGCTCTCGATAAAGCCTTCAGCCATGGCGTTGGCGATTTTGGCCGACAGCTCAGGGTCTGGAATTTCCACGCTTACCGAGAGCAATTTGCTCTTACCCAGAATCTGCGGCTCGATCTCGTCACGCAGGCGCTGGGTAACGGTGTCGAACACCTGGGCTTCGGTCGGCCCGGCGTTCGGATCTTCTTCCGGCGCCAGGCCGGGAATCAGTTCACCGATGCCCGACTTGCGCAGCAGGGCGCGAGGGGAGAACGCCGACTCGGCATGTTGGCGCGGATCAAACAGCGGCTCGTCGGTGAGGTTCAGCTTGCGCACTACGCGCTCAGCCAGGCCGCGCGATTGCAGCAAAGCCAGCTGGGTTTGCAGGTACTCGCTGCCACTGTCGGAGGGGTCGAGAATCTGCTGGAACGACAGCACCGGCGGGTGCTTGTCTTCAATCAGCAGTACGGCGCCTGCACGGTATTGCGGCGTGAGGTTAAGCACGGCCACCACCGCCAGCATCGTCACGATGACGATAAAAGCGGCAATGTTCCACTTGCCCTGCCAGAGCGTGTCGCCCAGCTTTTTCAGGTCGATGACATCTTCGTCTTCGTTATGGCTACGAAACGGCAAGACTCGTTCTGGGGTAATGCGCTGCAGATCATTCATCAGAAAAAACCTTGCTCGATAGTGATGGTGTCGCCAGGAAGAATGGCGGTGTCGAGGGTGGCTTTATCGCCCTGACGGGTTTCACCGCTGCCACGCATGATGGTCACGCGCTTGGTCGAGGCGCGCTCCGTCAAACCACCGGCAAGGGCGATGGCACGTTGCAAGGTGAGGCCCGGCTGGTACGGATAACCACCAGGTTTTTGTACTTCACCGCTGATGTAGAACTCGCGGTAGGTGACCACGGCGACGGTGACTTTTGGATCTCTCAGGTAACCGTCTTTGAGTTTGTTGGCGATCAGGTCTTCGATCTGGTTCGGCGTTTTGCCCTTGGCGTTGATCTGGCCAACGAAGGGGTAGGTGAAGGTGCCGGCATCGTTCAGGCGAATTTCGTCGAAACTCAGGTCCGGCTCGCCGTACACCTGAATGCGCACTACGTCACCCGAGGCGAGCTGGTACTGGCCGCCGCTTTCGAGGGTTTCGGCGGCCACCGCCAACTGACAGAACACCAGGGTAATCAGCGAGAGAACAAGTCTGCGAATCATAGATAGGCTCAAGGTGGTATGTCTCAAAGGCTGCCGGTCAGGCTGATCATGTAGATGTTGCGTTTGAAGCTTTGTTCTGCCGCGCTGGAGTCGTCTTCGCGGTAGGTGTAACCCACGCCGATATCCAGCCAGCGGCGCATCTTGTAGCTCAGGCTCAAACCGATGGAGGAGAGGTCGTCTGAACGGTCCTGGCCTTCGTAGTCTTTGGTGCCGAACTCGTACTTCACCGTGGAAGTCACCCGTTCAGTCCAGCCGTGGGCCCAGGCCAGCGAGGTGCTGGTGTTTTTGATGGCGTCCGAGCCGTCGTCACCTTCATCGAAGGCACGGGTGGTGGTCAGGCTGAACTTGGAATAGGTCAGCGGCAGCCAGTCCACGCCCACTTCCCACATAGGGCTGCTGAGGTCGTCGCGGCTGTTGTCATCGAAGTCTTTCTTGGCATAACCAACGCGCAGCTTGCCGGTGGTTTTCGCCGTGGCATCCCAGGTGCCACCCACCAGCACGGCATCGGTGGTGCTGTTGCGGGGGCTGTCTTTGAGTACGTAGTCGTACTTGCTGTGGCGCACTTCCACCAAAGAGTTGGTGGCCCCGCCCAGGCGGTGGAACCAGATGGCATTCAGGGCCGTGGTGTCGCGCTCTTCGTCAGCGTTGATATCGCCGCTGTTGTCGTAGCGCAGCTCTTCGTAGTTGGCGCCGAAGTCCAGGCGGTTATTGGCTTTGGCCGAACCGATGCTGTACACGCCGCCGACGTGGGTGGAATGGTATTTGTCGTTCTCTTGCTCAACCGCGGTGTCGGCGGTTTCCTCGATCTTGTTGTAACCAGCCTCCATTTTCAGGCGGTGGCTCGAGGTGAATTCCATGATGCTTTCGAGCAACACCTTGTGGTCGGTGTTCGAGGCGTCGGACGCATCATGGTAGATGTCGCTGTTGGCTTCGTAAGTGGCCCGGTAGGCGCTGTTACGGTCTTCAGCCAGCAGTTCGAAAGTCGGTGTAATGCTGGTGATCCAGGACGACTCCTTCTGATGCTCCAACTCGCGGAAGTTGTCGTCGTAGCTTTCTTTCACGGCCAGGGTCGGGGTGAATTGCAGGCCGAAGACGTCGACACTCTGCGGTTCCAATGCCCAGGCCGAGGCGGGAAGTAGGGTCGGTGCTGCAAGCGTGATGGCTAGCCGACGGATCGATTTCATGCGAAGTCCTTGCTGTGTTCATTCCTGCGGCGAGACGCGCGTCAGGGTGTACGGGGAAGCTGTGCCGCTTCGCTTAGTGCGCAGCGTTTGCAAATGGTTTCATCAACGTTTTGCCAACCCCGTATCAACTTGCGCTCGCGGTCCCCGGGTTGCTGCCGGTGCCTGCGTTGCTGGTGCCTGGAACGCCGGTGCCGCTGTCACCGAAGCTCGGGCTGCTGTCGCCAGCGGCGGTGGGCTGCAGGTCGGACACCAGGGATGCCAACTCGGCGGCCTGGTCAGGCGCGGCGGCGATGGCAGCTTCAAGAATTTCGCTGAATTGGTCGGGTACTGCCGTTACCAGCGCCGTGACGAACGGTCCGGCCAATTCCGGGTGCGCCGGAATCACCGCCGAGGTGATGGCCACCGCATTGGCCGGCGACTGCTTGGCCAGATTGCCCAACGCGGTGGCCAGGGTTTGGCCCGAGTAAGCGCTGAGCTGGTGCGCCTGGCTGCTGGTCAGGGGCACGTTGGCGGCCTGCAAAGCCAGAACGGTTTCCGGGGCGGCGTGAGCGGTGCCGGCGGCGAGCGAAACGAGGAGGGCGGTGGCTACGGTAGCGCGCATGGCGTCTGTCCTTGTACGGAGGTTGGCCGCTCGAATGCAGGGAGCGAATCAACGGCAAAAATTCAGGCCTTTCCCCACGCTACCGCCCCAAGGTTACACGTATGGTCCTTGATAACGCGGCACGCTGATGTGGTGGAAAAGCAGTTTCGGTAGAACGGTTTACGGCCGGGTTCAAGCGCTCTTGATATGGTTCAAGGGCACGCGAACAGGTTGTTCACGGCTTAATAACTGCAACAGGATCATCACCCGTTCGGTGCCATCCATTGCCAGGAAGATGCCTTCCAATGTGCTTAATGGGCCCTGGATGATTTGCAGCTTGTCGCCCGGTCTGAACGCCTGACTGGGCACTTCTCCCGAGCAGCGCGCACGCAAATGCTCGATCACCTGATCGGTGACCGTGGCGGGGCCGTGGTTGAAGTTGACGATGCGGCTGACTCCGCGCGTGGAGCGCAGCGCAGACCAGTTGTCCTCGTGGCTCAACTGGATAAATAGGTAGCCGGGGAACAGTGATTCGAGCACGCAGTGCGGCTTGCCACGCAGTACGCGTTGCGCCACCAGTTGCGGCCTGAAGGTCACATAGTTCTGCCGGAGCAGGTTTTCTTCAGCTCGACTGTCTTGGCGCGCCTTGCATTGCAAGAGGTACCAGGCCGGCTGGGTGGTGCTGAGTCTTTCCATAGACCTTTCACTCCACTTCGCGAGATCAAGCTGGCTGAGAAATCTGGAGTCGTGCGTTACGACCACCTACGCACTCGAACCAGGCCCTACTTCACACGAAGCACGAAATATGCCATCACATAACGCCAATGCTAGCGAAGCAATGTGTCGCTTTCATGGCGCCCCCCGTTAGCGAGGATTTCTAGCTGATTTCCTTAGGTTTATTTTTGTTGAAAAGTTCAAAAAAAATTTACCGAGGTGACAGCGGACGGCGAGCATAGGCCTCTTGAAGCGCAGTGGCAACCTGCTATCTCTTGAGGCTCCACCTGTATTAAGTCCCTTACACATCTAGGAATTTGCTGATTTTCAATGACCTGATTCCTTGCTGGCGCCCTGCCAGGTCTCGTTTTAGACCCGACTTTGGTTTGATTGTTTTTCTTTAATTAGTCGGGGAATTGGCCATTTCGTCGTCCGATCAACGGTCGCTGTGTGTTGAAAAAATTACCAATTTCTGCCAGCTGGTCTGCGGGCTGCCGACCCATCCATGCACCCTTGCTGTGCAGTAGAAGGCGACGCTGCTACTAAACGATGACAAGGGGGGGCGTTTTTAGATGATTGGTGCGGTTTTTTGCGGCATATCTGCCAGACGGAAAGTCAATTGCGCCGGGTTAAGGGGCTGATTGGTGCGCAGGTTGTTGGATTGCTGTTGCTGGGTGGGCAGCGCAGAGCCTGGGGGGCGGTTGTCTTGTGGAGTCGGCACGGCGCACCGCCTGCCCGCTTTTAGCCCGAGCGAGCGCTTGGTGCCGAAGTTCATGGCGGATTTACCGTTTCGCTATAGCGAAATGCTTACAAGGCGTGGCTCTGATATCGCCTTTTTTGTTTGTAGGAGATTGCTTAATGTGGAGTCGTCACTGAAGCGCAGGGAGTGCTTCAGGATCAGGGACGATCGACCATTGCCAGGGTGGCAGCCGACAGGATGTTGGGATGGTCTGAGAAAAACCCGCTTCGGCGGGTTTTTTGTTGTGTGTGTGATTTCAAGTTTTAGATCAAATGCCCCTCACCCCAACCCCCTCGCCTGGCCGGCCGGCCTAGCGGGAGAGGGGCTGCTTTTCGTAGGAGCTAGCTTGCTAGCGAACCCTGAAAAGGTAATTCGAGACCTGTGTTTGCAGGATTCGCCAGCAAGCTGGCTCCTACAAAAAGCAACGCGGTCGGCGCCAAACGTCACCCCCTCGCCCGCTAGGCCGGCCGGGCAGGCGAGAGGGGCCGTTGATCTGGCTTTTGATCTACCGCTTGTGATCTACCCGCCCCTTGAGCGCCAGGCCGAGCGGAGTCGTTGCGTAAGGGGTCGTAGCGGCCGGGAGCCGCGAAGAGGGATGAGGGCCATGGATGGCCCTTCAGCCCGGCCCCTGGAGCGACGACGCAGCGAGGGAACCCGAAGCACAGCGTAGGGCCCAGGTAGGGGCAAGATTTTTTGGTTTCTTTTTCATCGACTGGAAAAAGAAACTCGCGCGTAAGGCGCGAAATAAAACGTTCACCACACGCGGTAATGCAGAAAAACAACAGTCGCCTCATAAACCGCAAGGTGCGCGGAGCACACCCTACAAGGGCCTCGCGCGTAAGGCGCGAAACAAAACGTTCAGCGCATGCGGTAAAGCAGAAAGCACACAGTCGCCTGATAAACCGCAAAGGTGCGCGGAGCACACCCTACAAAAGCTTAGCGCGTAAGACGCGAAACAAAACGTTCAGCACACGCGGTAATGCAGACAAACACCGATCACCAAAAAAACTATCCCCTACGCTGCAACGTGCACTTAGGCTGCTCCCCAAACAACCCTTTATACGCCTCCGCAAACCTACCCAAATGCCAGAACGACCACCGCATCGCCACCTCAGCCACCGTCGTCTCCTCAGGCGCTGCCAGCGTCAGATCCCGGTGCGCCGCATTCAACCGGCGCAACCGTAACCACGCACTGGGCGTAATCCCGGTGAACTGCGTAAACGAATGCTGCAACTGCCGCACCGTCACCCCCGCCGCCGTGGCCAACTCCAACACATTGAAATTGTCCTCCGGGTAGGCGCTGGCCAACTCGAACACCTGCCCCACAATCCGCCGGTCTTCAGCCAGGCGCCGCTGCTTCAACTGATCGAGCGAGCGCGAGGAACAATCCAGCACGAACAGACAGTCATCCACCAACTGGCGTGACAAGCTCGCATCCAGGCTTGCCCCCGGCGTGGCCGACAATTTGTTCAGTACATAACTCAACCACGAACTGAATACTTGGCTCTGCTGCGACCGCAGTGGCGTCAGCAGCAACCCGTCCAGGCTGCCAGGGCAAAGGCCCTGGCCCATCAGATCAAGGTCGACCACCACCGCTACCTCGCGGTAGTGCTCCGGGGTAATCCAGGTGTTCTGGCTTTCGCTGTTTAGTAGGTAGAGGGCGCCATCGGCCATGTCGAAGCTGAACACCAGTGCCTTGTCGGGCGCATGAAAATGCTGCTCGACCCGCGTGTTCATCCGTTCTTCATAGGCTTCTACGCCGTTGCATTGGGCATGCACGATGCTGCCGTGAAATCGCCCGGCCGACATCTGCGCGTAGTGCTGCTGCCAGCCGTCGATGGCTGTGCGCTGTTGGTCCACGTCGAGTGTTTGTAGGACCTTGATCGCCATGCGCCCCTCCGGGCTGCTTTCTTATATAGCGGGAAAAAGACGCCCGATTATGGCCGGGCTCGCGCTTTGGATTGTTTAGCCGTTTGCGGAGCTTAGGTTGGCCGTTTGGCGACTAAACGTCGCATGCGCCAAAAAGTGGCAGCAGACGTTGCGCAAACTGGATAGATGCCCCAATTGCCGGGCGTGCAGACTCGGTGCCTTCAAGCACAACTCCCTGAGGGTTTATGAAAGGCGATCTGCAACAGCTGAAAACTTGGCTGAATAACAACAAAGTCACCGAAGTGGAATGTCTTGTCTCCGACCTCTCCGGCATCGCTCGCGGCAAGATTTCTCCCACCAACAAGTTTCTCGCCGAGCAAGGCATGCGCCTGCCCGAGAGCGTGCTGTTGCAAACGGTGACCGGCGACTTTGTCGATGACGACGTCTATTACGACCTGCTCGACCCCGCCGATATCGACATGCATTGCCGCCCCGACGAAAACGCTGTGTTCCTGGTGCCGTGGGCGCTGGAACCGACCGCTCAGGTAATCCACGACACCTACGACAAGATGGGCAACCCCATCGACCTGTCGCCGCGCAATATCCTCAAGAAGGTGTTGGCGCTGTACACCGCTAAAAACTGGAAGCCGATCGTGGCGCCGGAAATGGAGTTCTACCTCACTGAACGCAGCCCCGACCCGGATTATCCGTTGAAGCCGCCGGTAGGCCGCTCCGGTCGTCAGGAAACCGGTCGCCAGTCGTATTCCATCGAAGCCACCAACGAATTCGACCCGCTGTTCGAAGACATGTACGACTGGTGCGAAGCCCAGGGCCTGGACCTCGATACCCTGATTCACGAGGAAGGCACGGCGCAGATGGAAATCAACTTCCGTCACGGTGATGCCCTGCACCTGGCCGACCAGATTTTCGTGTTCAAGCGCACCATGCGCGAAGCCGCGCTGCGTCATAACGTGGCCGCCACCTTTATGGCCAAGCCAATGACCGGCGAGCCTGGCAGTGCCATGCACGTGCACCAGAGTGTGGTGGACCTGAGCACCGGCAAAAGCGTGTTCGCCAACGAAGATGGCAGCATGAGCGAGCTGTTCCTGGGCCATATCGGCGGCCTGCAGAAGTACATCCCCGAAACCTTGCCGCTGTTCGCCCCCAACGTGAACTCGTTCCGCCGCTTTCTGCCGGACACCTCGGCACCGGTGAACGTGGAGTGGGGTTCGGACAACCGTACCGTGGGCTTGCGTGTGCCGGAGTCCGACCCGCAGAACATGCGCGTGGAAAACCGCCTGCCGGGCGCCGACGCCAACCCGTACCTGGCACTGGCGGCCAGCTTGCTGTGCGGTTACGTGGGTATGGTTGAAGGCCTGAACCCGAGCGAGCCGGTGGTGGGCCGTGGCTATGAGCGCCGCAACCTGCGCTTGCCGCTGACCCTGGAACAGGCGCTGGAATGCATGGAACAGTCGACCATGGTCAAGGAGTACCTGGGCCAGCGTTTCCCGGCCGCTTATGTGGCTGTGAAACGCGCTGAGCATGAAAACTACAAGCGCGTCATCAGTTCCTGGGAGCGCGAGTTCCTGCTGCTGAGCGTGTAAAAAAACAACAACCGTAAGGGCGATTCGATGAGCAAATCACTGATCAAAACAGTGCTGGCTAGCAGCGTATTGCTGCTCAGCGGCGGCGTGTATGCCGCCGGCGTGGTGAACGTTTACAACTGGACCGACTACATCGGCGAAACCACCTTGAAAGACTTCAAGGCCGAAACCGGCATCAACCCGGTGTACGACGTGTTCGACTCCAACGAAACCCTGGAAGGCAAGCTGCTGGCCGGGCGCACCGGTTACGACATCGTCGTGCCGAGCAACCACTTCCTTAGCCGGCAGATTCGCGCCGGGGTGTTCCAGAAGCTGGACAAGAGCCTGTTGCCCAACTTCAAAAACCTCAGCCCGCAATTGCTCGAGCGCCTGCAAGAAAACGATCCCGGTAACGAATACGCCGTGCCGTACCTGTGGGGTACCAACGGCATCGCGTTCAACGTGAAGAAGGTCAAGGAAGCCTTGGGCGTTGACACCATCGACTCCTGGGCCGTGTTGTTCGAACCGGAAAACATCAAGAAGCTGCAAGCGTGCGGCGTGACCTTTATGGACTCGCCGGACGAGATCTACCCGGCATTGCTCAACTACATGGGCAAGAGCCCGCGTAGCGACAAACTGGAAGACTACAAAGAGGCGCAGAAGAAACTCGACGCCATTCGCCCCTACATCACCTATTTCCACTCCTCGAAATACGTGGCGGATCTGGCCAACGGCAATATCTGCGTAGCGTTCGCCTACTCGGGTGACGCCTTCCAGGCCATGAGCCGCGCGCAGGAAGCCAAGAACGGTATCGACATCGCCTACGTGGTGCCCAAAGAGGGCGCTAACCTGTGGTTCGACATGCTGGCCATTCCGGCTGACGCGAAAAACGTTGCCGAGGCGCACGCCTATATCAACTACCTGCTCAAGCCTGACGTGATCAGCAAGGTCAGCGACTTTGTCGGCTACGCCAACGCCAACCAGGCAGCGGATGCGGTAATGGACCCGGAAATTCGTCAGAACCCCTCTATTTACCCGTCCGATGACGTGCTGAAAAAGCTCTACGTTTCCTCCGAGTGGACGCCTGCGGTAATGCGCTGGACCACTCGCGCCTGGAACAACTACAAGTCCGGTCGGTAACTGCTCTTTGTAGGCGCGGCTTGAGCCGCGATGCTCTGATCTTCAACAGCATCGCGGTTGAAACCGCTCCTGCAAAAGCTACCCGAACCGGTCCGTCTCACCGTTTCCCGGAGGTGCAAGCCTCCAGGCTATAGGCCTTTGTATGTCGTTGAATTCTGCTCTTCCCGGTGCGGGGCCCACGGCCCATACCGCCTCCTACTACCACGCCACCCGCAACAAGCAGATCGACTTTCCCGTGCTCAATGGCTCGCTGGACTGTGATGTATGCGTGGTCGGTGGTGGCTTCAGCGGGCTTAACACCGCCATTGAACTGGCCGAGCGCGGCCTGTCGGTGGTGTTGCTCGAAGCCCGGCAAATTGCCTGGGCCGCCAGCGGTCGCAACGGCGGCCAACTGATTCGTGGCGTTGGCCACGACCTGTCGAAATTCGCCGGACAGATTGGCACCGACGGCGTTGCCACCCTGGAACGGCTGGGGCTCGAAGCGGTGGAAATCGTTCGCGAGCGCGTGGCCAAGTACGGCATCGACTGCGACCTGCGCTGGGGCTACTGCGACCTTGCCAATACCCCTCAGCACTACCAGGGCTTTATCGAAGACAAGCACGCGTTGGAGCGCATGGGCTATGGCCATAAACTGACCCTGATTGAACCGGATCAGATGGACCGTGTGGTCGGCTCCAAGGTGTTTGTCGGCGGCATGATCGACAGCGGCTCGGGCCACCTGCACCCGCTCAACCTGGCATTGGGCGAAGCGGCCGTGGCGCACAAGCTGGGCGTGCGCATCTTTGAAAACAGCGCTGCGCAACGCATCGAATACGGCGCCAAAGTGAAAGTGCACACCGCCTCGGGCCTGGTGCGTGCCGACAACCTGGTGCTGGCCGGCAACGCTCACCTGGCAGGCCTGGTGCCAGAATTGAGCGGCACGGTGCTGCCTGCGGGCAGCTATATCATCGGCACCGAGCAGTTGAGCCTGGCGCAGGCCGAGCAGCTGATTCCTGGCAACCGTGCCCTGTGTGACCAGCGTGTCGGGCTGGACTACTTCCGCCTGTCGGCCGACCGTCGTTTGCTCTTCGGTGGCGCCTGCCATTACTCCGGCCGCGATCCGCAGGACATCGCCGCGTATATGCGGCCGAAAATGCTCCGTGTATTCCCGCAGTTGGCCGATACCCGTATCGACTTCGCGTGGGGCGGCACCATCGGCATCGGCGCCAACCGTCTGCCGCAGATTGGTCGTTTGCGTGGGGAAACCAATGTGTACTTCGCCCAGGCCTATTCCGGCCACGGCGTAAACACCACCCACCTGGCCGGCCGCCTGCTGGCCGAAGCCATCTGCCGGCAAGACAGCACGGGTTTCGACCTGTTCGCCGCCGTGCCCCATATGAAATTCCCCGGCGGCAAACTGCTGCGCACGCCGCTGTTGGCGTTGGGGATGTCGTGGTATCGGTTGCGGGAAATCGCTGGGTTCTAAACCGCTTGGTGCGCGAAGCACACCCTACGGGCAGACGTTGCTCAGGTAGGGTGTGCTTCGCGCACCAGCGGTTCCTGCCAACTACGCTCACGCAACCCAATCGGCGCAAACGGGTCCACCAACGTGCCTGCCACCATCGAGGCCAGAATCTGTGGCGCCGGCGGTATCTTGGCCACCGTCGCCATCACCCGATCCCGCAGCAACGGCAACAGGCGCGAATCCGACTGATAGAACGGCGTAAACGCCCCTGACAGCGCCTGAAATGTGCGCACATGCACACGTCGCGACGCCGCGTAGCGGGGCAGGGCGGTGGCCAGGTCGGGGCTGGTGTTCAGCGCATGCACCAGGGCGCGGGCATCGAGTAGCGCCATATTGGCGCCCTGGCCTAACTGCGGGCTGGTGGAGTGGGCGGCATCACCGATAACCGCCAGGCTTCGGCCTACCGGCATGGCCAGGGTGTGGTGGCCGTAGCGGGCCAGGGTCATGTCGTCGAAATCGTTGATCTGTTGCAGGTAGCTTTCGCAGTCGGGCCACAGGCCGGCCACCTGGTCTTTCCATCGATTGATGCCGGCGCGCTTCAGCGTTTCCACTTCATCGGGTTTGGTGCTCCAGAAAAACGCACTCATGGCGGCGCTGTCCGGGTGGGCTTTGCCGATGGGCAACACGCCAATCATGGTGGTTGCGCGGTGGTAGCGTTGCACCAGGGCCCTGCTGGTCAAGGCTGCCGGGTCGGCCTGCAGTGACGCCCAGAAGGCGCCGTAGACCAGCGGCTTCGGTTCGCTGGGTTGCAGGGCGAAAGTCTTGAGCCTGGAGCGCGAGCCGCTGGCATCGACCACCAGGTCGAACGGGCCGGCTTTGGCCTGCGTGGCGCTGACCAGCCAGGCCAGGTCGCCGCGGGTTTCCAGGGTGTCGACATCCAGGCCGGTTTCCACGGCAATGCGCTCGGCTTGCACCGCCTCGAACAACACATGAAAAAGCGCCGCGCGGTGCACGGCAATGCCATGGCGACCGCCTTTGATCGCGCTGTAGCGCACGTCCAGCACGGTGCGATTGGAGTGGGCGTCGGCGCCGTACAGGCGGTCGATGCGGCTGCCCAGTTGGGCAATGGCCGCGAACAGGCCGAGGTCTTCCAGCACGGTTAGCCCGGTCGGTTGCAGAATAAGACCGGAGCCTACCGGGGCGGCTTCGGCAAAGCGTTCGAACACCGTTACCTGGTGGTTACTGCGGTGCAGATAAAGGGCGGCGGCAAGGCCGGCCGGGCCTGCGCCGACAATGGCAATACGCAGCGGTTTGATCACCTGAGATCTCCAGCCCGACTACGGTGGGCATGTCCTTGGATGGGGGCTGCGTGCTGGCAGCGGTGCCGTTATACCGTCAAACGCCAGACAAAAAAATGGCCAGTGGGTAAACCCCACTGGCCATGGTGTGGAGCACGCAGCATTAGCTGCCGCCGCCCGCGCCGCCGCCAGCGCCACCCGAACCACCGCCAGTGCCACCTGCGCCACCGCCCATGCCACCGCCGGTGCCGCCAGTGCCAGTGCCACCGGTACCGGTGCCACCTGTGCCTGTGCCGCCGCTGCCCGAGCTGCTGCCACCGCTGCCGCCGCTGCCACCCGATGGGCTCATGGTGCTGCCGCCGGTGGTGCCGGTTCCTGTCCCGGTGCCAGTGCCAGTGCCAGTCGCGCCAGTACCTGTGCCTGTGGCGCCTGTGCCGGTGCCTATGCCTGTCCCCGTGCCGGTGGTGCCAGTACCGGTTGCGCCGGTACCCGCGCCTGGCGAGCCGGTGCCGGTGCCGGTGGTGCCCTGGCCGGTGGCGCCGGTACCGGTGCCGGTGCCCGGGCTGCTTGCGCCGGTGCTGGAGGTGCCTGTGCCTTCACCCGAGGTGCCGGCTTCCGGGGCGCCTACGCCATTGCCGGGGCTTACGGTCGCCGCCACCACGACGGTGGCGGAGGAAGCGGCCAGCAGGCCACTGAGTACCAAGGCAGTAAAAGGTAATTTGGTCATCTTCGATGCTCCATTTCTGTGAGTTACCTAGAAGTGGAGTAGCGGCAAATTGCCGTTGTTCGACAAAGGGGATGAGTGGTCAAGCAAAGTCCCCCTCACCCCAGCCCTCTCCCGCAAGGGGAGAGCAAGCGTGAGCCGCCGGTAACGGCTGCAGAAACGACAAAGGCGCCTGCCAGGCGCCCTTGTGGTACTGCGGTCAATCAATGCCACCAGCGTGGCAGACCCCAGCGGTCATCTTCGCTTTGGTCTTTCTTGTCGACGGCCTGGGTGGTGTCGTCGGCCTTTACGGTTTTGCTTTGCTCGGCGGTTTGTTTGGCGGTGGCAGCTTCGTAGCTGTGGTTGACATCAGCGGCGGCGAAGGCGTTGCCGGTTAACAACGCGGTGAGCAGGGACGCGGTAACGATGGTTTTCATGGTGTGTTCCTCAAGGGCTAGGTAAGTGACTTCGGAGCCAAGGTTCCGCTTTTGTGCCTGCCTTGAGAAACGCATGGTGTTGGTAGTTGATATTGCTGAAATTGATGGGCGAGTGCTTTTACCCCTCGCCAGACACATGCCCGAATTCCCCTTGGCTGCTCGGGCCACCCATCAACTTAGATCACATTTATCTAAAACTCTCAGCCCCTGAGCCGGTCTGCTCCATTAGCGCAACGATTGCGCGCCCCCCTTTTTCCCCAACGGAAACCCGGTAAGGACTATGTGCGGAATATCTGGAGAGTTACGTTTCAATAATCGCCCCGCCGACCTCGCAGCGGTCGAGCGCATTACCCATCACCTGGCCCCGCGTGGCCCCGACGCCCACGGCTTCCATAGCCAGGGCTCCATTGCCCTGGGTCACCGGCGCCTGAAAATCATGGACCTAGAGGACGCCTCCGGCCAGCCAATGATCGATAGCCAACTGGGCCTTTCATTGGTGTTCAACGGCGCCATCTACAACTACCCGGAACTGCGCAGCGAGCTACAGGCGCTCGGGTATCAGTTTTTTTCCGAGGGTGACACCGAGGTGCTGCTCAAGGGCTACCACGCCTGGGGCGCCGACCTGCTGCCCAAACTCAATGGCATGTTTGCCTTCGCCATTTGGGAGCGTGAGAAGCGCGAACTGTTTATTGCCCGCGATCGCCTGGGCATCAAGCCGCTGTACCTGTCGCACACGGCCGAGCGCCTGCGCTTTGCCTCGACGTTGCCGGCCCTGTTGCAGGGTGGCGATATCGACAAGACGCTCGACCCTGTCGCCCTCAACCATTACCTGAATTTCCACGCCGTGGTGCCCGCGCCGCGCACGCTGTTGGCCAATGTCAGCAAGCTGCCGCCGGCCACCTGGATGCGCATTGATGCCCAAGGCAATACCACCCAGAAAACCTGGTGGGAACTGACCTACGGCGCCGCCGCTGATGAGCAGGCCTATGGCCTGAACGAGTGGCGCGACCTGACGCTGGAAAGCGTGCGCGAGGCGGTGGCGATTCGTCAGCGGGCCGCCGTGGATGTCGGCGTGCTGCTGTCCGGTGGGGTGGACTCCAGCATGCTGGTGGGCTTGCTGCGTGAGGTCGGAGTGGAAAACCTGTCGACCTTTTCCATCGGTTTTCAGGATGCCGGCGGCGAGCGTGGCGACGAGTTTCAGTACTCCGACCTGATTGCCCAGCACTACAACACTCGTCATCACCAACTGCGTATCGATGAGCGCGAAATCATCGAGCAACTGCCGGCGGCGTTTCGCGCCATGAGCGAGCCGATGGTCAGCCATGACTGCATTGCTTTCTATCTGCTGTCGCGCGAAGTGGCCAAGCATTGCAAGGTGGTGCAAAGCGGGCAGGGCGCCGATGAGTTGTTTGCCGGTTACCACTGGTACCCGCTGGTGGACGGTGCGGTCGACCCCTTTGCCGCTTACCGCGCGGCGTTTCTGGACCGCAGCTACGACGAGTACCGCAACACCGTGCAGCCCGCCTGGCTGACCGGCGACTGCGCCGGCGAGTACGTGCGCGAGCATTTCCAGCGCCCCGGCGCCCATGCGGCGGTGGATAAGGCGCTGCGCCTGGACAGCACGGTGATGCTGGTGGATGACCCGGTGAAGCGGGTGGACAACATGACCATGGCCTGGGGCCTGGAAGCGCGCACACCGTTTCTGGATTACCGCCTGGTGGAGCTGTCGGCGCGCATTCCGGGGCGCTTCAAGCTGCCCGATGGCGGCAAGCAGGTACTCAAGGAAGCGGCTCGTCTGGTGATTCCGGCGGCGGTTATCGACCGGCCCAAGGGCTATTTCCCGGTGCCAGGGCTTAAACACCTTGAGGGCAACACCCTGGGCTGGGTGCGCGAGTTGTTGCTCGACCCGAGCCAGGACCGTGGCCTGTTCAACCCGGCGATGCTCGACCAGCTCCTCACCGACCCGCAGGGCCAACTGACGCCGCTGCGTGGTTCCAAACTCTGGCAGCTCGCCGCCCTCAACCTGTGGCTGAGCGAACAAGGCGTGTAAATGAGCAGCGCCTTGCCACCCGTTTTCTCAAGGGAAGATTTGTTAATGAAAGGCTATGCCTACAGCCAGCGCCTGCTGCGCGGCCAACCGCCGTCCTATGAGCGCTTGCAGGCGCGTTTTGCCGAGGATGGCAATCAGCACGCCAATCCACCACTGGCTCTGCACTGCGGCTGGGGGCGGATTCTGATCGGCCACACCTACCCAACGCCGGAAATGCTGGCCAGTGAACTGTTAGCTGAAAAGCCCGGCGAACGCGATATCGCCCTGTACGTGGCTGCGCCCCATCAGGTGCTGGCCCAGGCGCCGCAGGGTTTGTTTCTCGACCCCTCCGACACCCTGCGCCTGTGGTTCACCGACTACCGCCAGGCGCGCCGGGGCTTTCGTGGCTTTAACGTGCGCCGTGCACAAAGTGCCGAAGACTGGCAGGCGCTAAACCACCTGTACCAGTTGCGCGGCATGTTGCCGGTAGACCCCGAGCGCCTGACGCCCAAGGAAGACGGCGGCCCGGAATACTGGCTGGCCGAAGACGCTGATAGTGGCGACGTGATCGGCGGCATGATGGGCCTCAACCACCGTAAAGCCTTCAACGACCCGGACAACGGTTGCAGCCTCTGGTGCCTGGCGGTGTCGCCGCAGTGCCCGCGTCCCGGTGTAGGCGAGGTGCTGGTGCGTCATCTGATCGAGCACTTTATGAGCCGCGGCCTCAGTTACCTGGATTTGTCGGTGCTGCACGACAACCACCAGGCCAAGCGCCTGTACGCCAAACTGGGCTTTCGCGACCTGGCCACCTTTACCCTCAAGCGCAAGAACGGCATCAACGAGACCCTGTTTCTCGGCCCCGGCCCGGAAGCAGAGCTCAATCCGTACGCCAAGATTATCGTCGACGAAGCCCGTCGCCGTGGTATCGAGGTGCAGGTGGACGATGCCGAAGCCGGGCTGTTCACCCTTAACCACGGTGGCCGGCGCATTCGTTGCCGCGAGTCGCTAAGTGACCTTACCAGCGCCGTGAGCATGACCCTGTGCCAGGACAAACTCCTGACCCACCGCGCCTTGCGCCGCGTTGGCCTGCAATTGCCGGCGCAGCAACTGGCCGGCGAGCCAGAAGAAAACGCCGACTTTCTCGCCGAGCATGGCCGGGTGGTGGTTAAACCCGTGGATGGCGAACAGGGCAAGGGCGTGGCCATTGACCTGCGAACCGAGGAGGACGTGGAAGCGGCTATTAAACGCGCCCAAGCCTTTGATAACCGCGTGCTGCTGGAAAGTTTTCACGAAGGCGCCGACCTGCGCATTCTGGTGATCGGCTATGTGGTGGTGGCTGCTGCCATTCGCCGGCCGGCCGAGGTAATTGGTGATGGCCGCCATAGCATCGGCGCACTGATAGAAGCGCAGAGCCGTCGCCGGCAAGCCGCTACTGGCGGCGAAAGCCGCATTCCGCTGGATGAAGAAACCCACCGCACCCTGCGCGCGGCCGGCTTTGACTACGACAGCGTACTGCCCGCCGGCCAGCGCCTGGCGGTACGGCGCACCGCCAACCTGCACACCGGCGGTACGCTGGAAGATGTCACTGACATTCTGCATCCGGTGCTGGGTGAAGCCGCCGTGCGCGCAGCGCGGGCGCTGGATATTCCGGTAGTCGGCCTGGACTTGCTGGTGCCGGCAGCGGACCAGCCCGAGTACGTGTTTATTGAGGCCAATGAACGCGCGGGGCTGGCCAATCACCAACCGCAACCGACGGCAGAGCGGTTTATTGATCTGTTGTTTCCGCTCAGTCAGCCCGGTAGCTGAGGGCGGTCATTTTTTCCGCCTCCACCCCGTCGTCCCAGCGAAGGCTGGGACCCAGGTGCACCACTGCCAGCCACACCGCGACTCCTGCACGATTCTGGATCCCAGCCTGCGCTGGGATGACGGGAGTTTTTGTTTAGAACCTGTGCGCCTGCTACCAGGCGCTTCGCAGGCATTGAAGGAGACCCCCCATGAAAAAAGTCCCCGAACCCGACCTCGTTTACCTGCGCCGCGTGCTCCTGGAAATGCTCGCCATTCCCAGCCCCACCGGCTTTACCGACACCATCGTGCGGTACGTGGCCGAGCGCCTGGAGGAATTGGGCATTCCTTTTGAGCTCACCCGCCGTGGCACCATTCGCGCAACCCTCAAGGGCAAACAGAACAGCCCCGACAGAGCGGTTTCCACGCACCTGGACACCATCGGTGCCATCGTCCGCCAGGTACAGGACAACGGCCGCCTGGGCCTGGCCCCGGTGGGCTGCTGGTCCAGCCGTTTTGCCGAGGGCAGCCGCGTTAGCGTGTTTACCGAAACCGGCGTCTTTCGCGGCAGCGTCTTGCCGTTGATGGCCTCCGGCCACGCGTTCAACACGGCCATCGACCAGATGCCGATCAGTTGGGACCACGTCGAACTGCGCCTGGACGCTTACAGCAGCACCCGCGCCGACTGCGAGTCGCTGGGCATCAACGTCGGTGACTTCGTGGCGTTCGATCCGCTGCCGGAGTTCACCGAAAGCGGCCATATCAGCGCCCGCCATCTGGATGACAAGGCCGGTGTAGCGGCCTTGCTCACCGCGCTCAAAGGCCTGGTGGAAAGCGGTATCGAACCGGCCATCGACTGCCATCCGCTGTTCACCATCACCGAGGAAGTCGGCTCCGGGGCGGCCGGGGCCCTGCACTGGGATGTCAGCGAGTTTGTCGGCATCGACATTGCGCCGGTGGCGCCGGGGCAGCAGTCTAGTGAGCACACCGTGAGTGTCGCCATGCAGGATTCCGGCGGGCCCTATGACTATCACCTGTCGCGCCACCTGTTGCGTCTGGCCGAGACCCATGAGGTGCCGGTGCGCCGTGACCTGTTCCGCTACTACCACAGCGATGCGCAATCGGCGGTGGCCGCCGGCCATGACACCCGCACCGCGCTGCTGGCCTTTGGTTGCGACGCCACCCACGGCTACGAGCGCACCCATATCGACAGCCTGGCGGGGCTGAGCCGGTTGCTCAGCGCCTATATTCTGAGCCCGCCGGTGTTTGCCAGTGACGCCAAACCGGCCAACCAGTCGCTGGATAATTTCAGTCACCAGATCGAACACGACGCGCAGATGGAAAGCGACACCCGGGTTCCGACGGTCGACAGCCTGATCAATTCCCGTGAAAACGACACTTGAAGGGCGGGCAGCATAGAGGCAAAGTGCCAGACAAGAACAAGAAAGGAGCGGCCCGGTTCGTGTGAAAACTACTACGCTCGGCTAGGCGAGTTTTTCACGCGGTGGGGTTAGTCAGCTTCGCCTGTATTTGTCTGAGGTTTACGGATGCCTCGTATCTGTCTGCTCGTCTTGCTGTGCCTGTTCGCCGGAAGCTCCTGGGCCGGCGCACCCACGTTTGCGCCGCTGAATCAGGATGAAATGCGCCTGTCACTGGCGCCCTATATCGGCTATTTCGAAGACCCACGCGGCATTCTCAGCCTGGAGCAAGTGCAGGCCCTGAGCGATGACGAGTTCAACGGCGCGCGCAGCGACCATGTCAACCTGGGCAAGAACGGCTCGGTATGGTGGTTCAAGGTGCGCCTGCTCAATAGCCGCCCCCACGCCCTGGGCGGCTACCTGGAAATCAACTACCCGCTGCTGGACCATATCCAGCTCTACCTGCAAACCCCTGATGGCAAGATAGCCAGCCAGGAGACCGGCGACCGCTTCGCCTTCTCCCAGCGCCCCGTGCAAGTGCGCAATTTCTGGTTTCCCATGGAGTTGCCCCAGGGCCAGAGCACCCTGATTGTGCGGATTGAAAGCACCAGTACGTTGTTTGTGCCGATGTTCTTCAGCACCTACGGCGCCAGCGCCGCAGCCCAGGAAAACCTGATGGGCGCCAACGGCGCCTTCTACGGCGTGTTGTTTGCGATGTTCTGCTACAACCTGTTCCTGTATTTCTCCCTGCGCGAACGGGCCTACTTCTGGTACCTGGTGTACAACCTCAACATCGGCCTGTTCGCCGCCAGCTTCGACGGCATGCTGTTCAAGCTGATGCCCAACCTGATCGAGCTGCAGTCGGTGAGCATCTACTTTCTGATGTTCCTGCACAGCTTCAGCGCCACCCAGTTCAGCCGCCATTTTCTGCATACCGCGCAGTTTTCCCCGCGCCTGGACAAGGCGCTGCAATACCTGATGGCGCTTATTCTGTGCTGCATCGTCTCAGTGGTGGTGATCGGCTTGCAGGCCTGGAACATTCTGGCCAGCCTGACGGTGCTGTTCGTGTCCTTCGTGCTGCTGCTCAGTGGCATCTATATCTGGCGCCAGGGCCTGCGTTACGGCTCTTACTACATTCTGGCCTGGGGCATTCTGCTGACCTCGTTTATCGTCGCCACCACCGGCTCGCTGGGTATCGAGATTTTCGGCATCTATGGCGCCACCATGGTCAAGGTGGGGGTCACCATCGAGCTGATCACCTTGTCCATCGGCCTGGCCGACCGCATCAACCTGCTCAAGGAAGAAGGCTTTCGCTCACGCCAGGCAGCGGCCAAATCGGAAATCGAAAACCAGGCCAAGAGCCGCTTCCTGGCCAAGATGAGCCACGAAATCCGCACGCCCCTGAACGGCGTGCTGGGCATGTTGCAGTTGCTCAAGGGCACGGCGCTGGACCGCAGTCAGCGGTTTTACGTCGATACCATTGCCAGCTCCGGCAGCTCGTTGATGGCGGTGATCAACGACATCCTCGACTACGCCCGTATCGAGTCCGGCAAGCTGAGCCTGGAAAACATCGAGTTCGACCTGGAAGTGTTGATTTCCGACACCCTGACCCTGTTCACCGCCCAGGCCCTGGAAAAGAACCTGCGGTTATACGTCAGCCTGGAAGTGGGGGTGCCGCAGCGCATCAAGGGCGACCCCACGCGGCTCAAGCAGGTATTGATGAATCTGTTGAGCAATGCCCTGAAGTTCACCGCCGAGGGTCATGTGGCGGTCAGTGTGTGCCGGCGCAACAACAGCCTGGGCAATCCGCACCTGATCTTTTCCGTCAGCGACAGCGGCATCGGTATTGCCGGCGAGGCGCAAACCCAGTTGTTCGAATCCTTCTCCCAAGGCGACTCCAGTACTACCCGCCGTTACGGCGGCAGTGGCCTTGGCCTGGCCATCAGCAAGGAGCTGGTGGAAATGATGGGTGGCCATATCGAAGTGCACAGCACGCCAGGGCAGGGCACACGCCTGGCGTTCGATGTGGCGCTGCAAGAAGGCGATCGCAATGACGACCCGCTGCGCCAACTGCTCAAAGGCAAAACCGCGCTGCTTACCTCCCTCGATGGCCTGGGCCTCGACGCCCTGAGCCGCCTGCTGGAACGCTGGGGCATGCGCACTGAGCGCTGCCAGAACCCCGAACGCTTGCAGGCCTACCTCGACGATTTTGCCGTAACACCGTTGCTGATTCTGATGGCGCCCTGGCCCGGCAGCGTGCTGCATTGGCTCGACACCCTGCGCCCGCGCCTGCAAAAGGGCCAACGCATTCTGCTGCTGTGCCCGCCGGAACAATGCCAATTGCTGCCGCCGAGCAAAGGCCTGCGCCTGCTCAACCTGGCCCAGCCGCTGGCTATTACGCCGCTACGCGAAGCGTTGCTGGAGTTCTACCAGGAGCGGCGCAGCGAAAACCGCCCGCCGGTGGTGGACCAGAGCGGCAACAGCGCCTGCATTCTGGTGGTGGAAGACAACCCGGTAAACCAACTGGTGGTGCAAGGCCTGCTGAAAAAACGCGGCTACGTGGTACGCGTGGTGGCCAACGGCGTGGAAGCGGTGAAGGACTACAGCCGCGACCCGGGAGCCGTGCAGTTGATTTTGATGGACTGTGAAATGCCCGAGATGGACGGCTTTGAAGCCACGCGGCAGATTCGCCGGCTGGAAAAACAACAGCAGCTGCGCCCGGTGCCCATCGTCGCCCTGACCGCGCATATCCTCGACGAACACCGCGAGCACGGCGCGTTGGTTGGCATGGACGACTTTCTTGGTAAGCCGCTGGACTGCGAGGTGCTGTACGCCACCCTGGACAAATTCCTCGCCAGTGAACGTAAAACGCCGGCCAGCGAAGAAATTTCTCCGTCTTAGTAGGCCAATAGTAAGTGGGTTAACATCGCCGGGCTTTCTGGAGAAGTGCCATGTTGATCCCGCAAGAAATGCTCGAAGCCGACACCCTCACGCGCCTGATCGAAGACTTCGTCACCCGTGACGGCACCGACAACGGCGACGAAACGCCATTGGAAACCCGCGTCGCCCGCGTGCGCCGCGCCCTCGACAAAGGGGAAGCGGTCATCGTCTTTGACGTCGAAAGTGAACAATGCCAATTGGCAATGAAGCGCGACGTGCCCAAGGAGTGGCTCGAGGATTAAGAGCGCGTTGGACGTTGCTGTTGCACTGCGTCGTCCCCGCGAAGGCGGGGAGCCAGAATTTTGAAGGGGGCGCGATACGAGGGCTGAGGCGAGAATCTGGATTCCCGCCTGCGCGGGAATGACGGAGGTTTGTAGGGCGTTCTCAGTAGCCTTCAAACGTTGGAATCAGTGTTATGAAGCCGAGAACCGTGGCCCAAACAGAATAATCAACGCACCCACCACACAAAACGCCGCGCCGATCCAGTCTGTGGATAACGGGCGCGCCCGCTCCACCACGCCCAACCAGAACAACGACGCCACCACATAAATGCCCCCATAGGCGGCATACGCACGGCCGGCATACGCCGCCTCCACGCGCGTCAGCAGCAGCGCGAACAGCACCAGGCTAACGAGGCCCGGCACGATCCACCAGGCGCTCTTGCCCATGCGCAGCCACGACCAGAACGCATAGCAGCCGGCGATTTCGAACAGGGCCGCGAGGAAAAACCACAGGTAATTGAGCATGGCGTTGTCCTTAGCTGTGCAGGGCGCCTTCACGCTCCCAGGCGCAGCGCACCAGCAGGCCGCCGGGGTCTTGCGGGCTGTGAAAGCCCTGTTCGGATTCCCAGCGAAAGGTGTGGCTGCCGCTTAATTCGGTTTCCAGGTGCACCACCGCGCTGCCCCAGTACAGGCGCTTGAGCAGCGCCTCGAACTGTTCTACCCACAGGGTCCACTCGTACTCCACGGCGCGGTAGCTGGCCCCGAAGTGAATCACCTGCGTCTGGTACAGGCCTTCACCGGGCTCGGGGCAAAACGAAAACATGTCGCGGCCAATAAACGGCCAGGCATCGCCCGACGGCAAGGCCTGCAACTCACGCTGGTTGATCGCCCGACGCAAGCGCGCCTGCTCCGGATCACCCGACGGCCAGTCGCGGATACAGCCATAGACGATGGATTCAGACTCCAAGCGGGAACTCCAGACAGCGGGGATAGTGGGGCGGTGCGAATATTAGCAGGGTGACGGGGATAGGTGGTTAGGGCTTGGATAGCGTTTGCGGGGCGATCGCCCGGTGCGCGGAGCACACCCTACAAGAGCGGACCGCGATTCGCTTTTGTAGGGTGTGCTCCGCGCACCAGCGGTATCACGGCATAGCGCATTGGCTATTGGCGAGCAGATACGGCTGCAGTATCGGCGCCATCCCTTTGAGCACTTGCACCGGCAACGCGGAGGTAAAGCGGAACCCCTCTGCCGCGCGCCCCGGCACAAACGCGGTCAAGGTGCCGAAGTGCTTTTCCCCCAGATAGAACACAAAGGTCGCCGTGCGGTTAAGCGACCGCGAGCTGAGAACGCGCCCGCCGGTGCCCACGCTTTCAATGCGGTTATCGCCAGTGCCGGTTTTACCGCCCAGGGTCATCGCGCTGCCATCGGCCTCGCTGAAGCTGCCGTTCAACCGCCGCGCCGTGCCCTTGGCGACCACTTGCGCCAGCGCGCCGCGCAGCGCGCTGGCCACTTCGCTGGAGAGCACCCGCTTGCCTTGATCGGGTTCGATGCCCAGGCGAGTCTCATAGGGCGTGTCGGCGGCAAAGTGCAAGCTGTCGATACGCAGCGTGGGCTGGCGAATGCCGTCGTTGAGGATAATGCCCATCAGCTCGGCCAGCGCTGCCGGGCGGTCACCGGAGCTACCGATGGCGGTGGCGAGCGACGGCACCAAGTGGTCGAAGGGGTAGCCCACACGCTGCCAGCGCTGATGAATATCGAGGAAGGCCTCCACCTCCAGCATGATGCGAATCCGGCTGTCGCGGGCGCGCTTGTGCCGGCTTTTGAACAGCCAACCATACACTTCCTGGCGCTGCGCGTTACTGGCACTGACCGCTTCATTGAAGCTGGCTTGCGGGTGCAGTTGCAGATAGCCCAGCAGCCACAGCTCCAACGGGTGAACGCGGGCGATGTAGCCCTGGTCGGGCAGGCTGTAGGCGCCCGGGCCGTATTTGCCGTATAGCTCATGCACCCGCGCCGGCCCGACTTTCTCGTCGCTCAGGTGGGCATTGATAAAGGTGCCGAAGGTGGCCTCGTCCACATCCGGCATCAGGTAGCGGTGCACCGCCGCCAGGCGCGAAGCGGTGGGGTGCATGCCGTCGAGAAAGGTGTCCAGGCGTTCGGTGGCGTTCTTGTTCTGGTATTTGCGCCAGAAACGCAGCAAAAACACCGTGCCTTCGTGGTCGGCAAAGCGCTGCAGGTAATCCTGGCGGCGCGGGTCGTGGTCGTCCTTGAGCAGCTCGGCGCTGCTGTTGCTGGCCTGGTAGGTGCTGTAGCGCACCACGTCGCGCATCAGGCGGATAAAGGGCAGGTTGATCGACTCTTGCAGCGCTTCGCGCAGCGTGGGGTTGCGGCCGTTGTCTTCGCGGCGAAAGTTATTGAAATGGTGCAAACCGCCGCCGGTAAAGAAACTTTCGCCGGGGCTGGCGGAGTAATGGCGTTCCAGCGCGGCGTCGAGCATGGCGGCGAGGCTGGGGTCGTTGCCGCTGGCCAGGTAATCCACGGCCCATTGGGTAAGGCGGTCTTGCTCGGGTACCTCCACCTTGCGCAACTGCGCCGGCGTCTGGCCGATAAAGCGCTGATGCAGTTCGTCGATGATTTCCAAGTACGTGGTCAGCACCCGCAGCTTGGCGGTGGAGCCCAGCTCCAGCTTGCTGCCTTCGTTGATATCGAAGGGTTGGTCGGTGCTGTCGGTTTGCACCCGCACCCGCGAGCCGTCGGCGGTGCGTTCGAACAGGGTGAAGCTGTAACGCACATCCTGGGTGGTTTGCGCGGTCAGCAGGTGGTCGCCGAGCAGGCCCGTATTGGCGGCGAAGGCCGGGTCGGCCAGGCGTTGCAGGTAATCGCTGGCGGCCTGCTGCAACTGGCCATTGAGGGTGGTGGTGGCGGCCAGGTCAAGGCGGTCGAGATCGTACAGCGGTTTGTTCAGCAAGGTGGAAAGACGGCTGCGGGCCACGCTGATGCCCTTGTTGGTTTCCACCGGCTGCACACCGGGCTGGGCGGCGAGGTCGCGCCAGGTGGTTTTGCTCGCCAGGGCGGCGTCGCGCAGGGGGCGGTCGATTACGCCGCCATTGGCCAGCAGGCGGATATGGCTGTCGGTCAGTGTGGCCAGTTGGCTATGGCCCTGCGCCAGGTAATAAGAAGGCCGGCGCTGGGCAATCATCAGCGACAGCACCTGACGCAGCGCCAACCCGCGTTCACTCAACGGGGCGTGGGCATCGCTGAGCGTCTGGTTGACCTGGTTGAAATCGGCGCCATACCAAACCCGCAAGCCATCGGCCAGGCCATGCACCTCGCCATACCCCGGCGCTGCCGACAGCGGCACGCTATTGAGGTAATCGCGCACGATATTCTGCCGCGCCGCCAGGGTTTGCGCGCCGCCCTGGTAGGCCCGCACGCTGGCCGAGAGCATTTGCATCAGTTTGTCTTTGGCCGACAGTGTCAGGCCGTCTGGCGAGTGCCGGTATTTTTCCAACTGCGTAGCCAGGGTGCTGCCGCCGGAGGACTGGCCTTGCACATCAAGCTTCTTCCCGATCTGGGTGAGCGCCGCCATGGCAAAGCGCGGCCAGTCCACGGCGGGGTTGCTCAGCGGCTGCTGGCTGTCGAGCAAATCGCGGTTTTCGATAAACAGCAGGCTATTGACCACCAGCGGCGGAATATCGGCAAAGCCGGCATACAGTTGCTGTGGATAGGTGAAGCCGTAGAGCGGCAGGCCACGGCAGTCGGCAATGGCCAGGCCGCTCTGTAATTTCTCTGGATACGGAATGAAAAAGCCGTGTTGGCTGTAGTTCAGCAGCGCGGGAGAAAAACGGGTTTGCTGCTCGATCTGGTAATCACGCTGCTGCAGGCGTTCCAGCATCTGCGGCAGATAGGCATAGCCCAGGCGTTTATCGAAGGGGCCGTCTTCGGGATAGCGGATGGCGGAGCTGGGGCCGTCCGCCAGCTGATACGTAAGCGTGGCGGCATAGTGGCTGAGCTCGCGAGACTGGTATGTGGCGGTCCGGATTTCCTCGTAAGCCAGCCAACCGACCGCCAGAACGACCAGTACAAACGTCAGCCAAAAGGTACGGCGCAACGCGCGGCGCCAGGGGGAACGGGGTGGTGGGCGTTTGGCTGAAGGCGAAGGGCTGGCAGTCAGGCCGGGCACCGAGTGCTCAGCCGGGGTAGCGTTCGATTGCCATAGTGCGCCCATATCAAATTGGCCTTGGCTCTGCGTTGCTCTGCATGGAGTAAAGCTTAGACGCTGTTGTCGGCGGCAAAATGCGGTTAACGTTCCTGCGCGAAAAAAATCTTCTCCGAGCCTGAACATTCGAGCCCGACCATGCAGCGCGACCACCGAGAACAGCTCAACTTCAGCTGGCAGGCCAACGCCGACGCCTGGACCGCCGCCGTGCGCGAACAGCGCATTGAAAGCCGCCGGCTGGTTACCGACGCCGCCATCTTGCGCGCCATTCTGGCCTGCGAGCCCAAACGGGTGCTGGACATCGGTTGCGGCGAAGGCTGGCTGTGCCGAGGCCTGATGGCCCATGGCATTGAAGCGGTCGGGGTAGACGCCTCGGTGCCGCTGATTGAAACCGCGCGGGCCATCTGCTCCGGGCAATACCGTGTGTGCGGCTACGCCGAGCTGGAAGAACAGGCGCCGCTACTGGGTAAATTCGACGTACTGGTATGCAACTTCGCCCTGCTCGACGAACCGCTGGCACCCGTGCTCACCACCCTGCACAAACTGCTGTCGCCCGGCGGCGTGCTGCTGATTCAAACCATCCACCCCTGGAGCTCGCGTGGCCAAGGGCAATACCAGGACGGCTGGCGCGTGGAACACTTCGAAGGCTTCGGCGAAGGCTTTGCCGAACCCATGCCCTGGTTCTTCCGCACCCTGGAATCGTGGCTGACCCTGCTCGCCGAAACCGACTGGCGCCTGCAATGGCTACAAGAACCGCTGCACCCCGAGAGCGAGCAGCCGGTGTCGCTGCTGCTATTACTGAAATCCGGATTGAAATAAAAACAGCGCTTCGGCTTTTGCTTTGCTTTTGATCGTGATCTACCCGCCCCTTGAGCGCAGGCCGAGCGTAGTCGTCGCGTAAGGGGTTGAGCGGCCGGGAGCCGCGAAAGGCGTGAGGGCCATGGATGGCCCTTCTCGCCGGCCCCTGAAGCGGCGACGTAGCGAGGGTAGTTTTCACGCAGTGAAAACCCAAGGTGGGGGCAAGATTTTTTGGTTTCTTTTTCATCGACCGGAAAAAGAAACTCGCGCGTAAGGCGCGAAACAAAACGTTCAGCGCACGCGGTAAAACAGAAAAAACACCGCTCGCCAGAAAACCGCAAAGGTGCGCGGAGCACACCCTACAAAAGCTACTGCGTAACGCACACGGAATTGAAAAGGAAGGACCCCCTCCATGCACACTGTCCACCTCGCCAACCAAACCCTCCCCGCCATCGGCCAAGGCACCTGGCGCATGGGCGAGCGCGCCAGCGAGCAAAAGGCCGAAGTCGCCGCCCTGCGCCAGGGCGTAGAACTGGGCATGACCCTGATCGACACCGCCGAAATGTACGGCGAAGGCGGTGCCGAAGAAATAGTGGGCCAAGCCCTGCAAGGCATCCGCGACCAGGTTTACCTGGTCAGCAAGGTCTACCCCCACAACGCCAGCCGCCACGGCACTATCGAGGCGTGCGAGCGCAGCCTCAAACGCCTGCGCACCGACACCATCGACCTCTACCTGCTGCACTGGCGCGGCCAGCACCCGCTGGAAGAAACCGTGGAAGCCTTCGAACGCCTGCGTGAGCAAGGCAAGATCGGCCGGTGGGGCGTATCCAATTTCGACCTCGACGATATGCACGAACTCGCCAACCCCACCTGCGCCACCAACCAGGTGCTCTACAGCCTGGAACAACGCGGCGTGGGGTTCGACCTGCTGCCCTGGTGCCAGCAACAGGGCATGCCCTTAATGGCCTACTGCCCGGTAGGCCAGGGCGGGCGCCTGCTCGTCGATGCCACTCTGTGCCAGATAGCCGAGCGCCGGAATGCCACCCCGGCTCAGGTGGCACTGGCCTGGCTGGCGCAGCAGGGCGGGGTGATTGCCATTCCCAAGGCCGTTACCCCGGCCCATGTGCGTGCCAATGCCGCTGCGCTGGAGCTGACCCTGGACGCCGCCGACCTGCGTCTGCTCGACGGCGTCTTCCCGCCGCCCACCCGTAAACGCCCTTTGGCCATGGTGTAAGAAACGAATGCGCAAACGCCGAGGGGTGTCGCCCAGTCTGCTCAGTTGTGCCGTGGTGTTGCTTGGGTGCATGGCCGTGCTGGTGCTGGCACCGTTGCCGGTGCAACAGCTGCACAACGCCGTGTTCGACCAGTTCCAGCGCTGGCAGCCGCGCGAATACACCGGTGCGCCAGTGCGCATTATCGACCTCGACGAAGCCAGCCTGGCTCGCCTGGGCCAATGGCCCTGGCCGCGCACGCGGGTGGCCGAGCTGGTGGACAAATTGCGCGAAGCCGGCACGGCGGCGATTGTCTTCGACGTGCTGTTCGCCGAGCCGGACCGCACCTCGCCGGCCTTGCTGTTGCAGGACCAAGGCCTGGACGACGCGCTGCTCAGCCAGTTGCAGGCATTGCCCGACCACGACAGCCAACTGGCCACGGCGCTGGCCAGCAGCAACGCGGTGCTGGGTTTTGGCACCGAGCGGCGGCCAGGCGCTAACGGCTTGCCGTTGAGTCGCTACGGTCTGGTGGCGACCGAGCCGTCGCCGATACCGTTTCTGCCGCAGTACGCCTCTGCCGTGCGGGCACTGCCGGTGCTGGAACAAGCCGCCCTTGGCAGCGGTGCATTGACGTTCGATCCTGATACCGACGGCGTGGTGCGCAAGGTGCCGCTGCTGGTGGCCTTGGGCGACCAGGCGCGGCCGTCGCTGGTGGCCGAGGCGCTGCGGGTGGCGCAGCGTTCGCCCTTGTACCGGGTGCACACCGGGGAGGCCGGTATAGAGCGCATCGATATCGGCCGTCTGCAAATTCCCACCAACCGCCGTGGCGAGCTGTGGGTGCATTTCACCGTGCCGCAGGCGGTGCGCACCATTGCCGCCTGGCAAGTGCTGGCCGGGCAGGCGCCTGCCGGGTTGCAAGGCAGCATCGCCCTCATCGGCACCTCGGCCCAGGGCCTGCAAGACCTGCGCTTTAGCCCGCTGGGCGGGATCATTCCGGGTGTGGAGGTGCACGCACAGGCGCTGGAGCAAATACTGAGCGGCGAATACCTTCAGCGGCCGGGCTGGGCACCGGCCGTGGAGGCGCTGGCGTTGCTGCTGGGCGGCTTGTTGGTGTGCCTGCTGGCGCTGCGCGTGCGTGCGCTGCCGGCGGCCGGGCTGACGCTGCTGCTTATCGCTACGCTCAATGGCCTGGCGTGGTACGCCTTTAGCGTTGAGCGCCTGCTGCTCGACCTGTTTACTCCGGGCCTGGGCCTGGCGCTGCTCTACAGCGTGGCGAGCATCAGCCATCACGTGGCCAGTGAGCGCGAGCAGCGCTGGGTGCGCGAGGCGTTTTCCCGCTATGTGTCGCCAAACCTGGTCAAGCACCTGGTGGATAACCCCGGCCAACTGACCCTGGGCGGTCATCGGCAGGTGTGCAGTTTTGTGTTTACCGACCTCACCGGCTTTACCGAAATGATGGAGCGGCAAACACCGGAGGCGGTGGTCAGCCTGCTTAACGATTATCTGGAACAGGTGATCGGCATTGCTTTCCGTCACGACGGCACGTTGGACCGCATTGTCGGTGATGCCGTGGCCATCATGTTTTCTGCGCCGTTGCCCCAGGCCGATCACGCGCAGCGGGCATTGAGCTGCGCGCTGGAAATCGACCGCTTTGCCCAAGGCTATGTCGCCCAGTTGCAGGCCCGTGGCATCGCCTTCGGTCAAACCCGTATCGGCGTGCACAGCGGCGAAGTGGTAGTGGGCAACTTCGGCGGCTCGACCATCTTTGACTACCGCGCCTTGGGCGACCCGGTGAACACCACGTCGCGCCTGGAAAGCCTTAACCAGTACCTGGGCACCCGCGTATGCGTGTCGGCCGCTATCGCGCGCAGTAACCCGCAGGTGCCCATGCGCGCGGTGGGCAAGGTGCAACTGAAGGGCAAGTCGGCGGCGGTGGAAGTGTTTGAGCCTTTGCAGGCGGTGGACGATGCGTATGACGCCGCCCACCTGCTCTTGATGACGGGGGATGCGGGGGCATTGGCGGCGTTTACGGCGCTGCATGAACAGCGGCCGGCGGATGGCTTGGTGCGGTTTCATTGGCAGCGGTTGGCGGCCGGGGAACGTGGCGATGCGTTTGCCATGACCCGCAAGTAGACCACACGCATTGAGACTGAAACTGCTGTCACCCGGAAGCTCAGCTCCGGTAGGAGCGGCCTCAGCCTCGATGTTTTTTAAACCCTTTTATGCCGTCAGGTCGTCGCACCGCTGTTCATCACGTTAATGTTTGATCGCGCGAATGCTCCATCACGCCAATGTTCCATCACGGAAGTCGCGCAACGCCTGCTCCACTTCCTCACGGGTATTCATCACGAACGGCCCGTATTGCACGATGGGTTCGCCCAGCGGCTTGCCCGCCACCAGCAACACATTGGCGCCCTGTTCGCTACCAAGGTGCAATTCACCCTGATCCGACAGCCGCACCAAGCGCCCGGCTTCCACCGTGCGCCCGTCAACTTGAAGGCTACCGTCATATACATACAGCATCACCCGATGCCCTTCGGGTAGGCGCGGCGCCACGCTGTGGCCTGCGCCCAGGCGCAAGTCGAACAGGTGGGGCTCGGTATTCGGGCGCTGCACGGCGCCGAGTTGCTGCACCTGGCCGTCGTCAAACTGCCCGGCGATTACCACCACTTCAACGCCTTGCGCGGTGTGAATACGCGGAATCTCGACGGCGGGGATGTCGCGGTAGCCCGGGTCGCCGAGCTTGTCTTTGCCCGGAAGGTTGAGCCACAGCTGAAAGCCACGCATCACACCTTCTTCCTGCTCCGGCATTTCACTGTGGATGATGCCGCGCGCGGCGGTCATCCACTGCACGCCGCCGTTGCCGAGCAGGCCCACGTTGCCCAGGTGGTCTTCGTGGCGCATGCGGCCTTCAAGCATATAGGTGATGGTTTCAAACCCCCGGTGCGGGTGGGGCGGGAAGCCGGCGATGTAGTCGTCGGGGTTGACCGAGCCGAATTCATCGAGCATCAGAAAGGGGTCGAAACGTTCCACGCCCAGGCCGCCGAACACACGGTTAAGGCGTACGCCAGCGCCGTCGGAGGCGGGTTGGCCGGGTTGGATGCTGAGGACGGTGCGGTTCATGGCCAGAGGCTCCAATCAAGTGATGGCGCCATGGTAAAGCTTTCGATCAGATTGATTGGCTCGAAATTGGCGCTATATCAATCGAATTTATGAATGATTCGGCAGCGTGTAGGAGCGGCTTCAGCCTCGATGCTCGTGAGCTTGAAGGCATCGAGGCCAAATCCTCTCCTACAACACAGCGGGGACTGCTTACTCGGCGATCTGCAACTTGCGCGCCTCGGTGTACACGTAGCGCACTTTCTCGTATTCGAACGGCGAGTTGGTCTGGCCGTAGCGGAAGGTGGTCACGTAGCGGCGGTCGATGGAGCGCAGCAGGAACAATTCCGGGTGGTCCTGGCTGACTTCGGCGACGTTGAGGAAGTTGATCTGCTGCTCGGCGGCAAAGTCGGCCACCAGGCCGCCGGTGTCGCGCAGGTTCGAGGGGCCCAGAATCGGCAGCATGATATAGGGGCCGGCCGGTACGCCGTAAAAACCCAGGGTCTGGCCGAAGTCTTCCGACTGCTTGGGCAGACCCATCATGGTCGCCGGGTCCCACAGGCCGGCAATGCCGATGGTGGTGTTCAGCAGCAGGCGGCCGGTGGTTGCCATCGAGCGCTGGCCTTTGAACTGCAGCAGGCTATTGAGCAGGTTGGGGATATCACCCAGGTTGCTAAAGAAGTTGCTCACGCCGCTGCGCACGAACTGCGGGGTGACGTAGCGATAGCCGTCGACCACCGGCAGAAACACCCACTCATCGAAGCGGTAGTTGAAGTGGTAGATGCGCCGGTTAACCGATTCCAGCGGGTCGTACACGTTAAGGGCATCGAGGGTCGAGCGCTCGAATTCACGCTGGTCCAGTCCCGCGTTGAATTTCAACGCTTTGAGCGGCTCGGTGAAACCGTCGGCTTCGGCAGCCACGCCTGGCGCGGATACCGGTTCGGCGGCGTAGGTGGCGCCGCTGGCGAGCAGCATGGCAAGCAGCAAGGATGTTTTAGTCATGAAGCAGCTCCAGCATGGCGGCAGTATTTACGCGGTAGTTGAGGTTGCCGCAGTGCCCGCCATGCGGGTACACGGTCAGGCGGTCGCCCATCGTTCTGCGTAAAAAGCCCAGGTCGCCAGGGCCGAGAATCACGTCGTCCTTGTTGTGCATCACCACAATCTTCTTGCTGGTTTTCAGGTAATCCTCCAACGCGTACAGGCTCACCTGGTCGATTAGCTGCAGCAGGCTGCCGCCGTCGGTGCGCGCGCGCCACATAGGAATCAGCTGTTCGCGGATGTAGCAGTCGAAGTCGCACTGCAGGGCTTTGCGAAAGTAGGGCGTGAGGCTGGTGCCTTCGCTGATCGGGGTTTCCGGCGGGGTAATCAGGCCACGGCGGTTGATCAGGTCCGAGGTGAAGGCGATGTCGGCCGAGGAGAAGCGGAAAGAAGTACCAATCAGCATCGCCAGTTGTTCATCGGACAGGTGCTGCTTGGACTGTTGCAGGTCGTAGAGCATCGCATCGTTGATATCGATGTAGCCCTTCTGCTGGAAGTAGCGGGTGAGCTTTCTCAGCACGGTGTCATAGAAGGTGCTGCTGTTGGAGATGCCCTTGACCTCGGTTTGTACCAGCCGGTCGAGGTTGGTGATGGAGGTGTAGAGGTTTACCGGCGGGTTGAGCATCAACACTTTCTTGAAGTTGAAGCTGCGCCGGGTTTCATCCAGTTTGCTGACGAATGCCGCGTTCAGAGCGCCGAGGCTGTAGCCGGTGAGGTAGAAGTCGGTGACGTCCACTTCCGGGTGTTGCGCGCGCACAGCTTGCATCACGCGGTAGAGATCGTCCGCATCTTCGGTGCTGACACCGGGTGTGGCGTGGCGCGAGGCGGCGGTCATAAAGTCGTAGCTGGTGGGCGAGGACAACTGCACCACGTGGTAGCCGGCGCCGTAGAACACCTTCTTGAGGTTTTCAGCCAGGGTGCTGGAGTAATGCGCGCCGGTGC
Source organism: Pseudomonas turukhanskensis (assembly GCF_027922365.1). Taxonomy (GTDB): domain Bacteria; phylum Pseudomonadota; class Gammaproteobacteria; order Pseudomonadales; family Pseudomonadaceae; genus Aquipseudomonas; species Aquipseudomonas turukhanskensis. The sequence goes on from NZ_BSFN01000002.1 coordinate 479,973, forward strand.
CGGCGATGATGAAAATCAGCGGCGCCGGGCCTTTCTGTTTGGCCATGCGGTAGCGCAAGGTTTTTACCGGCCAGAAGTTGTCCGGTACCTCCAGTTCGCGCTCAGGGTGCAGGTTGAGGGTGTAGTCGGCCTGGTCGATATCCCGATCGTCCGGCACCGCCGCGCGCAGCTCCGGCGGCGTTGTGGCAATGGTGGCTTCGAACGGGTTGGTAAGTGGAAAACCGTAGCTGGCCTCGTCGATGTCGGCGGCCGACAACAACGGGCTCAGGCATAGACCAGCCATAAGCGCGGCAAAACGTAAGAGGCGCGGCATCGCAAATCCCTTTAGAAGATAAAGTGCAGAGTGAATCCGGCGTTATGACAACGGGTACGCTGGTATAGCACAGACATTTTCATTCGGCCTGTTTACCCAATTCGGCCAGTGCGGCGCCGCTCAGGCGGTAGGTGGTCCAGTCGTCCTGGGGGCGCGCGCCAAGGCGCCGATAAAAGCCCAGCGCCGGCTCGTTCCAGTCCAGCACCGACCACTCCAGACGCCCGCAACCGCGTTGCACCGCCAACTGCGCCAGACGGGCCAGCAAGGCTTTACCCAGGCCCGAGCTGCGTGCGTGTTCACGCACGTACAGGTCTTCCAGATAAATACCGGGCTTGCCCAAAAACGTAGAGAAGTTCGGAAAGAACAGCGCAAATCCCTGGGGCTCGCCATCCAGTTCGCCAATCAATACTTCGGCAAAAGGCCGTGGGCCGAACAGGTTGGTGGTGAGGTCTTCGGGTGTGGCCACGGCCTGATCGCTGAGCTTTTCGTACACCGCCAACTCATGGATCAGGCTAAGGATCAGGCTCACGTCGTCGGGGGTAGCATTGCGCAATTGAATACGGGACATACAGGCTCCTCAAATGGCGGAATGAGCGGAGCTTGCAGGCTCTTGGCGCGCACGGCAACAGGGTGCTACACAAACCGTGCACAAGGCTTGATGTTTCGTGCTGTAACCCTTGCATACCGCGGTCGGACGTTTATCCTGAGCGCCGATTTATCTACCGGAGAAACCCATGTCCCGTCGTTTGCCCCTGATCGCCTTGCTGGTCGTTCTGGCCCTGTGGCTGGCCGCCGCCTATGGGCTGCGTTTTGCCCTGATGGAAGACAGCCAGTGGGTTGGCATTTGCGTTGACCAGGCGCAGCGCTGGGAATGCCAGGTGCGTGATGGCCTGGGTCTGCTGATTCACTTTCGCATCATTGCCTGGGCTGGCCTTGGCGGCGCGCTGGTGGCGTTTTTCGTGCCCGGCCGTGCCGGCTGGTGGTTGGCGGTAGCGGCCCTGGTGTTCGCGCTGCCGGCGTTGGTGCTGTACAGCGCCAGCCTGGCGGTGTTTGCCGTAGTGGTTGCCGCGTTGCGGTTGGTGCGGGCACCGCGCCTGGTTGCCTGACCCTACATAACCACAATAAAAAAGGGGCTCATCCGAGCCCCTTTTTTTGTGTCTGGGTATCGGCCTTAATTGGCCTTGACCCGCAAGCTGCGCCACAGCGCCGCTACCATCACTGCACTCACCGCCGCCCAGCCCAGCGCCTGCCAGTTATCCAGGGTCTCCTGGTACAACTGCGGCAGGATGCCGGCGCCGACGATCAGGGTCAGCAGCGCGATCTCGCGGCGTGGGCCGGCCACCGGGCGGCAGACGTACACCAGCGCCGGCAACACCAGCACCATGCTCGGGAAGCAGCGGTAGCGCGGGTCGAACACCAGGCCTAGCATCAGCACCGCTGCCGCAAAGCCACTGGCGGCCAGCCACCAGCCGCCACGAGCTTGCAACCAGCTATAGAGGTTGGCGCGCCAGCCGGCCTTGCTCGACAGCGCCAACGCGCCGTGGGCCAGCACCACCAGGTTAAGGCCGACCAGAAACGCCGCCCACGCCCATTCACCCACATAACGGCTATTCACCCGCGCCATCTCGCCCCACAAGGCAATGCAGCACGCGCCAACCGCTGCCAGCAACGGCAGCACCAGCGCCGAACGGGTGGAGCTGGGGCGACCGGCCAGCAGCAGGGTGGCGAGGAAGATCACGCCGCTCACGCTCAGCCACAAGGTCCAGTTGGCGAAGTTGGAAACCGGGCCGGCCAGTACGGCTTTGTCCTGGCGGTCGGCGTCGAACAGGCCCCAATAGCCGCCCATGGCGCCTTCGCTGACGCGCTTCCAAGGTTGGTCAAAGGCTTCGATCAGGTTGTAGTTCCAGCCGTTCTGCTCGGCCATGGCGACAAAACCACGGATGAACTTGGCTTCGTTGACGCGGCTAGGTACGGCGGTTTCGCGCTGACGGCCTTCGCTTGGCCAGCCGGTTTCGCCAATAAAGATGTCCTTGGGCGCGAACTTGCTGCCGAACACCTTACGAATCTCGGCGACGTGGGCCAGGGCTTCGTCAATGCCGGTGGGGTCATCTTCCCAGTACGGCAGCAGGTGAATGGTGAGGAAGTCCACGGCCGGGGCCACTTCCGGGTGCTTGAGCCAGAATTCCCAGACGTCGGCGTAGGTCACCGGCTGTTTGATCTGCGACTTCACTTCGCCAATCAGCTTGGCCAACTGGGCACCGGTGACTTCTTTGCGCAGCAGGGTCTCGTTGCCGACGATCACCGACTCCACCACATCAGGGTTCTCGTTGGCCGATTTGATCAGCGCATCGACTTCTTTCTTGGTGTCCACCGGGTTGCCGTTGACCCAGGCGCCGAGCATCAGCTTCAGGCCGTGCTTGCGCGCCAGGTCCGGAATGGCTTCCAGCCCGGTCATGGAATAGGTGCGTATGCAGTGGAAGCGCGTGGCCAACAGGGCCAGGTCGGCATCCATACGCTCCGGGCGCAGGGCGAAAGGCTGGTCGAACGGCGACTGGTCCTTGTCGAACGGCGTGTAGGAGGCGCACTGCAATTTGTGCGTGGGCGTCGCGGCATCGGGCAGCACCAGGGGTTTGCCCAGGCCATACCAGAGGCCGCCAATGGCGAACACGGCAAGCAGGCAGGCGAACACGTAGGGCAGGGCGGGAAAACGAGCGGTAGCGGGCATAGTTAGGCGCGTCTGGGGGCAAAGCCGCGCAGTTTACCTGCATTCCCGTCAATTAGCGTAGAGCCGCCGTTGGCGTGTGTTAGCGCATATGAATGGTGGCGTGAAACGGGTACTTGAACGGCCGTTCAATCATAAATTTCAAGGGCTTGGCAGTCCCCGTGACGGCCTTGAGTATCAGTCTTGTCGTTGCTGAATCAATGATGTCGTTTCTTGGCCGTGTTCATGTCGTTCTTGGAGCAGGTGCCATCACCGGTTGGGTCGATTATCCAGGCGTCGGCACACGACTGACTCAGGGCGTGGGCCAGGGATCACTCAACAGGCACCGCCACTAGATAGACCAACTACAAGACACCACCACCTGCCACTCGGCAGTCGCCGAGCCACTAATTTCGGGGAACAGACTTATGAGCAAAATGCGTCGGTTATTGGGTTTGGGTGCGGGTATCGCACTGGCACTGAGCACCGGTTTGGCAGGTGCGGCAGATAAACCCACGTTGAAGATCGGCTACGTCGATGGCTGGTCCGACAGCGTCGCCACCACCCACGTCGCAGCGGAAATCATCAAGGAAAAACTCGGCTACGACGTGCAACTGATGCCCGTCGCGACCGGCATCATGTGGCAAGGCGTGGCCAAGGGGCAGCTCGATGCCATGTTGTCGGCCTGGCTGCCGGTGACCCACGGTGCCTACTACGAAAAACTCAAGGACCAGGTGGTGGATCTGGGCCCCAACTTCAACGACGCCAAGATCGGTCTGATCGTGCCCGAGTACGTCAAGGCCAAGACCATTGGTGACCTGCAAGGCGAGAAAGCCGGTTTCGGCGGCCGTATCGTGGGTATCGATGCCGGTTCAGGCGTGATGCTGAAAACCGACCAGGCCATCAAGGACTACGGTCTGGACTACAAACTGCTGGCCAGCTCCGGCAGCGCCATGACCGCCGAACTGGCCCGCGCCATTCGCTCCGAGAAGCCGATTGCAGTAACCGGCTGGATTCCACACTGGATGTTCGCCAAGTACAAACTGCGCTTTCTGGAAGACCCCAAAGGTGTGTACGGCGCAGCTGAACACGTAGACAGCATCGCCAACCCGGGCCTGGAGGCCAAAGCACCAACCGTGGTGGCCTTCCTGAAAAAATTCACCTGGACCCCGGATGAAATCGGCGGCGTGATGCTGGCCGTGGAAGAGGGCGCCAAGCCTGCTGAAGCCGCCAAGAAATGGGTGGCTGAACACCCCGACCGCGTAAACGAGTGGTTGAAATAAGTAACGATACGCCGCATGCCGAAGCCGCTCACCGAGCGGCTTTTGCTTTTGTAGCGTGTGCTCTGCGCACCGTTGCGATTGCCGATGAATCGCTTGGTGCGCGTAGCACACCCTACAAAAGCAAAAGCGTCGTCGCGCGTTGAGACCATGGTCTCGAATAAGACTAAGGTCGTCTGTCGTTCGGCTATAGGAGAACTAGAGTTAAACCTCACCAGCAACTCGTGCTGCGGAGGATAAAAATAAAATGAACGACAGCATCTACGAGCGGATTGAAAGAAGTCCGCGCTTCAAAGAACTGGTAGCCAAGCGCGAGCGATTCGCCTGGATACTCTCGGCCATCATGCTTGGCCTCTATGTGGCCTTCATCCTGATCATCGCCTTTGACCCGAGCCTGTTCGGTACGCCGATCAGCGAAGGTTCGCCCACCACCTGGGGGATTCCAGCCGGTATCGGCCTGATCCTCTCCGCCTTTGTGCTCACCGGTATCTACGTGTACCGCGCCAACGGCGAGTTCGATGACCTGAACCAGGCCATTCTGGACGAGGTGAAACAATGATCGCCCGCCTTCTCGCCGCTTGCGGCCTGCTCGCGTTTGCTCAGGGTTCCTGGGCGGCCGATGCCATCAGTGGCGCGGTAGAGCGCCAGCCAATCAACGTATCGGCCATCGTCATGTTTGTGGCGTTTGTGGGTGCCACGCTGTTTATCACCTACTGGGCATCGAAGAAAAACAACTCCACCGCTGACCACTACGCCGCTGGCGGCAAAATCACCGGTTTCCAAAACGGCCTGGCGATTGCCGGCGACTACATGTCGGCGGCCTCGTTCCTGGGTATTTCCGCGCTGGTGTACACCTCCGGCTATGACGGCCTGATCTACTCGATCGGCTTCCTCGTTGGCTGGCCGATCATTCTGTTCCTGATCGCCGAGCGCCTGCGCAACCTGGGCAAATACACCTTTGCCGACGTGGCCTCCTACCGTCTCAAGCAGAAAGAAATTCGCACCCTGTCGGCCAGCGGTTCGCTGGTGGTGGTGGCGTTTTATCTGATTGCGCAGATGGTTGGTGCCGGCAAGCTGATTCAACTGCTGTTCGGCCTGGACTACCACGTGGCAGTGATTCTGGTCGGCATTCTGATGGTGCTGTACGTGCTGTTTGGCGGCATGTTGGCCACCACCTGGGTGCAGATCATCAAGGCCGTGTTGCTGCTGTCGGGCGCCTCGTTCATGGCGCTGATGGTGATGAAAACCGTCAACTTCGACTTCGGTACGCTGTTCTCCGAAGCGGTGAAAGTGCACGCCAAAGGTCAGGCCATCATGAGCCCTGGCGCATTGGTGAGTGACCCGGTTTCGGCAATTTCGCTGGGCTTGGCGCTGATGTTCGGTACTGCCGGCCTGCCACACATTCTCATGCGCTTCTTCACCGTGAGCGATGCCAAAGAAGCCCGCAAGAGCGTGTTCTACGCCACCGGCTTTATCGGCTACTTCTACATCCTCACCTTTATCATCGGCTTTGGCGCGATCCTGTTGGTCAGCACCAACCCGGCGTTCAAGGATGCCGCCGGTGCGCTACTGGGTGGCAACAACATGGCCGCGGTGCACCTGGCTAACGCCGTCGGTGGCAGCCTGTTCCTGGGCTTTATCTCGGCTGTGGCCTTCGCCACCATTCTGGCGGTAGTGGCCGGTCTGACCCTGGCGGGTGCGTCGGCGGTATCGCACGACATCTATGCCAGCGTGATCAAAGGCGGCAAGGCCAACGAGAAAGATGAACTGCGTGTATCGAAGATCACCACCATTGCCCTGGGCGTGCTCGCCATTGGTCTTGGGATTCTCTTCGAGAAACAGAACATCGCCTTCATGGTGGGCCTGGCGTTCTCCATTGCTGCGAGCTGCAACTTCCCGGTGCTGTTCCTTTCCATGTACTGGAAAAACCTCACCACCCGCGGCGCGATGGTGGGTGGCTGGCTGGGTCTGTTGACCGCTGTGGGGCTGATGATTCTCGGCCCAACCGTCTGGGTGCAGGTACTGGGCAACGCCAAGGCGATCTTCCCGTACGAATACCCGGCGCTGTTCTCCATGGTGGTGGCGTTTGCCGGTATCTGGTTCTTCTCCATTACCGACAAATCCACCTCGGCCGGTGAAGAACGTGCGCGCTTCCTGCCGCAGTTCGTGCGCTCGCAGACTGGCCTGGGTGCCAGTGGTGCAGCCGCTCACTGATCGGTAACCCTCTGAGTGTTTGGGCAGCCTTCGGGCTGCCTTTTTTATGCCGGGGTTTTGCCATTGGTGCGCGGAGTAAGCCGTTACTTTTGCCCTTTGCCTTTGGATTGCAGCAGCACCGCACATCGAGATCGAGATCGAGCGAGCTAGAGCAGTGCAAGGCGACATGGCTTTTTGAAGCGCAGTTGGCTGTAGCCAATTAGCATTGAAAAAGTCATGTCAACGCAGCAATGCCGACGCGCAGCCGATCGATTAGTAATAAAAAAGCCCCGCACTAAGCGGGGCTTTTTTATTACCGGCGAGGAACTAGATCCTGCCAAGCAGCGCCAGAATGATCACGATGATCAAAATGGTACCCAGAATGCCCGACGGGCCGTAGCCCCAACTTCTGGAGTGCGGGTACAACGGCAAGCCGCCGACCAGGAGGAGAATAAGTACGACGATCAGAATTGTGCTGAGGCCCATGGTTTGGATTCCTTGTTCTAGACCATAACGTGCAACTTCCTTCAGAGGCCGCCTTACCGCTGCGCTTGCCTCGTCTACTTAGTACGACTTATGTGGCTTTCCAATAATTCAGGTTATTTCTGCGCAGAATGCGGAGGAGGGTAAATGCTGTATCGCCTGGGCGCCGACGCCGTGGTGCTGGTGCACCTGTTATTTATTCTGTTTGTGCTGTTCGGCGGGTTGTTGGTGCTGCGCTGGCGGTGGCTGCTGGCGCTGCATGTGCCAGCAGTGACCTGGGGGGCGGTGGTGGAGTTCTTTCATCTGTATTGCCCGCTCACGCCGCTGGAAAACAGCCTGCGCCAAGCGGCCGGGCAGCAGGGCTACGACGGCGGTTTTATTGAGCATTACCTGATTCCGCTGATCTATCCACGCGGGCTTACAGCCTCGATGCAGCTGGTGTTTGGCAGCGTGGTGCTGGTGCTAAATATCGCCGTTTACTGGGTCGTGATCCGCCGTTTTCTAGGTGCCAAAACAGGTCTCATACGGAACGCCGAAAACGTAGCGAGCGAAGGTTTGGCAAGGCAAAAACAGGCGAAAAAGCGCAGTTGACACATAGTCAATGAGCATTTTTCGCCTGTTTTTAACGCAGCCAAAACGAGCGCAGTAGTTTTCGGTTTGCTTGGCTCATTCAGCATTCTAATGGTGCGTGGGCGGGGCTAAAGCCTTCGCTACACTGAGGCCACTCACCCCTGACACCTATAAGAAAAGGCAGCCTTACTATGCAAAATCGCATCATGATCACCGGCGCGGGTTCTGGCTTGGGCCGCGAAATCGCGTTGCGTTGGGCGCGCGAAGGCTGGCAGTTGGCGCTGTCCGATGTCAGCGAGCCGGGCCTGGCCGAAACCCTGAAGCTGGTACGTGAAGCCGGCGGCGATGGCTTTACCCTGCGCTGCGATGTGCGCGACTACAGCCAGCTCACCGCCTTGGCACAAGCCTGCGAAACCAAATTCGGCGGCGTCGACGTCATCGTCAACAACGCCGGTGTCGCCTCCGGTGGCTTCTTCAGCGACCTCTCGCTCGAAGACTGGGACTGGCAGATTTCCATCAACCTGATGGGCGTGGTCAAAGGTTGCAAAGCCTTCCTGCCGCTGCTGGAACGCAGCAAAGGCAAGATCATCAACATCGCCTCCATGGCCGCGCTGATGCAAGGCCCGGCCATGAGCAACTACAACGTGGCCAAGGCCGGCGTGGTGGCCCTGTCCGAAAGCCTGCTGGCGGAACTCAAGCAGCAGGAAATCGGTGTGCACGTGGTGTGCCCGTCGTTCTTCCAGACCAACCTGATGGACTCCTTCCGTGGCCCGACCCCGGCCATGAAAGCCCAGGTGGGCAAGCTGCTGGAAAGCAGCCCTATCAGCGCCGCCGACATCGCCGACTACATCTTTACCTCGGTTGCCAACAACGAGTTCATGATTCTGCCCCACGAACAAGGCCGCATGGCCTGGGCGCTGAAGCAGAAAAACCCGGAAATCCTGTACAACGAAATGGCCGTGATGGCCGAGAAAATGCGCGCCAAGGCTAAATAAGCAGCTCGTCAATAACTTGTCTGACTGGTCAATTTTTTTGCCAGTCAGACTTGTTAGTCACCATTGTTGAATAGTAGGGTTGCTGGCCCGGCCTGCCTGGTCGTTGTTATGTTGGCTACTCTCGTGAAACCCATATCCAAGGGCCTGCTGTTTGTCGCCCTGGTGCTGGCCGCTATCAATTTGCGCCCCGGCATCACCTCGCTTGCTCCCCTTATCGAACAGATCGCCAACGAGCTGAACCTCAGCCGTGGCCTTATCGCCCTTACCACCGCCTTGCCCGTATTGTGCATGGGCCTGCTGGCACCCATGGCGCCGCGTCTGGCTGTGCGCTTTGGTCTGGAACGCACTATTACGGGCTGCATGGTGTTGATCGGCAGTGCGCTGGTGCTGCGCCTGGCCAGCCATAACAGCATGGTGCTGATTGGGAGTGCAGTGTTTGTCGGCGCCGGTATTGCGGTGGCGGGGCCGTTGTTGTCCGGTTTTATCAAGCGCCATTTTGTCGGCAAGGTCGGCCGGGTGGTGGCCTGGTATTCGCTGAGCATGACCATCGGCGGTGCCGGTGGCGCCGTGCTGACCGGACCGCTCACCAGCCTGCTCGGCGAGCGCTGGCACTGGGGCCTGGCGATCTGGGCGGTGCCGGCACTGCTGGCCGTGTTGCTGTGGCTGTGGGTGCCGAATAAACATGAAGACCCCGCCGAAGTGGGCAGCGGCGGTGGCTTGCCTTGGCGTGAACCACGGGCGTGGGTGATCACCGGCTTCTTCGCGATTCAGGCCGGGCTGTTTTACACCCTCACCACCTGGCTGACGGCGCGCTACCACGAAGTGGGCTTCGACGCGTCGCAGAGCAACACGCTGTTCAACTCGTACATGATGATCGGCCTGCCAAGTGCCTTCGTGCTGCCCTGGCTGGCCCAGCGTTACGACAACCGCGCCCAGCTGCTGCTGGGGTGCGCCGTGGCGTCGAGCCTGTGCCTGGGCATGATTTCCTTTATGCCGCAGGTATTGCCGCAAGTCTGGGCGCTGCTGCTGGGGCTGGCGCTGAGTGGCTCGTTCGCGCTGTCGCTGGTGCTGCCGATGTATGAAGTGAATACGCCGCTGGCGGTCAGCCGCTGGACCGCGATGATGCTCTGCGCCGGTTACAGCATCAGCAGCTTTACGCCGATTCTGACCGGCCTGGTGCGCGACCTTACCGGCAGCTACCAGGTGCCGTTTATCGTGCTTACCGGCTTGGCCATCAGCATGGTCTTCCTTGCATGGTCGTTGCGCACCCGCGCCACCCCCGTCGCGGCGCAGTAACAAAATGCCGCACCCGCCCACACCCCGCGCGGGCTGTGGGCTTTATGACCGTGGCGTGACGGTTTTTCTCTGCTAGCGTTACCAGCCAGCAGTTTTCAGATTTTCACGTGGCGGTTATCTGGCATAATCGCGCCCCCTTTCGACCTGAACAGAAAACCACATGTTCGATCTTTTCAGCGGGCTGGAACCCTGGGTAATCATCAGCCTGATCCTGGCCCTGGCGTTCGTCCTGTTCTTCGAGTTCATCAACGGCTTCCATGACACCGCCAACGCGGTGGCTACCGTTATCTACACCAAAGCCATGCCGCCGCACCTGGCGGTCATGCTCTCCGGTGTTTTCAACTTCCTCGGTGTGTTGCTCGGCGGCGTGGGCGTGGCCTATGCCATCGTGCACCTGCTGCCGGTGGAGTTGCTGATCAACGTGAACACCGGCCACGGGCTGGCCATGGTGTTCTCGCTGCTGGCGGCCGCCATCACCTGGAACCTGGGCACCTGGTACTTCGGTATTCCGGCCTCCAGTTCCCACACCCTGATTGGCTCCATTCTCGGGGTTGGCCTGGCCAACGCCCTGATCAGCGATATTCCGCTGGCCGACGGCGTGAACTGGCAGAAAGCGATTGATATCGGCATGTCGCTGATCGCCTCGCCCATTGCCGGTTTTGTGGTCGCAGCCCTGGTGCTGATGGGGCTGAAATGGTGGCGCCCGCTGTCCAAGATGCACAAAACCCCGGAGCAGCGCCGCAAGATCGACGACAAGAAACACCCGCCGTTCTGGAATCGCCTGGTGCTGGTGCTGTCGGCCATGGGCGTGAGTTTCGTGCACGGCTCCAACGACGGGCAGAAAGGCATTGGCCTGATCATGCTGGTGCTTATCGGTATCGTGCCTGCGCAGTTCGTACTGGACCTGAACAGCACCACCTACCAGATCGAACGCACCCGTGACGCCACTATTCACCTGAGTCAGTTCTACGACCGCAATCGCGAAAGCCTCGGTGACTTCCTGGCCCTTGGCAAAGCCAACACTGCCGAAATGCCCGAGCTGTTTCGCTGCAACCCGCAACAGACCGAAGCCACCATCGCCGGTCTGCTGAGCGACCTCAAAGGCGTGACCGATTACCACAGCCTGGCACCGGACACCCGCATTCAAGTGCGCCGTTACCTGCTGTGCCTGGACGACACCGCGAAGAAAGTCGGCAAGCTCGATACCTTGGCCTCCCGTGAGAAGTCCGATCTCGAGAAGCTGCGCAAAGACCTCACCGCCACCACCGAATACTCGCCGTTCTGGGTGATTCTGGCCGTGGCCCTGGCCCTGGGTATCGGCACCATGGTGGGTTGGAAGCGTGTGGTACTGACCATCGGCGAGAAGATCGGCAAGCAGGGCATGACCTACGCCCAGGGCATGTCGGCACAGATCACCGCCGCCTGCGCCATTGGCCTGGCCAACGTGTTCAGCCTGCCGGTTTCCACCACCCACGTGTTGTCCTCGGGTGTGGCCGGCACCATGGTCGCCAACAAGAGCGGCCTGCAAGGCGGCACCGTGCGCAATATCTTGCTGGCCTGGCTGCTGACGCTGCCGATTTCGATGGGCCTTGCAGCCAGCCTGTTCTGGCTCGCGACACGGTTCGTCGATTAACAAAAAAGCCCCGCCTCTAGCGGGGTTTTTTACGGAGGCGGATATCGCTTGGTGCGCGGAGCACACCCTACAAGAGCAAGCCGCACTCTGCTTTCGTAGGGTGTGCTCCGCGCACCAAGCGATTTACCAGTGGTTACAGCTCAACCACATGCCCTTCTTTGGCCGGCACCTGCCCGTGGTACAGCTTGCCGATCAATTCCTGCGCCGACGCAAACCCTTGGCTCACCTTCACCTCCAGCAGCGGCGTGATCTGGTCATAAAACCGCACCAGCCCTTCGCCAATATGCTCGGACACCTTAACCGGCCCCCAATCAGCATTACGCTTGCGCAGCTGAATCGGCGCGAAGAACAGCTGCGGCTGCGGCCCGGTGATGGCAGTGAGTTGGGCCGGGTCGGTGCTTTGTGCAGAGCCCGCGCAGCAGCTGTACACCAGCTGGCTGCCAAAATGCTGGTGCACCCGGTCACGCAGGGCCAGGTCGCTGGAAAAATCCACGTACAGGGTCGGCTGGTCGGTGCTCAGCTGGCTCAGGTCGTCATAGGCCAGGGTTTGCTCGTAGCAACCCAAACCATCCACGAACGCGGTGTTGCCGCGCGAAGTCAGCGCCACACGTTCTACGCCGGCGCCATCCAAGCACACGGCGGTGGCAAAGGCGGTCTTGCTCGAGGCGCTGGAAAACACCAGGCGGGTGGCGCCGAAGAAAGCGTTGTCTTCGAGAAAATCCGCCAGCATGGAGGAGGTAAGAAACAGCGGCTTGAGCAGAATCTGCAGGTTTTCCGTGGCCGGGCTGTAATACGGGTCCCAGCTGCAACGGGTGTATTGGTTATACGCCGAGGTCAGGTTGCGGCGGTGTTCGGCGCCATCGTAGAAGCCGCGGTCGGTTACGCGCTCAGGCTTCATGCGCAGGTGGCTGGCAATCGGGAAATAGCCATAGAAGCGCTCGCCCACGGCCACGCCTTCCACGTTGGAAGCCACCACATCGGCAAAGCCCCACACCGGCACATGGCCTAGACCGGCGTCCCCGGTGGGGAAGAAGTCCCAGTAATTCATCGAGTCGCCAAAGGCGGCGTAGGTGATGTTGTTGGTGGTCAGCGACAGGCGTTCGAGCTTGACCACAATCTCGCCCGGCGCTGCGCTCAGGTCCTCCTCGTGCTGCTCGATATGGCTCTGGTCCAGTGCATTTTTTTCGGTTAGTAGGCGTGTTACGTTGCTGCGACCTGACATGGTGGGCTCCTGGTTTTTGTGGGGAGTAAGCGTGTCGCCACAGAGTACGAGCTAACCATGAAGCGCGGGTTCGGAAACGCCAGCACACCGTCAGCCAGCCCGGCAAAGCCGCGCAGCAAGCCGCTTAAACGCCCAAGCCAGGCCCGCGCCATCTTTACCGTGGAGGCCATCTACGAAGCCTTTGTTCGGATTTGGCTGCGCGAGGGCTGGACGTCGTTGACCACTCGCGCCGTCGCCCTGGAAGCGGGCGTCGCCATCGGCACCCTGTACGACTATTTCCCCAGCAAGGAAGCCATGCTGTCGGGGTACGTGCGCTACGGCATCGAATGCCTGCTGGCGCGCCTGGACCGCGAAGTGGTGCAGCCCACCGACCTGAGCTGGCAGGCGCGTGTGGAGCGCCTGCTGGAAGTCTGCTGCAACCCGCCCGAGCCCGACCGCTCTATGTTCGGCTACGAGCTGATTCAGCTCGAATACAAGATCGCCGAACGCAAACACCAGGCTCGGGCTTATGAAGAGCTAGCAAGCAAATGGCGCGAGGTGTTTGCCGCCTGCCACGACCTGCCACACCAGCCCGCCGCGCAAATTATCGATGCGTGGCTGACCAGCGTTTGGGGCGGACGACGGTACTACCTCACTGCGCAGCTAAGTGCCGAGCAGCAACGGGTGTGGTTGGCGGAGATGAAGGGGATGTTGGTGCAGCGCGTGGGGCAAGCGAGTAACTGCGACCCTGCTAAATCAATCCAGAATTAGTGTTGCGCCGACGCAGCGGGAAAAGATAGATGCGAGACCACTGTAGTCACACAGCACGGCATCTATGTTGGACTTGATCCATTCGGCCTCTTCAACAGCCCACCAATTAGTTTCATAACCAGCATTGGCAATAATGTGTTCGAACAGGATGCGTTGAGCCCGACCGTTTCCCTCGCGGAATGGATGGATCATGTTCAGGTCACCGAAATGTTCGGCTAACGCAATTACCAAGTCGGTTTTGTCGAGGTTTTCAAACCAGTTAGCTCGTGTCATCGAGTCAAAGATTTTGTTGGCTTCCGGCTCTATTCGCGATGCGGTGCAAAAGCGTGTATCACCTTTGGAAATGTCGATTGAGCGTAACGTTCCGGCCCAATCGTAAATGTCCTTGAATAAGTGGCGATGCAGATTTTGCAGATAGGCGAGGGAGTACGGAGGGAGCTGAAATTCAACTTCAGAAGCGGCGATCTGGGAAAGTTTGTATTCCGCCTCGATTAGAACGGGTTCGTCTCGAGTATTTAAACGGTTACGCAGTACCCGCGTGCCGGGATAGCAATACGGATCATCGCCAGTTCCATACTTATCCAGGAGTTAGTCCTGATTCTGCTTGATGGACTTCAACGCTTCTTCCCGAGTCTTGTACTTGAGTTCTGCGTCTTCAGGTGTTGTTTGAAAACCTTCCAGACGAAGGCTAGCTGCGTAGTTGGAAAGGCGGGATTTGGCGATATAGGCCTTTTTCGCCTCCAGGCTTTTCGAAGTCATAGCGGTCCTCCAGAAGAGCGTCAATTAGAGATTGTAGCCGATGGAAAACAATAGGCGTACCGCCATTTGGTGGGCGAAAGGAATCGTCTATCAAACCAAGCGCGTAATCCGCCGATGCCGCCACACTAGCCGGTAGTACAAGGTCTGCAAAGCCAGCATGGTCACGTAGGCCAGCGGAAAGGCCATCCACACGCCCTCCAGGCCGAAATACGCATCCAGCAGATACGCCCCCGGCGTCTGCACGGCGAGGATGCAGAAGATCGAAATGACCACCGGCATCAGCACCACGCCACTGGCGCGCATGATGCCGCCCACAATGGCCTGGTAGCCGAAAATCAGAATGCTCCAGAGCATGATGTGCAGCAGGTGCTCGGCCTGGGCGCGGGTGGCCGGGTCGGTGATAAACAGGCCCAGCAGCCAGTGCGACAGCGCGTAGCCCACCAGCACCAGGGCGCCGGTCAGGCAGGTGTTTATCCACAGGCCCGTGCGCAAAATGGCGCCAATACGTTCGACCTGGCCGGCACCGATGGCCTGGGCGCCGAGAATGGAGGCGGTGATGGCGATGGAGAGCGCGGGAAATTGCACGTAGTTGGCGATCTGCGTTACGGCGCCATAGGCGGCAGTCGCTTGCGAGCCGTGCTGGTTGACCAGCGCCAGAATCACCAGCTCCGACAGGGAGATCACCACCATCTGCACCCCGGTCGGCAGGCCGATGCGCAGTACCTTGCCGACGATTTCGCGGTTTACCCGCAGCGCCCGCAGCAGTTCGAGGTCAGGGGCCAGCACGTGGTGTTTGTAGCGCAAGCGCACGGTGAGCAGCAGCATCGCCAGCAGGTTGCTGAACAGGCCCGCATAGGCGGCGCTCTGAATGCCCATGGGCGGCAAACCGAGCCAGCCTTTGATCAGCGCCGGGGTCAGCAGCAGGCCGGCGACGGTGGAGAGAATCAGCGCCAACAGTGGCGACACGGTGTCGCTGACGCCGCGCAGCAGTTGGGTGAAGAGCACGAACACCAGCAGCAGCGGCATGATCAGCATCATCACCTGCATATAGGCGGTGGCGTCTTCCAGTACGTCCGCTGGCGTACCCAGGGCCACCATGGCCTGGCGGGCGAACACCGTACCGACCACCGCTGCCAGCAAACCAATCAACGCGCCGAGGGTGAGGGCGGTGCCGGCGATGGCTTTGACCAGATGCGGCTCCCGCGCGCCCCACGCCTGGCCAATCAGCACCGAAGCGCCGGCACCCAGGCCGATGACCAGGGCGATAAAGAAGAACACGATGGGAAACATCCCCGAGACTGCAGCCAGCGCCTGGGTGCCGAGCATCTGCCCGATGTAAATGCTATTGAGCGTGCCCGACAGCCCTTGCAGGAAGTTGGACAGCACCATGGGGACCAGAAAAACCAGGTAAACCTGCCACAGCGGGCGTTCGGGAGAGGCGGCTTGCATTTAAAGGGCTCGTGGTTCGGCAGGCGGCCATCTGAGCATGAACGCGGCGGTTTTGCACATGCGTATCGGCAAGCCGTAGGGCGAATACACCGCAGGTGTATCCGCCGATTCACCGCTAGCCGCAGAGCACGGCAGATATCCGTTGCACGGATATTCGCCCTACATATCGCTCCTGCGAAATCTCAAGCTCGGGGTTTCAAATCACCCCGGTATCATCATCGTTGATCAACTTATGCAGCCCACCTAACGCTTCGCGCGATTGGGTACGGCTAAGCAGTTTGCTTTGCGCGGCCGGCGGCAGGTCGGTGATGCGCAGTACGCCTTTGTTCATCAGCACCGAAATCAGGTCGTCGATTACCCGGATCATTTCCAGGTCGCTCTGCTTGAGTTGCAGCAGATTGCTCTCGACGCTGTGGTTGGCGTACCAGGCTTGCACGTCATGGTCATCGGCCAGCGCCGTGCCGCTGGCGCCGTCGAATGGGGCGGCTTCTACGCGCGTCAGTTCACCGAACTCGTTGCGCTGGACATACAGCATCAGCAAACCCTCTCTTGTTGGTTGTAGTGCACGGCGGCTCGCACAAGGCTGTGCAAACGCGAACCCTGCCAGTTGTGTGTAGCGCCTGCAACGCATTCTTGCCAGGCAGCTTTCTTGCCAATAAAAAAACGGCGCGAACTCCGAACTGCTGGAGACGCGCCGTTGGTCCCGCCCTAAATCAATGGTGTTCGGTTTTCACCACCGGGTCGCTACCGGCTACCAGCGACTTGATGATGTCGGCCTGGGAGGAGCCGTACGTGTTCAGATCAACCCCTTGCAGGGTAATGCTCACATTCGCGCCCTGGTCGATATGGCCCGAGGTGCTGATCTGAATGGTCGAGGTCGAGCCCGTGGTTTCGACTTTCATGTAGTCGAGCACGTTGACGTTGGTCATATCAGGCAGCAGGTCGGTGAGGTCGATGCGGTCGCCTTCACTGACTTTGAAGTCGGTGATGGTCGAGTTTCCGGCTTCGCCTTTTGCCCAGGCGAAGGTATCCGCTCCCGCACCACCGGTCATGATGTTGGTGCCGCTACCGCCGAACAGCAGGTCGTTGCCGTCGCCACCGATCAGCAGGTCGTTACCGCTGCCGCCATACAGGTTGTCATCGCCGGCGCCACCTTCCAGACGGTCGTTGCCGGCACCGCCATAGAGGGTGTCGTTGCCGTCGCCGCCACGCAGCAGGTCGGCAGCCGACGAGCCGTTCAGGGTGTCGGCGCCGGTGCCGCCGGTGCTCAGCACCGAGGTGCCGTTGGCCAGCGTGATCGCCTGGTAGGTGGTGTTGGTGTCGGTACCGACTGTATTGGTGCCTGCGAATATCAGCGTGCCCGAACTGGTGCCGGTATTGCCGAGAATCAGGGTTGAGGTATCCCAGCTGCTCAGATCGCCAATCGAATCCACGCCAGTGGAGGTGAAGGTGTGGCCGTGACCGTCACTGAGGGTCATGCCGTTTTCCAAGCCGGTAACGGTCAGTTTGGTTGCGGTATCGGCAACGCTGAACGTGAGGGTGTTCTCGTTGGTGGTGACGGCGTTGGCAATGGCAGTGCCCTGGTACCCGTTCTCCACGTGGTTGATAGCCGCGACCTGGTCGGCGGTCAGGACGCCGCTGTAGATACGCAGGTCATCCAACGCGCCTTTGAAGTACGACGTATCGGTGGCATCAGTGCCAGAACCGGTGAAGGCATTGGTGGCGCCGATTTCCAGCAGTTTGTTGAGCGCGCCGGTGAAGGCGCTGTCGGTCGGGCTGCCCCAGGCTTCCAGTTTGCCGTCGACATACACATTGACCAGGCCGGTAGCGGCATCACGGGAGATGGCGATGTTGTGCCATTGGCTGTCGTTGATCGAGGTGGTGCTGTACACGCCGTCGACGTTGCCCAGACCCAAGCCGATCTTGCCGCTGCTGTTGATCGCGCCCCACTGGATATCGTTACCGCCACTGACCTGCTCGCTGCCAATGATGCTCGGGTTGTTCCAGGAGGTGCCCTTGCCGTCGGTGTTGCCGGCTTGCGCGGTATTGATCCAGAAGGTCAGGGTGGCGGTGCCCAACAGCGCGTTGGAGATGGAGCTGTCCACCTGAACCACGTCGCCAATGTCGGTGCCCGTGTTGAGCGTCAGGTACTTGCCGGCGCCGTCTGCACGGGTGCCAGTGCCAGTGCCCGAACTCAGGGTTGGAGCCGTAGAGTTGCCAGTGTTGTCGATGTCTTTGAGCGTACCGGTTTCGCCGGTGGTGGCGTTGGTCACCTTGGTGACAGC
The DNA here is from genome assembly GCF_027922365.1 of Pseudomonas turukhanskensis. Classification (GTDB taxonomy): domain Bacteria; phylum Pseudomonadota; class Gammaproteobacteria; order Pseudomonadales; family Pseudomonadaceae; genus Aquipseudomonas; species Aquipseudomonas turukhanskensis. Next base: position 497,902 of record NZ_BSFN01000002.1, read on the forward strand.
GTTGTTGCCGTTGCCGGTCGTGGTGCTGGAGTCGAACGTCCAGTAGCCCTTCGGGGTCACGGTTACGGTTGGGGCTGTGGCATCGTTTACCGGGTTGATCACCACTTTGACGTCAGCGACTTCAGTGACACCGCCAGACTTCACGGTATAGGTGAAGTTGGACTGCCCGCTCTTGTCTGCCGTCGGGGTGAACTGCAACTGGCCGTTGACCAGTTTCACCACGCCGTTTTCCACAGCCACACCGGCCGAGGTGATGGTTTGGCCGTTGATGGCGGTGATGGCTTTGTCACTGTTGGTGAAGGTGTCATTGGCCAGCACATTGATCGTGACGGCGTTGTCTTCATTGATGGTGACAGTGTCGGCCTTGGCATCGACTACGGGCTTGATGGTCAGCGTCGCGCTGTCGGCAACGCTCAGGGAGCCGTCACTGACGGTGTAGCTGAACTTGACGTCGCCGTTCCAGTCTTTGGTCGGCACAAAGGTCCAGGTGCCATTGTTATTGTCGGTCAGTTTGCCGGAGCCGGCTGTCACGGCCAGACCCGACACGGTCAGTGTGCTGCTGTCGACATCGCTGGCATTGGCCAGCAACTGCGCGGCGGTGATGGTGACACTGGTGTCTTCGTCGGCGGCCGTCAGCGCCACCGGGGTGGAGGTCACGGTCGGCGCATCGTTTACCGGCGTTACATACAGGGTCACGGTGGCGTTGGCGGTGCCGCCTTTGCCGTCGCTGACGGTGTACTGGAAGGTCGCCTCACCGTTGTAGTTGGCCTCTGGAGTGAAGGTGATCACGCCGTTGTTCAAGGCCACGCTGCCGTGGGTGGCGCCCTGCACGCTGGTCACGTTCAGGGTGCCGCCATCGGCGTCGCTGTCATTTTTCAGCAGGGTGCTGGCGTTGATCGTCAGGGTGTTGTCTTCGGCGGTAACCAGCGAGCTGGTATTGCCGCTGGCGCCCAGCACGGTGTACGCGCTGTCGGCCGCACTGGCGAGTTTGGTTTCCACTTTCAGCACGGCATTGCCGCCCTGGTCCCAGTAGATGATTTCGATCTGATGGGCGCCGCTGGTAGGGATGGTGTAGGTGGCGGTGGTGGAGGCAGCGCTGCGGTTGCCGTCGAAATTGATCACATCCTGACCATCGATGCGCAGGATAAAGCCGTCGTCGGAGGTCACCTTGAAGCTGTAGGTGCCGGCCGCGAGCGAGACCTGCCCGCTGAGCTTGATGATCGCATCGCTGGTAGTGCCTGGGTCGGTGGACAGGCTGGCCTTGTCGCTACCCAGGAACGTCTGCAGGTTGGTGCCCGCACCCAGATCGGTGCTCACGCCATTGCCGTAGTTCAGCGTGGTGGCGGTGAAGGTGGCATCCGGCGTTTTGCCGGCAATCAGGTTTTGCACCTGGGCAATGGTTTCCAGGTTGGCGCCGGTGCCTTGGGCATAACCGTAGTACTGGCCGGTAAGGCCCAGCACGTAGTGGTCATCGACCGCCACCGGTGCGTCGTTGGTGCCGTTGACCGTCACGGTGATCTGCTGCGTCGCCGTGCCGCCCAAGCCGTCGGAGACGGTGGCGGTGAAGACTTCGGTTTTGCTCTCACCGGCTGCCAGCGCCTGGGTGGCGGGCTTGCTGTTGTCCAGGTTGTAGGTCCAGACGCCAGCCGCGCTCATGGTCAGCGAACCATAGGTGCCGGTGCCGTCGGCCACGCTCCAGGTGGTGCTGGAGCCGTGGTCGGCGTCGGTAGCCACCACGGTGCCGGTGACGCTGGCGGTGCCCGCGGTGGCGGTGCCGTTGGCCAGTACGCCGGCCTCGACCACGCTGCCGGTGGCAGCCGATGCGGCGGAGGTCACCACCGGTGCATCGTTGGTGCCGTTGACGGTAACGGTAATCACCTGGGTGGCCGTGCCGCCCAAACCATCGGAGACGGTGGCAGTGAAGGTATCGGTTGTGCTCTCACCGGCTGCCAGGGCCTGAGTGGCGGGCTTGCTGTTGTCCAGGGTGTAGGTCCACACGCCGGCTGGGGTCATGGTCAGCGAGCCATAAGTGCCGCTGCCGGCCGCGGTCCAGCTGGTGCTGGAGCTGTGGTCGATATCGGTGGCGGTCAGCGTGCCGCTGACGCTGGCGGTGCCGGCGGTGGCCACGCCCGCTGGTGTCAGCCCTGCTTCCACCACGGTGCCGGTAGCGGCGGCGGCAGAGGAGGTGACCACCGGTGCATCGTTGGTGCCGGTAATGGTGATGGTGGCGGTTTGCGCAACCACCGCACCTTTGTCATCCACCACGTTGTAGGTGATGTTCAGGGTCTGCTGCTCGCCGGCTTTGAGGGCCTGGTAAGCGGCATTGCTCGGGTCGACGGTCAGCACGTTGCCCGAGCGGCTTACACCGGCCGGCAGGGTGCTGACGTTGGCCACACTCAGGCTGGCTCCAGCATCCATATCGCTGGCGCCGCTGAGCAGGTTGACGGTGAAGCTCGGGCCGTCTTCCACGCCGCTGGCGGTCACTGCACCGCTCACGGTTGGCGAGTCGTTGGTGCCGGTGACGTTGATGGTGATCACCTGGGTGGCGATGGCGCCGTTGTTGTCGGTGACGTTGACGGTAAAGGTTTCCTGGCCCGCCTGGCCTTCGGCCAATGCCTGGGTGGCGGCTGCGCCGTCGTTCAGGGTGTAGGTCCACACGCCGGCCGGGGTAATGGCCAGGCTGCCGTAAACGCCGCTGCCGCTGGCCAGACTCCAACTGGTGCTGGAACCGTGGTCGACATCGCTGGCGGTCAGGGTGCCGGTGGCCGTCGGGGTGCCCGCTAAAACCGCACCTGAGTCGGTATTGCCCGCTTCGACCACGGAGCCGGTAGCGGCCGCCGCCGTGGAGGTGACTACCGGTGCATCGTTGGTGCCGGTAACCGTCACGGTGATGGTCTGGTTGACGGTCGCGCCCTTGTCGTCGGTGACGATGGCCGTGAAGGTTTCGGAACCGCTCTGGCCTTCAGCCAGTGCCTGGGTGGCGGTGGCGTTGTTATTGAGGGTGTAGGTCCACACACCGGCATCGGTGATGGCCAGGGTGCCATAGTTGCCGGTGCCGCTGGCCACGCTCCAGTGGGTGGCCGAACCGTGGTCGACATCGGTGGCGGTCAGGGTACCGGTGGCAGTCGGTGTGCCGGCCACAACGGCGCCGGAATCCAGATTGCCCGCTTCCACCACGGTGCCGGTAGCGGCGGCCGCGTTGGAGGTCACCTCGGGCAGATCGTTGGTGCCGGTGATGGTGATGGTGGCGGTCTGTGCCACCAGCGCGCCTTTATCGTCCACCACGTTGTAGCTGACGGTGATGGTTTTGACCTCACCCACCGACAACGACTGGAAGCTGGCATCGGCCGGGTTCACGGTCAGGGTATTGCCCGACAGGCTGACGCCGGCCGGCAAGGTGCTGACGCTGGCGACGTTCAGTACGGCGCCGGTGTCCACATCGCTGGCGTTGGCCAGCAGGTTGACGGTGAAGCTTGCGCCATCTTCCACGCCGGCCGCAGTGACGGCTGCGCTGACGGTCGGTGCGTCGTTGGTGCCAGTGATGGTAACGGTGGCGGTTTGCGCGACCACGGCGCCTTTCTCGTCAATCACGTTGTAAGTGACGACGACGTCTTTGGTGGCGCCGGCGGCCAGCGATTGGAAGCTGGCGTCTTTCGGGTTCACGGTCAGGGTGCTGCCCGACAGCGTGACGCCGGCCGGCAGGGTGCTCACATTGCCCACACTGAGCACGGCACCACTGTCCACATCGGCGGCGCCGGACAGCAGGTTGACCACCACACTGTTGCCGTCTTCGGTGCCGCTGGCCGTCAGCGGGCCGCTAACGGTCGGTGCATCGTTGGTGCCGGTCACGTTGACGGTGATCACCTGGGTGGTGGTGGCGCCGTTGTTGTCGGTGACCGTGGCGGTGAACGTTTCCTGATCAGTCTGGCCTTCAGCCAGCGCCTGGGTGGCGGCTGCGCCGTTGTTCAGGGTGTAGGTCCACACGCCGGCGGCGGTAATGGCGATGGTGCCGTAGGTGCCAGTGCCGGTGTTGAGGCTCCAGGTGGTGCTCGAACCCTGGTCCACATCCTGGGCGACCAGGGTGCCGGTGAAGGTTGGGGTGCCGCTGACCACCGCACCGGAATCCAGGTTGCCGGCCTCGACCACGGTGCCGGTGGTGACGCTGGTGCCGCTCACGGTTGGCGCGTCGTTGGTGCCGGTGACGTTGATGGTGATTTGCTGGGTAACGGTTGCACCGTTGTTATCGGTCACCGTGGCGGTAAAGGTTTCGTGACCGGTCTGGCCTTCAGCCAGGGCATTGGTCGCGGCTGCGCCATTGTTCAGGGTGTAGGTCCACACGCCTGCCGCCGTAATGGCGAGGCTGCCGTAGTTGCCGGTGCCATTGGCCAGGCTCCAGGTGGTGGTGGCGCCTTGGTCCACATCCGTGGCGACCAGGGTGCCGGTCGCGGTAGCGGTACCGGCCACAACGGTGCCGTCGTCCAGGTTGCCCGCTTCGGTCACGGTGCCGGTGCTGGTGCCGCCGACCGTTGGCGCATCGTTGCTGCCAATGATGGTCACGGTGGCGGTAGCGGTGTCTGTGCCGCCATGTCCGTCGCTGATGGTGTAGGTGAAGGTGTCGGTTGCTACCTGGCCGGCTTTGAGCGAGTCGAACTTGCCATTGGTGTTGTAGCTGAAGCTGCCGTCGGCATTGGCGGTCACCAGGGCGCCGCTGGCGAGGGTGACAGCGCCGTTGCCGATGGCGGTGCCATTGACCTGGGTAACGACCAACGCGTCGTGGTCGGCGTCGGTATCGTTGGCGGTCAGGTCTTTGCTGCCGTTGGCGATGGTCAGGGTGCCGTTTTCGCTCACGGTGTAGGCGCTGTTGGCCGAAGCCGGGCCGCTGCCGGAGAAACCGGTGAGGAAGTAATCCGAACCGTCGCCGCCACCGCTAACGGTGCTCACGCCTTCGAAGCGGATGCTGTCGAATACCAGCCCGGGTGTGTCGATCGCAAAGGTGCCGGCGCCGCCGCTGGTGAGTTTGAACTCGCCGGTGGCCACGACTTCGCCGTTGTACATGGCGACCCAGCGGCCGACTTCACCGCCCGCTTCGCTGGCAATCAGGTGGCTGACGCTGAAGTCGGCGTGGTTGATGTTGCCGTTCAGGTTCAGCACCAGGCCTTCGGAGGTTTTGCTGGCCGGGTCGAATTCCAGTTGGTTGGCGACGGCGCCGGTAGCGCGTGGTGTACCGGAAACGCCCAACGTGTTGGCGTTGCCATCATCGCTGCCGTGGTAAACGGTGCCGGCTGTGCCATCGCCTTTGACCGCGCTAACGGTCACGCCCAGGCCCTTGCTGTCCAGGTTGCCCCAGTTGTTGCTGGTAAGCGCGCCGGCCTTGTCGCCCAAGGTTACGGTGTAAGCGGTGCCGGCCAGGTCGTCGATGGCGTCTGGGGCGGTGTTGACCACCACGGCGCTGTCATTGCCTGGCGCCGAGGTATTGCCCGCCGCATCTGTCTGGGTGGCCGTGACGCTGATGCTGTCGCCGGTAGCCGGCTTGGTTTCGGTAAAGCTGATGGTGCCGTTGCTATAGCTGAAGCCGGCGGCCGGGGTTGTGGTGCCGGTGACTACCAGCACGCCATTGCTCAGGGCGAGGTTGGCGGTGTGGCTGTCGCTGCCGTTGCTGATGTTCAGGCTGACGGTGCCGCCTGCCACCAGATCGGCGTTATTGACTGCCACGCGAACCTGCACGCCATCCGTGCCCACTTCGGCGGCCGTCAGTTGGCCATTGTCGTTGGCGTCATCGACGATGCTCACCACCGGTGCGCTGGCGGCGGTGGTGTCGCCGATGGTCGCGGTGTCGGCAGCGGCGGGCGACGTATGGCCGCCTGCATCGGTGATGGTGGCGGACACAGTTACCACCGCGCCGTCAGCCGGCCGTGGGTAGGTCAGGGTGACGCCGTTGGCCAGGTCGTCTGCAACCAGCTCATGGTTGGTAACGGTGCCATCAGGATTGGTGATGTTCAGCACATCACCCGCCGCCGTACCTGCTGGCACGGTGATGGTTACAGAGATTTCGTTGGAGCCGGCAGCCAATTCGGCAGCGCTGATCGTGCCGCTGTTGTCGCCGTCGGTGGTGATAACAACCGTTGGCGCGTCGGCCACTGGCGTAACGCCGATGGTTACCACGCTATCAACAATGCCGCCTTTACCGTCCGAAACGCTGACGGTGAAGCTGTCCGGCCCGTTGTAGTTGGCGTTTGGCGTGTAGGTAAAGGTGCCATCGGTGTTGACCACAACCGAGCCGTGGGCCGGTTGCACGTCGCCTTTAAGGGTGTAGGTCAGCGAGTCGCCGTCGACATCGTTACCGACTACCGAGCCATCGATTGGCGTGTCTTCCAGGGTTTCTAGGGTTACAGCCGGAGCAGTCGGTGCATCGTTGTCCGGGGTGACGCCGATGGTCACTACGCTATCAACGGTGCCGCCTTTACCGTCCGAGACGCTGACGGTAAAGCTGTCTGGACCGTTGTAGTTGGTGTTCGGTGTGTACGTGAACGTACCGTCGGTGTTGACGACCACAGAACCGTGAGCCGGCTGGACATCGCCTTTAAGGGTATAGGTCAGGGAGTCGCCGTCGACATCGTTGCCGACTACCGAGCCATCGATTGGCGTGTCTTCCAGTGTTTCCAGCGTTACAGCCGGAGCAGTCGGTGCATCGTTATC
>NZ_BSFN01000002.1:504694-552698 GCF_027922365.1 Pseudomonas turukhanskensis
GGTGTAAGTGAAGGTGCCGTCGGTGTTAACCACAACCGAACCGTGAGCCGGCTGGACATCGCCTTTAAGGGTGTAGGTCAGCGAGTCGCCGTCGACATCATTGCCGACTACCGAGCCATCGATTGGCGTGTCTTCCAGGGTTTCCAGGGTTACGGCCGGTGCAGTTGGAGCATCGTTGTCTGGAGTAACGCCGATGGTCACTACGCTATCAACGGTGCCGCCTTTGCCGTCGGAAACGCTGACGGTAAAGCTGTCTGGACCGTTGTAGTTGGTGTTCGGTGTGTACGTGAACGTACCGTCGGTGTTGACTACCACCGAACCGTGAGCCGGCTGGACGTCGCCTTTAAGGGTGTAGGTCAGCGAATCGCCGTCGACATCGTTGCCGACTACCGAGCCATCGATTGGCGTGTCTTCCAGGGTTTCCAGGGTTACGGCCGGTGCAGTAGGAGCATCGTTGTCTGGAGTAACGCCGATGGTTACCACGCTATCAACGGTGCCGCCTTTGCCGTCGGAAACGCTGACGGTAAAGCTGTCTGGGCCGTTGTAGTTGGTGTTCGGGGTGTAAGTGAAGGTGCCGTCGGTGTTAACCACAACCGAGCCGTGAGCCGGCTGGACATCGCCTTTAAGGGTGTAGGTCAGGGAGTCGCCGTCGACATCGTTGCCGACTACCGAGCCATCGATTGGCGTGTCTTCCAGGGTTTCCAGGGTTACGGCCGGTGCAGTAGGAGCATCGTTGTCTGGAGTAACGCCGATGGTCACTACGCTATCAACGGTGCCGCCTTTGCCGTCGGAAACGCTGACGGTAAAGCTGTCGGGACCGTTGTAGTTGGTGTTCGGGGTGTAAGTGAAGGTGCCGTCGGTGTTAACCACAACCGAGCCGTGGGCCGGCTGGACGTTGCCTTTAAGGGTGTAGGTCAGCGAATCGCCGTCGACATCGTTGCCGACTACCGAGCCATCGATTGGCGTGTCTTCCAGGGTTTCCAGCGTTACAGCCGGAGCAGTCGGTGCATCGTTATCCGGGGTAACACCGATGGTCACTACGCTATCAACGGTGCCGCCTTTACCGTCGGAGATGCTGACGGTAAAGCTGTCGGGGCCGTTGTAGTTGGTGTTCGGGGTATAGGTAAACGTACCGTCGGTGTTCACGACCACAGAACCATGGGCCGGCTGCACATCACCTTTAAGGGTGTAGGTCAGGCTGTCACCGTCGGTATCGTTACCCACTACCGAGCCATTAACCGGTGTGTCTTCCAGGGTTTCCACGGAAACGGCAGGCGCGGTCGGCGCGTCGTTGTCCGGCGTAACGCCGATAGTCACTACGCTATCCACGGTGCCGCCTTTGCCGTCAGAAACGCTGACAGTAAAGCTATCCGGCCCGTTGTAGTTCGCGTTTGGCGTGTAGGTGAAGGTGCCGTCAGTGTTCACAACCACCGAACCATGAGCCGGCTGTACATCGCCTTTCAGCGTGTAGGTAAGGGTGTCGCCGTCGACATCAGCGCCGACTACCGAACCTTTGACCGGCGTGTCTTCCAGGGTTTGCAGGCTGACGGCAGGCGCGGTCGGTGCATCGTTGACTGCAATCACGGTCACGTTCAATGGCGCCGTAGTGGTCGCTGTGTCGCCGTTGCTTTCGGTGGACGTCGCGCTCACGTGCAGCACGATGGTGCCGTTGGCGTTCTGCGGCGGCGTAAAGGTGAGCGTGCCTTTGTTCCAGTTGGTGATGTCGATCGGGGTGCCATCGCTGGTCACGCTGTTGCCGTGGCCATCGCTGATGATCGAGCCGGCCGGGGCGTCGTCGATGGTGATTTTGCTGATGTGTTCCGAACCATCGGTGTCGGTCACAGCCGCCGAGATGCTCGACAGTTTGATCGCGTGGTCTTCCAGGCCGACGTTGGGCTGCGAAGCGACGCTGATGTTGTCCAGCAGGCCGCCAAGGGAGTTGCTGTCGGTGGCGCGGAATTCCAGGGTGTAGTTGCCGGCGGCATCGGCAGGCAGGGTGTAGGTGTAGGTGGTCAAGCCGGCGGTGGTGCTGGTCAGCGTGCCAATCTTGACGCCGCCCCAGAACACGTCGATGGCCGAGCTGCTTTCCTGCCCGCTGCGCGGCGAGTATTGGAACTGCACCACGAACGTTTCGCCGGCCTCAGCATTGATAGTGGTGAACAGGTTGCTGGCATCGCCCGGGTTGCGCTCCAGCTCGATCACCTGGTTGGTGCCGCTGCCGCCTGAGATATAGGTGCCTTCGCTTCCGATTTCCACGGCGTTGCCGCTGTTGCCGGTTTGCCATGCGCCGCCACCCAGGGTGCCGACGCCGATATTGCCGTTCCAGCCGCCGCTCAGGTTGGTTTCTTCGAAACCGGTGGAAATCAGTTGGCTGCCGCCGCCAAAGGTCAGGGTTGGCGCATCAGCCACCGGGGTGACGTTGATGGTGGCCGTGCTGGCATCGGAGCTTGCGCCGCTGTTGTCGATGGCCTTGAAGTCGAAGTCGGTGCTGCCGCCCCAGTTCGGGGTGGGCACGAAGTAAACCGGGCCGGTTACCACAGCACCCACGGCGAGCGCGCCGGTGCCGTCGGCATTGGCGTACAGGGTGCCGTGCTCGGGCAGGGATTCGATGGAGTAACTGCCGACAGTGCCGTCGACATCGCTGCCGCCCAGAGTGACCTGAATCGGCGCTGCCGGGTCTTCGCTACCACTGCCGACCACGGTGCCGCTGGCAACCGGTGCGTCGTTGGTGCCGTCGATGGTGACTTTGACGGTGGTGGGGGTGCCATCGGCGCTGGTGACGGTGAAGGACTCGCTGACGCTCTGGCCAACGTTCAGGGCATTGAAGGCCGAGTTGGCGGTGAAGGTCCACACGCCGGCTGCGTCAATGCTGAACGTGCCGTAGGCACCGGCCACGTTGGTTTGTGGGGTGAACGTAGCCGGGCTGTCGATATCGCTGATGGTCAGCGTGCCGCCGGTGGTGATGGCATCGTTGGTTTCAGCCACGTGCACGTCGGCGGAGGAGAGCACCGCGGCGTCATTCACCGGTTTGACCGTCACGGTCACGGTGGCGGTTTCAGTCACGCCGCCCGAGGTTACGGTGTAGGTGAAGGTGTCGGTGCCGTTGTAGTTGGCGACCGGGGTGTACACCAGGGTGCCGTCGGCGTTGAACGTCACGCTGCCGTGCTGACCCTGGGTCACGCCGGTAACGGCACGGCCGGGGTTTTCAAAGCTATCGGCGCTGCCGCCACCGACGCCGGTAATGGCATTGAAGCTGAGCGCATTGTCTTCGTTGACGCTGACGGCATCGGCGCGGATATCGGCCACGGCATCAACGCGGATGGCCACGCTGCTGTTGCTGGTCAGGCTGCCGTCGCTGCTGCTGATTTTCAGCAGGTCGGTGCCGTTGTAGTCGGCGGTCGGCTTGTAGGTCAGGCCTTGCAGGGCGGCGCTGATGGCGGCCGAGCTGCCGCTGAGAACCAGGGCGCCGGTGCCATTGCCCGTCACGGTGACGCCGCCGGCCAGTGGGCCGAGGCTAAGGGTGCCGTGGTCCACGTTCAGGGTGGTGGTCAGGTTCGGGCTGTCGATATCGCCGGTGGCGATGCTGTTGCCGCGCAGCACGGAGAACACTTTGCTGGTGTCTTCACTGGTGACTTGCACAGAAGTCGGCGCGGTAATGAACGGCGCATCGTTAACCGGATTGACGGTGATGTTCAGTGTGGCGGTGCTGGTCGCGGTGCCGTCGGTGAGGGTGTAGGTGACAGTCGGCACCGGGCCGTTGTAGTTGCCAATCGGGGTAAAGGTGAAGTTGCCCTGGCTGTCGATAACGAGCTTGCCCACGCCAACGTTCAGGTTTTCACCGGCGTTGGCGCTGAAGGTCAGCGGGCCAACCGAGATGCTGTATTTGGACACACTCAGCACCGCACCGGTATCCGCGTCGCTGTCGTTGGTCAGCACGTTGCCGGTGATCACCGTGTCTTCGTTGCCGGAGACGGAGTCGGCCACGGCCACCGGCGCATCGTTCTGACCAGTGATGGTCACGGTGGCGGAAGTCGGGGTGATGCCGCCGTTGCCGTCGACCACGTTGTAGGTGTAGGTCAGGGTCAGGTTTTGCCCGGCAGCCAGGTAGGTATAGGCGTTGGGGTCCACGCTCAGGGTGCCGTCGGTGTTCAGGGTGACGCCACTGGTGTTGCCGCCACTGGTTTCCTGCAGGTTGGCGACGCTGAGGCTGTCGCTCAGGTCTACATCGCTGGCGTGTTGCAGCAGGTTGATAGTTTGCGGTGCCGCGTCTTCGCTGAAGGCGGCGGTGACAGCAGAGCTGACCACCGGCGCATCGTTCACGCCGTTGATGGTGATGCTGGCCGAGGCCGGGGTGGTGCCGCCGTTCTGGTCCACCACGTTGTAGCTGTAGGTGAGGGTGACGTGCTCGCCAACGGCCAGATAGTTGTAGGCGTTGGGGTTTACGCTCAGCGTGCCATCGTTATTGATGGTCACACCTGACGCGTCGCCGCTGCCGGTCTGGGCCACATTGGTCACGCTGATGCTGTCGCCCTTGTCGGCGTCGCTGGCGTTGCTCAGCAGGTTAACGGTGAAGTCGGCGTCGTCTTCGGTCTGGGTCACTTCTACAGTGCCGGTAACCGTGGGCGCATCGTTGATGCCGGTAATGGTCAGGGTGAGCACGCTGCTGCTGGTCAGGCCGCCGCTGTCGGTGACTGTGAACGGTACCTCGATAGTCAGTTGCTCGCCGGCACCCAGGCTTTGATACGCCGCGTTGCTCGGGTCAATCGACCAGGTGCCGTCGCTGCCCAGGGTAAAACCGGCAGGCGCCGTGGTGCCGCTTTTGAGGGTAAAGGTCTGGGTGTCGCCGGTGTCGACATCGCTGGCGGTGAGCTTGCCGCTCACTACGGCACCGTCTTCGATGGCGCTGGCCGCTGCCGGGTCGGCAATCGGCGCGTCGTTCACCGGCGTAACGCCGATTTTTACGGTGAGGGTGTCGCTGCCGCCGCGACCGTCGCTCACGATGACCTGGAAGCTGTCCGGGCCGTTGTAGTTGGCGTTCGGGGTGTAGGTCCACACGCCTTGCGGGGTGAGCGTCAAGGAACCGTGCGCGGTGCCGCTACCGACGATGGTGTACGTCAAAGCGTCGCCGTTGTTATCTCTGGCGGTAAAGGCGCCGTTGAACGGGGTGTCTTCGTCGGTAGTGACATTTATTGTCGGTGTTGCTTCATTTCCGTCCGGCGTGGTGAATACCGGGGCTACGTTCTGCTCGGTGCCGAATGCCTGCTCCTGCACCACGGCATCGCCGCCGGCCGGGTTGGTAAAGTCGATGCCGATTTCCGGCTGCACCGCACCGGCGGTTTCGCTCAACAACACAAAACTATGGCTGCCGCCTGCCGGGCCACCGGCGCCACCGGCGCCACCGGCACCTGGGCCGGCTGCGGTAGGGGCCAGATCTTTAGTCGGGTCGACGCCGGCGGCGATGGCGCGCTGCACGTCCAACACTTCGGCTCGGGCGTCGCTGGCGCTCTGCGCCGTGGCTTCGGTACTTTCGCTGGCAACGTCGGCGCTGCTCCACTGGGTGCTGCGACCGAGGTCCAGGGTGCGACCGTCGGTCAGCTCCAGGGTCACCATGCCGCCGGCGCCGGTGTCCAGGGTGTCGCCTGTATACAAGCGGTCACCTTCGACGAGAACGCGGTGTGCACCCTCGGCGGATGTCGCAATGACTTGGCCAACAATGCTTTTAACGATGGCGACGACGGTGCTCATGTAGTGACTCTCCCTGGAAAGCTTCAGGCAAACGGCAGTGCAAATAAGGTCGGTTAGGTCGTGCGGTCCAGCGGCAGACACCTAAAGAGGCAAGGATCTTGCCAGGGATAAGCGTCTAAAAAGTGGCGTCAATTTTTTGTCGTTATTGTCGATTTCGGCATCTTTATGCCAAACTATTGACCAATTTTGCGACATCCTAAACAATCTATTCCGTAATGTCACTTTGACAGTAGAGTGAAGTCGATACTCAGAATTGAGAAGTGGCTCTCACTTAATTTTTCGGCATAAAAACTAATTAAAATCTGCCACTTTCGTGCCCATCAAAAGCCTGTAGTTGGCGTCCGTAGTAGCTTTCAGGGAAAATTTCACCATGCGTTTTGGTCTTCTTGCGTTGCTGCCGCTTGCCGTTTCAGCCAGTTTTTCTGTATCCGCTCAGACACTTCAGGAGGCTATGCAACAAGCAGTCACCGAGCATCCTGAGGTTCACGCGGCAGTAAACCGCCGCCTGGCCGCTGACGCTGGCCTGCGCGCGGCGCAAGGGGGTTACCTACCAAAAGTGGACGTGCTGGCCGGTTATGGCCGCGAAGGCACCGACAACCCCTCCAGCCGCGCCGAAGCCGGCAGCAATGACTGGAATACCCTGAACCGTGGCGAGTCCAACGTGCGCCTGAGCCAGATGCTCTTCGACGGTTTCGCCACCTCCAGCGAAGTGGGCCGCAACAAGGCCACCGTCAACTCCCGCGCCTACGCGCTGCTCAACACCTCCGAGCGCACGGCGCTGACCGTGGCCCAGGTGTACCTGGAAATGCTCACTCGTCAGGAACTGGTGCGCCTGGCCCAGGACAACCTCGACAGCCACGAGCGCATTCACGACCAGATTCGCCTGCGCACCGACCGCGGTGTGGGCCGCATGGCCGACCTTAACCAGGCCGAAGCGCGTCTGGCCCAGGCCCGCAACAACCTGATTACTGAACAGACCAACCTGGTCGATGCACAAACCAACTTCTATAGCGCCGTGGGTGCCGACGCGGTCGACCTGCAGGCGCCGACCACCGGCGTGCAGTTGCCGGAAACCTTGGCCCAGGCGCGCCAGCAAATGATCGAAAACAGCCCGGTGCTGCGTTCGGCTGAAGCCGACATCGCCGCTGCCGAGCAGCAGTACAACGCCGCCAAGTCCACCTACTACCCGCGTTTCGACGCCGAGTTGGGCCGTTCCGCCAACAACGATATCGACGGCCAGGACGGTCACTACAACGAATGGGAGGCCATGGTGCGCATGCGCTACAACCTCTACAGCGGCGGCAGCGACAAGGCCACCCTCGAGGCGCGCTCCTATGAGGCCGGCGAAGCGCTCGATATCCGCAACAACGCCCTGCGCCAGCTCAACGAAGAACTGGGCCTGGCCTGGAACGCGCTGAACAATGCCCGTACCCAACTGCCGATTGCGCAGAAGTATGTGGACGAAACCAGCGAAGTGCGCAGCGCCTACCAGAAGCAATTCGCCCTCGGCGAGCGCACCCTGCTGGACTTGCTCGACAGCGAAAACGAGTTGTTCAGCGCCCAGCGCCGCCTGGCTGAAATCAAGCTGGCCGAGCAGTACACCCAGTACCGCCTGCAAGCCACCCTGGGCACCTTGCTCAAAACCCAGGGCGTGGTCGCGCCGATGGAAACCGTGGTGCAGAACGACGTGAAGCCGCAGATTGCGTTGCCGGGTTTGAACTAAGCGACGGCGAAAACGCCACCCTCGCTAGCGGGGGTGGCGTTTTTATTGGGGTGTGTTTATTTGCAGACCAGCGCGCCTGGATCCCGGCCTGCGCCGGGATGACGGATGGTTTGACCCCTTGCTCCGTAGTCCCCGCGCAGGCTGGGACCCAGAATCTCGCAGGCGACGGCTGCCTATGACTCACAGCATTTATCCCCACGCACGGTTAGCCCCATCGCCCACAACCAGCTAAAGTGCCCACACACCCGCGTTGCTTCGGCCTACGTCGTTATCAGGCGTTACCGTACTCGCTATGGACAGCCCCAGCTGCACCCCATCTTCAGTGCCAAGAGTGTTTAGCGTGGAATCAAACGTCAGCCCAACCCCGCTTCACCATGATCCCCGTGGCCAGCATGACGACCCGCTGCTCGATAGCCTGCTGTCGCTTTGCGCCTTGCACCAGAAGCCCGTCAGCCGCGCCATGCTCACCACCGGCCTGCCGCTGCCGGCCCAACGCCTGAGCCCTGAGCTGCTGCCCCGCGCCGCCGCTCGCGCCGGCCTGCAAGGCCGTTTGCTGCAACGCAAACTGGAGCAGATTCCGGCCATGGCGTTGCCGGCCATGCTGATTCTCAAGGGCGGCCGCGCCGCCATTCTGGTGTCTATCGACGCCACTTACGCGCGCCTGCTGCTCAGCGAAAGCGACGGCGGCGAAGTGCAAGTGGCGGTGGAAAAGCTCCAGGAGGATTACAGCGGCCAGGTGTTTTTCGCTCAGCCGCAGCACAAGTTCGATGCCGACAACGGCTCACTGATACCGCGCACCGCGTCGTGGTTTCGCGACACCCTCAAGCGCTCGCGCTGGCTGTACGCCGATGCCATCGCCGCCAGCCTGTTGATCAACATCATCTCCCTCGGCGCGCCGCTGTTTGTGATGAACGTGTACGACCGCGTAGTGCCCAACCAGGCCGCCGCCACCTTGTGGGTGCTGGCCATCGGCATCAGCGGCGCCTACCTGTTCGACATTCTGCTGAAGAGCCTGCGCGGCCTGTGCCTGGACCTGGCCGGGAAAAAGACTGACCTGATCATCTCCGCCACGCTGTTCGAGCGCATCGTCGGCATGTCGATGAAGTACCGACCCAAGCGGGTCGGCAGCTTTGCGCAGAACATCCACGAGTTTCAGACCCTGCGCGATTTCCTCGCCTCGCTGACCCTTACCAGCCTGATCGACCTGCCATTCACCTTGCTGGTGTTGTTGGTTATCGCCTTGCTCGGCGGTCACCTGGTGTGGATTCCGGTGATGGCCTTCCCGCTGGCCTTGCTGATCAGTTGGGCGCTGCAAAAGCCGCTGACCGAAACCATTGAGCGCACCATGGCCCTGGCCGCCGAACGCCAGTCGAGCCTGATCGAAACCTTGGCGGGCCTGGACGCGGTCAAGGTCAACAACGCCGAAAGCGAGCGCCAGTACCAGTGGGAGCAAACCATCGGCACGCTTAGTCGCCTGGAGCTCAAAGCGCGCATGCTGTCGAACCTGGCGATGAACTCGACCATGCTGATTCAGCAGTTGGCCGGGGTGATCATGATCATTTTCGGCGTGTACCAGATCATCGACGGCAACCTCAGCATGGGCGGCCTGATCGCCTGCTACATGCTCAGTGGTCGCGCGCTGGGGCCGTTGTCGCAACTGTCCGGTTTGCTCAGCCGTTACCAGCAAGCCAAAGTCACCATGGCCTCGGTGGACCAGATGATGGACCTGCCGCAAGAGCGCCAGGCCGAAGACCGCCCGCTGACCCGCCAGCGCGTGCAGGGCGCCATCGAACTGCGCCAGCTCAACTTCAACTACCCGCAGCAGCAGAACACCGCGCTGGTAAACATGAACCTGGTGATTCGCCCCGGCGAGAAAGTCGGCATCATCGGCCGCAGCGGCTCGGGTAAAAGCTCGCTGGCCAAACTGCTCGTGGGCCTGCACCAGGCCGACTCCGGCAGCTTGCTGGTGGACGGCGTCGACATGCGCCAACTGGACATCAGCGAGCTGCGCCACAACATCGGCTACGTGCCGCAAGACATCCACCTGTTCAGCGGCACCCTGCGTGACAACCTGGTGAGCGGCGCCCGTTACGTGGAAGACGAGCTGGTGTTGCAAGCTGCCGAATTGGCCGGCGTGCACGAATTCGCCAGGCTGCACCCGCAAGGCTACGAGTTGCAGGTGGGCGAGCGCGGCCATCAGTTGTCCGGTGGCCAACGGCAGAACGTGGCCCTGGCCCGCGCGCTGTTGCTCGACCCGCCGATTCTGCTCCTGGACGAACCCACCAGCGGCATGGACAACACCGGTGAAGTGCACCTCAAGCAGCGCCTGCAAGCAGTGATCGCTACCAAGACTGTGCTGCTGATTACTCACCGCTCCTCGATGCTCGATCTGGTGGACCGGCTGCTGATTATCGACAAGGGCCAGATCATCGCCGATGGCCCGAAAAACGCCGTTATGGAAGCTCTGCGCAAGGGGCAAATCAGTGTCGCTTAAAAGCCTGGCCCGTTACTTCAAAGGCCGTGACTCGCTGGAAGGCGAGCCGCTGCCGGAACTCAGCAAAGCCTTGGTCGAAGACGCCCCGCGCGTGGTGCGGCTGACCATCTGGGGGCTGATCGCCTTTTTCGTCTTTATGTTCGGCTGGGCGCACTTTGCCCAGATCGACGAAGTAACCCGCGGTGATGGCAAGGCCATTCCCTCGTCGAAAATCCAGAAAATCCAGAACCTCGAAGGCGGCATCGTCGCCGAGCTGTATGTGCACGAAGGGCAGATCGTCAAAGTCGGCGACCCGCTGGTGCGCCTGGATGACACGCGCTTTGTGTCCAACGTCGGCGAAACCGAAGCCGAGCGCCTGGGCTGGCAACTGCGCGTCGACCGCCTGGTGGCCGAAACCGAAGGCAAGCCGCTGGTGATCAGCGACGACATTCGTGCCAAGGTGCCGAGCCAGGCCGAGAGTGAGTTGCAGCTCTATCAGAGCCGCCAGCAACAGCTCAGCGATGAAGTGGCCGGCCTGCAACAGCAGTTGGTACAAAAACAGCAGGAGCTGCGCGAGTTTGCGTCCAAGCAGGAGCAGTACCGCAACAGCCTGAGCCTGTTGCGCCAGGAAATTGCCATGTCCGAGCCGCTGGTGGCCCAGGGCGCGATTTCGCAGGTGGAAGTGCTGCGCCTCAAGCGCGCCGAGGTGGAAAACCGTGGGCAGATGGACGCCACCAGCCTGGCCATTCCACGAGCGCAATCGGCCATCACCGAAGCTGAGCGCAAAATCGACGAAACCCGCGGCAAATTCCGCAGCGACGCGCTCACGCAACTGAACGAAGCGCGCACCGAACTGAGCAAATCCCAGGCGACCGGCAAGGCCCTGGAAGACCGGGTGAACCGCACGCTGGTAACTTCGCCGGTGCGCGGCATCGTCAAGAGCCTGATGGTCAACACCATCGGCGGCGTGATTCAGCCCGGTAGCGACCTAGTGGAAGTGGTACCGCTGGACGACACGCTGCTGGTGGAAGCGAAAATCCGCCCGCAAGACATCGCGTTTTTGCACCCGGGGCAAGAAGCGATCGTGAAGTTCACCGCCTACGACTACACGATTTATGGCGGGCTGAAAGCCAAGCTGGAACAGATCGGTGCTGACACCGTGACCGAAGAAGACGGCAAGACCACCTTTTACCTGATCAAACTGCGCACCGATAAAAGCCACCTGGGCACGGATGAAAAACCGCTGCTGATCATCCCGGGGATGGTGGCGTCGGTGGATATCATCACCGGCAAGAAAAGTATCTTGAGCTACTTGCTCAAGCCGATTCTGCGGGCCAAGGCGGAAGCGCTTCGCGAGCGCTAAGAGCGGCCCTCACCCCCAGCCCCTCTCCCGCAAGCGGGCGAGGGGAGCCAAAACGTACTTGGGTTGAGTCCCCTCGCCCCAGCGGGGAGAGGGCTAGGGTGAGGGGGTGGGGTCTCACGTCGAACCTGTCTCGCCAGTCAGCCGAGCTGTTGGGTGTGCTCCGCGCACCGGGCGGTTACCGCGTTTACGCGAAAGAGCGCACAGCACACCCTACTGCTTACAAATCCTGAAGCGGATGCTCGCCTTCCCACGTCGGCACAAAATGCGCCTCCACCACCGAGCGTGGGATCGTCGCCACATCCGGCCAATGCCAGTGCGGGGTGTTGTCTTTGTCGATCAGCCGCGCACGCACGCCTTCGGCAAACTCCGGGTGACGGCAGCTGTTCAGGCTCATGCCGTATTCCATACGGAACACCTCTGCCAGCGACAGGTGTTTGCTACGCGCGATCTGCTCCCACACCAGGTGCGCGGTCAGCGGGCAGCCGCCGGCCAGGGTTTTTGCGCCCCGGGCCAGCAGGCCGTCGCTGCTGTCTTGTAGCGCCACCAACACTTTCCAGGCGCTGGCCACATCGGCCACATCCAGCAGGTGGTCGATATGGTTGCGCCGTGGCATCAACTGCGCGTCGGGCAACTGCTCGTTGGCTTCGTGCTCCAGCGCCTTGAGCAGGCTGTTGAGCTGACGCGCCGGTTGCTCGCCCCAGTTGAGTTGCAACAGGCCGTCGATCAGGGCGTCTTGCTGGGTGTCAGCCAGAAAACGATCGGCCCAACCCAGCAGCAGGGCGTCGTGTGCGTTGACCTGGGTGGCAGTCAGGCCGAGGAACAAACCAAGCTTGCCGGGCAGGTGGTTGAGGAGCCAGCTGCCGCCTACATCCGGGTACAGGCCGATATTGATTTCCGGCATGGCCAAGCGGCTGCTGGGCGTGACGATGCGGATACTCGCGCCCTGCAGCAGCCCCATGCCGCCGCCCAGCACGTAGCCATGGCCCCAGCAGATAAAGGGTTTGGGGTAGGTGTGAATGCGGTAGTCCAGGCGATATTCATCGCTGAAAAAGCGCCCAGCCAGGGGCGGTACTTCGCCGGGGTGTTCGCGGCAGGCCTCCACCAGCTTGCGCACATCGCCGCCAGCGCAAAAAGCCTTTTCGCCGTTGGCGCGCAGCAGCACGCAGGTGATGGCCGGGTCTTCTGCCCATCTGGCCAGCTTGTCGTCCAGGGCTTCGATCATCGGCAGGGAGAGGGCGTTTAGGCTGCTCGCCGCATCCAATGTGGCGATGCCGATGCGTGCGCCGTGCTGGCCCGCGAGTTCTTCAAAAATTACATTCATATAAACGGATTCCTAGCTACTTATTGCGCCATTGCGGATCGCGTTTTTCCAGGAAAGCATTGACCCCTTCGCGGGTGTCGTCGGCATCGAACAGGTCGACAAAGCGTTCGCGCTCTTCGCTCAGCCAGCTGTTCGGCCCACGTTCACGCGCCCCTTGTATCAAAGGCTTGATGGTGCGCACGGCCACCGGGCTTTGCCGCGCCACCTTGGCGGCCAGCAGCAGGGCATGGCCACGGGCTTCGCCGCTGTCCACTACCTGTTCCACCAGGCCAATGCGCAGGGCGGTGTCGGCGTCCACGCGGTCGCCACAAAGAATCATCCGTTTAGCCCAGCCTTCGCCCACCAGCCAGGCAAGGGCCTGGGTGCCACCGGCGCAAGGCAGCAGGCCCACGCCCGCTTCGGGCAGGGCCATTTGCGCCTGGCGTTCGGCAATGCGGATATCGCAGGCCAGGGCGCACTCGAGGCCGCCACCCATGGCGTAACCGTTGATGGCGGCAATCGATACCCCGCGAAAATCGCGCAGCGCCTCGAAGGCTTCGCCAAAGCGGCGGGCCATTTCCCGGGCGCGGCTTTTGTCGCCGTCGGCAAACAGATTGAGGTCGGCGCCGGCACTGAAGAACTTGCTGCCCTGACCGGTAACCACCAGGGCATAGATATCGTCGTCGTGGTTGAGGTGTTCGATCAGTTGCTTAAGGCCGATCAGCGATTCGCGGTCCCAGGTATTGGCCGGCGGATGGTTGATGGTCAGCAGGGCAGTGTGGCCGTGTTTTTCCACCGTCAGCTTGTGGGTAAGGTCGGCCAGACCTGGGTGATAGGTTTCAATGGCAGTGCTCATTAACGCGTATCCCTGTCGTGAGTGGCGCCGCTGAGTATGCAAAAAGCCGGCGTACTTGCGTACCCCGCTTTTTATTTGGCGGCATGGATTTGTGACGGGAAAGGGCAACGATAAGTTGCACGGCATGCTTCAGGCGTTGGGCTTGCCACCGAGCAACTTGAACCAGAAGGCCACCTCGCCGCCCAGTTCGTCGCGCAGCACCTGTGGCGGCATATCGTCCGCGCGCTCGCCCAGCAGGCGGCGCCAGGCCGGCAACTGCACCAGCTGCTCATCGTCGCCTTCCATGCTCAGTCGCCGCGCCACCTGCACGATATCCACCAGATCGGCGCTGCCCTCGCGCTTACGTTGCCAGGCGCTGCGATGGCGGGCGCAATCAATCAGCACCGCCGGCAAGCGCCAGGCGGTGAGGGTGATTACACCGATGTCGGCGGACAATTGATCGCATAGGCTTTGCAGGTCCTGCGGCTCACGCGGCACTTCCGGCCAGCGTTCCAGTTCGTCCAGCAGTGGCAGGCTGCCGATGTCCTGCAGCAGGCCGCCAAGCATGGCGTCTTCCATGGGCATGCGGGTGAGCTGCTGGGCCAGGCACGCGCAGTAGGCGCCGCACTGCAAGGCGGCGTTCCAGCGCGCGCGGAAAATCTTGATCAGCACCGGGTCCTGGCTGGTAAACAGGTGTTCGACGGCAAAGGTCAGCACCAGGTTGTTGACCCGCTGCATACCAATTCGCGATACCACCTCCTGCAGGTTCACGCCCTGGCGCACGTTGCGCAGCATGGGGCTGGAGGCGAACTGCAACAGGTAAGCGGCCAGCGGCGGATTGCTGTGCAGCAGCCGCGTCACTTGTTCCAGCGAGGCGTGTTCCGAATCCAGCAATTTACGCAGGCGCAGCGAGGTTTCCGGCATTTGCGGCACCTTGGCGTTGCCTTTGAGAAAGCTTGAATACAGCGAAAATTTCAGACCTTCGTGGCGGGTCTCCATGGGGTCGATCTCCTGGTCTGCTCACTGAACAAGCGTAGTAAGCATTTTCGCCGTGCGACCGACCATTGGGCGGTGTTTACGTTAACCAGGTCAGACCTGGGGGTAATTCAGGGAGAGGCAACCTACAGCCGCAGCGCGGTGGGGTTGCTTACAGTCCGCGCCTTGCCTGACGCAAAAAGGAGAGGGCTGAAATGAAGTGGATAGTGTTGGCGGTGCTGCTGTTTTCCATTCTGTTTGTGCATTTTCGTGGCCGCGTGCGCTTGCCGCTGCTGCGCCAGTTTGCCGATCACTCGTCAATCATGGCGCCCATCAACTTGTTCATCTACCTGTTCTCCCGTGTGCCGGCAAAACCTTTTCCCCTCGTTGAGCAATACCAGGCCATGCGCTTGCTCGATGACAATTGGCAGCTGATTCGTGACGAAGCGCTAGCGCTGCAACAGCAAGCGCGCATCAAGGCCGCCGAACGTAACAACGATGCTGGCTTCAACTCGTTTTTCAAGGCTGGCTGGAAGCGCTTCTACCTGAAGTGGTACGAGGCCAGCCACCCTTCGGCGCAGGCGCACTGCCCGCAAACCGTGGCATTGCTGCAACGTATCCCGTTTATTAAAGCCGCCATGTTTGCCGAGCTGGGCCCGCAGGGCACCTTAAACCCGCATCGCGACCCATATGCCGGTTCGTTGCGCTATCACCTCGGGCTGGTCACGCCCAATGATGACCGCTGCTTTATCGAGGTGGATGGCCAACGCCACAGCTGGCGAGACGGGCAGAGCGTAATCTTTGATGAAACCTTTATTCATTGGGCGCAGAACGGCACCGAGCACAGCCGCCTGATTCTGTTCTGTGACCTGGAGCGGCCGCTACGGTTTGCTTGGGCCGAAGCGGTCAACCGCTGGTTGGGGCGCACCCTGATGACCGCCGCCGCCTCACCCAACCAGGACGGCGATCAGGAAGGGCGCATCAGCAAACTGTTCCGCTTCGTGTGGGCCGGCGGGCAGTGCCGGCGACGATTCAAGGCCTGGAATAAAACCGCCTACCGCAGCACCAAGGTGCTGCTGATCGTTGCGCTGGGGGCGGCCGTCGTGATGGTCTAAACCCGAGCGATGGTGGCCAGGCCGGTGGCCACCAGCTTCTCAACCCCATCTTTCACCGCAAACACATCGGCGCGGCACACCGCCTGGCGCTGGCCGGCCTTGAGCACTTCGCTGCGGCAGATCAGCTTTTCGCCAATCGCCGGCGCCAGCAGGTTGAGTTTGTATTCACTGGTGACCACATCGCCCACCATCGAGGCTGCCGCCCAGGCACAGCCGCTGTCGACCATAAAGCCGACCACCGCGCCATGGATATAGCCATGGTGCTGGCACAGGTCGGGCCGCGACAACACTTGCAGGCTAACCTTGCCGGGCTCGAAATCCAGCAGTTCGGCGCCCAGCATCTGGGCGAAAGTGGAGTGTTCCAAAGCCTGTTCCAGGCGTTCACGGCTGATACCGGTTGCGGCGTTCATGGCAGGTTGCTCAAGAGGGGTTCGGCTTGAGCATTGACCCGGTTGAGCGAAGCGACAATGTGCATCCAATGCCGTGATGGTGACGCATCAGCCTGCCTTGACTTGCCGCGACACGTTCCTTAGCGTGCGCGAACGTTTTTCAAGGCAGGCCTCCTCATGACCGCAGACGACCGAATCAAACTCGAAGCAGGCTGGAAAGCCGCCCTGCGCGATGAATTCGACAAACCCTATATGACGGCCCTGAGCGAATTTCTGCGCACCGAAAAAGCCGCGGGCAAGGTGATTTTTCCGCCCGGTCCGATGATTTTCAACGCCCTGAACAGCACGCCTTTGGACCAGGTGAAAGTGGTGATCATCGGCCAGGACCCGTACCACGGACCAGGCCAAGCGCACGGTTTGTGCTTTTCGGTGCAGCCGGGCGTGCCGACGCCGCCGTCCTTGCAGAACATCTATAAAGAGTTAAAGCGCGACCTGAATATCGACATCGCACCCCACGGCTACCTGCAAAGCTGGGCCGAACAGGGTGTGCTGCTGCTAAACACCTCACTGACGGTGGAGCAGGCCAACGCCGGCTCGCACGCCAAGAAAGGCTGGCAGCCGTTTACCGACAAGGTGATCGAAGTGGTCAATGCCCGGCCGGGGCACTTGGTGTTTCTGCTGTGGGGCGCGCATGCGCAGAGCAAGCAGGGGTTGATCGATACCACGCGGCATCTGGTGCTGAAATCCGTGCACCCCTCGCCGCTGTCGGCGCACCGCGGCTTTATCGGCAATGGGCATTTCAGCCGGGCCAATCAGTATTTGAAAGAGCGGGGGTTGGAGCCGATTCAGTGGCAGTTGCCGCCGTTGTGATCGGGGTTCGCCGTTGAACCGCCGGTGCGCATAGCACACCCTGCAAGAGCGACGCAGTTTGCTCTTCGTAGGGTGTGCTCCGCGCACCAAGCGTTTGCCCGCCGAACGCTAAGGGCATGTCATGTCGCTTAACTGTTTACGCGAGCCTTTCAAGCGCCCCACCAACCGCTCCCGCTGCTGCTGATCGGCACTGCTCACCAGGTCTTTGAACAGCGCACTCAGCGCATGCTGTGCAGCTAGAAACTCCTGCTGATACTCAGGCGTCCATACGCTCATCCGCTCTTGTAGCAGCTGTTTCATCTGCTCGGGGAACTGCTCACTTTTGCGGTCCTGCACGGCGGCCAGAAACGCCTGCTGCCACCGCCGGTTATTGTCCAGCCAGCCCTGGTTGTATTCGCCCAGTTGCTGCGACCAGGCCTTAACGCGCGTCTTCTGTTTCTTGTGCAGGCGTCCGAACCAGGGTTGCAGTCGCTCTTCCATGCGCTCGGCGCGTTCGTCGATCTGCTCGTTCAGCGGCATTTGCAGATAGTCCTCGCGCTGCTCCTTGTTCTGCTTGGCGAGGTTCGCCTCAAGTTCCTTTATCTGGGCAGGGTTCACGCCGCGTAGCAGTTCAATAAGGTCCGGGGTGACCTGCACGATGATGGTGTCCACGGCGTGGCGGAATTGGTTGAATTGCGCGTCGAATTGGGCTGCGTCGGGGGCGGGTTCAGTCACCAGTGCGATGCTGCGTTGCAGCCAGTTGGCGTAGGCGGGGAGCTGGGTTTTGCAGTGCCAGGCCACATGGCTGACCAGCCGCGGCTTTAGCCAGGCTTTCTGGTCTTTGCTCAGGGTGACGTAGTTGTCCATGGACCAGGGGATCAACCAGTCCAGATTGCGATAGGCCAGTTCCAGGCGGCTGCAGGAGGTCAGCAGGATCAGTCCTGTGATCAGCAATGCGATGCGCAGGCGCTTGCCCATGGGCTTCTCCTTGAAGGGCCAGTCTGAGCATAGACCGGCTCATGGAGAAGAAGTGCGGGGAGCACCATTTCCAGGCGTCTGGGCTAAAGCCTGTCCTGCCGGGGAGCTGAGTGCTGTGTAGCAGACCTCGATCTTAAGGTGCGAGGGAAAGCGGCTGCTGAACTTCCATCAGGTACTGGGCGATTTTGCCGCTGTCGCGCAGTTGTTTGAGGCCATCGTTGAAGCGGGCAATCAATTCGGCGTTGCCGGGTACGGCACGCGAGAGCATCAGGTGCAAGGTATCGCTGCGCAGCGGTTTGGGGCTGAAAGTGAGTTGGGCGCGCTCGGCAGCGCTGAAGTGTTGGTGCAACATGTCGAAGGCGACGGTCTTGTCCATTGGGAAAACGTCGATACGCCCGGCCAGCAATTGCCGCAAGCCCACTTGCTCATTGGTCTGGCGGCGCACGGTCAGGCTGCCATCGGCTTCGGCCTGCTGAAACGCTGCACCATAATCAAAGCCATTGGCGCCGCCAATTTGCAGGCCTTTGAGATCGTGTACGTCTTGCCAGTCAATGGGGTGGTCTTTGCGGTGGAACAGGTAGTAGCTGCTGTCTACCACCGGATCGCTGACGTAGAAGTCGTGATCGCGCTGTTCATTGCGAAGCCATACGGCGGTGCCGGCGCGTTGCCCGCGCTGGGCAAGCATCAGGGCGCGGGCCCATGGGTAGAAATCCCATTGCACGGTGATTCCTTCCAGGGCAAAGGCTTCAGCGACGATGCGTGAAGCAATGCCTTGGTGGGGGAGTGACTGCCCCAGGTAGGGCGGCCATTCGCCGTTGGTGAGGCGAACCTCGTCGGCGGCTGCCTGGGCAGCGCCCACTAGCAAGCTGATGCACAACAACACGATGCGCATACGGTGATCCCCACTCAAGCCATGCGGCTCAGAATAGTGGCGAATCGCCGTGTCTGCACCGTGACATTTTTACTGCAGCATGCTCATGGCTGCTTCCATGGAGGCAGACAAGTCTTCGTCGGCGTGCAGGTCGGTGCTTGGGTCCAGACCGAGCTTGGCGAAGGCAGGAATCTGCGACCAGTCGAGCTGGGTATAAGGGTGTTCGCTGCCCAGGTAGCTTTGCAGCGTGGCTACCTGAACGATGTCAACGTAATCCACTTTTGGCGAATTGCGGGTGAAGTCCAGGTACTGGCTCGGCACCATCGCGATGTTTTCGGGGAAATCCCAGGCCTTGAGGATCTTGTCGCCAATGATCGGGTGAATTTTTTCGATGACGTGGTTGAGGCTGATGGAGTCGGACAGCAGCTCATCGTGTTCTTCGGCGTAGGTGAGAATTGGCAGCACGCCAATCTGATGGATCAGGCCAGCGAGTGTCGCCTGGTCTGGCATCAGGCGGGTGTAATGACGGCACAGCACGTGGCTGATGCCGGCGATTTCTGTGCTCTTATTCCACACTTCGCGCATTTTACGGTCGACCACATCGGAAGTGGCCTGGAACATCTGCTCCATGGCCAGGCCCGTAGCGAGGTTGCAGGTGTAGTTGATGCCCAGGCGGCCGACGGCCATCTGCAGGTCGGTAATCTCTTTATTGGTGCGCAGCAGCGGGCTGTTGACCACTTTGATGATACGCGCGGTGAGAGCAGCGTCGTTGCCGATTACCTTGCTGAGCGCAGAGATGCTGATGTCCGGGTCTTCTGCCGCTTCGCGAACTCTCAGGGCCACCTCGGGAAGGGTCGGCAACACCAGTTCATCGTTGTCGATGGCCTGAATCAGTTCGTGTTGGACTTTGTCAGCAAGTTTGCTCATGGACGTTTCTCTAAAAGGCGCTGGCGCCTGGCGGGCCGCCGGAAAGTAATGGGGTTAACGCTGAATCTCGCGATCAGCGTTCAAGGTGTAGGGCAGGTCCAGTAATTGGAGGGCTGGGCCGGTTTCGCTGCCAAGATGAATCCGTCCATCGGTTACGGCATCTTCCTGCAATACCGCCAACAGTTCCACGCCCGTTTCGCTTTGAGCGGCCAGCACCACTTCGCCAACGCTGGAGCGGTGCACGGGGGAGAACAGTTCGCTGGCCACTGCCGGCAGCTCGGACCCTTCCAGGCTCAGGCGCTGCAAGCGGCGCTTGAGTTTGCCCAGGTACTGCATGCGCGCGACGATTTCCTGGCCGGTGTAGCAGCCTTTCTTGAAGCTGACGCCGCCCACGGCCTGAAGATTGATCATTTGCGGAATAAACAGCTCGCGCGTGGGGCCGAGCACCTGGCCGATACCGGCGCGAATTTGCGCCAGCAGCCAGGTGTTGAGCGGCCGTTCTGGCAGCTTGGCCTGAATTTGTTGCAGCACCTCGGCGCGGATGGCCTGGCGTACCCACAGTTCTACGCGACCGTCGGGCAGACGGATGGCGAGCAGGTTCTCGGTGCGGGCCACGCCGTCAGCGTCAGTGGGCAGCATCAGGCCCAGCTCGCCAAGCACTTCGTCGGCATCAACAAGGCCAAGGCGCAGCCATTCGGCGCTTTCATCGCTCAAGGTGGACTTGGAGAACACGGCGTATTTCTTCAGGTCGGTCAGCTGCGCTTCCAGCAGGTCACCAGCCAAGGCCAACAGGTAGCCGTCGCCTTCGCTGACAATGCGAAAACTCGACACCATGCGGCCTTTGGGGGTGCAGCGCGCGCCGAGGCTGGCGTTGCTGTCGCTCAGGTAGTTGAGGTTGCAAGTGACCTGGCCTTGGAGGAACTTGCTGGCGTCGGGGCCACGCACGGCAATAACGCCTTCGTGGGACAGCATGCAGAAAAAAGCAGAGTCGGCCATGGGGGATCGCTGGTTGAAAGTCTGGGGGCTAATCATAGGGCGCTGCCTTGAGCTTGTCAGCGGGTGCCGGTAACAGCGTAGCGCCGCTATACTGCGCGCCTATTTTGCAGGAGCCGCTTTAATGGTCGACGATATTGAACTGAACCGCCTGTTCTGGCACAGCCGCCGCGGCATGCTGGAGCTTGATGTGCTGCTGGTGCCCTTCGTGCGCGAAGTCTACCCGACGCTCGATGACGCAGACCGCGAGCGCTATCGCAAACTGCTCGAATGCGAGGATCAGGACATGTTTGGCTGGTTTATGCAGCGCGGCGAACCGGAAGATGCGGATCTCAAGCGTATGGTTCGGATGATTCTGGATCGTGTCCAACCCAAGTAAGACCTTCGAATGCCGCTGGCAAGCCTCGCGGCAGATGCTGGCGCTCTATCTTGGCGTGCAGCTGTGCGCCGTGGTCGCCTTGCTGGTGGCGGCCATTCCTCGGTGGGCATGCCTTCTCGGTTTGCTGCTGTGCGCGGTGCACGCCTGCTGGCACTGGCTGCCCCGGGCATCCTCCTTTACGGGTATTCGCCACGACGCGGACGGCTGGCACCTTTGGCGGGGCGGCGCGTGGCAGGCGATTCAGCTGCGGCCGGACAGCCTGGCGCTGCCACCCCTGATTGTGCTGCGCTTTCGCCTGCCGGGGCAGTGGTGGGTGCGGGGGCTGTGTATTGCTCGGGACGCCTTGCCGGCGGATGACCACCGGCGTTTGCGGGTACGGCTGAAGTTCACTCGCCGTAGATGGGCGGCACCAGAATAGTGTCGCGCGCTTCGGGCAACTGGTCTGGGTAATCCAGGGTGTAATGCAAGCCGCGTGATTCCTTGCGCTGCATGGCCGAGCGAATGATCAGCTCGGCAACCTGGGCGAGGTTGCGCAGCTCGATCAGGTCGCGGCTGACCTTGTAGTTGCTGTAGAACTCGTCGATTTCATCCAACAGCAGACGCACGCGGTGTTGCGCCCGTTGCAGGCGCTTGTTGGTGCGCACGATGCCCACGTAGTCCCACATAAAGCGCCGCAGCTCGTCCCAGTTGTGGGCGATGATCACGTCTTCATCCGAATCGGTGACTTGGCTGGCGTCCCAGCTTGGCAGCTTTTGCCGCTCGGGCATGGTTGGCAGTTGCTTGAGGATGTCTGCCGCTGCCGAACGCGCGTAAACAAAACACTCCAACAGCGAGTTGCTGGCCATGCGGTTGGCACCGTGCAGGCCGGTAAAGGTGGTCTCGCCGATGGCGTACAGGCCCGGTACGTCGGTGTGCCCATGCTGGTCGACCACCACGCCGCCGCAGGTGTAGTGCGCGGCGGGAACCACCGGGATGGCCTCCTGAGTGATGTCGATGCCAAAGCCCAGGCAGCGCTCATAAACAGTAGGAAAGTGGCTTTTAATGAAGTCGGCGGGCTTGTGGCTGATGTCCAGGTATAAACAGTCGACACCCAGGCGCTTCATCTCATGGTCGATCGCACGAGCGACGATATCGCGCGGGGCCAGCTCGGCCCGAGGGTCGAAGCGTTGCATGAAACGTTCGCCGTTAGGCAGCTTTAGCAGGCCGCCTTCGCCACGGATGGCTTCGGTGATCAGGAAGCTTTTGGCCTTGGGGTGGTACAGACAGGTAGGGTGGAACTGGTTGAATTCCAGGTTGCCCACCCGGCAGCCCGCACGCCAGGCCATGGCAATGCCGTCACCGCAGGCGCCGTCGGGGTTGCTGGTGTAGAGGTAAACCTTCGCCGCGCCGCCGCTGGCCAGCACCGTAAAGCGCGCGCCGTAGGTGTCCACTTCGCCGCTTGTGCGGTTTAGCACGTAGGCGCCCAAGCAGTTGTGGCCAGGCAGGCCGAGTTTGCGTTCGGTGATCAGATCGACCGCTACGCGTTGTTCGAGCAGCTCGATGTTTGGCCGTTGGCGCGCTTTGGCGAGCAGAGTGTTGAAGATGGCGGCGCCGGTAGCGTCGGCGGCATGGATGATGCGCCGATGGCTATGGCCGCCTTCGCGGGTCAGGTGAAATTCAAAGCCGCCGTCCTCGCGTGCGGTTTCGTCATCGCGGGTAAAGGGCACGCCTTGCTCGATCAGCCATTCAATGGCTTCGCGGCTGTGTTCGACGGTAAAGCGCACGGCCTCTTCCCGGCACAGCCCGGCGCCGGCGTCGAGGGTGTCGGCCACGTGGGATTCGACCGTATCGTCGGTATCGAGCACGGCGGCAACGCCCCCTTGTGCCCAATAAGTTGAACCATTTGTGAGGTCGCCCTTACTAAGCACGGCAATGCGCAAATGGCTAGGCAGAGTAAGCGCTAGAGTCAGGCCGGCAGCGCCGCTACCGATGACCAGAACGTCGTGCTGAAAATGTTGGCTCATGTTCGAATTCCACGAGAAGCGGCCACTAGTATATAGGCGGGGCCGGCTGCACAATAGCGCGCTTATGACAGCCTATTGGCCCTGGGAACTTTCTTAGACTTCCAGGTTCCATAGGCAGTCACCCAGATGGGGACAATGCCGTTTGGGTTGTATCGAGAGCGGCATGTCGCGCACTCATTACAACTGAACCGGTGACAAGATTATCCGCGCAGCCGGCGTGCTAGCCGTGCTGCGCGATTCTGTGGCAGCTATAAGAATATGTGCACGGAACGTGTTTGGAGGGGAGAACTTTTGCGCAAGACCCGAGTCTATCTTGGCAAGTCGATTAACTTGCTGGAACGGCATTCTCTCCGAACTCAATTGAGGAGTGTTCATGCTTACCCAGGAAGATGATCAGCAGTTGGTCGAGCGGGTGCAGCGTGGCGACAAGCGAGCTTTTGATCTGTTGGTGCTGAAGTATCAGCACAAGATTCTCGGGTTGATAGTGCGTTTTGTGCACGATCCTCATGAAGCTCAGGATGTTGCCCAGGAAGCGTTTATCAAAGCTTTCCGTGCACTGGCTAACTTTCGCGGTGACAGCGCCTTTTATACATGGCTGTACCGCATCGCCATCAACACGGCGAAGAATCATTTGGTATCGCGCGGTCGGCGACCACCGGAAAGTGATGTAAGCGCTGAAGACGCGGAGTTCTACGAAGGCGATCACGCACTCAAGGACATCGAATCTCCAGAGCGGTTGATGCTACGCGATGAGATTGAAAACGCGGTGCATCGAACCATTGAACAATTGCCGGAAGATTTGCGCACTGCGCTAACTTTGCGGGAGTTCGATGGTCTTAGTTATGAAGACATTGCCAGTGTCATGCAATGTCCAGTAGGTACCGTGCGGTCGCGGATTTTCCGCGCTCGTGAGGCCATTGATAAGGTCCTGCAACCTTTGTTGCAGGGAGCCTGAGATAGCGGCGCTAGCCAAGAGAGGAATCGCCATGAGTCGTGAAGCCCTGCAAGAATCGTTGTCCGCCATTATGGATAACGAGGCGGACGAGTTGGAGCTGCGCCGTGTGCTCAGCGCCAGCGATGACGCGCAATTGCGCTCGACTTGGGCGCGCTATCAAGTAGCTCGCGCAGTGATACACAAAGATCTGCTGGTGCCCAAGTTGGATATTGCCGCAGCGGTGTCCAAGGCACTCGCCGACGAAGCCTCTCCGGTTGCCGCACCAGTGGCAGCGGTAGCGGGTCGCTGGCGGGGGTTGGGTCGTCTGGCGGTAGCTGCCTCGGTGACCCTGGCTGTTTTGGCCGGTGTGCGTTTGTACAACCAGGACGAAGTGATGGGCACGCAACTGGCCCAGAATAACGTGCAGCCGACCCTGCCAATGCCACAAGTGCAAGGCGCGGCGTTGCTGGCCGGTTACACCGAAAGCTCCGAGCCGGTTTCGGCTCAGCAGTCCAAGGCTGTTAGCCCGAGCCAACTGAATTGGCATGAGCAACGTTTGCCTGGTTATCTGCGCCAGCACGCGCAACAGGCGGCGATGAGTACTTCTGATGGTGTGTTGCCCTATGCGCGTGCCGCCAGTCTGGAAAACCGCTGAGGAGGATCATGCGCGGACTTTCCTACCTGTTGATGCTGGGTGGCGTACTGGCTCTGCCGGTACACGCCACCGACGCGCAAGATTGGCTGGGGCGCCTCGCCGAGGCGCAACAGCAACAGAGTTTCCACGGTACGTTCGTCTATGAACGTAACGGCAGTTTTTCCACCCATACGATCTGGCATCAGACTTCTGGTGATGCAGAAGTGCGCGAGCGCCTTTTGCAGCTCGATGGTCCGGTGCAGGAAGTGCTGCGGGTTAACGGCCGTACCGAGTGCGTAAGTGGCGGTTTGGCCGATCAGGTTGCGGGGGGGCAAAATTGGCCAGCTCGCACAC
The DNA here is from genome assembly GCF_027922365.1 of Pseudomonas turukhanskensis. Lineage (GTDB taxonomy): Bacteria > Pseudomonadota > Gammaproteobacteria > Pseudomonadales > Pseudomonadaceae > Aquipseudomonas > Aquipseudomonas turukhanskensis. The sequence goes on from NZ_BSFN01000002.1 coordinate 529,535, forward strand.
TCGATGCCAAACAGCTCTCTGCCTGGTACGACTTGCGCGTCATAGGCGAGTCCCGCGTGGCGGGGCGCGAGGCCGTAGTGCTCGCGGTGTTGCCGCGTGATCAGCACCGGTATGGTTTCGAGTTGCACCTGGATCGCGAAACTGGCCTGCCACTCAAATCACTTCTTCTTAACGAGAAGGGGCAGCTGCTTGAGCGCTTCCAGTTTTCCAGTATCGACATGACTGCGCCGAGCGAGGCGGACCTCAAACCAGGGTCCACGTGCCAGCCTGTACGTTTTGTCGAAAGCAAATCGATCGATCCCAAGGCCTGGCATTCGGAATGGCTGCCGCCGGGGTTCGATTTGAACAGCGCCGTGGAGCGCCACAGTGTCGTGTCGTCCGAACCGGTCGCCTGCTTGATGTACGGTGATGGGCTGGCGCGTTTCTCTGTGTTTCTTGAGCCGCTTCACGGTGCCACTGTGGAGGACGCTCGAACCCAGTTGGGCCCAACCGTTGCTGTTTCCAAACGCGTCACCACCACTTCAGGAGATGTGATGGTGACCGTTATCGGTGAAATACCATTGGGTACGGCCGAACGGGTGGCGCTCTCGATGCGCGGCAGGGATATGCAGGCGGCGCAATAAGCCGTCGAATTTTTCATGCAGGCCCCTTTTTCGGGTTTTGCATGTTAGCCATAGAGTCGTATGCCGCGTTTTCTGAGTGCGGCAGTTCATGTGGTCTTTGCTTGTCCTTTATGGGAGCTGAAGTCGATGCTTAGCCTGAAATCTGGCTTATCTGCGTTTCTCACGTTGTTCTTACTGGGGCAGGCCGTAACTGCCCATGCCGAATTACCTGACTTCACCACTTTGGTTGAAGCCGCTGCCCCCGCTGTGGTGAACATCAGCACCACGCAAAAAGTGCCGGATCAGGTAGCTGGCAACTCGCAGTCGGGCATTCCGGACCTGGAAGGTTTGCCTCCAGGTTTTCGCGAGTTCTTCGAACGTAACATGCCACAGCAGCCGCGAAGCCCTCAGGGCCGACAGCAGCAGCGGGGCGCTCAGTCTTTGGGTTCGGGATTCATTATTTCCCCCGATGGTTATGTGCTAACCAATAATCACGTCGTGACCGGCGCTGATGAAATCATCGTGCGCCTGTCCGACCGTAGCGAGCTTAAAGCCAAACTGATCGGTGCTGATCCGCGTACTGACGTGGCGCTGTTGAAGGTTGAAGGTAAGAATCTTCCGGTTGTGAAGATCGGCAAGTCCGAAGATCTAAAAGTCGGTGCCTGGGTGCTAGCCATTGGTTCTCCGTTCGGTTTCGACCATTCGGCAACCGCCGGGATCGTCAGCGCGAAGGGTCGTAGCCTGCCAAACGAAAGCTACGTGCCGTTTATTCAGACGGATGTGGCGATCAACCCGGGTAACTCGGGCGGCCCGCTGTTCAACCTGAATGGCGAGGTGATCGGTATCAACTCGCAGATTTTCACCCGTTCCGGTGGCTTTATGGGCCTGTCTTTCGCCATTCCGATGGATGTGGCAATGGATGTGGCCAATCAGCTGAGAACTGAAGGCAAAGTCAGCCGTGGCTGGCTCGGTGTGGTGATTCAAGAAGTTAACAAAGACCTGGCCGAGTCCTTCGGTCTCGATAAGCCTGCAGGTGCGCTGGTCGCTCAGGTGATGGAAGGCGGCCCGGCTGCCAAAGGCGGTCTGCAAGTCGGTGACGTGATTCTGAACCTTAATGATCAGCCCATCATCATGTCGGCAGACTTGCCGCACCTGGTCGGTCGCATGAAGGCTGGCAGCAAGGCACAGTTGGAAGTCATCCGCGAGGGTTCGCGCAAGAAGTTGGAGCTGACAATCGGTAACCTGCCGGCCGAAGGTGACGAAGTGGCTGCCAATGGCGGAGGCGACTCAGCGGTTGAGCGCAACAGCAACCGCATGGGCGTTAAGGTCGCCGAGCTTAGCGCTGATGAGCGCAAGGCGCTGGATCTCAAAGGCGGCGTGGTAATCAAGGAAGTGCAGGATGGTCCTGCTGCACTGATCGGCCTGCGTCCTGGTGACGTTATCACTCACCTGAATAACCAGGCGATTGATTCGGCCAAAACCTTCACTCAGGTTGCTCAGGCGCTGCCGAAGAACCGTTCGGTGTCGATGCGCGTGCTGCGTGAGGGGCGTGCCAGCTTCATTACCTTCAAGTTGTCGGAATGACGGTTGATCGGTAATGCACGAAAGGGCGGTTTTTACCGCCCTTTTTCATGGGCGCCGCTCAGCGCTACGGGTGACGCCCGCGCCGTCGATCGGGTACACTTCCCGGCTATTTTTCGGCGGGCAGTCTGCCTGCGGCCTTTTTGAGTGTTGATCCGTGAGTGACCTGAGTCATATCCGTAATTTCTCCATCATCGCCCACATCGACCACGGCAAATCGACCCTGGCCGACCGTTTTATCCAGATGTGCGGCGGCCTGTCCGAACGCGAAATGGACGCCCAAGTGCTCGACTCCATGGATCTGGAGCGTGAGCGTGGCATCACCATCAAGGCCCATAGCGTCACCCTGCACTACAAAGCGCGGGACGGTAAAACCTATCAGTTGAACTTCATTGATACCCCTGGCCACGTGGACTTCACCTATGAAGTCAGCCGTTCGCTGGCGGCCTGTGAAGGTGCCCTGCTAGTGGTCGATGCGGGCCAAGGTGTGGAAGCGCAGTCGGTTGCCAACTGCTACACCGCCATCGAGCAGGGGCTGGAAGTCATGCCCGTGCTGAACAAGATGGACCTGCCGCAGGCCGATCCGGACCGCGTCAAAGAAGAAATCGAGAAAATCATCGGCATCGATGCCACCGACGCCGTGGCCTGCAGCGCCAAGAGCGGCATGGGCGTGGATGAAGTGCTTGAGCGCCTGGTGGCGACCATTCCAGCACCGACCGGCAATATCGAAGACCCGCTGCAAGCGCTGATCATCGACTCCTGGTTCGACAACTATCTGGGCGTAGTCTCGCTGGTGCGCGTGCGCCAGGGCTGCGTGAAGAAGGGCGACAAGATTCTGGTCAAGTCCACCGGCAAGATCCACCTGGTGGACAGCGTCGGTGTATTCACCCCGAAACACACCGCCACCGTTGACCTGAAAGCGGGCGAAGTGGGCTTTATCATCGCCAGCATCAAGGACATTCACGGTGCGCCAGTGGGTGACACCCTGACCTTGAGCTCCACCCCCGACGTGGACGTGCTGCCAGGTTTCAAGCGTATTCAGCCACAGGTTTACGCCGGTCTGTTCCCGGTCAGCTCCGATGACTTCGAGGATTTCCGCGAAGCCTTGCAGAAGCTGACCCTCAACGACTCGTCTCTGCAATACCTGCCCGAAAGCTCTGATGCTCTGGGCTTCGGCTTCCGTTGCGGCTTCCTCGGCATGCTGCACATGGAAATCATCCAGGAGCGCCTGGAGCGCGAGTACGACCTGGACCTGATCACCACTGCGCCAACGGTAATCTTCGAATTGCTGTTGAAGAATGGTGAAACCATCTACGTCGACAACCCGTCGAAGTTGCCGGATCTGTCGGCCATCGAGGACATGCGCGAGCCTATCGTGCGCGCCAATATCCTGGTGCCGCAGGAACACCTGGGCAACGTCATCACCCTGTGTATCGAAAAACGCGGCGTTCAGCGCGACATGCTGTTTTTGGGTACCCAGGTTCAGGTCAGCTATGACCTGCCGATGAACGAAGTGGTGTTGGACTTCTTCGACCGTTTGAAGTCCACCAGCCGCGGTTATGCGTCGCTGGATTACCACTTTGACCGCTATCAGTCGGCCAATCTGGTGAAGCTGGATGTACTGATCAACGGTGACAAGGTCGACGCCCTGGCGCTGATCGTGCACCGCGACAACGCGCACTATAAAGGCCGCGCGTTGACCGAAAAAATGAAAGAGTTGATTCCGCGGCAGATGTTCGATGTGGCGATTCAGGCTGCTATCGGCGGGCAGATCGTGGCCCGCACCACCGTCAAGGCGCTGCGCAAGAACGTATTGGCCAAGTGCTACGGCGGTGACGTCAGCCGTAAGCGCAAGCTGCTCGAAAAGCAGAAAGCCGGTAAAAAACGGATGAAGCAAGTCGGCAACGTGGAAATTCCACAAGAAGCCTTCCTTGCAGTGCTCAGGTTGGATGGTTAATACCTATGTCCTTCAATTTTCCGCTGTTGTTGGTGATCGCCGTAGCTGTTTGCGGCGTCTTGGCTTTGATTGACCTGGTGCTGCTGGCGCCGCGCCGTCGCGCTGCTGTGGTCGCCTACACGGGGCAAGTGAGCGAGGCGGATCAGACTGTCGTCGATCAGCTCAACCGCGAGCCCTTGCTGGTGGAATACGGCAAATCGTTCTTTCCGGTGCTGGCGATCGTGCTGGTGCTGCGCTCGTTTCTGGTTGAGCCCTTTCAGATTCCGTCTGGCTCGATGAAGCCGACGCTGGAAGTAGGCGACTTCATTCTGGTGAACAAGTTTGCCTACGGCATTCGCCTGCCGGTGCTCGATACCAAGGTCATTGAAGTCGGTGACCCGCAGCGCGGCGACGTGATGGTGTTCCGTTACCCAAGCGAGCCGACCATCAACTACATCAAGCGTGTCGTCGGCCTGCCAGGCGACAAGATTCGTTACACCGCGGACAAGCAATTGTTCGTCAACGGTGAATCGGTGGCCAAGAAGCTGCTGGGTGAAGAGCCAGGTTCGCTGGGCAGCGCCACGCTGTATCAGGAAAAACTTGGCGCCGTGGAGCACCTGATCCGCATCGAGATGACCCGCTACCGCGCCGACCCTGGCAACGAGTGGACAGTGCCAGCCGGGCACTACTTCATGATGGGCGACAACCGCGACAACTCCAATGACAGCCGCTACTGGAACGACCCGAACATTCCAAAAGAGCTGCTGGGCATGGTGCCGGACAAGAATATCGTCGGCAAAGCCTTCGCCGTGTGGTTGAGCTGGGCCGATCCGAAAATGCGCAACGTGCCGACTCTGTCACGGGTAGGCCTGATTCACTGATCCGTCGGCGCTGTTAAAACCAGCGCCGCGCGCTATATATAGTCAGGCCCGCAGAGGCCACGACTTAATAAAACACTGACACTGAGGTCAAACATGACGTTTGCGCGTTCGCAAAAGGGTATGTCGTTGCTGGGTTGGATGGTCACCTTGGCCGTGGTGGCATTTTTCGCCTCCACCGCATTCAAGATGTTCCCGCACTACATGGACAATGCCGCATTGGATAAAGCCATTATGGCGGTCGAGACTGACAAGGCCGCTGATGTCCGCACAGTGCCGGACTTCTATGCCTACATCACCAAAGCCATGACCGTTAACTCGGTTGAAAAGCTGGACTTGCGTGAGGCGATGGAGGTCAAGCTGGATAACGGTGAGTTCCAGGTACACCTACAGTACGAACGTCGTGAACCGCTCATCAAGAACCTCGACCTTGTCGCCCGTTTCGACAAAGAATTCCGCGTGCGTATGCCGTGAGTGCAGCACTGAGTCGTTTAGAGCGTCAGCTCGGTTATAGCTTCAAAGACCAGGATCTGATGATCCTGGCCCTCACTCACCGCAGCTTTGCCGGGCGTAACAATGAGCGCCTGGAGTTTCTCGGTGATGCCATCCTCAACTTCGTAGCCGGTGAAGCGCTGTTCGAGCGCTTCCCGCAGGCGCGCGAAGGCCAGTTGTCGCGGTTGCGCGCGCGCCTGGTGAAAGGTGAGACCCTGGCCATTCTGGCCCGCGGCTTCGACTTGGGCGAATACCTGCGTTTGGGCTCCGGTGAGCTGAAGAGTGGCGGTTTTCGCCGTGAGTCGATCCTCGCCGATGCCCTCGAAGCGCTGATTGGCGCCATTTACCTGGATGCCGGCATGGAAGCGGCGCGCGAGCGAGTGCTGGCGTGGCTAAGCTCTGAGTTGGACGGTCTGACATTGGTCGACACCAACAAAGACCCGAAAACCCGCCTGCAGGAGTTTCTGCAGTCGCGCGGCTGCGAACTGCCGCGCTACGAAGTGGTGGATATCCAGGGCGACCCGCACTGCCGAATTTTCGTCGTCGAGTGCCAGATCACCTTATTGAATGACAAGACCATAGGGCAGGGCGCCAGCCGCCGCATCGCCGAACAGGTGGCCGCTGCGGCCGCCCTGATTGCCCTTGGCGTGGAGAATGGCCATGACTGATTCAACCGCAACACGCTGTGGCTATGTCGCCATCGTCGGCCGCCCCAACGTGGGCAAGTCGACGCTGCTTAACCACATCCTCGGCCAGAAGCTGGCGATCACTTCGCGCAAGCCGCAAACCACCCGCCACAACATGCTGGGCATCAAGACTGAAGGGCCGATCCAGGCCATCTATGTCGACACCCCCGGCATGCATAAGAACGGCGAGAAAGCCCTCAACCGCTACATGAACAAGACCGCCTCGGCCGCCCTCAAGGACGTCGACGTGGTGATTTTCGTGGTGGAGCGCACCCGCTGGACCGACGAAGACCAGATGGTGCTCGAACGCGTGCAGTACGTGCAGGGCCCGGTGATTCTGGCGATCAACAAGACTGACCGCATCGAAGACAAATCCGAGCTGATGCCGCACCTGGAATGGCTGCAAACCCAGTTGCCCAATGCCGAGATCGTGCCGATTTCCGCCCAGCACGGCCACAACCTCGATGCGCTGGAAGGCTTGATCAACAAGCACTTGCCGGAAAACGATCACTTCTTCCCCGAAGACCAGATCACCGACCGCAGCAGCCGCTTTCTGGCCGCCGAACTGGTACGCGAAAAAATCATGCGCCAGCTGGGCGCAGAGCTGCCGTACCAGATCACCGTCGAAATCGAAGAGTTCAAGCAGCAGGGCAAAACCCTGCATATCCATGCCCTGATTCTTGTTGAGCGTGACGGCCAGAAGAAAATCATCATTGGCGACAAGGGTGAGCGCATCAAGCGCATCGGCATGGATGCACGCAAAGACATGGAAGTGCTGTTCGACTCCAAGGTCATGCTTAACCTCTGGGTGAAAGTCAAAGGCGGCTGGTCCGACGACGAACGCGCCCTGCGTTCCCTGGGTTACGCCGACCTCTAAGCCCCGAGCCCTCCATGCAAAACAGCGCGCAGCCGGCTTTTATCCTGCATAGCCGGGCCTACCGCGAAAGCAGCGCGCTGGTGGATTTCCTCACCCCCCAAGGTCGTTTGCGCGCGGTATTGCGCGGTGCGCGCGGCAAGGCCGGCACGCTGGCGCGGCCGTTCGTGCCGGTGGAAGTCGAATTTCGCGGGCGCGGCGAGCTGAAAAACGTCGGCCGCCTCGAAGCCGCCGGCATTCCCCGATGGTTGCATGGCGAGGCGCTGTTCAGTGGCCTGTACCTCAACGAACTGATTCTGCGCCTGCTGCCTGCCGAAGACCCCCATCCCGTGCTGTTCGACCACTACGCCGCCACCCTGGAAGCGCTGGCTGCCGGCCGCGCCCTGGAGCCTTTGCTGCGCGCATTCGAATGGCGCCTGCTGGACGAGCTGGGGTATGGTTTTGCCCTTGCCGAAGACCTGCACGGTCAGCCGGTAGTCGTCGGCCAGCTGTACCGGCTGTTGCCCGATTCGGGCCTGGAACCGGTGCACCTGCTGCAACCCGGGCTGTTTCAGGGCGCCGAGTTGCTGGCCATGGCCGAGGCCGACTGGACCGCGCCGGGTGCGCTATCGGCCGCCAAACGCCTGATGCGCCAGGCCCTTGCCCCCCATTTAGGCGGCCGACCGCTGGTTAGCCGCGAACTGTTCATGACCTTGAAGGAGCCACCCCGTGACTGACGCCAATCGCATTCTGTTGGGCGTGAATATCGACCATGTCGCCACCCTGCGTCAGGCCCGAGGCACCCGCTATCCCGACCCGGTGAAAGCCGCGCTGGACGCCGAAGAAGCGGGCGCCGACGGCATTACCGTACACCTGCGCGAAGACCGCCGGCACATCCAGGAGCGCGACGTGCTGTTGCTCAAGGACGTGCTGCAAACGCGCATGAACTTTGAGATGGGCGTGACCGAAGAGATGCTCACCTTCGCCGAACGCATTCGCCCGGCGCATATTTGCCTGGTGCCGGAAACCCGCCAGGAACTGACCACCGAAGGCGGTCTGGATGTGGCCGGGCAAGAAGCGCGCATCCAGGCAGCGGTGGAGCGCCTGGCGCGTCTGGGCTGTGAGGTGTCGTTGTTTATCGACGCCGATGAGCGCCAGATAGAAGCGTCACGTCGCGTGGGCGCGCCGGCTATCGAACTGCACACTGGCCGGTATGCCGACGCGCATACCCCCGGTGAAACCGCTGAAGAGCTCAAGCGTATTGCCGATGGCGTGGCATTTGGTTTGGCCCAGGGGCTGATCGTCAACGCCGGCCACGGTTTGCACTACCATAATGTGGAAGCGGTGGCGGCGATCAAGGGAATCAACGAGCTGAACATCGGTCATGCGCTGGTGGCGCATGCGTTGTTCGTAGGCTTTAAATCGGCAGTGGCCGAGATGAAACAGCTGATCCTCGCCGCATCCAATCGCTGATCGTAGGGCGAATACCCGCTACGCGGGTATCCGCCGATACACGGTTTCCCCTGAGATCGCTGCGGCGGATATCGCCGGTGGCGATATTCGCCCTACGCCTTTTTTGAAACGTCTATTACTTGCGGGCGGTAATCACCGCCCGCATCGGCGCCGGCAGGCCTTCCACGGTTTTGCTGTGGTCATCCGGGTCGAGAAAGTGGCTCAAGGATTGATAGCGCATCCACTCGGTGCTGCGCTGTTCTTCCACGCTGGTCACGCTTACATCCACGCAGCGCACATCGGTAAACCCGGCGCGGCGCAGCCACAATTCCAGGGCCGGCACCGACGGCAGGAACCACACGTTGCGCATCTGCGCATAACGGTCTTGCGGCACCAGCACCTGATTGACGTCGCCTTCGATTACCAATGTTTCCAGCACCAGTTCGCCGCCTTTTACCAGGCAGTCCTTGAGCGCCAGCAGGTGCTCGATCGGCGAACGGCGGTGGTAAAACACGCCCATGGAAAACACCGTGTCAAAACCTTCCAGGCCCGCCGGCAAGTCTTCCAGAGCAAAGGGCAGGTGCCAGGCGCGCAGCTGCGGCAGGTAGCGTTGCACCGCCTGGAACTGGCAGAAGAACAGCCAGTTGGGGTCGATGCCGATCACGCTGTCAGCGCCGGCACCGAGCATGCGCCATTGGTAGTAGCCATTGCCGCAACCCACGTCCAGCACCCGCTTGCCGCGCAAGTCCAGGTGCGGCGATACCCGCGACCATTTCCAGTCCGAGCGCCATTCGGTGTCCACGTGCACGCCAAATAGGTCGAACGGGCCTTTGCGCCACGGCGACAGTCCCATCAGCGCCTGGCGCATTTGCGCGCGTGTTTGGTCGTCGCAATCGCTGTCGAGCAGCAGGCCGTTCTGCAGGTCCACCGTGGTTGGCAGCAGCGCGGGCAGGGCCTCCAGCGCGCCTTGCCAGCGCTCAAGGTCGCCGTGACCTTTGTCCATCTTGGTGTCGAGTTGCGCTTGCAGGCCATTGGCCCAGTTGGCCAGGGGCGTGCCCGCCAGATGGCGGACCAGGGGCGATAAATCAATCATGGCAGGGCAATCAGTGAAGCGAAGTTCAGGCACTGGAACCACGGCACTACCTTGCTGAAGCCAGCGGCCAGCAGGCGTTCGCGGTGTTGTTCAAGGCTGTCGGGTTTCATCACGTTTTCGATGGCGTTGCGCTTCTGGGCAATTTCCAGCTCGCTGTAGCCGTTGGCGCGTTTGAAGGCCACGTGCAGGTCGGTCAACAGCTCGTGTTCCTGTTCATCCTCGAACCGCAGCTTTTCCGAAAGAATCAGCGCGCCGCCGGGCAGCAGCGCCTGGCGAATCGCCGTGAGCAATTCCAGGCGTTGCGGTGGCTGGATAAATTGCAGGGTGAAGTTCAGCGCCACGAAAGACGTCGGCTGCAGGTGCAGCCCGAGGATATCGGCCTCGACCACCTCGACCGGCAGCAGCTCCTGAAACATCGAGTCTTGCGCATGCAGGTATTCGCTGCAACGCTCCACCATGGCGCTGGAGTTATCCACCGCAATCACCCGGCAGTCGCCGCAGCTCACGTGGCGCCGCAGCGCCTGGGTGACCGCACCTAGCGAACTGCCCAGGTCGTAGAGCACGCTATGGGGCTGAGCGAATTGCGCGGCCAGCACGCCAATGTTCTCGACAATGGTCGGGTAGCCGGGCACCGACCGTTTGATCATGTCCGGAAACACCCGGGCCACGGCTTCATTGAAGGTGAAGTCGGGCACGGTGGGCAGAGGCACTGCAAAGAGACGATCGGGTTCCTGGCTCACGGTGGCTACGCTTGGCTCAAAAGGGCGCCATTTTAACCAGCTACGGGCACGCCGCCAGCCCCTGGCGACTCAACGGTTGCCGGTCGATGCAGAGCCGAGGCGGTAATGCCCCATTGGCCCAGCCAATAGGTAAGGATGATGGCGTAGTGCGCGCCGGCGAACGGGGTGACGAAACGGTTAATGCCGATCAGGCTATCGGACAGCACAAACAGCGCCGCGCCCGTTGCGGCCAGCCACGCCGATTGCCGGCTGATATGCACTGCACCGACACGTGCCCAGGCCCGCCAGAGCATGGCCGTGATGGTCAGCGCATACAGCGCCACGGGAATCAGCAAATCGCCTAGCCCTGCGCTGGCCAGGGTGGCGAACATGCTGCCGCCGGCGAGGAGTGCAAACACCAAGGCCTTGGGCGCCAACCGGCGGCTGTCGCCCAGATACGCCACCAGGTAGGCGAGATGCCCCAGCAGAAAGGCGCCCAGACCAAACACAAACATCTGCGGCGACCATTGCAGCAGCATGTCGCCGAGCAGGGAGAAGACCAGCCCGACGGCGATCCAGCGGCGGTAGGGGCCAGTTTCAGCACCGGATAACCAGCCGAGCAGGGCCAGCACCGGCAGCGGTTTGGCAAGCAGGCACAGCAGAGGCATTTGCGCATAAATGCCGTACAGAAAAGCCAGGGTGCCCGGCAGGGCGAGAGCGAACCAGCGCATACACAGTCCTTGTTAGCGTTTTTGTGCAGGCCACTATGCCGATGCCTGGCGGCAAACCCCAGGCGTGGTGCGCCAGCCACAGGCTCTTATTGCGCCGCATTCAGGGATAAAAACACGAACGTAGGAGCGGCTTCAGCCGCGATGCTCTTGATCTTGAAAAGCATCGCGGCTGAAGCCGCTCTTACAAAAGCAGAGGGTAAAACGGTTATTTAACGGTAATCGCGCAATCGAACAGTTCCGCCGGCGCCACTTCCGGCTCCCACGGGCGGTGATAGGCCATCAGCAGTTCGCCCGTGCCAGGCTCGGTGGCCTGAAAGCGCCAGGTGGAAATGCCGGCGCCGCCCACCACGCCGACATCTTCCGGATTGCTGTACACCTCCGGGCTCAGCACGCGCAGCACATTGCTGGCGGCGTCCTTGGTCTGCCAGCGAAAACCGGTGGTGGGGTTGCTGCTCAGGGTAACGATCAGTTGCTGACCGGGGTGCAGCACGGCCGGGCAGTCGCTCGATTTATCCACTTGTACGGCGACATTCTTGCCGGGTTGCTGGGCGCAGGCCGCCAACAGGGCGATGCCTAGGGGGAGAAGCAGGCGAGCAGCAGTCATGGAACCTTCCTGTCCAAAGGGGCGACGAGTGGCCGCAAGCATAGCGCCAAAAGCAGGATGTGTAAGGGCTTAAAGCATCGAGGCTGAAGCCTCTCTTACAGGCACGTGGGATCTCCTGTAGGAGAGGCGTCAGCCTCGAGAGGGCGATCTTCGTCAGATCAGAACAACACTTTCGCCACATCACTAAAGCGCTTGGCGAAGTGCACGGTAATTCCTTCCTTCAAGTACTCGGGCAGCTCGGTAAAGTCGCCCCGGTTGGCCTCCGGCAAAATCAGTTCGTAGATTTTCTGCCGCCGCGCTGCAATCACCTTTTCCCGCACACCGCCAATGGGCAGCACATGCCCGGTCAGGGTCAGCTCGCCGGTCATGGCCACGCCTTTTTTCGGCGCCTGGTTACGGGCGAGCGAAAGCAGGGCACTAGCCATGGTCACGCCGGCGCTCGGGCCGTCTTTGGGCGTGGCACCTTCAGGCACGTGCAGGTGCACGAAAGCCTGGTCGAAGAACGTTGGGTCGCCACGGAATTCCTTGAGGTGCGAGCTCACGTAGCTGTAGGCGATCTCGGCTGACTCCTTCATCACTTCGCCCAACTGCCCGGTCAGCTTGAAGCCGCGGTTCAGGGTGTGAATGCGCGTGGCCTCAATCGGCAAGGTCGCGCCGCCCATGCTGGTCCAGGCCAGCCCCGTGATTACGCCAATGCCTTCGAGCAATTGCTCGCGGCGGAACAGCGGCATGCCCAGGTAGGCTTCCAGGTCTTTCGGGCCGATCTTCAGTTTGCTGGTCGGGTCGCCCAGTAGTTTGACCACCGCCTTGCGCACCACTTTGCCCAGCTGTTTTTCTAACTGGCGCACCCCGGCTTCGCGGGCATAGCCCTCGATAATTGCCTTAAGTGCTGCATCGTTGATGCTCAGGCGCTGCTTGGGTACGCCGGCCTTTTCCAGCTGCTTGGGCCACAGGTGGCGCTTGGCGATGGCGAATTTCTCTTCGGCGATATAGCCGGCCAGGCGAATCACTTCCATGCGGTCGAGCAACGGCCCGGGAATGGAATCCAGGGTGTTGGCGGTGCACACAAACAGCACCTTGGACAGGTCCAGGCGCAGGTCCAGATAGTGGTCGAGGAATTCTGCGTTCTGCTCCGGGTCCAGGGTTTCCAGCAGCGCCGAGGCCGGGTCGCCCTGGTGGCTGGCGCCGAGCTTGTCGATCTCGTCGAGCATGATCACCGGGTTCATCACCTCGGTTTCTTTCAGCGCCTGCACCAGCTTGCCGGGCAGGGCGCCGATGTACGTGCGGCGGTGGCCTTTGATTTCCGCCTCATCGCGCATGCCTCCGACGCTGAAGCGATAGAACGGCCGCCCCAGGGTTTCGGCAATGGACTTGCCGATACTGGTTTTACCCACGCCCGGCGGGCCGACCAGCAGCACGATGGAGCCGGAAATTTCGCCCTTGAACGCACCGACGGCAAGGAATTCGAGAATGCGTTCCTTGATGTCATCCAGGCCCGCGTGCTGCTCATCCAGCACCCGCTGGGCATGCACCAGGTCGAGCTTGTCTTTGCCGTGCACGCCCCAGGGAATCATGGTCGCCCAGTCCAGGTAATTGCGGGTGACGGCATATTCCGGCGAGCCGGTTTCCAGAATCGACAGCTTGTTCATTTCCTCATCGATGCGTTTTTTCGCCTGGTCGGGCAGGGTTTTGCCCTCTAGGCGCTGCTCGAATTGTTCGAGGTCGGCGCTGCGGTCGTCTTTGGTCAGGCCCAGTTCCTGCTGGATCAGCTTGAGCTGCTCCTTGAGGAAGAACTCGCGCTGGTGCTCACCAATGGTGCGGTTCACCTCCGCCGACAGCTCGCTTTGCAGGCGCGCCACTTCCACTTCCTTGCGCAGCATGGGCAACACTTTTTCCATGCGCTGCAGCACCGGCACAGTGTCCAGCACCTCTTGCAGCTCCTTTGGCGGGGCGGTGGTGAGGGCCGCGGCGAAGTCGGTCAGCGGCGAGGGCTGGTTGGGGCTGAAGCGGTTGAGGTAGTTCTTCAGCTCTTCGCTGTACAAGGGGTTGAGCGGCAGCAGTTCCTTGATCGCATTGATCAGCGCCATGCCGTAGGCCTTGACCTCGTCGCGGCTGTCATCGGCGCTTGGCGGGTACTCCACTTCGGCCAGGTAGGGCGGCCGATGGCGCTTGAGCCAGCCACGGATCTTCACCCGTTGCAGGCCCTGGGCTACAAACTGCAGCTTGCCGTCCACCCGATTGGCCTGGTGAATTTTCACCAGGGTGCCGTGGGTGGGCAGGCTGTCGGTATCGAAATGACGGGGGTCGGTCACCGGCTGGTCGACATAGAACAGCGCCATGCTGTGGTGGTCGGTTTTGCCCACCAGCTCCAGGGTTTCGGTCCAGTGCTCTTCGTTGACGATAACCGGCAACACCTGCGCCGGAAAGAACGGCCGGTTGTGAATGGGGATGACATACAGGCGCTCGGGCGGGCGCTGATTGGGCAACGCCAGCGCGTGGGGCAGGTGAAGGCCCTCGGGCGTCAGCGTGTCTTCGTCGTCGATATCGGTAACGTGGTCGTTCATGCGGCACCTGTGGTCTCTACATGAGTACGTAGATGGGTCGGGTCACCAACTAATTCAATGGCAATCTCATTGCCTGCAATGCGATGCACAAAAATGGCGCACGCCCGTCGGCCCTAACTGGGAAATGACCGGTCGTTCCCGTACCATGCGCGCTCCTTTTTACCCGCCTGCCGCCATGCTTGAAGCCCGCCTGCTGCGCCTCGACGACCAGACCCACGAACACGCCCACGATCACCATCAACTGGTGCTGTCGCTGGCTGGCCGTGCGGAATTCGAGGTCAACGGTCGCGGTGGCGAAGTGTGCCGCATGCGCGCTGTGCTGGTGCCGGGTGATGCCGAGCATCAGTTCGCCGGGGTCGGCGACAACCGCATGCTGATCATCGACCTGGATGAGCAGGATAGTTCGGCGGACGACCTCGAGCTGCTCGCTCGTCTGTTCGACATGCCGCGTTACCCGGCGCTCGATGCCGATTTCCAGAACCTGTTGAGCTATGCCGGCGCCGAACTGGCCCGTTACGGCAGTGACACCCAGCTCGCCCGTTCCCTCAGCGGTGTGTTGCTGCGCGCCTTGCACGTGCGCCTGTTCGGCGAACGCCAACCGCGCACGGTGGGGCCGCTGAATGTGGAGCGTCTGGATGCCTATATCGATCAACACCTGGCGCGGCGTATCAGCGTGGCGGAGCTGGCGCACGTGGCCTGCCTGAGCCCCAGTCATTTCCACGTGCAGTTCAAGGACAGCCTGGGCCTGACCCCGCACCAATACCTGCTGAAAATTCGCCTCGACCGTGCCTCGCGTCTGCTGCGCGAAAGCACCCTGCCGCTGATTCGTATCGCCGAAGAATGCGGCTTCTCCAGCCAGAGCGCGCTGACCACTGCCATGCGCCGCTACCTGGGCCTTACCCCCAAACGCCTGCGCGCCGTTCAGTAGCCAGCGCCGCTGTCTCATTGCCGAGACTGGGCCTTCGGCATTTCCCGACTATATTTCCCCTAGACCGCCGGTTTTCTGATGCGGTAGTGCAATGATGGCCACGTGCCATATTTTTGGGGTGAACATCGCTGGCCAATCCGATAGTCTGCTTATCCAGCGCAGGTATTCGAGTTCTCCGGATAGCTGTTCAGCGCGCTAAACCGCAGGTTTCCTGCACCCGACAAGGTCGTTGATATGCCTGTATCGCTTCGTCTGCGTTTGCTCGTAAGCCTTGCCGTCTGTGTGGTGTTCACCAGTTGTTCGGTCGGCGCAGCCCAGTTTCAAGCCAAGATGGTCGATGCCCAAGGCAAACCCATAGAAGGGGCCGTGGTCACCTTGCAAGGGCCCATCGGCGCCGAGATGCCGGCGCAAACGGCGATCATGGATCAGGTGCAAAAGCAGTTCGCCCCACAGGTGCTGGCCGTGCACACCAGCACCAAGGTGACGTTCCCTAATAGCGACAATATCCGCCATCACGTCTACTCCTTCTCGCCCGCCAAGCGCTTCGAACTGCGCCTGTACGAAGGCACGCCGTCTGAGCCCATCACCTTCGACAAACCGGGCGTGGTGGTGCTGGGCTGCAATATCCATGACTGGATGGTGGGCTATATCTACGTCACCGATGACCCCTGGTTTGCCACCAGCGATGCGAGCGGCGTGGCCACGCTGCAACTGCCTGCCGGGAAATACAACGTCACCCTCTGGCACCCGAAAAGCCCCGACCTGCTGCCACAAAAAGGCGGCGAGCTGACGCTCTCCGACCAGGGCGCCAGCCAGCAGTACGTTGTCAACGTCACCGAAGACGCCGAGGAGCGCGCGGAAGTCTATGCGCCGAAACCGTCCGCCTTTGGCGACGCATTCAAGAAGGCCGCGAGTGAAACCAAGCAATAGCTTCCAGTCGCGCGTTGCCGGCGTTCTGATCCTGCTGCTGTTGGTGGTGATCGGCAGCCTGTACTTCGCGGTAAAAGTGGCCACCGCCGACGCGGTGAAAAAGCAGGCCAGCGAGCAGCTGGAAGTCGGCGTGCGGGTGTTCGAGCGCCTGCTCGATGTGCGCAGCCGGCAGATCCGCGACGCGGTTCAGGTGCTCTCTTCAGACTTTGGTTTCAAAGACGCCGTGGCCAGCGGCGACACCGCCACCATCAGCTCGGTGCTGGCCAACCACGGCAAGCGCATTGATGCCACCGAAGTGCTGCTGCTCGGGTTGGACGGCACCATTACCGCCACGGCAGCCGATGCATCGCCCGCCAACAGCCAGGACGCCTTCAAGCCAGGCACGCCGTTCCGCTACGCCGCGGAGCTGGCCGAAGCGCGGCGTTCCGGGCAGTCAGCGCTGATCGTCTCGATCAACCACGAACCCCATCTGTTGGTCGAAGCCCAGATACTGGCGCCTATTCCCATTGCCCGCGTGGTGATGGGCTTTCGCATGGACCAGGCGCTGGCCAACGAATTGCGTTCACTGACCAACCTCGACGTGTCCTTTCTGGCCATCGAGGACAACACCCCCGGCCGCCTGATCAGCACCCTGAGCGCCGACCAGGAAGCGGAAATGATGGCCGCCAACCTGCAACGCGAGCGCACCACCACGCTCAAGGAGTTCGAGTTTTCCGGCAAGCGCTATCTGAACGAGCAACTGGTGTTGGCCAATGGCACTCGCTATCAAGTGCAGGCGTTTTTGCACAGCTCGCTCGAAGAGGCCCTGGTGGCATTCAAGCCGTTGGACCAACGGGTGCTGCTCATTGCCTTGTGCGCGTTGGTCGCCTCCCTGGTGGGCGCCCTGTTGCTGGCTCGCAGCATTTCCCGCCCGGTTCGCGAGCTGGCGCGGGTGGCCGAACGGGTGGGGCAGGGCGACTACCAAGGCACGCTCGAGCTCAAGCGCAGCGATGAACTGGGGGTGCTGGCCAAAACGTTTCAGCAAATGCAGAGCGACCTCGCCGAACGCGAGCGGCAACTGGCCCACAACGCGCTACACGATGGCCTGACCGGCTTGCCCAACCGCACCCTGGCCATCGAACGGCTGGGTAGCTCGATCACCGCCGAGCGGCCGGTGGCGCTGCTGAATCTGGGTATCGGCAATTTTCGCTCGTTGAATGAAACCTGCGGGCCGGGCGGCGGCGACCTGGCGTTGCAACAGATCAGCCGGCGCCTGCAGGCCATTCTGCGTCCCGGCGATAGCCTGGCGCGGCTGTTCGCCGACGAGTTTCTGCTGATGATCGATGGCAGCGACCGCGACAGTGCCGTGGCCACTGCCGACCAACTCCAGCAACTGTTGATCAAGCCGCTGCGGGTTGGCATCCACGACATTGCGCTGGACTGCTCCATTGGTATTGCCGCCTACCCGCAAGACGGCGCCACCCCGGACGAACTGCTGCGCCGCGCCAACCTGGCCATGCGCGACGCCGCGCAGTCGCCGGGCCGGCTGCAGCTTTACCAACACGGCCGCGAAGACGACCACGACCGACAGATCAATCTGATTCGCGACCTGCGCCGCGCAGCCGAGAACAACGAGCTGGTGCTGCACTACCAGCCCAAACTCAATATCAACGAAGGCCATGTGCGCCAGGCCGAAGCCCTGCTGCGCTGGCAGCACCCGCAATACGGCATGGTCTCGCCCGGCGAATTCATTCCCCTGGCCGAACGCACCGGTAGCATTCAGGGCCTGACCGCCTGGGTGATCGAAGAAGTGCTGCGCCAATTGCGCGAATGGAACCAGCGTGGCCTGCGGGTATTGATGTCGCTGAATATCTCCGCCGAGGACCTGCACGACATCGGCATTGCCACCCGCGTCAGCCGCCTGCTCACCCACTATGCGGTGCCGGCCGAGCAACTGATTTTCGAGATCACCGAAAGCGCTGTGATGCAGAACCCGGAAACCGCCCTCAAGGTGCTGCACAGCCTGCGCGCCTGCGGCATCAGCCTGTCGGTAGACGACTTCGGTACGGGCTATTCGTCCCTGGCCCAGCTCAAACGCATGCCGGTGCAGGAACTGAAGATCGACCAATCCTTTGTGCGTGACCTGGACGATGCCAGCGAAGACTCGGTGATCGTGCGGTCCACCATCGAAATGAGCCACAGCCTGGGGCTGAAAGTGGTGGCCGAGGGCGTGGAATTCGAACGCAGCCTGCGCCTGCTGGAAAGATGGCAGTGCGATACGGCGCAAGGCTATCTGATCAGTCGACCACTGACCGCCAGCGCCTTTGAGGCCTGGGTGGGGCAGCCGTTGCGGGCCAATCTGGCAATGCTGCACTAGCTATCGTAGGTCCTGTAGGAGCGGTTTTAGCCGCGATGCCTTTGCTTTCAAGAGCATCGCGGCCACCGCCGCTCCTAAAGAAACAAAACAGGGAAGATGGGATGAACACGACCTTTAGCGCACTCACTCTCGGGCTTGGCCTGACCGTTGCCAGCGCGGCAGCACTGGCCGACAACGGTCGCCTGCTGGCCACCGGTGGCGCCAGCAGCATCAATGGCGCGGCCGGGGGCGGCATCACCCCGTGGGCTGTGCTGGCCGGCTATGGCGAGCAGGGCGAGTGGGGCGGCAATGCCTTTGTCACCCGCGTGGAAACCGGCGATTACCGCTTGGACGTGGCCGGTGGCGCGGTGTCGTACGGCAACCGTATCGAGCTGTCCTATGCCCGCCAGCGCTTCGACCTCGGCACCCTGGCACGCGACCTCAGCCTGCCGGGTAACACCCTGAGCCAGGACATTTTCGGCCTCAAGGTGCGCCTGTTCGGTGACTTGATCTACGACCAACTGCCCCAAGTGTCGCTGGGCATCGAACACAAACGGCAGAAAGACTTCTTCGTGCCCAACGCCGTAGGGGCCAAGCGCGATGAAGACACCGAAGGTTATATCGCCGCCAGCCGCCTGTTTTTGGGTGGCGCCTTTGGCTACAACCTGCTGGTCAACGGCGGCCTGCGCTACAGCCGCGCCAATGAACTGGGCCTGCTCGGCTTTGGCGGCGACCGCCGCGATACCCGCAGCGTATTGAAAGAAGGCTCGGTGGCGGTGCTGTTCAACCCGCGCTGGGCCGTGGGTGTGGAGTACCGCGAGAAACCCGACAACCTCAACTTCGCCGGCGAAAGCGACTGGGCGGATGTATTCGTCGGCTACTTCCCCAACAAACACCTGTCCATCGTGCTGGCTTACGCCCGCCTGGGCGAGATCGCCACCCTGGACAACCAGGACGGCGCTTACCTGTCCATTCAAGGGAGTTTCTGAGCATGCGCCTGCTGATCAGCCTGCTGCTGGCGCTGGGCCTTGCCGCCTGCGCCCAGCAACCGCCCAAGGACGACAGCCTGTATCGCGACCTGGGCGAACGCGAAGGCATCACCCGTATCGTGGAAGGCATGTTGATCAACATCGCCAAAGACCCGCGCATCGTCGAGCACTTCGTCAATGTCGACATCGAACGCCTGCGCGACAAGCTGGTGGAGCAGTTTTGCGTTGAAGCCGGCGGGCCCTGCACCTACACCGGCGCCACGATGGAGGAAAGCCACAAGGGCCAGAAGCTGACCCGCAGCGACTTCAACGCGCTGGTGGAAGACCTGCAGGATGCGATGGACGCAGAAGGGGTGCCGCAGCCGGCGCAGAATCGGTTACTGGCGAGGTTGGCGCCGATGCGGGGGCAGGTGATCGAGAAATAGCGTCGGTGTTTGGTCTTGCCGCCGTTTTTTGCGCGCAGGTGGGGGGGGCTAGAGTTTTTCAGGAAGCGGTGCATGTCGCGGCATTCTGGATCCCGGCCTGCGCCGGGATGACGGTGGTGTGTGCAGAAAACCCTGTCGCCTCCGCGCTGGTGGGGATCCGGGGTTTTTCAGGAGCCGGTGCATGTCGCGGCATTCTGGATCCCGGCCTGCGCCGGGATGACGGTGGTGTGTGTAGAAATCTCTGTCGTCTCTTCGCTGGTGGGGATCCGGGGTTTTTCAGGAGTTGGTGCATGTCGCAGCAGTCTGGATCCCGGCCTGCGCCGGGATGACGGTGGTGTGTGTAGAAATCTCTGTCGTCTCTTCGCTGGAGGGGATCCGGGGTTTTTCAGGAGTCGGTGCATGTCGCGGCATTCTGGATCCCGGCCTGCGCCGGGATGACGGTGGGCTGTTTAAATACCTCGGTCATTCCTGTGGCGGATCCAGGGTTTTTCAGGAAACGGCGCATGTCACGGCATTCTGGATCCCTGCCTGCGCAGGGATGACGGTGGTCTGTGGAATAACTTCCGTCATCCCGGCGCAGGCCGGGATCCAGAATGTTGAGGGGGACACTTCTTTCGGGGAAAACCGGCCCCCTATTTCACTACGACGATACGGGTTTGCGCCCTGCATGCCGCCACCAGCAAGCCGCGCAAGAAGTTCCCGTCCCCGTAGTTTTCAACAAAAACTCCATAGTATTTCGCAAGAACCCCCCGCACCCAGCTACTACATTCCGTGCTCCGCTTTTTCGCTCAACCGCACGTTATTCGCGGCATCCATGGGGTTGGACTACACCCATGGTAGGACCGAGCGTATGTTCATGTGGGTAGTAGCCGTACTGGCTGTCTAGCCCGTGTTTAAGTGAGTGCCACAAGCACCGCTGGTATACCTTCGAAAGCCCAACGACGAATGCGGTTATCGCCAGCATTCGCATAACAACAAGTAAGAGAGATCTGCTTATGACTGCCAGCACTCCCATGCTGATCACCTTTGTGGTGTACATCGCCGCCATGGTTCTGATCGGCCTGTTCGCCTATCTGCGCACCAACAACCTCTCCGATTACATTCTCGGTGGCCGTAGCCTCGGGAGTTTCGTTACCGCCTTGTCGGCCGGTGCTTCGGACATGTCCGGCTGGCTGCTGATGGGCCTGCCAGGCGCCATCTATATGTCCGGCCTGTCGGAAAGCTGGATTGCCATCGGCCTGATCGTCGGTGCCTACCTCAACTGGCTGTTCGTCGCCGGCCGTCTGCGCGTGCAGACCGAGCACAACGGTAACGCCTTGACCCTGCCGGACTACTTCACCAACCGCTTCGAAGACACAAGCAAAGTGCTGCGCATTCTCTCGGCGCTGGTGATTCTGCTGTTCTTCACCATTTACTGCGCCTCGGGCGTGGTAGCCGGTGCCCGTCTGTTCGAAAGCACCTTCGGCATGTCCTACCAGACTGCGCTGTGGGCCGGTGCTGCCGCGACCATCGCCTACACCTTCGTGGGTGGCTTTTTGGCCGTGAGCTGGACCGACACCGTGCAGGCCTCCTTGATGATCTTCGCCCTGATCCTCACCCCGATTGTGGTGATGCTGGCCACCGGTGGCATCGACCCCACCTTCGCTGCCATCGAGATGAAAGACGCCGCCAACTTCGACATGCTCAAGGGCGCAAGCTTCATCGGCGTGATCTCCCTGATGGGCTGGGGCTTGGGCTACTTCGGCCAGCCGCACATCCTGGCGCGCTTCATGGCCGCTGATTCGGTGAAATCGATTCCGGCTGCTCGCCGTATTTCCATGACCTGGATGGTGCTGTGCCTGGGTGGCGCGGTCGCGGTGGGTTTCTTCGGCATTGCCTACTTCTCCGCGCACCCGGAACTGGCTGGCCCGGTTACCGAGAACCCCGAGCGGGTGTTTATCGAACTGGCCAAAATCCTGTTCAACCCCTGGGTTGCCGGTGTGTTGCTCTCGGCCATTCTGGCCGCGGTGATGAGCACCTTGAGCTGCCAGTTGCTGGTGTGCTCCAGCGCCCTGACCGAAGACTTCTACAAATCCTTCCTGCGTAAAAATGCGTCGCAGAAAGAACTGGTATGGGTCGGTCGCGCCATGGTGTTGCTCGTAGCGGTTGTGGCAATTGCCATTGCGGCGAACCCGGACAGCAAGGTGCTGGGCCTGGTGTCCTACGCCTGGGCCGGCTTTGGTGCCGCATTTGGTCCGGTGGTATTGATTTCCCTGATCTGGAAAAACATGACCCGCAACGGCGCACTGGCTGGCATGTTAGTCGGCGCCCTGACTGTGATTCTGTGGAAGAACTTCCTCAATCACCTGGGCCTGTACGAAATCATTCCGGGCTTTATCTTTGCCTCCATCGCCATCCTGGTATTCAGCAAGATTGGCCAAGGGCCGTCGGCGAGTATGCTGGCGCGGTTTGAGAAGGCTGAGCGGGAATATCAGGACGCCTGATAGGTGCTCGATTTACAGTGTTTTTAGTGCTTTTTGCCGGCCCTTAGTGGGCCGGTTTTTTTTGGTTTGTGTTGGTCTTCATTGGCGCGTTTGCTGGGCGTTTGTTTCGCGCCTTACGCGCGAGTTTCTTTTTCCAGTCGATGAAAAAGAAACCAAAAAATCTCGCCCCCACCTTGGGTTTTCACTGCGTGAAAACTTCCCTTGTTACATCGCCGCTCCGCGGGCACGCCACGACGGGCCGTCCCTGGCCCATCGTGACTCTCGCGGCATCCATGCCGCTCAACCCCCTCCACGACGACTCCACTCGGCCTGCGCTCAAGGGGCGGGTAGATCAAGATCAAAAGCCAGATCAAAAGCAGATCAAGATCCACGGCCCCTCACCCCAGCCCTCTCCCGCAAGCGGGAGAGGGGGCTGTTTTTCATAGGAGCCAGGGGGCGGCCATCCGATTGCTGGCGAAGCCTTGAGAAGGTAATTCCAAACCTGCGTTTGCAGGATTCGCTAGCAAGCTAGCTCCTACAAGATCAAACGCGTTCGCCGCCCTACGTCACTCCTCTCCCGCGTGCGGGAGAGGGGCTGGGGGTGAGGGGCCGTTGATCTGGCTTTTGATCTACCGCTTGTGATCTACCCGCCCCTTCAGCCCGGCCCGTGGAGCAACGGCGGAGGGAGGGAAGTTTTCACACAGTGAAAACCCCAGGTAGGGGCAAGATTTTTTGGTTTCTTTTTTATGGTGCGGCATTCCGACGACTGGAAAAAGAAACTCGCGCGTAAGGCGCGAAACAAAACGTCGGGACTGTCAGATTTTTTGTGTGCGGGCCGGTAACGGCCTGCCGTTAGGCAGGCCATGCTTTTACCAGGTTGGCCTGATAAATCGATCTCCGTACA
>NZ_BSFN01000003.1:0-151382 GCF_027922365.1 Pseudomonas turukhanskensis
TTTGCGTCCACTCTTCAGCCTTGCCCTGGCCGTTGTCCGGGTTGGTGAAGTTGCGGTTGAAATAGGCGTTGCGCAGGTTCAGCGTGGCCTTGGTGTCTTCGATAAAACCTTCAGCCTGGCTGGCCAGCGGAAGTGCCAAGGCCATGCTGCCGGCGCCCAGCAGGGCAAGTGAACGAACGGTGCGGGTGGTCATTGTTGTTGTGCTCCCATTTTTGAAAAAGCCGTTCCCCTGCGGGCCAAACCATGGCCTGCATCAGTGGTGGAACCGGTGATGCCCCAGAACCGAGGCGTTGAACTTGAACCGAAAAACGGCCAAGCCATTGCTGCGGGCTAAGGGTTAGCCGTCAGCGAATTCAATAGGGTGGGGTGGCCCATGTGGGCGAACGAACGACCGGGCCGGGTGCTGGCGCGGTAAGGGACTGGCGAGTGGGCGAGTCGTCATGGCGTGGTCCTGCGTTGTTCTTGTTGTTATATGTTGTCGTACAACGTCATCGGATTATCGACAGACCTACTTGCCTTTGTCAACGTGCTGTTAGACGAAAGTGCTAGACGAATTAGCTTCGTTAGCTCAGTAACGACGCACCTTTCAAGAAGGTTTCCCCAACCTGGGATGCAGCAGCGGCGCGCTGGGTCGGCTGAAAAGGTGACTTTTTGTTGTGTGATGTCTGTTGTCAGCAAGCTGTCAGGCGGTGGCCAGCATCGTGCGCTGCAACAGGGCAAGGCGGCGATGTGCAGGTGCGTGCGTTGGGTGCGTGTAAACCCTTGGCGCCAGTTTTTTGTTCTGAAAACGACTCCGGCATAGCTATTTGCCATGCCCCTGGGTAAAGCCGCTTGTGCAACGCGTGCGCGCGCCGCAACTTCGCACGAATCTTGAATGACACATCTGCCGTTGAGCATTCGATAGGGGGACCCGCGCCATGATTTCTGCCTTGCAACGCCGTTTTGCCAACCTGGGTATGGCAAAGAAGCTGGGCACCGGCTTTGGCCTGGTGCTGGTCCTCACAGCGGTGGTGGCGGCCATCGGTGTAACCTCGTTGCAGGCCATCAGCCAACGTTTCGACGGCCTCAAACAGATGTCGGCAATCAACAGTGCCGTGCTGCGCGTGCGCCTCGACGAACAAGCCTTCTCCATCACCGGCGATGCCAAGGCTGCTGAGGCATTGCGCAAAGGGGTGGACGGCATTCTGGCTGCCACCGCTGCGCTCAAGCAGCAGTCACCCACCAGCGCACCCGCCATGGAGGCGGTGGAGCAGGCTGTGGGGGCTTATCGCGCTTCCTTTGACCAGTTTGTGGAATTGGCCCTGGCCAAAGACCTGGCCCTGGAAATGGCCAGTTGGTCGGTTACCAGCGTGGCCAACAACCTCGATTTGCTCCAGGCCGGGCTGGCCGATGATGGCGCTTATGAGCTGAAAGATTCCCAGGGCCAGAACGGCTCGCAGTTTATCGAGCAGGCCGGGCAGGTCAGCCAGGTATCGCGCCTGATGCTGCAAGCCATGAACGAGGCCCATGCGCGCCTGGCTGCCAGCCGCAAAGCGGCCGAAGGTGAGGCCTTGGAGTCGAGCAAGATTGCCCAGGCCGACGATGCCTTGCAGCTGGCTGAAACCCTGAAAGGTTCGGTGACCGATGCTGGTTACGTCAGCGTGCTCAACGATGTGAGCACCAATATCACTACCTTCAGCGGCAAGCTGGCCGAGTACACCGATCTGCTGGCCAAGGAACGCCAGGTGTACAGGCAGATGCGCGAACGCGCCGAGCAGGTGATGGCCGACGTCGACCAGGCTTACGCCGCGCAGGACGCGGCGATGCAGGCCGAGTTGAAAGCCAACTCGGTGCTTATTCTGGGCTCCTCAGCCCTGGCGATTCTGGTGGGCTTGTGCGCCTCGCTACTGATCACCCGGGTGATCGTCAAACCGCTGCAAAGCGTGATTCATGTGGCCAGGCGAATTGCCGAGGGCGACCTCAGCACGCAGATCCAGGTGCGCGGCAGCGACGAAGTCGGGCAACTGATGAGCGCCATGCAACAGATGTCGGACAGCCTCAGCCGCATGGTCGGCAGCCTGCAAGCCGGCATCAATCAGATCGCCACCTCGGCGCGCTCATTGTCCGCCGTGACCGAACAGACCAACGCCGAAGTGGCCAGCCAGAAAGAAGAAACCGAGCAAGTGGCTACCGCGATGAACCAGATGACCGCTACCGTGCACGACGTGGCGCGCAATGCCGAGGAGGCGGCCGGCGCGGCGGAAACTGCTGATAGCAAGGTTGCCAACGGCCAGAGCGTGGTGCGTCAGACCATGGCTCGTATCGAGCAGCTGTCGGCCTCGTCCAACTCGGCGAGCGCCAGCATTCAGCACCTGAGCGGCGAAATTCACAATATCGTGTCGGTGCTCAGCGTGATCAAAAGCGTGGCCGAGCAAACCAACCTGCTGGCCTTGAATGCCGCCATCGAAGCCGCCCGCGCTGGCGAGCAGGGCCGGGGCTTTGCCGTGGTGGCCGATGAGGTGCGGGCGCTTGCCAAGCGCACGCAGCAGTCCACTGAAGAGATCGAGCGCCTGGTCAGCGCCCTGCAAAAAGGCGCGCAGAGCTCGGTGACGCAGATTCAGAGCAGCACCGCGTTGGTGGAACTGACCGTCAGCGATGCGCTGGAAACTGAAAGCGCATTGGGCAGCATTGCCGCAGCGGTATCGGTGATTCACCAGATGAACCAGCAGATTGCCGCAGCGGCCGAGCAACAAAGCTCAGTAGCCGAGGAGATCAACCGCAGCGTCACCAACATCCGCAGCAGCGCGGATCAATCCTCGGTGGCGATGGAAGGCACGGCGGCCTCGAGCATCGAGCTGGCGAGCTTGAGCCATGAATTGCAGGGGATGGTGGAGCATTTTCGCTTGGCGTGAAGCCCAACCACCGTCATCCCCGCCTTCGCGGGAATGACGGTGCACGTATGCTGCGCTGGTTATTCAGCCTTGCGCCAATTGAGGATCAACAACGTTAACACCCCCGCCACAATCCCCCAGAACGCCGACCCAATCGAAAACAGACTTAACCCCGAGGCCGTCACCATAAAGGTAATCAGCGCTGCTTCGCGCTCCTTGGGTTCGGCCATGGCATTGGTCAAACCGTTGATGATCGAACCGAACAAGGCCAGCGCCGCAATCGATAGCACCAGTTCTTTGGGCAGGGCGGCAAACAGTGCCGCCAGGGTGGCGCCGAAAATCCCCGCGAAGCCGTAGAACACCCCGCACCACATGGCGGCGGTGTAGCGCTTGCTGTGGTCTTCGTGGGCGTGCGGGCCGGTGCAGATGGCGGCGCTGATGGCAGCCAGGTTGATGCCGTGGGAGCCGAACGGCGCCAGCAGCAGCGAGGCGATGCCGGTGACGCTGATCAGCGGCGAGGCCGGCACGCTATAGCCATCGGCGCGCAGCACGGCGATGCCGGGCATGTTCTGCGAGGTCATCGCCACCACGAACAGGGGAATGCCGATACTGATGGTGGCCGCCAGGGAGAAGCTTGGCGTGGTCCACACCGGCACAGCGACTTGCAGGTGAAAGCCGCTGAAATCGAGCAAGCCCATCACACCGGCCAATGCTGTGCCGACCAGCAAGGCAGCAAGCACGGCGTAGCGCGGTTGCACGCGCTTGACCAGCAGGTAGGTGAACAACATCGTTACCACCAGCGCGGTGCGGTGCTGGGCCGCGACAAAAATCTCGCTGCCGATCTTGAACAGAATACCGGCCAGTAACGCCGCCGCCAGGGAGCCGGGCAGGCGTTTGACCAGGCGCTCGAAGCTGCCGGTCAGCCCGCAGATAATCACCAGCACGGCGCAGGTGATATAGGCGCCTATCGCCTCGCCATAGCTCACATGCCCCAGGCTCGTGATCAGCAGGGCGGCGCCGGGCGTCGACCAGGCCACGGTGATGGGGGTGCGGTAGCGCAGGGACAAACCGATGCTGCAAATTGCCATGCCAATGGACAGCGCCCAGATCCACGAAGAAATCTGCGCGGTGGTCAGCCCGGCGGCCTGGCCGGCCTGAAACATCAGCACCAGGGAGCTGGTGTAGCCGGTCATCATGGCGATAAATCCGGCCACCACGGCAGACGGCGAGCTGTCGGCCAGGGGCCGCAAGGGTTTCGTCGCAGAGGCGTTCATTCACACGTCCTTGAAGATGGGGTAGAGCGAGGCGACCAGCAGCAGCGCCATGGTGATATTGAAAAAGCGCAGCGCGCGCGGGTCGCGCAGCCAATTGCGCAGCAGGCTGCCGGCGGCGGTCCACACGCTCATGGTCGGGCAATTGACCAGGGCGAATACACCGGCAATCAGCAGCACATTGACTACAAAGTTGTCTTGTGGGGTAAAGGTGGTAATGGCGCCCACGGCCATGATCCATGCCTTGGGGTTGATCCACTGAAACGCCGCCGCCTGGAAAAAGCCGAACGGCTTGCCGCGCTCAGTGCCGTCGGTTTCGGGAGCGCCGGAGCGAGCGATTTTCCAGGCCAGGTACAGCAAGTACATGGCGCCGACGTAGCGCAGCATGACGTACAGCATTGGCACTTGTTCAAAGAGCTGGCCGAGGCCCAGGCCGACTGCCAATACCAGTGTCATCAACCCGCAGCTAATACCCAACATATGGGGCACGGTACGGCGAATACCGAAATTGACCCCCGAGGCGAGCAGCATGGTGTTGTTCGGGCCGGGCGTCACCGAGGTGACAAAGGCGAAGGCGACAAAGGCGAGCAGCAGTTCGAAGGTCATGGTGTTCCACTCCAGATAAGCCTGCAGCCTAAGCGTGGCGCGGGTTGGCGTCCCGATACAGCAACTGGCGCAAATGGCCGTACAGTCGCGCCACCGCGCTACTGTGTAGGAGCGAGCTTGCTCGCGAAGCGCTTGAAATCTCCTGGTGAACGACGGCACAGACGCGAGGGGCGGCCATCCGATTGCTCGCCAAGCTGAAGATCAAATGCTTCGCGAGCAAGCTCGCTCCTACGGGGAAGGCGGCGTTATTCCTCGCTGTTCGCCTGCCGCGCCAGCGCCTGGTTCACCGCAAACCAGCCATTCACCGCCTGCTCGCCGGTTTCATCGAACGCGCGACGTAGCAGTTTCACCTGTTCACGGCGCAGTGCGCCTTCAAGCTTGGCGCCCTCGACGGTGAGGTAGAGCAGGCGTTTGCGCTTGTCGTCAGTGGCGGCATCGCTGCGTACCAAGTCCATTTCCAGCAACTGGCGCAGGGGCATATTCAGCGCCTGCTTGCTGACCCCAAGTACGGCCAAGAGCTCTTTCATGCTCATGCCAGGGCTGCGACCAATAAAAAACAGAATGCGCTGGTGCACCCGGCTCAGGCCTCGGCGGGCGAGCATTTCATCGGCTTTGGCGGTGAATGCCTGGTAGCCGAAGAAAAACGCTTCCATGGCATTTTGCTGCGAGGTTGGTTTTTTAAGGTCAAGCATATTGACGTAGTTATCCGTATCGTCGTAGTTTCGGGTTAGCCGATTTCGGTCAAGCAGTTTGACTTATTTTTCCCTGCCTTTGCTACCGGTGACTTGCATGGTGTTCTCCGAACGTATCAGCCGTCTTAAAAGCTCTTTGATCCGCGAAATTCTGGCGGCTGCGCAGCGTCCGGAAGTGATGTCGTTCGCCGGCGGCCTGCCGGCCGAAGCCATGTTGCCCAAGGTGGAGTGGGCCGATATGCCGCGCGGCATCGGCCAGTACGGCATGAGCGAAGGCGAGCCGGCGCTGCGTGAAGCCATCGCCGCCGACGCCCGCTCGCTGGGTATCGCCTGCGAGGCCAGCCAGGTGCTGATCGTCAGCGGCTCGCAGCAAACCCTCGACCTGGCCTCGAAACTGTTTATCGACCCGGGCACCGAAATTATTCTCGAAGCGCCAACGTACCTGGCAGCCCTGCAATCGTTCCAGTTGTTCGGT
Organism: Pseudomonas turukhanskensis; assembly: GCF_027922365.1. Lineage (GTDB taxonomy): Bacteria > Pseudomonadota > Gammaproteobacteria > Pseudomonadales > Pseudomonadaceae > Aquipseudomonas > Aquipseudomonas turukhanskensis. Next base: position 5,915 of record NZ_BSFN01000003.1, read on the forward strand.
GCCGAGTGCCTGAGCGTGCCGCAAGAGGCCGACGGCCCGCAGCTCGAGGCCTTGCGTCAGCGCCTGGAACAGCACACCCCGGCGTTCGCTTACCTGATCCCGACTTTCCAGAACCCGTCGGCCGTGCGCTACAGCGAAGCCAAGCGCGATGCCGTGGCGGCCTTGCTCGACGAGTTCGGCGTTACCCTGATTGAAGACGAACCCTATCGCGAGCTGGTGTTCGACGCCGGCAGCGCCACGCCCATCGTCAGCCGTTTGAAGAAGGCCAGCTGGATCTACACGGGCACCGTGTCGAAAACCCTGCTGCCGGGCCTACGCGTGGGCTTTTTGATTGCCACGCCAGACCTGTTCCCACACCTGCTGCGCCTGAAGCAATCGGCCGACCTGCACACCAATCGCGTCGGCCAATGGCAGGCACTGCAATGGCTGGGTACTGAGAAGTACAAGGCGCACCTGAGCGAGCTGCGTGACTTCTACCGCGTGCGCCGCGACGCCATGCAGGTGGCGCTGGAGGAGCACTTCGCGGAACTGGCTGACTGGAACGTGCCGCAGGGTGGGCTGTTTTTCTGGCTGACGCTCAAGCAGCCGCTGGACACCCGCACGCTGCTGGACGCGGCCCTGAAAGAGAACGTGGCCTTTATGCCCGGCGAGCCGTTCTTCGCCAAGCCCGACGAGAACCCTGGCTACCTGCGGCTGAACTTCAGCCATATTTCGCCCGAGCGTTTGGGTGAAGGCCTTTCGCGTCTGGCCAACGTTATCCGTCAAGCACACTTGCAAAACGCTGCTTAAGTTAAAGCTCATGAATTGCAGGCTGCACGAAAACGTAGCGAGCGATGGGAAGGCAAGGCAAAACGGCCTGCCCTGGCGCAGTAGTTTTCACCCAGCCTGATTAGGAGGTTGATATGTACAAGGTTTACGGCGATTACCTCTCCGGCAACTGCTACAAGGTCAAATTGATGCTGCACCTGCTCGGCAAAGAGTCGAAGTGGGTGCCGGTGGACATTCTCAAGGGCGAAACCCAGACCCCGGAATTTCTCGCCATGAACCCCAACGGCAAAATCCCGGTGCTGCAGTTTGAAGACGGCACCTGCCTGTGGGAATCCAATGCGATTCTGAATTTCCTCGCCGATGGCAGCGAGTTCTTGCCCACCGAGCCGCGCCTGCGCACTCAGGTGCTGCAATGGCAGTTTTTCGAGCAGTACAGCCATGAGCCGTACATTGCCGTGGCGCGCTTTATCAAGCTGTACCTGGGCCTGCCCGAAGAGCGCTTGGCCGAATATGAAGCCACGCGCAAGAAAGGCTACAAGGCGTTGAAGGTAATGGAACAGCAACTGAAACTCACCGATTACCTGGTGGGCGATCACTACTCTATCGCTGACATTGCGCTGTATGCCTATACCCACGTGGCGCATGAAGGCGGCTTCGATCTTGAACCCTACCCGGCGGTGCGGGCCTGGCTGGCGCGCGTGGCGAGCCATCCAAAGCATGTGGGGATGCTGGATTGAGATGTAAAAAAACCGGCCTTGAGCCGGTTTTTTATGGGGGACATATCGCAATTCTTTTTGTAGGAGCTAGCTTGCTAGCGAATCCTGGAAAAGGTGTTCCCGATCAGTGTTTGCAGGATTCGCCAGCAAGCTGGCTCCTACAGGCCATTGGCTTCTTCCAGCTTGGCCAACCTCGCTTCCAATTGGGCCACTCGCTCCTCCAACTCATCAATGCGCGACTGCGAAGGCGCCGGGCCGTCGCTATTGCGCCCGCTGCTGGCAATGGCCGCCGCCAGCTCTTCGGGGCTGGCCAGCAAATGCATATAGCGGTCTTCACGCTGGCCCGTCTGGCGCGGCACATGCACGGCCAGGCCCCGGCTGGCGAGACGTTCGAGTTGGTGTTGCAGGGCTTCGACATCGTCAAAATCATGCATGCGGCTGCTGCGGGTCAGCAGCTCGTTGAGGGTTTGCGGGCCGCGCAAGAGCAACAGGCTGAGCAGGATTACCTGCCCCGGCACCAACTCCAGCGCCTTGTCGGCACGGTGTTCCCAGCGGTCGGCGCGGCTGCCCATCACCAGACGGGCCATGCCACGACCTTCCAGGCCGCGTAGGGCTTGGGCGACCTGGCCTTGGGTGAGGTTCATCACCGGTTCGCGGCTGGTTTTCTGGTTGCAGGCCAGCACCACGGCATTGAGGGTGAGCGGGTAGCTTTCCGGCGTGGTGGCCTGCTTCTCGACCAGGCAGCCAAGCACGCGGGCTTCGGTGCTGGTAAGAGGCTCTACGGCAGGGGCGGTATCGCCTGTGTCCTGGCGTGCTTCGATGTCGTGGCTCATGGCGGCAGCTCCAGCGGAAAAAGAGCCGTAGCCTAGCCTGAGATAGGGGACAAGCGCATGGGTTTTGCTGGGGGTTAGGGGATTTTCACTCCGCCACCGTCATTCCCGCGCAGGCGGGAATCCAGGCTGGAGCGTGGAACACCGTTCGCCACACCATTCTGGATCCCCGCCTCAGCGGGGATGACTCCGAAGCTCCATTGATAGAGCCATAAAAAAGGCAGCCCGGAGGCTGCCTTTTTTACCGCGTACTGCCGAAAATCACGCCACATCCACTAGGATGATTTCCGCGTCCTCGACCGCGCTGAACACCAGCACGTCCTCACCGCTGACTGCGACACCGTCGCGGGCATTGGCCTGCACGCCGTTGACGCTGATCACGCCGCTGGCGGCTACCAGATACGCCTTGCGGTCGCTGCCCAGGCGGTACTCGGTCTGCTGGCCGGCTTTAAGGGTGGCGGCGCTCAAGCGGGCGTCGGCACGGATGTGCAGGGCTTCGCTATCGCTTTTGTCACCGCTGGCCAGGGTCACGAAGGCACCGGCACGTTCGCCTTTAGGGAACGGCTTGGCGCCCCAGGACGGTGGCGAGTTGAACTCGGTGGGCTGAATCCAGATCTGGAAGATCTTGGTGGTTTCATCCTCGAGGTTGTACTCGCTGTGGGCGATCCCGGTACCGGCACTCATTACCTGCACATCACCGGCTTCGGTGCGGCCCTGGTTGCCCAGGTTGTCCTGGTGGGTAATGGCCCCTTCACGCACATAGGTGATGATTTCCATGTCCCGGTGCGGGTGACGAGGGAAGCCGCTCTGTGGCGCGATTTCGTCGTCGTTCCACACGCGCAGTGGGCCCCAGTTCATTCGTTGCGGGTCGTAGTACTCGGCGAACGAGAAGTGGTGGCGAGCGTTCAGCCAGCCATGGTTGGCACCACCCATCTGTTCAAAAGGTCGACGTTCGATCATGACTTGTGTCCTCCGTTGGTTAGCCAGATGGCGCTCGTTGGGCCTTGCCGGTAGGGGCGAGGCGGTGGGATGCCGCTGGTGTTGGGTGTCATGATCTATCGGTTTGTTGCTGGTTAATAGCGCAAATAATGCTAATCAGACATCGAATTATTAGATATATGTCTGGCGCTGCTGCACAAGGAATTTTCCCAGTAACCAGGCCGCATGGCGGGCCGCAAAGCACTGGAAGTGGAGAAGCGCTACGGCGGAATTACGCCCGACAAGCGGTGGACATGTTCCCGCTTTATGACAGCAATGTTTTGCTTTTCCCCGACATCAGGGTACTGGCACGGTGCCAGAAAAATCGCTGAGAGCCCCGTCCTAAAGCGGCTAGTTGGTTATTCCTATTCGGAGTAAGAAAGTTCCTTTGTCATAAAACATTTATATAAAAGCAACTGAGCTGAAATAACCCCCCGCCAGTATTCCCCCAGCACAAACGAGCCAGTCGCTCGGGTGTATTTCAAAGACCAATAGGGGAATTCTTCGATGATCCGTAAGCACTTCGCCGGTATTGCCGCCAGCGCCCTGGCCCTGGCCATTTCCGCCCAGGCTTTCGCCGGTACCGTTACTACTGACGGCGCTGACATCGTTGTAAAAACTAAAGGTGGCCTTGAAGTGGCTACTACTGACAAAGCGTTCAGCTTCAAGCTGGGCGGCCGTCTGCAGGCTGACTACGGTACCTTCGACGGTTACTACACCCGTAACGGCGACACCGGTGACGCTGCTTATTTCCGCCGCGCCTACTTGGAGCTGGCCGGTGTTGCCTACACCGACTGGGCCTATGCTGTAGCTTACGACTTCTCCGAAAACTCCGGTAACGGCGCTACTAACAGCGGCAACTTCGACGAAGCCTCCTTCAGTTACACCGGCTTCGCACCGCTGACCATCCGCGCCGGTCGTTTCGACCCGGACTTCGGCCTGGAAAAAGCCACCAGCTCCAAGTGGGTTACCGCCCTGGAACGTAGCGCCGCCGCTGAAACCATGGATTGGGTCAACACCCACCAGGACGGCCTGGGCCTGCAGGTTCAGTACCTGATCAGCAACTGGGGCTATGCCTCCACCAGCGTCAGCAGCAAAGACGCCAACGACAACGGCGGCGAAAGCGTCAAGCAGTTCAACGGCCGTGTAGTCGTGGCACCGTTTGCCGAGCCAGGCAATGTGCTGCACTTCGGCGCGAACTTCGCCCAACGTGATCTGGATGATGTTGAAGGCGCTGACGTGCGCTATCGCTCCCGTCTGGGCATGCGCGGTGTTGAAACCAACGGTGGTAACGCCGCCGGTGACCTTGGCAACCGCACTGTGTTCGCCGGCACCAGCGGCAACGGCCAGTTCTGGGACCAGGACAAAGCCTTTGGCCTGGAAGCAGCCTTCGCTGCCGGTCCTTTCTCGGTACAGGGCGAATACTTCAAGCGCAAAACCGACTCCGATGGCGACCAGTCTGACCTGAAAGGCACTGGCTACTACGGCCAGGTTGCTTACACCCTGACCGGTGAAGCGCGTGGCTACAAGATGGGCAAGTTCGACGCCATCAAACCCGCCAACAAAGAAATCGGTGCCTGGGAAGTTTACTACCGCTACGACAGCGTCTCGGTTGACAACGATGTTGCCCTGACCACCGCCAACTTCATCCGTGAAGGCGATGACGTCGACGCCAACGTTCATAACCTGGGTGTGAACTGGTACGCCAACGAAGCGGTAAAAATCAGCGGCATGTACACCAAAGTCAAAACCGACAAGATCACCAACCTTAACGGTGATGACGACGGCGACGGCTTCACTGTTCGTCTGCAATACGTGTTCTAAGTTGTAGGTCTACGCAACAAAGGTTCTGCTCCTTACTTAGCCCCGCCTCGTGCGGGGCTTTTTTATGGAGCTGGAAATCGTAGGGCGGATATTGCCTAGGCGATATCCGCCGTTGTGGTCTGCGTGGGGGCGCGGCGGATACCCGCTTTGCGGATATTCGCCCTACGGTTTCCCCGTACCGGTGGCAGGCTCGTTATGATGTTTCGCCCGTCTAACCCGCCGTGGATACGCCAATGCCTGTGCAAACTCTTGACTCTCTGTCAGCCATCTCCGCCACAGCCTGGGATGCGTTGTTGCCCGAGTCGCAGCCATTTCTGCGCCATGCGTTTCTTTCTGCCTTGGAAGACAGCGGCAGCATTGGCGGTCGCAGCGGTTGGCGGGCGTCGCACCGGGTATGGCTGAGCGAGCAGGGTGAGTTGCAGGCCGCCTTGCCGGCGTACCTGAAAAGCCATTCCTACGGCGAATACGTGTTCGACCATGGCTGGGCCGATGCCTGTCAGCGCGCCGGCATTCGCTATTACCCCAAGCTGCTCGGCGCCGTGCCGTTCTCACCCGTCACCGGGCCGCGGTTGTTGGGGCTGCCGGACAGCGCCTCGCAGTTGCTCAATCAGTTGACCGACGATTTACCCACTCAGGGCCTTTCCAGCCTGCATATCAACTTCACCGACGAGTTGGCCAACGCCTTGCTCGATGGCCGGGAAAACTGGTTGCAGCGCCTGGGCTGTCAGTTTCATTGGCGCAATCGCGGCTACCGGGATTTTTCCGATTTCCTCGACGTGTTGGCCTCGCGCAAGCGCAAGCAGATGCGCAAGGAGCGCGAGCAGGTGGCGGGGCAGGGCATCGGTTTTGAATGGCACCAAGGCGGGGAGTTGAGTGAGGCGCAGTGGGATTTTGTCTATGCCTGCTACGCCAATACCTATGCGGTGCGCGGGCAGTCGCCGTATCTCACTCGTGCGTTTTTCAGTCTGCTGGCCGAGCGGATGCCCGAGGCCATTCGTGTGGTGTTCGCGGTGCAGGGCTCACGGCCGGTGGCCATGGCGTTTAGCCTGGTCGGCGGCGACAGTTTGTATGGGCGCTATTGGGGTTGCCTGGCGGAGTTCGATCGCTTGCATTTCGAAACCTGCTTTTATCAGGGCATGGACTATGCGATCAGCCAGGGTTTGCAGCGTTTTGATGCCGGTGCCCAGGGCGAGCACAAGCTGATTCGTGGTTTTGAGCCGGTGATTACCCAGTCTTGGCACTACCTCTGCCACCCTGGGCTGCGCGATGCGGTGGCGGATTTTCTGCAGGATGAGCGAGAAGGGATTCGGGCGTATGCAGAGGAGGCGCGAGGCCTCTTGCCGTTCAGGCAGGACGATGGGGGTTCGCGGTAAGTGGCGTAACGATGGGTTTCGCCTTCGGCTCGCCAAGGCGGCACCCACCCATCCTACGGTTCATGGTGCGGTGATCAGCTGTTCTGCGCGCGGCCGCCCCATTCCTGGTACTTGAGTTTGTGCACTTCACCCAGGCTGTCTTCGTACACCACGATCACCGGTACGACGCCGGTTTTGCCGGTGTTGTCGGTGCGGTGCAGCACTTTGGCCACGTCGACTTTCATACCGTAGTGGTACTTCTCGGTCGGCAGGCCGGCACCGGGAGTCGGGTTCAGGTCATCGGCAAATACACTCGGGGCAAACCCGGAGAGAACGGCTGTAACCAGTGACGCTATTTTCATGATGGTCTTTCCTCAACGGTCGGGGGTCGAATGAAAGCGGCAACTGAAACCTTCCGGGTGAAGGCTTGGATTGAAGCTCTCTTGCATCTCGGTCTTGCAGTTCCGTCTTGCGGCTCGGTCTTACATTTCTCTGCTAGGTGCGACAAGTTGTCGCGCTTTGAGACTATTGCGAATTCGGATAGGAAGCAAGCTATCTTTCGTCGCAGAGGCCCGGTCTTGAGCTGTTGCTCGCTCCTTTAATGGTAAGAGCGAGCAACTGCGGGGCTTTTAGCTGCGGTCATCGGCGCCGCCCAGTTCCAGATAACGCACTTTCTGAACCTGGCCGTGGCTGTCTTCGTAAACCATGGTCACCGGCACGACGCCTGCGACGTTGGAAACGTCCGTCAGCGACAGGACTTTTTTCACATCCAACTGCATGCCGTACTCGTACTCAACGGCGGGGATATTGGCGCCGGCTTTGGCGTTGTCGTGCTGCGCGCTTTGGGCGAACACAAACGGGGTAGCGGCGAGCAAAGCAAAGGCGGCAATGGCGAGGGGTTTCATGATGGCGGTCCTTGATAGCGGTGGAGATGGGGCTATCTGACCAGTTGCGGCGCCGCAGGAGAAATCAATGCTGGTTGTAGTACAGATCATTCATATCGATATTGTTAGCAGGCTATCTATTTTATGAGGGTGCGGCGCTGATAAAAAGCTTCGCGAGCAAGCTCGTTCCTACGGGAATGTGGACGTTGTAGGAGCGAGCTTGCTCGCGACGTTTCAATCAATCCCCACAAACCCGCCCGTCTGGTGATGCCACAGCCGCGCATACAGCCCTTTTTGCGCCAGCAACTCGGAATGGGTGCCGCTCTCGGCAATCCGACCTTTATCCAGCACCACCAGGCGGTCCATGCGGGCGATGGTGGAGAGGCGGTGGGCGATGGCGATAACGGTTTTACCTTGCATCAGGCTGTCGAGGCTTTCCTGGATGGCCGCTTCCACTTCCGAGTCCAGCGCTGAGGTGGCTTCGTCGAGGATCAGAATCGGCGCGTCCTTGAGCAGCACCCGGGCGATGGCGATGCGCTGGCGTTGGCCGCCGGAAAGTTTCACCCCACGCTCGCCCACATGGGCATCAAAACCCAGGCGGCCCTGGGCATCCGATAATTCAGGAATAAATTCGCTGGCGCGCGCTTTGCGCACGGCTTCCCACAGCTCGGCGTCGGTGGCATCCGGTTTGCCATACAGCAGGTTGTCGCGGATGGAGCGGTGCAGCAGCGAGGTGTCCTGGGTCACCATGCCGATGCGTTCACGCAGGGTTTCCTGCGCCACTTCGGCAATGTTCTGGCCATCAATCAGAATCTCGCCACCTTCGATGTCGTACAGGCGCAGCAGCAGGTTCACCAAGGTGGATTTTCCGGCGCCGGATGGCCCGATCAGGCCAATTTTCTCGCCAGCGGCAATCTCCAGGTTCAGCCCGCCAATCACGCCGCTGCCCTTGCCGTAGTGAAAGCTGACGTTGCGCATGCTTACCGCACCCTGCGGCACTTGCAGGCGCGGTGCCTGGGCGATGTCGAGCACCTTGCGCGGCTGGGCGATGGTCTGCATGCCGTCTTGCACGGTGCCGATATTTTCAAAAATGCCGGTGACCACCCACATGATCCAGCCGGACATATTGATCAGGCGAATCACCAGGCCCGTGGCCAGCGCAATGGCGCCGACGGTAATCAGCCCCTGGCTCCACAGCCACAACGCCAGGCCGGTGGTGCCGGCGATCAGCGCGCCGTTCATGGCGGTGATCACCAGGTCCATCAGGGTGACCACGCGGCCAGCCATTTGCGTGGTTTCGTTTTGTTCCTTCAAGGCTTCGCGAGCGTAGTTCTGCTCGAAGTTAGTGTGGGCGAACAGTTTGAGGGTGGCGATATTGGTGTAGCCGTCGACGATGCGGCCCATCAGTTTGGAGCGCGATTCGGAGGCGATCACCGAGCGTTCTTTCACCCGTGGTACGAAGTACACCAGCGAGCCGATGTAGCAGGCGATCCACGCCAGCAGTGGCAGCATCAGGCGCCAGTCGGCCTCGGCAAACAGCACCAGGCTGCTGATGGCGTAGATCAGCACATGCCACAGCGCGTCTACTGCTTGCACGGCTGAATCGCGCAGGGAGTTGCCGGTTTGCATGATGCGTTGGGCGATGCGCCCGGCGAAGTCGTTCTGGAAAAACCCCAGGCTCTGCTTGAGCACGTAGCTGTGGTTTTGCCAGCGAATCAGGTTGGTCAGGCTGGGGCTGATGGTCTGGTGCACCAGCAGGCCATGCAGACCATTGAACAACGGCCGCAGCAGCAAGGTGACGGCGGCCATCCACAGCAGGGCGGTGCCGTGCTGGTTGAAGAATTCGGCGGGGGGCGTGCTTTGTGCCCAGTCGACGATATCGCCCAGATAACTGAACAGCGCCACTTCGATAAGGGCGACGATCAGGCCAATCACCATCAAGGCGAGAAAACTGGGCCAGGCCTGACGCAGGAAATACAAATAGAAGCGCCACACATCGGTGGGCGGGGCCTCGCTCGGCGCGGGGCGGAAGATATCGATAAGCTGTTCAAAACGGCGGTACATCACGCACCTCTCTGGTGGTCGGTACAACGGCCCGTCCGTGGACCGTTTTTTCAAGCACCGATCAAAGGCGCTTGGCGGACAGAATCAAAATCGGCGTATTGGGCACATCGCTCATGCCGGCGTAACGGCCGGTCGGCACCTGGGAAATTTTGTCGACGATGTCCATGCCCTTGACCACCTTGCCGAATACGGCGTAGCCGAAGTCGCGGCCACCGTGGTCGAGGAAGGCGTTGTCTTTCTGGTTGATAAAGAACTGGCTGGTGGCTGAATCGACCACGCCGGTACGGGCCATGGCCAGGGTGCCACGCACGTTGTGCAGGCCGTTGTCGGCTTCGTTCTTGATGGGCGAGGCGGTGTTCTTCTGGCGCATGTCGGTATCAAAACCGCCGCCCTGAACCATAAAGCCCGGAATTACGCGGTGGAAAATGGTTTTGCTGTAGAAGCCTTTATCCACGTAGGCGAGGAAGTTGGCGGTGCTGATCGGCGCCTTGGCATCTTCCAGTTCGATCTCGATCTCGCCGAGGCTGGTGGTGAGCAACACATGGGTGTTCTCGGCAGCGAACAGGTGACCGGCGAACAGCACGGAGCAGGCGAAGAGGGTGGCTTTTTTAAACATGGAGGCAGACCTTGTTTGGGCTATTGGTGTTGGTGTCGGGTTTAGTGCGGCTGTTTTTCGACGTTGCCAAGAAAGGCTAGCAGCGCGTTATTGAACAACTCGGGTTGGTCCATCGGGGTGGCGTGTCGGGAGTCTTCGACCACCAGCAAGCGGGCGTTGGGTAATTCGTTTACGTAGGCCTGTTTGGCCGCCACCGGCGTGTAATCGTGGTCGGCCGTTACTACCAGCGTAGGACAGGTAATGCGCGCCAGTCGTTCCCGCACGCCCCAGCCGATAATGGCGTTCAGGCTGGCGAGGTAGGCACGTTTGTCGTTCATGGGCCAGCGCCGTTCCACCTTCCGGCGCAACTCCACCTGTTCAGGTTTGGGGAACAGCAAGCGGCCCAGTTTCTTGCCGATCACGTCCAGGCTGACCAGGCGCGAGATGACCCAGCGCTGCGCCACCATGAGCGCATCCTTGGGGCGTTTTACCTTCACCTCCGGACCGCTGTTGACGATGGTCAGACTTTTCAGCAAATGGGGGTAATCGACAGCCACCTGAAAGCCAATCATGCCCCCCATGGAAATACCCACCAGGTGCACGGGTGGCAAATTCAGGTGTTCGATCAGCGCCGCCACGTCTTCGGCAAAACCGGCAATGCTGTATTTCTCCCGCGGCTTGTCAGAGCGGCCGTGACCGCGCACATCCAGGCTGATAACCCGATAGTGCTTGCTCAGCTCAGGCACCTGGTATTCCCAATCCAGCGTGCTGGAGCCCAGGCCGTGCACCAGAATCAGCGGCGTTCCGGTCCCATACTCTTCGTAGTGCAATTGGCAGTCGTCGTGATCGAAATACGGCATGGGGGCCTCCTGGCGGGTGTCGTATCAGCTGTGCATGGCGGGTGCGGCGAACGGAGCATCCAGTGGCGCGGCGTCAAAGTTGCGCAGCAGCTCGATAAGGATCTGTGTGGCCGGGCCCAGGGGTTTGTCCTTGTTCGTATAAAGGAAGAAGGTCGGGTGACGGCTGCCGCCACGGTCCAACGGCAATTCCTTGAGCACGCCTTCGCGCAGTTCGCGCTCGATCAGGTGGCGTGGCAGCCAGGCGAAGCCCAGGCCGCTGGCCACAAACGTGGCGGCGGTGGCCAGGCTGCCGACGGTCCAGCGCTGTTCGGCGCCGAGCCAGCCGACGTCGAGCGGTTGCTGGCGGCCGGAGTCGCGAATGACCACTTGCATATGGGATTCGAGGTCCTGAAAGGTGATTTCCCGGTTCAGGCGATGCAGGGCGTGCTCGGGGTGGGCGACGGCGACGAATTCCACCGGGTTCATTTCCGAGCCGAGAAAGCCGGGAATATTGAAGCCGCTGATGGCCAGATCCGCGATGCCGTCCTTGAGCACTTCTTCTACCCCCGATAGCACCTCTTCACGCAAGCGCACGCGGCAGCCACGACTTTGCGGCATAAAAGCGGTGAGGGCGCGCACCAGGCGGGCGGTTGGGTAGGCGGCGTCCACCACCAGGCGCACTTCGGCTTCCCAGCCTTGCTCCATGTGGTGGGCGAGGTCTTCCAGCTGGCTGGCGTTTTTCACCAGCTGCCGCGAGCGGCGTAGCAGTACGTCGCCGGCTTCGGTGAGCACAGCTTTGCGCCCGTCGATACGCAGCAGCGGCACGCCAAGCTGCTCTTGCATGCGGGCCACGGTGTAACTCACCGACGATTGCGAGCGGTGCAAGGCTTCGGCCGCCTGGGCGAAGCCGCCATGGTCGACCACCGCTTGCAGGGTTCGCCATTGATCCAGGGTTACCCGGGGCGCTTTCATCCTCGCTTCCTCTTGGCCTAAGCTGTGCTCCCTGTCGGAGACCAGCTGATGAATACGAATAAAATGTTGTGTTTGGCTTTTGCGGCCCTGCCCCTGAGCGCCCAGGCCTTTCCCATTGAACTGGAAAAGACCCTCAATGGCGCCGAGGTGTCGGCATCGACCCAGGAAGTCGACTTCAATATGGGCGCCGTGCAACTGGTTAACTACGGCCAGAAAGCAGCCGAGTGCACTGCGGTGTTTCGCAATGGGCCCGAGTCGCCCCGTACCCGCAAGGTCACCTTGCAGCCTGGTAAAGACGCGCTGCTTACCGGCCGTTTTACCGCCCAGGTGATCAAGATGCGCATCAAGGTGACCTGCAAACCTGTCTGAAGCAGAAGCCTAGGGTTTGCTGGGAGATAAATCAAATTAATAGATGGTTTGTAGCGGTTTTTTCCGCTTTTTAATCGATATCTGTGGCCTTAGTCTTACTCCATCGAACGACAACGCAGATGGAGTCAGCCCCATGTCCCAGGTTTTGGTTATTGAAAGCAGCGCCCGCAAACAGGGTTCGGTTTCCCGCGAACTGACCGCGCAATTTATCGCCCAGTGGCGCGCCGCGCACCCTGGCGACACCATCACTGTCCGCGACCTGGCCGTTGACCAGGTGCCTCACCTGGACATGGACTTGCTCGGCGGCTGGATGACTCCGGCCGATCAGCAAAGCGACGCCGAAAAAGCCGCCTTGGCACGCTCCAACACCCTGACTAACGAACTGCTGGCCGCCGACGTACTGGTGCTGGCCGCGCCGATGTACAACTTCACCATCCCCAGCACCCTGAAGTCGTGGCTCGACCACGTGCTGCGTGCCGGCGTTACCTTCAAATACACCGACACCGGCCCGCAGGGCCTGCTGACCGGCAAGCGCGCCTTTGTGCTGACCTCGCGCGGCGGCATCTACGCCGGCAGCAGTGCCGACCACCAGGAACCCTACCTGCGCCAGGCGCTGGCGTTTGTCGGCATTCATGAGGTGAGCTTTATCCACGCCGAAGGGTTGAACCTGGGCGGTGAGTTTCTGGAAAAAGGCTTGAATCAGGCCAAGTCGCAGTTGGCGCAGGTAGCCTGAGATTTTCCGGGGCGGTTCTTTATGTAGTCGCCCCACCGTTTGACTGATGCTCCTCCCTTCACACCCCCGCTCCTGGGTGTATCGGCCCGGCAGATTCCCCATCTGCCGGGCATTTTTTTGTTCAGCATTTGCGCGGCGCCTTCCTCGGCCCTCACCCCTGGCCCCTCTTCCGCAGGCGGGAGAGGGGAACTCGATCGCGTGCTTTTCGGCCCCCTCTGCCTGCTTGCGGGAGAGGGCTGGGGAGAGGGTTTTAACGTTCTCAAAAGTGGGCACCCCCGTAACGCCCGCGCACGGAAGTGTGACAAATCCTCCCTCACGGGCTGCCTAATTTCCTGAAGATATGAAATAAAGCCTTTTAAAACATGCAGTTAGGATTTATCGGTTTCCCTGGCCCACATCTTGCTAAATTGCATATATGGATAATTGGATCCAAAAAGCCAAGCGAGAACACCCATGCACCTGGTCCCCACCTACGCTGCGCGCCTGCCAATGACTGCCGAGGAGGAGGCCTACAGCTTTCTGCTCGATGCCATCTGCAAAGGCCAGTACCGCACCGGCGACCGTCTGATTGCCGAAGACATCGCCACTGAAATCGGCATGAGCCGTATGCCCGTGCGCGAGGCGTTTCGACGGCTGGCGGCCGAAGGCTTGGTGACGTTACGCCCCAACCGTGGCGCGGTGGTCAGCGGCCTGAACATCGACGAGATGCATGAAGTATTCGAAATGCGCAGCGCTCTGGAGGGCCTGGCCCTGCGGGTGGCGGTGCCGAAGATTACCGAGCGCCAATTAAGCAAGCTCGAACGTCTGCTCGATGAGATGGATGAGTGCCGCGACGAAAGCGCCGAGTGGGTCAGTCGGCACCGGGTGTTCCATGAATACCTGTGCAGTCTTAGCGAGCGGCCCAGGCTTATGCGGCAGATATCCGCGCTGTATTCGGTGATCGAGCCGCATATGCGCCTGTGGCTGCAGCACGCGGAAAAGCCCCTGAGCGCCCGCGAAGAACACAGCGAAATCCTCGACGCCATTCGCACAGGCGATGGAGTAAAAGCCGAGCGCGTACTGCGTGACCATATCGAAGGCACCGTTCCCGAACTGGTGCGTTTTCTCGAAACGGGCGTCTGACCCGTAACCGTTGTTTTGAGCACTGCCAGTCCTTAACCGTTACCGGAGTCTCACCATGTTCAACCGTCACACGTTGCTCGCCGCCGTCACCTTGAGTCTGGCGATACCTGCCGTACACGCAGCCCAAGCGCCAATCCGCTTCTATAACTGGTCCGACTATATGGGCCCAGACACGCTGAAGAATTTCGAGAAAGAAACCGGCGTGCCGGTGCAATACGATGTCTTCGACACCAACGAAATGCTCGAAGCCAAGCTGCTCTCCGGCCACTCGGGCTATGACCTGGTGGTGCCCTCCAGCCAGTTTCTGCCCAAGCAAATCCGCGCCGGTGCCTATCAGCCGTTGCAGCGAGAGTTGCTCACCAACTGGAAGCACTTGGACCCACGCTTGATGGCCCGTCTGGAAGAGGCCGATCCGGGTAACAAATACGCCGTTCCTTATATGTGGGGCACGCTGGGCATTGGCTACAACGTTGAAAAAGTCCGCGCCGTACTGGGCGAAAACGCTCCCGTGGACTCCTGGGCACTGATGTTCGATCCCGCCAACCTGGAAAAGCTCAAAAGCTGCGGCGTGGCCATGCTCGATGCGCCGGTGAAGATCATTCCCCAAGCCATGCACTACATGGGCATGAACCCCAACAGCAGCAATCCAGAGGACTACAAAAAAGCCTCGGCGCTGCTGCAAAAGCTGCGGCCGTCGGTGACCTATTTCAGCTCGTCCAAATACACGACTGATCTGGCCAACGGCGATATCTGCGTGGCCATTGGTTATTCGGGTGATGTGATGCAGGCGCAAACCCGTGCCAAGGAAGCGGGCAAAAACATCGACATCCGTTATGTGATCCCCAAGGAAGGCGCCAACCTGTGGTTTGACATGATCGCCATTCCCAAGGATTCGACCAACGCCAAAAACGCCCACGCGCTGATCAACTATCTGCTGCGCCCGGAAGTGATCGCGCCGGTCAGCGACTATGTCGGTTATGCCAACCCCAACAAGGATGCGACCGCGCTGCTCAAGCCCGAGGTGCGCGACAACCCCGGCATTTATCCAAGCGACGAGGTGATCGGCAAGCTGTTCGTGTCGGCCGATCTGCCACCGGCGATTCAGCGCGTTATTACCCGCGAGTGGACGCGGATCAAGTCCGGTAAATAAGTCTTTGTTTTTCACCTTTGTGAGTGCTGCCCATGTTGACGTTTTCCGCCCATGAATACCCCTATGCCTCGCAGCGCCAAAGCGTGTTTGCCCGGCGCGGCATGGTCGCTGCTTCACAGCCCTTGGCTGCCGAGGCGGGGATTGAAATGCTGCGCAACGGCGGCAACGCCATCGACGCCGCCATCGCCACTGCGGCGGCGCTCACGGTGGTGGAGCCAACTGGCTGTGGCATTGGCGGTGACGCCTTTGCCTTGGTTTGGGTGAAAAACCAGTTGCATGGCCTGGATGCCAGCGGCCATGCGCCGCAAGCACTCAGCATCGAGGCCATGCAGGCGGCGGGGTACGAGAAAATGCCGGTCTATGGCTGGGCGCCGGTTACGGTGCCGGGCTGTCCGGCGGCATGGGCAGAGTTGTCACGGCGCTTTGGGCGGCTGCCGTTCGCAGCGTTGTTGCAGCCGGCCATCGATCTGGCGCGGGACGGTTTTCCCGTATCACCGGTGGTTGCACACCAATGGCAAACGGCATTGGAGGAATACACGCCCGAGCGCCAGCCGGTGCTGGAAAGCTGGTTTTCGACCTTTTTGATTGACGGCCGAGCGCCCAAGGCCGGTGAGCTGTTTCGCAACCCGGCGCAGGCCGACACTTTGGTGGAGTTGGCGGCCACTCAATGCGAAAGCTTTTACCGCGGCAGCATCGCCCAGCGCCTGGCCGCGCATTCCGAGGCCACCGGCGGTTACCTGCGCGCCAGTGACCTTTACGACTACCGCGCCAAGTGGGTCGAGCCGATCAGTGCCAACTACCGCGGCGTCGACGTCTGGGAAATCCCACCGAGCGGCCAGGGCTTGATTGCCCTGATGGCCCTGAAAATTCTCGAAGGCTTCCAGTTCGACCAGCGCGACAGCCAGCACACCTGGCACCGCCAGTTGGAAGCAATGAAACTGGCCTACAGCGACGGCCTGCACTACATCACCGACCCCGAGCATATGCGCGTGGCGGTGGAGCAGTTGCTGAGCCCTGGCTATATCGAACAACGTCGCGCGCAGATCGGCGAGCGTGCCCAGCCACCGCTGCACGGCGACCCTCACGCCAGCGGCACGGTGTACCTGGCCACAGCCGATGCCGAAGGCAATATGGTGTCGTTTATCCAGAGCTGCTACCACGGCTTCGGCTCCGGCGTGGTACTGCCCGACAGCGGCATTTCCCTGCAAAACCGCGGTTCGGAATTCAGCCTCGACCCCGGCCACGCCAATAGCCTGGCGCCCGGCAAGCAGACCTTCCACACCATCATTCCCGGCTTTCTCAGCAAAGACGGCCAGGCCCTGGGGCCGTTCGGCGTCATGGGCGGCTATATGCAGCCGCAAGGGCATGTGCAGATGGTGATGAACCTGGTGGACTTCGGCCTCAACCCCCAGGCGGCGCTGGATGCTCCGCGCTGGCAGTGGCTGGGGGAGATGAAAGTGGGGATAGAACAGGAAGCCTCGCGCGACCTGGCGTTTGCCCTGGCGCGGCGCGGGCATGAGGTCAGCGTGACCTGTGATCGCACCGACTACGGGCGCGGGCAGATTATTCTGCGCGACCCGGATAGCGGGGTGCTTTGCGGCGGCACGGAGCCGCGTGCCGATTCGCATATTGCGGTTTATTGAGGCTTTTCCCTCACCCTAACCCTCTCCCAGAGGGAGAGGGGACTGATCGGTAGTTCGGCCGCGAGTGCCGATGAGCCCCCTCTCCCGCGTGCGGGAGGGGCTGGGGGCGAGGGCTTGGTAAGCCCCATAAAAAAGCCCCGCAGAGCGGGGCCAAGGTCTTGCTAAGCACACACACAGATTCGTTTTACGCCGCATTAACCCCCTGCGGCCGTAGCAGATACGCACTCAACCGCGCCTGCTGCCCCGGCGTCATAAACAGCCCGAGCTTGCTGCGGCGCCACAGAATGTCAGCGGCATCTCGTGCCCATTCTTCGCGGCACAGGTAGTCCACTTCACGGGCGTATAGCCCTGCGCCCAGATCCTCGCCCAGGTCTTCCAGCGATTTGGCACCTTCCAAAATAGTGAAGCTGCGGCTGCCGTAAGTGCTGGCCCAACGCCGTGCAACCTGGGTTGGCAACCAGCCGTACTGGCTGCTTAGCGCTTCCACCAGCGCGCTGCGGCTGGTCATCTGCTCGCCACCAGGCAGCGGCGCCTCGGCGGTCCAGCTGGTTTTCATCTGGCTGAAAAACGGCGCCAAGTGGCCCATGGCCGATTCCGCCAGCTTGCGGTAGGTGGTCAGCTTGCCGCCGAACACCGACAGCAACGGCGCCTCGCCCGGCGCAGCGGACAGCGCCAGGGTGTAGTCGCGGGTAACGGCTGACGGGTCGTCCGATTCGTCGTCGCACAGCGGCCGCACGCCGGAGTAGGTGTGCAGGATGTCGGCCTGGCCGATGCTCTGTTTGAAATGAGCATTCACCACGTCCAGCAGGTACTGGGTTTCTTCGGCACTGATGGCCACCTGGGCCGGGTCGCCCTGGTATTCGCGGTCGGTAGTGCCGATCAGGGTGAAGCGTTCCAGATAAGGAATGGCGAAGACGATGCGGCGGTCTTCGTTTTGCAAAATGTACGCCTGCTCGCCGTCAAACAGGCGCGGTACCACAATGTGGCTGCCCTGAATCAAGCGAATGCCGTAGGGCGATTTTTGCTGCAGGTCGTCTTTGATAAAACGCGCCACCCACGGACCGGCGGCATTCACCAGGGCGTGGGCGCGAATCGAAAAGAGGCTGCCGTCGGCGCGCTCCAGGTGCACATGCCACAAGCCTTTGCTGCGGCGGGCACTGACGCAGCGGGTGCGGGTATGAATATGAGCGCCTTGCTCGCGGGCAGCCATGGCGTTGAGTACCACCAGGCGGGCGTCGTCCACCCAGCAGTCGGCGTATTCGAAACCGCGGGTGATTTCGGCTTTCAGTGGGCTGCCGGCGCCAAAGCGCAGGCCGCGCGAGCCAGCCAGTTGTTTGCGTTTGCCAAGGTGGTCGTACAAAAACAGGCCCAGGCGAATCATCCACGCCGGCCGCAGGTGCGGGCGATGGGGCAACACGAAACGCATGGGTTTGACGATATGTGGGGCTTTGGCCAGCAACACTTCACGCTCGGCCAGCGCTTCGCGCACCAGGCGGAATTCGTAATGTTCGAGGTAGCGCAGACCGCCATGGATCAGTTTGCTGCTGGCCGAGGAGGTGTGTTGCGCCAGGTCGTCTTTTTCGCAAAGGAACACAGAAAGGCCACGGCCCGCTGCATCGGCCGCAATGCCCACGCCGTTGATACCGCCGCCAACCACGGCGACGTCATAGATTTCGGCAAGGGAGCTGCTGGGTTTCTGCGTGCTGGGCATGACCGGCCTCGAAAGTCGAAAGTGAACGTCTGAATGTTCGTTTCCGAAAATGGTAGCCCAAAGTTTCGCCATTGGCCAGCCGGGCGCCCGGTGAAACGCCGAATGGTCGAGGGTTATCGCGGTGTTCGATGGAAGTAGGGCGAATATCCGCAACGCAGATATCCGCCGATTGGATCAGACCAGCCTTAATTGCACTTTATGCTGCGCAAGCAAGCGGGCCAGGGCAGGCGAGGGTGCGCTGTCGGTAAACAGCTGGTTCACCAGGGCAATAGAGCCCAGGCGCACCACGGCATTGCGGCCGAACTTGCTGGAGTCGGCAGCCAGCAGCACTTGCCGGGCGTTGTCGATAATGGCTTGGGAAACCCGTACTTCCTGGTAGTCGAAGTCCAGCAGGCTGCCGTCGTCGTCGATGCCGCTGATGCCCATCAGGGCAAAGTCGACTTTGAACTGCTGAATAAAATCCACCGCCGTCTGGCCGACGATACCGCCGTCGCTGCGCACTGTGCCGCCGGCCACCAGCACCTCGAAGTCGGCCTTGTCGCTGAGTTGCGCGGCCACATGCAGGTTGTTGGTGATTACCTTCAACCCCCGGTGGTTGAGCAGGGCGCGGGCAATGGCTTCGGTGGTGGTGCCAATATTGATAAATACCGAAGCGTGGTCCGGCACCTGCGCGGCAATGGCTTCGGCGATGCGTTGCTTTTCATCGCGCATAAGCCCGGCGCGCATGGTGTAGGCGGTGTTCTGGGTGCTCGAGGCTTCGCTGGCGGCGCCGCCGTGGGTGCGGCGCAGCAGGCCTTGTTCGGCGAGCTGGTTGATGTCGCGGCGAATGGTTTGCGGGGTAACGGCAAAGGCCTGCGCCAGCTCATCGATGCTGACGTAACCGCGTTCGCGCGCGAGGTCGAGAATGTCTTGCTGCCGGGGCGCCAGGGTCATGGGGGCTTCCTTGTTTTGCGCGGCATTATAAGCAGGTTGAGCGACGAGCTGGGGCGGGCGGCTATGCTCGACTTTTGCCAGGTTCGCCTCTAAGGTACGCGAACTTCGCCCGATTATTTTCACATTCGAACATGACGCCAGCCATCGACCTGTTGAAAAAAGCCCGCGCCGAGCACCGCGTGCTCAGTTACACCCACGACCCCAAAGCCGCCTCCTATGGTTTGGAGGCAGCGGAAAAACTCGGCCTGGACCCGGCGAGGGTGTTCAAAACGCTGCTGGCGGCCAGTGAAAAAGGTGAGCTGTTGGTGGCCGTGGTGCCGGTGGTGGGCACGCTGGACCTCAAGGCACTGGCCCATGCGGCCGGCGTTAAAAAAGCCGACATGGCCGACCCGGCCGCCGCGCAGCGTTCCACTGGTTACCTGGTCGGCGGCATCAGCCCGCTGGGGCAGAAAAAGCGCCTGCGCACCTTTATCGATGAAAGCGCCAAGCAATACCCCACCATTCATGTCAGTGCTGGCCGTCGTGGTCTGGAAGTGGAGTTGGCGGCCGAAGTGCTCGCCAGCCATTGCCAAGGGCTGTTTGCCCCCATCGGGCGCGAATAAGAAAGCAGGTTCGCCGCTGGCGATGTCCTAACGAAAAATAACAAGGAAGCGCAGATGTCCCAGTACCTTCTTGCCATCGACCAAGGCACCACCAGCAGCCGCGCCATTGTGTTCAGCGCCCAGGGCTTGCCGGTGGCGCGCGCGCAACAGGAATTCAAACAGTACTTCCCTAAAGACGGCTGGGTGGAGCACGACGGTGAAGACCTGTGGCTCAGTACCCTGAAAGTCTGCCGCGATGCGCTGCGCCAGAGCGGCTTGAATGCCTCGGAAATTGCCGCAATCGGCATTACCAACCAGCGCGAAACCACGCTGGTATGGGACGCCGCCACCGGCACGCCGATTCACCCGGCCATCGTCTGGCAGGACCGGCGCACCGCCGATTACTGCGCTGAGCTGAAAGACGCCGGCCATGAAGCTACGGTCGCGGCCAAGACCGGCCTTTTGATCGATCCGTATTTTTCCGCCACCAAACTGCGCTGGATTCTGCAAAACGTCCCCGGCGCCCAGGCGCGCGCCGAGCGCGGCGAGTTGCGCTTTGGCACCGTCGATAGCTTTCTGCTGTGGCGCCTCACGGGCGGCAAGTCGCATAAAACCGACGCCAGCAATGCCTCGCGCACTATGTTGTTCAACATCCACACCCAGCAGTGGGATAGCGACCTGCTGGCGCTGTTTGAGATTCCAGCCAGCGTGCTGCCCGAGGTGATGGACTGCGCGGCTGATTTTGGCACCACCGAAGCCAACTGGTTTGGCGCCAGCATCCCGGTGCTGGGCATGGCCGGCGACCAGCAGGCGGCGCTGGTGGGTCAGGCGTGCTTCGAGCCGGGCATGGTGAAAAGCACCTACGGCACCGGCTGTTTCATGATTCAAAACACCGGCAAAACGCCAGTGGTGTCGCAAAACCGCCTGTTGACCACCGTGGGTTATCGCCTCAAAGGTGAAGTGACTTACGCCGTGGAAGGCAGCATTTTTGTGGCCGGCGCGGCGGTGCAGTGGCTGCGCGATGGCATCAAACTGATTAGCCACGCCCGCGATACCGAAGCATTGGCCGAACAGACCGGCGATGCCAGTGGCGTGTTTCTGGTGCCAGCCTTTACTGGCCTCGGCGCCCCGTACTGGGACCCCAAGGCCCGTGGCGCGATCTTTGGCCTGACCCGCGATACCGGCATCAAGGAAATCGTCACCGCCGGCTTGCAGTCAGTGTGCTACCAGACCCGCGACCTGCTGGTTGCCATGGGCCAGGACGGCGCCGCCGCGCCCAGCGCCTTGCGCGTGGATGGCGGGATGGTGGAGAACAACTGGGTGATGCAATTTCTCGCCGATATTCTCGGGGTGCCGGTGGAGCGTCCGCAGGTGACGGAAACCACCGCGTTGGGCGTGGCCTATCTGGCGGGTTTGCAGGCCGGTATTTATCCCGACCTTAACGCCATCGCTCAGCACTGGCACCGCCAACACCTGTTCGGCCCGCGCATGGCCACCGCACACCGGGAAAAGCTCTACGCCGGCTGGCTGGATGCAGTGAAGCGCGTGCGCAGCGAGGGCTAGCCGGGCGTCTGGTAGGCGCCAGCTTGCTGGCGAACCGGGCAAGCGGCATTCCCGACCGGGGCTTCCAGCATTCGCCAGCAAGCTGGCTCCTACGGTGTTGGAGTGCTGTGCTGTAGCGCTCGAATAAGCGTCGGCTGTACCAGGCCGGCGTGCTTCAGTCTCGGTATCGTGGGCGCTTTTCCCCGCCAAGGAGCGCGCCCATGTCCCTCGACTTTCACCAGATTGACGCCTTTACCCAGCGACCATTTGCCGGCAACCCGGCGATTGTCTATCGCCTGGACGCCTGGCTGGACGAGGCGCGCATGCAGGCCATCGCTGCCGAGCACAACCTGGCGGAGACCGCGTTTGTGGTGAAAGAGGGCGCGGTGTGGCACATCCGCTGGTTTACCCCCGCCTGTGAAGTGCCGTTGTGCGGCCATGCCACTCTGGCCAGCGCTTTCGCGTTGTTCGAGCTGCACGGCGAAACAGCGCCGCAGTTGGACTTTATCTGCCAGTCCGGCGCGCTGAGCGTCAGCCGTGAAGGCCAGCGTCTGGTCTTGGACTTCCCCAGCCTGCCGGGCCAGCGGATCGAGGCCAGCGCGGCCATCAAGGCGGCGGTGAACGGCCCTGTTGTCGAGGTGCACGATACCGGCAAGGAATTGTTGGTGGTGCTAGAAAACGAGCAGCAGGTGCGTGAGTGCCAGCCAGATCTTGGCGCCGTGGCCACGCTGCCGTGGCTGGGCATGATCGTTACCGCGCCGGGTGAGCAACATGACTTTGTCTCCCGCTACTTCGCCCCGGCCATCGGCATCGATGAAGACCCGGTAACCGGTTCCATCCATTGCAGCCTGATTCCTTACTGGGCGGCGCGTTTGCAGAAGACGCAGCTCAATGCCTTTCAGTGTTCGGCGCGCGGCGGCGAGTGGTTCTGCCGGCTGGATGGCGACCGGGTAAAAATTGCCGGTAATGCGGTGCTAGTGGCCAGTGGCCGTCTGTATCTGTGACCGGTTACCGCTGAGCAACCAAGCGCGACGGCATCGGCTGGTTATACTGCCCTAACGATCCTTACGGAGAAGGACCCGCTGATGCCGTCTCGCCAACAACGGTTGCGCGTACGCCGGATTCTATTGGCGAGCAGTGCTTCAATTGGTTATCTGTTGCTGTGCTGGCTGGCATTTGCCAGCGGCTTTATGCAATTGACGGTTGCCGGCATGCTGTTGCTGACCTTCGCGGTGCTGGCCAGCACCGCCGGTTTTCTCGCCCTGACCTGGTTCAACCTCAACCTGCGTTTTCACGACCCCAGCCTGACATTGCCGCAGATGAGCTGGGCCATTGGCGTGATTTTTATCAGCGTGTACTACGCCGACTCCCTGCGGGCGTTGTTTCTGATGATGGTGCTGGTGGTGCTGATGTTTGGCGCCTTCCGCCTCGACCTGCGGGGCTTTGTTCGCATTGGCCTGTTCACCGCCGGTTGTTATGGGGTGCTGATGGCGGCGCTGATGCTTCGCGGTGTGGCATTCGACTGGCGGGTGGAGGCGATTCGCACCCTGGCGTTTTTTGTGCTGATTGGCGGGGTGTCGATGCTGGGGCTGGAAATGAGCCGTCTGCGCGACGTGCTCCAGGAGCGTAACCGCGACCTGCACGTGGCGCTTGAGCGTATCCAGCAGTTGGCGATTACCGATGAGCTGACCGGCCTGTACAACCGCCGTTTCGCCAATGAGGTGCTGGATCAGCAGAAGGCGCTGGCAGACCGCGGCACCTACGACTTTGTGCTGTGCCTGCTGGATCTGGATTTCTTCAAACACGTTAACGATGCCTACGGTCATCACGGCGGCGATGCGGTGCTATGCCAGTTGGCGAAAATTCTGCAGCGGGTGGTGCGCGACGTGGACTTTGTCGCGCGCATGGGCGGCGAGGAGTTTTTGTTGATTCTGTCGAACACCAACGAGGCAGGCGCATTGCAGGCCATGGAGCGCTTGCGCGAAACCTTGCGCACTACGCAGTGGGAAGGTTTTGCGCACTTGCGCATGACGTTGTCGGTGGGCGTTAGCCGTTACAACGGCCCCGAGCCGTGGCAAACCACGATGCAGCGGGGCGACCGGGCGTTGTATCAAGCCAAGGACAGCGGCCGCGACCGGGTGGTGGTGCTTTAAAGCTGGCTGCCGGGCGCGGCGAAGGTAACCACTTGCGAGGCCGCCAGACGCACACCAACGTACTCGCCGGTTTGTCGCTGCACATGGCCTGGGAACAAGGCTTCCACGTGCCCGCCAGTGGCCAGGCGCAAGCGGTAGAGTGTGCTGGCGCCGAGGAAGCTGGTGCTCAGTACCAGTGCCTGCTGCAAACCGTCTTCGGCGAAGGCGATGTCATCCGGGCGCAGCAACACGTCAACCGGGCTACCGCTGGGCCAATCGCGCGGCTGGCAGTGGATAACCCCCAGCTCGGTCTGCACCGATTCACGGCTAAGCATTTCGCCGCGAATGAAATAGCCCTGGCCGATAAAGCTGGCAACAAAGGGAGTTTGCGGCCGGTGGTAGAGGTTGTACGGCGTGTCCCACTGCTCCAGATGGCCTTCCTTGAACACGCCCACCTTGTCGCTGACGGCGAAGGCTTCTTCCTGGTCGTGGGTGACCAACACGGCGCTGGTGCCGCGGGCCTTGAGGATTTCGCGCACTTCCTGGCTCAGGCGGCGACGCAGCTCGTTGTCGAGGTTGGAGAACGGCTCATCGAGCAGCAACAGTTGCGGTGCCGGCGCGAGCGCGCGGGCCAGGGCCACGCGCTGTTGCTGGCCGCCGGAGAGCTCGTGGGGAAAACGTTTGCTCAGGGTGGAGAGCTTGACCAGGTCCAGCAGCTCGGCGGTGGTTTGCGTGCAGTTGGTGTGCTCGCGGATGCCGAAGGCGACGTTGTCGGCCACGGTCAGGTGCGGGAACAACGCGTAGTCCTGAAACACCATGCCGATGCGGCGCTTTTCCGGGGCCAGGGTGAAGCCGGCGCGGGAAATAACGCTGCTGCCCAACTGGATTTCACCGCTCAGCACCGGCTCGAAGCCGGCGATGGCGCGCAGCGTAGTGGTTTTGCCGCAGCCCGACGGGCCGAGCAGGCAGCCGATTTCGCCGACATTAAGTTGCAGGTTCAGTTGTTGCACCACGGGGTGGTCGCGGTAGCCGCAACTGAGGTCACGCAGGCTCAGCAGCGCAGCGGCACTCATGCCGGGCGGTAGCCTGGCTCGACCAGCATTTCCAGCAACGCCTTTTGCGCGTGCAGGCGGTTTTCGGCCTGGTCCCAGGCGCCGGAGCGTGGGTCGTCGAGCAGGTCTTCGCTGATCTCTTCACCGCGGTGTGCCGGCAGGCAGTGCAGAAACAACACGTCGCTGGCCGCCTGGTCGAGGAGGGCGCGGGTCACCTGGTAAGGCTTGAAAAGCGCGAGGCGCTCTGCGGCTTCTTCTTCCTGGCCCATGGAGGTCCAGACGTCGGTGCTGACCAGATGGGCGCCGGCTACCGCTTCACGCGGGTCACGCACGATGGTCACTCGCTCGCCAGCCTGGGCCATAAAGGTCGGGTTTGGCTCATAGCCTTGCGGGCACGCGACGCGTAGGTGGAAATCGTACTGCTGGGCAGCTTCGATGTAGCTGTTGCACATGTTGTTGCCGTCGCCGATCCACGCCACGGTTTTGCCCTGGATGGCGCCGCGCAGCTCGTGGTAGGTCTGCATATCGGCCAGCAATTGGCACGGGTGCAGGTCGTCCGACAGGCCATTGATGACCGGCACGCGCGAGTGGGCGGCGAATTCGGTGAGGGTGCTGTGGGCGAATGTGCGGATCATCACCGCATCGAGCATGCGCGACATGACGATGGCGGCATCGCTGATCGGCTCGCCACGGCCCAGTTGGGTGTCACGCGGCGACAGAAAGATGGCCTGGCCGCCGAGCTGGATCATGCCGGCTTCGAAGGAGAGGCGGGTGCGGGTCGAGGCTTTCTCGAAGATCATGCCCAGCACGCGATTTTTCAGCGGTTCAAAAAGAATGCCTCGATGGCGCAGGCTCTTCAGCTCGATGCCGCGACGAAGCAGACCCAGCAACTCATCGGGTGTGCAGTCCATTAGCGAGAGAAAGTGTCTTGCGCTCATCATTAACTACCTTTTGTACAACGATTGCGCTGGCGAGCAAGCCTTTGGGTTTTCACAGAAAAAAGGGCTCTACCAGCGGCTGGGGGCCGCACGGTGCGACGAAATGGGGAGGCCGGATCTTATAAGTAAATGTCGCGTCATGTCATCTTTGAAAGAGGCGACGTTTGTTTCAGATATCTCATGCCAGGTGTGTAGTGCGCCAGGCAGCGCCTGGGGGCAGCCTTTGTACACTGCCGCCAAGTGGCTTGGCAAACCCGCCAACGGCATTGGCAGCGCAGAAAACGGCATTTTCAAGGCATAAAAAAACCCCGCCGAAGCGGGGTTTTTTATGAAGCGCGGGGAGTCTTAGACTACCTGTACTTCTTCAGCTTGCATGCCTTTCTGGCCTTTGGCGGCCACGAAAGATACGGTCTGACCTTCTTTCAAGCTCTTGAAGCCATCGGATTGGATAGCTTTGAAGTGCACGAACAGGTCAGCGCCGCCGTTGCTTGGAGTGATGAAGCCGAAGCCTTTTTCATCGTTGAACCATTTAACGGTACCAGTTTCGCGATTAGCCATGGTGTAGATCCTTGAACAGAGTGGATTGCGGCGGGCTACAGGCCCAGCCAGTACTGAGTGCAAAGAGTTATCGGAATACGTGTAGATGGTTGGATCGAGATCTAAACACCAGGTTGCGATTCGCGGTACACATGCAGCACAGTGGTCTAAAGATACGCACTTTGTTGGAGTAATGCGACTAGCGAAGGCGTTGTTATCGATATAAATGGCATATATCTGCTGAAACGCGCTGCGGTTGGCAGGTCAGGAATGCTGTAGTCGCCGTCTGAAGACGTGTATGGAATCCCCTGATAGGCCCCGATTCACGGGGCTTACGCCTATGGCGCAGCTGCCGCTCACACGCCATAGTTCAGGCTTACCGACCTGATTAGTCGCTCCAAATAAAAATGAGGCTAGGCCATGACCAAGACCCTCCATCACCGTGCATGTCACCTGTGCGAGGCCATTTGTGGCCTGAGTATCGAAACCGAAACCCAGCCAGACGGCAGTCAGCAGATCCTTTCTATCAAAGGTGATGCCCAGGACAGCTTCAGCAATGGCCATATCTGCCCCAAGGCGGTGGCCCTGCAGGATATCCAGCACGACCCGGATCGCATCCGCCAACCCATGCGCCGCGTGGGCAGCGAATGGCAGGCTATCGAATGGGACGAAGCCTTCGCGCTCGTCGCCGATCGCCTGGCCGATATTCAGGCGCGACACGGGCAGAACGCGGTGGCGGTGTATCAAGGCAACCCGAGCGTGCATAACTATGGGCTGATGACCCACAGCAACTACTTTCTCGGTCAACTGAAAACCCGTAACCGCTACTCCGCGACCTCGGTAGACCAGTTGCCCCATCACCTGACCAGCCACCTGATGTATGGCCACGGCCTGCTGATTCCGATCCCGGACATCGACCACACCGACTTTATGCTGATTCTGGGCGGCAACCCGCTGGCCTCCAACGGCAGCATCATGACCGTGCCCAACGTGGAAAAACGCCTGAAGGCCATCAAGGCCCGTGGCGGCAAGGTTGTGGTGGTGGACCCGCGTCGCAGTGAAACGGCCTCGATTGCCGACCAACATATATTCGTGCGCCCAGGGCAAGACGCCGCGTTGCTGTTTGGCGTGCTCAATACCCTGTTTGAAGAAGGCCTGACGCGCACCAGCCACTTGCCCATCGACGGCGTAGACGAGGTGCGCAAGGCCGTCGCCGCCTTTACCGCCGAAGCCATGAGCGCGCGTTGTGGCGTGCCGGCCGAGACCATTCGCCAATTGGCTCGCGACTTTGCCGCTGCCGATAAAGCGGTGTGCTACGGCCGCATGGGCGTTTCCACCCAGGTATTCGGCACGCTGTGCCAATGGGTGGTGCAACTGATCAACCTGGTGACCGGCAACCTTGATCGCGTAGGCGGCGTGCTCTGCACCGAGCCTGCGGTAGACCTGGTGGCGACGACCTCGGGTGGGCATTTCAATCGCTGGCAGAGCCGCGTTTCGGGTTTACCCGAGTACGCCGGTGAGCTGCCTGTTTCCGCCCTGGCCGAAGAGATGCTCACCCCCGGGGAGGGGCAGATCCGCGCCTTGGTAACCGTGGCCGGCAATCCGGTGCTGTCGACCCCCAACGGTCGTCAACTGGAGCAGGCGCTGGATGGTCTGGAGTTCATGCTGTGCATCGACTTCTATATCAATGAAACCACGCGCTATGCCGACCTGATCCTGCCGCCTACCGCGCCGCTGGAGCACGATCACTACGACACCACCTTCAATGTGTTCGCCGTGCGCAACGTCACCCGCTTCAACGAACCGGTGCTGGCCAAACCGGCTGGCGCTTTGCATGACTGGGAAATTTTCGTCGGCCTGGCCAAAGCCTTTGCGGCGAAGACCGACGCGGTGCTCAAGCCGACGATGGAACCTTCGCAGCTGATCGATATGGGCTTGCGCTTCGGTTTGTATGGCGAGAAGTCCGAGCATCAGTTGTCGGTGGCCAAGCTGCGTGAACACCCGCACGGCATTGATCTGGGCGCGTTGAAACCCAATCTGCTGGAACGCCTGAAAACCCCGAGCAAAACCGTGCAGGCCGCCCCGGACATCCTGCTGGGCGACCTTGCGCGCTTTGCCGCGCAGCCGGCGCCCAAGGCCGACGAGCTGGTGCTGATTGGCCGGCGGCATGTACGTAGCAATAACTCCTGGATGCACAACTACCACCGTCTGGTGAAGGGCAAGCCACGCCATCAACTGCTGATGAACCCGCAGGACATGGCCAGCCGGGCGTTGACCGATGGCCAATTGGTCAGCGTGCGTTCGCGGGTCGGCGTGATTGAAGTCGAAGCCGTTGGCAGCGACGAAATGATGCAAGGCGTGGTCAGCCTTCCCCATGGTTGGGGCCACGGGCGGCCAGGGGTACAGATGGCGATTGCCAGCGCGCAGCCGGGTGCCAGTGCCAACGACTTGACGGATGAGCGGCAATTGGATGTCTTGTCAGGTAATGCGGCGCTCAATGGGGTGCCAGTCGTGGTGGCTGCAGCCTGATAGCCTACGACGATAGGAGGGTCGCGCCATTTGCGCGGCTTTCCGATACAATGTCCGCCACCGTGTCGGCCCGTGAGTCGGCGATTTGGACAGTCAGATAGGCCTTAGTGCTGAGGTACCCATGGATATCATCGAAACTATCAAAGAGCAGATCGCTAACAACGCCATCCTGCTGTACATGAAAGGCTCACCGAACGCCCCGCAATGTGGCTTCTCGTCGAAAGCCGCTCAGGTTGTCATGGCATGCGGCGAGAAATTCGCCTACGTCGACATCCTGCAAAACCCGGAAATCCGCGCCAACCTGCCGAAATACGCAAACTGGCCTACCTTCCCGCAGCTGTGGGTTGGCGGCGAGCTGGTTGGCGGTAGCGACATCATGGTTGAGATGTTCGAAAACGGCGAGTTGCAAACCCTGGTCAAGGCCGCCTCCGCCAAAGCGGACGCCTGATCACGCACTGCAAAAACGCAGTCAATAAAAAGCCCCGCCGAAGCGGGGCTTTTTTGTGCCTGACGAATTACTCATCCATCTGCGATTGCAGGTAATTCTGCAGTCCGACTTTGTCGATCAGGCTCAGTTGGGTTTCCAGCCAATCGATGTGGTCTTCCTCGGAGCAAAGGATCTCTTCGAGCAGCTCGCGGCTGGCGTAGTCGGCAATGCTCTCGCAGTAGGCGATGGCTTCTTTCAGATCGATATGCGCTTTGTGCTCGATCTTCAGGTCGCACTCCAGCATCTCCTTGGTGTTTTCACCAATCAGGATCTTGCCCAGGTCTTGCAGGTTAGGCAGGCCCTCGAGGAACAGAATGCGCTTGATGAGCTTATCCGCGTGTTTCATCTCGTCGATGGACTCGTGGTACTCGTGCTCGCCCAGCTTTTTCAGGCCCCAATCTTCATACATGCGCGCATGCAGGAAGTATTGGTTGATGGCGACCAGCTCGTTGCCGAGGATTTTATTGAGGTGCTGGATGACTTTCTTGTCGCCTTTCATGTCGGGGTCCTGCCGTGCAAGGGAGTGATAGCGTGAGAGTCTGACCCTGCATTTTTTGCCTGTCAAATGTAAGTAGTTGAATTTAAACGCAAATTAAAACCGAATACGAATGTTTTGTTTCTGCGTCTTGGCGCTAACTGCTTGAATTTCGGGCATAAAAAAACCGGACACCAGGTCCGGTTTTCGGAAAATGACTACTTCTACGCCATAACAAAATTTGCGGGGTAGGCGAGGGCGGCCTGGCTGCTTTGTACTTCGGTCAGCGTTTCGCGAACCACTTGCTTGGCCAAGGTCGCGCATTTACCGCATTGGCTGGCAAGTTCCAGCGCGTTACGAACGTCGCGGTAGCTGCAGCAACCTTCGTTGATTGCATCGCGGATCTGACCGTCGGTGACACCCATGCAAAGGCATACGTACATAAAGGGCCCAAAACTCGAAATGGCTTGATGCGAAGGATACTAATGTTAATGAGAACGCTTGTCAAAACGTGAAAGGGATATTGCCGCCAATAATCCCGCGCACCGATAAACGGTCAAACGCCCGCCAGAAGACAATAAAAAACCCGGCACCAAGGCCGGGTTTTTTACGTGCGTGGAGCGCGATCAGTCGTCGAAATCCTGCCAGCCGCCCAGTTCTTTCCAGCGATTGACGATGCCGCAGAACAGCTCGGCTGTTTTCTCGGTGTCGTAACGCGCCGAATGCGCTTCACGGCCATCGAAGTCCATGCCCGCGGCCTGGCAGGCGCGCGCCAGCACCGTTTGCCCATAGGCAAGGCCAGCGAGGGTGGCAGTATCGAAGCTGGAAAACGGGTGGAACGGGTTGCGCTTCAGATCGTTGCGCGCCACAGCGGCATTGAGGAAGCCCAGGTCGAAACTGCTGTTATGCCCCACCAGAATCGCGCGCTTGCAGCCATTGGCCTTCAGCGCCTTGCGAATGCCACGGAAAATATCCGTCAGCGCCGACTCCTCGCTTACCGCCATGCGCAGCGGGTGATCAAGCTTGATGCCGGTGAACTCCAATGCCGCGGCCTCGATATTGGCGCCTTCAAACGGCTCGATGCGGAAGAAATAGGTGTGCTCGGGAAACAGAAAGCCTTTTTCATCCATGCCCACGGTGGTGGCCGCAATTTCCAGCAAGGCGTCGGTCGCGGAGTTGAAGCCGCCTGTTTCGACGTCGACCACTACTGGCAGATAGCCGCGAAACCGCTCGGCCATGGGATGGCGCGAACCGCTGCCGCCGCCGCCTTCCAGTTCGTCGTCGTAGTTTTCTTCACTCACGCAGTTTGCTCCAGCAGGCGCCAGCGCAGTTTTTCACCGGCGCGCAGCGGGACGACACTGTGCTCGCCGAGCGGCAAGCTGGTCGGGGCAGTCCATTCTTCACGGACCAGGGTAATGGTGTCGGTGTTGCGCGGCAGGCCGTAGAAATCCGGGCCGTTCTTGCTCGCAAACCCTTCCAGTTTATCCAGCGCATTGCGCTGTTCGAACGCCTCGGCGTACAGCTCGATGGCGGCATAGGCCGTGTAGCAGCCTGCGCAGCCGCAGGCGGCTTCCTTGGCGTGCTGGGCATGGGGCGCCGAGTCGGTGCCGAGGAAGAACTTGCCGCTGCCGCTGGTGGCGGCATCCAGCAAGGCGTCCTGATGCACATTGCGCTTGAGAATCGGCAGGCAATAGAAGTGCGGGCGAATACCACCGACCAGCATATGGTTGCGGTTATAGAGCAGGTGGTGAGCGGTGATGGTCGCGCCAACGTTGGCCGAAGCGCTGTTGACGAACTGCACGGCATCGCCGGTGGTGATGTGTTCAAACACCACTTTCAGCGTCGGGAAGCGCTCGACCACACGGGTCAGGTGCTCGTCGATAAACACCTTCTCACGGTCGAACACGTCGATTTCGCCACGGGTCACTTCACCGTGTACCAACAGCGGCAGGCCGACTTCGGCCATGACTTCGAGTACATGGAAAATCTTGTCGACGCTGGTCACGCCAGAGTCGGAGTTGGTGGTGGCGCCGGCCGGGTAGAGTTTGGCCGCATGCACAAAGCCCGAGGCTTTGGCCGCGCGCACGTCTTCCGGGCGGGTTACGTCAGTGAGGTACAGCACCATCAACGGTTCGAATTGGCTGCCGGCCGGGCGTGCGGCGAGAATGCGCTGGCGATAGCCATCAGCCTCGCCGGCGTTACGCACTGGCGGCACCAGGTTCGGCATGATGATGGCGCGGCCGAAAGTGCGCGCGACGTCGGCGACCGTGTGCGGCAGCACCGCGCCGTCGCGCAGGTGGATATGCCAGTCGTCGGGACGCAACAGGGTTAGGCGGTCAGTCATGGGGGGCAATACCAGATCAGCGAAATTTGTGCGGTGAAAACTGCTGCGAATGCTACCGGAAAAGCCTGAGAGCGGCACCCGCTATCAAGTTTTGCCAACGGCAACCGATACCCCCTGAGAATGCAGTAATTCCTTATGGAGCCTACCGTGCGCCAGCGCTATCTCGCCTTGTTCAGCTTATTCGCCAGCCTGCCGGCCATGGCGATCACTTTTCAGACGCGCCTGGAAAAGGTCG
The DNA here is from genome assembly GCF_027922365.1 of Pseudomonas turukhanskensis. Classification (GTDB taxonomy): domain Bacteria; phylum Pseudomonadota; class Gammaproteobacteria; order Pseudomonadales; family Pseudomonadaceae; genus Aquipseudomonas; species Aquipseudomonas turukhanskensis. The sequence continues at coordinate 38,250 of NZ_BSFN01000003.1, forward strand.
AGTGGAAGGTCGATGGCGATCAGTTCGAGTGCCGTCTGTCGCAAGACATCACCGATTTTGGCCAAGGCCAATTCGTTCGCCGTGCCGGCGAGCAGGTCACTTTCCGCCTGCAGGCCCGCGAGCGCTGGTTGGGCGCAGGCTCGGCCACCCTGGTCGCTGCCGCTGCGCCTTGGCAGCCGGGGCGTGGCGACATCAACCTGGGCATGGTCAATGTGGTTGATAACGGCCCCATGCCGTTCAACAGCACCCAGCAACAGGGCACGCGCCTGCTTACCGGCTTGCTGGAAGGGCGCAGCCCGCTGGTGCGCCACCGCACGCCCGATGGCGGCGAAGGCATTGAAGTGCGCCTGATGCCGGTGAAATTCAACAAGGCCTACCACGACTACCTCGATTGCACGACCAAGCTGCTGCCGGTGAACTACGACCAGATCAAGCAAGCGCAAATCAATTTTCCGGGAGGTGGCGCCGACCTGGACGACGTGTCCCGCGCCAAGCTGGAGATCATCCTTCAATATATGAAGGCCGATCCGAGCGTTAACCATATCGAGCTTGATGGCCATTCGGACAACGGCGGCAATCGCCTGACCAACCTGGACATGTCCCGCCGCCGCGGCCTGGCCGTTACCGAGTACTTCAAGGCCAATGGCATTCCCGAGTCGCAGATTGTGCTGCGCTTCCATGGCGAACGGTATCCGCTGGTGCCCAACACCAACGCCGCCAATCGGGCGAAAAATCGTCGGGTTACCGTGCATTTGTCCCGCGATCCCATGCCGCCGGCGCCTACTACGCCTGCGACAGCTCCGATAAAACCCGCTGCCACGTCTTAATACGTCCGTCGTTTAGACGAAAGAACCCGTCGCTTCATCGTCATAAGCTGTCGCGCCTCTGTAAATTGTCCGGCGCGGGCAGTAGAATCGCGGGTTTTCCGTAGAACCCCGTGGAGTGATGGCATGGCGGACGTAAAGAAGGTTGTCCTGGCGTATTCCGGTGGCCTGGACACTTCGGTAATTCTCAAGTGGCTGCAAGACACCTATCAATGTGAAGTGGTGACTTTCACCGCCGATCTCGGTCAAGGCGAAGAAGTTGAGCCTGCTCGTGCCAAGGCACAGGCCATGGGCGTCAAGGAAATCTTCATCGACGATCTGCGCGAAGAATTCGTGCGAGATTTCGTCTACCCCATGTTCCGCGCCAACACTGTGTACGAAGGCGAGTACCTGCTGGGTACTTCCATCGCTCGTCCGCTGATTGCCAAACGCCTGATCGAAATCGCCAACGAAACCGGTGCTGACGCCATTTCCCACGGCGCCACCGGCAAAGGCAACGACCAGGTTCGCTTCGAGCTTGGCGCCTACGCGCTCAAGCCCGGCGTAAAAGTGATTGCTCCCTGGCGCGAGTGGGACCTGCTGTCGCGCGAGAAGCTGATGGACTACGCCGAGAAGCACGCCATTCCAATCGAGCGTCACGGCAAGAAAAAGTCGCCGTACTCCATGGATGCCAACCTGCTGCACATCTCCTATGAAGGCGGCGTGCTGGAAGACACCTGGACCGAGCACGAAGAAGACATGTGGAAATGGACCGTCTCGCCCGAGAACGCTCCAGACAAGCCGACCTACCTGGAACTCACCTACCGCAACGGCGACATCGTCGCCCTCGACGGTGTGGAAATGAGCCCGGCTACCGTATTGGCCACACTGAACAAAATCGGCGGCGAGAACGGTATCGGTCGTCTCGACATCGTGGAAAACCGCTATGTCGGCATGAAGTCCCGCGGCTGCTACGAAACCCCCGGCGGCACCATCATGCTGCGTGCGCACCGCGCGATCGAGTCCATCACCCTGGACCGCGAAGTCGCTCACCTCAAAGATGAGCTGATGCCCAAGTACGCCAGCCTGATCTACACCGGCTACTGGTGGAGCCCTGAGCGTCTGATGCTGCAACAGATGATCGACGCCTCCCAGGCGCACGTGAACGGTGTGGTTCGCCTGAAGCTGTACAAAGGCAATGTGATCGTTACTGGTCGCAAGTCCGAAGGCTCGTTGTTCGACGCCAATATCGCCACCTTCGAAGAAGACGGCGGCGCCTACAACCAGGCCGACGCGGCTGGCTTTATCAAGTTGAACGCCTTGCGCATGCGCATCGCCGCCAACAAGGGCCGCAAGCTGTTCTGATAAGCTTGTATGTGCCTACACAAACCCCGGCCATGAGCCGGGGTTTGCATTTCTAAGCCCGAGACTACGGGCATCGATGAGGATACGACTGATGAGACTGCTGCACACCATGCTGCGTGTCGGCGATATGGATAAATCCATCGCGTTCTATACCGAAGTGCTCGGCATGACCCTGCTGCGCCGCAAAGACTACCCCGATGGCCAGTTCACCCTGGCGTTCGTGGGCTACGGCAATGAAGCGGACAACAGCGTGATCGAGCTGACCCACAACTGGGGCGTCGAGAGCTACGAGCTGGGCACCGGTTACGGCCATATCGCATTGGAAGTGGCCGATGTCTACAAAGCCTGCGAAGACATCCGCACCCGCGGCGGCAAAATCACCCGCGAGCCGGGCCCGATGAAACACGGCACCAGCATTCTGGCGTTTGTGGAAGATCCGGATGGCTACAAGATCGAGCTGCTGTCGCCGTCGCGCGGCGACTAAAGGCCGACTGTAGGAGCCAGCTTGCTGGCGAACCCTGCCAACACCGTTACCGAGGTGGGCAGGGTTCGCGACCAAGGTCGCTCCTACAAAGAATCAAGCACCCAACAAAAAAGCCCGACATCAAGTCGGGCTTTTTGGTCTGGCTAGAGATCGAAATCGTATTCGGCCAGTTGTTTGTGCAACCGTCGCTCTTCCAACAGGTTGTCGATGATTCGGCGCTTGGTCAGGTTGGTCTTGGCCACTTCAACCGGGGCCTCCACAACCTCGTCACCATCTTCGCTTACCACGTCTTCGTCGAGTTCCAGTTCTTCTTTGCTAGTGCTCATTGACGTCCACTCCCGGCTACAGGGCCATTGGCGCACCTTATATCGGCAAACGCGGGAGCGGTAAAAAAGATTTTTTCAATCGACCCATAGCAAGAACACAATAAAGTCAATCGTCGGAGGTTTTGGCTTTGTACTCGCACAGGTCCTCTATCCGGCAACTGCCGCACCGCGGCTTGCGCGCCTGGCACACGTAACGGCCATGCAAGATCAGCCAATGGTGCGCATCCAGCAGAAATTCCTTGGGTACAAACTTGAGTAACTGTTTTTCCACCTCGACCACATTCTTGCCCGGCGCAATGTTTGTGCGGTTGGCGACGCGGAAAATATGGGTGTCCACCGCCATCGCCAATTGCCGAAACGCCGTGTTCAACACCACGTTGGCCGTCTTGCGCCCGACGCCGGGCAAGGCTTCCAGCGCCTCCCGGTTGTCTGGCACTTTGCTGCCGTGCAGCTCGATCAGCAGGCGGCAGGTTTCGATCACGTTCTTGGCCTTACTGTTGTAAAGGCCAATGGTCTTGATGTATTCGCTCAAGCCTTCAACGCCCAGGGCATAAATTGCCTCCGGGGTATTGGCCACCGGATAGAGTTTGGCCGTGGCCTTGTTGACGCCCACATCGGTGGCCTGCGCAGACAGAATCACCGCAATCAGCAATTCAAATGGCGTGGTGTAGGCCAGCTCGGTCTTGGGTTCGGGGTTTTCTTCGTGCAGACGGCGAAAGATTTCGTAACGCTTGGCGGCATTCATCAGGCTTTGGAATCCGGGAAAGGGAGCACGCATCGGGCCAGGGCCCACAGCACGCCCAACAGAATAAAGGCGCCCGGGGCGAAGCCGAACACGTGCAGGCCAGTAAAGCCTTCGAGCTGCAAGGTCCAGTTTCCCGCCGCCGGGCCGAACAGCCATTCGGCATGGCCTAGCAACGTGCCGCTGCCCAGGCACTCGCGCAGGGCGCCAAGCAGCAACGCCAGCGCAGCAAATAAACCACCCTGACGCAGCCCGTCACGCATCGTCAGCGGCGGCTGAAGCAGGACCACCAGCAACAGCGGCAGGAAAATGCCCAACGCATCGCGCAGCTCCAGCGCCCAGGCTTGGAACAGCAAATCGGCGAGGCTCAGTACTGCGCAGGCCGCCATCAGCAGCACCAGGGTGCGCAGCTTGGCGTCCAGTCGTTGCAGCAGCGTGGCCAGCACACCGAGCAGCGCCAGCAGTGGCAGTGCCACCAGGCTCAATCCCAACGCTTTGATCAACAGGTCGGTCGCCCCCAGCAGTGGCGCCAAGGCCACCAGCGTTACAGGCCTCATGGCGTCACCTGTTTGAGCAGCAGCGGTTTGTGCGCATCGAAATAGCGCAAGCCCTGTTGCACGGCCTTGCTGACGGCACGGGAGGTAACCGTGGCGCCGGCCATCTGATCGAACTGGCCGCCGTCAGCCTTCACCCGCCAATCGGTATCGCTGCTGCTATGGCCAAAAAAGCCCCGCAGCCACGGGCTTTTCGCCGCGTTGCTGAGGTCGCCCAGGCCAGGCGTTTCATGCTCGCTCAATACTTTCACCGCCAGCAGTTGGCCGGCGGGGGAGACGGCCAGCAACAGGTCGATATTGCCTTCGTAACCCGTGCCACGGGCGGGCAGCAATACCGCGCTGGGTTCGCCGTTGCGGCTAGCGAGGTAGGCAAAGGCCGGCGCCGGTAAGCCGAGCCGTTCGCTGTCTGGCAGGGCGATGGGCGCGGCCAGAGGGTGGTTGTCGTAGCTGCCGGGGGCCAGCAGATCCAGCAGCGCGCGCTCCTGGGCTGCCTGGCGCTCACTGGCAATCTGCTCGCTCAGCAGCCGCTCGATGCCGACCACGACCGCTATCAACGCCAGCAGCACCACGCCCGCCACGGCCAACGTACGCTTATTCATGGGCCATTTTCTCCAGCCGCCGCGCCGCATGCCGTTCGAGCAAGGGCACCAACAGATTCATGCCCAGCACGGCAAAGGCCACGCCGTCGGCATACCCGCCCCAAGTGCGGATGGCATACAGCCACAGCCCCACGCCAATACCGAAGAGCAGGCGAGCGCGGTCGCTGCCGGGGCCGGACACCGGCTCGGTGGCAATAAAAAATGCACCCAGCATGGTTGCGCCAGAAAACAGATGGAAAAACGGCGAACCGTTGGAATCCGACCCCGAGCCGTTCCAGCACAGCAGGCTGGCGACAACCAGCGCGCCGAGCACACCCACGGGCGTGTGCCAGCGAATCACTTTCTGCTTGAGCAACAGCAGCCCGCCGAGCAGAAACGCCAGGTTGACCCAACCCGCGCTCCAGTGGGCAAACGCCGGGTTACGGGCAAACAGCTCATCCACCGTCAGGCGGTCGTTGTGTTTCAGGCTGTCGAGCACAGTGGCCTGGCTCCAGCCATCGATGGCAGGTTGCCCAGCAAACACCTGCTGCAACCCGGCCATCAGGCCCTGGCCACTGCCGGGCGTTGGCCACTGGCTCATCTGCACGGGGAAGGCCAGCAAGGCAAACGCATACCCCAACATGGCCGGATTAAACGGGTTTTTACCGAAGCCACCGAACAGCGTCTTGCCGACCAGGTGGGCAAAGGCCGCCGCGCTGACACTCAGCCACCACGGCGCATAAGGCGGCAGCGCCAAGGCCAGCAGCACGGCGCTGACGAGTGCGCTGCCATCGCCCAGCAGGGCTACATCAGCCAGTGTCGGGCTGAGGCTGCCGGTGCGCCGGCGTACCCATGCTTCGCACGTCAACGCCGTGGCCACGCCCAGCAGCAATTGCAGCACAGTGCCCCAGCCAAATTGCCAGCTCAGCACCAACGCGCCGGGCACGCAGGCCAGCAGCACCCATTGCATGCTCGGGCGGGGGTCGAAGGCCAGGTCAGGGCGCGTGATAGGCATTGAGCCGCGCCTCGGCGTCACGGAGCCGTTGTTTTGCTGCGGCCAGCGCCGGCTCATCGGGCGGCTGCTGGCGCTCGAGTTTGCTGACCTCGGCACGGGCATACGCCAGCTCGGTTTTCAACGCGCGGGCCTGGCTGTCTATCGGCCGCTTGTCGATGCGTTGCAGATTCGGCGCCGGCTTGTTGCAGGCTTCTTCGGCCTGGTGCAACGCCTGCTCGGCTGCACGCAATTCGGCTTGCAGCGGCGCCAGTTCGGCACCGTCGCGCTCAGCCGTTTTCAACGCGGCGCGGGCGACCGCGAGGGTGATCTTGGCTTTTTTCAGCGCGACCTGGCTTTCGTCGGCTGGCGCGGCTGCGTTGGCGGCTTGTAGTGCCGCCTGCGCGGTTTCAGCGGCTTGCCGCAACGCCTCCACTTGCTGTTCCAGCTCCGGCGTTCCATAGGTCGCCAGTTGCCGCTGCGCTTTGCTGTACGCCACCTGCGCCATGGCCGCTTCGATTTTCAGACGCTTGAGGCGGTCATCGACGCTGGCGGCTTTTTGCGCCTTCACCCGCTCGATTGCCGCTTGCACCGGGTCAAGCGTGGCGGCGGCCACCGGCTGCGCCGCGCGCTCGGCCCGCGCTGCGCGTTCGGCCTGACGCCGCGCGTCTTCACGCTGCAAGCGGGCTTGATGGTTTTCATGGCGCTGACGGAAATGGTCGGCCCGCAAGCGCTGCGCTTGCGCCTCTGGCTCGGCCAAGGGAACCAAGTCAATGCAGTCGACCGGGCAGGGCGCCACGCACAGTTCGCAGCCGGTGCATTCGTCGCTAATCACCGTATGCATCAACTTTGCCGCGCCGACGATGGCATCAACCGGGCAGGCCTGAATGCACTTGGTGCAGCCGATGCACTCGGCTTCGCGAATCACCGCCAACTGCGGCGGAATTGGCGGCAACTCCGGCGGCAGTACGGGCACGTGGAGCAACTGCGCCAGGGCGGCAATCGTGGTTTCGCCACCTGGCGGGCACTTGTTGATTGCCTCGCCCTGGGCGATGCCTTCGGCATAAGGCATGCAGCCCGGATGCCCGCATTTGCCGCATTGAGTCTGCGGCAGCAGGGCGTCGATGGCACGTACCGAAATCAGGCTGCTCATTGCGGCGCGAGCCCTTGTAGGCCCAACAGCACCATGCCGACGACGCCGGCACAAATCAGCCACAGTGGCCCACCGCGAAAGGCGGCGGGCACGGCGCTGTGGTCGATGCGCTCGAGCAGATCGGCCAATATTTTCAGCGCCAGCCAGAAGCCCAGGCCGCCGCCGATGCCTTGTGCCAGCGCGTGAAGAAACGACTGCTCTTGCGCCAGTAATATGCTGCCCAACGCGGCACCGGCCTGTAGAAGCGAGCGGGCCGCGTCGCCTGGTTCGCGAGCAAGACTGATCGCGGCCCGCTCGCTCCTACAAACAGCAATCCGCGTTAGCCACGCTAACCCCGCCAACAACGGCACATACCCAAACAACTGCAGATAGTCGAGTTGCAGCGGCACCAGCACGCCATGAAACAACACCCAGCCCAGGGGCGTAGCCAGCGCAATCAACAGCGCGCTCGCCGGCCCGTGCACCGCCAATTGCGCCGGCCGCGTTTGCACGGCGTCGGCACCGGCGGGCAGCAGCACCAGCAGGTTGTTCACCAGGGCGGCGCCAAGCAGGGCGAGGAAAAAGGCGGTCATTGCGCGCAGGTGTCGTTGTGTTGCCAGAGAGGGGCGCCATTATCGGGGATGGCGCCGCCTCGGTACAGCCAGGTGTTTTGAATCAGCCGGCTTTGCGCCGGGTGATCTTGCGCCACAACCAGCGCACCAGCAGTGTCAGCGGGAACATCAAGATCAGGAAGGGGATGCTGTAGCCGAGCACTTCCAGGGCTTTGGTGGTGCCGTCGGTGGCGTTGTCGAGCAGGCCGGTGACGGCATCGCCAATTCGGCTGAAGCGGCCTGGGCGTTGCTCTTCGGTGCGGAACGTGAGGGTCAGCAGGTTGGTGTTGATACGCCGCTGTTGCTGCGCGGCTTCCTGAGACGTTGCATCCAGCTGCACTTGCACCTCGGCCATCTCGCGGGCGAGGGCGAGCATATCGCTGACGCTCAGGTCTTTGCGGTCCTGAAATTGTTCGAGGGTTTTGTATTGGCGCTGCAGGCGTTCGCGCACTTGCTGGTTGTCGGAGACGGCCTGGGCGAGGTCTTCGGCGTGGGTGTTGCGGCTGATCAGCGTACCGCCTTCGCCCGCCAGTGCCACCAGCTTCTCGACACCCTCGGGCACGATGCGTACCCGCAGAAAGCCGGCGCGGTAGTCGTAGTCGCCTTGCTCGATGCCCAGCAGGTCACAGGCGCCGAAACGGCCGCTGGTGCATGCCTCGCGGGTGTCGGCCAGACGCTGTTTTACTGCCGCCTTGTCGAGTTGCAGGGTGACGTCGTGCTCGTATGCCAGGAAGGCGCCCGCTTTGGCTTTTTCGCCGCTGACGTTGTAGCCGGCGTTGGGGTCAACCGCGCCGTCGCCGCCTTTGGAGGAGGAGTCGCAACCAGCCAACGCCAGCAACAAAACAGGAACCATCCATGTGAGCTTCATCATCGCTTCCTTGCAGAAATAAAAACGGGGCTGAAGAGTCAGCCCCGCTTGGTACGGGTTTACTTGACCCGCTGGCCTGGCTTCGCGCCGCTGTCCGGGCTCAGCAGGTAGATCTCTTCACCGCCAGGGCCGGCCGCCAGCACCATGCCTTCAGATACACCGAACTTCATCTTGCGCGCCGCCAGGTTGGCCACGTAGAGGGTCAGGCGACCTTCCAGCTTGCTTGGGTCCGGGTAGGCGCTCTTGATGCCGGAGAACACGTTGCGCTTGGCATCGCCGATATCCAGGGTCAGACGCAGCAGCTTGTCGGCACCTTCGACGAATTCGCATTTCTCGATCAGCGCAATACGCAGGTCGACGGCGGCGAAGGCGTCGAAGCCGATTTCCGCCGCCAGCGGGTCTTTGCTCAGTTCGCCGTTGCCGGCTGGGGCGGCAGTGGCTTCGCTGCTGGCCAGGTCTTCCTTGGAGGCTTCGGTCATGGCTTCTACGGCTTTGGGGTCAATACGGGTAATCAGCGGCTGGAAGGCGTTCAACTGATGGTTGGCCAGCAGGGTCTTGTGGTCGTCCCAGCTCAGCGGTGCCACGTTGAGGAACGCTTCGGCGTCCGCCGCCAGGGTCGGCAATACCGGCTTGAGCAGAATCACCAACTGGCGGAACAGGTTGATACCCAGAGCGCACACGGCCTGTACTTCGTCCTGCTTGCCTTCCTGTTTGGCCAGGGCCCACGGCGCTTTGTCGGCGATGTAGGCGTTGGCGCGGTCGGCCAGTGCCATGATTTCGCGCATGGCACGGGCAAAGTCGCGGGCTTCGTATGCATCGGCAATGCTCGGGGTGGCGGCGAGGAAGGCCTCGGTCAGCTCCGGTGCGGCGTTTTCGGCGACCAGCACGCCCGCGTTGCCTTTGTGAATAAAGCCGGCGCAACGGCTGGCGATGTTCACCACTTTGCCCACCAGGTCGGAATTGACCTTCTGCACGAAGTCTTCGAGGTTCAGGTCCAGGTCATCCACGCCACGGCTGAGCTTGGCCGCGTAGTAGTAGCGCAGGTATTCCGGCGACAGGTGATCGAGGTAGGTGCGCGCCTTGATAAAGGTGCCGCGCGACTTCGACATTTTCTGGCCGTTGACAGTCAGGTAGCCGTGCACGTTGATGCCGGTTGGCTTGCGGTAGCCCGCGCCTTCGAGCATGGCCGGCCAGAACAGGGCGTGGAAGTTGACAATGTCCTTGCCGATAAAGTGGTACAGCTCGGCAGTCGAGTTCTTGTTCCAGAACGAATCGAAATCCAGTTCCGGCGTGCGGTTGCACAGGTTCTTGAAGCTGGCCATGTAGCCGATTGGCGCATCCAGCCACACGTAGAAGTACTTGCCTGGCTCATCGGGAATTTCAAAGCCGAAGTAAGGCGCATCGCGGGAGATGTCCCACTCCTGCAGGCCGGAATCCAGCCACTCGGCAATCTTGTTGGCCACGGCGTCTTGCAGGGTGCCGCTGCGCGTCCAGGTTTGCAGCATGGCCTGGAAGTCGGGCAGCTTGAAGAAAAAGTGCTTGGAGTCTTTGAGCACCGGCACGGCGCCGGAAATGGCCGAGCGCGGGTTTTTCAGCTCGGTCGGCGCATAGGTGGCGCCGCATTTTTCGCAGTTATCGCCGTACTGGTCTTCGGTGCCGCATTTCGGGCAGGTGCCTTTGATAAAACGGTCGGCCAGGAACATGCCTTTTTCCGGGTCGAAGTACTGGGTCACCGAACGCGTGGCGATATGGCCTTTGTCGCGCAGGGCCAGGTAGATCGAGGTCGACAGCTCGCGGTTTTCTTCCGAGTGGGTGGAATGGAAGTTGTCGAAGTTGACCAGAAAGGCGGCGAAGTCGGCGCTGTGCTCGGCTTTGACGTTGTCGATCAACTGCTGGGCAGTGATGCCTTCTTTCTCGGCGCGCAACATGATGGCCGAACCGTGGGCGTCGTCTGCGCAGACATAAATGCATTGATTGCCGCGGTGCTTCTGAAAGCGCACCCAGATATCGGTCTGGATGTACTCGAGCATATGGCCAAGGTGAATCGAACCGTTGGCATAGGGCAGGGCGCTGGTGACGAGGATTTTGCGGGGCTCGGACATGGTAATCGGCTGCACTGGCATTACGAGGGAAGTCGGCAACTATAAAGGCCTGGGCGATTTTTTTCACCCGTGGCGGCCCGTTGGGCTTCGCGGTGCTCAACCCAACCTACCGTTCTGACGTAGGTTGGGTTGAGCCAAAGGCGAAGCCCAACGCCACAAATCGGTTGGCGCTGGAGTAAGATGCCCGCCTGTTTTGCTCAGTCTTTCGGAGTTGCCCCATGAGCGCCGTTACCCGCCAGGTGGTCGAAGCGACCCTGCGTCAGTTCACCGATCCCAACCTCAACCAAGACCCGGTCACCGCCGGTTGCCTGCGCGATGTCAGCATCGACGGCAACAAGGTGCGTGTGCGCCTGGAGCTGGGTTATGCCGCCGACCTGTTCAAGAACGGCTGGGCGCAGATGCTGCAGATGGCCCTGGAGAATGTCGATGGCATCGACAGCGCCAGCGTGCACATCGATACCGTGATTGCCGCGCACAAGGCTCAGGCGCAGGTGCCGGGCCTGGCCAACGTGAAAAACGTGATTGCCGTGGCCTCGGGCAAAGGCGGCGTGGGCAAGTCCACCACCGCCGCCAACCTGGCGTTGGCGCTGGCCCGTGAAGGCGCCAAGGTCGGCATTCTGGATGCCGATATCTACGGCCCCAGCCAAGGCATCATGTTCGGCATTGCCGAGGGCACCCGCCCGCAGGTGAAAGAGCAGAAGTGGTTTGTGCCGATCAAGGCCCATGGCGTGGAAGTGATGTCCATGGCGTTTCTGACCGACGACAACACGCCCATGGTCTGGCGCGGCCCGATGGTGTCCGGCGCCTTGCTGCAGCTGGTGACGCAAACCGCCTGGGGCGATCTGGATTACCTGGTGGTGGATATGCCGCCGGGCACCGGTGATATCCAGCTGACCCTGGCGCAGAAAGTGCCGGTGGCCGGTGCTGTCATCGTCACCACCCCGCAAGACCTGGCCCTGCTGGACGCCCGCAAAGGCGTGGAAATGTTCCGCAAGGTAAACATTCCAGTGCTCGGCGTGGTGGAAAACATGGCCGTGCATATCTGCTCCAACTGCGGCCACGCCGAGCACCTGTTTGGCGAAGGCGGCGGCGAGAAACTGGCCGCGCAATACGACGTCGACCTGCTGGCCTCCATGCCGCTGTCGATGGCCATCCGTATGCAATCGGACGGCGGCAAGCCCACGGCCATCGCCGACCCGGAAAGCCAGATCGCCATGCTTTACCAGGAAGTCGCCCGTGCCGTTGGCGCGCGCATCGCGCAGAGCGGGCAGAACGCGCCGGCCATGCCCAATATTGTGATTTCCGACGACTGAACCTGACTGCCTTTGCCAGCCGGATGCTGGCCGGGAAAGGCAGACGGCGATCAGTCATTGCCAAGCGTCGGAAGAATCGTTGAAAATGAGACGAGTTATCATTTACTGCGGTGTCTTCCGGCGGCATGTCTACCGACAACTTCTTCCCCCAGCACAGCGTGGAAAGCCTCTACGGCGAACACCACGGCTGGCTGCAGAAATGGCTGCGCAGCCGCATCGGCAACGGTGCCGATGCCGCCGACCTTGCGCAAGACACCTTTGTGCGCCTGCTTACCGCCCGCACGGCGCCGAGCATCCGTGAACCCCGGCATTACCTCACCACCATCGCCCGTGGCCTGCTGATCGACCTGTTTCGTCGCCGAGCTGTGGAAAACGCCTACCTTGAGGCCCTCGCTGCGCGGCCAGAGGCGTATGAAGAAAACCTGGAAACCCGCCACCTGATTCTGGAAACGCTGATAGCCATCGACGCCATGCTCGATGGCTTCGGCCCGCGCACGCGGCACATTTTCCTGCTGGCCCAGCTTGAGGAACTCAGCTACGTGGAGATTGGTCAGCGCCTCGGCGTGTCGGTCACCACGGTAAAAAACCACCTGAGCAAAGCCCTGCTGCAATGCCTGCTGTTGGTGGAAGACTGATGGCCAGCCCTGCCGCACGGCCTATGCCGAAAAACTGCCTGGAAATGGCCGTGCACTGGTACGTGCAACTCAACGACGGCGACGCTGACGACAACCAGCGCCAGGCGTGGCAGCGCTGGGTGGCAGAGTCGCCGGACCACGCCCGCGCCTGGGCCCGGGTGGAAAAGCTGCAACGCCAATTGCACGGCGTGCCGATGGACCTGGCCTTGCCCGTGCTGACCCAGGCTGGCGTAGAGCGCCGCTTGGCCATGAAGTCGTTGCTGGTGTTTGCCGCCCTGGGTTTTGCCGGCCTCGGCTACGAGTTTTCGCCGCTGGGGGCCGACTACCTGTCTGCCACCGGCCAGCGCCGCCAGGTGCTGCTGCCCGACGGCGGGCGCCTGGACCTCAACACCGACACCCAGGTGGATGTGCACTACAGCAGCAGCGAACGGCTGATTACCCTGCGCCACGGTGAAGTCCGCCTGCTTACCGCGCCCGACAATCTCGTGCCGGTGCCGCGTCCCTTGGTGGTGGCAACCGTACACGGCCGCGTGCGTGCATTGGGAACCGACTTCAACGTGCGCCTCGGCGAGAAAAGCACCACCGTCACGGTGCTAGAGCATGCGGTAGAAGTGCGCAGCCGCCTGGCGCCCGATATCGCGCAGCGCGTCAGTGCTGGCGAGCAACTGCAATTTAACGCTCGCCAGTTGCGCCCGGTGCGGGCGGCCGACCTCAACGTCAGTGCCTGGTCGCGCGGCATGCTGGTCGCCATCGATTGGCGCCTGGGCGACTTCATCGCCGAGCTTTCGCGCTATCGCAGTGGCCATCTGAGCTGCGCCCCGCAGGTGGCCGAGTTGCGCGTATCCGGCGCCTTTACGCTGGATGACACCGATGCCGTATTGGCCAACCTGACGGCCTCGCTGCCGGTGAAGCTGCGCACCTTTTCCCGCTATTGGGTGCGGGTCGAGGCGTGATGTAAGCGTCTTGATGAAAATATTTCGTATTTGGGTTGCCGATTTAAACTCTCGTCCGGCTCAAGCAGTAGAGCGGGTTAACCGCCCCTATATCTGCTAACGGCACAAGGATCGAGATTGATGACAGCTCCGCGCAATTTATTGGCCAAAGGCGTGCGCCAGGCCCTGTTCGGCATGGCCCTCGGCGGCCCGCTTTTGCTAAGCGCCGCCCAACCCGCCTGGGCGCAAACTGACGCCGCCCGTACTAGCTACAATATCGCTCCCGGCCCGCTCGGCACCGTGCTCAGCCAATATGCGGCGGCCAGCGGCGTGATGCTGTCGTTTGCTTCGTCGCAGACCGCCGGGCTGAACTCCCCTGGATTGCAAGGCGAATACTCGCTCGACGAAGGCTTTGCCACGCTGCTGTCGGGGAGTCGGCTGCAGGTACGTCAGGAAGGCTCCAGTCGCTTCAGTCTGGTAAGCATGCCGGCAGACTCGCTGGCATTGGGTGCAGCAGAAATCAGCGGCCAAACCCTGGGCACCACCACCGAAGGCACCGGCTCTTACACCACCGGCGCGGTGACCATCGGCAAAGGCGCGCAGAAACTCAAAGACATTCCGCAGTCGGTGACCGTGCTCACCCGTCAGCGCATGGACGACCAGAACATCACCACCCTCACCGAGGCGCTCATCAACACCACCGGCATGACCTCCACCAAGTCGCCGGGGCCGGGTATGTTCATGTTCTCCCGTGGCTTTGATATTGAAGCGCTGCAATACGACGGCGTGCCCACGCCGCGTAACGTGTATTCGCTGGGCAGTTACCTGACCGAATCGATGGTGATCTACGACCGCGTGGAGTTTCTGCGTGGTGCGGCAGGTTTGCTGCAAGGCGCCAACAGCCCCGGCGGCGCCGTGAATCTGGTGCGCAAGCGCGGCCAGGACAAGCCCACCGTAACCCTCACTGGCAAGGCCGGTTCGTGGGACCGCTACGGTCTGCAACTGGACGCCGGCGGCCCATTGAACGACGAAGGCACCGTTCGCGGGCGTACCGTGGTTGACTATCAGCAGGGCGATTCCTTTGTCGACTACAAATGGAACTGGGACCAGACCGTGTATGGCGCACTGGATTTCGACCTGAGCGACAGCACTACGCTCGGGGTGGGGTTCAACCACCATGAAGGGCATTACCGGCCGTTCTTCCTCGGGCTGGTACGCTACGCCGATGGCGGCGACATCGACTTGCCGCGCTCTACCTACACCGGTTCTACCTGGAACCGTGGCCTCAATGACCAGACCTCCGTGTACTTCGACCTTGAACACCGCTTCAACGATGACTGGAAGCTCAAAACCGCCGCTTTCGGGATGTTCGAGAGCAACGAGGCGACCTACCAGTACATGGTGATTGGCGCCCAACCTGACGGCAGCGGCCCGCGTTACTTCGATTACGCCACCGACTACCAGAGCAAGAACCGCGGTCTGGATATGTACGTAGACGGCAAGTTCGAGGGCCTGGGTTTTGAGCACGCCGTGGTACTCGGCGCCAACTACTCCAAGTACACCAGCCGTGGGGCCTATGCAGCGCGGCGCGTCGATCCGGGCAATATCTTCGACATTGATCACCATCGGCCGGACTGGGACATGGACAGCATTGCAGCGTCGCCGGGAGGCTCGCTCAACCCCAGCGAATACGATGTGCGGCAGAAAGGCATCTACGGCACGTGGCGTGTGAAACTGCTCGACCCACTGACCCTGATCCTCGGCGGGCGTACCAGTTGGTACGACTACGAATACACCTCGCTGGATCCGGCCTCGTCGACCAAGGAGACCGGCCGGGTTACACCGTACGCCGGCTTGGTCTACGAATTGACCCCGGACTGGTCCGCCTATGTCAGCTATGCCGATGTGTTTATTCCGCAGACCGAGCGCAGTGTCAGCCAGGGCATTATCAAACCCATCGAAGGCACCAATTACGAGACCGGTCTGAAAGGTGAGCTGCTCGACGGACGCGTCAACGTGTCGTTTGCGCTATTTCGCTACGACCATAAAAACCGGGCCACTCAAGATACTGCCGGGGGTTTTGAGTGCGATGGCTGGTATTGCTCTCGGGCTTCAGGCGAGGTTCGCAGCCAAGGGTTTGAGGCCGAGATCAGCGGCGAAGTGGTAACCGATCTGCAGCTGTCGGCCGGGTATACCTACAACACCACCAAGTACCTGGAAGATCCAGAAAACGAGGGCAGCATTTTCAGCACCTGGACGCCAAAACACATGTTGCGTCTGTGGGCTAACTACAAGCTTCCGGGCGATTTCGATCGGGTTAGTGTCGGTGCCGGGGTAAACGCCAGCAGCCATACGCCGAGCCAGGATGGTTCATACGAACTGCCGGGATTGGCGATCTGGAATTCGCGCGTTGCCTATCAGGCTACCGACGAGATCGGCTTGGCGATGAACCTCAACAACGTGTTCGACAAGAAGTACTACATTCCGTCTTACAACAGTGCCAGCGGCGGCAACTATTACGGCGACCCCCGCAACGTGATGTTCACCGTCAAATACACGCCGCAGTTCTGAGGCAGCGGCGGATACGCCTTTGGCGGATACGCCTTTGGCGGATACGCCTTTGGCGTATTCGCCCTACGGTTTTGCTACGGCGTAGGGCGAATACGCGCGCAGCGGGTATCCGCCGTTCCGATGCCTGCCACAACCCGCCCTTTGAACCCGGCCGTGGCTCCCGGTAAGATGCCCACACTTTTTCACCTCGCTATTCAGGACACCTTGCCATGAGCATCAAATCGGATAAGTGGATTCGCCGCATGGCCCAAGAGCACGGCATGATCGAGCCCTTCGTGGAGCGTCAGGTGCGGGCCGAGGGCGCCAATGCGCTGATCTCTTACGGGGTGTCCAGCTACGGCTACGACGTACGCTGCGCCGATGAATTCAAGGTGTTCACCAACATCAACTCGGCCACCGTCGACCCGAAGAACTTCGATGAGAAGAGCTTTGTCGACGTCAAAAGCGATGTGTGCATCATTCCGCCGAACTCCTTCGCCCTGGCGCGCACCGTGGAGTTCTTCCGTATTCCGCGTGACGTACTGACCATTTGCCTGGGCAAAAGCACCTATGCGCGCTGCGGCATCATCGTCAACGTCACCCCGCTGGAACCGGAATGGGAAGGCCACGTGACCCTGGAGTTCTCCAACACCACCACCTTGCCGGCGAAAATCTACGCCAACGAAGGCGTGGCGCAGATGCTGTTTCTGCAGTCGGATGAGGCCTGTGAGGTGTCGTACAAAGACCGTGGCGGCAAGTACCAGGGGCAACTGGGCGTGACCTTGCCCAAGGCGTGATGATTTAAGAGCCATAAAAAACCGGGCCCAGTGCCCGGTTTTTTTATGGATTGGCCGCATTACACGGCGCGTATACCGTCATTCCAGCGCAGGCTGGGACCTAGAATCGGTCAGGGGAATACGTTAGTCGAAACATTCTGGGTCCCAGCCTTCGCTGGGACGACGGGTGGACTGCAACATTACTCCACGCTTATACCGTCATCCCAGCGCAGGCTGGGATCCAGAATCGCCTAGGGGAATACGTTAGCCAAAACATTCTGGGTCCCAGCCTTCGCTGGGACGACGGGAAGTTACTTCAACATTACTCCACGCTTATACCGTCATTCCAGCGCTGGCTGGGATCCAGAATCGCCTAGGGAAATACGTTAGCCGAAACACTCTGGGTCCCAGCCTTCGCTGGGAGGACGGGGAGTTACTTCAACATTACTCCGCGCTTATACCGTCATTCCGGCGCTGGCTGGGATTCAGAGTCGCCCAGGGAAATACGTTAGCCAAGACATTCTGGGTCCCAGCCTTCGCTGGGACGACGGGGAGTTACTTCAACTTTATTCCACGCTTATACCGTCATCCCAGCGCAGGCTGGGATCCAGAGTCGCCCAGGGGAATACGTTAGTCGAAAAATTCTGGGTCTCAGCCTTGGCTGGGACGACGGGGCGTTACTTCAAATTCCCACTCAAAAACTGCCGCAACCGCTCGCTCTTGGGGTTATCCAGCACATCCTTCGGCGCGCCTTGTTCTTCGATTTTGCCTTGGTGCAAAAACACCACTTGGCTCGCCACCTGACGGGCAAAGCCCATCTCATGGGTCACCAGAATCATGGTGCGGCCTTCTTCGGCCAGGGCTTGAATCACTTTCAGCACTTCGCCCACCAACTCCGGGTCGAGTGCCGAGGTGGGTTCGTCGAACAGCATGATTTCCGGCTCCATCGCCAGCGCCCGGGCAATGGCGACGCGTTGCTGCTGCCCGCCGGAAAGAAACGCCGGGTACTGATTCGCCACACGCTCGGGCAAGCCGACCTTTTCCAGGTAGCGGCGGGCGCGGGCCTCGGCTTCGTCCTTGCTTACGCCCAGCACGCGGCGCGGGGCCATGGTGATGTTTTCCAACACCGTCATATGGCTCCACAGGTTGAAGTGCTGGAACACCATGGCTAGGCGGCAACGGATGCGTTGCAGCTCGTCTTCGTCGGCCACGCGCATGCCGCCCCGGTCGCTGACCATGCGGATTTGCTGGCCATCCAGGCTCATGGCGCCGTCGTTGGGCTGCTCGAGAAAGTTGATGCAGCGCAAAAAGGTGCTTTTACCCGAGCCGCTGGCGCCGATCAGGCAGATCACGTCACCGGTTTCGGCCTTTAGCGATACGCCTTTGAGCACTTCGTTGTCGCCGTAGCTCTTGTGCAGGCCATCGATGGTCAGTTTGGTCATGGGCGCGTGGTCCTCAAGGCGAAAGTAGGTAGCCGCTGCGGTAGGCTTCGCTGCCGGCGACATGGGCAATCGCCATGCCGGCGGTGGCCATACGGCGCATCGAGCGGGCATACATAAGGCCCGCTGTGCTGGAATGGATCGGGGTGACGCTTCCGGCAATCGGGTCGATCACTTCGGCAATCAGGTCACCCACGGCAATCATCTGGCCCGGCGTGGCGGCAAACACCAGCAGGCCGCCGACTGGGGTGGTTACCGGCTCTACACCGGCCAGCGGCGTAGCGGGTTGGCGCAAGGGCGGCAGGGCAGGGGCCTGG
Source organism: Pseudomonas turukhanskensis (assembly GCF_027922365.1). Taxonomy (GTDB): domain Bacteria; phylum Pseudomonadota; class Gammaproteobacteria; order Pseudomonadales; family Pseudomonadaceae; genus Aquipseudomonas; species Aquipseudomonas turukhanskensis. The sequence goes on from NZ_BSFN01000003.1 coordinate 56,768, forward strand.
CCTGCAATAACACCCAGATGGGTCAGGTAGTTAATGATCGCCTGGCAATCGGCGGCCGCTTGCGCATGGCTGACGTCCAACACGCCGCGGTGCTCGATGGTTACCGCAAAGGCGCCCTGGGGAATCGGAAAACGCTCGCCAAAGCGTTGCTGCAGTTGCAGCCAGAACAGGCTGAAGCATTCATCGAAAGACTGCCCGCCCGAGTCGCTGGCCAGCAGGCTGGCGTCGGCGCCGATATAGCGCGACAACGCCTCGACCTGCGGCCAGGCTTCGGGCGTGGTGTACAGGTGGGCGGCGGCTTCGAAGTCGCAGTGCAAATCCAGCACCACGTCGGCCTGGCAGGCCAGGCGCTGCAAGGTCACGCGCTGGGACTGCAACTGGGTGGTCGGCGTGTGAGCGAGCAGCGCCTGCTGCAGGCTGGCGCGGATGAGCTGCAGGTTGTGCGCGGCATCGTCGTTCAGCAGCGCCTCAACCTCGTCGCCCACGCGCTGGCTGACGTTGATAAAGGCGCGGTTGAAGTTCTCGCGGGTTTCCAGTTCATAGCGGCCCAGCGGCATATCCATCACCACTTGCGCCTGGCCAATCGGGTTGGCCATCGGCACCAGGGTGATTTCACCGAGCAACTGGCCGGCGCTTTCCAGCTCTGCCAGGCGCTGTTTCAGATGCCAGGCCACCAGCATGCCCGGCAATTCATCGGCATGCAGCGAGGCCTGGATATAGGCCGTTTTAGATCCCCGCCCTTCATTTGCAGAAGTGGGGCCGAAGTGAAAACTGTGAATCTGCCGCGCGGTGCCTGGCACCGGGGCGAGCAAGTCGTGTTGACGATGACGCATAGATAACTGCCTTAGTGCGCGGGGCCGAGGAAGGCCAACCAGCGTTTTTCCGCCAGGCGGAACAGGCCCACCAGGGTAAAGGTAATGGCCAGGTAGATGACGGCCGCAATGCCGAACGATTGGAACGTGAGGAAGGTTGCCGAGTTGGCATCGCGCGCCACTTTCAAGATATCCGGCACGGTGGCGGTAAAGGCCACGGTGGTGGAGTGCAGCATCAAAATCACTTCGTTGCTGTAGTACGGAATCGACCGGCGCAGCGCCGAAGGCATGATCACGTAGGCATACAGCTTCCAGCCATTGAGGCCGTAGGCCTTGGCCGCTTCGACTTCACCATGGTTCATGCTGCGAATGGCGCCGGCAAAAATCTCGGTGGTGTAGGCGCAGGTATTCAGCGAGAACGCCAGAATGGTGCAGTTCATTGCATCGCGGAAAAAGGAATCTAGCATCGGCACTTCACGCACCGCCGCGATGCTGTAGATGCCGGTGTAGCAAATCAGCAACTGGATATACAGCGGCGTGCCGCGGAACAGGTACGTGTAGAACTGGACCGGCCAACGCACCCAGCGCGCCGGCGACACGCGGGCGATGGACAGCGGAATGGAGATCAGAAAGCCGAAGAAGATCGACGCGCTCAAGAGCCACATGGTCATGGCCAGGCCGGTGATATTGACGCCGTCGGTGTAGAGAAAAGGTTTCCAGTATTCCTGCAGCAACTCGATCATCGCACCGCCTCCCGCGCGCCGGCCGCATAGCGCCGTTCGAGGCGTCGCAGTACAAAATTCGAGGCGCTGGTAATGGCCAGGTAAATCAGCGCCGCCAACACCAGGAAATAAAACAGCTGGTAGGTGCTCTTGCCAGCGTCTTGCGCGGCTTTCACCACGTCGGCCAGGCCGATGATCGACACCAGGGCCGTAGCCTTAAGCATCACCATCCAGTTATTGCCGATGCCCGGCAGGGCGAAACGCATCATTTGTGGGAACACCACATAGCGAAAACGCTGGCCACGTTTGAGGCCATAGGCCGTGGCCGCTTCCACCTGGCCGCGCGGTACCGCGAGAATCGCGCCGCGAAAGGTCTCGGTGAAATACGCGCCATAAATAAAGCCCAGGGTGATGACCCCGGCGGCAAAGGGATCGATCTCGATGTAATCCCACTCCATGGCGTCGGTGAACGACGACAGCCAGGTTTGCAGGCTGTAGAAAATCAGCAGCATCAACACCAGATCGGGCACGCCGCGAATCAGGGTGGTGTACAGCTGCGCCGGAATGCGCAAGGCGCGCACACTCGACAGTTTGGCGCTGGCGCCCAGCAGGCCGAGAACCACGGCCACCAATAGCGACAGCACCGATAATTTGATGGTCATCCAGGTACCGAGCAGCAGCAGAGGGCCAAAGCCCTTCAAGCTGAAGGCGGACAGCCCGAGAAAATTCAGCAGAGTTTCAAACATCAATCGTGCTTCCAATAAAACGCCCACCTCAAGAGGTGGGCGATAGAGCGAGGCGGGGTTAGCGCCGCCTCGCTCGGCAGAACTTACTTGTTGCCCAGGTACAGATTCAGATCACCAAAGTGCTTCTTCTGGATTTCGGCGTATTTGCCGTCGTCATGAAGGGCCTTGATGCCTTTGTTCAGCAGGGCTTTGAGTTCGTCATTGCCTTTGGAGATGCCGATAGCGGTTTTGGACGGCAGCAGTTCGCTGTCGATAGCCTCGCTCACTTCGTAGCCAGCGCCTTGTGGCGATTTCAGGAAGCCCAGTTCAGCTTGCAGCATGTCCTGGATGGACGCATCCAGACGGCCGCTGGTGAGGTCGGCGTAAACCTGGTCCTGGTTCTGGTAGGCCTGGGTTTTTACCCCGGCTTTGTCCAGTACGGCCTTGGCGTAGGCTTCCTGAATGGTGCCTTGCTCGTAGCCAACGGTTTTGCCTTTGAGCGAGGCCACATCAGCGGTCAGACCAGCGCCTTTCTTGAACACCAGCGAGGTGGGGCCGGAGAACAGCTCGTCCGAGAAGTCGATGACTTTTTCGCGGGCCGGGGTAACGGTCATGGAGGAGATCACGCCGTCGAATTTGCGCGCTTTCAGGCCAGGAATCATGCCGTCGAAATCGCTTTCAACCCATTTGCACTTGACCTTCAGCTCGGCGCAGATGGCGTTGCCCAGGTCGATGTCGAAGCCAACCAGGCTGCCGTCGGCGGCTTTGGATTCGAAAGGAGCGTAGGAAGGATCAACCCCGAAGCGGATTTCTTTGAATTCTTTGGCTTGCAGCGAGCCGGCGCCAATGCACAGGGCCAGGGCAGAAAGAGTCAGCCATGCTTTCTTCATTGAGAGTGTCCTTAGTGTTTTGATCACGTGAGATAACGCGGAAGTTCGACGGGAAACAATCCCGAACGAGTGTATGCCAGCAATTTTCGAACCATTGTAAAAATGACGACATATTGGATCAGAATCCCGGCGCTTCTGGCTATTTGCTAGGCCGGTAAAACACTGTCAAGTAACGAAAAAATGCAAATGCACCACGGTGGTGCTGCCTGTCGGGGCGTTAAGTAACAGGGTGGTGCATCACGGTGGGGCGAAACACTGATGGCAAGCGAGACGACGGCATTTTCCCTGCTCAAATACACAGAACGAATGCAGCCCGGCATGCTCTACAGCACAAGAGGCCCCTGGATATCTGCGGGCCGCGTGGCGTGCGGCCAATAGACCCGTCGTCGACAGGGCCGTTATGATCTGCCAACCGCCATATAAATTTTTTCAGCTCCCCGGAGCCTGCATGCCCCAGCTAAAGCGCAAGTCCGACCCATTGATGAGCGACGACCGTTTTCGGATGTTGCTCGATGCGGTTACCGACTACGCCATATATATGCTCGACGCCCGGGGCCTGGTCAGCAGCTGGAACGCTGGCGCCAAGCGCTTCAAGGGCTATGAAGAAGCCGAAATTCTGGGGCAGCACTTTTCCCGTTTCTACACCGAAGAAGACCGCGCCAACGGCATGCCGCAGCGCGCCTTGCACGCCGCTGAAGTCGAAGGCCGTTTTGAAGGCGAGGGCTGGCGCCTGCGCAAAAATGGCGAGCGCTTCTGGTGCCACGTGGTCATCGACCCCATTCGCGATGCCGGCGGCGCGCTGATTGGCTACGCCAAAGTCACCCGTGACCTCACCGAGCGCAAGCAGGCTGAAGAAACCCTGAAGCAAAGCGAGCAGCAGTTTCGTCTGCTGGTTGACGGCGTTACCGACTACGCACTCTATATGCTCGACCCCACGGGCGTGATCACCAACTGGAACACCGGGGCCCAGCGCATCAAGGGCTATACCCCGCAGGAAATAATCGGCCAGCATTACTCGGTGTTTTTCAGCACCGATGACCAGGCCAATGGCGAACCGCAGCGCGGCCTGGACCGGGCCATCAACGAGGGCCGGTTCGAGAGCCAGGGCTTGCGTATTCGCAAAAACGGCACGCAGTTCTGGGCCAGCGTGGTGGTAGAGCCCATCCGCAATGACTTGGGCGACTTGATCGGCTTTGCCAAGATCACCCGCGATATCACCGATAGCCTGGAAGCCCAAAAAGCGCTGGAAAAGGCCCGTGAATCGTTGTTTCAGTCGCAGAAGATGGAATCTCTCGGCCGCCTTACCGGCGGCATCGCCCACGACTTCAACAACCTCTTGATGGTGGTGCTCGGCAGCCTGGAAGTGGTACGCCGTCGCGTGCCGGATGACCCGAAAATTCTCAACCTGCTGGACAACGCCATTCAAGGCGCCCAACGCGGCGCCACGCTCACCCAACGCATGCTGGCGTTTGCCCGCAGTCAGAAGCTGGTGGTCGAAGCGCTGGACGCCCCGGCGCTGGTGCGCGGTATGTCCGATATGCTGCAACGCGCCCTGGGTCCGCAAACCCGCATCGAAGTGCGCTTTCCCCTGCGCCTGAGCCCGTTGCTGGCCGACAGCAACCAACTGGAAATGGCCCTGCTCAACCTGGCGGTCAATGCCCGTGACGCCATGGCAACTGGCGGCCAGATTGTGATTGCCGCCCGGGAGGAAACCCTGGCGGTGGATGACGGTGACCTGGTTGCCGGTCGTTATATCTGCCTGTCGGTGACCGACAGCGGCGAGGGCATGGATGCGGAAACCTTGAACCGGGCCCGTGAACCGTTCTTTACCACCAAGGGCGTGGGTAAAGGCACCGGGCTGGGCTTGTCGATGGTCCATGGTTTTGCTCAGCAATCGGGCGGCCGGTTGATGCTCAGCAGCGCCAAAGGGCAGGGCACCACCGCCGAAATGTGGCTGCCTGTGGCCGGTGAACCGCTGGAGCCCTTGGCAGCAGAAGACGCCCCCGTGTTTGCCGCTTCCACCGTGGTGCAGGCGCTTACCGTGCTGGTAGTCGACGACGACCCGCTGGTGCTGCTCAGCACCGCGGCGATGCTGGACGACCTCGGTTATACCGCCGTGCAGGCGGCTTCCGGGGAGCAAGCGCTGGAGCTGTTGGCCAGCAGCCGGCGCATCGATGTGGTAGTGACCGACTTGGCCATGCCGCTGATGACCGGGCTGGAACTGGCGCAGCAGATCAAACAACGCTGGCCCACCTTGCCCGTGCTGTTGGCTAGCGGGTATGCCGACAAGCTCGATGAAACCGAGCTGGCGCTGCCGCATATAGGCAAGCCGTTCAACCAGAATGAGTTGGTGCAGGCGCTTATCGAGCTTACGTAGGCCCGTTTCCGTGGGGTGTGCTTCGCGCACCGTGGGATCTTTTGGCTGGCGTGGGACTACCGCTTAAAAACCTACCCTCACCCCCAGCCCCTCTCCCGCAAGCGGGAGAGGGGAGGTATGCCAAGACCATGGTCTTGCATTCCACACCGATCCAGTCCTCTCGCCCCCTTGGGGGAGAGGGTTGAGGCAGCGAGGAAGTCGAGACAAAAAAACGCCCGGCACAAGCCGGGCGTCTTTTATCAGGCCGCTTTAAACCACTGGCGGATGGGTCTCGCGCTCCGGGAACCGGTGCTTGGCAATGCCCTGGATAAAGTCACCCAGCAGCGCTTTGTTGGCCTTGTCGCCGACAAACACGCCCGGTGGGTTATCGCCCAACGGAATGTCCGCAGCTGCCAGCAGCTCTTGCCCGGCACCTACCGCCAGAATGGCCTTGCCATGGCGGAAGGCATCGCGCAAAAACTCCAGCGCACGGCCGTCGACCTTCAGCGCGTCGATAGCCGTCTGCCCATCAGGCACCACCACGGCGTCGAAGGTCGGCGAAGGCTGGTTATTCAACGACGCATCCGCCGTCACCTCTACGCCGTCAGCCGCCACGAATGGCCCCACACGGTGACCCACCACGCGCACCACAGCCCCTTCAGCTGTCAGGGTGTCGGCAGTGGCTTTCACACCAGCGCCGTCGATGCCGGTGCCCACGATGATTGCCACCATCCGCGTAGTGATACTGCCATCGCCCGGGCGGGCCAGCAGCGACAGTGCAGGTGACAACTCCACTTCGGCCTTGATTGGCTCCGGTGCCGCTTTTGGCAGTGGCGGTGGCAGTGGCGCACCCAGACCGTTGGCCACTTCCTGGGCCAGCTCCTCGGAGATATTGCGCAGCAGCGCCAGCACACGGGTACGTACGGCCGGCACCTGCACCTTGCTTAGCTCAAAGCGCAGCGCATCGATGATGTGTTGCTGCTCGAACGGCGCCTGGCTGTTGAAAAACAGCGTGGCCTGGTTGTAGTGCTCGGCGAATTTTTCCGGCTTGCCGCGCACTTCGTCGCCCACCTCCAGCGGTTCGGGGAATGGCACAAAGCCAATCTCGCCGGTCTGGAATGGGCAGCCACCGGCCAGGGAATTGGGTTCATAGGAAACCCGGCCGCGGTTGATGGTTTGCCGGTGCATGCCGTCGCGCTGGTTGTTGTGCACCGGGGCGAGCGGGGCGTTGATCGGAATTTCATGGAAGTTCGCGCCACCCAGACGGCTGATCTGGGTGTCCACATAGGAGTGAATGCGCCCAGCCAGCAAGGGGTCGTTGGTGAAGTCGATACCCGGAATCACATGGGCGGCGCAGAACGCCACCTGCTCGGTTTCGGCAAAGAAGTTTTCCGGGTTGCGGTTCAGCACCATGCGGCCGATTGGGCGCACCGGCACCAACTCCTCGGGAATCAGTTTGGTAGGGTCGAGAATGTCGAAGCTGAATTTTTCTGCTTCCTCTTCGCTGACCACCTGCACACCCAATTCCCATTCAGGATAGGCGCCAGCCTCGATGGCTTCCCACAAGTCGCGGCGGTGGTAGTCCGGGTCGGCGCCGGAAACTTTTACCGCTTCATCCCACACCTGCGAGTGGGTACCGAGCTTGGGGTTCCAGTGAAACTTCACAAAGCTCGACTCGCCGCGGGCATTGACGAAGCGAAAGGCGTGCACGCCAAAGCCTTGCATCATCCGGTAGCTGCGCGGAATGCCGCGGTCGGACATGGCCCACATGATCATGTGCGCCGATTCAGGTGACAGGGAAATAAAGTCCCAGAACGTGTCATGGGCGGACGCCGCCTGTGGCATGCCGTTGTGCGGTTCGGGTTTTACCGCGTGAATCAGGTCGGGAAACTTCATCGCGTCCTGAATGAAAAACACCGGAATATTGTTGCCCACCAGATCCCAGTTGCCTTGGTCGGTATAGAACTTCACCGCAAAGCCGCGTGCATCACGCGCCGTGTCTTTTGAACCGCGCTCGCCGGCCACGGTGGAGAAGCGCACAAACACCGGCGTCTGTTTGCCCTTGGCGGCAAATGGCGCGGCGCGGGTCAGGTCGCTCAGGTCTTCATAGGCCTCGAAGAACCCATGGGCCGCCGAACCACGGGCATGCACGATGCGCTCTGGAATGCGCTCGTGGTCGAAGTGGGTGATTTTCTCACGCAGGATAAAATCTTTGAGCAGCGCTGGGCCACGCAGGCCGGCTTTCAGCGAGTTCTGGTTATCGGCGACGGGCACGCCCTGGTTGGTGGTCAGGCCTTGGCCGGCGCTGTCGGCCTGCACGCGGGGCAGTTCACCGCTGTTGGCGTTGAACCCCGGTTGGGCGGTGCCGATTTTGTCGCTGACGTTGGTTTCGCTCAGCGTGCTGGCGCCGGCAATTGGTGGTGCATCGACGGTTTCGCCTGGGCTGGGCACGGCCGATGCCGCCCCATATTCCTTGGCCTTGTTGGCATTGAACGGGCAGCCACTGACGGCGCTGTGCGCGGCTTCAGCCTGGGCTTTCTGGTCGGGCGTGGCGCTGTACGGCAGACCGGCGGTGGCCGGTGGCGGGGTTCCTGTTGAGTCTTTGGTCTTGGCAGGTGCGGGTTTTTTCGGCGTAGCCATCTGAATCGATCTCCTGGTCAGGTTTACTACTTTTCAAGAAGGAAAAAAGCAGGTGAGCAGGTCAGCGAGCTGCTTTGTTCGAATACGTTCTAGCGCGCTGACCCTGAGCCTCCACGGCGGGCCCTATGGTTTATCGAGGGCGCTTGGCTGCGGAGGTTCAGGGAATCTCTCTATCGCGATTATTGAACGAGGCTATCGGTGAGTGATGGCCAGCCATAGTGGCCAACCTGACCAACTGCGCGGCGAAGCAGCACCTGCTGGCCTAGGCTTGAAATTACCTTCTGGTAAACCACCCACGAGGTTTGACCGTGAGACGCTCCTTTCCCGCCGCCTGTGTACTGCTGCAGGAACACTTCGCCCCGCTGGGTGTGGATGCAAGTATGGACAGCCCACACTCCATGCTCGTGCGCATCCTTCAGCCAGGCACCGGCGCCACGCTGCTGTCGATTGCCGGCATAGCCTGCAGCACCAGCCTGCACCGCGATGACATTGCGCGGATCATCGACGAGATCGAATCGGACATGCGCCTGCTGCAACCGCAACTGCTGAGCCGCCATTGCTAAGCCCGCCTGCCGCCGCATATTCCGTCGGTTGATTGTTGCCCTATACACTGCGCCCCTTGCCCACTGCTGCCTACGGAGCGCGTGTGTCGGTCTACCTCGTCGTACTCCTCGCAGCCCTGCTGCACGCCAGCTGGAACGCCATCGTCAAAGGCGGGCCCAACAAATTATTGAGCACGGTGCTGCTCACCAGTTGCGCAGCGCTGATGGGCAGCATCCTGCTGCCCTGGCTGCCGCAACCGGCGCCGGCCAGCTGGCCATTTCTGGCCACCTCGGTACTGCTGCACGTGGCGTATTTCGGCCTGGTCGCGCGCGCGTACGACCTGGCCGACATGAGCCAGACCTACCCGATCATGCGCGGCACCGCGCCCTTGCTGGTGGCCCTGGCCAGTCTCATCTGGCTGAACGACCCGCTGGGCCTCGGCGCGCTGCTGGGAATTGTGCTGATCTGCCTGGGCATTCTCACCATGGCCCTGGCGCGGCCCGTGGGCAAACATTCGGCCAACGTGCGGCTGGGCCTGCTGATGGCGCTGCTCAATGCCGTGGTGATTGCCGCCTACACACTGGTGGATGGTATAGGCGTGCGCCACGCGGGTGCGGCCGCGGGCTATACGTTGTGGCTGTTCTTGCTCACAGGTGTGGCACTGCTGGCATGGGCGCTTGCTGCGCGGCGTGAAGCGTTTGTGGCCTACGCCCGCAGCTATTGGCGCATGGGCGTATTGAGCGCGTTCGGAACGGTGGCGTCCTACTGCCTGGTGTTATGGGCAATGAGTCAGGCGCCGGTTGCGGTGGTGGCGGCACTGCGCGAAACCGCGATTCTGTTCGGCATGTTGATCGCTTCGCTATTTCTCAACGAGCGCCTGAGCCCGACGCGGATTGCAGGTGCGTGTGTGATTGTTGCCGGGGCGGTGGTGTTGCGGTTGGTGTAATCAACGATCAAAAGCCCCTGGCCTAGCCGGCCGCACTGCCCGCCGGCGTAGCAGGAGAGGGGCGTTCCCTCGCGGACCCTGGAAAAGGTGATTCGCGACCTGCGTTGCAGGGTTCGCCAGCAAGCTGGCTCCTACGAGATCGAGACCAAGCGTCACCCCTCGCCCGCTAGGCCGGCCGGGCAGGCGAGAGGGGCCGGGGGGGGAGGGGCTTTTGATTTTGATCTAACGTTTGTGATCTACCCGCCCCTTTAGCGCCAGGCCGAGCGGAGTCGTTGCGTAGGGGGTCGTAGCGGCCGGGAGCCGCGAAGAGGGATGAGGGCCATGGATGGCCCTTCAGCCCGGCCCCTGGAGCGACGACGCAGCGAGGGAACCCGAAGCGCAGCGTAGGGCCCAGGTAGGGGCAAGATTTTTTGGTTTCTTTTTCATCGACTGGAAAAAGAAACTCGCGCGTAAGGCGCGAAACAAAACTCCCAGCACACGCGGTAAAGAAGAAAGTCGCTCGCCAAAAGTCCGCTGGACCGTTTCAAAAGCGGCGAATTAACCCTCATCGATCCTGCGCATCCTTCGCATCCGCCTCTGCATTGCGCTCATGCACCTTCCTCAGCTGCTCATCCGTCAACGGCAGCTTGGTCGCCGTATCGCGCAGCATCATCAAACCACCCACAATCGAGCCAATTGCCAGAATCAGAATCAACCAGGCATACCAAGGCATAACGTTCTCCTTAACCACATAAGCGGGGCAGGTTAATCCATCCGCACTGCAGTTTGGATCACCGGCGCCCAAGTGTGTTCCGCCAATGTGCAAAAGGCTGATTGTGGAGCAGCGGCCAACTGCGCGCGGTGCCCTGGGAGACCAAGCGTCTCAATTCCCCAACCGCAACACCCGACTCAACAGTCCAGCACCCACCAACAGTGCTGCCAACACCAATAACGCAACCGCCAAACTGCTGCCATGGGCAATAAAACCGATAAACGCCGGCCCCAGCAAAATGCCGCCGTAGCCCAGGGTCGATACCGCCGGAATCGCCACGTTCTCAGGCATCACCGTTTGCTTGCCAATCAGGCTGAACATCACCGGCACCACGTTCGAACACCCCGCGCCCACTAGCACAAAGCCCAGCAGTGCCAGTTCCCAGTTGGGGCTCAAGGTCACCACCACCAAGCCCAGCGCCGCCATCAGCGAGCCCATCAGCACCACCCGTTGACGCCCCACGCGATGCACCACGCGGTCACCGGTTAAACGGCCCGCTGTCATGGCGCACGAGAACGCCACGTAACCGATACCGGAGTGGGCCGAGGCCAGTTGTTTGGCCTCCACCAAAAACACCGCGCTCCAATCCAACATGGCGCCCTCGGCCAAAAACAAGATGAAGCACACCGCGCCAATCAACAGCACCACACCATGGGGAATGGCAAACGCCGGGCCGTTGCTGGCGCTGCCAAACGGCAACAGGTCGCGCGCCGAATACAGCAGCACGGCAATCACCGTGGCCACCACTGCCGCGGTCGCCAGCAAGGGCCCGCTACCCAACGCCAGCAGCAGGCTGACCCCGGCCGCGCCGGCAATGCAGCCCACGCTGAACAGGCCATGAAAACCGGACATCAAGGGTCGGTCGCTGTTCTTTTCCACCATCACCGCCTGCAGGTTGATGGTGCAATCCATGCAACCCAGCGCGGCGCCAAACAAGGCCAGGGTGATGGCCAGCAGCGGCCACGAGGCAAACACCGCCAGCAGCGGCAGGGCCAGGCAGACCACGGCGGCAGCCGCAACAATCACCCGCCGGCAACCAAAGCGTGAGGCCAGGGCACCGGCCAACGGCATGGTCAACAGCGAGCCAACGCCCAGGCACAGCAGCAGCAAGCCGAGCGAGCCTTCTGACAACCCAGCGCGTGCTTTGGCAAAGGGCACCAGGGGCGCCCAGGCGGCCATGGCAAACCCGGCAATAAAAAACGCCCAGCGCGTCGAGCTTTTCTGCTGGGCGTGGGTGGGTACGGCCAGGGACGATTCAGCAACAGACATGCAATTTCCTTACGCAAAAGCTCAAGCAGGGAGAGCATTGTGACTAAGCCAGCCGGCGCTCGTTCAGCCGGTAAGCGTGCGGATGTATTTAACCGCTGAACTTCACCGATAATGCTGGCCCTTACCAACTCGCCAAGGCCTTGCCCATGCCCCGTCTTCTTAGCGCCCTCGGGTTGCTCACCCTGAGTGCCTTGCTTAGTGCCTGTGGCACCTTTAACTACAACGGTTACCAGACTGATATCGCCGCTGTGCGGCCGGCCGACCTGGCGCAGAGCGCGACTCAGGCGTCGCTGATCTATTTCAGCACCGCAGCCGAGCGTGAGGCTGGCCTGTCCGTGCACCGGCTATTGCTGGTTACCCACCTGGACGGCCGGCTTCTGGCCGGTGCCAGCACAGCAACGCCGGTGCGCGGTTTTCAGGCGCTGCAGGTGCCGGCGGGCAAGCATTCGCTGCAATGGTGCTGGCTATCGAAAAATGCCATGGGCCCTGGCGGCGAGCGCTGTGGGTTCAAAGCCGACAATGTGGAGTTCAAGGCCGGCCAGCGCTATCTGGTGAGTTGGAACAACGCCAAGGCGTTCGAGGGGCAGGCGACATTTGTGCGGATCAACTCGCAGATCAAAAACCTCGACTCCGGCGAGGTTGTTTTCCACCACGAGCAGTAGCCTTCAGCGCTTGATCACGGTTAAGGCAATCAGCCGTGACACCACCAGCGCCAGGTACATCACGCCGACAAACTCCTCGATCATCACCAGTGCTCGGGCCATGGGCGTGAGTGGAATGATGTCGCCCAGGCCCACGCCAGACAGCGTCGTAAAGCTCAAAAACAGCAACTCCATCCAGCTACGGGCGGCCTGCGGATCTATCAGCGCGCCAAAGCTGCCGGGCAGCAGCAGTTGGCAGAAGGTGTACAGGTGAGCAAAGGCCCAGGCCAGCAAGGTAAAGGTGGCGCCGGCGGCGAAGAGCTCGTCGGTGGTGGCGCGGTGGTCGGCGTTCATATAGATGATCAGGCTGACGGCGGCATAGAGGTAAAACAGCGCCTCCACGAGCGAAATCAGCACTTGTAGGCTCGCAGCCGCCATCAGCTGGTCGAGCACAGACAGGCTTAGCACCATTAGCGCCAGCACCACCGCCACCCAGGTTTGTGCCGAGCTGCGTTTGACCACATGCAGGGCCAGGCCTAGCACCACCAAGCCAAAGGCGCCAAACAGGGCACGGCTCATGGGCGTGTCCTCCATCCACGGGTACAGCAACACGCCGAGCAATTGCACAAACAGCAGGCCGGCGGAAGGGTGGCGAACAACGTAGAGATGGGCTTGCATGGGGGGCCTGTGTGAGAGCGGTTTGGGGGTCAGACAGCGGCGGGCTAATTTGGGTGCTGCTCATTTGCGCGGTGACGGCCGCGGATTTCCGCCTGTGCTTTGCTTTAAAACTATCAAGCACTTCAGACGCAACTGGCGGAGAAAGCAATGGGCGATGCGTACGGTCAAGGCCCCGATTTTCTTTTCCAAGGCGAGGCCATGATGAGCGATAACAACCCACCGCACTGCCAACTGGTGTTGTCGCAGTTTCCGCTACTGCGCCTGTTTGGCCATAACTTGCTGGTTTTTGTAGACGCCACAGGCACCGTGATCGCAGAACTCGATGGGTTGGCCACCAGTAAGACCGGCAGTATCAAACCCGTTGGTTACCTGCCCTCGGACCGCTTGAAGGTGTACCAGTTTTCTGCCTCCTACCTGTATCGCCACCAGCAGCCGCGCGTGGTGCTCTACAAGGGCAGTCGCCTGGAAGTGCAACAGCGCTGGGCGGCCGCGCTGCGCGGCAAGGATGCCATCAACGCCCTTGGGCTGGCTTACCCACTGTTCGGCTTGGGCCGCAACAGCAATTCGGTGACCAGCACCTTGATCGCCTGCATGGGCCTGTACGAACTGGCGATCCCCAATGGCAAACCGGCGCCTTGGGAGGGCCATCTGCTGCTGCCACGGGGAACCATCGCAGCGATCAGAAAAGAAATGGTCACTGGCGCCAACACCGGCATCCACTTAGACGTGCATTGAGACGGTTGCACAAGCCAGGTCAGGTGGCATTTTTCAGCCCGTTTCAGTGGCTGCCGAGCACGTCCAGCGGGTATTCGATGACCACGTACACCCGGTCGATATCCCGGCCGCCCTGCGCAGCGTTCCCGCGATGGGTCACGTACGACAGGCTTAGCGCGAGGTCCTTGGCGGCGCCGGATTGCACCCGATACTTGCCTTCGATATCGCGTTCCCAGTGCTTGCCGCCTTCGCCCTGGTTTGCCACGTATCCGCCCAGTTCGTCGTCGTACGGGTTGTAGGCGCCGCCTTTGGGCGCGTGGGTGCCGTCGATATTGCTGCCGCGCACGTAGCGGGTCATCAAGGTGAGGCCGGACGTTAGCCACTGGCTCAGGTCAAGGTCATAGCGCACCTGCCAGGACTGCTCGTTGGCGCCGTTGAAGTCGGCGTATTTGATGGAGTTGGCCAGGTAGATGGAATCGCCACCGACAAAGTCGAACGGCGTATTGCCGCTGATTTTCTGGTAGCCGAGGCTGAATGCCTGCTCGCCCACGCTCAGCTTGGCCAGCAAGCTGGCGGCGGTGGTGTTGATGGCACCGGCCTGTTCGGCGCCGGTGCCCAGGGTTCGGTACAGATTCGCGTCCCAGGCCAGGCGGGTGTCTGTGCTCAAGGGTTGGTTGAGGTGCAGGTTGGCGTAGTACTGGCGCCAGGTGTCGCTAAGCTCGCCCATGTACAAGGCGCCGCTCAGCGCAGCGCTTGTGTCGCTTTGTACGCCGAGCAGGCTGATGCTTTCGTGGCGGGTGCTGGCGCCATAACCGTCGAAATCGCTGGCCGAGGCGCTTTCATCCTGGTTTTTGAAAGCGTTGAAATGGCCAGCAGTCCAACTGAGCTGGCTGCCGGCTTTGCCTTGGAGTAGGGCGCCGGTGGCGTATTCGGGTTGCAGGCGTTTGTCGCCGGTATCGAACACCGGAGTCTCCACTTCCATTTCGCCGAGCTTGAGGCGGGTGTCACCCAATTGCAGCTTGAGCGCACCGCCGGCGCTGGAGTACTCGCCTGCCGCTTTGCCGGAGTCGCCTACCGGCAGCAGCCCCGTCCCTGCGCGGCCGCCGCCCGAGTCCAGGCGCAGGCCGACAAAGCCGTGGGCACCCACACCCACGCCGAGCACGCCGGGGGTGTACCCCGATTCGAAACGACCAATAAAACCCTGCGCCCATTCGCGGTTATAGCTGTCGCCGTTATGGCCGGTGCGGGTGTCGTTGTTCAGGAAAAAATTGCGGCTAAGCAGATTGAACGTGGCATCGCTGAACAGGGCCGGGGCATCGGCGTGCGCGGCCGTTACCCAGGTGGTCGCTAGCAAGGGCGCGCAGAACAGCAGGGTGGCCCGCATGGGTGGCTCCAATGGTGAAAGCTGGAGTATCCGGCCAGAGGCGGGCTGGGGATTGAAGGTATGTGCTTTTGTAGTGGGGGTGGCGTTCGCCACAAGCAGGGCGTTACTCGCCGTTGATCAGCACCTGGCCCTGTTTTACCCAGCCGGTAAAGACCGCGCCTTTTTTGCTGGTGTAGGTGACCTCGGCCCAGCCAAAGCTATGGATATTGCTCACGGTCACCGCGTCGCCGGGCACGATATAAGCCTTTTGTTCGCCGCAGCTGTCATTCGGCGCGGTGTGGAAATACAGGCGACGTTCGCCGGTGATCTTGCCGGGCAGCGGGCTGGGCAGGCGCTCATCCAACGCCGCGTTTTCTGCCAGCAATTCGCAATCCACCGGTTCGGCCGGCGTGCCGCTCACAAACTGCACGTCCTGCAGCAACAACGGCGTGTGGTGGTGGCCGGTTAGCGCGCCGGTAATGGTGCCCTTGAGCGTGAGCTTGCCCTCGCTCAGCAGGTAAGGGCGTAACTGGTCATAACCCTTCTGGTCGAGGATCAGTTGCAAGTAGTCCAGGCGTTGGTCGCTGGTCACCTCGAACTCATCATTGGGCGTCATGCACAGTGGCTCCGGCAGCGCCAGATAAAAGCCCACTTCGGCTTCGTCGCCCTGGGTGACATCCTCGAAACCGGGCGCGCCGGGGAACGTGTCCGGGTAGAGCGTACCGGTGAGGGTCAGGGTTTCGGTTTCAAAGGCGTGGCAATCGGCGGCCTGAGCGATGGAGAGCGGCAACAAGGTGGCAGCGAGCAGGGCGCATAGGCGCAGGGGAAATGGCATGGGGTCGTCCATGAGGGCTGGCAAGCAGCAAATTAGACGCGCAGGGGCAGTGGCACAAGCTCAGGGAGATGGGGATGTGATGGACTGCGCCCACTGGCGCACTTGCACGGGGTCAAGAGGCATCGAGACTAGAGGCCGTGCTAAAACCGCCGGATGGCTAGAACTCAGCGAAACTCATACTGGATCGGCGTAACGATGGGTTTCGGCGTTGCCTCTACCCATCCTACGATTTAGCGGGCGGCGTCGTTAGCCGCGGTAATAGCGCTGTGGCACAAACGGCGTCTTGGCCACTTTCATCGGCACGCGTTTGCCGCGCACCAGTGCCCATACGGTGTTTTCCAGCGAATTGTGGCCAGCGTTTACGTAGCCCATGGCCAATGGCGCGCCGAGGGTTGGGCCGAAGCCGCCGCTGCACACGCTGCCAATCACGATGCCGTCGGCATCCACAATCTCGCAGCCTTCACGCACCGGCGTGCGCTCTTGCGGCAGCAGGCCGACGCGTTTGCTCGCCACGCCTTCCTGTTGCTGGGCGAACACGCGCGCGGCCCCCGGGAAACCGCCGGCACGTGCACCGTCCGCACGGCGGGCTTTGGAAATGGCCCACAACAAACCGGCTTCAATCGGCGTGGTGGCGGTGCTCATGTCGTGGCCGTACAGGCACAGGCCGGCTTCCAGGCGTAGCGAATCGCGGGCGCCGAGGCCGATGGCTTGTACTTCCGGCTCGGCCAGCAGGGCGCGGGCGATTTTTTCCGCTGCATCGGCCGGGATGGAGATCTCGTACCCGTCTTCACCGGTGTAACCGGAGCGGCTGACGAAGCAGTCAACGCCCAGCAAGGTAACCGGCTGGAAATTCATAAAGGTCATGTTGGCGACTTCGGGCGCCAGGCGGGCGAGCACGGTGACGGCGGCAGGGCCCTGCAGGGCGAGCAAGGCGCGATCGAATTGGGCGATCACTTCACACTGGCCGCTCAGGTGCTGTTGCAGGTGGGCCAGGTCTTCGTTTTTGCAGGCGGCGTTTACGACTAGAAACAGAGTGTCGTTGCCGAGGTTGGCAACCATCAGGTCGTCGAGGATGCCGCCGTTTTCGTCAGTGAACATGGCGTAGCGCTGCATGCCAATGGGCAGGTCGATGATGTCGACCGGCACCAGGGTTTCTAGCGCTTTGGCGGCATTCGCGCCTTTAAGCAGAATCTGGCCCATGTGCGACACATCAAAGAGGCCGGCCTGGTCGCGGGTGTGCTGGTGTTCTTTGAGCACGCCAAGGGGGTATTGCACGGGCATGTCGTAGCCGGCGAACGGCACCATGCGGGCGCCGAGTTCCAGGTGCAGGGCGTGGAGGGGTGTTTTGGCCAGGGGTGAGGGGGTCATGGGTGTGCTCCTTGAAATGGTGTTCTGGCGGGGGAAGGGCCCCTCACCCTAGCCCTCTCCCGCACGCGGGAGAGGGGACTGATCTATGGGGTATTCGATTTATTTGTTCTGCCGCAAATTTGCTCCTCTTTCTCTCCCGCGCGCGGGCCCGGGTGCGGGAGAGGAGCAGGGGGTGAGCGCCGCAGGCGACGCGGTTCTCAACATTCGATGATGTTCACCGCCAACCCACCCCGCGCCGTCTCTTTGTATTTGTTGTTCATATCTGCCCCGGTCTGGCGCATGGTGCGGATCACCTTGTCGAGCGAGACAAAATGCTGCCCATCGCCGCGCAACGCCATGCGCACGGCATTGATGGCTTTCACAGAGCCCATGGCATTGCGTTCGATGCACGGCACCTGCACCAGTCCGCCAATGGGGTCGCAGGTAAGGCCCAGGTTATGTTCCATGCCGATTTCAGCAGCGTTTTCCACTTGCTGCACGGTGCCGCCCATTACCTCACACAGCGCCCCGGCGGCCATTGAACAGGCCACGCCCACTTCGCCCTGGCAGCCCACTTCGGCACCCGAGATGGAGGCGTTTTCTTTGTAGAGAATGCCGATGGCGGCGGCGGTGAGTAGAAAGCGCACCACGCCGTCGTCGTTGGCGCCGGGAATAAAGCGCACGTAGTAGTGCAGCACGGCCGGCACAATGCCCGCCGCGCCGTTGGTTGGAGCGGTGACCACACGGCCGCCGCTGGCGTTTTCTTCGTTGACGGCCAGGGCGTAGAGGTTCACCCAGTCCAGCACCGACAACGCGTCACGCAGCGCCGCTTCCGGGTTTTTGCACAGTTGCCGGTGCAGCGCAGCCGCACGGCGTTTGACCTTCAAGCCGCCGGGCATGATGCCTTCGTTGCGACAGCCGGCTTCCACGCAGTCCTGCATCACTTGCCAGATACGCAAGAGCCCTGCGCGGGTGTCGGCTTCCGGGCGCCACACGCTTTCGTTGGCCAGCATCAATTGGCTGATGGAAAGGCCGTGCTCGGCGCAGTGGGCCATCAGCTCATTGCCGCTGTGGAACGGGTAGGGCTGCACGGTGGCGTCTTCGACAATGCGGTCGGCGCCGGCCGCGCCTTCGTCCACCACAAAACCGCCGCCCACCGAGTAATACTCGCGGCTGCGCAATTGCAGGCCTGCTTCATCGAAGGCGCGAAAGATCATGCCGTTGGGGTGTTGCGGCAGGGGTTTGCGGATCATCGCCAGGTGCTGTTTTTCCACGAAGGCGATGGGCTTTTCACCGAGCAGGTTGAGTTGGCCGTTTTTGCGGATGGCGGCCAGTCGCTCGTCCACGGTGGCGGTATCCACCGTGTCGGGGTGCTCGCCTTCCAGGCCCAGCAGCACGGCTTTGTCGCTGCCGTGGCCTTTGCCGGTGGCGCCGAGTGAGCCGTAGAGCTCGACTTTTACGCTGTGGGTGGCGGCGAGCAGCTCGTCGCGGCGCAGCCCTTCGGCAAAACGCGCGGCCGCGCGCATCGGCCCGACCGTGTGGGAGCTGGAGGGGCCGATACCGATCTTGAACAGGTCGAACACGCTAAGTGCCATAAAGACCTCGGGGAGGGCCGGTGCATTGGCTCTCGTAGGGCGTGCTGTGCGCACCAGAGCGATATCGGGGAGATCGCTTGGTGCGCGGAGCACACCCTACAAAAGCAATGCGTTGGCTCAGGCGTCAGCGTATTCGCTGATAGAAGGGCAGGAACACACCAGGTTGCGGTCGCCGTATACGTTGTCGATACGCGCCACCGGCGGCCAGTACTTGGCTTCCACCAGGCTGGCCAGCGGGTAGGCGGCCTGCTCGCGGCTGTATACGTGCGGCCACTCGCCGAGCAGTTCCTGGGCGGTGTGCGGGGCGTTTTTCAGCGGGTTGTCCTGGGCGTCCGCCTCGCCGCGTTCGATGGCGCGGATTTCGTTGCGGATGCTGATCATGGCGTCGCAGAAGCGGTCCAGCTCTTCCTTGGATTCGCTTTCGGTCGGCTCGATCATCAGGGTATTGGCCACCGGGAACGACATGGTTGGCGCATGGAAGCCGTAGTCGATCAGGCGCTTGGCCACGTCGTCCACGCTGATACCGCTGGTTTCTTTCAGCGGGCGCACGTCCAGGATGCATTCGTGCGCCACCAGGCCATTGCTGCCGGCGTACAGCACGGGGAAGTGCTCTTCGAGGCGGTTGGCAATGTAGTTGGCGCTGAGAATGGCCAGCTGCGAAGCGCGTTTGAGACCTTCGCCGCCCATCATTTTCATGTACATCCACGAGATAGGCAGAATGCTGGCGCTGCCGAACGGCGCGGCGCTGACGGCGCCTTCTTTGCGCGCCATATGGCCGTGGCCGGGCAGGAACGGCGCCAGGTGCGCTTTCACCCCAATCGGGCCAACGCCTGGGCCGCCGCCGCCGTGGGGGATGCAGAAGGTTTTGTGCAGGTTCAGGTGCGATACGTCGCCGCCAAATTTACCCGGTGCGCACAAGCCGACCATGGCGTTCATATTGGCGCCGTCGATGTACACCTGGCCGCCGTTGTCGTGAATGATCGCGCAGATATCGCGAATCTCTTCTTCGAACACGCCGTGGGTGGACGGGTAGGTGATCATCAGGGCGGCCAGGCGATCCTTGTGTTCCAGCGCCTTGGCGCGCAGGTCTTCAACGTCTACGTTACCGCGCGCATCGCACGCGGTAACCACCACGCGCATGCCGGCCATGTTGGCGGTAGCGGGGTTGGTGCCGTGGGCAGAGGAGGGGATCAGGCAGATGTCGCGTTCACCTTCGCCACGGCTGGCGTGGTAGGCGCGAATGGCCAGCAGGCCAGCGTATTCACCTTGCGAACCGGCGTTGGGCTGCAACGACACGGCGTCGTAACCAGTGGCCGCGCAGAGCATGGCTTCCAGCTCGTCGGTCAGTTGCTGGTAACCCTGGGCTTGGTCGGCCGGCACAAACGGGTGCAGGCCACCGAAGGCGCTCCAGGTGATGGGCTGCATTTCGCTGGCGGCGTTGAGCTTCATGGTGCACGAGCCCAGCGGGATCATGGTGCGGTCCAGGGCCAGGTCTTTGTCGGCGAGGCGACGCAGGTAGCGCATCAACTCGGTTTCGGAGTGATAGCGGTTGAACGATGGGTGCTGCAGGAAGGTGCTGGTGCGCAGCAGGGCTTCGGGCAGTCGCAGGCCTGCGTTAGCGGCCAGCGCGGCGAAATCGGGAGCGGTCTGGCCGTCGCTAACGAACAACGCCCACAGTGCTTCGACATCGGCCTGGGTGGTGGTTTCGTCGATGGACAGGCCCAGTTGGCCGGCGTCGATCTGGCGCAGGTTGATTTCCGCGGCCCACGCTTTGGCGTGCAGCTCGGCAGTGCGTGCGCCGGTGTTCAGGGTAACGGTGTCGAAGAAGCTCGCTTGCGCCACCGGCAGGCCCAGTTGGGCCAAGCCCTGAGCGGCAATAACGGTGAGCACGTGCACGCGCTTGGCGATCTGGGTCAGGCCTTGCGGGCCGTGGTACACGGCGTACATGCCGGCGATGTTGGCCAGTAGCACCTGCGCGGTGCAGATGTTGCTGGTGGCCTTCTCGCGGCGGATATGTTGTTCGCGGGTTTGCATGGCCAGGCGGAAAGCGGGCTTGCCGTGGCGGTCGATGGACACGCCAACCAAGCGGCCCGGCATATCGCGTTTGAAGGCATCACGGGTGGCAAAGTAAGCGGCGTGCGGGCCACCAAAGCCTAGCGGTACACCAAAGCGTTGCGCGCTGCCCAGCGCCACGTCGGCGTTGAATTCGCCGGGTGGGGTGAGCAGGGTCAGGGCCAGCAGGTCGGCGGCCACGGCCACCAGGGCGCCCACGGCGTGGAACTGCTCGACCAGCGCGCGGTAGTCGAAGATATCGCCATTGCTGGCCGGGTATTGCAGCAGGGCGCCGAAGTAGGCCGAGAAGTCTTCGATGGCGTTTTCATCGCCCACCACCACATCAATGCCCAGCGGCTCGGCACGGGTGCGCAGCACGTCGAGGGTTTGCGGGTGGCAATGCTGCGAGGCGAAGAAGGCTTGGCTGGCTTTGTTTTTAGCCAGGCGCTTGCAGAAGGTCATGGCTTCGGCGGCGGCGGTGGCTTCGTCGAGCAGCGAGGCGTTAGCGATTTGCAGGCCGGTGAGGTCGCAGATCATGGTCTGGAAGTTGAGCAGCGCTTCCAGGCGGCCTTGGGAAATTTCTGGCTGGTACGGGGTGTACGCGGTGTACCAGGCCGGGTTTTCCAGCAGGTTGCGCAGGATAGGCGCCGGGGTCAGGGTGCCGTAGTAGCCCTGGCCGATATAGGTTTTGAACTGCTTGTTCTTGTCGGCGATGGCCTTGATTTCGGCCAGGGCCGCAGTTTCGCTCAGGCCTTCGGGCAGGTTGAGCACGCTGGTGCCCTTGATGCTGTCGGGGATCACGCTGGCGCTCATGGCTTCCAGGGAGTCGTAACCCAACTGCTGCAGCATGGCGACAATGTCGCGCTCGCGCGGGCCGATGTGGCGGGCGATAAATTCGTTACGGGTGTCGAGGGAAATGGTCATCGTCGGGGCCTCAGGCGTCGTCGTTGGCTTTGAGCAGGCGGTCGTAGGCGGCTTGGTCGAGCAGGGTGGCGAGCACGCTGTTGTCGGCCAATTGCATACGGAAGAACCAGCCTGCACCGAGGGAATCTTCGTTAACGGTTTCCGGTACGTTTTCCAGGGCGGCGTTCACTTCCACCACCTCGCCGTCTACCGGCATGGCGATGGTGCTGGCGGCTTTTACCGACTCCAGCACGGCAACCTCGGCGCCGGCTGCGTGGGCGCCGAGTTCCGGCAATTGCACGAACACCACATCACCAAGGGCTTCTTGAGCGTAGGGGGTAATGCCGACAGTAACCAGGCCATCACTGTCCAGACGCAGCCATTCATGTTCGCTGGTGAATCGCAATTCGCTCATGTCGCTTCCTAGGTCGAGGGCGGCCCGCTCTGCTGGCGGGCGTTGCCGGAGTAATGGCAAGGCTGACTGCAAGGGCGGTGCCAGGTTGGGCGAATGTAGGTAATCCGGGGCTTTGCGCGGTGTGAGGAATTTCCCCTTATGGGAGGGTGGAACGAAAACGATACGGTGACGCACGGGTCGGGAATTTTAGGGCGCTAGAGCGGCTGGCAGCGGGCGTCTGCCTGGTTTTGGAGCGAAATCGTTACGATGTAGCGAATTCGCTACGGTTACATTTACGCTGGAACCCGAGCGGCCTACTACGGTCCTTTACCCATCTGCCCATGGAAATAGGATGCTCGTTATGCAAAAGATTTCGCGTCATTTGCTCGCTGCCGCCGTGCTGCTCGGGGCTGCCACGGCCGCCCAGGCGGCTGAATCGCTTACGGTGCAATTGAATCAGGCCACGGAAACCGGTGCCGGAAAGCCGGTGGGCAATGTGGTGGTCACCGAGTCTAAATACGGCCTGGTGTTTACCCCCATGCTCAGCGGTTTGCAGCCGGGCGTTCACGGCTTTCACGTGCATATGAACGGTAGCTGTGATGTGGCGACCGTTGACGGCAAAGTGACCCCGGCCGGCGCGGCAGGCGGGCACTGGGACCCGGACAAAACCGGCAAGCATGGCTTTCCGTGGGAAGACGGCAACCATCTGGGGGACTTGCCGGCGCTGTTGGTAACCGCCGATGGCAAGGCCGCGCAGCCGGTGTTGGCGCCGCGCTTGAAGAAGTTATCGGAGTTGAGCGGGCACGCGTTGATGGTGCATGCCGGTGGGGATAACCACTCGGACCATCCGGCACCGTTGGGTGGTGGCGGGGCGCGGTTTGCGTGTGGGGTGATTAAGTAAGAGGGCGGCAACGTTTCGAATTGCGCCTAATCCGCAATTCTGGGTCCCCGCCTACGCGGGGACGACGGTGAACTTAACCCACACCACCGTCATTCCCGCGCAGGCGGGAATCCAGGTTCGGCGATGTCAGCCCTTTGGAATTCCGTATTTACGTAGCCGCTTGGCAATCGCCGTATGCGACGTCAGCAACCGCGCCGCCAGTTGCCGGCTCGACGGATAACTGCTGTACAGCTTCTCCAACAACCCTTTCTCAAACCCATCCACCGCTTCTTCCAGGCTGCGCACCTCGCCATCGGTTTGCGGCGCGACCGAGGTGCTGGCGATATCCAGGTCCCCCACGTCCACCAACGGGCTGTCGCACACGGCGGCGGCGCGGAAGATCACGTTTTGCAGTTGCCGCACATTGCCCGGCCACGGGTTGCTCAGCAGCGCCGGGTAGGTGCCGGGCGTAAGGCGGCAGATGGGCCGCTGAATCTGCGCGCAGGCCTGCTGCATAAAGTGCCGCGCCAGTACCAGAATGTCGTGGCCGCGCTCGCGCAGCGGCGGTACTTCCAGGGTGAGCACGTTCAGGCGGTAGAACAGGTCTTCACGAAAACTGCCCTGGCTGACCATCAGTTCCAGGTCGCGGTGGGTGGCGCTGAGGATGCGCACGTCCACTTTCATTTCCCGGTCGCCGCCTACGCGGCGGAAGCTGCCGTCGCTGAGAAAACGCAGCAGCTTGGCCTGCAGGTACGGCGACATTTCACCGATTTCATCGAGAAATACTGTGCCTTGGTGCGCCAATTCCAGTAGCCCCGGTTTGCCGCCCCGTTGTGCGCCAGTAAAGGCGCCGGGGGCGTAGCCGAACAGTTCGCTTTCGGCCAGGTTTTCCGGCAGGGCGGCGCAGTTGAGCGCCAGGAATGGCGCGTTGCTGCGCGGGCTCAGGGCGTGGCAGGCGCGGGCCACCAGCTCTTTGCCAGTGCCGGTTTCACCGCGGATCAGCAAGGGTGCATCGAGGGTGGCGATGCGTTGCGCGCGGGCTTTGAGATTGCGCACCGGCTGCGAGTCGCCGAGCAGCGAGTCGAAGCCTTCGGCGTGGTCGTGGTGCAGGGCGGACAAGCGCTCGCCGATGCGGTTGGGCAAATACAGGGTCAGCAGCCCGCCGGCCAGGTGCGCGGTGTCGTCGGTAATCGGCATGGCGTCCAGCAGCAGTGCCTGGCCTTTGAGTGATACCTCGCGCATGGGCAGGCGAAAACCGTGGTCGATCAACGCTTGCTGCAGGCCTTCGTCGTCGAACAGGGCGGTGAGCGGTTCGCCGGCAGCTTCGTGGCCGCACAGGGCGGTGAGCGCCGGGTTGGCCAGCAGCACGTGGCCGGAGTCGTCCACGGCCAGCACCGGGTCAGTCATGGCGGCGAGGAGGGCGTCGAGCTGAAGGCGACGGCGCTGGCCAGGGAGGATGTCGACCACGTGCATGCTCTGCACGCCGTTTATCTGCAGCAAGGCGTCGCGCAATTCCTCGAGCACCTGGGGGCTGAGGGTGGGGGCGTCGATATAAACGTTGGGCGGAATCATCTCCACGGCATCCAGGTTGAGATTGCGGCCGCCAAGGAGGGCGAGCACTTCCTGGGTGATACCAACGCGGTCGATAAAACTGACGTGAATACGCATGCGGGGCTGGCTGCAAGGCTGGAGGCGGGGCAAGTATGCCCGTTTCGCGGCGTTGCCCGAAACCTGCTGATCGCCGGGCCTGCCGCCGCGCGCTTGGCTTGCGCTACAATGCGCGCCGATTTCGACCTCTGAGACCCGTCGCCCATGTCCGCCTGCCAGACTCCTATTATCGTCGCCCTGGATTTCCCCACCCGCGAAGCCGCGTTGCAGCTGGCCGACCAGCTCGACCCGAAATTGTGCCGGGTGAAAGTGGGCAAGGAGTTGTTCACCAGCTGTGCCTCGGACATCGTCACCACCCTGCGCGACAAGGGGTTTGAAGTGTTTCTCGATTTGAAATTCCACGACATCCCCAACACCACCGCCATGGCCGTAAAAGCGGCCGCGGAAATGGGCGTGTGGATGGTGAACGTGCACTGCTCCGGCGGCCTGCGCATGATGGCGGCCTGCCGCGATGTGCTGGATACATTCAACGGCCCCAAACCGCTGCTGATTGGCGTGACCGTACTGACCAGCATGGAGCGCGAAGACCTCGCCGGTATCGGCCTGGATATCGAGCCGCAAGAGCAGGTGCTGCGCTTGGCGGGCCTGGCCTCGAAGGCCGGCATGGATGGCCTGGTGTGCTCGGCGCAGGAAGCACAGGCGTTGAAAGCGGCACATCCGAACCTGCAATTGGTGACCCCGGGTATTCGCCCGGCGGGCAGTGCGCAGGACGATCAGCGGCGCATTCTGACGCCGCGTCAGGCACTGGATGCCGGCTCCGATTACCTGGTAATCGGCCGCCCGATCAGCCAGGCGGCAAGCCCTTCGCAGGCGCTGGCGGCGGTGGTGGCTGAGCTGGCCTGACCCACAACACCGTCATTCCCGCGCAGGCGGGAATCCAGACTCGGAAGCGGGGCGAAGTATTTAGCCTGACGCAACATTCTGGATCCCCGCCTACGCGGGGATGACGAGGGTTTCTGATGGTGTTCACCGTCATCCCCGGTGCTCACGCGTGGGGAAGAGCGCTGCGCTGTTACAGCTTCAATACACATCGCCTGCTTGTCGACGCCATTTCTGCCTTTTTCCATACTTTCGCTGTAGCCAACCGCTTCAGGCTGGCTATGCTCTGGGCTGTACACGTAAAAATATTAGCTGGTCACTATCGGGCCCTGACGGTGTGCGTTGCCAACGGGGTTTAGAACAAGAAAGCCATGCCGCAACGGCGATTGCGAGCAGGCAACACGGAGTGCGCTATGGCTACCGAACAGTTCGATGTATTGATTATTGGCGCCGGTCTGTCCGGGATTGGCGCGGCCTACCGGCTACAAACCCTGTGCCCCAGCAAGCGCTACGCCATTCTTGAAGGCCGTGGCGACATCGGCGGCACCTGGGACCTGTTCCGCTACCCGGGGCTGCGTTCGGACTCCGATATGTTCACCCTCGGTTACCCCTTCCGCCCGTGGCAAGAGGCCAAGGCCATTGCCGACGGCGACTCGATTCTGCGTTACATCAAAGACACCGCCCGGTCGAATGGCATCGACCAGCACATCCGCTTCAAGCAGATGGTCAAGTCGGCGGCCTGGTCGAGCCACGATGCGTTGTGGACCGTGCAGGTGCAGCACCCCGAGAGCGGTGCGTTAACCACCTACCGCGCCAACTTTCTCTATGTGTGCAGCGGCTACTACGACTACGCCGGCGGCTTCAGCCCGCAGTTCCCGGGCAGCGAGCAGTTCAAAGGGCAGATGATTCACCCGCAGAAATGGCCGGAAAACCTCGATTACACCGACAAGAATGTGGTGGTGATCGGCAGCGGCGCCACGGCGGTAACCCTGGTGCCGGCCATGGCCGACAAGGCGCGGCATATCACCATGCTGCAGCGTTCGCCGAGCTATATCGCCTCATTGCCGGCCCGCGATGCCATTGCCGATGTGTTGCGCAAGGTTCTGCCTGAGCAGCGCGCCCACAGCCTCGTGCGGTGGAAAAATGTGTTGCTGACCTTGGGCTTTTTCCAGTTCTGCCGCCGCGCACCGGGCCTGGCGCGCAAGCTGCTGCGATTCGGGGTAAAGCGCGCGCTGCCGGCCGGTTATGCGGTGGACACCCATTTCAATCCCACTTACCAACCCTGGGACCAGCGCCTGTGCGCGGTGCCCAACGGCGACCTGTTCCAGGCGCTGAAAAGCGGCAAGGCCGAGATGGTGACCGAGCAGATCGACACCCTCACCGAAACTGGCATTCGCCTGCGTTCGGGGCAGGAACTGACCGCCGATATCATCATCACTGCCACCGGCCTCAAGCTACAGGCCTGCGGCGGCATGCTCCTGGAAGTGGACGGTGTGCCGGTGGAGATCGGCGATACCCTGGCCTACAAGGGCATGATGCTCAGCAACGTGCCCAACTTCGCCTTGTGCGTGGGCTACACCAATGCGTCGTGGACGCTGCGTTCGGATCTGGCGTCGGGCTACGTGTGCCGCGTGCTCAATTACATGGACGAGAACGGCTACAAGATGTGCGTGGCTCGCCAGGTGGGCAGTGCGGTGGAGAAACGGCCGTTGCTGGATATCTCGGCCGGTTATGTGCTGCGTGCGGCAGACGTATTGCCTAAACAAGGGCCGGGTGCACCGTGGCAGTTGAAGCAGAACTACATTCTCGATCTGTTCAACCTGCGCTACTCGCCGTTGGAAGACGGCACCCTGACGTTTCGCCACGACCCCGCGTTAGGGCTGACGCCGCGAGTGGTTGAGCGGGCGGTGTCGGCGGCGTAGGTCGATCCACTTCGCGATTCTGGGTCCCCGCCTGCGCGGGGACGACGGTGAATGGGCGAAAAACTCCGTCATTCCCGCGCAGGCGGGAATCCAGAATGGTGAGGTCAATACAGGTTTTAGACTTTTACGCCCTGTTCCCGCAACCGCTTGTACAAGGTATTGCGGCTAAGCCCCAGATGCCGCGCCAGGTGCGAAATATTCCCGCCGCACTGTTCGTACTGACTCTTCAAATCCCCATCCCCGACTGCGGCGAACGCCACCACTTTCGGGCTATCGCTGCTGGGCAAGTCGGCAAAAAAATCATCGGGCAAATGTTCGGCATGAATCGGCTGATCGTCGGCCATGGCCAGGGCAATTTGCAGCACGCTGCTGAGTTGGCGCAGGTTGCCGGGCCAGGGGTGGCGCAATAGCAATTCCATCACCTCGCTGCTCAAGCCGGCCCATTGGTAGGGCTCGCGGTGGTGTTCCCACAGGCGTTGGATCAGGGCCTGTTTGTCGGTGCGTTCGCGCAGCGGCGGCAGCTCCAGGTTCAGGCCGGTGATGCGGTAGTAGAGGTCTTGGCGGAACAGGCCGCTGTCCACGTCCTGACGCAGGGCGCGGTTGGTGGCGGAGATCAGGCGGATATCCACCGGGTACAGCTCGCTACTGCCCAAGGGCTGCACGCAACGCTCCTGCAAAACCCGCAGCAAACGCGCCTGCACCCGCAGCGGCATATCGCCGACTTCATCGAGAAACAGCGTGCCTTTATGGGCTTTGCGAATCAGGCCGATGCTGCCTTTCTGGTTGGCGCCGGTGAAGGCGCCTTTTTCGTAGCCGAACAGCTCGGACTCCACCAATTCGGCCGGAATGGCGGCGCAGTTCACCGCGATAAAACTCTGCTGAGCGCGCGTACTGGCCTGGTGCAGGGCTTTGACGAAGACTTCTTTGCCGACCCCGGTTTCGCCATACACCAGAATTGGAATGTCTTTTTCCAGCAGCCGCTCGGCCTGGCGCACGGCTTTGTCGACGCGCGGGTCGCCGAGGCTGATGGCGGCCAGGGTAAAGGGGCTGGCGACCGCTGCGCGGAGTGGCTCGGCCACCGGCGCGGGGCGGAAGTCGCGGGCCTGGATGGGCACCGGCTGCTGCGGTCGTTTCACCTGCGCGTGGAAGCGAAACCGCCCGCCGGCACGCAGGTTGAAGGGCAAGTCTTGCGGCTGATTGAGCAGTTGCTGAAGCGGAATATCGAACAGGCTTTCGATGTTTACCGCTGCCAGGCTGATGCCCAGCAGGCTGTCGGCGCGGCGGTTGGCCGACACCACCTGGCCTTGCTCGTCGAACACCACCAGCCCGGCCCAGGGGCTGTCGAGGTTGTTCAGGCTGGTGTTGAAGGTGAGCTGGAAATAGCGCTGCTGGAACAGGTTGAGAATCAGCCGGTTTTCCACCGACTGGCTCATCATTTTCACCATGCCCAGGGTGTGGGAGGGCGGCAGGTAGCTGTCGCTGGACACATCGAGCACGGCGATCATCTGCCGCTGTTCGTTGAAAATCGGTGAGGCCGAGCCGGTCATAAAACGGTTGGCTTTGAGAAAGTGTTCGTCGTGCTGGATATGCACGGGCTGCGCGCAGCTCAGCGCCGTGCCGATGGCGTTGGTGCCGGTGTAGCGCTCCAGCCAGCTGGCGCCGGCGACAAAACCGGCGGCGTGGTTGGGTTCGATAAAACGCTGATCGCCCCAGCTCTGCAGCACCTGGCCCTGGTTGTCGGCCAGCATGATCAGGCAATTGGAGTTGGCGAGGATGTTGCCGTAGTAGGGCAGCACTTCTTTATGGGTGGTTTGCACCAGCGCCTGCTGGCTTTCCAAAAGCGCAGATACCTCACCCGGGCTTGGCTGGGTGAACACGGGGGTGCTCTGGTGCGTCAGGCCGAAGCTGCGGCAGCGCGTCCAGGAGTCCTGAATGATGGTGTCGTGGGGCAGGGCGGCTTCAGCCATGACAGGGTCTCGCGTGGTTTTGTTGTTATTGTCAGCCAGCAATCGACCGGTCTTTGCCGGGTCGGTTCAGTGTCGTTCATGACTGTTCAAAGTCAACAACGGCCAGTGTTCAGCTGTTCACGTTTAAGTGTTCAAGGCTGTTCAAGTGTCGCTGTAGCGGACGCCGCAAAATCTGATCAAATCCTTAATAAACAGTCACTTGCCGATGCTGATTGCAGGTTGGCACAAATCTGGCTCTGTAGAGGTGCAAAGGCCGGTCCATATGCGGCCCACAACAAAAATAAAAGGATGCTCTATGTCTTTGACCCTCGAGCATGTGACGCGGGTTGTTGATGGGGTCACCCATATCGACGACGCCTGCCTCAGCTTCGAACCCGGTTCGTTCAATGTGCTGCTGGGCCGCACGCTGTCCGGCAAAACCAGCCTGATGCGCCTGATGGCTGGCCTCGACAAGCCCAACAGCGGGCGCATCTTGATGAATGGCGCGGACATGACCCACGTGCCGGTGCGCAAGCGCAACGTGTCGATGGTGTACCAGCAGTTCATCAACTACCCGACCCTGACGGTGTTTGAAAACATCGCCTCGCCGCTGCGCCAGGCCGGTTTCAAAGACGCCGACATCAATGACAAGGTGCACGCCACCGCCAAGATGTTGCGCATCGACGCGCTGCTCAAGCGTTACCCGCTGGAGCTGTCCGGCGGCCAGCAGCAGCGCACGGCCATGGCCCGGGCGCTGGTCAAGGATGCCTCGCTGATTCTGTTCGACGAGCCGCTGGTGAACCTCGACTACAAGCTGCGCGAAGAACTGCGCCAGGAAATGCGCGAGCTGTTTGCGGCCCGCCATACCATCGCCATCTACGCCACCACCGAACCCAACGAAGCCCTGGCCCTGGGCGGCACCACCACTATTCTCCATGAGGGGCGGGTGGTGCAGAGCGGCAAGACCGCAGACGTGTATCACCGCCCGCAACAGGTATTGGCCGCCGAGTTGTTTTCCGAGCCGCCGATCAACCTGATGCCGGGGCGCATCAGCGGCACCGAGGTGAGTTTTGCCGAGGCCGTCCATTTTCCGCTTAACCCCGACCTGCAGAGCATTGGCGAGGGCGAGTACCGCTTCGGCGTGCGCCCCAGCCATATCGGCCTGGTGCCGAGCAATGACGATGACCTGGAGTTGGCGGTAACCGTGGAGCTGGCGGAAATCAGCGGCTCGGAAACCTTTCTGCATGTGCGCAACGAGCAGTTCGTGCTGGTGCTGCATTTGCCCGGCGTGCATGAGTACGACGTGGATACCGCGATCCTCATCTATATCCCCACCCACAAGCTGTTTGTCTTCGCCGCCGATGGCCGCCTGATTCAGGCCCCCAGTCGCCGTGTCGGGAGGGTTGCCTGATGGCCGAGATCCGTTTGCATCACCTGGCCCACAGCTACAGCAAAGCCCCCAGCGGCCCGGACGATTACGCCATTCGCGAGATGAACCATATCTGGGAGCAGGGCGGCGCCTATGCGTTGCTGGGGCCGTCGGGCTGCGGCAAGTCGACCTTGCTCAACATCATTTCCGGTTTGCTCAGCCCCTCCGAAGGCGAGGTGCAGTTCGACGGCAAGGTGGTAAATCTGCTGGCGCCGGAGGAGCGCAACATCGCTCAGGTTTTCCAGTTTCCGGTGGTGTACGACACCATGACGGTGTTCGACAACCTGGCGTTTCCGCTGCGCAACCAGGGCATGAACGAAGCCAAGGTGCTGAGCAAGGTCAACGAGATTGCCGAGGTGCTGGACCTGCACCCGCTGCTGCATAAAAAGGCCAAGAACCTCACGGCCGACGAGAAGCAGAAGGTGTCGATGGGCCGCGGGCTGGTGCGTGACGATGTGTCGGCGATTCTGTTCGACGAGCCGCTGACGGTGATCGACCCGCACCTCAAGTGGAAGTTGCGGCGCAAGCTCAAGCAGATTCACGAGCAGTTCAATATCACCATGGTCTACGTCACCCATGATCAGCTGGAGGCCTCGACCTTCGCCGACAAGATTGCGGTGATGTTTGGCGGCCAGATCGTGCAGTTCGGCACGCCGCGTGAGCTGTTCGAACGGCCAAGCCACACCTTTGTTGGCTACTTTATTGGCAGCCCCGGTATGAACCTGATCGACGTGACCCGCTGCGAGGGCGGGGTGACGTTCGGCAGCACGGTGTTGCCGTTAAGCGCCGCGCTTAACCAGCGTTTGGCCGCCCTGCCGCAGGCGCAACTGAAAGTCGGTATTCGCCCGGAGTTTATCCATATCTGGGACGGCCCTTACGACGATGCCCTGTGCGGCGAGGTGCAGCATGTCGAAGACCTGGGCACCTACAAAATTCTCACCCTCAACCTCGACGGCCAGCAGCTCAAAGTGCGTCTGCAGGAAGACCAACCGGTACCGCAGCAGCAGGTGTACCTGAGTTTTCCGGCGCAGTGGCTGATGGTGTATGCCGATGACTATTTAGTTGATGGGCAGGCGGAGGTGACGCCATGAAGGTGCAAAACAACAAGGCCTGGTTTCTGGTGTTGCCGGTGTTTTTGCTGGTGGCCTTCAGCGCCATCGTGCCGATGATGACGGTGGTGAACTACTCGCTGCAGGATATTTTTGACCAGAGCAGCCGCTACTTTGTCGGTGCCGACTGGTACCGCCAGGTGCTGGCCGACCAGCGTTTGCACGACTCGCTGCTGCGTCAGTTTATCTATTCGGCCTGCGTGCTGCTGATCGAAATTCCGCTGGGTATCGGCATCGCATTGTGCATGCCGACCAAGGGCAAGATGGCGTCCCTGGTGCTTATCGTGCTGGCCATTCCGCTGCTGATTCCGTGGAACGTGGTGGGCACCATCTGGCAGATTTTCGGCCGTGCCGACATCGGCCTGATGGGCTACACGCTGAACAAGCTGGGCATTTCCTACAACTACGCGGCCAACACCGGCGATGCCTGGGCAACCGTGCTGATCATGGATGTGTGGCACTGGACGTCGCTGGTGGCGCTGCTGTGCTACTCGGGCCTGCGTGCCATTCCCGATGTGTATTACCAGGCGGCGCGTATCGACCGTGCTTCGGCCTGGGCAGTGTTCCGGCATATCCAGTTGCCGAAGCTGAAAAGCGTGCTGCTGATCGCCGTGATGCTGCGCTTTATGGACAGCTTCATGATTTACACCGAGCCCTTCGTGCTTACCGGCGGCGGGCCGGGCAATGCCACTACGTTCCTCAGCCAGACCCTGACGCAAATGGCCATCGGCCAGTTCGACCTGGGGCCTGCGGCGGCATTCTCGCTGGTGTACTTCCTCATCATTCTGTTGGTGTCGTGGGTGTTCTACACCGCCATGACCCACAACGATAAAAACCGCTGAGGCCGACCATGACGACGCGCAAAAAAGTGGTGCTGGTGCTCTACATTCTGTTTCTGCTGGTGCCGATCTATTGGCTGTTGAACATGTCGTTCAAGACCAACAACGAGATTCTCGGCGGCCTGAGTCTGTGGCCGAGCAACTTCACGCTGGCTAACTACCATGTGATTTTTACCGACCCGAGCTGGTACACCGGCTACCTCAACTCGCTGTACTACGTGAGCCTGAATACGGTGATTTCCCTCACCGTAGCGCTGCCGGCGGCGTACGCGTTTTCGCGCTATCGCTTTCTTGGCGACAAGCACCTGTTCTTCTGGCTGCTGACCAACCGCATGGCGCCGCCTGCGGTGTTCCTGCTGCCGTTTTTCCAGCTGTATTCCTCCATCGGCCTGTTCGATACGCACATTGCCGTGGCCCTGGCGCACTGCCTGTTCAACGTGCCGCTGGCGGTGTGGATTCTGGAGGGCTTTATGTCGGGTGTGCCGAAAGAGATCGATGAGACGGCCTATATCGACGGCTATAGCTTCCCCAAATTCTTCGCCAAGATTTTTATCCCGCTGATTGGCTCGGGCATCGGCGTGACGGCGTTTTTCTGCTTTATGTTTTCGTGGGTGGAACTGCTGCTGGCGCGCACCTTGACCTCGGTAAATGCCAAGCCGATTGCGGCGGTGATGACCCGCACCGTATCGGCCTCGGGTATCGACTGGGGCGTGCTGGCCGCCGCCGGGGTGCTGACCATTTTGCCGGGCATGCTGGTGATCTGGTTTGTACGTAACCATGTAGCCAAGGGCTTTGCCCTGGGCCGGGTGTGAGGAGCTGACGATGGAATGGATGGCCTGGACGACCCCGACCGCCGCCTTTTTCGGCGCCATTGCCCTGCTGTTGGCGGGCATGACGGTGTGGGAGCTGCGCTCGCCCTGTGTGGAGCGCCGTGGGTTTCTGCCGATTGCCACCACCCGTGGCGATCGGTTGTTTATTGGTCTTCTCGGAAGCGCTTACCTGCATCTGCTGGTGATTGGCGCGACTGAATGGAGCATCTGGGTGGCGAGTGCGCTGTCCCTGGTGTGGCTGTTGGCTGTGATGCGTTGGGGGTAGCCAACGGCGGGCCGGAGCTGCCGTTGTTGGGCCGGCCTTGAGCGTTTGGTGCCCCACCTAATAATTACCAGGAGGTGTCTATGTTCAACAAAAACAACAAACTGCGACATAGCGTGACGTTGGCGGCGATGTTCGCCCTGAGTGGCTTGAGTGCAACAGCCTGGGCAGACTCTTACGAAGACGCGGCGAAAAAATGGATTGGCGCAGAGTTCAAGCCGTCCACCCTGACGCCCGAACAGCAATTGGATGAGCTGAAGTGGTTTATCAAAGCCGCCGAGCCGTTCCGTGGCATGAAGATCAACGTGGTGTCGGAAACCCTGACCACCCACGAATACGAGTCCAAGGTGCTGGCCAAGGCCTTTAGGGAAATCACCGGCATCGAGCTGACCCACGACCTGCTGCAAGAAGGCGACGTGGTGGAAAAACTGCAAACCCAGATGCAGTCAGACAAAAATATCTACGACGGCTGGGTTAACGACTCCGACCTGATCGGCACCCACTTTCGCTATGGCAAGACAGAATCGATCACCGACCTGATGGCCAACGAGGGCAAGAACTTCACCTCACCAACCCTGGACCTGAAAGACTTTATCGGCCTGTCGTTCACCACCGCGCCAGACGGCAAGCTGTATCAATTGCCCGACCAGCAATTTGCCAACCTTTACTGGTTCCGCGCCGACTGGTTTGAGCGCCCGGAACTGAAGGCCAAATTCAAAGAGAAGTACGGCTATGAGCTGGGCGTGCCGGTGAACTGGTCTGCCTATGAAGACATCGCCAAATTCTTCAGCGAAGACGTCAAGGAAATCGACGGCAAACGCGTATACGGCCACATGGATTACGGCAAGAAAGACCCATCGCTGGGCTGGCGCTTTACCGACGCCTGGTTCTCCATGGCCGGCGGCGGCGACAAGGGTCTGCCCAACGGCTTGCCGGTGGACGAGTGGGGCATTCGTGTGGAGGACTGCCACCCGGTGGGCTCCAGCGTGACCCGCGGCGGCGACACCAACGGCCCGGCGGCTGTGTTTGCTACGCAGAAAT
Organism: Pseudomonas turukhanskensis; assembly: GCF_027922365.1. Taxonomy (GTDB): domain Bacteria; phylum Pseudomonadota; class Gammaproteobacteria; order Pseudomonadales; family Pseudomonadaceae; genus Aquipseudomonas; species Aquipseudomonas turukhanskensis. Next base: position 91,689 of record NZ_BSFN01000003.1, read on the forward strand.
ACGTGGACTGGATGCGCGCCTATGCGCCACCGGAAGCGCAGGGCATGACGTTCTCGGAGTCCGGCCCGGTGCCGGCGCAAGGCAACATCGCCCAGCAGATCTTCTGGTACACCGCCTTTACCGCCGACATGACCAAACCGGGCCTGCCGGTGGTAAACGCCGACGGCACGCCGAAATGGCGGATGGCGCCGTCGCCACGTGGCCCGTACTGGGAAGAGGGCATGAAGCTGGGGTATCAGGACGTGGGCTCCTGGACCTTCCTCAAGTCCACGCCAGAGAAACAACGTTTGGCGGCCTGGCTGTATGCGCAGTTTGTGACGTCGAAAACCGTGTCGCTGAAGAAAACCATCCTCGGTCTGACGCCGATTCGTGAATCGGACATCAACTCGCAAGCCATGACCGACATGGCGCCCAAGCTCGGTGGCCTGGTTGAGTTCTACCGCAGCCCGGCGCGCGTGCAATGGACGCCGACCGGCACCAACGTGCCGGACTACCCGCGTTTGGCGCAGCTGTGGTGGAGCCATATCTCGGAAGCAGCCAGCGGCGAGAAAACCCCGCAAGAAGCGCTGGACGGTTTGGCCAAAGACCAGGATGCGATCATGACGCGGCTTGAGCGCTCAAAAGTGCAGCCGATTTGCGGTCCGAAAATGAATCCGGAACGGGATGCGCAATACTGGTTCGACCAACCTGGCGCACCGAAGCCGAAACTGGCTAACGAGAAGCCTAAAGGCGAGACCGTTAACTACAACGAGCTGTTGAAACAGTGGGAAGCGGCGCGTAAGTAACTGGCGCTTTTCTCGCGGCAATAAAAAACGGCACCTCGCGGGGTGCCGTTTTTTTTGCCCTGTTGCGCTTAGTCGTGCAAATGCTCGGCGGCGTACAGGGTGTTTTCCAGCAGGCACGCGCGGGTCATTGGGCCTACGCCGCCCGGCACCGGGGTAATCCAGCCGGCGCGGGGCAGGGCGGTGTCATACACCACGTCGCCCACCAGCTTGCCGTCTTCCTGACGGTTGATGCCGACGTCGATGACAATGGCGCCCGGCTTGATCCACTCACCTTTGACCAGGCCCGGCTTGCCGGCGGCAACCACGACCAGATCGGCACGGCCCACGTGGCCAGCCAGGTCTTTGGTGAAACGGTGGGTGACGGTAACGGTGCAGCCGGCCAGCAGCAGCTCCATGGCCATGGGGCGACCGACGATATTGGAGGCGCCGACGATGACTGCGTCCATGCCGTACAGATCGGCGCCGGTGCTGGCCAGCAGGGTCATGATGCCCTTGGGCGTGCACGGGCGTAGCAGCGGGATGCGCTGGGCCAGGCGACCGATATTGAAAGGATGGAACCCGTCGACATCTTTATCGGGGCGAATGCGTTCGAGCAGTTGCGAGGCGTCCAGGTGCTCTGGCAGCGGCAACTGCAGGAGGATGCCATCGATGGTGGCGTCATCATTGAGGCGGTCGATCAGCTCGCGCAGCTCGTCCTGGCCGGTGCTGGCCGGCAGATCATACGCGTGGGAAAGAAAGCCGACTTCTTCGCAGTCTTTACGCTTGTGCGAAACATACACCTGCGATGCGGGATCGCTGCCTACCAGGATTACAGCGAGGCCCGGGGTACGAAGACCTTGCTCGCTGCGTTCGGCGACACGTTGGGCGATCTGCTTGCGCAGGCTAGCGGCGATCGCCTTGCCGTCGATAAGTTGTGCGGTCATGACGCTTGGTTAACCATCGGAAATGATTGAAAAAGGACGCGCATTCTCGCATGGCCGCTCGGGCGGGCAAAGGCTGGCGGTCAGCATTTTCCCGTAACTCCTTTATCTCACTGAATTTTTTACGTTTTAGTGTTGACGAGTGCGGAGCTCGTCTATAACATTCGCCCCGCTTGTCGAGCACAGCCAAGTGCCCGTAGCTCAGCTGGATAGAGCATCCGCCTTCTAAGCGGATGGTCGCAGGTTCGAGTCCTGCCGGGCACGCCATTAGGCTGTTTGGCAATACAAGCAAAGGTGTTGAAAAACACCGCAGTACAGCAATAACGCAATATGGTGGGCGTAGCTCAGTTGGTAGAGCACAGGATTGTGACTCCTGTTGTCGTGGGTTCGATCCCCATCGTCCACCCCATATTCGAAAAGACGCCAGACCTTAATCAGTCTGGCGTCTTTGCTTCAAAGCTTCGCGGACGTGGTGGAATTGGTAGACACACTGGATTTAGGTTCCAGCGCCGCAAGGCGTGAGAGTTCGAGTCTCTCCGTCCGCACCAACAAGTGTTTCGCTGAGTTCCGCTGGATTACGCGAAGCCACAGAACAAGCCGCCTAGAGCGGCTTTTTCTTTGTCTGGAGTTTCGCTTTCTTTCGCCATCATCCGCACTCTGGATGTACATTACCTAGTACATTCCGAATTCGAGCTGCAGGTGATGTACAGATGCCCCTCACCGACACCGCTGTGCGGCAGGCCAAGCCCGCCGAAAAAGACTTCACCCTCAAAGACGGCGACGGCCTGGCCCTGTTCATTGCCACCAATGGCAACAAGAGCTGGCACTTTCGGTTCACGCTGCATAGCAAGCCGGCGCGCATCTCGCTTGGGACCTATCCCGAGATCAGTTTGAAGGACGCCCGTGAGCGCCGCGACAAGGCTCGATCGTTGGTTGCAAAGGGTATTGATCCCCGTCTTGAGCGCCGCAGAGAGCAGCAAGAAGCTGGGGTAGGTGCCGCGAATACCTTCGAAGCAGTCGCGAACCGTTGGTACGAGTTCAAGGCCCCGCGGCTGACGGACGGCCGGAAGGGGAGTGCGGCCCAGTCGCGCCGTTACCTAGACAAAGATTTGATCCCGGTACTGGGGAAGATTCCTGTCGCCGATGTACGTCGCTCGGATGTACTGATGGCTGTACGTCGTGTCGAAGCCCGCAAGGCGTTAAACGTCGCCGAGAAGTGCCGCACCTGGTTGAATCAGATCTTCCGATTCGCTATCGCCGAGGGACTGCTCGAGCTGAACCCGGCGTCCGACCTCGATATCATTGCCGCTGCCCAGCCGCCGGTGCAGCACAATCCGATTCTACGGCGCGAAGAACTGCCGGCCTTCCTGGCCAAGCTGAAGGATTTCCCAGGGCTGGAAATGACACGCATCGCTGTACGCCTCCTGTTGCTCACCGGCGTGCGCACGGGTGAGCTTAGGAATGCATCGCCTGATCAGTTCGACCTCGAAGCGGGCCTGTGGTCCATCCCTCCTGAAGGAGTGAAGCAGCTACGGAGCCGGGTGAGGACCGAAGGCGGAGCGATACCTTCTTACCTGGTACCGCTGCCCAGGCAGGCCGTGGAGGAGCTCCGCAAGCTGAAGACTATGACCGGCAAAGGTCGCTACGTCTTCGCCGGCCGAAACGATCCGAGCCGCCCCATGAGCGAAAACACCGTAAATGCCGCCATCAAGAAGATGGGGTACGAGGGCAAGCTGACTGGGCACGGCATTCGCGGCACGATTTCTACGGCGCTTAACGAAATGGGATACAACGCTGATTGGATCGAGGCGCAGCTTTCGCACGCCGGCGAGAACAAGGTTCGGGGCAGTTACAACCACGCCCAGTACGTGGAGCAGCGGCGGGAAATGATGCAGGCCTGGGCCGATGGTTTGGACGTGCTATGCATTAGCTCCGCTCAAGTGCTCAATCAATGAGGGGCGACTAATGCTTTGCGAATACTTCCGTTACATAGACCTAAAGGGCGTCTACGAAGAGCTGGAAGGGTTCTCTATGTTCAAAACCCGCACGCTTTCCAACATCCCAGACCAGTTCGCTGAAACTTTGAAGACAGTCTTCGAGGATTTAGCGTATGCGGCTTGTTATGGCATAGAAGAATGGAAGGATCTAGAGCCGATAGACCTTGCTGCCGAAGTCGGAGACATAATTGAAAGGGATCTTGAAATAATCGCCCACGCATCGAAACTAAGCGCACCCACCCGCCGATCTTCGTCACGGACGGCAATCAGCGTGCTTACAACTCTGTCCGTACATGTCTCTTTTGGCGATTTTGATTATTGGCAGAAAACAAGCCTGCTTGCTTATCAATACGATTTGCTTTGCTGGCTTTATAGCAGAAATAAAATTCCCGAGGCATTTGAAGTTTACGAGCTTATTCTTCGAACTTTCAGCGAGCTTTCGGCTGACTTTTCCCACGATTTATCTACCCAAGCTCAAAAAGAAAAAATCTCAGAAGCTGCTAGAACGCGAGCACTTAAACGCCACGCTCCGACCAACAAAATCAAACATCAGCTACTTGAAGAGTGGCGTAACACGTCCAGCGAATATGAAAGCCGAGCCGACTTTTGCCGCATTGTGTCCAGGCGCGAAGGGCTAAAGGAGCGAACGGTCTATGAGTGGATACAGAAACTCGGAGCAGCGAACGACTGACAGACTTACGGTTTGCCGCGCAAACTGTACAGTCAGCGCCGCATTCTGTACGCCCTACGATGCAGCCCGGACTGTAAGCAAAACTTGATGGCAGCCAGCATTCCCATCGTCGATTTCTTAAAACGCCTCGGGAGGCGCAGACGATGGCAAGCACTACCATTACCCCGGTCGCATGTACGAAGGTGCAGCAATGAGCCTTCCTGCCAACGAAGCCGCGGACCACGGCAACCGCCTCTCGATATCCGGCTTGGCACTTGAAGCCATCGCAGACCTACTTGGGCTCGATGGGAGCGAGCATCATCTTTCCGGAGCGCAGGTCTACGGATTGGCCTGTGCGGTTCACGCCATCGGAACATCGATACGTGACCAGGGCACAGCGCTTTGCGAAAGCGCAGATAGTGGAACGGTATAATTAGCACTTCTTGTGGGCACCTCGGTCTTCTAGACAACGAGGCTACGTTGGTCTTTCAGCACAACTTATCTCGCCGCTTCAACTTTCGCTCTCGTCCAAGCGCATATCTCACTACGCACCCAAGCAACGGCGCGACCGCCTAGCGGTACCTGTTTGGGGAAGGTACCGGCATTCGCTAGTTTGTAGATCGTCGTCGTGCCCAAGCCCGTCATCCGCTTCACCTCAGGCAGACGAACGAATTCCACGACTTCGTTATCTTGGGGCGAGCTAGTCATAGTTGTGCGTCCTCCACCGAGAGCTGCAGGTGTAATTGATTTTTCCTCGCGGCAGCCCGAAGGCATGCTCTCGAGAGTCGCGAGCAGAGGAAGGCTTTACCGGTCCTTCCCATTCTTCCTGCCAGTCCGCGTCGGCCCAAGTAACGTAGAGCAACACGCTGGCCAGCACCCAAAGGCAGGGCGCGACGAAGGCGAGGATGGTCAGATAGGGGATACCACTGCGAAGCATTACCGGGGCGCCTAGCAAGGAAACGGCGGCAAAGGTCGCCAGCCAAGCGAGCGCGATCAGCGCGGCAGAAAGGCGGGTCATCAAATGAGCCCCCTTTCCTGAAGGGATTTGAGTTCGGCCAGCGCAAAGGCGGCTGCCGCTTTCAGGTCGGCAACGGTCAGTGCATCAACCGGCTTACCCAGCCGTTCGATGTAGCGCGCGAAATCTCGTTGGGTGGGGCCGTTCCAACCATCAACAAAGCTCCCAACGTCCCGGAGTTCATCAATCAGGACCAGAGCGAGGCTCATGCTGACACCTGGGCGTCGTCACGACGCAGCGAACGAGCAGCGACCACGTGCGAGCCGTTGCGGCGGACGCGCAATACAGGATCGGTAGAGGTCATGGAGCTGCATGTGATGACAGCCAGGAACATGGCCATGGCTGGCGCGATAAGGCCCCGGCGCATTGCCTCGGCGACCATCGCGGTGCGACGAGTTACGCCAAGCTTAGTAGTTACCGAGAGCAGGCGTTTGTCGACAGTGCCAGGTGCTACGCCAAGATCCTTTGCAACCTCCTTGGAGGTTTTGCCGCAGGCCACTGCCAGCAGGCATTGCAGTTCGCGTAGAGCGAGACCCATGCCGAGGTGGCCTGTCCAGTTGCCTGTGCTGATCGTTTCCATGGGGGCGCTCCATCAGGTGAATGATGGAACGGAAATTACGCATAAAAATACGGAAAGTAAATACGTATTCGTATTTTATCTGAACGCTGCTGACCAAAAAACTCTACCGAGGATGTCGAGTTCCTGATCTTTCAATTCGGAAGCGGTGTATTCCTCATCAGAATGCTCTTCACGATTGAAGCTGCGAAGGCGCAGCCCGCCGCCTGGAAGCCGATATAGGGTCTTAACGCGCAGCAAGCCATCATGCGTCAGCGCATAAATTTTACCGTCTATAACTGATTTTTCAGCAGCATTCACTGCAACGATACTCCCGTCGGGGAGTAACGGATCCATGCTATTTCCTCTCACTTCAACGGCGACCGCCTTTGTTGCTTCCACCCCGTGATGTCTAAGCGTGCTTCTGCCAAATTTTAGTCTGGGCCTTACACCATCGTGAGCAAGTAGGATGCTGCAAGGGCCTTCACGGCCCGTTATTCCCTGGCTCGCAGATGATGATTTCACCCCGTCAAGACAGGCCGAGTCCTCAAGCTCATAGACTGGCCCCATCAACCCTCCCTTAGCCTCAAACTCCTTGTCAGCTATGGATTCCGATTCAGAGTCATCCTTATTTCCTGACCAGAGGAATTCGGCTGGGCATCCCAAGACGTGCGCTATGGCCTCTATGTTTTCGCGCCGCGGGTTTCGAGATTCTCCTTTGAGGATTCGATGAATCGTCGGCTGGGGCACTAATGCACGACGAGCCAACTCCGCGGGTTTCCACCCTTTCTGCAGCAGCAACGCCTTAATGCGCTCAGCAATCACGACTATCTCCATGAGTTTTCGAATTACGGAAGTGTATTGCTTGTTTAATCTCGCTTGCGTATTTTAAAAATACATTTGCGTAAGTGGCTTTCTATGACCATCAGAAGATTGCTCTTGGCTCTTATCGAAGATGGGCTTCGCCAGCATGAAATCGCGGAGCACGTCGGAGTTAGCCAGCCGACTATCCACCGAGCTTTGAAAGGAGCGAGCGTGCTTTATGAGACCGGAAAGGCGATTGAACAACTGGCCGCTGCAAGAGGGTGTGGCCAAGAGAGTTTTCTCGTCGAGGTTGATGCAAACGATATCGATGCGCCGAGAAGCGAGGTAGTGCGTCAGTAATGCTGTTTTTGCATCCAGTCCACGAGCGCCAGAAATAGGAGCCGATTATGACCAATGCCGATTACGCGCGACCGGGCTGAGTTAGTCCCGCGCAATAAAAAACCCGGCTTGCAGGCCGGGTTCTTCAACCACCACTCCTTGCAGGGAGTGGGTATGTACTTCTACGTCTGTTGGAGGACGAGAAAATGTCACAACCGAAAAATACCACCATCCCAAATAGCGCGCAACCACTGGGCCTAACTGTGCCAGTTGATTTCCATAACAACACAGCCGACGGCGGCCACCTACTTAGCGTGAATGGCGGCTTCTCGTCCAGCGAGGCGCTGACGGTGGCCGCGGAGCTCGCAGACGGCATCAAGATGCTTAGCGTGCGTCTGCACTCCGCCGTTAATGAGGGTGATCTCATCTACTGCGAAGAGATAACTGCTTTGGGCTTCTTGGCCGAGAGCGTGGCGTCGTTGGTCTATTCGGTGAATCGTAGCCAGGCCGTACAAGGCGGTGCCCAATGAGCGTCGCCATCAATGCATTGCTTGCAGGCCTCTCGGAAGAACAACGCGAAGCGGTACTTGTAGCGCTCGAAGCTGAACGGGGAATAGCCCTTGGATGGTGGACCTTCCTAAACGAAATGCGCGTGCGCCGCGAGCTGCCCGACTGGGTGGCTAAGCAATACGTCGGATGCTCCCCTGACCATGACGAAGCGGCCGAAAAAAAGCGTGCCACCAACATGCTTCTTTTCGGCGAAAAGAACGCTATTTCGAATGCTCGCCTGACCTTGATCAACGCGAACATTGACGCCATCAACGCGGCGGAAGGTTCCGAAGATTTCGAAGACTTCGAACACGGCAAGGCCGAGGTGGCGCTATGAATATCGTCATCATCAAAGACGGCGATGCTGTCACGACAACCTTGGCGATAGCCGAGGGAACGCTAAGTGATCACGCGAGCGTCATCAAACTTGTGCGCGCCTATCAGGCTGATCTGGAGGAGTTCGGACTTCTGGATTTCAAATCCGAAAGTACGGGAGGGCGCCCGACTGAATACGCGTTCCTCAATGAACCTCAGTCCACGCTGCTGCTGACCTACATGCGCAACTCGGACGTCGTTCGGGCCTTCAAGAAGAAGCTGGTGCGTGAGTTCTGGGAGATGGTCCAGCAGCGTAACAAACCAGCTGCCGCCCCGGCATTGCCTCAAAACTACATCTCCGCCTTGGAGCACCTACTGGAATCCAAACGTTCCGAGCACTTGGCAATCGAGCAGCGCGATCGAGCTATTGAAACCAAGGCCGAGATCGGTTCTCGCCGCGAAGCTACGGCGATGGCTACCGCTTCAGCTGCTGTCCGGCAGGTTGGCCAACTCAAAAACGAACTCGGGCGAGGTCTCCAGCAGGCCACCGTTACCGCCGTGGAGAAGGTTACCAAGCGCAAGTTCGGCAAGCAGGGTTTCCGACCGCTCAAGGCTTGGTGTGCATCCGCCGGCGTGCAAGCCCCAAAAGTGCACGATCCGCGCTATGGCTGGGTTCGCTCCTGGCCTGCTGCTGCCTGGGCAGCCGTTTACCAAATTGACCTTGCTGACCTGTTTGGCGCCGATGGAGATCATGCCCGATGAGCAATGTAATTCAGCTCCCTGGCCAGGACCGTGCAAACAATGCTTTGGCCAAAACCATTGCCGGTCCTTGGCCGTCGTATGCGGCTTTCAAAGGCCTGCCTGAGCGTGAGCGGTGGGTGTTGTACGGAAGCGCTAAAGCCTACCGCGAAGCGCTTGAAAATCAGGGCTTCGTTATGGCGGAGGGTTACGACGATTTCGTGCGACGTGTGACGCGGGAGCTTTCCTTATGAGTATGGATTTGATGGTTAAGGCCATGAAAACCAGGGTGGGCAATCCGCTTCGCAAGTTGGTGCTGGTAAAGCTGGCAGATAACGCCAGCGACCAAGGCGAGTGCTGGCCTTCGTACCAGCACATTGCGGATCAATGCGAGATTGGTCGTTCTACCGTGAAGTTGCATATTCGTGAGCTGGAAAAAGCAGGATTTCTTCGCCGTGAGTTCCGCCGTAAGGGCGAGCTGAACCAGTCGAATGTATTCCATTTGTCTCTCGATGGTGGGGCAGGAGCTGCCCTAGGTGGGGCACCAGATAACCCACCTGGGGCAGGAGATAACCCAGGGGGTGGGGCAGGAGCTGCCCCCAGAACCAGTCACTCTTCTGAACCAGTCAAGGAACCTAAATCTTTGTTCAATTCGGATGATGGTTTTGATGCCTTCTGGAAGCTCTACCCGAACAAGGCCAGCAAGAAAGATGCACGCAAGGCCTGGGACAAGCTAAAGCCGAACGCCGAGTTGCAGAAAGTAATGCTGACCGCCCTTGCCCAGCATTGCCAATCACGCGATTGGCTTAAGGATAACGGCCAGTTCATCCCCCACGGCTCGCGCTGGATCAACGGCGAGAAGTGGACCGACGAACTGAAACCGGCCGGCGCTGGTAAGGCGCTGAGCTATGCCGGTCTGCCTACTCACACGTCGGACATGTATCAGGAGGACGCCAATGGCCCTGCCTTCTAACTTCCGTCGTCAGCCTGAGCAGCGCACGTTTGTTGGTGAGTGCCCGGAGCATGGGAGAGTTGATCGCTCCGAGGTTGAGCAGTTCGACGGCTCGCGACTTGTCCGCCCGTGTAAGCAATGCCAATGGCAAGGCCTACGCGTTGAGCCAGTGGGTAGCAAGGCGCATACCCTGGCCTTGGCCTATGTCACTGCGGAACATCGCAACAGCGCGCTTATAGGCTCGGGAATCACGCCCCGGTTTGCTGATTGCAAGTTCTCGACCTACCGCGCCACCACGCCGGCAATGGTTGAAGCCCTGGAGAAGTGCCAAAGCTACGCGGAAAACTTCGGCGAGCACTATGAGGCTGGGCGCAATCTCCTGTTAACCGGCAATGTCGGCACCGGCAAAACGCACCTGGCTTGCAGCATCATTCGGCATGTTCTCGAGCTGAATGCGGTCGCCGTGATCACTACCGCCGCCGAAATCATCCGTGTGTTCAAGCGCTCCATGGCGCGTGACGCCGGATACAGCGAAGGCGACGTGATCAACGAGCTCGCAAGCTTTGATCTGTTGGTGATCGACGAGCTTGGCGCCCAGGCTGGCACCCCATACGAGATAGCGGTGCTGCATGAGGTGATCGACCGCCGTTACAACCTGGTGCGCCCAAGCGTGCTGATATCAAACCTGCCAGCCAGCGCCAAAGCGGCCGCTACTGCCGAGCAAACCCTCGAACAGTACATCGGCACCCGGGCGCTAGATCGTCTACGCGAGAACGGCGCGCTGCTGGCCGGCTTCACCTGGGCTTCGGCACGGGGGCGCGCATGAGTCACGAGGATGGGTACTACCGACTAGAGGCCGAGCAGGGCGTTTTGGGCGCGATCATGATTGCGTCGCTCAACGCCAGCACCGGCATGGTTGATGAAATTCTCGCGCAGATGACATCGGGCGACTTCTGGCATCAGGACAATGCAGCGCTCTTCGATGTTATTTCAGACTGCTACGCGCAACGCATGCCCGTTGACTCGGTGACACTTGGGTCAATTCAGCGGTTGCTGCCTAGCGGCGCCTTAACGCTGGAATACGCCACCAACCTTTGCCGCAACGTCCCGTCGGCAGCCAACTGGAAGAGCTACGCAGAGCAGGTCAAGAAGTGGGCACTGGTCCGCCAGTTCCGCGACTTGGGGCAGATCGTCGACTCCGGCGTCTATGACGACCTGCCAGCAGACGAAATCCTTGAACGGTGCGGCTCGGCCCTGGCCGATCTACGCGACCTTCAATCGTCGGGGAAGGGCGGCTACAAGCGAATGAGCGACGTGCTGCCGGCTGTCTTGGATCACATGGACGACGAGCTCAACGACAAGGCGCCCCCGAAGCTTTCGACGGGGCTTGTTGACCTCGACAAGCTAATCGGCTTCTTGCGCCAAAAGTCGATGGTTGTAATCGGCGGGCGTCCTGGCAGCGGCAAGACAATGCTCGGCCTCCAGATAATGAACCACGTAGCGACTCGCGGCCGAGGCGTGGGGCTTGTCGTCAGCCTCGAAATGCCAGGCGAGCAGCTGACGATTCGCACCATTGCCAGCCTGGGCGGCGTCGACCTTCGCAGAATGGAAGAGGTGAAGTGCCTCGAACAGGAAGAGTGGGACCGCATCGGCGTCGCGGCGAAGAAAATCAAAGATGCCGAGCTGTACTTACTCGACACGCCAGGCATGACGATGCCCGCAATTCGCTCGGAAGCCCTGCGGCTTAAACGCGAAGTCGGGCTCGACATCATGATGATTGACTACGTGCAGATCGTGGCCACCGATGGGAAGTCGCAGAACCGTTCGGATGCTGTAGCCAAGGTGTCGATCGCGATCATGAATCTCAGTCGAGAGCTGGCGATTCCCATCTTGGTGCTTGCGCAGTTAAACCGCGGTCCGGCCAATCGACCCAACAAGAAACCCCAAGCTAGCGACCTCAAGGAAAGCGGCCAGATCGAGCAGGACGCAGACGCGGTGATCTTGGTGCACTACGACCGCGAATCCGAAATGGGCGAGCAGTGCGTCACCGAACTAATCCTCGACAAGGGGCGCCACGCGGAGGCGGGTTCTTGCCTCGTGCAACGCCAGGGCCAATACGGCCGCTTCGTCAACTTTGCAGGCCGCGAGCCTACACAGGAAGAGGTGGAGATCGGCCGCCCCTTTGCTGCTCGCCAATTCAAAGGAGCTCGCCATGAGTAGGCCTGTCCCCATAACCAAATCCGTCGTCGCCGTTGACCATTGCTGGGAGTATTCAAATGACTAGACCAACCGCTATTAGCACCGCCAAAACGCTGAGCGACGTTGAGCGCCAATTCTTGAAGATCGCTGCTGAGGAGCTGGCCAAAGTCAAAATGGGCGGGCCGATAGCGCTGTCTTGCTTGGTGGAAATCATTGCCTCCTGGCATGGCCATCGACACGCGATCTCCTTCGAGGATTACGCCCAGCGCTGGCTGCTGGAGGGCAACGCAAAAAACAAAGTGGCTGATCGGTTGTTGCGTGACCTGTTTGGCTTAGGTGACCCAGACCCGAGGAGAGCGGCATGAAGAAGCGAACGTACATCGGCAAGCCGCTAGGTGATACGGAGTGGTTGCTGGAGCAGTGGGGCTACTGGCGCATGGATGGAATGGGGGTTCCTCGGTATGTGTCGCCAACCTACGCGTTGATTAGAGACAACGTTTCGTGCCAGGGCGGCATCCGCGAGTACTCGGTTACAGACGACATCGCGCTGGTGCTGGATGGAGCTGTCGCCCGGCTCTGCAAGCGGGATCCACAGATGGGTAACTTCATCTGGCTGTACTTCGGGGCCAAGTGGCCAGCGCTGCGTATCGCTAGGGAAAACAGCATAGGGGAGGCGAAAGCGAGGGAGGTGATCAAGGCAGGCGTTGCCTGGGTTGATTGCGCTATCGAAGACGTTCGCGCCGCAGCGTGAAAAAGTCTTTCCACGCGGATAAACACCTGTTTTCATAGCACCGTGTTTAGCCGTTCCCGAGCAACACATGAAGCCCTGGCCAACGCCGGGGCTTTTTTAGTTCAGCCTACGACTCGTGTACGATCGTGTCTGGTTTCCCTATGAGATACGTGCATGGCCGCGGTAGTACAGCGTTTAAAGCAAACGAAAAATCATACAGCGGGCGCCTCCGTCCAGCCGGTCTCGTTTGAGTTTGAAGTTTTCGAAGGTCTCGTCAGCTACGGCTTATTCAAGTCTGAGTTGGACGCGGGGTATGCAGCCGATGCGATTAATCGCCGGATCGCCCAGGTGAAGTTTTGGAAAAAGACTGATGAAGCCATCGAGATGCTAAACGGTCTAAAGCTTGCAGCTTTGGTGTATCACGAAGAGCTTGCCGAAGATCTGAAGGGTTATTTTGAAGAACAGCGCAAGGCGCGTGAGGCTCGGTGGGCCGCTGAGGCCGACAACGCTTCGAAGCTTGAATCTTAAATTAGAGCCCTGGCGAAGCCCGGGGCTTTTGTTGTCCTGGCTTCAAGCGGATGTTAGACGCTTCTTTCTCTGGAGTGTCGAGGTGCCGCATGGAAAATCTATCCGAACTCCTTAGTGACGAAGACCTAATAGCGCTCACGGGCTACCGACTCCCGTCCCGCCAAATTGAATGGCTCACGAGCAATGGCTGGAAGTACTTCGTGACCGGAGCGAATCGGCCGATCGTTGGCCGCATCTACGCACGTTTGAAGCTCGCCGGCGTGAAGCCAACCGCATCGCATGTCGTATCGGAGCCATGGACGCTGGACCTGAGCAAGGTTAAGTAGACATCTGGCTCTTGCCAATGCAGCTGTTTTGGATGGATCTTGGGTCTCCACAAAGGAGCTGCCCAATGGATCAAACGACAACAGTTTTGTTAAACGATCTGGCTGAAAAGGTTTTCGAGCAGTACCACCAACATCACCGGGGAGAGGCCTCGATAGAGTTGGCCGACCCAAGCGAAGAGCGGAAGAAATTGGCTAGTGATCATTTGGTCGCCCTAGTCCAAAGTCGTTATCCGCTAGTTGAGCCGCATGTGGGGTTCACCACACCCAACAAGCTCACTCTGATGCTGTATCCCGCTTAACTTTTCCAGTGAGTGAGTATTAAGCCCAGGCCAAGTGTCTGGGCTTTTTCGTTTCTGGGACTATTGGAACTGGTTACTTTAAGTCTGAGCTGATCAGCGCATCGTTAAGCCGCACCTGTCCACGGCCGGTGGGTAACACCCCAAGATACTGCACGACTGTCCGGGTTATTTGAGCGCACGCGGCCTCTGCTGGTTGGGTCGGCGCAAAGAAGAAGCCGGTGCCAGGGTCTGTGAACCGCAATGGCACGCCTCTCCACTGACCTACAACGCTCCCGTTTTGATCGCGAGCTAAGACTTGGTAGCTCAAGCCATCCCATGCGACGGCGGACTTGTTGTAGAAATTGATTTTCACCATACATACGCCGCTTTCGTTGTCGCCTAGGCGTTCCAAAACCACGCCGGCAATTGGCTTAGGCGGTGGTGTGGAGCAACCGGTGAGTGCAACGGTGAGTGCGCTAAAAAGCAAGAAGCTGAGACGTTTCATTCCTATTCCGTTAGGCCAGTTCAGGGCTGGTGAACGTAGCACTAATTTCGGTGTGAACCAAAGCAGTGGCTTTTTAGAGGTCGTGCATCCAGCGCACACGCCTGCGCTCCCCTGTGCCTTCGACCGGGCCTTTTTTTTCGAGAGCTTTCCTATGCCAGACCAACCCGACCACGGCCGGAATGTCTACGAGCGCGTCGGCGCTCTCGAACAAGACATGGCTGTACATCGCCACCGGCTCGCAAAGATCGACCAGGACCACGGCTCGTCGCCGCACCGTCTGACCAAGCTCGAGCAGCAGTTTGAGTTCCAGACCAAACAGCTGCAGGCCATTGGTGAGACCCAGGCTCTGATGGTTGGCAAGGTCGATAAGCTCGGCCGCTCTATCGCCTACGGGCTCGGTGCTGCTGCGGTCATCCTTGCGCTGTTCGACAAGGCCTGGCCGTTTCTGGTGAAGGGGTTTGGCGCATGAAGCTGGTCCCCATCTGGAAGCGCGCGTGGAAGCTGTCGAGCCTCCAGCTCGCCGCCCTGATTGCTGCCTTGAACGCGGCCGCCTATGGCTGGGTCTCGTTCAACGGTTACATCCCGCCCTTAGTGTGGGCTTCTGTGAACATGGGCCTGGGCATTGCTGCTGCTGTTGCGCGGGTGGTGCAGCAACCTTCAGTGACTGGCGGCCAGGACGAGCAGCCCTGATGCCGTCCCGCCCAGGGCGCATATGCACCGAGCTGGGGTGTGGCAAGGCCACGGCCGCCGCCTCTCACTACTGCCCGACACACAAGGCGGTGGTGGATGCCCGCCGCGCCGAGCGTATGAAAGGCGTGCACAGGCAGTACAACCAGAAGCGCGACGAATCCGATGCTTTCTACAAGACAGAGAAGTGGCGCAAGTTCAGCCTCTACTATCGGCGCCTGCATCCACTCTGCCGCGAGTGTGAAGCCCACGGTCGCACTACAGCGTCTGCCCTGGTAGACCACATCAAGGCGTACAAGACCAACCCGGAGCTTGCATTCGACTGGACCAACGTCCGTGCGCTGTGCAAGCCATGCCACAACCAGGTGGGCGAGCGCGTGGGTCTGTCTGCTTCCTGAAGGGGGTGGGGGGAGGGGTAAAAGCCCCTACAAAACCATTGCCCGAACGACGGGGGGAGCCAAATTTTCGCGCCGTCAAAATTCTGATTTGAAAATTGAGGTTTTAAAAAATGGGACGGAAGGCGACACCTCCCGCCCTCAAGGTCCTGGCTGGTACGAGTCGCCCTGATCGCGAGGTGCCGGACGTACCCGAGTTCGATCTGATCGATGATTTCCCCAGCCCACCCCAACACCTGAATGTCGACGGCGCCGAAATGTGGAACAACCTCGGCCCGCAGCTCGTCGCCGCCCGCGTACTCCAAGTGGTCGACCTCTATTCGCTGGAGCAACTTTGCTTCGCCTGGCAGTGCTTCCGGAAAAAGGCCAAGGCCGACATGGAAGCGACCGCGGCCGAGCTGACCGCGCTCAAGGCGCTGTTCTCCGAGTTCGGAATGACACCGGCAAGCCGCCGAAAGGTTTCATCGGGCGGCGACAAAGCCCCCACAAACAAGTTCTCCGGCAACGGGAGACCCACGAAGGCCTGAAGTAAATGGCGAATGACCGCGACTATGTACAGATCGCGATCGACTACGCCAAAGGGGCCATCGCTGATAAGCGCCGGAAGAAGCACGGCAAGCTAATTCGTCAGGCGGCCCGCCGATTTCTGGACGACCTGAAGCGGGCGAAGAAACGAAATAGCCCGTTCATCTTCGACACCTGGCACGCCAACGACCCTTGCGACTTCATCGAGAAGTTGCCTCACGTTGAGGGTAAGTGGGCGAAGCCTGAAATCGAGATGCACCCGTCGCACATTTTTTTCGTTGTGCAGCTCTTCGGGTTTCGCAAGCGCGACGGCGAAGAGATTGAAGGGTGGGGCTATTTTCGGCCGCGGCGTTACAGTTCAGCGCTGTTCGCGGTGGCCCGGAAGAACGCCAAGTCCACCTTGTCGTCGGGCATCCTGCTGTACTGCGAGTGCTGCGAGCCGGAAGAGGGCGCCCAGGTCATCAGCGCCGCCACTACGTTTCCGCAGGCATCGATCATCTTCAACACCGCCAAGCGGATGGTGGAGAAGACCGCCGAGCTGCGGGAGGCTTTCGGCCTTGAGGTTTGGGCTAAGGCAATCAGCAGGGCTGAGACCGGCGCGACGTTCAAGCCGATCCATGCGAAGGCCAGCACCCAGGATGGTCTGAACCCTTCGCATGTGGGGCTGGATGAAATCCACGCCCACAAGAACGCCGACCTGCTGAACGTTCTGACCTCTGCTGCTGGCGCCCGGGCAAACCCGTTGTGGCTGTACACCACCACCGAGGGCTACACGAACCCAGGGCCTTGGGCTGAAATTCGGATGTTCGCCAAAAAGCTGTTGGCGGGCGTTTTCGGCACCACAGCCGACCACTTCCTGGTGGTGTTCTACGCCGTAGACGAAGAAGACAAGACCGAAGGCATCAAGGCCGACGAAGAGTTTGATGAGCGGGTCTGGATCAAAGCCAACCCGCTGATGGACGTAAACCCGCACCTGCTGGCGGCCATCCGCAAGGAGGCTGTAGAAGCCAAGCAGATGCCGTCGAAGCTGGCCGAGTTCCGTATCAAGCGGCTCAACCGGCCGGCATCCACCGCCAGCGGTTGGATCGATCTTACCAAGTGGAACAAGTGCGGCGGGGCGGTCGATCTGGCCTGGCTGGAGGGCTATCCCTGCTGGGGTGGCATGGACCTGGCGTCCACCACCGACCTTTGCTCGTTCCGCCTGGTTTGGGATGTGGATGGAGTTCTGTACACCCACGCCTGGCGCTGGGCACCGGAAAGCGCCGTGGCATTCCGTACAGAGCGCGGGACAGTTCCATACGCGGGCTGGGTGGCAGAAGGACTGCTGATCCAAACGCCGGGGGATGTCACCGACTACCGAGAAATCGAGCGGGTCATTCTCGAACAGCACGAACGCTTCAACATCCAGCAGCTTGCCTACGACAAGTGGAACGCCATGGAAGTGGCCATCCGTCTGGCTGAGGCGGGGGTGCCGATGCTGGAATTTATCCAGGGGCCGAAAAGCTACCACCCGGCCATGCAGGCTCTGGAGGTGGCGTACATCTCCGGCGCGCTTGCCCACGGCGGCGACCCAATCCTGAACTGGTGTGCCTCCAACCTGGTGGCCAGGCGGGACGACAACTTGAACATGGCGCCAGACAAGAAAAAATCCGCCGACAAGATTGATGACATGGCCGCCCTGCTTATGGCGGTGGCCTGTGCCCGGCTTGCGGTGGGGTCGGAACCTGACGTCGATGAATTCCTAAATCAAATGCTGAGTGCGTAATGGCCGATACCGACTACACGATTGACCTGCGCACGCGCAGTCCATTCTGGGCGCGGATGGCCTCCTTTTTCGTGGGTGGGCGGCTCGCCACCCCGGAGAAGGGGTCTCAGCTTGGGCAGACCTCCGCCGGCGGCACGGTCGGTGACTCAACGCTGACCGATGAACGCTCGCTGCAAATCTCCACCGTGTGGGCTTGTGTGCGACTGATCGCTACCGTCACCGCTGTTTTGCCGCTGGATATCTACGAAACCAAGGACGGTAACCGGACGAAGGTTGACCTTACCAATCCTCTGGCGCGCCTGCTGTGTTACGCGCCGAACATGTTCATGACTGCGCAGGAATTTCGTGAGGCTATGACCATGCAGCTCTGTCTGTACGGGAACGCCTACGCACTGATCGAGCGCAATTCGTTGGGCGACCCGATTTCCCTTCTGCCGCTAATGACCGTGAACATGGATGTGCGGTTGGAAAACAAGCGCGTGGTGTACCGGTACCGTCGCGATACCGAGTACGCCGACTTCAAGCCGGCTGAGATTTTCCACTTGAAGGGCTTCGGCTTTAACGGCCTGGTTGGCCTCTCGCCGATCGCGTTCGCCTCCCGGTCGGCAGTTGTCGCGGTCGCAATGGAAGACCAGCAGCGCGACTTCTACGCCAACGGCGCCAAGGCCCCGCAGATCCTGATGACTGGCGACAAGGTGCTGAGCAAAGAACAGCGCGTCCAGCTTGAGGACAACCTGAAGGAAATCAGCGGCGGCCCGGTGCGTAAGCGGCTTTGGATTCTTGAGGCCAACTTCACGGCCCAGCCGATCGGCGTCAGCCCGCAGGACGCGGAGACCATGTCGGCCCGCAAATTTCAGGTCAGCGAACTGGCGCGGTTCTTCGGCGTACCACCGCACCTGGTTGGCGACGTCGAGAAGACCACCAGCTGGGGCTCGGGCATTGAGCAGCAGAACCTCGGTTTCCTCCAATACACCCTGGCCCCTTACCTGGGGCGCTGGGAGCAATCGATATGGCGCTGGCTGGTGAAGCCTGCCGAGATTGAGCGCTACCACGCCGAGCACAATCTTGAAGGCTTGCTGCGTGGCGACTCCGCCGCGCGTGCCGCCTTCCTGAAAGTGATGATTGAGTGCGGACTACTCACCACCAACGAGGCCCGCCGCCTGGACAACCGGCCGCCGCTGCCTGGTGGCGAAGTCGCCACCAGGCAATCTCAAAACGTTCCCCTTACTCAACTTGGCCAAACGAACCCCGCACCCAGCGGGGTTTAGTTTTTCTGGAGGCACGCATGCCAAATATTTGCAAAACGCTCGCCTTCGAACAGGCCGAAATCAAGTTCGCCAGCTCAGGAGCGAGCACGTTTGAAGGCTATGCCTCCGTGTTCGGCGTCATTGATGGCGACGGCGACATCATGCTGCCAGGCGCATTTTCAAAGGTGCTTGGCAGCCAAAGCCGCCAGGTCTCAATGCACTTCAACCACCGCACTTGGGAAATCCCGGTGGGTAAGTGGTTGCAGATCGAGGAAGACAGCAAGGGCCTGCTGGTTCATAGCGAACTCACGCCTGGCCATGCCGGCGCTGCTGACCTGTTGGCGGCAATGAAGCACCAAACGGTGGGCGGGCTTTCGGTTGGCTTCGGCGCCACGAAAGACGACTACGACCGCATCGCAACCGGCCGTTCGTTCAAGAGCGTTTCCCGCCTGAGCGAAATCAGCATTTGCACCAACCCCGCCAACGAGCTCGCGACGATCGCGTCGATGAAGAGCCTCGAGGGCGTTACCACCATTCGTGACGCGGAGCACTGGCTGCGAGACGCCGCCGGTTTCTCCAAGACCGAAGCGCAGGCTTTTATCGCCTGCATCAAGTCCGCAGTTCGGAGCGATTCCGAAAGCGGCGACGACATCGCCGCGCTGGTCGCGAGCATCAGTAGCTTTCCCTCCAAACTGAGGACGTAAATATGGAACTGGCCCAAATCCAGAAGGCAATTGAAGAAGCTCAAAAGAACATGGAATCCCTGTTCGCTGAGCAAAAAAAGGAAATCACCGAAACTGGCGCCGTCAGCAAAAAGCTGCAGGACGACCTGAAAACTGTCAGCGATGAGCTGAAAAGCGCCGGGACTCGCCTGTTCGACCTGGAACAAAAGCTGACCGATGGTGCCCCGGACAAGGAGAACAAAAAATCCTTCGCCGAACGAACCGCAGAAGAGCTAACGAAGTCGTGGGACGGTACGCGCAGCAAGGTCGAAGTGAAGACCTTCAACAAAGTGTTGGGCAGCGGCGCTTCTTCGGCCGGCGGGCTGGTGGAAGTGCAGCGCAATCCGGGCATCCTGATGCCTGGCCTGCGTCGCCTGACCATACGCGATCTGCTTGCGCAGGGTCGAATCTCCAGCAACGCCCTGGAATACGTCCGCGAAAACGTGTTCACCAACGGTGCTGCACCGGTAGCAGAGGGCGCGCTGAAGCCTGAAGCTAACCTGACGTTCACCAAAGAAACCGCCAACGTCAAAACCATCGCGCATTGGATCCAGGCTTCGCGCCAGATCATGGAAGATGCGCCCATGCTCGAGTCCTACGTCAACAACCGTTTGATGTACGGCCTGGCGTTGGTCGAAGAAGGTCAGTTGCTCAACGGCAGCGGTACCGGTGACAACCTGCAAGGGCTGAACGTTGTGGCTTCGGCCTATGACACCACCCTAAACGCCACCGGTGATACCAAGGCTGACCAGATCGCCCACGCGATCTTCCAGACCAGCGAGTCTGAGTTTGAGGCCTCCGGCATCATCCTCAACCCGCGCGACTGGCACGCCATTGCGCTGCTGAAGGATGCCGACGGCCGCTACATTTTTGGTGGTCCCGCCGCCTTTGCTGCCCGCGTTATGTGGGGTATGCCGGTGGTGGCCACCAAGGCGCAAACCCAGGGCACCTTCACCGTGGGTGGCTTCGATCTGGCGTCCCAGATCTGGGATCGCATGGACGCGACCGTGGAAATCAGCCGTGACGATCGCGACAACTTCGTCAAAAACATGCTGACCATCTTGTGCGAAGAGCGCCTGGCGCTGGCGCACTACCGTCCAACCGCAATCATCAAGGGCACCTTCACCGCTCAGGCGTAAGGGTTGACCGATTGCCAATGAGGGCAGGGCCGGCAACGGCCCTGTTTAACGCATGAAACAGATCAAAGCGCTGCGCCAGTTCTCGCACTTCCACCTGGGTACGGTGGACGAGGGCGAGGTAAAAAACGTGTCCGACGATATCGCCGAAGCACTGATCGGCATGGAGTTGGCTGAAGAGGTGGATGCCGAGCCGGCTGAACCCGAGAAACCCTCCAAGGAAAAAGCGAAAAAATGACCATTGATGTTGCCACCCTGGTGCCGATCGAGCGCATGCGCGAGCACCTGCGCCTGGAATCGGACGATGCAAGCCAGGATGGCACCATCCTTCTTTATGCAAAGGCGGCGCTGGGATACTGCCTTTGGTACTGCGACGAGCCCCGGTGGCTGACGGCCGGGGACGTTCCTGATCAGGTAGAGAGCGCGATGCTCCTGGTCCTGACAGACTTCTTTGAGCACCGCTCCAGCCAGAGCGAAATCCAGCTATACAAGAACCCAATGGCCGAAGCGCTATTGTTCAGCTGCCGGAACTGGTCGGGCACCGTCCCGGCAGAGGTGGAGTAATGGAGGTCGGGCGCCTGAACAAGCGAGCTACGATCCTGGCACTTACCCCTGACCTTGCGACAATTGAGCTGGGCGGGGTATGGCTCGCGATCGCGAGCAAGGACGCTGCTGATCTTGCCCCGCAGGTTGGCGTGCGTAGCCTGGCACGAGTTGATATCCGGGCTCGGTACAGCGACCGCTTGCAGCAGGGGCGATACCTGAAACACGGCAACCGCCTGTTCCACCTAACCAGTGTCCGCGACCCCACCGGCACGAAGGCCGAGCTGCGCTGTTCGGCGGATGAATTTGTGGGGGAGGCCGCGATCTACAAGCCAGAAGGTGTGCCGCCGCGCCCATGCCGCGTGAACCTCGCCTTCGACGCGCCATACCGCGACGAGTACGGGAAGGTTGTTGAATACCGAACCAAAGCGGAAGTAGTTCTGATCGAAACCGGCCGCGTTCAGGCGGATGAGCAGCTTATTGTCGGCACCACCACTTACAACGTTCTGGGCTACGCAGATGAGACCGATGACGGCATTGTGAGGGGGCTATGGCTGCAACCAATGGAGGGGTGAGGATCGGCGTCACCGCTCTTGGCACTGAGTCTGCTCGCCGGCAATTGGCTAGCCTGGGTAAGAGCATTGACCCTGTACTGCGTGGCACGCTGGATACCACAGTCGGCAACGTGAGGAAAACTAAGTACACGCCGGAAATCGCGAAGATGTTTAAAAGCCGGGGCTGGGTTAACAAGCGCCTGATCATCAAGCGTGTGAATGCAAAGAAAGGCCGGTTTGATGCGCGGTTGATCCCTAGCTCCGCCGGCGTTTATGTGAATGAGTACCGAAAGTGGGGGTATCAGCTGGTTACCCCGACTCGTGCTCGAATTCTGGTTGGCAGTTTCAAAGGGCACAAGGTGGCTGCGGGCTTTGTGAACCCTGCGAGCTTGGGGCGCCAGCCGTGGTCGACCAGGTCGG
Source organism: Pseudomonas turukhanskensis (assembly GCF_027922365.1). GTDB lineage: Bacteria > Pseudomonadota > Gammaproteobacteria > Pseudomonadales > Pseudomonadaceae > Aquipseudomonas > Aquipseudomonas turukhanskensis. The sequence goes on from NZ_BSFN01000003.1 coordinate 113,889, forward strand.
GCAAGAAATCGCGACAGTCGAAAGAGCTGGTTGCGGCAATGGCGCCGTCTGTTGCGTTTTACTTCAAGCGCCTGACCAACTCCGCAACCCTCACGTACACCAACCGATTCATGTCTGCTGAGTTTCAGCGCCGGTACCGACGCGAGCTTCTGAAAGGTTAACCATGCCCACACCAACGAAGGCCACTAAGGTCGGCGCAAGCCTGCGCGCTTGCCTGGAAACGATCACCCAGCAGAACGGTTACCAGACCCAGCTCGCCGCTGTTTACGGGCCGGCTGACAAGGTGCGCGAAAAGCCACCGACCCCATATGCGCTGGTTCGCCCGTCCGCCGACAACCGCACCGGTGCGGCAATGCAGCAGGCAACAAGGGTTCGCATGTTCGAAATCGAAGTGGTGTTCTCCAAGGCGGTCGAGGATCCCGAAGCGGCTCTTGATGCCGTGCACGTCGACATCCTCCGGGCATTGGGCTTCGGCCGCGACAACGACCGGAAGTTTGCCGGGCTGATCGAAGACGACGACGAAGCAACCTTCCGCTACGCCGCTGAAAACGAAACCACCCACAGCATCACCATAAGCGTCGGCGTGCTCTACGTCGAAAGCTACAACTGACCACCCACCGGCCACGGGCCAGGAGCAAACCATGCAATACACCCAACTCTTCCGTGGCAATACGCTTGTGGCGCCATATCCGACCAATGTGTTCCAGGAGCTGTTCAAACTCCAAAACTCTTCTGCAGAGCCGGAGACCACCGAAATCACCATCGCCGACCCGACTCGCCTGGGCCTGCCTGAGCTGGATGGTGTGACTTCCACTTCGGCAATCAACATCACCGGTGAGGCTGTTAACTTCAGCCCGGCCGCCGCGGCAATCTTGATGTTCGGTTCGGTGGAGCGCGTGCCTTCTGGCACTGTGGTCGCCGAAGAGCAGGACGCATACGTCGACCGTACTATCGCCCTGGCGCACATGCCGTTGGTAATCACCAGCGTCAAAGCTGCGGACGCCGATGTTGGTGATCCTGCCTACGTTCGCAACGTCGATTACGCCGTCACTCCAGGCGGCATCAAAGTTCTGTTGGGCGGGCAGTTGGCCGACGACATCAACGCAGAAGCGGCGCCGGTTGGCGGGGGCCTGAAGCGCCTCGCTTTGAAAATCGCGTACACCTATCCCACCGTGGATGTGATCAAGCCCTTCATTACCGGGCGTAAGTTCTACCGGATCATGTTCGAGCAGGTGAACGAAGCTGGCGATGGCGAGAAGCGGCGCATTCGCTGCTTCTATGCGCGCATCAGCCTGAACGGTGGCTTGCCGCTGAACCAGGCAGCGGAGTTCGGTGTGATTCCCGTGAGCATTCGCTTGCTGGCCGACCCTAGCATCGTAGATACGGCGGAAGCGGCCATCTGGCAATTTGAAGTTCAGAACACTGACGAGGCCGCGTAAGGCCCAATCCACTAGAAAGCCCGCTTCGGCGGGCTTTTGCTTTTCGGGGTTTACATGTCCGAGCATCAAATTCTGTTCCCACAAAGCCCAGTCGTGATGGTTGGCCGTCGAGCCGTTGAGGTTCGCCCGGTACAACTGCGGCATTTCGAAATTTTCGCGGCGGCTGCGGCGGGTCTGATCGCGCTACTCGCCGACTCTTCTACCGGGAAAATCTTGGCCTATGCCAAGAACACCGCAGCACTGACCGCAATCATCGGTGCGTGTACCACGCTTCCAGTCTGGCGCGCTCGCCGACTACCGGCGGCCGTGGTCGTGCAACTGATGGTCGTTGTAGTTAAGGAAAATTCCGATTTTTTCAATCAGGCCCTGCAGGTGATGGCAAGCCATATACCTGGTTCGAGTCAATCCAACGACTGATCAGCAACGGCCACCATTGGGCCGATGTGCAGGGCTACACCCTCCCGCAGTTGCGGGCGTTTCTTTCCGGTGTCGACAGTGTTGAACGATCCCAGGCCCGCATGCGGCTTGTGACCGCGCGCGCCGCCAAGGCCAACAAGAGAGACTTTGATCGGCTACTCCGAGGGCTATCGTAATGGCGGGCGGCAAGGTAACAACCCAACTTGTCATCGAGGGCAAGAACAACGCTGCGAAGGCTTTCAAAGAGGCCGACGGCCAGCTGAACAAGCTCAGCGCTGGCGCGAAGGAGGCGGGTGCTGTGTTGGCCGGGGCACTGTCCGTCGGGGCGTTTGCTGTCTACATCAAAAGCGCCATCGACGCAGCGGACAAAACCGACGAATTGGCCGAGCGCGCCGGCGTCCTGAATAGCCAATTTGCGGGACTGCAGTACGCCGCCAAGTTCGCCAGCATGGACGGTGAAGCCCTGGCCGCTACCCTGGGAAAGCTGAACCAGAACGCTGCCAAGGCGGCGAATGGATCGAAAGCTCAAGCAGCGGCGTTTGCGAAGGTAGGCGTCTCGGTTCGCGGTGCTAACGGGGATATCAAAAGCGCCGATGTTCTGTTGTTGGAACTCGCTGACAAGTTTGCCCAGTTGCCTGACGGGGCTGAAAAATCGGCATTGGCTGTTGAGCTCTTCGGCAAGTCTGGCGCGAAACTCCTGCCTCTTCTCAACCGTGGCGGGAGCGGTATTCAGGAGCTAATCAACCAGGCCAAGGACCTCGGTTTAGTTCTTTCGGACGAGGCATACAAGGCAGCTGGAAATTTCAACGATCAGCTGGATGTGCTGGGCTCAGTTTCCGAAGGTGTAGGGCAGAAAATGGCGGCGGATTTGCTCCCGTCTCTCAACGTCATCACCGGCCTGATGCTCGATGTTTCAAAAAATACGAACCTGGCCACCACGTCTTCCACATTCTTTGGCGGCGCTCTCAAGGGGCTCGCTGCGGCCGGGATTATTTTTGGCGCCGTGATGGATGCGGCCGGCACCTACCTGGGGGCTCTTTTGGCGGCGCTGGTCACGGCCGGGAAGGGCAATTTGACCGGTGCTTTCGATATCCTAGAACAGCATTCGGCAGATGCCAGCAAAGGCATCAGCGATGCCGTAGACCGGATTGGAAAGGTTTTTAACGGAGAGTATGAGCAGGCCGGTCAGCAGGCTGCCGAGGTCTCAGAAAACATCCGCAGAAGCTTCGATTCTGTGGCCACCGGCATGGGCGCTACCGTAGAGCTGGCCGAGATAAAGGCAAAAGAGTTGAAGGGGGTCCAGGATCAGGTAGTAAAGGACTCCCAAGGCACCTTAAATCGGCTCGTGGACGCCCAGCGCAAAGCAAAGTCGGCGCTGGAAAAGGTGCAGTCTCAACAGCTTGAAAGCGAGAAGCGCTTCAGGGAGGCACGCCAGGACCTCAACAGGAGTGAAGACGGTGTCGCCAGCTATGGCGAAGCGGAAGCACTTAAAGTCAATGCGAGGAACGCTGTTAGCGCGGGAGACGCGGACGCCGCGCGAGAAAGCGTGATCCAGGCGCTTGCGGTGCTGAAGGAGCTAAAGGCCGCTGGCGAAAGTACGTATGGGTTCGAGGGTTTCATTAACGACCTCAATGCGATCGATGAAGCGGCCCAAGCGATCGATCTTAAAAATGCAAAAACAGGCATGGCTGATGCCACGAGCGAGCTAGAAGCCTTCCAGCGCAAGCTCGATGCAGTGAAAGATACGAAGATCACGATCAACCTGAAGCCTGAAGAAATCGCCAAACTTGAAAGCGATATCCAGGCGCTGGCTCAGCGCCTCGGCAATACGCTTACGATCACCGCCACTATTACGCCGATCGTGGCAACACCCGAAATGACGGCCGTAGGGCTTGAGCAACCGCAGATCACCTATCCCGGCTATGCCAGCGGCACCGACAGCGCCACGCCTGGTTTGCATTGGGTTGGCGAGAACGGCCCTGAGTTAATGCGCTTTAGAGGGGGTGAGCAGGTATTGCCGGCCGATGCGTCACGCAACCTTGCCACCAATATGGCCGGGCTGCTCAGTGGTGACGTTCTGGGTGGTAGTGCTGCCAGTGATGCCCTGAATTCCGCTAACAGCGATCTGCCGCACCTTGGCCAGTTGGACCTCAACATTGGCGGGGATAGCCACACGGTCTATGTTCCCAAGAAAACTGCCAGCGCTCTGCGTACAGCCAAGCGAAAGCTCGGCCGCAACTAAGCCAATCCTGCCCGCCACGTGCGGGCTTTTTGTTTGTGGAGCCCCTGAATGGCAATCCTGATCACGCTCGGCGGTGTACCGCTTGTTTGGCACGCCGGCGCGCCTGAGTTGGATGATGACGTGCTCGATGCGTCCACGCTGCTGCGCATGAGCGACGGCCGTGGCGTAAACATGCATCGTTATCAGAAGGTGACCGGCACGATTGCCGGTCAAGGACTGATGCCACCAGGTCTGGACGGACTGGATTTCACTCAACCTTTGGAGCTGCGCACCACTCAGGTTTCTAATGTGGTCGCCGAGGGCCGTGTTTTTACGCCCAAGACCACGCCCCGTCCCGATGTGGCGCCATGGGCGTTTGCTTTGATAGATGGACAGTGGATAAAAACGGCCTGTGTCTTTGCTGACGGCGTGATCACTGTCGCGGATCGCGCCGACGCCGAGCTTTACCAGGCCTGCTGGATGCCTGTGTATTCGGTGTTCGCCAAGCGGCCGGCGAAGTCTCAATCCACCACACACAGCTGGTCCATTCCCTGGGAAGAAGCCTGATGCTGCTCAACGGATCGACGCTGAACAGCGTCACCTTAAACGGCAACCGCATTGAGCATACAGAGGGCGAGCCCGAGTATGTGGTGGCCGGGATCTCGTATGCCTGGGGCGTAATCCTCAACGTGTCCGGCACTGACGTCGCAGCCCACTTGGTCGGCAGTATGTCAGTTGATCGGGAAGAGGGCGCCGCGGGGTTGGCCGACTTTGATCTGTTCATTGAGGAAGGGGTGTCGGTTGTGCCGACTGATTGGCGCAACAAACCGGTCACCATCGACTTCACTTGTACCGATCAGGCCGGGATGACGAAGTCGGAGCGACTGTTCACCGGTGTGATCACCGGCCCCGCTTGGAGCGCGAGCGAGCGCATTCTTAGTTGTGAATGCGGGGATCAACTACAGCAGAGGGTCGAGGGAATGCCTCTGGCGGCCATCGATACCCTGGCGGGAGGCGTATGGTCAGCGGACCTTTACGAGCCCGTGGATGGCCGGAGCCGCTGGGATTACATTCAGGAGCGGCTGGCGACCGTAGCCGGATCGCTAGATTGCGCGGCCGATGGCAGCCTGCGCGTTACCAGCTGGTTTGCGGGTGCGCCGCAGATTGTATTCGGGTACGGCACCACGCTGGATCAAACGGTTGAGTTTGATGCCGCGCAACTGAGCAACGTTACCAACCGTGTAGAGGTGGAGTTCAGCTTTCGGTACAGCCGCCTTTGGCAGCTCAATCAGCATTACACCTGGTTGGTGCCCGCTGGCAGCTTCTGCGCCTGGCGCGTTGACTCGCACGAATTGCCCACCAAGGACATGATCGAGGATGCCGCTACCGATGGCGGCCAGACCATGATTAACGGCACGTTTGTGTATCTCCCACCCTCGGCACCCGACCCTTGCGGTACTGGTTCACCCTGGATCAACACGTACCCGGACCTGTTGACCGGGGCCGGTTGGACCGGGGCGCGGCGGTGGGCGCAGGCCGTAACGGAAACCTACACCATGGTGTTCGCCACCCCAGAGGGTGAGGTAGAAGCGACGCAGATTATCAAGCGTGATAGCGGTTCCTTGGAGATCGAGTCGGACAGTATTGAGGCCTGGACATCGGACCCCATCACTGGGGGAGTCTCTGGCTACTCGGATGTGCTCGATGAGTCCCGTAGGGACTTGGCGTTGCGGGTGAAAATGCTCTCAGCCCGAACGCAGATCATCGCCGCGAATCGCGATAACGGAATGAGCTGGCAGGTTCCGACTCCGATGGCGCTCGGCACCGACCTCACCTCTACGCTGCAGTTGGACGACCAGCGCACCAAAGGTCTAGGAAAGTGCCGTCGAATCGTGCACGACCTGGACTTCGAAGCCGGCACGGCCATTACCACGATCAGCATCGCAATCATGCGTGGCGGTGGATCAAGTGATGCCCTGACGGCGCCGCCTCGCCTGGGCGTTGCTCATGTTGATCCGGGCGAGAAGGCAACTGATGTTTTGCCCTCGCAAATCGGCGGCCGAAGCGATAGCCCGCCTTATGACGAAGACCGTGACGGCTTCTCCGGTAACTACGACTACATCGACAACGACGTGGGCCAAGAGGAGTACCCGCGCCGAATCACAGCCACCGCCCCGGAAATCCCCGCGGCGTTGCGCGATGAGTTGGCGTTGACCTCCGAAAGCCTATATCGCGTCGGCATACCGAATAATCAGTTGGAGCTTTGATATGGCCTTGGGCGATGCACGCCGCGCAAGCGGCCGCGCGAACGAAGCAAACCGGCGCGCAATTGGCACCACGAACGAGTCTGAGCGCCGGGCTATTGGCCGTCAGAATGAGGCGGATCGGCGCGGAACCGAGGTTGTCGATGAAATCAACAGCCTGGTTAGTCCTCTACCCACCAAAGCGACTTTGCGCGCTGTGCCGCCTGTTGGCCCTACGGCTGCCAAGCGCGGTACCGGCACCTATAAGGCCCCTGCGTCTGGCACCGGTGGTGGCATCGCCAGCCCGGTCACCGAAAAAACCAAGGTGGTCGACGGTAAAACTGTGCCTGACCGCGTGTATTACGCCGCGGGCTTCACCAGTAGCGATGGCCTTTTCATCCTTCCTGCGATCAAAACCCAGAACATGGCCGACGCCAACGGCGCCGATGTGGTGTTCGAGTTTGCCGACCCGGCGGGCACCGTATGAGCACACCAGGGGTACCGCCTTGGGGCTGCCCTTGGCATGGCCTGGTGAAGGACTACCGGCTTACGCTTCCGACCGGCGATCTTCTGGTCTACCCGACGCCAAACGCCGGTGGTTTATGGGAGGCAGGTTCAAACGCCCTTATTCAGCATCCGGCGGCGCCTGAGATCGAGCGATCGAGCGAAGAGGCTGCAGCTGATGCGGCAGCAGGGCGGCAATGGTGGAACAAGGCGATTCTCGCGTGGAACTCGCTGCACGGTAAAAACATTGGTGGTTGGATTTACATTGATTCCGCCGGCGCCTGCTGGCGGGTTACCACCACGCTTTCTGCGCTCCATATGAGCGGGGGCACAGCCGAGGTAAAGCTGAAGCGCTTCGGTTTATTGGGTGGCTCAGCAGAGGAACATACGTACAGCGTTTCGGTACCAAACATGGGGCAGGGAAGCCCTGCCATAGAAGGCTCAAACGGTTCCTACCTGCTCACTCGGTACCATACAAATAAGGTCGGTTCTGCCGCCGTTTTTGAGTTGGCTGTGGGGTTTTCCGGTGACAGGTATGCCCATTGGCCACGCAGGCCCTGTGGCTGGGTTGAAATTAAGCTGAGTGGGCCGGGCGCAGAATGCGTTATTTCCGTTGCAACGGTGAAAAACCGTGCGGAAACCCTGGGCTCGGCCACCACGAGTGAGCTGACCAGAATCCCGGACAACTGGTACGTCCAAGAGCACCCTGCAGAATCGAAGAAGCGTTTAACGCAGACACCGCTCTCGGGGTTCACCACTTTCCTGCTTGTCCAACATGAGGCCGTCTCTGGCATCGAGGCCCGTTCATACACCGGGTATACGGTAGGCATGTTCTACGACGACGCCGGCTTGCATGAACTCACCATCAGCGAGCAGGCACAGACCTCCTATAGTTCGCCACCGGCGATCCACTCCGGTCCTGTTGAGTTCGACTTCAACGCACCTGTCACCGGGAGTTGGTACAGCAGCACAAGCTTCACGACCTCGCTTAGAATCATCTATGCAATCGATGGTGAGGAAGTTTGCACCTACGATTACAGCGCAGTGCAGACCAGCTCTCAGACGGGAACCATCACGAATGGTGCGTCAAACATCGAGTTCACCTGGTCGGTTAGCTACGCGCCCGGAGGCGTAAGTAGCGGGTCGGGAAATATTGTGTGGGTCGTGGACGGAGTAGGAGCCCTTGGTGGTGACTACACCGCGCGCTTCTCGACCGCGATGAGTGACGGGGCGATACCTCGCGATATGGGTGGCAACGGTATTGCGTACCGCTGGAGTACTTCCGGCACTGCCAGAACCATGCGGTTGTTCCCTCATCGCCACGCGAACACGCTTTTTGGTAATTGCGAGCGTTACACCGACCCGCCGGCCACTAGCTACCCCGCCGCCGTCGCCACCCCAGTTGGAGCCCTATCTCTGCCGGTTTTCGTTGGCGGGTCCGACCAAACAGTCTTTGTTTATGGCAGTTGGTGCCCTGTCACCGGCCAGGCCGTGCGCGCTTTAGAACCCGTTTGCTGGGTATAACCGAGGATCACCATGAACTTTGTGAACAACTGGAGTCGGCCGATTGCGCTGGCTGCCGGCGCCGGCACGTTGTCCGGCGTTACCGGCTTGGCAGATGGCGAATACACGCTGACCTTCACTGACTCAGCGACCGCACCCACCAGGTGGGAAATTGTGTTCGCTGTCTTGGCTGGGGGCACTGCCACTCTGCAGCGCGCCCAGGAAGGCACCACGGATCAGGAGTGGCCGGCGGGCAGCATTGCTTACTGTTCGGTTACTGCCGGTGTGTTGCTGGAGGTGTTCGATAAGCTGGCCGTTTACGCCGAGCAGATTTCTAGTCTGGAAGAGCGGGTCACCGCTCTTGAGCCAGCACCCGCGCTGCCGGTGTTCTCCGGCATGCAAATCGACAAGACGTCGGGCGTCTTCGAAAGCTCGACAGTGAACCAGATCACGCTGTCGTTCGAGTACAACGCTGTGAAAGTGCTCGATACCGGCGATCTCGTGCCCGTCTTCGGCGTTCAAGAAAGCACCGAATACGGGGCTGCAAACCTCATTGATGGTGAGACAACTGCCCGTTTCATGCTGGCAGAAGGTGTTGATCTCCCGCCTCACGACGACATTCACGCCACGTTCTACGGCCTGCCAGATGCAGTAATCAGCCTCGTTGACCAGTTCGGAGAGATCTACGCCAGTCAGGCCACGGGATCCGAGAACGGCGGGGTCAGCTGGACTGTCACCCCCTAGCTTTCAACTTCCCAAATACCTAGGAGTAGCCAGCCATGCAGCCGGCCAGCATCCCCCTGTCCATCGTTCAGGGCGCGACACTTCGCGAATCCATTCGCGTTATGCAGTCCACGTTTGAATACCGGCCAATCGCTGCGATATCTGCCACTGCCCCCGTGCTGCTCACTGTTGCCCACGAGCTTCCGAAGGATTGGCCGGTATGGATTCAGAACGTCCAGGGCCTGCCAGAACTCAACCGAGCGTTCAACCAGGCGCAGTTGCTCGCCTCAGTGATCGATGCAGACACGTTGGAAATCAACGCCATATCCGGAGTCGGCCGGAAGGGTGCCGGCGGCATGCTCATTTATCACCCGCCCGTGGACCTGACCGGCGCCACCGCTGTGCTGCAGGTGTTGGACGAGAAGGGCGCCAAGGTGTTGGAAGTCGCACCGGAAGTGCACGCCGCTGGCTGGATCGATATCAACCTGACCGCCACCGAAACTTCTGCCCTCACCTGGCGAAAGGGTACTTGGCTGCTCAACGCGCTAATGCCGAACGGCGAGGTTCTTTCGCTGTTCACCGGCCCTGCCGAGGTCGTGCCCCCGGGCACGTCGCCGAAGCTTTCCGCTATCTCGTCTGGCTTTGTTTACACCTTCGGCACCCAGGGCCCGGCTGGCTCCGGCGACTCGGCCGAGTTGCTTGCATTGATCGCCGCTCAGCAGCAGCAAATTGACGAGATCTTCGCTCTTGTGGGCGGTGGTGAGTCCCCTGTTTTCGTCCTCTCTGGTGAGGACTTCGTAATGTCAGGCGAAAACTTCGTCGTCAGCTCTGGAGTGCATTAAAAATGGCAAATGTTCAAATTGTGGCAGAGCTGGAACGGCTGCAGGTGGCTCACCTAAGCGATGTGAATGCTCGCGCCACTGCTGCCCAGGGTGCCAAGGCGGATGCAGCCTTGCCCGCTGCGGAAGTCGGTCAAAGCGTTGCATCGTTGGTCGGCGGCAAGGTGCCTGCCGGGCAACTGCCATCCTTTGTCGATGACGTTCTGGAGTTTGCCAACCTTGCGGCGTTTCCTGCTTCTGGTGAGTCAGGAAAGATTTACTTGGCAATCAACGGCGGCGACAACCCGTCGAATCCTACGAAGCAGTACCGCTGGACCGGCACGGCATACATGCACATTCCGGCTTCGCCGGGCACCACGGACGATGTGCCCGAGGGCGCCAACAACAAATACTTTTCTGCGGTCCTCGCGCGTGCCGTGACCCTCGGCTCGCTGGCATTGACCAACGCCGCGATCCTGGCCGGCGATACCTTTGAGGTCATGTTCGGCAAGCTTCAGGCGCAGATCAATGCGCTCAAATCCGCCCAAACCTGCATCCCCATTGCGTGCAGCGACGAAACAACTGCGCTCACCGCCGGCGCCGCCAAGGTCACCTTCCGTATGCCTTTCGCCATGACCAACGTGTCGGTGCGCGCAAGCCTTACCGTGCCTCAGACCAGTGGGGCGCTGCTCACCATTGATGTGAAAGAGGGCGGGGTTTCGCTGTTCTCCACCAAGCCTACGTTCGACAACGCAGAAAAGAGCACCACGACGGCGCTCGCGCCTGCGCAAATGACCGACACCACCCTCGCTGATGATGCAGAAATCACCATCGACATTAGCCAGATCGGCGACGGCACCGCCAAAGGCTTGAAGGTGTACATCCTGGGGAACAAGTGATGCTGATGAATCCCTACCGGTACGTTGTGCCGGCCATTGAGTCGAATGCTCCGGCCAAAAACTGGCGGCTGCCCATCAGCGCCGCTGTCGACAGTTTGGGTGATACGACCCTGCAGACCTCGCTGGTCAACTCGGCGGCGGCTCTCTCATTCCCCAGTTACACTGTGGCCACCGGCACGACTCGGACGGTTACGCAGGATATCGAAGCCGTAACCAGCCCCGGCGCCCTGCTCTATTTCATATTCGACCAGGTAGTCACCCCGACGGCGCAACGGTCGTTTGATGGCGGCACCACCTGGCAAGACCTGACGTTCAATATTTCCAGCTACCAGGGCGGCGACATCACGACGGCGGTTAAGCGCGGTCAAATGATCGAAATCCCAGCCGGCGCAGCGTCCAAAGTGCGCCTCAGCGTGGCGAATGCCTCTGGCTCACTGGCAACCGTCTATTTGAAAATGCACCAGCGGCCAGCGATCGGTAAGGCTGACGCCTGGGTGCACCACGGCGCATCGCTTGAATCGACTATGCCCAGCCTGCAAATGATTCAGGCCTGGCGGGCGGCGTTCCCCGACTTTGACCCGATATTTTTCAACTGGGCGCAGAGCAGCCAGAGCGGCGCTCGCGTCAAGGCACTGGTTGATGATTCGATAACCCGTATCCCGTGGGTCCATAACTACCTGTTCGATATCGGCGGTAACGATGTAACCAGTGGTCGCCCATATGTGCAGGGTGTCACCACGTTGCCTAGCTTCGGTCAGGCCTTGGATGCCATCAACGCAGCCGGCCACCTGGCATTGCCGTGCAATATCTCCTATCGCAACTATACCGGCGCGCCAGCGGTGAACGGCGGGGCTAATCAGGAAAACGGCTCGGCACCGTACAACGTAAACATCATCATCCCCACCATGTTGCAAAAAACCCCGTGGGCTGTTGATCCGGTCTTAGGTATCGCGCGCCTCGACTGGTACAACGCGGTAATGGTCAATCGAGAGCTTCTGTCGGACGACGTGCATCACTCGGACGCCATGCGGGCGACTGTTACCATCCCGCTATATGCAGACGTTTACGCTCGATATGTCTATACCGGGGCATGGCCGCTCGGCTTTATGGAGCAGCAGGTGGCTAAAGTCGAAACGCTCAAGGTTGACAAGGATTACAGCCGAGCGGTTGAAATGTTCACCTTCACGCCCGACAGCGCCGGGAAAGCTGCGCTGCTCGCTCGCTTGAATGCCGCACTGGTGCTGCCTGCAAATACAGCGGCGCCAGCCTTGAGCGGTGCGTTTGTGGTTGGCGCGATAGTCAACGGCACCCCCGGCACCTGGGCGGGCTTCCCGACCCCAACCCTCGCCTATCAGTGGTACGCTGACGGGGTAGCTATCAGCGGCGCAACGGCGACCGCCTACACCATCACGTCGGCAGAACTCGGCAAGGTGTTGAAATTCCGGGTTACTGCCACTAACGCCAAGGGCTCGACCTCGGTAGATAGCGCCAACAGCGCCGCAGTGACAGCCGGCAGCAGTTACGACCCACTGACGCAAACCTTGCTGGCGCGCATGACCGCCCAGCCCACCGTGACGCAGGCGAACAAGATTGACACCTTGATGAAGGTGCTCAAGACGATGAACCGCACTGCGTTCGGCATGTTCGCCGCTCACGATAAGCAGGCGGCGCTTTTGGATTGGGTTCGCAGCGACGTTACCTTCACCTTGAGCGCACAAGAGCCGGCTTTCACTGCGCTCGGCGGCTTCAAGGGAACGGGTTCGTCTATCGGCATCGACTTGAAATGCACCTTGAACGCCATCGCTGGCTACACGCAGAACAGTGGCTCGTATGGCTTCGGGATCAGCATTTTGGGCAGTGGCCCCATCATCGGGCAGCTGGAGTCAGGCGCGCCGGTCTACTCGACAACGCCAAGTTCGTTCCGACATAACAACGGCTCTGGCTCAGTGGTGTCGGCAACCGCACTGGCGGTCGGCAACTTCATCGTGACGCGCACTGCATCAACTGGTTTCACCATCCGCAAGGATCAGGTGGCCCGCGAGACGGCTACGCAGGTTTCTGCAGCGCTGGGTGCAACATCGCTGGCTGGGCTTCGTGCGGTGAACGTTACCGGGACGCACCAGATGAGCCACTTCCATATCGGCCCATCTCTCACCGACGCACAAGAGCTGGAGCTCAACGCCGCGATCGCTACCTATCTGGCATAAGCCACACCCGCCACCCAAGCCCGCTGCGCGCGGGCTTTATTTTGCCTGGAGAAAAGTATGCAACTCACCCTGCAGCAGTTGTTGTTGATCCTGCCCGGCGCCCGCAAAGCGCCTAACGCGATCATCGATGCGCTCAATGCCGCCATGGTTCGCTATCGGATCGACTCGCCCGTGCGTGCCGCCGCGTTCCTGGCACAGGTCGGTCATGAATCTGGCCAGTTGCGCTACTTACGCGAAATCTGGGGGCCCACCCCTGCGCAGGCTCGATACGAAGGCAGGCAAGACCTGGGCAATACCCAGCCCGGCGACGGTAAGCGGTTCATGGGCCGGGGCCTGATTCAAGTTACTGGCCGGGCAAACTACCAAAAAGCCGGCGCGGCCTTGGGCCTGCCGCTGGAGGACCAGCCGGAACTGCTCGAGCAACCGGTGCATGCCGCTATGTCGGCCGCCTGGTTCTGGCAGACCCACGGGCTGAACGAGCTGGCGGATGCCGGCCAGTTCCAGACGATCACCCGCCGCATCAACGGCGGGCTGAATGGCCAGGCCGAGCGAGTGGCGCTGTGGGAGACGGCCAAGCGGGTGCTGGCATGAATGAAGTCGCCCTGCGAGCACTGGCCTATGTGCTGGTGGGAGCGTTGGCTCTTGGCACGGGCTGGCAAGTGCGCGGCTGGAAGGAGGGCAGTGATGACGCCATTCGGCTTGAGGCCAAGCAAGCGGGTGAGGACCTGGTGCGCCAGGCCGTCGCCAGCGTGGCCGATCAAACCGCCAAGGCCGTGGCCGGCATCAAGGTCACCAACACCACCATATACCAGAAGACCCGCCATGAAATTATCAAAGAGCCTATGGACCCTGGCTGCCGTCTGCCTGCTGGCTGGATGCGCAACATCAACAACGCGCGATCCGGTGCCGATAGACCAGAGCCTGCTGCAGCCGTGCCTGGATCTGGCGGCGGTGCCGGTGGCTGAGGATGGTACCGGTGACCCGGGCGAGTTGACGCTGGCCGACGTGGCGCTGTCCGGCCAATACCTGGAGTGCCAACGGAACCACCAAGGCCTTATTGAAGCGGTGAAGGCACAGCAACAACTGGGTCGGTAATTCTCTCGATCAGTTCGGGGCCCTGATTGCGTGGGCTGCCCACAGCCTTTGGCACTGGGTACCAGGTGAAAGCGTCGGCGCCCAGGCCTTGGCCGCTCGCGATAGCCAGAGCCCGCTCCGGGTCTGTGGCGGGGTCGAGCCATTCAGCGGCCAGATCTGGGGGCAACACCACGGGGCGACGGTCGTGGATATCCAGCAACCCGGAATCGGCCGCGGCGGTGATGATGGTGAAGCCGTCGCCTTCGGCCTGTTCCAGACCCTGGGTGACCTGGCAGAGCGAGGCGAAGAACAGGGGCGCGCCATCCCTGGCCTTGATGAAGTAGGGCTGCTTTATCTTCGGGTCGTCTGGCTGCTTTACCCATTCATACCAGCCATCGGCCAACGCCAACGCGCGGTGCTTCCAGATCGCCCGGAAGAACTTGCCGGTGGCCACCGTCTCTACCCTGGCGTTGATCGCCGGCGGCATCTTCCCTTTCGCCCAGTGCGGCGCATATCCCCAGCGAACGGCTTCGGCCGCCAGCCCTTCACCGGTGTCGTAAAAGATTGGTGCCTTCTGAGTAGGCGCGATGTTGTAGCGCGGGCCTGCCGCCGGATCCGTTCTGTCCTCGATCGGCTGCATGATAGCCAGCACGTCGCGCCATCTGTTCAGGTCCTGTTCCTTCGCGTATCGCCCACACATGTCTTGTCTCCCTTCACGTCAGCCATAAAGCTCAGACATGCCGACGCGCTATGCGTGCGTACTTTGGCTCAGGTCTGGCTGATCGATCTTGGCTGGCCGAGATTCGTGCGCGATGCCTTTCCAATCACGGTGGTATTTCTTGAATTCGTCGTAAAGCACCCGCCGGGCACCCTCGGTGCCAAACTCGTCAATGAGCATGGCAAGTGCATAGCGTGCGTAGGACTCCACATCATCAAGGAAGATGACGTGCGGCTGTTTGGGATTGAAGACGGAAACCATGCTGCTGATCTGCACGGTTCGAAGAGGTTTTAGCATGGCGCTGACTCAATACTGTTTTTATGTACAGTATTGGGGCGCGCGCGGAATTTCCAGTCTGGCCAGATGAGTAGCTACTTCTGCAAGCCTTTTCGCCACTCGCCAGGTTTCCCTTCCAGTAGTTCACCACGCAACTCAAGCACCAAGGCAGCGATTGCCCGGCTAGTGTTTAGGCCGGCGAGGGGTATGCCTACAAACGACATTCCTTTCTCAGGATGGTCCTTGGGGCTGATCTGCACGTTCAGGGAAACTCCATCAGGACAGGTGCAGACGCATTTCTCTGGAAGAAAAGCTTGCTCGATGATTCGGCTTATTTCGAGGGGAGAAAGGGCGTAACCGTGCATGGCTAGTCCTCTTAGCTGTGGCGGGCGAAGCGTTGAATAGTAGTCGAAATGTTTGGATGGGCAAGTAGGGAAGGGGAGCACCCAGAACGGGCTGATGGCCTGTACCACTTTTTTTACCGATGACTGGTGAAACGGAGTTAAGCGGTGGAGGCCTGCAGGGGAAATAGCCAGCGACCCTCAAGAGTCAAGGACGTTGCTCGATTGCTGCACTACTCTGATCTTCTATCCTGGCTGGCCAGAAGATTTCCCTATGAGAAAAAATACACCACCTACCGAGCCAATAGCCGAACAGTTCGATCTGCTCAAAACCCAGATCGAGAGTATCAGCCATACTTGCGCAACCTTAGCTCAGCTGTTCCGGTCTCGGGCAAGTGCGCCGGACATTCTCAACGAAGTCCAAATGGCGGAGCACCTCGGAATAAGCAAGCGAGCGATCCAACATCGGAGAACTCGGAGCTTTCTTCAAGCCGGAGTGTGTATCAAGGTTGATGGGATCTGGTTGTATAGCGTCAGTCGTTACGAGGCGTGGGTACATGGCCTGTGGCAGGAACCCATATCAGCAGGAGCAAGCAAAAAGGCCGCTCGGTCCCGTGCGATGCGGCTGGTCTAGCGATGGTGTTTGAGGACAGGAAAATGGGTGAGTTAACAGAGACCGAGAAGAAATTGGCAGTGCTCGTGATTCGCGAAATGGACAAGAATCGACGGAGCATCAAGGATCTTGAACGAGGTGCCGATGCGGTTTTGAAGGTGTTCCGCAAGGTTACGTCTCCGCCAAAACGTAGCCTGCTTAAGCGACTGCTACTTCCCTTCGGTAGAATTTGATTCGATAAGAACTAAGGTCTGGACCTTGCTTTACCAAGCCGCAACTGAGGTTCTTTCTTGGGCGCATCGCCCAGAATTTCGGGACCGTATTTGTCGTCGGTATTCGGCCTGAGACCACCCGCATAGTTAACCAGGTCCACGGTTGTCCAAATCACGTTTCGCCCATAGAAAAAACGGATGCCTTGCGAGCGAAGTGATCGTTCGATGTCGCTGCGCCGGGTATATCCGGTAGTACGTTGGAGGTCTTCGAAACTAAGCAACCGGCCACCAGTCATGAGAATCCTCCATCTGCAGATACTTCGCAGCAGTGCAGTTCTGCTAGGTATTTCATTGCGCTAGCTCTGGACGCCCCAACTGTAAGCTGATTCTGACCAGACTGAGCTTAGCTTCCATGCTCCGGTTTGCAGCTTCATTAGTGGTCAAATAATGTTTGGCCTTTTTCAGATATGCCTTGGAGGCCTTCAAAGGTATATGTCCATCCAGCTTGTACAGTTCCCTGTAGAACTCATCGGCCGCTTGCGCATTTGGTTCTGCGATCTCTGCGGCGGCCTGCTGAAATGGCTTCCGAATCTCCACCAGCTGTAGTGCCATCGGCGAGGCTTGAATTTCTTGGACGATTTTGTAAAGCATCATTGCGCCAGCTTGGGCAACTTCACGATTCCTCGCAGCGATGGCTAGCGCTTCGGTGTAATTATCTTCAGCTGACTTCCTTGAAGCCTTCCGCTCCTTCCAAATGAAGATCACTGAGCTAGAAAGGAAGCCGACCACACCACTAGCCAACAGTTTTAGAATCTCCATCCAGGTGGGCATACCCTTCTCCTTGTCAGCGTGACTGTCAGTCCGCGGTGACACTGCTTGTTCGCCGGTAGTTATATCAGTCGATAGCATCCAGCGATCGTCGTCCGGTTGGCATGGCCCACCGGTTTCGCAACCCACATGGATACCCCATTGGGTTGTTGCTAGATCTTGCACGATTGGACTAGGTTATGCTCGAACGTGTCCGGCCGGCCGGCGCTTCGAATCTGAATAGGCCCAGGCCAGCTTCAGGTGTACGTTGAGCTGTACATCCATTGATCTTGTTTGTTAACAATCCAGCATCTGTGGGGTTTAAAGTCGCTGATTTGGGTCTCTCCGTCCGCACCATATAACGCTGTTCGCGCAGCGACAAAAAAGGCAGCTCCGAAAGGGCTGCCTTTTTTCGTTTCTACCGTCCGGGTTTGTCAGCTGAGGTCTTGGGTCTTGTTGACCTGGTCTTTGCCACGCCCGGTTTTAAGTGCCTTGGACACCACGGTACGCAGGGCGTTGTCGATCACCCCTAGCGCGCGTTTGCCGTGCTCTTCAGGGCGGCCGGTGAAAGACGTGACGTGGAAATAGTCAGTGTGATCCGGCGAGTTGACCGAGAAGAAGTAATTGGACACGCAGCAGCGGGGCACCTGCGCTTTGACGGGGCTGACCGAGTGCCAGGAAAGCTTGTTGGTTTCCATGACCACGAGCCTGTTGAATTGGCAAAGGATGGTTTTCGGCACGCGGCGCGCCTCATCCCACAGCTCGAAGTTGCCGCCGTTTTCCAGGGTCCAGTCCGGCGATACGTAATAAAGAAGGTTGAGGCGACGGAAGCGGTCGCGTTGGCCGTCGTGGCTGTTGTCGATGTGCGGGTTGAGGAAGTCGTCCTGAAACATCATGGACAAGCCGCCGGCATACAGGCTTGGGTCGGGCTCAAGGTCGGTCATCGCTACCAGTTCTGACACCTTCTGGACGGTGCGGGCGTCCTGAATGGCGTAGGTCATGTCGCCGAGAATCTGGGCATGCTGATTGAGGTGCGCGGAGGTTCGTTTCTTCTCGCGGAACGATTCGCGGCTGAAAAAGCCATTGCCGTCTTTTGGGAAAGAATCGTAGATCTGGCGGGCTACGTCGACCGGTAGCAGATCGTCGACGACAAAATGGCGCGTGTGTGTGCCGGTTGGATTTTCCCACTGTTCCCGGATGGCTTCAGCGCTTTCGTCCAGCCTTTTCAGCACCAGCTGTACCAGCTCTTCTCGTTCCATGTGCACTGCTCCAGGATAAAAGCCGCGAATTCTAATGAGTTGGCGCGAGCCTGAACACTGTTGCCGGGTGCATGTTTTGTCAGGGTGGGTGAGCAACATCTCCGCCAGGCACCGGTTGTGTCGCCGTCTTCTTATATAGAAGTGCTATTTCTGTAGGGTGATTCAGACCGTTTTCCCCGGTGACATCCTGTGTGGTGACTTCTTGAGTTTTCGCCACTAGAATGCATGCCCTTGATTCTGGGGCCGGAAACGGCCGGCTAACGTCTGTGCAACGAGGAATATCCATGCAAGTTTCTGTTGAAAATACTTCCGCTCTCGAGCGTCGTATGACCATTGGCGTTCCTGCTGAACGCATCGAGACCGAAGTTAACAAGCGTCTGCAGCAGACTGCACGCCGTGCCAAGGTCCCGGGCTTCCGCCCAGGCAAAGTGCCGATGAGCGTTATCCGTCAGCGTTACGAAGACGCTGCTCGCCAGGAAGCCCTGAGCGATCTGATCCAGGCCACCTTCTACGAAGCTGTGGTTGAGCAGAAGCTGAACCCGGCTGGCGCGCCTGCCGTGCAGCCAAAAACCTTCGAAAAAGGCAAAGACCTCGAATACGTCGCTACCTTCGAAGTGTTCCCTGAGTTCCAGGTTGCTGGCTTTGACAGCATCGCCATCGAGCGCCTGGAAGCCGAAGTGGCTGATGCCGACCTCGACAACATGCTGGAAATCCTGCGCAAGCAGAATACCCGCTTTGAAACCGCTGACCGTGCCGCTCAGAAAGACGACCAGGTCAACATCGATTTCGTGGGCAAAGTTGACGGTGAAGCGTTCGCTGGCGGCTCGGCCAAAGGCACTCAGCTGGTTATCGGTTCCGGCCGTATGATCCCAGGCTTCGAAGATGGCCTGGAAGGCGCTAAAGCCGGCGAAGAGCGCGTGCTGAAGCTGACTTTCCCAGCTGACTACCAGAACCTGGAGCTGGCCGGCAAAGAAGCCGAGTTCACCGTTACCGTGAACAGCGTTGCCGAACCAAAACTGCCTGAGCTGAACGACGATTTCTTCGCTCTGTTCGGCATTAAGGAAGGCGGTCTGGAAGGTTTCCGTGCCGAAGTTCGCAAGAACATGGAGCGCGAGCTGCGTCAGGCGATCAAGTCCAAAGTTAAGAACCAAGTGATGGAAGGCCTGCTGTCGGCCAATCCGATCGAAGTGCCAAAAGCCCTGCTGAGCAACGAAGTTGACCGTCTGCGCGTACAAGCTGTGCAGCAGTTCGGTGGCAACATCAAGCCAGACCAACTGCCGGCCGAGCTGTTCGAAGAACAAGCCAAGCGTCGCGTTGTGCTGGGTCTGATCGTGGCTGAAGTGGTCAAGCAGTTCGAGCTCAAGCCTGACGAAGCCCGTGTTCGCGAGATGATTCAGGAAATGGCGTCGGCCTACCAAGAGCCCGAGCAAGTCGTGTCCTGGTACTACAAAAACGACCAGCAACTGAACGAAGTCCGTTCGGTTGTACTGGAAGAACAAGTTGTAGATACTGTCCTGCAGAAGGCCAATGTGACCGATAAGCAGGTCTCTTACGAAGAAGCGGTCAAGCCGGCAGAAGCTCCACAAGCAGCCTGACCCCTACCGTCGTACGAGCAACCATAAGCCAGCCTTCGTGCTGGCTTATGTGTATTTGAGACATGACAAAAGCTAGGGAGCGTCGGATACATGTCCAGTAATCCTTTTATGCCGCAATCGCATGACATTCAGGCCGCTGGTGGCTTGGTGCCTATGGTCATCGAGCAGTCCGCCCGTGGTGAACGTGCTTATGACATCTACTCGCGCTTGCTCAAAGAGCGCGTGATTTTCCTCATCGGCCCGGTCGAAGACTACATGGCCAACCTGGTAGCGGCGCAGTTGCTGTTCCTGGAAGCGGAAAACCCGGACAAAGACATTCACCTGTACATCAACTCGCCAGGTGGTTCGGTGACGGCCGGTATGTCGATCTACGACACCATGCAGTTCATCAAGCCTGACGTGTCCACCATCTGCATTGGCCAAGCCTGCAGCATGGGCGCCTTGCTGCTGGCGGGCGGCGCCGCTGGTAAGCGTTACTGCCTGCCGCACTCGCGCATGATGATTCACCAGCCGCTGGGCGGCTTCCAGGGCCAGGCTTCGGATATCGAGATTCACACCCGTGAAATCCTCACCATCCGTGACCGCCTGAACCACATTCTGGCGCACCATACCGGTCAACCGATTGACGTCATCGCCCGTGATACCGACCGCGATAACTTCATGAGTGGAGAGGTTGCGGTCAATTACGGTCTGATCGATAAGGTTCTGAGCAAGCGGGAAATGGCTGCTCAGTAAGCCTTTTGGCGGCGGTCAGTGATACACGGCCGCCTTGCGGGCTTGAAAATGCCCGCATTTGCCCTCATCTTGTGTTTCAAGCCTATCGGATTGGATTGAACGAATGACTGACACCCGCAACGGCGAGGACAACGGCAAACTGCTTTATTGCTCCTTCTGCGGCAAAAGCCAGCATGAAGTGCGCAAATTGATTGCCGGCCCCTCGGTCTTTATCTGCGACGAGTGCGTTGACCTGTGCAATGACATCATCCGCGAGGAGGTGCAGGAAGCTCAGGCGGAAAGCAGCGCTCATAAACTTCCGGCTCCTAAGGAAATCAGCACTATCCTTGATCAGTATGTGATCGGTCAGGAGCGAGCGAAGAAGGTTCTGGCGGTAGCGGTTTATAACCACTACAAGCGCCTCAATCAGCGCGACAAGAAAGACGATGTCGAGCTGGGTAAAAGCAACATTCTGCTGATTGGTCCCACTGGCTCGGGTAAAACCCTGCTCGCCGAGACCCTGGCACGCCTGTTGAACGTTCCGTTCACCATCGCGGACGCCACCACGCTGACCGAAGCCGGCTATGTCGGTGAGGACGTGGAAAATATCATTCAGAAATTGCTGCAAAAATGCGATTACGACGTAGAGAAGGCCCAAATGGGCATTGTCTATATCGACGAAATCGACAAGATTTCGCGCAAATCCGATAACCCGTCGATTACCCGCGACGTTTCCGGCGAAGGCGTGCAGCAAGCCCTGCTGAAACTGATCGAAGGTACGGTCGCCTCGGTTCCGCCTCAGGGCGGCCGCAAGCACCCGCAGCAGGAGTTCCTGCAGGTCGATACGCGCAACATCCTGTTTATCTGTGGTGGCGCGTTCTCGGGTCTGGAAAAAGTGATTCAGGGTCGTTCGGCCAAAGGCGGCATCGGTTTCAACGCCGAAGTGCGCAGCATCGACCTGGGCAAGAAAGTGGGCGAGTCGTTGCGTCAGGTTGAACCTGATGACTTGGTCAAGTTCGGCCTGATTCCGGAGTTCGTTGGCCGCTTGCCGGTTATCGCAACCCTGGATGAGCTGGACGAAGCTGCGCTGATGCAGATTCTGACCGAGCCGAAAAACGCACTGACCAAGCAATACGCCAAGCTGTTCGAAATGGAAGGCGTGGACCTGGAATTCCGTCCGGATGCCCTCAAGTCCGTCGCTCACCGTGCCCTGGAGCGCAAAACCGGCGCCCGTGGTCTGCGATCCATTCTGGAAGGCGTGTTGCTCGACACCATGTACGAAATCCCGTCGCAGTCTGACGTGAGCAAGGTGGTGATCGACGAAAGCGTGATTGCCGGCACCTCCAAGCCGTTGCTGATTTACGAAAACAGCGAGCCGCCTGCGAAGGCCGCGCCAGACGTGTAAAACACGGTTGTCACATGTTGAAAGCAAGGGGCCTGCGGGCCCCTTTGCTTTTCCTGCGTCAGCGCTTGTTTTTTGTTTTGGCTGCCCCCATCTTAGGTCCAAGGGTATTTCCCACCTGTTTACGGCCTTATGGCCGCCGTAGAGCTGAAAATCATGAAGACAACAGTCGAATTGCCTCTCTTGCCACTGCGTGATGTCGTGGTTTACCCACATATGGTGATCCCGCTCTTCGTGGGGCGCGAAAAATCCATCGAGGCTTTAGAGGCCGCGATGACGGGCGACAAGCAGATTCTGCTGGTGGCTCAGAAGAATCCTGCAGATGACGATCCTGCCGAGGACGCGCTCTATCGCGTCGGCACCGTCGCCACTGTTTTGCAATTGCTTAAATTGCCTGACGGCACCGTCAAGGTGCTGGTCGAAGGCGAGCAGCGCGGCTCCATCGAGCGCTTTATCGAGATTGATGGCCACTGCCGTGCGCAAGTTGCCTTGATTGAGGAAGTGGACGCTGCCGAGCGCGAGTCCGAGGTATTTACCCGCAGCTTGCTCAGCCAGTTCGAGCAGTATGTTCAGTTGGGTAAAAAAGTCCCGGCTGAAGTGCTGTCCTCGCTCAACAGCATCGATGAGCCAAGTCGCCTGGTCGACACCATGGCGGCGCACATGGCGCTGAAAATCGAGCAGAAGCAGGAAATCCTCGAAATCACTGAGCTGGCTCAGCGCGTTGAGCACGTGTTGGCGCTGCTCGATGCCGAGATCGATTTGCTGCAGGTCGAGAAACGTATTCGCGGCCGCGTGAAGAAACAGATGGAGCGCAGTCAGCGCGAGTACTACCTGAATGAGCAAATGAAGGCCATTCAGAAAGAGCTCGGTGACGGCGATGAAGGCCATAACGAACTGGATGAGCTGAAGAAGCGCGTCGAGAACGCCGGTCTCACCAAAGAAGCCCATACCAAAGCGCAGGCCGAGCTGAACAAGCTCAAGCAAATGTCGCCGATGTCGGCTGAAGCGACTGTGGTGCGTTCCTACATCGACTGGCTGGTTAACGTGCCATGGAAAGCTGAAAGCAAGGTGCGTCTGGACCTGGCCAAGGCTGAAGATATTCTCGACGCCGATCACTACGGCCTCGAAGAGGTCAAGGAGCGCATCCTTGAGTACCTCGCCGTGCAAAAGCGCGTGAAAAAAGTCAAAGGTCCGGTGCTTTGCCTGGTGGGTCCGCCTGGCGTGGGTAAAACCTCGTTGGCCGAATCCATTGCCCACGCGACGAACCGCAAGTTCGTGCGTATGGCCTTGGGTGGTGTGCGTGATGAAGCGGAAATCCGCGGTCATCGCCGTACCTATATCGGCTCGATGCCAGGTCGCCTGATTCAGAAGATGACCAAGGTTGGCGTGCGTAACCCGCTCTTCCTGCTTGATGAAATCGACAAGATGGGCCAGGACATGCGCGGTGATCCTGCGTCGGCGTTGCTGGAGGTGCTCGACCCTGAGCAGAACCACAACTTCAACGACCACTATCTGGAGGTCGATTACGACCTTTCGGACGTAATGTTCCTCTGCACCGCCAACTCGATGAACATTCCTGCGCCGTTGCTGGATCGTATGGAAGTCATTCGTCTGCCCGGCTACACCGAGGACGAGAAAGTCAATATCGCGGTCAAGTACCTCGCGCCGAAACAGCTGCAGGCCAATGGCCTGAAGAAAGGCGAGTTGGAGTTCGAAGACGCGGCTATTCGCGACATGATCCGTTACTACACCCGTGAAGCGGGTGTGCGTAGCCTTGAGCGTCAAATCGCAAAAGTGTGCCGCAAGGCGGTCAAAGAGCACTTCCGCGAGAAGCGTATGAAGGTGGTCGTGGCGGCCGATTCGCTCGAGCATTTCCTCGGCGTGAGCAAATACCGCTACGGTCTGGCCGAACAACAGGACCAGATTGGTCAAGTGACTGGTTTGGCCTGGACGCAAGTGGGCGGCGAATTGCTGACCATCGAGGCGGCCGTGGTGCCGGGTAAAGGACAGCTGATCAAGACCGGTTCGCTGGGCGATGTGATGGTTGAATCCATCACTGCCGCACTGACGGTTGTGCGCAGTCGGGCCAAGAGTCTAGGCGTCGCTCTGGACTTCCATGAGAAGCGCGACATCCATATCCACATGCCGGAAGGGGCAACCCCCAAAGATGGCCCCAGCGCGGGCGTTGGCATGTGTACGGCCCTGGTTTCGGCACTCACTCAGATACCGGTTCGCGCCGATGTGGCAATGACCGGTGAAATTACTTTGAGAGGGCAGGTTCTTGCTATCGGTGGCCTGAAGGAAAAACTTCTGGCAGCGCATCGTGGTGGAATCAAGATCGTGATTATTCCCGAAGAAAACGTTCGTGATCTGAAAGAGATTCCCGAGAATATTAAGGCTGACCTGCAGATTAAACCGGTTAAATGGATTGACGAGGTCCTGCAAATTGCGCTGCAATACGCCCCGGAGCCCTTGCCCGATGCGGCTCCGGAGATGGTTGCAAAGGATGACAAGCGCGAGACTGATTCCAAGGAGCGAATTAGCACGCATTAGCCGGGGGGCTTCCTTGACACATTTTTAGAGCCCTTGTTATAAAGCGGCTCTTCTTGTGCCAAATGGCCTTCCAGCACCGTTTTTGCTTTCACCCAAAAATTAAGAAATAAACTCAAACAGGAATAAGGGGACTTAGAGTGAACAAGTCGGAACTGATTGATGCTATCGCTGCATCTGCTGATATCCCGAAAGCTGTAGCTGGCCGTGCGCTGGACGCAGTAATCGAATCCGTAACTGGCGCTCTCAAGGCTGGTGATTCGGTTGTACTGGTAGGCTTCGGTACTTTCGCTGTTAAAGAGCGCGCTGCTCGTACTGGCCGTAACCCACAGACTGGTAAGCCGATCAGCATCGCTGCTGCTAAGATCCCAGGCTTCAAAGCTGGTAAAGCTCTGAAAGACGCCGTTAACTAAGCGTCTTTTTAGTTTTGCCCACCTCGATCAGCTTCAACACTGATCGAGTCGCGAGGCGGTAGAGTAGGGTCGGTTAGCTTACGGACCCAACGCTCACAGAGGTTCCAACGGAGCCTTGATCGCCTCGCCAGCTACGAGAAGGCGCATCCTCGGATGCGCCTTTCTTCTATCCGGATTCTACCCACGCTCCACGGCCGCTTATTTCAGTACGGTCGTTTCTGGGGGACGCATGCTGCAGAACATCAGGGACAATTCACAAGGCTGGATTGCCAAGACCATTATCGGTGTCATTGTTGCCTTGATGGCATTCACGGGCATCGAGGCTATTTTTACCTCGCAAAGCACCAAGCAACAGGCTGCCAAGGTCAACGGTGAAGAAGTCAGCCAGAACGAACTGAGTCAGGCCATGGAAGCCCAGCGCCGTCAGTTGATGCAACGCCTCGGCAAAGATTTCGACGCGTCCTTGCTGGACGACAAACTGCTGCGTGAAGCGGCGTTGAAAGGTTTGATCGAACGCAAACTGCTGCTGCAAAGCACCAAAGACTCCCACTTCGCTTTCTCCGAAAAAGCGCTGGATCAGTTGATTCTCAACACCCCCGAGTTTCAGGTTGACGGCAAATTCAACGCCGATCGTTACGATCAGGTTATTCGTCAGATGGGCCATACCCGTCTGGAATTCCGTCAGATGCTTGAGCAGGAAATGCTTATCGGCCAACTGCGTGCAGGGATATCCGGTAGCGGTTTCGTTACCGATGAAGAGGTGCAGAACTTTGCCCGTCTGGAAAAACAGACCCGCGATTTCGCTACCCTGACGCTCAAGGCCGACCCGAAAGCGGTGAAGCTGTCTGACGATGAAATCAAGGCGTACTACGACGAGAACGCCAGCCAGTTCATGAGCCCTGAGCAGGTGGTGCTCGACTACATAGAGTTGAAGAAAGATGCGTTCTTCAGCAAGGTCGAGGTCAAGGACGAAGATCTGCAAGCGGCCTACCAGAAGGAAATCGCCAACCTGGCTGAGCAGCGTGACGCCGCGCATATCCTCATCGAGGTAAATGACAAGCAGACCGACGCCCAGGCCAAAGCGAAGATCGACGAGATCAAGGCGCGTCTGGACAAGGGTGAAGACTTCGGCAAAGTAGCCAAGGAAGTTTCTGACGACCTGGGCACTAAAGCCAACGGCGGCGACCTGGGTTACGCCGGCAAAGGTAACTACGACCCGGCCTTCGAAGAGGCGCTGTATGCCTTGGACAAAGGTGCCGTTTCGGCGCCGGTACGCAGCAGCTTCGGCTGGCACCTCATCAAGCTGCTGGGCGTGCAAGCGCCGGAGGTTCCGACCTTCGCCAGCCTGAAAGAAAAGCTGACCCGCGATCTGAAAACTGCGCAAGTCGAGCAGAAGTTCGTCGAAGCCAGCAAGGCGTTGGAAGACTCTGCATTCGAAGCCTCCGACCTTAGCCAGCCGGCTCAGGAGCAGGGCCTGCAAGTGCAGACCACCGCTGCGTTTGGCCGTGAAGGTGGCGAAGGCCTGACCGCTAACCGCCAGGTGCTGCAGGCTGCATTCAGCCCTGAAGTGCTGGAAGAAGGCTCCAACAGCGGTGCCATCGAACTGGACCCGGACACCGTGCTGATCGTGCGCGTTAAAGAGCACAAGAAGCCCGAGCAACAGCCGTTGGAAAAAGTGACCGCCGCCATTCGCGACCACCTGATCCAACTGCGTGCTGCTGAAGCGGTAGAAACCAAAGGCAAAGCGCTGCTGGCTGATCTGCGCGAGGGCAAAACGCCGGTTGCCCAGGCCAAAGGCGAGCCCGAGTGGAAAGTGGTGGAAGCTGCTACCCGTAGCCAGGAAGGCGTTGAGCCATCCGTGCTGCAGGCACTGTTCCGCATGGGCAAACCTGAAGCCGCGGACAAGGCCACCTTTGGTGGTGTGACCCTGGCCAACGGCGACTACGTGGTCATTCAGCTCAAGGGCGTCAGCGAGCCGAAGGACAGCCTGAGCGACGAGGACAAGGCCATGTACCGCCGTTTCCTCGCCTCGCGTAGTGGCCAGCAGGACTTCGCGGCCTTCCGCGCGGAGCTGGAATCCAAGGCCAAGATCGAACGTTACTAACGCTCGCTTTTAGCCAATAAAAAACCCCGCCAAGTGCAGGGTTTTTTATTGGGTTCGATTCGTTAGCTTTTGATTGTGAAAAGTCTCAGCAGCAGTGCAAATCAAGATCATGCGGGCTAGAGCAGGGCGAGGCCAACACGGCCCCGGCAAAAATGCGTTTTGAAGCGCAGTTGGCTGTAGCCAATCAGCATTCAAAACGCATTTTCAACGCGGCCACGCCGACGCACAGCCGATCGTTTGGTAACCCTTACTCTTCGATGCTACCCATGGCGGTGGTATTGAAACCGCCGTCTACATAGGTAATTTCACCACTGATACCCGACGCCAGGTCCGAGCACAGGAACGCGCCCACGTTACCGACTTCTTCGATGGTCACGTTGCGACGCAGCGGGGTTTGCGCTTCGTTGGCGGCGAGCATCTTGCGGAAGCTCTTGATGCCCGAGGCCGCCAGGGTGCGGATAGGGCCGGCGGAGATGCAGTTAACGCGCGTGCCTTCCGGGCCGAGGCTGCCGGCCAGGTAACGTACGCCGGCCTCCAGGCTGGCCTTGGCCATGCCCATTACGTTGTAGTTCGGCATGGTGCGCTCGGCACCGAGGTAGGAGAGGGTGAGCAGGCTGCCGTTGCGGCCTTTCATCAGCTCGCGGCCGGCTTTGGCCAGGGCTACAAAGCTGTAGGCGCTGATGTCGTGGGCAATTCGAAAGCCATCACGGGTGGTGACTTCGGTGAAGTCGCCATTCAGTTGGTCGCCCGGGGCGAAGCCAACCGAATGCACGATCACGTCCAGGCCATCCCACTTCTTGCCGAGCTCGACGAACACGTTGGCGATTTCTTCGTCGCTGGCCACGTCGCACGGGAAGCACAGTTCGGGGCTCGAGCCCCAGCCGGCAGCGAATTCTTCCACGCGGCCTTTGAGCTTTTCGTTCTGGTAGGTGAAGGCGAGTTCAGCACCCTCGCGATGCATCGCGGCAGCGATGCCGGATGCGATGGACAGTTTGCTAGCGACACCGACGATCAGTACGCGCTTACCGGCGAGAAAACCCATGGTGTTATTCCTCTTCCTGCTTTCAAGGATTAATCGGCAGTGGCTGGTGCCAGGAAAGCGGCTTCCAGCAACTGCTGCGTATATACGTGTTGCGGGGCGGCGAAGATGTCCTCGGCTGGCCCCTGTTCCACAACCCGACCATGCTTGACCACCATCAAGTGGTGACTCAGCGCCTTGACCACCGCCAGGTCATGGCTGATGAACAGGTAGGTCAGGTTGTACTTGCGCTGCAGCGATCGCAGTAATTCCACCACCTGGCGCTGCACGGTACGGTCCAGTGCCGAGGTGGGCTCATCCAGCAGAATCAATGCCGGTTTGAGCACAAGTGCCCGGGCGATGGCGATTCGCTGCCGTTGCCCACCGGAAAACTCGTGGGGGTAGCGGTGCCGGGTTTCCGGATCCAGACCTACCTCCAGGAGTGCATCGATTATTGCCTGCTCCTGTTCTTCTTCACTGCCCATCTTATGGATGCGCAGCCCTTCGCCGATGATCTGACACACCGACATCCGTGGGCTCAAGCTGCCGAACGGGTCCTGAAACACCACCTGCATCTGGCGCCGCAATGGCCGCACCTGATGCTGGGTCAGGCCGTGCAAATCCTGGCCTTGAAAGCAGATCGCACCCTGGCTTGCGATAAGTCGCAAGATGGCCAGCCCCAAGGTGGACTTGCCGGAACCGCTTTCGCCCACAATGCCCAGGGTCTGGCCCTGATGCAGGCTGAAGTTGATACCGTCCACTGCTTTCACATGATCGACCGTACGGCGCAGCACGCCTTTCTTGATCGGAAACCACACCCGCAGGTCATCGACTACCAGCACTGGCTTGCCGGCCGCGTTGGCGACCGGCTTGCCGCTGGGCTCGGCACCGAGCAGTTCCTGGGTATAAGGATGCTGCGGATTGGAGAACAGCTCATCGCATGACGCCTGTTCGACGATCACTCCGCGCTGCATGACACATACGCGGTGCGCAATTCGCTTCACCAGGTTGAGATCGTGGGTAATCAGCAGCAGCGCCATGCCCAGACGCGCCTGCAAATCCTTGAGCAATTCGAGGATTTTCAGCTGCACCGTCACATCCAGCGCCGTGGTCGGTTCGTCGGCAATCAGCAGCTCCGGCTCGTTGGCCAGGGCCATGGCAATCATTACTCGCTGCCGTTGGCCGCCAGAGAGCTCGTGTGGCAGCGCTTTTAGACGTTTATGCGGCTCGGGTATGCCCACCAGCTCCAACAGCTCCAGCGTGCGCTTGGTGGCCGCTTTGCCGCTAAGGCCTTTGTGCAGGGCGAGCACTTCGTTGATCTGCTTTTCGATGTTATGCAGCGGGTTCAACGAGGTCATCGGCTCCTGGAAAATCATGGCGATGCGGTTGCCGCGGATATGCCGCAGCTTTTTCTCGTTGACCGTCAGCAAGTCGTGCCCGGCATAGCGAATACTGCCAGCCGGATGGCGTGCGAGCGGGTAGGGCAGCAGGCGCAGAATCGAGTGCGCTGTTACAGATTTGCCCGAGCCGCTTTCGCCCACCAGCGCCAGGGTTTCGCCCCGGCGGATATCAAAGTTCAGGTCATGCACCACGCATTGGCTACTGGTGCCGGTGACGAACTCCACGGCCAGGTCGCGCACTTCAATCAGGTTTTCCGGCGCGGTATTGTCAGCCGTTTTGTTGGAAGGCTTGGCCATGTTATTTCCTCGGGTCGAAGGCATCGCGAGCAGCCTCGCCGATAAACACCAACAGGGTCAGCATCAGGCCCAGCACGGCAAATGCGCTGATGCCCAGCCACGGCGCCTGGGTATTGGCTTTGCCCTGGGCCACCAGCTCACCCAGCGATGGCGAGCCGGCCGGCAGGCCGAAGCCCAAAAAATCCAGGGCGGTCAGGGTGCCGATGGCGCCGGTCAGAATGAACGGCAGAAACGTCATGGTGGAGATCATGGCGTTGGGCAGAATGTGGCGGAACATGATGCCGCTGTTCTCCATGCCCAGCGCGCGGGCGGCGCGCACGTATTCCAGGTTGCGCCCGCGCAGGAACTCGGCCCGCACCACGTCCACCAGGCTCATCCAGGAGAACAGCAGCATGATGCCCAGCAACCACCAGAAATTGGGCTGCACAAAGCTGGCGAGGATGATCAGCAGGTACAGCACCGGCAATCCCGACCACACCTCAAGAAAGCGTTGCCCTAGCAGGTCGACCCAACCGCCATAGAAACCCTGCAGCGCGCCGGTCACCACCCCGATGATGGAGCTGAACACCGTCAACGTCAGGGCGAACAGCACCGAAATACGGAAGCCATAAATCACCCGCGCCAACACATCGCGGCCCTGGTCATCGGTGCCTAGCCAGTTGTCGGCCGAGGGCGGCGCGGGGGCGGGCACCTTGAGGTCGTAGTTGATGGTGGCGTAGCTGAACGGGATAAGCGGCCACACCGTCCAGCCGTCTTTCTGCGCGATCAGCTCGCGGATATAGGGGCTTTTGTAGTTGGCCTCCAGCGGGAATTCGCCGCCAAAGGTGGTTTCCGGATAGCGCTTGAACACCGGGAAATACCAGCCGCCGTCATAGTGCACCACCAGCGGTTTGTCGTTGGCGATCAGTTCGGCGCCCAGGCTCAACACAAACAGCGCCACGAACAACCACAGCGACCACCAACCCCGCTTGTGCGCCTTCAGGCGTTCGAAGCGGCGACGGTTGAGAGGTGACATTTTCAATGCAGTGCCCATGCTCAGCCCTCCCGATTGGCGAAGTCGATCCGAGGATCGACCAGGGTGTAGGTGATGTCACCGATCAACTTCACCACCAGGCCCAGCAAGGTGAAGATAAACAGCGTGCCGAAAACCACCGGGTAGTCGCGGCTGATCGCCGCTTCGAAGCTCATCAGGCCGAGGCCGTCGAGGGAGAAAATCACTTCAATCATCAGCGAGCCGGTAAAGAAAATGCTGATAAACGCCGACGGGAAACCGGCAATGATCAACAGCATGGCGTTGCGAAATACATGGCCGTAGAGGATGGCGTTGTTGGTCAGGCCCTTGGCCCGCGCTGTCACCACGTACTGTTTGTTGATTTCATCGAGAAAGCTGTTTTTGGTCAGGAAGGTGAGGGTGGCGAAGTTGCCGATCACCAGCGCCGTCACCGGCAATACCAGGTGCCAGAAGTAGTCGAGGATCTTTCCGCCCAGGCTCATCTGGTCAAAGTGATTGGACGTCAGTCCGCGCAGGGGAAACCAGTCGTAGTAACTGCCGCCGGCAAACAGCACGATCAGCAGAATGGCGAACAGAAACGCCGGAATCGCATAGCCCACGATGATCGCCGAGCTGGTCCACACATCGAACGTGCTGCCATTGCGCATGGCCTTGGCGATGCCCAGCGGAATGGACACCAGGTACATGATCAAGGTGCTCCATAACCCCAGCGAGATCGACACCGGCATCTTCTCAACAATCAGGTCGACTACCTTGGCATCGCGGAAAAAGCTGCTGCCAAAGTCGAGCTGGGCATAGCTTTTAAGCATCAGCCAGAAGCGCTCGGGTGCCGATTTGTCGAAGCCGTACATCTTCTCGATTTCTTTCACCAACTCCGGGTCCAGGCCCTGGGCGCCACGGTAGTTGGAGCCGGCTACCGACACCTCGGCACCGCCACCCGAGATGCGGCTGGTGGCGCCTTCGAAGCCTTCGAGCTTGGCGATCATCTGCTCCACCGGACCGCCAGGGGCGGCCTGGATGATGACGAAGTTGAGCAGCAAGATGCCGAAAAGCGTGGGAATGATCAGCAGCAGGCGCCGCAGAATGTAGGCGAGCATTTATTCGGTTTCCTTGGGTGGTGCCGCGGTTACCGCTTGCGGTTTGCTACCCTCGGCTTTCTCGCTGGTTTGCCACCAGGTCATCATGCCTACGTCATATTTCGGCGTAATGGCAGGCCGGCCGAACTTGTTCCAGTGGGCGATGCGATAGGTGTCGATGTAGTAGTTGGGAATCACGTAGTTGCCCCACAGCAGTACCCGGTCCAGGGCGCGGGCGTGAGTGATCAGGCTTTTGCGTGAGTCGGCGCGAATCAGACCTTCTACCAGCTTGTCGATGGCCGGGTCGCGCAAGCCGATGTAGTTGCGGCTGCCCGGGCTGTCGGCACTGCTGGAATGCCAGTACTCGCGCTGCTCATTGCCTGGCGAGTTGGACTGGCCCCAGGTGGCGGTGGTCATGTCGAAATCACGCGAGCGCATGCGGTTGACGTACTGGGAGGCGTCGACGCGGCGGATCTGCATATCGATGCCCAGTTCGGCCAGGTTGCGCATAAACGGCAGCAGCACCCGTTCCAGGTTCAACTGGTAGAGCATGAACTCGATGGTCAGCGGCTGGCCGTCGGGGCCAACCATCTTGTCGTTTTCGATCTTGTAACCGGCCTCCAGCAGCAGCTTGTAAGCCTTGCGCTTCTGGTCACGGATCATGCCGTCGCCCGTGGTGACCGGCGGCCTGAATACGTCGGTAAACACCTGGTCGGGAATCTGCCCGCGCAAGGGTTCGAGCAACTTCAGCTCGTCGGCATCGGGCAGCGCGTGGGCGGCCATGTCCGAGTTTTCGAAGAAGCTGCTGTTGCGTTTATAGGCACCGAAGAACAACTGCTTGTTCGACCATTCGAAGTCAAATAGTTGGGCGATTGCCTCACGTACGCGTGGGTCCTGAAACTTGGCGCGGCGCAGGTTGAAGGCGAAGGACTGCATGCCCACCGGGTTCTGGTTGGGCAGCGCTTCCTTGATGATGCGGCCGTCGCGCAGGGCCGGGCTGTCGTAGCCGGTGGCCCAGTCTTTGGCCGAGTACTCGAGGTTGAAGTCGAATTGCCCGGCCTTGAACGCTTCCAGGGTCACCGAGGTGTCGCGGTAGTAATCCACTTCAATGGTGTCGAAGTTGTAGTAGCCACGATTCACCGGCAGGTCCTTGCCCCACCAGTCTTTTACCCGCTCAAAGCGGATGCTGCTGCCCGGCGACACGTTGGTGATGCGGTACGGCCCGCTGCCCAGCGGTATTTCGAGGTTGGCTTTACTGAAGTCGCGTGTCGCCCACCAGTGTTTGGGCAGAACCGGCAGCTGGCCGATGATCAGCGGCAACTCACGGTTGCCCGGCTTGTTGAAGTCGAAGCGCACCGTCAGCGGGCCTTCGGCCACCACCTGGGTGACGTCGGCGTAGTACATGGCGTAGGTCGGGGCGCCTTTGCTGCGCAGGATATCGAAGCTGAAAATCACGTCGTCGGCGGTTACAGGCGTGCCGTCGTTGAACTTGGCCTTGGGGTTGAGGAAGAAGCGTACGTAGCTATCATCCGGCGCTTTCTCGATTTTCTCGGCGAGCAAGCCGTACTCGGTAAACGGCTCGTCGGGGGAGTGGTAGGTCAGGGTGTCGTACAGCAGCGACAACTGATCGGCCTGCATGCCTTTGGAGATAAACGCATTGAGGCTGTCGAAGCCGCCATTGCCGCTCAGGCGCAACGTGCCGCCCTTGGGCGCGTCGGGGTTCACATAGTCAAAATGATGGAAATTGGCCGGGTACTTGGGGGCCTCGTCGTACAGGGTTATGGCATGTTGCGGCGCCGCAGCCGCTGCCAGGCAGACACCGGCGAACAGGGCGCCGCTGCCAGCGCGCAGCACGGTGCGCAAAAACAAAGTCATAGAGCCTTCTCCGTGGGCTTCAGCCACCAGGCGCGCAACCCGAGGGTGTAAGGCGGCGTGGTGACGAAGGCGAACCGGTTGCGGTACGCCAGGCGGTGGTAGTTGAGGTACCAGTTGGGAATCATGTAGTGCTGCGACAGCAGCACGCGGTCCAGGGCGCGGGTGGCGGCCACCTGCTCATCGCGGGTCTGGGCTGCCAGCAGGCTTTCCAGCAGGCTGTCGACCACCGGGCTGCGTACGCCCGCGTAGTTCTTGCTGCCTTTGATGGCGGCTTGGCTTGAGTGGAAGTACTGCCATTGTTCCAGGCCCGGGCTCAGGTTTTGCTGCAGCGTCATCAAAATCATGTCGAAGTCGAATTGGTCCAGCCGCTGTTTATATTGCGCCCGGTCCACGGTGCGCAAGTGGGCCTGTATGCCAATGCTGGCGAGGTTTTCCACATAGGGCTGAAGGATGCGTTCCAGGTTTGGGTTAACCAGCAGCAGTTCGAAGCGCAGCGGTTCGCCCTTGGCGTTTTGCAGGCGTTGGCCGTTTAGCTTCCAGCCGGCGTCGGCTAATAGACCCAGCGCTCGCCTGAGGGTTTCGCGCGGGATGCCATTGCCCTGGGTTTTGGGTACCACGAATGGTTCGCTGAAGAGGGTGGTAGGCAGTTGCTCGCGAAACACCGACAACAGCAGCCACTCTCGCCCCTCGGGTTTGCCGCTGGCGCTGAACTCGCTATTGGGGAAATAACTGGTGGCGCGGGTGTAGGCATCGTTGAACAGGGTGCGATTGGTCCATTCGAAATCCAGCATCAGCCCCATGGCTTCGCGCACCTTGCTGTCGGCAAAGGCCGCGCGGCGGGTGTTCATGAAAAGGCCTTGGCTCTGGGTGGGAATCTGGTGCGGAATCTGCGCGCGAATCACGTCACCGCGTTTCACCGCCGGGAAACGGTAACCGTTGGCCCAGTTCTTGGCCTGGTGCTCTATATAAAAGTCGAATTCCCCGGCCTTGAACGCCTCGAATGCGACGTCGCTGTCGCGGTAGAACTCCACTTCCATACGGTCGAAATTGTATTTGCCACGGTTTACCGGCAGGTCTTTGCCCCACCAGTCTTTCACCCGCTCAAACACCAGGCTGCGGCCAGGCGAAACCTGGGTAATTCTGTACGGCCCGCTGGTAACCGGCGCATCAAAGGTGGTGGCCTTGAAGTCGCGGTCTTTCCAATAGTGTTGCGGCAACACCGGCAACTCGCCCAGGCGCAGAATCAGCAATGGGTTACCGGCGCGCTTGAGCACAAAGCGGATGCGGTGGCGGTCGAGAATATCCACCCGCGCCACTTCCTGCAGGCTGGTGCGGTACTGCGGATGACCTTGTTTAAGCAGGGTGCGATAGGAAAACGCCACGTCATAGGCGGTGACCGGCTTGCCATCGTTGAAGCGCGCCTCGGGGCGCAGGTTGAACACCACCCAGCTGCGATCTTCGCTGTATTCCACCGACCTGGCGATCAGGCCGTAACTAGACGCCGCTTCGTCGCCCGACGGGTCGTACTGGCCGGTGCCAGCCATCAGCGGTTCATTCAGCTCGCCAATGCCGTACTGGGCGAAGTTGGGAGTAGACGAAGGGCTGCTACCCTTGAAGGTATAAGGGTTTAGAGTATCGAAGGTGCCAAATGCCATCACGCGGATCGTGCCGCCTTTGGGCGCGTCGGGGTTAACCCAATCGAAGTGGGTAAAGCTGGCGGGGTACTTGAGCGTGCCGAACTGGGCATAACCGTGACTTTCGCTGATGGTCGCGAAAGCAGGAACGCACATAGCCACACTCAGAAGTAGCGAAAGGAGGCAACGCATCAGGCTAGGTGGTCCGTTCCGTAGCGGCATTGGGCTTCGTGCCGGTACAGTAACAGCTTGTATCCGCTGGAAAAAGAGAAAGCCCGGAGGCCGGTTTCAGAGCCTGACGGCAATAATGAAAGATTGCTTTACGAGGTTTTTACTTTGGCAGCACGCACCCATGGATTGCAGTCATGGATCGATCGTTTGAATCAGGCCGAGTTACCGGCATTGGCAGCCGTGGTGCAGGACTTGCACCACCTGGCCCAGGCAGAAAAGTCGTCGGTGCAGCAATTGGCCGATGTGTTGCTGCGTGATGCATCGCTCACCTCCAAGGTGCTGCGCGTTGGCAATAGCGTGTACTACAACCCCGCCCAGGAACCCATTCGCACCATTTCCCGCGCGATTGTGTTGATCGGCTTCGACAACGTGCGCCTGATCGGCCTGTCGGTCAGCCTGATCGACGGCCTGCTGGGTCGCGCGCCCAGCGAGCAGTTGTACGAGCTGCTGGCCCGTTCTTTCCACGCCGCCGTGCAGGCGCGCAATATCGCCGGTTACGTGCTCACCAAAAACCAGGAAGAAGTCTTTATCGCTGCCTTGCTCTACCACCTCGGCGCCCTGGCGTTCTGGGGTTGTGCTGGCGAGCAGGCCGATGAACTGGCCGTGGCCTTGGCTCGCCCCGGTATTAATGAAGACGAAGTGGTGCGCGAAGTGCTGGGCACCAGCTTCCGTCACCTGACCCAGGGCCTGGTGAAAAGCTGGAACCTCGGCGAAATCGCCAGCCTGGCCCATAACACCGCCAACCATAACGACCCGGCCGCCTTTTCCGTGCACTTGGGCGCGCGCATCAGCGAAGCGGCGCTGGAAGGCTGGGACTCGCCGCAAATGGAAGCGCTGGTGCAGCAGATGGCGACCTTTACCGGCATCACGCCCGAGGAAGCCTTGCAGCAGGTGCTCGACAGCGCCGACGAAGCGGTAAAAGTGGCCGCCACCTTTGGCGCCAGCTCGCTGTGCCGGCTAATTCCCTCCACCGACCCCGAGCTGATTCGCACCCAGCAGGAACAACGCAAGGCGCGCCTGCTGCAACCCGACTTGCTGGTGCTGCAACAGTCGCTGCAAGACCTCGGCATGATGGTCTCCAAGCGCGCCGATATCGGCCTGATCCTCGACAGCCTGTTCAAAGGCCTCTACCAGGGTGCCGGGCTGGAGCGGGTGATGCTGGCGGTATTGGCCGAGGAGCAGACGCGCTTCAAGGTCAAACGCGCCGTGGGCGAGAAGACCGAGCGCTGGGTAAGCGAGTTTCTGCTGCCGGCCGAGCAGCCGGAGCAGCCGCATATCTTCAGCTACGTGCTGCGCCACAAAGAGGCGCTATGGATGGGCGTGCCGGCCAGCTACAACCTGAACGAACTGGTGACGCAACCGATTCGCCAATGGCTGGGGCAGGGCATGTTCTTTATTGCGCCGCTGATGGCGGGGACGCGGCAGATTGGCGTGCTCTACGCCGACAGCCGCATTTCCGGGCGGGCGTTGAAGCATGAGCAGTTTGTGGCGTTTCAGCGGTTTACCCAGTTGACCGGGCGGTGTTTGGAGGCGTTGACCAGGAAGTAGGTGGGCAAGCAGGGGCGTCACTTGCAAGATTCTGGGTCCCAGCCTGCGCTGGGACGACGGTGGAATCGGCTCAGATGTCCGTCATCCCTGCGCAGGCTGGGATCCGGGTTCGAGCAGCAGATCAGTGACGGGCAGTGTTTGGCAGCGTTGACCAAGCAGCAGTTGGGGCGGGGAAGGTCGTCACTTGCAGGATTCTGGGTCCCAGCCTGCGCTGGGACGACGGTGGAATGGGCTCAGATGTCCGTCATCCCCGCGCAGGCTGGGATCCGGGTTCGAGCAGCAGATCAGTGACGGGCAGTGTTTGGCAGCGTTGACCAAGCAGCAGTTGGGGCGGGGAAGGTCGTCACTTGC
>NZ_BSFN01000003.1:151477-506449 GCF_027922365.1 Pseudomonas turukhanskensis
TGCAGGATTCTGGGTCCCAGCCTGCGCTGGGACGACGGTGGAATGGGCTCAGATGTCCGTCATCCCAGCGCAGGCTGGGATCCAGGTTCGAGCATGAGATCAGTGATCTAACGATCAGCGACGGTCGGGGTTTGGCGGCGTTGACCAGGAATTAGTTGGGCAAGGAAGGGCGTCACTTGCAGGATCCAGGTTCGAGCAGCAGATCAGTGACGGGCGGAGTTTGGCGGCGTTGACCAAGCAGCAGTTGGGGCGGGGAAGGTCGTCACTTGCAGGATTCTGGGTCCCAGCCTGCGCTTGGACGACGGTGGAATCGGCCCAGATGTCCGTCATCCCAGCGCAGGCTGGGATCCAGATTCGAGCAGGAGAGCAGTGATCTAACGATCGGTGAGATACAACGTAATCGTCTGCCCCGGCGTCAGGTCATGGGTGGTCTTCGGATTCCAGGTCTTCAGGTTCTGCATCTCTACGTTGAAGCGTTTGGCGATCATGTACATCGAGTCGCCTTTTTGCACCTTGTAGTAGGTGACTGTCTCACGGCCTTGCGCCGGGCTGTTCTTGGCGATGCTGCGGATGACTTGCTGGGTGCCTTGCAGGGCCAGGGTCTGCCCCGGCTTCACCGCATTGTTGGGCAGGCCGTTCCAGCGGCGCAGGTCTGCCACATCCAGTTTGTTGGCCTTGGCGATCTGCCAGAGGTTGTCGCCATTTTTCACCGTGTAGCTCTTGAGCTTGACGCTGGTGGTCGTGCTACTGGCGACCGCTGTCGGTTTGGCGGCGGTGGTGGGGAAGGGCGAGGTGCCGGCGGAAACCGGAATGGTCAGGGTCTGGCCAACGCTGAGCCTGTTGCCTGGCAGGTCGTTGGCTTCTTTCAAATCATCGGTAGAGAGCTGATAGCGGCTGGCAATACCGTGCAGGCTGTCGCCCTTGCGCACGCGGTATTCCTGGAAATCGGTGATGTCACTGGGCTTGATCTGCGCCAGCGAGGTGGTCAGGCGCTCGGCCTTCTCGTGCGGCACCAACAGGTGCGAAGGGCCGCCACGGGTGATATTGCGCTTGAAGGCCGGGTTGAGCTGAATCAGCTCGTCTTTATCGATATCGGCCATGGCTGCCACGCGGGTCAGGTCCATGGGTTTGTCGAATTCCACCACTTCGAAGTAAGGCTCGTTGGCGATGGGGTCCAGGTTGATGCCATAGGCGGCCGGGGCATTCACCAACTGCGACAGGGCCAGCAGCTTGGGCACGTAGTCCTGGGTTTCCTTGGGCAGCGGCAGGTTCCAGTAGTCGGTGGGCAGGCCCAGGCGCTGGTTGCGCTCGATGGCGCGGCTCACGGTGCCTTCGCCGGCGTTGTAGGCGGCCAGGGCCAGCAGCCAGTCGCCGTTGAACATTTCATGCAGACGCGACAGGTATTCGATGGCGGCGTTGGTCGAAGCGGTGATATCGCGGCGGCCGTCGTACCAGGTGGTCTGTTGCAGGTTGAAGTTGCGCCCGGTGGAGGGGATGAACTGCCACAGGCCCACCGCATCACTGCGCGACAGGGCAAACGGGTTGTACGAGCTTTCAATTACCGGCAGCAGGGCCAGTTCCAACGGCATGTTGTTGGCTTCCAGGCGCTCGACCACGTAATGAATGTAGAGGCTGCCACGGCCGCTGGCGCTTTCCAGGTACGAGGGTTTGCTGGCAAACCACAGGCGCTGTTGCTCAATGCGCGGGTTGATGCCGATTTCGTCCTGCAACTGGAAGCCGGCGCGCATGCGGTCCCACATGTCCTGGGGTTTGTCGCTGCCGGGGGTGTCGGTCATCCACTCAGGCGGCTGGGTGCGGCTGCTTAAGGTGACGCTGTCGTTGGTGCCGGGAGTGTGGCTGCCGCCGGTGCTCTGGCAACCGGCAAGAATGGCCGCGAAGACAACGGGAAGCGCACGAGCCAGACGGGCCAATGTGTCGAATTTCCGGGACTTCTGGGCGATTGACAACATTGGCGGCGGGGGTGATCCAGGCAAAAAGATCGGCCGATTCTAGGAACGCCGCCTAATGTGGTCAAGTTTTAACCGGCTGCGTGGTTAGGCAACAATGGACTTAAAACTGGTCTTTCCAGGCCCGCAGCCGAGCAAACACCTCGCTCGGCTGGCGTTGTGCGATGCCGTCCCGTTCGTCGATTTTTGCGACCACGTTCGCAACCTCACTGCGCAGAAACGGATTGGTTGCCCGTTCCAGGGCCAGATTCGACGGCAAGCTGATCTGCCCTTGCTCGCGCCACGCGGTTACTTGCGCCAAGCGGTCGCTGATGGCCTGGTTATCAGGCTCCACCGCGTGGGCAAAACGCAGGTTGCTCAGGGTGTATTCGTGGGTGCAGTAAATCGCAGTGTTGTCCGGCAACGCCGCCAGGCGGCTGAGCGAGGTAAACATCTGCTGCGGCGTGCCCTCGAACAGGCGCCCGCAACCGGCGGCAAACAGCGTGTCGCCGCAGAACAACAGCGGCACGTTGGCCTCGGTCGGCGCCTCAGCCACGTAATAGGCGATATGGCCGAGGGTGTGGCCCGGTACGGTGAAAATACGCAGGGTCAGGCCCAGCACCTCGATCTGGTCGCCATCATCCAGCGCCACGTCGCGACCGGGGATGGTTTCCTGCGCCGGGCCATAGACCTTGGCGCCGGTGGCGGTTTTCAATTGCTCCACACCACCCACATGATCGAAATGGTGGTGGGTCACCAGAATCTCGCTCAGTTGCCAGCCGGGGTGCGCCTGCAGCCAGGCAAGAACTGGAGCGGCATCGCCGGGGTCTACTACGGCGCAGCGCTGGTTGGCAGCGTCTTGTAACAACCACAGGTAGTTGTCGTTGAAAGCGGGTAGGGCATCGATCTGTATCATCGTCGTTCGCCAAGATAACGGTATTGGCGCATCTTACTGCAATGCCGATGGAGCATAGAGAGGCAGTTATGACGGACAAGGCTTTCGCGCAAGCGGACCCCGATTGGCTCGAACTGGTCAGCGCCGCGCGCGGCTGGCTCAACGGCCCGCTGGGGCAGATGATGCTCGGCGAAGAACGGCGCCTGCTCGAAGACGAGCTGGCGCGTTTTTTTGGCGGTTACCTGGTGCATTACGGCCCGCACGCGGAAAAACCAGCGGGCGCCAAACAGATTCAACGCTGCGTGCACGTTGGCGCGCCGCTGCCGGGGGCCGAGATCGTCTGTGAAGAGCAGGCCTGGCCACTTACTGAATCGGCCGCCGATGTGCTGGTGCTGCAACACGGGCTGGACTTCTGCCTCTCGCCCCACGGTTTGTTGCGCCAGGCGGCCCGAAGCGTACGGCCAGGCGGGCATCTGATCATTATCGGCATCAATCCCTGGAGCACCTGGGGCCTGCGCCATGTGTTCGCCCGAGACGCCCTGGGCGATGCCCGCTGCATCGCGCCCAATAGGGTCACCGACTGGCTGCGCCTGCTGGGCTTCGCGCTGGAGAAACGCCGCTTCGGGTGCTATCGTCCGCCGCTTGCCTCGGCTGCCTGGCAATCGCGCCTGAGCCGCCTGGAACAATGGGGCGGCGCCTGGCAGATGCCCGGTGCAGGCTTCTATCTATTGGTGGCGCGCAAGCTGGTAGTCGGCTTGCGCCCATTGCGTCAGGCACAGCGAGCGCCCATGGGCAAGCTGATGCCCATGCCGGTGGCTAAGGTCAGCCGGCGTGATTCCAAACCGTGACCAACAAGCGAACTTCATGAGCGAACAGATCGAAATCTTCACCGACGGTGCCTGCAAAGGTAACCCTGGCCCCGGCGGCTGGGGCGCCTTGCTGGTGTTCAAGGGCGTGGAAAAGGAACTCTGGGGTGGCGAAGCCAACACCACCAACAACCGCATGGAACTCACCGCTGCCATTCGCGGCCTGGAAGAGCTTAAGCGCCCCTGCGAGGTGCTGCTGGTGACCGACTCCGAATACGTGATGAAAGGCATGAAGGAGTGGTTGGTGAACTGGAAGAAGCGCGGGTGGAAAACCGCCACCAAGCAGCCAGTTAAAAATGCCGACCTGTGGCAGGCGCTGGACGAACAGGTCAACCGTCACACCGTTACCTGGAAATGGGTACGCGGCCATACCGGCCACCACGGCAACGAGCGGGCCGACCAACTGGCCAACCGGGGCGTGGATGAAGTGCGGGGCATCAAGCACGTCTGATTGATTCGGACCGGGCGTTGTCCGCAGGCGTGACCAACAAGTGACTGGGGCCGAAGTGCTCGATACCTGGGAAATTCTGGGTCCCAGCCTGCGCTGGGACGACGGTGAATGTGGCACAAACACCCGTCATCCCGGCGAAGGCCGGGATCCAGATTCGAGCAGAAGATCAGCGATCCGGCGGCCAGTGAACTCCTTATTGGCCCCGGCATAAAAAAACGGCGTCATCGCATTCGATCACGCCGTTTTTTTTCGTACGGTTCAGCCCAGAGAGCGTTACGCTTTGGCGCAGCTTTTTGATTCGGACCGGGCGTTTTCCGCAGGCGTGACCAACAAGTGAGTGGGGCCGAAGTGCTCGTTACCTGGGAATTTCTGGGTCCCAGCCTGCGCTGGGACGACGGTGAATGTGGCACAAACACCCGTCATCCCGGCGAAGGCCGGGATCCAGATTCGAGCAGGAGATCAGCGATCCGGCGGCCAGTGAATTCCTGATTGGCCCAGGCATAAAAAAACGGTTCAGCCCAGAGAGCGTTACGCCTTGGCGCAGCTTTTTGATTCGGACCGGGCGTTGTCCGCAGGCGTGACCAACAAGTGAGTGGGGCCGAAGTGCTCGTTACCTGGGAAATTCTGGGTCCCAGCCTACGCTGGGACGACGGTGGAGGTGGCACAAACACCCGTCATCCCGGCGAAGGCCGGGATCCAGATTCGAGCAGGGATGTGCAATCAAAAAAAACGGCGTCATCGCATTCGATCACGCCGTTTTTTTCGTACGGTTCAGCGCAGAGAGCGTTACGCCTTGGCGCAGCTTTCCGGCGCCCAGTCACCCATGTCCGGGTTGTTGCATACGTCGGTGACGATGGCTTTACCCTGAGTGGCAACCTTCTGGCTTTCGGTCCGCGAGGTCTGGG
Organism: Pseudomonas turukhanskensis; assembly: GCF_027922365.1. GTDB lineage: Bacteria > Pseudomonadota > Gammaproteobacteria > Pseudomonadales > Pseudomonadaceae > Aquipseudomonas > Aquipseudomonas turukhanskensis. The sequence goes on from NZ_BSFN01000003.1 coordinate 156,541, forward strand.
CTTTTTGTGCCGCCTTCTCGGTGGAGACCGCCTGGGTGGTTACCTTGGCGCGCTGGGCCGAGGTCACGGTGGTTTTCTTCTTGGTGTCAGGCGTTGCTACCTGGGCCACGGTTTCACGCTGCACGCCGGTGGCTTGCAGGTCTTTTTCGTAGGCTTGGGTGTAGGCGTCCAGGTCTTCACCGGTGCGGCCGTCGGCAGCGGCCAGCAGGGCGTTGGTTTCTTTCAGGCCGCTGACGATTTCAGCCAGGTGCGCACGGCCATCGGCTTCGCTGATTTTCTTGGCTTTGCGGGCCTCACGCAGGTTGGTGAACTCGCGCTGATAGCACGCCTGGGCGGCTTTGGCGTAGCCCACGCTGCGGTCGATTTCGCCGGTGCTGCGCTCGATGTCGGTGGCGTAGGAACCGATACGCTCGTTGTCGTCGGTGATCTGCTTTTGTTTCTCGACGTAGTAGCCCGCCGCACCGCCCACCAGGGCGCCACCGGCCGCGCCGATCAGGGCGTTGCGTGCCGCGTGGTCGTCACCCGACAACCCGCCGGCCAGGCCACCGATCAGGCCGCCGGCAATGGCGCCGGTAATGGCCGAGTTCTTCACCGCGTCTTCGCTGCCGCGCAGGTGTGACACCGGCTCATAGCACGCCGGGTAGTACTGGGCGGTGGTGGTGGCGGCTACTTTCGAGGTCGGGCCGGTGCTGGCGCAACCGCTGATGAAAATGCAGCCGGCGGCCACAAAGGACATCGCGATGCGTGCCGAGGTGTGCAGGGCGTTGGTGGGGCTGTGGTGCGTCATGGTCTGTTTCCTGTTCTTGGTTGTTTGTGCGCTGCGGCCCGTCCAGATTGGCCGCAGTGGCTTCCTTAACGCTCGCTGTTAGCGAGCAACTGCTCCAGAATCGCCGCCGGGTCGGCACGCTTATCCTGGCGATACTTCCCAACGTGCGTAACGAATAGCGTGGCACGTTTGACCAGGCTCTTGCCGAGCACTGGTTTGCGATTGAGCTCTTCTTTTATGCGTTGCAACTGCGCCTGGATCACCGCATCGGTATAGCGGGTGCCGGTGGCCAGGTTGTCGATGTAAATCTGCACCGCACCATCCAGTGCGCTGCGCCCGTTGGCCATGGCGGTGGCGAAGAGCTTAGCTGAGGCTTCGTCCTTGTTCGCTTTGGCCTGGTCCTGACTTTTCTTCAGGTTGGTCAGACGAATGTTGTAGTTGTTGATCGTCTCGGCCACCAGCGCGGCGGACTGAATCAGATTACCGGCAGCCTCCTCGCGCTGTTGGGCAATCAGCGAGACGTTCCGTTTCAATTCTTCGTTGATAATTCCCAACTGCGCCTGCAAGGCCGGGTCGGTGCTGGCGGCGATCAGGCTGTCGAGGCTCTTGGTCGGGTCCTGGGAATCGTCGATGGCATCGGTCAGCCCGGCCAGACGGCCTTCTTTCTGCCACTGGGTTTGCAATTCCTTGTAGCGCGAGCGCGGCGCCGAGAGGGCGCCCAGGGCCACACGAAAACCGGTGGTTTCATTCAGCTGCTCGGTGCCATCGGCAGCAAACAGCGGGTACTCGCGGCGCATGCCGGTAAACAGGGTGGTTTCGCCTTCCAGGTAATTGCCGCCCTTGACCACAAAGCCGCCGTAGGTGCCCTGGCGGCGCCCGGCATGCACCAGCTGGAACGACTCCTGAACCATTTCTGCCGCGTTGCCAATCACATCGAACAGGCCGATGGGGTTTGGCAGTTTGGTGCCGATGGGCAACAGCCGCGCGGCCTGCCCGGTGCCGCCGGCCACCTGGTTGTACACCGCCCAGTCGCCCAGCGGACCTTCCTGATCACTGCCCTCGACCTTGCGTGGAAACAGTCGGCCCTCCAGCTCCTGACGGCTGACGGCCTGGCCACCGCGCGCGGCAAATTCCCACTCGGCCTCGGAGGGCAAACGCACAAAGCTCAGCCCGCCGTCTTCGGCTTTGGCGGTGCGGCCGCTCACCGGCAGCAGGTCGCGGTGATTTTTCATCAGCCAGGCGGTGTACACCGCCGCAAACCGTTCGGCATCAAAGTGCGAGACCTTCACCTTCGGCAAGCGCGCCGCTGCACCGGTGGCCGGCTCCGGGCACGCCGGAGGTTCGCCCTGGCCTGCCAGCGAGGCGGCCTGGTCCATCACGGCGCTGTACTGACGTGCAGTCACCTCGTACTTGCCGATGAAATACAGCATCGGCGACAACGGCGTGCCGCTTTCCTGCTTGGGTAGCGCCGGTTTGATGGTGTCGCGCCAGGCGTCCGGCAGGTCGGTGAGGGTGAACTGACCGTTGATGTAGTCGCGGCGGTAGCCGGAGATAAACGACTGCTGGTAGCCGCTTTCGCCTTCGGCAAACGGGTAGCCCAGGCTGATTTCGCGGTCGTCCAGGGTGCCGGTGGCCAGCACATACACGTAGCGCATCACCAGGCTGCCGCCGCAGGGCAGGGGCAGGCTGACGTCGTCGGGCAGCGGTTTGGGGTTGTCCACCGAGGCGTCTTCGGCCCAGGCCTGCACACTCAACGACGCCACACACAGCGCCAATACCGCCGAATACCGCTTAAACATCCCGTAATCCTTCCGATGCTTCTATCTGTGCAGCGCGCCAGCCGCCCAGCGCTGCGGCGAGCACGCTGCAGGCCAGGGTAGCCAGCACGGCCACGAGAAAATGCACCGGCAACAGCTGGCATACGAACTCGCCGCTACCGGTATCGAACAATCGATTCAAGCTAACCTCGGCCGCCGCGTAAAGCAGCCAGGCCAGCAGCAGGCTGAACGCGCCGCTGTACAGCGCCAGCAACAGCACAAAACCCACCAGCGCCGCCGTCGGAAAGCCCAGCAGGCGCAGCACCGCCAAGGCTTTGCGCTTGCGCTCCACCGCCGCCAGGGTGCTGGCCACCACCGCCGCAAAGGCGCCGGCCACGGCCAGGCCGCTGATCAGCCAGAACACCAGGTTGAGGTTGTGGCTCAGCGAGCGCACCTGGGCGATGGTCGCGGCTTGGGTCGCCACTTCCTGGCCGCTGGCGGCGAAGTGCTGGCGCAGGCTTTCCACGCCATCGAGGTCGGCGGCATACAGACGCAGACCCGGGTATACACGGCTGCCGACCGTGGCCGGTTCGCGCCCCGGCCAGTCAAAACGTGGTACGGCGCGGCCATCGCGGTAATCCTCGGCCGCCTCCAGCAGGCTCAACGGCGCGAACAGGCCATCACGATTGAACGTCTCCAACGGCAGCACGGCCAGCACGGTAACGCCGAGTTGGCGCGATTCCACCTGGCCGTTCTGCCGGCGGCCAAAACGTGCGCCAAGCTGATCACCGGGGCGTACCCCGAGTTTTTCCGCGGCGCTCTGGCTGAGCAGAATCTGCGTTTCGCTCGGCTGCGGCGCCAGCGCCAATAGCGGGTCGCCGGCGGCGGTCGGAATCATTTCCACCGTCAGCGCCGGGCCGCCGCCGTCGCGGCTGAGGTCCGCTGTGGCGGCAATCTGCCGGGTGCGCGGCAGGGCAAAGGCCACATCCGCGCGCTGGCTGAGCAGGGCGACATCCGCCGCCCGGTAACGGCCGCCGCCGAGGGTGATGACTTCACGCACCGCCGGGTCGTTTTCCAAGCGTTCGGTGAGGGTGCTCACCAGGCCAAACTTGAGCCCGAACAACACCAGCAACGGGGTAATTACCGCCGTCAGCGCCAACACCGCACAGATCGACAGGCGCGCCTCGGTGCGGTAATCCGCCCAGGCGAGCGAGAGCAGCAGGCCGATGCGCATCAGCGCCACTGCCCAAGGGTCGCGGTTACGCCGCCATCGGCATCGCGTTGCCAATCAATGGGCAATACCGCCAGGCCGGCGCTGCGCACCAACGGCTCATCGTGGGTGGCGATCACCGTGCAGGTGCCGCTCACCTGCGCCTGTTGCACCAGCAATTGCATCACCCGTTGCGCATTGGCCGGGTCCAGGGAGGCGGTGGGTTCATCGGCCAGCACCAGACGCGGCCCATGGGCCAGGGCGCGGGCGATGCTGACGCGCTGGCGTTGGCCAACCGACAGTGTGTTCGGGCGCTTGCCCAGGTAGTCGGCAATTTCCAGGTGCGCGGCTAATTGCTCCACGCGGCCATCCATAGGCAGTTGCAGCAGGCGGCGCGGCAGCTCGATATTGCCGCGCACATCCAGAAATTCCAGCAGCCCGCCGGTTTGCAGCACATAACCGCACGCCTGGCGGCGCAAGCGCGCCAGGGCATCGTGTTGGTTGCCCCGCCATAACGCGGCGATATCAAAGTAACCGCCATCGAGCTCCACGCTGAACTCGCCGCTGGCATCGGGGGAGAGCACCAGGGCGAGCAAATCCAGCAACGTGCTTTTGCCACATCCACTGGGCCCGACCACGGCCAATTGCTGCCCGGCCGCCAGGTCCAGCCGCGGAATGCGCAGGCTGTAACGCTGGCTGCCGGCGCCGCGGGTTTTGTGGATATCGCGCAGGCGCAGCATCAGGGCAAGGTCGACAACGGAACGCGGTACAAGGCATCGCCAGGCTCGGCGTCGCCGAAGCGCACCCAGTTGGCGACATCGTTGTGGAAGGTTTCGTACAGACGGATTTTCGAGTCCAGTTCGTCGATAAAATCTTCCTGCTCGGCCACGCTCAGCGACAGCCACAACTCCTGGGTCATGTTCAGCGACTTGCTGCGATACGGCAGGCCTTCCAGGTATTCGCCCAGAATGCCGCTCTCGGCCAGGTTGCTGCCTTTCACCAGCTTTGACGGGTCGCGGCTCATGTAGGCGCTGGCCGAGGCAATCTCGTCGAAGAAGTCCTTGGACGAACTCTGTGTGCGCCGCGCTGCATCCACGATCAGCTTGAGCGATTGCTGCAAGTCATTGAGCTGCAACTTGCTCAGCAGTACGCACACCTGAAAGGCCGGCAAGGTCGGGTTGGTCAGGTCGCGGTCGGTGGTCCAGGCGGTCACCAGTTGCGGCGCATGCACGGCGTTGCGCTGGCCGAGAAAATCCATGTGCATGGCATAGCCGATTGCGGCGGTTTTTGCCGCCAGGCTCAGGCCACTTTGCACCGGTGGCGCGGGCTGGCTTTTCTGCTGGCCGGCGTTGTGCACCAGGTCGGCCAGTACCGAGCCGATCTCGTTGACCGTGCTGCCGAACTTGCCGACGTCGCCACCGGCTACAGAAATGTACAGGTCGCCAATTTTCGGGTTGGCATCGGCGGTGAGGCTGCGGTACTGCTGCTCGGCGTAGCCGTGGTTGTTCTTGCCGGCCGGGGTGCGCAGGTGCAGGGCGTAAATCTTGATCTGCTTGCGCAGCGCCGCTTCGCGCACCTGGGCTTCGTTCATCTGGGTGCGGCCCAGCGGGTCGTTCTTGCGCAGTGCGCCGGCATCGGTCACCAGCAGAATCACGCGGCCGGCGTAGGGGGACCAGTCCATGTTGTCGACGGCGTCCATCACCCCGGCAAAGGCGTCCTCGTTAAAGGAGTGGCTGGAGACGTCGGTGGCCTTGACGTTGCGCGCCAGCTCCACAAAGCGCTGCGGGTCGTTGTCCGGCTGCAACGGCACCAGGGTTTTGCTGACGTATTCCAGGCCCGGCGTTTTGTCGATGTTGTTGCGAAAACCCACCATGCCAAAGCTGACTTTATCCAGCTCGCCACGGGCGCCGATCTGCTCTTGCAAGCCTTTGACCACGTCGTTGACCTGGTCGATATAGGGCTGCATCGACACCGAGGTGTCCACCACCAGCACGATGCCGGTGCGAAATGCCTCGGGCTTGCCGCCCAGCTTGGCACCGGCGCCGTTTACCTGCGGGGTGTTGCCCGGGTCGATGGAGGCGACATTCAGCAACTGCGCCGGCTGGCCCTCGGCATCGAAGCTGTCGCGCGATTCGAAAATCGGCAGCAGGTAGAACTGGTCCTGGGGAATGGCCTTGTCTTGCGGTTCGATGGCCAGCACCTGTTGGCTTGAGCCGTCGTCGCGCTGGGCCTTGGTCATTTCATTGCGCGCTGCCGTGGTGTCGGCCAGCAGGCGTTCCACGTCCTCGGGTTTGCGCAGGAACATCACCGGGCCACGGCCCGAGCGTTCGGTGAATTTCAGCACCAGGCTCTGCTTCCAGTCGCTGACCTGTTCGGCCGGCAACCAGCCTTCGCTATGACCATCGCTGGAGGCGCCGACTTTCACCCACGGCGCACCGTTTACCTGCTGGCGGGCATACACATAGAGCACCGAGAACGCCGGCAGGGCCGTGCTGCCAGGCGTGCCGCCCGCCTCAGCGGCCAGTTGCGCGCCGGGCTTGCTCAGCACCCGCTGGAACAGGGTTTTCTTGCCGGCCATCAGCAGCGGTTTATCGCCGCCGTCCTGATTGACGGCGGGAGTGACCGTGGCGGTGTTGGCGCTTGTAGTGGCCGGTGGCTGGGCCGGTTTTTCCGGCTCCACCACGGCCGTAGCCGGCTTGTCTGTTTTCGGCGAAGCGGAAAACAGAAAATACCCGCCGCCGCCGAGAATCAGCAGCAACACCACCGCCGCGCCGGCAATCAGCGGGGCTTTGCTGCCGCCGGTTTTTTCCGCCGCAGGCGGTGTGTAGGTGGGCGAGGGCGGCGGCAAGGTAGCGGCCGAGGGCGGTTGTTGCACCGGCGGCATTTCGATGGACATCGGCGTCAGGCCGCCGGTATCAGCCGGAATAATTGGCGTAGCGGCGGTCGGCGCTTCGGTGTGCGCCGTGGGCGGCAGGTTCAGCGGGCGAATCTGCGTGCTGTCGATGGCACTCGGCGCCAGGTGATCCAGTGCCGCGATAAAGGCGCCGGCGGTGGGGAAGCGTTCGTCCGGGTTCTTGGCCAGCAGCTTGCGCAGAATGTCCTGGTAGCGGCCATGGTTGATCGGCAACTCCGGCAGCGGCTCGGTCAGGTGGGCGAGGGCGGTGGAGAGCGAGTCGGTGCCGATATAGGGCAAGCGGCCAGTAAGGATTTCATACAGCACCACGCCGAGGGCATACAGGTCCGCGCGTCCGTCAATCTGCAAGCCGCGCGCCTGTTCCGGGCTCATATAGCTGGGCGTGCCGATGGCAAAACCGACCTGGGTGAACTGCGTGCTTTCTTCGATGGACTTGGCGATACCGAAGTCCGAAAGCACGGCCGTGCCGTCGGCGCGAAACAGAATGTTGGCCGGCTTAACGTCGCGGTGCACCAAACCCTGGGAGTGGGCATAGCCGAGGGCCGAGGCCACCTGGCGCAGAATGGCCAGACCTTGCTCGGCGCTCAGGCCCTGCTCGATGCGCTCTTTGAGGGTGCCGTTGGCCAGGTATTCCATGGCCATGTAGTACCAGGGCCCGGCGTTGCCGATGTCGTGGATAGTGACCGTGTTGGGCTGCGACAGGCGCGCCAGCATGCGGCCCTCGCGCAAAAAGCGTTCGCAAAAGCTCGGGTCGGCCGCCAGCGCGCTGGCCATCACCTTGAGCGCCACCTTGCGTTGCAACGAACGCTGGGTGGCCAGATAGACCGTGGCCATGGCGCCTTCGCCAAGCCCGCGTTCTATGTCGTAACCGGGAATCTCTATGTCCATGCCTGTACTGCTCTTCTAAAGGCGTTATTAAGGGGCAGGTTTGTGATTGCAGCGGCGAATATCCGCCCTACGAGGCTCGCATGGGGGCGTAGGGCGAATATCGCCGCAGGCGATATCCGCCGCAAAGGCGACCGCACATTCAACCACCCACCGCCCGCACGGCCACCGCCGTGATGTTATCCGGCGCCCCGCGCGTAAGGCCCAGGTGCACCAGGCTGCGCACAATCGCGTAAGGGTCCGAGTGGCTCAGCACATCGCCCAGCTCGCGGTCATCGGCGGTCTTGTTGAGGCCGTCGCTGCACAGCAGAAAGTGGTCGCCGGGCTGCACCTGCAGCGTCACTTCGGCCAGGTCCAGGTGGTCGAACACCCCCACCGCGCGGGTCACCACATTGGCCCGTGGGTGCACGCGGGCTTCTTCTTCGCTGAGCATCGCGTTGTCGATCAGGTCCTGCACGTAACTGTGATCGCGGGAAATCATCTCCAGGCGGCCGCCGCGCATGCGGTACAAGCGGCTGTCGCCGGCCCACAGGCACACGGCCTGGTCACCACGGGCGGCCAACAGCACCACGGTGCTGCCCATCATGCTGACGCCACGCCGCGCGGTTTCCTGCAGCACCTCGTCATTGACTTGCGCCAGGCCGGTACGTAATGCGCCGACGTAGGCGGGCAGCGAGTTGGCGGCCGGAATCCGGCGCAGCGTGTCGACGATCAGGCTGCTGACGTAGTCACCGGCGGCATGTCCACCCATGCCATCGGCCACCACCCACAGCCCGCGCTCGGCCAGTTCGAGGCAGGCGTCTTCGTTCACCTGCCGCACCATGCCGACATGGCTGTAACTGGCCGATTGGTAACTTTTTACAGGGCCGTGGCTCATCGCTAATCCCTCACCCCGGCCAGGCTGTCGCCAATCAGCAGACGGGCAAAATCCTGCAAGGCCGGCAACCCCTGGCAACGCAGCATGCCGGCCGCCACTTGATTGGAACCGTGGCCCCACCAGCAACTGGCGCCTTCGCAGGCCAGTTGCGCCAGCAGGGCCGTGCGTGCCTGCGCGCTGGTGGCGCCGCTGCGCAGCAAGGTGCCCAGGCTGCCCACCGGCGCGCGCGGGTTGGCCGGCGGCGTGCCGAGCGCTTGCACCCCCTGTTCGAAACGGTCGACGTCGGCGTCCGGTTCCAGGGTCGATAACAGCAAGGCCTCGGCTTGTTCGAACCAGCGTTCGTCGCCGCCCACCACACTGGCGATATCGGCATCGCTGGCCAGCAGGCTGGCGATGGTCAGCGGGAAGTAGCGGCCCACCCGGTCGATGCTGGGCATCATCACGCCCACCACCGGCTGGCTGCCGAGCAGGTTGGCCGGCACCGCAAAGCGCCACAACGGGCTGACCAGGTACGCATCCAGCCAGGCATCGCCCAGTTCGGTCTGGCTGGCGGCCATGCCGGCAGCGAGCCAGGCATCCCAGGCTTCGATAAAGGTCGGTGGCAGGTCGCGGCTCAAGAAGTCGCCACGTCCGGCCAGCTTGCCGTAAAAACCGGCACCCATTTACAGCCGCTCCGGCAGGCTGAAGCCCGACAGCACGCGGCTCTTGAACGGGTTGAAGGCGCTGCTGGCGCGCAGTTCACAGGAGATGCTGGCGCCGTCCACATGCAAACGCAGGGTGAAGCGGTCCGGGGCATTGCCGCGCTCCAGGTCCGCCTGTTCCAGCAGGCGGAACCAGGCCCACGGCCCGTCCAGGGTCAGGCCGGAGCGGCCGTTGACCGGCGCCGGCGAGATGGTCACGCGCACCACGCCCACACTGTTGGGGCTCGGCCACTGCATGGCCACCGGGCGGCTGGGGCCGTGGTCGTAGGTCAATTGCTGGCCGTCCAGATCAAGCATGAACTGCTCGATGCTGGCATCCATGGCCACCGGCTTGAGCTCGAAACGCACCGCCGGCTGCGTGCCACCGGCACGGAAGTAGGCATCGCGAATCGCCGCCGCGCGCTGGAAGGTCGCCAGCACATTGGGGTTGATGCCCAGCTTCTGCGCTGCGCCCGGCTGCCAGCGCCAGGTGGCTGTCGAGGTATCGACATAGGGCTGCAAGTATTTGCGGAAGTAGTTGTCCACCACACCGCCGGTGCCGAAGAACAGGCCGAAGTCTTCCAGGGTCACATCACGGGGGCTGTTAGGGTTGACCGGGTAGCGGTCGGCGATGGACTGGCGGTACACGCTTACTACTTCGCTAACCCAGGCGCCGTTCAATTGGTTGCGCACGCCGCCCATCATGCTGTTGGTGGTGGAGTTGACCACCGACTTGACCAGCCCCTGCACCATCGGCGGCTGGCGTTCAGCGGTCAGCGCCACGCGCGACGCCGCTGCGGCCACCTGGTTTTTGCTTTCGCCCAGCAATGCTTCACCGGTGGCGCCAACCATGCCGCTCACTTGCACATACAAGGCGTTCATATCGCCCAGCAGCGTGTCGATGGGTGGCGGCTCGGTGCCGCTGGTGGCGACCAGGCCATTGAGTTCGGCAAAGCGCGCGGTAATCGGGTCGGTCTCGGCCGGCGCCTGGGGCTGCGCGGCCTGCTCGTCACCGACCAGGGACCCCAGTTGCTGCTTGAGCTTGTCCACCGTGCCGTCGACTTTCTTGCCCTGTTCGGCCAGCAGCCGGTCGGCCTGTTGCAGGTCGGTTTCCTTGGCCACTGCCACCAGCAGTTTCTTGAACGGCGAGTTGGGGCCGGACAACACCCGAAGCACGTCGGCGGCTTGCGCCACGTTGCTGATGGGCACCACGTCGATGTCGCTCAGCAGGCCTTCCCATTGGCGCAGGTAGTCTTCGAAGTACAGCTTGCGCACCTCGGCGGCGAGGCCGGTGACGCCCTGGATATCGTCCAGCGTGCGGCCCAGTACCCATTGCTCCTCGGCAATGGTGCCCGCCTGGCTGAGGCTGGCGGTGAGGAACACTTCGCGGTAGCCACGGTAGGTGAAGAAGCCACTCAGCGGCTCGCTCAACGGCTTGCCACTTTTACGGGTGAACACCAGCGGCGCGTCACGGCCGGCGGCTTCGCTCACGCGAAAGTCCGGCAAGCCTTGCGGCAGTTTCTGCCGTTTGACCCGGTCGTACACGCGCTGCGCTACCGGCAGGCGTTGCAGTTGCCGGCGCAGGTCTTCCACCAGGTTGTCGTCCAGGCGCGCGCTCGGTGGCCGTGGCAGCAACAGCGCATCGAGGTGGGCGTGCAGGGCTTCACGCTGTTCCGGGGCCAGGTCGCGGGGCAGGGCGCGGTCCCAGTCGAGGGTGATCCAGGCTTTGACGAAGTCGCCGTCGTAATGGTCGGGGTTGCCGAGCATCAGGTACGCCTTGAGGCCTTCGTAGAGGAAGTCCGAGCTGCCGCCGCTGCGCAGTTGTTCTTCCATGCGCGTGAGCAGGCGCGGGGCGAACACGGCAATCAGCAACTTGCGGTACACGCTGGCCGATTCCTCGCCGAGCATGTCGCCCTGGTACAGGCCATAACCTTCGGCCCAGCTTGGCGGGTCACCGGCCAGGTTCTTCACGGCGTTCAGCAGCGGCAATACCGCCAGTACATCGCGCTGTGCCGGGCTTAAGTTTTCCAGCGCCGCCGGCAATGGCTGCACGCGGTTTTCCACGGCGGCGATATACGCCTGGTTGGCGCGGTAGCTCGCCAGCCATACGCCGGCCACGGCCAACACCACCAGCACGGTGGCCGCCAGGGCGCCACGGGCCAGCCATTTGCGCCGGCGCTCCACCTTGGCATCGGCGCCGACCAGGCCGCGCTCGCCAAAGGCGACGGTGCGGAACAGCCGTTCGATAAAGTAGCTGCGGCCGGTGCCGTTCTGCCGCGCCAGGTGCTGGCGGTCGAGGTTCATCGACTGCGCCATGGAGCCGATCAAGCGATCAATCGGCGTGCCTTCCTGGGTGCCGCTGGTGAGGTACAGGCCGCGCAGCAGCACACGCTGCTCGAAGGCGGTGGGTTTGAACACGCCGTCGAGGAAGCTGCCCAGGTTGTCCTTGAGCGCGGAAATCTGCTGCGGGAACCCGTAGATCAGGTCGCGCCGCGCCGGGTCGCGTTCCTGTTGCAGACGTTCCACCAGGCTCTGGTTCAGGCGCTGTTCTAGGCCGGCAAACTCGCTGGCAAATACCGCCAGCGGGCCTTCAGGGCTCTTGCCGTCGTCCAGGGCAAAGGTCATGCCCCACACCTGGGCGCGGTCTTCCTTGCTCAGGTTGTCGAAGAACTCCATAAAGCCCGGCACCAGGTCGAGCTTGGTAAGCATGACGTAAATGGGGAAGCGCACCCCGAGCTGCGTATACAGCTCCTGAATCCTTGCACGAATGGCGCGGGCGTGGGCCAGGCGTTCAGCCTCGGTGCCCAGCAGCAAGTCGGAGAGGCTGATGGCGATAAAGGCACCATCGATGGGCCGGCGCTTGCGCTGGGTTTTCAGCAGGTCGAGAAAGCCCAGCCAGGCGGCTTTGTCGACAGCGGCATGGCTGTCTTGCGTGGTGTAACGGCCGGCGGTATCGAGCAGCACGGCTTCGTCGGTAAACCACCAGTCGCAGTTGCGCGTACCACCCACGCCGCGGATGGCACCGGCGCCCAACTCGCCCGCCAGGGGAAAGTTGAGGCCCGAGTTCATCAGTGCGGTGGTCTTACCCGAACCGGGCGGGCCAATGATCACGTACCACGGCAGCTCATACAGGCTGCGGCGTTCATCACCGCCGAGCTTGGCGCGCTTGAGCAACGCCAGGGCTTCGTCCATGCGCTGCTTGAGGGTCGCCAGTTCTTCGGCCGAGGCCACGCTGGCGGCGTCCGGCGCGGTAACGGCAGCCAGGCCGCTCATCACCTTGGCCGCGTTGCGCCGGGCTTGCAGCACGCGCACCACGCGGTAAGCGATCCAGACCAGAAACAGCAGGCCAATCAACACCCAGCGGCTGGCCGCCGAGGCCAGGGGTTCATACTCGCCAATGCGCAGCAGCGGGCCGACAAACCAGATGATCAGGCTGAGGGCGAGCAAGCCGAGTATCGGCATGACCCAGCGGGCGAAAAAGTTGAAAAACGACTTCACTCGACGCCCTCCGCAAACACAGTAATTTCGACCCGGCGGTTACGCGCGCGGCCTTCGTTGGTGGCATTGGAGGCCACCGGCTCGGTGTCGCTGCGGCCTTCGGCCTTAAAGCGCGCGGGGTCACCGGTTTTCGCCGCCAGCAACTCGGCCACTTCCTGGGCGCGGGCCTGGGACAGTTTCCAGTTGGAGGGGAAGCGCAGGGTGGCAATCGGTCGGTTGTCGCTGTGGCCGGTCACCAGCACATTGCCTTTGACCTTTTGCACGGCGTCGGCGATGCGCATCAGCAACGGTTGCAGGTCGGCGTCGATGCTGGCGCTGCCCGAGCCGAACAACTCGTCGCCACGGATGGTGACAACCGAGCGGTCTACTGCATCTTCCACGGCCACCCGCTGGGCTTTGATGTCTTCGGCGAGAAAGCCGGCCAGGCGCGGGCGTTCGATGATTTTTGGCTGCATCACCGGGCGGTCGATGGCCTGCACCGGGATTTCACCCAGGGCATGGATGTTCTTGAACACCGGTTCGGCGTCGGCGGCCAACTTCATGCGCAAGCCGAACACCAACAGCAGCAACAGCGCCAGGCCAATGGCAATGCCGACCCAGGGCGGCAGGTATTGCGACAGGCGATCACGCACCACCGTCAGGCCGCGCCAGTGTGGCGACAGCTCGCGCTCACGCTCACCACGCACCGAGCGGATGGTCGCCGCCGTGCGCTCACGCAGGGCTTCCAACTGGCTGCGGCCATCGTTCATCACCCGGTAACGGCCTTCGAAACCCAAGCTGATGCACAGGTACAACAGCTCCAGAAGGTGCAGGCGATCACGCGGGTTTTGCAGGCAGTGGTCGAGCAACTGGAAGACTTTTTCGCCACCCCAGGCTTCGTTGTGCAGGGTGATCAGCAGGCTCTGTTTGCCCCACTCGCTGCTGCTGCCCCAGGGCGTGCTGAGCACGGCTTCGTCGAGGGCAGTGCACAGCACATAGCGCGCCAGCATCATTTCGTCTTGGGCCACGCCGGCCTGGCGCACCTGGTCTTCGAACTGGCGCAGGTAGCCGAGCATTTGCGCGCGCAGGCTGGCCGGCGCCGGGTGAGCGATGGTGTTGCGCAGGCGGGTGAGCAAGGCCAGCAACGGGCCGGCGGCTTGTTCCAGCGGGTTCAGGCCTTGGTCGCGCTGGGTGGGCAGCGGCGCAGCGGCCATGGGCGCCGGTTGCGGGCTCGGGCCACGGGCGGGCGCCGGGTCCGGGGCGCGGCCACCGGGGCGCGGCATGATCATGGTGCGGTCGTCGGCCGGGCGCTGGCCGTTGCCGCCACTGCCGTTGTTATTGGTGGAGCCGGTGCCGGGCGGTGGGCTGCCAAACGGGTCATCGATGGGGTGCATGGCGCGTTATCCTCGGATGGCCCAGAAGGCCAGGTTCAGCCCCGGGAACTGCCCGGCAATGTGGAAGGCAAAGCCGCCGGAATTGGGCAGTTGCTTCCAGTGCGCGCTGCCACGGTCCAACTCGAAATAGGTCGAGCCGGCGTGGTATGGCAACTGCCGTGGCGCCACCGGCATCGGCAGCAGACCGATGCCGGGCAGTTGCAGGTTCACCAGGTCGCGAATGTGTTCCACCGAGCCCACTTTGGCCTGCTGCGGAAAGTGCCCGCGCAGGGTTTCGCCCGGCACGTCGGCACGCACCACGAGAATGAACGCGGCGTTGTCGATCAAGGTTTTGTCCGCCAGCATCGCCACGTGCACGCCGTAGGATTTCTCGATGATCGGGATGGCCACGGCCTTGCTGTCGATCACCGTCGCCAGCGCCTGGCGCAGGGCGAGAAACACCGGGGCAAAACTGCCGGCCAGGTCATCGTGGCTGTAGGCCGGGTACTCGGCCGAGCGCCGTTCGCTGGTGGTGAAGGTCGACAGCTCGCCGGCCAGCGCCACCAGTTCGGTGTACAGGCGCTCTGGGTGCAATGGGTTGAGGCGCGCCAGGTGGCTGGCCAGCGCTTCGGCGCGGTTGATCAGTTGCAGCAGCAGGAAGTCGGCAATTTCCGAAGCACCACCGGCACTGGAGGCCACCACGCGGCCGGCCAGGGCTTCGCCGCGTTGATGCAGCAGGCCCACCAGCTCATTGCAAAAACCGGCCAGCGGCGTGCTGGCGGCAATGTTCAGCAGCGGTGGCAGGTACTCGGGGTCGAGCACCAGGGAGCGGTCGGCGCGCTTTTCCCGTACGCGCACCACGCCGATGCTGGCGTATTCGCCAAGGCCGTCCTTGTCGGTGAGCAGGCGCAAGGCCTGGCCGCCGATGGCCACCGGCGCGCGGCTTTCGAAGGCGGCGTTGTCGTCGCGCACTTCACGCACCTGGCTCTGGTAACGGGCGCCGCCCAGGGCTTCGCCTTCGTCAACCGTGTCGCGGGTGCCGGCACGGCGCAGCGGCAGGGCCAGGTGAATGATGGCGTCACGCGCGGTGTCATCGACCGCCAGCGGCACCGGCGCGTTGTCGTCAGCAGGAATATTGAACGGCGTGCCATCGGGCAACAGGCCCTTGGCCGACACGATGGCGAACTTGCCCTGAGCCAGCAGCGCCTCATCGATCTGCAGTTCCGAGAAGCCCCAGCCACCGGCCAGCAGCGGGCGGCAGCGGCCCTCCACCAGGGTTTCCAGATAGCGGTCGTGTTGCTGGAAATGCTGTGGGCGCAGGAACATTCCTTCCGACCACACCACGCGGTTATTCCAAGACATGGCGGCTCCTGCTACTTGGCTGAACGAGGCGAGACGGCAATGGCATGGCTGCCGACCATCACGTCGTAACTACGGGTTTGCTGTGGCTGTACGGCGATCACCTGGCGCCACTGCGCGGTGTCCAGATCGCGGTAGGCCACGACAATGGCAAATTGCTTGGTCTGTTCGTCCAGCGTGCGCTCGATTTCCAGTTGTTCGCTGGGGCGCAACAGCAGTTGGTCTTGTGCCACCAGGTCGGCGCCCAGGGCGCTTTCGGGCTTGTCGACCAAGGTGAAAAAGTCGGTGCGGGCAAAATTCGCCGCGTTCTTGAGCTCATACACGCGAATGCGCACCGGCGCGGGATCGCCAGCCGGGGAGGGGTTCAATTCGCTGGAGCCAAGGAAGTGTAGATGCAGAACGGTGGGTGGCGGCGGTGGCGGCGGTTCCGACGCGCAGGCGCTGAGCAGTGACGCGAGCATCACGCCCTGCAACAGTGAATAGATCCTTGGCATTCTTTGGGTCCTTGAAGTAATTGCCTGACTCTCGCCGCCCGCACGCGGGCAACGCTTCCGTGTTTTAAAAAGGTGTGGCCACGCGTTCAGCGGCGGCGCAGACGGGCGCTGTGCTCCTCATAGGCGCGACTGAATTCGCGGCCGAACAGGTCCTGAAAATCGTCCTGCGCTTCGCGCTGAATGCTTGCGTACAGGTTGCTGAAGCTCTCCCACAGCTGTGCGTGGCGAGCACCGGGCAGCAGGGCGGAAAAGCCACTGGGTTTTTCAAAGCGGTTTTCCAGCGCGGTGGGCTCGAAGCGCTGCAACAGGTGCTCAATGGCCGCCTGTACGCCAGCCATCACCGCCATCTGGTGCGCCTTGATGTCATCGAAGCCGTCTGCAATCGCCTGGTCGGGCGGCAGAAACGCCTGGTTGCCGGCGCGCAACAACAGCAGCAGCGCTTCATCGACATTGGGGGCGAATTTCAGCGGGTTGTTCTGCACCGGCTGAATGGTGGTCTGCTGCATGCGGAACTCACCCTTGAGGCTACTGCGTGCACGCAACACATCGATCATGCCTTCCACCATCTGCCGGTAGCTGCGGCCGATCGCTTCCATCTGCGCTTCGGCTTGGGCTGGGTCTACACGCAGTTGCGCGACGCCGGCACCACGCAGAAACGCCTGGAGCAGATCGCCCGTGGCAGCGGTTTGCGGTGGCAGGGTTTGGATGGGTGTGGGGGCTGCTGCTGACATCGGTGTTGAAGGCGGCGGTGCAACCGGCGCGCTCACTTCCACGGTCACCACCACGGCAGGTGGCTCACTCGCGGTCGTCACGGTGCCAGGCGTCACTATGCCCGCCCAAGGGTCGTCGGCAGGTAGGGCGGCCTGTTGCAGCGGTGGCAGTGAGGTCGGTCGCTCATCGGCCACAGGTTCGGGCCAGGCGGTGGCCGGTGGTTGCTCGGCGAATGGATCAGGTACGGCCGGTTGGGCGTGTGCGCTCAGGTCGGCAAACGGATCCCAGTCGGCGGGAATCATTGAGCCACCGCTCGCCGGGGTTGCCGGCGGCATCGGAATAATGGGTGCTTGTTGCTGCGGGGCTGGTTGTTGCGGTGCAGGCGGGCGGAAGTCGTGGCGCTCGGCCGGCACATGGTCGGAAATCGGCGCCGCGCCGGCAGCGGGTGCGGCGAGAAAATCGAACAGATCCGGCTTGGTATCCAGCGGCGAGTTACCCTGGAAATGCGCGGCGGCACTATGGCTTGCAGGTGTTCCATATGCCTGCGGCATTGGGGTGGCGGCCGGGGCTACAGCGCCGACCTGACGGCTCAGCAAGGCATCGAAACTGGTGGAAGGATCGGTGGCGATTCCCGAGGCGGCGCTGCTGCCGGCAAAGCCTGCGAGGGCTTCGAGTTGCACGAGAATGTCGTACTCGCCCAGGCGAATCAGTTCACCGTCTTGCAGGCGTTCGCTGGTGCCACGGCGCAGGCGCAACCCGGCGTTTACCAGGAGCACGCCATTGGTGCTGTTGTCGGTGAGGTAGTAGGCGCCGTCCTTGAATTGGATGGTGCAGTGCAGGCTGGAAACCAGGCGTTCGGGATCGGGCAGCACCCAGTCGTTTTCGGGGCCACGGCCGATGGTCAACACACCCTGATCCAACTGGCGCTCGGTAGCTTGGCCAGGGGTCAGTTTGTGGTAACTGGTGATGGTCAAACGCAGTGGCATTGCTACTCCTTGCAGACGCTTTGCAGCGTTACCCTCAAGCGGTGCTCGCGCAGCCGCTATCGCCGAGTCCTACTCGACGTTATTTTTCTTGCGCGAATACTACAGCGTGGGCGCCAGAGAGTTCCGTCTTTCATCGGAAAATCGAGGATAAAAAAGACACACTTCACAGAATATTCTTCTAGGCTAGCTTCTGCCTTCCGCCAGCCGAACGGTGCCTTGACAACGTTCGGACCTGCTCTAAGAATGCCCGTCGCCCCTGCCATGCGCCGTTTCAATGAGCCATGGTTTGGCCACCACGCAAGCCGAAGGAATCGGTTTCGCGTAGGCACCCAATCTGATCGAAGGCTGCACTGTCAGCCAGATATGGAGATCGCTCGAGTGTTGGATGTACCTGCTCTGCTGGCCCCGATCAGCGCCGACTCACCCTGCGGCGATGACCTCGAATACGATGCAGCTTTTCTTGAGCTGGAGCGCATTGCGCAAGGTCAACCGGAACGTCAGATGGGTGACGCCGTTTTACCGGCGGAACCGCCTGAGTGGCCTCGCGTAAAACAACACGCCATCGACCTTTTTTCCCGCAGCAAAGACCTGCGCGTGGCGAGCATTTTGCTGCGCAGTTCGTTGGCTATTTCCGGGCTTGCGGGATTTGCCCAGAGCCTGTTGCTGATCAGCGAATTGCTCAACCAGTACTGGGCCGATCTGCACCCGCGTCTGGACCCCGATGACAACGATCCCACTTCGCGCATCAACGCGCTGACCGGCCTCAATGCCGACGAAAATATTCGTCTGCTTTGGGAGAGCCTGCTGGTGCGTTCGCGCACCGTCGGCCCGGTTACCTTGCGCGCCGCCGTGAATGCTTACGGCCTGCAGCGTTTTTCCAGCGAGACCCTCAGCCAGGAACAAGTGGCCGGCGCCCTGCGTGACAGCGACGCCGACGCCGTGCTCGCCACCCGCGATGCGGTGGCCCAGGCGCTTACCGCCATGACCGCCATCGAAAGCCAGGTGAGCGAGCAGGTCGGTTCCGACCAGGGCGTGGACTTAGGTCCGCTCAAGCAGCTGTTGCGCCAGGCCTCGCAGACGCTGGGCAGCAGTGCCCAGGCGACCGACGGTGAAACCGCTGAAAGCAGCGGCCAGGCCAGCAACGACGGCGATTCCAGCCCGGCGGCCGCCGCTGCGCTTGTACCGCGCGTCAGCGGCGAGATCGCCAACCGCGATGACGTCTTGCGTCTGCTCGATCGCCTGCTTGACTACTACGCTCGTCACGAACCGTCGAGCCCGGTGCCGGTGCTGCTCAGTCGCGCCAAAACCCTGGTCACTGCCGACTTCGCCGCCATCGTGCGCAACCTGATTCCCGATGGCATGTCGCAGTTCGAAGCCCTGCGCGGCCCCGATTCCGAATGACTTGGCGGGCACCGCCCGCAAGCCGCAATCCAATCATCGGTTGCACGCCTTAGCCGCTGATTTCACTGTTCAATCGCCCCATGGCGAGGGAGGAGCAACATGGTCACCAGTAGCCAGAAATTCATCGCCCGCAACCGCGCGCCCCGTGTGCAGATCGAGTACGACGTGGAGCTCTACGGTGCGGAGAAAAAAATCCAGCTGCCTTTCGTCATGGGCGTCATGGCTGACCTCGCCGGTAAACCTGCCGAGCCGCTGGCGCCGGTTGCCGACCGCAAGTTTCTGGAAATCGACGTCGATAACTTCGACTCGCGCTTGAAAGCCATGAAGCCGCGTGTGGCCTTCAACGTGCCCAATGCTCTGACCGGTGAAGGCAACCTGAGCCTGGACGTGACCTTCGAAAGCATGGAGGACTTCAGCCCGGCCAACATCGCGCGCAAGGTCGACTCGCTCAGCAAGCTGCTCGATGCCCGCACCCAGCTCGCCAACCTGTTGACCTACATGGACGGCAAGACCGGCGCCGAAGACATGATCATGAAAGCAATCCAGGACCCGGCTCTGTTGCAAGCGCTGGCCAGCGCGCCGAAGCCTAACGACGAGCCGAAAGCTTAAGAGGACGATCAGCATGGCTGAATTGAGCACCGATACCCAGGCGTTGCCGCAGGCAACGACCGAGCAGACCAGTGAGTTCGCCAACCTGCTGCTGCAAGAATTCAAACCCAAGACCGAGCGTGCCCGCGAGGCCGTGGAAACCGCTGTGCGCACCCTGGCCGAACATGCGCTGGCGCAGACCAACCTGATCTCCAACGACGCCATCAAGTCGATTGAATCGATCATTGCCGCCATCGACGCCAAGCTCACCGAGCAGGTCAACCTGATCATGCACCACCCCGATTTCCAGCAACTGGAAAGCGCCTGGCGTGGCCTGCATTACCTGGTCAACAACACCGAGACCGATGAGCAGCTGAAGATTCGCGTGCTCAATATCTCCAAGCCCGAACTGCACAAAACCCTGAAGAAATTCAAAGGCACGACCTGGGACCAGAGCCCGATCTTCAAGAAGATGTACGAAGAGGAATACGGTCAGTTCGGCGGCGAACCCTACGGCTGCCTGGTAGGCGACTACTACTTCGACCAGTCGCCACCGGATGTGGAATTGCTCGGTGAAATCGCCAAGATTTCCGCCGCCATGCACGCGCCGTTTATTGCGGCCGCATCGCCGACCGTGATGGGCATGGGCTCGTGGCAGGAACTGTCCAACCCACGCGACCTGACCAAGATTTTCACCACCCCGGAATACGCCGGCTGGCGCTCGCTGCGTGAGTCCGACGACTCGCGCTATATCGGGCTGACCATGCCGCGCTTCCTGGCGCGCTTGCCGTACGGCGCCAAGACCGACCCGGTGGAAGCCTTCGCCTTCGAAGAAGAAACCACCGGCGCCGACAGCAGCAAATACACCTGGGCCAACTCGGCCTACGCGATGGCCGTGAACATCAACCGTTCGTTCAAGCTGTACGGCTGGTGCTCGCGTATTCGCGGCATCGAATCGGGCGGTGAAGTGCAGGGCCTGCCGGCGCACACATTCCCCACCGACGACGGCGGCGTGGACATGAAATGCCCGACCGAAATCGCCATTTCCGACCGCCGCGAGGCCGAGCTGGCGAAGAACGGTTTTATGCCGCTGCTGCACAAGAAGAACACCGACTTTGCCGCCTTTATCGGCGCCCAGTCGCTGCAAAAACCAGCCGAATACGACGACCCGGACGCCACCGCCAACGCCAATCTGGCCGCGCGCCTGCCGTACCTGTTCGCCACCTGCCGGTTTGCGCATTACCTGAAATGCATCGTGCGCGACAAGATCGGCTCGTTCAAAGAGAAAGACGACATGCAGCGTTGGCTGCAAGACTGGATTCTCAACTACGTCGACGGCGACCCGGCGCACTCCACCGAAACCACCAAGGCCCAGCACCCGCTGGCAGCGGCTGAAGTGGTGGTGGAAGAAGTCGAGGGCAACCCGGGCTACTACAACTCGAAGTTTTTCCTGCGCCCGCACTACCAGCTTGAAGGGCTGACGGTGTCTCTGCGTCTGGTTTCGAAATTGCCCTCGGCAAAGAGCGCATAAATCGCGCCCACCGCCGTCGTAGGAGCCAGCTTGCTGGCGAATGATGTCTGCACCGTTCGCCAGCAAGCTAGCTCCTACGGGCGAAAAAAATAAATCACGGGCCTGCCATGGTGGCGGGTTCGAGCCAATCACGTGGCCACGGCCACACAGGAGGAATCATGGCTGTTGATATGTTCATCAAGATCGGTGACATCCAGGGCGAGTCCAAGGACAAGGCCCACGCCAATGAAGTTGACGTGCTGGCCTGGAGCTGGGGCATGTCGCAGAACGGCAATATGCACCTGGGCACTGGCGGCGGCGCCGGCAAGGTCAACGTGCAGGACCTGACCCTGACTAAGTATCTGGACAAGGCTACGCCGAATCTGATGATGGCGTGCTCTTCGGGCAAGCATTACCCCGAAGCCAAACTGACCGTGCGAAAGGCCGGCGGCGACAGCCAGGTCGAATACCTGGTGATCACCATGAAAGAAGTGCTGATCTCCTCGGTGACCACCGGCGGCAGCGGCGGTGAAGACCGTCTGACCGAAACCATCGGTCTGAACTTCGCCCAGGTGCAAGTGGATTACCAAGGCCAGAAAGAAGACGGCACCAAAGAAGGCGGCCCGATCAAGTACGGCTGGAATATCCGTCAGAACGTCAAGATCTGATCCGTAGGAGCGGCGTAGGTTGGGTTGAGCGCAGCGAAGCCCAACAAACCGTCCGCAGGACGGTGCGTATCGGTTTCAAAACAGACCGATACGCAGAGCCCGATGGGCTCCCTGTTGGGCTTCGCCCTTGGCTCAGCCCAACCTACGCCCCTCCCACAAACTTTTTTATTTGCCTCAATTCAATCTCAGGGAAGTGTGGTTATGACTGCCGATGAACTGCTGCGTGCCGGCCGCCTCGATGATGCACTCAAGGCCCTGCAAGACCAGGTTCGCGGCGCTCCGGCCAATGCCACCCTGCGGATTTTTCTTTTTCAACTGCTGGCCGTACTGGGCCAGTGGAGCCGTGCGCAAAACCAGCTGAAGGTGGTGGGTGAGCTGGATGCCGCTGCCTTGCCGATGGTGCAAACCTACCGCACCGCGCTTGAGTGCGAAGCGCTGCGTGCCGAGGTGTTTGCCGGCCGCGTGACGCCGGTCATCTTGGGCGAGCCGGCCGAGTGGATTGCACCATTGATTCAGGCCCTAAAGCTCGACGCCGAAGGCCATGGCCAGGCGGCCCAGCAACTGCGCGAGCAAGCCTTCGAAGCCGCCCCGGCCACCGCCGGCCAGGTAAACGGCAGCCCCTTTGCCTGGTTCGCTGACGCCGACCCACGCCTGGGCCCGGTGCTGGAAGTGATCGTCAACGGCCGCTACGCCTGGCTTCCCATGAGCAACATCAGTCGCCTGACGGTGGAAGCGCCGAGCGATCTGCGTGACCTGGTGTGGCTGCCGGCCGAGCTGACCCTGATCAACGGCGGCACCCTGGTGGCGTTGCTGCCCAGCCGCTACCCCGACACCCTCGCTGCCGGCGATGACGCCGCGCGCCTGGCACGCAAAACCGAATTTCTCGACAGCGGCGTGCCGCTGGGCCAGCGCCTGTTTGCCAGCGACGAAGGCGACACCGCGCTGTTTGACCTGCGTACCCTGGAATTCAACACGCAGGCGCAAGGCATCTGACCATGGCCAGCCCGCCGCTGCAGGAGCGCCTGCAACCCTCGCTGCTGGACCGCCTGGAAGATAACGACCGCGGCAACCCGAACGAGAGTGCCGACAAGCGCGTGCTGTCCATGAGCCAACTCAAAGCCTCGGTGCTGCGCGACCTCACCTGGTTGTTCAACACCACGGCGTTGCTGGATGCGGAAACGGCAGCAGCGATTCCTGCCGGCAGCTCGGTGGTCAATTACGGTTTGCCGGCGCTGGCTGGACGCAGCCTGTCGAACATCGACGTGCATGCCGTCGAAAGCCTGATTGCCCAAACCATTGCCACCTTTGAACCGCGCATTCTGCGCTCCACCTTGCAGGTCAAAGCGCGGCTGCTGGAGGAGGGCATGGACCACAACGCCCTGGCCTTCGAAATCGAAGGCGACCTGTGGGCACTTCCTGTGCCGCTGCGCCTGATGCTCACCACCAACCTCGACCTGGAAACCGGCCACGTGCGCATCGTGCCCAATGAGCAGCGGAGACGGCCATGAACCCGCGCATGCTCGAGTACTACAACCTGGAACTGGCGCATATCCGCGAAAGCGCCGCCGAGTTTGCCCGCGAGTTTCCCAAGATTGCCAGCCGTCTGACGTTGTCTGGCGTCGACTGTGCCGACCCGTACGTGGAACGCTTGCTCGAAGGTTTCGCCTACCTGACGGCGCGGGTGCATTTGAAGCTCGATGCCGAGTACCCGACCTTCACCCATAACCTGCTGGAAATCGCCTACCCGCATTACCTGGCGCCGACGCCGTCGATGACCGTGGTGCAGCTGCGCGCCGACCCCAACGAAGGCTCGCTGAGCGGCGGCTTTACCATCGAGCGCAATGCGCCGCTGCGCGGCGTGCTGGGCCGCGAAGAACAGACCGCCTGCGAATACCGCACCGCCCATGCCGTCACCCTGTGGCCGCTGGAAGTGGCCAGCGCCGAGTACTTCGGCAACCCGGCGGCGGTGCTTGGGCGCCTGGCCGCCAGCGAGCCCAAAGCCAAGGCCGGTTTGCGTATTCGCCTGCGCAGTGGCGCCGGGCTGCCGCTCAATAGCCTCAGCCTGGAAAGCCTGCCGCTGTACCTGCACGGCGCTGACGAACAGCCGTTTCGCCTGTACGAACAATTGCTCGGCAACGCCTGCGCGGTATTTGCCCAGGCGCCGGGGGGCGACTGGGTGGAGCGCCTGCCACCGGGTGCCCTGCGTTCGCGCGGTTTTGATGACGAAGATGCGCTATTGCCGGTGGTGCCACGGGCCTTCCAGGGCTACCGGCTGTTGCAGGAATACTTCGCGCTGCCCAACCGCTTTCTGTTTGTCGAGTTCGCCGAGCTCAAGCGCTCGGTGCAGCGTTGCGCCGGCAACGAGCTGGACCTGATCATCCTGTTCAACAAGCTCGACCCCACCCTCGAGGGCACCGTCAGCGCCGAGCAGTTCGTGCCGTTCTGCACCCCGGCGATCAACCTGTTTCCCCGGCGTGCCGACCGCATTCACCTGAGCGAGCGGGTGAACGAACACCAGGTGATTGCCGACCGCACCCGGCCGATGGATTTCGAAATCCATTCGCTGACCCAGGTAACTGGCCATGGCACCGGCCCCGAGCAACCGTTCCAGCCGTTCTATGCCGTGCGCGACCCCTCGCGTTATGGCCGCGAGCAGGCCTATTACATCGTGCGCCGCGAACCGCGCCGGCTCTCCAGCACGCAGCGGCGCAGCGGCCCGCGTTCCACTTACGTGGGCAGCGAAACCTTTGTGTCGTTGGTGGACGCCAACCAGGCGCCGTACCGCCACGACCTGCGCCAACTCGGCATCAGCGCGCTGTGCACCAACCGCGACCTGGCGTTGTTTATTCCGGTGGGCACCAGCAAAAGTGATTTCAGCCTGGAAGACAGCGCCCCGGTGCTCGATGTGCGCTGCCTGGCAGGCCCGAGCCGCCCGCGTGCCAGCCGTGCCCATGACGCCAGCGCCTGGCGCCTGATCAGCCAGTTGTCGCTCAACTACTTGTCGTTGTCCGAGCAAGGGCAGGGCGCCGCCGCCTTGCGCGAATTGCTGCGCCTGTATGGCGACCCGACCGATTCGGCGTTGCAGTTGCAGATCGAAGGCTTGCGTGAGGTCAGCGCCAAACCCTGCACCCGGCGCTTGCCGATGCCGGGGCCGATTGTGTTTGGCCGTGGCCTGGAGATCAGCCTGGAGTTCGATGAAAACGCCTTTCGCGGCACCGGCGTGTTTTTGCTCGGGGCGGTGTTCGAGCGCTTCCTCACCCGTTATGTATCGGTAAACAGCTTTACCGAAACCGTGCTGCGCACCACCGAGCGCGGCGAAATCATGCGTTGGCAGGCGAAACCCGGATGCCGACCGAACCTGTAAACACGCTCGCCGCGATGGCGGCCGCACCCTGGGAGCATGATTTCTTCCAGGCGTTGCGCCGTATCGAGGCCGAGGCGCGCGACAAGCCACGGCTCGGCCATTCGGTGCGCCTGGCCGATGACCCGCTGCGCCTGGGGCAAACCCCGGACTGCGGGTTTGCGCCCTCGACCTTGTCGGTGGTGCAGCCGGCTACTGACGGTGTGCCGCCGCGGGTCGAGCAGTTCTTTTTCGGCCTGACCGGGCCCAACGGGCCGTTGCCGCTGCACCTCACCGAATACGCCCGTGAGCGTCAGCGCAACGAGAACGATCCCGGCTTCAAGCGCTTTATGGATATTTTCCACCACCGCCTGCTGACCCTGTTCTACCGGGCGTGGGCGGAGGCGCGGCCTTCGGTTAGCCATGACCGGCCGGACGATGATTACTGGTCCGCACGCTTGGCGGCGCTGTCCGGGCGCGGCATGGACAGCCTGCTGGGCCAGGGCCCGATCCCTGATCAGGCGCGCTACTACTACACCGGCCACCTGGCCGCCACCAGCCGCTACCCCGATGGCCTCAAGGTGATTCTGGGCGAGTACTTCGAGTTGCCGGTGGCCATTGAAGAGTACGTCGGCCAGTGGCTGGAGTTGCCCGAGCGCAGCCGCCTCGGCGCGCAGGCCAGCACCCTCGGCCACGACCTGTGCCTGGGCACCCACGTGTGGGACCGCCAGCATAAATTTCGCCTGCGCCTGGGTCCCATTCCGCTGGCCAAGTACGAACGCCTGTTGCCCGGTGGCGAGCTATTCCGGCAACTGGCCGCCTGGGTGGGCGAGTACCTGGGCCAGGAGCTGGACTGGGACGTCAACCT
Source organism: Pseudomonas turukhanskensis (assembly GCF_027922365.1). GTDB lineage: Bacteria > Pseudomonadota > Gammaproteobacteria > Pseudomonadales > Pseudomonadaceae > Aquipseudomonas > Aquipseudomonas turukhanskensis. Next base: position 182,405 of record NZ_BSFN01000003.1, read on the forward strand.
GGTGCTCAGCCACGACGAAATACCCCCTCTGAACCTGGCCGGCGGTGCGCGGCTGGGTTTCAACGCCTGGCTGGGTGACCCCGGCGAGGATGCCAAGGATTTACTGCTGGCTAGCCAGTACGCCGGAGACCGGCTGCTGCAACGCCCGAACAAGGAGATGGAACATGAGTGAAATCAGCCGGGTTGCCCTGTTCGGCAAGCTGAACAGCCTTGCCTACAAAGCCATTGAAGCGGCCACCGTTTTCTGCAAATTGCGCGGTAACCCCTATGTGGAAATGGCCCACTGGTTTCACCAGATTCTGCAATTGCAGGATTCGGACCTGCACCAGCTGGTGCGCCAGTTCAACCTCGACCCGGCGCGCCTGGCGCGTGACCTGACAGAGGCCCTGGACCGACTGCCGCGTGGTTCCACGTCCATTACCGACCTGTCCTCCAATGTCGAAGAAGCGGTGGAGCGCGCCTGGGTGTACGGTAGCCTGATGTTCGGCGAAAGCCAGGTGCGCACCGGCTACATCATCGTTGGCGTGCTTAAGACCCCAAGCCTGCGCCACGGTCTGCTGGCCCTGTCCGCCGAGTTCGACAAAATCAAGATTGAAGCGCTGACCGAACGCTTTGCCGAGTACGTCGGCAACTCGCCGGAAAATGCCCTGAGCGCCAGCGACGGCTTCAATGCCGGCGCGGCACCGGGCGAGGCCAGTGGTGCCATCGCCCCCGGCGCCATGGGCAAGCAGGAGGCACTGAAAAAATTCACCGTCGACCTCACCGAACAGGCCCGCAGCGGCAAACTCGACCCCATCGTTGGCCGAGACGACGAGATTCGCCAACTGGTGGATGTGCTGATGCGTCGCCGGCAGAACAACCCGATTCTCACCGGCGAAGCCGGCGTGGGTAAAACCGCGGTGGTCGAAGGGTTTGCCCTGCGCATCGTCGCTGGCGACGTACCGCCGGCCTTGAAAGACGTGGAGCTGCGCGCCCTGGATGTCGGCCTGTTGCAAGCCGGCGCGAGCATGAAAGGCGAGTTTGAGCAGCGCCTGCGCTCGGTAATCGAAGACGTACAGAGCTCGGCCAAGCCGATCATTCTGTTTATCGACGAAGCCCACACCCTGGTGGGTGCCGGTGGCGCCGCCGGTACTGGCGATGCCGCCAACCTGCTGAAACCCGCGCTGGCCCGTGGCACCTTGCGCACCGTGGCGGCGACCACCTGGGCCGAGTACAAAAAACACATCGAAAAAGACCCGGCCCTGACCCGCCGTTTCCAAGTGGTGCAGGTGGAGGAGCCCTCCGAGCACAAAGCCATTCTGATGATGCGCGGCGTGGCCTCGACCATGGAAAAACACCACCAGGTGCAGATCCTCGATGAAGCCTTGGAAGCCTCGGTAAAACTCTCGCACCGTTATATTCCGGCGCGTCAGTTGCCCGACAAATCGGTGAGCCTGCTGGACACCGCCTGCGCCCGCACCGCCATCAGCCTGCACGCCGTGCCGGCCGAAGTGGACGACAGCCGCCGGCGTATCGAAGCGCTGGAAACCGAGCTGGCCATCATCGGCCGTGAGAAAGCCATTGGTGTGGTAATCGGTGAGCGCCTGAACAACGTGCAGGCCTTGCTCGGCGAAGAACGCGAGCGCCTCACCGGCCTGGAAAGCCGCTGGGCCGAAGAGAAAACCCTGGTGGACGAGCTGCTCGATATCCGCGCCCAGCTGCGCGCCGCTGCCGAAGCGGTGGATGCCACCAGCACCGAGCCGGCGCCGGTCGAAGCCAATGCCCAACAGCACGCCGAGCTGCACAGCCGCCTGCAGGATGTGCAAAGCCGCCTGGCGGCGTTGCAAGGCGAGTCGCCGCTGATTCTGCCGATTGTCGACTACCAGGCCGTGGCCTCGGTGGTGGCCGACTGGACCGGCATTCCGGTCGGGCGCATGGCGCGCAACGAACTGGAAACCGTGCTGAATCTGGCCCAGTACCTGAAAAAACGCATTATCGGTCAGGACCATGCGCTGGAGATGATCGCCAAGCGCATCCAGACCTCGCGCGCAGGCTTGGACAACCCGAGCAAGCCGATTGGCGTCTTTATGCTGGCCGGCACCTCGGGCGTGGGCAAAACCGAAACCGCGCTGGCCCTGGCCGAGGCCATGTATGGCGGTGAGCAGAACGTCATCACCATCAACATGAGCGAGTTCCAGGAAGCCCATACCGTGTCCACCCTCAAGGGCGCGCCGCCGGGCTATATCGGCTACGGCGAGGGCGGCGTGCTGACCGAAGCGGTACGGCGTAAACCTTACAGCGTTGTGCTGCTCGACGAAGTGGAAAAAGCCCACCCCGACGTGCACGAGATTTTCTTCCAGGTGTTCGACAAGGGCGTGATGGAAGACGGCGAGGGCCGTGTGATCGACTTCAAGAACACCCTGATTCTGCTCACCACCAACGCCGGCACCGAGCTGATTTCCAGCCTGTGCAACGACCCGGAACTGATGCCCGAGCCGGACGCCATCGCCAAGGCGCTGCGCGAGCCGCTGCTGAAGATTTTCCCGCCGGCCTTGCTCGGCCGCCTGGTGACCATTCCGTACTACCCGCTGAGCGACGACATGATCAAGGCCATCGCCCGCCTGCAACTGGAGCGGGTGAAAAAGCGCGTGGAGGCCACCCACAAGGTGCCGTTCGACTACGACGACGGCGTGATCGCGCTGATTGCCGAACGCTGCACCGAAACCGAAAGCGGCGGGCGGATGATCGACACCATTCTGACCAACACCTTGCTGCCGGATATGAGCCGCGAGTTCCTCACCCGTCTGCTGGAAGGCAAGCCGTTGCAGGCGGTGCGCATCAGCCGTGAGGGCAGCGATTTCAAATACGACTTCGGCACGGCGGTTTAACCCGGTGGCCGTTAAGAGACGCATATGGCATTAACCACAAACACGCGGCTGGTTCAGGTCGACAGCCCATTGGGCAGCGATGTGCTGGTGCTGCGCGAACTCGATGGCGTGGAGGAACTGGGGCGGGTGTTCGACTACCAGTTGAACCTGGTGTCTGAAAACGCCTCGCTGGCCCTCAACGACTTGCTGGGCAAACCCATGGGCGTGACCATGGAATTGCAGGACGGCAGCAAACGCCATTTCCACGGCATCGTTGCGCGCGCCAGCCAAGGCGCCGGCATTGGTCAGTTCGCCGTGTACCGGGTGACGCTCAAGCCGTGGCTGTGGCTGATGTCGCGTACCTCCGACTGCAAGATTTTCCAGAACCGCACCGTGCCGGACATCATCAAGCAGGTGTTCCGCGACCTGGGTTTCTCCGATTTCGAAGACAGCCTGACCCGCTCGTACCGCGAGTGGGACTACTGCGTGCAGTACCGCGAAACCAGTTTCGACTTTGTCAGCCGCTTGATGGAGCAGGAGGGCATCTACTACTTCTTCCGTCACGAGAAGGGCCGCCACGTGCTGGTGCTCGCCGACGCCTATGGCGCCCACAGCAAGGCCGCCGGGTACGAGAGCGTGCCGTTCTACCCGCCGACGGCCGAGCAGCGCGAGCTGGACCATATCGATGACTGGCACCTGAGCCACGAAGTGCAGCCGGGCTCGCTCGCGCTCAACGACTACGACTTTCAGCGTCCCAGCGCGCGCCTGGAAGTGCGCTCGGTGATCAGTCGGCCGCACACCGCCAGCGAGTTTCCGCTGTACGACTACCCCGGCGAATACGTGCAGAGCGGCGACGGCGAGCACTATGCGCGCACCCGCATCGAAGCCATTCAGACCCAGTACGAGCGCGTGCAATTGCGCGGCACGGCGCGCGGTATCGGCTCTGGTCATCTGTTCAGCCTGACCCGCTACCCGCGTGCCGACCAGAACCGCGAATACCTGGTGGTCGGGGCCCGGTACAAGGTGGTGCAGGAGCATTACGAAACCGGGTTCAAAGACCTCGAGCAACAGTTTGTCAGCCACCTTGATTGCATGGACGCCAGCCAAGCGTTCCGCCCGCAACCGACCACCGTGCGGCCCATCGTGCAGGGCCCGCAAACGGCCATGGTGGTGGGGCCCAGCGGCGAGGAAATCTGGACCGACCAATACGGCCGGGTGAAGGTGCATTTCTATTGGGACCGCCACGACCAGTCCAACGAAAACAGCTCGTGCTGGATGCGCGTGTCGCAGTCCTGGGCCGGCAAGAACTGGGGTTCTATCCAGATTCCACGCATCGGTCAGGAAGTGATCGTCGGCTTTCTCGAAGGCGACCCCGACCGGCCGATCATCACCGGCCGGGTGTACAACGCCGAGCAGACGGTGCCCTACGACTTGCCCGCCAATGCCACCCAGAGCGGCACCAAAAGCCGTTCGAGCAAGGGCGGCTCGCCGGCCAATTTCAACGAAATTCGCATGGAAGACAAAAAGGGCAGCGAGCAGCTGTTTATCCACGCAGAAAAGAACCAGGACATCGAAGTCGAGAACGACGAAACCCACTGGGTGGGCCACGACCGTACCAAGACCATCGACCACGACGAAACCGTACACGTCAAACACGACCGCACCGAAACCGTCGACAACAACGAGACCATCACCATCGGGGTAAACCGCACGGAGAAGGTCGGCAATAACGAAACCATCAGCATCGGCGTGAACCGCACCGAAGATGTCGGCAGCAACGAGAAAATCACCATCGGCGCCAACCGCACCGAGAGCGTGGGCGCCAACGAAGACATCAGCATCGGCAGCAACCGCACGGAGAAGGTCGGCAGCAACGAAACGATCAGCATCGGCGCCAACCGTACCGAAGATGTTGGCAGCAACGAGAAGATCACCATTGGTGCCAACCGCACCGAGAACGTGGGCTCCAACGAAGAAGTGAGCATCGGCAGCAACCAGACCACCAGCATTGGCAAGAACGAAACCCGCAGCGTGGGCCAGAGCCGCAGCACCGATGTCGGCCAGGACGATAGCGTGCAGGTGGGCAAACACTTCAGCCTCGACGCCGGCGACTCCATCACCCTGACCACGGGCGCTGCCAGCATCAGCATGAAAAAGGACGGCACCATCGTCATCAGCGGCAAGAACATCACCATCGACGGCTCTGGCGCCATCAACATCAAGGCCAGCAAGAACGTAGTGGTCAAAGGTCAGAAAATTTTGCAGAACTGAGCCCAGGCTCGGACGGAGTACACCCATGACGGTCCAGCAGTTCACCCCAGCCGTTGCCACGCGTCTGGATGGCGTGGTGATTGGCATTTTGCTCGACGTGCCGCAAGCCGCTTCACCGGTTGTGGCCTTTGCCGGCTGCCCGAATGAAACCGGCATTGCCGCGACCACCACCACCGAGCTCAGCCGCGAGGATATCGGCACCCAGGTGGCGCTGATGTTTGTCGGCGGCGATCCGAACCAGCCACTGGTGATCGGCCGAATCCAGCGTCTGCCGCAAGCAGCGCCGCCGGTAGCGGTGGCGCACCTGGACGGCGAACGCCTGGAGTTCACCGCCGAGAAGGAGATTGTGCTGCGCTGCGGCAAGGCCAGCATCACCCTTACCCGTGAGGGCAAGGTGATTATGCGCGGCACGTATTTGTCCAGCCGTTCCTCGGGCGTGAACCGCATCAGAGGCGGTTCGGTGCAGATCAACTAGAAGAGCCCGACATGGAACTGCTTAACGCGACCGGCCTGGTCGCTGCCTACACCCAAGGCCTGGCCCCGGACGGACGCGAGTCGCTGGTGGTGATCGCCAAGGGCACCTTCGATTTACCGCTCGATGGCCGTGAAGCGCCGCTGGCCAAGGTGCAGCGTCCGTTGCTGATGGCCGACGAATACACCGGCGAGCCCGGTTTGTCGGCGCCGCTGCGAGAAATGGACTTTGCCCCGGTGAAACCCTTCTGCGACGTGCTGGTGATCGGCAAGGCCTATGCCCCCGAAGGCCGCCCGGTCACCCAGCTTACCGCCGGCATTCGTGTGGGCCGGGTGAGCAAGGCCTTCACCGTATACGGCCCTCGGCAATGGCAACCGGGCCTGATCGGCGCCGGTGCCGGCGTGGCGCAACCCTTTACCGAACAGGACATTGGTTACAGCCATGCCTTTGGTGGCAGTGTACCGGTGGCCAACAACCCCGAACTGAGCGACGGCTACCCGGCAAACCCGTGCGGGCGTGGCTGGTTTCCGAAAGGCAGCAGCACCGCCGATATCGTCGGCATGCCCATGCCCACCACCGAAATGCTTGGCCAACCGGTGGACTCGCCCCACGGCGACTTCACGCCAATGGCGTTGGGCCCGATCGGTCGCAGCTGGCCGCCACGTATCGGGTTTGCCGGTACCTACGACGACGCCTGGCTGGCCGATTGTTTTCCGTTTCTACCGGCCGACTTCGACAACCGCTACTACCAGGCGGCGCCTGCCGACCAGCAGACCGAGCACCTCAAGGGCGGTGAGGACGTGTTGCTGTTGTGTTTGACCCGCCAGGAACGGGCGGGCTTCAAAGTGCCGACGCAGCAGGTGCCGGTGACCTTCTTCCTGAAAAAAGGCGGGCATGAAACGGTGCAGGCGGTGATCGATACGCTGGTGATCGATACCCATGCCGGCACCTTGGAGGTGACGTGGCGGGCGAGCCGGCCGTTGAAGAAAAACCTGTTTGAAATCGGCGATGTGCTGGTGGGCCAAATGTCCCGTGGCTGGTGGCGGGCACGGGAGTTAGGCAAAGAACATCTGCCCTCGCTGGCCCACGCCGGCCGCACCGCCGAGGACGACAGCTGATGGCCGCCATTTGCATTGTCGGCAGCGGCATGGTCAGTGCTGTGGGGCTGGATGCACCGTCCAGTTGTGCAGCGATTCGCTGCGCCATCGATAACTTTCAGAAAACCCGCTTTATGGACCAGGGCGGGGAGTGGCAGCTGGCCGCCACCGTGCCGCTGGAGTCACCCTGCCGAGGCCGTGAGAAGTTGGTGAAGATGGCCGCTCGGGCCATTGCCGAAGCCCTGCGCCAAGCGCCTGGGCTGACGGTGCAAGACACGCCGCTGCTGCTGGGGGTGGCGGAGCTTGAGCGCCCCGGGCGCCTGGCGGACCTGGATATCAATCTGCTGCACGACGTGGAGCGCGAGTTGGGTGTGCAGTTTCATCCGGCGTCCAACGTGATTGCCCGTGGGCGGGTAAGCGGCGCCGTGGCGCTGCTCAATGCGCGCAAGCTGATTCATGGCGGTGGCCACCGGCATGTGCTGATTGCCGGCGTCGACTCGTTTCTCAATGCCAGCACCATCAGCGCCTACGAGCGGCGCGAGCGCTTGCTGACCAGTGAAAACTCCAACGGCTTTATTCCGGGGGAGGGCGCCGCTGCCGTGGTGATCGCTGCACCGGTACACGACGAGCAGCCACAACTGGTTTGCGTCGGCCTGGGGTTCGGCATGGAAAAAGCCACCGTTGAAGCCGAGGACACGCCGCTGCGAGCCGACGGCCTGGCGCAGGCCATTCGCGGCGCCCTGGCTGAAGCCGGCTGTGGGCTGGAGGCCATGGATTACCGGCTTACCGATATCTCCGGCGAGCAGTATTACTTCAAGGAAGCCGCCTTGGCCCTGAGCCGCACCTTGCGCGTGCGCAAACCCGACTTCCACCTCTGGCACCCGGCCGACTGCATCGGCGAATGCGGCGCTGCCATCGGCCCGGCCATGCTCGCCGTGGCCCTGGCTGCCAGCCGCAAAGGCTATGGCGACGGCCCCAACGTGTTTTGTCACCTGGGTAACGACGCCGGTGAACGCGCCGTGGCGTTGCTCAGCTATCAGACCGTGAGGGCTGCCTGATGGCGAACGAAGTCTATGCCAACAGCATGGAGATCTCCTGCAAGTCGGCCAACGGCAAGTCGGTGGCAGCCTTTCCCGATGTGTGTTTCACCCCGCCGCAAGCACCGCCCACGCCCATGGGGGTGCCCATTCCGTACCCCAACACCGGGATGGCCAGCGACACCACCAGCGGTACCCGCACGGTAAAAATCACCGGCAAGGAAGTGATGCTCAAGGACAAGAGCTACTTCAAGACCAGCTATGGCGACGAGGCCGGCTGCGCGCCGAAAAAGGGCATTATCACCAGCAAGATCAAGGGCAAGGTGTACTTCACCGCGTGGTCGATGAACGTCAAGTTCGAAGGTGAAAACGTGGTGCGCAACTTCGACCTCACCACCCATAACCATGCCTCTCAGGGGCCCAACACCCCGCCCTGGCCCTACCTCGATAAAGCAGCGGTGGACGCAGGCACCTCGGCCTGTTCCAAAGAGATCAAAAAAGAGAAAAACGCCTGCAAGGACTTCAAGCCGGCCGGCAGTAAAGACGCCTGTTCGGCCCTTGGCCCGAAAGTGAAGCCCTCCGGCAAGAAGACCAGCCCTGAGGCTGACCGCGTGGCGGACAAATCGGCTGCGCATAACTGCCTGGCCGCGCGCCGGTGCGCCTTGCAGCCCTACAAACCCAGCGGCTGCTGCCCGCAACAGACCGCTCACCATCTGGTGGAGGCCAGTGCCTTGCACGTTACCGGCCGGGGCGGCAAAGACTCGGTGCCGTTGGCGGGCATTCGTGACTACAACGAGAACAAGGCACCGTGCGTGTGTGCAGAAGGGGTGAACCAGAACGTCGGCACCCACGGCCTGATGCACACCTTTCAAAGCTCGACAGCAAAGCGGGCTCGCGTTGGCAACCTGACCGACCGTGACGGCAATGTCTTGCGCACGAAGAAAACCACCTACAAGACCGCCAAGACGCAAGCCATGGATGCCATGGCTAAAGCGTTTCCGCAGTCCAAATGTTCCAAGGCCTGCACCGAGGCCCAACTGGACCATTACCACAAGCAATGTGGCATCAATGACCGCACCCCGATCAAGGCGGTGGAGACCGGGCAGACCGACGTCACCGCCGCCAACCGTTCCGTCGCCGCCCGTAATGCGCGGGTGGCTGCTGCCCGCGGCCGAGGCGGGCGTTAAACCAGTTTGAGGATGCCTGATATGACAAGCCAATGGACCGACCTGTTTTCTTACGTCACCGGCGTGGTGCGCTACAACGACCTGGCTTACGTGGCCTCGGTGTCGGATGAAATGCGCGAAAACCGCGTAACCCACTCCTACGTCACCGAATGGGACGCGGGCACCTGGCGCGTCGGCGATGAGGACGATGACCTGCTGCCCTGGGACGTGGTGGCCGCCACCCTGGTACACAAACCATTGGAGCAAGCCTTGTTTCTCGGCGCCAGCGGCAACGTGCTGGTGCTGGGCTCGGGCGATACCCACGAAGAGCAGATTCCCGACCACGAGGAGACCGGCATTTCCGGGCGTGGCAACCTGCGCGGGGTGTGCGCCGTCGAAGGCGTCGCCTACGCCTGCGGCATGGACCGCCAAGTGTACCGCCGCCATGGCGAAAACGACTGGCGCCCCCTGGACACCGGCGCCCGGCCACCGGCCGAAGACGAAGAAATCGTCGGCTTTGAAACCATCGGCGGCTTTAACAGCAAAGAGATTTACGCTGCTGGCTGGAACGGCGAAATCTGGGAATTCGGCGGCAAGCGCTGGGTGCAGCGCGACAGCCCCACCAACCTGATACTCACCGCCTTGTGCTGCGGCGAAGACGGCTTCGTATACATTGCCGGTCAAAGCGGCACCTTACTGCGTGGGCGTAACGCCACTTGGGAAGTGCTGGAGCAGGAGGGTGTGGAAGAGGACCTGTGGAGCCTGGCCTGGTTTGACGGTGCCCTGTACGCCTCAAGCATGGTGGGCGTGTATCGCCTGGTGAATGACCAGTTGGAACTGGTAGACTTTGGTGATGCGCAGCCGTCCTCCTGCTTCCACCTGAGCGCCGCCGATGGTGTGTTGTGGAGCATCGCCAGCAAAGCCATTGTCGCGTTCGACGGCACTACCTGGACGCGGATCGACGGATGATCGCCCGGGTACTCGACCAGCACGCCGAAGAAGCCAGCTTCCTCGCCATTTTGCGCGACCATGCCGTGGGCGCGCCGAACTACGACCTGACGCACCTGGCCACGCTCGACAACCGCATCGATGCGCACCTGGACGGTTTGCAGGTCGCCGGCCTCAAGGGTCTGAATCTGCTGCTCGACCAGTTGCGCCCGGCGGCCAGTGGCGAAGTGTTTGCCGCCACCGTGCTGGCCTTTCGCATGGGCAACAGCCCGGCGTTGTCGACCCTCGGTGAATACCTGCGCACGAATGAGGAGGAGGGCGAGCGCTATTTTGCTGCCGCCCTCGGCTGGCTCGACTGGGCGCAGGTGCAGCCCTGGGTCGACCGCTTGCTGGCCTCGCCGGAGCCGCTGTTCCGCCGTCTGGGCCTGGCCGCCTGCGGCATGCACCACCACGACCCGGGCCCGGCGCTGCTATCGGCCCTAGGCAACAGCGACCCCAGCGTACTCGCCCGTGCCGCGCGCACCGCCGGCGAACTGCGCCGTCGCGACCTGATGCAACCCATTCGCCTGCACCGCCAGCACAGCGACGCCGCGCTGCGGTTCTGGAGCAACTGGGCAACCGCGCAAATGGGCGATGAAGAAGCGCTGGCGCTGCTGCAACCATTCGCCGAGCAACCCGGCCGCTATCAGGCGCGTGCGCTACACGTGGTGCTCGCCTGGCAACCGCGTGAAGCCAGCATGGCCTGGATTCGGCGCATGACCCAGGCACCGGCGCAACGCCGCATCGCCATCAAGGCCACCGGCCTGTTCGGTGACCCGGTGGCCTTGCCCTGGCTGCTGCAACAAATGCACGACCTGCCCATGGCGCGCGCGGCGGGGGAAGCATTCAGCCAGATCACCGGCCTCGACCTGGCCTTGCACGACCTGGAACTGCGCGACAGCCCGGACTTCGACGCCGGCCCCACCGATGACCCTAACGACAGCAATGTGGCGATGGACCCGGACGAAAGCCTGCCCTGGCCCGACCCGCACCGGGTGCACACGTGGCTGCAACAACACAGCGCCAGCTTGCCGGCTGGCACGGCGTATCTGCTCGGCGCGCCCTTCAGCGAAGCCGCTTGCTGGCGCGCGCTGGGCAGCGGCAATCAGCGCCAGCGCCAGGTGGCCGCCGGGCTGCTGGCGCGTTATATCCCCACCCAGGCGCTGTTCCCGGTAAGCGCTCCGGCACAGCGGCAAAAGGCGCTGTTGAAAGGGCGATTAGCTGACAGCTGATCGCGCTCGCCTACGAATGTCGGGGTGAGCCGTGGTACGATTCGGCGCGTTTTTCACGGCGGATGTGCGATGACAACTTTCAAAAACAGCGTTGAACGGTCGGTCGTTCTCGATACCGAAACCACCGGTATGCCGGTCACCGATGGCCACCGGGTGATCGAGATCGGTTGCGTCGAGCTGATTGGCCGCCGCCTCACTGGCCGGCATTTTCATGTGTACCTGCAACCCGATCGCGAGAGCGACGAGGGCGCCATTGCCGTCCACGGCATTACCAACGAATTTCTCGCCGACAAACCGCGTTTCAAGGAAGTGGCCGATGAGTTCTTCGAATTCATCAAAGATGCCCAGCTGATCATCCATAACGCCGCGTTCGACATCGGCTTTATCAACAACGAATTTGCCCTGCTGGGCCAGGACGACCGCGCCGACATCACCGAGCACTGCACCGTGCTCGACACCCTGATGATGGCGCGCGAGCGCCACCCAGGGCAGCGCAACAACCTCGACGCCCTGTGCAAACGTTACGGCGTCGACAACTCAGGCCGTGAACTGCACGGCGCCTTGCTCGACGCCGAGATTCTCGCCGACGTCTTCCTGAACATGACTGGCGGCCAGACCAGCCTGTCGCTGGCCGGCAATGCTTCCGACGGCAACGGCGGCAATGGCGGCGCCAACCAATCCAGCGAAATCCGCCGCCTGCCCGCCGACCGCCCGCGTACCCGCGTCGTGCGCGCCAGCGAAGAGGACCTGGCCGCGCATGCCGTGCGTATGGGCCTGCTGGAAAAAGCCTCCGGCGCGTTGCCGTTGTGGGTGCAGATGGATGCGCCGGCGGTGGAAGCCGAGGCTGCCGAAACGGCCTAAGCACTACGTCCGCCTTCCACAATCGGCTCCCTATCCTTGAGGGAGAGGGCTGGGGTGAGGGGGAGCGCCAAACGTCGGTGTCTGGCCTTGCCCTCACCCCCGGCCCCTCTCCCGCAAGCGGGAGAGGGGTGCAGAACGACGTTCGTGCCTTCATCACCTTTCAGCCCCCTCTCCCTGAGGGAGAGGGTTGGGGTGAGGGGGAGCGCCAATCGTCGGTGCCTGGCCTTGCCCTCACCCCCGGCCCCTTTTCCGCAAGCGGGAGAGGGATGCAGAACGACGTTCGTGCCTTCGTCACCTTTCAGCCCCCTCTCCCTGGGGGAGAGGGTTGGGGTGAGGGGGAGCGCCGATTGTCGGTGCCTGGCCTTGCCCTCACCCCCGGCCCCTCTCCCGCACGCGGGAGAGGGGTGCAGAACGACGTTCGTGCCGTCATCACCTTTCAGCCCCCTCTCCCTGAGGGAGAGGGTTGGGGTGAGGGGGAGCGCCAATCGTCGGTGCCTGGCCTTGCCCTCACCCCTGGCCCCTCTCCCGCACGCGGGAGAGGGGTGCAGAGCCGATGAGTTTGTTTTGCGACGTTTTCGTACAGTCCCCGCGCCAGGGGGTTACGCCCATCCGGGTGAGCCTCTAACCTGACGGCTGCGCGGGCCAGGGCCCGGTCACTCTTCAGGCGCTAACACATGTACAAAGACCTCAAGTTTCCCGTTCTTATCGTGCACCGCGACATCAAGGCCGATACCGTGGCCGGCGACCGTGTGCGGGAGATCGCCCGCGAGCTGGAGCTCGAGGGTTTCACCATTATCTCTACCACCAGTTCCACCGAAGGCCGCATCGTGGCTTCGACCCACCATGGCCTGGCCTGCATTCTGGTAGCCGCCGAAGGGGCAGGAGAGAATCAGCGTCTGCTGCATGATGTGATCGAGCTGATCCGCATTGCCCGTGTACGCGCACCGCAGTTGCCGATTTTTGCCTTGGGCGAGCAGGTGACCATCGAGAATGCGCCGGTCGAAGCGATGGCCGACCTCAATCACCTGCGTGGTCTGCTTTATCTCTTCGAAGACACCGTGCCGTTCCTGGCCCGTCAGGTGGCCCGTGCGGCGCGCACCTACCTCGATGCCTTGCTGCCGCCGTTTTTCAAAGCGCTGGTGCAGCACACGGCCGAGTCCAATTACTCGTGGCACACCCCCGGCCACGGCGGTGGCGTGGCGTATCGCAAGAGCCCGGTGGGGCAAGCGTTTCACCAGTTCTTCGGCGAGAACACCCTGCGTTCGGACCTCTCGGTATCGGTGCCGGAGCTGGGCTCGCTGCTGGACCACACCGGCCCCCTGGCCGAAGCCGAAACCCGCGCCGCGCGCAACTTTGGCGCTGACCACACCTACTTCGTGATCAACGGTACCTCCACGGCGAACAAGATTGTCTGGCATTCCATGGTCGGCCGTGACGACCTGGTGCTGGTGGATCGCAACTGCCACAAGTCGATTCTGCATTCGATCATCATGACCGGCGCCATCCCGCTGTACCTGAGCCCGGAGCGTAACGAGCTGGGCATTATCGGGCCGATTCCGTTGAGCGAGTTCACCCGCGAATCCATCCAGGCGAAGATCGATGCCAGCCCGCTGGCTCGCGGTCGCGCGCCGAAGGTGAAGCTGGTGGTGGTGACCAACTCCACCTACGACGGCCTCTGCTACAACGCCGAGCTGATCAAGCAGACCATCGGCGACAGCGTGGAAGTGGTGCATTTTGACGAGGCCTGGTACGCCTACGCCGCGTTCCATGAGTTTTATGCCGGCCGTTATGGCATGGGCACCTCGCGCACCGACGATGGCCCGCTGGTGTTTACCACCCATTCCACCCACAAGCTGCTGGCGGCCTTCAGCCAGGCGTCGATGATTCATGTGCAGGACGGCGGCGCGCGCCAGCTGGACCGTGATCGCTTCAATGAAGCCTTTATGATGCATATCTCCACTTCGCCGCAGTACGGCATCATCGCCTCTCTCGATGTGGCCTCGGCAATGATGGAGGGCCCGGCCGGGCGCTCGCTGATTCAGGAAACCTTTGACGAAGCGCTGAGCTTCCGCCGCGCGCTGGCCAGCCTGCGGCAGAACCTGAGTGCGGACGATTGGTGGTTCAGCATCTGGCAACCGCCACTGGCTGAAGGCGCCGACCATGTGACCACCGCCGACTGGGTGTTGCAGCCTGATGCGGATTGGCATGGCTTCGGTGATGTAGCCGATGACTACGTGTTGCTCGACCCGATCAAGGTCACCCTGGTGACCCCGGGCCTGACCGCGGGCGGTGCCTTAGGCGAGCGTGGCATTCCGGCTGCGGTGGTGAGCAAGTTCCTTTGGGAACGTGGCCTGGTGGTGGAGAAGACCGGCCTGTATTCCTTCCTGGTGCTGTTCTCCATGGGCATTACCAAAGGCAAGTGGAGCACCTTGCTCACTGAGCTGCTGGAGTTCAAGCGCAGTTACGACGCCAACGTGCGCCTGAGCAATTGCTTACCGTCGATTGTGCGTGAGGACGCCCGTTACCAGAACATGGGCCTGCGCGACCTGTGCGATGCGCTGCACGACTGCTACCGCGAAAACGCCACGCCAAAAGCGCTCAAACGTATGTACACGGTGCTGCCGGAAGTGGCGATCAAGCCGGCCGACGCGTACAACCACCTGGTACGCGGTGAGGTGGAGGCGGTGCCTATCGATCAACTGCAAGGCCGAATTGCGGCGGTGATGCTGGTGCCGTATCCACCGGGCATTCCGCTGATCATGCCGGGCGAGCGCTTTACCGAGGCCACCCGCTCGATCATCGATTACCTGGCGTTCGCCCGTACGTTCGACCGCAGCTTCCCTGGCTTCGATACCGATGTGCACGGTCTGCAGCACCAAGACAGCCCCGAAGGACGCTGCTATACCGTTGACTGCATCAAGGAGTAATTCAGTTTCGGGGGTTTCATGCAGGATCAAGCACAACAGAACGCATCAGGGAGTATGGGGTTCTGGACCTGCTCGGCATTGGTGGTAGGCAATATGATCGGCTCGGGGGTGTTTTTGCTGCCCTCGGCGCTGGC
This sequence comes from Pseudomonas turukhanskensis, assembly GCF_027922365.1. Lineage (GTDB taxonomy): Bacteria > Pseudomonadota > Gammaproteobacteria > Pseudomonadales > Pseudomonadaceae > Aquipseudomonas > Aquipseudomonas turukhanskensis. The sequence continues at coordinate 197,435 of NZ_BSFN01000003.1, forward strand.
CGCCTTCGGTGGCTTGAGCCTTTTTGGCTGGCTGATCTCCAGCGCCGGGGCGGTGATTCTGGCCCTGACCTTTGCGCGTCTGTCGCGCCTCAACCCCTCTGCCGGTGGCCCTTACGCGTATACCCGTGATGGCTTCGGTGCCTTTGCCGGCTACCTCTGTGCCTGGACCTACTGGAAAGCCGCGTGGATCGGCAACGCGGCGATTTCGGTCACCCTGGTGGGGTATCTGCAAGTGTTTTTCCCGGCGCTGCGCGACCCGACGCTGGCAATTGGCACTGCCATCGCGGCCATCTGGCTGTGCACCCTGATCAATCTGCGCGGCATCGGCGCCTTTGGGGTGGTGCAGAACATCCTCACGGCGCTGAAGCTGGTTCCGCTGCTGTTGATCGGCATTCTTGGCTGGTTCTCCTTTCACCCCGAATACCTGCGCATTCCGCCCGTAGAAGACTTGCCCGGTGGCGGCGGCTACGCCACGGCGATTGCCACCACGGCGGCGCTGACGTTGTGGTCGTTTATCGGCCTGGAGTCGGCGACCGTGCCGGCCGAGCATGTCAAAGACCCGAAGCGCACCATTCCGCGCGCCACTATCTTCGGCACCGTGGTGGCGGCAGCGGTGTACATCCTTTCTATCACCGCGGTGCAAGGTGTGCTGCCGCCGGACGTATTGATGCGCTCCACCGCGCCCTTTGCCGATGCTGCGCAGGTGCTGCTGGGGCCGTGGGGTTATTACTTCGTGGCCGGCGGCGCGGTGATCGCCTGCCTGGGTGCGCTCAATGGTTGGGTGCTGCTGCAAGGGCAGATTCCCATGGCCACTGCGCGCGATGGCTTGCTGCCGGAGTCGCTGGCCAAGGTGAACAAACACAATGTGCCGGCTCACGGCTTGCTGGTGTCCGGCGTACTCGTGACCTTGCTGGTGCTGATCGACGGGCAGGGCGATCTGGTGGAGGTGTTTAACGTGATCATTCTGCTCGGCACCATGACCGGCGTGGTGCCGTACGCCTTCTGCACGGCGGCGCTGTTGCAGTTTTTGGCGGTAAAACCGGAGGCCTTCAAACCCCGCGAGCGCGGATTGTTGGTGGCGATTGGCAGCCTGGGGTTTGTGTATTCGATGTGGGCGCTCTACGGCACTGGGCAGCAGGCGATTTTCTGGGGCTTTCTGGTGTTGATGGCGGGCATTCCGCTGTACACCTGGCGGCAGTGGCGTAACCGGGTGCATGGGGTTGCGACGTTGTGAATCAAAAGCATCGAGGCTAAAGCCTCTCCTACGCCGGATCACCGTTTTTCGTAGGAGAGGCTTCAGCCTCGATTGATTTGGCCCGCAAGCGAATCGTTAGCGCCTTACAACCAATGTGCCACCGCCCACCACCCGAGCACACTCATCACGATGGTGTACGGCAACGCCATCCACGCCATGCGCCCGTACGACAAGCGCACCAGCGGCGCCAACGATGAGGTCAGCAAAAACAGAAACGCGGCCTGGCCATTGGGCGTCGCCACGCTTGGCAGATTGGTGCCGGTGTTGATCGCCACCGCCAGGGTTTCGAAGTGCTCGCGGCTCATGGAGCCAGCGGCGAATTCGCGTTTCACCTCGGTGATATAGATGGTGGCCACAAACACGTTGTCGCTGATCGCCGACAGCAGGCCGTTGGCGATAAACAGCATGGTCGGTTGCTGCTCGCTGGGCAGGGCCAGCACCGCCTGAATGATCGGGGTAAACAGCTGCTGTTCATGAATCACCGCCACCACGGCAAAAAACACCACCAGCAGGGCGGTAAAGGGCAGGGCGTCTTTGAAGGCGTTGCCGATGCGGTGCTCGTCGGTGATGCCGCTGAAGGCGGTAATCAACACGATCACCAGCAAACCGATAAGGCCAACCTCGGCCACATGGAAGGCCAGGCAGCCAATCAGAATGATGGCCGCCAAACCCTGCACGATCAAGCTCGCGGTATCGGCGACGGTGCGGTGCTGCGCCTGGTCTGCGGCATACTTGGCCAGCACGCTGCGCACCGATGTCGGCAGTTCGGTGCCGTAGCCAAACCAACGCAATTTTTCCAGTAGCACGCAGGTGACCAAACCGGCGAACAGCACGGGCATGGACACCGGCGCTACGTGTTTGAAGAAGGTGACGAAGTCCCAGCCCACCTCATGGCCGATCAGCAGGTTCTGTGGCTCGCCGACTAGGGTGCACACACCGCCGAGCGCCGTGCCCACCGCGCCGTGCATCAACAGGCTGCGCAGGAACGAACGAAATTGATCAAGCTCCTGGCGTTGCTGGTCGGCGATATGGTCGTCGTTGGCGTCATCGTGGTTGGCCTGGTTCGAGGCGAAGCGGTGGAACACCTGGTAGAAACCGAGGCACACGGTAATCACCACGGCAATAACTGTTAGTGCATCCAGAAAGGCGGAAAGAAACGCCGCCAACAGGCAGAACGTCAGGCCCAGCAGCGCTTTGGATTTGACCCCCAGCAACAGCTTGGAGAACACCAACAGCAGCAGGTCTTTCATAAAGTAGATGCCGGCGACCATAAACATCAGCAGCAGAATCACCGGAAAGTTGTGCGCCAACTCCTCATACAGCGCTTGAGGCGCGGCCATGTTCAGCAGCAGGGCTTCGAGCACCAGAAGGCCGCCGGGTTGCAGTGGGTAGCATTTGAGCGCCATGCCGAGGGTAAAAATAAACTCGGCCACCAGCAGCCAGCCGGCCACCACCGGGCCCAGTGTCCACAGGGCCAGCGGGTTGAGAATAAGAAAAGCGAGAATGCACAGCTTGTACCAGCGCGGGGAGTGCCCCAGAAAGTTTCTGCCGAAGGCGGCGGCAAGCGAGGTTGTCATGACGCGGTGGACCTTATTCGAATAGGGATTTGGACGCCGGCAAGATACCAGACAGATCAAGCGCTTAAGGGCTTTAGTCAAGCAGGGGTGTGAAGACCGGCAGCGTGGTCTGCGTCACACCGCCGGCATCGACTTTTGTTCCGTGCTTGTTATAGTTGCCCGGTTTTATTCATAACAACGTTCTATGCACTCGCGTGCAGCAGAAGAGGAAGGCCAAGATGTCCGCCTACAAAGCGTTTCGTGTAGAACTGGCCGACAAGATCGCCCATGTGGTGATTAACCGTCCAGAGAAAGTCAACGCCATGAGCGCCGACTTCTGGACCGAAATCGTGGAAATCTTCAATTGGATCGACACCAACGACGAAGTTCGCGTGGTGGTGATTTCCGGTGCCGGCAAACATTTTTCCTCCGGCATCGATCTGATGATGCTGGCACAGGTCGGCAATCAGCTGGGTAAAGACCCCGGCCGCAACGCCGACGTGCTGCGCCGCAAGATTCTCGAACTGCAAGCCTCGTTCAATGCCGTGGACGCCTGCAGAAAGCCAGTGCTGGCGGCTATTCAGGGCTACTGCCTGGGCGGGGCCATCGACCTGATCAGCGCCTGCGACATGCGCTACAGCACCCTCGACGCACAATTCTCCATCAAGGAAATCGACATGGGCATGGCCGCCGATGTCGGCACCTTGCAGCGCCTGCCGCGCATTATCGGCGACGGCATGATGCGTGAGCTGGCGTACACCGGCCGCACCATCGGCGGTGAAGAAGCGCGCAGCATTGGCCTGGTGAACCGCACCTTTGTTGATGAAGCCGCGCTGCTTGATGGCGTGTTCGGCATTGCCCGCGAAATCGCCAGCAAATCGCCGATTGCGATTCGTGGCACCAAGAAAATGATTGGCTATATGCGCGATCACCGCGTAGACGATGGCTTGGAATATGTGGCCGTGTGGAATGCCAACATGTTGCAGTCCCCTGATTTGCGGATTGCCATGGCCGCGCACATGAGCAAGCAAAAGCCGGAATTCGCAGACTGATGCGCGCGAATTTCTCATTGGCGCGGGAGGCGCAGTAGGCCATGGTTTCTGGAGCCACATCCCTTAGTTTGGTGCGCGACGAGCTGTTCGCCACCATGGAAGAGGCGGAACTGAGCCTTGAGCAGTTTATTGCCGAGCGCAACAACGGCAGCCTGCTGCAACAAGCGGTGGAGTACCTGCAGCAAATTCGCGGCACGCTCAATCTGATCGAGCTGGCTGGCGCCGAATTGCTGGCCCAGGAAGTGCTGGAACAGGCCACTGATATTCCCGAAGGCGCCGGTGAAGAACGCGATGTGCAGTTGTCGGCGTTGAACAACGCCTTGCACGTGCTGCGCCGTTACCTGGAAAACGTCGAGATGCATCGCCAGGAGCTGCCGGAATTGCTGCTGCCGGCCATCAATGACCTGCGCGCCGCAGGTGGTCAGCCGCCGCTGCCGGAGAGTTTCTTCTTTAGCGCGCGCCTGGACCAGACCCGCCCCGATACCGGTACCGCGGTGGATGTCAGTGCCCATGCCGCCGACCTGCGTCGGTTGCGCCAGATGTACCAGGTGGGGCTGCTGGGTTTTATCCGCGAAGACGGCCCGCAGGCCGGGCTCAAGCTGATGGGCCGGGCGCTGACGCGGCTGGACAGCCTATTCGCCACCCAACCCCGTGGTCGCCTGTGCTGGATTGGCGCGGCCGCGCTGGAAGCGCAAGTGGATGGCCAACTATTGCCGCGCAAGGCGCGCAAGCAGCTGTTCGCCCGTATCGACCGCGAGCTCAAACAGCTGCTCGGCAACGCCAGCTACGAAGCGCCACGCAATCTGCTTAAAGAACTGCTGTACCTGGTGGCCCTGGCCGACAGCCGTGGCCCGTTGGCCACCCAGGTGCGCGAAGTGTTCGGCCTGACGGCGCTGCCGTTTACCGATCAATTGCTTGAAGAAGAATCGCAACTGTTGGCCGGCCCGGGTCGCTCGGTGATGCGCTCGTTGTCCTCGGCCATCCGCGAGGAACTGGCGAGCGTCAAAGACCTGCTTGATTTGATCGAGCGCGGCACCGTCGACAGTGAGCGCCTGACCACCTTGCATGGTCTGCTTGGCAAGCTGGCGAAAACCCTCGGCATGGTCGGCCTCAGTTCCGCAGGCGCCACCCTCAGCAGCCAGCTGCAAGTGGTGGCCCGCTGGAACGATGCCGAACCGATTGAAGTGCCGGCGCTGCACAAGATGGCCGACGCGGTGCTGTATGTCGAAAGCATGGTGGCGAGCCTGGAAAGCGGCGAGCGCCGCGATGCCCGACCGCAGGACGTGCAGCCCGGCGATGAAGCGACTTCGTTTGCCCAGCACCAGTTGAACGAAGCACGCATTGTGGTGGTGGACGAGTCGCAAGCCGGCCTGGCCCTGGCCAAGCGCGCGATCACTTCATACCTAGAATCCAATGGCGACAAGCTGCACCTGGCCAACGTGCCGTTCAGCTTGCAAGCAGTGCGTGGTGGCCTGTGGTTCCTCAATCAGGAGCGCGCCGCGCTGCTGGTGGGCGCCTGCGCCGACTACATCCAGACGCAGATGCTGGAGGCGCCGCAAATGCCGTCCGAACAGATGCTCGAAACCCTCGCCGATGCCCTGACCAGCCTTGAGTACTACCTCGAAGGCGGCGCTGTGCTGCGCCCGGAAACGGTGCCGAGCGTGCTCGACCTGGCCGCCGAAAGCGTGCGCGCCCTTGGTTTGCAGGTGGCTGCCTGATGAGTAAAAGTTGGGTACCTGCGGTACTGGCTATCAGCCAGGGTGGCGGTTGGGCGTTGGCGCATTTTCGCGGCAGCTTTCTGGCCGACAGCAATGGTGTGTTGTTTCCCCGCGACTGGTTGAAACGCCAGGATTTGCCAGCCTTCGAAGAACATGGCCTGGGCCATTTCGATGGCGATGCCATCTACCTGCTAGATTTTGCCAACGCGCCGGAGCTGCAGGGCTGCGGCTTGCAGACGCTGCGCCAGATCATGATGCAAAGCGATGCCGACACGTTCCGGCTGCTCGGCTTTGCCTCACAGATCGCCACGTGGGCCGATAACTACCGCTTCTGTGGCAGTTGCGGCACGCGCACGCAGCGCTCCAGCACGGACCGCTCGGCCAGTTGCCCGAATTGTCAGGTGGCCCATTACCCACGGCTGTCGCCGAGCATGATTGTGCTGGTGACCCGCGGTGATGAAATTCTACTGGCGCGCTCGCCGCGCTATGTGCCGGGCATGTACAGCACGCTGGCCGGCTTCGTTGAGCCGGGCGAGTCGGTGGAGCATTGCGTGGCCCGCGAAGTGCGTGAAGAAGTGGGTGTCGAGATCAAGAACATCCAGTACTTGGGCAGCCAGGGGTGGCCTTTCCCGCACTCGCTGATGCTGGGCTTTCACGCCGAATACGCCAGCGGTGAAATCGTGCGTCAGGAAGAGGAAATCGAAGACGCGCAGTGGTTCAAGCTCGATAACTTGCCGCCGCTGCCGGCCTCACGCTCGATTGCTCGCTACCTGATCGATATATACCTGGCGCGCCATTTAGGCTTGCCCGAACCAGTGCTGCCAGGCTAGGCGCACAGTCAAGGCCAGCACCACCAGAATGAACACCGGGCGGATAAATTTCGAGCCGCCCGAGATCGCCGTCCGCGCCCCCAGAAATGCCCCGGCCATCAGCGCCACGCCCATGCTCAGCCCGAGCACCCAGGCCACTTGGCCGCCAATGATAAACACCACCAGCGCAGTGATATTGCTGACGAAGTTCATGGTGCGCGCCACGCCGCTGGCGCGCAGCAGATCAAGCGGGTAGAGCAGCAGCGAGCTGACTGTCCAGAATGCGCCGGTGCCGGGCCCGGCGACGCCATCGTAGAAACCCAAGGCAAACCCTTGCGGCCACTGCCGCCGACGGGGAATCGGCGCGTCGCTGATTACCGGTGCGGTGGGCGTGCGGCTGAACAGCAGGTACACGCCGCAGGCAAACACCACCACCGGCAGCATCTGCATCAACCATTCGGCAGGCAGCCAGTGGGCAATGGCGGCGCCCAGCGTCGAACCCACGGCGGTGGCGATCAGGGCATAGCGCCAGGCACTGGGGTCGAACAGCTTGCGGCGGTAGAAGGTAAGGCTGGCGGTGGCTGAGCCGAAGGTGGCGCAGAGCTTGCTGGTGCCCAGGGCCAAGTGCGGCGGTATGCCGGCAGTGAGCAGGGCGGGCATGGTTAGCAGGCCGCCGCCGCCGGCAATGGCATCGATAAAGCCGGCGATAAAGGCAACCCCGGCGAGAATGGCGAGGGTGGTGGGGTCTACAAGCAGTTCCAAAGGCATAAAAAGGTCGACTGGTGTCAGATTGCGCCGAATGCCGGCTGGCCGTGGACGGGGCGGCTGCGCATAATGCCGCCTATTTGCCGCAGAAGGAATTGGCTTTATGCAGTATGACGGTCTGGCGTGGGGCATCGCCCTGCTGGCGTTACTGGCCGTATTGGTCGCCGCGCGGATTCTGCTCAACCGCAGCTGGTTTCTCGGTTGGTTGCGCGGTACGGCGGGGCTGGCGTTTCTGGCCCTGGCCGGACTGATCGGCGTGGTGGCCTACGACCTGGTGAGCTACGACGCACTGCCGCAAGACAAACCCATCGTCACCCTGAGCTTCCAGGCCGACGGCCCGCAACGCTACCGGGTTACCCTGCTCGAAGGCGCCGACGAGCGCAGCGTCAGCCTTGAGGGCGACCTCTGGCAGCTGGATGCGCGGATGTTCGAATGGAAAGGGCTGGCGGCGTTGATTGGGTTGCAGCCGGGCTATCGGTTGGAAAAATTGTCTGGGCGTTTTCTGGCCATTGAACAGCAGGAGCTGGCGCAGAACGCCAGTGCGCCGCTGAACAAAAGCCCGTACGGCATCGACCTGTGGCGCTGGTTGCGGTTGGGGCAGCACGATCTGTTTCTGTTCAAGCCGCAGGCCTTGCGGGTGACGTATTTGCCGATGGCCGATGGCGCGGTGTACGCCGTAAGCCTGTCGCCCACCGGGTTGATGGCCAAGCCATTGAACCAGGCGGCGGATCAGGCGTTGAAGGACTGGAAGTGAGGAGAAGGTTCGGCGTCGCTAATCGGAGCATGGTATCGGCGGATATCCCCTGTGGGGATATTCGCCCTACGCCCTGCGTGCGCCATATGTAGGGCGAATATCCGCATCGCGGATATCCGCCGGGCGATGTCAGCGTCTGCCGAAGATAATCAACATAACCCCACCCAGCGTCACCAGGCACGCCACCAGCGCGGCCATCCCCAGGCTTTCGCCCAGCAGCAGATAGCCCAGCAGCAAGGCGATCACCGGATTGACGAAGGCAAAGGTCGACACCAGGCTTGGCCGCACTTCACGCAGCAGCCAGAAGTAGGCGGGATACACGCCCAGGCTCACCGGCAGCACCAGATAGGCCAGCCACCACCAGCCATGCACGGACAGCTGCGACAGGTGCAGGTCATTCCATTCGCCACGCCAGGCGGCGAATAGCGCCAGCATCAGTGCACCGATCAGCATCTGCAGGCTCATGCCCAGCCAGGTGGAGCGAAACGATGGCCGGCTGCGCAGTAGCCACGCACCCACCGCCCACATCAAGGTGGCAGCCACCACCAGGCTGCCGGCAAACCATTGCTGCGCGGTGGCGGCGCTGCCCAGGCCGTTGCTCATCAGCAGCACGATGCCAATCGAGGCCAGCACCAGGCCACACAGCACCCACAGCGGTGGGCGGTCGCCCAGCAGCCACTCCAGCGCCACGCTCCAGATGGGTAGCGAGGTATAGAGCATCGCCAGCAAACCGGTGGGCAGGTATTGGTTGGCGTAGAGCAGGGCGCCCTGGCCGACGGTGATCAGCATCAAGCCACCGATAAACGCGCCGCCCCAATCGCTGCGTTGAATACGCGCCTGGCCACTGACCACTACCCAGAGCAACGCCAGGCTGCCGGCGAGAAAAAAGCGCAGGGTGACGATGACAAAGGGCGGCAGTTCCAGCAGCAGAAAATGGTTGGCCAGGTACGTGGTGCCCCAGCCGATGTACACCGCAGCAAACGAAAGCAGCAGCACCAGCGAGCGGGCGCGGGGGGATAGCGTGGACGACATGGGAAGCCTGAAATGCGCACGCCGGCTGGGTGCCGGCGCGTCGTGATAAATGGAAGTTAGTGAGCGGCGCCGCCTGTGGCACCGGCGGGCAGAGCTTTGGTCAGCAGCACGGCGATCATGCTGATGGCCAGGGCCAGGCCGACAAAGTGGAAGGCGTCATTGTAGGCCATGATCATGGCCTGCTGGTGCGTGATCTCGCTGAGCTTGGCCAGCGCCGCGGTTTCGTTGCCCAGGGTTTGCGTCAGGCTGTTCAGGCGCTCGGCCACTTGCGGGTTGCTCGGCACAATGGCCTCGCGCAGGTAGTCGAAGTAGATCTTGGTGCGCGCATCGAGCAGCGTGGCGAGCAGGGCGATGCCGATGGCGCCACCGAGGTTACGCAGGATATTGAACAGGCTGGAGGCTGAGCCGGCGTCCTGAGCGCTGATATACACGGTGGCGATCAGCGAGATGGTCACCATGATCAGCGGTTGGCCAAAGGCGCGCAGCAACTGGATATGGTTGAACTGCGGGCCGGCGAAATCCAGGTTGAGCACACCCGACAGAAAACTGCCCAGGCCGAACAAACCGAAGCCCAGCGCGCACAGCCATTTCGGCGAAATAAACTTCATCAACTTGGGCACGAACGGGATCAGAAACAGCTGGGGAATCCCCATCCACATGATCACCTGGCCAATCTGCATCGAGTTGTAGCCCTGGATCTGCGCCAGATACAGCGGCAGCAGATAGATCGAGCCATACAACCCCACGCCCATGCCCAGGCTGGAGATGCTCGACAGGCCGAAGTTGCGGTTGCCGAGAATGCGCAGGTTGATCAGCGGGTTGGGTTTGGACATCTGCACGATCACAAAGCTGATCAGGCTGATCAGGGCGATGCTGCCCAGGGTGACGATAAACGCCGACTCGAGCCAATCCTTGCGGTGGCCTTCTTCAAGGAAGACCTGCAGGCAGCCCAGGCCAATGCCCAGGGTGAGGATGCCGGCGTAGTCGGTGCTCTTCAGCAGTTCCCAGTGCGGCGCCTTTTTCTCCAGGCCATAGAGCAGGCCGGCAATCATCAGCAGGCCCGGCGGCACGTTGATATAGAAGATGTATTCCCAGCCCCAGTTCTCCGTCAGCCAGCCGCCCAGGGTTGGGCCGATGGAGGGCGCGAAGGTGGCGGTCATGGCGAACATGGCCATACCGATGGCGCGCTTGCTTTCCGGCAGCTTGATCAGCACCAGGGTAAAGGCCAGCGGAATCAGCGCCCCGCCGGTAAAGCCCTGCATGGCGCGGAATACGATCATGCTTTCGAGGTTCCAGGCCATGGAGCACAGCAGGGAAGAAATCAGAAAGCCAATGGAGACATACACCGACAGACGCCGCGCCGAGAGCAACTGCACCAGCCAGGCGGTGAGCGGAATCATGATGATTTCCGCCACCAGGTAGGAGGTGGAAATCCACGAGCCTTCTTCCAGGGTGGCCGACAGCGCGCCCTGGATGTCCTTGAGCGAGGAATTGGTGATCTGGATATCCAGCACGGCCATAAAAGCGCCGAGCATGGCGCTCATTACCGCAATCCAGTCGCGCCGTGAGGGTTCGCCGTCGGGGCGAACCAGGGCATCAGCTACCACTGTTGTCCGCCTTGATGGTGACTTTCACGGTGACCGACATGCCTGGGCGAATTTTGCCCTTGAGCGGGTTGTCGGCGGCGAAGGTCAGTTTCACCGGGATGCGCTGCACCACCTTGGTGAAGTTGCCGGTGGCGTTGTCTGGCGGCAGCAGGCTGAACTGCGCGCCCGAGGCGGCGAACAGACTTTGCACGGTGCCTTCGATGGCTTTGCCGGGGTAGGCGTCGAATTCCAGCTCGGCTTTCTGCCCGGGCTGCATCTCGCCGATCTGGGTTTCCTTGAAATTGGCCTGCACCCAGATGTCTTCATCGGGCACCAGCGACATCAGGTAGGCGCCGGCCTGGATGTACTGGCCATTGCGCGCGGCGCGCTGGCCGATCATGCCGCTGATGGGCGCATGGATTTCGGTGCGGCTGAGGTTGAGCTTGGCTTGTTCGAGGTCGGTGCGGGCGTTCTTGATCTGCGCTTGCAGGCGCTTGATATCGGCTTGCAGCGAGTTCACCTGCTGGCGCTGGGCCTGGAGGTCGGCCTGGGCTTTGCTCACTTGCGAGCGGGCGACGCGGTTGTCAGCGGCCAGGGTGGTAACGCGTTCTTCCGACACGTAACCCGGTTTGCGCAGGGTTTGTGCGCGGGAGAGGTCCATCTGCACGCGGCCCAGGTTAGCTTCCGAGGAGCTTACGTCGGCGGCGCTGGCGGCAATCATGCTGTCTTGCTGAGTCAGTTTGCTTTGCGACTGCGCAAGTTCGGCTTCGCGGGTGGCCAGGGCGGCTTCGGCACGCTCAACGGCAATGCGGAAGTCTTCGGCATCCAGCACCACCAACAGCTCGCCTTTTTCCACGTGCTGGTTGTCGTGCACCAGAACCTGGTCGATGCGTGCGCTCAGTTGGCTGGAAACGCGGGTGATTTCGCCCTGGACGTAGGCGTTGTCGGTGGTTTCAACGAAGCGACCGACGAAAAACCACTGCGCAAAGAAGCCACCGGCTATTAGGACGATGATGGCGATAAACAGGAAAAGGCGACGTTGCAATTTGGCAGGCATTGTGGTGCTCGAAGGGCGGGCAAAAGTGTAAGTGAATCTAACAGTGTTCCATGCGGCTATATAGCCGATACAATTCAGAAACTTTGTTGCTTATGGGGAACAATAATGGGGCTGGATGATGCGCTGATCTTTACCCGCGTCGTGGAGTGCCACAGTTTTACCCAGGCGGCGCAGGCGCTGGCGATGCAGAAGTCGACTGTCAGCCGGCGTATTGCCTTGCTGGAAGAGCGTCTGGGCGTGAGGTTATTGAACCGCACCACGCGAAAATTGCGCCTTACTGAAGTCGGGCAGGCGTACTACGAAAGATGCCGGCAAATCATGCTCGACTTCGCCGAAGCCGAGCAGGCGGTGATGCAGTTGCAGCAGGAGCCGTCCGGTTTGCTGCGCATTACCGCGCCTATCGAGTTTGGTCAGTTGTTCCTCGGCCGCGTACTCGGCGCGTTTATGTTGCAGTACCCGCAGATTACCGCCGAGGTGGAAATTACCTCGCGGCACGTGGACCCTTTGGAAGAGGGCGTGGATATCGCCATTCTGATCGGCCAGCCGCAGGACTCCACGCTTATCGCCCGCAAGCTGTTTTCCAGCGGCCGACGTCTGTGCGCAAGTCCCGTTTACCTGGCTGCCAACGGCACGCCGCGGGTGGTTGGCGATCTGGCCGACCACCGCGCCATTTTGCTGCCGCAAGATTCCATCCGTTATTGGCCGCTGCTGGGGGAAAATATTCCCTGCCAGCGCGTGCTGTCGTGCAATAACCTGACGTTTGCCCGTGAGGCGGCGCTGTCCGGCGCTGGCATCGCGGCGTTGCCCTTGATGCTCAGCGAAGACCAGGTGGTCCGCGGGCAGTTGGTGGAGTTGCTGCCTGATGTGCGGCTGCCCATAGGTGAGGTGTACGCGGTGTACCCGTCGCGGCGCTTTCAGGCGATGAAGGTCAAGGCGTTTCTGGACTTTCTGATGCGCAGCCTGCGCCTGGAGGAGGGCGGTTTGCTGGAGCCTTCCGTGGTGCGACTGGTAACATTGCCGCCCACTTTCTGAATCTTCGCCCGCGGGCTGCTCTGCCGGCGGCGAAGTGCCTTACTAATTGATCTGCTGATTCGAGACTGTCCATGACTAAAGTACGCACCCGTATCGCACCATCGCCCACCGGCGACCCCCACGTTGGCACGGCGTATATCGCCCTGTTCAACCTGTGCTTTGCCCGTCAGCACGGTGGTGAGTTCATTCTGCGTATTGAAGACACCGACCAGCTGCGCTCCACCCGCGAGTCGGAACAGCAGATCTACGACGCCCTGCGCTGGCTGGGTATCGAATGGAGCGAAGGCCCGGACGTCGGCGGCCCGCACGGCCCTTACCGGCAAAGCGAGCGCGGCCCGATCTACCAGAAATACAACGCCGAACTGGTGGAAAAAGGCCACGCCTTCCACTGCTTCTGCACCGCCGAGCGCCTGGACAAGCTGCGCGCCGAGCAGACCGAAAAGAAAGAAACCCCACGCTACGACGGTCTGTGCATGAACCTGCCGGCCACCGAAGTGGCCCAGCGCATCGCTGCCGGCGAGCCGCACGTTACCCGCATGAAGATGCCGACCGAAGGCGTGTGCGAAGTGCCGGACATGCTGCGCGGCACCGTGGAAATTCCGTGGGACCGTATGGACATGCAAGTGCTGATGAAAACCGACGGCTTGCCTACCTATTTTCTCGCCAATGTGGTCGACGATCACCTGATGGGCATCACCCACGTGCTGCGCGGCGAAGAGTGGCTGCCATCGGCGCCCAAGCTGATCAAGCTGTATGAATACTTCGGCTGGGAGCAGCCGCAGCTGTGCTACATGCCGCTGCTGCGTAACCCGGACAAGAGCAAGCTGTCCAAACGCAAGAACCCGACTTCCATCACCTTCTATGAGCGCATGGGTTATCTGCCGCAAGCGATGCTCAACTACCTGGGCCGCATGGGCTGGTCGATGCCGGACGAGCGCGAGAAATTTACCCTGGACGAGATGGTTGAGCACTTCGACATTCAGCGCGTGTCGCTGGGCGGGCCGATTTTCGACCTGGAAAAACTCTCCTGGCTCAACGGCCAGTGGATTCGCGAACTGAGCGTCGAAGACTTCGCTGCACAGGTGCAGAAGTGGGCGCTGAACCCCGAGTACCTGATGCAAATCGCTCCGCACGTGCAGGGCCGGGTGGAAACCCTGAGCCAGGTTGCGCCGTTGGCCAACTTCTTCTTTGCCGGCGCGCTGCCGCTGGATGCGGCGTTGTTCGAGCACAAGAAACTCTCGCCTGAGCAAGTGCGCCAGGTGATGCAGTTGATCCTGTGGAAACTCGAAGCGCTGCGTCAGTGGGAAAAAGACAAGATCACCGGCTGCATTCAGGCGGTGGTTGAGCACCTGGAGCTGAAACTGCGTGATGCGATGCCGCTGATGTTCGTGGCTATCACCGGCCAGGCCAGCTCGGTGTCGGTGCTGGACGCCATGGAAATTCTTGGCCCGGACCTCACGCGCTTCCGTCTGCGCCAAGCCATCGAGCTGCTCGGTGGGGTGTCGAAGAAAGAAACCAAGGAGTGGGAAAAGGTGTTGGCGAGCATCGCCTGATAGCCGTTCCAGCCGCTGAAAATGCTGGCGGGGCAGGGTAAGTAGTTGTTCTGCCAGCATAAAAAATACGATTCAGTGAAAAATAATGTTGACAGCCCCCAGGGCCACGCTTAACATGCGCCCCGTCCTCGAGATGGGGCTATAGCTCAGCTGGGAGAGCGCTTGCATGGCATGCAAGAGGTCAACGGTTCGATCCCGTTTAGCTCCACCAATCTCTAAAGCCGAAAGGCTTGCCACAACCGGTTCACTGAACGGGTTGAGTTGTTAGAAGGGTTTTGCGTCCCCTTCGTCTAGTGGCCTAGGACACCGCCCTTTCACGGCGGTAACAGGGGTTCGAGTCCCCTAGGGGACGCCACGATTTAAAATGCAGCACCGCAAGGCGCTGTGAGCCGCGAGGCGATAAATCTGGGGGTATAGCTCAGCTGGGAGAGCGCTTGCATGGCATGCAAGAGGTCAACGGTTCGATCCCGTTTATCTCCACCAATTTTGCACTACGCTTTACGAGTGCCACGGGCCAGCTTAATGCTGGCCTTGTTTTTGAAGGTTTTGTCCCCTTCGTCTAGTGGCCTAGGACACCGCCCTTTCACGGCGGTAACAGGGGTTCGAGTCCCCTAGGGGACGCCAATTTATCCGCTTTGCGGACTTTTGAAGGGTTGCTCTCATGAGCAACCCTTTTGTTTTTCTGGGCTTGATTTTGTAGGAGCCAGCTTGCTGGCGAACCCTGCAAACGAGGAGCTTCGCCAGCAAGCTGGCTCCTACAGGAGTGAAGCGCGGTTGCAATCGCCATTCACGATCCTTATCCCGTCGCCCATCCCCCGCCCGCGTTGCTAAACTGCCGCCTCGCCGCCATGGAGAGTCGTATGAATTGGGATTTGCCAACGCCATTTGTGATTGATCTTGCGGTCGCTGCCGACGATATCGATGGGCTCGGTCACGCCAACAATGCCGTGTACGTCAGTTGGCTTGAGCGGTGCGCCTGGCGTCATTCGCAGAGCCTGGGGCTGGATCTCAGTGAATACCGTCGCCTGGACCGCGCCATGGCCGTTGTGCGCCACGAGGTCGATTACCTGGCCAGCGCCTATGAAGGCGATGAGTTGCAGGTGGCCACCTGGATTATCGAGTCGGACCAGAAGCTGCGCATGAGCCGGCATTTCCAACTGATTCGCCCGGCCGATGGCGTCACTTTGCTGCGTGCCAAGACCACCTTCGTGTGCATCGAGCTCAGCACTGGCAAGCCCAAGCGCATGCCGCAGGAGTTTCTTGAAGGGTACGGCCCGGCGGTCATCAATCGCTAAGTGCGGCGTTTAGGGTGCCTGGGTATCGGCAGGTGACAGAAATGCCCCGGTGTCGTCCACCACAATCTTGAACTCGCGCGTTTCCCCTGGCGTGAACACCGCCGACTGCGCGCTGGCCGGCATATCGCTTACGCATTGCCCTGAGCCGCCCCGCGACACGCTGATCGACACTTCGCCTGCCGGCACATCCACGGCAATGGATTGCTTGGGCGCCAACTGCGCCACCAGTTGGTTCTGCACATACAAGTCCACGGCGCAGGCATTGGGCGCCATGTTGTCGCGGCTAACCACCAGCCTGGCCATGGCTTCGCTGTCCGGAGCGGTGGTCAGCGGTACGTCCGGCGGCGGTACCAGCGATTCGGCGTTGGCCGGGCCCAGGTAAAACAGGCCGGTCAGGGCCAGCAGAAAGAGGAGGGGGCGCATAGGAGTGTCCTTTCATCGGGTTCTATGGGTTGTGACCGCGAGCTGCCCGCCGGAATTCAGATTGAATCGTCGCCTTGCCTGGCGCAGATCCCTACACTAGGCGCCTTTTTCGCCTGCTCTGAAGAGATTGTCGTTATGCAAATCGCCCTGGCGCCCATGGAAGGCTTGGTCGACGAAATCCTCCGCGACGTGCTCACCCAAGTGGGTGGCATTGATTGGTGCGTCACCGAATTTATCCGCGTCAGCGAGCGCCTGTTGCCGGCCAGCCATTTCCACAAAATGGCTCCCGAGCTGAGCGATGGCTCGAAAACCCGCGCCGGGGTGCCCATGCGCGTGCAACTGCTGGGCTCCGACCCGGTGTGCCTGGGCGACAATGCCGCGCTGGCCTGCGAGTTGGGCGCGCCGGTGCTGGATCTGAACTTTGGCTGCCCGGCCAAAACCGTGAACAAGTCCCGTGGTGGCGCCATTCTGCTCAAGGAGCCGGAGCTGCTGCACGCCATCGTTAGCGAAGTGCGCCGCAGCGTGCCTGCCGCTATTCCCGTCACGGCAAAGATGCGTCTGGGCTACGAAGTGCCGGATTACGCGATGGACTGCGCACGCGCCCTGGCCGACGGCGGCGCCGCGCAGATCGTGGTGCATGCGCGCACTAAGCGCGAAGGCTACAAGCCGCCGGCGCATTGGGAGTGGGTGGCGCGCATTCAGGACGTGGTAAAGGTGCCGGTGTACGCCAATGGCGAAATATGGAGCGTGGATGACTGGCGCCGCTGCAGGGAAATCAGCGGCGCCGACGACATTATGCTCGGCCGCGGCCTGGTGGCCTTGCCGGACCTGGCGCGGCAGATTGCGGCGGCTCGCGCAGGCGAAGAAATCGTGCCGATGACCTGGGCCGAGCTAATGCCACTGTTGCAATCGTTTTGGCTGCAGGCGCGCGGGAAACTGTCGCCCCGCTATGCGCCGGGCCGCCTCAAACAGTGGCTGGGCCAGCTCACCCGCAACTACCCGCAGGCCATGGAATTGTTCAATCAAGTTCGCCGCGAAAGCGATTGCGAACGGATTGATGCGTTGCTGCAGGTGCGGTTTCACGGTCAAAGGCTCGAGGCTGAAGCCTCTCCTACAG
The DNA here is from genome assembly GCF_027922365.1 of Pseudomonas turukhanskensis. Classification (GTDB taxonomy): domain Bacteria; phylum Pseudomonadota; class Gammaproteobacteria; order Pseudomonadales; family Pseudomonadaceae; genus Aquipseudomonas; species Aquipseudomonas turukhanskensis. The sequence goes on from NZ_BSFN01000003.1 coordinate 214,439, forward strand.
AAGGAGCGGCTTGAGCCTCGAGCTTCTAATTTTTTTTAAAAAAAGCTCTTGAAAACAATCAGCCGGTCCTTATCTAGGGGTTACGGGATGCCGAAGTCGGGTCCCGGATTCAACCTTTTGCTGATTTTCAGGAGAGACACATGAGCACTGCATTTTCCCTCGCCCCCTTGTTCCGCAGCTCCGTTGGTTTCGATCGTTTCAACGATCTGTTCGAAGCCGCCCAGCGCAATGAACAGGCAAGCTCCTACCCTCCCTACAACGTGGAAAAACACGGTGATGACCAGTACCGCATCGTCGTGGCCGCAGCCGGTTTTCAAGATGAAGACCTGGACCTGCAAGTGGAGCGCGGCGTACTGACCGTAATCGGTGGCAAGCGTGCCGACGCGGGCAAAGACGTCACCTTCCTGCACCAGGGCATTGCCCAGCGTGCGTTCAAGTTGTCGTTCCGCCTGGCGGACCATATTGAAGTCAAGACTGCGCAATTGGCCAATGGCCTGCTGAGTATTGACCTGGTGCGCGTTGTGCCGGAAGAAGCCAAGGCCAAGCGCATTCCTATCAATGGTGCGCGCCCGGCGTTAAATAGCTGATGGAGTAACCTCACCCACCACCGTCGTCCCAGCGCAGGCTGGGACCCAGATTTCTCGGGTGACGTCGTTCGTGCCGAAAGCCTGGATCCCAGCCTGCGCTGGGATGACGGTGGAGTGGGTCAGTGATGTAAAAGGGCGCCAATTGGCGCCCTTTTTCGTAAGAAGCCAAGGCCATGCGCATTGCCTCTACGGTGCGCGCCCGGCGTTGATAGCTGATGGAGTAACCTCACCCACCACCGTCGTTCCAGCGCAGGCTGGGACCCAGATTCTTTCGGGTGACGTCGTTCGTGCCGAAAGCCTGGATCCCAGCCTGCGCTGGGATGACGGTGGCATGGGTCAGTGATGTAAAAGGGCGCCAATTAGCGCCCTTTTTCGTAAGAAGCCAAGGCCATGCGCATTCCCATCTACGGTGCGCGGCTAGCGTTGATAGCTGATGGAGTAACCTCACCCACCACCGTCGTCCCAGCGCAGGCTGGGACCCAGATTCTCTCGGGTGACGTCGTTCGTGCCGAAAGCCTGGATCCCAGCCTGCGCTGGGATGACGGTGGCATGGGTCAGTGATGTAAAAGGGCGCCAATTGGCGCCCTTTTTCGTAAGAAGCCAAGGCCATGCGCATTGCCTCTACGGTGCGCGCCCGGCGTTGATAGCTGATGGAGTAACCTCACCCACCACCCGTCGTCCCAGCGCAGGCTGGGACCCAGATTCTCTCGGGTGACGTCGTTCGTGCCGAAAGCCTGGATCCCAGCCTGCGCTGGGATGACGGTGGCATGGGTCATTGATGTAAAAGGGCTCCAATTGGCGCCCTTTTTCGTAAGAAGCCAAGGCCATGCGCATTCCCATCAACGGTGCGCGCCCGGCGTTGATAGCTGATGGAGTAACCTCACCCACCACCGTCGTTCCAGCGCATGCTGGGACCCAGATTTCTCCGGTGACGTCGTTCGTGCCGAAAGCCTGGATCCCAGCCTGCGCTGGGATGACGGTGGAGTGGGGCAGTGATGTAAAAGGGCGCCAATTGGCGCCCTTGTCATTTCAGAGGTTTTTTATACCATCGGCCGCTGCGCCTCATGCGCAAGCAGCGCGCGGAATTCGGCTAGCGGCACCGGGCGGCTGTACAGGTAGCCCTGGTAGAAGTGGCAGCCTTCCTTGAGCAGAAAATCCAGTTGATCCTGCTGCTCAACCCCTTCGGCAATCATCTCCAGCCCCAGGCTGCGGGCCATCGCCACAATGGCGCGAATGATCTCGGCGTCGTTGGGGTCGTTGGTGGCGTCGCGTACGAAGGATTGGTCGATCTTCAGCACATCCACCGGCAACCGCTTGAGGTACGTCAGCGACGAATACCCGGTGCCGAAGTCGTCCATGGCGAAGGTCACGCCGATTTTCTTCAGGCGCAGCATCTTGGCGATGGTGTCGTCGATGTTCTGAATCACGATGCCTTCGGTCACTTCCAGCTTGAGCATGGAGTGGGGCAATTCACTGTCACGCAGGCTGGTGGAAACCCGTTCCACAAAGTTGTTCTGGCGGAACTGCAGCGGGCTGATGTTCACGCACAGGCTGAAGTTGTCCTGTTGCACCAGGCCGTCGGCCAGCAGTTGCGAGCAGGCGTGGCAGGCTTCGGCCATCACCCAGCCGCCGACCTCCAGAATCAGCCCGCTTTCTTCGAGCACGTGAATAAATTGCGCGGGCGATTGCGGTCCCAGCGTCGGGTGGTGCCAGCGCAACAGGGCTTCGGCACCAATAATGGCGCCGCTGCGGGCATCCACTTGCGGTTGGAAATGCAGGTCGAATTCGCCGCGGATCAGCGCCTGGCGCAGGTCGTTTTCCAGGCGCAGCCGCTCGCTGGCCGCCTCTTGCATGCTCTTGCGGAACATCTGGATGGCGTTGCGGCCGGAATCCTTGGCCCGGTACAGTGCGATATCGGCGCGCTTGAGCAGGTCGGCCGGCGTATTGCCGTGGTCGGGAATCAGGGCAATGCCCATGCTCGGCGTTACTTGCAGACGGTGGTTGTCCAGCAGCATCGGCTCGGCCAGCAACTTGCGCAGCTTGTCGGCGATCTGCCGCACCTGGCGCATCACTTCCGAGCGCTTGCCTTCAAGGCCCGACAGCAGCACTACAAATTCATCGCCGCCCAGGCGTGCCACGGTGTCTTCCTGGCGGACGCTGGCTTCCAGGCGCGCGGTCACCATCTTCAGTACCGAGTCGCCGACCGGATGGCCGAGCGAGTCGTTGATGTGTTTGAAGTGGTCGAGGTCCAGAAACAGCAGGGCGCCGCGCAAGTCATGGCGGGTGAGCAGGGCAATCTGCTGAGTCAGGCGGTCCATCAGCAGTGCGCGGTTGGGCAGATTGGTCAGCGGGTCGTGGTAGGCCAGGTGCTGAATCTGCGCATGGGCTTTTTTCAGCTCGTCGATGTCGCGGGCAGTCAGCAGCAGGCAATCCTGGCCGTTGAGGTCAATGGGTTCTACCGACACTTCCACCTGCTTCAGCGTGCCGTCGCGGTGGCGGCCGAGCATTTCCTGGTGGTGCACGCGGCCGTCGCGTTTAAGCAGCTCAATCATGCGCTCGCGCTCGCTGGGCTTGGCCCATACGGCGATATCCTCTGGCGTGCGGCCGATCACTTCCTCAGGGCGGAAACCGGTCAGGCGGTAGAAGCCTTCATTGACCTCGATATAGCGGCCACTCTCGCGTTCGGTAATGGTGATGGCGTCTGGGCTTGAGTGAAACGCCTTGGCAAATTTCTCTTCACTGGCCTTGAGCGCGGCCTGCGCCTGTTGGCGCTCGGTGATATCGCGAAAGGTGGTGGTGATGCAGCGTTGGTGGTCCACGGTGATGTAGCGGCTGGACACCACGCACGTCAGTTCCTCGCCGCTTTGGCTCAGGTAATGGGCCTCGACATTGTTCAGTTCTTTGTCGCGGCGCAATTGCGCGCCCAGGCGTTCGCGCACTTCCTGGCTGGCCCAGAAGCGAATCTGTTTGGCGCTCTTGCCGGTGATGTCTTCGGCGGCCCAGCCAAAAGTGCGGCAGAAGCTCGGATTGACCTCGATAAACACACCGTCGTCCACCCGCGATACGCAAATAGGGTCGGGGCTGGCCTGGAACAGGGTGGAGAACTTTTCTTCCGAGGCCGCCAGGCGCTGCACCCGCTGCACGCGTTCGCTGATGTCCATCAGAATGCCGACCATGCGCAACGGGCGGCCATCTTCGTCGCGGTAAAGCTTGGCGGTGCTTTCCAGGTAGTGCACTTCGCCATTGGCAAACTGCGAGCTGTAGGTGATCTGGTAGTCCTTGCGCTCGCCGTCCACCACGTCGCGATACGCCTGGCGCATGGCGCTCTGTTCGGCTTCCGGCACGCTGCCAAAAAAGTTGCCGAAGCTGCCGTGGTAGGGCTCTGCGGCCATACCGTGCAGTTGCGAGGCGCGGGATGAGCCGTAGAGCATATTGCTGGGGATGTGCCAGTCCCAGGTGCCGAGTTCAGCCGACTCCAGTGCCAGCGACAGGCGCTCGCGGCTGTCGCGCAATTCCTGTTCCTGCTCGCGCTGTTGGGTGATGTTGCGCATCGACAGCACCAGGCATTCGCGGCCGTCGAGCTCAATCTTGCCGCCGTACAACAGGTTGACGGTTTTCTGCCCGGCGCGATTGCGCAGAATGACTTCCATGTGGTCGATGCGGCCATGCTGTTCGAGCTCATCCAGCATGCGTCGGCGATCATCAATGTTGTTCCACAAGCCCAGTTCGATCGAGGTGCGGCCCCGTGCTTCGGCCGAGCTCCAACCGAATTGCGCTTCGAAGCCTGGGTTGGTCTCGATTAGTTCGCCGGTTTGGTAATCGGTGATCACCACCACGTCGCGGGTATTGCGAAAGGCCTTGGCGAATTTTTCTTCACTGGCGCGCAGCGCATGTTCACGGCGCTTGTGCTCGCTCAGATCGAGAAAGGTACTAAGGATGTAGTTCTGGTCTTCCAGCTCGATCAACTGACTGGACAGGCGGCCGTCCAGCAACTGGCCGGTGCGGGTCAGCAGTTGCACGTCGTGCAATACCGGCTCCACGGTCTGGGTCAGGTCCAGCAGGTACTGCTCGCGACTGTTGGAGTCGGCCCACAGATTGAGGTCGATGACTGAGCGCCCGATACAGTCGGCCGGGCTCCAGCCGAACAGGGTTTCGAAATGTTGGTTGGCGGCGATCAGCACATTGTCTTCGTAACGCACCAGCAGAATCACATCGGGGCTCAAGTGAAACAGGCTGGCAAAGCGTTGTTCGGAGGCGCGCAGCGCGTGTTCGCGTTCCTGCTGTTCGGTGACGTCGCGAATCACCCCCATGATGCTTTGCTTGTTGCTGGTATCGCGCTGCAGGCTGCCGGAAATCTCGACCCAGTGCAGGCTGCCGTCCGGCCAGCGAATGCGGTGTCGAAAGGCGCGGGTGGTGGGCAGGCCGCTGATGGCTTCCTGAAACAGCTGCATCACGGCTTCGCGTTCTTCTTCGGGAATCAGCGAGAAGTAGTCGACCGGCACGCGCACGGGGCGGTTGGGGTCCAGGCCGAAAATGGCCTGAGCCCCGCGCGACCAGTTCACCCGCCCGCTTTCCAGCTCCCAGTGCCAGGCGCCCAAACGCGCGCCGTTGAGTGCGGCCAAAAGGCGTGGCGCATCCTGCCAGGCGTTCTCCCGTTCCACGGGGTCGGACACCGGAATATGCGGGCGCGGCGGCAGGTGATCAGATGGCTTGGGCATAAAGGGCCCATTCAATAGGGGAGTGCGGCAGGCTGTTGTGAACGTTGTTATGAACGTTGTTGTTAACGCGCGGTGGGGTCATCGGCTAGCCCTTCTTATCGTTATATGTAGCACGTTAGCGTCAGCCTGGGCGCTTACGCAAGATCCTCGGGGGGCAGGGCGGGCCGTTGTGCATCCAGCAGGGCCATAAAGGCTTTGGCCGCGTTCGACAGAGTTCGTTCGGTATGCAGGATATAGCCCAGTTGCCGGTGCAGTTGAATGCCCGGAATAGGCAGACGTGCGACCTGGTCGTCGAGCATGGTGCGCGGCAGAACGCTCCAGGCCAGGCCGATGGAGACCATCATCTTGATGGTTTCCAGGTAGTTGGTGCTCATGCCGATATTGGGCGTCAGGCTCTGCTCGGCGAACAGCTTGCTGACGATGCGGTTGGTAAAGGTGTTTTCACCGGGAAATACCGCCGGGTGCTGGGCGATGGCCTTGAGGTCGATTTTTTTCAGCCGGGCCAACGGGTGCTCCGGTGCGGCAACAAAATCCAGCGGGTCGTCCCACACGGCCACGGCCTTCACTGGCGCGTGGGTTTGCGGCGCCAGGGTGATGACCGCAAGCTCGGCGCGGCCATGGAGAATTTCTTCGTACGCCACCTCAGAGTCCAGAAACTGAATATCCAGCGCCACCTGCGGGTAGGCGCGGGTAAAGGCGCGCAGCAGCGGCGGCAGGCGGTGCAGGCCGATGTGGTGACTGGTGGCCAGGGTCAGGCGTCCGCTGATCTCGCCATTGAGGTTGGAGAGGGCGCGGCGCGTATCATCCAGCACATTGAGAATCTGGTAGGCGCGTGGCAGCAGGGCGCGCCCAGCTTCGGTCAGGCTCACCTCGCGGCCCAGGCGGTCGAACAGGCGCATGTTCAATTGCTGTTCGAGGCTGGCGATGCGTTTGCTGATCGCCGGCTGAGTCAGGTGCAAACGCTCACCAGCGCCGGAAAAGCTGGCGGTTTCGGCGATGGCGATAAAGGCATTGAGGTTGGCCAGATCCATACTGGGATTCCACTTGGTTATCCAAAGTATGAAAAATATGAATTTGAGTTATTTAAAGCAAGTCCTTACGATTCACCCCACAAGCGAAAGGGCTATTCCGGGCAGGCTGAAGGTGCCGAGGAACAAGGCCTAAAGCATAGAAATACTGATGAGGAATAACTGATGGCCGGCAAGACGCTCTACGACAAACTCTGGGAAGCGCACGAGGTTAAACGCCGCGACGATGGTTCGTCGCTGATTTACATCGACCGCCATATTCTCCACGAAGTGACCTCGCCACAAGCGTTCGAAGGGCTGCGTCTGGCCAGCCGCAAACCGTGGCGCATCGATGCCAACATCGCCACCCCGGACCACAACGTGCCGACCACGCTGACCGAGCGCAAGGGCGGCATCGCCGCCATCGCCGACGAAGTGTCGCGCATTCAGGTGCAAACCCTGGACGACAACTGCGACGAATTCGGCATTCTCGAATTCAGGATGAACGACATCCGCCAGGGCATCGTGCACGTGGTGGGTCCGGAGCAGGGCGCTACCTTGCCGGGCATGACTGTGGTCTGCGGCGACTCGCACACCTCCACCCACGGCGCGTTCGGCGCCTTGGCCCACGGTATCGGCACCTCGGAAGTGGAGCATGTGCTCGCGACCCAGTGCCTGGTGGCCAAGAAAATGAAAAACATGCAGGTGCGCGTCGAAGGCAAATTGCCGTTTGGCGTGACGGCCAAAGATATCGTGCTCGCTGTGATCGGCAAGATCGGCACCGCAGGCGGCAATGGCCATGCCCTGGAATTCGCCGGCAGCGCCATTCGTGACCTGTCGATCGAAGGTCGTATGACCATCTGCAACATGTCCATCGAGGCTGGCGCCCGTGTGGGCCTGGTGGCGGCGGACGAAAAAACCGTGGCGTATATCCAAGGTCGTCCGTTCGCACCCAAGGGCGCCGATTGGGATGCTGCCGTTGAAGCCTGGAAAGACTTGGTTTCCGACGACGACGCCGTGTTCGACACCGTCGTCGAACTGGACGCCGCGCAAATCCAGCCGCAAGTCACCTGGGGCACGTCGCCGGAAATGGTGTTGCCGGTCGACGCCAACGTGCCGGACCCCAGCAAAGAAGCCGACCCGGTGAAGAAAGACTCCATCGAGCGCGCCCTGAAATACATGGGTTTGGCCGCCAACCAGGCGATCACCGATATCCAGCTCGACCGCGTATTTATCGGCTCGTGCACCAACTCGCGCATCGAAGACTTGCGCGCCGCTGCCGTAGTCGCCAAAGGCCGCAAAGTGGCCTCGACTATCAAACAAGCCATGGTTGTGCCGGGTTCTGGCCTGGTGAAAGAGCAAGCCGAGAAAGAAGGCCTGCACACCATTTTCCTCGAAGCGGGTTTTGAATGGCGCGAGCCAGGCTGCTCCATGTGCCTGGCGATGAACCCGGACAAACTCGGCAGTGGCGAGCATTGCGCCTCCACTTCCAACCGCAACTTCGAAGGCCGTCAGGGCGCCGGTGGTCGTACTCACCTGGTAAGCCCGGCCATGGCTGCCGCTGCCGCGGTGACCGGCCGCTTTATCGATGTTCGCGAATTGACCCAGGCTTGAGGACCAGCACATGAAAGCGTTTACCCAGCACACCGGCCTGGTCGCTCCTTTGGACCGCGCCAACGTCGACACCGACCAGATCATTCCCAAGCAATTTCTGAAGTCGATCAAGCGCACCGGCTTTGGCCCGAACCTGTTCGACGAGTGGCGTTACCTGGATGTGGGGCAGCCCAACCAGGACAACTCCAAGCGTCCGGTGAACAAAGACTTCGTGCTTAACCACCCGCGTTACCAAGGCGCCAGCGTGTTGCTGGCCCGCGAGAACTTCGGCTGCGGCTCCAGCCGTGAGCACGCGCCATGGGCCCTGGAAGAGTACGGTTTTCGCGCCATCATCGCGCCGAGCTACGCCGACATTTTCTTCAATAACAGCTTCAAGAACGGCCTGCTGCCAATCATCTTGCCGGAAGCTGAAGTTGACGAATTGTTTGAGCTGGTCGAGGCCAATGTCGGCTACCAGTTGAGCGTGGACCTGGCGGCACAAACCGTCACCCGTGCCGACGGCAAGGTGATCGGCTTTGACGTCGATGCGTTCCGCAAGCACTGCCTGCTCAACGGTCTGGACGATATCGGCTTGACCCTGCAAGACGCAGGCGCCATTAGCACCTTCGAGGCAAAACATCGAGCTTCACAACCGTGGTTGTTCCGCGATTAAGAGCGTCGCCATCAAGTTGGCTCCTACGACTTCCACATTCCTGTAGGAGCCAGCTTGCTGGCGAACAGCCCTGAGCAGTCCCAACCGGCAAAAAAGGACGTCACCATGACCAGCAACGCCCACGCCCAAGTGGTACAGAAACAATTCGGTGAACAGGCTGCCGCCTACCTGAGCAGTGCTGTGCACGCCCAAGGTACTGAATTTGCTCTGCTACAGGCTGAGCTTGCGGGTCATGACACAGCGTGCGTGCTCGACCTGGGCTGTGGTGCCGGGCATGTCAGCTTTCACGTTGCGCCATTGGTGGGTGAAGTGGTGGCGTATGACCTGTCGCAGCAGATGCTCGATGTGGTCAGCGCCGCTGCCACCGACCGGGGCCTGGCCAATATCCGCACCCAGCACGGCGCCGCCGAGCGCCTGCCGTTTGCCGATGGCGAGTTCGGCTTCGTGTTCAGCCGTTATTCGGCCCACCACTGGAGCGATGTCGGCCAGGCTTTGCGCGAAGTGCGTCGGGTGCTGAAGCCGGGTGGGGTGGCGGCGTTTATCGACGTGATGTCGCCGGGCAGCCCGTTGCTGGACACCTATTTGCAGACCGTGGAAGTGCTGCGCGACACCAGTCACGTGCGCGACTACTCGGCCAGCGAATGGCTGCGGTTTGTCAGCGATGCCGGGCTGCACACTCGCAGTTACAGCCGCCAGCGCTTGCAGCTGGAATACAGCTCCTGGGTTGAGCGCATGCGCACCCCGCAAAACCTGCGAGTGGCGATTCGTGAACTGCAGCAGGCCATGGGCGCGGAAGTGCGCGAGTATTTCGAGATTGGTGAAGACGGCACCTTTAGCACTGATGTGCTGGTGCTGTGGGCTGAGAAAAAATAACGGCGGTTTTCTACCTCCGACCGTCATCCCGGCGTAGGCCGGGATCCAGACTTGATCAGGCAACACTGTTCGTCATGACATTCTGGGTCCCGGCCTGCGCCGGGACGACGGGCGTTAAGGATTGAGTTTTTTTGTACGGCGTGCCTCGCAGGCCCGTCCATTGATTGATTTGAGGACGTTATGAGCAAGCAGATTCTGATTCTTCCCGGTGACGGCATCGGCCCGGAAATCATGGCCGAAGCGGTCAAGGTGCTGGAGCTGGCTAACGACAAGTTCCAGCTGGGCTTCGAGTTCAGTGAAGACGTTATCGGCGGCGCCGCCATCGACAAATACGGCGTGCCGCTGGCCGACGAAACCCTGGAGCGCGCCAAAGCGGCCGACGCCATTTTGCTGGGCGCCGTGGGCGGCCCGAAATGGGACAAGATCGAGCGTGACATCCGCCCCGAGCGCGGCCTGCTAAAAATCCGTTCGGCCTTGGGCCTGTTCGCCAACCTGCGACCGGCCATTCTGTATCCGCAACTGGCTGATGCTTCGTCGCTCAAGCGCGAAATTGTTGCCGGCCTGGATGTGCTGATCGTGCGTGAGCTGACCGGCGGCATCTACTTCGGCGCCCCGCGCGGCAGCAAAACCCTGGAAAACGGCGAGCGTTTCGCCTTTGACACGCTGCCGTACAGCGAAAGCGAAATCAGCCGTATCGCCCGTGTGGGTTTCGACATGGCCCGTGTGCGCGGCAAGAAGCTGTGCTCGGTGGACAAAGCCAACGTGCTGGCGTCCAGTCAACTGTGGCGCGAAGTGGTTGAAGAAGTGGCCAAGGATTACCCGGACGTCGAGCTCAGCCATATGTACGTCGATAACGCGGCCATGCAACTGGTGCGTGCGCCCAAGCAGTTCGACGTGCTGGTGACCGACAACATGTTCGGCGACATTCTGTCGGATCAGGCTTCCATGCTGACCGGTTCCATCGGCATGCTGCCGTCCGCTTCGCTGGATGCCAACAACAAAGGCATGTACGAGCCGTCCCACGGTTCGGCGCCGGATATCGCAGGCCAAGGCATTGCCAACCCGTTGGCGACCATTCTGTCGGTGTCCATGCTGCTGCGTTACACCTTCAACCAGGCGGCTGCGGCCGATGCCATCGAAAAAGCCGTTGGCGTGGTGCTGGATCAGGGCTTGCGCACCGGTGATATCTGGTCCGAAGGCTGCAAAAAAGTCGGCACCCGTGAAATGGGTGATGCAGTGGTAAGCGCACTTCGGGCGCTATAAACACGAACCGCTTTCAGGGGTCGCAAGAGCGACAACAAGTCGGTTACTCTCTGCGGCCCTCTCGAAAGCGGGGGTTCGTATTCATGTTTTCTTAAGGTGTAGTTGCGATGAAGCGTGTAGGTCTGATCGGTTGGCGCGGGATGGTCGGTTCCGTACTCATGCAGCGGATGCTCGAAGAGCAGGATTTCGATTTGATCGAGCCGGTGTTCTTCACCACATCCAACGTCGGTGGCCAAGGCCCTGCCGTGGGCAAGGACATTGCTCCGCTCAAGGACGCTTACAGCATTGACGAGCTCAAAAGCCTCGATGTGATCCTGACCTGCCAGGGCGGCGACTACACCAGCGAAGTATTCCCCAAGCTGCGCGAAGCGGGCTGGAACGGCTACTGGATCGACGCCGCCTCGTCGCTGCGCATGGACGATAACTCGGTGATCGTGCTCGACCCGGTCAACCGCAAGGTGATCGACCAGGCACTCGACGCCGGCACCAAAAACTATATCGGTGGCAACTGCACCGTCAGCCTGATGCTGATGGCCTTGGGCGGCCTGTTCGAAGCCGGTCTGGTGGAGTGGATGAACGCCATGACCTACCAGGCCGCCTCCGGCGCCGGCGCGCAGAACATGCGTGAGCTGATCAAGCAGATGGGCGCGACCCACGCCGCTGTTGCGGATGAACTGGCGAACCCGGCCAGCGCCATTCTCGACATCGACCGCAAAGTGGCTGAAGCCATGCGCAGCGAAGCGTTCCCGACCGAAAACTTCGGCGTGCCACTGGCCGGCAGCCTGATCCCGTGGATCGACAAGGAACTGCCGAACGGTCAGAGCCGTGAAGAGTGGAAAGGGCAGGCCGAGACCAACAAGATTCTCGGCCGCTTCAAGAGCCCGATTCCGGTCGATGGTATCTGCGTGCGCATCGGCGCCATGCGTTGCCACAGCCAGGCGCTGACCCTGAAGCTGAACAAAGACGTGCCGTTGAGCGATATTGAAGGCCTGATCAGCCAGCACAACCCGTGGGTGAAACTGGTGCCGAACCAGCGCGAGCTGAGCATCAAGGAACTGACCCCGACTGCCGTTACCGGCACCCTGACCGTTCCGGTTGGTCGTCTGCGCAAGCTGAACATGGGTTCGCAATACCTGGGTGCCTTCACCGTTGGCGACCAACTGCTGTGGGGCGCCGCCGAGCCGCTGCGCCGCATGCTGCGGATTCTGCTGGAGCGTTGATTGGGGCGCGCGCTTCTTTAATAGCGTGCGGTAGCGGATAAAAGACAGCCTTGGGGCAGAACTCCAAGGCTGTTTTTTTATGCGTGGGCGGGTACAGTGCCGCTCCCCGCGTTCCACCCCCAGCTTTTCAGAGGTAACAGCATGAGCCAGACTTTCGATATCGCCATCATTGGCGCCACCGGCACCGTCGGCGAAACCCTTGTGCAAGTGCTGGAAGAGCGCGAGTTCCCGATTGGTACCCTGCATTTGCTGGCCAGTATCGAGTCAGCCGGCGCTTCGGTGCCGTTTCGCGGCAAGAACGTGCGCGTGCGGGAAGTGGAGCAGTTTGACTTCAGTCAGGTGCAGATCGTGTTCTTCGCCGCCGCCGAAGCCGTGACCCATAGCTTTGCATCGCGTGCCCAGGCGGCAGGCTGCCACCTGATCGATTTGTCCGGCACGCTGCCCACCGAGCAGGCACCCATGCTGGTGCCCGAAGCCAATGCCGATGTGCTGGCAACCCTTAAAGCACCGTTCCAGATCAGCAGCCCGAGCCCGTGCGCCATCGCCCTGGCCGTGGCACTGGCGCCGCTGCGAGATGTGGTGAGCATTGAGCGGGTCACTGCCACGGCGTGTCTGGCAATTTCCAGCGTCGGTCGTGAGGGCGTGTCGGAACTGGCCCGGCAAACCGCGGAGTTGCTCAATGTGCGGCCGTTGGAACCGCGCTTCTTCGATCGCCAGGTGGCCTTTAACGTGCTGGCGCAGGTCGGTAAGCCGGACGCCAGCGGATATAGCCGCGTGGAAAAGCGCCTGGTGGAAGAACTCAAGTTGGTGCTGGCTCAGCCGAGTCTTAAAGTGTCGGCCACCTGCGTGCTGGCGCCGGTGTTCTTTGGCGACAGTCTGAGTGTTTCGGTGCAGTGTGCCGGGCCGGTCGATCTGGTTGCCGTTAATGCCGCGTTGGAAGCTGCCGACAGCATTGAATTGGTGGAAGAGGGCGATTATCCGACCGTGGTCGGTGATGCGGTTGGCCAGGATGTGATCTATGTCGGACGAGTTCGAGTTGGATTCGATGAATTGTCCGAACTCAATTTGTGGATTGCGTCTGATAATGTGCGCAAAGGCGCTGCTCTGAACGCTGTGCAAATTGCTGAGTTATTGATAAAACACTATCTGTAAAAGATACTTACCTAGAAATTTGAAGAATCATTCTAGCTTGGCCTATCTTGGTACATCCGGGGGCCGAGTTGTTGTTGGTTGGGGAGCCGCCATCCGGCGGAACAGGCAGCAACTGCATGAAGACCCTCTCGCAGTTCGAGAAAAAAGATAAAACAAGGGATATCGCTATGGCTCGGGTTCGCAAACTGGTGCTGGCAATCGCGGCTGCTTCGGCGCTGACGTCCGGTATGGCGCACGCGTTGGGGCTCGGGGAAGTGACCCTGAAGTCGGCGCTTAATCAGCCGTTGGACGCGGAAATCGACTTGGTCGAAGTTCGAGATCTGGCTTCTAACGAGGTGGTCCCTGCTCTGGCATCCCCGGAGGAATTCAATAAGGCAGGTATTGATCGTCAGTACTTCCTGACCGACCTCAAGTTCACGCCGGTTATCAAGCCCAATGGCAAAAGCGTTATTCGCGTTACCTCGAGCAAGCCGGTACGTGAGCCTTATATAAACTTCCTCGTCGAAGTGCTGTGGCCGAGCGGTCGCGTATTGCGCGAATACACCTTGCTGCTGGATCCACCTCTTTATTCCCCGCAAGTCGCTGCCGCTGCTGTGCCTAAACCGCCAGTCGCCGCGCCGGCCGCAAGACCCGCCATTGCCCCCGTTGCGCCCACTGCCCGCCCGGCAGCCCCGGTTGCCGCCGCGCCGGCACCGGTTGCCCCTACTGCACGGCCTGCGGCACCTGCCGCGCCTGCGCCTGCCGCCGCACCGGCTGGCAAAGCGGCTGATGACACCTACAAAACCACCTCCGCCGACACCCTCTGGGAAGTGGCGCAGCGCACCCGTGCCACCGGCTCGGTGCACCAGGCGATGCTGGCCATTCAGGACCTCAACCCGGATGCCTTCGTTGACGGCAATATCAACCGCCTGAAAAGCGGCCAGGTGTTGCGCCTGCCCGATGACCAGCAGATCAAATCGCGCTCGCAGAGCGATGCCATTGCCCAGGTTGCCGCGCAAAACGCGGCCTGGCGCGAAGGCCGTGGCCTGGCTGCCAGCGGCACCCGTCAGTTGGACGCCACCAAGCGCGCCAACGCCGGCGATGCACCAGCCAAAACCGACGACAAAGACAGCCTGAAGCTGGTGTCCGGCGACGCCGGCAAAGCCACCAAGGGCGGCGACAAGGGCGCCAGCGGGGATACCAAGGCGCTGAACGACAAACTGGCCGTCACCAAGGAAAGCCTGGACTCCACACGCCGTGAGAACGACGAGCTGAAGAGCCGCATGGGCGACCTGCAAAGCCAGCTCGACAAGCTCAACCGTCTGATTCAGCTCAAAGACAGCCAGATGGCGAAGCTGCAGGCCGATCTCGCTGCCAAAGCCAATCAGCCAGCTGCTGCGGCGCCAACGCCGGCCCCGACCACTCCTGCTACTGCGGCAGTACCTGCTTCTCCAGCCAAGGCGGACAAAGCAGACAAGGCGGCTCCAGCGCCAGCCGTGGAGCCTGCCAAACCCGCTATCGCCCCGGAAACAACCCCGCCTGTATCGGCGCCTGCACCCGCTGGCGACAAGCCTGCTGCACCGGACTACAACTACAGCGAAGAGCCTGCCGACAAAACCGCTGCCGAAGCGGCCAAGGTTCCGGCTGAAGCAGCGCCGACGCCAGCCCCCACTCCAGCGCCGAAAGCCGAAGCCCCGGCCAAGCCCAAGCCAGCGCCCGTGGTCAAGCCTGCACCAGTTGCTGAAACCAGTTTTGTCGATGACCTGATGGCCAATCCGATGCTGCTGGGTATTGCCGGTGGCGGCGCCTTGCTGCTGTTGCTGGTCGGCCTGATGGTGCTGTCGCGCCGCAATGCGCAGAAAGAAGCGCAACTGCACAACATCGATCTTAGCAACCCGCAAGAGCCAAGCCCGTTCGAGAGCGAACTGGACATGCCGGACACCAGCTTTGCCGGTCTGGACGACGACGAAGTGCTGGCCCCAGCCACCAAGGAAGAGCGCGTTACCGCGCAAACCGGCGACGTGTTGGGCGAGGCAGATATCTACATCGCCTATGGTCGCTTTACCCAGGCCGCCGAGTTGCTGCAGGACGCCATCAATAACGAGCCGCAGCGTGCTGATCTGCGCCTGAAATTGATGGAAGTGCAGGCCGAGCTGGGCGACCAGGAAGGCTTCGCTCGCCAGGAGCGCGAACTGAACGAAATCGGCGGCGCCCACAGCGAAGTCGAACAACTGAAATCCCGTTACCCGGGCATGGCCGCTGCCGCCTTCGCCGGTTTTGCTGGCGCCGCTGCTGCCTCGGCCCTGGACGACGACGCGGACAACTTCAGCCTCGACGACCTGACCCTCGACGAGCCGCAAGCCGCTGCACCGGTCGATGAAATGGACCTGAGCCTGGACGACCTCGAGGCCGAACTGGACCGTGACCTGAGCGCCGGCAGCAACGATTCGCTGAATGACTTCGGTGACCTGAGCCTGGATGACGAGCTGGAACTGGCCTCGTCGACCTCGCCAGCTGCCAGCGGCATGAGCGATCTGGACTTTGACCTGAGCCTGGACGACACCCCGAGCACGGCGAGCAGCAACGCCGCCCTGAGCGATGACCTGGCCGATTTCAGTCTGGACCTGGACGAGCCGAAACCCGCCGCCACCAGCGAAGAAGATGACTTCCTGCTGAGCCTTGACGACGACCTGAGCACCACCAGCAGCAATGATTTTGCCGACCTGAGCCTGGAACCGGACGCTACTCCGGAGCTGGACGCAGGCCTGGATGCCGAGCACGAACTGCCGGCAGACTTTGACCTGTCCCTGTCTGACGACGCCCCAAGCGCGCCGGTATCCAACGAGACCTTCGCAGCCAAATTGGATGAAGTGACTGCCGAGCTGGATCAGATGAGTGAAAAACTGGACCTGCCGGAAGAAGACGACTTCGACTCGCTGATCGCCCCGGCCAGCAGCTCAGCCGCTGCCAGCCTGGACGCCGACGATGACTTCGACTTCCTCTCCGGTACCGATGAAACCGCCACCAAGCTCGATCTGGCTCGCGCCTACATCGACATGGGTGATGCCGAAGGCGCCCGCGACATCCTCGATGAAGTGATCAGCGAGGGTACCGACGCCCAACAACAGGAAGCGCGCGAGCTGATCGCCCGTATCGTTTGATTAATGACTGAAGCAATACCCACAGCGGCGGCCGAGATGGCCGCCGTTGGCTTTTCCAGAATAGCCCTCGGCGTGGAATACAAAGGCTCGCGCTACCGCGGCTGGCAGCGCCAGGCCTCCGGCGTGGCGACCATTCAGGAGGAGCTGGAAAAGGCGCTCTCACGTGTAGCCGATTCACCGGTCGTGCTCAATTGTGCCGGGCGTACCGATGCCGGTGTGCATGCCTGCGGCCAGGTGGTGCATTTCGACACCCAGGCCGAACGCACTCTGAAAGCCTGGGTGATGGGCGCCAATATCAACCTGCCGCACGACATCAGCGTGACCTGGGCCAAGGTGATGCCGGCGCATTTTCATGCGCGCTTCAAAGCCGTGGCGCGGCGCTACCGCTATGTCATTTACAACGACCAGATCCGGCCGGCGCACCTGGGTGAGGAAATCACCTGGAACCACCGCCCGCTGGACGTCGAGCGCATGCGAGAAGCAGCCCAGTATCTGGTGGGCGAGCATGATTTCAGCGCCTTTCGCGCGGGCCAGTGCCAGGCCAAATCGCCGATCAAGAAGATGCACCACCTGCGGGTCACCCAGCACGGCAAGATGATTGTGCTGGACCTGCGCGCCAACGCCTTTTTGCACCATATGGTGCGCAATATCGCCGGCGTGCTGATGACCATTGGCGCGGGCGAGCGCCCGGTGGAGTGGATGAAGGAGGTGCTGGAGTCGCGTATTCGCCGCACCGGCGGGGTGACGGCGCATCCATTTGGCTTGTACCTGGTGCAAGTGGAGTACCCGGCTGAGTTCGTATTGCCGGAGCGTTATATTGGCCCGCATTTCCTTTCCGGGTTGCCGGAGCTTGGCTGACGCGTGTCGCCTGCCTTTGCTACCATCGCTGAGCTTTTCCATTTAGGTGCATGCCGTGTCCGTTGTCCGTAGCAAAATCTGTGGCATTACCCGACTCGAAGACGCCCTGGTGGCCGTCGAGGCGGGCGCGGACGCCATTGGTTTCGTGTTCTACGCCAAAAGCCCGCGGGCGGTAACGGCCGAGCAGGCGCGGGCCATCATTGCCGCGCTGCCGCCGTTTGTGACCACCGTGGGCTTGTTTGTCGATATGCCCCGTGCCGAGTTGACGGCGTTGCTGCAACAGCTGCCGTTGGACCTGTTGCAGTTTCACGGTGATGAAACGGCCGCCGACTGCGCCGGTTACGGGCGTCCATATATTAAGGCGCTGCGGGTGCAGGCCGGTGATGACGTGGCGGCAATGATCGCGCTTTATCCAGAGGCTTCAGGCATTCTGCTTGACACCTTTGTCGCCGGCGTGCCGGGCGGTACGGGCGAGGCGTTCGACTGGAGCCTAGTGCCCATGCAGCCGGCCAAGCCGATCATCCTCGCCGGTGGTTTGACTGCGCAGACCGTAGGCGCGGCCATTGCGCAGGTGCAGCCGTATGCCGTGGATGTCAGCGGCGGCGTCGAGCAGAGCAAGGGCATCAAGAGCGCGGAAAAGGTGCGTGCGTTTATCCGAGAAGTGAAGGGCGCCTGAAGGGCGAGGGCGGGCATGTGACGGCAGGCCATCACGGGCCGTCCATAAGCCTGTCGCTGTGCCAGCGGATGAACTTCGCGGCAACCTTGCGGTTAAACCCATACAGCGGTTAACGGCAGTAGCGAGTCCGGGGCTGGTGCGTACAAGCCACCGCCCGGGCAGCAACCCTGAATTATTGCTTTGCGACAGGTCAAAAAAAGACGGCCTGTACAAGCCAACAGCTTTGGAGAGTGAGTGCATGAGTAACTGGCTGGTAGACAAGCTGATCCCATCGATCATGCGTTCCGAGGTGAAAAAGAGCTCCGTTCCCGAGGGTTTGTGGCACAAATGCCCGTCCTGTGAAGCGGTGCTGTATCGTCCCGAGCTGGAAAAGACCCTGGATGTTTGCCCCAAGTGCAATCACCACATGCGCATCGACGCCCGCGCCCGTCTGGATATTTTTCTGGACACCGAAGGCCGCAGCGAAATCGGCGCCGACCTGGAGCCGGTGGACCGTCTGAAATTCCGTGACGGCAAAAAATACAAAGATCGTCTGACTGCTGCACAGAAGCAGACCGGCGAAAAAGACGCATTGATCGCCATGCGTGGCACCCTGCACGAAATGCCGATTGTGGCCTGTGCCTTTGAGTTCGCTTTTATGGGCGGTTCGATGGGTGCCATCGTTGGCGAGCGTTTTGTGCAGGCAGCCAACGTCGCTCTGAAAGAGCGCTGCCCGCTGGTGTGCTTCGCCGCTTCCGGTGGTGCACGTATGCAGGAAGCGCTGATCTCGCTGATGCAGATGGCCAAGACCTCCGCCGTGCTGGCTCGCCTGCGCGAAGAGGGCGTGCCGTTTATTTCCGTACTCACCGACCCGGTCTACGGCGGCGTATCGGCCAGTCTGGCGATGCTGGGTGACGTTATCGTTGCCGAGCCCAAAGCCCTGATCGGCTTTGCCGGCCCGCGCGTTATCGAACAAACCGTGCGCGAAAAACTGCCGGAAGGTTTCCAGCGCAGCGAATTCCTGCTGGCCCATGGTGCCATCGACATGATCATTTCCCGTCAGGAACTGCGTCCACGTCTGGCCCGACTGCTCGCCCAAATGCAAAACCTGCCGACCCCGGTCGCTCCCTCTTCGACCATTGCGCCTACACCTGTCAGCGCATGATCGAGCGCAACCTTGCCCAATGGCTGAGCTATCTGGAGCAGTTGCATCCAGTGGCCATCGACATGGGCCTGGACCGTGCCCGCGAGGTTGCCAGCCGCCTCGGTCTGGGCCGGCCGGCCGCCAAGGTCATTACCGTGACCGGCACCAACGGCAAGGGCTCCACCTGCGCCTTTCTCGCCTCCCTGCTGGCCGAGCAGGGTCTGAAGGTAGGCGTGTACAGCTCGCCGCATCTGCTGCGCTACAACGAGCGCGTGCAGGTGGCAGGAGTTGAAGCCACCGACGCCGAGCTGTGCGAGGCTTTTGCCGCCGTTGAAGCGGCGCGCGGCGCTACCTCACTCACCTATTTTGAAGTCGGCACCCTGGCAGCGTTCTGGCTATTCCAGCACAGCGGTCTGGATGCAGCCGTTCTGGAAGTAGGGCTGGGCGGGCGTCTGGATACGGTCAACCTGATCGATCCTGATCTAGCGCTGATCACCAGCATCGGGCTGGATCATGCCGACTACCTGGGCGATACCCGCGAATCGGTCGCGTATGAAAAGGCCGGTATTTTCCGTGCCGGTGTGCCAGCCATTTGCGGTGACCTGAACCCACCTGCGCCAATCCGCGATAAAGCGCGGGCGTTGCCATGCCCGTTACTGTTGCGCGGCCCGGACTATGACCTGGCTTTCGGCGAGCAGAGCTGGCATTGGCGCGGCATCACTGCTACGGGCGAGCACCTGCATCTGCACGACCTGCCGTTGCTCGATCTGCCGATGGAAAACGCGGCCCTGGCCTTGCAGGCTTATGCCGTGCTCGACTTGCCGTGGCAGCCTGACCAGTTGGTCACGGCGTTGCAGCGCACCCGAGTGACCGGGCGCCTGGATCGACGAGCGGTAAATTGGCAGGGCAAGGCACTCACGCTGCTGCTGGATGTTGGGCATAATCCCCATGCCGCCGACTATCTGGCGTACCGTTTGGCGAGCCAGCCGGTCGCAGGCAAGCGGTTGGCGGTATTCGGTTTGTTGGCTGACAAAGACTTGCCCGGCGTGCTTGCGCCGTTGGTAAGCCAGATCGCCGGTTGGGCGGTAGCGCCCTTGCTGACGCCAAGAACGCGACCGGCTGCCGAGCTGCAGGCCGCCTTGCTGAACCAGGGCGCCAGCGTTCAGGCCTACGGCGATATCGCCGCAGCGCTGGAAGCACAGCTGGAACGCGCGACGGCAGACGACGAAATTCTGTTGTTTGGATCTTTTTACTGCGTGGCCGAGGCCCTGGAATGGCTGGCCCGCCATGCCATGGGAGAAGTGGGGAATGGCTTTGCTGGATAAAGGACTGAAGCAACGGATAGTGGGTGCCTTGGTGCTGCTGGCGCTGGCGATCATTTTCTTGCCGATGCTGCTGTCGCGACAGGACGAGTCCCGCCACGTGGTGGTCGATGCCCCGGCTATGCCGCAGGCGCCGGCCATGCCGCAAGTGGCGCAGGAGCCGGTATCGGTGCCTGAGCCCGAGCTGCTGCCCGAAGAGCCGGTGCCGGTTGAACAGCCTGCAACCACGCCAGCCCCACTGCCGTCTACGCCGATTGCTACCGCGCCGACCACGCCTATCGCTCCCGCACCTGCTGCACCGGTTGCCACCAAGCCCCCGGTGGCCGCCAGCGCAACGCCGGCCACGCCTGCTGCGCCGCCAGCCGCGCCAAGCCGTCTGGATGCCAATAGCCTGCCGATCAGTTGGTCGATCCAACTGGCCAGTCTGTCCAGTCGCGCCAGTGCCGAAACCCTGCAAAAAACCCTGCGTAGTCAGGGCTACAATGCGTATATCCGTAGTGCCGAGGGCATGAACCGGGTATTTGTCGGCCCGTTGATCGAGCGTGCTGAAGCCGATCGGTTGCGTGATCAGTTGACCAAGCAGCAGAAGCTCAAAGGGTTTGTGGTGCGGTTTCAGCCCGAAAGCAGCTGATAGGCATCAAAGCATCGCGGCTGAAGCCGCTCCTACGGATGGTGCATTCTCGTGGGAGCAAGTTTGCTCGCGAAGCTTTTCAGCCCGCCGGCAATGAATAAACCCGAGTTCGCTAAATCGCGGCTTACTCCTTGCCGAGCGCTCTGCTAAAATCCCGCGCCTCTTCCGTCGGTAGGCCTGCAACGTGCCATTTACCTGGGTCGATTGGGCGATCATCGCCGTTATCGCGATCTCCAGTTTAATCAGCTTGAAACGTGGCTTCGTAAAAGAGGCCCTGTCGCTGGTGACCTGGATCATTGCTGGGGTCGTTGCCTGGATGTTCGGCGGCGCGCTGTCCCAGCACCTGGTGGACTACATCGACACCCCTTCAGCTCGTGTTATCGCCGGCTGTGCCATTCTTTTCGTCGCCACACTTTTAGTGGGTGCCCTATTTAATTTTCTTATTGGCGAGCTGGTTCGCGTTACCGGACTATCAGGCACCGACCGCGTGCTGGGCATGGTATTTGGTGCGGCGCGTGGCGGTTTGCTGGTGGTATTGCTGGTCGGGCTCTTGAGTTTGGCGCCGGTGACCCAAGATTCCTGGTGGCAACAGTCTGCGCTGGTTCCGCATTTTCTGATTGTGGCCGACTGGTCGAAAAACATGATTCTGACCCTGGCCAGCCAATGGCTGGCCAGTGGTGTTTCCGGGCCTACCGATCTGTCCTTCAAGGACGTGCTGGTACAGCCCAAATCGTTGTAGCAAGTGATGTAGATTTTCTGAACGCGGTATCAAGAAACGTAGCGAGCGAAGGCTAGGCGAGGCAAAAACAGGCAAGTAAGCGGAGTTGGCTGTAGCCAATGAGCATTGCAAGTCTGTTTTTAACGACGCATAACCGAGCGCAGTAGTTTCCACTAGAAAGGGGTTGGTCGCATGTGTGGCATCGTGGGCATCGTCGGTAAGTCGAACGTCAATCAGGCGCTGTATGACGCGCTTACCGTACTCCAGCATCGCGGCCAGGACGCTGCCGGTATCGTGACCAGCCATGACGGCCGGTTGTTTCTGCGCAAGGACAACGGTCTGGTGCGCGATGTGTTCCACCAGCGCCATATGCAACGCCTGGTCGGTCACATGGGCATCGGCCACGTGCGTTACCCGACGGCCGGCAGCTCCACCTCCGCCGA
Organism: Pseudomonas turukhanskensis; assembly: GCF_027922365.1. Classification (GTDB taxonomy): domain Bacteria; phylum Pseudomonadota; class Gammaproteobacteria; order Pseudomonadales; family Pseudomonadaceae; genus Aquipseudomonas; species Aquipseudomonas turukhanskensis. The sequence goes on from NZ_BSFN01000003.1 coordinate 236,436, forward strand.
GGCGCAGCCGTTCTATGTCAACTCCCCGTACGGCATCACGCTGGCCCACAACGGTAACCTGACCAACGTCGAGCAGCTGGCCAAAGAGATCTACGAGTCTGACCTGCGCCACGTCAACACCAGCTCCGACTCCGAAGTGCTGCTCAACGTGTTCGCCCACGAGCTGGCGGTACGCGGCAAGCTGCAACCCACCGAAGACGACGTGTTCGCTGCCGTCACCGACGTGCACAAGCGCTGCACCGGCGGTTATGCCGTGGTGGCAATGATCACCGGCTACGGCATCGTCGGTTTCCGCGACCCGAACGGCATTCGCCCCATCGTCTTTGGCCAGCGTCACACTGACGAAGGCGTGGAGTACATGATCGCCTCCGAAAGCGTGTCGCTCGACGTACTGGGCTTCACCCTGATTCGCGACCTGGCGCCGGGCGAAGCGGTGTACATCACCGAAGAAGGCAAGATTTCCACCCGCCAGTGCGCCACCAACCCCAAGTACGCACCGTGCATCTTTGAACACGTGTACCTGGCGCGTCCGGACTCGATCATGGACGGCATCTCGGTTTACAAGGCGCGTCTGCGCATGGGCGAGAAGCTGGCCGACAAGATTCTGCGCGAGCGTCCGGATCACGACATCGACGTGGTCATCCCTATTCCAGATACCAGCCGCACCTCGGCGCTTGAGCTGGCCAACCACTTGGGCGTGAAGTTCCGCGAAGGCTTCGTGAAAAACCGCTATATCGGCCGTACCTTCATCATGCCCGGCCAGGCCGCGCGGAAAAAATCCGTACGCCAAAAGCTCAACGCCATCGAACTCGAATTCCGCGGCAAGAACGTGATGTTGGTGGACGACTCGATCGTGCGTGGCACCACCTGCAAGCAGATCATTCAGATGGCCCGCGAAGCCGGGGCGAAGAACGTGTACTTCTGCTCGGCGGCGCCGGCCGTGCGCTACCCGAACGTATACGGCATCGACATGCCAAGTGCCCACGAGCTGATCGCCCACAACCGCACCACCGAGGAAGTGGCCGAGCTGATCGGCGCCGATTGGCTGGTGTATCAGGATCTCAGCGACCTGATCGACGCGGTTGGCGGTGGCAAGGTGAAAATCGATAACTTCGATTGCGCGGTGTTCGACGGCAAGTACGTGACCGGCGACGTCAACGAGGCGTACCTGAACAAGATTGAGCAGGCGCGTAACGACTCGTCCAAACTCAAGACCAACGTAGTCAGCGCGATCATCGACCTGTACAACAATTGATGAGCAACGCTTGATGACCACAGCCCGCTTCGGCGGGCTGAACGTTTCCAGTGCAACAGAATTTGATGGAGAAAGGGCATGACGCAGGAATGGGATGCCGGCCGGCTGGACAGTGACCTTGAAGGCGTAGGCTTTGACACCCTGGCGGTCCGCGCCGGGCAACACCGCACCCCCGAAGGCGAGCATGGCGAGGCGATGTTCTTCACCTCCAGCTATGTATTTCGCACCGCCGCCGACGCCGCCGCGCGGTTTGCCGGGGAAGTACCGGGCAACGTCTATTCGCGTTATACCAACCCCACCGTGCGCACCTTCGAAGAGCGTCTGGCCGCGCTGGAAGGCGCCGAGCAAGCGGTAGCCACGGCCTCCGGCATGTCGGCGATCATGGGTGTGGTCATGGCCTTTTGCAGCGCCGGCGACCACGTGCTGGTCTCGCGCAGCGTTTTCGGCTCCACCATCAGCCTGTTCGAAAAATACCTGAAGCGCTTTGGTGTTCAGGTTGACTATGTCGAGCTGTCGAACGTCGCCGGCTGGGGCGAAGCCTGCAAGCCGAACACCAAGATGTTCTTCGTGGAGTCGCCGTCCAACCCGTTGGCCGAGCTGGTGGATATCGCTGCCTTGGCCGAAGTTGCCTACGCCCATGGCGCCAAGCTGGTGGTGGACAACTGCTTCTGCACCCCGGTGCTGCAAAAGCCGCTGGCCCTCGGTGCCGATATCGTCGTGCATTCGGCCACCAAGTTTATCGACGGCCAGGGCCGTTGTCTGGGCGGCGTGGTTGCCGGCAGCGCGAAGCTGATGGCTGAAATCGTCGGCTTCGTGCGCACCGTTGGCCCGACCATGAGCCCATTCAACGCCTGGGTGTTCCTCAAAGGCCTGGAAACCTTGCGTATCCGCATGCAAGCCCATTGCGCCAGCGCGCAGCAATTGGCCGAGTGGCTGGAGCAGCAGCCGGGCATCGAGAAAGTGCACTACGCCGGCTTGCCGAGCCACCCGCAGCATGAGTTGGCCAAGCGTCAGCAACGTGCCTTTGGCGCGGTGGTGAGTTTTGAGGTGAAGGGCGGCAAGGAAGGCGCCTGGCGCTTTATCGATGCCACGCGCTTGCTGTCGATAACCGCCAACCTGGGCGACAGCAAGTCCACCATCACTCACCCGAGCACCACCTCCCACGGCCGCCTGAGCCCGGAAGAGCGTGCCGCCGCTGGCATTCGTGACAGCCTGATCCGCGTCGCGGTAGGCCTGGAGGAAGTGCAGGACATTCAGGCCGACCTCGCGCGTGGCCTCGCAGCGCTGTGATCGAACTTGAAGTAGATCGCCCGCTTACCAGCAACGGCAAGGTTGCTTTGGTCACGGGCGCGGCGCGCGGCATTGGCCTGGGCGTCGCGGCCTGGCTGATCGTCGAGGGCTGGCAGGTGGTGCTGGCGGACACCGAGCGTGAGCGCGGTGCCAAGGTGGCCAAGGTGCTGGGCGAAAACGCTTGGTTCGTGGCCATGGACGTCAGCCAGGAAAGCCAGGTGGTGGAGGGCGTCGCGCAGGTGCTCGGTCAGTTTGGCCGGCTGGATGCCCTGGTCAACAACGCTGCCATCGCCGATCCGCATAACCCGCCGCTGGACAGTCTCGAGCTGGCGCATTGGAACCGGGTCATGGCCGTCAATCTTACGGGTCCTTTATTGCTCTCCAAGCATTGCGCGCCGTACCTGCGCGCCCACTACGGAGCCATCATCAATATCACCTCCACGCGCGCGCATCAGGCCGAAGCCGACACCGAAGCCTACTCGGCAAGCAAAGGCGGTTTGCTGGCATTGACCCATGCGCTGGCTGTCAGCCTGGGGCCGGATATTCGCGTTAATGCGGTCAGCCCGGGCTGGATCGATGCGCGTGACCCGTCAGCGCGCCGTGCGGCGCCGCTGAGCGATGCCGATCATGACCAGCACCCGGTGGGTCGGGTAGGGGGCGTAGAGGACGTAGCGGCGCAGGTGGCCTGGTTGCTGTCGGCCAGTGCCGGGTTTGTGACCGGTCAGGAGTTTGTGGTCGACGGCGGCATGACGCGCAAGATGATTTACGCGTAGGGCGAATATCCGCAACGCCGATATCCGCCGTTTCACGATTCCGTTATTGCGGCCGCAAGTCGATTGCCGAATCCCCTTGACCATCAAACAGCTGCCCCGGTTTCGGCGGCAGAATGCTAGGCCGTGCATTGTCAGGACCGTCCCCCAGTACGCGGATATCGCGATACTTCTTGCCGGCCAATGCCGCCAATCCTGCGCCGTCGCGGATCACGCTAGGCTTGAGAAAAACCATCAGGTTGCGTTTGGTGTGCGCTTCCTTGGTGGAGCGGAAGAGTCGGCCCAACCAAGGGATATCGCCCAATAACGGGACCTTGGAGTCGGTCATGGTCACGTCGTCCTGAATCAGGCCGCCCAGCACAATCACCTGGCCATCTTGTGCAAGGATGGTGCTTTTGATCGAGCGCTTGTTGGTAATCAGGTCTACCGCCTGGGCGGACAGCGTGGCACTGGGGGCAATCGAGGAAATTTCCTGCTCAATCTCCAGGCGCAGTGACGCGCCGTCATTGATATGCGGCGTCACCTTCAGCGTGACACCAATGTCCTTGCGCTCGATGGTGGTGAACGGGTTGCTCGCACCGTCGGTGGCGGTGGTGTAGGAGCCGGTCTGGAAGGGCACGTTCTGGCCCACCAGAATTTCCGCTTTCTGGTTATCGAGCGTCAGCAGGCTGGGGGTCGACAGCAGGTTGCTTTTGCTATTGGCCGACAGGGCGGTAATCAGGGCACCGAAGTTCTTGCTGCCGATGCCAATGATGGCGCCGTCCGGCAGTGACTCGGGCACGGTGTCGTTTTGAATGGCATTCAATACCGAACCTACGGAAAGCCCGGTATTGCCGAAGTTGACCCCGCCCAGGCCACCCGTGCTGCCACGCGCATCTACGGCCCACTGCACGCCGAGGGCGTCGGTGATATCGCCGGAAATTTCTACGATGGCCGCCTCGACCATTACCTGGGCGCGCGGCACGTCCAACTGGTGGACGATGTCTTCAAGCATGGCCACGGTATCCGGGTCTGCCAGCAGTACCAAGGCGTTAAGGCTTTCATCGGCGCGAATCAGAATGTTTTGTGGTTTACCGCCGGCAGCCTCGGCACCACCGCCGGCCGGGTTCTTGATGCCTTCGGAAATCTCGCCGAGCACGGTAGCCAGTGCCTTGGCATCGTTGTGGCGCAGGCGAATAACCCGGGTGTTGGCGGAGCGGGTGCTGGGCGTATCGATGGACTTGGCCAGGCCAATCAGGCGCGCACGGGCAGCCGGCGGGCCGAGCAGAATCAGGCGATTGGTGCGGGTGTCGGCAATCACCTGAGTGCCTGCGCCACCTTTGGCCTGGCCCCGGGCGAGGCTGGAATTGAGCGCTTCGGCGGCATCGGTTACCCAGGCGTATTGCAGGTTGACCACGCTGTAATCGTTGTCGCTTTTCTGGTCCAGCTGATGGACCAGGTCTTCAATGCGCGCAATGTTGGCGCTGCGGTCACTGATAATCAAGGCGTTGGCCGAGGTCACCGCCGCCAGGTGGCCATATTGCGGAATCAACGGGCGAATCAATGGAATCAGTTCGGCAACGTTGCCGTGTTGTACTTGAATCAGGCGGGTTTCCAGGCGGTCCGGCGCGGCGCGGCCCCCGCCGGCGTCGGCTTTGGCTTCGGCATTGGGCACGATACGCGCCTGATCGCCTTGGGTGATGACGCTGAAACCATGGGTGGCCATAACTGAAAGGAACAGCTGGTAGATCTCGCTAAGGTTCAGTGGCGCTTTGGAGATCACATTGACCTGACCTTTCACCCGCGGGTCGACGACGAACGTCTCGCCGGTAATATCGGCAATCTGGTCGACAAACTCGCCGATGTCTGCATCCTTTAGGTTGATGGTCCAGCGCTCCTGGTCCTGCTGCTGGTTCTCGCCGGCGCTGGCTGTGGCGGGCGTGATTGCCGCCGAGGCCGCCGTGCTGAAGCCAAGCAGGCCGCAGGTCAGCAAAGCTAGGGTCAGGCGTGAAAGGGTCAGAGGCATTGGCTTAGTCGCTTTCCGTAGGCGGTTCGATAGGGATGAGTTCGGTTGACTGCGGCGCTGCCGGCGGTTCTGCCTCATAAGGAGGCTCGGGTTCCGGTTCGACTTGCCCGCCAGCGTTCTCCATCTGTTGGCGCAGCGCTTCCATGCGTTCTCGTATCTGTTGTTCGTCTTGCTGTTGCAAGGTGGACAGGTCGTCCACCGCAGCGTCATAGCTGGCTTGATTACTCCTAGAAGCGCTCTTGTGCTTGTTAAACATCAACGTCTCGAGGCGGCCGCTGCGCTCGATCTCGACGCGGTCGCGGTACACCGCATGCAGTCGGATGCCCTTGTCGATTTCGCTGCCAATGGCAAAGCGCTGAGGCCGGTTGCCCTCGCGCTGGATGATGGCGCTGGAACGGTTGGCATCGTTGTGCACGAAGCTACCGCGCAACGTCAGGCTAAGGTTGGTAGCCGGCGGCGCCGAGTCCTGAACCACCCGGGCAGGGCCGAACAGGGTTTGAATGCTGTCGAGCGCCGGTTCATTGTTCAAGTCACCGCTTTCACTGCTTTGCACCGGAGCCTGGCTGCGGTTGAGCTCTAACCAGTCGATGGTTTGTGTGGCGAAACTCAGGCTGATCAACAGGATCAACACCACGCCCAGCAGTGTCGGGGCATTGTGGAGCAGCCGGCGGAGGGTTTCGGGCACGGACAAAGAATTTACTCACTACTGTCAGATTTGCTGGCGGCCGATCATAGAGCAGCCAAGTGTTTTTACGCATCCACTTCGCGCCGTAGTCCTATTCTGTTTGTTATCGGCGGGGCGTCGTGTTCCTTCGGCAGTGTGATAAAGATAGCGCCCATGGCGATTTCTACGAGTCACACACGCAAAAATTGTTAAAAAAACAGCTGCATGGCGTGCAATCGTCATCCTTAATCTTGAACATGCGCTTATCAGTGAATTGCGCACTACGATGCCAGGGTTGGGTTACAGATGAATATCTCATCGGTGGAAACACTTCCACGCCGTTTACCGTTCAGTTACGCCAAGCGCAATGGCGTAGTGTTGATGCTCGATCAGGACCAGGTTTGCCTGGGGTTTCGGCCTGCCGTGGATATGGTGGCCCTGGCTGAAGCCCAGCGTTTTGTTGGTCGCCGCTTGCCACTGCGGGCGCTGACACCCGCCGCTTTCGACCAGGCCATGGCCTCGGCTTATCAGCATGATTCGGCGTCCATGCAATTGGCCGAGGATATCGGCGGGCGTCTGGACCTGGCGGCGCTGGCCGATCAGGTACCGGAAACCGAAGACCTTATGGAGCAGGAAGACGACGCGCCGATCATTCGCCTGATCAACGCCATCCTCGGCGAGTCCATCAAGGAAAACGCCTCCGATATCCACCTCGAAACTTTCGAAAAACGCCTGGTCGTGCGTTTTCGCGTGGATGGCGTTCTGCGCGAGGTGCTGGAGCCCAAGCGCGAGCTGGCGGCGCTGCTGGTGTCGCGGATCAAAGTGATGGCACGCCTGGATATCGCCGAAAAACGTGTGCCGCAGGACGGCCGTATTTCGCTGCGTGTGGGCGGGCGCGAAGTGGACGTGCGGGTGTCCACGCTGCCCTCGGCCAACGGCGAGCGCGTGGTCCTGCGCTTGCTCGACAAGCAGGCCGGGCGCCTGAGCCTGCAACACCTGGGCATGTCCAACCGCGACTGCCAGTTGATGGAAGCCAGCGTTCGCAAACCCCATGGCATCATTCTGGTGACCGGGCCTACCGGCTCCGGTAAAACCACCACCTTGTACGCCAGCCTGGTCAGCCTAAATGACCGCACACGCAACATTCTTACCGTTGAAGACCCTATCGAGTATCACCTGGAAGGCATTGGCCAAACCCAGGTCAACACCAAGGTGGACATGACCTTCGCCCGTGGCCTGCGGGCCATCCTGCGGCAGGACCCGGACGTGGTGATGGTGGGTGAAATCCGCGATGCCGAAACTGCACAGATCGCCGTGCAAGCCTCGCTGACCGGGCACCTGGTGCTCTCCACCTTGCACACCAATAGCGCCATCGGTGCGGTTACCCGTCTGGTGGATATGGGCGTTGAGCCCTTTCTACTGTCCTCCTCTTTGCTCGGCGTGCTGGCCCAGCGCCTGGTGCGCGTGCTCTGCCTGCATTGCAAGGAAGCGTTGCCAGTCACCGACGCCGAGGCGCAGGTACTGGGCGTGCGCAGTGGCGAAACGCCGCTTATTCACCACGCCCGCGGCTGCCCTGAATGCAAACAGCAGGGCTACCGCGGTCGTACCGGCATCTACGAGCTGGTGATATTCGACGACCATATGCGCAGTCTGGTGCACAGCGGCGCCGGCGAGCAGGAAATGACTCGCCACGCTCGCAGCAATGGCCCGAGTATTCGCGATGACGGACGACGCAAAGTGCTTGAAGGCATCACCAGCCTCGAGGAGGTGTTGCGAGTCACTCGCGAAGATGAGGCGCCCACCACAGGTGCTCAGCGGCGCGAACTATCTTCCGCATCGCCCACTCAACACCAACGTAGGGGGGACCGACGTTGACAGCTACTGACAGGTCCGCTCGTGCTTCGATACTCCAGCGCGTGGGCACTCACTGATGGCCGCATACGAATACCTGGCCCTGGACAATGCAGGGCGCCAGCAAAAAGGCGTGATGGAGGCCGACAGCGCGCGCCAGGTGCGCCAGATGCTGCGGGAAAAACAACTGGCGCCGCTGCAGGTCAACGCCACCCGCACCCGCGAGCAGGCAAGCAGCGACGGCCATTTCACCTTTGTCCGCGGTTTGTCAGCGCGCGACCTGGCCATGCTTACCCGCCAACTGGCCACACTTATTCAGGCCGCGTTGCCAATTGAAGAAGCCCTTCGCGCCGCAGCAGCGCAAGCCTCGGCGCCGCGGGTGCAAGCCATGTTGCTGGCGGTACGCGCGCGGGTGTTGGAAGGGCACAGCCTGGCGGCCGCGCTCAAAGAATTTCCGGCGGCCTTTCCCGAGCTATACCGCGCCACGGTAGCGGCGGGGGAGCATGCCGGGCACCTGGGGCCGGTGCTGGAACAATTGGCCGACTACACCGAACAGCGCCAGCAGTCGCGGCAAAAGGTGCAGTTGGCGCTGTTGTATCCGCTTGTGCTGATGATTACCTCGCTGCTCATCGTTGGCTTTTTGCTCGGCTATGTGGTGCCTGATGTGGTGCGGGTGTTTATCGATTCCGGGCAGACGCTGCCGGCCCTCACGCGCGGCTTGATAGCCCTGAGTGATGCGGTAAAAAGCTGGGGCTGGCTGTTTGTGTTGCTGGCAGTGGCAGGCGGGTTTACTGCGCGGTGGGCGCTGCGGGACGACAAGGTCAAACGCCGCTGGCACGCCTTGCAATTGCGCTTGCCGTTGATTGGCCGCCTGGTGCGGGCCACCGACTGCGCGCGATTTGCCTCCACCCTGGCCATTCTTACCCGCAGTGGTGTGCCTCTGGTGGAAGCACTGGCCATCGGTGCGCAGGTGATTTCCAACCGAGTGATTCGCGCCGACGTGGTGCTGGCAGCGCAGAAGGTCCGCGAAGGCGGCAGCCTGACCCGTGCCCTGGAGGCCAGCGGCCAGTTCCCGCCGATGATGCTGCACATGATTGCCAGTGGGGAGCGCTCCGGCGAACTGGACCAGATGCTGGCCCGCACCGCGCGCAATCAGGAGGGCGATCTGGCCGCCCAGATCGCATTGATGGTGGGACTCTTTGAGCCCTTTATGCTGGTATTTATGGGGGTAGTGGTGTTGCTGATCGTGCTGGCAATTCTTCTACCGATTCTGTCTTTGAACCAATTAGTGGGGTGATAGCAATGCAACATAAAACCATGCAGCCAGGACGGCGGCAGTCGGGTTTTACCCTGATCGAAATCATGGTGGTGGTGGTAATTATCGGCATCCTCGCCGCTCTGATCGTGCCACAGGTAATGAGTCGGCCGGACCAGGCCAAGATCACCGTGGCCAGAGGCGATGTAAAAGGGATCAGCGCCGCACTGGACATGTACAAGCTCGATAACCATGTCTATCCCAACACCCAGCAGGGCCTCGAAGCCCTGGTGAAAAAACCCAGCGGCAATCCACCGGCGAAAAACTGGAATGCTGCCGGCTACCTCAAACGCCTGCCCGTCGATCCGTGGGGCAACCCGTATCAGTACCTGTCTCCGGGCAGCAAAGGGCCGTTCGATCTTTACTCGTTCGGTGCCGACGGCAAAGAAGGCGGCACTGACAACGATGCCGATATCGGTAACTGGGATCAGTGACCACCGTGCAGCCGCCGCGCCAGGCTGGCTTCACCCTGATCGAAATCATGGTGGTGCTGGTAATTCTGGGCACGTTGATTGGCCTGGCCGTGCTCAGCACGGGTATTGCCGGGCCGTCACGCGAGCTGCGCAATGAAGCCGAACGCCTGAGTGGCCTGATTGGTGTGCTGGCCGACGAGGCGGTGTTGGACAACCGTGAGTATGGCCTGTGGTTCGATGCCACCTCTTATCAGGTACTGCGCTACGACTCGGCCAAGGCCAATTGGCAGGCGGTTGATCGCAACCCGCATCAGCTGCCTGTGTGGGCTGTGCTGACCCTGGAGTTGGAAGGCGCGGCGATGAAATTGCCCAGCGCCAACGCCGAAGAAAATGAGAAAGCCAGTGCGCGCAGTCCACAAGTGTTGATTCTTTCCAGCGGTGAACTCAGCCCCTTTCGCCTGATAATGGCCGAGCGCAAAGCTCAGGGCGCGCGGTTGCAGATGGCGACCGATGGGTTTCGCTTGCCCAGGGTGGAACTGGTCGAAGCCAAAGGGCCAGGCAAATGACGCGTTCCCATGGCTTTACCCTGCTTGAAGTGCTGGTGGCGCTGGGGATTTTTGCGTTGGTGGCCGCCAGCGTGTTGGGTGTGAGCGCGCGCAGCTTGCAAACCGCCGCCAAGCTTGAGGACAAAACCCTGGCCATGTGGGTGGCCGATAACAAACTCAGTGAAATGCAACTGGAGCCCGGCGTACCTAGTGAGGGCGACCAGCAGGGGCAAGTGGACTTTGCCAACCGGCAATGGCTCTGGCAGACCACTGTGCAAGCCACCAGCGAGCCCACCATGCGCCGCATCACCGTGTGGGTGGCCAGTCGCGACGCTCGTGGCAGCTCTGGCGCTCCCAAAGACCGCGCCGAGGCTTATCTGGTGGGTTTTGTCACGACCGAACCGGTCGAGCCCGCGCAATGAGCAAGACCCTGAACAGCCCAATGAAAACCCCCATGCCGCGCTCGCGTGGCTTCACCCTGCTGGAATTGCTGATTGCGGTGGCGATCTTCGCGCTGCTGGCCCTGGCCACATACCGCATGCTCAGCAGCGTAATGCAGGCCGATACGGCTACCCGCGAGCATGAACAGCAATTGCGCGAATTGGTGCGTGCGATGGCCGCTTTCGAGCGCGATATCTTGCAAGTGCGGGCCCGGCCTGTGCGTGACCCCTTTGGCGAGCCGCGCCCGGCGCTGGTGGGCGAAGACGGCGATGTCACGGCGCTGGAGTTTACCCGCGCCGGATGGCGCAACCCGCTGGGCGCTGCCCGCTCACGCTTGCAGCGGGTGCGTTGGGAGCTCAGCGGCGAATTACTGCAGCGTCGCTACTGGAACGTGCTTGATCAGGCCCAGGACAGCCAGCCACAGGTGCAAGCTGTGCTTGACGGTGTCACCTCGTTCTCCCTGCGCTACCTGGACCGTCAGGGTCAATGGCAAACCACCTGGCCGGGTACAGACGGCACCGAAAGTGAACGTTTGGAGCAACTGCCCAGGGCGGTTGAACTAGTGCTGGAACACCGCCGCTACGGCCAGCTACGGCGGCTGCTGCGCCTGCCGGATATGCCGGCATCGGCCAGTAACGGCGACGGCCAGCTGCCTGATGGGCAAAACGGGCAGGAGGCGCCATGAAGCGTCAGCAAGGTGTGGCGCTGATTACCGTGTTGCTGGTGGTGGCCGTGGTTACCATCGTCTGTGCCGGCATGATTGCCCGTCAACAGGTATCCATCCGCAGCAGCGCCAATCTGCTCGACACGCGCCGGGCCTGGCAGTACGCCCTTGGCGGCGAAACCCTGGCCAAGGCCATGCTCAAACGGGACGCGCGCGCGGGGGCCCCGGGGCAGACCGGCGACCATTTGGGCGAGCCGTGGGCCAGGCCCATGCCGCCGTTTGCCCTGGACGAAAGTGGCGTACTCAATGTGCGAATTGAAGACCTAAGCGGCCGGTTCAACCTCAATAGTCTCGTGCATCGGGAACAGGTCGACGCTCTGGCAGTGCGCCGGTTTCAACGCTTGCTGTTGCGCCTTGGCATCGTGGCTCCATACGCCGAACGGCTGGTGGATTGGCTGGACCAGAATCAGGAACCGACGGGCAGCGAAGGCGCCGAAGATAACCAGTACCTACTCGCCAAACCGGCCTATCGTCCGGCCAATCGTCGCCTGCAGGACGTCTCCGAGCTACGGTTATTGTTGGGTATGACAGAGGTTGATTATCGGCGGCTACAGCCCTATGTCAGCGCGCTGCCCAGCGATGCGGCGCTCAACGTCAACACGGCGGGCGCTATGGTGTTGTCGAGTCTGGCCGACGGCCTTGCGCCGGCGGTGGCGCAGGGGGTGGTGCAGGCACGGGGTGCGACGGGGTTTGCCTCGGTAGAAGCATTTTTGAATCAACCGGGGCTGGCCGGGCTTGGCATCGACGGGCAAGGATTGGCAGTCGCCACCCAGTATTTTCAAGTGATCAGCGAGGTACGTATGGGCGACCGCCGTCAGGTAGTGGTCAGTAGCGTGCACCGCGATGAGCAAGGGCGCGTGCGGGTGCTGGCGCGTGATCTGGGCCAGGATGGCTTGGTTCAGGTGCAGCAGCCTCAGAACGAACAACAAGCATCCGTGGTAAACGAGGAGCAGGCGCCATGAGCCTGATAACGATTTTTTTACCGGCTGGCGCTGCGGTAGCGGTTGATGACAGCGTGCCGGTGCATCGGGTACGTGCTGGCGTGCGCGACCAGGTTTTGCTGGCTGAGGCCATGGCTGAGCTGGATGGCCCCTGGCGTCTGGTGGTGCCGGTAGAGGCGGTTACCGCGTGTGCGGTGCAACTGCCTACGCAAAAAGCCCGCTGGCTACGCCAGGCATTGCCCTTCGCGGTTGAGGAATTGCTGGCCGAAGAGGTGGAGCTGTTTCACCTGGCTTTGGGCACGCCACTTGCCGATGGTCGCCACCGTGTTTACGCGGTGCGCTCTGCCTGGCTGCAGGGCTGGCTGGGGTTGTGCCCGGTGGCGCCCGCCAGCATCCAGATTGATGCTGATCTGCTGCCCGAGCAAGGCACGCAGCTGTGCTGGCTGGGTGAGCGCTGGCTGCTTGGTGGCCAGGTGGCCACGCGTATGGCGCTAGCAGCCGAAGACTGGCCGGTGTTGGCCGGGCAATGCCCGTTGCCCTTGCAGGCCATTGCCCCGCCGATTCACGCACTACCTGAAGGCATTGAAACCGCCCAGCGCGAAGAAGACCCGTATCTGTGGCTCGCCCTGCAGACGGGAGGCTGCAACCTGGCTCAGGGAGACTTGGCCAATCAGCAAGACAGTCAGGGCTTCAAGCGGTGGCGCCCGGTGCTCGGTCTGGTCGGGTTATGGCTGGTGCTGCAATGGGGTTTCAACCTGGCGCAAGCCTGGCAGTTGCAGCACAAGAGCGATGCCATCGCCGCCGCCAACAGCGCCCTGTACCACGAACTTTTTCCGCAGGACACCAAACTGATCAACCTGCGTCATCAACTGGATGAGCACTTGAGCCAGGGTGCTACCGGCGGCAAAAGTCGCTTGCTGGCCCTCATGGAGTTAACCAGCACCGCCGTGCAAGCCGACGGCGGTCTGGTGCGCGTACAGCAGCTGGATTTCAGCGATACCCGTGGCGACCTTGCCCTGCAACTGCAAGCGCCCGACTTCGGCGCGCTGGAACGCTTGCGTCAGCGCATGGCCGATGCCGGCATGCCCGTGCAGCTGGGTTCGGCCAGTCGTGAAACCAATGGTGTCAGTGCACGCCTGGTCATAGGAGGACAGGGATGAATGCAGCAATGTTGAAAAACCAACTGGCCGAGCGCTGGCAGCGTTCGCCACTGCAACAGCGCTGGACCACCCTGGTGCCGCGCGAGCGCATGGCATTGATGGCGATGCTGGTCTTCCTGCTCGGCGCGCTGCTGTATATCAGCTTCTGGCAGCCCGCCCAGCATCGCCTGCACAACGCCCGCGAAGCCCTGGCCCAGCAATTGGAACTTAGTGCCTACCTGCAAGCCAAGGCGCCTCAGGCCCGTGCGTTGGTGCAGCGGCCGACCAGTACGGTAGCGCCTGAGCAACTGCAAGGCCTGATTACTGCCAGTGCGGCGGCAGCTCAACTGACTATCGAGCGTATCGACAACCAGGGCGCTGGCAGCCTGCAAGTCAACTTACAGCCGGTGGCGTTCAATCTGCTGCTGGGCTGGCTCAAGGATTTGGAGGGGCAGGGCGTGCGGATCGACGAGGCAGGGTTGGATCGTAATGAGGACGGGCTGGTGACGTCGCGGTTAACGCTGCGGGTGGTGCAGTAAGATCGCCATTTGCAGGAATCGAGGCTAAAGCCTCCCACTGACAATGCCATCCCTGTGGAAGCGGCATCCGCCCTGAGCTTTTGATATGAGCGGAAAGAAAAAACGCTAATTTCAGAAAATTTCTATATGGGGTGTTGACTTAGGTGCGGCCCCCGCGTAAATTTCGCGCCTCGCAAGCAAGGGGTGATTAGCTCAGCTGGGAGAGCATCTGCCTTACAAGCAGAGGGTCGGCGGTTCGATCCCGTCATCACCCACCACTTGTGAAACCGGACGAAAGTCCACCGACGCGCAGCGGTAGTTCAGTCGGTTAGAATACCGGCCTGTCACGCCGGGGGTCGCGGGTTCGAGTCCCGTCCGCTGCGCCATTATTTGCCAGGAACGATATGTTCGGACCTGAGACCGGAAAGCCAACCAGGGCTTGAAGGTCAGACGCAACAAGGCTTGAAGTTTTACGATTTAAAGCAGTACCGGACGCAAGTCCACCGACACGCAGCGGTAGTTCAGTCGGTTAGAATACCGGCCTGTCACGCCGGGGGTCGCGGGTTCGAGTCCCGTCCGCTGCGCCATATACGAAGCCCCTGGATCTCACGATCCAGGGGCTTTTTATTGCCTGCGATTTGATGGCGACCCGACGCAGCAGGCCGCCGATAACCGCCGCAGCTGCTTGATATGGACAGGTGAGTAGGAGCGAGCTTGCTCGCGAACCTTGTTAACGACGATTCAAGAGTTTGGCGAGCACGCCGCTCCTACAAAAGCAGGCGTTACTCAGCAGGGCGAGAATCCAGCAGGGTACGAATGCGTTCGAGCAACTCGCTGCTATTGAAGGGCTTGCTGAGCATGTCCATGCCGGTGCCGACCAGGTCCTGGCGGTCCAGTGCATTCTCGGCATAGCCGGACACATACAGCACCGGCAGGGTGGCGCGCATGGTGCGGCTGAGCGCGGCCAGGTCGCGACCATCCATGCGCGGCAGGCCGATATCGGTTAGCAGCAGGTCGATGGATGCATCGGTTTTCAGCGCATGCACCGCGCCCTCTGCATCGTAAACCTGGGTGCTGCGGTAGCCGGCATCGTCAAGAATTTCCGCGATCAGCGCGCTCACCGCCACCATGTCTTCCACAATCAGCACATGCTCGCCGGTGCCTTTTCTCGGCGAGCCCAGGGCAGTGGTCTCGCTGCTCGGTAACTCGCTACCCGCCGGCAGCAGCAACACCACCTCAGTGCCTTTGTTCACTACGCTGCGAATGCTTACATCACCGCCGGACTGGCGCGCAAAGCCGTAAATACTCGACAACCCCAAGCCCGTGCCCTGGCCAACCGGCTTGGTGCTGAAGAAGGGGTCGAACACCTTGCTGATGACGGCCTCGTCGATACCGACGCCGTCATCGCGCACCGCCAGGGCGATATAGGTGCCGTCTTCCACTTTGGCGTTACCCGTTACCACCGTGGCGTAGGTGGCGATGCGAATACTGCCGCCATTGGGCAGTGCATCGCGGGCATTGATGATCAGGTTGAGCAGCGAACTTTCAAACTGGAACGGATCGACCATCGCCACCGACGTGCCCGAGGTCAATTCCAGCGTCAGGGAAATGCGTTCGCTGATGGTACGGCGCAGCAATTCTTCCAGCGAGCGCACATGTTCGTTGATATCAATGGGGCGCGTATCGAGCGGTTGCTGGCGAGCAAAAGCCAGCAGGCGATGGGTTAGGGCCGCGGCGCTGTTGGCTGAACTCAGCGCAGCATCGGCATAACGCATCAGCGTGTCGTAACGCTGGTCTTCGACCCGGCGCTTCATCAGCTCGATGGCCGCAATGATGCCGGTGAGCATGTTGTTAAAATCGTGGGCGATGCCGCCGGTAAGCTTGCCCAGGGCGTCCATCTTCTGCGCTTGCAGCAGCTGTTCTTCAGTGCGTTCGCGCTCGGCCACTTCCTGGGCGATACGGGTATGCGCCTTGTCCAGTTGGTTGCGCTGCGAGCGGTCGCGTTCACGGTGCTCGGTAACGTCTTCGACGAACACCAGGCTGTGCCCCGGCAGGCGATAGGGCGAGGTCTGCCATTCGGTTTCGCGCTCTTCATCGCCCACCAGCAGCGTGAGGCTGCCGTTCCAGCGCTGGCCGTCCAGCAGTGCGGTGCGCAGTTGCACCAGGCGCAGTTCCTGGCCGGGGGCGATGCATTGCAACAAGCGCTCGTCCTGGCTGCAGCCTTGCAGCAGGTCGGCAAAGGCCTGGTTGCTCTCTATGACCTTGAGCTGCTCGTCGATCACCGCGATGGGGGCCGAGACATTCGCGAAGATCTCGCGAAAGCGTGCCTCGCTATCGCGCAGGGCTGCTTCGCTATCACGCACCCGCAGCAGGGTGCGCAGGGTGGCCATCAACACTTCCGGGTCGATGGGGTGCGTAAGGTAGGCGTCCGCACCGGTTTCCAGGCCCGTGATGATGTCGTGCGGCTGGATCGAGGCTGCCGACACATGTACCACCGGCACCAGTGCGGTGCGGGGCACCTGACGCAGTTGGCGGACAATATCGAAGCCGGTCATATCCGGCAGATTCACGTCGAGAATCAGGGCGTCGTAGTCGGTCTCGGCGATCAGCGCCAGACCTTCGTTGCCAGTGCCGGCCTCATCGATGACATAACCTTGCTGCTCGAAACGACGGCGCAGGGCGTAGCGCGTGGCTACGTTGTCGTCGACGATCAACAGGTGAATGTCACTTTTCATCGGGTGTGTCCTGATCAATGGCAAAAGGAATGATCACGTAGAACGTCGAGCCTACGCCGGGCTCGCTTTCCACACCCACTTGCCCACCAAGCAGTTCGGCAAAACGTTTGCACAGTGAGAGCCCCAGGCCCGTGCCGCGTAAACGTTTTTGCAGCGGCGAGTCTACTTGAGAGAAGTCCTCAAAGAGCGCGCCGTGCATTTCGGCCGGAATGCCGATGCCGGTATCGCTCACGGCAAACCGCACTGCGTTATCGTTTTCCAGGCGCGCCGACACCCGCACCTCTCCGCGCTGGGTGAACTTCAGGGAGTTGGAAATGAAATTGCGCAGCACCTGCGCGAGCTTTTTATCGTCGGTATACAGGCGCGGCATGTTCACCGGCTCTTCGAAAATCAGGTCTACCGTGCCGCCCTCGACAATCGGGCGGAACATACCGCGCAGGGCGGAAAACAAATCCAGCATGTCGAACCAGGCCGGCGAAATGGTGATGCGCCCGGCTTCGATCTTGGCCAGGTCCAGAAGGTCATCGACCATGTCGCTGAGCTCGCTGGCAGACGTCCGCACAAACCCCACCTGCTTGTGCTGCTCGGGGCTTAGCGGGCCATCCAACTCATCGCCGAGTAGACTGGTGATGCTCAGAATCGAGCCCAGAGGCGTGCGAAATTCGTGGCTCATATATGAGAGAAAGCGGCTTTTAAGGTCGGATGCCTGACGCAGTTCTTCAGCCTGGATATCCAGCTCGGCATACAGTGCCAACACGCCCTGGTTGGTTTCATCGAGCTCGGCGCGCAAGGCTTGGTTTTCGGCCAGGGCAGCGTCCAGCTGGGCCTGAATGTCGGTATCAGCCATTGGCTGCCTCCAAAGGTACGACCAATACGGTTACATCATCACGCCCACGGCAAAAATCGCGGTGCAGCACGGCAGCAATCACGGCCGGGTGACGGTGCATCAGGCCTGGGTAATCCTGCAGGTTCCAGCGCGACTGCAAGCCATCGCTATACATCACCAACAATTGGCCGCTGCAGTCGGGGAAGTCGAACGCCTGCGCCTTGCGAAACTGTGCGCCGAGAATACCGGGGTGCGAAGCCAGTCCGCGGCTCTTATCAAGGGTTATCAGCGTAGCGCCAATATTGCCGATGCCAGCGAATTGCAGGTTGCCCGTAGCAGCGTCGTATTGCGCCACGGCGCCGGCGCCGCCGCGGGTGCCGCACATGGCGCGGTGCAGGTCTTCCATCACCACGGTTGGGGTAGAGAAGGGCGATGAAGCAAAGGCTTTTTCGCCGGCCTGAGCCGCGTCCTGCGCCTCCGGGCCATGGCCCAAGCCATCGATTATCAACGCGCTCACGTGCTTGTCCTGAATCGCCAGGTGCCAGATATCGCCGCACGCCGGGTCGTCATGCAGCGAGTGCTGCGTGACGCCAAAGCGCGCGTCGGTCACCTTGCTGCCACGCGGATACAGGCGCGCCATCAATACGGCGCCACGGTGATCGGCAAACACATCGAATACGTCGGACTGACGATCCACCGCCCCCATGCCGATGCCCTGGGTGCCGCCGGTGGAAAACCCATCAGCCAGGCAGTCGTGCAGGTTGAAGCCGGGCCCCCGATCAATGGCCAGCAACTCGATGCCGCTCGCGCTGCCATGGGGCAGCACGCGTACATGCAGTTCGCCGCGGCCGGCATGCTTGAGCAGGTTGCTGGTCAATTCCGTGGTCACCAGGGCAGCGCGACCGGCGTCGTTGCCGTCAAAACCATTGTCACTGGCAAGTTTCTGCACCACGCGGCGGGCGTGGCCAATCTGGCTTTCATCGTCCACCTGCAACACCAAGGTGAGCGAACTGCTGAGGTTCAGGTCCATCGAGTAATCGTCACACGCGTCCCGGCACCCGGTGCCGTATCCAGTTCAAATTCATCAACCAAACGTTTGGCGCCGGTGAGGCCCAAGCCCAGACCGCCGCCCGATGTCCAGCCATCGGTCATCGCCAGTTTGATATCGGGTATGCCCGGACCTTCATCGCGAAACGTCAGCCGCAGGCCCGTGCGGCCGTTGTCGTCGAGAATCTGCCAATCCATGTCGCCGCCGCCGCCATACACCATGGTGTTACGGGCCAGCTCACTGACGGCAGTCACCAGCTTGGTCAGGTCGATCAACCGCATGCCGCAATCCTGGGCCAGCTTGCGTGACACCTGGCGCGCCATTACCACGTCCTGCTCCACGCGTACCGGTTGACTACCGCTACTGCGCACGTTCATTGCGCCGCTACCCGTTCGCGCAACAGTTTCATGCCACGTTCGACGTTAAGTGCCGTGCTTACGCCGGGCAGGGTCAGGCCCAGCTCCACCAGGGTGATGGCCACTGCCGGTTGCAGGCCTACCACCACGGTTTCGGCGTCCATGATGCGCGACAGGCCGGAAATGGTGCTAATCATGCGGCCAATAAAGGAGTCGACCATATCCAACGCCGAGATATCGATGAGCACACCGCGCGCCGACGTGGCGCTGATGCGTTCGGAGAGATCGTCTTGCAGCGTCATGGCCAACTGGTCGTGCATGTCCACCTGAATGGTGACCAGCAAAAATTGGCCCATCTGCAAAATGGGAATGCGGTCCATGTCACTGCGCCTTGGTGAAGGTAACGCCCAGGCGGCGCATCGCCAGAGCCAGGGCATCGGCCAGGTTGGCTTTGGTAACCACGCCTTGCAGGTCCAGCCCCAGATGCACGATGGTCTGAGCAATTTGCGGGCGCACGCCGCTGATAATGCAGTCGGCACCCATCAGGCG
This sequence comes from Pseudomonas turukhanskensis, assembly GCF_027922365.1. GTDB lineage: Bacteria > Pseudomonadota > Gammaproteobacteria > Pseudomonadales > Pseudomonadaceae > Aquipseudomonas > Aquipseudomonas turukhanskensis. Next base: position 255,821 of record NZ_BSFN01000003.1, read on the forward strand.
AATGGCCGTCACGGTTTTCAGCAAATGCTGAGCCACCAGGGTATCCACAGTGGGCACGCCGGTGATGTCGATAATGGCGATTTCCGAACCGGTATCGACGATGCGTTGCAGCAAGGACTCCATCACCACTTGCGTACGTTGCGAATCCAGGGTGCCGATCATGGGCAGGGCCAGTACGCCGTCCCACAGCTTGACCACTGGCGTCGACAGCTCGAGCAGTTCTTCCTGCTGACGGCGAATCACCGCTTCACGCGACGCCTGGTACGTGCGGATGGTGTGCAGGCCCAGGGCATCGAAAAGCTCGGATGCCTGCAGCAATTGTTCGGCCAGTAATTGCGGCTCGCTGGCGAATTCTTTCTGCAGCAAGGCGAAGAACGGGCCTTTCAGCGCGAAAATAAAGTTAGCAGTCTGGCTGGAGTCCTGACCCATCTGCGCGCGGTTACGGGACAGGCGCTCGAGAAACTGACGGGTGTCTTCCCACTGCGCGGCGCCAATGGCGGTGCCGGCACCGTTTTCCAGGGAGGAGGTAATCAACTGCAGAAACTCTCTGGTGTCTGCTTTGAGCTCATCACCCTTCACGTTGCGTGTGCCACCCGAAGCCTCCAGGGCAGCAATCCATTCCTGCACGAGTTGGGACTCGGCGTTTTTGACTTTCGAAACGGCATGTTGACCCAGTGCGGCCATGCTGGAACTCCTGTATGTGGCTGTTTTTTCTTTTGATTTAGGTGCGGCAGAAAGGGCATGTGCAACCTGTTTGATAGCAGGTCGCCTTCACTTTAATACGTGGCTTTGACGAGATACAGCACGCCGGGCGTTCGGTAAAGAACTGTTCGATTTTCACCGGCATCCTGTACGCAGAATCTGCTTGTTTACCCTTAGCTAACGCGTAGAGCATGGCCTGGAACTTAAGTTCAGGTTCAATCGCGCGCAGTAACCGGCACAGAAAATTGCGTGCAGTAAGCCTTCACGTAGTAATCAACCGCGTAGTAACCAATACACAAGAGTGCGGAGCACCACCGCAAGGGAAGGGCCAGCATCGAGCTCATCCCTGAGCGGTGCACTCATCCCTGAGAGTGCCCGGCCTGGACGGCCGGTTTGTAAGGGGCTTTCAACAGCGCCTCAGGCGCTCAGCCATTGCTTCGGCGCCTGAGCCTGACGCTGGGCTTGTGCCGCCTGATTTGCGCGGTTAGCCAGGAAGGCACCTTGTTCGGTGTTCAAGCTCAGCGAACCGTTGGCAATTTTCATGTCGCGGCGCAGCTCACGAATGAGGCGGCCAACCATCTTCTCGTTAAAAATCATCGCCGGCTCAATCACCTTGGAGAAGGTTTCGCGGGCGTTTTTCAGCGTCAACAGTACCGAGGTGTCGGGACGCGGGCTGAAGGTGATTTCATAGGTCGGGAAGGCATTGAACAGGTGCTTGACTGGATATTTCATTTTCACCGCTCCATCGGGGTTTTAATCGTTGCTGGAGATAGAGCAGCGAGCGTGCCAATTTTTCGATCGTGCGCCATTCCAGAGAAATCGAGGGCTCCAGAGCTTTTGCAATCAGCTTGCCATTAGCAAATTGCACGATAGGGTTGTGGAGGCCTTGCAAATCGCATGAAGAAAATGGGGCTCGGTACATCGTGCTGGTTGGAGTTGAGGGGCAACTCCGGTGTGGCGCCTAGGGCTATTGGCATGCAACATTCTGCTGCTAGTCTTCCCCTGCGCCGCCCTGGCCCTTTGGCGCGTAGTTTCCAACTGGCTTCAAACGTAGCAGGGCAGGACGCCCGCTTAAGGACAGCTACAACTGTGGACTCGAAGATTTTCTACACCCGCTACGGCAACCCGCGCACGGCGTACATCTCCACGCGCCTGGTGCCCAATATGCTGGCGGTGAAGTTCGCGGTTATTGCCCAGGAAATAGAAGAAGGCGACCCGATGCCAAGCATGGAAGGCCATCATTTTCTCGACGCGCTGCTCAAGCGAATGGGGCTGGTCATAGTGGACGTGGTGGCGGTGCGCAAGGCACCGCGCAAGAACGAAATCGGCGAAGGCTGACCGCCAGCTCTCTGTTTAACGAGCTCGGCGCATCATCAGCAGGGCCACCACCACGGCCGCGACGGCGCCCACCGTTGCCATCACCCCCAGGCTCTGCAAACCGAAATGCCGAATGCCCAGGCCACCGAAAATGGCCCCCAGGCCGATCCCCGCATTGGCGGCAGAGATATTCATGCTCGCGGCCAATGCCTGAGCGCTGGCACCGGCCTGCATGACCCGTACCTGGCAAATCGGAAACAACGCCGTATGGGCAATGCCCCAGGCCGTGAGCGCGACAATCAGCCATAGCGTGTGCCCAGCCGCCGGCACAGTCGCCAGCATGCCGCCGGCCAACAGCAGCAGAAACAGCACCATGGCCGCCAACGGATTGCGGTCGACCATTTTGCCGCCCAGGTGATTGCCGAGCATGCCCACGGCGCCGAACGCCATCAGCCACCAGCCCACCTGGCTGGACGGAATGCCGGCTAGTCGTTCAAGGGTGTCGGCCAGGTAGGTGTAAGCCGTGAACATGGCGGTAAATGCCAGCGTCGACAGCAGCACATGGGCGAGAAAACGCGGTTGCTTGAGAATGGCGCTCTGGTTTTCCCCGGCCGCCTGCTGGGGCGCGGCCGGCATGGTCGGCAGCAGCCAGTGAATCAGCAAGGCAATTACCAGGGCTGAACCGGCCAGCAACCAGAAACTGCCGCGCCAACCCAGTGAGTCCGCCGCCAGCGTGCCCAGCGGAATGCCGAATACAAACGCCGCCGAAATGCCCATATACACTTGCGCCACGGCTTTACCCGCGTTGCCCGGCCCGGCCAGTTGCCCCGCCGTTTCACTGGCAGTGCTCCAGAACACCGGCAAGAACAGCGCCGCCATGAAACGCGCCACGCCCAGTACCCAGATGTTGGGCGCCAGGGCGGCCAATGCGTTTGAGGCGACAAACACCACCAGCACACACACGAACAGCGGCTTGCGTGGCAGGTGCGCCAGTTTGGCCGTCAGCAGCGGGCCGAACAGCATGACGGTAAAGGCGAACAGGGTGACCAATTGGCCAGCCAGGGGAATGGAAATATCCAGGTCGCGGGCCAGGGCCGGCAACAGCCCGAGTATCAGGAATTCGGTGGTCAGAATAATGAAGCCGGCGATTGCCAGAATCAAAATCGACAAACCCGCGCGTGGGGCGGCCACGTCCGTGGCGGTGAGGGTGGAAGTAGTCATGGCACATTGCTCAACAGAAATTCAGACGGCAAGCTTATTGGCGAATTAGCTTCCTATTTGCGGTACTTTCTCCAAAGTGCTGTGAACTGAATTCCTTAATGAGGCCCGCCATGTTTGCGTCCGAACGATTGAAAGGCATCGATGTATTTGTTTGCGTGGCCGATTCCGGCAGCTTTACCGCGGCGGCCGAGCGCATGAACCTCACCAGTTCGGCGGTGAGCAAGAGCATTGCGCGGCTTGAGGCACGCCTGAATACCCGTCTGTTCCAACGCACCACGCGGCGCCTGTCGCTCACCGAGGCCGGCAGTGATTTCTATCGCACCTGCACGGCGGTATTGGCTGAACTAGAGGAAGCCGAGCAAGCCTTGCACACCCAGCATGGCGAGCCGTGCGGCAAGGTGCGTATCGACCTGCCGGCGTCCTACGGGCGGTTGCATGTGCTGCCGGTGATTCTCGATTTCGTTGCCGAGCATGAGTTGTGGCAACCGCACGTGTCGTTCTCCGACCGCTTTGTCGACCCCGTGGAAGAGGGCATCGACATCCTCGTGCGCATTGGCGGCTCGGACGTCTGGCCAGCCGCGCTCGGGCACCGTTACCTGGGCGCCGAACGCCTGATTTTTTGCGCCGCCCCCAGTTACCTGGCCCGATATGGCGAGCCGCAGAGCGAGCAGGATCTGGAACGGCACAGCTGCGTGGTCTATGGCCGCAGTGACGGCGGGGTGAACCCATGGCTGTTTTCCGGGGAGCACGCCGGCGACCGTGAACGCCGTGTATTGCCCGGGCGCATCGCCATAGGCGACGGCGAAGGCCAGGTGGTTGCCCTGGTGGCCGGACATGGCATCGCCCAATTGCCGCTGTGGCTGGTGAAAGACCAATTGCAGGCAGGCACCCTGGTGCAGGTGCTGCCGCAGTTAGCCATGGATGGTTTGCCGATGAATCTGGTGTGGCTCAGGAGCCGGGAGGCCTTGCCCAAGGTCAGTGCGTTGCTGGACGCATTGGCCGCTGCGCTGGCCCCCTCCGGCCGGCAGGTGTAGGGCCGGTGCTTTAAGCGTCGCGCAACAAGTCGTTGGCGTTGAGTAAATCAAAGGCAATCTGCGGGGTCTGTTCCATGCCCCGGCGGATAGCTGCGGGAATGGCTTGGCGGGTTTTGCGGCATAGACCGGGCAAGTCATGCACCTGAATGGCAATACCACGCATGGTCCGCACTTCATTGAAACCGGGGCCGATCTCCAGGCGTATACCCAGCTGTTCCTCCATGCGGCGGCACATATGCTCAAGGTCGGCCAGGCTTTGAATGCGCTCCAGTCGTTCGAGCAGTTTGCGTTCTTCCATGCGCGTTAACCGCACGATGCGAAGGTCGGCATCCACCGCCGTGCGCAGTGCTTCCAACCCGCAGATGCAGGCGCCCGGCGGGCAAGGTTGGCGAATGGGAAAGGCGCTGTTCATGGGCTCCGATCATAGCCAGCCCGCGCCGGCATTGCCCACGGCTTTTTTGCACCGCTTATCGCCCTCGCATATGGCGCATTCCCCACTAGGCTCTAGCGGGTCATGGTCAGGGAAGGGGTGGCCGATATGGTTGCCAGGTATGTGCTGCTGGGGCTGCTGCTTAGCGCGCTTGGCGGCTGCGGGCTGTTTAAGCTGGACAAGGAAATGCAGCAAGCCCGGCAAGACCTGGTGCTGATCGCCGGGCGGCTGAACAGCACCGAATCGGGCCGCGACGCCCTAGTGGCGTTACTGGACGCGCAGGGCAATCTGGTGCGTTACCGCATTGCCGCGCTTGGCGAAACCTTCTACTTCACCGAGGCGCCAGGCCAGTATCAGTTGCTGGTGTTCGATGATCACAACGGCAACTTTGCCCTCGACGCAGACGAGCCGCGCCAGTGGCTGCCGAAAGCGCAAAGCATGATGCTGCATGTACAGCCCGACGCCGCCAGCCGTGAGCGGCTGGCCGAACTCAACCCCATTGATCTCCGACCGACCGATCTGGCCCGCGCACCGGCGGTGGACCTCAACCTGCAAGTGCTCTACCGCGAGCAGCCGCGGTTGCAGCGCAACTACCTGCAACCGGTAAGTTTCGCTGATCCGCGCTTTGACCAAGCCAATATCGAACTGGGGGCCTGGCAGCCTCTGACCTTTCTGCGCGAACTGGGTTATGGCCTGTACTTGCTCGCGCCCTGGGACCCGAACAAGGAGCCGATCTTCCTGGTGCACGGCATCAACTCCTCGCCGCGCAACTGGCAGGAGCTGGTGGCCAATCTGGACACCGAACGCTTTCAACTGCTGCTGTACCACTTCCCCAGTGGCGTGCCGCTGAACAACAGCGCCTATATGCTTAGCCTCGGCCTTCGCGACGTGCAGCGCCGGCTCAAACCCGCGCGCTTTCATGTGATGGCCCACAGCATGGGCGGCCTGGTGGCGCGTCGCGCCTTGCAAATGCTCAACGCTGACGACAGCCGCAACCTGTGCCTGTTTATCACCCTGGCCACACCCTGGAATGGCCACCCATCGGCGGCCACGGGCCTGAAGCGCATGCCGGTGGAGGTGCCGGTGTGGAAGGACCTGGCGCCGGGTAGCCCGTACTTGCAACAACTGTTCGCCACGCCGCTGCCGGCGCATATCCGCCAATGGATGCTGGTGAGTTACACCGGCAACAGCCGCCTGCTGGAAGAGCCCAATGACGGCGTGGTGCCGCTGACCAGCGAACTGAGCAATGCCGCGCAGGACGAAGCCACACGCCTGTACCTGCTCAACGAAAACCACACCAGCATTCTGCAAAGCCGTCGTACAGCCGAGCTACTGCAGCGAGCGTTTGATGGGTTGCCGAAGGAGGGGTGTGGATAGACCGTAGGAGCCAGCTTGCTGGCGAACGAGGCATACGCAAAACGAGGCCGCCCTGCGGCGGCCCGGTTTGACTCTATACCCGCCCTCAAGCACGTACAGAGATAGTCGGCTCCGATGAAGCCGGAAGTTGCCCGGGCGATGCCAGGCCTGAGTTGTCGCTATAGTCGCCCGCCGGGTTCAGTGGCGGGCGGGGTTGCTGTTGGCTCACCTCGCGGGCGACCTCCAGTGGGGTGGGTTGGTCGTCAACGTCGCTCTCGGTGGCTACCGCCAGGTAGATATCGAGTTGCTTCTGCTGGCTGCTGTTGCTGTACACCTCGGAGGCGGCCTCGCGACGGTTCGCTTGGCTCGCATCAGCGCTTTGCTGGCTCAGGGTGACGCGGTCAGCACCGCGGTCGACAGCCGTGTTCACCTGCTCCGGGGTCACGGGCGAGGCTGGATCTTGCGCGGCGTCCCCGGCCTTTTTGATCACTTGCGTGGACAGAGGCAGGGCGCTGCTGGTGCTGGATATCTGCATAGAGCTCTCCTGCGTGGCGGCGATCAGGTGAGTCTAATTCAGGCTCTGGCGCGGCTTAGATTGAATGGCGATTGGCGCCGCTGCGCTTAGCTGGCAGGGCGCAGGAAAAAGCTCGAGGCTGAAGCCTCTCCACCCGGGCCTGCGTTGCCTTGGTAGGAGAGGCTTCAGCCTCGATTCCTGCGAACGAAAAAAACCTAGCTCAACGACGCCATATCAATCACAAACCGATAACGCACATCCGAGCGTTCCATGCGTTCGAACGCCTCGTTAATTTCGTCCATGCGGATCATCTCGCAGTCCGGAAGGATATTTTTGCGGGCGCAGAAATCGAGCATTTCCTGGGTTTCGGCGATGCCGCCGATGGGCGAACCGGCCAGCCGCCGGCGACCCAGCACGAACGGCATGGTCAGAGTCTGGTCGATAGGGCCGATCTGGCCGACGATCACCAACGTGCCATCGATATCCAGCAACGGCATGTAGGGCGATACGTCGTGGCGCACCGGCACCGTGTCGATGATCAAATCGAAGCTCGATGCCGCTTTTTTCATTGCGTCTTTATCGGAGGACACCAGCAGGTTATCCGCGCCCAACTCCAGTGCATCGGCCTCTTTGTCACTGCTACGGCTCAGCACCGTCACCTTTGCGCCCATGCCGGCGGCCAGTTTCACCGCCATATGGCCCAGGCCGCCAAGGCCGATCACGCCCACCCGGCTGCCTGGGCCCACGTTCCAGGTGCGCAGCGGCGAGTAGGTGGTGATACCAGCGCACAACAGCGGCGCGGCTTTGGCCAGGTCCAGCGCATCCGGCACACGGAGCACGAACTCCTCGCGCACCACCAGGTGCTTGGAGTAGCCGCCGAACGTGGGTTCCTTGGTGATGCGGTCGCGCCCGTTGTAGGTCTGGGTGTTGGCTTTGCGGCACAACTGCTCTTCGCCTTTACGGCACTGATCGCACTCCTGGCAGGAATCGACCATGCAGCCGACGGCCACGGCATCACCCACTTTGTAGCGCTTTACCTCGCTGCCCACCTCGGTTACACGGCCGACAATCTCGTGGCCCGGCACGATGGGGTACATGCTGAAACCCCAGTCATCACGGGCCTGGTGCAGGTCGGAATGGCAGACGCCGCAGTAGAGGATCTCCATCGCGACGTCGTTAGGCCGCAGGGCGCGGCGTTCGAATTTGAAGGGGGCCAAGGGCGACTTGGCGGTTTGTGCGGCATAACCAATGGTGAGCATCTAGGGCACTCCGGTTGAGGCTGAAAGGTTGGGACAACGGTAATTCGCCGCTAGCTCCCCTGGCAAACCAGGGGTAACTGTAGCGGGTTGGCATGTCACCGATGCTTCAACGATTCACCATGCGCGACACGCTGGCCGGGTAACGCTCGCCGATCACTTCAATCTGTTGCAGCGCGGTATCGATGGCAGCCAGGTCGGCGGCGCTCAGCTGCAGGTCGGCGGCTGCGATGTTTTCGTCCAGGCGGTGCAGCTTGGTGGTGCCGGGAATCGGCACAATCCATGGCTGCTGGGCCAGCAACCAGGCCAGCGCCACTTGTGCGCGACTGGCCGCCAGTCCTTCGGCGATACGGCCCAGCAGGTCGATGAGGCCGGCATTGGCCTTGCGGTTTTCTTCGGCGAAACGCGGCAACTGGTTACGGAAGTCGTTTTTATCGAAGGTCGTGCTGGCGTCGATTGCGCCGGTAAGAAAGCCACGGCCCAGCGGGCTGAACGGCACAAACCCGATACCCAATTCCTTCAGCACCGGCAGCACGGTGGTTTCCGGCTCGCGCCACCACAGCGAATATTCGCTCTGCAAGGCGGCGACCGGCTGCACAGCATGGGCGCGGCGGATGATATCGGCGCCGGCTTCGGAGAGGCCGAAGTGCTTGACCTTGCCCTCGGCGATCAGCTCCTTGACGGTGCCGGCCACGTCTTCGATGGGCACGGCCGGGTCTACGCGGTGTTGGTAAAAGAGGTCGATGCGTTCGGTCTTCAAGCGCTTGAGCGAGGCTTCGGCGACTGCACGAATCGTCTCGGGGCGGCTGTCCACGCCATCGGCTGACTGGGCATTCCTGAACCCGAACTTGGTTGCGATTACCACCTGATCGCGCACTGGCGCCAGCGCTTCGCCCAACAGTTCTTCGTTGGTAAACGGGCCGTAAACCTCGGCGGTGTCAAAGAAGGTAACGCCGCGTTCAACGGCGGCGCGTAGCAGGGCAATACCGTCGGCTTTTTCTGCGGCGGGGCCATAAGCGAAGCTCAAACCCATGCAGCCAAGGCCGATGCTAGAGACCTGCAAGCCGTTATTACCCAAAGTACGTGTTTTCATTTCATCCTCCAGTGGCGCATGGCGTGCGGTTCGCCGACACTTCGGCAAACATAGCGTGGGTGAACCTTAGCCCTTCAAGCAGGCTCTGATTAGTCATATAAACCCGCATGCGCTTATGCGTCTGACGCATAAGTAGGCAAAAATGCAGTGCCCCGGGCGAAGCGAAATCGCGGATCATGGGGCAGGCCGCTTTGCTCAGGGCACCGTTCAAGGGAGAGATACATGCGCGTCCGTTCAACCGCTATACCCGTGGCTTTGTTGTCTTTTTCCGTGCTTATCACCACACCGGTGTGGGCCGATGACGAATCGCAACTGGTACAAGCGATCAACGCGTACCGTGGTCAGGTGCAGCGTTGCGAGGGCCAGGCGTCGCCCGAGCTACCGCCGCTGTCCGACGACCCACGCCTGCGTCTGCGCTCTGACAGTTTTGGCGGCTTGCAGACCGCACTGGCCAAGAACGGCTACCCGATGGTGAACGTGCAAGCCATCAGCCTGGCCGGTGCGCGCGACAGCAATGCGGCCATGAAAGCGGTACAGGAAAGTTTCTGCCGGGTGATTCTCGATCCGCAATTTGTTGATATCGGCGTGCGCCGCGAGGGCGATTTGTGGCGCATCACCTTGGCTCGCCCGATGCTCACCGCGCGCATGGGCGACTGGCAGAGCCAGGGTCAGCAGCTACTGGTAATGATCAACACCGCCCGGAGCCAGGCGCGCCAATGCGGGCCCCAGGCCTATGCCGCTGCTGCACCGCTGAGCTGGAACAATACCCTGGCCGGCGCCTCTGAGGCCCATAGCCGGGCCATGGCCAATGGCAACTTCTTCGACCACAAAGACCGCGACGGCCGCACCCCCGGCGACCGCGCGGAACTGGCCGGCTACGCCGGGCAGGCAATTGGCGAAAACATTGCCGCTGGCAACGACAGCCCGCGCAAGGTGCTCGACGGTTGGCTGGCGAGCCCCGGCCACTGCGCCAACCTGATGAACCCGCAGTACCGCGAACTGGGTGCTGCCTATGCGTTGGACCCGAAAAGCGATGCCGGGATTTACTGGACCGCCATGTTCGGTAGCCAATAACGGCAGTCGAGGCTGAAGCTTCTTCTACACGCACACGTTCTTTGTAGGAGAGGCTTGAGCCTCGATAGATATCAGCACCAACGCCGTGCTATTCCCCGGCACGCTTGAGCAGCTTTTTACAGCGCTCGCTCAAATGCACCACCCGCACATGTTTGCCCGCCTTGCTGTAACGCTCGCGCAAGGTTTTCAGCGCGGCAATCGCCGAATAGTCCACAAAGCTCAGATGCGCACAATCGAGCGTAATTTGGTTGGGGTCGGCAGCCGGGTCGAACTGGTTCAGAAACGGCGTGACCGAGGCAAAAAACAGCGTGCCATGCACCTGATACAACTTGCTGCCATCGGCTTGCAGGTGGGCGTCGGCGTAAAGCTCGCGCGCGTGCTGCCAGGCAAAATTCAACGCCGCGATGATGATGCCCAGCAGCACGGCGGTGGCCAGGTCGGTAAATACAGTGATGATGGTCACTGCCACAATCACCAGCATGTCGTTGACCGGCACCTTGTGTAGCACCCGCAACGAGGCCCAGGCGAAGGTCTGTTGTGACACCACAAACATCACGCCAACCAGCGCCGCCAGCGGAATACGCTCGATCAGCGGCGACAGAAACAGCACAAAAAGCAGAATCATCACCCCGGCCACCACGCCTGACAGCCGCCCGCGACCGCCAGAGCTCAGGTTGATCACGGTCTGGCCGATCATCGCGCAGCCACCCATGCCGCCAAAGGCGCCCGAGACGATATTGGCCGCGCCCAGCGCTACGCACTCGCGGTCTGGGTAGCCGCGGCTCTCGGTCACTTCGTCGGTGAGGTTCAGAGTCAACAGGGTTTCCAACAGGCCCACCATGGCCATCAGCAGCGCATAGGGCGCGATGATGCGCAGGGTCTCCAGGCTCCACGGCAGGTCGGGCAGGGCAAAGGTCGGCAAGCCGCCGGCGATATGGGCCATATCGCCCAGCGTGCGCGTTGGCAATTGGAGAACGAATACAGCAACACCCACTGCCAAAATGGCCACCAGCGCCGGCGGTACGGCGCGGGTCAGGCGCGGTAACAGGTAGACGATGGCCATGGTCGTCGCCACCAGGCCCAACATTGTTGCCAGCGGCATGCCGCTCAGCCATTGGTCACCGCTCTTGAAGTGCTCCAACTGAGCCAGCGCAATGATGATCGCCAGCCCATTCACAAAACCCAGCATCACCGGGTGCGGCACCATGCGCACCAGCTTGCCCAGGCGCAGCAAACCAAACAGCACCATGATCAGGCCGCCTAACAACACGGTGGCCAGCAGGTACTGCACGCCGTGCTGCACCACCAGCGCGACGATCACCACCGCCATCGAGCCCGCTGCCCCCGAGACCATGCCTGGTCGGCCGCCAAACAAGGCTGTGAGCGTGCAGATAATAAAAGCGCCATACAGCCCCATCAGCGGATTGAGGTGAGCCACCAGGGCAAAGGCGATGCATTCGGGCACCAGGGCAAAGGAAGTGGTAAGGCCGGCGAGTAAATCGGCGCGTAGGCGTACGGATTTCATGGCGATGACTACAGAGCGGTAAGCGGGGGGCGGATGTTACGGAATATGACGGCAGGCAGCCAGTTCGGGATAGCCTTCAAATGCGATAAGAATATTGTAGGAGTTAGTTCGCCTTATTTGATTTAAGGATTGACTGTTCAGTAAGTATTTTCTTTTATTTATGTTGAACATGTAAGTTTTAATTATTTACTGTGCCTAAACTTTTGTATGAATTTTCCTTCTTATAGACAGTGGCGATTTTGACTCGCTACATTGCGTGCTTCTGCTACTCCGGCTTGCAAGTGGTCCGTTTTGGCAAAGTTGTGCCGGGTTGTTAATGCTCGCCTCTAAATTATCAGCGTATTGCTGTAGGAACGTTCATGAGTAACTTCAAATTAACCCTCGCCTGTTTGTTGGTGACCCAGGCCATCGCAGGTTATGCGCTGGCTGCCGACCACGATGTCAGTCAAGACGGTGTAATTACGGCCGATATTACCTTCACTGGTACTGATACCGTACTTGCCAATATTGCTAACTCATTTAATCCCGGCACCACTGCCAATTTTACTAATGACAGCGTGTTGATTGTTTCGGCGGCCAACGCTATTGGCGCCGGTGTGCAGAACTTTAAAGATAACAGTTATCTGAAAATCACTGTTGCCGATGCCATTAGCGGCGGTAGACAGAATTTCTTCGATCGCAGTCATATTGAACTTGTCGGCGTAGATCTGGTTAACGCCAACCTCGCGTTCAACTTGGCCGACGCTGACACCAAATTGTCGCTCTCCGGGAATAAAGTCTTGTTGGGATTGCTCGAAGGCAAGGGCAAAGTGGTTAACGACGGTAATCAGGACGGCACACTGACGCTCGATACTGGCAGATGGCGAACCTCCACGTTCGATGGGGTGCTGGCCGACGGCAGCGGTAGCGGAACCCTTAATCTGATCAAGCAAGGCGTTGGTGAATGGATTTATAACGGTGATGGCAGTGCCATGACCGGTACCACCAGCGTAAACAATGGCCAACTGACCGTGAACGGTGATCTCTCCAATTCCAGCGTTACCGTCAACTCCGGTGGCACGCTTTCCGGCACGGGTACCGTCGGTTCGGTAGCGGTGAAAGCAGCCGGCATGCTCGGCGCGGAAAATGCCAGTGACCGACTCAAGATCAACGGCGACCTTGATATGGCCAGGCTCTCCACGTTTTACGTGGCTGCCGGGCCCGACGGCAAGGCCGGGTTGGTGGAGGTCAAAGGCACTGCCAGTATCGAGGGGGGCAGTGTTTATGTGGCCGCAGGGGCCGGTCACTATGCGCCTAGTACCGTCTACACCATTTTGACTGCGCAGGGGGGAGTGGACGGCCAGTTTCTGGGCGTAAGCAGCAATCTGTATTTCCTCAATCCCAAGCTGATTTACAACGCCGATTCGGTGGAGCTCGAACTTGAGCGCAACGACAAAAGTATCGTGTCGGTGGCTCGTAGCCGCAGCAGCATCAATGTCGCCTCCAGCCTGGGCACGCACACCGACACGCTGATCAACCACCTGCTCAGCACTGACCACGAAACGGCCTCCCTCGCCCTGGAGCAACTGGCCGGAGCCGCCAGCGCCAGTCGGGTAGCGGCCATGCTGGCCAGCACTGCACAAGTGAGTAACACCCTTCTGAGGGCCATGGAACAGCGCGATAACCGCGGCAACAGCTTGCACCCTGCCGTGCTGCACGGCGACGCCCCAATGGCGGTGAGCAATGACCGTGGGCCGCACGACCCGCGTGGCGAAGGCCGGGTGTGGTTCAAGGCCCTGGGCAGTCAGGGCAGTTTTGAAAGCGAAGACAATGCAGGCGACCTGAAACAGCGCACGTCAGGCGGTCTGATGGGGGCCGATTGGCCCGTAGGCGATGCCTGGCGCATGGGGGTGGTGAGCGGCTACTCGAAAACCGACCTGGACGCCGGCGACTACCTGAGCGGCGCGATGAAAAGTTACCATCTGGGCGCTTATGCCTGGCACCACTATGGTCCGCTGGCTACCCGCATGGGGTTTGCTTACAGCAACCACGAAGGCACAAGTAAACGTCAGGTTGACTACAACAACTTCAGTGATACTCCGCGCGGGCATTTCGATGCCAGCGGTCAGCAAGTCTTCGTCGAATTCGCCTACCAAACCGCCAATGCTCGTCTCGTCAAAGAGCCCTTTATCAACCTCAGCTATCAACGCTACCAACGCGACGCCTACGCAGAAAAGGGCGGTGCGGCATCGTTGTATGTCCAAGAGCAACAACAAAACAACCTGACCTCCACGCTTGGGCTTCGGGTGGCAAGCCTGCGCCAATTGGATAATGGCATGAGCCTGACCCCGCGCGCAGCGGCAGGTTGGCGACACACCTATGGCGACACCGAGATCATCGCCCGCCAGCGCTTCGTTTCCGGCGGCAGTGCCTTTGAGGTGTATGGCAGCAACCTCGACCGCGACAGCCTGATGCTCGAAGGTGGGCTGGACCTTGGTCTCAGCCCCTCTCAAAGCCTGGGCCTGGGTTATACCGGCGAGATCGGCAGCAATGGTCGTAACCACGGCTGGCAAGCGCAGTGGCGTCTAAGCTTCTGACCCCGCCATCGGGCGCGGCCAGGCCACGGCCCGGCCGCGCCCGGCAACCGCCATGGAGCTTTGACAGATTCAGGCTATCAACTCAGCACATTCACTCTATTAGAACTCTGTGCAGAGGCGTCTAGTCTTGCTCTGACGCCGAATGCCTCTCGGCGCCTTCAACCTGATGAGGGGACACAGAGCCTCGCCTGCCGCACCAGAAGCGGCAACGATCCCAGGCCCGCCCCAATTGCCGTTGAACTCACCCTGGCTTTCGCGCCTTTCACCGCCCGAAAGCTGGATGAATCGACCTTAAGGAAGAACACAATGTCGACTGAAGCGAAATGCCCGTTCAACCACACCGCCGGCGGTGGCACCACCAACCGAGATTGGTGGCCCGACCAACTGAACCTGAAGATCCTCCACCAACATTCCTCGCTGTCCGATCCACTGGGCGAAGATTTCGATTACACCAAGGCTTACAAGAGCCTGGATTTTGCCGCAGTAAAACGTGACCTCGAAGCACTTATGACCGACTCTCAGGATTGGTGGCCAGCCGACTTCGGCCACTACGGCCCGCTGTTCGTGCGCATGGCCTGGCACAGTGCTGGCACCTACCGTACCGGCGATGGCCGCGGCGGTGCCGGTTCCGGCCAGCAACGTTTCGCCCCGCTCAACAGCTGGCCCGACAACGTCAGCCTGGACAAAGCGCGGCGGCTGATCTGGCCGATCAAGCAGAAGTACGGCAACGCTATTTCCTGGGCCGACCTGATCGTGCTCACCGGTAATGTGGCGTTGGAATCCATGGGTTTCAAAACCTTTGGCTTTTCCGGTGGCCGCCCCGATGTGTGGGAGCCGGACGAAGACGTGTACTGGGGCACCGAAACCGTCTGGCTCGGTGGCGACAAGCGCTACGGCAAGGCCAGCAAAGAAGTGGAAGCGCCAGGCCAGGGCGATCTGGTGGCAGAGCCTGCCAAACGCCCCGAACAGGAAGGCCGCGAGCTTGAACGTAACCTGGAAAACCCGCTGGCGGCTGTGCAGATGGGCCTGATTTACGTAAACCCCGAAGGCCCCGAAGGTAACCCCGACCCCGTTGCCTCGGCCAAAGACATTCGTGAAACCTTCGGCCGCATGGCCATGAACGACGAAGAAACCGTAGCCCTTATCGCCGGCGGCCATGCCTTCGGTAAAACCCATGGCGCAGGCCCGGCCGACAACGTAGGCCCGGAGCCGGAAGCTGCCGGCCTGGAAGAACAGGGCCTGGGCTGGCGCAACAAATTCGGCAGTGGCAAGGGTGGCGATACCATCACCAGCGGCCTGGAAGTGACATGGACCTCCACGCCAACACGTTGGAGTAACGAATATCTCGAAAACCTGTTCGGCTTCGAGTGGGAGCTGACCAAAAGCCCGGCCGGCGCCCATCAGTGGCAACCCAAGGGCGGTGCCGGGGCCGGCAAGATTCCCGATGCCCACAACCCGAGCAAACGCCGCGCGCCGTCCATGTTGACGTCTGACCTGGCGCTGCGTTTCGACCCGATCTACGAAAAAATCTCCCGCCGCTTTCTGCAAAACCCCGGAGAACTGGCCGATGCCTTCGCCCGCGCCTGGTTCAAACTGACCCACCGCGACATGGGCCCGCTGGCCCGTTATCTGGGCCCGGAAACGCCGAGCGAAGAACTGCTCTGGCAAGACCCGATTCCTGCCGTCAATCACCCGCTGGTAGACGACAGCGACGTGGCTGCCCTCAAAGCCAAGGTACTGGCATCCGGCCTCACCGTGGCGCAGCTCGTTTCCACGGCGTGGGCGGCCGCCTCAACCTTCCGTGGCTCCGACAAACGCGGCGGCGCCAACGGCGGCCGTCTGCGCCTGGAACCGCAGAAGTCCTGGGAAGCCAACCAGCCGGCACAACTGGCGCAGGTATTGAGCACGCTGGAACGCATCCAAGGCGAATTCAACGGCGGGCAGGTCGGTGGCAAGAAAATCTCCCTGGCCGACCTGATCGTGCTCGCCGGTAATGCCGGGGTCGAACAGGCCGCAAAAACCGCCGGGCAAACCGTTACCGTGCCGTTCGCGCCCGGGCGTATGGATGCTACTCAAGAGCAGACCGACGTGGAGTCCTTCGGTTTTCTGGAGCCTATCGCCGATGGCTTTCGTAACTACCTCAAAGGCCATTACACGGTGTCTGCGGAAAAGCTCCTGATAGACAAAGCCCAACTGCTGACCCTCAGCGCACCGGAAATGAGTGTGCTGGTCGGCGGGTTGCGGGTGCTGGGTGCCAATGTGGGCGATGCCAAGCACGGGGTGTTCACCACCCGACCGGGCGCGTTGACCAACGACTTCTTCACCAACCTGCTGGATATGGGCGTTGAGTGGAAGCCGACCTCGGCAGACGCGTACGAGGGCCGTGAGCGCAAAACCGGGCAGGTGAAATGGACCGCTAGCCGCGTCGACCTGGTCTTCGGTTCCAATGCCCAGTTGCGTGCGCTGGCTGAGGTGTACGCAAGTGCGGACGCGCACGCCAAGTTCGTCAAAGACTTTGTGGCGGCCTGGACCAAAGTGATGAACCTCGACCGCTTCGACCTGCGTACATAAGTCCATTAGCTGCTGTAACCAGAACGCCTCCTTCGGGAGGCGTTTTGCTGTCTGGCTTTTTTGCTATCGCATCGCACGCCACGGTAGCGACCTTCCCACTTGCCGCAAGGCCCCGTGCGCATCAGCAACTTTGCCGATCTGGATGACGAGGCCCCGCAGTAGCCTTAACAGCTCGTCAACTTCCAACCTCCGCAGGTCGGTCTTACAACACGACGCGGCCAATCCCACTATACGGCAGGCGTTGTTTGCTCATGTTTACCCCCGGCCATCGGCTAGGCTCGCGGCTTCATTCCTTTCGTTGCGAGCCTATTTCCATGACCAGCAAATATTCCATCCGCAGGTCCAAACCCCTGCCGCCCTCACAAGCCCGTGCCGAAGCCCGAGCCCGGATCGTGCTTGCCATCAGCCAGTCGCACCTCAGCTTGACAAAACAACTGAAAATGCCGTCGATGGCCGTGGCCAGAATGGAGCGCCACACCGACATCTACATCGCCACGTTGCGCCGCCATATCGAGGCCATGGGCGGGCAATCGCAGGTGGTTGTGCGCTTTCCCGAAGGTGCAATAAAACTGCATAACTTTATCGATCTGGACAACGAAAGCCTTCCCATCGAGGAACCTTCGATGCCCGTCCTCGAGCCGCTAATGGGCAGCGAGAAAGCGCCCGTAGCCATGCTCCAGCCCTAATGGCGCAACCACCTCTTCATCGTCTACCGCCAGGCGTCCATTGATCAGTACATGGGACACACAACCGGGGTTGCGGCAGACCATGCGCGGAATATCGAAACCAGCCATATTCGCCCAGCTTTCACGCTCCAGGTCTTGCTGCAACCCGCGCGGGTCGAGCACCACAATATCGGCGCGGTCGCCTTCTCGAATCCGCCCGGCATCAATGCCCAGCCAATCGGCTTGCTCGCCGGTAAGGCGGTGGATGGCTTTCTCCAACGTCATGATCGGCCGGCCCTCGCCATGGCTTTGCTGCACCAGTTTCAACAAACGCAGCGGCAGGTTGTAGAACGCCATATTGCGCAGGTGAGCGCCGGCGTCCGAGAAGGTAATCAGGGTGTTGGGGTTGCACACCATCTTGCGCAATACATCCTGACGGTGGTTGCCGATCACGGTGTACCAGCGCAACTCGGTGCCGTAGGCCACCACCATGTCCAGAAACAGATCCACCACATGCAGCCCACGCTCTACAGCCACCTCGGCGAAGTTGCGGCCGATCAGTTGTTGTTCCGGGCAGCCAAGAATCACCGCGTCGCCGAAGTCGCGTTGCCACACCCGTGGCGAGAGTTTTTCGGCGTAGAACTTGCGGAAGGTGCGGCGGTAATTTTCATCTTTGAGCAGGGCGTTGCGCGCTACAGCGTCCTTCAGGTCCAGGGCCATTTCCCCGGCGCCAAACTCTTCGAACAGCACCACGTCGATGCCATCGGCGTAAATCTTGAAAGGGGTCGGCAACAGCTGCCAGCGAAAGTCGCCGCCACACAGATTGGTAAACCAGGCCGACAGCCGCGCCATGGGCGCGATGGTGCGGTTGCCCTTGAGATCTAGCATGGAAATCAGCGTGGTCTTCAGTGGCTTGCGCAGCACGCCCATGGCCTGGCCCAGGTACTGCAACACCTGCAACGGATTAGCCGCATTTGGCGCGCCCTGGTGAACCCTGCCACGCTTGCGCAGTAGCGCGTTCAGACGCCGCACCTCGCTCCAGTGCGCATAGGTGCTGGGCAGGCTTTTGGACCACTCGCGGTCGCCGTCAATCTTGTCCCACTTCAGGCACATGGTGGAAAGGCCGAGAAAACCGGCATCCAGCGCCTGCTCCAGCACGCCTTCCATCTGCTGCATTTCAGCCTCGCTTGGCTTTACCTGGCGGTCGGTGGCACGGTGCAAGCCCATCACGCCCACGCGCAAATCGCTGTGGCCCAGAAAACTCACCAAGTTCGGCCCCAACGGCTGGCGGCGGATAAACTCCACCCACTGCGCCGGCGTATTCCAGGTTTTGTGCTGCTGCAAAATGGGCAGCACTTTGTCCCGTGGCACGGTTTCCACGCGGGTAAAAATATCGGAGGCATCTTCAGGCGCCGAGCACACCATCGACAGCGAGCAACTGCCCACCAGCACGGTGGTTACACCATGGCGCACCGACTCGCTAAGGCCCGGCGCCACAATCAGCTCGGCATCGTAATGGGTGTGGCTGTCGATAAACCCCGGCATCACCCATTTGCCTTGCGCGGCAATCACCCGCTCGGCCAGGCCCTCATCGATGGGCGTGGTACTCACCAGCGCCACCTTGCCGTCTTTTACCGCCACGCTGCGGATGGCGGCTGCGGCGCCTGTGCCGTCGAAGTAACGGCCACCCTGAATCACGATGTCGTACATAGCCATGGTTCACCTCATTGCTTGTTTTTGTAGTTTTTTGGGGGAGGGGAGCGATGGCAGATTAGGACGTTGTTAGGTGCATTCCTTGTCATAACACGACAAATTCGCCATGGTTGCGCAATCAGCGGGAGCGCCCATGACCATTCACTACGAACTGCGCAGTGCCAGCCTGACCGGCTATGAAGCGGAAGTGACGCGCCTGGGCGGTGACCTGCAGCGCCTGCTGTGCGAGGCCGGGCTGACGCTGGCGCAACTGCGCGACGGTGATTTTCTGCTGGGCAGCCATCAAGTCATTCAACTGCTAGCCCGCGGCGCAGAACGCCTGGCCTGCCCAGACCTGGGCATGCGTGTAGCCGGCCACCAAGGCATCGAAATGCTCGGTCTGCTCGGCACCTTGCTGTGCGCCCAGCCCAACCTGCAAGCCGCCTTCGCTGCCGCGCAACGCTATATGGCCCTGCACAACAAGGCCGAGCACTGGCGGCTGCAACAGCACGGCGGGCACGTATACCTGCGGCGTATCGAACATTTTTACGGCGCCGAGCACGCCCAGCAATACCGGGAAATGGCCGTGACTGCCTGCGCGCGCCTGGCCCGCGAAATATGCGGCAACCCCGAGGTGCGGCCGCTGCGGGTCGAGTTCAGCCACAGCCCGTTGGCCGCCGAAAAAGCCTACCGCCAGCATTTTGGTTGCGAGGTGCTGTTCAATCAGGAACACGACTGCCTGGTATTCGCAGGCAGCGTGATGACCCTACCGGTTAAGCCGCTGTCATCCCAAGCCCAGGCCCGTATCGACGACTACCTGCGCGACTTGCTGGCCAGTCTGCACGACAGCCTGGAGATGCAGGTGCGCACCCTGATTACCCAAACCCTCGGCCTGCACCTGCACTCGCTGGAACACATTGCCGCGCTGCTCGGCCTGCACCCGCGCACCTTGCAACGCCGCTTGCTGGCCGAGAACCTCAGCTTCAAGCAGCTGGTAGTAGAGGTGAAAATGCAGCTCGCCAGCTGGCACCTGCATGCCTCGACCATGGACCTCACGCGCCTGGCAGACGCCCTGGGCTATAACGACCTGGCGGCGTTTTCCCGAGCCTTCAAAAACCACCATGGCCTGGCGCCGTCACGCTGGCGCGAACAGCACCGCATGGCGTGAAACTGGCCGGAAAACGCCAGCTCACCCCGCCTTGAACTCCGGCGACACCAGCGCGCTGACGCCACCGGCCACCGCGCTCACCAGGCGCCGCCGCCACGGCGCGCTGGTCGGGTTGGCGAGCACATTGTCTTCCACGGTAAATGCCGCAATCACTGCGTTATAGCCCAGCCACCGCAAGGGCTCCGGCTCCCAGCGGCGCAGGGTTTTGCTCAGGTTTTGCTGGCGCGTTACCCACGGAGCGTGGGTGCACAGGGTGTCGCGCTGCAGTATCAAGTCGGCCAGGGTTTGCCCAGCCAGGAAACTCGCCCCAACCCCTTCGCCGCCGTAGCCGCCGGCACTGGCAAAGCCGCTGCTGGTGTCGCACAACATGTACGGGCGGAAATGCCGGGTCATGCCCAGGTTACCGCCCCAGCCGTGGCTGATAGGCACCCCGGTCAACTGCGGAAACAGCTCCAGCAACAGGCGCCGGCGGTAACTCAGCTCGTCGGCGCTGAGCTGAAAGTTCTCGCGTAAACGCCCACCAAAGCGGTAACTGCCGCGGGCACCGAACACCAGGCGGTCGTCGCGGGTGCGATGAAAGTACGTGACTTGCCGGCTGCACTCATGGGCTGCCTGGCCGTCGGCCAGCCCGATTTCGTCCCACTGCGCTGCGGCCATTGGCTCAGTGGCGATCTGCAGGCTTTGCACCGCCAATTGATACCGCCCCAGCGGCGGACAGTCCGCCGCGTGGCCTTCCACACAAGGCACCACCCAACCGGCCTGCACCGAGTGCCCGGCAACCGTGAGCTGGCCGCTGCGCCATTGCTCGACGCGGCTGTACTCATACACGCTGACGCCCAACCGCTCGACTGCCGCCGCCAAGCCCGACACCAACTGCGCCGGCTGCACGGTGGCGCAATGGGGTGAATAGATGGCCCCATAGGCGCCGGCCATGCGCACCTGTTCGCTCAACTCGCTGGCCGTGAGATAGCGATAGTCCGCCTCGCTATGGCCAGCGGCATGCAGGCGGCGCAGTTCTTCGCACAGGTGTTGATGCTGCTCCGGGTAGCGCGCCGCGCAAGTCAGTACGCCGCCCTTGCGAAAGCCGCACTCAATGCCCTCACGCTGCAACACCTCGAACACCCGATCCGGAATGCCCTTGAGCAGCGCCCGCAATGCCGCTTTTTGCGCCGGGCCCACACCGGCAAGAAATTGCTCCTCACCCAGCAAGCAGCCAAGCAGCCAACCGCCATTGCGGCCCGAGGCGCCAAAGCCCACGGTCTGTTGTTCGAACACCGCGATGCGCAAGTGCGGCGCCTGGCGCTTGAGAAAATACGCCGTCCACAACCCGGTAAAACCGGCGCCGATAATCGCCACGTCCACCTCCAGGGGCTGGCGCAACGGTTCACGGGCCAGACTGCGCGGCAGTTGTTCGGTCCACAGGGTGTTGGCGGCGATAGGCATGGCGGCGGGCTCTGACGAAAACAGCGCTACTGTATTTCGCCAGGCGCTGGCGGGCGTGCCGGCGGGCCCGTCAGGAATTTTCATCGCGGCGTTTGCCTGAGTAGCGGGCCACGTATCAATGAATCGTCGGAAACCGCTCTTTCACCAGCATCTCGGCCTGATACGCCATCTGGTCAAGCAAACGATCTCGTTTGCTCTCGGCTTCGCTCATGGCCTTGTTGCCGTTCTGCTTGAGCAGATACGCATGAATCTGCCGCACTTCCTGGGACTGGTAGATCGGCGCGAGGTCCTGCACTGCCACCATGCCGGCGGAGCGGTAATTACGGGTGCTTAACACCACGTGCGGGCCTTGGGCAGTAACCACCTGTAAGCCCAGCGCTTCGAAAGTCGGCACCTTGGCGGTGGCGCACGCCAGTTCGAGATGGGGGCGGCGCGCCGTGATTTGCTGCAACAACGCCCTGGCGATACCGCGTCGGCGATGGCTGGTTTTTACCGCCATATAAGCCAGGGTGCAGGCCTCGGTGTCGTCCTCGCTCGGCAGGTACAGGGCGAAGCCGAGCACCTGGGACGGGTCTTCATCGTCCAGCGCCAACAGCAACCGCGCGGTATGGGGCTGCGTGCTGTCCATGGCCTGCAGATACAGGTGCACCTCAAAGCCGATCACGTACTGGTACAGCTGATACAGCGGGTTGCTGGGCGTGAGCGGCACCGGGCTGATGTCGCTGAAGTAATCCACCACCATCTCCAGCACCTGACTTTTCAAGGCTTCGGGCGGCGGGGTGTCCAGGTGAACGAGGGTGAACATTGAAAATCAGGCTCCGGGCGTGGCCGATGGGAGGGATCGGTGCGGGGTGCATTGTAGCGTTCATGGGGTTGAAACGTTTCGGTTGCTCCACCGACTCCAGCAACCCGGCGCAAAGATCACCTGAACTCCCCATCACCACGCCCGCTCTTAACCGTTAGGACACTACCTAAAGGACGTAGCGATGGCGAAGCAACAGGGGCATGCGTACCAACCCGGCGAAGTTTTTGAAACCGATCTTCCTTCCCGGCTGGACCGATTACCCTGGGGTCGCTTCCATACACTGTTGGTGTTCGCCCTGGGCATTACCTGGTTGCTCGACGGCCTGGAAGTCACCCTGGCCGGTTCCGTGTCGGGGGCGCTGAAAGACAGCCCTGACCTGCACATGACCAACTTCGACATCGGCCTGGCCGGCGGTGTGTATATCGCTGGCGCCGTGCTCGGTGCCTTGCTGTTTGGCTGGCTCACCGACCGGCTGGGGCGGCGCAAGCTGTTCTTTATTACCCTCTGGCTGTACGTCGGCGCCACGGCGGCCACGGCGTTTTCCTTCAGCCTGGAAAGCTTTTTGTTGTTCCGTTTTCTCACCGGCATGGGCATCGGCGGCGAGTACACGGCGATCAACTCGACCATCCAGGAATTCACTCCGGCGCGTTATCGCGGGTGGGTAGACCTCACCATCAACGGCACATTCTGGCTCGGCGCCGCGCTGGGAGCGGGCGGGGCCATTGTGTTGCTCGACCCGCAAACCGTCGGCGGCGACCTGGGCTGGCGCCTGTGTTTTGGTATTGGTGCGGTGCTGGGGCTGGTGATTCTGGTCATGCGCCTGTGGTTGCCGGAAAGCCCGCGCTGGCTGCTGATTCACGGCCAGCCCGACGAGGCAAAGCGCATTGTCGAAGGCATTGAAAAACGCCTGGGTGAGCAGGGCCATGAGCTGCCTGCGGTCACCAGCAAACCCCTGCGCTTGCACGCGCGCGACCACACGCCATTGGGCGAGATCTTTCACACCCTGTTCGTGAGCTTCCGTCGCCGCGCCCTGGTGGGCATGACGTTGCTGACCGCCCAGGCGTTTTTCTACAACGCGATTTTCTTCACCTACGCGCTGGTGCTGACCGACTTCTACCAGGTGCCCGCCGAGCATGTGGGCTGGTACGTATTGCCGCTAGCGCTGGGTAACTTTTGCGGGCCTTTGCTGCTTGGCCGTTTGTTCGATGTGGTGGGGCGACGGGTGATGATCAGCGCCACCTACGCGGTGTCTGGCGTGTTGCTGGCGCTCAGTGGCTATGCCTTCCAGCAAGGCTGGTTCGACGTCACCCAACAGGCGATTGCCTGGATGGTGATTTTCTTCTTCGCCTCAGCCGCCGCCAGTTCCGCGTACCTGACCGTGGCCGAAACCTTCCCGCTGGAAATCCGCGCCCTGGCCATCGCGGTGTTTTACGCCTTTGGCACGGGGCTGGGCGGCATCATCGGCCCGACCCTGTTTGGCGAGCTGATTGAAACCCAGCAACGCAGCAGCCTGTTTATCGGTTACCTGATTGGCGCCGCTCTTATGTGCATGGCCGCGCTGGTGCAAGCGATCTGGGGCGTGGCAGCGGAGCGGCAAGCGCTGGAGACGGTGGCCAGGCCGCTGTCGCAAGCGAAGGATTGAGTCAGGGGCGCGATGCTTGAACAGGCTGCGCGAGCCCACTAGCTAAAATCGGTGCGCGCAAGCCAAGAGCATCGTAGGGTTGGGCCTTCGTCAGGCACCGTATGCGGGAGGCAACCATGTACACCGGCAATTGTTTATGCGGCGGCGTTCAGTTTCGTATCGAGGGCGAACTTGCGCCCATCCAGGTCTGCCACTGCTCGCAATGCCGCAAGGCGCAGGGCACGCCATTTGCCACCAATTCGCCCATCGACGCTGCCGCGTTCCATCTGCAACGTGGCGCCGAACTCATCAGCATTTTCGAATCCTCGCCCGGCAAACAGCGGGCGTTTTGCAGCCGCTGCGGCTCGCCTGTTTATAGCAAGCGAGACACCTTGCCCGGCGTGTTGCGCGTGCGGGTCGGGCTGATCAATGAACCGGTGTCAGTAAAGCCTGAGGCGCATTTTCATATGGCGTCGAAGGCGAACTGGTGGCCGGTCGAGGACGGCTTGCCGCAGTTTGAGTAGCGCAAGGGGCGTTGATCATGGCCGTTCGGGTTTGCCCGAAGGCCCCTTATCACTGCGAGCGTTTCAGCGGGGCCGAGGTTGCACATCTGCAGCCAGCGGCTGTGCCTCAGCCTCCACCTGGCAGCGTTGCAAGGCGCCAGCACCGACCTGGCTAAGCGGTCTACCGCACAGACCCCATCACAGCGCCCATGCAAGGCTGACTGCAATTGCCTTGTTTACCTGCAATCTGGAGTTGTTGCTCCGACAGGAGGCTAAAGCGCACTGACTAAGTGATTGGCTCCATGGACTCCGACAACAACGCAAGGGTTGCACCCAGGGCTATGGCACGAATTGGCGAAGACCCCAGCATTACAGCTGCTGTCGAGGCCATTCTGGCTACCCTGGCAGAAGTCGCCGACGCCCTGACGCCTGTCATTGGTGAACACGGGGTCGCTGCGCTGTACCAACGCAGCGTATTTCTTTGCGCTTCTCGTTATCCGCACCTGTCTGATTTGCCCGGCAAAACCACTAACCTGGCGATCGGCCTCGACCTGGCGCCATTGCGCTCGGCGTTGCTTTTGCACGACTGCGACGCCATCAGGTCGTGTGGAAGCGACTTGCTTAAAACCCTCTATCAACTGCTGACGTCGCTGATTGGCGCTTCGCTCTCCGAACGCCTGCTTCGCTGTGCGTGGGAAAATTCCTTGTGCGGCCTACCTCCGCAGGACACCTTGATATGACCAGCCCTGACCCAACCACAAAAGTGGTCATAAACCGCTTGCGCACTGGCGTGCCAGGGTTAGATGAGGTGCTCGGTGGCGGACTGCCAGAGTTCTCGTTCAACTTGATCGCCGGCCCTCCCGGTTGCGGCAAAACTACCCTGGCGCATCAAATGATGTTTGCCCTGGCTACGGCCGAGCGTCCGGCCTTGTATTTCACCGTGCTAGGCGAACCGCCGTTGAAGATGTTGCGTTACCAGCAGCAATTCGATTTTTTCAACAGCGAGGCGGTGAACCAATCTATTCGCTACATCAATCTGGCCGACGCCACCCAGTCCGGCGATCTTGATGAGGTGTTGCGGCGTATCGTGGCGGAGGTGCAAAGCTGCGGGCCCTCGCTGGTGTTCGTCGACTCGTTCCGGTCTGTCGTGCTGGCGAGCCAGACGCAGAGCAACCCCAACAACAACCTTCCGCAGTTCGTTCAGCAGTTGGGCATGCTGATGACGACGTGGCAGGCCACAACGTTTTTGATCGGCGAGTACTTCAACGAAAACGACAGCAATCCGATTTTTACCGTGGCCGATGGCTTGATCTGGTTACGCCAGAGCGTTCTGCGTAACTCGATGGTGCGCAAGATGGAAGTCATGAAAATGCGTGGCCAGCCCACCTTGCCGGGGCTGCACTCGTTTCGTATCAACCAGGCCGGCATCAAGGTATTTTCCCCAGCCATTACACAAGCCGTACTACCCCGACCAGGCCCTGCAACACGGCTTTCCAGTGGGGTTGCGATACTGGATGAGATGCTCGGCGGCGGTATACCGGTTGGCTATTCCCTGCTGGTAGCGGGCCCCTCGGGTTCGGGTAAAAGCATTCTGGCTGCTGCCTTCCTCGCCGAGGGCGCACGCCTGGGTGAGAAGGGTGTGATTGCGGTATTCGAGCAACGCGCCGACCACTTGCAGAATCCGCTGTTGTCCGTGTTGATCAAAGACCGGCTGGTCTCTCTGGTGGACAGCCGGGCGCCGGACCTGTCGATCGAAGAGATCATTCACCTGCTGCTTGCGGAGATAAAACGCGTGGGTGCGAGCCGTGTGGTAATCGACTCGCTGTCGGGCTTCGAATTATCCCTGGCGCCCACCTTTCGTGAAGACTTCCGCTCGTCGTTGGCCAGCCTGGTCAGTGCCCTTGCCGCAACCGGCGTGACGGTGATGATGACCTCCGAACTGGAAGACCGTTATACAGATTTGCGCTTCAGCCCTTACGGCACGGCGTTCTTGACCGATGCCATCATTGTGCAGCGCTACGTGGAAGTGCGCAGCCAATTGCTGCGTGTGATGGCGGTAGTCAAGGTGCGTTGCAGCCCGCACTCCGACCAGTTGCGGCTGTACCGCATAAACGACGAGGGCATTCAGATGGGCGAAATGGCACAGGATATGGAAGGCCTGCTCAGCCCCAGCCCTCGGCAAATAGCCAGCACGGCGCCGGGCGCTGTTGCGCTTGCGTCCGCCCAGTGATCACCGGCCCGAGCAGCAAAACTCTGGAGCAAGCTAACCACGAGCTGGCATTGGTGAATGAGCGCACTCACGAGGCCCGTATAGCCTTGGCGCTGCTAGAGCAAGAATTGCTCACCACGCAACAGCATCTGAAGCACCGCAACCAAACCGAGCAACTGCGCGAAGCCAACGCCAACCTGATGGTGGCTGCGTTGTCAGCCCGGACCGATGCCGAGCAAGCCAGTCGCGAGCTGTTTGAATTGGCACAGACGGCCCAACTTGACGTGCTCACAGGGCTTCCCAATCGCAGCCTGTTTGCCGAGCGCATCGTGCAGGCGATCGCGAGTGCCAAGCGGCGCGCCGGGGGGCTGGCACTGCTGTTTCTGGACCTTAATGAGTTCAAGCTCATCAACGACACACTCGGTCACTCGGTGGGCGATGAGGCGCTGATCCAAACCGCGCATTGCCTGACGGGTGCCGTACGCGAAGTCGACACGGTGGCCCGCTACGGGGGCGACGAGTTTCTGGTGTTGCTGGCTGACATCTCGCAACGTTCAGACGCGTTGCTGGTGGCCGAGAAAATCATCGACGCAATGGCAACGCCCTGCATCATCGGTAATAACGTGCTGCGCCTGACCGGCAGCATTGGCATCAGCCTGTACCCCGACGATGGCGAAGACCCTCAGGCACTGATCGACTGCGCAGACGCGGCAATGTATCGGGCCAAAGATCACGGCGGTGCAACAGCACCCCCCGCGGCCGCGGAGGGTGACGATGGCAATGCTGAAGCTGCGTCGCGCCCACAAGCGTTGCTCGGTCACTACGACAATGCGTTGGCCGAACATGAGCGGCTGGGCCGTCAGCAGCGTGAAGCCAACGAACAGTTGGTGTTGGCCGTGTTGAACGCGCAACAGTTGCAATCGGCGGCCGAGCACGCCCACCGCCAGCAGAACAACCTCTTGGCAATGGTTGCCCATGAACTGCGCAATCCTCTCGCCCCCCTGGCCATGACCGCCGGGTTACTAGGGCGGGTGAAGGCCGAGGAGTTGCCGCGTATGCAGCAGATTATCGAGCGTCAGGTGATGCATATTTCCCGCCTGATCGACGACCTGTTGGATGTCTCGCGCGCGAACACCGGGAAAATGCGTCTGGATCGCGAGCGGATGGATATGGCTGACACCATTAACGAAGCAGTCGATGCCGTCCGCTCGCTCATTGATAAACGCCAACAGCAGTTCCATTTCAGCATGCCGCCTGGCCCGCTCAGGGTGAATGGCGACGGCGTGCGTCTGGCCCAGATAATGAGCAACCTGCTGAGCAATGCCTCCAAGTACACCCCGGATGGCGGCGCCATCAGGCTGGTTGTCAGTGCATCCGAGTCGGTGCTCACCCTGACCGTCAGCGACGACGGCATCGGCATTACCCCCAGTGCGCTGCCGCATATTTTCGACCCCTTTATCCAGGATACCCACGCTATCGGCTTTAACGGTGCGGGATTGGGTATTGGCCTGACGGTGGTGCGCGAACTGCTAACCGGACATGGCGGAACCGTAAGCGCAAGCAGTCCGGGGCCCGGCGAAGGCAGTGTATTTACGGTGACTTTGCCGTTGATCGGCGACTAACGCACAGCCTTCCAGGCTCCACGAAGAAAACTGTGGGGGAGCCGGCAGACGCGCAAATCCGACTGGCGAGCGAGCAGCGTCCTGCTGCTTGGCCAGGCTGACCGTTCTCAACCACGCAGCCGCGGTGTTCAAAGTTGGTCAGCGCGTTGTAAGGGGTCATGCACCTTACCCGTCGGCAAGTTCAGGCAGGAAGGGATTCAGAAGCCCATGAAGCGACGAACGCACACATCTGTCGACTGCTTTTTGGGCGTAAGGGGAACGCTGATCAGGGAATGTGGAGGCATGCGCAAATTGCTGACCAAAAGCGACGCTACTCGCGTTTTCCATGGTTCCGCTCGCCAATTGGCAATAACGGGTCGTGCAGTCTTTTTATGTTCTCCTGAATTACGCGCCTCGCCTGCTTGGCCATGTTCAGCGCACGCGTGCCACCGGTTAAGCCGGCGCAGGTTCCGGAGTGCGAACAAACACCGTGTACCGGGCACCTTCCATCGCTTCGAACGCAATCAGCTTATCCACCAGCGGCGTTGTCATCACTTTGCCCGCGTTGAGTAACAACATGCCGTTATCGGCATTGAGGTTGCGGGCTAGCACCATGCCGTTTTTCAGGTCGCGAGTGCCCAACCCCTGGACCGAGGGATCGGCCAACGTGATATCGGTGAGGTAGGAGGCGCACACCTGGATAAACGGCTCCACCATGTCCGGGTCGTAGAGGCGACCGCCATATTTGCGCAGGTACATGATGACTTCATCACGGTTCATGCTGCGCTCCAGAACCAGGCCGCACTGGAGCTCAACAAAGTCGACCGCCAGTTTCAAAAGTCTTGAACCCACCGGTATCGCCGTGCCTTTGAGGCGGTCGGGAAAGCCGCCGCCGTCCCAGTGCTCTTGATGGTGGCGTATAAGCCGTGCGGCGTCCTGCATGGGTTCAAGCGACATCAGAAGCGATTCGCTGGTCCCCGGGTAGCTGCGGTATTTGTCACGGTCGTGGCTGTGCAGCATGTCCGAGGGGGCGCTGAGCATGCTGTCTGACCAGCTCAGCTTGCCCACGTTGTATAGCGCGGCGGCCATTGTCAGGTCATGCGCCAGGTACGCTTCAACAAGGTTGGCCGAACAGCAGGCCCTGACCAGCTCGATCAGGGTTTTGTTGGTTTGCTTGCCCTTGGGTAGGCGCTGGTTGATCAGCAGCGAAAAGACTTCAGTGCTGACGACATAACTGCGCTTTAGCTCCTCATAGGCGAGGTCAAGCATGTCAGCGGTTTGCTGAAGTTCGCCAGTGCGCGCCTCAACGCGCTTTTCCAGGGTCAGATTCAACTGCACCAGCGCGTCTTTCTGCTCCCGTGTCAGCTGCTCCAAGCGCACGCGCTCTTTTTCCGAGTGCTGGTGGGACAATGCCTGTTTAAGGGTTAGTAGCAGCTCATCGTCATCCCAGGGTTTGCTGATGTAGCGATAAATGCGGCCCTCGTTGATGGCTTTGGCCAACATCGTCATGTCGGTGTAACCCGTCAGCAGGATGCGCAGGGTGTCGGGGTGGCGCCGATGTATTTCAGCCAGCAGGGTAGCCCCGTCCATCGTCGGCATACGGGCGTCCGAGATGACCAGGTCTACGGGTCGTTTGTCGAGTAACTCCAATGCCTGCTGGCCGTTTTCAGCCAGCAGCACATCGTAAGGCTGGCTACGCAGCAAGCGCTTGAGACTATTGAGAATTGCCACTTCATCGTCGACCAGCAGCACGGTGTAGCGGATGACCTCGGGCGTGTTTAAAACGTCGTTCATGCGCGGTTCCTGCGTCAGTCCATCTCCAGTCAGCCAAGGCCTTGCGACTTTCAGAGTAGCTGTTTTCGTCGCTCGTGCTTAAACGACGGCCGGGGAGTGACTATGCTCAGAAGCCAGGGAGAGGCCGATGACTCAGGAAACGCTAAATGCCCCGTACCAGGAATGCGTCGAAGATGGGCAGGGCGGCTTGATTGCCATAAGGCCTGGCGCCGTAGCGGGCGTCGGGGCGCCGCCGGAGAGGACGCGTCTGGGGTTTCAACAGCCGGTTGCCCTTTTGCCGTGGCGGCGGTTAAGTCCATGACCGGCGCTCTGCGATGGGCGTGCGCGTTCCTGCTGTCAGGCTTGGCCCAGCAGAACATCGCCGCTCCGCTGGACGAACCGATAAAACCCATTCCCCGCTGGCATACGGAAAATGGGCCGCGCGCTGAGTTGGGCAGGCAATTGTTCAATGACAAAAGGCTTTCCGCCAACCAGAGTATTTCCTGTGCCAGTTGCCACCTGCTGGATCGCGGCGGCGCCGATGTCCGGGCATTTTCGCTGGGCTTGCATGGGCAAGCCACCGGGTTCAACGCTCCGTCGGTATTGAACGCTGCGCTGAATTTTAGGCAGTTCTGGAATGGCCGGTCGGCGACGCTTGAAGAGCAAATCAACGATGTGCTGCTAAGCCCGGTGGAAATGGGCGCCAACTGGACTGACGTGCTGGCCCGCCTGTCTGCCGACAGGGTTTACCAGCAGGCCTTCGCGGCTAACTACAGCTCCGGCATCACCCAGGAAAACGTGCAAAACGCCCTGGCAACCTACGAGCGCACGCTCACCACGCCCAAAGCACGCTTTGATCTGTACCTGGAAGGCGACAGCACGGCGATCACCGAAGAAGAAAAGGCCGGCTATGGCCGCTTTAAGCAATACGGCTGCATTTCCTGCCATCAGGGCATCAATGTGGGCGGCAATATGTTCCAGAGGTTCGGCGTGATGGGCGACTACTTCAAAGACCGCACCCCTATCACCGACGCAGACCAGGGGCGCTTTGCCGTTACTGGCCTGGAAGAGGACCGCCACGTATTCAAAGTGCCGGGCCTACGCAACGTTGAGCACACCGCGCCGTATTTTCACGACGGCTCCGCACCGACCCTCGATAAGGCCGTAGAGGTGATGTTCAAGTATCAACTGGGCCGCCGCGCGACCGATGAAGACACTCGCCTGATTATCCTGTTTTTGAAAACGCTCAGCGGTGAAGTGCAGGTGGTGCCATGAGTTTTCTACGCAGGTATTTGAGTTGGATAACCATTGCCGGTGTGGCGATTTCTCTGGCCGGGGTATTGGCCTTTATGTTCTTGCGCATCGACTCGTACGACCCCTCGCGCTATTTCAGTTCGCTGGCGCTGTTGCGGCAAATCAAGCAGATCGACTCGCAGTGGGAAGTTCAGGTGCTGCGTTCGCGTATCGGGATAAACCTGGACTACGACTCGCTGGTCGACCCGCTCAACGAGTTAAATAAAAACTGGCGGCAATTGGAGCAACTCACCCAGGCAGCCCCCTTGCGCAATCGGGACAAGTGGCAGCACAACACGCAGCTGTACCAGCAAGCGTTGGCGAAAAAGGCCGAGCTGATTGAGTCGTTCAAGTCGCACAACTCGGTGTTGCGCAACTCGCTGCATTTTCTGCCGACAGCCGAAGATGATGTGCAAAACCTGATTAGCGATCAGCGCAGCAGCATGGTGCTGGACAATACCTCCAGCTATGTCTTCGACGTGCTACTGGGCACCATGGAGTTTGTTCAGGTCAGCACCGACGACAAAGCGGCAGAGGTCACCATCGGGCTGGAGAAACTTGAAGAACAAAAAGCCCACCTGGACCCTGACACGGCCGATGCGCTGGACATCTTCAATCAGCATGTACACACCGTATTACGTGAACAAAAGGTAGTGGACGGGGTGTTGAACGCAATCGCTGCCGTGTCGGTCGCCAATCGGTTGGACGGCTTGATTGAGCTGCTGAGCCAGGAGCAACTGATGTCGGCTGAGCAGGATCGTCTGCACCACCAGTACCTGCTGGTATTTTCCGGAGTGTTGGCGGCTCTGCTGCTGTACCTGGGCGTGCGCCTGGCGCGTAGCTATGGCGAGATCAACCGGGTTAACCGAGCCTTGCACAACGCCAACGACGAATTGGAGGCGCGCGTGGTGGAGCGCACCCGTGAACTGCAGCGCGCGCAAAGCGAGCTGGTGGGGTCCGCGCGCCAGGCGGGCATGGCGGAAATTGCCACCAACGTGTTGCACAACGTCGGCAATGTGCTGAACAGCGTGAATATTTCGGCGGACCTTGTTGCGCGCAAAGTACGCACCTCCAAATCGGCCGGCTTGTCCAAAGCGGTGGCCATGCTGCAAGAACACCAGCACGACCTCGGCCACTTCATTACCCAAGATGAGAAGGGCAAGTTGCTGCCCGGCTATTTTGCCCAGGTTTGCGAAGCGCTGAATGCCGAGCGCGAGAGCATCACGCGCGAGCTGGAACTGCTGAACAAGAGCGTCAACCACATCAAGGAAATTGTCACCACCCAACAGTCATACGCAGGCCCCTCCAGCATCGTCGAGCCTTTGATGATGGCCGAGTTGATGGAGGACGCCTTGCGTATGCAGGCCGGCTCGCTGGTTCGCCATCAGGTTGAGGTGATCCGCGATTACGGCCCGATTGCCGAGCTGTGGCTGGACAAACACCGGTTGCTGCTGATTCTGGTCAACCTGATCAGTAACGCCAAACAGGCAATGAATGCCCGGGAAGGTGGCCCGCGCACATTGACGTTGAGCATCCGCGAAGACGGTGAGCGACTGACCATCAGGGTGCGAGACACCGGCGAAGGCATCGACCCGCAACACATGACCAGGATTTTCTCTCACGGCTTTACCACGCGCGCAGAGGGCCATGGTTTTGGACTGCACAGCTGCGCGCTGGCCGCCATCGAAATGGACGGCACCTTGCGCGTGGAGAGCGAAGGGGTCGGCAGCGGCGCCTGTTTCGTGTTGGAAATTCCGATCAAGAGCAAAGGGCAATGACCATGGAGCGCTTCGGCAATCGCCGCATTCTGTTGATCGATGACACCCCGACCATTCATGAAGACTTCCGCAAGATCTTGCGTCCCGACAGCGCAAACGAGGCCCTCGACGCTTTTGAAGCCGAACTGTTTGGAGGCGACGATACACCGCGTGTCAACCCCTTTGAGCTGGACTCTGCATACAGCGGGCAGCAGGGTTTGGCGCTGCTGCAGGATGCGCTGGATCAGGACCAGCCCTACGCCATGGCGTTCGTGGATATGCGTATGCCTGGCGGCTGGGACGGCGTGGAGACCATTGAGCGGCTGTGGAGTGTTGATCCTCGCGTGCAGGTGGTGGTGTGCACCGCGTACTCCGATTACTCCTGGGAAGAGATGCTCACACGCCTGAACGTCGGCGACCGCCTGCTGATCCTGAAAAAGCCGTTCGATAACATTGAAGTGAGCCAGTTGGCGTGCTCGCTCACCGCCAAGTGGGACATGACCCAGCGCTTGCAACTGCAGATGGAGCAACTTGAATTTCAGGTGCAGACGCGAACGCAAGCGCTTAGCGGGGCCAACACAACGCTTCAGCACGAAATCGCCGAGCGCAAGCAATTGGAAAGCCAGCTGGTGCAAAGCGAGAAGCTGGCCTCCATCGGCCAGCTAGCGGCTGGCGTCGCCCATGAGATCAACAACCCGATCGGATTTATCTCGTCTAACCACACGACGCTGGAGCAGTACGTGACCGGTCTGCTCGAACTCATCGCCCTGTATGAGCAGTCGGAAAACGACATTGCCCCAGGCGCGCTGAAAGACAGCCTCGCGGCGCTTCGCGTGCGCCTAGACCTGCCGTTCATTCAGGAAGACATACCGGTGCTGCTCAAAGAGTCACGGGAGGGCATCACCCGCGTGCGGCAGATTATTCAAGACCTGAAAGACTTCTCGCGGGTGGACTCGGAGCAGGAATGGCAATGGGCCGATCTGCATAAAGGCATCGAGTCCACACTCAATATCGTCGCCAGTGAACTCAAATATAAGGCTGATGTAATTCGACACTATGGCGTGCTGCCTGAGGTGAAATGCCTGTCTTCGCAACTCAATCAGGTGGTGATGAATCTGGTGGTGAATGCCGCCCAGGCCATGGGCGAGCAACGCGGGAAAATCGAAATCCGTACGGGCGCCCAAGGCGACAGGGTATGGATAGAGATCAGTGATAACGGTGTGGGTATTCCGAAAGAGGTGATACCGAAGATTTTTGATCCGTTCTTTACCACCAAGCCGTTGGGTAAAGGCACAGGGCTTGGGCTGTCGCTCTCCTACGGCATCGTCAAGAAACATGGCGGATCAATGGGCGTTGAAAGCGAGCCAGGGCAGGGCAGCACTTTTCGTATCGAGCTACCGATTGATGCGTCGAGCGGGTGAGTTCATGGGGGCTTTTGCGAGGCACAGGCAATCACCATCGGCGGCATCGCCGCGGCACTTCACTCGTCGTTTGACCGCATGAACGAGTTCCTGAGCAAACACGCAATTCGCCCTGTGATCGATCAGCCCCATTCGTTAGCCGACGCTCACAAGGCGTTCCTGCACCTGGCCCGCGGCGCCTTCGGCAAAAGTGGTTATCAAGGTCTCCTCAGGACAGGTCTGACTCGACGTTGCCCGGGTCCGCTCGCCGCCAGGTCAGCAGCGCTTGCACCAGCACGCCGAGCAGCAATACGCCGACACCGAGCAACGCGCCATAACCAACGTACATCAGGCTTGACCACAACATGTATAGGCACAGGCCGAAAAACAGCAGCGGCAGAACAGGGTAGAAGGGCACCCGGATCGGGCGCGGCACATCGGGGTGGCGGCGGCGCAGGATGATCAGCGCCAGGCTGCTCAGGGCCAGGAAGAACCAGTACACAGGGGTCATGTACTCGACCATGGCATTGAAGCCGCTATTGCTCAGGCTGCCGAACACCACCAGCAGCAAGCCGGCGGCCCCGGTGGCGACAATGGTCCAGGCCGGAATACCGCGGCTGTCGTCCCAGCGGGCGCGCTCGCGCAGCAGGGGAATGTCACGGGCGGCCGCATAGGTGGTGCGCGGTCCGACGATCAGCATGGCGTTGATTCCGGCAATTGCCGCCACCCCGACGATGCCGACAATGATCGCACCACCCCAGGGGCCGAAGGCATGGTTGAGCAAATCCACCGCGGGTGCATTGCTGGCCGCCAGACCGTTGAAACCCAGCCCCCGTATAAACGCCCAGTTCACCGCCAGGTAGAGCAACGCCAGAAACGTCAGGCTGCCGAGCAGGGCGGTGAACATGCCCTTGCGGCTGTCGCGCAGCTCGGCCGACAGTGTGGCGGCATCGCTCCAGCCACCAAAGGCCAGAAACACGAAAATCAGTGCGCTGGACGAGCCGGCCACGCTGCCCGGTTCGGCATCGGCGCTGGGCAACGCCACGTCGGTTGGCACCGGCACGTTGTTGAAGGCCAGCCACAGGCCGGCGGCGATGATGGCGATAAAACCCAGGGTCATCAGCACGATCAGCCCGGCCTGGGTGATAAAGCCGCTGCGCAGGCCGGTCAGGTTGACCAGCACCAACAGCACCACCAACGCGGCGGCAAACGGGCCGCTGCCAAGCGAACCCAGGGGCACCAGCGACAGAAAATAGTCCGCGAACATAAAGGCCATCAACGCGATCCAGCCGGTGTGCATCACCGCGAAGCGCGACCACGCAAACAGAAACGCCAGGCGCTCGCCATAGGCGGTGCGCAAAAAGTGGTAGTCGCCGCCGCTGTGGGGAAAGGCGGTGGCCATTTCCGCGTAACACAGCGCCCCCACCATCGACAGCACGCCGCCCAGAATCCAGATCGGATACAGGCTCGCTTCGCCAGCATTCAACGCCACGGTGGGGGCAGTTTTGAGGATGTCGGTGGTGATCACCATGCCCAGGGTCACCAGCAAGGCATGCAGGCTGCCCAGGTGACGGCGCGGGCCGGAGGGAAGGGCGGTGGTCATATGGCTGGCTCCAGCCGGCTCTGCGGGGATGGCGGCGAATGCTAGAGCAGCGACTGAATACCACCAAAGAACCAATAACGATTAGGTTATATAAAATGCGCCATTGATAACGAAAGTGACTTTGTTATGGTGCTCGGTCTGCCCAAGGAGCCCCACCATGACCCGCTTTCACGAGACGTTGCACGCGCACTACGGCCAATACTTCGGCGTTGACGAGGTGCTGTTCGAAGGCGGTAGCGACCACCAACGCCTGGTTATTTTCAACAACGCCAGCCTTGGCCGGGTGATGGCACTGGATGGCGTTATCCAGATCACCGAAGCCGATGAACATATCTACAGCGAAATCATCAGCCACGTGCCGCTGTTCGCACACCCGGCGCCGCGGCGTGTACTGATCATCGGGTTTGGCGACGGCACGGTGCAGAGTGAAGTACTCAAACATAGCCAGCTGCAAAAGGTGGTGTCGGTGGAAATCGACGGCGCCGTGGTGCAGCTGTGCCGCGAGTACCTGCCTCGCAACGTCGGCGTGCTCGACGACCCTCGACATCAGTTGGTGATTGCCGACGGCGTGGCCTACATCGAGGAGCGCGGGCCGGGTTTCGATGTGATCATCTGCAACTCCACCGACCCTCAGGGCCCCGGCGCGGTGCTGTTCACGCAGGCCTTCTACCAGGCCTGCCATGCGCGGCTGAACGAAGGTGGCGTGTTGGTTACCCAGAATGGCGTGCCGTTTTTGCAACCCGAGGAGCTGAAAAACAGCGCCGAGCGTTTCGCCCCGCACTTTGCCGACTGGCACTTCTTCCGCGCCGCGATTCCCACCTATGTGGGTGGCGATATGGCCTTCGGCTGGGCCGCACGCGATCACAGCCTGCGCGCCGTTGCCCCGGCCACGTTGCGCCAGCGCTGGCAGGCGGCGGCGATCAGCACCCGTTACTACAACCCCGAGGTGCACCTGGCGGCGTTCGCCCTGCCACAGGCCTGGCTGACGGTGATTGGCAAGGCTGATAACCAAAGCTGAAGCCGGTAATCTGCCGACTTTCGTGGCCGCGTTCGACGGCACACCGCCTGGTGCGCATAGCACACCCCAGGCAAAGCAAACCGCGGCGATGCAAACAAACCCGGGCTTGGGCGGTCTCACATCGGCTTACCGCGTGCTTTGGGCAAACTGCTTCAACGAAGGGCGCGGCGCGTTTGTGGCTCGGTTGGGCGCTGGCAATCTTTTGCCTTTAGCTAGTAAGAAAGGCGTAGACCAGCAACAATGCAGTCCTACACGGCCCCCCGTTATGATCAGCAGAGGATTTTAGTTTGTATCAGTTAGAACGCCTGAAAACTGGAATCGCGGGCTTAGATACGCTACTGAAAGGCGGCCTGGTCTCAGGTGCGTCGTACATTATTCAGGGGCGTCCTGGTTCAGGGAAAACCATTTTGGCGAACCAGATTGGGTTCAACCACGTCCGTAGCGGCGGGCGGGTGCTCTTTGCCACCCTCTTGGCAGAGCCCCATGATCGGCTGTTCAGTTTCCTTTCCACGCTGAGCTTTTTCGACAAAACCCAGATCGGCCAGAACATCCAGTTCGTCAGTGCTTTCGATACCCTCGAAAACGAAGGGCTCGACGAAGTGGTCAAGCTCCTGCGTCGAGAAATCACCAGGCAGAAAGCCACCATCATGATTCTCGATGGTCTTTTGAATGCGCGTTCGAAAGCCGAACTGCCGATCGACACCAAAAAATTTATCTCCGAGCTTCAGGGCCACGCCGCATTTGCCGGTTGCACGGTGCTGTTTCTGACCAGCTCACAGCTGGACGACGGCAGCCCGGAGCACACCATGGTCGATGGTGTAATCGAGATTGGCGAAGAGTCGGTTGGGCCACGAACTGTTCGCCGCATCAAACTCAGAAAAACCCGCGGTAGCGGTGCTTTGTCGGGTGTGCACGAGTTCGAAATCAACGACGACGGCATTGCTGTGTATCCGCGCCTGGAGCGTTTTTTCTCGCGGCCATCGCTCTCCGATAGTGACCAACTGGCTCAGGTCAGCAGCGGCATCAAATCGCTGGACACGGTTATTGGCGGTGGCTTGGCTGCCTCCTCTGTGACCCTGGTCGCCGGTCCGTCCGGCGCCGGCAAAACCTCCCTCGGCATTGAGTTTATCGGCCAGAGCACCCCTGCAGAGCCGGGGTTGTACTTTGGTTTCTATGAGTCGCCGCAACGGGTGCGCCTCAAGGCAAAGGCGCTAGGCCATGATTTCAGTGCCCTGGAGGCCACCGGTGCTTTGCACATCGCATGGAACCCAACGACTGAAGGCCTGGTTGATCGTTTGGGTTACGAACTGCTGGAAAGGGTCGAAAGGCATCAGATCAAGCGTGTATTCATCGATAGCCTGGGCGGAATGGCCCGTGTGTCCGCCGACAAAACACGCGTTCTGGATTTTTTCTCTGCGCTGATGGGCGAGCTTCGCTCCAGAGGCGTCACCGTTCTGGCGACCTGGGAGATACAAAGTTTGCTAGGTAGCCAGATCGATGCGCCGGCCCCGGATCTTTCCAGCCTTGTCGATAACCTGCTGCTGGTCCGCTTTGAGCAAAAAGGATCTGAACTTCAGCGTCAGCTATCCATTCTGAAAATAAGAGATAGCGCGTTTGACCCCTCATTGTTGGAAGTTGTCATGGGTGGCCACGGAATATCAGTGAAGAAGGTCTGAGGTATGCGCTGGGCGAAAAAAATAAACGGCAGGACAACGGCGTCCTTGCTGGCACAGTTGCTTTGCTTGGCATTCATCTTATGAGCACAGTGCTGATTGTCGACGACGAGTATTTGGTCGCGGATATTTTAAGTTTCGCCCTTGAAGACGAGGGCATCCTCACGGTCACAGCGGGGCGCGGGCAGAAGGCGTTGGAGATTCTTGATCGGGAACGGCCCGATCTGATCATCACTGACTTCATGATGCCCGGCATGACCGGCATCGAGTTCGCCGAAGCGGTACGTGCACGCGAAGCGCACCGCACTACGCCGATCATGTTGATGAGCGGCGCTCACGCATATCTTGGCGCAAACCGCTCGGATTTGTTTATCGAGGTGCTGGAAAAACCCTTCGAGATCACGGCGTTCATCGACAAGGTGAAGGCTGTATTGAAACTCGATAGTTAACGAACTCCCGGTCTTCTCGGGAGGCCACTCGTTGGCACTGCTGCTTCGCTGCGCGCACCGCGCTGCGCACATCATCATCGCTCGCGGCACAAGCCGCTCCCCCAGCATTGCCGTTGCTTTCTAGTGCCGGTTAAGCCGCGTTTTTTTACTATCGAGATGATATCCAGGGCTTTTTCCGAGGCATCAGCCGGGGCAGGGCGCCGCACTCACGTTGACGTGTTGGATCACTACATTGGCGCAGTCGGGCAAGCCGGCGAGCGTTTCGCTGGGCACACTCGGGGCACGGATTTTCACCTAGGCTGAACCGACCAAGCCAAATCCCCCGAAGCAGCAGGAGAGCACGATGTCCAGAGGCGCCCCCATTCCCCGTAATACGTCCAACGACTACAGCGCCGAGCAAGCCGGCGTGCGCCGCGACTTTATCAAAGCGCAAACCGGCGCCTCGCTGGATACGGTGGGTAAGTACGCCATCGACCCCGAGGTCACCCGCGGCAACATCGAAAACTTTATCGGCGTGGTGCAAATGCCCCTCGGCCTGGCCGGCCCCATCCGCATCGAAGGCGAGCATGCCCAAGGCGACTTCTACATTCCCATGGCCACCACCGAAGGCACCTTGCTCGCCAGCTACAGCCGTGGCATGCGCGCCATCAGCGCCTCGGGCGGGGTGAAAACCACCGTGGTCAAACACTCCATGCAGCGTGCGCCGGTGTTTATGTTTAGCGATGCCTTGCAGGCCCGCGAATTCGGCGCCTGGCTGGTGCGCGAGTTCGAAACCATCAAGGCCGTAAGCGAAACCACCACCCGCAGCGGCAAGTTGTTCGAGATCGAGCAGTACCCGGTGGCGAACATGCTCTACACCCGTTTCTGCTACACCACTGGCGATGCGGCCGGACAGAACATGACCAGCAAAGCCACCTACGCCGCCTGTGAATGGATCAAGGCCAACTACCCCACGCAGCCGCGCTACATTTTGTCTGGTGCCATCGACACCGACAAAAAACACTCGGCCATGAACATGATTCAAACCCGCGGCAAACGGGTCATCGCCGAGTTCACCCTCAAGCGCGAAGTGGCCCACGAACTGCTGCGCGTAGACCCGGCCAACCTCTACCGCTACCGGCAAATCGCCGCCGTCGGCGCCATTCAGGCCGGCGCCGCCTACAGCGGTGCCCACTCGGCCAACGGCCTGGCCGCCATGTTTATCGCCACCGGCCAGGACGCCGCCAACGTCGCCGAATCCCATGGCGGCATCACCTACGGGCAACTGCTCGACAACGGCGACTACTACTGGTCCGTGACCCTGCCTGCCGTCATCTGCGCCACCCACGGCGGCGGCACCGGCTTGCCGACGCAGCGCGAATGCCTGGAAATGCTCGGCTGTTACGGCGACGGCAAGGCCGACAAACTGGCGGAGATTATTGCGGCCGTGGTGCTGGCCGGGGATGTGTCGCTGACCTCGGCCATTCTGGCGGGTGATTGGGTCAGCAGCCATGAGGCGTTGGGGCGTAATCGCTGAGGGTAGGGCTTAGACAGACGCCAAAAAAAAGCCCCGCTTACGCAGGGCTTTTTTCATTACTTTTTCTTGAGAAACGCTAACAGGTCCTGATTCAACCGCTCTTTGTGCGTGTCCGCCAGGCCATGCGGTGCACCTGGGTAGACAATCAACTCGGCGTTTTTGATCAGCTTCGCTGCCGCATGTGCCGAGGCATCGATGGGCACGATCTGGTCCGCGTCGCCATGGACGATCAGGGTCGGCACGTCGAACTTGGCCAGGTCACCGCGGAAGTCGGTCGCCGAAAACGCGGCGATGGAATCGTAGGTGTTCTTGTGGCCCGCTTGCATGCCTTGCGCCCAGAAGGAGTCGATCAGGCCTTGCGACACTTTGGCGCCTTCGCGGTTGAAGCCGAAGAAGGGGTTCAAGCTGACGGCCAGGGTCGACAGTTCCTGGCTCGCTGCGCTGGTCTGGTTGGCGCCGGCAGAGGTTTGCACGCTCAAGTCACGGATGTTCACCAGGTTGCGGTCAACCTCACGGGCCACCTGCGCTTGCTCTTCCGAGGCGCTGGCGATAACCAGGTTTCGCTCACTGATCTGGCTGATCGCGTCGGTGATGCGCTGTAGCGCTTCGCCGGCGCCGTGGGCGATATCCAGGGTTTGGCGGGCGCGCTGGGTGCTGGCCTCCATCGCGTTCATGGCACCGGCGGAGCCTTTCTGGATGGTGCCTATCATCTGCTCGATTTCCTGCGTTGAGGTTTGCGTGCGGTGTGCCAGCGCTCGGACTTCGTCGGCCACCACGGCAAACCCTCGCCCGGCTTCACCCGCCTGTGCGGCTTCGATGGCCGCGTTCAGTGCCAGCAGGTTGGTTTGCTCGGCGATGGCGCGGATCACATCGAGCACCTTGCTGATATTGCTCACGCCATCGCCCAGGGTTTGACTTCCTCGGACGTGCGCGTGACGTCGTTGGAAAGCAGGCGGATGGACTCGACAGTCTGGCTCACCTGCTGCTGTCCGTGTTTGGCCGTCTGGGTCGATTCTTCGGAGACTTCGAAGGTGGCCACGGCATTGCTTGCCACCTCATCCACGGCCGCCGTCATTTCGTTCACCGCCGTGGCCGCCTGGTCGATTTCGGTGCTCTGCTGATGCAGGCCGCAACCGACCCCGCGGTCACTTGCTAACGCCGGCTCCAGCCTTTAGTCAGGCCGGGGTGGCAGCCGGTCGATGCGCAAGGCATCAACGACCAACGAAAATGCCGGGGAAGGTTGCCGGCGACTGGGGTAGTAGAGGTGAAAGCCG
The DNA here is from genome assembly GCF_027922365.1 of Pseudomonas turukhanskensis. GTDB lineage: Bacteria > Pseudomonadota > Gammaproteobacteria > Pseudomonadales > Pseudomonadaceae > Aquipseudomonas > Aquipseudomonas turukhanskensis. Next base: position 297,953 of record NZ_BSFN01000003.1, read on the forward strand.
GAGAAAGGCTCGCACCACTCTTCCAGCACCCGGATAAGACGGCCATCGGCGAGTTGCACGGCAAACTCGTCCTCGGGCAGGTAAGCAATGCCCAGCCCACTCGTGGCTGCATCGGCGATGTGGGTGGTGGAGTTGAAAACCAGTTGACCATCTACTCGCACTTTCAGCTTTTTGCCCTGGCGCTCGAACTCCCACGCGTCCACGCCATCGTAGGTGGGGAATCGAATGTCGATGCAGCGGTGCGCGGCCAGATCACGTGGGTGTTCTGGGATGGGGTTCTGGGCAAAGTAGCTCGGCGCTGCCACAACGGCCATTCGTATGGGAGGGCCAATGGGCACGGCAATCATGTCCTGGGCCACCGTGTCGCTAAAGCGCACGCCGGCATCGAAGCGGTCGGCGACGATATCGCGAAAACCATAGTTGATATCGAATTCCAGCTTGATATCCGGGTACTGCAGCAGCAGCAACGTCAGCTTGGGCAACAGTGTGGTCTTGATGATGTTGTCACCGCAGGTGATCCGCACCGTACCGGCAGGCTTGTCACGCAGCTCGGTCAATGCTTCCACCTCTGCTTCGATTTCATCGAAGCGATGACCCACCGCCTCTAGCAGACGCTCACCCGCCGCCGTCAGGGAAACGCTACGCGTGGTACGGGTGAGTAAGCGAATTTTCAGGCGCGCCTCCAGGCCTGAAACCACCTGACTGACAGCGGATTGGGTAACCCCCAATTGCACTGCTGCGCGCGTAAAGCTGCCCACACGCGCGACGGTCACAAACGCCAGAAGGTCATTGAAGTTGTGTTTGGCCATCGCGTTAACCCTCGGGCTATTGATTAGGTTTAGTTATATCCGCATTAAGCACTCATTAGCTAATCAAAGCCTGATTATTCCGCAACACTACCCACCATCACCGTTCATCTCCATGACGAGGGCGAGCTTCGCGTTAACCGCCGCCGCCATTGTCACCTTTCTTCTGAAAAGGACACCCTGTGAAAAAACTCTTCGTGATGCTTGGGTTTTTAGTCAGTTCATTCACCGCCTTAGGAGCCGATATGTCCCACGGTGCAGACAATTTTTTCAAAAGCGACAAAGTGACCGTGCAAAAGGTCAGCTTCAAAAATCAATATCAGCTCAATGTGGTTGGCAACCTGTTTATCCCTAAAGGGCTGGATAACGCCACCCGCAGCCCGGCCATTATCGTCGGCCACCCCATGGGCGCGGTAAAAGAGCAGAGTTCCAATCTGTATGCGCAAAAGCTAGCGGAGCAGGGTTTCGTTACCTTGGCGCTGGATTTGTCGTTCTGGGGCGAAAGCGAAGGCCAGCCACGTAATGCAGTGCTGCCCGATATGTATGCCGAAGACTTCAGCGCCGCTGTGGATTACCTCGGCACGCGGGTCTTTATCGACCGCCAGCGCATCGGCGTGCTGGGCATCTGCGGCAGCGGCAGCTTTGTGATCAGCGCGGCCAAGATCGACCCGCGCATGAAAGCCATCGCCACCGTCAGCATGTATGACATGGGCGCCGCCAACCGTGACGGCCTCAAGCATTCGCAAAGCCTTGAACAGCGCAAGCAGGTCATCGCAGCGGCCGCTGAGCAGCGCTATGTGGAGTTCGCGGGCGGCGAAATCGAATACACCGGCGGCACAGTGCAAACACTCACTGCCGACACCCACCCCATCCAGCGTGAGTTCTTTGATTTCTATCGCACCCCGCGTGGCGAATTCACCCCGGCCAGTTCCCCGCCGCAACAGACCACCCGCCCGACGCTGGCCAGCAATACCAAGTTCATGAACTTCTATCCGTTCGTGGATATCGAGAGCATTTCGCCACGGCCAATGTTGTTTATCGCTGGTGAAAACGCGCACTCCCGCGAGTTCAGCGAAGAGGCGTTTCGCCTTGCTGGGGAGCCGAAAGAATTGGTGATTGTGCCCAACGCAGGCCATGTCGATCTGTACGACCGCGTCGAGCTGATTCCCTTCGCCAAGCTGACCCAGTTCTTTCAGGACCACCTGAAGTGACCGCCGACGTTCACGCGCACGCCACCACCCCAGTGACCGGTACGCGTACCGCTCACTGGGGTGGTGTTTATGCCATGACGTTATGCGTGTTCGCGCTGATCGCCTCGGAGTTCATGCCCGTTAGCCTGCTGACGCCATTGGCAAACGACCTGCGGGTTAGCCAAGGCATGGCCGGTCAGGGGCTTGCCATCTCTGGTGCGTTTGCGGTGTTAGCCAGCCTGTCGATCAGTTGGGTCGCCGGCAGCGTAAACAGAAAGACGTTGCTGCTGGCGCTAACCGGTTTGATGGCCCTGTCGGGCGCCATTGTGGCGCTTGCCCCGAATTACCTGATCTACATGATTGGACGCGCCCTGATTGGCGTAGTGATTGGCGGCTTCTGGTCGATGTCAGCAGCCACTGCGATGCGCCTGGTGTCGGCCACACAGGTGCCAAGAGCGCTGGCTGTTTTCAACAGCGGCAACGCCCTGGCGACGGTGGCGGCAGCCCCGCTGGGCAGTTATCTGGGCTCAATTGTGGGGTGGCGTGGCGCATTTTTGTGCCTGGTTCCGGTGGCGTTAATTGCGCTGGTCTGGCAGTGGATAAGCCTACCCAGCATGGCCACGCAGAAGCGCGGGCCAGGCACCGGTAATGTGTTCAACCTCCTAAAAAACCGCACGGTGGCGCTGGGCATGGCCGCCGCTGGCTTGTTTTTTATGGGCCAGTTTGCGCTGTTCACCTACCTGCGCCCGTTTCTGGAAACGGTCACCCACGTGAACGTGCCGACCCTTTCTCTGCTGCTATTGGTGATAGGCATCGCTGGGTTTTGCGGCACCACGCTGATCGGTGCCGTCCTCAAACGCAACCTCTACGGCACCTTAAGCATCATCTCGGTGCTGATGGCGGTGATTGCGCTGGCGCTGATTCCTGCGGGCACCTGGGTTATCGCTGTAGCGATATTGCTCGGACTCTGGGGCTTTATTGCAACCGCCGCGCCCGTGGGCTGGTGGAGCTGGATTGCCCACGCCATGCCGGAGCACGCCGAGGCAGGCGGAGGCCTGATGGTAGCAATTGTTCAATTGGCTATCGCCGTGGGCTCCACGGTCGGCGGCGTACTGTTTGACGCGCAGGGCTACCAGAGCACGTTTATCGCCAGCGCAGCGGTGCTGATGCTTGCCGCACTGTTGATCTTTTTAACCTCGCGTTCGCCAGCACCGCACACCCAGTGAACCCTTTCGTCCATGGAGCAAGGCCATGTATATCGATCATTCCCCTCGATGGAAGGACCTCTGGTTGGCGGTCTGTATGCCATTTGCCCTCTCGGCTTTCCCCCTCGCTGCTGCGACCACCAGCGACGCCCCGTCAACAGGCATGGAGAACACCACGATGTGGATGACCGTAGGCCAACAGCGCTTCGCCATTACCCTCGAAGACAACCCGACCACTCGGGAGCTTACCGCCCGTTTACCGCTCACTCTGGACATGAGCGACCTGAACGACAACGAAAAGCACGTCACCTTGCAGCGTCCATTGCCCACTCAAACGTATCGGCCTGGAACCATCCATAAAGGCGATTTCCTCCTGTATGGCGCCGACTCCTTGGTGGTCTTTTATAAAACCTTCAACTCGTCTTACACCTATACCCGTCTTGGTCGTATCGACAACCCAGCGGGTCTTTCTCAGGCGCTGGGCCGCGACGATGTTCGGGTGACGTTTTCTGCGCATTAAGCGCCAGGTGGAGAACTGATCCATGAACGGTACCAAGCCAAGTCAGCGCAGCCAGGTGCGGTTGGGGGCACTGGTCAGCTTCGTCATCCTGACCAGTTTCGCGTACGCCCAGGTTTGCCCAGCCAGTACTTCCCCTGAATTGGAGACGCAGACAGTGAGTGAGCAAATGTTAACCGCCAAACAACAGACCATTGCCCCTATCGGCGCCGCCATGGCGGTCGGCGATATGCCCCGTTTGCGCGACGCGCTCAATCGTGGTCTCGATGCCGGGCTGACAATTAGCGAGAGCAAGGAAATCCTGGTTCAGCTCTATGCCTATGCCGGATTTCCGCGCAGCCTCAATGCGCTGTCACTGCTGATGAGCGTGCTGCAGGAGCGCGAAGCACGAGGCATTTACGACGAACCGGGGCGCGAACCAGGTCCAGTGCCGTCGGGGCACGCCTTGCTCGATCTGGGCACCGATAATCAAACCCGCCTGGTGGGCGCGCCAGTCTCAGGGCCGCTGTTTGTGTTTGCCCCTGCTATTGACCAGTTTCTAAAGGGCCACCTGTTCGGCGATATCTTCGCCCGCGACAACCTTGATTGGGTCGCCCGCGAACTGGCCACCATTGGGGCACTTGCCGCACTGTCTGGTGTGGAGTCGCAGTTGGAGGCGCACCTGAAGATAGGCAAGAACGTGGGCCTCACGGCGCAGCAATTGAACCAAGTGGCCAGTGAGCTGGAAGCGCGCGGCGCGCCCGAGCCGGCCAAGCGTCTCCAGGCGGCCTTGAAAAAGCTCGAGGGCTGAGTCACCCCTGGCGCACTGCGACAGGATTAGGCAAGGCAGACGGAGAATTGCGCTAACACTGCCTCTTTCTACCCGCTGAGGATAACGGCAAAGCTGTGCGTCGACCTGCACCTGCTGAGGCGGGCGATTGATCAGCGTGGCTTATAACGGCTATCTCAGCCGCAAAGCACTGAGCTCAAGCGCTCAGTGCTAAGGTCCTAAAGCGAACAGGCCGGCACTCGAATGCCAATGCCTTTAAAAAGACTAATCCCCGTTAAAGCAGGTGAGCCATGGAACTGCGAATAAACCAAAAAACCTATCAGGTCGATGCCGAGGCGGACACGCCGCTGCTCTGGGTTATCCGCGACGACCTGGGGCTGACCGGTACGAAGTACGGGTGCGGTCTGGCCCAATGCGGCGCCTGCTCGGTACTTGTTGACGGCAATGTGGTGCGCTCATGCGTGACCCCAGTAGCCGGCGTGGTCGGCCGGGAGGTCACCACGATTGAGGCGATAGAAGTCGACGAAGTTGGCAAGCGCGTAGTGGCGGCGTGGGTTGAATATCAAGTCGCCCAATGCGGCTATTGCCAGTCTGGCCAAGTCATGGCGGCGACCGCGTTGCTTAAGCGCACCCCGAAGCCCAACGATGCGCAAATCGCGGCGGCGATGGTCAATCTGTGCCGCTGCGGCACGTACAACGCCATCAATGCGGCCGTCCACGAGCTGGCAACCGATGTTGCCACCTTAGCGGCGCCTGCCGGGGAGATAGTCTGATGAGTACGCCCATTGATAGCGCCCTGGGTGAGCCCATCAATCTATCGCGCCGTCGCTTTCTAGTGGCTTCTGCCGGCACGGCGGTTGGCGCGTTGGTGCTTGGTTTTGGTGTGCCGCTGGGTTCTGCACGCATGCAGGCGATTGCGGCCGAGCGCCAAGCGGCCGGCACCCAAGTGAGCGCTTTTCTTGAGATCCGCCCGGATAACACCATCCGCCTGCTATGCCCCTTTATTGAGGGCGGTCAGGGTACCTACACCGCCATGGCACAAATCGTCGGCGAGGAACTGGACGCCGATCCCTCGACCTTTGTAGTCGATAGCGCGCCGCCCGGCGAAGCCTATGTGGTGATGGAAAATGGCCTGCGCATTACCGGCGGCAGCATGTCGGTGCGCATGAGTTATCCCACCATGCGCCGGCTTGGCGCATTGGCCCGCGCGATGTTGTTGCAGGCTGCCAGCGCACGTTTAAATGTGCCTGTGTCTGAACTGACCACCGAGCCCAGCCACGTGCTGCATGTAGCGTCGGGACGCTCGTTAAGCTACGGCGAATTGGCGGGCCTTGCGTTGGACCTGGCAGTGCCCGCTATCGACAGCATCACGCTGCGTGACCCCAGCCAATTCCGCTGGATCGGCAAGCCGGTGCGCCGCCTGGACAGTTACGACAAGTCCACCGGCAAAGCGCTATACACCATCGATTTGCAGGTAGACGGCATGCTCCACGCCGCCGTGCAGCATGCGCCACGCCTGGGCATGACGGTGGGCGAGCTGCGCAACGAAGCGCAGGTCAAGGCGATGAAGGGGGTCCACTCGGTGCACCGTTTGCCCGGCGCTGTGGCGGTGGTCGCCGAGCGCTGGTGGCATGCCAAGCGTGCGGTCGAAGCTATCCAAGTGCAGTGGCAGGAACCGTCCTCGGACTCCCCGTTACGTATCATGCCAGCCGACTTTTCCAGCGTGGCGTTTCGTGAGCGCCTGGCAAATGAGCCAGGGCCAGGGCGTGATGCCGAGGTGGAAGGCGACTTCGCTGGCACGCTGGCAAAAGCGAAGACGCCCGTTGAAGCCACCTACCACAACCAGTACGTCAACCATGCGCAGCTCGAACCCCCTTCAGCATTGGCGCGCTTCAATCCCGATGGCGGGTTGGAAATCTGGTTGCCTAACCAGGCGCAGGACTTTTTCCTGGCGGACATCGCGAAACGTACCGGCCTGGATCCCTCCAGGATCACGCTGCATACACCGTTGCTCGGCGGCTTTTTCGGTCGGCACTTCCTGTACGACACTGCCAACCCGTACCCGCAGGCCATCGAATTGGCCAAGGCAGTCGGCCGTCCGATCAAGCTGATTTGGAGCCGCGAGGAGGAGTTTCTGCGTGACCCGCTGCGCCCCATGGCGGTGGTCAAGTTTCGCGCCGCGCTCGATGCCAACGGGTTGCCCGTCGCCATCGAAGCGGTTAGCGCCACCGAAGGGCCAACCGAGGGCCTGGCCGGCAAACAAGGTGAGAAGCTTGACCCGTCGGCCCTTGAAGGGTTGACCGACAAGGCCTACGCAATTGCGCATCGGCGCATTGCCCAGATCTACGTCAAGGGCCCGGTCATGCTTGGCTACTGGCGCTCAGTGGGTAACTCGCTCAACGATTTTTTCTACGAGGCGTTCCTCGATGAGCTGGCCGACAAGGGCGGTCATGATCCCTATGAGCTGCGTCTGCATTTGTTGCAAGGCAACGCGCGGTTAACCCATCTGCTGCAGTCCGTTGCTGAACTATCCGGTGGCTGGAAGCGTGGGCCGTTCACCGCTGAAGATGGTTCACGGCGCGCACGCGGTGTGGCCATGGCCTCGCCGTTTGGAACCGAGACAGCGGTGGTCGCCGAGGTCTCGATTGAAAATGGGCAGGTCAAGGTTCATGACATTTGGCAGGCGATAGACCCTGGCAGCATCGTCAACCCCGCCATCGTTGAGGCGCAGGTTAATGGTGCGGTGGCGCTGGGGTTGTCCCAGGCGTTAGTCGAAGAGGCGGTGTACGTCGACGGCAAACCGCGCGCACGTAACTACGATCTCTACCCCATCTTGCCGCCCGCCCGCATGGCGCGGGTACACGTCAAAGTGATCGAGAGCGGCGCCAAGATGGGCGGCATTGGTGAGCCACCGCTTCCGGCTGTTGCGCCAGCGGTGGCTAATGCGGTGTCCAGACTGACCGGCCAGCGCATTCGCAGCATGCCGTTCTCCAGCTACACCTTTAGCCAACCGACCTGACGGGAAGATGTGTCCATGAGCAAACGGCATTACGCAAAAGCGGCCGGCACACTGGCATTGGTCGGTCTGGTCGTGTTGGTCCTGTTGGTTTGGTATGGCACTAGGGTACCGGCTTCAGCGCTCGACGCTGCAGGCAGCGTGGCTCCAGGCGACGCTGCGCTGATTCAGCGCGGCGAATACGTGGCTCGCGCCAGTGACTGCGTGGCCTGTCACAGCCTGCCCGACAGCCCTGCATTCGCCGGCGGGCTAAAAATGGCGACGCCATTGGGGGCTATTTATGCGACCAACATTACCCCCGACGTAACAGCAGGCATTGGCGGCTACAGCCTGGCTGACTTCGACCGTGCCATTCGCCACGGCGTGGCGCCTGAGGGACGCCGGCTCTATCCGGCGATGCCTTATCCGTCGTACGCCAAACTGAGCGACGAAGACATCCGCGCGCTGTATGCATTCTTTATGCAAGGCGTCAGTCCAGTGGCGGCAGCCAACAAACCGAGTGAAATACCCTGGCCGCTCAACGTGCGCTGGCCCATTGCGTTATGGAATACGCTGTTTACACAGCCCGAGCCCTTCGCTCAGCAGACGACGCAAGACGCCGTGTGGAACCGTGGTGCTTACCTGGTGCAGGGCGCAGGCCACTGTGGCAGTTGCCATACGCCGCGTGGTCTGGCGTTCAACGAAAAAGCTTTGAATGACAGCGGTGAGCAATTCCTGGCTGGCGCTCTGTTGGACGGCTGGTATGCGCCGAGCTTGCGCAACGACCCAAACACAGGGCTGGGGCGCTGGAGCGAGGCAGATATTGCACAGTTCCTAAAAACGGGGCGTAACCAACATGCGGTGGTGTTTGGTTCGATGACCGAAGCGTTCAACAACTCCACGCAATTCTTGACTGACGCCGACCTCGCTGCCATCGCTCGCTACCTCAAGTCCTTACCGGGCGATCCCCAGCGCGATGGCCCGCCCTGGCAATACCAGGCGGCTGAGGCTTCGGTATTTGTCAGCGCCGGTGGGCACCTCTACGAAACCCGTTGCGCCTCCTGTCATGGGCTGGATGGCAAGGGCCAGGCGCCGTGGATGCCGCCCTTGGCGGGCGCCACTTCGGCAATGACAGCTGCAGCTGAATCGGCCATCAACATCAGCCTTAACGGTTCGTTGCGGGTAGTTGCCGCCGGGGTCCCGGACGCTTACCGGATGCCCGCCTTTCGCGAACAACTCTCGGACCTGGAGATTGCCCAGGTGCTGTCGTTTGTCCGCGCGACCTGGGGTAATCAAGGGGGCGAAGTGGACGCGAAGGCTGTCGCCACCCTGCGAGCGCATACCGACCCGGCCAGCCCTACGCCGATTCTCTTGCACATGCGATAAGCCGCTGGAGGCTGGATGGAAAGCATTGATCTTTTAGTGCTGCGCACCGCCCGCGATTGGCTTGCGGCGGGTGACCGCGTGCTGCTGGTCACCGTGGCGCGAACCTGGGGTTCGTCACCTAGGCCAGTGGGCTCGATGATGGCGTTGCGTAACGATGGGCGTGTGGTGGGCAGCGTTTCCGGTGGCTGCATCGAAGATGACCTTATCCACCACTACACCACGGCTTATGGTGCCGCAGGCTTGCCTGAACGGTTGCCGGATGTGGTTCGCTACGGTGTGAGCGCGGACGAAGCGCATCGCTTTGGTCTGCCTTGCGGCGGCACGCTAGAACTGGTCCTTGAGTTTATACCCGCCTTAGAGAGCCTTGACCCTTTACTGGCGAGCCTCGATGCGGGCCAATTGGTACGGCGCGAACTGGATCTGCACACAGGGCAGGTCACTCTGCACAACACCGCTGCGCCGGATCAATTCGCCTTTGACGGCCAACACATGAGCAATACCTTGGGGCCGGGGTATCGCATGCTACTGATCGGCGCCGGCGCATTGGCCGAATACGTGGCCGTGATGGCGCAGTTCAACGGCTTTCAGGTCAGCATCTGTGATCCTCGGCCGCAATACCTGAAAACCTGGAGTGTGCCGGGTGTAGTTCGAATCCAGCAGATGCCGGACGACGTAGTCCGAGCCTTTGCGCCTGACGTGCGCACCTGCATCATCGCCCTCAGCCATGACCCCAAGCTAGACGACCTGGCGTTGCTGGAAGCATTGCAAGGGCCCGCTTTCTACATCGGAGCCATTGGTTCGCGACGCAACAGCCAGAACCGACGCGATAGGCTGATTGAGCACTTTGGGCAGACGCAAGAATCGCTGGAGCGCCTGCATGGGCCAATCGGTATCTACATCGGCAGCAAGACGCCGCCGGAGATCGCCGTCAGTGTGATGGCCGAAGTGCTTGCGGCGAAGAATGCAGTCGCACTGCCTAGTGAGTTCTCCATATCCCAAGCCAAGAAAATCAGAGAAGTCCAGCGCTGCGCATAAACCCCGTGCGAAGTGCGCTGCTTTTCACTAGCGCAGGGCTTGCGGCGCGACAACATCCTGAAGAATACCTGGGTCGTTAACCGTTAGGCGCTGCACTGCCGCGGGATGCGTTTACAAAACGGATCTGGCACCCGTATCTCCTGTGAGTAGCAGCAGATCGGGTCAGAACCGGCGATGGATGCGCTCCGGCACATTCGGTGTGGAACAACCGATGCAACTCGCAAAGTGCGCGAGTCGAGACAAGGGAAGATAAATCTGTCTGTTTAATTGCGCTTGCGCAGCGTAATCAGCGTGCTTCAGATTTCATTAAGCTTCACTGTCGATAGTGCCTCCATCGCCTAACCGCTGGAGGGAATGTCGATGATTGATGCCAAGTGGAATACCGCCTTTCCATTGCGATTTGGCCCGGATGCGCAGCGCCCGTTGGCGCTCTCGCTCACCCTCAAGGACGACCTTCAACGCCCGGCAGTGGAAGCCTTTATTCAGGATCGTTTCGCCACTGTCCATCAGGCAGACGTCCACCACTTTATGCCCGAGCTGCTGGCCCTGCGTGATCGTCAGCATCAACTCAGCGCTGCCGTAGGCGCGCGCATCGCCAGTGCCGGGCCGCTGTTTGTCGAACAGTATTTGCCCAGTGCTGTGGAGCAGGTGGTGTCGCGGTTGGCGGGCAAGCCCGTGGAGCGTGGCCATATTGTGGAGGTCGGTAACCTGGCGGCGCGCAATGCTGGCAGTGCCCGGCTCATTATTGTCGCCATGACCTGGCTGTTGGCCCGCCATGGTCTGGAATGGGTGGTGTTCACCGGCGCCGCCACGCTGATCAACAGCTTCCAGCGCCTGGGCCTGGAACCGCTGCTGTTGTGCGAGGCCGACCCGGAAAAATTGGGCGGCGAGCAACAGGCCTGGGGCCGTTATTACGCCCAACACCCGAATGTGTTCGCCGGCAATATCCGCTTGGGTCTGGAACAACTGGAGATCAGCGGGGTGCTCGCGCGCCTGGGTTTTCCGTTTTTTGAACGGAGCCGCTGTCATGCCGCATGAATTGGCCGCCCTGCGCGAAGCCTTGCAAGGGCATGCGCTACAAGACCGTCAGGGTGTCGCCCTGCGCGGGGAAACCAGCCGTTACAGCTACCACGACCTGTGGGCGCAGGTTGAGCAGCGCCGCGCTTTGCTTGAGGCCCATCAGGGCCAGGTGTTCGCCTTGGTGATGGAGAACAGTCCGGAGGCTGTGCTATGGGATCTGGCGGCCCTGTTCGCCGGCTTGCCTTGCGTCACCTTGCCGCCGTTTTTCACTCACGCTCAACGCCTGCATTGCTTTGACCAAAGCCAGGTGGACATCGCCGTGGCGGACGCGGCAATGGCGCCCGGAATGCGTGAAGCCGGGTTTTATCAGGAAGGTGCGTTTTGGCGCCGTAAGGCCAATGGTGACGTACGTATTCCCGCCGGCACAGCAAAAATCACCTACACCTCTGGCACCACGGGCACGCCTAAAGGTGTATGCCTCAGCGCTGCGGCCTTGCTGCGGGTGACTCAGGAGTTGGCCAACGCCAGCCGCTCGGCGGCGCCGGAGAAGTACCTGGCGGTTCTGCCGCTGGCGGTGCTGCTGGAGAATTTGGGTATTTATGCAGCCTTGTGGGTGGGGGCCAGCGTGACGGTGCCGTCGCAAAAGAGCATGGGCATTGACGGGGCAACGGGTGTTGATTGGGCGCGCTTACTGGCCAGCGTGGCCATGAGCGGTGCGCACAGTTTGATTCTGGTGCCGCAGTTGTTGCAGGGGCTGGTCACCGCGTTGGAGCGCAAGCTGCTCACTGTCCACCAGTTTCGCTTTGTTGCCGTCGGCGGCGGGCGGGTAAGCCTGGATCTGCTGGAGCGCGCTGCCAAGGTCAACCTGCCGGTTTACCAGGGCTACGGCTTGTCCGAATGCGCCTCGGTGGTGTGCCTTAATCAGCCGGAACACAACCGCCTCGGCAGCGTAGGCAAACCGTTGCCCCATGTGACGGTGCGCCTGGGTGAAGACGGTGAAGTGCTGGTCAAGGGCTCGGCCTTGCTGGGTTACCTGGGCGATGAGCCGTATCAGCAAACGTGGCTGGCCACCGGTGATATCGGCGAGTTTGATGCCGACGGTTACCTGTATCTCAAGGGCCGTAAAAAGCACCAGTTCATCACCAGCTTTGGCCGCAACGTCAACCCCGACTGGGTGGAGGCGGAGTTGACCCAACGCGGCACCATCGCCCAGGCCTTTGTCCATGGCGAGGGCCTGAACCGCAACCTGGCCCTGCTGTGGCCGCTGGACCCAACGGCCAGCGATGAAACCCTGGCCGGCACCGTGGCCCAGGCCAACGCCCAGTTGCCCGACTACGCCCAGGTGCATGCCTGGAAACGATTGCCAGAACCCTTTAGCCCCGCCAACGGCTTGCTGACCAGCAATGGCCGACTGCGGCGCGAAGCCATTTTGTCGCGCTATCGCGACACCCTTTCAGAACTCGTCAGTGAATGAGGAAACGATCATGAATTTTTTTGACCAATTGCAAGCGGCTACCGCCCAGGAACGCCAGGCGCTGTTCACCGTACCGGTAATCCGCGATGCCCTGGCCGGTGAAGTCAGCCTGGAAAACTACCGCGCATTTCTCACCCAGGCGTATTACCACGTGCGCCACACGGTGCCGCTGATGATGGCCTGCGGTGCGCGCTTGCCGAGCCGGCTTGAATGGCTGCGCGGGGCAGTGTGCGAGTACATCGACGAAGAATACGGCCACGAGCAATGGATTCTGAACGACATCCGCGCCTGTGGCGGCGATGCCGAGCAGGTGCGAGACGGCCAGCCGAGCCTGGCCATCGAGTTGATGGTCAGCTTCCTCTACGACCTGATCGCCCGGGGGAACCCGGTGGGTCTGTTCGGCATGGTCAATGTGCTCGAAGGCACCAGCATTGCCTTGGCCACCCAGGCCGCAACGGTGATTCAAGACCGTCTGCAGTTGCCGGCCATCGCGTTTAGCTACCTGTCCTCCCACGGTGCCTTGGATATCGACCACATGGACACCTACCGGGGCCTGATGAACCGCCTGGAAGAGCCAGCGGACAAAGCTGCCGTCATTCACGCCAGCAAGGTGGTGTACCACCTGTACACCGAGATGTTCCGTGGCTTGTCCCATGCTCAAAACCCGGGCAAACCCCTTGAGGTGCACCATGCGCTTGTCTGATTGCCGGGTGGTGCTTACCGGCGCCAGTGGCGGCATTGGTCTGGCCCTGGCTGAGCAATTGTGTGCAGCTGGCGCCCAGGTATTGGCCATCAGCCGCCAGGCCGATGCCCTGGCCGAGTTGGTAAAACGCTACCCGCAACATATTCGTCAGGTATCTGCCGATCTGCGCAGCAGCGCCGGGCGACATGCGGTGGTGGAAGCGGCGCGGCACCTGGGTGGGGTGAACCTGCTGATCAACGCCGCCGGGGTTAACCGCTTTGCGTTGCTGGAGCAGATTGACGACGAGCAGATCGACGAGATGTTGGCCTTGAATGTGGTGGCTACCTTGCAGCTCACCCGCGCCATGCTACCGATGTTGCGCAGCCAGCCCCATGCCGTGGTGGTGAACGTGGGGTCTACCTACGGCTCCATCGGCTACCCCGGTTATGCCGTGTATTGCGCCAGCAAGTTTGCCTTGCGCGGCTTTTCCGAGGCGTTGCGTCGCGAGCTGGCTGACACCGATGTGAACGTCTTGTACGTCGCGCCCCGGGCCACCCGCACCGGCATGAACAGCGCTGCCGCCATGGCGTTGAACAAGGCGCTCAACGCCAATGTCGACGAGCCGCAGTGGGTAGCCAGCGAAGTGATGCAAGCGGTGCAACGAAACTTAAGCGAGCTCTACCTCGGCTGGCCGGAAAAACTGTTTGTGCGTCTTAACGGCATGCTCCCCAGCCTGGTCGACCGTGCCTTGCGCAAACAGCTGCCAATTATTCGAAGCTTCACTCACACACCGGAGAACCCCAAGCGATGAACAGATGGATAACTGCAGCCGTGGCCGCCATGTTTGCCCTGCAAGGTACGGCCTGGGCACTGGACGATGCCGGCGCGCAACGCTTGCTGAGCATTCAGCAGCGTTGGGCCGAGGTGCAATACAACACGCCGGAAAAACAAAAAGCCGCTGAGTTCGAAAAACTCGCGGCCCAGGCGCAGGCCTTTACCGTTGAACAGCCCAAAGCCGCCGAGGCGTGGATCTGGAACGGTATTGTGGTCAGCAGTTGGGCCGGCGCCGAGGGAGGGCTGGGGGCCTTGGGCAAGGCGAAACAGTCCAAGGCATCGCTGGAAAAAGCCCTTAGCCTGGACCCCAGCGCGTTGCAAGGCTCGGCGTACACCAGCCTCGCAGCGTTGTACGATCGCGTACCGGGCTGGCCCATTGGTTTTGGCGACGCCGATGAGGCGCAAAAGCTGCTGCAAGAGGCCTTGAAACTCAACCCTGCGGGCATCGACAGTCTGTATTTCTGGGGCGACCACCTGTACCGCGAAGGCCACTATGCAGAGGCCAAGGTGGCGCTGCTCAAAGCCAAGCAAGCGGCGCCGCGGCCTGGTCGTGAATTGGCCGATGAAGGCCGTCGCCGCGACATTGATGCTTTACTCAAAGACGTTGAGCACAAGCTCAATTGATAGCTGAAAATCTTCAATAAGGAATGGCATGCGACTGCTGCTAGTGGAAGACGACACCGCCCTCGGCGAGGGCGTACGCGCGGGCTTGAAGGCCGAGGGCTATACGGTTGACTGGCTGCAGGATGGCGTCAGCGCCGTGCATGCCTTGCTCAGCGAAACCTTTGATTTGCTTGTACTGGACCTGGGCTTGCCCAGGCTTGGCGGCATTCAGGTGCTGCAGCAACTGCGCAAAAGCGGCTCCAACCTGCCAGTGCTCATTTTGACGGCGCGCGATGACACCGACGACCGTATCGCCGGCCTGGACGCCGGCGCCGATGACTACCTGGTAAAGCCCTTCGACCTCAACGAACTCAAAGCGCGCCTGCGGGCGTTGTTGCGCCGCAGTGCCGGGCGCGCACAAGCCGTGGTGGAGCATGCCGGCGTGAGCCTGGACCCCTCCAGCCAGCAGGTTCGCTATCAGGGCGCGGCAGTGGTGCTCACCCCCAAAGAGTACGTATTGCTGCACGAGCTGCTGTCGCAGCCGGGCAAGGTGTTTACCCGCGAGCGTCTTACCCAACTGTTGTACGGTTGGGACGAAGAAGCCGAGAGCAACACCCTGGAGGTGCATATCCACCACCTGCGCAAAAAGCTGTTCACGGGTTTGATCCGCACGGTGCGCGGCATTGGTTACCTGGTGGAGGCGTGACATGACTTCATTGCGTCATCGCACCCTGTGGCTGGTGCTGGCGTTGCTGGTGCTCGGTACGCTGACCATCACCGCGTACAACCTGCACGACAGCAAACACGAAATCACGGAAATCTACGACGCCCAGCTGGCGCAAAGCGCGCGGCTGCTGCAAGGCGTAGTGCAGATGCCGTTACCCGACGAGCAACGCCAGCAGCTATACCAAGCGTTCAATGATGCGCTGAGCCAGGCCGGCCACCACAAGATTGGCCACCCCTATGAGGGCAAAATGGCCTTTCAGGTGTGGGACCTCAAAGGCCAAAGCCTGGTGCGCTCGGCGAGTATGCCGGTGTTGGAGCAGCCGCCAGCGACCGTGGGTTTCTCCAGCCTGGATGTGAACGGTGTCGGTTGGCATGGTTTCCTGTTGCCGGACGAGGAGCATGGGCTACGGATATGGGTAGGTGAGCGCGACGACGTTCGCCAGGACCTGGTTGACCGGATTGTGCGCCACACGTTGATTCCTAATCTGATCGGCATTGTGTTGCTGGCGATACTGGTGTGGTTGGCCATCGGCTGGGGTCTCAAGCCGCTGCAGAACATGGCCCAGGTTATCCGCGCGCGGCACGCCGAGTCCCTTGAACCGTTGCAATTGGTGCCGTTGCCCAAAGAGCTCGAGCCCATGCAGGCGGCGATCAACCGCTTGCTGTCGCAGATCGAGCATTCGATACAACGCGAACGCCGTTTTATCGGCGATGCCGCCCATGAAATGCGCACGCCCTTGGCGATTTTGCGCATCCATGTGCAGAACGCCTTGGAGGCCACCGACGAGAGCCAGCGTGACGCGGCCTTGCAGTTTTTACTCGGTGGGGTAGACCGCTTGAGCCGAGTGGTTAACCAATTGCTCATCATGGCCCGTGTGGAGCCCGAGACCGCCCGGCACAACTGGCAGCCCATGGAGATCGACAGTGTGGTCCGCCAAACCCTCGCCGAGCTCACTCCCTGGACGCTGGGCAAAGGCCTGGACCTTTCATTGGACGTAGCGCCGGGGCAATACACCCTGCGTAGCGACGCCGAGGCCATCGGCATTGCCCTGCAGAACCTGGTCACCAACGCAGCAAACTTTTCCCCGCCGGCGGGGGAGGTGACCGTGGTGCTCAGCCGGCGCGACACGGGCTATCGCATTTGTGTGCGTGATCATGGGCCCGGCGTAAACGAGGAAAAGGTCGAGCGCCTGTTCGAGCGTTTCTACAGCTGCGACAACCCCAACGGTGCGGGCCTTGGCTTGTCCATTGTGCAAACCATCGCCAACCGCCTGGGCGGCAGTATTGAACTGGTAAACCACTCGGATGGAGGTTTAGTGGCCACCTTGTTTATTCCCCACAGCAGTGCCTCCAACACTTAATTTCGCGCTTCAGACTGCGTTAAGACAGTCGACCAATACTCCCCTCACCAACGATGGCCAGCTTGTCTGGCCGCACACTCGCCGAGGGGCATATGACCAATCCAATGCGTTCCACTGTTGAAACCCTTCCCGTCCCGCCTCGCGCTACGCCAGCGGCGCCGCGCTACAGCCCAAGTGCCCGCCGGTTGCACTGGCTGATGGCGGGGCTGGTCATTCTGGCCTACGTGCTAATCACCACGCGCGGCTGGTTCCCCAAGGGCAGCGCGCTGAAAACCTTGTTTGTTCAGGGCCATTTCTGGGTTGGCCTGGTGGTGCTGGCGTTGGTTTTGCCCAGGGTGCTGGTGCGCCTGCGCCGCCCGGTACCGGCTGTGACACCGCCGCTCAAGCCGCCAGTCAAAGCGCTGGCAACCCTGACCCATGTGGCCTTGTATGGTTTTCTGCTGCTGCAGCCGCTGTTGGGGGTGCTGGTGGTGTTACTCGAACGCGGCGGCATCCCGCTGGGCAGCCTGCTTATCGCCTCGCCATTTGAGCTGAACAAGGGCTTGGCGCACACGCTGGAAAACCTGCACGTGTGGATGGGTACGGCGTTTTACTACGTGATCGGTTTGCATGTTGTCGCCTCGATCTGGCACCACGTGGTCGTGCGCGACGACGTGCTCAAACGCATGCTTTAGGAGCGTTTACCCTAACTCGCGCAGGCGTTGCGCGGCGGCGTTGAACATCAGTGCATGAACCTGCTGGACAACGCCTTCGAAACCAGCAGGCGGGTTGGCGCGGGCAAGCTCCTCGACCAGTTCAAGGGCGCGCATATTGCCGGCATCCAACAGCGCCAACAGGGTGTGCCGCTTGGCATGCCACAGTGCAGTCGGCATGGCGATTTGTGCTTTGTTCTGGTGAGTGTCGGGCGTGTCCAAGGTCGCCAGCCAGGTGCGTAACTGTTCGACCGATTGCGTCAACAGTTGCCTTAACTGGTGTTCGATGGACGCGTTAATGAGCGGCGGCGCGCCGCTTTCCGGCTGATTTCTGAGTTGTTGTTCGAGTTCGCCTGCCATCTGGTACAGCGCCGTTGCGCCAATACTGCCGGAGCTGCCTTTCAAGGCATGCAGCACGGCCCGCTGGCCATCGCTGTCTTGGCGCTGCACGTGCTGGTGCAAGGTGCTGAGCAGTGCCAGAGCATCTTGTTGGTAGTCCTCAAGCAATCGTTGCAGCAAGTCGAGGTTCATGCCGAAGCGGCTAAGTATTGAGCCCCCGTCTTCAATCAGTTGGTCGTTCGAGGGCGACGGTAAGGGTGAATGCAGGCCAACCTTGCTGCCAGCGTGGCCGGTCAAGCGGCAGAGGGCCTCGACCAACTGATTAATGTCGATGGGTTTGCCCACATGCTCGTTCATGCCTGCTGCCAAGCACTGGCTGCGGTCGGCAGCCGAGGCGTTGGCGGTCATGGCCAGAATGGGGAAATGTGCCCCGTGTGGCTCGGCGCGAATTCGTCGAGTGGCTTCATAACCGTCGATGCCCGGCATCTGGATATCCATTATCACTGCATCGAAAGGCGGCTCGCTGTCGAGCGCCATTGTCACGCCTTGCAGGCCGTCTTTTGCCAGTTGTACAACCGCGCCTTCGCTGGCCAGCAGTTCAGCGGCCACCTGTCGATTGAGGGCGTTGTCCTCCACCACCAGCAGGCGCAAGCCCCGTAATCGGTTGTGCAGTGTTGGCGGATTAATGGTTTCCAGCACCGGTTTGCCATTGCCCGACAGCGCCTGTTTCACCGTGTGCGCCAATTGCTGGGGGGTGACCGGTTTGGTAAGAAAGTCGATAAACGGGGAGTGGGCAATCTGCTGCATCTGGGCCAGCAATTCGCGGCCATAGGCCGAGATCATCACCACCACCGGTTGGCGCTCGGACTCTGTGTCATCGTGAATCATCTGCGCGGCGCTGACGCCATCCAGCTCAGGCATACGCCAATCCATCAGTACTACATCGTACGGCTGGTGGGGCTGCGCCTGGCGCACCTGATTCACGGCTTGTCGTCCGTCGTAAACCACATCGGCCTGCCAGCCCAGGGCCTCTACAGTGTGCTGCATCAATTCAGCCACCACCGGGTTGTCATCTGCTATGAGCACACGCAGGCGCTGGTCGGTGGTCTCGCAATCAGCCTCAAGGGTTCTGCCGGACTCCACAGCAAAGCCCAAATCAAACCAAAATCGGCTGCCCTGGCCGGGCTCGCTGAGAAGCTGCAATTGTCCGCCCATCAACTCGACCAGGCGCTTGCAAATCACCAAGCCCAGACCACTGCCGCCAAAGCGCCGGCTGGTGGAGGCTTCGGCCTGGGCAAAGCCAGTGAAAATATGCGCCTGGTGCTCCTTGGCGATGCCAATGCCGGTGTCGGTCACGGCGATGCGCAACACCACGTCGCTATCGCTTTGGGCAATGCTGGTGATACTGACAATCACATAGCCCTCGTGGGTGAATTTCAGCGCGTTGCCGGCCAGGTTTATCAAGATTTGTTGTAAACGCAGGCTATCGCCCGCCAAGACGCTGGGCAGCGTAGGGGAGAGGTCAAATACCACCTCGACCTCCTTCTCGCCCTGGTTGCCCGACAACACCACGGCCAGGTTGCGCATCAAGGTGTCGAGTTCAAAGCGAGTGACTTCGAGCTGCAATTTGCCGGCTTCGATCTTGGAAAAATCAAGAATGTCGTTGAGCAGGCCCAAGAGCGAGCTGGCGGCGGATTTTGCTTTGTCCACGTAATCCAGTTGGCGCGTGTTGAGCGTGGTATGCAGGAGCAATTGCAGCATGCCGAGCACAGCGTTCAACGGGGTGCGGATTTCATGGCTCATATTGGCCAGAAACGACGATTTGGCGGCATTTGCCGAGTCGGCCTGTAGCTTGGCCTGTTGCAACTCGGTGGTGCGTTCGGCGACCTGACGCTCCATATCCGCATAAAGACGCTGCAGGGAGGCTTCAGCGGCTTTCTGTGCCGTGATATCGCGCACTGTTTTCGACGCCCCGATAATCACGCCAGTGGCATCACGGATGGGCGCTACGGCCACCGACACATCCACCAGGTGGCCGTCACGGTGCAAGCGTTGTGTTTCGAAATGGGCCACGCGCTCGCCACGATTGATGTGCGCCAGAATATCGGTCTCCTGGGCCTGCAAATTCGGCGGTACCAACAGGTCGGCCAGGCGATGGCCGACGGCCTGTTCGGCGCTGTGGCCGAAGATCGATTCTGCGCCCTTGTTCCAGCTGGTGATCACACCCGTGAGGTCTTTGCCGATGATGCCGTCGGAGGAGCTTTCGACGATGGCTGCCAAACGCGCCTGGTCGGCAAAGATGTCCATTTGCCGTTGCCGCAGATTGGCCAGCATCAGCAGCAAGGCGGTCACCAATACGCTGATCAACACGCCGAGCAAGAACACCTGGCGCGGTGACGTCTGGTTGAGGGAGGCGATGAAGGCCGGGTAAGCCTGCATTTCCAGGCGCCAACGCCGGCCGAAAATCTCCCGTTCCACGCTTTGGCTGGCTATCACGGTTTGCTCGTCGCGGGCTTGCGGGCTGTTATAGAAAACGCTGCCCGTCGAGGCATCTGTAATATCGAACAACCGCAGGCCCAGGCCCGTCTGGTACACGCCGAGGTTCTGCAGCATGTCGTCAATTTCCAGCAAGGCGTAACTCCAGCCAATGGCTGTGGCGGAGCGTTCAGCAACGGTGTCTGGGGTCTGGGCGCTCTGGTACACCGGCAGCAGCATCAGAAAGGCGTTTTCACTTTCGCTGACGCTTTTGTAGAACAGGATGGGCGGGGTGATCTGTGCCTCGCCCGTCAGCATGGCCGCCTGGGCCGCCTTTTGTCGCGTGGGTTCCGAGGCGATGTCCAAGCCGAAGCCGGCCTGGTTCGGCCCCTGCGGCGAGATGTACTGCACCACAAAGCGCTCGCCGTCGTGGGGTTTGAATTCGTGAATGCTGAAGTCGGGCTGGCCGTCGCGGCGTTGCTGCGCGACAAATGCTGCTTCTTCAGTCCTGGGAACGCGGCGAATAACACCAAAGCCGCGAGCACCAGGAAACTCATGGCTGATGTCACGGGTTTGGCTATAGCGCTGAAAACCGGCGTAGGACAGCTGCTGCTGTTCAACAGCGTGAATGGCGCCGCGCAAGCCACGCAAGCCAAATTGGTAAAGGTGTATGCGACGACCCACAGCGTCGGCGGTTTCCTGCAGTTCGATCTTCAACGCTTGCGGTGTGTGCCGATCATTGATGCGCTGCGCATTCCACGCCGCTGCGGCACTGAGGCTGATGCCAACGGCAAAGGTAAGCGCTATCCATGGGTTCATGTGCAGGCCTGCGCAGCGTGGGACGTCACGGCGAGAGGGGGAGAGCGTGGGTTAAAAATTCAGTCATCCGGGCGGCAATGACGGGGCGGCTGTACAGATAGCCCTGAATCACCGCACAGCCTTTGGCCACCAGCAGGTCGGCTTGCGCCGAAGTTTCTACGCCTTCGGCTACCAGTTCCAGTTCCAGCGCCTGGGCGATATGGATGATGGCCTCGACAATCGCCAGGTCGGTGCGTTCTTCGAGCATGTCACGTACGAAGCTCTGGTCGATCTTCAATACGTTGATGGGGAAGCGCTTGAGGTAAGCGAGGTTGGAGTAGCCGGTACCAAAATCATCGATGGCAATACGCACGCCCAATTGATGCAGGTGCGTCAGCGTTTCCAGGGCGTGACCGAAGTCGGTGACCAATACGCCTTCGGTAATTTCCAGTTCCAGCAGATGATGTTGCAGGCCTGTGCTTTCCAGCACCTCAGTGACCATCTGCAGAAACGTAGCCTCGCGAAACTGCACGTACGAGATGTTTACGCTGACGCAGATATTCAGCCCCAGGTCTTGCCACTTGCGCCCGTCCTCGCAGGCGCGTTGCAGAACGAATTGGCCGATGGGCAGGATCAGCCCGGTTTCTTCGGCCAACGGAATAAACCGCGCCGGGGGCACGGGGTCACCTTGGGGGTTCGGCCAGCGTATCAGGGCTTCCACCCCCACGGTCTGATTCAGACGGCAGTCCACCTTGGCCTGGTAGTGCACCTCGAACGTTTCGAGGTGAATCGCCTCGCGCAACTGCCGTTCGAGCTGATGCCGGGCGCGCAGATCGTTTTCGGTATCAACACTAAAAAATCGCCACCGGTGCCGGCCTTCCTGTTTTGCCTGGTACATGGCGGTTTCGGCATGGCGGAAAAGCAGTTGGACGTCGGCACTGTCGTGGGGGAAAACGCTGATGCCGATGCTCACATGCAGGTCGTGGCGCTGATTTTCCAGCCAGAAAGGTTCGCTCATGGCATGCAGCACACGTTCGGCAAAACTGCTCAGCGCCGCTGAGTTCTGTGCCTCGCCCACGAGAATTACAAATTCGTCGCCGCCGGGTCGGCTCAGGGTGTCACTGTTACGGCAGAGATGTTTCAACCGCACCGCCATCAGCTGCAAGAGACGGTCGCCGGTGGCGTGGCCCAGGGTGTCGTTGATGGTTTTGAAATGGTCGATATCCAGCACCAACATGCCCACCAGGCCCTGGCCATTGTGTTTATCGAGGAGGCCTTGGGTGTGCTCGCGCAAAAATAGTTGATTGGGCAGGTGGGTCAGGGCGTCATGGCGATGGAGAAAGTCCAGCTTGGCGTGTTCGGCCAATTTGCGGGCGCTGACATCGGTCAACAGCATAAGGATGTCCGGACGCTCGCTGCCATTGCGCCGGGCAATCAGCGTGACCTGGGCGTAGCGGTTTTCTCCGTGGCGCGTGGCCAACTCGATTTCGAAATTTAGCGGGGCGCCTTGTTGCAGCGCCTCGAGGTCTTGAGTGATGACCTGGGTATTACGCTCCCCCAGAATGGCAGCCATGGGTTGGCCCTGCATCTGCTGAGCGGCAACACCAAACCAGCTGCCGTGGCGGTCGTTGCAGAACAGGTTGGTCAGCTCTGCGCTCCAGTAGGCGATAAATGCCGGCAGATGCTCAAGCAGGTCTTCCAGGTCGCGGCTGGCTTCCAGCAGTTTTCGGGCTTCGACGTGCAACTGCACGTGGCTGCGAATACGCGCCCGCGCCACTGGCACATTCAGCGGTTTGTGCAGAAAGTCCACGGCGCCATGGGCGAGGGCTTGCAGCTCGAATTCCACTCCCGTGTGGGAGGTAACAAAAATGACTGCGGCGTCTTTCAGCGCCGGGTCGGCTTTGAGCTTGGCGCACACCGCATAACCGTCCATGTCCTGCATTTCGATATCCAGCAGCACTACGTCGGGAAGGCAGCGTTGAGCCAGCTCCAGTGCCGCTTTGCCGCTGGTAGCAAAGTAAACCTCGCCGAAGTCGCGTATGGCTTCGCGCAGAATTTTGATATTGGAGGGCTGGTCGTCGACGATCAGTACAACTGCAGGTTTGCCGCGTAGCTCCGAAAACATGGCATTTCCATCCGAGTAAACCGTGGACATCGTTGTGAGGCTAGCTCAGCGCCCGGAAAGTGTCGGAACTATTGCGCTCGCGTAGGCCGGCACGGCCATTGTGCTGGCCTCAGGGAATGATCAAGCCCTTGCGCCGGTAATGTTCGATATCGATGCCATAGGCGCCCGAGCACGCCACCTCGCGCACGCGCAGTTCTCTGCCGTCGCCATCTTTGGGATGGCGGGTCAGATCGACCACCCGCTCCGGGCATGGCTGCTTGTCGGGGCCGAGCACCACCAGCAGGCGCGGTTTGAGCTTGTTGTCCGGGGCACAGCCAATAATGATCCCCACCTCGTCATTGTTGAGCTCGACAATCTCACCAGGCGGGTAGATGCCCATCAGATGAATGAAGGTGCCGACAATGTCTTCATCAAAATGGCTGCCGGCGGCATCGAACAGGATACGCAGCGCCTCCAGGCTGGATTTGCCTTTGCTGTAAATGCGGTCGCTATTGATGGCGTCATAGGCGTCGACCACGGCAATGATCTTGGCGCTATAGGGAATTCGGCTGGCCTCCAGGCCGCGCGGATAGCCGTTGCCATCCAGACGCTCATGGTGCGAATAGGCCACGTCCACCGTGGCCGGCGTGACTTGCTGGTTGCTCAGCAACAGGCGCCGGCCATGGTCGGCATGGGCCTTCATAATCACCAGTTCGTCGGCGGTGAGGGCGCCGGGCTTGTTGAGGATTTCGTTGGGCACCTTGATCTTGCCGACATCATGGAGCATGCCGCACACGCCGATTTCTTCCAGTTGCAGCGGCAACATGCCCAGCTCACGGCCCAGCGCGATGGCAAAAATGCATACGCGTAAGGAGTGTTCGGCGGTGTACAGGTCGCTGTTTTTGATCCGAGCCAGCCACAACAACGCCGCCGGGTTGCGCAATATGCTGTCCACACACTCTTTCACCACGGCCTTGACGGCCGTCACGTCCAGCTCGTGCCCCAATTTCACAGCGTTCAGAAGCCGCAGCGACTCGGCATGGGCGGCGTTCCAGGCGGGGAGTGCGGTGGCAATTTCCTGAAAGAAATCCACTTTGCGGATTTTCGCCTGCACCTGCGCCGGTGCTGCCGCTTGGGCCGGCGCCCACTCTAGGGTGCTGTGCGAGCGTTGGCTGTCTACCCACACAAAGTTGCATGCCGCTTGCACCGCACGCAGTTCGTGGCTGGTTTGCAGCAGAAAACCCTGGAACAGAAAGGCGGTTTCGCGCCATGGCCGGTCCAGTTCCACCACGTACATGCCAATGCGCAACTGCTCAACTTCAATTTTTATCAGTGTGTTTTTAGAAGTAGGAGGCATCGCATAATTCCTTCCCGCAGCGGCGTGTGGCTGCGGCGTCGCGTGCAGTATGTCGGGGCCAACCTTAAGGCTTTCTGAAGCGGCTGTTGGCTGGCACCTACAGGTTCAATGGGCGGCAAACGGCAACATCAACACGCTGCCGGGCATGGTGTAGAGCAAGTGGTCTGCCGTGCTGCCAAGCAGTTTCAGCAAGCCGTGGCGGTGGACGCGGCCCATGACGACGACGTCCATCTGCTGGTCTCGGGCAAAGTCACTCAAGGCGCGCCCGGGACTGCCCAGCACCATATGCCGGTTCGCCACGGGAAAACCGTTGCGATCGGCCAGGGCATTGAACGCCTCAACTTGCGCGTCGTAGAACTGTTGGGTGAACACCGATGCCGACAGCAACGCACCTCTGGCAACCCCCCCGTCGGCCGCCGCCATGGATGACAGGTCGTAGGCGTACACCAGATGTACCTCGGCCTTGCACTGCATGCCCAGCTTCAGGGCCTCGTAAATGATTTGCTCGTTAAAGGCCTGCTGTTCGGCGCTGGCGTCGAACGGGTCGACGGCGGCCATAACGCGTCGGGGCATGGCATGTTCAGCACTGGCCACAAAGTGCATCGGTACACGGCATTGACGCGCCAGGTGCAGGTCCAGGGGCGTAAACAGCGTGCGCTTGAGCAACGACACCGGTTGCACGGCCTTGATCACCAGACTGGCTGGCATTTCCTGCACATGGGCGAGGATCTCCGGCAGCGGGTCCTCCACCCACTGCACCTCGACGGTCACCTCGATATCGGATAGGCGCATGGCCTGCGCCTGGGCTTGCAGCCACTGATGGTGACGCTCCACATAGTCGGTTTGCAGGCTATGCAGTGCCTGCTCATTCACCAGGCCCGCGGTAGCCAAGCCTTCCAGGTAGTCAAAGGCAACGATATGCAGGGCGCTGCCTTTGGCTTTGGCCAGCATTCTGGCCCGGTCAAAGGCCAGGTCTTTTTCCAGCAGTGGCGGGGCGATCAACAGCAGGCGATGGGGGGCGCAAACGGGCTGGGCAGACATGGGACACCTCACGCGATAACAGGCGGGCAGACTCCGCCTTCAGGGAGAGGAGTGTGCAAGCGTGCGTCCGGGCGGATTTGATCAACGTCAAGTCTGGTCATGCTGTACCGCCCGGCGAGCGGTGGTCGCGGTGTTGCCCAGCGCGATGCTGCTCCCATGATCTCGATCAATGCTCCTACAGGTTTGTAGGAGCAGTCTGATGCCAGACTTCCCCTCGAACAGATGCGGTGCCGCGTGTAAAAGCGGCTGTTTTCGGCAGCGTTAGCGGCCTATGCCCCGGCGGCAACGCCTGCGAGCTGTTGCCCATCAGCGCGATCGGGAGCTGAAAGTGGCCATTACGGCGTGATCAGAAAGGAGACTTTTCATGTTCATTGCAATAACTCACAGCAAAGCTGGCCAGCGCTGTATGGTGCGCATGGATGAGTACACGGTGCCTTTCAACTCAGAGGGCCAAGCGCAAGCCTTTGTCAGCCTGTTGCGCCAGCGCATTGAGGCCCCTCATCCCCTGCCGCGCCTGCCTCCCGAGGCGCCCAAGCCCGACATTCGCAGTGGCAAACGTCCGGTCAAACGATCGGCGGTAAGTGCCTGAAACCATCGGCCCGTACATTTACCGTCGCGTGTTGAGGCTTCCCTATGTATAAAGTCGACAATCAGTCTGCCCCGGTCGCTGCCCAAGCTGTGGCATGCACCACGCAGCAAGGCGCCATTCCCATCCATGTCCATCCGATGGCTACGGCGTGCAGCACCTGCGCGGTGCATAGCCTTTGCCTGCCGCTAGGGTTTTCCAGTGATGAAACCGCACGGCTCGATACGCTGATTTCCCAACGTATCCGGGTGAAGAAGGGCGCTGGCCTGTTTCATGCCGGAGAGCCCCTGCAAAATCTGTATGCGGTGCGCTTCGGCTCGTTCAAAACCACGCTGGTCAGCCCCGATGGCCGTGGCCAGGTCACGGGGTTTTTGATGTCCGGCGATATCCTTGGCCTGGACGCCATCAGTACCGAGCGTCATGCCTGCAGCGCCTTTGCCCTGGAAGACAGCGAAGTATGCCCCATCTCATTTACCCGCCTGGAGCGTCTGGCCGGCGAGTTCCCGTCGTTGCAGCACAACCTCAACCGTATGCTGAGCCGGGAGATCGTGCGTGACCATGAAATGCTGATGATGATGGGCTGCCATAACGCCGATGAGCGTTTGGCCGCCTTTCTCGTGGGGCTCTCTCAGCGCTTTGTGAACCGCGGCTACTCAGCCCATGGCTACCTGCTGCGCATGAGCCGCGAGGACATTGCCTCCTACCTCGGCCTGCGGCTGGAAACGGTGTGCCGCAGCCTGGCGCGTTTGCGCGACCTGGGTTTGATTGCCTACCAGGGGCGGGTCATGGAGATTCTTGACCTGTCCGGGTTGCAGGCCCAAGTGCAATACGGCCGCAAGGCAGCGCTTATTTGATGGCCCAATAGCGCTGCATTTCCAGGAACAGAAAGGACGCCGTCCAGGTAATCAGCACCAAGCCGGTCAGGGCCTCCAGACCGGTAAGGTATTTCAGGTGGCCCACCGGTTCGATATCGCCAAAGCCGATGGTGGTAAAGGTGGTGAAGGAAAAGTAAGCGCAGTCGGTGAGGGTGCCGTCGAAGTTCCCTGCCAGGGTTCCCCAGTTGCCGCGTTTGATCATCAGAAAATACGCCAGGGCAAATCCCCATACCTCAATGGCATGCGCGGCCATTGCACCCAGCACGCCAAACACGATGCGGAACCGGTGCCAGACCTTCAGGTGCGGCAGCAGGTTATTCAGGCGCAGCAGACACTCGTAGTGAATGACTACGGCCGCCACCACCACCAGCATATTGATCAAGGTCACCAGCAGCATGGTTGCCCCCCGGCAGTGATTGGGCGCGCGGCGTGTCTGTCGCCAGTCGTTCGCTGATTGTTCGGTGAACGCGTGCCCGGTCATATTGATTTTTATCAAGGTGTACCGCCCGCGCCAACGCCATCGTGAAGGCGTCGGCCACCCTGCCGGCGTTCCTTCAACGGACTACCGGAGGTGCCGTATGCACCCGTATCAACGCCTGCTGCTGGTCGCCAACCCAGTGATGCGCCACGGTTTGGCGATCAAACGCGCTGCGCAGTTGGCCCTCGCCAGCGGCGCCAGCTTGCATCTGGCGGTGTTCGAAAAAGTACCGGACATGCTGCCTTTTTTAGAAAAAGAAATTCAGGACAGCGCCAACAGCTGCCATCTGGACGCCCTCAACGACTGGCTGCGCGATGAAGCGCAATTGCTGCGTAGCCAGGGCATTACCGTTACCACCGAGGTGACGTGGAACGACGCGCTGGTGCAGACGATCCTTGACCAAGTTGAGCACAGCCAAGCGGATATGCTGATCAAGGACACTCAGCATGAAAATGTGCTGAAGCGAACCTTTATTACGCCACTGGACTGGCACCTGCTACGCCAATGCCCCGTGCCCGTGCACTTGATCGGCCCAGCAGGGCATGCGCGGCCCGAGGTGATTATTGCTGCCGTCGATGCGGCCAGCCCCGATGCGCTACGCAACGGCCTTAACGCACGCATCATCGGGCAGGCCCAGCGCCTGGCCGAGCAGACTGACGCGCAACTGCACCTGATACATGCCCTGGACCTGAGTAGCGTGTACTTCGCGGACGCCACCGGCAGCACGTTGAACTGGGCAGATCTGTGGGCTCATGTGCAAGTCGAGGTGGAAAAAACCTTCTACATGATGGCCGAGCAACACCGCATCAGCCGCGACCTCTGCCACTTGCAGGTTGGCTCGCCACTGCAGGTGCTGGCAGAAATGGCCGAGCGCCTGCGTGCCGATGTAGTGGTGATGGGGCGGGTGCATCGTTCCGGTATGAATAAGCTGGTGGGCAGTACCACCGAGCACCTGCTGTACCGCTCGCCCTGCGGCATTCTGGCCGTTTGAGGCTGGTTGATTTAGATCAGACGGCCTACGCCGTTAGCGCTTTACATGGCAGGCACAGGTTTTGTCCTTGCTGTTTCGCCTCACCTTGGAGAGCGCCATGCCCACGACTCACACCAGCCTCACTGATCTGTCCGCCTTGAACCAGGGCGCCATTGGCGAACACTGGATCGAAGCCCTCAAAGACGGCAGCCATGTGTTGATTCGCGCCTTGCAAGAGCAAGACCGCGAGCGGGAGTTTAGCTTTATCAAACGCTTGTCGGCCGAGTCGCGGCGCGCGCGCTTTTCCAGCAGCTTCAACGAGCCGCCGTTGCCGTTGATGGAACAGCTGATGAACGTGCAGTACCCGTTGCAAATGGCCTATGTAGCCCTGGTTCATGACAATGGTGAGCTTCGCGAAATCGGCGTAGCCCGCTATGCCAAGACCGAGGATCAATGCTGCGAATTCGCCGTGGTGGTGGCCGATGATTGGCAACAGAAAGGCCTGGGCCGACTGCTGATGGTCCATCTTATGGATGCCGCACGGCGCAATGGCTTTACCCGCATGGCCGCCACCGATGAGGCCACCAACTACCACCTGCATCGCCTGGTGAAAAAGCTGGGTTTCGACAGCCATTACCCCAGCGGCGAGTTCAGTGAAATTGTCCACCAATGCCAGTTGTAGCGGCCGCCCCTGGGGCGCGCTCGAGTTAAACCATGGCGCTCGCTGAGCTCGACGGCTTCGCCAATGGCGCTGTCGCCCTGGGGCTTGGTTTGCTGGTGGGCCTGGAGCGCGAGCGGCACAAAGGCCATGGTGCCGAGCGAGCCTGCGCCGGGCTGCGCACCTTTGCCATTACCGCGCTGCTGGGCTTTGTAAGTAATCAGATCGGTGTGGTGCTACTGGCAGCCGTGGCGGTGGCGCTGACTCTGCTGGTGACTGTGGCCTACCTTAAAAGCCAAAGCAGCGACCCGGGCATCACCAGCGAGATCGCGCTGCTGACCACGCTGCTGCTCGGCGCGTTGTGCACCTCCAATGCCGCATTGGCCGGTGCCTTGGCCGTGGTCATGACGGCGCTGCTGACCTACCGCCAACCGTTGCACCAGTTTGTGCGTCATCAACTGAGCGCGCTGGAAGTGCGCGATGGGCTGATTCTGTTGACCGCCGCCTTGGTGATTTTGCCCCTGGCCCCCGACCGCTACATAGGCCCTTATGGGGCACTTAACCTGCGCAACCTCTGTGCCCTGACGGTGATGCTGATGGCCGTCGGCGCCATCGGCCATATCGCCGTGCGGGCCCTGGGCGTGCGTTATGGCTATGCCGTCAGCGCGGTGGCTTCGGGGTTTGCTTCCAGTGCCGCCACTATCGCCAGCCTGGGCGCGGTGGCCAAGCGTACACCCGAACACGTGCGCTCGCTGGCGGCCGCCGCATTGCTCTCCAATCTGGCTACCTTTGTGCAGGTTGGCCTGATTCTGGGCGCGGTCGATACCGAGTTGTGTATAGACTTTTTGGCGCCGCTGGCGGCTGGCGCAATGGCCACCGGGTGCATTGCCGGATGGCTGGCCCGTGGTCGTGAAGCGGCCGACACCCGTGAGGGGGTTGCTGTTGGCGGTGCGTTCGAGACCAGCAAAGCGGTGATGCTCACTGTGCTGATGGGTGGGGTGATGCTGCTGGGCGCCGTCATGCAGCACCTGTTCGGTGAGCGGGGGCTGCTGGTGGCCATGCTGGTGGGTGGGTTTGCCGACGCCCATGCACCCACGGCTGCAGTGGCCTCTCTGGTGGATGCTGGGCAGTTGACGGCTCAAGCCATGGCCCTGCCAGTGCTGTTGGCCCTAAGCAGTAACACCCTGAGTAAATGCGCGCTGGCCTGGGGCGCAGGCGGGCGGAAATTCGCCGGCTATATCATTCCCGCGCAGCTATTGATTCTGCTGCTGATGGCGCTGGCTGCCTGGCTTCAGGGCACGCTGTAAATGCTCATGCCATGCGGGTGATTGCGCTGCGAAAGCGCAGCAACGCGGCAGTAAAAAACAACCCGCCAATCACGGCAATGGCCAAAAAGTGCGGCCACACAATTGCCAGCCCGGCGCCGCGGTACAAAATGCCCTGGGCAAAGCTCACAAAGTGCGTGGTGGGCGCAGCAAGCATCAGGGTTTGCACCAGTTCCGGCATGCTTTCGCGCGGTGTGGCACCGCCGGACAGCAGTTGCAAAGGCAACAGAATCAGAATGCTCAATAGTCCCAGTTGCGGCATGGAGCGGGCCACGGTGCCCAGGTAAATACCCATCGAGGTAGTGGCAAACAAGTGCAGCGCCGTACCCAGTAGAAACAGCGGTATGGAGCCTATGACGGGCACCGCCAGCCAGCTGCGCACCACCACATACACGGCAAACCCCGTGGCGACCAACACCACCAGCGCCATCGACCAAACCTTGGCCAGCATGATTTCGAACGCCCGCAAGGGCATCACCAGCAAATGTTCGATAGTGCCGTGTTCGCGCTCGCGAATCAGTGCCGCGCCGGTGAGGATGATCGACACCATGGTGATGTAGTCGATCAACTGCATCACCGAGGTAAACCAGGCCTGGGTCAGGTTGGGGTTGAACTCCATGCGCATGACCAGGCCTACCGGCGTCGGCGCAGCGCCGCGATAACGTTGGGCGAATTCCGCCACCTCGCTGGCCACGATGGTCTGGATATAGCCGGCGCCGGTGAACGCCTGGCCGATCTGGGTGGCATCCACGTTCAGTTGCAGGGCAGGGCGCCGACCGGCGAGCACGTCGCGCTGAAAGTCCGGTGGAATATCCAGGGCGAAGGTATAGCGGCCGCTGTCCATGGCGGCGTCGATCTGCTGGCTGGAAATCTCTGCCGGCGGCAGAAAGTAGGGCGGCTGGAAGGCATGGCGCAGGCGTTCCGAAAGGGGCGACTGGTCCTCGTCGACAATCGCCAGCGGCGCATGGTGCAACGCCTCGGGAATGCCAGAGGCGGCGGTGTAGATGCCAAAGGAAAAAGCCCAGACGATCAGTATCAGCATCGCCCGATCGCGGTACAGGCTGCGAAACTCTTTGATGCCCAAGCGCAGAATATTCAACAGGCTGGTCATGGCTAGCGCTCCTGCTTGCGTAGACACACCACGCTCAAGCCAATCAGCACGGGCACCGTGATCAGCAGTTGGAGCAAGTAGGGGGCCAGCGCGGGCAGGTCCAGGGCTTTGGAAAACACACCCCGGCTGATGGTTAAAAACTGCGCCGTGGGATACACCTTGCCCACCCAGGCGCCAAAGCCCTCTAGCGACGACACCGGGTTAATCAAGCCGGAAAACTGAATGGCCGGCAGCAGGGTGCCGATGGCGGTGCCGAAAACCGCGGCAATCTGGCTGGTCATAAAGGTCGACAGCCACAACCCCAGCCCCGTGGACGTGCCGATGTACACCAACGCCCCCAGGCTTAACACCAGCAGGCTGCCCTTCATCGGCACGCCAAACACCCAGACGGCCAACGCACACATCAGCAGAAAATTGAGCATGCCCATGGCCACATAGGGCAGCTGTTTACCCAGCAGAAACTCCAGGCGCGTAACCGGGGTGACATACAGGTTGATGATCGAACCCATCTCTTTTTCGCGCACCACCCCCAGGGCGGTGAGCATGGCCGGAATCATCATCAGCAACAGCGGGATAATCGCCGGCACCATGGCCTGCAGGCTCTGTACATCGGGGTTGTAGCGGTAGCGCACCTCTACGCCCGCCAGGCCGCCACTGTTGTGGGTGAGCTCAGCCAGGTAGCTTGCGTGAATGCCATTGACATAGCCTTCGATGGTGCCGGCGCGCATCGGCATGGCGCCGTCTACCCAGGCCGCTACTGTGGGTTGCGCGCCACGCTTAAGGTCGCGGCCAAAGTTCGGCGGTATCTCCAGCGCCAGGGCAATGGCACCGCTTTGCAGGCGCGCTTGCAGGTCGGCGTAGTCGCGCAGTGGCGCCTGTTCGATGAAGTACCGCGAACCGGCAAAGCTGCGCAAATAGGCCTGGCTGGTGGTGGTCTGGTCGCGGTCTAGGGCCGCGAACGACAGGTCTTCCACGTCCAGGCTGATGCCGTAGCCCATGATAAACATCAGCAGCACCGTACCCAGCGCCGCCAAGGTCAGGCGGATGGGGTCGCGGCGAATTTCCATGGTTTCGCGCCGGGCGTAACTGTATAGGCGGCGTGCGCTAAAGCGCTGCTGGCGCGCCGGGGCGTTGGCGGGCACCTCGAGCGGTGCCGGTTCAGCAACCGGCGGCACCACGGCGGCGGCGCCGGCGGCTTCTTCGAGATACTCCACAAAGGTCTGTTCCAGGGTGTCCAGACCGCGCTCCAGGGTTAATTGAGTGGGCGCGCCACTGACCAGCACTTTTCCAGCGTGCATAAACGAAATGCGGTCGCAGCGCTGGGCCTCATTCATAAAGTGGGTGGAAATAAAGATGGTCACGCCGTCGTTGCGCGACAGGTCAAGCAAGTGCTGCCAGAAAGCATCGCGGGCTATCGGGTCTACCCCGGAGGTGGGTTCGTCGAGAATCAGCACCTCGGGTTTGTGGATCAGCGCCACTGCCAACGACAGGCGTTGGCGAATGCCCAGCGGCAGGCGGTCGGGCAGGGTGTCGAGCTCCTCATCAAGCCCAAAACGCTGCGCTGCATCGGCCACCCGTGCGGGAATTTCGCCCCGCGGCACATGGAACAGTTGGGCATGCAGCACCAGGTTCTGCCGCACGGTAAGTTCGCTGTACAGCGAAAAACCCTGGGACATATAGCCCACCCGCCGGCGAATGTTCAGATCGTTTGGGTCAACCGCTTTGCCAAACAGCCAGGCTTGCCCGGAGGTGGCCGGCAGCAGGCCAGTGAGCATTTTCATGGTGGTGGATTTGCCGCAACCATTGGAGCCGAGAAAACCGAAAATTTCCCCCTGCTCAATGCGAAAGCTGGCGCTGTCCACCGCCGTGAACGCACCAAACCGGCAGGTCAGTTCGCGCGCTTCAATGGCAATGACTGGCTCGCCGTTGGGGCAGGGACGCGGTGTGATTTGCAGCGGCTGATGACCACGGCGGCGGCTTGGCGGCAGCAGTGCGACAAAGGCGGCCTCCAGGGTTTTACACTGGGTTTTTTGGCGAATGCTTGAGGGCGTGCCGCTGGCCAATACCTTGCCGGCGTCCATCATCAGCAGATGATCGAAGCGTTCGGCTTCCTCCATATAGGCGGTGGCCACCAGCACGCTCATGCCAGGGCGGCGGGCGCGCAGGTCCGCGATCAGGCTCCAGAACTGGTTGCGCGCCAGCGGGTCGACGCCGGTGGTGGGCTCATCGAGGATCAGCAAATCGGGGTCATGTATCAGGGCACAGCACAGGCCCAGCTTCTGCTTCATGCCGCCGGACAATTTGCCCGCTGGCCGTTCGGCAAACGCGGTGAGCCCGGTGCTTGCCAGCAGAGCGGCAATACGCCGGTGGCGCTCAGCCTTGCCCTGGCCGAACAGGCGGGCAAAGAAGTCCAGGTTTTCGAACACCGATAGCGTGGGGTACAGGTTTTTACCCAGGCCTTGGGGCATGTAGGCAATACGCGGGCACACGGCAGTGCGGTGAGCGGGGTCGCTTATATCGCCGCCGAGCACGATGACCTGCCCTTGCTGAACCACCCGCGCGCCAGCAACCAAGGCCAATAGGCTGGACTTGCCAACTCCGTCCGGGCCGATAAGGCCGACAATGCCGGTGGCGGGAATATCCAGGGTGATGCCGTCCAGCGCGGTGGTTTTGCCATAGCGCAGCCCTACATCGTGTAAACGCGCCGCCCAGCTGCGCTCAGCCGTCACTGCGGCACCTTCACTTCCAGCGCCGCCGGCCATGGGGCTTGCGGGTCAAGGCGGACATGGGCGACGCCCGGCACGCCGGTTTTCACTTGGCTGAGGTGTTTGCGCAGCAATGCAGGGTCTATGCGTGCCTTGATGCGGAACATCAACTTTTCCCGCTCACTGGCGGTTTCCACGGTTTTGGGCGTGAACTGCGCCACGCTGGCGACATAGCTGGCGGTGGCGGGAATCACGTACTGCGGCGCGGCATCAATGATCACCCGCACTTCGCTGCCCAGCGCAACGCGCCCGGCCTGGTCGGTGGGCAGAAAAAACGTCAGGTACACATCGCCAAGGTCCACCAGGTTCAGCACTTTTCCGCCAGCACCAATCACTTCGCCCACTTCAGCGATGCGGTATTGCACACGGCCATCGCGCGGTGCTTTGAGTTCGGTGTCGGCAAGGTCGGCTTGCAGGCGCTGTTCGGTGGCGTTGGCGGCGTCAATGGTCGCCTGCGCCTCCACCACCTGAGACTTGGCTGCCTCAATTCCGGCCTGGGCAGTAACCACCTGAGAATTGGCGGCAGCCAGGGCGGCCTGGCCGCTTTCCAGCACGGCGCGGTCGTCGTCCAGTTGCTGTTTGGCCATGGCATTTCGGCTCACCAGAATTTCGGTGCGGGCAAAGCGCTTTTGCGCAGCGGTGAGTTCCGCGTGCCGTTGGGCGACAACGGCCTGGGCGGTGATTTTTTCGCTGTCGCGTTGTGCCACCAAGGCCGCCGCGGTGAGCTTGGCCGTGCGCGCCCGTTGCGACTGGGCCTGTGCCTGGAGAATTTCGGCCTGCAGCGCCTGTGTATCCATGCGCGCAAGCACTTGGCCGGCGCTGACCTGATCGCCTTCGGCCACCAGAATCTCGGCGATGCGCCCAGCCAGCTTGCTGGCCACGTCTACCTCGGTCGCTTCAATGCGGCCATTACCACTGGCAAAGCCGGGGTCGGGCGCGGCGGGTTTGAGTACCAGCCATGCCACTGCTAGCGCTGCGGCAGCGATGCCTGCTACGGCCGTGCGTTTTAACCACTTGCGGGTGAGTTCGTTCATCCATGCCTCGTTTCTGCGTCTAAGCGCGCGCGGGTTGGATGATTGAATGGAACAAGCGGTGCTTTCTTGATCTGCGTTAAGAAATGTCTGTTTGGCAGTCGGAGAATAATACGAGGTGGTCTTTTTTCGCAGACCGCTCAGGCTGCTACCTCAGGCTTGCTTAAGGTTGGTGCTGAACACTCTGGCGTGGCCATTGACGACGTAGGTGACTGAACCGTGATGAGTGAGCATGAGCAGTTGTTGGTTCGCGCAGTGGAGGGCGCGGGAAATGCGGTACTTATCACCGACCGGGAAGGGACAACGGTATGGGCGAACGCGGCAATGTGCCGGCAAAGTGGTTATAGCCTGGATGAGCTGATCGGCCATACGCCACGCAAACTGAGTTCCGGGCAACAGAGCCCGCAGGTGTACCGGCAAATGTGGCAAACCATTCTGGCTGGTAAGGCTTGGCAAGGCGTTTTGGTGGAGCGCAATAAAGCTGGCGAGCTCTACACGGTGCAGCAAGTGATCTCGCCGTTGCTGAGCGCCGAGGGTGCAATCACTCATTTTCTGGCCATTCAGCACAGCAATTGCAGCCTGGGTGGCGAGCGAGAGGAAATGCACCGCCTGGCGTTCAACGATGCCTTGACCCAACTGCCCAACCGCGCGCTGTTGCTGGACCTGTTGCGCCAGGAAATCGCCGACGCGCGCAACGCCAACCAGGTATTCACCTTGTTGTTTCTCGACCTGGACCGCTTCAAACAGGTCAACGACCGCTTTGGCCATCTGGTCGGTGACAAGCTGTTAATGGCGGTAGCACAGCGGGTGCTGAGCACGATTCGCCGAACCGACGTGCTCGGTCGCCTGGGCGGCGATGAGTTTATTGCCTTGTTGCCGCAGATGGCCGGTAAGCGGGTAAACCGCCTTACTGAAAAGATTACCAGCGCCATTTGCCAGCCGTTCGAGATTGACGGCCACACTCTGGAGGTTGGCATAAGCATAGGTGTCAGCCAGTTTCCCGAAGACGGTTGCAGCGTGGAGGCGTTGGTGGATGCGGCGGATAAGGCGATGTATGAGGTCAAGCAGCGCAAGCGCACTTGAGTTCGCTTGATGCCATTGGGCCAGTATCTTAAGTTTTGCTTAAGAAATGCCAGGGAAAGTGACCACGATCAAGGGCTCTTCATTACCTGTGGGCATGAGCCCACCTGCGTTGCGACAAGAAGGAAAGTAGCTATGTTGCGAAAACTGAATATCGCCCCCCGCGCAGGCTTGGGTTTTGGCCTGCTGGCGCTGTTGGTCTTTCTGCTGGGCGGCTTTGGCGTGCTGAAAATGTCTGAACTGCGTGATGACTCGCTGGAAGTCTCGGAAAACTGGTTGCCGAGCATTCTGGCGTTGGACCGGATGGCGCAAAGCACCTTGCGCTTACGTACGGTTACCTTGCGCTTGGTGCTTAACCAAAGCGATCAGGACCAGCAGAACAACACCGCGCGCTCTGAAAAGCTGAAAGCCGACCTGGCCAAGTATCAAAACGACTACCAGGCGTTGATTTCCAGTGAACAGGAGCGTGCCGCTTACGAGCGGTTTGCCAGCGCCTTGCAAAGCTATCTGGTCGAGCAGCACAAGTTGGCGGAGTTCGCGCGGCAGAAGAAATTCGACGAGGCGGCGAACGTGTCCAACGGTCCTCTGGTGCAATACGCCGACGCCCTGGCCAAAGAGCTGGACGCCCTGACCGCACTAAACACCGAGGGCGCCCGTGCGGCCAACGAGCATTCGGCCAAGGTTTATACCAGCGCCATGATCAGCATGGTGGTGACCATGGTGTTGGCCGGGGTGGTTACGGTAATCCTCGCCCTGCTACTGACCCGCAGCATCGTGCTGCCGCTGTTGCGCGCTGTGGGCGTAGCGCAGGTGGTGGCCTCGGGTGACCTGACCCAGCACATCGAGGTGGACGGCACCGACGAGCCGGCGCGCTTGATGGACGCCTTGAAAACCATGCAGCAGAGCCTGCGCAGCACCATTCAAGGCATTGCTGACTCCTCCAACCAGTTAGCCAGCGCCTCGGAAGAACTCACGGCGGTCACTGAAGACTCTACCCGTGGCCTGCACCAACAAAGTGGCGAAATCGAACAGGCTGCTACCGCCGTAAACGAGATGACTGCGGCGGTGGAGGAGGTTGCCCGCAACGCGGTTATCACCTCCGAGGCGTCGCGCGATACAGACCGCACCACCCAGCGTGGGCGCGAGCAAGTGCTGCAAACCGTCAATTCCATCTCCAGCCTGGCCGATGATGTAACCAGCTCCGGCAGCCAGGTGGAGGCCCTGGCCAACCAGGTGCGCGACATCAGCAAAGTGCTCGATGTCATTCGCTCCATTGCCGAGCAGACCAACCTGCTGGCCCTTAACGCCGCCATCGAAGCGGCCCGCGCCGGTGAAGCCGGGCGGGGCTTTGCCGTGGTAGCCGATGAAGTGCGCGCCCTGGCCCATCGCACCCAGCAATCCACCCAGGAAATCGAACAGATGGTGGGCGGCATTCGTCAGGGCACCGACCAGGCCGTCAGCGCCATGCAGAGCAGTACCGAACGGGCACGCTCGACCCTGGACGTCGCCCGTGCGGCCGGCTCGGCGTTGGATGAAATTGCCCAGGCCATTTCCACCATCAACGAGCGCAACCTGGTGATTGCCAGCGCCTCGGAAGAACAGGCACAAGTGGCGAGGGAGGTGGACCGTAACCTGACCAACATCCGCGACCTCTCCCTGCAATCCTCCGCCGGCGCGAACCAGACGGCGGCCGCTAGCCAGGAACTGTCGCGTCTGGCAGTGGGCCTTAACGGGATGGTGGCGCGGTTCAAGGTTTGAATGCAGCGGGCGCAAGCAGACGGCAAAGGCTTTTCAGCTGCCTGCGATTTTAAGGCACGTTCTAGCAGATGGTTGGCGCCAGCGAAGGCCCGCTTTAGCCAGAAGCGGTCATAGGGTGTCTAGAAAAGCCGGGGCGATTCAGTTTCGTAGACACCTCCAAGCCTTAAACTAAGGCCCATTAGGAAGTGCCATGAGCAACCAGCGTTATCCCGAAGAATTCTAAATCGAAGCGGTCAAGCAATTAGCCGAAATCAGCCGGTCAGACAAGACGGACCGGGCTGATACCTATCAAGTTTTCGCGAGTAAAATAATTCACCACACAATGGGTTTGTCGTCCCAGGCCCAGAAGGTCCCGCTGTCGGACGGTCCATGTGCGCCTACCAACTCAATAATGCGATCGGCTGAGAACGCCGGTTCGAACAGTTGGCCATCAGGCACGTTCGCCTGGAATGGCTGAGACAGCTCCGTGTCAGTCGTGCCTGGGTGTATTGCCAGGACAGTAGAAGCAGGGTTGAGGCGTTTTAATTCGATACTGGCCGTGTGTAGCAACTGGTTGAGCGCCGCTTTGCTGGCTCTGTAGCTGTACCAGCCACCCAATCGGTTATCGCCAATAGAGCCAACTCTCGCGGAGAGCGCCGCGAAGGTAGACGGTTGTTTGCGCAATAACGGCAGTAGGTGCTTAAGCAGCAGGATTGGAGCAAACGTATTGGTCGCAAAGCTCGCTTGCATGCTCGCAAGGGTCAGTTGTGCCAGACCCTTTTCTGCTTTTGCGCCGTCCTGATGAAGAATGCCTAGCGTACTGATGACGAGGTGCAGATGGTCGCATTCCCCAAGCGCATCGCTCACGAGTGCTTCGAGCGATTGCTCATTGCACGCGTCGCAGTCGACTCGTTTCAGGCGGTCGCCATATTGATCTGCAAGCCTTGCCAGTTCAGTGGCGGTGCTGGCTTTTCGCGCTACTGCCCACACCTGAGTGACATCATCGCGAGCGAGCAAAGCCGCGCACAGTGCCAGGCCGATGCCTCTGCTGGCTCCGCATATCAGCACGTGAGCTTCGCTGTTCAGTTCGAATATCAAACTCATAAGGCACCTTGAGTAGCATGACTGAAGTAGGGTTTATGACTTTGGAGCAAGGCATCACCTTCAGGTGGGCCGTTGATGATAATGGACCATACACAAAGAGGCCTTAAGCTGAGCGGCCACCTTGGCTTTCTTGGGAATGCTCGCTCTCTGAATGTCGGGTGATGTCCGAGGACCTTGCTTTGACTGCTATTGGCCGATTGGGAGCGTTTAGCACAGGCCGGTCTTGGCCAAAAAGCGGACCGCCAGAGAGTGTTTTAACCGTGCGGTTTCTTCAACCCTTTCAGGCGTGCAGCTGCCCGTTGCACAGCGGCCATTTTTTCCGGCCGCTTCATTCGTCCACTTTCTGATGTCATCTTTGCTACGTCCGCAGCTCACGCACAGATCGCCGATTAACTGACAAAGCGAGATGCAGGGTTCTCGATTTCTTTGGCCATCGTCAGTGCTACTTGCTGAAATCAGTCCATGCGAAATTCAACGGTCAGGTGGCTGACTTCATGCACCCATTTGAGTCGCTCGCGAATGCCCTCGGCGTTCGTGGTGCTTTGGCCGATAACGCTGACGATTGCCGCATGCGCTTGCGGCCCCACCCGCCAGACATGCAGGTCGGTGATGGTTACATCACCGGGCTGTTCGACGAGCTCGCGAATTTCCTCGGCGATGTGCTCGTCGGTTTGGTCCAGCAGCACGGCGGCCGTGATGCCGATCGGGCTCCAGGCCCAACGGGCAATTACAACCGCACCGACGATGCCGATTACCGGGTCCAGCCATACCCAGCCCAGATAGTGGCCGGCCAGCAGCGCCACAATGGCCAGAACCGAGGTGAGCGCATCGGCGACGACATGCAGGTAAGCCGACTTCAGGTACCCACACCGTGCGCTTGGCATTTTCTTCATGGGCAGCGCGTAGAAATACGTGGTGGTGTACGTGGTCGGTATTCGAGTTTCCCCGCTGCCAAGCAATGCAACGCGACCGGCTGAGCCAAGTGCACTTTAGAAAAACCTATGCAAAAAATGAAATCTGTATAAGTATTTCGCTGCATCGACCACTCCCGGAGGGCTCCCATGGGCCTGGCAAATTCCTTCGCCTCGCCATGGCGCGGCGCGATTGCGTTGTGTGTGCTGCTGATGAGCTCTACAGGTTGGGCGGATTGGCGCAGCGACTTACCTGAGCCCGCGCTGGTCGGCCAAGGCGACTTCACCTGGTTCGGCTTGCGCGTCTATCACGCTCGCTTGTGGTCTGGCGCGCCGGCCGTGAGCTGGGAGCAGCCTTTTGCCCTGGAGCTGACCTACCTGCGCGAGCTATCGCGCGACACGCTGGTAGAGGCCAGCCTGGACGAAATGCGGCGGCTCGGAGCGGGCTCGGTCGATGACGCCCAACTGGCCGCCTGGGGCGTCGAGCTGCGCAAGGCTTTCGTCGATGTTCAGCCGGGCCAGCGCATTACCGGTGTCTACCTGCCGGGCAAGGGCGGCCGTTTCTATGTTGATAGCGAGTTCCGCCACGCGGTAACCGATGTCGATCTTTCCCGCGCGTTCTTCGCCATCTGGCTGGATACCCGCACCCGTAATCCCCAGCTCCGTCGCGAGCTGCTGGGGCTCAATGAGACAAACCCGTGAGGAGGTCGACGATGCGTGTCGGGATATGGCTGTTGGTGGGCCTGTTGCTCAGTGGTTGTGGCGGTATCGAGGTTGAGCGGTACGCCGCGCAACGG
Source organism: Pseudomonas turukhanskensis (assembly GCF_027922365.1). GTDB lineage: Bacteria > Pseudomonadota > Gammaproteobacteria > Pseudomonadales > Pseudomonadaceae > Aquipseudomonas > Aquipseudomonas turukhanskensis. The sequence goes on from NZ_BSFN01000003.1 coordinate 338,790, forward strand.
CCGCAACTGGATTTGCCAGGGTTTTTCTCCAGACCGGTGCAGGCCTGGGGCATCTTCCAGAATCGCTCGGGTGAAGTGGTCAAGCGCTTCAAAGTCGATATCACCAGCCACCGCGAAGGCGAGCAGCTGATTCTCGACGAGCGTTTTCTTTACAGCGACGGTACCCGCCAACAGCGGGTATGGCACCTGACGCCAACCGGCGATGGTCGCTGGCGCGGCCGCGCCGCCGACGTGATTGGCGAGGCCGAAGGCGAAATAGCCGGTAACGCCCTGCGCTGGCGCTATCAACTCAAGCTGGACGTGGATGGCACCACCTGGGATGTCGACTTCGATGACTGGATGTACCTCATGGACGAAGACACCCTGATCAACCGTTCAAGCATGAGCAAACTCGGCATAGAACTGGGCCAGGTCACCCTGTTTTTCCGTCGCGACGCCACGCCGACGGCGCATTGAAAGGCAAGCAACGCGAGGCGCTTGCCACTGGCTGTGGCAAGTGCACGTCTGACTGAAAGGAGGAACGGGCAATGAATCTCCAACAACTTGGCGCGGCCGCGCAGGCAGGCAGTGTCGAAGGGCTTGAAGTGGTGTCCCTGGAGGGCGGCTTTTACCTGCTGCAAGCACGCCTGGCTTCGGGCCTTCAACTGCTGCGCGACGAGCACGGCAAGGTGCTGCACCTGCGCTCAACCACCCAGGTCCGCGAGCTGCTGCAAGCAATGCCGCGGGTGCCCTGTGAGCTGATACAGCATTGTGTTCATGACGAAATGTGCGGCTCTCGCGAAGGCCCGATTGCGCCCCTGCGCCTGCCGCTGTCACTTGAACAACGCTGGTGAGTGGCGCTCCCTTACCTTACGCAAACGTGGACAAAGCGCACCTGTCTCAGTGTGCTAATTGCGCCGCTTGTATCAGCGCCCCCAGCGGACTCGGCTTGATCACCTTCTCGCCAAAGTACTTCGCGCCGTATCGAGTGAGGTGAGTGCGGTCGGTGCTTAGCAACTGCCCGGCCGCGTCGGTGATCGGTATGGCGCCGTTTATAGCAGTGACGGCCAGTATCGAGATGTAATTCTCGGCCGGTACTGTTTCGGCCATTTGTTTCTCAAAACTTACGGTGGTCGCCAACAGTTGATTGGTCCGATTGGCTCGCTCGTGCCTGTCGAGTTGAACCAGCCAGTTCAGGTTGTAACCAAAATGCTTGGTGCCAAGGTAGAAAAGTTTCTTGTGGTTTAGCCGGGCAAACTCAGTGTTTGTGTCTATGCAGGCCGGTACGGTGGCGCGGGCAATTACAATCACTTCGGCCGCGTTGTAGAGCGACTTGGCCGTTTCACTGGGGAACGGCGAGAGGCACAGGCCCAGGTCGTCGCGGTACACCACGTCAACATTTTTCAGGCTGAACGACTCGGTCATCATATTGACCAGGTCCCTGCCAAAACTGTCGCCGACTACCAAAATCTTCAAAGAATTGTCTGTAGCGAAGGTGTCTTTCTTATAGCTGAAGACCCTCGAGTTGTAGATGCGCTTGTCCATTTCCTCCATTTTTACCGAGGCGTCAAACACCCGGGATGGCCAACCGTAGCTGCGGTCCAGATAGGTGCCAAATGCAACGAACGATAGCGAGAAAACGACGGCCAGTGTCCAGACGGCGCGGCTGCTGATGTGTCTGCGATTACGAAACGGAAGCTCGACAAATTTCCAGCTGGCAGCGGCCAACAGGAAGGTGGCCACGATCAAGCCGAGGTAGACATAAACGCTGGGTGGCGTGACCGAATAGATTCTCGCAAACGCAAACAGCGGTTGATGCCACAAATACAGGCTGTAGCTGATCAAGCCTGTTGCCACCATTACCCGGCTAGCCAACAGGCGGTGGGCGAGGGTTTTTTCGGTGGCGAAAAATATGATCAACACCGCCCCGCTTGTAGGGATGAGTGCGTAAAGGCCGGGCGTGCGGGTCTGTGGTGTGAAGAACACGATCGACGCCAGGATCAGCGCCAGTCCCGCACCACTCAGCAACTGGTTTCTGATGTGGCTACGGTTGATGTGTGCATGGTGGCGTAAATAGAGCGCTGCTTGCGCCCCGGCCAACAGCTCCCACGCCCGGGTGGGGAGTACATAAAATCCCATGTCCGGGCGGGCGATGGATGCCACTAGGGACAGCACGAGACTGCTCACAAATACCAGAGCCAGCATCAAACCGAGCTTGCTTTTGAAACGGCGCCAAGCGAACAGCAGCACGAGCGGGAACACCAGGTAGTACTGCTCTTCCACCCCCAGGCTCCAGGTATGCAGCAATGGCTTGAACTCACTCGCCATCTGCCAATAACCGGTGGTAACGGCCAGCAGCATGTTGTTTGAGAACAGGGTGGTCGCCAGAATCGATTGGCCGAAGTTTTTGAGCTCGTCGGGCATCATCCATAGGCACGCAAACAGCGTGGACACACTCATCACCACGAACAACGCCGGCAGAATGCGCCGCGCTCTGCGCTCGTAGAACGAAATGAACGAGAAGGCACCTGCTTGCACCTCGTCAAGAATGATCGAGGTGATGAGATAACCACTGATGACGAAGAAAATGTCTACGCCAACGAAACCACCGCTGAAAAAGCCAAGGCCAGCATGACAAAGCAATACGGGTAGAACGGCCAAGGCCCTCAGGCCATCTATTTCACGTCTATAAGCCAGCATCGGCAGGGTTCAATCCTTCGTAATTCATGCTGCATTTTTTTGATGTTCGCCATGGAAGCCGGCGCCAGCAAGCTGAAGCCTCGGATGAGGGCGCGGTAATGTACCGGATGTGTATGCAATCTGAAAAACTGTCGTACACGCGGAGCGAAAAGCGGACCCCGTCCCGCCAAAGTCCGATTGCGCCCCTGCGCCTGCCGCTGTCGCTTGAACAACGCTGGTGAGTGGCGTTCCTTTACCTCAGGGAAAAGGCCGGCGGCGTGTCAGGTGCGATTGCAGGCGTGGAGAAATCAGCGGCTGCCTTGCTGGTTGCGTGAGAGAGGAAGCCGCTTTTTAGGCGGCCAGCAGCCATGGGGCGTGGCAACGTAATCGCTGAGGGGAGGGCGGGCTTGGTTTTTTGGCAAGCCAGAGCGGCTAGCGTGCTGCAATATTCTTGGGTTTATAGAATATGAAACTGCCGATTTCCTTGGTCTTTATATAGCGCTTGGACCAATCCAGAGAGGCGCTGCGGTCGTGGAAAAACAGCGCACCATGGGTGCTGTCTGGCAGTTCCTGGTTAAGCGCTTTGCGGGCGATTTCTTTGGCGACGGTGTAGCGGCTTTCTTCCTCGACCTGATCGGATCGGCCGTCACACCACCAGGAAAACTGACAAGGACTTTTTTCTGAACCCTGTTTAACCACTTCGCACACCGTATCGGGGAATCCCTCAGTACCCAGACGGTTCAGCACCACACTCGCCACCGCTTCCATATCTTCGCTCGCACCGCCTTTGGCCTCCCAGTAGATCGTGCGGGAGAGGCAAGTAATGGCGTCGTCCATAGGCGCTTTGCCTGCGGGGTCGACAGCCTGAACCTCGGTTTTGCCCAGCGGCGTCGCTTGAGGCGCGGCTTCGAGGCTGACCTTCTCTGCCGCTTTTTGCTCCAGCACTTCGGCCTTGTCTTCGGTGGCGGCTTGCACCGCCGGCTGGGCTTCGGCGGCCTGGAGCTGGCCTGCCAACATCAGGAGGCTGACGCCAATCACGGTTGAGAACACGTGCATGGTGGTTATCCGTAATCCGAGAAGCGCACGGTCCCGTGCGAAATTATTGTTAGCCCGCCAACGCGCAGGCTTAAAAGCCCAACAGAAGCTGATGGGGACGGATTTATTTTCATGCTTAGGTGGCCGTCAATTAGAACGCTAGACCAGCAAAATAAATCCGTGCGCTTTCTCGTGTGGTGACTGGGTGCAAGCGGTGGAGAAAAACAGCGCGTGATTTGGAGGCAGGCCTATTTCGATCCAACCAGTTACTCGGAATGCTCGCTGTCCGACGTGACACATGCGTGAGTGAATTGCCAAATCTCTTCGCGCTGAGCTGGTGAGGCTGACGAGTAAGCAAGAATGAGATCAGCGAGTTGATCGTCCTCGCAGTAGAAGAAGGCGGGAGACAGGCCCAACACCTTAGCTATTGCTGCCACAAATTGACTTGTTGGTTCGTGAATGCCGCTCTCGTAGCGGCTCATTCGCGCGCTACTCAATGACTCGTCGAGTCCCACCAGAACGCCGAGCTTGTCTTGCGCGAGACCTGCCCGTTGACGTGCCTGCCGTAGGCGGCGACTTAACGTAGAGGTATTGGTGCCGGGATGTTTTTTCATCCTGCGATATTCGTAGATTGCATTGCCTTTTTCTCTACGAAAAACGTAGAATTGGCTGTCTGAAGGCAGAATGTGTGCTGCCATGCAGATCGCCAGGTTGTCCGCTCGCGGGTACCGCCCTCGGATCAGCCCATCTAAGTCTGGACAGGAGGTTGGTATGACTCACTCTTACGGCGCAGCAGAAAGCACCTTTTCCACGCCGCTTACCGGAAAGGAGAGGCTGCTTATAAACCAGGCGGTGCAGTTGCTGGAGAGCAAGCTGTTCCAACGCGAAGGCTGGATAACCGACCCGAGCCAAGTGCCGGATTACTTGCGCCTAAAGCTGGCTGGCCAACCAAATGAACTGTTCGGCATTTTGCTTCTGGACTCAGCCAACAAGATCATCGGCTTCGAAACGCTGTTTACCGGCACCGTCAATCAGTCGTCCGTATTCCCGCGTCTTATCGTGCAGCGCGCGCTGGCGCGTAACGCTACCGCGGTGATTCTGGTGCATAACCATCCTTCCGGGTTTACCACACCGAGTCACTCAGATCGTGTTTTGACCAAGCGAATTCAGGAGGCGTTGGCGCTGATCGAGATCACCGTGCTGGATCACTTTGTGGTGGGGAAGGGGGAGCCTTTTTCGTTTGCTACGGCGGGGCTGCTTTGAGGTTTTGTGTAGGGGGTAGATAAATCTGAACCCTATTCCGGTAGTCCCTTTTCCGTCCCGCTTACCAGCCGTATCCGCTAGATGACTTTAGAAAGTCTTCACCAACTCGCGTTCGGCAATCCGCCTCATGGGAACTGGCCCATGCCCCGCCATAGGTTCTGGACACGGACTCGCAGAACGAGTCGCGGTAGTTCTCCCAACTCGACCTGGCGGCTTGCAGATCCTTGAGTGAAGTGGGGTTTGGTTCTTGCCCGGCCTGCTGAAGCAGAAACGCCCATCGTTTCTCGACGTCGTTTCGGACTTTTTCCCACTTGGGCATGGCTGCCTCGTAATACTCCGCCTGAGAGCAAGTTACCGTACACGGAGCATCTGCTGCCGAAGCGCTTAAAGAAACCAAAATGAATGGGATAACCAGGCTAGCAAATATGCGCATATACGTATTCCGTCCTTGGATTTGGAGTGGGTTGAGTCTGTCTAAAACTATGCCGATCTATCTCGGCCTTACTGGGCTTAACCCCAACTATCTCGGCGCTGAGATCTAGACAGCTTCAGCCCGCAGGCCTCGCTAGCGTTGCGCTGGGGCGCACTTTCTACACTACTGCTGCATCACCGAAGTTTGTCCGCTATCGGCCCAGAGTGTGTAAAAACGCTCGGACAAACCCTTGCTATGATTTCTGAGAAATTCATCGCGAGGGAAACCCATGAAACGGTTTATCCAAGGTGAACACCGAGGCCAAAGCACCTTGCTTCCTGAGAGCCTCGATGATTACGTCAGCGATACTAATCCGGTGCGCGTAGTCGATGTCTTCGTCGATGAACTTGACCTTGCTACGTTGGGTTTTGATGGCGTCATTCCAGCCGAAACCGGCAGACCTGCTTACCACCCAGCGATCCTGCTGAAGATCTATATCTACGGTTATCTGAACCTCATCCAATCGAGTCGACGGCTTAAATCCTGGCCTGTCACAACGCCAATATCAGTGCCTACGTGCCAAAGCCGATAACCTCAAATGCCAAGGCGGATGGGCGGTTCAACAAAGATGCCTTCGTTTATGACGCGACAAAAAATGAATATATCTGCCCGGCTGGCGAGGCACTGATCTGGCGTTTTTCCAGCATCGAGAAAGGACTGAAAATGCACTGCTACTGGAGTTCGAGCTGCCAGAAATGTGCGCTGAAATCTCATTGCACGCCCAGCAAAAATCGTCGAGTCAGGCGCTGGGAACATGAAGCGGTGTTGGAGCAAATGCAGCATCGATTAAATCAGGCGCCGGACATGATGCGAGTCCGGAAAAGAACTGTTGAGCATCCCTTCGGGACGCTCAAACAATGGATGGGATCTACGCATTTCCTCACTCGTAAGCTGGTCGGAGTCAGCGCTGAGATGAGCCTTAACGTGCTCGCTTACAACATGAAGCGAGTCATGAAAATCGTCGGCACCGAAGGTTTGATGAAGGCGATTACGGCGTAAAAGCCACAGCTTTAACTGCACTAGGTGCTGCCAAAGCGCGCCTGGCTAGCTCAGGAGCGTTATCGGTGCAGATCTTGGAGATGCTCGGTCTATCGCGCCAACCAGGAGAGGTAGGCTTACTCGCCAACAACTAGAAAGCGTTTTTACACACTCTGGGCCAGAAGCTGCCGTTAGGAATGGCACCTAACGATTCAGAGGAGCAAAGTTCCCTGTTATTCAGCGCTACCTGCTACTCCGCGGTGTTTTTTTTGAAAAGAATAGGCAGGTCCGTTTTTTATAACTTGTAGTACTCCGTCAATTGGTATTACTTGGTCGCACCTAGATCAAGAAAACTCATTGCCTCGTCCTTCGGATAAAAACTGAAGACTTAGTTAACGGCACCATTCACGAATTCTGAAAAACTCTTCGCTTTGTTCATTAGATAGGTCAGAGCTTTAGTCTGAGCGAGTTCGTTCGCCTCATCTAGGACGTCACTATAAAGCGGCGCTGCTCCGATATTAGCTCAAGGAGCGGAGCACCTTTGTCACGTTTGCTGCAAGGGTGCTCACGCTTTATATCCTCAGTCGAGGATTAGACCATAATCTCCACGCAATTCTTTATCTACCAAATGAAATCTGTCCAACGCCAGGCGTTTCCAATGTGTTTCCTTGATATGCTCGAGCAGTATTATCTGAAATCCCCCCTCTTCGTCCATATGCTTGATAAAAGAATTCATCTCAATTAACGCAGCGTCAAGACTGATAATATCATCCGTTGGTTCTCCCTCATTAGAGAAGTAAGGGGTGCTGGGCTGATCCAAAACCATGAACGAAGGCATCCACGTCACTTTGTGTCGCTTAGCCACTTGGTGGATCGCAAAAAAATAAGCTAAGTGAAGATATAGGTAGTTGGATGCACTGCCAATGTCAGGCATTTTTTCTACACAAGACAAATCCTCGGAAAATAAATGAATCAAGCGCTCTTTCTCACTAAACCGAGCGGTAAAATTATCGTAACCCTTGAGCTTCAGTCTCTTGAGTTTGTCATTGATAAACTCGTTAAGCTTTTGCTCTGCCAACTCCACCTTTAGATTATCTTCCTCAATCACACTTTTTAGCTGATCGACTTTAGTCTGAAACTCTTCAGGATCGTATGCAAACGTATGATTATCTGAATCACTGAAAAGCTGGATTTTTGTGTCTAGCCTCCCGATATATTTGTAATATTCTTTAGGGCTCGAGCGAGATTTCTGGTTTTTTTGTAACGCAGCTAGCTTTTCTTCTAAATTTTTAATTTCTTTGGTGTTTTCTGATATTAAATCTTTCACCTCTGCCAAAAATGGAGCTTGGCTCTTGCTTTTAAGAGCGGCACGGAGGCGACTAAGTTCTGTTTGAAGATGATGAATGAGGCTATTGGCCAATTCTGATGGGAAGATCAATTCTGGGTGTTCGTTAAAGAACTCGACTGGACGCAATGCATCCTCTGCCTGCTTGGTAGAGTTGGAGAACTCAAGTTTTTTATCAGCAAAGGACTCATATTTTTTATTTTTAGAGCGAAGCGAAAATATTTTCTTTTCAAGCGCCTCTGTCTCACCCTTCCCAGGCAACGGAATATCTGAGTCGATTACCACCTCTTTCAATTTTTTCAAAAGCGCATCGACGTCGGTTGGAACATCCTCAATTATGCCCAGAGCAGCCGCCTCCCGACCCAGACCTTGTAAGTCGTCGGAGAACGCTAGTTTATTTTTTTCGAAGATTTCTCTTTTGCGTTCTATAGCTACCTGCTTCTGCTCGAGATCAAGCAACTTTGTTTTTGCGGTCGAGGTTTTAGCGTTTTCAACTCCTAGCGCCATTCGAAAAGTTCGCTCAATAGACTCTTGATATCGCCCGTCAGCTGGCCGTATATACAAATACTCAGGAGCAATAATTGCGTTCTGATCTTGATAGCTATGAGGAAGAAAGCTCCGAAAGGAAACTTTAGAGCCGGTACGAATGTGCCTGCCACCATATGGAATTTTCAGCTCGGAGTCGATACCAAACGCATCGTTGAGAATCTTCTTAAGATTGTCGACTTTGATATTAAAGTGTGGTGCTTCTGGAATAATACCATCCTCAGAGAAAAACGCTTGAGAGGTCTCCGCATTTTCTTCAGAAGGGCGTCCAATCAAAATTTCGCGACCGTGAATATTAATCCTGAGTCCATACCAAGTAACTTTGGAGTCAATATTGGTTTTTGATATTCCTTTCGTTTCACTGGCAAGCAGGCAGTAGTCTATAATATAGAGTATCGACGACTTGCCTTTTCCAGAGTCCCCAGTGATTACGTTAACCCGGTTCTCAAGGAATTCCAAATTTCTAAGAGTTCCATTTTTTTGCCAAAGAAGTATATTTTTTATTTGAATACTGCTCATAAAACGATCCTAAAATTCTGATATAGCTCAGTGCTATTTTCTTCTAAAATTTTCGCCAACCTTGGAGCAGCAAGGTAAATTTCGGCTCCTAGTTGCCCTATCGACTTTTGGTTCGTCGACGTAAAAACCTCAGAGACAAGGGATAAAGTTCTTTCGTCAAACTTTGCTACCCCCATTTCGCATGCAAGTAACACTGTGTTTACCGAGATGCATGAAAAATCTAGGAAGTGGTTACTTACGGCGGAGAAGTCTTTTGGAAATGAAAGCACTAGATCGCGACTACTGATATACATCACGTTTTTGTTTTTTAAAATTGAGCGAGTCCGCTTATTAAAGATTAACGGCAAAATCAGCATTGAGTTGGAAAGTTCGATCGTTCGATCTGGCATGCATGCCAGCGTTGCTTGGAGCGCCAATACCCCGAGCACTTCGTTCGTTACAAGAGGATTCATTTTAGGTAAAGCTCCTGCCAATCTATCTTCCATCCAATCGACGGGGTATTAGAAAGCTTGATGAATTTTCCTCGACTGAACCCGTCTGGAAGTGCAATGTTTTTTATTTTCAACTCTTTACTCAGGGTTTTTTCATAGCAAGCTTGAGCGGCCAAAATGGGCTGAGTGCCGTCTTGGGAAAATGTTCCATGAGCTTGCTTGTGTATGTTTTTCCAGCTCATCTCGCACTGCTGCTCTAATCGAGTATCATCCTGGTAAGTAAAGTCCCCCTCTTTTTTTAACTCACCTATCAACTCTTCAGTTGCAAGCATCTCAATTCCGTGCTCAACCGCATCAGCTTCCGTCTTACCAATGTCTAACAACTGAGTGCTAAAAATGCTCCCTAAAAATGATAGGTTTTCTAGTCGCTGAAAATCATAGTACTTATCATAAAATCTATCATAATCGACATCGTTACTCCTCGATGATCTCAAGATCCTATCAAAACCCATCTGAACTCGGAAAGCCTGATAAGTGATTAACACTTTTGCACCCGAGGTAATACTTTCCACCTTGAACTCTTTATAAGCTCCAACTACGAATTTTCGAGTGTCATCTAACTTGCTATCCGGTACGGCAAAATAGGCTAGTTTTTTATTTATCTGGTGCTTAATACTTTCGTTATCGGTCTGAAAGCTGAAGCGTTCCAGAAGAAACTCGATTTCTTCATGATTCGCTGTTGCGAGGGCTTTTACATATCTGAAAATCGGGTTTTCCGGATCGGTCGGCGCTTTTAGCGCCTCAGTCGCTTGGATATCTTCAAAAATAGCCAGAATCGCCTCAATAATTTTTTCCTTGTTCTCCTTCGCGGCTTTCAAAAGAACAATCAGATTTTGATTATTGAGTTTTTTGTTTGAATATATTTGGAACTCAATATTTTTGCCGGGTGGCAACTCCGGTACCGATTTCCACCAGTTGTACAGCGTCTTCCACAGGTCGATATCCCTCTCGGTTATATTTCCTCCGGAAAGACTATGTTTAACCTGAATAAGGCAGAGATCCTGAGTGATACTCTCGGTGTGAACGTCATCGAACACCTCTAGCCCAATTTGCTCTCCTGGTTTTAATCCAAGCAGAATATTGACGAGTACAAGATCCTGATACTCAAAACCTAAAGCGCTTTTATCTGCCGCTGTTTGTTCTAAATGTCCCATACGCACCTACCGGAAACCATACTTCCGAGAAAATTTCTATGCTCAGGAAAACCTGAGCGCGAATCTGTCCGACAGCCGGCATCAGCTGGAGGCCACGCCCTAATTTATGGCTAGCGCAGTTTCCAGCGGTGGATGCCCAGAGGATTTTTGACTGGCTTATGCTTCATGCACGGATAGACCTCCTGGAGCGGCACTGATACCTGCTGATGAGGCCGACAGGCATGGATGGCATATTGACATAACTCTATCGATGGTGGTGAGTGTGAGGATCGGTGCCCGCATCGTTTTAGCGATGGGAAAAGGGGACACCCATTAGCCGATCCCAAGTCAAGGTTAAAAGCCACCTCTCCCTGCCACTTTTAGTGGCAGGTTTGCTTTGTTAGCCAACCTGATCGGTTGAACCTGTCGAACCCGTTTCCTCGTTGCTGGCTACGACCGAGTCGTGCCTAACACCCATTTGGATCAAGCCATTGCGCTACTGCAAGCAAAGCCCTAGCAGCTAACTGCTCCAGAGAAACGTTGGTGCCGCCAATGCGTCCAAAACGTGTCACAGAACTGTGGCTCGTGCCGAGGCACGTCCAGTCTCAACTGGCTCACTTGGCAGACGACCCGGTTACAACACACTCAGGCGGTGATAGTCGACCTCCACTCAGATTTCATGGTTCGTGACCAGTCCCTTTTTGGTTGATCGACTATCACCTAACTCGCCTCCTAAGCGAAACAGCGCTTGGCATCAAAAGGCTGTTTCTCCTTCAAAATGTGGTAACTCGCCCGCGCCAACTTGTGAGCCAGTGCTTTAGTGGCGACCACTGAATTGGTTTTGGCTTTTTTCTTTTCGAAAAAACGTTTGGCGTCATCGCTAAAGCGCCTAGCAAAATTAGCCGCTTCGATGAAGGCCCAAATAAGGTACGCGTTACCGTTCTTGGCGTTGCCTTCACCCTTCTTTTTGCCGTTCGAGCAATGCCCACTTTTCACGCATCGTGCATAGGACGCGAAATTGCCCACTTCGGCGAAACGCTCAATATTTCCCGTCTCCAACATAATGACCGTAGCCAGGACCTGACCAACTCCAGGCATAGTTTTCAACAGCGAATACTCTGGGCGCAAAGCGACCTCATGCAGCAGGCGATCTTCGATAACTTCAATCTGAACCTGTACTGCCTGAATAATGGCGACGTTGGCTTTCATCGCCAAAGCGATATCCGTTGGAAGGCCTAGCCTGTCAACGGATGTCGCTGAAAGGGCTTTAACTGCGTTGCAACTCAATCGCCCACCCAGTTGACGCGCCAAAATGCTCTCAACGGCAAGAATGTGCTGTGTTCTGCTACGTACCAATTGAATGCGCTTACGTGCCAAATCTCGCAATGCCCGCTCTTGTGGCGGATGGATATAGCCGGTTGGCAAAATCCCGAGCCGCAGCAGATGCGCCAAAAAGAACGCGTCATCCTTATCGTCAGCATGCTTCAAGCCGTCGTAGCGTTTAATCGCAACTGGGTTGGCTAGCCGGACCACATACCCTGCTGCCATGAGCCCATCAACCAGCCAGTACCAGTTGTAAGTGGACTCAACTACCGCGCCCGCCAGCTCTGCACGATAGGGCTCCAGTACGTCGAGAATTTTCTTCAGGTCATTGGGGCAACGTCGGGAGACCAGGACCCGGTCTGTTTCGTCGATGACCACCACAACGCTATTGTTTGAATGCAGGTCTATGCCACAGAATTTCATCACGGCCTCCTCACAGCAAAAGACAATGTTCGCACCTTGAATTTTGCGCCACCTCGGTGGCGGGGAGGTCGGCTAGATGATCCTCAGATTTGTTTCCCTACTCTCTGGCCCTTCGCCAACCCCGACCCCCATTTATCCCTCAATAGCGGCCTCCTTCAGGGAGAAACAATCTTTCACCCATCCCTCTTCACCCACCCCTGAACCGCCACCCTCAGACACCTCCACGCAATAAACCCAATGATCAGCACCTCGGCAACGCCGGCCAGCACATTGAGTGAAAAGGTGAGCGGCTGCTCGGCCCAGTAGAAGCTCGATGAGCTCGAGCGCATGCCGCTGAAGCGCAGTTGCCCGGTAAAGAGTGCGCGTACCAGCGCGATAACCTGAGTGAGCTCCAGCACTGCCAAAAAAGCACCGATCAGGGTCAGCAGTAGGCGCCCGGGAATGCCGATTTTCTCGGTCGGCTCCTGCGCCGCAGGCGACCCGTTGCCCTTGGGCGGGGTGCGCTTTGGCGCGCCTTGGCGGGCTAACGCTGGAGCAGGTTGATGGGGTACTCCTAGAACGGTTGCCGGCATCTCGACTACTTCGGTTGGCACGGGCACTTCCAGGTAGTCGGCGAGCTCGCGTAACCACACCTCGGTGCGTTTACTGCCCGGCACTACTGGCACCGTGTCGGTGGTCAGGCGGTGCTCGGGGCCGTCGCGCATCACTAGCCACAGCTGGGTGTAGAGGTGCTCGGCGTGTTGGCGGCGGCGCAGTTCCAGGCGTTTGGGGCCTTTGATTTTAAATGCCTCCACGCGCTCGCGGCGGCCAAAAAAGTTCTGCGTGCGGCGCTTGCCTTCGCCGTCGCGGCGCGACAGCAGTAACGTCTCGCGCGTGCCGGTGTACACCGCCATCAGCACAGCGAGCGCGGGAATCAGCAGCAGCGCGAGAACGATCAAGAGCAGGTGCAGTGGATGCATCTGCCCCGGTATGTCGGAGGCGAACGCAAACACCACAAACGCCACCGGCGCGGCTAACGAGACTGCGCCTGCCAGCACAATGGCGATACTTTGCGCCCGGTTGTACGAGTGAATATGCAAGTCACCCTGCGCCGTGCGTTCAAACCGATGGCCAAGCAACATGCGATTAACTTCCTGACTGGGGCCCAGCGCACCAACGTCTGTAAGTGCTATTTCGCGCGACATGAAGCTATCGCAAAGGCCGGGAAGCGCTCTTGCCCAAGACCGTACGCGAATGCCCGAAAGCCCAAAAGAGCGGTTCTGCTATTTCAGTGATAAGGCATTCTCACCCATCCAGGGCTCAGACCTTACCCGATAAACTCAGCAACGCTCCCTTGCCGGTGCCCAGCTCGTAACTAACCAGCGCCTCGCCAGCGGCATCCGCGCCAATGATCAATTGGCCATCGGCATCCCAAAAACCCGACTGCCCGGCGCTGACAAAGTTGTCGGCCGGGCCCACGCAATTGGCCATCATCACCGTCAGCGCGTGCTGTTTTGCGATACGTGGATAGTGACCATAGGCAGCGCCCACGCCCCGCGCGGATTTCGCCACGCTGGCGCAATAGACGTGTGCACCTGCGTCTGCCGCCTGTTGGGCGTGTTGTAGCTGCAGCGACTCATAACAAATGGCCGGTGCCAGTACCTGATCAGCACAGGCAAACACCCGCGTCCCCACGCCTGGGGAAAAGAACGGCAACTCATCCGCGTGCAAAAGCTGTTTGGAATATGTGCTGCGCGGCACGCCTGGCTGGAAGGTGATCATGCTGATCTCATTGCCTCGTTCACCACGCGTGGGCACCCCCACGGCAATCAGCAGATTGAGGCGATCACTGAGCCGCTGGAATACATCCAGGCGCTCATCGCCAGCGCCTATGGCCAGCGCTTGGGCAAGGTGTGGCTCATACCCGGTAAGCGACAGCTCAGGGAAAAACACGGCGTCAGCACGTTGGCTGCCTGCGAGCTCAACCACCGCAACGTGCTTGCGGATGTTTGCCGCCATGTCGCCTGGGATAGAGGAAATTTGTGCGGCCATCAGTTTCATTACGGGTCCTTGTTATTACCACGACAACGGCTGAGTGCTCCTGCCTGCCAGGCGCAATCGGCTACCTGCACCTTACTTAATCGCTCCGGTTTTTACCCGGTCAGCAGGGCTTAGCCGTGCTGGCGTTGTACGGCCACGCATTTGATTTCCAGCAACAGGGCCGGGTGCGCGAGCGCCGCCACGCCGATGCAGGTCCAGGCAGCAGTTCCCCTGGGGAAAAAGCGGTCTCGAACTTCTCGATAAAGGTCCAGGTGGGTGGCGAGGTCAACGTGGTAGGTCGTCATATCCACCACGTCTTCGAAGGTGCAGCCACCGGCGTGCAGGACGTCGCGCATATTTTCCCAGGCTGCCACGAACTGCGCTTCCGGTTCTTCAATAATCACCAGGTCTGCGGTTCGCCCAATCTGGCCAGAGCAAAACAGCGTGCCGCCAACCTTTACGGCGGGCACATAGCCAATGCGCTCGGGAATGAGCGCCATGGATTCGGGAATGATGAGCTCGCGGTCTGACATTGCTAAATCCTCGTGGCGGTTAGAAGTGGAGTAGGGCTGCAAACGGGGGTCGCTTGCCCAGGTAATACGGTCGCTTATGGTCATTCAAGGAAGGTGCCAAATCCATCTGCGCAAGCCTGCGGCATTTGCTTTTACACTTGCCGTTTCTTTCCGGACGGACAATCACCGTGGCGCGTTTTCTTTCCTTGCTGTTGTTAGTGTTGCCTGGCTTGGCTGCGGCGGCGCAGTTGCCGCCGGCGCTTGAAAACACCGAGCTGTACAGCAAAGTCGCCAGCGATTGCCATGATGTGGACCTGGCGAGCTGGAAGCATCCGACCCGCGCGGTGCTGGAGAGCAACAAGGTTCCCATCGAGCGAGTGGAGCTGTGCAACGGCGGGCGTTACCCGATTTTCCATGTGCAGTTTCCCTATGATCCACAAGGCCAGACCCGTGATTTCTTCGCGCCACTGTACGAGCAAATGAGGAAGGCCAACGGCAAATGGCCCTATGCCTTTGTCGACAGCAATGACGCGCAGGTGCTGTACATCAGCTACCGCGACAATGGCACCACCGCCATGGATTACGAGTTTTATACGCTCCCTCAGTGAAGGGAGCGGGGGCGTTTAGCAAGTGTGCTTTTCGCCGGGGAAGCTCGGCGCACCCTGGCGGCGACAGACGACTACTCAAAGCGCAAAAACTCTTCGCCTTTGGCCGCAACCATCTCGTCAAACACCGGCAGCCTGGCGACGAAGTGCTCGGCAAACGCCAGGTAGCGATCCTGCCCGGGCACGTAGTAGATCGGCGGTTTTTCCCTTGGAATATCCCGCGAGGTCAGCTTCAGCACCTGGTTGCTTCGCTGGTTCCACCACCAGGCCAAGGCCTGGGTGCCAAAGCTGTTGGTGTGGTAGTTCCACACCCACCAGTCGCCGTGGCCTTTGGAGACGTGCAGTTGGCCGTAGAAGGTGCGCAGGGTGATTTTGCGTTTGGGCTGGTTGGTAAATATCTGCGTCTCTTGGCGTACCTCGCTGCCCAAACTATCCAGCAGCGCTTTGCCGGTGGCGCCGGTTACCAGGTTGAAGCGCCAGGCCATGAGCACGTGTTCGTTGTAGGCGCTGTCTTCGAGGTTTTGCCGGTCGGTTTCGCTGAACAGCAGAATGTTGTCGTCGCCCAGGTAGGCGGTGGCCTCCACCAGCGTGCGCTCGTGGGTGGGCAAGGGGCGGGTGGGCGTGGTGTGGTGCGGCGTTTGCCGGTCCCATATCCAGCACTGCGGGGCGTTGTGCCGCATAAACAGCAGGCGGCCTGCGCCTATGGGCAGGATGTGCAGGTCATGGGCGTACTCGAAAATGACCTCGCTGCTGGTCGGGGTAATCCGCCAGATGCGGGTGACCTGCTCGGGCTCGTACAGGCGCTGGCGTTCGAAAATTTCCCCGTCCACCACTACCGCAGGGTCTTCGAATTCGGGCCAGTGTTCGCCGGCCGGGCCGAAGCGCTGCACGGTGTTGCCTTGGCGAATTTCATATTCGTAGCGGTCATCGCCGCTGCGTTCACCCCGAACCACCCGGCGCTTCCACAGGCTGCCCTGCGGGCTGGCGTCGATAAGCTGAAGGTCGGCGGCATCGACCTCAGGTCGGTGTTCGAGCACGTCCTGTTCGGTGGGTGGCCAGGGGTTGAAGTCGATCAGAAAACACAGCCACTGATCCTCGTCCTGTTCGGTAATGGCCGCATAACCGTTGCGGTAGTTGTAAGCCTGTACATAGGTGGGCGCAGGGTAGTCGTGCACCTCCTGCAGCCAGTTGAGCTTGGCGGTTTTGCGTTTGGGTTTTGCCGGCGCGGCGGGTGCTTCGGGTTCGATGCGTACGGGGGTGAGCGCCAGGCCGCCGTGGGGCTTTTGCCAGTGCGCGGCAAACGCCTGGCGTTGGTCGCTGGGGATAAGGGTAGGGCGGTAATCATCGGCGCCGGCGTCGAGGTTCCATAGGTCATAACCGTGCGTTATCAGCAGGGGCGCCAAGGCCTGAAAGCAGACCTCGGCCATTTCGTTGCTGAGCTCATCCAGCAACGCCTCGAACGGGGCCCCGGAGAAAATCGGAATGTCCGGGTAATAGTGCTGCAGCAATGCCAGCAACTCGCCGCCGGGTATTTTCCAATCGACATGCACCCGAGGTTCGAAATCCATCTGCATCGCGCGGCCTTCCTTTTGGCTGTGTGGGTGCCAGCTTAGCGGCTGGCGAGACACGATTCATCCCAGCATCGTGCTTATCTGAGTGATGTTACTCTGCTACTATCGCCGGCTTTTTACCGTCTAGCTGGTGCCTTTCGTGATGTTGCCTACCGTTCGAGTCCCCCTTTTTGTTCGCGCCTTGTTGCTGGTAGTGGCCTGTGGCATAGCCACGCCGGCATTTGCCATGCAGATATTCGTCAAGACGCAAACCGGCAAAACCATCTCGCTGGAAGTGGAGCCCAGTGACTCGATCGAGAACGTCAAATCCAAGATTCAGGAAAAGGAAGGCATTGCGCCCGAGAAACAGAAGCTGATCTTTGCCGGCAAGTTGCTGGAGGACGGCCGCACGCTTTCGGACTACAACATCCAGAAAGAATCGACCCTTCACTTGGCGGCGGTGCAGGCCGTCGTGCAGCCGGCCGGGTTGGATGGCCTGGCCCGCCAGGCCAGTGGCTTGTCAAAACTCGCCGTGGATTCGGCAGTGTTGGTGCTGAGCGGCAACCATGGTCACCCCCTGGATTTTCGCGTGGCCGCTGGCAAGCAACAGTGCGCCTGGCTGGCCGGTGACTGGGGTGGCGATAACCTCGGCGGTGCCGACGGTTCGGTTGGCGTTGCCGAGGTGGGCGGTTGCCAGCGCCTGACGGAAAACGGCGCGCAGTTGGGCGCCGCCATCGGCAAGAGCCGTGTCCGTGATAACGCCGGCGCGGGCAATGAAATCACCCAGCGCGGCACTTACCTGCTGGTGGAATTCATCGCGCCAGTCACGGCGCTGTCGCCTGATCTCTGGTCGACGCTGACCGCCTATTACAACCATGGCGATGCGGACGTGAGCCGCAGCTATTCAACGCTGTTGGGCAGCGAAGGCTCCAGCGCTTCGCCCGGCGTCGATACCGCCGCGCTGCGCACCCGTCTGGACTGGGAAGGCCTGTGGCGGCCCATGGGCGTGACGCTCTCGCCCTATGTCGACCTGAACTACGTGCAGACGCGCATTGGCTCCTATACCGAGTCCGGTGGCAGCCAGCCCATGTCGCTGGGTGAGCGCGATAGCAGCGTTTCCGAGCTGCGTGTGGGGGTCAATGGCAACTACCTGTTGGCCGATCACCTTCAACTGCTGGCGGGCGTTGAAGGCGTTCGCCGTGTTCATGATGATGCCGACCCAGTGGATGCCTATTGGCAGTCGCAGCATCTTCGACTGGCTGCCGAGCAAAGCGACCGCGCCTGGGTGCGCAGCCAGCTCGGCGCGGCGTGGTTGATGCGCGATAGCCGCGTGATGGTGTTGCTCAATGCCACCAGTGAAGGCGAGCAGCCGGCACGCTGGGTGGCCGTGAGCTGGACCGGGTCGTTCTGATAGCGCGCATCGAGGCAAAAGCCTCTCCTACACCGAAACGCAGTCACCTGTAGGAGAGGCTTCAGCCTCGATGCTTTTGCCATCCTGGCCAATCGCAGCATGCCGATCAGCCAAACGTTGAAGCGCACGATCATCCATCTGATACGCCCGCCATTTGCTGTCCGGCCTGCCGCCCAGGCGCTGATAAAACGCCTCGGCATTGTTATTACCCGCCAGCACGTCCCACTTCAAACGCCCGGCATGGCGGGCCGTTCCCCATTGCGCCACCTTCTGCATCAAGGCCTTGCCCAGTCCCTCACCGCGAAAGGCCTCGGCGATATACAGCTCTTTCAATACCAGGGTGGGCCGCAGGTCGAAGGTAAACGGAATTTCCAGCAGCACGGCATAGCCGGCCAGTTTCCCGCAGCCCGCTGCAACGAACAGCTGGCACTGCGGGTTGTCGCCGAACGCACGGGCCATGAGCTCGCGCTCATCCAATCGAAATGCCTCGATATAGTCTTCAAAGACGGCCAGTGCGCGCATCAGTTCAAGCAGCGCCGGTACGTCGGCCGGCAGGGCCGCACGCACCGTAAGGGGCTCACTCAACATGCGCAGGAAATTGCCGTGTGGTCGGCCCGTGGCGACGGGTTACTGCCTTGCAAAACCAGCCCTTCATCGAGCCAGCCGGTAACGCCGCCAAGCATTTCCTTTACCGCATAACCCAGCGCCGCCAAGCGCACGGCAGCACGGTGCACACCGTTGCAGTGCGGGCCGGCGCAATACACCACGAACAGTGTGTCGGCTGCGAACTCGGCCATGCGCTCGGCACTGATCTGGCGGCTGGGGATGTTGATGGCGCCCGGTACATGGCCGGCGTCAAAGGCCTGATTGCCGCGCACATCCACCAACACATAGTCGAGCTCGCCGCCTTGCTGACTATGGAAGACGTCGGAGCAGTCGGTCTCAAAACGCAAGCGGCTGCTGAAGTGGGCGAGGGCGGCGGCAGGTTCGGCGGCTGGGGTCTCACTGACAAGGCTGGGCATGGCGGTTACTCCTGATTGATGTGGCCTCACTGTATTTGCGCAGCCCGGCTCGCTACAGTGGCGAACTCGACATCAACTGGTAGTTTTCCGCCAAATGCATACCGACCCCGGTTTGGTGGCCGTTCTGGCCTATGACGGTTTGTGCACATTCGAATTCGGCATTGCCGTGGAGATTTTTGGTCTGCCCCGGCCGGAATTCGATTTTCCCTGGTATCGCCACTGCATCGTCGCCGTGGACGAGGGGCCGATGCGCGCGCTGGGTGGCTTTCAGGTGCTGGCCGATGCCGGCCTTGAGGCGCTGACGCAGGCGCGGACCATCATCGTGCCAGGCTGGCGCAATCGCGAAGAGGCGCCGCCCGCGCCGCTGCTGCAGGCGCTGCGGCTGGCCCACGAGCGCGGGGCGCGGCTGCTGTCGATCTGCTCGGGGGTGTTTGTGCTGGCTGCCGCCGGCTTGCTGGATGCAAAGCGCGCCACCACGCATTGGCGCTATACCGACGAACTCGCCGCACGGTTTCCCGCTGTGGAGGTGGACCCGGCGGTGCTTTATGTGGACAGCGGCCAGGTGATCACTTCGGCCGGCAGCGCCGCTGGCATCGATGCCTGCCTGCACCTGGTGGCGCGTGACTTTGGCGCCTATGTCGCCAATACCGTGGCGCGGCGGTTGGTGATGGCACCGCAGCGTTCGGGCGGGCAGGCACAGTTCATTCCAGCACCCGTGGCGCAGACCCCGCGAGACGACTTGTCCGCCGTGCTCGCCTGGGCGCAACAGCGGTTGAATGAGCCACTGTCGGTGACGCAATTGGCGGCCAAGGCCTTGATGAGCGAGCGCACGTTTTTACGGCGCTTCAGCGAAGCGACCGGCATGACGCCCAAGCGTTGGCTGCAGCACGCACGCATGACCCAGGCGCGCGCGTTGCTGGAAAGCTCGCGCCTGAACAACGAACAGATCGCCGAACGTTGTGGCTTTGGCTCCGTGGAAAGTTTTCGTGTGGCGTTTCGCAAGTCGGTCGGCCTGGCGCCGTCGTTTTATCGCGAGCGCTTCGGGCAGGGCGAAGGATATTCTGTTGGCGCATTTTAATGCGCTAAAGCCTCGGGTTTTGAATTGTTTGGTGCATTATATTGCGCCATTCGCGCGCCAAGGCTATGCTTCGAAGCATTATAGTGCGCTGATGGCGGCTTCCATCATGGCTAAAGAGCTAACCGTCCAGGTGTTCGCTGATGGCGTCTGGCAAGACGCCTATAGCCTGACATTTCAGGATCCGTTGAATCCCCATGAGGGAACCTGCATCACGGGTTACCTCACGCCGTTCTATGTCAACAATATCGAGCACGAGAACTCGTTTTTCGAGAGCTCCATAAGCGTTGTACATCGCCTGGACTTGAACATCAGCCACTCGCAGGGCTATCCGGCCTTCCTGCTGGATATTATTCCCGCAGGCGCGGCATTTCGTTCGCTAAAGAAGCGCTTTGCGGCCCGCAAGCCTGAGGGCATCGCCCTTGATCTGTTCCTCCTTGAGCGCTGCACACCCTCGCCAATCGGCCACCTGCGGATCAAGCAATCGCTTCCTTATCTGGATGAAGGGGAGCCCATGGGCTTCACCCGCAAGGAGGTAGCTGAGCGCAATACCGATTTTCTCGAGTACGCCTACGAGCAAGGTGCAGCCATTGGCGGAGCGACGGGTGCAGGCGGTGAGGCACCTAAGCTGTTGCTGGCGGAAAACCACGACGGCCTGATGTTCGCCGAGGCTACGCTCGCGGTTGAGCAGACCAGGCGACACTGGTTTGTGAAATTCCCCAGAAACCGAGCGGCCGCTGTCGACAAGGACATCCTGAGAGCGGAGTACCACTATTACTGCGCGATCACCGAGATCGGGATGAACACCATCTCGACTGATGGCCTTGAGCTGATCGATGACGGTAAACACAGACCCAGCTTGTGGATGCCCCGCTTTGACCGCGAGGTAACCGAGCAGGGCATTGTTCGTCACCCGGTTGAGTCGATTTACTCGTTATGTAATGTGACTGAGAACGGCGCATTCCTGGGCCATGAGTTCGTGCTTGGCCGTCTTGCTGAAATCTGGACGATGGCGGGGCAAGCGGATGAGTTGTTCGACTTGATCGTCGAGTACATCGCCAGAGATCTACTGAACCGCATCCTGGGCAACTCGGATAATCACGGGCGAAACATGTCGATCCTTCGCGGCGCAGGCAAGCTGAAGCTAGCCCCTGTCTACGACCTGGCTCCCATGGTGCTCGACCCTGACGGCATTTCCAGGGTGTTGAAGTGGGACCATGAAAGGGCCGGCGCACCGAACTGGAGGCAGGCCTGCCAGGCCATGGCGCACGGTGCATCCGCTGATGTGTATTTCGATGCGCTGCGCGAGCAGGCTCAGCGCATGCGTGCTCTGCCGGATCTGTTGGCTAACCTGCCGGAGCGTGTCCGCAATGCGCAAAGCATTCCGCTCAATAACCTCGATACGCGCCTGAAGGAATGGGGGTTGATATGAAAGAGATGTCTCTGGAAGACCGCAAAGCCTACATTCAAGGCGTGGCGCAGGAGGTTGCGCAGGGCAAGCTGACGCTCGGTGGCGCTGTCAAACGTCTGCGGGAAAATCTGCTGGGCATCAACCAGGAACGGTTCGCCAGAGCCTGCAAGATCTCCAAGCGGGCGCTGTCGCAGCTGGAGGTCGACAGCGGCAATCCGACCCTCGCGACCCTGGATGCTGTATTCAGAAAATTTGGCCTCACCATCGGCCTGGTTCACATGAGCCCCATGGAACTCAACGCCGCTGACGCGTTGAAAAACAAGGCTCGCCTTGGCTTTCCTTCCGTGGCGCCTTGACCAAGCTGGACGTTTAACGCATTGCCAGGTTTGCCGGGCTAACGCAAGGTGCGCGTAGCACACCCTACGAAAAGCACCCGACCTACAGCGCTGCGCTCACCCGGCCGCGGCATTCGCCAAAGCCAATCGAGGCAAATCCTTCGCGCGTGCAGCGCGCGCGCAGAATGATTTCATCGCCGTCTTGCAGGAAGGTGCGGGTTTCGCCGTTACCGAGGGTGAGGGGATTTTTGCCGCCTTCGGTGAGCTCCAGCAGACTGCCGAGCTGGCTGCGTTGCGGGCCGGACAAGGTGCCGCTGCCGAGCAGGTCCCCGGCTTGCAGTTTGCAGCCGTTGACGGTGTGGTGGCTGATCATCTGGCCCACGGTCCAGTACATGTTGAGCGTGTTGCTCAGCGCCAGACGCTCGGGGGCCAGGCCGGCTTCGCGCATGGCGTTGGTAAGCAGCAGCACTTCCAGTTCAATGGCCAGGGCGCCGGTTCGTTGGTCGTGGTCGTCCCACAGGTAGGGCAGGGGCTGCGGGTCGCCGTCGGGGCGCGGGGGCTGCGCTTGGCGGAAGGGTTCCAGCGCTTCGGGGGTTACGACCCAGGGCGATACCGTGGTGGCAAAGCTCTTCGACAAAAAGGGCCCCAATGGCTGGTACTCCCAGGCTTGCAGGTCGCGGGCGGACCAGTCGTTGAGCAGGCAGAAACCCGCGACTTGTTCGTGGCTGCTGCCAATGGGCACCGGCTGGCCGTGGTCGTTGCCGGGGCCGATCCAGATGCCCAGTTCCAGCTCATAGTCCAGGCGCTTGCTGGGACCGAAATTCGGCGCGGTGTTGCCCGGCGCCAGGGTTTGCCCCAGCGGGCGACGCACCAGCATGTCATTGACGCCCACGGTGGAGGCGCGGCCGTGGTAGCCGATGGGCACGTACTTGTAGTTGGGCAGCAGCGGGTTGTCTGGGCGGAACAGTTTGCCGACGTTTTCGGCGTGGTGAATGCCGACGTAAAAGTCGGTGTAGTCACCAATATGCGCCGGCAAGTGCAGGCGGCAGTCGGCTTGCCGGTGCAGCAGTTCGTCGCGGCGCGGGCTGGCTTCGTCGAGCAGGGCCAACAACGCGTCGCGCAGTGCCCGCCGTGGGCCGCTGCCCAGGGCGAACAGGGCATTGAGCCCCTCGCCGGTGGCGGCGTTGGCCGCACGTAAGGCATCGCCAGTGAAGAGCTGGGCGGCACCGGCGGCGCTCAGGTCGAAGATGTAATCACCGATGGCGACGCCGGCACGGGGTGCAAGGCCGGCCGGGCTGAAGACGCCGAAGGGCAGGTTGTCGAGGGGAAAGTCCGGGTGGCCGTTGGCCGACTCAACCCAACTGCGACGGCTGTGCAAACGGCTCATGCCTTGTCTCCTGTGAAGGTGTTTTTGATGTCCGCCCAGCAGGTGTCGTAATCGTCTTGCAGGTCGGTGCTTTCAAGGGCGTGGCGGGTGGCGCGCAGCACTTTAGAGGTCTCGAACATAAAGGCCATGGTGCCGTCGATTTTGTGCGGTTGCAGGTCGGCAGCGATGGCTTTTTCTACCGTGGCGTTGTCCGGCCCGTGAGCGCTCATGCAGTTGTGCAGCGACGAGCCGCCCGGCGAAAAGCCCTCGGCCTTGGCGTCGTAGGTGCCGTCAATCAAGCCCATGAACTCGTTCATGATGTTGCGGTGGAACCACGGCGGGCGGAAGGTGTTCTGCGCCACCATCCAGCGCGGCGGGAAGATCACGAAGTCGACATTGGCGACGCCATGCACGGCGCTGGGGGCGGTGAGCACGGTGAAAATCGACGGGTCCGGGTGGTCGTAGCTGATCGAGCCAATGGTGTTGAAGCGGCGCAGGTCGTATTTGTACGGCACGTTGTTGCCGTGCCAGGCGACCACGTCGAACGGCGAGTGATCGAGCTGTGTGGTCCACAGTTCGCCGAGAAACTTCTGCACCAGCTCGCAGGGTTCGCGGCGGTCTTCGAAGTGGGCCACGGGGGCCAGAAAATCACGCGGGTTGGCCAGGCCATTGCTGCCAATGGGGCCCAGGTCAGGAAGGCGCAGGGCGCTGCCATGGTTCTCGCAGATATAACCGCGGGCCTCGGCATCCAGCAGCTCCACGCGAAATTTCATGCCGCGCGGCAGCAGCAGAATTTCCTGCGGCTGCACCTCTAACACACCCAGCTCGGTGACCATCCGCAAGCGCCCCTGTTGCGGCACTACTAACCACTCACCGTCGGCATTGAAAAAGGCGCGTTGCATGGACACGTTGGCGGTGTACAGGTGCACGGTGATGCCGTCTGCCTGCTCGGCAGGCGAGGTGGCGGCCATGGTCACCAGGCCGTCGATAAAGTCGGTAGCGCTGCCAGCAATGGCCGGTGGGTTCCAGCGCAGGCGATTGGGCGTCACCGGGCCCAGCACGGCGCCGGTGATCTGCCGGGCGGCGCGCTCGTAGCGTGGGTGGTTGGCCGAGGGTTTGATGCGGTACAGCCAGGTTCGCCGCGCTTCGGTGCGGGGCACGGTAAAGGCGGTGCCCGAGAGCAATTCGGTGTACAGCCCGTGGCTGTGGCGTTGCGGAGAGTTTTGGCCCACAGGCAGGGCGCCAACCAGGGCCTCGCTGCTGAATTCGTTGCCGAAGCCGCTTTGGTAAAGCGGTGAGTCGGAGTGGGAAAGCATGGCGACCTCCACCATCGATTGACGTATTTATTTTTGTAAATCAATTACGCATAACGTAATTTTACTGTCATCCGGGGTCAAGCGATAAAGCGGCCCTGTGCAGAGGCCCCAGTTTGATGACAAGCGAACCGATAGATTCACCGCTAAACCGCCAGCAGAAGGTCCAGTCTGCCGAGGTCGGCACGGGCGTTCTCAAAGCACTGGCCGATCTGGCGCCGGCGACTTCGCTGTCGCACCTGGCCGAGCACCTGGGCATGCCGGCGGCCAAGGTGCACCGCTACCTGCAAGCCCTGATTGCCAGCGGCTTCGCCGAGCAAGACCCGCTTACCAATCACTATGGCCTGGGCCGCGAAGCCTTGTACGTCGGCCTGGCTGCCCTTGGTCGCCTGGACGTGGTGCGCATCGCCACGCCGCATCTGGTGTCACTGCGCGAAGCCCTGAACGAAACCTGCTTTCTGGCGGTGTGGGGCAACAAGGGCCCGACCGTTGTGCACATCGAGCAAGCGGTGGGCGAGGTGACATTGGTGACCCGCGTGGGGTCGGTGTTGCCGTTGCTGAACTCCTCCACGGGCATGGTGTTTGATGCCTTTTTGGCAGACCCGGTGTTGCACGACATGCGCGAAGCAGAATTGCAGCGCGGTGGTGCGGCGTTTCGCAAGCAGGTGCTGGCAGATGCCGATGCACGCCGGGCGCGTATTCGTGCCACGGGCCTCAACCAGATTCAGGGCCTGTTGATGCCGGGCGTTAACGCGCTTTCGGCACCCTTGTTCGCCACCGGCGACCGCCTGGTGGGGGTGCTCACCGTGATCGGCGCGGCCTCGGTGCTGATTGATGAACACCGCACGGCGGCGCTGGCGCGGCTCGATGCCACGGCCAAGGCTATTACCGCGCGCATGGCGGGCACTCACCCGCAGTGAGTCAAGCCGGCGTATCCGGCTGGTTGGCCGGGTGCGCGGTTTGAAACGCCGGGTGCTCCAGCGCCGCGCCTTCGACGCGAAGAATGCGCGGATAGGCCGCCAGGTCCACGGCAAACCGCCGCGCCGCATACAGCTGCGGCACCAGGTAAACGTCCGCCAGGCCGGGCGTGTCAAAGCAGAAGCCGTGGTCACCAATCATCTGTTCCACGGCGTTAAAGCCTTCGCTGATCCAGTGGCCGATCCAGGCCGTTACATCGCCCTCATCAACCCCCAAACCTCGCAAGCGCTTTAGCACCGCCACGTTGTGCAAGGGATGGATGTCGCAGCCAATAAGCGCGGCCACACTGCGTACCCGCGCGCGCTCCAGCGGCTCGGCCGGCAGCAGGGGCGGGTTCGGGTAGCACTCGTCGAGGTATTCAATGATGGCCGGCGATTGCATCAGCAACTCGCCCGTGTCGGTGCGCAGCGTCGGCACGCGGCCTTGTGGATTGAGCGCGCGATACGCCGGCGCCAGGTGCTCGCCGCCATGGGCCACGAGGTTGACCGGCAGTGCGTGGTAGGCCAGCCTCTTGAGCGCCAGTGCAATGCGCACACGGTAGGATGACGTAGAGCGGTAATAGGAATAGAGGTCCATGGCGGATGCGTCCTCACGTATGGGCATTATGGCCAGAGGCCTCGTACAAGACGGGGTGGCGTGGCTTAGCGCAGCTTATCGGTTCTTGGCTGCGCGCGGGGCCCATGCTGGTTGGTGTTGAGCCAGGGCAAGAAGTTTTTGCTGTACAGGTCGCTGCCGCGCAGGCTGAGGTGGTGCGCATCACGGTAGACCGTCACGTCGTGGACGATGGCCTGGCACAGCGCGGCATCGCACACCAGGCCAATGGGGTCGTACAGCTTGGTATTGGGGTGCGCCTGCACCAGCCTCTGCAGCAGCGCCCGGTGCACAGCCTGGCGCTGTTCCACATCACGGCGGGCCACCACGCAATCGATGTTTTTTTCCGCGAGGGGCCGGTCGATGCAATGGCGTGGCGAAAACGGCAATTCAGGGGTGTCGATGGTAATCAGCACTTGTTTGCCGGCGGCCTCCAGCTGGCTCACCGTGCGCTCCAAACCGAAGTAGAACAGCTCCGGCTTGCTGGTGAACGACGACGCGTCGCTGGTGATGGAGACGCCATTGGACTTGCTGCCGTTTTCTTGCAGGTGGTGTGGGTAATGGGTGTCGAGCACATAACTGGCAAAAAACGACAGCACCACGGTGGTGATGTCCCGGTTGTTGGCCACGTAGTCGACGGCCTTTTCCATCAGGTCTTCGCAGTTGCCGTAGCTGGCGCGCACGTTGACGTCGGTCACCGGCGGGCAGCCGTAGTTGCCGATCAGCAGCCAGGAGCGATCGTCGTTCTTGGCGATGCCCTGAAAGATCGCGTCGGCGTGGCTGTCACCGATCAAGGCAATGGACGGCGTTTTACCGGGTTTGGAAACGCTGCAGTAGCCGATTTTCGGCTCATCGTCGGTGAGGCCAACGCTGCACTCGCCATACTTCGACGCACTGGTATCCCAGGCGAAATCCTCGAATTTGACCCCATGGTTCTGCCGTGCGAGCGCTTGCATGCCGGCGCGCTCCGCCATGCCGCCCTGTTTGAAAGTGGTTATGCCCACAACCCCGACAACCACCAGCGCGGTGCTCGCCCAGGCGGTGGGTGACCGACCGATTCTGCTGCGGCGTAGCGGCAGTTCCAGCAGGCGGTACGTCAGCCAGGCCAGCAGAAAACTGGCGGCTACGGCCGCCACAATTACCCAGCGGTTGGGCTCGCCCATTTCCAGAATTCTGGCGAAAGACAGGATGGGCCAGTGCCACAGGTACAGCGGGTAGCTGATCAACCCGATCGCCACCATCAACGGGTGCGCCATCACCGTGCGATTAAGCCATGCAGCGGGCCCGGCCAAAATCAGCAAGAGCGTGCCGCCCACCGGCAACAGCGCATACCAGCCGGGAAAGAGACTGCCTTTGTCGATGCACAGCAAACCGGCGGCCAGCAGGCCAGCCCCCAGCGAGGCGAGCAGATTGTTGAGCAGCGCCACACGTTTGGCCGCCTGCTCGGGCCCAGGATACAGGCGCGCCAGCAACAGGCTGCGTTGCAAAAACGCCGACAGCTCGGCGCGCCGGAACAGCTGCAGGTAAGCCAGAATTGCACCTGCCAGCAGCTCCCAGAAGCGCGTTTGGGCAAAGAAAAAGGTGCCGTTGGGGTCTTGTTGAACGCGCAGAACGTTCAGTGCAAAAGAACCTAGGGCCAACACCAGCATAATCGCCAACACATTCAATCCCGCCCGCCACGCCGCCCAGAGCAGCAGCGGATAGAGCAGATAGAACTGCTCCTCAATCGCCAGCGACCACAAGTGCATCAGCGGTTTGAAATCGGACGCCACATCGAAATAGCCGGCCTCCTGGTACAGCACCAGGTTCTGCAAGAAGGTCGTGGAGGCTGCGATGTGTTTGCCCAGTTGGGCGAACTCGTCCGGCAAGAGCGCAAACCAGCCGAAGGCGTACGTGCCGCAGAGCATGGCGAGAAGGGCAGGGAAAATACGTTTGGCGCGCTTGGCGTAGAACTGCGCGAAGCTGAATTCATTGCGCATCAAGCTGTGCACAATGATGCTGGAAATCAGAAAACCGGAGATGACGAAAAAGATATCAACCCCGATAAAACCGCCTTGTAACTTGGCGGGGAATGCGTGAAAGAGAACGACGCAGAGAATGGCAACGGCCCTCAGGCCATCGATGTCGGCGCGATAGGTCATCGCAGCCTGTTGTCCATGTGCCACTTTTCGTTCCTTGAGCAATACCGACAGTGGCTAAGTACGACCGAGCTTATCGGAATCATTCGGACATTCGTAGCCTTTTTGTACGACCGAAAGGATGGCGCAGCCTGGCACTTTTTTGGCTCGTAAATCCGCCGCTATGCCTCGACTTAGAGCGCTTTAATGAATTTGATGAGGAGTGTTTCTGACGCCGGTAAAATGGCATTGTTGACGCGAGTTCCCGGCCCCCTTACAGGCACCTGATTGCCGCCTGAATGGTTACTCGCTGCGGGTGGAGGGCGATGTTTTTTGGCGCCGCCGCTTCTTCACCACCCGCTGACGATGACACTCCTGTGGCCCGATAAGCGCGCCGCTCGCCGAGCGCACCTCCAGCGGCAGCAGTGGCTGGGCGTTCTCGTTATCCAGCAACACCGAATGGGTTTCACCCGGTGCAAACAGAAACCGCTCGCCCCATTGGCGCAGGCTAACCACGATGGGAAATACCGCGTGGCCTTGTTCGGTCAGCACGTACTCCTTGTACGCGCTGCCATCGGATGCCGGGCGCACCTCCAGCACGCCGATCTCCACCAGCGCTTTCAGGCGCGCAGCCAAAATATTTTTCGCCACGCCCAGGCTTTTTTGCAGCTCGCTGAAGCGCCGAATGCCGTCAAAGGCATCACGCAAAATCATCAATGACCAGCGATCACCAATCGCCTCCAGCGCACGCGCCACTGGGCATTCGCCGGGTTGTTCCGCTAGTTGCTCGCTCATTCGAACCTGCCTGCCGGATAAAACTGGTTGCAGATAAAAACCAGAGTGGCTGACAATGCAGACTCTGGTTTCAATTTGAAACCTCATTAAACACCATGGACATGCCATGCGCGCAAAAACTTCTGCGGCCGCCGAGCCCGCCGCCATCACCACCCCGCTAACCCTGTTATTTGCCGTGACCTGCGCGCTGGCGGTGGCCAACGTGTATGTCGCCCAACCGTTGCTGGACGCCATCGCCCAGAGCCTGGCCGTCGCGCCGGCGAGTATCGGCGCCGTGGTAAGCGCAACGCAGTTGGGTTACGCGCTGGGGCTGCTGTTGATCGTGCCGTTGGGCGACCTGATTAACCGCAATGTGCTGGTGGTGGGCCAGTTGCTGCTGTCGGCACTGGCCCTGGCGGTGGTGGGCATGGCCCAGCAGTGGGCGACCTTGCTGGCCGCGCTGATGTTGGTGGGCCTGCTGGCGGTACTGGTGCAAGTGGTGGTGGCCTACGCCGCCGCGCTGGCCAGCCCGCAACAGCGTGGGCAGGTGGTAGGGGCGGTGACCAGCGGTATAGTGCTGGGCATACTGCTGGCGCGTTTGAGCGCCGGGCTTATTGCCGATTTTGCCGGCTGGCGCGCCGTGTATTTCGTGTCGTCGGCCCTGATGTTGGTTGCCGCCGCGCTGCTCTGGAAAGCCCTGCCGGCTGCCAGCCAACCCAGCCAACCCAGCCACACCGGCTCGTATTTCGCCTTGCTGCGCTCAGTGTTCACCCTGCTCGGCAGCGAGCGCACCTTGCAGGTACGCGGCGTGCTGGCGATGCTGATTTTTGCCGCCTTCAGCGTACTGTGGACGTCCATGGTGTTGCCCCTGAGCGCCGCGCCATTTGCCCTGTCACACACCCAGATCGGCCTGTTCGGGCTGGCTGGCATTGCCGGTGCGCTGGCCGCCAGCCGGGCAGGGCGCTGGGCCGACAAAGGCCTGGGCCAGCGGGTTACCGGCATTGCACTGGTACTGCTCACGCTGTCCTGGCTGCCCACCGCCTTACTGCACACCTCACTGCTGGCCCTGGTGCTCGGCGTACTGCTGCTCGACTTCGCCGTACAGGCCGTGCACGTCACCAACCAGAGCCTGATTTTCGCCGCCCGGCCCGATGCCCACAGCCGCCTGGTGGGCGCGTATATGTGCTTTTACTCACTCGGCAGTGCCGTGGGCGCGGCGGCCGCCACCCATGTGTATGCGCTGTGGGGCTGGGGCGCGGTGTGTGGGCTGGGGGCGGGAATTAGTGCGCTGGCGTGGGTGTTTTGGCGGGTTACGCTTCCCACTGCGCGTCAGCAATAGGCGGGCGCCGGAAAAATAAAACGGTGCCCGATCGTCATTGCCCTTACTACAATATGCACCCGAATAGCCCGGCCATGCACATGGCTGCACCGCAAGGAACCTGCCGCCATGGCCTCTCCCGACAAACAACACAAACGCGCCCAGCGAGCAAAAGCCAAAGCCAAGCAGAACCGCATGGGCAAGGGCAAAGCCGCTGTCGTGCACCCGGTGCTGGCCAACCCGCTGATTGATGAACCGTTCGATGACGTGGAGATCGACCTCAGCACCTTCGACTTCAAAGACATCGAAGAAAACGGCTTTGACCCCGCCGACTTCGACGACCTGTTCCAAGCCATGAAAGCCGGCGAGAGCATCAGCCTGCTGGCCATGTGCGTGGTGTTTCTGCAATACCCGGTGCTGGAACTGGTGATTGCCGAAGAAGCGCAAGACGCCGCCACCGACTTTATGATGGGCCTGCTTATCACCTACCGTGGCTTGTTCCACAACGAAGACGAAGACACCGCTGTGGAGTGGATTGGCGGCGACGCCTTCCAGCGTGCCTACAACGAAGCGTCCGATATCCTGCTGAAGAAAAACGCCCGCGGTACGCCCGGCGCCCGTGCCTGACGCGCAGAGCAGGGCATAGAAAATGGCCAGCGTTGAGCCTCGGCGTCTGGCCCTCTGGCGGGCGTTTTCCTCGCTCTTTCTCGACACCGATATCGACGACCAGACCTTCACCTATATCGCCCGCGTGGTGCTTGAGACCGGCTATTCCCCCGAGCAGGTACAGCACATTCTGTGGGCCGAAGTGTTCCCAGTGCTGGCCGCCAACCTGCGCAGCGTGGCCGGCGAATGGGCCGGTTGGTCCGACGCCTGGCTGCTGGAAAACCTCCAGGTAATGCCAGGCCCCGCGCGCAAAGGCTGGGGCGGCAGTGTACGAAAAGAGATCGCCCGCTGCTGGGCCGAGGTGGCCGCTCGGCTTCCACCGGAATTCGCTTGAAAACGGCCCGCGCCAGCCGCTTGTGTTGCTGAAAGCCGACTACGCTTTTCTCCGACCAAACCAACCCGCCGGCCAACACCCGGCGCTAATCGGGGACATTTCATGCATATCGACCTCACCGGCAAAACCGCACTGGTAACCGCCTCAACCGGCGGCATCGGCTATGCCATCGCCCACGGCCTGGCACTCACTGGCGCCGCCGTGATCATCAACGGCCGCAGCGACGGCTCCGTGCAAAAAGCCCTGGCGCGCCTGCGCGAAGCCGCGCCCGACGCCACCCTCACCGGCGTGGTGGCAGACCTCGGCGATGCGGCTGGCGCCGACACCTTGCTCGCCGGATTGCCGGCCGTGGACATTCTGGTCAACAACGCCGGCATCTATGGCCTGGTCGATTTCTTCGAAACCGACGACGACACCTGGGAAACCTACTGGCAAACCAACGTGATGTCCGGCGTACGCCTGAGCCGCGCGCTGGTGCCGGCCATGGTCAAGAGCGGCTGGGGCAGGGTGGTGTTTATCTCTTCCGAATCGGGCCGCAATATTCCGGCCGACATGGTGCACTACGGCGTCACCAAAACCGCCCAGATCTCCCTGTCGCGTGGCCTGGCCAAGCGTGTCGCTGGCAGCGGCGTCACCGTGAACAGCGTGCTGCCCGGGCCAACCTTGTCCGACGGGCTGGCCGTGATGCTCGAAGAGCAACGCGCCAAAACCGGCAAAACCCTGGAAGCCGTGGCCGCCGAATTTGTGATGGCACACCGGCCCACCTCGCTGATACAGCGCGCCGCGAACGTGGATGAAGTAGCCAATATGGTCGTGTACATCTGCTCCACCCAGGCCTCCGCCACGAGCGGTGCGGCACTGCGAGTGGATGGTGGCGTGGTGGACGATATTCTGTAGCGGCCGCGCCGTAAGGCTGGCGTAGAACAAAAGCAGGGGCTTACGGGCCGTGTGAAAACTTCTGCGTGCGGTTAAGCGGCCTTAAACGCTTGACGTTGCTATCACTTCGTAAGATGGGTTGAGCCAAAGGCGAAACCCATCGCGATCTTGCGATCAAGCAAATCGCTACAGGCGCTCAATCAGCCGGGCCCTTACCAAATGCGGGGAGCCCCGTTGTCGTGAGCAAGACTGCCGCCGCATACTGCGCCGCGACAACTGCCTGGCCTACACAAGGACGTCCCATGGAATCGCCAAACCCCTATGCACCGCCTGCCTCCGACCTCGGCGTAGCGGGCGAGACACTGTCCCAGACGCGTATCAACGCGCTGGACGTATCGCCAAAGTGGAAAGAACGCTTTATCGCCATTTCTCACGCCGGCGGATCGAAACTGCCCAACTTCAAACAACTGCCCCGGCACGAACGGCAGAAGGCCATGAGCCTGAACTTCCTGGCGTTTTTCTTCGGGCCCATTTACTACGCGGTCAAAGGCATGTGGAAACGCGGCCTGGTTTACTTTGCGCTGGGTGCGGTGGTGATTGTGATCGCCGGGCTCATTCTTGAGCACTTTGGCTTTGGCCTGATTGCCCGTTCCCTGCACTTTGGCCTTTCTGCGATTTACGGCATGCGCGCCAATATCGATTTCTATAAGAAAAACGTGGAAGGCGATAACGGGTGGTGGTGAGGCGGTAGGCTACTGATGAGTACGGATTCCCAAGTCATCGCAAACATTGTTGCAGCATTCGCCAACGTCGAACGCCCCCAACACTTTTGCAACTATCTGCACTGCGAAGAATGCGCCGAACATGACGCGGTGCTGGTGAGCCATGATCGTGAAACGCTTACGGTCGATCACGTCGCCAACCCAGGCTGGGACCCTATAGGGTTCTGCTCCGCGCAGGGCAAGGCCTACTACCTGCCGAGCCTTGCGCAGTTTGCTTTGCAAGGCTCGGCAGACGACAGCCCCTACCTGATGCAGCTGATTCACCACCTTGAGGGAAACGGTGCGCGCAACGCCCTTGTAAGCTATTGCTCCCAACGCCAGCGCCGGGCGGTAGCGGCCTTCCTTGAGCATGTGGTTGAAACAAGGACGCCTTACCTAGCCGATAACGATCCGTTTGATCAGGTGCTTCGCACGTATGGGTATTGGTCCGCGGACACCTGAACGGCAGTCAGCCGAAGCGTTAGTCAGAACAGGGTATGTGCCCGTTATGAATCGCTAAGTTCCTACCCGTCAGAACATTAGAACCGCATAATAAATCTGACGCCTTTAAGCTCGATCACCTGTTTTTGCTAAGAACGTAAACGTGGTCGTTACCCGTAAGACGTAGGCAGTACTGCTTTATTTCTTTGAGGTTTCTGGACAGTACAAAGCTACCTTTCAACTGACATCGATATAGATTAGTAACGTCGCTTTCAGGGCCAATAATGGCTTGTGCGTCCAGGTGAAAAATAATGCCGCCGCTGCCGGCAATAGTCAGCGTTTCGATGCCGTCACACCACATCGGCGTCTGGTTAACGCAATTCTTTATCCGCCAGCTTATAAGCCACTCTAGGCTGCTGCGCACGTTCTGTAGTTCACATTGAGAGTACTTAGTGTCAGCGCGAAGTTGGCAAACCTCCTGGGCAAGTTGCCGCTCCATTTTCCGGATGATTTGGTTTTTCCGCCGGCGACTGGCATAAGTTTTCGCCCGTTTTCTCGCCCATTTCTCTTCGTGTTCAGCCTCGTCGACGTCCATGCGTTTCCTATGATTATTGGGCTGGGGATAGATTGCGCAATGAAGCTAAGTCATTCCTCTACTCAGAACGGCCGTTTTTGGCCGATTGCTGCCGTTGGCGACCGGCAGCAATCGGCCGATTCTGTTGAAAAAGTAGCTTCAGCGGCAGCCAACCGGTCATGAGTGCCTGCTGTCGAAGTGGCTGCAAGCCACTTCAAGTTGCCTTCCGGCGTTTCACTGAGCGTCCTTGCTCAGGTTTAAGGGTTAATTTGAGGGTTTCTGCTCGTAGCAGGCATACCTATCCCGTGATCGGTGGCCCGTGAGGCAGCAGCTTGGCCATACGTCTCAGGTTTTGCACAGTCGCGGCCAAGGTGAATTCGTCAGTCGCACCCGTCAGTCCACGCAGTCGTAAACGGTCGAGTTTCATGATCCGTTTGAGGTGGGCGAACAGCATCTCCACCTTCTTCCGTTCGCAACGAGAGACGAGGTATTCCGGTGTCTTGGCGATGCTTCGCGCCACGTCACGGGCCGCTTCATGGATGCTCCGAGCGATCTTGCGGAATGTGGTATTGGGGCAGCACTTCGCTTTCAGCGGACAGGTGGCGCAGTCGCTTTGGCTGGAGCGGTAGATGATGGTGTTGGCCTTGGTCACCCGAGACCGTTGCTGGGTGAAGGCACGCCATTCACTGCGTAGTGGTTTGCCGGCTGGGCAGCGGTATTCATTGGCCTCCGGATTCCAGAGGAAGTTGTTACTGGAGAGACTGTCGTCCTTGCGCTCGGTTTTGTCCCACACCGGCACATGCGGTTCGATGTTCCTTTCTTCGACCATCCAGGCCAGCATCGGGGCAGTGCCATAAGCGGTATCACCGATGAGTCGTTCCGGCGTGAGGTCGAACTGCGATTCGACACGTGCCACCATCGTCCTGGTCGAATCGACTTCGGCGGTACGGTGCGCCGGGGTAGCCTCCACGTCCATGATCACACCGTGTTCAGTGTCGATCAGGTAATTCGTGGAGTAGGCAAAAAAGGCCGGGCCACCTGGCGCTGCTGTCCAACGGGACTGAGGATCTGTGAGCGAAATTTTCTTGGGAAGAGCCTCAACCAGCGCCTCTTCATCAAGGGCTTCGAGGTACTCGCGCACTGCGCGGCTGCTGAGCTTTGGATCGTTCCAATCGACCTCATCTCCCGCCACCCCACGTTGCCGACTGGCATCCGCCTTGATGATGCTGGCGTCGACGGCGAAACCTTCACCCTTGACTAGCCCGACTGCCATGCAGCGCCGCAGCACCTCATTGAATAACCAGCGGAACAGATCGCTGTCACGAAAACGCCCATGGCGATTCTTCGAGAAGGTCGAGTGATTTGGGACTTCGTCTTCCAGACCCAGCCGGCAGAACCAGCGATAGGCCAGGTTCAGGTGCACTTCTTCGCACAATCGCCGCTCGGAACGAATGCCATAGCAGTAGCCGACGACCAGCATGCGTACCATCAACTCCGGGTCAATCGAGGGACGCCCGATGGGGCTATAAAAATCCGCCAGGTAGGCACGCAGATCACTGAGATCCAGGCACTGGTCGATGCTGCGCAGGAGGTGTTGGGGCGGGACGTGATCTTCCAGGTTGAACGAGTAGAACAGACGCTGCTGTCCTCCCGGTAACTGTCCCATCATGCTGTTCGCCTCCACGCTCGCTGACAAAGCAATTTTGCCAACGGCATGGGGAGGCCGCTACTTTTTCAACAGAATCGGCCAGAAGCGGTCATAGCGTGTATGAAAGCGGGGGTGGTTCATCCCTTCAAGTCCTCGGCAAGCTTTTGCAGATCCCGGTATTTCTGGATGACGTCCCCGTAGATATGCTCGTGTTCGATAACTCTGAATTTCTCGTGATTCTTCAGCGCCCACTGAGAAAACTCGGCGACGTAAGCTGCAATGAACGCCAACTCCTTTGGGTGCTCTATGAGCTTTCTCAGGAGGAGATTCGCTAGCCCGTTGTAAACATCAATGTCATCCCTGGCTCCCGCTTCCTGCAAGTACCTGCACGCACCCAGTATGTAAAAGCGCAAGGCCAAAGGGCCCACGTGGCTCCAGTCATGAAGAACGGACAGCGAGCAGTGCGTGTAATAGCGCTTTCGGGCAAATTCGATGTCTTTGCCGAGGTAGTGTTCTCTGGCCCATTTTTCATCACACTCGCCGTCGTAGTAGAAATCTTCAGAGGTGGGAAGGGATTCGAAAATGGGTTCGTCTAACACTGCATCAGTCCTTGATAAATAGATGGCAAACGGGGGATGAGCCGAACGCACTCACCAGATAATCCAGGCGTTTTACTCGCCTCCGATTGAGCCAGTCAAATGACCGCTATTGGCCGATTGCTGCCGGTCGCCAACGGCAGCAATCGGTCAATAGCGGGCTTTCAAAGTGAAGAAAAGAAATCTCCATTTCTTCTGTCTGGACAGATTCAGCATTTCCCCGTAATTTCCGCCGAGGGCGCACGCTTGCTAGGCGCTCTGAATGCCTGAATCGTCAGACTCGACGGTTATTTTCCTGATTGCGGTGCAGAACCGCCATTTTCATGAGAGCTAAAGTTTTACCCCCTCGCTATGACGCGCTTATACGAGGTCGAACCCACGGGTTTGATGTGCTTTTAGACGCTGTTCTGAATGAACCCCATAAAGTCCCTTCTATTGTTGCCGAAAATCCAGCGTTGCTTTACGAGACGAACTGGACCGGCGAGAACGTACTGCACTGGCTCTCAGTCGAAAATTTGCATGAAGAAGTCAGGTTGCTTAGGGGGCTGGGCTCGCCAATCCCAGCGTACGCGCTGATAGACGCCGTTGATCACGGGTACTTGGAAACTATTATTGCGTTGCTGGAACTTGGTGCTGAAGTGGTGCCGAGCTGTATCACTAGCGCGCTTAATAACGAATATTTTGCCCTCAGCAGGAAAAAGAAGTCGCTGATAAGGCGCTATTTCAGACAGTTTGGGCACGAGATATAGGTATCGCTAAGAGCGGTGAAAAGGAGGCGGTTCAGATTTATTTTTACTTCTCTAAAGAAAAGGGGAAAGATTTATTTTTCATACTTTAAGTTTCTACCCGTTAGAACATTAGAGCAGCATAAATAAATCCGTCCCCTTTAGCTCGTTGAAGCCCTAGGGCGCGGTTGGCAAGTCGCCTCACCCAGGTACTTGTGGATGCAGCTCTTCGTAGGTGGGGTCGGCGTGTTCCCAATCGACATCGCTATCCGTCAGGAAATGACAGACTTCCCAAAAGTCGCAGTGCGGCTGAATGTTGATTGTGAAGGAACGGTAACCGTCACCTTCGTAGCCGCAATCGAACTTCTTTAGCTGCTCAAGTATTTGTCGAGACTGCTCGGACTCTCTTAAGGGCTCATCGAGAATTATTCGGACGGTCTTATGGCCCGACTTCTCGACAACTTTAACGAAGTGCGGTCTTTCGTCGTCATCTTCCGGGCACGGCCGAGCCTCAAAAATGTCGTCAAACGACAGTCCATAAAATGTGAACGGGAAGTTTTTTAGTTGGTACAGGTCGTTGCCCAGCGACTCAGCCCAAGGCGTTTCCACTTCGGGGTGAGCGCCGTCTTCATACGTCTGCTGTAGAACGACTTTCACTAGGTTGTCACTGCCCATGATTCGCGTCCCTCTCCAACGGTTTGCGACGGCGTTGGTTCTGATGGGAGGCATGACGTTCCTTATTCATTGGTACTCCTGAGTCAACGTTCCCGGCCGTCTGCGAGGCCGGCAATGGGCAAAATATACACGAACCGCCTGCAGGCAGCGCGTCACGACTTTTTACTTCAGGTTCTCTCTGTTACGGAAAAAGAGGAAGAAAAGGGGACAGATTTATTTTCCATACTCTAAGTTCCTACCCGTTAGAACATTAGAGCAGCATAAATAAATCCGTCCACTTTTAGCTCATTGGCAGATTTCAACCGCACAGCAGTCTGCAATCGGCCAGAGGCGGACCTCCGTGGACAGTGATTGATAGCTTCAAAGCTGAAAATAAATCCGTGCCCATTTCGCTAGTAACCAGGTACAGGAAATGCCCCGAACTCGCACTGCAAGCGCCAATGCCGCTGGCAAACTTATCAAAGAGATTCAACGAGTTTGGAACTACAACATTGAGTATGGGCAGCCAAATGCCAGCCGGAGCGAAGAGATCCAGGGGCTTGCACATGATCTCCTTCAAGCCCGAGATACCCCAGGTATAAAACGACTGCTTGGCTCAAGAAGTGTGAAGTAGTATCTCGGCAGCCTCTGGGTTGGGTCTCATCCAGAGGTGAAAGCTCGCCTCGAGCAGCTTGAGCAGGCAATTGCCAGTGAGGCCGCATGATGATTAAGCACTTCAGCAGTAACAGTAACGCACGAATCGGTTAAAAGGTCTGCTCTCGGACGCCCGCTACTAGCCGATTGCAGCCGGTCATGACAGGGCGTTATCGGTCAGAAAAGGACGGAGCATTTTTGGCAATCGACCCCCGTCCATTTTGATCGCAACCAAGTCCAGGAAGCTTCTCGCGGATTTTGAGATGGAGCGCTTAATTCGCCTTATAGCCAAGGCAAAAGATGCGCGAGTTCCTCCCGGAACTTTGGTTTAGCGAACCAGCTCGTCCAAAAACAGGTAAGTGCCAGAGCAGCTAGCGACAGTTGTCCCCAGAGAGAAAAGCCGGATTCGCCGCACAGCGTAATAACCAGCACGACCAAGCTAGTGACGCCGAAAATGGAAAGAACGATGCGTGAAGTTCTATCAGCTCTTGCGGACCAGTGGTTTGACTGCATTGCCTGTTCCAGTTTTTGAATTTAAAGGGGCCGGCTGAGTCAACCGGTCGCGGGAGCAAGGAGCTTCGAGCTACCAGCCAGTGTTTCGAAATCCAATGTCTGTGTCGCTCGTGCAACGCCTGTCAGTGTGGGCCTAGTCGACTTACAAAACGGAAAGAAAAGGGGACAGATTGATTTTTCATGCCCTAAGTTCCTGCCTGTTAGAACAATAGAGCAGCATAAATAAATCCGTCCCTTCTAGCTCGTCCCCTTTTCGGATTTAGCATGCCAACTGGGCGATAAACAACTGTGAATATTACGGCGATGGATAGGCCCACCTCTGGCCGAAAATAGCTCGTCGGGAAAGACTGCGTACGGCCAGAAGCCGTCTTAACGCTACGCGTTCCCTCTGATTCGCTAGGGTGAGTTTCCTAATGCTCCTGAGGCCACTCATGTCCGCCGTGACTTTGCAGCGGCCTACTTGACTCGGTTAGCTGTTTCTAACAGGCTCTCCCCCAGATGGGAGGCTACCCGCCGAATGATGGAAAAAGCCCGAATACATCACGTGCTTCCCTGCAATCTTCAGTCTCACCACGGTAGTACTGCTCGAAAGCCTCTATAGGCAGAGCCTTAGCGAAAAGATCACCCTGAGCAAAGTGCACGTTGTAAGCCCGAAGGTAGTCGAGCTGTTCTCGAGTCTCGACTCCTTCGGCCACGACGAAAAGCTTTAGAGTAGTCGCCATCTCAATCACGTCACTAACGAGTGATTCGACAGAGCCATCCATTCCAATTCCATTTACAAAAGCCTTATCGATTTTCAACGCATCGAGCGGTAGCTGCCCCATCGACTGCAAGCTGGAAGAGCCAATATCAAAGTCTTCCACAGCAGCTATGTGGCCTAGGGCGCGAGCTTTTCTGAGCGTCAACTTCGCAGACTGGTGATGCATGTATCCACCCTCGGTTGTCTCCAACCAAACCTGGCCAGGAAGCACATTGAATGACTTCATGTGTTGCTGGAGTCCTGGTAGGAACCGACCACTGCACACTTCTGAAGCGGCAAGGTTTATCGCAATGTGCAGGGAGCGGTCGGCAGCAAGCATGGCTCCCATATCACGCATTACGCGCTCAATAATCTGGTCAGTAATTGGACGGATTAAACCGCTCTCTTGCGCAAGAGGGAGGAATGAATCGGGCCTCGCCATAGTTCCATCCGATTTGCGCCAACGTACCAGCGCCTCTGCACCGAGGCATCGCCCTAATCTGAGATTAATTATGGGTTGGTAGTGGACGATGAATTCATGATTGCGAACCGCAGCTTCGAGCTCTGCTAGGAGTGGTGGACGTCGCCTTGCGAACGAAACCACCGACGCGAGGAGTTTCCTGATGAATGATCGTGCCGTGACAGGAGAGTGGTTCATGGGATGCCTTGGTCTCAGCGACCGTCATGGTGGCACCTCAACGATTTCGTCAAGTGAGCACCAGATGGCAATAATATAAGCTGACTCAAAGGTCAGGATTTGTCCCAGATCAACTCATCGCCTGCCTTAGTCGCCTGCCGTCTAAAAGCCTTATCAGGGAAGAAAAGGGGGACAGATTTATTTTTCATACTCTAAGTTCCTACCCGTTAGAACATTAGAGCAGCATAAATAAATCCGTCCCCTTTTAGCTTCGTTCCGCGCAGCGTAGCGGAGGCGTTTGATCAGCGCCGTGGCCCGCGATGTTAGCCCTCTGGTGTCGCCGCCATGCAAACCCGCGTGAGGACCTAAACCGGGGCGTTACAGATTTCGAAATACTTGGCGGCGTACGAAAAAGCCTATGTAAAGGTAGGATTCCCTCCCGAAATCAGTTCCAGGCCGAAATGAACGCCCCCCAAGATCCTCCCAGTAGATACACAACCCTCACCCCTCCGGGCGCTCGCCCGATGGCGCGCCTACGCAGCTTAGAACGCCTGCGCCGCGCTTGCCCTGCCACGCGGGGAGTCTGATCAGCATGGAATGGATCGCAGACCCCACGGCCTGGCTAGGCCTGCTCACTCTGATCGTGCTGGAGTTGGTGCTCGGCATCGACAATCTGGTTTTTATCGCCATCCTCGCCGACAAACTGCCACCCGAGCAGCGTGACCGTGCGCGGGTGATCGGCCTGTCGCTAGCGCTGATCATGCGCCTGGGCCTGCTGGCCAGTATTTCCTGGATGGTGACGCTCACTGAGCCGTTGCTCGAGGTGTGGGGGAAAAGCTTCTCCGGCCGAGACCTGATCATGCTGTTCGGCGGCATTTTCCTGCTGTTCAAAGCAACCATGGAGTTGCATGAACGCCTCGAAGGCCATATTGCCGAACGCAGCGCCGGTGCTGGTTACGCCCTGTTCTGGCCCATCGTCGCGCAGATTGTGGTGCTCGATGCGGTGTTCTCGCTCGATGCGGTGATCACTGCAGTGGGCATGGTTGAACACCTGGCCGTGATGATGATTGCGGTGGTGGTGTCTATCGGCCTGATGATCGTCGCCAGCAAACCGCTGACCGCTTTCGTCAACGCCCGCCCCACGGTGATCATGCTGTGCCTGGGCTTTTTGATGATGATCGGCTTCAGCCTCGCGGCCGAAGGCTTGGGCTTTCATATTCCCAAGGGCTACCTGTATGCCGCCATTGGCTTCTCGATTCTGATCGAGCTGTTTAACCAACTGGCCCGTCGCGGGCGCAAGCGCTCAGTGCAAGGCCAA
Source organism: Pseudomonas turukhanskensis (assembly GCF_027922365.1). GTDB lineage: Bacteria > Pseudomonadota > Gammaproteobacteria > Pseudomonadales > Pseudomonadaceae > Aquipseudomonas > Aquipseudomonas turukhanskensis. Next base: position 380,509 of record NZ_BSFN01000003.1, read on the forward strand.
CGACCGATGCGCGCCCGAACCGCCCATGCGGTGATGCGCCTGCTCGGCGGTCGCGCGCTGAACGCCGACGAGGTGGGCGAGGAAATCGTCGACCTGGTGGGCGGCGAAGACAGCGAGCCGGTGTTCAACCGCCGCGAGCGGGTGATGATCAGCGGCGTGCTGCAAATGGCCGAACGCCCGGTGCGCGCCGCCATGACCGCGCGTGCCGACGTGGTGTACCTCGACGTGGCCGACAGCCCGCAGGCGATCCGCGAAAAACTCATGCACTCGTCCTACTCACGCTTGCCGCTGATTCGCGAAGGGCGCATCGACGAGCCGCTGGGCTTCGTGCACAAAAAAGAACTGCTCAAGGAAATGCTCGCCGGCAACCAGCCCGAACTGGAAACCGTGGCGCGCCAGGCCATCAACCTGCTGGAGCACTTCACCATCCTCAACGCCCTGGAACAGATGCGCCAACAGTCGACCCACATCGCCTTTGTGGTGAGTGAATTCGGCGACTTTATCGGCATTCTGACTATGACCGACATCCTCGAATCCATCGCCGGCGAGCTGCCCGACGCCAGTGAAATCGACGGCCCGGACATCGTCGAAGAACAGGGCGCCTACCTGGTGAGCGGCGCGCTCAACCTGAGCCTGGTGCGCGAACGTATCGGCTTCGAAGCCACCCCCACGGACGACTACCAGACCGTGGCCGGACTGGTGATGAGTTTGCTGGATCGCCTGCCGCTGGTGGGCGACGACGTGCAGTGGGCGGGCTGGCGGTTGCAGGTGATCGCGGTAGCGGAGCGGCGGGTAGTGCGGGTGCGGCTGAGTCCGGCCGCTGGCGAGCCGCTCGGTAACCCGTAGGGCGAATATCGGCGCAGACGATATCCGCCGTTCCACCAGACCTGCCACGGCGGATGTTGGCGCACCCTCCTGTAGGAGCGGCTTCAGACGCGATTGGCCAGGCCTGAAAAAGGCAACCCGCAAGCCAGCAGAAAAGGGGACAGAATCCGTCCCCTTTCTCCTTCACAAATGACTATGGCTATCCGCTCACTGCGGCCCTTCGCCTGCGTTCTCCTTCGCCGGAAAACGCACATACAACTGCTGCGCAAACGCCCTCAAAGCCGCGAATTCTTTGAGGTTCGGCTGGTAGTCCATACGCTTGGGCCACAGCTGCGCCGCGGTTTTATGCCAATACAAAATGGCATCGTGCCCGGCAATCGAGTCGGGCACCTGGCGGCGGGTGAATTCCCACGGTTCGCCGTTCACCCAACGCCATTCGCGGCTGACGTCGTCGGGTTCATCCATGGTGTAGGCCTTCACCAACTGGCCGTCGGCAAAGTTGTAGAAATAGCGCATATAGCTTTCATCGCCGGTGCCGGTCAGCCAGATGGTGCACACCTCGCCACTGGGTTTGCTGGTGACGTACACCTCGGTTTTATGCTGGTACGGCCAGCCCACCGCAGGCGGCAGCGTGGCGTAGTAGGTGCTGTTCACGTAGCTCTGTTGCTCGGGAATGGCGCAGTAGTCGCTGAGGTCGTTATTGCCCCGTGCCGCGTTCCAGACCCAGCGGTTGTCGGGCGTTGGAATCGCCGGAAACGTACTGAGCAGGTCGTGGCTGACCATTTGCTGCTCGTCAGCAAAATGCCCGCGAATCCGCGCGATCACCGTATCGCGGTTCGACCAGGTGGTTTCATCGCCCAGCCGCAACCCGCAATCCGCCACCCCAGGGTGGGCTTTCGCGCCGCGTGAGTAGCTGAGCACCACGCCATCGGCCAGTACCTCGCCGTGATCGACGTCGTCGGCGTAACAGCTCAGGCGAATATCCATGCGCTGGTCCTCGCAGCCTTTTGCGCACGTCATATAGGCCAGCACCAGATCGGCGATGGCGAACGTGCCACCGTGATCCTCAATCACCGGGGCGACGTCCAGGTTCAACGTGTTCGGGCCGGCCGCTTTCATTTGTGCGGCCGGCAGCATGCGTTGCACCTCACGGTTGCGCGTGACGGTGCAGGTTTTGAATGACGGCACTATGGATCCGAAGCGCGAGGGCGTGGCGCAGTTGGCGCGCGAGGTGGTGGTTTCAGTGGTATTGGGCGAGCCCTCCACCAGTGGTCGATAGCTGACATACACCTTGACCCGCCATTGGCTCAGCGGCGGGGCAGCGGGGTCCAGCACGCGCACGCTGACCCGATGGTTTTCCGGAGCCAGGCTTTGGGCCACGCACAACGTTGAAGCGCCGAGGCCGGCTATGAGCAAGAGGGCGAGCCAGGGCAGGCGGGTTTTCATGGGGCAGGGGACCGTTGGCGGCGAGTGGGTGGGTTTAGTGGGATTCGACCAATCGTGCCATCCATGAAGACGCCAATAGCCAAAACAGCACCGCAGTAAACACAGTGCGTGGTTCTAAAAAAGCAAATGAAGGCATTTATTCGCCACAGGACCGCTTTGGCCGAAGACTGTGCATGTATTGGACAGCCAATCGGCCAATAACGAAACCCCTGCATACAACCGCCAGCACCGAGTCCAAACGCCTCAGCCGGCCTCAGCGTTCGACGTAGAGGTAGCCAGTAAAATCGATGCTGTGCCAAACCATAGAGGTTGCCGTACTACGGACAATTTCCAACTTGTTCTCCATCGCGGACTTGAAGACAACCTCACTCCCGGAGCAGGTATAAGGAAAGTCCTGCTTGATGAAGCCGTCGTTCTCCACCATCCCATCCGGGGAAAACGTCCATTTCTGCGAGTCGCTGGCGATAAGGTCTTTGTCCAGCACCTCCGAGATATGCGTTAACCGCCAGTGCCCCAGCAGTGGATGGTCGCAACCCGGTGGATTAAGGCTTGCGCCCTTGGGGGCCGACTTTTGTTCCGTCTGAATCTGCCCGCTCTCACAAGGCTGCGCTTGAAAAGTGGTTTTCCCGTCAGGGGTTTTGCAACTGTAGACCTGAGCGTTGGAATAGCTGGCCCATAGAGCCAGAGCGAACAGCATTGCGTATTTCATAGGCACTCCTTTGCACACACACAGATAAGGCAGACGGTATCAGACGATTTGCCAGGTTCCCCTCAAGCAACGGGTAGGGTGCCCCGTCCTCAAAACAAACCCATTCTTTCAGGTCATCTGCACGAGTCGTTCAATCTGCACAAAGGGCACATGCTTTACAAACAAAGAAATCCGCAGGTGTTGTGCGCGTCACACCTGAACACCTGCGCCATCACCCGCCGGGCGGCGTCCGTCAACGCCGCCCGCAAAAGCACTAAATAACGTAAAAACCATGGGTGCCGTCGCGCCCCAGTTGCGCCACCAGGCCGTACTCCCAGTCGAGGTATCCCTGCATGGCGGCCACCGGGTTGTCGGTGCCTTCGTAGGGGCGGCGATAGCGGTCGATACGCGGCGAGGCAAGGTGGGTTTCGCCGTGTTCCAGCGCCTGGCCCGCTTCGATCCAGGCACCGGTGCCGCCTTCCAGTACGTGCACGGGCACCTGGGTCAGGGCCTGCAAATCAGCCGCGGCAAAGCGTGCGAGCAGGCTGCTGCCGCAGGTGAGTACGTAGCGTTCGGCTACCGGCAAATGCTCCAGGGCCTCGCGCAAGTGGGCTCGGAGCACCCAATGCGCACCGGGGATATGGCGTTTGACGTAGTTGGCGCTGGCGGTGAAATCGAGCACCAGTGTGCCGGGCGTTTGCTGCCAGGCGCGCAAGGTGGCTACGCTGATTTCGGCTACCGCCGGTACGGGCGGCAGCGGCGCCTGCCAGGGGCCGATGGCGTCGAACCGTTCGGCCGGTTGGGGGGCCAGCGCCCACACCTCCCAGCCCATTTGCGCGAGCCAGGACGCGCTCATTTTTGCCCGTACCCCCTCGCTGTCCACCAGCACCACGCGTGCACCACGCACGCTGGCGACGTGGTCGGTTTCCTGCACCAACTGGCCGCCTTCTACCCAGCGCGCAGTGGGTAAATGCCCCGCCTCGTATTCGGCCGCGGTGCGCACGTCAAACACATAGGTGGTGCGGCTGCTGTCGGCTTGCCACTGCTGCAGAACTTCCAGGCTGACCTCGGCAACGCCGGCTTTTTCGGCCACCTGTTGCGCGGCTTTTCGGGCGGCATCGAGGTGGCTGGGCGGCGTCAGTTCAAAGCGGCGGTTCTGCCCGTGCTCCAGGGTTTGCCCGGCAAGGGTCCAGCCGATGGTGCCGTTGCGCAGTGCGGCGACCTTGTTGGGGATGCCGGCATTCACCAGCGACTGGGTGCCAATGATGCTGCGGGTGCGCCCGGCGCAATTGACGATCACCTGAGTGGCCGGGTTCGGCGCCAGCTCACGCACGCGCAGTAGCAATTCGGCCCCCGGAACGCTGATGGAGCCGGGAATGTTCATGGTCTGGTATTCGTCGAAGCGCCGCGCATCCAGCACCACCACATCGGCCTGGGCGGTCAGCAGCGCCTGTACCTCTTCAGCCCCGAGAGACGGCGTATGACGCTGGCTTTCGACCAGCTCGCCAAACGCCTTGCTCGGCACGTTTACGTCCTGGAACAGCTCGCCACCGGCCGCCTGCCAGCCACGCAGCCCACCGGCCAGCAAGGCCACGTTGCTGTAGCCCAACGCGTGCAGGCGTTGGGCCGCACGCTCGGCCAGGCCTTCGCCATTGTCGTAGACGGTAATCGGCGTATGGCGAAGCGGCACGCGGGCAAAAATTTCCAGCTCCAGTTTCGACAAGGGTAGGTTGGCGGCGAACAGCGGGTGGGCTTCGGCGAACGGCGCTTCTTCGCGCACGTCCAGCAAGGCCAGTTCCTCGCGGGCGAGCAGGGCGGTACGCAGGTCGGCATAGCTACGTTGGGAGAATTCACTCATGGCGCGGGGTTCTCTTTGGACAGGTCCCAGATATTGGGCAAGTGTTGGTTGGAATAACCGGAGATAAAGGCCTTCTCGCTGCCGTCGGCCAGGTACACCGCGCGCTGCAAGGCGCCGATGTTGCCGCCATAGACATGAATGCTGATGGAGGGGCGGTCGCTGAAGGCGTTGCGCACTTGATGGATATCGCCAATGCGCGGCGACACCGCTTCCACCTGGCCTGGCAGCAACCGTTGCAGCGTGCCGAGGGCGTGCAGGGCGCCGCTGCTGTCACGCCGAAACGCCTGGGCGTCTTCTGCGCCGCGCAGCATGCCGATCAGCCCCCACACGCGGTGGTCGTGCACCGGCGTCGCCTGGCCCGGGCCCCAGACAAAACTCACCACACTGAAGCGCTGCGCCGAATCCACGTGCAGCACGTATTGTTGGTAACGCTCGGGGCTGGGTTGGGCGAACTCGGCAGGCAGCCAATCGTCGTGGCTGACCAACTCGCTCAGCAACCGAGCGCCGCGCTCAAGCAAAACCGGCTCCTCGGGTTGCGTGTGCAACAGTTCGGCCAATGCGCCGATAAAGCCGCGTAAACGTGCGGCATTTACATTTTGTGCCATGGTTCCCTCCAGTTGGTGAAGTTGCTGTACACCCTGAAGGCGAAAGGTATTATTCTTATCTGGTATTTTTCCACTACTTTATTATGTGAAAAAAGAATGAAGATAGACGATATCGATGCGTTCGTGGCGGTCATCCGTTGTCAGTCCATCAGTCAGGCTGCGGAAACATTGCAGCTCACCCAGCCGGCGATCACCCGGCGGGTGCAGAACTTCGAGGACGACTTGGGCGCCAACCTGCTGGACCGCAACACCAAACCCCTCAAGCCCACTTCGCTGGGCATGCGCGTGTACGAACAGTGCCTCAACGTGCAGCGCGAGATGGGTGCGTTGCGTGAGCTGGTGCTAAGCGATTCGGCCCCCACCGGCACCCTGCGCCTGGGCGTGCCGCAGACCATTGGCGACGTGGTGTTGCTGGATGCCCTGAGCCAGTTGAAAACCCTGTATCCGGAGCTCCAGGCGCAGGTGTCCACCGGTTGGGGCAGCCATTTGCTGGGCAAGATCGAGAACGGTGAGCTCGATGCCGTGGCGGCCTTGTTTCCGGCGGGCAAGGTATTCCCCGAAGGCATGGTCGGCCGCTCGCTGGCGCGGATGAACCTGGTGGTGGTCGCCGCCAAGGACGAGGTGCGTAAACGCAGCTACAAGCTGGCCGACTGTTACCAGCGCGGCTGGGTGTTGAACCCCGACGGTTGTGGTTTCCGCGCGGGCTTGCAGCGCGCGCTAAGTGCCGAGGGGCTGTCGCTGAAGGTCAATCTGGAAACCTTTGGCACGGAGTTGCAGTTGGGCTTGATCGCCAACGGGCTGGGGTACGGCTTGGTGCCGATGCCGTTGCTGGAAAACAGCAGCCACCGCGCGCGGCTGGCGGTGGTGCCGGTGAGTGATTTCAAACCGGTGATTGACCTGTGGTTGGTGCACCCGCGCTTTCTCGGCAACCTGCAAGTGCCGGTTAGCGAGTTTGGCGAGATGGTGGCGCAGCGCGTAGGGGCATAAGGGCATGGCGGCGTACCGCGCACTCCGCCGTTCCCAGCCCGTTCCATGTAGGAGAGGCTTCAGCCTCGATTCCTGGAAACGTTGACCTCGGCATATCTAATCCAACTAAATATTACTATTGGACATAACGTTGTTCGCTATAAATGCGCAAAATACATATTAGCTTAGAATTAAAACGAATTTCACGACGCTTTCTTATGTAGTTAGCATGGCTTTGCCGTGGGGTGCTGGTGGCTCCATTTGCTGACTTATAGGGAGATGTCATGTCGCTGCGATCGCATAGTCGCTGGCCGTTCTGGCGCAATTTGGGCGCACGGTTGCTCAGCCCGTTGCTGCTGTTGCTGCTCTGGGAAGCGGCGTCGCAAAGCGGCGTGTTGCCGGCACGAATTATTGCGGCGCCCAGCGCCATCGGCGGCACGTTGTGGCAAATGCTGGCCAGCGGCGAGTTGGCTGGGCATTTGTGGGTGTCGCTGATCCGCGCACTCAGTGGTCTGGCAATTGGCGTCAGTGTCGGCGCCTCGCTGGCGTTGGTCGCCGGGCTGTCACGCGGCGGTGAGCTGGCGATCGACTCGCCTATGCAAATGCTGCGTACCTTGCCGTTTCTGGCCATCGTGCCGTTGTTCATCTTGTGGTTCGGGGTTGGCGAGACACCGAAAATCGCCCTCATCGCACTGGGCACCACCTTTCCTGTTTACCTCACCTTGTTTGCCGGCATCCGTGGCCTTGATCCGAAGCTGATCGAAGCCGCCACGCTGTTTGGTCTCAACCGCCGCGAGCGGGTCTGGCACGTGATTCTGCCGGGCGCCTTGCCGTCGTTTTTTGTTGGTTTGCGTTATGCCTTTGGCATCAGTTGGCTGGGGCTGGTGGTGGTCGAGCAGATCAACGCAACCGCCGGCATCGGTTATCTGGTCAACGACGCGCGCGACTTTATGCGCACCGACGTCATCGTTATCTGCCTGCTGGTGTACAGCGTGCTGGGCCTGGGCATCGATGCCCTGGTGCGCGGGCTGGAGCGTTTCACCCTGGCCTGGCGACCAGCGTTTATCAGGAGTTGAACATGCCTCGTAGTGCTTCAGTGGCGGCGGTGTCGGTACGCCAGGCGGTTCGCCAATTTGGTGAGCAGCGGATTCTCGATGGGTTGGACCTGGACATTGGCGCCGGTCAGTTCGTGGCCCTGCTCGGCCGCAGTGGTTCGGGCAAGACCACCTTGCTGCGCGCACTGGCCGGGCTGGACCGCATTGATGGCGGCCAGCTGCAGGTGCCGCAAGCCCGCGCTGCGGTGTTTCAGGAGCCTCGGTTAATGCCGTGGAAGCGTGCCTGGCGCAATGTCAGCCTCGGGCTGCGCGGCGCCAACCCCGAAGCGCGGGCGCGGGCGGCCATGGAGGAGGTGGGCTTGCAGCATCGTCTGTCGGCCTGGCCCGGCACCTTGTCCGGTGGCGAGGCGCAGCGTGTGGCATTGGCCCGGGCACTGGTGCGCGAGCCCAAGTTGCTGCTGCTCGATGAACCCTTCGCCGCGCTGGATGCGCTGACCCGCATTCGTATGCAGCAGCTGGTGCTGGAGTTGTGGCGCAAACACGCGCCGGCGGTATTGCTGGTGACCCATGACGTGGATGAAGCCGTGCTGCTGGCCGACCGCGTGCTGGTGTTGGACCGGGGCCGCATTGTCGACGACCTGCACATCGCCCAGCCGCGCCCGCGCGAGATTGCCACCCGCCACTTGCAGGAGGTGCGCCGCCACTTGCTCGGTTTGCTTGGCGTGGAAAGCAACGCTGAGCCGGCGCCCAATCATTCCTTTTACCTGACAGGGACCCACCGATGACCGCTAACGCCCAACCCGCCATCGCGGTGGACACCCGCCCCGATCTGGACAGCCCGGCGTTTGCCCAGGTGCTGCAACAACTCACCGCGCACTTTGCGGCCAGCGCCGCCCATTACGACCGACACAGCGAGTTCCCGCACGCCAACCTGGCACGCTTGCAAGCACTGGATCTGCTCGCGCTCACGGTGCCGCGCGAGCTGGGCGGCAGTGGCGCCAGCCTGGCGCAAGCGCGGCGGGTAATCAGTGCGGTGGCCAAGGGCGAGCCGTCCACTGCCTTGGTGTTGGTCATGCAATACCTGCAGCACACGCGCCTGCAAAAGAACCTGGCCTGGCCGGAGTACCTGCGCTTGCGCGTGGCGCGCGAGGCCGTGGAGCAGGGCGCGCTGATTAACGCGCTGCGCGTGGAGCCTGAACTGGGCACACCGGCCCGTGGCGGTTTACCCGCTACCCTGGCCACCCGTGTTCCGGAGGGCTGGCGCCTGAATGGGCGAAAAATTTACTCCACCGGCATTCCGGGGCTGACCTGGCTGGCCGTGTGGGCACGCAGTGATGACAACGTGCCCCGCGTCGGCACCTGGCTGGTGCACCGCGACACGCCGGGCATTCGTATTGAAGAAACCTGGGACCACCTGGGCATGCGCGCCACCGGCAGCCACGACGTGGTGTTCGATAATGTGCTGGTGCCGTTTGACCATGCCGTCGATGTGCAGCCGGCCGACGTGCCGCGTACCTCTGAACTCGACCCCTCCGGCGTACTGTGGCTGGCGGTGCTGCTGTCGAGCATTTACGACGGCGTCGCGCAGGCCGCGCGTGACTGGCTCGTGGGGTGGCTGAAGGGGCGCACGCCGGCCAACCTCGGCGCGCCGCTGGCCAGCCTGCCGCGTTTTCAGGAACTGGTCGGCCGTATCGACGCCCTGTTGTTATCCAACCGCGTGCTGCTCGATGCTGCGGCAGAAGGGCGGGTGCCGGCGAGCGAGGCTACGCAGGTCAAGTACCTGGTCACCCATCAGGCCATCAAGGCGGTGGAGCTGGGTATCGAGGCCATTGGCAATCCTGCCCTGGCACGTGGCAATCCGCTGGAACGGCATTATCGCGACGTGCTGTGCAGCCGCATCCACACGCCCCAGGACGATGCCATTCTCGGTGCCGCCGGCCGCGCCGCGTTTGCTGCCGCACCGGGCGCACTGGTATGAGCGCGTTACGCATCGCCAGTCAGCTGGACGTGGCGTTCAACGCCCGTTTACGCCAAATGCTGCCCGGCGTGGACGTGCTGGACTGGCCGCGCGGCGTATTCGCCGGCCTGCCCGCCACCGTGCAGGTCATGCTCGCCGCGCCCCATCCGAAACTGAAAAGTGCCGAAGAGCCGGCCGGGTGGCCCTATGGTTTGCAGTGGATTCAGTTGGTCACCTCCGGCGTCGATTTTTTTCCGCCCTGGTTGCTGGAGCGGGTGCCGGTCGCCAGCGCGCGCGGCACCACGGCCGAGGCCATCGCCGAGTTCGCCGTGGCAGCTGTTTTCGCCGCCGCCAAGCAACTGCCGGCACTGTGGGTCAACAACGCCGGGCACTGGCAGCAACGTTCGCTTGCCTCGGTAAGCGGCAGCACGCTGGGGTTGTTCGGCTTTGGCCGCATCGCCCAAAGCACCGCGCGTAAGGCACAGGCCCTCGGTATGAAGGTGGTGGCGCTGCGGGCTTCCGAGCAGCCATTCGAGTTGCCGGGCATTGAAGCGGCGCGCGATCTCCACGACCTGTTTGCCCGTGCCGATCACCTGCTGCTCGCCGCGCCCGCCACCGCGCGCACGTACCGTGTCATCGACCGTGCGGTGCTGGCCTCAGCCAAGCCTGGCTTGCATCTGATCAACGTGGCGCGCGGCAGCCTGATCGATCAGGACGCGCTGCGCGACGCCCTGGATGCCGGCCAAATCGGCCTCGCCAGTCTGGATGTCAGCGACCCCGAACCCTTGCCCGAAGGCCATTGGCTGTACCGCCATCCACGGGTGCATCTGTCGCCGCATACCTCGGCCAACTCGCCGCAGGTTTACCTCAATATCGCCGAGCTGCTGGCGCGCAATATTCAGCATTGGCGCGTCGGGCAAGCGTTGGAAAACGCCGTGTTTACCGCGCGCCAATCTATTCAAGGAGTACCGGCATGAGTGCCCAACCGCCTGGCCTGCCAAGGCCGTCAGCCTATGGCCTAAAACGCGACGGCCACACGGTTTACCGCTGGCAACATCCGCCGCAACAAACCAGCTACGCGGCCGAACGGCTGGTGCGGCGGCAGCGGCTGGCCGCCGGGTTTCGCCTGTTTGCCCGCTTCGGTTTTGACATGGGCGGTGCCGGCCATATCACCGTGCGCGACCCTGAGTTTCCCGAGCATTTCTGGGTGAATCCGGTGGGGGTTTATTTCGGTCATATCCGCGTGAGCGATCTGCTGCTGGTCAATCCCGACGGTGAAATTGTCGAAGGCGAGGGCTCGCTGAACCTGGCGGCATTTGCCATCCATGCGGCCCTGCACAAGGCGCGGCCGGATGTGGTCGCCGCTGCCCACGCCCATTCGCTGTATGGCAAAGCCTGGTCCAGCCTCGGGCGCCTGCTCGACCCGCTGACGCAGGACGCCTGCGCCTTTTATGAAAAGCACGCGCTGTTCGATAACTTCAGCGGTGTGGTGCTGGAAGAAAGCGAAGGCGCGCGCATTGCCGCCACGCTGGGCGCGGATAACGTCGCGCTTATTCTGCAAAACCACGGGTTGCTCACCGTCGGTGAAACCGTGGAGGCGGCGGTGTGGCGTTTTATTGCCCTGGACAACGCCGCCCACAGCCAACTGCTGGCCGAAGCGGCCGGCACGCCCAAACCGATTCCGGCCGACGTGGCGCGCCATACCGCCGGCCAGGTAGGCACTGAATTTGGCAGCTGGTTTGCCCTGCAATCGCACTGGGACCGGCTGGTGCGCGAAGAACCCGATTTTCTCGAGTGAAGGAACACCGTTATGAACCGTCGCGACTTTATCCAGCGCTCGGCCATTGCCGGGCTGGCCGCTGCCTTGCCCTGGCGCCTGGCCCACAGCGCCGCCCCTTGGCAGGGCGCGAGTTTGCACGTGGCGACCTACAAGGGCGCGGCGCCGACCTTCTTCAAGGAGGCTGGCATTGAACCGGCACCCTATCCGGTGAAATACGCCGAATTCACCGGCGGCAACCTGGCCTTCGAGGCGTTGGTCAGCGGGACGCTCGACATTGCGCCGATGAGCGAAATTCCGCCGATCTTCGGCATCAAAAACGCAGCGCCGGTGAAGCTGATTGCCGTGTTGACCGGAGACGTCAACAACCAGGCGATCATCGTGCCCAAGGGGTCTGCTATCGAGAACCTGAGCGACCTGCGCGGCAAACGCATCGGCTACGTTCGCTCCACCACCTCGCATTTCCTGCTGCTTAAAGCCCTGAAAGAACAGGGCCTGAGCTTCGCCGATATCACGCCCATGGCGCTCACGCCGCAAGATGGTTTTGCCGCGTTTCAAAACGGCAACCTCGATGCTTGGGTGACCTATGGCTATTTCATCCAGCTGGCTGAACTGCGCAGTGGCGCGCGGGTGTTGCGCACGGGGCAGGGTTATTTATCGGGCAACTACGTGATTGCCGCGAATGCGCAGGCCATTGGCGACCCGAAAAAACACGCCGCCATCACCGATTACATCCTGCGCGAGTACCACACCTGGCAATGGATTCAACACAACCCCGAGGCGTGGGCCGCCAAGAGCGAGCAGATTCTCGGCATTCCCAAAGAAGTGTTTATCGCCCAGTTCAAAGCCCAGAGCGGGCCACGCATTCTGCAGCCGGTGGACGATGCGGCGGTGCGCTCGCAGCAGGAAGTGGCCGACCTGTTTCACCAGGCCGGTGTGCTGCCCAACGCGCTCGATGTGTCGCCACTGTGGGATCGCAGTTTTCGCTGGGGTTAAGCCATGCAACGCCTTCGCCATGGCCTGACGCTGACTCTGCTGCTGGCCGCCAGCGCGCAGGCCGATGACCGCTCCACAGCGCCGCGCCCGATCCTGCTCGACAGCCACCTCGACACGCCCATGCACCTGGCCCGTCCGGGCTGGGATATCACCGCGCGCCACCGCTATGCCGACGACCTGTCGCAGGTCGACTTGCCGCGTATGCGCGAGGGCGGCCTGGATGGAGGTTTTTGGGCGATCTTCACCCCGCAGGGGCCACGCACCGATGAAGGTCGCACGCTTGCCAGTGAGCATGGGCTGGCCGTGCTTACGCGCATTCGCGACATGGTCGCCAGCCACCCGAACGACTTCGAGCTGGCCCTCTGCGCCAACGATGCCCGGCGGATTGCGGCGGCGGGCAAGCGGGTGGTGCTTATCTCCATGGAAAACGCCGAGCCGTTGGCGGCAGATCCGGGTCGCTTGCTCACGTATCAGCGGTTGGGGCTGCGCATGCTGGGTTTGGTGCACGCGGCAAACAACAGCTTCGCCGATTCGGCCACCGCGCTGCCGGAGTGGCATGGGCTGAGCGCTGCGGGCCGGGCGCTGGTGGGGGAGGCCAATCGGCTGGGCATTGTGCTGGATGTGTCCCATGCCTCGGATGCCACGTTCGACCAGGTGCTGGCGTTGTCGCGGGCGCCCGTTATTGCCTCGCACTCGGGCAGCCGGGTGGTCGCGGCCAGCCCGCGCAACCTGGATGACGCGCGCCTGCGAAGGTTGGCGGCCCAGGGCGGGCTGGTGGCGATCAACAGTTTTGCCAGTGACTTGATCACCCGGCGGCCGAACCCGATGCGGGACAAGGCGCTGGGGCCGTTGTATCGGCAATTCAGAAATGCTGCCGCGCTAAGCCCGGCGCAGGTGGCGGAACTGGCCGGGCGTATTCGTGCCGCGCAGGCGCTGTATCCGCAGCAGCCGGTGACCTTCGAAGACTTTATCAACCACGTCTTGCATGTGCTGGCGGTGGTTGGTCCGCAGCACGTGGGGATTGGCGCGGACTGGGATGGCGGTGGCGGTGTCGAGGGCATGGACGATGTCTCCCAGCTGCCGCGCATCCGTCAGCGGCTGTTGGCAGCCGGGTACAGCGAAACGGACGTGGCAGATATCTATGGCGGCAATCTGTTGAGGCTGGTTGAGGCGGTGCAGCGTTCGGCGGCCGCTCAAGACCGGCCGTCAGGCTGCGCACACTGACGCCGATTGTGAGCTGTTGCCTCGATTGTTGTTATGCATTTCTTGCAGATTGCAGTCACTTTAAAATTAAACAATTTAATATTTGCATATGACTAAAATGTATTTCTCTCAGTTTATTTCCGTCAGTAGGATGGCTCCCATAGACGAATTAAGCAGCCTAAGCGTAGCTGTCTATAACAATGCGCAATATAGGCTGCGGGGCCAGATCGGCCCGTCCAGACGATGGGGAAACAGGGATGCCATTGACCAGAAGAGCGCTGATTGCACGCGTTGCCGCCATTGGGGGTTACCGCGCGGCGTATGGCGCGATGGGGGCGTTGGGGCTGCTGTCGCCAGCCTGGGCGCAGCCTTCCAACGGCCAGGAAAGCTACGCGAGCTTGCCAACCGCTCACGTCGGTAATGGCGCCAGCGTGGTGGTAATCGGTGCGGGAATCGGCGGCTTGGTCAGCGCGTATGAGCTGCGCAAGGCGGGCTTCAAGGTCACGGTGCTGGAAGCCCGCGACCGTGTCGGTGGGCGCAACTGGACGCTGCGCAAAGGCGACCGCGTGGAGTACACCGACGGCACCGTGCAAGTCGCCAATTTTGCCGAAGGCTTTTATTTCAACGCCGGCCCCGCCCGGTTGCCGAGTCACCACCAGTTGATGCTGGGCTACTGCCGGGAACTGGGGGTGGAGCTGGAGGTGCTGGTGAACACCAGCCGCAATGCGCTGGTGCGGCCCAATCTCGCCGAGCCGCCGATGCAAATTCGTCAGGCGGTAAACGACAGCCGCGGGCATATCGCCGAATTGCTTGCCAAGGCGGTCAATCGCCAAGCCTTGAACGCCGAGCTGACTGCAGACGATCAACGTGCGTTGCTGGGGTTTTTGCGCACCTTTGGCGACTTGTCGGAAAAGCTCGAATACCTTGGTTCGGCGCGCTCGGGCTACAAAGTCTGGCCCGGTGCCGGTGAGCAGCTGGCGCAGAAGAATGAGCCGTTGCCGCTGCGCACGCTGCTCAATCCGGCGCTGGCCAATGCGTTGATGATCGACGAATACCCGGAGTTTTCGCCGACCATGTTTCAGCCGGTCGGCGGCATGGACCGCATTCCCAAAGCCTTTGAAAAACACTTGGGTGGCGCGTTGCGCTTAGGCAGCGAAGTGCGTGCCATTCATAACCAGGACAACGGCGTGCAGGTCGCTTATGTGGAACGCAAAAGCCGGCGTGAACACACCCTTACGGCTGACTACGCAGTGGTGGCCTTGCCGCTGCCGTTACTGGCCAAGCTGGACACCAATTTCACCGCGCCGGTGCAGCAGGCGATAGATGCCGTGCAGTTCGGCTATGCCAACAAAGTGGCCTGGCAGTCACGACGGTTCTGGGAGCGGGATTACCAGATTTATGGTGGCCTGTCGTTTGTGAATCAGGAGGCTTCCGGTCTCTGGTATCCCAGCGGTGGGTTCAATCAGGAGCAGGGCATTCTGATTGCCGCCTACAACAACGGCGAAACCGCGCGGGTGTTTGGCGAGAAAAACATTGCCGAACAGATCGCCGCCTCCAAACAAGCGGTGGAGCTGCTCCACCCGGGGCATTCGGCGGAGCTGCGCAATCCGCTGGCAGTGGCTTGGAGCCGAATCCCATACAACCTTGGGCCATGGATCAATCATGAGGTCGCCGAGCCGGCCTACAGCCTGCTCAACCAGGCCCAGGGACGCATTCACCTGACCAGCGATGGCCTGGCCCATAGCGGTGTCGGCATCTGGCAGGAAGCGGCGGCCGGTGCAGCACGCCGTGTGGTGCGAAACCTGTTCGAGCGTGTGCAAAACACGCCTTATCGGCAAACGGCCTGAACCCGCCGCGCCTTTCAAAAAACCGAAAACAACGATGTGCCAGGTAGCGGACCTCCGAGGCTGGCGATAAAGACCTTGGAGTATTTGCCATGCCTATCAATAAAGCCCTGCTGGGGTTGGGGATCCTATGCGCTGCCGGCGCCACTGCCGGCCACGCCGCCGACATCCAACGCGTGCCTTCCACCTACCCGAACTCGCCGATTCTGCAAGCGGTGACGCTGCCGGGAAACAGCCAAGTGACTTACCTGTCCGGAATCCTGCCGGACCCGGTGGACGCCAAAGCGCCCAAGGATCAGCTGCGCGCCGCCGGCACTACCGAACAACAGACCCTGGTGGTGTTTCGCAAGATCGAGGCGGTGCTTGCCGAGCGCGGCCTGACCCTTGGCGATGTGGTGCAGGTGCGGGTGTATCTGGTGGGCGACCCGGCCAAGCGCGGGCGTCTGGACTTCGACGGCCTGCAGGCCGGTTTCCGGCAATTTTTCGGCACCGAAAAACAGCCGCTGAAACCGGCGCGTACCACGGTGCAGGTAGCCGGGCTGGTGTTGCCCGGCGCCTTGATCGAAGTCGAAGTGGTCGCCGCCATCGGCGCAAAAAACTAATTACCCCAGACGCTCATAACAGGAAGTTTTTCAATGCGTACTGCGTTCAGCAAAACCTTTGCCTTGTCATCCCTTAGCGCTGCCTTGCTGGCAGCGGGAATACCGGTCCACGCCCTGGCCGATGACCCGACACTTGATACCGTGGTGGTCACCGGTGTACGTGGCAGTGCGCCGCGTACCGTGACCGACAGCCCGGTGCCGATCGATGTGATTACCGCCGAACAGTTGGAGAAAACCGGCCAGAACGGCCTCAAGGACATCCTTACGCGCCTGCTGCCTTCGTTCAACGCGCCGACCATCAACGGCGGCGGTACCGCCTTTCTGGTGCGCGGTATCAGCATGCGTGGCCTGGGCGGCGACCAGGTGCTGATTCTGGTCAACGGCAAACGCCGGCACAACACGGCGATGATCAACAACAACGCCCGCGTCGGCACGGCTGCCGTGCCGGTGGACCTGGACCTGATTCCCACCGCCGCGATCGAACGCATCGAAGTGCTGCGCGATGGCGCGGCCGCTCAATACGGTTCGGATGCGATTGCCGGGGTGATCAATATCATCCTCAAGAAGGACAACGCCGGCATCACCTCCGACAGCTCCCTCGGCCAGTACTACAGCGGCGATGGCACCACCGGGCACGAAGCGGCCAACCTCGGCACCACCCTCGGCGATGGCGGCTTTTTCAACCTGTCGTTCGATGCCAAATCCCAGGAACCCTATGACCGCGCAGGCTCGGTGGAAGGCAACTTCGGCCCGTTGTGGGATGGCTCTCCCGACCCGCGCAACAGCCAGACCCATGGTTGGGGGGAGGAATACGGCCTGGGCCGCGACCGCACTGCCAGCACCGCGTACAACCTTGAGCTGCCGCTTGAGAACGACGTGACCCTGTACTCGTTCTCGACCCTCAGTTACCGCGACGGCAAGAAGGTGCTCGGTCACCGCGCGCCTACCGATATCACCGCCATGGTCGGCAACACCGATGGCCAGCCCTATCCCAAAGGCGGCCAGGCCACGCGCGAAGTGAAGGAAACCGACTACCAGTTCGCCGTTGGCGGCAAAGGCCTGGCGGCCGGTTGGAACTGGGACCTGTCCACCACCTATGGCCGCGACAAGGCCAAGCTGTATACCGACAACAACCTGAACATTTCCAACGGCCCGGACTTCAGCCAGCAGCGCTTCCACCTGGCCGATGAAACCTTTGACCAGTGGACCAATAACCTCGACTTCACCCGCGCGCTGGATATCGGTTGGAGCAGCCCGCTGGAGACCTCGTTCGGCATCGAATACCGCTGGGAAAAATTCGAGCTGGGGGAGGGCGAACCGAACTCCTATAACTACGGCGATTACGTGATTCCCAGCGGGCAATACGCCGGGCGGCGACCCGACCCGGGCTTGTTTTCGGTCAACGGCACCAGCCCGGAAGACGCCAACGCGAAAATCCGCCACAGCGGTGCGGCGTATGTCGACTTCGGTCTTAACATCACCTCCCAGTGGTACGCCGCCTTTGCCTTGCGCCAGGAGCAGTACAACCAGGGCATTGGCGAAACCACCAGCGGCAAGTTCACCACCCGCTACGAGTTTCTGCCGGGCTACGCCGTGCGGGCCGCAGTGAGCAACGGCTTCCGTGCGCCTTCACTGGCGCAGAATGCCTTCTCGTCCACCAGCTCGGTCACCCAGTTCCTCGGCGGCGGCGTGACCACCACGGCACGGACCAAACAGATGCGCCCCGACTCGCCGGAAGCCATTGCCCTGGGCGCCGAAACCCTCAAGCCGGAAAAGTCGCGCAACTACAGCCTGGGCTTTACCGCCGAGCCCATCGAACGCCTGCGTTTTACCGCTGACCTGTACCTGATCGATATCGACGACCGCATTCTGCAAACCGGGATTCTCTCGGGCACCGCAGTCTCCGACATCCTTGAGGCCAATGGCCTGCCGCGTAACCTGTCGGGCCAGTATTTTGCCAACGCGGCCGACACCCGTACCAAGGGTATCGACCTGGTGCTCGACTATAGCCAGAACTTCGGTGAATACGGCCAGGCGAAATGGAGCGTGGCTTACAACCATAACAAGACCACCATTCGTGACCTCGCCGAAACGCCGTCGGAGCTTTCGAGCCTGGGGTCCGGCTATGTGTTGTTCGACCGTCAGCAGCAGCTAGACCTGACCAAGGCCACGCCCAAGGACAAATGGATTCTGTCCACCAACTACCGCCTCGACGACTGGAACGTCAACCTGGCTGTCACCCGCTACGGCGAATACACCGAAGGCAACAACAACGCGGAAAACGACCGCACGTACAGCCCCAAGTGGATCACTGATATCGACGTGGCCTACGACATCAGCGACAACGTGACGGTGGCAGTCGGTGCCAACAACCTGTTCGACGAGTACCCGGACAGTATTGGTATCGTGCCGTGGGCCGGCACCTACGAGTACGGCATGTTCTCGCCCTATGGCCTGGGTGGTGGTTACTACTACGGCCGCTTGAGCCTGGCCTTCTGATGAAGCGCGCCATGCTGCTGTTGGCTGCGTTGCTGGCCCTCGCCCCGGCTGTTCAGGGCGAGGAGCTGCTGCGGGTTTCAAGCCAGAAAGCGTCGCTGAAGATTCTGCTGGAAGCAGCAGGCGAGCTGAACAATCTGCCGTACCGCATCGAGTTCGCCTCGTTCGGTGCGGCGGCGCCCACCGCCGAAGCGCTGGCCGCCGGTGCGGTGGATATCGGCACGCTGGGGGATGCGCCCTTTGTGTTTGCCGCCGGCGCCGGCGCGCCGCTGAAAACCGTCGGCGTGGTGCGGGTAAACGTTACGCAAACGGCGGTGGCCATTGTCGTCAACCAGGATTCGCCGCTACGCGATGCGGCGAGTTTAAAGGGGCGAAAAATCACCACCACGCGCGGCTCCATCGGCCATTACCTGGCGCTGGCGGCGCTGCGCGGGGCGGGGCTGACAGGCAAGGATGTGCAGTTCATTTTCCTGCAACCGGCCGAATCCCGAGGCCTCTTGGCCAACGGCGAGGCTGACGCCTGGGCGACCTGGGACCCCTACACCAGCATGAGCCAGATCGAGGGCGGCACGCGGGTGCTGGTCAGTGGTGAAGGCTTGTTCGCCGGCAATATGTTGCTGGTGGCCAACGACGCGGCGATTCGCGACAAGCCGGCGCTGCTGGCAGATTTTCTGCAACGTCTGGCCCGTGCCTATGCCTGGGCCAATGCCAACGAGCCGGCGTTTTCGGCCATTCAAGCGCGCTACAGCGGCTTGCCGGTGGACATACACAGCCGCTCCAACCGCTACTCGCAACCGCACCGCGTGCCCATAGACGCTGGCGTGATTGCCGACGTGCAACGTACCGCCGACCTGTATCGGGCTGAAGGCCTTATCAGCCAGCCGTTCGATGCCACTGGCCGTTTTGCCCCGCAGTTCAACCCGGAGCACTCACCTCAATAAAACACCACGGTCCGTAGGGTGTGCTCTGCGCACCGGTGCGATTGCCCAGCTACTGCAAAGGTGCGCAGAGCACACCCTACGAAAAGCAAACGAAGCCATGAGTTGCCCGTGACGCAACCCGCTGTTGGTCGAACCTTCATTCCATCCAGGGACGTTCAGGAGTCTGTATGTTCACCACCCTTACTGCCGATCAATTGCAGGCCTCGCATATCGCCGACGTGCTGCACAAACGTGCTTATGGTGTGCGCCTCAAAGGCTTCTGCCCGGCGGACACCGTGCAATTGGCCCGCGAGCGCCTGGCTCGCCATGAGCTGCGCGGCTCGTTCAGCGAGCAGAAAGAATTCAACCGCCTGGGCAAGGCCTATATCGAGATCGGCGACGAGCAAAGTCGCCAGGCGTATCACGCCCAGGCGCTGACCAACATCCGCAAGATTCGCGACGCCTTTCGCCCGCTGGCATCGCCCATCGACGAGCTGCGCTTACTGCTCGATGAGGTGTGGCCCAAGGGCGCGCGGCTGCTGGATGTAAACGGTGAAAAATGCTTTGTCGGCATCGCCCGTTTTCAAGGCAGCGGTGTCGACCTGACGCCTCACACCGACAACCTCGAACGCAACGCGCCCGCCGACCACGAACCGCGCTTGCTCACGCAGCTGTCCACCAACATTTATCTGGAAATTCCCGAAGACGGCGGCGAGCTGGAGATCTGGGGCATCGAGCCCGACGAGCAACAGTACGAACGCCTGCGCGGCACCCGCGCCTATGGCATCGAGCGCGATTTGCTGCCGCCGCCGGACTTTGTCATCAAGCCCGAACCCGGCGACCTGATTCTGCTTAACCCCCGCCTGATTCATGCCGTGCGCCCCTCGGCCACCAGCACGCGCGTCACCCTCGGCGTGTTTATCGGCTATTTCGGCGACAACCAACCCTTGGCCTACTGGAGCTAACGACCATGAGCGATGTGGAAGCGATCAATCTCAAAGCCTATTTCAACAAGGGCGGTGAGGAGCTGGATTTCACCGGCAAACGCTGCGTGTTGGCGGTGAGCGTAGGGCAGGAGTACCACGAGCAGCAGAAGCTCAGTTCCACCGTACACCTGATCAACAAATCCGGTTTTAGCCACGTAAAAGTGGTGGTGGCCGACACCCTGCAGCGCCACAACAAACACGGCAAGTCGCCGGGCCTGGCGTTGTCGGCGTCGATTCGCGATGGCGAGGCGTGGCTCAAGCGCAATCGCAAATACCTCGATGGCCTGGAGGCCAAGGTCACCATCAGCCGCTGGAACGAAGAGCTGGCCTCAGATCGTTACGCCGACCTGCGCTTGCAGGTCAATGAGGTGTACGCCCAGCCCGACAGCCGCTTGCGCGCGGCCATCGACACCACCATTGGCGTGTTTATCGAACGCCTGTTGCTGCGTGACCCGGCGGCGGATACCCAGCAGGCCGCCGCGCAGTGCCGCGAATACATTCTGGAAGAGATTCCGATCATCTTGCCGCTGTGGGCCGAGCAGGGTTACGACTTCATCATCTACCCGCAACAGATGACCCACGCCATGGCCACGGCGCGCGAGTTGTTGATCGAGCCGGTGCACCCTGAGCGGGTGCATTGGTTGCCGCTGAAGTTCAAAAAGCGCGGCATTCCCATTCCGTTCAGCCTGCCGGGGGTGGTGCACCCGGCGTGGTCGCACACGGCGGTTGCTGTTTAGGTTCGGTGTTTTCCGGCGGGTGGCCATGCCGCCCGCGTTTCTTTTTCTTTGAGGAGTAATCCATGGGCGTTTTTGCGCAACAGCAACGCAAATGGTGGGCACTTTTTGGCGTCAGCATCGCCAGCTTTCTCGGCTGCGTCGATTTCACCATTGTGAACACCGCCTTGCCGGCATTGCAGGCGGACCTCGGCGCGTCGTTCGAGGCGCTGCAGTGGGTGATCAACGGTTTCATTCTGGCGCTGTCGAGCTTTATGGTGCTGGTCGGTCGGCTGGCGGATGTGTACGGGCGCAAGCGCGTGCTGTTTATCGGCCTGACCGTGTTCGGCGTGGCGTCGTTGGCGGCTGGTGTGGCTAAGGGCATCGACTTGCTGATTGCCGCCCGCGTAGCCCAGGGCGTGGCGTGCGCGGTGCTGTACACGGCCTCTGGCGCCATTGTGGCCAATGCCTTCCCCGCTAACGAACAGGGCCGCGCCTTCGGCGTGCTGTTCAGCGTCAATGGCGTGGGCCTTGCCAGCGGCCCGGTGTTGGGCGGCGTGATTGCCAGTGCGCTGGGCTGGCAATGGATTTTTCTGCTCAACGTGCCGTTCGTGCTGCTCAGTCTGGCGATTGGCGCGTGGGCGGTGGACGAGTCGCGCGGCGACGGCAAGGGCCTGGACGGCTGGGGTGCGCTGCTGCTGTTGATCGGCCTGCCGAGCCTGGTGTTGCTGATTGTGCAAGGCGGCGTCTGGGGCTGGATCTCACCCATCAGCCTGGCGCTATTGGCAGTAGCGGCGCTGGCGCTGGTGGTGTTTATCCAGGTGGAACGGCGCGTAAGGGCGCCAATTGTTGACCTTACGCTATTCGCCAATCGCCGCTTTGTGGCGGCCGTGGTGGCAAGTTTTGCCCTGGCGGTTTTTTACTGCCTGGCGTTCTTCGTGATGCCGTTGTACCTGGCGCTGATCCGTGGCGACAGCGTGCAGACGACGGGCTTGTTGTTGCTGCCGACCACCCTGGGCGTGGCGGTGCTATCGCCGGTGGTAGGGCGGCTGGTGGATCGCAAGGGCCCGGCGTTGCTGATTCAAACGGGGCTGGCGTTGTTCGTTGTGTCGGCGCTGCTGCAGGCAGGCTTCGACACCCACACGTCGCTGGCCTACCTGCTCGGTGCGTTCGCGCTGATGGGCCTTGGTTGGGCGTGCATTCTCGGGCCATCCACGGTGCTGGCCATGACCTCGGTGCCGGCCGCTGTCAGCTCGGTAGCCATGGGCTCGCTGATGACCTTGCACAACATTGGCGGCGGGCTTGGTTTGGCGATTGGCGTGGGCGTGTACCGTTACTTCGCGGCTCTGGAATTGGGCGCCGCCAGCGGCAGCCAGGGGCCGTGGGTGAACGCCGCGGTGGCGCAACCGGAGCAGGGCGCGGCGTTGCTCGCGCAACACCTGAGCCAGGCGCCCGAGGTGCTGAACGGCTGGGTGCAGCAGGGGTTTGTGCATGGTTACCAGGCGGCGATGGTGTTCCTTGCCGTGGTGTTGGCGGTTGCGCTGACCGGCGTGTTGCTCCTGCTGCGCCGGCACGCGCAGCCGGTTGAGCAGGCGGAGCATGCCCATGGCTAATGCCGACGGCCGTTTGCGCCTGGGCGCGTTTTTGTCTGGCTCGGGCGCCCACACCGGCGCCTGGCGCCACCCGCTGGCCGACGCCGATGCCTCGCTCAACGTGCAGCGCTACCAGCGCTACGCGCAAACCCTGGAGCGCGGGCGCTTTGACGCGCTGTTTCTCAACGACAACGTCAGCGTCGGTGAACTGGCCCCGGAGGTGCTGGCGCGCGGGCCGTACAGCCTGCGCTGGGACCCGCTGATTCTATTACCGGCACTGGCAATGGTGACCCGTCACATCGGCCTGATCGCCACCGCCAACACCAGCTACAACCAGCCCTACAACGTGGCCCGCAGTTTTGCCTCGCTGGACCAGCTGTCCAACGGCCGCGCCGGTTGGAACCTGGTGACGGCGTTGGTGGGGGCGGAGAATTTCAATCACGACCAGCCGCTGGCCCACGCCGAACGCTACGCGCGCGCCGAGGAGTTTCTCGATGTGGTCACCGGCCTGTGGGACAGCTGGGCCGATGATGCCTTTGTGCTGGATAAGCCCAGCGGCGCCTGGCTCGATGTAGAGCGTATGCACGTGCTTAACCACCGGGGGCGACACTTCCAGGTGCAAGGCCCAATGAACGCGCCGCGCCCGGTGCAGGGGTGGCCAGTGATTGCCCAGGCCGGCTCGTCGGAGGCGGGCCGGGAACTGGCCGCCCGCAGTGCCGAGCTGGTGTTCACCGCGCAGCAAACCCTGGGCGAGGCGCAGGCGTTTTATCAGGATGTGCACGGGCGCATGGCCCGCTATGGTCGCGCGCCGGACACGCTGAAAGTCTTCCCCGGCGTGTCGCCCATCGTCGGCCGCACCGCCAGCGAGGCAGAAGAAAAACACCAGCAACTGCTGGAACTGGTGGACCCCCATAGCGCGCTCAAACAACTGAGCTTTCTGCTCGATTTGGGCATCGATCTGGCCGCCTTGCCGCTGGAGGCTCCCGTACCGCTCCCGGAGCAACCGGCGAGCACCGAGCGGCACAAAAGCCGCCAGCAACTGGTGCTGGATCTGATCCGCCGCCAGCGGCCCACGGTGGGTCAGTTGCTGCGCACGTTGGGGGCCGGCGGCCACCGCCTGGTAGTCGGCACACCGGGGCAGATCGTCGACGAACTGGCTGCCTGGTACCACGAGGGCGCGGCGGATGGCTTCAATATTCTGTTCACCCATTTGCCCGGCGGCGTGGACGATTTCGTGGAGCTCGTGGTGCCGCAGTTGCAACGTCAGCGCCTGTTTCGTGAGGACTATGAAGGGGCGACATTGCGCGAGAACCTGGGGCTGCGGCGGGTGGCTAATCGACACTTTTTAGAGTGAAGCAGGGAAGGGGAGGAACTCATGCCGTCCCCTTTTTCACTTTTTAAACACCCCACCCAACTGCTGTTATGCCGGCTACTCCGGTAGTCAAGTCGAGGAAGGCAGCAGGTTTTGCAGGTTGATAAGGATTGAGGCCGCATCGTAGGGCTTACGCACCACGGGGACCTGCGAGAATTGTCCAAGCAAGGTGTTGTTGTCGCCATAGCCGGTGGCAAACACGAACGGGATTTTCCGTTGGCTCAGCTCTTCTGCCACTGCGAGGGACGTTCCCGAACCCAGGTTGATATCGAGCACGGCCACATCCGGTTGCCGACGGGCCAGCAGCTTCATGGCTTCCGCTTCGGAGCCGACGGTAAGCACTTCCTGGGCGCCAGCCGTGACCAGAATCTGTTCGAGACCGACCGCAATCACCAATTGGTCCTCAACGATCATCACGGTAATACCAGACAAATCTTCAAGCCCGCCAAAAGGCTCAGCGGCTGCTGCCAGCGGTGTTTCAGCCACCTCCGTCTCTATAAGCGAGAGGTGTCGCGCAGGGATGTGGAAAGAACCCTGTACGCCTTCGGGCAGGAATTCGAGCGCGCTTTTACCGCCAAGGTCAAAGGGGATGCTGCGGTCGATCAATACCGAGCCGAAGCCAGTGCGGCTTGGCGGGCTGACCACGGGGCCGCCCTGCTCACGCCAAACGATGTCGCAGGCACCGCCGGCATCGCTAGCCCAACTGACGACCAGCTTGCCGCCTGGCCGCGACAGGGCTCCGTACTTGGCGGCATTGGTTGCCAGCTCGTGCAGCACCAGCGCCATGACGGAGTAGGCGCGGGCATCGAGGATGACGCCGGGGCCGCTCAGCACAATGGCATCGGGCGCCGTGCGATACGGTGACAGTTCGGCGTCCAGTAGCGCCAACAGGCTACCGCCGCCATCGCCGCGGACCACTTGATCATGGGCCAACGACAGGGCGTGGATGCGCCCCTTCAGCGTTGCCACATAGTCAGTCAAATTCTGGCTTTCCACCGTGGGGTGGGCGACGAGGGCGCCGATCAGCGCCAGGATATTCTTGACCCGGTGATTCAGCTCTTCGTTGAGCATGCGCTGGCGCACGTCCGATTTGGCACGCTCGCTGGCCAGCAGCTCACTGTTGTGCAGCGCCACTTCGACAATTGCCGCGCGAATGGCTTCACCAAATTGCCGATCCTGTTCGGTCCATGGCGCCGCATGTTGCTGCACGGTTTCTTTCCAGACGGCAAAACTCTTGCGCGGGTTCAACCGCTCGCCCAAAGGCCCGCTGTCGTAGGTCTTGTTTGGATCACCAGCCCACTCGAGGGTCTCGATCACCTCCTTGCGAAACAGCAGGAGGTAATCGCGGGGGTGCTGCGACATGGGAATAACCAGTACGCCCGAAACCTCGGTTGCATAGTCGCTAGCGGGGGTGTGCGCCGTGGAGAAGCGATGGGAGGCCCACGTCCGACCGTCGGCGACGCTTTCGACAAAACGCAGTAAGGATGGAATGGCCGCGTTGGGTGGCGTCAACCCCTCGCAGGTCCACTGGCCCTGCAAAAACATGCCGATACCGTCACAGGGAATCAACGCCTTGAACTCGGGCAGGCGATCGCGCAGCAGCGCTTCGAGATCGGCGGCGCGGTTGGCATCGCGCAGTAAGGTATCCAGAAACTGGCGGGCATGGCCGGCGGCATGCAGGTTCTGCCTGGCCCGTAGTGTCTCGATATGCAAGGACAGGAATTCGCCGACCATTTCCGCCGCAACCCGCTGCCCCATGGTCAGCGCGCGAGGGGAGTAATGGTGGCAGGCAATCAGCCCCCACAACGCGCCATCGACAATGATCGAGATCGACATCGAGGCGCCGACGCCCATATTGCGCAGGTATTCGCAGTGAATGGGTGAAACGCTGCGCAGGTGGGCATAGGACAGATCGATAGGCTCGCCGGACAGATCCAGCACCGGCACGATAGGAACGCTGGTGAACTGGGCGTTGGAAATAATCCGAATCGGGTTGCGCAGGTAAAGTGCGCGGGCCTGCTGCGGAATGTCGGTGGCGGGAAAATACTGGCCCATAAAGCTTTCCAGATCACCGCGCTTGGTTTCGGCGATAACCTTGCCGGCCCCGTCTGCGCCGAGCTGGTAGATCATCACTCGGTCGTAGCCGAGCATGGCCCGCACAAACCGCGCGGTATCGCGAAACAGCTTGCCGGTCTGGTCGATCTTGCGCACCTGGGCAATTACCGTACGCGCCAGCTCCAAGGGTTCGGCGATCAGCGCTCCGCAGGGCTCGAACTCCAGCACCGTGGTGCCTTTGAAAATATGCGCCGCAACGTCGACCACCTGGCCCGATGCGAGGGGCAAGGCAAAGGTCAGTGCAGGCCGCGATGGATCAGTGCTGCGCACCAGCGCGTTTCTGAGCGTATGGGCGGCCTCGTCGCCGATCACCGTTTCCAATCGCCGTTCATTCAACTCCCCGGTTACCCCCAGCAGGGCCCCGGCATTGGCGGAGTGGCGCAGGATCATGCCTGCCGACGCATCGCAGGCCAGCAGGCAGCCGTGGGGCTGAATGCTGCCAGGGATATGGATCGGCTCGCGATCACAGTTGGTCAGGTTGACGCGAGGCTCGGAAGTCATGACACCTTCAGGGAGACGAGATCAGCGCAGGAAGTGAGTGCCGACCGGGGTTCAGAATGATGAGAGGCTTGCGGGGCAGTCTATCCGGCGTGGCGGGGTGCGTCATCAAGGCATCACTCATGCAGCGGCCGGCGGCGCGGATTCATGGGCGGCGAACGGAAGAGCCGGACAAGATCGGCAAAGCGTTGCGGGGGCCTCTCGCTGGTTGTCGTCGGATTCGATTAGGCGATATCCGCATTGTTTACCGCATTAACGGAACCGAGATTGTTGTGGGGGGTGTGTAGGCCCTCGTCGTGACGTCGAAGTTTACGAGATGGCTCTATGTCGAGTCTGACACCGTGACTTCGAGGTGAGAAAGGCGCCTTTTTTGCGGGTGCTTCTACGGTGCATGACTCGAAATTCTGGGTCCCCGCCTTCGCGGGGACGACGGAGTTGGGGCTCGACTGCAGTGTTTGCGCCGAACCCATCGCGGCTGAAGCCGCTCCTACAGGTGACGCAGAGCTACTGTGGGAGCGGCTTCAGCCGCGATGGTTTTCAGGTCGAACGCCTGGTCGCCCTCAAACCCGTTCACCCTGCGCAATATCAAAAAACGAAGAAATCAACCGACTGCTCCGTCGCTCCGCCAAACAGTACAAATACGTTTCCGTATGCACCGGTTCGCCTTCTATGCGTATCGCCCGTAGCCGTGGGTCGGCGATAAATTCGGCTTCGGATACGGCGCCAATGCCTATCCCTCTTACCACGGCCTCGCGCAATGCTTCGCGGCTGCCAATCTCCATGGCTTTGCGCGGGGTAACCCCGGCATCGGCCAGTGCGCGTTCCAGCGCCAGGCGGGTGGTGGAGCCGGTTTCGCGTTGTAGCAGGGGTTGGCCTTCGAGTTCTTCCAGCCGCACGCTTTCGCGTTCGGCGAAGGGGTGGTTGAGGTTGGTGAACAAGATGATGGCGTGACGGGCGTAGTGCACGGCGCTCAGGCCAGGGTCGTCCTGGCGGCCGGCAAGCACGGCGATGTCGGTGGCGTATTGTTCGAGGTCGGCCAGCACCTGGGCGGAGTTGCCGACGCGGATGGAGACGTCGATGCGTGGGTAGCGCTGGCGGTAGTGGTCGACCATCTCGATAACGTGAAACGGCCCCACGGCGCCGAGTTTGAGTTGGCCGCTGTCCAGGCGGCCGGAGTCGTGCAACAGGTTGTTGGCTTCCAGTTCCAGCAGGGCCATGCGCTGGGCGATGGGCAGCAGCTGTTGGCCGACGTCGGAGAGTTCGATGCGCCGGCCTTTGCGGTGGAAGAGTTCCACGTTGTATTGGCGTTCCAGCTGTTGCACCTGGGTGGTCAGCGTAGGCTGGCTCAGGCCCAGCGCGCGAGCGCCGGCGCTAAAGCTGCCGTGCCGGGCCACGGCAAGAAAAGCGCGTATGCGGGCGGTCGACATCCATAGGTCCTATCAATAGTGAGTGGTTAAAACCCATATTGAATTGATCGTATGACTGTCACGTGACGTTTCTAAATTGTGCGTACTCCAACCACAACTGCTGGAAATGCCATGACCTCTTTTGCCTCGCTGTTTCGTATTGCCGGTTTTGCATTGTTGCCGTTGCTCAGCATCGGCCAGGCGCACGCGGCGGATACCTTGCGTGTTGGTTTGATCCCCTCTGAAGACTCCCAAGCCATGATCGAAAGCAGCAAGCTGGTGCTCGATGGCTTGCAAAAACAATTGGGCATGCCGGTGGAGCCGTTCGTTGCCACCGACTACAACGGCATTATCGAGGCCCTGCGCGCTGGCAAGCTGGACGTGGCGTACCTCGGCCCATTCTCGTATGTGCTGGCTGCCTCGGTGGCCGACGTGGAAGCCTTTGCGGTAGCGGTTACGCAGAAGACGCACCAGAGCTCGTACAAGAGCTTGATCATCACCCGCAAAGACAGCGGCATCAAAGATGTGGCCGATCTCCAGGGCCATACCTTTGCCTTTGTCGACCCCAGCTCGGCTTCGGGCCATCTGTTCCCGAAAGCGGGCCTGGAGAAAGCCGGTTATGCCCCGGAAAAACTGTTCTCGCGGGTGATTTTCTCCGGCTCGCACGACGCCAGCATTCTGGCTGTAGCCAACGGCAAAGTGGATGCCGCGGCAGTAGCCGACCGCATTCTGGCTGGCGCGGTGGCTAAAGACATCGTCAAACAAGATGACTTCCGTGTGGTGTGGACGTCGCAGCCGATCCCAGAGTCGCCGATGGTGTGGCGTAAGGCGCTGGACCCCGAGCTGAAGAAGAAAATCGCCGCCGCCCTGGCTGGCATGAAGGACGTGCCGTGGGGCGACCAGGGCCAGCTCGATGGCTTCCAAAAAACCGACGACGCCGCCTACAACGTAGTGCGCGAAACGGCCAAGGTGCTGAACCTGGACCTGAAGGGCATGAAATGATCAGCGTCCGTCAACTGACCAAGCAGTACGGCAGCAACGCCGTGCTGCGCGGCATCGACCTGGACATCGCAGCCGGTGAGTTTGTGGTGATTCTCGGCCAGTCCGGTGCCGGTAAATCCACCTTGTTGCGGTGCATGAACCGCCTGGTGCAGGCCGATGCCGGCACGTTGACGGTGGCGGGGATGGACGCCATCGCCTGCTGCGACACCCGCGCGCTGCGCCAACAGGTGGCAATGATTTTCCAGCACCACAACGTGGTGCCGCGCCTGTCGGTGTTGAAGAACGTGCTCACTGGTCGCCTCGGCGCGGTAAACACCCTGGCCTCGGTGTTGCAGCTGTTTCGTCGCGAAGATATCGACCTGGCCATGCAGTGTTTGCAGCGTGTGGAGCTGGCGCACAAGGCCCAGCAACGCACCGATTCGCTCTCCGGCGGGCAGATGCAGCGCGTGGGCATTGCCCGCGCCCTGGCACAGCGGCCGAAGGTGATTCTGGCCGACGAGCCGGTGGCGAGCCTGGACCCGAAAACCTCGCGCCTGGTGTTGCAGTACCTGCGCGATGCCACCCGCGAGCTGGGCATCACCGTGGTGTGCAACCTGCATCAGGTGGATTACGCCCGCGAATTTGGTGACCGCATTGTCGGCCTGGCCCACGGGCGCATGGTTTACGACGGCGGCCCGGATGGGCTAACCGAAGACGTGCTGCACCGTATCTACCCGGGTCAGGAGCCTGAGGCTGAAGACGAGCAGGCGACTGCGGGCTTGCAGGTGCGTTATGCCAACTAACAGGAGCAACGCCATGCAGGCGCGCAAATACCTCTGGACCGTCGACACCCCGCAAAATGCTCGTGGTTGGCTGGGCAGTGCCGCCCTGGTGTTGGTGGTGGTGATGGTGCTGCACTGGAGCGCCCAGGGCGCGCAGTTGAGCATCGGTGAACTGGCAGCCGGCCTGCCGCAGATTGGCGATTTTCTCAGCCGCACCATGCCCCCGGACTTGAGCATTTTGCCGCGCCTGTGGGGCCCGGCATTGGAGACCCTGCAGATTGCGCTGTGGGGGACGTTGCTCGGGGTGATTCTGGCGGTACCGTTGTCTTTTCTGGCGGCGCGCAACCTATGCCGCAACCCGGTGCTGTACCACGGCACCCGGCAGTTTCTGAATATCACCCGCAGCATCAACGAGTTGATTCTGGCGCTGATTTTTGTCTCGGCGGTGGGCCTGGGGCCGTTCCCTGGGGTACTGGCTTTGGCGATTCATGGCCTGGGTATGCTCGGCAAGTTTTTCGCCGAGAGCATCGAGGAAATCGACCAGGGCCCCATTGAAGCACTGCAAGCCACCGGCGCACGGCCGCTGCAAGTGATTGTGTTCGGCGTGCTGCCGCAGGTGATCACGGCCTGGATTGCGGTAGTGCTGTATCGCTTTGAGGTGAACCTGCGGTCGGCCACGGTGCTGGGCATGGTCGGTGCCGGCGGGTTGGGCTTTGAGTTGGTGAGCAGCCTCAAGCTGTTCAAGTACCCCGAAACGGCCACCTGCATCATCGTGATCACCGTGATGGTGGTCGCCGCCGACACCATTTCCAGCCGCTTGCGCAACGCCATCCAGAGCGGCAACAACCACTAGTTTTCATTTTTATTTTGCCCGGCGCAGGCCGGGCAGGGCGGTGCTCGCCCGTGTGTCAGGAGTTGCCATGATTTCCCGCTTTTATAACCCGGTCGACACCCGCTTTGGTTGGGGCAGCCTCGAGCAGTTAGGCAGCCTGACGGAGCAGCAAACCGTGGCCCTGGTGACCTTTCCCGAGGCCCGCGCGCTGGGTTTGGTAGAACGCATCCAGGCCTTGCTGGGCGAACGGCTGGTGTATGTGATTGAAGACGTGCAGCCCAACCCGGATGTGGCCGAACTGCGCCGTACCTATGAGCGCTTTTGGCAGCAGGCCGGGAGTTGCGACACCGTGATTGCGGTGGGCGGTGGTAGCGCCATCGACACCGCCAAGGCGCTGATCGTCGGCACCGAAGGCGGCAGTTTTGATGAGCTGCTGGCCTTGCTCGCCACCGGCAAACCCTTTGTACCGGCGCGCTGCAAACGCCTGATCGCCGCGCCGACCACGGCGGGCACCGGCAGTGAGGTCACGCCCTGGGCCACTATCTGGGATACCGAGCAGCAGAAGAAATACTCCCTGCACCTGGAGTGCACCTGGCCCAGCGTGGCGCTGATCGACCCGCAATTGATGATGACCGTACCGGCGAGCGTGACGGTGTCCACCGGGTTGGACGCGTTGTCCCATGCGCTGGAAGCCATCTGGAACCGCAACGCCAATGCGCTTTCCGACACCTTCGCCATTTCGGCCATTGAAGACATTCTGGAGTGCCTGCCGCAGCTACAGCACAACCTCGGCAGCCGCGAACTGCGCAGCCGTATGGCGTTGGCGGCATTGAAGGCCGGCATGGCGTTTTCCAATACCAAGACGGCGCTGGCCCATTCCATTTCCTACGAAATGACCCTGCGCCACGGGGTGCCCCACGGCATCGCCTGCTCGTTCACCTTGCCCTTGGTACTGGGCCTGGCCTGGGGCCAGGACGCCGAGCGGGATCGCACCTTGCAACGCGTGTTTGGCAGCGATTTGGCACGGGCCCAGGCGCGGCTGCGGGCATTCCTGCACAGCCTCTCGGTAAAAACCGAATTCGCTGATTACGGCGTAAATGCCGAACAAGCCCAAACCTTGCTCGACGCCGCCAGCAAAGGGGCGCGTGGGCAAAACTTTATCGGTTCCCTAACGGCCCCCACGGTCCCGTAGGACCGAGCTTGCTCGCGAACCAGGCGCCGCGGTTTTTCCGTGACACCGCATTACCGTTCTTCGCGAGCAAGCTCGCTCCTACAGGGCGTAGACGTTTTATCAAGGAGTTTTGCCATGCACTACCAATCTCCCCGCCAGCTGCAAGCCGTGATCCTCGACTGGGCCGGCACCGTGGTCGACTTCGGCTCGTTTGCGCCTACGCAGATCTTTGTAGAGGCCTTTGCCGAATTTGGCGTCGAGGTATCGCTGGCCGAAGCCCGCGGCCCCATGGGCATGGGAAAGTGGGACCATATCCGCACCCTGTGCGACCAGCCGGCAATTGCCGAACGCTTTGTGCGCGCACTCGGCAAGCGCCCGAGTGACGACGATGTCACTGCCATCTACGACCGCTTTATGCCGCTGCAGATTGAAAAAATTGCCCTGCATTCGGCCTTGATTCCCGGCGCGTTGGACAGCATCGGCACTTTGCGCGAACAGGGGCTGAAAATCGGCAGTTGCTCGGGTTATCCGGCGGTGGTGATGGAAAAAGTGGTGGCGTTGGCCAAGCAGAACGGCTTTGTCGCCGACCACGTGGTGGCTACCGACGAAGTGCCCAATGGCCGGCCTTATCCGGCGCAAAGCCTGGCGAACGTGATTGCCCTGGGCATCAATGACGTGGCCGCGTGCGTCAAAGTGGACGACACCTGGCCGGGCATTCTGGAAGGGCGCAGCGCCGGCATGTGGACGGTGGCGTTGACCTGTTCAGGCAATGCGCTGGGGCTGACGTACGCGCAATACCAGGCGCTGACGCCCGAGCAATTGACGGCCGAGCGGCAACGCATTGGCCAGCAATTTGCGCCAAGCCGGCCGCATTACCTGATCGACACCATTGCCGAATTGCCGGGGGTGGTGGCGGATATCAATCGGCGGTTGGCGGCGGGAGAGGTGCCGCAGGGGAGTTGAGGTTTCGCACCCAACGCCGCCCACGCGGGAGCGGTGGGTAGCGGTAAAAACCTCGGCCGCGAGGCCTGTAAACCGTAGGGTGTGCTCCGCGCACCGTTGCGTTGCCTGGGAGACCGCTTGGTGCGCGGAGCACACCCTACGAAAAGCCTTACCGTGTGGCCCTGCACCAGCCGTGTGGCATGTAAACCGTAGGGTGTGCTCCGCGCACCGTTGCATTGCCTGGGAGATCGCTTGGTGCGCGCAGCACACCCGACGAAAAGGCTTACCCGTTTACCCCTGCACCGTCCGCGTGGCTTGTAAACCGTAGGGTGTGCTTCGCGCACCGTTGCGTTGTTTGCGGAATTGCTTGGTGCGCGGAGCACACCCTACGAAAGCCTTACCTGTATAGCTTTTCCATCAGCCGCACCAAGGCCTCAATCTCTTCATCCTCGGTGCGCCAGGACGATACGCTGATTCGCAGCGCCGGCCGCCCTTGCCATAGCGTGCCGCCAAACCATGCCTCGCCGCTTGCCTGCAAGGCCTCGCGCACCGCTACGGTCTGTTCGTCGCTCTCGGCGCGAAACAGCACCTGGTTCAGCACCACCCGGTTAAGCACGTCGTAGCCGGCTGCCCGTAACCCGTCAGCCACTCGCCGCGCTTGCCGGCAATGCCGTTCCACTTGCTCGGCCACACCCTGTTTACCCAGGCTGCGCAACGCCGCCCATACCGGAATGCCGCGAGGCCGGCGGGAGAATTCAAGGGTGAGGTTTTTCTGGGCATCGCTGCTGGCGCTGGAGTACGCGGCGTCGCTGTTCATGGCGCTGGCCAGCGCGTTTGCATCGCGGCAGATAGCCATGGCGCAGTCGTAGGGGGTGTTCAGCCATTTGTGCGCGTCGGTGGTCCAGCTGTCGGCGTGCTCGATACCGGCGGTCAATGGCGCGAGGTTTGAGGCCCGCGCCCACAAGCCGAAGGCGCCGTCTACGTGCACCCAGGCGCCGGCGGCCTGGGCTTTGGGAATCAGCTCGGCAAAGGGGTCGAACTCGCCGGTGTTGACCTCGCCGGCTTGCAGGCAGAGCAGGGTGTGGTCATCCAGTGCGGGCAACTGCGCGGGGTCGATCTGGCCGTGGGCATTGACGGGTGCGTAGATGATTTTTGCGGTGCCAAAACCCAGCACCCGCAGGGCTTTTTTTACGGTGATATGCACCAGCGCCGACACCACCACCTTGATTTCCGGTGCGCCGATCAGGCCGTCGCGGTCGAAATCCCAGCCGTGGCGGGCCAACAAGGCGCGGCGGGCGGCGGCAAGGCAGGCGAGGGTGCAGGCCGTGGCGCTGGTGCCAAAGCCAACGGCGCTGTTGCGTGGCAGGTCCAGCGCTTGCAGTACCCAGCCGGCGGCGGTGGCTTCTACGGTGGCGGCCACGGGGGAGTTGTCGAAGCTGGACGCGCATTGGTCCCACGCCAGCATCAGCCGTTCAGCCGCGGCGGCGGCGGGCAGGGAGGCGCCAATCACAAAGCCGAAGTAGCGCGGGCCGTTGGACACCACGGTGGCCGGCGAGCCGCGTTCGTCCAGCAGGTGCAAGGTCTGCTCGGCCGGCAGGCCTTGCTCGGGCAGCGGCTCTTCAAACACCGCCAAACCCGCCAATGCGTCGGCATCGGGAAATACCCGGCGGGTGGCGACGCTGGCGGTGTAGGCGCGGCCGCGTGTGTCGGCGGCGGCGAGCAGGTCGAGTTCGTTCATACAGGCTCCAGGTTCAGGGCAACGGGCGATGCCGAGAGTATTCATCGGCGCCGCTGAACCTGAGCGGTACAGCCGGCCACTCGCTCAGCGCAGCAGTCAGGCGGCGAAACACACTGTTTGCAGCACAGTTGCCTGGAAAAACAGTTATTGTAAGTAACTAAATGCACTGATGCGGTGCAGGCGGTTTTGCGCAAAGTGGATAGATGAATGGTACGGCGCCGCTGAAGAATGCAGCGAGCGGCCATGCCGGGGCGCCAGGAGCACCCTGCGCCTCACTGGTCGTTAGATAACAAGAACAATCAATTAGAAAGCTGCACTTCTGCCATTCAAAAGCAAAAAAAATGGAGCGGAACCGCATGACCAAAAAAGGATGGAGCCTTTGCGCCGGCGTTTTGTATTGCCTCGTCTCGCCGGCACAGGCCATTGAACTCAACGAGGATTTTTCCCTCGACCTCACGCTCACCGCCCTCAGCGACTACCGCACCGGCGGCATCTCGCAAACCCTTGGCGACCCGGCTGTGTGGGCTGACATCAGCCTTGCCCACAGCAGTGGTCTGTATGCCGGGGTGTTCACCTCCAACGTGGATTTCGGCACCGACACCCGTCGCGAGTACGACTACTACATTGGCTACGCCCATGACTTCAGCGAAAACATCAACGCCACGCTCACGTACTTCGAGTACGACTACCCCAAAGACAGTGAATTCAACTACGGCGAATGGATCGGCACCGTCGGCGCGTACGGCGCTGTGCTGGGCACGAAGTACACCAGCCAGGTCAAGCCTTACGACGATGACCGCGCCGTGTACTGGCTGGGTTACACCTTCGAGCTGCCGTACGAAGCCAGCCTGGATGTGCGCTACGGCTTCAGCGATGCCAAGGACGATATCTGGGTGTCCGCCGACGGTTCCACCCGCAGCAGTTATTACGACTGGGAGGTGGGCGTGAACAAGGAGCTGTTCGGCTTCAACTGGCGCGTGGCCTATATCGACACCGACCTGTCCCAGGCCGAATGCGCCTCGGTCAATGGCTTTGATGACGTGTGCTCGGCCACGGTGGTGGCCCAGGTGGCCAAGTCGTTCTGAATTTTTCGGGGAAGCATTTATGACTAGACAAACATTCAACCGCGCGTTGGCGGCCGGCACCTGTGGCCTGCTGCTGGCGCTTGGCGCACACGCCGCGCAAGACGTGCCAGGCCAGGAGGTCAGCAGTGCGCCTACGCGTACCTGGCAGCCGTTCTGGGGCAAGCGGGTTACCGGCTATTTAAAGGCCGCCGACGGCGCCGAGTTGCGTTATTCGGTGTTGCTGCCCAAGGGCGATGGCAAGTTTCCGGTGCTGCTGCGCTACAGCGGTTACGACAGCGGCAGCATCGGTGGCTCGGCCTACCTGGCGGACGATGAAACCTTCTCCGTCGACCTGGATAAGCAGCTACTCGAGCAGGGTTATGCGGTGATGGGCGTGCAGGCGCGCGGCACCGGTTGCTCGCAAGGCACCTTCGATTTTCTCGGCCCGGATTACGGCAAGGACGGTCGCGCGGCGGTGGAGTTTGCCGCTAAGCAAGGGTGGTCCAACGGCAATGTCGGCATGTTCGGCTGGTCGTGGGCGGGCATGTCGCAATTGATGACCGCCTCCGAGCGCCCGTCCGGCCTCAAAGCTATCGCGCCTGGCATGGCCATGGGCGATGCCCGCAGCGACAGCTGGGCGCCGGGCGGGGTGCCGGCGCCGGAGTTTGTCACCGGCTGGCATTGGTACTTGAGCCAGCGTTGGGCGGCGGTGAAAGCCAGCGCCGAAAGCGAGCAGGACCAACGCTGCCTCAAGCAGTTGGCGCAAAACGAAGTGGACGTGAAAAAGCACGCGCTTACCTATCAGATCATCCGCCACCCGTTGCGTGATGAATGGAGCGCGCAGCGCAGTATCCGCGACCGCACCCATCTGATTCAGGTGCCGGTGTTGTCCATGCAGGCCTGGCAGGACGAGGCGGTGATGGCCCGCGAAGGCTATTACCACGAAACCATCAACCCCGAGCAGCTGTGGCTGGTGCAAAGCAACGGGCCGCACGATTTGTACGAGTCCCGGCACTACCGGAAAAAGCTGCAGGCGTTTTTCGATCACTTTGTGAAGGGCCTGGATAACGGCTTCGACAAACTGCCGCACGTGGAAATCTGGCAGGAAACGGCCAGCAGCGGGGCACGCGATGATCTGCATGGGCTGAACGAACCCGCCAAACCGGGCTGGACCATCACCCGCGAGCGCTATCCGGTAGCGGTAACCCCGTTGACCTTCGCCCTGGGTGCCAAAGGCAGCCTGGTGGAAGGTGGCAAACCCAGCGGCGAGCCGGATCAGTACAACTACCCGGTTGCCGGGCCCGACGTGAATACCTACGAGGTGGACAATGCCTGGGGCGAGCAGAAGCCCGGTTGGAAAGACGGCAGCCTGGCGTACACCAGTGCACCGCTGACCCGCGACCTGGTCACCTACGGGCCGGGTAGCGCCGACCTGTGGCTGTCCACACCGCTGGGGCCTGATATGGACGTGCAGGTCACGCTCACCCAACTGCTGCCCGACGGCCAGGAGGTGTACGTGCAGCGCGGTTGGCTGCGCCTGTCGGCCCGCGCGCTGGATACCGAAAAGTCCACCGCCGTGCGCCCCTGGTTGCTGGACACCCCCGACAGCCTGTTGCCGCTGGAGCCGGATGAGCCGGTACTGGGCCGCGTGGAACTGCGCCCGTTCTCCCACACCTTCCGCGCCGGTTCACGTTTACGCATCTGGATCGATGCGCCCGGCCGTACCGGTGGTTATGGCTTCGACACCTATGCGCTGGCCGCTCGCAGCACCTTGCTACACGACGCCGAGCATCCGTCGCAGTTGGTGCTGGGCGAGCTGGCCGGGGTGAAGGTGCCGGTGCCGCAACCGGCTTGCGACAGCCTGCTCAAGCAGCCCTGCCGGCCAGACCCGCTCAAGTAATGCATGACGCCACCGAACGCGGTTCGGTGGCCTTACCTGTGTTTTCAAAAGGATGTGTACCGATGACGACTCGCCATAAATTGCTGCTCGCCTTGAGCCTGACCTCGCTGCTTGGCCTGAGCACGGTTCAGGCCGACGACCTGAAAGAAACCAAAGCCAACCGCGTGACCAATGAGTTGGTGATGCAGATTCACGTCAAGCTGGGCCCGGAGGAAGACATGGGGCAGGGCGCTGATGGCCACCGCATCAATTACCCGATTATTGGCGGCACCTTTGTCGGCAAAGGCCTGAAAGGCACCGTGGTGCCCGGAGGGGCAGATATGTCGGTGGAACGCGCCGATGGCGTCACCCTGATTGAAGCGCTGTACCGCCTGAAAACCGATGACGGCCAGATCATCATCATTCACAACCCCGGCATCTGGCGGCCCAACGCAGACGGCCTGGCCAAACAGGCCAAGGGTCAGGAATTGGCCGAAGCCGATTACTACTGCCGCACCACACCCAGCTTCAAAACCCAACCGGGTAACTACGCGTGGCTGAGCGACTACGTGTATGTGGGCACCATTGATGATGTAAGCGATGACGAAGTGTTGATTGGCGTGTACCGCGTGGACGGGGCATAACCATCGGCCTGCCCCTGTAGGGTGTGCTTCGCGCACCGTTGCGCTACCCGTGAGACCGCAGTGGTGCGCGGAGCACGCCCTACGAAGCGTATAACCGCGCACCTGCGTTATTCCTGGCCTATAGGCGCAATGCCTAAAAAGCATGTTTTTTATGCCTTTCACATCATGTGAAAATAAAAATCTATATAAAACAACATGTTATGTTTTTAAATTCTTTTAAGTTATTAAAAAATGCTTAAAAGTTACTTTTTTAGATAAGCCCATTCCCCAATCATTGCCGCCAACACCGAAGACCGCTCTGCAATGGCCTTTTTGCCCTGTTGAGTGCTCGTTGGCCACCTCGCTCGTGGCCACCGGGAGCAAGCAATTCCAAGGAGTTTTACATGGGCAATGTTCAAACCGCGGCGACATCGCAGCGGCAGTGGCAGACACCGGCCAGCGCCGACCTGGTCGACCTCGGCCATCGTCATCGCGAGCCGTTGGCCCACAGCCGCCGGCACCATGTGGCGCCGGTCGGGGCACTGAGCCGTCGCGAGAAGCTGCTGTTGGCCATCCTTGCGGTGGTTGCTCACGGCGGCCTGATCTATTGGCTGAACCAGCACCCGACGCCGCCGTTGCCGGTGGTGCCGCCGGAAATTCCGCCGATGGAAATCGAGTTCACCCGGCCGGCACCGCCGGTGGTGGAGCCGCCGCCACCGCCACCGCCGCCACCACCGGTTGTTGAGCCGCCACCACCGGTTGTGGATGAACTGGCCGCCAAGCCTGCGCCCAAACCGATCCCCAAACCCAAGCCGACGCCACCGCCCAAGCCCGTACCCAAACCGGTAGCGCCACCGCCGCCAACGCCAGCACCGCCACCTGTAGCGGCGCCGGCCCCGGTAGCACCGCCAGCGCCACCTGCGCCGGCCCCGGTTACACCGCCGTCGGCCAACGCGGCGTACTTGAAAAACCCGGCGCCGGAATACCCGTCGCTGGCCCAGCGTCGCGGTTGGGAAGGCACGGTGTTGCTGCGGGTGCATGTACTGGCCAACGGCAGCCCGGCCGAGATTCAGATTCAAACCTCCAGCGGCCGCGAGCTGTTGGATAACGCCGCGGTACAGGCGGTGAAGCGCTGGCAGTTCGTGCCCTCCAAGCAGGGCGATGTAGCCCGCGATGGCTGGGTAAGCGTACCCATCGGCTTCAAGTTGCACTGACGTTTACGTACACACGAATTCAAGCATTACAGAGAGAGTTGAATCATGAGCTTACTGGCCACATCCCCCCTCGAATCCATTGAAGCCGCGGTTATCTGGCTGCTGGTAGGTTTTTCGGTCATCACCTGGGGCCTGGCCCTGTTGAAGGCCCTGCAGTTCGGCCGCCTGAAGCGCCAGGATCGCAAGTTCCAGAAGCTGTTCTGGGGCGCCTCGAGCCTCGATGGCGCCGCCGAGTTGGTAAATGCCCAGCCAGGCGCTGTGTCCCGCGTGGCCCAGGCCGGTTTCGGTGCCATTCAGGTTAACGAAAACGCGCAGGACCTGAGCCAGGCCATCAATCACCAGGACCGTCTGGAACGTGCCCTGCGTCAGCAGATTCAACGTGAGCGTCGCTCACTGGAATCGGGCTTGGCAGTGGTCGCCTCTATCGGCAGCACCTCGCCCTTTATCGGCCTGTTCGGCACCGTGTGGGGCATCATGGAAGCGCTCAAGGGCATCAGCGCCGCCGGCTCGGCGAGCCTGGAAACCGTAGCCGGACCGATTGGCGCAGCATTGGTGGCCACCGGTGTGGGTATCGCTGTCGCGGTGCCGGCGGTGCTGGTTTACAACTACTTTCTGCGTCGCCTGAAACTCAACTCGGCCGACCTCGACGATTTCGCCCATGACTTCTACAGCCTGGCGCAGAAATCGGCGTTCAAACTGATTCAACTGCCCGGTGGCAAAGCCGCTCCGCAAAAAGTGAAGGAGGCGTCGTAATGGCCTTTTCCACCCAAGACAGCGATGAAGTGCTCAGCGAGATCAACGTAACGCCGCTGGTGGACGTGATGCTGGTGCTGCTGGTGGTGTTTATCGTCACCGCGCCACTGCTGACCAACGCCATCCCGATCAACTTGCCCAAGACCGAAGCCGTGGCGCCGGTGGAGCAGAAAGACCCGCTGGTGGTGAGCATCGACGGCGAGGGCAAGTTCTTTATCAACAAGGACGAGGTGCAACCGGACCTGCTGCAAAGCAACCTGGAAGCGGCCAAGGCCAAAGACGCCGAATTGCGCGTGCAACTGCAAGCCGACGAGACAGTGGACTACGGCCAGGTGGCCAAGGCCATGGCCTCGATTGAGCGGGCGGGGATTACCAAGTTGTCGGTGATTACCGCGCGGTAAACGAACTCAAGATTTTGGTCGCCCTTCTTCAGGCAGGGGCAGGGCGGCCGCTTTTATTCGTACCCGGACCCTAGCGCCCGGACCCTAAAACAGTTCTCGGAACTCCCCTCATGACCACCACCCTCTATATCTCCCCCGGCGCGTGCTCGTTCGCTTCCCACGTTGTTGTGCATGAACTGGATTTGCCGATTCAGGTGGAGCGTGTGGGATTGCGTACGGCGGATTCGCCGATTCACCAGATCAACCCGCTGGGCCGTGTGCCTGTGTTGCAGTTGGACGATGGCCGGATCATCACCGAGAACAGTGCGATTTTGCCGTTTCTGGCGGACCTGAAGCCGGCCACCACGTTATTTGCGCCAGTGGGCAGTGTGGAGCGCGGGCAGATTCAGAGTTGGATTGGTTATCTGGCCTCTGAAGTGCACGTGGGTGGGTTTCGCCCGCTGAATCGACCCGAGCGTTACAGCGCTGACGAGTCGGCGCACCCGGGCATTCGTGCCCAGGCGGTGGAGCAGCTCTACGCCGCCTTTGCGCATATCGACCGGCACCTGCAGAACACGCCGTTTCTGGTCGCCGAGCGCTACACCATTGCCGATGCTTACCTGGGCGTTTTCGCCGGTTGGGCAGGGCGCGTGGGTGGGCGTCTGGATGAGCTGCAGGCGCTGGCCAAATTTCGTGAAGCGTTCAAAGAGCGCGCGGCGGTTAAGCAGGCGCTGGTGGCAGAGGGTTTTTGACTGTACGAGTGACTGGGCGGCATTCCGATTGGTCGAGAACCCTGGAAACGATTGCGCCGGTGAGTTGCCGCGATATTCGTTTGCAGGGTTCGCCAGCAAGCTGGCTCCTACAACAACACCGCTAGCCGTTTTCTTCTTCGTAGCGGTCGAGGGTGTCGCTAGTAATGATGCGGCCCAGCTCGATCAGCTCCGGCGCTTTGTAGAACTCGAAAAACCGGCACGCCCGGCGCGGCACGTTCACCAGAATGTCCGGCGGATAGCCGGCAATCTTGTATTGCGC
Source organism: Pseudomonas turukhanskensis (assembly GCF_027922365.1). Classification (GTDB taxonomy): domain Bacteria; phylum Pseudomonadota; class Gammaproteobacteria; order Pseudomonadales; family Pseudomonadaceae; genus Aquipseudomonas; species Aquipseudomonas turukhanskensis. The sequence continues at coordinate 421,820 of NZ_BSFN01000003.1, forward strand.
CAGCGACGTCTGCATCACTTCGAAACTCTGGTTCACCAATTCCAGCAACGATGCCGGGCTGCCGGTTTCGGCCACCCGCGAGCCGCTGGCCGAGTTCGGCGTGGGGCTTTCGTCTGGCCGAGGTGACGGCGCGGCGGCCGGCGGGTCGAGCCAGGGGTTGGGCTCGGCGGTCGCCGCTGCCTCCAACAACGCTGCCTCTTCGCCGGGCTCGGGCAGTTTACGCCGGAAGGGCATGCGCGAGCCCAGCGACCCCATCAACCCATCGAGCTTGGTTTTGAACGCCGCCGGCCGTTCTATCACGGGCAACTGGTAGTGGCGCTGGCCATTGGCGTTGAGGTTGACCGCGACAATCAGGTCGCAGTGGCTAGATACCACCGGCACGATGGGCAGAGGGTTGAGCAGGCTGCCGTCCACCAGCATGCGTTTGCCCTGGATGACAGGGGTAAACAGACTGGGGATCGCCGCCGAGGCGCGCATGGCCTGGTGCAGGTTGCCTTGTTGAAACCAGATTTCCTGCTGGAAGGTGAGGTCGGTGGCGACCGCCGTGTAGGGGATGCGCAGGTCTTCGATGTTGATCTCGCCGACCATCTCGCGAATGCGGCCGAACACTTTTTCGCCGCGAATGGCGCCCAGGCGAAAGCTCACATCCAGCAGGCGCAACACGTCGAGGTAGTCCAGACTTTCGATCCAGGCGCGGTATTCGGGCAGTTTGCCGGTGGCGTAGATACCACCGACCACCGCGCCCATGGAGCACCCGGCGATACAGGCAATTTCATAGCCGCGCCGTTCCAGTTCCTCGATAGCGCCGATATGGGCGTAACCCCGTGCGCCCCCTGCACCCAACACCAACGCCACACGTTTGGTCATCGCCTTCCCCTGATACTATCGCGCCCTGTGTTCAGCGGCGTTTGCCGACCATACGCGCGCAGGCGCCCGCCGCCAAGGCGAGTGCAGGTGCCGCTTCGCTAAGTCGCACTTTTTGCGCGCCGTGGCGTCTGAGCATTACGTGTGTTTACCCGTTGTTTTCTATCTTCTGGAGCAAATTGAATGAAAGCCTGGATCTGCTTACCTCTGATGGTGCTGGCGTTATCCGGTTGCGCTGCAAAAACGGCTTACCGCGACAGTTGCGCGGAGCAATCCAACGCCGCCTGGCGCGAGTTGGACCTTGCCAAAGCCGAAGGTTTCGCCGGTAGCGTCAGCTACTCCAAAGCCTTGACCCTGCTGACCGGGGCGAAAACCTCGCAGCAATTCGAAGGCTATGAAAGCTGCACCAAGAACGCCAAGAAAGCGCGCTTCTACATCAGCGAGTCCCGCGCCGGGCGTTGATTCTCAAACCACTGCGTCTCTCGTAGGGCGAATATCCGCATCGCGGGTATCCGCCGCTGCGATCGCGAACGGCGGATATCGCCCGTGGCGATATCCGCCCTACGTTGAAGCTGTACGTTAAAAACAGCCCGCTACAAATCCAGCACAGCGATACAAGTTATTCCCATCTGCATCTCCCACTATCAGGTCCTACGTATCTGCTAGTGAGCGCCCCATGGCTACGCCTGACTCTCGATCTCCCTTCACTGCCTGCGACTGGGCGTTGTTGTGGCTGCGCGTGGCCGGCTCGCTGCTGCTGTTGCAGGTTCACGGCCTGCCCAAGCTGCTGCAATTCACCGAACAACTGAGCCTGATCGAAGACCCCTGGCACCTGGGCGCCAAGCTCACGCTCAGCCTGGCCATCTTCGCCGAAGTGTTGTGCCCGTTGCCGATCATGCTCGGCATTTTTACCCGCCTGGCCTGCCTGCCGATTCTTGCCGTGCTGTTGGTGGCGCTGGTGTTTGTGCACCCCGAATGGAGCCTGGCCGAGGGCCAATTCGCCTGGTTGCTGGCGTTGGTGTTCAGCACGGTGTTCATCGCCGGGCCGGGTCGCATTGCGCTGTCTCGGCGTTTGCCTGCGGTGGTCTATCTTCAGTGACGGCCTGTCATTTTCTTGCAAGGGAACGTCGCGTATGACGAGTGTGGAAGTATTTGATGAAGTGGTGACCCTGTTGGTCCGGCACCGGGTTAAAGCCGGCCAGGATGGGGCCTACGAACAATGGTTGCGGCGCACCATTGCCACGGCGCGCACCTGGCCGGGGCACCTGGGCATTGATGTGATGCGCGGGCACAGCGGCGGGCTCACATTGTTTACCTGCGTGCTGCGTTTTACTTCCACCGACTTGCTGCAGGCCTGGCTGGATTCCGAAGACCGTCAGCGCCTGGTGGCTGAAGCGGCGCCGCTGCTGGCCGACGGCGACCAGACCGAAATCAACGCCGACCGCGAGTTCTGGTTTACCCCGACAGAAGGCAGCACGAGCAAACCGCCACCACGCTGGAAGCAAGCCTGCGTCACCTTTCTGGTGATTCTGCCGCTGAGCATGGGCGTGCCGCTGCTGTGGAAGCCGCTGTTCGCACAATTGCCATTTTTATCCGGTTACCTGGCCAGCAGTGTGCTGATCACCCTGAGCATTGTGCTGCTGGTGGTGTATGTCTTTATGCCGCGGGTAACGCGCCTGTTCGCGCCGTGGCTCAACAAAGCCTGAGGGTTGCCCCATGACCGATGACACTCCACCCAAAGGCGCTGGCCGCCGCCAGTTTCTCGCTGCCAGCTCTGTGCTGGGCGCGGCGGGCGCGCTGTGGTCTGCCTTGCCATTTTCCGCTTACGCCACCTCATCAGGAGCACCGATGAACGCCGATCTGATCCTCTTCAATGGCCGCTTGCACACCGTCGACCGGGAAAAACCCGCCGCTACCGCCGTGGCCATCAAAGACGGCAAATTCATTGCCGTGGGCAGCGATGCCGAAGCCATGGCGCTGCGCGGCAGCGCCACACAAGTGGTGGACCTGCAAAAGCGCTCGGTCATTCCTGGGCTCAACGACTCGCACCTGCACCTGATCCGCGGCGGCCTCAACTACAACCTGGAACTGCGCTGGGAAGGCGTGCCGTCGCTGGTCGATGCGCTGCGCCTGCTCAAGGACCAGGCCGACCGCACCCCGGCACCGCAGTGGGTGAGGGTGGTGGGGGGCTGGAACGAGTTCCAGTTTGCGGAAAAACGCCTGCCGACCATCGAGGAACTGAACAAGGCCGCGCCCGATACCCCGGTGTTTGTGCTGCACCTGTACGACCGCGCGCTGCTTAACCGCGCCGCGCTCAAGGTGGTGGGCTATACCCGTGACACGCCTAACCCGCCGGGCGGCGAAATCGTTAAAGACGCCAACGGCGAGCCGACCGGCATGCTCGTGGCGCGCCCCAACGCGATGATTCTGTACTCCACCCTGGCCAAGGGGCCGAAGCTGCCGCTGGAATACCAGGTGAACTCCACCCGCCAATTTATGCGCGAGCTCAATCGCCTGGGTGTAACCAGTGCCATCGACGCCGGCGGCGGTTATCAGAACTACCCGGACGACTACCAGGTAATCCGCGAGCTGGCCGCCAACAACCAGCTCACCGTGCGCATCGCCTACAACCTGTTTACCCAGAAGCCCAAAGAAGAGCTGGTGGACTTCAAGAACTGGACGCAGATCGTCAAGCCGGGTGACGGCAATGACTTCTTCCGCCACAACGGCGCCGGTGAAATGCTGGTGTTCTCGGCGGCCGACTTCGAAGACTTCCTGGAACCGCGCCCCGATTTGCCGCAAACCATGGAGGAGGAGCTGGAGCCGGTGGTGCGCCACCTGGTGGAACAACGCTGGCCGTTTCGCTTGCACGCCACCTACGACGAGTCCATCTCGCGCATGCTCGATGTGTTCGAGAAAGTGAACCGCGACATTCCCTTCAACGGCCTGCATTGGTTCTTCGACCACTGCGAAACCATCACACCGAAAAACATCGAGCGTGTGCGTGCGTTGGGCGGCGGCATTGCCGTACAGGACCGCATGGCATTCCAGGGCGAGTATTTCGTGGACCGTTACGGCAAGAAGGCTGCCGAGGCCACGCCGCCGGTCAAGCGCATGTTGAGCGAAGGCGTGCCGGTCGGCGGCGGCACCGATGCCACGCGGGTGTCCAGCTACAACCCGTGGACCTCGCTGTACTGGATGGTGAGCGGCAAAACCGTCGGCGGCATGGAGCTGTACCCCGAAGGCCTGCCACGGGAAACCGCGCTGCAACTGTTCACCCACGGCAGCGCCTGGTTCTCCACTGAACAGGGCAAGAAGGGCCAGATCAAGGTTGGCCAACTGGCCGACTTGGTAGCGCTGTCGGCGGACTTCTTCAGCGTTGAAGAAGAGGCCATCAAGTGGATTGAATCGGTGCTCACGGTGGTGGACGGCAAGATCGTCTACGGCACCGGTGACTTCGACAAACTCGCACCGCCGGCCTTGCCGGTCACGCCGGACTGGTCGCCGGTCGTAAAAGTGCCCGGCCACTGGCGCCAGCAAACCGCATTGGCCGCTGCCGTGCACCAGTGTTCGGGGCCCTGTGGTGTGCATGCCCATAGCCATGAAAAAGCGCGCCTGTCCTCGGCGCCGGTCAGCGATCACCAGGGTTTCTGGGGCGCGTTTGGCTGTTCCTGCTTCGCCTTCTGAGTTCGGTTTTCAACCCCCAGGCCCGACCCCGGGCCTGGCATTTCAAGGAGTTCATCATGAGCAAGAAATACAACCGCTTGGACAAAGACAACGCTGTGGTTCTGCTGGTCGATCACCAGGCCGGCCTGATCTCGCTGGTGCGCGATTTCACCCCCGACGAATTCAAGAACAACGTATTGGCTTTGGCCGATATCGCGGCGTTCTTCAAGTTGCCGACCATTCTCACCACCAGCTTCGAAAACGGCCCCAACGGCCCGATGGTGCCGGAGCTCAAAGCCAAGTTCCCGGACGCGCCGTACATTGCTCGCCCAGGCCAGATCAACGCGTGGGACAACTCCGACTTCGTCGCCGCGGTAAAGGCGACCGGTCGCAAGCAAATCATCATTGCCGGCGTGGTAACCGACGTGTGCGTGGCGTTCCCGACGCTGGCAGCATTGGAAGAAGGCTTTGATGTATTCGTGGTGACCGACGCCTCCGGCACCTTCAACCCGCTGGTGCGTGAGTCGGCGCTTAGCCGCATGGTTGAAGCCGGTGCGCAACTGATGAACTGGTTCGCTGTGGGTTGCGAGCTGCAACGCGACTGGCGCAACGACATCGAAGGCTTTGGCGCCATTCTCGGCGGCCACCTGCCGGCGTACGCCAACCTGATGCAGAGCTACAGCCAGAACAGCAAGTAACGGGCGTTTCGTGGCGTCGGCCAGGCTCTGTTGCGTCCTCGCTTTTAATGCTCACGTACTGCAGTACGCTGCGCTTAAAAGCTCCGGGGCGCCTTGCCTGGCTCTAGCCACGGAACTGCGAAGTGGCGGTCAGGCAAAGATCAAAAGCAAGTAACGTTCGGCAGTGCCGGCTCGTTCATCTGTTAGTCATCTGGGAGCGCTAGGCTCGGTTCCAGAACCCACGACTAGCAGATGAGCGAGCACTTGCAGATGGATGAGTATCAAGAAGAACTTCTCGAATACCGCGCAGATGAACAGGAGGAGCCGGCAGAGTTGGTGGAAGACGCCACCGAGCTCTAACGCTCCCCCCTTATCGTCATAGGTCTTTTCCCGACCTTGCCTGCGCGCCGTTGTCTAGAAGTTCACCCGCACCCCCACACTACCGGTGGCGCCTTCCAGGCCGCTGTTCACTGCCTGCTGATAGCCGACGGTGCCAAACACCGACGTGTTTTTCGAGACCGGCGCGTTAAAACCTGCGGTCACGTCCATCGTGGTTCCACGTTGGTTCGAGTGAAAATCCACGCCACCCTCTGACGACGATATCGTGGTGCGCGGGTTAGCGTTGATTTCGTGCCATACGCTGGGCCGAACCCACGTCGAAAGGGTGCCTGCGTTATCCAGAGTCACGTCTTTGCTGACCTTTACGCTTACACGGGCAGCGACTGATTTGGCGTTACCAAAGTCGACGTCGGCGGCTTTGTCTCGGCTGTTGTCCACCTTGATGTTCTGGACAACGACTTGCGCTTGCGGCTCGACCGTCCATTCATTCTTGAGCGCGTACGGTTTGCCTGCTTCCACCGATGCCGCAACGGCGGTGGCGGTGGTTTTCAGTTTGCCCAGGTCTTGGGTGCCCGATTCCACGTCGTAGAACCAGGTGCCCTGAAGCACGCTGTCCAGATAGGCTTCGTTGGCAAAGCGATGCGTCCAGTAGGCGCCCAGCGACGCGGCCTTGAAGCTGTTGCTGCCTGCTGTAGTGCCGTCGTAATGCTCCACCCCGCCGTTGGCTTGGCCAACCACGGTGTAGACGCCTGCAAGGTCGTTGGAGCCGTCTGCTTGCTCTGTGCGCAGCAGGTCCACGCCGGCCTGAACGGCACCTACATTGAGGTCGAACGATGGACCTTCATTGGCAATCCCACCACGTTTGGCATTCCACTGGCTGTTTTGGCCAAGGGCTCTTACCCAACCGGGATCCTGCGAGGTGCTCTGGCCGTTGGCGCCCAGAGCTTCACCTACGCGCTCATCGCGTGTGGACAGGGTTTGACGGCCATACTGCAGCATCATCGAGGACAGTGCTGTGTAGTCGGATACTTCGCGGCGGTACTCGGGGGTGTTATTTCCACCTGCCCCAGCCGGCTGCGGACCGCTTGAGCGAAGGAACCAGTCGTCCGCCGCACTACCATCCACAGCTCCTCGGTACAGACGGTATTCGTAGGGGCCGGCTGCCACGCGATAGTTCAGGGCAAAGGCATCCCGAGCCGTGGTCGCGCCATTGATGGCGGCGACTACCTGAATACCGCTGCCTTCGGTCAATCCGCCCAGGCCGCCGAGGTTGTTGACCTGCAAGCGTGTTGCGCCTGTGGCCGCGCCGCCGTCGATAATCAGGCGATCGGTTGCCGAGGCATTGCCACCCAACATGGTGTTGAGGCGGAGCACGCCGTACTGCCCGTTATAGCTGTTGACCGTCAGGGTATTGCCAGCGCGGCGACCAGCCAATGTCACAGCACCGGCGTTGTCCAGCAAACCGTTGACAGTGAAGCTGCCTTGCGGACCGCTCGCCAAACCCGGCAGGGCATTGCCAACGGCGAAGAGGCCATAGTTGTTTACATTGCCATTGATGCTGCCGTAACCACCCAGCGTGGCGCCCCTGGCAACGGTGGTTTCACCTGCGCCGTCAAGTGCAGCAGCGGTGTGCCGGGCATCACCGATAATCAGGGTGCCCTGCAAAACAGTGGTGTCGCCGGCGTAGGTATTAAGGCCATTGAGCAGGGTGGTGCCGGTACCCTCTTTGGTCAGTGCGCCCGTGCCGTCGATGCCCTTGTTAAGGGTCAGCAGGGTGTCGGCGGAGTTAAGCAGGGTGCCACCGCCGTCATGGAGGGTAACCGCCCGATTGGTAATCAGGTTGGCGCTGGTCTGCAAGATGCCATCATCGAAACTCAGCGCACCGGCCAGGTCGCCGAGGTTTCTGTCGCGGCTAATCTGCAAGGTGCCGCCTTCGATGGAGGTGCCGCCTGTGTAGGTGTTGGTGCCATTGAGTACCAGGGTGCCGCTATCCATTTTGACTAAGGTGGAGGTCCCGGCCAGATTGCTGTCGATGGTGGCGGTGAAGGAGGCCCCCTGCGTGGTGCCGTCGCCTACGCGCAGAATCGAGCGGCTCGGATCATCTGCGCTACCGGCCAGCGTGATCGCGTCGCCTTTTAGTCGGTAACCGCTGCTCGCGAACTGCATGCCCCCGACGGTAACGCGGCCCTTGGAGTCATCGACCGTCACCGTACCGGGTGCGGCCATAAACAAGGCAAAGCCACCTGTCGAATACGGTGCGTTGAGGTCGCCAGTAGCTGTCGTCCAGTTATCGTTGCCGGCACTTGCTTGCCAGATACCATCACCGCCGTCGATCACGCCGTCGTTTTTGCCGCCCATCTGGCCATCCCAGATATTCAGCGGCAGGCCCGCGGTATTGAGCAAGTTCACCTCATGGTCGATGGAGGTTTGCACGAAGAAACCGGCCGAGGGAATGGTGCCAATAGTCAGACCGTTATCGGTGAGTGCGCCGGAATAGCGAATCAACCGATAGAGCCCGGGTGCCAGTTCAGCACCAGGAGTGGTTTGAACATTCAACGTACCGTCAAGGGTCAGATCGCCTTCGATCAACGCCAGGTCATTGAGCGCCCCATTTTTAACCCCTGCCTGGCCAAGGCTGTAGTCCAGAAATGCGCCGGTGCTGAAAGTCACGTCGCCATTGACTGTCAATATCCCGGGGATCAGGCCGTTGTCGCCTGGCGCGAAGGTGCCACCGTCAGCAACCTGCACCGAGCCGCCTATGGTTCCGGTGCCACCGAGCGTGCCGCTGTTGTTGACTGTGGTAAGTCCCTTGGCTAATGACTGATTGCCGTTGATATAGAGGCTGCCAGCGTCAACGGTGGTCGTGCCGGCATAACTATTGTTGCCTAGCAAACGGGTAACACCGATGCCCGATTGGGTGAGCGAACCCGTGCCGGAGATAACGCCGTCAAGGGTCATCACCCCGGCACGATTGAATGTCAGTTGACTGTTGTTGAGCACATCGCCCACCAGGCTGCCCGTGCTGCCACCGTCACCGAGTTGCAGGGTGCCGAGGCTGATGGTGGTGCCGCCGGTGTAGGTGTTATCGGCAGTCAGCACAGTGGTGCCGGTGCCGATCTGCTGAACGCTGCCGGTACCAGAAACAGTACCGTTAAAGGTTGTCGTATCGGAGCGGTTGAAGAACAGTTCACCATTGTTGAGCACGTCACCCATCAGGCTGCCGGAGCTGCCACCGTTGCCGATTTGCAGCTTGCCCCCGCTAATCCTGGTGCCTCCGGTGTGGGCGGCGTTGCCTGTGAGCGCCGTAGTGCCAGGGCCAGCCAGGGTGAGCGCACCGATGCCGTTGATGTCGTTGGTGAGGGTCAGTGTGGTGCCAGCCAAAGGTGTCAACGTGCCGCCGCCATCCTCGAGGGTGATGACGCGGTTGGTGACCATGTCGGCGCTATTGCTCAACGCGCCGCCGTCAAAATTCAGAGCCCCGGAAAGCTGGCCCAGGTTGCCATCCTCCCTCACCAGCAGCGTGCCGCCCCGGAGCAACGTGTCGCCGCTGTAGGTATTGATGCCGTTCAGAATCAGAATGCCATTATCTGTTTTAGCCAGGCCAGAGGTGCCCGTCAGTTCGCTATCAATGGTGGAGTGGGTAATGCCTTGCAAGTAGCCATCGCCTACGCGGATGACGGTGTACGCAGGATCGCTGGCAGTGCCGGCAAGCGTTATCCGGTCACCCTGGATTCGGTACCCATCGACAGCAAACTGCATACCCGATACGGCAATATCGCCACGGCTCTGGTCTACCGTTACGGTGCCCGCATTCCCCGTGAACACGGCATATGCCTGGTCGGCAAACGGCGTATTGGCCAAGCCGTCATCATCTGTCCAGTTTTCATTGCCTGCCAATGCCTGCCAGACACCGTCGCCGCCGGTAATCACACCGTCATCTTTTGTACCGTCGGCGCCATCCCAAAAACGCAGGCTAAGGTCGCCGTGGTTAATCAGGTTCACCTGGCCGGCCACCGATGTTTGCACATAGTTATTGCCCACTGGCATGGTGCCCAGCTCCAAGCCATTGTTGGTCAGGGTGCCGGAATAGTTCATCAACCGATAAATGCCAGCTTCGTAGCTGCCGCCAGGGGTTATGGACGCATTGAGCACACCATCGAGAACCAGGTTGCCTTGAATATTGACCAAGTCGTTTAGCAAACCACCTTCCACATCCCCTTGGCCCAGTCGGTACACAAGATTGGTGTCTGAGCTCAGGTTCAGGTCTCCGATGATGTTCAGTTCCCCGGGATTCGTGCCTGCGGAACCTGGAGTAAGTGTGGCGCCATCCTGAAGGGTTACCGACCCACCCAACGTACCGCTGCCGCCCAGCGTTGCACCACTGGCAACCTCAATGGCGCCCGTTGCATCGAATTGATCGCCATTTACGTACAAGGCGCCTGCTTTGACATGGGTGTCGCCGAGGTACGTGTTGGTGCCGGTGAGCAACAGCGTGCCGTTGCCGGTCTTGTTCAACTGGCCGAGGCCGCTGATGTCTCCGTTTATAACGCCCAGTAAACCGTCGCCTGTATTAAAGGTGCCGTTATTGCTGGTAATTGATACGTCTCGACCCGCACCTAAGGTAAAGCTGTCCGCGAAATTGAAGGTGCCACCGTTGAGAGTCAACCCACCCGTAACGTCGCCGAGTGCGGCATCGCTGGCTGTGGAGAGCACACCTTGCGTGATGGTGGTTCCCCCTTGGTAGCCATTGGTGTTGGTAAGCAGGAGGGTGCCGGCCCCGGTTTTTTCCACCGCGCCGGTGCCTTCGATAAGGCCTGAATAGGTGCCGTTGTCCGTTTGTGCGAAACGTACGAGGCCGTTGTTCTCTTGCAGCCACAGCGGCAGGCTCTGCGCGCGGGCCTCCAACGTGCCGTCAGGCGAAATGACGACAGAGCCGTTAAAGGCCGTGTTGTTGCCTGTAAGCGCCAGGGTGCCTTCCAATATCTCGACTAGGAGTTCGTTACCATTGGGGTTCCCCACCGTGCCATTGAGGGTCCAGAGGCCTGCACCGTTTTTAGTCAGCGTCGAGAAGTTTCTGATGGTGGCGCCAAGCGCATCGCTGGAGCCAGAACTTCCATTTAGTATCAGGGTGTTATTGCCGGCACCACCGTCGAGGTTGCCTGTGATAGTGGACCCTGCTTCCAGCGTGAGCGAGTCGTCTCCTCTATGAAAACCCAAACTACCGACAACTTTACCGCCGTTTCGATTAATGAAGGTCAGTGAGCTACCGCCACTAAAGCCGATTGTATTGGCCGTTATTCCGTCACCGGTTTCGATTGAGCCGTAATTATTAATTGTGTTGTTTCCCGAACTAACATCGAACCAGAAAACTCTGCCGCGCTCTACTCTTATAAGGCCATGGTTGTTGATCGTGTTGCGAGGCCCAAATAGATTGACCGCTTCGCCTGTTACTCCTTTGGCTACCAGTCTCGCGCCTGCGGCGATATTTAACGTATTGTTGGAGCCAAATTCAATTGTATTGGGGCCTCCATTCCATGGTCCGTTTCCGCCTCCCGCAGTTGCTACGTTTTCTACTGCTGCTCCGGAATGCAAATTTATTGTGGTATTGCTCCCAAAACTCAGTGCTGGGCCATTGCCCGTTAAAATGTGGGCGCCAGACAATATATTTACCGTGGAGCCTGAATCACTCCTGCCACTGCCAATCATTTGGGTCCAGGGATTTAACCCGGAGCTGTCACAAGTAGTAGTTAGCGTTAGGCTGTCCCAGCGGCAGTCGGCAACTGCAAGGCCAGGTGCGATGATTAGTGCTATAGCACATGCAAGAGCGTTTTTTCGGGCGCGCAAATGTTGCCGACTTCCGGTTTTGCGTTTTTTTAAATACTTGGCAGCCATGACAGAACCTCAACTGTGTGTTGGCCGTATAAATGGAAGATCAATCTTCGCAAGGGGTTGGCCGAGATTAAAAAAGCAACGCAGATGAATACGGATGACAAGTTAAGTCGTGGCGAAAAAGATGAAGTTAGGGGGTTATGAGAAGGCGGGTACGGAAATGTCGATGTTGTTGTAAGGTTTCCCCTACGAAGAAAATCTACTATTCGCTGGCGGTAAGGCGCGTCCGAGCGCGGGATACGGAGTACCCGGGCTTAAATAGAAAAGTTGGGTGGCAAAGGGTAAGAGCTGGTCTTGTAGTCGGGGCAGTACTGATCAGCAACGCCATCACAGGTCAGTTGCCGAGTGCAGGCTGTGCTGTGCGCATCTAGTGTTTGCCCCGCGACCGCCTAGACAGCCTGGCGCTGCGCTTTCCTGAATTCCCCCGGCGTTTGCCCGCTCCAGCGCTTGAACGCGCGCTGAAACGCCTCAGCCGAGGCAAACCCCAACAAATACGCAATTTCCCCAAACGCCAATTCGGTATCGCGGATATAGGCCATGGCCAGATCGCGGCGGGTGTCGTTGAGGATGGCGCGGTATTGGGTGCCTTCTTCGGTGAGTTTGCGCCGTAGCGTCCAGGTGGGCAGTTGCAAGCGCGCGGCCACTTCCTCCAGGTCGGGCTCACGGCCGTTCAATAGCGGGCCGAGCAGTTGGCTGATGCGTTCACGCAGGCTGCGGGTGCGGGTCAGTTGGTCCAGTTCGCGCTCGCAGATTTCCAAGAGATGCCGCCAGGTACTGGGGCAGTGTTCGGGGTTGCGCAGCGCGAGGCTGGTCTGGTTAAGGCGCATCTGGTTGATCTGGCTGGAAAACTCCACGGGGCAGCCGAACAGTGCGCTGTAGTGCTCGGCGTAGCCGGTGGCGGGAAATTCGATATCGACCTTTTCCACCGGCACCGGCTGCCCCGCCAGGGCGGCCAGTTGCGCGGCCCAGCCGGCCAGCACCGAGTCGACCACAAAGCGGTTGTAGGCGTTGTACGGGCTAATGGTGTAGAAGCGCAGCCAGGCGCCGCGGGCATCTTCGTGGAAGCTCGATTGGCCGCGGTAGTTGTAGGCGTACAGCGGCTCAAAGCGGATCAGGGCCCGCGCTGCTTCCCGTACCGTGGGGGCCTGCGCGGCGGTAACGCCGGCCAGGCCCACCTGGCTCAGGCGCGTGTGTACGCCCATGCTCAGGCCCAGGCCAGGCTGGTCGGTCAGTTGAATGGCGGCATGGCCCAGGCGCATATAGCGCGGAATGGAGAGCCGTGCGCGCGGTTCGGCCAGGCGCGCGCTGTCCAGGCCGTATTGCTCGAGCAAGGGCAGGGGATCTTGCCCGGCCACGCGCACCGCATCGGCCAGGCCGTGGACAAAGCCCACCGACAGATCCCCCAGCCGCACGCGCACCGGTTTCATGGGTTACAGCCAGATATTCAGCAGCCGGCCACCATGGCCGCGGCTTTCGTTGACCAGGCTGACATCTTGCCCGTTGGCGAGCAGGCTCTGGCCATCGCTGCCCAGGTTCCACAATTGACCGCGCATAAACACGGTTATGCCGACTTGCGCGCCGCTGCTACCCAGGCGGTTGGCCATGGCCAGTTGTTGCCAGGCCTGACCTTCGCTGACGCTGCCCGGTTGCAGCACCACGTCGCTGGGCGTGGGCGAGCCGTTGTAGCCGCCCCAGGGTTTGGACCAGTTGCCGTTGCCGGTGAGAAAGGCCGGCACGGCCAGCAGCTGAACATTCTGTTTGCTCAGCTCGGCATAGCCGGCCGGGTACCAACTGTCGGCGCAGATCAGTACGCCCAGACGCCCGGCCGGGGTGTCGACCACGCGCAAGTCACTGGCCGGCGCGGCGGCGGTGAAGCTTTGCTCATCACGAATCGGGTAGACCTTGCGTTGTGGTTGGCCCAGCGGCGCGCCGTCGCTGCCGAACACCAGGCTGACGTTGTACAGCGGGCCATCGCCCACCACGAGCTGACCGGCTTCCACGCGCGGGTCGGGCAGCACGATGGAGCCCGCCACCAGGGTGATGCCGAAGTCTTTGGCCAGTCCGCCGAAAACGGCCTGGTAGTCGCGCGCCATGTCGGCACTTTTCATCCGCAGCAGGGCGTCTTGCAGACGGTCGTCGCCTTTGGCCAGCAGCAGGGCGCGGCCGAGTTTCAGTGGGTTGCTCGCGGCCAACCACGCCATGGCGTTGTCGAGGGTCTGCGCCTGGTACACCTCGGCTTTTTCGCCGCTGATTACCAGCCACGTGCCGATATGTTCGGGCAGCACGGCCACCGTCTTGCCATTGAGCAAGCCCTCGTCGCGTGCCTTGTGCAGGTACGCGGCCAGCTTCAGGCGCAGTAGGTCCACGGTGTGGTAATCGCCGGAAAACATCTCGGGCTCAATGCCCAGCAAGTTGCCATTGTCGCCGGGCAGGCCGTGGTTAAGCGCCACTTCGCTGCGCAGGTCCGACAGGTAATGGGCGTCAGTGGGCAGGTCGGTCCACAGCGCGTAGGCGCCGAGCACGATCAGGGCGGTGGTGGCGAGGGTGTAGCGAAATAGTCTGCGCATGGTCTTGGGCGTGCGAAGTGAAGGCGTAAGGGTAGGGGGCGGGCGGTCACTTGCCAAGTCACGCTGCGCATTTGGATCAATAACTTGTCACTTTCGATCATTGAGGGGCGCGGCCCTGCTCTTTATCGTTCGCTGCATAACTGACCGCCACCCGGTTTCTGTGACGCTGCGTTGTGAAGCAGGCTGTTGTGATGCATGAGGTGGCTGGCATTCCGTGCATTAACCGTTCGATGTGGAGCTATCTATGACCGCCGCTCAATTCCCGCACCTGTTGGCCCCGCTGGACCTGGGTTTTACCACCCTGCGTAACCGCACCCTGATGGGCTCCATGCACACCGGCCTGGAAGAAAAACCGGGCGGCTTCGAGCGCATGGCGGCCTACTTTGCCGAACGCGCCCTGGGCGGCGTCGGCCTGATGGTGACCGGCGGCATTGGCCCGAACGTGGAAGGCGGCGTATACGCCGGCGCGGCCAAGCTGAGTACCCAGGAAGAAGCGGAAAACCACCGCATCGTGACCCGCGCCGTGCACGAAGCCGGCGGCAAGATCTGCATGCAGATCCTCCACGCCGGCCGTTATGCCTACAGCCCGAAATCGGTGGCGCCGAGCGCCATTCAAGCGCCGATCAACCCGTTCAAGCCGCACGAGCTGGACGAAGAGGGCATCGAAAAGCAGATCGCCGACTTCGTCACCTGTTCTTCCTTGGCGCAAGTGGCCGAGTACGACGGCGTGGAAATCATGGGGTCCGAGGGTTACTTCATTAACCAGTTCCTCGCCGCCCATACCAACCAGCGCACCGACCGCTGGGGCGGCAGCTACGAAAACCGCATGCGCCTGCCGGTGGAAATCGTGCGCCGCGTGCGTGAGGCGGTAGGCCCGAACTTCATCATTATTTATCGCCTGTCGATGCTCGACCTGGTGGAAGGCGGCAGCACCTGGGACGAAATCGTCACCCTGGCCAAAGCCATCGAAAAAGCCGGCGCCACCATCATCAACACCGGTATCGGCTGGCACGAAGCGCGTATCCCCACCATCGCCACCAAGGTGCCGCGCGCCGCGTTCACCAAGGTCACCGCCAAGCTGCGCGGCGAAGTGAGCATTCCGCTGATCACCACCAACCGTATCAACACCCCGGAAGTGGCGGAGCAGGTGCTGGCCGAAGGCGACGCCGATATGGTGTCGATGGCCCGCCCATTCCTGGCTGACCCGGAGTTCGTCAACAAGGCCGCTGAAGGCCGTAGCGACGAAATCAACACCTGCATCGGTTGCAACCAGGCCTGCCTGGACCACACCTTCGGCGGCAAGCTGACCAGCTGCCTGGTGAACCCACGCGCCTGCCACGAAACCGAGCTGAACTACATCCCGACCACCGCCGTGAAGAAAATCGCCGTGGTGGGCGCCGGCCCAGCCGGTTTGTCCGCTGCCACCGTGGCGGCCGAGCGCGGCCACAGCGTGACCCTGTTCGACTCGGCCAGCGAAATCGGCGGTCAGTTCAACGTCGCCAAGCGCGTGCCGGGTAAAGAAGAGTTTTACGAAACCATTCGCTACTTCGGCCGCAAGCTGCAAACCACCGGTGTGGACCTGCACCTGAACACCCGCGTGAGCGTGGATGACCTGGTGAAAGGTGGGTTCGACGAAATCATTCTGGCCACCGGTATCGCGCCACGTACCCCGGCCATTCCTGGCATCGACCACCCGAAAGTGATCAGCTACCTGGACGCCATTTTGCAACGCAAACCGGTTGGCCAGACGGTGGCCGTGATCGGCGCCGGCGGCATCGGTTTTGACGTGTCGGAATTTATCGTTCACCAAGGCGATGCCACCAGCCAGGACCGCGATGCGTTCTGGAAAGAGTGGGGCATTGATAAAACCCTGGAAGCCCGTGGCGGTATCGCCGGCATCAAGGCCCAAGTGCATGCGCCAGCCCGTCAGGTGTTCCTGCTGCAACGCAAGAAAACCAAAGTGGGCGACGGCCTGGGCAAAACCACCGGCTGGATCCACCGCACCGGCCTGAAAAACAAGAACGTGCAGATGCTCAACAGCGTCGAGTACCTCAGCGTTGACGACGCCGGCCTGCACATCCGCATTGGCGAAGGCGAGCCGCAGGTGCTGCCGGTAGACACCATCATCGTGTGCGCCGGGCAAGATCCGCTGCGCGAGCTGCAGCAAGGCTTGGAAGCCGCTGGCCAGGTGGTGCATTTGATTGGTGGTGCCGATGTGGCGGCTGAGCTGGACGCCAAGCGCGCCATCAACCAAGGCTCGCGTCTGGCTGCTTCGTTGTAACCAACCGAGCTCCTGGTCGTCGGCCAGGCGGCGTTGCGTCCTCGCTTTTAATGCTCACGTACTTCAGTACGCTGCGCTTAAAAGCTCCGGGGCGCCTTGCCTGGCCTTAGCCCAGAAGCTCTCGACCCAGTTGTCAGTTCTAAAAAGGCAAAAACAACAACAAAGGAGTTGCCATGTCCACTTCCGCCCCCGGTTCCAATTTGAGTTCCAACCCCGCCGTCACCGCCACCCTCGATCAGTGGCATTCGATGATCACCAGCAAAAGCCTCAAGGCGCTCCCCGAGCTGCTCGACGCCAAGGTGGTGTTCCGTTCGCCCATGGCCTACAAGCCGTATGAAGGCGCGCAGATGGTCAACGTGATTTTGAATACCGTGATTCAGGTGTTCGAAAACTTTGAATACCACCGCCAACTGGTCAGCGCCGATGGCCAGAGCGTGGTGTTGGAGTTCAGCGCCACGGTGGGTGATCGCCAGCTCAAGGGCATCGACATGGTGCAGTTCAATGCCGAGGGCAAGATTGTCGATTTCGAAGTGATGATTCGCCCCATGAGCGGCCTGCAGGCCCTTGGCGAGGAGATGGGCAAGCGTTTGGCGCCGTTTTTGGCCAAGGCGCCGGCGTAAAGTCGAAAAGTTCCCGCCTGCCTGCGCAGAAGTTGACCGTTGTACCAATTCCGTCACAGTTTCATCCCAGCGCCCTGTTCCAGGGCGCTGAGCACGGGTGACTGCCAACCCAGTCACATTGCCGGCTAGCCTTTTTACCCTAGACTTGAGCCAAATGTAGGAATACGCCTACTTTCTGGCTGTGCGCGCCTAAAAAGTTGAGCGCTATGGGTCGGTGCGAAAGTCGCCGTGGTTAGGCTTAGGGGTCCGTTGATGAGCATGCAGATCAAGCCGCAAATGGTTGAGGCCGTGGTGTTTTTCAGTGAACGCGGCATCTGCAAGGAAATGCTGTATCCCGAATTCGAGGCTTTGCTCGACGGCGTGGTGAATATGCCGGAGTTCAAAGACCAGCAAATGCGCGTGGCCTACGTGCTGATCAACCCACGCCTGCTGGTGCGCGCGGCGGTGTTCTTCTACCTGGAATTCGACGAGCGCGGCTCGCCCGACAGCGGCTGGAATATTCCCCTGCGCCACCTGGCCGAACGTTCCGGCCGTGGCCCGGACCTGGGCGCCGGCCCCATTCGCCTGGCCTGCCGTAGCCAATGCCCGGTGTCCTGGCACCAGATGCACCTGTGGGACCCAAGCCTGGTGCCGGGTCAGAACGATCTGGTGCTGCTGCGCGATACCGTCAAACGCAACCAACTCGGCCTGCTGGTGGAAGACGACGCCGTCCAGAGCCTGGCGCCGGAGCGTCTGCAACTGGCGCCGGAAGACCAATGGCATGCGCCCGATCCTGCCAAGGAAGCCGCCGAGCAACTGGCCGAAAAAATCGAGCAGGAACACCGAGTCAAAACGGCCCAGTTGATCAAGCAGCAACGTTTGCGCATCAGCAGCCAGACCCAGCAGTACGAAGAAGAAGTGGCCAAGTTGAAAATGGCCAGCGCCGAAGAATCGCAGAAGATGCTCGCGCAAATTCAGACCCTGCACCAAGCCTTGCGCCAGCAGGAGGAATTGAACGTCAGCCTCAAGGGGCAGCTGGCCGCCCAGGCCGACACCTTTCAGAAAAACCGCGAAGAAATGACCGAGCAGCTACGCGCCATCGAACGTCATGGCCGCGCCGAGACCGACATTCTGCGGGCCCAGTTCGACAGCGAATTGCAGGCGCGTATTTCTTCGGCGGTGGTGGAGTACAAAGAGCAGATCGCCATCCGCGATGTGGAGCTGGCCTACCGCAACGAACTGGATACCCAGCTGGAAGAGGAAGTGGAGCGCCTGAAGAAAGAGCGCGACGCCTTTGCCAGCCAGGGTGGCGAGCAGATTCTCGAGCGCTTGTCCAAACTCGGCGTGGTGTTTGTGGTGTACCACCCAGGCGCCGGGCACCTGACCATTCCGCTGCAGGACATTGCCCGTTACCAGGACAACCCCATGGCCTACGCGGCGGCCAAGTGTTTTGTCGCCGAGCCGCAGTACCGCCAATGGCTGGCCCATTACGAAAAGCCCAGCTGCGATGCCAGCCTGCCCAACGGCGACCGTTGTGGTATTCCGCTGGACCGCATCGACACGCCGAGCCGCTTTGTCATCGGCGACTCCAACTGCTGTGCTCGGCACAAAGCCGTTTCGCGCCTGCGTACCGTCAGCTGAATTTTGCCGGTCACCCTCCCGCACTGGACACCCCAGGCGCCGTTACAGCGCCTGAGGTTTCCCTGGCTGACAGAGGCCGGGGTTGAGCTGGCGGTGCTGCGCCTGGACCAGATCGATCCTCTGATCAGCGGAAACAAATGGTTCAAGTTGCGCCATCATCTGGAAGCCGCGCAGATTCAAGCTAGTGAAGGTGTCATCAGCCTGGGCGGTGCCCATTCCAATCACTTGCACGCCCTGGCCGCCGCCGGCCAGCGCTTCGGCTTTGCCACCGTCGGCCTGCTGCGTGGCCAAGCGCACGACACACCCACCACCCGTGATCTCGAAGCCTGGGGCATGCGGCTGCATTGGCTCGGTTATGGCGGTTATCGCCTGCGTCATCAGGCCGATTTCTGGCAGCCGTGGCTGGCGCGTTATCCCGGCTTCTATCCTGTGCCTGAAGGCGGCGGAGGGCTAAGCGGCGCGCTGGGTTGTGTGGAGCTGCGCGCCATGGCCGAAGCGCAACTGCCCAGCATCGGCTGGGACGACTTCGATGCCTGGTGGCTGGCCGTTGGCACCGGCACCACGCTGGCCGGGCTGGTGTTGGCCGAAGCGGGGCGGCGCCAGGTGTTCGGTGCCTGTGCCGTGCCGCCCGACCATGGTGTGGAGCAAAACCTGCAACAGCTATTCAGCCAAGCCGGACAAACCGATCAGGGGTATCAGTTGCTGGAGGCGAGCCGTGGTGGCTTTGCTAAGGTCGATACAACGCTAACAGCGTTTGTAGGCCAGGCTGAGCAGGACGGCGAGTTGCCGCTGGAAGCGATTTATACCGGCAAGGCGTTAATGGCGTTGCGCCTATACGTGGCGGCCGGTAACGTGGCCCGCGGCACGCGCTTGCTCTTCGTCCACACGGGCGGCTTGCAAGGGCGACGGGCCACTCATCCGCATCTGGCTGGAGTCTGACCCTTTTCATGAGTGACCCACTAAGCCTTGAGCAGCTGCGCAGCCTGACGCCGCTCAACGTGTTATCCGAGCAGCAATGGCGTGAACTGCGTGGCCAGCTGGTGCCGCAGCCGATGCTGGCCGGGCAGTTGCTGTTCCGCCCTGGTGATCAGGCGCGCGTCACCTATTACCTGTTGGCCGGCGAGCTGCTACTGACCTCTGCTGACGGCCAGCAACAACGCTTGCAGGCCGGCAGCGAAGCCAGTTGCCATCCGCTGTCACCCAGCCTGCCGCGCCTGCAGGAAGCCCGCGCCCTTACCGATATCAGCCTGTTGGTGCTCGACAGCGCCACCCTGACCCGTTTGCTCACCTGGCGCCTGGCGTATCAGGACTTGCTGCTGGAACTGGGCCAGCGCGGCGGCGATGTGGAGTGGCTGGAGCGCCTGCTGGAAAACCCGCTGTTTGCCAAGGTGCCATCGCCCAATGTGCGGGCCATGCTCGACCGCTTGCAGCGCCTGGAATTGAAAGCCGGCACCACGGTGCTGAGGGAAGGCGAGGCGGGTGATTGCTGCTATTTCCTCAACAGTGGCCGTGCCGAAGTCATTCGCAGCGAAGGCAGCGAACGTCAGGTATTGGCCGAGCTGGAGGAGGGCGCCTGTTTCGGCGAGGAGGCCCTGTTATCCGACCAGCCGCGCAATGCCACGGTGACGCTGCTCGAAGACGGCGTGGTGCTGCGGCTGGACCGGCACGACTTTTTCGCCCTGCTCAAGGCACCGGTCGTGGATGAGGTGTCGTTTGGCGAAGCGGCGCGGCTGCTGTCTGGCGGCGCGCAATGGCTGGACGTGCGCTTGCAGGATGAATACGAACGCGCCCATGCCCTGCAATCGCTGAACATGCCGCTGCAACTGCTGCGGCTCAAGGCACGCTTGCTGGATAAAACGCGCACCTATCTGTGCTACTGCGACAGCGGCAATCGCAGCAATAGCGCGGTGTTTCTGTTATCGCAATTGGGCTACAACGCTTATGCCTTGCGCGATGGCGTGAACGGTTTGCCGGCGGTGCTGCGTGACGGGTTGTTGTGTGAGAGTGGGTCGGGGTATCTGGCGCGCTCGGGTGGTAGGACCGAGCGCAGTCGCTAAGTCTGCGTATCGGTGCGCGGAGCACACCCTACAAGAGCAAGCGCGGTCCGCCCTTGTAGGGTGTGCTCCGCGCACCAAGCGATCTAACGGCCAGCGTTCCACTGCGGCCACGCATCGGCCACCAAAAACACCCGCTCTGCCTCTTGCCACGCACCTTCCCTATCTTGCTCAAACCGCACCAACAACTGCGCCTGTGCATCGGGCTCCAGCTCGCTTAGCCACTGTTCGAATTGCGCCGCCGACCACAGCGTTTCTTGCTGTTGCCGCGCCGGCGCCAACCAGGTTTGCCGGGGAATAGGCTGCCAACGCTCACCGCCCTTGTGAAACGCTGGCCAATCCTTGCGATGCATCCAGCGCCCGCGCAAATGCTCACCGAGCGCCCCCGCAGGCGGCTGACTCAACCCCGGCCACGGATAAAACAGATACCCCGCCAACCACAGCTGCGGCTGCACCTGCTCGATGCCCAGCTCCATCAATGCGGCCTGCGCCTCGGGCCGCGCGGAAAGGGGAAGCTGGTGGTTGAGCAGGTGATCGAGCTTGCGTGCCAGGCGGTCCTGGCTGCCGGGCCCCAGCCATTGCCCCGCGTCCGTGCCATCGCCGTGTTGCGGGCCGAGGTAGAGCTTGATCGCCAGTTCCTGGTGGTGAACCCCGCATTCGTCTCGCAGCAGCAAGTCCAACTCACCGAGGGTATGCCCGCCCTGGCGGATCGCCAGGTTGGCGGCCAGCAGTTCCACACCAGGGGCCGCCTTCAGGGTGAACTGCCACAGGCGTTCGTAATACAGGCCCAGGCGACGAATGCTGTGCTGCGCCAGCCAACTGTTCAGCGGCGCAGGGTTGCGGTCCAGTTGCAGTAGCCAGTCGGCCATCTGCTGCGGCGCGGCCACCCAGGCGCTGGCGGTGAGGGGATGACGCTGCGGGCACTGGGCAGGGTCCAGCAGCGGTGGCGACAGCAGCACCCAGGCCAGGTCGCGCACGGCGCTCTGGTGCAGGTGCTGGGGCAGGGCGGTAAGGGTGGGAAAAAGCGTCATTGTGCGAGCATAGCGGGTCAGTCGGGCAATGTGCGCCTTGGTTTGCTTGCCACCCTTGGCCCATAATTGAGCCGTTTCCCGAATTGGCCTGTCTGGATAAAGGGCAATTTTCAATTTCTGCCAGCGTCTCCCAGGAGCCTCATGGAGCAATTTCGCAATATCGGCATCATTGGCCGCTTGGGCAGTTCTCAGGTGTTGGACACCATCCGCCGCCTGAAAAAACTGCTTATCGAGCGCCAGTTGCACGTGATCCTCGAGGACACCATTGCCGAGGTTTTGCCGGGCCACGGCCTGCAAACCTCGTCGCGCAAAAGCCTGGGCGAGGCGTGCGACCTGGTGATTGTGGTTGGCGGCGACGGCAGCATGCTCGGCGCGGCGCGTGCCCTCGCGCAGTTCAATGTGCCGGTGCTGGGCATTAACCGCGGCAGCCTGGGATTTCTCACCGACATCCGCCCCGACGAGCTGGAAACCAAAGTGGCCGAAGTGCTCGACGGCCAGTTTCTAGTGGAAAACCGCTTTCTGCTGCAAGCCGAAGTGCGCCACCACGGCGAGGTGATTGGCCAGGGCGACGCGCTGAATGACGTGGTGCTGCACCCCGGCAAGTCGACGCGCATGATCGAGTTCGAGCTGCATATCGACGGCCAGTTCGTCTGCAGCCAGAAGGCCGACGGCCTGATCGTGGCCACGCCAACTGGCTCCACCGCGTACGCCTTGTCTGCCGGCGGGCCGATCATGCACCCCAAGCTGGATGCCATTGTGGTGGTGCCGATGTACCCGCACACCTTGTCCAGCCGGCCAATTGTGGTGGATGGCAACAGCGAGCTGAAAATCGTCGCCTCCAAAGACATGCAGATTTATCCGCAGGTGTCGTGCGACGGGCAAAACCATTTCACCTGCGCGCCGGGCGATACCCTGATCGTCAGCAAGAAGCCGCAGAAGCTGCGCCTGATTCACCCGCTGGACCATAACTACTACGAAGTCTGCCGCACCAAGCTCGGCTGGGGCAGCCGTCTGGGCAGTGGTCACGACTGATGGAACTCGACCCGGCGCGCGGTTACGACCTGATTGGCGATGTGCACGGCTGTGCGCACACCCTGGCGCGCCTGCTCGATGGCCTTGGTTATCAGCGCCACGGCGGCGTCTGGCGTCACTCGCGGCGCATGGCGATCTTTCTCGGCGATATCGTCGACCGCGGGCCGCGCATTCGTGAGGCGCTGCATATCGTGCATGACATGGTCGAGGCCGGGCAGGCGCTGTGCATCATGGGTAACCACGAGTTCGATGCCCTCGGCTGGAGCACCCCGGCACCGCCGGGCAGTGGCCGTCAGTTCGTGCGCGAACACACGCCGCGCAATGCCCGCCTGATTACCCAGAGCCTGGCCCAGTTCGATGCCTACCCCGCAGAATGGCGCGAGTTTCAGCGCTGGTTCTACGAGCTGCCGCTGTTTATCGACGCCGGGCATTTTCGCGTGGTGCATGCGTGCTGGGACGCCGGCCTGATCGATTCGCTGCGTACTCAGCACCCCGATGGCCGCGTCGATGAAGCCTTTGTGCAGGCGGCAGCGGTGTCCGGCAGTTTCGCCAGCCGGGTGTTCAGCCGCCTGCTGCGCGGCACCGATATGCGCCTGCCGGACGGCCTGACCCTGACCAGCGACGACGGCTACACCCGCGCCTTCTTCCGCACCAAGTTCTGGGAAGAAGACCCGCAAACCTACGGCGATATCGTGTTCCAGCCCGATGCCTTGCCCGAAGCCGTGGCGCGCACGCCGCTGACGCCGCGGGAGAAAACTGAACTGCTGCGCTACGGCCCGAAAGAGCCGCCGCTGTTTGTCGGCCACTACTGGCGCAAAGGCCGCCCGGCGCCGATTCGGCCGAACCTGGCGTGCCTGGATTACAGCGCCGTGCTCTACGGCAAACTGGTGGCTTATCGCATGGACCAGGAAAGCCGCATCGACCCAAATAAATTTGCCTGGGTGGACGTTGAGCGCCCGGAGCTGCCCATTGAGTAGTGTTGAGATGAACCCCGTTGAAGTGTTGCGGTTGCCGTTAAGTGTCAATCTGGCCGGCTTTGTTGAGCTGTTGCAGCGGATGCAGGTGCCGCACCGGGTGAGCGAGGAGTCTGGCGAGCAGGTGTTGTGGGTGCCCGGCGAGCAGCTGGCGGCGGATATTCGTGGGTTGTACGAGAAGTACCCCGATGGCGACCCCGAGCAGCAACTGCAGCTGCCGCCCGTTACGCAACCCAAGGCCGCCGGTTTCGTGCAGCAACTGCGCGAGAGCCCGCTAACGGCTGCCGTGTTGCTGCTGACCTTTATTGCCGCGGGCATCACGCTGCTGGGCGACAACTTCGACACCATCCGCTGGCTGAGCTGGATGGACTTTCATGTTCAAGGTGAATACGCCCGGTTCGTGCCCTGGCCCGACACCCTGGCCGCCGGCCAATACTGGCGGCTGATCACGCCCATCTTTATTCACTTCGGCATTTTGCACCTGGCCATGAACAGCATGTGGTACTGGGAGCTGGGCCGGCGTATCGAGTTCTATCAGGGCAAATGGCTGCTGCTGGGGCTGACCGTGCTGTTTGGCCTGGTGTCCAACGCCGCGCAGTTCTGGTGGGCCGGGCCGTCGATTTTCGGCGGGCTGTCGGGCGTGCTCTACGGCTTGCTGGGTCATTGCTGGATTTATCAACTGCTGGCACCCAATCGCGCGTACCAACTGCCCAAGGGCGTGGTGGTGATGATGCTGATCTGGTGGGTGATCTGCATGAGCGGCGTTACCGAACTGGCGGGTGCCGCGATTGCCAATGGCGCGCACACCGGCGGCCTGGTAATGGGTTGCCTCACCGGTCTGGTGGGCGGTGCACTGGCGCGCCGTCGCCGTTAAACTGCGACTTTGTTTTTGGAGGCGTCTATGTCGTCCTTTGTTGAAATGATCGAAAACATCACCCCGGAAATCTACGAAAGCCTGAAGCTGGCGGTAGAGATCGGCAAATGGTCGGACGGCCGCAAGCTGACGCAGGAACAGAAAGAACTGAGTCTGCAGGCCGTCATCGCCTGGGAAGTGCAGAACCTGCCCGAAGACCAGCGCACCGGCTATATGGAATTGCAGGAGTGCAGCTCCAAGTCCAAGCCCGTGCCTAATATTCTGTTCAAGTCGGACGCTATCCATTGAGTGAATTGGGTCGCGGTGCCTTGAGCAAAATGGCCGCCCGCCTGGGCGCGCCGGTGCAGTACGCGTTTCGGCTGGGCGATGAGGAAGTGCCGGTCAATCCACTGATCGGGCAAACCGTAAAGCTCGAATACCTGGGTGCCATTCATTGCAGCCACTGCGGGCGCAAAACCAAAACCAGTTTCAGCCAGGGTTATTGCTACCCGTGCATGACCAAGCTGGCCCAGTGCGACACCTGCATGATGAGCCCCGAGCGTTGCCATCACGAGGCCGGCACCTGCCGCGAGCCGGAGTGGGCGGCGCAGTTCTGCATGACCGACCATATCGTTTACTTGGCCAATTCTTCCGGGGTGAAAGTCGGCATTACCCGCGCCAGCCAGGTGCCCACCCGCTGGCTCGACCAGGGCGCCAGCCAGGCGCTGCCGATCATGCGCGTCAGCACCCGCCAGCAGTCCGGTTTCGTTGAGGATGTGTTGCGCAGCCAGGTGGCGGATAAAACCAACTGGCGCGCCCTGCTCAAAAGCCATGCGGCGCCGGTAGACCTTGCTGCGGTGCGCGACGAACTGTTTGCTACTTGTGCCGATGGCCTGCTGGGGTTGCAGCAGCGTTTCGGCTTGCAGGCAATTCAGCCGATCAGCGACGTCGAGCCGATTGAAATTACTTATCCGATCGATGCCTACCCGGCCAAGATCACCAGCTTTAATCTGGATAAAGACCCGGTAGCCGAAGGCACCTTGCTGGGCATCAAGGGCCAGTACCTGATGTTCGACACCGGGGTTATCAATATTCGCAAATACACGGCCTACCAATTGGCCGTGCATTCCTGAACGTGAAGGGAACCCGTGATGCGCACCGAGCAACCGAAGATGATTTACCTGAAGGACTATCAGGCGCCGGATTACCTGATTGACGAAACCCATCTGACATTCGAATTGTTCGAGGACCACACCCTGGTTCACGCGCAACTGGTGATGCGCCGCAACCCGGCCCGTGGCGCCGGCTTGCCGCCCCTGGTGCTCGATGGCCAGGAGTTGGAATTGCTATCGCTGAGCCTGGACGGCAAAACGCTGGAGGAGGGCGACTATCAACTCAGCGACAGCCACCTGAGCCTGCAACCGGCTGGCGACAGCTTTGTGATCGACAGCAGCGTGCGCATCCACCCGGAAAGCAACACCGCGCTGGAAGGCTTGTACAAGTCCGGCAGCATGTTCTGCACCCAGTGCGAGGCCGAGGGTTTCCGCAAGATTACCTACTACCTCGACCGTCCGGACGTGATGAGCAAGTTCACCACCACCGTGAGCGCCGAGCAGCACAAGTACCCGGTGCTCCTGTCCAACGGCAACCCGATTGCCAGCGGGCCGGAAGATGGCGGTCGTCACTGGGCGACCTGGGAAGACCCCTTCATGAAACCGGCCTACCTGTTTGCCCTGGTAGCCGGCGATTTGTGGGCCATCGAAGACACCTTCGAGACCATGAGCCAACGCGAAGTGGCGCTGCGTATTTATGTCGAGCCGGAAAATATCGACAAATGCCAGCACGCCATGGACAGCCTGAAAAAATCCATGCGCTGGGATGAAGAGGTGTACGGCCGCGAATACGATCTGGATATTTTCATGATCGTGGCCGTCAACGACTTCAACATGGGCGCCATGGAAAACAAGGGCCTGAATATCTTCAACTCCAGCTGCGTGCTGGCCAAGGCCGACACCGCCACCGACGCTGCGCACCAGCGCGTTGAAGGCGTGGTGGCCCACGAGTACTTCCATAACTGGTCGGGCAACCGCGTCACCTGCCGCGACTGGTTCCAGCTGTCGCTCAAGGAAGGCTTTACCGTGTATCGCGACGCCGAGTTCTCGGCCGACATGAACTCGCGCACGGTCAAACGTATTGAAGACGTGGCCTACCTGCGTACCCATCAGTTCGCCGAAGACGCCGGCCCCATGGCCCACGCCGTGCGCCCAGACAGCTTTATCGAGATTTCCAACTTCTACACCCTGACCGTGTACGAAAAGGGTTCGGAAGTGGTGCGCATGCTCCACACCCTGCTGGGCAACGAAGGCTTCCGCAAAGGCAGCGACCTGTACTTCGAACGCCATGACGGCCAGGCCGTGACCTGCGACGACTTTATCAAGGCCATGGAAGACGCCAACGGCGCCGACTTCACTCAGTTCAAGCGCTGGTACAGCCAGGCCGGCACGCCGCGTTTGCAGGTGAGCGAGGCGTATGACGCCGCCGCCAAGACCTACACCCTGACATTCCGCCAGAGCTGCCCGCCAACACCGGGGCAGACCGAGAAGCTGCCATTTGTGATTCCGGTAGAGCTGGGCTTGCTCGGCGCACAGGGCCAGGCTTTGACCCTGAAGCTGGCAGGTGAGGGTGCTGCACGCGGTGAGTCCACCGTGATTGCTGTCACCGAAGCCGAGCAGAGCTTCACGTTCGTGGATGTTGCCGAGCAGCCGCTGCCGTCTTTGCTGCGCGGCCTGTCGGCGCCGGTAAAACTGAGTTTCCCGTACAACCGCGATCAGTTGATGTTCCTGATGCAGCACGACGCCGACGGCTTCAACCGTTGGGAAGCCGGCCAGCAATTGTCGGTACAGGTGCTGCAAGAGGTGATTGGTCAGCACCAGAGCGGCGCTGCGCTGGCGCTTGATCAGCGCCTGGTGACGGCGTTCGAAACCTTGCTCACTGATGACAGCCTGGACCAGGCGATGGTGGCCGAAATGCTGTCGCTGCCAAGCGAGGCCTACCTCACCGAAATCAGCGAAGTGGCTGACGTTGACGCCATCCATACCGCTCGTGAATTCGCCCGCAACGAACTTGCCACTGCGCTGTATGCGCCACTGTGGAGGCGCTATCAGCAGAACCGCGAGGTGTCTCGTAACAGTGAATACGTGGCCCAGGCCGAGCATTTTGCCCGCCGCAGCCTGCAGAACATCGCACTCTCATACTTAATGCTGACTGGCAAACCGGAAGTACTGGCCGCGTGCCTTGAGCAGTACGACGCGTGCGACAACATGACCGAGCGCCTGACCGCGCTGGCCGTTCTGGTCAATTCCGGGTTCGAAGCGGAGAAGGCCAAAGCGCTGGCGGCGTTCGCCGAGCACTTCAAAGACAATCCTTTGGTTATGGATCAGTGGTTCAGCGTGCAAGCGGCGAGCGCTCTACCAGGCGGTCTGGGACGGGTTAAAGCGCTGATGGAACACCCGGCCTTCACCCTGAAAAACCCTAATAAGGTACGGGCGCTGATTGGCGCGTTTGCCGGCCAGAACCTCGTCAATTTCCATAGCGCCGATGGGTCCGGTTATCGCTTCCTGGCAGACCTGGTTATCACCCTTAATGGCTTCAACCCGCAGATCGCCTCGCGGCAACTGGCGCCCTTAACCCGCTGGCGAAAGTACGATGCCAGTCGTCAGGCGCTGATGAAGGCCGAGCTAGAGCGGATTCTCGCCTCCGGGGAGCTTTCTTCCGACGTTTATGAAGTGGTCAGCAAAAGCCTTGCCTAAGGTGTGATACCTCCTTCGCACCTCCTCCTGAAAGTGTTACTGGCATTCTGCCGGTAACACTTTTTTGTTACTTGTCGAAATAACCCGCCCACTTTTTATTAGAAAACCCTTAATAGGTTGGGGCTTGGCCCTTGACTGTTTTCTGATTGTGCGGCCAGGAAAAAACAGCAAAAAGTTCCCGAGTGACTATGCGCGCCATCTCGTAGGACAAATCATGCAAATGTTTCCTGAATGATGGGTGAGTTGATCAATGAATGATCAGTCACGTTTAGCCCGGCAAACCATAAAACGTTGGCGCCATTAATTTGGATTGAAACGCTTGTTTGGCACCATGGTTGCATTGCTCGTTAGTAATTGGCCCCGCAATGGTGCATGCAAAGCCCGGGGGTGCGTGCTAGACGCGTTGGAAGCCAGCTTTCAATCAACTAAGAAGACCGCCTGCTTTTAACTTGAGTCAGCGGCAGTACTGAACCACTGAGCTTCCTCACCAGAGGAGGCCAATAAGAATAACGATCTGTCCACGGAGTAAAGTCTCGATGGAATTCAAGTCCCGTAGTCCTATGTTGCGTTTTGCGCCTTCCAAAGCAGGTTTCGCTTTGGCCGGTCTCCTGCCGCTGATGGTGGCTGTACAAGCCCAGGCGGTGGAATTCAGCTTTGCCGACAATGAAGTCAGTGGCTCCATCGATACCACCGTGTCCTACGGTCAACTCTGGCGCGTACAGGGCCAGGACAAGAACAACAACGACATCAACACCAACGACGGTAACCGTAATTTCGATACCGGTCTGGTCTCCGAGGTGTACAAGATCACTTCCGACCTGGAAGCGACTTACAAGAACTACGGTCTGTTTGTACGCGGCACCGCTTTCTATGACACCCAGATCATGGACAAGCGCAACGACTACAACGACAACAACAACCCAGCTCAGCCGAGCCAGAGCTTCCCGAACAACTCGAGCTTCACCTCTGAGACTCGCCACAAGGCTGGCCGCGACGCACAGATTCTCGACGCCTACATCTATGGCAACTGGGACGTGGCCGACAAGCCAGTCACCGCTCGCCTGGGTAACCAGGTGTTCAACTGGGGCGAAGGCCTGTTCTACCGTGGTGGCGTAAACACCACCAACCCGGTTGATGCTGCCAAATTCCGCCTGCCTGGTTCCGAGCTGAAAGAGGTACTGGTGCCGGTTGAAGCGCTGAGCTTCAACGTTGGCCTCTCCGACAACCTGTCGATGGAAACCTTCTACCAGTTCAACTGGAAAGAATCGGCCATTGACCCGGTTGGCACGTACTTCTCCGAAACCGACCTGTTTGCTGATGGCGGCAACACGGCTTACTCCAATCAGCCTGCTCTGGCTGGTGTTTCGCAGTTGTACAGCGCGTTGAGCGCTGCCGGTGTGGGTGGTCTGGTTGGCGGTCGTGAAATCAGCTCCGACGGCACCATCAAAGTGGCTAAGGTCGGTGGCGATATCAATGCCAAGAACGACGGCCAGTTCGGTGTTGCGTTCCGCTATATCGCCGAAGAGTTGAACTCAACCGAGTTCGGCGCCTACTTCGTCAACTACCACGCCAAAGAGCCGACCATCGCTGCTGACCTCGGCAGATACGCTGGCGTAAACAGCGCTGCTATCGCTGGTCAGGTTCAGGGTGCGATTACTCCGCAAGTTCAGGCTGCTGTAGCCGCCGCTGCTGGTGTTTCGGTGGGTGTCTTGCAAGCTGTAATCGCCAACCCGGCGTTGAACCCAGCGCTGGCTACGGCTTACGCCAACGCATTGACCAACTCCGTGCGCAACGCCACCGGCGGTGTTATTACCGCTGACGTCGCGAACCAGGTTGAAGCCCACCGCGAATACTCTGAAGACATCCGTATGTATGGCTTCAGCTTCAACACCACTGTTGGCGATGCCTCGGTATTCGGTGAAGTTGCTTACCGCCCGAACCTGCCAATCGGCATCGCGACCACCAACGACCTGCTCGGCGACTTGCTGCTGCAGGCGCCGGCGCTGGCGACCCCTGGCACCTCCGTCAACATCGGCGGCCAGAACGTGCAGTTGGGTGACACTATCCATAACGTTGAGCGCGTAGAAGCCTTCAACACCTCGTTGGGTACCATCTACAACTTCGGCCCGGTCGCATCCTTCGACTCCCTGTTCGGCGTCGCTGAACTGGCGTCCGAGCACCTGCGTGGCAGCGATCTGAAGTACACCGACTTCAATGGCGTCACCCGTTACTACTCCGGCCGTGGCAACACGTCGTACATCAGCGGCGGCGACCGTGACGACCAGGTCAACAAGAACGCCTACGGCTACACCCTGGTGCTCTCGGGTACCTGGAACGACGTATACGCCGGCGTGAACGTTTCCCCGTACGTGGTCTACAAAGACGACTTCGAAGGTAACTCCTACCAGACCGGTAGCTTCATCGAGGGTCGCAAGGCTTACACCTTGGGTGTGAAAGCCACCTACCTGAACAGCCTGGAAGGCGAACTGGCGTACACCGAGTTCTACGGTGCCGGCCAGAACAACTCCAGCCGTGACCGCGACAACATCGGCGTTAACGTCAAGTACTCGTTCTAACACCCTCTATATAAGAAGCCGGGCGCCTACGGGCGCTCGGACATGATTGACCACGGAGAATCAAGATGCTGAAAAAGCACACGCTGATTAGTGCCGCTATCGCCCTGGCGTTTACCGCCGGTAGCGCGCTGGCCGCTGTTTCGCCAACCGAAGCCGCCAAGCTGGGCACCACGCTGACGCCGTTCGGCGCCGAGAAGGCCGGCAACGCTGCTGGCACCATCCCGGCCTGGACTGGCGGTATCACCAAGGCACCGGCCGAGTACAAAACACCAGGCCAGCACCACGTTGATCCGTTCGCCGGCGACAAGCCGCTGTTTACCATCACCAAAGCCAACATGGACCAGTACAAGGCCAACCTGACCCCTGGTCAGATCGCCATGTTCAACGCCTACCCGACTGACTACCAGTTGCCGGTGTACCAAAGCCGTCGCTCCGGCTCCGCGCCGCAGTGGGTTTACGACAACACCGTGAAGAACGCCACCACCGCCAAACTGCTGGACGGCGGCAACGGTTTTGCTGACGCATTCGGCGGCATCCCGTTCCCGATTCCACAAAATGGCGTTGAAGCGGTCTGGAACCACATTGCTCGCTACCGCGGTACGTACATTGTGCGTCGCGCCTCGGAAGTGGCTGTACAGCGCAATGGCGACTTCACCCTGGTGACCTCGCAGCAGGAAGCGCTGTTCCGTTTCTACGATCCGAAAAGCAACTACTCGGATCTGAACAACATCCTGTTCTACTACCTGTCCTTCACCAAGAGCCCAGCCCGTCTGGCCGGTGGTGCAGTGCTGGTACACGAGACCCTGGACCAGGTTAAGGAGCCGCGTCAGGCCTGGGGCTACAACGCCGGTCAGCGTCGCGTACGTCGCGCACCGAACCTGGCGTACGACACCCCGATCGCTGCCGCTGACGGCCTGCGTACCGCAGACGACACCGACATGTTCAACGGCTCGCCAGATCGTTATGACTGGAAGCTGGTGGGCAAGAAAGAAGTCTACATTCCGTACAACAACTACAAAGTCAGCGCGCCGGACGTGAAATACGCCGACCTGCTGAAAGTGGGCCACCTGAACCCGGCCTACACCCGTTACGAGCTGCACCGCGTATGGGTTGTAGAAGGCACGCTGAAAGCGGGCGCTCGTCACATCTACTCCAAGCGCGTTCTGTTCCTGGACGAAGACAGCTGGCAAGCCGCTGAAGTCGACCAGTACGACGGCCGTGGTGAACTGTGGCGCGTATCGTTGGCTTACTTGAAAAACTTCTACGAGCTGCCGACCACCTGGTCTGCACTGGACGTGTTCCACGACCTGCAAGCCCGTCGCTACCACGTACAGAACCTGGACAACGAAGAGCCGACTACCATCGACTTCAGCCAGCCGATTCCAGACGACGGCTACTTCAAGCCAGCCGCTCTGCGTCGTCGCGGTACTCGTTGATTGGTGGAGGAGCTTGGCTGTCGTAGAAGGGACCTTGGTCGCGAACCCTGGAAACGGAATTTGCGACCGAAGTTTGCAGTGTTCGCTAGCAAGGTAGCTCCTACGGTCCTTAAACAAGCTCGTTGACCATAGGCAACACAACGCCAGTTGTGTAGTGTTCGGCAAAGGCCGCTACAGTCGTAGCGGCTTTTGTGCATCAGGGGGATTTATCTCGGTGCATCAGAGGTGTCTATTACGCGTCAATCACGCGGGTTTGCCTTAACAAAACATAACGTCCCGTTGATTGTCAGACCTTTCGAAAGCTGGATAGGATAGGCGGCCTTATGAAAGGCTGCTGTCCCATAACAATAAAGGGGAAAGGTGTATGAGTGAGCCCGTCATGCGGCGCACCCAGTCTGGTGATGCCAAGCAGTTGCGCACATCAGCGTTCCGCTTCCACTCGCCGCTGGCTAACGTGCTTTCGCTGTGTAGTGTGTTGTCTGTTCTGAGTTTTGTTGCGCCGCTTTCGGTGCAAGCGGCGACCGACGCTTCGGCCACCGTTTACTCGATCCCATCCGCCAAGGCTGCAGATGCTCTGTTGCTCGATATCGACAACGCCGGCAAACGACTGGTGGCTGTGGGTGATCGTGGCCACATCCTGTATTCCGACGACGAAGGCAAAACCTGGACTCAAGCCAAAGTGCCGAGCCGGATGATGCTGACCGCCGTGGCATTTGGTGATGACAAGCACGGTTGGGCGGTTGGCCACGATGCACTGATCCTTGCGACCACCGACGGTGGTACCACCTGGACCCAACAGTTCAGCGACCAGGAGCGGGAGGAGGGCGCGCCTTTCCTTGATGTCTGGTTCAAAGATGATTCCACTGGTTTTGCCGTAGGCGCCTATGGTGCGTTGTTCGCCACCACTGACGGCGGCAAGACCTGGGACGACGCCAGTGACCGTCTCGACAACCCCGACGGCTACCACCTCAATGCCATCACCGAAGTCAAAGGCTCCGGCCTGTTTGTCGTCGGTGAAATGGGCAGCATGTTCAGAAGCACCGACGGCGGCGAAACCTGGGAAACCCTCCAGGGCCCTTACGAGGGCTCGTTGTTCGGCGTGCTCGGCACCAACGAGCCTGGCACCGTTCTGGCCTACGGCCTGCGTGGCAATCTGTTCCGCTCCACCGACTTCGGTACCACCTGGACACCCATCAAAGTCAAGTCGCCTCGCGGCAAACTCGACTTCGGTCTGTCCGGCGGTGCACTGCTCAAAGATGGCTCTGTGGTCATCGTCGGGCACGGCGGCAGCGTACTTAAAAGCACCGATAACGGCCTGACCTTCAGCCTGATCAACCGTCCCGATCGCCTGTCCTTGTCCAGCGTTGCCGCTGACGACAAAGGTGACCTGGTACTGGTCGGCCAAGGTGGCGTCCATGTCACTTCGCCTACCGGCGAAGACGCTAGCCCAAAACAATAAGCCGTGGCTTTGAGGTATGAGTACGATGAGTAACCATCATCAGGATAAGGGCTCCTTTCTTGAGCGCCTGATCTTCAACAACCGGCCGACAGTGATCCTTATCTGCCTGCTGGTCAGCATCTTCCTGTTCTACCAAGCGTTGCAGGTGCGTCCTTCCACCAGCTTCGAGAAGATGATTCCGCTGCAGCATCCGTTCATTCAGAAGATGCTCGAGCACCGCAACGATCTGGCCAACCTGGGCAACACCGTGCGTATCTCGGTGGAAGCCAAAGACGGCGATATCTTCAGCAAGGAATACATGGAAACCCTGCGTCAGGTGAACGACGAGGTGTTTTACATTCCGGGCGTCGACCGTTCCGGTCTGAAGTCGCTGTGGAGTCCGAGCGTTCGCTGGACCGAAGTGACCGAAGAAGGGTTTGCCGGCGGTGAAGTGATTCCGCAAACCTACGACGGCTCGCCAGACAGCCTCGACGAGCTGCGCAACAACGTGCTCAAGTCGGGCCAGATCGGCCGCCTGGTGGCGAACAACTTCAAGTCCAGCATCGTCGATGTGCCCTTGCTTGAGTCCTACCCGGACCCGCAAGACCAGGGCACCCTGTTGAAGCTCGACTACCGCCAGTTCTCCCATGAGCTGGAAGAGAAGATTCGCGACAAGTACGAAGCGCAAAACCCCAACGTGGAAATCCACATCGTGGGCTTCGCCAAGAAAGTCGGCGACCTGATCGATGGCCTGGTGATGGTGGTGGCGTTCTTCGCCATCGCGTTCCTGATCACCCTGGTGCTGCTGATGTGGTTCACCCGTTGCCTGCGCAGCACCGTGGCGGTGTTGTTCACCACTCTGGTGGCGGTGATCTGGCAACTGGGCCTGATGCACACCGTGGGCTTCGGGCTGGACCCGTACTCGATGCTCGTACCGTTCCTGATTTTTGCCATCGGTATTTCCCACGGCGTACAGAAAATCAACGGTATCGCGCTGCAATCGAGTGAAGCGGACAACTCGCTCACCGCTGCACGCCTGACCTTTCGCCAATTGTTCCTGCCAGGCGCCATCGCGATTCTGGCCGACGCCGTGGGCTTTATCACCCTGCTGATCATCGACATCGGCGTGATCCGCGAGCTGGCCATCGGCGCGTCGATCGGTGTGGGCGTGATCGTGTTCACCAACCTGATTCTGCTGCCGGTTGCCATCTCGTATGTCGGCATCAGCAAGAAGGCCATCGAGCGCAGCAAGAAAGACGCTGTGCGCGAACACCCGTTCTGGCGCCTGCTGTCGAACTTCGCTCACCCGGTGGTTGCACCGATCTCGGTAGTGATTGCCCTGGCCGCTTTTGGTGGAGGTCTGTGGTACGGCCACGGCCTGAAAATCGGTGACCTCGACCAGGGTGCACCGGAGCTGCGTCCAGACTCGCGCTACAACCAGGACAACGCCTTCATCATCAACAACTACTCGACCAGCTCCGACGTGTTGGTGGTGATGGTCAAGAGCAAGGCCGAAGGCTGCTCCATCTATGAAACCATGCAGCCAATCGACGAGCTGATGTGGACCATGAGCAACACCGAGGGCGTGCAATCGGCCATCTCGCTGGTCACTGTGTCCAAGCAGATGATCAAGGGCATGAACGAGGGCAACCTGAAATGGGAAACCCTGTCGCGCAACAAAGACGTGCTGAACAACTCCATCGCCCGTGCTGACGGCCTGTTCAACAACGATTGCTCGCTGGCCCCGGTATTGGTGTTCCTCAACGATCACAAAGCCGAAACCCTGGATCGCGCGGTCAACGCCGTGAAAGCCTTCGCCAAGGATCACGACACCGAGAACCTGCAATTCCTGCTGGCCGCAGGTAACGCCGGTATCGAAGCGGCTACCAACGAAGTGATCAAGGAAACCGAGCTGACGATCCTGATCCTGGTGTACATCTGCGTAGCCACCATGTGCATGATCACGTTCCGCTCCGTGGCGGCGACCCTGTGCATCGTGCTGCCGCTGATCCTCACGTCGGTGCTGGGTAACGCGCTGATGACCTTCCTGGGCATCGGTGTGAAGGTGGCGACGCTGCCGGTGATTGCGTTGGGCGTAGGTATCGGGGTCGACTACGGCATCTATATCTACAGCCGTCTGGAAAGCTTCCTGCGCGCCGGCATGCCGCTGCAAGAGGCCTACTACCAGACCCTGAAATCCACCGGTAAAGCGGTACTGTTCACCGGTCTGTGCCTGGCCATCGGCGTGTGCACCTGGATCTTCTCGGCCATCAAGTTCCAGGCTGACATGGGTCTGATGCTGACCTTTATGCTGCTGTGGAACATGTTCGGTGCCCTGTGGCTGTTGCCAGCGCTGGCACGCTTCCTGATCAAGCCTGAGAAGTTGGCAGGCAAGAAAGGCGGCTCGCTGCTGGCTCACTAAGCAGCAAGCGCAACAAAAAAAACCGCAGCTCAGGCTGCGGTTTTTTGTTTTTGTAGGGTGTGCTCCGCGCACCTGGCGATCTCCCGGCAATCGCAACGGTGCGCGGAGCACACCCTACAAGAGCGGTCAGTGGCTGTTCATCCAGTCGTCGATCATGCCGCGCAACCGCTCCCCGGAAAAACTCTCGAAATGCCCGCCATGCACCGTGCGCACCGGCAGCCGGCGCAGCCGTTCCAGGCTGGCGGCGTAGTGCTCGATGTTGGAGTGGTAGGCGTCTTCGATCAGCGGGCCGTCGTAGATGATGTCGCCGCTGAACAGGGTTTGAGTTTTGGCTTCCCACAGGCTGATGCCGCCCGGTGAATGCCCAGGCGTGTGCAGCACCTGCAGCACGCGGTTGCCCAAATCCAGCACGTCGCCGTCTTCGACAAAGCCGGTGGCCGGCGCCGCTTTCACCCGGTACTCGGCGTAACACAGTGGGCAGTCTGGATGGGCTTCGAACATATCGTCGCCGACAAAGGCCGTGCTCAGGGTATTGGCGCCGTCGGGGCGGGCGAGAATGTCCGCTTCGGCCGGGTGCACCAAGCGTTCGCTGAACTCATGGTGACCGGCGATATGGTCAAAGTGGCAATGGCTGGCGACCGCCATCAACGGCTTTTCGGTGAGCCACGGCAATTGCTCGCGCAGGCTCACCAGGCCCGAGCCGCTGTCCAGCAGTACGTCCTTGTCGCGGCCCTGGATATGCCAGAGGTTGCAGCGGTAGAAGGGGCGGATATAGGGCTCGTGGATCAGGCTGATGCCGTCGTAGCAGTGGCGAACCTCGAACCATTTGTCACGGCTGACGATTTTCATTGGGGGCTCTTCTTTTGCGCGGGTGAGTTAGGGTCGCCTGCGTTGTTACATTCACGATTCTGGGTTCCCGCCTGCGCGGGAACGACGGTGAATCAAGCACAAACACCCGTCATCCCAGCGAAGGCTGGGATCCAGAATTTATGGAGCAAACGGCGGTGCTTGAACCACCTCGATCAGCAACGGCCGATCACTCGGCGCACCCTCCAGCAACTGCGCCAGATGCTGCATATCCGTCGCCCGCTCGGCCACACAGCCAAACCCGCGGGCAATCGCAATAAAGTCCGGCGTATAGATATCCACCCCAATGGGCGTGATATCCCGGCGTTGCATATAGCCCTTGATCTCGCCATAGCCGTAGTTATTCCACAGTAGCAACACAATGCCGACTTTTGCCTCCACCGCGCTGGCCAATTCCGGCAGGGAGAATTGCAGCCCACCATCGCCCATCAGGCAAATCACCGGCGTTTGCGGTTCGGCCAGCTTGGCGCCAATGGCGGCGGGCAGGGCGTAGCCGAGGGTGCCGTAACCGGTGGAGGAGTTGAACCAGCGGCGCGGCTCATCCAGGTCTACCAGGTGGTTGCCGCTGTAAACGGTCTGCGTCGAGTCGCCGACAAAGCGTGCCTGCGGGTAGGCCCCAAGCAGCGTGGCAAACAGTTCGCGGTAATGCCCCCAGCCGCTGAAGTCCTCGGCCAACTGTGCGCGTACGCCGGCTGCCCGTTGCACGCCGGGGCTGTTGGCCCCGCTTTTACCCGCAGGCAATGCCGCCAGCAGCGCCACCATGGCGAGTCTGGCGTCGCTGTGAATGGCCAGGGTTGGTGCGTGATTGCGCACCAGTTGCTGCGGGTCGATATCGATGCGAATCAGCTCGCCATTGAGGGCAAAGCCGCCGTTGAACACCACGTCGTAATCGGTTTCACCCAGCTCCGTGCCGATGGCCAGAATTACATCGGCTGCCGCCGCTAGTTCCCGCACCGGCACCAGCGACTGGTTGCTGCCCAGCAGCAGCGGATGGTCCGCCGGCAACAGGCCTTTGGCGTTGATGGTCAGGGCCGTGGGTGCATCCAGTGCAGTGGCCAGGGCGATCACTTCATCACTGGCCTCCAGGCAACCACCCCCAATCAGCAGCAACGGCAATTTGGCGTTGGCCAGCTTGTGCGCCGCGTCGCGAATCGAATCGGCGCACGGAGCAGGGCGGCTGAGCCGGGCGCGTGGTTGTACACGCATCTGGTCGGCATTGGCGGTGATGATGTCCAGCGGCAGCTCGATATGCACCGGCCGCGGCCGCTCGCTGTCGAACACGGCAAAGGCGCGGGCCAGTACGTCTGGCAGTTGCTCGACGCTGAGTACGGTATGGCTGAAGGCGGTGACGCCCGCCGTCATGCCGCGTTGGTCCGGCAGCTCATGCAGGTAACCGTTGCCGCTACCCAGGCGTGCACGCTCGTTGACGCTGGAAATCACCAGCATGGGAATGGAGTCGGCGTAGGCCTGTGCCATGGCCGTGAGGATATTGGTCATGCCCGGGCCGGTGATGATGAAACACACGCCGGGCTTGCCGCTCACCCGTGCATAGCCGTCGGCCATGAAACCGGCACCTTGTTCGTGACGCGGGGTGATATGGCGCATGCCGCTCTGCGGCAGGCCGCGATACAGCTCCACGGTGTGCACGCCGGGAATGCCGAACACGGTGTCGACGCCCCAGGCCTCAAGTTGCTTAACCAGAAATTCGCCGCAGGTGGTCATGGCCTTTCCTTAATTCTTGTAGGTGGGATCAAGCCGGTCGAGTTTGCGCAGCCACGCATCCCACAGCAGCGGCCGTTGCCATTCGCAGCCCTGAAACTGTTCGCAGGCATGCTGGGCCAGCTTGCCGGGGATCTCGCTGACACCGTCGAGCACGGCAGCGGCCAGTTGAATTTCACAGGCCTTGTTCAGGTAATACATCACGTAGAACGCATCGGCCACGCTGGTGCCGACGCTGAGCAAACCGTGGTGGCGCAGCATCATGGCGATGTTGTCGCCCAGCGAGGCGACCAGGCGTTCGCGTTCGCCCAGGTCCAGGGCAATGCCCTCGTAGGTGTGATAACCCACGCGGCAGTAGAACTCGGCGCTGATCTGGTTGAGTTGCGCCAGGCCCTTGTCGCTGGCTGCCACCGCCATGCCCGGCAGCGTGTGGGTGTGGATCACGCAATGGGCATCGTCGCGGGCCATGTGCACGGCGCTGTGAATGGTGAAGCCGGCGACGTTGTAATCGGCGTTGCCGTCCAGCACATGGCCGTGCATGTCCACCACCAGCAAATCGCTGGCGCAGACTTCCTCGAACAACAGGCCGAACGGGTTGATCAGAAAGCGCGGCTCCGGTCCCGGCAGGCGTGCAGAGAAGTGCGTGTACAGGGTGTCGTCCCAGCCAAACAGCGCCGCCAGGCGATAGGCAGCGGCCAGGTCACGGCGCAGCGTGGCTTCGGTAGCCCTGGGTTCACCGGACATAGGCGCGCTCAATGGCTGATCTGCGACAGAAAGGCTTGCAGGCGAGGGTGTTTGGGCTGCTCGAAAAACTCGGTAGGCGGCGCGGTTTCCACGATTTGCCCGGCATCCATAAACACCACGCGGTCGGCTACCTTGCGGGCGAACCCCATCTCGTGGGTAACGCACAGCATG
The DNA here is from genome assembly GCF_027922365.1 of Pseudomonas turukhanskensis. Lineage (GTDB taxonomy): Bacteria > Pseudomonadota > Gammaproteobacteria > Pseudomonadales > Pseudomonadaceae > Aquipseudomonas > Aquipseudomonas turukhanskensis. The sequence goes on from NZ_BSFN01000003.1 coordinate 461,469, forward strand.
GTCATGCCTTCCAGGGCCAGTTCGGTCATCACGTCCAGCACCTCGCCGACCATTTCCGGGTCGAGCGCTGAAGTAGGTTCATCGAACAGCATCACCTTGGGGTTCATGCACAGCGCCCGGGCAATGGCCACGCGCTGTTGCTGGCCGCCGGAGAGCTGGCCGGGCTTCTTCTGCGCCTGGCTGCCGATATGCACGCGGTTGAGGTAACGCAGCGCCTGTTCTTCGGCCTGGGCGCGGGGAATGCCGCGTACTTTCATCGGCGCCAGGGTGCAGTTTTCCAGCACGCTCAGGTGCGGAAACAGGTTGAAGTTCTGGAACACCATGCCCACTTCGCGGCGCACGTTGGCGCTGCCTGCCTTGCTGGCCACGTCCTGGTTTTCCACGGTGATGGTGCCGGTGTCGTGGGGTGCCAGGCGGTTGATGCAACGGATCAGGGTGGATTTTCCCGAGCCCGACGGCCCGCAAATCACGATCTTCTCGCCCTGGCGTACCGACAGGCTGATGCCCTGCAATACCTGGAAGTCGTCATAGCGTTTGCCGACGTTGTCCAGACGAATGATTTCTTCGTTCATACCGGGCTCCTTAAATGCGCCGCATACGGGCGAGGGTGCGTTGCACCAGGCCGACATTTTTCGCCGCCGGGCTTACGTGGTCCCACGACAGGCGCCGCTCCAGGCGACTTTGCAGCCAGGTCAGGGTGTAAACCATCACCAGGTAGTACACCAAGGCCACCGCGTAGTACTCGGAAAACTGGAAGGTGGTGGACACGGTTTGCGAGGTCACGGCCATCAGTTCTTGCAGCGAAATCACCGAGGCCAGCGAGGTGATTTTCAGCAGGGTAATGAACTCGTTGGCGGTCGGCGGAATGGCAATGCGCGCCGCCTGCGGCAGGGTGATGTAACGGAAGATCTGCCAGCCCGACAGGCCCAGGGCATGGCCGGCGGCATGCTGGCCTTTGTCCAAGGCTTTAAGTGCAGCGCGGTTAATTTCCACCTGGTAGGCCATTTCATTCAGGCTCAGGGCGATCCAGGCGGCAAAGAACGGGGTGAACCAGCTCTCGCGGAAAATCGGGAAAAACTGTGGCAGGGCGTTCCACACAAACAGCAATTGCAGCAGCGTGGGGGCGCCACGGAACACGCTGAGCACGGCGCGCAGAATAATGCGCAGCGGGTTGGGCGGGCCATCAAGGGCCAGCGCCGCCGGCACCGACAGGGCAATGCCCACCGAGTGGGCGAGCAGGGCCAGCAGCAGGGTGATGCAGGCGCCTTTGAAGAAGGGGTAGGAAAAGAGCGCGTCCCAGAACACGGCAACGTCGAAATGCATGGGGGTTTCCCCTGTGAGCGATTGAAAGCTGCGTTGTCCTTGAAGGGAACGCAGAAGGTCACTGTTACATACGGTCAGCCCCCTCGCCCCCTTGGGGGAGAGGGTTGGGGTGAGGGGGTGGGCGGCGGATATAGGTGTTTGCCCTCGCCCTCACCCCCGGCCCCTCTCCCGCACGCGGGAGAGGGGTGAAGGGCCGATGAGTTTATTTGCCCTCACCCCTGGCCCCTCTCCCGCACGCGGGAGAGGGGGGCAGAGCCGTTGAGTCTATTCGCCTGCACCCTCAACATTCACCGGATCCAGCTTCCACTTCTCGCTGATGGCCTTGAGCGTGCCATCGTCTTTCAGCGATTTGATGGCAGCCGCCACCGCCTTCTTGTTGGCCTCATCCTTGAGCAGATAAGCGCCGAACACATCTTTCTCGGGGAAGGTGTAGAGGGTTTTGAATTGCCCTGGGGTTTGCAGCTCGCGGTAGGCCAGCTCCGTGTCTTGCGACAGGCCGGCGGCGGCACGGCCGACCAGCACTTGCTGGGCTACGTCGCTGCCTTTGGGGTAGGTTTGCAGGGTTGCTTCGGGTTTGCCGGCGGCTTTGAGCTCGGTGTTGAGCTTTTCCATGATCGCCACGTAGCGCGTACCCGACTGCACCGCCACCACTTTGCCGGACAGGTCTTCCAGCTTGCTCAGGGTGACGTCGCTCTTGCCGCTGCCAAACACGATGGTGGCGCTGGAAAGGTACGGCACGGCGTTGAGTTTCTGCGTGCGTTCCGGGGTGATCAATGCACCACTGATGACCACGTCGCAGCGCTTGGCGTCGAGACCGGGCAGCAAGCCGGTAAATTCGGTGACGATAAAGCGCGCCGGTACACCCCATGTTTTGGCCATGGCGCGGATCAGGTCGGCGTCGAAGCCGCTGGGCTCGCGGTCACCGGTTTTTTCGAAGAATTCCAGCGGCGGGAAGGTGGGGTCGGAGCAGACATTGAAGCTGCCACCGCTGACGAAGGACGGTTTGTCGGCCGCTTGCAGCGAGGTGCTGAGGGCGGCGGCCAGCAGGCCGAGAATGGCGAACGAGCGAGTGCGCATCGGGTGACTCCTTAAGAGGCTTAGGTGCATCTGTTATTGGCAGTTCAAGAAACAGGCCAGCGAGGGCCTGGTGCAGCCGTTTTTTGTTATGCAAAAGCGTTGGAGCTGGGTACAGCTACTGCTACCTAGTAAATCTCCCATCAACCCCCGTCGTCCCCGCGAAGGCGGGGACCCAGAGTTGCCCATGAATCGGCGTACCTGGATTCCCGCCTGCGCGGGAATGACGACAGCGTCGGGTTTGAAACCTTTAGGCGATTTCTGCTTTGCCTTTTACCTCGGCATCCTTGGGCAGGGGCATCCAGCGCGGACCTTCAGCGCCATACACCTCGGCCGGTTCCGGGAATACCACCAGCAGCACCAGATACAGCACCGCCGCGAGCCCCAGGGTCACCGGCAAGCTGATGTCGATGCCATTGGCCAGGTTGCCCAGTGGGCCCACGAACTGCCCTGGCAGGTTGACGAAGCACAGGCCGATCAGCGCGCTTGGCACCCAGGCGCCCATGCCGCGCCAGTTCCAGCCGTGGGTGAACCAGTAGCGGCCACCTTTCTGCCCGCGGGTGAACACCTGCAAGTCGTCCGCGTGGTAAACGCCACGGCGAATGATCAGGCCGAGGATCATGATCACCATCCACGGTGTGGTGCAGGTAATGATCAGCACGGCGAAGGTGGACACGCTCTGCACCAGGTTGGCGGCAAAACGACCGATAAAAATAAAGGCAATCGACAGCACGCCAATCAGCAAGGTCGCCTTGACGCGCGACAGCACGCGGGGGAATACGCTGGACATATCCAGGCCGGTGCCATACAGCGAGGTGGTGCCGGTAGACATACCGCCAATTACCGCAATCAGGCACACCGGCAGGAAAAACCAGGTGGGGCATACCGCCAGCAGGCCGCCGACGTAGTTGTTGGCGGTGATGTACTCCGGCGCCTTCACCGCCACGATGGTCGCGGTAGCCAGGCCGAACAGGAACGGAATGAGGGTGGCCAGCTGAGCGAAAATCACCGCCAGCATGATGCGGCCCTTGGAGGTTTGCTTGGGGATGTAACGCGCCCAGTCACCGAGGAATGCGCCGAAGGAAATCGGGTTGCTCATGGCCACCAATGCGGCGCCGATAAACGCGGCCCAGAAGCCTTCAGTGCCCAGGTTGACGCTGCCGGCATAAGCACTGTCGAAGGTGCTGGCGAAGGCGAAGATGCCCAGCAGGAACAGCACGCTGGCGCTCCATACCGCCACCTTGTTCACCCACAGCAGAAACCGGAAACCGTAGATGCACACGGTGAGTACCAGCAGGGCGAACAGACCGTAGGCCAGGCCCAGGGTCAGGTCGGTTTCCGGCAGGCCGATCAGGCGCTTGGCACCGCCGATCAGGGCATCACCCGAGCTCCATACCGACAGCGAAAAGAACGCGATGGCGGTGAGCAGCGAGAGGAAAGAACCGACGATACGGCCATGCACGCCGAAATGCGCGCCGGACGATACCGCATTGTTAGTGCCGTTCAGCGCACCGAACAGGCCCATGGGGGCAAGAATCACCGAACCCACCAGCACGCCCAGCAAAATCGCCCAGACGCCAGCCTGGAACGACAAGCCGAACAGCACCGGGAAGCTGCCGAGTACGGCGGTGGCGAAGGTGTTGGCGCCACCGAAAATCATGCGGAACAGGTCGAGCGGTTTGGCGCTGCGTTCACTGTCTGGTATCTGCTCGACGCCAAAGGTTTCGATACGCGTCAGCGAATTTTCATTATTTTTATTGTGCATATTCCCCTCCCCGGGAAAGGCTGCATCACTAGGCTTTCAGGCTAGGTGAACGTTACTGCGCTGCCACGCGTCCACCTGCCTGCTCGGTTTTTCTTAGTTATGGGTTACTGCGCTACAGCGGACAAATGCTCATGACAGGCCAACCAGCGGCCGGCTTCTACTTCACGAAACACAATGGTCTCGCGCTCGTAACTGGTACTTTCCTCGCCGGCGACGCGCAGTTGGGTGCGCACGTCATGGACAAAGATCGCCACGTCGCCCTGGAGGCTGACGAACTGTTTGCTGGAGGTGCATTCCAGTACTTCAAAACCATCGGCCAGCCACTCGGCCCACAGCTTCTCGTAAGCCGCGCGGCTTAGCAGCGGCTCCGGGAGGGTGTGGAACACAAAGCTGGCGTCTTCACTGAAGGCGGCGAAATAGGCCTCGGTATTGGTGCTGGCGAAGGCGGCGACCAAACGTTCGGCGGCGTTCAACACTTGCTGTTCCTTAAGGGCGTCACTCATTTGTGCGGCACTCATTTGTGGGAGACGCCCGGCAGCACGCAGAGCATTTCGTACAACAGGTTTGCGCCCAGCAGCGAGGTGTTGCCGGTGGTGTCGTAGGGTGGCGACACTTCAACCACGTCACAACCGATCAGATCCAGGCCCTGGCAGCCGCGAATGATCTCGATGGCTTGAATGGTGGTGAGGCCACCGATTTCCGGGGTGCCGGTGCCGGGCGCCCAGGCCGGGTCGATGCCGTCGATGTCGAAGCTCAGGTACACCGGGCCACCGCCGACTTTTTCGCGCACCTCGGCCATCAGCGGCGCGAGCGATTTATGCCAGCACTCTTCGGCCTGCACCACACGGAAACCCTGGCGGCGGCACCAGTTGAAGTCTTCGGCGGTGTAACCCTGAGCACGCAGACCAATCTGCACCACGCGGTCGCAGTCCAGCAGGCCTTCTTCCACGGCGCGGCGGAAGGTGGTGCCGTGGGCGATTTTCTCGCCAAACATATGGTCGTTCACATCGGCGTGGGCATCGATATGCACCAGGCCGACCTTGCCGTGTTTTTTATGCAGGGCGCGCAGAATCGGGAGGGTGATGGTGTGGTCGCCACCCAGGGTCAGCGGCAAAATGCCGTGGCCGATGATTTTGTCGTAGCTCTCTTCAATGATGCGCACGGCATCCAGCAGGTTGAAGGTGTTGATGGCCACGTCGCCGATATCAGCCACGTTCAGCGAATCAAAGGGCGCGGCGCCGGTGGCCATGTTGTACGGGCGGATCATCACCGATTCAGCGCGAATTTCGCGCGGGCCGAAGCGGGTGCCGGAACGCAGGGAGGTGCCGATGTCCAGCGGCACGCCGACAAAGGCGGCGTCCAGGGCGTCGAGTTCAGCGTCGGTTTGGATATGCGGCAGGCGCATCATGGTGGCAATGCCGCCAAAGCGCGGCATTTCATTACCGCCCAGGGGTTGATGAAGCTTTTTGTCCACGGGGTGGCCTCACGGATCTTATGGTTTTAGTAGTGGGCCGATTCTGCTCAGGGGTAGGGGAGAGAAAAATCCGGTGCAGGCAAATTATTAGTTCAGAGATTTCTAAACTATTGGTGGGTGGGTAGACTCTTTCAGGTCTGCGCCGTCTAACCCCCTCGCCCCCTTGGGGAGAGGGTTGGGGTGAGGGGGGTAAGCGGCGAACATCGGTGTTTGGGCTGGCCCTCACCCCCGGCCCCTCTCCCGCAAGCGGGAGAGGGGTGAACAGCATAGGAATTTGTCTTGAGCCAAGTCCTACCCGACCTGAAACTCCTCCGCATCTTCGTCAGCGTGGTACGCCATCAGGGTTTTGCCGCGGCGCAGCAGGAGCTCAACCTCTCCACGTCTGCCATCAGCACCTATATGAGCCAGCTCGAAGGCCAGCTCGGCCTGAGCCTGTGCCACCGTGGCCGTGGCGGCTTCAGCCTGACCAGCAAGGGCGAGCTGTTTTTCCAGGAAACCCTGCGCTTGCTGGGTGAAATGGAAGGCTTCGAACGCTACGCCGCCGCCCTCAAGGGCGAGCTGCGCGGCACCCTCAACCTCGGCGTCATCGACTCCACGGTAAGCGACCGCTCGCTGCCGTTCGCCGAAGTCATTGGCACCTACAGCGAAGAACACCCGGCGGTGCATTTGCACCTGTCGGTACTGAGCCCCTACGAGCTGCAATTGGGCGTGTTGGAAAACCGCCTGGACCTGGCCATCGGCTCGTTCTCCACGCGCATGAACGGTTTGTTGTACCAGGCGCTGTACCGCGAGCAGCACTGGCTGTATTGCAGCGACCGCCACCCGCTTTTCGGCGAGCGGCGTATTCCGCCCGAGCTGATTACCCAGCAACGTATGGTCGGGCGCAGTTACTGGAGCCAGGCGGAACTTGCCCGCCATGGCTTCAAGCACAGCGCGGCGACGGTAGAAAGCATGGAGGCGCAGCTGATTCTGGTGCTCTCCGGGGCCTATATCGGCTACTTGCCCGAGCACTACGCGCAATCCTGGGTGGACCAGAAACGCCTGCGTCCGCTGTTGCCAACTACCTTCGGCTACCAGGCGCCGTTCTCGCTGACCTACCGCCGCGGCCGCTCGCGTGAGCCGCTTTTACAAACCTTTCGTGACTTGCTTAAAACCCAACTCACCCAGCCCAGGTCGCCGTAACCGCACACCCGGTATCGGCAGGTATCGCCCGAGGCGATATTCGCCTTACGCCGCGGTTCCAGCATTGCTGGCGGCATGCCATCGCTGTGCTACACCTAATCTTCATGAGCAAGGAAGTTGGCATGCTCTTAACAACCAAGGAATGAAGCGATGCGCCAAAATCTGCCAGTTACGCAGCGGGAGAGAACGTTTTCGGAACACGAGCGCCTGATTTCCACCACCGATCTCACCAGCAAAATTACCTACTGCAACGACGCCTTCGTCGAGCTCAGTGGTTTTTCCCGTGAAGAACTGATCGGCCAACCGCACAACCTGGTGCGCCACCCGGATATGCCGCCGGCTGTGTTCGGCCATATGTGGGACGTACTCAAGCAGGGCAAGCCGTGGATGGGGTTGGTAAAAAACCGCTCAAAAAACGGCGACTTCTATTGGGTTAGCGCTTACGTCACCCCGGTTTACGAAAATGGTCGCATCGCCGGCTATGAATCGGTGCGCTCGTTGCCCACGCGCGACCAGGTTGCCCGTGCCGACCGGCTCTACGCGCGCCTGCGTGCCGGTAAGACGCCAGTGCCGCGAGTTGCATACTGGACGCAGGATATCGTGCGTTCCTGGCCCGTTATTCTCGCTGCCCTGCTAGTGATTGCCGGCGACTTCCTGCTCGATGGCTGGTGGCGCCACGTGATCACCCTGGTGTTGATGGCAGCATTGGCCGCCTGGCTGGTGCTCAGTAAACGCCAAGAGTTACGCCAAACCCTCGCGCAACACCCCAAAGCCTTTACCAGCGAATTGGTGGCGCTGACGTACTCCGACAGAAGCGGTCCCCAAGGCATGCTCGATCTGGCCATGATCAGCGAGGAAGCACGCCTGCAAACCGCGCTGACGCGGTTGGAAGACGCTGGCGTAAGCGTGAAATTGCGCGCGGCCGAATCGTCGAAGCTGTCCAGCTCCAGCGCCGAGTTGCTGGAAAAACAACGCAGCGAAACCGACCAGTCCGCCACCGCCATCAACCAGATGGCCGCCACCATTCAGGAAGTGGCGCACAACGTCGCCAACACGGCCCATGCGGCTGAAGAGGCCGATCAGTTGGCGAAGCAGGGAAGAGGCCTGGCCAATGACAGCCTGGGCGCCATGCAGCATATGTCCGATGCCGTTACTGAAATTGGTCAGGCGGTAAAAGACCTCGCCAACTCCACCCAGACAATCGGCAGCGTGGCAGATGTCATTACGTCTATTGCCGAGCAAACCAACTTGCTCGCCTTGAACGCGGCCATCGAAGCCGCGCGGGCCGGTGAGCAGGGGCGGGGGTTTGCCGTGGTGGCCGATGAAGTGCGCTCGCTGGCCTCGCGCACCCGTGAATCCACCGAGCAGATCCACCAGATCATCGCGGCGCTACGCAGTGGTGCCGACAGGGCAGTGGCCACCGCCAGCAAAGGCGAAGGTATTTCCCGCGAGAGCGTGCACAGCGTTGAAGCCGTTCGGCAGGCGCTGGAGGGTATTAGCCAGGCCGTCACGCGCATCACCGGCATGAGCCAGCAAATGGCGACCGCTTCCGAGCAGCAAAGCCATGTGGCCGAAGACATCAGCCAGCAAATCACTCGCATCGCCCAACTGTCCGACCGCAGCGCCGGGCAGGCGCAGGAAGGTGTGGTCATCAGCCAGGACCTGGAACATATGGCCGACTACCTCCATAGCCTTGCGGAGCGTTTCAACAAATAAACCCGGGTTCCCCAAAGGCCGGACAGGGACGTTCGGCCACCTATCTGGCAGACTTGGTGCTCTCAAGGAGTGCCCATGTCCCGCCCGCTATGCCCCCGTTGCTCCCGCCCGTTAAGCCATTGCCTGTGTGCGCTGATCCCTAGCCTGGATAGCCGCACGCGCGTGCTGATCCTGCAGCACCCCAGCGAAGTTAAACATGCGCTCAATACCGCGCGCTTGGCGGCGCTTGGGCTGAGCAATGCCGAACTCGTAGTGGGCGAGCGGTTTGACGAGTTGGAAGCGTTGGTGAACCGGCCCGGGTATCGCAGCTGTCTGCTGTTTCCGGGGGAGGACGCAACCGTGTTGGAGGCGGCGTCTAATGACGTGCCGATTCAATTGGTGGTGCCCGATGGCACTTGGCGCAAGGCAAGCAAGCTGCTGCACCTGAATCCGCTGCTGGCCGCGCTGCCACGGGTGACCTTGCCGGCGGGCTCGGCCTCACGTTATCGCCTGCGCAAAGCGCCGATGGCAGGCGCGTTGTCGACGATTGAAGCCATTGTGCAGGCACTGGATATTCTCGAAGCACCGCAAACATTCAGCGCGCTGCTAAAGCCGTTCGACGCGCTGATTGACGGGCAGATAGAGGCGATGGGCGAGGAGACGTTTAACCGCAATCACCTGTCGTAGGGGCGAGCTCGCTCGCGAACCCTGCAAACGATGTTCATGAGCTGCGTCGGCCGCTCAATCGTTTCGCGAGCAAGCTCGCTCCTACAAAGTGCGCGTACGTCATCACGGCGCATCGCGCAACGCCAGCGCGTTATCCAGCATCCGGTTGGAAAACCCCCACTCGTTGTCATACCAGGCCAGTACCTTCAGGAGCTTGCCGCTGGTTTTGGTGTGGTTGGCGTCGAAGATCGAGGACAGCGGGTTGTGGTTGAAGTCGTGCGATACCAGCGGCAGGGCGTTGTAACCCAGAATCGGCAACTTCTGGCTGGCCGACAGCATCAGCGCGTTCACCGCCTCGGTGCTGACCGACTGTTTTAGTTCTAGGGTTAAGTCCACCAGTGACACATTGATCACCGGCACCCGCACCGCCATGCCGGTGAGCTTGCCCGCCAGTTCCGGCAGCACCAGGCCCACGGCCTCGGCGGCGCCGGTCTTGGTCGGAATCATCGACTGGGTGGCCGAGCGCGCGCGGTAAGGGTCGCTGTGGTACACGTCCGAGAGGTTCTGGTCGTTGGTGTAGGCGTGAATCGTGGTCATCAGGCCGTTTTCGATGCCCAGCTCGCGGTGCAGCACCTGGGCAATCGGCGCCAGGCAGTTGGTGGTGCAGGAGGCGCTGGAAATGATCTGGTGCGACTGACGCAGGGTGTCGTGGTTCACGCCATAGACGATGGTGGCATCGGCGCCTTTGGCTGGAGCCGAGATAATCACCTTGCTGGCGCCAGCGGTTAAATGCGCCGCCGCCTTGTCGCGTTCGGTGAACAGGCCGGTGCATTCGAAGACGATATCGATCTGCTGATCGCGCCACGGCAGTTCAGCGGGGTTACGGATGGCGGTGACGGCAATGCGGTCACCGTTCACCAGCAGGGCGTCGGCCTGTGCCTCGACGCTGCCGTCAAAAATGCCGTGCACGCTGTCGTACTTGAATAAGTGGGCGTTGATGGCGCTGTCGCCCAGGTCGTTGATCGCGACTACCTGCAGCTGTTGGCGGTAGTCCTGGGTGTACAGGGCGCGCAGAATGTTGCGGCCGATGCGGCCAAAGCCGTTGATTGCGATACGCAGTGTCATGGAATCACCGAATCTTGTTTTTTGTTGTTGGAATTACAAGATTATGCTCGGTAATATATAAATCAAGCCATTTTTACCGACGATATTTTGTTTTATATAAAAATTAAGCCTGTGTGGAGCCGATGATATGCATCCCCGTGTGATAGAAGTTACTGAGCGTTTGATCGCCCGCAGCCGCGCCACCCGTGAGCATTATCTGAAGATGATTCACGCTGCCGCCGAAGATGGCCCGGCCCGCGCCAAGCACCAGTGCGCCAACTTTGCCCATGGCGTGGCGGCTTGCAGCGGTGAAGACAAGCAGCGTCTGCGGCTGATGGATTCGGCCAACGTGGCGATTATTTCTGCCTACAACGACATGCTCTCGGCCCACCAGCCCTACGAGCATTACCCCGAACAGATCAAACAAGCCCTGCGCGATATCGGCTCCGTCGGGCAGTTCGCTGGCGGTGTTCCTGCGATGTGCGACGGCGTTACCCAGGGCGAGCCGGGCATGGAAATCGGCATTGCCAGCCGCGAGACCATTGCCATGTCCACCGCGGTGGCGCTTTCCCACAATATGTTCGACGCCGCGCTGTGCCTGGGCATCTGCGACAAGATCGTGCCGGGCCTGATGATGGGGGCGTTGCGCTTCGGTCATTTGCCGATTCTGTTTGTACCGGGCGGGCCGATGACCACGGGCTCCTCCAACAAAGAGAAAGCTCAAGTGCGTCAGCGCTATGCCGAAGGCAAAGCCACCCGCGACGAGCTGCTGGAGTCGGAAATGAAGGCCTACCATGGCCCCGGTACCTGCACCTTTTACGGCACCGCCAACACCAACCAGTTGCTGATGGAAGTGATGGGCCTGCACTTGCCGGGCGCCTCGTTCGTCAATCCGTACACACCGCTGCGCGATGCCCTGACCCGTGAAGCGGCGCAGCAGGTCACGCGCCTCACTGCACAATCGGGCAACCGCGTCATGCTCGGTGAGCTGGTGGATGAGAAAGTGCTGGTCAACTCCATCGTGGCCCTGCACGCCACCGGCGGCTCCAGCAACCACACCCTGCATATGCCCGCCATTGCCCGCTCGGCCGGCATTCTGCTGACTTGGCAAGACATGGCCGACCTTTCGGAAGTGGTGCCGACCATGGCCCACGTGTACCCGAACGGCAAATCCGACATCAACCACTTCCAGGCCGCTGGCGGCATGGCCTTCCTGATTCGTGAGCTGCTCGATGGCGGCCTGCTGCATGAAGACGTGCAGACCGTGGTTGGCAAGGGCCTGCGCCGCTACACCCAGGAGCCGTTTCTGGACGACGGCGAACTGGTGTGGCGAGACGGCCCGAGCAAGAGCTTGGACGAAAGCATCCTGCGCCCGCTCTCCAACCCGTTCTCCCCTGAAGGCGGTCTGCGGGTGATGGACGGCAACCTGGGTCGTGGCGTGATGAAGGTGTCGGCCGTGGCGCTGGAACACCAGATTGTTGAGGCTCCGGCGCGCGTATTCCACGACCAGCAGGAACTGGCCGACGCCTTCCAGGCTGGCGAGCTGGAGCGCGATTTCGTGGCTGTGGTGCGCTTTCAGGGCCCACGCAGCAACGGCATGCCCGAGCTGCACAAGATGACGCCGTTTCTCGGCGTGTTGCAGGACCGAGGTTTTAAAGTGGCGCTGGTTACCGATGGCCGGATGTCGGGGGCCTCGGGTAAGATCCCGGCCGCCATTCACGTCTGCCCCGAAGCCTTCGATGGCGGCCCGCTGGCGCGCGTGCGCGATGGCGATATCGTGCGGGTTGATGGAACCAAGGGCGAGCTAAAGGTTCTGGTAGAGGCAGCAGAATTGGCCGCGCGCGAAAACGCCCAAGGCTTGCCAGTTGCCTTTGGCACCGGGCGTGAACTGTTTGCCTTTATGCGCGCCTCGTTCAGCACTGCCGAGCAAGGCGCCAGTGCCTTTACTACCAGTTTGGAAGGATTGAAATGAAGTTAGCCCTGGTCGGCGATATCGGCGGCACCAATGCACGCTTCGCGCTGTGGCGCGATAACCAGTTGGAGTCGGTGCAAGTGCTGGCCACGGCGGACTTTCCCGGCGTGGAGCAGGCCATCATTGCCTACCTTGAAGGGCTGGGTCTGGCCGTCGGCGCCGTCCACGCGGTGTGCCTGGCCTGCGCCGGGCCGGTTAGCGGCGATCTGTTTGTGTTCACCAACAACCATTGGCGTTTGAGCCGTTCGGCGTTCTGCCGCGATTTGCAGGTGGATGAACTGCTGCTGATCAACGATTTTTCCGCCATGGCCCTGGGTATGACGCGCCTGCAAGACCACGAACGTGTGCAGGTCTGCCCCGGTACCGCCGAGGCGGATCGCCCGGCGGTGGTGGTCGGGCCCGGCACCGGGCTGGGCGTGGGCACCTTGCTTGGTTCGGCCGAAGCCGGCTGGCAGGCGTTGCCGGGCGAGGGCGGGCATGTCGACCTGCCGATTGGCTCGCCCCGCGAAGCGCAGCTGTGGCAGGAGCTGTATCGCCTCAACGGCCATATCCGCGCTGAAGATGTATTGAGCGGTGGCGGCTTGTTGCTGCTCTATCGCGCCCTCTGTGCGCTGGATGGCCACACGCAAACGCTGAAATCACCCGCCGAAATTACCGCCGCAGCCTTGGCCGGCGATCAAGTCGCCGGGGCGGTGATCGATCAGTTCTCCTGCTGGTTGGGCCGGGTCGCCGGCAATAACGTGCTGAGCCTGGGCGGGCGGGGCGGGGTGTATATCGTCGGTGGCATCGTGCCGCGGTTTGCCGAGCTATTCTTGCGCAGCGGTTTTGCCAAAAGCTTTGCCGAAAAAGGCCCCATGAGTAAGTACATGGTCGATGTGCCGGTATGGCTGGTCACTGCCGAGTACCCAGGCTTGATGGGCGCAGGTGTGGCCTTGCAGCAGGTGCTGGAACATCACGATCAGGAAGGAAACGTGTAGGCTGCGCGCCTGTTTCAACCCGTCGCGCAGTGTTAGATCCAAGTGCCCTCGAAACCTATAACTATAAGGACGGCCCCTTGAGCCAGACCGGAAAATCCATCCTGCTGGTGGATGACGATCAGGAAATTCGCGAGCTGCTGGAAGCCTATCTGAGCCGTGCCGGCTTTCAGGTGCGCACCGTGGCCGATGGCGCCGGCTTTCGCGCTGCGTTGGGCGAGGAAAGCGCCGACCTGCTGATTCTCGATGTGATGCTCCCCGACGAAGACGGCTTCAGCCTCTGCCGTTGGGTGCGCCAACATCCGCGCTTGGCCCAGGTGCCGATCATTATGCTCACCGCCAGTTCGGACGAAGCCGACCGTGTCATCGGCCTGGAGTTGGGCGCCGACGACTACCTCGGCAAACCCTTCAGCCCACGCGAACTGCAAGCGCGCATCAAGGCCTTGCTGCGCCGCGCCCAATTTGGCCAGGAACGCAGCCGCGTCGAAGTGCTGGCCTTTGATGAATGGCGTCTGGATATGGTCAGCCACCGCCTGTTTCACCTCGACGGCGAGGAGGTTTTTTTGTCCGGCGCCGACTTTGCCTTGCTCAAGCTTTTCCTCGACCACCCGCAGCAGATTCTCGACCGCGACACCATCGGCAATGCCACCCGTGGCCGCGAGCCGATGCCGCTGGACCGCATCGTTGACATGGCCGTCAGCCGCTTGCGCCAACGCCTGCGCGACACCGGCAAGGCGCCACGGCTGATCCGCACCGTGCGCGGTTCCGGCTACCTGCTGGCCGCCCAGGTGACGCCGCACAATGCTGCCTAGCCCCACGCCGGCGCCCGCCAAACCCTGGTACCAACGCTGGTTCGGCTGGGTGCCGGTGCCGCGCTCATTGCTCGGGCGCATGTTGCTGCTGACGTTGCTGTCGGTGCTGATGGCCCAGGGCTTGTCCAGCGTGATCTGGTTGTCGCAACTGCGCGCCACCCAGCTTGAAGGCCTGGTCACCAGCGCCCGCAGCCTGGCGCACTCGATGTCTGCCAGCGTTAGCTACCTGCGCTCCTTGCCGCTGGCCTACCGGCCGTTGGTGCTCGACCAATTGCGCAGCATGGGCGGAACCCGCTTTGTGGTGACCCTCAATGACAAGCCGCTGGATATGCAGGTGCTGCCGCTGACGCCGCGCAAGAGCGCGGTGCTGGAGTCGGTGCACGAGGTGCTGCGCGACGCGATGGGCAACGACGTGGACATTCTGGTGACCTTCGTCAGCCCCGACGACCTGCGCATCTTCAACGGCGGCCTCAAGCTCGACGAACTGCCACGCTCCTGGGCGCATTACGCGCTGACCCTGGAACCGGTAAAGCCGCCGGTGCTGGTCACGCAAATCCAGATGGCGCCGGGCGAGTGGCTGTATATCGCGTCGTTGCTGCCCGAGCCCTACACCAGCCTGGAAGAAGAAGGTCTGCCGGCGCAGCAGGTGTGGTTTATCGTGCTGACCAGTAGTTTTCTGCTGCTATTTATCGGCGTGCTGGTGCACTGGCAAAGCCGGCCGCTCAAACGCCTGGCGCGCGCGGCGCGCGATATGTCACTGGGCGCCGCCGAAGTACGGCCGGTGGCAGAGGGCGGTGGCAGCGAAGTGGTGGAAGTAGGGCGCGCATTCAACGCCATGCGCGAGCGCATCAGCCGTTACCTGATCGAGCGCAGCCAACTGTTCAGCGCCATTTCCCACGACCTGCGGACGCCCATCACGCGCCTGCGCCTGCGGGTGGAATTGCTCGACGACGAGAAGGTGCAAGCCAAATTCAGCCGCGACCTGGATGACCTGGAAATGCTGGTCAAGGGCGCGCTGCAATGCGTGAAAGACACCGACATTCACGAAAATATCGAGCCGGTGGATCTCAACCTGGCACTGGACTGTTTGATCGAACCGTACCTGCCGCCGCAGGGTAATGGCCGCGTCAGCCTGCACGGGCGAGCGTTGGCCGCCTATGCCGGCAAGCCACTGGCGCTGCGTCGGTGCATGGGCAACCTGATCGACAACGCGCTGAAATACGGCACCAGGGCGCACCTGCACATCGAAGACAACGACAGCGCTTTTATCCTCCACGTCGACGACGAAGGCCCGGGCGTGCCGGAGCAGCGGCTGGAGCAAGTATTCGAGCCGCATTTTCGCTTGTCGGGCAAGCAGCAGGGGTATGGGTTGGGGCTGGGTATTGCGCGCAATATTGCGCACAGTCATGGGGGGGAGGTGACGTTGCAGAACCTTCGGGAAGGGGGGTTACGGGTGACGCTTTATTTGCCGAGATTTTCGGACTGACTGTTGGAACCTTTGTACGGTGTGGCTTCTTCCTTACAGCGTGTGCTGAACGTTTTGTTTCGCGCCTTACGCGCGAGTGACTTTTTTGTCAGTCGCCTGGAGTGCCGGACCACCAAAAAGTAACCAAAAAACGCTCGCTCCTACCTTGGCCCTGCGCTTCGCTTCGGGTCCCCTCGCTCCATCGTCGCTCCGGGGGCCGGCAGAACAGGCCGTCCCTGACCTGTCTCTGCCTTTCGCCGCTCCCGGCGGCTCAACCCCCGGATCAACGATTCCGCTCGGCCAGCGATGAACGGGGCGGGTGGATCAAGATCACAAGCCAGATCAAGAGCGGAATTGTGGTGCCTGGCCGCTCTTCGTACCTGGATTCCCGCCTACGCGGGAATGACGGTCATTGTAGCCACACCCCCCGTCGTCCTCGCGAACGCGGGGACCCAGAATGTCTCGACGAACACCGTTTGCAGGAATCGAGGCTGAAGCCTCTCCCACAGAAGAAATGCGGTCACTGTAGGAGAGGCTTCAGCCTCGAGTTTTTGATCTCGATCTGGCTGTTGATCTTGCTGTGGCTGTTGATCTTGATCTTGCTGTTGATCTACCCGCCCCTTGAGCGCAGGCCGAGCAGAGTCGTCGCGTAAGGGGTTGAGCGGCCGGGAGCCGCGAAAGGCGTGAGGGCCATGGATGGCCCTTCTCGCCGGCCCCTGGAGCGGCGACGCAGCGAGGGAAGTCGGAGCGCAGCGTAGACCCAAGGTGGGGGCGAGATTTTTTGGTTTCTTTTTCATCGACTGGAAAAAGAAACTCGCGCGTAAGGCGCGAAACAAAACGCCCAGCACACGCGATAACGTAGATAAACGAAGTCATCCAGAAAAACCGCTAAAAAATCCCCCTGCCAAGCCAGCTCCAAAGGCCCGGGCAGCTCTAGCCCGGCCCTTTGTCACAACCCTGTGACACTATTCTCTGCACTGTTTCGGGCAATCCCACTCATACGCTGGGTAGAATCCGGCCACCCCATAAAATCAAGAATCCGCACAGGGAAACGCCCATGACCGGCGACAGTACCAACGCCTATTTCGGCAGCTGGCTCAATGCCCCGACCCACCATCTCTGGTTGCAAACCGAAGGCTTGCGACTACTGGCGTTTGCCAAAGCATCGAAGGTCGAACAGGGCTTTGCCAACCTTGATGCCCGGGGCTATCTGCCGGCCGGTGCGGTCGCCGAAACCATGAACACCGCACGCATGACCCACAGCTTCGCCATGGCTCACGTGCAAGGTATTCCCGGTTGTCTGGAACTGGTCGAGCACGGCGTTTCTGCGCTGCTCGGGCCGCTGCGTGATGCCAAGTACGGCGGCTGGTATGCCGTGGCCGAACACCGTGACGGCAACACCGGCAAGGCCGCTTACCTGCATGCGTTCGTGGCGCTCGCCGCCAGCTCGGCGTTGCGGGCCGGAGTGGCCAGTGCCGATGAATTGTTGGCCAAAGCCGTCGCCGTTATCGAAGAACATTTCTGGAGCGAGGAGGAGGGCGCCTTGCGCGAATCCTTCGCCCGCGACTGGACCGAGGAAGAAGCCTATCGCGGCGCCAACAGCAATATGCACGGCACCGAGGCGTTTCTCGCGCTGGCCGATGCCACCGGTGACAGCCGCTGGCTGGAGCGTGCGCTGGAGATTGTCGAACGTGTGATTCACGGCCATGCCGCTAATAACGATTTCGCCGTCATCGAGCATTTTGACCGCAACTGGCAACCGCTGCCGGACTACAACGTCGATAACCCCGCTGACGGTTTCCGCCCCTACGGCACTACACCGGGCCATGCCTATGAGTGGGCGCGGCTGGTGTTGCACCTCGAAGCCGCCTTGCAACGTGCCGGTTACGCCGCGCCGGATTGGCTGCTGCACGACGCCGTCGGCCTGTTCGACAGCGCTTGCCGTTATGCCTGGAATGTCGATGGCGCGCCGGGTTTGGTCTACACCCTGGATTGGCAAAACAAACCCGTGGTGCGCCCGCGCCTTCATTGGGTGCATGCCGAGGCCGCTGCCACGGCAGCCGCGTTGCTCAAGCGCACAGGCGCGCAACGTTATGAGGTGTGGTACCGCCGCTTCTGGGATTTTATCGACCGCCGGTTTATCGACCGCGAACACGGCAGCTGGCACCACGAGCTGGATGCCAACAACGTGCCGGCGGCCACCATCTGGGCCGGCAAGCCCGATCTGTACCACGCGTATCAGGCCGTGTGCCTGCCACAGGTGGGCCTGGCGCCCAGCCTCACCGCTGCGCTTGTCGAGCTTTCTACAGTGCCCTCGGTTATGTAACCGGGTGGTGACATTTACGCATCCCTTCGTTACCTCAGGAGCTAAACGCCTTGATTAGAATCCATCGCAACGCAAGCTTCCGACTTGCCTGTATAACAACAAGAAGGTACTTCAGATGAACGCGATCAACCGACTCGCTGCTGTTATTTCCCTCGCCTCGTTGTTCCCCCTTAGCGCCCTCGCCGCTGATGCCCCTGCAGAGTCCAAAGGCACTGTAGAAGTTGTGCATTGGTGGACCTCCGGTGGCGAAGCCAAAGCCATCGACGTGCTGCGCAAACTGGTGGAAAAAGACGGCTACACCTGGAAAGACAGCGCCGTGGCCGGCGGTGGTGGTGCTGCAGCCATGACCGTACTGAAAACCCGTGCCGTTTCCGGCAACCCGCCATCGGCTGCACAGATCAAAGGCCCTGACCTGCAAGACTGGGGCGCCCTCGGTTTGCTGACCGAGCTGGACGATGTGTCCAAGGCCAATAACTGGGACAAACTGCTGTCCAAAACCGTCGCCAATACCATGAAGTACGACGATCACTACGTCGCCGTACCGGTGAACATTCACCGCGTGAACTGGCTGTGGATCAACCCCGTGGCCATGAAAAAGGCCGGTATCGACAAGGCGCCGACCACCCTCGACGAACTGTTTGCCGCCGCCGAAAAATTCAAGGCAGCCGGCCTGATTCCGCTGGCCCACGGTGGCCAACCATGGCAAGACAGTACTGTCTTTGAAGACCTGGTGCTCTCCATCATGGGCGCTGAGGGCTACACCAAAGCGTTTATCGAGCAGGACGAAGACACCCTCACCAGCCCGAAAATGACCGAAGTGTTCAAGGCCCTGAAAAAACTCCAGGGCTACATGGACCCGGACGGCACTGGCCAGGACTGGAACCTGGAAGCGGCCAAAGTGATCAACGGCAAAGCCGGTATGCAGATCATGGGTGACTGGGCGAAAAGCGAGTGGAGCGCGGCAGGCAAGAAAGCCGGCACCGACTTCGAGTGCGTTCCGTTCCCGGGTACCCAGGGCAGCTTCACCTACAACATCGACTCGCTGGCAATGTTCAAGCTCTCGGCGAAGAACAACACGCCGGGCAACATCGCGGCGCAGAACGAAGTGGCCAAGATTATCCTCGAGCCTGAATTCCAGTACGTGTTCAACCAGAACAAAGGTTCGATCCCGGTGCGTGATGACCTGGACATGACCAAGTTCGACAGCTGTGGCCAGGCCGCCATGGCCGACTTCAAGGCGGCCGACAAGGCCGGCACCCTGAAGCCGAGCATGGCCCACAACATGGCGACCTCCCTGGCGGTACAAGGGGCGATCTTCGATGTGGTCACCAACTTCATGAGCGACAAGAACGCCGACCCGGCCAAGGCCGGTGCGCAGATGGCTTCGGCTATCAAGGCTGCTCTGTAAGGTCTGAGGCCGCCGGTTCGCCGGCGGCTTTTTCAACACATTCAAACCCTGCCAACGACAGCGGCCCTAGCAGCTGTCGCTGGGAGTGTTTGGCCTGAATTTCACTGCAACCACTGAGGTGCACCGTGGCGGTACTTAGCAAAGCCTCACCTTTCGACACCCTGCAGCGCTGGCTACCCAAGTTGGTCGTCGCGCCGAGCATGTTGCTGATTCTGGTGGGCTTCTACGGCTACATCCTCTGGACGTTCATTCTGTCCTTTACCAACTCCAGCTTTATGCCGAGCTACAAGTGGGTGGGCGTGCAGCAATACGTGCGCCTGCTGGACAACGATCGCTGGTGGGTGGCGAGCAAAAACCTGGTGGTATTCGGTGGCATGTTTATCGCCATCAGCCTGGTGCTCGGGGTGTTTCTGGCGGTGCTGCTGGACCAGCGCATTCGCAAGGAAGGCTTTATCCGCACCATCTACCTGTACCCGATGGCGCTCTCAATGATCGTCACCGGTACGGCCTGGAAATGGCTGCTCAACCCGGGCCTGGGCCTGGACAAGATGCTGCGTGACTGGGGCTGGGAAGGCTTTCGCCTGGACTGGCTGGTGGACCAGGAACGCGTGGTGTATTGCCTGGTGATCGCCGCCGTGTGGCAGGCATCGGGCTTTGTAATGGCGATGTTTCTCGCCGGTCTGCGCGGCGTTGATCAGTCGATTATCCGCGCCGCCCAGGTGGACGGCGCCAGCCTGCCGACCATCTACTTGCGCATCGTACTGCCGAGCCTGCGTCCGGTGTTTTTCAGCGCCTTCATGATCCTGGCGCATATCTCCATCAAGAGCTTCGACTTGGTGGCGGCGATGACGGCTGGCGGCCCTGGCTACTCGTCCGACCTGCCGGCGATGTTCATGTATTCCTTCACCTTCAGCCGCGGCCAGATGGGCATCGGTTCAGCCAGCGCCATGCTGATGCTGGGCGCGATCCTGACCATTCTGGTGCCGTACCTGTACTCCGAGCTGCGGAATAAGCGCCATGACTAACTCTATCGCTGCAACGCCAATGGCTCGCCCATTCGCCAAGTCGTCGATCAGCTTCAGCCGCATCGCCATCTACGTGACCCTGTTCGGGGCAGCGGCGGTGTACCTGATTCCACTGGTGGTGATGCTGCTGACCAGCTTCAAGACCCCAGACGACATTCGCACCGGCAACCTGCTGAGCTGGCCGCAAGTGGTCGACGGCATCGGCTGGATCAAAGCCTGGGACATCGTCGGCGGCTACTTCTGGAACTCGGTGAAAATCACCGTACCGGCGGTGCTGATCTCCACCTTCATCGGTGCCATGAACGGCTACGTGCTGTCGATGTGGCGCTTCCGCGGTTCGGAGCTGTTCTTCGGCCTGTTGCTGTTCGGTTGCTTCCTGCCGTTCCAGACCGTGCTGCTGCCAGCCTCGTTCACCCTCGGCAAGCTTGGCCTGGCCAACACCACCGCAGGGCTGGTTCTCATTCACGTGGTGTACGGCATGGCCTTCACCACCTTGTTCTTCCGCAACTTTTACGTGTCGATTCCGGATGCGCTGGTGAAAGCGGCACGCCTCGATGGCGCGGGTTTTTTCACCATCTTCGGGCGGATTCTTTTGCCCATGTCGGTGCCGATCATCATGGTCTGCCTGATCTGGCAATTCACTCAGATCTGGAACGACTTCCTCTTCGGTGTGGTGTTCGCCAGCGGCGATGCACAACCGATCACCGTGGCCCTCAACAACCTGGTGAACACCAGCACCGGGGCCAAGGAATACAACGTGGATATGGCGGCGGCGATGATCGCCGGCCTGCCAACGCTGCTGGTTTACATCGTCGCGGGCAAGTATTTCCTGCGTGGGCTCACGGCCGGCGCGGTCAAGGGGTAAAGCATGGCAACTCTCGAACTCAAGAACGTCAAAAAGACCTACGGCAGCGGCTTGCCAGACACCCTCAAAGACATCGAGCTGAAGATCGAGTCTGGCGAGTTTCTGATTCTGGTGGGGCCGTCTGGCTGCGGTAAATCGACCCTCATGAACTGCATTGCCGGCCTGGAGAACATCACCGGCGGCGAGATTCTGGTGGACGGCGCCGACATCAGCGGCATGAGCCCGAAAGACCGTGACATTGCCATGGTGTTTCAGAGCTACGCCCTGTACCCGACCATGAACGTGCGCGAGAACATCGCCTTCGGCCTGAAGATGCGCAAGATGAGCCCGGCGGCCATCGAAGAAGAAGTCGCGCGCGTGGCCAAGCTGCTGCAGATCGAACACTTGCTCACCCGCAAGCCTGGCCAGCTTTCCGGCGGCCAGCAGCAGCGCGTGGCCATGGGCCGTGCACTGGCGCGCCGACCAAAGATTTACCTGTTCGACGAACCGCTGTCGAACCTCGACGCCAAGCTGCGCGTGGAGATGCGTACCGAAATCAAACTGATGCACCAGCGCCTGAAAACCACCACCGTTTACGTGACCCACGACCAGATCGAGGCCATGACACTCGGCGACAAAGTGGCGGTGATGAAGGACGGCATTGTTCAGCAATTCGGCACCCCGCAACAGATCTACAACGACCCGGCCAACCTGTTCGTGGCGAGCTTTATCGGTTCGCCGCCCATGAACTTCATTCCCCTGCGTCTGCAACGCCGTGACGGTCGGTTGCTGGCACTGCTGGACTCCGGCCAGGCCCGTTGCGAGCTGCCGCTGGCCATGCAGGACGAAGGCCTGGAAAACCGCGAAGTGATCCTCGGCATTCGCCCGGAGCAGATCAACCTGGCCACCGCCGGCGCCAACCTGCCGAGCATTCTCACCGAAGTGGAAGTGATCGAGCCCACCGGCCCGGACACCCTGGTGTTCGTCAACCTCAACCAAACCAAGGTGTGCTGCCGCTTGGCGCCGGACATGGCGCCGAAAGTGGGCGAGACCCTGGAGCTGCAATTCGATCCCGACAAGGTGCTGTTGTTCGATGCCAAAAGCGGAGAGCGCCTGGGGCTGTTGGGAAAGTCGCAGCCTGCTGAAACAGCAGGCCGTGTAACGCGTTTGATCCCGCGTTAAGCCCAAACAACATTGCGGCTGCAGTCGCTTCTACGAATGGTGCAGTGCGTAGGAGCGGTTTCAGCCGCGATGGGGCAAACGCAAGACGTTGAAGTAAACCCGCCGCAAGGCGGGGCGATTTAGGTGTTCCCAAGCGCAAGAGTTCTCCTGAGCGCAACAACAATAAAAATGAGTGGAGTGGATATGAACGCGATGAAAAAAAGTCTCTGGGCACTGCCATGCGCCCTGGTGGTGTTTCCCTGGTCCGCCCAGGCCCTGGAGTTCAGCGG
This sequence comes from Pseudomonas turukhanskensis, assembly GCF_027922365.1. Classification (GTDB taxonomy): domain Bacteria; phylum Pseudomonadota; class Gammaproteobacteria; order Pseudomonadales; family Pseudomonadaceae; genus Aquipseudomonas; species Aquipseudomonas turukhanskensis. The sequence continues at coordinate 484,029 of NZ_BSFN01000003.1, forward strand.
GTATACCCGTAACGGCTTCGGCACCTCGGTGAACAGCTCCGGCCAGCAGTGCTTCCAGCTGCAAGGCGCCAAGTCCAAATACCGGCTGGGTAACGAATGTGAGCAATACACCGAGCTGGATCTGCGCCAGGATCTGTTTTCGCTCGATGACGGGTCGGTGTTGAGCGTCGAGGGCATGGCCCAGCTCTACAACCAATACGACAAAACCCCCAAATACACCGGCGACTACGGCTTTGCCCGCGCCAACCAGATCTACGCCGAGTGGAGCAAAATGCCCGCACTCAACGGCGGTTCGTTCTGGGCCGGTCGTCGTTTCTACAAACGAAACGACATCCATATCTCCGACTTCTACTACTGGAACCAGAGCGCCACGGGTTTTGGTCTGGACTCCGTGCAGATCGGTGACCTGAAGTACAGCTACGTGTTCTCGCGCAAGGACAATTACGACCAGAAGCCGTACGTGAACCGTCACGACTTCAACGTCGACGGCTTCAACACCAACCCCAACGGCACCGTGCAAGTGGGCGTCAGCTACATCGACAAGCCGAGCAACAACGACGTTGAAAAACACAGCGGTTACTCGGTGACCGTGCAGCACAAACAGAAAGAATTTCTCGGCGGCGTAAACACCTTTGCCCTGCAGTACGGCGAAGGCCCAGGTACAGGCCTGGGCTACACCGGCGACACCTCGCTCGATAGCAGCGCCAAGAACTGGCGTGTGGTGGAATTCTTCGACTGGCAGGTCACCAAGCATTTCGGTGGCCAGTTCGAAATCGTCTACGAAAAAGACAAGCGTGAAGACGGCCAGGACCAGAACTGGCTGTCCGTTGGTGTGCGTCCGGTGTATGCGCTTACCGACACCTTCAAGCTCGTCACGGAACTGGGTCGCGACCAGGTGGAAGCCCCTGGCGGCACCCGCAAGCTGACCAAGTTCACCGTGGCACCAACCTGGTCGCCAATGGGCCCGGGTTTCACCACCCGTCCTGAATTCCGTCTGTACTACACCTACGCCAGCTGGAACGAAGCGGCACAGCGTTCGGCCAGCATGGTCGCCGCCGGCTCGGCGCTGTCGGACACCGGCGCCTTCGGCACCGATCTGCACGGCTCCAACTTCGGTGTGCAAGTCGAGTACTGGTGGAAGTAATGCCTGAGCGCGGTCGATGAGTCGTAAAACAGCAAGGCCCATCGTGCCGCGCCCGGAACTTGTAGCTGCCAGCGAGCAGATGCGTGTGGAGGAAAACCCTCTGAGCGCGCTGTTGGCTGGCGCTGGCAAGCCCCTTTTCAGTTGGACGCGCCATCAGGAGCGCGACCTCTTTCTAGTCAGCCACCCCACTTGCGAGGCTGTATTCAGCCGGCAGGGCGGGCAGTTGCTGCACTTTCAACCCAAAGGCCAGCGGCCCTGGCTCTGGTGCGCGGCGCGCTGGCCCCGGCATGGCGCCATTCGCGGCGGCGTACCGGTGTGCTGGCCGTGGTTCAGTCGCCACCCCACCGAAAGCGGTTGGCCGTCCCACGGCTGGGCACGACTGAGCGATTGGGAGTTGGTGAGCCATGAGGCAGATGCCACTGGCGTGCGCCTGCACTGGCGGCTGGATTTATGCGAATGGCAGGTCGACCTGTTTGCCGAGTTGGGCGCGGAGCTGAGTTTGCGTTTGGTCACACAGCATCAGGACAGCGAACCGTGCCAGCTTAGCCATGCGCTGCATGGCTACTGGCGGGTCGGCGATATGGCCCAGGTGGCGGTGCGTGGGTTGGAGCAGGCGAGCGGGTATGACCTGGTGGCTCGCGATGATTTTACGGCCGGCGCCGAGTTGCGCTTTGATAACGGCTGTCACCGGGTATACCGGCAAGCGGGGCGGGTGGAGCTGGAAGACCAGCTCTGGCGTCGGCGCTTGCAGATTGACACCTCAGGCGGCGCCAACACCGTGGTGTGGCATCCAGGCTCCAGGCCGCTGGCCGATGTGGGCTGGCATGAGGCGCTGGGGTTTGTGTCGGTGCAGGCGGCGAGTTGTCGGGAAGACAGTGTGACCATTGGTCCCGGCGAAACTGCGGAGCTGATGCTGCACTCAACCCAACCTACGAATTGGCGTTGCTGGCTTCTCAGCCCGGATCATCCTCATTCGGATACCGGCTGGCATTCAAACTCTCTTTGATCTTGCGCAGGTGCGGCTGGAAATCCACCCCGCGGCGCAAGGTTACCCCGGTCGCCAGTACATCGAGGACGGTCAGCTGGATGATGCGTGAGGTCATCGGCATATAAATGTCGGTGTCCTCGGGCAACGGGATATCCAGGCTCAAGGTGCTGGTCTTGGCCAGCGGCGAATTGGCGGCAGTGAGGCTCAATACCGATGCCCCGTTCTCCCGCGCCACCCGCGCCACTTCCACCAGCTCGCGGGTGCGGCCGGTGTAAGAAATGATCACGAACAAATCGCCGGTATGCGCCACCGAGGCGAGCATGCGTTGCATCAGCACATCGGCATGAGCGGTCACCGCGAGGTTGAAGCGAAAGAATTTATGTTGCGCGTCCAGGGCCACCGAGGCTGATGCGCCCAGGCCAAAGAAATTGATTTGCCGGGCTTGGATCAGCAGGTCGACCGCGCGGCTTATTTTCTGCGGGTCGAGCTGGCGGCAGGCGCTGTCGAGCGATGCGATGGCGCTGCCAAAGATTTTCTGGGTGTAGGCCTCGGGCACATCGTCAGCTTCCACCGCGCGGCTTACGTAGGCGGCGCCGCTGGCCAGGCTTTGCGCCAACTGCATTTTCAACTCCGGGTACCCGCTGACGCCGAACGAGCGGCAGAAGCGGTTCACCGTGGGCTCACTCACCTGTGCTTCCTGGGCCAGGGTGGCGATGCTGAAACGGGTGGCCTGTTGCGGACTGCGCAGAATGGCTTCGGCCACCTTGCGTTCGGCTTTATTCAGCTCGGCGAGTCGGCTCTGGATCTGCTCCAACAGGTTACGCACGCGTTCCATCTGGGTTCCTCGGTTATTGCGGGCCAATGCAGCCGTTGCGCTTGAGGCGCGGGCAGGGCGGCCTATCCTAACTGTGGGGCCCTGCAAACGGCCACTGTCGACAGTGATTACTGCGAAATGTTGTTTTGTTTACAACATTTAAGCTTGATTTAGTCCGGTTAACGCGGTATTTCTTCCAATACTTGATAAAAGAACAAATATCATGCCCGTAATCACTGCTAAACCCTGCACCCTTATCCTGTTCGGCGCCCTGGGCGATCTGGCGCTGCGCAAGCTGTTTCCTGCCCTGTATCAGCTCGACCGCGCCGGTTTGTTGCACGCCGACACGCGCATCGTGTGCCTGGCCCGCGACCAGGGCGAGCCCAGCACCCACCTGGCTTTTATCGACGACTGGATGCACCGCTATATCCCGGTGATGGACCTGGACGGCGAAGTGCTTGAGCGTTTCCGTCAGCGTCTTTCCTACATCAGCATGGAATTCGCAAAGCCAGAGGACTACGCCGCGTTGGTGGCCGAAGTGGGCGATGCGGACACCCTGATCGCCTATTTCGCCACCCCGGCATTCGTTTACGGCCCCATTTGCGCCAACCTGGCGGCGTGTGGCCTGGCGGAAAAAACCCGCGTGGTGCTGGAAAAGCCCATCGGCCACGACCTGGAGTCGTCGCGCAAAATCAACGACGCCGTGGCCGCGCACTTCCCCGAAAGCCAGATCTACCGTATCGACCATTACCTGGGCAAAGAGACGGTGCAAAACCTCATTGCCCTGCGCTTTGCCAACAGCCTGTTCGAAACCCAGTGGAACCAGCACCACATCTCCCACGTCGAAATTACCGTGGCCGAAGTGGTCGGCATTGAAGGCCGCTGGGGCTACTTCGACCAGGCCGGGCAACTGCGCGACATGATCCAGAACCACCTGTTGCAGCTGCTGTGCCTGATCGCCATGGACCCGCCCAGCGACCTGTCGGCCGACAGCATCCGCGACGAGAAAGTGAAAGTACTCAAAGCCCTGGCGCCGATCACCCCGGAACACATGAGCCGCGAGGTAGTGCGCGGCCAGTACGTGGCCGGCAGCAGCGCCGGCAAACCGGTGCCCGGTTATCTGGAAGAAGACAACGCCAACCAGCAGAGCGACACCGAAACCTACGTGGCCGTGCGTGCGGAAATCCGCAACTGGCGCTGGTCGGGCGTGCCGTTCTACCTGCGTACCGGCAAGCGTATGCCGCAGAAACTGTCGCAGATCGTTATTCACTTCAAAGAGTCGTCGCACTACATCTTTGCCCCCGAACAGCGGCCGCTGGTGAGCAACCGCCTGATCATCCGCCTGCAGCCGGACGAAGGCATTTCCCTGCAGGTGATGACCAAAGACCAGGGGCTGGATAAGGGCATGCAGCTGCGCAGCGGTCCGTTGCAGCTCAACTTCTCCGAAACCTACAAAGCCGCACGCATTCCCGACGCCTATGAACGGCTGTTGCTGGAAGTCACCCAGGGCAACCAGTACCTGTTCGTGCGCAAAGACGAGGTCGAGCACGCCTGGCTGTGGTGCGACCAATTGATTGCCGGCTGGAAACAGCTCGGCGACCCACCCAAGCCATACGCGGCCGGTTCCTGGGGACCCATGGCGGCGATGGCGTTGATTACCCGTGATGGGAGGTCCTGGTATGGCGATCTCTGAACTGCAATTTCCCGCTGGTGTGCAGGCCCTGAGCCAAGCCTCGGCAAAACAGCAAGCAAATGACTTGGCGGTGGCCGTGGCCGACGCCCTGACCACGGCGCTGCGTGAGCGCGACTTTGTCAGCCTGGTGCTTTCCGGCGGCCGTAGCCCGGTGGCGTTTCTCGAAGCCTTGTCCACCCATAACGTGGAGTGGGCGAGGGTGGTGGTGAGCCTGGCCGACGAGCGTTGGGTGCCGACCGAGCACCCCGACAGCAACGAAGCATTGGTTAAACGCCATCTGCTGCGTGGCGAAGCGGCGCGTGCGCATTTCATCGGCTTGTACCGCAGCCCAGCGTCGCTGGACGCTTCGGTGGCCGGCGCCAATCTGGCTCTGAGCGAATTGCCGCAGCCGCTGGACGTGCTGGTGCTGGGCATGGGCGACGACGGCCATACGGCTTCGCTGTTCCCCAATAGCCCCAAACTTGCCCTGGCACTGAGCGACGATTGCAGCCAAAGCTGCCTGCCGATGCTGGCGCCCACCGTGCCCCATCAACGCATCACCATGACCCTGCCGCTCTTGCAGTCGGCGCGGTCCATCTTTCTGGCCCTGCAAGGCCCCGCCAAGTTGGCGACCTTGCGTACCGCGCTGGCTGGCGATGACGCCATGGCCATGCCGATTCGTGCCTTCCTGCGCTCGCCGCTGACTATTTACTGGTGCCCCTGACATGACACTTCTCAACAGCGTGATTCCGAGCATGGAAGAAAAAACCGCGCAGATCGACGCCATCTGCCGCGCCGCGCGCATCCTGCCGGTGGTGACCATCGACAGCGAAGAGCAGATTCTGCCGATGGCCGACGCCCTGGCCGCTGGCGGTTTGCGCACCCTGGAAATCACCCTGCGTTCGGCCCACGGCCTGACCGCCATTCGTGTGCTGCGTAAAGAGCGCCCGGACCTGTGCATCGGCGCCGGCACTATTCTCGACCCGCAGATGTACCAGGCGGCGGAAGAGGCGGGCGCGCAATTTATCGTAAGCCCCGGCTGCACCGCCGAACTGCTGCGCTTTGCCGTGGACAGCCGCATTCCGTTTCTGCCCGGTGCCGGCGGCGCGTCGGATCTGATGCTGGGGTATGGCATGGGCTATCGGCGCTTCAAGCTGTTTCCCGCCGAAGCCTGTGGCGGTATTCCGGCGCTCAAAGCCTTGGGTGGGCCGTTCAACCAGGTGCGTTTCTGCCCCACTGGCGGGGTGAAGCCGGATAACCTGCTGGCCTATATGGCCGTGCCGAACGTGATGTGCGTGGGCGGTAGCTGGATGCTCGATAACGCATGGACCAAGGCGGGGGATTGGGCCAAGGTGACGCAGGTAAGTCGTGAGGCGTTGGCGTTGCTTGACGCGTAAGACTGAAGATTCTGGGCCCCAGCCTTTGCTGGGGCGACGGTGATGCCTATCAAACTGCGCTCACCCCAGCTAAGGCTGGTGTCCGGAATGCTGGATCGAGACACGCTACAACTGCCGTCGAAAGACGGCTTTTTTATGCCTCTGGCAGCACCAGAGTTGCCACAAATCCACCGTCTGCATGATTGGCCAACTCCAACGTGCCGCCATGCCGTTCCGCCGCCCGGCGGGCGATGGCCAAACCCAAACCATGGCCCGGCGCACTTTGCTCCGGCGCGCGGAAAAACGGCTCGCCCAAGCGCACCAGATGCTCCGGCAACACGCCAGGCCCATGGTCGCGCACGCTCAACCGCACCTGCCCCTCCACGCGCTCGGCACGTAGCTCGATCGGCTGCCCGGTCGGGTTAAACCGCAATGCGTTGCGCAGCAGGTTATCCAGCGCCCGCTCAAGCATATCCGGCCAACCCGACAGGCTGAGGCCCGGCTCGACCTGTACGGTCACCAACTGCTCTGGCTCATTGAGCTGCACATCCTGCTGACGATTTTCAAACAGTGCGGCGATATCCATCGGCTGGGCGGCGCCGAGGTTGGCGTCCATCCGCGCCAGGGCCAGAATCTCGCTGATCAACGCCTCCAGTCGGTCGCATTCACGCTCCAACCTTGGCCAGAGCTTTACCCGGTCCTCGGGCTCGGCGCGTTCAGCCAGGGCAAGGGCGATACGCAGGCGCGCCAAGGGTGAGCGCAACTCGTGGGACACATCGCGCAGCAGTTGGCGCTGGCTGCTGATCAGGTCTTGCAGGCGCTCGCCCATGCGGTTGAAGTCGCCGGCCAGCACCCCGAACTCATCGCGGCGAGTGGAAAGGCGCGCCAGGGTGTGTTGCTGGTACGCCGCCTGGCCCAGGTCGTGCACGGCGCCGCGCAACTGCCCGAGCGGGCGGGTGATGGACAGGGTCAGCAGCAGGCTCAGCGCCGTCAGCACCAGAAAGGCGATGCCCAGGGCGCTGGCCGGCATCAGCAGGCTGCCCCGGTGCCAGTCATCCAGCTCAGGGTGCGGAATGCGGTAGATAAACAGGTAGGTGTCGCCACCGGGGCTGGTGTAGTCGGTGGTCAGGCGTCGCCAGGGCAGGCGGCGCGGGTCGTCGTGTTGGCGCTTTTCAAAGGCGGCGGCGCGCGGCGGGAAGGTGCCTTGGATAAGCGCGTTTCCGCTGTCATCCAGCACCTGGGTGTCGATATGGAAATCGCGTTTGCGCTGCTGCAGGTAATCCTGCGCGGCCTCGGCGCCTTTGCTCTCGTAGATGCGCGCCCAGGCTTCCGGCACACCTTGCAGGGCCGGATGCTGGCTGAGAATCCAGGCATCCTGGTTCAGCAAACGGCCGAGCAGAATCGACAAGCCTGCCACCAGCACGATGGCCAACCAGAAGCTGGCAAAAATCCGCCAAAACAGTGAGCGCACAACGACTCCTTATAAACGAACAAAACCCACCCGGGGGTTAGGTCGGGTAGGGTGAAACTTGCGTTGCGGAACTAGCGAAGCGCTATGGGCCTCGTCGTCCCAGCGAAGGCTGTGACCCTGAGTCTGGAGCCGTCCGCGCTATCGTGCACCACTCGAAATTCTGGATTCCAGCCTGCGCTGGAATGTCGGAGGTTTTTAGCAAGCTCTCCGTCATTGCGAAGGCAGTTACTGCGCCTTCGCTTGCTCAGCCCCCGGTCGTCCCCGCGAAGGCTGGGACCCAGAGCCTGGAGCCGTACGCGCCATCGTGCACCACTCAGAATTCTGGATTCCAGCCTGCGCTGGAATGACGGAGGTTTTTAGCAAGCTCTCCGTCATTGCGAAGGCAGTTACTGCGCCTTCGCTTGCTCAGCCCCGTCGTCCCAGCGAAGGCTGGGACCCAGAGTCTGGAGTAGTACACGCTTTCGTGTACTACTCAGAATTCTGGATTCCAGCCTGCGCTGGAATGACGGAGGTTTTTAGCAAGCTCTCCGTCATTGCGTAGTTAGTTACTGCACCTTCGCTTGCTCAGCCCCGTCGTCCCAGCGAAGGCTGGGACCCAGAGTCTTGAGCCGTACGCGCTATCGTGCACCACTCGAAATTCTGGGCTTCCAGCCTGCGCTGGAATGACGGAGGTTTTTAGCAAGCTCTCCATCATTGCGTAGTCCGTAACTGCACCTTCGCTTGCTCAGCCCCCGTCGTCCCCGCGTAGGCGGGGACCCAGAATTTTGGACCGTGCGCGTAAGGTGCACGAGGCGCGATTCTGGATTCCCGCCTACGCGGGAATGACGGGTGTGAGGATGGCTTACTGCGCTTTCGCCTGCTTGGCCTTCCACGCCTTGAACTCTTGCCACTCGGCGCGGCGAGCTTCCATCTGTTTTTTCTTCTCGTCGAAGGCCTTTTGCTGCTCAGGACTCAACAGGGCGCGGATCTTGCCATCGGTGGCGTCACGCTTGGCTTTTATCTCGTCCTGCATGGCCTTCTTGTCGGCGTCCGACAGTTTGTCGAGGTAGCGGCGAGTCAGCTCGTCACGGCTGTGCTTCTGCTCGCCCATGATTTTGCCGATGGCCTGGCGTTGTTCTTTGTTCAGGTCCAGGTCGCGGAATATGTCCGGGCCGCGGTGATGCTCGCCACGCGGGCCGCCGTCATGGGCGAAAGGAGGGCGTGGGCCGTCTTCGCCTGCCGATGGCATGGCCATGGCGATGGTAGGCAGGGCTGCGGCAAACAGAGCGGCGATAAGGGTTTTACGCATGGGATAACTCCTTGTCTGCAAACCGGCGTATTTGCCGGATGTGCCCAGTCTAGGGAACGCAAGGTCAAGCGCGGTCAGGTGGCGGTAAAGCTTAGGTAAAGACGCTGCTACATAGCGCGCGGCGGTCTTTACGTTGCGATAGCGGGGAAATCGCTTGGTGCGCGGAGCACACCCTACGAGAGCGGCACGGCGCCTAGCTGTTGTAGGGTGTGCTCCGCGCACCGGGCGGTCTATCAGGCGCTGTAGTAATACCCACGGCTGCGCAACGCCAGAATGCGCGGGCGGCCATCGGTGTGAGGGCCGATCTTCTTGCGCAGGTTGCTCACGTGCATATCCAGGCTGCGGTCGTACAGGGTGAGCTTGCGGCCCAGCGCCAACTGCGCCAGTTCCTGTTTATCCACCGGCTCGCCGGGCTGGCGCAGCAGCGCCTCCAGCAAACGGCTTTCAGAAACAGTGAGCACCACATCCAGCCCGGCGATGGTCACCGAGCCGCGAACCGGGCTGAACACCAGGTCGCCCAGCTCCAGCTGGCTGGACGTCGCCACCGGCACGCTACGGCGCAATACCGCGCGCAGGCGGGCAGTGAGCTCACGCGGGTCGCAGGGTTTGGCCAGGTAATCGTCGGCCCCCAGTTCCAGGCCAAGAATCCGGTCCAGCGGCTCGCCACGGGCCGAGAGCATCAGCACGGGCAAATCCGGGTGGTCGCTGCGCAGCTGCTTGAGCAGCTCCAGGCCGCTGCCGTCGGGCAGCATCACATCCAGCACCACCGCCGCTGGCGATTCGCTTGCCAGTGCCGCGCGGGCGCTACGGCCGTCGTGGCAGGCGCGCACATGAAACCCTTCCTGGCTCAACCAACTGCTAAGCAGTTCGCAGAGTTCTACGTCATCGTCGATCAATAAGAGAGTGGACATAGGCCGGTATCAGTAATGGGCGTTTAGTTGATCCAGTCGCGGCGGGGTTTGCGGCTGCCGCGTAGCAGCGCGCCGCAGAGCAGGGCCACCAACGTGACCGCCGCGCCAATGGCAAACCAGCTCTGTTCCTCGCTAAGCAGCGGTGGTTGCTGGCTGGCTTGGGCTTCTTTGAGTTGCAATTTGAGCCGTTGGTTCTCTTGACGCAGGCGACCGATCACGGCGTTTTCGCGCACCTCGGTACTGCTTTGCAGCTCGGTGGCGAGCTCGGTGCGTTGGCGCTCGCTCTCGGCCAGGCGTTGTTCCAGGCTGTCCAACTGCGCCTGCTCGGCGCTCACCGCCGAACTCACGTCGGCGACGGCTGGAATCTCCTCAGCGTGGGCAGTAGCAGTCATCAACAACGATGCAGCAAACAACAGGGACAAAGGGCCTTGGCGCATCGACGTTCCTTATTAATGGGCTGACTGCAACGGCTGTGTGTTGTACCCCAGGGCGAAACGTTACGGCAGAACCAGCTTGAACGGCTTGACCACTACATTGCCGTAAACGCCGGCTGCGCGGTACGGGTCGGCGTCGGCCCAGCTTTGCGCGGCATTCAGCGACTCGAACTCGGCCACAATCAGGCTGCCGCTAAAGCCGGCGGCGCCCGGGTCATTGCTGTCTACGGCCGGGTGCGGGCCGGCGAGCACCAGGCGGCCTTCGCTTTTCAGCTGTTCCAGGCGGGCGAGGTGGGAAGGGCGCACGGAAAGGCGGGCTTCGAGGGAATTAGCCACGTCGGTGGCGATGATCGCGTAGAGCATGTCAGTCCTTATTTTTAGCGGGGGCCGCAGGGTCGGCCTCAACGTCATGAATATGCTTGGCCAGGAAAATGCCCTGACCGATCAAGAACAGCAGGGTCATGCCCAGGCTGCCAAAGACCTTGAAATCCACCCAGATGCTCTGGAAGGTAAAGGCCACAAACAGGTTGGCCGCGCCGCTGACGATAAAGAACACAATCCAGGCAATGTTCAACTTCACCCAGATAGGCTCCGGCAAGCTGACCGCGTGGCCCATCATGCGTTGGATAAGCGGCTTGTCGCCGATGAAGTGGCTACCCAGAAAGGCGAGGGCAAACAGCCAACTCACCACTGGCGCTTTCCACTTCAGGAAGGTTTCGCTGTGAAAGGCCAGCGTGAGGCTGCCGAACACCAGGCAGGCAATCAGGGTAAGCCATTGGCTCTTTTCCAGACGCTTCTGCACGATAAAGAAAATGCCGTACACCACGATGGAGCTGGCGATCAGCATGGCGGTGGCGCTGAAAATACCGCCTAGCATGTAGGTATGACCAAAGAGGTCGACAGCGCGGGGTTCTATCTTGAAAACAACGAAAAACAGGATAAGCGGGATGAAGTCGAGGAATTGTTTCACAGTGGCAAGCCAGAAGCTGGATGTGCCGGCATAATAACAAACCCGAACCGTAGAGCTAGGCGCAGCGGCGCAGACTTTGTGCCGCCGTGTGGTTTTTTTCGTACCAACTCTTTGTCCGTGCTGTTATCTACTGATAACAACGTGCAAAACCCGAGAACATATTAGTTATGACTGTAGACCTGCACTGCCATAGCACCGCTTCCGACGGCGCCCTCGCGCCCGCCGTGGTGGTCGCCCGCGCCCATGAGCGCGGCGTGCGGGTTTTGGCCCTCACCGATCACGACACCCTCGAAGGCCTCGATGAAGCCCGCGCCGCCGCCGATGAGCTGGATATGCAACTGGTCAATGGCGTAGAGCTGTCCTGCACCTGGGGTGGCGCCACCATTCATGTCCTCGGTTATGGCTTCGCCGCCAACGCCCCGGCGCTGGTGCAAGCCATTGCCGACCTGCACAGCGGCCGCTGGCTGCGTGCCGAAGAAATCGACCGGCGCCTGGCCCTCAAGGGCATGCCCGGCGCCCTCGACGGCGCCCGCGCTATTCAAAAGGAACTCGGCGACAGCGGCAACGCCCCGGCCCGCCCGCACTTCGCCGACTTTCTGGTGCGCGAAGGCTACGTAAAAGACCGCGCCGAAGCGTTCCGCAAATGGCTGGGCTCGGGCAAGCTCGGCGACGTGAAACAACACTGGCCGACCCTGGCAGATGCCGTCGGCACCCTGCGTGAAGCCGGCGCCTGGGTAAGCATGGCGCACCCTTGGCAATACGACTTCACCCGCAGTAAACGGCGCAAGCTCATCATCGACTTCGTCGCCGCCGGCGGCCAGGCGCTGGAAGTGGTTAATGGCATGCAGCCGGCCGAGCAGATTGGCGGCCTGGCGATACTTGCCCGAGAATTCGGTCTGCTGGCCAGCGTCGGCAGTGACTTCCACGCCCCAGGAGACTGGTCGGAGCTGGGCATGTACCGCCCGCTACCGGAAGACCTGGCGCCACTGTGGCTGCGCTTCGATCATGTCCCACACGCTGCTGCCGGCTGAGCCGCATACCTTCGAGAAGGGAACTCCCGTGAGTCAATTTTTCCAGGTGCACCCGGAAAACCCGCAATCGCGGTTGATTAAACAGGCCGTAGAGATCATCAAGGCCGGCGGCGTGGTGGTGTACCCCACCGACTCCTCCTACGCTGTGGGCTGCCACATCGGCGACAAAACCGCCGTCGAACGCATCCGCCGCCTGCGCCAGCTCGATGACAAGCACAACTTCACCCTGGTGTGCCGCGACCTGTCGCAGCTCGGCCTGTTCGCCAAGGTGGACACCGGCGCATTCCGCCTGCTCAAAGGCCATACGCCGGGGCCCTACACCTTTATTCTCAACGCCACCCGCGAAGTGCCGCGCATGCTGCTGCACCCCAAGCGCCGCACCATCGGTCTGCGCGTGCCCAGCCACCCTATCGCTCAGGCGCTGCTGGAAGAGTTGGGCGAGCCGCTGATGAGCACCAGCCTGATTCTGCCCGGCGAAAAAGAGCCGATGAGCGACCCCTATGAAATGCGCCAGATCCTCGAACACCAGGTAGACCTGATTATCGACGGCGGCTTCGGCGGCCTGGAAGCCTCCACCGTGGTGAGCCTGGTGGACGATGAAGTGGTGCTGGTACGCGTCGGCTGTGGCGACCCCACGCCCTTCGAGGCAGACGCCTAAATGGCGACAGGAAGCGTCGCTTGAGCACAGTTGATCCGCAACGCCGTGTATTGTCTGGCATGCGCCCCAGCGGCCGGCTGCACCTGGGCCACTACCACGGCGTGCTGAAAAACTGGGTAAAGCTGCAGCACGAGTACGAATGCTTTTTCTGCATCGTCGATTGGCACGCGCTCACCACCGACTATGACGACGTCGGCAACATCGCCCAGCACGTTTCCGACATGGCGGTGGACTGGCTGGCCGCCGGCGTTAGCCCCAGCTCGGCCAATATGTTTATCCAATCCCAGGTGCCCGAACACGCCGAGCTGCACCTGCTGCTGTCCATGATCTGCCCGCTGAGCTGGCTCGAACGCGTGCCCTCGTACAAAGAGCAGCAAGACCAACTGCACCACAAAGACCTCGGCACGTACGGCTTTCTCGGCTACCCGCTGCTGCAAGCGGCCGACATTCTGCTGTACCGCGCCGGCCTGGTGCCGGTGGGCTCCGACCAACTGCCGCATATCGAATTCGCCCGCGAAGTGGCCCGGCGCTTCAACCACCTGTACGGCCGCGAGCCCGGCTTTGAAGCCAAGGCCGAGGCGGCGATTCTGCGGCTGGGCAAAAAAACTGCGAAGCTCTACAACAGCCTGCGCAAAGCCTTCCAGGAACAGGGCGACACCGAAGCCCTGGACACCGCCCGCGCGCTGCTCAAAGAAGTGCAAAGCATCACCCTGGGCGATAAAGAACGCCTATTTGGCTATCTCGAAGGCGGCGGTAAAGTGTTGCTGCCCGAGCCCCACGCGCTGCTGAGCGAGGCACCGAAAATGGCCGGGCTGGACGGCGGCAAGATGGCCACCTCCCATTTCAAGGGCGGCAATAGCAACGCCATTTTCCTGCGCGACACCCCGGCCGAGGTAGAAGACAAACTGCGGCGTATGCCCACCGACCCCGCGCGGGTGCACCGCGACGACCCGGGCGAGCCCAGCCGCTGCCCGGTCTGGCAGTTGCATGAGGTGTACTCCGATGAGCCCACGCTGCACTGGGTGCAACAGGGCTGCCGCAGCGCCGGTATTGGCTGCATCGACTGCAAAGGCCCGCTGATCGAGGCCGTGCAGGCCGAACTGAAACCGCTGCAACTGCGCGCCCTGGACTACCAGGACAGCCCGGAAGTGGTGCGCAACATCCTCGCCGAGGGCGCTGAACGGGCGCGCGACGAGGCCCGCGAAACCCTGATCGACGTGCGTGCTGCCCTCGGTTTGAACTACAGATAAAGGACCTTATGCAGGACACCACCGCAAGCGAAGTCGACAGCCAGGCCGGCGCTCAGCAAGAGCTGCCGTTCGCCCTGGTGTACGGCAAAGCCATCACCGAAATGCCGGTGGACCTGTATATCCCGCCCGATGCGCTGGAAGTGTTCCTCGAAGCCTTCGAAGGCCCGCTTGACCTGCTGCTGTACCTCATCCGCAAACAAAACATCGACGTGCTCGACATCCCGGTGGCTGAAATCACCAAGCAATACATGGGCTATGTCGAACTGATGCAGGCCGTGCGCCTGGAGCTGGCCGCCGAATACCTGGTAATGGCCGCCATGCTCGCCGAAATCAAATCGCGCATGCTGCTGCCGCGCTCCGCCGAAGCCGAGGAAGAAGAAGACGACCCGCGCGCCGAGCTGATCCGCCGCCTGCAAGAATACGAACGCTACAAAGCCGCCGCCGAAGGCATTGATGGAATCAGCCGCGTCGGCCGCGACCTTACCGTGCCGCGCCTCGACGCCCCTGAAGCGCGCGCGCGCAAACTGCTGCCCGACGTCAGCCTGGAAGAGCTGCTGCTGTCCATGGCCGAAGTGCTGCGCCGCGGCGACATGTTTGAAAGCCACCAGGTCACCCGCGAACAACTCTCCACCCGCGAACGTATGAGCGACGTGCTGGAACGCCTGAAAGGCGCCGGCTTCGTGCCCTTCGTCAGCCTGTTTCTCGCCGAGGAAGGCAAGTTGGGGGTGGTGGTCACCTTTATGGCCGTGCTGGAACTGATCAAGGAACAATTGGTAGAGCTGGTGCAAAACGAAGCCTTCGGGCCGATACACGTACGCGCCCGCGCCGAATAAAAAAAGCGCCGAATGAGAGCGGCTAAAGCATGAACCTCAACGACCCCAAAGAACTGGCCTCGCTGCTCGAAGCCTTCCTGCTAGCCAGCGGCAAGCCCCAGTCGCTCGAACGCCTGTACGAACTCTTCGAAGAAGCCGAACGCCCCGAGCCGGCCGTGTTCAAAAAAGCCCTGGCTGCCCTGGAAAAATCCTGCGCCGGCCGCGCCTTTGAACTCAAGGAAGTCGCCAGCGGCTACCGCCTGCAGGTGCGTGAAATCTACGCCCCGTGGGTCGGCCGCCTGTGGGAAGAGCGCCCGCAGCGTTATTCGCGCGCCATGCTCGAAACCCTGGCCCTGGTCGCCTACCGCCAGCCCATCACCCGTGGTGAAATCGAAGATGTACGCGGCGTGGCCGTAAACAGCCAGATCGTCAAAACCCTGCTCGAGCGTGAGTGGATACGCGTCGTCGGCTACCGCGACGTACCCGGCAAACCCGCCATGTTTGCCACCACCAAACAATTTCTCGACCACTTCAACCTGAAAAACCTCGACGAGCTGCCGCCTCTGGCCGCCCTGCGCGAACTGGAACCCGAGCCCATGCTCGGCTTCGACCAGGACGACCTACCGGTACCCGAAGGCCTGCAAGCCCGCGCCGACACCGCCACCGAAGGCGAAGAGGGCGCAGCGCCCGAGCCACGCGAAGAGAAAAGCTTCGGCAGCCTGCTGGCCGAGCTCGACCAGATGGAACAAGGCCTGAAAACCGACTTTAACGACCTGCCCGAAGACTACGAGCCGGCCCCCGTCGAGGCCCCCGTCAAGGAATACAGCGACGACAAACCCGTGCCCGCCGATCTGCAAGCCCGCGCTGACGCCGCATGGGCAGACGAAGACGACGAAATCGAGCAACCCATGTCCGCCGAAGAGGCGTTGGAAGTGCTGCGCAACAAGGTCGCCACGCAACCCGTGCCGCCACCGGCGCCGGCGTTTACACCAGAGCCGGAAGAAGAAAGTGAAGAAGAGGCGCTGGCGCGCGCCATCCGAGAAGAACAGGAATACTCCCGCGACTGAGGTACCCCATGGGCGACACCAAAGATCCTTGCATCAGCATCTGTAAATTCGACGATCGGATTTGCGTGGGCTGTGGGCGCAGTAAGGAGGAGATTAAAGGGTGGAAGAAGATGGGGAAGGGGGAGAAGCGCGAGGTGTTGGAGGCGGCGCGGGAGCGGTTGAAGGGGATAGGGAAAAAGAAAGGGAAGAAGAAGTAGGGCGGCAGGATCTGCGTTTGCAGAATGGAGTTAGCGTGTAAGCGTTGGTTGGTTGTGGAGTGAGAAGGGGACTTTGAAAGTCCCCTTTTTTGCGTTGTGGGGGTAGTGGTTTGGTTGAGAGGGCGTTGGCCAGGAGATTCTGGATCCCGAATCGTCGGACCGCCGCCTGAGCGGGGTGACGGAGTAATTTCAACTACCAGCGTCGCCCCAGCGGAGGCTGGGGTCCAGAGTTTTGAGGGGGACTGAAATCGTTGCCCTCACCCCAGCCCCCTCGCCTGTCCGGCCGACCTAGCGGGAGAGGGGCCTGATTGTGGCGGGGAGGGCGATTGAGGGTTGCAGGGTTCGCGAGCAAGCTCGCTCCTGCGACTGCGAAAATCAGCGCATGGCGTAGGTTGGGTTGAGCGCAGCGAAGCCCAACGTATGGTGGTAATCGCGACCAATAAAAAAGAGACCCGCAGGTCTCTTCGTTTGTCGCGCAAGGGGGCACCTCAGGAGAGGAAGCCGCCGTCGACATTCAGCGCCACACCAGTGGTGTAGCTGGACGCATCGCTAGCCAGGTACAGCACGGTACCGGCCATTTCGCTCGGGTCCGCCACACGTTTCAACGGAATCTGCGCCAGGGCCTGGTTCAGGATGGCGTCGTTTTTCACCAGTGCCGAGGCAAACTTGGTGTCGGTCAGGCCCGGCAGTAGGGCGTTGCAGCGGATGCCGAACTGGGCGCATTCCTTGGCGAATACTTTGGTCATGTTGATAACGGCAGCCTTGGTCACCGAGTAGATGCCTTGGAAGATGCCGGGCGAAATACCGTTGATGGAGGCGACGTTGATGATGCTGCCTTTGCCCTTTTCACGCATCAGCTTGCCGGCTTCGATGGACATGAAGAAGTAGCCACGAATGTTCACGTCTACGGTTTTCTGAAAGGCCGACAGGTCGGTGTCCAGTACGTTGCAGAACTGTGGGTTGGTGGCGGCGTTGTTGACCAGAATGTCCAGTTGGCCGAACTGTTCGCGGATTTGCGCGAATACGCTCTGAATCTGTTCCATCTCGCCGATGTGGCAGGCGATGGCGGTGGCTTTGCCGCCGTCGGCGATGATGGCGTCGGCCACGGCCTGGCAGCCTTCGATTTTGCGGCTGGAGACGATCACGTGTGCGCCTTGCTGGGCCAGCAGTTTGGCGATGGATTCACCGATGCCGCGGCTGGCGCCGGAAACGAAGGCCACTTTGCCGTCGAGGTCGAACAGATTGGTCTTGGACATGGGGTTCCCCTGATTCTGTTTGTAGGTGGAGATGAAGGGCTGAATCCGCCGCCACTAAACGGGCAGGGCGGCGGATTACAAGGCGCGTTACAGCGTGGATTTGTTGATGACTTGCAGGCTTGCCTGCTCCAGCAGCTTGTTCAGTTGAATGAACGAGGCGAAGCGTTTGTCCTGGGTTTGGCCGTGGAAGTAGCGGTAGTAGATCTGCTGCACGATGCCGGCTAAGCGGAACAGGCCGTAGGTGTAGTAGAAGTCGAGGTTTTTCACTTCGATGCCGGAGCGCTCGCCGTAGTAGTCGGCGAATTCCTGGCGGGTGAACATGCCCGGCGCGTTGCTGGGCTGGCGACGCATCATTTGCATCGGGGCCGAGTCGGCGGCGTCAATCCAGTAGGCCAGGGTGTTGCCCAAATCCATCAACGGGTCGCCGATGGTGGTCAGTTCCCAGTCCAGCACGCCGATGATTTGCGTCGGGTTTTTGCTGTCCAGAATCACGTTGTCCAGGCGGTAGTCGTTGTGCACGATGGCCGGTTTGTGGTGGTCGGCGGGCATCTTGTCGCGCAGCCAGGCTTTGGCCTCTTCCCAGCTCGGGGCGTCGGGGGTCATGGCTTTTTCGTAGCGGTCGGTCCAGCCGCCGATTTGCCGCTCTACATAACCTTCGGGCTTGCCCAGGTCGCCCAGGCCGCAGGCGTTGTAGTCGACGTTGTGCAGCTCGACGAATTTGTCGACGAAGTTTTTGCACAGCTCGCGGGTTTGCTCGGGGCTGAAGTTCATTTCGGCCGGCATATCGGTGCGCAGGATAATGCCGTTGACGCGTTCCATCACGTAGAACTCGGCGCCAATCACGCTCTCATCGGTGCAGTGCACGTAGGCTTTCGGGCAGTAGGGGAAGCCGGCGTTGAGCTGGTTGAGAATGCGGAATTCGCGGCCCATGTCGTGGGCCGATTTGGCTTTGTGGCCAAACGGAGGGCGGCGCAGCACGAACTCTTGCTCGGGGTATTCCAGCAGGTAGGTGAGGTTGGAGGCGCCGCCGGGGAACTGGCTGATCTTCGGCTCGCCAGTCAGGCCGGGAATATGGGCTTTGAGGTAGGGGTCGATAACGGCGGCGTCGAGTTCTTCGCCATTACGGATGCGGGTGGACTGGTCAGTAAGCGCCATACTTATCCCTTCTACTTATAATGAGGGCCTTAGATTATTGGCTAATCTAATGCCGTGGCAGGTGCCCTACAAGCCGCGCGGGCCCTTATTGGTGAGCGTGTTTTTGGATAATCATCCGGCCTGATTGCCGGCTACAACCTACGCGGCAGACGGGCCGCAGACGAAAAAAACCGGAGTCCAAAGACTCCGGTTTTTTATCAAGCGTAGACGCTATTTCCCTTAAACCGGGAACAGTTCGCCCAGTTTCATGGCCAGCATCATGTCGCCTTCGGCGCGCAGTTTGCCGCCCATGAAGGCTTGCATGCCGTCGGTTTCACCGGTGGTGATGCCGGACAGGGTTTCGGTGTTCATGATCAGGGTGACGTTGGCGTCTGGCGATACGCCGGTGGCCAGGTCTACGGTGCCGTCTTTAACGGTGAGGTAGAAGTCTTCGCCGTCTTCGATTTTGAAGCCGAATACCAGGTCCAGGCCGGCAGCGGCGGCAGGGTTGAACTTGGATTTCATGGTTTGAGCGATGTCAGCAACTGTGGTCATGATTCGATCCTTTATAGTTTTTTCAGGTTACGCGCGGCCTTGCGGGCCACAGTAGTCCGGAACTCAGCGGAAAGTGATGAGTTCCGGCGCCTTCAACAGTTCCAAATGCGCGTGACTGTTGAAGGAAGCCAGGGCCACCTCGCGACCGCGGAACTTGAAGCGGTTGAGCGAGGTGTTGACGATTTGCCAGTTCAGTTCGAAAGCCTGAGCTGCTGGTATTGCAGTAATAAGATGCAGCATGGCGGTAATGGTGCCGCCGGATGTGAAAACGGCGACGTTATCTTTGGCCGAGGCGCGTTCAAGAATGCGCGCCAGGCCGCCTTCCACTTGCTCCACGAACTCTTTCCAGCTTTGCAGGCCGGCTTTGGGGTGGTCGCCGGAAATCCAGCGGCCGATCAGCATCGCGAACAGGCGTTGGAATTCGGCGCGGTTGTTTTTGGCGTTGCGCAGGGTATCCAGCGCGTGGGGTTCGTGCGGCAGGATGTCGGGCAGCAGCGCGCGAATGACGGCGTCGGCGTCGAATTCGTTGAAGGCTTCATCGGTTTCCAGTTCCGGCGTGGCAATGCCAGCGGCCTGGAGTTGGGCGAGGGCGCCGGTGCCGGTGTTTTGCTGACGCAGCAGGCTGCCGGCAACCGCGCGGTCGAAGCGCACATCCAGCTGCGCCAGGTGCTTGCCGAGGATTTCGGCTTGCTGCACACCCACTTCGGACAGCACGTCGTAATCGTCGGCGCCGAATGAAGCCTGGCCATGGCGAATCATGTAAATGCTGCCCACGTGAGCGTTTCCCGCACGGTGAAAGTTTCGCGAGGGTATGAGGATAGGTGGGGTCTGTCAACGAAAAAACATACGCTTGTTTGAATCGCTATCACGGCGCTCTATAAGGCAGCGGGGCGACACAGGTTGGTATAGATAAGCCTCTCTGCGCCGCTGGCCGGGCACCGGCGGCGTCGGTATGCTTGGACCCCTTGCCCGCCGCTTGAAGGCGGGCGCCTATCTGCTATTTCGAGCTGCCGTTTACAGGAGAATACGCGTGGAGTTTCTTGCCGATTACGCTGGCTTTCTGGCCAAGACATTCACCGTGCTGGTGGCCATTGTGGTGGTGTTGCTGACCATTGCCGTACTGCGCGGCAAAGGACGTAAACGTAGTGGGCAATTGGAGGTCCATAAACTTAACGACTTCTACAAGGCCCTGCACGAGCGCCTGCAAGGCGCGATTCTGAACAAGGACCAGCTCAAGGTGCTGCACAAGGCGCAGGCCAAAGCGGACAAACTAGAGAAAAAGAAACCGTCGGAAAAACCGCGCGTGTATGTGCTGGACTTCGACGGCGATATCAAAGCCTCGGCCACCGAAGCGCTGCGCCATGAAGTGACAGCGCTGTTGAGCCTGGCCACGCCCAAGGACGAAGTGGTGCTGCGCCTGGAGAGTGGCGGCGGCATGGTCCACAGTTATGGCTTGGCGTCCTCGCAACTGGCGCGCATTCGCCAGGCCGGCGTGCCGCTGACAGTGTGCGTGGACAAGGTGGCGGCCAGCGGCGGCTACATGATGGCGTGTATCGGGCAGAAGATTGTCTCGGCGCCGTTCGCCATTTTGGGTTCCATCGGTGTAGTGGCGCAGTTGCCCAACGTGCACCGCTTGCTGAAAAAGCACGACGTCGATTTTGAAGTGCTTACTGCCGGCGAATACAAGCGCACGCTGACGGTGTTTGGCGAAAACACCGAGAAGGGCCGGGAGAAGTTTCAGCAAGACCTGGAAATCACCCACGAGCTTTTCAAGGACTTTGTCGCCAGCTACCGCCCGCAGCTGCAGATGGAAGAGATTGCCACCGGTGAGGTCTGGCTGGGCCAGCAGGCGCTGGGCAAAAAGCTGGTGGATGAGCTGATGACCAGCGACGAATACATCGCCACCAAGGCGAAAACCGCAGACGTGTTTCAACTGCACTATGCGCACAAGAAAAGTTTGCCGGAGCGGGTGGGCCTGGCAGCCAGCCTGTCTGTCGACCGCCTGCTGCTAACCTGGCTGAGCCGTTTGCAGCAACAACGTTTCTGGTAAGCCGATAACGGTCCAAGGAGAGCGATATGAGTAAGTTCAACGCACTACAGGTCAGTGAAGTGGCTGGCGTGTTCGAGCCGCAGGTGATCGAGCGTGACACCGCGGACCTTCCGTCTGGCGAGTTGCTGATCCGTGTGCAGTACTCCTCGCTTAACTACAAAGACGCGTTGTCGGCCAGCGGCAACCGTGGCGTCACCAAGAACTACCCTCACACGCCTGGTATCGATGCCGCCGGCGTGGTGGAGCAATCCAGCGTTGGCGAATTTGCCGCCGGTGATGAGGTGATCGTTACCGGTTACGACTTGGGCATGAATACCGCAGGCGGCTTCGGCCAGTACATCCGCATTCCGGCAGCCTGGGCGATCAAGCGGCCGCAAGGGCTGTCGCTGCGGGAGTCGATGGTGTTGGGCACGGCGGGCCTTACCGCTGCGTTGTGCGTGGACAAACTCGAACAGGCTGGCCTGCGCCCGGACAGCGGCCCGGTGCTGGTAACCGGTGCCACCGGTGGCGTTGGCAGTATTGCCGTGGTGCTGCTCAAGCGGCTGGGCTACACGGTGGCGGCGTCCACCGGCAAGGCGGAGCAGGCCGAGTTTCTCAAAGGGTTGGGCGCGAGCCAGATCGTCACCCGTGAAGACCTGCAAGCCGGCACCGAGAAAGCCATGCTCAAGGAGCAATGGGCCGGTGCAGTGGATACGGTCGGTGGCGACATTCTTTTCAACGTGGTTAAAGCCCTGCAATACGGCGGCAGCGTGGCCTGCTGTGGTTTGACAGCTGGCGTTGGCTTCAAAGGCAGCGTGATGCCCTTCATTCTGCGCGGCGTGAATTTGCTTGGCGTGGACTCGGTTGAGCTGCCGATGGTGGTGAAGGCATCGATGTGGGATCGTCTGTCGCTGCAATGGAAGCTTGATTTGGAGCCGCTGGTGGAGGAGGTGAGCTTGCAGCAGCTGCCGGAAGCTTTGACGCGCATTCTGGCCGGCAAGATGGTTGGGCGGGTGTTGCTGAGTCTTGGGTAAATCTGAGATCGAGGCGGCGGGTACCACCGAGGTGATAGTCGCCCTACGCCAAGTTTGAGATTGATCGAGGCTGAAGGGGGGTGTCAGAAATTTTGTGTTCGGGCATAACATGAGTAAGAGGTGCATGTATGCCGACCAAGAAGAAACCCGCGTTGCGAGAGCTGCCGAAAATCCCGAAAGAGCTGCTCGCGCAATTCAGCGATGGACCGATGACCGCTGAAGCCATTGAGGAGGCCTCTGCGGCGTTCAAGAAGGCCTTGATCGAGCGAGCCCTGAGTGCTGAGCTTGGCCACCACCTGGGCTATCCGCCGGGCGCGCAGCGCCCAGAGG
>NZ_BSFN01000004.1 GCF_027922365.1 Pseudomonas turukhanskensis
GTGTGCCCGGCTTTCAAACCCTCCCCCGATGATCAGTCGGAGACTATCTCCTCTTTCGAGGAGGAGTCGAGATACAAGGGTGTGCTGTGCGCACCAATCACCGTGTCCCGCAAGATTCTGGATTCCCGCCTTCGCGGGAATGACGGAGAAAAAGGCACAAATCTCCGTCGTCCCCGCGAAGGCGGGGACCCAGAGTCTTTCGTCCTACGCGGTGGTGCGCACAGCACACCCTACGTTGTCGATAACCCATTCAACACCATCCGGCTAAACAACGCCGCCAGGTGCTCCAGCGGCGGCCGTCCGCCATTGGGATAGCCCGCCACCACACCATCGAGCATGGCTATCATGCCTTGCGCAATCGGCCCACATTCAGCCGCCGGCAGGGCGCAGCGCTGCAGAATCTTTTCTAACTGCTGCACCTGCACATGGCGCAACCGCTCGATGCTTTCCTGCTGCTCGTAGTTCAGCCCGCGAAATTCCAGGCGAGCGAGGGCATGGCGCTGGCTGTGTAGGCTGTTGAATTGCAGGTGCATGCGCACATAGGTTTCCAGTTGCAGCAGCCCGTCAGCCTGCAGGGGCACCTCGGTGTGCAGCAACTCCAGAAGATCGCCTTCATGCTCTTCAATCAGCTCGAAAAGCAGCGCCTGTTTGCTGTCGATATGGTTGTACAACGACCCCGGATGCATATGCATGGCCGCCGCCAGTTGGCGCAGGCTGATCCCGTGAAAACCGTGCTCGGCAAACAGCTCCAGCGCCACCTGGCGCAGCAGATGGCGGGTGCCGATATCGGTGTTGGCCGCTTCGCTCCAGCGCGGCTTCACCAGAGTCAGGGCGTGGCGGCCAGCCATTTAAGGGCGCTCCACGGCCAGGGCCACACCCAGGCCGCCGCCGATGCACAAAGTCGCCAGGCCTTTCTTGGCATCGCGCTTGTGCATCTCGTGCAGCAGGGTCACCAACACCCGGCAGCCCGACGCGCCAATGGGATGGCCCAGGGCAATGGCGCCGCCGTTGACGTTGACCTTGTCGATATTCCAGCCCAGCTCTTTGCCCACCGACAGCGACTGCGCGGCAAAGGCTTCGTTGGCTTCGATCAGGTCGAGTTCATCGAGCGTCCACGCCGCTTTCTCCAAACATTTTTTACTGGCCGACACCGGGCCGATGCCCATGATCGCCGGGTCTACCCCGGCGCTGGCGTAGGCCTTGATCGTCGCCAATACCGGCACCCCCAATTCCTTCGCCTTGCTCGCGCTCATCAGCAGCACCGCGGCGGCGCCGTCGTTGATGGCAGAGGCGTTGCCGGCGGTGACGCTGCCGTCTTTTTTGAACGCCGGTTTGAGTTTGGCCAGGCTGTCGGCGGTGGTCTGCGCGCGGGGTTGTTCGTCGACCGCAAATAGCAGCGGCTCGCCCTTGCGCTGGGGAATCGCCACCGGGGTAATTTCATCGGCAAAGCGCCCGGCCTCAATGGCCGCACTGGCCAGTTGCTGTGAGCGCAGGGCATAGGCGTCTTGCTGTTCGCGGGTCAGGCTGTAGCAGTCCACCAGGTTCTCGGCGGTGATGCCCATGTGGTAGTCGTTAAAGGCATCGAGCAAGCCATCTTGCAGCAGCGAGTCGGCCAGTTCCGCATGGCCCATGCGCAGGCCCGTACGGGCTTTGGCCAGGGTGTAGGGGGCCAGGCTCATGTTCTCCATGCCGCCGGCAATCACCACCTCGGCATCGCCGCAGCGAATCGCTTGCGCCGCCAGGCTGACCGTTTTCAACCCCGAGCCGCAGAGCTTGTTGATGGTCATGGCCGCCACGCTGTGGGGCAGCCCGGCATTCAGAGCAGCCTGACGGGCCGGGTTCTGCCCGCAGCCAGCAGTGAGCACCTGGCCCAGAATCACCTCGTCGACCAGGCCCGCGTTGATGCCGGCCTTGGCCAGCAGGGCGCGAATAACCACGCTACCCAGTTCCACCGCGCTGGTGTTGGCCAGGCTGCCCTGGAAGCTGCCAATGGCCGTACGGGTAGCGGCAACGATGACGACGTCTTGCATAGCACTCTCCAGCTTCGAATAAAAAGGCGCGGCACCTTTCCGAGTGGCCGCGCCCTGCCAATTGGCAGGAAAACGGTTTTTACAATTGGGTCACGGCAATCTTGCCGCTGGCCTGGCTGGCATCGTGGAACAAGCCCTTGCCGCCGTTGCGCCATTGCTCCAGCAATTGCGCTTGACGCTCAGCGGCGTGACCGAGGAAACGCTCCTTCACCGGGCCATAACCGCGCACGCTTTCCGGCAGCTCGGCGAGGTCTTGGGCTAGGCCCAATTTCTCGGCGCTGAGGCCGCTTAGCAGCTCATCCAGAATGCGTTCGTAATTGGCTTGCCAGCGGCGTTCCACCTTGCGTTCATGGGTGTAGCCAAACGGATCGAGCCAGGTGTTGCGCAGGAATTTCATCTTCGCCAGCACCTTAAAGCCACGCAGCATCCACGGCCCAAAGCTGCGTTTTTTCGGCGCGTCTTTGTCGTTCATGAGCGGTGGTGCGAGGTGGAAGCGCAGGCTGTAATCACCCTCGAACTGCGCCTGGATTTTTTCCAGGAAGTCGCCGTTGGTGAACAGCCGCGCCACTTCGTATTCGTCCTTGATCGCCAGCACTTTGAAGTAGTAACGGGCGACGGCAGCCGACAGCTCGCCGGGCTGGCCGAGCAGGGCGGTTTCCGCTGCCATAAATTGCTCGACCCGCGCGGTGTAGCGCTGGGCATAGGCGGTGTTCTGGTAAGCGGTGAGGAAGGTCACTCGACGTGCCACAGTTTCTTCCAGGCTTTGCGACAGCACGCGATCGGCGCTCTTCACCTTGCTGGCTTCCAGCTTGCGCAGCACCCGCTGCAAATCCACAGCGCAGCGGCGGCCCCAATCGAAAGCCGAGAGGTTGAAGGTCACAGCGGTACCGTTCAGTTCGATGGCCTGAAGCAACGCCGCTTCGCCCACCGGCAACCAGCCTTTCTGGTAGGCATAGCCGAGCATAAAGGTGTTGGTGGCAATCGAATCGCCCATCAGCGCGGTGGCGATTTTGCTGGCATCGATAAAGTCTGCTTGCGCATGGCCCACGGCTTCAGCGATTTGCGCCGACATGCTCTGGCTGCGGAATTGCGGGTCCGGGTGCTTGAGCAAATCACCGCTCTCGGCCTGCAAGGCAAAGGTGCGGACAAAGGCGCTGGTGATGCTTTCTTCGCTGTTTACCAAGGCGTGGGTCACGCCCTGGCGCAGCTTGGACAGGGTTTCGGTATTGGCACTCACCACCAGGTCGCAGCCCAGCAGCAGGGCGGCTTCGCCCTCGGCAATGCGCGGGGCAAACAGCTGCTCCTGACGCGCGGCAATACGGATATGCGACCACACCGCGCCACCTTTCTGCGCCATGCCGGCCATATCCAGGTTCAGCGTACCTTTGCCTTCGATAAAGGCCGCCATGCCGAGCAGGGCACCGATGGTGACCACGCCGGTACCGCCCACGCCGGTAACCAGAATGCTGTACGGCTCGGTCAGGTCGACGGTGGCCGGGGTGGGCAGGTCCCACACATCATCCGAGTTCGCCGCCAAGGCCTTGGGCTTGCGCAGCTTGCCGCCTTCGACGGTGACAAAGCTCGGGCAGAAGCCGTTCAGGCAGGTGAAATCCTTGTTGCACGACGATTGATCGATCTCACGCTTGCGGCCGAACTCGGTTTCCACCGACGTCACCGACATGCAGTTGGACTTGCTGCTGCAATCGCCACAGCCTTCGCACACGGCCTCATTAATCACAACACGACGTGCTGGGTCGGGGAACTTGCCGCGCTTGCGACGGCGGCGTTTCTCGGCGGCGCACACCTGGTCGTAAATGATCGCCGACACGCCTTTGAACTCGCGCAGTTCAGCCTGTACTTCATCCATCTTGTCGCGGCGCAGTACCGGTACGCCGGCGGCCAGGTCGTGGATGTCTTTGTATTTCTCCACGTCGTCGCTGACCACCACCAGCTTCTGCACGCCTTCAGCCGCTAACTGCCGGCTGATCTGCGCCACGCTCAGAGTGCCGTCCACCGGCTGGCCGCCGGTCATGGCCACGGCATCGTTGTAGAGAATCTTGTAGGTGATCTGCACCTTGGCCGCGATGGCGGCGCGAATCGCCAGAATGCCGGAGTGGAAATAGGTGCCGTCGCCCAGGTTGGCAAACACATGCTGGGTTTTGGTGAAAGGCGCCTGACCGATCCAGGCCACGCCTTCGCCGCCCATCTGGCTGAAGGTCTGGGTTTGCGGATAGATCCACGCCGCCATGTAGTGGCAGCCAATACCGGCCAGCGCGCGGCTGCCCTCCGGCACTTTGGTGGAAGTGTTGTGCGGGCAGCCGGAGCAGTAGTGCGGCACACGGTCCATCAAATTGCTGAACTGGCCCTTGCTCGCCAGTTGCGCGTCGAGCACCGCCAGGCGCACCTGCAGCGGGCCGCTCTGATGCAAGCGCAAAATGCGTTTGGCCAACGCGCGGGCAATCATGGCCGGGGTCAGGTCGTTGATCGCCGGCAGCAACCAGTCGGTGTGCGGCAGGCTCCATTCGCCTTTGTCATCGAACTTGCCGACGATGCGCGGGCGTACATCCTCGCGCCAGTTGTAGAGCTCTTCCTTGAGCTGGTACTCGATCATGTGGCGCTTTTCTTCCACCACCACGATCTCTTCCAGCCCTTCGGCAAACTGACGCACGCCTTCGGCTTCCAGCGGCCAGACCATGCCCACCTTGTAAACACGCAGCCCAATCTGCTGCGCCAAGGTGTCGTCGATGCCGAGGATTTTCAGCGCCTGGCACACGTCCAGGTACGACTTGCCGGAGGTGATAATGCCGATCCGCGCCTTGGGCGAATCCATCACGATACGGTCGATACGATTGGCCCGTGCGTAAGCCAGCGCGGCATACAGCTTGTGCTCCAGCAGGCGTTGTTCCTGAGCCAGGGGCGGGTCGGGCCAACGAATATTCAGACCACCTTCAGGCAGCTGGATATCCGGAATGATCGGTTGCACACGGTTGATATCGATATCGACAATGGCCGCGCTTTCCACGGTGTCTGCCACCGCCTTCAACGCCACCCAGCACCCGGAATAGCGAGACATGGCCCAGCCATGCATGCCGTAGTCGAGGTACTCCTGCACGCCGGATGGTGCCAGTACCGGCATCATCACCGCCTTGAAAATATGCTCGGTCTGGTGCGGCAGGGAAGAGGAGCGGGCGCCGTGGTCGTCACCGGCAATTGCCAGCACACCACCGAATTTCGAGGTGCCGGCGGCGTTGGCATGGCGGAATACATCGCCGCAGCGATCCACGCCCGGGCCTTTGCCGTACCACATGCCGAACACGCCGTCGTAGGTGGCGCCTTCGAAGATATTCACCTGCTGCGTGCCCCAGATAGAGGTGGCAGCCAGGTCTTCGTTCATGCCAGGGTGGAACACCGTGTGGTGCTCCTTGAGGTAATCGCGGGCCTTCCACAACGCCTGGTCGAAGCCACCCAAGGGTGAGCCGCGGTAGCCGGAAATAAAGCCGGCAGTATTCAGCCCGTTGGCCAAATCCCGTTGCCGCTGCATAAGCGGCAAACGAACCAATGCTTGAATACCAGTGAGCAACACTTTTCCGCTGTGCTGGACGTACTTGTCATCCAGAGACGGGGACGCACTCATGTTCATCCTCCAGGCTTTCTTGTGGCGATGCCGTCAGGCGCGGCGGTGCCTTGTTGTTGGCCGGAGTCTAGGGAGGGGGTAGGGGGATCGTAAAATCACAAAAACAGCGTTCTGATATTGGTTTTTCGGATAGCTGAATGAGGGGGTGAATTCCGTTGCCAATCGAGTTGTGCGTTTCACCAATACCCTCTGCATTTCATCAATACTCCCTTTCGTTGTCCCGCCAACCCCGCTTCCCGTCTACTCCTCCCCACACCAATAACAACAAAAAGGTACCGGGAGTGTTGATGAACAACGCCAAACCAACGCCGTTGCGCCTGGCCATGTGGCTGGCGGCCGCAGCCGTCACCAGCGGCCCCGTCCAGGCCGCCGAATTCGATACCGGCAACCCTGACTGGAGCGCCCGCTGGGACAACACCGTGCGCTATAACCTGGGCATTCGCGCCGAGGAACGCGACAACGCACTGGCCAATAACGCCAGCTACGACGAGTCCGACTCCAAGTTCGACCGGGGTGATGTGGTGACCAACCGCGTCGACCTGATGAGCGAACTCGAAGTCGCCTACAAGCAGTACAACGGTTTTCGCGTCAGCGCCGCCGCCTGGTATGACCAGGCCTACGCCGACACCGATGTAGAAACCAACGACGGCAACGTCTATTACCCCGGCGCGTTCCCGGGCTCCAGCACCTCCAGCTATAACAACGACCGCTATTCCGACCACACCAAGCGCTATCACCGCGGCCTTAGCGGCGAGTTGCTGGATGCCTTTGCCTTTACCCGTTTTGACCTCGGCGATATCCCGGTCAGCCTGCGTGCCGGGCGACACACGGTATATTGGGGCAACGGCTTGCTGATTGCCGGGCACGCGGTTTCTTACTCGCAGGCACCGTTGGATGGGCGCAAAGCGGTGAGCAACCCAGGCACCGAAACCCGCGAGATTTTCTTGCCGTTAACGCAGCTTTCCGGCCAGGCCCAGGTGACCGATCAGCTGTCACTGGCCGCGCAATATTTCTTCGAATGGGACACCACCCGCGCGCCGGAGGGCGGCACCTACCTGGCGTCTGCCGACGTGGCGCTGGAAGGCCCGGATCGCTTACCGCTGTTCAGTGGTTTCAGCCGCCCGTTGGTGGATCCGCTCAAGCCCAAGGACCGGGGTAACTGGGGGGTGATGGGCACCTACAGCTTTGATTTCCTGCATTCGGAAGTCAGTGCGTTTTACCGCGAGTTCGACGACTACAACCCGTGGGGCCTGCAGGTGGCCCCGACCTTCGCACGCTATGTGTATGCCGAAAACGTGAAGCTGTATGGCTTGGGATATTCCGCGGGCCCAGTGCTGGGCGGCGGCTCGTTGGGGGTGGACTTGTCTTACCGCCAGAACACATCGCTGGTTTCCAGCAACATCAGCACCGCCGATAACCAGGGCGCCCGTGGCGACACCTGGCACATGGTGCTCAACGGCCTGTGGCTGCTACCGCGCACGGACTATTTCGATACCGGCAGCCTGATCACGGAAATGGCGTTCAGCCACGTAGAGCGGCTGACCAAGCACGAGGAACTGTTCAAAGGCGAAGGCTATGGCGGTTGCCCGGCTGGGCAAGACAAGCATTACGGCTGCGCCACAAAAAACTACGTGGGCATGGCAGTGAGTTTTGCGCCGCAGTGGTTGGGCGTGTTCCCCGGCTGGAATATTTCCGCGCCGATGAGCGTGGATTATGGCGTCAGCGGCAACGCCGCCACCGGTGGTGGCAGCGAGGGTAAGTACACCTGGAAGGCCGGCATCAAGGGCACCTACGACGAGCGCTACGACGTGACACTCTCGTACATCGGTTATGGCAGCGAACGCCAGTACGACAACGTGGCGGGCGTCGGTAAAACCGTGGTGGCGGGGAACGGCGATGTTGGCCTGACCGACCGCAACTGGGTTTCCCTCACCCTTAGCACGGCGTTTTAAGCCGCCCCGCAAGGCAATGCGGATCGCCGAACACAAGGTGGCGATCACCTCTCAAGATTGGAGACTGTTATGACCCTCAATACCTATGCGCTAGGCCTCTTGGCCTTGGCGCTGACGGCCCCCGTCATGGCCGAAGATAGCTACAGCACCGCCGACCTTGGCGGCAAACTCACCCGCTTCGGCGCCATCGTGGCTGGCAACGCAGCGGGCACCATTCCGGCCTATGAGGGTGGCTTCAAAGCACCGGCTGGCCTGGTGCCGGGCGACGGTACGTGGCCTAACCCGTTTGCCGATGAAAAGCCGCGCCTGCGTATCACCGCTGCCAACGCCGATCAGTACAAGGACCAACTAGCAGCCGGCCAATATCAGTTGCTGAAAAGCAACCCGGACACCTATTACCTTGAGGTGTACCCCACCCACCGCACTGCTGCTTTTCCGGAAACCTTTCTCGCTGCCACCCAACGCAACGCTGGCCGCGCCGCGTGCAAAACCGAGAACGACGGTCTGTCGATCACTGAAGCCTGCCGGGGTGGATTGCCGTTCCCTCTGCCTAAAGATGGCCGCGAGGTGATGTGGAACTACATCCTCAACTACCAGGGCGTGAATGGCTGGGACTGGAACCACAGCGCCTACGTGGTCAACCAGGGCCACCCGACGCTGACCAACACCAACCGCTCCACCGGTGAGAAGCCGTTCTACCAACTGGACGTGCCCGGCCGCGATCCGAAAATTGCCCAGCGCATCTGGTCTCGCATTGTTGCGCCGGCCCGTACGGCGGGGCAGGCGTCGGGCTATTGGGACTACCTCGACCCGGTGGAAAACTCGCGCTACGCCTGGAGCTACAGCACTGGCCAACGCCGGGTGCGAAAGGCGCCGGAGTTTAACTACGACACCCCCAACTCGGCCTTCGGTGGTGTGGCGTTTTACGACGAGATTTTCCTGTTTTCCGGAAAGATGGACCGCTTCGACTGGAAGCTGGTGGGCAAGAAGGAAATGTTCATTCCCTACAGCAACTACACGCTGAAGTGGGGCTGCGACATGGACAAAAAGTTGCTGCCCAAACACATCAACCCTGACTGCGAACGCTGGGAATTGCACCGCGTGTGGGTCGTGGAAGCCACCCGCAAAGACGGCATGCGCCATGCCCAGAAAAAGCGCCGTTACTACATCGACGAAGACACCTTCGGCGCTGCCGTGTACGACGCCTGGGACGATAGCGGTGCGCTGTACCGCACCGGCTCGCAATACAACATCGAGGCCTACGGCATCCCCAATAACCCGCAGCAGGATTCCTACTCGCTGTACGACTTCACCCGTGACCAATACGGCATGTTTGGTAACGGCCCCACCCGCTACCGCGCCGAGCCTGTCTCGGAACGCGAAGCCAACCCGCAAACGATTGCCGGTGGCCAGACCCGCTAATACGACGCTGTCTTTTGCGGCGCTCTTGTGGGGGCGCCGATCTTTTTCCCATCCGAATTAAGAGGACTCCCGATGACCCAGCCCCTAAGCCGTCTGCAGGGCAAAGTCTGCGTGATCACTGGTGCCGGCAGCGGTATTGGCCGCGCGTCTGCCAAGCGGTTTGCCGAGGAGGGCGCCACCGTGGTGGTGACCGATCTATTTGCTGATTCGGCTGAGGCCGTGGCCGCCGAAATCGGCGCCAACGCCTTGGCCTTGCAAGTGGATGTGGGCGATGAAGCCGCCCTGAAGCGCATGGTCGATACCACGGTGCAAACCTTTGGCCGTATCGATGTGCTGTTCAATAACGCCGTGTACAAAAACCCGGCCACCACCCGCGATATCGACTTCATCAATTTCAACACCGAGCTGTTCCACAACTGCATGCGAGTGAATGTGCTCGGCGGGGTGTTGGCGTGCAAATACGCGCTGCCGCACATGCTGGCGCAAGGCAGCGGCTCGATTCTGTTTACCTCGTCCACCAGCTCCATTGCCGGCGAAATCTCACAATTCAGCTATGGCGCCTCCAAGGCCGCGTTGAATTGGTACGTGCAAACCATCGCCGCCACCTTTGGCAAACAGGGCATTCGTTGCAACGGCATTTTGCCGGGCGTGATTCGCACGCCGGCCATGGAAAGCTGGGCGAACGAGGCCATGAAAAGCGCCTTTCTCGACCTGCAAAACGTGCCGCAACTGGGCGAGCCGGAAGACATCGCGGCCATGGCGGCGTTTCTCGCCAGCGATGACGCCCGCTACGTCAACGGCACGCTGATGCGCGTCGACGGCGGCATGAGCTGCGGCACGCCCATGGTGCCGGTGGTGCGCAATTTTCTGCTGCCGCAAACGTCGGCCTGATCCCCTCAATAACCAAAGGAGCGCCGCGCGATGGCACTCGAACAAGAAAAATTCATTCTCGACATGCTCACCGCCTGGGGCGACGGCACCGACGGCAGCCGCCCGGATATCGAGCGAATCATGGCCACCTTTGCCGAAGACGCGGTGTGGCAGCTCTGGGTGCCCGGCGGACCGGTGATTACTGGCCGCGATGCGCTGCGCAAAGAGATTGAGCGGCAGATGAGTTACGTCACCCATAACCGCTGCACCACGCGCCATATCGTCTCGTCCGAGCGCGTGGTGATGACCGAGCGCGACGACTACTGCATCAACAACGGCGTACCGATGCCGCATTCGATGGTGGCGGTGTACGAGCTCAATGAGCAGGGCCTGATCAGCGCCTGGCGCGAGTACCTGGACACCGCCGACCTGGCCAAGAAAAAGGGCGTGGCCCTGGACAAGGTCGGCGGGCCTACCGTTGCGCAACCCACTTGATAGCGGAGACTGCTATGAGCACCACACCTGACGTGGCCGGCGATCCGGTCGAAGCAAAACTGCGCACGTTTGTAGAAGGTCTGCTCGGCGGCCAGATAACGGCCATGCAGCGCCTGCTGCGCTGGCGTCCCGCCTGGAACGTCGAGCTGCAGCGCGGAGGTGAAACCCTGCAGCTGCATATTCGCGGCGAGCGCGGCGGCGATGTGAGCCCGTTTCCAGAGCTGCGCCGTGAGGCCGATATTTTGACCCTGCTGGGCAAGCAAGGCGTGCCGGTGCCGCGCATCTATGGCTTCTGTGAAGACCCGCAAGCCATCGTGATGCAGCTGGTACCCGGCAGCCGCGATGTAAAAACGGCGAAAGACGATGCCGAGCGTAAATCGGTGTCGCGCCAGTGGATCGACGCCATTGCACGGATGCATTACTTGCCGTTGCAGCCATTCCTGAATCAAGGCATCAGCCTGCCCAAAAATGCCGAGGAGATTACCCTGGCTGGCCTGGAAGCCTATTACCCGCTGTATGCCCGCAACAAAACCCGCGCGCAGCCGTTGGCGGAATTTGCCCTGGGTTGGCTGCGCCGCAACGTGCCGCAGCACCGCGCCACGCCGGGTTTTGTGCAGTACGACTCTGGTCAGTTTCTGTTTGAAAATGGCAAAGTCCACGGCCTGTACGACTTCGAATTCGCCATGATCGGCGACCCGTTGGCCGACTTGGCATCGGCGCGTATGCGCGATAACTACGAGCCGCTGGGCGACAAGTTTGCCGACCTGTATCGCTACTACCAGCAAGTCACCGGCCAGCCGGCGGACCCCGACGTGGTGCGCTACCACACGGCGTTGTTTGCCACGGTCAGCACCATGCAGTTCTCGGCGTCCATCGCAACGCCGCAGCCGGGCGATCCGCACGATATCTATACCGAATTCGACATCGCCCTGCGCCGTGTGGTGGTGCATGCCTTGGCCGAGGCCATGGGTGTGGCGCTGGAAACACCAGGCCTGGAGATCGTCAGCAACGGCCCCAACGCGCAACTGCTGACCATGTTGAACGACGCCCTGACGCAGGTGGAAGTGGCCAGCGAATTCCAGCAAACCAAACTGCGCGCCGTGAGCAAGCTGGTGGAATATCTGGGCCGTGGCGATGCCATGGAGCTGCGTCTGCGCGAGCTGGAGCTGCAGGAAGCCCAAGTGCTGCTGGACCGTACGTTCAACCGTTGGGAAGACATCGACGAGGCGCTGGAATCCTTTGTGAAAAGCGCAGGCCCCGAATACGACAAGCCGCTACTGCGCCTGTTTATGGAGCAAATCGAACGCCGCGTGTTGGTCTATGGCAGCACCGCGATTGGCGGCTCGGCGAGCCATATCGACCTGCCGCCGGTGGAGTAAGGGGAATGCCCATGTCTGATTTCAAACACCGTTATGGCCCGTGGGCCGTGATTGCCGGCGCCTCCCATGGCGTGGGTGCGGCCTTTGCCCATCTGCTGGCCGCCCGTGGCTTGAATTGCGTGCTGGTGGCCCGGCGCGCGGAGGCCTTGGCCGCCTTGAAAAGCGAGCTGGAGGTGCAGTACGCCGTCGAGGTGCTGCTGGTGACTCAAGACCTGTCCCACAGCGATGCCACCGAGCGCCTGATCGCGGCGGTGGGCGATCGTGAAGTGGGGCTGTTTATCTACAACGCCGGTGGCGACCCGTTTATCACCCGGTTCCTCGACACTTCGGTCGAGGATTGGGGCAGCTTGTTGAGCCTTAACTCGTTGACCGTTATGAACTGCAGCCATGTCTTTGGCGCGCCGATGGTGGCGCGGGGGCGCGGCGGTTTGCTGTTGGTGGGGTCGCAGGCGGCGCTTGGCGGCATTCGCAAACTGGCGATGTACACCGCCACCAAAGGCTTTGCGCTGAACCTTGGCGAGTCGCTGTGGGCGGAGTGGAAAGACAAGGGCGTGAATGTGCTTAACCTGCTCATCGGCACGGTTGACACACCGACCATGCGCGACGCCATGGTGAAGCTGAATATCCCCAACGCCTTAACCATGTCCCTGCCCAAAGCCGAAGACCTTGCGCAGTTGGCGCTGGATGAACTGGGCAACGGCCCCACCTTGATTCACCCCGAAGACACCCTGAGCAATCGCGCCAGTTCACCGGGCCAGGCACGGCGCCTGCACGTGCTGAACAAAAGTGCGAAAGCCGCCGTGTTTATCGGCAACGACTGAGGGAGTGGCGATGAAAGGCTTCAATAACACCGAGTTCAAACGCGGCTGGCGGGTGCTGATATTGGCGCTGGTTGGTGTGGCCACCAGCTCCAGTTCGTTGCTGCTGTACAGCTTCAGCTCCCTGGTCATTCCCCTGGAGCAGGCCATGGGTTGGGGCAGGGCGGAGCTGCAAGCGGCGATCACCGCGCTGTCGCTGGGCACCATAGTCGCCTCGCAATTGGCCGGCTGGCTGAACCTGCGCTATGGCTTGCGGCGCGTGACGCTGCTCTCGCTCCTGGCGTTGAGCCTGAGCGTATTTGGGTTGACGTCCATGGGCGGCTCGATCTGGACGCTGTACTTGGGGTTTTTTCTTGTACCGTTGGCTGGGTTGGGCACGCTGCAAGTGACGTGGTCGCACTTGGTCAACCTGTGGTTTGAAGAAAACCGTGGGCTGGCGCTGGCGATTATTCTCAGCGGCTCGGGGTTGGCAGCGATTGGGCTGCCGCTGATCACTGCGTGGGCCATCAGCCGCTGGAATTGGCAGGCCGGGTTTCTTGCCCTGGGTGTGTTGCCGGTGCTGCTGGCCTTGCCGTTGGCGCTGCGTTGGCTGATGCCGACCGCCCCTTCCAACACGGTGCGGCAGCCCATTGTCAGCAGCGAGAAAGCGGGCGGTTTGTTGCTGAGTGAAGCGCTGCGGTCGTGGCGGTTCTGGGTGTGCAACGTGTCGATGACGCTGGTGGTGGCCTGCGTGGTTGGGCTGGTGACCAATATCGTGCCGCTGCTGCAAGACCGAGGCTTGAGCGCGCTGCAGGCGGCGCAAATCTTCAGCAGCTTTGGGGTGTCGCTGATACTCGGCCGGTTGGTGGTGGGGTATTTGATTGATCGGCTATGGGCGCCGGGCGTGGCCTCGCTGGCCCTGCTGATGCCCGCGTTTGCCTGCGTGATTTTCGCCTACGGCGACTCGACCATCGCCATGTACACCCTCGCCACTTTGCTGGTGGGCGTGGGGGCGGGTGCGGAGTTTGATATCGCCGCGTTTCTCATCGCCCGCTACTTCGGCATGCGCGATTACGGGCGGTTGTTTGGCGCGCATCTGGGGTTGATTACGACGGGCGCCGCGACGTCACCGCTGCTGTTTGCGGCGATGTTCAAATTGACCGGCGGATATTCGGCGATGCTGCTGTTTAGCTTCGTATGTTTTGTGGCGGGGCCGTTGTTGTTGCTGACGTTGGGTGGGTATCCCAGGTATCAGGCGGAGCCGGTGGCGGCAACTTGAAGGCTCGTACATTGGTGCGCACGGCACACCCTACGTAGAGTGTGCCGTGCGCACCAATACGCGGTCTTGAATTCACCCCTGACGCTGCCTACGAAACTCTTCCGGCGTAACCCCCAATTCTTTCCTGAACGCCGCGCCAAACGCGGCCGCATTGTTAAACCCGGCCTGATACGCCACCTGCTTCACCAGCAACCTTGGGTTGGCCAACAACGCCATGGCTTTTTCCAACCGCAACTGCGCGGCGTAGTGGCGCAAGGTCATGCCGGTGGTGTTTTTAAAGCGCGTGGACAGGGTGCGCACGGGCAGCTCGCAGGCCTGGGCCAGGCGGCGCAGGGAGCGGTTTTCGTCTTCGCCTTCGTTGAGCATTTCGCGCAGCAGGTTGAGTTGCCGCGGGCTGAGTTTGCGCTGGTGGTCGCTACGGGTTTCGGCGCTACGTGCGCCGTCGATAAATTCTCGGCGCAGGTCCAGGGCAATGCTGGTGAGTAGGCATTCGGTTTGTAGTTCGCTGGCAAAGCCTGGGCTGGACACTTCGTCGGCCAGGCGTTGCAAGGATGCGTGCAGGTAGCCGCTTTGCAGGTTGAGCATGGCTTCGCTGACGCTGTCTTGCCAGTTCCAACGGTAGCTGCCGAGTACGCCTAGGGAGGCGGGGTCGAACACGCAGACCAGCGCCTTTTGCTCGCAGGCATCGTGGCGCAGGTGGAACTCGGTGCCGTGGGGAATAAATAGCAGTTTGCCGAGCGGCTGAAACTGCCGGCCGCCGCCATTGGAAAAGGTGCCGCAGTTGGGCTTGATCTGGCTGCTGGCTGGCAGCATTAAACGCAGCAGGCAGTTGTCGCCCGTGTCGATCAAGGCCGTGCCGGCGTTGGACCATTGCGCCCGTTCCACACGGATATCAAAGCCTTGTTTGGCCAGGCACGCCTCGGTGAGAAAGCGCCCGGTGTCTTCGCAGTCGTACTCGCTGTACTGGATGGCGTTCATGTCTAACCTTCAGCAATTTTTATTGTTGGCGCTGAAATCGGATAGCTCTTTGTACTCCATAACGGCAGTAAAAAGCCAAATATATGGACAAATACAGTTAAAGTGTTCAAGTATATTTTTATGCGCAAGCCTACAACAAAACAATAGAGGAGACTGCCATGCGTGCCGCCATCATTTCCGAACGCAACGCCCCACCGGTCATCGTCGAAGACTTCCGTGAGCCGCAGCCGCAAGAAGGCGCGGTACTGATTGACGTCGATACCGCCGGCCTCGGTGGCTGGGACGTGCTTGGCGCTTACCGCCTGGGCGTGGAATACCCCTGTGTGATCCGTGGCGAAGGCGTTGGCCGCGCGCCGGATGGCCGTCGGGTGTATTTCGGCGAGCGTTCGGTGTTGCCCTTCGGCGCCTTTGCCGAGCGCACCCTGGTGCCGCAGGCCGAGGTGTGGAACGTGCCGGATGATGTCGACGACAAGACCGCCATCAGCATGGGCATCGCTGCCACCGGCGCCATCGTGCCGCTGGAAAAAGCCGAGATCCAGAAGGGTGAAAAGGTGCTGGTACTCGGCGCCACCGGCACCCTGGGCCAGATCGCCCTGCAGCTGGCGCGTGGTATGGGCGCTGGCAAGGTGGTCGGCGCTGCTCGATCCGCTGAAGCGTTGGGCCGTTTGAAGTCCCGAGGTATCGCCGACGACGTGGTGACCCTGGGTGGCAGCGATGATGTAGCCGCGCTGAAGGACGCCGCTGACGGCGGTTTCGATGTGGTGCTCGATCTGGTCTGCGGCCAACCGATGCTCACCTCGCTAAAAGCCACCAACTGGGGCGCGCGGATTATGACGATCGGCACTGGGGCGGGGCGTCAGCTCAACCTGGATATTGCTGACCTGTTGTTCCGCAGCCTGTCGTGCATCGGCACCGGCCAGCGTCCGCCAGCGGACCGCGAACAGATCTGGCTGCGCCTGCTGAAGATCGCCAAAGAGCAGCAGATTCAGGTGGACTACCTGGACTTCACCCTAGACCAGGCCGCCGAAGCCTGGGCGGCGCAGGTGAGTGGGCCGCATGCCAAGATCACCGCGTCCATCCGCCGTTAAACCGTAGGGTGTGCCGTGCGCACCGTTCGCCATTGCCACGGCGCGCGTAGCGCGCCGTACGACGATCAAGAGCCTCAATGACCAAAGGCAAAGACATCTCCATGCGCCAGCTACGCTATTTCGTGGCTGCCGCCGACGCCGGCCAATTCTCCCAAGCGGCACTCAAGGTGCACGTGTCGCAATCGGCGATCACCGCTGCCGTGCTGCACTTGGAAGAAAGCATGGGCGTCAGCCTGTTCGATCGCTTACCGTATGGCGTGACGCTCACGGCCGAGGGCAACCGGTTTGCTCAGCATGCCCGTCATATTCTCGACAGCCTGCAAGACGCTCTCAGCGAGCCGCTGTTCCTTAGCCATGCCATGCAGGGCACAGTGCGAGTAGGCGCCTCATACACCGTGCTGGGCTATTTTTTGCCGGCGTTGTTGGCGCGCTTCAAACGCAGTTACCCGCAGGTTGAAATCGATCTGATCGACATGGACCGTCCGAGCATCGAAACGGCGGTGAGCAATGGCGACCTCGATCTGGGCCTGACGATTGTCTCCAACACACCGGATCTGCACGGTTTTGCTCACCACGTACTAATTCGCTCGCGCCGCCAGCTGTGGCTGGCCAGCCAACACCCGTTAATGCAAGCCGCGTCCATCAACCTGGAGGACGTTGCCGAGCACGCCTATATCCTCGCCACGGTGGACGAGGGCGATGCATCTACGCTGCGCTATTGGGAGTCGCGCGGCCTGGCGCCGCAGGTGGCGTTTCGCACGTCGTCGATGGAGGCGTTACGCGGGTTGGTGGCCCATGGATTTGGCGTGACGATTCTGTCGGACATGCTCTACCGCGCCTGGTCGCTAGAAGGCAAAAAGATCGAAATCCGCCCGCTGGTGGACGTGATTCCGCCGATGGAATTGGGCTTGGTGTGGCTGCCGGAAAACCAGCTATCGGAACCTGCCCAAGCGTTCCGCCAGTTTCTGATTATGGCCTGCGCGTCTTAGTGCGCTGCGGTGTTCTCGGGTGGCCAGGTGCCGTTGTTCATCAGCGCGTCAAACGACTCGGTCATTTGCTTGGCGGTGGCCGGGTAGTCGTGGCGCACCCACCACAGCCACAGGCCGATTAACGCGCCAACAAAGCAGCGCACGGCCACTTCACCGCGCATTTCTGCCACCTGGTACAGGCCGTGTTTGCGGTAGTGCTCGCGTACTTGAATGATCAGGATATTTTCCAGGTGGGCGAGGATCACACTTTGCCCTGGACCACTGAAAAACGAGGTGGTCAGCGCCGCGTGGCGCTCGGTGGCGCTGAACAACCAAGCCGACACGTCGAGCACCACGCGCCGGTCGCCACTCACTTCGGTGACCTTGGTGCTCGGCACGCCAATGGCCTGGTAGCCGGCAATGATGAGGTCTTCTTTAGTGCGAAAGTGGGCGTAGAACGTGGAGCGCGACACCCCGGTGCGGTTAAGGATTTCCTGCACGGTGATGTCGGCGTAATCCTTCTCCAGCGCCAGGCTGTACATGCTGTCTAACAACAGGTCGCGGGTGCGTTGGGTGCGCACGGCGTGGCGTTCCTGGGCCAGCGGTTTGTTGACCATTTGTACGGGAGCGGCGTGAGACATCCTGTACCTCTGCAAAGCTATTTTTATTGGAGTCGTAGCGCCGTGCGGCAAGGTGCGCGCGCGGCGGTGATGGTTGAACAGTGACATACGCCATCGCGTTCAAGCAAGGTTAGTTGTAGGACAGTTTTGGCATAACTGTTAACTTCAAAGCGCAAAATCGAACACATTCGGGGTTCTGTTCGTTGTGGCCTTTGCCATTGGCTCGTACCGTTCTGCAGTCCATTAGAGGCCTGGGGAACAATAAGAATGAGCAAAAGCTATGACTACATCATCATCGGCGCGGGGTCTTCGGGTTGCGTGCTGGCCAATCGTTTGTCGGCAGACCCCAGTGTGTCGGTGCTGCTGATCGAAAGCGGCCCGGACGACACCAGCGCGTTGATCGCCATGCCCCGTGGCATCGGCAAACTACTTACTCCCGGCAACCCCCATGTGTGGACCTATAAAGTGTCGCGCGGCGTGGGCATGAGCGATGAGAATTGGCTGAAAGGCAAAACCATCGGCGGCTCCAGTTCTGTCAACGGCATGGTGTATGTGCGTGGCGCGCCGGCTGACTACGACAACTGGGAAGCGCAAGGCTGCACCGGTTGGGGCTGGGCCGACATGGGCCGGCAGTTTGTCGCGCTGGAAGATCACCAACTGGGCAAAAGCGAATGGCGCGGCACCGGTGGCCCGTTGAAAGTTACTGTGCACCCCAGCGGCGATGCCTTGTGCGACGCGGTGATCAGCGCCGCCGGGGCCATGGGCGTAAAGCGCACTGACGATACCAACCATGTCGACTCGGTTAGCCACGGCGGCGTTGGCTATCAGCCGCAAACCACCTACAAAGGCCAGCGCTTCAGCGCGGCAAAAGCCTTTCTCGACCCGGTGCGCGGGCGTACCAACCTCACCGTCGTGACCGGCACCCAAGTTCAGCGCATCGAATTTACCGAGCGCCGTGCCACTGCCGTGCAGGTCACCAGCAGCTCAGGCGATGAGCGCATCGAAGCGCGCCGGGAAATCTTGCTGTGTGCCGGCGCGGTTGAATCGCCCAAGCTCTTGCAGTTGTCCGGCGTGGGCCCGGCAGCGCTGTTGCAGCAACACGGTATTGCCGTGGTGCAAGACGCCCCGGACGTGGGCCGCAACCTGCGCGAACACGTGTACATGGCCATGCAGTACCGCGTCACCAGCGGCAGCTTTAACCATTGCTTCCACGGCGTCGGTTTACTGGGCGCGGTGGCCAATTACTTCCTGCGCAAAAAAGGCCCGATGACCCACGCGGCCCACGAAGCCGGCGGTTTTATCAAAACCAGTCCTGAGTTGGACCGCCCGGACGCGCAGATCGGCGTCAGCCTGTATTCCATGGACGGCGACGGCAACACCGTGGCCATCGACAAGCAGCCGGGGCTGACGCTGGGCGGCTATTTCTTGCGCCCGCAAAGCCAGGGCGAGTTGCGCATTCAGTCTGCCGATCCGTCCGTGCCGCCGCAGATTCATGGCAACTACCTAAGTGCTGACATCGACCGCACTTCAGGCATCGCCTTGGTCCGCTGGTTCCGCCGCCTGGCCGCGCAGCCGGCGCTTAAGCCGTTCATCGTAAATGAACTGACCCCCGGCCCCCAGGTGCAAACCGACGAGGAAATTCTCGCCGCGCTGCGCCGTTTTGGCCAAACCGCCTACCACGTCTCGGGCACCTGCCGCATGGGCGGCGATGCGGGCTCGGTGCTCGATCCGCAACTGCGCGTGCGTGGGGTGGAAGGGCTGCGGGTAGTCGACACCTCGGTGATGCCGTGCCTGGTGTCCGGCAATACCAACGCCCCGGCCATGGCCATTGCCCTGCGCGCCGCGGAATTTATTACAGGCAAACCGTCAGGAGTTGCAGCGCAATGAGCATCCCCTTTACCCATCTGGACAAACTCTATATCGACGGCGCCTGGGTGGCCGCCGATGGCCCGCGCGAGCCGGTGCTAAACCCGGCGACCGAAGAAGTGATCGGCCACGCCCCGGTAGGCGATGTGCAGAGCGCCGATGCCGCTATAGCCGCGGCCCGCCAGGCGTTCGACAACGGCCCATGGCCGTGGCTGAGCATGGCCGAGCGCGCGGGTTACCTGCGCCGTATGCACGCCGCCCTGGTCGCCAAGCGCGAACAGATCGCCGCGCTCATCATTGCCGAAGTCGGCTGTTCGCAAGGCGTGACCTACGCCATGCAAGTGGATATGCCGCTGGGCCATGTGCTTACCGCCATTGAGCAATCCACTCAAGGCGATAGCCAGCAAATTCCGGTGCACAGTAACCCCAACCCGTTCAACCCGGGCGGGCCGCTGATACTCGGAAGCGGTACCGTGGAGCGTGAAGCCATAGGCGTCGTAGCGGGCATTACCGGCTACAACTTCCCGTTTCTGCTCAACCTGGCCAAGGTGTTTCCGGCGCTGCTGGCCGGTAACACCCTGGTGTTGAAACCCTCGCCGTTTACCCCGTACTCGGCGCTGCTGTTTGGTGAAATTGCTGAGGAAATCGGCTTGCCCAAAGGCGTGCTGAATATCGTCACCGGCGGCGTTGATGTGGGCAGTTTGCTCAGCAGCGACCCACGGGTGGACATGGTCTCGTTCACCGGTTCGGAGACTGTCGGTATCAGCATCATGAGCCAGGCCGCGCCGACGCTTAAGCGCGTGCACCTGGAGCTGGGCGGCAAGTCGGCATTGATCGTGCGCGCCGATGCCGATGTGCAGGGCACCGCGCTGGGTGCCATCGCCGGCTTGGCGGTTAACGCAGGGCAGGGCTGCGCGCTGCTCACGCGCTTTTTGGTGCATAACTCGATTCGTGAGCAGTTCGTACAGATTGCTGCGGCTGTGGCAGGACAATGGAAGGTCGGTAACCCGGCAGACCCGAGCGTGCTGATGGGGCCGCTGATTCGCGAATCGCAGCGCTGCAAGGTCGAGCACTTTATTGCCAGCGGCCGCGATGCCGGCGCCACCCTGGTGTGCGGTGGCGGGCGGCCGGCGCACTTGAAGCAAGGATTCTTCAGCGACCTGACGCTGTTCGACAACGTGCGCAATGACATGGCCATTGCCCAGGAAGAAATCTTCGGCCCGGTCGGCGTGGTGATCGGCTACGACACCGACGACGAAGCCATCGCCATCGCCAACGACTCGCGCTTTGGCTTGAACGGTGCGGTGGCTTCGGCCGATGCGGCGACGGCCTATGCCCTGGCGCGGCGCATTCGCGCCGGCAGCGTTTACCTCAATGGCGGCAGCGGCGGTTTGCCGTACGCGCCCATCGGCGGCTTCAAACGCTCAGGCATCGGCCGCGAATTCGGGCCGAATTGGCTGAAAGAATTTACCCAGGAGAAATCCATCATTTACCCCGTCGGGCGTTAACCGCGAGCCCCCGATTGGGGGCTGCAATGACCAACTGAGAATAAAAACAAAAGGTGGTTTGCATGAAACAGATGAACAAGAAGGGCGGCGTGCGCGCCCGTAACCTGGCGCTGGTGGCCTGCGCCGAACTGGCGTTGATTCACGCGGGCAGTGCTCATGCGGTGAGCATCGACTTGCCCAACCCGGACTACCGCCTGCGTTGGGACAATACCGTGCGCTACAACCTCGGCATGCGCACGGAAGGTCAGGACGACCGCATCATGAACAACCCCAACTACGACGAGTCGGACGGCAAGTTCGACAAGGGCGATATCGTCACCAACCGCGTCGATATCCTCACCGAGTTGGATTTCGCCTACCGCAAGGAGTGGGGCGCGCGTCTGAGCGCGTCCGGCTGGTATGACCAGGCGTACCACGACAACGACGTAAAAAGTAATGTCGCCGGCTACCAGACCAGCTACGAGAACGACCGCTACAGCTCGGAAACCAAGCGGTACGCCGAAGGCCCGTCGGGGGAGATTCTCGATGCCTTCCTGTGGAAAAACGTCCGTCTGGGCGACACCACGGTCAACGTTAAAGCCGGCCGCCACACCAACTATTGGGGCGAGGGATTGCTGTTCGGCGCCCACGCCATTTCCTACTCGCAAGCCCCTTTGGACGGCGCCAAGGCGGTCACCAGCCCGGGCATCGAAACCAAGGAAGTGTTTTTGCCCATTGGGCAGATTTCCGCCAAGTCGCAGGTGACTGAAAACCTCAGCCTGGCCGGGCAGTATTTCTATGAGTGGGACTACACGCGCATTCCTTATGGCGGCACCTACTTCGGCGCGGCAGACCCGTTTTTTGAAGGCCCGG
This sequence comes from Pseudomonas turukhanskensis, assembly GCF_027922365.1. GTDB lineage: Bacteria > Pseudomonadota > Gammaproteobacteria > Pseudomonadales > Pseudomonadaceae > Aquipseudomonas > Aquipseudomonas turukhanskensis. The sequence goes on from NZ_BSFN01000004.1 coordinate 21,739, forward strand.
ATCGCCTGCCGGTGGCCCCGGGTTTCTCCTTTAAACGCGAAGACTCCAAGTTCGGCCGCGACAGCGGCAACTGGGGCGTGATGGCCAAGTACGACGTGCAAGCGCTGCAATCCACGTTTGGTGCCTACTACCGCCAGTTCGACGACTATCAACCCTGGCTGGCGCCGCAGGTGTCGGCGGCCACCGGCAGCTACCGCCTGGTGTACCCACGTAACGTCAAGTTGATCGGCCTGAGCGTGTCCACCGTGCTCGACACCGTGTCGGTGGGCAGCGAGATCTCCTACCGCAAAGGCGGTGCCTTGAACGCCGTGGGCGTAGATGAGGCCGACGACGAAGGCCCTCGCGGCAACAGCTACCACTTCGTAGCCAACGCCGTGTACGGCGTGCCGCGCAACTTTATCGCCCCTAACGCCACTCTGGTGGCCGAGTTCGCCTATAGCCACCTGGACAAAGTCACCGACCACAAAGAACTGTACTTGGGCGACAACACCGCCAACTGCGTGGACCCACGCAAAGGCACGCCAGGCTCCGGCAATGAAGACGACGGCTGCTCCACCCGCAACTACGCCGCCATTGCAGTCAACTACACCCCGCAATACCTGTCGGTATTTCCCTCCTGGGACCTCACCGTGCCGCTCACCGTCAACTATGGCCTCGACGGAAACGCCGCCACCGCCGGCGGTGGCAATGAAGGCGCGCTCACTTGGTCGGCCGGGGTGAACTTCACGTACGCCCAGCGCTACGAGTTCGGCCTGCGCTATGCCGACAGCGATGCCCAGTCGAAAAACCTGCCGGGCAACAACATCGGCGGTAACGGCGCCGTGGGCGGCACCGACCGTGGCTGGCTGGCCTTCACCTTTAAAACCTCCATCTAACAACGCCAAAAAAAGCGGAGAACACCTTATGAAAGGACAACTTGCACTGGCCATCGCGCTGCTGGGCTTTGCCACTTGCAGCCTGGGCGCGGCACCGGCCGACCAAGTGGCACAGATCGGCAAAACCCTGACGCCGTTTGGCGCGATCATCGCCGGCAATGCCGACGGCAGCATTCCGGCCTATGAAGGCGGCCTGCGCACGATTCCCGCCGGCTTCAAACCGGACAGCGGCTTTTGGGTAGACCCGTTCAAAGATGAAAAACCGCTGTTTCGCATCACCTCGAAAAACATGGAGCAGTACGCCGACCGCTTAAGTGGCGGGCAAAAACTGCTGCTGAGCAAGTTCCCCGAGTACTACCTGGACATCTACCCCAGCCACCGCACGGCGGCGTACCCACAGGAATTGCTGGACGCCACCACCCGCAACGCCACCACGTGCCACACCATCAAGGACAACTTGGCGGTCGACCCCGTGTGCCGAGGCGGCATTCCGTTTCCGCTGCCGCAAAACGGCAACGAAGTGATCTGGAACCAGCAGCTGCGCTACAAGAGCCCGGGCTACACCACCACCTCGTCGTCCAACAGCTGGGTGGTGGACTCGCGCGGCACGGTCACCAAAACCGCCGAATCGGCCACCTTCGAAGAAGCGCCGTACTACCAGATTAAACAGGCCGACCGCGACCCGCAGCTGTACTACCGCGCTTGGGCACTGGACAGCTACCCGGCCCGCAGCGCCGGGCAGTTGGTGATTCTTGCCGACTACCTGGACCCCACCGTGCAACCGCGCCGCGCCTGGAGCTACACCCCCGGCATGCGCCGCATCAAGCTGGCCCCCGAGTTCGCCTACGACACCCCGGTGCCAAACCAGGGCGGCGTGAACCTATTTGATGAACTGCAAATGTTCTCCGGCAGCCAAGACCGCTTTGACTACAAGCTGGTGGGTCGTAAGGAAATGTACATCCCGTACAACGCCTACAAGTTCTACTTCACCTGCGGCCAGCAAGAGCAGTTCACCCCACACCACGCCAACCCCGCGTGCGAGCGTTGGGAGCTGCACCGCGTGTGGGTGGTGGAAGCCACGCTGAAACCGGGCAAACGCCACGTCTACAGCAAACGCACCTACTACCTCGACGAAGACACCTGGGGCGCCGGCCTTTACGACGCCTGGGACCAAGGCGGCACCCTGTACCGCGCACTGTTTCTGAGCGGTGTGCAGCTGTACGACAAAACGCTGCCATACACCGTGAAGAACGTGAGTTACGACTTCAACAAAGGAATTTGGTCGCTGCTCAACGATGGCTTAAAGGGCGGCTACATCGTGCATGACACGCCCAAGTCTGAGCGGGATATGAAGCCTGAATCGATTGTGGCGGAAGAGACGCAACGCTGATTAACACCGATTGACCATGCATTTTGCGGCCCCTTGAGGGCCGTTTTTTTTGAAGAGCCCCTCACCCCCAGCCCCTCTCCCGCGAGCGGGAGAGGGGAGCTTGAGCGGCGCTCGGCGAGAGATCGAAGTTTGCGGCTCACCCCATTCCAGTCCCCTCTCCCCGTTGGGGGAGAGGGCTAGGGTGAGGGGGTGGCAGTCACTGCATTTCAACAATTAAAATGAACACATATACAAAATGTGTTTATATTATTTCTGATCCATCTCACCGCTCACCGCACCGGCTAATTACAACAAGGAGAACGCCATGCTGATCGATATTCACGCCCATTTGCTGACTGAAGGCATGCTTAACCGTCACGAATTCTGGGGCCCTTTTATGAAGGTACAGGGCCTTACCGTGGGGCACTTTTCCCTCGGCACCAAACAACCGGCCAAGGCCGCCAACGACGCCGAAGCCCAGGCCAATATTCTCGCGCGCATGACCCACAAAGCCCGGCGCACGCTGATGGCGGAGCGGGGCGTCGACAAGTTGGTGATGTCTACGCCATCGCACTGCTTTATGTACTGGGCCGGCGACTTCGCCAATGAATACGCGCGCATTTGCAACGACGAGCTGTCCGCCTTCTGCCGCGCCGACCCGGACCACTTCGACTTCTGGGCCCACGCCAACCTGGCCGACCCGGAAAACGCCGCGGAAGAAATCGAACGCGCCGTCACCCAACTGGGGGCAAAAGGCGTGTGCGTCGGCGGAGCCAATTTCAATGGCCTGGAAGCCCACGACGAGCGCCTGTTTCCGGTCTGGGAAAAGCTCACCCAGCTTGATGTGCCGATCATGGTGCACGGCTTTAACCAGTCGATTTACTGGGGCGAACAGCACACCGACGACAAATTCGAAACCACCTCCATCGTCGGCGACTGCGTGGATGAAACGCTGTTCTTCTGGTACCTGATCTGCGGCGGCGCGCTCGACGTATTCCCCACCCTGAAAACCTATATCACCCACGCCGGCGGCATGGCGGTGTTCCAACTGGGCCGCCTGAGCGAACTGAACCGCGCCATGGCGCCGGACTCGCGTAATCAACGGCCGTTTATGGACTACATGCAGAACTTCTACTTCGACCTCGACGTGCATGCTCCTGGCCTGCGCCGGGGCGTGGCCGAAGTGGTCGGCGCCGAGCGGCTGCTGTACGGCACCAACTTCGGCGGCGCCTATGACCATGGCGACCTGACGGCGGGCATCGGTCTGTCCTCCGAAGACCGTGAGCGCATCCGCAGCGGTAACGCCATCGAGCTGCTGAAACTGAGCATGCCGGTAAGCGCCAAGCCGGTGCTCACGCCATGACCGACAGCCTGCTGGCCATGGCCGCAGGCCGGCCGTACCCGCAGCGCCAGGGCCAGTTGCCCCGGCAGCTGCGGGATATCACTGCTGCCTGGCTGACGCGGCTGTTGCAGCCGCGCTACCCGGGCATCGAGGTGCTGGCCCTGACCACCGTGGAAATCCGCAACGGCCATACCACCAAGTACCGCGCCAAGCTGGAGCTCAACGAGGTAGGGCGGCACGCCGGCATACCCGAGCACGTGTGCCTGAAATCGAACTGGTCCGAAGGGTTTGAAAGCGGCGATATCTGCGAGCTGGAGGCGCGCTTTTATCATCTGGCACGCAGCTGGAACGATGCGCCGTTGCCGGCCACGTACTTCACTGACTGGGACGCCGATGGCGGCGGCCGTGGTGTGGTGCTGATGGAAGACCTTGGCGTGGCCGAAGGGCGGTTCGGTCATAGCACCGACCACCTCGGCGTGGATGGTGTGGCGGCGGGGCTGGAGTCGCTGGCCACCCTGCACGCGGCGACCTGGGGCAACGCCCAGTTGCAGCGCCAGGCCTGGTTGCCGGTGTCGATGGACAACCCGGTAGACAGCAATGGCCTGCTGCGCATGTACAACTACATACGCGTAAACCTGCGTCGCCCCGAATATCAGCAACTGCTGCCGACATGGATGTACGAGACGCCAGAGCTGTTCAGTCACGCCTTTGACGAGCTGGCGGCATTCGAGCTGGAGCAAACCTCGCCCAGCTGTGTGATTCACGGCGACTCGCACCAGGGCAATAGCTTTTTGCGCGCCGATGGCCAACGAATCTGGTTGGATTGGCAATTGGCCCGCCGCGGTAGGCCGTGGCGCGACATCGCCTATTTTATGATTGGCGCCCTGACGGTGGAGGAGCGCCGGGCCGAGGCCCAGCGCCTGGTGCAGGTGTACCGCGAAAAACTGGTCAGCCTGGGTGCCGAAGGCGTGCTTGATCAGAACGCCGCCTGGGAGCAACTGCGCCGTTGGCCGGTGTGGGGCATGCAGACATGGATGTCGAACATGGACGATTGGGGGCAGGTTGGGCAGCCGATGGTGGAGCGCTTTTTTGCGGCGGCTGAAGACTTCGAAACCATCCCATTGCTAACGCGTGGCCGTACGCCCCGACGCAATCCAACGTTGGGCGAGGGCGCCCGGCCACTGACCGCTGCCTATCAGCACTTGCTGGAGAGATAGGCATGGTGGTGTTGAGTTTGAGCGGCGCGGACAACGTGCGCAGTTTAAAGGGCATGCCGACGGCAGATGGGCGACGCATCAATGGGCATCACATCGTCCGCTCGGATCAGTTGTACCGGCTGTCGTTCGAGGACTGGCACCGGTTGCAGCAACTGGGCGTCAAGACGGTGTGCGATCTGCGTAGCAGCGGGGAGCGGGAGCGTTATCCCAGCCGGTTGCCGGCCGACGATATGCAGCACTTGCACCTGGAAGTGACCGGCGACATGCGTGCCGACCCGCAGATCGCGGCCATGCTCGCCAATCACCCAGTGGCAGAGGGCGCGCGGCGAATGATGCTGGAAGTGTATCGGCGTTTGCCGGCGATGTTGGCGCCGCATCTGGCTAAATTGTTTGGCTTGTTTTCATCCGGCCGGGCGCCGGTGTTGATCCACTGCGCGGCGGGTAAAGACCGTACCGGCGTAGCGGTGGCGTTGCTGCTACATGCGCTGGGCGTAGCGCCGCAGCGGATCATGCTCGACTATTTGCTGTCCGCTCGCCGCTTTGGCGACCTGGATGGCGAGCGGCAGGAGGCGATGAGCAATGCGGTCAACCATATGGTGCGCCAGCCTGTCAGCGTGGCGGCGATAGACGCTGTGCTGGACGCGCGGCCGGAGTATCTGATGGCGGCGTATGCAGCGATTGATGCTGAGTTTGGCGGCATCGAAAGCTATCTTCGGCGATTTAGCGGGTTGGATGAAACAGGCGTTCATACCTTGCGCAATACGCTGCTCTCGTAGGGCGAATATCCGCTACGCGGATATCCGCCGCCTCCCCTCGACGGCGGCGCATCGGCGGATATCGCCGGAGGCGATATTCGCCCTACGGACCGCGTTTTTTCTGAGCCAAGCCGATTCCTAACAAAATCATCCCGCCGCCCACCGCGTGGTAAAGGTGCAACGTTTCCCCCAGCATCAAAATCGCCAGCACCGCCGTAAACAACGGCACCAGATTCATCAGCACCGCCGTCTTCTCCGGTCCCAACGTCTCCAGCCCGCGCATCCACAACCCGGGCGCCATGGCCGAGGCAAACAGCCCAGCAAACAGCACCAGGGGAATGTTCTTCGCCGTCAGGGCAATGTCTGGCGCCAGCAGAAACGGCGGCACCAGCAGCAGCGTGCCGAACACAATCTGCACATACAGGCATTCCCAGGTCGGCAGCGGAATCTGCCAGCGCTTTACCAGCACGCAATACAGCGCATACGACAAGGTCGCCAGCAGCATCAGCCACTCGCCACGGCCCACGCCGTGTTGCCACAGCGAAGGCAAATCACCAGCGGCCAACAGCCATGCCAAGCCAGCAAAGGAAATCAGCGCGCCGACCACAAATAGCCGGGTAGGGCGGGTGTGCAGTACCGGTATGGCCAGCGCCACTGTCAGCAGCGGCAGCGTCGCCAGAATCAGACCCATGGACGTCGCGCTGACCGTATGGGCAGCAAAGTAGGCCAGGGATTGATAGAGCGACATGCCCAGCAAGCCGAGCAGAAACAGCTTGGCTAGGTACGGGCGGATGGCCCGACGCAGGCGCCAGACCCTGGGTAGCAATACCGGCGACAGCACCAGTAAGGCGGTCAGCCAGCGATAGAACGAGATGGCGGCTGGGTCGATAACGCCCACCGACAGGCGATTGACCACGGTGCTCGCCGCCCAGATAAGGGTGGCAAGGATGGGGAAGAGCAGGTTCATAGGGATTCGCCCGGGGCGGAATCAAAAACATCGACGCTGATCTCGGCCTTATTGCGCCGCTTCATTACGCGCCTTGATTGTCGCCGCAAAGTCGCGCTTGAGCGTCGGGAAGTAAGCAATCTGCCCACCCATCCCGCCAGCGATGTCGATAGACGCCGCACTGATAAAGCTCGCGTACTCGCTGGACAGAAACAGCACCATGCCCGCCACGTCCTCCGGCTTGCCATAGCGCCCAATCGGGACCACCTTCATGACCATCTCATCGAACTCTTCGCGGCTCACCCCGGGCCCCATTTCCTTGTAATGGCGGTCCCACTGGCCGGTATCAATCCAGCCCATATTCAGGCTGTTGACCAGAATATTGTCCTTGGCCAGCGACATACCGAGCGAGCGGGAGAGGGCCACGCAGCTGGCGCGGTTTATCACCGAAGGAATGCCATCGGGCGTTGGCACCGTGCCGGCCAGGGCGTTGATCTCGATAATTCGTCCCCAGCGCTGCAAGCGCATGTGCGGAACGACGGCCTGAACAAAGCGGAAATGCCCCATTTGCAACACATTGGCGTGTTCAAGAATGGCTTCCGGAGTGAGGGTGTCGAGGTTGCCGCTGCGGCCTTGGCCAGCGTTATTGACCAAAATGTCCACGCCGCCCCAGGCCTCGACCACCTCCGCCACAAAGTGTTGAACACCTGCGGTGTCGGTTACGTCCACCACACGTGCCAGCACGGCCTGGGCGTTTTCCTGCAACTGCGCGGCAGCAGCGTCTACCGCTTCCTGACTGCGGGCGCAGATCGCCACGCGGGCGCCTTCCAGGGCGAAAGCGCGAGCTATGGCAAGGCCTATGCCCCGCGAGGCGCCGGTGACAATCACACGTTTGCCGCTTAAATCAATGTTCATTTCAGGCCAGCTCCTATTGTTCTTGTAGGCTCGGCAGGGGTACGCAGGCTGCCCCTCGGGTGGCTCATTTAAAGCGTAAAGTGCGCCGAGTGCAAAACATAATTGAACAGTTACCTATGTTGTGTGCAATATGCGTCGGAAGGTTTTTCCGGGTATTGCCAGCCAGGGAAGGTTTCAGAATGGCGAATCGAGATAGCATTCTGAATACAGAATCAAAATCTTTATATGGAATTATTATTTTTTCTCGGTTAATTTAATTTCAAGCCGCGAGGGCGTAACACCGCTTGGAGCACAAGCACTACCACCCGCGAAGGCTTAGGCGAGGTGCACAGCACCCGCACGTTACAGAGGTAGCAAGCGTTCACCCGACCTCACATAAACGACTGAAAATAAAAATAAAAGGTGGCTCGTATGAAAGACATGACCAAGCATGGTCGGCACATGTTCAGCCGCAGCGCCGTAGCGCTCGCGGTGCTCGGCAGCATGAGTTGCGCCCAGGCAATTTCGTTCGACCTAAGCAACCCCGACTACCGCCTGCGCTGGGACAACACCGTGCGTTACAACCTCGGTATGCGTATGGAAGGGCAGGACAAGCGCATCATGAACAACGCCACCAACGACGAGTCGGATGGCAAGTTCGATAAAGGCGATATTGTGACAAATCGTCTCGATGTGTTGAGCGAGATCGACTTCTCCTACCTCAACGAGTGGGGCGCACGCCTCAGCGCCGCCGGTTGGTACGACAACGCCTATGACGACACCACGGTGAAAAGCAACGTCGGCGGGCAGACCAGCTATGACCGCGCCCGTTACAGCGACGAAGTAGAGCGCTATGTAAACGGTCCGTCGGGTGAAATTCTCGATGCCTTTGTATGGAAAAACTTCCAGCTCGGCGAAACCCCGGTCAACGTCAAAATCGGTCGTCACACCAATTACTGGGGTGAGGGCCTGCTGTTTGGCGCCCACTCGGTTTCCTACTCGCAAGCGCCAAGTGACGGCGTAAAAGCCGCCACCAGCCCGGGTATCGAGACAAAAGAAGTGTTTCTGCCTATCGGCCAGGTTTCGGCCAAGGCGCAGGTGGGCGATCACCTGTCGATTGCCGGTCAGTATTTCTATGAATGGGATTACACCCGTATCCCGTACGGTGGCACCTACTTCGGCGCGGCCGACTTCCTGTTCGAGGGTCCGGACCAATTGCCCGCTGGTCCAGGTGCGCTCAAACGCTCGCCGTCCAAATACGGCCGCGACAACAATGCCAACTGGGGTGTGATGGCCAAGTACAACCTGGAGGAGATCGAATCGACCTTCGGCTTCTACTACCGCCAGTTCGATGACTACCAGCCTTGGCTGGCCCCTGAAATTCGCGCCACCAAAGGCGACTACCGCGTGGTGTACCCGCGTGGGGTGAAACTCGCCGGTATCAGCTTTGCCCGTGTGTTTGATTCGGTCGCCGTGGGCAGCGAACTGTCGTACCGCAAAAACGGTGCGTTGAACGCCACCGGCGTCAGTGCCGTGGATGACGAAGGTCCGCGCGGTGACACCATTCACTTTATCGCCAACGCCGTGTACGGCGTGCCGCGTAACTTTATTGCCAACAACGGAACGCTGGTTGGCGAGTTCGCTTATAGCCACCTGGACAAGGTCACCGAGCACGAAGAGCTGTTCAAGTACAAAGGCAACGCCGCCTGTACCGATGCGCGCACGCCGGGCATTGCCGGCTCTGGCGATGAGTCCGACGGTTGCTCCACCCGCGACTACTACGCGGTGGCGGTGAACTACACGCCGCAGTACCTGAATATCTTCCCGTCGTGGGATCTGGATGTACCGCTGACCATCAACTACGGCATTCACGGTAACGCTGCGACCGCCGGTGGCGGCAGTGAAGGCGCCATGGCCTGGTCCACCGGGGTGAAATTCACCTACCAGCAGCAGTACGAGTTCAGCCTGCGTTACGCTGACACCCGTGCCCAGTCGAAGAACCTGTCTGGTGACCGCGTAGGCGGTAACGGCGGCATCGGCAACACCGATCGCGGCTGGCTGGCCTTCACGTTCAAAACCTCCTTCTGAACAACTATAAAAACGGAGACCGTCTGAATGAAACGACAATTAGCCTTATCCGTTGCACTGCTTGGCTTTGCTAGCGTTAGCATGGCAGCAGTCAGCCCAGAGGAAGCCGCTCAGATCGGCAAAACCCTGACCGCCTTTGGCGCGATTCAGGCTGGCAACGCAGAAGGCACCATTCCGCCTTATGAAGGTGGCCTGACCAAAGCACCTGCCGACTTCAAACCGGAAAGCGGCTTTTGGGCCGACCCCTTCCGCGATGAAAAACCGCTGTTCCGTATTGACTCGAAAAACGTCGCGCAATACGCCGACAAGTTGAGCGAAGGGCAGAAAGAAGTCCTGAAGAAAAACCCGGACTACTACTTCGACATCTACCCAAGCCACCGCACCACGGCTTACCCGCAAGACGTGCTGGACGCCACCACTCGCAACGCTACCACCTGCAACACGCTGAAAGACGGCTTGGCAGTGGACGTGGCATGCCGTGGCGGCCTGCCATTCCCGATTCCAAAAACCGGCAACGAGGTGATTTGGAACCAGCAGCTGCGCTACAAAATCGGCCACGGGTATTCCACCACCAGCTCGTCCAATAGCTGGGTAATGGATGCCAACGGTCAGCGCACCAAAGCCGCTGAACAGGCCACGTTTGAAGAGCAGCCGTATTACCAAACGGCGCAAACCGACCGTGACCCCAACATGTATGCGCGCGTGTACTCGCTGAACAACTACCCGGCGCGTCGCTCTGGTGAAGTCACTGGCATCAACGACTACCTGGACCCGACGGAAAAACCACGTCGCGCGTTCAGCTATTCGCCCGGCCAACGCCGCGTGAAATTGGCGCCCGAGTTTTCCTTCGATACCCCGGTTCCAAGCCAGGGCGGCGTGACCCTGTTTGACGAACTGCAAATGTTCTCGGGCAGCCAGGACCGCTTCGATTACAAACTGGTTGGCCGTAAGGAAATGTTCATTCCTGCCAACGCCTACAAGTTCTATTTCGAGTGCAAGCAGGATGAGCAATTCCTCAAAAGCACCGCCAACCCGGCCTGCGAGCGGTGGGAACTGCACCGCGTGTGGGTGGTGGAAGCCACGCTAAAACCTGGCAAGCGCCACGTGTACAGCAAACGCACCTACTACCTTGACGAAGACAACTACGGTATCGGCCTGTACGACGCCTGGGACCAAGGTGGCACGCTGTATCGCAGCATCTTCCTGAGCGGTGTGCAGATCTACGACAAAACCCTGCCGTACAACGTGAAAAACGTTGTGTACGACTTCAACAAAGGCATGTGGGCATTGCTCAACGATGGCCTGAAGGGCGGCTACAAGTTTGTCGACAAACCACGCAGCGAACGGGACATGAACCCGGAAGCCATCGTGGCCCGCGAGACCCAGCGCTAAACCACGCGCCGCAGTAACCGCTGTTTCTGCCACGTCATCGCCTTTGCGGCGGTGACGTGAGCAGACCACCTGGCATGGTGAGGACAAAAATAATGATTAGCCAAAGCCTTGTACGACCCAACCGTTCCATCGCGCAGTTGTTTAGCGCCACTGTTATTTCTTTGCTGCTGGTCAGCCCTGGTCTGGTGCACGCGGCAAACGCCGCCATCGACCCGTTGAACGAGCAGTCGCAACACCTCGAAGCCCCGCTGGCCGCGCCGCTGATTGGCGTGGCGCGCGCCGGCAGCGTGCTGGTCGGTGTAGGCCTGCACGGCCTGATTCAGCGCTCCGCCGACAACGGCAAAACCTGGCAGCAAGTGAGTAGCCCGGTGTCCAGCGACTTCACCCAAGTGCGCTTTAGCGACGCCAATAACGGCTGGATTGTCGGCCACGATTCTGTGGTGCTGCACAGCACCGACGCCGGCGCCACCTGGGCCGTGCAGTTAGACGGCCGCAAACTGCTGACCTTGCTTAACGACACCTACGGCAAACGCGCCGAGCAAGGCGATGAAGCGGCCGCTGATATGGTGCAGGAAGTCAGCCGCGCCATGGGCACGTCGGCCACGCCGGACGTGATGCCCGCGCCGCTCCTCGACGTACTGTTTGACGCCAATGGCCACGGCTTTGCTGTCGGCGCCTTCGGCATGATCGTGCGCAGCGACGACGCCGGCAAAACCTGGCAGCCGTGGATCGAACGCGCCGACAACGACCGCCGCATGCACTTGTATGGCTTGGCGCAACGCGACGGCATTTTCTATATCAGCGGTGAGCAAGGCTTGGTGCTGCGCCTCGACACCCGTCTGCCCGCCGACCAACAACGCTTTGTAAAACTCGACACCCCGTACACCGGCACCTACTTCGGCGTTACCGCGCTCGACCACTTGCTGGTGGCCTACGGACTGCGCGGCAATCTGTTTGTCAGCCGTGACGACGGTGCGCAATGGCAACAGCTGAACACCGAGCTCAGCAGCAGCTTGGTCAGCATCATCGAGCAGGGCAATGCCTTGATCGTGGTGAGCCAGGGTGGGCAATTGGTCAGCATTGATCGGGACAGTTTGCAGGTCACGCCGCTGGCCGATGCGCGGGTAGGCGAGGTGTATGCCGCCAGCGCCACCGAGACGGCCGGCAGCCTGGTTATCACGCGCTTTAGCGGCGCCAAGGTCATCGATATCGCCCAGGCCAACTAAGCGGCCCCGGCACGATTCCCCTACTGGAAAGAAGATATGGTCGAGCAAAAATTCAACAGCGGAATGCCAGTGATAGCCAAGCTGGAGGACTTTGATAAAAGCTCCGGCGGCTGGTTTGAACGGGTGATTTTCCATAACCGCGTGTTGGTCGTGGTGTTCTGCCTGCTCGCCACCGTGGTGCTGGGTTTCTTCGCCACCAAGCTGGAAGTCAATGCCAGTTTTGAAAAGATGATTCCAAGCTCCAGCCCGTACATCAAAAACTACCTGGCCAACAAAGATCAGTTGCCGGGGCTGGGTAACAGCATTCGCATCGTGGTCGAAAACAAGACCGGCGATATCTACGACCCCGAGTACCTGCTGGCCCTGCAAAAGGTCAACGACACCCTGTACCTGATTCCGGGCATTGACCGCTCGTGGATGAAGTCACTGTGGATGCCGATTGTCCGTTGGAAAGAAGTGACGGAGGAGGGCATTGACGGCGGTGCCGTGATGCCATCGGACTACGACGGCAGTGAGAAATCGATCAAGGCGCTGCGGCGCAACATCATGCGCGCCGGCATCACCGGCAACCTGGTGAGCAACGACAGCAAGTCGAGCATGATCGTCGCTCCGCTCCTGGACACCAATCCGCAAACCGGTAAGCCGCTGGATTACGGTGACTTCTCCAAAGAGCTGGAAAGCAAAATCCGCTCGCTGGAAAGCGACAAGATCGGCATCCATATCGTCGGCTTCAGCAAGTTGGTCGGCGACCTGATCGACGGCCTGTATTCGGTGATGCTGTTCTTTGGCGCGTCGGTAGTGATCGCCGGCCTGTTTGTGTACTTCTACACCCGCTGCCTGCGCAGCACGCTGTTGCTGGTGGGCGTGGCGGTGGCGGGGGTGGTGTGGCTGCTGGGGTTAATGCAAATCCTCGGCTACAACCTAGACCCGTACTCGATTCTGGTGCCGTTTTTGATCTTTGCCATCGGCATTTCCCATGGCACGCAAAAGATGAACGGCATCCTGCAGGACATCGGCCGGGGCACCCACAAATACGTGGCGGCGCGCTACACGTTCCGCCGTCTGTTCCTCACCGGGCTTACCGCGCTGCTGACCAATATCGTCGGCTTCGCCGTGCTGGTGATCATCGATATTCCGGTGATTCGCGACTTGGCACTCACCACCAGTATTGGCGTGGCGGTGCTGATTTTCACCAAGCTGCTGCTGATTCCGGTGGCGCTGTCGTACCTCGGCGTGAGCGAAAAAGCCGCGCGCATTGCCATTGCCAAAGACCAGGCCGGCGAAGCCAACCGGGGCTTCCTCGGCCATATCTGGCACGGCCTCGACCGCTTTACCGAACGTCCCATGGCCACGGCGGTGATCGCGTTGTCGTTGGTGGTTACGCTGATCGGCAGCTTGGTGATGATGCACCTCAAAGTCGGCGACCTGGACCCCGGCGCGCCGGAGCTGCGCGCCGACTCGCGCTACAACCGCGACAACGCCTACATCACCAGCAACTACGGCCTTTCCAGTGACCAGTTTGTGGTCATCGTGAAAACCAACGAAGACAGTTGCCGCCTGTATCCGTCCCTACAAAGCATGGACAAGCTGGCCTGGAAACTGCGCCAGACCCCCGGCGTACAAACCACCCAGTCGTTGGCGGAAACCGTGCGGATGATCAGCTCGGGCATGGCCGAAGGCAGCCCGAAATGGCTGAGCATCAGCCGTGATCAAGCCATCACCAACTCGGCGGTGGACGCGGCGATGATTTCATCCCCAGGCATCACCAATCAGCAGTGTTCCACCACGCCAATCATTGCCTACCTGGCCGACCACAAAGCCGACACGCTGACTCGCGTGTTGAAAGTGTCGGAAGACTTCGCCAAAGAAAACAACTCCGCCCCAGGCGCCGAACAGCCGGTGGAATTCCTCCTGGCAGCCGGTAACGCCGGTATCGAGGCGGCGACCAATATCGAGGTAGAGAAGGGCATCATCACCATGTACCTGGCGGTATATGGCGCTACTGCCTTGCTTTGCCTGCTGACCTTCCGCAGCTGGCGCGCCACGGTGGTCGCGTTGATTCCGCTGCTGATGACCACGGTGATCTGTAAGGCGCTGATGGTATGGCTGGGCATTGGCCTGAAGGTGGCCACCTTGCCGGTGATTGCCGTGGGTGTTGGCGTGGGAGTGGACTACGCCTTGTACCTGCTGAGCGTGCAGCTGGCGGTGCAGGAGCGCGGTGGCAGCCTGGCTGTGGCCTACCGCCGTTCGCTGGACTTCACCGGCCGTGTGGTCGCCTTAGTAGGCCTGACCATGGCCGCCGGCGTGATCACCTGGGCCTGGTCGCCCATCAAGTTCCAGGCCGACATGGGCATCCTGCTTACCTTCATGTTCCTGTGGAACATGCTCGGCGCGCTGATCCTGATTCCGGCGTTGTCGCACTACCTGCTCAACCCCAAAGGCAATTCCAAAGAGGGCGTAACCCTCGACCTGGAAGATGCCCGCGCGCAGCAGGAAACCCGCAAGCCGGCCGCCGATGCCGCCCACACCCTATTGACTGAGCCCGCCTTACCCCGGCGTGCCCGCTGACTAACAAGCCGGGCGCAAAAACCCCGGCTGGCTTTTGCAAGGAGAGAGAGATGTTCGAGTTATTGATGAGTGCCGACATGATGGTTCCGGACCCGGACGGCATGACGGAAATGTTGGTCGACAAGCTCGGTATCTACAAACACGAACGCTGGCGGCAGGCCTTCGACAACCACCCGTATATCGCCCACTTTCTCAGGGTGCATAAATCGCTGGCGGTGTCGCCCACCCGTATCGAACCGCAGTGGCACCTGGATCGCCCCAATCCCGGCGACCCGCTGTTCCACGACTTTCTTGAAAGCCTGAAAGACTTCCAGGGCCATCACCGGCCGATGATTACCCACTCCATCGTGCTCGCCCTGCATGGCGACAAATTCGATGCCCTGGTAGATAAACTGATGCGCCGCCGCCTGCCGTTCCGCATGGCCCAGCGTACCCCGGAAATGCCGTTCGACCGCCTGTGGCTGGGCGCCACGCCCGAGCAGCCGTACTACAAACCAACCGTCGACGGCGGCCTGTGCATCGAAATCATGCCCACCGAACCGCTGCAAATGCCGGCCGAAACCTACCAGCTGCCACCGATGCAGCCGCGTGATCTCAAGCCCGGCGACATGGTGCGCGTAACGGCCCGTGGCTTTTTGGTGCGTGACCTGGACGAAACCCTGCGCAAGGTGTCGACCAACCTCGACTGGGAGCCGAGCGGCCCGGTGGAAACCATTCGCAGCGAAGGCTACCGCCGTGCGCGCATGGGCTTTACCGTGCCCAACAGCGCTACCCTCGATGTGCTGGAAGCCACCTACTGGAACACCGACGCCGGCCACTACGTCAACAACTGGGGCCCGGGCCCGTACTACATCCGTATCGGCGTAAATGATCTGGCCGCCAAGGCCGAAGACTTGCGCGCCCGTGGCACCCAATTCCAATGGATTGAATCTTCCGAAGCCGTTGGTGGCCGTGCCTTGATCAAGATCGACCCGGCCGAGCTGAACGGCCAGGTCTTCGAGTTCGAGGAGATTCCTGCATGAGTGCAGCCCACAGCCAACCTGCTTCGGTGGTGATCAACGAGGCCGTGCGCCTGGAGCGCGAAGGCACTGTCGGCTGGGTAGTGCTGACCCGGCCGGGGCAGATCAATGCCATCAACGACGACATCCGTATGGGCGTGCCTCAGGCCCTGACGTTGTTGCAACTGGACGCCGAGATTCGCGTGATCGTGATTCGCGGCGAAGGCGAGCGCGGTTTCTGTGCCGGTGCCGATATCAAAGAACGCCGTGGCCCGGAAACCAGCCTGCAAGTGCGCAAGCGCATGGAAAACGTGCGCTGGATCGAAGCGCTGGACACGGTCGCGAAGCCGGTGATTGCCGCCATCCATGGCTACTGCATGGGCGGTGGGCTGGAACTGGTGCTGGCGTGCGATATCCGCTTCGCCGCGCCGAATGCCGTATTCGCTTTGCCGGAAACCGGCCTGGGGCTGATTCCCGGTGGTGGCGGCACCCAGCGGTTGTCCCGCGTGGTTGCCCCGGGCCAGGCGCTGGACATGCTGCTGACCGGCGACCGTATGACCGCCGAGCAGGCGCAACGTATTGGCCTGGTCAGCCGCCTGGCCACCGACAACGCCACACTGGTCGACGAGGTGCGGGCCTTTGCCCAACGCATCGGCGCCAAGCCGCCGACCGCCTCGGCGTTCGTGAAGCAGGCAGCCCGCGCCGCGCTGCAACTGGACCTGAAAAGCGGCCTTGATCTGGAGCTGGACCTGTTCGCGCTGCTGGCCCCGACCAAAGACGCCCGCGAAGCCGCATTGGCCTTTAGCGAACGCCGTGAGCCTCGCTTCACTGGTGAATAGCATCGGTGAGTAGCACCGGCGAGTAAGAACAAGAAGGAGAGCAGGGCATGAGTACAGGAAAACTGGCAGGGCGCGTCGCGATCATCACTGGCGCTGGTGGCGGCCTGGGCGCGGAATGCGCCCGCGTCTTGGCGTCTCACGGCGCCAGCATTGCCGTGGTCGATATCAATCTGGACGGCGCCACCGCCGTGGCTGAATCGCTGATCGCCGAGGGCCATCAGGCCCTGGCGATTCGCACCGATGTGTCCAGCGAAGACGACGTGCGCGCCATGGTCGCCCAGGTCAAAGAACGCTTTGGCCGCATCGACGTGCTGCACAACAACGCCGCCATTCTGAACGCCGAACAACGCCAGGCCGACCGCGACTTCGTCAACCTGGACATGGCCGCCTGGGACCGCGCCATCGCGGTCAACCTGCGCGGCGCGGTGCTGTGCACCAAGTACGTGATTCCGGTGATGCTGGAACACGGCAAAGGCTCGATCATTTTCGCCACCTCGGGGTTGGGTGTGCAGGGCGACATGTCCCTGACCGGCTACGCCACCTCCAAAGCCGGGCTGCTGATGCTGCCGCGTATGGTCGCCTCGCAATACGGCAAGCAAGGCATTCGCGGCAACGCCGTGCAGATCGGCCTGGCGCCGTCCGAGCACGCCATGCCCGAGCCGCTGCTGGAAATCTTGCGCGACAACCACTGCACCGCCGAACTCGGCACCCCTCGGCAAATCGCCGATGTGGTGGCGTTTCTGGCCAGCGATGAATCGTCGTTTGTCACTGGCACCACCCTGGTCGCCGATGGCGGCTTCAGTAGCCATACGCCGTCGCTGGTGGCCATGCGCGCGCTGTTCGCGCAGATGGGCCGCACCGGCATGTAACGGCGCTGTTTTCTTCTTTTCCGGCCACGTGCGGTTGCGCGAGGCCGACTCACGTCATGGAAGCCTTGTGATGAACCAAACAACAGCAAATACCGACTTCGATGTGATCGTGGTTGGCGGTGGCACCAACGGCCTGTCGGCCGGCTGCTACCTGGGCATGGAAGGCAAAAAAGTGCTGATCGTTGAGGCCTTGGACAAGGTCGGCGGCATGGCCTCATCCGGCTACCTGATTCCGGAAGCGCCGCAGCACCTGGTTCATCCTTGCGCCCTGGACATGATGTCGATGCGCGTGCACGCCCACGTGCCCGCTGAGCTGGAACTCGAACGCCATGGCCTTAAATGGGTAGAAGTGGCACCCGGTTATGTGTACCTGCACCCGGACGGTACCTCGCTGATCTTCTGGCGCGACCGCGAGAAAACCGCCGCCGAAATCCGCCGCTTCAGCCCCAAAGACGCCGAGGCGTTTTTGGAATTCATGAAAGTCATCGACCTGTTCCTCGACATCGCGCTGCCAATGATGCGGGTCGACCCGGCCAAATTTAACCTCGGCGTAAAGCTGAAAATGGCCGCCACCGCGATCAAACACAAAGCCCTGAAACCCGAGTTGATGGCGCTGATGACTGGCTCGGCACGCGCCGCTGCGCGCGAGCGCTTTGAACACCCGGTCACCATCTCAGCCATGTGCGCACTTACGGGCCTTGCCGGCGATATCACCGCAGATGGCGGCGGTATTTACTACGCGCTGCTGGGCTTTTTGCACCACTACGGCGTAGGGCGCGTGATTGGCGGTATGCAGCAGCTGAGCAATGCCATGCAGGCACGTTTTGAAGAGCTCGGCGGCCAGGTGTTGCTGTCGGCCAGCGTCAGCGAAATCGTGGCGGCCGATGGCAAGATCAAAGGCGTCAAACTCGCCGACGGCCGCGCTTTCAGCGCCCCGGTGGTGATCGCCGGCTGCCACCCGAAACCGGCGCTGGATATGGTCACGGCCGGCCAGATACCCCACTACCTGCTCACCCGTATGGCCATGGCCCCGGCCAACGCCAAAGGCTCGGGCCCGCTGAAAGTGGACGTGGCCCTGAGCGGCCAGATTTCCGTGCCACGCTACGAGGCCCTGCGGGGCGATGGCATCGACCTGCGTAAAACCGTAATGCTGATCGGCACCGAAGAAGCCGTACTGGAAAACTTCGCCGCCTGCGCCCGAGGCGAAGTACCCAAGCTGCCCTATATCACCGTGGCCGCCCCGAGCGGCCCCGACCCAAGCCAGGCCCCGGCCGGCCAGGACGTGTTGTACATCTACCCGCCGGTAATGCCCACCAACCCCAACGAGGGCTGGGATGCCTTGCGCGACAAGGTGGCCGATCAAGTGCTCGAGCAGCTGTATGCCTATATCGACGGCATTGAGGGCAAGGTAATTGGCCGACATATCGAAGCGGCGCCGGATTTCACCCGACGGCTGAATACCGTGAATGGCTGCGTGGTGCATATCGACACCACCTCGATGCGCTCGGCCACCATGCGCCCGGCCCATGGGCTTGGCGGCGATACGTTACCGGTGGCGGGGTTGTATCTCGGCAGCGCCGGTATTCACCCCGGTGGTGGCGTGAACGGAATGGCGGGGAAGTTGGCGGCCAAGCGTGTTAGTGCGTATTTGAAGAAGGCGAAATAGCGGCGAGCCGAGGTTTGCAGGAAGCGAGGCTGAAGCCGCTTCTACAGGGACCGCATTTCCTTGTAGGAGAGACTTCAGTCTCGAGCGTTTGATCGTTCGTGAAGGTAAAACCCCACTCACCCCTTCGGCCAACCCCCACCCAACGCCCGGTACAACTGCACCCGGTCCAGCGCCGCCTGCGTGGCGCTGTCCACCAGATCACTCTGCGTAGCGAGCAGGGCGCGTTGCACGCCGAGCACGTTGATAAAGTCGATGGCGCCTTGGGCGTAACGGTCGCGGGCCGTGGTCAGGGCCAGGGTGTTTTGCCGCACGGCTTCTTGCAGGGCGGTGTGGTGTTGTTTTTCGGCGGCGTAGTCGGTCATCGCGTTATCCACTTCGTGCCAGGCGCTAAGCACCACACGCTGGTATTCGATGGCCGCTTCCTGTTCTTGGCGTTTGCGTAGCTCCAGGGTGCCGGTCAGGCGCCCGCCTTGGAAAATCGGTAGGTACAGGCTGGGGCCGTAAGACCAGGTGCGCGAATTCCAAGCCGCAAAATCGGAGCCGTTCATGGCTTGCGAACCGAGGCTCGCCCCCAGGCTGATGCGCGGGTAGAAGTCCGCCTGCGCCACGCCGATGGCGGCCGTGGCACGGTGCAGGGCCGCTTCGCTTTTCTGGATGTCGGGGCGCCGCTGGGCCAGCTCCGAAGGCAGACCGATGGGCACGTCGGGCGCCGGGTCGGGGATTGCGGTGGCGGTGATCAGCTCGGCGTACAAGGCCCGCGGCGGCTGGCCCAGCAGAAAACTCAAGGCGTTGATCAGGCGATCCTGTTCGGCAGTGAGCACTGGCAGTACGGCTTCGATGGTGGCTACTTGGGCGGCGGAGTTGGCAGTATCCAGGTTGGTGGTTACGCCGTTGTCGAAGCGCGTAGTGGTCAGCGTGTTGCTCTGCCGGGCTATTTCCAGGTTTTGCCTGGCCACGGCCAACCGGGCTTGCACGCCGCGCAGGCGAATGTAGTCGGCGGCGGTTTCGGCGGTAATGCTCAGCACCACGCCGTCGCGTTGCGCGCGGGTCAATTGCAGCTCGGCATCGGCTGCTTCGACGCTGCGGCGCACATGGCCCCAAAGGTCGACTTCCCAGCTGGCATCGACAGCAGCGCTCCACAATTCGAACGGTGCTTGGCCGTTGTAATTGGACTCGTCCAGAACCCCCACCGAGCTGTTACGCGCGCGCTTGTAGGCGCCCCGGGCGCTGATGCCGGGCAATTGCTCACTGCCGGTCACCTGGCGCATCAGGCGGCTTTGTTCCAAGCGGTTGCTGGCAGTGCGCACGTCCAGATTGGCGATCGCAGCGCGCTCCACCAAAGCTGTCAATTTCGGGTCGCCCAGTTGCTGCCACCATTGGCTGTCGACGTGACCGAGGGTGGCGCCTTCTGGCGCGGTGTCCTGCCATGTGGTGGGCAGGGCCGATTGCGGGCTGTGAAAGTCGGGGCCTACTGTGCAAGCGCCCAGGCTTACCAGAGCCATAAACAGAAGCGTGTGTTTCATCTCAGTGGCCCTTGGTGGTGTCGACGCTGGCCACCACGGACATGCCGATGCGCAGGCGGTCAAGGTCGGGCTGGTCTTTATCAAAGATGATTTTCACCGGCAGGCGCTGGACCACTTTGGTGAAATTGCCCGTAGCGTTGTCGGGCACGATTTCGGAGAACGAAACGCCTGTAGCCGGGGCCACGCTGTCGATATGGCCTTTAAAGGTGTGATCGGGAACGCTGTCGACGTGCAGCTCCACTTCCTGGTTCTTGGTCATGCGCGCCAGTTGGGTTTCGCGAAAATTCGCCACCACAAAGGCGTCATGCACCGGCACCACGGCCATCAACGGTTGACCTTGGGCCACGTAGGCGCCAACACGCACCGAGCGCTGGCCCACCAAACCGTCTTGTGGCGCGGTGATTTTGGTATAGGACAGGTTGAGCTCCGCCTGCTGCAACGCGGCTTCATCCTTGGCCAGTTCGGCCTTGGCGACGTCCAGCTGCGCTTTAAGCACGTCCAGGGTTTTGCTGGCCGCCACGCGTGAGGCTTCATCACGGTCGCGGGAGGCTTGCCAGCCGAGTAATTCGGCGTCGGCCTTCTGCCGTTCCTGCTGGGTGCCGGCGCCGGAGTTGGAAAGGTTCAGGTAGCGCTGGGCATTGGCCTGGGCAAATTTCAGCGACGCAGCCGTGGCGCGTGTGGTGGCCTCAGCCTGATCGATAACGGCCGCTTGGCGTTCGATGGTCGCTTGCAGGTTGAGCAGTTGCGCCTTGGCAGCCAGCACATTGGCGGCTGCAGCGGCTTGAGCGACGCGGTAGTCGCGGTCATCGATTTCGGCCAGCAGTTGCCCGGCTTTTACGGCCTGGTTGTCTTCCACCGCGACCTTGGTGATCTGCCCCGGCAGGCGCGGGGAAATGAGCACCGAGTCGGCTCGAATGTAGGCGTCGTCGGTGCTTTGCACGGCGCTGGTGCTAAGAATTTCGTAGCCGGTGTACACGGCGCACAGCACGACAGCTGCGCACACCAGAGTGATGGCGGTTCTATGTTGTTTCATGGCGATACCGGGGGTTGCGGTGGATAGGCGCGCTTGGGCAACGTCAGCAGAACGAGCAGCAGCACAGCAATAACGCCCAGCAACGCCAGGTAGGCGTCGCTGAAGCTGAGGATGAGGGCCTGCTCGCGCACGCGCTCGGCCAGCGAGGTAAGGGTTTCATTGGGAAACAGCGGGGTGAGGCCCTGATGGCGGGCCCCCAGGCTGTCCAGCAGGGTGTTGGAATGCAGGTGCTGACGGTGGGTGATGAAGTTTTCCAACGCCGAGGCGCCGACCACCGAAAACAGCCCGCGCATTGTGTTGACCATCGACGAAGCGAATGGCCCTTCCAGCGGGTGGATGACCCCGGTGGCGTTCATCAGCAAGGGCACCACGATCATAGGTTGACCGAAGGCATGCAGAATTTGCAGGGCGTAAAAGTCGTCGCGGATCCACTCGCGGGTCAGCTGCGAGCCGCCTAGGCAGGCAACGGTCATCAGCAGCAGCCCGGTGCCAATGACATAACGCGAGTCCACCCAGTTACGGTTGATCACCATGGCCACCAACGGCGCCAGCAGCAGCTGCGGCAGAGCGATCAACAGCGCCGTGGGCATGGTTTGCAAATGGCGGTAGCCCTGAATCTCGGTGAGGTAGGCAGCCGGAATGGCGCCGCCGGCCAACCCCAGCATCAGGAACAGGCAGAGGGTGATAATGCCGTAGGCAAAGTTGCGGCGTTCCAGCAGCTGCAGCTTGAACAGCGGCAGCGGGTGGAACCATTCATTCAGCAGAAACAGCGGCAGGCACACGGCGGCGCCCAATAGCAGCAAGGCGATCAGGGGCGAGTTCAGCCAGTCCAGGCGCTCGCCTTGGGTCAGCGCCACCACCAGCATGGAAATGCCGCCCACACCCAGCAATGCACCGCGCCAGTCGGCCTGTTTGAAACGCTCCAGACGCAGCGGGTCTTGTGGCAAGCCATAGGCAATCAAGCCAGCACCGATCAGGGCGGTAGGCACGATTTGCCAGAACACCATTCGCCAATTACCACCTTCGGTCCACAAGGCGGCCAGCGGCGTGGCAATATTAGGCCCGAACGTGGCCGTCAGCGCGTAGGCAGACAGCCCGTAAAGCTTCACGTGCCAGGGTAAAAACCGCAGGGCGACAGTCATCAACAACGGTGGCAATGCACCGCCGGCCAACCCTTGCAATACCCGCAGCGCCACCAGGCTTTCAAAGTTCGGCGCCAGGGGAATGATCAGACCGAAGAAGGTAAAGGCGCCGGTCACCACGATGGCGTAGCGGCGGATTGAAAAGGTCACCGCCAACCACGGCGACAGCAACATGGCGCTGACCTCGGCGGCGGCGTAGGCGGTGCTGATCCACGTGCCTTGGTCGTGGCCAAGGCCGTAGATGCCAAGAATGTCGGCCAGCACAATGTCGGTCATGCGGTCGTTGATGCCCGCCGTCAGGGTGGCCAGCAGCACGCCGATCAAGCCAATGGCAAGCCGTGGCCCAAAGGGGGCTGGCGCGGGAGGAGGAGGTGGGGCAGACAAAGGAATGTTCCTGCAACGATGGGAAAATACATACAACCTAAATACTTGGTACACTGTACCGACTAGCGATACACAAGGCAAGCTGATGACCAGTGCTGATTCGGATAAAGGTGGTGTGCAAGTCATTGCACGGGCGGCGGCAATCTTGCGCACGTTGGAAAACGAGCCCAGCGGGTTGAGCCTGGGAGCTATCGCGAAAAAAAGCGGCCTGCCGCGCTCCACGGTGCAGCGCATGGTCGATGCCCTGGCGCAGGAAGAATTGCTCGAAGTGCAGGGGCCTGGCGGCGTTTGCCTGGGCCCGGCGTTTATGCGCCTGGCGTCCCATAGCCATGTGGACATCACCCAGAAAGCCCGGCCCTACCTGGAAGAGTTGACCCGGGTGACCGGTGAAACCGCCGTGTTGACGGGGGCGAGTGGATTGGAACTGATGCTGCTGCATTCTGTGGTGTCACCCCATGCCCTGCGCGTGGCGCCGGTGGCGGGCAACTTTCTGAATATCTACGCCACAGCCGGCGGCAAAATTCTGTTGGCGGCCATGACCGACGAGGCGGTGGTGCGCATGCTTGGCGATACGCTCAAACCCATTACCGCCAAGACGCCCACCATGACGGAGCTGTTAGCGCAGTTGGCCGAGGTGCGGCGCATCGGGTTTGCCACCGACTTTGACGAACACACCGTAGGGGTGGGTGCGATAGCCGTCAGCCTGCAAACGCCACAAGGCCAATATTCCATCGACGTGGTCGGCCCGGTGTGGCGCATGGAGCAGAACATGGATTCGTTGAAGGCGGCGCTGTTCAAATGCCAGCAAGACCTTATCCAGGCCATGCGCAGCATTTTTTGATTGGCCAGGGTGGCTGGCGCGCTGGATGGCGCCAGCCGTTATGACGCGTTGACGATGCCCGCGCCCAGCGAAATGCTGGCCAGCACGAAGTCTGCCGAGTATTCCCGCCAGGTCGCCATCCCTTCTTCCGAATCGGTATCAACCCCCGCCAACGCCGACATCGAATAGCTGTTGGTAAACCACCCCGTGGTCACCAACGAGGCGCTGGCCAGCAGCAATCGAGGATTGATGCCCGCGCGAAAATCACCGCTCGCCGCCCCGCGCAGCAATATCGCTTCCAGCTTGCCAATCAAGGCCGGTGCCAATTCCAGAAAGCGGTTGCGTGGCGTTTGGTGCGCGTCGTGGTAACGAATCCCTTCCAGCGCCAGGCTGCCCAGAAAAGGGTCAAACCGGTACTGGTCAAAGAAGTGATTGAGCAGGGCGCGCATGGCCTGCGGCGGAGGCAGTTGCTCGACGCTCAGGTTCACTAGCTCCGACATGATGTTGTCCGAAGACTCATCCAGCACCGCCACAAACAAGCCTTCTTTCGAACCGTAGTAGTGGTACACCAACTGCTTGGTCACCCCGGCCTCGCGGGCAATTTCTTCCACCCGCGCACCCGCCAGGCCTTTGCTGGCGAATTCGATGCGTGCCGCCGCGAGCAGGCGGTTCATGGTGTTGCGTTTGCCCTGTTCGCCGCCGTCGGCTGTCTTGCCCTTTACCGCCACATCGCGCTCCTTGTGCCGCGTGATTCATACCTTGAAGCATTTGCCTGACGGCCATCGTTTGACCCCAGGTCAAACGAAGTGACCCCCTGCCAAAACCGCATGCGCATACCATCGGTCCACAGGTTCGGGCTTGCCCACACCACCTGTCGGCACGCCCAAGCACCGAGGCGCCGCAAGGCGAACAGTCTTGGTGCACTGAACAATAAAAACAAGAGACTGTAGGAGATCGTGATGAGCAACGAAAGCGCCGCCCTGGACCTGGCCACCGCCTATTCCGCCGTGTCGGACCTGTACCGCGGTACCGAGCTGGATATTCATGAGGTCTGCCGGCAGCAGCGCCATATCTCGCCGATCTATGAAGGCGACTTCATCACCCAGTTTGGCGTGCCCACCAACGCCGGCACCAAACAGGGCACCAAACCCACCTACGCCTTGTTCAAATACCAGGACGTGATGGCCGTATTGCGAGACGGCGCCACCTACACCAGCGGCTTTATCGCCGAAGGCCTGGGCGCGTTTTTCGATGGCCTGATCATTCTGGCCATGGACGGTGACGAACACCGCAAAGTGCGCGCACTGCTGCAGCCGGCGTTTATGCCGGAAACCGTGAACAAATGGCGCCCGCAGATCGACCAGGTAATCCGCGAGGAGTACATCCAGAAGATGCTGCCGGACAAAAAGGCCGACCTGATGAAATTCGGCCTCGAGCTGCCGATTCGCGTGATGTACGCGCTGATGGGCTTTCCCTCCGACGACCCATCCAAATACAAGCAATACGCCGCCTGGGCGTTGGCCATTGTCGGTGGCAACCAGATCGACCCGGCCAAGATGGACGAAGCGCGCCGCCAAGCGGGCCTGGCGGTAAAAGGTCTGTACGACGCCTTGGCCGACGTGGTGGTCAAGCGCCGCGCCGAAGGCAGCCAAGGCGACGACGTGGTCGGCCGCCTGCTTCGCGCCGAATACGAAGGCCGCACTCTGGACGACCACGAGGTAATCACCTTCACCCGCTCGTTGTTGCCCGCCGCCGGGGAAACCACCACGCGCATGTTCGGCTCGGTAATGACCCTGCTGCTCACCACCCCCGGCCTGCTGGAGCGAGTAAAAGCCGACCGCACGCTCATCAACAAACTGATGGACGAAACCACCCGCTTTGAACCGGTGGCCACCTTCAAGGTGCGTGAAACCGCCAAAGAGGTGGAATTCCACGGCGTGAAGATCCCTAAAGGCTCGTTCGTGCAATGCATGGTGATCTCCGCTAACCGCGACGAAGACGCCTTTGAAAACGCCGATAAATTCGACATCGACCGCAAGACGAAACCGTCCTTCGGCTTCGGTTTTGGCCCGCATATGTGCATCGGTCAGTTCGTCGCCAAGTTGGAAATCAGCAGCGCGGTAAACGCCATTCTCGACCTGCTCCCCAACCTGCGCCTGGACCCGACCCAGCCGGTGCCGGTGATCAGCGGTGCGCAACTGCGCGGTGTTTCCAAGCTGCCGGTGATCTGGGACTGACCCCACACCACAACCTCACCTTTACGCCTAACAAAAACAACAGAGGGCATTATGAGAACGTTCAAAACCATTCCCGAGCGCGGCGACTTCGGCTTTCAGCAACTGGTCGGCCCACACAAGGTCACCGGCGCCTCCATGGCCGCCGAGCGTGGCTTCTTCGGCCTACACCTGAGCAAAAGCTCGCCGTTTGGCTCGGTGCGTGACGAGGAGGGCAACATCTACTCCTTCGTGCGCTCGCTGATGGCCCCCAACGGCACGCCGAACCCGACCAAATTCTTCTACCTCAACAACCACGTCGATAACGTCAACCTGCGCATGGACTATCCGAAGATGGCCAAGCAGGCCCTGACGCCAAAACCGGTGCAAACCCTGGAAGGCGACACCGTGCGCTGGACCAATCAGCCCGGCGAAGAAGGCAATGGCTGGGAAATCACCGCCAACAGCGAACGCCTGACCTGGAAAGAAGAAGGCCTGTTTAACCTCGAAGGCCGCCTGCTCGGCCCCGGCCTGCAGTGGTACCTGCCGGGCGTGGAGTGGGGCACTTTTTACGTGTCGCAGCTGTGGGATGTTGCCGGCGTGTGCGAAGGCCGCCCCGTAAAAGGGGCCCTGGCCCTTGACCAGTTCTACATGGCCGAAGGCGGCGCCATTCACTACAAAAAAGACCTGGTGGTAAACAACAACAAGCACGTGATCTGGTGGTCGTTCGTCACCGTTTACAAAGACGGCACCTGGGACACCGGCTCCTTTATGGTCGGCCACGACCACCTCGGCTACGCCATTTTCAATAACGAAAAAGGTGAAGTGCGGGTAACCACCGATATCGAAGGCAAGACCGAGCACAAAGACGGCAGCTACTTCCTCAAGAGCGCGGTCATCACCCTGGAAGGCAAAGAGCAGTGGGAATTCTTGCCCGACGAGAAGGGCGAGATGATCGACTTCGTCGGCGGCTTCCCGATTACCGCCCAGCAAGAAGGGCGCTGGCGCAAAGTGGGCGATACCCGCGAGCCGTCGCATTGGTTGGGTTGGGGGGAGTCGGATCGGCGTAATGGGTCGGCGCGGAATGTGTTTGGCAAAGATCTGTAAGCCTTACGCTTGGTAGGGTGTGCTGTGCGCACCATTGCGATCGCCGCCAAACCGCATGGTGCGCATAGCACACCCTACAAAAGCCCTACCCATAACGATAAGGAACCCCCATGAAATTCCGTGACAAAGTCGTCCTCATCACCGGCGCCGGCCGTGGCATGGGCCGGGCCATCGCCCTGGCCTACGCCCGCGAAGGCGCCAAGGTGGTCGTCAGCGCCCGCACAGCCAAATACGGCGAAGAAACCATCCAGCAAATCATCGATCTCGGCGGCGAAGCCTGCCTGGTCGGCGGCGACATCGCCGACCGCGAAGCCATCAAAGCCATGGTGCAGGGCGGCGTTGAGCGCTTCGGCGGCCTGGATATCGTGGTGCACTGCGCCGCCGATACCAGCAGCGGCCTGATGGCCGAAATGGCCGACGACGTCTTCGACCATATCGTGCGCAGCAACGTGCAATCGCTGTTCTGGCTGGCCAAAGACAGCGCGCCGTACCTGTCCAAAGCCGTCGACAAAGGCCGGCTGATCTTTATTTCCTCCGGCGAAGCCAACCGCAAATACACCCCGCGGCTGATCGCCTACGGCTCCACCAAAGCCTTTATGAACGCCTTTGCCCGTGGCCTGGCGGTGGAATTCGGCGCCCTGAATATCCTCGTCAACGTGGTCGAGCCCGGCCTGATCGGCACCGACCATATGCACGAAACCCTGGGCGACGACCTGCCGCATAAAATCGCCGCGCACTTTCCGGTCGGTCGTTTGGGGCAGTCGGCAGATATCGCCAACGCCGTGCTGTTTCTCACCTCCAACGAAGCCTCCTATATCACCGGCACCTCGCTGCTGGTCGATGGCGGCGCCACCATGATTGCTCTGCCGAAAATCGACGAAATCCTCAAGGGCTAATCCGCACGACGCAGGAGACCGGGTCATGAATAACAACAAGAACGAGACCGCCCACAGCGGCAATGATTTTTCCGAATTCAAACGCGGCTGGCGCGTGGTGCTGCTGGGCCTGTTCGGCATCTGCACCAGCATCACCGCCGCCTTGCTCTACGCCTTCGGCACCCTGGTTATTCCACTGGAACAAGCCTTCGGCTGGACCCGTGGCGACCTGCAAGCCTCCATCACCTTTCTGTTCGCTGGCGTGGCCATTTCCACCCAGGTGGTGGGCTGGCTCTACCGCCGCTTCGGCCTGCGCCGCGTAGCGCTGTTTTCCATCGTGCTGCAGATAGTCGGCTACTTCGCCATCACCCAGATCCAGGGCTCGATTGCCTGGCTGTATTTTGCGTTTTTCACCATGCCCATCGTCTGCGCCGGCACCATCGCCATCACCTGGACGCAACTGGTCAACCTCTGGTTCGAACGCAACCGTGGCCTGGCTCTGGCGGTGATTCTTTGCGGCACCGGTTTGATGGCCATGGTGCTGCCACCGCTGCTCTCACGCCTGATCGCCGCCTACGGCTGGCAAGCTGGCTTTATCGCCCTGAGCGCCATGCCGCTGCTGTTCACCTTGCCACTCTCGCTGCTCTGGCTGCGCCTGCCGGCCGAGCGCGTGAGCGTGGATGCCGTTACCCAGGAAAAAACCGTCGACCTGCACGGCGTCACCTTCAAAGAAGCCCTGCGCTCCGGCGTGTATTGGGGCTTTAACATCGCGCTGATTCTGTCGGTATCGCTCACCGTCGGCATGGTCACCAACATGGTGCCCATGCTGATCAGCAAAGGCCTGACCCCGCAGGACGCCGCCCAGGTATTCAGCACCTTCGGCATCTCCATCATCGGCGGGCGCTTGCTGGTCGGTTACCTGCTCGACCGTTACTCGCCGTCCCTGGTGGCCGCCATCAGCCTGGCGCTGCCGGCCGTAGGCTGCCTGATCTTCCTGTTCGGCGGCGCGCAAAGCATTCCGCTGCTGGTACTCGCCACCCTGTGCATCGGCGCCAGCGCCGGCGCCGAATTCGACCTGGCCGCCTTTCTGATGGCCCGCTACTTCGGCCTGAAAGACTACGCACGCATCTTCGGCCTGCACCTGTGCCTGATCACCATCGTCTCCGGCCTGGTACCCATGCTGTTCGGCCACCTCTACGACGTCTACGGCAGCTACTCCGCCGTGCTGGTGTGCTGCTTCTGCTGCGCCCTGATCGGCCCCTGCATATTGCTGTGGCTGAAAATGGAGCCCGCCTTTCAAGCCCGCCAACGCCAACTTCACCAACAACACGCCTAAGCGAAGGACCGAGATATGAGCATGGACAAACAGGCCATCGAACACTTCCTCCACGGCCAGATCGAGGCCTGGAACAGCGGCGACAAAGAAGCCTTTTTCGCCCACTACCGCAGCGTGTCGCCCAACGGATTGACCATCGAATACGTCGGCAAACCACAGCACGACGCCTGGCAGATTCTCGAAGGCATGTGGGCGCAGCAACAGCCGAAGATTCGCGTGGAAGTGCGGCAGTGCATCGTTAATGGCACCGAGGCGGCGTGTCACCACCTAAACGCGTTTCGCGAAGGGGAAGGGGGTATTGAGACGATTGAGCTGTACAAGTTTGAGGGAGGGAAATTGGCGGTGCGGTATTTCATCAATATGTAGCGTGTAAGCCATCCTGTCCGCGCAGTACGCATGCGGGGTGGCACCTGTAGCAGGCCGCCATCCATATCCCAGATCGCGCTGATCACCCAACTGTGAGGTTGAGGTCGTTTTCGCGATCGACTGTTTGAGGGGATCGGGGACTCGCAGCAAAGACAGAGAAAAACTTAGCTTTATAGACCAATGAATTCAGTCGGTGTCGGATGATCGGAGCAGGGAAAATTAATCCTATTTTTCTTATTCAAATCGCTCATCTTTTGCCTTGTCTCTCTTAGTTTCCGAGGCTCTTTCTTCAGCAATTTCGGCATAGAGTTGGGTCGTAGATTGACTTACGAACGGCATAAGTTTTGCGGGGATAAGCTGGTCCAAGGCATCCAGTAACTGTGCATTTTCTTCAATTTTTGCTGCTCGCGAGCCACTCCACATATTTGGTCTAAATCGATCAATGAATGTTTCGAGTATTATTCGAGTATCAGCGGCGTTAGCGAGGAGCATTTTGGCCTGATCAGACCAAACGAGTGGACCGTTTAACTCTGGCCTGTGCGCGAATGTTATGACAGAGGCCATTAAGCTATACCTAGACTTTGGATTCTGTTTGCACCATTCGAGTAAAACTTCTGGGCTTACCTCGTCCAAAGGATTTTCATCGATATGATCAAATAACTCTACATACGATTTGTCTTCCTCGGTGTCTACACCGAGCATTGCTTCTAATACCGCCGCCGGTTGGGCTTTGAGGAGTGCCCGGAGAATTTGCGTATTTTCAAATGAGTAAGTCTCTTTGGCCTCAATTGCGCTCCTAAGTTTCGCCGCGAATTTTTGCGCAGCAGTATTAGCCTGGACGTTTGCTAAGCAGATTTTAATGAGTTCGACTATCCGGTGCTCTTGAGTGGAGTTTCCCCTCTCGAACGTGAAGCACTGCAATATCTCCTGGGATATTAAAAGGAGTTCTGTATCGTAGGGCCGGTTAGCTTGGCGGTCGGTAAAAAGCCGGGCGTGCAATATTTCCAGCGCTGAATTGAAGCCTCCGGTCTTGCTCGCAATACGTATAAGAAGGTCTCTCAAAACGTGAGCTGGCAAATTATTTGTAGCTGGCCCGTAAGCAAGATTGGTATACCTTTGAACTTGGACACTCTCTAGATCCAATGCGGAATTTAACCGCTTCACGCCCCGGTCACTAAGTTCCACCGCAGACTGGAAAAGAGGGAGCAGTGGCGCGAGCTTAGGAGCATCGATAATAGAGTCAAAAATTTCCTCTGCTGCATTGGTGTCGCGTTTCCATAGTTCAGCAAGGTATCCCCTCATAACTTGAATATCGAGTTGGTCCGAAGCTACTAAATCCATAGCCTTTACCATTTCTTGCCAGATTTCCCTGTGGGCTAAAGCTGCTGCAGCGACACCACGACCAAACGAATACGTTCGCGGTCCCCCGCAAAGAACTTCTGGAAGAACCTCGCGCAATTGCCTCCGATCTAGGCCAATTTGCGTACCTAGTTCTTCTGCTTTCTTCTCAAGAGTTTCATAACTATGGGAAACTCCATTGTCAGCTAGCTCAATTTCGTCCATATAAGTGTTGCCAAGAACGGTGGCTTTTACCTGAGCGGGTAGATCCGAAGGGCTCAGATCACTGGCTAGTACCTGGAGACGTGCACGTTCTTCAACGGAGAGGCGTGCGCCGTCAAACGCAAGTATCTGTCGCGTTGCAGCCCATCCTTCATACCAGAATCTATCACCTGCGAGCCTGCGTAGAAGCGCTTCCAGCTTTTCCGTATCGATAAGGGTGTTCCACAGGGGTCTGAAATTTTTGCCAAAGAGATCTCGTAGTTGCCTGTTCAGTTCTCCGCTGCGGTTGCATGTCCTCTCCAGCAGTAACAGTGCGTTGCTATACCACTCATCTAGCTCATCTTGTCTTCTGGGCACGTAACCAAAGTCTCTTGACCTAGCCCCGAATTCAAATTGACGGCTCGAACTGAAATGGCCGGTTCTCAGCATTTGCGCCAATGCTGAAACCCCTAGCGACGTCATATTTCTGTCAGGGGAAAGGAGGAGATTTTCGATCGTTGCAAGGCGTTGCGCTGCAGTAGCATGGGTTCCTGAAAGGTAGATAGTGAACAGCGACATCAAAGTTTCCGACGCCACTTTCGACGTTCGTTCGTCTTCACCATGCACTGCGATTCGCACCAATAACGAAGCACTTTTCTCGAATAAGGCTGGCTCATAAGCAATTGATCGTAGAAGACGAGAGTGATCCGTCGTTGGAGTGAACAGAGGGTCGTGAAAAGCCCTTTCAAAGGCTGCAAGTACGGCATCTGGGGCCACGGGTGTCAAATTTTCGAACGTCTGCTTTTCCAGCTCGCTGTGATTGGATAAGTTTCCTAGGAGTCCATGTGGCGACAACCAATTTGTCGCAATTTCCACCGCCTTAGTGTGCGCGTGTAGAAACGAAAGTCTCCGAGAAAAAGATCGTGCTAGCCGATCATTGCCACCATCAATGAACACCTGCTTGATGAGGTCAAATGGTGTGTCTTCTAACGCGCGTGCCGCGAGCCGGTTGGCTATAGCATGGGGCAATACCGCTCGCCAGGGTCCTCGTTTTTGCACAAGCTCTCGTCGCAACAACTCAGCCACGTGCCGGTAAAGCGCCGATGTAGAGAAACCTATCAATGAAGCGATTGTTGGCAGCTCTGCGTTTTCACCAGCAAGGTTTTCCCCTTCAAACGAGTACACTAACGAGCACACTTGTGCAGCTAACAACAAGTCGTTGTCGTGCGTTTGTCTTTGTCGGAAAAGACGTTGAAACAGCTCCTCATTTGATAATCCTGCGATCGAATCGGTATGTTTAACCGTCTCTCCAAGAGCAATGGCGATTCTTGCGTTGCCGCCCGATACATCAGCGATAGTTCGGGCATCCACTTGGGAAAGGTGTGAAAACCTTCGATGAAGCAATTTCACAATAAGCTCGGAGGAAGAGGTGTCGAGGGTGACGACCTGTGTTCCTTCCGGCTGATCGTCGCGTATGTCGTACTCCACCGTAAGCACGCTCACGGTGCTGGCTTGGCCACTACATAGTTCTGCCAACCTTTCGTGGAGAGCAGATGGGCAGTTGTCTACAACAACCACAGCCCGAGCTCGATTTGCGATTAGGTCCGAGGCTAGCCCTATCGGCTGCGGTTCAGGGTTGTCGGATAAATTTGTGTATACCGCTATAGCAGGGGGAAGCGGGCGAGCGCCTAGTTTTGCATCGAATAGAGCCTGAACTAGCCTGGTTTTACCGACTCCCGACAAACCAACCAAACGTACTACAGCTCCTTCTCTAGCGAGTACATCGCGAAGCTCATCAATTGTTTCGATCAGCGATTGGGCCGGCGTGTCATAGCGCTTTCCCATGTGAAGCCGCAGCTTGTCATCGAGTAAGTATTCGGCATCCACGGACTCCGCATTTCCACTCCAAGCCCCATACGGTTTCCAGCCGATTAGGGATCGACCAAGTTTTTCCTTAACCCAGACAACCAGCCCAGGATATAACCTGACCCAGGTTGCAAGGCGTGTACGATCATAAAAGTCCGTGTGGAGCTGGTCCGCTGTCTTAAGATCGCTCAGTCCTTCGCGGAGTGCATCTCTTCGATTTTGAAGCGCACTGTCGGCAGCGGCCCCTCTGGCGCTAACGATGATGTAGGCGCCAGCTTCGCTAACTAGGTTTTGAATTACCTGCCGAATTTTTCCTTTAGGCCGCATCTCGGCGAGAATCTTTGCCCGAGGCATGTCAGGAAGTTTCACTTGGAAACCAGTGCTACCTCGAGGAATAAATCCACTGATTTGAGAGCCAGCTGGAAGCTCTACCCGCACATCTAAACCGCCGTCGGCAGCAGTCTGGTTACCTCCCCATGTCACTGCCGATGGCGAATACCCCTTGGAAATCAGTTCGGCCTCACAAAGACGGCCAACCAACTCACGTAAGTCGATGTCATTTAAGTAACTTATGTCATCTGAGGTCACATCGAACATTGGCGTCTTACCTTTATCGAGTTTGAGCTGGACGATGGCCAAGTGTTACTTGAACAAGTGATTGGAGTGAGAACCCAAGCACGGGGGGAGAGCTTTAACACCAAGAATTTGCAAAGTAGGCATTTGATTTTTGGTAAGCGTGAGCCAGTCTTGCCTGACGCATCATTGAATCCTAGCTATGGGCGTGAAACGTTGAATCGAAGGTATATGGGGTAGTTTTCCCTACTCCAAAACGCATGTCATCCTCCGGATGCTGTCGCTTGCTATCGTCCCCTTTAGGCTTGGATTGTCAAAGGCGAGCGCTGATTTATGCCCTGCAAGCCAATGAAAGCGAAGCTTACCTGATGATGTACGTCGAAGCGCTGTCTGCCGCTGATGCCTTTATCAACAAAAAACTTGAGTCCGCTATCGTGCAAACGCTTAGTGAAATGGCCAAGGCGTTGGTCAACTCGACCAAGCAGGGTGAGGGCAAGCCAACGGTTTAAACGCGGTTAGCTGAGTGTGAGAAAGGCGCCTTGTGGGGCGCCTTTTTTGCGGTGCTTGGACGGTGTGTAGGTTGGGTTGAGCGCAGCGAAGCCCAACGTCGCTCAATCAATTTTCAGGAGTAGCGTTTGGCGTGGCACCGCTGTTGGGCTTCGCCTTTGGCTCAACCCAACCTACGATACTTCGCCTCCGGCTCAACCCTGCCTGCGCGGGAACGACGGTGGTTTTTGCTGCTGGCTATATCCCATCCGTCGAGTGCGACAACTCCCGCCACTGCTCCATCTCCCCCAACATCTTTTGCAACTTTCCGGTCACCTGCTGATACGCATCCGAGCCCGCCAAATAGCGCAGCGGCGGCGTTTCGCTGTTGGCCAGTTGCACCAGGGCGGCGCCGAGTTTGGCTGGGTTGCCGGTTTGCTGGTGGTTGTACGCGGCCGAGGCGCCTTTTACTTTGGCGGTGAAGGCGGCGTAGTCGTCCAGTGCGCGCTGGCCAAACACGGCGGAGCTGGCGTCAAGGAAGTCGGTGCGGAAGACGCCGGGTTCTACCAGGGTGACCTTGATGCCGAACTGGGCCACTTCCTGGGCCAACGATTCGGAGAAGCCTTCCACGGCGAATTTGGAGGCGCAGTACAGCGCGGCGCCGCCCATGCCCAGTACGCCGCCCATGGAGGATACGTTGAACACGTGGCCGCTGCGTTGTTGGCGCATCACGGGCAGCACGGCGCGGCAGACGTTGAAGACGCCGAAGACGTTGGTGGCGAATTGGTTGTCGGCGTCTGCGCTGAAGTTGTCTTCGAAGGGGGCCAGTTGGCCGTAGCCGGCGTTGTTGACCAGTACGTCGATGCGACCGAACTGGGTGACGGCTTGTTCGGCGGCGGCCAGGGCCTGGGCTTCGTTGCTGACGTCCAATGGCACGGCCAGCACGCGCTCGCCGTATTCGGCAAATACCTGATGCAGCGGTTCCAGACGTCGGCCGCTGACCACCACGTTGTCGCCGGCCGCCAGTGCCGCTTTGGCAATGGCGGCGCCCAGGCCGCGGGCGGCCCCGGTGATAAACCAGACTTTGCTCATGGATGTGCTCCGTAAAAAAAGCCGCGCACAACCGGGGAAGACTGGCGCGGCCAAAAAGGGAAACTTGTGTTAGTCGCGGTTGGCGGCTTCCCAGGTTTTTAATTCGAAGCCTTCTGCCGCGGCTTCGGCGGCGGTCAGCTTCGGCGCGCGGGCGAGGATTTTGCGCGCGGCCATGTGGTCGCCCATGCGGTTGCACGATTCAACGGCCACCAGGCGCTCGTTACGAAAGCACAGTACGGACAGTTGCTGTTCGGCGGCCGAACCCAGCACAACGGTGCTGTCGTAGCCGTTGCTCAGGCCGGCGATTTGCAGTTTGAGGTTGCCCTGGTCGGTCCAGAACCAGGGCAGGGCGCCGTACTGGGCGGGTTTGCCCATTAGCCGGGCGGCGACGGTGCGGGCCTGGTCGATGGCGTTTTGTACCGATTCCAGGCGGGTGTGCTGTTCGTCGTTTTGCAGGCAGGGAAAGCTGGCCACGTCGCCGAGGGCGGAAATGCTCGGGTCGCTGGTGAGCAGGTTGGCGTCCACTTTGATGCCGTTTTCGATATCCAGCCCGGCCTCGGTGGCCAGTTGCGCGTTGGGGATCACGCCGATGCCGAATACCACCAGGTCGGCCGGCAGGCTACGGCCGTCGTTGGTGACTACGGCGCAGACGTTGCCGTTGTCGCTGTCGATGCGGGTCAGGCCTTGGCGGAAGTCGAAGTGCACGCCCCAGGCTTCGTGGGCCTGGCGAAACAGTTCGGACATCTCGCGGGACACGGCGCGGGCCATGGGGCGCTCGCCGAGTTCCAGCACATGGACGTTGGCGCCGAGGGCGGCGGCCACGGCGGCGAATTCCAGGCCGATAAAGCCGGCGCCAATCACCACAACGTTGCGCGCTTCTTTGGCCAGCGGCGCCAGGGCGTCGGCGTCGGCTTTGGTTTTGATGCCGAATACTTGCGGCAGGTCGGCGCCGGGCACGGGCAGCGGGCGGTTGTGGGCGCCGGTGGCCAGTACCAGGTGGTCGTAGCTCAGCGCTTCGCCGCTTGCCAGAACGACGCGTTTGTTCAGGCGGTCGATGGCGGTGGCGCTGTCGTGCAACAGCTCGATGTTTTGCGTGGCGTAGAAGTCGGCCGGGCGGAACAGCAGGTTGGTGTCCTGGATTTTGCCCAGCAGGTAGGCCTTGGACAGCGGCGGGCGCTGGTAGGGCAGGCCGGGCTCATCACCGATCAGCTTGATGCTGCCGGTGTAGCCTTCCTGGCGTAGCGAGGCGGCCACCTGAAAACCGGCTTGGCCAGCACCGACGATTACGACTGAGGCGAGGGTCATGGGAGCTCCGGTTTCAGAATTGCGAGGAGGGCAGGTGCAACACCATGCCGTCCATGTCTTCGCTGATGATCAGTTGGCAGCTCAGGCGGCTGTTGT
This sequence comes from Pseudomonas turukhanskensis, assembly GCF_027922365.1. GTDB lineage: Bacteria > Pseudomonadota > Gammaproteobacteria > Pseudomonadales > Pseudomonadaceae > Aquipseudomonas > Aquipseudomonas turukhanskensis. The sequence continues at coordinate 58,539 of NZ_BSFN01000004.1, forward strand.
CTTTACGTTCGAAGGCGTATTCGAGCATGTCAGTTTCCATGCTTTCGGCGGCTTGCACTTTGCCCAGCCACGCTTCGTCCACGTAGGTGTGGCAGGTGGCGCAGCTGCAGGCGCCGCCGCAGTCGGCGGGCAGGCCAGGCACGGAGGCGAAGGTGGCGGCTTGCATCACCGACTGGCCAATGTCGCCCTTAACCGTATGTTCGGTGCCGTTGTGTTCAATAAACGTGAGTGTGGGCATGGTCTGCTCCGGTGTTGTTCAGGTAGTTACGGGTCACAAAGGGGTGAGGTGCGGTTGAGCTTGCTCTTGGGGAGTGAAGCGCGGCACGCGGCCCAGGGTCAGCAGCAAAAGCGGGCCGATCAGGCAGCAGGCGGCGCTGTACACCAACATGGCGGTGTAGTCGCCGGTACGCGCCAACATCACCGCGAACAGCAACGGCGCCAGGGCCGAGGCCACGGTGTTCAGGCCCTGGTGCACGCCGAACAGGCGGCCGTATTCGCGCAGGCCGAAGTAGCGGGCGATCAGGAAAGCGGCGATATCGAATTCGGCACCGGCGCCGAAGCCCACCAGCACGGCGGCGAGCAGCAGCGGGGCAAACTCGTTGGTGCCGCTCAGGTAGATGAAGCAGCCCACGGCCGGCAGAATCAGGCTTACGGCCGAGACGGCCGGCGGCCACAGGCGGTCGAGCAGGTAGCCGATCAGCATGCGGCCAAAGATCAAGGAAACGCCGAAGCCGCTGAAGATCAACGTGGCATCGGCCGCCGACAGGCCTTTGGCCTGCAGCATGGGCACGGTGCTGGTGACCATGCCGACGATGGAAGAAATCACCAGCCCCAAAGCCAGGTTGCAGGTCCAGAACTTCAGCGAGCCCATGCCTTCGCGAAAACTGACGCCAGGCAGTTGCGCCAGCGCCGCGCCGTCGTTTGTGGTGCCATCGGCCACCGGCAATTTGAACCACAGCAGAATCAACGGCAGCAGCACCAACAGGTTGAGCAGCGCCAGAATCACAAAGGCGGCGCGCCAGTCCCATTGTTCAATGCCCCAGGCCATCAGCCGAGGAATGGTGGCGGCGGTCACGCCTGTGCCGGAAAGCCCAATGGCCAGCGCCAGGCCGCGGTTGCGGTCGTACCAGAGGCTGATCAGTTGCGTCCAGGTAACGGCCAGCGCGCCCATGCCGACCAAGGGCAGCAGGGCAAAGGCGATATACATGGACCAGATATTGGCGGTGAGCTGCGTGGTGGCCAGGTAGCCGAGCGACAGCAGCAACAGGGAAATAACGGTGACGCGCTTCATGCCGTAGCGCAGGTTGAACCAGCCCACCAGCTGCAGCGACACCACGGCACCGCCAAACAGAAAGGTGATGCAGGCCTGCAATTGGCTGGGGGTCCAGCCGAAGGCGTTACCCAGCGGCACCACCAGCGTGCCGAAGCCGTAGAGCAGGGCGGCGTTGATGCTGATGGCCACGCCGGCCACGGACAAGATAAGAATCTTCCAGCTTTGCCGGAATTCCAGGGTGTCGATTGCCGCTTCGTTCTTCGAAGGCTGCATGGGGTTGGCTTCCTTATAGGTTTTGTTGAGCCAAGCACTGCATTTAGGTGCGGGTTAGGCACCGGTTAAAGGTGTCGCCCGGCAGCCTGACGCCGCCGTTTCCAGGCTGTCCAGCACAGCCAGTTGACCTACAGACAAACGAAAAACCTGCGCGCCTGTTGCGCTTGCATCAGGCTGGTTCGCGCTGTGTTCAACATCTGCCGCTTTTTGAGCCTGTTTGGGTTCGGCGGCTGGGGTTTGTACCAGCAGACGATTGGGAGCATATCCCTGCTAAAAACTATTTGCACATAAAATAAATAAGTGTTCATAATTTACCAAGCCTGAACCTGATAAGGAGATAAAAATGAGTTCAGAAAAAGCGCAATTCAAAGCCGTGGCAGACCGTAGCCGCTGCTGTGGTTACGGCCTGTGTGCCGCTATCTGCCCCAGTGTTTACAAACTCGACGCCGACGGTCTGGTGTACTTCGACGACGCCAATGTGCCGCCGGAGCTTGAGGAAGAGGCCCGCGAGGGCGCTGCCGCCTGCCCGGCCGAAGCCATCTGGCTGGAACCCATCAGCGACTAAGCCCATGGCGGGCTGCAAGGCCCGCCAAACCACTGTGTTGAGGATGTGCTGATGGGACGTTTGCAAAATAAAGTGGCCTTGATCACCGGTACCGGTGGCGGCCAGGGGCGCGCAGCGGCGCTGCGGTTTGCCCGCGAAGGGGCGATTGTGGTGGGCTGCGATTTTGTCGCCGCCGGCCATGAAGAAACTGCGGCCCTGATGCAGGCTGAAGGTTTCACCTTGTACGGGTCGGCGCCGGTCGACCTGGGTGACCACGAACAGGCCAAGGCCTGGATCGACGCCGCTGTGGCCGAACACGGCCGTATCGACATTCTGTACAACAACGCCTCGGCCGCGAAATTTGGCCTGGTGCATGAGCTGTCGATCGAAGACTGGCACTACACCATCCGCAACGAAATCGACCTGCTGTTCTATACCACCAAGTACGCCTGGCTCCATTTGGCCGAGCAGCGCGGGGTGATTATCAACGTGTCATCCACGGCGGCGTGGGGCGGCTCGAAAGCGGCCGGCATTTCTGCCCACTCGGCGGCCAAAGGCGCGGTGGTGTCCTTTACCCGTCAGTTGGCGGTAGAAGGCGCAGCGGTGGGCGTACGGGCGGTGAGCATCAGCCCGGGCTTTATCGCCACGCCAGGCACCCGGCCGTTTTTGGAGAACCGCGAAGTACGCGCCATGTTGCTTGATGGCGTGCTGATGGACCGCCCCGGCGAGCCGGAAGAAGTGGTCAACCTGGCGGTGTTTATCGCCTCGGATGAAGCTTCGTTTATAACCGGTTCCGACTTTGTCATCGACGGTGGGCTGCTCGCCGTATAGCACCTGCCTGGGCTTTTCGAACAAAAACAAGAGAAGGTGAACAACATGGACCTTATCGGCATTGGCTACATGGGTTTCGAAACCCCCAACCTGGACGCGTGGCGTGAATACGGCCCGCAGGTGATGGGCTTTGGCATCGGTAAGAACCCCGAGAGCGACCCCGACTCGCTGTACTTTCGCCTCGACGATCGCCGCCATCGCTTTGCCTTTCACCCCGGCAAAGTCGACCGCATTGCCTATATCGGTTGGGAAGCGGTCGGGCGTATGGCCTTTGAAGACGGCCTGAAAAAACTGGCCGCCGCCAATATCGAATTTACCCGAGGCGATGCCGCGTTTTGCGAGTTGCGCGGTGTGCGCGAAGTGGTGCGTTTTCGCGACCCGGTGGGCTACCAGTACGAACTGTTTTACGGGCAGAAATGGTTGCCTGACTCCTTCCAGCCAGGCCGCCCACATACCGGTTTTCTCTGTGGCGAACGCGGGGCAGGGCATGTGGTGTTGATCACCCCGGACTACACCCCGGAGCTGGAAAACTTTCTGCTCAGCGTGATGGGTCTCAGTTGGTACGGCGCCGGCGCCGGCAAGGGCCGCACCGGCTTCTTCCGCGCCAAGCTCAACCATAAAACCAGCCACGACATCGCTTACGGCCACGGCCCCGGCCGCATGGGCGTGCAGCACGTGGGGCTGTTTGTAAACAATGTGCGCGACGTGGGTGAAACCTACGACCTGGTGCGCAAGCGCGAACTGCCGATGATGATGACCCTCGGCCAACACGCCCAGGACCCGCATCTGTCGTTCTATCACTTCAATCCGTCCGGTTTCGCCTTTGAAACCATTGCGGAACTGGAGCCGTGGCAGGGCGACCCCTTCGAACTGAACCCGGAAAAACTTAGCCTGTGGGGCCACGAAATGGTCGGCCCTATTCTCGGCCCCAGCGTAAAAACCCCGGAAGAAGTGCTCGACGCCGAGTACCTGCCTACGTACCTGGCCAAGCACTGACATGCGCATTGCGCGAGTAGCAGTTGGCGGTGACGCGTATTGGGCCTTGCTGGAAGCGGAAACCTACCGGCTGCGGCGCATTCACGCGCCGTTTGCCGCCTGGGCAGGGCTTAGCCCGGTAGAGGCCATCCAGGCCTTTGAACTCTCCAATGAGCGCGTGCCGCTGGCCAATGCACGGTTGTTGCCGCCGCTGGAGCCGGGGGCGCGGGTATTTGGCGTGGGGCTGAATTACCTCAGCCATTTGCAACGCCTGGGCAGCGATGCACCGGCGCACCCACTGGCGTATATGAAGCCAGAGTCGGCGCTGATCGGCGCCAATGACGAGATCAGTTACCCACCGCTGACCGGTCAGCTCGATTACGAGGTGGAGCTCGTGGCGGTGGTCGGTCGGCCCTTGCTGGACGAACCCAAGGCCACTGCCTGCCTGCTCGGTTACACCGTGGGCAATGACATCAGCGCCCGCGATGCCGGCAAGCAGATTGGCCGGCTGGATTTGCTTACGCAAAAAGCCATGGATCGCACCACGCCGGTTGGGCCGTGGATTGTGACGCCGGATGAGCTGCGGATTAACGGGCAGCCCGCCCTGAATATGCGTTTGAGCGTGAACGAAGACGTGCGCCAGCAGGACAACACTCGGCAGATGATCTTCGCCCTGGATGAGTTGCTCAATTACTTGGATGCGCGCATTAGCTTGCGGCCGGGGGATTTGGTGTTTACCGGTTCCAGCCATGGCGTGGGGTTGGAGACGGGGCGGTTTTTGCAGCCGGGGGATTTGGTTGAGGCGGAGATTACCGGCGTCGGCCGTTTGCGCAATACGGTGGCGTTGCCACGCCCGTTGAGCCCGGCGCGCCAGGTTGGGCGGTTGGGGCAGCCTTTGGTTTAGTGACAGTCCGTAGATTCATAGTCCCCTGCGAGATTCTGGATTCCCGCCTGCGCGGGAATGACTGAGTGCTTGCTTAAACCTCCGCCGTGCCGCGAAGGCGGGGACCCAGAATGCTGAGGCAAGCGAGGTTTTTCTGATGTCTGAAGGCTCCGCTTGGGCGCCATTCCGCAACAAGGCCTTCCGCGGCCTCTGGCTGGCCATGGCCATCGTCAACCTGGCGATCTGGATGCAAACGGTCGGCGCCGCCTGGATCATGACCACCCTCACCACATCGGCGACCATGGTTTCGCTGGTGCAAACCGCCGTCACGCTGCCGGTGTTTCTCTTCGCTTTGCCCGGCGGCGTAATCGCCGACCTGGTGGACCGGCGTCGCTGGCTGATCGTCACCCAGGCGTTGATGGTGTTTGCCGGCGTGGTGCTCGCCGTGCTGGCGTACACCGCGCACCTGGACGCCTGGGGCCTGCTGGCCTTTACCTTTTTGCTTGGCACCGGCAGTGCCCTGGGCATGTCGGCGTGGATGGTCACCATGGTCGGTGTGCTGACGCGCAGCGAAGTGCCGGCCGCCGTCTCGCTCAACGGCATCGCCATTAACGCCACCCGTGCGCTGGGCCCGGCGCTGGCCGGCGCCCTGATTGCGTACTGGAACACCACTTCGGTGTTTCTGGTGATTGCCTTGTGCATGCTGGTGGTAATGGTTTTTCTATTTAGCCTGCCGGCCACGCCTCGCCCCGAAGGGTTGCCGCCGGAAACGTTGACCGGCGGTATGCGCAGCGGCCTGCGCTATATCCGCCATTCGGCCGTTTTATTCAGCGCCTTGCTGCAGGTGTTGGTCTTCACCGGCAGCGCCAGCGCGTTATGGGCGCTGATGCCTTTAGTGGCGAAACAGGAACTGGGCATGGATGCCGGCGGCTATGGCTTGCTGATGGCGTTCCTCGGTGCCGGCGCGGTGGTGGCAGCGTTGAATTTGCCGCGTCTGTATCGGGTAATGGGCCTGCAACGGCTGATCGCCTGCGGCGCCGTGGCGTTTTCGGCGGCGACCTTTACCGCCGCGCTGTCCCATAACCGCTATGTGGTGTGCACCATGATGCTATTTGCCGGGGTGGGCTGGATGGCGGTCAACGCCACCATTTCCACCGTGGTGCAAACCTACGCGGCCAATTGGGTACGCGCGCGGGTGTCGGCGGTGTATGTGCTCACCTTGATGGGCTCGATGGCGGCCGGCGGTGCGGTTTGGGGCGCGTTGGCCGAATATGTCGGCCTGAACGAGAGTCTGCTGCTCTCCGGTTTTATGCTGCTGCTGGGCTGCGTGCTGATGCGCAAGGGCCGGGTAGAGCTCGGCCACGAGGCAGACTTCGCCGAGGTGCAGGTGACCGACAAACTGCAACTGGCCACGCCGGTTGCCCACTCTGATGGGCCGGTGTCGGTGGAGATCGTGTACCAGGTGCCTGCTGGCGAGCTTGAGGGGTTTCTCTCGGCGGTGTATGCCGTGGGCAAAGCGCGCCGACGCAATGGTGCGCAGAACTGGCGGTTGTACCGCGACATGGCCGATGACCAGCTGTATAGCGAGCGCTTTATCGTCGAGTCGTGGCTGGACTACTTACGCCAGCAGGCGCGGGTGACCCAGGCCGATTATGTGCAGGAACTCGCGATAGAGCGCTTTCGCCGCGAAGACGTGGCGCCGCGGCGTTTGATCTATCAACCGCCGGCCGCACATATCGGTTAATTCGTCTGACTCATTCCCAGATAAAACTTTGACGGGGTAAATCATTCTCAGGCTAGAATGCCGGCAACATTAAGTTACCGGGATGCGGCATGGACTCCACAGAAAGCACTGACAGCAAAGCGGCCAACGCCGTCATCGTAAAACCGGTTGCCAACGCCATTCGCATCCTCCGCCACCTCAGCCAGGTCGGCACGCCCGAACGCTCGGTAGATATCGCCCGCCAACTGGGCATCAACCCCAGCACCTGTTTCAACATTCTGCGCACCCTGGTGCAGGAAGAGGTGGTGGACTTCAGCGCCATGTCCAAACGCTATTCGGTGGGCCTGGGCCTGGCACGGTTGGTTGAGCAGCAAATGACCCAAGGCCATCGTGTGCAAATGGCCAAACCCATGCTGCAAAACCTCGCCGCCCGCCTGCGGGTGACCATCACCCTGTGGCGGCGCATCAGCGCCGATCGCATCGCCATCGTCAGCGCCGCCGCCAGCCCTACCGATGTGCGTATCGACATGGCCGAAGGGCAGCGCCTACCGATTCTGATGGGCGCCAGTGGCCGCTTATTTGCCACCCTGATGGACCTCGACGACCCTCTGGTACAGGCCGGTTTCGAGAAGATCCGTTGGGCCAGGCCCATGCCGCTTGATGATTACAAAAAAGAAGTAAAACTGGCCGGCGAACGCGGCTGGGCGATGGACGATGGGCATTTTTCCATGGGCATTCTGGCCGTCGCAGCGCCCATTTATTCGCCGACCAATACCATTGAATTCACCGTGTCAGCCGTGATGTTTCGCGGGCAGCGAGATGACGAAGGGCTGGCGGAGTTGGGTAAGGCGCTGATCACCTTCTGCGATGAGGTGACCAGCGTTCTTTATTGACGCAACTCCCCTTGTAGGAGCCAGCTTGCTGGCGAAGCCTGCAAACACCGGTCGCGAATTCCTTTTCCAGGGTTCGCGACCAAGGTCGCTCCTACAAAAAAACGCACCTATTCCCGCACCAACAACAAACTCCCCCCCAACGGCCCACCCCCTGCCGCCACCGTACTCACCCGATGTTCCGCCGTCTGTCGGCCCTCAGCACGCCCCCACAGCTGCAAACAGGCTTCATGCAGATAGCCGAGGCCATGGGTGCGGCCGCCGGATAGCTGCCCGCCATTGGTATTGATCGGCAACTCCCCATCCAGCGCAATCCGCTTGCCGCCTTCAACAAAGGCGCCGCTTTCACCCACCGGGCACAACCCCAATGCTTCCAGCCAGATCATGGTCAGAATCGAAAACCCGTCATACAGCTGCGCCGAGTCCACATGCTGCGGCGTGTAGTCGGTGCGCGCCCACATCATCTGGCCGACATCAAAGGCGGCCATCTTGGTTAGGTTGATCTGGTCCCACGACCACGGCTGATTTAGCGCGGCGCCCATGGCTTCGATGCGGATGGGTTTATTCGGCAGGTCTTGGGCGATATCGCGGCGCGACAGAATGATTGCCGTCGAGGCATCGCAGTGCACATCGCAGTCGAACATCCGTAGTGGTGTGGAGATCATCCGTGAAGCCATGTAGTCGTCCATGCTCATGGGCGTGCGGAACAAGGCCTTGGGATTGCGCATCGCATTCTGCCGGCAGGTGAGGGCGATCTGCGCCAGCTGCTCGGGCTGGGTGCCGTATTCGTGAAAGTGGCGCTGCGCATAAAGGGCCATCAGGTTGATGCCCGATTGCACGTTGAACGGCGTAAACCATTGCCAGGCGTAGCTGCTGTCGCGGCCCTGGGTTTTGTTGGTCAAGGCACCTGCTTGTTTGTTGGTCACCCGTGCCGTGGCTTCGGTGATGGTGCGAAACACCAGCACGTGTTTGCACAGGCCCGCGGCAATCGCCATGGCGCCGTTGATAACGCCAGCCAGCGGGCCAGGGCCTTCGTAGCCGCCGCCAAACCAGTTCACGTTCAGGCCCAGGGCACTTTTCAGGGCGCTGGGCCCGACCGGAGAAAACGGGTCGCCATTGTTGTTGTCGCCTGGCCAGCAAGCCACGCCGTCTATATCGCTGCGCTGCAAGCCAGCATCGGCGATGGCCTCCAGACAGGCATCCAGGGTCAGGCGCATGGCCGACTTGCTCGATGGCCGGCCGATCTCGGATTGGCCGATGCCGGTAATGGCCACGTCTTTTTCATAACGGTGATCGAACATCACTGATCCTTCTCGAAAAGCGGCAACCACACGTCCTCGATATTGAGAAAGCTGACCCGTACAGGCATCTCGATATGCACATCGGTGACGGGAATGCCCACCACGTTGCTGACGAATTGCAAGCCGGGTTGCTCCACCAGCTCGATGATCGCCACCACATAGGGCACCTCCAGTTCGGGGTTCCAGGCCTGGTGGTTGATGGTGTAGCTCAGCACCTTGCCCTTGCCGGACACCGCCGTGGGCGTCACCTCGAAGCTGGCGCAATGCGGGCAGAGCGGGGCTGGCGGGTGGAAAAAGCGGCTGCAACTGGCGCAGTGGTGAATGCGCAGTTCACCCTGTTCCCCGCCTTGCCAGAAGGCGCGGTTATCGGCGTTGAGTGCAGGCAGTTTTCTAGGCATCGGCATTCCGCAGACAAGTGTTTGACGTGTGGTCACACAGTATCATTTGTACATATATTGGAAAAGTGTCATATATTTGCACCCAGAAAAGCGCCGCAGACGGTTGTGGCGCTAAAACAACAACAAGAGGATTTCGCGATGTCCCAGTCGTTACTGGACAAGAGGGTAGTCGTCACCGGCGGCTTTGGCGCCCTGGGCAGCACCCTCGGCAAGTTGCTGGCCGAGCGTGGTGCACGGGTGGCCCTGCTGGACCGCAGCGAGGCGCCGGCGGCGTTGCTTGCTACCGCCGATCTGATGTGCGTGGGCGGGGTGGACCTGACCTCCGCCGAGTCGGCCAAGGCCGCCTTTGCTCAGGTGCACGAAACACTCGGAGGCATCGATGGCCTGGTCAATGTGGCCGGCGGCTTTGCCTGGGAAACCCTGGAAGGCGGCAGCCTGGACACCTGGGACCGCCTCTATCAGATGAATGTGCGCACCGCTGTGGTCAGCTCCCAGGCGGCTTTGGCCTTTCTGCTGGACTCCACGGCCGGGCGTATCGTCAATATCGGCGCCCTGGGCGCGGTGAAAGCCGGCATGGGCATGGGCGCTTATGCAGCGTCCAAGGCCGGTGTGGCGCGTCTGACCGAGGCGCTGGCTGAAGAATTGAAAGATCGCAACGTCACCGTCAACGCCGTGCTGCCAAGCATTATCGACACCCCGGCCAACCGCGCCGATATGCCCGATGCCGACAGCAGCCGCTGGGTAACGCCAGCCGCGTTATCGGCCGTGGTCGCCTTTCTGCTCAGCGACGAAGCTGTGGCCGTAACCGGCGCGCTGCTGCCAGTGAGTGGCCGCGTATGAGACTGGTGACGTTTGTAGACGCCATCGGCATCGACCGGGCCGGTGCACTGTTGGATAACGACCAACTGGTGCTCGACCTGCAGCGTACCCACCACCTACTGCGTGGCCACGACAGTGCTGCGCTGGTGAGTATTCTGGCGCTGGTCGAGGCCGGAGAATCCGGTTTGGAGTTGGCCCGCTGGCTAGTGGCCAAAGCACCCCGGGAGACGGTGCTGGAGCGCCAGAGCGTAAAACTGCGCGCACCCATTCAGCCACCCCCGCAAATGCGTGACTGCTCCTGCTTTGAGCTGCACCTGAAGCAGAGCTTCGCCGCTGCCCGTCGCGCCCGTGCCTTGCGCACCGAAGACCCGGAAGCCACCTTGAAGGCTATGAACACCCGCGCCGATGACCGGGTGATCGAAACCTTCAATAAGCAACCCATCTATTACAAAGGCAACCGCTTTGCCGTGATCGGCAACGACGACGAATTCCTTTGGCCGAGCTTTAGCCGAGCGATGGATTTCGAGCTGGAGTTCGGCTGCTACATCGGCAAGCGCGGCAAAGACATCAGCCGCGAGGCGGCCCGTCAGCACATCGTCGGCTACACCATCTTCAACGACATGAGCGCCCGCGACGCCCAGGCGCTGGAGATGCCCGGCATGCTTGGCCCGGCGAAAAGCAAAGACTTCGATACCGCCAACATCATGGGCCCGTGCCTGGTGACGGCCGACGAGCTGGGCGACCCCTACGACTTGAATATGATCGCGCGGGTGAACGGTGAGGAGTGGGGGCGTGGTAACACCCGCGATATGCGCTGGACCTTCGAAGACGTCATCGCCCATGTGTCGCGCTCGGAAACCCTGTACCCCGGCGAGTTCCTCGGTTCCGGCACGGTGGGCAACGGCTGCGGCCTGGAGCAGCTGCGCTACCTCAAGCCTGGCGATGTGGTGGAGCTGGAGATTGAAGGCATTGGCGTGCTGCGTACGCAAGCCGGCACTAAGGCGGCGAGCAAAGCAGAACAAACGGCATAAGGCGGACGAATTCACTTACAAGTCATGAGTGAATTCTATGTACAGAAACTAAAAAAGTGTCTTATATTGCATCGCGGCTTACCGCCGTGACGCCCTGAGTAGGAGGCAATCATGCTAACAAGAACAAGCCCCGTATTGTCCGATGGCACCAAGGTCGCTGACCTGATTTACCCATCTAGCCGCGAAGTGCAGATGCGCGTGTTGTCTGACCGCGAAATTTACGAGCTGGAGATGGAAAAGATCTTCGGCAAAATCTGGGTACTGCTGGGCCATGAGTCGGAGATCCCCAACTCCGGCGACTTTATGGTCCGTGACCTGGGTTCCGATTCCGTCATCGTGGCCCGTGGCAAACAAGGTGAAGTGTTCGTCACCCTCAACGTTTGCCCGCACCGCGGCATGCGCATCAGCACTGCTGACTGCGGCAACACGCAAATCCACAAATGCATCTACCACGGTTGGGCCTTCCGCCCGAACGGCGACTTTATCGGCTCGCCGGTGGAGCGCGAGTGCATGCACGGCAAGATGCTGCCTAAAGAAGAACTGGGCCTGAAGAAAGCTCGCGTTCAGCTGTACGGCGGCCTGGTGTTCGCCACCTGGAACATCGACGGGCCGTCCTTTGACGAGTTCCTCGGCGACGCCAAGTGGTATTACGACATGCTGTTCTGCCGCTCTGACAAAGGCATGGAAGTACTCGGCCCTCCGCAGCGCTTTATCGTCAATGCAAACTGGAAAACCGCTGGCGAGCAATCGGCAGCCGACGGCTTCCACACCCTGACCCTGCACCGCTGGTTGGGTGAAGTGGGTAACTACGCCAAGAAAGGCGAGGGCGAAACAACGGCTGATCTGAGCCCGGAAATGTACGGCGTGGAAATCAGCTCGCCGCACGGCCATGCCCTGCGTTGCATCGACCTGGCGCGCAAGATCAAACGCCTGACTGGCCTGGACCCGGCCGAACTCACCGTGCAGCAAAAGCTCGAAGCGTTGCCGCCGGCCGGCATGACCCGCGACATGGTTGAGCAACTGGCGAACAACCTCAGCGACGACCAACTGCAGGTGCTCACCAGCATGCCGCCGCAAGTGGGCGGGATGTTCCCGAACATTCTTTTCGGCTTTGTTTACATTCCGCAGCCAGACGGCACCGTGGTCGGCTCCATGACCCTGCACGCCTATGTGCCGCAAGGCCCGGACAAGCTCGAGTTCGTGAACTGGATCTTCGCCGAGAAAGACGCGCCGCCAGAGTTGCGCGACAAGATGCTCAAGCAGACCATCCAGTTGTTTGGCACCTCCGGCATGGTTGAGCAGGACGACTCCGACACTTGGCCGCACATGACCCTCGCCGCCAAAGGTGCCATGGGCCGCAAGAGCACGCTCAAGTATCAGGCGTGTTTTGAAACCGGCGCTCCGGAAGGCTGGCCGGGCCCGGGTATCGTCAACGAAGGCTTTACCAAAGACGACACCCAGTGGCACTGGTGGCTGTACTGGCATGAACTGATGACGGCATCGGACGAAGAAAAAGAGTCCTGATTCCGTGCAAGCCGGCGGCCGTAACAGGCCGCCCGTTCACCTGCATTCACTCGTACAAGAATAAAAAGTAGGAGTAACCCATGACTGAGGTTCAACAACGCGGCGTGGAAGATATCCAGCCGGGTTCCCCCGTCGGTACCAAGCGCGTGCCAGTGGGCTCGCCGCTTTACAACCACGTGGTCACGTTTCTGTATGAGGAAGCCACGCTGCTCGACCAGATTCGCCTTAAAGAATGGTCAGAGCTGCTGGATACCGATCTGATCTACACCGTACCGCTGCGCCAGACGCGCACCGCCTCCGAGCTGAAAACCACCATCGTGCGCACCACCCAGCATTACCACGATGACTACCGCTCGATCCTGGGCCGCATCTTGCGCCTGTCCGGCAAGAGCGCCTGGGCCGAAGACCCACCCTCGCGTACCCGTCGCCTGGTCACCAACATCTTTGTTGAAGAGACCGCCAAGGCGGACGAGTGGGTGGTGACCAGCTACCTGCTGCTGACCCGCAGCCGCTTCAAGGACCACCACGTCGACATCATCAGTGGTGAACGCCGTGATGTGCTGCGCCGTGGCGAAAATGGGTTGAAGCTGGCACGGCGTGAGGTGATCCTCGATCAAGCCGTGTTGGGTACGCCGAACTTGGCGGTGTTCCTGTAAACGACGCCGTCGCTCTTCGTAGGGTGTGCTCCGCGCACCAACGGGCAAACGCATATGGCCCTTGGTGCGCGAAGCACACCCTACGCTGACGGCGTTGGCGTGAACACTTCCTGCAGCCACGCGTTATCGGTGGCACACAACCGTTGCCCTTCATTACTGAAATCCAACGTTGACCCCTTCATTCGCAACGCCTGCTCGGCCCGCTCGGGCTGCTGGGTGAAGCAATGCCCGGTATTCACTGCATGCACCTGCGCGTCCAGGTTGTACGCGCGCCCCATCGAGATCAGCGTGCAGCGCCGCAGCAACAGCGCCGCCTCGGCCACGTCTTCTGACAGATTGCTCAACGCCCACTTCGCCATACCTTCGCGCAGGTTCACTCCGGCGTACGCATACGGCCCCTCGATATGCGTGCCGTCGATATCCCACGTCAGGTCTTCATTGCCGTCGCGCACCAGGGTCGCGCGGGTGCGCTGATTGACCCGCTCGCCCACAAAGATGTCGTAGCGGCGCTTTTCGCTACCCCGTGCTGCAGTCGCAATCGCCAACCCCGCCAGGTCCAGCAGGTGCGTGCACTGGTGGTTGGCATCGGTTTGTCGGGTTACTGAGTGGGCGACCCTGCTCAACGGCATTCCCAGCAACTGCTGTAACTGCGCGGTGGCTTGCGGGCACGCGGAGTAGGGGAAGCGCAGCGCTTCGCCGCCGATAGCCGTGACGCTCCCGGCCTCATGGCGCACCCAGACGCGGAAGTGATGGAAGTCGTCTTCCAGGGCGGCGCGCACCTCGCCACCGTACTCGGTGTAGTTGGCGATGATGTCTACGCGACGACGAAAACCGGCCATGCTCAATATCCTTGTTCTACTGCTGTTCAGTCGGGCGAAATCGGTTATATTTGAACACTATAACCAATTATGTTCATCAAAAAACAAGAAAAGGAGGGGCTATGGCTCTGCTCAATGAACAGGTGGCGGTCATTACCGGCGCTGGTGGCGGCATCGGGCGCGGCATTGCGCTGAATTTCGCCAAAGAAGGCGCCGCCGTCGTGGTCGCCGAGCTGGATGCCGCCAGCGGCGAAGCCGTGGTGGCAGAGCTAAAGGCCCTGGGCGGCAAGGCGGTGTTTCTCAAGACCGACGTGTGCAAGAAAGCCGATATCGAAGCGGCCGTGCAGTTGGCGGTGGATGAGTTTGGCGGCCTGGATATTCTGGTCAACAACGCCTTCGCGCCCACGCCCAACGTGCTCCTCGAAGAAAAAACCGATGCCATGCTCGAGCAAACCCTCAACTCGACCGTGTGGGCGGCCTGGTGGGCGATGAAAGCTGCACTGCCACATATGAAAGCGCGAGGCGGCGGCAAGATCATCAACTTCTACTCGATCGATATCGAGATCGGCGCTTGGCTGCACGGCGACTACAACACCGCCAAGTCGGCCATCGTTGGCCTGACCCGCAGTGCGGCGTCCGAGTGGGGCCGGTTCAATATCCGCACCAACGCCATCGCCCCAACGGCGATGGGCGCGACCTTCCACAAGCTGGCGGCGGAGACGCCCGGGTTCGCGGAAATGTCCGCGTCGATGCGCCCGTTGGGCCGCTCGGGTGATCCGGAAACGGATATTGGCCCTGTGGTGGTGTTTCTGGCGTCCGAGATGTCGCGCTATATCACCGGCGAGACCATTCATGTGGATGGTGGGTTGCATTTGCCGGGCTACAACTCTCGCCCCAAAGGCGTGGCGTTTCGCGAGTATTGAGTTGCGTCAGGCATAAAAAAACGCGGTCAGATGGCCGCGTTTTTTATTGCGTACGCTCTACGATCATATGCTCGGTCTTGATAACCGCACCGTCGTCCCCGCGAAGGCGGGGACCCATAATTTAGCGGCGAGCGCCGTTTCCTGAAAGAAACTGGATTCCCGCCTTCGCGGGAATGACGGTGTATGGGGCCAAACGTTTATTTCTTCGACACGGTGATATTCGTCGTCTCTAAGTCCCACGTCCCTGGCGTTTTCCCTTCATCACGCAGCTGATACTTCAACACCCGCCCCTGCGGGTTTTTCGGCAGGCTGGTGCGAAATTCGATATAGCGTGGCAGGGCGTAGTAGGGCACCGAATCGGTCGCCCAGTGGAACAGCTCTTCAGGCTGCAACGTCGCCCCTTCATGCAGTATCGCGGTCACTTTTACATCGTCTTCGCCCTTGTCGGACGGCACCGCATGCACGGCGACCTCGGCCAACGCCGGGTGTACGGCAAAGGCGGCTTCCATCTCGAAGCTGGAGATGTTTTCCCCGCGCCGACGCAGGTAGTCCTTTTTGCGGTCAACGAAATAGAAGAAGCCGTCGTCGTCGAACCGGCCAATGTCGCCGCTGTGGAACCACATATTGCGCATCAGTTTTTGCGTGTCTTCCGGACGGCGCCAGTAGCCTTGGAACATGATGTCCGGGCGCAGAGGTCGCACGACGATCTCACCTGGAGTACCGGGCGGCACTTCCTGGTCGAGGTCATCGACAATGCGTACATCGAAGTCGGGAATACGTTTACCCGAAGAACCCGGCGCGGCGTATTCGCCGGCGGCCAGCGAGGTGATCACACAGGCTTCGGTCAGGCCATAGCCATTGCCACCCACCAGCTTGGTTCCAAAGCGCTCACGCCAGATCTTTTTGGTTTCTTCGGTGTAGGGGTTGCCGCGTGCGGTGTGGATTTGGCCGACGCAACGCAGCATGGCGTCGTTGTCTGGGGCCTGGGCCAGCAGCCCGCCCATGCCGCCGAGAATGGAGGCGATAGTGGCGCCGGAGCGTTCCACTTCCTGCCAGAAGTTCGAGACCGAGAAGCGCGGCAGAATGGCGGCGCGCGCGCCTACCAGAATGCTGGCGATGATCGACACGCACAGGGCGTTCATATGGAACAGCGGTAGCGGAGTGATGGTGACATCGTCCGGGCCGGCGGGGCCTGCGCGCAATTGCAAGCGCGCCAGGTTGCACATGAAGTTGTAGCTGATCATGCAGCCCTTCGAGGGCCCGGTAGTGCCCGAGGTGTAGATAAGGCAGGCGAGGTCGGATGGTTGCGGTTTGGTCGCCAGCGGCGTGGCATCACTGCCGCGGAACTCGTCCAGCGGGGCGATGCGAATGCTGCACTCGGGAATCTGTTCCGGTGTGCCGCGATGCAGAATGTGGTGCACGTCGTGCAGTTGTTCTGCCAATGGCGTGATGCGTGCCAAGTACGCCGCTTCGCAAATCACCACCGAGGTGCCGGTATCGGCAATTTGATGGCGCAGGAATTCGCCTTTCAAGGCGGTGTTGATCGGCACGCTGACGGCACACAGCTTGTTGATGGCCAGCCAGGTGGTGACCGCATCGATGTTGTTATCGAGCATGGTCAATACGGTTTCGCCGGGCTTTACCCCAAGGCTAGACAGTGCGTTGGCCATTTTGGTCGATAGTGAGTCAACCTCGGCGTATGTGTATAACTCTCCGCTGAAATCCAGCAATACTTTGTCTGGATGTCGCGCCACCGCACGATCTAGTGCTGCAATGACAGTGTCTCGTTCTCCCACTGCCCACGTGTCTGGATTTCCAGTGCTGCCCATGAGTTTTCTCCGTTTAGGCAGCCTCAACGACTGATCTGCCTGCTTTTATTTTGAAGAGAGAACCGGATTCTAAATACAAACTTCGGAAATGTCTTTAGCAAAGAGTTGAACATATAGTGTTATTTATGCACAGCTCTTGTGCTAATGTTTCGCATCTTTAGCCTCCATGAGCCCAACCTTTCATGCCAAAACGCGCAGCCACGAAAGCCGAAACAGCCTCGCCAGCCCCTAAAACAAAGAAAACTGCTGCGCCAGATGCTTCGCTGCGCACGGTAAAACCGGCGGCCAGAAACAGTGCGGCGGGTGTCAAAGTTAAGCCCAATCGGCGGTCCGAAGAGACCATCGCCAATATCCTCAAGGCCACTGAAGAAGTGGTGCTGATGTCTGGCGCGGACCGCATTTCGATTCTCGATGTGTGCCAGGTAGCAGGTGTGTCGCGCGGCACGTTCTACCGCTACTTCTCGTCGCAAGAAGACTTGTTGGACACCTTTTCCCGGCACAAACGCGAGAGTTTCCACACCTCGCTGTCCCAGGAGCTGGGCCATATCAGTGATCCCGAAGCGCGCCTGAATGCGCTGTTTGCCTACCTCGACAACTACCTGGAACAGAGCCGTGCTCGCCGGCTGTTGGTGGTGGCGCCGGACTATGCGCTGGGCTTCTTCCGCCGCATTTTCCACGACTCGATCGTGCGCTTTCAGGATGGCCTGGGCATCGTGTTCGATGATTGGGACGACCGCCTGGGCGTGCGTCTGGACCGTGAACTGATCTGCGAGATGATCATTCGTTATGTCTTGAGCGAAATCCTTGTGCCCGAGGCCGCCGGCCGTCGCTTATTCCCGGTGCGTGTAAAAAAACTGATCGGCGCGTTGATCATGGGTTCGACTTCGCGCACCCGCCGCTAATCGCGTTTTACACCGCGCAACACCGCCAAAGCCCCCGTATCTCGGGGGCTTTGCGTTTCTGCCTGCTGCATTTCCCTGTGACCCCATTCCGTTCGTCCCCCTCCATTCGCGGCACTCGCCGGTAAAACTGACACCCAGTCGACACCTCTAGAAGGCTCTGGCACGGGCTTCTACGCGCCGACTGAAAATAATATGAACAGATTTTTGATTTCTGCTCATTTTAAATTTAAGCTCTGGCCTCAGCAGCGAGCCTTTCGGCATTCCTTTTCGTGGCTGACCACGTAAAAGCGCCGCGCTAACAACCAACAAAAAAGTACCAACCTTGAGGTGCCTAGCCATGCTTATTGATCTCCACGCACACGCTCCCCATCCGGGCTATTACAACCAGCACCCACACTGGGGCCCGTTCTTTGAGCAACACCCCGACGGCGATATCAAGCTGCGTGTAGGCGAGTGGATTCTTGGCTTGGGGTCGCCGGAGCGTAAGGCGGCTGTGCGTTCGGGCAATGGTCCGAAACTGGAAGAATATTTCGCTCGCTGGGCAGACCCGAAAGTGCGCCTGGCCGGCATGAACGCTGCGGGGCAAAACCTGCAGGTGGTCTCGGTGCCGTCGCACTGCTACATGTACTGGACCGAAGCCGAGTTCGCCGTACCGTTTGCCCGCAAGGTGAACGAAACCCTCGCCGAGTACTGCTCCGCCGCGCCGGACCGCCTGATGTACTGGGCCCACGCGCCGCTGAACGTGCCGGAAGCGGCTGCCGCTGAACTGCGCTACGCCTGCACCGAACTCGGCGCGAAAGGCCTGGTGGCCGGTGGCGCCAACTTTGGTGGTCTGGAATACGACTCGCCGGAACTGGATGTGGTGTGGCGCACGCTGTGCGACCTCGACTTGCCCATCTTCGTACACGGCTACAACCAGTCGGTTACCTGGGGCAAAGACGCCAACACCGACCGTTACGAAACCACCGCCATCGTTGGCATGCAGTACGACGAAAGCCGGTGCTTCTGGAACCTGATCTGCGGCGGCGTGCTCGATCGCTTCCCGGACCTCAAGGTGTACATCACCCACGGCGGCGGCTACGTGCCGTACCAGTTGGGCCGCCTGGCGAAAACCAACGAAAACCTGGACGTGAAGTACAACAAACGTCCTTTCCTCGACTACATGAAGAACTTCTACTTTGACGTTGAGCTGCACGAAGTGCCCATGCGCCAAGCGCTGGTCGACATCATTGGCGTGGACCACGTGCTCTACGGCAGCAACTTCGGCGGCAGCGATGCCGTGCGTCACGATCTAACCCATGGTTTGAAACTGTCCGACGCGGACCTGAACAAAATCCGCTACGAAAACGCCTGCCGGTTGCTGCACCTCGATCCGGCCAAATTGGGCCAGGTAGGTGCCTGATGAAGCTGGCGCGTTGTGAGTATTTTTCTACTGGTGCTTTTTGGGCTGTGGTTGATGTCGCTCAGGATCAAGTGACGCCGATTGCCGGCGACTTTGAAGAGTGGGCCCCGGCTGTTGCGGCAGGCCGTGGCATTAGCTCGCTGCGCTTTTCCGGGCCAGCATTGCCACTGTCGAAAGTGCGCTTGCTGCCGCCTATTGAGCGAGTAAATCGCGTGGTGGTGGCCGGTGCTAACTACGCCAAACACCTGGTGGAATTCGGCTTGAGCGCACCGGCCCAGCCAGTCGCGTTTCTCAAGGCCTACGGCGCGCTGATCGGCGCCCACGACCCGATCCGTTTTCCGCCACTCACCGAAGAGCTGGATCACGAAGTGGAGCTGGTGGCGGTGATTGGTAGTAACGAGATCGACCTGGAAAACCCGCTGGCCAGCGTGCTCGGTTACACCGTGGGGAACGACGTCAGCTCCCGCGATTTACAGCGTAGCGGTCCGCCGGGTATCGGTATGGACCTCTTCGCCGCGAAAAGCCAAGACCGGACAACGGGCCTGGGCCCCTGGATTGTCACCAAGGACGAGTTTCCCGAGGGCTCGCCCAAGCTGCGCCTGACGTTGAAAGTGAACGGCGAAACCAGGCAGGACGGCAACACTGCCGAAATGACCTGGGACGTCGGCCAACTCATCAGTTTTGTGCAGCAGCGGTCCAGCTTTGCCTGCGGCGATGTGCTGTTCACCGGCTCACCCGCCGGCGTCGGCATGGGCACCGGGCTGTATTTGAAAGAGGGCGATGTGGTCGAAGCCAGTGTTGAAGGCATCGGCACCTTGCGCAATGTGGTCAGCGAAAAGAACCGTGGCTAACGAGAGCAAACGATGAATAACCAAAAAGAAAAAGTAGTCGTGGTCGGCGCCGGTTTGATGGGCACCGGCATTGCCCACGCGTTCGCCAGCTCCGGGTTTACCACCGTGCTGGTGGACACCAATGCAGCCTCACTCAGCCAAGCCAAAGCCAGCATCGAAAAGATTCTGGGCGACGGCGTGCGCTTGGGCAAAGTCAGCGAAGAAAAGGCCAAAGAATCCTTGGCCAATTTGCACACCACCGGTGACCTCAGCGAAGCCGCTGCGGGCGCTAATTTGTTGGTGGAAACCGTCTCCGAGCAGCTTGCTGTTAAAAAAGCAGTGATCAGCCAAGCCGCGCCTTTGCTGGCGGCGGACGCGATTATCGCCACCAACACCTCGGCCCTGAGCGTGACTGAAATTGCAGCATCGGTGGACTGCGCCGACCGCGTAGTCGGCATGCACTTCTTTAACCCCGTGCACAAAATGAAGTTGGTCGAGTTGGTTCGCGGCTTGGCAACTACCGATGAAGTGGTCGCCCGCACCCGTACCTATTGCGAGCAAATCGGCAAGACCTCCATCGTGGTCAATGAGTCCCCCGGCTTGACCACCAGTCGCATGTCCGCGCTGCTCGGCAACGAAGCGATGTGGATGTTGCAAGAAGGCACGGCCACCGCCGAAGACATCGACACCGCGTTGCGCCTGGGCTTCAACCATCCGATGGGGCCGCTGGAACTGGGCGACCTCACCGGATGGGACACGCGCTTGTCGGTACTGCGTTACCTGCACTCCACCTTGGGCGAGAAATTCCGCCCGTGCCCGCTGATTATCAAAATGGTCGCGGCGGGGCGGTTTGGCCGCAAAACCGGGCAGGGCGTGTACCGCTATGAAGATGGCAAACAGGTTCCTGGCTCAGGCCTAAAAGCGAGTGCGCTATGAAAGAGATTGTCATCGTTGATGCGGTTCGTACGCCCATTGGTAAATTCCGCGGCAGCCTGGCTGGTGTTCGGGCTGACCACTTGGGCGCGCTGGTTATCAGCCGCCTGCTAGAGCGCGTGGATGTGTCACCGTCGCTGATCGATGACGTGATCTTCGGCAACGTCACGCAGATCGGTGAGCAGTCGGCCAATATCGCCCGCACCGCGTTACTAGGTGCGGGTTGGCCGGTGACCATTCCGGGGCTGACCATCGACCGCAAATGCGGCTCGGGGGAGGTGGCTGTTCACTTGGCCGCTGGCGCGATTGCCAGTGGCGGGGCGGATATCGTGGTGGCGGGCGGCGCGGAAAACATGAGCCGCGTGCCCATGGGCAGTAACCGTGAAATTCACGGTGAGGCCTTTGGCTGGATGGCCATCGAGCGGTATGAGCTGACCAGCCAAGGCGAGGCGGCCGAGCGCATTGTCGATAAATGGAAGCTAAGCCGCGATCAACTGGATGACTTTGCCTTTGCCAGCCACCAGCGCGCCGCTGCGGCGTCCGATGCTGGGTATTTCGATAACGAGATCGTCCCGGTGCCGGTAGAGGAACTGCGTGAAAAAGCGTTGACCGAACCTGCCGCTATTCTGAGCCGCGACGAAACCATTCGCCGCGACACCACGCGGGAAAAACTCTCCACGCTAAAGACCAGTTTCCGCCCGGAGACCGGCCGGATTACCGCCGGTAACTCCTCGCAGATTTCCGACGGTGCGGCGGCCTTGCTGCTGATGAGCGCAGAGACCGCGAAAAAGCTCGGGCTTAAACCCCGGGCGCGTATCCGTGCGTTCACCACAGTCGGCTCCGACCCCACCTTGATGCTCACCGGCCCCATCGCCGCGACGCATAAAGTGCTGGGCAAGGCGGGACTGCGCATCAACGACATCGACCTGTTCGAGGTTAACGAAGCCTTCGCCTCGGTGCCTCTGGCCTGGATGCTGGAAACCGGCGCACCGCACAGCAAGCTGAACGTGAACGGTGGCGCCATTGCCCTTGGCCACCCGCTGGGCGCCAGTGGTGCGCGGTTGATGACCACCTTGCTCAATGAGCTGGAACGCACCGGTGGACGATATGGCCTGCAAGCCATCTGCTGCGCTGGCGGCATGGGCACGGCCACCATTATCGAACGGCTCGACTAAGGTGCCGCGCCTGCCGCTGGTACCGCTGGCCGCCATGCCGGCGGCGTTGCAGGACGCCGTCGCGCATGGCCAACAGAACCGCATGCTCAGCTCCACCACGCCCGTGCAGGTGTGGGCCCATCGGCCCAAAGCGGCGCTGGCGTGGTTGGCGTTGATGGACAGCCTGCACAGCGACAGTGTGCTGGACGAGCGCTTGCGCGAATTGGTGCGCCTGAAGATCGCCAGCATCACCACCTGCCAGGCGTGCCAGTTGGCGCGCAAGTCCGACACCGTCACTGAGCAGGACATCGCCTGCTTGAGTAGCGCCAGCGAGCATTTCACACCCACCGAGCAGGCGGCGTTGGCGTATGCCGAGTTGTTTGCCAGCGATTACATGGCCATTGGCGACGAGCACTTTGCCCGGTTGGATGAGTTCTTCAGCACTGAGCAGGTGGTGGAGCTAGGAATGTTTTGCGCGTTGATGCTGGCGGGTGGGCGGATGACGTTTGTGCAGCAGGCCTATTAGCCGTTTTGTACGAGCCAGCTTGCTGGAAAATCCTGGAAACACAGCGTTTGCAAGGGTTCGCCAGCAAGCTGGCTCCTACAGGATCGACGACAGTTAATCAAATTGTGTAAAAACGTCCAATAACTATCGCCATAAGCCTAGTATTGGTCACGGCCCGAGCGCCTATCCCATAAATAAAGACAAAAATAACGGAGACGATCATGTCTACAGCAGCACAGAGCGATCTGGTCAAAACATTCACCGATGTGGCCAGCAACTACAAGGGCACCAGCGATATCGACCTGCACGCCACTTACCGTGACATGCGTGCCAATTCGCCTGTGCTGGCAGACAACTTTATGAACCGCCTGGGCGTGCCGTCCATTGCGGGCTTGGACGCCAATCGCCCCACCTTCACCTTGTTTAAGTACGACGACGTGATGAAAGTGATGCGTGACGCCACGACGTTTACCAGCGGCTTTATCGCCGAAGGCCTAGGCGCGTTTTTTGATGGTCTGATCCTTACCGCCATGGACGGTGATGCGCACAAGAACATCCGCAACTTGCTGCAACCGGTGTTTATGCCGGAGACGGTCAATCGCTGGAAAGAAACCCGCATCGACCGCGTGATTCGCGAGGAATACATCAAGCCCATGGTGCCGAACAAAGGCGGCGACTTGATGGACTTCGCGCTGTACTTCCCGATTCGGGTGATCTACTCGCTGATCGGTTTTCCCGAAGACCGTCCTGAGAAAATCGAGCAGTACGCCGCCTGGGCCCTGGCGATCCTAGCGGGCCCGCAGGTAGATCCGGAAAAAGCTGCCGCCGCCCGTGGCGCCGCCATGCAGGCCGCGAAGGCGCTGTATGACGTGGTTAAAGACGCGGTCGCCGAGCGCCGCGCCGAAGGCGGCACCGGTGACGACCTGATCAGCCGCTTGATACGCGTGGAGTACGAAGGCCGCTCCCTGGACGACCACGAAATCGCCACCTTTGTGCGCTCTTTGTTGCCGGCCGCCAGCGAAACCACCACCCGTACGTTCGGCACTTTGATGTCGTTGCTACTGGAACACCCCGAAACCCTGGAGCGTGTACGCAACGACCGCAGCCTGGTCAACAAGGCCATTGACGAAGCGGTGCGCTTCGAACCCGTTGCCACCTTCAAAGTGCGCCAGGCGGCCAAGGATTTGGAGATTCGCGGTGTGCAAATTCCGGCGGGAGCGATGGTGCAATGCATCGTCACCTCAGCCAACCGCGACGAAGAAGCCTTCGAAAATGCCGATAAGTTTGACATTGACCGCAAGGCCAAACCTTCCTTTGGTTTCGGCTTTGGACCGCATATGTGCATCGGTCAGTTTGTGGCCAAAACCGAAATCAACTGCGCGCTCAACGCCATCCTCGACCTGCTGCCCAATATCCGTCTCGACCCGAGCAAACCGGCGCCGGAGATCGTCGGTGCGCAGCTGCGCGGGCCGCATTACCTGCATGTTCTCTGGGATTGAGTAGGCAACGCTGACCCGTAGGGTGTGCTGCGGGCACCAAGCGATCTCCTCGATATCGCAATGGTGCGCACAGCACACCCTACGGATTTTTGTCGCTTATACGAATTAATATGAACACATTCAAAATATGTGTTTAATTAGAGCGTAACGTGCACTATGATTCAGGCACAACAACAAGCCCGAATGCGAAGGGGAAAACAATGAAAGTTGAAGATCTGATTCTCGTCAGCGTCGATGACCACGCGATCGAGCCGCCAAATGCCTTTGCTCGTCATATGCCAGCCCGTTTCAAGGGGCGTGAGCCGCATGTGGTGAAAAAGGGCGACCGTGATGTGTGGGTGTTTGAAGAGCAAGCCACTGGCTATATGGGTCTGAACTCGGTAGTCGGCCGGCCGAAAGAGGAATACGGCATGGAGCCGCTGGGCTACGAGCAAATGCGTCGTGGCACCTGGAACATCAAGGACCGTGTCGATGACATGAACGCCAACGGTGTGCTCGGCTCGCTGTGTTTTCCAACCTTCCCGGGCTTTGCCGGGCAACGTTTCCAGATGCACGCCGATCGCGAAGTGTCCTTGGCCGCTATCCAGGCCTACAACGACTGGCACCTGCACGACTGGTGCAACGCCGCACCGGGCCGTTTTATTCCGCTGATGATCGTGCCGTGGTGGGATATGAAAGCTGCCGCTGCCGAAGTGGAACGCTTGGCCAAGCAGGGCGTGCACGCGCTGTCGCTCTCGGACAACCCGTCTATCCACGGTTACCCGTCGATCCACAGCGATTACTGGGACCCGCTGTGGAAAGCCTGCAGCGATAACAAAGTGGTCATCTGCTGCCATATCGGTACGGGCGTCAAAGCCAGCCACGCATCCGACGAGTCTCCCATCGATGCCTGGATCACCTCGATGCCGATCTCCATCGCCAACTCGGCGGCGGACTGGATCTGGGCGCCGATGTGGAAGAAATTCCCGGACCTGCGCATGGCGCTGTCCGAAGGCGGTATTGGCTGGATTCCGTATCTGCTTGAACGTGCGGACTTTACCCACCGTCATCACAACGCCTGGACCAACTCCAACTTTGGCGGGCAGATGCCGAGCGACATCTTCAACAAGCACTTCATCACCTGCTTTATCGAAGACAACTTCGGCCTGCAGAACCTCAAGTACCTGAACACCGACATGGTTACTTGGGAAAGCGATTACCCGCACTCCGACTGCACCTGGCCGAACTCGCCAGAAACCGCCTGGGAAGGCTTGCAGCACCTGGACAAGGCGATGATCGACAAGGTCACTCACCTGAACGCCATGCGCGAGTTCTCGTTCGACCCGTTCGCCATCCATGGCCGCGAAAACTGCACCGTTGGTGCATTGCGCGCCCAGGCTCGCCACGTCAGCACCGAACCGGCCCTGGGCTTGGGTGGCGCCGACCACGGCCGGCATGACGACAAGCCTGTGACCTCCGGCGATATCAACCGGATGTTCGCCGACGCTGACGCGCAAACCGCGTTGTAAGCAGAAGCTGCGCCTGATCGTGGATCAGGCGCAGACGTCGCTCCTGTGGTCGCTCCGTCCGGGGCGATTGCGCCTGTGTTCACCGCCCGAGAGCGCATATGGCCATCAGTCAATTTACCTACAGTCGTCTGCCTGCCGAAGCCGAAGCGCTTCGTGCCGAGGTACGCGCCTTTATTCAAAAGACCCTGGCGGACTATCCCGTAACCCTGCGTGCGCAGAGTTGGATGGGGTTTGACGCTGAGTTCAGCAAGAAGCTGGGTGCCAAGGGCTGGGTCGGCATGGCCTTGCCCAAGGCATACGGCGGCGCGGAAGCCGGGCCATTTGCCCGTTACGTGATCATTGAAGAGTTGCTGGCCGCCGGTGCGCCGGTGTCGGCCCACTGGATTGCCGACCGGCAAAGCGGGCCATTGATCAACCGGTTCGGCACTGACGCGCAGAAGCAGCATTACCTGCCAGCGATTTGCCGAGGTGAAAGTTACTTCTGCATTGGCATGAGCGAGCCCAACTCCGGTTCTGACCTGGCCTCTATCAAAAGCAATGCGGTGCGTGACGGCGACAGCTGGGTGCTCAATGGCCAAAAGGTCTGGACCACCAACGCCCATCATTCCAATTACATGATTGCCCTGGTGCGCACCGGCGAAAAACAGGCAGCGCGCCACGACGGCATGTCGCAATTTATCGTCGACCTCAGCCTGCCGGGCATCACCATTCGGCCGATCCGCGACCTGGCCGGTGGCGAGCATTTCAATGAAGTATTTTTCGACAACGTGCGGGTGCCGGCTGATGCATTGATCGGCAGCGAGGGCAAAGGCTGGGATCAGGTGACTGCCGAACTCGCCTTCGAGCGCAGCGGCCCGGAGCGGTTTCTCAGCTGCATGGCGCTGCTGAAAACCCTGATCGATGCCGTTGGCAAAACCCCCGACGCGTTGCAAAGCCGCGAGATTGGCCGGTTGTCGGCCAAGCTGCTGACGCTGCGCAACATGTCGTTGTCGGTGACCGCGCAACTGGCGGCCGGCGAGCACCCGGCGTGGGCGGCCTCGTGTGTAAAAGACCTAGGCAACGTGTTTGAACAGGAACTGCCCGAAGTTGCCCAGCTGTTGTTAGAAACCGATCCACGCCAAGAGGGCGGCAGCGAGTATGCGCGCGTGCTGGCCTATCTCACGCAAATGGCGCCGTCATTCTCACTGCGCGGGGGCACTCGCGAAATTCTGCGGGGCATCATTGCCCGTGGGCTGGGGTTGCGATAATGCGCGAATTATTTGATGCGACGATTGAACGCCTGTTCACCGACCTGGCCACCCCAGCCTATGTGCTGGGCTGCGAAGGCGGCGAATGGCCAGCCGAGCTATGGGCCGCTATCGATGACTCCGGCTTTACTTTCGCCGGCGTGAGCGAAGCCCTCGGCGGTGCCGAAGCCAGCTGGGCCGATATGTACGGCATGGTGCGCGCGGCCGGGCGGTTTACGGTGCCGGCGCCATTGGGCGAAGCGCTGCTGGGTAACTGGCTGCTGAGCCAGGCCGGACTTGAGGGCCGGGCGGGATCGCTGAGTGTGGCGGTCAATACCGTGCTGGTTCTCGAAGCTGACCGGGTGAGCGGTATTGCCCATGCCGTGCCTTGGGGCCGCAATGTCGATGCCATAGTCGCAGTCGCCAGTACCTTGAGCGGTGCGCCGAGCGTGGTGTTGCTGCAACGTAATACCGCCAGCGAGGTAACCCTGGCGCTGAACGTCGCAGGTGAGCCGCGTGATGATTTGAGCTTCACCGATGCCCAGGTACTGGCCCAGGCTCCCTTGCCCGCTGGACTGGACGCCCGCGTGCTCGAACTGGGCGGCGCCATGTTGCGTGCTGCGCAAACGGCCGGGGCCCTGCATGCGCTGCTGGATATGACCGCCAACTACGCCCGTGAACGGCAGCAGTTCGGCAAAGCCATCGGCTCGTTCCAGGCGATTCAACAGCAACTGGCGGTGTTTGCCGAACAGGCCGCCGCTGCCGGTATCGCCGCCGAAGCGGCGTTTGCCGAATCCACAGACGGCCTGGCCGGGCTGACCATCGCCGCCGCCAAAGTCAGCACTGGCGAAGCCGCCAGTGTTGGCGCCGGCATTGCCCATTCGGTTCACGGCGCCATTGGCTTTACCGAGGAATACCCGCTGCATTTGCTCACCCGCCGCCTCTGGGCGTGGCGCAGCGAATTCGGCTCGGCCAGCCTATGGAGCCAACGCCTCGGCGAACAGATCTGCCAGGCCGGCAGCGAGGCCTACTGGCCGCTTTTGACCAGCCATAGCCAACAACCTCTAACCCGCCTTGCGAGTAATCCGGCATGAGCCCGTTTCTACAGATTGAGCGCGAGGACGGCATCGTCACCGTGCGCATGGACCACCCCGACACCCGCAATGCGCTGACCACCCCTGAGCAGATTCAGGAGTTCGTCGACCTGTGTGCCGAACTGCGCCGCGACCGTTCGGCGCGAGTGATGATCCTTACCGGCAATGGCTCCGCGTTCTGCGCCGGCGGCAACGTCAAGGACATGCACGAGCGCGCTGGCATTTTTGCCGGTGACCCGTACGAGTTGCGTAACACCTACCGCGACGGTATTCAGCGTATTCCGCTGGCCATTTACGAGCTGGATATTCCGGTGATTGCCGCGGTAAACGGCCCGGCCATTGGTGCTGGGCTGGACCTGGCGTGCATGTGTGACATCCGCCTCGCGTCGACCACCGCGTTATTTGCTGAAAGTTTTGTGCGCCTGGGCATCGTTCCCGGCGACGGCGGCGCCTGGCTTTTGCCGCGGATTATCGGTATTCCCAAAGCCAGCATCATGTCCTTTACCGGCGACGCCATTGACGCTGCCAAAGCCTTGGCTTGGGGCTTGGTGGAGCAGGTGTGCACCCATCAAACGCTGATGTCCGAAGCCCGCTCACTGGCCGAACGCATTGCCAGCAATCCCGGCCACTCGTTGCGCCTGTGCAAACGCCTGCTGCGCGAAGGCCAGCATATGCGCCTGGACTCGTTGCTGGAGTTGTCGGCGGCATACCAATCGCTGGCCCACCACACGCAGGACCACCACGAAGCCGTGAGCGCCTTCGTGGAAAAACGTAAGCCCGATTACCTCGATAAGTAACGGCCGCAGCCCTAATAAAAATTTGGAGTAGTGACGATGCGTGGCGTTTTCCGTGAAGACCACAATATGTTCCGTGAGCAGGCGCGCCGCTTTGTCGACCGCGAGATTGTGCCGTACCTGCATGAGTGGGAAAAGAACGGCATCGTGCCCAAGGAAGTCTGGCTGAAAGCCGGTGAGACCGGCCTGCTGTGTTCCACCGTGCCGGAAGAATACGGCGGCCCGGGCGGCGACTTTGGCCACTCGGCGGTGATGATTGAAGAATTGGCGCGGGCCAATGCCACTGCCGTGGGCTTTACCACCCATTCTGAAATCGTCGCGCCTTACATCGTGGCGTACGGCAGCGAAGAGCAGAAACAACGTTGGCTACCGCGTATGGTCAGCGGCGAGTTGATCGGCGTGATCGCCATGAGTGAACCCGGCATCGGCAGCGACCTGCGCTCCATGCGCACCCTGGCGCGCCAGGACGGCGATGACTACATCGTGTCCGGGCAAAAAACCTTTATCACCAACGGCGGTAACGCCGGCTTGATGGTCACCGCCACCAAGCTCGACCTGGCGGCCAAAGAACTCACCCTGATCTGCATCGAAGAAGACCGGCAAGGCTTCTCCAAAGGCCGACTGCTGGAAAAGATCGGCCTGAAGGGCCAAGACACCGCCGAGCTGTTTTTCGACGATGTGCGCGTGCCGGCCAGCAACCGCCTGGGCGAGGAAGGGCAGGGCTTTAAGTACCTGACCCACCAACTGGCGTGGGAGCGGTTGATCATCGCCATTCGCGCCGCGCAGTCCATCGAAACCCTGCTGAACGAAACCATCGACTACACCCGCGAACGCAAGGTGTTTGGCAAGCCGGTGCTGGACTTCCAAAACACCCGCTTCAAGCTCGCCGAAGCCAAAGCGCAGTTCACCATGCTGCGGGTGTTTGTCGACGACTGCCTGGCCAAGGTCATGCGCGGCGAACTGGCTCCGGATGTGGCCGCCATGGCGAAGCTGCTCGGTTCGGAAATGCAGGGCAAATTGCTCGATGAATTCCTGCAACTGCACGGCGGCTACGGCTTCATGAGCGAGTACAAAATCAGTCGGGCGTGGGTCGATGCGCGGGTGGCGCGGATCTACGGCGGCACCTCGGAAATCATGAAAGAAATCATCGGCCGAACCCTGTAGGCCACGCGGGAGTATGCGCAGGGAGTGACACCAGAAAGACCACCAGAGGAATAACAACAATGAGCCTTTATCGAGCTTTCGCCGTTCTATGCCTGTGCTTTACTTCCCTCAGCGGCTCGGCGCAAACGGCCCCTGCGCCGGATGCCTACAGCGCCGACACCCAACGCGCCAACGTCTTGCTGGCCAAAGCCGTTGCCGACTACAAAGCCAAGGGTGATGCCGCCCTGGCCGAGTTCAGCCGCCAGGGTGCCTATGTGGACGGTGAGCTGTATATCTATGTGGTCGACACCTCGGGCGTGATGCTTGCCAGTGGTGGTCCCTCGGTTTCGCTAGTCGGCAAGCAGGTCGTCAACGCCCTGGACGACGACCTGAAAAAAGCCTTCCAGCAAGCCATCTCGCAACCCGAAGACGGCACCGTACACAGCGCCGAATACCGCTGGTGGAACTGGCAGCACGCGAAGGTCGAACGCAAACGGGTGTTTTACCAGCGCGTCGGCGAGCGGGTGATTTCCGTTGGCTACTACATGCCGCGCTCCAGCCCCGAACAGGCCAAGCAGCTGTTGCAGACGGTTGCCGAGCACGTGCGCAGCGACCCGAAAACCACGTTCGTGCGCATCAACAAACACGATAAGAAGCTTAATCAGGACGACCTGTACGCCTTTGTCGTCGACCTGAAAACCAAGCGCTTTATCGCCCACGGTTTTCTCCCGCGTCTAATCGGCACCGACTTCAAGGCTCTGCTCTCCACCGACGGCAAACCCATTGGCGAGGAGATTCTCAAGCTGATGGCAGACGGCGAAACCGGTGAAATCGATTACCTGTGGCGCAACCCCATTACTGGCCAGAACGAATACAAGAAAACCTTCCTGCAACGGGTGAATGGCTATGCCGTGGCTGTCGGCTGTTACACCAACCAGTAATTGAGCAGGGATTGCGCGCATGACTGATCTGATTCTGTTGCACGGCGGCCAGCATGGTTCGTGGTGCTGGGCGCCCTTGCTGGCGGCCTTCGAAAAGCAGCCTTCGCAATTCGCCCGGGTGCTCACCCTGGATATGCCCGGCTGCGGCACCAAGCGCGGCCGCGATGTGACGTCGCTGTCGCTGAATGATGTGGTGGCGGAGCTCAACCAGGACCTGCGCGACCTCGGTGTGCGCCAAGGTGTACTGCTCGGCCATTCCATCGCCGGTGCGCTGTTGCCGCTGATGGCGGTTGGCGCGCCGCAGTTGTATCGCCACCTGGTGTACCTGACCTGCGCCTTGCCGGGCGAGGGCCAATCCATCCTTGAGCAACTGGGCAGCACGCTTCACGGCGAAAGCCCCGACCATGTCGGCTGGCCGCTAGACCCTTCCAAAGCCACACCGCAGGAAATGGCCGTGGCCATGTTTGGTCAGGACCTGAGCGCCGAGACCCTGGGCTGGTTGTTGAGTGAAGTGGCCCAGGACGCCACGCCGCCAAGTGTGGCAACCGAGTCGATTACGCGCACCGGTTATGAGGGGCTGGTACCGGCCACCTATATCGTCACCCTGCGCGACAATATTCTGCCTGCCGCCTGGCAACGCCGATTTGCCGAGCGGGCGGGGGCGAGCACCGTGCTCGAAATCGACACGCCGCATGAGCCGTTCGTATCGCACCCGCAGCTGCTCGCGGATGTCATACGGGGCCTTGAGCTGCCCCTGTGACCGCGGTCGGCGCGGTGAACAGCAGCGAGGCCGTACGCACTAACCTGCGGATTCTGTCGATCATCGGCTTCAACTTTATCTCCTACGCCTGCAGCGGCTTACCGTTGGCAGTGCTGCCCGGCTACGTGCTTAACGATCTGGGCTTGTCGTCGGTGATCGCCGGAGTGGTCATCAGCATCCAGTTCTTCGCCACGCTGCTGGCCCGGCCACTGGCCGGAAGCGTGGCCGACCGCTACGGCGCCAAGCGCTCGGTGCTGTGCGGTTTCATCGGCTTGATGCTCAGCGGCAGCCTTACCACGCTGGCAATTGTTCTGCATGCCCAGCCGTGGTTGGGCGTGCCGTTGCTGCTGGCCGGGCGACTGGTGCTGGGCGTATCCACCGCGATGATCTCCACGCCGGCCTGCACCTGGGCCATCGGCCGCTGCGGTACGCCCAGCACGGCGCAGGTGATGTCGTGGAATGGCATTGCCGCGTATGGCGGCACCGCCGTCGGTGCGCCCCTGGGCGTGGTGCTGCGCAACGGGTTTGGCATTGTCAGCATCGGGCTGTGCACGGTGTTGCTGGGGTTTATTTTTCTGCTGATTGCCCTTGGTAAACGCCCGGCGCCCCTGGTGGCCGGCGTGCGACTGGCCTTTCACCGCGTGTTGGTGGCGGTGATGCCCAATGGTCTGGTGCTGGTCTGCAGCTCGGTGGGCTACGGTGGGCTGACGGCCTTTATCGCCCTGTATTTCGACAGCCTTGGCTGGCAGCACGCCGCCTACTGCTTGAGCGGCTTCGGCGCCGGGTTTATCGCCGCGCGGTTGAGTACATCGGGCATCTTGCACCGCTACCGTGGCTACAACGTGGTGGCCGGCTGCTTGCTGATTCAGAGCCTGGGCATGTTGCTGATCTGGCTCGCGCCTTCGCCTGGGCTGGCGATTACCGGTGGTGTGCTCACGGGCGTGGGCGTGTCGTGGGTGTATCCGGGGCTGGCGGTGGAAACCCTGACCCGCACACCTGAAGCCAATCGCAACTCGGCGCTTAGCGCGCTGTCGTTGTTTTTTGATGTGGCGGTCGGCATGGCGGGACCGATGATGGGCTTGGTGGCATCGGGCCTGGGTTACGCGCAGATTTTTCTCTGTGCGGGTTTGATGTCTTTGGGAGGATTCTGTCTGGTGTTGATGTTGTGCCGCCAAACGGCGAACGCAATGAACTGACTCATGGGCCGAAGACCGCTGTCGGCCCATGAGTCAGGGGTGATGAACGCGCCATTCGGGCCATGTCTATCACCTGGTCATGTACTGCAAAGCCCCCGGAAACCTGCATGCACCCAACCATCCGGGTGATGCAGGTTATTGTCGCGTCAGGGCAGGGTGAACAGCACCTTCACCGAGCTATTGACTGCCGAGCTATCGACATAGCCGATGGCATCGGGTTCAGCGGCTACTTTGGTTACCACCTCGGCGTCGCCGGCTTCTGAAGGCAACGGCTGGCCCTTGCCGGTGAACACCAAGCCCGACCAGTATGACTTCAGCTGGGTTTCGCTCTTGCTGGCGACGCCGGCGTAAAATTTTTCTTTGGTGCTATTCCAGTCTTTTTGGTCAACGCCACGCATTGACTTGTCCTTTCCCAAAAATATATTCGCCACTTCCCCTTGGGTCGGTGCTTTGGCCGACCCGGGATTGACGATTACCGCGACTTCCGCCTGTACAGGCGGAAGGGCGAGGCTTAGCAGGCTCATGGCGAGCAGGTTTCGAGCGAAATGATTCATGAAAGCTCCTCTCAGAATACGAAGTCAGCGCCGATGCTGACTATGTCGCCGTCGAACGTGGGCTCGGAGGTGTTGTACGCCGGAACGAAACTGCCGTTGTAGTGATTGGTGGACTCGACGCGCTTGTATTCGCTTTTCAACGTGATGTTCGCGTTCACGCTGTAATTGAGGCCAAAGGCCCACGAAGAGTCGCGACCGGCATCACTTTCGTCATGCTGTGCGTAGGTAACGTGCGGTAGGAAATCGCCAAAGTGGTGGCCGACCATAATGTAAAACGCATCATGCTCACTGATCGGGCTGCGACGATTGATGACCTCGGCGTTGGTCACCCACGCACCATCGTCGAACTGATGGCCCAGGGACATGAATTTTCCTTTGAATTCGTCGCTGTGGTCCACGCTGAGCGTCGACTCGGTGTAGCTGTAGCGGAAGGTCCCGAGGGATTCTGTGGCCAAACTTACGCTGCCTGTCAGCAGCTTCTTGTAGTCGGCGTCCAGGCGATCATCGAGCGCATGAATAAAAATGTTGCGGTTCACCGCCTGGCCGTAGCTGGCTTGCAGCGCGACGGTGCCCAGCGAGGTGGGGAGGTTATAGAGTACGTCCGCGCCCTCGTAGTTGGAGATCGGCATCTGGCTATACACTTCGTCAGGCAGGCGAAGCCATGGGTAGCTGTAGCCGACATCCAGCGTTTCGGAAAACATAAAGGCATTAGGCCGTAGACGGCCTGCGCGGACGGTGAGCTGATCGTTGATCGAGTAGGCCAGATAGGCCCATTCCAGTTGCAAACGCCAGTCGTCCTGTTCGGGCTTGGCCACGGTTTGGACGGTGGCCGCCAACTGATCGGTTACGCCGTAAGTGAACTGCCCACCCAGCTTGGACAGTTGATCACCGCGCCATGAATCTGTGGTCTGGCCGGAAATTCCGTACCCCTTTGCATCTTGTGCCCCCGCAACGCGACTGATCGCTGCCGTGCCGAATCCATTGAGTCGGTAGTCTCCCTGATCCAAGGCGACGGCCGAGTTGCTGGCGAGGCAGATCGCCACGCCTACTAGATTTAACTTGTGCATGTTTGAGACTGCTCCAACTGTTGTTAAACGCGAAATTGGGCAGTTGCCTGGCGTAGATGCTCTCCTGTTTCTACGAGTTGCTCGCCAAGGCGTGCGGTGGCTCCTGCTCCGTCAGCGGTTGCTTGTGCGTCCTGCTGCAACACTTCTGTTTCTTTTTGAATCGATTCGGACAAACCGATCTGCTCTTGGGTGTGGCGGGCTATGCCGGCATTGAGCTCATCGATCTGGGTAACTGTGCGCGCGATGCCTTCGAGCAAACGAGTGGCCTCGATGGAATGCTCGATGCTTTCTCGCGACTTGCTGCCATTGGCGGTCATGACCTGCAGGACGGTATTGGCGCTGGTTTGCAGACGCTGGATGATCTGCTGGATTTCCGACGTGGAGGCGGCGGTTTTTTGCGCCAGATTGCGCACCTCGTCAGCCACTACGGCGAAGCCGCGACCTTGTTCTCCCGCACGTGCTGCTTCAATCGCTGCGTTCAGGGCTAACAGGTTGGTTTGTTCTGCAATGCTGCGAATGACTACGAGAACGGAGCCGACCTCTTGCGTCTCTTCTTCAAGTTTCTGCATCGCCAGAACAGCGCTCATCACGCTGTCTCCCAAGTCACTGATGCCGGTCGCCAGATTGCTGATGTTCTTCTGCGCGGCGATCGCCTGGAGCGAGGCTGAACCGGCCTCATCAGCGGCCTGGCGCGAACGTTGCGCCACCTCGTGAATGCTGCCGGTCATGGTATGGATATCGCGGTTTATGGAGTCGGTGTGCGACTGCTGCGATTTGGCGTTTTCTTCCGAGCCCTGAGTGAGCCGATACAGCTCTTTGGAGCAGCCGCCTATGGGCGTGGCGGCATTGATGATTTGACGAATCGTGGCTTGCAACTTGCCCAGAAAGTCGTTGAACAACTGGATCATCTTGCCGATCTCGTCGTTCGAGCCAACACTCAGTCGGCGGGTCAGGTCGCCCTCGCCACTGGCTATGCTCTTCAGTGAATCAATCACGCCCCGCACATTGGTCATGATGCTGCTCGTCACTGTCCAGGCACACAGCGTTACCAAAACCAGAAGCACCACACTGAGCGCGATTCCAACGCGTGTGGTGGTTGCGTTGGCTTCCCGGGTTTCCACCAGGGTTTGCGCAAATTCTCCATAAACGGAATCGCGAAACGCATCGGCCAGTTGCTGCGCGGTGGCGAGGTCTTTGGCCATGCGATCCAGGTCCGGACGCAAATCGTCGAACGAGGCGCTGCCACTGATGAGCTTGCTGGAGACGGAGGTAGCGTTTTCAGCGTAGCGATTCACCGCCGCGCGCCAATCCTCCAGTTGTTGGCGACGCCCCGGGCTGTCGAGCAGCTTTTCGATTTCTGACTGACGATCCCTGACATTGCGCAGTACGCCATCGGCCTCGTTCAGCAGATTGCTTTCACTCGCTGCAACCGCGCTATTGAGCAGGCCCGGAACACGTGAAAACTGGAAGATCGCCGCGTCTGCTCGTTCCAGTGCCGGATGACTTTTGGTCTCTAACGCCTGCAAGCGGGAGTCGGTACCGGAAAGCTGATACGACGTATAGCCGACATAGAGAACAAGCCCGAACACCGCAACGGCCGGGGCGAGAAAAAGCTTCAGGGTCAGCGGGAGATTTTTGAGCATGGGTTCGGCACTGGTGATGGCGAAAGAAACGAGCGCCTGCACCTTAGCCGCAAGAAAGTGATTCTGGAAGACTTGAACAGAAAAATAAAATGTGTCTAATTAGGCGTGCGTGTTAGCTGGCTCGATGGGCCGTGTAAGAAACCAACTGACCGGACGCTGAAATGCAGCGGGGGATTGAAGCCCCGCTGGGTGGCGTGGGTTTCGTGTGTTCACCGTCGGTAGTCGAAGTGATCGTTTGCCTGGTATCGCTGTTTTAATCCGTAACGACCATGAAGCTAAACCCGGACTCGGTGGCCGTTTCAAACGAAGAAACTACAGCGGACTCGAACGCCTCATTCCCTTTCCAATGCTGCCGATCGTCTCCGTTCACCGTCGGTTGCCAAAGGCCCGAAATCCAGGCTGTCATGTACAACGATCAGGTCGCAATCGTTGGATGAATTCGGGTGTGGTAGCGGAGATAGACAGATTCCCGTGCTGGCGGGCGCGGCTATGCAGGAGTTCACCGCAGGGCTTAACTCCAAAGAGTTGACGAGACTGGAGCAACTGCTGGACAAGATGCTGGCCTAACCGCTGGTTTGAGAGCGGTATTTGCGTTATCTATGCCGCACACCTCCCAATCCGACCGCGTCGGGCAAGGAAGAGTCGGGGAGGGGAGGTCCTTCATAAAATAGCTCGTCATCGGCGCTTGGCATGCAGGAGACACTCTCTGGATTCCATCCGGCGCTCGCTCCACGGCGGCCGAGCTGCAGTCTGCTGTGTGACGTGAGCCGCCCGGGCCAGTACTCGCCGTAACTAGGGGATAAGTCCTGAATCCGTATCGCTCCACCCAATAGGATTCCCCAGCGAATCCAGCGTGTCGCACATCAGCGGAATGCCGTTGGCGGGATTGATATCGAAGCTAGAGTAATTCCCTAGTCCCGCAGTGGTGCAACTCATTGGAAGTAGCGGAATATCGAAAGGCTCATCGGGCTCCCATAATGAAGCCATACGACTCAGTTGGTCATCTGTTGCGAGCGGCCCGAAATCCAGACTGTCATGCACAACGATCATCTCTCCAATCGTTGGATAAATCCTGGTCTGGTAGCCGAGGCTTGGAGCCGGTTGGCGGAGGCTCATCGCAAAATTGGCGATCAGGTTTTTTCAGCATGACAATTTCCTCAACTTGAATGTCCCAGAATCTGGGTGCCAGATTGGTCTGGCATTTCCAGTTTCCAGCGATTCTGAAAACTGCAAGTCGAGGTCAGAAACGTCCCCTGAGTGTCAGATCTCCGTCGTTTTTTGACGGGGAGAAACGCGGGCGGTGTTGGGGTAAAAATGAGCTAATTTGAATAGCCCTAGCAGGTACCAGACAGCGCAAATCTGATATCAATCGGTGTGTTTGGCTGAGTACTCACGTGTGTGGAGCCCGCATGTATCGTACTCATAGACCCCCAGGCCTTTGGGTTGCCCTTGGGCCTAGCGATGCCGTCAGCACCATCACCGGACAGGTGGCAGCCCATCAGTGCTGAGCCATCAGGACGTCGTGGTAGAGCGCCAAGGGCCGCACAAACTCAAAACCCTGTCACAGGCATGCCTGAGTAGTGCAAGTGCACCAGCTTCCATCCGTCACTTGTCTTTCTATAAACATGGGTTTCGCGACCTGCCATGCTGACTGCTTTATTGTCCTCTATCACCGTCGCATTCAGCTTCCAGTAAAATTCCACTACTGCCGTATTATCAAATATATAAACCGCTGGTTTTCTCTCGTCTGTCACCATTCTCAAGTTTCGGTCTTTCAATACGGCATATATCGGCGCATAGAAGTTGGTCTTGATGTCATCAAAGCCTTTTTGATGGCCGCGGATATTGATGTTGGATACCTGCGGGCTGTGCTCCCAAAGTTTGTCGATGAGTTCAGGGTGAACATCCCCTTCATTCACGCTGCGGGTATAAATACGCACCATCTCAAGCACTTGCTCTGTTTCATTCGCTGCGCCCGAGCGGCTGCCATTATCAGCGTTCATGCCTTTACCACCCATTTGAATATAGTTTTCCACGGCGTTTTCATCCTTTTCAGCGTTAGCAAAAACCAGCGCGGAAGTTGTAAAAACAAGCGCTGCCACAATAATTTTCTTCATGTTGTTTGTCTCATCGACGGTTCCAAGTTGCATCTGATTACGTTGATGTGTCTCGAACTATTGGAGCGGCGCGAGTGGTGTCGGAATTACCTGATAAGACTTGGGCGGGAGTTTTTGCCCGGTTATTTGAGTGTGCTTCTCGGTATAACTGACGCCGTACAGGTTTTTCATGTTTCACCCATTACGCAGGTTGGGAGTACCTGAGCGTACTCGTCTCTGTTTTGCCAGCTATCGGCCTCCGGCTTTCTGGTAGTGCCCGTATTCAGTGTCTTCAGTGGGGTGGTTCTACGATTGTGGGAATCGGGCTACCTCGGCCACCTTTCGCAAGGCATGCTTATTGCTTTGCTAGCAATGAATAAATCTATAGCTAGCACATAGAGAGCGCCGCGCCATGCATGCCACTTCCACCCGTGCCGTCATCTGCACGCCTCACAGTCAAGCCAGCGCTGCCGGTATGCGGGTTCTTGACGCTGGCGGCACCGCCATCGATGCGATGTTGGCCGCTAGCGCCATGCTGGCCGCCGTGTTTCCCCATATGACGGGCCTGGGTGGCGATGCCCTATGGATGATCCATGACCGCCAGGTGCGCACCATCGTGGGTATCGGTCAGGCCGGGCAGCGGATGCCTGAGGGCGGGGCGATCGCCGTGCGTGGGCCTGCCTCGGTGGCCACCACGGCCGGCGCGCTGAAAAGCTGGGAGGTTGCCGCGACGATCAGCCGCCAGCAGTGGGGTTCGAAAATGGGCTGGGCAGATGTGCTGGAAGACGCCGCCTATACCGCCGCGGCCGGTGTGCCGGTGTCGCAGTCGCAGTTGTTCTGGCAAACCATGCGCCTGCCGCTGATTGCGCAATTGCCGGATTTACACCGGCTGAGCACCATCGACAACCGTTGGCTGCGCGAGGGCGATACGCTGCGCCAGCCCGAGTTGGCCAATACGCTGCGCCATCTGGCCAGGCATGGCGTGGAGGATTTTTACCAGGGCGAACTGGCGCAGGCATTCGGGGCTGCGTTTGATCGGTTGGGTTGCGGCCTGACGACGGCCGATCTGGCAGCCACCCGTGCGCTGGAAGTGGCACCGATTTCAGTGCGCTATCGCCGGGGCCGGCTGTATAACGTGGCGCCGCCAAGCCAGGGGTTGTACACCTTGCAGGCGATGGCGGCGTTGCAGCACAAGCCGTTGGCGGCGGCCGGCAATGGCAGCGCGCTTTACTACCACTACCTGGTTGAGGCGATCAAACAGGGCCTGCTGCGGCGCAATGCGCAACTGTGCGACCCAGTAAGCCGGCCGTGGGATGTTGCCGCCAGCCTGGAGGACGCTTCGGTGCAGGCGTATGCCGCTGCGATTGATGACGAGCAAGCCGCACCGTGGAACGAACCGGGCCGCCCAGCCGATACGGTGTGGATGGCGGCAACGGATGCTGAAGGCCGTACGGCGTGTCTGATTCAGAGCCTGTTCCATGATTTCGGCTCTGGCTGCGTGCTGGGCGATACCGGCGTGTTGTGGCAGAACCGCGCCGCCGGCTTTAACGCCGATGGGCAGCATGTGAATGGCTGGGCGCCGGGCAAACGGCCGGCGCATACGCTCAACCCGTCGTGTTACCTGGCCGATGATGGTCGGCGCTGGTTTTTCGGCACCCAGGGCGGCGATGGGCAGCCGCAAACGCAGATGGTGTTGGCCACGCAATTAATCGACTTCGAGCAGCCCATCGACAAGGCGCTGGAGACGCCGCGCTTTCTGCTCGGTCGCAGCTTTTTCGACAGCACCGACAACCTCAAGCTCGAAGGCGATATGCCGCTTGAAACGGTCGCGGGCCTGGCAAAACTGGGGCATGAAGTGGAAAGCATCCCGGCGCGCAGCCCGATGACGGGCCATGCCGGGGTGATTGCCATTGATGCCGCCGGCCGGCGCAGCGCCATGCATGATCCTCGCGGCGAGGGCACGGGCCTTGGTCAGCCCGATTGAAGTATTTACCGGCTTCGGGCCTCTGGCGGATAATGCCGCCGCTTGCCCGCCAGCCGCAGCCTCGTGCGTTGGCATGGGGCGTTCAGCACAGCAGAAGGAAGGATAGGGTTGAGCACTGTCACCGCCAAACAGCTTGAAGTGGAACGCATCGTCGACAAGCTGTTCAAGGCTATTGCCCAGCATCGCTTGCCGCCTGGCACCCGCCTTATCGAAGCGCATATCGTTGAAAGCCTGCAGGCCAACCGTAACCATGTGCAGGTGGCACTGCAGCGCCTGGCCATGCAGAAAGTGGTGACCATCGAGGCCAATCGCGGTGCCATGGTGGCGCAGCCAACGGCCAAGGAAGCGCGGGATATTTTCAGCGCCCGCCGTGCGGTGGAACGGGCGATTGTCGAGGCGATTACCCCGGCCATCATGCGCAAGAATCGCCAGCGCATCGCCAGCCATATGAACAGTGAGCGCAAGGCCACCAATGACACCGACCGCCGCGCCATCGTGCGCGAGCTCAGCGAGTTTCACCTGCTGCTGGGCGAAATCAGCGGCAACACGGTGCTCAGCGACATTCTCGCCAACTTGATGGTGCGCAGTTCGTTGATTGTGGCGCTGTACCAGCGCGGTGACGTGCCGTCCTGCGCTTCGGACGAGCATCAGCAGATCATCACTGCCCTGGAAAATGGCGATAACGAGCAGGCCGTGGCAGTCATGCTCGAGCACCTCGATGAACTGGAAGATCAGTTGGCGCTGGAGCAGGGCGCGCCCGAGGAATTCAATCTCAAGCAGGCGTTAAGCGACTGACGCCGCTGGTGTCAGCAACTGGCCGGCCGGTCGGCTGAATGTCTGTTTGCCCCCTTTGAAACCCATGAGCGGTGCGCTGATTTCAGCGACCACCGCGGCCTTGGAGTGCGCGTCGAATACGATAAAGTCGGCGCGACAGCCCGGCAGCAAACCGTAGTCTTTCAACCGCAACAAGCGCGCTGATTCACTGGACACCCAGGCCAGGCACTGCGTCAGTTCCACCTGGGTGCCGAGTTGGCTGACGTTGGCGTACAGGTTGGCCTGGCGAATCAGCGAGGCGTCGCCGTAGGGCGTAAAGGGGTTGCCGATGTTGTTGGTGGACAGCGAGCAGGTGACCCCGCAGGCGTGCAACGGCGCTAACGGCGCGAGGCCGCGCGGTTTGTTGTGGAAGGTATCGCGGGCGGTGAGAAACAGGTCGGTGCTGGGCAGGCAGGTCACCTGCACGCCGACGTCGGCCAGGTGCAGGCCGAGCTCGATCAACGCCGGTTTGGCCAGCGTCGACAGCTTGGTGACGTGGCCGATGGTTACGCGGCCGCCCCAGCCATGCAGATAGGTGCAACGTGCCACTTCATTCACGGTCATGCCTTCCGGGTTGAGGTCAAAATCCAGGTGCAAGTCCAGGTCGCAGTCGTAGCGCACGGCCAGCTCGAACAGGCGCTGGATGTGCCCATGCGGGTCGCTG
This sequence comes from Pseudomonas turukhanskensis, assembly GCF_027922365.1. Taxonomy (GTDB): domain Bacteria; phylum Pseudomonadota; class Gammaproteobacteria; order Pseudomonadales; family Pseudomonadaceae; genus Aquipseudomonas; species Aquipseudomonas turukhanskensis. The sequence goes on from NZ_BSFN01000004.1 coordinate 99,938, forward strand.
TCCATATACGGGCAACCGCCGAGCACCGTCGCGCCGTTCTCCAGGGCGTAACACAGCAGCTCCTCTGTGCCGGGGTTATCCAGCAGGCCTTCCTGGGGGAAAACACAGAGTTCCAGGGTGATGGCCCAGGCGTAGTCGGCCTGCAAACGGCGGATGGCGTTAAAACCGATCAGGCCGATTTGCGGGTCCAGCTCGACGTGGGTGCGCATATGGGTGGTGCCTTGCACGATGGCTTTTTCCAGCACTTGGGCGCCGCGCTGGTACACGTCTTCCTCGGTAAAGGTGGCCTTTGCTGCGCGGGTCTGGGCAATGGCTTCACTGAGCGTGCCTTCGTGCAGATGGCAGCGCTGCATGATGCAGGCCTTGTCCAGGTGGATATGGGTTTCGATCAGGCCCGGCAGCAGTAAGCGGCCTTGCAGGTCGAGGGTTTGCCAGTCGCGGGTGGCCGGGCCGAAGGCTGCCACAAAATAGCCGTTCTCGACGTACAGCTCGGTGGTGCCAGTGTCGTCGCCCAGCCGGGCATTGATGATGTTCAGGGCACTCATGCGCTGGCCGCTTCGCCGAGGTAGGCCGCGGCCAGTTCCTTGTCGTTCTGCAGCTCGGCGGCGCTGGCGGCTTTGACGATGCAGCCGGTTTCCAGCACATAGGCGCGGTCGGCCACTTGCAGCGCCAGGTTGGCCATCTGGTCGACCAGCAGGATGGTCACGCCTTCATCACGCAGGGCGGCGAGGGCGTCGTACAGCTCGCCGATCATGGCCGGCGACAGGCCGAGCGACGGTTCATCCAGCAGCAGAATTTTTGGCTTGGCCATCAGCCCACGGCCCACGGCGACCATCTGCTGTTCGCCGCCGGAAAGCAGGCCCGCCGGGTTATCGATACGGTCACGCAGGCGCGGGAATCGGGCCAGGATCGCCTCGATTTCCGCGTCGGTGTCTACGGCATTGCGGCGTGAATAGGCGCCCAGTAACAGGTTGTCGCGCACGCTCAAATACGGGAACACCTGACGGCCTTCCGGCACCAGGGCCAGGCCCTTGCCAGCAACGCTACTGGCGCTGGCCAGCTCGATATTTTCATCGTCCAGCAGAATGCTGCCGCCACTGGCCCGGTGCAGCCCGGCCAGGCATTGCAGGATGCTGGATTTGCCCGCGCCATTGGCGCCGAGAATGGCCACCAGCTCGCCCGGGTTGACCACGATATTGACCTTGTTGACCACCGGCGAGGCGCCGTAGTCGATCACCAGATCCTTTACGTACAAACGCGCATCGCGGCTGCCGTCCCACAGTTGTTCGCGCGGGGTGGCCTGGTATTCGGTGCCGCCGAGATAGGCAGCGATCACCTGCGGGTTCTGGCGAATTTGCGCGGGCGGGCCGCAGGCGATGGGCTTGCCGGCGTCAAGCACCAGCAGGTGTTCGGACACCGACATCACCAGGGCCATATCGTGCTCGACCAGTATCACTGTCAGGCCAAAGTCGGCGAGCTTGCGCAGCAGCAGCGCCAGGGTGTCGGTGTCTTGGCGGCTCAGGCCGGCCGCCGGTTCATCCAGCAGCAGTACTAACGGTGCGGTGGCCAGGGCGCGGGCGATTTCCACCAAGCGGCGGTCGACATGGGGCAGGTCGTCGGCGGCGATGTTCACTTCGCCGCGGTAGCCGACCAGGGCCAGCAGATCCAACGCGAGGTTGCGCTGCTGGCTGCTGGACAGGCTGAACGGCAAGCCGAGACGGCCTTTCTGCATGGCCACCAGCAGGTTGTCGAGCACCGACATTTCGCCGAACAGCAGGGTGGTCTGGTAGGTGCGGGCGATACCGGCGCGGGCGCTTTTCCAGGCGGGCAGGCCGGCCAGGGGCTGCTGCAACTCAATCTGGCCGCTGTCCGGCGCGTAGAAGCCGCTGATCATATTCAGCACCGTGGTTTTGCCGGCACCGTTGGGGCCGATGATGCTGGTGATGCTGCCGGCTGGGGCCTGCAAGCTCACATGCTGCGCGGCCTGAACGCCGCCAAAGCGAATGCCGATATCGGTCACCTTAAGGCCGGTGGCCGGGCCACGGCTGCGCAGATGGGCGGCGATGCGTTCGTGGTTGATTTGCGTCGGTGGCAGCAGGCGCGCAGGTTTCAGCAGCCGTTTGGCCAGCGCACCGAGCAGGCCGTTGGGCGCGATCCACAACACCAGGAGCAGCAACGCCGAGAAAATCAGCAAGCGGTATTCGGCAAAGTTCGACAGCAGCTCGGGCACCAGCACAATCAGCAGCGCGCCGATCAAGGGCCCGAACAACATGCCGCTACCGCCGACGATCACCGCCAGCACAAACAAAATGGACTGGGAGAACGGGAAGGACTCCGGGTTGATAAACATCAGCAGCGGCGCAAGCAGGCCGCCGGCCAGCCCGGTAAAACCAGCCGACAAGGCAAAGGCCAGGGTTTTGCTGATTACCGGGTTGAAGCCCAGCGAGCGTGCGGCGATTTCGGAGGCTTTTACCGCGCGCATCGCCATGCCCCAACTGCTGCGGCTAAGGCGCTGGTAGAAGAGCAGGGCGCCGATCATCAGCGCACCGGCCAGCAGGGCCAGCAGTATGGATGGGTCGAGGCCGGCAAACTCGGGCATGGGAATACCCATCAAGCCGTTGGAGCCGCCGGTAACGTCACGCCATTCGATCAGGCTGTGGTGCACCACAAAGGCAAAAGCGATGGTGATCATTGCCAGGTACGGACCGCTGACGCGCAGTGCCGGAATGGCCAGCAAGGCGCCGATCAGGCCAGTCGCCAGGCCGGCGACGGGCAGGGCCAGCCACAGCGGCCAGCCGGCCAGGGTGAGCAGTGCCGACACATAGGCGCCGATGGCGTAGAAGGCGATATGGCCGAAGGAAATCTGCCCACTCAAGCCAATCAGAATGTTCAGGCCCACACCCACCACCGCCGCCAGGGCGCAGAGGGTGAAAACCAGCAGGGAGTAGCTGTCGAGGGTAAAGGCCAGGCCCACGCAAACTGCGCTGAGCAGGGCGATAAATACCGGAGCGGCGAGGGTTTTGATTGGGCTCATACTTTCACCAATGCCTGGCTGCCGAACAGACCGTTAGGGCGTGTGGCCAGTGCCAGAATCACCAGCGCGAAGGTCACGATCTGGGTAAACGCCGAACCGAAATACAAGGTGATCAAGGCTTCGGCCAGACCGAACAACAGGCCGGCGGCAAACACACCGCCGGCGCTGGTAATGCCGCCGAGAATGGCCACGGCAAAGGCTTTCAATCCGAACAACATGCCCATCTCGGCGCTCACGCTGAACAGCGGCGCGATCAGTAAACCGGCGATGGCGGCAAACACCGTGGACACGGCAAACGCAATCGCCACCACGCGGTTGACGTTAATGCCCATCAACATCGCGGCCTTCGGATTCTGCACGCAGGCTTCCAGCACCTTGCCCAGGCGCGTGTAGCGGCGCACCAGAAACAGCACCAGGGCAATCGCTGCGCCGGCCAGTGGAATGAGTAGCTGCTGGGCGCCGACGTTGCTGCCGAACAGGTCGATATTCAGGTGCGCAAGGCTGCTGTCGAACTGGCGTGGCTCCTTGCCGAAGGTAAACAGCGCGAGGTTGTCCACCAGAATGCCGGCCGCCACCGTCGCCATCAGCCAGGCCTGCGAACCTCGGCTATGGAAGGGCCGCACCAGGCAGCGTTCGATCACCAGGCCATACAGCGCGCACAGGCTCAGGGTCGCCGGCAGGGCCAGCCACAGTGGCCAGTTCCAGGTAATGCTGAAGGTGTAACCCAGCACCGCGCCGACCATCATTGCGCTGCCTTGGGCAAAGTTGACGGTGCGCGAAACGACGTAGGTGAGGTGAAACCCCAACGCCAGTAACGCGTACATGCTGCCCAGGCCAAGGCCGGAAATAATGGCGGCGGTGAACATGGCTTACTCCTTGGCCTTCAGCGGAACGATCTGGTCGTTGACGAAGTGGGTGAACAGATAATCCTCTGGGCCGAGGGCGTCATGCTTGGTGGTGGTGAACGGCTGCTGGTAGTGCTTGATCAGACCGTCGTAGTCGCCGATGGCGTAGAAGCCGTCGCGCACTGCCTTGCCCTCGGTGCTGCCGGCTTTCTCGATGGCCAGGGCGGCGAGGTGCAGGGCGTCGTAGGCGTTGGCGATACCGACGGCAGGGGTTACGTCGGCCAGGGTTTTTATCTGCGGGTAGGCGGCTTTCAGCGCGGCGAGCAGGGCATCGCCTTTGGCGCTGTTGTGGTCGGTGAACACGTAGGTCTGAATAAAGTGCACGCGCGAGGCATTCGGCCCGGCCAGCTCACCAAAACGCCCGCCCGCCGGGCCCCAGTGCGACACCACCGGCACGTCCCAGCCCATGCGGTCCAGCGACTTGACCACCTGCGCCGACGGGCCGACGTTGCCGACCATCAGCAGGGTGTCGGCACCGGCGTTTTTCAGGCGGGTAAGCTGCGGCACTACGTCCAAATCGCTGTCCTGAATGCGCTCGACACCGGCATTTGCCAGGCCGCGTTTTTCCAGGGCGCGCTTGAAGCCGGCCTCGTTGGACTCGCCCCAGGGGTTGTTGATCAGAATCATCCCCGGCTTTTTCATGCCGTTGTCGACGCCGTACTTCACCAGGGCTTCGTCCACCAATTCATCGACGGCCGATACGCGGAATACATAGTTATCCGCCGCGCCGTTTTCGGTGATTTTCGTGCCCGCCGCCCAGATGCCCATAAACGGAACTTTCATCTGGTTAGCCAGCGGCACGATGGCCAGTGACACCGGCGTATCCAGGCCACCAAACAGCACGGTGACTTTCTCGCGTTGCACCAGTTCGCGGGCGGCGAGCATGCCTTTGGACGGGTTGCTTTCGTCGTCGCGGCGCACCAGTTCCAACTGACGGCCGAGCACACCGCCCTTGGCGTTGACCTCGTTGATCGCCATGGTCAGGCCACGGGTCAGGGCTTCGCCCGACTTGGCCGACTGGCCGGAAAGCGCAGCGACCAGGCCGACCTTGATCGGCGGCTCGGCGGCGTGGGCGCCAAGGCTAAAAGAGACTGCCGCCGCCAAAGGCAGTAGCAGGCGTTGCAGCGTGGGAAATCGAGCGGCCATCGTTATTCTCCTGATTGCTAGCATTTGCATATTTATTGCTAGCAAGTACGATGCCAGTCATGCAGGCCCGTGAAATGGCGGTCTCTGCGGCTTAGCGCCTCTGCCTTTGCGCAAAAGTGAGGCGGCCTGCACCACGCCGAGGCGTTCAAGGTTTCTTTGGATCAGGAGTTTTATCGATGTCGGAAATAAATGACGCGGTACAGATTGTTAGCAATTTTCTCGAGGCCTCAATGGCGCCGGACCCGGTTCGCGCGGCGACCTTTATGAGTGCTGATGTAAAAATTACCTTCACCGGGGGCCGGGTGATGCCCAACCCGCAGGCGATCACCGCCTTCAACGGTGCGCGCTACACCTGGGTGAAAAAGGCGTTGGGTAACTTCGACTGGATGGATCGCGGCGATCACACCGTGGTGTATTCCAACGGCACGCTGTACGGCGTTTGGCCCGACGGCCGCAGCTTTTCCGGTAACCGCTACCTGGACCGCTTTGAAGTGCGCGACGGCAAGATCACCCATATGGATGTGTGGAATGACAGTGCGGAGTGGATATTGGAGCCGGGGGTGAGCAAGGCGTGAAAGGCCGAACCATAGGAATGTGGTTCGTTCCGGGGCCTTGAAGTGCACGAGGGCGTCACCGCGCCATTACCAATTCTCAGGTGGCTGCCGGCGGGTATGAAACACTCGCAGTACCTGCAAGCGACCATCGCGAACCCGGTATGGAATGAGAAAGGGGTGATTCACCATCGGCCATTCACGCGTGCCGGGTAACCGTCCTTCTCGTCCCATGCTGGGAAACTCCGCGAGCCGTTGAACATCGGCCATCACAGCCTGAACGAAATCGCTAGCGGCTTGAGGATTGTGCTCCGCGATATAGGTGGCTTCGCTGTCCAGGTTCTTGAGTGCTTTGCGCAGCCACTCAATTCGCACGCTTCGTCCACTTGCCAACGGTCGCGGCTACTTCATCTTCAGACGCGAAATCGCCGGCGTCGGCCTCGGCAATGGCCTTTTGGAGTTCGACGATCTGCCAGGCTTCTCTGGAGAGGTATTCGCGCAAAGCGTCGAGCGCTAAAAATGACTTGGTGCGCCCCGTCGCTTTGGAGAGTCGGGCGAGCGTGTCTTCAATATCGTCCGGCAGACGAAGCGACATCGTGGGCATAGGCAACTCCTCAGCTGTAGGAAGGTGTGGTTTAAATACTGCAGAAGACTACGTTGTAATACAGCTTGTCTCAAGGAGGCCGGCCTGGCGTTGGTCGGTTTACCAAGCGGTTTTCACACCACCTCGAACCCCAATCCCGCGTGCAGTCTTAGCCGCTCGATAAAACGCTGATCAAACACCGTGGCCGGCGTCCAGAAACCGCCGCCTTCACTCCCTGTCTGCGGTTGATCCAGTGCCAAGCTAATTGCCGCCTGCCCCAGCATTTTGCACGTAGAGCCGTAACCCGGATCACGGTCACCGGTGACCTTCACATTCAGCACCTGGCCCGTTGCCGAGCGCCCGACAAAGCGCAGGTCATACCGCCCGGCCCGTTGTGCTTCAGGGCTCGGCCCTTCGCCTGGTTTGGGCAACACAAAGCGTTCGAGCAGCTTGCGAATCGGCGCAATCATCACCCCGAGCATAAAAAAGCCCAGGCCGAAAACGAACGCGAAAGCCGTCAGTCGCCCTTTGAGGCCAGGCCCGGTGAGGGTGGCTTCGTTGTAGGTGAAGGAGCTGCCGTAGGCGTTGCCGGAAAGCGCATTGGAGCGGTGCACCACGCGCTCGTTGATGGCGGCCATCAGGAACGGGCCGGTCCATACGCCGAAGTCATTGTCGTATTCCACGCCGCGCACCGCGTGTTGGCGGGCGGTAAAGCCATGGCCGGGCGGGCAGATGGAGTAGGGGTTCATCAGCTCTTTGCGCAGGGCCGGGTCGGCAGCGGCTTCCTGAGCGACGTTGATGATGCTGGCGATGGTGCCACCGGACGCGCCGCCCTTGAGGGTTTTTACCCGCATCTTGACCTGCGTGGCCGCCTGGCCCCAGTGCTGCTGCGCCTGCTGCTGAAGGAAATACACGCCCATGTCGGACGGCACCGAGTCGAAGCCGCAGCAATGCACGATGCGGGCGCCGGATTGTTTGGCGGCGGCTTCGTATTTGTCTTGCATGCGTTTGATCCACTGCACCTCGCCTGTGAGGTCGCAGTAGTGGGTACCGGTCTCGGCGCAGACTTTTACCAATGGCTCGCCGTAGAGGGCGTAAGGGCCGACGGTGGAAACCACCACGCGGGTTTGGCTACACAGGGTTTGCAACTGCGCTTCGTTGGCGGCGTCGGCAATCAGGCTGGGTAGCGTTTGCCCGGCCGCCCCCAGGCTGCGTTTGAGCTCGTCGAGTTTGCGTGCCGAGCGACCGGCAATGGCCCAGCGCAAGGTGGGTGCTTCCAAGGGCAACTGTTCAGCCAGATAGCGGGTGAGCAGTTGGCCCACAAAGCTGGTGGCACCGAATACGACGAGGTCATAGGCAGGGGAGGTCATGCAGTTCTGTCCGGGTAGGTGATCGGGTTGGCGGCGATTCGTTTTAACTCGCAGCCCGATTGACCTTAGCCGAGCAATCAATGCTGGGCTTGGCAACCGCGGCGTTAGAAGAACACTTCTACCGGCAGGTTGAAGCGTTCTGCCAGCGCCCGAATATGGCGAACATTCAACTGCCGGTTGCCAGCGAGAATCTCTGAAACCACTGACTGCGCACCAATTTCCGGCAAGTCGCTTTGCGACAGTTGGTGTTCTTGCATCAGATAACGAAGAACGTCTGCGCCGGTTACCTCTGGCATGGGGCGGTGCGCTTCGTCGTACGCTTCGAGCAGGCTGCCGATGTTTGAAGCCAGGCTTGCCAGCGGGTGGTTTTCGTCGTCGCCGATTAGCGCGAGCAACTCATCAAGCACGGCGGTCAGGGTGTCGTAATCATCTTCGTTATCGGGTTTTGTCAGCAGCGGGGCGACGTATTGCCAGTGTTTGCTGGCCTGTTTGAGCAGTGCAGACATGCTTATTCCCTCCACTTGCCTTTGTCGTATTCACAATGGTCTAGCACGTGCTGGATAAAGAGCTTCTGGGCCCGGTATTGCACGATCGCAATCAAGCGCAGCTTGTTGCCGCCAATGTCGAAAACATGCTGAGCGCCAACCTTGTCGGTCGCCGGGAACACCCGCTTCATCTCGGCGAAGTCGGTCGGATTGCCGGCCTTGATGAGGCGGTACCACGTATCCAGTGCGTTCGCCGCCATCGGCCATTTTGCCTTCGCCAGCCAAATCCTTTTTTGTGTAATCACATGCATGACCGTACCCATATCGCATTTTGCTATGGGGAAGCTAATTCGTCACGTAAAATATAGCAACCTGCTATGCGTGGATTTGGGAAAAGTCTCTCGGCCAATGCCGACTGCGTCTCTACACTATCCCCATCTTCCACGCCGAGCCCTATATGGACATCGAACTCGCCCGCACTTTTCTGCAGATTGTTCGCAGCGGCAGTCTGGTGGCTGCTGCCGAGCAGCTGCACGTCACGCAAACGGCCATTACCGCCCGGGTACAGAACCTGGAGAGCCAGCTGGGCTGCAAGCTGTTTGTGCGAAACCGCGCCGGCGCCAGGCTTACGGCCGATGGCGAGGCTTTTGTGGTGTTCGCCAATCAACTGGTACAAACCTGGGAAGCGGCGCAGCGGGATCTACCGCTGATGACGGGCTACCGCACAGTGCTGCGCGTGGGCGGTGAGGTGAGTTTGTGCAACCCGCTGATGCTCAGTTGGGTGCAGCAGCTGCGCGCACAGATGCCAGGCTTTGCGGTGCGGGCGGAGATTGGCGATGGCCAGGCGTTGCTTAAACAGCTGGAGCTGGGTGTGCTGGATGCCGCGCTGGTGTATCAGCCGTCGTACTGGCCGGGCTTGCAGGTGGAACAACTGCTGGAGGAAAAGCTGATTCTGGTGCGTCAGCCGCAACAGCCCGAGCCGTATGTGTATATCGACTGGGGCGAGGGCTTTCGCCGTCAGCACGATGCGGCGTTGCCGGAAAAGGCCAAGGCGGCGCTGGGGTTTAACCACGGGCCGCTGGCGTTGCAGTACATTCTGGCGTCCGGCGGCAGCGGCTATTTCCGCACGCGGGTGGTGCAGAGTTATCTCGATAGCGGCGCGCTGGAACGGGTGGAGAAGGCCCCGGAGTTCAATTACCCGACGTACCTGGTGTACGCCCGCGAGCGTGACAGTGAGGCGTTGCAGCAGGCCTTTGCCTTATTGCGCGAGGTGGTGCGCAGCGGCGCCGATTGGTCGCAGCGCTGGGACCCCGCTTAACCCAGGTGCATCAATAGATCGCGGTGCAAGGCCGCGATCAGGTCGGTCTGGGTGACGATGCCCAGCAGTTCGCCTTTGTCCAGCACGGGCAGGCAGTGCAGCCCTTGTTCCGATAGCAGCGGGATCATTTCCACCACATGGGTGCTGCGTTGCACGGCGATTACCGGTTGGCTCATTACGTCTTCCAGCGGCACATCGCGGCGGCGGCCCAACAGGCCGCGCGGGCGTTGGTGGCGACGTTGGCCATACAGGTCGATCAGGCTGACGATGCCGACCAGCCGGCGCTGGGCGTCGAGCACCGGCAGGGTTTTGAGGTGATGGTGTTTGAGCAGCGCCAGCGCCTGTTTGACCGTGGTTTGCGGCGTGGCGGTTTGCACGTCGCGGGACATGATCTGTTCGGCGCAGATCGCGCCCATGCTGCGGCGCAGGGCGTTTTTCTCGGTGGTGCGAATGATCTGTTTGAGGTCTTCGCGCTGAATATCAACAAAACCGCCCAGCTCGTTCAGGGCTTCATCGAGGTCGGCGCTTGTAATGCCCACGCGCTCCACCGGCGAGCGGTCTTGCGTGGCGTGCAGGTTGCCCGCCGGTGCCGGCATTTTCGGATAGCGCACGCCGGTGAGGTTGTTGTAGAGCAGGGCGCAGGCCAGCAATGCCAAGGCGTTGAACAGCGCGGGAAACAGCAGGTGCCAGCCAAGGTTGGTGAGCGCCGGGCCGCCGAGCACCAGGCAGATGGTGAGCGCCGCGCCGGGCGGATGCAGGCAGCGCAACACGCACATCAACACCAGGGTACCGGCCACGGCGATGGCGGCGGCAGCAAGGCCGGGCGGGCAGACGAGCAGGACGCCGACGGCGGCAACGGTGGCAACGGCATAACTGCCGACGATCGACCACGGCTGCGCCAGTGCGCCGGAGGAAACCGCAAACAGCAGCACAGCGGAGGCGCCCAGTGGGCCAAGCAAATGCAGCGCGAGGTCCATGCCAAACAGCTGCTTGCACGCCCAGCTACAGACAAACACAGCCAATGCGGCGCCGTAGGCAGCACGTAGCCATTCGGTGGGGCGGGTATGGGGGTTGGCAGGCAGAAAAGCGGATAACCAGGTGGAGAACATCAGGCAACACAAGCTCGGCAGTTTTGACGGCGGCAGTGTGGCGATGACCTCTATTGATAACTAACGAATAATAATGCTGGTTAAGTGCAATTTTGTTGCTGTTAACCGATTTTTTGCGCATCGATAGTTAAATGTTGCCTTTCATATAGACTTTTAAAATTATGACCGTAATCTAATCCCGTCTAGCCTTGGCTGCACACAACGCCAACCGGCAGAAAAAGCTGCCATTTGATCTGCAAAACGCGATGGAGAAATGCGATGACTCAACTGAACGAAAAGGGCACGGCGCTGGTAACAGGCGCGTCTTCGGGCATTGGCGCGGTGTATGCCGAACGCTTGGCGCGTCGAGGCTATGACTTGCTGCTGGTAGCGCGTGACCAACAGCGCCTGGAAAAACTGGCGGCCAGCCTGAGCGCCGATTACGGCGTAAAAGTGGAAGTGCTCAAGGCCGACCTCACCCAGAAAGCCGATATCAAAGCCGTGGCGCAGCGTTTGCGCGGTGATGTGCATATCAGCGTGCTGGTGAACAACGCCGGGGTAGCGATGGATGGGCCGCTGATCGATGCCGACAGTGACGCCATCGATAGCATGCTCGAGCTCAACATTGCGGCTGTCACTCACCTGGCGGCCGCAGCCGGCGCTAACTTTGCCACTGCCGGCGGTGGCGCCATCATCAACCTGGCCTCGGTGGTCGCTCTGGCGCCGGAAATGTTCAATGCCACCTACAGCGCCACCAAGGCGTATGTGCTGAGCCTGACGCAATCGCTCAGCAGCGAGCTGGGCAAGTTCGGCGTGCAGGTGCAGGCCGTGTTGCCGGGCGTAACCCGTACCGAAATCTGGGAGCGTGCCGGTATCGATGCCAATGGCATTCCGGCGGCGATGGTGATGGACGCCGGCGAGATGGTGGATGCGGCCTTGGCCGGTTTTGATCAGGGTGAGCTGGTGACTATTCCGTCGTTGCCGGATGCGGCTGACTGGGCCGGTTTTGTTGCGGCGCGGCAGAAGCTGGGGCCGAATCTTTCGCACAGTTCGGCGGCAGCGCGTTACAAAGTCTGATCGTCGTGTAAAAAAGCCCGTCAACTGACGGGCTTTTCATTGGGTGAAAATCGCCGCACACGCTACGGGTGCACCTATTTCTATAGGTGCGCGCACCAAAAGACTCCGATCAGTCGCCTTCAACCTGCTTAAGTAACTGCTGCCGGGCGCCTTTCAAGATGCGGTCGGACAGCTCCGGATCGGTCACGCTACGCGACAGCATCAACGCGCCGACCAGGGTCGAGAGCATGGCGATGCTTTGCTGCTCGGCGTCCGGCCCTTGGAGGTGTTCCGCCATTTTGCTCACGCGGCTTTCCACCATGCGGTCGGTGGTAGGGCTGGGTTGGCCGCGCTGGCCGAGTTCCGAGCACAACGTCGGCATCGGGCAGCCCATGCCTGGGTTGGCACGGTGGGTGGCGCTGAGGTAGTGGCGGATAAAGGTTTGCAGGGGGTCGTCGCCGGCAAAGGTCTGGTCGACCGACACGGCGAGTTTTTCCACGGCAGCGCTCAGCGCCTGTTCGACCAGGTCATCCTTGGATTTGAAATGCGCATAGAAGCCTCCATGGGTCAGCCCCAGGGCTTTCATCAGCGGCTGCAGGCCGGTGACACCGACGCCGTCGCGGCGGAATCGCTCGGACGCTTCGTCGATGATGCGTTGATGGGTTTGCGCCTTGTGATCTTCTGAATAACGCACGGCAACAACCTCCGATGACGTGAAATGCTGGCCGTCATTCTAAACCTAGACGGCGCATCTGTAGGAGCGGCTTTAGCCGCGATGCTTTTGCACTCAAGCGCATCGCGGCTAAGGCGGCTTTTACAGGGGTCGATCAAACCGCTTCGAGCAACGTCGCCACACCCTGGCCACCGGCTATGCACTGGGTAGCAATGGCAAACCGGCCGCCGGTGCGTTTGAGCAATGACGCTGCCTTGCCGGTAATGCGCGCGCCGGTAGCGCCCAGCGGGTGGCCCATGGCGAGCGCACCGCCGTCGATGTTTACCTTGGCCATGTCCAGCCCCAGTTCACGCACGCAGGCAATCGACTGGCTGGAGAACGCTTCGTTGATTTCCACCAGGTCGATATCGTTGATGGTCAGGCCTTCACGTTTAAGCAGCTTGTTGGTGGCGTGCAGCGGGCCCATGCCCATGATTTCTGCGGGGCAACCGGCTACCGATACGGCGCGTACGCGAGCCAGTACATCCAGGTTCCAGCGCTTGGCGAAGGCTTCGGTGCAGACGAATACGGCAGCCGCGCCATCGGTGAGTGGCGAGGCGGTGCCAGCAGTCACGCTGCCGCCAAAAGCCGGTTTCAGCGTGGACAGGGCTTCGGCGTTGGTGCCAGGACGAATGCAGCCGTCTTCACTGACCAGGCCTTCGGGCGTGGCGATGGAGACGATCTCGTCGTTGAAATAACCCAGCTCACGGGCCTTGGCGGCCTTGGCGTGGGAGTCCACGGCCATCAGCTCTTGTTCTTCGCGGCTGATGCCGTACAGGTTGGCGACGTTTTCGGCGGTCTGGCCCATGGACATATACGCCTGCGGATAGCTCTGCAGCAGCGTGGGGTTGGGCGAAATATTGAAGCCGCCCATGGGCACGCGGGTCATGGACTCGACCCCGGCGCAGATAAACGCTTCACCGGCGCCGAGCAGAATCTGCCCAGCGGCAAAGTGCACACCGGTCATGGACGAGCCGCAAAAGCGATTGACTGTGGCGCCGCCCAATGTGTCGGGCAGGCCGGCAAGGAAACTGGTGATACGCGCGATATTCATGCCTTGCTCGGCTTCGGGGTAGGCGCAGCCCATGATCAGGTCTTCGATTTCCCGTGGGTCGATGTCCAGGCGGCCGACCAGTTCTTTGACCACCTGGGCGGCGAGGTCGTCGGGGCGCACGTTGATCAGGTCGCCTTTGCGGGCGAAGTGAAACGGCGAGCGGGCGTAGCCGGCGATAACGATGTTTTGCATGGTAGTTCTCCTGGCGCGGGCTCAGCCGTGCATGTTCATGATCAGACAAGTAGTGGAGCCAGTGGTGTAGAGCTTGTCGTCCACGTCGTACAGGCGGCCTTCGGCAAGCGCTGTGGAACGGCCGACGTGGATGATCCGGCCCTCGGCGCGCAGCGGGCCGACCGCCGTAGTCACTGCGCGCACATAACTGATACGCAGGTCGGTGGTGGTGTAGCCCTGGCCTTTGCTGAGCATGGTGTGAATGGCGCAGCCCATCGCCGAGTCCAGCATCGTGGCGATGTAGCCACCGTGCACGCTGCCTAGCGGGTTGTAGTGCATGGCGCTCGGCGAGCCCTGAAAAATGAAATGGCCGCTGGACCACTCCATTGGCACCAGTGCCATCGGCCCGTTGATGGGCGGCGAGGGCAATTGGCCGCTGCCGATGCCATCGAAGAACTCCTGCGGGCTCATGCCGGCCACCTCCTTCAAACTCAGGGTGCCGGGCTCTGCCATGCGGGCCTGCATATCCTGGGCAGCCGCCAGCCAGGCCTGGATTTTCTCTTCGCGGGACATGCTCATAACGACCTCTCGACACGTGTTTATTTAAATGGATCAAGCCGCATTGGCATCACGCTTACAGACTAAATTACACTCGACATACAAACAATATGAAGGGTGTAATATAAGCGCCAAGCTCAGGGGCATAAGTGCCATGCGTATGCCTAAACAGCGTTGTGGCCAGGGCCGCTGCGATGCATCGCGCCAAGGTTTTAAATTCGGTCTTTACTGCTAGGACTTTTCTCAGGGGGAACACAGTATGAGTAACTACGACGTAGTGGTGATCGGCGGCGGCCCTGGCGGCTACAACGCCGCCATTCGGGCCGGCCAATTGGGGCTGAAAGTGGCGTGTGTAGAGGGGCGCGACACCTTGGGCGGCACCTGTCTGAATGTCGGCTGCATGCCTTCCAAAGCGCTGCTGCATGCATCGGAGTTGTACGAGGCGGCGGTAGGCCCCGAGTTCGCCAAGCTCGGGATCGAGGTCAAGTCGACCCTGAACCTGGCGCAAATGATGAAGCAGAAAGACGAGAGCGTTACCACCCTGACCAAGGGTATCGAGTTTCTCTTTCGTAAAAACAAAGCCGAGTGGATCAAGGGCTGGGGCCGTATCGACGGGCCGGGCAGGGTGGTGGTCAAAGCCGCGGATGGCAGTGAGCAGGTACTGACTGCCAAGGACATTGTTATTGCGACTGGCTCCGAGCCGACGCCGCTGCCGGGCGTAAACATAGATAACAAGCGCATTCTCGACTCCACTGGCGCCTTGGCCTTGCCGGAAGTGCCCAAGCACCTGGTTGTGGTAGGGGCTGGGGTGATTGGTCTGGAACTGGGCTCAGTGTGGCGCCGGCTGGGCAGCGAAGTGACGGTGGTGGAATACCTCGACCGCATCTGCCCGGGGCTGGATCTGAAAACCGGTAAAACCTTTCAACGCTCGTTGGCCAAACAAGGGTTTAACTTCAAGCTCGGCAGCAAAGTCAGCAGTGCCACGAGCACGGACACAGGCGTGACGCTGGAAATAGAACCGGCGGCGGGCGGTGAAAAAGAAAGCCTTAAGGCGGATTACGTGCTGGTCGCCATCGGCCGTCGTCCGTTCACCCAAGGGCTGGGCCTGGAAACGGTCGGTATCACGCCTGATAAACGTGGCATGCTGGAAAATCAGAAGCACCGCTCCGGCGTACCGGGCATCTGGATTATCGGCGACGTCACTTCCGGGCCGATGCTTGCGCACAAGGCCGAAGACGAAGCCATCGCCTGCATCGAACAGATTGTCGGCAAGGCGGGCGAGGTGAACTACGCGCTGATTCCGAGCGTGATCTACACCAAGCCGGAAGTGGCCACGGTGGGTAAAACCGAGGAGCAATTGAAGGCCGAAGGGCGGGCGTACAAGGTCGGCAAATTTCCGTTTGCAGGTAATAGCCGGGCCAAGATCAACCACGAGAGCGAAGGCTTTGTAAAAGTGCTGGCTGATGAGCGCACGGACGAAGTGCTAGGCGTGCACCTGGTCGGTCCCAGCGTCAGCGAGTTGATTGGCGAGTACTGCGTGGCGATGGAGTTTTCCGCTTCGGCCGAAGATATCGCGCTCACCTGCCATCCGCATCCGACCCGCTCGGAAGCATTGCGCCAGGCGGCGATGAATGTGGATGGTTGGGCGATGCAGGCGTAATGGGAGAGGAAGTGCCTGCCATCACACGGTCGTCCCAGCGCAGGCTGGGACCCAGACTCTTCTGTCGCACTCAATACCTCGCCACCTTCCACATTCCAGCCCCCAGGCGCTGGCGTGAAGGAAGGTTGTTCCCTCTTCACCGTCGGCCTACCGCTCCGATAAAACCTGCACTTGCCGTTGCGCTCGCGGACTAAAGGCTCATCAGCCCTTTAAACCGCGAGCCTCCATGGTCAACCCCGATTTTGAAAACAAACTGTTCCTGGGCCTTCTGGTGCTGGTCACCCTGGCGTTCGGCTGGATTCTGCTGCCGTATTACGGCGCGGTATTCTGGGCGATCGTGCTCGCGGTCTTGTTCAGTCCCTTGCAGCGTTGGCTGGCCCAGCGGCACAAGAGCTCACGCAACCTGACGGCATTGACCACCTTGCTGATCTGCCTGTGCATTGCCATTTTGCCGGTGGTATTCACCACGGCCTTGCTGATTCAGGAAGCGGGCGAACTGTACAAACGCATTGAAAGCGGTGAAGTGGATATCGGCGCGTATATGTTCGAAATGAAGCGCCACCTGCCCACGTTCGTGCAGACGCAGATGGACCGCTTCGGCCTGGGCAGCTTTACCGGCATCAAAGACAAAGCCATCACCGGCGCCATGCAAGGCAGTCAGGCGGTGGCAAGCCAGGCCTTCACGTTGGGGCAGAACACGTTCGAATTTCTGATCAGCTTCGGCATCATGCTGTATCTGCTGTTCTTTTTTCTGCGTGACGGCCATGAGTTGGTACGGCGAATCCGTATGGCCATTCCTCTAAACGAAGGGCAGAAGCGTCGTCTGCAATTGCGATTTACCCGCGTGGTGCGCGCCACAGTAAAAGGCAATGTGCTGGTGGCCGTCACCCAGGGCGCGCTGGGCGGGTTGGCGTTCTGGTTTCTGGGTATCACCAGCCCACTGCTGTGGGCGGTATTGATGGCGTTTCTGTCGTTGCTGCCGGCGGTTGGCGGCGGGATTGTCTGGGTGCCGGTGGCGGTGTATTTCCTGGCCACAGGGGCCATCTGGCAGGGCGTGGCGCTGACCCTGTTCGGGGTGTTGGTGATCGGTATGGTCGATAACGTACTGCGGCCAATTCTGGTGGGGCGTGATACGCAGATGCCGGACTATATGATTTTGCTGTCGACCCTCGGCGGGCTAACGATTTTTGGCTTGAACGGCTTTGTGATCGGGCCGTTGATCGCGGCGTTGTTCCTGTCGTGCTGGGGCATTTTTACCAGCACCAGGCAGACGGTGCGTTTGCCTTCGTAGTTTCACCGTGGATACGAGGATTTTCCTACTGATGTGAACGTGGCGTCTGGCAGAAGCGCCAATAGGGACTGCGGAACATAGTCACATTTCCGCCCAGGCCTCGCCGCATGTCTCAGTCAGCCCCCCTGATCAGCATCGTCATTCCCACCTACAACTACGGTCACCTCTTACCCCGAGCCCTGAATTCGGTAGTGGCGCAACTGGCCCCGGACGTTGAAGTGGTCGTGGTCGACGATGGTTCTACCGATGACACGCTGGCGGTGCTCGCCGTCTACCAGAGCCGCATTGGACAGCCGTTGCAAGTTATTGCGCAGGCCAATGGCGGCGCCGCCGTTGCCCGCAACAACGGTGTGCGCGCGGCGCGCGGGCGTTATGTGCTGCTGCTGGACGCCGATGACGAATTGCTCCCCAATGGCCTGCAAGCGTTGCGCAACGCACTGTTGACTGACCCTGACGCTGGAATGGTGCTGGGCGCTTACCTGTCGGTGAATGCCGCAGGTGTGGAGCGGTTGCGTTTGCCTACTGGGGTGACCGGCGACAAAGTCGAACGGGTGCGGCGCTATTTGCTGGAAAAGAAAATCGCCGTGTCCCACAGCCGTTCCCTCTTTCGCCGTGACCTGCTGCTGCGTAGGCCCTATCCGCAAGGCTTACCCAGCGGGGAAGACATCCCGGTATTCGCCTGTCTCCTGGCTACGGCCTCGGTGGTAACCACCGAGACGGCGGTGGCGAAAATCTATAAACACGCAGACAGCCTGCGCCATCGGCGGGGTCTGGAGGTGCTATGTGCTGAGCGCCTGGTGGCGGAGGTGTTCGCCTCGTTGCCGCTGGAATGCCAACACCTTCGTCAGCGGTATCAGGCGCATCGATATCTCTCCTTGTTTCGTGCGGCCGCGCTGTATGGCGACCGTTCGGCGGCAGCAGTGTTCTATCGTCACGCGTTGCGGCTCAGCCCTTTGCAAGCACTGCGTATGTGCTACCTGAACCGGTGGCTGCGGGTGAACCTGGGGTGGCGTTGATGCGGGTGCTGGTGATCACCGCTGCACAGCGGCTGCCGGACCTGAGCACTCTTTACGCGAAGCTCGCCGAGCAGTTGGACCTGGATATCCGGCTTCTGGACAAGGCTGAGCAACGCAATCTGAAGCGCAGCTTGGCAGGTGTGGACCTGGGCCAATACGCGCGCATTCTGGTGGATGTGCCGTTTCGCCGTATTACTCGTCAGCGTGCGTTTCTGAGTTCCTTGCAGGGGCTGGTTTTCTATGAGGAAGACGCCTGCCAGAACTACATCTCCAGCTCTAGCCGCTTTGGCGCGTTCAGCCGTTTTTATGCGGGGCTGGCTGCTCCCCGGGTAATTGTCACCGGCGCCAGGTTGGCTTGGCGATTGCGCCAGGAAGGCGTGGATGCTCATTTTCTAGGCAAGGGTTACGACTCGGCCTGCTTGTATGCCGAAAACCGAACGCGCGATATCGAGCTGGGTTTTATCGGCCGGGTTGCCAGCGTCGAATACGCCGAACGTTACCGCTTGTTATCCCAATTGGCTGCCTGCGAACCCCTGCAGTTGCTGCGAACATCGCCCGGCGAGGCGTACCGGCAGATGCTGAATCGAATTCAGGTGTTTGTCAGTGCAGACGTGGGGCTTGGCGAATACATGGCAAAAAACTTCGAAGCCATGGCGTGCGGTTGTCTGCTGCTGGCCTGGCGCCAACCGGATGAAGAACGTGCGTTGGGGCTGCGTGACGGTGAGCACCTGCTGCTATTCAGCAGCCTGAGCGAGCTGCGGGGCCACATTCAGCAGCTACGCGCCGACCCTCTGCGCCGGGCACGCATCGCCTCTGCTGGGCAGCAATGGGTCATGACCCAGCGCAGTTACCCCGTCATGGCTGAACAACTCGGGGTGCACCTGAGCGCGGCCTGGCCGGCAGGTGTAGAAAACCCGCAGTCGAATTGCTGGAGAAAGTTATGGCCGTTCTAGGGCGCGAGCAGCTGCCGCTGGTGAGCGTCATCATCGCCAGTTACAACCACGGAGCTTATGTTGAGCAGAGCATCCTCAGTGTGCTGCAGCAGACGTATCCGAACGTGGAACTGCTGGTGGTAGATGATGGCTCGACGGATCACAGCGTGGGGCGCATCCAGCAGTTGCAGCAAGCGCATGGCTTCGATTTTCGCACCCAGTCCAACCAGGGCCTGTCTCGCACGTTGAACGAGGCCATTTCCAGAGCCCGAGGCAGCTTGATCGTTCCCTTTGGTTCCGACGACATCATGCTGCCTGAGCGCTTGGCGCTCCAGGTGGACTACATGCGAGACAAACCACAAGTAGGTATCTGCGCAGGCAATATCGAAGAAATAAATGAGCTGGGAGTGCTGCTCGCGCCCGCTCGACCGCTGCCGGCGAGACGCCTGACCTTCGATGATATTTTCATGCACCGCCAACCTGGCGCACCGGCCCCGACCTTGATGTTCCGCCGCGAAGCATTGGAGCGCGTAGGCGGTTTCGATCCGGCGATCCGCCTGGAGGATTTGCTGATCCAGCTAAAAATTACCCGTATCGGTTTTTGCATTGATGTGTTGGAAAAGGTGCTGGCGCAGTACCGCGTTCACCCCACCAACACTTACAAAAATTACCGGTTTATGCTCGAAAACGTGCTGCGCACCTATGCCCATTTCAGCGACCACCCGGCTTACCCGCATGTATGCCGCCGCTTTCGCCACTCGATGTTTTTAAAAGCTGCGGGTACCGACAAGGCCTTGGCTTGGCAACTGTTGCACGAGATGCCCCTGCATGAATGGGACGGCAAGACATGGCGCGGTCTGCTGCGGTTGTTGTTGCGCCGCTGACGCCTGGGTCAGGCCGTGTGCGTTGGTGCTTGGGTAGCCGCCAGTAACGCCAGCGGAATCCACAGCAGAAACCAGTATTCGTTGGGGCGGGCAAAGAATCCGCTACCTTCGGTGAACCCCGCCACCACGCCGAATACCACCAAGGCCGAAGCCAACACCACGTTGCGTTGTTCACGTTGGCGCCAGGCGTAGCCAAGGGCATACGCAAAAATCAGCAGCCATAACACCAGACCCACCAGCCCACCTTCAAACAGCACACCGAGCAGAATGTTGTGGGTGTCAGCGAATACTTCGGCGACGTTGGCAATGGCGAACACCTGCGGGTGGTTTAAGCCAAGTCCGAAGAGCAGGCGGCCGTCCAGTTGGTGTAAGGCTTCGGTCCAGATCGCTGGACGCAACGACAACCCGCGGCTCAGGAGGCTATCGACCGGTTGGGTAAATTGCCAAATCAACACCGCCGCGACTCCCACGGCAATGATCGGCCAAATCCGCCGCCGCCACTGCAACGCGGCCATCCAGAGCAGCGCCGCCGTCACCGCCAGCAGGGGTGTGCGCGAACCGGTCATCAGCAGCAGTAGCCAGAGCGGCGCCAATGCTGCCAGAGGACCCCAGGCCATGGGCGTTGGATGCTGATACCAGCGACACAACCAATACACCGTGAAAAAACCAAACACATGGGTGCTTTTCAGCGCGTTGTAGAGCGCACCGTACCCGTGTAAGCGGCCGCCTTCTCCCAAGTAGTAGTAATAGGCGATGGAAAACACAGCGGCCAGGCCTGCGGCCCGCGCCGCCCACTCGGTGGTGCGTGCAAGCTGACCTGGCCGCTGGTTGGCTAGAACCAGAGCGGCGGCAAACACCAGCACGATATACAACGGACGTTTGGCCATGCTTAGCCAGGCGTGGTCACTGTCGGACCACCCAAACGACACCAGCATGTAAGCGGCAAAAAGCAGAAACAGCCGCACTAGCCATGACGTTGTCAGCTCCGCCATCCACCGTGGTTGCAGCAGTAGAACAAGCAGCGTTGGTGCGGCTAGCGTCGCGTAGTAAAGGGCGTGATAAAACTGGCGCTCGCCAATCCAGAACATCCCCGTCAACAAGGCAAACCATCCAAGGGGCAGGCAGTAGTTGAGCAGCACGTGGGTGAGCGAGTGACGAAAACAGGGGGGGGCACTGTGAGAGGTCATGGCGGTGGCTTTGCGCAGGATGGGAGGCCGCAAAAGTATTGGGCTGCGCGCGAAAAGCGAACCTGAAAAATACGCAGAAATTTCTTAGGGAATTTCGCTTAGGCAGATACCCATCCCGAATTAAAAAAACCCGCGATCTGGCGGGTTTTTTTTATTACTCGGAAAACTGTCCCGGCGTGGCCGGGTCAGCCGTTTTTTGCCCGGTGTTTTCCACCCAGCCGCCACCTAAGGCCTTGTACAGGTTGACCTCGCTGGTGAGCTGCGCCAACCGGTCGGTGATCAGCGCCTGCTGGGCGCTGAACAACGAACGCTGGGCGTCGAGAAAGGTCAGGTTGCTGTCGATACCGGTGCGATAGCGCCGCTCGGCCAGGCGGTAGTAGTCCTGGTTGGCGGTGACGAAATCACGCTGGGCCTGCAACTGTTGGTTGTAGGTCTGGCGTGCTGCCAGGCCATCGGAGACTTCCTGGAAGGCGGTCTGAATGGATTTCTCGTACTGGGCTACGCGAATGTCCTTCTGGATTTTCGAGTAGTCGAGGCTGGCTTTGAGCTCACCGGCGTTGAAGATCGGAATGCTGATGGTGGGCGAAAAATACCAACTGCCCGAACCGCCTTTGAACAGGTTGGACAGGTCGGCGCTGCTGCTGCCGGCATTGGCGGTCAGGCTAATGGTCGGGAAAAACGCTGCACGGGCCGCGCCGATATTGGCGTTGGCCGCTTTCAGCAGAAACTCGGCCTGGAGAATATCCGGGCGGCGTTGCAGCAGTTCAGACGGCAAGCCGGCCGGCAATTCTTCCAGCAGGTCATCGGCCAGCGGCTTGTTGGCCACCAGGTCGTCCGGCACCGAGGTGCCGAGCAGCAGGGCCAGGTTGTTGCGGTCTTGGGCAACCAGGCGTTGGTACTGAGCCAGGGCCACCCGCGCGCTTTCTACCGAGGTGCGTGCCTGGCTGAGGTCCAGGGCCGAGGCCACACCGACATCGTTGCTACGTTGGGTCAGCTTGAGGCTGTCTTCGTAGGTTTTCAGCGTTTCCTGCGTGAGCCGCAGGAGCTCCTGGTCGGCAGTCAGCGTCAGGTAGGCGTTGGCAACGTTGGCCACCAGGCTAAGCTGGGTGCTGCGGCGGGCCTGTTCGCTGGAGAAGTAAGTTTGCAACGCTTCTTCACTGAGGCTGCGCACGCGGCCAAACAGGTCCAGCTCATACGCGCTGACACCCAACGTGGCCGAGTACTGGCCGCTGGTGGTGGCCTTGCCGGTTTGCGACAGGTCCCCCGGCACGCGCTGACGCACACCGGTGCCATCGGCGCTGACCTTCGGGAACAGCTCCGAACGCTGAATACGGTACTGCGCGGCGTAGGCGTCGAGGTTCAGCGCGGCCACGCGCAGGTCGCGGTTGTTGACCAGCGCGGTCTGAATCAGCTGTTGCAGCGCGGGGTCGTGGAAGAACTGGCGCCAGCCTTGTTCGGCTTCGGCCACTTGCGCCGACTCGTTCGGGCCGTAGGCCGGCCCTTGCGGGTAGGCCTGGGCAACCGGCGAGGCCGGCTGCAGGTATTCAGGAATCAGCGAGCAGCCACTGAGCATCAGGCTGGCAATCGCGAGGGACAGGAGTGACTTGCGCATCAGTGGCCAGCCTCATTGCTTGGAGTTTCAGTCTCTTTGCCTTTGAACAGCGAGGAGATGGTGACGAAGAACAGTGGCACCCAGAAGATTGCCAATACGGTTGCGGTGATCATGCCGCCGATTACGCCGGTACCGATGGCGTGCTGGCTGCCTGAACCGGCACCGGTGGAAATCGCCAGCGGTACCACGCCAAGGATAAAGGCCATGGAGGTCATGATGATCGGTCGCAGGCGCATGCGGCAGGCTTCCAGCGCGGCGTCCACCAGAGACTTGCCTTGTTCGTGCAGTTCTTTGGCGAACTCCACGATCAGGATGGCGTTTTTCGCCGCCAAGCCCACTGTGGTCAACAGGCCCACCTGGAAGAACACGTCGTTGGACAGCCCACGCAGGCTGGTGGCCATGAGCGCACCGATAATACCCAGCGGTACCACCAGAATGACTGCGATCGGAATCGACCAGCTTTCATACAGCGCGGCCAAGCACAGGAACACCAGAAGCAGCGAGATGGCGTACAGTGCCGGCGCTTGCGAGCCGGACAGGCGTTCTTCGTACGACAGACCGGTCCAGGAAATACCCACGCCGGCAGGCAGCTTCTTGGCCAGTGCTTCGACTTCGGCCATGGCTTCACCGGTGGAGTAACCCGCCGCTGGCGAACCCATGATTTCCATGGCTTCTACACCGTTGTAACGGGCCAGTTTTGGCGAGCCGTAGATCCACGAGCCGGAGGCAAAGGCGGAGAAGGGCACCATCTTGCCTTCGCCGTTGCGCACGTACCATTTCTGCAGGTCTTCGGGCGTCATACGCGATTTGGCTTCGCCCTGGATATACACCTTCTTCACTCGACCACGGTCGATGAAGTCGTTGACGTAGCTACCGCCCAGAGCAATCGACAGGGTGTTGTTGATGTCCGACAGGGTGACGCCCAAGGCGCTGGCGCGTTCGTCATCGATAGTCAGCTGGAACTGCGGTTCATCGTTGAGACCGTTGGGGCGCACTTGCATGAGCACTTTGCTTTGCGCGGCCATGCCGAGGAACTGGTTGCGCGCTTCCATCAGCTTGTCGTGGCCAATACCGGCACGGTCTTGCAGGAACACGTCAAAACCGGTGGCGTTACCCAGTTCCAGTACCGCTGGGGGCGCAAAGGCAAACACCATGGCATCGCGGAAACTGAAGAAATGCTGCTGAGCACGCTGGGCCAGGGCAAACACGGTGTTTTCCGAGGAACGCTCACCCCACGGCTTGAGCATGATGAAGGCCATACCCGAACTCTGACCGCGGCCGGCGAAGTTAAAGCCGGTAACGGTGAACACCGAGTTCACGGTGTCCGCTTCGTCTTTCAACAAGTAGGCACGCATTTCATCGACCACCACCTGGGTGCGGCCGGCACTGGAACCCGCTGGGGTTTGTACCTGAGCAAACAGCACGCCTTGGTCTTCTTCCGGCAGGAACGCGGTTGGAATGCGAGTGAAGAGCCAGACCATGCCTACCAGCAATACGGCATAGCCCAGCAGGTAAGGCACCTTGTTACGCAGCATGCCGCGCACGCCACGTTCGTAGCCGTTCACTGTGCGGTCGAAGTTGCGGTTGAACCAGCCGAAGAAGCCGCGTTTCGGTCCGTGGTCGCCTTCCTTGATCGGTTTGAGCAAGGTGGCGCATAACGCCGGGGTGAAGATCAGGGCAACCAGCACCGACAGGCCCATGGCCGAGACAATGGTGATGGAGAACTGACGGTAGATCACACCGGTGGAGCCGCCGAAGAAGGCCATTGGCAGCAATACCGCCGAAAGCACCATGGCGATACCGACCAACGCACCCTGGATCTGACCCATGGATTTCTTCGTCGCCTCTTTGGGCGACAAGTGTTCCTCGGCCATTACCCGTTCAACGTTTTCCACCACCACGATGGCATCGTCCACCAACAGGCCGATGGCCAGCACCATGCCGAACATGGTCAGGGTGTTGATGGTGAAACCTGAGGCAGCAAGGATGCCGAAGGTACCCAGCAACACCACCGGTACAGTCATGGTGGTGATGATGGTGGCGCGGATGTTCTGCAGGAACAGGAACATCACCAGGAACACCAGCGCTACGGCTTCCAGCAGGGTGTGCACAACGCCTTCGATGGAAGCGGTGACCACTGGGGTGGTGTCGTAGGGGTATACGGCTTTCATGCCGGCCGGAAAGAACGGTTCCAGGTCGGAAATGGTGGCGCGAATGGCTTTGGCGGTATCCAGGGCGTTGGCACCGGTCGCCAGCTTGATCGCCAGACCCGAAGCCGGCTTGCCGTTGAACTGGGCGCTGATGCTGTAGTTTTCACCGCCAAGCTCGACCTTGGCGACATCACCCAGGCGCACTTGCGAGCCGTCGCTATTGACCTTGAGCAGAATGTTCTTGAACTGATCTGCGTTCTGGAAACGGGTCTTGCCGATGATGGTGGCGTTCAGCTGCTGGCCGGCGACGGCGGGCAAGCCACCGAGCTGGCCGGAGGACACTTGCACGTTTTGCGCGGCGACGGCGGTTTTCACGTCCACCGGGGTCAGCTGGAATTTGTTCAGCTGGGCCGGGTCGAGCCAGATACGCATGGCGTACTGCGCACCGAACACCTGGAAGTCACCCACACCGGCGGTGCGCGAGATCGGGTCCTGCATGTTGGACACGATGTAGTTCGACAGGTCGTCCTTGGTCATGCTGCCGTCTTCGGACACCAGACCCACCACCATCAGGAAGTTCTTCACCGCCTTGGTGACGCGGATACCCTGTTGCTGCACTTCTTGCGGCAGCAGCGGGGTGGCCAGGTTGAGCTTGTTCTGCACCTGCACCTGAGCGGTGTCGGGGCTGGTGCCCTGGTTGAAGGTGGCGGTGATGGTCATGCTGCCGTCGGAGTTACTTTCCGAGCTCACATAACGCAGGTTGTCGATACCGTTGAGCTGTTGCTCGATGATCTGCACCACGGTGTCTTGCACGGTCTGTGCGGAGGCGCCCGGGTAGGTCACCTGAATGGCGATGGCAGGCGGGGCAATTGCCGGGTACTGGTTGATTGGTAGTTTGAGAATGGACAGCGTGCCGACCAGCATGATCACCAGGGCGAGTACCCAGGCGAAAATGGGGCGGTCGATAAAGAATTTCGACATGAGTTACTTCCCTTCGCCTTGAGCCTGGCCTTTGTCGTCAGCCGCTTTGGCTGGCTTTTGCGCTGCTGCCGCGCCATTTGCCGGGGCAACGTTGGTGGCTTCGGACACTTTCACTTCCACGCCCGGTTTCACGTATTGCAGGCCTTCGGTGATGACACGGTCGCCGGCTTTCAGGCCATCGTTGATTAGCCATTCGGTGCCCAGGGTGCGTTCGGCATTGAGCTGACGCAGCTCGACCTTGTTCTCGGCGTTGACTACCAGCGCGGTAGGCTGGCCTTTCAGGTCACGGGTTACGCCTTGCTGCGGAGCGAGGATGGCGTTTTCGTTGACCCCCGATTGCAGCTGGGCATGCACGAACATGCCGGGCAGCAGTTGGTGGTCGGGGTTGGGGAATACCGCGCGGATGGTGACCGAACCGGTGCCTTCATCTACCGACACTTCGGAGAATTCCAGCTTGCCTTCTTTCTCGTAGAGGCTGCCGTCTTCGAGCACCAGCTTGACCTTGGCGGCGTTGTCGCCGGCTTTCTGCAGGTGACCGCTTTCCAGTTCGCGGCGCAGTTTCAGCAGTTGGGCCGAAGACTGGGTGACGTCGACATAGATGGGGTCCAGCTGCTGGATGGTCGCCAGGGCGGTGGTCTGGCCGTTGCTGACCAGGGCGCCTTCAGTGACCGCAGAGCGGCCGATGCGACCGGCAATCGGCGCCAGCACTTTGGTGTAACGCAAGTTGATCTGTGCGCTTTGCAGCGACGCTTCGGCCTGCAGGCGTTGGGACACGGCGTTGTCGTATTCCTGGCGGCTTACTGCTTGCTCACCCACCAGCTGCTTGTAACGGTCGGCCAGCGACTTGGCCGATTGCAGGGTGGCTTCGGCGCTTTTCAGGGTGGCTTCGTAAACGGCGGCGTCGATCTGATACAGCTGCTCGCCGGCTTTTACCTCACGGCCTTCGGTGAACAGACGCTTGAGGATGATGCCATTCACTTGCGGGCGAACTTCAGCCACGCGGTACGCGTTAGTACGACCTGGCAGTTGGCTGACGAGGGAATAGGCCTGCGGCTTCAAGGTCACCACGCCCACTTGTGGGGTCTGTTGTGGCGGCGCTTCTGCTGCTTTTTCGCAACCGGTGAGCAACAGCGTTGCCAGTGCGAGGGCGGTAACCAGAGCGGTGGGGGCTGGCTTGAATTGCATGAAAGGCCTCATGTCGATCGGCGCTTGGAAGGGCGTCGGTACGATTGGTTAGTTTTTAATCGTTTTGGTTAGGCGGCTGATCAAGGCGTGATCAAAAAGTAAAAAAATTAAGTTGGATAGGTAGGATGCTAAGAAATATACTTACATTCACGGTTGTTTGTAAATGTCTAAAGCTCGCTGTTACATAAGCTTTTTTCAGGCTTTGCACCTAACTGACACGACGCTGACATAACCCTTACGTGTCGCTAACCAAAGGCTGTTTCTGCATGGTCAGACGTACAAAAGAAGAAGCGCAGGAAACCCGTAGCCAAATTCTCGATGCCGCCGAAAAGGCCTTTTACGAGCATGGCGTCGGGCGTACCACGCTGGCCAGAATTGCCGATGTCGCCGGGGTAACCCGAGGCGCCATCTATTGGCATTTCAGTAACAAGAGCGATCTTTTCCAAGCCATGCTTGAGCGGGCGCATTTGCCGTTCGAAGAGCTGGCCAAGGCCAGTGAAAGCGCCACCGAGCCCGACCCCTTGGGGCGCATGCGCGAGCTTCTGGTGCAGGTGCTGAAACAGACAGCGACGGATGCCAAGGTACGGCGCATCAACGAGATTCTGTTCCACAAATGTGAATACACTGAAGAGCTCAACGACCTGCGTCAGCAGATGCAAGACAACAGCATCGACTGCGACCAGCGTATCGAGCTCACGTTACGTAACGCCATCAACAAAAACCAGTTGCCAGCCGACCTCGACACCCAGCGAGCGGCGATCTGTCTGCATTCGTTTATCGACGGAGTACTGGCCAAGTGGCTGCTGGCGCCCAAGAGCCTGGCCCTGGGTAAAGAGGCGGAGCGGATAGTGGATGCGGCGCTGGATATGTTGCGGTTGAGCCCGGGGTTGCGGGTGTAACCTGGGCCGGGTTAAAACGCCCGTCGTCCCCGCGAAGGCGGGGACCCAGAATCTCGGGTGATACGAGTGATGTGCCGGGCACACTATTCTGGATTCCCGCCTAC
The DNA here is from genome assembly GCF_027922365.1 of Pseudomonas turukhanskensis. Taxonomy (GTDB): domain Bacteria; phylum Pseudomonadota; class Gammaproteobacteria; order Pseudomonadales; family Pseudomonadaceae; genus Aquipseudomonas; species Aquipseudomonas turukhanskensis. The sequence continues at coordinate 127,870 of NZ_BSFN01000004.1, forward strand.
GCGGGAATGACGGTGTCGAGTGTAATTACGTCGTTTGGGACAAAGCCTAACGACGAACCTGCTTCAACGTTTCCGCAATCAAAAACGCCAATTCCAGCGACTGATCGGCATTCATCCGTGGGTCGCAATGGGTGTGGTAGCGGTCGGACAATCCATCTTCAGTAATTGGCCGCGAGCCGCCGATGCATTCGGTGACATTCTGCCCGGTCATCTCGATATGAATGCCGCCGGCGTAAGTGCCTTCGGCTTCGTGCACCTGGAAGAACTGTTTCACCTCGGCCAGAATCTGCGCAAAGTCGCGCGTCTTGTAGCCGCTGGAGGCCTTGATGGTGTTGCCGTGCATGGGGTCTGAACTCCACAGCACATGGCGGCCTTCTTCTTTAACGGTACGCAGCAGACGCGGCAGCCCGGCTTCCACCTTGTCGGCGCCCATGCGCACGATCAGGTTGAGGCGGCCCGGGTCGTTATCCGGGTTGAGAATATCGATCAGGCGAATCAGGTCTTCGCTGCTCATGCTCGGGCCGCACTTCACGCCGATGGGGTTTCCCACGCCGCGCAGGAATTCCACATGGGCGCCGTCGACTTGCCGGGTGCGGTCGCCAATCCACAACATATGCGCCGAGCAGGCGTAGTCGCCGCCGGTCAGGCTGTCGCGGCGCACAAAGGCTTGCTCGTAGTTCAGCAACAGTGCTTCGTGGGCGGTGAAGAAACTGGTTTCGCGCAGTTGCGGCGAGGTGTCCATGCCGCAGGCGCGCATAAATGCCAGGGTTTCGTCGATGCGGTCGGCAAGCTGGTTGTATTTTTCGCCGAGCGCCGAGTTCTCGATAAATTCCAGGTTCCACTTGTGCACCTGGTGCAGGTCGGCAAAACCGCCCTGGGCAAAGGCGCGCAGCAGGTTGAGGCTGGCGGTGGACTGGTGATAGGCCTGCAGCAAACGCTCCGGGTCGGGCACGCGGCTGGTGGCGTCGAAGCCGATGCCGTTGACGATGTCGCCGCGGTAGGCGGGCAGGGTAACGCCGTCGATGGTTTCGTCATTGGCTGAGCGCGGTTTGGCGAATTGGCCGGCCATACGCCCGACTTTTACGACCGGGCTGCCGGCAGCGAAGGTCATGACAATGGCCATTTGCAGCAACACCTTGAAGGTGTCGCGAATTTTCGCGGCGCTGAATTCGGCAAAACTCTCGGCGCAATCGCCCCCTTGCAGCAGAAACGCACGACCCTGGGTGACCTCGGCAAACTGGCGACGCAGTTCGCGCGCTTCGCCGGCAAACACCAGCGGCGGATAACTGGCCAGGGTTTGCTCAACGGTGCTCAGGTGGGCGGCGTCTGGGTACTGCGGTTGCTGCTGGATGGGTTTAGCTCTCCAGCTGCTGGGGCTCCATGGTTGCGACATCGAGGTTCTCGGCTCAAGCAGATTAGGCGGATGGGCATGGTAACCGATCGGCCCGGGCTCACAAGCGCACAGGCTCTCGATAGGCGTGATAGAGGCGCTGCATGCGCGCTTTCAGAACAGTTTCCACGGCGCGACAAGCAATACACCGGTCACCACCAGCACGGCATAAATGCCGAGACGGAAATAGCGCTCATCCACGCGACGATGCAAACGTTCACCCAACCAGATGCCGAGCACCAACAGCGGTGCAAAGCTCACCACCTGCGGCAGCGCCGGCAGTAGGCGACCATCCAGCGCAAACGCCAGCGTCAGCAGCCCGTTGAGGGTGAACCACACCGCCACCAACGTGGCGCGCAGCCGGCTTTTGTCCAGCGGACTGCCCGCCAAGGCGAGCACCAGCAGCGGCCCGCCCGAGGCAAATAGCCCATGGCAGGCACCGGCCGCCGTGGTGGTGGCGCGCATGATCCAGATCGGCACATGGCGCACCTTCGCACTCGGCCGGCGCAGCAGTTCACGCAGCGCAAACCACAGAATCAATACGCCGAACCCGCGCTTCAGCGCCTGGCCATCCAGCCACGGCGACAGGCAATAGCCCAGCAGCGTGCCTACCAGCATGCCTGGCAGAATGCTGCCGGCCAGCAAGCGGCGGTCGATCAGCCGGCGGTAGCGCCAGCTGAGGTAGCCCGTCATGCAGATATTCAGCGGCACCAGAATCGGCAGCAACTGCTCGATAGGCAGCAGCAGGGCGCCCAGCGACAGCGCGATTACCACGCTGCCGAAGCCGGTGATCGCTTCGAGGGTGTACGCCAGCAGAATAAAAACGCCTAAGGCCAGGTGAGCCTCAAGAGGCATTCGTGGCGGCGCTCAACTGCTCGATATGTTGCTGTTGCAAACGCAACTCGGCGGCGTGCTGGGCGATGCTTTGGCGGTAGGTGTCTTTGTGTACGTAGTAGGCCATGCGCTCCAGTTCCAGATACTGGTAGCCGCCGTCCAGGCGAATGCTGGCGCGCTCGCGCTTGGTGGCCTGGAAGGCTTTGGCGGCGGCGCTGCCGGCCTGCAAATGACGAATAAACAGCGCTACCAACTCGGCTTGCTCCGCACGGCCCTGCCAACCGAGGCCCGAGGCTTCGACCATGCCCATCATGAACAGGTCGTCGTATTCGGGGTGAAACACGTTGAGGTACAGCTTCGGCGCGCCGGCGTTCTCGGGCCAGTTGAGGTGGCTGCGCTCGATAAAGGGATAGTCCAACTTGTAACCGGTGCCTTGCAGAATCAGGTCGTACTCGGCCTGCTCGCCGTCGGTGAAGGTCACCCATTTGCCGTCGACATTCGCCACATCGCGGCGCGCCTTGATATCGCCATGGCCTAGGTGATGCAACACCAGGGAATTCACCACCGGGTGCGATTCGTAGAGTTTGTAGTCCGGGTCTGGCAGGCCGTAATTCGACGGCTTGCCAATCAAGGCGCGAATCAGCAGGCCATCGATGCGCTGCTTGAACGCGCGCGGCAGTTTTACTGCGCCACCGAAGGTGTCGATAGGGCGGCCCAGCAGAAACTTGGGCAGGAAGTAGTAACCCCGGCGTACCGACAGATCCACCGAGGCCGCGCGGTGTACGGCATCCACTGTGATGTCGCAGGCCGAGTTGCCGCAACCAACGATCAGCACCCGCTTGCCAGCGAACACCTCGGGGGAGCGATAGTCGCTGGAGTGCATCAGCTCGCCGGCAAATTGCCCCGGCAGCTTGGCCAGGTTGGGTGTGTGCAGGGTGCCGTTGGCAATCAGTACGCCCTCGAACTGCCACTCGCGGGTGACGCCGGCTTTTTCCGTATACAGCGTCCAGCCTGTTTCCTGGCGTTCCATGCGCACTACGCGGGTGCCGAACTGGTAGTGCTCGTACAGGCCGAAATGCTCGGCGTAGTCGCGGAAATACCGGCGCATTTCGCTATGGTGCGGGTAGGGCGCCACGTCGTCACGCATGGGGAATTCGGCAAACTGGGTAGTGCCCTTGGAGGAGATCAGGTGCGCTGAGTCGTACATGGTGCTGTGCGGGTTATCGATATCCCACAGCCCCCCCACGTCGTCGTGCAGCTCGAAGCCGACGAAGGCAATGCCGTGTTTTTGCAACTGGCGGGCAGTGCAAAGCCCCATTGGACCGGCACCAATAATCGCGTACATGAAAAGCACCTCGCGTTCTTATTCTAGTAGGGGCAATAAAGTGGACGAATTATCGCGTGACCGGGCCCCGACTCATCAATGACAATCGGCGCCTTTCTCGCCTGCCCCATGGTCGGTGATGTCATCGGACCGTTTGAAAATTGCTGTGCTTTCAAACGGTCCGAACGGTGGATTTTGGAGAGTGCAATGCCTGAACAGCCGCCCCGCGACGAGCTGACCGAAGAGCTTCTGCTGGCCGAGGTGCACGACGAATACGGCGTGATCAAGGTCATGCAGGTGGGCGAGTATCGCTTTCTCGAGTTCGGCGATGCCATCGAGCAAAGCTGCGTGTTTTTGCCTGAGCCGACCTGGCTGGAGTACGACTACACCCGCGCCATGTTTATCGGCGCGCTTAGTCATGCGCAGCCGGAGAGTGCGTTGTTTCTTGGCCTCGGCGCCGGCACCCTGACCCAGGCATGTCTGAAGTTTCTGCCGCTGGACGATGTGGAAGCTATCGAGCTGCGCCCCGATGTGCCGCGCCTGGCGATGGAGTACATGGGGCTGGACGACGATCCACGCCTGTACGTGCGCATCGGCGATGCCTTGGAACTGCTGGAAAGCGCGGAAAACGCCGACCTGATCTTCGTCGACCTCTATACCGACACCGGCCCCGCTGTAGGCCATCTGGCCTGGCGCTTTCTTGAAGGCTGCCAGCAGCGTCTGAATCCGGGCGGCTGGCTGGTGATCAACCAATGGGCCAGCGATGACGGCAAGCCGTTAGGTGCGGCGCTGCTGCGTGGGTTGTACCACCGGCATTACTGGGAGCTGCCGGTGAAGGAGGGCAATGTAATTCTGCTGGTGCCGGCCGACCTCGATCAGCAACTGGATATTGACGCCCTGAAGCAACGCGCCGAAGCGCTGCAACCACTGCTTGGTTATTCGCTGCAGCCCTTGATCGAACTGGTGCGCCCGGCCACCTGAGTCAGCGGCCCTTGAACTCGCCCGGGCGGCGTTCCTGCATGGCACGCACGCCTTCCTGCGCATCTTCGCTGGCCATCAGGCGGCGCATGGTGGTTGGCAGGTCGGCCGCTGCTGCTGTTTCCCCTTCGTTCACGGCCTGACGGGCCGACGCCAGGGTCGCCTGGACACCGAGCGGCGCCTGGGCGGCGACCCGCTCGGCAAGCTGCAGGGCACGCGGCATCAGCTCTTCGCTGGCCAGCACTTCCTGCACCAGGCCCAGGCGGCACGCCTCATGGGCATCGAATTCATCACCCGTCAGCAGCCAACGCATGGCGTTGCCCCACCCAGCGGTCTGGTGCATGCGCAGTGTGGCGCCGCCAAAGGGGAAAATGCCGCGCTGCACTTCCATCTGCGCAAAGCGGGTGTTGCTGGCGCACAGGTTGATGTCGGAGGCGAGCATCAGTTCGATGCTGATGGTGTAGCAGTAACCCTGCACGGCGACGATCACCGGCTTGCTGACCCGCGGGCCGCCGAAAACGCCCCAGGGGTCGCAGCCGCCTTCGGGAATCTGCCAACCGCTGACAAAGGTGGCGGCGACATTGGCCAGGTCCAGGCCGGCGGTGAAATGTTCGCCGTGGGCAAAAACCAGCGCCACCCGCGCCTCGGTGTCGCGTTCGAATTCGCCGTAGGCCAGGGTCAGGTCATCGAGTAGCGGCAAGTCGAAGGCATTGCGTTTGCTCGGGCGATCCAGGCCGATCAGCATGATGTGGCCTCGTTTTTCCCGCGTGACACGACCGACGCTGCTGCGATTCATCGAATTATCCTTGTAAGAACGGGCAAGAAAGAGGGCCACTGGTGCGGTATAGCTGGGCTGCTTTGCCTTGTCCATGTACGTCTGTGTGCTACGGTTCACAAGCGTTGCAGCGGTCTATCTCGGTGACCGGCCAGCGGAGTGTAAGGATTTTCTTGGCAAAACTTACACCGCGGTCAAGATTTTCCGGTATAGTGCGCGCCGGCTTCAGACAGCCGTGTTCAGGTTTTGCAGGTTTTTCCGGAGCGAGCTCCGGTTGCAGTTCACCAAGTGGGCGTCCTGAATATCTTCTTTTTTCATTAATACGTTTTCGCAAATCCCCGCCTACAGGGCTGCCAGGGTTACCTTCGGGTCTTACACGGCATGCGCAGCTTTGGAACATGGGTCTTTGCGGATGCACTTTGAGGCAGACCCATGACCCAGGTATCCGGCGGCTTCGCCGCGCTCGGACTTAACCCCAATATTCTCGCTGCAGTAATCGCTACCGGTTACGAAGAGCCTTCGGCTATTCAATTGCAGGCCATTCCGGTCATTCTTGCCGGGCACGACATGATCGGCCAGGCGCAAACCGGTACCGGCAAAACCGCCGCGTTCGCACTGCCTATTCTGAATCGCATCGACCCGGCCAAGCGCGAAGTACAAGCGCTGATCCTGGCGCCGACCCGCGAGCTGGCCCTGCAAGTGGCCACCGCGTTCGAAACCTACTCCAAGCAAATGCCTGGCGTTAACGTGGTTGCCGTTTACGGCGGCGCGCCGATGGGCCCACAACTGAAAGCCATTCGTAATGGCGCACAGATTGTTGTGGCAACTCCAGGTCGTCTGGTTGACCACCTGCGTCGCGACGAGAAAGTGCTGTCGACCATTCAGCACCTGGTGCTCGACGAAGCGGATGAAATGCTCAAGCTGGGCTTTATGGATGACCTGGAAGTTATCTTCAAGGCCATGCCTGCTACCCGTCAGACCGTGCTGTTCTCGGCCACGCTGCCGCACTCGATTCGCGCCATTGCTGAAAAGCACCTGCGTGATCCGAAGCACGTCAAAATCGAAACCAAAACCCAGACCGTGACTGCCATCGAGCAGGCGCACCTGCTGGTTCACGCTGACCAGAAGCACGCTGCCGTATTGCGTCTTTTGGAAGTGGAAGACTTCGACGCGCTGATCGCCTTCGTACGTACCAAGCAAGCCACCCTGGATCTGGCCGCCGCGCTGGAAGCCAAAGGCTACAAGGCCGCTGCACTGAACGGCGACATCGCTCAGAACCAGCGTGAGCGCGTCATCGAATCGCTCAAGGATGGCCGTCTGGACATCGTTGTGGCGACCGACGTTGCTGCTCGTGGTCTCGACGTGCCGCGCATCACCCACGTGATGAACGTGGACATGCCGTACGATCCGGAATCCTACGTACACCGTATTGGCCGTACCGGCCGTGCCGGTCGTACCGGTCGCGCGCTGCTGCTGGTAACCCCGCGTGAGCGCCGCATGCTGCAAGTGATCGAGCGCGTAACCGGGCAGAAAGTTGCCGAAGTACGTCTGCCGAACGGCCAGCAAGTACTGGACGCACGCATCAAGAAACTCACCAACGCCCTCGCGCCGCTGGTGGCTGATGCTGAAGCCAGCCATGGTGATCTGCTTGACCGTCTGACCGCCGACATCGGTTGCAGCCCGCGTGCCCTGGCCGCTGCGCTGCTGCGCAAGGCCACCAATGGCCAAGCGCTGACCCTTGCCGAAGTTGAGCGTGAGCAGCCGCTGGTTCCGACCAGCGCACCGCGTGAGCGCAGCGAGCGTCCTGCCGGTTCCGAGCGCAGTGAGCCGCGTGAGCGTCGCGCGCCAATGCCACTGGCCGAAGGCCGTGCCCGTTGCCGTACCGCCCTGGGCGCACGCGACGGTATTGCTGCCAAGAACCTGTTGGGTGCCATCCTCAACGAAGGCGGCCTGGCCCGCGAAGCCATCGGCCGCATCCAGGTGCGCGACAGCTTCAGCCTGGTTGAGCTGCCGGAAGAAGGTCTGGAGCGTCTGCTGACCAAGCTTAAAGACACTCGCGTGGCGGGTAAGCAGTTGAAGCTGCGTCGGTACCGCGAAGACTGATTCAGCGCCCAATAAAAAACCCGCCTTGTGCGGGTTTTTTATTGCGGTGTTTTTGTAGGAGCCAGCTTGCTGGCGAACCCTGGAAGCGATGTTATCGGTCCCGAACACCGTTTCTAGGGTTCGCGACCAAGGTCGCTCCTACAACTGCTCAACCAAAGCGGTAGATATCCATCCCCAACGCCCCCATCGTGAACCCCTTGTGCGCCACGCTGAACGTACCGCCCGCGCCGCGGGCAAAGTACAGCGGCAACAGGTGTTCATCGCGCGGGTGGCTGCGGACGGCGAAGGGTGCCTGGCTGCGGTAGTCGTGCAGCGCCTGTTCATCGTCCGCAGCCAGATGGTCCACCATCCAGTCGCGGAACGCCTTGGCCCAGGGTTCGATCACTTCCGGCCCGGCGCGCCAGTTCAGCTCGCCGAGGTTATGGGTGATGCTGCCGGACCCAATCAACAGCACGCCTTGCTCACGCAAGCTGGCCAGGGCACGGCCGACGCGGGTTTGGAAGGTTGGGCCGAGGCGGGTAGGAATCGACACCTGGGCGATAGGAATATCGGCAGCCGGGTACATCAAACTCAGTGGCACCCATACGCCGTGATCGAATACGCGGTTGGCATCCAGCTCGGCAGGCAGATCGGCGGCCAGCAGCAAGTCGCGCGCAGCAATGGCCACGTCCGGCGCACCAGGGGCCGGGTATTGCACGGCGTACAGCTCGGGCGGGAAGCCGCCGAAGTCATGCCAGGTATCGGGCTGCGGGTTGCTGTTAACCAGCAATTGATTGCTCTCCCAGTGCGCCGAAACCACCAGAATCGCCTTCGGGCGCGGCAGTTCGGCGGCCAGGCGGGCAAGGGCCGGGCCACTGGCGCCGGGCTCCAGCGCCAACATGGGCGAGCCATGGGAAATAAACAGACTGGGTAACGACATGGGTGAATCCTCGAAATGCATGACCGCATCTTCGAGCTTGGATATATCGAAAACCAGTATAAAATTTCGAGCAATTCAATCGAATTAGTGAGGCAATCATGCAGCCTGAGTTTTGGCAAAGGCGCTGGCAGAACAACCAGATCGGCTTTCATGCCGCCACCACCAATGCCTATTTGCAGCAGTACTGGCCGCAGTTGAACGTGCCTGCTGGCGCCCAGGTGTTGGTGCCGTTATGTGGCAAAAGCCTTGATCTGCTGTGGCTGGCAGGGCAGGGGCTGCGGGTGCTTGGGGTGGAATTGGTCGAAAAGGCCGTGCAGGACTTTTTCCGTGAACAGGCGCTGGAGCCGGAGGTGCGAGAACATGGCGCCTTCCGTATTTATCAGGCGGGTGATCTGCAGCTGTGGTGTGGCGATATCTTTGCCCTTACGGCGCAAGACGTGCGCGACTGCCACGCCTTGTACGACCGGGCTGCCCTGATCGCGTTTCCGCCGGCGATGCGTGAGGCCTACGGGCAGCACCTGACGCGCGTGCTGCCGAGCGGTTGCCAGGGGTTGTTGGTTAGTCTCGATTACGACCAGAGCCAAATGGAGGGGCCGCCGTTCTCAGTGCCCGATGAAGAGGTGCAAGCGCTACTGGCCGACTGGCAGCCGCAATTGCTGCACGTGGAGAACGGGCTGGAGGCTGAAGAAAACTGGAAGTTCTTGCAACGAGGTTTGAGGCGGATGGATGAGCGCATCTACCGCCTCAAGCGCTAAACACTAGGCAGGCGTTCAGTCGATCTTCAGCTTGCCAATGCGGTCGTTATCCAGGCTGCCGAAGTACAGGTAGCCGCCCACCGGTTTTACTGATGTAACCATACGCAGGTTGGTGCCGCTGGTGTCGTGCAGGCTGCGAGTGATTTTGCCTTGCTCGTCCACGGCAATCGCCAGGCCGTATTTGGCCGGTTTCGGCCACAGGGCGCGCGGCAGCTTGGCCATTTGCGCTTTCAACCAGGGCTGGCCCTGCAAAAAATCGGCGTCGGCTTTGCGCGGGGTAGGCAGTGCAACCCAGAAGGTGCCGGCGCGGTCGCCTTGCAGGTTGTCAGGCATGCCGGGCAGGTTGTCGATAAAGATATCGTGGGTGCCGGTTTTCGGGCCTTTGAGCCATAGGCGGCTGATGCGGTAGCGGTAGGTTTCGTTGACCAGCACAAAGTCTTCTTTGGCCGACAGCGCCACGCCGTTGGCGAAGTACAGGTCTTTGAGCAGCACGTCGGTGGTTTTGCTCACCGGGTCGTAGCGCAGCAAGCGACCATAAGGGCGGCCTTCGAGCAGGTCGAGCAGGTAGTCCGGTTGCTGGAACTTGCTTGAGGCGTCAGAGAAGTAGATGCGCCCGTCGCTGGCGATATCCAGGTCGTCGGTAAAGCGGAACGGCACGCCACCGGCCTCGGTGGTGAGTACGCTGATCTGGCCTTGCGGGTTGATGCTCAGCAGGCCTTTATAGGCGTCGGCCACAATCAGGTTGCCCTTGGCGTCGAAGTCCATGCCCAGCGGACGACCCTGGGTCTCGGCGAAGGTTTCGACGCTGCCGTCGGTTTTCACCCGGATGATCTTGCCGTCGTGGGTGCCACCATATAGGCGGCCTTCACTGTCCACGGCTGTGTCTTCGGGGCCGTGCACCTGGCCTTTGGCGAGCAGCTCGGCTTTCATCAGGGCATCATTGGGCTCCAGTACGCCGGTCATGGCCGGTTCGTGGGGCGGGGTCCACGCCAGCGGGTCGATCGGGCTGGGTTTGGCCAGCAGATAGACGACGGCGATGACCAATAGCAGGGCCACCAGGCCGAGAAACTTTTTCATGACATATCCTTGTTCTGATTATTGTCGGACAAAACGACGGCAGCATAGGAGCGCCGATTGCGCAGAGCAAGCCGTGAATCACCGGCTATAGCCAGGCTCGATATATACTGCGCGGCAAATTTAAGGAGAGGCATGTGGCCATCGATATCAATTGGATCCGCGATGACGCCAGCTTGGTGCGTTTGTGCGCCGAATGGCGGCGTCTGCCGTATGTGGCCCTCGACACCGAATTCATGCGGGTCGACACGTTTTACCCCATCGCCGGTCTGTTGCAGGTGTGCGATGGCAGCCAGGTTTTTCTGATTGATCCGCTGCTGATTCAGAGCTGGGACGCGTTCGCCGAGCTGTTGTCCGACCCTGCTGTGCTCAAGGTTTTACATGCCTGCAGCGAAGATCTCGAAGTGTTTTCGCGCCTGACCGGCACCTTGCCGTTGCCGCTGTTCGACACCCAGATCGCCGCCGCCTACCTCAATATCGGTTTCTCCATGGGCTATTCGCGCCTGGTGCAGAGCGTGCTGGATATCGACCTGCCCAAGGGCGAAACCCGCTCCGACTGGTTGCAGCGCCCACTCTCGGAAACCCAGGTGAGCTACGCCGCCGAAGACGTATTGCACTTGGCTGAAGTATTTGAAGCCCTGCGCGCGCGCCTGGCGCCGGACAAGTTCAGCTGGGTGCTGGAAGACGGCGACGAGATGGTGACCAACCTGCGCCGCGAGATCGATCCCAACGAGGTATACCGCGACGCCAAGCTCGGCTGGAAACTGCCGCCGGCTAAACTGGCCGTGCTGCGCGAGCTGTATGCCTGGCGTGAACAGCAGGCGCGCTTGCGTAACCTGCCGCGCAACCGGGTGATCCGCGAGAACTCGCTGTGGCCGATGGCCCGCAGCCAGCCCGACAACCTCGTGGCCCTGGCGCGCATTGAAGACATGCACCCGAAAACTGTGCGTCAGGATGGCGAGTTTCTGCTGGGCCTGATCAAGCAAGCCGCGGCCAAACCGGCCGAGGAATGGCCCGAGCCGTTGCCCGAGCCCTTGCCCGTAGAAGCCACCACCTTGCTCAAGAAACTGCGCGCCATAGGCCAGGCGCAAGCCGAGCGGCTGGATATCGCCCCGGAAATCATGCTGCGCAAGAAAGTGCTCGAAGCGCTGCTCAAAAGCGGCTACCCGAATGGTCCTTACCAACTGCCCGAGTCCCTGCGTGGTTGGCGACGTGAATTGATGGGCCAGGAACTGCTCGACAGCCTGGCAGCGCATCCCCAGGAAGAACAGGCATGAAGCAGATCTGCTCGATTTATCGCAGCCCGAAAAAGAACGAGATGTACCTTTACGTGCTCAAGGCCGACGCCTTGAAAAAGGTGCCGGAATCGTTACTGGTGGCCTTCGGGCCGCCCAAGCACACGTTTGATCTGGTGCTGAGCCCGGAGCGGGCGCTGGCCCGTGAGGATATCCATAAGGTGCTGGAAAACCTGGAAACCCAGGGCTATCACCTGCAAATGCCGCCCGCCGAAGACGAATACATCCAGCATCTGCCCGAAGAGCTCCTGCGCCGCAACGACCCTGTGTAATGCGACCCTCTGGGGGCGGCCAGGCGGCGTTGCGTCCTCGCTTTTAATGCTCACGTACGCAAGTACGCTGCGCTTAAAAGCTCCGGGGCGCCTTGCCTGGCTCTAGCCCAGTAGGTCGGAAGAAGCTTTAAAAGCAAAAAGCAAAGCCGGGCGGAGTCTCGGCAATCACACCGTATTTTTCTGTCTAGAGGTGGTGCCACCTAGCGTGGCTTCGCCGTGTCTGAAGGTTTTTCTGTCCCATGCGCGTTTTACTTGCTGAACATGACCACGCCTTGTATGCCGACTTGCTGCGTGCCGCCCAACCCGATCTGGATCTGGTGATCAGCGACGATCCCAGCGAATTGGCGACGCTGGCGCCCGATTGCGAGGTCTGGCTGGGTGAGCCAGGCCTGCTGGCCACTGTGCTGCGCAAGGGCCACCAGCCGCAATGGTTCCAATCGACCTGGGCGGGCATTACGCCATTGCTGCAAAAAGACCTGCCCACCGACTACCGCCTGACCCGCGCCGTGGGCATTTTTGGCCAGGTGATGGCCGAATACGTGCTCACCTATATGCTTGCCCATGAACGCGAAGTGCTGGCGCGCCTGGCCGCGCAGGTCGAGCGCCGCTGGGATAACCACGCGCCGCGCAGCCTGGCCGGGCGCCGCGTGCTGATCGTCGGTACGGGTGAAATCGGCTTGAGCGTGGCGCAGTTTCTCGCCCCGTTCGGCGTCGAGTTGTACGGTGTGGCCACCGCGGTGCGGGAGTTGGCGCCGTTCAGGGAAGTGGCCGCCATGGCCGAGTTGCCGCGCCTGGTCGCGCAGGCCGACTACGTAATCAACCTGCTACCCGATACGCCGGCTACCCACGACATCTACGACGCGACACTGTTTGCCAAATTCCTGCCCACGGCACTGTTTATCAACGCTGGGCGCGGTGTGGCGGTGGTGGATGCCGATTTGGTGGCAGCCTTGCGCGAAGGCCATCTGGCCGGCGCCATTATCGATGTGTGCCGCCAGGAGCCGTTGCCAGCGCGGCATCCGTTCTGGACCGCCTTTGGTCTGCTGCTGACCGGCCACAGCTCGGCGCCGACCTTGCCGCCGCTGATGGCCCAGCTGTTTCTGGACAATCTGCAGCGCTTTAAAGACGGCCAACCGCTGCGCGGCGAAGTGGACTTTTCCAAGGGCTATTGAGAGTAGATAGCCGAGCGCGGTTCGCAGGCTGGTAAAACGGTCTGCAACCGTTTGGCCATGCGGCCTTGGCCGGTGCGCATGCAGGCGCTAGACTGCCGCGCTTTTCATCCTCAACCGGGTCCTCGCTATGGCCGCCAAAGTCGAACCCTTCTGGAAACGCAAAACCCTCGACCAGCTCGACAAGGACGAGTGGGAATCGCTGTGCGACGGCTGTGGCCTGTGCTGCCTGCAAAAGCTCGAAGACGAAGACGATGGCAGCGTTTATTACACGCGCATTGCCTGCAAGCTGCTGGACCTGAAAACCTGCCGCTGCAGCGACTACGCCAACCGCCGCCAGTTCGTACCCGATTGCATTCAGCTCACGCCGGGCCAGGCCAGCGAATTCCGCTGGCTGCCGCCTACCTGCGGGTATCGCCTGGTAGCCGAAGGCAAAGACCTGGAAAGCTGGCACCCACTGGTGTGTGGCGACCCGGAAATGGTCCACAACGCCGGCATTTCACAAGTGGGCACTATGCTCAGTGAGACCGCCGTCGCTGAAGATGACTGGGAAGACTATATGATCTTCCGCTCTGGCTAACGGGCCAGACCTCGGTGAATCAAACGAAATCAGGCCGGTCATAGGGAATTACCGCGCCGCGTTACAAGGACCTGTTTTTGATGCCCATCCACCACCGTCTGCTGTTCACTTTCGCCCTGCTGGCTTGCAGCACACCGCTACTGGCGGTGGAAAAGGTCGACCTCGACTACACCGTGCGTTTTCTCCCTGACAGCGACCAGGCCGAAGTACGCCTGACCCTGGACCAGGGCGAAGCGGTGCGCAGCCTGAGTTTCAATCTGGGCAAAAAAGGCTATTACAGCGACTTCAAAACCGACGGCACCTGGCAACTGGACGCCGCCCAACCGGGCGAGCGGCAGAACGGCGTATGGCAACCGGGCAAGGGCAAAACCACGCTCACGTACCGCGTGCACATCAACCATCCCCGCCCGGCCGCCGAAGGCAAAGCCACCAGCTTCGATGCGCGCATGACGGCCGATTGGGCACTGCTGCGCGGTGACGATCTAGTCCCTAGCGCCAAGCTGGACCAGCACGAGGGCACCGAACTGGTATCGCGCCTGCAATTCGAATTGCCCAAAGGCTGGAAAAGCGTGGAAACCGGCTGGCCGCGCATCGGCAAGAATCGCTTTCGCATCGACAACCCTTCGCGCCTGCTCGACCGCCCGACCGGCTGGATTCTGGCCGGCAAGATCGGCACCCGCCGCGCCAGGCTGGGCGAAACCGAAGTGACGGTGGCCGCGCCCGTGGGCGCCGGCATGCGCCGAATGGATGTGCTGACCCTGCTGACCTTCGTCTGGCCGCAGGTGCAGGCGGTGTTCCCGCGTGACCCGGCCAAGCTTTTGGTAGTGGGGGCGGGGAATCCGATGTGGCGCGGCGGTTTGTCGGCCTCCAATTCGCTGTTTATGCACGCTGACCGCCCGCTGGTGAGCGAGAACGGCACCAGCTCGCTGGTGCATGAACTGGTGCATGTATTCAGCCGCATTCGCGACACCGACCAGAGCGACTGGATCAGCGAAGGCCTGGCCGAGTACTACGCCATCGAACTGGTGCACCGTGCCGGCGGCATGAGCGAGGAGCGCTACCAGGCGGTAAACGCCAACCTTAAGCAATGGAGCCGCAAGGTGGTGAGCCTGCGCGGCAACAGCGTCAGTGGCCGCACCACGGCCCGCGCCGTGTTGCTGCTACAAGACCTTGACCGCGAAATTCGCAAGGCCACTGGCAATAAACGCTCGCTGGACGACGTCAGTCGTGGGTTGATGCGTATGGATGGGGTGAGCACCAAAGACTTTGTCAGCGTGGCTGAGGATGTCATGGGTGGGGCGTCGAAGGTGCTGGATACTCCGCTGCTGAAGGTAACGGAATAACCGTAGGGTGTGCTCTGCGCACCGTTGCGGTCTCCTGAGAAATCGCAATGGTGCGCGGAGCACACTCTACAAGAGCAGATCGGCGGCGCTTTCAGGACTGAAACGATTTCCCAAACAACGGCCCAGACTTGGTATTCAGCCCCTTGGCTAGACGGTCATAGAGCACCACGTTAACCGTCGCCGCCAGGTTCATGCAGCCATTGGTGGGGATATAAATCACCTCTTCACACCAGGCCAACACCTCTTTGCTCAACGAGCCGTCTTCGGGGCCGAAGATATAGATCGCCCGGTCCGGGTGGGTGTATTCGGGCAGCGGCCTGGCGCCTTCCACCAGTTCCACAGCCACCGGCGTGCAGCCCAGCGGAATGATGCTTTTCAGGTCTTCGATGCCAATCAGCGGGATGTCCTGGTGGACCATCTTGGTGTCGGTGACAAATTCCTGCGCGCGGGCGTAGCGCTTGCCGGTGTAGAACACCGAGTTCACACCGTAGCAGCCGGCGGCGCGCATGACGGCGCCGACATTGTCTGGGGATTTTGGATTGAACAACCCGATGCAACTGTAACGACGGTTAGCCACAAATCGCTCTCTTACTCTTTGCTTTTCAGCAGGGCGGCCAGGTCGGCAAAGGCTTTGTGTGTCACCTTCGGCCCGGTGGGGCTGGCGGTGGAGCCTTCGCTGAAGTACTGCTGGTCGGTGTAGCGCGAGTGTTCGTTGTCGTGACAGAACAGGCACAACAGCTCCCAGTTGGAGCCGTCTTGCGGGTTGTTGTCGTGGTTGTGGTCGCGGTGATGCACGGTCAGTTCGCTCAGGCGTTTGCCTTCGAACTCGCGTTGGCAGCGGCCGCAAATGTGCGGATACATCTTCAGGGCTTTGGCGCGGTAGCCTTCTTCGCGGCTGCGCTGGGCTTCGGCGATCAGGCGGTCGGTTTTAAGGGTGGCCGCCGATTTTTCTGTGCTCATGGGAATACCTGTTCAGTCCAGGGTGTAAAAAGAGATTTGTCACGTGATTGCTATGGTGAGCCCGGCGCGCGGGCTTCTCAAGCGGGCTCAGCGTTTTTCCGCGATCCAGATGGTGTGCCGCGTGCCTTTGTTGCCGTGGGCGTACACCTGCACTTCTTCAACCTTGAAGCCGGCTTTGGCCACGCGCTCGGAAAACTTGCGGTCGGCGCTGGCCGACCACACGGCCAGAATGCCCTTGGCGCGCAACGCGCGGTGGCAGTTCTGTAAGCCGGCGGCGGAGTACAAACCGCTGTTACTTCTTTGCGTGAGACCTTCGGGACCGTTGTCGACGTCGAGCATGATGGCGTCGAAGCCCTGCGGTTCGCTTTGCAGTACGTTGGCGACGTCGGCGCAGCGGATCTCGCTGCGGGGGTCGTCAATGGGCATGCCGGCTTTGGCGCCGAGCGGGCCGCGGTTCCATTCGATGACGCCGGGCACCAGTTCGGCTACCACCACTTGGGCATTTTTGCCCAGGTGTTTAAGCGCCGAAGCCAGGGTAAAGCCCATGCCCAGGCCGCCGATCAGCACGCGCGGAGTGGGGCGGTGAGTCACGCGTTTGCAGGGGATTTCGGCCAGGGCGTCTTCGGAGCCGTGCATGCGCGTGTTCATCAGCTGGCCGCCGTCGCCGCCCTGAATCTTGATTACGAAATCTTCGCCATACTCGAACAGGCACAGGGCGCCGCCATTCTCGGGAATCGGGGCAGTGTCGAGCAGAACGAAGCGTTTCATCGAGAGTGAGCCTAATACGGGGGCGCGTAGTCTAACGTTCACGCCAGGGTTACGGAGGTGCGATATGCAACTGTTCAGATTGATGGTGCTGGGTGCAGGGCTGCTGGCTTGCTCGGGAGCGATGGCGGCGACGCCGGGTTCGCCCGGTACGCCCACGCCCAATCCCTACCAGACCATTCAGCCACGCAATGTGCCGATGCCGGCACCGGCAGCCCGGCCGACGGCTCCGGGCGCCTACGATTCGCGAAGTCTGCCGCCGGCCAATACGGTGAACCAGCGGGATAACGGCTTGCAGATGCAGCAGGCGCCGAGTACGCCGAAGGTGAAGCCCGCGGAGCCGGTGAGGCCGCGGGTGGAGGAGTAGGAAGATTAACGGCCCCTCACCCCAACCCTCTCCCGCACGCGGGAGAGGGTGCTAAAACAGTGATCGGCGGGAGAAGTCACCCCTGGCCCGCGTGCGGGAGCGGGGGCCGGGGGTGAGGGCGGACCAAACGCGGTATCAGCCCACCAACCCCAATACCTTCAACAAAAACGCATACTCCAGCGCCACATCTTTGATCCCTTGATACCGCCCACTCATCCCGCCATGCCCGGCCCCCAGGTCGGTCTTCAATAGCAGCAGGTTGTCGTCCGTCTTGTGCGCTCGCAACCGGGCTACCCATTTCGCTGCCTCCCAGTACTGCACGCGACTGTCGTTGTAGCCGGCCACCGCCAGCAGCGCCGGGTAGGCTTGAGCGGCGACGTTTTCATACGGCGCGTAGCCTTTTATGCGCTCGAATACCTCGGGCTCGTGCGGGTCGCCCCATTCGTCGTACTCGGTCACAGTCAGCGGCAAGTCGGGGTTCTGCATGGTGTTGAGCACGTCTACGAACGGTACTTCGGCGATGGCGGCGGCGAATAGATCCGGGCGCTGGTTCAGTACCGCGCCAATCAACAAGCCGCCCGCACTGCCGCCACTGATAGCCAACTGCTGCGGGGTGGTGTAGCCCTGGGCGATCACGTGCTCGGCGCAGGCGATAAAGTCGCTGAAGGTGTTGGCCTTGTGTTCCAGCTTGCCAGCGCGGTACCAGGCTTCACCCAGTTCGCCGCCGCCGCGAACGTGGGCGATGGCAAAGACAAAGCCGCGGTCCAGCAGGCTCAGGCGGCCATGGGAAAACCAGGGGTCGAGGCTGGCGCCGTAGGCACCGTAGCCGTAGAGATAGAAGGGCGCTGGCTTGCCCAGGGTTTCGCGGCGTGCCACCAGGCTGATGGGGATTTGCGTGCCATCGGCAGCGCTAGCCCACAGGCGCTGGCTGACGTAAGCATCGGCATCGAACACGCCTTCCACCGGCGTTTCTTTCAGTACCACCTGCTCGCCGCTGACCAGATGCAATTGGCGCACTTGCGCCGGGCGATTGAGCGCCTCGTAGCGCAGGCGAATCACCTCGCTCTCGAACTCCAGGCTGTCCTGTACATGCAGGCTGTACGCGGCGTCGGGCAGTTGAACGCGCGCTGGCGGCAGGCCCAGGCCGTGCACTTCGAGAATCGGTAAACCGCCTTCGCGCAGGCTGAGGATGATGGCGCCGGCGTTCAGCGTCGTGTCTTCGAGCATCACGGCCGGGTTATGGGCAATCAGCTCTTGCCAGTCGACGCGGCTCGGTACGCCGGTGGTGGCGGCGTGATAGAGGGCAAAGTTGATGCCGGTCTGGTTACTGCGAATGATCCACCCCCAGTTGCCGGCGACATCGCCATGCACCAGACGGCCATGGTCGACAAAATACTCGTGGCCTTCCACGCGGGGCGCCAGGCAGGTGAATGCACCGCTGGGTGTGTCGGCATCCAGCGCCCAGGTTTCGCAGGTGGTTTTGCTGTTGAGCAAGACAAACAATTGGCGCTCGGAGCTGGAGCGGTAGCAGTTGAGGAAAAAGCGGCCATCCGGTTCTTCGAACACCAGCTCGGCGCCGTCGCCGCCCAGGGTGTGGCGGTAGAGTTTGTGAGGGCGGTGGGTGTCGTCCAGTTCGCCGAAGAACAGCGTCTGGCTGTCGTTGGCCCAGGTCATGCTGCCGTCGCAGTCTTCAAAGGGCAGGGCGGTGATGGCGCCGCTGGCGAGTTCTTTGACGAACAGCCGATAAATCTCGTCGCCGCTGGTGTCCAGGCTATAGGCCAGGCGCGCGTGGTCGGGGCTGATGCTAAAGGCGCCCAGGGCAAGAAAGCCGCCGTCGGCCAGCTCGTTCGGGTCCAGCAGCAGGTGCTCGCTGGTGGTGTCGACGGTGTTGCTGCCATCGGCTGGGCGCTTGCAGCGGTAGTGGCGCGGGTATTCGTCCCCGGCGGTGGTGCGGGTGTAATACAGGTACGGACCCCAGGGCGATGGCAATGACAGGTCGGTCTCGCGGATGCGGCCTTTTATTTCGGCAAACAATTGCTCGCGCAGCTCGGCCTGACCGGCCAGTTGCTCGTCCAGGTAGGCGTTTTCGGCCTTGAGGTAATTCAGCACGTCGTCGCTGTCGCGGTTTTCCAGCCAGTGGTAAGGGTCGTTACCCGGCTCTGTGCGGGCGAGAGGTGGGCGGGTGGTGGGCGCTTGCGGCATGCAGAAAACTCCAGAGCGAGGGCGACCGACGTCGAGCGCGCCGGGCAGGAGAAAAGCCGCTATCATAAGCGCCCCTTCGCCAGCATCGCCACGAACCGCATGAACGAAAACGATTACGTCCTCGTCTGGGGCCTCTATGCCATTGCCGCCCTGGGCTGCTTGCTGGTGTTCTTCCGCCTGACGGGCTGGATGTGGCGCTACCTGCGTGAGCCGTTGCGGGTGGTGGTTGCCGTGCTGCTGTTTACCCCCACCATTGTTGACCCGGCCAAAGACTTGTACGCCCCCGCCGTGGCCATTTCTGCGCTGGACCTGCTGTTCAAGGTGGGCAGCAACGTCTGGCGCGCGGTAGCCGATCTGGCCATGTACGGCATGATCGCCTTGGCCGTGTACCTGTTGTTTGTGCTGATTCGCTGGCCCATCGAGCGCGCCTGGAACAAACGCCAGGCCGCCAAGGTGGCGCCCGAGCCGGACGACGAAGACGCTCCGACCCTGCGCGAGTTGATGGAGCGCGAGCCGCAGAGCAAGCCATACATCAAGCCCCGTACCGAAAGCTATACGCCTCCCGCCAGTGGCAGCGATGGCCGTCGGGCGCGTATCGAACCTCGTCTTTAAGCCCCTGCCGTCCTGAGCTGTCTGCAAGAGTGTTGAGCCATGTGTGAACTACTGGGCATGAGTGCCAATGTGCCGACCGACATCGTGTTCAGCTTCACCGGGCTGATGCAGCGCGGCGGCGGCACCGGCCCGCATCGCGACGGTTGGGGTATCGCCTTTTATGAAGGGCGCGGCTTGCGCCTGTTCCAGGACCCACAGGCGAGCGTTGACTCGGAAGTGGCCAAGCTGGTGCAGCGCTACCCCATCAAAAGCGAAACCGTGATTGGCCATATCCGCCAGGCTAATGTCGGCAAGGTGTGCCTGGCCAATACCCATCCGTTCGTGCGCGAACTGTGGGGCCGCAATTGGTGCTTCGCCCATAATGGGCAACTGGCGGATTTCGCTCCGGCGCCGAGCTTCTACTGGCCGGTGGGCGATACCGACAGCGAGGCCGCATTCTGCGACCTGCTCAACCAGATTCGCAGCGCCTTTCCGCAGCCGGTGTCGGTGGAAATGCTGCTGCCAACCCTGGTGCGGGCGTGCTCAGCGTATCGCACCAAGGGCGTGTTCAACTGTCTGTTAAGCGACGGCGACTGGTTGTTCGCCTTCTGTTCCACCAAGTTGGCGCAAATCACCCGCCGTTCGCCCTTCGGCCCGGCGCGGTTGAAGGATGTGGATGTAATTGTCGACTTCCAGGCCGAAACCACGCCCAACGACGTGGTGACCGTGCTGGCCACCGAGCCGTTGACCGAAAACGAAAGCTGGACCTTGTACCAACCTGGCCAATGGAGCCTGTGGCGTCGCGGCGAATGCATCGCCCAGGGCCGCAGCTAAGCCGGGCCGTAGAGCGATAAGGAGCAGGAGCGGGCATGTTCAGAAGTTATCTGCGTTTGGTGCTGTTCGCCGTAGGCTTGCTGGTAGGCGTGCAGATTCCCGGTTTTATCAATGACTACAGCCAACGCATCGAAGCGCATTGGCAAGAGTCCGAGCAAAGCCTCAGCGGCTTTCGCCAGACCGCCAAGCAATTTTTCAACGGCGACCTCGACGCCCTGGTGGCCCACTACCGCGCCAGCAGTGACCCGGTGTTTGCCAGCGATGCCAACAGCCTGACCAACCTGCTGGTGCGCTCGCGCCTGCTGGATGCCGAATGGCAGGCCATGAATGGGCCTTGGTACGTGCGCGTGTGGCATGTAGCGTTCAACGCCAATCCAGACTTGTTCAAGGAAACCTACGACGGCTATCGCTATCAGGTGCTGTTGGCCCCGGAAGCGATTGCCTGGGGCATTGGTTGTGCGTTGCTGCTCGCGTTCGTGGTTGAGTTGCTGGTGTTGGGAGCAGGGTGGACGTTGGGGTTCAACCGGACTCACAAGGTTACTCAGCACGAGCAGCGGCCTTGGCGGTAAAGGTGTGATCGAGGTTTGCGGGGATTGAGGCTGATCTTCAGCAGCCATAAAAAAACGCGCCCTTGCAGGCGCGTTTTTTATTTGGACAAAAACTTCATCCCGTCTTCCAACCCACGCAAGCTCAGTGGGTACATCTGGTCTTCCAGCAGGTCGCGAACAATATTGGTCGAGGCCGTGTAGTTCCAGGTGTCCTTGGGGTAGGGGTTGATCCAGATAAGCTTCTTGTATTTTTCACGGAAGCGCTGCATCCACACGTAGCCCGGCTCTTCGTTCCAGTGCTCGACGCTCCCACCGGCCTGGGTGATTTCATACGGGGCCATGGCGGCGTCACCGACGAATACCACTTTGTAGTCGGCGCCGTATTTGTGCAGCAGGTCCTGGGTGGAAAAACGCTCGGAGGTACGGCGCAGGTTGTTCTTCCACACCGACTCGTACACGAAGTTGTGAAAGTAGAAGTACTCCAGATGCTTGAACTCGGTTTTGCATGCCGAAAAGAGCTCTTCACACACCTTTACGTGCGCGTCCATCGAGCCGCCGATATCGAACAGAATCAGCAGCTTTACCGCGTTGCGGCGTTCCGGGCGCATCTGGATATTCAACAGGCCGCCATCGCGGGCGGTGAAGTCGATGGTGCCGTCCAGGTCCAGCTCATCTTGCGCGCCCTGGCGGGCAAATTTGCGCAAACGGCGCAGGGCCACCTTGATGTTGCGGGTGCCCAGTTCCACCTGGTCATCGAGGTTTTTGTACTCGCGCTGGTCCCAGACTTTTACGCCCTTGCCCTGACGCTTGCCGGCATCGCCCACGCGAATGCCTTCAGGGTTGAACCCGCCAGAACCGAACGGGCTGGTGCCGCCGGTGCCAATCCACTTGTTGCCGCCCTCGTGGCGTTCCTTCTGCTCTTCGAGGCGTTTCTTGAATTCCTCGATAAGCTTGTCCAAGCCGCCCAGCGACTCGATCTTGGCGCGCTCTTCATCGGTAAGCGAGCGCTCAAATTCCTTGCGCAGCCACTCATCGGGGATCAAGGCCTCGATGTGCTGGTTGAGGTTTTCCAGACCCTTGAAATAGGCACCGAAGGCCCGGTCGAACTTGTCGAAATGGCGCTCGTCTTTGACCAGAATCGCCCGCGACAAGTAATAGAACTCATCCATGTCGGCGAAGGTGACGTTGTGCTTCAACGCGTTGATCAGGTCCAGCAACTCGCGAACCGAGACCGGAACCTTGGCGGCGCGCATTTCGTTGAATAGGTTGAGCAGCATGGCTGCATCTCCGTTGGAGTTCACTCGATCCGTCCCCTCTCCCTGAGGGAGAGGGTTAGGGTGAGGGGGAGGTGTCAAGCCGGGCGCGATCTGCGTAACGGCCTGCCCTCACCCCCGGCCCCTCTCCGGCAAGCGGGCGAGGGGTGCAAAGCAATGTGAGTTTGTTAGCGGCTAGCGCGGCGGCTCATAAAGGCCAGGCGCTCGAGCAGTTGAACGTCCTGCTCATTTTTAACCAGCGCCCCCGCCAGCGGCGGGATGGCCTTGGTCGGATCGCGTTCACGCAGCACCGCTTCGCCAATGTTGTCGGCCATCAGCAGCTTCAGCCAGTCAACCAGCTCGGAGGTGGAGGGCTTTTTCTTCAGGCCCGGCACCTTGCGCACGTCGAAGAACACATCGAGGGCTTCGGCCACCAGGTCTTTCTTGATGTTGGGGTAGTGCACATCGACGATCTGCTGCAGCGTCGCGCGATCCGGGAAGGCGATGTAGTGGAAGAAACAGCGACGCAGGAAGGCGTCCGGCAGCTCTTTTTCGTTGTTCGAGGTAATGATGATGATCGGGCGTTTTTTCGCCTTGATGGTCTCGTTGGTCTCGTAAACGTAGAACTCCATCTTGTCGAGTTCTTGCAGCAGGTCGTTGGGGAACTCGATGTCGGCCTTGTCGATTTCGTCGATCAGCAAAATCACGCGTTCTTCGCTTTCGAACGCTTCCCAGAGCTTGCCCTTCTTGATGTAGTTGCGCACGTCATGGACTTTGTCGCTGTCCAACTGCGAGTCGCGCAGACGGCTCACGGCATCGTACTCGTACAGACCCTGATGGGCCTTGGTGGTGGATTTGACGTGCCAGGTGATCAGCTTGGCGCCGAAGGACTCGGCCAATTGTTCGGCCAGCATGGTTTTGCCGGTGCCCGGCTCACCCTTGACCAGCAGCGGGCGCTCCAGGGTGATGGCGGCGTTGACTGCCAGTTTAAGGTCGTCGGTTGCGACGTAAGCCTGGGTGCCTTCGAACTTCATCGGAAAATCCTCAAACAGTAGCGAACAGGGTTCTGTAGGAAACCTGGAGTTTTTATTAAGAATAGGCAGCGACTATAGCGCGCACCTCACGTGGCTGTGAACGCAGACGCGCCATTCAGTCACTGAATGGGCGGTCACGCGCGAACAAGTAGCCAGAAACCGCCCATTGGTTGGGGCGGGTCTAGTCTTCCGTAGGCTTGGCCCGTTCATAGCGGGCGTTGAAGGCCTGAATAAAGCCATTGCGCAGAATCGCCAGAAACGCCTGGAAGGGGTTGATGTTCTGCTGGTGCACGTTGCCGCTGAGCTCGACGCGCGTGGCGAACTGGTCTTTACCCTGGTTTTTCAGCACGGTCTCGCTGCCACCCACCAATGCTTCCCAGATCGAGCGGAAGAAGCCTTTGTCCTTGTCCTCAACGTCCTGCTGCCAATTGAATACGTCCACATCGCGCAACAACGGCTTTATATAGCCGCTGAGCTGGGCCTTTTTCGCATCGGCTTCAATCACCAGGTCGCCGTGCCCGGCGTTGAAGTCGAACTTGGCGTAGGCCGCGGAAAAGTCATTGAGCTTGCGCAGCTCAATGTCGCGGGCGCGCAGGCGGAATTTGAAGTCTTCGAAGTTCTCGTACGGGTCGAACACGATGGTGCATTCCAGCGGCGCGTGGCCCAACAGCAATGCCTTGCCCTCGAAGTGAGCCACCCGCTCGCCGTTCTTGTCAGCTACATTGGTGAGGTTATAGAGGCTGGCATTGACCTCGGTGGCCTGCATATTTACCTGCGGCGTGGAGGTGTAGTTGTGGAAGCCCAGCTTGCCGTCGACCACTCGCACTTCGTCCAGGGTGATGGGCAGCAGCTTGTTCAATTGCTCGCGCCAGTCAACGCCTTTACCGGTCTGCGAAGCATCCTTGTCTTTGCCGCCATCGACGAAGTTGAGCGTGGGTTGGGTAAAGAGCACCTTGGCGACCACGGCGTGGTCGTACCAGAGCGAATGCCAGCTGACGGCAATATCAATGTGTGGGGCATCCAGCAGGGGCACCGGCACCTTGCCGTCTTCCTTGCGGATGTTCAGGCCATTGATTTGGTAGGCACCTCGCCACCAAGCGAGGTCAACGTCGGTAACCTCGCCTTTGTATTCGCCCATGTCGGCCAGTTTGCCGTTGAGGTAATCGCGTACCACGTAGGGCAGGGTGATATGCAGCACCACCACCAGCACTACCAGTCCAACAAAGATCCAGAGCGGCCAACTGTAGCGTCGTTTCATGTGTTCGGCTCCGATTGCCTGGTCGTCGGCCATACGGCGTTGAATCGGCGCCTCAGCTGCTCACGTACCGGAGTACGCTGCGCGCTTGGGCGCCGATTCGCCTTGTCTGGCTCTAGCCCAGAAAGTCTCTATTAATGTAGAGGCTAGACCGCTCGCAGGCCGCTGCGGTTCGGATTTTTTCAGGCTGGACGCTGGCCCGTTGGCAGGCATAGGCTGTTTGCCTTTGCGAATCACCAAAGGACAGAGGATATGAGCCGCATCTACGCAGACAACGCCCAGTCCATCGGCAATACGCCGCTGGTATTTATCAACCGCCTGGGCCCCAAAGGCGTGACCATCCTGGCCAAGATCGAAGGGCGCAACCCCGCTTACTCCGTCAAATGCCGCATCGGCGCCAATATGGTCTGGGATGCCGAAGAACGCGGCGTGCTCAAACCGGGCATGACCATCGTCGAGCCCACCTCCGGCAACACCGGTATCGGTCTGGCCTTTGTCGCTGCCGCCCGCGGTTACAAGTTGCTGCTGACCATGCCCGCGTCCATGAGCCTGGAGCGCCGCAAGGTGCTTAAAGCCTTGGGGGCGGAACTGGTGCTCACTGAGCCGGCCAAGGGCATGAAAGGCGCTATCGAGAAAGCGGCTGAGATTGCGGCTTCCGACAGCAGCAAATACTTCCTGCCGCAGCAATTCGAAAACCCGGCCAACCCGGCTATTCACGAAAAAACCACCGGGCCGGAAATCTGGAACGACACTGAAGGCGCCATCGACATGCTGGTGGCGGGCGTCGGCACCGGCGGCACCATCACTGGTGTGTCGCGCTATATCAAGAACACCTGCGGCAAACCGATTATTTCGGTAGCAGTCGAGCCCAGCGGCTCACCTGTGATTACCCAGGCGTTGGCCGGTGACGAGATCAAGCCGGCTCCGCACAAAATCCAGGGCATTGGCGCCGGTTTCGTGCCGAAGAACCTGGATTTGAGCATTGTCGACCGCGTGGAGTTGGTGGACGACGAAGAAGCTAAGGCGATGGCCCTGCGTCTGATGCGTGAGGAAGGCATTTTGTGCGGCATCTCCTGCGGCGCCGCCATGGCCGCCGCCGTGCGCCTGGCCGAGCGCCCGGAAATGCAGAGCAAAACCATCGTGGTGATCCTGCCCGACTCCGGCGAGCGCTACCTGAGCAGCATGTTGTTCAGCGATATGTTCAGTGAGCAGGAGTTGGTGCAGTAGGGCATGAATAAGTGGTGGAAATTCATCCACTAGAGTGGTGTAATTTCAGCCACTCAGTGGATGAATTTACATCATGTTCTCACGTCAAATTCGGCAAAATACGCTTGAGGCGTTGAACGACTCGCCAGTCGTTCTGATCAATGGCGCGCGCCAGACCGGCAAGAGCACGCTGGTGCGAACGCTGGCGCAGGATTTTCGCTATTTCACCTTTGACGATCCGGCGGTGCTGGCGGCGGCGCAGACCGACCCCGCTGGTTTTATCGGCGCGCTTGAAGGCCCGGTGTGCCTGGATGAAGTGCAACGTGCACCGGGCATTTTTCTGGCCATCAAGGCCGCGGTGGACAAAGACCGTACGCCAGGTCGCTTCCTGCTGACGGGTTCGGCCAATGTGCTGCTCCTGCCGCAGATTGCTGATTCTCTGGCCGGTCGTATGGACGTGCTGACGCTCTGGCCGCTGGCGCAAAGTGAAATTGCTGATCGGCCACTTAGCCTGATTGATCGGCTATTCGATGGCGATTTCCCAGATCGGTGTGCCTACCAACGGGATGACTTTATCGACCGGCTGATGGCGGGCGGGTACCCGGAAGCACTGTCTCGTACGACCGAGCGCCGGCGCGAAGCCTGGTTCGACAATTACCTGAGCACCATTCTCTTGCGTGACGTTCGTGATCTGGCGCAGATCGAGGGCCTCACTGAATTGCCGCGGCTGATGCAATTGCTGGCTGCGCGCAGCGGCGGGCTGCTCAACGCTGCCGAGTTATCCCGTTCAACCGGTATTGCGCAGACCACATTGAAGCGCTACCTCACGCTGCTGGAGACGCTGTTCCTGATTCGTCAGGTGCCGTCCTGGTCGTCCAACCTCGGCAAGCGCCTGCAGAAGTCGGCGAAATTGTTCGTGACCGACTATGGGCTGATGGCGCACTTGCAAGGGCTGGGCAAGTCGGGCGTCGCCGCTGCGCTCGGTCTGCCGGGCGATCTGGTGGAGGCCTTTGTATTTGCCGAACTCTCCAAGCATCAAGCCTGGGCACAGATGCGCACAAACTTGCTGCACTACCGCACCTCTACGGGCATGGAGGTCGACTTTGTTCTTGAAAACCGGCAAGGCGAATTGGTGGGCGTGGAGGTCAAGGCGGCAACCACGATCAGTGCCAAGGACTTCAATGGCTTGCGCCATCTGCGCGATACCACGCCTGGGCAATTCAAGCGCGGAGTGGTGTTCTACACCGGGGAGCAGGTGGTGCGTTTCGACCAGCAACTGACTGCCGTGCCGCTTTCGCTGATCTGGGCATGAGTGGCTGAGGTGGTTTTCGCCCCTGGCCGCCAATCGTTGGGCTTCGCTATGCTCAACCCAACCTACACTGGGCTTACCTCTTAAAAAGGTGTTGCCCATGTTGCAGTCCGTTTCCCCGAAAAATGATCTCCCTGCTGAACCGGCCAACCCTGAAGCTGAAAAGCCCAAGGCCGGCGGCATCTTCTCGCCGTTTAGCGTGCGCGCCTTTCGCATCATCTGGATCGCCAACCTGTTCGCCAACCTTGGCACCTGGGCGCAGTCGGTGGCGGCTGCCTGGGTGGTCACTGAGGCGCAGGCCAGCGCGCCGATGGTGGCGATGATTCAGGTGGCATCGGCGTTGCCGCTGGTGGTGCTGTCCATCGTTTCCGGGGTGCTGGCCGACAACCATGACCGGCGCAAGATCATGCTGATCGGCCTAACGTTCGAGCTTAGCGGCGCCACCTTTCTCACCGTGATCGCCTTTGCTGGCCTGCTTGATCCGCTGCTGCTGATTGTGTCGATTCTGTGGATCAGTCTCGGTGGCGCCATCACCATTCCGGCCTGGCAGGCGGCGGTAAATGAGCAGGTGCCGCCGAATATGGTCGGCAATGCTGTGTTGCTCAACAGCGTGAACTACAACGTTGCCCGCGCGGTGGGGCCGGCGTTGGGCGGATTGCTGCTGAGTTTCACCGGCTCGGCCTGGGTATTTCTCTTCAACTGCGTGTGCTACCTGGGCCTGATCGCCGCCATCTGGCAGTGGCGCCGTGACCTTCCGACGCGGCAGTTTCCGCCAGAGCATATCGTTGAAGGGGTGAAGGCGGCCCTGCGGTTTACTCAGCATTCCAGCGTGACGCGCCTGGTGATGTTGCGCTCGTTCAGCTTTGGCGTGTCGGCCAGTTCCATCTGGGCGCTGTTGCCGATTCTGGCCCACCGCAACCCCGAGGGCGACGCCTCGGTGTACGGCTATATGCTCGGCGCGCTGGGGATTGGCGCGATTGTCGGCAGTACGTTGGTCAACCGCGCGCGGCAGTTTGTCGGCAGCAGCCGGTTGATCAGTTTTGCCGGGTTGCTGCTGGCGGTGATCGTGCTGTTGCTAGGGAGCGTCGACACGCTGTGGGTGCTGTACCCGGCACTGCTGGTGGGCGGCGCCTGCTGGATTGCAGCGGTGGCGACCTATAATTCGGCGGTGCAGATTCTGGTGCCCGACTGGGTCAAGGCGCGCGCCTTGGCGTTGTATCAAACCGCGTTGTATGGCGGTTTGGCACTGGGCTCGTTTCTCTGGGGCCACCTGGCACAGACCATGGGCGTGCAGGGCGCCTTGCTGGCGGCCGGGAGCCTGATGTTTGCCTGCGCGCTGCTGTTGTACCAGTCGCGCCTGCCTGAGCTGGATGCCACCAATATCGCTCATGCGCCGGCCACGCTGCCGGGGCAGCCAACCTTCGTGTTCAACCCCGAACGCGGGTCTGTGCTGGTCACCATCGAATACCGCATCGCCAGTGAGCGCACCCGTGAATTCGTCAAGGCCGTACAGGGCTTGCGCCGGTTGCGGTTGCGCAATGGTGCATTGCGCTGGGCCATGTATCGCGATGTCAGCGATCAGGAGCTGTGGCAGGAAGTGCTGGTGGTGGACAACTGGCTGCAACACTTGCGCATGCTCGACCGCCTGACGTTGTACGACAAAACTCTGATCGACACGGTGGTGCTGTTGCATAGCGGCGAGGAGCCACCGCGGGTGCGCCATGGCGTGAGTTTTGAGTCGGGCAACTACGACGCCGGTTTATGAGGCCTCGGCCGCCTTGGCTATGGGCGTGGGTTTGACCACCAGCCACAGGGCCAGGCCAATCAATACGCCGCCGTACAAATAGGCCCAGGACAGCGGCTCGCCGAGCAGCAGCACGCCCCACAACACACCAAAGGGCGGCACGGCGAAGGTGACAGTGGACGCTTTGATCGGGCCGATATCGGTGATCAGGCGGAAATACAGCACGTAGGCAAACGCGGTGCACACCAGGCCCAGGCCGGCCAGCGACAACCACACCGTCATGCCGCCCCAGCTGGCCGGCGGTTGTTCCACCAAGGCGTAGCCGAAGAGGGGCAGCAGAAACAGCGTGGCGCCAAACATGCTGCCGCAGGCGGTCACGCGGTTATCCAGCGGTACGCCGCCCAGCCACTTGCGCGTGAGAAAACCGGCAAAGCCGTAACAGGTGGTCGCGATCAGGCAGGCGAGGGCGCCCCACAGCAGCTCGGCATCGAAGGCCACGGGACCCGTACGGGTCAGTAAACCGACACCAAAAAGCCCGAGCATCACGCCGAGCGTTTTGCTCGGGGTTGGCGGTTCGGCAAAAAACAGCATGCCGATCAACACGCCCATCAAGGGGGTGGTGGCGTTGAAAATCGAGGAGTAACCGGCCGGCAGCACCATGGCCGCCAGGCAATACATCGTGGCCGGCAGCCCGGAATTGATCACCCCAAGGGCCAGGCAGTGGCGAAACTTGCCGTGGAAATTCCACTGCACGCGCATTACCCAGAGAATTACCACTAGCCCGACGGCCGCCAGCGCTACACGGAAAAACGCGCTGGGCAAGGGCCCAAGCACCGGCACGATCACCCGCATAAACAGAAAGCTCGCGCCCCAGATGGCAGCCAGGCTGAGAAGGCGGGTGTAATCGGCAACTCTCACGACAATCTCCAGCCATTAACAAAAGAGGCGAGAGTGTTGCCGCTGAGGGACCGATTGGCAATCTGGAAGTTGCTTTTGAGTGGGCGAATGGCGAACTAGTCAGATAACACCGACTGCTGCTTGGTGAACAGAGTCGCTAGCGCGTGAGAGGGGTTTGCTCGCGGTGTAAGGGTAGGCCTTTCCTGGCCGAGGAAAGCTTCGTTGGAGGTGTCCGAAGGCAGCATCAACATGAGCCGATGCATATCTATCATCAGGTGCCGACCCAACTGTCGAGTGGGTAGAACGCCTTGTTTTACAAGGTTTTCTATCTGATTTTCCTGGCCTTTTAAGCCGGCCATGTCGCTAAAGCGTTTGGCGCTCAAGTAGCGCGGGCATTGGCCAAACCAGGCCGGGGTCAGTTCTATTGGTTTCATAGGGCTTCCTGCACCATCGCGGCCTGTCAGTGCGAATGACAGGCCTTTAATCCCTTAAATTTTCCGTAGCTTATTACTAACAGTTAGGTAGTCAATCATGATCTCCTCACTGGTAGTAAAAAGCAGAAATACGGTCTTTATCTAGACAGGACAGTCAGATGAGCAATCAACATTTTCTCTTCACCGCCGGCCAGCGACTGCGCGGTTTGCGCGAACTCATGGGCCTCAAGCGTCCGGCCTTTTCCCAGCTGACAGGGATCGACAGGAAGCGCCTGGAAAATATCGAGTGCGGTCAGCAGCGAATGCATGACATCGATTTCGAAAAGGTCTGTGGTTTGTACCCCGAGTTCGCTCGCTGGATTACCTACGGCGGCCCGGTGGACGGTGACTTGCTGGACCTGAGGGTTGCTGACTCGGCGCAGATGTCGGCGGTTTATCTGGTGCAATGCAACCCGGTGTTGCTCGACAGCATTGGCCTGAGCCTGGAGGAGTGGACCCAGCGCCATCAAACCCAACTGCAATTGATCAGTGAAAGCGAAGCGCTGTATGAGCGTCAGTTGGCGTTGGAAACAGACGACGATGTGATTGAAGGGCAAGTGGTGTCCGAAGACGACGAAGACCTCGTCTGACACCTAAGGCGGCGTGATGGTGGCTGCCAGCTGCAGCAGGTACGCCACCACATCGGGTGCCCCCGCCAGGCGCAGCCCTTCACCGAGGGCGGTGGCCTCCGGGGAGTCTTTCGGTAGCAGCAGAAACTCTGGCGCGCCCGGTGTGCGCAGCATAGCCAGCCGCGCGTAGGGCAGGCCCTTGTCCAGCAACAGCCCCATAAACTGCGGGTCGCTCCAGGCCTGCACGGGCATTGCCAGCATGTGATAAGCACCTTGCAGCGCCTGCAGACCAGGGGTGCTCAGGCGGTAGCGGGTGATTTCCGCTGGCAGGCTGACGTCCAGCCCACGCAAGCGCGCATAGGCAATGGCGCTGGCAAATGCCTCGTGATGATGCTCGCCGACCCAATAGACGCGATTGGCTACCCAGTCGGCCTGGCGCAACACGATGCGCTCACCGGCCAGAAAGCGCGGCAAGGCTGTGCTGATAACTTTGACGAAGTCCTTGTAACTGATGATACGAACGCCGCGACAGGCATCGCTGCTGGCGTATTCCTCGAAATGGGCGAAGGGCTTGGCGGCGAGGTCGCTGCCGCACAGGCCATCAATTAGCCGCAGGTCAAAGGCATTGAGTTGCTGGGTGTCGTGTTCCACCACCTTGATCAGCATTGAATGGGCTTTGGCCTTATCTTCCTGCACCGGGCCGGAAAGTGCGTTGCGCGGCATATCCACCAGGCGTTGCAGCGGCGCGCCGTTTTGCCACCAGATTTGCTCGGGCGGCTGCGGCAACGGCTGGAACGGCAAGCGCAAGCTGCTGGCCCGTTGCAGGATTTGCCGAGGCCCACGGCTACTCAGGCCCAGGCGTTGGGCCAGTGCCGAAAGGCGATCGCTAAGGGAGATGGGAGGCTCGCTGGAACTCATGGCCAAATGCTACATCCTGGGTCATCCAAGCCAGTGTGGCAGACGATGTGCAAATCTGCCGGAGCAATTGTCAAACGACTATCGCCGTCAAGCCGACAGCCTTGCGCCAGCACCGGCGCGGGCGCCTGTGGCAGTATTGCGTGAATCATTTGCGAGGTAGCCTCCATGCCAAGCCTGGAGTTGGATATTGCCCTATCTGCAGAACGTTTGCGCGCGGTCTATCAAGGGCAGGCCAACCGGATTCTGTTGCGTAGCCGTGATGGGCGCAAAGTCAGCCTGCCTGCGCACCACCTGCGGCCATTTCTGACCCACGATGGCGTCTACGGTTCCTTTGAGCTGGAGTTTAACAGCGCGGGCGAGCTTCTAGCGCTTCGCCGCGTAGCGCCTCGTGGGGGCTGAGCACTAAGCGCCTCGCCGCCGAGGGTCAGCGCGGCTATAATCGCGCACCTCTTTTTTCCTCGAGCTAAGCCTGCCCATGTATACCCTGGCCCGCGAGCTGCTGTTCAAACTCTCCGCAGAAACCTCCCATGAACTGTCGATCGACCTGATCGGCGCTGGCGGCCGCCTGGGCGTGAATGGCCTGCTGTGCAAGCAGCCGGCGCGGGTGCCGGTGCGGGTGATGGGGCTGGACTTCCCGAATCCGGTCGGGCTGGCGGCGGGGCTGGATAAAAACGGCGATGCCATCGACGGCTTTGCGCAGTTGGGTTTTGGTTTTGTCGAAATCGGCACCGTTACCCCACGCCCGCAGCCCGGCAACCCCAAGCCGCGCCTGTTTCGCCTGCCGGATGCCGAGGCCATCATCAATCGCATGGGTTTTAACAACCACGGTGTCGATCACTTGCTGGCACGCGTGCAGGCGGCCAAATACAAAGGCGTGTTGGGCATCAATATCGGCAAGAACTTCGATACGCCGGTCGAGCGCGCAGTGGATGACTACCTGCTGTGCCTGAACAAGGTGTACGCCCACGCCAGCTACGTAACCGTCAACGTCAGCTCGCCCAACACCCCGGGCCTGCGCAGCCTGCAGTTCGGCGATTCGCTCAAGCAATTGCTCGAAGCCTTGCGTCAGCGTCAGGAAGACCTGGCCCAGCAACACGGCAAGCGCGTGCCGCTGGCGATCAAGATTGCGCCGGACATGAGCGACGAAGAAATTGTTGAAGTGGCCCGTGCGCTGGTCGAGGCCGGTATGGATGCAGTGATTGCCACCAACACTACGCTCAGCCGTGTGGGCGTCGAAGGCTTGGTACATGGTGACGAGGCGGGCGGGCTGTCCGGCGCGCCGGTGCGTGACAAGAGCACCTACACCGTGCGCGCGCTGGCGACCGAGTTGGGCGGGCGTTTGCCCATTATCGCCGCTGGCGGCATCACCGAAGGCAAACACGCGGCTGAGAAAATCGCCGCCGGTGCGAGCCTGGTGCAGATCTATTCGGGCTTCATTTACAAGGGCCCGGCGCTGATTCGCGAGGCGGTGGATGCGATTGGGGCGATGCCCAAGGCCTGACCAGTAAATGGCACGCAATAAAAAGGGCTCCTTAAAAGGAGCCCCTGGGCTCTCGCCCGCCGTCCGGATGGGACGTGCATGGTAAAGCGGGAGTTAAGTAGTCGGAGTTTCCTTGTTTAACCGACTGCGTTCAGTTCGTTAAGCCTATGGATACCGGCGGTGCCGATCATTCCGTCCCAGTTGTCACCGCGACCCTCTCGCCAGCCGTTAATCCAGGCTTGGCGTACGGACGGAAGGGTAAATGGACACAATTCACGAGATTTGCCATGGACGCCAAATTGATAGCCGCGCAAAAAAGCTCTTTCTAAAGGATCACGCTTAAGTCTTCTCATAGGGTGTTGCCCTCACTTGTTGACTGTTATGTCCTGGTTCGCCTCTTTCGAGGCCTGGCAGAAATCCTCTACCAGTGGAGCCCGCTGCCGGCGTTACGGGTCTCCTGCCAACGTCGTTGCGACGCTGGGCTGAGTTGATTTCTAACGAATGCGGGGGGTGCTGGGAATGATCGTTTTGTCATAAGCACGTAACGTTTGTCGTGGTGTTGCCATAAGGGAGTGGCCACCTTGGCGTTAACGCCAGCAGGGGCGGGGGTGTGGCCTGCGGTAACGGCTAAAAGCCCGTGCGATCTTTTCGCAGTTGTAGGGTTCGGGTATTCCGACGAAGGGTGCAAATCCGGCCGTTGAGAACATTTTTTACGTGGTCGCCGCAATTTGCGGCCACGCGCTAGGCCCGGCAACAGGCACGGCACAGGGGTTGCGACTAGGCTCCCAGCAGTGTGAGACGCCACCTGGCAGCGTCGAGCTGATATCAGCTCGCACAGCGCTCCATACCGGAGTGCGGGATCGTCGGGTAGAACCGAGGTCTTTAACCGGGCACGCAGCAGACCTGCGGGCCACCACGCTTAGGCACTGGAATACATATGTCGGATCGTTTTGAACTGTTTCTTACCTGCCCCAAGGGCCTGGAAGGCTTGCTCGCCGAGGAAGCCACTGCGCTGGGGTTGGAAGAAACCCGCGAGCACACCTCGGCGATCCGCGGCTTTGCCCAGATGGAAACGGCCTACCGCCTGTGCCTCTGGTCGCGCCTGGCTAACCGCGTATTGCTGGTGCTCAAGCGTTTTCCCATGGCTAACGCTGATGACCTCTACGACGGTGTGCTGTCGGTAGACTGGGCCGAGCACCTGGACGCCGCCGGCAGCCTGGCTGTTGAGTTCAGCGGTAACGGTTCGGGTATCGATAACACCCATTTCGGCGCCCTGAAAGTGAAGGACGCCATCGTCGACAAGCTGCGTACCAGCACTGGCGAGCGGCCTTCCATCGACAAGGTCAACCCGGACCTGCGCATTCACCTGCGCCTGGACCGTGGCGAAGCCATCCTGTCCCTCGACCTCTCCGGCCACAGCCTGCACCAGCGCGGTTACCGCCTGCAGCAAGGTGCGGCGCCACTCAAAGAAAACCTCGCCGCTGCCGTGCTGATTCGCGCTGGCTGGCCGCGCATTGCCGCAGCCGGCGGCGCTCTCGCCGACCCGATGTGTGGCGTGGGCACCTTTCTGGTGGAAGCGGCGATGATCGCTGCCGATATCGCGCCCAACCTGCGCCGCGAGCGCTGGGGCTTCACCTCCTGGCTTGGCCATGTACCGGCGTTGTGGAAGAAGTTGCATGCCGAGGCTCAGGAACGTACCGACGCCGGCCTGGCCAAACAGCCTTCGTGGATTCGTGGTTATGAAGCCGACCCGCGCCTGATTCAACCGGCGCGCAACAATATCGAACGTGCCGGTCTGTCCAACTGGATCAAGGTGTACCAGGGCGAAGTCGCCACCTTCGAGCCGCGGCCGGACCACAACCAGACGGGTCTGGTGGTGTGCAACCCACCCTACGGCGAACGCCTGGGCGATGAAGCCAGCCTGCTGTATCTCTACCAGAACCTCGGCGAGCGCCTGCGTCAGGCCTGCATGAACTGGGAGGCTGCGGTGTTTACCGGCGCGCCGGACCTGGGCAAGCGCATGGGCATTCGCAGCCACAAGCAATACGCCTTCTGGAACGGCGCGCTGCCGTGCAAGCTGCTGCTGATCAAGGTGCAGCCCGAGCAGTTCGTGACCGGCGAGCGCCGCACGCCCGAGCAGCGTGAACGCGAGCGCGAGCAAGAGGCGCTGGGCACCACGCCAGACGCGCCGGCCAATGCCCCGGTTGAGCAAGCTCGCCTGAGCGAGGGCGGGCAGATGTTCGCCAACCGTCTGCAGAAAAACCTGAAAACCCTCGGCAAGTGGGCCCGTCGTGAAGGCGTGGATTGCTACCGTGTGTATGACGCCGATATGCCCGAATATGCCTTGGCCATCGACCTTTACCACGACTGGGTACACGTGCAGGAGTACGCACCGCCGCGCACCATTGACGCCGACAAGGCCCAGGCCCGTCTGTTCGACGCCCTGGCCGCCATTCCGCAGGCCCTGGGTGTGGACAAATCCAAGGTGGTAATCAAGCGTCGCGAGCGCCAGAGCGGCACCAAGCAGTACGAGCGTCAGGCCAGCCAAGGCACCTTCACCGAGGTAAGCGAGGGCGGTATCAAGTTGCTGGTCAACCTCACCGACTACCTCGACACCGGCCTGTTCCTCGACCACCGTCCCCTGCGCCTGCGTATCCAGCGCGAGGCCAACGGCAAGCGGTTCCTCAACCTGTTCTGCTACACCGCCACAGCATCGGTGCACGCGGCCAAGGGTGGTGCGCGTAGCACCACCAGTGTCGACCTGTCGAAAACCTACCTCGATTGGGCGCGGCGCAACCTGTCGCTCAATGGTTTTTCCGATAAGAACAAGTTGGAGCAGGGTGATGTGATGACCTGGCTGGCGGCTGATCGCCAGGACTACGACCTGATCTTTATCGACCCGCCGACCTTCTCCAACTCCAAGCGCATGGAAGGCGTGTTCGACGTGCAGCGCGACCACGTGCAGTTGCTGGATCTGGCCATGGCGCGATTGGCCTCGGGTGGGGTGCTGTATTTCTCCAACAACTTCCGCAAATTCCAGCTCGATGAAGGGCTGGCGGCGCGGTATCAGGTGGAAGAAATCACCGCCAGTACGCTGGACCCGGATTTTGCCCGTAACGCCAAGATCCACCGGGCGTGGAAATTAATGGCGAAATAAACACCTCGCCGTCATTCCCGCGGAGGCGAGAATCCAGACTTTTCGGTTGGCCGATTTCTTAGCCACCTTCAGCATTCTGGGTCCCAGCCTACGCTGGGACGACGCGAGTAGTGGCCAAATCCTCCGTCATTCCTGCGCAGGCAGGAATCAGAGTCTGAAGCCGGACTGAGACCTTAGGCGCCTCCAGCATTCTGGGTCCCAGCCTGCGCTGGAACGACGCGGGCAGCGGCCAAAACCTCCGTCATGCCGGCGCAGGCCAGAGTCTAAAGTCGGACTGAGACCTTAGGCGGCGCCAGCATTCTGGGTCCCAGCCTACGCTGGGACGACGCGGGCAGCGGCCAAACCCTCCGTCATTCCTGCGCAGGCAGGAATCCAGAGTCTGAAGCCGGACTGAGGCCTTAGGCGGCTCCAGCATTCTGGGTCCCAACCTGCGCTGGAACGACGCGAGTAGCGGCCAAAACCTCCGTCATTCCTGCGCAGGCAGGAATCCAGAGTCTGAAGCCGGACTGAGACCTTAGGCGCCTCCAGCATCCTGGGTCCCAGCCTGGGCTGGAACGACGCGGGCAGCGGCCAAAACCTCCGTCATTTCTGCGCAGGCAGGAATCCAGAGTCTGAAGCCGGACTGATACCTTAGGCGGCTCCCGCATTCTAGGTCTCAGCCTACGCTGGGACGACGCGAGTGGCCAAACCCTCCGTCATTCCTGCGCAGGCAGGAATCCAGAGTCTGAAGCCGGACTGAGACCTTAGGCGCCTCCAGCATTCTAGGTCCCAGCCTACGCTGGGACGACGCGAGTAGTGGCCAAACCCTCCGTCATTCCTGCGCAGGCAGGAATCCAGAATCTAAAGTCGGGCCAAAACCTTAGGCGCTACAGTAATTCTGGCTCCCTGCCTGCGCGAGGACGACGGCGAAGTGAGAGGGCTCTCAGTTAGCCTTGCGATAAAGATCCAGCAACACCTGATCCAGAATCGACGATGCACCCCACGGGCGGGGGTCGTTGAGGATGGCGACTACCGCCCAGGTGTCGCCGCTGGCGTCGCGGCTGAAACCGGCGATGGCGCGCACGGTGTTCAGCGTGCCGGTCTTGATATGGGCATCGCCGCGCAGCGGGGTGTTTTTCAGGCGTTTGCGCATGGTGCCGTCCATGCCCACCAGAGGCAGCGAGCTGATGAACTCCGCCGCATACGGGCCTTTCCAGGCGGTCTGCAGAATCGCCGCCATCTCCCGCGCACTTACGCGTTCAGCCCGCGACAACCCCGAACCGTTTTCCATCACCAGGTGCGTGGCGGTAATGCCTTTTTTCGCCAGCCACTGGCGGATTACCCGTTGCGCGGCCTTGGCGTCGTCACCGTCGGCACTGTTGCGGAATTCCGCACCCAGGCTCAGGAACAGCTGACGCGCCATGGTGTTGTTACTGTACTTGTTGATGTCGCGGATGATTTCCGCCAGGTCCGGCGAAAAGGCGCGGGCCAGCAGGGTGCCGCTTTTCGGCACTTCGCCGATGCGGTCCTTGCCCATGATGGTGCCGCCCAGTTCCTGCCAGATAGCGCGCACAGCTCCAGCGGCATAACCGGCGTGGTCGAGCAGGGAGAGGTACGACTGGGTGTTGCAGCCTTCATTCAACTGGCCGGTCACCACCAGGGTAGTGCCGTCGAATTCGGTGACGGGATTGAAGCGCACATCGCCTACGCACTTGCCTTTGCCCAGGTACTTCACCCGGTTGTCGATGCGCACGTTGGTCAGCGGCGGTTCCATCATCACGCTGACCTTGCCGCTGTCGGCGCGGGTGATCATGCGCACGGCCTTGAGGTTGACCAGCAGCGAATCCGGGGTTACGAGAAAGGGCTTGTTGTCGTCTTTGCCGTCGTCGTCGAACACCGGCAATTGCGGCTGAATAAAGCGGGTGCGGTCCAGCACCAGGTCGCCGGTGATTTTCTGCACGCCGTTGGCGCGCAGGTCACGCATCAACAACCAGAGCTTTTCCATGTTCAGCTTGGGGTCGCCGCCACCTTTGAGGTAGAGGTTGCCGTTGAGCACGCCGTCTTTTACCGGACCGTCGGCGTAGAACTCGGTTTTCCACTGGTAGGTGGGACCGAGCAATTCGAGGGCGGCATAGGTGGTGATCAGCTTCATGGTCGAAGCCGGGTTTACCGACACGTCGGCATTGATGATGGTCGGCGTGCCGTTGCCGGTCATGGGCAGGGTAACGACCGATATCGAGTCATTGCCGATCTTGCCGGCTTTCATGGCTTTTTGTACGGAGGCGGGCAGGGTGGTGTTGAGCGGGGCGGAAATTGCCGGCAGCGCGGCGGGAAGCAAAAGGCTGGCGATGACGAGGTGGCGAAGCGATTTGATCATTGGCGAAAAACCCTTCAGGCAAGGGCCAAAAAAGAAAGATGGCGTAAAGAAGAAAGCGCACGGGGCCACAGGTTCCCGATAGCGCGGAGAAAGTGCCGGCATTATGCCCGAAGCGTCGCAGCCTGTGCGGCGCGCCCCGTGCGATTTACTGACAATCGCCTACAGTAGGCAGGGCATTGCATACGGGCGCCCGGCAGAGAGTCGGGCAAGGCGCGGCCTTTGCTGGTAAAGTGCCGCGCGATATCACTTTTGAGGATTGTTCCATGGCTACTAACCGTTCCCGCCGCCTGCGCAAAAAACTCTGCGTGGATGAATTCCAGGAGCTCGGTTTCGAGCTGAACCTGAACCTCATGGCGGACCTGAGCGAAGCGGACATCGACGCTTTCCTCGACGCATTCCTGCGTGAAGCCATGAAAGACAACGGTCTTGGCTATGTGGGCGGCGAAGACTACGGCCTGGTGTGCCTGGCCAAGCGTGGCTCGGTAAGCGAAGAGCAACGCGCTGCTGTCGAAGCCTGGCTCAAGGCCCGCAGTGAAGTCACCGACTACACCGCCAGCCCGCTGATCGACGTTTGGTACCCGGAAAACGAGATCAACGCTGAGCACGCATAAGCCTTAGGGTTTTTGCGTAAAACAAAGGGGCCTTCGGGCCCCTTTGTCGTATTTGCTGTTTGAGAGACGCGGTATCAGCTTGGGAATCTGGATCCCGCCTTCGCTGGAATGACGGTGATGGAGGGCAAAACTTCCGTCGTCCCAGCGTAGGCTGGGACCCAGAATGAGCCAGGAGAACGCATATCCATCCGGCATTCTGGATTCCAGCCTTCGCTGGAATGACGGTGATGGAGGGCAAAACTTCCGTCGTCCCAGCGTAGGCTGGGACCCAGAATGGGCCAGTAGAACGCATATCCATCCGGCATTCTGGATTGCAGCCTTCGCGGAAATGACGGTGGCAGAGGCAAAAACCTCCGTCGTCCCAGCGCAGGCTGGGCCCTACTAATGGGCCAAGAGAACGCATATCCATCCGGCATTCTGGATTCCAGCCTTCGCTGGAATGACGGTGATAGAGGGCAAAACTTCCGTCGTCCCAGCGCAGGCTGGGACCCATAATGGGCCAGGAGAGCGCATGTCCATCCAGCATTCTGGATTCCAGCCTTCGCTGGAATGACGGTGATAGAGGGCAAAACTTCCGTCGTCCCAGCGTAGGCTGGGACCCAGAATGCGCCAGGAGAACGCATATCCATCCGGCATTCTGGATTCCAGCCTTCGCTGGAATGACGGTGATAGAGGGCAAAACTTCCGTCGTCCCAGCGTAGGCTGGGACCCAGAATGGGCCAGGAGAACGCATATCCATCCAACACTCTGGATTCCAGCCTTCGCGGAAATGACAGTGGCAGAGGCAAAAACCTCAGTCGTCCCAGCGCAGGCTGGGACCCAGAATGCGCCAGGAGAACGCATGTCCATCCGACATGCTGGATTCCAGCCTGCGCTGGAATGGCGGTGTACTGGGAACAAACACCCGTCGCCTCCGCGCAGAAGGAGCCCGGAATCTGTCAGGCGATCTTCGCCAACAACGCCTCAACATCTACCTCATCAATCTGCTCGGGCTGCAAAAAGCGCAGTGCGTATTCCATGTGCAGGCCGCTGCGCACAAACAGGGCAAACAGCGCCTTGTCGATATGCGCGCCGTTGCACATGCCCACCATGATGCCTAGCGACTGCGACAGCGTCTTACCGCGCTTGTACGGCCGGTCCACGGCGGTCAGCGCTTCGAAGATATCGGCAATGGCCATCATCCGCGCCGGCAGGCTCATTTCGTCGCACTTAAGGCGTTTGGGGTAGCCGCTGCCGTCCATTTTCTCGTGGTGCCCGCCGGCGATTTCGGCCACGTTGGCCAAGTGTGCAGGGAAGGGCAGGTGGTTGAGCATCAGGATCGTTTGCACGATGTGGTTGTTGATGATGTAGCGCTCTTCATTGGTCAGCGTGCCGCGCGCGATGCCCAGGTTGTACAGCTCGCCACGGTTGAATTTGTATTCGGGCTCATCGAGCTTGAAGCCCCAGGGGTTGTCCGCCGGCATGCGGTCTTTTTCGCCGCGCTCGAACAGGTGCTCGGGCTTGTCCGCCAGCAAGGGTTCGCTGACCGGCAGGGCCGGCGCCGGGGTGCGGCTCTGGCGCTGATTTTCTTCCCACGACACGCCCAGGCGGTCGTCCAGCGTGCGGGTCCAGGTGCGCATGCCAATCTGCGCCAGGCGTTCGAGGTCGGCCTCGGCCATCGCTTCGCCGCCGAGGTTGCTGCGGGCAACAAAGGCGAACTCTTCATCCAGCGCGGCCAGCAATTCGTCGCGCAGGGCCGCCAGTTGCGGTTCGTCACCGCCGCCGGCGACGCCTTGCCAGTAGCTGATCCAGGCATCGCGTTTCAGCACTTCGAAGCGGGTGCGCACTTCGTGGATGCGGTCGTAGAGGGTTTCCAGCTTGGTCGCCTTGTCCACCACATATTCGGGCGTGGTGACCTTGCCGCAGTCGTGCAGCCAGGCGGCGATATGCAGTTCTTCCCATTGGTCTTCAGTGGGTTGGTAGCTGGCAAAGGCCGGGTCGTCGCTGTCGGCAGCGGCGCGGGCGAGCATCAGGGTCAGCTCCGGCACTCGCTGGCAGTGGCCGCCGGTGTAGGGGCTCTTGGCGTCGATGGCGCCGGCAATCAATTGGATAAATGCGTTGAGCAGCTTTTTCTGGCTGTCGAGCAGGCGCTGGCTTTCGATGCACAACGCTGCCACGCCGGACACCGCTTCCACAAAGGCAATGCGCTCGGGCCGCAGCATGGCGTCGTCTTCGATATGGCCGGTGTCGCGTTGCAGCAACACCAGCACGCCGAGGGTCTGGCCCTGGCGGTTGTGCAGGCCGGTGGCGGCCAGGTGCACGCGTGGGCTGTCGAACGTCAGGAACACCGGCTGCAACACGCCGGCTTCATCAAAGCCCAGGCTGTGGGTGGAACTGGCGCCGCCGTGAGCCGGGCCGTCAAGCCAGCGCGGCATGTCGTCGGCGTGCTCGGCAAAGCTGGGCAGGGCGAACTCGCCGAGATCGCGCGGCTGCTTGTCGAGAATCAATCCTTTGGGTTCCAGGCTGCCGGTGTCGGCGTCAAACAGATAGATCAAACCGCCCTGGGCGGCGCTGATGTCCACGGTTTCGCGCAGCACGCGCGCCAGCAGGGTGTCAAAGCGCGACTCGGCCGAGAGGCTGGCGGAGATGCTCAGGAAGCTGGAAATGGTTTCCTTCATGCGCGCCATGGAAGTGGCCAGTTGGTCGATTTCCAGCACCGGCGAATGGCCGCTACTGGGCTGGCTGAAGTCGAAGCGGCGGATGGCTTCGGCTTCCTGCACCAGGCTGCGCAGCGGACGGATGATCAGGCGTGAGCTCAGCCAGCCCAGTGGCAGGCACAGCAGCAGAATGGCCAGGGTCACCAGCGCGCCTTGCCAGCGAATACGGTAGGCCTCGGCCAGCAACTCATCTTCGGGCACCACCAGGGCCAGCTCCAGGCCCTGCGGCCCACCTTCGATCAAATGCGTGCGCGACACCACCCAATTGCGCTGTGCCAGTTGCAGGTTGCCGGTGTCGGCGCCTTGCAGGTCGTGGTCGAGCAGGGCGGCCAATACCGGGTTGAGGTCGCGGGCTTTGGCTAACTGAGCCTTCTCGGCTTGCACAATGAGCCGGCTGCTATCGGGGTAGGCAATGGCGTTGCCGTTGGCGTCGTACAGCACCACTTCGCTGGACGGGGTGATCTTGTGCTTGGCCAGGGTGGCGGACAGATCGTCCAGCGTCAGGTCGGCGGCAATCACGGCATGCTCGCCACTGGCCCGGGCCAGGGTGGTGCCTACGTTGCCAGTGGAGAAAAACACATAGGGCGCAGTGGTGATCTGCTCATTGAGGGCGCTGGCGCTGGCAAACCAGCTGCGGTTGCGGGGGTCGTACTTTTCCTTGAGGTTCTGCCGGCGGGTTATAAGGTTCATCTCGCCATCGTAGTAGGCCGACTCCGATTGGACGGTTTCGGTCATGGCCGACTCGCCCATGCGGTCGATGGTCCACACCTGATACGCGGCGTTTTTCGGCGCGTCGAATTTATCTTTCAGGGCCTGCGTGCGCAGCGGGCGCACCATGAAAAAGTCGCCATCGTCGTAGCCCAGGTACAGCGAAGCCAGCTTGGGATTATCGCGCAAGGCCTGCACGAAGGAGGGCAGCAGCGCCATGCGCTGGTAGTGGTCGGCGGCCTGGTTGCTTTCCTGCAAAGCCAGCAGGCTGAGCAGGTGGCGGATGGGTTGGTAGGTATTGAGCAGGTCGTGCTGCACATCTTCCTGAATGCGGCTGAACAGTTCGTTGCTGCTGGAATAGATGATCTGGGTGGTCTGCCGGTAGTTGAACAGACCCAACACCACACCGGTAATCAGCAACAGAAAAGTGAATAGCACGCTGATGTGCACGTGCAACGAATAGCGACGTTCGGCGCGACGGGGTTTGGGCAGTGCGGGCGGGGTCATTGCGCATCACTCCTTGAACAGCGCAGATGGGGCATACAGGTTCAATTTTGCGTACGCGAGGCAGGCGTAAGCGGCATGGGTATCGCTGCGCTCAACCCCGTGCCGAAGCAAGAGCCAAGCATAGTGAACGCCATGGAGTTCTGCCCTCGAAATAACGGGCTTTTGTCACTCTTGTGAAACAGGTTTTTCCGGGTTCGCGGCAGGCTCCATTTTTCGCGCCAAAAGGTGGTTCACGTAGTGCCGTACCCAATGCATCAACAATGCCACGGCCAGGGCTATCGCTACCCCGATCAAGGTGTTGATCACGCGCACCTGGCCCAGGTGCCAATCTTGCGACAGGCTCTCGGCGAGCAGCACGAAACACAGGGTGGTCTGCAGCACGAACAGGCCGTAGTGGTTGGCCTGAAAGGCGCGACTCATGGCAATCAGCGGCAGCATCACCGCCACCATGACAGGCGGACTTTGCAAGCTATGGCCGAAGTAGATCAGCAACGAGGCCGCGCAGAAGCTGGCGATGCTGGCCTGCAGCGCCCGTACCAGGCTGCCCTGGAATTCCAGTTGCAAGGTGGCCAGCACGGCGATGGTCAGCCAGTATCCGCGCGGCAGTTGGAATAGCTCGACGGTCAGACCGGCCAGGGAGAACGCCAGGGTGCAATTGGCCGCATGCAGCAGCCATTGGCGCCGGGGTTGGCGTTGCGCGTGGCGGCGCAGCACTTTCAGAATGCCCACCAGACGCGGCATGCGTGGCCACATGCGCAAACCATGTACACCCCGCAGGGCAAAGGCCAGCAAGGTCACCCACAGGCCGCCGAGAATAAACAGCATGGCCACGGCATAAGGGTTGGTAAGGTTGCCGCCGCCATGCTGGCCCTGGCCCAAGCACAGGCAGATAGCGAGGCCGATGCCGAGCTTGCCGGCCTCGGCGCCGAAGCGTTGCAGCCAGGCCAGCAGAAAGCCGAACACGGCAAACAGGCCGAGGCTGATCAGCGGATGGTCGGCGCCCCAGAAGCCCAGGCCTGCGCTCCAGGCCCCGAGGCCAATCAAAAGCAACATGCGCAGCATGCCGAAGCGGTGCAGCGGGTTGGCTTTGGCCGCTTGAAAGGCACCCACTGCGGCCCAGAGAAACCCCGGGTGGCCGCTGAACAAACCAAGAATCAGCGGCAGG
The DNA here is from genome assembly GCF_027922365.1 of Pseudomonas turukhanskensis. Classification (GTDB taxonomy): domain Bacteria; phylum Pseudomonadota; class Gammaproteobacteria; order Pseudomonadales; family Pseudomonadaceae; genus Aquipseudomonas; species Aquipseudomonas turukhanskensis. Next base: position 172,286 of record NZ_BSFN01000004.1, read on the forward strand.
GCGCACCCGAGCATGGCGACCATGGCCGGGCCCCACGCCGGCGGGCCGGATTGCCAGGTAAACACTTGCCGCAAAAGCTTGACCATACGCGTCTCTGTTTTCGTCGTTACACCGGGCTGGAGCGCCCAGTCATTTCGGCCGCCATTTCGGTGGCGTAGCTGTCAGTCATGCCGGCGATAAAGTCGATCATGCGCAAGAACGAGCGGTGCAGCGTCCATTCTGCTTTCGGCGCGTTGTAGCCGAGCAAATCGAGAATGCGCTGGTTCTTGAACGACAGGCCGTTGCCCGCGTGCAGTTCGAGGGCCGCACCGCAGAAATTGTTCAGCAGAATTTCGAGTGTGGTGTAGGCGCCGATCTCGTGCAGGGTTTTACGTTTGTCCTGAAAGATCTTCTCGCGGGCCATGTTCTTGGCGCCCAGTACGCAGGCCTTGGCTGGGCCGTGCATATGTTCCACCAGGTCGCCGTGCAAGGTGCCCGCGAGCAACGCCTCCTGCTGCTCGACGAAGGCGCGGGCGGCGGCATTGGTCAGGTGCTCGATGGCCTTGCCGCGCAGAATCGCCAGCTTGCGCCGCTGGGAGTCGTGGGGGCCGAGCAGGCGGTAGGTTTCGGGGAGGTCATCGCCCACCAGGCCGAGCAGCACGGCTTCCACTTCCGGGTAGTCGAGCAACTCCATTTCCAGGCCGTCTTCCAGGTCGATGAGGCCGTAGCAGATGTCGTCGGCCGCTTCCATCAGGTACACCAGCGGGTGGCGTGCCCAGCGCTCGTTTTCTATCTGCGGCAAACCGAGCTTGGCGGCGATTTGTTCCAGCAGCGGCAGCTCACTGCGGTAGCAACCGAACTTGTGTTTTTTATAGCCCAGCGCTTCGGCGTGTTGCGACGTCCAGGGGTATTTGAGGTAGGTGCCGAGGGTGGCGTAGGTCAGCCGGGTGCCGCCGTCGAACTGGTGGTATTCCAGCTGGGTGAGCACGCGAAACCCCTGGGCGTTGCCTTCGAAATGCAGGAAGTCCTGGCGCTCCACTTCGCTCATGCCATCGAGCCAGCCGCGCCCGGCGGCCTGCTGGAACCAGTGGCGAATCGCGTCTTCACCCGAGTGGCCATAGGGCGGGTTGCCGATGTCATGGGCCAGGCACGCAGACTGCACGATCATGCCCAGGTCATTTGGCTCGCACCAATCGGGCAGGTCATCGCGCAGCATCTCGCCCACGCGCATGCCGAGGGAGCGCCCCACGCAGCTGACTTCCAGCGAATGAGTCAGGCGGGTGTGGATATGGTCGTTGCTGGAAACGGGGTGCACCTGGGTTTTGCGGCCCAGGCGGCGGAAAGCGCCGGAGAAGATGATGCGGTCGTGGTCTTTGTGAAACGGGCTGCGGCCCAGTTCGGCAGCGCTATGGGTAGGTTTGCCGAGTCGTTCGCGGTTGAGCAGTGTGTGCCAGTCCAAGGCCAGTCCTCGCCGTTCAGTGGCTGATGGGGGCTTAGCTTCCCGGTTCTACGGGTGGGCTGCAAGGGGAATAGTGTCTGCGGCGGCCCTCTCCCCCAGCCCCTCTCCCGCACGCGGGAGAGGGGAGCCCAGCGGCGTAGGGCTAGGAAATGGGGGAAAACGGCACACCTCGGTCCAGTCCCCTCGCCCCCTTGGGGGAGAGGGTCAGGGTGAGGGGGTAAGGCAGGCGACGCTTAATCACAGCCCGGCAACGTCGATATCCAGCAACAACAACCGCTGCCCGTTATCAATAAATTGGCCCGCCGTCAGGCAGTACTGATTGCTGGTAGCGTCGCGGTAGGTAGAAGACAGAATCAGCCGACGCTCATCCCAGCCTTCGGCCAGCAGTTGGTAGAAGTACGGCCGCCACGACCAGTTGTGGCCCAGGTAGCGCCCGTCTTCGCGCCAGCCGCTGCCGGTCCATTCCAGGTTGGGCGTGAGCTGGGTGCCATTCGGGTCGCATTGGTATACGCGCAGCAGCCACGGGTAGGCCGTGGGCGCCGGCAGGCTGGCCAGCGGCACATCAGCTTCGGCCCAGGCCTTGAGGCTGTTCATCAGCCCGGTGAGCTGTTGGCGCAGCGACATCAAGCGTGCACGCTCGGCCAGCTTGTTGTGCACGTAACGGTTACGCAGTTGGGCAAAACGGTCGACAAAGGCATCGGCCGGGAAGAAGTCGCGATCGGGCTTGGCGAACAGGTAACCCTGCACGTAGCGCGAGCCACACTCCAGGGCGAAGTCCAGTTCGGCTTCGGTTTCCACACCTTCGGCGATGATCCAGCAGCCGGTTTTCTCGGCCATCTGTGCCAGCGCCTTGACCACTTCACTGCTGGGGCCGCCACGGGCGGCTTCCTGGAACAAGCGCATATCCAGCTTGAGAATGTCCGGTTGCAAAGCCAATACGCGGTCGAGCTGCGAGTAGCCGGCACCAAAGTCGTCGATGGCAATGCGCGCACCCGCTTCGCGGTAGCGGGCAACCACTTCTGGCAGGCGCAGGCTGCCGCCGCCCAATTCGGTGATTTCAAAGACGATTCGCTCAGGCGCCACACCGTGTTTTTCCAGCTGTTTAAGGCTGGGCAGCGGCTGGTTCGGGCGCAGGCGGCCGATCCAGCGCGGGGAAATATTGATGCTCAGAAACCAGTCTTCGGGAGCGGCGTGAAACTGCTGCAGGGCGTCGGCGCGAATTTCCCGGTCCAGACGGCGCAAGGCGGTCATGGGGAATTTGGGGTCGGCGAACAGTGGCCCCACCGAAGCGAGACGGCCGTCGGCCTGTTGCAGGCGGCCCAATGCTTCGACTCCGGCGATACGGCCGGTGGCGGTATCAATAAACGGCTGGAAGCAGGCAAGCGGTTGCCCGTCGATCACAGTCACATCCTTAGTTACGGTTTGCTGTTCCGCCTGCACAGGGCAAGGCGATGAACAGCGCTGATTTGCTGTTCATCACATTTGCATAGCAAGAAGGTGGCCAGTTGTAGGACAGACGGTAGTTACCGCGGGGGACGGCTCTTCAGGGCGACCGAAATCACGGGGTAGAGGCTCAAGCCGATTTTCAGCCAGCGGCTGAGCTTCTTGGTTTTGGCGCCAAAAAAACCTAAGGCCGTAACCGCTGCCATGCCCCAGGCTGGGGCATGGACACTGCTCAACGTGCCTTGCCAGGTTTTCGCCGAACCGCGCATTTGCCGCAGCGGCTGCAGCAACTGGTGGGTTTCGTGGCGCAGCTCGTGGCGATGCATTTCCATGCGCAGCCGAACCAGCTGTTTGCGCAATTCTTGACGGGTGGGTTTGGTAGCACTCATGGCATCAGGCGCTCCCGGTCGCGGGCCAGCTCTTCGAGCGTTGCGCTGAAAGGGGAGTGTTCATCGGTTACCTGATTGCGCAAGGCGAACGCGCAGAACAGGGTCGCCAAGGCATAAAACACGCACAGGCCAATGACACCGGGAATGCGGTAACTGTCCCAGACCAACATCAGTACCAATGCCGAGAGCCCCAGCAACAAAAGCAGGGCAAACACCAGCGCGAAGCCGGCGAATAACAGCAAATTGAGGGTGCGGCTTTTCTGCTCCTGCAGTTCGATGCCGAACAGTTCGACATGGCTATGCAGCAAGCCGAGAAAGGCCGCCGTCAGGCGTTTGGGCGAGGGGCCACGCCCTTGCAGGGGTGGTGGGGGTAGGGCGTCCATTCCGTCTCTCATGCTCAGCGGCGCGAGGCCAGAAGGCCAAGAAGGAAGCCAACGCCGGCAGCAATGCCGACCGACTGCCACGGGTTTTGCTGCACATAGGCTTCGGCGCTGGCAACAGCCTCTTCGGCGCGTTCGCGTACGGTGTACTCGGTGAGTTGCAGCGTGTCGCGGGCACGTTTGAGGCTATCGTGGATGCTCAAACGCAATTCGTCTGCTTCATCGCCGGCCAGTTCAGCGGTATGCGCGAGCAGTTTTTCGGTATCGGCGATCAGCGCGTTGAACTCGGCAATAAGCTCTTCCTGAGCGCGTTCGTTGGCCTTGCTAACCATAGTGAGTCTCCATAAGTGAGGGGCTTTGCATTTCGAGTGGTGGGTGGGGTGATGGTTCCATCTATCCCAACAGCGACGCCTCAGGATGCCGCTGGTATAGCGCTTGCATTGTGCTGGTGCGTAACCAGCGGGTTTTGCGCCCTTATCGCGCATTCCCGGATGGAAAAACGGTGGCAACAGCGTTGCTCAACCGAATGAAAAATAAAGAAAAGACCTGATCGCTCAAATTTTCTGCCCGTTTACCTGGTACTAAATCGGTTCGCTCGCCTGAGCAGAACTGGTGCGTTGCGGCGTCATCATGGTGCGTGGTTGCAGGGCTTTGAGCTGCTTTGGTGCTTTTTTCGCTGCCGGAGTCGCTTTCTCGATGGAAAACCTCAACAGCGCCGTGCAATCGCTCATTCACGGCTCCAACACGGTATTCATTCTGCTCGGTGCCGTCATGGTGCTGGCCATGCATGCCGGCTTTGCGTTTCTGGAAGTTGGCACAGTCCGGCAAAAGAACCAAGTAAACGCCTTGTCGAAGATCATCTCCGACTTTGCCATGTCGGCGTTGGCCTACTTCTTTATCGGCTATTGGGTAGCCTACGGTGTGACCTTTATGGTGCCGACCCAAGAGCTGACCGTCGACCACGGCTATGCCCTGGTGAAGTTCTTCTTTTTGTTGACCTTTGCTGCAGCCATTCCGGCGATCATTTCCGGTGGCATTGCCGAGCGCGCCAAGTTCGGCCCTCAGTTGTGCGCCACCTTGTTGATCGTGGCGTTCATCTACCCGTTTTTCGAGGGCCTGATCTGGAACGGCAACTTCGGCCTGCAGGCCTGGCTGGGCGAACGCTTCGGTGCCAGTTTCCACGACTTCGCAGGTTCCGTAGTGGTACACGCCATGGGCGGCTGGCTGGCGCTTGGCGCGGTGTTGCTGCTGGGCAAGCGCAATGGTCGCTACCGCGATGGAAAGCTGGTGGCGTTTGCGCCGTCCAATATTCCATTTCTAGCCTTGGGCTCGTGGATTCTGATTGTCGGCTGGTTCGGCTTTAACGTGATGAGCGCGCAAACCATGGAGGGGGTCAGTGGCCTGGTGGCGGTGAACTCGCTGATGGCCATGGTGGGCGGCACGGTGGCGGCGTTGTTCGTCGGCCGTAACGACCCCGGCTTTCTGCACAACGGCCCGTTGGCCGGCCTGGTGGCGATTTGCGCCGGTTCCGACCTGATGCACCCGGTGGGCGCATTGATCACCGGCTTGGTGGCGGGCGCGTTGTTTGTCTGGGCGTTTACTGCCACGCAGGTGAAGTGGCGCATTGACGATGTGCTCGGCGTGTGGCCGTTGCATGGCTTGTGCGGCGTTTGGGGCGGCATCGCTTGCGGGATTTTTGGCCAGCAAGTGCTCGGTGGGTTGGGCGGGGTGAGCCTGATCAGTCAGTTGATCGGCACCGGCCTTGGTGTGGCGGTGGCGCTAGTGGGTGGCTTGTTGGTGTATGGCGTGTTGAAGGCCACGAGCGGCATTCGCTTGAATCAGGAAGATGAGTATTACGGCGCGGATCTGGCGATTCACAAGATTGGCGCAGTTAGCCAGGACTGACGTCCTAGCGCCTTACCCCGTAGGAGCCAGCTTTCTGGCGAATTGCGCAAACTCCGATCACCGAGGTTTCCACGGTTCGCCAGCAAGCTGGCTCCTACAAGATCAAAAACATCGTAGTTGTCAGCAAACCAGGCTATCGGCCTGGCGATACAACATCAGCATCTTGCGCGTGATGGTCTGGTGAATGTCGTCGCGCTCGAAGGTGGACAGGTGCGTGAGCTTGTTCACCTGCAAGCGGTGCAGGTGGATGTAGGGCATCTGCTGGTCGAACTCGCGCAAATCGCCTTTCATCATGATCGGCAAAAACACATCACCAAGCTTCTTCTGACTGCTGATGATCTGTGCCAGCGCCGGCTTGAACGGCATGGTCTTGGGCACGCTGCCGTCGTCTTTCATTTCTGTGCTGAGCAGCAACCCCGGCTTGCCCACCAACACGCCTGGCAACACGCACAATCCGGTTTTACGTACGGCCGCCGCGTCGATGCCGTGCAGGGTGTCGTGGAAGGCATAGGCGTTGGGTAGCACCACCATCTTGCGGCCCAGGTCGGTGGGAAAATGCAGGGTGTAGTTGGTGTACAGCTGGCGCACCGACTCGGAATACACGCAGAGGCGGTTCTCGAACAACCGGATGAAGCGCTCAGCCAGCTCGCGCCGCGCCATGCTCTCCATATCCCAGATCAGGTCCTGGTTTTGCGGTTGTTGGAGATTGATCTCCTGGTGTTCCATGCTCGTCATGCAGCCCTCATACGCGGAATTGGCGCAATAGCCGGTTCAATTCATCGGCCAGTTGGTTCAGGTGTTGGCTGGCGCTGCTCGATTGCTCGGCGGCCATCGCCGTGTTGTGCGCCAGGCCGGCGGCGTCGGTCACGTTCTGATTGATGTCCTCAACCACATGCGCCTGCTGCAATGTTGCGCTGGCGATGGAGGCATTGAGGCTGGTCAGGTTGCGTAGCGACTGGCTGATCTGGTTCAGGCTTTCCCCCGCCTGGCGCGCCTGTTCGACGGTCAGTTGCGAGGCCTTGCTGCTTTCGTTGATGACGTTCACCGCTGCTTCGGAGTTCTTCTGCAGGCGTTCGATCATCACGTGAATCTCGGCCGTGGACTTCTGCGTGCGCTGGGCCAGCAGCCGCACTTCGTCGGCCACCACGGCAAAACCGCGGCCCTGTTCACCGGCTCGCGCGGCCTCGATGGCGGCGTTCAGGGCGAGCAGGTTGGTCTGTTCGGCGATGGAGCGTATCACTTCCAGCACGCCGCCGATCTGGGTTGTTTCCTGGGCCAAGGTTCGGATGACTTCCACGGCTTCATCGATGGTGCCCGAGAGCGTGTCGATCTGCAGCAGGCTGCGCTCGATATGGGCCTGGCCCAGTTTGGCGTTGGCCTCGGCACCTTGCACTTCGCCCGAGGCTTGCTCGGCGTTCTTGGCTACATCCTGCACGCCGTAGGTGACTTCATTGATGGCGGTGGCCACCTGTTCCATCTGCATGGCTTGCTGCTGGCTGTCCTGCTGCGACCTGGTGGCCACGCCGCCCAGGGTGTCGGCGGACTGGTTGAGTGCGGCGGCCGCTTGCAGCATCTGGCCGATTACCGAGCGCAGCTTGCTGGTGAAGGTGTTGAAGTGGTTGGCCAGTGCGGCCAGTTCGTCATTGCCGTCGCTGTGCAGCGTGCGGGTGAGGTCGCCTTCGCCGCTGGCGATATTGGCCATGGCGCCCACCACCTCATTCAGCGGCCGGGTGATGCTACGGCTTATATAGAGCACCAGCAGCGCCATCAATACGGCAATGCCCAGGCCAATAAACGAGGCACGAACGGCCTGCTCGCGGAACTCGGCCTGCATGTCATCGATATACACGCCGGAGCCGACGATCCAGTTCCACGGCTGAAACAGCTGCACGTAGGACACCTTGGGCACCGGGTCGCTGGCGCCCGGTTTCGGCCAGCGGTAGTCGACCATGCCAGCGCCTTTGGCCTTGGCGATGGCCACCATCTCGTTGAACAGGAATTTGCCGTCGGGGTCTTTCAGGCCGCTCAAGTCCTGGCCCTCCAGCTTGGCGTTCATGGGGTGCATGATCATCTTCGGACCCAGGTCGTTGATCCAGAAGTAATCATCCTTGCCATAGCGCAGCACGCGCACCGCATCCATGGCCTGTTTCTGCGCCTGTTCACGGGTGAGGGTGCCAGCCGCTTCCAGGCCCTGAAAATAAGTCAGCACGCCGGCGGCACTTTGCACCACATGTTGGGTCTTTTGAACCTTGGCGCTGTGCAGGTCGTGGTTGATCTGCTGCAGCATCAGCAAGCCAAGACTGACAAGCATGACCAGGGCAACGCCCAGAATCAGCCACAGCCGACTGTGAATCGGTAGTTTGCGCAGGCTTTGCATGAGGCGTTACTCCAAGCGTTTTTGTTGTTGTGCTGCCTTGAAAGTAGGCGTTGGCGATGGCTTTGCAACACTACCGGTGAAATGTGCTTAAAGGCAGCAGCATCGGTAGGCGTTGTCTGCTACATTTCGGCGCCAAAGCGGCATTCCCAAGCGCCTGCAGCTCGGTTGGTCTTTGGTTTTTTCTGCCGACACCTTTTGGTCGACAACATTTATCTGGCGGTGCGGGGCACCGCATATTGGGGGATTTGCATGGATCTTTGGAGCGCTGCGCAGGCGTTGATTCTGGGTATTGTCGAGGGGCTCACCGAGTTCCTGCCGATTTCCAGCACCGGGCACCAGATTATCGTCGCTGACCTGCTGAATTTTGGCGGCGAGCGGGCCATGGCCTTCAACATCATCATCCAGCTCGGCGCCATTCTGGCGGTGGTCTGGGAGTTCCGGAAAAAGATCTTCGATGTGGTGCTGGGCCTGCCCAACGACCGCCAGGCGCAACGCTTTACCGGCAACCTGCTGATCGCCTTCTTCCCGGCCGTGGTGCTCGGGGTAATTTTTGCCGACCTGATTCACCACTACCTGTTCAACCCCATTACCGTGGCGGCCGCCCTGGTGGTGGGTGGTGTAATCATGCTGTGGGCCGAAAAACGTCCGCATGTGGTGCATGCTGAAACAGTCGATGACATGACCTGGAAAGACGCCCTCAAGGTTGGTTTTGCCCAGTGCCTGGCGATGATCCCAGGCACCTCGCGCTCCGGCGCCACCATTATTGGCGGCCTGCTGTTCGGCCTGTCGCGCAAGACCGCCACCGAGTTCTCGTTCTTTCTGGCCATGCCGACCATGGTCGGTGCGGCGGTGTACTCGGGCTACAAATACCGCGACCTGTTCCAGCAGAGCGATCTGCCGGTATTCGCCATCGGCTTCGTCACCGCGTTTATCTTCGCCATGATTGCCGTGCGCGGGCTGCTGAAATTTATCGCTAACCACAGCTACGCGATGTTTGCCTGGTACCGCATCGCCTTTGGTTTGTTGATTCTGGCCACCTGGCAGTTTGGTTGGATAGATTGGAGCGCGGCCCAGCCGTAGTTAGTCAGGTAGAAAAGATGACCCGCAGCCCCAGCTTTCCGGTTTCGCCCACCGAGCGTTTCGACAGCCCGGAGCAAACCGATATCACTCGCGATGTGGTGCTGCGTTATCACTACTGCTGGAAATACCGCGACCTCGACGGGGTGATGGCGCTCTATCACCCTGACGTCGAGTACAACGACTTCTTCCAGAACCGCGTGCTGCATCTGCACGACCTGCGTGAATACGTACGCGCCACCATGCCCCGTGACCCCGAAGAGGCGCTGGAGCACAGCGACCGCATTCGCATGGACGGTGACACGGCCTTCATTCAATACCGCATCACCTTGCGCGGCGGGGAAGGGCTGGTGTCGTTTCGCACCAGCGAGGCGATTACCGTGCGCGACGGGTTGATCTGGCAAGTGAACGAATACGCCTCCCTGATGCACGAAGCCAGCGCCGCCAACCCCGAAGCCAGCGACTCGCGCCCGGCCATCAGCCGCCTGGGGCTGTCGGCGCGGCAGTTGGGGTTTCTAGCCGACGATTTGCAGCACTATTTCCAGCAACACCAGCCGTATCTGGACGCTGAACTGAACCTGCAACAGGTGGCTACGGCGACCGGCTACAGCCGCAACCAGATTTCCTACCTGCTCAACCAGGTGCTGGGGCAGAGCTTCTACCGCTATGTAAACCAAGCACGCCTGCAGCACTTGCTCGCGGCGCTCGATAGCGCGCCCACCCCGGTGCGTATTGATGAGCTGGCGTTTGCCGCCGGTTTCAATTCCCTGTCGGCGTTTTACAGCTGCTTTCGCCAGCACACCGGCCTTACGCCCAAGGCCTACCTCAAAGAACGCGCCGCCCGCTAAATTTCTTCGCGGGCCCGCGCGCAAGACAAGCCCTGAATCTAGCCTCTAGTCTCTGCGCCATTCGTTGGTGAACAAGTGACTGGAGCTGGGCATGAGCGCGTGGCGCAATGTGAGTCTGTGGATGGATCAGGTCGATGAACCCCTGATTCCGCGTGCGCCTCTGATCGGCGCGCAGGAAGCCGACGTGGTCATCATCGGCGCCGGTTACACCGGGCTCTGGACCGCCTACTACCTCAAGCGCCAGGCGCCTGAGCTGCGCGTGGTTATCGTGGAGGCCAACATCTCCGGCTTCGGTGCCTCGGGCCGTAACGGCGGCTGGCTGATGGGCGCCATGCTCGGAGAAGACCGCCTGCTGGCCGATCTGTCGCCGGCCGCCCGGCATGAATCCCATGAACTGCTACACGGCATTCCGGACGAAGTCGCCACCGTGCTGCAACGCGAGGGCATCGATTGCGACTACCGCAAGGCCGGCGTGCTTTATACCGCCGCGCGTTACCCTGAACAGGAAACCAGCCTGCGCGAGCAATTGCGCGGCTTGCATGCCCAGGGCCATACCGAGGCCGATTACCGCTGGCTGTCGGTGAATGAACTGAACGAGCAACTGCGCGTTGCCACGCCTTACGGCGCCATCTTCACCCCCCATTGCGCCACGATTCAGCCAGCCAAACTGGTGCGCGGCCTGGCCCGTACCGTGGAACGCATGGGCGTGCAACTCTTCGAACAAAGCGCCGTGACCCAGTGGTACCCAGGCGTAGTGCGCACCGCTCAGGGCGAAGTGCGAGCCGAGTGGGTGGTGCCGGCGATTGAAGGGTATTCCGTCACGCTGCCGCCGCTGGGCAACCACCTGCTGCCGGTGCAAAGCCTGATCGTTGCCACTGCGCCATTGCCGGCGTCCACCTGGGCCGAGATCGGCCTGGAACGTGGCCAGGCGTTTAGCGAAGCCAGTCGGCAAGTGACCTACGGCCAGCGCACGATGGACGACCGCCTGGTATTCGGCGCCCGTGGTGGCTACAAATTCGGCGGCAAACTGCGCCCCGACGCCAACCTGACCGACGACGAAGTAAGCCTGCGCCGCTACCTGTTTGGCGAACTGTTCCCAATGCTGAAAAAGGTGCCAATCACCCATTCCTGGGGCGGCAACCTGGGCATGTCGCGCAGTTTTCACCCCACCATGCTTTGCGATCGCAAAAACCAGGTAGCCCTGGCCGGCGGTTACGGTGGTGAAGGCGTAGGCGCCAGCAACCTGGGTGGGCGCACCGTGGCGCAACTGATCCTTGGCGAAACCAGTGCGCTCACCCGCCAGCCCTGGGTGCAACAGGACAGCAGCATTAAACAAGGCCTGCGCACCTGGGAGCCCGAACCCTGCCGCTGGCTGGGCTACAACGCCATCATCAAAAGCTTCGTGCATGAAGACCAGGTGCTCGCCAACCCGGTCAGCGCGCCCTGGCGGCGGCGGTTTGCCTGTGGGTTGGCGGGGTTTATGGAAAGTTTTATGAAGTAACCAAACAAACTCACATTGCTCTGCACCCCTCTCCCACTTGTGGGAGAGGGGCCGGGGGTGAGGGCAGGGCCAAACAAACTCACATTGCTCTGCACCCCTCTCCCACTTGTGGGAGAGGGGCCGGGGGTGAGGGTAGGGCCAAACAAACTCACATTGCTCTGCACCCCTCTCCCGCGTGCGGGAGAGGGGCCGGGGGTGAGGGTTGACGCAAATCCCCCGTCCAGCGCAACACCGCTCCCTCACCCTCACCCTCACCCTAACCCTCTCCCACAAGTGGGAGAGGGGACTAGACCACCTTTAATCGAACACACGAGTACACCCCCAATGAACATCACCCACTTCAAAAACACCCCAACCGCCGTACTCGAAGAGTCCTTCCCGGTAGCCGTGCCCTTGAGCGAAGTCGTAGCGGTGGCCTCGACCACCAGCGTCGAGCGCACCGACGGCGTGGAAACCGGCATCTGGGAGTGCACCCCGGGCGTCTGGCGTCGGCAGATCGTGCAACAAGAGTTCTGCCACATCATTTCCGGCAGCTGCACCTTCACCCCCGAAGGCGGTGAGCCCATGGAAATCAAGGCAGGCGATGCCCTGATGATGCCGGCCAATACCCTGGGCGTCTGGGATATCAAAGAGACCGTGCGCAAAACCTATGTCTTGATCTTCAAGTAATCCAAGCAAGCCCTCGTACCGCTACACGCCAAAAACAAGAGAAAACTTCCATGTTCAAACTTATCGCTCCGCTCATGCTGGTGGCTTCGGTCAGCCAGGCTGCCGATACCGTGAAGGTCTACAACTGGTCCGATTACATCGCGCCGGACACCATGAAGAACTTTCAGGCGGCCACCGGCATTGCGCCGATCTATGACGTCTACGACAGCAACGAAACCCTCGACGGCAAGCTGATGACCGGCAAATCCGGGTACGACGTGGTGTTTCCGTCCAACCACTTCATGGCCCGGCAGATTCAGGGCGGGGCGCTGAAGAAGCTCGACAAGAGCCAGCTGCCGAACTGGAACAATCTCAACCCGGTACTGCTCAAGGCGCTGGAAACCAACGACCCGGGCAACGAGCACGGCTTCCCGTACCTGTGGGGCAGCACTGGCATTGGCTACAACGTGGCCAAGGTAAAAGCGGTACTGGGCGATGTGCCTCTGGATTCCTGGGACCTGATTCTCAAGCCCGAGAACATGAAAAAACTCAGCCAGTGCGGCGTGGCCATTCTCGATAACGGCCCGGAAGTCTTGCCGATCACCCTGCATTACCTGGGCTTGCCGCACCACAGCAAAGACCCGGCCGACTACAAAAAGGCCGAAGCCACGCTGATGCAGATTCGCCCGTATGTACGCTATTTCCATTCCTCCAAGTACGTGAGCGACCTGGCCAATGGCGAGATTTGCGTAGCCGTCGGTTTCTCTGGCGACATCATGCAAGCGGCCAACCGCGCCAAAGAAGCGAACAACGGCGTGGATATCGGTTACGTGATTCCCAAGGAAGGTGCGCCGATGTGGTTCGACATGGTGTCCATGCCGGTCGACGCTCCGGATGAAAAGGCCGCCTACGCCTTTATGAACTACCTGCTCGACCCGAAAGTGATGGCTGGCATCAGCGACTACGTGCGCTACGCCAACGGCAACGAAAAGGCCGATGGCCTGGTGAGCCCTGAGCTCAAGGCCGACACCAAGGTGTACCCAAGCGAGGCGACCATGAAAACCCTGTTTGCCCTGGAGGCCATGCCACTGGCTACCGACCGCATCCGTACACGGCTGTGGAACAAGATCAAATCGGGTAACTAAGCTGCCGGTAAAAAAGAAACGGCGCCCCTCGCAAGAGCGGCGCCGTTTTTTTATCCCTCACCAATCTATTACCCTGCGCAACAACGCTAAGGGCAGGAGCCAGGGGCATGGAGCTACGCGGCTCAATCAAGAGTTGGAACGACGACAAGGGTTTTGGCTTTGTCACCCCCGAGGCCGGCGGCCCGGCGGTGTTTGTGCATATCAGCGCCATGCGTGGCGAACGTCGCCCGCAGGCCGGCGATGAGGTGTTCTATATCGCCAGCAACGACGAAAACGGGCGACTGCGTGCCGAACATATGCGCCTCAAAGGCTTGAGCCTGGATGAGCCCTCCATTCGCATCAAGCCCAAACAGCGCGCACCCCGTACGGCAAAACCCCAGAAACCGCCACGTCAGCGGCGCTCACCAACGATGGCTATGCCGCAGCACCTGGGCTTCAAACTGGTGCTGTTTGCGCTGCTGTGTACGACACCGTCGCTGGGCGTGTGGCAGCTATTTGAACAGCACCGATGGCTCTGGGTCTTGGCGCTTTACCCCGCGGCCAGCGTGCTGACGCTGGGGTTCTACGGCTATGACAAACACCGCGCCATTGCCGGGCAGTGGCGCACGCCGGAAAGCAGGTTGCATCTGCTGGAGCTGCTCGGTGGCTGGCCGGGCGCCTTGCTGGCGCAACAGCTGTACCGGCATAAGACGCGCAAACTCGATTTTCAGCTGGTGTTCTGGGGGATTGTGCTAGCCCATCAGGCGCTGTGGCTGGAGTGGCTGGTGTTTGGCGGGGAACATCTGCGGGGGGTGATGCGCTAATCGTATAGGGGCAGGGCAGTCGCAGCTAAAGCTCCTACGGTCATGCGTTGACCGTAGGAGCGGCACGCTGTTGATTAGTGACTCACTTCGATCACCCGACCATTAAGCGGTTGCACGGGACGAGCATTCATCGGGTACAGCGCGCGGAATGCGGCGATCTGCTCCTTGGAAACTTCCACCGGTTGACGCAGTACTTGCCAGCTCACACCGTCGCTGCATGGCGGGGTAGTCAGCGAGCCCATAAAGCGGTAGTACGTGCGGTCGCTCGGCAGCAGCAATGCTGGGTCGAAGGCCTCGATAGCGTGGTTTTTACCGGCGGCGGGCAGCGCGCTTAGAATCGGTTTCAAGGCCTGGTTTTCATTGCCTTCTTCAAACAGCACGGCCACTACAGACAGTTTGCCGTCGGCAGTCTTGTGCACCAGGTGCGCATCCATGGGGTAGGTTTTGCCGTCGAAACGTTCCTCGCTCGGCGCATGGAAATGAAACTGCAGCAGCTCGGCGCTTACATCGCCAACCTTCAGTACGCTGCCAGCCGGCAGGTTGACCTGCACGGTATGGCCGTTGTTCACCACATCGGCACTGCTGCTTTTGTAGTCGAAGTCCAGCGTTGGCAGCGCTGCTCGCTGGCTTTCTCCTGCCTTGATATCTACGGGGGACTGTTGCTGGCTGGCACGGCAGGCCGCGTTGGCGGGGTCGAGTTCGGCCCAGTGCTCCGGGCCGCCTGCGCCTTCGTAGCCCCAATGAGCATGGTCGTCGGCCTGGGCGTTGCCCAACATTACACAGGTGGCCAACAGCGTGGCGGAGAAGGCAAATACACGTTTCATGAGACGCTCCAAGAGAAATGAAAAAAGCCGGGCAATCATTTCTGTTTGGGCGTCGGAGCTATGTAGGAGGTGAGGTGAGTGTTTGTCGGAAAATACTTACTCTGGAAAGATGTCGGCCCTACCTCTGCTCAGGATCGAGCAGTAATCCTATCTGATGTATTTTCGGCAACTTTCGCACTACTAGCTGATGGGAGCGGGTGAGAAGGTCTTGAAGTTCCGCACTGCTGAGCACCTCGGGCCGATCCAGTCGTATCCACTGGGCACGGGCCAGGTACGGGGCAGGGCGTACGCCCGGACGGTCAACGTAGCCGAGGAACAGGTCTTTATCGACCTTGAACGCCAGGCCCTCGCCCATAAAGTTGAGCACCGCCACCATCTTGTTCTCCTTGATCGAGAACACGCGGTTGTCGCCCCATTTCAGGTCTTCCCGCACACCCGGTAGTTGCAGCAGAAAGGCGGTGACTTGTTCGTTGTTCATGGGCAAATTCCTTGTCGGTTGCCAGGGTTCAGACCGGGTGCGGCCAGTCGCCACGAAAGGCTTCGGTAATGTGATCGATCCAGGCGCGCACGGCCGGCAGCATGCCGCGTCGGTGCGGGTACACGGCCTGCAGGAAGCCGCCGGGCAGGTTCCATTGCGGCAGCAGTTGCACCAGACGGCCGTCGGCCAATTCCTCATGGCAATTCATCAACGGCAGCATGGAAAACCCAAGGCCGGCCAGGGCAGCAGTTTTGCGCACCATAAAGTCTTCGATGGCCAGGCGCGGTTCCAGGGCGATTTCGCGTTTGTTGCCCTGGGTGTCCACCAGGCGGAAATGCACCTTGCGGTCGGTGTCCAGGGCTCCGAGCACCGGCAGCGTGTGCAGGTCTTGCAAATTGGCGATCTGCCGCCCGGCGAGCAGGGTAGGGGCCGCTACCAGCACCGCCGAGGCCGGGCGCAATTTGCGCGCGATCAATGCGGGGTCTTCATCGCCTTCATCACGCACCCGCAGCGCTACATCGATGCCTTCGGCCAGCAAGTCGACGCGACGGTTCAGCAGCACGATCTCCAACTGCACCTGCGGGTAGCTGGCGAGAAAGTCGATGATGATTGGCGACAGGTACGACTCGGCCAGCGCCGTGGGGCATGACACCCGCAACCGCCCGCGCGGCTCGCTGGAGTGCGTGGCTACCGCTTCGTCGGCCATATCGGCGGCCAGAATCATGGTCTGGCAGTGGCGGTAATAGTGCTCACCAATTTCGGTGAGGGCCAGTTTGCGTGTGCTGCGTTGCAGCAAGCGGGCGCCCAGGCGGTCTTCCAGTTCGGCAATACGCCGCGACAGCCGCGACTTGGGCACGCCCAGCACGCGCCCGGCCGCCGCGAAGCCGCCGGCTTCCACCACTTTGGCGAAGTAGAACAGGTCGTTGAGATCTTGCATGGCGTCTCGAATATGTAGGCATTGTCCTATCAGTAGGACGAACTATCACATTTTTGCTGACTACTGGGCTATTGGTTTCATCCGTAGGCTTAGCCCCATCGAACGTAAGCCCCATCGACCTACTTAATGCCCAACGGCCATACCTACTCGGAGAACGTCCCATGAAACTTCTGCATATCGATTCCAGCATCCTTGGCGACAACTCGGCTTCGCGCCAACTGAGCAGCGCCGTCGTTAACGCCTGGAAAGCCAGCGACGCCAGCATTCAAGTGAGCTACCGCGACCTGGCCGACGATGCCTACAGCCACTTTTCCGCTGCCACCCTGGTTGCTGGCGGCACCCCGGCTGAGCTGCGCGACGCCGCGCAAAAGCATGAAGCCGAGCTGGGCGAAGCCACCCTCAACGAATTCCTGGCGGCTGATGCCATCGTGATTGGTGCTCCGATGTACAACTTCACTGTGCCGACCCAGCTCAAAGCCTGGATCGACCGCATCGCCGTTGCTGGCAAAACCTTCACCTACGACGAGAACGGCCCTAAAGGCCTGGCCGGCGGTAAGAAAGTGGTGATCGTTTCCACTGCAGGCGGCATTCACGCAGGTCAAGCGAGCGGCATCGCTCACGAAGACTACCTGCAACTGGTGCTGCGTTTCCTGGGGATCACCGATATCGAAGTGGTTCGCGCCCAGGGCCTGGCCTATGGCGAAGAGCCTCGTGCCCAAGCGCTGGCGGCGGCTAACCAACAGGTTGCCGATCTGTTTGTCGCGGCGTGACACATACCGAATAAAAAATCCCCGCAGAAGCGGGGATTTTTTTTGCTGGCGTAGGGCTTAGAAACTCAAGCTTAGGCCCAGGTTTACACCTTGTTGGCTGAGGTCATCGGTTTTGTGCAGTGAATAGCCGGCCTGCATGGCCAACTGCTCGGTGAGCTGCTGATGAACCCCCAGACTCAGGCGGTTGTGCTGTTTCGCCGGGCGGTAGCCGTCCAGGCGATAAGCAAGGGTTGGCAGGGCGTTCTGGTTCATCGTCACCGTCTGGGTGTCGGTGTTGAACTCATGCTCATGCGCTACTTGCGCCAATAGTCGCGTGCCCGGCAGCGGCTGTAGGCTGCCGCGGATTCCCACCCCCAAGCGTTTGCTGCTGACTTTCTGGCTATCGACTGTCAAGGCTGTCGACCGTTGGCCTTGTTCGCGATAGCCGTCGACCCAGATGCGCGAGTAATCGGCACTCAAAAAAGGCGACAGTTGCCAGACACTCGAGTTGGCTGCCAGGTTGTAGCCCAACTGTGCGCCGGCGCCCCAGGCGGTTCCGCTGGTGTCGCCCTGCTCGGCACGCCGATGGGCGCCCAGAACAATATTGCGTTGCAGGTCACGGTAATCCAGATGGCCGCCGGTCAGCGCTGCATCTGCCCACCACTGTTCATGCTCGAACTGCACAAATGCGCTGGCCAGGTAACTGTCGAGCTTGTAGCGCGAGTCGTTGTCGCCGGCTTTGAGGCTTTGTCGGTAAGCACCGGCCAGTAGGCCCGCGCGCCAGTCTTCACTGAGTCGGTAGCTGCCACCAACCTGCACGTCGGTTTGACGGCCGTCCGCCTCGGCGGCACCGCGCTGCTGCTGGTAGTCCTGGCGCTGGCCGCCTGCATTTGCGATGGCACGCCAGCCGTTTACGGGTTGCCACGCTCCAGCGTCGGCCTGCCACGCCTGACTCAAGGCTGCGTCGTGGGCACTGAGGGCGGCGCTGGCTATTTGCGGCAACAGGCTCAGCTCCGATGGGGCCACCAGTAGCGAGTAAGCGTAGTCGGCGATGATTCGGTGGGCGGCGCTGGTGGGGTGCACGCTGTCGTTGAACAGCAGTTTGTCTGGCGATGGGTTGCTGCCGCCCAGGCCGTAAGTCGGGTTGGCCGTGCAATTGCTGCCGCTAAAACAGGTTGAGAGCAGCGCCGTTGTGCCAAGCATGCCGAAGCTTTCGGCAGAGGCGACGATTTCACTGAACAGCACCGGCACATTGAGCGGGATGACTTGCGCGGGCACCCGTTCCAGGTCACTTACCAATGCCTGATTGAACGCCGCGCTCAGTTGGCTGAGGGGCGTTTGCCCGGGTGTGCCGTAGTTGAGCGGGGTCAGGCCCAGGTCCGGTAGCAGCCACACCATCAGGTAACGGGCGCCGGCCTGCTGCAGGGCATGAGCGCTGTCGGCCAGGCGACCGCCTGCAGCGCCTGCGTCCGTTGGGTTGGTTACCAGCCCCTGGAAGAAGTCGTTGGCACCTCCGTTGAGGTAGTACAACGCATTGGGGTCGGCGGCAAATGCGTTCGACGCCAGGTAGCCAGGCCGCTCGCGAATCACCACACCGCCCGCACCGCTAACTGACGAGACGCCTGTGATTGAGGCAAGGATCTGCTGCGTGGTATAGCCGCCTGTGGCCCAGTTGTTTCCGTCGGGCACGCCCTGTTGCGGGCCGAGCACGGAGGTGGATGCACCGAGTTGGCCGGCGTTGATGCCCATTTTTCCGCCCAGCAGCGTCGCGTTCACCGGCGCATAGGGTTCGTTATTGTTGTTTGCGTAGTCGGGGCCGGTGCGATTGGTAAAGCGCAGCGAGCTGCCGGGTGGGCCGCCGGCATCGGGAAACTGGCCAGCGTCGTTAAGGCTGTCGCCAAACACGATCAGGTTGGAGTAGGGCAGGCGCGCCGCTTGGGCATTGGCGCACGCCAGTGTCAGCAAACAAACCGCCAGGGGTCGAAAAGCCTTCGTCATGTCTTCAGTCCTCAAATCCAGTGCTAGGCACTGTCGTCAGGGGCACTCAAGCAGGCGGGTGCAATGGCGACAGCGAGGACCTTGATGATTGGGCTGGGCGAATCGGTAGCACTATCGGAGCAAGCGCTTTCTCTGCGTGGAAAGCGCTTGCTCCTTTGCAGCCTTACGCCGATGGCGCGCAGGCGCGACTGCGTATTGGCACAAGTCATGCTTTTGTAATCAGCATGTGTTTGCACAGCAGTGACTTCGAGCTCAGGCTTGGCACTCGTGGGCAGGCGTTTACCGTATTTGGTTGCAAAAGTGGAGGTGAGGGTGAGCACCTTTTTCGCCCGTGCAGTGGTGCTGTTGCTCGGTTTGGTGGCCGCCACGACGGTTGCCGAAGCGGCGACGGTTAGCGGGCGTATGACGGTGGGGTTCCACCAGATGACCCTGCGTGACCCGCTCGATCAGCAACCCATGCAGGCCGTGGCCTTTTACCCAGCCTTCGCCCGTGCCACGGTTAGTAACATTGGCCCCTACCATATTGCTGCCGGCCAGGACGCGCCTGTAGCGCCCGGTCACTATCCGTTGCTGGTGCTGTCCCATGGCAACAGTGGCAGCCCGCTGGCCCAGCATGACCTGGCTACCTACCTGGCCAAGCATGGCTTTGTGGTGCTGGCGGTGGTGCACCCCGGCGATAACTACGCCGACCAGAGCCGGCTGGGCACCGTCAGCAACCTCTACGGCCGCCCTATGCAAATTTCCCAGGCCATTTCCGACGCTTTGCAGGACCCCTGGCTGGCGCCGTTTCTCGATGAGCAACGCATTGGAATGATCGGCTATTCGGCCGGCGGCGAAACCGCGCTCATCGTGGGTGGCGCGCAGCCGCAAATGCAGCGGTTGCGTGATTACTGCCAAGCCCACCCCGGCGATCAAGACGCCTGTCGCACCCAGGGCGAACTGCTGGTGGACCGTGACGACCTGGTGGCCGAAAGCGACCCCCGGGTAAAAGCCCTGATGCTGCTGGCGCCGCTTGGCCTGATGTTCGGCAAGGAAGAACTGCAGGATGTGCAAATGCCGGTGCTCATGTACGCCGGCGACAACGACCAGTTGCTGGCCATTGAAACCAACGCCCTGGCCCTTAGCCGCAGCCTACCGCAGCCACCGAACTACCGGCTGCTCGATGGCGCCGGGCATTTTATTTTCATGTCGCCGTGCTCGGCCGAGCAGGAGCAGATGATGCCGATGCTCTGCAAAGACGACGACGGCGTAGACCGGCAAAAAATCCACCGGCGCATGAATGCCGAGGCGGTGGAGTTTTTCAGTACGGTGCTGGGGCCGGATCTCACCGATCATCAAGCGTCGTTGCATTGATTGGCCTGGGCGCACGGGCGTCCTTTTCCTGCACCGAGAATCGGCGGATAACCGCCCTACGACCTTGCTCGTGCCGCGAGCCATAGGCTCAGGGCAAGGCCAGCAACCGAGAGCAGGGCGGCAGCGAGAAAAATCCCGTTGTAGCCAAAGCCATAGGCCACTGCACCCATCAGCGGCCCGGCAATCGCCAGCGCCAAATCGAAGAACACCGCGTACGCGCTGAAACCGGCACTGCGGCTGCTGTCGGGAATCTGCTTGATCGCTTCTACACCCAGCGCCGGGTACACAAGCGACAGCCCGCAGCCGGTCAGAGCCGCCCCCGCCATTGCCCACAGTGGCGTCGGGGCGAACCACAACAACAGTAAGCCCAGGGTTTCGATGCCCATGCAGCAGATGGCCACGGTGTAGCCGCCGTAATGCTTGATGGCATCGATGAGCAACACCCGCGCGCCAATAAACGCCACGCCAAAGGCCGACAGGCTATAGGCCGCGCCGCTCCACCCCTTGCTGGCGAAATACAGCGCGACAAAGGTGGTTAACGTGCCATAGCCAATCGAGCCCAATGCCAGGCCCAGACCATAAGGAGCAATACGCCCCAGCACCGTGCTGAACGGCAAACGCTCACCTTTTAGCACCGGCGCCGAAGCCCGTTTGCGAATCAGTAGCAAGCCCAGCAATGCCAGGGTGGTGAGCGCGCAACCCATGGTCCAGTAACCCCAGGCATCCACCATCAACACGCCTACCGGAGCGCCGATGGCGATAGCGCCATAGGCGGCAATACCGTTCCAGGAAATAACCCGTGCGGTGTGCTCGACACCTACCTGATTAATGCCCCAGCTGATGGTGCTGACGCCTAGCAAACCTTGTGTCACGCCAAGCAACAGGCGAGCGGCCAGCATGATCAACAAGCTAAGCAGCGGCAAGTGGCTTACTTCGGTAGAAAGCCAGGTTAGAAAGCCACTAATGGCGATGCCGGTGAGGCCGTATACCAGCGCCGGCTTGGTGCCCAGGTTATCGGCAAGGCGTCCGGCCAGCGGGCGAGTGAGCAGGGTAGCCAGGTATTGGGACGCGATCGTCAAGCCGGCAATCACCGAGCCATAGCCCAGCACGTTGTGCACAAAGCCCGGAACTACCGCAATGGGAATACCGATGCAGAGAAAACCGAGAAAGGTATAGAACACGATGGCCAGAATCTGGCCCGTTACCGCCAGGGAGCCGGGGACTTGGGTTTGCATGTGTACGCTTCACCGAAAAACCTGCGGCCATGATGGCGCCAGTCAGGTGAGAAAGAAAGGCAGCTAACGATTGCATAAGGGCCGCGAATAAGCGCAATTGCGGTCTGATCAGGCACTACGGCTTCAGTCTGATTGTTCTGCGCCAAACAAAACGCCCCGCAAAAGCGGGGCGTTTGGTACAGCGCGAAGCGGGGTTTAAATCACCACACCCTGGCTACGCAGGTAGTCGTCATAGGTGCCGCTGAAGTCCACTACACCACTGGCCGACAACTCGATGATGCGAGTGGCCAGCGACGATACGAATTCACGGTCGTGGCTGACGAAAATCAGCGTGCCCGGGTAGTTTTCCAATGCCAGGTTAAGCGCCTCGATGGACTCCATGTCCAAGTGGTTGGTCGGTTCGTCCATTATCAACACGTTCGGCTTTTGCAAAATCAGCTTGCCGAACAGCATGCGGCCTTGTTCACCACCGGAAATCACTTTGACCGACTTCAAAATCTCGTCGTTGGAAAACAACATGCGGCCCAGGGTGCCACGAATCATCTGCTCGCCTTGGGTCCACTGGCCCATCCAGTCGAACAGGCTCACGTCATCTTCGAAATCATGGGCGTGGTCCTGGGCGTAGTAGCCCAGCTCTGCGCTGTCGGTCCATTTCACATGGCCGGCATCGGGAGTCAGCTCACCGACCAAGGTGCGCAGCAAGGTAGTTTTGCCAATACCGTTCGGGCCAATGATGGCCACGCGCTCGCCAGCTTCGACCTGGAAGCTGAAGCCCTTGAACAGGGTTTTGCCGTCAAACCCCTTGGCCATGTTTTCCACCATCACAGCCTGGCGGTGCAGCTTTTTGGTCTGTTCGAAACGAATGAACGGGCTGACGCGGCTGGACGGTTTGACCTCGGCCAGCTGGATCTTGTCGATCTGCTTGGCGCGCGAGGTAGCCTGCTTGGCTTTCGAGGCGTTGGCCGAGAAGCGGCTGACGAAGCTTTGCAGCTCGTTGATCTGCGCCTTCTTCTTGGCGTTGTCGGCCAGCAGTTGCTCACGCGACTGGGTGGCAGCAGTCATGTACTCGTCGTAGTTGCCGGGGAACAGACGCAGCTCGCCGTAATCCAGGTCAGCCATGTGGGTGCACACGCTGTTGAGGAAGTGACGGTCGTGGGAAATGATGATCATGGTGCTGTTACGCGCCGTGAGGATGTTTTCCAGCCAGCGGATGGTGTTGATATCCAGGTGGTTGGTCGGCTCATCGAGCAGCAACACTTCAGGGTCCGAGAACAGCGCCTGGGCGAGCAATACACGCAGTTTCCAGCCCGGCGCCACTTCGGTCATCGGGCCAAAGTGCTGCTCCAACGGAATACCCAGGCCCAGCAACAGCTCGCCGGCGCGCGACTCGGCGGTGTAGCCGTCCATTTCGGCGAACTCGGTTTCCAGCTCGGCCACTGCCATGCCGTCTTCTTCACTCATTTCCGGCAGCGAGTAGATACGGTCGCGCTCGGCTTTAACCTTCCACAGCTCCTCGTGGCCCATGATCACGGTATCGATGACGGTGAACTGCTCATACGCAAACTGATCCTGACGCAGCTTACCCAGGCGCACGTTTGGCTCGAGCATCACCTGGCCGCCAGACGGATCGAGATCGCCACCCAGAATCTTCATGAAGGTCGACTTGCCGCAGCCGTTTGCGCCAATCAGGCCGTAACGGTTGCCGTTGCCGAACTTGACGGAAACGTTTTCGAACAGCGGCTTGGCGCCGAACTGCATGGTGATGTTAGCGGTGGAGAT
The DNA here is from genome assembly GCF_027922365.1 of Pseudomonas turukhanskensis. Lineage (GTDB taxonomy): Bacteria > Pseudomonadota > Gammaproteobacteria > Pseudomonadales > Pseudomonadaceae > Aquipseudomonas > Aquipseudomonas turukhanskensis. The sequence goes on from NZ_BSFN01000004.1 coordinate 195,593, forward strand.
CAAAGGGCTTACCTATCAATAACTTAGAGGTGTCAGGATTTGCCTGATACCGATTACATACCGATATTAAGCTTTTCCAGTTCGCTCAAATGGGAGCGGTTGTCGGGGCAGCGGGCATAGGTCGATGCAGCCTCTGCGCGTGTTGGGCGCGGCTGCACGGCTATTTAATGCGGAGTTCGTGCCAAACAGGGCGCGCATTGTCGCATAGGTGTGACGACAGTTGTACGGCGGCCGATAACCGTTGCGCAGCGGATTACTTAGCTACGGCACGCATCAACCCACTGCGCGTTGACCAACCCGGCCAAGCGCTCGGGAGTCAGGCAAACAGCGCTGTTGGACGAACCTGCCGCCGGGTAGACCTCGGCGTACTGCTGCAACGACACATCGCAGAAGACAGGAAGCTCGGTCAGCAGCCCGAACGGGCACACACCACCCACGCGATGGCCTGTCAGCGCAAAGGTCTCATCGGGGCTTAGCATTTTTGACTTTGCCCCGAACGCGGCTTTGGCTTTCTGGTTGTCCAGCCGCGCATGGCCAGCGGTAACCAGCAGCGCGTAGGTATCGCCGAAACGCAGGGCCAAGGTTTTTGCGATCTGACCTTCTTCAACGTTCAACGCAGCGGCCGCCAGGGCAACGGTTGCCGTGCTCACCTCGTATTCGAGCACGATAACGTCGGGTGCATGTGCAGCGAAAAATGCCTTCACGGATTCGATCGACATGGTCTCTCCTGGGAGGTGCTCACACCACCGGATAAAAACTGCCCGGGTTGAGGTGAAAGCGTTGCGCCAGCGCCTGAATGTCAGAGCTGCTCAATGTGCGCTTGCCGTTGAGGGTGCGCGATACCACCGTTTTATCGCCGATTTCCGGCAAGTCAGAGCCTGTCAGGCGGTTTTGCTCCATCAGAAAGCGCAGCAGCTGTATGCCACTGGTGGCTGCCACGCCGGCATTGAAGTCAGCGAACTGCGGTGCACGTTCTTCGTAGCGTTTGATTGAGGCGCAGAGCTGGTCGATAAGGGGCTCGGTGAGCTGGCTTGGGCGGTCGGATTCGGTCAATTCGTCAAGCAGGGCCAGGGCGCGCTCGTAATCCGCTTCGCTGGTGATTTCTTGAATGAACGTGCCGCGCAGGTGTTCCAGCGTTTGCTGGATTTCGATAAGGCGCTGGGCCAGTTCGACGATGGCGCTGGGCTCAGTGCGCCGGGCGTTGGCTGCACTCATGGCATGACTCCTTGGTTTTGCGGGTTGCGATACCACCGGTTGGCCTTGTCATAGTCGGCATGGTTGAACAGGTGTTTGACGTAAACCCGCTGTTTGGCAAAGTCGATAGCGGCGATCAGGCGTAATTCATTTCCACCGATATCGACGACCCACCAGCCGCTGCGTGGGGTGAAATTATCCAGTGTCGATAGTGCCTGTCTCAATTCCAGTGGGGTGGTGGCCACTGACATATCCAGCAGTTTGTACAACGCCATGATGCTGGCCGCCTTCACCGGGTACTGAAGACAGGCTTCGCTAAAGGTTTTCTTCTTGAAAACGTGCATACACGTCCTTGTTGAAGTTTTAGCAACTTTAAGAGGTGGTTGCTAAATTGTCAACTTATGGGGAGGGGAAAAGGGTGAGTGAAAAGGCTGTACCTGTATGGGCGCGAGCGCCATCCCCTGCCTTCTCCTCATGCGATGTGTGTTTTCACCAACGCCTTAAAGGCGTTTCCACATTTTGACGCGCTATAGGAGCACTCGCTCCAATCGTTCATCCCATCTCAATCTAGATGCCTTGCTTGCGCTAGCTTTGAGCAACAGCGCGCCCGGGACTCCGTTTCTGCAAGCGTCGCCTGTCTTCCGATTGGGCGTTGACGCTACGCATCGGCCAAACCTACTGCGCGTATTCAGCCGTAACCCGCTCCAACATCCGCGCGTTCTCTTCAAGCCCACGACGGGTATCCGAGTCAAGTGAGTCCAAGGTTTCTGGCTCCGCCCACTTGGTTGGATGCTCTTTTCTATACGTAGCAGCGCGGGCGAGGCCGCGTTGTCCTATCGCTTTGTATTCCCCGGCGACCATCTCGGGCCACAGGTAAATCGAAAGCCCGTTCTCGCCTTCTCCATGCCGGATAAGCGCCAGGTCCCGGTCGAACTCCAGTGCCTCGCGCAGCCGTTCGAGGTTGCCGCTTTCGAGGTCTTTGAGCTTTGTCGTGGTTAGCGAGGCGATAAACTTGGCGTCGGCTTGAACGTGCCCCGTCGCCCCCATGCGGGTACCCAGCACAAAGGCGCCGATGGCAGTAAACAGCACAAGTGCGACTACGGCCCTGATCTTCATTTATTCACCTTAACCGCCAACAGCGCGCGCTCTTCGGTGAGCGGTTGGATTACGCCCGGCGACCCTGGTGTGTAGAGGTAGAGGAAATACTGGCCGCTGTGGGTACGGAGGATTCGGTACACCCCGCACTGCTGATTTCCGTTCGGCAGCTTTATTTTTTCCAGCAGGATTTCGTGGCTGTCGATGCGCAGGCGTTTCAGGGCCGCCTCAAAGTCGGCGCTCACTGTGCGCTTCCAATTGCGCTGATAGTGGTGCGCTAGAAACAGGGCCAGGATAAAGGCAAGCAGCATAAACCCGACTGTGAAAGCGGGCTCGTTCGGCGACGGCATAGGGACCTCCATGTCAGGTAATTGCGCGCCAGGCAGGCACGTATTCTGAACAAAAGGCTCGGCATATGCCCGAGTCTTTTTCGGGCGGTAAAACGAAAGAAGGGGACTCAAGTCCCCTTCGTTGCACGCTGGCGAATTACCTCAAGGCGCGGCGTTGGCGGCCTGTTTTTTGCTGGCGTTGAGCAGTGCCTTGGCCATTTCACTCAGGGTTTGAATGATGGCTGCCTCAAGGCTTTTATTGATAAACGCATCGGCCGCGGCCAGCGATTCGACATACAGCATCAAGTCGGCTGCGCGTTCCAGTGCTTCGTCGATGGGCACGCCGGGGTTCACGGAGAAGAGCGGGGCGCTTTCCAGGTTGTCGAAGTGTTGGCGGGTGGTTACAGCAATTTTGTCGCTCATAGATGAAGCTCCTATACGGTTGAGTTACCACCCCCTTCTGCGGCCAAGCAAAAGGGTGGCAGCTGCACGCAGGTTGGCCGACCGGGTATAGGAACCGGCACACCCGAAGGTGTCCCGCGTACAGCTGCCATAAAGCAGGTGAAAACCTAGCTCTTATAGCAGACGCATGTACCCCTATAACATCCCGGCGACCAAACCGGTGTCGCTGAACATTCAGCGAGCGGCAACTCTAGTCCTCAGCCCGGCGCAAATCTGTCGGCTGTGGCGGGCAGACGCGAAGGACGCTTGCCGCGAAAAGAGCGTTAACCGCAACGCGCCGTCACCCAACTGCAACAAAGCCTTAATGTCTCTTTGACATCATGCCGTCTCCTCGTTTTCGCGATGGCTCCAGCATGCTCACTGAAACCCAGCAATTTATGCGTCCGCGGTTGCCGAAAGATCATCGCTGTGCCGGTGATTTATGCGTGGAAGCGCCCGCTATCAGTGCCGACACCACCAACTCGCTGGTGATGGAAATCTTCGCGGCGCAAAAAGAAGAGTTGGTGTGCCTGGCGGTGGTGGAAAACGGCCGGCCGATTGGGCTTATCAACCGCAATATTTTCCTGTCGCAGATGAGTAAGCCCTTTCACCGGGAAATCTACGACAAGAAAAGCTGCATCGCGTTTATGGATAAAGAACCGCTGGTGGTCGATGCCGACATGAGTATCGAAGACCTGTCGTTCAAAACCGTGGAGTACGGCGAAAAGGCGCTGGCCGACGGTTTTATCGTTACGCGCGACGGTGCGTTTATGGGCCTTGGCAACGGCCTGCGCCTGATGGGCGTGGTGGCGGCCATTCAGGCCGAACGCAATCGCCAGATGATGCAGAGCATTGAGTACGCCAGCGTAATTCAGCGCGCCATGCTGCGGGCGTCGCGCGATGCCTTGGCCTCGACGCTCAATGATGCTGCCCTGGTGTGGGAGCCACGGGATGTGGTCGGCGGCGATTTCTATCATTTCACGGCGTACCACGATGGCTGGTTTGGCGCGATTGCCGACTGCACGGGGCACGGCGTGCCGGGTGCGTTTATGACCATGATCGCCTCGTCGTCGCTCACCCAGGCCTTGGCTCAGCACGGCCCGCGCGACCCGGCGCAGTTGCTGTCGGCGGTAAACAGAAGCGTGAAAGGGTTGCTGGGGCAGGTGAACGGAGTGGACGACACACCGGAGTCGGATGACGGGCTGGATGCGGCCTTTATCTGGTTTGACAGCGCCGCCTGCACCTTGAGTTTTGCCGGCGCCAACCTGGGCTTGCACATTCTCGCGCCGGGCGCCGAGCAGTTCGAAAGCCACGCTGGCCAGCGCATGGGCGTGGGCTATGTAAACAGCGACCTTGATTACCAATGGCCCATCAGCCGCATCGCCGTGGCGCCCGACAGCCTGGTGTTTATCACCACCGACGGGCTGATTGATCAGGTGGGCGGGCCGAAAAGAATTTCCCTCGGCAAACGCAATGTGTTCAAGGCGATTGTCGAGCACCGGGAACAACCCACTGCCGAGATTTGCAGTGCCTTGCAGCGAACGCTGGCAGGTTGGCAGCAAGGCCAGACTCGCCGCGATGACGTGACTCTTTTCTGTGCCCGGCTTTTAGTTACCAGCAGGAACAACGATGAATAACCCGTACACACACTCAGCAACCCAGGACTGCACGTTCTTCGAACTGGCCAAACAGCGCGATGTGATTTTTTATCACATGGGCTATTTCTCGCAGAACATCATTGCCGCCATGGCGGAGGTGGTGAAGCTGCAGTTGGAGATATCCGGGGTCAACGGCCCCACGCGGCGCAAGCTGTTTTCTTCGTTTATCGAGCTGTCGCAAAACATCATTCATTACTCGTCCGATTCGCTGAACGAGCAGGTGTCCAACGCTTCCTTGTTGCGCCAGGGGGCGGTGTGCATCAGTGCCGAAGGCGACCACCACCTGATGCTGTGCGCCAACCCCATTGCCAGCAAAGACGTGGAGCGCCTGCGCGAAAAACTCGAGCCGCTGCGCACCATGTCCGAGGAAGAAATAAAGCAGGCCTACAAGCTCACGTTGCGCGCTGAAACGCCCGAGGGCAGCAAGGGGGCGGGGCTGGGTTTTCTGACCATGGCCCGCGATGCGTGCTCGCCGTTGGAGTTCAGTTTCCAGACGCTGTCGGACGACCCCGACACCACGCTGTTCTGCCTTAAATCCGTAATATGAAATGAGCGACACTAAAGCCATGGAAAATTTTTACATCGAAGCAACCGCTACCTCGCCCGAAGTCGATTTCAAATTCGACAGCCATCAGCTGACGCTACGTGGCGAGTCTTACCCGGAGAATGCGGCGGCCTTCTATGCCCCCATCACCCAGCAGTTGCGCGCCTACCTGGCCAGCCTGCAGAGCACGAGGGTGACCGTTGACATCGCCCTGGCCTATTTCAATAGCTCGAGCACCAAGATGCTGTTCAGCATTTTTGATGCGTTGGATGAGTCGGCGAAGAAGGGCAATGCGATTCGCGTGAACTGGTATTTCGATGAAGAAGACGAAACCATTTTCGAGTTTGGTGAAGAGTTGAAGGCGGATTTCGAAGCCATTGAATTCAACGACTGCCCCATCGCCGTCTGATTAAGGGGTTATGGCTATGCCTGCGTCCGTTACTCCCGTCGCCCCAGGTGATAAAACCGCGCATGCGGTTGATCTGTTCAGCAGTGAAGCCGAGGCGCTTGAGCGCGTGCGTTCGGTGTTGGCACTCTCGGAAGTGGGGCCGGAGCTCTACAAGAAAACCCTGGCAGAGCTTTTGGTGCATTTCGAGCGGCTGATGCGTGAAACCAGGCGCCTGATCGGGCGCAGCGACCGCGCCGAGCGGGAGATGAATACGCTCAACGTGCAGTTGCAAACCCTCGCTCATCAACTGGAATACCGCGCCACGCATGACGCGCTGACCGGCGTGTTGAACCGCGGCGCGGTGATCGAGCACACCATTGTGGCCCTGCAACAGTCCGGGGCGGTGATGGTGGTGCTGGACATCGATTACTTCAAACAGGTGAACGATGACTTCGGGCATCCGGCGGGCGATGCGGTTATTCAAGGCATTGTCGGCTGCCTGCGGCGCATTGTTGGTGAGCGGGGAGTGGTCGGCCGGGTAGGGGGCGAGGAGTTTACGGTGCTGCTTCCCGCCGGCGATTTGCAGCAGGGCGTGGCGCTGGCAGAAGCCATGCGCCAGGCGATTGCCGAGCATGTGTTCGACGCGCCGGTGAATCGGCGTATTACGGCGAGCTTTGGGGTGAGTGCCAGCGCTGTTGGCACCAGCTTCGAGACCGCCTATGGCCTGGCCGATAGTGCGCTGTACCGGGCGAAGAAGGGCGGGCGCAATTGTGTTGAGGCGGCTGACGCCTGACACCTGCGATTGCAGGAATAGAGGCTTTAGCCTTGATGCTTTTGCCGTTCTAAATCGCTCTGCCCCCACATTTGACACGCCACGTTCATAAAACCTTAACAGCCTTACGGCACGCTTGCGGGACCCTTTGTATGGAGCTCCGCTGATGAAAGGTTTGATGAAGACTGCTGTGCTAGCCGTTGCGGTATCCCTTGGTGCAACGTCTGTGTCGTTCGCTGAGGAAAACGTCCGCCTGACCGGCTCCGGCGCCAGCTTCCCGGCACCGATCTACCTCACCTGGTTCAAAGACTTCAGCAAAAAATCGGCTGGCGTCACCGTTGACTACCAGTCCAAGGGCAGCGGTGCAGGTGTGCAGGATTTTCTGAACAAGACCGTTGATTTCGCCGCCAGCGACTCGGCGATGAAAGAAGAAGACATGGCCAAGGTGGCCGAAGGCGTACAACTGCTGCCGATGACCGCCGGCGAAATCGTTCTGGCCTACAACCTGCCAGGCAGCCCGAAAGGCCTGAAGCTGCCGCGCGATGTGTACTCCAATATCTTTCTGGGCAAGATCACCAAGTGGAACGACCCGCAGATCGCCGCTGCCAACACTGAGCTGAAGCTGCCTGATCTGCCCATCACCGTTGTTGTGCGCGCTGACTCCAGCGGCACCACCGCCGTGTTCACCAAGCACCTGGCCGCCATCAACGAGGCCTTCAACAAGGAGCTGGGCGAGGGCAACACCGTTAACTGGCCAGCCAGCGACAAGTTCATCAAGTCGCCGAAAAACGATGGCGTGACCGCCACCGTACGCCAGACCCCCGGCGCCATCGGCTACATCGAATACGGCTTTGCCAAACTGGCCAAGGTCGACTTCGCCGAGCTGCAGAACAAGGCCGGCAAATACGTTGTGCCGAACGCCGAGAGCGGTGCTGAAGCCCTGGCGGCAGTGAAGATGCCGGAAAGCCTGGTGGCCTGGCTGCCGGACCCGGACGGTGCCAAGTCGTACCCGATCACCTCGTACACCTGGATGATCTTCCGCAAGCACAACGACAACCCAGCCAAGGCCAAGGCCATGCGTGAAATGGTTGAGTACGGCCTCACCGAAGGCCAGAAAATTGCCGATTCGATGGGCTACATCCCATTGCCGAAATCGGTCGTTGATCAGGTTCGTGCCGCTTCTGCCAACATCCAGTAACGCTCGCCCAGCCTCTGCCCGGCGTGCGCGCCGGGCGGGGTTACCCCTTACGGGGGCCAGCCTCCACGTTCCGGAATGAGCCAATGAACAAACCTTTTGCAGTCCCGGTGAATCCGGGCTCGGCGTGCAAACCACCTTCCACGAAGGATTTTCTGGTTGACCGCACCTTCCGTGCGCTCGCACGTGTGGGCGTCGTGTTGATTCTTGCGCTGGTATTTGCCCTGGTATTCGAGGTGGGTCGCAAGGCTGTTCCAGGCATGGAGAAGCACGGCCTGGACGTCATTTTCGGCAGTGTGTGGGACGTTAACCAGAACAAATACGGCATTCTGCCGGCCATTTGGGGCACGCTCTACAGTGCCCTTATCGCGTTGCTGATTGCCGGCGTGTTCGGTGTGAGCATGGCGATTTTCCTCACTCAAGATTTTCTGCCGCCCAAGCTCGCGGCCATTTTTCGCACCATTGTGGAATTGCTCGCAGCCATCCCCAGCGTCGTGTACGGCCTGTGGGGCATCTACGTGGTAATTCCAGCCATTCGCCCGCTGGCCGGTTGGCTGAACAGCGAACTGGGCTGGATACCGTTTTTCAGCACCAGCCTGAGCGGCCCCGGTTTGCTGCCCGCGGCCCTGGTGCTGGCCATCATGATTCTGCCGACGATTGCCGCGGTGTCGCAGGACGCCCTTACGGCCGTACCGATGAAAACCAAGCAGGCGGCCTACGGCATGGGCACCACCCACTGGGAGGCGATCCTGAAGGTGATGGTGCCTTCAGCCGCCACCGGCATTTTCGGCTCGCTGGTATTGGGCCTGGGCCGGGCGCTAGGGGAAACCATGGCGCTGGCCATGCTGGTCGGTAACTCGAACCAGATTGCCCTTTCGCTATTCGCACCGGCCAACACCCTGGCCGCCTTGTTGGCACTGAACTTCCCCGAAGCCGGGCCGAACGAGGTGGAGGTGCTGATGTACGCCGCCCTGATCCTGATGCTGATCACGCTGATTGTGAACGTCATCGGCTCCATGATCATGGTCTACGCCCAGCGGGGAACCAAGTGATGACTGACCTCACAGCTGCCAAAGTCGCGTTGCCCAGCCTGCAACGCACATTTGAAGGCCGCGCTCTGCGTAGCCTGGTACTCACCACGCTGGTCTGGCTGTTTGCCGTCCTGGCCAGCGTGCCGCTGTTTTCGGTGCTGTACATGCTGATCACCCGCGGTGGTGCACGCCTGAACCTGGAAGTGTTCACCGAGCTGCCACCCACCGGGTTCGAAACCGGCGGCGGTTTCGGTAACGCGCTGGCCGGTACCTTTGTGATGGTGGGTATAGCGGCCGCCATTGCGGTGCCGGTCGGCATCATGGCGGCCATCTTCCTGGCTGAACTGGGGCCCACCAGCAAGCTGGCCAACGCCGCGCGCTTCGCGGCCAAGATGCTCACCGGGTTGCCTTCGATTCTGGCTGGTGTGTTTGCCTATGCCCTGGTGGTGGTTACCACCGGCACCTACTCGGCCCCGGCCGGGGGTGTGGCATTGGCGGTGCTGATGCTGCCGATCGTGGTGCTGACGGCTGAAGAGTCGATGCGCATGGTGCCCAAAATCATGAAAGACGCCGCGTACGGAATGGGCTGCACGCGCTCGCAAGTGATCTGGAAAATCATCCTGCCCACCGGCATGCCGGCGATTCTCACCGGTGTGATGCTGGCCGTGGCCCGTGCAGCCGGTGAAACCGCGCCGCTGCTGTTTACCGCGCTGTTCAGTAACTACTGGATCTACCACCAAGGCGAACTGGCGGCCATGAACCCGACGGCTTCCCTGGCCGTACTGATTTACAACTTCTCCGGCATGCCGTTTGACAACCAACTCGAACTCGCCTGGGCGGCCTCACTGGTACTGGTGATGATCGTTCTGGTCGTAAACGTCGTCAGCCGTATTTTCGGCAAACCCAAGTTTTGAGAGCGGGAGCATCTGAATCGTGAACGCACTATCTGCGCAACAACCTGCCTCGGTTGATACCCAAACGCCCGTGGTCATGGACTGCAAGCTGGACAAGATTTTCTACGGCAACTTCATGGCGGTGCGTGACAGCCATGTGCCGATTGAAAAAAACAAGATCACCGGTTTTATCGGGCCCTCTGGCTGCGGCAAAAGTACGGTGCTGCGCAGCCTTAACCGGATGAACGATCTGGTGCCGGGCTTCCGCTTTGAAGGCCACGTTCACTTCCTCGGCCAGGACGTGTACGGCAAGGGCGTAGACCCGGTGGTGGTGCGCCGTTACATCGGCATGGTGTTCCAGCAGCCGAACCCGTTCTCGATGAGCATCTACGACAACGTGGCGTTCGGCCTGCGTCTGAACCGCTACAAGGGCGATATCGGCGACCGCGTAAAGCACGCGTTGCAAGGCGCCGCGTTGTGGGACGAGGTCAAAGACAAACTGAAGGTCAGCGGCCTGTCACTGTCCGGCGGCCAGCAGCAACGGTTGTGCATCGCTCGCGCCATCGCCACCGAGCCGGAAGTGCTGTTGTTGGATGAACCGTGCTCGGCCCTCGACCCCATTGCGACTCGCCGCGTGGAGGAGCTGATGGTGGAGTTGAAGAAGGACTACACCATCGCGCTGGTGACCCACAACATGCAGCAGGCCATTCGTGTGGCGGACAACACGGCGTTCTTCTCCGTGGATATCTCGCAGGGCACGCGCACCGGCTACCTGGTGGAAATGGGCCCGACGGCGCAGATCTTCGACAACCCGCGTGAACAAATGACCAGCGACTACATCAGCGGCAAATTCAGCTGATCCATCGCGCGTTCCAGGCCGTATGCAGCCTGGCGTTGCATGCGGTTTTTTCCGTTTAAAACCGCTTTTTTCAGGAATACCAATGCCAGCGAAGCGTCGCCTTGATTTGCCTGCGATTGAAGACGCGCTGCGTAATGTGCAGCAGCGCTTCACTGAACTGAGCAGGTACTTTACCGAGCCGCGTGACCCGTTCACCGACGAAGTGTTGCAGAACGTCCTCGCTGGCTATGCGTTGATTGACGAATACGTGGCCCGTGACGTCGACCTGTTCGATCTGCAGCAGATAAACCTGATGCTGGAAATCAACGCCACCGTGCTCTGTGGCAGCGACCCGGCCGCCCGGGTGGAGTTTGCCGAACACCTGGCCGCCACCGAGAAGCACTTTTTCAATAACACCGAAGGTGGCATCAAAGACCTGTATCACTGGTACAGTGCGCACCACGGCGAATCGGTGTGGAAGCGTGCAGCGGGCTGTTATGTGCGCATTCTCAGCCGGCCGCAGCTGTTTCTCGAAGGCAACAACCGCACCGGCTCGCTGATTGTCAGCTACCTGCTGATGCGCGCTGGCAAGCCGCCGTTTGTACTGTCGCTGGCCAACGCCGAGGGTTACTTCAACCCGTCGTCGGTTATCCGTAATTCGGCCAAGCATGGTGTAAAGGCGCTTTACGAGTTACCCAAAATCAAGAAAAAATACGCCGCCTTTCTGGAAGAGCAGTCTCCGAATCCAACGGAGTTTTTTCTAAGGGACAAACACTCGCCTCTTTTTCAGGGAAGTATCAAATGAGCGCCCATCCAACGCTCACGCCATTGCAGCGCTTGACCCGCCAGCTCTCCAGAGGCGCGCGGCGCCTGCTGCCAGCTCCGGTGTTTAGCCATCCGCCTATCCGCATTTCGTTCGATGTGGATGACACCCTGGCCTGCCAACCCCATCACTCCGCCGCTGAACACAGCCGGTTACCGGCCGTGGTGCACCGCTGGCTGGGCGAGCCGCTGCGCACCGGCACCCGCCGGCTGACGCGCGAGTTGCGCAAGCAAGGGTGCAGCATCTGGGTGTACACCTCGTCCGGTCGCACCCCGTCGTACATCCGCCGCTGGCTCTTGCTGTACGGCGTGCATGTAGACGGCATCGTCAACAGCGTTCGCCATAGCGAAGCGCTGACCGTGCACGGCTTTGCCAACTCGCCCTCGAAGTTTCCGCCGGCGTTCGGTATCGACCTGCACGTGGACGATTCCGAAGGCGTGAAGCTTGAAGGCCATGAACACGGTTTTCGCGTGGTGGTGGTTCGCCCCGATGACGAGCACTGGGTGCAGCGCGTTATCGAGGCGGTGGCGCAGGTAAGGGCAGGGTACGCACGCGGTGCCAGAAGCGGATGCTGATGATCCGAACGCGAGTTGCCTTTGGTAGGGTGTGCTCCGCGCACCAAGCGATAGCCCGGCAAACGCTTGGTGCGCGGAGCACACCCTACAAAAGCGGACCTGTGATGCCTCAACCTCGCTCTTATGGCGCTCGCGGCAGCGTTACCTGCGGCACATTGCTGGCCATCAACTCAATCACCCACTCCATAAACACCCGCAGCTTGCGACTTACACGGCGGTTGGGCGGGTAGGCCATATACAGCGGCATCGACACGATGTCCCACGCCTCGAACAGCGCGACCAGCTCGTTGTTTGCCAGCGCTTTGGCGGCCATATAACGCGGCAGCCACAAGATGCCCAGGCCAGCCTGCCCGGCGGCCAGGTACGCATTGCCATCATCGACCGCCAACGTATGTCGCCCTTGCACCTGTAAGGTTTCGCCCTCGCGCGTGAAGGCATAGCCAAGCGGCTTGCCCGTACGCGCCCAGCGGTATGCCACCACGTGGTGTTCGCCGTCTTGCAGTTCACGCGGGTGGGTAGGGGTGCCATGGCGGGCCAGATAAGTGGGCGCAGCGTAAACGCCCAGCGGCAGGTCGGCGATATGCCGAGCGATAAGCGAAGTGTCGGTGATTTCGCCGCCGCGAATCACGCAGTCCACGCTCTCATCGATCAGGCTGACCGGGCGATCGCTTACGCCCAGGTCCAGCTGGATGTCCGGGTAACGCTCCTGAAAGCTCGCCAGCGCCGGAATCAGCAGCAGCCGCGCCAGCGGGCTCGGTACATCCACCCGCAGCCGGCCACGGGGTGCGGTGGCGGCGTTGGAAAGCGCAGTTTCGGCATCGTCCATCGCCGCCAACAGTGCCTGCACTCGCTCGTAATAGGCAGCACCATCGGCGGTAACGTTCACCTTGCGCGTGGTGCGGTTGAGCAGCTTCACGCGCAAACGTGCTTCCAGTTGCTGCACCAGCTGGCTCACCGTGGTTTTACTTATGTGCAGCGTCAGCGCCGCCTGGGTAAAACTGCCGGTTTCCACCACACGGGCGAAGGCCTGCATGGCATCGAAACGGTCCATTTGCACTCCTTATTGTTTGGGAATCACAAACAATCCTGGCCAGCATTGCGTGTTTATCGGGCGGGAGCAAGGCCCCTACAGTGGCCACGTTCCTTACTCACCCTGGAGATTTGCAATGAACCAACGTGATGTAGTTTTCCCTGCTGGGCGCCAAGCGCTGTATGAACGCAATCGTTACTCCGCCGCTGTACGTGCCGATGGCCTGTTGTTTGTGTCGGGCCAGGTCGGCAGCCTAGAAGACGGCTCGGTCGAGCCAGGCCTGAAAGCCCAGGTGCGCCGCGCTTTCGAAAACCTCAACGCGGTACTGGCCGCCGCCGGTTGCACGTTCGATGACGTGCAAGACGTGACAGTGTTTATGGTCGAGCCGCAGAAGATTTTCGAAGAGGTGTGGGAGGTGGTGCCCGAGTACTGGGGGCAGGCGCCGTTTCCGTCGCTGACGGCGGTCGGCGTTACCTGGTTGTATGGGTTTGATGTGGAGATCAAGGTGGTGGCGAAGTTGCCGGAGGGCGTGCGCTAGCCTTACGGGCTAGGCGCGTTTATTCAGCGGGCTTGCCACACTGATAAGCCGGCTCGGGCTCTTTTTCTGGAGCAGAGGGAAGCCGTCTTACATTCCGCCGCCGAGTTCGGCCAGACTCAGCGCCAGCTCGTTTCGGCGAAACGGTTTGGCAAGCCGTGGGAGATCGGGGTCAAGCCCTGCAAGTTCGGCATAGCCTGAGACGAGCAGGATCGCAGTTCCCGGCCGCGAAGTACGAACTGCCCTGGCTAGATCGGTGCCATTGATGCCCGGCATGAGGTGGTCGGTGACGAGCAGGTCGAATGGCTGTCCGGCGTTCAGCAGCCGCAGAGCCTCCTCGCCTGACGCCGCCTCGATCACTCGATAACCCAGCTCGGCCAGCATGTCCGATGTGCTGGCACGTACCAGTTCTTCATCGTCGACAAGCAGCACGACTCCACGCGCCGGCCTCGGCTCTGGCGCCACGGCAGGGCGAATTTCCGCTTCCAGCACTGTCATGCTGCGCGGAAGCCAAAGCTCCACATTCGTCCCGAGGCCCGGGGAGCTTTGAAGCGTCAGCGCGCCGTTCAGTTGCGAAGCCAGACCATGTGCCATCGACAGGCCCAGCCCCGTTCCTTTACCGACCCCCTTGGTTGAAAAGAACGGCTCGATCGCCCGAGCGAGCGTGGCCGCGTCCATTCCTATGCCCGTGTCGGCGACAGACAGGCAGAGATAGTCGCCTGCCGGCAACCTCGAACGGTGCCCCGCGCTCACTGTCTCGGCGCTCGCTGATATGCGCATTGTGCCGCCCTCGAGCATGGCGTCCCGGGCGTTCACGCAGAGGTTCAGAAGCGCCATTTCGAGCTGGTTGGAGTCGGCGATAGCCGCGGGGAGATCTTCCCGTGCATCGATGACGACCCTGATTTGCGGCCCGCTGGTGCTGGCCACGAGCTCGCCCATGTCTCTTACCAGCTTCACCACGTCGACCGCAACGGCCTGCAGCGGCTGACGGCGGGCGAAGGCGAGTAAGCGCTGCACCAGGGTCTTGGCACGATCGGCCGATTGCATGGCGCCGGAGATCAGCCGTTGTTCCCGCTCGCCACCTACGCCCCGTCGTTGGAGCATGTCGAGCGTGCCGACGATGGGGGTGAGCAGGTTGTTGAAGTCGTGGGCCACGCCACCGGTAAGCTGGCCCATGGCCTCCATTTTCTGACTCTGACGCAGCGCCGCCTGCACTTCTTCCCGTTCGGCGATGGCCTTGGCTACCCGGCCTTCGAGATTGGCGTTGAGCTCGCGCAGCTCTTCCTCGGCGGCCTTGCGAGCGCTGATATCCACCGCCGTGCCAGTCACACGCAGGCAGCGGCCTGCTGCATCGAACACGCCCCGGCCCTTTGCCGCCACCCAGCGAATCACCCCATCTTCCTTGCCGATGGTGCGATAGTCGACGTCGTACAGTGCGCGGCGTTCGGGGTCGCTGGCCGCGGCGAAGGCCTCGGCTGTCGCCTCCCGATCTTCGGGGTGCAGGCCATCGTAGAAGTCGGTCATTGTGACGGGCACATGTGCCGAGATGCCGAACAACGCCTTGGTCCGAGGCGGCCAGATCAGGGTGTTCTGCACATTGTCCACGTCCCAGAAGCCAACCTCGGCGTGATCGACGGCAATACGCAAACGCTCTTCGCTTTCGCGCAGGCGCATCTCGGCGCCGACCCGTTCGACATGCGCCCAGCAGCGCTCCACCACTTCCTTGACCAGGGAAATCTCAGCGTTCGACCAGTCTCGAGGGCGATTGTGGTGAACCGCCATCATCGCCGTCAGCCGGCCATCCTTTACTAATGGGCAGCAAATTATTGCGTCGATGCCGATGGTGCGAAACGTCTCGCGCCCCTCACCGTCAACAAGCTCTGCGATAACGTCGCGCACGACTAACGTTCTGCCGCTACGCATGTCCGCCGCAGCCCTTGGGCCGAAGAGATCAAGACTGTAGGCGCCGACCGAACTCGGGATGCCGGGTGCCGTGTAGTCACTGCGAATCCAGAAGCGGTCGTGATCGATATCGACATCCGCATAGGCGCAGCGCGACACCTTGAGCCTGCGTCCCAGTAACCCGGTGGCAGCGAGCATGGCGTCTTCGGCACTGTGGATATTAAAAAGCTGGCTGTCGAGTTCATCAAAAAAACGCAGCCGTGCCGCGCTCTCTTGCAGCGCCGCTTCGGCCTCGTGTTCGGCCGTACGGTCGCGGAAAAATTTCACGAAGCCGCCATGGTCCATGGCCAGCGGCATCATCAATCCCGAACCCCAGAAGCGCGTACCGTTGTTGCGTACATGCCAGCGCTCGTTGACGGCCCGCCCTTGATCCCTGGCGTGTTCCAGCTCGCCGTAAAATACTCGTTCGGCCCGATCCGCGGCTGTGTAAAACAGGTCGCCTTCGCGGCCCATGACGTCCTCGGCACGGTAGCCAACGATGCGCTGGGCGCCGGCGTTCCAACTGGTGACCAAGCCCTGTGCGTCAAAGGTGATAATCGCGAAGTCCTCGGCGCCCTCGACGATCTGGCGGTAGCGTGCCTCGCTGACACGGATCGCGGCCTGCGCTTGCGAGCGGTGCACGAGAAGGCCGATGGTCCGGACCACGAAGTCAACGATTTCGAGGTCTGCCGACAGCGGCGTGCGCGGCTCCTGGTGATACAGAACAAACATACCAAGCACGGCGCCCTGTGCCGAACGGATAGTCGTGCACCAGCAGACGTGCAGGCCGTGGCTTGCGGCCTTGGCGCTGAACTCGGCCCAGCCCGGGTTATTCGCAATGTCTGACGCCGCCTCAAGCTCGGCGTCTGTGCGCAGGCTGAAGGCGATGCCTTCCAGGGCCTGTGTAAACCCACTCGGCAGGCCCGGCCCTGCGCACTGCCGCAGCCGGTTGTCCTCGTCCAGCAGCAAGATGCTGCCCAGCAAACGCGAGGTGGAAAGCGCGTCCACCTCACGGACAATCGCCTCCAACGCGACGTGGAGGGGCGTTTCCTCGACGGCCAGTTCCAGAATGCGGTTCTGTGCAGCACTCAGTGCTGCCGCGCGATTACGGGCCTGGGTAAGGCGCGCATTCTCAATGGCAATGGTCGCCAGACGCGCCAGGCTTTCCAGGCGTTTGATCGTATCGGGGGCGTGGTCGCGCACCTCGGACCAATAAGCGCCGAGCGCCGCGACCGGCACAGGTTTACCAATGGGCACCATCACCAGGCTGCGGACGAACGTAGGCGCGTAGGCCTTCTGAGGAATGCGCGGATCCAGCCGGACATCAGCGATGGCGACCGTCTCACCGTGACTCATGACCCATCCGGAAATGCAGTGGTCGGCGGGAAAGCTCTGGCCTTGCCAGAGGGCAGAGACAGCATCTTCCGCTACATACGAACAGTACTCGCCATTTGCAATGACGACTGCAATGCCCTGCGCGCCGACCGTGGCACGCGCGGTGTCGCGCAGCACTGCAACGACCTCGTCCACCGACCCTGCCATGACCAGTCGCTCACTGGCATTGAGCATATGGGACAAGCGCTCGTCGCTGTCTGTATTTACCGGAACACTAGGCAAACCGATCTCCTGACAACAGCCACAGATGTCTTCTTTGCATCCTGGCTCAAAATGAACGTAGCGAGAGAGGCATCTCCCTCTTGCTCAGCATGGTCCAATTTCAGCGTCTCAGAAATGCGGTCATCGAGCACCTGTTACGTTCTGGCGCCGAATTCCACGACACGAATAGCATCGTTCAATGTTAAGGCGCTTTTGCGGCTCGTGCGTTCTGGGGGGCGGCGTCGAAGAGAACGCGATCAAAGCCTGTGTCTATCGCGTGGCTTCTCACTGCCTCTACCAAGGCTCAGGCTGAACGTTCGGCCATGTTCACCGTTACGCCCAACGAGCGCAGCGCATCCCAGTAACCTGGGTAGGTCTTGCCCACGCATTCCGGGTCCAGCAGCCGAATGCCACTGACCTTGAGCCCAGCCAGGGCGAAGCACATGGCCATGCGATGGTCGCTATGGGTGTCTATCAGTGCGTCGCAGTGCGAGCCTGCCAATGCAGGGTCTGCCGCCACCAGCAGGTCGTCACCTTCTACCGTCGCCAAGCCGGGCCGAATGGCGTTGAGGCCGTCGTGCAGCGCCTGTACGCGGTCGCATTCCTTTACCCGCAGGTTGGCCAACTCGGTGAAACGTACGGGCGTGTTGTTGAAGGCTGCCAGCACGGCGAGGGTTGGCACCGCGTCTTGCATTTGCGAGCCGTTGATGACCGCCGGCATGGCAGGGTAGGCGGCGATAACGCGCTGGGCGCTGGCGTCTGGCTGGGTGAAGCAGTCGTCTGGCACGCCAAGGTCGATCGCGCCGCCGGTCAGCGCCTGGGCGGCCCACAGATAGGTGGCAGCCGAGGCGTCCGGTTCAATTACGTAGTCGCAGGCGTGATAGCCAGTGGCGGCGATGCGCCAGGTGACGTCGTCGACTACCTCTACGCTGGCGCCGAAGGCTTGCATGCAAGCCAGGGTCAGGTCGACGTAGCCGCGTGCGCCGATGTCTTTGCCGGTCAGTTTCACGTCGATGGCGGCAGTGCCGCAGGCGGCCAGCATCAACAGGGCAGACACGTATTGGCTGGACAGCCCACCGTCAATTTCAAACGTTTTTGCCGTAAGGCTACCGTTGCCCTTTACCACCACCGGCGGGCAACCGGTGGCGCTGGAGACTTCAATGCCGCCGGCGCGCAGGGCATCCAGCAGCGGGCCGATGGGGCGTTTTTGCATATAGGCGTCGCCGTCGAGTGTGACGTCGCCGTTCACGGTGGCCACGGCGGCAGTGAGAAACCGCATGGCAGTGCCTGCATTGCCCAGAAACAGCGGCCCCTCAGGCGCTTGCAGGTAACCGCCGCTGGTGACCACGAAGGTGGTGTCATCCGGTTCGTCCACGGTCACGCCCATTTGCCGCAGTGCGTTGGACATATGGCGGGTGTCATCGCTTTTCAGGGCACCGGTCAAGCGGCTGGTGCCGTTGGCCAGCGCGGCCAGCAGCAGCGCGCGGTTGGTGATGGACTTGGAGCCCGGCGGCGCCACCTTGCCCTGCAGGGCAAAGCCAGGTGGAACAACGGTAGCGGTGTGCGGCGCGCCCATGACAACAGTTCTCCGAATAAGAAATGGCGCCCGGCGGCGCGCAAAGGGGGCCAATGGTGCCATTGATGAAATGGCGGATGAAGCCCTGGGCTGAAAATCAGATACCTGACGGCTGAAATCGCTACTAGGCAACCATGCGAATCTATACAGAAGTGGCTTCAGTCGCGCCGTGATTGAGCCTTACACCCGGCTAAATCGCTGGGCATCGTTCGCCGATGCAAGCGTGTAAAGTCGGGCGCATTGCCCAACGTTCAAGGGCGTGGATAGTTAACGTTTCAGCCATCAGGAAACCCCATGCGCACAGGTACCGCCCGCTGCAAAGAAGTCGATCTGGTTTATGAGGATTGGGGCGATATCAGCGCGCCGCCGCTGCTGTTGATCATGGGGCTGGGGGCGCAGATGGTGCTGTGGCCCGACGACTTCTGCGCAAGCCTGGTGGGGCGCGGTTTTCGCGTGATTCGCTTCGATAACCGCGACGCCGGTATGTCGGGCCGCATCAACAAACCCTTCAATACGCCCATGTGGAAGCTTTTGGCCCGCGCCCAACTCGGGCTGCGCTCGCCTGCGCCGTATACATTGGAGAACATGGCCGATGACGTGGCGCAACTGATGGACCACCTCGAGATCGCCTCTGCCCATGTGGTCGGTGCTTCCATGGGGGGCATGATTACCCAGGTATTTGCCGCCACTTACCCCGAGCGGGTGCGAGCGCTGACTATTCTGTTCTCGTCTACCAATCAACCACTGCTGCCGCCGCCAGCGTTTGGTGTGTTTCGCAAGCTGATTTCGCCGCCGAGAAAAGGCGCCCCGGCTGATGAGATCGTAAAGCGGCAGAAAGCGCTGTTCCTGGCCATCGGCAGCGCCGCCCACCCGATGCCCGAGGCGGAACTGGACGCCCTGATTCGCCTGCAAATCGCCCGTGGCGCCGACTTCAAAGCTACCGCCCGGCAATTCGCCGCCATCCTCGCTACCGGCGACTTGCGCCGCTACAGCCAGCGCATCCAGGCCCCTACCGTGGTGATTCACGGGCTGGCCGACAAGCTGGTACGCCCTGCAGGCGGCAAGGCGATTGCAAAGGCGATTGCCGGGGCCAGGTTGCAGTTGGTCAAAGGCATGGCCCATGACTTGCCGCGGGCATTGTGGCCGCAAATTATTGAGGGGATTGGCGATCGTTAAACGTTGGGGGGGTGAGAAAAGCGACGTGGACGCCCATGGGGTGTTCGGCGACGAGCTACGGAGCTTCTGATGGCTCAGTTCGCCGTACTCAAGAACACCAATGCCACTACCAAGGCGGCCGTGCCCTTACAGACTGAAATACCGCCCAATCAAGGCCACGCCACTGGCCAGCACCAGCCAGGTCACCAACCGGATAAAGGCCTCGCGCGACAACCGCCGCGTGAGCTGCCGCCCGGCCCATAACCCGGCGAACATCACCGGCAGCAGACACGCGGCCAGCAGCAACAGCGCCGTGTCGGCATACACCCCGGCTAGTAAAAACAGCCCCAGCCTAACTACCGTGCTGCAACTGATCAGTGCGCTCTGGGTAGCACGTGCCTGCTCGGTGGCGCTGAGGCGCGCATTCAAATACAGCGCATACAGGAAACCGCCGCTGCCAAACAGTGCGCCAAATAGACCACCCACCGTGCCCGCCGGCAGCGCCCACCAGGCGTTCAGCTGGGTAGGGCGTGTTTTTACCGCCAAGCTGTAAGCTGCATAACCGCTTACAAACAGGCCCATCAGCAACAGCAATACATCGGCTTTGAGCTGCAGCAAAAACACCACGCCCAAGGTGCACCCCACCGCCATAAAGGGCAGCAACCTGAGCAGCTCATCCCGTGCCACCGCCTTGCGCGCCGGCAGCCAATTGCCGAAGGCGGCGACAAAGTCGAGCAGTACCAGCAAGGGGATGATCCGCGACAGCGGCATAAAGTGAATCAGCACCGGCCCGGCCACCAATGCCGTGCCAAAACCAGCAATGCCAAACACCACATAGGCGGCCGTGATGCCGAGCACGATTACCAGCCAATCCACGGCAGAGAAGGGCAGCAGCGTAAGAACAGGATCCAGCATTAATAACCCTTAGCGAATGGACGCAGGTCGGGTAAGCCGAAGAGGAATTGGGACGACTTGTTGAAGCGACGATGTCGATTTGAAGCGGTTACTGCACTGCGCGAGCGAGGCCGAAGGCGATCGTGGCGAATAGCGCCGACATGCTGGTGGCGACGGCAATGAACTTCCAGGTCTGCTCGTTAAGCGCTTTGTGCAGGTAGGAACCCATTTCATGCAAGTCAGCCTTGCTGACGGTCTGATCAAGCCGCACTTCGATACGCCCCAGGCTTACCTGAAGGTCCAGAGAGACTGCGTTGAGTTTCTCTTCAAGTTTGTCCACTCGCTTTTCCAATCGACTGCCTTCCGGTGGTTGACGACCGCCAGTATGGTTGCCGCCAATTCCTCTGTCACGTCCATGTAGAGCTTCGTTTCTCATGTTTTTTATTTCCCGCAGAACTAACTTCGCGCCAACGTTGCCCCATCCTACTCACCTTCACACTAGACGCTATCGCCCACGTCCAATTGTTCGCCTTGCCTTTTCAGCCAAGCCATAAAGGCGTTTCCCTGCTTCAGCCGTCTAAAACGTGCTGACAACAAGCGCTGCTTCACCACCCGTCGCCGCCCTCAATAAATTCTCTAAACCTTGCACACCCATATCCTTTCTACACCTCATCTCTCGACCAACAGGATGAGCCCTATGATAGCCATACGAATTGCTCGCTTCGGTAACTCGGACGTGATGTCGGTAGCCGAGGTGGATGTGCCCCAAGCCCAGGCCGGCGAGGTGCTGGTGCGGGTGATGGTGGCAGGCACTAACCCGGTGGATTTCAAGATTCGCGAAGGCGAGTTTCCGGACATCACCGAGAAGAATTTGCCGCTGACGCTGGGCCGCGAGGTAACCGGTGTGGTCGAGCAGGTTGGCAGCGGTGTCAGCGCTCTCAAGGTAGGCGACCGGGTGTTTGGCATGATTGGCGCCGATGGCGGCTTTGCTGAATTTGCGCGGGTAGCGGCGAACAATCTGGCGAAGATTCCACCGTCCCTGAGCTTCGAGAAGGCCGCCGGCTTGCCATTGGCCGGGCATACGGCCTGGCAGGCGCTGGTTACCCACGGCAGCCTGGAAGCAGGGCAGAAGGTATTGATTCATGGCGGCACAGGCGGGGTGGGGCACCTGGCGGTGCAGTTTGCCAAGGTCAAAGGCGCCCAGGTGTACGCGACGGCCTCTACCGACAGCCTGACCTTTCTCAAGTCATTGGGGGTGGACCGCGCCATCGATTACAAGAAGGAACGGTTCGAGGACATCTGCAAGGACTTCGATCTGGTCATCGACCTGATTGGCGGTGAAACCCAGGCGCGCTCGTGGCAGGTATTGGGTGAAGGCGGCAGGCTGGTGTCGACCCTGGAGATGCCCGATGCCCATCACCCTGATGCTGTCGGCAAAACCGGCACATTTTTCTTGGCCGACCCCAATGGCTTGGAGCTCACGCAGATTGCCGGGTTGGTGGAAACGGATGAGGTTTCACTGGTGATTGCCAAGGTGTTCGAGTTGCCCGAGGCCGCGCAAGCGCTGGATTACCTGGCCAATGGGCATGTGCACGGCAAGGTGGTGTTACACGTTCAGGATGAGCGTTAAGGCTCGTTAGCGAGGTGAGGGGCTGCTGTGGAATCAGCCCCCGAACTAGCGGCGGCTTGCGCAGCCTCCTGTTCCAGCTTCAGGCGATCAGCCTTGCAGATGTACTTGGGCTTGCTCTTGGGCGCCAGTTTGGCGCTGGCCTTTTTGGCGTGGGCCTTGAGCAGCTGATTGATTTTCTTGCGACGGTTCATGGCGGTGTGCTCGGTAAAAAGGGCCGTGTGAAGCTCAACGTCTACTGAACGCCAGCCGGGCGGCGAATAGTACAAAAACCAGGCCCGTGGTGCGATCCATCCAGGTGATCACCCGCTTGCGCCGTAGTACGCCAGCCAGTGGCCGGGTGGCGGCAATCAGCGCCAGCGCCCAGAGCAGACTGATGGCCACATGAATGCTTACCAGGCCAAACGTCCAGGCAATTGGTGAGTGGCCCTGGGGGATGAATTGCGGCAGAAACGACACGTAGAACACCCCCACTTTCGGGTTGAGTACATTGCCGAGCATGCCTTTCAGAAACCAGTTCGAGCTCGGCGTGGCCTGGGCCTCAACCGGCGCCAACGAACGCCGTGGGCGCAGCAGCATATTTAGCCCCAGCCAAGCCAGATAGGCCGCGCCGCAGTATTTGAGCAGGTTGAACGCCAGCTCCGACATGGCAATCAACGCACCCAGGCCGAACGCCACCGCCGCGCCCCACAGCAGGCAGCCGGCATTGATACCCAACGTGGCGTGCACGGCCTGGCGTTTGCCCTCCACAGTGGCGGTGCGCAGCACCAACGCGGTGTCGAGGCCCGGCGTAAGCGTCAGCAACGTGGCGGCAAAGGTGAAGGCAAGAAGGTTATCGGTAATGGACATGGCGACATGTGCAATTGAACGTGTTTGCCGAAGGCCGGCCCGCTGATACCCTGCGTGGCACTGTTTTTTGCCCGCTTGCGAGAAGTGCCTGTGCTTAGAAATGTGACGGACCTGGACCTGCGATTGTTGCGCATTTTCGCGACGGTGGCGAAGTGCGGCGGGTTCACCGCGGCGCAGGCCGAATTGAATATGAGCCAGTCCAATATCAGTACGCATATTTCCGGGCTGGAAAAACGTTTGGGCTATCGCCTGTGCGAGCGCGGTAAAGGCGGCTTTCGCTTGACCGAAAAAGGCCAGCGCATTCTCGCTGCCTCAGCGTCGTTGTTTGGTGCGGTGGATGCCTTTCGCGATGAAGCGCAAGACCTAACCGGGCGCCTGGTGGGCGACCTGTATCTGGGCCTGGCGGATAACGTCACCACCTTGCCGGCGGCGCGAATCGATGCGGCCATTGCGCGGTTTTATCAGCGCGAGCAGGACGTGCACCTGCATATCTTCGTTAACTCGCCCACCGAGCTGGAGCTGGCGGTAATCGATGGGCAACTGGATATGGCCATTTCCTTCTTCAGCCGACCGTTGCCGACCCTGGCCTACCAGCCGCTATACGTTGAAGAAATCGGCGTGTTTTGCGGGGCCCGCCATCCGCTGTTCGCCAGCGACACGCCGAGCATCGAACAGCTGGAGGCCAGCGACTGGATCAAGCACGGCTTTCTGCCCACCGACCAGGTGCTGCCGGTAACGCCGAGCCACGCCTCGGCGACCGCTTACCATATGGAGGCGGTGGTGCATGCCATTCTGGCGGGCACGCACCTGGGCTATTTACCCGCCCACTACGCCAGCCCGTGGGTAGCCAGCGGTAAGATGCGCGCCTTGCACCCGAGCACCCTGCGCTACGACGTGCAGCACAGCCTGATCACCCATCTGGGCCACCCGCAAAGTGAGGCGGTGCGCGCCTTTATCGCTGACCTGATTGCCGAACACGCCGCTTAAACACGCGGGCGGGTGACGTGCTTGATCGACTGATAGGCCGCCAGTGCCCATGGCCCCAACTCACGGCCAATGCCGCTGCCCTTGGTGCCGCCCCAGGATGTTTCGACAAACACCGCTTGTACCGAGTTGATCCACACGTGGCCCACCTCCAGGGCATTGGCCACGCGTTCGGCGCGGTCCAGGTCCTGGCTGATCACCGTGGCCACCAGGCCAAAGCGGCTGTCGTTGGCCAATGCAATGGCCTGTTCTTCGCTGCTGAAGCGCTGGCTGCACAGCACCGGGCCGAAGATTTCCTCGGTCCATAACCGGCTGGTGGCCGGCACGTCGGTGTACAGGGTGGGCGCCACAAACCAGCCGTCTTCCTGCAGGGTGTGGCCGCCGGCCTGGCACTGCAAGCCTTCGCTTTCGGCGATGGCGAAATACTCCAGCACTTTGGCGCGCTGGGCCGCCGTGGTCAGCGGACCCATATCCACTTCACCGGCAAAGGGGTTGCCCACGCGCAGTTTTTCCAGGGCGGCGACCAGGCGCGTTGTCAGGGCGTCGGCAATGCTCGCGTGAACCAGCAGGCGCGAGGTGGCGGAGCACATCTGCCCGGCGTTCCAGCAGATGCCGGCGATGATCCAGTCGGTGGCCTGGACCAGGTCGCTGTCTTCGAACACCACAATGGCGGACTTGCCGCCCAGCTCCAGCGTCACCGGCCGGCAATGCGCGGCGGCGCTGCGCATCACCTGGCTACCCACGGCGTTGCTGCCGGTGAACGACAGCTTGTCCAGGCCCGGGTGATTGCTCAGTGCAGCGCCGGTGTCGGCTTTGCCGATGACGATATTCAACACCCCGGCCGGCAAGCCGATGGCATCGGCAATCTGGCCGTAGGTTTGCTCGATCATTGGAGTGATTTCCGAAGGTTTGAGTACCACGGTGCAACCGGCGGCCAGAGCCGGGGCGAGCTTCCAGGCGCTGGTCACCAGCGGGAAATTCCACGGCACGATCAGGCCGACCACACCCACTGCTTCAAAGCGGGTGCGCGAGTGGTAATCGGGGGCGGCCAGGGTCACTTCACGGTCTTGCTGGGGCGCCTGGTCTTCCACCAGTTGCGCGTAGTAGCGGAAGGTGCCGATGGCGTCCTCGATATCGACAGCAGCCTCTTGACGGGGCTTGCCGTTGTTCTGCATTTGCAACTCGATCAGGCTTTCGCGGCGCTGTTGCAACTGCTCGGCGAACTGACGCAACACCGCCGCTCGCTGTTGCGGCGTGGTACTGCGCCAGGCCGGTAACGCCTGGCGGGCAGCGGCGATGGCCGCGTCCACCTGCGGGCTGCTGGCACTGGTGAACTGGGCAATAGGCTGACCGAGCGATGGGTCGAACACAGTGATGACGTTGGCACCGCTGCCGGTCTCCCAGGCACCGTTGATGTAGTGGGCCAGGCTCATGCGTGCGCTCCTGGCAGGTCGCCGCGTACGGCGTTGCGGAAAATCTGGCTGTACTCGGTGGCGGTCAGCGGGCGGGCGTTGGTGTCGGACGACGAAATATCGGCCAGCGCCTGTTCGCCTACCCACTCGGCGTGTTCATCGGAAAGGCCAATCTCCGCCAGCGAGTGGGGAATGCCGACCTGTTGGCGAAGCCCCAGCACCCAGGCCAGGAAACCGTCGAAGTCGGCCTTCGGCAGCTCCAGGTAGCGGGCCAGGCGGGCGATATCGCTGCTGATGGTGGAACGATTGGCGACCAGCACATAGGGCAACAGAATGGCGTTCAGCAGCCCGTGGTGTTTGTGATAGCGCGCGCCCAGCGGGTGGGCGAGGGCGTGTACGCCGCCCAGGCCTTTCTGGAACGCCACTGCCGCCATAGCCGAGGCCACCAGCATGCCTTCGCGGGCCACCAGGTTATGGCCTTCGGTGTAGGCGGCCAGCAGGTGCTGCTGAATCAGGCGCACCCCTTCTACCGCCACGCCGGCCGACATCGGGTGGTACAGCGGCGAGCAGAACGCTTCGATATGGTGGGTGAGGGCGTCCATGCCGGTGGCGGCGGTAAGGGTAGGCGGCAGGTCGCGGGTGAGCACCGGGTCGAGAATCACCGCGCTGGGCAGCAGCTCGGGGTGGCTTACCACGCGCTTGATTTGCTGCTCGGTGTCGGTCAACACCGCTTCGCGGCCCAGCTCCGAGCCGGTGCCTGCGGTGGTTGGTAAGGCGATCAGGCGCGGCAGTTGCAGCGTTTCGAAGGCTTGCAACGTCGGGTAGTGCTGAAGAATCTGCGACCACTCGAAACGCTGCAAACCGTCGACATCGACACTGGCCAGGCTAATGCCCTTGGCCGCATCCATGGCACTGCCGCCGCCCAGGGCGATAAGGGCATCGTGCTGGCCCGCCTTGAATGCCGCCACGCCTTTGGCTACATCGTTGAGGCTCGGGTTGCTGGCGATGTCGCTAAAGACGCCAAACTCTACCTGCGCCGCAGTGAGATGCGCTTTTAGCAGGGCCAAAGGCGCGAGGGCCAACATGCCGGGGTCGGTGACGATCAGCGGGCGGCGCATGCCCAGCAAGGCGCAGCGCTCGGCCAGGGTATTCAGCGCGCCGGGGCCGCAGAAAATCTCGGTGGGGTAGTTCCAGTAGTGAATCGCAGACATGACAAGGCTCCAGGCGCCAGGTGCGGCACCTGGCGCGGCAAGAAAAAAGAGGGAGGTAGGCGGGGTTACTTGAACGCGCGGTTATAGGGCTTGGCCCAAACCATATAAACAAGGCCCAGCACGGCGAGCGCCGAAAACACCAGAATCACCGCCCATACCTGAAACCACGGGGCATCCGGTGGCGCCAGCGACACCCGTGGCCAGGCGACGTTGATGCTTTCAAACAGCAGCCAGACAAACGCCGCCAGGTTGACCGGCACGCCCCAGCGCCCAAGGGTGAAGGCGCCGACTTCGGGTTTCCACTTGCCGGTAAGGCGCGCGAGCAGGGCGCAGGTGACCACGATCAGAAACACGAAGAAAAAGCCGCCGCTGCCGAAGGCGATCAGCGTGCCCACCGCCGTGGCATTCAGGCCCAGCGCCAGTCCCAGGCTGGCCAGCAAGGTGCTGACCACCATGGCGGCAAACGGTACCTTGCGTTTGTCGACCCGGCGCAGCAGGCCCGAGGCCGGCAGGATGGAATCGCGTGCCATGCCGAACACCGCGCGGCCGATATAGGTTTGCACCGACACCACGCAGGCGATAAAAGCCACCAGCACCACGCCCACGAATGGCCGTTCTGCCCAGGCGCCGAATGCATCGACCACCGCCGGGGTTACTGGGTCGATCACTTGGCCTGAGACCATGGCTGCCGTGTCGGTATAAGACAGGGTGACGGCGAAGGCGGTGAGCATCACCGTCAGGCCCACCAGAATCATCGAACGCAGAATGGCCCGAGGTGTGGAAGTGCGGGCATCGGCGGTTTCTTCCGATACCTGCGAGCACGCATCAAAGCCCAGAAACGCCCAGCCGCCAACGGCCATGGCCGTCAGAAACCCGCTCAGGTAGGAGCTGTCGGTGGTGGCAGTGGCGCTTAGCCCTTCGAACACCAGCGAGAAATCGTGATTACGGAAGAACACCAGCAACAACACGCCAATGCCGATGGAGGCGATGGCCTCGGCGACGATGCCGGCGTTCACGAAATATTTGAGCGGGTTGATGCCGAACAGGTTAACCCCAAGCCCCAGCAGCAACAGCGCGGCACCGCTGACCACCTGGGCATTGGCTGACGGCGGTTGGCCGGTAAAGAACAGCCACAGCCAGAACCCCCCCAGATAGGCCACGGTTGTCAGCGAGGCCAGGGCCGAAGCCAGGTACATAAACCCGGTAAACCAAGCCCAGCGCTCGCCGGCCAACCGCTTAACCCACTGGTAGCACCCGCCGGCCAGCGGGTAGTTGGATGACAACTCCGCATACACCAGGGCCACCAGCAATTGCAGGGCCAGGCACAACGGCACAATCCACACCCACGATGGCCCCACGCTCATGGCGCCCAGCGACATCACCGAATAGATGCCCACGACAGGGGAGACCGTGGCAAAGCCTACCGAAAACGAGGACCACAGGGACAGGCCGCGATGCAGTTGCTGGTCGTAACCCTGGCGCTGCAGCAATTGTTCGTCGGCGTTATGCACAGGGAGCGTCATTGCCCACCTCCAGCCAGCGCGTGGGCGCATCTAGTGGAATGAAAGCTCGCGAAAATGGAGGCCATGGTTTTTCCTTGGGTCGGCAGACACATTATTTTTAGGATGGCGCCGCTGTTTCAGACGCACCGACAACACACGCGGCGGCTGGCGCTGCGGTGACGAAGGATAAGAGAGGAGAAACATTGGGAAAAATATATGGTTTTGTATGCCGGTATATGATTTTTTATATGTAAGGTGGGTAAGCTTCACGTGTGGCAGCAGCGGCTGGCTACAAACGTTTTCGTTTGGCCAAAAAGTGCACATTTAGGGCCGCTAAACTGCAACTCTGCTCTTTCTCTCTTGCGCTGGTACTGAGACCATGCAGCAACGCTAACACTGGCTTTGAACCCCCGGAGTATTGCTACACATGCAGTTGACTGAAATTGAAATGCGTCGAGCACTTGGATTGGAGCCCGACGATAAAGCAGTCAAGGAAGAAATAAGAAAAGAGAAGCGGGTGTTTCCCCACACCCTGATTACCTACAGCGTGCGCAGAGCGGACGGCGGCCCTACTTTCAAGTTCGAGCACAAGTCCCGCTCCATCAGCATCGACATCGCCAAGCTCGAGGCCGAGAAAGAGATCAAGCGCAAAGGCCTGGTGGTATGGGCGCTGCTGGATGTTGAGCAGATCTCCTGAGGCAAGCGCGCGGCGGGCGGTCGCCGCAAGGCGTCTGATGTGACGTCTGGTTTGTAGCAGAGATACTTTGCATGCCGACTAAAACGCGCATAACACACGCTTACTGCGTGCAATTGAACAAAGAACTTTCCATTACGGACGCGCGGCGCGAGTTCTTCTCGCTCGAAGAGCCGCGCACGCGCTTCGAGTTCCTGTGCGCCACCCCAGCGTGTCGTGAGCTGGCGGTAAACGCCAAGATCACCGCGGTCAATTACGACAAACAGCCGAACGACACTTACCGCGCCGCGCACTTTCGTCAGAACGAAAAGTACGCGCACGCCCCCGACTGTGAGTGGATGCTCGATGAGGACGCCGACGAGGTCGATGGCAAGCTGCCTGGGGAGTCAGCCACCGATGCGTTCGTGCGCCGGGCCAAGCGCAAGCTGCATGACTACGTCGATGTGTTTGCCCCCGACGTAGAACCGGCCAGTGGAGGTAGCGAGGGCAGCGTAGCAGCGGGTGCAAACCCGGCGGTTGAACGTGCGGGCCGGGGTGCAAAACCAGGGCGCAACCACAGCTCCCGCAGCCTCGAACGTCTGGTCGAATACTACCGGCAGGCGCGCAAGGAACTGTCGGAGGACGAATTTAAAGCCCTGAAGTTGCGGGTGGCGGGCGAGGGGGAGATGCCCCTGTCCTGGTACTTCAAGAATGTCGCTTACGCGAAGCTGAGGCCTTTGAACCGGGTCATCCACGGCGGGGCAATGCTGGTCGACCGCTACGGCGCTGGTTTCAAACTCAAATTCTATGACCGCCTCGATGGCAAGCCGGTCTTTCTCTACGTGTCCAAAGAACAGATGGGCGAGTACCGCTTTCGCGGCTACCTTGACGGGCTGCTGCGCGGGGAAGATGTGGACTATTTTCGCGTCTTCGCACTGGGCGAGCTGGCCCTTTCTCCCAGTGGCAAGAGCATCAATTTGCAGGTCGATGATCTGAACAAATTGGTCCTGCTACCGGGGCACAAACAGGCCTCTGGCGCCGAACCTGCGTCGGAAAAACAAGGCTGACATCGCGAGTTTCAGGGCTTGACCGGTTCGCCTCGAAAGCGCTGCAACTCTTCACGGCTTACCCGGCGATCACCGTCGGTGTCCGCCAGCAGCATCAGGGCAACGGCAGCCTCGGTGTACTCCTGCTCGGTTACCTTGCCGTCGTGATTGCCATCCCACATCTCAAGCGTGCTTTTTGAAATGGCCGCCAACGCCTGGGCGGGCCACGCCATATCCGACTTGCTTTCAGAGACTGTCCACGCGGCGATGTCGTCTGCCGAAATATATCCCTTGGCGCCCCGGTCGATGGCGCGAAAGTCCGCGGGCGCAGCCGCGCGGGCCTCTTCGACCGACAGGGCGTTATCACCGTTGGTATCCTGCGTGCGGAAAATCTCATCGATCTCGGCCGCTGTCGCCTGGGTGGCTACGAAGGCGAGAAGCAAGCTGCTGGAAAACATCCGTGTAAGCGCCATGGTGAAACTCCCTGATGGTGCATGGCCATTGCGGCCTGCCTCGGTGCGCACCTTAGCGGCGGTGAGGGCGCGGCTCCATAGCTCATATGTGCTATGCCTCGGCGGGCTGCGCTGGCTGCAGCCCGGCAAAATGCGGGGATTTGCCGAAGTACTGAATCAGCAGTTCGCTGAGCACGCGGATCTTCTGCGCCGGGTGCTGTCCCGGTGGGCGCACCAGATACGCCCCGGCCGGAGGCGGTGGGCAGGCGGTCATGATCCGCACCAACGCCCCGGAGGCGATGCTGTCATACGTCAGGCAATCGGGCAGGTACGCGACGCCCAGTCCGGCTACTGCGGCGGCCACCAGTGCAACGCCGTTGTCGGCCTTGAAGCGCCCGTGTGGCCGCACCGAAACAACCTTTGCGCCGTCGAGGAATTGCCACGTTTCGGTGCTCTGCATTACCGCTTGGTGAGCAACAAGTTCCTCCGGCCGCTGCGGCGAGCCATTGGCCGCGATGTAGGCGGGGCTTGCTACCAGCGAGACTTCGATTGGGCCAATGCGCTTGCCGATCAGGTTGGAGTCGGGAAGGTAGCCCACGCGAATGCCGCAGTCGTAACCCTCGGCGATGAGATCAACGAAGCGATCGCTGTAACAGGTCTGGATTTGCAACTGCGGGTGACGCCGCGCCATTTCCGCCAGCACCGGCGCGAAGTGCGTCGGGCCAAACGAAAGCGGCACGGCCACGCGCAAGCGGCCCCGCAGGGCGCCGGCGGGCAGAATCGCTTCACGCGCCATTTCCATTTCGGCACACACCCGGGCAGCAGAGTCGCGAAACGTAGCGCCGGCTTCTGTTAGCGCTGCGCCACGTGTGGAACGCGCTAGCAGCTGTACGCCAAGCTCGGCTTCCAGTCGCGCCAGGCGGCGGCTGACGATCGACTTGGCCACCCCGAGCCTGAGCGCAGCAGGTGAAATACCGCCGGCATCAGCCACTTCGACAAACGTCTGCAGTTCTTCCATATCCACTTAGGCGTTCCTCTTTTTGCGACACAGCTAGCCGCGCAATGCTACTACCGGTGCACAACCAGGAACAGCAAGATGCCGTTGCTCAGGCAATGGCGCCGCTGACGCCTCGCCCTACAGCCGTGCGGCTGATTGGCGACCTTGGCCTGAGTACCTGCGATATCCAGCCGAAGCACATGTGTGCATCACCGCCTAAAAGGATCCAGCAATGGCCAGTGAAACTATCCGCAACCCCCACACCGACGCACTGCTCACACCCGATAACTGCGCGTTGATCATCATCGACTACCAACCCATCCAGGTGTCTTCGATCCGCTCGATGCCCCGTGACGAGCTGGTGTTCAATATCACCAGCGTTGCCAAGGCAGCGCTTAACTACAACCTGCCTATCATCCATTCCACCGTCAACGTTGGCACCGGTCGCAACAAGCCACCTATCGAGCAACTGCAGGCGGTACTCGGCCACCTCCCCACCTACGACCGCACCTCCATCAATAGCTGGGAAGACACCGAATTCAAGCAGGCGGTGAAAGCCCTGGGTCGTCGCAAGCTGATCATGACGGCGCTCTGGACCGAAGCCTGTCTGACCTTCCCGGCACTGGACGCCATTGCGGAAGGCTTCGAGGTGTATGTTCCGGTGGATGCGGTAGGCGGCACCTCGTTGGCCGCCCACGAAGCGGCCCTGCGCCGTATGGAGCAGGCGGGCGTCAAGCTCATAAGTCGCGTGCAGATGTACTGCGAGCTGCAGCGTGATTGGGCACGTGAGGCGACCGTTCCAGGCTTTATGGGCGTGTTCGATAACTTCGATGGCTTTAATGCTGAAAAGGCCGTTTGAGTCGGGCCTTGGAAGAGGGAGGCGCCTGCGAACGCGGGCGTCACCTGCTCGGGTGCAATCAGTGTGCACCCGCACCCGGCGCTCGGGTCAAACCTCACTGACCCTTCCGGCGCGCCGCGCACCGGAAATGCACGGAGGTAAGTGATGTTTTCTCACCGCCATCGATGGCGCTCGTTTGCCGCCGACACCTTGGCATTGCTGCTGTTCTTCACCCTGACCGGGGTACTCAACGAACACTTCGTTGCTGGCCTGGCCTTGGACCAAGTACTTCATGCACGCCTTCTGGGCGCGTTGCTTATGGTGGTGTGCGGCCGGCCCTACGGGCTCTGGCGAGACTGGCTGCTGGGCTTTGCCAATAGCCGGCGTCGTTCGCAGATTCTGTGGGACTCGTTGGCGCTAGTCAGTTTTCAGGTACCGATTTACGCCGCGATATTGCTCATTAGCGGCGCCAGCGGTGAAGAGCTGCTGCGCGGCGTGCTGGGCGTCACCGTGATCATGCTGGCGTTGGGGCGGCCCTATGGGGCGTTTTTGAACGTCGTCAGGCGGTGTTTCGGGCTGGAGGCCGGGGGAGAAAAGCCGATGTCGTTGAGCGTTTGAGGAAGGCGAGGGCATTTACCGCCTGATGCGAAATTAAAAGCTCGAGGCTGAAGCCTCTCCTACACCGCGGAATGTAGGAGAGGCCGCTGTCAGCTACACCTTGAACCGCCGTACCACGGCAATCAGCTTGTCGTTGGAGGCCGCCAGCGCGGCGGTGCTCTGTTCGCTTTGCGCGCCGCCGGCCACCAGCTCTTCAACGATATGGCGCACCGCGACCATATTGCGGTTGATCTCCTCGCTGACCGCGCTTTGCTCCTCGGCGGCGGTGGCAATCTGGGTGCTCAGGTCGCTGATTCGCACCACCGACTCGGTCATCACATCCAGACCTTCGTTCACCTTGGACGTTTTGGTCACCGTGGCCTGGCAGCTCTGCTTGGTTTTTTCCATGGCCACCACGGCAGCGCTCACGCCTTGTTGCAGACGGGCGAGCATCTCGTTGATTTCGGACGTGCTGGCCTGAGTGCGTCCGGCAAGGGCGCGAACTTCGTCGGCCACCACCGCAAAACCTCGGCCTTGCTCACCGGCGCGTGCCGCTTCGATGGCGGCGTTGAGCGCCAGCAGGTTGGTTTGGCCGGCGATTTCGCCAATCACGCCGAGCACCGAGTTGATCCGCCCGGCGTCTTCCTCCATGGACCGCACCTTGTCGGTGGCCAGCTCCACTTCGCTGATCAGTTCGCGGACGCTGTTGGAGGCATCGTCCACCACCACCTTGGAGTGCCGTGCGTTTTCGTTGGCGGTTTGCGTCATGCTGGCCGTTTGCGCGGCGCTGCGTGCCACCTCATCGGCCGTGGAGCTCATTTGGGTAATGGCAGTGACGGCTTGATCGGTCTCGCTCGCATGGCGCACCAGGATCTGGTTAGTGCCACGGGACTGCCCGCGCAATTGCTCGATGCCCTGGGCGATGACCGTGGAAGACTCGGACACCTCGCTAACCATCTTTTGCAGATAGACGATAAAGCGGTTGACCGATTCGCCTACCGCGCCGACTTCGTCGTCCGCGCGAATGATAATGCGCTGGGTCAGGTCGGCATCGCCGGCCGAGAGCTTGTCGATGTTGGCGCGCAGGACATTCAAACGCTTCATCAATTGGCTTAGCGCGAACACCGTGACTAGCAGCAGCACGATCACCAGCGGAATCTGAATGGCCGCCAGCGTCGTCAGCACGTTGCTGCTTTGCGCGGTCAATACGCTTGTTTGCTGCGCTACCGCCAAGGTCCACGGCGTGCCTTCGATGGCCTGCAGAAACAGGTTGTACTCCTGGCCGTCGCTGTCCTCGTAGGTGCTGCGGGCAACCTTTTCAGCCGAGCGCTTTTGCAAGGCCTGCTGCACGGCGGCGGCAAAGGGGTATTGAGCGGCCAGGTCAGACACATTTTTCAACACGTTGTTGCCGGAGATCTCCGGTTGGTTGCTGAGCACCTTGCCGTCGCTCTCGACAATCATCAGTAGCGCGTGCACTTCCTGTTCTTTCTGCGCAACCAGGTCGTTGAAGAAGCCCAGGGTTACGTCGATGGTGGATACGCCAAAGGCCGCGCCATCTTTGCTGATGGCCATGGCGCAGTTGGTCCGGGGCTCGGGGCTGGCTTCATCGCGGTAGGCGTTGGCCCAGTTGCATTGCCCGGCAGGCGCTTTCAGGCCGCCGAGAAACCAGGGCTGCTCGAAATAGTTCAGCGACTCGGCCGAGTTCCAGTGGGTATTGACGATCAGTTTGCCGCTGCTGTCGCGGTGGTAGAACGTGCTGTATTTGGCCCGCCCGTCTTCGCGCTTGTTGGGCAACGGCCAGATCCCGCCGCCGAACACTTTGGCCTCGCCGTACTGGTTGACCAGGGCGGGCAACAGCCGGTCGATGCTGTCGTTATCCAGTTGCGGCACTGTTTCGGTGATAACCCGTTGCTGAGCCTGCACGCGGGCCAGCTCGGTTTTGATCACATCACCGATTTCCGAGGCCTGTGCGATCAACTGGCGTTGGTCGGTGGCGGTCAGGCTCGGGGTGATCCACAGGTTGATACCCAGCGCGGTCAGCGCGCCAATCAGCAAAACGAAGAGCACGAGCGTGGCTGTGTAGCGCGCCTGGATAGTTTTCAGCATGTGCCGTATTTCCGGGAAAGTGGGCGGGTCAGTGCTTATCGGCTGGGCGCGCCATTGCTGTATAGGGCTAGTGCTTTTTTTCGCTGTCCGTGGCCAGTTCATTCTTTCCCGAGGGCGCCAGTTTTGCCGGCACGGCTGTGTTGCCGGGGCTTACTCGCCAGCAGGCGTTCCACGTTTGGCTTTTTGCGGGTTCGCGGCGCCTGCTGTCATCGGCTGTACGGTGAGCTCCACACCCAGTGCATTCATCAATTTCTGAATGGTTTCAAATCGGGTTTTGGCACCGCCTTTCAGCGATTTGTACAGGCTCTCGCGATTGACGCCGGCTTGCTGCGCCACTTTGTTCACACCTTGGGCCTTGGCGACTTCGGCCAGGGCTTGCATGAACAGCTGCGGGTCCTTGGCTTTCATGCTTTCGGCCAGGTAGGCGCTGATGGCTTCAGGGCTGTCGAGAAAGCGGGAGGCTTCGTAGGAACTGGTGCCGGAGGTATCCAGTTCGAGGATCGGCAGGGCCTCAGGGTTGAATGTAGATGCGCTCATTTCAGATACCTCGCAGGCTATCAAGCAGCGCTTTGGCGCGCCGGATGCCTCGTTGTTGATCGGTTTTATCGCTGCCCCACAACACCAGAAACGCCGTGCGCCCAGTGCGCACGAAATAGAGTCGGTAGCCCGGGCCGACGAACACACGCATCTCGCTTATGCCTTCGCCTACCGGTTCGCAATCACCAAAGTTGCCATGCTCAGCGCGGTCCAGGCGCGACAGAATTATTGCCTTGCCCTGTGTATCCCTGACGCCATCCAGCCACGTATCAAATTCTGGGGTGGTGTTGAGTGTGTAAAGCATAGTCTCACCTGTAGCCAATTGGCTACTCCTTGTTGGCGACAGCGTTGCTCAAGCGATTGGCGGCAGTGCGCCGGTCCTTGGCGGTTAGATGTGCGGCCGAAGGCTGTCCTGCTCGGCGGCCCTATTTTTTGGCTGCCGAAGGCTCAGGTCTGAGCCTCGACGCTCGATGCGGCGCACGCTCGGAACTGGCTGTACAGACAGGGGCGCGAGTTGACTGAGGTGCAGGGGATTAGGCGCGACTACGCGCCGTGGGGAGGCGTGCCCCACAGGGATTTTGGGCTCCTGGGCGTGGCGCGGTAGGAAGAGTCGGACAACGACGGGGAGGGCTCGGTACGGGTCTATCTGCGTGTAACTCCGCCAACAGGCGCAGGGAAAAGATGTCCGGACCGCCGTACCGTCTTCGTCATCAACGAAGCAGCGGGTTGGATTAATCAAGCTCCGAAAATCAGAGCACGGGGTCGTCGATTTCCTCGATCAACTCCGCGCCCTCATTTCTGGGATTGCCTACGGCCTTACCGACCGGGTGCCAGCGAAACGCTGCCGCGCCCAGGCCGTGCTCGGTGGCAATCTCCAGGGCTCGGGCGGGTTCGGTGTGCGGGTCCAGCCATTGGGCTGCCAGTTCAGGCGCCAGTACCACCGGCCGCCGATCATGGATATCCAGCAGCCCGGTGTCGGCTGCTGCCGTAATGATGGTGAAGCCATCACTTTCGTGTTGCTCCAACCCTTGTGTGACCTGACACAACGAGGCGAAGAACAACGGCGAGCCCTCTTTGGCCTGGATGTAATAGGGCTGCTTGATCTTCGGATCCGTCGGGTGTTTCACCCATTCATACCAGCCATCGGCCAACGCCAGCGCACGTTGCTGCCAGATGTCGCGAAAGAACTTGCCACTGGCCACCGTTTCCACCCGCGCGTTGATCGCCGGCGGCATCTTGCGCGCCTTCGCCCAGTGCGGCGCCCAACCCCAACGCACCGCTTCTGCGGCCAGGCCGTGACCGGTGTTGTAGAAGAGGGGCGCACGGGTGCTGGGCGCAATGTTGTAGCGCGGCCCGGCGGCCGGGTCGGTGCGATTGTCGATGGGTTGCATGATGGCGAGCACGTCGCGCCATCTGTCGAGGTCTTGAGTGTTGGTGTATCGGCCACACATAGCTTCCCCTTCGACGTCGCCTGAACGCACTGTTTGGCTAAGGCACTACGAGAGCAAGTGTTGGCCAAAACGCTACTGCGTCAACACGTCACGGAAAACATCTGGACGAGATGCAGCGATATGCAACAGCGACCGTGCCGCGCCCGAGGGAGTGCGTCGCCCTTGCTCCCACTCCTGCAGTGTACGAACCGATACCCCCAGTAGCTCGGCAAACTTCGGTTGGGACAGGCCTGTCTTGCTACGCGCCTGTGCGGCTTCAGTGGGCTCGATTTTGTGAACAGCGCCATGGCGGCCAGCCTTGACGTCTCGGATGGATTGCAAAAGTTCTTCGCCGATGTCCCGTTTGGCATCGCGCGCGATCAATTCTTTTTCAGTGAGGGGCATGGTTCAGCTCCTTGGCGATTTTGAGTAGTACATGTGCAGGAATGGTCTCGGTAGTGCCCTTGCCATAGATGATCAGCGCGACCAAGGCACCACTGCCGAGCTGAGCCG
Source organism: Pseudomonas turukhanskensis (assembly GCF_027922365.1). Lineage (GTDB taxonomy): Bacteria > Pseudomonadota > Gammaproteobacteria > Pseudomonadales > Pseudomonadaceae > Aquipseudomonas > Aquipseudomonas turukhanskensis. The sequence continues at coordinate 232,870 of NZ_BSFN01000004.1, forward strand.
TATAGACAATCCGCACGGAGCCGCTTTTGCCTCTGCCGTCCATGCTCCACCGTACCTTGCGGCAACCACCCGAACCTGGCACCACGGCGCCGGCGTCTGGGTTGTTGGCGAGAAAGGACATGAATGCGCCATGTTCTTCCTCCTCCCAATAGTCTGGCCAACGTTTGGAAAACAGGGGCGATTCGATGATCGTCACCATTGGTGATGGTACGTCTTTGACGTAGATCTCGGCAAGTTCTGGTGTTGGGTACGTGAAGGGATTTTTTTTCATGATGGGCGGCCTCTCCCTGGCCAACGGCAGTTGAAGAAGGAAGCGCCCACATTGAAAGGGTGGCCCTCGCTCTGCTATCGCCTCGTTCCTTTCCCGGCCGGGAGTTTTCGGCCAAATCTTGGCTGTGTTTCCGTGTTTTGCGCCCAGCACGCAAACCGTCGCAAAAAATTAACGGGCATTGGCGAGCACAAACAAATCTCTTGGTATGAGGCAGAGTCTTAAATAGAATCTATTCTCATTTGTTTTTGTGGATAGGCCTTCAAGCCATGATTGATGCCGCTACACCGCCGGACTACAGCCTGAGCACGTTGTACCGCGACCACCGCAGCTGGCTGGAAACGTGGCTGCGGCGGCGGGTGGGCAATGCCTGGGATGCGGCCGATCTCAGCCAGGATACGTTCCTGCGGGTGTTGGCCAGTTCGCAGTCGCTGGCCGAGCTGCGCGAGCCGCGGGCGTATCTGCTGACGGTGGGCAAGCGGCTGCTGAGCAACTTTTACAGTCGCCGAAGCCTGGAACAGGCGTACCTGGAAGCGCTGGCGCTACTGCCTCAGGAGTGCGTGCCCTCGCCGGAACAACGGTGGGTGGTGTTGGAAACCTTGCATGCACTGGATGAATTGCTCGACGGTTTACTGCCTCAGGTACGTCGCGCATTTCTGTTGAGCCAGTTGCATGGCCTGGGCTATCGCGAGATTGCCGAGCGCCTGGAGGTGTCGGAGCGCACGGTGAAGCGTTATATGGCGCAGGCCTACGAGCATTGCCTGTTGGTGGACCTCGAGTGAGCACGTCACCGCCTACTGAGGCACTCGAAGTTGCGCGTGCGGCGGCCCGGTGGTTGGCGCTGCTGGAGTCCGGCGCGGCGACCGAGGAAGACCATCGGCGTCTGCAACAGTGGCGCAGCAGTAATGGCCGCCACGAAAGCACCTGGCAAAAAGCGCAGCAATTGCGCCAGCGCTTTGCCAGCGTGCCGTCGGAGTTGGCCATGGCGACGCTGGATCGCCCCGACCTGGCACGCCGCGCTGCATTGAAACGAGCCCTGGGCATTGCCGCGCTGGTGCCTGCCGGTTGGCTGCTGACTCGGCAATTGCCGTTGGCGGCCTGGACCGCCGACCTGCATACCGCCACTGGCGAGCGCAAACGGGTAGCACTGGCCGATGGCAGTTCGTTGCTGCTTAGCACCGATACGGCGGTCAATGTCGACCTCGCCGCCGGCCGCCTGACCTTGCTGCGCGGCGAGATGGCGTTGACGGTGGCCGAACGCTCTACGCTGACCATCGCATCGCCCTATGGCCAGGTCCTCGCCAGCGGCAGTGACGTGTGTGTGCGCCTGAATGAGCACGACTGCCAGGTATCGGTAATCAGTGGCGCGGTGCGGGTACAGCCGCTATCGGGCGCAGAACTGCTGGTGGTCCAAGGCCAGCAGCTCCGCTTGCAGGCCACTGGTGCCAGCGCTATCGGCAGCTTCGATGTCGCGCAACCTGGCTGGCGCGACGGTGTGTTGATTGCCGAAAACCAACCGCTGGGGGATTTTCTTCGCGAACTGAGCCGTTTTCGCCCCGGCCTGTTGCGCTGGGCGCCTGAACTGGAGGCGCTGCGCGTGACCGGTAGTTTCCAGGTGGATAACACCGACCAGGTTTTGACTTTGCTGGCAGCCAGCCTGCCGGTGGAGGTGGTTTCGCGCACGCGTTACTGGGTTACGGTGGTGCCGCGAAAAAATAGCGTCTGAAGCGTGTCCCCTTTTTTGATCTCGCCGGTCATTTCAGGCAAGTGAATAAAATCGAGAGCTTCTTCCTATGTCCGCAGCATTGCCTCGTCGAACGTCATACGTGTTACGTCCGTTGTCCCATCTGGGCCTGATGTTGAGCCTGGCCAGCCTTCTGTTCAATTCAAGCTGGGCCGATGACGCCCGGCGCAGTTATGAGGTATCTGCTGGCACCTTGAGCAGCGCGTTAACCCGTTTTGCCAGCCAGGCCGGCGTCAGCCTCTCGGTAGATCCAGCCTTGGTCAGCGGGCGTCGCAGTGAGGGGTTGTCGGGCACGTACGCGGTGCAAGAGGGGTTTGCCCGCTTGCTGCGCGGCAGCGGTTTGCGGCTGCAGCCGACAGGCGAGGGCGCCTACACCCTGGTGCCGGCGCCCTCCGGGGCTGCGGAAATTGCTCCGGCGACTATTTCCGCCAACGCCGACAGCAGCGACGGCGAGCGCTATGCCGGTGGCCAGGTGGCCCGTCGCGGCTCGGTAGGCCTGCTGGGTTCGCGCGACTTTATGGAGACGCCGTTCAGCGTCACCACCTACACCAGCCAGACGGTGAAGAACCTGCAAGCCCGCACGCTCAACGATCTGGTGGCCAGCGACCCGTCGGTGCGCGCCACCAACCCGGCCGGTGGCCGCTACGAGCAGTTCACCATTCGTGGCCTCAGCCTGTTTAACACCGACGTCTCGTACAACGGGCTCTATGGCGTACTGCCCACGTATTCCATCGACATGGAAATGGCTGACCGGGTCGACGTGATCAAGGGCCCGACGCAGTTGATCAACGGCATCTCGCCGCGCGGCAGTGTGGGCGGTGGCATCAACGTGGTGCCCAAGCGCGCGGGCGACAAACCGCTCACCGAATTTACCGGCAGCTATGCCTCCGACAGCCAGGTTGGCGGTGCCGTGGATATTGCTCGTCGGTTCGGCGAAGGAGAGCAGTTCGGGCTGCGTTTCAACGGCGTCAAGCAGTCCGGTGACACCACCTGGGACCACCAGAGCGTTGACCGCGAAATGGCCGTACTGGGCCTGGACTTTCGTGGCGAACGCTTGCGCCTGTCTACCGATATCGGCCACACCGAACGCGATACCGATGCCCCGCAAGAACGCGTACTGATCGGCGCCCTGGCCAAGGTGCCGGATGCCGAGGATGTGCGCCGCAACTACGCGCAAGCCTGGAGCAAGGCACGCACCAACGACACCTTCGGTACGCTCAATGGTGAATACGACCTCAGCGATTCGCTGCTGGCCTATGCCGCCGCCGGCGCGCGCGAAAGCAATCACACCTTCCTGCGCCATAACGTGCCCATCACCAATGACGCCGGCGACTTCAGCGTGCAACCGCGTGATTTCACCCGCGATGAATCGGTTCGCACGGCCATGGCCGGGGTGCGTAAATGGTTCAACACCGGCGCTGTCAGCCATGAAGTGAACCTGGCGGCCAGCTACTTCTACATGGACTTCACCAACGGCGGTGCCCGCTATGCAGCCTCGCCAAGCAACTTGTACGACCCGGTGCCAACGCCAATCCCCGTCACCCCGATCCGGCCCGATGCCAAGGTGTACACCGAGAACCGCTACAGCGGCCTGGCACTGTCCGACACCCTGGGTTTGTTCGAGGACCGTCTGCAGTTCACCCTCGGCGCGCGCTGGCAGCGCGTGAAGGTGGATGACTGGAACAACAATGCCAAGGGCGATACCGCCTACGACGAAGAGAAGGTGTCGCCTTCCGGTGGCGTGCTCTACAAGGTCAATGATCAGGTGTCGGTGTACGCGAGTTACATGGAGGGTTTGAGCCAAGGGAAAGTAGCGCCGTCGACGTCCAGATACCCGGACGAAATCTTCCCGCCCTTTATCAGCCGGCAAGTGGAAGTGGGCGCCAAGCTGGATGTGGGCAGCTTTGCCTTTACCGCCAGCGCCTTCCGCATCAAGCAACCGGCGTACGAAACCAACGCCACCTCGCGGGTGTTCGGCCCCAACGGCAAACGGGAAAACAAAGGCATTGAGCTGACGATGTTTGGCGAGCCGCTGCAAGGGTTTCGCGTGCTCGGCGGCTTGATGTACATCGACAGCCAATTGCACGGCACGGTGGGCGGCGCCTCGGACGGCAATCGCGCACCGGCCACGCCTGAATACAACGTTAACCTCGGCGCTGAGTGGGATGTGCCGGGTTTGGCGGGGTTAACCTTGACCACCCGCGGCATTCATTCCAGCTCGCAGTACCTGGACCAGGCCAACAGCAAGAAAATCGATGGCTGGGAACGCTTTGATGTGGGCGCGCGCTACGCCTTTAAGGCTGGCGAAAAGGACATTACCGTTCGAGTGGGTGTCGAGAACGTGCTGGATGATCGCTATTGGAGCTCGGCAGGTGCCTCCGATGACAGCGAGCCGGGGCTGACGTTGTCGACGCCCCGCACGTATCTGGTATCGGCTACGGTGGGGTTCTAACGGCGTAAACACATTCCGTAGGAGCGAGCTTGCTCGCCAAGCTCTTGGGGCGATCACCGTTTCCAGGGTTCGCCAGTAAGCTGGCTCCTACGGGACCGCGATCGACACGGGCTCAATCGTCCTCGTCGAGCTCGCCGGCGTTTTCTCTCGCGCGCAACCACGTCAAACGCTGGTGCAACTGTGCGGCGAAGGTACGGGCGGCCAGTTCTTCCTGAAAGGTCACGCCCCGATAGCCGATACGTACGCGCCAGCATTGCTGACCGCGTAGCCTTACATATTCGACATGCACGTTATTCATAACTGCTCCCTGTTCACGGCCCACAACGCCGCAGCGCGAAGAGTAACGAGCTGAGTGACAGCTCGCAAATGCAGGCGTTTGTAGGGGCGTTGTTACGTGGAGGCGATGTCGCTGGGAGCGATGGGTTGGTCGTGGACGAAACAGGGTAGGGCGGATATCCCTTGGGCGACATCCGCCGAGTTCAACGAGTAACCCTCAATACACCCACACCTCAACTCGGCGATTCTTGATCCGGCCGTTTTCGGCACTGTTGGCCGCCACCGGCAGTTCGTCCCCCAAGCCGTCGATATCACGGAACATCACGCCCTGTTTGGCCAGCTCACGGCGCACGGTCATGGCGCGCAATTTCGACAGCAAGGCAGCACGCGCGGGGTCGGCCTTGGGGTCGCCGAAACCGAGCAACACCACTTGCCGGTTCAGCTTGTTGTTGTCGTTGATGTAGTCCATGACGCGCTGCAGGTCGTAGTGCGATTTGTTGTCCAGCGTGGCGCTGCCTTCCTGGAAGCGGAAGTTCACCGACAGACGCTGGGCGTTGCGCGCCAAGTCCTGGTAGCTCTTAGGCATGTCGTCACTGGGGGCCACTTTGATGGTGTGCACGGTCTGCGCAATAAACCCGGTTTTAGCAACAATGGCTTGGCCCTCGGGGCTTTGCGCAAATTTCACCAAGGCGTCGGCCCAGGCATTCTTTACGGTCGGCGGCATGTAGAAAAACAGCCGGCGCGACAGCGGGTAATCTTCGGTGGCAATCAGGCTGGTGGACGGCGGCATGGCCTGCGAGTCGCCATCGGCAATGGCTACTGCCTTGGCTTGGCGGATATAGGGCAGACCAATAAAGCCGATACCGGCCGGGTCTTGCGCCACCTCATCCGACAATTGCTCGCTGGACTCAAATCGCTTGGCACCAGCTCCCAGGCTTTTGCCATGGCTGGCAAGCACCAGTTCCTTGAAGGTGTCGTAGGTGCCGGAGTTGTCATCGCGGGCATACAGGTGAATCGGGCCGCCTTTGCCACCCACGGCTTCCCAGGTTTTGGCGTCGCCAGAAAAGATCTGCGCCAGTTGCTCGGTGCTCAACGCGCTTAATGGGTTGGTGGGGTGCAGGATGATGGCCAGGCCGTCGATGGCAATAATCTGCTCGGCGCCTCGGGCTTTCAGATCACCCAGGCCGACAAGGTCGTTGTACTCGCTGTCCTTGATAGGTCGCGAGGAGGCGGCCAGTTCGGCGCTGCCATCTTTCAATGCTACGAAACCGGTGCCCGAGCCGTGGGCAGCCACGATAACCACCACGTTCTGGCCCTTGGCGTTCTGGCCGATCAGGCGTTGCTCGTTGTCGTTGCCGGTAGGTTCCATGCGGATATTGTTCAGGCCCTGTTGTTCGAACAGCCCTTTGACCAGCGCCGGCCCGAGTTTGGCGCCGATGGTGTTGGAGCCCTGAATGCGCAAGGCCGGTGTGTCATTGGCGGGGGTGGGCAGGGCGGCAAACACCGACCAGGGCAGGGCATAGCAGATAAACCCCAGAATCAGAAAGGTGACGGTGCGAATCCAGGTATCGCGTTCGGTTACAGCCAGGGCGCGCAGCATGCGGCAGGACCTTATTCTAGAGCGGCGGAAAGTGCCCGGAGAATAAGTCGGGAAGATTGCAGGAAAGTTACAGGGGCGGTGTAGGAGAGCGCGGCGCTTGTCAAAGAAGGCAAACGCCGCAGAAGTTAAAACGACTTGCTCACGCTGGCCACCACGGTCGAGCCGCAGGTGTCGGTAAAGCCGTAGTTACTGGCGCACTGGTCGTCGGAGAGGTCGGTGTCGATATAGCTCAGGCCCCAGGTGACATCGAACAGGTCATAGGTGAGTTTGGCTTCCCATTCGCGGTAGGAATCGCTGCCTGTGCCGTTGGCGCTGAAGTACAGCGGGTCTTTGAAATCGGCGCGGCCGTAGCGCAGCTTCAGGCCGATATCGGCGGGCAACACGGTTTCGTAACCGATGTAGCTGTAGAGCGTGTCCTGGTCTTTGCCGACGTAGTTGGGCGCATCGTTGGAGTAGTAAGCAGCGGCCTTGAAACCATAGGCGCTTAGGATGCCGTAGACCTCGCTCTGGTTGAACTGGCCTTCCTTGGGATAGGCGTACTTGATGTAGCCAAGGTCCAGGCTGACGTCGTCGTTGGCCTGCCAGAACCAGCCGGCGTAGTAGTCCACTTCCTGGCGGGTTTTAAGGCCGAAGCCGAAGTCGACATTGGAGGTCCACAGACCGGCATACAGGCCGCTGCTGTGCAGCAAAGTGACGCCGACCTGGGCGGCGGGATCGTTCTGGGTTTGCGAAATGCCACGGGTGCGGTAGTCACTGGCCAGGGTGAGGTCGACCTGTACGGCGAAGTCGTCATTCAAGGGAATGGCGGCGTGGCTGGCGAGCGGAAACAGGGCGAGGCCTGCGAGCAAAACGTGCTTCATGGTGTTATCCCAATGTTGTGTTTGTTATAGGGCAGTGCGAGGTCAAGACTCCGCCGCAGGCCTGGATGCAACAGGCCATTGGTGGAGCGGGGGTGAGGCTTTTTATTGGTTTTTTGCAGGTGCGACTGGACGGCATTCCGATTGGTGGCCAACCCTGGAACCTTCATTCGTGAAGGTCGTTTCCAGGGTTCGCCAGCAAGCTGGCTCCTACGGGAGCCGCGAGCTGTTAACGCGCATCGGGGGCGTAAACCTGCTTACCCGCAAAGTAGGTGTTGAGCACCTGGGTTTCCCCGAGACTCTTGGCGTCCACGGTGAACACATCGCGGTCAAGAATCACGAAGTCGGCGGCCTTGCCGGCTTTGAGCGAACCGATCTCTTTCTCCAAGCCAATGGTCCGCGCGGCGTTGATGGTGTAGGCGTAGAACATGGTTTCGCGGTCGATGCGTTCGTCCGCGTTGAGCACACCTTTTTCGCCTTCCCGGCTGATGGCCTGGGCAATAGCCAACCACGGGCTGGGGCTGGACACCGGCCAGTCACTGGCACCGGAAATCGTTGCGCCCTGTTTGAGCAGCGAGTGCGCCGGGTACTGGTAACGGTAGGCAAAGGCGCTGACGTACGGCTTGACCATATCAATGGTGTATTCATCCCCTGCGGCCCACAGCAATTGCATGGCGGCAATCACGTTGAGCGGCTTGAAGCGGGCAAACTCTTTCGGGTTTACCAGCTGCAAGTGAGTGATGGAGTGGGTCACGCCGCTGTTGCGGTCTTTGCGCGCCTGCTCGATGCCGTTGAGCGATTCGCGCACCGCGCGGTCGCCGATGGCGTGGATATGCACCAGCCAGCCACGGGCGTCGATGGCGCTGACCAGCTCGCCGAAGTGTTTCGGGTCGATCAGCAGCTCGCCGCGCTTGTTCGAGTTGGTGTACGGGTCAATCAACGCCGCGCTCTGCGCCGGGTATTCGATAACGCCGTCAGCGAAAATCTTGATACCCGGCAAGGTCAGGTTAGGGATGCCCTGGAACTGGTCCCGCACCTTGGCCAGCACATCCAGATCACTCGGCCGGCTTTTGCCGTTGGCGACCAGCAGCGCGGCGACATGGGCGGTGAGTTCGCCTTTTTCGGAAAGCGCTTTGTACACCGGCAGGATGCCGACCGATTTCTCGGTGGGGTGCATGGCAAACACGGCTTCACCGGGCGCGGCGTTGGCGGCGGGGTCCATCCAGGCGGTAATGCCCAGGCTGTTGTTGTATTTCACGGCGGCCTCACCGGCCTTCAGCAGTACGGCATCGCTGGGTGGCGGCAGCGCTTTGGCAGCGCGGTCCCAGCCGGCGTCTACCAGAAAGCCGTTGGGTTCGCCGTTTTTCAGTTTGCCAATGGTGTCGGCTTCGGCGGCCGGCAGGGTCTTGATCAGCTTGGCGTCGATGCCGGCCCGCTTGAGCATGGCGGCGTTGATCCAACCGGTGTGGTGGTCGCTGCCCATAAAGGCGATGGGCGTAGTGGCCCATTCCCCCTGGTTGAAACGCTTGCCCATCTCTTCGGCCTGGGCCCAGTAGGCCGAGTTCATACCGGCGACGGTGAGGACTTCGCCATGCCCGGCGCTGCCGTCGGCACGCCAGCCTTGCAGGCGTTTTTCCAGCTCGGCCAACGGTACTACTTCATCGGCCATATTGGCCGAGGCCATTTCCAGGCCACCGAACACCGCATGGGAGTGGGCGTCGATCATGCCGGGCATCAGCGCCTTGCCGCCCAGGTCGATGACCTGCGTGTTGGCGCCTGCCAGGGCTTTGATCTCGGCGTCGCTACCCACCTGCAGCACCCTGCCGTTTTCCACCGCCAGGGCCTGGGCCTTGGGCTGGCTGCTTTCGGCGGTAAATACCTTGCCGTTGAACAGCACCAGATCAGCTGCGGCCATCGATTCCATCGAGGAAAAAGCCACCGCCAACGCCAACAGGTTCGGAATGAACCTTTTCATGGAAAACCCCTTGTATTTATTGGTCTGGTGGCGAGACTAGCGACAACGTCGGGCCCGCAGAACGCCCAGGCTTCGCAAAACTCTTTTGCCTGATTGGAAAAACCCATGGATAAACTCAGCGCCCTAGGCATGTTCGTGGCCACCGCCGAACACGGCAGTTTCAGCCGCGCCGCCGAGCAACTGGGCAAGACGCCCTCGGCGCTGACCAAGGCGGTCAGCCACCTTGAGGCGGAGCTGGGCAGCCGGCTGTTCGAGCGCAGTACACGGCGCACCGTGCTCACCGAAGCCGGCCGGCTGTACCTGGAAACTGCGCGGCAGGTGCTGCAGCGCCTGCATGAGGTGGGTGAGGAAATCGGCCAGCTACAGCACGGCCTGCACGGCAACCTGCGCATCACCGCGCCGTTGGCCTTTGGCCGGGCGTTTCTGGATGAAGTGTGCGCAGGCTTTCTGGTGCAGTACCCGCAACTGACGGTGCACATCGATTTGAGCGATGCCTTTGTCGACCTGGTGGAAAGCGGCTACGACCTAGCCCTGCGCGAAGGCCCCAGCGATCTGCCGGGCTTGATTGCGCGGCGGGTAGGGCGCAACCGGATTTTTATCTGCGCCAGCCCCGAATACCTGGCCCGTAACACCGAGCCGCTGACGCCCTTCAACGTCAACGCGCATCAATGGCTGGTGTACCAGCATTCGGCCCTGGATAAATTTCTCTGGTATGTGGAGCGCGACGGCCAGCGGCTGACCCTGGCGCATCCGCTGGTGGCACGGCTGCGCAGCGACAACTACGATCTGTTGCTGGCGGGGGCATTGGCAGGCGCGGGGCTGTTGCACACGCCGGAATGGAGTGTGGGCCCTTACCTGGCCGATGGCCGCCTGGTGCGGGTGATGACCGATTACGAGATCGATCCCGATGCGTTCGGGCCGAATATTCTGGCCGTGTACCCGAGCCATCGCCGCGCTACCGGCAAGGTGCAGGCGTTTATTGATTTTCTGGCGGCAAGCCTGGCGCGGCGGGGGTTGGACGGGGAGTGGGTGCCTTGATGCTGCTGATCTCTATCTACCCGCACCTTTACGGATGCGCACCTAACGTCTCAAGCAAAGAGCCGTAGCGGTATCCAATTCAACGGAGGTCTTTTTTATCGCGTGCACGGGGCGTTTTGTTTCGCGCCTTACGCGCGAGTTTCTTTTTTCAGTCGTCGGAATGCCGCACCATAAAAAAGAAACCAAAAAATCTTGCCCCTACCTTGGGTCTCCGCTTTGCTCCGACTCCCCTCGCTACGTCGTTGCTCCAGGGGTCGGCAAAACGCGGCCATCCATGGCCCGTCTTTGCCTTTCGCGGCTCCTGCCGCTCAACCCCTTGCGCAACGACTGCGCTCGGCCTGCGCTGAAGGGGCGGCAGATCAAGATCAAAAGCCAGATCAAAAGCGGTAGATCTATAGCGCCAGGTCAAGAGCATCGCGAATGATTGGCCGGGGCGCGCATCAGAAGAAGCGGGTGATGCTGACCTTGGCGTTGCGGCCCTGGCTGCGTACGCCGTCGCCGCTCAGTTGCGGGATGTAGTCCTTGTTGAACAGGTTGTCGATGGTCAGGTTCACCTCGGTGCCTTTCAGGCCCTTCTGGTGGGGCTTCCAGTTGGCGAACAGGCTGTGTACGTCGTAGTTGTCGTTTTCGGCTTCGTCGTAGGGGAAGTCGCTGGCCCAGTCTTCGCTCGGCACTCGGTCGGTCTTGCGCACGAACTCGGCTTGCCAGCCGACTTGCATGTCCAGCGGCGGTATCTTGGTGCCCAGGGTGGTGACGAATTTCGGCGACGCAATATCCCGCGCCCACACGTCCGGACCCCACGGGTTGAGGTAGGCGCCGTCGTGTTTGCCGGTCATCCACGAGTAGGAAATGGCGCCGAATACCCAGTTGGAGTCGTAGAAGCTTTCCACTTCGAAACCCTTGATGGTGGAACCATTGAGGTTGCGGTAGATCGGGCGATTGCCGGCCGGGCAGCTGTTGCTGATGGTGCCGCCAGTGTTGTACTGGTTCTCGCAGTCGATGCCGAGGTTTTTGAAGATTTCGTCTTTGATCTCGTTGCGAAACAGCGTGGTGCGGATTTGCAGGTTGTCGCTGTCGACCACCAGGCGGTTGAGCGTCAACACGCTGCCGGCGCGCAGGGCGGTGATGCGCTCGGGGTCCAGGTCGCGGCTGGTTCGGTTGCGGGTGCTGGTAGGGCTTTGCACTTCGTATTGCTCATCGATCACCGGCGCGCGCCAGGTTTTGCTGTAGTCGGCAAAGAACGCCAGTTGTTGCAGCGGCGCCCAGTACAGCGACAGGCGCGGTGACCAGCCGCTGTAGGTCTGGCTGCTGTAGTCATGCACGCCGGGGGTGTTGTACAGCGGCGCGAGGTTTTTCTTGCCGTCGTTGCGCACTTCGTCGAAGCGCAGTGACGGGGTGATGGTCACATCGCCAATCGTCATCGCGTCCTTGATGTAGTAGCCCTGGCTGTCGACTTTGCCGCGCGGCATAAAACCGGGCTGGTAGTGGCCGTAGTTGTACTGCGGCTTGTCGTAGGTGGCGCCGGGCATATACATCAGGGTGTCGCGCTTGTGCTTGCGCAGTTGGCTGCCCAGGGTCAGCGCGTGGGCAAACGGGCCGGTCTCGAACAGGCTGGTATTGCGCAGTTCCAGCACGTCGTCACGGTAGGAGGTGTCCATCTTCTTGCCGCCGGTGGCGGGTTGGTAGAACGCGTTTTCGCCACGCTCGTCGGTCTGCTCGGTCTTGGAGTGCGAGTAGCTCAATGACATATCCACCAGCGGGTTATCCAGTGGCTGGTATTCATACTTGGCCGACCAGGTGGTGTCGATTGTGCTGCGGTCGGCCAGCAGGCGGCGCAGGGCGCCTTCGTAACCGTAGCGGGCAATGTTGGCGGCGGTGGGCGGCGTCGGGTAGCTGTTGGATGAGAACGGCGTCATGCGCTCGCTGTTGGAGCGGGTGTAGGACAGCCCCAGGCTGTGCTCGTCGTTGGGGTGCAAGTTGATCTTGAACAGCTCGGCGTCCAGGTCCTGTGCGCTGTTGGGTAAGCGCTTGGGGTTGATCGGGTAGCGGTTGTCCGGGTCGGGGCGTTGGGCGGCGAGTTTCAGATCGTCGCCGTCGCGCTTGGTGTAATACACCAGGGCGTCGGCCATGCCGTTGTCGGTGCGGCCATAGGCGGCGCCGGTGTAGATCTGCTGATGGTCGTTGCTGCTGTAGCCGTACTTGAGCATGGCGCCCGTGTCGCGGCCCTGTTCGAGCAGGTCGGGGGCATCTTTGGTGGTCATGTTCACCGTACCGCCAAAACCGCCGTTGCCGGTAAAGGGCGAATGCGGGCCTTTCTCCACCTCGATGCTTTTGATCAACTCGGGCTCGATAAAAATGGTGCCTTGCTGGTAACGCTCAAAGCCGGATTTGGGCGCGCCGTTGAGGGTCAGCGGCACGTCTTCGGCATCGCCCATGCCCCAGATGTTGAGGGTCTGGCCGCCGGGTTTGGGCGAGCCGCCGGCGGTAACGCCGGGCAGGGTGGACAGCAGGCTGCCGATGTTATTGGGCTGACGGCGGTCGATGTCGACCTGGCTCAGGGTGGAGCGGCCGACGCTGTTGGAGTCCACCTGGGCGCCGTCGCCGACGATGCTCAGGGCGCCGAGGCTCATGCCTTCTTCGTTGGCCGGCACTTCGCTGGCGCGCACCACAAAGGTGTTGTCCACTTTCACCAAGGTAAAGGCGCTGCCACGCAGCAAGTGGCGAATGGCGTCTTCTGCACCGAAGGTGCCGCTGAGGGCCGGTGCCTGCACGTTACGCAGCAGGGTTTCATCGAACAGCAGCTGCACCTGGGTTTGCTGGGCCACCTGACTGAGTGAGGTAGCCAACGGCTGGGCAGGCAGGTTCAGGGCAAAATCCTGCGCCTGGGCTTGCACGCTGAAGGCCACGCACAGGGCGACCAGCGAAGGGCGGGCGTAAGGGCTTTGCAGGTAGTGGTGCACGCGAAACATTTATTCCCCCAAAGTGGCCAACACGGCCATAAAAAGGTCTGCGCGGACGGTGCAGACAGGAGGAAGACGCGGGACGAACAAAAACCCTCATATGCGAATAGCAAATATTCGCATCTATTTTTTACGTGGCTGAATCCTGGCGCGCCCATCGCCGAGAATCACGGTTTTCACCGGCAGCAAGGCCGGTAGCGCGCGCAGCAGCGCGTCCGGGTCGTTGACGTCGAGGCTGCCGGACACCTTGTAGCTCGCCAGCGCCGGGTCAGTGAGCTGCACCGGCTGGTCGCGGTACAAGGCCAGCTCATCGACGAGGCTGGCCAGGTCGCGATTGCGGAACGACAAATGCCCGCTGCGCCAATCGGCCACCTGGCTGGCCTCGAGAACTGTCTGCTGCAGCTGGCCGCTGCGGTAGTCGTAGCTGGCGCGTTGCTGCGCCGTCAGCAACGTGGGTTCGCTGCCGGGTGTGGGAATCAGCGCGACCTGGCCGTGGGCGACGGTCACCACCAACTGGCGCTGGCCACGGCGCACATCGAACCCGGTACCCACCACCCGCACCTGAGCATCGCCGGCATGCACCCACAGCGGGCGCTCCTTGTCGGCGGCCACGTCGATATACAGCTGGCCTTGCAGCAGATGGATATCGCGGCGGTGCGCGGTGAAGTCGATCGTCAGCCGGGTGTTGGCATTGACGAACAAGGTACTGCCGTCGGGCAGTGGCAACTGGCGGCTGCCGTGAGCCTGGGCGGCTACTTGTTGCGTGTAGAGGGTGTGCGGCGCCCCGAGGTTCATGGCCAGCAGCGCGCAGAGCACGGCAGCGGCCACCGCCAAGGCTGGGCGCCAGCCACGGCGACTGCCCAGCTGCACCACGGGCGCGGGCTGGCGCACCGTTTGCAGCGCGCCCAATTCGCCCCACAGGGCTTCGAACTCGGCATAGGCCTGGGCATGGGCCGGGGTGGCCAGCCATTCACTGAATGCGTGCGGGTCGGCATTGGTGCCACGGTTGCGGCTGAACCACATGGCGGCCTGGGCGTCGACGCTGTTGTCGTCATTGAGTGGCGTTTCAACAGGCGCGTTCATTGCGACGGCTCCTTGCCGTGCTGCTGTGGCTGGTCGTGTTCATGGTCCAGCCGGCGCTTGCAGTGCAGCAGGGCGAAGGCGATGTGTTTTTCCACCATGCTCACGGAAATTCCCATGTGGTCGGCAATCTGGGCCTGACTCAGCCCTTCGAAGCGGTGCAGCATAAGGGCTTCACGCCGGCGCGGCGAGAGCTCATCAAGCACCTCGCCAAGGCGCTCCAGGTGTTGCTGCTGCTGCGCGCGGGCCAGCGGCTCATTGCTTGGGGTGATGGTCATATGCGCCTCGATGTCGCCAGGTTCACCCAACTGTTCGGCAAACACCCCTTGGCGCACCTTCTGCCGCCGCCAGTGGTCGCGTAGCAGATTGCGCGCCATCTGAAACAGAAACGCGCGCGGTTGCTCCACGCTGGCCTGGTCGCGGTAACCCAGCCATTGGGTGAAAACGTCCTGGGTCATGTCGGCCGCATCGCTGGCGTTATCTGTGCGTTTGCGCAGGTAATGCAGAATGTCCGCGTAGAAGCTGCGATAGGTTTGCGCTTCAGTGGCATCAGGTTTACGGCGGGACATGACCTTCCTTTTCACAGACGACGGAGCAGGGCGGCGGCGATCTTATCGAGAATGGTTAGCATTTGTCTCCCGGGAAATGCATTCCCAGGCAAATCTCTCTCGGCCGTAGCTTTCTCTTGTCGCCTCATCTGGCTAAGCTCGGCGTTCTTTGCTGCCTTAATTCAACTGCCGAGAGCTTCCTATGCCCCAGCAATGGCCCGCCGCCGATATCGCCCGGTTGATCCTCGACGGCTTCGACGACTATCGCGAGCATTTCAAACAGATCACCGATGGTGCCCGTGCCCGTTTCGAGCAAGCGCAGTGGCAGGAAATTCAGCAGGCCTCGGCCGCGCGGATCAACCTGTACGAAGAGAAAGTCAGCGAAGTCAGCCAGCGTCTGCACGAAAAACTCAAAGACGAAGTGCTGCTGGATGTGCACCTGTGGCCGCTGGTGAAAAGCGCCTATATCAACCTGATCGACAGCCGGTTCGACGATGAGCTGGCCGAAACCTGGTTCAACTCGATTTTCTGCGGCCTGTTCAGCCACGACCTGATCAGCGACGGCTGCATGTTTATTCATACCACGCGCCCGTCCTTGCGCAGCCACGAGCGCGGCGCGCAAACCCGCACCTATATGCCCCAGGTAAACCTGGCCGGCATGCTCGAACAGATATTTACCGACTACCAGTTCAGCGTGCCCTACGAAAACCTCAACCGCGACCTGGCGCGGTTGGAGGGCCAGTTGCGCGCCAACCTGCCGGACTGGGTGTGCAAAGACCCGGAGCTGTGCATCGAGCTGTTTTCCTCGGTGTTGTACCGCAACAAAGGCGCCTACCTGGTGGGCCGCATCTACACCCGTGACGAGCAATGGCCGCTGGTGATTCCGCTGCTGCATCGTGAGGAGCGCGGCATTCAGGTGGATGCGCTGATTACCGATGAAGCCGAAGTGTCGATCATCTTCTCCTTCACCCGTTCGTACTTCATGGTGGACGTGGCGATTCCGGCGGAGTTTGTCGGTTTCCTCAAACGTATTCTGCCGGGCAAGCACATTGCCGAGCTGTACACCTCGATCGGCTTTTACAAACACGGCAAATCCGAGTTCTACCGCTCGCTGATCAACCACCTGGCCAACACCGACGACCGCTTTATCATGGCCCCCGGTGTGCGCGGCATGGTGATGAGCGTGTTTACCCTGCCGGGCTTCAACACCGTCTTCAAAATCATCAAGGACAAGTTCTCGCCCTCGAAGAACGTCGACCGCGCCACGGTGATTGAAAAGTACCGCATGGTGAAAAGCGTCGACCGGGTAGGGCGCATGGCCGATACCCAGGAATTTGCCGACTTCCGCTTTCCCAAAGCCAAGTTCGACCCCGAGTGCCTCGCAGAACTGTTGGAAGTGGCGCCGTCCACCGTCGAGCTCGAAGGCGATACCGTACTGGTGCGCCACTGCTGGACCGAACGGCGCATGACGCCGCTCAATATCTACCTCGAACACGCCAACGAAGCCCAGGTGCTCGAAGCGCTGGAAGACTATGGCCTGGCCATCAAGCAACTGGCGGCAGCCAATATCTTCCCCGGCGACATGCTGCTGAAAAACTTCGGCGTCACCCGTCACGGCCGTGTGGTGTTCTACGACTACGACGAAATCTGCGCACTTACCGAAGCCAACTTCCGGGTGATTCCACCACCGCGCTATCCCGAAGATGAAATGTCCAGCGAGCCCTGGTATTCCATCGGCCCGCTGGATGTATTCCCCGAGGAATTCCCTCCGTTTCTGTTTGCCGACATGGGCCAGCGCAAACTGTTCAGCCAGTTGCACGGCGACCTGTATCAGGCCGATTACTGGAAAAGCCTGCAGGACGCCATTCGGGCCGGCAAGGTAATAGACGTGTTTCCGTACCGGCGTAAAGAGCAGTTGAACTGACAGCACGGGTTGTTTGTTGCCATGGCGGCTGAACCGTTTTTTTCGCGCTCTTCGTGGCTTAACTCGCTGCATATGTCCACGCTTACCGTGGCGCTGCTCCAGGCTCAGGGGCATGCGCCAGAAGCGGTGCTGGAAGGCAGCGGGATTTCCACCGACGACCTGCGCGCCATGAAACGCCTGATCGGCCCCGGCCAGGAGCAGCACGTGTTCGCCAATGCCCTGCGCCTCAGTGCCAAGCCGACGCTGGGTATTGAGTTGGGGCTACGCACCCGAATCTCCGCCTATGGCTTGCTCGGCTATGCACTGCTGTCGGCGCCGACCTTCGGCGAGGCGCTGCGCATCGGCTTGAGCTATCCGGTGCTGCTGGGCACCTATTTCAACCTCAGTCTGCATGTGGAAGGGCCGACCGCCTGGCTGGTAGCCACCGGCTATGGCGAAGACGAGGCGCTGCGGCCGTTCAACGTCGAGCTGTGCCTGGCCTCGCTGAAAGTGGTGTGCGGCGATCTGTTGGGCCAGCCGCTGCCGCTTAGGGCTGCGCAGTTCGATTACGGCGAAACCGCCGGCTACAGCAACGGCTTCGAGTGTCCGTTGCATTTCAACCAGCCCCGCAACGCCATCGGTTTCGCCGCGCACTGGCTGGAGCAGCCGCTGCCGCTGGCCGACCCCATCACCCACCAGGAAATGCTCGACCAATGCCGCCGGCAGAACGCCGAACTGGCCGCCAATCGTGCCTGGCTTGAACGTGTGCGGGCGCTGCTGGCCGAGCGCCTGCAAACCCCGCCGGGGCTGGAAGAACTGGCGCGGCAAATGAACTGCTCAGCCCGCAGCCTGCGTCGCTATTTGCAGCAACAACACACCAGCTACCAGCAACTGCTGGACGAGCTGCGCTTCAGCCGCGCCAAGGAACTGCTGCAACAGGGCGAACTGCCTATCTACCGCATTGCCGAGTTGCTGGGCTTTAGCGAAACCGCCGGCCTGCGCCACGCCTTCCAGCGCTGGAGCGGGCAGCCGCCGAGTTACTTTCGTGTGTAGGGCCTCTTCATACCTTCTTCCCTGCGGGCTCATTGCCTGACGCTACGTCGCCCATAATCCTGGGTGACGCGGTCGATGATCACCGCCAAGGCCACGATGGCCAGGCCGGCCTCGACCCCGCGTCCGACGTCCAGGGTCTGGATGCCGATTAGCACGTCTTCGCCCAGGCCCCGGGCGCCGATCATGGAGGCCACCACCACCATCGACAGCGCCATCATCACGGTCTGGTTCAGCCCGGCCATGATGCTTGGCAGCGCCAGTGGCAGTTCTACATTGCGCAGTACTTGCCAGCGGTTGGCGCCCAGGCAGCGAGCGGCTTCGCGTACCGACGGATCGACCTGGCGCAAGCCCAGGTCGGTCAGCCGAACCAGCGGCGGCAGGGCGTAGATCAGGGTGGCAAAAATTGCCGGCATCTTGCCCAGGCCAAACAGCATCAATACCGGTATCAGGTACACGAAACTGGGCAGGGTTTGCATCACGTCCAGCACCGGCATCAGCACCCGGCGAGCGGTGGGGCGATAGGCGAGCAACACGCCGAGGGGCACACCCAGCAGCACGCACAACCCCGTGGCTACCAGTACCAGGGCGCAGGTTTGCAGCAGTTTGTCCCACAGGCCCACCACGCCAATCAGGAACATCAACACCACCAGCGCCAACGCGCGTTTCCAACTGCGGCCGGCGTGCCAGGCCAGGGCGCCGACCAGCACCAGCAGCAGCCACCAGGGCAGGGCACGCAGGCCGCTTTCCAGCAGGGTGACCACTTGCAGCAGGCTGTCGGAGACTTGGCGCAGGTGGTCGCCGTAGTTCAACACCAGGCTGTCGACAGACCGGTTTACCGGCTCGGCAATGGAGTGGTGCAGGCCTTCCGGAAAGCTCGAACTCACAGGGCGGCCTCGACCTTGCTGCGCGCCTCATCGCTTACCCAGCCGTGCCAGACCTGTGGGTTGGCTTTGAGAAACTGCTCGGCGGCGGCGCGCGGTGATTGGCGGGTTTCGCTCATCTTGGCCAGGGTGGTGTTGAGCAGGTCGATGGGGAAGTCGACCTTTTCAAACACCGCGACCAGCTCCGGGTATTGCTGATGGAACGGCGCCGATACGCCGACTGACAAGCGCGCTGCCAGCGAGCGGGTGCCCCGTGGGTTGGGGTTCTTGGCGTCGGCCAGGGTTTTCCAGGCTTCGGCATCGAAGGCCGGTTCTTCCAGGCGGACTAGTTTGTAGCGGCCCATCAGCGGGGTGGGCGACCAGTAGTAGAACAGTACCGGTTTGCCGCGGCGGATGGAGGAGGTGATCTCGGCGTCCAGCGCGGCGCCGGAGCCGGTGCGGAAGTTTACGTAGGTGTCGGTGAGGCCGTAGGCCTTGAGTTTTTGCGTGTTGACCACTTCCGAGGTCCAGCCGGCGGGGCTGTTGAGAAAGCGGCCTTTTTCCGGTTGCTCGGCGTCGCGAAAGACGTGGGCGTAGCGGGGCAGGTCGCTGACTGAGCGAAGGTCGGGGGCCAGGGGTTTGATGCCTTTTTCGGCGTCGCCGTGAATGACGTAGTCGGGTACCCACCAGCCTTCGTCGGCGTTTTTGACGATATCGCCCAGGCCGAAGACTTTGCCTTCGGCTTCGGCTTTGACCCAGGCGGGGCTGCGGCCGGCCCATTCTTCGCCGATGACCTGGATGTCGTTGCGGGCCAGGGCGGCTTCCAGGCTTACGGTGCTACCGGGGAGGGTGTCGGTGGGGTAGCCGTAGCCTTTTTCTACGATCAGGCGCAGGACCTCGGTGATAAGGCTGCCGCTTTCCCAGGTGATATCGCCGAAGTGAATGGGTTTTGGGTCGGCGGCTTGGGCGCCGGCCATTGCCAGGGTCAGGGCGGCGGTGGTTAGCCAGCGGGTAAGTAGGTGCATTGTCGGGTCCTTTCGCGATTCTGTTTTAGTCGGGTCGGGCGATTGTTTTTCTGCTTCGTTACCGCGTTTGCTGGGGTTTTTGTTTCGCGCCTTACGCGCGAGCTTCTGTTGGCATTGCCGGATTGCCGGACCACCCAAAAGCACCCAAAAGGTCTAGCCCCCACCTTGGGTGGTTCCTGTAGGAGAGGCTTTAGCCTCGATGTTTTTGATTTGTGTGCTGCGTTAGAAATCGTAGGCCACTTTGCAGTGGTAGTGCGCCTTCTGGCGCCGACCAAAGCTTTAAACACTTTGGTAAAGGCTTGGTTCAAGTTCTGAGCGGTGGTCATAGGGTTGACCGGGCCGAACCGGGCAACAGTTTCGCCGGCGAGCGCAGTAGCACCCTCTTTCGGCCGGCCTGTTCCATCAAGGCCGATTAGGCGCGGCGGGTATGCTGCCTACTCGCAGGCAGCGTTGCAGTGCCCTGGTCATATAGTCGCTGACCGAGCGTTGCGAGATGCCCAGGGTGCGGGCGATTTCCGGGTAGGTAAGGCCGTCGACTTGCGCCAGCAGAAACGTAGCCTTGACCTTGGCCGGCAAGCCGTCGAGCAACAGGTCGATGCGGTGCAGCGTTTCCCTGAATTCGGCGGCCTGCTGGGGAGAGCGCTCGTCGGCGGCATCCGGGTTCAGGCTATCGAGGTAGGCGCGCTCCAGGTCGCGGCGGCGCCAGCGCTGATACAGCAGGCGGCGGGCGATGGTGGTGAGCAGGGCGCGGGGCTCGCGAATAGGCGCCATGGCGGGGCTGGCGAGCAACTGGGTAAAGGTTTCGGCGGCCAGCTCTTCGGCACTGGCCCTCGACTCCAGGTGCCCCCTCAGGCGGCCTTGCAGCCAGTCATAGTGCTGGCTGAACAGCAGGCCTACGTAGTGGCCATGGGAATTGTCGGCACCGGACATAACGGCTCCAGAATCTGAAAAGGCATGGGAGTCCGGTGTTCCGGTGAAGGCATGCTAGCAAGGGCACTTATTCTTTAAAAATAGCGTTATTGGCTACAGATATTCTTTTGTGGTCTATACGGGGTTTGGCTCTTGTAGGGTGTGCTATGCGCACCATTGCGTTTGCGGGGCTATCACTTGGTGCGCGGAGCACACCCTACGGGGCGTATACGCCAAGCTCGGCGGCGTGGCGCTCATAGGTAAGCAATACCTGGTAATCCGCTTCACTTGCGGGAAGCACCTGGCGAATGCGCAACACCTGCGCGGCTTCCGGCTCATCGAGCAACGCCTGGTTCAGCGCGGCCCGAATGCGCTGCGCCTGCTGCTCATCGGCGGCGGTGATATAGGGCAGGGTGGGGCTGGGCGCGCTGGTTTGTAGCAGGCGCAGGCCGGTCACTTCTTCGGCGGCATAGAGCGCCAGGTAGGCGAAGGTCACACAGTCCACGGCAATCAAATCCACGCGGCCTTCACGTAGCCACGCCAGGCTTTGTCGATGGCTACCGCTGAGCTCAAGGCTGGAGAAATAGCGCCCGTCTTGCTGCCAGGGCGCCAGCGCGTGACGCAACAGGTTCATACCCGTGTTGGAGTCCAGGCTATTGGCCGCACCTCGGCAGCCGCGCAGGGCTGGCAGGCTGTTGCGGGTTTCGTCTTCGCGGACCAACAGCAGGCTGCAGTGTTCGCCATTGTGGCTATGGGGCAGGTCGAAATCCGGCCGCCCAACCAACCGCACCTGGCCGCGTAATTGGGTCATGAGCGGGTAGCCGCAGGTTTGCGTCAGCAGCAGCTCGGGCGTGCGGAACAGGGCGTGCACATCGCTGCCGGCCCAGGGCAGGCGTTCGGCGTCGAGCAGTGCGAGTGTGCGCGTTAACCACTGTTCGCTGGCTTGGCGAACGGGCTCGGGCGCCGGGTACATCAACAGTTCGGCATGGCCGCGGGGCATGGCGGGTGGTCCTGCTGGCTAACCAGGGGGTGGACGGGGGTGTCGACCGGGCTTAAGCCGTGCTGGCGAACCAGCTGGCCATAACCATGGACCAGAAAACCGCCGCTACGTGCCACCCAGTACTCGCGCCGGGCATGGTAGATCGAGGGTAGCCGATACCACGGCAGCCAGGGCAGATCGTGGTGCACCAGGTGCAGGTTAAGGTTGAGGAACAACCAGCGCCACGGCCAGCCGGCTTCATTGAGCACACTGCGCTGCGCCGGTTCCGCCGCCGGGCGGTGTTCGTAGAAAGAGCGCAGCATGCCCACGGCCAACGCCGGTACGCTGACCAGCAGCACATAGTGCGCGGCCGACAAGACGCTGTAGTGCTGCACCCACAGCAGCAACGCCGCACACACCACGCCATGGCTGCTCCACATCAGCCACGCCTGGCGTTCAAAACGCAGCAAGCGCCGGCCTTCGCTTACGAGCAGGCCAGCCAGCGCCAACGGCGCGCCGACCAGCAACCGACCCAGCACGGTTTTATTCAGCCAATGCAGAGCGCGGGCGGCGGCGGGCAAGCGCTGCCACAGATCGGGGTGCAGGTAACGGCTTTCGGGGTCGACCTCGGGCAGGGTCAGGCTGTCATCGCGGTGGTGCGCCAGGTGGCTGTCGCGGTACAGCGTGTAGGGGTACCAGATCGCGTAGGGGCCGCAGGCCAACAGCTTGTTCAGCCACGGTAAGCGCGTGGGATGGCCGTGCAGCACTTCGTGTTGCACTGACATCCACAGGGTGACCAGCGGAATCAGCAGCGCAGTGCTCAGCCATACACCCAGGTGCGGGCTAAACCAGAGCACCTCGAACCACGCCGCCTGCACGCCAATCAGCAATAACCAGGTCGGCCATTCCTGGCGACCGAAACGGTCGTTTTCCAGGCTCGCGCGCAAGCGCTGCCAGTGTGTGTATTGCATACCGCGTTCCCCAAACGTTGCAGCGAATCAGCGCTGTCTAGTGAGGGTGTGCAGCGGGGCGGGGAAATCTTGCAGATCGTTTGGCAATAGCCTTATGCCTGGCGCGTTTTGAATACGCCGCTCAGCACAAATTCGTAACGTTCCGGGCGGATATAAAACGTGGTGCGGTCGCAGCATTGCTGGTCGTCGAACCACGAGGTGCGCTGCATCACCAGCAGCGCGGTGCCGCGTTTTACCCCCAGGTGCTGGGCCAAGGTCTTGTCCGCTTCGCGGGCGCGGATAGCCATGTCGGCGCGGCTTACCGGTTTGCCGGTGATGCGTTCCAGCACCGAGTACAACGGCTCTTGTGCGGCGGCGTGCCAGTCGACGTCGGCCAGCTCGGCGGTGAGGTAGCTGCGGGCGAATGCGATCGGTTCGTCGTCGACGATATGCAGGCGGTCGACGTTCACACACTGGCCGCTAAACAGCTGCGCCAACTCTTCCGGCACCTCGACGATTCGTTGCCCCAGCATCTTCATGCTCGGCTTGAGCCCTTGCAACACCAGGGAATCGTGAAAGCTGCGCAGGGCGTCGAGGTCGTGGCGTACCTGCTGGGCGGCAACGAAGGTGCCTTTGCCTTGTTTGCGCTCCACCACACCGTCGTCGCCCAGCTTGGCCAGCGCGAGGCGGATGGTCACCCGGCTGACCTCAAAGCGTTCCACCAATTCCGATTCCGACGGCAGTTTTCCCAGCGCGCCAAACTGGCCTTGCTGAATTTCGGTGAGCAGTTGTTGAGCGATTTGCTCGTACAGCGAAGTGGCGCTTTCACGTTGCAAAGTCACGGCGTGGGTGTCCGGTTCTGAGGCTGATTCTAAGGTTATGCCGTTTCGGTCTTGGGCTAACTTGTATTAATACGTATTATGACGGCCTTAGACAGTATAAATGACCTGACGCCCCTTGCCATGTCCCAGTTCCAAACCCAACTTGCCGCCCGTTCCGACGCCCTGCACATCGAGGCCGTCGACTTTGCCTATGCCAATGGCCACACGGTGTTCAGCAACCTGAACCTGCGTGCACGGCAAGGTGAGTTCGTGGCCATTCTCGGTCCGTCGGGGTGCGGTAAAACCACCTTGCTCAACTTGCTGTCCGGCTTTCAAAAACCCCAGGCCGGGCGCTTGCTGGTGGACGGCCAGCCGACGCGCCCGGAGCTGCCGGCCTTGGGCTACGTGTTTCAAAGCCCGCAGTTGTTTCCCTGGTTGAGTGCGCTGGAAAACGTACGGTTCGGGTTGCGTGTGGCCGGCGATAAAAACACCGTGCAGCAGTACGAGCACGCCATGCATTACCTGCGCCTGGTGGGCCTGGAAAACGCTGCACAGCGGCTACCCCGGCAGCTCTCCGGCGGCATGCAACAACGCGTAGCGCTGGCCCGCACTCTGGCGCTGGAGCCTCAGGTGCTGCTGATGGACGAGCCCTTTGCGGCGCTGGATGCCATCAGCCGCAACAGCATGAATGAAGAAACGCTGCGCCTATGGGCAGCGCTTGGCCAGACCGTTTTATTTATCACCCATGATATCGACGAAGCGGTGTTTCTCGCCGACCGCGTCGTGGTGTTGAACATTGCCCCCGGGGGTATTCATAGCGAGCTCGCCATCGACTTGCCGCGCCCCCGCACCAACCGTGAAACCCGCCGCTTGCCGGCCTTTCTCGACTATCGCAACGAGCTGATGGAACGCATCGGCGACGTCATGGCGCAGTCGTCGTCGCTCCTTGAGCCCACCTTCGGATAACGAGACTTTCCATGTTCAAAACACTGCTTCTGCCGGTCGCGCTGGCGGCCTCCACCTGGCTGAGCGGCGCCCAGGCAGCCGAACCGCTGCGCATCGGTTACGTGATGGCGATGGCCAATGCGCCGGTAATTGTTGCCCAGAAACTTGGCTACTTTCAGGACGAAGGCCTGGCGGTGGACGTCAAAGCGCTGGGCGATGGTCCGGTGATTCAGCAAGCCCTGGCCGCCCATGAACTGGACGTGGCCTACGTCGGCACGCCGCCGGTTTACCAGTGGTATGCACGGGGGTTGAAGAGCGTGATTCTGGCCAAGGTGAACTACGGCCAGGCCGCCGTGCTCACCCGCGCCAACGGCCCGATCAAGACCCTGGCCGACCTCAAAGGCCACAAGCTGGCCGGGGTGAAAAAGGGCAGTGGCATGGACGTGCTGCTGCGCGGCTATGTGCTGAAAGAAAACGCCAAGCTTGAGCCTGACACCGACGTGGAAATCGTCGACATGCCACCGGGCAATATGAACGCGGCGCTGGAGCGCGGCATTGTCGACGCCGCGTTCAGTTGGGAACCCTTTGTCAGCCAGGCGTTGTTGCGCGGCTCGGCGCGGCTGTTGCTGGATGTCAATCAGGCCCTGCCGCAGTACCCGTGGTACGTGGTGATTGGCCTGCCGGAAACCCTGCGTGATCGCCCTGATGATGTGGTGAAACTGCTGCGCGCCCACCGCAAGGCCATCGCCTTTCTCAACGAGCACCCGGCCGAGGCCAACACCATCATCGCCGAGGCCTTCAAGCTGGAAACCGTGCAGCGCGCCGATGGCAGCAGCGTCAGTGGCGAGGAAATCGTCGCCGAAGCACGCAAACGCCTGGGCTGGTCGGCGGAGTTGAAAGACGCGGACCTGCAATTTATTCAGCGCCTGATGAACTACTCCAATCAGCTGAAATTCATGGACGCGCAGATCCCCCTCAAAGATCTGGTGGACACCTCGTACCTGCAAAAAGCCGCGCGCTGAGCCTCGTCATGCATTTGCCAAAAGCCAATTGGGGCTGGGCCTCATTGCCGTTTCTGCTGCTGGTGTGGGTCGCACTGGCCAGCCGCTTTCCCAGCTACGTGCTGCCGCAACCTTGGGTGGTGGCGGCCGAGGCGCTGCGCTGGATTGAAGACGGTTCGCTGTGGAAGCAGTTCAGGGCCAGCGTGCTGGAAGAGCTGGCCGGCTTTTTCAGCGCGGTGGTGGTAGCGGTGGTGCTGGGTGGGCTGGCGGGGTTGTGGCGGCATTTTCGCGACTTTATCTCGCCGCTCAACAGCCTGTTTATGGCCATTCCGCCGATTGCCTGGGCGCCGCTGATTCTGATCATTTTCGGCTTTGGTTTTTTCTCCATCACCCTGGTGATCTTCATCGCCGCGGTGTTCCCCATGGCCGTGACCATCCAGGAGGGCGTGCTGGGCATTCGCGAGGGCGAAGTGCGCGCCGCACGCACCCTGGGCGCCAACCGCTGGCAACTGCTGGGCCTGGTGTACCTGCCGGCCTCGCTGCCGTTTCTGACTGCGGCCCTGCGCATCGGCTTTAGCCAGGGCTGGCGCGCGCTGGTGGCCGCCGAAATGATCGGCGCCTCCCAAGGCATCGGCTGGATGGTGTCGATGGGTGGGCAGATCGGCAACAGCAGCCAAGTGCTGCTGGGCATCGTGTTGATCGGGCTGCTGGCCTGGTTGATGGAAAGCCTGGTGTTTCGCCGTATCGAGCGGCACTACCAATCCTGGCGCGCGGCCTGAGTGCGCGCTGTTTAATTTCGTGCAGAGGACTTACCTGTGAGCCAGACCTTCGACCCCCGTGAAGCCGGGCATTACATCGCCCCTGTGGGCCTGTATGCGCGCAACAAAGCGCGGCCGTTTCTGGGCAGCATTCGCTGCGACCGCCAGACCCTGGTGGCCGGCCAATGGGACGAAATCACCTTCGTCTACGAAGTGGGCGCCAGCGGCCTGGCCGACGGCGCGTGGCTCAAGCTGGCCTTTAAGTTCTATTCCGACTGGGCGCTGTTCCAGACCTCCGATCCCAGCGCCGCCAACTATGTAAGCGCCGAATACCAGGCCGGCGAACTGGCCCCCGGGCAAAGCCCGGCCACGGTGCAACACCTGAACGTGCGCTTCGACCAGAAGGGCCATGAGCGGCCGTTTCAGAAAGCCATTTTGATCGACATTGTTGACGGTTACCTGAACCCCGGTGACCGCATCATTATTCGCATCGGCGATCGCCGTCAGGGCGGAGCGGGCACCCGGGTGCAGAGTTTTGTCGAAAAGGACTTTCGCTTTCGCCTGTTTATCGACCCGCTGGGCAGCTCGAAATTTGCCGAAGTACCGGGCGATTTGCTGCTCGATATCGTGCCTGGCGTGCCGGAGCGTTTGCTGGTGATCGTGCCGCGTCTGGTCGGCCAGGCGCAGCCGTTCGATGTGCTGATTCGTGCCGATGATGCCTGGGGCAATACCTGCCGTAATCTGCCGCTCAGTGGCAAGGTGCTGCTCAGCGGCCCCCAGGGCAGCAGCCTGGGTTTGCCGTTTACCCTGGCGAGCGACGGCTGGGCCATCGCCCGGTTGCCGGCGCTGAAGCTGGAAGAACTGGGCGAGTGGTCGGTCAGCGTGCAGGCAGCCGAGGCGGGCGTGGCGGCGGCTCAGGCCCATATCACTGTGGACCAGGCGCTGCCCGGCATTCGCCCGTTGTACGCCGACTTGCATGTGCACTCCGATGACACCGTAGGCACCAACGACACCCTCTACAACCTGAGCTACGGCCGCGATGTGGCCGGGTTGGATGTGCTGGGTTATACCGCCAACGATTTCAATATCACCGAGAAGCGTTGGGACGCTGCGGTTGCATTGATCGCCGAGCTGAACGAGGCGGGGCGGTTTGTTTGCTACCCCGGCACCGAGTGGTGCGGCAACTCCTGTGCGGGCGGCGACCGCAATGTGGTGTTCCTGCACGACGGCAAGCCCGAGTTTCCCTTCGATAACCAGGGCCGCCTGGTGCGCTCGTTCGAGTGGAACGAATTTACCGCCGGCACCATTAAGCCCGGCGCCTGGCCGGTGGATGAGCTGTACGCCGCCTATGCGAAAAACCCCGAAGGCCATTTGATGATGCCGCACGTAGGCGGCCGCCGATGCAACCTCGACTGGCACCATCCGGAGCTGGAACGCTTGATTGAAGTGGGCTCGGCCTGGGGGCAGTTCCATTGGGTGTATGCCGAGGCCTTGCAGCGCGGTTACCGCGTTGGCGCGGCAGCCAACAGCGATGAGCACCAGGGCCGTTGTGGCGGTGGAGTGCCGGCTACGGCGGTGTTTGGATCACGCGGTGGGCTGACCGGGGTGATCGCCGAGGCCTTCGACCGTGCGGGCGTCGGCAAAGCCTTGCGCGCCCGGCACACCTTTGCCACCACTGGTGAGCGCAGCGTTGCCGTATTGCGCCAGGGCGAGCACCTGATGGGCGATGTGGTGGCGGCTGCCGCCGGGCAAACGCTGGACTATCGCCTGCTCGGCGATGCGGGTTGGGAGCAGGTGGAATTGTTCGATGGCGAGCAGTGCATCTGGTCGCGCAACCTGCACGAAGAGGCCGGGCTGTCGAGCCGCCGTGTGCGGGTACGCCTGGGCGGTGCGCGGATCAAAGACCGTTATCGCGGCGCGTACTGGAGCGGCGAAATCGAGATTATCGGGGCCGTTATCAACGGCTTCCAGTTTCTTGGTGCCGACCACCCGGAGCAGACGGTCTGGCGCAAAAACGCCACCACGCTGGCCTTTCGCACCGACACCAACGGCGACACCGACAGCCTGGAGATCGAGCTGTCGCAACTGGCTGGCGCGCGCATCAGCCTGAACAGCCGGGTGGACAGTTACGTGAAAGTAGGCGACCCGTTGCAGCCACACCCCCATGTGCATGCGCCGACCGTGAGCGTGCAGGTGTTGGGTTCGCAATTGCTGGAGCGGGGCGCGGTGATCGAGAAGCTGGCCGGCGCAGAATTGCAGGTGGCGCTGGAGCGCATAACCGAGCAGGCGTTGCCACGGGAAGTGGAAGGGTTGATTGACGTGGATAGCCTGAACCTGGCACCGGGCCGTGAGCACCCGTTGTTTATCACCGCCCGCCAGCGCGATCAGTCGAGGGTATGGACGTCGGCGTTGTTTGTGACCCTGTAAACCGGTGTTTGCAGGAATCGAGGCTGAAGCCTCTCCTACACAGAAACTCGGAGAGGCTTTAGCCGCCAGCGTTTGGTCTGGGCGCCGGTGGCCATACCGAGAACACGGCCGACACCGCCAGCATCAAAGCGGCCGCGCTATACATCCACACACTCGGCACAATCGGCAACACGCTGCCGGCCAGCAGCGGGCCGGCACCGGCGCCGATATCGCGCCACACCGAGTTCGCCGCCAACGCCTGCACCCGCTCCGGGCCGGGGTTGCGCTGGGTGACCAGGGGTGCCACCAGTGGTAGTTGCAGTGCACGCAGCACCACGATGGCCGCCGCGCAGCTCCACAACCAACCGGCGCCAAAACCCACCAACATCACTGCCGTCAGCAGCGACAAACTCACCAGCAATTTCTGCGCGCCGTATTTATCGGCCAGGTGTCCACCCACTGGGCTTAGCAGTAACTCGCCCAGATACCGCAGCGCCATCAGCAAGGCTGCGGCCATCACCGCGCCGCCGGGAAACAGGTCTTTGCCCAGGTACGACAGGCCGATGATAAACAGGCCGTCAAGCGTGAGCCCTTCGAGAAACGACCAGAAGTCCAGGCGACTGGGCAGGCGAATGCCGCGTCGGGTGGTCAGCGCATGGGGTTGCATGGGCAAACGCCGGGCCATCAGCAAACCGGCTATGGCCACCAGGCTCAAGGCAAAAAAGATCGGCCGTGGGCCCAGCCATAACGCCACGGCAGCGCCCACCGGCAAGGCAAGCATCGGCCCCAGGGCGGTAAAGGCCCGCGCCCGTCCGGAGCGGCGCGCCACGCCCAGGGGCTGTGCGGTGGCGAGCACCTGAGTTGAGAGGTTTAGCGCCGCAAACGCCAGCCCCCACATCAGGCGCAATGGCAGCAACAGCCAGAGGCCCGAGAGCGAGGTGTAGCCCAGCGCGCAGATGGCGGCGGCAACCACGGCGAGGGTCGAGGTGAGGCGATCACCATGGCGGCCATAAAACCGCGACACGGCGCCGTAGCCGACGATGCGCACCAGACGATTGGCCGCCAGCAGTACCCCGACTTCGGCCAGGTTCAGGCCAAAGTCGCTGGCATACATCGGCAGCAGCAACTACAGCAGCACATCGGTAGGCAAGGCCATGCCCAGCGTGAGGGCGGCGAAGCGGGAGTGGCGGTCGGCGGTGCGTAGGGTGGCGTCGGTAAGGTCGGCGGGCATGTTCAGGGTGTCAGGCGTTCAAATGAGGGGCTGGGTTGTTCGGCTCATGGCGCGCCAATCCCCAGCGCCACCATCTTCTTGTACAGGGTCGAGCGACCGAGCCCCAGTTGCTTGGCGGCCTCCACCACATTGCCGTGATGCGCCGCCAGGCTTTGCTCGATCAATTGCCGTTCGAACGCGGCGCGGGCGCGGTAAAAGTCTTGCTCGCCGATAACGGCGGCGGTCGTGCCAGCCGGCAGGGGGGTAAAGCGGCCGATAGCGGTGCGCAATGCGGTGGCGGTCAGCAACGGCTCGTCACTGAGCAGTGCGCAGCGCTCCAGCACGTTGCGCAGCTCGCGAATATTGCCGGGCCAGGCGTGGCTGGCGAGCAGGGCCATGGCGTCGCTTGCCAGGTCGAAATGGCCGCGACCCAGGTCCTCGAGCATGGCATCGCACAGGGCCGGCAAATCATCCAGGCGCTCACGCAGCGGCGGCACCGAAATGGGCAATACGTTGAGACGGTAGTACAGGTCGGCGCGAAAACGGCCGTCGGCCACGGCATTTTCCAGGTCCAGCGAGGTGGCCGCGATCAGGCGGATATCGCTGCGCAGCATCTGGTTGGAACCCACCGGCTCATATTCTTTCTCCTGCAACACGCGCAGCAGTTTGCTTTGCAGGGCCAACGGCATATCGCCGATTTCATCCAGAAACAGCGTGCCGCCCTCGGCCAATTGCAGCTTGCCCGAACGGCCTTTGCGGTCGGCGCCGGTAAAAGCGCCGGGGGCGGTGCCGAAGAACTCGGCCTCCAGCAGGTTTTCCGGAATGGCCGCGCAGTTCACGCTGACGAAGGGTTTGTGTGCGCGCGTGCTGGCGCTGTGAATCGCATGGGCTAACAGCTCTTTGCCGGTGCCGGTCTCACCCAGCAGCAACACCGGCGACTCGCTGCCGGCCGCGCGGCGGGCGTGACGTTTTACCTCCAGGCTGCGGGCGCCGGTACCAATAAAGTGCGAGAAACTGTACTTGGCTTGGCGGGCTTGCAGCAGCGAGCGGGTGGAGGCCAGCTCTTTCTGGATCTGGGTAAAGCGCGTCACCAGCGGGGCAAGACGAGTGAGCTGGTCGAACAAGGCGAAACCGATGGCGCCGATTACCTTTCCGGCGGCGTCGTGGATCGGCAGGCGCATCACCACCAGCGGGCCGTTGGGGGTGTCGAGCATGTCCAGCAGGATGGGTTCGCCGGTTTGCGCCACCTGGCGCATCAGGCTGCCGGGAATGACGTTCTCCACTTCCTGGCCGACCGCCGCCTTGGCGCTGGGCTGCCCATAGCGCTTGGCGTAGCGCTCGTTCATCCAGACGATGCGCGCGTCCTTGTCGACAATCACCGTGCCCTCGCTGGACTGCTCGACGATCTCGAACAACGAACGGATCGCCAGCTGGCGTACCTGCCGGTAGTCCTTGAGGTTGTCGGCGTCTTTCATCGGGCGCGGGCCTTGTGGGGAGGAGGGGGCAAGGGTGCCAGAAATGGGGGTGGAGTGCAGCGTTTGGTGAGGGCATCGGTGTACGCCGCTTTCCCTCACCCCAGCCCTCTCCCTGAGGGAGAGGGGGAATCGGCGTGGCCCCTACCAAAGCCGCATGCCGGCAAGCGGAACTAAATCGCCAGTAACGCCACTACTTCCTAGGTCGCCACAACAACAATGAGGTTCCTGGATGAATACTCAAGTCGAAAAGAGCCGCTACGCGCGCTTCGCCATGCGCTGCTCGAACTGGGCAGAGCGTTGGTTTCCTGATTCCTGGGTGTTCGCCACGCTGGCCGTGCTGCTGGTGACGGTTGCCGTGCTGGCCATGGGCGCGCCACCGGCGCAGGCGGCCAAGGCGTTTGGTGATGGGTTCTGGAGCCTGATTCCCTTCACCATGCAGATGGCCTTTGTGGTGATTGGCGGCTATGTGGTGGCCAGCTCCGGCCCGGCCTCGCGACTGATTGATGTGCTAGCCAGGGTGCCGAAAAACGGGCGGTCGGCGGTGGCGTGGGTGGCGCTGATTTCCATGTCGGCCTCCTTGCTCAATTGGGGCCTGAGCCTGGTGTTCGGCGGCCTGCTGGTACGCGCGCTGGCCCGACGTGAAGAGTTGCATATGGACTACCGCGCCGCCGGCGCCGCGGCATACCTGGGCCTGGGGGCGGTGTGGGCGTTGGGGCTGTCGTCTTCGGCGGCGCAGTTACAGGCCAACCCCACCAGTCTGCCGCCTTCGATTCTGGCGATTACCGGGGTGATTCCGTTCACCGAAACCATCTTTCTCTGGCAATCCGGCGTGTTGCTGCTGGCGTTGGTGGTGGTGTCGCTGGTGATCGCTTATGTCACCGCACCGAGTGCCACCAGTGCGCGGGACGCCAAAGCCTGTGGCATTGATCCGAGCTTTAACGCAGCCAGGCTGGAAAAACCCACACGCCCCGGCGAGTGGCTGGAGCACAGCCCGCTGCTGATCATTTTGCTGGTGCTACTGGCTGCCGGTTGGCTGGCGCAGGAGTTCGCCAGCAAGCCGGCGATTGTCGCCATCTCGGGGCTGAACACCTACAACCTGCTGTTTCTGATGGTGGGCGCGTTGCTGCATTGGCGGCCACGCAGCTTTCTCGATGCGGTGGCGCGCGCGGTACCGACCACCACGGGCGTGCTGATCCAGTTTCCGTTGTATGGCTCGATTGCCGCCATCATGACCACCGTCAACGGCAGCGACGGCCAGACCGTGGCGCACCATATTTCCACCTTCTTTGTGCAGATCGCCTCCCATGACACCTATGCGTTGCTGATGGGCACGTACTCGGCGGTGCTGGGGTTCTTTATTCCCTCGGGCGGCGGCAAGTGGATTATCGAGGCGCCTTATGTGATGCAGGTAGCCAACGAGCTGCAGTACCACCGGGGCTGGGCGGTGCAGATTTATAACGCCGCCGAGGCGCTGCCGAATTTGATCAACCCGTTTTATATGCTGCCGCTGTTGGGCGTGCTGGGGTTGCGGGCGCGGGATCTGATCGGTTTTTCGTTTGTACAGCTGCTGGTGCACGCACCACTGGTGCTGTTTCTATTGTGGGCGTTGGGCACAACACTGCAGTACACGCCGCCGGTGGCGCCTTAGGCTTTTAAGGTCAAGGGCATCGAGGCTGAAGCCTCTCCTACAGGGGCGTACATTCCTTGTAGGAGAGGCTTCAGCCTCGATCTTTGATCTTCAGTTATTGCGCAGCAGGCGCTGCTTCTTCAGTACCGTCGACCGCCGGCGCCGGCTCTACCACGTCCGCCGGCGTTTCGGTCATTGGCTGTTCAACCACGGGCGGCGCAGCTTGCAGCGCGGCGGCATCCGGGGTGGTGTCGGCTGGAGCCGGGGTTGGTTCGCTGATGGGCAACTCCGGCGCCATGGGCTCCACCACAGGCTCGGTCACAGGGTCCACCACAGGCGTGGCAGCCGGCTCGATCACTGGCGTCACCACTTCCTGAGTCACCGGTGCAGTGGCAGGCGCCAATGCCTGGGGTTCCGGAATACCCAGGTCTTGCTGCGGGGCCGCCGGTGCCACGGGTTCAGCTGGTTTCACCTGTGGCGGCAAGAACAGTTCAACCAGGGCAAAAAAGCGCTCGTAGAACTTGGCCGAGGACACCGTTTCACTGGCCACTTTCACCAGCGAGTCGTCGGTGGAGCCGATCGGCATCGACACCGAACCCAGCACGCCCACCCCGAGGCTCGCGGAGTTGTTCAGCTTTTTCAGCGCATAACGGTCCTGCAGGGCGTTGGCGAACATGGTGGAGTGGTGGTCGCTGGTACCGCCATCGGTGCACACCACGTTGAAGCTGATTTCCAGGTGGTTGTCGCCGCTTTGCTGGAAGCTCTTATGGCCGCTGACCTGTTTGGGGTCGGCGCTGGTGATGATGTAGCCCTGGCTCAGCAGTGCGCGGCGCGCGGCCTCGCAAGACACCGCGTCGCTGCTGCTGTAGTTGCGCGAGAAGGTGCCGGAGTCGGCGAAGTCTTCGTGCTCATAGACGGCGGTGTTGTTCGAGGAACAGCCGGCAGCGCCTGCCAGCACCAGCGCCAGGGCGGCGCACTGCAGAGGGAATGGTTTGAACATTGAGGGTCCGGGCCAAAAGTAATGCTTGGCCTATTGTGCCTTAGAAAACTCCTACATGGTGTTTCGCTATTCATACAGATCGTAAGGCGCTAAATCCTACGCAGCGGTCCGGCTACAGTTCTAAACATTTCTCCTCTTGCGCGTTGCGGGCAGGGCGTGGAATAGTCCAACCAAGCAAGTGCTTGGTTTGGTTTTAAAACGTTCTGCTCTGCATGTTGTTTCCCCATAAAAATAATTAGGAGGAGGCCCTGTGACGAATGCTGCCGTTTTGCCCTTAGAGATTTTCTTCCAGCGCGAAGCGCGCCACCCGAACAAGCGCTATATGGTCCAGCCGCTGCCCGGCGGCCAGGTGCTGGAGCTGAGTTGGTCGGATGTCGGCGACCAGGCCCGGCGCGCCGCCAACTGGCTGCGGGCCCAGGACCTGCCAGCCGGTAGCCGCATTGCGCTGGTGTCCAAGAACTGTGCGCACTGGATCGTCACCGACCTGGCGATCTGGATGGCTGGTCATGTGTCGGTGCCGCTGTACCCCAACCTCACGGCCGACTCTGTACGCCAGGTGCTGACCCATTCCGAGGCTGCACTGGTGTTCGTCGGCAAGCTCGATGACTGGGCCGCCATGGCCCCGGGCGTCCCCGAAGGCATTCGCACCATCGCCTTGCCGCTGCACCCTGAGGGCAACTTCGATGTGCAATGGAGCGACTTGCAGGCCTGCACGCCGATTCGCGACAACCCCATTGGCGGCCACGACCACCTCGCCACCATCGTCTACACCTCCGGCACCACCGGCACGCCAAAGGGCGTGATGCATAACTTCGGCAACTTCGCCTTCGCCGCCGGCCATGGCACCGAGCTGTTCCAGGCCACCGAAGACGATCGGCTGTTGTCGTACCTGCCGCTGTGCCATGTGGCCGAGCGCATGTTCGTGGAACTGAATTCGCTGTATGCCGGCGAGACCGTGTTTTTTGCCGAAAGCCTGGACACCTTCCTGGTCGACCTGCGCCGCGCCCGGCCGACGCTGATCTTTGGCGTGCCGCGTATCTGGACCAAGTTCCAGATGGGCGTGTACAGCAAGATGCCCGCCGAGCGTTTGGATTTTCTGCTGAAAATCCCCTTTATCGGCAAACGCGTGGGCCACAAAGTGTTGGCCGGCCTGGGGCTGGATTCTGTGCGTTACGCGCTGTCCGGCGCCGCGCCGGTGCCCGAAGCCCTGCTGCACTGGTACCAGCGCCTGGGCCTGGATGTGCTCGAGGTGTACGGCATGACCGAGAACTGCGGCTACTCGCATATCTGCCGCAAGGGTAAAAACCGCCCCGGCTGGATCGGCCAGGCCAGCCCAGGCGTGGAGGTGCGTATCAGCGAGTTGGGCGAAGTGCAGGTGCGCAGCCCGGCAACCATGCAGGGCTACTACAAAGACCCGGAAAAAACCGCGGAAACCATTACCGAAGACGGCTTTTTACGCACTGGCGACAAAGGCGAGCAGGACAGCGAGCATTACCTGCGCCTGACCGGGCGGATCAAGGAAATCTTCAAGACCAGCAAAGGCAAATACGTGGCCCCGGCGCCCATTGAAAACCTGCTGGCGGTGCACCCGCGGATCGAGCAGGTGTGCGTGGTGGGCGATGGCATGCCGCAACCGATGGCGCTCTGTGTGCTCTCGGATGTGGGGCGTGAAGAAGCCTTGAATGGCTCGCGGCCGGCCCTGGAAGGCAGCTTTAAAACGCTGCTGGCCGATGTGAATGCCGCCCTGGATAAACACGAACAGCTCAGCGGCCTGATTCTGCTCAAGGAAGTGTGGGCAGTGGACAACGGCTTTCTGACGCCTACCTTGAAGATCAAACGCAGTGTGGTGGAAGACGCCTATGCCGGGCGCTTTGCCGAATGGTCCGGGCGGCGCGAAGCGTTGGTCTGGCATGATTGATAAGGAGTTGGCATGAGTCTGTGGCGCACCACCCCGGATTTGCAGGCACTGAACGACCTGCGCAAAAACACCATCAACGAGACGCTGGACGTGCGTTTCGATGCGTTTGATGAGGAGTCGATTACCGCCAGTATCGTGGTCGACGCACGTACTCACCAACCCTACGGCCTGCTGCATGGCGGCGCCTCGGTGGTGCTGGCCGAAACCCTGGGCAGCACCGCCAGCTACCTGTGCATCGACACCAGCCAGTTCTACTGCGTGGGCCTTGAGGTGAACGCCAACCACCTGCGCGGCGTGCGCAGTGGCCGGGTGACGGCGGTGGCGCGGCCGGTGCACTTGGGGCGCACCACCCACGTGTGGGACATTCGTCTGAGCGGTGAGGACGGCAAGCCCAGCTGCATTTCGCGGCTGACCATGGCAATTGTGCCGCTGGGGAATATGCCGCCACCGGTGTGAATGGACACGCATTTTTGGCTATCAACACCGTCATCCCTGCGCAGGCAGGGATCCAGAATTTCGGAGCGAGCTCCGTATTCCTGCAAGACGCTGGATCCCGAATCGTCGAACCGCGGCCTGTGCAGGGATGGCGCAGTTGGTCGATGGCACGGCACGCAACCCCGGGCTTATGCCCCTGGCCGTATCGCCATCATTCCCGGCAGTTACGGTCATTGCCGGCCACGGCCTGCATGCGGACAATCGCCTGAGTCTTGTTTCTGGAATTTCCGTGTATGCCGCAACCGGTATTTTTCGCCCACGCCAATGGCTTTCCTTCGGCCACCTACGGCAAGTTGTTTGCCGCCCTGGCGCCGGATTATCACGTGCTGCATTTGCCGCAGCATGGCCACGACCCGCGTTTTCCGGTGAATGACAACTGGGGCAACCTGGTCGACGAGCTGGTGCACCACCTGCGCGAATTAGCGGAGCCAGTGTGGGGTGTCGGCCACTCCCTGGGCGGTGTGCTGCATTACCACGCGGCCTTGCGCCACCCGGAGCTATACCGTGGGGTGGTGATGCTGGACTCGCCGGTGCTGACCCTGGCCGACCGCATCGTCATTCGCGCCGCCAAACGCTTCGGGTTTATCGACCGTATTACCCCGGCTGGCCGCACCTTGGGGCGGCGTGAGGCGTTCAGCGATTTTGCCGAAGCCCGTGATTATTTCTCGGCCAAAAGCTTGTTCCGCCGTTTCGACCCCGAATGCCTGGACGCCTATGTGCAACATGGCCTGCAGGCCGATGGTGAAGGCCTGCGTCTGCTGTTCGACGCGGCTACCGAAATCAGCATTTACCGCAGCGTGCCGCACCACAATCCTGGCCGCCCGCAGCAGTTGCAGGTGCCGCTGGCCATGGTGCGCGGCCGCCACAGCCGCGTAGTGTTGCCGCACCACACGCGCTCCATCCGGCGCCTGGCGCATTGCCAATACCTCACGCTGCCAGGCGGGCATATGTTTCCGCTGGAGCGCCCGCAAGCCACTGCTGACCTTTTGAAAACCCTGTTCGACCGTTGGCAAGCCCGCCTGGAGACCGCATGAATTATTCCTTCGAAGAAGTCCGCCTGAGCCTGCCGCATATCGAGCTGTCGGCCCACGTATTCGGGCCGGAGGACGGCAAGCCGGTGATTGCCCTGCACGGTTGGCTGGATAACGCCATGAGCTTTGCCCGCCTGGCGCCCAAGCTAAATGGACTGCGCATCATCGCCCTCGATTTCGCCGGCCACGGCCATTCTGACCACCGCCCGGCCGGCGCCCATTACCAGCTGTGGGACTACGCCTACGACGTGCTGCTGGTGGCCGAGCAGTTCGGCTGGCAGCGCTTTTCTCTGTTGGGGCATTCGATGGGCGCGATTGTGTCGGTGTTGTTGGCCGGTGCCATGCCCGAGCGCATCGAACGCCTGGCGCTGATCGACGGCCTGATTCCATTTACCGGTGAAGCTGAAGCGGCGCCGGCCAAACTGGGCTCGGCGCTGCGTGAGCAACTGGCGCTGGCCGGTAAGCGCAAACCGGTGTACGAGAAGGTGGAGCAGGCTGTTAAAGCGCGGATGAAAGGCGTCGGCGGTGTCAGCCTGGAAGCTGCGCAACTGTTGGCCCAGCGCGGCCTGATGCCGGTGCCCGGTGGCTATACCTGGCGCACCGACAGCCGCCTGACGTTGCCATCGCCGCTGCGTTTTACCCAGGCGCATACCGAGGTGTTTGTGCGCAGCGTGGCCTGCCCAGCCTGCCTGGTGGTGGCCGAGGGCGGCATGCTGCATGCGCAGCCGCAAGTGGTGAGTTCCCTGGAAGGCACGCCAATCAAGGTAGAACGTCTGGCCGGCGGCCATCACCTGCACCTGGATGACGAAGCCGGCGCGCAAGCGGTAGCAGACTGTTTCAATAGGTTTTTCGCTGCGCCTTGACTTGCCTGGGCCAACTGCGGAGGCTGGGCAGCTTCCGCTTGGCTGACAGGGAATTGCCATGATCGATCTCTACACGGCTGCTACGCCCAATGGCCACAAAGCTTCCATCGCCCTCGAAGAGCTTGGGCTGACCTACCAGACCCATATCCTCAGCTTCGACAAGAAAGAGCAGAAAACCCCCGAGTTTCTCGCCATCAATCCCAATGGCCGCATCCCGGCTATCGTGGACCGCAGCAATGATGACTTCGCGGTGTTCGAGTCGGGTGCCATTCTGGTTTACCTCGCCGAAAAGACCGGGCAATTGCTGCCGCAGGATGTCAAAGGCCGCTCCACTGTCATGCAGTGGCTGATGTTCCAAATGGGCGGCGTTGGCCCGATGCAGGGCCAGGCCAATGTGTTTTTCCGCTACTTTCCGGAAAAACTGCAAGGCGCCATTGACCGCTACCAACACGAAACCCGCCGGCTATACGAAGTGCTGGACGGGCAACTGGGCCGCCATGAATACCTGGCGGGCGCCTACAGCATTGCCGATATCGCCACCTATCCTTGGGTATTGCGCCACGAATGGGCCGGCGTTTCGGTAGAGGGGCTTGAGCACCTGCAACGCTGGTTGGCGGCAGTGGGTGAGCGGCCTGCCGTACAGCGCGGGTTGAATGTGCCGGCCACGACCATGGGCACGCCTGACAAGGTGGTGAAGTCCGCCCAAAGCATGCTGATCAAATGACATGCGGTTTAACGAGAAGAATTGATGCGACTGCTTAGCCTGTTGGCGCCTGTTTTATTAGCGAGTTCTCTGGCAACTACTGCCAGTGCTGCCGATCTGCCCGGTAGCCAGGATCTGGAAATACTGCCGCGTTTTCCCCGCGCCGAGATTGTGGATTTTCGCGATGTAGCCGTTCAGGAACGCATTTACCCGCTGGGCTCCATCCGCCGAATCAGCGGCACCTTGCGCTATGAGCGGCAAGTCGACAGCCAGGGGCGCATGCGCTCGGTGACTTACGAATTGCCGCCTGAACACACCTCCGGCCAAGCCTTTAACGCCGCCCGTGATGCGTTGCAGGCGCAGGGCGCCGAGCTGCTTTATTGGTGCGAGAGCCGTGAATGCGGCTCCGCGAGCCTGTGGGCCAACTCGGTGTTCGGTAACGCCAAGCTGCTAGGCGCCGAAGACCAGCAAGCTTATCTGCTGCTGCGCCTGGCCGAGCCCCAGCAAAACACGCTGGTGGCGCTGTACAGCATTACCCGCGGCAACCGCCGTGCGTATTTGCATGTGGAGCAACTCGATAACCAGGCCGCTCTCGGCGACTTGCTGCCCGGGCCCGCCACCTTGCTGCGCCAACTGCGCAATACCGGTGAACTGAATTTCGCCAGCCTTGATGGCGAGCCTTTGGCCGCTTGGGCCGAACTGCTGGGGCGCACGCTCAATCAGGACAGCACCTTACGCGTTAGCCTGGCGGGCAAATACGCTCAAGCGTGGCGCGACGCTTTGGTGGCCCAGCGGGTAAGGGCGGCACGGATGGAAATCGATTCAGCGCAAACAGACGGCCTATCCTTTAAGCTGCTGCGACCCTAAGTTTCCTCGAGCGCTTTTGGGCTAGAGTCAGGCAAGGCGAAATTACGTCAACACGCGCAACGTACTGCGGTACGTGAGAATTGTTGACCTGATTTCAACGCAGCATGACCGACGCCCAGAAGATCGTCCCAAACTGATTCGGAAATCCAGATGCCTAATAATGACCGCTTGCTGGTCCAGATTCTGCTGCTTGCTCTTCTAGGTTCGGCACTCTGGGTGTTGGCGCCGTTCTTCTCCGCCTTGTTCTGGGGCGCCGTGCTGGCCTTCGCCAGTTGGCCGCTGATGCCGTTGCTGACTCGCTGGCTGGGCGGGCGCACGTCGCTGGCCGCTGGCATTCTGACCGCAGGCTGGATGTTTTTGGTGGTTATTCCGCTGGTATGGCTGGGCTTTAACCTGTCGCACCATGTGCGCGATGCCGTCAACCTGGTCAAAGACCTGCAAGTGCAAGGCTTGCCCGCGCCGCCCGAGTGGCTGGGCGGTGTGCCGTTGGTGGGCGAGCGTCTGGTGGGCTGGTGGATGACCATCGACCAGCAGGGCGCTGCGGTGTTTGCCAGCGTAAAACCCTACCTGGGCGAAGTGGGCAACTTTCTGCTGGCGCGCAGCGCCAAGATCGGCGGCGGCATGTTGGAGCTGACGCTGAGCCTGGTGCTGGTGTTTTTCTTTTATCGCGACGGGCCGGCCCTGGCCGACCTGGTGCGCAAAGGCTTGCATCGGCTGATCGGCGAACGCGCCGATTACTATCTGCACCTTATCGCCGGCACCGTGCAACGGGTGGTCAACGGCGTGATCGGCACGGCGGCGGCACAAGCCGTGCTGGCGCTGATCGGCTTCTGGATTGCCGGTGTGCCGGGGGCGATTCTGCTTGGCATGCTCACCTTCGTATTCAGCCTGATTCCCATGGGGCCGCCGCTGGTGTGGATTCCCGCCACGGCCTGGCTGGCCTGGAAGGGCGAGTATGGCTATGCCATTTTCCTCGGCGTCTGGGGCACCTTTATTGTCAGCGGCGTGGACAACGTGCTCAAACCGTACCTGATCAGCCGCGGCGGTAATCTGCCGTTGGTGGTGGTGCTGCTCGGGGTATTCGGTGGCTTGCTGGCGTTTGGTTTTATGGGGTTGTTCCTCGGCCCAACCCTGTTGGCTGTGGCTTACAGCTTGCTGAGCGATTGGGTGAAAACCGACCCGACCACGCCTACAGTGAAAATCGTAGAACAGCGATAAGCGACACAGCGCGAGCAAGAGCGGCAGTGCTACTATCGCGGCCGCTTTCGCTGTGCCGCGCACCATGCGCGAAGGTTGTCTGCCAGGAAGGCACTACATAAACACGGACATTCGTTGAGTCGACTCATGAAAAAAGCAGCATTAGCGGTAGGCGTAGTGGTTGCCATTGGCGTGATCAGCGCAGCAGGCGCGTGGTACACCGGCACACAGCTGCCGGGCGTATTGAACAACGCCATCGTCGAAGCCAATCAGAAAAGCACCGATGCTCTGTTGGGCACCGGCATCACCAGCAAGCTGGAACTGCTGTCGCTGGACAGCCACCTGTTCACCAGCACCGCGCACTACCGCTTGACCCTGGATATGCCTTCCTCCGAAGGCGAAGCCCGCCATCTGGAAGTGTTGCTGGTGGACAATATCCAGCATGGTCCCTTGCCGGCCTCGCGCCTTGCCAAACTCAACCTGTGGCCGGTGCTGGCCACCAGCAACTACGCCCTGGAACCCAACGAGCTGACGCAGAAGTGGTTCGACGCGGCCAAGGGCCAGTCGCCGCTGTTCGGGCAGGTGAGCCTGGGCTACGACAACTCCACCACCGGCACCGTCGAACTGCTGCCGTTGGACTTCGCTCCGGCCGAAGGCCAGAACGTCAAATTTTCCGGCCTCAAGCTGAACGTGAAGGCCAGCGCCCACGCTGAAAAAGTCGCCATCGACGGCGGCATGGACAGCCTGGTACTGAACGGCACCGACGACAATGGCCAAGCCGTCAAGTTCGAGTTCAAGGACCTGAGCCTCGAAAGCGATCAGAAGCTGG
The DNA here is from genome assembly GCF_027922365.1 of Pseudomonas turukhanskensis. GTDB lineage: Bacteria > Pseudomonadota > Gammaproteobacteria > Pseudomonadales > Pseudomonadaceae > Aquipseudomonas > Aquipseudomonas turukhanskensis. Next base: position 274,493 of record NZ_BSFN01000004.1, read on the forward strand.
GCAGCGGTCAGTTCTATCTCGGTGACAGCAGCGTCAAGCTGGCCAGCGCCGAATTCAAGATTGCCGACAAACCGCCCGTGCTGATCAAGAACATTGCCCAGAGCGGCACCTTCGAAGAAGCCGCCGGCAAGCTGGGCGGCCATATTTCCTACGATATCGGCCAGGTCAGCTTTGCCGGCAAAGACATTGCCGGCATGCAGATGCTGTGGCGCATCAAGGATTTCGACGCAGCCGCCACCCAGGCGTTGGTAGACGTGTACAAAAACAAACTGGCCCCCGCCCAGCAGGCCCAAGCCTTGGGCCAGGACATGCCGAAGCTGGACTTCAGCCCAGCCGAAGAAGAGAAGCTCAAGGCCGATATCGGCCAGTTGCTCGCCGGTAAACCGCACGTGGCCCTGGAAAAATTCAGCGTCAAAACCGCGCACGGCGAAGCGCTGTTCAGCCTGGCGCTGGACTTCAACAAGCCCGAAAACTTCGAGCTGCCGCCACCTGAATTGGCCCAGCAACTGATTGGCCAACTGGATGCCAAGCTGTCGGTAGACAAGGCCGTGATTGGTGACGGCGTGCGCGTACAAGCGGCCATTGCCGGCGAAACCGACCAGAAGGCCATCGACGACCAGGCTGCCATGTTCACCGAAATGGGCAGCGGCATGGCCCTGGCTACCGAGATGGTGGCCTTGAAAGGCGACAAGCTGGAATCGAGCCTGCACTACGCCAATAACGAAGTGACCTTCAACGACCAGAAAATGTCGGTGGAAGAGTTCGTGATGCTGGTGATGTCCAAGGCCGGCGGCCTGGGTGGCGCGGGTGGTGATGAGCAGCCTGAAGGTTATGTGCCGGATGAAGAGGCACCGGACGCGGGTGCACTGGATGAAGAAGCTCCAGAAGAGATGCCGGAAGAGGCGCCCGAGGAGTAGTAAACCGTAGGATGGGGCGGGCCGCGCAGGCAAGCGCGGCGAACCCCATCGATTCGTTTAACGGTGGACATTCGAAGCCATAAAAAAGGCCAGTCATTTGACTGGCCTTTTTTGTCGTCGGCATTTCGCGCTGGCGTTTAACCAGCCATGGTCAGGCGGTTGCGGCCGTCGCGTTTGGCCACATACAGCGCGCTATCGGCACGGCGCAGCAGGCTGTCGACCGATTCGCCTGGCAGCAGGCAGGCGCAGCCCAGGCTTACCGATACGTCTACATGTTGGCTTTGCGCGGTGCACTGCAGCTCCTGCACGGCGAAGCGCAGGCGCTCACCGACCATGGCCGCGCCTTCGCGGTTGGTGTTTGAGAGCAGCACCAGAAACTCTTCGCCGCCGAAGCGGAAAATCATATCGATATTGCGCAGCTGAGCTTTAAGGGTATCGGCCATGGCGCGCAGCACTTCGTCGCCAGTGCTGTGGCCGTAGGTGTCGTTGATGTTCTTGAAGTGGTCCACATCCAGCATCAGCACCGACAGCGGTTGCAGGTTACGCCGCGCCAGATCGACTTCGCGCTGCAAGGCCTGGTCCATGGCGATGCGGTTGCCGGTGTCGGTCAGTGGGTCACGCAGGGCGCACTGCACGGCCTTGCGGTAGAGCAGGGCGTTGCGCAGCGGGAAGAGCATGCAGGCCAGCAGCGATTCCAGCTGGGTCAGCTCTTCCTCGGAAAAACGCATATTGCGGCGGAAAATCAGTTCGCCCAGGTATTCGCCGTCGTGGTTCAGGCGGTAGCCGGCCGAATGGGTGGCCCGTACGCCAAGTTCCAGGCGCAGGTCGCTGGAGGGGTGCTGGTAAGCCAGGGCATGCAAGGGCACCAGGCGCTGCACTTCGCGGAAGAAGATATCGAGGATGCGCTCGACTTCCAGGCTGGTCTGCAATTGCAGGTTCAGCTTCTGCCGCAATTGCGCCAGCGACACCGGGCGCAGCGACTGCGTGCGATTGCTGGCGAAGCCCAGACGCTGCAGCTTGGCGGCATCAAAATCGATTGTGTTGGTTTTGCTTGGGGGGACCATACCGGGAAACCTCGAGCGCGGAATGCGGCGACAGCTTCCCTTTTGCGAATAGTGTGCCAGGTGTCACATTCGTGTTTTTTATCTAGTTAAATCAGCTAGTTATCAGCGTTGATACAGTGTAAGCGGCAAACATTTGCCGCTGTTTTGCCGGTTGTTTGGCGAGCGATGGCAAATTGCCGGTTGGCGGCAGAGGGGGATCGCCAAAATCTTGTCAGGAAGTACGTAGGGCGAATACGGCGAAGCGGTATCCGCCATCCGGCCGGCATCATTCGCAACGGCGGATACCGCCGATCGCGGTATTCGCCCTACGCTGCGCAGGCGTTACTGCGCGTCGAACGCCTGCCCATTGACGCCCTGGCTATCGGGCCCCATCAGGTACAGATACACCGGCATGATCTCGGCGGGCAGCGGGTTGTTCAGCGGGTTTTCGCCGGGGTAGGCGTGGGCGCGCATGTCGGTGCGGGTGGCGCCGGGGTTGATGCTGTTGGCGCGCACATTGGTGATGTCGGCCACTTCATCGGCCAGGGTTTGCATCAGGCCTTCGGTGGCGAACTTGGAAACACCATACGCGCCCCAGTACGCACGACCTTTGCGGCCAACACTGCTGGAGGTAAATACCACCGAGGCATCGGGCGCCAGCTTGAGCAGCGGCAGCAGGGTGGCGGTGAGCATAAACATGGCGTTCACGTTTACTTGCATCACGCGCATGAAGTTGTCGCCCGACAGCTGTTCCAGTGGTGTACGCGGGCCGATGATTGAGGCGTTGTGCAGCACGCCGTCAATATGGCCGAACTCGTTTTCGATCATCACCGCCAGTTCGTCGTACTGGTGCGCCAGGGCGGTTTCCAGGTTGAACGGGATCACCACCGGCTGCGGGTGGCCGGCCGCTTCGATTTCGTCATAGACCGCGCTCAGGTTGCTCTCGGTCTTGCCCAGCAACAGCACGGTGGCGCCATGGGCGGCGTAGGTTTTCGCGGCGGCGGCGCCAATCCCACGGCCGGCGCCGGTCACCAGAATGGTACGGCCCTTGAGCAGGTCGGGGCGGGCGGAGTAGTCGAACATCACAGATCTCTCTTTAAAGTAAACGGTCAGCATCTGCACAGCGCGCGGTCGAGCACGGCGCGCAGTTCGTGCGGGTGATCGACCACCACGTCAGCACCCCAGTGCGTGGGGTTGTCGTCGGGGTGGATATAGCCGTAGGTCACGGCAGCGGTCTTGGTGCCGGCGGCGCGACCGGATTCGATGTCACGCAGATCGTCGCCCACATACAACACGCTTGCAGGGTCCAGGCCCAGGCGCGAGCAGGCCAGCAGCAACGGCTCGGGATCGGGTTTACTGTTGGTCACGTGGTCCGGGCAGATAAGGATGGCTGAACGCTCGGCCAGGCCCAGTTGCTCCATGATCGGCGCGGCGTAACGCACTGGCTTGTTGGTGACCACGCCCCAGATCAGCTTGGCGTGTTCGATATCGGCTAGAAGCTCGGGGATGCCGTCGAACGGCTTGGTGAACACCGCGCAGTGGTCTTGATAGCGGGCGAGAAATTCCAGGCGCAAGGCCTCGAACTGCTCGGACATCGGATCGACATCGAACGCACGCAGCACCATGGCGCGGGCGCCACCGGAAACGTGGTCACGGATGTCCTTGTCGGCCATCGGCGCCAGCCCGTGGGCGGCGCGCATGGCTTGGGCAATGGCGATAAAGTCCGGCGCGCTGTCGAGCAGGGTGCCATCCATATCGAAAAGAACGGCTCGCAGGCGCATCAGGCTTCCTTCAGGGTCTGGATCATGTAATTGACGTCTACATCGTTGGCCAGTTTGTAATGCTTGGTCAGCGGGTTGTAGGTCAGGCCGATGATGTCTTTGACTTCCAGACCCGCCGCGCGGCTCCAGGCGCCCAGCTCGGAGGGACGGATGAATTTCTTGAAGTCGTGGGTGCCGCGTGGCAGCAAGCGCATCAGGTATTCGGCGCCGACAATGGCGAACAGATAGGCCTTGGGGTTGCGGTTGATGGTGGAGAAGAACACCTGGCCGCCGGGTTTGACCATGGCGTAGCAGGCGCGAATCACAGAGGCCGGGTCTGGCACGTGTTCGAGCATTTCCAGGCAAGTGACCACATCGAACTGCTCGGGCATTTCTTCGGCCAGGGCTTCGGCGGTGCACTGGCGGTATTCCACCTGCACGCCGGATTCGAGCTGGTGCAATTGCGCCACCGCCAATGGCGCTTCGCCCATGTCGATGCCGGTAACGGTGGCGCCACGCTGGGCCATGGCTTCGCTGAGAATGCCGCCGCCGCAACCGACGTCGAGCACTTTCTTGCCGGCCAACTTCACGCGCTCGTCAATCCAGTTGACGCGCAGCGGGTTGATGTCGTGCAGGGGTTTGAACTCGCTTTCACGGTCCCACCAGCGGTGGGCCAGGGCTGAGAATTTGGCGATTTCGGCGTGGTCGACGTTGCTCATACGGGTTTCCTCGAATCGAATTCTGGTGGCGGCCTGCGGCTTTCAGCTGCGGCTGGTGGCGATTTTCTGGCCCCAGGCGATGGTGCTGGCGTGCAGTTTTTCTTCGTCCATGCGGGTCAGACGGCGGTTGTCGAGCAACTGCTTACCGCCGACCCATACATGTTTGACGCTGTTGCGATTACTCGCATAAATCAGTTGCGACACTGGATCGTACACCGGTTGTTGCGCCAGCTCGGTGAGGTCAAATGCCACGATGTCGGCGGCTTTACCCAATTCCAGCGAGCCGATTTCATCGTCCAGACCCAGCGCGCGGGCGCCATTGAGCGTGGCCATGCGCAGGGCGCGGTGCACATCCAGTGCGGTGGCCGAACCCGCCACGGCCTTGGCCAGCAGGGCAGCGGTGCGGGTTTCCCCCAGCAGGTCGATGTCGTTGTTGCTGGCAGCACCGTCGGTGCCGATGGCGACATTGACGCCGGCTTGCCACAAACGCTCCACCGGGCAGAAGCCGCTGGCGAGCTTGAGGTTGGACTCCGGGCAGTGGATGACGCTGGCGTTGCTTTCTACCAAGAGCTGTAAATCTTCATCGTTGATTTGCGTCATGTGCACCGCCTGGAAGCGCGGGCCCAGCAGGTCCAGGCGCGCCAGACGCGCCATCGGGCGTTCGCCGCGCTGCTCCAGGCTTTGCTGCACTTCGAAGGCGGTTTCGTGCACGTGCATCTGAATGCCGGCGTCCAGCTCTTCGGCGAGCATGCGGATGTTTTCCAGCTTGTCGTCGCTGACGGTGTAGGGTGCGTGCGGGCCGAAGGCCACCTTGATACGCGGGTGCAGGCGCAGGTCGTCGAACAGGCTCAGGCCCTTGCGCAGCGCCTCATCGGCGTCACGGGCGCCGGGAATCGGGAAGTCCAGCACCGGAATGGTGATCTGCGCGCGAATGCCGCTGGTGTGCACCAGTTGGCTGGAGACTTCCGGGAAAAAGTACATATCGGAAAAACAGGTGATGCCGCCCTGCAACTGCTCGGCAATCGCCAGCTCGGTGCCGTCATGAATAAAGGCTTCATCCACCCACTTGGCCTCGGCGGGCCAGATATGGTCTTGCAGCCAGTTCATCAGCGCTTTGTCGTCTGCCATGCCACGAAACAGGCTCATGGCGGCATGGCCGTGGGCGTTGACCAAGCCTGGAGTCAGCAGCATGCCCGGCAGCTCGCGCACCTCGGTGGCCGGGTGGCGCAGTGCCTCGGCGCGCGGGGCAATCAGGGCGATACGGCCGTCGCGGATGCCCAGCCCATGTTCCTGCAACACCACGCCGGCGGGCTCGACGGGCACCAGCCAGGTGGGCAGGAGCAGCAGGTCGAGCGGGGCGGCGGCGTTGGGCATGGCGGTATCCGTAGTTTATAAAGACAGGACTTACATCAATGTAGTGTGTCGCCTGCACCAGGTTGAGAAGGGGTCGCCTGGACAGGTTTTTGCGCTGGCGAAGTATACCCGAGCGCTCAAGTCAGGGGCTCGCTATAATCCGCGGCTTTTCGCTTCTGAGTACGAGGATGGTCATGCGCGAGCAATTGTTGGCGGCAGAGAAGGTCAAGGCCATCGATTGGCGGGATGGCGCGCTGTACCTGCTGGATCAGCGCGCGCTGCCTTTTGAGGAAACCTGGGTGCGTTACGACTCGGCGGCAGCTGTGGCGCAGGCGATCAAGGACATGGTGGTGCGCGGTGCGCCGGCCATTGGTATTGCCGCAGCCTATGGCCTGGCCCTGGGCGTGCGGGCGCGTCTGGCCGAGGGGGATGACTGGCAGATGGCGCTGGAAGAGGACTTTGAGGTTCTCAACAACTCGCGCCCCACGGCGGTCAACCTGTTCTGGGCGTTGAACCGTATGCGCGAGCGTTTGTATCGCCTCAAGGACAGCGACGATGCGTTGGCGATCATGAATGCCGAGGCCGAGGCCATTCACGAGAGCGACCGCGAAGCCAACCTGACCATGGCGCAGCTGGGTGTCGACCTGATCCGTCGCCACCAGGGCAACCTGCAAACCCTGCTGACCCACTGCAACACCGGCGCCCTGGCCACCGGCGGTTTCGGTACGGCGCTGGGGGTTATTCGCGCGGCTTACCTGGATGGCCTGGTTGAGCGCGTGTATGCCGATGAAACCAGGCCCTGGCTGCAAGGCTCGCGGCTGACGGCCTGGGAGCTGCTGAATGAAGGCATTCCCGTCAGTTTGAATGCCGACTCGGCAGCGGCCCATCTGATGAAAACCAAGGGCATTACCTGGGTCATCGTCGGCGCCGACCGCATCACCGCCAATGGCGATGTGGCCAACAAGATTGGCACCTACCAGCTGGCCGTCAACGCCATGCACCACGGCGTGCGCTTTATGGTGGTGGCGCCGAGTTCGACCATCGACATGAACCTGGAAAGCGGCGACGACATTCCCATTGAGGAACGTGCTGGCAGTGAATTGTTGGAATTGGCGGGCAAGCGGGTCGCTGCGGACGTGGATGCGGTGAATCCGGTGTTCGATGTGACCCCGGCCGACTTGATCGATTTCATCGTGACCGAGAAGGGCGTGGTCGAGCGCCCTGATAAAGCCAAGATGGCCCTGCTGATGTGCCGCAAGCGTCTGCACTAACTCCTTCTTTTAATAGTGGTTCCAGGCGCTCAGGTGATGTCATTTAAATGGCGTTGCCTGACGCGTGGCGTGCTCTGCGGGGATAGGTTCGGGGCATTGGGTGTGGTACTCTCCGTCAGTTTTCAAGGGGGCCTGCCATGGCCACCCAAATTGCGCAGATCCATGCCATAACTCGTTGATTTGTCATGAGTCGTTGCTGGCCCCAAGGCCGCGACGGCGAGCTTCGTAGCATTCAGGATGAATGAGCGGAGTTTCACCAGAAAAAGGAACCAGGCTTCTCATGGGCGAACTGGCCAAAGAAATCCTCCCGGTCAATATCGAAGACGAGCTCAAACAGTCCTACCTCGACTACGCAATGAGCGTAATCGTAGGGCGCGCCTTGCCCGATGCACGTGACGGCCTCAAGCCCGTGCACCGCCGCGTGCTCTACGCGATGAGCGAGCTGGGTAACGACTGGAACAAGGCTTACAAGAAATCCGCCCGTGTGGTCGGTGACGTAATCGGTAAGTACCACCCCCACGGTGATACTGCGGTGTACGACACCATCGTGCGCATGGCGCAGCCTTTCTCCCTGCGTTACCTGCTGGTGGACGGCCAAGGCAACTTCGGTTCGGTAGACGGCGACAACGCTGCTGCCATGCGATACACCGAAGTGCGCATGACCAAGCTGGCCCACGAGCTTCTGGCTGACCTGGACAAAGAAACCGTCGACTGGGTGCCCAACTACGACGGCACCGAAATCATCCCGGCGGTCATGCCGACCAAGATCCCCAACCTGCTGGTCAACGGTTCCAGCGGTATTGCCGTGGGCATGGCGACCAACATTCCGCCGCACAACCTCACCGAGGTTATCGACGGCTGCCTGGCGCTGATCGACAACCCCGAGCTGTCGATCGACGACCTGATGCACTACATTCCGGGGCCGGATTTTCCGACTGCAGCGATCATCAATGGTCGCGCCGGCATCATCGAGGCCTACCGCACCGGCCGTGGCCGCATCCAGATTCGCGCCCGCGCCATCTTCGAAGACATCGACAAGGTCGGTGGCCGCCAGCAGATCGTCATCACCGAGCTGCCGTACCAGCTCAACAAAGCCCGCGTGATCGAAAAGATCGCTGAGCTGGTGAAAGAGAAGAAGCTCGAAGGCATTACCGAGCTGCGTGACGAGTCCGACAAGGACGGTATGCGCATCGTGATCGAACTGCGCCGCGGTGAAGTGCCAGAGGTGATCCTCAACAACCTCTACGCCCAGACTCAGCTGCAAAGCGTGTTCGGTATCAACGTGGTGGCGCTGATCGACGGCCAGCCGAAGATTCTGAACCTCAAGGATTTGCTTGAAGCGTTCATTCTTCACCGTCGTGAAGTAGTGACCCGTCGCACTGTGTACCTGCTGCGCAAAGCCCGCGAACGTGGCCATATCCTTGAAGGTCAGGCGGTTGCGCTGTCCAACATCGACCCGGTTATCGCCGTAATCAAGGCTTCGCCAAGCTCTGCGGAAGCCAAGGAAGCTCTGGTGTCGCGCGCCTGGGAATCCAGCGCCGTGCAAGGCATGGTCGAAGCCGCTGGCGCCGATTCGTGCCGCCCGCAGGACCTCGACCCGCAATACGGTCTGCGCGATGGCATGTACTACCTGTCGCCAGAGCAGGCACAGGCCATTCTGGACTTGCGTCTGCATCGCCTGACCGGCCTTGAGCACGAAAAACTGCTGGCCGAGTACAAGGAAATTCTGGAGCAGATCGGCGAGCTGATCCGCATCCTCACCAGCGCCACGCGCCTGATGGAAGTGATCCGCGAAGAACTCGAAGGCGTGAAAGCCGAATTCGGCGACAAGCGCCGTACCGAGATTCTCGACACCCGTCTGGATCTGACGCTGGGTGACCTGATCACCGAAGAAGAGCGTGTGGTAACCATATCCCACGGTGGCTATGCCAAAACCCAACCGCTGTCGGCCTACCAGGCGCAGCGTCGTGGCGGTAAAGGCAAGTCGGCTACCGGCGTGAAAGATGAGGACTACATCGAGCACCTTCTGGTCGCCAACAGCCACGCCACGCTCCTGCTGTTCTCCAGCAAGGGCAAGGTGTACTGGCTGAAGACCTACGAAATTCCGGAAGCGTCCCGCGCGGCCCGCGGTCGTCCGCTGGTCAACCTGCTGCCGCTGGATGAGGGTGAGTACATCACCACCATGCTGCAGATTGACCTTGAAGCCCTGCAGAAGCGTTCCGGTGCCGACGAAGATCTGGACGACGCCGAAGACGTGATCGAAGGCGAAGTGGTTGAAGCCGAAGAAGTGGCTGAAGTGGAAGAAGTGGAAGGCGAGACCGCTGAATGGGTCGCCGAGCCTACCGGCGAGTACATCTTCATGGCCACCGCCATGGGTACCGTGAAAAAGACCCCGCTGTCGCAATTTGCCCGTCCGCGTACCAGCGGCCTGATTGCCCTCAAGCTGAAAGAAGGCGACACCCTGATTGCTGCGGCCATCACCGACGGCGCCAAGGAAGTCATGCTGTTCAATGATTCCGGCAAGGTAATCCGCTTTGCTGAAAGCTCCATCCGTGTGATGGGCCGTGGCGCTCGCGGTATTCGCGGTATGCGTCTGGGCAAGGGGCAAACCCTGATCTCGATGCTGATCCCCGAGTCCGGCGCGCAGATTCTTACCGCCTCCGAGCGCGGCTTCGGCAAGCGCACTGCCTTGAGCAAGTTCCCACGTCGCGGTCGCGGCGGTCAGGGCGTGATCGGCATGATCACCAAAGAGCGTAACGGCAAGCTGATCGGCGCCATTCAGGTGCAGGACGGCGAGGAAATCATGCTGATCTCCGACCAGGGCACCTTGGTGCGTACCCGCGTAGACGAAGTGTCGAGCTCGGGCCGTAACACCCAGGGCGTTACCCTGATCAAGCTGGCGGCTGACGAAACGCTGGTAGGTCTTGAACGCGTGCAAGAGCCTTCAGAAGTTGAAGGCCAAGTGGTGCTGGGCGAAGACGGCGAAGTGCTGGAAGGAGCACAGTTTGAAGGCGGCGAGTCGGGCGAGGCAGAGCTGAACAGCGCTGACCTGGACGATGCCATTGACGCTGTGTCTGACGACGCACCAATCGAAGAGTAAGCGGGCAGGGCGCTTCACTTTCGGTGAGGCGCCCCACACCTGCACGAATGACAGCATGCACCGTCGCCTCGTCGGCGGTGTGGGTGAACTGAGAGAGACTGACGTGAGCAAGCGAGCCTTTAACTTCTGCGCAGGCCCAGCCGCGCTTCCCGAAGCTGTACTGCAACGTGCCCAGGCTGAACTCCTGGACTGGAACGGCAAAGGCCTTTCGGTCATGGAAATGAGCCACCGCAGCGATGACTACGTGGCCATCGCTGAGAAGGCCGAGCAGGACCTGCGCGATCTGCTTGCTATCCCGTCGAACTATAAAGTGCTGTTTCTGCAAGGCGGCGCGAGCCAGCAATTTGCCGAAATCGCACTCAACCTGCTGCCCGAAGACGGCACCGCCGACTATATCGACACCGGTATCTGGTCGAAGAAAAGCATCGAAGAAGCCCGCCGCTACGGCAACGTGAACGTCGCTGCGAGCGCCAAGCCGTACGACTACTTCGCCATTCCCGGCCAGAACGAGTGGCAGCTGACCAAAGACGCGGCTTACGTGCACTACGCCAGCAACGAAACCATCGGCGGTCTGCAGTTCGATTGGATTCCGGAAACCGGGGACGTGCCGTTGGTGGTTGATATGTCTTCGGACATTCTGTCCCGCGAGCTCGATGTGTCGAAATTCGGCCTGATCTACGCCGGCGCGCAGAAAAATATCGGGCCGTCCGGCCTGGTGGTGGTGATCGTGCGTGAAGACTTGCTCGGTCGCGCCCGTTCCAGCACGCCGACCATGCTCAATTACAAGGTCGCCGCTGATAACGGCTCGATGTACAACACCCCGGCCACCTTCTCCTGGTACTTGTCCGGTCTGGTCTTCGAGTGGCTGAAAGAGCAGGGCGGTGTGGCGGCCATGGAACAACGTAACCGCGCCAAGAAGGAGCTGTTGTACGGCGCCATCGACGCCAGCAGCCTGTACAGCAACCCGATTGCCGTTAACGCCCGCTCGTGGATGAACGTGCCGTTCCGTCTGGCCGATGAGCGCCTAGACAAGGCCTTCCTCGCCGGCGCCGATGCGCGCGGCCTGCTCAACCTCAAGGGCCACCGCTCGGTAGGCGGCATGCGCGCTTCTATTTATAACGCCGTCGGTCTGGATGGCGTGCAGGCACTCGTGGCCTACATGGCGGAGTTCGAGAAGGAGCACGCTTGATGAGCGAGCACGAGTTAAAAGCCCTGCGGGTGCGGATCGACAGCCTCGACAAGAAAATCCTCGACCTCATCAGTGAGCGCGCCAGCTGCGCCCAGGAAGTGGCGCGGGTGAAGATGGCGTCCCTGCCTGAGGGTGAGAAGCCGGTGTTCTACCGCCCCGAGCGTGAGGCCTGGGTGCTCAAGCACATCATGGAGCTGAACAAGGGCCCGCTGCCGAACGAGGAAGTGGCGCGTCTGTTCCGCGAAATTATGTCGTCTTGCCTGGCCTTGGAACAGCCACTTAAAGTGGCGTATCTGGGCCCTGAAGGCACCTTTACCCAAGCGGCGGCCATGAAGCATTTCGGCCATGCCGTGATTACGGTGCCGATGACGGCCATTGACGAAGTGTTCCGCGAGGTGGCCGCCGGTGCCGTGAATTTCGGCGTGGTACCGGTGGAAAACTCCACTGAAGGCGCGGTGAACAACACCCTGGACAGCTTCTTCGAGCACGACATGGTGATCTGTGGCGAGGTTGAGCTGCGCATCCACCACCACCTGCTGGTGGGCGACGTCACCAAGACCGACCGCATTACCCGTATCTACTCCCACGCCCAGTCGCTGGCCCAGTGCCGCAAGTGGTTGGATGCCCATTACCCGAACGTCGAGCGCGTGGCAGTTTCCAGCAATGCCGATGCCGCCAAGCGGGTGAAAAGCGAGTGGAATTCGGCGGCCATTGCCGGCGATATGGCGGCAAGCCTGTACGGCTTGAGCAAACTGGCCGAGAAGATTGAAGACCGTCCGGATAACTCGACGCGTTTCTTGATCATCGGTAACCAGGAAGTGCCACCGACCGGTGACGACAAGACCTCGATCATTGCCTCGATGCGCAACCAGCCAGGCGCTCTGCACGAGCTGTTGGTGCCATTCCATGCCAATGGCATCGACCTGACCCGTATCGAAACCCGCCCATCGCGCAGCGGTAAATGGACGTACGTGTTCTTTATCGACTTCGCCGGCCATCACCGTGATCCGCTGATCCGTGACGTGCTGGAAAAGATCAATCAGGAAGCGGTCGCACTGAAAGTATTGGGCTCCTACCCCAAGGCAGTGCTGTGACCCCCAAGTTTCTCTGAGGAGAACCCATGAGCAGTGATTTCCTCGCCCTGGCTCAGCCGGGCGTGCAAAAACTTTCGCCTTATGTCCCTGGCAAGCCGGTGGATGAGTTGGCGCGCGAGTTGAATCTGGACCCAGCCAGCATCGTCAAGCTGGCCAGCAATGAAAACCCGTTGGGCCCAAGCCCGAAAGCGCTGGCTGCCATCGCCCAGGCGGCTGCCGAGCTGACTCGCTACCCGGACGGCAACGGCTTTGAACTGAAGGCCGCTCTAGCTGAGCGTTGCGGCGTAAAAGCCAATCAAGTGACCTTGGGTAACGGCTCCAACGATATTCTCGAGCTGGTCGCCCGTGCTTACCTCGCGCCTGGCCTGAACGCTGTGTTCAGCGAGCACGCCTTTGCCGTTTACCCGATTGCCACCCAGGCCGTCGGCGCGCAGGCCAAGGTTGTGCCGGCCAAAGCGTGGGGGCATGACCTCGATGCCATGCTGGCCGCTGTCGATGACAACACCCGCGTGGTGTTTATCGCCAACCCGAACAACCCCACCGGCACCTGGTTCTACGCCGATGCCCTGGCGCGTTTTCTCGCCAAGGTGCCAGACCATGCGCTGGTTGTGCTGGACGAGGCTTACATCGAATACGCCACCGGCGGTGAATTGCCGGACGGCCTCAAGTTTCTCGCTGACCATCCGAACCTGCTGGTTTCGCGCACCTTCTCCAAAGCCTACGGCCTGGCGGCGCTGCGCGTAGGTTATGGCCTGTCATCGCCGGCAATTGCCGATGTGCTTAACCGCGTTCGCCAGCCGTTCAACGTCAACAGCCTGGCCCAGGCGGCGGCCTGCGCAGCGCTGGCTGACACCGAATACATGGTCGCAAGCCGCGCCTTGAACGACGCCGGCATGCAGCAGCTGGAACAGGGTTTCCGTGAGCTGGGCCTGAGCTGGATCGACTCCAAGGGCAACTTCATTGCCGTGGATGTGGGGCGTGAGGGTTTGCCGGTGTATCAGGGGCTGCTGCGCGAGGGCGTGATCGTGCGCCCGGTGGCCAACTACGGCATGCCAAATTTCCTGCGTGTCACCATCGGCACCGAAGCGGAAAACACCCGCTTCCTCAAAGCGTTGACCAAGGTTCTGGCCAGTGGCTGATGTCATGGCGGCGCACCAGCGCACCCCGATAATCGAACGCCTGGTAGTAGTGGGGCTCGGCCTGATCGGTGGTTCTTTTGCCAAGGGTGTGCGCGAGAGCGGCCTGTGCCGGGAGGTGGTAGGGATCGATCTGGACCCGGAATCCCGACGCCTCGCGGTAGAACTGGGTGTGGTAGACCGCTGTGAAGCCGAATTGGCTGCCGCTTGTCAGGGCGCCAGCGTGATTCAACTGGCCGTTCCTATCCTTGCCATGGAAAAACTGCTGCGCGAACTGGCCAAGCTGGATCTTGGTGATGCCGTGCTTACCGATGTCGGCAGTGCCAAAGGCAATGTGGTGCGCGCGGCGCGCCTGGCCTTTGATGGTGTGCCAGTGCGTTTTGTGCCAGGCCACCCCATTGCCGGTTCGGAGCAAAGTGGAGTTGAGGCCTCTAACGCGGAGTTGTTCCGACGCCATAAGGTGATTCTCACGCCGCTGGATGAGACTGATCCCTCGGCGTTGCAGCTGGTGGACGCGCTGTGGCGGGCGCTGGGTGCAGACGTCGAGCATATGGCCGTCGAGCATCATGACGAGGTTCTGGCTGCTACTAGTCATCTGCCGCATTTGCTGGCATTCGGTTTGGTTGACTCGTTGGCCAAGCGCAGCGAGAACCTGGAGATCTTCCGCTACGCCGCCGGTGGTTTCCGCGATTTTACGCGGATTGCTGGCAGCGATCCGGTGATGTGGCACGACATCTTTCTCGCCAACCGCGAAGCCGTTTTGCGCACGCTGGATACGTTCCGCAGTGACCTCGACGCCCTGCGCGACGCGGTCGATGCTGGAGACGGGCATCAGCTTCTGGGCGTTTTTACCCGTGCCCGGGTGGCCCGTGAACATTTCGGCAAAATTCTGGCCCGTCGGGCTTATGTGGACGCTGCGAACACTAGCGACCTGATTTTCCTGGCCAAGCCAGGGGGGCGCTTGTCCGGCCGTATCCGTGTGCCAGGCGACAAATCTATCTCCCACCGCTCGATCATGCTTGGCTCGCTGGCCGAAGGTACCACTGAGGTGGAAGGGTTCCTCGAGGGCGAAGATGCTTTAGCGACCTTGCAGGCGTTCCGCGATATGGGTGTCGTCATCGAAGGCCCGCACCATGGCCGGGTGACTATTCATGGCGTGGGGTTGCATGGCCTGAAAGCGCCACCTGGCCCCATCTACCTCGGCAATTCCGGTACGTCGATGCGCTTGCTGGCGGGGCTGCTGGCGGCGCAGCCGTTCGATGTGACGCTGACGGGCGATGCATCGCTGTCCAAGCGACCAATGAATCGTGTCGCCAAGCCGCTACGGGAGATGGGCGCGTTGATCGATACTGCCGCCGAAGGGCGTCCGCCGATGACCATTCATGGCGGCCGTCGCTTGGGTGGCATGGCATACGAAATGCCGATGGCCAGCGCCCAGGTGAAATCCTGCTTGTTGCTGGCGGGCCTTTACGCCGCCGGCTCCACGACTGTGATCGAGCCAGCGCCGACCCGCGACCATACCGAACGCATGCTGCGTGGCTTCGGCTATCCAGTGACCGTCGATGGCAACAAAGTCACCGTTGAGTCTGGCCACAAACTGACGGCTGCCCATATCGAAGTGCCGGCGGATATCTCTTCTGCAGCATTCTTCCTGGTGGCCGGTTCGATTGCTGAAGATTCCGAGTTGGTACTGGAACATGTCGGCGTCAACCCGACTCGTACGGGTGTCATCGATATCCTGCGTCTGATGGGCGCTGATATCACGTTGGAAAACCAGCGCGAAGTCGGCGGTGAGCCGGTAGCTGATCTGCGCGTGCGTTCGGCCAAGCTCAAGGGTATCGATATTCCCGAAGACCTGGTGCCCCTGGCGATTGATGAATTCCCGGTATTGTTCGTGGCGGCTGCGATTGCCGAGGGGCGTACCGTTCTGCGTGGCGCCGAAGAGCTGCGGGTGAAGGAGTCTGATCGCATCCAGGTAATGGCTGACGGGTTGTTGGCGTTGGGCGCGAAAGTCGAGCCGACGCCGGACGGTATCATCATTGACGGCGGCACCTTGGGTGGCGGCGACGTGCACAGCCATGGTGATCACCGGATTGCCATGTCTTTTAGCGTGGCGTCGCTGCGCGCCACGGCGCCGATTCGCATCCACGATTGCGCGAACGTCGCCACTTCCTTCCCAAACTTCCTCGGTCTGGCCGGGCAAGTGGGTATCCGTGTTGCACAAGAGGGTAAGTCATGAGCATTCAGGCGCCAGTAATCGCTATTGACGGCCCAAGCGGGTCCGGAAAAGGCACCATCGCCAGCTTGCTGGCCAAAAAACTGGGTTGGAGCTTGCTCGACTCGGGCGCGCTCTACCGTTTGTTGGCATTCGCCGCCCGCAACCATGGAGTGGACCTGACTAACGAAGAAGCGTTGAAGTTGTTGGCCGCTCATCTGGATGTTCAGTTTGTTGCCGCAGCCAACGGCCAGCCACAACGCATCATTCTTGAAGGTGAGGAAGTGACTGACGCCATCCGCAATGAGCAGATCGGCGCCGGCGCTTCGCAGGTCGCAGCGCTAGGCGCGGTGCGGGATGCTTTGCTGCAGCGCCAGCGTGCATTTCAGGAAATGCCAGGGCTTGTGGCCGATGGTCGCGATATGGGTACCGTTGTGTTTCCCGATGCGCCACTTAAGATCTTCTTGACCGCAAGTGCGGAGGAGCGCGCTCGACGCCGGTACTTGCAGTTGAAGGCCAAGGGTGATGATGTTAATCTTGCGAGTCTGCTAGACGAGATTCGTCTGCGCGATGAGCGCGACACGCAGCGTACGGTGGCACCGCTTAAACCAGCGGCTGACGCCATTCAGCTGGATTCCACCGAACTCTCGATCGAGCAGGTGCTGGAACGCATTCTGAGCGAAGTCGCCAACCGCGATCTCGCCGGATGACCAAGCAGGTATGCAGGGAACCCAGTCTTAATCCCGCAGCCGGCTTTTAAACTAACGAAACCCACGTTGTCTGGAATGTGGATGCTGGGCGGGTTTAACCGTCCTAGATCAATCAGGAATTAACATGAGCGAAAGCTTTGCAGAACTTTTTGAAGAAAGCCTAAAAACCCTCGACATGCAGCCGGGCGCCATCATCACCGGTATCGTTGTTGATATCGACGGTGACTGGGTTACTGTCCACGCCGGTCTGAAGTCTGAAGGCGTCATCCCGCTCGAGCAGTTCTACAACGACGCTGGCGAGCTGACCATCAAGGTCGGTGACGAAGTACACGTTGCGCTGGACGCGGTTGAAGATGGCTTTGGTGAAACCAAGCTGTCCCGCGAAAAAGCCAAGCGTGCAGAGTGCTGGATCGTTCTGGAAGCGGCTTTCGCAGCTGAAGAAGTGGTTAAGGGCGTTATCAACGGTAAGGTTAAAGGCGGCTTCACTGTCGACGTTAACGGCATCCGTGCGTTCCTGCCAGGTTCTTTGGTTGACGTTCGCCCAGTGCGCGACACCACGCACCTCGAAGGCAAAGAGCTGGAATTCAAGGTCATCAAACTCGACCAGAAGCGCAACAACGTTGTCGTTTCCCGTCGCAGCGTCCTCGAAGCCGAGAACTCCGCCGAGCGTGAAGCTCTGCTGGAATCCCTGCAAGAAGGCCAGCAAGTCAAAGGTATCGTCAAAAACCTCACCGACTACGGCGCATTCGTCGATCTGGGTGGCGTGGACGGCCTGCTGCACATCACCGACATGGCTTGGAAACGCATCAAGCATCCATCGGAAATCGTCAACGTTGGCGATGAGATCGATGTAAAAGTGCTGAAGTACGATCGCGAGCGCAATCGTGTTTCCCTGGGTCTGAAGCAACTGGGTGAAGACCCATGGGTTGCTATCAAAGCGCGTTACCCAGAGAGCACTCGCGTAACTGCCCGTGTTACCAACCTGACCGATTACGGCTGCTTCGCTGAGCTGGAAGAAGGCGTTGAAGGTCTGGTACACGTTTCCGAAATGGACTGGACCAACAAGAACATCCACCCGTCGAAAGTCGTACAAGTTGGCGACGAAGTGGAAGTTATGGTTCTGGACATCGACGAAGAGCGTCGTCGTATCTCCCTCGGCATCAAGCAGTGCAAAACTAACCCGTGGGAAGATTTCTCGGGTCAGTTCAACAAAGGCGACAAGATCTCCGGCACCATTAAGTCGATCACCGATTTCGGTATCTTCATTGGTCTGGATGGCGGCATCGACGGCCTGGTTCACCTGTCCGACATCTCCTGGAACGAAGTAGGCGAAGAAGCTGTACGCCGCTTCAAGAAAGGCGACGAGCTGGACACCGTGATCCTGTCGGTTGACCCGGAGCGTGAGCGTATCTCCCTGGGTATCAAGCAACTGGAAAGCGATCCGTTCTCCGAATACGTTGCTACCAACGACAAAGGCGCGATCGTTCGCGGCACCGTCAAAGAAGTAGACGCCAAGGGCGCTGTAATCACCCTGGCCGAAGGCATCGAAGCTGTACTGAAAGCCTCCGAAATCAGCCGCGATCGCGTTGAAGACGCCCGCAACGTGCTGAAAGAAGGCGAAGAAGTAGAAGCCAAGATCATCAGCGTTGACCGTAAGAGCCGCGTAATCAGCTTGTCGGTCAAGTCGAAAGACGTTGAAGACGAGAAAGAAGCCATCAAAGAAATGCGCAAGCAGGAAGTTGAAACTGCTGGTCCGACCACCATTGGTGATCTGATTCGCGCACAAATGGAAAACCAGAACTAAGTTCTGAGCTTCCATTAAGAAAAAGGGCGACTTCGGTCGCCCTTTTTTGTTTTTGAATTCAAGGAGCTGCAACACTCCGGGGGCTGTTCAAAGACCGCTGGTCATGCTAAAACCTTTGCAAGCTGATCTATTCGCTTGAAAACGAAGGGAAAATCATGACCAAGTCGGAACTGATCGAACGCATCGTCACCCATCAAGGGCTTCTTTCTCCCAAGGATGTGGAGCTGGCGATAAAAACCATGCTGGAGCAAATGTCTCAAGCGCTCGCCACGGGTGATCGCATCGAGATCCGCGGCTTTGGCAGTTTTTCCCTTCACTTTCGCGCCCCTCGCGTAGGGCGCAATCCCAAGACTGGCCAGTCGGTCCGCCTGGATGGCAAATTCGTTCCGCATTTCAAGCCGGGTAAGGAGTTGCGTGATCGGGTTAATGAGGATGAGTGAGTCCTAGGCTCGCTTCGTCACGTTGTCCATCCTCCTTCGATTGGCTCTCCTGCCGGCAATGTCGGCGCTTGCGCCTTGATCTCACCGCTTCCCTCTTGTGTCTCGCTACGGCTTTCAACAGCTCTCGGCGATAGGTCATCGCTGGAATTTGGCTGGAAATTCAAGCGACTATCGATTGTTTTCAGCAAGATTTTTGGCAAAACTCGAGCCAAGGGTTTTGTTTGAATGTGCGATAATCGCCGCCGAAATTTCATTGGATGAATCGCGGTTTTTCATTAAGCGGCAAGCGGCAAGCGGCGAAAAGGGGGTGACGCTCCTGGGCGCGTCAGGCTAAGGCCTGGCCTTGGGGGATTTTACCTCGCTGTCCAGCGTAACACGTGCCCATCGCCGGATGTTTTGCCCTTTGAACCTGATTGCGTTGCTTCTCCGTCTGCCGGCGAATGCTAGAGAGCTAATAAATGAGTGATATGAAAGACGCGGTGGTTGAAGTCTTCCGCAGCAAGCGTGCACTGATCGGTATCGTCGGGCTTGGCTATGTTGGGCTGCCGCTGATGCTCCGATATAACGCCATTGGTTTTCGTGTGTTAGGCATTGATATCGATAAAAACAAGGTCGATAAGCTGAACGCAGGGCAGAGTTACATCGAGCATATTTCCGTCGAAAGTGTCAGCAAAGCGCGCGAAACCGGCTTTGAGGCAACCACGGATTTCAGTCGAGTCAGCGAGTGTGATGCGCTAATTCTGTGTGTTCCGACGCCGTTGAATAAGTACCGCGAGCCGGACATGAGTTTCGTCATCAATACCACTGACGCACTCAAGCCATTCTTGCGAAAAGGGCAGATCGTATCGCTGGAGAGCACCACCTATCCGGGTACCACCGAAGAAGAATTGTTGCCGCGCGTTCAAGAGTCCGGCCTTCGCGTTGGGGAAAACATTTTCCTCGTCTACTCGCCTGAGCGAGAAGATCCAGGTAACCCCAACTTCGAGACGCGCACGATTCCCAAAGTAATTGGCGGCCACACCCCTGCGTGCCTAGAGGTTGGTGTGGCGCTCTATGAGCAGGCAATCGACAAAGTGGTGTCGGTTAGCTCGACCAAAGCGGCTGAAATGACCAAGCTTCTGGAGAATATTCACCGTGCAGTGAACATCGGCCTAGTCAACGAGATGAAGATCGTTGCAGACCGTATGGGTATCGACATTTTTGAAGTGGTCGATGCCGCTGCAACCAAGCCATTTGGATTTACTGCGTATTATCCAGGTCCAGGTCTGGGTGGCCATTGCATTCCCATTGACCCATTCTATTTGACCTGGAAGGCTCGCGAATACGGCTTGCATACTCGTTTTATCGAACTATCGGGTGAAGTTAACCAGGCAATGCCAGAGTACGTCGTCAGTAAGTTGATGGATGGCTTGAACAATGATGGCAAGGCGTTGAAAGGTAGCAAGGTGCTGATGCTGGGCATTGCGTATAAAAAGAACGTTGATGATATGCGTGAGTCGCCGTCGGTGGAAATCATGGAACTGCTTGAGGCTAAAGGCTGCCTGGTGGCATACACCGACCCTCACGTACCGGTGTTTCCGCCTATGCGCGAGCACCATTTCGATCTGTCCAGCGAAGTGTTGTCTGCAGAAAACCTTGCCAAGTTTGATGCGGTAATCCTTGCAACCGACCATGACAAGTTTGATTACGAGCTGATACGCAAACATGCTCGGTTGATTATTGACAGCCGCGGCAAGTACCGCGCGCCGGAAACTCACATTATCAAAGCCTAATTGCTGGAGCCTGCCTTGAAACGTTTTGCCCTGATTGGCGCCGCGGGTTACATCGCCCCTCGTCATATGCGCGCTATTAAAGACACCGGTAACAACTTGGTCTGCGCTTACGATATCAACGACTCTGTCGGCATTATCGATAGCATTTCTCCGCAGACGGAGTTTTTCACCGAGTTCGAGCGTTTCTCGGAGTATGCCTGGCGCTTGAAACGAGACGCCGCGACGGCGTTGGATTATGTCGCGGTTTGTTCACCAAATTATTTGCACCACGCGCACATCGCTGGGGGGCTGCGTGTTGGCTGCGACGTGATTTGTGAGAAGCCATTGGTGCCGAGCGCCGATATCCTCGATGAACTGGCGTTGGTGGAAAAAGAAACGGGCAAGCGTGTCTACAACATTCTGCAATTGCGCCATCACCAAGCGATTCTCGATCTCAAGAAAAAAGTCTCTGATGAGGGTAGTGAGCATAAATACGATGTAGAGCTGACCTACATTACCTCTCGCGGTAAATGGTATATGGAAAGCTGGAAGGGCGATCCTCGGAAGTCTTTTGGGGTCGCAACCAATATCGGCGTGCACTTCTATGACATGCTGCATTTCGTGTTCGGCAAGTTGCAGCGTAACGTGGTTCATTTCACCAACCAGTACAAAGCGGCCGGTTATCTTGAGTATGAGAAAGCGCGAGTGCGCTGGTTTCTTTCCATCGATGCCAATGATTTGCCTGACTCGGTTAAAGGCAAGAAGCCGACCTACCGGTCCATTACCGTCAATGGTGAGGAGATCGAGTTTTCCGAAGGGTTTACCGACCTCCACACGGTCAGCTATCAGGAGATCCTCGCAGGGCGCGGGTACGGCATCGAAGATGCCCGCCATTGTGTGGAAGCCGTAAGCACCATCCGCTCAGCCACTAGCGTTACCCCCACCGGTGAGGAAGGCCACCCATTCCTCGCCCGCGTTCGTTAGCATCGGTACTCACGGGCCTTTTGAGGTTCGGGTTCATCAGACAAGGCAGCCAGAATAGCTATGACCTATACCGTCCATCCCAGCGCGATAGTCGATGATGGTGCCCGCATAGGCGAGGGCTCGCGGGTCTGGCATTTCGTCCATGTCTGCGGCGGAGCAGAGATTGGCAAAGGCGTTTCGCTGGGGCAGAACGTCTTCGTCGGGAACAAGGTGGTCATAGGTGATAACTGCAAGATCCAGAACAACGTCTCTGTGTATGACAATGTGACTCTGGAAGAGGGCGTGTTCTGCGGCCCGAGCATGGTCTTCACCAACGTCTACAATCCGCGTTCGCTTATCGAGCGCAAAAGCGAGTACCGCAACACGCTCGTCAAAAAAGGCGCAACCCTAGGCGCCAATTGCACCATCGTCTGTGGTGTAACCGTTGGCGAGTTTGCGTTCGTGGGTGCTGGAGCGGTCATCAATAGGGATGTTCCCGCCTACGCGCTGATGGTTGGTGTGCCGGGCAGGCAAATAGGGTGGATGAGTGAGTACGGTGAGCAGTTGCAACTGCCGTTGAGCGGCGGGGGCCAGGCGCGCTGCGCTCACTCGAGCGCGACGTATGTGCTCAAGGATGGTCTGTTAAGCAAGCAGGATGCGGCACAATGATTGATTTTATAGACCTCAAGGCTCAGCAAGCCCTTATCAAGGATCGTATAGACGCCGGCATTCAGCGGGTATTGGCCCATGGTCAATATATTCTCGGGCCTGAAGTTTCCGAGTTGGAACAGAAACTCGCGGCCTTTGTCGGTGCTATGCATTGCATCACCTGCGCCAACGGCACAGACGCCTTGCAGATTGCGCAAATGGCGCTGGGGATCGGCCCTGGTGACGAAGTTATTACCCCGGGATTTACCTATATCGCCACAGCGGAAACCGTAGCCTTGCTCGGCGCTAAACCTGTTTATGTAGATGTCGACGCGCGAACCTGCAACCTCGATCCCGACTTGCTTGAGGCGGCGATAACTCCTCGCACCAAAGCGATTATTCCCGTGTCGCTCTATGGGCAATGTGCAGATTTCGACACCATCAACGCGATCGCCAATAAATACGGCATCCCCGTAATCGAGGACGCTGCGCAGAGTTTCGGTGCCACTTACAAAGGCAAGCGATCCTGCAATCTCACCGACATTGCCTGTACCAGCTTTTTTCCGAGCAAACCGTTGGGTTGCTACGGCGATGGTGGCGCGATTTTTACCAATGACGATGAACTGGCCAAAGTGATGAGGCAAATCGCACGTCACGGTCAGGACCGTCGCTACCACCATGTGCGGGTCGGTGTGAATAGCCGACTGGATACGCTGCAGGCTGCCATTCTGTTGCCCAAATTGGAAATCTTTGAGCAAGAGCTTGAGTCGCGGCAGCAAGTGGCCAATGGGTACAACGCGCTCCTGAAAGATGCCGCAATTGAACCAACGGTTATCGAATCGCATAACTACAGTGCCTGGGCTCAATACACGGTACTGGTCAACGACCGGGATACCTTGAGAGCGAAGCTTGAGAAAGCGGGCGTACCAACCGCGGTGCACTACCCGATCCCACTTAATCTCCAGCCTGCCGTTGCTGATCCTGATAAAAAGCTACCGGTCGGCGATCTTCTGGCAAGCAAGGTAATGAGCTTGCCCATGCATCCTTATTTGTCGTCTGGCGATGTCCAGTTCATTGTCGACTCTGTGGTCGCTGCACAGCACCCATGAGTATGCGCAGTGTTTAAGGCGGCCCTCCTGCGGAGGTATCAAGAGCAGCGCAAGTTGATATGGAATATCGCTTGGCTGTTCGGCGATAAAGTATTTCTGCTTCTGGTCAATTTTCTCGTCGCGGCCCTGGTTGCACGTCATCTTGGGCCTGAGCAGTTCGGGCAGTTGTCCTATGTGGTGTCTATCGTCGCGCTTTTCGCTGTTTCGGCGCATGCCGGGCTGGGGGGTATTGTCGTCAAGCGGTACGTTGAGGGCGATTGGTCCCCGCAGGTAGTTGCCGCTAGCAGTCTGTTTTTGAAGCTGTCTTCCGGGGTAGTCGGCTACCTCCTGCTGGTGGTGGTTGCTTACTTCAGCTCGGGGTGGGGCCAAGAGTTTATGTACCTTGTTATCGCTGGGCTGGTGATAATTTTGCAGCCGCTTAGCGTGTTTGATTTCTGGTTCCAGTCGCAGGTGAAGTCGAAGTACGTTTCGGTTTCAAACATGTCTTCTCTGGTCTTGTCGGCCGTAGCTAAGGTTTCATTCGTTTATGTGGGGTTCAGTGTCTTACCGTTCGTATTGGCAAATCTGCTTCAGTATTTCGTGTACTCATTGTTGGTGTATGGGTTCTTCAAGAAGGTTTCCAAGCTGAAGATCTCGCTTGCGGATGTCAATCTCGGTTTGTCTCTGGATTTTTTACGCAATAGCTGGCCGGTATTTCTGGGGTCTATCTTCGCCATGGTGTACATGAAGATAGACCAGGTGATGTTGAAGTGGATGGTCGGTCCGGCCGAAGTCGGCATTTACAGCGTTGGCGCGCAATTGTCGGAGGTTTGGTACTTTATTCCAGCTGCAATCCTGACATCCTATTTTCCAAGGTTAGTGCAACTAAAGACTGGGAATAGGGAGCAGTACGTAAAATACTATCAGGCTCTGCTCGACTGCTTATTAGGCGTCGCAGTTGCTGTTGCTTTGTTTATGACTTTTTTTGCCGATGCATTCATTCATACCTTTTGGGGAAAGGAATACGCGGCGAGTGCCTCTGTGTTGACTATCCACATATGGGCTGGTGTCTTTGTATTTATGCGCACGGTTTTTTCAAAATGGATTGTAGTTGAAGGTGCGTTGATCTTCTCGCTTGTGACTCAGGGCCTCGGTGCGGTAATTAATGTGGCGCTCAATTTCTACTTTATTCCGGCCTCCGGAGCAGAGGGCGCTGCTTACGCAACGCTTATCTCCTATGGGCTAGCGTCATACGCTTCGCTGTTTTTCTATGCCAAGACGCGTGAGTTTTTCTATTGGATGACTAAATCATTCTTTCTTCCTGTGAGACTGGTGATTGCGGCTTATAAGAGAGTGGTTCGATGAAGGCTATTATTAAAAAGCTGGTTCCCCTTGGTCTTCGTCGGACTATACGTAGGTGGCGCGCTGCCGCCAGTATTTTCACTGTGTCATTTTTTTCGAAAAGTTTTTTCCTTTCCAGACTCTACTACTTTCTTTTCAATCGGGAATTTGATCGAGAATTTCGTTCAGTATTGGCTGGCCGGTTGGTCCACCTTACGTTCCAGGGTGAGGGGGTGTATGCCTTACGGCGCAACATTCATCGGTTGGAAAAAGGGCTGTTGATGCAGCCCCGCAAAAAGGTGTTTGGTGAGCATTTCATTGAGGATACCGTCGAGTATCTTCGTATCGCTTCGGCCAAACAGTTCGCCTGTGCGGATGAAATAAAATGGGCTACCGATGTACTGGATCTGTACTTTTCGGTTGTTGGCAGCACAGAGAAAATCGCTCGTGCCCAGCGTTTATATGACGCGTTCAGAAAAGATCTGAAGAATGACATCGACGGTGCGTACAGTCCGTATGAGTTCCAAAGTATCCAGAAGCCCAACATCCATAAGGATCAACTGGATATCCTGTTCAAAGCCAGGCGCTCCGTACGCTGGTATGAAGATCGCACCATCCCAAAAGACCTTGTTATCGAGTCGGCAGAAATAGCGGCTCAAGCGCCATCGGCTTGTAATCGTTTGCCGTATCGCTTCGTCTTTGTCGAGGACAAGGCGCGCATCGCGTCCATTGCGCCGCTTGCAAATGGAACGGCCGGCTTTGCTCAGAACATTCCGTTTCTCGTTGTCGTAGTCGGCGATCTATCGGCTTACGAAGAAGAAAAAGATCGCCATCTTATCTATATCGATTCGTCGCTGGCTTCCATGCAGTTCATGTTGGCGTTGGAAGTCAGAGGGTTGTCCAGTTGCCCCATCAATTGGCCGGATATGAGTATGTCCGAGCGCAAAATTAAAGAGGCGCTAAAGCTTGGCTACCACGAGAAAGTGATTATGTTGATTTCTGTGGGGTTCGCCGTTTCGACCGGTGGCATCGCGTATTCACAAAAGAAAAAGCGCGGAACAATTATTGAGGAGTTTTCGGGTTGATCGTTGAAATCAGGAAGGGCGGTTTTATTAACAAGGGCGCCGAGCTGATGCTCCTGGCTGTCCTGGATAAAGTGTCCAGCCGGTTTCCGACGGCTAAGTTCACAATAATACCGTCCAGTGAGCGGGGTGGTCAGGCTTACAGCGATTATTCCAGATTGGGCATCTACCCGAAGGCCTCGATCCGTAAATTTGGCCTGGATGTTGGAACATTGCTTTGCCTTGTTCCAAAAAAAATCAGAGAGCGCTATGGCGTGGTGCTTGATAGCGAAGTAGATGTTGTCATCGATATTGCAGGCTTCGCCTACTCGGATCAGTGCGGCGTAGCGGTTAGCAAGGACCTCTATCGATCCTCGAAAGCCTGGAAGCGCCAAGGCAAGAAAGTCATTTTTATGCCTCAGGCCCTCGGACCGTTTCGCAACGCTGAAATTTCAAATTACGTATCGAGCTTTCTGGCAGCCGGTACGTTGGTGTTTGCTCGCGACAACGTGTCCTACGGTTATACCAAGGAGCTTGATGGGGTAAAAAATTTGAAGCTCTGCCCGGATTTTACCTGCGGCTTGAAAGGTAAGACTGCCGACCGCTACCAGTTTCTAGAAGGCCGACCCTGTGTAGTTCCCAATGCACGGATGATTGATCGCGTAGATGGCGAACGGGCCGGTAGGTATCTGGATTTTCTAACGCAATGCATTAACCATTTGATTGCCCAAGGCGAACGGCCTTTCGTTCTGGTGCACGAAAGAGATGATTATGACCTTGCCGTATCGTTAGCCAAACGAGCCGGGGACATCGACGTTATTTATGAACAGGATGCGTTGCTCATAAAAGGAATCATCGGAACTGCAAGCTTTATGATCGGTGGCAGGTACCATGGTTTGGTCAGTGCGCTAAGCCAATGTGTGCCTGCTTTGGCCACGGGCTGGAGTCATAAGTACGAAGAGTTGTTCAATGATTTTGGTCTTGATGGGACATTGATCCTGGATGTGATGCTTGCTGAAGCGGAGCTGATCGAAAAACTGGACGCATTTACTGCCTTGGTCAAACAAGGCGGCTTTGCCGATATTCTTGATAGCGGAGCACGAAAAATTGAACAGCAAGTTGATCTTATGTGGAAAGAGGTTTTTGACAGCATTTCTATGTGACCCTTATTTATGAAGGCAATATTTTTTACAGATTTATATCCTGTGGAAGATTCTAGAAGTGCATCTGGAACTACGTTTGCTGTCCGCGAGTTGGTCGAGGGTGTCAGCTCGTGTGGTGTTGACGTAGCGGCGGTGGTGCGTTTTTTTCCCATTCTGACCAGAAAAGGTTTTCAATTTTCCAGCAAAAAGACGCTGATCAATGGCATTTGGGTTATCGATACGCCCAAGTTTGGCGTCGGCCTGGTTATGAATACCTTGCTGACTCGTCTTTTTTTGCGACGTTTTTTGCGAGTTGAAGGTGGCGAAGTCGCTGTATGCCACATGTCGTCTTGTTTCTTTGCAGCCTATAAAGTGTTTGGTCGACAGTTCAGTCGTTGGGTGTTTGTTTTACACAATAGCGATTTGAAGTCGCGTTATCTGGATTGGACGGTGCAGCATGCCGATACCGTGCTCACGCGGTCATCGGCTTTGTCACGCCAATTTGAATTGCTGGCGCCATCGGCGCGCGTTGACGGCGTCGCCTACAGTGGCGTGCCCAATGAACTGTTTCGCGAAAGACCGCCAGCTTTCAGGCCGGGCGGGGTGCTAAAAATTGTAATGGCTTCGGTTTTTATTCCCTTGAAAAACATTCCTCAGGTTCTGGAGGCCATTGCGCTGGTTTCGAAAGAGCAAGCGGTGGAAGTGAATATCTACGGGGATGGGCCTCTGCGAGATGCCCTCGAAAAAATGGTCAGCGCCCTCGATATGCAAGGCTATGTGACCTTTCATGGCTTTTGTCCAAGGGCGCATGTGCTGGACGCCATGCACGCCGCTGATCTTTTTATAATGCCCAGCGCGCCGGAAACATTGGGGATGGCTTATCTGGAAGCAATGTCTCAAGGCTGTGTGGTAATTGGGCATGCCGGGTGGGGCGTGGACGGAATTATCGAAGACGGAAAAAATGGCTATCTGGTACACAGTGCAACGGTCGCCGAGATCAAACATAAAATCCTTGAATACTGCGCGTCAGATATCGAGCGCATTCATGCCGCGTCATACCGGGCGGCACTTTCGTATACGTCCGAATCGTCGATTAAAAATTACTACAATTTGATAGCTGGTGTGCCGTGCTAAGTGTGTTAATGGCAGTGAAAAATGAGGCTCGATATATCGAAGGCGCTCTTGCCTCCATATCGTTTGCCAGTGATTTTGAAGTCGTACTTGTCGATGACGGTTCCGACGACGGAACCCCGGATATCGTAGAGGCGCTTGATCTTGCCCACGTCAAACTGATTCGAACGACCGGCATAGGTAAAGCCCGCGCATTCAGTACTGCATATGAGCATGCCTCAGGGTCGTATTTTGTGCTGTTTGCAGGTGACGATGTCATCCAGTCCGATGTGCTCGCTCGGCGCATTGCGCCATTGAAAGCCTCGTCCATCGAAGGTCCCGCCGTTACGTTTTGCAAGCTGAAGTCTTTTTCAGAGCAGGGCCGTTATGACGGGATGGAGTTGCCTAAACATCCTGCTCGCGGACTGGAGTCAGGCGGCTGCATCGCATTCAACCGGGCTTTTGGCGATATAGCATTTCCAATACCGCCGACATTAGCCAATGAAGACAATTGGTTGATGTTACATGTGCGTTTTTCTGGCGTGCATATTGAGCACGTGCCAGAGGTTGGTTTGTTGTATCGGATTCATGAAAATAACAGCTACAAGCGAGGCGTCTCGTTCGCTCAGGTCAATGAGCAAATGTGGATGCGCCAGCGCGCATTGTTCTTTTTCTATGAGCAACGCCGAGGTTTCCTGACCCAAGCCCAGCAGCGCCAGGTGCTGATGGAGTTCGCTTTGCAGCTCCTGCGCTATCTGGGCAAACCTGTCCTGCTCATGTTGCTTTGGGAGCTCTCGGTGAGGGCTCGCGTGAAGGTTTTGTTTAATTCTCGCGCTTCCCTGTATTGGGTTAGAGAACGTTTCTACAAGTTCTTTTCCGGAAGGTAGCTGTGAAAATCCTCGTCCTTTCCCAATACTTCTGGCCCGAACACTTCATCATCAACGACATCGTGCGCCTGCTCGACGAGCAGGGCCACACCGTGGTCGTTGCCACCGGCAAGCCCAATTATCCTGATGGCGAGGTGTTTGAGGGCTACCGGGCGATGGGTACCCAGCGTGAGCGTTATCTGGAGCGCATAGACGTGGTCCGCGTACCGCTGTGGCCGCGCGGGCAGGGTGGGGCGAGGAATCTGCTGCTCAATTACCTGTCCTTTATCGCCTCGGGCCTGGTCTTTTTGCCTTGGCTGCTGCGCAAGCGTGAGTTCGACGCCATCCTGGTGTTCGCCCCGTCGCCGGTGCTGCAAACCATTCCGGCCATCCTGCTCAAGTGGCTGAAAAAGGCCAAGCTCGCCCTCTGGGTTCAGGACCTGTGGCCGGAAAGCCTGGCGGCCACCGGGTTTGTGCGCAATCGCCATGCGCTGCGCGCGGTGGGTTGGCTGGTGCGGGCGATTTACCGTGGCTGCGACACGTTGTTGGTGCAGTCGCGCGCGTTTATCGAGCCGGTTGCGCGTTATGCCGACCGGAGCAAGGTTGTGTATTACCCCAATTCCCTCGATGTGCGCCCCAGTGCGACGCAGGCGAGCATCCCGCCGCTGCTCAGTGAGGTACTGGCGAACTATTTCTGTGTGGTGTTTGCCGGCAACCTGGGCACTGCGCAAGCCTTGGAAACGGTGGTGCAGGCCGCCCACAACCTGCGCGATGATCCGTACATTCGCATTGTGCTGGTGGGCAGCGGCAGTCGCCTGGGCTGGCTCAAGGCGCAACAGCAGGCGCTGGAGTTGGATAACCTGATTCTGGCCGGGCGCTACCCGGCCGAAGCCATGCCGGAGATTTTTGCGCAGTCCGCGGCGCTACTGGTGTCGCTGAACGATGAAGAGGCGTTTGCGCAGACCATCCCCAGCAAGATTCAGGCGTACCTGGCGGCAGGCCGGCCGATTCTGGCGTGCATGAACGGCGAGGGCGCCCGTGTGGTCACCGAGGCCGGCGCCGGGTTGGCTTCGCCGGCACAGAAAGTGCTGCCGCTGGTGGCCAACATTCGCCGCTTGCAAGAGTTGGACGCGGCGCAACGGGAGGCCATGGGCCGCTGCGGCCAGGCCTACTTCCAGGCTAATTTCGAAATGAACAGCCAGGTGCGCATCCTTGTGGAGCACCTGGGCCGCCGCGTTGAAGAGGATGGCAGCAAATGAAAGTTCTGGTTCTGGGCGCATCCGGCATGCTGGGCAATGCCGTGTTCAAGGTGTTTTCTGCCGACGCCAGTCACGAGGTATGGGGCACGTTGCGCAGCACGGCGGCGGTCGCCGCGTTCGCGCCGGCCTGGCGTGATCGCCTGCTGTCGGGTGTGGATGTGCTCGACCAGGACGCGCTGCTGGCGGCATTCGCCAAAACCCGCCCGCAGGTGGTGATCAACTGCATCGGTTTGATCAAGCAACTGGCCGATGCCAAGGACCCGCTTACCGCCTTGCCGATCAACGCCATGTTGCCCCATCGCCTGGCCCGCCTGTGCGAAGTGGCCGGCGCGCGGCTGATTCATGTGAGCACCGATTGCGTGTTCTCGGGCAAGCAGGGTGGTTACCTGGAGAGCGATCCGTCGGACGCGGATGACCTGTACGGCAAATCCAAGTACATCGGCGAGCTGCACGATGCGCCACACGCTATCACCTTGCGCACCTCCATCATCGGCCACGAACTGGGCTCCAGCTATGCGCTGGTGGATTGGTTCCTGGCGCAACAGGGCAGCGTGCGCGGCTTCAGCAAAGCAGTGTTTTCCGGGTTGCCTACTGTGGAGCTGGCCCATGTGATGAAGGACTACGTGCTCACGCACCCTGAGCTCAATGGCCTGTATCATGTCGCAGCCGAGCCGATCGCCAAGCTCGATCTGCTGCAACTGGTGGCGGCCGCGTACGGCAAGCAAATTGCTATCAACCCGGATGCCGCGCTGGTGATTGACCGCTCCCTGAACGGCTCGCGATTTGCCCAGGCCACCGGCTACCGCGCGCCGGCCTGGCCGGAGCTGA
The DNA here is from genome assembly GCF_027922365.1 of Pseudomonas turukhanskensis. Classification (GTDB taxonomy): domain Bacteria; phylum Pseudomonadota; class Gammaproteobacteria; order Pseudomonadales; family Pseudomonadaceae; genus Aquipseudomonas; species Aquipseudomonas turukhanskensis. The sequence goes on from NZ_BSFN01000004.1 coordinate 305,301, forward strand.
TTCGGCGCATGCACGCGCAGCGTTAACACGAGTTCAAGCGGCCGGATGGCCTGCTCATTTTTGATCTGGAAGATTTTATGTTCGACGACAAGGTATTGATGATCACCGGTGGTACCGGTTCCTTTGGCCACACGGTGTTGCGGCGCTTCCTCAATACCAGCGTGCGCGAAATTCGCATTTTTTCCCGCGATGAGAAAAAGCAGGAAGACATGCGCATCGCCTTGGCTAACGACAAGGTCAAGTTCTATATCGGTGATGTGCGCGATTACGACAGCCTGGCCCAGGCCATGGTCGGCGTGGACTATATCTTCCACGCGGCGGCGCTCAAGCAGGTGCCGTCCTGCGAGTTCTATCCCATGGAAGCGGTGCGCACCAATGTGCTGGGCACTGAAAACGTGCTGAACGCCGCCATCGCGACCGGCGTGAAGCGCGTGGTGGTGCTCAGTACCGACAAGGCGGTGTACCCGATCAACGCCATGGGCATTTCCAAGGCCATGGCGGAAAAGCTGATGGTCGCCAAGTCGCGGATGATTCCGGCCAGCGGCCCGGTTATCTGCGCCACCCGTTACGGCAATGTCATGGCTTCGCGCGGTTCGGTCATTCCGCTGTTTGTCGAGCAATTGAAGACCAACGAGCCGCTGACCGTGACAGACCCGGAAATGACCCGCTTCCTGATGTCGCTGGAAGATTCGGTCGACCTGGTACTGCACGCCTTTGAACATGGCCAGCAGGGCGATCTGTTTATTCAGAAAGCCCCGGCCTCCACCGTGGGCGATCTGGCCCAGGCGCTTAAAGAGCTGTTTGGCAAAGACAACACGGTGAAGGTGATCGGCACTCGCCACGGCGAAAAGCTGTACGAATCGCTGGTATCGCGCGAAGAAATGGCCAAGGCCGAAGACATGGGCCGGTATTACCGCATTCCCGCCGATAACCGCGACCTCAACTACAAAAAGTATTTTGTCGAGGGCGAGCAGCGCATCTCTGAGCTGGACGATTACACCTCGCACAACACTGCGCGCCTGGACGTTGCCGGCATCAAGAGCCTGCTGCTGAACCTGGACTACATCAAGGCAGAGCTCAATGCTTAAGGTCATGACCCTGGTGGGCACCCGCCCCGAACTGATCAAGATGAGCCGCGTGATCGCCGAACTGGACCGGCAGGTGAACCATGTACTGGTTCATTCCGGGCAGAACTATGATTACGAGCTGAACCAGGTCTTTTTCGACGACCTGGAAATTCGCAAGCCCGATTACTTTCTCGGTGTGGCCGGCGACACCGCCGCCAAAACCATCGCTGAAGTGATTGCCAAGGCCGATGAAATTTTCGAGCTGGAAAAGCCCGATGCGCTGATGCTGTACGGCGACACCAACACCTGCCTGGCGGTGATTTCCGCCAAGCGTCGCAAGATTCCCGTGTTCCATATGGAAGCCGGCAATCGCTGCTTTGATCAGCGCGTGCCCGAGGAACTTAACCGCAAAGTTCTCGACCACCTCAGTGACATCAACATGGTGCTCACCGAGCATGCGCGCCGCTATCTCATAGCCGAGGGTATCCGCCCCGAAACCATCATCAAGACCGGCTCGCACATGGCCGAGGTGCTCGACTACTACCGGGCGAAAATCGAGCAGTCCGATGTGCTCGAACGCAGCGGGCTTGAGCAGGACAAGTTCTTTATCGTCAGCGCCCACCGCGAAGAAAACGTCGACACCCCGGATAACCTGCGCGACCTGCTGGCTACGCTGCGCGCGCTGGCTGATGCGTATGGTTTACCTCTGATCGTGTCCACTCACCCGCGCACCCGCAAGCGCTTGGAAGCACTGGGCGAGTCGCTGGACCACCCCTTGATCCGCTTTGTAAAACCCTTTGGTCTGCTGGACTACATCAAACTGCAGATGTCGGCGTTTTGCGTGCTGTCAGACAGCGGCACCATCACCGAGGAAGCCTCGTTGCTGAATCTTCCGGCGGTAACGCTGCGCAATGCCCACGAGCGCCCGGAAGGCATGGACGAAGGGACTCTGATCATGAGCGGCCTGAAAGCCGGCGCCGTGATGGATGCGGTACGCGTGGTGACCAGCCAGCACGTGCGCGGCGAACGCAAGGTGCCATTGGTACCCGATTACCAGGGCGGCCCGGTGTCGCTGCAGGTTGTGCGGGTGGTACTGAGTTATACCGACTACATCAACCGTACCGTCTGGCACAAAGACTGAGCTGCGTAATGCGTGTTTTATTGACTGGCGCGAGTGGCTTCGTTGGGCGCGCCGTGCAGGAACGTCTGTTGGCTGAAGGTGCCTACAGGGTGCGCTGTGCTTTTCGCACGCTGCCGGCCATAGTCCAGAGCGATGTAGAGGCCTGCGCGGCGCCGGACCTGGGGCCGGACGCTGACTGGTCGGCCGCACTGTCGGGCATGGATGCGGTGATTCACTGCGCGGCCCGGGTGCATGTGATGCGCGAGCAGGAAGCTGATCCGCTGCAGGCGTTTCGCCGGGCGAATGTCCAGGGCACGCTGCAACTGGCGCGTCAGGCGGTGCAGGCGGGTGTTCGGCGGTTCGTTTACCTCAGCTCTATCAAGGTCAATGGCGAGGCCACCCAGCCAGGGCAGGCTTTTCACGCCGACGATAAACCCGCGGCTAACGACCCGTACGGCCTGTCCAAACTGGAAGCCGAAGAAGGGCTGTTTGCGCTGGCTCGAGAGACCGGGCTGGAGGTGGTCGTGGTACGCCCGCCGCTCGTTTACGGGCCAGACGTGAAAGCCAACTTTCTCAGCATGATGCGCTGGTTGCACCGCGGCATACCCTTGCCCTTCGGCGCCATCAACAACCGCCGCAGCCTGGTGGCCGTGGCTAACCTGGCCGACTTGCTGGCCGTGTGCCTGGTCCATCCTGCCGCGGCGGGCCAACGCTTTCTGGTAAGCGATGGTCACGACCTGTCCACCTCCGAGTTGTTGCGCCAGCTGGGTGCCGCGCTGGGTCGTCCGGCGCGGTTGCTGCCGGTGCCGCAACGCTGGCTGGAAGGCGGCGCCCGCCTGCTCGGCCGGGAGGACATGGGCCGCCGTCTGTGCGGCTCGCTGCAAGTGGATATCAACAAAACCCGCGAGCTATTGAATTGGCACCCGCCTATAGCGGTTGAGCGTGGCCTGGCCAGCGCCGCCGCGCGTTATCTGGACAGTCAAAACAGATGAATATTTTTGTTGTGGCGGCGCTGGTAGCCGTACTGGCCTGGGCGCTGACCCTGGCATTTCGTCGCTACGCGCTGGCCAGCAGCCTGCTCGATATTCCCAACGCTCGCAGCTCACACACGGTGCCCACGCCTCGTGGCGGCGGCGTGGCCATTGTGCTGAGCTTTCTGCTGGTATTGCCGCTGTTGGCCTGGTGGGGTGATATCAGTTGGCCGCTGGCCTGGGCATTGCTCGGTGGTGGCGGCTGCGTCGCGGTGGTGGGGTATCTCGATGACCACGGTCATATCGCTGCGCGCTGGCGCCTGCTTGCGCACTTTGCTGGCGCGGTGTGGGCACTTTTCTGGTTGGGCGGCCTGCCGCCTGTGCAGGTGGGCGGGGTGGTGTTCGACCTGAATTGGCTGGGCCATGTGGCGGCGGCTTTTTATCTGGTCTGGCTGCTCAACCTGTACAACTTCATGGACGGTATCGACGGTATCGCCGGGGTTGAGGTGGTGACCGTATGTGGCGCCGGGGCATTGCTGTATGGACTGCTGGGCTTGCCGGAGATGGCCGTGTTGCCCTTGTTGCTGGCGGCGGCAAGTGGCGGATTTCTGTACTGGAATTTTCCGCCAGCGAAGATCTTCATGGGCGATGCCGGTAGCGGTTTTCTCGGGCTGGCGCTGGGCATTCTTTCACTGCAGGCCGCATGGGTGGCACCACAATTGCTTTGGAGCTGGCTGATTCTGCTGGCGGTGTTTATTGTGGACGCCACCTGGACCTTGCTCCGCCGCCTGCTGCGCGGTGACAAGGTGTACGAAGCGCACCGCAGTCACGCTTACCAGTATGCCTCCCGTCGCCACGGCCAACACAGGCTGGTCACCCTGGCGGTACTGGCCTTGAATATAGGCTGGTTACTGCCGCTTGCGGTCTGGGTGGCTGTGGGCGGCCTGGATGGTGTCGCGGGCTTTGTATTAGCCTGTGTTCCGCTGGTTTGGCTGGCGGTCAGATACGATGCAGGGAAGCAAGAGTGATAAACACTGCCGCTGACAGGGGATGGGTCAACATGGATCGGAGCGAATGTGACGGGCAAAAACGGTAAAAGCGGTAAAAACGGCATTCAGCTGCGTGAGCGCCTGGTAGGTCTGCGTCGTCGTTACAAGCGTCTTCTGCAAGTGTGTACGGATGTTGTGCTGGTGTGGCTGTCGTTGTGGGGTGCCTTTGTCGTGCGCCTGGGCATAGATCGGCCAATCGATCCCGTCGGCGATTACGCGTGGTTGTTTCTAGCTGCCCCTGTCATTTCCATTCCCATCTTCATCCGTTTCGGCATGTACCGGGCGGTCATGCGCTACTTCGGCAATGAAGCCCTGGTGGCCATCTTCAAAGCCGTGTCGTTGTCGGCCTTGCTGCTGGGGTTGTACATCTATATGTACCGCGCCAACGTCATGGTGCCACGCTCCGTAGTGTTCAATTACTGGTGGCTGAGCCTCCTGATGATCGGCGGTCTGCGCCTGTTCATGCGTCAATACTTTCTCGGTGACTGGCTATTGGCCGGTCAGCATGTTCCGTTTTTTCGCCAGAACGACGGGCTCACCAAGGTGGCGATATACGGCGGCGGTTCGGCCGGTAATCAGTTGGTCGCGGCCCTGCGCATGGGCAAGAGCATGCGCCCGGTGGCCTTTATCGACGACGATGAAGGCATCGCCAATCGCGTGGTGGCGGGGTTGACCGTGTATACCTCGCGCAAGATTTCCCAGTTGATCGAGGAAACCGGGGCGCAGGAAGTGCTGCTGGCCATTCCTTCGGCGTCCCGTTCGCGGCGGCGGGAAATTCTCGCCGCCTTGGAACCCTATCCCGTGCATGTGCGCACGGTCCCTGGGTTTTCGGACCTGGCCAGCGGCCGGGTGAGTGTCAGCGATCTGCAGGAAGTGGATATCGCCGATTTGCTCGGGCGCGATGCGGTACCGCCGCGCGCTGATTTGTTCGAACGCTGCATTCGCAACCAGGTGGTGATGGTGACAGGGGCCGGTGGTTCCATCGGCTCCGAGCTGTGTCGGCAAATTCTGTCCTGCGCACCAACGGCGTTGGTGCTGTTTGAACACAGCGAATACAACCTCTACAGCATTCAGACAGAGCTGGAAGGGCGCCTGCGCCACGAAGGGCTGAATATCAGGCTGGTGCCGATTCTAGGCTCGGTGCGCAATTGCGAACGGCTGCTGGATGTGATGCGCACCTGGGGCGTCAACACGGTGTACCACGCGGCCGCTTACAAACACGTGCCCATCGTTGAGCACAACGTGGCCGAGGGCGTGTTGAACAACGTGGCGGGCACCCTGCAGACCGCCCAGGCCGCTGTGCAGGCAGGCGTGGAGCACTTTGTGCTGATTTCAACCGACAAGGCGGTGCGGCCCACCAATGTCATGGGCAGCACCAAGCGGTTGGCAGAAATGACTCTACAAGCCTTGAGCCTGGAAAAAAGCCCGTTGTTGATGGGCGCCAAGGCGAGCACGCCGCCCAACCGCACGCGCTTTACCATGGTGCGTTTCGGCAATGTGCTGGGCTCGTCGGGCTCGGTCATTCCGTTGTTTCGCGAGCAGATCAAGCGTGGCGGCCCCATCACTGTGACGCACCCGAATATCACCCGCTATTTCATGACCATCCCCGAAGCTGCGCAGTTGGTTATCCAGGCCGGTTCCATGGGGCGGGGCGGGGATGTCTTCGTGCTCGACATGGGCTCGCCGGTAAAAATTGCCGAGTTGGCGGCGAAAATGGTTCACCTGTCTGGCCTGACGGTACGCAATGAGCAGAACCCCCAGGGTGATATCGCCATCGAGTTCACTGGCCTGCGCTCTGGCGAGAAGCTCTACGAGGAGCTGCTGATTGGCGACAACGTCAGTCCCACCGAACACCCGATGATCATGCGTGCCGATGAAGAACACCTGCCCTGGTCGGTTTTCAAGGAAGTGTTGAATGAGATCTTTCTGGCGGTGGAGCGTGATGATTACGAGCGCCTGCGAGAATTGCTGCGAGAACACGTGAACGGCTATGTGCCGGAGCGCGAAATCGTTGATTTAATTCATAAAAAACGTATCGAGGCACCGCCGCCGAGTGATTTGACACTGCATTGAAGCTGCCCATAAGTTGGCCACCGCAGGGCGCTAAATGCCCTGCGTAACCAACTTTCAAGGAGTTTCATCATGCGTATCGGATACGTCTCTTCGCTGTTGTTTGCAGCCCTCGCGTTTTTCTCCATCGGCACTTCTGCGGCCGAGCCTGTGAAGGTCGAACCTGCCCAATCCGCCGTCGCCCAGCCTGCCCGGGCGCCGGTAGCGGGCGCGCTCAACCTCAATACCGCCGACGCACAGGCGCTACAGACTGGCCTGATCGGGATTGGTCAGGTCAAGGCGCAGGCCATCGTCGAGTACCGCGAAGCCAACGGCCCCTTCACCTCGGTGGATGAGTTGCTGGAAGTGAAGGGCATTGGTGCCTCAACACTGGAGAAAAACCGCGCTCGGTTGAGCCTCGACTAAGCGCCGCTGCAATGCAAAAAGGCCGATCTAAGATCGGCCTTTTTGCGTTCGTTACCCAGGAAAATCAGACAGCGATATTCAGGGTCACCTGGATATTGCCACGGGTGGCGTTGGAGTAAGGGCACACCTGGTGAGCGGCATCTACCAGGGCTTGCGCTTCATCGCGGTCGAAACCTGGCAGGCTGATGTTCAATTCCACTTCCAGACCAAAACCGCCCGGGATCTGGCCAATGCCTACCTTGCCAGTGATCGAGCTGTCGGCAGGCAGTTGTTTTTTCTGCTGGCCAGCCACGAATTTCAGGGCGCCGATAAAGCAGGCCGAGTAGCCGGCAGCGAACAGTTGTTCCGGGTTGGTTGCTTCGCCACCTTGGCCGCCGAGCTCACGCGGGGTGGTCAGTTTTACGTCGAGAATGCCGTCGGACGACACAGCGCGGCCGTCGCGGCCACCGGTGGCAGTTGCAGTGGCGGTGTACAGGGCTTTGATGGTTTGCATGGTGATTCTCCAATAAGTTCGTCTGTTTGCTTGCTAAATGTTTGTGCACTAAGCAGTGCGTGAGATGAAAGTTAGTGTCTATTTAGTTTGCGCGCAAGATAAATAATTGGATTGATTTGATCTAAAAAACTGCTTAATCGGGAATAAGCGTCTAAACCGCCTTGTGCAGGGCGTCGCGCAGAGTTACCAAGTCGGATTTCAGGCCAAGCAATTGAGCAGGTTGCTGCTGCGAGGCTTTCAGAATGCACGCCGGAATGCTCAACGCCTGCTCTTGCAGGGCGCGGCCCTTGTCAGTGAGGTGCAGTTGCACCACGCGCTCATCCTGGCTGCTGCGGGTGCGCGTTAGCAGGCCTTCGGCTTCCAGGCGCTTGAGCAGGGGCGTGACTGAGCCGGGGTCGGTCAGCAGATGCTGGCTCAACTCGCCAACGGTAATGCCGTCGCCTTCCCACAACACCAGCATGGCCAGGTATTGCGGGTACGTGAGGTTGAGCGCCTGGAGCAAGGGTTTGTACACCTTGGTCATCATCAGCGAGGTGGAATACAGCGCAAAGCACAGCTGGTTTTCCAGTTTGAGCTGTTCGGGAGTGGCCATATAAAGCTCCTGCTGAATAGATGAGACCGAGACGGGCGTAACGTTAGCGCGCTTGAGTTTAATGCGCCATGTTTTGGCAACACCCTATATCCGGAACCCTTCGACAATATGTTCGGCCAGGCTTTCACTGACCGGCGACTGCGTGCGCGTATTGCGTAGCAACACGATGCTGCACAGCGGCAGCTCCGGCAGGCCTTCGGCTTTGCCCAGAATGCGCAGATCGGGGGTAATCAGGCTTTGCAGTTGCGCGGTCACGGCAAGACCTGCACTCACCACCGCCATCAGCGCCGACAGGCTGGGGCTGGTGTACGCCACCCGATACTCGCGGTCCAGGGTTTCCAGGGCATTGCACGCCCACAGCCGACAGAAACAGTCACTGTTGAACATCGCTAGCGGCATAGGTGTTTGCTCATGGGGGCTGAAGCCCAGGGCTTCGGCCCAGACAAAGCGTTCCTGACGCAGCAGCTGGCCAATTTCATCCCCGGGCATGCGGGTGACGATGGACAAGTCCAGATCCTGACGCTGCAACAGCTGCGCGGACGACTCGCAATGCACCTCCACCTGCACCATTGGGTAAGCCTGGGCGAAGCGCGACAGAATCCCGGGCAGAAAGCGCATCACGTAGTCGTCCGGCGTGCCGATGCGCACCGACCCCACCATATGCGGCTCGCGCAAGGTATTAATCACCTCGCCATGCAGCTTCAGAATACGCCGCGCATACCCCAGCAACACCTGGCCCTCGGCCGTCAGCCGCACCTGGCGGCCATCGCGCTCGAACAGTGCGCGCTGCACAACGTCTTCCTCCAGGCGCTTCATCTGCATGCTCACCGCCGACTGTGTGCGGTTTACCGCTTCGGCCGCGCGGGTAAAACCGCCCAGATCGGCGATGGCCACAAAGGTGCGTAACAGTTCGCTGTCGATGCCGACATAGCTACTCATTGGGTGATTCTCGATTCATCAAGTCAGGGAATGGGTTGCATAAGAAACATTCGTTGGATTGATCTTATCCGTGGGCAGAAACTTGCGCCATCCCCTAAGCGCAGCAGTTCGTCGCACACCTTACGGGGCACTGCACATGGAGAGCTCAATGATGAAAGCGCAAAAAGGTTACGCCATCGCCGCCGCACTGCCACGGGCCAAGGGAGGGCCGCGGAGCAGCCTGCTGGCCCGACTGTGGAAGCAAGTGAAACGCTGGATCCAGTTGGCCGAGCAACGCCGGCTGCTGGCGAGCATGCCAGACGCCGCGCTCAAGGACCTGGGGCTGTCGCGGGCCGATCTGGAGCAGGAAGTGGCGCGGCCATTCTGGGACGATCCCCTTAGCCGCAAACACGAGCACCGCTAAACTGAACTAGAGCCGACCAAGGAAGAGCGCATGTACCACCTGGCACAAGTAAACATTGCCCGCACCATTGCCCCGCTCGATGACCCATTGATGCGGGGCTTTGTCGAGCAACTGGACCCCATCAACCAGTTGGCCGAACGCAGCGAAGGCTTTGTCTGGCGCCTGCAAACGGAAGAGGGCGACGCCACCTCCATTCAGCTGTTCGCCGACGACCGCATCATCGTCAATCTGTCGGTGTGGGCCTCGTTTGAGGCGCTGAAAAACTACGTGTACAGCGGCGATCACCTGACCGTGCTCAAAGCCAAAAAAAGCTGGATGGAAAAGCTCGACATGCCGTCCCTGGCGCTGTGGTGGTTACCCGTCAATGAGCTGCCCACGGCGCAAGACGCCAAGCGCCGTTTGGAGCACTTGGCAAAAAATGGCCCGTCATCGACTGTATTCACCTTCGCCAGGCCCTATCCTGCACCTCACGCTCAAGCAGGTGCAGCCGATGTCCAAACCGCTCTCCCTCTCCCTTAAGCAGGCCCGCCGTCTGGCGCTTAGCGCCCAGGGTTTTGCCGGCCGCAGCCGCGCTGGCGAGGTCAAGCCGGCGCGCCTCAACCAGTTGATCGACCGCCTGGGCGTGGTGCAGATCGACTCGGTAAACGCTGTGGTGCGCTCGCACTACCTGCCGCTGTTTTCCCGCCTGGGTGCATACGACCATCGCCTGCTGGAACAAGCGGCCTGGGGCAGTGGCAAACGTCGCATCTTGTTCGAATACTGGGGCCACGAAGCCTCGCTGCTGCCCCATACGCTTTACCCGCTGATGCGCTGGCGCATGCGACGCGCCGCGCAGGGCGAAGGCATTTACAGCCAGTTGGCGCAGTTCGGTCGCGAACACCAGGATGTGGTGCAGCGCGTACTGGCCACTGTGCGCGAGCAGGGTGCCACCGGTGCCGGTGCGCTCAACACGCGGGTGGAGCGCGCCGGCCCGTGGTGGGATTGGAGTGCGGAAAAAATGGCCCTGGAATGGCTGTTCGCCGCCGGTGAAGTGACGGTTGCCGGACGGCGTGGTTTCGAGCGCCTGTACGACATCCCCGAACGCGTGCTTCCCAGCGCCTGGCTTGATCACCCCGACATTGCCGAGGCCGATGCGCAACGTCAGTTGCTACTGCACTCGGCCGCTGCCTTGGGCGTGGCGACCGAAAAGGATCTGCGCGACTACTTCCGCCTCGACCCTAAGGACAGCCAGGCACGACTGGCAGAGTTGGTAGAGGCGCGCGCCTTGTTGCCGGTAGCGGTAGAAGGCTGGGCCAAACCCGCGTACTGCCTACCCGACTTGAGCCTTCCGCGCGCGGTGAAGGCCTCGGCATTGCTGTCGCCCTTTGACTCACTGGTGTGGGAGCGGGCGCGTACCGAGCGGCTGTTCGACTTCCGCTACCGCCTGGAGATTTACACGCCACAGGCCAGGCGCGTGTACGGCTACTACGTGCTGCCGTTTTTGCACAACGAGCGACTGGTGGGCCGTGTGGATGTACGCGCCGAGCGCAGCAGCGGTCGCTTGTTGGTGCATGCGCTACATGAGGAGACGGTGGGGCTGGATGAGGAAGGCGTACACGCCCTGGCGCGCAATCTGCTGGATATGGGGCGGTGGTTGGGGTTGCCGGAGGTGTGGGTGAATTGTCCGAAGGTGGGGAGTGAGCGGTTGCGGCTGGCGTTGGATAGCTAGGGGAGCCTTACCGCGATCGCGACAACAACCGCGTACCAGTTCCCTCGCCCCCTTGGGGGAGAGGGTTAGGGTGAGGGGGTAGCGATCTTGGGTGTGGCGCAATTAACAGCCCCTCACCCCCGGCCCCTCTCCCGCACGCGGGAGAGGGGAGCAGAGCAGTTGAGTTTGTTTTGACCCGCAGCTCCGCCCTGCGAAAGGGAAAGGTAGTCTTACCACGATCGCGACAACAACCGGGTACCAGTTCCCTCGCCCCCTTGGGGGAGAGGGTTAGGGTGAGGGGGTAGCGATCTTGAGTGTGGCGCAATTAACAGCCCCTCACCCCCGGCCCCTCTCCCGCACGCGGGAGAGGGGAGCAAAGCAATTGAGTTTTTATGGCGAAAACGGCGACTTGCTCAATACCACCCCGGTCTCCGCCACATACTGATACCAATGCTCCAGCAGCTCTTCCAGCTTCTGCGGTTGGCTCTGCGCCAGGTCGTGAATCTCGCCGGGGTCTTTGCTCAAGTCGTACAACTGCCAAGTAGCAGGGCCTACCGGCGCCGGCAGAAACACCGCCTTCAAATCGCCCTTGCGAATGGCGCGCATGCCGAACAACTCCCAACCGGTCACGGTGTTTTCGTCGTGAATCTGCTCGGTCTCGCCACTGAGGTAACCCAGCCAGGATTTCCCGCGCGGCTCGGCCACCTCGCGGCCTTGCCATTTCTTGCCAGGGTGGCGCACGCCCGCCAGGTCGAGAATGGTTGGGGTAATGTCCATCACCGTGCTGAACTCGCGCACGATCTGGCCCTGGCGTTCAAACCCCGGGTAGCGCACCAGCGCCGGCACACGAATGCCACCTTCGGTGGTAAATGCCTTGTACAGACGCGACGGCGCAGTCGCCGCCTGGGCCCAACGGGGGCCGTACCAGACGTAGGAGTTGGCGCGGCCAATGTTCTCCAGGCTGTTGTCGTAGTACGTATCCAGATAGGTCAGCAGGGTTTCGCCAAACAGCGGGAAGGCTTCCAGCAGCAAGCCTTCGGCGCCGTTATCGGACATAAACAGCACAAAGGTGTTGTCCAGCTCCCCTTGCTGACGCAGGTAGTCGACAACCCGGCCGATGTTCCAGTCCATGCGCTCCACCATGGCCGCATAGGTCTCCATGGTGCGGGCCGAAATCGCCCGTTGCTCATCGGTGAGCTGCTGCCATTCCTTGTTTTGCGCCAGCACCGGGTGGGCTTGCACATCGTCGGCGACCAGGCCCAGTTCCTTGAGCTTGGCCAGGCGCTCCTGACGCAGTACTTCGGGGCCAGCGTCGTAACGGCCTTTGTAATTGGCCACCACCTCTGCCGGCGCTTGCAGCGGCCAGTGCGGGGCGGAGAAGGGCAGATAGGCAAAGAACGGACGCGCCTGGTCGCGCTCTTTCAGGTACTGCAGCAGCTTGTCGCCGAAGGCATCGGAGGAATAGAAGTCGTCCGGAAGTTGGTCGACGAATTGGTCGTCTTCGATATAGAGCACCGGCGTGCCCTTGATGATGCCAGGCGTGTTTTCGTCTTCCGGCGGCTCGTAGCCGTAGTGGTTGGCAGCGCCCGGCAGCAGTGAGAACGAACGCTCGAAGCCACGGGCATGGGGCGCCAGATCGGCCGTCAGGCCCAGGTGCCATTTGCCTGCCATCAGGGTTTGGTAACCCGCCTCGCGCAGCAGTTCCGGCAAAGCCACCACGCGGTCGTTCAGGTAACCCTCGTAGCCGGGTTTGCCTTGCTGGTCCGGGTGAATGGCTTCGGCCATGGCGCCGATACCGGCGATATGGTGGTCGGTGCCGGTCAGCAGCATCGAGCGGGTGGGCGAGCAGGTGGGCGCGGTGTGGAAATCGGTCAGGCGCACACCAGCGGTGGCCAGGGCATCCAGGTTGGGCGTGGCAATCTCGCCGCCAAAGGCGCCAAGGTCGGAAAAGCCCAGGTCGTCCGCGACGATCACCAGGAAGTTGGGGCGTTTACTCATGGCAGACAGTCCTTTCTCAATAAGCCGGAATCAGTAGGCGATATAGGCCAGCGGCAAGTCTTCGACGCGCACCACGGGCGGCGCCACGTACTCGCCGTCGTGGGTCAATTCGTGCAGCAGTTCTTCGCGCAGTTGGTGAAATTCAAAGCTTGAACGGGTGCGTGGGTGTGGCAAATCGATGTCGACGATGCGCTTGATCCGCCCGGGGCGTGGCTCCATTACCACCACGCGGTCGGCGAGAAAAATCGCCTCTTCCACGTCGTGGGTCACCAGCAGGGTGGTGATCTGCGCGCGGCGGCGGATGGCAAGTAGTTCGTCCTGCATCTGTTGGCGGGTCAGGGCATCGAGCGCGCCGAAGGGTTCGTCCAGCAGCAGTATCTGCGGGCTGGCCACCAGGCCACGGGCAATCGCCACGCGCTGAGCCATGCCGCCGGAAAGCTGGTGCGGGTAGGCGCGTTCAAACCCCTGCAAGCCCACCAGCTGAATAAACTCGCTGACACGGCGAAAGCGCTCGGCCTGCGTCAGGTGCTCGTTCACCAGGCCCAGGCCAATGTTCTGTTCCACCGTCAGCCACGGAAACAGACGGTGTTCCTGAAACACAATGCCGCGGTCGCCGCCGATGCCCTGTACCGGCTTGCCGGCGACTTCGATCTGGCCGCGAAACTCGCCATCAAGGCCGACCAGCAAGCGCAGCAAGGTGGACTTGCCGCAGCCGCTGGAACCGACAATGGCCACGAACTCGCCGGGGGCGATATCCAGGTTGAATTCACGAATGGCTTCCAGCTCGCCACCGTCGACGGCGAACTGTTTGCCCACATGGGTAAAGCGCACCAGCGGCGCCGCAGCGGGGGGGAAGGCGAGGGTGGTCATGCGGTTCTCCAGCGCGTGGCGCGCGCTTCGATAAATTGGCCAAGGGCATTGAGGGCAGCACCGGTAAGGCCGATCAGCAGCATCGCGGCCATTACTTGGTCCATGCGAAACAGCTGCTGGGCGCCGATCATCAACGTGCCGATGCCGTAGCCCGAGGCCATGAAATATTCGGCGCCGATGGTGCCCAGCCAGGCATAGATCAGGCCCAGGCGCAGGCCGGCGAAAATGGCCGGGGTGGCGCCCGGCAGAATCAGCAGGCGCAGGCGTTGAAACAGGTTGAGGCGCAAGGCCAGGGCGGCCTCGCCCAGTTGTGGCGACAGGTTGCGTATGCCCCGTTGCGTGGCGACCAGCAACGGAAAGAAAGCCGCCAGGCCGACGAACACCAGCTTGGCCAATTCGCCCAAGCCAAACCACGCCGTCAGCAACGGCACCCAGGCAAAAATCGCGATCTGACGCAGTGCCGACAGGCTTGGGCCGAGCACACGTTCACTGCGGTTCGACAGGCCCAGCACTACGCCGAGTACAAACCCCAGCCCGCCGCCCAGCGCCAAACCTGCGACGGCGCGCACCAGGCTGTGGCCCATGGCGAGCGGCAGGCTGCCATCGGCGAGGCCTTCGTACGAGCTCACCAGCACCTGCCAGGGGCTCACCAGAATATTGCTGTCCACCAGTTGCAAGTGGCTGATGCCTTGCCAGATCGCCACCAGGCCCAGCGGCAGAAAGCATGGCTGCAAGCGCTGCCAGCCGGAGCCCAGTGGGCGACGGCGAAATTCGGCGGTGGGCGGGTGAGGCCAGAACAGCAGCTGACGGTCGAGCAAGGTGATGCCGCGCTCCATCAACACGCCCACCACACCGATGACCAGGATGCACACAAACACCACGTCGAGCATAAACAGCTGGCGGCCCCAGACCATCAGGTAGCCAATGCCTTCGCTGGAAGCCAGCAACTCTACCGCCAGCAAAGACGACCAACCGGTGGCCAGCGCCAGGCGCAAACCGGCCATAAACGAAGGCAAGGCGGCGGGCAGCACCAGCCGCCAGATCAGCAGATGGGGAGGCAGGCGTAGCACCGCAGCGGCTTCTCGCAGTTTGGGCTGGGCATCACGCACACCCACCAGGGTGTGGATGGTCACAGGCACCACCACAGCTTTGACCAGCACCACCAGTTTCAAGGTTTCGCCAATGCCAAACAGCAGCATAAAGAGCGGAATCCAGGCCAGCGTCGGAATCTGCGCCAGGGCCGTAAAGGTCGGGAACACCAGGCGTTCGGCGCGCGGGCTGTAGCCCAGCGTCGCGCCCAGTACAGCACCAATGGCGACGCCGGCGGCCAAGCCCCAGAACAGCCGTTGCAGGCTGATCCATAAGTTGACGAGCAAATCCTGTTGGCCCAGCTCCAGCGCGCTTTGCCACACCAGCGCGGGCGCCGGCAGGGTTTGTGCCGACATCCAGGTATGGCGCGCGGCCAGGGTCCACAGCAGTAATAACAGCGCGGGCACGGCCCAGGGCAGTAAGGCGTGGCGAAGCTTGGCGCCGTTTAGGGCAACCCCTTTCGGTGGTTTGCCCAGGGCCAGAGTGCGGATGGCTGCCATATCACTGAACTCTGTACGCAGGTGCAGTGGACACAGATGCGGTGGACACGGGTGCGGTAGAGGAGGGCTTAGATATATTCTTCATAGGCATATCAAACTCGGTTATCTGCGCATTTAATGGCTAAGAGACCGCATTTAATGGCTGCACCCCGATTGGGGCAAATGCCTTTGTTGAATACTTTTTATGCTTTTCACGCATTCCCGGCGCAGGCCGCTACGCTGACTGTTTATCTCGTTTAGTTACTAAAAAATAATTTAATAGTATTTAAAGTTTTGTACGGGGTATGCCTTATTCGCCGCAACAGCCGGCAGCGTGCCGGCCTATGGCGGGGAGCCTGCTGCTATGAAAGCGTTTTTCGATTCGGCCTTGAGCCTGTTTGCGTCGCCGCTATTGGCCGGCCTGTTGGGCGTGCTGCCCTTTGCTGCCTCTGCCGCACCGGAGCCACTGACCCAAATCCGCATTGCCGTGCCCGACCTCAGCGCCGTGGCTACCCACAGCGGCGGCGGGCTTGTGGATGTGGTGCGCGACCAGCAACTGTTTGAAAAAGCGCTGGCGGGCGAAGGCATCAAGGTTCAGTGGAATTTCTTCAAAGGCGCGGGCCCGGCCATCAACGAAGCGTTCGCCAATGGCCAGGTAGACCTGGCGTACCTGGGCGATCTCGCCGCCATTGTCGGCAGGTCCAACGGTCTGGATACCCGCCTGCTCAGCGCCACGGCGCGCGATATAAAACTGTACCTGGGCGTGGTGCCCGGTTCCGGCATCAAGACGCTGGCGGATTTGAAGGGCAAGCGCGTGGGTATCTTCCGTGGCACGGCGGCGCAGTTGTCATTTGATGCCGCGTTGGTCAGCCAGGGCCTGACCGAGAAGGACCTTAAGGTTATCAACCTCGACTTTACGGCGGCCACGTCCGCCATTGTCGCCAGGCAGATCGACGCAACCTGGGGCGCGTCCAACCTCACCGCCTTGCGTGCTCGGGGCCTGGTGGACATTCCGCTGACCACCAAGGATCTCAATGGCGCCGGCAGCATCCAGAGCGTGCTGGTGGGGGCGGGCGCCTTTGTCGATGCGCACCCGGATATCGTCAAGCGCCTGCTTAAAGCGCAGGAAACCGCTCAGCAATGGGTAAGCGACGAGGCGAACAAAGACGCCTATATCCAGTTGGTATCGACGCTGGCCGGTTATCCGCCGGTGATTCTGCAAAGCGACCTGGGCGACGAAAAACTCGGCCAACTGTTCCAGACCAGACTGGACCCCGAGTTCCTGCGCAAGCTCGACGGCTCGATCAAACTGGCCAGCCAGCAGCGGCTGATTCGAAAGCCGTTCAATACGGCTGAGTGGGTAGCAAAGGAAGTGGTGGCGCCGCAGCCAGCCGTGGCGGCGCAATAGGCGATCATCGGATCGCAGGGATGACGGAGTTTTATGCTGACCCACCGTCGTCCCCGCGCAGGCGGGGACCCAGAATCCTCTGTCGAGCGCAGTACCCAAACCCCTAAGCCATCGGCGGCAACCGCCGCTTCACCGGCGTTTTCTTTACAATCGCCGTATTCGTTTCAGCGTAGTGATTTAGCCGATCAAGCAGGGTATCGAGCTGCTCCATCGAACGCACATGCAGGCGGGCGATAAAGCAGTCATCGCCCGTCACCTTGTCACATTCGGTGAATTCGCCGATGGCTTGAATCTGCCGTTCCACCTCCTGCAATTGCCCAGGCAACGGGCGAATCCGCACGATGGCTTGCAGCTGATAGCCAAAGGCTTTGGCGTCGATATCCACGGTGTAGCCGGAGAGCACACCGCGCTCTTCCAGGCGCCGCAAACGCTCGGCGACGCTGGGCGGGCTGAGGCCGGTAATCTGCGCCAGGGCTTTGAGCGAACGGCGCGAGTCTTCCATCAGGGCGGTGATCAGTTGCTGATCGATTTTGTCGGTCATGGCGCTGTGTATTCAAAGAAGGGTGGTTGGCAAAAATTGCCTTGATAAAAAAGGCTCGCGGCGATTCTAGCCTTGTTTTCGCCATGGAGCTGCCACCGGCGCCCTTGCCATACTTTGCCCACTGAATTGACCAGACAGGGGCACTGAATATGAACACGCCACAGCAGCGCGGCACGGCAGAGATGGTCGCCGCCATGTTGATTTCCGGCACCATTGGCTGGTTTGTGCTGGTGTCCGGGCAGCCCGTGCTGGAGGTGGTGTTCTGGCGGTGCCTGATCGGCGCCGGCACCTTGCTGCTAATTTGCGCCGCCATGGGTTTTTTGCGCCCCGGACTGCTGAGCCGTGTGACCTTTGCCTTGGCGGTGCTCAGTGGCGTGGCAATCGTCGGCAACTGGTTGCTGCTGTTTGCCGCCTATTCACGCGCGTCCATCGCCATTGCCACGGCGGTGTACAACGTGCAGCCGTTTATGTTGGTGGGCCTGGCCGCGCTGTTTCTCGGTGAGCGCATTACTGTGCTGAAGATGGGCTGGTTGGCGGTCGCATTTATCGGCATGTTGGCTATCGTCAGCGCCCATGGGACAGGCGGCAGCAGCGGCGAGAGCTATCTGCTCGGTATCGCCCTGGCCGCCGGGGCGGCCTTTCTGTACGCCATCGCTGCCCTCATTATCAAACGCTTGACCGGCACTCCACCGCACCTGATTGCCCTGATTCAGGTGTGCACCGGCGTGCTGATGCTCGCGCCGTGGATGTATAGCAGCCCGCTGCCGGCCGGCGTTACTGCCTGGGGCAGCCTAGTGACGCTGGGCATGGTGCATACGGGCGTCATGTACGTGCTGCTGTACAGCGCCATTCAGAAACTGCCGACGGCGTTGACCGGCGCCTTGTCGTTTGTTTACCCGATTGCAGCCATTGCCGTGGACTGGATTGCCTTCGACCATCGTTTGACGCTACTGCAATGGCTAGGCGTGAGCCTGATTCTATTGGCCGTAGCCGGCATGCAACGCGGCTGGGGGGTTGAGCGCTGGAAGCCAGGCGCCCGCGCACCGCAGTCGTAGGGTGTGCTCCGCGCACCAGGCGATCGGCTTGCCACCGCAACGGTGCGCTGAGCACACCCTACGGGAGCAGTGTTTTGGCAGTAATCGGCGCAGCAAACAAGGCCGACGAGTCATGGCCGACGCCGTTCACTTGCCACTGCGGGTGAGCGATGGGCGTGCGCCACTGCCGGCCCAACTGCTGCTCATACGCCACATAATTCACTTGCCGTTGCCGGCGCGTGGCGCCCTGTAGCTGGGCAGAGCAGGAGCGGTCCATCACCCTGGCATCGGGGTTGTCGTCATCGCTGCCCACCAGATACACCACATCGCGCTGGGCGTAGCGGCGGAACAACTGCTGCGCGCTCAGCGTGTGCTGAGTGGCATAAGCGGGCAGCTTGTCCAGGCCGTAGCGGTAACGGTTGAAGCCCGGGCAACTGGTTGACGCAGCGGTTTGCAAACGTTGGTTCTGCCAGCGCTGCTGGTCGAAATACAGGTAGGACGACGGGCTGGCCACGCCGTAGCGCAGGTGAATGCCGGTGGCCGCCAGCCGGGTGTCGGCCGTATTGAAGATGGCATAGCGCTGCACCAACTGCCCGCCGGCGGAGTGCCCCACCAACAGCACCTCTTGCAGTGCCGGAAAGCGTTGGCGGTCGCCGAGAAAGGCGAGCAAATCGTCGAGCACCGCGAAGGCCGAAACGCCGCTGAACGAGGGACTGCCATGCAGCCATTGTCCAGCCGCCCAACGCGGTACGTCGGTGGCAGTGTCGGCGTCGGCGTCGGTGAGAAAGTGCGGGGCGATAAGTAGCGTGGTGGAAGCGTCGAGGCCGGCGTTGGTCAGCAAGGCGGTGCCGTTATCGAAATACTCGCCGGCGTTGCGTTTGATGCCGTGCAACATCATGACCGCGCGGGTTACCGGCAGCTCGGTGGCGTCCAGCGCGGCATTGGCATAGACCTCGAACGGGTAGCGTTCCGCGCCGCTGCCAAGTTCGACCAGCTGTGGATTGGCATTGGCGGACAACGTACACAACAGCATTAAACAGCCGAACAGCTGACGACCCATCGACTGCATCTCCGTTTGATTGAGCACTTCGACCGAATGGCGGGGCGGCCGTTCAGTGGGTGCTCAGCATAGTGGTTTGGGCAACTATTCTGGATCCCCGCCTGCGCGGGGATGACGGTGCTGGCTAGAAGAACTTCGGCATTGCTGTGAGGGCGTCACCCTTTTTAATTTGACCTGCCATCCAATGCGGGTATATACACGTATCCATGCTGACTACTCATTGCCTGTGCACCAAACTTCGCCGAGCCGCCCGCAGCGTGACCCGTGTCTACGATGACGCGCTGCACGGGCTGGGGCTCAACGTTGCTCAGTATTCCTTGCTAAGCCATCTGCAACGCCTGGAGCAGCCCAGCATCTCCGCGCTGGCCGAGGCCATGGGCCTGGACCGCAGCACCCTGGGCCGCAACCTCAAGGTGTTGGAAGGCGAGGGCCTGGTGCAGATGGGCGAGGGCAGTGATTTGCGCGCGCGGCAGGTGCAATTGACGGCCGAAGGCCTGGCCCGCTATCAACGCGGGGCCACGGCTTGGCAAGAGGCGCAGGCACAGTTGGCGCTGCGCCTGGGTGCAGAAAAACGTGAGGCGCTCTGGCTGCTGCTGGACGACTTGGAAACCATCGATTGAAACCGTTACGTGGAGCAGGGCAATGACAGCATGGCGCGCAAGTAAGTGGGTGCTCATCGGCGCGGCGTTGATCCTCGCGCTGTCCATGGGCATTCGCCATGGCTTTGGTCTGTTTCTGCCGCCAATGAGTGCCGAATTCGGCTGGGGCCGGGAAACCTTTGCCTTTGCCATCGCCTTGCAGAACCTGCTGTGGGGCTTGTCGCAACCCTTTGCCGGCGCCCTGGCCGACCGCTACGGCGCGGCGCGGGTGATGGTGGTGGGCGGCATTCTCTATGCCCTCGGGCTGGTGCTGATGGCCTCGGCGGATTCGCTGTGGTCGCTGTCGCTGAGCGCCGGGTTGCTGATCGGCCTGGGCCTGTCCGGTACAACCTTCTCGGTAGTGCTGGGTGTCGTCGGCCGTGCCGTGCCCGCAGAAAAACGCAGCATGGCCATGGGCATCGCGGCGGCCGCCGGCTCGTTCGGCCAGTTCGCCATGCTGCCCGGCACCCTGGGCCTGATCAGTTGGCTGGGTTGGTCGGTCGCACTGATCGCCCTGGGTGGCTTGGCAGCGATGATCGTGCCGCTGGTGGCCATGCTCAAAGACAAGCCGCTGCCGGTACTGGGGCACGAACAAAGCCTGGGCGAGGCGCTGCGTGAAGCGGCTGCGCACAAGGGCTTCTGGATGCTCTCGCTGGGCTTTTTCGTTTGTGGTTTCCAGGTGGTGTTTATTGGTGTGCACCTGCCAGCCTATCTGGTGGATCAGCACCTGCCGGCCACCGTCGGCACCACGGTGCTGGCGCTGGTGGGGCTGTTCAATATCTTCGGCACCTATATCGCCGGTTGGCTGGGAGGGCGCATGTCCAAGCCACGGCTTTTGGTGGCCTTGTACCTGGCCCGGGCGGTGGTGCTGGTGTGGTTTATCAGCGTGCCGGTGACCCTGTTCACCGCCTACACCTTTGGCGTGCTGATGGGCGTGTTCTGGCTCTCCACGGTGCCACTTACCAATGGCACGGTGGCGACCTTGTTTGGCGTGCGCAACCTGTCGATGCTGGCCGGTATCGTCTTTCTCTTCCACCAACTGGGCGCGTTTCTGGGTGGCTGGATGGGTGGCTATCTGTATGACCGCACCGGCAGCTACGACCTGGTCTGGCAGATTTCCATCGGCCTCAGTCTGCTGGCCGCCGCGCTGAATTGGCCGGTGCGTGAACAGCCGGTCGAGCGCTTGCGGATGGCAGCGGCATGAGCCGTTCGCTAACGCTCTCACTCAGCGTCGCCTTGGCAATCGCCGTGTTGGCGCTGATCTGGTGGGGCTGGCACAAGGGCGGCCTGGCGTTACTGCAACTGGGCCTGGGCAGTTGCCTTTGACGCCATGGGGTATGACGGGTAGCGTGGCTTTACTGTTTCCCGACCACTGAGTGCTACCCCATGAGCCTGCGTCGCATCCTTCTGCCTGCCGTCATGCTGTCCCTGTTTTCGTTGCCTGTTCTGGCCACCGAATGCCCGCAACTGCTTCAGGGCGAATTGCCCAAACTGCGTGACAAGAACAAAGAACAGATCAACCTCTGCGAACACTTCGCCGGCAAGCCCTTGCTGGTGGTCAACACGGCCAGCCATTGCGGCTTTGCGCCACAGTTCAAAGGACTTGAGGCGCTGTACAAAAGCCACAAGGACCAAGGCCTGGAAGTGCTCGGTGTACCCTCCGATGACTTCAACCAGGAAGACCCCGACCTCACCGAAACCGCTAAGGTTTGCTACGTGAATTACGGCGTGACCTTCACCATGGTCGAGCCGCAGCACGTCAAAGGCGACGAGGCCATTCCGTTATTCAAAGGCCTCGCCGAACAGAGCAGCGCGCCGCGCTGGAACTTCTACAAATACGTAGTCGACCGTCAGGGCAAGGTGGTGGCCAGCTTTTCCAGCCTGACCAAACCCGATGACCCGGATCTGCAGGCGGCGCTGGCCAAGGCAATCGCCTCCAAACCGTGAAAGCCGGTCTGTAAGAGCGGCTTCAGCCGCGATCCCTGCAAACCAAAATTCTTAAACTTAAGGGTTTTAAGCTTCAGTTAAGCGGCGGGCGATAAGGTGATCCCCGTCGAAAGCAATTACCTAACTGAAGAAAAGGAACCAACCCATGAACAAGTTTACTGCCCTGTTTGCCGTTGCCGCCCTGACCGCCACCGCTGGCCTGGCCCAAGCCCGCGACCTGGGCCCGGACGAAGCGCTGAAGCTGCGCGATGCCGGCACTATTCAATCCTTCGAGAAACTCAACGCCGCTGCCATTGCCAAACACCCCGGTGCCACCGTGAAGGAAACCGAGCTGGAAGAACAACACGGCCGCTACATTTACCAGGTTGAACTGCGCGACGCCCAGGGCGTGGAGTGGGACCTGGAGCTGGACGCTACCAACGGCCAGATCCTTAAAGACTATCAAGACAAGTAATGAGCCAACCTGTAAGCAAATGGCTCCTGCGCTATAGCGGCATCGTCGCACTGGTGCTGGCTGTACTGACCCTGAGTGTCGCCGTACATGCCCGTGACCTGGACCAGGACGAGGTGCTGCGCTTGCGCCAGGAAGGTCGCATACCGCCTCTGGAACAGCTGCTACAACCCGCCCTGGAGCGTTACCCCGGGGCGAAGTTGTTGGAAGCGGAACTGGAGGAAGAGGACGACGTGCTGGTGTACGAAATTGAATTGCTGACCACCGACGGAGTGGTCCGCGAGCTGGAAATCGATGTGCGCGACGGGCGCATTCTCAAGGACAAGGAAGACGACTGATGCGGTTGTTGCTGGTAGAAGACCACGTGCCGTTGGCCGATGAACTGCTCGCCAGCCTCGGCGCCCAAGGGTATGCCGTGGACTGGCTGGCCGATGGCCGCGACGCCGTGCACCAGGGCGCCAGCGAACCTTACGACCTGATCATTCTCGACCTCGGGCTGCCCGGCAAGCCGGGCCTTGAGGTATTGCGCCAATGGCGCGCCGGTGCGCTGGCCACGCCCGTGCTGATTCTGACCGCACGCAGCTCCTGGGCCGAGCGCATCGACGGGCTGAAAGCCGGTGCCGACGACTACCTGACCAAACCCTTTCACCCCGAAGAGTTGCAGCTGCGTATTCAGGCGTTGCTGCGCCGCTCCAAAGGCCTGGCTAACCAGGAACATCTGCAGGCGGCAGGGCTGCAGCTGGACGAGAGCCGTCAGTGCGTATTGGCAGCGGGCGAGGATATTCAACTGACCGCCGCAGAGTTTCGCCTGCTGCGTTACTTCATGCTGCACCCACAGCAACTGCTTTCCAAAAGCCACCTGGCCGAACACCTGTACGACGGTGAAACAGAACGCGACTCCAATGTCCTGGAAGTGCACGTCAACCACCTGCGCCGCAAACTCGGGCGTGACGTCATCGAAACCCGTCGCGGCCAGGGCTACCGCTTTATCGGGTTGAGCGCATGAAATCGATTCAGCGCCGGCTCAGCCTGGGGTTGATTAGCGTGTTGCTGGTGGTGGGGCTGGTGCTGGCGCAAACCAGTTTATGGCTGCTGGACCTGGGCCTGCGGCGCTACCTGGAAGCCAGCCTGCGTCACCATACCGAGAACCTGCTTGTCGCCACGGTACGCGGCCCCACTGGCTTGCAGCTCAACGAGCAGCGTGTGCAACCGGCGTATGAGCAGCCGTTGTCCGGGCGCTACTTTCGCATCGACTTTGCCAGCGGTACGCCCGCGCCATGGCGTTCCCGCTCGCAGTGGGACTGGGAGCTGGCGCAGGCGGCCAAGGTGGGACTGCAAAACGAACTGGCGCCGGGGCCCAGCGAGCAGTTGCTGCTGGTGTACCGCGCCGACTACCGGCGCTATGGCCAGCAGTTATCCATCACTGTGGCGCAAGACTACAGCCCGGTGTTGGACAGTTTTCGCCAGGTCAAATATGTCGGTCTGGGCCTCGGTGCGGGCGCGCTGCTTTTGGTTTTGCTGCTGCAACGCCTGACCGTGCGCAACGCCTTGCGGCCATTGGAACGGGTGCGCCAACAGCTGCAACAACTACAGCAAGGGCAGCGCACGACACTGGATCAGGACGTGCCCGCCGAGCTGGAACCGCTGGTGACTCAGCTCAACCACCTGCTGGTGCACACCGAAGAGCACCTGCTGCGCTCGCGCAACGCCCTGGGCAATCTCGGTCACGCACTGAAAACGCCGTTGGCAGTGCTGGTCAGCCTGGCCGAGCGTGACGCGCTGGCCGGCCACCCTGAACTGCAAGCCACCTTGCGCGAGCAACTGCAACAGATCGAGCAACGCCTGAGCCGTGAATTGGGGCGGGCACGGCTGGCGGGAGAGGCCTTGCCCGGCGCCCAGTTCGACTGCGATGAAGAGCTGCCGGGCTTGATCAATACCTTGGGCATGATCCACAACCGTGGCCTGCACCTGAGCTGGCATGCGCCGCCCGGCCTGCGGCTGCCATGGGACCGTGAAGACCTGCTGGAAATGCTCGGCAACCTGCTCGACAACGCCTGCAAATGGGCCGAATCACAGGTGCAACTGAGCGTTCAGCAAGACAGCGCCGGTGTCACCCTGTGGGTGGATGACGACGGGCCGGGCATTGAAACAGAGCGCCGCCTTGAAGTGCTGGAACGTGGCGCGCGCTTGGACGAGCAGGTGAGCGGTCATGGTTTGGGCTTGGGTATCGTGCGCGATATCGTCGATGCCCGCGGTGGACAGCTTGAAATGTTGGACAGCCCGCTGGGTGGCTTGCGGGTCGCCATCCGCTTGCCGGGCAATGCGCGGCGGCGGTAGCCAGTGATGCCTGTAATGGAGGGCGACACCTTGCAGCGGATGGTCAGGTCAGTCTGCCCAGCAGGCGAGAGCGAGCGCGGAAAACTTATTGGCTGAAAGTGGCGGCGTCGGTCTAGAGCCTAGCGCCGCGGTTGCGGATGAGAGTTGTGCCGTCAGGTTGCGGTTCGAGTTTGATCGGCAGCACCTTGGGCAGCGCCTTGACCAGGTTGGACACATCGCGGGTGCTGTAGATGCCGCCAATGCGAATATCGGCCGTGCTCTGGTCAGCGAGTATCAGCGGTTCTTCGAGGTAACGGTTAAGCAGCGGCACGGCTTCACCGAGGGTGATGTCGTTAAGGATCAGCTTGCCGTCACGCCAGGCTAAAGCGGTCTGGGTGTCGACAGACCGAACGCGGGGCTTGAGGTCGCCCGCCTTGAAGCTGGCCTGCATGCCGGGTGTGAGGGTGCTGTCGTTGCCTTGGCGTTCGCTTTGCACCCGCACCGAGCCTTCGGTCACGGTGACGACCACGCTGTCTTCGTAGCGCCAGACGTTGAAACGGGTGCCGGTGACGGTAATAGAGCCTTCGCCGGCGCTGACCACAAACGGGTGGGCGCTGTCGTGGGTGACGTGGAAATAGGCTTCGCCGCTGCCGAGGGAGACGTGGCGCTCATCGCGGAAGTTGAAAAAGCTCAATTCGCTGGTGCTATTGAGCTCCACTTCGCTGCCATCGCCCAGGGTGATGCGACTGATGTTCTGCTGAGTTTCGAAGTGTTCGTACGAATTGGGCAGCCAGCCCATTATCCAGCCGCCATAGGCCGCCAGCGGCAAGGCCAGCGCGGCCAGCGTCACGGCGCGTAACTGCGCGCGCCAGCGGCGCCGGGTACGCACCGGCACGACGGGCGCCGGCGGCACCTGGCGCAGCGCAGGGCGGGGCGCGGACGCCGCAGCGTGGGCAGGCAGCTGCTCGCTCAGGTCCCAGATTTCCAGCATGGCTACGTATTCGGTGGCGTGGCTGGGGTGCTCGTCGAGCCACAGTTTGAACTGCGCGCGCTCTTCTTCCGTGCAATCGGTGGCGTGCATCCGCATGCACCAATGTGCGGCAACCTCGACGAGCGGGTCGTCGTTGGCAGGGGAAGGGGCGTTGATCATCAGGGAATACCGGTTACCTGGTACTGAAGCGGGGAAGGTGCAGTGCTGGCAATTGAGAATAAGTCTTGATACGAATGATTATAAAATGAATAATTTCATACTGCCAGTACGACGGTTCGGGTGTTCAACCTTATTGCTATGTTCGCCGTCACGTCTGTGGCCGGGGGTTGTTTTGGAGATTTACTATCGGGAGCTGGTGCGGTTTTTGAGCGCCAAGCTGGGGAGCCGACAGCAAGCAGCGGATGTTGCCCATGACGCGTATTTGCGCGTGATGGAGAGAGCCAGTCAACAGCAGATTGAGTCGCCGCGCGCGTTTTTGTACCGCACAGCCTTGAATCTGGTGATAGACGAACATCGTCGCAATGCCCTGCGCCGTACCGAAAACCTGGACGTGCTGGACCAGCAAGAGCAGTTCTTTTCTCCCTCGCCCCATCGCTCGTTGGCACACGAACAGCGCCTGCAATTGTTGCAGCGCGCCCTCGATGAGCTGTCGCCGGTATGCCGTGACGCATTTTTGTTGCGCAAACTCGAAGGCTTGAGCCACGACGAAATTGCCGAACGCCTGAGTATTTCCCAGAGCCTGGTGGAGAAGCACATCGTCAACGCGATGAAGCATTGTCGGGTGCGCATGCGGGAGTGGGATGCCTGATAGCTAACCGGCGCTCTCTCCACGCCTAAATTTAATTTCCCTGTCCTCGTTGCTACCCAACAGGCGATCTCTGCTATTCCCAACCAATGGGCTGAGCGACACCTTGCTGTCAGTGCTACCGATTCGCACCAACGATATCGACAGCTCGCTGCATGGTTACCTGCGGCATCAGTCGTTGAACCACGTGCAGCGCTTGCCGTTATTGACGAATGCAAGGGCCAAGAGTGGCTTACCTGCCGGCGCGACCCAAGGCCAGGTGTAGTGGCTGCAACGCGGCGAGCAGCGCATTGCCAGGCAGATGGGGTTGTGGAGCAAATCGATCTGAAGGACTAACCGTCCCGTAGGAGCCAGCTTGCTGGCGAAGCGTTCTATCGGCTTACGCTTCGCCAGCTAGCTTGCGCCTACAACAGCGCGATTACAGCCAATCCATGCGCCTGAAATTGGCATACAACCCAATGCAGCCCACCCCAATCACACTGAGTACCCCGGCGTAGCCGTAATGCCAGGTGAGTTCGGGCATGTACTGAAAATTCATCCCGTAAATACCGGCAATTGCCGTGGGAAAGGCCAGAATCGCCGCCCAGGCAGCGAACTTGCGCTGGGTGATGCTTTGCCGGGATGACTCCAGCAACAGCCCGATTTCAATGGCGTGGTCGGCCATTTCGCGCAGGCCCGTGAGGTCCTCCATCAGCCGTTGCACATGGATCTGCACGTCACGAAAGTACGGGCGCATATGCTTGTCGATAAAGGGGAAATCCAGCTGTTGCAGCTCGGTGCAGATTTCCACCATCGGTGCGATATAGCGGCGAATGCGTAGCAAATGACGGCGCATATGCTGGATGCGTTCGACGTCGTCCTGGCTGAGCGGGTTGCGCAGCACATGCTGTTCCATGTCTTCGAGCTTGGCGTTGAACTCTTCCAGGCGCGGCCGGTAGTTTTCGATCACAAAGCTGAGCAGGGCGTAGAGCACGAAGTCTTCGCCGTGCTCGAGCATCAGTGGCTGCGCTTCGGCGCGTTGGCGCACGCGGCCGTATGAAGGCGAGTCGCCGTAGCGGCAACTGATGACGTAACCCTTTCCGGCAAACAGCTGGGTTTCGACGAACACCAGTTTGTCGTCTTCCATCACCGGCGAGTAGAGCACCATAAACAGCGCGTCGCCGAAGGTTTCGAGCTTGGGGCGGGTGTGTTGCAGCAACGCGTCTTCGATAGCCAATGCGTGCAGGTTGAATTGTTTTTGCAGGTTCAGCAGCTCTTCGCTGCCAGGATCGTGCAAACCGATCCAGACAAAATGCTCTGGCTTGGCGGCCCAGTCTTTGCCTTCATCGAGGGTGATATCTGTAACTTTCTTGCCGTGGGAATAAACCGCTGCTGCAACGACTCTTGTCATGGTTGTTATCCGTACGCTCCGGTTTCAAGTGGCGGTGGGCGCCTGACATCAGGGTACTGCATGGGGCCTTTCCTGTGTCGCTCAGGGTGAGACAAGCGCAACGCCCGGTGCGCTCCATGGTTGTGCAAATAACCTGACGCGGACCAAAGCGCGGCTATGCTCAGACGTGGCAAACGCACCGCCAAAGGAGGGAAGAGCATGGCAACTTCACGTGTGCTCGCAGCGCTGGCACTGCTGGTGCCTCCGCCGATGTAGCCACGTACAAACAACAAGCCCGGCGTCGATGCCGGGCTTGTTGTTTGGTTGCGGTAGTGCGCGAGCTATTAGCTGATTGCGGGCGCCGGCTTGGGAACGCCCAGTTGGGCAGCGGCAATCTCCCGGTCGAGTTCGGCGATGCCGGCCTGCATCTGGGCATGGCACTTTTCCATCAGCGCGGGGATGTCCTCACTGGTCATGCCTGTGGTGGAAATGGCCGGCAGCGAGCGGATACTGATATCGCCACTGTTCCAGCGATTGAGCTGCATCTGCGTGCTATAGGTGCTGACGCAGACCGGCAGAATCGGCACGCCGGCGGCGATGGCCATCTGGAAAGCGCCTTTCTTGAACGGCAGCAAACCTTTGCCCAGGTTGCGCGTGCCTTCGGGGAACACCCATATCGAGGTGTCTTTGTGCTGCAAGGTGTCCGTGGTGGTGAGCATGGCGCGCTTGGCTTTGAGGGCGTTGCCGCGGTCGATCAGCACATTGCCCGCTAGCCAATACAGTTGGCCAAAGAACGGCACCCACTTCAGGCTTTTCTTGCCAATGCTCACGGTGCGCTTGGGCACCACGGCGCCGAGCACGAACAGGTCATAGTTGGACTGGTGGTTGCAAATGATCACGCAGGATGGCGAGTGATCGCGCAGGCCTTCGGTGTGGGTTTTCAACTTCAAACGCAGCAGCCACAGAGCCGGCCACGAGTAGAGGCGGGCGCATAGCCGGCTGTTGTCCGGGTTGAAGGGGCGGCACAGGCCGATAACGATGCCCAACACGCCTGCGACGATAAAGTGCAGGCCCATAAAAAACATGCGCAGAAGGAAAAGCATTGGGACGCCCGTTTGGTAAAAGGTCGCGCAGTGTACGGATGTGCACTATTTTCGGCAATCGCCGCTCGGAGGGAGTTTTGTTACAAGCTGCACGCCAGGCGCAGCGCCGCTTGCAGGCATAAAAAAGCCCGGCACGCAGGCCGGGCTCGGGTTTTGACGCAACGCTTAAACCGCGTGCTTCTTGTCTTCTTCGATAGCCCAGTCCAGGGTCTCCAGCAGCGCTTTGCGCACTTTGAGCTTGGTATTCTTGTGCGCCTTCATGTTGATCTTCTTCAACTGCTGGGCGGCAGCAATAGCAGTAGGCAGCAACTGCTCGGCAGCGACCACGGTGTCGAGGAAGCCTGCATCCACCGCGGTTTGCGGATTGAACATTTCGCCATTGATCACCGAGCGGTGGAATGCCGCCTTGCGCAGGCGATCGCGGGCCAACTCAATGCCTACGTGGTGCATGGTCATGCCAATCTGCACCTCGTTCAGACCAATGCTGAACGGGCCTTCGACACCAATGCGGTAGTCGGCCGACAGCAGAATGAAGGCGCCCTTGGCCACCGCATGGCCACCGCAGGCGACGATGATCGGAAACGGGTGCGAGAGCATACGGCGGGCGAGTGTAGAACCGGCGGCCACCAGGTTGATGGCGTTTTCTGGGCCGGACGTCATCACCTTCAAATCATAACCGCCCGACAGAATGCCCGGCTGACCCGTGATGATGACCACGGCGCGGTCCTGCTCGGCGCGGTCCAATGCTGCGTTGAACGCGGCGATCACATCCGGAGAAATGGCATTTACCTTGCCATTGCTCAGCGTCAGGGTGGCAATGCCGTCATCGAGTTGGTAGCTGATCAGGTCGCTCATGGCAAAAATCCTTGCTCGGGCAGGTATATAAGGTGGACAGACGTTACCGAGCCCTGCTGTGGAGGTAAAGCGCTAAGACTGACCGGGCAGTCGCGCCGTTGGGCCTTTGCGCGTGAGTTGGAGGTTGGCGCGGAGGATTTCAGACGCAGCCGGGATATTGCGCTTAACCACATGAATCCCTTAAAAAATATTTTGCCTTTAGGAGAAGCTTCGGATAGATTAGCGCGCCTCGACAGACCTAACCGGTCATCGGGATACGGTGAAGTGTCCGAGTGGCTTAAGGAGCACGCCTGGAAAGTGTGTATACGAGAAATCGTATCGAGAGTTCGAATCTCTCCTTCACCGCCATATCTAGAAAGCCCCGCAGCTTATTGAGTTGCGGGGCTTTTTGCTTTTCGCGGCATTCAACCGTGAAGCAGGAATATTCCGACTTGGGGTGCCGGGCTGAGCCATTGGCGCTCCAATGTCCAGCCGGCCGATTCAGCCAGGCGTTGGATGGATTCCGGGGTGTATTTGTGTGAGCACTCGGTGTGTAGACGTTCGCCTTCGGCGAAGTGAAAGATCTGCTCCGCGGCTTCGACTTGCTGCTCCTGGGTGCTGACCAAGAACATCTCCATACAGCTTCGCTCAGGGTTCCATTCGGCAACGTGGAGAAATTGCTCCAGATTGAAGGTGCCGCCGAGCTCGCGATTGATCCGCGCCAACAGGTTTTTGTTGAATTGGGCGGTAATGCCATCGGCATCGTCGTAGGCAGCTTCAAGTGTGGAAATGTCTTTGAGCATGTCCAGGCCGACGATCAGGCGCGCATCTTGGCCAAGAAAGCGGCGTACCGAACGTAGGAAATCGACCGAGTCTTGCTGGCAGAAGTTACCCAACGTAGAGCCGGGAAAAAACGCAACCCGCGGCCGGGTTCGGGCGGGCATGGGCAGGTCGGCCAGGTGGCAGAAGTCGCCTACTTCCGGGGCAACCCAGAGTGCCGGGTAGTCTTTTTGCAGTTGCACGGTGGCATTGCGTAGCGCGGATTCGCTGATATCCAGCGGGATATAGACGTCCAGTTGTGGCGATGCTTCCAGCACCAGGCGGGTTTTGAGGCTGGCACCGCTGCCGAACTCGATGAGCGCGGCGCCATCCGGGATGCAGGCTGAAAGGTCTTGGGCGATGTCTTTCAGCAAGGCGGTTTCGGCTCGTGTGGGGTAGTACTCGCGGGTACGGCAGATGGCTTCAAACAGTTCTGAACCGGCTGCATCGTAGAAGTATTTCGGCGCCAGGCTTTTTTCAGCTTTGCCCAGGCCGGCTCGCACGTCCTGGGCAAAGGCGCTGGTGTAATTGGCGGTGCCTGCCGTGTCGGACTCATGAGCCGAAGGCAAGTCGCGGGCCAGGCGCAGGCCGGAGAACATCCAGCGTTGGCCGGGGTAAAAAAAGTTGCGATAGCTTAGGCGCGAATGGCCTGGTGGTGTCACGCAGGAACCGCCGCGTAGCACCAGTTGGCTAACCATAAATTTACCGTTGTATTCGCCAACCGCGCTGTTGGCGGGGCGAAAGCCGGGGTAGGGCGCATAAGCGCTTTGGGTCCATTGCCATGCGCTGTCTTCGATCTGTTCAAGCAAGCCCGAGCGCGCCGCAATTTCCCATTCGGTTTCGGTCGGCAGGCGCGCCTCGGCCCAGCTGGCGTAGGCGCAGGCTTCGTAGTAGCTGATATGCATCACTGGCGCTGCCGGGTCGATTTCCCGCAGCCCCGCCAGACTCATCTGCTGCCAACCTCGAGCGTTGCGTTGCCAATACAGGGGCGCTTCCCAGCCCTCTGTTTGAACCGTTGTCCACCCCTCGGACAACCAGAGCTCGACGCGGTTGTAACCGCCAGCACTCATGAAAGCCAGCCACTCGCCGTTACTCACCAGTCGATCGCTGATTTCGAAGGGCTGCAACCACGTGGCGTGGCGCGGGTTTTCATTATCGAAAGAAAATTCGTCGCCTATATGACCAAGCTCCACCATTCCGCCGGCCATCAATTGGAAATGGCCATGACGATCACCGGACGGTTCTCGCCAGTTAGTTGCATAGGCAGGCTTGAGCGGCGAAAGACTGAACAGATGCAGCACGTCCATAAGGAGCAATTCCTGATGCTGCTGTTCGTGGGCCAGGCCCAGTTCGATCAAAGCAGGCAAACCGGCCGCCAGCGGGCTGGAAAGCAGGCCCTGCATGTGTTCGTCGACATGGCGCCGGTAGTCTCTCACGCGGGCAATGCTCGGGCGGCTCAGCATGCCTCGTTGAGGACGGGGTTGGCGTGGGCCCAGGGCTTCGTAGTACGAGTTGAAGAGGAAGGCGAAACTGGGGTCGAAAACTTGGTAGCCCTGCAGGTGTTCCTTTAGGAGGAAGGTTTCGAAGAACCAAGTGGTGTGGGCGATATGCCACTTTGCTGGACTGGCATCAGGCATGGATTGCACCACCATGTCCTCATCGCTCAGCGGCGCTATGAGAGATTCGGTTTGACGGCGTACATGCAGATAACGCTCAAGTAGGCTGGTGTTCATCGGTCATCCTCTAGCACCGTTCCCACAATAATCTGCTCTGCCGGCGGTTCGTCGGATCGCGGCAGACTGGCAGAGTTTTGCGGCGGGCGATTTTTCGCCTTGGTTCGGGTTATAGGTCTGATGCGGCAGGTTCTAAAAAAGTTCGTGGCCGTTCGCGCATTGGCCGCTGAGCGGCTGGCTGATCCAGCGTAGCAGGGGATTTGAAGGGCTCGGAAGGGCGGCCAGCTCATCGGATGGATGGTGGCAATAGAGCACCATGACCAGAATCTGCTGGCCATGGCAACGTAGAGTCGGCGTGCTGCTAGCTGCCGGGGCTGTCGCTTGTGCGCTCGCCACCTGCGTCGGTTGAAGGCGGGGATCCGTCGGGGGCCTGCGTATTACCTTTTGTTTTCTCTTGGTCGGTGCCGTCAGTGCCTGGCGTTGGGGCACCTTGGTGGTCGTCGATGCCGGTGCCATCGTCGACACCTGCGCCCGGCGTTGGCAAGGTTGGCGGCGTTGGATTGGTCGGGCCTGTGCTGGCAGGACCAAGTTCAGTTCTATCGACACCGTCGGCGGCGAAGGTGCCTGGCAAGTTCGCCACCAGGCCTAGCAAGCAGAGCGCAAACAGCTTGGCTTTGTTCATGGCTTATCTCTCTTGCATATCAATGGCTACCTAACTTAGGCGGGCGGCCTGCCATCCGGGTTCGTAAAATCAGATCAATGGCAAACGCCGCCGTGGTACTCGTACCTGGGTGCATAACTCAGGAGCGCGGGGAGTCAGCGGGGGCGCTTCCGCCTGCACCTGATCCGGTATCGAGGGGCATTCCACGTGCGTTGCAAATGATTTGGAGGGCCGGTGAGCTAGCTTGATCTTGTGCTGCTTGAGGGCATTGAGCGGAACCAGGGAGAAACCTGCCATCAGTCCTCGGAGAACTGCGATCAACTCCTCGCTCGTGCTCTCCTCACTAAGAAACCCTGAGGCTCCGGCGCGGATGTACGCTTGCGTTGCACGTGTAAGGGCAAAGGAGGAGTACATCAGAACACTTACCTTTTTACCTAAGCGCGCAATTTTCGAGACTACAACTGCCTGCTTCCGGACTGCTCCCCGGAAGTTGAAGATAACGATATCCGGAACATGAACTTCAGTGAGAACCAGCGCCTGCTCCAATGAAGTGGCATCGGCACATATTATAAAATCGAACTCCTGACATACATTTCTGAGATAACTGCGTATTGCTAGTCGATCACTTGCTATCAAAATTTTACACATGCGCTTCCTGCGCTCCTCTCAATGGACTACCCACTAGATGAGTAGCTGAGATTATGAGGAGCGTAGGGGATCAGATGCAGGAACGTTCTGAAGAGTTGCGTGTAAAGTTAAGTGCCTAGCATTCAATGCTCTCGGTTCAGCCTAGGCCATTACGTTTTGCGAAGTCCACGAGGGCCACGAGATTGAAAGCGTTTAACTTCAACTGTAGTCGAGTCTTGTAGGTGCTGATGGTTTTGTTGCTGAGCAGGAGAGAGTCACCGATTTCCTTGTTGGACTTGCCTTGGGCCAACATCTGCAACACCATGATTTCCCGATCCGACAAGCTATTGAGCATCGCGTGTTCGCTGCTGTTGGATATGGTTGGGTTTACTGTACTCAGTATATCAGTTGGGAAAAAGCTGTAGCCGGACAGTGCCGCCCATACTGCGCGTTGAAGCTCCTCCAAGTTGTCTCCTTTGGTTACAAACCCCGCTGCTCCAGCTTTCATGCAACGGAATGCCAGAAGATCAGCTGGTTGCGAGGTGAGAATCAATACCCGCGGCCGTGGCTTCAGTGTGCTGATTCGAGCAAGTACCTCAAGGCCATCGATTTTTGGAATACCGATGTCGAGTATGACCAGTTCTGGCCGGTGATTTCTAATGAGAGTTAGCGCATCCACTCCATTGTCGGTTTCGCCGACGAGAGTATGGCCTTCGCGCTCCAGTAGCAGCTTGACGGCCAGGCGGATTACCGGATGATCGTCGACGATAAGTACTTTGCCCATAAAGATTCCGTTATTAAGTTGTTGGTTGTGTGCCGAGCGGATTTAGCTCGTGCGCAAGAGCAGCTTGTAGCAGTTGAAGCGTCGTACTGAGGTGGGTGGCTAATACCTTAAGTTTTTCATGCGAAGCTCCCTCTGCAAGCTGGTCTTCATATGATTGTGCGGCGTCTACAAGCGCCTTTGAATTTATGAGTCTTGCTACCCCTTTTAGTCGATGAGCGAGTAAAGAAATTTCTTTCCATTGGGATTCTTGAATTTTTTCGTTGAGCTGCTCCAAGTCGAGTCCGTTGCTGGTGTGCAACTGAGTCATTAACATAATTGCTAGCTTTTCGTTTCCGTTCGTAATTGCAGAGATGCAGGATTTGTCTACTAGCTCGCCTGAATCGTCAGGTTTTACGGTGTGTTCGTTTACAGGTCCGACGGACCTAGGCTCAAGACTTTCTATGCAGGCCGACAGTTCATTTAGACTCACCGGTTTGAAAAGACAGCCATCCATCCCCGCCTCTAAACAGCGAATACGCTCTTCTGGTTGAGCATTCGCCGTAAACCCCATTATCCAGCAGGGTGTCTGGTTAGTTTTAATTTCGTGAACGCGCCATTGCCGGCTCAGTTCGTAGCCATCCATAACAGGCATGCTGCAGTCAGTTATGATCAGGTCGAATTTTTCTCTGTGAAGTAGTGTCAATGCCTGTGCGCCATCTTCAGCTTGGCGAACTGTGTGACCAAGAAACTCCAATTGTTGGCTAAGTAGCAAGCGATTGGCTGGGTGATCATCGACGAGGAGCACAGTCAGTTGGCGCTGCATGGCTTTATTCGCAAGGGGCACATTTGAAGGGCTGCAGTCTGCTTCCATTTCGGGAACGGTTAGCCTAACGGTGACGCAAGTGCCCTGTGACGGAGTGCTGTGAAGCTCGAGCGTCCCCCCCATCAGCTCTATCAGTTGGCGACAAATTGCCAAGCCAAGGCCAGTACCACCGCGGTTGTGGTTGACTGTCGTGGCTTGTGTGAATGGTTTGAATAGTTTCTCCTGGTCTTCGCTCGAGATGCCGATTCCACTAT
This sequence comes from Pseudomonas turukhanskensis, assembly GCF_027922365.1. Classification (GTDB taxonomy): domain Bacteria; phylum Pseudomonadota; class Gammaproteobacteria; order Pseudomonadales; family Pseudomonadaceae; genus Aquipseudomonas; species Aquipseudomonas turukhanskensis. Next base: position 340,650 of record NZ_BSFN01000004.1, read on the forward strand.
CAACTATCTCAACGGTTAGCCGGGCGCCTTCTGAGGAGCTGAGACTGCTCACGTTTATGTTGATGCCGCCAGCATCTGTAAACTTTATCGCGTTACTTAGAATGTTGGACAAAACTTGCTTGAACCGCCCAGCGTCCATCATTACATCGCGATCGGCCTGTATATTTTCGTTTATGTTTAGAAATAGGCCTTTCTGACGTGCAACACCACTAAATACTCTGCTTACGGAGTTGACGATCTCGGAAAGATTGCTGCGCTGTGTCATAAGAGTCATGTTCCCAGATTCGATTTTGGCGAGATCGAGAATGTCGTCGATCAGCTCAATCAGTGATTTGGAGGAGCCGTAGGCAACTACCAGATCTTCACGGTCCCACGAATAGCCTTGATCTATCCGCTGGATTGTCAACTCGAGCAAGCCAATGATCGCGTTAAGCGGCGTTCGGATTTCATGGCTCATGACAGCCAGAAAGCGGCTTTTCGCCTCGTTCGCCTGCACAGCTCGGTCATAGGAGTTGCGCAGTTGCTGTAGCAAGAGAACGTTAGACGTCATGTCAGCGTAGGCGGAGATGAGGCCAACGGTGGTGCCGTTTTTGTCTGTATAGGGGCGGTCCCACTGCCTGAATGTCAGGTGACTACCGTTTATTGTTGCGTCGAACTGCCTCTGCTCAGCGACACCGTTCTTTAATGTTTGAAAATAAAGGCGCTGGTGTTCGTCTGCGTGAGCCCGCTCGACATCAAGAAAATCGAAGTTGTTCTTGCCCAGGACCTGCCCAGGTTGCACCCGTAGCTGCGAGTAAAACACTTGGTTGCAGAATACAAACCGCCCTTGGCTATCTCTCACCGAAATTGCCATCGGAATGCTATCCAAAAGCATGCTTCGGAACCCTAAGTGCTCAGCTTCTTGCCGCATGAGGCGGCGCTTTACGTAAAGATATCCGATCAGAATAATGAACAGGAACGAACTGAGTGCTGCGAAAAGGCTGAGCAGACGAAAAGAAGTGATGTACTCCTTCCATACGCTAGTCTGGGCGGGTGCAACCGCCTTCCAGTTGCTCATCAGTCCATTGATATGGTTCGGGCCAAGTTGTTCGATGATTTTTGATAGTACGCCGTAAAGTATTGAGTGTTCCGCCTGTACGGCGAATGGAAGGTTTGCCGGGAAATTTGGCAGCGATGTGGCGACTTTAAGATCGTCAGAAAAATATTGTCTGATAAGGTATGTGGCTGTTGGCAACAAGGAAATTGCTGCGTCGACTTCTCCGTTGGCAACGGCTACCAGGCTGTCTAGCTGCGACTCTTTTTTAATCAGTTGGGCCGATGGTTCGGCCTGCAACAACTTGTCGCTTACAAAATTACTTCGCAAGATCGCTACCTTTTTCCCTTTCAGGTCGGAAATAGTGGAGATTTCACTATGTTTGGTTGTTACCAACGCGAAACTATTAAAAAGATATGGCTCGGTAAAGCGAAGGTACTTAGCTCGTTCCTCATTGGGTAAAAGGGTCAAGGTCATGTCGACGTGTTTATTGCGCAGTTGCTGCTCCAACTCAGTTAAAGAAGGCACATCAACGACTCTGAAATTTATGCCTGCAGCCTGGCTAATTATGGCAAGTAAATCTATTGCAACGCCTCGCAACTCGCCTGACTCATCGTAGAAGCTATAGGGTGGTAACGAAGAGTTGATCGCGACCACGACGTCAGGGTGCCCGTTGAGCCATTGCTGCTCTTCTGTGGTAAACGCAATTTCCCCTGGGTGATCAACTTCTATATTGACCGCCCAGTAGTTGGTTATCTTATTTTTTTCTGCCGTTGCTGTGCTGGATAAAATTTTATTAAACAGAGACTGTAAAACTATGTCTTTTTTGGCAAAGAGAAAGCTGTAACCATTTTTATTGAGGGTTTTGGCTTCGTACATGTGAATGTGTGGAAGTTCGCCCTGACCCTTATAGTAGCCAATCACTGTTGGGTCGCCTACGTACCAACGTTGTTGCTGGTATTCAACGGCATGCAGTGCTTCAAGTGCCGATTTAAATGGGACTGGGGTTGCCTGCTCGAAGTGCTGTTGAATTTCCTGTGCAGACAAAAAGTCGCCAGAATAAGCTACTTCACCTTGTACCTTAATCTTGGAAAATTCCAGTTCGGTGCCGCGTCCAACAATGGCGGGCGTGTTGAAAACATAGGGTAAGGAAGAGATGAACGCAGCATTGGGTTGATCTCTTGCATTGCCCCTGGCCAATACGTCGATATCTCCTTCTTGAAGGGCGTGTTGCGCCGATTTCCAGTCTGGGTAAAGCACAACTTTGGCTTGTACGTTCAGACTGGTTGTAATGAGATGGAAGTAATCGGCTACGATGCCTTTCAGGTTTGGTCCTTGCAGGATCTCATAGGGCTCGAAAACTTCTCTACTTATCCCCAGCGTAAGCGATTTTTTGCGGTCCAACCACGCCCTCGATTCTACTCCGATCGCGATCCGTGTTGCTGGCGTGGTTATGGTCGGAGACAGGGTAACCAACTCAAATGCTTTTGCAGGTGATGCGATTAGAAACAGCAAAGTTCCAAGCAGCGCAGCCAGCCTAACCATTGGACTGGTGCGCAGAGAAACTGCTGTGTTGTTTTTATTGTTAAGCATCACATTCGCTCTAATAGCCGTTAAATCGACTTGAGTTCCGCATTAGTTGTTTTTCTTCAAAGACCTGTATTTTTCGTGATGTTTTAACCACTTCAGGAGGTTTTTGGCGGAGACAGGTGGGGAAAATAGGTACCCTTGGCCCACCGGGCAGCCCATTTTTTGGAGTAAATGGAGTTGCTCGGTTGTCTCTATGCCTTCGGCTACCAATTGAATGTCCATTTCCTTGCTCAGCTTCGCCATATTGGCGACGGCGAGTCTGCTGCGTTGGTTGTATGGGATGCTCTGTGCAAAGCTCATGTCTAACTTGAGTTCTGTACAAGGCAGATCACACACTCGCTGTAAAGATGATAAGCCGACACCAAAATCGTCAATCGAGACGCCACAATCTAGTAATCGGAGTTGAATAAGGTTTGTCATACACACGATGGGCGATTTCAGAATGCCGCACTCTGTTACCTCCAGTATGAGGTTGTGGCCGGGAAACTTTTTATCGTTGAGCATTTCGGCAATTTTTTTATGAAAATCCGGTTTGCACAGCTGGATTGCATCGACGTTCACGGCGAGTTTGAAGTCTTTGTCAAACTGCTGTTCGGTTGTCCAAGTTAACGCTTGATCAAGAATGTCTAACATCATCGCGTCGATATGCCCAAAACGCTTGGCGATGTCCATGAATGCACCAGGTCCTAAAATACCCCAGTTAGGATGGTTCCAGCGCATAAGGATTTCGGCGCCAATGACTTCCATTGTCTGAAGATTGACTTTAGGTTGATAGAAAGGAATGAACTGATTTTTTTCGGCTGCATTAGCAATTACCTTGGCTGGGAAAGTATCTACTGCAGCCTTGGCTGTCTCATTCCCTTGATCTGGGCGGTACTTTAGCAGAGCTGATTGCACCTCCATTTTAGTAAAAGGTTTGCCCAGCTCTGCAAGTACTGTGTATTGGCAATTGTTTGCAATTTTTCTGATTGGTGCCAGCAAGTAAGATGGCATTTCATTTATCAATAACAGATAGTTAATTCGGCCGTAAGTTTGGATTTGGTTTAGTAGGTGGAGTTCATGTGCGTTGGGTGCTGTAATGGTGCAGATAAATATATCGAAATTACCTTCGTCTCGAGCGAGGTCGATGGCGTTCTGATAAGTTTCTGCAATGAAAAGCCGGGAGTAACCCAGCGATTTAAGTGTGGCCGCCAGAGCTTGCTGAGCAAGCGGGTGATCTTGCGAGATAAGGATTTTTGGCTGGGCCACGTTGGTGTTCCTACACAAATTTAAAGTGGAGGAAATATCCCAGTCATCCCAAAGTCTTTATGTAGATCTCATCCCTATTTTCCGTAGGAAAAACCTTATAGATGCAGAATCACGAACTCTGTCGAGTTTGGCGTGCAAAGGCCACATCTGAATTCGGGGGCTCGTAGCGGAAGTGGACCCCGTGTACGATTTATTAGGGCATGAGGCCCGAATGGTGAGTTAGAGCGAGTTCACGCGTATGCACGCGGTCGATCTATTTTGTTCAATTACCTTCTTCGGACGACGCTCTCGTCTAAGCTTGCCACTGTTCTTTTTGCAACACGGTGAGTCGCGTTAGCGGCAGCGCGTTAGGCGCTGCACGGATATGGCTCGAGAAAAATCATTTGGGCGTATTAATCAAGAGCGTTTGCGTGTGACGAAAATTACCAATTGGATGGTCGATAATCGTGTGCCAGTGCTGCTTGGCATGTTGTTGTTTTCCTGCGTCATCGGCTTTGCAGCGAGTGAGTCTTACCGGTTGATGGTCGAGTCCCGTTTTCGCAGTGCCGAACAGGCGCTTGTCCGGGAGAATGCATCCAGCCTTGAGAGCCTGACGCTTAACGGAAAAGGTATGGGGGCGCTCTTGCTCGCAGGTTCGTTGAACCCATCGGTAAGAACAGCGTCGCTGGAAACACACGTAAGGCACGCCCGTCAGTTCAACATCGCCCGCCCGGCTCTGCAGGTTATTGCCCGGCGGGTCGGGGCGAGCCTTGTATTTGTTGTGAATGAAAAAGGAATTATCACCAGCGATTGGAACAACGAGGGCCAGAATCCTATTGGCGTGGACGTCAGTTATCGCCCTTATTTCATTCAGGCCATGCGTGGTTTGCCCAGCGTACATGGTGGCGTCAGCTCGGTGACCGGGCGACTGGTGTACTACGTGGCGGCGCCAGTGTACCTGGAGGCCAATGGCCCGGAAGTGACGGGTGCTGTAGTCGGCAGCTTCGAGGCCAGCGAGTTAGGTGAGTTCGTCGTAAGCGATGGCACACGCTCTGGACTTCTTATCTCACCACAGGGCGTAGTTTTTGCAGCCGGGCGTTCCGAGTGGCGGCTCAATACGGTCGGCGCCATGACGCCTGAACGACTGCAGAGCATTGCGCAAAGTAAACAGTTCGGGCGTTATTTTGATGACCCACAGCAAGTAAGCGCTTTGCCTTTCGATTTGAATGAGAAGGTTGTCCGGCTTGATAAGCAGAGGTATGCGGTGTCTTCGGCGCTGGTGGATTGGAATGATCCAAGTGGCAAGTGGCGGCTGGTGACGATCAGTGACCTGGCCCCGGTCTACAACTGGCGTGAAGGTTTTGTAATTGCCTTGCTCACCGCTTGGGCCAGCGGGCTGTTGTTCTGGTTCGCTTTGCGACGAGCGACTGACATGCGCCGCCGACGCAGCGATTCGGAAGAAATCGCTCGCCAGCATCAACGTCTGCAGTTAGTGCTGGATAACGCGCCAGTGGCCGTGTGCATTCTCACCGATGACCTCCAACCGGGCACCGAGGGCATTGTGCGTTTTGTTAACCCGTTGTTTACCAACACCTTCAATGTCCGTGTGGATGCACCCATGCCAAGTCTGTTTGTTCGCCCCGATGAGCGAGAGACGCTTCGTGACTGGCTACGTGAGGAAGGAGTGGTGGCGCAGCACGAAAGCCAGGTGATCGACAACAACAATCAGGTTCGGGATGTACTTATCAATTTTGTGCGCATCGACTTTCTTGGCGAGATGGGAACACTTGGCTGGATGATCGATATCACCGAGCAAAAAGTCGCGGAACGGGAAATGCAGAACGCGATGAACGCCGTCGAAGCCGCAAGCAAGATCAAGGGCGAGTTTCTCGCCAACATGAGCCATGAAATCCGTACGCCGATGAACGCCATTCTGGGAATGTCGTCTTTGGCGCTTCAAGGAGAGCTCCATTCAGTTCAGCGAAATTACATTGAGAAGGTCCATCAAGCGGCCACCTCGCTGCTGAGTGTCATCAACGACATTCTGGACTTTAGCAAGCTGGAATCGGCCAAGATGGTAATCGAACGTGCGCAGTTCGACCTGGAGGATGTATTTGACGATCTTTCCAACGCCATCAGCCTTCGCGCGGGTCAGAAAAATCTCGAGCTGCTGTATGACATCCGTGCCGAAGTTCCACGCAACCTGTCGGGCGATCGCCTGCGCCTTGCCCAAGTACTGATCAACTTGGCTAATAACGCGGTCAAGTTCACCGAGCGCGGTGAGGTCGTGGTGGGGGTGGAAGCCACTGCGTTGTCCGGCAGCCAACTCACCTTGCATTTCTGGGTTTCCGATACCGGCATCGGCTTGACCGAAGAACACAAAGGCAAGCTGTTCAACAGCTTTACCCAGGCCGACTCTTCCACCACCCGGCGTTTCGGCGGCAGTGGTCTCGGCCTGGTTATCTCCAAACAGTTAGTGGAGTTGATGGGCGGCCGCATCTGGGTGGACTCGCGTTTTGGCGTAGGCTCCACCTTCCATTTCGAGGTCAATATCGAATGCCTGACGCCTGCTGATGCCCCCGTTGTCCCTGAGCTGCAGGGTCGTCGCGTGTTGCTGGTTGACGACAATGCCAGCGCGCGCGCCATCGTGGGGGCGATGGCAAATGTGACCGGGTTGTACGTCGACGAGGCGGCCAACGGTATCGATGGGTTGATCTGTGTAGATGAAGCCGAGCTGAGCGACCAGGCCTATGACTTGATCCTGATGGACTGGCAAATGCCGATCATGGACGGCCTGCAATGTGTCGAGCTTATTCGCCAGCGCTCCCATCACCTTGGCGTGAGAGTGATCATGATGGCCGCTCCCGGTTTAGAGGAATCGTGCCAGTCGGCGATACAGCACCAGGGAGTTTCGTTTGAAAGCGTATTGGCCAAACCCATCACGCCTGGCCAATTGCTGAGGGCTGTCAGCAACGTGCTGAGTAGCCCGCGTGCTGTCGCCAGCGAACCAGCCAGTCAGCAGGAAATTGCCGACAATGTGCGTGTACAGCTGGCGGGCAATCGCATCCTGCTGGTGGAAGACAATGAAATGAATCAGGAGCTGGCGGTCGCGCTGTTGGCGCAAGCCGGCGTGGCGGTGGTTGTGGCCGCGAATGGGCAGCTCGCTCTGGATATTCTGGCGGTGGATCAGGCGTTCGGCTGCGTGCTGATGGATTGTCAGATGCCCGTTATGGATGGCTACACCGCCACGCGGAACATTCGCGCCAACCACGCGACGCAAGCGCTGCCGGTCATTGCCATGACTGCCAGCGCCATGAAAGGCGACATGGAAAAAGCGTTGGCTGCGGGTATGGACGATTACATCACCAAGCCGCTCGATGTCGCCAGGATGTTCGCCATTATCAGCAAGTGGATCAGACCGGTCGCGCAGCCGTCTGCCGCATCATTGCCTGAATCATCTGCCGAAGCGCCTGCTAGCTTGCCATCAATACCTGGCGTCGATGTGACGGCCGGCATGGCCGTGTGTATGAACAATCTTGAGCTTTACACCCGAATGCTCGGGATGTTTGTGGAACAGGCACAGACCTTCGAGGCACAGTTCTGCGCGCAAGCTGAAAAGGGTGACAGCGTGGCGATGATTCGTCTGGCACACACGCTCAAGGGCACCGCTGCCAATATTGGTGCGAGCGCTGTGCAGCGCGCGGCGGAATCGTTGCAACAAGCGTGTGAGCAAGATGCCAGCGCCAACAGCGTTAGCGGGCCGTTGCAACAGGTGGTGGATGAGTTGGCGCTTATTGTCCGTAGCGTGCAGGGCGTCGAGCTGTAGATTCCTACACGGATGTAGGGGGTATCCGGCTTTTTCAGTTTGCCCGCTTGGTGACACTGGTGCGGTCCTCTTCCGACGAGCCAACGCCATGCTGCCAAAAACTTTGCGCATTCTTATTGCCGACGCTAACCAGCAATTGCGTCTTTCTGTTGAAAAGCTGATCAATCACGCAGGTTGCTACGGCGTAGGTGTCGTAGCAACCGCTGACGAGTTGAAGGCCTTATTGGGCTTCCCGGGCCGACCGTTCGATGTGGTGCTGGTCAATTGCCGCCTGCTTGATCAAGCGAGTACCGACACCCTGGATTTGCTGCAGCAACACAGCAATGTGGTGCTGTACCGCAACGGGCTATATTCCGGCCACATGGCCGACCCTCATTCGGCAATCCGTGAAGGACTGTGCGGCCTGCCAAGTGCGGTGCCCGGCCTGCACTGAGCCTTATGTGCGTCAGGAGTAAATGGCCGAGTGGTGAGGATAGTCCGCCGTACGCGCGCCGATGATCATCTCACTCACCCAACTGGTCAGAATTGAGGTGTAGGCCTTCTGGTCGCTGTCCTGGCTGAGGGCATGGTCAGCGCCATCCACCATTCGATGCGTGAGCGAATGGGCTTTTTCAAAGGCCGCGCGGTAGCTCATCAGTGTGGTGTGGGGCACGTAGTCATCATGTTCGGACTCCACCAACAGCACATCGCCGGTAAACCGCGAGCAACAAGCCAACGCCCGGTTCTGCTCGGGCAGGCACAGGGTCCGGCGGTAGCGGGCCAGGCGTTCGCGGTCCAGCAGTTGTTTGGGCAGTGTCCATTCTTCGTCCCAATACAGCGCCGGCACCCGCAGCGCCAGCCAGCGGACGGGGCGAATGTCGGTGAGAAAAGCCGCAAGATAACCGCCGTAGCTGCTACCAATGACCGCGATTTTTTCCGGGTCGATGGCGGGGTGCCGTGCGAGCTGATCGTAGGCGGCCACGATATCGGCCAGGTTCTGTTCCCGCGTCACTGTCTGCTTGCTGCCCGAGGTGCGTTCATGGCCGCGCAAGTCGAAGGTCAGGCACACACAGCCAAACCCGGCAATCCCTTTGGCCCGCGCCAGGTCACGCTGCTGACTGCCGCCCCAACCATGTACAAACAATATTCCCGGGACTTTCTGCTCGGGCGACATCAGGGTGCCGGCGATCACTTCATCATCCACGTGGATGTCCACGGTTTGGCTATGGGCAGGCATAGGGTTCGACCTTTACGAATTTGCTGAGGGTGCCGTGGGGCGGTACGGCGCCGTGATAAAGACGTTGTGCGTTGGCTGGCGTATCAGCGCCGTAGGTTTCGTAGGTGCTGGCCCGCAACCGTTGCAGAGCGGGGTCGTGATAGAACGCTTCCAGTGCAAATATCTCGGCGGCACTGGCACCGCCAATTCGCCACGACTGCTCCAGAACACCGGAGCGCTCTTCGCCGAGCGAATCAATGCCCTGGGCGATATCGTAGTTGCGCCGGGAGGCCACCAGCCCCAGGCAGTCGAGTGCAGCCTGCTCGTAGCGCACGGCCTGCTCTATGGCCAAGTGCAGGGCAGGGGACAAGGGCAGGGCGCCCAGCTGGTCGTAATCGCCACGCACCAAAATCAGGTCCGAGCCGCCGTATACCTCGGCGCCGCTGTCATCCTGGGTCAGGCGCTGGGTGCCGCAGTAACTGGCTGTGATGCCGGCTACCAGTACCTGGCCCACACTGAAGGTCACTACTTCCTTCAAGTGCTCTTCCAACACCAACCCCCAGTTGCCGACCTCCACGGCATCCTGATTGAGCAGGCAGCTCGTCAATTGCTGCGCATCTTCAATCAGCTCCTGCCCCCGCCCGGCCTTGCCGCGCACCGGTTTTATTCTCAGCGGGCCATGGGCCAGAAGTGTGAGGCCGGCGCGTTCGGCGTCGGCCAGATCAAACACGGTAAAGCCGCGCAGGACGGCGCTGCTGGCCTGCTCGTCGAAGCGCTCGCTCCAGCCCTCTACCACTGCAGCAGGGTGCTCGATCAGTGGGTGGCTGATGGCCTTGGTGGCCATAAAGGGATACGGCACGGCGCCGCCAAAGAAGTTGGCCTCGTGGCGGATGCCCAGCGCTTGCATCTGTTCGCTGCCTATGACGGTTTCGTCTGGTATCCAGTAAACCGTTGCTGACGGCGTGAGGTCGGCCTGTAGCGGTACATTCAGCATCGCGGCGATCTTTTTCGCTAGCGTGAGCTGCACATCCTGCTCGTGTTCCGGGGGCTGACTGCCCAGGTGTAACAGGGCCACGGCGCTTTGGGCGGTTTTAACCTTGCGGTCGTCCATCGCAGAGCTCCTTGTATACGCCGGCGATTGAGGGCCAAGCCTTTCTCTAGGTGGGAAAGACTGGCCGGCCATCGGTTCCGCCTTTTGGATCAATGGTGCGTAGCGAGCTCTCCCTGCACGGAAGATTCCTTGATACGGTAGGTGGCCACATACAGGGCCGGCAAAAACAGCAACGTCAGCAGCGTGGCGCTGATAATGCCGCCGATCATGGCGAAGGCCATGGGGCCCCAAAACACCTCACGGGCGATGGGAATCATGCCCAGGCTCGCGGCTGCCGCCGTCAGCAGAATCGGTCGGGTGCGGTGGTGAGTGGCTTCGATCACCGCGTCCCACGGCTCGGCGCCTGCGTCGCGGAATTCGTCGATCTGGGTCACCAGAATCACCGAGTTACGGATGATGATGCCGATCAGCGCCAGCACCCCCAGAATCGCCACAAAGCCAAGCGGCGTGCCGGTTGGTAGCAAGGCTGCCACCACGCCGATAAGCCCGAGCGGCGCGACGCTGGCGACCAGAAATAGCTTCTTCACGCTTTGCAGCTGAATCATCAGAAAGGTCGCCATCAGAAACAGCATCAGTGGTATGACCTTGCCAATCGGCCCTTGCGCCTTCCCGCTTTCCTCCACGGTGCCGCCCGGTTTAATGCTGTAGGACTTCGGCAACTTGGCAGCGAATTCGTCGATCTTGGGCTGCAACGCGGCCATAAGGTCCGTGGGCTGTTTATCACCGTGCACGCTGGCTTTAAGGGTGATGGTGGGCTTGCGATCACGGCGCCAGACCAGGGGTTGTTCCAGCTCGTAACTCACGGTCGCGAACGCGCGCAGGGGAATCGAGGTGCCCCGCGGGGTGGTGATCTGCAAGTTCTCCAGGGTTTCTGGCGCCCTGCGTTCGGCTTCCTGGGAACGGCCCACCACATTGATCAGATAAATGCTGTCGCGCACCTGGGTGACATTGGCGCCCGTCACCACGCCATTCATCACCTGCGCCACATCTTGCGAGGACAGGCCCAGTTGCCGCGCCTTGTCCTGGGCCACGTCAATCTTCAGCACCCGGCCAGGCTCGTTCCAGTCGTAAATCATGTCGCCAATATTGGCGTTACCGTCCAGTAAGCCGGCCACCTGCATGGCGTATTCGCGCACCTTGTCGATGTCCGGCCCGCTGATGCGGTATTGAATTGGCCGGCCCACCGGCGGCCCCATTTCCAGCGGTTGCACCAGGGTGCTGATGCCGACAAAGTCTTCGCGTAGCCGCCGTTTCAGTTTGGCCACCAGGCGTTGGCGAGCCTCGAGGTCGTTGCTGACGATCACCAGCTGGGCATAGAAGGGGTTCTGCAGTTGCTGGTCCAGCGGCAAGTAAAAGCGCGCGGCGCCTTCGCCGATATAAGTGCTCCAGCGCTGAATATCCTCATCGCCCTTGAGCGTGGCTTCCAGGCGGTCCACCACCTGGCGGGTTTCTTCCACGCTGCTGTTTTGCGGCAGGTTCAGGTCCACCAGCAATTCGGGCCGGTCGGAGGAGGGGAAGAACTGCTGCTGCACAAATTGCATCAACACAATCGAGGTGGCGAACAGCGCCACCGTCAGGCCGATGCTTAGCCAGCGGTGGCGCATCGTCCATTTCAGACCACGGTCCATACCCCGCGTAAGACGTCCGGGCTTTTTATCCTTTTTATGGCTAAGGGACTTGGGCAGCACGTGCACGGCAATCACCGGCGCAAACAGCACCGCTACCAGCCACGACACCAAGAGTGCCACGGCAATAACCGCGAACAGGGTGAAGGTGTATTCGCCGGCGGAGCTGGCGTTCAGCCCAATCGGCACAAAGCCGGCCACGGTCACCAAGGTGCCGGTCAGCATGGGGAAGGCGGTGGAGGTATAGGCAAAGGTCGCGGCCTGGGCGCGGGTGTCACCGGCCTCCAGTCGGGTGACCATCATCTCCACCGTGATCATCGCGTCATCCACCAGCAGGCCGAGGGCGATGATCAGCGCGCCCAGGGAGATCCGCTGCATGGTGATGCCGCTGTACTCCATAAATACAAACACCATGGCCAGTACCAGCGGAATGGAGCAGGCCACCACCAGCCCGGCACGTACGCCCAGGCTGATAAAGCTGACAATCAGCACTATCACCACTGCTTCAAACAACGCGCTGGTAAAACCGCCTACGGCCTTGTCCACCACTTCAGCCTGGTTGGACACCTGATGCACGCCCACACCCACCGGCAGCTCGGCAGTTATTTCCTCCATCCGCTGGTGTAACTGCTTGCCAAAGGTCTGGATATTGCCGCCATCGCGCATGGCCACCGCCAGGCCAATGGCCGGCTGGCCGTTGAAGCGAAACAACGATTCGGGCGGGTCCTGGTAGCGGTGTTCGATGGTGGCCAGGTCAGCCAGCCGATAAAACTGCTCATTGACCCGCACATTCACGGCTTGCAGGTCTTGCTGCGAACGGAATTCGCCTGAGGTTCTTACGGAAATACGCTCCGGCCCGGCCTCGATCACCCCCGAGGGCGTCACGCTGTTTTGCGCCTGCAAGCTTTGCATCACCTGCGCCTGGTCCAACCCCAGTGCCGCCAGCTTGCGGGTGGAGAAGTTCAGGTACAGCACCTCATTCTGCTCGCCAATCAGCTGCACCTTGCCCAGGTTCGCCACACTGCGAATATCCAGGCGCACCTGTTCCACGTAGTCGCGCAGTTGCCGGTAACTCAGGCCGTCGCCGGTAAAGGCGTAGATGCTGCCGAAGACGTCACCGAACTCGTCGTTGAACGACGGGCCCTGCAACCCTTGGGGAAACTCGCCCTGGATATCGGTGATTTTCTTACGCACCTGGTACCAGATATCCGGGATGTCTTTACCGTCGGTGGTGTCCTTGAGGTAGACAAATACCGTGGACTCGCCCGGTCGCGTATAGCTTTTCACGTAGTCGAGGGAATCCAGTTCCTCCAGCTTTTTCTCAATGCGGTCGGTGACCTGTTGCAAAGTGTCGTTCACTGTGGCGCCGGGCCAACGGGTCTGAATCACCATGGTTTTAATGGTGAAGGAGGGGTCTTCCTCACGTCCCAGTTCAAAGTAGGAGAAGATCCCCATCACCAGGGACACAGCCATCAGATACCAGACCAGAGACTGATGCCGCAGGGCCCAGTCCGACAGGTTGAAGCCGGTTTTCTCCTGACTCGGCTGCGGGTGGGTGGTTTCCTCCTGACTCATTGCTCAGCTCCTGCATCCAACTTCACGACTTGCCCTGGTTTCAGGCTGTTTACGCCCGCGCGCACCACCCACTCACCATCCTGTACGCCGTCGCCGATCACCACTTGGTCACCGTTGCGTGCCAACACCTGCACCGTGCGCTGACTGACGGCCAGACTTTTCGGCTCGATTACCCATACCTGACCCTGCTCGGCATTGGCATTGCCTTGCTCGATCAGCACGCTGGCCGGCAGCGTGGTGTGGGCGGGCGTCTGGCTGCTGAGTTGAACATTGATGGTGGTGCCCAGGCGCAACTCCTCCGGGCTTTGCTCCAGGGTCAGGCGCACCCGCCGTGACCGTGTGGCCGCATCGGCTTGGGGCGCCATCTCGCGGATACGGGCGTCGGCATGCACGTCGCTTTGCAGTTGTGAGGTCACGGTGAAGCGGGCATCGGTCGGCAGTGTGGCGACTTGCTCGTCGGGCAGGTCGAACACGGCTTCGCGCACATCGGGTTGGGCCAGGGTCAATACTTCCTGCCCGGCCGCTACCACCTGCCCGATCTCCGCTCGCCAGGCGGTCACCACGCCGTCGAAGTCGCTGAGCAGGCGGGTATAACTCACCTGGTCCTTGGCGTGTTGCACATCGGCAGCTGCTTGGTCGAGGCTGGCGCGGGTGGTTTTCAGGCGGGTCTGGGCGTCGTCCAGGTTGGCTTTGGCGCCCACGCCGCGGTCAAACAGTTCAGTTTGCCGGCGAGCGTCGGCCTGGGCTTCCAGCCATTGCGCATTGGCGCTGGCCATCCGGCCTTCACTGGCGCGCAACTGATTTTCCTGGTCGCTGGGGTCCAGGGTTGCCAAGAGAGTGCCTTTTGCGACGTTATCGCCGACATTCACTGTGCGCGAGGCAATGCGGCCGTTGGTGCGAAAACCCACGGTTGTTTCATAGCGCGCTTCGATGGTGCCGGCGTAGCGGCCTAGCGTGGCCTGCTGCTGCGTCTTGACCACGCTGTACAGCACGGGCCGCGGCGGGGCTTGTTCTGGTTCTTTTTCCGAGCAGGCCGTCAGCATCGTGGCCATCAGCACGGCGGTCGCAACATGAGAAAGGCGGCTCATGGTTTAGCCCCCTGTGGCGGCGCCGCTATCTTTGTTTTTTCCGGCTCGGCGGCTTTTTCCGGGGCGGCGATTTCCACTTGCTGGCCCGGATGCAGCAATTGGCCGCCGGCGACCACCACTTGCTGGCCCGCCTGCAAACCCTGACCCACTAGCACCGTGCCGCTGCCATAGGTGACATCGCTGACCGGTTGCAGGCTCACCTTGTGCTGCGCGTCCACCAGCCATACCGCGGGCTGCTGTTGGCTCTTGAATAATGCCGACCACGGCAGCACCACACGGTGGCTGGTTTTTGGGTGCACGGTGGCAGTCACGACCGCGCCCAGGTTCATTTCCGCAGGCGCGTTCTGCAATTCCACTTTCACCTTTACGGTGCCGCTTTGCGCATCGATGGTCGGGGTAATTTCCCGCACCTTGCCCTGCGCCTGAATGGCCGGGCGATCCAGCAACGCCACGGTGATGGGTTGCTCAGCCAGTTCCTGGTTGAACAGCGATTCATATACATCAAATACCGCATCGCGCTCACCGGCACGCGCCAGAGTGAAGATCGGCACGGTGGCCTGAACCACCTGGCCGGTTTCAGCCTGACGCTCGGTAATCACGCCGTCGGCGGACGCCTTCAGTTCGGTGTAGGTGAGCATGTCGCGGGCATTGGCCAATTGCGCCTGGGCGGCGGCGTGCGAGCTTTGGCTGGAGCGCAGTTGCGCCTGGGCCTGGTCGTATTCGCTTTTGCTTGTGTAGCCCTTGGGCAGCAGCAACTTCTGGCGTTTGAAACTCACCTCGGCCAGGCGCAGTTGCGCTTCCTGCGCCTGCAAGGCGGCGCGGGCGTTGTCGACATTGCTTTGCTGTTCTTGCGGGTCGAGGCGAGCCAGCACCTGGTCGGCGGTGACGGTGTCGCCAACCTCCACCAATCGCTCAATGATCTTGCCGCCAACGCGAAACGATTGTTGCGCTTGCACCCGTGCCTGAATGTCGCCGGTGAGCTCAGCCTGGTCGGTGAAGTCGCCGGGTTTTACCGCCTGCACCAGCACTCGCACATGGGGTGGTGGCGCGCTCTGTTCATCGCAGCCGCTCAGCGCGAACGCGGCGGCAACGGCGAGCAAGATGGCGAGGGTGGACGGGGTGCGCTCAGGCCATGCCTGTTCCGGCATCTGTTTCTCCTATTCCCTTGGTGACAGCGGCGGGCGCCGTGGCGATGCATGGGATTCAGAGAAAGCAGCACGTATGAAAGTTCAAGTTTCTACTGCCAGCAGCGGCGTTGCAGGCCCGGAAAATCGGGGCTCAAGCCTCTCCTACAAAGAACGTGCGAACGGCGTGCAACCGGCAAGCGCCGTTACAAATGCCCCTGAACCGATCGGGCGAGGCTCAGTCAGCAGCTATACACACCGACAAAAAATACAGGAGTACAGGGCCATGACCCATTGGGTAATCAGCTACAGCAAAGATGAAGGTACCTCGACGTTGGATGTTCACCAGGCTGACCAACCGACCATCGAGCAAGCCGTGGATTACGTGCTGGCGTGGGCCGAGGAGAACGTGGAAAAGGGAGAATTCGGCGACCCTGAAGAACCGGCCAACGAGCCGCCCATGCAATTGCTCAAGGACTACGGCATCACCATAACCGGCATCATCGCCAAAGAGTAAATTCAGGCCGCCGCAGCGGCTCGAATCAACCCCAGCGCCTCGTCCACCGTTAACGGTTCACGCAGGCGCTCTGCCAACAGCGCGGCCAGCGCTTCCTGCTGACACGTCACCACACCTTCCACCTTGCCCTCGGTGCACAGCAACGCGACAAAGTGCAGGTTAACCAGGTCGCCTTCAATCACCGTTTCTTCCCAATCACTGGCAAGGCCCAGGTAGTCGAAGCGTTTGCCGAAGTGCTGGGTCCAGAAAAACGGTACGCCTTCATACGCCACTTCGGTGCCGAGCATATTCTGCGCCGCCACCCGTGCATGTTGCTGTGCAACGCGCCAATGCTCGATACGCAGGTGCTCGTCAGCCAAGGGAAAGCGCGCAATATCACCGGCGGCCCACAGGCCAGGCGCCGCACGCATATGCTGGTCTACCGCCAAGGCGCCGTCCTCACACAGTCGCAGCCCGTGGAGCAAATCCGTGGCCGGGCTCACGCCCACGCCCAGCAACACCAGGTCGGCGGCAATCCGTTCGCCACAGGCCAGGCGGACTGCTTGCACCTGTTGATCGTCCACGGCATGGCCACTTTCGAAACTCACGGCCTCTTCCCCCACGCGAAACACAACGCCGTTGCTTTCATGCAGCAGGCGGATCGCGCGACCGATCTCCAGGCCAAATTGCTTGGCAAACGGCACTTCATGGCGGGCAATCACGGTCACGCTCAGCCCACGTTTGCGCAACGCGCTGGCCGCTTCCAAACCAATAAAACTGTCGCCGATGACCACGGCCCGGTCACCGGGCTGGGTGGCGTGGAGAATATTGGCGGCGTGTGCTCTGGAACGCAGCACGTGCACGTTGTGCAACTGGGCGCCGGGCACATCAAGGGTCTTGGGTTCGGCGCCAGTGGCCAGCAAGGCCGAATCGTAGCGGTACTGGCGACCATCGCTCAGCTCGATTTCGCGCCGCTGGGCATCCACTCTGTGTACGTGCCCATGTACCCGCTCAATGCGCTGCTGCCGGTAAAAATCATCGTCTTTCAGGTCCGGAATCTGCGCCGGCGCCATCTCGCCTGCAATCACAAATTTACTCAGTACGGTGCGGTCGTAGCCGGGCGTTTGCTCGCGATCAATCAGCAGCACACGACCGGCAAAACCATGCTCGCGCAACGCCGAGGCCCCCGCCGTGCCTGCCGCGCCAGCACCTACCACCACGAAAAGACGCGTATCGGCTTCGCTGCGTGGTGCAGCCTCGGGTGGTAGCGGCTGGTCGTCCACATACACCTGGCCGTCCTGCAGCGTTACGGCGTAACGTTGCAAGTCTTCCAGGGCAGGCGGCTCGCACACATGACCATCGCTCAGGCGAAACACTGCCTTGTGCCAGGGGCACACAAGCCGTCCGTTACAAACGGCGCCGTCAGCCAACGGCGCGCGGGCATGGGGACACTCGCCCTGATAGGCGCGCACCGTATCGCCCTCGCGCCATAACACGATGGTGTGATCGCCCAGTGTTGCTTGGCTTAGTTGGCCTTCATGCAAATCCGCCAGGCAGGCCACGTAGTGCAAGGTCATTGCGCTCACTCCATTTCAAGACCGGCTACGGTTTTTCGTAAGGCGGGTATTCGTCGCTGGGCGCACGTCGATCGGGGCGTGGGTCCGGCGCATCGTCGGGAATGCGCGGTGGGTGCGGTGGGTCAATCTGCGGGTCGGCGAGGTCCGGCGAGTCCGGGTCGAAGCCCAGGTCCGGATCAATGTGTTTGCCGCCGGTGGCGTTGGGTTGGTGATTCATAGCGGCCTCCCGGGCTTAGTCAGTGTGTTTGGCCTTCAACTGCTTGGCCATTTCCAGGTGATGCTCCAGGGTCGGCAGCGTTTTCTGGGCAAAGGCTTTCAGCTCGGGTTTGTCCGAAGACTCGGCTTCTTTCTTGAATAGCTCGACGGTCTTTTCGTGGGCCATCACCTGGTTGTTGGCGTAGGCCTTGTCAAAGGACTCGTCACGAATTTCCAGCAAGAGTGTTTTCGCTTTGGCCACCAACGAGGCTTCGTCGGGCACTTCAAGGTCTAGCTTTTTCGCCAGGCCCATCAGCTCGGCATTCGCCTTGCTATGGTCAGCTTGCATATGGGTGGCGAATTCACGCACGTCGGTGCTGCTGCTTTTTTCCAGAGCCAGTTTGGCGCTTTCCACTTCATTGATACCGCCTTGAGCGGCGTCCTCGACGAAGGCGTTGGACGTGGCGGCCACGGCGCTGGCCAAGGCGCTGAACGTCAGCACGCAGGCCAGGCCGAGGTGTTTGAGCGGGGAGGTGTTCATGGGCGGTTTTCCACTGTTGCGCGAACAAAGTGTCGCTAAGCAGTGGACGGGAAGGGGGCCCGGAAGGTTTAGATAATTTGCCCAGCGGTAGCCAGGGCGTGCACTCAGGCCCTCTTAAGCCCTTCGCTGGCGACTTCCTGGCGGGCCGCCTGCAGCAGCGTGGCGTCCACATTCAAGCGATGGATAACGTTCAGCAACTGCTGCTTGAGCACCTGATCATTGCTGGCTTCGGCGGCCCGCATCACGGCAATCGCAGCGGTCTCGTTATTGGCGGCGACCTGGTCGAGGGTTTTGCACAGGGTTCGGGTGGTGCGACTCACAAGGGGTAACTCCTGAATTCGAGGCTGCACTGTAAAACGCACATATTGCTGTTTGATGGCTGCCTCGGCCATTTGGGATGCGTTACTGACCTTGCGAGCGTGAATTTGGTTGCAAGAAAAAACGTGGGGCGTAGCCATCACGGTTTACTGCGCCACTTCACCGAGGCCGGCATAGCTCGATAGCAGCACTTCACCCAGGAGCGGGTGCGGTGCTTCCACGCGCTCCTTGAGCTTGTCGGCAAAGCTCATGGCCGAGCCCTGGTCCGAAAAGGAAATGGCCATGCTGCCGGTTTTCACCAGCCAGGTTTCGCGGCTGCCGCTGATCTCTTTTTGCACTGCTATTTCCATGGTTTTTCTCCTGTAACAAGGGTTTGAGTGGGTCAAAAAAAATGCCAACGCGAGGTCGGCAAGTTATCGAGCACGCACACACATTGCGTGTCTGCAGAGTGCCCCGGCTATGTGACGAAATGATGATGGGCTGCCGAGTGGCCTTACATAGCCCTGACGAGCAAGCGAGCTACGCTGTAGCGGACCTCGTGGTATCTGTGCCAATGCGTGGGGAGTGAGGGCTGGTACCTTTCAGTACATCCATATTTGCTACAGGGAAAGTGACGCAATGAAACCATTCCATGCCTTGAGGGTTGGTGTTTCGAAGTAGATTAAAAGCCTTGCCGCTTTTGTAGGAGCGACCTTGGTCGCGAACCCTGTAAAAGGTGATTCGCGACCTGCGTTTGCAGGGTCCGCCAGCAAGCTGGCTCCTACAGATAAACCGCGCACGCCGCCATACATCACTCTCTCGCCCGTTTCCCCGAGAGGTGCCGTGGGAGAAGGGCCGTTGATCTGGCCTCTGGTCATACCCACAGATTGTAGAAAATCCCTACAGCAGCATGGGGCGTTTCGCCTTAAGTGGCGGCCTACGCCTGTCATCTAATTCCGTCCAGCAACACGCATCGGCCAGTCATCGTTTATGGCTTACGTCGGTGCGCTGTGGTTTCCGCACTTTACTGGACGACTCCCATGATTATTCGAAAGCTCAACCTGGCCCAGCGCTCGACGCTGTGTTTCGGCCTGTTTTGTGTGGTGATCGCAAGCCTCGGCCTGGCCGCGCTGCGTCAGGCGAGCACCCTGCACACCGTCGGTACCTACTTTCAGCAGCAAATCGTGCCGGCCGCAAAGGCGTTGGGGGAGCTGGATGCCAACCTCTCGAAAATCAGCGCGGCCAACAGCATTCTGCGCAATGCCATGGAAAGCGAGGCGACCCGCACTGAGGCCTCGGCCGATATTGTCCGGTGGCGTGCAAAAATCAACGACAACCTTTCAACCCTGGCCTCGCTGCCTCTGGGCATCGAGGAGCAGCAGGCACTGGCTAACCTGCGCAGCACCGTCGGGCAGTTTGATCAGGCGCAAGACCAGTACCTGGCATTGGTTGCCCGTGACGACGCACCGGCGGCGGCGCAATTCAGTGCCACTGCGCTGCACGACACCGGTGCTGCGCTGCAAAAGCAGATCACGGCCTTCGTCAACACCACGGACGCGCGTGCCCAGCTTTACAGCAGCAATGCCCGAAGCGCCTATGACGATACCTTTACCTGGGTAATTGGCTCCAACGTGTTCGGCGTGTTGGTGTGCGTTGCGGTGGCCTGGGTGTATACCCGCAGCCTGCTTTTACCGGTGCGCCAGGCCGTGCGTATTGCCGAGCGGATTGCCGCCAACGACTTGAGCGAAGCCATTGTGGTCGATGGCCAGGACGAGATGGCCCGGTTGCTCAAAGCGCTGGCCGCCATGCAGAACAACTTGTGCGACGCGCTGGGCAAAATCAGCGACTCGTCGACGCAACTAGCCGCGACCTCGGAGCAGATGCACCTGATTACCGAGGAGTCTTCCAAAGGCATGGAAGCCCAGGCCAATGAAGTGGAATTGGCTGCCACGGCGGTCACCCAGATGAGCGCGGCCATCGAAGAAGTGGCGCGCAACGCTGCCGGGGCGCTGGATGTCGCCGCACTGACCAGCGAAGCGGCTGACCATGGCTGTGAGCGGGTGGATGAGACGCTTGCCGCTATTGCCCAGATGGTCAACCAGGTACAGGACAGCGCCACCAGCGTGGAGGAATTGGCCACGGTAGCCATTGACGTAAACAAGGTGGTGGCGGCGATTCGCGCTGTTGCCGAACAAACCAACCTATTGGCCCTTAATGCCGCCATTGAAGCGGCACGTGCCGGCGAAAGCGGCCGTGGCTTTGCGGTGGTGGCGGACGAGGTTCGGGCATTGGCCCGGCGCACGCAGGACGCGACCGTGCATATCGAAGAGATGATGGCCAGCATTCAAGGCCGCAGCGGCGCAGCGTTGCAGGCCATGGCGCAAACCAGTGAACAGGCTCAGCGCACTCAGGTGCTGTCTCAGGCGGCTGGCCAGGCGCTGGTGCAGATCAACACGGCCATCGTGCAGATCAATGAGCGCAGTCTGCAAATTGCCACCGCTGCCGAACAACAAGCGCAAGTGGCCCATGAAGTAGACCGGGGCCTGACCAGCATTCGCGATCTCGCCGTGCATTCCACCGTCGGTGCACAGCAAACCACCATTGCCAGCGGCGAACTGTCGTACCTGGCGGGCGACCTGAGCCACTTGGTCAAACGCTTCAAGTTCTAATCCTTAAAATTCTAAGGCTGGCAGAAACAAAAAAACCGCCGTGGCCCGAAGGCTGCGGCGGTTTTTTTAGGGCCAGCGGCGGCCTTACATGCCGTTGGCGAACCCCGGATTGGTCATGTCGATCAACTCACGCACCGGCTTCAGCGCCTGAGCGTACTTGGCCAGAATATCCAGGGTGTAGTCGATACGGTCACGCAGGCGCTGGTCGTCTTCGCTGGCGGCCTGCGGGCCGTTGAGTACGCCGTTGCAGTGGCGTACCAGAATATGTTCCGGCAGGTAGTTCACGCGGCAGTTCTTGTAGCTCGAGGCGCGCATTTCGCTGATCACATACGGGCCGCCCACGGCCGCCGATACGCCTACCAGCAGCCCTGGCTTGTGTGCCAGTTCGGCCTTGCTGGTGTAGATAAAGAAGTTCTTGATGGCCGGGCAGGCCATGCCATTCCACTCCGGCACAATCACGATGACGGCGTCGGCAGCTTTCAATTGTTCGGCGTAGTGCGCCCATGGGCCGGTGTCAGTGGCGGGCCACAGGGGCAGTGGGCCGGTGCCCAGGTCGATAACGGTGCTGGTGGCGGCGCTGGTCAGGTTCAGTTCAATCAAGCGTTGTTGAAGAAAATGGGCGACCTTGGCCGACTGGCTGTCAGTACGGCTGGAGCCAGCAACGATGGCGTAGTTGAGCATCGGCAATTCCTTGGTGATGAGGGGCGAGATAGACAGCGCGCAGGCTAGCGAGTGGCGGCGTGGCGGGCAAGGGGCGGCGCGTCAGGGCGGTGGGCCGATGGCGCCATGCCGGGGTGGTGTGCGTGGAGTCGCCTCCTAACCCTCTCCCGCGAGGGAGAGGGGGGAGGGCAGCGATCAGACGCGAAACTGATCCATCAACGCCTGCTGATGGTTGGCCAGGCGATTCAACGCCTGGCTCACCTGTGCCGACTCATCGGCTTGCGCCGAAATCGATTCAGTCACGTCGCGAATCGAGGCCACGTTGCGGTTGATCTCTTCGGCCACCGAGCTTTGTTCCTCCGCCGCACTGGCAATCTGCAGGTTCATATCGGTGATCACGCCCACGGCATTGCTGATGCGCTGCAACGCACTGACGGCCAATTCCACCTGCTGCACGCTGGCCTGGGCCTGGCGATGGCTGCTGCCCATGCTGCTGACCACCTCGCGGGTGCCGCTTTGCAGGCCCTCGATCACCTGGCGAATTTCTTCCACCGAATCTTGCGTGCGTTTGGCCAGGTTACGCACCTCATCGGCCACCACCGCAAAGCCGCGCCCGGCTTCCCCGGCACGCGCCGCTTCAATGGCTGCGTTCAAGGCCAGGAGGTTGGTCTGCTCGGCAATCGAGCGAATGACTTCCAGCACCGAGCCGATCTGCTGACTGCTACTGGCCAGGCCCTGGACTTCTTCCATGGCCACGTTCATTTCATTGGCCAGCAGCTCGATGGCGTTAGTGGTCTGGCCGATAACGCCGAGGCCCTCACGGGTGGCATCGTCGGCGCTACGGGCAGCGTCGGCCGCCTGGGCGGCGTTATGGGCGACGTCCTGGGCGGTGGCGCTCATTTCCTGGAAGGCGGTGGCCACCTGGTCGACTTCACGGTATTGCTGCTGCATGCCAGAGCTGGTCTGGCGGGCAATGGCCGATGACTGATCGGCCGTGCCGCGGGCGTCCTGCACGGAGTTTTTCACGTCGGCAATAATCGGCTGCAGCTTGTCGAGGAAGCGGTTGAACCAGCCCGCCAGTTCGCCCAGTTCGTCGCGCTTGGCGTAGTCGAGGCGGCGTGTCAGGTCGCCTTCACCTGTAGCGATGTTCTGCAACATGGCGGCTACGCCGAGAATAGGCCGGGTCACGCCCCGGGCGGTCAGCCACATCAACAGCAAGCCGAGCACCACGGCAACCAGGCCGCCGACCAGGGAGAACACGCTGTCACCGGTGCGGCGGCTGTCCAGTTCGGCTTCGAGTTTTTTCGCCGGTACCGTCAGTACTTTTTCCGGAACCTCGATCAACACGCTCCACGGCTTGGATTCGGGAATCGGCAGCAGCGGTTCCAGCACCTGCAGCATGTCGCCTTCGTGCACTACCTGTGAGGTGGCGCTGGCGGTCAGCCGTGCCAGCTCATTGCCATGCTCACCAAAGGCAGCGCTCAGCGGCTTGCCCAGCACCGACGGGTCGCGGCTGTGGCCGGCGAACAGGCCCAGCGGGCTGATGATGCTGACGTGGCCCTGGCCGTCGTACAGCTCTTTATTGGCCTTGGTGCTGATCTCTTGCAGGCTGGACAGGCTGATATCCACGCCCACCACACCCACCACCTTGCCATCCACTTCCACCGGGAAGGCGATGCTGGTCATAAGGGTTTTGACCTTGTCGACTTCGTCGATATAGGGGTCCAGTACGCAGGGTTTCTTGACCGTGAGCGGGCAGGTGAGCCAGGAGTTGTAGGGCGTGCCATTGCTCATCACGGTGGTGTCGTTGAGCAACTCTTCCTTCATCGCCTCCGGTTCCAGCTCGCCGCTGCCAGATTGCGACCAGTACAGGGCGAAACGACCGATGTCATTGCTGCCCAAGGCGTCCTGGCCCACGAACTGAGCGTCCTGGCCATCCAGGCCATCGGGTAGAAACACCACATACAGGCCGAGCAGGTTCGGGTTGCCTTGTAACGCTGTGTGCATTTGTTCCGACAGGTCGGTACGCACCGCGCCCGGCTCGATGCCGTGCGCCTTGGCCTGGCCCATCAGCATTTTCACCTGACGGGTAAAGCCGTTGCCGTACTGATAGGCGTCCATGAAATAACGCTGAATGCGCAGCGACTGGGTTTCCCCGCGCGCCGCCATGCGCTTTTGGGCGGACTCTTGCAGCATTGCCGTGCTGGAGGCCTTTACCACGTCGGCCGTGCTTTTGGACTGGTACAGCGAGGTACCCACCAACAAGGTCACGATGATTAACAGGCAGAGGCCGGCGAGCAGCGTGATTTTCCACTGAATTGAAAGGCGACTGAACATGGGTACTTCCTATGGGGACGTCGGAACGCAGGACGCATATCGGCACACATCGGCGCTTTCTTGATGCGCGACTGTTGTGCGTGGTGCACCGATACCTGCTTGCACATAAGGTTTTGCGAGCCTGGTCATGGCCCACCCAATTTGCAGGCAATAATTATGCACACTTCTGATCGAAATATTGAACGGATATTTATAGAGCATGCTGAGGATTTTTATTGGCAGTGTTTGCGCTTTTGCAGCGCCGGCTTAAAAAGTCCCCGTGTTCGCTTAAAAAGTCGGCTGAATACGTCGCTATGGTCTGAACTGAGTTAACGATGTCGCCTACAGCCGTAACAAAAACCGCCGATACAACAGGACTGCCGTTGCCTGACGGTGCGCTGTTTAAGGAGTGATCATGCGTTTGAAGACCAAAGTCATGCTGCTGGCCCTGGTGCCGGTATTGCTGTTTGCCCTGGTACTCAGCGGTGCCGCCACGCAAGTGCTGCTCAGCCTGGCGGACGGGGAAGTGAAGGAAACCCGCGAACGCCTGATCCAGGAGCGGCAAAAAGAACTGCAGAACTACATGCAGATCGCCCTCGGCTCCGTACAGAGCCTGTATGACGCTGCCGCCCAGGGCGACATGGACAGCCGCGCGCAGGCCATCGTCATTCTGTCGAAGATCAAATACGGCAAAGACGGCTACTTCTTCGGCCATGACGCCAATATCGTTCGCCTGTTTCGCGGCGACAGCCCGGTAGATGTCGGCAAAGTGCTTGCCGACCGCAAAGACCCCAACGGCGTATTTGTGAACCGCGAGCTGTATAACGTCGGCAAAAATGGCAGCGGCTACCTGCGCTACGCCTCGCCATTGCCCACCGATGACAAGGTGCTGGTGCCCAAACTGGCTTACAACGTGTACCTGCCCAAATGGGACATGTCGTTGGGTACGGCCATCAACCTCGATGGTGTTGAAGCCGATGTGGCCAAGGTCCAGGACGCGATCGCCTCGCGCATCAGCACCATCGTCACCAGCATTGTGGTGATAGCACTGGTGTTGCTGGTCATCTTCGGTATCGCCGGCTTGGCGCTGGGCAATGCCTTTTTGCGGCCGTTGCAGCAAATCAAACAGAACCTGGACGACATTGCCGCCGGGGAGGGCGACCTTACGCGCCGCTTGCCGGTGAACAGTCAGGATGAGTTGGGCGAACTGGCCGGCTCCTTCAATGCCTTTGTCGCCAAGATTCACACCCTGGTGCGCCAGATTGTGGAAATGACCGGCCAGCTCACCGGCCTGGTGAGCGAGGTATCAGCACAAACCCAGCGCGCCGATCAGGCCATGGCCAGCCAGCGCCACGAAACCGATCAGGTGGCCACGGCCATCAACGAAATGTCGGCGGCCGCCCACCAGGTGGCACAAAGTGCCCAGGGCGCGGCCTCGGCGGCGCAGAAAACCGATCAGGAAGGCCAGGCGGCAAAAAAGGTGGTGGACGGCAGCATCACCCGTATTCACGCCCTGGTTGGCGATATCCGCACCAGCGGCACCTCGCTCGACAGCCTGCAGCAAGACGTGCAATCGATTGTCAGCGTGCTGGGGGTAATTCGCTCCATTGCCGAGCAAACCAACCTGCTGGCGCTTAACGCCGCCATTGAAGCGGCGCGGGCAGGGGAGGCCGGTCGCGGCTTTGCCGTGGTAGCCGATGAAGTGCGCGCCCTGGCCAGCCGCACCCAGCAGAGCACCCAGGAAATTCAGGGCATGATCGACCGCCTGCAAAAAGGCACCGAAGACGCCGTGACCGCCATGCGCCGCTCCAGCGAAGCGGGCGATGTCACCAGCCAGCAGGCCAACCAGGCCGGTGCGTCGCTGGATGCCATTGCCGAGCTGATCGCCACCATCAATGCCATGAACGCACAGATCGCCAGCGCAGCCGAAGAGCAGACCGCCGTGGCCGAGGAGATCAATCGCAGCGTGCATCAGATTGCCGGCGCCGTGGACCGGGTGGCCGACGAAACCCAGCAGAGCGCGCAGTCGGCCAGAAGCCTGGCAGATCTGGGCAATCGCCTGGGGGCTTTGGTGCGTCAATTCCGAATCTGACGCAAACGCCTTCGCAGAAGCGGGGGCGGCTATTGGATTGTTCGCCCAAAAGGGTAATGCGGCTTGGCAGGCACACCGCCGCGCGCCCTTCGCGAGCGAGCTCGGTCCTACCAAGACGACACCAGGCGCGGCGTTATTCAGGGCGCTGCGTCTGCTGCTGAATCCGCAGCAGCAAAAACTCGGATGGTTTTAGCGGCGCAAAGCCCACCAGCAGGTTGACTACACCGCGAGCCTGGTCCTGCTGCGTGGTGGTCTCGCCGTCGCATTGCACGAAGTACGCCTGCTCCGGCGTTTTGCCTTCAAACGCACCCAGGCGCCACAGCCCGTGCAGAAAGTTCTCAACGCCAAGGCGCAGGTGGCGCCACAGCTCAGCGTTGTTAGGCTCCATCTCGGCCCAGTACGTGCCACGCACCAAGCTCTGTTCCAGAAACAACGCCAGGCGGCGTACGGGGATGTACTTGTACTCATCGGCCTGCGTATCGCTACCCCGTAGCGTGCGTGCCCCCCAGGCCACGCGACCATGGGGCGCGAAGGTGCGCAGAACATTGACTGCCTGCGGGTTGATCTGGCCGTTCTGCATATCGTTTAGCGCCAGTGCCAGGTCTGTCACGCCCAGCAGGTTGGCTTCGCCGCCGGCCGGCGCTTTCCACACGCCACGGGTGGCATCGGTGCGGGCATAGACACCCGCCAGCGTGCCCGAAGGGGCCAGGGTGCGGGGCCGGTCATCGGCCAGCGGGTCGGCGATGCAAACGGCAGGAAAGTAGGTGGCCGCGTTGCACGAGCGGGAGGCGCTGTGGGCCCATTCGGTAATGGTGAACAGGGTGCAGGTCAGCGGCGCATCGACGATATAAAAAGCCTGCTGCGCCTCGCACAGCGCCACACCGGCGGTAATCACGGCGGCTTCTTCGCCGCCAGTCATATGGAAGGTTTCCGGCACCGCCAACAGATTGAAGTCGTGATGGAGCAGGGCGTACAGCCCGGTTTTTTCCTCGGGGTCGCCTATCAACTGTTGGACCCCGACAGGATTGCCGCTGGCGTCGGCCACCCTCACCACCAGCGCATCGCTGCCGCCATTGATATAGAACTGCCGCACGGCGTAGGACACCGGGCTGTCCTGGTGCAGCCCGCCAAACCCACGTTCGAAGTCGCTGAAACTGGACAAGGGCACAGGGGTATTTACCGGCCCGACACCCGTGTAACCGACAAAGGCCGTAACCGCTGTCGGTGCGTAAGCAATGCTGGCCACGCCATGGGCAATTTCTTCCACATAAACTCCTGGATAAACCACCTGAACCATCACCATCTCCTGTCGCGGGCCTTGCTCAGCATAGAAGGCGTGCGCCCGCTCTCCAGCGCGGTGTGCCGCGCACCAGGTGGCTTCCGACCAGCGGGGCCGGCAGCAAATCTGGCGCCTAAACCCTGACGGTTTTTTTTGCCTGCAAACAAAACTGCAACTCTTTTTTCTTCCGGCCGGTCCCAATTGCTGTGAGGCAAACACAAGGGGGCCTTTGCCATGTTCCGCGACTTTGAAACCTGCATCGCCTGGACCGACGCGATGAAAGAGGGCCACAACTACGTCGGCCTGATCGAGTACCAACCCAAGCGCATCGGTGCCGAGGTGCGGGTGCTCTGGGTGATCGTGCCGGGCTGCGTGTGCGAAAACGAAGCCGAAACCGCCGCCGACAACATGCTGCGCGAGATCCGCGATATCAATCAGCTGGACCGCGTGACCTATAGCGATGGGGTGATGTTGTAAGGCCAATATCCGGGCACCGGATATCCGCCACCACCGCGCCCACTACAATCGGAGATCTCCATGCCACGAGCCATCTGGAAAGGCGCCATCAGTTTCGGCCTGGTGCATATCCCTGTAGCGCTGACCTCGGCCACGTCTTCTCACGGCGTGGACTTCGACTGGTTGGACAAGCGCAGCATGGACCCGGTCGGCTACAAGCGCGTCAACAAGGTCACCGGCAAGGAAATCGACAAGGAAAATATCGTCAAGGGCGTCGAGTACGAGAAGGGCCGCTACGTCGTACTCAGCGAAGAAGAAATTCGCGAAGCGCACCCCGCTTCCACCCAGACTATCGATATCTTCTCGTTCGTCGATAGCACGCAAATCCCCCTGCAAAACATCGACACGCCGTATTACCTGAGCCCCGACAAACGCGGCGAGAAGGTGTACGCCTTATTGCGCGAAACCCTTTCCAGCACGCAAAAAGTGGCGCTGGCACTGGTGGTGTTGCACACCCGTCAACACCTGGCGGCGGTGATGCCGATTGAGGATGCCATGGTGCTGGTGATGCTGCGCTGGCCCAGCGAAGTGCGCAGCCTGCAAAGCCTGGAGCTGCCCGCCGGGGTCAGCAACGCCAAGCTCGCCAAGGGCGAACTGGACATGGCCAAGCGGCTGGTCAAGGACATGAGCGGCGACTGGGCGCCGGATGAGTACCAGGACAGCTTTACCGACAAAATCATGCAGCTGGTTGAGCAGAAAGCGCAGCAGGGCAAGATTGCGGCGGTGGAAAAAGTACCGGGCGAAGAAGGGCGGCGCAGTGCCGATGTCATCGACCTCACCGAACTGCTCAAACGCAGCCTGGG
This sequence comes from Pseudomonas turukhanskensis, assembly GCF_027922365.1. Taxonomy (GTDB): domain Bacteria; phylum Pseudomonadota; class Gammaproteobacteria; order Pseudomonadales; family Pseudomonadaceae; genus Aquipseudomonas; species Aquipseudomonas turukhanskensis. The sequence continues at coordinate 369,485 of NZ_BSFN01000004.1, forward strand.
CGGCAAACCCGCGGCCGCCGCGAAGAAACCAAAAGCCGCACCCGCCAAGGATGCGCCGGCCAAAACAGCGGCCAGCAAGCCCAAACCCGCCGCTAAAAAAACCACCAAAACCAGCAAGGCGAGTTAAGGCGCCGAGGGCTTGGCCATGAGCGAATACAACCGCAAACGCAACTTCAGCATCACCTCGGAACCGCCCGAAGACACCGCGCGCAAACCGCGCAAAAGCCCAGGCGCGTTGCGGTTTGTGATTCAGAAGCACGACGCCAGCCACCTGCACTACGATTTTCGCCTGGAACTCGACGGCACCCTGAAAAGCTGGGCCATTCCCAAAGGGCCGAGCCTGGACCCGGCCGACAAGCGCCTGGCCGTCCATGTGGAAGACCACCCGCTGGGCTACGCTAATTTCGAAGGCAGCATTCCCAAGGGCCAGTACGGCGCCGGCGACGTGATCGTCTGGGACCACGGCGTGTGGCAACCCCACGGCGATGCGCAGGCCTCCTACAAAGCCGGCAAACTCAAATTCAGCCTGGTAGGTGAAAAGCTGACAGGCGACTGGACCTTGGTCCGCACCCGGCTCAAGGGCAGTGGCGACAAGGAGCAATGGCTGCTCATTAAAGAACGTGACGACGTAGCGCGTCCGGCCAGCGAGTACAGCGTGGTCGATGAGCTGCCAAAGAGCGTGCTGAGCGGTAATCAGGTGGGAAGCGGCAAGAAAACCAAAGCCAAGCCCAGCACGCGCAAAGTGAGCAAGGCCGATACCCAGGCGGCCAATCATCCCCTCGGCGATATTCCCGACACCTTCAAACCGCAACTGGCCACCTTGGTAACGCAGCCGCCCGCCGGCGAATGGGTATACGAGATCAAGTTTGACGGCTATCGCATGCTGGCGCGCATTCAAGGCGGCGAGGTGCGGCTGTTTACTCGCAATGGCCATGACTGGACGACGCGCCTGCCCAAACAAGCCGATGCCTTGCGCGCACTCAAACTTGGCGACTCCTGGCTCGATGGCGAAGTGGTGGTGCTCAACGACGACGGCTTGCCGGATTTTCAGGCCTTGCAAAACGCCTTTGATGCCGACAACGCCCAACCCATTCTTTATTACCTGTTCGACGCTCCTTATCTCAATGGCCAGGACTTACGCCAGGAACCGCTGCAAGCCCGGCGCGACGCGCTGCACAAAGTGCTGAAACAGAAACGCGGGCCGCTACGGTTTTCCAAAGACTTTGTCGCCAACCATGAGGACATCGTGCAAAGCGCCTGCTCCATGCGCCTGGAGGGCGTAATCGGCAAACGGGCCGGCAGCCCTTACGTGTCACGGCGTAGCGACGACTGGATCAAGCTCAAATGCCGCCTGCGCCAAGAGTTTGTGGTCATCGGCTATACCGAGCCAAAAGGCAGCCGCAGCGGTTTTGGGGCCTTGCTCTTGGGCGTGTACGAAGACAGCAAGCTACGCTATGCCGGGCGTGTCGGAACTGGGTTCGATGAACAGCGGCTGCAGCAGTTGCTCAAGCAGATGAACGCCCTCAAGCGCAATGAGTCACCTCTGGCCAAACCCTTGAGTGCGGCGCTCGCCCGTGGGGTGCAGTGGCTGAAGCCGAGCCTGGTGGCTGAAGTGGAATTTGCCGAATGGACGCGCGAAGGCGTGGTGCGCCAGGCCTCGTTTATTGCCGAACGCACCGACAAACCCGCCAAACAAATCAACCGTGAGCAGGCCGTTTCACCGCCTGCCGCTACGCCCACGAAGGGCAAAAAGAAAGCAGCCAGCAACGGAAGGCAAACCATGGACGAGGTTTCGGTGAGTCACCCTGAGCGGGTGATCGATGCGCAGAGCGGCACGCAGAAAATCGAGTTGGCGCAGTTCTATCACGACATCGGCCAGTGGATTCTGCCGCATTTGCAAGGCCGCCCGGTGTCGCTGCTGCGTGCACCAGACGGCGTGGAGGGCGAGCAGTTTTTTCAGAAGCATGCCCAGCACCTGGCCATTCCCCATATCACCCATCTGGACAAGAAAATCGATCCCGGCCATGCCGAGCTGATGCAGATCGACAGCCTGCCGGCCTTGATCGGTGCTGTGCAGATGGGCTGCATCGAACTGCACACCTGGGGCGCCAGCAGCGCCACGGTCGACAAACCCGACCGACTGATTCTCGACCTCGACCCGGACCCGGCGCTGCCCTGGCGCAGCATGCTGGAGGCCACCAACCTGACCCTGGCCGTGCTCGATGAACTGGGCCTTGAGGCCTGGCTGAAAACCAGTGGCGGCAAGGGGTTGCATATTGTGGTGCCGCTGGCCAAAAGCGCCGGTTGGGACACGGTGAAGGGGTTTGCCAAAGCATTGGCCACCTTTATGACCAAACAGATTCCCGAGCGGTTTACCGACAAGATGGGCCCGCAGAACCGGGTGGGCAAAATCTTTGTCGACTACCTGCGCAACCAGCGTGGGGCCAGCACCGCCAGCGCCTATTCCGTGCGCGCCCGGCCGGGTCTGGGTGTCTCCACCCCCATTCGCCGTGACGAGCTCAATGAGCTGAAAAGCGCAGCGCAATGGACCCTCGACAACCTGCGTGAACGGCTCGATGGCCTCAAGCAAGATCCTTGGCACGACTACCACAACAAGCAGCGCATCACCCGCGCGCACTGGAAAAAGCTCGGCGCCGAGCCGGTGTGAGCCCCTAAAGGGCGTAGGGCGAATATCGCCGCAGGCGATATCCGCCGTTGCCTCACAACGATGAATCGCATCGGCGAATAGCCGTTACCCGGATATTCGCCCCACGTCCCCGCCAAATCGGAGTACCCAATGAGCGACGAGCAAACCCTCCCAGCCCAACACCAAACCGAGCAACCGGGCAGCGAAACCCAGATGCAGCCGCAGCCCGAAAGCATCAACGAGTACTACCAGGCCGCCCGCAAACTGGAGGGGTTGGTGGCTATCGTCACCGGCGGCGACAGCGGCATTGGCCGCGCTGTAGCGCTGCACTTTGCCCGCGAAGGCGCCAATGTGGCGATTGTCTACCTCGATGAGCACGACGATGCCGCCGCCACTCGCGATCAGATCCACGCCATGGGCCGCGGCTGCCTGCTGTTTGCCGGCGATGCGGCGGATAAGGATTTCTGCAAGGGCGTGGTTGATAACTGCCTGGCTGAGTGGAAACGCTTAGATGTTCTAGTGAACAACGCTGGCGAGCAGCATCCGCAGGACAACCTCGAAGACATCAGCGAAGAACAGTGGGAGCAGACATTCCGCACCAATATCTTCGCCATGTTCCAGCTGACCAAAGCCGTGCTGCCGCACCTCAATGCCGGGGCGAGCATCATCAACACCACATCTATAACCGCCTACAAAGGCAACGCCACCTTGCTGGACTATTCCTCCACCAAGGGCGCCATCACCTCGTTCACCCGCTCCCTGGCGTTGAACCTGGCCAAGCGTGGCATCCGGGTAAATGCCGTGGCGCCGGGGCCGATCTGGACACCGCTGATTCCCTCGACCTTCACTGCCGAAAAGGTCGCCCAGTTCGGCAGCAACACGCCGATGGGACGGCCCGGACAGCCCTCGGAAGTGGCGCCGGCCTATGTATACCTGGCCAGCGCCGATTCAAGTTATGTGAGCGGGCAGGTGATTCATGTGAATGGCGGCACGGTGGTTAACGGTTAAACCGGCAAGGCGCCGGCCCGCTGCCCGCGCAAGCGCAGCAATTGGTACGCCAACCCCAGCACAAATATGCCGAAGGCAATGCCGATCGCCAGTTTTACCTCGGGCGAGTCCGGCCCGTGGCCGATCGGGTTGCCCACCGGCAAGCGCGACAGGCTTTCGTTCAGGCCCGGAATCATCAGCACCAGATAGCTGAAGGTCATGCTCGCGGTTTGCAGGTAGTCGCGCGCATTGCCCAGCCGTTGCACGGCCATAACATGGCGACCGAAGAAGATCGCCGCCAAGGCGATGATGCCCAGCGCATGGCCACTGTTGAAACCGCCCGTGCTGGACAGGCCGAAGGCACTGAACACCGAGCCCAGCATGCCGTACAGATACCAATCGCCAATGCGGCTGTGGGGCTCGATGCGCCCGGCGCGAACAAACCCGTAAGCGCCGGCAACCACCGGCACCACGCTGATGGCGGTATGAATGGTGCCCAGAAATGAAAGTGAACTGGCCATCGCTGATTACCCCTGTGGGTGGCTGTGAACGACTGTGGCCGGTACTGCTGGCAGGTGTGGCCTGCGCCGGTATTAGCGACTATAAGAAGCGTGGCACGGCGTCACCATTCTACGAAGGGGCGTCGGGCTCATACGTGGGTATAGGTGCCAACCGACCGGGAAGCCGTGATGCCGCAAGATCAAGAACTGGTGCATATCATCGATGACGACGAGGGGCTGCGCAGTGCCCTCGACAGCCTGTTTCGTTCGGTGGGCATAAGCACCCGGCAATACGGGTCGACGCAAGCGTTTCTCGCGGCCGAGCGCCCGGACTGCCCAGCGTGCCTGGTGCTGGATGTGCGCTTGCCCGGCCAGAGCGGGCTGGATTTTCAGAGCCAGTTGCAGGCGTTGCAGATCAACCTGCCGGTGGTGTTCATGACCGGTCACGGCGATATCGCCATGTCGGTGCGCGGCATGAAAGCCGGTGCCGTGGACTTTCTCGCCAAACCCTTTCGCGACCAGGACATGCTCGATGCCGTGGCGGCCGCGTTGGCCCGCAACCGCCAGCAGCGTGCCCTGGGGCGCAGCAGCGCGCAATTGCGCGAACGCTTTGCCAGCTTGAGCCCGCGTGAGCGGCAGGTGATGGCGCTGGTAACGACCGGCAAAATGAACAAGCAGGTCGCCGGCGTGCTCGGCCTCAGTGAAATCACGGTGAAGATTCACCGCGGTCACGCCATGCAGAAAATGCAGGCACGCTCGCTGGCCGAGCTGGTGAAAATGGCCGGTGAACTGCAGTTGCAGGCGGACGGCGAGCCGGCCACCTAAACCTGCGTATGATGTTCAGCATGCCGTGGCTGGCCCATGCTGGCGTTCAGTGGCGAGACAACTCGCGCTCGCCCAGGTATTTACGCGTGGCAACCACTGTGACCCAACCTCCACTGATTTCAGTGATCGACGACGACGAATCGCTGCGCCTGGCCACCGCCAGCCTGCTGCGCTCCATGGGTTACGCCACCGAGTGTTTTGCCCATGCCGAAGCGTTTTTCGGCGCTGGCGACACCGCGCGGTTTGCCTGCGTGATTAGCGATATCCAGATGCCGGGCATGGATGGCATCGAGCTGACCCGGCGCCTGTTGGCCGCCGATGGTGGGCGCAAGGTGATTTTGATGACCGGGCGCGGCGAGCAGGCATTGTTGCGCCAGGCGCGGGCGAGCGGGGCGGTGGGGTTGTTGCTCAAGCCATTTGAAGTAGAGCTGTTGCTGGGCTGTGTGGGCGACGCGGTCAATCAGGGGTGACCACCGACCGTGCGTGCAGTCGCCCGCTCACCCTAGCCCTCTCCCTGAGGATTGATCGCAGCTCACCCCAACGAAACGATAAAACACGCACCTGCGCCTTCGTCGTTTCTCGCCTCAATCGTGCCGCCCAACCCCTCGACAATCGTCCGACAAATCGGCAACCCCATGCCCATGCCGCTGGCCTTGGTGGTAAAGAAGCTCTCAAACAAACGCGGCAGGTGGTCTTCGGCAATGCCGGGCCCGCTGTCCTGCACCCGCAACTCCACGCGCCCGTCGGTGCCGGCTCGGCTGCTCACCATGATCAGACGCTGCGGGCTGTCGGCCATGGCCTGCATGGCATTGACCAGCAAATTGACGATGACCTGCTGCAGCAAGGTGCGATCGGCCTGAACTCTGGGCAAATTGGCGGTGAGCTTCAGCCGCACCTCCACGCCCTGGGCTTGCAACTCATGCCGCAAAAACTGCACGGCTTCCTTGACCACGTTGTTCAGCAGTTGCGGCGCCTGCTGGGGCGCCTGGTGGCGGGCCATGTCGCGAATCCGCGCAATGATGTCGGCCGCCCGACGCGCATCGGCCACCATGCGCTCAGCGAGGGTACGCACTTCTTCGGTATTGGGCATGGGCCGATTCAGCCAGCGCAGCCCGGCCGCGCCGTTGGTGACGATGGCGGCCAGGGGCTGATTGATTTCATGGGCGATGGAGGCGGTCAGCTCACCGAGCATGGACACCCGCGCCGCGTGCATCAGCTCGGCCTGCATACGCTCCAGTGCGGCGAAGGCGTGGTTGCGCTCGGACAGATCGATTACCCCGACCATCAGAATGCCTTTTTTCATGTTCTCCGGCGGAAACGAGGCGGTAAACAGGGCATCGAACTCACGGCCTTCAATGGTACGCAGGCGGGTTTCCTTGGCGTAATGCTGCTGGCGTGACACCGCCGCGACAATGCTCTGGGCAAATACCTCGCTGCTCGCTTCTGGCCAGAAGGGCTCTACCGATTGCAGCAACTCGGCCTTGTTGTCGCGGCCGAACAGCCGCACGGTCTGTTCGTTGACATCCATCACCTGGGTGCGACGCATCATCTCGCGCACCAACTGCGGGTGCTCGGCAAAGTGCGCTGCCAGGTCTGTCACGCCAGCGGCAAACAGCTGACGCACCATGCCGCCGACGGGTGTGAAATCCAGCTCCCAGAATGAAGCGGCCATGGCCTGAAACAGATTGCGATAGCGGTACTCGCTATCGGCCAGGCTTTGTTCGATGGCTTTGCGGGCGCTGATATCGCGGCCGATTTCGACGATGCCCAGTGCCTGGCCCCGAGGATTTTTGTGCACCGACCAGCGCGCATCGATCAACACCGGTTGGCCGCTGGCCGTAACCCGGCAGAGCTCGCCGTCCCAGCGCCCCGTGGCAGTTACTTGCTCCTCCAAGGCTGCTAAACCATCGGGATGTGCAGAACCCAGCAATTCGTGCGCGAGCTGGCCCAGCGCCTGCTCGGCAGGCCAACCGTAAAGCGCGGTGCAGGCCGAATTCCAGTAACGGATACGGCCATCGAGGTCGCGCACGAAAATGCTTTCGTGAATCAGCTCAAGCACGTCAAGGCCAGGGCCGGACTCGATTGACTGGGCATCGCGCATGGGTTTTTCCGGGTGCCGAAAACAAAGGGTGGCAAGGGTATAGATCAGCACGTCACACTCGGCAAGACAACCCGCTACGCTGCTTTAACCGCGCGATGGAGACCCCGCACATGACCAGCCCCGAAGGCCACTACCAACCCTTGAGTTGCGACCTGTACGACTACCTGGAAATGGCCTGCTTGTACCAGTACCGCTTGCTCATCGAAATGGTCGAAGGCGGGCAATTTGAAGCCCGCGCGCTCGACACCCGCACCAATGCACAGAAGGAAGAATATCTGCAGGTGCTGGTGGATGACGAAAAGGTTGAACTGCGCATTGATCGTTTGCTGGCCATTACGCCGCTGAACGAGAAGGCCAAGTTCGGCCGGGTGGAATTGGCGGGGCTGTACTGCTCAACGTGAGGGTTATACCTAGGTGTGAGCCGTGCATGCCGATAGACGATAGGTCGGCGGGCCAGCGGGGTAGATGATGGCGCCGTCCCTCACGCGCCACTGGAGCCTGTCATGTCCGCCACCACCTATCCTGCTGAGCACACAGCCCTGTTGCTGGTCGACCCCTACAATGACTTCCTCGCCGAGGGCGGAAAACTCTGGCCGCTGGTAGCGGACGTCGCCCAGAGCGTGGGCTTGCATGCCAACCTGAAGGCCGTTATCCAGGCCGTGCGTGCCAAGCCCTTGCCCGTATTCATCGTGCCGCACCACCGCGCCGAACCAGACGAATACGCGGGCTGGGATCATCCCACGCCTTACCAACTAGGGGCGTCCAGGGCTCAGGTGTTTGCCAAGGACAGTTGGGGTGGCGAGTGGCACCCCGACTTCGCCCCGCAGCCGGGCGACACTATCGTCAAGGAGCACTGGGGCGGCAGCGGATTTGCCAATACCGACCTGGACTTTCTGCTTAAGCAAAAGCGCATCACTCATGTGATTCTGATCGGCCTGATCGCCAATACCTGCATTGAAAGCACCGGTCGGTTTGCGGCTGAGCTGGGGTACCACGTAACCCTGGTGCGCGACGCGACCGCGGCGTTCAGCCACGAGCATATGCACGCCGCCCACACGTTGAACGCACCGAGTTATGCCCATCAGGTGGTGACCACCGCCGAGTTGTTGGCTGTGCTATGACAAGCGCTCTCGTCAGCCTCTGCAGGGTCAGGCGATATTTTTCAGCCGCGCCAGATCCTTCAACGGCGGCGCCCCGAACAGCCGGCGGTATTCGCGACTGAACTGCGAGGGGCTTTCATAGCCCACCCGATAGCCGGCCGCCGCCACTTCCAAGCCTTCGCTCATCATCAACCGTTGCGCTTCCTGTAGACGCAGTTGCTTCTGGTACTGCAGCGGGCTCATGGCAGTGACGGCTTTGAAGCGGTGGTGCAGGGCGGACACACTCAGGTTGGCAATCCGCGCCAATTCTTCAATGCGCAGAGGTTTGTCGAAGTTGGCGTTAAGCCATTCGATGGCGCGGGTAATGCGGTGCGATTGGCTGTCGCACAGGGCGATTTCGATCAATTGCTGTCCTTGCTGGCTACGCAGCAGGCGGTAGTAGATTTCCCGTAGTGCTAGCGGCGCGAGCATGGGAATGTCACGCGGCGTGTCGAGCAGGCGGGTCAGGCGCAGTACGGTGTCGAGCAACGAGGTGTCGATGCGGTCCAGGTACATGCCACGGCTGGCTGGCCGCGCGGGCAAACCGACCGGGCCAGCGTCGCTGATCATGCGGGTGATCTCCGCCGGGTCCAGGTCCAGGCGCAGGCACAGGTAGGGTTTGTCGGGGCTGGCTTCGGTGACTTGCCCGGTGACCGGCAGCGTGACCGACACCACCAGGTAATTCAGCGCGTCGTAGACAAAGCTTTCACCGGCCAGATGCACCTCTTTACGCCCCTGGGCAATGATGCACAGGGCCGGTTTGTGCACCCCGCGCGAGATGGGCGTGGGCTGGTCGAAACGGATCAGGCTCAGCGGCCCGATCTCGGTTTGCAGGGCACCTTCGGTGGGAGCGAAGCGCTCGATCAACATGGCCAGTTCGTTTTGCCGTTGTTGTACTTCGATTTCCATAAGAGCCTCCGCAAGAGCACCGACCAGGATGGTGCGCAGCATGCTCACGCGCGCGGCGGATTGCCAGAGTCGCGCGGCGCTTTGTGCAGGATTAGGCAAGCATAGGGCAGGATCGGATAAATGCGCCGCAAGCCAACCCCGGCATGCTGGGCGCCCGGCCAAGCAGGGAAGGGCAGCAGTGCAGGATTAGGCAAAAGGAAAGCAGGAAACGGATAACCACCGCGTACGTCGCTGGGTAATCTGAAGCAGAACGCACTCAATGGCTCTGCTCCCCTCTGCCCGCTTGCGGGAGAGGGGCCGGGGGTGAGGGTTCTACCGGGCCAGTACCATCTGCCCCGAACCCCTCACCCTAACCCTCTCCCCAAGGGGGCGAGGGGACTGATTGAGCGACACTTCTATTTTCTGACTTTCAAGGAGAAGGACTCATGTCTGAGCAAGTCAGCACGCTGGTCTTTATCAAAGCCAACGATGGCCCCCGGGTCTGCACCGAACTGGAAAACCGTCTGCAGCAGCTTGTCAGCCAATCGCTAGGCGAACCCGGTTGCCTGGCCTATTCGCTGCAACGGTCCCTCACCGACCACCACCTATGGTTACTGCAAGGCACCTGGCAATCGACCGATGCGCTGAATGCTTACCTGTGCCAGCCGCCGCTGCAAATGCTCGGCGGGCTGCTCAGTGAGCGTCTGGTGGTCGAGATGGACTTGCACACCTTCAGCGGCGCGGTGGCGCAGGTCGAGGCCGTTACCTCCAGCCCTTATGCGCAGGCATTTGCCTGATTGGCCTGATAACGCGGCGGCCGCTCCAGCTCGCCATCCACCTCGACAATCATGGCAATCATCGCCCGCGCCGCGGCTGATAGCCGGTAACCGGCACGGCTGACAATCCCGCAACGGGCTTGCAGGCTTTCGATATCGGTCGGCAGGTTGCGCCAGTACAGCGGCACCAATTCACCGCGCTGTAACTCCAGGCCGAAAGCTTCTTCGGTACCAATGCCGATGGCGTCGGTACGCCGCACGATGTCTACCAGCGCCGGGATATGCTCGCAGGTTACGCTGGGGTCGAAGTCCGTGCGCCCGCTCAGGTTGGCGAGAAACTTGCGCGCGCGTGCAGGGATTTTCGGCGTGGCGATGGGGTAGTCGAACATGTCGTTGGTGGACAGGCTTTCCTTGGCCAATAGCGGGTGCCCTGGGCGGCAGAAGAACATGCCACGGCGCGGGGTGAGCGCCTGGGTCTGGAAATTCGGGTCGGCTTCAAAATGGCTGATGTCGGCGATGAAGAACTCGATTTCGTCGCGCGCCAGGCTACGTCCCAGCTTCTCCCAGTTATCCACCTCAAAGCTCAGGCTCACTTTCGGGTGCTGCTGTAAAAAACGTGCCACGGCATTAGGCACCAACCGTACGGCCGGGGCCGGGCCGCAGCCGAAGCGCAGGTCACCGGCGTCCAGCTTGGTCATCTGGTCGATTTCACTGCTCAAATTCGCCGCGCCTTGCACCAGGCGCAACGCATGCTGCAACACCACCTGGCCCTCTGGCGTGGGGCGTAAATCCTTGTTGCCACGGTCTACCAACGCGCAACCAAATTCCTGCTCCAACCCTTGAATGCTGCGGCTGAACGCTGGCTGGGTAATGCCGATGGCATCGGCTGCGCGCACAAAACTGCGGTGCTCAAGCAGCGCGATAAAGTAGCGCAGTTGTCGGAGATCCATATGCTTTCCTGGCATTGAAAAAATAAGTCGAAGGCATTTGCCGCTGTATGGGTGACGGTTTTAAATGCAGGCTCTTATTCCGTCAACACAGCATGTTTGTATTGGTTAGAACATAAACGAATATGAATATGGCGACGTGCACAAGGGGAGCCGGCATGGCGAAGCGATATAGCAACGAGCACCAACGCCGAGCGCATCAGCGCATGTGTTGTCACGCCTAACGAATAGTCAGACGTAGGCCGCGCGCCGCACGTACTGGCCAACAAAAACCAAACCGTTTTTTTCGAGCACCACGATTGCGTGGTGGGGGATCGTTTTGCCCGCAAAAACCAAAAGCGCGGCGAACGAGCGAATAAGGATTCAACCCGATGCGTTCAACCAGCAACCCGTTCAAACCGCGCTTGGCGCGCCCACTCGATGTGCGCCGATTGGCGACACCCGACTATGCCCTGACCCTGATTCTGGCTCTGAGCAGCGCCGGCCAATGGAGCAGCGCCTGGGCGGCCGAGGAAACCGAGGCCGAGGCAGCCGCCACCGCGCCAGCGACCACTGATGCCAAAACCGATACTGAACTGAAAAAAGTCGTCGTTACCGCCCGCCGCCGCGAAGAAGACGCCCAGGACGTGCCCACGCCCATCACCACCCTCAGCGGCGCCACCCTGGAAACCCAGCGCATCTACCGCGTACAGGACCTGCAGCAAGTGCTGCCCAGCGTAAATGTGGCCTTTATTCATGCCCGCCAGTCCAGCGTGGCGGTGCGCGGCATCGGCAACAACCCGGCCAGCGACGGCTTGGAAGGCAGCGCGGGTATTTACCTGGATAACGTCTATCTGGGGCGTCCGGGCATGGCCGTCTTCGACATGCTCGATATCGAGCAGATCGAACTGTTGCGCGGCCCGCAAGGCACCTTGTTCGGCAAGAACACCACGGCCGGCGTACTCAACATCAGCACGAAAAAACCGACCTTCAGTCCCGAGCGTACGGTGGAGGTATCCGGCGGTGAAAATGGCTACTTCCAGGGCAAAGGCACCGTCTCCGGTGGGCTGACCGAAACCCTGGCCGGGCGGCTGTCGGCCTACCGCACCCGCGACGACGGCTACACCCACAACCTCTATAACGGCGACGACCTCAACGGCGGCGAGCGCCAGGGCGTGCGCGGCCAGTTGCTGTTCCAGCCCAACGACGATTTCAACCTGCGCTGGATCAACGACTACAACGAAGAAGACTCCAGCAACGGCACCATGATTCTCTACGGCGTGACCGATCGCTATCGCACCCGCGCGGCGCTGGCCGGCGCTTCACCGGTGTACGACCGCGACCGCCAGGTGGTGAACATCAACAGCCGTCAGAACGTCAGCGTGCACCAGGGCGGCAGCTCGGTGGAGGCCAACTGGAACCTCAATGGCGGCTACACCCTGACCTCGGTCAGCGCCTACCGCTATTGGCACTTCACCCCGGCCAACGATGAAACCCTCAACGTGTCGGCCATCAACAACACCGGCGTGGAAGTGCATGACCGCCAGTTCTCCCAGGAACTGCGCCTGGCCTCGCCAACCGGTGGCTTCTTCGACTACGTGGTGGGTGCCTATGTGTTCAATCAGAACCTGGGCAACAAGACCTTCACCGACTACGGCGACCAGGCTGACCGTTTTCTCCTTGGCGCCAACCTGAACGCCTTCAACAACGTCTACACCAAAGCCAACGGCAAGATCGAAACCGACAGCTACGCCGCCTTCGGCCAGGGCACCTTCCACTTCACCGACCGCCTGGACCTGACCCTGGGCCTGCGCGGCACCTATGAAGAGAAAGAAGCCAAGGTCGAGCGGTTTGCCCCCGAAGGCGGCCTGACGCCGATCGGGCCGGGCGGCGTCATTCGCCAGAACCAGTTGGGCGCGTATGACTCGGGGGAGCTGAACCAGCACAACGCGGCACCGTCGGGCCTGATCAGCCTGAGCTACAAGTTCACCGATGATGTGTTGGGTTATGCGAGCCTGGCGCACGGCGAGAAATCCGGTGGGGTAAACCTGGCGGTGGCCAGCGCGCCAACCGCCGGCGCCGACTCGTTGCTGGTGGGCCCGGAGCGCGCTAACGATGCCGAACTGGGCTTTAAAAGCACGCTGCTGGACCGCCGCCTGCTGCTAAACGCCAACGTGTTCTGGACCGGCATTCACGGCTACCAGGCCACCACCTTGTATCAACCGCCGGGCAGCCCCAGCGTGGTACAGGTGCTGGCCAACGCCGGTAGCGTGCGCAGCCGAGGGCTGGAATTTGAAGCCACCGCACTGCTTACCCGTGGCTTGACGGTCAACGTCAACGGTTCCTACAACGACGTCACTTACCTGTCGTTTGAAAACGCGCCGTGCCCAGGAGAGGTTTCCACTGCGCCGAGTGCCCCGGCCAGCTGCGACCTGACGGGCGAACGCGTGGTCGGCGCCTCGAAATGGATCGGCAACGTCAACGGCGAATACAAATGGCAGCTTGATGGCGGCATCGAGCCCTACGTCAACGCCAGCTACGCCTACCGCTCCGAAGCCGAGGGCACGCTGGATAACTCCGACCTTTCGAAAATTGACGGCTACGGCCTGGTCAACCTCTCCACCGGCGTGCGCGCCGACGTGGGTGACGGCCAGCTGGACGCCTCACTGTGGCTGAAAAACGCCACCGACAAAGAGTACTACCTGAGCGCCTTCGCCTATATCAACGGCGCTTACACCGCGTCGGTGGGCCAACCCCGCACGGCGGGTGTGACCCTGCGTTACGACTTCTGACCCACGCCTGAACCCCGAGAAAAAACAGAGGAAAAAACCATGAGCAATGCAGCACTCGCCACCCCACTCAATAGCCCTGTACAACTGGATATTCGCCGTGTTGCCGGCCGTATCGGCGCTGAAATTCGCGGCGTGAAACTCTCCGCCGACCTGGACGCCGACACCGTCGCCGCCATCCAGCAAGCGCTGGTGGAACACAAAGTTGTGTTCTTTCGCGGCCAGACTCACCTGGACGACGTGACCCAGGAAGCCTTCGCCAAATTGCTCGGCGAGCCGGTCGCCCACCCGACCGTGCCGGTCGTCGACGGCACCCACTATCTGCTGGAACTGGACTCGGACAAAGGCGCTCGCGCCAGCTCCTGGCACACCGACGTGACCTTCGTCGACGCTTACCCGAAGGCCTCGATTCTGCGTTCGGTGGTCGTGCCTGAATACGGCGGCGACACCACCTGGGCCAACACCGCGACCGCCTACGAACACCTGCCAAGCGAGCTGAAGGAACTGGCCGACAAGTTGGTGGCCGTGCACAGCAACGAATACGACTACGCCGCCATCAAGCCCAACGCCCAGCTCGAAGCCGCCGAGCATTACCGCAAGGTGTTCACCTCCACCGTGTACGAAACCGAGCACCCGGTAGTGCGTGTGCACCCGGTGAGCGGCGAGCGCAGCCTGTTGCTGGGCCACTTTGTAAAACGCATCAAAGGCTATGGCGCGGCTGACTCGGCGCACCTGTTCAACTTGCTGCAAAGCCATGTGACTCGCCTGGAAAACACCGTGCGCTGGACCTGGCAAGTAGGCGATGTGGCCATCTGGGACAACCGCTCCACCCAGCACTACGCCGTGGACGACTACGGCACCCAGAAGCGCGTGGTCCGTCGCGTCACCCTGCAAGGCGAAGTGCCGTTCGGCGTTAACGGCCAGCGCAGCCAGACCATCAAGAAGGCCTGAGTTCCAGCGCCTTGAAACCCTATAGCCCGCCGCCAACGGCGGGCCAGTTGAACCGGAGAACTGCAATATGAGCCAAGCTGCCACCACGTTGCGCCAGGCCCCACCAGCCTTTGCCATCGTGCCGTTGCACAATGAGGCCCTGGGCGCCGAAGTCCATGGCCTTGACGCCCGCGAACCGCTGCTGCCTGCCCAGGTGTTGGCGTTAAAACAGGCGCTGCGTGACCACCACATTCTGATCTTCAAGAATCAACAACTGGACGACCGTCAGTACCAGGACTTCACCAGCTACTTCGGCTCGGTGTTCCAGCCGCATCCGGATTTTCCGGTGCTGTCGTCCAATGCCGAGGGCAAGGCGCCAACCATTGTGCGCGTCGCCAACACCGAAGGCGGCGAACTGGGCAACTTCGCCTTGCCCGCCCACAGCGACCACCAATGGACGCCGACACCATCAGCCGGTTCGTTGCTCTATGCCCTGCAAGTGCCAAGCACAGGCGGGGAGACCAGCTGGACCAACCTGGCCCTTGCTTACGAAACGCTGCCGGAAGAAACCAAGGCGGAAATCGAAGGGTTGCGATTGATCAACTACAACCCCTTTGTGCGTATCAAGGCCGGTGGCTACGGCGGCAACTTTGTGACCTACCGTACGCCTGATATCGAACCGATTCAGGGCACCGAACACCCGCTGGTGCGTACCCATCCCGAGAGCGGCAAGCGCTTGCTGTTTCTTAGTGTGCATACCGAGGTGGAGATTCCTGGGTATGACCCGCAGAAGGGCAAGGAGCTGATAGGGCGGCTGCGTGAGCATCTGCAGAATTCGAAGCTTTACTACACGCATAAGTGGCAGGTGGGGGATATCGTTTATTGGGATAACCAGGCGACCTTGCATGCGCGTAATGCGTTTGATGCCAAGGAAGTGCGTAATCTCAAGCGGATTAGTTTGGCGGGGAGTCGGCCGTTCTAGTGTGTGGGGAGGGTTGCCGGTTTCGCGCGGCGCTTTTATAGGGTGGGTTTCTGGCGGTCGGTGATTTTCTTCGTTACCGCGTGCGCTGGGCGTTTTGTTTCGCGCCTTACGCGCGAGTTTCTTTTTCCAGTCGATGAAAAAGAAACCAAAAAATCTTGCCCCTACCTGGGCCCTACGCTTCGCTTCGGGTTCCCTCACTCCGTCGTCGCTCCAGGGGCCGGGCTGAAGGGCCATCCATGGCCCTCATCCCTCTCCGCGGCTCCCGGCCGCTACGACCCCTTACACAACGACTCCACTCGGCCTGGCGCTCAAGGGGCAGGTAGATCACAAGCGGTAGATCAAAAGCCAGATCAACAGCCCCTCACCCCCGGCCCCTCTCCCGCACGCGGGCGAGGGGTGACGTTTGGTCTCGATCCCGTAGGAGCTAGCTTGCTAGCGAACCCTGCAAACGCAGGTCGCGAATCACCTTTTCCAGGGTTCGCCAGCAAGCTGAACTGGCCTAATGATTTTGGACACTTCACTCGGGCGCTATCATGGCGCCCAAATCTGAGGTGTTTTGAATGCGTAAATCCTATTCAGGTGAGTT
>NZ_BSFN01000005.1 GCF_027922365.1 Pseudomonas turukhanskensis
TTTGGGGCTGTCCCGCCAGCAGAACAAATTCACGCCTTATCGACATAGTGCTGCGCTCCGGCCAAGGCATCACTCGATCTCCCGATTCGATGAAGCCCTTAAGCCTAAATGCGTTACCTATGTCTCCCGACACCCGTTACCTATGTCCCCCGGCTGAACACGGAGCACACCCTACCAAGGCGCACTGCGTCTGCTTTACGCGAACCTACCGAAATCCGGTTTGCGCCGTTGCATAAACGCTGACAACGCTTCAATCGCCTCTGGCGAGCGCAGACGTTGGTTGAACAGTGCCCCCTCCTCGGCAATTACCTGGCGCAGGTGTTCACGGCCCGGTCCACGCATCAATTGCTTGCTCACTTCCACTGCCTTGGGCGGCAAGTGCAGGAAGCGTTTGGCCATTTCCCTGGCTTTGGTCAGGGTGGCTGCGCCATTTTCCAGGGCCTGATTGGCAATGCCCCATTCGGCCGCCTGCGCGCCGGTAAACGCTTCCCCAAGCAGCAACAGCTCGGCTGCTTTGGCGTGGCCGAGCATCTGCGGCAGGATAAAACTCGAGCCATATTCCGGGCACAGACCGAGCGCCACAAAGGGCATTTTCAGCGTAGCGTCCTGGCTTACGTACACCAGGTCGCAGTGCAGCAGCAACGTGGTGCCAATGCCCACGGCGGGGCCCGCCACGGCAGCGACCACGGGCTTTTTCATGTCGAACAGGGCCTGCATAAAGGCGAACACCGGGCTGTCCATGCCGGTGGTTGGCTCCTGCAGAAAGTCGGCGATGTCGTTGCCGCTGGTGAAGCATTGTTCACCACCGCAAATCAGCACCGCGCGTACGCTCGGGTCGCTGTCGGCGTCTTCGAGCACTTGGGCCATGCGGCTGTACATGGCGCGGGTGAGCGCGTTTTTCTTATCGAGACGGTGCAGGCGCAGGGTCAACAGGCCCTCTTCGCGCTCCACCAGTACATGTTCGCTCATAACCATCCTCACGCATGGGGCAAGAACAGGTCGGCGTACATTTGATTGCGCGGCAGACCTGCCAGATAGAGCCGGCGCGAGAAGGTTTCGATACTGGCCGGCTGGCCGCAGAGTAAGGCGAGGGTTTGCCGCGAAACAAGGCGTAGTTCGGCCAAAGCGGCTGGCAACTCGGCCGCTTCCACCCGTTCGATTTGCAGCTGCGGATGGCCCGCCGCCAGCGCCTGCAATTCGGTGGCGAGGTAGTGCTCGCTGCTGTGGGCGGCCACGTGCACAAGGCGAATGTTGCCCTGGTGATCCTGGCGCAAAGCATCGCGCAGCAGGCCATATAACGGTGCCAGGCCAGTGCCCGCGCCCATCAACAGCAGCGGTCGTTGTTGCCAGTTGGGGTCGTAGTGCAAGGCGCCGCCGCGCAGTTCGCCCAGGCGCAAGGTGTCGCCCGCCTGGAATTGGCGCGCTGCATCGCTGAAGGCACCGCTGTGGCGACAGTCGATATGAAACTCCAGCCACGGGTCTTCGCCTGCCAGGCTGGCCAACGAGTAAGGCCGGGCGATGCCGCTGGCGGTCCATAACAGCAGGTGCTGGCCGGCGCGATAACGCAGCGGCCGCTCGGGCGCCAACCGCAGTCGCAGCACGTTGGGGCTGGGCCAATCGACGCTGGCAATGGTGGCCGGCAGCCCGTCGCGAACGGGGTCGAACACCTCGACGTTGAGGTCATCCACCACCCGGCATTGGCAAGCCAGGCGCCACCCCTGCGCACGTTGGGCGGCGCTTAATGCATCAGGGTTGTTATCCAGCGGCTCGCCACTCACGCAGCGCACCATGCAAGCATGGCAACTGCCAGCGCGGCAGCTGTAGGGCACGGCGATCCCAGCTGCGAGCAAGGCATCGAGCAGATTGCTGCCAGGGTTTACCGGGTACGCCTGCCCCGCTACGCGCAGCTCAGGCACCACTGCTCTCCCAGGCCGCGTGGCAGCAATTGCGCCCACTGTGCTTGGCTCGGTACAGCGCCTGGTCGGCACGGTGCAGGGCTTCGTCCAGATCGTCGCCGGCTTCGAGCAAGGTCATGCCGGCGGAGAGGCTGATGCTGTGCACTTTCACGCCCACCGGTTCGGCACTGGCAAAGGCTTCGCGCAGGCGTTCGCAGCAGGCGGTGAGTTGGTCGGCGTCGGTGTTGGGCAGCAACAGCACAAACTCCTCGCCGCCGTAGCGCGCCAGTACATCGCCGTCGCGCAGGCAGGCCTGAGCCACGGTGGCGAACGTTTGCAGCACGCGGTCGCCGCTGGCGTGGCCGTGCTGGTCGTTGATGCGTTTGAAGTGATCGAGATCAATCAGCGCCAGGCCGTGCTGGCGATCCGGGTCGAGGCTGTCCAGCTCACGGGCCGCCAGGCGCAGAAAGTGGCGGCGGTTGAACAGGCCGGTGAGTTCGTCGGTGGCCACCAGGTCTTCGAGCTGGCGCATCATGCCGCGCAAGGTGTCCTGGTGGGCTTGCAGGGCGAAGCGGCGCTGGCGCATGCGTTGGCGCAGCGCCTGCACATAGCCGGCAAACAGGCTGAGCCAGACCAGCATCACCGCCAGCACGCCCACTTGCAGGGCGGCGAGTTGAGGGTCGGCCAGGCGCATCTGGAAACCGTCCCACAGGTTGATAAAGGCGAAACCAAAGAAGGCCAGCGCCGCGCAACGGGCAAATACCCGCGGGGCCAGCTGGAAAACGCCGAACAGCAAAATCAATAGATAGAAGACCAGCATGGTGCCGCGAGCACTGTGCAGGTGATACATCAGGTAGGTGTGCATGCCGAGGGCGACGATGACCTGCGGCTCGGTGAGACTGGGGTCGTTAAAACGCAGGTTGGTGCCGCTGATAAAGATGCCGAAGAACACCAACTGACTGAAGATCACCAGGCCGGCGCAGAGCAGCGCCGTGGAGAGTTCGCCCTGGTACTGGTCGCTGACGACCAACACCACGAACAGCAGCAACGTCAGGCCGTAAGTAGCCGCAGCCATGCCGAATCGCTTCAGCAGCAGGCTTTGCAGGGCTTTCTGGGTACCCTTCTTTTTAGCGCTGCTCATGGGCTCCGTCCCGTACTGGCATCGTGCCGTCACTGTACCTAGGTGCTAGCAAAAAACCTAGTACGCCCGTTCGTGCGTTAATCGACCAAGGTCTATTGTCAGCGGGTGCGCCAACCAGGCCCTGCGCGTTATACTGCCGCGCCTTTTTTGCCTTCCCAAGCCTGCTGGGCCATTGCCCCGCGCGCTTAGATGTTCCCGTGTTTATAGAGGAGCGCGCTGCATGACCGTGATCAAGCAAGACGACCTGATTCAGAGCGTCGCCGACGCTTTACAGTTCATTTCTTATTACCACCCCGTGGACTTTATCCAGGCGATGCACGAGGCCTATCTGCGCGAAGAATCGCCAGCGGCCCGTGATTCCATGGCCCAGATTCTGATCAACTCGCGCATGTGTGCCACCGGCCACCGGCCGATCTGCCAAGACACTGGCATCGTCACCGTATTTGTACGCGTGGGCATGGACGTGCGCTGGGACGGCGCCACCATGGGCCTGGACGACATGATCAACGAAGGCGTGCGTCGCGCCTACAACCTGCCGGAAAACGTGCTGCGTGCATCCATCCTTGCCGACCCGGCAGGCGCGCGCAAGAACACCAAGGACAACACCCCGGCGGTCATCCACTACTCCATCGTTCCCGGCAACACCGTGGAAGTGGACGTGGCGGCCAAAGGCGGCGGCTCCGAAAACAAATCGAAGATGGCCATGCTCAACCCGTCCGACTCGATCGTCGACTGGGTGCTGAAAACCGTACCGACCATGGGTGCTGGCTGGTGCCCACCGGGCATGCTCGGCATCGGCATCGGCGGCACGGCCGAAAAAGCTGCGGTAATGGCCAAGGAAGTGTTGATGGAGTCCATCGACATCCACGAGCTCAAAGCCCGCGGCCCGCAGAACAAGCTCGAAGAGATGCGCCTGGAGCTGTTCGAGAAGGTCAACCAGCTGGGCATCGGCGCCCAGGGCCTGGGCGGCCTGACCACCGTGCTTGACGTGAAAATCATGGACTACCCGACCCATGCGGCCTCCCTGCCGGTGTGCATGATCCCCAACTGCGCCGCCACCCGTCACGCCCACTTTGTGCTGGACGGTAGCGGCCCGGCCTCGCTGGAAGCGCCACCTTTGGACGCCTACCCGGAAATCGTCTGGGAAGCCGGCCCGTCGGCCCGTCGCGTCAACCTCGACACCCTGACCCCGGAAGAGGTGCAAAGCTGGCAGCCAGGCGAGACCGTGCTGCTCAACGGCAAAATGCTGACCGGCCGCGATGCTGCGCACAAGCGCATGGTGGAAATGCTCAACAAAGGCGAAAGCCTGCCGGTGGACCTCAAGGGTCGCTTCATCTACTACGTTGGCCCGGTTGACCCGGTAGGCGACGAAGTCGTGGGCCCGGCCGGCCCGACCACCGCTACGCGGATGGACAAGTTCACCCGTCAGATCCTCGAGCAAACCGGCCTGCTGGGCATGATCGGCAAATCCGAACGTGGCCCGATTGCCATCGAAGCGATCAAGGACAACAAGGCTGTGTACCTGATGGCCGTTGGCGGTGCTGCCTACCTGGTGGCGCAGGCCATCAAGAAGTCCAAGGTGCTGGCCTTTGCTGAGCTGGGGATGGAAGCCATCTATGAGTTCGAAGTGAAAGACATGCCGGTTACCGTGGCGGTCGACACCAAGGGCGAATCGGTGCACATCACTGGGCCTGCCATCTGGCAGAAGAAAATCAGCGACAGCCTGGCGGTTGAAATTTAAACGCCACTAAAGCGCGGTAAAAATACCCGGTCACGTGCCGGGTATTTTTTTGACGTCAGAAAAAACGATAAAAACGACAAGGACAATGTCATACACGACACCATAGCGAATGGCTTACAAACGGTAGTGGCAGGCTGACATCCCCATGGGTAAGATTGGCGCCACGGAAATGACGGAATATGCGTACAAACCCCCGGGGCAGGAACCCGGATCGCTACGGATGGTTGTAAACGCTTTGCTGCCTGAGTGCAGTCAACCCGAACCATCAAAGAGCGATTTGGTATGACCAGCAGTAGTCGTTTTGCGTCCCTCGTAGCAGCCGTAGCTTTTACCCTTATGGGCGCTCAAGCCCAGGCAGGGCAAGCCTCTGGCAACTTGGCCATCGGTATCACCATTACCTCCGCATGCGAACTCAGCAGCGGCAGCAACGGCCAGACAGTTCGCGTTGAGAATCACAATTGCGACGGCATCAACAGCTTCCGTGTTGACCGTGAGAGCAATGGCGCGCGCACCGAATCCCCGCTGAAAAGCAATGCCGTCAGCGACGTGAAAGGTTCCGAAACCGGCCCTACCATCGTTACGCTGTACTGGTGATTGTCCTACAAAAGTAAGCCAGGATGCCTCTTCGTAAGTTTTGTCCTACACAAATTGAGCGAAATGCTTACAGACTAACTGGGTAGTACATTCCTGACCGGCGTCTCAGACCTGACAAACATCGCGGCTTCAGCCGCGATTTCTGCAAACCGACGCTCCCCCACTACGACCGATTAGCCACCAAGCTCAACGGTGCCCGCTTGTCCTGCGGCTGCGCCAGATATCGGCAGCAGCTCACCCGCAGAAACGAGGCGAAGTTCACCACCTCGCCGCGGTAGTCCATCACTTCTTCGTACAACTTGCTGATCAGTTGGTTGGTGGTCATGCCATCGACTGCGGCAATCTCGCTGAGGATGTCCCAGAACTGGTTTTCCAGGCGCAGGGTCGTCACTACGCCGCAAATGCGCAGCGACCGCGAGCGTGACTCATACAGAATCGGATCGGCCTTTACGTACAGCTCACACATAAACCCTGCTCCTTTCAAAACGTGGCGGTGCAGCTTACAGCGTGATCTGGGTGCCGAGCAGCAACAGAAAACCCGCCAGCCAGTTCGGGTGCGCCGGCCAGGCCGGGGCGCTGACCAGGTTGCCTTCAATGTGGGCGTGGTCCACGGCGATTTCCACATAGGTACCGCCCGCCAGCTTCACTTCCGGGGCGCACGCCGGGTAAGCGCTGCACTCGCGGCCTTTGAGAATGCCGGCAGCGGCCAGCAGTTGCGCACCGTGGCAGACGGCGGCAATCGGCTTGCCGGCTTTATCGAAGGCTTTCACCAGGTCCAGCACCTTCTTGTTCAACCGCAGGTACTCGGGCGAACGGCCGCCGGGCACCACAAGGCCGTCGTAATCCTTGGCCTTGACCTTGGCGAAATCGAAATTCAGGGCAAAGTTATGGCCAGGCTTTTCGCTGTAGGTCTGGTCACCCTCGAAATCATGGATGGCGGTGCGCACGCTTTGCCCGGCGCTCTTGTCCGGGCAGACGGCGTGAACGGTATGGCCGACCATCTGCAGCGCCTGAAACGGCACCATCACTTCGTAGTCTTCAACGTAATCGCCAACCAGCATCAGAATCTTTTTAGCGGCCATCGGGGTGACTCCAGGCAGGTGAATAAGTAAGTGCGTGGCCAGTATTGCCGCGCCGCTTACGGGGCAGGTAATAGGCTAGTACTACCTGCTCAATTCGCCCTCAAAGCCCCAACGCACCCCAAAAACCTGGTTCGCTTTTCCGCTCCCCTTCTGCCGTGAAGCGCTGCGCGGCCTGAAATTCGTGGGTGGCGCCGATCTCTTTTTCGGCGAGGCTCGCCGACACCAACTGCAGCGGGCCGTCGCCCAGGGTGGTGGTGCCCTCCGCCACCGGCGGCGGATTGAGTTCGTCGTAGCGCAGGTAATAAGTGCCACCGGCGCCTACATCCAGATTGAAACCGGCGATGCGGGTGAAGTCGAAGGTGCCATCGGCCAAGGCAGTCCAGAACGAACCGAACAGCGGACGACGCATTTCCAGCGGATAGCTGGCCATATCCAGTTCGAGCACCAGGTAGCTGTTGCTGGGCAGGCTGCCGATGAGTTTTTTATTGAGGAACAACCCCGGGGCTTCGATCTCCTGATCGGCCCAGTCGCTCTGTGGGCGATAGAGATAGACCAGCGCATGGTCTTCATCGCTCAGCGCATGGGGGGTGAAGAGCGGGCCGTCGTTGGTGTCGAGAAAGGCACCGGGAGAAGAGCAGCCGGCCAGGCACAGCAGCAGAAAAACAACGAGTGGGTGATGTCGGCTCAAGCGCGCATTCCTCTTCTGGTTATGGCGCTGAGGATAGCGAGGGCGGCGCTGAAGAACACCCGACAAAAGGCTGGGATCACCGTTTGTAGGTATGGAGGCTGAAGCCTCTCCTACACCCAACCACGAGCACCTGTAGGAGAGGCTTCGGCCTCGATTAACCCTCAGTCATTTGCGCCGATCCAGCAGATTCACCACCAACCGATCCATCCAGCCCCACAACCGCTGCTGCACGCGCTTCCACAACGGTCGCGACTTCCACAGTTCCAGGGTGATTTCCTTGCTCTGACCGAAGTCGTTGCTAAAGCTCTGCACCACCGCAGCGGTCAGCGGCGGCTCTACCGCTTCCAGATTGGCCTCGAGGTTGAAGCGCAGATTCCAGTGGTCGAAGTTGCATGAGCCGATGCTGGTCCAGTCATCCACCAGCACCATTTTCAGGTGCAGAAAACACGGCTGGTATTCGAAGATTTTCACGCCGGCCCGCAGCAGGCGCGGGTAGTAGCGCTGGCCGGCAAAGCGCACAGGCGGGTTGTCGGTTTGCCGCCCCGTCAGTAGCAGTTGCACATCCACGCCGCGTTGCGCCGCCTTGCGCAAGGAACGGCGCACTTTCCAGCTCGGCAGAAAATACGGCGTCGCCAGCCAGATGCGCCGCTGCGCGCTGTTCAAGGCGCGCACCAGTGACTGCACGATATCGCGGTGCTGCATGGCGTTGGCATAGGCCACCCGCCCCAGCCCCGCGCCACCCACTGGAAGCATGGGAATGCGTGGCCGCGGGCCCGGCTTGAACGGCAGCCATGCTCGATTCTGTGGGTTAGCCAGCCATTGCTGTTCGAAAAGGTGCTGCCAGTCCTGCACCAGCGGCCCGGTGATTTCCACCATCACTTCGTGCCAGGCGCTATGGTCTTCGCCAGGTGTCCAGAACGCATCGGTAACGCCGGTGCCGCCGACAAAGGCCACGGCGCCATCGACCAACAGCAACTTGCGGTGGTCGCGGTACAGGTTGCGCTGCCAGCGCCAGATCTTGATCGGGTTGTAGAAGCGCAGGTCGATGCCGGCCTGCACCAGGCGCTCACGGTCGACAACCGAAAACGCCGAACTGCCGAAGCCGTCAAACAGGCAGCGCACCTGCACGCCCCGCTCGGCCGCTGCGCACAGCACCTGCACCAGCAAGTCCACGCACGCGCCGGACTCCACCAGGTACAACTCCAGCTCCACCTGGCGCTGGGCGCGGGTGATGCATTCAAACATTCGCGGGAAAAACTGCGGCCCGTCCACCAACAGCTCAAAGCCGTTATCGGTGCGCCACGGGTAGATTCGTCCCGGCATCAGGCCTGCTTCCTTTGCGGTTCAACCACGGTCGACTCCCTGCTTACCTTTCATTAGCGCACGGTAAAAATAAGTACGGCGCCCACCGGCACCGACCAACTGATCGTAGAAACGCCCGCCAGCTTGCGCAGCGCCTCAAGGCCGTCGCTGAGGTCGAAGTCTTCAACCTGCAGCACCAGCGGCGCGAGCGTCACCACTTGAAAACGTTGTTCATCCAGGCGGGTAACCAGCAACTCGGCCGTATCGGTTTGCCGCTGGCCATGCAGTTCGACCGTCAAAGGCAGGCGCAATTCCAACTGTGCACCGGGTGCCAGGGTGGTGATGGGCGCCAGGTCGATTTGCGCGGTAATCAACGCTTCGGGAAAGTGCTCGGTGTCGAACAACAGCGTGCGCAAACGCTCGTCACGCAGGGGGATTCCGGTGCTGGCCGAATCCAGCTCGACCCGCAAGGTGGCCGCGCCGCTGTCTTCGATCTGGCCATGCAGGGTGAGAAAACGATGCACCTCCGACAGCTTGCCGCCCTTGGTGGAGATAAACGAAAGGCGCGAGGACTCGTTGTCGAGGTACCAGCTTGCGTGTGCCGCTGGCAGCGTAAACGCAGCCAGGGAGAAGACTAACCACTTGAACATTGCGACTCCGGGTAACTGACTCAGGCGGCACCTTAACCGCCTGAGTCAGGCATGCAAACCCCGGATTAGTTCGAGCCCGCCGGCAGCTCTGCCGCCTGTGGCAGCAGTTGGCAACCTTCGCGCTGGCTCTTCCACTGTGCCGTCTGCGTGCTGCCCAGGCCGCGTGCGGTTACGCGCTTGTTGGCCTCGTCATCAAAAAAGCCGCTGATGGGGATAATCTGTTTGACGTAGCTCTTGCAGTAGCCGGCCTCGTTATCCATCACATAGCGGCACGAGCAATATTCCTTGGCCGACAGCGCGCCGATGATGCCGGGGAAGGCCGCCAGGTGAACGCGGTTTACCCAGGCCAACGCGGCCAGCGCGACCACGATAATGAGCAGCACAGTGCTAAAGGGACGACGTTTGATAAAGGCGCTCATCACTTGGCCTCCCGATTTTGAACGGCAGGGACGAATGCCGCCTGGGCGAGCTTCAACAATTCATCGTGCGAGTAGCTGTGGTCGCGGTCATCGGCGTACCGCACGATCACCAGGTTTTCCTTGGGCAGCACATACAGCGCCTGGCCCCAGTGGCCGAGGGCGGCAAACGTCTCATCGGGTGCATCCGGCCAGGGTTTGGCGGCGCCTGCTATCGGCGCGTTCAGCCACCATTGGCCGCCGGGAATGGCATCGCCTTCGGTTTCTTTCGACGGCTGATAGTTGGCGAACGGCGTGCGGTTGAAATCGACCCAGGCTTTGGGCACGAGTTGCTGTTCGCCCCAACGGCCATCACGTTCCATCAGCAAGCCGACCCGCGCCAGATCGCGCGCGGTCAGGTAGGCATAGGACGAGCCAACGAAGGTGCCGGCGGCATCGGTTTCCCAGACGGCGCTGGTGATGCCCAGCGGCTCGAACAAGGCCGTCCACGGGTAATTTTTGTAAGCCTCGGTACCGACCATGCCGCGCAACGCTGCCGACAGCAGATTGGCGTCGCCACTGGAATAGAGAAAGCGCGTGCCCGGCGTAGCGGCCTGACCAAAGCTGGCCGTAAACGCTGCCATGTCCGTGCGGCCACGGGTGTAGAGCATCGCCACCACGCTGGATTTCACCGGTGCGTATTCATAGCCCTCCTGCCAGTCCAGGCCAGAGGCCCAGTTCAACAGGTGCCCAATCTTGATGTCCGCGTGTTGGCTCATCGGCGGGTAGAACTTGGCCACCGGATCGTCGAGCCTGAACAGGCCTTTGCCGTAGGCCACACCCAGGGTGGTGGCCATCAGGCTTTTGCTGACCGACCAGGCCAGGTGCGGCGTGCTGGCCTTGGTGGGGCCGGCATAGCGTTCATAAATAATCTGTCCATCGCGAATCACCAGCAGTGCATCGGTGCGTACGCCTTTGCGGCTGTCGTCATCGCGCTGTGGAAATGCATAGGCCTCCAGCGCGGCAACGGCCGGGCTGGCGGGTACCGGGGCCACGGCCCAATCGGCAGCGGGCCAGGTTTCGGCGAAAGCCGGGGGCAAGGAACAGAGCAAACCGAGCGCAAGACTCAGGCGGCGAAAGGCAGGAGCGGGCATTGGGCAGCCTCTTGTTGGAGAAGGCGCCAACCCTAGCATGGGGCCGATGAACGGCAACAGCGCCGAACGCGCCGCACAAGACGACGCTTCGGCGCGAATAGTCAGCTGCCGCTTTCCTTACAAAGTGGCCAAGGCATTTTGCAGGCGCTTATCGCGCGCTGCGCGGGCGATTTCCAGCAGGCTGTTGTCGCGTTTCCACAGGTCTTGCCAGTGCGGCTCGCCGGCGGCCATGGCCGAATCGATTTCACCGCGCAGGTGATTGAATTGCTCGAATACGCCGGCCAACAGCAAGTGGGTAGCCGGCTCGTTCGCGCCCTGGCGAGCCACTTCGGCACAGCTGCCCAGCAACGCCAGCACGCGCAACTTCAACGGTTGCGGCCAGGCATTGTCGCCGGCCACTCCGTACAGCCAGGCCAGCAACGCGGTGAGTACGTGCAGGTCTTCCAGGGTGCGGAAGGGTTTGGCGTAAGCGTCCCAGCCATCTCCCGGCAGACGCTCGCACTGCGCCGCCTCCAGATACAGGCGGCCGTGGCTGACATCCGGCATCAACGACAGCGGCGGCAGCACGTCCACCCGCACGCCTGGGGCACCGTTGTAGGTCACGCACAAGGCCACTTGCGGCGAGGCGCCGGGTAACTCGCTGCGGGCAGCGACCAACAGCCAGTCGGACGCATCGGCGGCGGTGACAAAATCCTTGCGCCCCGACAGGCTCAGGCCCTCCAGGCGCACCTGCATATCGGCCGGGCGCACGCTGCGGTTTTCGGTGACGCACAGGGCGCCCAACGTCCAGGGCGCCGACGGCCAGAGCGCGCGCAATGCCCCCTGGTAGCCGGCCAGAAACGCCAGGCCCGGCGTTTGCGCCAGGCGGCCACCGAGCAACGCCAGTTCAAACGGCGTCACGCCCTCGCCCAGTGTGGCCAGCAGTGCCGCATACCAATCTTCCAACCCCGTCGTTGCAGGCAGGCGCTCGGCGCAGGCGAGCAGTCGTTGCCAGTACATAAGCGTGTCCTCGTTCACTGTCATGCAAGCATCACCAAAGGTTCATGGTGATGACACCGGGTATTCCTAGCCTGAGCTTGCCCAACAAGGTCGACCGGCTGCAACTCAATCAAGCCGGCTTATGGAGGCTACTCGATGTCTACACTCGCCCGCACTCGCGACACCACCGCCGAACGCCGTCTGCAGGCCGAGCGCCTGGTCGGCCCCCGCGCCCTGCGCGAAGCCCAGGCCTTGCGTTTTAGCGTATTCAGCAAAGAGTTCGACGCCAAGCTCAAAGGCGCAGAGTTGGGCCTGGATATGGACGACTACGACAGCCACTGCGCCCATATTGGCGTGCGTGACCTCAACACCGGCGCGCTGGTGGCCACCACCCGCCTGCTGGACCACAACGCCGCGCGCAGCCTGGGGCGTTTCTACAGTGAAGAAGAATTCAGCCTGCACGGCCTGGCCCATCTGCAAGGCCCGGTGCTGGAAATCGGCCGCACCTGCGTCGACCCGGCCTACCGCAACGGCGGCACCATTGCCGTGCTCTGGAGCGAACTGGCCGAAGTGCTCAATGAAGGCGGCTACAGCTACCTGATGGGCTGCGCCAGCATTCCCATGCAAGACGGCGGCATTCAGGCCCAGGCCATCATGCAACGCCTGCGCGAACGCTACCTGTGCACCGAACACCTGCGCGCGGAACCGAAAACCCCGCTGCCGAGCCTGGATCTGCCGGGCAACGTGATCGCCGAAATGCCGCCGCTGCTCAAGGCCTACATGCGTCTGGGCGCCAAGGTGTGCGGCGAGCCGTGCTGGGACCAGGATTTTCAAGTAGCCGACGTATTTATTCTGCTCAAGCGCGACGAGCTGTGCCCTCGCTACGCCCGCCACTTTAAGGCGGCCGTGTGATGAGCAAGGTGCGCCTGTACGGGCGCATCGCCAGGCTGTTGGCCACCGTCGGCCTCGGCCTGTTGGTCGCCGGCACCATGACCCTGGTGGAGCGCCTGCACCTGCGCAACGAAAGCCTCATTCGCCAACGTCTTACCCGCTGGTACCTGGCGCGCCTGAGTGCGGCCTTGCCGTTCACCATCGAAGTGCGCGGCAGCCTGCCCAAACAGCCAATGCTGTGGATCAGCAACCACGTGTCGTGGACCGATATCCCGCTGCTGGGCATGCTGGCGCCGCTGTCGTTTCTGTCCAAGGCCGAAGTTCGCACCTGGCCGGTGGCCGGTTGGCTGGCGAAGAAAGCCGGCACCCTGTTTATCCGCCGCGGCTCAGGCGACAGCGCCCTGCTCGGCCAGCAATTGCTTGCGCATTTGCAGCAACAGCGCTCGCTGCTGATTTTTCCCGAAGGCACCACCACCGACGGCCGCCAGCTGCGCACCTTCCATGGTCGCCTGCTGAGCAGCGCCATCGAGGCCGGCACCGCGTTGCAACCGGTGGCCATTCGGTATGTGCGCAACAACCAGATCGATACCGAGATCGCGCCGTTTGTTGGCGACGATGATCTGATTTCACACCTGCTGCGATTGCTCTCCAGCGATGTGGCCAGTGTGCGCATTCATTTGCTGGAGCCGATTGAAACCGTGGGTGCCTCGCGCAATGTGTTGGCCAAACAAGCGCACCGGGCGATCGGGTTTGCGTTGTTTGGCGAGACAGAGGCAGTGGAAGTGGAAGAGCAAGGCACCGACCTCGCGGCATAACCCGCCCCCGTAGGGTGTGCTATGCGCACCGTTGCGGTCGCCCAGCCAGCGCCATGGTGCGCGGAGCACACCCTGCAAGGGCATGTCAGCTCCGTAGCGGGGTGTACGACGGTGAATTCTGGGTCCCAGCCTGCGCTGGGACGACGGTGATGGTTGAACCACCCAGCGCAGGCTGGGATCCAGAATAGTGAGCCGTGCACGCCGGTGAGAGCTCGTCAGCTGCGTAGCGGGGTGTACGACGGTGATGTTGAACCTACTCCGTCATCCCAGCGCAGGCTGGGATCCAGAATGGTAAGCCGTGCACGCCAGTCGAAACCTACCCGATCTGCAACCGCGCAAACCTCTGCAACTCTGGATAAAACGCGTGAAAATCGTCGGTGAGCGGCTCGTACAACTCACGCAATTCCTCCATCGCCCCTTCCAGCATCTGCGGCCGTGACAGGCGCCTGCTCATGCCCAGCAGTACCTGCTGCAACACGGCAAATTCCTCGTAGCTGCCCAGCCAATCCTGCGCCGCCATGCGCGGGGCGATATAGGCCAGACGCTCGGGCAACGCCGGCTCGTTATCCAGCACCCGGTACACCCGCGCGGTGAACTGCGCCAGCGGCTCATCGGCATAGCGCCGCCAATGGCGGGCCAGGCAATGGTCGAAAAACAGGTCCAGCAGAATGCCGGCCGTCCGCCGCCGTGCTTGGGGAAAACGCGCCTTGGCCTGCAGCACCAGCGGGTGACTGTCGGTGTAGGCATCGATACGCCGGTGCACGGCAATCGCGTGCTCCACCGGCGCAGGAAAACGCCCGGCCAGCGGCCCTTTGACGAAATCGCCGTACAGGCTGCCCAGCAGTTGGGCCGGCTGATCGCCGCCCAGATGAAGATGTGCGAGGTAGTTCATGGGGCGAGTGTAGGGCCTTGCCAAGGATAAATCCCAGCCTCTGGATCACTGCTGCTGATGTGCACTATCGCCACGATCAATCTGTATATCGGAAGTCACCGATATAAAGTTCGCCGCAAGCCGATAAACACCCCGGCATCCATAGCGAAACAGGTGGTTTTCATCATGCCCATCGACCTCGACGAAATCTTCAAAGCCCTCGCCCACCCGGTGCGCCGCGACATGCTGGTGTGGTTGAAAGACCCGCACACCCATTTCCTGGAACAGGACCACCCGTTCGAGATTGGTGTGTGTGCCGGCAAGTTCGACCACAAAACCGGCCTGTCGCAGTCCACCGTTTCCGGCCACCTGGCCAGCTTGCAACGCGCAGGTCTGGTGACCAGCCGCAAGGTTGGGCAATGGAACTTCTTCAAACGCAACGAAGACGTCATCCAGGCCTTTATCACCCATTTGTACGACGCGCTGTAAGCCAGCCGCCTCGCCCACCTTCCGGAGCACACCATGCCCCTCGCACTTATCGTTCTGGCGCTATCGGCCTTTGCCATCGGCACCACGGAATTCGTCATCATGGGCTTGCTGCCCGATGTGGCTGCCGACCTCGGCGTGTCCATCCCCGGCGCCGGCTGGCTGGTGACCGGTTACGCCCTGGGCGTGGCCATCGGCGCGCCCTTTATGGCCATGGTCACCGCCAGCTGGCCGCGCAAGGCCGCATTGCTCGCCCTGATGAGCATCTTTATCGCCGGCAACCTCTTCTGTGCCCTGGCCACCGACTACAACATGCTAATGCTGGCGCGGGTGATTACAGCCCTGTGCCACGGTGCCTTCTTCGGTATCGGCTCGGTGGTTGCCGCCAGCCTTGTGCCGGCCAACCGCCGCGCCTCGGCAGTGGCCCTGATGTTTACCGGTCTGACCCTGGCCAACGTGCTCGGTGTGCCGTTGGGCACCGCACTCGGTCAAGCCGCCGGCTGGCGTTCGACCTTCTGGGCCGTGACCCTGATCGGCATCGTCGCGCTGATTGGTCTGTGGCGTGCCCTGCCGCACCAGCACGATCAGGAAAAAGCCGACCTGCGCACTGAACTGCGTGCCATGCGTGGTGCCGGTGTGTGGTTGGCGTTGAGCACCACCGTGTTTTTCTCCGCCTCGGTGTTCGCCCTGTTCACCTATATCGCACCGATGCTCGGCGAGGTGACTGGCGTGTCGCCCACTGGCGTGACCTGGACCCTGCTATTGATCGGCCTGGGCCTGACCATCGGCAATATCCTCGGCGGCAAACTCGCTGACTGGCGTCTGGGCACCACACTGACCGGGGTGTTTATCGCCTTGGCGATATTGGCCAGCCTGTTCAGTTTTACCAGCGAATCGCTGATTCCCGCAGAAATCACCCTGTTTCTCTGGGCCATGGCCGCCTTCGCTGCCGTACCCGCCCTGCAGATCAACGTGATGGCGTTCGGCAAAGATGCACCGAACCTGATTTCCACCCTGAACATCGGCGCCTTCAACCTCGGCAACGCCCTGGGCGCCTGGGTTGGTGGTGTGGTGATCAGCCGTGGCCTGGGCCTGACCGACGTGCCGCTGGCCGCCGCCGTGTTGGCGGTCATCGCCCTGATCGCCACGCAACTGACCAGCAATGCCCGTAACCAACTGCAGCCGGTGCTCGATTAAGCCCGGTTGTTCGAACCAAGCCGTACCTGGCAGTGACTGACTAACTAACGTTCCCGGAGATTTGTACCCATGGCGACTCTTTTCGACCCTATTACCATCGGCGACCTGCAACTGAACAACCGCATCGTGATGGCCCCGCTCACCCGCTGCCGCGCCGACGAAGGCCGCGTACCCAACGCCATGATGGCCGAGTACTACGCCCAGCGTGCATCCGCCGGCCTGATCCTCAGCGAAGCCACCTCGGTAACACCGATGGGTGTGGGTTACCCCAACACCCCGGGCATCTGGTCCGACGCGCAAGTGCGTGGCTGGAGCAACATCACCAAGGCGGTACACGCCAACGGCGGCAAGATTTTCCTGCAACTGTGGCACGTGGGCCGCGTCTCCGACCCCAGCTACCTGGACGGCGAACTGCCGGTAGCGCCAAGCGCCATCGCGCCTAAAGGCCACGTTAGCCTGGTGCGTCCGCTGAAAGACTTCGTTACCCCGCGCGCCCTGGAAACCGAAGAAATCGCCGATATCGTCGAGGCCTATCGCCACGGCGCGGAAAACGCCAAGGCCGCCGGTTTTGACGGCGTGGAAGTACACGGCGCCAACGGCTACCTGCTCGACCAGTTTCTGCAAGACAGCACCAACAAGCGTACCGACCAGTACGGCGGCTCCATCGAAAACCGCGCTCGCTTGATGCTGGAAGTCACCGACGCCGTGTTGTCGGTATGGGAACCGGGTCGCGTGGGTGTGCATTTGGCACCGCGTGCCGACAGCCATGACATGGGCGACTCCGACCGCCTGGCCACCTTCAGCTACGTAGCGCGTGAACTGGGCAAACGCGGCATCGCCTTTATCTTCACCCGCGAAAAACTGGCTGACGACAGCATCAGCGCTGAACTGAAAGCAGCTTTCGGCGGCGCGTTTATCGCCAACGAACGCTTCACCAAAGACAGCGCCAACGCCCTGCTCGCCAGCGGCGGCGCCGATGCCATCGCCTTCGGTATTCCGTTTATTGCCAACCCGGATCTGCCAGCGCGTCTGCAACAAGACGCACCGCTGAACGAACCGCACCCGGAAACCTTCTACGGCAGCGGCCCGGTGGGGTATATCGACTACCCGCGTCTGTAACGCGATTGGTTGACTAAAAACGCCCGGCGTAATGAGTGCGCCGGGCGTTTTTGCGTTTAAAAGGCCCCTCACCCCAACCCTCTCCCGCAAGCGGGAGAGGGGGCCTGATCGCGGTATGGCTCCCCTCTCCCGTTTGCGGGAGAGGGGCTGGGGGTGAGGGCTGGCCCCGACACCGGTCTAAATCTCACGTAACACGCTCCGTTCCCCAAGGCACCCCGCCTGGATATTGCTAGAATGCCCACCCTCAATCTGTATGCCGCCGCTGGAGCTGTTTCATGACCGCCGTTTCGTCCACCCTTTCGCCCACGTTGCAACTGGCTTGCGACCTGATCCGCCGCCCCTCGGTGACCCCGGTGGACGCCGATTGCCAGGCGGTGATGATCGAACGCCTGCGCGCCCTGGGCTTTGCCATCGAGCCGATGCGCATCGAGGATGTGGATAACTTCTGGGCCACCCACGGCGGCGAAGGCCCGGTGCTGTGTTTTGCCGGTCATACCGACGTGGTGCCCACAGGTCCCTTGCAGGCCTGGCAACACGCTCCGTTCGACGCCAAGGTCGATGAAGACGGCATGCTCTGCGGGCGCGGCGCCGCCGATATGAAAGGCAGCCTGGCCTCGATGATCATTGCGGTGGAGCGCTTTGTCGCCGACCACCCGAACCACAAAGGCCGTATCGCCTTTCTGATTACCAGCGACGAGGAAGGTCCGGCCCACCACGGCACCAAGGCGGTGGTCGAGCGCTTGGCGGCGCGCAAGGAGCGTCTGGACTGGTGCATCGTCGGCGAACCCTCAAGCACCACCCTGGTGGGTGACGTGGTCAAGAATGGCCGGCGCGGCTCGCTGGGCGCCAAGCTCACGGTGCGCGGTGTGCAGGGCCATGTGGCCTACCCGCACCTGGCCAAGAACCCGATTCACCTGGCCGCACCCGCGCTCAGCGAACTGGCTGCCGAGCATTGGGACGACGGCAATGCGTTCTTCCCGCCGACCAGTTTCCAGATCTCCAACCTCAACGCCGGCACTGGCGCCACCAATGTGATTCCGGGCGATCTGGAAGCGGTGTTCAACTTCCGCTTTTCCACCGAATCCACCGTGGAAGGCTTGCAGCAACGGGTTGCCACCATCCTCGACAAGCATGGCCTGGACTGGCATGTGGAATGGGCGCTGTCCGGCCTGCCGTTCCTCACCGAGCCGGGCGCGCTGCTCGATGCCGTGGCTGCTGGCATCAAGTCGGTAACCGGCCGCGATACCACGCCGTCCACCAGCGGCGGCACCTCCGATGGCCGCTTTATCGCCACCCTCGGCACTCAGGTGGTTGAGCTGGGCCCGGTGAATGCCACCATTCACCAGATCAACGAGCGGGTACTGGCCAGCGATCTCGATACCCTGACCGAGATCTACTACCAGACCCTCGTGAACTTGCTCGCCTGATGCTCGCCTGCCCCATTTGCAGCGCCCCGCTGCACGCGGTCGACAACGGCGTGGCGTGCCCGGCCAACCACCGATTCGACCGCGCGCGCCAGGGCTACCTGAACCTGTTGCCGGTGCAGCACAAAAACAGCCGCGACCCTGGCGACAACCAGGCCATGGTCGAAGCCCGTCGGCGCTTTCTTGAGGGCGGTCACTACGCCCCCGTGGCCAAGCGCCTGGCCGAGCTGCTGGCCGAACGGGCGCCCGCACGCTGGTTGGATATCGGCTGCGGCGAGGGTTATTACACCGCCCAGGTGGCCGACGCCCTGCCCGCTGCCGAGGGCTACGCGCTGGATATTTCCCGCGAGGCGGTAAAGCGCGCCTGCAAGCGCAACCCGCAACTCACCTGGCTGGTGGCGAGCATGGCGCGTATTCCGCTTGCCGATGCCAGCTGCCAGGCGCTGGTCAGTGTCTTCAGCCCGCTGGACTGGCAGGAAGCCAAACGCGTACTGAGCCCCGGCGGCGGGTTACTGCGTATTGGCCCCACCAACGAACACCTGATGGAACTGCGCGAGAAACTCTACGACCAGGTGCGCGACTACAGCGACGACAAACACCTGGCCCTGGTGCCCAACGGCATGCGCCACGCCCACAGCGAAGAACTGCGCTTTACCTTGAACGTGGACAGCGAGCAGGCCCGCGCCGACCTGCTGGCCATGACACCCCACGGCTGGCGCGCCAGTGCCGAGCGGCGTGAAGCAGTGATTGCCGCGCCGTTAAAGGTCACCGTTTCCATGCGCTACGATTGGTTTGAATCAGAGCGCCACGCCTGAGCGGCTACACACGGATCACGAGAGAACCCCATGCGCCAACCCGATATCGAAATCTACGTAAAAGACGCCGACCACAACGCCATCACCGAATGGCTGAGCGCGGCCCTGGGCCCCGTGTCGGCCTGGCGTCAGCAGGGGCAAACCTTCAAATGCAGCATCGCCAGCAGCGACGGCCCGATTCCGGTGACCTGGCTGCCCAAGGCCGTGGGCAAATGGAACAGCCTGTTTCTGGAAAGCGACATGACCTCGTGGGACGACGACCTGGCGTGCGCCCGCGCCGCCTTCGCCGCGTTGAACGTGGAAGTGCGCTGCGCGCCGGGTGGCTGGAGTGAAGAGGAAGCCGAAGAACAGGCCGACCGCTGGATTCGTATCAGCAGCGATGGCGAAGAGGAAATCACCTGGCACACCACCTAACGCGCTCCACTCTTGTAGGGTGTGCTATGCGCACCACGCGATCCATCAGCAATCGCTGGAGCCCATGAGCATTGAAAAGCCGTTTTTAACGCAGTAGCGCCGACGCGCAGCCGATCGGTTAGAAAACAAAAGCCCCGCCAGAGCGGGGCTTGTGTTTTCTAACCGAAGAATCAGCCTTTAACGACGTCTTCGGCCTGAGGACCTTTCTGCCCGTCGATAACGGCGAACTCGACGCGGTCGCCTTCGTTCAGGGACCGGTGGCCTTCACCGCGGATAGCACGATAGTGAACAAACACATCGGCGCCACTTTCACGCTGAATGAAGCCATAGCCTTTGGAATCATTGAACCACTTAACGGTTCCAGTCTCGCGATCAGCCATTACTACTTTCTCCAACTCGCATTTTTTTATGTCCTCTCAAGGAGGTATCGACGGATCAGTGCCAGCACGCCCGAAGCAGGTCGGCGCCGGCCAATTTCGTAAGCACAAAGCCTGCCAACGAATTCGGCACGCCCGACTGCAACGCCCGTCGTAGAGCGCGCCGCCTGGCTTTATCGGTTAAGTACGGACGTACAAAGTGATCGAGGCGAGGTTGCCCGCCTGTGGGTATCGGTAACATTTCGGTGCAGGCATCACGCGAAGGCCCCGGCAGGCAGCAACGCACTTCCCACGCCGTTTACCGTCATACCCGCGAAGACTGTGGTTTGGCGACCATATGTCTTTTGCCCGCACGCAGTTCATACGGCAAACTAGCGTCCCCGAGCCGAGGCTCGATTTCGACAGACTCTGTATGACCCGTTCCCCGTTTCGCCGCCTTGTCTTCGGTACCTTGCGCCGCTTGCTCTATCTGTGGGTGCGCTCGGAAACCATCAACCAATCCGCCTTTACCCTCAAGCTCGACCGCAGCAAGCCCGTGCTCTACGTGTTGCAGCAGCCGTCGCTGAGCGACCTGGCGGTAGTCGACAGGGAATGCACCAAGGCCGGCCTGCCGCGCCCCGTGGTGCCGGTGGCCGTCGGCGACCTGATCGAGCCAGCCGCGTTTTTCTACCTCAACCCGGAACCGGGCTGGCTGGGTACGCCGAGCAAACCCGGCACCTCGCCCACCCTGGTGCGCCTGGTAGGCGCGCTCAATCAGCACGCCGTGGAAGATGCGCAGATCGTGCCGGTGAGTGTGTTCTGGGGCCAATCGCCCGACCGCGAAACCAGCCCGTGGAAGTTGCTGTTTGCCGACAGCTGGGCCGTTACTGGCCGCCTGCGTCGGCTGGTCAGCATTCTGATTCTGGGGCGCAAAACCCGCGTGCAATTCTCCGCCCCCATTCACCTGCGCGAGCTGGTGGCGCAGGACAAAGGCCATGAGCGCACCCTGCGTATGGTGCAGCGCATTTTGCGGGTGCACTTTCGTAACCAGAAATCCGCCGTCATCGGCCCGGACGTCTCGCACCGCCGCAACCTGGTCAAAGGCCTGGTGCATGGTCCGCTGGTGCGTCAGGCGATTGCCGAGGAAGTGGAACGCGAGAAAATCTCCCCCGAGAAAGCCGAAGCCCTGGCCCTGCGCTACGGCAACGAAATCGCCTCGGACTACACCTATACCGCCATCCGCTTCCTCGAACTGGTGCTCAGCTGGTTCTGGAACAAGATTTACGACGGCATCAAGGTCAACCATATCGAAGGTGTGCAAGACGTTGCCCAGGGCCATGAGGTGATTTATGTGCCCTGCCACCGCAGCCATATCGACTACCTGCTGCTGTCTTACCTGCTGTTCCGTAACGGCCTGACACCGCCGCATATCGCCGCCGGCATCAACCTGAACATGCCGGTGATCGGTGGTCTGCTGCGCCGTGGCGGCGCCTTCTTTATGCGCCGCACGTTCAAGGGCAATCCGCTGTACACCGCCGTGTTCAACGAATACCTGCACACCCTGTTCAGCAAAGGCTTCCCGGTGGAGTACTTCGTTGAAGGCGGGCGTTCGCGTACCGGGCGCATGCTGCAACCCAAAACCGGGATGCTGGCCATTACCCTGCGCAGCTTCCTGCGCTCCAACCGCCTGCCGGTGGTGTTCGTGCCGGTGTACATCGGTTACGAGCGCGTGCTGGAGGGCCGCACCTACCTCGGCGAGTTGCGTGGGGCGAGCAAGAAGAAAGAGTCGATCTTCGATATTTTCAAAGTCATTGGCGCGCTCAAGCAGCGCTTTGGCAGCGTGTGGGTGAACTTCGGCGAGCCGATCAAGCTGGCCGAGTTTCTCGATAATGACCAGCCCGGCTGGCGCGAACAGGACCTGGGCCCGCAATACCGCCCAACCTGGTTGAGCGATACCACCCATCGTCTGTCCGAGCGCGTGGCCCAGCACCTCAACGAAGCCGCCGCGGTAAACCCGGTGAACCTGGTGGCGCTGGCGTTGCTGTCCACCAGCAAACTGGCCCTGGACGAACGCGCCCTCACCCGCGTGCTCGACCTGTACCTGACCTTGCTGCGCAAAGTGCCCTACTCGCCCCATACCACGCTGCCCGAAGGCGATGGCCAGACGCTGATCGAGTACGTGCAAGGCATGAAGCTGCTCGCCGAGCAGAAAGATGCACTGGGCAAGATTCTCTATCTGGATGAGCAGAACGCCGTCCTGATGACCTACTACCGCAACAACGTGCTGCATATCTTCGCCCTGCCGGCGCTGCTGGCGAGCTTCTTCCAGAGCAGCGCACGCATGAGCCGCGAGCAGATTCTGCGCTACACCCGTGCGCTGTATCCGTACTTGCAGTCGGAGCTGTTTATCCGCTGGAGCCTGGAAGAGCTGGACGCGGTGG
The DNA here is from genome assembly GCF_027922365.1 of Pseudomonas turukhanskensis. Lineage (GTDB taxonomy): Bacteria > Pseudomonadota > Gammaproteobacteria > Pseudomonadales > Pseudomonadaceae > Aquipseudomonas > Aquipseudomonas turukhanskensis. The sequence continues at coordinate 22,450 of NZ_BSFN01000005.1, forward strand.
TGGACCAGTGGCTGGCAGCGTTTGTGGAGCAGGGCCTGCTGAAGTTCGAAACCGACGTGTACGTACGCCCGGCGCCAAGCTCGCGCAACTTTGTACTGCTGACCCTGCTGTCGCGCGCCATTGCCCAGACGTTGCAGCGCTTCTATATGGCCACCGCACTGCTGCTCAATGCCGGCCAGAACGCCATCAGCGCCGAAGAGCTGGAAGACCTGTGTACGGTGATGGCCCAGCGCCTGTCGATTCTCCACGGCCTCAACGCCCCGGAGTTTTTCGACAAGAGCCTGTTCCGTCACTTTATCCAGACCCTGCTGGACCAGGGCGTACTGCGCCAGGATACGGCCGGCAAACTCAGCCACCACCCGTTGCTCAACGAACTGGCCGAAGGCGCCGCCAAGCGCGTGCTGCCAGCGGAGATTCGCCTGTCTATTCGCCAGGTGGCGATGGACCGCAGCGAAGATGTAGCGGACGGGCTGTAACCGCCAGGCCGCGGCAATAAAAAAGGGAGCACCGTGTGCTCCCTTTTTTATTGCAGCTTTTCACGACCTAGAGCGAATATCCGCGCCGCGGATATCCGCCGCCTCGATAGCGATCAGGCCTTGAACACCTGCGCCAAGTGCTGCTCATACCGCGCGATATCGCCTTCGATGTTCGGGCGCTTCATCACGTCCACACTCAGGAAGGTCGGCAGGCCGGTCATGCCCAGGAACTGGTTGGCCTTGTGGAACGGGAAGTACACCGCGTCCACGCCCTTGGCTTCAAAAAAGTCGGTGGGGTCGTCGAAGGCTTGCTGCGGGGCGTTCCAGGTGGCGGAAATCATGTACTGCTTGCCGTGCAGCAAACCGCCGCTGCCGTATTTCTGCGAAGCGTCGGAGCGGGTGCGGCCGTCGTTGGCGTACAGGCTGCCGTGACCTTCGGTGAACACTTCATCGATGTATTTTTTCACCGTCCAGGGCGCGCCCATCCACCAGCCTGGCATTTGCCAGATGATCACGTCGGCCCAGAGGAATTTCTGCACTTCTTCTGCAACGTCGTAACCGCCGTCGATAAAGGTTTCACGCACATCAAAACCTGAGCGGTCGAGGTAGCTGAGCGCGGCGTCGTGCAGGGTCTGATTGTAGCGGCCGTCGGAGTGAGCGAACTGTTTGCCGCCATTGAGCAGAAGAATCTTTTTCACGGAATTTACCTCGGTGAGTCGCTGAATGGCCGGCAGATTAACGGCCTCACGCGAGGAGAAACACCCAGCGCCGCGCAAATCATATTTGCTCCAAAAGCATGAATACCCCTTCAACTCCCTGATTAAAATGCAGCAATCCACCTTAATCAGGAGCCCTTTCATGAGCGACCAACCCTACGGCTTTATCCTTCACGCCCACACCAAGCCGGAAAAAGCCGAAGCGTTTCAGGCGTTGTTCAGCGCCTACGTGGAGCCCAGCCGCGCCGAGCCAGGCTGCATCGAGTACCACATGCTGCGGGACCAGCAAGACCCCACGCTGTTTATCTTCTACGAGATCTGGGCCAGCAAGGCGCACCTCGATGTGCACTCGGCATTGCCCCATATGCAGCGCTTTGCCGAGCAGCGTATGGACTACCTGACCCGTGACTTCGATATCCGCCTTATCGACATGCTCAGCCCCTCCTCGGCCAACCGTTGAGCCGCACGCTGCAAAAACACTTGAAACCCTCGCCGCCGGGCGCGTCTAAACCTGTAATCCGGTCGCAAGACCGACCCGCGCGAGGATCTGAGAATGAGCACGCACCTGATCAAACTCTTCACCCAGCCGGAACGGGTCTGGACTGATATCCGCAAGGAAGAAGAGGAAAAACCCCGCAATTACTGGCCCCACCTGATTTTTCTCGGGCTTATCCCGCCTTTTGCTCTGTTTATAGGCACCACCCAGGTGGGCTGGAGCCTGGCGGAGAACGAAACCGTACGCCTGACCGCCGATAGCGCGCTGGCGCTAAGCGCCATGATTTACGGCGCCATCCTGCTCGGCACAGCACTTATGGGTGTGTTTATTCGCTGGATGTCCCGCACGTTCGACGCTCGCCCAACCCTTAATCAATGCATTGGCTTTGCGGCCTACACCGCTTCGCCCTTGTTCGTGGCCGGGCTGGCAGGGCTTTACCCCAGTCGCTGGCTAGCAGTGGCGGTACTGCTTGCCGCCTGCGCCTACTCGACCTTTTTGCTGTACGTCGGCCTGCCGACCTTTATGCGGACCAAAACAGAGCAAGGCTTTCTGTTTTCCTCCAGCGTGTGGGGCGTGTCGGTACTGACCCTGGTTACCGTGCTGGTATCGGCCATTCTCTATTGGTACTTCTACCTGCCGCCGGAATACCTGCGCGGCCCGCTTGGCCAATAGCGAGGTTGCAGCGGCTGTGCCGTAACGGGTTTGCCTGAACGGTACAGTCCGCTAAGCTCGGGCCATTGTCCCCAACAGGAATGTGCCCATGCTTCGCTCCACTGCCTCTCTCGCCACCCTGCTCGCTGGTCTGGCGTTGTCTGCCCAGGTGTTCGCCCTGTCCATCAGCGACCTCTCGCAAACCGACGCCAGCGGCGGCCTGAAAGATGCCCTGACCCAAGGCGCGCAAATTGCCGTGAAGCAACTGGGTACGCCCGGCGGCTTCAGCAACAACAAAGACGTGCGTATCGAATTGCCCGGCAACCTCGGCAAAGCTGCCAAGGCCATGAAGATGATGGGCATGGGGGCGCAGGTTGATCAGTTGGAAACCAGCATGAACAAGGCGGCCGAGGCCGCCGTGCCGCAAGCCCAGGCGCTGCTGGTAGATGCCGTGAAGAAAATGACCGTGTCGGACGCTAAAAGCATTCTGGCTGGCAAGAATGACGCCGCTACCCAATACCTGAACAAAACCAGCCGCGAACAAATCCGCGCCAAATTCCTGCCGATCGTCAAACAGGCCACCGACCAGGTCGGCCTGGCCAAGCAATACAACACCTTCGCCGGCCAGGCTGCGAGCTTTGGCGCCGTGGATGCCAAGAGCGCCAATATCGAAAACTACGTGACCGAAAAGGCGCTCGACGGCTTGTTCGAGATGATCGCCAAACAGGAAGCCAGCATTCGTAAAGACCCGGCCGCCGCGGCGACCAGCCTGGCCAAGAAGGTGTTTGGCGCGCTTTAACCGCACCTCGCTGTTGAAGTGCGGCCGCAACTCGCTGTTGAAGTGCGGCCGCAACTCGGTCGAGGGTTTCGGGGCTAGAGCCAGGCAAGGCGAAAGTCGGCTTTAAAGCGCAGCGTACTCAAGTACGTGAGCATTTAAAGGCGGCTTTCAACGCAGCATGGCCGACGCCCCGGAAGCCGTCTTATTTCACACCTTTTCCTCTTTCTTCACTCTGAACCACGCCGCATACAGCGCCGGCAGGAATAACAGCGTCAACGCGGTCGCCACGATCAACCCGCCCATGATCGCCACCGCCATCGGCCCGAAGAAGGTACTGCGCGACAGCGGAATCATCGCCAGCACCGCCGCCAAGGCCGTTAGCACAATCGGCCGGAAGCGGCGAACCGTGGCATCGATGATCGCGTGCCAGCGGTCATGCCCGGCGCTGATGTCTTGCTCGATCTGGTCCACCAGAATCACCGAGTTGCGCATGATCATGCCCGACAAGGCGATGGTGCCCAGCATGGCCACAAAGCCAAACGGCTGGTTAAACACCAGGAGGAACAGCGTCACGCCAATAAGACCCAAGGGTGCTGTGAGAAACACCATGGCCGAGCGCGAGAAGCTTTTCAGCTGCAGCATCAGCAGGCCCAGCACCACCACGATAAACAGCGGAATACCGGCGTTTACCGAGTTCTGGCCCTTGGCCGAGTCTTCCACCGTGCCGCCTACGCCCAGCAGGTAGCCATCGGGCAACTTGGCACGCACGCCGTCCAGGGTCGGCAGGATCTGTTTGACGATACTTGCCGGCTGTTCCTTACCGTAGATATCGGCGCGCACGGTAACCGTGGGCAAGCGATCGCGGTGCCAGATAATGCCTTCCTCGAACCCGTACTTGAGCGTAGCAATCTGCGACAGCGCGACGCTTTTGCCATTGTCGGTAGGCACCGACAGGCTTGGCAGCAACGCCAGCTGTTGGCGCTCGCGCACGGTGCCGCGCAGCAGAATTTCGATCAACTCGTTGTCTTCCCGGTACTGGCTGACGGTGTTACCCGACAGTGCGCTTTGCAGGAAAGTCGACAGGCTGGCACTGGTCACGCCAAGGGCGCGGGCGCGCTCCTGATCGATGCTCAGGTACACCACCTTGCTCGGTTCTTCCCAGTCCAGGTGCACGTTGGTGACGTGGGGGTTTTCGCGCACGCGGTCGGCCACTTCGCGGGCCAGGGTGCGGACTTCGTCGATATGCTCGCCAGACACGCGGAACTGCACCGGGTAACCCACAGGCGGGCCGTTTTCCAGGCGGGTGATGCGCGTACGCAGGGTCGGGAACTCGCTCGCCAGGGTTTCGATCAGCCATTTGCGCACAGCTTCGCGGTCTTCGATGGTCTTATTCAGCACCACAAACTGGGCAAAGCTGGCGGCCGGCAATTGCTGGTCCAGCGGCAGGTAGAAACGCGGCGAACCGGTGCCCACGTAGGCTACATAGTTGTCGATGCCGGGGTGATCCTTGAGCAGCGCTTCGAGGTGACGAACCTGCTCTTCGGTGGCCTTCAACGAGGCGCCTTCGCTCAGCTTCAGATCGACCATCAACTCCAGCCGCCCGGAGGACGGGAAGAACTGCTGCGGCACGAACTTGAACATGAAGATGGAGCCGGCGAACAAGGCGATGGTCAGCACGATCACGGTTTTACGATGGCCCACGCACCACTCGATGGCCCCGCGAACGCGCAGGTAGAACGGTGTGGCGTACGGGTCGTGACCTTTGTCGCTGCCGCCGTGTTTGGCGGCGTGCAATTTGGCCAGGTCCGGCAGCAGTTTTTCGCCGATATAAGGCACGAAGATAACGGCGGCAATCCACGACACCAGCAGGGCAATGGCCACCACCTGAAAGATGGAGCGCGTGTATTCGCCGGTGCCCGACTGCGCGGTGGCAATCGGCAGAAAGCCGGCGGCGGTGATCAAGGTGCCGGTGAGCATCGGGAACGCCGTGCTCGTCCAGGCGAAGCTCGCGGCTTTGAACCGTGAGTAACCCTGCTCCATCTTGATCGCCATCATCTCGATGGCAATGATCGCATCGTCCACCAAAAGCCCAAGCGCCAGCACCAGGGCGCCGAGGGAAATCTTGTGCAGGCCGATGCCGAAGTAGTACATGGCGGTAAACGTCATCGCCAGCACCAGCGGAATCACCAGCGCCACCACCAGGCCAATGCGCAGGCCCAGCGAGAAGAAGCACACCAGCATCACGATGGCCAAGGCTTCCACCAGCACCTGCACAAACTCGCCCACACCGGTTTTAACCGCGGCCGGCTGGTCACTTACTTTGCTCAGCTGCATGCCGGCCGGCAGCGATTGCTGCATGCGCGCAAATTCTTTTTCCAGCGCCGTACCCAGCACCAGAATGTCGCCGCCCGGTTTCATGGACACAGTGAGGCCGATGGCGTCCTGCCCCATAAAACGCATGCGCGGTGCGGGTGGGTCGCTGAAGCCCCGGTGCACCTCGGCGACGTCGGAAATACGGAAGGTGCGGTCACCAACCCGAATCGGGAACGCCTTGATCTCATCCACCGATTCAAAGCGGCCCGTCACCCGCAACTGGATACGGTCGCTGGGCGTCTCGAAAAACCCCGAAGCGGCCACGGTGTTCTGGTCTTCCAAGGCTTTTTGCACCGCCGCCAGCGGCAGGCCGAGGGTAGCGGCCTTGACGTTGGAAAGCTCAATCCAGATTTTTTCGTCCTGCAAGCCCAGCAGGTCGACCTTGCCCACATCTTTTACCCGCTGAAGTTGCAGCTGGATGCGGTCGGCGTAGTCCTTGAGGGTGGCGTAGTCGAAACCCTCGCCGGTCAAGGCGTAGATGTTGCCGTAGGTAGTGCCGAATTCGTCGTTGAAGAATGGCCCCTGAATGCCCTGCGGCAGGGTGTAACGAATGTCGCTGACCTTCTTGCGGATCTGGTACCAGAGCTCGGGAATTTCGCGGGAGTTCATCGAGTCGCGGGCAAGAAAGGTCACCTGCGATTCGCCGGGACGCGAGAACGAAATGATCTTCTCGAACTCGCCGGTCTCCATCAGTTTTTTCTCGATGCGCTCGGTGATCTGCCGCGACACTTCCTCGGCGCTGGCGCCCGGCCAGTTAGTGCGGACCACCATGGCCTTGAAGGTAAAGGGCGGGTCTTCGCTCTGCCCCAGCTTGGTGTAGGAAATCGCGCCGACAATCGCCAGCAGCAACATCAGAAACAGCACGATCTGCCGATTGCGCAGCGCCCATTCGGATAGGTTGAAGCTCATCCGTGCTTACTCCTGCGCTGCCAGTTTGACCGAGCGATTGGCGTGGTCCACGGGCCGAACTTGCTGGCCCTCACGCAGTACTTGAACACCGGCGGCAACCACCCAATCGCTGGCTTTGAGGCCTTCGAGCACCGGCACCTGGTCTTCGCCGTAAGGCCCGACTTTCACTTCGCGGCGCGTTAACTTGGAGCTTTGCGGGTCGACCACCCACACGAACGGCCTACCGCCTTCGGCGCTCAGTGCGGATAGCGGCACGGCCAACGGCACTTCACCGGCAACGGGCACAAACACGCGCGCACTCTGGCCCAGGTCGGCCGGCACTTTGTCGGCGGTAAAGGAAACGCGGGCGGCATAGGTGCGCGATTGCGGGTCGGCGGCGGGCGACAACTCGCGAATGCGCGCGGGGAAACGTTTGTCCGGGCGCGACCACAGCTCGACGAACACGTCCTGGCCAATCTTGAAACGCTCGATGCTGTGCTCCGGCAGGCTGATCACCACTTCGCGTTCGCCATCAGCGGCCACGCTGAACACGGTCTGCCCGGCGGAAACCACATTGCCCACCTCCACCAGACGGCGCGAGATAACGCCGGACTGGGTGGCGCGCAGCACGGAATAGCCGGCCTGGTTGCTGGACACATCAAATTCGGCCTTGGCCTGTTTTACCCGCGCTTCACCGGCGCGGTAGAGGTTTTCGGCGTTGTCGTACTGCGAGCGGCTGGCCATCTGCCGGTCGAACAGGGTTTTGTACCGATCACGTTCGCTGCGCACCAATTGCAGGTTGGCGGTGGCGGCGGCCACCTGGGCGCGTTGGGCTTCGAGTTGCAGCTGCACGTCCTGCGGGTCGAGCTCGGCCAGCGGCTGGTCCTTTTTCACCCGCTCGCCGACTTCCACCAGGCGCTTGCTGACCTTGCCGCCGATGCGGAACGCCAGGTCCTGCTCCAGACGGGCGCGCACTTCACCGGGGTAGGTATCGGCCAATTCGCCCGCCGGTTGCGGCTGCACCACCAGGGCTGGACGTGGGAGAACCTTCACCTCTTCAGGCGCGCCACAGGCGGCGAGCAGGAAAACAAGGGACGCAGGTAAGGCGAGTGGCAGGACATGGCGGAACATGATGTATGACCTTTCGCGAATTAAGGCTTTGAATAATTGTACTGGCGGGTATAGTAAAAATAGCAAACTCGCCAGTCCAGTAATAAAACGCGAAATGTCTGACAAACTATTACCGCCTAGCGGACCGGGTCGCCCGAAAGACCTTACAAAGCGCGCAGCGATCCTCGATGCCGCGAAGAACCTGTTTCTGCGCCTGGGTTACGACGGCTGCAGCATGGATGCCATTGCCGCCGAGGCCGGGGTGTCGAAGCTCACCGTCTACAGCCACTTCACCGACAAGGAGACGCTGTTCTCCATGGCCGTGCGCGCCAAGTGTGAAGAGCAGATGCCGCTGGTGATTTTCGAGCTGCTGGAAACTGCGCCGATTGAAACCGTGCTGCTTAACATCGCCCAGGCGTTCCATTGCCTGGTGAGCAGCCGTGAATCGATCGAATTGCACCGGGTGATGATTGCCCTGGGCGCATCCGACCCCAAGCTTGCCAAGCTCTTTTACGAGTCGGGCCCGCAGGTGGTGCACGAGGAGATGAGCGACCTGCTCCGCAGGGCCGACCAGTTGGGCAAGCTGGAGATTGCCAATCCGGAACTGGCGGCGGAGCACTTTCTTTGCCTGCTCAAAGGCGGCATCAACTTCCGTTTGCTGATCGGCTGCAACGGCGAAGACGAAACCACGTCCAGCGCCGAACAGATTGCCGATGCGGTGCAGATGTTTGTGCGGGCGTATTTGCCGAGATAGGTGTTGCGGCGGAAACCCGCGTGGCGGTATCCGCCGATTCAGGCCTTTAACGCTTTCTTCGGATAAATATCGTAGCGGCTGGATTTGCCGTCCAGCGCATAGCTGGGCTTGGCGCCGGCAATGATCGGCGCCTTGCGTGGGCGCTTGACCACTACCCGGTGCGTGGCCAACGCCAGTGCCGCCTCCAGCAAGGCCGGGGCGTCGAGGTCATCGCCCACCAGTGGGCGGAACAGGCGCATTTCCTTTTTCACCAACGCGCTCTTGTCGCGGTGCGGAAACATCGGGTCCAGGTAGATCACCTGCGGCGCCTCGCCTTCCCAGGCCTGCATCAACTCGATGGCATTGCCCACCAGTAAGCGCATCTGGCGAACGATGGGGCCGACGTCTTCGTCGTCTTTGGCACGACTCAACCCGTCTTCGAGCAACGCTGCAATCAGCGGCTGGCGTTCGATCATGGCGGTCTGGCAACCGAGGCTGGCCAGCACGAATGCGTCGCGCCCCAGCCCTGCCGTGGCATCCAGCACGTAAGGGCGCACGCCCGGTTGTACGCCGACGGCTTTGGCAATCATCTGCCCGGTGCCGCCACCGAACAGGCGCCGATGGGCCACCGCCCCTTCGACAAAATCCACCCGCACCGGGCCCGGCGCCTGGGGGCCCAGATCGGTCAGTTGCAGGCCGTCATCGCCCAGTTGCAAGGCAAAGTCCGCCTCGCCTTCGAGCGGCAACCCCAAACGCGCCGCCCACTTCGCAGCGGCCTCGGTGTAGACCGGCGCCAAGGCTTCGGCACGTACGACAACGCTTGGGATGTGATCACTCATGGGAAAAGCAACTCGGACAAATCAGGGGCGGCATTCTGCCAGAGCCTAGCGACAGAGGCTAAACATGCCCATGTCGAGGTGAAAATGGTCGTGGTGAGCAGCGTTGTATTCCGGGCTGAGCGTGACCTTGAACGACTGGCAGGCTGCATCCCGTGCCAGGCGCAAAAACCGCGCATCGTCGCCCGTGCCATTCCAGTCCCGGGCCACCGTAATGCGGCGGCCATCGGCCAGACGAAAGCCAGCGATATCCAATGCATTGGCGCTGGCATGCTGACTGCGCCGCGAACTGCTGCCGATATTACGGCAGGCAAAACTGCCCAGATGGTCGATACGCGTAACCTTCTGGCCAAACACCGCTTCGGCCGCCGGCTGCAACCCGTGGCGCTCATACATCGCAAAGCCCACCGCCAGCGGGCAGGTGGCGATAAAGCTGCTGCTGAAAGCGACCACCGAGCCCTGTACGCGCACCACATTGTTGAGCGGGCAATTGGCGGTGGCGGCGTTATCGGCCAGCGGCAAAAACCGCACCGGAGAGGTGGCCAAGGCTTGCGCACACAGCTCACGGTTCTGCCCCAGCCGCATCATCTTCCACGGCGTCAGCATATTCGGCTCCAGGCGCACATCCAGCGGTGCCCAGGGGTTCCACTGCGGCGGCACTTGCCACCAGCCGCGCCACACGGCAAAGGGCGCAGCGCCTATTACCACCACGACCAGCAGAAATTTAGGCAGCCCGCGCACCGTCAGCCCTTGAACAGATCGTTCAGGTGCTGGAACGGCAGCGCGCGTTCGGCGTAGGTGAAGCGGCCGTTTTGCTGAATATCCTGCGCGGCGCGCAAGAACTCGCCGTAGGCCGCACGAGCCAGGGAAGAGCCGACACTGATGCGCTTGACGCCCAGGTCCTGTAACTGCGCCACCGTGAGGGTGACGCCCGACAAGCCCATCAGCACATTCACAGGTTTCGGCGCCACGGCGCGCACCACCGCTTCAATCTCGGCGACCGAGCGCAGCCCCGGCGCGAACAACACGTCGGCGCCCGCTTCGGCAAACGCCTGCAGACGGCGGATGGTGTCGGCCAGGTCGTCGCGACCGTTGAGCAGGTTTTCGGCGCGGGCGGTCAGGGTGAAGAGGAAGTCCAGGCTGCGGGCGACTTCAACCGCCGCTTGCACCCGTTCCACCGCCAGTTGGAAATCGTAGATCGGCGCGTCGGCACGGCCGCTGGCATCTTCAATGGAGCCGCCCACCAGGCCAATCGCCGCCGCGCGCTTGATGCAGGCGGCGCACCCTTGCGGATCATCGGCAAAACCGTTCTCCAAGTCGCCGGCGACCGGCAAGTCGGTGGCGGCGACGATGGCCTGGGCGTTGGCCAGGTTTTCTTCAAGGGAAATCGCGCCTTCAGCGTCTGGCCGTCCGAGGGCGAAGGCCAGGCCGGCGCTGGTGGTGGCCAGGGCTTTGTAACCTAAGCTGGCGAGCATTTTTGCCGAGCCGGCATCCCACGGATTAGGGAAGACGAATGCGCCGTCGGCGGCATGTAATTGCTGGAAGGTGTGAGCGCGAGCCAATTGCGACGACATGGATAGCTTCCTGCTGGGTGAAGAACGCCAACCTACAACAGACCGAGTTGCTGCGCAGCCGGTTCGACCTCTAATTCAGTCAACGCCGGCAACCCAGGCAACAACGCCATCAACTGCTGATGAAAACGCCGCGCCAGTTGGGCGGCCAGGATGTTGTCCGGCGTGTGCAAAAACACATACGGCGTGCGGCCCTCTTCAATCCAGCCCGCAACCTTGTGCAGCCAGGGCTGCATAAACGGGTCGTTGGCGGCCAGCTCCGGGTGGCCTATAAACCGCAGTTGCGGGAATTGGGTAAAGGCCGCCGGGCGCGTAGGCAGGCGTGGCTTTTTGGCTTGCGCGTGCAGCACCGCAGGGTCGGTGGACACACAACTGAACAGTGCCCGTGAATCCAGGCACAGGCGCTCCACCTCGTGGCCCAGCAGCAAACGATTGAGCGCCCGCTCCTCGTCACCCTTGGCGAAAAACGCCGGATGGCGTACTTCCACGGCCAACGGCACCTTCAGCTCGGCGAGAAAACCCGCCAACTCCGGCAACCGCTGCGGCCCGAAGCTGGCCGGCAATTGCAGCCAGAACGGCGCGACTCGCTCGCCCAAGGGTTTGAGCAAGGTGACGAAGGCCTGAGCGGCGTCGAGCTGGGCGAACAGGTCGCTGGTGTGGCTGATATCGCGCGGCAGCTTGGCGCAAAAACGGAAATGCGCCGGCATCTGCTCGGCCCAACGCTGCACCGTGGCCGCCGAGGGCTGGGCGTAGAAGGTGGTATTGCCTTCCACCGTGTTGAAGACCTGGGTGTAGAGCCCGAGAAAATCGGCGCTGCGGGCGCTATCGGGGTAGAGATCACCGCGCCAGGCGGTTTCGCTCCAGGAGGGGCAGCCGAGGAAATAAGGCAGTACGGGCCGATCGAAATTCGTCAACTCAATGCGGTCCGTAGGGTGTGCTCTGCGCACCGAGCGATGGCCGAGTAAACGCGATGGTGCGCCAAGCACACCCTCCGGTTACGCGTACGTATCCAGACCAAGAACCTGGTTGGCGTCGGTGTCATTCGAGTAGCTGGCGGTGCTGGCATAGCTGGCCAACGCCTGTTGAGCGCGGCTGCTGACACCATTGCGTTGCACGTACACCTCTTGCGAGCGCGCCGGCAGGCTATCACTACTGGCGTTACTGGCTTGTACGCGGCGTTGTTGCGGGGTGCTTTCGATACCTTGGGTGGTCGACGGTGTGGCAGGAACGTCCTGACGGGCCTCTTGCGCGCGCTGAACCTCACGGAAAGGCGTGACCGCGCTCCCCGGCAACGGGGTGCGTTCTGGCGTGTAAGAGGAGGTAAAACCGTCGATGCGCATTACTGCTCAGACTTCTCGTTCAAACGTATCGGAATTGGCCGACATACAATGGCCATTCGCAACTATGGCCAATGTATGTGTCGGGTATGTAACCAGACTGGATACATAAGCGCAATCACCCGTCAGTCGGCTGGCTGACGGGATGCTGAACGGTTAACGGTCAGCCTTTGGCGTGGCCACCTTGTCGCGCAGATAAACCGGCTGCGCCTGGTCGGCCGGCAGCGCCTCGCCACGGGCCCAGGCGAATTGCGCCAGGCTCAGTAGGTCCAGTGCATGCGGCAGCATATTGGGTTCTTGCCCGACCACGTGCACGGGTATGCGCGGCGCAAAGGTGCCCCAACCGGTGCCGGCGCCAAACCAGTCGCCGCTGGCATCGCGTGGCAGGTTGGCTTGCTCCGGCGGCAGCACTGCTTCCAGCCCGGCCAGGCGCATTTCACCCTGCTCGGCGCGGTAGCAACCCCAATAGACTTCATCCATCCGCGCATCGATGGCGCTGGCGACCTGTTGCGCGCCATGTTCACGCAATGCTCGCTGCGCCAGCACGGCAAGGTTGGACACCGGCAGCACCGGGCGATCCAGGGCGAAGGCCAGCCCCTGCACCACGCCGATGGCAATGCGTACGCCGGTGAAAGCGCCCGGCCCGCGCCCGAAGGCAATGCCGTCCACCGATGACAGCGCGATGCCGCCTTCGGCCAGCAGGTCTTTGATCATCGGCAGCAGGCGCTGAGCGTGCAGGCGCGGAATCACTTCGTAGTGGCTCAGCACCTTGCCGTCGTGCAGCAGGGCAACGGAGCAAGCTTCGGTTGCGGTATCCAGGGCCAGCAGAGTGCTCATTGGTCGATCCAGGGCAGAGAAAAACGGGGCGCAGTATAAACGCCAACGGCCCGCAAGCGGGCCGTTGGTTGCAAAGCGGTCGGCACTCAGCTCAGGGCTGCGAGCACCTTGGCGGTAATGTCTTCTACCGAACCCACGCCTTCAATAAAGCTGTACTTGGGCGAGCCTTCGGCAGCCGACAGTTGCTGGTAGAAGTTCACCAGGGGCTTGGTCTGGTCGTGGTAGACCTTCAGGCGGTTGCGCACGGTAGCTTCGGTATCGTCGACGCGCTGAACCAGGTCTTCACCGGTAACGTCGTCTTTGCCTTCCACTTTGGGCGGGCTGTAGATCAGGTGGTACACACGGCCGGAGTCGGCGTGTACACGGCGGCCGGAAATGCGCTGCACGATTTCTTCGTCGTCCACCGAAATTTCCACCACGTTGTCGATTTTCACGCCGGCGTCCTTCAGGGCTTCGGCCTGAGGAATGGTGCGTGGGAAACCGTCGAACAGGAAGCCATTGGCACAATCTGGCTGAGCGATGCGCTCTTTGATCAGGCCGATGATCAGGTCATCGGAAACCAGACCACCGCTATCCATCACACCTTTGACCTGCAGACCCAGCTCGGTGCCTGCCTTGACGGCCGCACGCAGCATGTCGCCGGTGGAGATTTGTGGAATGTTGAATTTCTCGGTGATGAAGCGAGCCTGGGTACCTTTGCCGGCACCGGGCGCTCCCAACAGAATCACGCGCATCTCTGTGCTCCTCAAGATTGAATAGAACTCGTCGGATTCGCCTCGTGGGGCCAATCTCGGTATAGGTCCCGGCAGCATGGAGCGGCCAAAAGGTTGCTCAAGATACACAGCGCACCCGCACCGCACAAGCCACCGAAAGTAGGAGCCAACGGGGCCCTTGGGAGCACCTGGAACGCGCTCCCCAGGCCCTGCGCTTGCCCCTCAACCGGTGTTGCGCAGCCCCGCCGCGATACCGGCCACGCTGACCAGCAACGCTTGCTCCAGAGGGCTATCTGCCTGGCGCTCGGAGTGTCTAGAACGGGCCAGCAGCTCGGCCTGCAGAAGGTGCAGCGGGTCGAGGTAAGTGTTTCGTACAGTGAAGGCCGACAACGTCTGAGGACTATGGGCCAACAGCTGTGACTGCCCGGTCAAAGCCAGCACAGACGTACCAGCCTGCGACAATAGGTCGCGTAAATGCGCACCCAGCGGTCGCAGCTCGTCCGATACCAGGCGTTCGTCGTACAAACCGGCGATGGCGGCGTCGGCCTTGGCCAGCACCATTTCCAGCATATCGATGCGGGTACGGAAGAACGGCCAGTGCTCGCGCATCTGCGCCAGCAGCTCGCCGTCGCCGCGCTCCAGCGCGTTGCCCAAGGCTTTTTCCCAGCCCAGCCAGGCCGGCAGCATCAAGCGGGTTTGCGTCCAGGCGAAAATCCACGGAATGGCGCGCAGACTTTCCACCCCGCCCTCGCGCCGCTTGGCCGGTCGGCTGCCCAACGGCAAGCGCCCCAGTTCCTGTTCCGGCGTGGCCTGGCGGAAGTATTCAACAAACTGCGGGTGCTCACGCACCACCGCGCGGTAACCGGCTACGCCGTCTTCGGCGAGCTTGCCCATCAACTCGCGCCAGGCCGGCTCCGGCACTGGCGGCGGTTGCACCGTGGCTTCAAGCACGGCAGCCAGATAAAGGTTGAGGTTCTGCTCGGCAATATCCGGCAGGCCGAATTTGAAGCGGATCATCTCGCCCTGCTCGGTGGTGCGGAAGCGCCCGGCCACCGACCCCGGCGGCTGCGACAGAATCGCCGCATGCGCCGGACCGCCGCCACGGCCGACGGTGCCACCACGGCCGTGGAACAACAGCAGCTCTACCTGATGCTCGCGGCACACATTCACCAGGGCTTCCTGCGCTCGGTACTGCGCCCAGGCCGCTGCCGTGGTGCCGGCGTCCTTGGCCGAATCGGAATAGCCGATCATCACTTCCTGCGGGCCATGCAACCGCGAACGGTAGCCGGGCAAACCCAGCAGACGATCAATCGCCGCGCCAGCCCCTTCCAGATCCGCCAGGGTTTCAAACAGCGGTACCACCCGGATCGGCCGTTGCAACCCGGCTTCTTTAAGCAGCAGTTGCACCGCCAGCACGTCTGAAGGCGCACCTGCCATGGAAATGACGTAAGAGCCCAACGACGCCTGCGGTGCCTGCGCCACCACCTTGCAGGTGGCGAGCACTTCGGCGGTGTCGGCCGAGGCCTGGTAGTGCGCCGGCAGCAAGGGCCGACGGTTGTTCAGCTCGCGCAGCAAAAACGCCACGCGGGTTTCCTCATCCCAGTCCTGATACTTGCCCAGGCCGAGGAAATCGGTGATTTCACTCATGGCCGAGGCATGGCGGGTGGAGTCCTGGCGCACGTCGAGGCGCACCAGAAACAGGCCAAAGGTGGCGGCATTGCGCAGGCAATCGAGCAACGGACCGTTGGCGATCACGCCCATGCCGCACTCATGCAGCGAGTGGTAGCAGCGCTCCAGCGGTTCCAGCAGTTCGGTGTTGCTGTGCAGCACACCAGCCGACGGTTGCAGGTCGCCATGCAGCGCGGCTTCGGCCCAGGCGCGGGTGGCCTTGAGGCGTTCGCGCAGTTGCTTGAGCAACGCGCGGTATGGCTCGGGGCTGTCGCCGACCACCTCGCGCACTGCGGCATTGGCCTGCTGCATCGATAACTCGCCGGCCAGATTATCCACATCGCGCAGGTACAAGTCGGCGGCCATCCAGCGCGCCAGCAGCAGCACCTCGCGGGTAACCGGCGCAGTGACATTGGGGTTGCCGTCGCGGTCGCCGCCCATCCACGAGGCGAACCGAATGGGAGCCGCCGTCAGTGGCAGGCGCAGGCCGGTGGCGGCATACAGCGCGTCGTCGGCGCCGCGCAGGTACTTGGGCACGGCTTTCCACAGCGAGTGCTCGATCACGGCGAAGCCCCATTTGGCTTCATCCACGGGCGTCGGCCGGGTGCGGCGGATTTCTTCGGTGTGCCAGGCCTCGGCAATCAGCCGATGCAGGCGCTGTTTGACCTGGCTGCGCTCAGCGGGGGACAGGTCGCTGTGGTCCTGAGCGGCCAGTTGCGCGGCGATGGCGTCGTATTTCTGAATCAGGGTGCGGCGCGACACCTCGGTGGGGTGCGCCGTCAGCACCAGCTCGATTTCCAGGCGGCTCAAGTGACGCGCCAGTACTTCGGCCGTGTGACCCTCATTCTTCAGGCGTTCCAGCAGTTGCGGTAGCACCTCGGTTTCAAAGCGCGGTGGCTCCTCGGGGCCCAGGCGGCGCACCTGGTGATACTGCTCGGCGATATTGGCCAAATTAAGAAACTGATTGAAGGCGCGTGCCACGGGCAACAGTTCGTCTTCCTTGAGGCTGTCTAGCGTACTGGTCAGTTGTGCCGCGCCTTTGGCAGATCCCTGACGCGCCGCTTTGGCGCCTTTGCGAATGCGCTCGATCTTGTCGACAAAGCCTTCGCCACGCTGGGCGCCGATGGTTTCCCCCAGCAACTCGCCGAGCAGGTGAACGTCCTCACGCAAACGCGCGTCGATTTGGGCCATTAGTACTTCTCCATTGCCGATCCATACCTTGCGCTTGAGCTTAACCCGCATCGGAAAGTTCGCGCGCGCTGTGTTGGAAAGCGCCATCAAATTTCAAGGTTGCGACGAATGGACCCGCTCGATTGCGCGGCCGTCTAGTCTGAATCAGGTAGGCGCGCCGATTACCGTCGCCCGCGCGCCCCCTAAGCCATAGAGACTCACGAGGAATTTATGAAGATCCGCGAACTTGTTCGCCACTGGGAAAACTTTGCCACCGGCCGCCTTACCCGCAGCCCTTACCATATCCACCTCGACCTGGAAGCCGCCGCACGCCTGGCGGCGCTTGCCGAGATGTACCCCAAGCGCCAGCCCGAAGAACTGCTGGGCGAGTTGATTGGCGCTGCCCTGGAAGAACTGGAAGCCGGCCTGCCCTACGTAAAAGGCGACCATGTGGTGGCCACCGATGAGATGGGCGACCCGCTGTACGAAGATGTGGGGCCCACACCGCGCTTTCTGGAATTGTCGAAAAAGCACCTGCATTTGCTGAGCGAGCAGTTGGACAGCACCAATCATTGACCGCATCCGGCCAGCGAATCGGCAGATATCGCCTTTGGCGATATCCGCCCTACGCCGCCCACGGAGAGCCATTTCCCTTCGCCAACCCTCCCCGCCGTACCACCCGTCGTCAATTATGTTGAACATTCTTTACACCGCTCCGGTCACACCCATAAGCCAGCGCATTTGCCATTAGCCGGCAACGTATAGCCAACGTCGGCTATCAATCGGTAATTAGCATGCATCTGGCAGGCAAGTTGTCTTGAGTGAAGACATCTGTGGAGAGACCCCAATGGAGCGGAATATCATGAAGACAAGCCCTGCTGTCACCCACCCAAAATCATTGCTGGCAGCGCTGGCCCTCGGCGGCACCTTGCTGCTGACCGGCTGCGCCGGCAACCCGCCGACCGAGCAATTCGCCGTGACCAACACAGTGGTCAAGAGCGCCGTGGCCGCAGGCGGCCCGGAGTACGCTCCGGTGCCCATGAAGGCCGCGCAGGACAAACTGGCTGCTGCAGAAAGCCTGCTGCGTGATGACCAGTACGAACAAGCCCGCATGATGGCCGAACAGGCCGAGTGGGATGCCCGTGTAGCCGAACGTACCGCGCTGGCCACCAAGGCCCAGAAAACCCTGCAGGACTCACAACAGGGTGTTCAGCAAATTCGTGAAGAAGGCGCTCGCACGCCAATCATCGTGCAGTAACGCGCTCAGCGCTCAGCCCAGATAAGGACAATCCCCATGAACAAGTTGATTTCAGTTTCTGCCCTGTCGGTACTCAGCCTCGCCCTGGTGGCCTGTGCTTCCAAACCCAACCCGAACCTGGACCAGGCCCATAGCAACTACTCGGCCCTGACTGCCCAGCCGCAAGCGCAAACCCTGGCGCCGCTGGAAACCAAGGAAGCGGCCGATATGATCGCCCGTGCCGATATCGCCTATGCCGACGGCAAGCCGCAGTCCCAGGTCGACCAATTGGCCTATATCAGCAACCAGCGCGTGGAAGTGGCACGTCAGACCATGCTTCAGAAGCAGGCTGAACAAAGCCTGGCCAACGCCCCGGCACAGCGCACGCAAGCGCAACTGGATGCCCGTAACCAGCAGGTGAGCGTGCTGCTGCAACAGCTGCAAGCCAAACAAACCCCGCGCGGCACCGTGGTCACCCTGGGCGATGTGCTGTTCCAGATCGACCGCGCCGAGCTGACGCCAAACGGCCTGCGCAATGTGCAGGAACTGGGTAACTACCTGCAGCAGAACCCCAACAGCCAAGTGGTAGTGGAAGGGTTTACCGACAACACCGGCACCACCGACCATAACCTGCGCCTGTCGCAAGCCCGTGCCGACTCGGTGCGTAGCGCGCTGGTAGGCATGGGGGTTTCGCCAACCCGCATTACCACCCATGGCTTCGGTAAGGACTACCCGGTAGCGAGCAATGCCTCGCCCGATTCGCGCACGTTGAATCGTCGCGTTGAGGTGACCATCGCTAATGGCCCTGCACCTGTAGCTCCTCGCGTGTTGTAAGTCGCCGGTAAAATCGCCTGGTGCGCGAAGCACACCCTACGAGATCAACAGCGCTTTGGTAGGGTGTGCTCCGCGCACCAGCGATCTCGACCTAATGCCGCTTGTGCACCCCCGGCACATGCAAATGCCCGGCATCGATACACGCCTCACTGGCCACCGCCGGCGGTGCAGGCTGTTCCAACTCCCGCAGAATCCCGCACGCTTCGTTATTGCCCACAACCTGGCAATGGGCGCGCAACTCACGCAGTTGCTCTTGCAACGACCGCAACTCGGTGATGCGCACTTCCACATGATGAATATGTTCGTCGATCAGGCGATTGGCCGCCGTGCAATCGGCCTCGGGCGCATCGCGCAGGGCCAGCAATTCGCGAATTTCCTGCTGGGTCATATCCAGCGAGCGGCAGTGACGGATAAACGCCAGACGCTCCACATGCACCTGGGTGTATTGCCGGTAATTGCCTTCAGAGCGTGCAGGCTCTGGCAGAAGCCCCTCACGCTCGTAGTAGCGAATGGTCTCCACCGGGCAGTCGGTCAGTCGCGCCAGCTCACCAATTTTCATGTCATGACTCTCGCTGCTTGACTCTGTAGTAGCTACAGGGTGTGCAATCACTGCCACAGCGTCAACCAGGAGTTATGCACATGAGTCACGACCACCATCATTGCTGCGATCACCACCACGACGCCGCGCCGCAAGTGGCAGCTGCCCTATCGGTAAGCGGCGTCACCGGTGAGCTGCGCTGGAGCAGCCTGCGCATCGATGCCATGGACTGCCCCACCGAAGAACGTCTGCTACGCGATGCCCTGGGCAAGGTTAAGGAAGTGGAGGCGCTGGAATTCAACCTGATCCAGCGGGTGCTGCGCGTGCAGCACCGCTTTGCCGAATTACAGCCGCTGCAACAGCTGATCGCCACCCTGGGCATGCAAGCCGAGCCTGTGGATAACGGCGCCCCGGCCCCTGCCGCCGAACACAAACCCTGGTGGCCGTTGGCACTGGCCGGTGCAGCTGCGCTGGTGGCCGAAGTGCTGGAATGGACTGAAGCCGGCCCGACCTGGTTGATTGCCTTGTTTGCCCTGGCCGCGATCGCCGGCGCCGGTTTGCCCACGTACCGCAAGGGCCTGATTGCCCTGAAAAACCGCAACCTGAACATCAACGCGCTGATGAGCATTGCCGTGACCGGCGCCGTGCTGATCGGTCAGTGGCCGGAAGCGGCGATGGTCAGCGTGCTGTTTGCCATTGCCGAGCTGATCGAAGCCAAGTCGCTGGACCGCGCTCGCCGTGCCATTCGTGGCCTGCTCGATCTCACGCCGGCGCAGGCCACCGTGCAGGTAAACGGCCAGTGGCAGGAAATGAAGGTGGCCGACGTCGCGTTGGGCAGCCGCGTGCGGGTTCGCCCCGGCGAGCGCATTGCGCTGGATGGCCAGGTGGTCAACGGCCGCTCCAGCGTCAACCAGGCGCCCATCACCGGCGAAAGCCTGCCGGTGGAAAAGGCCCCAGACGACGTGTTGTTTGCCGGCAGCATCAACGGCGAAGGCGAGCTGGAATACAGCACCACGCGAGCCGCCGACGACAGCACCCTGGCGCGCATCATCCACGCCGTGGAAGAAGCGCAAAGCTCGAAAGCGCCGACCCAACGCTTTGTCGACCGTTTTTCACGTATCTATACGCCAAGCGTATTTGCCATTGCCGTGCTGACGGCCGTGGTACCGCCTCTGATCGTCGGCGGCCACTGGCTGGACTGGATCTATAAAGCCCTGGTGCTGCTGGTGATCGCCTGCCCCTGTGCGCTGGTGATTTCCACGCCGGTAACCCTGGTGAGCGGCCTGGCTGCGGCCGCACGCCTGGGCATTCTGGTGAAGGGTGGCGTATTTCTGGAGATGGGCCGGCAACTGGCCTGGGTGGCGCTGGATAAAACCGGCACCCTCACCCACGGCCGGCCGCAGCAGACCGATGTGGTGCTGCTCGGCGACCAGCCCAATGCACGTGCCCTGGCGGCCAGCCTGGCGACGCGCTCCGATCACCCGGTATCGCAGGCCCTGGCCCGTGCGGCTGGCGAGGAACAGATCGCCCTGCTGGAGGTGCAAGACCTGATCGCCCTCCCCGGCCGTGGCGTCAAAGGCGTGATCGACGGCACGCCCTACCACCTGGGCAACCATCGTCTGGTGGAAGAACTGGGACTGTGCTCGACCGAATTGGAAGGCCACCTCGACACGCTGGAGCGCCAAGGCAAAACCGCCATCGTCCTGCTCGATGGCAACGGCCCGCTGGCACTGTTTGCCGTCGCCGATGCGGTGCGCGACACCAGCCGCGAGGCCATCGCCGAGTTGCACGAGCTGGGGGTGAAAACCCTGATGCTTACCGGCGACAACCCACACACCGCCGCGGCGATTGCCAAGCAGGTTGGCATTGATGAGGCGCAGGGCAATTTATTGCCCGAAGACAAACTGGCGCAGATTCAACAGCGGCAGGTGAATGGGCAACGGGTCGGCATGGTCGGCGACGGCATTAACGACGCTCCGGCCCTGGCCCGGGCCGATATCGGCTTTGCCATGGGCGCGGCCGGCACCGACACCGCGATTGAAACGGCGGGCGTGGCACTGATGGATGACGACCTGCGCAAGCTGCCCGTATTTATTCGTCTGTCACGCCGCACCCACAACGTGCTGATGCAGAACATCGCGCTGGCATTGGGCATCAAGGTGGTGTTTCTCGGCCTGACCCTGGCGGGCATGGGCAGCCTGTGGATGGCGGTGTTCGCGGATATGGGGGCGAGTTTGTTGGTGGTGTTTAACGGGTTGCGGTTGTTGAGAGTCAAGACTGCGTAATGGCTGGCCCTTACCCCTAGCCCCTAGCCCCTCTCCCGCACGCGGGAGAGGGGAACCAGATCGAACTCGGTCAGCCCCCTCTGCCCGCTCGCGGGAGAGGGCTGGGGAGAGGGTCTTAAAGCTTCACTCAATCTTCTGCGGCGTCTCCTGCCCCATGCAGCGTACCGCGCGTTTCTTGTTGTCCACCAACACACCGGTCAGGCCTTTCTGCTCGGTATCGAACAACACCACGATACCATCCACACACTGCGCCACTTGCGCCGCGGGCTCCAGCGACACTTTGTAGTCTTCACCCGGCACGGTCTTGAGCATGGTGAAGTCCGACAGCAGCAACGCATCTTCGGGCTTGGCAATATGCAGGTAACCGTAGAACCAGAGCGCGGCCACGGTGCCCATGATGGAAAGCACGCCAGTGATGATCAGGGGTCTTGCGTCGCGTTGTTCGCTCATTGCGCTGTCTCTGTTTTCGAATCGGATTGGGGGCTATTGGGCACTTCAGCCAAACGACGCAGCCCGGTAAAACCTTGGGGGTCGCTCATAAACAGCACCATCACTTGCCGCCACACCGGGTCGGCGAAGGTTTGCACATGGCCGCCACGCGTGGGCTGGAACACCCGCGGCGGGCGCGCAGCTTGATACAAGCTCACGCCGTTGGAAAGGGGCACGACCGTATCGTCAATGCTGTGGTAGATCAACAGCGGCAGCTGCGGCAAATTGCCAATGCTGGTGATCGCACTG
The DNA here is from genome assembly GCF_027922365.1 of Pseudomonas turukhanskensis. Taxonomy (GTDB): domain Bacteria; phylum Pseudomonadota; class Gammaproteobacteria; order Pseudomonadales; family Pseudomonadaceae; genus Aquipseudomonas; species Aquipseudomonas turukhanskensis. The sequence continues at coordinate 44,435 of NZ_BSFN01000005.1, forward strand.
TCGCCGTCCGGCACCAGCCAGGACAGCGGCACCTGCAGCGGCCAAGTCAGCCACGAGTTGCTCAGGGTGAGCTGGGCCACATCGCGGTAACTGGCCGGCACCCCGTCGAGCACCATGGCCGCAAGGCGGCTGGCCTGCTGCGGGTGCTCGCTTAAATAGTGCACGGCCAATGCGCCGCCAATGCTTTGCCCTAACACATAGAGCGGTTGGCCCTGGGTCTGGGGCGCGGTTTTTAGCCAAGCGAACGCGGCGTCGATGTCTTGATAGACGCCGGGCAAATCCGGGCTGCCTTCAGAGGTGCCGTAGCCGCGATAGTCGAGCAACAGCACCTGGTACCCCTGCTCCGGTAACCAGTAGCTGCCGCCCAGGTGGGTGGCGACATTGCCGCCGTTGCCATGCAGGTGCAGCACGGTGCCCTTGAGCGCCACGCCTTCTTTGGCCGGCAGCCACCAGGCATGCAGGCGCGTGCCGTCAGCGGCGGTCAGGGTGATATCGCGGTATTGCAGCTTGGCCACTGTGGGGGTGAATGGCACTTGCTTGAGGGGGAAGAACAACAGGTTGCTGCAGCCGGTCAGGCCGATCAGCAGTGCGGCCAGAAGCACACGGCGCATCAGGCGCACCCGGTGGCAGGCATTTCACATCCAAGTTTGGGGCTGGGCATAGGGGCTCCGTCCTGTGGCGTACGGCTGGAGATTCTGGATCCCAGCCTTCGCTGGGATGAGGGTGTTTTGCCAACCGCCACCGTCGTCCCAGCGCAGGCTGGGACCCAGGCTATCGAAGGAAACGGTGATTCGTGTCCAATCACCCGCCTACAAAATATTCGCGTAATCCGCCTCGATGCGGTCCAGGCTCAAATGGTTGAGGAAGTTGGAAAAGCACATCCACGCCGACAAGGCATTCAAGTCACGGAATTGCGGCGGCAAGTACTTGGGCGGCACCACCAGGCCTTCGTCCACCAATTGGCGCAACGTGCGCATGTCTTCCAGGGTGGCCTTGCCGCAGAACAGCAGCGGAATGGCTTCGAGCTTGCCTTTGCGCACGGCCAGCTGAATGTAGTTGTAGATCAGGATAAAGCCCTTGAGGTACGACAGGTCCTTGGTAAACGGCAGGCCGTCCGGCGTCGAGCCACGGAAGCTGCGGCTGGCATTGGCGTAGCTTTGCTCCATATCGAAGCCTTGCTCGCGGAAGAAGTCGAACACCTGGAGAAAGTCGGCGCCCTCTTCGGCCATGTGAATGGCGCGGGTACGGTTGGTGAGTTTGCGCAGGCGGCTGGGGTAGGAGGCGAAAGCGATCACTTCCATCAGAATCGCCAGGCCTTCCTGGGTAATGGTCGACGAGGGCGGGCCCTTGGCCAGAAAGGTGCAGATCGGCTGATTGAGGCCGTTCAGGGTGGTGCCCACATGCACCAGGCCTTCGTGCACTTCCAGGGCGCGCACGTCGCGCTCGTTGAACATGGCGTCGGAACGAATCTTGATGTAGTCGGCGCCGGCGGCCGCGTCGGCCAGAATGCCGTCCGACTCGAACACGCGGATGGTGCTCTGCGCTTCACCGAACACGGTGTTGAGGCGGCCTTGCAGTATGGCCACCGCGTCCTTGGCGGTCAGGGTTTTCGGTTCGTCCTTGAGGTCGCCCCGGTCATCGATCTTGTTCAGGTAATCGGAGAACATCAGGCCAAGGTCGGCCAGGGTGGGGTCGCCGGCATGAAAGGCATCGGAGGCCGAGCCATACAGCTCCTGCGAGATCAGGCCAAAGTCCGACGTGCCGCGCGCTTCGAGCATGCGGATAACCATGCGGTATTCCTTGCACATGCGCCGCATGATCTGCCCGACGGGGTTGAACTGGCCGAGCTGGCGAGTGATATCGCGCTCGATATTCTGGAATTCCAGCTTCTTGGCGCCAGAGTCGAAACCCAGCGGGCGGCCGGCGTAGTAATCGCGACCTACCTGGGGCAGCTCCTTGCCTTTGCCTTTGAGGAAGGCCTTGCGCACGTTGTCGTCCCACTTGACGGCGTCCAGCACGCGGATCGGCGTTTGCGCTTCTACCAGGCGGTCCGACAAGGCGCGAATGACCAGTTGGTAGTCGTCAAGTTGGAGTTGGCTGTTCATCGGTCCCTCGCCTTTAAAATCAACAACATCGCGGCTGAAGCCGCTCCTACAAGACTGCACAACCTGTAAGAGCGGCTTCAGCCGCGATGCTTTTTTTTATGCGCTACTCGCCGGTACGCTGATACCGCGCCACCTCGATAAATACATCCGAATTGGCCTGATCGTCCAGATACGCAAACACTTTCTCTAACGGGCTGGTGATCAGCACACCATCGCCCTCGGGCGTTTGCACCACATCACCCTGCAAGCCGCCTACTTCCAGCTCCTGGGTAACGCGGTCGATATCCAGGTTATAGAGCAGCAGCTCGTTGTCCTTGGTCAGCTCGAAACCACCGATGGCAAAGTTGGCCCCCAGGCTTTTGGGCAGGCCCGCCGACAGGTACCAGCGGCTGCCGTGGTGCGACACGGTAAAGCTGTACTCTTCGACGCTTTTGAGGTTATCGGGAGTGTTCACGTAGGTCCGCGCCTTATAGACGTTGGGGCCCGAACGACTGACATCCAGATAGAGCGTGTCGCCAAACTCGTTCTTGCGCGTCCACTCGCCAAGCAGCGGCATGGGCGCCGGCTCGTTGGCCGGAATAGGATCTTTGAACGTCACCAGGCAACCGCCCAGCAGCAGAAACGACAACGCAACCAATACACGCCAGAGGTTCATCGCGCCCTCCCCGCTTGCTCGCCCGGCAGCCGCGCTGCCTTTACCGTCACATTTACACAGCCTGTCGTCACCGACTCTCTCCCCTGATGAGTACCTGACTAAAACGGCCCACGTTAGCTATCGATTGTGACAAATGTTACGAGCAAGGATTCAGCGCAGGTTGTGACCATGCCCGCTTATTGTTGCAGACGCCCCATATGTGCCGGGTCGTACTGACGAACCACATCGGTACGTTCGTTATAGAACACGTGGTTGGCAGGGACGCTTTTGGTAACCAGTGAACCTGCGCCAATTACCACGTTGTCGCCGATTTCGATGTCATCGCCAATGATGCAGCTATGGGCGCTCAGCCGAACCCCGTCACCCAGCACAATACGCACCTGCTCGGAGGCGCCTTTGATACCGATAGAGGTGTTTTGCCACACACGAAAATCGCGGCCGATGCGCGCGTGCGAGGTAATCACGATACCGGTGGGATGATTGATGCGCAGGCCGATACCAATCTGAGCGCCAAGCATGATTTCCACACCAAAACGGCGGCTGGTTTTCTCGTTCAGCAACTTGGCGCGGCGGCGCCAGAAGCTGTTGCCGTGCTCGTTCATGGCGTAGGCCAGGCGGAACCAGAACAGATAGAGGTCGCGGTTATTGCGTTTGCACTTCTGCCGCAGCCGCGTCCACGTGAACGGCTTTTGCGGGCCGCCGAGAATTTCGGCCTGCCAGTAGATTTTTGCCTCGCGAAGAATCTTACCCAGCACGCTGCTCACCCCGTTGCGTTGCCATATACCGCGCGTGGATCAGAAGCCCCAGCGGCAGCCAGAACACCAGCCAATACACACCCGGACGATTCAGTACGGTGTGGTAATTCACCAGGGCGGTAATCACGGCGAACAGCATCAGCACACCACCAAGACTGCCCAGCGGCTGCTCGCGCACCGAGCGGTCCATGCCACGTATCCAGGCCACGCCGATCAATACCACCAGCAACAGCATGCCAATCAGGCCGTATTCATAACCGGTCTGCAGAAACAGATTGTGCGCTTGATTGAAGCAGGTGGTTTGCGCCACACACACATCAAAGTCGTTACCGGCCCCGGCGCCGGCCAACCAGAATTCGCCGAGGCGCTCGTACCAGGCCGACCATATCTGGTCGCGCAAGCTAATGCCCCGTCCGCTTTGGGCCAGCACCACCTTGACGTAAAACGTGGCAGCGGCGAGCACCAGCACCGACGCCGCCAGTACCCCAGCCCGCACACGCCCGTGAAGGTGCAAGATCACGCTGGCAAAGAACGCCGCCAGCACGCCCGCCCATACCCCGCGCGATCCGGTACTAAGGATGTACAACCCCAACGCAGCCACACACAGCGCCCACACCGCTCGCTGCCAGACGGCCATCGGTTTGCTCACCACCTGATGCACACCAAACACCGCGAATACGCCGAAGTACAGCGCCGAGACAATGGCGTTACCAAAGTCGGCATAGCCCTCATAGCCCAGGCTATCCAGACGAAAACCGGCGAAAAACAACGCCTTGTGCAGCACTACGCCCTGGTAGAGCAAGCTGGCGGCGGCGACGGCACTGGCGAGAAAAAACGCCCAGCACAGCAAACGCTCCAGCTTGTTTTCCAACGCAAGAATCAACACCGCCGAGACGTACACCAGCACGTACAGCGCGGTTTTCAGCTGAGCTTTGAGCGAGTGTTCCGAGTGGCTATTGAGGCAGACGACCAACAAGGTGAACAGCAAGAACACCCCCACGAACAGCAGTTCGCGGTTGAACAGACGCGCCCGGTAAGCCGGCACAGAAAGCGTCAGCACCAAGGCGGGGAGAAAAAACGTGAGGTTGAGCAGCGCGGTCAACCGGCTTCCGTCGTTGATGAACAGAATGCCGATCAGGTCGACCAGCATGCCCAGTGAAAGTACCAATAGGCCAACGTCCTTGGCCAAGCGTTTGAGCGCCATGCATACATCCAATGAAGAAGTCTGAAACGGGAGGGCTGCAACTGCATGTTGCCAAGTGTTACGTGCCGAACATTTTGGCGCCATTTAACGGCTCAGTCATTGAAAACATCGCCACCAGCTTGCGCGAAAACGACAGCCCGACCGAAAAGCGACCTACAAACCCAGCACCAGATACATATAACGCTTGAGCAAGGCCAGCATATCGGCACCGTCCAGGTGCTCAGCGCCATCAATCAAGCCCTGATACTCCATGCGCTCAACGATGCCGGTGAGCACCTTGGCATCCTGCTCAGGCTGTTTGGAACCCAACACTTCGAAGAAGTGCGTCGCACCCTGCTGCAGAATCTGCCGGTGCGAGCGCACCAGATCATGCAGGCGGGGGTTAAGCAGTGCTTCCTGCTGAAAGGCACGCTCGGCGAGCAAGTGCGCCGGACGCTCCTGCACTTGCTGGCGCACGTACTCAACGGCCATGGCAGCGATATAGTCGGCCAGCGCACGGCGGGATTCGGCGCTGCCATCGAGTTTGTCTACCCGGGCGCGCAGCAGGCCTTCAGTACCTTCCCAGAACGCAGCCATATCGGCGGCGCTACGTTCGACGAAGAGCGCGAACGTATCGGTTATCAGGTCGTTGATGTCTTTGAAGTAATACGTGGTGGCTGACAATGGCACTTCGGCCTCGGCAGCCACAGCGCGGTGGCGCACGGCGCGCACGCCTTCGCGCACGATAATGCGCATGGCCGCATCAAGGATCGCCTGGCGGCGTTGTTCGCTGCCCTGGCGGCTGGCCTTGCGGCCCTGGTATTGAACACTTTCGGCAACGGCGCTGGCGACGTCAGCAGTGCTGTCTCGGGAAGGTTGGGTCACGACGGGGCTTACCTCTCGCACTCTCTATTGATAGCTGACCATGACTCTCGTGGAGTCGGCGGGACTTGGAGCCTGCCTTGGCAGAATAGATTCCACTCCACTCCAACAAATACGCGCACTGAACGGTAACAAAAAACCGCCCGAAGGCGGCTCTTTGTCTGCATCAGGCCTGTGGGCGCATATGGGGGAAAAGAATCACGTCGCGAATAGACGGCGCATCCGTCAACAACATCACTAAACGGTCGATACCAATGCCTTCACCTGCAGTTGGCGGCATGCCGTACTCCAGCGCACGAACGAAATCGGCGTCGTAGTGCATGGCTTCGTCGTCACCGGCGTCCTTGTCGGCCACCTGTGCCTGGAAGCGCTCGGCCTGGTCTTCGGCGTCGTTCAACTCGGAGTAGGCGTTGGCGATTTCACGGCCGCCGATAAACAGCTCGAAGCGGTCGGTCACGCTTGGGTCTTCGTCGTTGCGGCGGGCCAGCGGCGATACTTCGAACGGGTACTGGGTAATGAAGTGCGGCTGCTCCAGCTTGTGCTCCACCAGCTCTTCGAAAATCATCACCTGCAACTTGCCCAGGCCTTCGAAGCCCAGCACCTTGGCGCCGGCTTTCTTGGCAATGTCGCGGGCCTTGTCGATATCGGTCAGGTCGGCGGCGGTCAGGTCCGGGTTGTAGTGCAGGATCGAGTCGAACACCGACATGCGCGCAAATGGCTCGCCGAAGTGGAACACCTTGCCCTGGTAAGGCACATCGGTGGTGCCCAGCACCAGTTGCGCCAACTCACGGAACAGCTCCTCGGTGAGGTCCATGTTGTCTTCGTAGTCAGCGTAAGCCTGGTAGAACTCGAGCATGGTGAACTCGGGGTTGTGCCGGGTGGAAACGCCTTCGTTACGGAAATTGCGGTTGATCTCGAACACGCGCTCGAAACCGCCCACCACCAAACGCTTGAGGTAAAGCTCCGGCGCAATGCGCAGGTACATGCCCATGTCCAGAGCGTTGTGGTGCGTTTCGAACGGCTTGGCCGCGGCGCCGCCAGGAATGGTCTGCAGCATCGGCGTTTCAACTTCGAGGAAGTCGCGCTGCATCAGGAAGCTGCGAATGTGCGCAATCACTTGCGAACGGACGCGGAAGGTCTGGCGGGTTTCTTCGTTGACGATCAGGTCGACGTAGCGCTGACGGTAACGGGTTTCGGTATCGGTCAGGCCGTGGTGCTTGTCCGGCAGCGGGCGCAGCGACTTGGTCAGCAGGCGTACGTCGGTCATTTCCACGTACAGATCGCCCTTTCCGGAACGGGCCAGGGTGCCTTCGGCGGCAATGATGTCGCCCAGGTCCCAGGTTTTTACTTCGGCCAGTTTCTCTTCGGACAGGGTTTTGCGGTTCACGTACACCTGAATGCGCCCGCTCATGTCTTGGATAACCATGAACGCGCCACGGTTGAGCATGATGCGACCGGCAACCTTGACCGGGATGGCAGCGGCTTCCAGCTCTTCCTTGGTCTTGTCCACGTACTGCTTTTGCAAGTCAGCGCAGTAGTTGTCGCGGCGGAAGTCGTTGGGGAAGGCCTGACCCTTGCTACGTGCTGCGGCAAGCTTTTCCTTGCGCAGGGCGATCAAGGTGTTTTCTTCCTGTTGCAGCGCTTGCAGATCCGGTGTTTGGTCGCTCATGTCTTTACAGTTTCCATATACGTTGCAGTGCACGTTGCATTGCCCAATCAGGGGGGCGCGTATCGGGGCTGAACTTACAGCCCTTGCTTGAGGCTCGCGATCAGGTATTCGTCCAGGTCGCCGTCCAGCACTTTGTCGCAGTCGCTGCGCTCGATGCTGGTACGCAAATCCTTGATGCGCGAGGCATCCAGTACATAGGAGCGAATCTGGTGACCCCAGCCGATGTCAGATTTGGTCTCCTCCAGCGCCTGGGAAGCCGCGTTGCGTTTTTGCACTTCCTGCTCATACAAGCGGGCGCGCAGCATTTTCATCGCGGTGTCTTTGTTGGCGTGTTGGGAGCGTTCGTTCTGGCAGCTGACCACGGTGTTGGTCGGAACGTGAGTAATACGTACAGCCGAGTCGGTGGTGTTTACGTGCTGACCACCGGCACCGGATGAACGATAGGTGTCAATGCGCAGGTCTGCCGGGTTGATTTCGATTTCGATGTTGTCATCGATTTCCGGCGACACGAATACCGCCGAGAACGACGTATGGCGACGGTTACCGGAGTCGAACGGACTTTTACGCACAAGGCGGTGCACGCCGATTTCAGTGCGCAGCCAGCCAAAGGCGTATTCGCCCTTGATATGCACGGTGGCGCCTTTGATGCCCGCCACTTCACCGGCCGACAATTCCATGATGGTTGCCTCGAAGCCACGCTTGTCGGCCCAGCGCAGGTACATGCGCAGCAGAATGTTGGCCCAGTCCTGGGCTTCGGTGCCGCCGGAACCGGCCTGAATATCGAGGTAGGCGTTATTGGCATCCATCTCGCCGCTGAACATACGGCGGAACTCGAGTTTTTCCAGCGACTCGCGCAGGCGCTCGACCTCGGCGCAGACGTCGTCTACGGCGCCCTGGTCTTCTTCTTCGGCAGCCATTTGCAGCAGGTCACGGGCATCGCTCAGGCCGCTTTTCATCTCGTCGAGTGTTTCGACGATCAGTGCCAGGGCGGCACGTTCGCGGCCCAGGTTCTGGGCGTATTCAGGGTTGTTCCACACGGCTGGGTCTTCCAGCTCGCGGTTGACCTCAGTCAGACGATCACTCTTGTGATCGTAGTCAAAGATACCCCCGAATGGTCTCGGAGCGTTCGGAGAGGTCCTTGATGCTGTTAAGGATCGGGTTGATTTCCATGGTGGGCAGCACTCGCAGGCTTGAACTTTCGAAAAGCCGGCGAGTATACCCCAGTCGCTGCAAGGGTTGCAGCCGGTAATCGGGGCATAAACGCAAGAGCCAGCTTGCTGGCGAACCCTGAAAACACCGATGTTTACAGCGTTCGCCAGCAAGCTGGCTCCTACAAGAGATATCAGAGCGCCTGGCGCACCTGGCTCTCCAACTCCACCTTCAGCGACGGCTCGATCTTCAACTGCTTGGCCAGCTCATCCAGATAAGCGCGCTCCATAAAGTGCTCCTCATCCACCATGAGCACGCTGGCCACATACATTTCGGCCGCCATCTCCGGTGTACTGGCAGCGCGGGCCACGTCGGCGGGGTCCAGCGGTTTGTTCAGTTCCAGATCCAGCCAGCGGTTGAGCTCGGCATCATTACTCAGCTTCACGAACTCGCCTTCAATAAGTTGCCGCTCGCGGGCATCGACATGGCCGTCGGCCTTGGCGGCCGCCACCAGGGCTTTGAGAATGGCCTGACTGTGTAGCTCGGCCTGGGCCGGCGGAAGACGATCAAGGGTTTGCGGTTCGGGGGCGGCGCCGGCCGACTGATTGGCCTGCCAGTTACCGTAAGCTTTGTAGGCAATCACGCCCAACGCAGCGAGGCCACCGTAAGTCAGGGCTTTGCCGCCCAGCTTGCGGGCGCTTTTGTTGCCCAGCAGCAGGCCCATGGCCCCGGCCGCCAACGCACCACCGCCGGCCCCACTGAGCAGGCTGCCAAGGTTGGCGCCATCCAGCAGCCCGCCGGCTTTGCCCGGCTTGGCGCCGGTAGCCTTGTTTTGCAGCAGGTCCTGGCCGGATTTCAACAACTGATCGAGCAAGCCACGGGTGTTCATACAGCCTCCAATCGTCAAATAAACCGATCGGCAGACTAGAGGCAAATGCAGGAAAAGCCTTACGCGAGAGTGTTTGCAGATGTTGCTTTTCGGCCGACGTCTCCAGTAATCGAGGCGTCAGCCTCGATTGATCCTAAGGGCGATCACAACATCCCCACCTGATTACGCCCCGCATTCTTGGCCTGATACAGCGCCCGGTCAGCCGTCTGAATCAGCGACCGATGCTCTTCACCCTGCTGCGGCAACATGGTCGCCAGGCCAACGCTGACGGTCAGCACCGAGCCTTCCTTGGGTGAGGTATGGGGAATATGCATCGCCTCCACCGAGCGGCGGATTTTTTCCGCCACCAGCCGCGCACCACCGGACGAGGTACTGGGCAACACCATCGCGAATTCCTCGCCACCGTAGCGCGCCGGCAGGTCGGACGGGCGGCTGCAACCGCCACGAATGGCATCGGCCACTTGGTGCAGCACTTCGTCGCCCTTGAGATGACCGAAGCTGTCGTTGTAGGCCTTGAAGTAGTCCACATCGATCATCAGCAGCGACAGCTGGCTTTGCTCGCGCATGGCCCGACGCCATTCCATTTCCAGGTATTCGTCGAAATGCCGACGGTTGGACAGGCCGGTCAGGCCGTCCGAATTCATCAGGCGCTGCAGCACCAGGTTGGTTTCCATCAGTTGCTGCTGGCTCTCGCGCAGGGCGCGGTGGGCCTCGTCGCGCTGCAGTTGCATCTGGAACGAGCGCGAGTGGTAGCGAATACGCGCAATCAGCTCAATGGGTTCGGGCAGTTTCACCAGGTAGTCGTTGGCGCCGGCGCCGAAGGCCGAGCTTTTGACCATGCCGTCGTCTTTGGTCGACAGCACGATAATCGGGATATCCGCTGTCACCGGGTTGGCGCGGTACGCACGCACCAGCGACAGGCCGTCTACGCCCGGCATCACCAGGTCCTGAATGATCACCGTGGGCTTGATGGCAATAGCCTGGGCCACCGCCTGATGCGGGTCCGAGCAGAAGTGGTAGCCAATGTTCGGCTCGTTCGCCAGGGCACGGCGGATGGCCTCACCAATCATGGCCTGGTCGTCCACCAACAACACCATTACGGCGTTTTCGTCATTAATCACTACGGCGTTACCCCGACTACACATTGTTGTTCTGTCGCCAATTCGTAGGGCGAATGCCGCGCCAGCGGTATCCGCCGAATCACGGTCTCAACAGCTGACATTCGCCCTACTGCCATCGTCGGCACAGCGTTGGCGCGATGGCGTCCAACGCACAAATTTCTACAGCGGCATCAATGGCGGCGGCAGCCTTGGGCATGCCGTATACCGCCGAGCTTTGCTGGTCCTGAGCGATGGTATGAAACCCGCGCTCACGCATCATTTTCAAGCCGTTGGCACCGTCGCGGCCCATGCCGGTCAACAGCACGCCCATGGCCTCGCCTTGCCAATACTGCGCGACGCTTTCAAAAAACACATCAATCGAGGGCCGGTAAATATGCGCGCTGGGCTCCACGGTGTAACTCAGGGTGCCATCTCTGAGCAACCTCAGGTGGTTATTGGTGCCGGCCAGCAACACGCTGCCTACCTGCGGCGGCTCGCCGTCCACGGCCAGGCGTACTGGCATGTTCGACGCATCGCACAGCCAGTCGGCCATGCCGGCGGCAAACACCTGATCTACGTGTTGCACCAGCACCACCGCCGCCGGGAAATCGGCCGGCAGCGCCTTGAGCAATATTTCCAGCGCCGCCGGCCCGCCCGCCGACGCGCCAATGGCCAGCAACGCCTTGCGCTGTTGGGTGGCACCTGTGCCCTGGGCCGTGGCCGTCGGTTTTTTTTCCTGCTGGCCCAATAGCCAGCCAATATTCTGGATCTTGCGCAGCAACGGCGCCGCCGCCTCTCGCGGGTCGCCCACGCCGAGTGCCGGAGTGTCCACCACGTCCACCGCGCCGTGGCCCATGGCCTCGAACACGCGGTTGACGCTCTGCTGCGAATTCACCGTCACCACCACAATCGCGCACGGCGTTCTGGCCATGATCTGCCGGGTGGCTTCAACGCCGTCCATCACCGGCATGATCAGATCCATCAGCACCACATCCGGGCGATGTTCCGCACACTTGGCCACCGCCTCGGCGCCATCGCCGGCCACCCAGATCACCTGATGCGCCGGCTCCAGCGCCAGCGCCCGGCGCAGCGCCTCTACCGCCAGGGGCATATCGTTGACGATGGCGATCTTCACCTACGGCTCCCCAATCAGATCGACGACCGCATCCAGCAGCGCTTCGTCATGGAAACTGGCCTTGGCCAGGTAATAATCCGCACCGGCATCCAGGCCTCGGCGCCGGTCTTCTTCTCGGTCTTTGTACGACACCACCATGATTGGCAACGACTGCAAACGGTTGTCGCGGCGGATAAGGGTGACCAGCTCGATGCCGTCCATACGCGGCATATCGATATCGCTCACCAGCAAATCGAAGTGCTCGGAGCGCAGCGCGTTCCAGCCGTCCATGCCATCCACCGCCACCGCCACGTCGTAGCCGCGTTGCAGCAGCAACTTGCGCTCCAACTCGCGCACGGTGAGCGAGTCGTCCACCACCAGAATGCGCTTGCGCGCCACCGCGCCGGCTTGCCGGCCACGGTCGATGCGTTCCAGGCGACCCGTGCTGAGCAGTTTCTCCACCGAACGCAGCATGTCTTCCACATCCAGAATCAGCACCGGCGTGCCGTCGTCCAGCAAGGCGCCGGCAGAAATGTCCTGCACCTTGCCCAGCCGCGCATCGATGGGCAGCACCACCAATGTACGCTCGCCGATAAACCGCTCCACCGCCACGCCATACACCGCGTCGCGCTCACGAATCACCACCACGCGGATATCGCCCGCCGTCGGCTCGCCCTCGGGCCGCTGCAACAACTGATGCGCCGCCACCAGGCCCACATGCCGGCCCTCGTGCCAGAAATGCTGGCGCCCTTCTAGCTGCACGATATCGGCCGGTGCCAGTTCCAACATGCGTTCAATCTGCGCCAGGGGAAAGGCATAGGCCTCGCCACCAATCATCACCACCAGGCTGCGCACCACCGACAGGGTCAGCGGCACTTCCAGGTGGAAGGTAGCGCCTTGGCCCGGCACCTGACGCAGCTCGATTACCCCGCGCAGTTGGCGGACCATGTGCTGCACCACGTCCAGGCCAACGCCACGGCCCGACACCTCGGTGACCGTATCGCGCATGCTGAAACCGGGCAGGAACAGAAAGCTCAGCAGCTCTTGCTCGCTCATTTGCGCAATGGTTTCAGGCGTGGATAACTGTCGCTGGGCGATGGCCCGGCGCAGGCGGTCCAGGTCGATACCGGCGCCGTCGTCACTCAATTCCAGCACCAGCAAACCGGCCTGATGGCGAGCCTTTATGCGGATTACGCCTTCAGTCGCCTTACCCGCAAGTGCGCGCACATCGGCGCTTTCGATGCCATGGTCGACGGCGTTGCGCAGCAGGTGCACCAGCGGCGCCTCGAGCTTTTCCAGCACCTCGCGGTCGACCTGGGTTTTATGGCCCTCAACTTCCAGCCGTACCTGTTTGCCGAGGGAGCGGCCGAGGTCGCGGATCATCCGTTCCTGGCCGCGCAATACATCGTTGAACGGCCGCAGGCGGCAAGCCAGCGCAGTGTCGTACAGCAACTGCGCGCGCTGCTCGGATTGCCAGCTGAATTCATCGAGGTCGCTGGCCTGCTGGGTCAGCAGTTGCTGGCACTCGTCCACCAGGCGCCGGGCCTCGCTGAGCAGCTCCAGGGTTTGCGGGTCGGTGTTGGCGTCGTTCAGCGCGTCCTGTACGCCGTTGAGGGTGCGGCTGGCACCGGTCTGCAAGCGTTTCATGCGCTGCATCGAGGTGAGGAACGGCTTGAGCCGCTGCGACTCCACCAGCGATTTACTCGACAAGTCCAGCAAGCGGTTCAGGCGCTCGGCGGTTACCCGCAGCACGCGCTCACCGCCAGCATCGGCCACCGGCGCGTCTTCCACCGTAACGGCTGGCGGCTCGGCAGCAATGGGCGGCAGCGTGTGCTCGGTGGGCAGCGTGAATTGCGGTTCGGGCGCGACCAGGCGGCTTTCCTGCATGGCCATAAAACCGCCACGGTTCATGATGTCCATCTGCTCGACAAACCTGGCCACGTCCGCTGGCGTAACCCCCGAGTCGGGCTTGGCCACGCGCAGCAACAAATCGGTGCCTTTGAGCAGCGCATCGATATGGTCCGGCGTCAGACGCAGCTGGCCGTTCTGCGCGCTGACCAGGCAATCTTCCATCACATGGGCGATGCCCACGCCGGCATCCACACCCACAATCCGCGCCGCGCCTTTTAGCGAGTGCGCCGCGCGCATGCAGGCTTCCAGTTGATCGGCCTGGGTAGGGTTGCGCTCCAGCGCCAGCAAGCCTTCGTTCAGCACCTGGGCCTGGGCCTCGGCTTCGAGCTGAAACAGTTCCAGCATCGAGGCATCGCGCATTTGATCCGGGGTCATGTCAGGCTCCGCATCACGGCGTGCAAAAGAAGGTCTTCATCCAGCAAACGCACGCTGCGCTGTTGCCACTGCAACACGCCACGGGTGAATTTGCCGCTGGCAGCACTGCCGGCCTGGCTGGCACTGGCCGCGTCCAGCGCCTGCTCGGGGAACGCCTGAATACCCAGCACCTCATCCACCGGCGCCACCACATTGCCGCCCTGCGCGGCCAGAATAAGCAGACGCGGCACGATGCGGCCGCTGGGTTTGCCGGCGGCAGCATCCAGGCCCAACAGCTCGGTCAGCGACACGCACGGCACCAGCGCGCCGCGCACATTGGCCACTCCCAGCAAAGCCCGCGAACGTTGGTGCGGCAACGAATGAATGGGGGCCAGCGGCGACACTTCCACCAGCGTGCGCGTGGCCAGCGCCAGCCACTCATCGCCGAGGCGAAACACGATCATCGAACGGGTAACTTGCGCCTCGGTATCCTTGTCCTGGTCGTACAGGGCCACGTGTTCCTGGCTCAAGCTGTAGCGGTCGAGCAGGCGCGTGGCCGCGGCGGCGTACACCTCGCAGTTGCGGCAATGCACATGTTCGATCAGCTTCGGGCAGCTCTTGTCGCCGCGCACGCCGATGCGGTTCCAGCAGTCATCTACGGTCAGCTCGCCGCCGTGCAGGCTCAGGCTCACTTCAGTCATGGCGGTTACTCATTGCGCCCCGCTCCCCGTTGCGCCCGGGCTTGCAAACGCTGGGCGCCGGCAGTGTCGCCCTGGGCGGCGAGCAAGGCTGCCAATTGCGCCAACGCCGCCGGATGCTGGGGTTGCAGGTACAGCGCCTTGCGGTAAAAACCCTGGGCGCCGGCGGCATCGTTTTCCACTTCGCATAGCAGCCCCAACCAATAAAAGACTTCGGCCGACGGCCCGTGCCTGGCCAGCAACGCATCGCCCAAACGACGGGCTTCGGCGGTGCGGCCCTGGTTGGCCAACGCGGCCAGCTGCGCCAACTGCGCGGCGCTGTCATCCGCCGGGGTCGCAGCTTTTTTATTGGCTGGTTTGACTGGCAGCGTGGCCACCGGTCGCGGCGTAGGCAACGGCGGCGGGCGGCGCACCACGGGCGCAACGGTAACGGGCGCAGGCGGCTGATTGACGGGCTGGCGGCGAAACGCGAACGACAGCGCAATACCCAGCGACTGCATGCCCAGGCGGGTAAACAGACTGGCCTCGGCCGGGCCGATAAACAGCACGCCGTCGTCACGGGTCAGGCGCTTGAGCACGTCCATCGTTTGTTCTTGTGTGGCCACGTCGAAATAGATCAGCAGGTTGCGGCAAAAGACAAAGTCATAGGCCTGCTCGCCAGCCAGCAGCCCCGGTTCCAGCAGGTTACCGACCTGAAAGCGCACCTGCTTGCGCACCGACTCATTGAGCCGGTAGCCATTGGCTTCGGTGCTGAAGTGCCGGTTGCGAAAACCTAAGGTTTCGCCGCGAAACGAATTGCGCCCGTAGCGGCCTACAGTAGCGCGCTCGATCGACAGCGGGCTGATATCCAGCGCATCCACCTTGAAGGCATCGGCCGCCAGGCCTGCATCCAACAGGCACATGGCAATCGAATACGGCTCCTCACCGGTTGAACACGGCAGGCTTAACAGACGCAGTGGGCGCGCGCCGGCCAACTCGGCAGCGCGGCGGGTGGCCATGCGCGCCAGGGTGGCGAAAGATTCGGGGTAACGGAAAAACCAGGTCTCGGGCACGATTACCGCTTCGATCAGCGCCTGCAGTTCGGCGTCCGAGTGGTGCAGGTCGTGCCAGAACGTTTCCAGATCGCGGCCCGGTACGCTGGCCATGCAGCGGCGGACGGCGCGCTCGATGATCGAGGCACCGACGGTGATGGCATCCAGGCCGATCTTGTCTTTGAGCAGTTGCTCGAAGCGGGGGTCGACGGTCATAGCGTCAGCCCTTGCGGCGGGAACAGCAGCGCCTGCACCGTTTCCGGCAACAGTTGGTCGATGGCGATGCGCTGCACCAGGCCAGCGGCGGTTTCCACCACCGGGCCTAGGTACGGCGAAGCCGGGTTGACCAGGCCGTAATCGCGAAAGGCCTCGGCGTCGCAGCGCAAGGTGTCGCTGGCCTGCTCCAGCACCAAGCCCAGCGGCCGTGTAAGGCCATCAGCGGTGCGGTAATGGACCAACACCGTGCGAGTGCTGGTACGCGCCACGGCGGCGGTACCCAGGCTGAGTTGGCACAGGTCCAATACCGGCACGAGGGCACCCCGGAAGGCGAACACCCCGGCCACCCAGACCGGCGCGCCGGGCAGGGTTTTGACTGGCACCCGCGGCAACACAGCCACCACGTCGCGCGCGGCCAGGGCATAGCGCTCAAGGCCCAGGGAAAACAGCAGGTACAGCGGGGCCTTGTGCCCGTGCGCCGGCTGCTGGTTGGCGTTCATAAGCGGCTTCAGACCTTGAAGCTCGACACGCCGCTGCGCAGGCTGCCGGCCACTTGGTTGAGTTCTTCGATGGCAAAGCTGGCCTGGCGCAGCGACTCGACGGTCTGCCCGGTGGCCTCACCCAATTGCGTCAGCGCCTGGGTGATCTGCTCGGCGCCGGTGGCCTGGGCCTGCATGCCCTCGTTAAGCACCACTACGCGCGGCGCCAGGGCCTGCACCTGGTCGATGGTTTGCGACAGTTGCTCGCCCACTTCCTGCACATCGCTCATGCCGCGACGCACCTGCTCGGAGAATTTATCCATGCCCATCACCCCGGCCGACACCGCCGACTGAATCTCGCGCACCATCTGTTCGATGTCGTACGTGGCGACGGCGGTCTGGTCGGCCAGACGGCGCACTTCGGTGGCAACCACCGAAAAACCGCGTCCGTACTCGCCAGCTTTTTCCGCCTCGATGGCGGCGTTGAGCGACAGCAGGTTGGTCTGGTCTGCCACTTTCACAATGGTGGTCACCACCTGATTAATGTTGCTCGCTTTCTCGTTGAGAATGCCAAGTTTGGCGTTCACCAGCTCGGCGGCGCCCATCACCTGGCGCATGGTTTCTTCCATGCGCTGCAAGCCCACCTGTCCGGCGCCGGCCAGGTGCGAAGCCTGCTCGGCGGAGTAACTCACTTCGCCCATGGTGCGCACCAGGTCACGCGAGGTGGCGGCAATTTCCCGCGAGGTGGCGCCGATCTGCGTGGTGGTGGCGGCCGTTTCGGTGGCCGTGGCTTGTTGCTGTTTGGAGGTGGCGGCGATTTCCGTCACCGCGGTGGTGACCTGCACAGCCGAGCGCTGCGACTGCGACACCAGAGCCGTGAGGTCATCGATCATGGCATTGAAGCCGCTCTGCACCGCGCCGAATTCGTCGGCGCGCACACCGTTGAAACGGGTGGTGAGGTTGCCCGTGCGCATCACCGTGAGAATCTGCGCCAGGTTATTCAGTGGGCCCATGATGGCGCGCATCAAAATAAAGCCGCTGATCATCGCCACGGCTATGACCAGCAACAGCGACAGCACCATGCTGACCTTCGCGCCGCTGGCCTGGCTGGTGATATTGGTGGTGGCCACGTCCGCACGGTCTTTGTTGAACTGCACCATGGCCAGCAACTGCTCGCGGCCCTTGGCCCATACCGGGCGCAACTGCTCATTGAGAATTTTGCGCGCCACCAGCGGCTGGCCTTGCTGGAACTGGCCGAGCACTTCCGATAGCAGCTTGTTGAATTCCTCGCGTTGCTTGAGGAAGGCGTCCAGGTGAGCCTTATCTTCGGAGTCGACAATCGAGCGCTGGTATTCAGCTACCCGAGCCATCAGTTTTTCGTCGTTGCTGTTGAACTCGGCCAGCGTCGCGGGCGGTATCACCTGTTCATCGGAAAGGCCCACCACTTGTTGGGCGAGGATAAAACTGTCGACCCAGGAGCTACGGATATAGGAGCTGAAATACACCCCAGGCATGGAGTCGTTGGCCACGCTTTTGGCCCCGGCCTCGATGGTTACCAGGCGTGAATAGGCCACGGCGATCATCAGAATGACGATCGCGATAATCACCGCAAAACTCGCCAGGATGCGCTGACGCAAGGTCCAATTCTTCACACTTCACTCCCCATACGAACGGTGCCGGGGCACGGCTCAAGCTGACGGCGACAGGTGGCGCGCCAATGCCAGCGACTGTAAGACGCGCCCTACACAGGCGCAAGCAAACAAAGCGTAGCAGCGGGTAAGCGAATCAACGACTTAAACGCGGCAGTTCGGGTGAAACATGGGCAGCCGCACGGCGCAACGGCTGCATCGTGAATAAAAAAGGCCAGCTCACATCGGTGAGCTGGCCTTTTTTTGCCGCTTGTCAGGGCTTACAACGGCTTGCCACGGTTGCCGTGGGCGCTGACGAAGCTCTGCATGGCCTTTATGTCGTTGGCCAGGACGGTGCAACGCTCCGGGCGGTCGAACAGGTCTTGCAGGTGCGGCGGCAGAATCGGGCCTTTGCCAACGCCGGCTTTTTCCACCGCTTCGGGGAATTTCACCGGGTGGGCGGTGCCCAGAATCACCATCGGGGTGCTCAGGCTGCGACGGCACTCGCGTGCGGCTTTAACGCCAATGGCGGTGTGCGGGTCGAGCAGCTCGCCAGTTTCGGCATACACCTGGGCGATGGTTTCGCAGGTTTCTTCGTCGGTCACGGCCAGGGAGTCGAAGAGCTTGCGCGCTTCGGTCCAGCGGTCTTGGTCGACGCTGAAACCGCCGCCTTTCTTGAAGGTGGCCATCAAGTCATTGATAGCGGCGCCGTTACGGCCGTGCAGGTCGAACAGCAGGCGTTCGAAGTTGGACGACACCATGATGTCCATCGACGGCGACAAGGTCGGGTGCAGCGTGTCTTTCACATACTGATTGCCGCTCATAAAGCGGTGCAGGATGTCGTTGCGGTTGGTGGCGACGATCAACTGGCTGATCGGCAGGCCCATGTTGCGTGCCAGGTAGCCAGCGAAGATGTCGCCGAAGTTGCCGGTGGGCACCGAAAACGCGATGGAGCGCGCCGGGCCGCCGAGCTGCAGAGCCGCGTGGAAGTAGTAGACGATCTGGGCCATGATCCGCGCCCAGTTGATGGAGTTCACCGCGACAAGGCGTGTGCCTTTGAGGAAGCTCTGGTCGGCGAAGCTGTCTTTGACCATTTCCTGGCAGTCGTCGAAGTTACCTTCCACGGCGATGTTGTGGATGTTGTCGCCCAGGATGGTGGTCATCTGCCGACGCTGCACTTCGGACACGCGGTTGTGCGGGTGCAGGATAAAGATGTCGACGTTATCGCAGGCCTTGCAGCCTTCGATGGCAGCCGAGCCGGTGTCGCCGGAGGTGGCGCCGATGATCACCACGCGCTCGTTGCGCTTGGCCAGTACGTAGTCCAGCAGACGGCCGAGCAGTTGCAGGGCGAAGTCTTTGAACGCCAGGGTCGGGCCGTGGAACAGCTCCAGCACCCACTCGTTGCCATTCAACTGGCGCAGCGGCGCCACGGCGTTATGGGCAAATACGCCGTAGGTTTCTTCGAGAATCTTTTTGAAGTCGGCATCCGGAATGCTGCCGGTGACGAACGGACGCATGACGCGAAAGGCCAGCTCGTGGTAAGGCAGGCCGGCCCAGGAAGCGATTTCTTCCTGGGTGAAATGCGGCAGGTTTTCCGGCACGTACAGGCCGCCGTCGCTGGCCAAGCCGGCCAGCAATACGTCTTCGAAATTCAGCGCAGGCGCTTGGCCGCGGGTACTGATGTAACGCATGGAAAAGTCCTCAGCTCAGTTGCTCAACGCGGATACGCACGACACTGCCGACCACATCGCTCAGGGCTTCCAGGGCAGCGATGGCGTCGTTCATGCGTTGTTCTACTACGCGGTGAGTGACCAGGATCATGGGCACCAGGCCGTCTTGTTCTTCGACTTCCTGTTGCATGATCGATTCGATATTGATGCCGCGCTCCGACAGGATGGTTGCCACCTGGGCCAATACGCCGGGGTGATCCTTGGCCTGAATGCGCAGGTAATAGGCGCTCTCGCAGGCTTCGATGGGCAGAATCGGATGGGTGGACAGCGCGTCTGGCTGGAACGCCAAGTGCGGCACGCGGTTTTCCGGGTCGGTGGTCAGGGCACGAACCACATCCACCAGGTCGGCGATAACCGACGAAGCGGTCGGCTCCATGCCGGCGCCAGCGCCGTAGAACAGGGTGCTGCCGGCGGCGTCGCCGTTGACCATGACGGCGTTCATTACGCCATTGACGTTGGCGATCAGACGGTCGGCCGGAATCAGCGTCGGGTGCACACGCAACTCGATACCGGCCGCGGTGCTGCGCGCCACGCCCAGGTGTTTGATGCGGTAGCCCAGCGCTTCGGCGTAGTTGACGTCGGCGGTGGTGAGCTTGGTTATGCCTTCGGTATAGGCCTTGTCGAACTGCAGCGGAATACCAAAGGCGATGGAGGCCAGAATGGTCAGCTTGTGGGCAGCGTCGATGCCTTCAACGTCGAAGGTGGGGTCGGCTTCGGCGTAACCCAGGGCCTGGGCTTCGGCCAGCACGTCTGGGAAGGTGCGGCCCTTTTCGCGCATTTCGCTGAGGATAAAGTTGCCGGTGCCGTTGATGATGCCGGCCAGCCAGTTGATACGATTGGCGGCCAGGCCTTCACGGATGGCCTTGATCACCGGGATGCCGCCGGCTACAGCGGCTTCAAAGGCGACGATCACGCCTTTTTCGCGGGCCTTGGCGAAGATTTCGTTGCCGTGCACGGCAATCAGCGCCTTGTTGGCGGTGACCACATGCTTGCCGTTTTCAATGGCTTTGAGCACGAGTTCGTGGGCCACGGTGTAGCCGCCGATCAGCTCGATGACGATGTCGATTTCCGGGTTGGTGGCCACCGCGAACACGTCGTTGGTGGTGGCAATACCGGTAATGTCGCACTGAGGGTTCTGCGAACGCAGCGCAATCTGCGCCACTTCGATATCGCGCCCTGCGCGCCGGGCAATTTCCTCGGCGTTGCGCTTGAGCACATTGAACGTACCGCCACCGACGGTACCCAGCCCACAGATGCCTACTTTGACCGGTTTCACCCTGAACTCCCCAGATCCTGCTGCGTGAAACGGCCCGCTCAGCGCGGGCCGTGAATATAAAAGAGCCGCACCTTACGAAGCGGCTGGGTATTAGTCAATCTGGCCGCAAGGGCCGAAATTACTTGGCCTTCAAGGCCAGAGCAGCGACTTGTGGCGCCGGCTGATAGCCCGGGATCAATTTACCGTCAGCCAACACGATGGCGGGCGTGCCATTTACCCCGATGTTTTGCCCCAGGGCGAATTGCTTGTGCACCGGGTTTTCGCATTTGGCAGCTTTGATGTCTTTGCCGGCAACCATCTGGTCCATGGCTTTTTTGCGGTCGCTGGAGCACCACACGGCCTGCAGTTGATTGTCACCTTCGGAGCCTGGGCCCTGGCGCGGAAAGGCCAGGTAGCGCACTTCCACACCACGGCGGTTCAGTTCGGCGATTTCGCCGTGCAGTTTGTGGCAGTACGGGCAGGTGGTGTCGGTGAACACCGTGATATGGGTTTTGGCTTCACCGACCGCAGGGTAGATGACCATTTCGCTGGTAGGAATGGCGTTGATGGTTTTGGCGATACCTTCGCTTTCAGCTTTTTCGGTAAGGTTGACCGGCTTGCCGTCATTCACTTCAAACAGGTAGCCCTGCATCACGTATTTGCCGTCGGCGCTGGCGTAGAGCACGCGACCACCTTGCATACGCACTTCATACAGACCATTGAGGGGGCTGGCGGCGATGCTTTCGATGGGCACATCCATCTGCAAATTTTCCAGGGTCTTGCGGATAGCTTGGTCGGGCTCATCGGCCCAGGCCATGCAACTGCTCAAGGCGATAAGGGCAGCAGCAATAATTCGGGTGGCGCGCATTGGATACTCCTGGCAAACGCGGCTTAACAGCGAGGGCGAAGCCTACCATACAAGCCCGGCCCAGGCCGACCGCAGCGGGTCGGAACGTGCTACGGACTGTGTGGCGGATTAGCCGCGCGGGTGATGGCGCGCGTGCAGTTCCTGCAACCGGGCGCGGGCGATGTGGGTGTAGATCTGGGTGGTGGACAGGTCGCTATGGCCGAGCAGCATCTGCACGACGCGCAGGTCGGCACCATGGTTGAGCAGATGCGTGGCAAAGGCATGGCGCAGGGTGTGCGGCGACAACGCCTTGCTGATACCGGCCACCTTGGCGTGGTGTTTGATGCGGTACCAGAAGGTCTGTCGGGTCATCTGCTCGCCGCGGTTGCTGGGAAAGAGCACGTCGCTGGGCCGCCCTTCCAGCAGTTGCGGGCGAGCTTCACGCATGTAGCGCTCGATCCACACAATCGCTTCCTCGCCCATCGGCACCAGGCGTTCTTTACTGCCTTTGCCAAATACGCGCAGCACGCCCTGACGCAGGTTGACTTGCTCCAGCGTGAGGCTGATCAGCTCGGTAACACGCAGGCCACAGGCGTACAGCACCTCGAGCATGGCGCGGTCGCGCAGACCGATGGGTTCGCTGGTTTCTGGCGCGGCCAGCAGCGCCTCCACATCGGCTTCGGACAGGCTTTTGGGCAAAGGCCGGCCCAGCTGCGGCATTTCTACCTGCAGGGTGGGATCCACCGCGATGAGGTTTTCCCGCAGCAGGTAGCGATAAAAGCCGCGCACGGCCGAGAGAAAACGTGCGGTGGAACGGGCAACGTACTTTTCTTGCAGGCGCCAGCCCAGGTGGTCCAGCAGCACATCGCGGCCGATTTCGGGCAGGTTTAGCCCGCGCTCCTGCAACCAGCCGTTGAAGTGCGCAAGGTCACTGCGATACGCCGAACGCGAGTGTTCGGAGAGGCCCTTTTCCATCCAAAGGGCATCGAGAAACTGGTCAATGAGAGGGTGATCAAGAACCGGCATAAATAGGCTGTATCTGAGACGCGGGAGCGGGCTAGTCTTTCACAGCCTCGCCTTGCATCACAGGCTAACTGCCAAGGAAAAGCGAAGGCCGCTGTTTGCCCGTGACAACAACCATCACGTGCACGTCGCCACCCCGACGCAAATCTGCAGCCACTGGCAGGCTGGGTACTGGTGGCCATGATCGACCCGCAGCCGGAATAGGCGTCCGACGGTTGGCTCGAAAATGCCGGAGTCACCCTATCTTTGGGTGGGTGACAGGCCGGCATCGGCCAGCCATGATTTCAACTCGCCACTACTGCCGCCGGACGTTTTCCATGGCCACTCAGCACAACTCCCGCCTCGGTCAAATTCTGCTGAACAAAGGATTGATCAGCCCCGACCAACTCGCTCACGCCATCCAGTCACAAACCAGCAGCCACAAGCGGTTGGGGGAAATCCTCATCGAACAAGGGCTGGTCACGGAACGCCAGCTCGGCAAGGCACTGAAGAAACAAAGCAGCCTGCGGGTTGCCGCCACCCTGGTGGCTGCCCTGCTCAGCCCCTTTCAAATGGCCAGCGCGGATTTGCATCGGCCGGCGGCGAGCAGCGTCAGCCGTACGTTGCAGCCGCTGAATGACTCGGAAATGAGCAACGTCAGTGCACAGGGCCTGGACGATGTATTGCAGGGGCTGTTTCTGCAGGCCGAAAGCGGCGACGGCATCGGCACAGCGGCAAAGCTGGCAAAACTGGTGATGCCGGTGCTGAACAGCCTGGATGCGGAAACGTCGATGAAAGATGTGCGCTACGACACCAGCAAACTGACCTCGGTGTTGAATGCCGATGGCAGCGTGAACGTGCGCTTGCCGAGCTCGATTGGAGAGCTGCGTTTTGACAATGTGCGGGTGGCGGGGGCCGGTGTGGGGCAGAGCATGGGGAGCGTGACGCTCCAGGACATCGACCTGTCCCAGGCCTCCCTGCGCATCAGCATGCGACCGTAGCTTTTGATTTTGTAGATACCGTATTGCTCACTGATGGGCAAGACGGTATCTACAACAGCGCCGTCAAAGCCCTGGCAACACCGGCACCGGCTGCTTATTGTCGTCTATGGCGACAAAGCTGAAAACGCCGGTAATGGCCTTCTCACGCCCATCGCTGTACATGCTTTCGACAAACACCTCGACCTCGACCTTGAGGCTGGTGTTGCCGACTTTCACTACACGCCCCACCAACTCGACGATGGACCCGGCGGCAATTGGGTGCTTGAAGTCGATACGGTCCGAGGACACGGTCACCAGTGGCAACCGGCAAAAACGCGTGGCGGCAATAAACGACACCTCGTCCATCCACGCCAACGCCGTACCGCCGAACAGGGTGTTGTGGTGGTTGGTGGTCGGCGGGAAAACGGCCTTGGCGACGCGGGTTTCCGACAGCGCGGTGCGCCGGATGATTTCTTGCTCTCTGGGGGTCATGCCATAACTTCCGGATGCGGACTGACGTATTCGCGGGCAATAAAAAAGCAGCCCGAAGGCTGCTTTTTCTACAAGGAGACTGGGGTTAAACCAGTTTTTCCTTGATGCGAGCTGCTTTACCAGACAGGTCACGGAGGTAGTAAAGCTTGGCTTTACGTACGTCACCGCGACGCTTGACGGCCAGGCTGTCTACCAGCGGGCTGTAGGTCTGGAAGGTACGCTCAACGCCAACACCGTTGGAGATTTTGCGAACGGTGAAAGCACTGTTCACGCCACGGTTGCGCTTGGCGATTACAACGCCTTCGAACGCTTGCAGACGCGAACGGTCGCCTTCTTTCACTTTAACTTGAACGACTACGGTGTCGCCCGGAGCGAAAGTAGGGATCTCTTTGCTCATCTGCTCGGCTTCGAGGGCCAAGATAATTTTGTTAGTCATGCTGTGCTCCTAAGACAAACCAACTGGCCTGCCATCGATACGTTAACTATCGTCCCGTTGCCGGATGTATTCCGCCAACAGCTTTTTCTCTTCTCCAGAAAGCGAGCGGCTTTCCAGAAGATCAGCGCGTCGTTCGCTGGTCCGACCAAGGGACTGCTGCAAACGCCAACGCCGGATGTGTGCGTGATTGCCGCTAAGCAACACGTCGGGAACGCGCTTATCCGCATACACCTCCGGTCGGGTGTAGTGCGGGCAGTCGAGCAAGCCATCCGTAAAGGAGTCTTCCTCGGCCGAATCCGCATGACCCAGCGCACCAGGCAGCAGACGCGTTACCGAATCGATCAGAACCATTGCCGGTAGCTCACCACCGGAAAGGACGTAATCCCCGATCGACCACTCTTCATCGACATGCGTTTCAATGAACCGCTCATCGATGCCTTCATATCGCCCGGCAATGAGGATCAAGGTCTCCTCTTTTGCCAGTTCTCGCACGGCTGACTGCGTCAGCTGGCGGCCTTGCGGCGAAAGGTAAATGACCTTCGCCTGCGCTCCAGCGGCTTGCTTGGCATCGGCCAAGGCGCCCTCCAGAGGCTTGATTTTCATCACCATGCCGGGGCCACCGCCGAAAGGACGATCATCCACCGTCTGGTGGCGATCTTCGGTGTAGCTTCGGGGATTCCAACAGGTCAGCTGCAAGAGCCCCTGTTTCACCGCGCGGCTGGTAATACCGTATTCGCTGATGGCAGCAAACATTTCCGGGAACAAACTGATGACTTCAACACGCAGGCTAGCCATATCTCTACTAACCGTTGATTAGAAGTCCGCATCCCAGTCAACCCGCATTTCGCCAGCGGCCAGGTCGACCGAAAGAACGCAGTGCGCCGTGTAAGGCAGCAAACGTTCGCGATCATCCAGGCTGCCCGCGCAGGGCTTGACCACCATCACATCGTTAGCACCGGTCTCCAGCAAGTGGTCGATAACCCCGAGCAATTGCCCGAGCTGGTCGATTACCTTCAAACCTTTGAGCTGGTACCAGTAGTACTCGCCATCGGTCAGATCTGGGAGCAGGCTGCGGGAAACACAAATGTCGAAACCCGCGAGAAGACGAGCTTCTTCACGGTCGTCGAGACCCTTCAGCTTTGCTACGAGGACCTTGTTCTGCAACCGGCCCTGGGCTAACTCAACCTGACGTACATCACCGTCGCGTTTAAGCGTCCAGCGTTTGTAGTCCAGCAGGTTGTCAATCGGATCGGTAAAGGAGTAGACCTTCACCTCGCCGCGAACACCATGCACCGAAACAATCTTGCCGATGACGATCAGATCATCAGCGGGAGCGGGCGTCGCGTTCATGCGGCTTAGGCTGCTGCCTTGGCGGCATCCTTGAGCAACTGAGCAACGCGCTCAGAAGGCTGTGCACCCTGGCCGAGCCAGTAGGTAGCACGCTCTTGGTCTACGGACAGACGGATCTCTGCACCGGAAGCGATTGGGTTGAAGAAACCAATACGCTCAACAAAACGACCGTCGCGCGCATTGCGGCTGTCGGTCACGGTGAGGTGGTAAAACGGGCGCTTCTTGGAGCCGCCACGGGCAAGACGGATGGTTACCATGTGAACATCGTTCCTGTAGTCGGTGCTGCAAAACTAAAAATACATGCCAGGCACTAGGCCCGAAAGGCCGCATATTCTAAGGATTATCGGGATTTTTGCAAATCTCTTTTTGCCCTGCCCCGATGACAGACGCTCACAGGCCCCGAACAAGCGATCCATTTGCGTGGAGAACGCCAGGGCATTGCCTGTTTCCAGAGCCGCCCGGGCGAAAACAGATTTACATTTTTGGCATACCACCGCCGCCTGGGAACATCCCCCCCATGCCGCGCATCATCTTGGCCATACCGCCTTTGGCGGTGACCTTCTTCATCATCTTCTGCATCTGCTTGTGCTGTTTGATGAGACGGCCAATATCCTGCACCTGAGTGCCCGAACCCATGGCGATGCGACGCTTGCGCGAGCCGCTGATGACGTCCGGGTCGCGGCGCTCCTGAGGGGTCATCGAGTTGATGATCGCCTCCATCTGCTTGAACTGCTTCTCCGCCGCGCCCTGGGCATTGCCCATCTGCGCCAGGTTCATGCCGCCGATGTTCGGCAGCTTGTCCATGAGGCCGCCAAGGCCGCCCATGTTTTTCATCTGTTGCAGCTGGTCGCGGAAGTCTTCGAGGTCGAAGCCTTTGCCCTTCTTCAGCTTTTTGGCCAGCTTGTCGGCTTTGTCGCGGTCGAGGGTCTGTTCGGCCTGTTCGATCAGGCTGAGCACGTCGCCCATGCCGAGAATGCGCGAGGCGATACGGTCGGGGTGGAACGGCTCGAGCGCGTCGCTCTTCTCACCCATACCGATGAACTTGATCGGCTTGCCGGTAATGGCACGCACCGACAGCGCGGCACCGCCTCGGGCATCACCGTCGACTTTGGTCAGCACTACGCCGGTCAACGGCAGCGCATCGCCAAACGCCTTGGCGGTGTTGGCGGCGTCCTGGCCGGTCATGGCGTCAACCACGAACAGGGTTTCGACCGGGTTGATCGCGGCGTGAACAGCCTTGATCTCGGCCATCATCTCTTCATCAATGTGCAGACGACCGGCGGTGTCGACGATCACCACATCGATGAATTTGATTTTGGCTTCGCGAATCGCCGCTTCGGCAATCGCCACCGGCTTCTGGGTGATATCGGACGGGAAGAACGTCACACCGATATCGTTGGCCAGCGTTTCCAGCTGTTTGATCGCAGCCGGACGGTAGATGTCAGACGACACCAGCATCACGGTTTTCTTTTTGCGTTCTTTGAGAAAGCGCGCCAGCTTGCCGGCGGTGGTGGTTTTACCGGCGCCCTGCAAACCAGCCATCAGCACCACGGCAGGCGGGGTGGAGTTGAGCGCCAGATCTTCGTTGGCAGCGCCCATCAACTCTTCGAGTTCAAGGCGCACAATCTTCACGAACGCCTGGCCGGGCGTCAGGCTTCTGGAAACTTCGGTACCAACGGCGCGCTCTTTGACTTTATTGACGAAGTCTTTCACCACCGGCAGCGCGACGTCGGCTTCCAGCAAGGCCATGCGCACTTCACGCAGGGTGTCCTTGATGTTGTCCTCGGTCAGCTTGGCCTTGCCGGTGACATGGCGCAGGGTCTGCGAGAGGCGATCGGTTAGATTTTCGAACATGCGCGTTCCTTTCAGGCGGTCTGGCGCCGGGGTGAGCTTGCAACAAGGGCGCGATTATAACCAAGACTCCCCAACCCTGACACCGCTGGCGGTCTTTCGTGAAACGGGCGTTTTATGCCACACTCTCGCCCTTTCGGGCTCGCCTTACACGGACTTATGCACCCTCTGCTGCCTAGCCTCGCCGCCGCCTTCCTTTATATAGGCGCCACCGCTTACCAAGGCCTGCGCCTTTCTCAGCGTAAATTGCCCTCCAAACGCGTGCTCGCCCCTCTGGTGTTGCTGGCGTTGTTTTTCCATGGCGATACGCTGTTCATGCAGCTGCGCGCAGAAGCCGGGCTGGCCCTGGACTTCTTCAACGCCGCGAGCCTCATCGCCTACGCCGCCATCTTGCTGACCATCGTCGCCAGCGCGCGCATTCCGGTGCTCAACCTGTTGCTGCTGTTCTTGCCGCTGGGCATCCTCACGGTATTGCTGGCGCAGTTCGTACCGGCCGGCACGGTGCCGGTGATCAACGAAAAGCCGGGGATTCTGGCCCATATCCTGCTGTCCATTCTGGCCTACGGCATGCTCACCATCGCCGCATTCCAGGCCTTGCTGTTGCTGCTGCAAGACCACCAGCTCAAGCACAAGCACCCCTCCGGCCTGATCAAGAATTTTCCGCCGCTGCAAACCATGGAAAGCCTGCTGTTCGGTTTTCTCTGGGCCGGCTGGGCGCTGCTGAGCCTGTCATTGATTTCCGGCTGGCTGTTTCTGGACAACCTGTTTGCCCAGCATCTGGTGCACAAAACCTTCCTGGCCTGCGTGGCCTGGCTGATCTTTGCCGTGCTGCTGTGGGGTCGCCATCAGCGCGGCTGGCGCGGACACAAGGCCATTCGCTGGACCCTCGCCGGCTTCTGCCTGCTGATGCTGGCGTATTTCGGCAGCAAGCTGGTACGTGAATTCATCCTGCACATCTAGCCTAGGCTGCCACCGTGTCTGACCTGAATCCGCAGTACCTGTTTGGCCTGCTGGTGGCGCTGATTTTCTTCTCGGCGTTTTTCGCAAGCGCAGAAACCAGCCTGCTCAGCCTCAACCGCTACCGCCTGCGCTACCTGGCCAAGCAAGGCCGACGGGGCGCCAAGCGCGCCAGCACCCTGCTCAATCGCCCGCAGCTACTGCTCGGCGTGCTGCACTTTTGCAACACGCTGGTGACCGTACTGGCCGCCACGGTAGCGGCGCTGCTGGCCACCCGCCTATGGGGCGAGTTCGGCCTGATTCTTTCCACGCTCGGCCTTACCCTGGCGCTGTTGCTGCTCGCCGACATCACCCCGCGCACCCTCGCCGTACTGCGTCCGGAAGCCTTCGCCTTTCCCCTCAGCGCACCGCTACGCTTGCTGGTTGAACTGCTCGAACCGCTGGTGTGGCTGCTCAACGCCATCAGCAACTCCCTGCTGCGCCTGTGCCGCATCGACCCCACGCGCAAGCGCAAGGACGGCCTCAGCGCCGAGGAATTGCGCAGCGTGGTGCGCGAGGCCACCCACGAGTTGCCACAAAACCGTCAGAGCATGCTGCTGAGCATTCTTGACCTGGAAACGGTGACGGTTAACGACATCATGATTCCGCGCAACGAGGTTACCGGCATTAACCTCGATGACCCGCTGGACGACATCATCACCCAGCTACGCACCACCTCGCACACGCGCCTGCCGGTGTTTCGCAGCGACCTCAATCAAGTTGAAGGCGTGGTGCATATGCGCCAGATCGCCCGCCTGCTGACCCACGACCAGTTGACCATCGAAGCCCTGAGCGCCGCCGCCCACGAGCCCTACTTCGTGCCGGAAAGCACACCGCTGTCGACCCAACTGCTGAACTTTCAGAAGCACAAACGCCGCATCGGCATCGTCGTCGACGAGTACGGCGATGTGCAGGGGATTGTCACCCTGGAAGACATCCTGGAAGAGATCGTCGGCGACTTCAGCAATCAGGACGCGCTACGCAGCCCCGATATCCACCCGCAGGAAGACGGCACCCAGGTGATCGACGGCGCCGCCTATATCCGCGAAGTGAACAAGGCACTGGGCTGGAGCCTGCCGTGCGACGGGCCGAAAACTCTGAACGGCCTGATCACCGAAGCGCTGGAAAACATCCCTGACAGCGCGGTGTGCCTGAAGATCGGGCCGTATCGCCTGGAGATCCTGCAATCCACCGACAACCGGGTGAAAAGCGTGCGCGTCTGGCGCCCTACTCCTCGGGTAAGCCCAGACGCGCCGATCGAAAGCGCCGATTAGCTGAAGGTGTAATTGTCAGCGCCGCCGCCGCGCTTTTATAGTCGCCCTACCTACCGCCTCGCCTGCCATCCGCAGGTAGGCCGGTGCCGCGCGCAAGGCCTCACAAAGCCCCTAGCATTCGCGGCACAGCCCCAGCGTTTTACCCCTGCGCGCTACCACAATAATTTGCTGCGGCCATGGCCTTGCCCATGGTCCGGCCCTGCCCATCGAAGGCGAATCATGACCAGCGCTATCGCAACGCCCGCCCGCGACGAGACACAGCCGGTGAACTCCACCGCCCGTGTTGCCACGGCCAGCTTTATTGGCACCGCTATCGAGTTCTACGATTTCTATGTGTACGCCACCGCGGCAGCGCTGGTGATCGGCCCGGTGTTCTTTCCGGCTACTTCTACCACCGCGCAAACCTTGGCGGCTTTCTTGAGTTTCGGGATCGCCTTTCTAGCCCGCCCGCTGGGCTCGGCGCTGTTCGGCCACTTCGGCGACCGCGTGGGGCGCAAGTCGACGCTGGTGGCGTCCCTGCTGCTGATGGGCGTGTGCACCACGTTGATCGGCGTGTTGCCGGGTTACAGCAGCATTGGCGCCTGGGCGCCGATTCTGTTGTGCCTGCTGCGCTTTGGCCAAGGCCTGGGGCTCGGCGGCGAATGGGGCGGCGCGGCCTTGTTGGCCACCGAAAACGCCCCGCCTGGCAAACGCGGCTGGTTCGGCATGTTCCCGCAGCTCGGCCCTTCGATTGGTTTTCTCGCTGCCAACGGTTTGTTTCTGACCTTGGCCATGACCCTCAGTGACGAGCAATTCAAAGACTGGGGCTGGCGCATTCCGTTTCTGCTGAGCGCCGTGTTGGTGATGGTCGGTCTGTACGTGCGCCTGAAGCTGGAAGAAACCCCGGTGTTCGCCAACGCCGTCGCGCGCCACGAACGGGTGAAAGTGCCGCTGCTCGAACTGTTCAGCCAATACTGGGCACCCATGCTGCTGGGCGCGGGCGCCATGGTGGTGTGCTATGCGCTGTTCTATATCTCGACGGTGTTTTCCCTGAGCTACGGCATCACCAGCCTGGGCTACACACGGGAAACCTTTCTCGGTTTGTTGTGCTTTGCCGTGGTGTTCATGGCCTTGGCCACGCCGCTGTCGGCTTGGGCCAGCGATCGCTACGGGCGCAAGCCGGTACTGATCGTGGGTGGCGTACTGGCGATTCTTTCCGGCTTTCTGATGGAACCGCTGCTCACCCACGGCTCGACCTGGGCGGTCGCGCTGTTTCTGAGCATCGAGCTATTTCTGATGGGCGTGACCTTCGCGCCAATGGGCGCCCTGTTGCCAGAGCTGTTCCCTACCCGCGTGCGGTACACCGGCGCGTCGGCGGCATACAACCTGGGCGGCATTGTCGGCGCCTCTGCAGCGCCGTTCTTCGCCCAGCAATTGGTGGCGATGGGCGGCTTGAGTTGGGTGGGCGGGTATGTGTCGGCGGCAGCGTTGCTTAGTTTGCTGGCGGTGCTGTGCCTGAAAGAAACCAGAAACGCCGATCTGCAAAAGATCGCCTGAGGTCTGCTGCGCGCCGGCCAAGCTGCGTTGAATCAGGTGCCCAGAATGCTCATTGACTACAGTCAACTCCGCTTCCGGCCACCTGATTCGCCTTGCTTGGCTCTAGCTCGCGAGACCTCGGACAACGTCTGAAGCTTTTTAAAGCTCTACCACCACCGCCTGTGCAGCACGCGTCGCTTTGGCACGCGCCGCATCGGTGGACTCATCACGCGCCAGGGCCACGCCCATGCGGCGCTGGCCGTTCACTTCTGGCTTACCAAACAGACGCAACGCCGTGTCCGGCTCGCTCAGGGCGGCGCCGAGGTTGCTGAATGCCGTCTGGGTCGACTTGCCTTCCACCAGCACCACCGCCGAAGCCGATGGGCCGAGCTGGCGAATCGCCGGAATCGGCAGACCCAGAATCGCGCGGGCGTGCAGAGCGAATTCCGACAGGTCTTGAGAAATCAGGGTAACCAGACCGGTGTCATGCGGGCGCGGGGAGATTTCGCAGAACCACACCTGATCGCCTTTGACAAACAGCTCCACGCCAAACAGACCGCGCCCACCCAGCGAGCCGGTAACGGCCAGGGCAATGCGTTCGGCCTCGGCACGGGCTTTGTCGCTCATGACCTGTGGCTGCCAGGACTCCTGATAGTCGCCTTTCACCTGACGGTGCCCCACCGGCTGGCAGAACGTGGTGCCGCCCACATGGCGCACGGTGAGCAGCGCAATTTCGTAATCGAAGTCGATAAAGCCTTCGACAATGACCCGACCCTTGCCGGCACGGCCACCGGCTTGGGCGTAGTCCCAGGCGGCCTGCAAGTCGGCAGCGCTTTTGAGCACCGACTGGCCTTTGCCCGACGAACTCATGATCGGCTTGATCAGGCAGGGAAAGCCCAGCGCTTCGGTAGCCGCCTTGGCTTCTTCGAAGGTGTCGGCAAAGCGGTATGGCGACGTCGGCAGGCCCAGCTCTTCGGCGGCCAGACGGCGAATGCCTTCGCGGTTCATGGTTAGCTGCGCGGCACGCGCGGTTGGAATCACGGTGTAACCTTCGGTTTCCAGCTCGGCCAGGGTGGCGGTGGCGATGGCTTCGATTTCCGGCACGATGTAGTGCGGCTTTTCCAGCTCGATCACGGCGCGCAGGGCGGCGCCGTCAAGCATGTCAACCACGTGGCTGCGGTGGGCCACCTGCATGGCCGGAGCGTTCAGGTAACGGTCCACGGCAATCACTTCAACGCCAAGGCGCTGCAGCTCGATCACCACTTCCTTGCCAAGCTCACCCGAGCCACACAGCAAGACGCGCGTCGCGCTGGGCGACAAGGGGGTTCCGATACGAGGCATGAGGCATTCCTTCACGTGCAATTTAAAAGTTAGGTATTCAAACGGGTTTGCTGGGCTCGGTCAGCAGGCCGCTGGCCCGCGCCCGCTGCAGGCAGTAACCAAGCACTAGGCGGCGCTCGGCGTTGTCCATGCGGCCCCAGCGAATGATTTCGTCCGCGGTGCGCTGGCAACCGGTGCACACATCGTTGTCATCCAGCGCACACACGCTGACGCAGGGTGAGCGTACCGGGCGTTCGGCGTCCATCAGTCGTCCTGCTCTACCAGGTCGCGGGCGTAGCGCTGCGAATTATGAACGTAGTGAGCGGCGCTGGCTTCGAGCATTTTCTTTTGCTGGTCATTCAGTTCGCGCACCACCTTGCCGGGCGACCCCATCACCAGTGAGCCATCGGGAATTTCCTTGCCCTCGCCGATCAGCGAATTGGCGCCGATGATGCAGTGCTTACCAATCTTGGCGCCGTTGAGAATCACCGCATTAATGCCGATCAGGCTGTACTCGCCCACGGTGCAGCCGTGCAACATGGCGTTATGGCCGATAGTGACACCGGTGCCGATATTCAGCGGAAAGCCCATGTCGGTGTGCATCACGGTGCCGTCCTGCACGTTGGCGTTCTCGCCGATATGAATCAGCTCGTTGTCGCCGCGCAGCACAGCGTTGAACCACACGCTGGCGCCCTTTTCGAGTTTGACCTTGCCCACCAGCGTGGCATTGGGCGCGACCCAGCTTTCGGGATGGGTTTCGACACTCGACTGTCCCAGGCGGTATTTCATCGGTGGTTCCTCACGGCTTTTTTGGCTTTCTATTCACTCAGCTCAAGCTGATGTAATGGTCCGGCGGCTGATGCAGGCTGATGCCGGCGTCGTAGAGCAGGTTGACCAGCTCGACCACCATGATCGCCGTCAGCCCCCAGATTTTGTATTCGCCGTACCGGTAGCTGGGCACGTACCAGTCGCGCCCGCGGTAATCGATACGGTGGGTGACCTCACGCGGGTCGGTGCGGAAAAACTCCAGCGGCACGCTGAATACCGAGGCAATTTCGCCGTCGTTGGCCTGGTACTCGACGAAGTCCGGCACCACGCCCACGTAGGGCGTCACTTGAATGCCGTGGCGCGACACCAGGCTGCTGAGCGGCCCGATGACCTCGACCAAACCGGGCGGCAGGCCGATTTCCTCCTGCGCCTCGCGCAGGGCGGTAGCAATCAGATCGGTGTCTTCGGGGTCGCGGCGCCCGCCGGGAAAGGCGACTTCGCCACCATGGGTCGAGAGCCCGCTGGCACGCAGGGTGAGCACCAGTTCAGGGGTGTCACTGCGGGTTATGGGGACCAACACGGCGGCTTCTGGAAAACTCCCGTCGGCGCCCAGAACGACTGGTTGGTAGTCGCGCACGCGCTGGAGCATCTCATCGAGCATGGGACAATCTCGGTCTTTTGTTCTGCCGGGCATGATGGCACGAAAGCGTAAAGCTGCCCAAGCCCCGCGCCCGGTCGCTGGGCGGTTGTCGTCATGCCTTGCCGAGCGAAGCCTGGCACGCCAAGATGCCAGGCACCGCCGCAACCACGCCCCAGGAGACGGGATGAACTACTGCAGCCAATGCGGCCATCGCGTGTCGCAGCGCATTCCAGAGGGCGACAGCCGCCTGCGTTATGTATGCGATGAATGCCAGACCATCCATTATCAGAACCCGCGCACTGTTGCCGGCTGCCTGCCGGTGTGGGGCCAACAGGTGCTGCTGTGTCGCCGCGCCATCGAACCGCGCCGTGGGTACTGGACACTGCCAGCCGGCTTTATGGAAAACGGTGAAACCATGGCCGAAGCCGCCATGCGCGAAACCCTGGAAGAAGCCTGTGCGCGGGTGCGTAACCTGGAGCTCTACGGCCTGTATGACCTGCCGCATATCAGCCAGGTATACGTGTTTTTCCGCGCCGAACTGGTTGACCTGGACTTTGCCGTCGGCGAGGAAAGCCTGGAGGTAAAGCTGTTTGATGAGGCTGACATCCCTTGGTCCGAGCTGGCTTTCCCGACCGTAGGCCGTACCTTAGAATGCTTCTTCGCCGACCGGGTCGCCCAACACTTCCCGGTGCGCAATGAGCCACTAGAAGCTCTGCGCCCACACTTTCCAGCTTCTTATAAAAAGAGCGGCGTTTAAAACACACAACATTTCGGGCTGCTGCACGCAGCCCACACTGGAACTGCATCGATGCGTTGGTTGTTAGCCGCTGTCTGCCTGTCGTTTGCGATGCTCTCGCACGCCTCCACCACTGTGACCCTGGACGGCAAGACCGTGGACAAGGTGTTGGTGATAAAAGCCGAGCACAAACTGTTTCTGATGAACCGTGGCGAAACGCTGAAAACCTACCGCATCTCGCTGGGCAAAAAACCCAAAGGCCCGAAACAACGCGAAGGCGACAGCCGCACCCCTGAAGGCTATTACTGGATCGACTGGCGCAAGACCAGCGAGAAGTACAACCTGGCCATGCATATCTCCTACCCCAACATCAAAGACCAGGCCGCCGCCCGCAAGGAAGGCGTACCGCCGGGCGGCATGATCATGATTCACGGCACGCCGATCGACGACGAATTCCCCGAGTGGTATTTCAATACGCTGGATTGGACTGAAGGCTGTATCGCCATGAAAAACGACGATATGCGTGAGGTGTGGAGTTTGGTGAAAGACGGGACGTTGATCGAGATTCGCCCTTAAACCTCACCGGCTTACGCTTGTCGTACCTGGGTTCCCGCCTGCGGGGACGACGGTGGACTTGAATAACACTCCCGTCATTCCCGCGTAGGAGGGAATCCAGAATGGGTCAGGAAAACGAAAGAAGGCGCCTCACTTGGCGCCTTCTTTGTTCAGAAAACCAGATCCGACAACCGCCACACCTCGAACGCCGGCGTCTCATACGGGTGCGCCTTGCGCAGCGCCTTCACCGCATCGTGAATCAGCTCATCCGCTACCACCAGCTCCACCTTCCATTCCGCCACATGCTCAAGCACACCGGCCTGACCAATAAACGCCTTGCTGCCGGTTAACGGGCGGAACTGCCCCTGCCCCAAAGATTGCCAGCAGCAACTGTCGTAATCCCCTATGCGCCCTGCACCGGCTTCAAACACAGCACTCTTTACAACGTCCAGATGACTTTCCGGAACGTAAAAACACAGCTTGTACATCGTGGTCTCCACGGAGCATTGGCACGGCTTGCTTACGCAGGATTTTGGCGCCAAATAGTCAGCGCGCAGTGATGGCATATTGCCTCAATCTCACGTAAACGTGCAATTTCACAATGGTTGTTGGAGTACAAAACTGCGCCGAGTGTTCAGGCCAAGTTAGACAGGTTGCTCATAAGCCCGACCAGAAGCGTCGCCACTTGGCCTTCCATGACGGAGCCGGCGGGTTGTGGCTGCCATCGCAGAACGGCAGGTTTTTCGACTGCCCACAGCGGCACAGCAACAGGCGTTGCTCGCGCCTGGCGGTGAAGATCAGAGCGTTTTCGCATTCGGTGGTGCAGTCCGGCGATTGCGCCGACTGCCCGCAGGTGCACAACCGCAAGGTGACGCCTGCTTCAAGCAAGCGCACCTCGGGGAGCAAAGGCGGCTTCATGCCGCGGCGTAGGGCGAATATCGCCGTAGGTGATATCCGCCGATGGGGCGCTGCAGAAAACGGCGGATATCCGCGATGCGGATATTCGCCCTACTTGAAATCACCGAGGTGAACTCAATTCACCCAGACGCGGGCATTGCGGAACATGCGCATCCAGCCGCCGTCTTCGTTCCACTCTTCCGGCTTCCAGGAGTTCTGCACCGCGCGGAATACGCGCTCCGGGTGCGGCATCATGATGGTCACACGGCCGTCGCGGCTGGTAAGGCCGGTGATACCACGCGGGGAACCGTTGGGGTTGGCCGGGTAGCTTTCGGTGACCTTGCCGTGGTTGTCGATAAAGCGCATCGACACGCAGCCGGACAGATCCGCTTCCAGCAGCGCTTCCTCACTTTCGAACTCGGCATGACCTTCACCGTGGGCGATGGCGATTGGCATACGCGAACCGGCCATATCGCGCAGGAAGATCGAGGCCGACTCCTGCACTTGCACCATGGCCACGCGGCCTTCGAACTGCTCGGAACGGTTGCGCACAAAGTGCGGCCAGAACTCGCTGCCCGGCACCAGCTCACGCAGGTTGGACATCATCTGGCAGCCGTTGCACACGCCGAGGGTGAAGCTGTCTTTACGCTCGAAGAACGCGCTGAAGGCATCGCGGGCGCGGCTATTGAACAGCACCGACTTGGCCCAGCCTTCACCAGCACCCAGCACGTCGCCGTAGGAGAAGCCGCCGCAGGCCACCAGGCCTTTGAACTCCTCCAGGCTGACGCGACCGGCGAGGATATCGCTCATGTGCACGTCGATGGCGTTGAAGCCGGCGCGGTCGAACGCCGCTGCCATTTCCACTTGGCCGTTGACGCCCTGCTCACGCAGCACGGCCACTTGCGGGCGCACGTTCTTCTTGATGTAAGGCGCGGCGATGTCCTGGTTGACGTCAAAACCCAGCTTGACGCTAAGGCCCGGGTTGGCTTCGTCCAGCAGCACGTCGTATTCCTGCTCGGCGCACTCGACGTTGTCACGCAGACGCTGCACCTGGTAGCTGGTGGCCGCCCACTCGCGCTGCAACAGACGACGCTCGCCAGTGAACACCGGCTGGTCGTTGAAGCTGATGTTGATTTCGGCGTTGTTCAGCGGCTGACCGATCACGGCCACGCAGTCGCCCAGGCCGGCGGCGCTGAATTGCGCCAGCACTTCCGGGGTAGCGTCCTGACGAACCTGAATCACCGCACCCAACTCTTCGTTGAACAGCACGGCGGCCAGTTCTTCGCGGTTATGGGCCACGGTGTCGAGCACGATGTTCAGGCCACAGTGACCGGCGAAGGCCATTTCCAGCACGCTCACCAGCAGACCACCGTCGGAACGGTCGTGGTAGGCAAGCAGGCTACCGTCGGCGTTCAGGCCCTGGATCACGGCGAAGAAGGCTTTGAGGTCTTCGGCGTCGTCAACGTCCGGCGCGGTGCGCGCCAATTGGCCGTAAACCTGCGCCAGGATGGAGGCGCCCATGCGGTTCTGGCCGCGGCCGAGGTCGATCAGAATGAGGTCGGTCTCGCCCTTGTCCATGCGCAGTTGCGGGGTCAGGGTTTGGCGAATATCGAGCACCGGAGCGAAGCCGGTCACGATCAGCGACAGCGGCGAGGTTACCGACTTGTCGGTGCCCTCTTCGCTCCAGCGGGTTTTCATCGACATCGAGTCTTTGCCGACCGGAATGGTGATACCCAACTCCGGGCACAGTTCCATGCCGACCGCTTTCACGGTGTCGTACAAGCGAGCGTCTTCACCGGGGTGGCCGGCTGCCGACATCCAGTTGGCCGACAGCTTGATATCGGAAATCTTGCCGATGCGCGAGGCGGCGATGTTGGTCAGCGTTTCACCAATGGCCATACGGCCAGAGGCTGGAGCGTTCAACAGGGCCAGCGGCGTGCGCTCACCCATGGCCATGGCTTCACCGGTGTACACGTCGAAGCTGGTGGCGGTGACGGCGCAGTCGGCCACCGGCACTTGCCATGGGCCCACCATCTGGTCGCGGGCAACCAGACCAGTAATGGTGCGGTCGCCGATGGTAATCAGGAAGCTTTTGCTCGCCACGGCCGGGTGGTGCAATACGCGCTCCACGGCTTCTTTGAGGTCGAGGCTGGCGGCGTCGAAATCGTCGCCCAGCTCTTGCTCGCGAACGGCCGAGCGGTGCATGCGTGGGGCTTTGCCCAGCAGCACTTCCAGCGGCATATCGACGGCGTTGTTGCCGAAGTGACTGTCGGCGACGGTCAGTTGCGGCTCGGCCAGGGCTTCACCGACAACGGCAAACGGGCAGCGCTCGCGCTCGCAGATGGCTTTGAAGGTTTCAAAGTCGGCGGCGTCGACGGCCAGTACATAACGTTCCTGGCTTTCGTTGCACCAGATCTCGTGCGGGGCCATGCCCGGTTCGTCGTTCGGTACGGCGCGCAGTTCGAAGCGGCCACCGCGGCCACCGTCGTTGACCAGTTCCGGGAACGCGTTGGACAGACCACCCGCGCCCACATCGTGGATAAAGCTGATGGGGTTCTTGTCGCCCAGCTGCCAGCAGCGGTCGATCACTTCCTGGCAACGGCGCTCCATTTCCGGGTTTTCCCGTTGCACGGAGGCAAAATCCAGATCAGCCGAGCTTGCACCGGTGGCCATCGACGACGCAGCGCCGCCGCCCAGGCCGATCAGCATGGCCGGGCCGCCGAGCACGATAAGCTTGGAGCCCACGGTGATTTCGGCTTTCTGAACGTGGTCCGCGCGGATGTTACCCATACCGCCGGCGAGCATGATCGGCTTGTGGTAGCCGCGTACTTCCTCGCCATGGGGCGTGTTGATTTTTTGCTCGAAGGTACGGAAGTAGCCGGTAAGTGCCGGACGACCGAATTCGTTGTTGAACGCAGCGCCGCCCAGCGGGCCTTCGATCATGATGTCCAGCGCGGTAACGATGCGCTCAGGCTTGCCGTACGGGGTTTCCCACGGTTGTTCAAAGCCTGGAATCTGCAGGTTGGATACGGTGAAACCGGTAAGGCCAGCTTTGGGCTTGGCGCCGCGACCGGTAGCACCTTCGTCGCGAATCTCGCCGCCGGAACCGGTAGAGGCACCGGGGAAGGGTGCGATGGCGGTCGGATGGTTGTGGGTTTCCACCTTCATCAGAATATGCACCGGCTCCTGCACCGCGCCGTACTGGCGGGTTTCGGCGTTCGGGAAGAAACGCCCGGCAACCGAACCTTCGATAACAGCGGCGTTGTCTTTATAAGCCGACAACACACCATCGCTGTGCATCTGGAAGGTGTTCTTGATCATGCCGAACAGGCTTTTTTCCTGATTCTCGCCGTCGATATCCCAGCTGGCGTTGAAAATCTTGTGGCGGCAATGCTCGGAGTTGGCCTGGGCAAACATCATCAGTTCGATGTCGTGCGGGTTGCGCCCCAGTTTTACAAACGCGGCGACTAGATAGTCGATTTCGTCGTCGGCCAGGGCCAGGCCCAACTCACTGTTGGCTTGCTCCAGCGCGGCGCGGCCGCCGTTGAGCACGTCCACCGCAGTCAGCGGTTTTGGTTCGGCGTGGCTGAA
Organism: Pseudomonas turukhanskensis; assembly: GCF_027922365.1. Taxonomy (GTDB): domain Bacteria; phylum Pseudomonadota; class Gammaproteobacteria; order Pseudomonadales; family Pseudomonadaceae; genus Aquipseudomonas; species Aquipseudomonas turukhanskensis. The sequence continues at coordinate 84,488 of NZ_BSFN01000005.1, forward strand.
CAGACCTGCGGCCTGTTCCAGGTCGCCCAGCACCAGTTGGGTCATGCGGTCGTGCAGCGCGCTTGCGACCAGCTCGGCGTCGGCCTCACTCAGCTCACCGGCTACGTAGTAGGCAATGCCGCGCTCCAGGCGCTGGATCTTGGCCAGGCCGCAGTTGCGGGCAATGTCGCTGGCCTTGCTGGACCACGGAGAGATGGTGCCGAAACGCGGCAGCACCAGGAACAGACGGCCGCTTGGCTCTTGTACCGGCACGCTCGGGCCGTACTTGAGCAAGCGGGCGAGCACTTTCTCTTCGTCGCCGGTCAGAATACCGGTCACCTCGGCAAAGTGGGCAAACTCGGCGTACACCGCAGTAACAGCGGGGACTTTGGCAGTCAGTTGCTCGAGTAACTTGCCGTGGCGGAAGGCAGAAAGGGCTGGAGCGCCGCGCAGGATCAACATCTCGGGGAAAGCCTCGGGAAGGGGGATGCTTTGAGGCCGTGCATTCTAACCCAAACCTTGCGCCTAGGCACTCGTGACGGGGACCCAGTCGACAGTTTTGCGCTAGCAGAGAAGCAGCCCGGCTGTCGAGATATGGCGACTTCAGCGCTTTGCGTATACTCCGCCGATGCCTGCACACACCCTGCTGCAAAAACGCCCCCCGAAATGGCTGGCGGCAGCCACCCTCCTTCTGTTGCTTTGCGGCTGTAATGAGCCGCAGCCGACAGTCCTTGAGCGCATCCAGAAGGATGGCGTGCTGCGCGTGATCACCCGTAACAGCCCGGCCACCTACTTCCAGGACCGCAACGGCGAAACCGGTTTCGAGTACGAGCTGGTCAAGCGCTTCGCCGACGACCTGGGCGTGGAGCTGAAAATCGAGACCGCTGACAACCTCGATGAAATCTTCACCCGCCTGAATCAGGAAAACGGCCCGGCCCTGGCCGCCGCCGGCTTGGTGAGCAGTCAGGGGCGAATGAATCAGGCGCGTTTCTCCCAGTCGTATCTTGAAGTCACCCCGCAGATCATCTACCGCAACGGCGAAAACCGCCCCACCCGCCCGGAAGACCTGCTCGGCAAACGCATCATGGTGCTTAAAGGCAGCAGCCATGCCGAGCAGCTTGCAACCCTTAAAGGCCAGTACCCCGACCTCAACTATGAAGAGTCGGACGCGGTGGAAATCGTCGACCTGCTGCGCATGGTCGATGAAGGGCAGATAGACCTGACGCTGGTGGACTCCAACGAACTGGCCATGAACCAGGTGTACTTCCCCAACGTGCGCGTGGCTTTCGACTTCGGCGACGCCAATACACTAGGCTGGGCCGTGCCACCCGGCGCCGACGATAGCCTGCTCAAGGAAGTGAATGCCTTTCTGGAGCGGGTGAAAATCAACGGCGTACTGCAACGTTTAAAAGACCGCTACTACGGCCATGTGGACGTACTGGGTTATGTCGGCGCCTACACCTTTGCCAAGCATTTGCAGCAACGCCTGCCGCGCTATGAGCAACACTTCCGCCAGAACGGCAAAACCTATGAGATGGACTGGCGACTGCTGGCGGCCATCGGTTATCAGGAGTCACTGTGGCAACCCAACGCCACCTCCAAGACCGGCGTACGCGGCCTGATGATGCTGACCCAGAACACGGCCGAAGCCATGGGCGTGTCCAACCGACTGGACCCGAAGCAGAGCATCAACGGCGGCAGTAAATACTTCGCTTCGATTCTGGAAAACCTGGCCCCCGAACTGACCGAGCCGGACCGCACCTGGTTTGCCCTGGCCGCCTACAACATCGGCATCGCGCACCTGGGCGACGCCCGCAAGTTGGCCGAGGCTGAAGGCCTGGACCCGAACAAGTGGCTGAATGTGAAAACCATGCTGCCACGCCTGTCGCAGAAGCAGTGGTACAGCAAGACCAAATACGGCTACGCCCGGGGCGGTGAGACCGTGCATTTTGTGCAGAACATCCGCCGTTACTACGACATCCTCACCTGGGTAACGCAGCCGCAACTGGAAGGCGGGCAGATGGCCGAAGGCAATCTGCATATTCCGAGTATCGACAAACGCAAGCCGGACGATAACGGGCCGGCGGCGCTTTAACTCCGAGCGACGCTCAAATCCCCACCGTCATCCCCGCGAAGGCGCGGATCCAGAATGTATGTTGTGACGAAGAGTCTGGGTTCCCGCCTGCGCGGGAATGGCGGCGCACCTACGTTTTGGCCCGGCGCTGCTTGAAAAACTCGCTCAGCACCGCGCTACATTCCTCCGCCAATACCCCGCCCTCCACCAGCACCCGGTGGTTAAGAAAGATCTGATCGAAGAACTTGCCGCGACTCTGCACGATGCCGGCCTTGGGTTCGGTGGCGCCGAACACCACGCGGTTCACCCGCGCATGCACCAGCAAACCGGCGCACATGCTGCACGGTTCAAGTGTCACGTAGAGCGTGCTACCGGGTAACCGGTAATTTTCCACCGCAGCGGCGGCGGCGCGGATGGCGACCATCTCGGCATGGGCGCTGGGGTCAAAGGTGGTGATCGGGCAGTTGAAACCGCGCCCGATCACTTCGCCGTTCTGCACCAGCACCGCACCCACCGGCACCTCACCCAGGCTCGCGCCGTGTGAGGCAAGTGCCAGGGCTTCGCGCATAAAGTGCGCGTCCTGGCTGCGGTCGATGATCTGCGGTTTTCTCATTTCTTACTCAGCCACTTTCTATTCGACCAGGATGGATGCCATCAAGCCGGTTTCCATATGGTCGATCACGTGGCAGTGAAACATCCACACACCCGGGTTATCGGCCACCAATGCCACCCGCGCATTCTCGTTCTTGCCCAGCAGGTAGGTGTCGGTGAAGTACGGGATGATTTTCTTGCGGTCCGAACTAAGCACCTTGAAGCTCATGCCGTGCAAGTGAATCGGGTGCTGGTACTGAGCCATGTTGCGAAATTCGAGGATATAACTCTGCCCCAGTTTCATTTTGGCGATGGGCCGGTCGGCGCAGGTTTTGTCGTTGATGTCCCAGGCCTTGCCGTTGATTTGCCAGAAGGCCGGCGCGCGGCCATTGGTGGTCACCGAAACAGCACCCACCCACTCGAATTTGAAGTCCAAAACCTCGGCGTTCTGCAGGTCTGGTTCGGGGATCGGGTTGGCCGGAATCTGCGGCGGCCACGCTTCGTCCACTGCTGCTTCGCTGGGCACCGAACGGAAGGTTGCCAGCCGCACCGGCCCATTGCGCAGCGGCAACTCCACGCCCGCCTCCGGCACCTTGATCGCCAGGCACAAACGCATGCCCGGCCCAATCCAGTATTCCTTGCCGAACGGTCGTGGCTCGATCGGATTGCCGTCCAACGCATATAAACGCGCATCGGCGCCCGGCAGGTTGAGGCGGTAGGTCACGGTGTTGTCGAGGTTGAAAATGCGCAGCCGCACGATCTGCCCGGCCGGCAAGTCGATGGTCGGCAAGTGCTCGGCATTGATCGTTGAGTAGCTGCCGGCAGTGCCGCCACGCGCCGCTTCACGGGGAATGCTGAACGGGGTAAATGCGCCCTCGGCATCGATATGCCAGGTTTTCAGACTGAGCGAGCGCTCGTGCTTGAAGCCAGTCGGCTCGCGCTCTTCCACCACCAGCGGGCCGACGAGGCCGTGGCCCAATTGCTGGCTGCTCAATACGTGCGGGTGGTACCAGTAGTTGCCGGCGTCCGGCGTCTTGAACTGATAGTCGAAATACTCGCCAGGCAGCACCGGCAATTGCGACACATAGGGCACGCCGTCCATTTCCAGCGGCAAGCGGATGCCGTGCCAGTGAATGGTGGTGGGCTCGCTGAGTTTGTTGATAAAGCGCACCCGCAGCCACTCGCCTTGGCGGCTGCGCAGTTCCACACCGGGCGCCGAACCGTTGTAGGCCCAGGCCGGGGTTTTGTGCCCGGCCACCAGCTCCAGGTCCATGGGTGCGGCAATCAACTCGTAATCATGGGTTGTGCTGCCCAATGGCCGTCCAAGCCAATAACGAACTCCTCCGGCACCAAAGCCCGCTGCGGTCAAACCGAGCAAGCCACCGAGAATTTGTCGACGTGTAAATGACATGGGTACAGACACCTTTATAAATAAGGGACTTCGCTGGCCCATCAGGAATCAGGTAGTGGCCGGTCTCTGGCGGACTGGCTCTGCGGTAAACGGTCGGCGCGCATTATGACCGAAGGCCGGCGCGGCTTGCATGCCTCTGATCAAATTCGGCCTGCCGTGAATGCGCAAAAGCCCGCCTGGAGCAGGCGGGCTTTTGTCAGTAGGCGATGGCCAGAATGGCCAGGCGCCGGCTTACCAGTTGTAGCTCACCTTGGCGGTGATTTCGCGGCCTGGGTTGTAGTAGTCCGAAGTACCGGAACCGACGACGTGCTGCTCATCGAACAGGTTACTGACGTTCAGCGCCAGGTCGGTGCCTTTGTACAGTTTGTAGTTGAGCGCGGCATCGTAAAGCGTGGCGTCGTCGCTCTCCCCGTCGTTTTTGGTCGAGTAGTAGTACGAACCGATGTAACGGGCGCCGAGGCCAACGCTCACATCTGTGCCGGGCACGTTGTAGTAGGTCCACAGCGACGCGGAATGCTTCGGCGCAGTAGCCAGGCGATTGCCCTTGATCGAGTACGTGGTAACGCCGTCGTCGCTCAATGAACCGCGCGTCACTTCCGAGTCCAGATAGGAATAGCCGCCGACCACACTCACGTTTTCGGTCACTTCGGCCTTGGCTTCGAGGTCGAGACCGCGTGCACGCGACTCACCCACGGTTTGCTGCTCAATAATGCCGCTGTCCTGCACAACTGCGGTGGAGACGTTGTCCTGGTTCAGCTCATACACGGCTGCCGAGAACAGTGCCTTCATGCCCATGGGCGAGTACTTCACACCCAGTTCGTACTGTTTGCCTGTCTCCGGATCAACGCCCACTTCAGGCGGCGACACCGACTCCACCATACTGACGTAGGTCGATACTTCGTCGGAAACGATATAGGTCAACGCAGCGCGGTACGAAGTCTTGGAAATGTCGTCGTCTTCATCAAAGGCGCCGGTGTAAAGGTTGACACCCTTGGTGGACAGATCCATGAAGTCGCGACGCACGCCGCCGGTCAGGATAAAACGCTCGTAGAACGACAGGTTCTGCTGGAGGAACAGCGATTTAGTTGTCGCGTCGTCTTTTTGCGTCAGATAAGGCACGAGGCTTTTGGCAACACCGGTATGCACCGGGTTGGCAATATCGATGGAGCTGGCAAGGTCGTAAACGCTGACGGCGTCAGTCGACGAGTCCAGATACTCCGCGCCCACCAGGGTGCTGCTGTCGATGTTCTCGAAACGGTGATCGTACTGCAGCATCACGTTGCCGTTGGTCTGGTGGCCGTCAGTGTCGGTGCCAAACTTGTAGCGCGGTACCGAGGTGCCTACGCGCCCGGGGGTGTCGTAGAGGAATACGTAACCGAAGTCGTCAGTCAGTTCGCTGTAACGCAGGTTGCTGCGCACCACAAAACCGTTGTCGAAGTCGTGGGTGAAGTTGCCGCTGATGTTGGTGCGCTCTACATCATGGAAGTTGTAGCTCGGCTCACCGTAGAACTCGTCGCGGTCGTATTCCTTGTCCAGTGGGTAACCGCCGCTGTTGGGCGTACTTTCGGTTTTCAGGTAATCCAGAATCACGGTGGCCGAGGTCAGCTCGGTCGGTGCCCAAGTCAGGCCGCCCATCACGAACTGGTTGTCGTCCTGCGAGTGATCGTACTCGCGGTCGCTGTCCTGGCGCTTGGCGGTGAGCCGGCCAGCCACGGTCTTGCTGTCGTTGAGGGCATCGCCCACGTCGAGGCCGACTTCTTTGTGGTCGAAGGAACCATAGGTTGCATAGCCTTGGCCAAACTGCTCGAAACGCGGCTGCTTACTCACGAAGTTCACCGAGCCGCCCGCATCTGCCGGGCCAAACAGGGTGGAGTTGGCGCCGCGGATAACCTCGATGCGCTCATAGGCGAAGGGCTCCTCGCGCACGCCACGCATGGAACCCAGGGTCAGGCCGTCGCGGTAAGTGGTGGCTTGAAAGCCGCGGATCTGGAAGTAGTCGTTGCGGTCATCGGTACCGTAGTAGTCAGTGATCACGCCCGGGGTGTATTGCAGGGCTTCTTCCGTGGTGTTGACGCTGCGCTGTTCCAGTTCTTTCTGAGTAATGACGGAGACGGAAGCCGGGGTGTTCTGGATGCTGGTGGCAACCTTGCCGCCAACCCAGAGCTCTTCAGCCACGACGGAACTGGCGTCGCCGTTGGTGTCAGCGTTGGCATTGATGATGATAGGCGCCAGGCGATAAGCCTCTTCCTCGGTCTTGGCGGCCTCCTCTGCCTGCGCCAGCAGCGGCTGACCGGCCAAGGGCACACAGAGCATTACCGCAGCAGCGGCACGCTGCTTGGCTGAACGCGCATTGATAAACCCGGTTTTATTTTTCTGCATGCTTGCGATCCTTGATCATTCAATAGCGTTCGCCGCTAGAGCCCCAGGACTCGCCAAGGAGACGAGACCACTCAAAATTTCGGCGTGAACTATATTCTAAAACGGAGCTAAAACGATAAAGATTCGCAAACACAACATAAAATATTTTCGGTGGTGACGGAACTTGGCCTATTCACCACAGTCACGCGCCCAAAAAAAAGCCCGCTGCTAGGCGGGCTTTTTTCGTCTTCACATGGAACGGGCAACTCAGGAAGAGAGTTTCTGGGCTAAGGCCAGGCAAGGCGCCCCGCAGCTTCTAAGCGCAGCGTACTTGAGTACGTGAGCATTAAAAGCGAGGACGCAACACAGCATGGCCGACGACCAGAAAGCCGTCCTGCGAACGACTCACTCCCACTCAATGGTCGCTGGCGGCTTGCTGCTCACATCGTAAGTCACGCGCGAGATACCTTCGATCTCGTTGATGATCCGGCCGCTGACGGTTTCCAGCAGCTCATACGGCAGATGCGCCCAACGGGCAGTCATAAAGTCGATGGTTTCCACGGCACGCAGGGCCACAACCCAGGCGTAACGACGGCCATCACCGACCACGCCTACCGATTTCACCGGCTGGAACACCACGAACGCCTGGCTGACTTTGTGGTACCAGTCGGCCTTGCGCAGCTCTTCAATAAAGATATGGTCGGCGCGACGCAGCAGGTCGGCGTATTCCTTTTTCACTTCACCGAGAATGCGCACGCCCAGGCCCGGGCCGGGGAATGGGTGGCGGTAAACCATGTCGTACGGCAGGCCCAGCTCAAGGCCCAGGCGACGCACTTCATCCTTAAACAGTTCGCGCAGCGGCTCGACCAGTTTCAGGTTCATCTCTTCCGGCAGGCCGCCCACGTTGTGGTGCGACTTGATGACGTGGGCTTTGCCGCTCTTGGCGCCAGCCGACTCGATCACGTCCGGATAGATGGTGCCCTGTGCCAGGTACTTGATGTTGTCCAGCTTGCAAGACTCGGCATCGAACACGTCAATAAAGGTGCGGCCGATGATTTTGCGTTTTTTCTCCGGGTCGGCTTCGCCGGCCAGGTTATTGAGGAACTGCTCCTCGGCGTTGGCGCGAATCACTTTGACGCCCATGTTCTCGGCGAACATGGCCATCACTTGCTCGCCTTCGTGCAAGCGCAGCAGGCCGTTGTCGACGAAGACGCAGGTCAGCTGGTCGCCGATGGCTTTGTGCAGCAGCGCGGCAACTACGGACGAATCCACACCGCCGGACAGACCCAGCAGCACGTTGTCGGTACCGACTTGTGCACGAACCTGGGCAATGGCGTCTTCGGCGATTTTCGACGGGGTCCACAGTGCTTCGCAGCCGCAGATGTCGAGGATAAAGCGCGACAGAATGCGACCGCCCTGCTTGGTGTGGGTCACCTCGGGGTGGAACTGCACGCCGTAGTAACGACGGTCGTCGTTGAACATGCCGGCAATCGGGCAGCTCGGGGTGCTGGCCAGAATGTGGAAGTCTTCAGGCATCTTGGTGACCTTGTCACCGTGGCTCATCCACACGTCGAGACCGAACAGGCCGTCAGCGTCGACGTGGTCTTCGATGCCATCGAGCAGGCGGCTTTTGCCGACCACATCCACACGGGCGTAACCGAATTCACGCAGCTCGGAGCCTTCTACCTTGCCGCCCAGTTGCTCGGCCATGGTTTGCATGCCGTAGCAGATACCGAAGACCGGCACGCCCAGATCAAACACCGCCTGCGGGCAACGCGGACTGTCGGCCACGTGAACCGACTCGGGGCCGCCAGCGAGAATCACGCCCTTGGGCGCAAATTCGCGAATCGCTTCATCGTCCATGTCGAACGGATGCAGCTCGCAGTACACACCGATCTCGCGCACGCGGCGGGCGATCAGTTGGGTGTACTGGGAACCGAAGTCGAGGATCAGGATGCGGTGAGCGTGAATATCGAGGGCCATGATTCAGTCTCGTCTAAGTCAATCAGTAACAGTCGTGATTCAGAAACAACTCGGGGCTGAATAAAACAGCCCCGGTTGCTTAACGATTTGCTTGAAGGCTCAACCTACGCGGTAGTTTGGCGCTTCTTTGGTGATCTGCACGTCGTGCACGTGCGACTCCGCCATGCCCGCACCGGTGATCCGCACGAACTCGGGCTCGGTACGCATCTGCTCGATGGTGGCGCAACCGGTGTAGCCCATGGAGGCACGCAGGCCGCCCATCAGTTGATGGATGATCGCAGCCAGTGGCCCTTTGTACGGCACGCGGCCCTCGATGCCTTCAGGTACCAATTTCTCGGCGCCGGCGGCCGAATCCTGGAAGTAGCGGTCGGAGGAGCCTTGGGTCTGTGCCATGGCGCCCAGCGAGCCCATGCCACGGTAGGCCTTGTAGGAACGGCCCTGGAACAGCTCGACTTCGCCCGGTGCTTCTTCGGTACCGGCAAACATCGAACCCATCATCACGCACGAAGCGCCGGCAACGATGGCCTTGGACAGGTCACCGGAGAAGCGGATGCCGCCATCGGCAATCAACGGTACACCCGTGCCTTCAAGGGCAGCGGCCACGTTGGAAACCGCAGAAATTTGCGGCACACCCACACCGGCCACGATACGCGTGGTGCAGATCGAGCCTGGGCCTATACCGACTTTCACCGCATCAGCGCCGGCTTCCGCCAGGGCCTTGGCGGCAGCGCCGGTGGCGATGTTGCCGCCGATAACCTGCACCTGCGGGAAGTTCTGCTTAACCCAACGCACGCGGTCGATCACGCCTTTGGAGTGACCATGGGCGGTGTCGACCACCACCACGTCAACTCCGGCAGCAACCAGTGCGGTCACGCGGTCGCCGGTATCGGCGCCGGTACCTACGGCGGCGCCAACGCGCAGACGACCTTGGTCGTCCTTGCTGGCGAACGGGTAAGCCTTGGCTTTTTCGATATCGTTGACGGTCATCATGCCTTTGAGGTTGAAGGCTTCGTCGACGATCAGCACGCGCTCGATGCGGTTCTTGTGCAGCAGCTCGCGGGCTTCTTGCTTGTCGGCGCCTTCACGCACGGTGACCAGACGCTCTTTGGGCGTCATTACGTCGCGGACTTTGGCATCCAGACGGCTTTCAAAGCGTACGTCACGGGAAGTGACGATGCCGACCAGGTCGCCGTTGTGCAGCACGGGTACGCCGGAGATGTTGTTCTGACGGGTCAGTTCGAACAGATCGCGCACGGTGGCGTCGGCTTCGATGGTGATCGGGTCTTTCACCACGCCGCTCTCGAAGCGCTTAACTTTGCGCACTTCGGCAGCTTGCTGCTCGATGGTCATGTTCTTGTGGATGATGCCGATTCCGCCTTCCTGAGCCATCGCGATGGCCAGACGGGACTCGGTCACGGTATCCATCGCTGCAGAAATCAGCGGGATGTTCAGTTCAATACCACGGGTCAGTCGAGTTTTGAGGCTGACGTCTTTGGGCAGAACTTCGGAATAACCTGGAATAAGAAGGACGTCGTCGAAGGTTAGAGCTTCTTGACTGATACGCAGCATGGCGGGGGCTCCCGGACGGGAAAATGGAAGCGCGCCATTATACCCACGCGGGCACCTTGGCTCAATGCAAAAGGTTAATTAGATGAAGCAGGCGTTTCAAACCAAACTCATCGGCTCTTCCCCCCTCTCCCGCGGGCGGGAGAGGGGCCGGGGGTGAGGGCCGGGCGCCACGCCGATCAAAAGCCAAGAGCCCCTCACCCTAGCCCTCTCCCAGAGGGAGAGGGGATTGACCGTGGAGTTAGTGACAATCCACCACCACCTGCCGAACCCCATACCCCAGCCGCTCACCAAACTCTTCTATAAAGGAAGGCACAAACCCCGCCTCGCCCCAGTTATTGAAGATAAAGCCCAGGTTGGAAAACCCGCATGGCTGCAAAAACAGAAAGCCGTTGATGTCATCTTCAAACCCGCACAGCGGGCAGGTGAAGTTGTCGCTGACCTTGGGCGTCCACTCTTCCAGGCTGTCGAACAGCGCCTCGCCCACTTCCTTGCGGCACTTGGGGCAGCCGGCTTCTTCGAGGAAGTTTTTCGTCGGTGTATAGATGCAGCGCTTGGTCACCACTTCCAGCCCGTTCACCGGCCGGCCAAAGGGAAGCTTGTGCGGGTGCAAGGCAATGCGCTTGGCGCCGTCGGCAATGGCACAAGCCATGCGATTGCCAGTGCGGCCACAGGTGCTGAGGTCCGCCGCCACGATATTGCGCTGCACCAGCCAGCGCAGCATCAGCCGCGCCCGCGCCTCGTGGTTGGGAAAGGTGGATATCTGCGGCACCAGAATCAGTTGTTGCTCAGCCATGGTCGGCCCCGAAATCAAAACAGCGCGCAGTTTAACAGGCAGCGCCTTTGGCTCGCGGCGCGTAAGCCTCTATCATGCCCGCCATGATCAAAGACCCGTTCCAACGCCTCGGCCTCGACCGCGAAGTGCTTACCGTCAGCCAGCTCAACGGCCGCGCCCGCGTGCTGTTGGAAGATGTGTTCAGCAATATCTGGGTGGAAGGCGAAATCTCCAACCTGGCCAAGCCCGCCTCTGGCCATGTGTATTTCACCCTCAAAGACAGCAATGCCCAGGTGCGCTGCGCTCTGTTCCGGCAGAACGCCGCCCGCGTGCGCCAGGCGCTGCGCGACGGCTTGGCGGTGAAGGTGCGCGGCAAGGTGTCGTTGTTCGAAGGGCGTGGCGACTACCAGCTGATTCTCGACAGCGTGGAGCCAGCCGGTGATGGCGCCCTGCGCCTGGCCTTCGAGGCGCTGAAAGAAAAGCTCAGCGGTGAAGGGTTGTTCGCCGCCGAAAACAAAGTCGTCCTGCCGGCGCACCCGCAGCGCATCGGCATTGTCAGCTCGCCCACCGGCGCGGTGATTCGCGACATCATCAGTGTCTTCCGCCGCCGCGCGCCGCAGATCCAGCTGACCCTGATCCCCACTGCCGTGCAGGGCCGAGAGGCCACGGGGCAGATTGTTCGCGCCCTGCAGATCGCCGACCGGCAAGGCTTCGACGCATTGATCCTGGCCCGTGGCGGCGGCTCGCTGGAAGACCTCTGGTGCTTTAACGAGGAGCAGGTCGCGCGTGCCATCGCCGCCTGCCAGACGCCGATCATCAGTGCCGTCGGCCATGAAACCGATGTGTCGATCAGCGACTTTGTCGCCGACGTGCGCGCGCCCACGCCCTCCGCCGCTGCCGAACTGCTGGCCCCGGATGCCAACGAGCTGGTGCAGCGCCTGAACAGCCTGCACCGCCGATTGGTAATGCGCATGCACAACCGCATCGAGCGCGAGCGCCTGCGCCTGGACGGCATCAGCCGTCGCCTGCGCCACCCCGGCGAACGTCTGCGCCAGCAAGCACAACGCCTGGACGACCTGGACATGCGCCTGCGCCGCGCCTTCGAGCGCAACCTGCAACAACGTCAGGACCGCGTGGCCCGTCTGGATATGCGCCTGGCTGCGCAGCACCCCGGCCGCGCCCTGGCCTTGCTGCGCCAGCGACTGGAAGGCCTGAGCGAGCGCTTGCCGCGGGCCATGCGCGAGGCGCTGAAAGATCGCCGCCAGCAATTGCAAAGCCAAGCACAAACACTGAACGCCATCAGCCCGCTGGCCACCCTTGGCCGCGGCTACAGCATTCTGCTCGACGACAAAGGCCAGGCCATTCGCAACGCCGCGCAGACCAAACCCGGCCAGCGCCTGAAAGCGCGCCTGGGCGAAGGCGAGCTGGAGGTGCGAGTGGAAGATAACCACCTGACGCCGGTCACCCTGTCGCTTCTGGACTGACTTTCCACCTTTTATACAGGCTTGCCCATGCGCCTTCTGCTGTTCTGTCTGTTTTGCCTCGCCCTACCCGCCCACGCCGACAGCTATATCAGCCGGTTGCTGAACAAGCCGGTACCCGGCGGCGTGGCGGTCATCGACCTCGGCGCCGGCACCGGCACACCCACCGCTACCTATCAGGGCAAGCCCGTTTTGGTGGTCCATGAACAGGGGCAGCGCTGGCTGGCGATTGTCGGGGTGCCGCTGACCAGCAAGGCCGGCCCGCAGAACATCGTCGCCACAGACGCCAGCGGCATTCGCACCCTCAGCTTCAACGTTGGCAGCAAACGCTACGCCGAGCAGCGCATCACCTTGAAGAATCAGCGCCAGGTCAACCCCAACCCCGCCGACCTCAAGCGCATCGAAAAGGAACTGGCCGAACAGACGCGTGCCTATCAGCGCTTCAGCCCTGGCACGCCGAGCAACCTGCTGTTGGACAAACCGGTCAACGGTCCGCTGTCGAGCCGCTTTGGCGTACGCCGTTTCTTTAATGGTGAAGAACGCAACCCGCACTCGGGCCTGGACTTTGCCGTCGGCGCCGGCACCCCGATCAAGACGCCGGCGGCGGGTAAGGTCATCCTCATCGGCAATTATTTTTTCAACGGCAACACCGTGTTCGTCGACCACGGCCAAGGCTTTATCAGCATGTTCTGCCATATGTCGAAAATCGATGTGAAGCTCGGCCAGCAGTTGGCCCGTGGCGCAGTGGTCGGTAAGGTCGGTTCCACCGGCCGCGCCACAGGGCCGCACATGCACTGGAATATCAGCTTGAATGATGTGCGCGTGGACCCGGCGATTTTTATCGGAGCCTTTGAGCCGTAGTTAGACCAGGACGAGAATGACCATGGAACAGCACTACGAAGACACCGTGCACTGGCTGGAACGCTTCCCTTATCTGTACAGTCTGGTGGCTCTGATTCTGCTGCTGTTTGCCGCCTGGCTGGCCAACTGGCTGATCAAGCGCGTGTTGATTCGCGGCTTCTATCGCCTGCTGCGCGCCACCCACCTGGGCCAGGACAAGGCGCTGGCGCGCTCCCACATCATTGCCCGCCTGGCCAATGTGGTGCCGGCGCTGATTCTGGCCAATGGCGTGGAGCTGATTCCCGACCTGCCCCACGCCTTGATCACGGTGACGCGCAATGTCTGCGGCGCCTTTATCGTACTGACCATCGCCCTGGCCGTAAGCGGCGCGCTGACCCTGGCCAACTCATTGTATGAACGCCGCCCAGATGCCCATCTGCGGCCGCTCAAGGGTTACTTCCAAGTCGTCAAAATCGCCATCTATGTCGTTGCCACGGTGTTGATGATCGCCGTGCTGGTGGACCGCTCGCCGCTTATTCTGCTCTCCGGCCTGGGCGCCATGGCCGCCGTGCTGATTCTGATTTTTCAGGACACCCTGCTGTCACTCGTGGCCAGCGTGCAGATCTCTTCGAACGACATCGTGCGCGTCGGTGACTGGATTGAAATGCCGCAACTCAATGCCGACGGCGACGTGATCGATATCGCCCTGCACACCATCAAGGTGCAGAACTGGGACAAGACCATCACCACCATTCCCACCAAGCGCTTTATCACCGACTCGTTCAAAAATTGGCGGGGCATGCAGGAAGCCGGTGGGCGACGCATCAAGCGCAGCCTGCACCTGGATCAGAACAGCGTTCACTTTCTAAGCCCTGAGGAAATCGAGCACCTGCGCCAGTTCAAACTGCTGGCGCCGTACCTGAAGAGCAAAGAAAGCGAATTGATGAGCTGGAATAGCCAGTTGGAAGAGCCCTTGCGGGTAGCGGTGAATACTCGGCGAGTGACCAACATCGGCACCTTCCGCGCCTACGTGGAAAACTACCTGCGTCAGCACCAGGGCATTCGCCAGGACATGACGCTGCTGGTGCGCCAGCTAAGCCCGCTGGCCGACGGCCTACCGATTGAACTCTATTGTTTTACCAACACCACGGCATGGGTGCCGTATGAAGCCATTCAGGGCGATATCTTCGACCATATGCTGGCGATTCTGCCGGAGTTCGGTTTACGCGTATTCCAGCACCCGAGCGGGGCGGACATGCGCGCTGCCCTGGCCAATCGAGAAGCGCCGTAGGGCGATATCCGCCGGCTCGCCGATTTGCCGTATATCGCTGCGGCGGATACCGCCAAAGCGGTATTCGCCCTACATACATCGCGCAATATTTGGGAGCTTTGCGCAAATTCCAGACAAATTTTTCTCCGCAAACCAGGCTGCGCGCTACGAATCACCAAATTTTGCGCATGCCTTGCCATATTCAGCTCAAGTGAATAGGGTTAACCGCATGAAAACACCCCACACCCTTATTCTGCTGCGGCAACACGCCTGCCTGTGCCTGGTCAGCCCGCGACTGCAAAGCTGACTGCTCACCTCGCCCCGCTACACTTAATTGCACGCAGTTATCACCGGTCGGCCACCCTTATCTGGCCACGCTACGTAAAGGAATTTGCCATGAGCATGCTCAAAGATCCGTCGAACAAATACCGCGCCTTCACCCCGATCAACATTCCCGACCGCACCTGGCCGAGCAAGGTGATCGACAAAGCCCCGATCTGGCTGAGCACCGACCTGCGTGATGGCAACCAGTCGCTCATCGAGCCGATGGATGCCGAGAAAAAAATGCGTTTCTTCAAAACCCTGCTGGCCGTGGGTTTGAAGGAAATCGAAGTGGGCTTTCCGTCCGCTTCGCAAACCGACTTCGACTTCGTGCGTGAATTGATCGAAGGCGGCCATATCCCCGATGACGTCACCATTCAGGTGCTGACTCAGGCCCGTGAAGACCTCATCGAGCGCACCTTCGAATCGCTCAAAGGCGCCAAGAAAGCCATCGTTCACTACTACAATGCCTGCGCCCCGAGCTTTCGCCGCATTGTGTTCAACCAGGACAAGAACGGCGTAAAAGAAATCGCCGTGCAGGCCGGTCAGATCATCAAGCGCCTGGCCGAAGCCGCGCCAGAAACCCAATGGGGTTTCGAGTACTCGCCGGAAGTATTCAGCTCCACCGAGATCGATTTCTCGGTGGAGGTGTGCAACGCGGTTATCGCCGTGTTCCAGCCAACTCCAGCCAAGCCGCTGATTCTCAATCTGCCGGCCACCATCGAAAACGCCACGCCGAACAACTACGCCGACCAGATCGAATGGTTCGGTCGTCACGTTGATCGCCGTGACAGCGTGATCATCAGCCTGCACACCCACAACGACCGTGGCACCGGCGTTGCCGCCACCGAGCTGGGCCTGATGGCTGGTGCCGACCGCGTGGAGGGCTGCCTGTTTGGCAACGGCGAGCGCACCGGCAACGTCTGCCTGGTGACCGTGGCGCTGAACCTGTACACACAAGGCATCGATCCGCAATTGGATTTCTCCGACATCGATACCGTGCGCAAGGTGGTGGAAGACTGCAACCAGCTGCCGGTGCACCCGCGTCACCCCTATGTGGGCGACCTGGTTCACACCGCATTCTCCGGCTCGCACCAGGATGCCATCCGCAAAGGCTTTACCCAGCAGAAAGCCGATGGCGTCTGGGAAGTGCCATACCTGCCGATTGACCCGGCCGATATCGGCCGCAGCTACGAGGCGGTAATTCGCGTCAACAGCCAGTCGGGCAAAGGCGGCATCACGTTCCTGCTGGAACAGGAATACGGCATCAGCTTGCCGCGTCGTATGCAGATCGAATTCAGCCAGGTTGTGCAGAAAGAAACCGATCGCCTGGGCCTGGAAATGACCGCCGAGCAAATCTACAGCCTGTTGCAGAACGAGTATCTGCAAGCCAGCAGCCCGTATGCGCTGAAAAGCCATCGCCTGCAGGAAGAGAACGGCATCTGCAACGTGGATATCGACGTCACCGTCAGTGGCGAGCTGCGCCGCAAACACGGCACTGGCAAGGGCCCGCTGGAGGCCTTGGTCGCAGCCTTGCCGCAGAACCTGGAAATCATTGACTACCACGAACACGCTATCGGCGCCGGCGCCAACGCCAAGGCAGCTGCCTATATCGAAGTGCGCCTGAACGGCGGACGTCCGGTGTTTGGCGTGGGCATTGATGAAAACATCACCACCGCCAGCTTCCGCGCCCTGTTCAGCGCCCTTAACCGCGCGCTGAAACAGGCCGAGGAAAACACTCAGGCGGCATAACGCAAACCGCTACACCGCAAAAGGGGCGCCCGGAAACGGGCGCCCCTTTTCGTTTTCTCACGAGCTAAACCTCAATGTTGCCCATCGTTGAGGTACAGCAGCAGGATACCGTCATGGGTTAACCAGCCGCCGTGGAACCACATACCGGTCTCCACCAGGCCGTGCCGAAACGCCCGTTCGAGCGCCCGTTCACACACCTTCTTCGGCGCGCCGCTGGTGGCCTGCAAAATCTCGATAACCACCTGCCCGGCCAGGGCAGACGGTTCGCCATTGAGTTGACGCTGGCGCATGTCATATACCGCCGCGCACACCTGCCAATCGCTAATGTCTTTGGTCGCCATTTGTATCGCCTCCCACACAACGTGGGGACACAGTGGATACCCAAAGAAATCCTGACAACACAAAGCCTGCGCAAACTTCGGCCTCAATTTCCTAACTGCGCGAAGCCTATGTCTGTATTGGCTGCTGTTCCCGTTGCCGCAATTTACCCGTACCACGCTGGACGCCAGGCTGCATTTACCCTGGTGGAGCTACTGATAGTGGTGACGCTACTGGGCATTTTTGCGGCCATTGCCGTGCCCAACTT
This sequence comes from Pseudomonas turukhanskensis, assembly GCF_027922365.1. Classification (GTDB taxonomy): domain Bacteria; phylum Pseudomonadota; class Gammaproteobacteria; order Pseudomonadales; family Pseudomonadaceae; genus Aquipseudomonas; species Aquipseudomonas turukhanskensis. The sequence goes on from NZ_BSFN01000005.1 coordinate 101,475, forward strand.
CTACCACACCACCCACAGCAATCGAGCGCTGGCCGCCGCCAACGAACTCTACTCGGTGTTGCAGTACGCCCGCAGCGAAGCGCTTAGCCGCGGCCGCGGCGTAACCGTGAGCGTCAGCGCGCAAGACGCCTGGGCTGGCGATACCTATGTGAAAGCCGGTACACAAACCCTGCGCCACTACGCCAAGGGCAGCTTTGGCGACGCCAGTGCCAGCAGCTCGTTGACGACCCTCACGTTCTGCCCCGGCTTTATCGCCGCCACCACCTGCAACAACGGCGCGCTCAGTAGCCCGCCTACCTTCACCGTGAGCTATGCCAACGACAGCTCGGTGACCACCCGCACAATCAAGGTACTTGCCAGTGGCCAGATCTCCCGCCCCACCGCCAGCGAATAACGCGCGCGGCTTATCCGCCATGGCCGGCTTCAGTCTGATCGAAGTACTGATTGCGCTGCTGGTGCTGTGTATCGGCCTGCTGGGCATGGTGTCGCTGCAAGGTCGTGGTTTGCAGCTGTCGCAAAGTGCCAATCAGCGCAGCACAGCAATAATGCTGGCCCAGGATCTGGTCGAGATGATGCGCAGCAACCCCGACGCCACACTCACCAACAACCTGTTCAGCACCGCCTCCAGCTACTACAAGGCCGCCGGTAGTGAGTTTTCCAGCACCAGCGTAGCCAACTGCGCCAGCCTGGACCGCAGTGGCGGCGGCGCCACGGTTGCCAGCCAGGACTTCGGCTGCTGGCTGCAGGAAGTGCAGAGCTTGCTGCCGGTCACCAGCGGGCTGCTGAAAAGCAACTTCACCATCTGCCCGAGCAGCAAGGAAAACAGCTGCAGCAGCGGCCCAAGCTCGGTGGTGATGATCCAGCTGGCCTGGCAAGACAAGAGCGGCGATTGCACCGACAACATCTGCTACTACCGCCTGCGAGCCGAGCTATGAAAAACGCCCAGCAAGGCCTGTCGTTGATCGAGCTGATGATCGCCATGTTGATTAGCTCGTTCCTGATCCTCGGCGCCACGCAGGTCTATATCGATAACCAGCGTTCCTACCAATTCCAGCAAAGCCAGAGCAGCAACCAAGGCCAGGGCCGGGTGATTCAGATGCTGCTGGAACATCAACTGGCGCGCACCGGTTACCGCGCCACGCCGTTGCTGACCACGAGCCTTGCCAGCGCGTTTCCGGCACTGGCCAGCAGCAATGGTTGCCCGGCCTTCAGCGCCGGCCAGACCCTGTTGCTGAGCACAGACAACACCGGCGTGTGCTACCGCTACCAGGGCTCGGCGGACGGCGCCGATGTCGATTGCCTGGGTAACAAGATCAGCAAAGGCCAGGACGTGCTGAGCCGTATCGACTTTGTCAGCAGCACCAGCGCCGGGGCGGGCAGCCTCACCTGTTCGGTCGGCGGGGTGAGCACCACCTTGGCCGATGGCCTGGCCGACTTCATGTTTTTTGCGCTGCCTGACAGCAGTGCTTCGGCCCAGGGCGTGCGCTACGCCGCCCTGCTGTCGAGCAGTGCAAGCCTGCGCGACGGCGTGGCCACCAGCGTGCTCGATCAATGGAAAAGCGTTAGCGGCAAAACCCGCAACAGCGATCAGTACCTGTACCAAATCAGCCAGGGCAGCGTCGCCCTGAGGAACCTGATGCCATGACCCCCGCCCTCCCCCACAAACAACACGGGGCGGCTTTGCTGGTCGCCCTGGTAATGCTCCTGCTGATTACGTTGCTGGCCACTTCGAGCCTGCGCGACAGCACCCTGCAGAATCGCCTGAGCGGCACCGTCGCCGAACGCCAGCACGCCGCCAATGCCGCCGAGTCGGCGTTACGCGAGGGCGAACGGCGTTTGCAGGCACTGGCCAATACCGGCGTCAGCAGCCTGGGCTCCACCGATTGCACCGCCAGCATTGGCGCCCTGGCAGCCACGGTGAAAAACCTCTGCATCCTGGCCAGTGACCGCTATGCCGACAGCAGCGTGGCCGGCACCGACTGGTGGACCGCCGCCACCTACGCCACTGACTACCTGGGCTCGAACAGCGACGCCAGCTTTACCAACACGCCGCGCTGGAACACTGCCTATATCGGCACGTCCACCACCGACCTGGAAACCCTGCAACAGGGCAAAGGCACCTACTTCTACCGCGTCAGCGCGGCCGCCCGGGCCGACGGCAAGCGCTTTCCCGTTGTCCGCCAGAGTGTTTACAGGATTACCGTGCAATGACTTCTCGCCACCCTCCGCGCTCGCTGTTTTCCTCGCTGCTGCTGCTCGCCGCCTTGCACGTGAGCCCGGCGGCGGCGACCGGTTTGAACCTCAGCCAGGTGCCGCTGTTTTTAACCGAAGGCGTGGCACCAAATATCATGGTGACCATCGATAATTCGCAGAGCATGCGCTGGGCATTTGCACCGGACACGCTCAGCCCGGTCAATAGCACGGACGCCACAGCTATTCGTACCAGTCGCCGCGCCAAATCCGCGACCTTCAACCCGCTGTATTACAACCCGACCGTCACCTACACCCCGCCTTACGCAGTCAGCTACAACGACGCAACGGTGACGTCCACGCCGCTGACGACCAGCTTCACCGCCGCGTACGTCAACGGTTTCAAAAGCACCCTAGGCAGCCACAACTTGGCCACCGGCTACATGGTCGCCTGGGACTACGACACCAGCCGCGGCACGAGCACGGCCAGCAATTTTTCTTACAGCAGTTCCATCAAGTACGACACCACCGGCATCGTGTATTACTTGGCGGCCAACCCGACCTCGGATTTTGCAGCCACCACTGCCAAAACCACCAACACGGCGGGCACCGCGACTACCACCAGCAACGTGACCTATAGCACCAACGTCACTAGTTGCCCGGCGTCGATTCCCAGCACCAGCTCCAAAAGCAGCACCACTACTACCACTGGCACCAACGTCAGCACCGGCGCGAGCGTGACCACCTCAAGTTACGTCAACACCGTCACCAGCTACAGCAGCATCACCTGCACTCAGACGAGCACAAGCGGCACCAAGAAATACACCGTAAAGGTCACGACAACGGTCACTCCGACCACCACAACTACCGTGTCGGCGATGGCCGACAAAACCACCAGCGCCGTACCGGCTTACTACTACCTGTACAACAGTGCACTCTCAGGCTGCACGGCCAGTATTGACGATGACAACTGCTACAAACTCGTCACTGTCAGCGCCTCCTCCGGCACCGGCGGTACCGACGAGCGTCAGAACTTCGCCAACTGGTACAGCTTCTACCGCAACCGCGAACTGGCCACCCAATCGGCCGCCAACCTGGCCTTTTCCGAGCTGAGTTCCGCTACCCGCTTGAGCTGGCAGGCATTGGGTACCAGCGACACCTGCATCACCAGCACCTCCTACCTCACCACCAGCAACTGCCGTGGTTTGACGAACAGCTCCACCTCGTACTACGACAATCGCTTGCGCGACTTCTCGGGCAGCCACCGGGCGCAGTTTTTCGCCTGGCTCAGCGACATCTACTACAACCAGAGCACTCCACTGCTGGCCGCAATCGACCGTGTAGGCACACTGCTGACATCAACCGGGGCGAACGGCCCCTACGCCAAAGTAGTGGGCAGTACCGAAAAGCCGATTTACTCCTGCCGCGCCAGCTACAGCATCACGATGACGGACGGTATCTGGAACACCGTCGGCAGCCATGGTGACTACGACAACACGGAACGAGCGCTTCCCGACGATGGCACCTACAAACCCTTGGCGCCGTTTATGGACAGCACCAGCAATACCCTTGCGGACTTGACGTTCAAATACTGGATGACAGATGCGCAGAAAGACGTCGATAACAACGTTCCGACCTACACCAAGGAAAGCGGCAGCGGCCAATACTGGAACCCGAAAAACGACCCTGCTACCTGGCAGCATATGGTCAGCTACTTCGTCGGTCTGGGGCTGACCAAAACGCTCACTGATCCCGCGTGGGGCGGCGACACCTATTCCGGCGACTACAGCGCATTGGTGGCGAAAACCAAGACCTGGCCTGCCGCCTCGCCCAACAGCTCGAATAACGTCTACGACCTGTGGCATGCCGCAATCAACTCGCGCGGCGAATTCTTCAGCGCCGATAGCCCGGACAGCCTGCTCAGCGCCTTGAAAAATATCGTTACCCGCATCAACGAAACCAGCACCGCCAGCGCCAGCCAGGCGATCAGCTCGCCCCTGACAGACAGCGACTACAGCTCGGCCAATACCTATATCCCCAGCTTTTCCAGCGAAGACTGGAGCGGCACCCTGATCAAATATGAACGCACCACCAGCAGCGCCACCGAAGCCTGGAATGCGCAGACCCTGCTGGACACCCAGTACCCCACCGGCAACACCGCGTATTCCAGCCGCCCGGTCTATATCGCCGGCGGTACCGCCAGCAGCGGTCTGCAGAGTTTCACCTGGGCCAACCTCAGCGGCGCGCAACAGACCACCCTGAACAAAGCGCTGGATAGCACCGTCGACAGCAACGGCAGCAAACGCGTGAGCTGGCTGCGCGGTGATCGCAGCAATGAAAGCACCCTGCTGCGCAGCCGCAGCCACATTCTCGGTGACATCGTCGACTCGACGCCGGTACTGGTGACCACTCCCAGCAGCCCGGCGGCGAAGATGAATGCCCTGGTCGGCGACAGTTCGTATACCGACTTCAAAGCCGAATGGGCCAGCCGAGGGACGCGGGTGTACGTCGGCGCCAACGACGGCATGCTGCATGCCTTCGATGATGCCGGCAAAGAGACCTTCGCCTTTATCCCCAGCAGCGTGATCAGCAACCTCTACAAGCTGATGGACCCCGACTACACCAGCAGCGCCCACCAATACTATGTAGACGGCACACCGACGGTGGCCGACGTGTACTTCAGCAATGCCTGGCACACGGTATTGGTGGGCACCCTGCGCGGCGGCGGGCGCGCCTTGTTTGCCCTGGATATCACCGACCCGGCCAACATCAAACTGCTCTGGGAAAAGAGTTACAGCGACAGCGCCTATGCCGAACTGGGCTACACCTACGCCAAGCCGGTGATCGCGCGCCTGCACAGCGGCGACTGGGCGGTGATTGCCGCCAACGGCGTCAACAGCACCAACGACAAGGCCGTGCTGTACGTCATCAACGTCCAGGATGGCGCGCTGATCAAGGCACTGACCACCACGGACAGCGCAAGCGGCGCCAATGGCCTGTCCTCGCCCTACGTAGCGGATATTGATGGTGACCTGATTGCCGACTACGTCTATGCCGGCGACCTGCATGGCAACCTCTGGCGCTTCGACTTGATCAGCATCGGTGGCAGCCTCACCGACTCAGCGATCAGCAGCACCTTTCGCGTAGCGTTCGGTGGCTCGCCGCTGTACACCGCCGCTGCCACCAGCACGGCCGGCGCGAGCAACACCACGCAGCCGATCACCTCCAGCCCCTACGTGATTGCCCATCCATCCGGCACTGGCCATCTGGTGATCTTCGGCACGGGCAAATACATGGAGGCCGCCGATGCCGCAGCCGACACCACCAAGGCCATGAGCGTGTACGGCATCTGGGACACCCAGACCGCCGGCGAATACACCACCAGCACGCCCACGCTTACCAGCAGCAAACTGCAGGCGCAGACCTTTGGTGCCAACACCACCATTACCTACACCTCCACCAGCGGCAGCAACGTCACCACCACTGCCAACACCCTGAGCAGCAATGCCGTGAGCTGGTTCAACAACGACGGCAGCATCAAAACCTACGGCTGGTACCTGAACCTGCCGCTGACCGGCGAAATGGTGGTGAACAAACCGCTGACGGTCAGCAGCAGCGTGCTGATCACCTCGCTGGCGCCCAACGACGACCCGTGCCAGAGCGGCGCTTCCACCTACCTGACCCTGATCGACCCTTACACCGGCGGCGCCTCCACCGAGACCACCCTGGAGCTGGGGCAAACCACCACCTACTCGCGTATCCAGCTCAACTCGCTGATTGGCGGCGCCAGCGTGCTCTCGCTCGACGGCCAGATCAGCCTGCACAACAGCGATAGCAGTGACGGCGGCGTGGGTGTCAGCGGCCAATCCAATGAACGTCAAAGCTGGCGCGAAGTGCGCCTGCAGGAATGAATATGCAGCACAGGCAAACCGGCTTCACCCTGATAGAACTGATGATCAGCGTAGTGATTCTGTCGATCATCACCGCCATCGCCCTGCCCAGCTACACCCGCTATGTCACACGCACCCATCGCAGCGAGGCGCTAGCTTTGCTCAACGAGGCGGCGGCGCGCGAGGAGCGTTACTACGCGCAGAACAATGCCTACACCAGCACTCTGGCCAACCTCAACCTGCGCCGCAGCACGGGGCTTAGCGACAACGGCTTTTATCAGTTGAGCATCAGCACCAGCGACGACACCCAGGGCGGCTACCTGCTCAGCGCCACGCCGCTGGGCAACCAGGCCAATGACAGCGAATGCGCGGTGATGACGCTGAATGCGCTGGGCGAGAAAACGGTGAGCGGGACGACTAGCGATAGCAGTGAGTGTTGGAAATAAAGCAGCGTAGGCGTAGGGCGAATATCCGCAACACGGATATCCGCCGTCAGGCTTCACGAGGATCGTAACGGCGGATATCGCCTGCGGCGATATTCGCCCTACGGTTGCATTGGTTCGCTTCGTCCAATAAAAAAGACCCGCAATCGCGGGGCTTTTTGCTGGGCATCTAACCCTTACTGCCGCGCATTCAACTGCTGCTGCAGATTCTGCACCTGGCTTTGCAGGGTGCTGATGTTGCGCGTCATCTGCGCACGGAAGGCATCGAACTCGCTGGTGTTGGTGGCCGCAGCAGCCGGGCGGTTTTCCTGTTCACTTTTGAGTACCAGCATGTCCTGTTCCAGACGGCTGATGGCGACGCTGGGGTTGCCCTGTTTTTTCAGCGCATCGATATCGGCGCCCAGGCTTTTCAACTGCGCATCGATCTTGCTGTTGTCGCCCTGCGCGGCCTTGAGCGCGGCCTGGTCGCTGGCTACTGTCTTGAGTTTGTTATCCAAGAGCCCGGTGGCGTCTTGCTGAGCTTTCAGGTCGGCGGCCAGCTGCTCATCGCGCTTGCCCTGATCGGCTTGCTTGCTGCTCAGGGTTTGCAGTTGTTTGGTCAGGTCCGCCACTTTTGCTTCCAGGCTTTTTACCTGCAAGCGCAGGGCTTCGCTGCCGCTGGTGACGTTGGACTCGGTGGCCACCACCTTGCCGGAAATATCCTGAATGCGCCCGGCGGCATCTTCGCTGATGCGCGCGAAGCTTTCCTGGGTGGCAACCAGTTGCTGACTCATCAGGTCGATCTGTTGATGGCTCCACCAGCCCAGCACCCCGAAGGCGATCATCAAGGCGGCGACCAGCGTCCATAGCGGCGCGGTGCTCGGGCCTTTTTTTACCGGTGCGGTGGCGTAGCCACGCTCGGCCGGGGCATGGTGGCCATGGTCGTGGTGGCTGGCGGGGAATTCGTGGTCGCGTGCGTCAGTGGTCAGGCTGGGAACGTTATCGAGTTCATCTAGGGCGTCGTTACGCATGGTTCAACCTATAGGGCACGCAGTGAAGGGGTCGCAAAATAAGGAGCAGCGGGGGCGCAGTATACCGAGCGCAGCGGCGGCACCCAATCAGACAGTGTGAAACCTGCTGCGCTCGGTTCTCACACTGTCTGCATTGGTGCATAACGCACCGCAGTTGCGCGTGTAAAGCACCCGAGACAGCCATCGACCGCCCGCAGGCCGCCCAGTTCCTGCATTTGTGAACTGGTACGCCAATTGCTTTAACCGTTACGGGGAGTAACAAGGCGTCTAGACCGGCCCTAGCCGGCGAACGCGATGGCCAAAGAGCCAGGTTATTCAGACCAGAAAACTGCGCCAGACCGGGCGCGATGGTTTTCGTACTCAAGCTTCGCTTCGACTTGAGTTCACGGGGAGAAATCGAATGGAACTGACCAAGTCTGTACTCGATTGCATGCAAACCTTGCGTCGCCGTCTGCGCCAGGAGCAAGAGGTGGATATCCGCCTCAGCCAGCCCAATGCCGTGATGGACATGTTGATCGCCTGCGCGGCGTCAGACGTGGAAGACACCCGCCAGATGGGCTTGAAGCTCAGCGAGCTGACCCATATCCGTATGGCACCGCCGGTGGCGCCACAGCTCAGCGAAGCCGAGCTGATCGAAAAGTACACGCGTTATGCCGGCCCACTACGGGGTTAACAGCTAGCGGTTTGCAACCACTTTCCACCACGTGCAGAACTCATCGAGCGCCGTCCAGACACTCACCTGCGGCGCATAGTCGAGTTCGCGCTGGGCGCGGCTGATATCCAGGGAGAAGTCCTTGGACATCACCGCCACACCGAGGCGAAACAGACTCGGCTCGGGGCGCCCCGGCAGCAATTTGCAGACCGTTTCGTTCAGCGTTGCGGCGGTGTACGCCAGGCCCACGGGCACGTGTTTGGTGACCGGCGGCAGGTCGAGTTGGCGCAGCACGTAATTGACCACGTCCCACAGCGGCACCGGCGCACCGTTGCTGATGTTGTACACCTTGCCCAAGGCCGTGCCGGCGGCGAGCAGGCTGCTGAACAGCGCCTCGTTGAGGTTATGCATGCTGGTGAAATCGACGCGATTTAGGCCGTTGCCGATGATAGCCAGCCGGCCTTTGCGCTGCATTTCTATCAGTCGTGGAAAGATGCTGGTGTCGCCCGCACCGGTGACAAAGCGCGGGCGCAAGGCAATCACTTCCAGACCAAACTCCTGCGCGGCCAGCACTTCCTGCTCGGCGATAAACTTGGTTTCGCCGTAATGGTCGACAAACTTCTTCGGCACCTGTTCTTCACGCAGGCCTATATGGGATTTGCCATCGAAATACACCGAGGGTGAGGACAGGTGCACCAGGCGCCGCACCTTCTGGCTCAGGCAGGCTTCGATCACGTTCTGGGTGAGTACCACATTGCCGTTGTAGAAATGCTCACGCTTGCCCCAGGTACCGACGGCACCGGCGCAATGCACCACCATTTCTACGTCATGGCAGAGGGTGCGCACCAGGCTGGGATCGCTGAGGTCGCCCTGGACGAATTCGGCGCCGCGCTTGATCAGGTGCTCTACCGCTTCCGGGCGGCGGCCATTGATGCGCACGGCCAAGCCCTGCTCCAGCGCAAACCGGGCAAAGCGCCCGCCAATAAACCCACTCGCCCCGGTTACCAGAATCTTCATCGTTCACCGCCATGGTTTTTGTAATGGGCGTGACTGTAGCAAGGCCCGGCGCGCTTGTAGTGTGGCGTGGTGGGCCAAGGTTCTGACTTGCTGGGTGCACCGTAGGGCGAATATCCGTTTGCGGATATCCGCCGTTCGATTGCCGCGTATCGGCGGATATCGCCTGAGGGGCTATATTCGCCCTACGGTTGCACCAACACCTCAGCCGTCGCCCGCTGCAAATGTCGGGTCAGCTCGCCGAGCAATTCCCCGCCATTGCGCCAATGGTGCCAATACAGCGGCACATCAATCGGCCGCTCCGGCTGCAGCTCCTGCAACGCTCCGCTGGCCAGCAGCTCGCGCACTTGCAACTCCGGCACCAGGCCCCAGCCCATGCCGGCTTCGGTCAGGCGAATAAAGCCCTCGGAGGACGGGCACAGGTGGTAGGCAAACGCGCCCTCCGCGCCCTGGCTCGCCAAGTAACGATGCTGCAGAAAGTCATCCGGACCGAAGACGATGGCCGGTGCCTGCGCCAGGCTTTGCGCGGTGACGCCGGCGCTAAAATGCCGGGCGATAAAATCGGGGCTAGCCAAGGCCCGATAGCGCATGGCGCCCAGGGCCAGGCTGCGTGCACCGGCTACCGGTTTATCGGTGGCACAGACACAGGCCGCTACGTCGCCACCGCGCATGCGCTTAAGGCCCACCTCCTGGTCTTCCACTACCAACTCCAGCAGCACCCGGTGTTCGGCACAAAAAGCGGTCACGGCCTGCGCCCACCAGGTGGCCAGGCTGTCGGCGTTCAGGGCGATGCGTAGCCGCTCCGGCGCGGTACCTTCGTCCAGGGCCGGCACCTGGCCGGAGAGGTCGCGCTCAAGCAGTCGTACCTGCTGCACATGGTTAAGCAGGCGGCGGCCGATTTCGGTGGGCTCGGGTTTGCTACCGCGCACAAGCACCGGCTGCCCGACCCGCGCTTCCAGCAACTTGATGCGCTGCGACACCGCCGATTGCGACAGCCCCAATACCTGCGCCGCGCGCTCGAAGCCGGCCTGCTCGACCACTGCCGCCAGTGCCGAGAGCAACTTGTAGTCGAACACTATCAATTCTCCTAATGTGAGACCAGCAGGATTCGTTTTCCTTATACAGGCTCGCCCCGCAGACTCGCCACACGAATCACCCCTCAGGACGTATTTCCCATGTGGCAAAGCTATATCAACGGTCTTTTAGTGGCTGCCGGCTTGATCGTGGCGCTTGGTGCGCAGAACGCCTTTGTGCTGGCGCAGAGCCTACGCCGCGAGCACCACCTGCCGGTGGCGGCGCTGTGCGTGCTGTGTGACGCGGTGCTGGTGGTAGCCGGCGTGTTCGGCCTCGCTACCCTGCTGGCGCAAAGCCCGGTGCTGCTGGCCGTGGCCCGCTGGGGCGGTGCGGCGTTTCTGTTGTGGTACGGCGTGAAGGCGCTGCGCAGGGCCTGCAACCCCGAAGCCTTGAACGAAGCCGCCAATGCCGGCCCGCGCTCGCGCAAAGCGGTGTTGATGACGGCGATGGCAGTAACTTTGCTCAACCCTCACGTGTACCTCGACACCGTGCTGCTGATTGGCTCGCTCGGGGCGCAGCAGGCCGCGCCGGGGGCTTATGCAGCGGGCGCGGCCAGTGCGTCATTGTTGTGGTTCTTTACCCTCGCTCTGGGCGCCGCCTGGTTGGCACCGTGGCTGGCCCGACCGACTACCTGGCGGGTGCTGGATGTGCTGGTGGCGGCAATGATGTTCGTCGTTGCGGGGCAACTAATCGCCGGGGTGTAAGTCCACCATCAGTACGGGGCGCTTTAACACCTCGACGCAGAGCCCTGGCCCGGCCTTACCCACACAGTTGCTGCGTGGTTATGCCGCAGGGCCGGTGCTATCATCCGACCCCTGCGTCGCAAAGAGTACAAACTCCCCGTCGCATGTTTGGCCGCCCGTGATCGGCCTTGCGCCTATACCGCAACTGACCCTGATTAGGAGAATCACCCATGGCTTTCGAATTGCCTCCGCTGCCGTATGCCCACGACGCGCTGCAGCCGCACATCTCCAAGGAAACCTTGGAATTCCACCACGACAAACACCACAACACCTACGTCGTAAACCTGAACAACCTGGTGCCTGGCACCGAGTTCGAAGGCAAAACCCTGGAAGAAATCGTCAAGACTTCCTCGGGCGGCATCTTCAACAACGCCGCTCAAGTGTGGAACCACACCTTCTACTGGAACTGCCTGGCACCTAACGCCGGCGGCCAACCGACTGGCGCTCTGGCCGATGCCATCAACGCTGCTTTCGGTTCGTTCGACAAATTCAAAGAAGAATTCAGCAAGACTTCCATTGGCACCTTCGGCTCCGGCTGGGGCTGGCTGGTGAAGAAAGCTGACGGTTCCCTGGCCCTGGCCAGCACCATCGGCGCCGGCTGCCCGCTGACCAGCGGCGACACCCCGCTGCTGACCTGCGACGTCTGGGAACACGCTTACTACATCGACTACCGCAACCTGCGTCCAAAGTATGTTGAGGCGTTCTGGAACCTGGTTAACTGGGACTTCGTCGCGAAAAACTTCGCTGCCTAAGTAACACGCTCCATGAAGCAAAAAAGGCCGACCCCCTGAAGGGCCGGCCTTTTTTATTGACGATTATGATTTAAGGGAATGGCCATGCAGGCGCACCCGCACTCATATCCAGACGAATAGCCGTGCTGTAGTTGTTGGTCGTATTGTTGGCATAGAAAAACGCCGGCTGCGCTGGAAAATTGTACGCCGCGACCTGTTGCTGAGCAGCTTCGCTGGTTTTGATACCCCACATCGCAAAGGTTGGGCGTTGATCTCGCTTGGTCAACCAAGACATGCCGATCAGCAAATTGTCGTTGGCACTACTTCCAGGGCGTGACGCGTAAGTGCTATAGCCAAGTTTGGCCTTGTTGCTGTCCCAGTCCCCATCGCCCAACAGGCGGTGATGTAGATACATCAGCGTCCAGACATCCCAAGCTTGCGCTGGATTCGACTTCATGTCGGCCCAGTAATGCGCCCACTGGGTATAGAACGCCATGCGTTCACCATTTTGAGCCTGATAGGCGGTGTTCACCCAGAGTCGTTTGTACACACCCTCGACAGGGTCTGCCTCGGTGCGGCCAGCGTTAATCAGATCGAACGCGGAGCGGTAATTGACAACCCGAGGCGATTGATTCGCCCCATACTCATTAAAGATCCGCCAGTTTTTCTGCAGGGGGAAAATCTGATTGAACACCTCGCCAGAAATGGCGCCGTACACTTGCATACGTGACACCTGCAGGTTATGCCCCAGCTCATGGCTTTCCATCCAACCGCGAGGATTCAAACTCGTGCTCTGGTCGTAAGGGTTGCCGCTGCAGCCATCGCCACAACGAGCTCTCGAGTCGACGTTGATGTGCTGGGTCCCCGGCATTCTGTGCAGTGTCTCGTTTGTGCAGTCCCACCCAAGCGCTTGGCACGCCTGAACAATCGCCGGACTCAGTGGGTATCCCGGCATGGCAAAACCGGCGAGCTTGTAGGCCCCGCGGACAAACAAGTCGTCGAACTCGTCAATAAAGTTCTGGACACCATTTTTCAAGGCGTTGGCCACCATACTGGCCTTCGCGTGGACCTCCACCGAACCACTACGTATCTCCATCCAGTCAAATTTATCCATGCTCCAGACTTGAGTGAAATCAGCAATGGCCTGGCTATTGTCTTCCCCCCAACGGATATCGAGGAACGGATGCTGGGCCACACCGACTATTTTGACAGTGACCTGTTGCCCCGGCTTCGCGCCGCTGTAGTGCAGCTGTAATGGACCACCGTATGGAGTTACGAGAGCCATAGGCATTCCCGGCTGAATACGGATTGGAGGGCTTTTCAGGTAAAACGGACGCACGTATCCGTTGGTCTCCCACAGTCGCGTCGATTCAGGCCACTGAGTATTGACGGCAACGCTCAGTGAGGTACCCGCATCAGTCTCGGCGCTTACGAGCAGGCGTTTCCCTGGCACGGCCATACGGCCGATGGCGGTAAATCCACTTTCCTGAGGCAGGGTAAGGGTCAAGGTCTCCTGCGAAATGGAAGTAGGCATAGACGAGTGGCGGGCGGTAGCGTAAGTACCCAGATCCTTCTGCGCCGTACCCACAGTGCGCGCATAAGCAATCAGATTGTCCGCGATATAGGCTTCCTGAAATTTGGCCGGGTCCTTGCTCTTGTCCATCGGATAACTAATACCCTTGCGCACTGTGTCGGCCCATAGCGTCCACAGTCGCAGGCTAGTAGTACCGGGGGTAGAAAACAGGTTTACCCCATTGGCGTTGAATCTATTAATACCTGCCGACAACGCTTTTACCTGCGCAAAGAACGCCTGCGCACTCGGCAGGTTGGTATCCGACCAGTTGGGATCGGTAGACCAATTACCCTCGGCGATCATCCTGACGAAATCCGCGTCCTGCGCATAATTAGTAGCCAAGCGGATAGAGTCTGCCGCCGTGCGCGTGGGCGGCACCAGATCCCCCGCCCAATAGTTACCTGGGTAGGCTCCTGTGACAAACCCAAGCCCTTCAAAGATCTGCTCCGCGCTAGCGGGTGCCCCCCACCCACTGTCGTTGAGATACATAATCGGCACCCCGGCTTTCATCGCCGATCTGACCGACTGGGACAGAGAACCATCGCCGCGGCCTGCGTTGTCCAGCAACAGCAATTGGACGCGTCCCGCACAACTGGCATCCGATAGCGCATTACAGTTTGCATTGACCGGCGAAAACCCTGCCAGACGCAGCGCTGAAAGGCTTGCTGTGGCATTGGGCCCTACTATGCTGACATTGAAATTCTCAGGTACCGTGCCTGCTGGACTGCCGGTAACCAGCCACTGCACGACACGCTTGAACAGAGGCGTGTGCTCGGCAAGGGTAGTCGGCAACACCCTTAGAAGGTTGTTGCCATACGCAACTGCCCGCCCACCATCGAGCTGACTGATGCTTGCCAGAGGGTTACCACCGTTGCCGATTATCAGCGGAAAGGCGTTGTCCGGAGAGAGAGGAAGCACGAACTGACTGGAAGCGCCCGGGTTGAATGCGGAGCTTACGCCCTCATACAGGCCTTCAAGCAGTTGCTTGCGGGCCAGAGAGACCCCTTCGACGTGTTTAAGTAAACGCTCTGCCACCAGTTTGCTGTTGGTCAGTTGCGCGGCATCCCCGCTGACCAGCGCAGCGTCGAGAGCGTTTTTCTGCGCAGCCTCTGCTGCCGCTGCCTCTGCTGCCGCTGCCTCTGCCGCCGCTGCCTCCGCTGCTGCCGCCTCTGCTGCCGCTGCCTCTGCCGCCGCTGCCTCCGCTGCTGCCGCCTCTGCTGCCTCTGCTGCCGCTGCATCCGCCTCAGCCTGAGCCTCTTCAGGAGTCAACTCCCGCGGCAAGCCGTAACGGGTTGCCAGGTTGACCGACTGGCTCCAGTCTCGCGTGCTGGGTACCTGATCATTGTCAAAGCTGTTGCCACCGGTCGGGCCCTGCTGAAGGCCCAAACCGCGAAGAATCTGCCCCGTCGTGGAGGCAGCGCCGCTGCCCTCGTCATTCACATAAAGCACAGGAACCCCAGCCAACATCAGCGCCTTGATCTTTTCCGATAGCAGAGGGTCACTGGCGATTTCGTTATCGATCAACAGCAGCTGAATGCTGCTGGCACAGCTCGAATCAAGGATGGCATTGCAATTGGCGTTGGCCCCCGAAAATCCGGCTGCCTTCAACCCAGTCAGGGAGGCAGATACGTTGGGGCCAACGAAGCTGATTCTGAAATTCTCGTCTACACGGCCATCGGCGGAACCGGTGATCAGCCACTGAAAAGCACGCTTGAACAGCGGAATGTGTTCCTTGGCAGTGCTTGGTAACGCCCTTAGCAGGTTGATGCCATACGCAATGGCGCGGCCACCGCCCTGAGTACTGATGCTCACCAGCGGGTAACCCTTATCACCGACAATCAACGGAAAACTGGTGGCTGGGGAGCCAGGAATAATCCACTGGCTACCGGCCCCTGGCTGATAGACGGATTCCTGATCCTTGTACAGATCAGTCAGCAACGTGTTGCGCGCTTCCAAAATCGGCTGCACTTGCTGGGGCAAGCCATACTGGGCCGCCAGGTTGACCGACTGGCTCCAGTCTCGCGTGCTGGGTACCTGATCATTGTCAAAGCTGTTACCAAGGGTTGGGCCATGCTGAAGACCCAAACCGCGAAGGATCGGCCCTCCCATGGCGCCACGGCTACTGCCGAGGTCATTCAGATAAAGCACAGGAACCCCAGCCAACATCAGCGCCTTGATCTTTTCCGATAGCAGAGGGTCACTGGCGATTTCGTTATCGATCAACAGCAGCTGAATGCTGCTGGCACAGCTTGAATCAAGGATGGCATTGCAATTGGCGTTAACCCCCGAAAATCCGGCTGCCTTCAACCCGGTCAGGGAAGCGGAAACGTTGGGGCCAACGAAGCTGATCCTGAAATTCTCGTTTACACGGCCATCGGCTGAACCGGTCATCAGCCACTGAAAAGCACGCTTGAACAGCGGAATATGCTCCTGGGCAGTGCTTGGCAAAGCCCTTAGCAGGTTGATGCCATACGCAATGGCGCGGCCACCGCCCTGAGTACTGATGCTCACCAGCGGGTAACCCTTGTCACCGACAATCAGGGGAAAGCTGGTGCCAGGATCGCCAGGCATAATCCACTGGCTACCAGTACCAGGGAGATACGCAGAATTCTGATCTTTATACAAAGTAGTCAGCAGTTTTGTGCGCGCCTCGATAGTCTTTTGTACGCGCTCCTGCATAGCCTGGGATTGGCTTTGTCCTGCCGCGGTGGCGGGCAAATCTTGAATCATTTGCTCAACGGCGCTGGTCAAGCGACCTGCGGAGGGGGATGCTTCGGAACTTTGTGTTTCAGCCGCTGCGCTAGCCCCAATGGACAAGCAAACGGCAAGCGCTGAGCGACGAAACAATGGAGTGGATAAACGGCTCATAAATCTAACCTGCGTTCGGAGAAGGAGAAACCCATGGGCTGAACTGCTAGCCCGGGATAACCAAATTCTCCTTCGCGCCGTCAGATAGACTGATCAGAGCCAATTTCAAGTCCTGCAAGGAAATGCTTACAAGCTGGCAACCGCCCTCCATCCAGGCAAGATTGCTGAGCGCAAGGTGCAGCAAGCGCTGGTCCGCACAACTGCCGGCAAAACACTCCGTTTTTTTAACCGACGCTAAAGTCTGCTACCCAGCGGTTTACGGATCGGGGCCATTTATCGCAATCTGCGCCGCTGGCTGCAGGAAATATGCTCAGCGGTCTAAAGTTGTGGACAGCTCCGACGACACAGTTTCATTGCGCCCATATACCGAGCGCAGGGTTGAAAAAAGCGCTGGCCGCCCGCAGTCGCTCTTTGATATTTTCCACCGTGATGGCCCTTTGACTGCTTCCTCACGATTGCTAATACTCCGTCGGTATGACGCCTGTGGTCTCGATTAAGGAATGGTCATTTGAAGCTGGAACTCAAACACAGCCTGTCGCTGAAACTACTGCGCGTGGTGTTGTTGTCAGCGCTAGTGGTCGGGGTGCTGTTGAGCTGTGCGCAGATCATGTTCGACGTCTACAAGACGCGACAAGCGATCGCCGATGACGCCCACCGTATTCTGGATATGTTTCGCGACCCATCCACCCAGGCCGTTTACAGCCTGGACCGGGAAATGGGCATGCAGGTTATCGAGGGTCTGTTCCAGAACGAGTCCGTGCGCGTCGCTTCCATTGGCCATCCTAACGAGCCGATGCTGGCGGAAAAATCCCGCGAGCCGATGGTGCGTGCCACCCGCTGGCTGACCGATCCCATTCTTGGCGACGAAGCCACCTTTACCACCCAACTGGTTGGCCGTGGCCCGTACAGCGAATACTACGGCGACCTCGCCATCACCCTCGATACCGCGCGCTACGGCCAAGACTTCATCACCAGTTCGGTGATTATTTTCGTCTCCGGCGTGTTGCGAGCCCTGGCCATGGGCCTGGTGCTGTACCTGGTCTATCACTGGCTGCTGACCAAGCCGCTCTCGAAAATCATCGAGCACCTCACCAACATCAACCCCGACCGCCCCAGCGAGCACAAGCTGCCGATGCTGCGCGGCAATGAGAAAAACGAACTGGGCCTGTGGATCAACACGGCCAACCAGTTGCTCGCCTCCATCGAACGCAATACCCATTTACGCCGCGAAGCCGAAGACAGCCTGCTGCGCATGGCCCAGTACGATTTCCTCACCGGCTTGCCCAACCGCCAGCAACTGCAAACCCAGCTGGACCAGATTTTGGGTGACGCCGGCCGCCTGCAACGCCGCGTGGCGGTGCTGTGCGTGGGCCTGGACGACTTCAAAGGCATCAACGAGCAATTCAGTTACCAGACCGGCGACCAGTTGCTGCTGGCCCTGTCCGATCGCCTGCGCAGCCACAGTGGCCGCCTCGGGGCGCTGGCCCGTCTGGGTGGCGACCAGTTTGCCCTGGTACAAGCCGATATCGAACAACCCTACGAAGCCGCTGAGCTTGCGCAAAGCGTGCTCGACGACCTGGAAGCACCGTTTTTGCTCGACCAGCAGGAAGTGATGCTGCGCGCCACCATCGGCATCACCCTGTTCCCTGAAGACGGCGACAGCACCGAGAAGCTGCTGCAAAAAGCCGAACAGACCATGACCCTGGCCAAGAGCCGTTCGCGCAACCGCTACCAGTTCTATATCGCCAGCGTCGACAGCGAAATGCGCCGCCGCCGCGAGCTGGAAAAAGACCTGCGCGAAGCCCTGACCCAAGGCCAGCTGCACCTGGTCTACCAACCGCAAGTGGACTACCGCGACCACCGCATCGTCGGCGTCGAAGCGCTGTTGCGCTGGCAGCATCCGCAACACGGCCTGGTGCCGCCGGACACCTTCATTCCGCTGGCCGAACAGAACGGCAGCATCATCCCGATTGGCGAATGGATTCTCGACCAGACCTGCCGCCAGCTGCGCGAATGGCACGACCAGGGCTTTACCGACCTGCGCATGGCCATCAACCTGTCTACCGTGCAGCTGCACCACGCCGAGTTGCCGCGGGTGGTGAACAACCTGATGCAGGTGTACCGCCTGCCGCCGCGCAGCCTGGAACTGGAAGTGACCGAAACCGGCCTGATGGAAGACATCACCACCGCCGCCCAGCACCTGCTCAGCCTGCGCCGCTCCGGCGCACTGATTGCCATTGACGACTTTGGAACCGGCTACTCCTCGCTGAGCTACCTGAAAAGCTTGCCGCTGGACAAAATCAAGATCGACAAGAGCTTCGTGCAAGACCTGCTCGACGACGAAGACGACGCCACCATCGTGCGCGCCATTATTCAGCTCGGTAAGAGCCTGGGCATGCAGGTGATTGCAGAAGGCGTGGAAACGCTGGAGCAAGAGGCCTACATCATTGCCCAGGGCTGCCATGAGGGTCAGGGCTACCTGTACAGCAAGCCGCTGCCGGCGCGGGAGCTGACGTTGTTCCTGAAGCAGTCGCGGCGAATCAGTAACGCCAGTACGACGCTGTAAACCAGCCCCGATAAAAAACGCCCGCGATTGCTGCGGGCGTTTCTATTTTTGTAGGGCGTGTTGTGCGCACCAGGCGTTTCATCGGAGAACGCAACGGTGCGCACAGCACACCCTACGTCGAGGTTAGCCGTGGTAATTCTGCAGCAACCAGTTAATCGCCAACGCCCCCAGCAAACACACCACCGCCCCCGCAGCCGCCTGCCAATAAAACGCCCGCGCCAATTCATCTTCCCCGGCATTGGAAAGAATAAAGGGCTGCGATGTTTGCGGTCGGCCCATAAAGTTGGTCGCCGGCCGCGCACTGGTTTGCCGGTGGCGGTCCTCGGCTTCCAACTGCGCCGCCAAGCGCACGCGGTTCCACTCTTGCTCGTCGAGCTGGCCATCGCCGTTGCTGTCAAAGCGCTGCATCAAGCCTGCGAAGTCGCCCTTCCATTCACGAATCACTTCGCCCTGCGCGGCGTTTACGTCCAGGCCCTGACGGCCGCCGCCGGTGGTTTTGAAGTCTCCAATGGCGTACAGCGGCTGGCCCACATGCAGGCGTTCTTCCGTATAGCGATAGCCGTCTTCCTGGTTCAGCAGCAAGGCCAAAAAACTGCTCTGCGCCGGCCCCATCGGATGGCGCGTATTGCCGTACCAAACCTTGCGGGTGGAGGGCCGCACCTGCGCGCCACTGGGGTCGATCAGGCAGTGGCCGGTGGCATCGCTCAATTGCAGCCAGCCTTCGCTGGTGCGGCTGTCGACCACGCTCCAACTCCGGCTCTTGCCATTGCTGCGCGACTCCTCGACCTTAATGCGCCACCACAGGCACGGCGTACCGGTGAGCGGTGCAATGATTTGCGGCACCGTGGGCACTTCCTGCAACACACCATAAAACTCGACATAGCCCTGGGCGGCCGAGCGAATTTTCGAGGTGGGTGTATCGAGCATATGGCGCGCTTCGCTGAGGCGATTGATGCACCACCAGGCGCCGCCGCCACACCCGGCCACGGCAAAGCACATAAGGAAAATGAACTGCTGAATATCCACGGCGCAGCGCTTAATTAAATAGGGCTTTGACGTCGACGTCGGCCTTTTCCGCGTCGCTGAATACCAGCAGGTCGGCAGGCTTGAAGTTGAACGCGCGGGCGACGATCACATCGGGGAACTGCTCGATGCGCACGTTGTTGATATTCACCGCTTCGTTGTAGAGCTCGCGGCGGTCGGCAATGCCGTTTTCGAGGCCGCTGATACGCTGCTGAAGAAACTGGAAACTCTCGTTGGCTTTGAGTTGCGGGTAATTTTCCGCCAGGGCGAAGAGCTGCCCGAGGCCGGCACGCAGGCCGCTTTCGGCTTGGCCAACGGCATTGACATCGCCGCGCTCGCGGGCAGTGCCAACAGCGTTGCGCGCGCTGATCACCTGCTCAAGCGTATTGCGCTCGTGGGCCATGTACTGCTTGCAGGTTTCCACCAGCTTGGGCAATTCATCGTGGCGTTGCTTGAGCAGCACATCGATGTTCGACCAGGCCTTGGTAACGCCGTGCTTGACGCGCACCAGCGCGTTGTAAACCGACACGGCATACACCGCGATAAAGAACAGCACCACCAAAGTGACAACGGCCGTCACGCTCATAGCAGGATCTCCCATCCAAGCAGTACGCAGAGCTTCCATTCTAGCCAGTAACCCTGTTGCAAAGCAGAACTGACGCACGGCTAAAACATAAAGTTATGGCATAAGGCCTTTGCACAAAATGCAAATCTTTCGCATTATGTGTGAGTTTTGCAGCCGAGACAGGCTGCCTGTTACTCACCTCACGATGCAAAGGACCCCGCCATGATTCGTATGCCTCTGGCTACCGCCAGTCTGCTGGCCATCGCTATTTCCCTCGCCGGTTGCGGCGACGACAAGAAAGAGCAAGCCACCCAAGCAGCCGCTCCTGCTGCCAGCACCGCCGCTCCTGCTGCTGCCGCTACTGGCAAAGTCGATGAGGCTGCCGCCAAGGCCGTCGTCAACCATTACGCTGATCTCGCCCTGGCTGTGTTCACTGACGCCGCCACCACGGGCCACGCCCTGCAGAAGGCCGTTGACGCCTTTATCGCCGCGCCGTCGGCCACCACCCAGAAAGCCGCGCAAGATGCCTGGCTGGCCGCTCGCGTTCCGTACATGCAGAGCGAAGTGTTCCGTTTCGGCAACGCCGTGGTGGATGACTGGGAAGGTCAACTGAACGCCTGGCCGCTGGACGAAGGCCTGATCGACTACGTGGCTGCTGACACCCCGGCTGCCCAGGGCAACCCGGCTGCCACCGCCAATATCATCGCCAACAAAACCATCCAGGTTGGCGATGACAAAATCGACGTTTCCGAAATCACCGGCGAAAAACTGGCAAGCCTGAACGAGCTGGGCGGTTCCGAAGCCAACGTGGCAACCGGTTACCACGCCATCGAATTCCTGCTGTGGGGCCAAGACCTGCACGGCACCGGCCCAGGTGCCGGCGAGCGTCCGGCTACCGACTACGCCAAAGGCGCAGCGTGCACCCACGGCAACTGCGACCGTCGCGCTGAGTACCTGAAAGCGGCAACCGCTCTGCTGGTCAAAGACCTGGACAGCATGGTTGAGCAGTGGAAAGCCGGCGTTGCCGACAACTACCGCGCCACCCTGGTGGCTGAGGCCCCGGAAAACGGCCTGCGCAAAATGCTGTTCGGCATGGGTTCGCTGTCGCTCGGCGAGCTGGCTGGCGAGCGTATGAAAGTGGCGCTGGAAGCCAACTCCACCGAAGACGAACACGACTGCTTCAGCGACAACACCCACAACTCGCACTTCTACAACGGCAAAGGTATTCGTAACGTCTACCTGGGCGAGTACAAGAAAGTCGACGGCACCACCCTGACCGGCCCGAGCCTGTCGTCTCTGGTAGCCAAGGCTGACGCCGCGACCGACACCACCGTTAAAGATGACCTGGCCGCCACCGAAGCCAAACTGCAAGCGTTGGTCGACAGCGCCAACAAAGGCGTGCACTTCGACCAGCTTATTGCTGCCGATAACGCCGCCGGCAACCAGATCGTTCGCGACGCCATCGCTTCCCTGGTGAAACAGACCGGAGCTATCGAGCAAGCTGCTGCCAAACTGGGCATCAACGACCTCAAGCCAGACAACGCTGATCACCAGTTCTAATCGCCAAAATCTGGCTCACTGAACTGGAAACGGATGCGCCCACAAAGCGCATCCGTTTTTTTTTGCCTGTTTTTTACCCCCGCCTTTCACAACTTTTTGACCGTGTGACAATTAACCTCTCCGGCAAACGCTAATCCCTCTTATTTGAAATGGCCCATGCTGCTAAGCTTGCGCGCTTGTTTTCGTGGTCTGGAACACCCTTGATGCCCCGCGCGCGCCTCCCCCTGCTGCTTGCCCTGAGCCTGGTTGCCCTGAGCGCCTGTGACGACTCGCCGCGTTTTACCCAGGCCGAACCGGGTGAAGCCCAATCCGGCGGGCAAACCACCACGAGCACGCAGAGCCGTGAAGCCTTTATGCGGCCGTCGGAGAACCTCTCCCACGAGCGCCAACTGGACTTTGCCGTGGGCAATAGCTTTTTCAGAAGCCCCTGGGTTATCGCCCCCTCCACCACCACCGCGCGCGACGGCCTGGGCCCGTTGATGAACACCAACGCTTGCCAGAACTGCCATATCAAAGACGGCCGCGGCCATCCGCCTGAGGGCGACGACGATGTGAGCGCGGTGTCGATGCTGGTGCGAGTGTCGCTGCCGCCGAGCGCGCAGATGGCCCAGGTGATTGAAAAGGTCGGCGTAGTGCCCGAGCCGGTTTATGGCACCCAGCTGCAAGACATGGCCATCCCGGGCGTAGCTCCCGAAGTGCGCGTGCGCATGGACTACGAAACCAGCCAGGTGAGCTTCAAAGACGGCACCCAGGTGGAGCTGCGCAAACCGCTACTCAAGCTCAGCAACTGGGGCTACGGACCGATCAGCCCCGCTGCGCAATTTTCCCCACGGGTGGCGCCGCCGATGATTGGCCTGGGCTTGCTCGAGGCCATTCCCGATGAAGCACTACTGGCCAACGCCAGCGCGCAGAAAGCGGCCAACAACGGCATCAACGGCCAGCCCAACTACGTGTGGGACGACGTTCAACAGAAAACCGTGCTGGGCCGCTTTGGCTGGAAAGCCGGGCAACCGACCCTCAACCAGCAGAACGTACACGCCTTCTCGTCCGACATGGGCCTGACCACCAGCCTGCGCCCGTTCGACGAATGCACCGCCGCGCAAACCGCCTGCAAGGCGGCCCCCAGCGGCGGCGCGCCGGAAGTGAGTGACCACCTGCTCAGCCAGGTGCTGTTCTACACCCGCAACCTCGCCGTGCCGGCGCGCCGCCAGGTGGCAGACCCGCAAGTACTCGAGGGTAAAGGCCTGTTCCACCAAGCCGGCTGCCAGCAATGCCACACCCCGCAATACACCACCCGTAGCGACGCCGCCGAGCCGGAATTGGCCAACCAGGTCATCCGCCCCTACACCGACCTGTTGCTGCACGACATGGGCGCGGACCTGGCTGACAACCGCCCGGAATACAAAGCCAGCGGCAGCCAGTGGCGCACGCCGCCGCTATGGGGCATTGGCCTGACGCAAACGGTGAGTGGCCACACCCAATTTCTGCACGATGGCCGCGCGCGTAACCTGCTGGAAGCCATTCTCTGGCACGGCGGTGAAGCGCAGGCAGCAAAACAGCAGGTTCTCGCTTACGATGCCGGGCAGCGCGCTGCGCTGCTGGCTTTCCTGAATTCCCTCTAAAGGAGCCCATCGCCCATGCTTGGAAAAAAAATGTTCGCAAAGAACAAATTCCGTACAAAACTGCTGTTCACCAGCATCGCCGCCCTCGCTCTGGGCGCCTGCTCGCCGGCTGACCAGCAAGCGGAAATTTCCACGGCGCTGGCCAAGCAAGTGATTCTGCCGACCTACAGCCGCTGGGTAGAAGCCGACCGCGCGTTGGCCGCCAGCGCCCTGGCCTTCTGCTCCGGCAAAGCCGACCTGGAAAAAGCCCGCGCCGATTTCCTCGCCGCGCAAAAAGCCTGGGCTGAATTGCAGCCGCTGATGATCGGCCCACTGGCCGAAGGCAACCGGGCCTGGCAGGTACAGTTCTGGCCCGACAAGAAAGACCTGGTCGGCCGTCAGGTCGAGCAGTTGGTCAAAGCCCAGCCGAATATCGACGCGACCACCCTGGCCAAATCCAGTGTGGTGGTGCAAGGCCTGTCGGCTTACGAATACATCCTCTATGACAGCAAACTGGATTTGGCCAACGCCGAAACCAAAGCGCGCTACTGCCCGCTGCTGGAAGCCATCGGCCAGCGTCAGCAGAGCCTGGCTGAAGAAATTCTCGGCCGCTGGAACAACAAGGACGGCATGGTCGAGCAGTTGAGCAAATTCCCCAACCAGCGTTATGCCGACTCCCACGAGGCGATTGCCGAGCTGCTGCGCGTGCAGGTCACCAGCCTCGACTCGCTGAAGAAAAAACTCGGCGCGCCGCTGGGTCGACAAACCAAAAACCTGCCCCAGCCCTTCCAGGCCGAAGGCTGGCGCAGCAACACCTCGCTTAAAGCCATTGGCGCCAGCCTGGCAAGCGCCGAAACCCTGTGGCAGGGTGTGGATAACCACGGTATCCGTGGCCTGCTGCCGGCCGAGCAGAAAGACCTGGCGGCCAAGATCGACGCGGCCTATGGGGAATCCAAGCGTCAGCTTGCCGCCCTCGACCGCCCGCTCACCGAACTGCTCGCCGACGAAGCCGGGCGCAAGGCCCTGAACGACTTCTACGACAGCCTCAACGTGGTTCATCGCCTGCACGAAAGCGAGCTGGCCAAAGCCCTCAACATTCAACTTGGCTTCAACGCCAACGATGGTGACTAACATGCTCCGCCGCCATGTCCTGGGCCTCGGCAGCCTGCTGCTCGGCGCACTGACGCTCGGCGGCTGGACCGTAAGCCGCAACGGTAAAAACCCGCTGGTGCTCTCCGCCCGTGATGACAGCAACGGCAAACACTACGCCGTCGGTTATCGCCTGGACGGCACCCAGGTGTTCGCCACCGAAGTCGGCCAGCGCTGCCACGACGTGGTCGAACACCCAAGCGAGCCGATTGCCCTGTTTGTGGCGCGTCGCCCCGGCACCGAAAGCTACCTGATCGACTTGCGTGACGGCCGTTTGCTGCAGACCGTGAAGTCGCAGCCCAATCGGCACTTCTACGGCCATGGCGTATTCCATAAAAGTGGCGAGTGGCTGTACACCACCGACAACGACACCACCGACCCCGGCCGTGGCCTGCTCACCGTGTACCGCTACGAGAACGGCCAGCTGCACCACAGCGGCGAGCTCAGCACCCACGGGTTGGGCCCGCACCAGGTGTCGTGGATGCCAGACGGCGAAACCTTTGTGATCGCCAACGGCGGCATTCGCACCGAAGCCGAAAGCCGCAAGGAAATGAATCTGCACGCCATGGAACCCAGCCTGGTGCTGCTAAAGCGCGACGGCACGCTGATCTCCAAGGAAACCCTGAGCCAGCCGATGAACAGCGTGCGTCACCTGGCCATTGCCAGCGACGGCACCATCGTCGCCGGCCAGCAATTTATGGGCGACGCCCATGAGCCGGCCGAACTGCTCGCCATCAAACGCCCGGGGCAACCCTTCCAGGCGTTCCCGCTGGAGGCCGAGCAGCGCGACGCCATGGCCCACTACACCGCCAGCGTCGCGGTGCACAACGACCTGCGCCTGGTGGCGCTGACCGCGCCGCGTGGCAACCGCTTCTTTATATGGGACCTGGACACCGGTGCCGTTCGTCTGGATGCGCCGTTGCCGGATTGTGCGGGTGTGGGTGCGGTAAAAGACGGCTTCGTGGTCACCTCCGGCCAGGGTCGCTGCCGTTTGTACGACTGCCGCAGCGCCAGCATCAGCGCGCAGCCGCTCGATCTGCCGGCCGGGCTGTGGGACAACCACCTGCACCTTAAGCTGGCTTGATCGGGTTCCAAACCGTCACCTCCGACGCTCAGCGCATCCATCATGGCCATTCGCCAGAATTCCCCCGCGGCGCTTAAGTACAAACGCTTGCAGCCGACTATATTGAGACAACACCTGTGCGCTCCAGGCCATCAAGCTCGGCGGACAGTTTCAACGTGTCCTGTCGTCAGTGAGCTACATGGAAGTTAAGACGCCTCGCACCTAGAGCCAACCGGTGTTTAGTCATTACCGTCCCCGAGAGGCGTTACCCATGTTTCTACAAAACTCCCTGCGTGCGCAGATTCTTGCCCTGTTGGGCGGCAGCCTGCTGCTCACGGTCGTCATTGCGCTGGCCTGCTTCAGCTTTCTTTCCGGCGGCATCCAGAACTACCGCGGCCTGCTCGATGGCCCGCTGCAGGAATCGCAACTGGTCGACCAGGCCAATATCGAATTCAAATCCCAGGTGCAGGAATGGAAAAACGTGCTGCTGCGGGGCAAAGACCAGGCCGCGCAAGACAAGTACTGGGGCCAGTTCGAGGACCAGGAACGCAAGGTGCAGGACATTCTCGGCAAACTGGTTGCCGAGACCGGCGATGACGCGGCGCTGAAAAGCCAGGTTGAAAAACTGCGCAGCGAGCACCAAGCCCTCGGTGCGGCTTACCGCAAAGGCAAAGCCGCTTTTGTCGCCGCTGGCGCCGACCCCACCGCCGGCGACAAGGCCGTGCAAGGTATCGACCGCGCCACCAGCGACCAGATGGGCGCGCTGGTGACCCAACTGCATCAGCGCAGTGAAGAACAGGCCAAAGCCATCAGCGCCAGCGCTGACCGTACCGTGTGGCTCGGCACCGCCGTGCTGCTGGGTGCCAGTGTGCTCATTGCCCTGCTCAGCCTATGGCTGGTCAACCGCAACCTGATTACCCCCATCAAAAGCCTGATCGAGCACATTGGCCGTCTCAGCCAAGGCAACTTCGGCCAGCGCGTCGACACCAGCCGCCGCGACGAATTGGGCAACCTGGCCGTAGCCGCCAACACCCTGCGCGATTTTCTCGCCGACACCTTCACCCGCCTGCAACGCAGCACCAGCGAACTGGACAGCGCCAGCGGCGAACTGAACGCCATCGCCACCCTGATGGCCCAGGGCACTGCCGAGCAATTCTCGCGTACCGACCAGGTGGCCACCGCCATGCACGAAATGTCGGCCACCGCGCAGGAAGTGGCCCGCCACGCCGCCGACGCCGCCCGCGCCGCTGACGATGCCGACCATTCTTCGCAACAAGGCAGCAAGGTGATGGGCGCCACCATCCAGACCATTACCGCCATGAGCGGTGAAATTGCCAACACGGCAGACGTCATCCGCCGCCTGGAAACCGACAGTGGCCGTATCGGCAAGGTGCTGGAAGTGATCCGCGGCATTGCCGACCAGACCAACCTGCTGGCTCTGAACGCCGCCATCGAAGCCGCGCGTGCCGGTGAGGCCGGCCGTGGGTTTGCCGTGGTGGCCGATGAAGTGCGCACGCTGGCCCAGCGTACGGCGCAGTCCACCGCCGAAATTCATCAGATCATCGACACCGTACAAACCGGTGCGCTGAACGCAGTGAAAGCCATCGAGAGCGGGCAGAACCGCAGCGAGGAAGGGCTACAGCAAGTGACCGAGGCCGGGAACATGCTGCACAACATCACCCAGGCGGTAGAAGCCATTCGCGATATGAACCGACAGATCGCCACAGCCGCCGAAGAGCAAACCTCGGTGGCCGAAGACATCTCGCGCAACCTCACCGAAATCACCGCCATTGCCACCACCAACCAGGAGAACGTGGTGCGCACCGAAACGGCCAGCGTGAACCTGCGTGGTCTGTCCGGGCAGTTGAGTGATGTGACCCAGCGTCTAAGCGCTTAAGGCGCTCCATGTGTAGGAGCCAGCTTGCTGGCGAATCCTGGAAACGACCCTCGCGAGCGGTGCTTGCAGGGTTCGCCAGCAAGCTGGCTCCTACATGGACTTGTTGGTCCTTCCCCCGGCAATCATTTGCAAACCCCGGTTTTTGACTTGGCCGCCGCACTGGGACTAAGGTACGCGCCTTGCCTATTCCACAGGCCCATTTTCCCTGCCAAGGAACCGGAATATGTTGCTCCGCCGCTTTATCATCACCCTCGTGGTGATGGCACTGGTTATTGCCGCGCTCGGCTATGGCTGGTGGACTCACCTGCAAACCCAGATCGCCCAATTCACTGCACCCAAACCGGCTATCAGCGTGTCTGCCGCCCGCAGTGGTGAGCTGCAGTGGCAAAGCCGTTTGCCCGCCATTGGCACCCTGAAAGCCCTGCAAGGCGTGGACCTGACAGTGGAGTCCAGCGGCACCGTGCGCGACGTGCTGTTCCGTTCCGGGGAAAAGGTCGAGCTGCACCAGCCAATCGTGCAACTGGACAGCGAAGTGGAACAGGCCACCCTGGCCACCTCCGAAGCCGAACGCGGTCTGGCCCAGCTTGAATTTGAACGGGCCCGCAGCCTGGTCAGCCGCCAAGCGCTGTCCAAAAGTGAATACGATCGCCTGTCGGCCGAATTGCAAAAATCCAACACCCGTGTCGCCCAGCTCAAAGCCATCCTGGCCAAGAAGCGCATCATCGCGCCGTTTGCCGGCACCATCGGTATTCGTCAGGTAGACGTCGGCGACTTCGTTTCCAGCGGCACCATCATCGCCACGTTGCAGGACGTCAGCAGCCTGTACGTCGACTTCTTCCTGCCCGAACAATCGGTGCCCCTGCTCAAGCTCGGCCAGCGCGTACGTTTTGTGGTGGCGGCCTACCCCAAGGAAAGCTTTGAAGGCGAGATCAACGCCATCAACCCCAAGGTGGATAACGCCACCCGTAACGTGCAGATCCGCGCCGTGCTGAGCAACCCCGACAGCAAGCTGCTGCCCGGCATGTTCGCCAATCTGGAAGTGCTACTGCCCGAGCAGGCCCTGCGCGTGGTGGTGCCGGAAACCGCCATCACCTACACGCTCTATGGCAACTCGGTGTACGTGGTCAACGTGAAGAAAGATGAGCAAGGCCAGGACGTCAAAGACGACAAGGGCCAGGCGTTCCTGCAAGTGGAGCGCCGCTTCGTCGAAACCGGTGAGCGCCGCGATGGCCAGGTGGTGATTCTCAAGGGCCTGCAAAAAGACGAACAGGTGGTGACTGCCGGCCAGCTCAAGCTGGATAACGGCGCCCACGTGACCATCGTCGACGACAAGGCACTCCTGAACAGTCCGACCGGCAAGTAAACCCTGCTGGCGAAAGGAAGCACCGCTATGGCTTTTACCGATCCCTTTATCCGTCGCCCGGTGCTGGCCACCGTGGTCAGCCTGCTGATTATCCTGCTTGGCTTTCAGGCCTTCAGCAAACTGACCATCCGCCAATACCCGAAGATGGAAAACGCCCTGATCCAGGTGACCACCGCCTACCCCGGCGCCAACGCCGAGACCATCCAGGGCTATATCACCCAGCCGTTGCAGCAAGCCTTGGCAAGCGCCGAAGGCATCGACTACATGACCTCAGTCAGTCGCCAGAACTATTCGGTGATCTCGATTTACGCGCGCATCGGCTCCGACAGCGATCGCCTGTTTACCGAGCTGTTGGCCAAAGCCAACGAGGTGAAAAACCAACTGCCGCAAAATGCCGAAGACCCGGTATTGAGCAAAGAAGCGGCTGACGCCTCGGCGCTGATGTACGTGAGTTTCTACAGCGATGAGCTAAGCAACCCGCAGATCACCGACTACCTGTCGCGGGTCATCCAGCCCAAGCTCGCCACCCTGCCCGGCATGGCCGAAGCGGAAATTCTCGGTAACCAGGTGTTCGCCATGCGCATCTGGCTGGACCCGGTGCGCCTCGCCGCCTACGGCATCACCACCCAGGAAGTGAACGACGCAGTACGCAAAAACAACTTCCTCTCCGCTGCCGGTGAAACCAAGGGCGAGTACGTGGTCACCAGCGTCAACGCCACCACCGACCTCAAATCCACCGAAGCCTTCGCCGCCATCCCGGTGAAAACCGTCGGCGACAGCCGGGTGCTGTTGAAAGACGTCGCCCGGGTGGAAATGGGCGCGGAAAACTACGACTCCATCAGCTCCTTCGACGGCACGCCCTCGGTCTATATCGGCATCAAGGCCACCCCCAGCGCCAACCCGCTGGAGGTGATCAAGCATGTGCGCGCCGCCATGCCCGAGCTGGAAGCGCAGCTGCCGCCGAACCTGAAAGTGTCCATCGCCTACGACGCCACCCTGTTTATCCAGGCGTCCATCGATGAGGTGGTCAAAACCCTGTTCGAAGCCGTGCTGATCGTAATCGTCGTCGTGTTCCTGTTCCTCGGCGCCTTCCGCTCTGTGCTTATTCCGGTCATCACCATTCCGTTGTCGATGATCGGCGTGATGTTCTTTATGCAACTGATGGGCTACTCCATCAACCTGCTCACCCTGCTGGCAATGGTGCTCGCCATCGGCCTGGTGGTGGACGACGCCATTGTGGTGGTGGAGAACATTCACCGGCATATCGAAGACGGTAAAACGCCGTTCAATGCGGCCATCGATGGCGCCCGTGAAATCGCCGTGCCGGTGATTTCCATGACCATCACCCTGGCCGCGGTCTATGCGCCCATCGGCTTTCTCGACGGCCTTACCGGCGCACTGTTCAAAGAGTTCGCCCTGACACTGGCCGGGGCGGTCATCATCTCCGGCATCGTGGCCCTGACCCTGTCGCCGATGATGTGCTCCAAACTGCTACGCCACGAAGAAAACCCCAGCGGCCTGGCGCACAAGCTCGACAGCATTTTCGACAGCCTGAAAGTGCGTTACCAACGCGTGCTGCACGGCACCCTCAACACTCGCCCGGTAGTGGTATTTGTCGCCATCGTGGTGCTGTGCCTGATTCCGATCATGCTGAAAATGATCAAGAGCGAACTGGCGCCGGACGAGGACCAGGGCATCGTATTCATGATGGCCAGCGCGCCGCAGCCGACCAACCTGAATTACCTCAATGCCTACACCCAGCAGTTCCCGAAAATCTTCAAGGAGTTCCCCGAGTACTACTCCTCGTTCCAGATCAACGGGATCAATGGCGTGCAGAGCGGCATCGGCGGCTTCCTGCTCAAGCCCTGGAGCGAGCGCTCACGCACGCAGATGGAATTGCTGCATGACGTGCAAGGCAAGCTTGGCGAAATTCCGGGGCTGCAGATTTTCGGCTTTAACCTGCCCTCCTTGCCGGGCACCGGTGAAGGCTTGCCATTCCAGTTTGTGGTGAACACGCCCAACGACTATGAGTCGTTGCTGCAGGTAACCGAGAAGATCAAAGAGCGCGTACAGAAGTCCGGCAAATTTGCTTTCCTCGACGTTGACCTGGCCTTCGACAAGCCGGAAATCGTGGTGGATATCGACCGCGCCAAAGCCGCGCTGATGGGCGTGGACATGGAAGACCTGGGCGGCACCCTGTCCACCTTGCTGGGCGAAGGCGAAATCAACCGCTTCACCATCGACGGCCGTAGCTACAAGGTGATCGCGCAGGTCGAACGTGCCTACCGCGACAACCCGGGCTGGCTCAGCAACTACTACGTGAAAAACAGCGCCGGCCAGATGGTGCCGCTGGCAACCCTGATCACCATTCACGACCGCGCCCGCCCCACCCAGCTCAACCAGTTCCAGCAATTGAACTCGGCAATCATCCAGGGTTTCCCGATTGTCAGCATGGGCGAAGCCATCGACACCGTGCGCCAGATTGCCCAGGAAGAAGCGCCACGCGGTTTTGCCTTTGACTTCGCCGGTGCCTCGCGCCAATACGTGCAGGAAGGCAGCGCGTTGTACGTGACCTTCGCGCTGGCGCTGGCGCTGATCTTCCTGGTGCTGGCGGCGCAATTCGAAAGCTTCCGCGACCCGCTGGTGATCATGGTCACGGTGCCACTGTCGATTTGCGGGGCGTTGATTCCGTTGTTCCTCGGCTACTCAAGCATGAACATCTATACCCAGGTCGGCCTGGTGACGCTGATTGGTCTGATCACCAAGCACGGCATTCTGATCGTCGAGTTCGCCAACCAGTTGCGCCGTGAGCAGGGTCTGTCCCGTCGCGCCGCCATTGAAGAAGCGGCGGCGATTCGTCTGCGCCCAGTGCTGATGACCACTGCCGCCATGGTATTCGGCATGGTGCCGTTGATTCTCGCCACCGGCGCCGGCGCGGTAAGTCGCTTCGATATCGGTTTGGTGATTGCCACCGGGATGTCGGTGGGCACGCTGTTCACCCTGTTCGTGCTGCCGTGCGTGTACAGCTTGCTGGCCAAGCCGGATGCCAAAACCGAAGCCGAGCCGGTGGCGGTCCAGGACAGCGGGCCGACGCAACCGCTGATTTCCTAAGCTTTAAAGCCCCGCTTCTGCGGGGCTTTTTTTGCGCCGATCGCGAGCTTTAGTAGGTAGGAGCCAGCTTGCTGGCGAAGCTTTTGATCTTCCCCCGTACTTCTGCAATTTGCTCTACTACCCCATTGGCGAACACTCGGATGGCCGCCCCATAGCGCCGACAAAACAAGGATGCCCCCATGTCCAACACCGTTCTGATCACCGGCTGCTCCAGCGGCATTGGCCGCGCCCTGGCTGACGCCTTTCAGGCCGCCGGCTACCGCGTATGGGCGACCGCGCGCAAAGCCGCGGACCTCGCCGCGCTCACCGCCGCCGGCTTTACCGCCGTGGAACTGGACGTCAACGACAGCGCCGCCGTTACTCAATTAGCCGAGCGCTTGAGCGCTGAAATCGGTGGCCTGGATGTGTTGATCAACAACGCCGGTTACGGCGCCATGGGTCCGCTGCTGGACGGCGGGCGCGAGGCGCTGCAACGCCAATTCGACACCAACGTATTTGCCCTGCTCGACGTGACCCGCGCGTTGTTCCCCCTGTTGCGTCGCAGCCGGGGTGTGGTGGTGAATATTGGCAGCGTGTCGGGCGTGTTGGTCACGCCGTTTGCTGCTGCCTACTGCGCCTCAAAGGCCGCCGTGCATGCCCTGAGCAATGGCTTGCGTATGGAGCTGGCGCCCTTTGGTGTACGGGTACTGGAGGTGCAGCCGGGGGCGATTGCGTCGAGCTTTGGTGCCAATGCCACGCGTGAGGCGGAGCAGTTGATTGCCGAGGATTCGCCATGGTGGCCGATTCGTGAAGGTATTCGGGCCCGGGCACGGGCCTCGCAAGACAATCCGACGCCGGCCAGCGAGGTGGCGCAGGAGATTCTCGCTGCGGTGCAACGGGCCACGCCACCGCGGTTGGTGCGGGTGGGCAATGGCGGGCGGGCGTTGCCGTTGTTGGCGGCGTTGGTGCCGCAGGGGGTGTTGGAGTGGGTGTTGAAGAAGAAGTTTGGGTTGGCGGGGAAGTTGTAACGCCACACTGTTTTTGTAGGGTGTGCTGTGCGCACCTTTTCGTTCTCCTGGCGGGCGGTGATTTTCTTCATTACCGCGCGTGCTGAACGTTTTTTTTCGCGCCTTACGCGCGAGTTTCTTTTTCCAGTCGATGAAAAAGAAACCAAAAAATCTTGCCCCTACCTGGGCCCTACGCTGCGCTTCGGGTTCCCTCGCTGCATCGTCGCTCCAGGGGCCGGGCTGAAGGGCCATCCATGGCCCTCATCCCTCTCCGCGGCTCCCGGCCGCTACGACCCCTTACGCAACGACTCCACTCGGCCTGGCGCTCAAGGGGCGGGTAGATCACAAGCGATAGATCAAAAGCCAGATCAACAGCCCCTCACCCCCGGCCCCTCTCGCCTGCCCGGCCGGCCTAGCGGGCGAGGGGTGACGTTTGGTCTCGATCGCGTAGGAGCCAGCTTGCTGGCGAACCCTGGAAAAGGTGATTCGCGACCTGCGTTTGCAGGATTCGCCAGCAAGCTGGCTCCTACGAAGTACTGCCCCCCTCTCCCGCGTGCGGGAGAGGGCTGGGGTGAGGGGCACTTGATCTGCTTTTGATCTGGCTTTTGATCTACCCGCCCCTTGAGCGCCAGGCCGAGTGGAGTCGTCGTGGATGGGGTTTAGCGGCATGGATGCCGCGAGAGGCACGATGGGCCAGGGACGGCTCGTCGTGGCGTGCCCCGGAGCGGCGATGTAACGAGGGTAGTTTCACGCAGTGAAAACCCAAGGTGGGGGCAGATTTTTTGGTTTCTTTTTTATGGTGCGGCATTCCGACGACTGGAAAAAGAAACTCGCGCGTAAGGCGCGAAACAAAACTCCCCGCAGACGCGGTAATGAAGACCTACACAAAACGAAAGCAGACATTCACGGATAACTAAACTTCTTAACCATCGTCAGCTCCCCAGTAGCCCGCATCGGCACAATAAACGACTCCTGCTTTTCATTGGCCGTGCCTTCCTGAGTAATCACCGTCACCTGCGCCGTGGTCAGAATCTGCGCCGGCGTCTGGGCGCCCTCTTCATCCTCACTCGACCCGCCACCAAAGTAGTTCACATACACCAAGTACTCACCGGCCAGCGGCGTAGGCGATGCAAACATCTCCGGCCCGAACCCGGTCGTCACGTCCACATCCAGCGCGCCGCCATTGGCGGACGAGCGATCCCCGTACCAGATATGCCCGCCGTCAGGCGTCACCACGTGCAAATCCAGGTCGGTGTTGTCGCTGTCCCACGACAGCACTACCCGCAGTTTCGCCGCTGTCTCGCCACTGCCGCGGTTGTAGAACTGCACCCGGTGTTTGGCCGTGCCCTCGGCATTGCGCACTTCCACGCTGTTGCTGCCCGAGGGAAACACGAACGGGCGATCAAAGCTGCCGTCTTCCTGCACCTTGAGCGGCATGCTGATGCCATTGACGATCAATCGCGCAGGCTTGCCGGCATCCTTGGGCGTGGCCTTGATCTGGCCGGCGATGCGCGCGGTATTGGCCTGGTCGGTAGCGCTGTTTACGGAGGAAGCCGGGTAGTTCACTTCCTGCATAAAGTGCGCGCCCTCGTCCGAGCCTTTGCGCCAGCCGCCGACGGGCGTGTCGATTTGCACGCCGTCGGTGGCATAGGCCGCAGCCAGTGGCAGGCAGGCGAGGAACAGGGCGATTTCAGTCAGGCGTACACGCATGGGGCTATTCCAGAAGTAGGTGGCGGGCGAGGCCTTCGATATAGGTTTCATCCTGGCCGTTGGGGTGTGCGGCAAAGGCCAGGTGCAGGTATTCGTGGGTCAGGTCGAGGCGGTCCTGCAATGAGTACAGGCCGCGCACAAAAATACGTTGGCGTTCACGGTCGACATGGGGTTTGCCGCCGTTCAATTGGCATACGGCAAAGTCGCTGGTCTCCACATACCCGAGTTCGCCTTGCAGGCGTTCGCGCCAGCCGGGTTGTTGTTTTTTCAGCCAGGTTTCGGCGTTGGCCAGGGCTTGGCAGGCGGCGATGGGTTGGTCCCAGCGGCTCAAGCTGGCGCGTGGAAAGGCGCGGGCAAGAATGGCGTCGTAACGCAGCCCCTGCCCCGCTTGTTCCACGGCGCTCTGCCAGGCTAAACGGTCGGGCCCGGCCTTGTCGCTGTGGTAGTTCACCGGGCTGCCGGCCAGCACCAGGTCGCTGGTCCAGGCGGCAATCTGCCGCGCGCCGTCGCTGGCCGGGCGCGGCGCCACGCGTTGACTGGCGCTGCTGTCGGCAATGCTCAGGCACTCGCCGCTGCGGGTGGCGCTTTGCAGCAGGTAGGTGCGGATGGTGATGGCCAGGGCTTTGGCGGCTTCGACCGGTTGTGCCGAGGCTTCGCGGTCGAGCACGCGGGCGACGTAGTCTTCGCGGCTCAGGCGTGCCGTAAGCTGGCCGTCGGCGCCGACAAACAACTCACCTTCGCTGGTAATGGGCAGGCGATTGCCGTTGGCAAATTGCACCTCGTAGTCGCCGCGCAAAGCCCCCGCGCCCACCAGTTGTCCGGT
Organism: Pseudomonas turukhanskensis; assembly: GCF_027922365.1. Taxonomy (GTDB): domain Bacteria; phylum Pseudomonadota; class Gammaproteobacteria; order Pseudomonadales; family Pseudomonadaceae; genus Aquipseudomonas; species Aquipseudomonas turukhanskensis. The sequence continues at coordinate 137,080 of NZ_BSFN01000005.1, forward strand.
GCCTTTGTGGCGCACCTGGCGCACCGGGTAACGGGCGAACAATTGCACTTGTACGCATTGCCCCGCGTCCTTGGGTGCAGCGGCGGGCAATGCGCTGCCAAGTGCTTGGGCGTAGTCCTTGAGAATGCGTTGACTGGTGCCCGTGCCGCCGGCCCACACCGGCGTGCCGTCCACCAGCCAGCCGGCGAAACCACCTTGGCGCGCCTTGGCATCGTGGTCGGCCAACCAGCTCCAGGTTTTCACCCGCAGCCGACCGCCAAGGGCGCCCAAAGTGATGCCTTCAGGTGCATGCAGCATCACATCAAGCAGCACCCGCCGTGCCTGTTCCTGCGCTGGCAGGCTGCCGAGCTGTTGCAGCAGTTCGGCCACCGGCACGCGTTGCTGCGGCTGTAGCCTGGCCATGTCACTTATCCACAGCGGCGCCTGGCGTTGCTGCCAGTAGCCGTGCCAATCGGCGGCATTGAGCTTGAGGTTGGCGGGGGAGAAATACAGGCCGCAACTTTGCGTCAGCGCCTGGTCGCGTTCGATGCGTTCACCGGCTTTGCAGCAGTACACCTCGTCACGGTCCTGGCCTTTGCAGGTGTAGCCGACCTCGGGTTTGCCGGTGTCGACCAGGTAGGCGTAAACGAACAGTTTCCACAGGCTGCCCAGGGACGCGCTGAGATCACTCGGCAAAGGCCCGCGACTGAGTACGTTCTGGTGGTTGAGTTGCAGCAGTTGGGTGGCCGGCGGCGCGCCGATGGCCAGTTGCAGCGGTGCTTCCCCAGCTCGAACGAGCAGGGGTAGCAGCGCAATGCACAACCAGCCCAGGCGCACGGTTTATTCGACCTTCAGGCTGCCGTAGCTAGGTTCGCTTTCCAGCGCCTGATCCTGCGGGGCGTACATGCGCACGTAACGCGCCGGCGGCAGGGAGAATTCGCCTTTCTGCGAGAAGCGCACCAGGTGGCGCACGGTCAGGCCGCCTTGCAGGCTGTCCACCGGCACGGCGTACAGCAGCTGGCCGTCTTCGTGGCGGGCTTTTTCCAGCGGGGCAGCTTCTTCGGAGTCCAGACCGCTTACCTGAATACCCCAGGTGGTGCGCTCCACGTCGGCACCCGGCGGCAGCGGCACTTCCAGCAGGCCATAGCGCAGGGCGCGGGTGTCTTCGCTGCTGAGGTTCACTTCGTCCAGGTACAGGTCGTCGCCGGAAATGGCATCACCCTCCCCCACTTCCTTCACGCTGAATTCGAACGCGGTATCACCCGGCACCAGACGCAGCAGACGACGGCTCAGGGTCACCGGCAGCACGCCCGGTTTGCTCTGGGCGCTGCGGTAGCTGAGGGCGACGTTTACCGGCTCAGTAATCGAGGCCGGCAAGTCGAGCGCGCTCGGCACGCCTTTGCCGGTCCATACCCACTGGCTTTCACCGCTTGGGCGTTGCTGGGCTTGCCAGCCTTCACCCGGTTGCAGTTCGCTAGGTGCGGTTTTTTGCTGGCTGGCCGCTTGCAGCCAGGTCAGCGCCAGGGCGCGTTCGAGGGTCGACTGTTCCGGCGCCAGGCGTTGCAGCAATGCCTTGGCCTGAGCTTGGTCAACACCGGCCAACTTGGCCTTGAGGCTGGCAACGAACGGATGCTCGCTGGCGTTCACCAGCGCTTGCGCCTCGGCCAACTGCGCACTGAATGCAGCCGGCTGATTCACCTTGCTGTGTTTCGCCAGGTCGGCCGTCAGCACGCGGGCAACGGCCAGGCCCAGTTTGGAGTTTGGCGCGGCAAGAATCAGGCTGGTCTGGCCGTCATCGCTGGGCGTTTCTTCCTCCGCTGGCTGCACGCTCGCGACATCGGTACGCGGTGCCTCGGCAGCCGCTTCACCGTCAGTGGCCGCTTCAACTTTCGCCGCCACCTCAGCATCGGCCTTGGCCTGGGCGTCGTGGTTGGCCAGATCGGTCATCAGGCCGTCCACCAGGGTATTGATCGGCAGTTGCATGTCCTTGGCGAAAGCCAGAATCAGCGCCCGTTGCAGCAGCGGTGTAGTGCTCGCCTGCTTGGCGTAGATATCCATTACGCGCTGCCAATGATCGGCCGGCAGGCTCAGCTCAAGCGCCTGGCTGGCGTACCAGTCGGCGTAGTAGGCGTAAGCGGTCAGGAAGGCATCCGGCTCAGCGCCCTGGCCCCACCAAGTGAACAACGCTTCGGGTCCGGCCATTTGCACCAGACGCAGACGGCTGTTCTGCATGATCAGGCGCAGGCGGTCGGTGACGCGTTTTTCAACCCGGCCGCCGTCGGCATTGCCCACCTCGGCTTTGCTCAGCAATGGATACGCCAGGCTCAGCGGCAGCAGGCGGCTGGCGGTTTGCTCCACGCAGCCATACGGGTACTCCAGCAGGTCATCAAGGTTGCTGTTGAACAGGGCTTGCGCGCTGTCGTCCAGACGTACGCTGATGTCAGTGGCATCGCTCGGCAGTTGCAGCGCATTGGCGCCGGCATTGGCTTCGATACGCTGGGTTTGCAGGTCTTGCCAACCTTTGCCGACGCTACGCAGCGTCACGCTCAGGGCATCCACCGGTTTGCCATCGAGCAGCAGCTCGGCTTTCCATTCACCGCCAACCACCGGCACCTTGGGCAGCGGCAGGTAGTTGATGCCTTTGTCCAGGTCGATGGTGGTGCGTTTTTCCTGGCCGTTGAAGTGGCTGACCAGCTCGGCTTTGGTCGCTTGCTCGCCTTGGTTAAAGACAAATACGCCCATGGCCGGTTGATCGTCGGTACGGAACTGGGTCGGGCCGCTCCACTTCAGGTACAGCGGTTTTTCCGAGCGGATAAATTGTTTCTTCTGCCCCACGGTGCCGGCGTCGCTGACCGCGCGGGCGGTGATGCGCCAGCGGGTGAGCGAGTCGGGCATGCGGAAGGTGATTTTCGCGTGGCCGGTGGCATCGGTCACCAGGTCGGGCTGCCAGGCAGCGGTGTCGACTTCTTCGCGACGCGGGCGCTCCAGCACTTTTACGCTGCGGTCGCTGCGGTTGGCTTTGCCCGGCGCCGTGGGCGAACCCGGCAAGGCCACGTCGTAGCTGATAAACGACAGGCTGGCACTGGTGCGCACGTTGTTGCGGCGCGGGTGGTAGAAGAACTGGTCGATGCTCGGCGCAATTTCTGGCTGCAGGGCGTAGATCATTTCATCCACCACGCTGACGGTCAGCCGCGTGCCCACCGGCTTGCCGGCGAACTGGGTGCTGAGGTCGATGGTCACCAGTTCGCCCGGTTGGTATTGCTCTTTGTCGGCGGCGATGGCGATGTCGATCTGCGGCGCGGCCACTTTGATGCCGGCGTTCTGGAAGCTGTAGTCGCCGCCTTTTGTGTACAGGGCGGAGAAGGTCAGGTTCGGCGAGAACTGCTCGGTAACCGGGATGCGCGCGCGGTATTGGGTGTCACTGAGTTTTTCCAGTTTCAGCCAGTCGGCGCCTTTGGATAGCAGCGCGGTGGCTTCCACCGAATCACGCTCCAGGGTCAGCAGGGCATCGCCTACCGGCTCTGGGAAGGTGATCAGCGCCAGGGCTTCGTCGCCGGCTTTGTAGTCGGGTTTATCCAGCACGATCTCGATGGTGCCGGCGACGGCTTTCACGCCTTCGCCGCTCACCGAATGGCCGGTGGCGCCGAGGATCAGGCCGTGGTCGTCCTTGATGGTGATGCTGTAGGAACCGGGGCGCTCGAAGCTCAGGTCGAAACCGTCGGCATCGGCCGCCAGACTGCCTTCGTCTTTGCTTTGGTCCTCCAGGCGTACCCACTCGTAGTGCGCCGGTTTATGGCTTTCTTTTTTCTGCCCTTGGGCGGTTTCGCTGCGGTAGGTGAAATGCACCTTTTCGTTGGCGGCACTGAAGCGCTGCGGGGCGCTCAGGCGGTAACGGGCGGCACCGCGCTCGATCAGAATTTCCTTGCTGGTTTTCACCCGGTACGCCGCGCCATCGCTGGCGAATACGGTCAGCAGGTAACGGCTCGGCTTGTCGGCGGCCGGCAGTTTCAGTTCGGCACGGCCCTGGCTGTCGGTGGTGATTTCGGTGGTGGCCAGCTCAACCGGGAATTGACCGAGGTATTGCAGCTCGTTGTCGATCATCGACAGCTGTTGCGCGCGCAGGGTCAGCTGCACCTTGGCGTTCTGCACCGGCTTGCCGTCGGGGTAAACGAGCACCAGATTGCCCTTCACTTCTTCACCGGTGCGGAAGTCTGGCTTGGCCAGGTCCAGGGCGATTTCGAAGTGCGGTTTGATGTAGTCGGCGACGCGGAAGGCGCTGCTGTATTGCTGGTCGCGGTAGCCGAAACGCAGTTCGTAACCACCGGCCACGGCGTTGTTCGGCAACTGGAAACGGCCTTGGCTACCGGCCTTGCTGTCCATGTTCAGGTCGAGGGTTTGCAGGGCGGTGCCGTTGGCGTCCAGCACGGTGAGTTTCACCGGGGCGCTGGTGGGGGCTACCGAATCACGGGCGTTCTTGAATTCACGGCCGAGGATTTTCACTTCCACCCAGTCGCCTGGGCGGTACAGCGGACGGTCGGTGAAGGCGTAGAGCTTGGTGTCGTAAATTTCGCTGTCGTAATAGAAGTTCTCGGAGACGAACACGCCGCCTTCGCTGTCTTCACCCAGTACGTACGAACGCTCGGGGCTGGCGTGTTTCAGGCGCAGCAGGCCCTGGTCATCGGTGGTGCCGCTGCTCATCACGCCCAGGCCGTCGCTCCACAGCACCTTGGCTTTGGGTACTACGCTGCCTTCGTGTTTGCGCGCGGTCCACACCAGCAACTCGTCGCCGGCAATTTTGCTGACGGCCATGGTGTTGGAGACGAACACCATGGTGGTGGCGCGGTATTTACCCACCAGCGCTTCCACCAGGTACAGGCCGGGTTTCAACTTGCCCAGCGGGATATAGACGTTGCCCGGGTTAACGGTGACAAAGTCGCTGGACGAACCGGCCAGTTCCACGCCCTTGGGCGGCTGGATGGCTTTGGCGTCCCACAGCGGATAGCGGAATTGCGCCACCAGCGGCAGGCCCTTCATGGGCGCGAATTGCGGGGTGTTTTCGTATTGGGTCGGCGTGGCGATGGCCGTGCCCATTTTCAGTTCTGGCGCTTCTTCGGTGACATTCTTGCGCGACTCGTAGGAGAACGCGCGCTGCATCACGCGACGGGATTTGCGGTACCAGTTGTCCCACAGGTACGACAGGGTATTGGCCAGGCCTTCGCCTTTGAACTCACCTTCGGCGACCACGCGGTGCAGGTTTTTCTGGCGCTTCAAAAATTCCAGCGGCTGGTCGATGCGGTACACGCGCATGTCCACGCCACCGTAGGGTTCCATGGTGTAGCGACGGTAATCGCGGCCGGGCGCTTCAAGGCGCACCTGGGCCACTTCGTCGGTGGCAAAACTCGAGTCTGCCAACAGGAAGAACGACTCGCCGGCCATGGGCGTGTAACCGCTGGGGTTCACGCTGTCTTCGGCGTGCAGGCTGGCGAGCGGCAGCAATACGCTGGCCAGAAGGGCCAGGCCCAGGCGACGCACACCCGCTTTACGGGAAATCATCGAGCAAGAAATTGCAGACGATAAATGCCTATAAAGTTGGGATTGGATTCGTCGGGTATCCATCGGGTGTCCTTCCATGTCATGAGTTGTTGCACGCTGACCGAACGCATGCCGTTATCGGTCGGTGTGGTGGTGCCTGTGTGGTATGCGATTTCGCGGCCCATCCAGATCATCAGATGTTGCTCATCGCCCTGGTCGAAAAAAATCAGATCGCCGGGCCGCGCCTGGTTGAGGTCGCGGCCCAGAAATTGGCTGTTGTACTGAATAAGTTTGATCGCGTTGACGTACGGGCCGACCTTGCCGCCACCTTGCTGCCACTGCTGGGCCAGGCTGCGTTGGGCGTCTTGCAGTTGCAGCTCCGGCGGCAGGTAGCGGTTGCTCAGGCCATTGGCGCGCAGCCACTTGGCGTCGTGCACTTTCAGCGCTTCGTTGGCCGCAAACCGTACCAGGCCGGCACAGTCTTGCTGGTGCCAGCGCGGGCTCGGGCCCTGGCGCAGTTGCTCCTGGGCAATGCGCACGAACCAGGCACGAAACACCTGGGACTGCTCGGCGTCCAGCGGAGCAATGGCCGCTGCAGTGGCGCAGGCGAGCGTGGGCAGCAACAGGCTACCCAGCAGCACCAGCGTCATGGCCGCGCGTGATCTCACAGTGAACGCCACTCCAGCGGCAGCCATTGCCAGTTGGAATCCGGCGCAGCGTCGGCTGGCAGGGTCAGCGCGTAGTTGTTGTGCCCGGCCAAGGCTTTGAGCTTGGGCAGCAACAGGGTTTGCGCGGCGTTGCGGAACACCGGCTCCATGTCGCTGGGCAGCGCATCCAGGGTTTCTTGTTCAAACAGCGTGGAGAGCGTGGACGGCGCCAGGTAGGCCGGCACGACCGCGTCTTTGGGCAGCACGTCGGCCAGCGGCGGGAAGCGTTTGTCCAGGGCGTCGAGGCCTTTGGCAACCAGGGCATCGTCCAGGGAGAAGAGCAAAGTCGAGCCTTTGCGCACCAGGCTCACGCGAAAGAAACCGGTGGTGAGCATGGCATCGGGCACGTCCGCTTCGCTGATGGGGTATTGGCCGAAGTTGGAGCTGACTTCGCGTTGCCAGACATGGCCGTCGTCGCGCGTTTCGTCCTTCACGGGAAAGATGCCGCCCTCAACGTTGGATTCCCAGGCGCCGACTACCGAGCCAAACAGTTTGCCAAGGTTGGCATCCAGGTCGCTGCCGGCCTTGTCGTCCAACTGGCCGACCAGCAATGGGCTGTGCAGGCGCGAGTTGGGGTACCAGCACAGGCCGGCGGCGCCGGTCAGGTGTTCGCTCAGCTGCTTGGCCACGGCCGGCTCAGCACCTACTTTGGCGAGCATTTTTTCGTGCACCGCCGGCGCCACTGGCAGGGCGACGCAGGCGCTGGCGCCCATGGGCATGGCGCGCCAGATGGGGCTGAAGTCGAGGTTGGTTTTGTCGCCGCTATCGTTCAGGGCCAGGTAGCTGTGCCAGCCGGCACCGTCCATTTCAAAGCGCAGGCCGGCGAAGCTGGGGATAAAGCGCTGGTAGCCCATGGCAACGTAGTCGCTGCCCAGCGAAATCCGCTGCTTGACGTCGCCGCGCTCTTTGAGGCCAAAGCCTTCGGCAAAGGCGGCGTCGCCATTGAGCATGGCTTCCACGGCCTCGGTGGCGCCCTCGCCCAGTTGCGCGCCGTCACTGTCGCTATCGAGCAGCATGCCGGGGCTGGAGAGCATGACCAGCTTGTCGCCGTAGCTGGCGAACAGCAGCGCCCGCTCGCCGTTGTAGCGCAGGCGGTACAGCGGCACGGCGTCGCCGTCCACGTTGAGTTCGGCCACCTGGCGCAGTTGGGTATCATCGGTGGCGATATGGGCCAGCGGCTCCAGCAGACGGGCCAGGCCGCCGCGCTCCATCAGCACCATAAAGTTCTTCAGCTTGCCATCGGCACCGCGCCACAGGGCGACCTGTGCGGGCTGGTCGAGCAGTTGCTCGATCAGGCTGTCCTGCAGCTTGAGGTCGTGCTCGTAGATGATGCGCCGCAGGCTGCCGGTGATGCCCAGGCGATCCGGATTGGACTCGTAATAGAACACCAGGTCTTCAGTGAGGGTGTCACGCAGCAGCGGCACGGCCAACAGGTCTTTGGGCAAGCGGGCCAGGGATTCGCTTTCGATCAGCACTTGCGGGCGCTGCAGGTCCAACTGCAGCTCACTGCTTTCGGCCAGGGTGCGCGGCGGCGCCATATGCTGCTGCCACCAGGCGAGCACGCCGGCGCCGGCCACCAGCGGCACGGCAATGGCGACGGCGATCAATGCGCGACGCTTGCGCCCGGCCTTGCCTTCCAAGGGAAGGGCTTCCCCGCTTTGGGTGGTGTTCTCGCTCATGTATGCAAACCCCAATTCGTCCGTGCTACCGCGTTGAATCAATAGTTGAAAGACTTGATCAGTTGTAAGTCACCGATACCGCGCAAGGGCACGATAAAGGTCTCGCGTTTTTCGTTCGGCGTGTTTTCGTTGAACACCAGGCTGATTTGCGCGGTGATCACCTCGTTCTGGTTGCTGCCTTCGGTGAAGTTGTAACCCTGGCTGTTGAGGTTGCCCCAATAGTTGACGAACACCAGGTAGCGACCGTGCAGCGGCGCGGTCATGGTGAACATCTCGGGGCCGGGGCCGTCGACGCTGTCAGTATCCAGGCCGCCGCCGTTGCTCATCACAGGGTCAGCCCAGAAGGCGTGCTGGCCATCGGGGGTGACCACATGCAGGTCGAGCTCGGCTTTGGGGTCGTCCCAGCCGAGCACGATGCGCACCCGCGCCGGGGTCTTGTTGAAATTGGCTTCATAGAACTGCACGCGCTTGAGCGACTGGCCGTCGCCGCTGACCACTTCCACGCTGTTGGAGCCGGCGCCGAAGTTGTAGGGGCGCACGAAACGGCCTTGCTCGTCGGTGTACAGCGGCAGCGGGTTGCCGTTGACGACGAGGCGATGGGGCTGGCGGGTGCCTTGCAGGTTTTTCAGGGAGCCTTCGATCAGGCTGCGGCCGCGCTGGGCGCCGCGGTCGATGGGCGGAGTCGGGTAGGTGACGCGGGCGTCGTCGGCGCGATCAAGCAGGCCGGAATAACGCCAGCCGGCGACCGGTCCTTGCAGATCAACAGCGGGCTCGGCCATGGCGTTGGCGCACAGCGCGGCCAGGCAAAACAACAACACGGAGCGCATGCATAATCCTTTAGACGCGCGAGAGCCGGCAAAGGTATCCCTAGCTCAGAAGCCTGACAATGACCGTTCGACACAATTTGCAAGAGTTACCAAGTGGCTCACAACGCCCAGGCCACAGCGCTTACATCCAGCCGCCCCATTGCAGGAACACGATGCCGATATTGGTGGTGATGGCCGCCACCAGCGTGGTGATGACAATGATGGCCGCCGCCAGCTCGTGGTTGCCGTTGGCCGCCTTGGCCATGACAAAACTGGCGGCCGCCGTTGGGCTGGCGAAGTACAGGAACAGCACGCCCAGATCGGCGCCACGAAAACCAAACGCGAAGGCCCCGGCTGTAGAGATGATCGGAAGCCAGACCATCTTCATCAGGCTCGCACTCACCGCCAGCGCCCCACTCTTGCGCAACGAGGCGAGCGACAAGGTGCCGCCGATGCAGATCAGCGCTAGCGGCATGGTCAGTTGTGCCAGGTATTCGCCGGACGTGTTCAGCCAGGCCGGCAGCGGAATCTGCCAGTAAGCGAAGGGAATAGCCGACAGCACACCGATGATGAGCGGGTTACAGATGATGCTTTTGCTGATGCTCCACACATCCGACTTGGCGCTCGGGCTGTAGATGGCCAACACGATGGCCGACAGGCTGTTGTAAGAAAGGATCACCACGCCGGCAAGAATGCCGCCCAGCGACAGACCGTAGTCACCGTACAAGCTGGTGGCCAACGCCAGCCCGATGATGCCGTTGTTGCCGCGAAAGGCGCCCTGGGTGTACACGCCACGGTCAGCCAGAGGCACGCGCCAGATAGCCCACGCCCAAACCAGCCCAAAGCCCACCACCGTCGCCAGCACAAAGTAGCCAAGCACGGCGGGCTGCATAGCGGTGCGCAGGTCGGCGTGAATAATCGCCAGAAACAGCATGACCGGCATACTGACGTTGAACACCAGGCCCGAAGCGGTGTTGATAAACGCACCGTCGATCAATGCCAGGCGTTTGAGGAAAACGCCCAGAAACAGCATGGCAAACACCGGCATGGTAATGCCGAAGGTGGCGGCGATGATCGCGAACATGGGAAGCAGAACCAGGCGGGTGTCGTTAGGGGGCTAATGATAAGCCAGGGAAGAAACGAGCGCGACCTGGGTTTTCGCGTGCAGAAGCGAGGCGAACGCCGCCACGCGGGCGGCTCTTCGGGTGGGGAGATATTAGCGCGTGCCGCCCTGAGCGAGCCCAAACATCAACAGCAGTAAGTCCTGGTCGGGCCGAACGGCAATCTTGGCTTTGAGATTGGGTGGCATCGAACACTGGTTCCTGGCTGACACCGAATGCAGCACCGAAGGGCCCGGCTCATGCCAGGCCGCCGCCGCCAATGAGGCCACGCCCAACGCGCCGATGAGGAATACACCTCGTGCAATATCTAGCTTCATGTCACAACCCTTTGATAGCGCTGCCAAACGCTGTGGAATGACCATAGATAACTTGTTGCCAGTCTGCTTCGCTCCACGACGAATGGCGGCGCAATTGACGCAGATCGTGACGAGCGGCTTGTTTGCGGGTGAGCCGACGGCGGGACTTTTCCAGATCCAGCATGCCCACGTCGAACGTGGCCGCAGCCCCCTCGCCTTCCACACGGATAAAGACGTGCTTGGAGTACAGGCAGTTGTGCTGCCAGCGCGCGTTGTTCATACGCGCAATCATCGCGCCGACCGCCTGCATCACTTTCTGGTGAAACGCCTCACCATGACGCTCGCGACCGCCAGCAGCGTGCCACTGATCGATTTCGATAAAGCCTTTGAGCTCGGCGGTAACCAACAGGGCGCGCCAGGTGTGGTCGGCGTCGCGTTCGGCACCGCAGTACACCACTTGCGGCACATTGATACCCAGGCGACTGAAATGCTTCAGGGCATTGAGCTCACGCAAAACCGTGGGACGCCCAAAGGGGTGCAGGACGCTGTGGTAGATATGCCCGACCTGGCGCTTGGCATACAGCAAGCTGCCTTCGTTGTTACGGATACGCTGTACACCACTGGTACCGCCGCGCCTGCTATTGGGTTCTTCCACCCATTCGCCCTGTTGTTGCCACCATTGTTCAAACAGGCCGGGAGCCGGCGAGTGCAGCGCTGCAGTCATGCGTGTATGTCCTGTGCAGAAGATATAAAGCTACCAACCGATGACGGTGGCGATATCCCTTTAAAGGCCCGGGAAGGCTCAGACGCAGTCGAGAGAGTTTTTGTAAGAGCTCGACCGACGAGGAATGTAGCAGCCTTTGTCTGCACAATGGAGGCCAAGTTCCGAAAATTCCTACCAAACGTCGGCCAATTCACCGATATCCTTCGCAACCCATCTAGTTCGCGCCCTCTGACAACACGACCTTGAAGCGGCAGCCGCTTGGCTCTGCGGCACTTAGGCTCACTTCCCAGCCCTGGCTCGCACAAATACGTTGCACCAGGGACAGACCGAGCCCCAAACCATCGCCCCGCTGGCTGTCGCCGCGCACAAACGGCTGGAACATGGCTTCGCGCTCGTTCTCAGGAATGCCCACACCGGTGTCCTCCACCATAAAACCGTCGGCTACCAGCGTCAGGGTGATATGCCCGCTGTCGGTGTAGTGCTGCGCGTTGCGCAACAGGTTGCCCATGACCGAATGCAAGAACGTGCCGTTAAAGCGCCCTGGCATGACGGCTTCGACCCGGTACAGCAGTTGCAGCCCCTTGCTCTGGATAGGCCCGCGCCACTGCTCGACCAATTCGTGGGCCGCACTCTCGAGGGTAACGGTGGGCACGTGAGAGGCGTCGGTGTTTTGCGCACGGGCCAGCAGGAAGAAGGTTTGCACCAGTGCCCGCATGTCTTCGCATGCCCGGGAAATTCGCTGTACCTGCGCGCGGGCACGGTCATCGAGATTGGGGTTTTCCAGCAGCAGCTCGCAGGAACTGGCCAACACCATCAGGGGCGTGCGCAGTTCGTGGCTGACGTCACTGGTAAACAGGCGCTCGCGGGTCAGCGCGTGGCGCAGCAGGCCGAGGGTGGTGTCGAACGCGGCGGCCAGTTGGCCCACCTCGTCGGCGGCATAATCCGGGGCCAGCGGTGGCGCCATGGCCAGCAACTGATCGCGATGGCGCACCTGGCGTGACAGGCGCACCACCGGTTCGATCACTTTGCGCGCCAGAAACTGACCGAGGAAAACGGCCAATGCTACACACAGCACAAAGCCTATCCATACCGTGGTGTACAGCGTGCGCTCACGCTCTTCAAACTCGCTCTGGTCTTGCAGCAGCACGTATTCCTGGCCGGCAACGATGCGCACAAACGCGTGGTACGAGAGGTCGCCGCGAAAAATCTCGTGAAAGCCCGGTTCCATGCCCTTGAGGTAATCGGGCAACTCAAAATCGCCATGACCGCCGGAGAAATAAAACAACTGATCGGGTTCAGGACGAGTACGCCACTCGTCCATGTTGTCCATGTGCAGCAGACGATCCAGATCGCCACTGAGCACGCCGGAAATGAGCTTTTCTTCCAGCATATGCACGGCCAGATAAATGCCGGAGGCAAATGCCGCCGCCACCAGGGTTGTCATCAACACAAAACCGATAACGATGCGGCGTGACAGGCTTTGCTTAAACTCCATCGGTCACTTCCGCCAGGCGATACCCCACGCCGTGCACGGTTTGCAGCAGCGGGGTAGCAAAAGGTTTGTCGATCACCTGGCGTAATTGGTGGACGTGGCTGCGCAGGCTGTCGCTGTCGGGGCAGTCGTCGCCCCACAGTGCCTCTTCCAGCACTTCGCGGCGCAGTACATGGGGGCTTTTCTGCATCAACGCGGCCAGCAATTTGAGACCGATGGGATTGAGCTTCAGCGCCTTGGTGCCGCGGCTGACTTGCAGGGTGTCGAGGTCGTAAGAGAGGTCGGCCACCTGCAGAATGCGCCGACCGCCGCCCTGGCTGCGGCGCAGCACCGCCTCGATACGGGCGGCCAGTTCCGACAGGGCGAACGGCTTGAGCAGGTAATCGTCGGCGCCGGAGCGAAAGCCCTGCAAGCGGTCATCAAGCTGGTCGCGGGCGGTCAGCATAATCACCGGGGTATCCCGCCGGGCGTCTTCACGCAGGCGCTTGCACAGGGTGTAGCCGTCCATGCCCGGCATCATGATGTCGAGCACGATCAGGTCGTAATGCTCGGTGGCCGCCAGGTGCAAGCCGGACAAACCATCCTGGGCGCAGTCCACGCTGTAACCCTTCATACCCAGGTAATCGGCCAGGTTGGCGAGGATGTCGCGGTTGTCTTCAACGATCAGAATTCGCATGGATATTCCTTGGGCAGGTACGGCGGCCAGCGTGTGACGGTACGTCTCGCTGCGCGACATTACCCGAACATTGGTTGATTGAAGCGTCTTTCACCTTTTTTTCACACTTACTTAACGCCCTGCTGACAGGGGTCGGACGAGCATGCACGCTCCTGCACAAGCGTCTGGTCCCTGTATGTCGTCGAATCCGCATTCAAGTTATTCACAGCCCCTGAACCTGCCGCTGACCCTGGGCCTTCCATTGGCGATTGCGGCATTGCTGTTGCTGATCGAGCCCACGCGGCTGGACTTCGCGCTGGCCAATCTGATGTACACGCCCGGGGTTGGGTTTGTGGGTAAACACAGCGCATTTCTGGAAGACGTCCTGCACGACCGCGCCAAGCAAGCTGTGATTGTGTTCGGCGTGCTGTCCATCGCAGGCTTTATAGCGAGCTTCTTTATCCAACGCCTCAAGCCGATAAAACGGCAGCTGGGCTACCTGGTACTGGCCATGGGCGTGTCCACCAGCTTCGTCACGCCCATGAAAGCCGTGACTGCCGTGCAATGCCCATGGAGCCTAAGTCAATTTGGTGGCCAGGAAACCTACAGCCCGCTGCTCAGCCACCGCCCTGCCACCGACAAACCCGGACGTTGCTGGCCCGGCGGACATGCGGCGGCGGGCTTTACCCTGTTTGCCCTGTACTTCGTCTGGCGTGACCGCAAACCACGCTGGGCCCGCGCCGGCTTCGTCTTTGCCCTGACGCTGGGCACCCTGTTCTCCGTCAGCCGCATGCTGCAGGGCGCGCACTTCTTCTCACACAACCTGTGGACGGCGGTGTTTTGTTGGTTGATTTGTTTGGGGTCGTATTGGGCTGTGTTGTATCGGCCAGAGCCGGCCGCACAGCGTGAGTCCGTTGCCGTTTGATAGGAACGCAGACCGCCTGGTGCGCGAAGCACACCCTACGAGATCAAGAGCGAACCGAGCCCTTGCAATTGATCTTTGCGATACCAGCCGCGCTACAAACCGAGATCGAGCGAGCTAGGTGAGGCAAGGCGCCCCTCAGCTTTTAAGCGCAGCGTACTGCAGTACGTGAGCATTAAAAGCGAGGACGCAACGCAGCATCGCCGACGCGCAGCCGATCGCTCAGCCATAAAAAAAGCCCCGCACTAAGCGGGGCTCTTTTATGGCGCTAACGACAATTACATCATGCCGCCCATGCCGCCCATGCCACCCATATCTGGCATACCGCCGCCAGCTGCAGGCTTGTCTTCCACGATTTCAGCAATCATCGCTTCAGTGGTGATCATCAAGCTGGCGATAGAGGCCGCGGCCTGCAGAGCAGAACGGGTCACTTTGGCCGGGTCGAGGATACCCATTTCGATCATGTCGCCGTATTCGCCGGTGGCAGCGTTGTAACCGAAGTTACCGGAACCCTGCTTGACCTTGTCGACTACAACGCTTGGCTCGTCGCCGGAGTTGGAAACGATCTGACGCAGCGGAGCCTCAACAGCGCGACGCAGCAGAGCGATACCGACGTTCTGATCGGCGTTGTCGCCTTTCAGTTCGCTGATAGCTTGCAGAGCGCGAACCAGTGCCACGCCACCGCCAGGTACCACGCCTTCTTCAACGGCTGCACGGGTAGCGTGCAGGGCGTCTTCAACGCGGGCTTTCTTCTCTTTCATTTCCACTTCGGAACCGGCGCCAACCTTGATCACGGCAACACCGCCAGCCAGTTTGGCCAGACGCTCTTGCAGTTTTTCACGGTCGTAGTCGGACGAGGTGTCTTCAACTTGTTTGCGGATCTGAGCAACGCGGCCTTCGATGTCAGCCTGAACGCCAGCACCGTCGATAACGGTGGTGTTTTCTTTGCTGAGGATGACGCGTTTGGCATTACCCAGGTGCTCCAGGGTAGCGCCTTCCAGGCTCAGACCGATTTCTTCGGAAATCACGGTACCGCCAGTCAGAACGGCGATGTCTTGCAGCATGGCTTTGCGGCGGTCGCCGAAGCCTGGTGCTTTGACAGCAGCAACTTTAACGATGCCGCGCATGTTGTTCACAACCAGGGTAGCCAGGGCTTCGCCTTCAACGTCTTCAGCCACGATCAGCAGCGGACGGCCAGCTTTTGCAACGGCTTCCAGCACCGGCAGCATTTCGCGGATGTTGGAGATCTTTTTGTCGACCAGCAGGATCAGCGGGCTGTCCAGCTCGGCAACCATGGTGTCCGGCTTGTTGATGAAGTACGGGGACAGGTAGCCACGGTCGAACTGCATACCTTCTACAACCGACAGTTCGTTTTCCAGGCCCGAACCTTCTTCAACGGTGATCACGCCTTCTTTACCAACTTTTTCCATTGCCTGGGCAATGATGTCTCCGATGGAGCTATCGGAGTTGGCGGAGATGGTGCCTACCTGGGCGATGGCTTTGGTGTCAGCGCATGGCTTGGACTGGGCTTTGAGCTGAGCAACGATGGCGATGGTCGCCTTGTCGATGCCGCGCTTCAGGTCCATCGGGTTCATGCCGGCAGCGACGGCTTTCAGGCCCTCGTTGACGATCGACTGAGCCAGAACGGTGGCGGTGGTGGTGCCGTCACCGGCGTCATCGTTGGCACGGGAGGCAACGTCTTTAACCAGCTGCGCGCCCATGTTCTCGAAGCGGTCTTTCAGCTCGATTTCTTTGGCAACGGAAACGCCGTCTTTGGTGATGGTCGGAGCGCCGTAGCTCTTCTCGATGATCACGTTACGGCCTTTCGGGCCGAGGGTCGCTTTTACTGCGTCAGCCAGGACGTTTACGCCAGCCAGCATTTTTTTACGGGCGGAGTCGCCGAATTTAACTTCTTTTGCAGCCATGATCGTTATTCCTCAAATTCGTTTCGGTAGCGCGGAATTCGTAGAGCGGAAATCAGCCTTCAACAACGGCCAGGATTTCGTTCTCGCTCATGACCAGCAGGTCTTCGCCATCAACCTTGATGGTGTTGCTGCCCGAGTACGGGCCAAACACCACTTTGTCGCCGACTTTAACGGCCAGTGGGCGCACTTCACCGTTGTCCAGCACGCGGCCGGCACCTACAGCGAGGATTTCGCCACGGTTCGGCTTTTCAGCAGCCGAGCCTGGCAGAACGATGCCACCAGCGGTTTTGGTTTCTTCTTCACTGCGACGGATGACGACGCGGTCATGCAGAGGACGAAGCTTCATTGTCGATCTCTCCCAAGTAAGTTGTTTAAAGCCGCCGGCTTATCTGCCGGCTGGTTGATTGCTATCCGGCGTGGCCGGTCGCGCGCCGCAGGGCGGCAACGCGGAAGACTGACTGTGGAAAACCACAGAGACCTTGCGGTGACCACTACATAGGGGCAGGGATTTGGATTACAAGGGCGGGCGGTGAAAATTTTTTACCGCACCAGGGACGCTGATAAAGGCTCCAGCAGAGCCCTCATCAGCCCTGCGGGCTTATTGCGGGTCGCGGTGTTCGAACTCGCCTTCGATCACATTTGGCCGACTCTGTCCGGAGCGGGCGGCCAGGTCGTCGGCAAACGCGCGCTGGCGCAAGGCCTGCTCGGCGGCACGCTTGCGCAGTTTGCCGACGATTAGGCGACGGGTGAACGGCAGCAGGCACAGCAGGCCGAAGATGTCGCTGATAAAGCCTGGCAGCAGCAACAGGCCACCGCCCACGGCAATCAACAACCCTTCGAGCATTTCCTGTTCCGGCAACTCGCCACGGGCCAGACGTTCACGCGCCCGCCAGGCGGTGGCCACACCGGCCACGCGCAGCAACACACTACCTAACACGGCGCTACCGATAACCAGCAGCAATGTAGGCAGCACACCAATGGCGCTGCCCACTTTGATCAACACCGCCAGCTCAATGATCGGGAACAACAGAAACAAAAACAGAAAAACACGCATCTATCGGTTTCCTCGGTGCGGAATGCACGTCCATTGAATGCTACGTGGCGTTGAAGGTGTGTGAATTCAAGCAGGTACTTCACCGACGGAGGGCCAGGTTTGCGCCCGCGCCAGCGCTACCAGGGCCTGACGCACTTCCAAGGCAGTGTTACAGGATGTTGGAAACGCCAGCCAATGCAGGCCAACACCAATGCGCAGATGGAAACCTTCGCTGTCGATGCCCACCAATTCAGCCGGCGCATGGGTCGGTAGACCAGCCAGTTCCACGTAATGGGCAATAGCGTTGGCGTGGTCGCTGTTCATGTGCTCGACCATGCTCGCTTCGGATTCGCCGAAAAACGGGTTCGCCAGGCTGACCTGATCGACCCAGTGAATGGCGCCAAAGCCACCGATATAACGCGAGCGCACCGGCTCCAACACCCAGAAATCGAAGTCATGCGCCTGGTGATAGCCTTCGGATTCGGGGAAATAGCGGTAGTAGCGTTCGGCCGCGACCGCGATAGCCGCTTGGTCGGTGATCTTGCGTGCCTGCGCCAGCACCGTCAGGCGACCAACGGCTTGAACGTCTTCGGCACCGCGCTCGCCCACCAGCAGCGAACACTTGGAGTCCACCTGCAGGTTGTGGGTGTGCTGAGCAATGCGGCTGATCAGAATAAGCGGGTAGCCGTTGGCGTCCAGGCAGTACGGCACCACGGAGCCGAACGGGTAGCCGGGCATAGCCTTGGACAATGTGGAGAGCGCCCCACGGTATTCCTTGAGTAGCAATTCTCGGGCATGCTTGCCGACTTTCACGCTCACCTTATGACTCCTTGTTGAGAATTCGTCTCGAAGACGGACAGGTGCCCAGCTTAACGGTTGCGCGCGCCAACGGGGTAACAACGTATCCGCTGGTGCCAGCTGTACTTTCCGATACAGCGCCTACGCCCAGCCAACCTTTTCGGGGATGTGGTTATGGAACTCAAAGACAAAGTCATTGTTATCACCGGCGGCGGCCAGGGCCTTGGCCGTGCCATGGGCGAATACCTTGCCGCGCGCGGCGCCAAACTGGCGTTGGTGGACCTCAACCAGGAACGCCTGGATGAAACGGTAGCAGCCTGTAAAGCAGCCGGCGGCGACGCCCGCGCTTACCTGTGCAACGTGGCCAACGAAGAGCAAGTGGTGCACACCGTGGCCCAGATTGCCGAAGACTTCGGCGCCATCAATGGCCTGGTCAACAATGCCGGTATTCTGCGCGACGGCCTGACCATCAAGGTAAAGGATGGGGAGCTGACCAAACTGAGCCTGGCCCAGTGGCAATCGGTGATCGACGTAAACCTCACCGGCGTGTTCCTGTGCACCCGTGAAGTAGCGGCAAAAATGATCGAGCTGAAAAACCAGGGCGCGATCGTCAACATCTCCTCCATTTCCCGCGCCGGCAATATCGGCCAGGCCAACTACTCCGCCGCCAAGGCCGGTGTAGCGGCAGACACTGTGGTCTGGGCCAAAGAGCTGGCGCGTTACGGCATTCGCGTTGCCGGCGTGGCGCCGGGCTTTATCGAGACCGAGATGGTCGCCAGCATGAAGCCTGAAGCCCTGGAAAAAATGACCTCAGGCATTCCGCTCAAGCGTCTGGGCCAACCGAAAGAGATCGCCCACTCCGTGGCTTATATTCTGGAAAACGACTACTACACTGGTCGTATTCTGGAGCTCGACGGCGGCCTGCGCCTGTAAAAGCGCTGCCCAATAAAAAGCCCCGCCAAGTGCGGGGCTTTTTATTGCTCTCTGGGGACCGCAAAAACCGACTCCCGGCCGAGCGAGCGCAGGTCAGGCAAGGCGAGCTCAGGACGAGGGAGCGGAGTTGGCTGAAGCCAATGAGCATCCCGACCCTGAGCTCAACGCAGCATGAACAAGCGCAGCCGGCCCGGTGCGGTTTTTTACCAGCCGACGCCGAAACCAACGCTGTACCGGGTCTCATCGATCTCGCCGTCTTTGGCCCCGCTCACGATGTTTTTCTCGGCCTTCATATTGAGCGAAGCCCAATCGGTAACCTTGTAGCGCAGACCGGCTTCAGCATCGAGTTCGTACTCGCTGTCGCCGCCAATCGGCTTGCCCAATTCGCCGTTGCTGAACAGCTCGAAGGTCTTGCCGACCAGATAACGGTTGTAGTCCCACTTCAGGCCCAGCGAATAGAAGTTGTCGCTGCCGCCATCTTTGTATTCGTAGTCGTTCTGGTTGACCAAGGTCGCCAGGGAGAAAGCGCCCAGCTCGTCGTCCCAGAATTGGTAACCAGGACCGGTACCGATGGTGCGTTGGCTGGAGACGTCTTCGATATGGTCGCGTGTGTAGCTCACGCGGCCTTGCCAGAACCAATGCTCATCCAGAAAGCGGTCCAGCGCGTATTCGGCGTTCCAGTTGTTGGTGGTGGTCACCTCGTCCTGCGACTCGCGGTTGTAGCCGCCTTCGGCATTGTGACGCCAGGCGCCGTGGCGGGCGGTGGTCTTGAAGTCGACGTCGTAGTCATCGGTATCGGTTTCGGCGCGTTTGTAGTCGAGGCCGACGTCCACGTTGCCCTTCCACACCAAGTCTTCAAGAATCGGCTTGGGCTTGATGATCTGCTCGATGCTCGCCAGCTCGACGGTTTTCGGCGCTTCGCCATTTATAAGGGTGACCTTGCCGTCTTCGGCCGCTTTCAGCGACTTGGCGCGCTCGCCGGTGAACTCATCCTGCTTGACCATCAACTCGCGGTCGCTTTCCAGGGTTTTCACCTGCTTCCAATCCACCGGAATGGTGCCGCCGTAACTGGTCTCGACCACCAGTTTTCCGCCATCGAACACCTTGATGGTACCGGTCAGCCGGTCGCCGTTTTTCAACCAAACGGTATCGGCCAGAGCAGGGGTTGCCGCCAGCGTCAGCGCAGCGCAGGAGAGGGCGTGAGAAAGCTTGTTGGATAACCGCATGGGGAGATGTACCGCTCCGTAAGGGTGAAGGGCGGGCATTATCCAAGATAAAAACCCGCAGACCTAAAAACACTGGAAAGAGTGACCGACGGTAACTCCTCAAGTTCAACGCAATTGCCCAGCAAGAGCTGAGCCAACGCCAACCGCTGTGCTTTGTCCAGCGCCATACGGGCGCTGCGGGCAGCCGGCATTTGATCGAAAACCTCGCTCGGTTAAGCTGCCAACTCGTCACCAGCACCTGCCGCCACAGGAAGACCATGCCAGCCGAAGACGTCAAACCCAAGACAGCTGCCCCAGCCTCCACCCGCCACGAAGATATCGAGGCCCGGCGCACAGCGCTGTACGTGACGCTGGCGCAAGTGCCCAGCGGCTGCGTCGTGAGCTATGGCCAGTTGGCCGAATTGGCCGGGTTGGGCCGCGCCGCTCGGTGGGTGGGCCGCACCCTGAGTCAGTTGCCCGATGGCAGTTCCCTGCCCTGGCACCGCGTGGTGGCCGCCGGCGGCCGCCTGAGTCTGGCGGCCGGTACGGTGTCTGGAGAGGAGCAGCGGGCACGGCTGCGCGCCGAAGGAGTGCGTATGGTCAACCAAAGGGTGGATATCAAGCGCCATGGCTGGCGCCCAATGGAGCACAGCGGTTAGAGTGCGCCCTGTTTTTTGCGATCCGGTCGGCACCTGTGACCGGGTCACTCACGTTCTCGTATTTGCAGGCAGAAATCCGCCCAATGGCCCGTAAAACCTGGCGTGCCGCGCTCGCCGCCTATGCTTCACCGGCAAGTCTGGCCTTGCTGCTGCTTGGCTTTGCCGCCGGCTTGCCTTACATGCTGGTGTTCTCGACGTTGTCGGTGTGGCTGCGTGAGGCCGGCGTGTCGCGCGAAACCATTGGCTTTGCCAGCCTGATCGGCCTGGCGTACGCCTTCAAATGGATCTGGTCACCCCTGCTCGACCAATGGCGTCTGCCGCTACTGGGCCGCCTCGGTCGGCGCCGCTCCTGGCTGGTGCTGGCGCAGATCGTGATTGCCATGGGCCTGATCGGCATGGCGCTGTGCGACCCGCGCGAGCACCTGACCTGGCTGATTGCCATTGCCGTACTGGTCGCCTTCGCCTCCGCCACTCAAGACATTGCCGTAGACGCCTACCGCCTGGAAATCGCCGACGACACCCGCCAGGCCGCCCTCGCCGCCAGTTACATGCTCGGCTACCGCGTCGCCGCCCTGCTTGCCACCGCCGGCGCCCTGTACTTCGCCGAATGGTTCGGTTCCACCACCACCGCCTACGAATTCGGCGCCTGGGCCAGTACCTACCTGATGTTTGCCGTGATGATGCTGCCGGGGCTGCTGACTTCGCTGTGGATGCGCGAACCCCACGTCGACATGCCGGTACAAACTACCACCTCGCGTTTCAAGCTCAAGGATCAGTTGTACTCGGTGCTGATTCTGTTGGTGATGCTGATTTCGCTGCCTGCCATGATCACCGGCCTGCTCGACCGCGCCTGGCCGCGCGCCGCGCTATACGCGATTTTCCTCGGTGCCTGCCTGATGCCCGCCGGCCGCCGGCTCATTGCCCCGGTACGCGACCTGCTCAGCCAGCAGCGCAAGCAATTGATCGTCGCCGCCCGTGGCAAGGTGATCCCCAACTTCGACTTCGTGCACCAGGCCGTGTCGATGATTGTGCTGATCATCATCTTGGTCACGGCAGCGGCCGCCGCCAAAGCGTTCAACAGCGGCGCCTGGCCGCGCGGCACCATGTATGTGCTGATTGCGCTGGCCTGTTTGTCGGCGCCGGGCCGCCTGTTGATGGCGCCGGTGGTTACGCCCATCAGTGAGTTTGTGCAGCGCTACCGCTGGCAGGCGCTGCTGCTGCTGGGCCTGATCGCGACCTATCGTATGTCCGATACCGTGATGGGCGTGATGGCCAACGTGTTCTACATCGACCAGGGTTTTACCAAGGAGCAGATTGCCAGCGTGAGCAAGCTGTTTGGCCTGATCATGACCTTGCTCGGTGCGGGTGCTGGTGGGTTGCTGATTGTGCGGTTCGGCATCATGCCGATTCTGCTGATTGGTGGCGTGCTGTCGGCGGCGACCAACCTCATGTTCATGTGGCTGAGCGACATGGGCGCCAACCTGGACATGCTTATCCTGACCATTTCGGCCGATAACTTCAGCGCAGGCTTGGCCACATCGGCCTTCGTCGCCTACCTGTCGAGCCTGACCAACCTGAAATTCTCTGCCACCCAGTACGCCCTGCTGAGCTCGATCATGCTGCTGCTACCGCGCCTGATTGGCGGTTATTCGGGCGTGATGGTGGAGAACGTCGGGTATCACAAGTTCTTCCTGATCACCGCGCTGCTGGGCATTCCGACGCTGATTCTGATTTGCTGGCAATGGCAGCGGATGGCGAGCCAGCCGGCGGCTCCGGCTGAAGAACCGCCTGTGGCGGTGACCGAGGAAAAAGCGCGGACTGAACAGGTCTGAGCACAAAAAAGCCGGCAATCGCCGGCTTTTTTAGAGCTTCGCTTTTTAAGGCATCAGGCCGGTTGTTCTTGCACCATGCGAATCACCCGCTGCGGGAACGGAATGGCAATGCCCGCTTCCTGCAACCGGTCCCGAATCTCTTCGTTGAACTTGAACGTCAGGCTCCAGTAGTCGGCGGTTTTTACCCACACGCGCAAACTCATCTTGATTGAGCTATCGCCCAACGACGCCACCACCACGGCTGGCGCCGGGTCTTTGAGTACGCGCTCGTCCTCGGCCATATCCATCAGCACCTGTTTGGCCGCCTGCAGGTCGGCGTCGTAGTTGATGCCGATATCGAACACCACCTGCCGCGTGGCCTGACGGTTGTAGTTGGTGATGATACCGTTGGACAGGCCGCCGTTGGGCATGATTACCGTCTTGTTGTCGCCGGTACGCAGCACGGTGTGGAAAATCTGGATGTTATCCACAGTCCCCGTTACACCCTGCGCTTCAATCACGTCGCCAATGCGAAACGGGCGGAACAGCAGAATCAGCACCCCACCAGCAAAATTGGCCAGGCTGCCCTGCAACGCCAGGCCGATGGCCAGACCGGCTGCACCAATGGCGGCGATAAACGATGTGGTCTCAACGCCGATCATGGAGGCGGCGCTGATCACCAGCAGCACTTTGAGAATGATATTGGCCAGGGTGCCGATGAAGCCCTGCAAGGCGGGGTCGCCCAGGCGTTTGCCAATCAGCGCGCTGAGGTTTTGCGTGAGGCGGTTGATCAGCCACCAGCCGATTGCCAATACCACAACGGCCAACAACACTCGGCCGCTGTAGGCCATGATGACCGGCAGCCAGGCCTGTGAAGCGTCAATCAGGTGATCCACTTGTGCGTCGAAATCCATAACCCACTCCCCCGCTGCCTGACCGCCCGTACGCCGGTCATGAAAAGCAGCTGATGTAGGTTGCGACGTCTTGTAGGTGGGATGGTTCCCATCAGTTACCCGCCCACGCCCGTGTGAACACGGTTTTTTTAGAACGTAGCGAGCGAAGGAGAGGCAAGGCGGAAACAGGTGAAAAAGGCGGAGTTGCCGTAGCCAATGAGCATTTTTTAACCTGTTTCCAACGCCCGATAGCCGAGCGCGGTTGCTTTAATCGCGGAAATTGTTGAATTGAAGGGGCATGCCAAACTCTTTCGCCCGAAGCGCCGCGATGGCCTCTTGCAGGTCATCACGCTTCTTGCCAGTCACCCGCACCTGCTCGCCCTGAATGGCGGCCTGCACCTTGAGTTTGGCGTCCTTGATATGGGCCACGATTTTCTTGGCCAGCTCCTTATCAATACCTTCGCGCAGAACTGCTTCCTGCTTCACACTCTTGCCCGATGGATAAGCATCTTTGAGCTCAAGACACTGCACATCGATCTTGCGCTTGACTAGGCTGAGTCTGAGAATCTCCACCATCTGTTCCAGTTGGAACTCGGCGTCAGCGGTGATGTTGATGGTCAGTTCCTTGAACTCGAAAGTGCCTTTGCCACGCAGGTCGTAGCGACGCTCCAGCTCTTTGACGGCGTTGTCGACGGCATTGGTTACTTCGTGTT
Source organism: Pseudomonas turukhanskensis (assembly GCF_027922365.1). Lineage (GTDB taxonomy): Bacteria > Pseudomonadota > Gammaproteobacteria > Pseudomonadales > Pseudomonadaceae > Aquipseudomonas > Aquipseudomonas turukhanskensis. Next base: position 160,963 of record NZ_BSFN01000005.1, read on the forward strand.
TGTCCAGTTCGGACACCACGTCGAACGAGGGCATGGGAATTCTCCAGATAGACGGCGCGAATAGTCTTACAGACAACGCACGCCAAGCTTGACGGTTAAAATGCCGGATCATTATATATCTGCCGATACAAACACCGCCCGGCGAACCGCCAGCGCCATCATTATTTCTCTCGAGTCTGCCAATGCCCAACCCCCATCTCAGCATCCTGGTGGTGGACGACGCCAAGTTCTCCAGCGCCATGATCGGCCGCGCCCTGAGCCAAGCCGGTTACCTCGACGTGCGCTTTGCCAGCAGCGCGCTGGAGGCCTTGACGCTGTTGGAACAACGCCCCGCCAGCGTACTGCTGGCCGATTGGCTCATGCCGGAAATCGACGGCCTGGAGTTGACCGGCCGCGTGCGCCAGCTCGACGAAATGGCTGACCACTACACCTACGTGATGCTGCTCACCGGCAAGGAAGGCGAGAACGTGCTGAGCGAAGCCTTCGACCGTGGCGTCGATGACTTTGTCAGCAAGTCGGCCATGAGCGAGCAACTGGTGCCGCGCGTGTACGCCGCGGACCGTCTATGCAACACGCTGCAGCGCCTGTTGCAGGAAAACCGCATGCTCACGCAGAACATTTCCAGCCTGGAACAGCGCAACCTGGTCGACCCCCTGACCGGCCTGGGCAACCCGCGCTACCTGCACCAGATGCTGCTGGACAGCATCCGCCAGGTGGAGTCCCGTGGCGGTGCCGTGTGCTACCTGCTGATTGGCCTGCAAGACGCGCCCAACCTTCGCCAGCAATACGGCGAAGCGTTCTACAACGAGTTACTGCATGGCGTCGCCCGCCGTCTGCAGCAATTGGTGCGGCCACTGGACGTGCTGGTGCGCCTGGACGACCACCACTTCGGCCTGCTGACCCTGCTCGAAGACCTTCAAGAGTGCTCACCGAGTAGCTTCAAACGCCTGCACGAAGGCCTCAACCTCAAAGCCTTCAAGACCAGCGAAGGCTTTATCACCCTCAAGGCCGGCATCAGCCTGGTGGGCATGGACGCCAAGGCACTGCCTATCCAGCCGCAAGCGCTGATCGACCAGGCGGCCACGTTGCTACCTGAAGCCTATGGAAGTGGGCGCGTCGCTGCGGTACGTCTGCCGCTGTACAAGTAAATGCACTGGCACGTGCTGGGCGCTGGCAGTCTGGGCACCCTCTGGGCCGCCCGTCTGGCCCGCTCCGGCGTACCGGTCACCCTGCTGCTGCGTGACCGTCAACGCCTGGCCAGTTACCGCCTTCTCGGCGGCCTGACGCTGGTTGAACAGGGCCAGGCCAGCCTGTATCCGGTGCCCGCGCAAAGCGTCGACGACACCAGCTCCATCCGCTTGCTGCTGCTGGCTTGCAAGGCCTACGACGCCGAGGCTGCCGCCGCGAGCGTGGCCCATCGTCTGACGCCTGATGCCCACGTGGTGCTGCTGCAAAACGGCCTGGGCAGCCAGGACGCGGTAGCCGCGCGCCTGCCACGAGCCCGCTGCATACCGGCCTCCAGCACTGAAGGCGCCTTTCGCGACGGCGATTTTCGCGTGGTGTTTGCCGGCCATGGCCACACCTGGCTGGGCGACCCGCTAAATCCGACCTCACCTGAATGGCTGGAAGACCTGCAAAGCGCCGGTATCTCCCACGAATGGACGCCCGATATCCTTAGCCGTTTGTGGCGCAAGCTGGCGCTCAACTGCGCCATCAACCCGCTGACCGTGCTGCACGACTGCCGCAACGGCGGTCTGCAGGCGCACCCCGCGCAAGTGACCACCCTGTGCGCGGAATTGAGCGAGCTGCTCTGCGTCTGCGGGCAACCGGCTGCGGCCGAACATCTGGCGGAGGAAGTGCAGCGGGTGATCAAGGCCACCGCCGCCAATTATTCCTCCATGCATCAGGACGTGGCGCAGGGGCGGCGCACGGAAATCAGCTACCTGATCGGCCATGCCTGCGCAGTGGCGCAGCGGCACAATTGCGCGGTGCCGCATTTGCAGGTGTTGCTGGAGCGCTTGCAGGCCGAACTGGCGCTAAAGGGCCTGCCGACCACCTAGGGCGTGGTGTCTGCTCCAACCCCGCTCGCTGGTAACTTCTGGATTCCCGCCTGCGCGGGAATGACGGTAGTAGCTGAGAAGTCTCCGTCGTCCCCGCGCAGGCGCGCACCCAGAATCTCCAGAAGGCGCCGTGATGCGCAGGGCACACCGTCAATGCACCGCACGCCCCGGTGAAGATCGTTGAGCTATCCCCGGCCAGGGCGTTACCCTGCCAACCTCTCTAGAAAGGTCTTACCTTGCCTATGTCCCTGCGCACCAGCCTGGAAAACCTGTCGGTCGGCCGCAAACTGTTGGCCGCTCTGTTGGCGTTACTGACCACCGTGCTGCTGGTGGCTAACCTGGCGTTTATCAGCGCCGCATACTGGATTTCCCAAGAGAACATGGCGCCACAGGCCCTGCAGACCGTGGGCCGCCTGCTCTCAACCCCGGCTTTGAGTAATGAAGCGCTCAGCTCGCGCGCCACTGCCGAAGACTTGCTACAACGCCTGGACAGCTACAGCCCGCTGCGCGCCGCCGCCCTGTATGGCAGCGATGGCCGGCGCCTGGCGCAATTGGAGCACGGCGAAAAACTGCATTTACCGCGGCGTATCGAGCAGCTTTCCACCTGGCGTTACGGCGAATTTCGCACTAACCAACTGTTCGAGTTGCCGCAAGAAGGCAAGCCGCCAGGCCACCTGTTGCTGGTGGCGTCCAGCGAACTGCCCGGCGCCTTTTACACCGGCACCCTGACCGCCAGCCTGGTGATTCTGGCCTGCAGCGTACTGCTCTGGTCGCTGGTGGCGCGGCAGATTCGCCGTCTGGTTACGCGCCCGATTCGCCGCCTGGAAGAGCTCTCGCGCCAGGTAACCCGGGAAGAGAACTACGCCCTGCGCGCCGAGCGCGGGAACCAGGATGAAATCGGCAGCCTGGCCGAAGCGGTGAATACCATGCTGTCGCGTATCGAAGCCCGTGAGCAGCAGCTCAAACGCGCTCGCGATGACGCGCAGATGTCGTTTGACCAGGCCCAGCACCTGGCCGAAGAAACCCGCCACTCCAACCGTAAACTCGAGCTGGAAGTGCAGGTACGCAGCAAGATCGAGAAAAAGCTCACCGGCTTTCAGAACTACCTCAACAGCATCATCGACTCCATGCCGTCGGCACTTATCGCCCTCGATGAGCAGTTGTACGTCAGCCAGTGGAATCAGGAGGCCAGCGCCCTGTCCGGCACGCGCCTGGACGAAGCGTTGAACCAGCCGGTATTTCTCGCCTTTCCGCCACTCAAACCCTACTTGCCGCAGCTCAAGCGCACAGCCGAGCGGCATACGGTGGAAAAAATCGAACGGGTGACCTGGACCCGCGGCGATAGCAAATTCCACTACGCGCTGACCTTCTACCCCTTGATGGGCGGCGCGGGTCGCGGCGTGGTAATCCGTATCGACGACATCACCCAACGCCTGTCGCTGGAAGAAATGATGGTGCAGTCGGAAAAAATGCTCTCGGTGGGTGGTCTGGCCGCCGGCATGGCGCACGAAATCAACAACCCGCTGGGTGCCATTCTGCATAACGTGCAGAACATTCGCCGACGCCTGTCCACCGAACTGCCGCGCAACCAGGAGGTAGCCGACGCCGTCGGTGTGTCGCTGCAAACCGTCAATCAATATCTGCAAGGCCGCGAAGTACCGCAGTTGCTCGACGGCATTGCCCAGGCCGGCTCGCGGGCAGCGAAGATCGTTACCCATATGCTCAGCTTCAGCCGCATGAGCAATCGCCAGTTGGCGCCCTGCCAGTTGCCCGCCCTGCTCGATCAGGCCGTAGAAATCGCCGGCAACGACTTTGACCTCACCGAAGGCTTCGACTTCAAAGGCTTGAATATCGACCGCGAGTTTGACCCGCAGGTCGGCCTGGTGCCGGGCATCGCCAACGAGTTGGAACAGGTGCTGCTCAATCTGTTGAAAAACGCCGCGCAAGCCATTCACCAGCGCGAAGCCAAACCGGGCTCGCTGCTGGAGCCGGGGCGTATTGTGCTGCGCACGCGACTGGCTGAGCCGTGGGCCGAGATTCAGGTGGAAGACAACGGTATCGGCATGCCGGAGCTGGTGCGCAAGCGCATCTTCGAGCCGTTTTTCACCACCAAGGAAGTCGGCCAGGGCACGGGCCTGGGCCTGTCGGTTTCCTACTTCATCATCACCAACAACCACAAAGGGCAGATGGAGGTGCAGTCGGCGCTGGGCCACGGCACCTGCTTCACCCTGCGCTTGCCGCTGGCAACGCCCCCTGACACCCACGAAGAGAGCTGACCATGGGTTTTCGCCTGTCGAAGATTTACACGCGCACGGGAGACGCCGGCGAAACCGGCCTGGCCGACGGCCGCCGCGTGCCCAAAGACCACCCGCGCGTGGAAGCCATGGGCGAGCTGGATAGCCTGAACAGCCAGCTCGGCTTGCTGCTGGCGGGCCTCGCTGAACATGAAGTGATGTGGCCGGGGTTGAGTGAGGTGATCGATGTGTTGACGCCCTGCCAGCACCGCTTGTTCGACCTCGGTGGCGAGCTGGCGATGCCGCAGTATCAGGCGTTGAATCAGGCGGAGGTAGCGCGCCTGGAAGCGGCCATCGATCTATGGAATGAAGAGCTGGGGCCGCTGGAAAATTTCATTCTACCGGGTGGTTCATTGCTGGTAGCCCAGGCCCATGTTTGCCGGGCGCAGGCGCGTGCTGCGGAGCGGCGCTGTCAGCAGTTGAATGCCATTGAGCCGTTGGGTGGGGTGGGGTTGGCGTATGTGAATCGCTTGTCGGATCTGCTGTTTGTTGCCGCGCGTTTGATTGGGCGGCGGATGCAGATTAATGAGGTGCTGTGGCAGGCGGCACCGAAGCCGGAGTGAGGCTGGCCCTCTCCCCCGGCCCCTCTCCCGCAAACGGGCGAGGGGAGACCAGCACAATGCATTTCAGCTCCCTCTCCCGCGTGCGGGAGAGGGTTGGGGTGAGGGTTAGACGGAAGGCCAAAACGCCCGAATCCCCGCCACACCCTGTGCCCCAATTTCCCAAGCCCTTTGGGTATCCCCTGCCCCAACGCCACCGAGCAGAAACACCGGCTGATTGAACGCGCCGATCATCTCCTGCGCCGCGCCCCATCCCAACGGCTGCGCCTCGGGGTGGGTCTGGGTCGCCTGCACCGGCGACAGGGTAACGAAGTCCACACCCATCTCTGCTGCCAACGCCAGCTCTTCAGCGTTATGGCAGGACGCCGCCAACCAACGATGTGCCGGAAACGGCCGACCACCGCTGACCAACTTGCGCAACTGAGTGGACGTCAGGTGCCAACCGGCAGCCGGAAAATCCCCTAGCCACTCCAACGGCCCTTTGAGCATCAGTTGCGCACGGCCGGCGCACAGGCCGACGGCATCCACCGCCAGGTCGCGGTACTGCGGGTCGTACATATTCGGCGCACGTAGCTGCACCAGGCGAATGCCGCTTTCCAACGCGGCCTTGAGGCCTAGCAGCAGTTCCTTAGGCTCAAGGTTGTCCGGCGTAATCAGGTAGTGCTCAGGCAAGCGTGCTGCCGCGACGATGGGGCGGTTGGCAGCCGGGAACTCGTAGTCGCTCAGCTCCCGGTTGCTGACCCACGCCAACGGCTGACCTTCGGCGCCGTGGGGCTCGCCGGTAAAGTCGCGGACTTCCCAGACATCCAGCAACACGTGTTTGTCCGGGTAGTCGTGCCGCACCTGAATCAGTGGCCGTGCGGCCGTCACCTGAATGCCCAATTCCTCGGCCAACTCGCGGCCCAGGGCGGCGCGTACCGACTCGCCCTCCTCGACCTTGCCGCCGGGGAACTCCCACAGGCCACCCTGGTGTTTATCGTCTGGACGACGGGCCAGCAAAATGCGCCCATCGGCCCCTCGGATAACGGCTGCCGCCACATGCACTCGTTTCACGCGCTGTGTTCCTCTCGTGCTGCCTGTTGCCAGCGCTGAAACGCCGGCCACTGGTAGATGGTTTCAACATAGGCCGCGGCCTCGGCCGACAGCGCCGCCCGGTAGCCGCGAAAACGCACGGCGACTGGGGCAAAAAAAGCGTCGGCCAGGCTTACGTGGCCAAACAGGTAAGGGCCGTCCTGGCCGAACTCGCTGCGGCAGCGTGCCCAGATGGCGCTGATGCGTTCGATATCGGCCAGCACGTCCGCCGGCACTTCAGCGAGCGCCTCGTCCCGGGACAAGTCCATCGGCATTGCCGTACGCAGCGGCACAAAGCTGCTGTGCATCTCGGCGCACACACTACGGGCAATGGCGCGGGCATAGGCGCCGCGCGGCCACAGATGAGCCTCAGGGAAGGTTTCGGCGAGGTATTCACTAATGGCCAGGGAATCCCAGATCGAGCCCTCTGCGGTTTTCAGCAGCGGCACTTTGCCGGTGGGCGAATGCTCGAGGATGCGCGCACGGGTATCGGGCTGATTCAGGCGAATGACCTGCTCGCTATAGGGTGTGCCGGCGAGTTCGAGCGCCAACGCCGCGCGAAGTGACCAGGAGGAGTAAGTCTTGTCGCCGATTACCAGAGAGAGCGCCATGTGCGTCGTCCTTTGTTGAGCCCGATTGATGAACTGCGACAATAGGCAGCGCGTGGGCTCAGGGCAAATTCCGATTGTTCATGCCCCCATGAGTCGGGGGAATGGCCGCCGCAGACGCGGCGGCCGATGTTGCTTACATGCACTGTGTCAGGAGCGATATTCAGCGTTGATACGCACGTACTCGTGGGACAGGTCGGTGGTCCAGATGGTTTCGCTGCACGTGCCGCGGCCCAGTTCGATACGGATGCCAATCTCTTCCTTAGCCATCACCGCAGCGCCCTGCTCTTCGGTATAGGTGGTGGCGCGGCAGCCGCGGCTGGCGATGCAGACGTCACCCAGGAACACGTCGATCTTGCTTACATCCAGTTGCGCCACGCCAGCACGGCCCACAGCGGCCAGAATGCGGCCCCAGTTAGGGTCGGAGGCAAACAGCGCGGTCTTGATCAGCGGCGAGTGGGCAACGGCGTAGGCGACGTCCAGGCATTCCTGATGGGTCGCGCCGCCATTGGCCTGCACGGTGACGAACTTGGTGGCGCCTTCGCCGTCACGGACGATGGCTTGCGCCAGCTCCATCGACACATCCAGCACGGCCTGCTTCAACTCGGCGAACAGTGCGCCGCTGGACTGGGTGATTTCCGGCAACGCGGCCTGGCCAGTGGCAATCAGCATGCAGCAGTCGTTGGTGGACGTGTCACCGTCGATGGTGATGCGGTTGAACGACTTGTTCGCAGCGTCACGCAGCAGGTCTTGCAGCAGGCCTTGGGAGACTTTGGCATCGGTGGCGATGTAACCCAACATGGTGGCCATGTTCGGCTTGATCATGCCGGCGCCTTTACTGATGCCGGTGACGGTAACGGTGACGCCGTCGTGGGTGAACTGACGGCTCGCGCCTTTAGGTTGGGTGTCGGTGGTCATGATGCCAGCAGCCGCAGCGGCCCAGTTATCCACAGACAGGTCGGCCAGGGCAGCGACAAGCGCGCCTTCGATTTTTTCCACCGGCAGCGGCTCACCGATCACGCCGGTAGAAAACGGCAGTACGGCGGTTTCCGGTACACCGGTCAGCTCGGCGAGTTTGGCGCAGGTGCGGGCCGCGGCTTGCAGACCGGGCTCGCCGGTACCGGCGTTGGCGTTGCCGGTGTTGGTCAGCAGGTAACGCACTTCGCCTACCACGTTTTTCTTGGCCAGAATTACCGGTGCCGCGCAGAACGCGTTCAAGGTGAACACCCCGGCAACGCTGGAGCCTTCTGCACAGCGCATCACCACCACGTCCTTGCGACCTTCGCGCTTGATACCGGCGGACGAGATACCCAATTCAAAACCGGTAACAGGGTGCAGCGTAGGCAGAGGACCGAGACCAACAGGCATGGGATGAGCTCCTTGGCAGAAACCGAGTAGTGACCGCGCCTGTTCGGCGCAGCATAAATTCAAGCAAAAACGCCGCGAACGGCAATTCGTTCACGGCGTTTTATCACACAGTTTTTACATTGCAGGCTTAAGAAATCTGGCCGTGGCAGTGTTTGTATTTCTTGCCCGAACCGCAGTAGCAGAGTTCGTTGCGGCCGATCTTCTGGTCGTTACGTACCGGGGCGTAAGTGGCCACAGCCACCTCACCTTCCGGCTCCAGCTCGGGCTCGTCCAGCGCCGAGGCTTCGGCGTGTTCGAACTGCATGCGAGCGGCCAGGGCTTCGGCTTCCTGGCGCAGGCGCGCCTCTTCTTCGACCGGGTCTTCGCGACGCACTTGAACGTGGGACAGCACGCGGATGGTGTCGCGCTTGATGGAGTCCAGCAGCTCCTGGAACAGGGTGAAGGACTCGCGCTTGTACTCCTGCTTCGGGTTCTTCTGCGCGTAACCACGCAGGTGAATACCGTGGCGCAGGTGGTCCATGGTCGACAGGTGGTCTTTCCACAGGTCGTCCAGTACGCGCAGCAGAATCTGCTTCTCGAAAGTACGCAGGGCCTCGGCGCTGGCGGCGTCTTCTTTCTCGTTGTAGGCCAGCAGCAGCGCTTCGAGGATCTTGGCGCGCAGCGGCTCTTCGTAGAGCTGGGCGTCGTCGTCGAGCCACTGCTGGATCGGCAACTTGATGCTGAAATCGTTGAACAGCGCGCTTTCCAGACCGGCAACATCCCACTGCTCTGGCAGCGATTGCGGCGGAATGTGGGCGTTGATGGTGCTGTCGAGCACTTCCAGACGGAAGTCGGCGATGGTGTCACCCACGTCGCTGGCAGCCAGCAGGCTGTTGCGCATGTGGTAGATCACTTTACGTTGTTCGTTGGCAACGTCGTCAAACTCGAGCAGTTGCTTACGCATGTCGAAGTTGCGGCCTTCCACTTTGCGCTGGGCCTTCTCGATGGCGTTGCTGACCATGCGGTGTTCGATGGCTTCACCGGACTGCATGCCCAGCGCTTTCATGAAGTTCTTCACCCGGTCGGAGGCGAAGATACGCATCAGGTTGTCTTCCAGCGACAGGTAGAAACGGCTGGAACCCGGGTCGCCCTGACGGCCTGAACGACCACGCAGCTGATTGTCGATACGACGGGATTCGTGACGCTCGGAGGCGATTACATGCAACCCACCGGACTCGATCACCAGTTGGTGACGCTTGTGCCAGTCAGCCTTGATTTGTGCGATCTGCTCTTCGGTCGGGTTTTCCAGGGCCGCCACTTCGACTTCCCAGTTACCGCCCAATAGAATGTCGGTACCGCGACCGGCCATGTTGGTGGCGATGGTCAGCGCGCCTGGGCGACCGGCCTGAGCAATGATTTCGGCTTCTTTTTCGTGGAACTTGGCGTTGAGTACTTTGTGCTCGATGCCTTCCTGTTCCAGCAGCTTGGACACGTATTCCGAACTATCGATGGAAGCCGTACCCACCAGGATCGGGCGGCCAACGGCCTGGCTTTCCTTGATATCGGCCACGATGGCGGCGTACTTCTCTTCCTGGGTCAGGTAGACCAGGTCGTTGTAGTCCTTACGCGCCAGCGGCTTGTTCGGCGGAATTACCACAACCGGCAGGTTATAGATCTGGTGGAATTCGAACGCTTCGGTGTCTGCCGTACCGGTCATGCCGGACAGTTTGTTGTAAAGACGGAAGTAGTTCTGGAAGGTGGTGGAGGCCAGCGTCTGGCTCTCGGCCTGGATATTCAGACCTTCCTTTGCTTCGATGGCCTGGTGCAGGCCTTCGGACAGACGACGACCCGGCATGGTACGGCCAGTATGTTCGTCAACCAGGAGTACCTGGTCGTTCTGCACGATGTATTCGACGTTGCGGTGGAACAGCTTGTGCGCGCGCAGGCCGGCATACACGTGGGTCAGCAGGCCCAGGTTGTGCGCCGAATACAGGCTCTCGCCTTCGGCCAGCAGGCCGGCGTGGGTGAGCATGTCTTCGATGAACTGGTGACCGGCTTCGTTGAGTTCTACCTGACGGGTCTTTTCATCAACAGTGAAGTGGCCTTCCTGAGTCACCACGCCTTCCACTTCCTCGATGTGTTGCTTGAGGCGTGGAATCAGCAGGTTGATCTGCATGTACAGCTTGGAGCTGTCTTCGGCCTGGCCGGAGATGATCAGCGGGGTACGGGCTTCGTCGATGAGGATGGAGTCCACTTCGTCGATGACCGCGAAGTTCAGCTCGCGCTGGAACTTCTCTTCAACGCTGAACGCCATGTTGTCGCGCAGGTAGTCAAAGCCGAATTCGTTGTTGGTGCCGTAGGTGATGTCGGACGCATAAGCAGCACGCTTTTCTTCCGGCGGCTGGAACGGGCTGACGATACCTACGGACAGGCCGAGAAATTCATACAGCGGACGCATCCAGTTGGCGTCGCGGCGAGCCAGGTAGTCGTTCACGGTAACCACGTGCACGCCTTTGCCGGACAGCGCGTTGAGGTACACAGCCAGGGTACCCACCAGGGTTTTACCTTCACCGGTACGCATCTCGGCAATCTTGCCTTCGTGCAGGGTCGCGCCGCCGATGAGCTGGACGTCAAAGTGACGCATACCCATCACACGCTTGCCCGCTTCACGGGCTACCGCGAAGGCTTCAGGCAGCAGTTGGTCGAGGGTTTCGCCTTTGGCCAGACGGGCCTTGAACTCTTCGGTCTTGGCGCGCAGCTGGTCATCGGACAGAGCCAGCATTTGCTCTTCGAACGAATTGGCGGCTTGCACCACCTTCTGCATGCGCTTTACTTCGCGCTCGTTCTTGCTTCCAAAGAGTTTCTTTAACAAAGGCGCAAACATATCGGCAGGATCTTCCACACATATGGATGGAGGGCGGCCCCGTGAGTCGCCCGCGCAGCCTTCATGGCTGCTTGCGAAGCGGGCATTCTACCCGGAATCGTTATTGAGGAAAGTAGCGTTATTGCAAGGTGCCAGCAGTGGATCACTCCACGACGCACTGTTCAGTTACGGACTACAAAGTTGACTGCTCAGTCTGCTTGTTGTCGACGCAAATTCCAGCCTGTTACAACTCGCAATCATTTCCAAGCACTTTATATGGGGGCACTTTTTCCTCAATCAAGCCCCTCTCAATACAGCCTTGGACGCAGGCGTGCGCGCGCATCTGCTACCATGGCGGCCTCTCACCAGCAGACCGTTCCCCATGGCTTTTCGCCCCCTGCCCGCCAAAGGTCACACCGCGCTGTTGCGCGATGCCAAACCCTTGCAAGCGCTGATCAACCAGGCCCATCGCCTGGACCATCTGCAGCGCCTGGTGGAAAGCCAACTGCAACCGGCGGCACGCGAACACTGCCACGTTGCCTCCTGGCGCGAAGGCTGCTTGCTACTGATTGTCACAGACGGCCACTGGGCCACTCGGCTGCGCTACCAACAGCGCCGGCTGGAACGCCAACTGCAAATGCTAGAGCCGTTCCACAATCTCAATCGCATTCTGTTCAAGGTGCAGCCGAGGGTGGGCGTGGCCAAACTTCGCGGCCATACCATGCAGCTGTCCACCGAAACGGCCGAAGGCATTCAGGAAGTGGCCGAAGGCATCAGCGACCCGGGATTACGCGCAGCGCTTGAGCGTCTCGCCCGCCACGGCAAAGGCTGATTCGCCATTCGCTTCTGCTGTTCGCAATCCAAGCCATCACACGAATCCAGATTGAGCGAGCTAGAGCAGTGCAAGGCGAAATGGTTTTTTAAACGCGCAGTTGGCTTTAGCCAATGAGCATTTAAAAAGCCATTTCAACGCCGCAATGCCGACGCGCAGCCAATCGGTTATCTACCCCCATAAAAAAAGCCACCCGAAGGCGGCTTTAAGAAACAGCTAAGGAGGGTATTGCTCAACCAGCCGCAACTGGTCGCATGTACGAAATCGGCGCGCTCTTCACGTCGTCGAATGTCACCACTTCCCAAGCGTCACGTTGCTCAATCAAGGTGCGCAACAGACGGTTGTTCAGCGCATGCCCCGACTTGAAGCCGCGGAACTCGCCAATCAGGCTGTTACCCAGCAGATAGAGATCACCAATGGCGTCGAGAATTTTGTGCTTCACGAATTCGTCTTCATAGCGAAGGCCGTCTTCGTTCAACACGCGAAACTCGTCAACCACGATGGCGTTTTCTACGCTGCCGCCGAGTGCTAGGTTCTGGGAACGCAGGAACTCGATGTCACTCATAAAACCGAAGGTGCGTGCACGGCTCACTTCTTTTACGAAGGAGGTGCTGGAGAAGTCCACGCTCGCACTCTGGGTGCGATTGCGGAAAACCGGGTGATCGAAATCGATCTCGAAACTCACCTTGAAACCATCGAAAGGAACGAAGGTGGCGCGCTTGTCGCCCTCTACTACCGTTACTTCGCGGGTAATGCGGATGAATTTCTTCGCCGCTTCCTGCTCCTGCAAACCAGCGGATTGAATCAGGAATACGAAGGGGCCAGCGCTACCGTCCATGATCGGCACTTCGGACGCGGAGAGCTCGACGTAGGCGTTATCGATGCCCAGGCCAGCCATGGCCGAAAGCAGGTGCTCCACGGTGTCCACTTTCACATCACCATTGACCAGTGTGGTCGACATGGTGGTTTCACCGACATTCTCGGCCCGCGCGCGAATTTCCACGACGGGGTCCAAGTCGGTACGACGAAACACGATACCGGTATCGACCGGTGCCGGCTTGAGGGTCAGGTAAACCTTTTCCCCGGAATGCAGGCCGACGCCGGTGGCGCGGATGATGTTCTTCAGGGTGCGTTGTCTGATCATGGATTGGCCGCTATAACACTAGTTGCGAATTGTTTTCAACAATGGCCGGGGATAATACCAGACCCGGCCTTTGCTGAACACCAATCACCCCAATACTCCTGATACATTTCTTTAATCAGCCTGACGACGCAGGAATGCCGGAATATCCAGGTAATCCAGATCGTCCTGTGCGTTCAGCTTGGCTGCAGCAGCTGCGCCGGCGTGAGCCTGGTTGCGCATGACGGTCGGACGATCCAGATCGCGGTAGTTCACCGCCGGCTGTTCGTTGCGTGGTGCAGCGGCAGACGGCATGGCCGCTGTTTGCACGGTATTGTCGATAACCTTGACCGGCTTCTCGATTTTCGCGCCCAGGCCCGTGGCCACAACGGTCACGTGCAATTCGTCGCGCATATCCGGGTCGATTACGGTGCCGACCTTGACGGTCGCTTGCTCGGAAGCGAACTGCTCAATGATGTTACCCACGTCCGAGTACTCACCCAGAGACAGGTCAGGACCAGCGGTGATGTTCACCAGAATGCCGCGCGCGCCTTGCAGGTTCACGTCTTCGAGTAGCGGGTTGCGGATCGCCGCTTCGGTGGCTTCACGTGCACGGTTCGGACCGCTGGCGCAGCCAGTGCCCATCATTGCCATGCCCATTTCGCTCATCACGGTTTTCACGTCGGCGAAGTCGACGTTGATCATGCCCGGACGCTTGATGATGTCGGAGATACCGCGAACGGCACCGGCCAGTACATCGTCGGCCTTGGCGAAAGCCGACAGCAGGCTGGCGTCTTTGCCCAGGATGGTCAGCAGTTTTTCGTTCGGGATGGTGATCAGCGAGTCAACACTCATCGACAGCGCGCGGATGCCTTCTTCGGCAATCAGCATGCGCTTGCGGCCTTCGAACGGGAACGGACGGGTTACCACCGCAACCGTGAGAATGCCCATTTCCTTGGCCACTTCAGCAATGATCGGCGCCGCACCGGTACCGGTACCGCCGCCCATGCCAGTGGTGATGAAGACCATGTCGGTGCCTTGCAGCACTTCGGCGATACGCTCGCGGTCTTCCATGGCAGCCTGACGGCCGACTTCCGGGTTAGCCCCGGCGCCCAGCCCCTTGGTGACACCGGTGCCCAGCTGCAGCACGGTACGCGCGCCGACATTTTTCAATGCCTGGGCGTCGGTGTTGGCGCAGATGAACTCAACGCCTTCAATGTTGTTTTTGGCCATATGGTTAACAGCGTTACCGCCGCCGCCACCCACACCGATGACCTTGATAACTGCGCTTTGCGGGATATTGTCTACGAGCTCGAACATGGTCCCCTCTCCTTTGCTTTTCTAGTTGTAACGCCTACAGCACACGCGGTTTAACATCAGAAATTGCCCTGGACCCAGCGTTTAAGCCGCTCCAGTACAGGTGTCTTTGGTTCGTCGTTGTAGCTGCTGCCGCCCGACAGCGAGATGCCGTCGTTCTGCTTTTGCAGCCCGTACATGAGCAAGCCCACGCCGGTCGAATAAATCGGGTTGTGCACCACATCGGCCAGGCCTTTGATGCCTTGCGGCATGCCCAGGCGCACCGGCATGTGGAAAATCTCTTCGGCCAGTTCCACCGCGCCTTCCATCTTGGAAGTACCGCCGGTGAGCACGATGCCGGCCGGAATCAGGTCTTCGTAGCCGCTGCGACGCAGCTCGGCCTGTACCAGGGTGAACAGTTCGTCGTAACGCGGCTCGACCACTTCGGCCAGCGACTGGCGCGACAGGTCGCGCGGTGGGCGATCACCCACGCTCGGCACCTTGATGGTTTCGCCGGCGCCGGCCAGTTTGGCCAGGGCGCAGGCATAGCGAATCTTGATTTCTTCGGCGTACTGGGTCGGCGTACGCAGCGCCATGGCGATGTCGTTGGTCACCTGGTCGCCGGCAATCGGGATCACCGCCGTGTGGCGAATCGCGCCCTCGGTGAAGATTGCGATATCAGTGGTGCCGCCGCCGATATCCACCAGGCACACGCCCAGCTCTTTCTCGTCATCGGTCAACACGGCGTAAGCCGAGGCCAACTGCTCGAGAATGATGTCGTCCACTTCCAGGCCACAGCGGCGTACGCACTTCTCGATGTTCTGCGCCGCGTTTACCGCGCAGGTCACCACGTGGACCTTGGCTTCCAGACGCACGCCCGACATGCCCAGCGGCTCACGCACGCCTTCCTGGTTATCGATCACGTAATCCTGCGGCAAGGTGTGCAGTACGCGCTGGTCGGCGGGAATGGCCACGGCCTGGGCGGCATCAAGCACACGCTCAAGGTCTGCCTGACTCACTTCGCGATCGCGAATGGCGACGATGCCGTGGGAGTTCAGGCTACGGATATGGTTGCCCGCCACACCGACGAAGGCCGAGTGAATACGGCAGCCAGCCATCATCTGCGCTTCCTCGATGGCGCGCTGAATCGACTGCACGGTGGACTCGATATTCACCACCACGCCCTTCTTCAGGCCGCGGGACGGGTGAGTACCGATACCAACGATTTCCAGCTGGCCGTCAGATGTGACTTCGCCTACCAGCGCCACCACCTTGGAGGTGCCGATATCGAGGCCGACGATCATCTTGCCGCTCTGCACGTTTGCCATGTTGCTGCCTTCTCCTAATTCACTTCTGTGCGACGGTTTTGTCCGTCGCCGGCGCAATCGGTTCACGCCACGCAACGGCAAGGCCGTTGGAGTAGCGCAGGTCGATGCGCGAAATATTGGTGATCTGGTCTTTCAAACTCTTGTCGTAGATGGTCACGAACCGGCGCATTTTTTCGACCAGATGGTCGCGACCCAGCAACAACTCAATACTTTGTCCGGTGTTGTTCACCCCGGTGGTGAGGAACCAGCTGCCGCGCTCACGCAGCTCCAGGCGCGCCACCGAAAAGCCCAGCGGGCGCAGCATCTGGCTGAGCATCTGGTAGCGCTGCATCACATCTTCCTGGGCGCGCTGCGGGCCCACCAGCTGCGGCAAATTCTCGTAATTGGCCAGCTCACGGGGGGTGAAAGCCTGACCTTGGTTGTTCAACAGCGCTTCGTCACCCCAACGGGCGACTGGCAATTGTTCTTCCAGCGAAATGGTCACGGTGTCCGGCCACACGCGACGCACTTCGGCGTGGGCGATCCACGGCATGTTTTCCAGTTCGGCACGCATGCCGGCCAAATCGACGGTAAAGAAGCTCGACGCCACGAATGGTGCGATCCGTTGCTGCACTGCCTGCTGGCTGATATAACTGAGCTCGCCCTGCACGCTGATCCTGGCAATCGGCCGGTCGGCATACGGCAGCAGGCGCTGGGCCGCTTCGTAGGTACCAAAGCCGAGGGCCAGCAACAGCACCGGCCAGAGCACGCGCTTGATCGCCGAAAAACTCGGCTTGGGCACGCGCACCGACAACGGTTCCTTGGCCACCATCCGGCTGGCACCCCGCTGCACCGGCTTGCGTGGCAAAGCGCCGCGGCCGGGAACAGGTTGCTGATGACGGAGGGTTGCGCCGTGCATGGTCTTATCGAGCCTCAACGCTGTCGGAAAGAATTGCCACGACCAGTTGCTGGAAATCCAGCCCTGCTGCGCGAGCGGCCATTGGCACCAGGCTGTGGTCGGTCATACCGGGCACGGTGTTGACTTCCAGCAGCCAGAATTTGCCGTCTTTGTCCTGCATCACGTCGGCGCGCGCCCAGCCCTGAATACCCACGGCTTCACAGGCACGGGCGGTGAGGTCTTTGAGTTCCTGTTCTTTGGCAGCGTCCAGGCCGCACGGGATGCGGTACTGGGTGTCATTGGCCAGGTACTTGGCGTCGTAGTCGTAGAAGGTGTGCGGGGTGCCCAGGCCAATGGGTGGCAGCACTTCGCCACGCAATACGGCGACGGTAAATTCAGGACCGGAAATCCACTGCTCCACCAGCACCTGCGAGTCGTACCCGCTGGCATCACGCCAAGCGCCGATCAGTTCATCAACGCTGTTCACTTTCGCCATGCCGATACTGGAACCTTCATGGGCCGGTTTGACGATCAGCGGGAAACCCAGTTCCATCGCAGCCGACCGGCAGTCCTCGACGCTGGCCAGCACCGCGTGACGCGGCGTGGACAGGCCCAGGCTCTGCCAGACTTGTTTGGTACGCAGCTTGTCCATGGCCAGGGCCGAGGCCAGCACACGGCTGCCGGTGTACGGAATGCCCACGCACTCCAGCAGGCCTTGCATGCTGCCGTCTTCGCCGCCACGACCGTGCAGCACGATAAAGGCGCGGTCGATCTTTTCGCTGACCAGGCGCTGCAGGAAGTCATCGCCCACATCGATACCGAATGCATCCACACCAGCGGCCTGCAAGGCTTCCAGCACGGCAGCGCCGGACTTCAGCGATACCGGACGCTCGGCACTCTTGCCGCCGAACAGCACGGCAACCCTACCGAAGGCCTCAGGGGCCAGATTGGCTTCTACCAGGCGACTCATTTTTTACTCCCACCAGCGACAACGGCGCCGGCAAACAACGGGCTCTGCAACAACTGCGGCGCCAGGCCACCGATATCCCCTGCGCCTTGGCACAGCAGAATGTCGCCAGCGCGCAGCAACGGTTTGACGATCGGCGCGAGCTCGGTGCCGCGCTCGATATAAATAGGGTCCAGCTGGCCGCGCTGACGGATGCTGTGGCACAGCTGGCGGCTGTCGGCGCCTGGAATCGGCTCCTCACCCGCCGGGTACACTTCCATCAGCAGCAGCACGTTGGCGTCGGCCAGTACCTGCACGAAATCGTCGTACAGATCGCGGGTGCGGCTGTAGCGGTGCGGCTGGTACACCATCACCAGGCGGCGCTCCGGCCAGCCACCGCGTACTGCCTTGATAACGGCGGCCACTTCGCGCGGGTGGTGACCGTAGTCGTCCACCAGCATCACGTTGCCGCCTTCCACCGGCAGTTCACCGTACACCTGGAAGCGCCGACCCACGCCCTGGAACTTCGACAGGCCGTGCACGATAGCTTCATCGCTGAGGCCTTCGTCGGTGGCGATGGCGATGGTTGCCAAGGCGTTCAGCACGTTGTGGTTGCCAGGCATGTTTACCGACACATCCAACGGCTCGCGGCCAGCGCGCAGCACGGTGAAGTAGGTTTGCATGCCGTTCTGGCGCAGGTTGATGGCGCGCACGTCAGCGTCTTCGCTCAGGCCATAGGTCATGGTCGGGCGTTTGACCTGCGGCAGAATTTCTCGCACTACCACGTCATCGATGCACACCACGGCCAGGCCGTAGAACGGCAGGTTGTGCAGAAACTCGACGAAGGTTTTCTTCAGCTTGTTGAAGTCACCTTCGTAGGTGCTCATGTGGTCCATGTCGATGTTGGTGACCACAGCCACCATCGGTTGCAGGTGCAAGAAGCTGGCGTCGCTTTCGTCCGCCTCGGCCACCAGATAACGGCTGGTGCCGAGCTGGGCGTTGGTGCCGGCAGCGTTCAGGCGACCACCAATTACAAAGGTCGGGTCCAGCCCGGCAGCAGCAAACACCGAGGCAATCAGACTGGTGGTGGTGGTTTTGCCATGGGTACCGGCAACGGCAATGCCGTGGCGGTAGCGCATCAGTTCCGCGAGCATTTCGGCACGGGGCACAATCGGGATGCGGCGCTCAAGGGCGTTGGCCACTTCCGGGTTGGCGGTGTTGATGGCACTGGACACCACCAGCACATCGGCGTGCTGAGCGTTCTCGGCACGGTGGCCGATAAACACCTGGGCACCGAAATTCTGCAGGCGCTCGGTCACGGCCGAACCCTTGATGTCGGAGCCGGACACTTCATAGCCCAGGTTCAACAACACCTCGGCAATACCGCACATACCGGCGCCACCAATACCGACGAAGTGAATACGGCGGATGCGGCGCATTTCAGGCTGTGGAAACGCTTTCTGGCTCTCAACCACGGGCCACCTCCAGGCAGATGTCGACAACGGCGCGGGTCGCGTCGGGCTTGGACAGGCGGCGAGCAGTGCTGGCCATGTAAATCAGACGTTCGGGATGCATCAAAACCTCAGTCAGGCGCTCGGCCAGTTCAGCGGCGCCAGTAGTCGCTTGCGGCAGCAGGAAGGCAGCACCTTCACGCGCCAGATAATCGGCATTGCGGGTCTGGTGATCGTCGATGGCGTGCGGCAATGGCACCAGCATCGACGGCAGCCCGGCAGCAGCCAGTTCACTGATGGTCAGCGCGCCTGCGCGGCACACCACCAGGTCGGCCCAGGCATACGCACCGGCCATGTCTTTGATAAAGGGCGCAACGTGCGCTTGGACACCGGCGCTCTGATAACGGTCCGTGGTCACTTCATCGTGATTCTTGCCGGACTGGTGCACCACTTCCGGACGGATTTCTGCCGCTACTTCGCGCAGCGCTTCAGGCAGCAGTTTGTTCAGCGGCTCGGCGCCCAGGCTGCCGCCCAGAATCAGCAACCGCGGGCGACGGCCCTGCAGCGTGTCGCGCGGGGTTTCCAGAAACAGCTCTTCACGCACCGGGTTGCCGGTGGTGCGGCGTTTGGGCGAGGCCTTGAAAGTATTGGGGAACGCTTCGCACACGCGCGTGGCGAAACGCACCAGGCTGCGGTTGGCCGTACCGGCAACCGCATTCTGTTCGTGGATGATCAACGGCACGCCGGCCATCTTCGCCGCCAGGCCGCCCGGGCCGGTGACATAACCGCCCATGCCCAGCACACACACTGGCTTGAGCTTGCGCACGATGCGGCGCGCCTGGAACAGCGAGCGCAGCAGGCTGAACGGTGCCTTCAACAGATTGACGAAGCCCTTGCCACGCAGCCCGGCCACGTTGATCAGGTGCAGCTCCAGACCGGCTTCGGGCACCAGCTGGTTTTCGATGCCGCGCTGCGTGCCGAGCCAGTGCACGGTGTAACCGCGTGCCTGGAATTCACGGGCGCAAGCCAGCGCCGGGAACACGTGGCCGCCGGTACCGCCGGCCATGATCAAAACATTAGCGGCCATGGACCACCTCCTTGGACGCTTTGTTGCCGGGCGCATCTTCGGCGAAATCGCTCTCGACGAAATCGACATCCTCGCTGCCCAGAATGGTGCGGCGCTCCCACTCGATCCGCAGCAGCAACCCGAGGCAGGCACAGCAGATCACCAACGAGCTGCCGCCGTAGCTGAGGAACGGCAAGGTCAGGCCCTTGGTGGGCAGCAAGCCGACGTTCACACCGATATTGATCAGAAACTGACCAATCCACAGGAACGCCAGGCCATAGGCGACATACGCTGCGAAGAACTGCTTGGCCTTCTCGGCCCACAGGCCGATGTACAGCGCGCGCACGCTGACGAATACAAATAGCGCCACGGTGGCCAGTGACCCGAACAGACCAAGCTCTTCGGCCAGCACGGAATACACGAAGTCGGTGTGCGCTTCGGGCAGGTAAAACTGCTTTTGAATGCTGTTGCCCAGGCCTACGCCCAGCCACTGGCCGCGACCAAACGCAATCAGCGCTTGGGTGAGCTGGTAACCGGAACCGAACTGGTCGGCCCACGGGTCGGTAAAGGTCACCAAGCGCGCCATCCGATAGGGTTGCGCCTGCACCAGCACGAACACCGCCGCCACCGCCAGGGCCACCATCAGCGAGAAGCGGAACAGGCCGACGCCGCCGAGGAACAACATGGCCGCCGCCGCGCCCATCAGTACCACGGTGGCACCGAAGTCCGGCTCCATCAGCAGCAGGCCAGCCATCGGCAGCAGGACAATGAAGGGCTTGAAGAAGCCCATCCAGCTTTCGCGCACTTCTTCCTGCCGGCGCACGAGATAGCCGGCCAGATAAATCACGGCGAAGACCTTGGCGATTTCCGAGGGCTGCACGTTGAAGGCACCGAAGCCAATCCAGCGCATCGAACCGTTCACTTCCCGGCCAATGCCCGGCACCAATACCAGCACCAGCAAACCGAAAGCCACCACCAGCAAGGTGCCGCCCATGCGCTGCCAGGTGGCCAGCGGAATCACCATCATCAAACCGGCGGCACCGAGGCCGATGGTCATATAAATAAGGTGGCGGATCATGTGGTAGAACGGGTTGCCGGTCTGCACCGCCGCCACTTCCGTGGACGCCGAGGTAATCATCACCAGGCCAAGGCCCAGCAGCGCCAGGCAACCGGCCAGCAGCGGAAAGTCCAGGTCGATGCCGCGACGGCTGAACAGAGGCGACGGGTACGGGCGCAGAATGCTGAGCAGACGGGCGAGCATCAGTTCAGCCCCCCTACCGCTTGGGCAAACAGACGCCCGCGCTCTTCGAAGTTCTTGAACATATCCAGGCTGGCGCAGGCCGGCGACAGCAGCACGGCGTCGCCGCTTTGCGCCAGTTCAGCGGCCTTGGCCACCGACTCATCCAGGGTTTGCACGCGAATCAGCGGCACGCCGGTATCGGCCAGTACGTCAGCCAGCAACGGGGCATCACGGCCCAGCAATATTACCGCGCGGCAATGGGCGGTTACCGGCGCACGCAAGGCCGAGAAGTCGGCACCTTTGCCGTCACCGCCGGCCACCAGCAGCAGCTTGCCTTCGATATCCGCACCCAGACCTTCGATGGCAGCCAAGGCGGCGCCGACGTTGGTGGCTTTGGAGTCGTCGTAGTAACTCACGCCATTGCGCTCACGCAGCCACTGGCAACGGTGCGCCAGACCGGTGAAGTCGCGCAGAGCTTGCAACATCGGCTCAAACGGCAGACCCACGGCATGGCCCAGGGCCAGAGCGGCCAGAGCATTGGCCTGGTTATGGGCGCCGCGCACTTTCAGCTCACGGGCTGGCATCAGCGTGTCGAACTGGAAGGCCAGGTATTTTTCACCCTGCTCTTCCAGCAAGCCGAAGCCTTTGAAGTCAGGTTTGTTCAGGCCGAAGGTCCAGCACGGGGTGTTGTCGCCAATCAGCGGACGGGACAAGCCGTCCTGACGATTGACCACAACCTGCCTCGCGCCGCGGAAAATGCGGTGTTTGGCCAAGTGATAGGCCGGCAGACCGCTGTAACGGTCCATATGGTCTTCGCTGATATTCAGCACCGTGGCCACTTCGGCATTCAGTTGGTCGGTGGTTTCCAGCTGGAAACTCGACAGCTCGATCACGTACAGCTCGACGTCATCGCTAAGTAGATCCAGCGCCGGCGTGCCGAGGTTACCGCCCACTGCCACCCGTTTGCCGGCTGCCGCAGCCATCTCGCCCACCAGCGTGGTGACCGTGCTTTTCGCATTGGAGCCGGTGATGGCCACGATCGGCGCCTTGGCGTGACGGGCAAACAGTTCGATATCGCCCAGCAGTTTTACGCCTCGGGCGGCAGCGGCCTGCAATGCGGGGGTGGCCAGGGCCAGGCCCGGGCTCACGTAAAGCTCATCGGCGCGGCACAGGAACTCGACGTCCAGCTCGCCACAACGCACTTCTACCTGCGGGTACTGGGCGCGAATGGCGGCCAGCTCCGGCGGGTTCTCGCGCGTGTCGGCCACGGCGAAGCGGATGCCCTGGCGTGCGAGGAAACGCACCAGGGACATGCCGCTCTTGCCGAGGCCGACAACGATGCGGAAGTGGTCAGAAGCGATGAGGCTCATTCGGGTCCTTGTCCTTAACGCAGTTTCAGGGTGGCGAGGCCGACCAACACCAGAATTACGGTGATGATCCAGAAGCGCACGATTACGCGCGGCTCAGGCCAGCCTTTGAGTTCAAAGTGGTGATGGATCGGCGCCATGCGGAACACGCGCTTGCCGGTGAGCTTGAACGAGGCCACCTGAATCACCACGGAAAGGGTTTCCATCACGAACACACCGCCCATGATGAACAGCACGATTTCCTGGCGGACGATCACGGCAATGGTGCCCAGCGCAGCGCCGAGCGCCAGCGCGCCGACGTCGCCCATAAAGACCTGTGCCGGGTAGGTGTTGAACCAGAGAAAGCCCAGGCCCGCACCGACCAGCGCCGAGCAGAACACGATCAGCTCTCCCGCGCCCGGCACGTAAGGGATCAGCAGGTAATCGGCGAATTTGATGTTGCCCGACAGGTAGCAAAAGATGCCCAGCGCGCCACCGACCATCACGGTCGGCATGATGGCCAGGCCGTCGAGGCCGTCAGTCAGGTTGACCGCATTGCTGGAGCCGACGATCACGAAGTAGGTCAACACCACGAAGCCCACGCCCAGCGCAATGCTGACGTCTTTGAGCATCGGCACGATCAGGGTGGTTTCAACGGCGCTTGGCGCCGTCATGTACAGGAAGATCGCCGCGCCCAGGCCAAACACCGACTGCCAGAAATACTTCCAGCGGCTCGGCAGGCCTTTCGAATTCTTTTCGATCACCTTGCGGTAGTCATCAACCCAGCCGATGCCACCGAACAGCAAGGTGACGACCAGCACCACCCATACATAGCGGTTGGTCAGGTCTGCCCAGAGCAAGGTGCTGATGGCGATGGCCGACAGAATCAGCGCGCCGCCCATGGTGGGCGTGCCGGATTTGGACAGGTGCGACTGCGGGCCGTCATTGCGCACGGCCTGGCCGATCTGGCGAATCTGCAGGGTACGAATCATCCAGGGGCCCAGCCACAGCGACAGCGACAAGGCGGTCAACACACCCAGAATCCCGCGCAGGGTCAGGTATTGAAAGACCGCGAAGCCCTTGTAGAACTGTTGCAGATACTCGGCCAACAGCAGCAGCATTTAATGACTCCCCTGGGTGCCGCACAAAGCGGCAACGACGTTTTCCATCGCTGCGCTGCGCGAGCCTTTAATTAGAATGGTGGTGTTGCCAGGCTCAGCACTGACGGCGGTGATCAGGCTGGCCTGATCGGCAAAGTGCTGGCCATTAGCGCCGAAGGCGGCAACGGCATGCGCCATGTTCGGGCCGACGGCATAAAGAGCATCGATTTTTCCGGCGGCGTAGGCGCCGACATCGCGGTGGCCCTGTTCGGCCCACTCGCCCAGCTCGCCTATATCACCCAGAACCAGAACGGTCCGGCCGGAGAAGGCGGCGAGTATATCAATGGCGGCGCACATGGAAGTCGGGTTGGCGTTGTAGGTATCGTCGATCACCCGCGCGCCATTGGTCGCCAACTGCGCTACGGCGCGGCCTTTGACCGGCAGCACGTTTTCCAGCCCCGCCTTGATACTGACCAACGGCATGCCCAGCGCTGACGCTGCCGCCGCTGACGCCAATGCATTGGCGACGTTGTGATTACCGAGCAGATTGAGCTGCACAGTGGTCGAGCCGAGGGCACAGTTGAGGGTGAACGACGGGCAACCACGGGCGTCGCGGCCCAGGTCGCTGGCGTAGAAGTCGGCCTCGCTGTTGCTCAGGGCAAAGCTCACAACCTTGCGCAGGCCCGCGCGCACTTTCCAGATGCCGAACGCCTTGTCATCGAGGTTGAGCACGGCGATGCCACTGCTGCTCAGGCCGTCGATGATTTCGCCTTTGGCCTGGACGATCTTGTCTGCGCCACCGAACTCGCCGATATGGGCGGTGCCGGCATTGTTCAGCACTGCCACCTGTGGCTTGGCCAGGCTAACGGTGTAGGCGATCTCGCCGACGCGGTTGGCGCCCAACTCGATCACCGCACCTTGGTGTTCCGCGTCCAGCTCAAGCAGGGTAAGCGGTACGCCAAGGTCGTTGTTCAGGTTGCCACGGGTGGCCAATACCGGGCCGCTGACGCCGGCACGCAGGATACTGGCGAGCATTTCCTTGACCGTGGTTTTGCCGCTGGAACCAGTGATGGCCGCCAGTGGGCCGGTGTAGGCCTGACGATTGAGTGCCGCCAATTGGCCCAGCGCCTGGCGGGTATCGGCCACCACCAACTGGGGAATGCTGACGCCCACGGTTTCGCGCTCGACCAGTGCTGCAACTGCGCCCTTCTGGGTGACTTCCTGCAAATAGCTGTGGCCGTCGAAGCGCGGGCCGGTCAGAGCAACAAACAGCTGGCCCGGCTTGATGGCGCGGCTGTCGGTGCTCACGGCGCTGAAGGTGGCATCGGCGCCAATCAGGCAGCCGTTCAAGGCATTCACGACTTCGCTCAGACGCAGGGCTTTAAACATGAGCGGCCTCCCACGCGGCCAGGGCGTTGGTGGCTTGATGCAGATCGGAGAACGGCTGACGTTCGCCGTTGATTTCCTGGTAGTCC
This sequence comes from Pseudomonas turukhanskensis, assembly GCF_027922365.1. Lineage (GTDB taxonomy): Bacteria > Pseudomonadota > Gammaproteobacteria > Pseudomonadales > Pseudomonadaceae > Aquipseudomonas > Aquipseudomonas turukhanskensis. Next base: position 185,843 of record NZ_BSFN01000005.1, read on the forward strand.
TCGTGGCCTTTGCCGGCGAGCACGATCACGTCGGCGGCATCGGCAGCGGCGATCAGTTGGGCAATGGCTTGGCCACGGCCGAACACGAATTGGGCTTTTTCCGGCGCCTTCAGGCCCACACGGATATCGGCAAAGATCTGTTCCGGCGATTCGGTACGCGGGTTGTCGTCGGTCACCATTACCCCATCGGCCAGACGCTCCACCACTTCGGCCATCAGCGGACGCTTGCCACGGTCACGGTCGCCGCCGCAACCGAACAGGCACAGCAGTTTGCCGGTGGCATGCGGGCGCAAGGCAGTCAGGACTTTCTCCAACGCGTCCGGGGTGTGGGCGTAGTCGACCACCACCAGCGGCTTGGCACCGCCACCCAGGCGCTGCATGCGGCCGGCAGGGCCTTCCAGTTGCGGCAGCACTTTGAGAATTTCGTCCAGCGGGTAGTCCAGGCCGAGCAAGGCACCGACCACCCCGAGCAAGTTGCTCAGGTTGAAACGGCCGAGCAAGGAACTGCGCAGGCTGCCCTCGCCTTTGGGGGTGACCAGCTTGGCGCGCACGCCGTGGTCGTCGAACACCGCTTCGCTGCAATAAAGGTAGGCGTTGCGGTCTTCGAGGCTGTAGGTAATCAGGCGCGAGTCATGCTGCTCGGCGGCCAGTTGGCGGCCAAAGTCGTCGTCCAGATTCAGTACGCGGCAACGCAGGCTCGGCCAGCGGAACAGCTTGGCTTTGGCTTCGCCGTAGGCCTGCATGGAACCGTGGTAGTCGAGATGATCGCGGGACAGATTGGTGAACACCGCTACGTCGAAGGCCAAGGCGGCCACGCGGCCTTGATCCAGGCCGTGGGACGACACTTCCATTGCCACAGCGCGCGCGCCAGCCTGTTTCAGATTGGCCAGTACCGCTTGCACGCCGATTGGGTCGGGCGTGGTGTGGCGGCCCTGCTCCAGTTCATTGTGGAAACCGGTACCAAGCGTGCCGACAATGCCGCAGCGCTCGCCGAAGTGATCCAGCGCCTGGGCAATCAACTGGCTGATGCTGGTTTTGCCGTTGGTACCGGTGACGCCCACCAGGTGCAGGCCCCGGCTTGGCTCACCATAGAAACGACCGGCAATGGCCGACAGTTGACCGGCTAGGTTTTTCAGCGGCACCAGTTCGGCACCCTGGGCTTCAATTTTTTGCGCGCCTTCGGCTTCATACGCCACGGCAGCGGCGCCTCGGGCAATGGCGTCAGCAATATGAACGCGGCCGTCCTGCTGACCGCCAGGCACGGCGAGGAACAGATCGCCCGGGCGCACTTTGCGGCTGTCCAGGGTCAGCTCACGAATGAGTACCGAGCTCTCGGCTTGTGGCAGCAGTTGGTTCAGTGGCATCGGCATTAGCGCGCTAACCCCCGAGGAATGGTGACTGCCACGGCGGGCTGAACATCGGCAGGCGTCAGGTTATCTGGGGCAATGTTCATCAGGCGCAGGGCGCCGGCCATGACTTTGCCGAATACGGGTGCTGAGATCAGGCCGCCGAAGTAGGCGCCGGTGCTTGGCTCATCGACCACTACGACCATGGCGATACGCGGGTTGCTGATCGGTGCAAAACCGGCAAACAGCGAGCGGTATGCGTTGGCGGTGTAGCCCTTGGTGCCGACGGTGGCTTTACGCGCCGTACCGGACTTGCCGCCCACGTGGTACGCCGGCACCTTGGCGCGGAACACGCCGGTGGGGGCTTCGACCACTTGTTGCAGCATGCCCTGAATGGTTTTGGCAGTGGCTTCGGGGATTACCTGCACGCCGTCCTGCACGCGGCCGTCGGCGCGGGTCATGGTCATTGGAATGCTGCGACCGTTGTTGGCCAGCACGGCATAGGCGTGCGCCAGTTGAATGGCTGTTACCGACAAGCCGTAGCCGTAAGCCAGGGTGGCGGTTTCAGCTTTTGGCCAGATGCGGTGGTTCGGCAGGTTGCCGACGCGCTCGCCGGGGAAGCCCAGACCGGTGTCCTGGCCCAGCCCGACCTGCTGCATAACGTTGTAAATCGGCTCGGCGCCGATATCGAATGCGATCTTGCTGATGCCCACGTTACTGGACTTGATCAGGATGCCGGTCAAATCCAGCACCCCTTCATTCTTGGACACGTCGCGAATGGTGTATTTGCCGATCTGCAAGGTGCCAGGGTAGACGTCAACGGTATCGGTCGGCTTCCAACGCCCGCTTTCCAGCGCTGCACTCATGGAGAACGGTTTCACCGTGGAGCCGGGTTCGAACACGTCGATCATGGCGCGGTTGCGCATCATGGCCGGCTGCAGGTTGCGGCGGTTGTTGGGGTTGTAGGTCGGCTGGTTGACCATGGCCAGCACTTCACCGGTCTTTACGTCGAGCATCACCAGGCTTGCGCCCTTGGCGCCGAACTCGGTGACCACGTTGCGCAGTTCGCGGTGAGCCAGGTATTGCAGGCGCAGGTCGATGGACAGCGCCAACGCCTTGCCGGCCTTGGCGTTGCGGGTTACCTGCACGTCCTTGATCAGGCGGCCGCGACGGTCTTTCAACACTTCACGCTTGCCCGGTACGCCGGACAGCCACTGGTCAAACGCCAATTCCACGCCCTCACGGCCGTGGTCGTCGATATCGGTAAAGCCCACCACGTGCGCAGTCACTTCGCCGGCCGGGTAGAAACGACGAAACTCCTCGATGGAGTAGACGCCTGGCACTTTGAGGTCGAGCACTGATTGGCCCTGTTCCGGGGTCAGCCCCCGCACCAGGTACATGAATTCGCGCCCGGCATTTTCCTCCAGCCGGGCGGCGAAGGCTTTGGGCTCCTGGCCCAGTGCCGCCGCCAGTGCCGACCAGCGGTCTTTGCCGGCTTGCAGCTCTTTACCGTTGGCCCACAGGGTGGTGACCGGCGTACTGACAGCCAGCGGCTCGCCGTTGCGGTCGGTGATCAGGCCGCGGTGCGCAGGAATAGGCACGTGACGCACGCTGCGAGCATCGCCCTGGCCCTGCAGGAAAGCGTGGTCGAGCACTTGCAGATCGATGATGCGCCAGCAGATGGCAGCCACCATCAGGCCCAGCAAACCGAGCACCACGCGGAAGCGCCATGGGTAGAGTGCGCCTTCGAGCTTCATCATGGCGCCACCATCCGCACTTCGGCAGGCTCTGGAATGCGCATTTTCAGCTGTTCGCTGGCCAGGGTTTCGATGCGGCTGTGGGCGGTCCAGGTGCTTTGTTCAAGAATCAGGCGGCCCCACTCGGCTTGCGCTTTGTCGCGCACGCTGAGTTCGCCGTACAGGGTGTTGAGCAATTGGCGGTTCCAGTGGGCGCTGTAAGCCACGGCGATAGCCGAAACCAGAACGGCGACGAACAGAATCAGCAGCACGGTGCTGCCGGCCGGCAACGGCTTGGCGAACGCGCGGCTCACCGCAACTTCTCCGCAACACGCATGACCGCACTACGCGAGCGCGGGTTGGCCGACTGTTCGGCATCGGAGGGGAATTGCGCCTTGCCGATGGTTTTGATCAGCGGCTCGAAGCGCTCGACGCGTACCGGCAGGTTGCGCGGCAGCTTGTCGGCCTCGCCTTTTTCCAGGCGACGCATAAAGAGTTTGACGATGCGGTCTTCCAGCGAGTGGAAGCTGATGACCACCAGACGGCCACCGATCTCCAGGACGTCCATGGCGGCTTGCAGGCCACGCTCCAGGTCGGCCAGCTCGTTGTTCACATGAATGCGCAAACCCTGGAAGGCACGGGTAGCAGGGTTCTTGCCCTTCTCCCAGGCCGGGTTGGCAACTTTCAAGACTTCGGCCAGGTCGGCGGTGCGTTCAAAGGGCGTTACTTCGCGGCGCTGCACCACAGCCCGGGCCATGCGCTTGGCGAAACGTTCTTCGCCGTATTCTTTGAAGACGCGGGCGATTTCTTCTTCAGGGGCAGTGGCGATGAACTGCGCGGCGCTGATGCCACGGCTCGGGTCCATGCGCATATCCAACGGGCCGTCGTTCATAAAGCTGAAGCCGCGTTCGGCGTCATCCAACTGCGGCGAGGAAACCCCCAAGTCCAACAGAATGCCCGACACTTTGCCGCTGTCGCCGCGCTCGGCCACCGCTTCCCCGAGTTCGGCAAAACTGCGCTGCACAACGACAAAGCGGCCGTCTTCGGCCGCCAGCGCTTCTCCGGTCGCAATCGCCAGAGGGTCCTTGTCGAAACCGAGGAGCCGCCCGTCCGGGCCCAACTTTTGCAGAATCAGGCGGCTGTGCCCGCCACGGCCGAAGGTGCCATCCACATAGCAGCCGTCCGGACGCACGGCGAGAGCCTCTACGGCTTCGTCGAGCAATACGGTGATGTGGCGAAAGCCGCTGCTAGTGGTAGTTGTCACAGAATGAGGTCACGCAATTCGTCCGGCAGACCGCCCGGCTGTTTAATGGCTGCCAGGTCCGCATCAGCAAGCGCGTTCCAGGCGTTTTCGTCCCACAGTTGAAACTTGTTCAGTTGGCCGACCAGCATCGCGTGCTTGTCGAGCTTGGCGTATTCGCGCAAACGGGGCGGCACGAGGAAACGGCCCGCGCTGTCCAGCTCGATATCCACCGCGTTACCAATCAGCAAACGCTGCAAGCGACGGGTTTCTTCACGCAGGGACGGCAACTCACGGAGCTTGGTTTCGATTATTTCCCACTCAGGCAGCGGGTAGACACAGAGGCAGGGGTCAATGGCGTCGATGGTAACGATGAGCTGGCCAGCCGAACGCGACACGATCTCATCCCGATACCGACTTGGCATCGCGAGGCGCCCCTTGGCGTCGAGATTGATTGCGTTAGCTCCGCGAAACACGACAGCGCTTCCCCTATTTTTTCTAGCTTTCCATGCCTTAAAAACCCACTTCGTACCACTTTGTACCACTTCGGCACACTATAGGAACGCAGCCACCCCACCGTCAAGGCGCGCTTGTAGGGAAAAATCCTTATAGGACGGTGATTTAGCGAAGTTTTTGGAACTAGAAAGGGGTGTTTTAGCGGTCTTTTGACGGGTACAGCCGAACGAGTTCAAGGGGCTGCGCCTCGAACTTAAAGTAACTTCTTAAGAGTGAGATTTTTTCGATCTTAGAAACGCAGCGACGGGAGGTAGAACGAACAGCGGAAGGAGGTGGAGAGTCGATCTGTAAGCCGGGTTCTGTCGAGGACAGTCATTCCTCTACGATGGCCATCACTGGACACCTTTAGCAACCTACCCGGTTCCGACGCGGGCCGCGCCATGGAACCCTATTTGGTCTTGCTCCGAGTGGGGTTTGCCTAGCCACGAACTGTTACCAGACGTGCGGTGCGCTCTTACCGCACCTTTTCACCCTTACCGGCGCCGAAACGCTTAGGCGGTTATTTTCTGTGGCACTTTCCGTAGGCTCGCGCCTCCCAGGCGTTACCTGGCACTCCGCCCTATGGAGCCCGGACTTTCCTCCCCCCCGCTCGCGTGAACGAAACGAGGCAGCGACTGTCCAATCGACTCTCCGCCGCACAGGGTAGCGGCAGCCTCCATTTAGAACAAGCCAAAATCCGTTATTGCCGCTCCAGGGCCACCTGATAGAGCAGGTTTTTGCGCACCCCGGTGATTTCCGCCGCCACGGCAGCCGCGCGTTTGAGCGGCATTTCCTTGAGCAACAGATCGAGCACGCGCAGGGTGTCAGCGCTGACCGCATCATCGCCTTCCGGGGCCTGCCAGCCCGCGACCAACACCACGCACTCACCGCGCTGCTGATTGCTGTCGCTCGCCACCCAGGCACGCAGTTCGGCCAACGGCAGGCCATTGAGGGTTTCAAAGGTTTTGGTCAACTCGCGCGCCAGCAGCGCCACGCGCTCACCGCCGAAGACCAGCTCCATGTCTTCCAGGCATTCAAGAATACGGTGCGGGGCTTCGTAGAAAATCAGCGTGCGCGGCTCTTCTTTTACTGCTTCCAGACGAGCCCGCCGCCCGACCGCCTTGGCCGGCAAAAACCCTTCGAAGATAAACCGGTCAGACGGTAGCCCGGCCGCCGACAGCGCGGCGATCAGCGCGCAAGGCCCCGGCACCGGCACCACCTTGATGCCCGCGGCGCGCACCTGGCGCACCAGGTGATAGCCCGGATCGGAAATCAGCGGTGTGCCGGCATCGGAAATAAGCGCTACGTCGTCCCCGGCCTGCAAGCGCGCGAGAAAACGGCTGCCCTCGTCACGTTCGTTGTGCTCGTGGCAGGCCGCCAGCGGCGTCGGAATGCCGAAATGCTGCATCAAGCGCATGGAGTGGCGGGTGTCTTCGGCGGCAATCAGCGCCACATCACGCAGCACTTTAAGCGCACGGGCGCTTATATCGTCGAGATTGCCAATGGGTGTGGCCACCACATAAAGCGTGCCGGTGGTGGAATTCAAAACACCCTGAGTGGTCACAACGCACACCTCACCAATTGCAGAAAGCGCGCATTGTAGCCCGATTCACGCCATCAACATCGCGCCTGCCGTGCCCCTTGGGTACAATCCGCCCTCTTCGATCAAGTACCAGGAACGTCTACATGATCATCCGCCTGACCGCCGGCCTGCGCCCGCTCCTCGCTCTCAGCCTCGCCGCTCTCTTGGCCGCTTGCTCAAGCTCGCCGTCGTCCACCCTTGGCGAACTGCCCCGCACCCCGCAAGCCAGCATCGACCAGTTGCTGCAACAGGCCAACGAGGCCAAACCGGAACAGGCTGCCTCCTTGCGCCTGGCCGCCGCAGACCAGGCTTATCAACAGAAGGATCTGGGCCGCGCCGCGCAAATTCTGGAGCAGGTGCCCGTCGCGACCCTGAAACCGGCCCAACAGGTATTCGCTGGCACCTTGAGCGCCGAGCTGGCCCTGGCCCGCGGAAAACCGAAAAGCGCCTTGCAGGCCCTCGACCAGCCGGGCATGCAGCGCTTGGCCGAACTGCCGGTTGAGCAGCAAGTGCGCACCCAGTTGGTCCGCGCCCAGGCCCTGGAAGCTGACGGGCAAACTCTGGCTGCCGCCCGCGAGCGCGTGTTTATCGCGCCGCTGCTGAGCGGTGAAGCCGCCACCCGCAACCATGAAAGCATCTGGAGCCTGGTGTCTTCGCTGCCTGCCGATCAACTGCAAGCTGGTGGCGATGCCGACTTGGCCGGCTGGCTGCAACTGGCCAGCGCGGTAAAAAGTGCCGGCACCCTGCAACAGCAACAAGCCGCCATCGATACCTGGAGCCAACAGAACCCGCAACACCCGGCCGCCGCACAACTGCCGGCGCCACTGACCAAACTGAAAGAACTGGCCAGCCAACCGCTGACCAAGATCGCCCTGCTGCTGCCGCAAGATGGCCAGCTCGCCTCCGTAGCCCGCGCCCTGCGTGACGGATTTATGGCTGCGCACTTCCAGGCCCAGCAAGCCGGTCAGAACCCGCCCAGCATCGAAGTGTTCGACAGCTCACGCCTGGCCTCGATGGACGACTTCTACCGCCAGGCACAAGCCGCCGGCATTCAACTGGTCGTCGGCCCACTGGAAAAGAACCTGGTGAAACAGCTGAGTGATCGCGAGCAATTGCCGATCACCACCCTGGCCCTGAACTACAGCGATGCCGGCCGCGAAGGCCCGCCCCAGTTGTTCCAGTTCGGCCTGGCCGCTGAAGATGAAGCTCGCGAAGTATCGCGCCGCGCCTGGGACGACGGCATGCGCCGCGCCGTGGCCCTGGTGCCGCGTGGCGAGTGGGGCGACCGCGTACTGGAAGCCTTCCGCCAGAGCTGGCAAGCCAAGGGCGGCAGCCTGATCGCTGCCGAGCATGTTGATCAGCCGGTAGAACTGGCTCAACAGATTGCCGATCTCTTCCAATTGCGCCAGAGCGAAGCCCGCGCCAAACGCATTCAAAGCGTGCTGGGCACGCAGGTAGCGGCCCAGCCAGCGCGCCGTCAGGACATCGACTTTATTTTCCTCGCTGCCACGCCGCAGCAAGCCCAGCAGATCAAACCGACGCTGGCCTTCCAGTACGCGGGCGATGTGCCGGTGTATGCCACCTCGCACCTCTTCACCGGCGGCAGCAACCCGTCGCAGTACCAAGACCTGGACGGCATCCGCTTCTGTGAAACCCCGTGGCTGCTTGATGCCAACGACCCGCTGCGCCAGCAAGTTGCCGCCCAATGGCCACAAGCTGCCGGCAGCCTCGGTCGCCTGTATGCCATGGGCGTAGACGCCTATCGGCTGGCACCACGCCTGACCGAGCTGAAAGCCTTGCCAGAAAGCCGCGTTGACGGTCTTTCCGGCAGCCTGAGCGTGAACGCCAACCAGCGCGTAGAACGTCAGTTGCCGTGGGCCGAGTTCCGTGATGGCGCCGTGCAGCGCCTGCCTGTCAGCAGCGGCTTCTGATTGATAGCCGCCAGCACCCAGCACGCCGGCCGTGAGGGCGAAGCAGAGGCCTTTGAGCATCTGCGCCGCCAGGGCCTGAAATTGGTCTGCAAAAACTGGCGCTGCAAGGGCGGCGAGCTCGATCTGGTCATGCTGGACGGCGATACAGTAGTATTCGTCGAAGTTCGCGCCCGCCGGCATACCACCTGGGGTGGCGCCGTGGAAAGTGTCGATGGCCGCAAGCAGCAGAAGCTGATTCTGGCGGCCACCAGCTTTTTGCAGCAGGAGCCGCGCTGGGCCAAACATCCGTGCCGTTTCGATGTCGTAGCCATCAACACTGGCAGTGAACCTGCGAGCCGTCTGAACTGGATTCGCAACGCCTTCGAGACTTGATTTTCCGCCCAACCACCCCAACTACAGGGCCGTACGGTGCGCCGTCGGCAGCAATAACGCTTTACCTATTATCAGCAGGCGCCGGGCGAAACCCAGGCCACCTGATCAGCAGCCACACTGAAGGTCATCTCCGATGGACATGCAATCCCGTATCCGCCAGCTGTTTCAAGCCAGTATCGAAACCAAACAGCAAGCCATGGAAGTGCTTATTCCCTACATCGAGCACGGCAGTCTGGTCATGGTTCAAGCCCTGCTCAACGAGGGCAAGATCCTGACCTGTGGTAACGGCGGCTCGGCTGGTGATGCCCAGCACTTTTCCTCCGAATTGCTCAACCGCTTCGAGCGCGAACGCCCAAGTCTGCCGGCCATTGCCCTGACCACCGACAGCTCGACCATCACCTCGATCGCCAACGACTACAGCTATAACGAAATTTTCTCCAAGCAGATCCGCGCCCTGGGCCAACCGGGCGACGTACTGCTGGCGATCTCCACCAGCGGCAACTCGGCCAACGTGATTCAAGCCATCCAGGCCGCGCATGATCGCGAAATGGTCGTGGTCGCACTTACCGGCCGCGATGGCGGCGGCATGGCCTCGCTACTGCTGCCAGAAGACGTCGAAATCCGTGTTCCATCGAAAGTTACCGCACGCATTCAGGAAGTCCACTTGCTGGCCATCCACTGCCTCTGCGATCTGATTGATAGCCAACTGTTTGGGAGTGAAGAATGACCCGTTCGCCATTAATCCTTGCCGCCCTTGCCATCACTTTGGTGCTTTCCGGGTGCGGCAGTCGTTCGTTCGGCAACAAGATCGATGACCAATTCATCCCGTCGAATGTCGAGCAGAAGATCAAGCAGGCGAGCCCCGACCTGGCCAACGGCTCTCACATTGTAGTCACCAGCTACAACGGCATCGTGCTGCTGGCCGGCCAAACTCCTCGCGCCGACCTGAAAGCCGCAGCCGAACAGGCTGCGCGCTCGGTACAGGGCGTGCGCAAGGTGTACAACGAACTGCAGGTCATCGCGCCCTCCTCGGCCTTGGCGCGTAGCAATGACGCCCTGCTGACCACCAAGATCAAGACAGAGATGCTGGCTGACAGCAGCGTCTCCAGCTCGAATATCAAGGTGATCACCGAGAACGGGATCGTCTACATGCTCGGCGTTGTAAGCCGTCAGCAGGCGCAACTGGCCAGTAACCTGGTGCAGGGTGTGTCGGGCGTGCAGAAGATCGTGAAACTGTTTGAGTACGTCGACTGACTCAATCGGCAGGCAATAAAAAAGGCGATCTTCGGATCGCCTTTTTTATTGGTTTTTGCGTGGCCTGTCAGAGAGCGAATGCCCCGGGGATAGTCGCGAAGCGGCTGATATCCGCTTTGCGGATATTCGCCCTACTTGACCACCTTAAGGCTCGGTCTGCCGCTAGGACGCGGTGGCTCGGAGCCCGACGGGCCATCGCCATCCGGATCGTCTTCCGGCTCTTCGTCTGCCACCGGCGACTCCAGGTCGAAGACCATTCCCTGGCCATTTTCCCGTGCGTAAATCGCCAATACGGCTGGCGCCGGGATGAACAAGGTGTGAGCAATGCCGCCGAAACGCCCCTCGAAGCTCACAGCGTCGTTATCCATGTGCAGATGACGTACAGCGCTGGGCGACACGTTCAGAACGATCTGACCGTCATTGGCAAAGCCTGGCGGCACTTGCACGTTCGGGTATTCGGCATTTACCAGCAGGTGTGGCGTGCAATCGTTATCAACTATCCACTCGTATAGGGCGCGGATCAGGTACGGACGACTGGAGTTCATTGAAAGCTCCTTCAGCTTCAGCGCATATCGCGCTCAACACCCGACAAGCTGACCTGGAAGGCCTCGCGGGCGAACTGGCGCTCCATGTAATCGAGCAATGGCTTGGCCGGCTTGGGCAGTTCGATGCCTAATATCGGCAACCGCCACAAGATCGGCAACAGGCAACAATCTACCAAACTCAGCTCGTCGCTGAGGAAGTAAGCCTTGTCGGCGAACAATGGCGACACGCCGGTAAGGCTTTCACGCAGCTCCTTGCGTGCTTGCACACGGGCTGGCTCTTTGCTGCGCGGGTCAAGAATCTGGTCCACCAACACACACCAGTCACGCTGAATACGGTGAATCAGCAAACGGCTATTAGCGCGAGCCACCGGGTAAACCGGCAACAACGGCGGGTGGGGATAACGCTCGTCAAGATATTCCATCACAACGGTCGATTCATACAACGCCAGGTCACGGTCCACCAATGTCGGCAGGCTGGCGTAAGGATTGACCTCAACCAGTCTGGGCGGCGTGCGCCCCGGCTCCACATTGATGATTTCCGCGCTTACACCTTTCTCGGCGAGCACGATACGTACGCGATGGGAATAGTGATCGGCGGGGTCGGAGTAACAGGCCAACCGGTTGGTCACGCCCATGGCGATCCTCCTCGCTTGTTAAAGTTATCTGAAGCACAAAAACGTGCGCGCCCAATTGGGCGCGCAAGTCGACAGCGGAGAATACCAGTTACTTAGTGCACATCCTTCCAGTATTCACGTTTCAGCAGATACGCGAACACGAAGAAGAAGGCCAAGTACAACAGCACGTAGGTGCCGATGCGCTCGCTTTTCAGTTTCACTGGGTTGGCGGAGTAAGCCAGGAAGGTTACGAGGTTTTTGACCTTCTCGTCGAACTCGGCCTCATTCAGCTTGCCGGTTTTCGGCACGATGGTGAGCTGGTCACAGGCTTCGTGGGTCAGCGGAGTACCGGTGAGCGGGTCGTACTGCTTCTTGCCGTCCTCAACCACTTGTACTTGCTTGCAACCTAATACCTGACGACCCTGCAGACCGACCAGAACGTTAGGCATACCCACGTTCGGGAAGATCTTGTTGTTCACACCCCAAGGGCGCGCCGGGTCTTCGTAGAAGTTGCGCAGGTAGCTGTACAGCCAATCGTTACCACGTACGCGAGCGACCAGAGTCAGGTCGGGCGGAGCCGCACCGAACCACTTCTTGGCATCAACCGGCGACATGCTGTTTTTCATCAGATCGCCGATCTTGGCGCCGGTGAAAACCAGATTGCTCAGCATCAGCTCGTGCGGAATGCCGAGGTCATCGGCAACGCGCTCGTAACGCTGGAACTTGGCGCTGTGGCAGCCCATGCAGTAGTTGGCGAATGTGCGTGCGCCGTCTTGCATGGCGGCTTTGTCGGTCAGGTCGATATCGACCGAATCCAACTCAGGACCATGACCGGTGTTGGCGAACGCGATAGCCGGCAGAACAGCGAAAACTAGTGCAGCAAATAGCTTTTTCATCAGCCAGTCACCCTTTCCGGAACCGGTTTGGTCTTCTCAAGCTTGGTGTAGAACGGCATGAGGATGAAGTATGCGAAGTACAAGAAGGTGCAGATACGCGACACCAGCGTACGCTCGTCGGTAGGCGCCAAAACACCCAGCACGCCAAGAATCACGAAGGAGACGCAGAACACTGCCAACCAAACTTTGCTCATCCAGCCTTTGTAGAGCATGGATTTGACCGGACTACGGTCGAGCCAAGGCAGCACGAACAGTACGGCGATAGCAGCACCCATGGCGATTACGCCGAGCAATTTATCCGGTACAGCACGCAGAATTGCGTAGAACGGAGTGAAGTACCAGACCGGAGCGATGTGCTCTGGGGTCTTGAAGGAGTTCGCTACTTCGAAGTTCGGCTTCTCGAGGAAATAACCACCCATCTCCGGGAAGAAGAAGATGATCGAACAGAAGATGAACAGGAACACCACCACGCCAACGATATCTTTAACGGTGTAGTACGGGTGGAAAGCAATGCCGTCCAACGGTACGCCGTTTTCGTCTTTGAACTTCTTGATGTCCACGCCTTGCGGGTTGTTCGAACCCACTTCGTGCAGCGCCAGAATGTGCAGAACCACCAGGCCCAGAATCACGATTGGCAGGGCAATCACGTGCAGGGCGAAGAAGCGGTTCAGGGTGATGCCCGAAATCAGGTAGTCACCACGGATCCACTGAGTCAGGTCGTCGCCGATAACCGGAATGGCACCGAACAGCGAGATGATCACCTGGGCGCCCCAGTAGGACATCTGGCCCCACGGCAGCAGGTAACCCATGAAGGCTTCAGCCATCAGCGCCAGGTAGATCAGCATGCCGAATACCCACACCAGCTCACGCGGCTTCTGGTACGAACCGTAGAGCAAGCCACGGAACATATGCAGATAAACCACGATGAAGAACGCCGAAGCGCCGGTGGAGTGCATCAGGCGAATGATCCAGCCGTATTCCACATCACGCATGATGTATTCAACAGAGGCGAACGCCTCTTCGGCGGACGGGGTGTAGCTCATGGTCAGCCAGACGCCGGTCAGGATCTGATTAACCAGAACCAGCAGGGCCAGGGAGCCAAAGAAGTAGAAGAAGTTGAAGTTCTTCGGTGCGTAATACTTGCTGAGATGGTCTTCCCACATTTTAGTGGCGGGAAAGCGCGCATCTACCCACTCCATGAATTTGCTCATCAGGCTTTCTCCTGGTCCACACCGATGACAATGACGTCGTCAGACTCGTAAGAGTGAGGCGGCACTGGCAGATTCAACGGAGCTGGTTGCGATTTATACACACGACCGGCGAGGTCGTAGCGCGAACCGTGGCAAGGGCAGAAATAGCCACCGACCCATTCAGCGCCCAGGTCGGCCGGAGCTACTTCAGGACGGAAGGACGGCGAGCAACCCAGGTGGGTGCAGATACCGACCAGCACCAGAATCTCTGGTTTGATCGAGCGCACAGTCTTGTCGACATATTCGGGCTGTACGGAAGCTTTCGACTCCGGGTCAGACATCCGATCGTGGATCTTGGTCAGGTTGCCCAGAATTTCTTCTGTCCGGCGAACGATAAACACCGGCTGGCCGCGCCATTCAGCAATCATCTGCTGACCTGGTTCGACTTTGCTGACATTCACCTTCACCGCGGCACCAGCGGCCTTGGCCTTGGCACTCGGGAACCATGACCCCACGAACGGGACCGCAGCACCCACCGCTCCTGCAGCACCTACCACCGAAGTGGCTGCTACAAGGAAGCGACGCCGGCCTGCATTCACGCCGTCATTGCTCATTCAGTCGTCTCCCATCAGCTTTGTGGCCTGTTTTTCAGGCGTCTACTAAGTAAAATTCAAGCCGCGCAAAAAATTTGCCAAATGGTAAAGAAAAGCCCCATATCTGACAAGGCAATTACTGGATACAAAATGGCTGAAAGCCTTGTCCGACGCGGCGTTTACGCGTGCGGCAAGTTGTCGCAATCAATACTTTCGCCCATAAAAAACGCCCAGTTCCTTTGGGAAACTGGGCGTCTTTGAACGAAGTGCGAATTAACGCTTCGAGTACTGCGGACGCTTACGCGCTTTACGCAGACCGACTTTCTTACGTTCAACTTCACGGGCGTCACGAGTGACGTAACCAGCTTTGCGCAGAGCAGGACGCAGAGCTTCATCATAGTCCATCAGAGCACGAGTGATACCGTGACGGATCGCGCCAGCTTGACCGCTGACACCACCACCCAGAACGGTGACGTAGATGTCGAACTTCTCGACAGTCTCAGTCAGCTCCAGCGGCTGGCGAACTACCATGCGGGCAGTTTCGCGACCGAAGAAGTTTTCCAGGGTGCGGTTGTTGATGGAGATCTTGCCAGTGCCTGCACGCAGGAAAACGCGAGCGGTTGCAGTCTTGCGACGGCCAGTGCCGTAATTTTGAGTCGCCGACATAATGAACTATTCCGTTAAATCTTCAGTTCTTGGGGCTGCTGAGCAGTGTGAGGGTGAGCAGCGCCCGCGTACACTTTCAGCTTACGGTACATGTCGCGACCCAGCGGGTTCTTAGGCAGCATGCCCTTAACCGCGGTCTCGATCACACGCTCAGGCGCCTTGGCGATCAGCTTTTCGAAGTTGATCGATTTGATGCCACCCGGGAAACCGGAGTGAGAGTAGTACATTTTGTCGGTGGTCTTAGCGCCGGTTACACGTACTTGCTCAGCGTTGATAACGACGATGTAGTCGCCGGTGTCAACGTGAGGGGTGTATTCAGCTTTGTGCTTGCCACGCAGACGGCTAGCGATTTCTGTGGCCAGACGACCCAGAGTCTGACCTGCAGCGTCGACGACGAACCAGTCGCGCTTAACAGTTTCCGGTTTAGCAGTAAAAGTTTTCATTCTTTAATAGCCTCAGGGGCCGCCCTGAAAATAAGACGGCGGATCTTACTGAATAGTGCGCGCTTTGACAAGCAAAGGCAGCCAGAGACGGACGCTATCGGGGGCTCGGGTCATCACGTCCGTACGGCGAGTTTCAGCAGGCTTGGCATCCCCCGCTGAAAACAGCTGCGGAATTATGCCGATTGCAGGAAAAATATCAACCTGATTTGATGGCACTTTTTGCACGAGGAGAAATTCATGCAGTTTCGCAAGCTCGGCCGCACCGATCTCGACGTCAGCGCTATCTGCCTGGGCACCATGACCTGGGGCGAGCAGAACACGCAGGACGAGGCCTTCGAACAGATCGATATGGCACGCGCCGCCGGCGTGAACTTTATTGATACCGCTGAAATGTACCCGGTGCCGCCGCGTGCCGAGACGTACAGCCGCACCGAACAAATCATCGGCAACTACTTCAAAGCCCGCGGCAATCGCGGCGACTGGATCCTGGCCAGCAAGATCGCCGGCCCCGGCAATGGCATCGATTACATCCGCGACGGCCAGCTCAAACACAACCGAACGCACATCGTTGCGGCGGTGGATGCCAGCCTGAAACGCCTGCAAACGGACTATATCGACCTGTACCAATTGCACTGGCCCGAGCGCAGCACCAACTTTTTTGGCCAGCTCGGCTACCAACATAAAGAACAGGACTTCACCCCCATCGCCGAAATCCTCGAAGCGCTGGATGAGCAAGTGAAAGCCGGCAAGATCCGTCACGTCGGTCTGTCCAATGAAACCCCGTGGGGCACCATGCAGTTTCTGCAGCAGGCCGAACAACTCGGGCTGCCCCGCCCGGTCTCCATCCAGAACCCCTATAATCTGCTCAACCGCACCTTCGAGGTCGGCCTGGCAGAAGTAGCCATTCGCGAGCAGTGCGGCCTGCTGGCTTACTCGCCGATGGCCTTCGGCATGCTCTCTGGCAAATATGAAGGCGGGGCACGCCCGGCCAATGCGCGTATCAGCCTGTTCAGCCGCTTTACCCGCTATACCAACCCACAGGCGGAAGCGGCGTGTTCACGTTATGTCGCACTGGCCCGCGAGAACGGCCTGGATCCGGCGCAGATGGCGCTGGCATTCGTCACCGCTCGCCCTTTTGTCACCAGCAATATCATTGGCGCGACGAGCACCGAGCAGCTGAAAAGCAACCTAGCCAGCGCGGAACTCACGCTAAGCTTGGAGCTGCTTGAGCAAATAGACGCCATCCACAAAGCCCAGCCAAACCCCGCGCCCTAACGGGCACTTCAAATAAAAAAGCCCGGCACTTGGCCGGGCTTTTTTATTTCAGTACAGGGCCATTACAGCGCCCGCGAGATGATCTCTTTCATGATCTCGTTAGTACCGGCATAGATGCGCTGCACCCGCGCATCCGCCCAGGAGCGTGCCACCGGGTACTCCCACATATAGCCGTAACCGCCATGCAACTGCACGCACTCGTCGAGCACTTTGCATTGCAGATCAGTCGTCCAGTACTTGCACATGGCGGCGGTCGGCACATCCAGCTTGCCTTGCAGATGTTGCTCCAGGCAGCGGTCGACAAATACGCGCCCTACCTGAACTTCAGTGGCAATTTCCGCCAGCTTGAAGCGCGTGTTCTGGAATTCACTGATGGCTTTGCCGAAGGCCTTGCGCTCGCGGGTGTAGTCCAGCGTCCATTTCAGCGCCGCTTCGGCATTGGCCAGCGCGCCCAACGCGACAGTAAGGCGCTCCTGCGGCAGTTCCTGCATCAGATAAGCGAAGCCTTGGCCAGCCTGGCCGAGCAGGTTTTCCTTGGGAATGCGCACATCTTGGAAGAACAACTCGGAAGTGTCCTGCGCTTTCATGCCGACTTTCTCCAGGCGCTTGCCTTTGGCAAAGCCCGGCGTGCCCGCCTCCACCAGAAACAGGCTGGTGCCTTTGGCGCCCGCTTTGGGGTCGGTCTTGGCCACCACGATGACCAGGTCGGCCAGGAAGCCATTGGTGATAAAGGTCTTGGAGCCGTTCAGCACGTACTCGTCGCCATCCAGCACAGCGGTGGTCTTCACCCCTTGCAGGTCGGAACCGGCGCCCGGCTCGGTCATGGCGATGGCGCTGACCATCTCGCCCGACACCAGCTTGGGCAGGTACTTGAGTTTCAGCTGCTCGGAGCCGTAATGCAGGATGTACGGCGCCACGATGTCGGAGTGCAGCGAGAAGCCAATACCACTCAGACCCAGGCGACTGATCTCTTCGATAACAACCGCGCTGTAGAGGAAATCGGCCGCCATGCCGCCGTACTCTTCCGGCAGGTGGGAGCAGAGCATGCCGGCCTCACCGGCCTTGTTCCACAGCGTGCGGTCGATGTGCCCGTCCTTTTCCCACTGATGGTGGTAAGGCACGGCTTCCTGCTCAAGGAACTTGCGCACGCTGTCACGAAACAGCTCGTGGTCGGAGCTGAACAGGGTTCTTGGAATCATTGTTATACCCACTGGATACGTCTAAGCCGGGATTGGCAAGACCCCGACTGTAGGACAGTCAAACGTTTCGACACACTGGACACATGCGACAAAAAATAAGACGATCCAGCCACCCCCTGACCACTATCCCCTAATAAGAATAAGCATCCATGCCAACTGCTCAGTCCAGCGCACTCAAGCGCGTCGCCATTCTGGCCGTCGAAGGCGTGTTCGCCTCCACCCTCATGCAAGCCAAAGATTTTTTCCACATGGCCAGCTTGCGCTATGGCCGCCAGTTGGGGCTGGGGCTGACACCGGCTTTCGATATCCACTTGGTGAGCCCGGACGGCAAACCCGCACGCAGCTTCAGCGACGTGGTGCTGCCGGTCGAAGGCGGCCTGGAACCGGCCGATATCATCATCCTGCCGGCCTACTGGGGCGATTTCGACGAGCTAAACCAGCGTTACCCGCAGATTCTCACCTGGCTGCGCAAGCAGCATGCGGCGGGCAGCGTGATCTGCGGCGAGGCCATGGGCGTGTTCTGGATTGCCCAGGCAGGCCTTCTGGACGGCAAAGAAGCCACCACCTACTGGCGCTTTTTCCGCGAGTTTGGCGAGCGCTTCCCCAAGGTGCTGCTGAATCAGGAGAAGCACCTTTCGGACGCTGACAACCTTTACAGCGCCGGCGGCACCACCTCGGCGTGCGATCTTTATCTGTACCTGATCGAGCGTTTTTGCGGCGCCAGCGTGGCCCAGGCCGTGGCGCGCGACATTCTTTACGAAGTGCAGCGCAACTACACACCTGGCCGCATCGGCTTCGGGGGGCAGAAGCTGCACCAGGACGTGACCATTCTGCAGATTCAGCAATGGCTCGAAGAAAACTTCGCGGAAAAATTCCGCTTTGAAGACGTTGCCCGCCAACACGGCATGAGCATTCGCAATTTTATGCGGCGTTTTCAGACAGCCACCGGCGACAAACCGCTGCACTACCTGCAACGGTTACGGATCGAAACAGCCAAGGGCCTGCTCAGCGCAACGCGTAAAAGTATCAAGACCATCAGCTACGAAGTGGGCTACGACGACGCCAGCTTCTTCGCCCGGTTGTTCCGTCAGCACACAGAATTGTCGCCCAACCAATACCGGCGCCAGTTCCAGCAAAAGGACAGCCATTCCTAGGATGGGGGTTGGTCGCCCTGCCCTGCGACCTATGATCGGCGTGTGAACCTCTAACAAAAACAGGTACTTGTCATGCGCCCTTTAATTCTTGCCGTGCTTACGCTGTGCAGCCTGGTGGCTGTCGCGGACGAACAATGGAAACCCTTCCCCTACGACCAGAGCGGTTATGACTATTCCGGCGACAAGCTGCGCCAGGCCTGGCCACAGCTGACCCGCGGCTTTGGCAGCGACTACCCGTTCCCCGACGCGGAGTGGGTGATGAAGATGGCCACCACCTACCCCAAAGCGCTGGAAATGACGGTCACCGGCAACACCGGTTTTACCGGCAAGCCCGAAGAAGCCGAGATTTATGCGCAGAAGCTGCAAAACGTCTGGCGTCTGATGTTCAAAGGCGACTTTGCCCAGGCAAAAAAAGAAGGCCTGGCTCTCGGCGTTGGCGGGCAGATTCCGGCGATGTTTGCCCAGGTGGTGTACGCCATGTTCCTGGTGCCGAATCAGGATGAAAAACACCGCTTGCTGGAAGAAGTGATCGACTACACCGACAAGGCCGGCGAACTGGTGCAAGCCGATACCGTGGCGCAGTTCGGCCGCGTGTACGCCAAGGCGCGCCTGGGTGAAGAACTCTCGGTGCCAGTGGTGCTAAACCGCGGTTACACCAACCAGATCCCGAAAGAACTGGATGCCCTGCTGGCCAAACAGCCCCAGCAACCCTTTGCCCTGGCGCTCTACGGCGGCTATGAGGCTGGAGTGATTCGCAAGGTAGGCAAGTTGGTGGGCAGCATGACCTACGGCGTCAGCGCCGACAAAATGGAAGGCTACTTCGCCCGCTCCTTCAAGCAGTCGAGCAATCTCCCCATTGGCCATTACGAATACGCCAACGCGCTGGGTTATGTGTACGGCGATGATGAAGAAGCCAAGGTGGTTCAACACCTGAAAGAAGCCGTGGCGATCAAGCCAATCAACGCCATGGAAGCGTTGGAAGTGGCGCATGCCAAAGAGCTACTCAAGGAGCATGAGCAGAAGGTGGCGCAGAACTAGCGCTTTAGCCCAACTATCGTCATTCCCGCGAAGGCGGGAATTCAGAGTTTCGGATCGGACGCCTTTGCACGCCTCCTGCGAGATTCTCGATCCCCGCCTTCGCGGGGACGACGAAGTGGGGTTGAGACTCTGCTTGCATAAAAAAGGCTGCCTATTGGCAGCCTTTTATTTTCGAATCCCTTACGGCTTATGCGCCCGCGAAAGGAACTCGTGAGATTGCATTTCCAACAACCGACTCAACGTGCGCTGGAACTCGAAATTCAACCGCCCGCCGGTATACAGGTCTTTCAACTCCACCGCCGCCGAAATGATCAGCTTGACGTTGCGGTCGTAGAACTCGTCCACCAAGTTGATAAAGCGGCGCGCCAGATCGTCTTCGTTGACGCCCATCTGCTCGACATTGGAAATCAAAATGGCGTGGAAAATCTTCGCAAGCTCAATGTAGTCGTTCTGACTGCGCGGCCCGTCGCACAGCTCACGAAATTCAAACCAGGCCACGTCGTCGCACACTTTGCGCGCGGTAATGCCACGGTTTTCGATCATCAGCACTTCATTGACCTGCGCTTTCACGCAGTCCGGCACCAGGCTGACAAAGCTTTTGTTCAGGCTGGTTTCCGCGCCTTCGTTAAGCGGCCAGTAATACAGCTCTGCCTGCTCCAAGGCCCGCAGGCGGTAGTCAACGCCGCTGTCGACGTTGACGATCACGGTGTGTTCTTTGAGCAGCGCAATCGCCGGCAAAAAGCGGGCGCGTTGCAAGCCGTCCTTATACAAACCGTCCGGCACGATATTGGACGTTGCCACCAGGCTCACGCCGTTCTTGAAGAGTTCTTCGAGCAGGGTCGCCAGAATCATCGCGTCGGTAATGTCGGACACGAAAAATTCGTCGAAGCAGATCACCCGGGTTTCGGCGGCATAGCGCTTGGCGATGGCTTGCAGGGGGTTCTTTTCGCCGCTCAAGGTGGTCAGGTCTTCGTGCACACGCTTCATGAAACGGTGGAAGTGGGTGCGGGTCTTTTCCTTGAAAGGCAGCGCTTCAAAGAAGGTATCGACCAGGTAGGTCTTGCCACGACCCACGCCGCCCCAGAAATACAGGCCCTTAACCGGGTCGTGGTGCTTTTTGCCCAGCAGTTTGCCGAACAGCCCAGGCTTGTTGTCGCCGGCGGCAATCAGGTCGTCGTAGAGGCGCTGCAGATGGCGCACCGCAGTTTCCTGCGCGGCGTCATGGAAGAAGTCGGGACGTTTGAGGTCCGCCTGGTATCGCTCGAGGGGCGTCATCGCGTAATGCTCTCAACTATTTACTAGCTCGCGACCGGCCCAGTGGCGGGCATCGCGAGGCATGTGATGGGCAGGTAACGAGTAAACAGTACCCAGGGTCTGCGTCTTGCCGACGCGCTGCGTTTGGCGCGTGGTGGGTCTGGCATGCCCAGACAGCAAAAACGGGGTCGTCACTTTAGCGGCGACCCCGTTGCTTGGCAATCGGCCAGCCGCACCGGCTGGCCACTGCGCCTCACTCTGGCTGAGGTGCCAGCGTCTCACGCAGTTGCGCCACAGCCTGCTCGCAGGCCGCGGTATCGGCGAACTGCGGGCTTTGGCCGACGGCTTCATCATCCAGCCAGACGGCAAAACCGTTGCCGTCGACACGCACGTCCAGAACGCTGCCGTCCTGCAGACGCTTGCTGACCTGGCCAGCGGTTTTGCCATCGGCGAAGTTTTTCGACAGCAGCAATTGCTCGCCATCTGCCGCCAGAAGGCGGAAACGGAAGCTGCCGTCGTCTTCACGGAAGCTGACAAACCGCGCGCCTTTAACCGCTTTTTTCTTGGTGCTCTGGGTGCTTTGCAGGTCGCTTCGGAAGGAGCGCAGGCCTACCGCCTCACGCAGCTCGCCGAGAAACGGCGTGGCGATCTTGCGGGCCTTGGCGGCGCCGGCCAGCAAAATATCTTCCAGGTCGGCCGGGCGCTCGATCAGCGCGTGATAACGCTCGCGTGACTCGCCCAGTTCGTTGTCCAGCAGCTCGAACAGGCGCTGCTTGGCCTCACCCCAAGCCAGACCGCCCAACAGGTCGGCACGGAATTCGGCTTTCTGCGCGGCAGTGGAGAACGCCTGGTACAGGGTGAACAGGTGCGAGTTGTCCGGGTCTTTGGCTTCGCCGGGGGCGCGCGAGTCGGTGACGATGGACGAGACCGCCGCCTTCAACTGCTTGGAGCTGCCGAACAACGGAATGGTGTTGTCGTAGCTTTTGGACATCTTGCGGCCATCCAGGCCCGGCAAGGTGGCAACGCTTTCTTCGATCAACGCCTGCGGCATTACGAAGAATTCCTTGCCCTTGCCAAACAGGTGGTTAAAGCGCTGGCCGATATCGCGAGCCATTTCCACGTGCTGAATCTGATCGCGGCCGACCGGCACCTGGTGCGCGTTGAACATCAGAATGTCGGCAGCCATCAGCACCGGGTAGCTGAACAGGCCCATGGTGACGCCGGCGTCCGGGTCTTCACCCTGCTCGACGTTTTTATCTACCGAGGCCTTGTAGGCGTGGGCGCGGTTGAGCAGGCCCTTGGCTGCGACGCAGGTCAGCAGCCAGGTGAGTTCAGTAATTTCCGGGATATCAGACTGGCGATAGAACGTCACGCGGTCGGTATCCAGCCCCGAAGCCAGCCAGGTCGCGGCGATTTCCAGACGCGAGCGCTGAATGCGCAGCGGGTCATCGCATTTGATCAGCGCGTGGTAGTCAGCCAGGAAATAGAACGAGTCGGCGTCCGCGGCGCGACTGGCGACGATGGCCGGGCGGATGGCGCCCGCGTAGTTACCCAGATGCGGGGTGCCGGTGGTGGTGATACCGGTAAGGATACGAGTGGTCATGGCATTCGCTTATTAAGTCAGTTCGACAGGCGCGGCAGCAGCAGGTCTTTGAGCTCCGTGAGCTTGCCGTGAAAAAAGTGCCCGCATTCTGCCACTTTCAGCAGCTCGTGGGCACGGTCGAGGTTGGCCGACCAGGCGAAAACGGTGTCCGGGGCAATCACTTCGTCCTGCTCGGGCTGAATCAGGGTCAGTACGCCGTGCTGGGCGATGGGATTTTGCTCGTTCAGACGGCTGACGGCGGGGGCGACCATAAACAGCCGCTCGATTTCCACGCCACGCGCTTCCAGGCGACCGCTGAGGCTGGCGGCAACAAACCCACCGAAGGAAAACCCGAACAGGTTCAGGGGCAGGTCCGGCTTTTCGGCCAGCAGCCAGTTGGCCACGGCTTCGGCGTCGTCCACTTCGCCGCTGACCATCTCGCTGGCGCCTTCGCTGGCACCCACACCGCGGTAGTTAAAACGCAATGTGGCGTAGCCGGCATCGCGCGCGGTGCGCTGCAGGGTCGACACCACTTTATTGAGCATGGTGCCGCCCTGCACAGGGTTCGGGTGGCAGATCAGCGCCAGGCCACGGGCTTCGGGCAGGTCGAGGTAGAGCGCCTCGAGTTGGCCGGTTGGTCCATCAATAAACAGGGAGACTTCGCGAGCTGACAACGGGGAACTCCGTGACCCGACAAAGGGTCGACACGTCTTGAGTAGGAACCTTGGGCGCCGCCTTACCGCGACGCTCGCCCTGTCAAGGCAGCGCCGCGCTATACAGCGCAGGTGCGAGCCGTTACCGTAATGCAAAGCCGTTTATAGAGGAAGGACTCGTGGAACAGACCCTATTGGCCTGGTTACTCCCGGCACTCGCCCTGCTCGCAGGCGTCACCATTGGTTTTCTGGTGGCCCGCCTGGTGCCCAGCGCCGCACCGAGCCGCACACAACGGCAGCTGGACGAAATTCAGGAACGTTTCGACAGTTACCAGAGCGAAGTGGTGACCCACTTCAACACCACCGCCAGCCTGGTAAAAAAACTGACCCAGAGCTACCAGGAAGTGCAGGAGCACCTTTCTGAAGGCGCCAACCGCCTGGCCCTGGACGAACTCACCCGTCAGCGTTTGCTGGCTGCGCTGCATGATGAAAAGCCGGGCACACGTGAGCGCCTGACGCCGCCGAAAGATTCGGAAGTACCACGCGATTACGCGCCTAAAAGCGCCGATGCGCCGGGGATGTTGGACGCCACTTTTGGTTTGAAAAAACCGCCGGTCAGCGACACTTCGCCGCGTTAAATCGCAGCCAATAAAAAGCCCGCGCAAGCGGGCTTTTGCTTTTGTAGGGTGTGCTGTGCGCACCGTGGCGATTTCGCATATATCGCTTGGTGCGCGAAGCACACCCTACGAAAAAGCCCCGCCGAAGCGGGGCTTTTTTTGGCTCGACCGGGTTAGATTGCGCCGCGACTACGCAGCAGATCCAGCACCAGCTTCACGCCCTCCTCCACCGACACGCTCTGAGTATCGACCACCAGGTCGGCATTCAGCGGAATGTCATACGGAAAGGACTCGCCCGGAATGTTGTCGCCACCGGCCGCGTACAGGCCTTGCGGGTCACGCTCGGCGCACACTTGCGGGGACGCCTGCACATACACGGTGAGCAGACGCTGATTGCCGATCAGGGCCTTGGCCTGTTCGCGGCCTTCGGCATCCGGCGCCACGAAAGCGGCCAGGGTAATCAAGCCGGCTTCGTTGAACTGGCGCGCTACATGCGCCGCACGGCGCCAGTTCTCGGTGCGCCCGGCGCGGTCTTGCGGCAGGCCCTTGTTCAGATCGTGACGCAGGTTCTGGCCATCGAGCACGTAAACGGCACGGCCCATGTCGAACAGCTTGCGCTCAACGGCGTAGGCCAAGGTGCTCTTGCCCGCGCCCGACAAGCCGCTGAACAGCACAGTGGCCGGTTGCTGGCCGAAACGTGCGGCGCGCTCTTCGGTCGCCACATGGGCCAGCTTGCCGTGCAAACCACCGCCCTGGCCGCCAACCGGCGCAGCGATGATCATGCCAGCGCCAACGGTGCCGTTGGTGAGGCGGTCGACGATGATGAACGAGCCGGTGGTGCGGTTGCGGTCGTAGCCGTCCAATGCGATGGCGGCATCCAGGCTGACTTTGACCTTGGCGATCTCGTTCAGCTGCAGGCTGCTCGCGGCACCTTCTTCGAGGGTGTTTACATCCACCTTGTGCACGATGCTGGCAATCGAGCCCGGCACATAGCTGGTGGCGCGTTTGATGTCGTATTTCTTGCCCGGCAGCATCGGCTCTTCGGCCATCCATACCAGCATGGCTTCGAAGCTGTCGGTCACCTGCGGCTGGCTGTCAGCATGCACCAGCAGGTCGCCACGTGAGATATCGATTTCGTCTTCCATAGTCAGGGTAATAGCCTGACCCGGGCCTGCGCTTTCCAGCTCGCCTTCGAAGGTGACGATGGATTTTACGCGGCTGCTTTTGCCCGACGGCAGCACCACGACTTCGTCGCCCTTGTGCACGATACCGCTGGCCAGGGTGCCGGCAAACCCACGGAAGTTCAGGTTTGGACGGTTGACGTACTGCACCGGGAAACGCATGTCGGTGAAGTTGCGGTCGGCGGAAATTTCCACGGTTTCGAGGATTTCCATCAGCGTCTGGCCGGTGTACCACGGCGAACGATCGCTGTGGTTCACCACGTTGTCGCCCTTCAAGGCAGACATCGGCACGAAGTGGATCGAGGTTGGCTTGAGGGCCACCTTCGCGGCGAACGCCAGGTAATCGGCCTTGATCGACTCGAACACGCCTTCGTCGAACCCCTTGAGGTCCATCTTGTTGATGGCCACGACGATATGTTTGATGCCGAGCAGGGACGCTATATAGCTGTGGCGACGGGTCTGGGTCTGCACGCCGTAACGGGCATCGACCAGAATGATCGCCAGGTCACAGGTGGAAGCACCGGTGGCCATGTTGCGGGTGTACTGCTCATGGCCTGGGGTGTCGGCGATGATGAATTTGCGCTTGGCGGTGGAGAAGTAGCGGTACGCCACATCGATGGTGATGCCTTGCTCGCGCTCGGCTTGCAGGCCGTCTACCAGCAGCGCCAGATCGATGTCCTCGCCGGTGGTGCCGACTTTTTTCGAGTCGCGGGTGATGGCTTCGAGGTGGTCTTCGTAAATCATTTTCGAGTCATGCAGCAGGCGCCCGATCAGGGTGCTCTTGCCGTCATCGACGTTGCCGCAAGTGAGGAAGCGCAGCATTTCCTTGCGTTCGTGCTGGGCCAGGTAGGCGAGGATGTCCTCGCTGATCAACTCGGATTGGTGTGACATATTAAAAGTACCCCTGACGTTTCTTGTCTTCCATCGAACCTGCCTGGTCATGGTCGATAACGCGACCCTGACGCTCGGAGGTTCTGGTCAGGAGCATTTCCTGAATGATGTCGGTCAAGCTGGTGGCGGTGGATTCCACCGCGCCAGTCAGTGGGTAGCAGCCGAGGGTGCGGAAGCGCACCATCTTCTTGTGAATGCTGGCTTTCTGCTCGGGCGACAGATGCTCGAGAATGCGATCGTCGTCGATCATGATCAGCGTGCCGTTCATTTCGATCACGTCGCGCTCGGCGGCGAAATACAGAGGAACGATCGGAATGCCTTCCAGATAGATGTACTGCCAGATATCCAGCTCGGTCCAGTTGGAGAGCGGGAATACGCGGATCGACTCGCCCTTGTTGACCTTGCCGTTGTAGACATTCCACAGTTCGGGGCGCTGGTTTTTCGGGTCCCAGCGGTGCTTGCTGTCGCGGAAGGAATACACGCGCTCTTTTGCTCGCGATTTTTCTTCGTCACGGCGCGCGCCACCGAAGGCGGCGTCGAAGCCGTGCTTGTCGAGCGCCTGCTTGAGGCCCTCGGTTTTCATGATGTCGGTGTGCTTGGCGCTGCCGTGGGTGAACGGGTTGATGTTCTGCGCCACGCCGTCGGGGTTCACGTGAGTGATCAGGTCTAAGCCCAGGTCCGCCACCATCTTGTCGCGGAACGCGTACATCTCTTGGAATTTCCAGCGGGTATCCACGTGCATGACCGGGAAAGGCAACTTGCCGGGGAAAAACGCTTTGCGGGCAAGGTGCAGCATGACCGCGGAATCTTTACCGATGGAGTACAGCATCACCGGGTTATCGAACTCGGCGGCGACCTCGCGGATGATGTGGATGCTTTCCGCCTCCAACTGTTTCAGATGCGTCAATTTATCGAGCATGGCTACTCACGGCTTTCTCACGAAGAGAGCGTTATTGGACGGCCTACGGGCCGTGGACGAGGGCGGCACTTTAGCACAGCACCCTATTCTATTCAGGCAGCCTTTTAGATCGAAACGATCTAGCGATATTCCCGCTAAACAGGGCCGCTACACAGGGTTGGGACAGTCGATAAACAAGTGTTCCAGGGCGAAGCGTTTGGCCAGGTAGTCGCCCAGCGCCTGCACGCCGTAACGCTCGGTGGCGTGGTGGCCGGCGGCGATAAAGCTGACGTCGTTTTCCCGCGCGCTGTGCACGGTTTGCTCGGACGCTTCGCCGGTCAAGTAGAGATCGACGCCGGCGGCAATGGCCTGGTCGATATAGCCCTGACCACCACCGGTACACCAGCCAACGCGGCGGATCATTTGCGAGCCTTCTATTAATAGCGGCTCGCGGCCAAGCACTTCCTGCACGCGGCGGGCGAAGTCGCGGGCAGTCATGGGTTCGTCGAGCGAGCCGATCAGGCCGACCACTTTCATGTTTTCCGGGTCCAGCGGGCCTTCGACGGTAATATCCAATTGGGCGGCAAGCTGTACGTTGTTGCCCACCTGCGGATGCACATCCAGCGGCAGGTGATAGGCCAGCAGACTGATGTCGTTGTTCAGCAGGGTTTTCAGGCGGCGCTGCTTCATGCCGACCACGCAGGGGTTTTCGCCTTTCCAGAAATAGCCGTGGTGCACCAGCACCACATCGGCATCGGCTTCAACGGCGGCATCCAGCAATGCCTGGCTGGCCGTCACGCCACTGACGATGCGCCGTACCTGCGGGCGGCCTTCCACTTGCAGACCGTTGGGGCAGTAGTCGGCAATGCGCGCAGCGCCAAGAAAACGCTCGGCCTCTTCCAGCAAGGTGGTCAGCGCAATCGCCATAACATTTACTCTCCCGTACAAATCTAAGCTGCTTTTTATTGCCACAACGGCCTCTATAATGGCCGCCACCTTAAGGGCCTGTCATGGCCCTCGCAACCCTCAGGATTTATCGATGTTCAAGGCTCTGCGTTATCTTGGCTGGCCGCTTCTGGTCGGCGTACTGCTCGCGTTGCTGATTATCCAGTACTACCCGCAATGGGTCGGCCTGCCGCGCCAGGATGTGCATATGCAGCAAGCGCCGCGGTACGGCGTGGCGCAACAGGGGCCTGTGTCATACGCCGACGCGGTTACCGTCGCCGCCCCGGCGGTGGCCAACCTGTACACCACCAAGATTGTCAGCAAGCCGGCCAACTCACTATTTGAAGACCCGCAGTTCCGCCGTTTTTTCGGCAATAACCTGCCCAAGCAACGGCGTATGGAATCGAGCCTGGGTTCGGCGGTGATCATGAGCCCAGAAGGCTATCTGCTGACCAACAACCACGTGACCGCCGGCGCCGACCAAATTGTAGTGGCCCTCAAAGACGGTCGCGAAACCCTGGCCCGCGTCATCGGCAGCGATCCGGAAACGGACCTCGCGGTACTGAAGATTGACCTCAAGGATTTGCCTTCGATCACCCTCGGCCGTTCCGACAGCGTCGCCATCGGCGATGTGGCCCTGGCCATCGGTAACCCGTTTGGCGTCGGGCAAACCGTGACCATGGGCATTATCAGCGCCACCGGCCGCAACCAGTTGGGCCTCAATACCTACGAAGACTTTATCCAGACCGACGCCGCCATCAACCCGGGCAACTCCGGCGGTGCGCTGGTGGATGCGCATGGCAATCTGGTGGGCATCAACACCGCAATCCTGTCCAAGTCCAACGGCTCGCAGGGCATCGGCTTTGCCATTCCGACCAAGCTGGCACTGGATGTGATGAAGGCGATTATCGAGCACGGCCAAGTCATTCGTGGCTGGTTGGGGATTGAAGTGCAACCCTTGACGCCCGAGTTGGCCGAATCGTTCGGCCTGGAAGGCAAGCCAGGCATTGTCGTGGCCGGTATCTACCGTGACGGCCCGGCGCAGAGAGCCGGCCTGCAGCCCGGCGATCTGATTCTGAGCATCGATGGCGAACCAGCCAGCGACGGGCGCCGTTCGATGAACCAGGTGGCGCGCGCCAAGCCGGGAGAAAAAACCAGCATCGAGATCATGCGCAACGGCAAGTCGATGGAGCTGACCGCCGAGATCGGCTTGCGTCCGCCACCTGCTACCAGTGACGCGACCGAGTAATTTGTCCCCTATCAAAGGCGCCTAAGTGGCGCCTTTTTTGTGCCCGAGATTTCTTGAAACACAACAGGCAAAAGATGTCGCTTCCGTTTTCCTCTGTTTAAAATGTTATGTTATTACATCTTAAGTACGGAATCCGAACATGAAGTCATCTGCCCTCACCTCGCTTGCTGCGCTATCTGTTGGCCTGCTTGGCGAACCTGCATTTGCAGAAAACACATTAGAAGAAACCACCATTACCGCCGACTACGCCGCCGAGCGGAGCGATGGGCCTGTAAACGGCTACCGCGCCCACCGCTCGGCCACCGCGACACGCACCGACACCGATATTCGTGACACCCCGCAAAGCATCAACGTGGTCCCCGCCCAGGTACTCACCGACCTCAACAGCACGCGCATCGACCGGGCGCTGGATTTCGCCGGCGGCGTTTCCCGGCAAAACAATTTTGGCGGCCTGACCTTCCTCAACTACAGCGTGCGCGGCTTTACCACCGGCGAGCTGTACCGCAACGGCTTTGCCTATAACCGCGGCAGCAACACGGCACCGGATTCCGCCACCATTGAGCGTATCGAAGTACTCAAAGGCCCGGCCGCCAGCCTGTACGGCCGTGGCGACCCCGGTGGCCTGGTGAATATTGTCAGCAAGAAGCCGCAGTCGGATGCTTTCAATACCTTGCAACTGAGCGCCGGCAGTTGGGACCGCTACCGCAGCGCGCTGGACGTCAACACGCCGCTTAACGACGAAGGCACGGTGCTCTCGCGGGTGAACCTGGCGGTGGAAGACAACCACAGCTTCCGCGACCATGTGAGCAGCCAGCGCAAGCTGGTGAGCCCGACCCTGTCGTGGCAACTCAGCCCGGATACCTGGCTGCTGGTCGAAAGCGAATTCAGCCGCACCGAGTCGGTGTTCGACCGCGGTATCCCGGCGGTAAATGGCGAGATGGGCTCGGTGTCGCGCAACACATTTCTGGGCGAACCTAACGACGGCAACATCCGCAACAACAACCAATTGCTGCAGATCAGCCTTGAGCACTACCTCCACGACAACTGGAAAACCCGCCTGGCCACGCACTACAGCCAGGGCACGCTCAACGGCGACAGCTCGGAACCGCAGCGCCTGATCGGTCAGCAGGTGTCGCGTATCTATCGTCAGCGCAACTTCGAATGGAACGACAGCATTACCCAGGCCGAACTGCACGGCAGCTTCACGCTTGGCGGCTGGGAGCACCAGACGCTAACGGGTGTTGAGTACGAGAACTATCGCAACAGCCAGAAGTACCCGCAAAGCCTTACCTCACCGGACTACGGCCTGGATATTTACCACCCGGTGTACGGCCAGCCCAAACCCGCGCTGGTGAACCCGAATGACTTCTTCGAGCACACCCAAAGCTATGCCCTCAACCTGCAGGACCAGATCGTGTTCAACGGACGCTGGCGCGGCCTGCTGGGTGTACGCCTGGAGCGCGTCGAACAGCGCGCCCTCAACCGCACCTCCAGCGTCGACAACCTGCAAAAGAAAGACGTCGCCACGCCGCGTGCAGGGCTGCTGTATCAGCTAACCCCCGAGGTCGGTGTTTTCGCCAACGCCTCCACCTCGTTCAAACCCAATACTCTCGGCAACCAGGGCCAGGTATACAAACCGGAGAAAGGCATCGGCTATGAAACCGGGTTAAAGCTGGATCTGTTCGACGGCCGTCTGGGCGCTACCGTGGCGCTGTTCCATATCGACAAGGAAAACGTGCTGACCACCGATGCCAACGGCGACAGCATCGCCGCCGGCAAGGCACGTAGTCAGGGCCTGGATATGCAATTGGCCGGACAGTTCAGCGACGCCATACGGGTGATCGGCGCCTACGCCTATATCGATGCCGAAGTGACCAAGGACAACGTCATTCCCGAAGGCAGCGACCTGCTCGGCATCGCCCGCAACAGCGCCAGCCTGATGGCCGTATACGAGTTTCAAGCAGGTGAACTGCGTGGCTCGGACATCGGCATCGCCGGCAATTATGTGGGTGACCGTTCCGGCCAGACCGGCACTCGATTCGAGCTGCCGGCCTACAGCACCGTTGACCTGCTGGCCCATTACAACGTCAGCGATACCGCACGGATTGGCCTGAACCTCAACAATCTGTTCGACCGTAAATATTACGAACGCGCCCACAACAGTACCTGGGTGCTGCCCGGCGAGCCTCGCAACCTCAGCGTCAGCCTGACCCTATCCCTCTAACCCCGCTCCTCTAACCAACAGCCACCAAGGAAGCACCATGCCTAAATTTCACCTGATGCTGATCGCCGCCCTGTTCACGATGGAAGTGCAGGCCCATGGCCTGTGGACGGAGCAGCGCCGCGGCAATATCGAAGTGGTGTACGGCCACGGCGCTGAAGACGATGCGTTCAAGGCGGCGAAAATCAGCGATGCCTGGGCCTTTGATGCGCAAGGCAAGCCTATCGCCGTCAACATCGAGCGCCTCAACGACCACGCCCGCCTGCACCCAACCACCTCGCCCGCAAGCCTGGCGGTTGCGCTAGACAACGGCGCCTGGTCGCAAACGCCGGACAACAAGTGGATCAACCAGGGACGCACTCAAGTGCCGACCGCCGTGCATGCGTTGCACACCTGGAAATACAGCCTGGCGATCTATCAGGACGGCGCCATATTGCCGGACCTCTCCATGCTCAAACTGGTGATCAAACCGCTGCAGGATCCACTCAAGGTCGGGCCTGGCAAGCCGCTGCGGGTGCAGGTGCTGCTGGACGGCAAACCCGTCTCCGGCCTCAAGCTGATTGGCGACTACCGCAGCGCGCCTTCCACCGTCAGCGCCACAACCGATAAGAATGGCGAGGCGCAGGTGGTTGTACGCAATGAAGGGCTGAATATCATCGCCGCCGAAACCACTGTGCCGGTGAGTGATGATGCGGATATCGATGAGCGGGGGCTGTTCACATCGTTAAGCTTTATTGGCAGCGCCCACGAGGAATAACGCTCAAAGCACAAAAGCTCGAGGCTGATCGTAAAAGGACCAACAAAAAGCCCGGCACATGGCCGGGCTTTTTTTATTCAGGCAACCATTACAGCCGCTTCAACGCCTCCACCAACGCCTGGTTCTGCTCTGGATTCCCAATGGTGATCCGCAAAAACTGCGCAATGCGCGGCTTGTTGAAGTGCCGCACGATCACGCTCTGTTCACGCAGGCCTGCAGCGAGGGCAGCGGCGTCCTTCTGCGGGTGACGGGCAAAGATAAAGTTGGCGCCCGACGGCAACACGTCAAAGCCCAATGCAGTCATCTCGGCCACCAGCTTCTCGCGGCTATCGATTACGGCTTGGCAGGTTTGCTGGAAGTACGCCTTGTCTTCGAACGCCGCCGCCGCGCCCGCAATGGCCGCGCGGTCCAGCGGGTAGGAGTTAAAGCTGTTTTTGATCCGCTCCAGCGCTTCGATCAGGTCCGGGTGACCGACTGCAAAGCCTACGCGCAGACCGGCCAGCGAACGGGATTTGGACAGGGTCTGCGCCACCAGCAGATTCGGGTAACGATCCACCAGACTGATCGCCGTCTCGCCGCCGAAGTCAATGTAGGCTTCGTCCACCAGCACCACGCTGTCGGGGCTTGCTTGCAGAATCTGCTCAATCGCGTCCAGCGCCAGCACGCAGCCGGTCGGCGCGTTGGGGTTGGGGAAAATGATGCCGCCGTTGGGCTTGGCGTAATCCTGCGGGCGAATCTGGAATTGGTCGTCCAACGGCACCGCGTCGAACGCAATGCCGTACAGACCACAGTAAACCGGATAGAAGCTATAGCTGATATCCGGAAACAGCAGCGGTTTGCCGTGCTGGAACAGGCCGTGAAACGCGTGGGCCAGCACTTCATCGGAGCCGTTGCCGACAAACACCTGCGCCGGCTGCACGCCGTAGTAGTCAGCCACGGCGTTTTTCAAGCGGTCGCCGTTGGGGTCCGGGTACAGACGCAGGTCGTCGTTGATTTCCGCCTGCATCGCGGCGATGGCTTTCGGCGACGGGCCATAAGGGTTTTCGTTGGTATTGAGTTTGACCAGGTTGTTGAGCTTGGGCTGCTCACCCGGCACGTACGGCACCAGGTCTTTGACGAAGGGGCTCCAGAATTTGCTCATAACCCTTCTCTCCTCGAATTCAGTGGGTCTCAACGGGCGCCGAAGCACCCGCCCCATTAGTTCTTGATGCGGTATTCGGCGCTGCGGGCGTGGGCGGTCAGCGACTCGCCACGGGCCAGCACCGAGGCGCTTTTACCCAACTCCGATGCGCCTTGCGCCGAGCAGTGAATGATCGACGAGCGTTTCTGGAAGTCGTACACACCCAGCGGCGAGGAGAAGCGCGCGGTGCCGGAGGTCGGAAGCACGTGGTTGGGGCCGGCACAGTAGTCGCCCAACGCCTCGGCGGTGTAGCGCCCCATAAAGATCGCGCCAGCGTGGCGAATGTGCGGCAGCCAGGCATCCGGGTCGGCTACCGACAATTCCAGGTGTTCCGGCGCAATGCGGTTGGCCACTTCGATGGCTTGTTCCATGTCCTTCACCAGAATTAGCGCACCACGGGTTTCCATCGAGGTGCGGATAATGGCTTCGCGTTCCATGGTAGGGAGCAACTGGGCGATGCTGGCAGCGACCTTGTCTAGAAACTCGGCATCGGGGCTGAGCAAAATGGACTGGGCGTCTTCGTCGTGTTCGGCTTGGGAAAAGAGGTCCATGGCGATCCAGTCCGGGTCGGTCTGGCCATCACATACCACGAGGATTTCCGAAGGACCGGCGATCATGTCAATACCGACCTTGCCGAACACATGACGCTTGGCGGTGGCTACATAGATGTTGCCGGGGCCGACGATTTTGTCCACCGGCGGCACGCTTTCAGTGCCATAGGCCAGTGCGGCTACGGCCTGGGCGCCGCCGATGGTGAACACGCGGTCGACACCGGCAATACAGGCCGCCGCGAGTACGATTTCATTGATTTCGCCGCGCGGGGTCGGCACCACCATGACCACCTCTGGCACCCCGGCCACCTTGGCCGGAATAGCGTTCATCAGTACCGACGACGGGTACGACGCCTTGCCACCCGGAACGTACAACCCGGCGCGGTCCAGCGGCGTGACCTTCTGGCCCAGCACGGTGCCGTCGGCCTCGGTGTAGGTCCAGGAGTCCTGTTTCTGTTTTTCGTGGTAGCTGCGCACGCGCTCGGCGGCCACTTCCAAGGCTTGGCGCTGGGCGGGGGTGATGCGGGTCAGGGCCAGTTCCAGACGCTCACGTGGCAGAATCAGGTCGGCCATGCTGTTGACGGCCAGGCCGTCGAAGCGCTGGGTGTATTCCACCAGGGCCGCGTCGCCGCGCTCACGCACATTCTTGATGATGTCCAGCACGCGCTCGTTGACGCCGTCGTCCGACACGCTTTCCCAGCTCAGCAGATGATCCAGATGCTTATTGAAGCCCGGATCAGCAGCGTTGAGTCGGCGGATGGCGATAGGAGCAGTCATAACGGGCCTCGTGATAGTCATGGACGTTAAGAGCGGTTGTGCGCAGGTGCGCAATCAACCGGTTCTCGAGCGTCGCTAGGCTACCAAGCCAATCCTGTGGACGCCCGAGAAAAACGGCTATTACAAGGATAGGCACACGCGACTGAACGTCGCGTGGAGAGGTATTAGCCTCGGTGGTTCGCTTCCACCGCGTCGCGCAGGGTGTCGATCAAGGCCTGGATGCGCTTGTGCTGCATCTTCATCGAGGCTTTGTTGACGATCAGGCGGGAGCTGATGTGAGCGATCAGTTCCTGGGCTTCCAGACCGTTGGCCTTGAGGGTATTGCCGGTGTCGACGACGTCGATGATCTTGTCAGCCAGGCCAACCAGCGGTGCCAGTTCCATGGAGCCGTACAGCTTGATCACTTCGACCTGGCGACCCTGCTCGGCGTAATAACGCTTGGCCACGTTGACGAACTTAGTGGCCACGCGCAGACGGCCTTTGGGCTCCGGTACGCCAACGGCGCCGGCAGTCATCAGCTTGCAACGAGCAATTTTCAGGTCCAGCGGCTCGTACAGGCCCTGACCGCCGTACTCCAGCAGCACGTCTTTACCGGCCACACCGAGGTCGGCCGCACCGTGTTCGACATAAGTCGGCACGTCGGTGGCGCGCACGATAAGCAAACGCACGTCGTCCTGGGTGGTGGGAATAATCAGCTTGCGGCTCTTGTCCGGGTTTTCGGTCGGCACGATCCCAGCCTTGGCCAGCAATGGCAGGGTGTCGTCAAGAATGCGGCCTTTGGATAAGGCGATGGTCAACATGGCGCGATATGTCCTTAAAACCTGGATGCCCTGATCACCGACACGCGGCAATCAGGGCTGGCGGTACTAGCCCGGTACGCGGCGAATTTTCGCGCCCAGCAACTGCAGCTTCTCTTCGATGCACTCGTAACCACGGTCGATGTGGTAGATGCGGTCGATAAGGGTATCGCCGTCGGCCACCAGGGCCGAGATCACCAGGCTGGCCGATGCACGCAGGTCGGTGGCCATTACTGGCGCGCCCTTGAGCGTCTGGGTACCGGTGACGATGGCGGTGTTGCCTTCGACCTGGATCTGCGCGCCCATGCGGGTCATTTCATACACATGCATAAAGCGGTTTTCGAACACGGTCTCGATCACCGCGCCAGTGCCTTCGGCAATGGCGTTCAGGGCAATGAACTGCGCCTGCATGTCGGTGGGAAATGCCGGGTACGGCGCGGTACGCAGGTTCACGGCCTTCGGACGCTTGCCTTTCATATCCAGCTCGATCCAATCCGGACCGGTGGTGATTTCCGCGCCCGCTTCCTGAAGCTTCAGCAGCACGGCTTCGAGGATGGTCGGATCGGTGTCTTTCAGTTTCACCTTTCCGCCGGTAGCGGCAGCGGCCACCAGGTAGGTGCCGGTTTCGATACGGTCAGGCATCACGCTGTAACGCGCGCCGCCTAGGCGTTCAACGCCGTCAATGGTGATGGTGTCGGTACCGGCGCCGGTAATCTTCGCGCCCATGGCAATCAGGCAGTTGGCCAGGTCGACCACTTCGGGCTCACGTGCGGCGTTTTCCAGCACGCTGCGGCCTTTGGCCAGGGTGGCGGCCATCATGATGTTCTCGGTACCGGTCACGCTGACGGTATCGAAGAAGAAGTGCGCACCGCGCAGGCCGCCCTCAGGCGCCTTGGCTTTGATATAGCCGCCTTCCACGTCGATGATCGCACCCATGGCTTCGAGGCCACGGATGTGCAAATCCACCGGGCGCGAACCAATGGCGCAACCGCCAGGCAGGGCCACTTCGGCTTCACCGAAGCGCGCGACCATCGGGCCGAGTACCAGAATCGAAGCGCGCATGGTCTTCACCAGCTCGTACGGTGCGACCAGGGTCTTGATGGCGCGAGCGTCGACTTCAACGCTGAGCTTCTCGTCGATCACCGGCTCGATGCCCATGCGCCCGAACAGCTCGATCATGGTGGTGATGTCGTGCAGGTGCGGCAGGTTGCACACGGTAACCGGCGCATCGGCCAGCAGGGTTGCAGCGAGAATCGGCAGGGCGGAGTTCTTCGCCCCGGAGATGCGGATTTCGCCATTGAGGCAAACGCCGCCGGTAATAATCAATTTATCCATAGGAGTCTCGTCGCCCGTGGGCTTAGGAACGCTCGGCCCAAGCGGCGCGGCTGAAGAATTTCATGGTAACCGCATGGATGCTGCCATCGGCGATCCACGGGTTGAGGTGGGCATAGACCTGCTGCTGACGCTTGACCGGGCTCATGCCCGCCAATTCATCACTGACGACGTTCAACTGGAAATTACAGCCTTCGCCTTCCACGTTGACCTCGGTATCGGACAGCTTTTCCTCAAGGAGGCTTTTAACTTCTACGGCCTGCATGCTAAACCTCAATCGGCGCCCTACGCGCGCGGGTCGGCCATGATACAAAAAAGCCCCCCGCCTGCGAACCCCGGAATACGGAACACTGACAGAGGGCCTTCGATTTTTGCTAACTACTGCCTGAAGCCGGCAGCCTCACGCTTGCAAAGGCAAAATGGCCAGCAAGCCAGATACTTCGGCAATCTGCCGCATTTCCACCGGCAGCGCACGCACCGCCAGGGTCTTGCCGGCCTGCTTGGCTACCCGCATGTACGCCAACAGCAGCGACAGCCCAACGCTGCTGGAGTGTTCAACCTCGGCGCAGTCGACCACCACGTTGCTGGCCGCCGCTGCGCGAATCAGCTTCTCGCCTTCATCACGCAGCGCCGCGCCGGTACGAAAATCCAACACGCCCACCAACTGCAAAACGCCGTCGGCTTGCTGGCGAATCACGCTATCAGTCGTCATGACCCGCAGCCTTCTGCCCGTCTTCGGTGTTCTTGGCATTGGCCACTACCTGCGCCCAACCATCGATGGTCTTGTCCAGGTCATTGCCGTTTTTCTGCATGGCGTCGGCGAACTGATCGCGGAACAGCTTGCCGATGTTGATGCCATTGATGGTGACGTTACGCAGCATCCACTGGCCGTTCACCTTGGTCATGGTGTAGTTGACCGGGTAGACGGTGCCTTTGGTGTCACGCACTTCCATATTCACGCTGGTGCGGTCCGGGTCGGACTGCTTGCCATTGCTAGGCAGCACTCGGATGTCCTGATTGTTGTACTCCAGCAAGGCGTTGCCGTAGAACTCCATCAGGCTGCGTTTGAAGTTTTCTTCAAAGCGTTTCATCTGCGCCGGGGTGGCGTTGCGAGAGTATTTGACGGTCATGATGCTGCGCGAAATGCCGTCGGCATCCACCACCGGCCCAATGATGCGATTCAGCGAGTCGTAGAATTTCTGTGGGTCGGCCTTGTACTGGTCTTTGTTGGTCTTGAGGTCGCTCAACAGCTCGTCAGTGGTTTTCTGCACAATGTCCTGCGCAGCCGGAGCGGCAGACGCGAACAGTGGAAAAACCGCCAACAGCACCAGCAAACCGCGACGCAGAGCGCTAACCATGCCTGTATTCCTCACTTGGATTCTTTGTTGACCGAGTTGATCAGGAACTTGCCGATCAAGTCTTCCAGTACTAACGACGACTGGGTGTCGTGAATGGTTCCGCCATCCTTGAGCAGCGCTTCGTCGCCGCCCACGCTGATGCCGATGTACTTCTCGCCAAGCAGGCCCGCGGTGAGGATAGACGCGGTGGAGTCCACCGGCAGGTTGTCCACACGTTTTTCCAGCTCCATGGTCACGCGGCCGGTGAAGGTGTCGCGGTCCAGGTCGATGGCGGTCACCTTGCCAATGCCGACGCCGGCCATGGTCACCTTGGCGCGCACGGTAAGCCCGGCCAGGTTGTCGAAATTGGCGTAGAGCTTATAGGTGTCCTGCCCGGCACCGACCGTCAGGCCGCTGACGCGCAAGGCCAGCAGCAACAAGGCCAGAAGACCGGCCAAGAGGAACAGGCCGACACCGATTTCCAGGGTGCGGTTTTGCATCAGAAGTCTCCAAACATCAGGGCGGTCAAGATGAAGTCCAGGCCCAGCACGGCAAGCGAGGCATAAACCACTGTTTTGGTAGTAGCACGGCTGATCCCCTCGGACGTGGGCTCGCAGTCATACCCCTGGAACACGGCAATCCAGGTCACTACAAAGGCAAACACAACACTTTTGATCAGGCCGTTGAGCACATCCTTCTCAAAGGACACGCTGTTTTGCATATTGGCCCAGAACGAGCCCTGGTATACGCCCAGCCAATCCACCGCCACCATGGCGCCGCCCCAGATACCCACCACGCAGAAGATCATGGTGAGCAACGGCAGCGAGATAAAGCCGGCCCACAGGCGCGGGGCGATGATGTACTTGAGCGGGTCGACACCGATCATTTCCAGGCTGGACAGCTGCTCGGTGGATTTCATATTGCCGATCTCGGCGGTCAGCGCC
Source organism: Pseudomonas turukhanskensis (assembly GCF_027922365.1). Classification (GTDB taxonomy): domain Bacteria; phylum Pseudomonadota; class Gammaproteobacteria; order Pseudomonadales; family Pseudomonadaceae; genus Aquipseudomonas; species Aquipseudomonas turukhanskensis. Next base: position 224,578 of record NZ_BSFN01000005.1, read on the forward strand.
GAGCCGGCTCGGCCGGCGAACAGCAATGCGGTAACCACCGGGCCCAGTTCACGCAGTAAGGTCAGGGCCACCATCTGCCCCACCGCCTGCTCCGAGCCGTAGCTGGACAGAATGTTGAAACCCTGCAGCGCCAGCACCATGCCAATAAAGAGGCCCGAAACGACGATGATAACCAGCGACATCACGCCCACGGAAAACAACTGTTTGGTCAACAGATGACCGAAACCGTTGCCGACATTGCCGGTACCGAACAAGGCGCGAAACAAAAAGACAGTAGAGCTGCCCAGTGAACCCACCGTGTCGATGCCCGCGCGGCCAAGCAGGCGAATACGTTCGCCAATAGTTTTTTTGCGCATTAACGCGTCCCCAACAGGTCGTCGCGGTAATCCGCAGCCGGGAAATGGAACGGCACCGGCCCATCGGCGACACCTTTCATAAACTGGCGGATGCGCGGGTTATCCGACTCCATCAATTCCTTGGGCGTGCCGTGACCGAGCACCTGAGTATCACCCACTACATAAAGGTAGTCGGAGATGCTGGCTGTTTCGGCGAGGTCGTGGGAAACCACAATACTGGTAATACCCAGCGCATCGTTAAGCAGGCGGATCAGGCGCACCAGAATGCCCATGGCAATCGGGTCCTGACCCACGAAGGGTTCGTCGTACATCAGAATCTGCGGGTCCAGCGCGATGGCACGCGCCAGGGCGACACGGCGTTTCATACCGCCAGACAGCTCGTCCGGCATCAGCTCTATGGCACCGCGCAGGCCAACAGCCTCGAGCTTCATCAGCACGATGTCGCGAATCATGTCTTCGGGCAATTGAGTATGTACGCGCAGCGGGAACGCGACGTTCTCGAATACATCGAGATCAGTAAACAGCGCGCCGCTTTGAAACAGCACGCCCATCTGCTTGCGCATATCGAACAGATCACTGCGCGACAGCTCGGGCAAGTTCTGGCCGTTGACCAACACCTGGCCGCTGGCCGGCCGCAACTGGGCGCCCATCAACCGTAGCAACGTGGTTTTGCCACTCCCGGAAGGCCCCATGATGCCGGTGACCTTACCGCGGGGAATGGAAATATCGACATTCTTGAAAATGCTGCGCGAACCGCGCATGAAGGACACGCCCTTCAGCTCGACCGCGTAGGCGTGATCGGCACTCATCTGAACTCCTTGGTACAGCCGCCTATCAGACGTCATGTCTCACGGTGGGGACACCACGGGAGTGAACATGCCGGACAGGGCGGCAACTATATCACCGGCATCCGGCTGCGCCCAAGGCACAAACCCGGCAAAGGCGTTTTCAACAACGGCAAAAAACACGCGATTGCATGCATGTGACGAAGCGCTCCTACATTCGAAGGTGAGCCGAACCAGCTTTGCCGCTATAATCCCCGCCTTTTCACGCGGCCACTGTCTTTAGCTATGAACCAGACCAACGACTTGATCCAATCGGCACTGCGTACAGTGCGCCTTGAAATCGAAGCTGTGGAAGGCCTGCTCCCGCGTATTGACGCGGCTTTCGTAAAAGCCTGCGAACTGATTCTGGCCAGCAAAGGCCGCGTGGTGGTTGTCGGCATGGGCAAGTCCGGGCATATCGGCAACAAGATCGCCGCCACTCTGGCCAGCACCGGCACTACGTCGTTTTTCGTGCACCCGGCCGAGGCCAGCCACGGCGACATGGGCATGATCACCCGCGATGACGTGGTGCTCGCCCTGTCCAACTCCGGTTCCACCGCCGAAATCGTCACCCTGCTGCCCCTGATCAAGCGCCTGGGCATCACCCTTATCAGCATGACCGGCAACCCCGAATCGCCACTGGCCAAGGCCGCCGAGGTCAACCTCGACGCCCGTGTTGCCCACGAAGCCTGCCCACTGAACTTGGCACCGACTTCTTCCACGACGGCTTCGCTGGTACTCGGCGACGCACTGGCAATCGCCCTGCTCGAAGCCCGTGGTTTCACGGCTGAAGACTTCGCATTTTCCCACCCCGGCGGAGCTCTTGGCCGACGCCTTCTGCTGAAAGTAGAAAACGTGATGCACAGCGGCGAGCAACTGCCAAAAGTGCAACGCGGCACCTTGCTGCGTGATGCACTGATGGAAATGACCCGCAAGGGCCTGGGCATGACCGCTGTACTGGAAGGCGATGGCCGCTTGGCCGGGATCTTCACCGACGGCGATTTGCGTCGCACGCTGGACCGCGACCTGGACATCCGTCAGGCCACCATCGACGACGTGATGACCGTACACGGCAAGACCGCGCGCCCGGACATGCTTGCCGCCGAGGCGCTAAAGATCATGGAAGACCACAAGATCGGTGCACTGATCGTGGTGGATGAACAAGACCATCCCATTGGTGCCTTCAACCTGGGCGACCTGTTACGCGCGGGGGTCATGTAATGAATAGTGATGTGATGAGCAGCGAGCTATTGCAACGTGGCAAAGCCATCAAGCTGGCAGTGTTTGATGTGGACGGCGTGCTCACCGACGGCAAGATCTACTTCCTGCCTGATGGCGGCGAATTCAAAACGTTCAGCACACTGGACGGCCAAGGCATCAAGATGCTGATCAACTCCGGCTTGCGCACTGCCATCATTACCGGGCGCTCCTCGCCGGTGGTTGAGCGCCGCGCGCAAAACCTCGGCATTCATCATCTGTATCAGGGCCGCGAAGACAAATTGGTGGTTCTTGATGAGCTTCTGGCCGAACTGGGCCTAAGCTATGAGCACGTTGCGTACCTGGGTGACGACCTGCCTGACCTACCGGCAATTCGCCGTGCAGGGCTGGGCATGGCTGTGGCCAACGCCAATGACTTTGTCCGCAAGCACGCCGATGGTGTCACCAGCGCGCGTGGTGGCGAAGGCGCGGCACGTGAATTCTGCGAGTTGATCCTGCAAGCCCAGGGCAATCTCGAAGCGGCCCAAGCCGCCTACTTATAGAGCCGACGCATGCTACGCAAACTGCTTCTTACCTTATCCTTTGGCCTGGCGGCATTGCTGGTTGCCGCCCTTGGCTACTGGAACCTGAACCCTGAGAGCCTGCTCGAGCAAAAGCCTCAGGCCAGCGCCGACAATGCCGTGGACTTTTACGTCATCAATGCCAAGAGTGTGGAATACCAGGCAGATGGCTCGCTTCACTATGAAATGACCAGCGACAAGGTCGAGCACCTGAAGGAAAGTGACAAGAGCCTGGTAACCAAGCCGGATTTGCTGCTGTATCGCGCCACTTCGCAATTGCCCTGGCATATCCAGAGCGAGCGCGGCGAAGTGGCGCCGGGCGGCACCGAGGTCGAATTGATCGACAACGTCCGCATCGCCCGCACCGACGAAAAAAACCGCCCCACCATCATTACCAGCAGTCGCATGACCGTGTTCCCGGACAAGGAATTTGCGCAGACCCAGCAAGCCGTTAGAATCGAGGCCGCCAATGGAGTGACCACGGCTAACGGAATGAAAGCGTATTTGAAAGACAGCCGGGTGCTCCTGCTGTCCAACGTAAGAGGCCAGCATGAGGTTCGTTAACAAATTTTCCCTGCACACACTGTCCCTGCTCCTGAGCCTGGGTGCGGCTTTCGCCAGCTCCAGCGCCTGGGCCCTGGCCACCGATCGTGAACAACCGATTCGCGTACAGGCCGACAGCGCCGAGCTCGACGACAAACAAGGTGTAGCGGTCTACCGCGGCGACGTGGTGATCACCCAGGGCAGCATGAAGATCACTGGCCATACGGTGACCATCACGCAGAACGCCCAAGGTGACATCGAAGTGTTCACCGCTGTAGGCACCCCGGCCTACTACGAACAGAAACCCGCGCCGGACAAACAGATCGTCAAGGCCTATGGCCTGACCATCCAGTATTTCGCCGCCAAAGACCGCATTGTGCTGATCGACCAGGCCAAGGTGATTCAGGAAGGCAACACCTTCGAAGGCGAAAAGATCGTCTATGACACCCAGCGCCAGATCGTTAACGCCGGCCGCGCCAATGGTTCCAACGTAACCACGCCGCGCCCGCGCATCGACATGGTTATCCAGCCCAAGAACAAACCCGCTGGCGCCCAGCCAGCCGACCAACAGGCGCAGTAATGGCGACTCTTAAAGCCCAACACCTGGCCAAAGCCTACAAAGGCCGCCAAGTGGTTCGTGATGTCAGCCTGTCGATTGAAAGCGGTCAGATCGTTGGCTTGCTCGGTCCTAACGGCGCTGGCAAGACCACCTGCTTCTACATGATCGTCGGCCTGGTAAATGCCGATCAGGGCCGCGTGCTGATCGACCAGCAGGACGTCACCCACCTGCCCATGCACGGCCGCGCTCGCGCCGGCATCGGCTACCTGCCGCAGGAAGCCTCGATCTTTCGCAAGCTTTCGGTGGCCGACAACATCATGGCCATTCTCGAAACGCGCAAAGAGCTCGACAGCGCGGGTCGACGCAAGGAACTGGAAAGCCTGCTGCAGGAATTCCACATCAGTCATATCCGCGACAACCTCGGCATGAGCCTGTCCGGCGGTGAACGCCGCCGGGTAGAAATTGCCCGCGCACTGGCTACCGCACCAAAGTTCATCCTGCTGGACGAACCCTTCGCCGGTGTTGACCCGATTTCTGTTGGCGATATCAAACAGATCATTCACCACCTCAAGGCCAAAGGCATTGGCGTGTTGATCACCGATCACAACGTACGTGAAACCCTGGATATCTGCGAAACGGCCTATATCGTCAACGACGGCCAGCTGATTGCCGAGGGCGACTCTGAAACCATCCTGGCCAACCAGTTGGTGAAAGAGGTGTATCTGGGCCATGAGTTCCGCCTCTAACAGGCGACCGCTGTACCTGTCTGTAGTGTATTTCTGACACGCACTACAGACTTCGATTGAGGACTAGGCAAACCCCTCAGACATAGGCATATAATTTGCTTCCTGGTGGCGCTTCGGCGCCCTCGTTGTGGAAAGCGCGTGTGCGCCGGCGAATAAGGTCTTAAGCCCCCTCCATGAAACCATCGCTAGTCCTAAAAATGGGCCAGCAGCTGACGATGACACCGCAGCTGCAACAAGCCATCCGCCTACTCCAATTGTCGACTTTGGATCTGCAACAAGAGATCCAGGAGGCGCTGGAGTCCAATCCCATGCTCGAACGCCAGGAAGAAGGCGAGGACTTCGACAATAGCGACCCGCTGGCTGATGGTGCCGAAAGCGCGCCCGCCACGCCGAACAACGAAGAGTCCTACCAGGACACCAGCTACCAGGAAAGCTCGGCGCCCACCGTCGACAACCTGGAAGAAGGCGAATGGAACGAACGCATTCCCAATGAGCTTCCCGTCGACACCGCCTGGGAAGACATCTACCAGACCAGCGCCAGCAGCCTGCCCTCCAACGACGATGACGAGTGGGACTTCACCACCCGCACCTCGGCAGGTGAAAGCCTGCAAAGTCATATGCTCTGGCAGCTCAACCTGGCGCCGATGTCCGACAAGGACCGGCTGATTGCCGTCACGCTGATCGACTGCATCAACGACCAGGGCTACCTGGAAGAAACCCTCGAAGAAGTGCTGGACGCGTTCGACCCGGAACTCGACATCGAGCTCGACGAAGTGGAAGCCGTGCTGCACCGCATCCAGCAGTTCGAGCCCGCCGGCATCGGCGCGCGCGATCTGCGCGAGTGCCTGCTGCTGCAACTGCGTCAGTTGCCCGCCAAAACCCGGTGGCTGAGCGAAGCCCAGCGCCTTGCTGGCGACTACCTCGACCTGCTCGGTAACCGCGATTACAGCCAACTGATGCGCCGCATGAAGCTCAAGGAAGACGAGCTACGCCAGGTCATCGAACTGATTCAAAGCCTTAACCCGCGCCCGGGCTCGCAGATCGAAGCGAGCGAACCGGAATACGTGGTTCCGGACGTGATCGTACGCAAGCACAACGACCGTTGGCTGGTGGAACTGAACCAGGAAGCGATGCCACGCCTGCGAGTCAATCCGCAATATGCCGGCTTCGTGCGCCGCGCCGACTCCAGCGCCGACAACACTTTTATGCGCAATCAACTGCAAGAGGCGCGCTGGTTTATCAAAAGCCTGCAGAGCCGCAACGAAACGCTGATGAAAGTGGCCAGCCAGATCGTCGAGCATCAACGCGGTTTCCTCGATTACGGCGACGAAGCGATGAAGCCACTTGTGCTGCACGACATCGCTGAAGCGGTGGGCATGCACGAGTCGACCATCTCGCGCGTCACTACGCAGAAATTCATGCATACCCCACGTGGCATCTACGAGTTGAAGTACTTCTTCTCCAGCCACGTCAGCACCTCCGAAGGCGGCGAATGCTCGTCCACGGCGATACGCGCGATCATCAAAAAACTGGTTGCCGCGGAAAATGCGAAAAAGCCGTTGAGTGACAGCAAGATCGCTGGTTTACTGGAGGCACAGGGCATTCAGGTAGCCCGTCGCACAGTCGCCAAGTACCGCGAATCCCTCGGGATAGCGCCCTCCAGTGAACGTAAGCGACTGATGTAATACACCATTGACGGTTCGTTCTTGCGCCACATCGCGGCGCGCTTCGGACCGGTTCTGGCAGACGGCTACACTGATCCAAGGCCAAAGTGTTCCGGCGACAAGCCCGTTAGCTTGTCTCTTACACACGGCAATAAGGAGAAAGCGGTATGCAAGTCAACATCAGTGGACATCAGCTGGATGTGACCGACGCCCTACGCGACTACATCGACGAGAAACTCAGTCGATTGGAACGCCACTTCGACAAGATCACCAACGTGCAAGTGACCATGGAGGTCGAGAAGCTCAAGCAGAAAATCGAAGCGACTTTGCACATCGCCGGAGGCGAAGTTGTCGCCAACGCCGAACATGACGACATGTACGCTGCCATCGATCTACTCACCGACAAACTCGATCGCCAACTTATCAAACATAAGGAAAAGCAGCTGGGTCGCCTGCAAGGCGCCACAGCCCGCTGACACCACCCCAACCCATGATTCGACTTGAAAATATCCTGACCCCCGGCCGCTCCCTAGTGGGCGTGCCGGGCGGCAGCAAAAAGCGTGTACTCGAACAAATCGCCAATCTGGTCGCCCGCGAATTGCCCGACCTGGATGGACAAGACATTTTCGAAAGCCTGGTGGCCCGGGAAAAACTCGGCTCCACCGGCTTTGGCAATGGCATTGCCATTCCCCATTGCCGCTTGCCCGGCTGCACGGCGCCCATCAGCGCCTTGTTGCGCCTGGAGTCTGCGGTTGACTTCGACGCCATCGACGGCGCTCCGGTAGACCTGCTGTTTGTACTGCTGGTACCCGAAGCGGCTACCGACGAGCACCTCGAGCTGTTGCGCCAGATCGCCAGCATGCTCGACCGCAGCGATGTCCGCGACCAACTGCGCCACGCCCCCACCAGCGAACGTCTTTATCAGGTTGTCGTAGACGTACAAAACGGCCGCTAGGCGAACGGGTGACTGTGCATGCGTTTGATCATCGTCAGTGGCCGGTCCGGTTCAGGCAAGAGCACAGCGCTGGACGTGCTCGAAGACAACGGCTTCTACTGCATCGATAACCTGCCGGCCGGGCTCCTGCCCGAGCTTGCCGAACGCTCCCTGCTGCATACCGAACTGCTGCAGCCCTTGGTGGCTGTTTCCATCGATGCGCGCAACTTGCCCAGCCAGCTCAAACGTTTTCCCGAAATTCTCGCCGAAGTGCGCGCCCGGCATATCCAGTGCGATGTGCTGTATCTGGATGCCGACGACGACACCCTGCTCAAGCGCTTTTCCGAAACCCGTCGCCGCCATCCGCTGACCACCGACGAGCGTTCGCTGGCCGAAGCCATCCATGACGAAAGTGCATTACTAAGCCCGATCATTGATCTGGCCGACCTCAAGATCAACACCACGCACTTGAACCTCTATCAGTTGCGCGACACCTTGAAACTGCGCCTGCTGAACAAGCCCGAACCGGGCACCGCATTTCTGGTGGAGTCGTTCGGCTTCAAGCGCGGCATGCCGGTGGACGCCGACCTGGTGTTCGACGTGCGCTGCCTGCCCAACCCGTACTGGAAGCCCGAACTGCGCGAACATTCCGGGCTCGATTCGGTGGTGGCCGAGTATCTGCAGGAACAGCCCGACGTCCAGGAAATGTACGACGATATTTACGCCTACCTGCACAAATGGCTGCCGCGCATCGCCGCCAGCAACCGCTCGTATGTCACAGTCGCTATTGGCTGCACGGGCGGTCATCATCGCTCGGTATACCTGGCCGACCGGCTGGGTAAAGAATTGAAGAAAACCCTGAAAAACATCCAGGTTCGTCATCGCGACCTATAGAGTCGCGAGACCCAATAGAAGGACTTAAGCAGCAATGCCTGCCTGTGAAATCACCATCATCAACAAGCTCGGCCTTCACGCCCGCGCAGCCGCCAAATTCGTCGGCGTAGCCGGTCGTTTTCCATGCCAGATCCGTATCGGTCGCAGCCCGGAAAGTGGTGTAGACGGCAAGAGCATCATGGCCGTCATGATGCTGGCTGCGGGCAAAGGCACCAGCATTCACTTGAGCACAGAGGGTGAACAGGGCGATGAAGCCCTGGCCGCGCTGGTGGAATTGATCAACAACCGCTTCGACGAAGGCGAGTAACGCCCTCCCCCGCCTAGCCTGCAAGCGCAGCGCCCAGCAACATCATCAAGCAAAAGCCGCTCGCCAGCCCCAGGCTGGCGTAGGTGCCGTTACCTTTGCGGTGCAACTCGGGAATGATTTCGTGAGTGATCACGAACAGCATCGCCCCGGCGGCCAGTGACAGGCCCCACGGCAGCAAAATCTCCGAAAGCCCCACCAGCCAGGCGCAGATCACGGCGAACAGCGGCTCGACCAGGCCGGATGCCACGCCAATGACCGTGGCTTTTACCCGCGACATACCGGCGGCCACCAACACCAGGGCGATGATCAGCCCCTCCGGCACGTTCTGCAGTGCGATGCCCATGGTCAGGGCATCCGCCGCATGGGTGCCGGCGCCAAACGACAAGCCGACCGCCATGCCCTCGGGAATGTTGTGCAGCACAATCGCCACCACAAACAGCACCACCTTGGGCGTAATCACCGGCAGTGTCTTTTCCGCCGGCAACTCATGCACCATCGGCGTTTGCGGCAACAGCTGCCCGGCCGCAAACAGCGCAATGGCCCCGACAAACACCGCACCACTCACCAATGCCGTGGCCGCCAGCTCGCCATAACCCAACGCCCGCGCCGCATCCAACCCCGGCAGAATCAGGGAAAACGACGTGGCGGCGAGCATCACGCCGACGCCGGCGCCCATGATGCCGTCCGCCACCGATGCAGCCACCCGGCGCAGCAGCAACACCGGCAGCGCGCCGAGCGCCGTGCCTAACGAACAGAGCATGCCGCCCTGCAACGCGCGCCATAGGTGCGGGTGGGCAAGCAGCAGTGCCTCGGCCTGACGAAACAGCAGCACGCCGCCCGCCAGCACGATGGCAACGCCCAGCGAGCGACGCAGCGATTTACCGCCAAAGGTGGACAGCGAATGCAAAGAAACGGGCATGAATAAACCTTGTCAGCAAATCGCCAGCGGCAGCGTTTTCAACTCAGGGCCTGGCGATAACGGCGCAACACTTCCGGCCAGTTGATCACGTTGAAAAACGCGCCGATGTATTCGGGGCGACGGTTTTGGTAGCGCAGGTAATAGGCGTGCTCCCACACATCCAGGCCAAGAATTGGCGTATTGCCATTCATCAGCGGGCTGTCCTGGTTGCCGCTGCTTTCCACCACCAGCTTTTTCTGGGCAGTGACACTTAGCCAGGCCCAGCCGCTGCCGAAACGGGTCAGCGCCGCCTTGGTAAAGGCCTCTTTGAATTTTTCGAAGCCGCCCAGTTGCTGATCAATCGCTTGCGCTAACTCCTCCTGCGGCAGGCCGCCGGCGTTCTCGGCCATCACCTGCCAGAAAAGCGAATGGTTGGCGTGGCCGCCACCGTTGTTGATTACCGCGGCGCGCAGGTTTTCCGGCACTTCGTCAAGACGGGTCAGCAACTCCTCCACCGGCAACTGCCCCAGCGGATTGCCTTCCAGCGCCGCGTTGAGGTTGTTGATATAGGTCTGGTGGTGCTTGCTGTGGTGAATCTCCATGGTCTGCGTGTCGATGTGCGGCTCCAGTGCGCCATAGGCATAAGGCAGCGGGGGCAGGCTGTAGGTCATTTCAATGCTCTCCATAAACACGGGGGCCGTAGACACCATGACTAGGCGCGCGCTGACCGGACTTGATCACCAGCTGTGGCTTGTGGGTAATGCGCGAGCAGGCCAAGAGGTACTCGGTGCTCGGGTACTGACCGTGCTCGCTGATAAAACCCAGCAGTTCGGTGTAGGTGCGTTGGCTATGACGCAACGCCGTGTCGCGCAGGATGTTGGACAGACGGGGATTCTCCGCGGCCTCCAACAGGTACTCATGCGCGGCGCAGAGGTACTCGGCCGCCTCCTCCGGCTGGCCGATGCGCAGGTGCAGATCCGCCAGGTTGTGGTGAGAAATCACCAGGGCGGCCACCGCTTCATCGGTATTGGCCCAACGGTCGAACAACACCTGCGCCAAGGCCAGCGCCTGCAGATATTGCTCACGCGCCGAATAAAAATCGCCAGCGCCAAACAGCTGATTGCCAATCTTCATCATGCCTTGCCAATGCTTCATGGACCGCTCCTGCACAGGGTCAGATCGAGAGGGTTACAAGCCGCCCGCCGTAAGTTTTTCCGGGTTGAGCAACTGCTCCAGCTGGTCGCGACTGAGGTCGGTGTGTTCCAGCGCCACGTCGATAATTGCGCGGCCTTCCTTGTAGGCCTGCTTGGCAATCTCGGCCGCCTTGAGATAGCCAATGATCGGGTTCAATGCCGTGACCAGAATCGGGTTGCGGGCCAGCGCCTCATTAAGCTTGGGCTGGTTGACCTTGAAGGTGGTGATGGCGCGGTCGGCCAACAGGCGCGTGACATTGCTCAGCAACTCGATGCTGTACAGCAGGTTCTGCGCGATTACCGGCAGCATTACATTCAGCTCGAAGTTGCCCGACTGGCCGGCGACGGTGATGGCGGCGTCATTGCCGATCACCTGGGTCGCCACCATGGCCACTGCTTCCGGAATTACCGGGTTGACCTTGCCGGGCATGATCGAGGAACCCGGCTGCAAGGCTTCCAGCTCGATTTCCGCCAAACCTGCCAGTGGGCCGGAGTTCATCCAGCGCAGGTCGTTGGCGATTTTCATCAGCGATACGGCGGTGGTTTTCAACTGGCCAGAGACGGCGACGGCGGTGTCTTGCGAGCCGATCAGGGCGAAAAAGTTATCCCCAGGCGTGAAGTGCAGGCCGGTCAGCTCCTTCAGCTCCACACAGAAGGTTTCGGCAAACCGCGGATGGGCGTTGATGCCGGTGCCCACTGCGGTACCGCCCTGGGCCAGCGCTTGCAGGCTGGGCAGCAACATACGCAGGTGCTGGATATTGCTCTGGATCTGCTGCGCCCAGCCGTCCAGCACCTGGCTCATGCGCACCGGCATGGCATCCATCAAGTGCGTACGACCGGTCTTTACATAGGGGTGTACCTGCAACGACTTTTCGCACAGCGCGCTGAGCAGATGCCCCAGCGCCGGCAGCAGACGCTCCTGCAGTTCGATGGCGGCGCTCACGTGGATGGTGGTGGGAATGATGTCGTTGCTGCTCTGGCTGCAATTGACGTGATCGTTCGGGCTCACCGGCTCGCCGAGAATGCGGCTGGCCAGGGTGGCGATCACTTCGTTGGCATTCATGTTGGAGCTGGTGCCGGAGCCGGTCTGGAACACATCCACCGGAAAGTGCGCCATAAAATCGCCCGCCAGCAATTGGCTGCACGCCGCGCCAATCGCCTCGCCCTGTTCCGGGGTGATCTGCGTGAGTTCGACGTTGGCCCGCGCTGCAGCGGCCTTGGCCAGAATCAGCGAACGGATAAACGGAGTCGGCATGCGCAGCGCCGAGATCGGAAAGTTATTCACAGCGCGCTGGGTTTGCGCGCCGTACAGCGCCTCGGCAGGGACCGCCAGCTCACCCATGCTGTCGCGTTCGGTGCGCAAATTACTCATAGGGATTTCCTTGTGCCAGTTCAGAAAAAGCGATGGAGGGCGTCATCTGCAGTGTGGCCAGGCGATTGCGCAGGCGATTGAGCGTACTGTGCTGCGCCCTGTCCTGAGCCAGGTGCTGGATGGCGTAAAGCGAGCGGTAGACGTGGTCGAGGCACAGGCTGCGCCAATGCCAGGGCAGCACCGGGTCGCACGCGGTATCGAGGAGCAGATTCAGGGTAGTGACGGACATCTTCCACGGGCATAGCTGGCCGTGTTCCACCAGCTCGCAGCCCTGCGCCCAATGCACGTCGAGCAGGCGCGGTTCGTTAGGCAACAGTGCGCAGCGAATGCGCAAACCTTGCCAATTCCAGCAGTCCAGACACGGACCAAACGGGGATCGCAGCGCCATGGCTCAACCTCTAAAAGACTTGATGACATTTATTCTTATTTGCGAAGAATAATCAACAGTCGATTTAAAGATCGTTATCCAGGCGGAAAATTGCGGGGATTTTCAGTGAAAAAGCGCTTAAAAGCATCGAGGCTGAAGCCTCTCCTACAGAACGCGGTCCGTGTAGGAGAGGCTTCAGCCTCGAACTTTTTACGTTTTGCGCTTAGGGGAAATCAGCTACCAGCCACGGTCATTTTCTCGATCAACACCGAGCCGGTGCGGGTGTTGCCACGCAGCTCCAGGTCATTCCCTACCGCCACAATCTGCTTGAACATGTCTCGCAAATTGCCGGCGATGGTCACCTCTTGCACCGGGAACTGAATCTCGCCGTTTTCCACCCAGTAACCGCCCGCGCCGCGGGAGTAATCGCCGGTGACCATATTCAGGCCCTGGCCCATCAGCTCGGTTACCAGCAGCCCACGGCCCATACGCTTGAGCAGCGCCTTCTGATCGTCATCGCCGTGGCTCACAAACAGGTTATGCACGCCACCGGAGTTGGCGGTGCTTGGCATACCGAGCTTGCGCCCGGAATAAGTACCCAGTACGTAGGACTGCACCTGGCCTTTTTCGACGAAAAACTTGCTGTAGGTGGCCAGACCATCACCGTCGAAAGAAGCGCTGCCCAGCGCCCCGCGAATACGCGGGCGCTCTTCCAGGCTAAGCCACTCGGGGAACAGCACCTGGCCCAGACTGCCTTCCAGGAATGACGATTTGCGGTACAGACTGCCGCCCGACACCGCCGAGAGAAAATGCCCGAACAAGCCGCCCGCCAGCTCGGCGGCAAACAGCACCGGCACTTCGCAGGTTGGCACCGGGCGCGCGCCCAAGCGGCTTACGGCACGCTCAGCGGCGCGACGGCCAATACTGGCGGCACTTGCCAGGTCTTCGCCACGGCGGCTCACGTCATACCAGTAATCGCGCTGCATCAGGCCGTCGGCCTCGGCGATCATCACGCAGCTCAGGCTCTGCCGGGTGCTGGCGTAGCCGCCGACAAACCCGTGGCTGTTGCCATACACGCGGCAGCCCTGGTGAGTATTGAGGCTGGTGCCGTCGGCATTCTTGATGCGCGAGTCGGTGGCAAAGGCCGCCGCTTCGCACTCCAGCGCCCGCTCGATGGCTTGCTCCGGGGTGATATCCCAGGCGTGGTAGAGGTCCAGGTCCGGCAGGTCACGGGCCATCAGCTCGGCGTCGGCCAGGCCTGAGCAGTCGTCTTCGGAAGCATGCTTGGCGATGCCCAGGGCCGCCGCCACGGTTTCGCGGATCGCCGCTTCGCCGCTGGCCGAGGTGCTGGCCGAGCCTTTGCGCTGGCCCAGGTAAAGGGTGATGCCAAAGCCCTGGTCGCGGTTGAACTCGACGGTTTCTACTTCGCCCTGGCGCACCGAGGTCGACAACCCCTGCTCCACCGACACCGCCACTTCACACGCGCTGGCGCCCTGAGCCTTGGCTTCGGCGATGATTCGCGCCACCTGCTCCTGCAATTGCGGCAGGGCCTGAGGCCCAACTACGTCTGCTGCACTCATAACCTACAACTCCAGTTCAAAGACCAGTCACCTGGCCAGGCCGGACAAGCGGCCTTTGACTCGTTATCATGGCGGCGTTTCCAACTGGATCTGCCCCATGTCTGACTATTCCGACGACTTCTCCGAAGAGAAGAGCAAAACTCAGGTCAAGCGCGAGCTACACGCGCTGGTTGACCTTGGCGAGCGCCTGACCACGCTCAAACCTGCCCTGATCGACAAACTGCCGCTGACCGACGCCATGCGTCGCGCCCTGGCCGAAGCGCCGAAACATACGGCGCATATCGCCCGTAAACGGCATATCCAGTTCATCGGCAAGCTGATGCGTGATCAGAACATCGATGAAATTCTGGTGCTGCTGGATCAACTCGACGCCTCGACCCGGCAGTACAACGAACGCTTCCACAACCTCGAACGCTGGCGTGATCGTTTGACCACCGGCACCGACGACGTGCTGGAAGCCTTCGTCGCCGAGTACCCGGACGCCGACCGCACTCATTTGCGTCAGCTGATCCGCCAGGCCCAGCACGAAGCAGCCCAAAACAAAGCCCCGGCCGCCACGCGCAAAATCTTCAAATACATCCGCGAACTGGATGAAACCAAGCGCGGGTTGCGGTAACTCGCCGCTTGGGTGCTCACTGTAGGAGAGGCTTCAGCCTCGATTTTTTAAAAGCTCGAGGCTAAAGCCTCTCCTACAAGGTACGTGGTTAGGCCCTAAGCCCCGGTCCCACCCACCGTAATCAAATCAATCTTCAACGTCGGCTGCCCCACACCGACTGGCACCGATTGCCCATCCTTGCCGCAGGTGCCCACGCCGCTATCGAGCGCCAGGTCGTTGCCGACCATCGAGACCTTGCTCATCGCCTCCGGCCCATTGCCAATCAGCGTCGCGCCTTTGACCGGAGCGGTGATCTTGCCGTCTTCGATCAGGTAGGCCTCGCTGGTGGAGAACACGAACTTGCCGCTGGTGATGTCCACCTGGCCGCCGCCGAGGTTGGCGCAGTAGATGCCCTTTTTCACCGAGCGGATGATTTCCTCCGGGTCGCTTTCGCCAGCCAGCATGTAGGTGTTGGTCATGCGCGGCATCGGCAGGTGCGCGTAGCTTTCGCGGCGGCCGTTACCGGTAGCGGCCACGCCCATCAGGCGAGCGTTGAGCTTGTCTTGCATATAGCCCTTGAGCACGCCGTTTTCGATCAGGGTGGTGCACTGGGTGGGCGTGCCTTCGTCGTCCATGCTCAGCGAGCCACGGCGGCCGAACAGGGTGCCGTCGTCGACGATGGTGCACAGGCTCGACGCCACTTTTTCGCCCACGCGACCGCTATATGCCGAGCTGCCTTTGCGGTTGAAGTCGCCTTCCAGGCCGTGGCCCACCGCTTCGTGCAGCAACACGCCCGACCAACCGGCACCCATCACCACCGGCATGGAACCAGCCGGCGCGGGAATGGCTTCGAGGTTAACCAAGGCCTGGCGCAGCGCTTCACGGGCATAGCCCATGGCGCGGTCTTCGGTCAGAAAATAGAGGTAATCGGAACGCCCGCCACCGCCCTGCCCGCCGCGCTCGCGACGACCGTTCTGCTCGACGATCACGCTGACGTTAAACCGCACCAACGGGCGGATATCCGCGCCCAGGCTGCCATCGGCAGCGGCCACCAGAATGCGCTCCCACACGCCGGCGAGGCTCACGGTGACTTGCTGAATGCGTGGGTCCAGCGCGCGGGTGGCAACGTCCACACGCTTGAGCAGCTCGACCTTCTCGGCACGGGTCAGCACTTCCAGCGGGTTTTCCGGCGCATACAGGCGCGCCACTTCGGGGCTGACAAAGGCTTGCACGCGGCCTTGCTGGCCGGCACGGGCAATCGAGCGGGCAGCACGGGCGGCCTGGCTCAAAGCGTCTGGCGTAATGGCGTTGCTGTAGGCAAAACCGGTTTTCTCGCCGGACTGGGCGCGCACACCAACCCCCTGGTCGAGGTTGAAACTGCCTTCCTTGACGATGCCGTCTTCCAGCACCCAGGTCTCGGAGACCTGACCATGGAAATACAGATCGGCCGCATCGATACCCGGCCCTGCCAACTCGCCGAGCACGCCCGGCAAGTGGTCAATGCTCAAACCGCCGGGCCCCAACAGGTGCTCGCTGACGGACAGCAACATGTCGCTCATAGTCACTCCAATAGGCGCTGTGGCCTTTAAAACGGTGCCTTCAGGTCGACGCCTTCAGCGACGACACAGCAAAACGGCGGTGTGTATACACCGGCATACGTTGACGGATGGCCGCCTGCTCAACCGCATCCCGGTTGGCCAGCAGCGCAGCCGCGCCTTGAGCCTGCTCGGCAAGCACCCGCCCCCAGGGGTCGATGATTGCCGCATGGCCGAATGTTTCGCGCCCCTTCGGGTGCAGGCCGCTTTGTGCAGCGGCGAGGATATAGCACTGCGTTTCAATCGCCCGCGCCCTGAGCAGTACCTGCCAGTGCGCCGCACCGGTAACGGCGGTAAAGGCCGCCGGCGCGGTAATCAATTCAGCCCCGGCCTCGCGCAACGCGCTGTACAGCTCGGGAAAGCGCAGGTCGTAACACACGGTCAAACCCACACGCCCCACCGGCGTATCGGCCACCACGACATTGGCGCCAAACGCGTAATCGTCCGACTCACGGTAGCGACCGCGGCTGTCCGCCACGTCCACATCGAACAGGTGCAGCTTGTCATAACGCGCCACCACCTCGCCGTGTTCATCGACCAACAGCGAGCAGGCGTGGGATTTGGCGTCAGGTTGCCCGGCTGGCGGCAGCGGCAAGGTGCCCGCCACTATCCATAATTTGAGGTCGCGTGCGGTCTGTTTCAACCACGGCAGGATCGGCCCGCTGCCCTCGGCCTCGGCACGGCCGATGGCAGCGAGGTCGCTACGGCCCATGGCGGCGAAGTTTTCTGGCAGTACCGCCAGTTGTGCGCCCTGCTCGGCGGCCTGCTGCAACAGCAGCCGCGCCTGGGCGAGATTGGCCAGCACATCGTCCTGGCTGACCATTTGAATTACCGCGAGGGCCATACACGCTCCGGGAACGAGCTTACCCCTTAAGGTTAGCGAGGTTTTTCAAAGGGTTTGTCGAAAGTGATCTTCGGGTCCTGCCAGGAGCCTTTGACGCTGTATTGCACGCTGGCAAAGCGTGCCACTTGTTTGCCCAGCAATTTATCCGCCACGAACAATGCGCCGCCAATGGCCGGCGCGCCGACAATCAGCGCCGCCAGCGGCAGGTTGTTGGTCAGCGGCAGGGTCACTAGCAGCTTGGCATCCACCTGATTGCTGGCCATATCCAGGGTGCCGTTCATTTCCAGGTTGCTCGACGGCCCGGCCAGGGTGATCGGCTCTTTGGTCACGTACACGCCGTTGGTGGCCACCAGCAAGCCTTTCACGCGGTCGTAGCTCAGGCCCTTGTCCAACAGGTCGGAGAAATCCAGGCGCAGGCGGCGACCGATGGAGTTGAAGTTGAGCAGGCCAAACACCCGCAGCGCGGCAGTGGAGCCCTGGGCTTCGACGAACTGACCTTTGCGCAAGGTCGGGTCCAGTGTGCCGCTAAAGCGTTTGAGGCTGATCCAGGCCGGCGAACCCGGCCACTGGCCGTCGATATCCATATGGAAATCTTCGCTGGTGGCCGTCGGCGCGAAGTTCCAGGCCAGCAATACGTCGGCAAGATTCTTGCCACCGATACGGCCTTTGAACCAGCTGCTGGTGGCGCCCGGCGCACCTTCCCAACCGACGCTACCCTCCAGCTGCAAGCCCTTGAGGCCCATGTTCACGCCGCTGAACACCACACCTTTGGCGTTAGGCCGCGCCTTGAGCGACCAGGCACCGAGCAGTGCATCGCCCTGGTACACGCGGGCGATATTCAGGTTAAGCGCGGGAATCTGCCGGGGGTCGACATCAGCCAGGCTGTCCGGCTCTTCCACTTCCTGGGCGTTGGCATCGGCCGGCTGCGGCGGCTTGGCGGGCGGGAAACGCAGGTGCTTGAGCTGAACATTGATGGGCGCACCATCGGCATCCGGCAGGCCAACATTGCCGCTGACCTTGGCACTGCCCAGGTTGATGGCCCAACCGCTGTCGATGCGGGTCATCTTCACATCGAGGTTATCGATGTCGGCGCCCAGGCCGTGGAAGGTGTTGATATGCAGGTTGGCGCTGTTGAAGAACTGCTTGGCACTGGCGGCCTGGTCGCCGGCATAACGCTTGGCCACGTCCTGCCAGGCTGTGGCATCCAGTTCACTGACATCACCGTTCACCTGCAACCCCTTGGCCTCCGGCACCCGGGCGATGCCGCTGCCCAAGCGCAACTCGGCGCGGCCATCATTAAAACCGCTGGCCGGCGCACTGGCGGCCAGGCTGGCCAGGTTGGCGTAGTTGAAGGAATAACTGCGCTCGGCACCTTGCAGGCTCATGCGCCATTGGCTCGGGCGCTCATCGCTGGCAACTTTGCCCAGCGGCGCGGGCAGGTCAATGGCCAGGCCCTTGAGCGTGGAGTCGACCTGCAGCTGGCTGTTGTCGCCATCCAGGGTTACCGCCAGCTGGAACGGCAGATCGCCTGAGGCCGGAATCGGTCGTGTTACGCCCAGCCACTGGGTCAGGGTTTTCAACGGCACCTGGCCGCTGGTTTCGATGCGGCTCGTTGGCTTGCCGACGGTCTTGCTGGCCACCGCCTTGCCGCGGATTGGCCGGCCAAATACCTGCGCGCGGATATCCGGCGCACTGAGGCCCGTCGCCGTGTCGTAGCGGAACGCACCTTTCACCTGGCTCAACTCCAGCTTCGGGGTAGGCATGCTGAGGGTGGCGCCATCGGCGGTAAAATCGACGATGGCCCGCGTGGCCGGGCCCGCTCCGAGAGGAATATCCAGATTGAGTTTGCCTTTCAGGTTGCCTTCGCCGCCCCAACCGTTGAACACCGACGCCGTGCCAATCGGTGCCTCCTGCAGAATTTTCAGGGCATCGGCCATGCTGCTGTCAACGTTACCGGTGATCAGCAAGCGCGATGGCTGGCCTTTGGCGACATGGGGAACATCCACATTCACATCGCTGACCGTGCTGTTGAGCAGTTGCCCACTGGGCGCGCGCACACGCACGCCAGTGTCTTCGATCAAGACATCACCACTGACGTTTTTCAGCACCGGCCAGCCCGGCTGGAACGCCAGCTCGGTGTCATGCACTTTGAAGAACAGGCTGATGCTGTGGGCCGCATCTTCGGCACCCTTGTTCAGCGAGCCTTGGTACTGGAAGTAGCCTTCGTCGATGGCGCCGCTGTGAATCGCCGTGGTCAGCCATTTGGCCAGGTCCTGGCTAAAGCTCGGCACCAGGGTCGGAAGGTACTTCTCCACATAGCGGGCATCGCCCTCCTGCAAGCCGACGCGCAGGTCCATGTAGTCTTCGGTGTCCGGCGCCAGCGTCAGGCGAATCAGGAAGTCACCGGCCAGCTTGCCCTCGTCGCCCACCAGCTTCATGTAGGGCGCAATCAGGGTGAAGGCGTCGGCATTCAGGGTCCAGGTCAGGCGCGCGTTGGCTTTCTGGTAACGCCAGGGTTTAGGGAACAGATGGTCCAGGTGCAGGGCGAAGTTGTCCGTATCCATGCGCAGCTCGCCATGGCCCAGGTCGCCCGTGATGCTGCCCGTGACGTTCTCGGCGGCCGGCGCGCCGCCGTAGGCGCTGAAACTGATCTGCTGCAGGTTGGCGGCAAATTGCAGGCGCTGATCAGGGTTGCCAGCCTGCGGGGTAATGGTTACTTGCACGTTGTGCAGGGTGCCCTGGGGCTTCAATCCGCGGAGCACGTCGGCGGCTTTTTCCGGCAGCGGCGCCAGGGCTTCGATGGTTGGCGTCAGCGGGGTCAGGTCGAGGCGGTCGGCAGTAACTTGCCAGCTTTGCGGGCGCTCGGCGCTGGCTTGCTGGTAGGTCATGCCGACCTGCACTTCGCCCCAGCGCGTATCGCCAAGGGTCGCGGCCAGGGAGTTGAGCAGCAGGGTGTAGCCCTGTTCCGTGCGGTTGAGATAAGCCATCACCGCCAAGTCATCAAGTTTCACCGGCGTGCGCTCGGCATAGGCGGCGCTCAGCGCGGGCGCATGCACACGGGCCACCGCGCGCTGCACGGCGCCGTCGGCCCAGGCCAGCCAGAACTCGCCGCCGGCTTGCAACTCTTTCACGTGCCAGTCGCGGGTCAGGCCGGCGGGCAGCCAACGGGCCCAGTCACTTTGCGGCAGGCTCAGGTAGATGTCGGCTTGCGCCTCGCGCCAGGCTTTGGGTTTTACTCGCACCGCCACGCTGACACTCAGCGGCTGGCCATCGGGCAGCGTCACTCGGCCATCCAGAC
Organism: Pseudomonas turukhanskensis; assembly: GCF_027922365.1. Taxonomy (GTDB): domain Bacteria; phylum Pseudomonadota; class Gammaproteobacteria; order Pseudomonadales; family Pseudomonadaceae; genus Aquipseudomonas; species Aquipseudomonas turukhanskensis. The sequence goes on from NZ_BSFN01000005.1 coordinate 244,925, forward strand.
GGTGGCGACTGGCGCCGGTTAGCAGGTCGAGGTTGATATAGGTAAGGGTCAGCGGTGCGCTGTCTTTGGGCTCCAGGGTGAGCTGACTGTTGAACAGCGAGAACTGCTTGACGCGTTTCATGCTGCGCAGCAACTGCTCGGGGTCCAGCGGCGTGTTGTTGTCGCGCTGTGGCAACCCTTCCATGGCCCAGTGCCCCTCGGCGTCCTGCACCGCACTCAGTTGCAGGCCATCGACTTCGATGCTGCCAACGCGCACCTGCTGGCCCTGGATGCTGGCCAACAGATCCGGCACCACCCGAACCTGGTCCAGACGCAGCGCGCTCGGGCCTTCGCCCACCTGCACGTCGTGCGCCACCAGCAACGGGGCAAAGCCGCGCCAACTGCCCTCCAGACTGCCGATACTGACGGGCAAACCGAGGGCGTCACGCAGACGATCTTCGGCTTGCAAGCGGTAATCGGCCACCAACGGCACCAGTTGCCGGCCAACGCTGACATACAGCGCCGCCACAATCAGCCCGGTGGCGCACAGGTACAGGCCCCAGCGCGTCAGGGTGGCAATCGAGCGGGCAAGGCGCTGCATGGTCAGCGGGCTTTCCTTTTGTTCTGGGGCCGAGTCAAGTCGGGCGAGCCGCCGTTATCGGGGTGGGCGGTTAAGGTCACGAGAGGAGTCAGAGTAGGACCACGTCGTATTGTTCCTGCGAATACATGCTCTCGACCTGAAATTTGATGGTGCGGCCAATAAAGCTCTCAAGGTCGGCCACATTACCCGATTCCTCATCCAGCAGGCGGTCGACCACTTTCTGGTTGGCCAACACACGATAGCCTTCGGGTTGGTACGCGCGCGCTTCACGCAAAATTTCGCGGAAGATTTCGTAGCAGATCGTTTCCGGGGTCTTCAGTTTCCCGCGCCCCTGGCAGCTGATGCACGGCTCGCAAAGGATCTGCTCCAGGCTCTCGCGGGTGCGCTTGCGGGTCATCTGCACCAGGCCCAATTCGGTGATGCCGATGATGTTGGTTTTGGCGTGGTCGCGCTCCAGTTGTTTTTCCAGGGTGCGCAGTACCTGGCGCTGGTGCTCCTCATCTTCCATGTCGATAAAGTCGATGATGATGATGCCGCCCAGGTTGCGCAGGCGCAGTTGGCGGGCAATGGCAGTGGCCGCTTCCAGGTTGGTCTTGAAGATGGTTTCTTCCAGCGTGCGATGGCCGACGAACGCGCCGGTGTTCACATCGATGGTGCTCATCGCTTCGGCCGGGTCGATGATCAGGTAGCCGCCGGATTTCAGTGGCACCTTGCGTTCCAGGGCTTTCTGGATTTCGTCTTCGACGCCATACAAGTCGAAAATGGGTCGCTCACCCGGGTAATGCTCGATGCGGTCAGCCACTTCCGGCATCAGCTCTTCGACGAACTGGGTGACTTTCTGGAAGGTTTCCCGCGAGTCGACCCGCAGTTTCTCAGTACGCAGGCTGACCAGATCCCGCAAAGTGCGCAGCGCCAGACTTAGGTCTTCGTAAATTACCGAGGGCGTCGGCGCGGTTTTCATCTGGGTGCCGATCTGGCCCCACAACCGACGCAAGTAACGGATATCGGCGACGATTTCATCGGCGCCTGCACCATCGGCGGCAGTGCGCAGAATAAAACCGCCGGCTTCCTCGATGCCTTCGGCGGCGATGCAATCGGCCACCACTTTTTTCAGGCGCTCACGCTCGACTTCATCTTCGATGCGCAACGAAATGCCGACGTGGCTGGTGCGCGGCATATACACCAGGTAGCGCGACGGGATCGACAGTTGGGTGGTCAGGCGAGCACCTTTGCTGCCGATGGGGTCCTTGGTCACTTGCACGGTCAGGCTCTGCCCTTCGTGCACCAGGGCGCTGATGCTTTCTACCGCCGCGCCTTCGCGGGTAGAGATTTCCGAGGCATGAATAAACGCCGCACGCTCCAGGCCAATATCGACGAACGCCGCCTGCATACCCGGCAACACCCGCACCACTTTGCCTTTATAGATGTTGCCAACAATGCCGCGGCGCTGCGTGCGCTCGACGTGCACTTCTTGCAGTACACCGTTTTCCACCACCGCCACGCGCGATTCCATGGGGGTGATGTTGATCAGGATTTCTTCACTCATGACGGCTCTCGCTCAAGGCCTGCCAGCAGGGGATGCCGAATTCGGCGAGTAAGGCAGCAGTTTCACACAGCGGCAACCCGACCACGGCGGAATAGCTGCCGCGCATGCCACTGACGAATACGGCGGCCAGGCCCTGAATAGCGTAGCCGCCGGCTTTGTCCTGCGGCTCGCCGCTGGCCCAATAGGTGTGTGCTTCGGTAGGAGAGATAGCGCGAAAACGCACGTCGCTGCTGACCAGACGCACCTCGCTGCGGTGCCCGTTGGCCAGCGCCACGGCGGTCAACACCTGGTGTTCACGGTTCGAAAGCAGGTTCAGCATGGCCAGGGCATCAGCCTGGTCGGTGGGCTTGCCGAGAATCCGGCCATCGACCACCACGGCGGTATCGGCGCCCAGCACGACGGCATCGGTTGGCTGAGGCAAGGTCGCCAGGCCAGCGGTGGCTTTGGCCTGGGCCAGACGCTGTACGTAACGTTCAGCAGGCTCGCCCGGCAGCACGCTCTCGTCGATGGGGGCAGCAAGGGTAGAAAAGGCCACGCCGATCTGCGTCAGCAGTTCGCGCCGGCGTGGAGACCCGGAGGCCAGGTATAGCGTGGCCATGCAGACCTCTCCCTGTCGAGCAGTGCGCCAGCAGGAAAAAGCCTGCCGCGCTTAGTTGACGTTCAAACGCTTCTGTACACCGCGCAACGCCACCGACACCCAGGGCCAGAGCAACGCGCTGACCAGGGCCGGCAGCACAAAGGCCAAGGTGGGTGGGCGGTTACCGGTCAACGCATTGAGCCACAACTGCACCAGCTGGGCCAAGCCAAACACCACCAGCAGCACCAGGCTCTGTTGCCACATGGGGAACATGCGCAGGCGTTGGTGCAGGCTGAGCACCAGGAAGGTGATAAGCGTGAGAATCAGCGCGTTCTGCCCCAACAGTGTGCCGTACAGCACATCCACGCCCACGCCGAGCAACCAGGCGGTGGTCATGCCCACGCGGTGCGGCAGGGCCAATACCCAGTAGGTGAGGATCAAGGCGGGCCACAGCGGGCGCCCGACTTCCATGAAGTCGGGCAACGGCGCCACGCTCAGCAGCAGCGCCAGGGCGAGGCTGAACCAGATCACCCAACCGTTACGCGGGCGTAGACCGATCATCGACGCTCTCCTTGCGTGGCGGGTTTTACCGGGGCGGTGATGGGTTTGGCCGGCGCGGTTGCAGGCTTGGCGGGCGCGGTGATGGGCGCGCTGGCCGGAGCAGGCGGCTGAGCGGGTGCGGGTGCGGGTGTTGCAGCAGGCGCCGGGGCTGCCGCCGGAGTAGTGCCTTGCAGAGCTTCAGCCGCCTTCTGTTCGGCCTGACGGTCGACCTTTTCCTGCGCTTCGGCCGAATCGGTGGCGCGCTGTTCCGGCGTGCGGGTGTCGGTGAATACCAGCAGCACATAACGACTGCGGTTCAGCGCGGCGGTCGGCACAGCGCGAACGATGGCGAACGGCTGGCCAGAGTCATGCACCACTTCCTTCACCACGGCCACCGGATAACCGGCCGGGAAACGCTGGCCAAGGCCCGAGCTCACCAGCAGATCGCCCTCTTTGATATCGGCGGTATCGGCAACGTGACGCAACTCCAGACGTTCCGGGTTACCGGTGCCGCTGGCGATGGCGCGCAAGCCATTGCGGTTTACCTGCACGGGAATGCTGTGGGTGATATCGGTGAGCAGCAGTACCCGCGAGGTGTAGGGCATCACTTCGACCACCTGGCCCATCAGGCCGCGGGCATCGAGCACTGGCTGGCCGAGGAACACGCCGTCCTTGCCACCCTTATCAATCAGGATTCGATGGGTGAACGGGTTGGGGTCTACACCGATCAGCTCGCCGACCAATACCTTTTCATCCACCAGGGACGAGGAGTTGAGCAACTCGCGCAGGCGCACGTTCTGCTCGGTCAGGGCTGCCAGTTTTTGCAGACGACGCTGCATCAACAGGGCTTCGGCTTTGAGTTTTTCGTTCTCGCCCAGCAATTCGCTACGGCTGGTGAACTGCTGCGTCGCGCCATCCCACAAGCGTACGGGGAAATCGGCCAGCCAATAGAACGGTGTCAGCACCAGACCGAGCTGGCTGCGCATGGGCTTGAGGGATTCAAAGCGGGCATCGACCACCATCAGCGTGGCCGACAGTACAACCAGCACCAGCAGGCGTACCCCCAACGAGGGTCCCTTGGCAAAGAGCGGCTTAATGGCTAAGTGCTCCAACGCTGAATTGAATGTTCATACGGTCCGCATCGCTGGCAGGTTGACGGAGTGTAAGGCTAAGCACCGTTATAAATGCAATGAGCCCACCGGAGTGGGCCCAACGACTACTGCATGCACGGTACAACTGACAGCGATTATTCGCTCGACAGCAGATCCATGGTGTGGCGGTCCATCATCTCCAGAGCCTTGCCGCCACCGCGTGCTACGCAGGTCAGCGGGTCTTCGGCGACGATCACCGGCAGACCGGTTTCCTGGGCCAGCAGCTTGTCGAGGTCACGCAGCAGCGCGCCCCCACCGGTCAGCACCAGGCCGCGCTCGGCAATGTCGGAAGCCAGTTCCGGCGGCGATTGCTCAAGGGCGCTTTTCACCGCTTGCACGATGGTGGCCAGCGACTCTTGCAGCGCTTCGAGCACTTCGTTGGAGTTCAGGGTGAAGCTGCGCGGTACGCCTTCTGCCAGGTTACGGCCACGCACGTCCACTTCACGCAGCTCGCCACCGGCGTAGGCCGTGCCGATTTCCTGCTTGATGCGTTCAGCGGTGGATTCACCGATCAGGCTGCCGTAGTTACGGCGTACGTAGGTAATGATCGCTTCGTCGAAGCGGTCGCCGCCCACGCGAACGGATTCGGCATACACCACACCATTCAGGGAAATCAGGGCGATTTCAGTGGTACCACCACCGATATCCACCACCATCGAACCGCGTGCTTCCTCTACCGGCAGGCCGGCACCGATGGCAGCGGCCATTGGCTCTTCAATCAGAAACACTTCACGAGCACCGGCACCGAGGGCCGATTCACGAATGGCACGACGTTCTACTTGGGTGGATTTGCACGGTACGCAGATCAGCACGCGAGGGCTGGGCTGCAGAAAGCTGTTTTCGTGCACTTTGTTGATGAAATACTGAAGCATTTTTTCGCAGACACTGAAATCGGCGATCACGCCGTCTTTCATCGGGCGAATGGCAGCAATGTTGCCCGGTGTACGGCCCAGCATGCGCTTGGCTTCGGTTCCGACCGCTACAACGCTCTTCTGGTTGCCGTGGGTGCGGATGGCGACCACGGATGGCTCGTTCAGCACGATGCCGCGTTCGCGAACATAAATCAGGGTATTGGCAGTGCCCAGGTCGATCGAGAGATCACTGGAAAACATGCCACGCAGTTTCTTAAACATGGGATAGGGACCCTAGGCAACGCGTGGGTAAAAAAGTGGCGCAAACTCTAACAACGACGGGGATTTTGGGCAAGGCGCCAATATGTTAAATTGGCGCCTTTTCCCGGCATTGGCGCCCAGTTAGCGGCTTATGACCGCGCGCTGATCTTATCCGTTCCGTACGACATTCCCTACGGACTTCTACTCGCCTCTCACAGGCCGTTCTATTAATTGGAGAACACCCGATGGCGCTTGAACGCTCCGAGGTGGAGAAAATCGCTCATCTGGCCCGACTGGGTCTGAACGAAGCCGATATCCCCCGCACCACTGAAACACTCAATAACATCCTGGGCCTGATCGATCTGATGCAAGCGGTGGACACCACCGGCATCGAGCCGTTGGCCCACCCACTGGAAGCGACCCAGCGCCTGCGGCAAGACCAGGTGACCGAACAGAATCAGCGCGACGCCTACCAAGCCATCGCCCCGGCCGTACAAGACGGCCTCTATCTGGTTCCCAAGGTTATTGAGTAATTAAGGACGTGGACATGCATCAACTGACCCTGGCCGAGATTGCCCAAGGCCTCGCGGCCAAGAAATTCTCATCTGTAGAGCTGACCCAAAGCCTGCTGGCGCGTATCGCCCAGCTGGACCCGCAGCTCAACAGCTTTATTACCGTCACCCAGGACAGCGCGTTGCAGCAGGCCAAGGCCGCTGACGAGCGCCGCGCCGCTGGCGAAACCGGTGCCCTGCTCGGCGCCCCGCTGGCGCACAAAGACCTGTTCTGCACCCAGGGCATTCGCACCAGCTGCGGCTCGAAGATGCTCGACAACTTCACCGCGCCCTACGATGCCACCGTGGTCGCCAAGCTTGCCGCCGCCGGCGCCGTGAGCCTGGGCAAGACCAACATGGACGAGTTCGCCATGGGTTCGGCCAACGAGTCGAGCCACTACGGCGCGGTAAAAAACCCGTGGAACCTGGAACACGTTCCGGGCGGCTCGTCCGGCGGTTCGGCTGCTGCTGTGGCTGCACGCCTGCTGCCAGCGGCCACCGGCACCGACACCGGCGGCTCGATTCGCCAGCCCGCGGCGCTGACCAACCTCACCGGCCTCAAGCCCACCTACGGCCGTGTGTCGCGCTGGGGCATGATTGCCTACGCTTCGAGCCTCGACCAGGGCGGCCCGCTGGCCCGTACCGCTGAAGACTGCGCGCTGTTGCTGCAAGGCATGGCTGGCTTCGATGCCAAAGACTCCACCAGCGTCGACGAGCCGGTGCCGGATTACTCCGCCACTCTCGGCGACTCCATCAAAGGTCTGCGCATTGGCTTGCCGAAGGAATACTTCAGCGCTGGCCTCGACCCGCGCATTGCCGAGCTGATCCACGCCAGTGTCAAAGAGCTGGAAAAGCTCGGTGCCGTGGTCAAGGAAATCAGCCTGCCAAACATGCAGCACGCCATTCCTGCCTACTACGTCATCGCTCCGGCAGAAGCCTCGTCCAACCTGTCGCGTTTTGACGGTGTGCGGTTCGGCTACCGCTGCGAAGACCCCAAAGACCTCACCGACCTTTATAAGCGTTCCCGTGCCGAAGGCTTCGGCGCGGAAGTGCAGAACCGCATCATGGTTGGCGCCTACGCCCTGTCGGCGGGCTACTACGACGCCTACTACCTGCAAGCGCAAAAAATTCGTCGCCTCATCAAGAACGACTTCATGGCCGCCTTCCAGGACGTCGACCTGATTCTCGGCCCAACCACGCCAAACCCGGCCTGGAAGATCGGCGCGAAAAACAACGACCCCGTCGCCGCCTACCTCGAAGACGTCTACACCATCACCGCCAACCTCGCGGGCCTGCCGGGCATTTCCATGCCGGCCGGTTTCGTCGACGGCTTGCCGGTTGGCGTACAACTGCTCGCGCCTTACTTCCAGGAAGGTCGCCTGCTCAACGTCGCTCACCAGTACCAGCTCACCACTGACTGGCACACGCGCACACCGACAGGCTTCTGAGGAGATACACCATGCAATGGGAAGTTGTTATCGGGCTGGAGATTCACACCCAGCTCGCCACCCAATCGAAGATTTTCTCCGGCAGCGCCACCACCTTTGGTTCCGCGCCGAACACCCAGGCCAGCCTGATCGACCTGGGCATGCCCGGCGTATTGCCGGTGCTCAACGAAGAAGCCGTGCGCATGGCCGTAAAATTCGGCCTGGCCATTGACGCCGAAATCGGCCAGCACAACGTGTTCGCCCGCAAAAACTACTTCTACCCGGACCTGCCCAAGGGCTACCAGATCAGCCAGATGGAATTGCCCATTGTCGGCAAGGGCCACCTGGATATCACCCTGGAAGACGGCACGGTCAAACGCGTTGGCATCACCCGCGCGCACTTGGAAGAAGACGCCGGCAAGAGTCTGCACGAAGACTTCAGCGGCATGAGCGGCATCGACCTCAACCGCGCCGGCACCCCGCTGCTGGAAATCGTCTCCGAACCGGACATGCGCAGCGCCAAGGAAGCCGTGGCCTACGTAAAAGCCATTCACGCCCTGGTGCGTTACCTGGGCATTTGCGACGGCAACATGGCCGAAGGCTCGCTGCGCTGCGACTGCAACGTGTCGGTGCGCCCCAAAGGCCAGGCCGAGTTCGGCACCCGCTGCGAGATCAAGAACGTCAACTCGTTCCGCTTTATCGAGAAGGCGATCAACACTGAAGTGCAGCGCCAGATCGAGCTGATCGAAGACGGCGGCAAGGTCATTCAGCAAACCCGCCTGTACGATCCGAACAAAGACGAAACCCGCGCCATGCGCAGCAAGGAAGAAGCCAACGACTACCGTTACTTCCCCGACCCCGACCTGCTGCCGGTGATCATCGACGACGCGTTTCTGGACACCACCCGCGCCACCCTGCCGGAACTGCCGCCGCAAAAACGCGAGCGCTTCCAGGCGCAGTTTGGTCTGAGCGCCTACGACGCCAGCGTGCTGGCTTCCAGCCGCGAGCAAGCCGACTACTTCGAACAGGTGGTGGGCATCAGTGGCGACGCCAAGCTGGCGGCCAACTGGGTGATGGTTGAACTGGGCAGCCTGCTCAACAAGCAAGGCGTGGAAATCGACGCCTCGCCGGTCAGCGCTGCGCAACTGGGCGGCATGCTCAAGCGCATCACCGACAACACCATCTCCGGCAAGATCGCCAAGATGGTGTTTGAAGCGATGGCCAATGGCGAAGGCAGCGCCGATGAAATCATTGAAGCCAAGGGCCTCAAGCAAGTCACCGACAGCGGCGCCATTTCGGCAGTGCTCGATGAAATGCTGGCAGCCAACGCCGAGCAGGTTGAGCAGTACCGCGCCGCCGATGAAGCCAAGCGCGGCAAGATGTTCGGCTTCTTTGTGGGGCAGGCGATGAAAGCTTCGAAGGGTAAAGCCAACCCGCAGCAGGTGAATGAGCTGTTGAAGCAGAAGCTGGAAGGTTAACGGCAAAACCCTCTCCCTAACCCTCTCCCGCCAGCGGGCAGAGGGAACTAGAACGAGTTGCCGATTAGCACCCCTCTGCCCGCTAGCGGGAGAGGGGCTGGGGGAGAGGGTATTACAAATTTCGGAGACACAGGTATGTGGCGCGTTCTACTGGCAGGAAGCTTTCTAGCGCTCTTGAGCGCCTGTACCACCCCTTCTTTTCGCACCACCCCCAGCGACGACAACGACCATGAGCGCTACAGCGGCCACTACAATGAAAGTGGCGAAGCCTCCTATTACGGTGCCAAGCACCAAGGCAAGAAAACCGCCAGCGGCGAGCGCTTCGATCAGGCGCAACTGACCGCCGCCCACCGCACTTTGCCCTTCGGCACCCGGGTGCAGGTGACCAACCTGGACAACAACAAAACCGTAGTGGTGCGTATCAACGACCGTGGGCCGTTTAACCGCAAACGGCTGATCGATATTTCCAAGTCCGCCGCTGAACAGCTCGACATGCTGAAGGCCGGCACGGCGCCGGTGCGCGTGCAGAGCCTCGACTGAATCAGGAGCCCTTATGAGCGAGCAATCCAAACCCGGCGAACAGGTACGCCGTCAGGTCATGGGCGACGCCTTTGTCGACCGTGCCCTGAACAACGCCACTGACTTCACCCAACCGCTGCAAGACTTTATCAACGAACACGCCTGGGGTTCGGTGTGGAGCCGTGAAGGGCTGCCGCTGAAAACCCGCAGTTTGATCACCCTCGCCGCCCTTACTGCCTTGAAGTGCCCGCAAGAGCTCAAAGGCCATGTGCGCGGCGCGTTGAACAACGGCTGCACCGTGGAAGAAATCCGCGAAGCGCTGCTGCACTGCGCGGTGTATGCCGGCGTGCCGGCCGTGGCCGAAGCGTTCCGCGCGGCGCAGGAAGTAATCGAGAGCTACACGGGTTCCTAACAGGGTTGGCCATCTCGTTACCCGGGGATGACGAAGGTTTTTGCCAAGACACCCGTCATCCCCGCGCAGGCGGGGATCCAGAATCCCAAGCCGGACACAACAGCAAGAAATCACGCTACAAAAAAACCGGGCACATGGCCCGGCTTTTTTATCCTGCAAAACGCCTCTACATATTCGCTTCGGCGTATTCGGCCAGCACCGAACGTGGCACCCCTTGCAGGGTGATATGCACCCCATGGGGGAAGTCTTTGAAGCGTTCGGTCAGGTAGGTCAGCCCCGAACTGGGCGCCGACAGATACGGCGTATCGATCTGCGCCAGGTTACCCAGGCACACCACTTTGGAACCGGTACCGGCACGGGTGATGATGGTTTTCATCTGGTGCGGCGTCAGGTTCTGGCATTCGTCGATCAGAATCAGGCTTTGCTGGAAGCTGCGCCCGCGAATGTAGTTAAGCGATTTGAACTGCAATGGCACCTTGCCCAGGATGTAGTCCACGCTGCCGTGGGTGTTCTCGTCGTCCATATGCAGGGCTTCGAGGTTGTCGGTAATGGCGCCCAGCCACGGTTCCATTTTTTCCGCTTCGGTGCCCGGTAGAAAACCGATCTCCTGATCCAGCCCCTGTACGCTGCGAGTTGCAATGATGCGGCGATAGCGCTTGGTGACCATGGTCTGCTCGATAGCAGCAGCCAGCGCCAGGATGGTTTTCCCAGAACCGGCGGCGCCGGAAAGGTTGACCAGGTGAATGTCCGGATCGAGCAAGGCGAACAGCGCCAGGCTCTGATAGATGTCCCGCGGGCGCAGGCCCCAGGCTTCCTGGTGCAGCAAAGGCTCCTGATGCAGGTCGAGAATCAGCAGTTCATCGGCCTTGATGCCTTTGACCCAGCCGACAAAGCCCTGCTCGTCGATGATGAATTCGTTGATATGCACGGCCGGCAAGTTGTCGGTCATCTGCACACGGTGCCAGGCGCGGCCTCGGTCCTGACGGGTATCGACCTTGCTCACGCGGTCCCAGAACGAGCCGGTAAGGGTGTGATAACCACGGGGCAACAGCGAAATATCGTCGACCAACTGGTCGGTGTGGTAGTCCTCGGATTCAATGCCACAGGCGCGCGCCTTGAGGCGCATGTTGATGTCTTTGGTGACCAGCACCACGGACAAGCCCGGCTTGCGTGACTGCAAGTCGACCAGTTGATTGATGATCTTGTTGTCGTTGAGATCTTCCGGCAGCCAGGTAATGGGCTCGGCACGCCGACTCATAAGGATGGAGAGGTAACCGCAGGGACCGCTTTTGTCGCGCTGGATGGCGACACCATGTTCCACTTCTTCGGGGGTGGCACCGCCTAGAATCTTGTCGATCAGGCGGATGGCTTGCCTACATTCTGCTGCGACGCCTTGCTTGCCGGTTTTAAGCTTGTCCAGTTCCTCCAGAACTGTCATGGGGATGGCTACGTGGTGTTCCTGGAAGTTCAGCAGGGCGTTGGGGTCGTGGATCAGAACGTTGGTATCGAGGGCGTAGAGGATTGGAGCAGTAGGGCTGGAGCGTCCGTGGTCATCCATACTCGGTCACCTTCTTGTAGGAGCCAAGCGACGGAATGCCGGAACAGCGCTCCGCCGCACGAACCACCGATATCCCCGGCCGCAGCGGGGGATACTGCACACAACGTGTGCTGCAGAACTCGGCGGTCTGTCTTTTAGATACTCCAAAAAAGGTGACAGGAAAAAGTAATTTTTGCGTTTGCCGGGTTTATTTTTCGGTGCGACGAAAAGCCCTTGGCGTACCCGCACCGTCTCGTTAAAGTCGGAAGTCCGGCTAGCGTCAAACAGCCGTTCCCTACATACATTTTTCGTATGCGGGCCCGCTTCACTCTCCCTTTCCGACCTTTCCCCTTTAAGCACTGCGCCCGATACAAGGCACAAGCACCGCCGTGCGAACTGGTATGATGCGCCGCTTTTTTCGCCGCACCCTATACACCGAGAACGGGCAAAACCAGCGCCAGCCAGGCGGCTGTGCTTTGCTTCTGAGCATTCGGTTTATAAACAAGACGGCCACTGATCACATCCGCGGAGCCCATCCCCATGCTGGAAAGACTGTTCCAACTCAACGCACATAACACCACGGTGCGCACCGAGATCCTTGCCGGGATCACGACTTTCCTGACCATGGCCTACATCCTGTTCGTCAACCCGAGCATCCTCGGCGAAACCGGCATGGACAAAGGCGCCATCTTCGTCGCCACGTGCCTGGCCGCCGCCATCGGCTCGGCCATCATGGGTTTTATCGCCAACTACCCGATTGCACTCGCACCGGGCATGGGCCTGAACGCCTTCTTTACCTACACCGTTGTGCTGCACATGGGCCACACCTGGCAGGTGGCGCTCGGCGCGGTATTTATCTCGGCGTGCATGTTCTTTGTGCTGTCGATCTTTCGCATCCGTGAATGGATCATCAACAGCATTCCGCTGGAACTGCGCTCGGCCATTGCCGCCGGTATCGGCCTGTTCCTGGCGCTGATCGCGCTGAAAGAAGCCGGCATCGTCGTTGCCAACCCGGCCACCCTGGTGGGTATGGGCGACCTGAGCAAGCCAGAGCCTTTGCTGGCCATCCTCGGCTTTTTTATCATCGTTGCCCTGGAAGCCCGCAAGATCACCGGCGCCGTACTGATCGGCATTCTGGTCACCACCGCAGCCGGCATTGCCCTGGGCGTGTCGCAGTTCGGTGGCGTGTTCTCGATGCCGCCATCGCTGGCCCCGACCTTTATGCAACTGGATATCAAAGGCGCGCTGAATATCGGCCTGGTCACCGTGGTGTTCGCCTTCCTGTTTGTGGATATCTTCGATAACTCCGGCACCCTGATTGCCGTGGCGAAAAAAGCCGGCCTGATGCGCGCCGACGGTCATATGCCGAAGATGGGCCGCGCCCTGATTGCCGACAGCAGCGCGGCGATGGTCGGTTCGGTACTGGGTACCTCGACTACCACCAGCTACATCGAATCCGCCGCCGGCGTAAGCGCTGGTGGCCGCACCGGGCTGACGGCCGTGGTGGTCGCCATTCTGTTTCTGCTGGCCCTGTTCCTCGCGCCGCTGGCCGGCAGCGTACCGGCCTTCGCCACCGCCCCTGCCCTGCTGTTCGTGGCCGTGCTGATGACTGCGGGCCTGGCGGAAATCGACTGGAGCGACATCACCGTCGCCGCCCCGGTGGTGATTACCGCGTTGGCCATGCCACTGACCTTCTCCATCGCCAACGGCATCGCCTTTGGTTTTATCGCCTGGACCGCCATCAAGCTGCTGGCCGGTCGCGCCCGTGAACTGAGCCCGGCGCTGGTGATTCTTTCGATTCTGTTCGTGATCAAGCTGGGTTGGTTCAACGCATGAGTGCACCGCAGTTCGACCCAAGCCAATACGACGCCCAACTGGCCGAAAAGAAGCAACGCCTGCACGATCTGCTGGCGCCCTTCGACGCCCCGGCGCCGCAGGTATTCGAATCGCCACGGGAGTTCTATCGCCTGCGCGCCGAGTTCCGCCTGTGGCGTGAAGGCGAGGATCGCTTCTATGCGATGTTCGCCGCCGGCGACAAGCACACGCCCATCCTGTTGGAAGACTTTCCCATCGCCAGCCAGCGCATCAATGAATTGATGCCGCGTTTGAAAGCTGCGTGGCAAGGCAGCAAGGCACTGGGCTTCAAATTGTTCCAGGTGGAATTCCTCACCACCCTGGCCGGCGATGGCCTGATCACCCTGTGCTACCACCGCCCCCTCAATGACGAATGGCAAGCAGCGGCCGCGCAGCTGGCCAGCGAGCTGGGCGTCAGCATCGTCGGCCGCTCACGCGGTCAGCGCCTGGTGGTGGGCCGTGACTATGTGGTGGAAAAACTCGACGTCGCCGGCCGCACCTTCAGCTACCGCCAGCCAGAAGGCGCCTTCACCCAGCCCAACGGCACGGTGAACCAGCACATGCTCAACTGGGCTTACGAAGCGCTCGGCCAACGCAGCGACGACCTGCTGGAGCTGTACTGCGGCAACGGCAACTTCACGCTGCCGCTGGCCACCCGCGTGCGCAACGTGTTGGCGACCGAAATCAGCAAGACCTCGGTCAATGCCGCGCTGGCCAATCTGGAGGACAACCAGGTGGCTAACGTCACGCTGGTGCGGTTGTCTGCCGAAGAGCTGACCGAAGCACTGAATGACGTGCGACCGTTCCGCCGCCTGCAGGGCATTGATCTCAAGGCCTATGAATTCGGCAGTGTGTTCGTCGACCCGCCCCGCGCGGGGATGGATCCGGATACCTGCGAGTTGACTCGGCGCTTCGACAACATCCTCTACATCTCCTGCAATCCGGAAACGCTGGCGGCGAATATCGCCCAACTGAACGACACGCACCGCATCAAGCGTTGCGCACTGTTTGATCAGTTCCCCTATACCCACCATATGGAATCCGGCGTTCTGCTCACTCGCCGTTAAGCCATTTCCTCTGTAGGAGCCAGCTTGCTGGCGAACCCTGGAAATGCCCCTCTCGACAGATGGGGCCAGGATTCGCCAGCGAGCTGGCTCCTACAACTGCATCCCTTCAAAAAGTTGTACAGAAAACTTGACCTGTACAACAATCTCTCTATGCTGACCCTAAAGCTGTACAAGAAATAAATCTTGTACAACTAACCACCAGGGGTCGCCATGGTTCACAGCAAGCCGAAAATCGCCATCAGCGCCTGTTTAATGGGCGATGAAGTGCGCTTCAACGGCGGGCACAAGCGTTCCGAGCTGTGTACCGAACGCCTGGCTGAGCATGTGGAACTGGTGCGCGTATGCCCGGAAGTGGCCATTGGCCTGGGCACGCCGCGCGAGCCGATTCGCCTGGTCGGCGATATCGCCGCGCCACGAGCGGTGGGCACCGTGCACCCCGAGCTGGATGTCAGCGCCGCCTTGCACGAGTACGGCAGCCAGATGGCCGAGCAGCTCAAGGGCATCAGCGGCTACATCTTTATGCAGAAGTCGCCCTCCTGCGGGTTGTATCGGGTCAAGGTGTATCAGGCCAATGGTTTGCCGGCTGCCGGTGGCGGGCGCGGCTTGTATGCGCAGAGTTTTTGCGAAGCCCTGCCGGACTTGCCGGTGGAAGAAGAAGGCCGCCTGAACGACCCGGTGCTACGGGAAAACTTCCTCACCCGCGTATTTGCCTACGCCGACTGGCAAGCCCTGCTGCAAAGCGGGATCACCCGCCATCGCCTGACTCATTTCCACGCCCGCTATAAATACCTGCTGCTGGCCACGCATCCCGAGCAATACCGAGCCCTGGGCAAACTGCTCGGCGGCCTCGACAAACATAACCTTGCCGAACTGGCGCCGCGCTATTTCAGCGCGCTGATGGAGGCGCTGCGCAAGTGCGCCACCCGTGGCACCCACAGCAATGTGCTGCTGCACATCAGCGGCTACCTCAAGCAAACCTTGAGCAAGGACGAAAAAATCGAAATGCAGGAGTTGATCGAACAGTACCGCCGTGGCTATGTGCCGCTGGTGGTGCCGCTGACCCTGCTCAAGCACCACTTTCTCTTGCACCCCGATCGCTACATTGCCCAGCAGGTGTACCTGCAGCCGCACCCGGCCACCCTAAGCCTGCGCAATGCGCTCTAACCTGGAATTGACATGAGCAAACACTCCGTCCAACCCGACGCGCCTGAGGCCGACGAGCCTGAAGACAGCACTGACGCTGAGCTGCAAGCTGCGCTCGCAAACAACCTGCTGCCGATTCGCGAGGTCTCGCGCATCACCGGGGTCAACCCGGTGACGTTGCGCGCCTGGGAACGCCGTTATGGCCTGATCGTGCCGCAGCGCACGGCCAAAGGGCATCGCTTGTACACCGAGGACCACATCGCCCGCATCCAGGCAATTCTCACCTGGCTCAATCGCGGTGTGGCCGTCAGCCAGGTCAAGGCGCTGCTGAAAACCGCCGCGTTGCCCAATGCCCAAGTCGACAGCGATGGCTGGAGCAATGCCCGTGCAGCAATGCTGGGCGCCATCAGCGAACAAGCCGAACGGCGCCTGGACGATGCCTTCAAACGGGTCGAAAAGTTGTACCCGCCCAAGCTGCTGTGTGAACAGCTGTTGCTGCCGCTGCTCGCCGAGCTAGAACAACGCTGGCAAGGGCAGTTCGGTGCACGGCTGGAGCAGGTGTTTTTCTACTCCTGGCTGCGCAGCAAACTGGGCTCGCGTATCTACCTCAACAACCGTCAGTTGGGCGGCGCGCCGCTGTTGTTGGTCAATCTTTCCGACCTGCCGATGGAGCCGGCGCTGTGGTTGTCGGCCTGGCTGCTGAGCAGCGCCGACTGCGCCGTGGAAGTGTTCGATTGGCCGTTGCCACCGCTGGAATTGGCGCTGGCTATCGAGCACATCAAGCCGCGCGCCACCCTGCTGTATTCGGGCCAGGCGTTGGCGGGCGCGCAGTTGCCCAAACTGCTGGCCGACAGCAGCTGCCCGCGCCTGCTGGTCGGTCCCACCGTACGTATTCACCAAGCCGACTTGCTCGCGCTGCAAACCCAGCTCAATGGCCTCCACCTGGCCGACGACCCGTTGCGGGCGCTGGAAACCCTGCAGCAACTCGACCTGCTTGGCCAACACAAGGCCAAACCCTGATGCGCCAGCTCATGTGGTTTCGCACCGACCTGCGGGTGCAGGACAACAGCGCCCTGGCCGCCGCCATGCAGGCCGGGCCGACCGTTGCCGTGTTTTTGCTGAGCCCGGCGCAGTGGCAGCAGCACGACGATGCGCCCTGCAAAGTCGATTTCTGGCTGCGCAACCTGCGCCACTTGAGCGAAGCCCTTGGGCAATTGGGCGTGCCGCTGCTGATCCGCCAAGCCGACACCTGGGACAAAGCCCCGCAGGTAATTGCCGAGCTGTGCAACGAGCATGAAATCCGCTGCGTGCAGGTGAACGAGGAATACGGCATCAACGAAACCGAGCGCGACCACGCGGTGGCCGACCGCCTCGGCGAGCAAGGCATTCAGTGGCGCAGCCACCTGGACCAGTTGCTGTTTCAACCGGGCAGTGTACTGACCAAAGCCGGTAACTACTTTCAGGTCTTCAGCCAGTTCCGCAAAGTCTGTTACAGCCGCTTGCACACCGCCCTGCCGCCCCTGGTTGCACTGCCGCACCCGCAGCAGGCGCTGGGCATCAACGCCGATGCAGTACCCGAAGCAGTGCCAGGGTTTGCCACACCTGAAGAAAGCCTGCGCGCCCTGTGGCCGGCCGGCGAAGCCGACGCTCACGAGCGCCTGGAAACCTTCGCCGACGAGGCCATTGGAGACTACCACCAACAACGCGATCTGCCGGCCAAGCCCGGCACCAGCCAGGTCTCCACCTATCTGGCCGCCGGGGTGCTGTCGCCGCGCCAATGCCTGCACCGCGCGCTGATGTGCAACCAGGGTGAATTCGAAAGCGGCAATACCGGCGTCATCACCTGGATCAACGAACTCCTCTGGCGCGAGTTTTACAAGCACATCCTCGCCGGCTACCCACGGGTATCGCGCCACCGCGCCTTTCGCCAGGAAACCGAAGCCTTGCCCTGGCGCGATGCGCCGCAGGACCTGGCCGCCTGGAAAGAAGGCCGCACCGGTATTCCGCTGATTGACGCTGCCATGAAGCAGCTGTTGGCCACCGGCTGGATGCACAACCGCCTGCGCATGGTGGTGGCGATGTTTCTGACCAAAAACCTGCTGATCGATTGGCGCGAGGGTGAGCGGTTTTTCATGCAGCACCTGATTGACGGTGATCTGGCGGCCAACAACGGCGGCTGGCAGTGGAGCGCCTCCACCGGTACCGACTCGGTGCCGTACTTCCGCATTTTCAACCCGGTTAGCCAGTCGCAGCGCTTCGATGCTCAGGGTCGCTTTATCCGCCACTGGCTCCCGCAACTGAACGAGCTCAGTGACAAAGATGTGCATAACCCGCGAGCACGCAAAGGCGGCGACCTGTTTGCAGGCTGCGACTACCCCGCGCCCATCGTTGATTTGAGCAGCAGCCGCACCCGCGCCATCAGCGCTTTCAAAGGCCTGAGTGAAGCCAGGTTGCCGTCGCTGTTTGACGACGACAGCCAAGCCCCCTGGAGGAACTGACGTCATGAAGTTCGAACGAGCAGAAACCCTGGACCGCGAACAGGTGCAACGCGAATTCCTGCAGCGCTTCGCTACCACTTTTGCCAGCCTCAATGCCGACAACCTTGAACGCCTGAGCCAGCTCTACACCGACGATGTGCGCTTTCAGGACCCGCTGCATGAAATCAATGGGCTGCCCGCTGTGCAGGCCTATTTCCGCGAGCTATACAGCAACGTGCAAGACCTGGATTTTCAGTTCTACGGCTTCGACCAGCTGTACCCCGGCGCCGGTTACCTGCGCTGGAAAATGACCTACCGCCACCCGCGCCTGAACGGTGGCCAATCGATTGAAGTGCAAGGCTGCTCGCACCTGCTGTGGCGCGACAAGGTGTATATGCACCGCGATTACTTCGATGCCGGCGCCCTGCTCTATGAACACCTGCCCGTGATGGGCCGCTTGATCCGCTGGCTCAAAGGTCGTCTGGCATGAACGGCGCGCGGCGTATATGGCTTACCGGCGCCAGCAGCGGTATCGGTGCCGCACTGGCCGAGGAGCTATTGGCCAGCGGCATGCGCCTGGCGCTCAGTGCTCGCCGTGTTGAGCCGTTACAGGCCCTGGCCGAGCGTTATCCACAGCAAGTACTGGTGTTACCAGGCGACCTCGGCGAAGCAGAACAAGTACGCACAATCGGCGAGCAGATTGCTCAGCAGTGGGGCGCGCTTGATGGCGTGATTCTCAATGCCGGCACCTGTGAATACATCGACGCCCAGCACTTCGAGGCGGCCATGGTCGAGCGTGTGCTGCGCGCCAATCTGCTGTCGGCCAGCTACTGCATCGAGGCCGCGCTGCCGTTGCTGCGCACCGGTCACAACCCGCATCTGGTCGCGGTCGCCAGCTCCGTTACCTACCTGCCGCTGCCGCGCGCCGAAGCGTACGGCGCATCCAAAGCCGGCCTGCGCTATCTGCTGCAAGCGCTGCGTATCGACCTGGCGGCCGAGGGTATCGACGTCACCCTGGTCAGCCCCGGCTTTGTCGATACCCCGCTAACGGCGCGCAACGACTTCGCCATGCCCATGCGCTGGTCGGCGGAAAAAGCCGCCGCCCATATCGCCAGGCGGCTGGACAAACGCCCCCATGAAATCGCGTTTCCCGGCCCTTTTATCGCCATTCTCAAACTGCTCGCCAGTCTGCCCACCGGCCTGCAACTGGCACTGGGCAAACGCATGGCGCGCACCCCTGACAACAGCAAGGACGCGTCATGAAAATTGCCATTATCGGCAGCGGTATTTCCGGCCTTACCACCGCCTACCTGCTGAACCGTCAACACGATATTCAGGTGTTCGAAGCCAGCGACTGGATCGGCGGCCACACCCATACCGTGGACGTGCAGGTGAACGGGCGCAGCTATGCGATCGACACCGGTTTCATCGTGTTCAACGACTGGACCTACCCCAACTTCATTCGCCTGCTCAGCCAATTGCAGGTCGGTTATCAGCCGACCGAAATGAGTTTTTCCGTGCGCGATCAGCAAAGCGGCGTGGAGTACAACGGCAACAGCCTAAACAGCCTGTTTGCGCAGCGGCGCAATCTGCTGTCGCCGCTGTTCTGGGGTATGTTGCGCGACATTCTGCGCTTCAACCGCGAAGCCCTCGATGACCTGGCAAGCCAGCGTATCAACGCCAGCACCACGCTAGGCAACTACCTGGCAGCACGCGGCTACCGCCAGCGCTTTATCGACCACTACATTGTGCCCATGGGTGCGGCCATCTGGTCGATGTCGCTGGTGGAAATGCTCAACTTTCCGCTGCCGTTCTTTGTACAGTTTTTCAAGAACCACGGCCTGTTGTCAGTCAATGATCGGCCGCAATGGCAGGTGGTCAGCGGCGGCTCGCGCAGTTATGTGGAGCCGCTGTGCGCCTCGTTTCGCCAGCACATCCGGCTCAACTGCCCGGTGCAGCAGGTCGAGCGCGATGAGCGTGGCGTGACCGTGCACTCGGCCCACGGTAGCGAGCGGTTCGACAAGGTGGTGTTCGCCTGCCACAGCGACCAGGCCCTGCGCCTGCTGGCCCAACCGAGCCAGGCCGAACGAAGCATTCTTGGCGCGCTGCCCTACGCCGATAACGACGTGGTACTGCACACCGACACGCGCTTGCTGCCCACCCGGCGCCTGGCCTGGGCCAGTTGGAACTATCAACTCGATGGCAACCGCAGCCGCGCGGCGGCGGTGACCTACAACATGAACATTCTCCAGGGCATCAAGAGCGACACCACGTTCTGCGTCAGCCTCAACCAGAGCGAGGCCATCGACCCTTCGACCGTGCTGTCGCGCCACACCTATGCGCACCCGCAATACAGCCTGGCCGGTGTGGCCGCGCAGGCGCGCTGGCACGAGTTGCTCGGCGTGCAGCACACCTATTACTGCGGCGCCTATTGGGCCAACGGTTTTCATGAAGATGGAGTCGTCAGCGCCTTGCGTGTGGCCCGGGCGTTTGGCGAGGAGCTGGGATGAACAGCGCCCTGTACAGCGGCTGGGTTCAGCACCGGCGCTTCAGCCCGCGCGCCCATGCGTTCCGCTATCGCATGGGCCTGCTGTTTCTCGACCTCGACGAACAAGAGCAGGTGTTGGCGTTGTCGCCACTGGCCGGACGTGGACGCTGGGCGCCGTTCGCCTTTCGTGAAGAAGATTTTCTGCCGACCTTTACCCAGCGCGGCGTGCGCCTGAGCGATGCGGTGCGCCAGGTGGTCAGCGAGGCATTGGGGCAACCGCTGCTGGGGCGCATCTGTCTGTTGGCGCAACCGCGCAGTTGGGGCCTGGCCTTTAACCCGGCCAGTTTCTTCTATTGCTACGACAGCATCGGCCAACTGCAGGCAGTGCTCTGCGAGGTGCGCAATACACCGTGGCAAGAACGCTATCACTATGTGCTGCCCTGCCCAGACGGCCAAACCGGCCCATTTGATGTGCGGGTGAACAAGGCCTTTCATGTGTCGCCGTTTTTGCCGCGCGAGCTGCAATACCGCATGCGCTTCAGCCTGCCGACCGATCGGTTGGGCGTGCATATGGCCGACTGGCAAGGCGAGCTCAAACTGTTCGATGCCAGCCTGAGCCTGCGCCGCCGGGAACTCTCGCGCGCCAGCCTGCACGGCCACTTGCTCAGCTTTCCCTGGATGACGGCCAAAACGCTGTTGGCCATTTATTGGCAGGCCTTGCGTCTGCTGATCAAACGCACCCCTTTGTTCTCCCACCAGCCGGCGCACGGTTCTGTGCGCGTGGCCTCGCCGGATAGCCTCGATGAAAAGCCCTAGCCTGAGCAGTAAATCCTTTATCCGTGGCGGCAACGGCATTGGTGCCGGGTTGCTACGCCGCGGCGTGCTGCGCCTGCTTGGGCAATTGCGCCACGGCCAGTTGAGCATTGTCGAAAACGGCGAGCGCCTGGTGTTCGGCCAGCCGGGCGCCGAGTTGCAGGCAGAGATTCAGGTGCTCAACCCGGCGGTATGGGCGCTGGTAGCCAGCAACGGTTCCATCGGCTCGGGCGAGGCGTATATCCACGGTTACTGGAGCAGCCCCGACCTGACGGCGGTGGTGCGTCTGTTTGTCTGCAACCTGGATTTGCTCGATACCATGGAGCGCGGCCTGGCGAGGCTGGGCCGTCCGCTGATGGCTGGGCTGCATTGGCTGAACCGCAACACGCGCCAAGGCTCGCAGAAAAACATCGCCGCTCATTACGACCTGGGCAACGAGCTGTTCGAACAGTTTCTCGACCCGACCATGATGTATTCGGCCGCCATGTTTCAGGGTGACGACGACAGCCTGGAACAGGCACAACTGAACAAGCTTGAACGTATCTGCCAGAAGCTGGCCCTGAAGCCCGGCGACCACCTACTGGAGATCGGCACCGGCTGGGGCAGCATGGCGATTTACGCCGCCGTGCATTACGGCTGCAGGGTGACCACCACGACCTTGTCGCGCGAACAATTTGCCTACACCCAAAAGCGCATCGAAGCCCAGGGGCTGCAGGACCGCATCACCCTGCTGCTGCAGGACTACCGCGACCTAGAGGGGCAGTATGACAAGCTGGTTTCCATCGAGATGATCGAAGCGGTGGGCCACGAATTTCTGCCCACTTACTTCCAGCAATGCGCACACCTGCTCAAGGACGACGGCCTGATGCTGCTGCAGGCCATCACCATTCGCGACCAGCGTTATGAACAGGCCAAGCGCAGCGTCGACTTCATTCAACGTTATATCTTCCCCGGCGGCGCCCTGCCGTCGCTGACCAACATGCTGACGGTGCTGAGCCGCGACACCGATATGAACCTGCTGCACATGGAAGACTTTGGCCTGCACTACGCGCGCACCCTGCGCATTTGGCACGACAACCTGCGTAACGCCCGCCACCGTCTGCAAGAGCAAGGCTACGACGACAGCTTCTTCCGTCTCTGGGAGTTTTACCTGTGCTACTGCGAGGGCGGCTTTATCGAACGCACCATCGGCACCGCGCAACTGCTGCTAGCCAAGCCGGCGGCGCAAACCGCGCCCTTGCTGGGCCGCTTTGATGTTTAAGAACCTGGCGAACGCCGGGCTGTTTCAACTCGCCTGGTTCGCCGGTGTTTTCAGCCCGCAGTACCCCGCGCTGTTGCTGGGGCCGCTATTGGCAGCCCTGGTGCATCTGCTGTGGATTGGGCGGGGCGAGGCGCTGCTGCTGGTGGCGGTCACCGTGCTGGGCACGCTTATCGACAGCCTGTTGCTGCACGCCGGGCTGTTCGACTTCGGCGAACCGCGCTGGCTGATTCCGCCGTGGCTGGTGCTGATGTGGACGCTACTGGCCACCACCTTGCGCCACTGCCTGGCCTGGACCGCAAGCCCTTGGTGGCTGGCCAGCGCTCTCGGTGCCGTCACCGCGCCGCTGTCGTATTACGCCGGCGCACGGTTGGCCGGCGTCGGGTTGCCCTTCGGGTTGTGGCCCAGCCTGCTCATCTTGGCGGCGCTGTGGGCGGTGATATTCCCGCTGCTTCATCGGCTGGCCCTGCGCATGCAACCGGTCGAATTGCAGCCAAGGGGCTAGCGCAGTCTGTAGACTGTTGCCCCCATGAGCGCCCTCCCCACCATTCCCCTCGTTAACCTTGAGCCTGCCCCGAAGGTGGCCTGCACCAATTGCGCGGCGTGCTGCTGCCAGTTGGAAGTGATGCTGCTGACCGACACCGGCGTGCCCGAGCGTTATATCGACACCGATGAGTGGGGCGGCGACGTAATGGCACGCCTGGACGATGGCTGGTGCATCGCCCTGGACCGCGACACCATGCGCTGCACCATCTACGAAAACCGGCCCTGGGTGTGCCGGATTTTTGAAGAAGGCTCGCCCGAATGCCTGGAAGAACGCGAGCAACTGGCCACCATTTATCGCTAAAGGATTAGGAATGACGTTGCATAGTATCGAACGCATTTATCCAATGGACCTGGACCCGCATAACCCCGCCGACCAAGCCACCCTGGCCATCCATGTGCAGCGCTACGAATTCGCCTCTAGCCTGCTCAGCGGGCAGCAAATTCTCGATATGGCCTGCGGCTGTGGCTACGGCACGGCGCTGTTGGCCGAACAAAACCCTGATAAAACCGTGACCGGCGTGGACATCGACCCCGACGCCATCGCCTACGCCCAGGCCCATTACCACCTGCCGAACCTCACCTACGTGTGCGCCAACGCGGAAACCTTTGCCAGCGAGCGCGGTTTCGACACCATCGTCAGCCTGGAAACCATCGAGCACTTGCCCAGCCCCACGCGCCTGGTGGCTAACTACAGCCGCCTGCTGGCCAGCGGCGGCCAGGTGATTGCCTCGGTGCCGATTACCCCGACGCTGGACGGCAACCCGCACCACTTGCACGACTTCAGCAAAGGCTCCTTCGCCCGCCTGTTCCAACGCGAAGGCCTGCGGTCGGTAAAGGAGTTCGAGCAGATTCAGTGGTGGCAATTCAAAGGGCTGTTCAGCAAGAAGCCCGACCACCAGAAACAACACCGCTCGGAGGGCGTGGGCCATGCGGTGTTGCAGTACTACCGCCGCCACCCGTTTTATTTGCTGGCGCGGGTGGGGTCGATGCTGCGGTATGGGTTTAGCAATCGGTATCTGACGTGTCAGTTCAAGGCTACGAACTGAAGTAATTACTCAGCCGCGAGACCTATATCCGTCATCCCAGCGCAGGCTGGGATCCAGAGTTTCAAAAGGGGCACACATTTATGCCCGACACGTAATTGGATCCCGAATCGTCGGAGCGCCGCCTACGCGGGGATGACGGTGGGTGGAGCGAGAGATGCGACATAAAAAAGCCCGGCACTTAGCCGGGCTTTTTCGTTGCATACGGGCGCTTAGAACGCGAAGCGGTAATGAATTGTGTAGGCCTCAACCCCGTCATTGGTCGAGCTGATGCCGGCGTTGGAATAGTGGACGGCGCGAATACCCACTTCCTGGTCAGCAAAGCGCAGACCTACACCCAGACGGTCTTCAAATTGGAAGGCGGTTCCCAGCTTGTTGTTTTCCACCTCAGTATTGGCAAACAAGGCCACACCGACGCCGGCCTCGATGTAAGGCCGCACGTTTTCACCGGCAAACTCGTAAACGAACACTGGGGAAAAGGAAATACTGTGGTTACTGGAGGACGAGTCGCCATCCCAATAGGTGTAGCCGGCATCCCAGTATCCGGTCAGACGACCGACATCGCTCTGCAACCAACTGGTGCCAAAGTCGAACTGAGTACCGAGGCGGTAAACCATGGTGGACTCACCGGTTTGGCCAATGGCCACGGTGACGTCAGCGGCGTGAGCGGACAGGGACATACCCAGGGAAAGGGCTGCAGCCGCAGCCAAAGAAATCAACTTCATCTCAACGTCCTTTTTGTATCAGGTTGATCACAGATATCTGCGTACGGGCCTGATTATAGAAATGTTGGCTATAAACGAAAGGTTCAACCGGCCACAAAGCAGCTTAAAAAATCAGCGACCATTCTGGCCAGGCAAAGGATTCAATCGCCCGTGCCACTAACGCAGCAGCGCGGCGACCTCAGCCTCTGTGCCAAGTAGGAGCGGAAGCACGTGTGTTAGGTTCGAAATATTTGCGCTGGACCACAACCGTGTTGCGCTACCGCCGCCATCGGCCAATAAACCCCGCTCGCCGAGCAGCCGTTGCAGCTGCCTCGCCACCGCCATGCCGGTATCAATCAAGCTCACCGAAGGGGGCACCAGCTCCAGCAGCAGCGGTTTGATAAACGGGTAATGGGTGCAACCTAAAATCAGGGTGTCGCAGCCTTCGGCCAGCAGCGGTTCGACGTAGCCACGCAGCAGCTCGCGGGTAACGTCGCTGTGCAATTGACCGGCTTCGATCAACTCCACCAGGCCAGGGCACGGGCGGGTAATCACCCGCACGTCGCTGGCAAATCGGTCGAGCAAGGCGGCGAATTTGGCGCTCTGCAAAGTACCGGTGGTGGCCAGCACACCAACCACGCCACTGCGAGTAGCCGCAGCCGCCGGCTTTACTGCTGGCTCCATGCCGATGATGGGCAACTGCGGGTAGGCCGCGCGCAGTTCATTGATGCCGGCGGCGGTGGCGGTATTGCATGCCACCACCAGCGCCTTGACGCCTTGCTCCAAAAGAAATTCGGTAATGACCGTGCTGCGCTGGCGGATAAATTCGGGCGTTTTTTCGCCGTAAGGCACATGGCCGCTGTCGGCGACATACAGCAGGGTTTCGTTGGGCAGCAGGCGCTGAATTTCCAGCAGCACCGACAGGCCGCCGACGCCGGAATCGAACACACCGATGGGCGCCGACTTATTCATGGGTGCGGCCCGCAGACGGCGCAAGCGGGGTCTCGCTTTACCCGCAGTTCACGAAAACGCGAGCCCAGCGCGTCGATCAACAGCAACCGACCCACCAACGGTTCGCCGAAACCGGCCAGCAGTTTCAAGGCTTCCAGCGCCTGCAAAGAACCCACCAGGCCCACCAGCGGACCGACCACGCCAGCCTCGCTGCAGGTGAGCTCGGCTTCGCTGCCGTGGCCGTAAAGGCAGTGGTAACAGGGGCTCGTCGGCTGCCGAGGATCGAACACCGACAATTGTCCTTCGAGGCGAATGGCGGCGCCGCTTACCAACGGCTTGCCAGCAGCCACGCAGGCGGCGTTTACCGCCTCGCGGGTGCCAAAGTTGTCGGAGCAATCGAGCACCAGGTCCACCGCCGCCACGGCAGCGGCCATGCTGTCGACATCCAGCGCCGTGCGGTGCGCCTGTAGCGCCAGGTGCGGATTGATGGCCAGCAGCCGCGCGCGCATGGAGTCGACTTTGCTCTGGCCGATGCTGGCAGTGTCGTGGGCGATCTGGCGTTGCAGGTTGGTCAGATCCACCGTATCGAAATCGGCCAGGTGCAATTCACCCACCCCGGCGGCCGCCAGGTACAGCGCCACCGGCGAGCCGAGGCCGCCAAGGCCGACGATCAAGGCGCGGCTGTTTTTCAGGCGCAACTGGCCGTCGATATCGATCTGGCTCAGCAGGATCTGCCGGCTGTAGCGCAGCAGCTCCTCGTCGTTCAGTGAGTCATGCATGCATGTAGCGCCCCAGGCTGATTCGTTGATGGCCGCCCAGGTCCAGGCGGCTCTCGATGTCAGTAAAGCCTTGGTCTGCCAACAGCTCACGGACGGCGGCAGCCTGGTCAAAACCGTGTTCCAACAACAGCCAGCCACCCGCTGCCAAGTGCGCGGGGGCGTGCTGAATAATCAAACGGATATCGTCCAGCCCATCGTCGCCTGCCACCAGCGCACTGGCCGGTTCAAAGCGCACATCGCCTTCGTCCAGATGGTGGTCATTGGCGCGGATATAGGGCGGGTTGCTGACGATCAAGGCAAAGCGTTGCGAGGCCAAGGCGCTGAACCAGTGGCTTTCGAGAAAGCGCGCATTGTTCAGTTTGAGCCGCCTGCGGTTGCGCTCGGCCAGGCTGACGGCCTCGGGCACGCGGTCGACGCCGGTGACAGTCCAGCCCGGCCGCTCGCTGGCCAGGGCCAAGGCGATAGCCCCGGTGCCGGTGCCCAGGTCGAGGGCAGCAATGGGGTTGTGCGGCAATAATTCGAGCGCGGTTTCCACCAGCAGCTCGGTGTCGGGGCGCGGGATCAACGTGTGCGGCGCGACTTCCAGATCGAGGCTCCAAAACCCTTGCTGGCCAAGGATATACGCCACCGGCTCACCCTGCTGGCGGCGGGCAATGGCGGCCTGAAACCACTGCAACTGTTGGCCGTCAAGCTCGCGTTCCGGCCAGGTGCGCAGGTAACTGCGAGGCTTGCCCAGCGCCGCTGCCAGGAGCAACTCGGCATCCAGCTGTGCGGTGTCCGAACCGGGCAACGTAACGCTGGCGAGCAGGTGCTGAATGCTTGAGGCGCCGCCTTGGCCGGTCAAGGGTCAGTCCCCCAACGCGGCCAACTGGTCGGCCTGGTATTCGCTGAGCAGCGGTTCGATGACTGCGTCCACGCTCCCGGCCAACACATCGTCCAGGTTGTAGAGGGTCAGGTTGATGCGGTGATCAGTCACCCGGCCCTGGGGGAAGTTGTAGGTGCGGATGCGTTCGGAGCGGTCGCCGGAACCCACCAGCAGACGGCGCGTGTCGGAAATTTCTTTGTGCGCAGCCGCTTCCTGCTGGTCATTGAGCTTGGCTGATAGCCAGGCCATGGCCTTGGCGCGGTTCTTGTGCTGCGAACGCTCTTCCTGGCACTCAACCACGATGCCCGAGGGAATGTGAGTAATGCGGATAGCCGAGTCGGTCTTGTTTACGTGCTGACCACCGGCGCCCGAGGAACGATAGGTGTCGACGCGCAAGTCCGCCGGGTTGATCTCGATGGCTTGCTGCTCATCGGGCTCAGGCAGTACGGCAACGGTGCAGGCCGACGTGTGGATTCGGCCCTGGGACTCGGTTTCCGGCACACGCTGCACGCGGTGGGCGCCGGACTCGAACTTGAGTTTGGAATAGACATTGTCGCCTTCGACGCGGGCGATCACTTCTTTGTAGCCGCCATGTTCGCCGGCGTTCTCGGACAGAATCTCCACCCGCCAGCCGCGTTTCTCGGCATAACGCGAGTACATGCGGAACAGGTCGCCGGAAAAGATCGCCGCCTCGTCGCCACCGGTGCCGGCGCGGATTTCGAGGAACACGTTGCGACCGTCGTTGGGGTCTTTGGGCAACAGCATGCGTTGCAGACGGGCTTCCAGATCAGCCAGCTGCTCCTTGCTGTCGGCCACTTCCTGCTCGGCCATTTCGCGCATGTCCGGGTCGCTGTCTTTGAGCAGCGCCTGGGCGCCCTGCATATCGGCGGTGACTTTGCGGAACTCCTGCAACAGCTGCACCACGGGCTCGACCTCGGCATATTCCTTGGAATAGGCGCGGAATTTGGTCTGATCGCTGATCACTTCGGCGTCGCCAAGCAGCGCCGTCAGTTCCTCGTAGCGGTCGTGGATCATGTCCAATTTGTTCAGCAGCGAGGCTTTCATTGCGGGGTTTTATCCGTGTTGCTCTCGTCGAGCGCGAAGAGTTCCTGAGCCACGGTCAGCGCATCGATGCGCCCGTCGGCCGAGAGTTTTTTCAGCTGCACGCTGGGCGCGTGGAGCAATTTGTTGGTCAGGCCGCGCGCCAATTGCGCCAGCACTTCTTCGGCTGAAGTGCCGTTGGCGAGCAGGCGCTGGGCCTTGGACAGTTCATCGTCGCGCAGGCGTTCGGCCTGTTGCCGGTAAGCCTTGAGCACATCGACGGCAGCCAGCTCGCGCAGGCGCGACATAAAGTCGCTGGTGCCGATGGCTACCAGCTCTTCGGCCGCCTGGGCGGCGCCTTGGCGGCTTTTGAGGTTCTCGGCGATCACATCGTGCAGGTCGTCGACGGTGTAGAGGTACACGTCGTCCAGCTCGCCCACTTCCGGTTCGATATCCCGCGGTACGGCAATATCGACCATGAAGATCGGCTTGTGCTTGCGCAGCTTCAACGCACTTTCCACCGCACCTTTGCCCAGAATCGGCAGTTGGCTGGCGGTGGAACTGATGACGATGTCGCTGTGGATAAGTTCTTGCGGAATCTCTGACAGCAGCACCGCATGGGCGCCGAACTGCTCGGCCAATTGGCTGGCGCGCTCCAGCGTGCGATTGGCGACAACGATGCGCTTTACGCCCTGCTCATAGAGGTGCCGAGCGACGAGGGTAATGGTTTCGCCGGCGCCGATCAGCAGCGCCTGACTGTTGTTCAGGTTACTGAAAATCTGTTTGGCCAGGCTGACAGCGGCGAAGGCCACCGAGACCGGGTTTTCACCGATGGCGGTGTCGGTGCGCACTTGTTTGGCGGTGCTGAACGTGGCCTGAAACAGGCGACCCAGCAGTGGACCGACGGTGCCGGCCTCACGCGCCACGGCGTAGGCGGATTTCATTTGGCCGAGAATCTGGGGTTCGCCAAGCACCATGGAGTCGAGCCCCGAGGCCACGCGCATCATATGGCGCACGGCAGAATCGTCTTGGTGCACATAGGCACAGGCGCGCAGTTCGTCGAGGCTGAGCTTGTGGTAGTCGGCCAGCCAGGCCAGCACGCTGTCGGCGGTCAGGCTGTCCTGCTCGATATACAGCTCGCTGCGGTTGCAGGTCGAGAGGATGGCCGCCTCGCGGCTGGCGGTGCGCAGACATAACTGCTGCAATGCATCAACCAACTGCTCCGGGGTGAATGCCACACGTTCGCGGACATCCACCGAGGCGGTCTTATGGTTGATACCGAGGGCAAGAAAGGTCATGCAGGGTCGCTGACAGAAACGGGAAGCCGCCAATTGTCCTACTTCACCAGATTGAGAACAACCACCGCTGACCATTGTCCTAATAGCCGGTGGCCTGTGTCGTGCACAGCCAACCATAGATAGGCGCTTGCCCCATGGGTTTTGCCCCACGGCTTGTGTCATGATGCCCAAACCGCAGGTAAGTCGCCCTTTCCTATATATGAATAAATCGCTGCCATTGTTCGCCGCCGTCATGTTTCTCGGGGGCTGCGCCAACCTGAGCCCCTCCAGCCAGGACGGCTCGCCGCCGGTGGAAGACACCGCGCCGGCCGCCGTTGCCAAGCCTCAGGTGTATGGCTCCTTCAGCGAGCAAACCCTGCTTTCGCTGCTCACCGCCGAGCTTGCTGGGCAACGCAACCGCTTCGATATCGCCCTGGAAAACTATATCCAGCAAGCCAACGAAACCCAGGATGCCGGCGTTGCCGAGCGTGGTTTTCGCATTGCCGAGTACCTGGGTGCCGATGAGCCGGCGTTGGAGCTGTCGCTAATCTGGGCCAAAAACGCCCCGGACAACCTCGAAGCGCAACGTGCCGTCGCCATCCAACTGGCCCGCGCCGGCCGCTATGACGAATCCATGACCTACATGGAAAAAGTGCTGCAAGGTCAAGGCGACACCCACTTCGATTTCCTCGCCCTGTCGGCTGCCGAAACCGATCCCGATACCCGCGCAGGGCTGCTGCAAAGCTTCGACCGCTTGCTGGTGAAATACCCGGATAACGGCCAACTGCTGTTCGGCAAAGCCCTGCTGCTGCAACAGGACGGGCATCCCGACACCGCACTGCAACTGCTCGAAGACCAGAAAGCGGCGACCCACGATGTAGCCCCGCTGCTGCTGCGGGCGCGCTTACTGCAAAGCATGAAGCGTGGCGACGAAGCCATTCCCTTGCTGGAAAAAGGCATCAAACAGCACCCGGACGACAAACGTCTGCGCCTGGCATACGCCCGTTTGCTGGTGGAGCAGAACCGCCTGGACGATGCCAAGGTCGAGTTCGCCTCGCTCGTACAGCAATTCCCCGACGACGATGATCTGCGCTTCTCCCTCGCCCTGGTGTGCCTGGAGGCCGAAGCCTGGCAGGAAGCGATTGGCTACCTGCAGGACCTAGTGGAGCGTAACAGCCACGTCGACGCAGCCCACTTCAACATGGGCCGTGCCTATGAAGAACTGAAAGATCCGAACAGCGCCCTGCAGGAATTCGGCATGGTGGGCCCGGGCAACGACTACCTGCCGGCGCAATTGCGTCAGGCCAATATTCTGTTCGACACCGGCCGCAGCGGCGAAGCGTCAAAAGTGCTTGCCGATGCCCGCGACGCTCAGCCCGATTACGCCATTCAGCTCTACCTGATCGAAGCGGAAGCACAGTCCAGCCGCCAGCGATACGACGAAGCCTGGGCCGTGATTCAGAAAGCGCTCAAACAGTACCCGGACGATCTGAACCTGCTCTACACCCGATCGATGCTGGCCGAAAAGCGCAACGACCTGGGCCAGCTGGAAGCCGATTTGCGCACCATCCTTAGTCGCGAGCCGGATAACTCGATGGCGCTTAACGCCCTGGGTTACACCCTCGTAGACCGCACCACGCGCTATGCCGAAGGTCGCGAACTGATTCAGAAAGCCCATAAGTTGAGCCCGGACGACCCGGCCATTCTCGACAGCCTGGGCTGGGCCAACTACCGCACCGGCAACCTGGATGAAGCCGAGCGCTTGCTGCGCCAGGCCCTGGAGCGTTTCCCCGATGCGGAAGTGGCTGCCCACCTAGGCGAAGTTTTGTGGGCCAATGGCAAACAGCCTGAGGCACGAAAAGTCTGGGCCGCGGCGCAGAAAGAACAACCCGACAACACCATCCTGCGCGAAACCTTGTTGCGCCTGACCGGTTCCGAGAAGCTTTAACCCATGCGTTTGCGCCACCTCCTCATTATTGGCCTGCTTGCCGTGCTCAGCGGTTGCGCCGGTCTAACTTCCCACGAATCGCTGGAAGGCCAGGGCGACCCGGCCAAATGGCAAGCCCACAAAGAGCGCACCATCGCGCTCAATGGCTGGCAGATCAGCGGCAAGGTGGGCATTCGTGCACCAAAAGATTCGGGCAGCGGCACGCTGTTCTGGCTGCAACGTCAGGACTACTACGATATTCGCCTTTCCGGCCCACTGGGCCGTGGTGCGGCACGGCTGACCGGACATGCGGGCGATGTCACGCTCGAAGTCGCGAACCAGGGCCGCTATCAGGCCTCCACGCCGGAAGAACTGCTGGAACAGCAGATGGGCTGGAAACTGCCCATTTCCCACCTGACCTGGTGGGTGCGCGGTCTGCCAGCGCCGGATAGCAAAAGCACCGTGGTGCTCGATACCGAAAGCCATCTGCAGCGCCTGAATCAGGATGGCTGGGACGTCGAATACCTGAGCTATGCCGAACAGAATGGCTATTGGCTGCCCGAACGCATGAAGCTGCATGGCCGCAATATTGATGTCACCCTGGTGATCAAGGACTGGCAACCGCGCCAGCTGGGCCAGTGATGCCGGCTGCGCGTATCACCTTGCCGGCTCCAGCAAAGCTCAACCTTATGCTGCATATCCTCGGTCGCCGCGCTGACGGCTATCACCAGTTGCAAACGTTGTTTCAGTTTCTCGATTACAGCGACGAGCTGACGTTCGCCCTGCGTGATGACGGTGAAATTCGTTTGCACACGGAAATCGAAGGCGTCCCTCACGACAGCAACCTGATCATAAAGGCCGCACGACAGCTGCAAGAAAAAAGCGCGTGTGGGCTCGGGGCCGATATCTGGCTGGAAAAAAAATTACCCATGGGCGGCGGCATCGGGGGCGGCAGCTCCGATGCCGCCACTACCCTGCTGGGTCTGAACCACATCTGGAGATTGAATTGGAGTCTCGATCAGCTTGCGCAATTGGGCGTAGGTCTGGGCGCCGATGTGCCAGTATTCGTGCGCGGGCACGCCGCATTTGCTGAAGGTGTGGGCGAAGTGCTGACGCCGGTGGAATTGGACGAACCGTGGTTTCTCGTGGCAATACCGCAAGTATCTGTCAGCACAGCAGAAATTTTCTCTGATCCTGAGTTGACACGCGACACTGCGCCGATTACATTGCACGCCGTTCTCGAGCGGGGCGGTCGTAATGACTGTCAGTCGGTGGTCGAGAAGCGTTACCCAGATGTTCGTAACGCTTTGATCTTGCTAAACAAATTTGTTTCAGTTAGATTAACCGGCACTGGTTGTTGTGTTTTTGGGAGCTTCCCTAACAAAGCCGAAGCTGATAAAGTCGCGGCCCAACTTCCAGCCTCCCTGCCAGGGTTTGTTGCTAAAGGTTGTAACGTTTCGATGTTGCACCAGCGGTTACAAAAACTGTCCTGAGAAGCGGATGCTAGGCATCCAGTTGCACATTACAGGGGCGTCGCCAAGCGGTAAGGCAGCAGGTTTTGATCCTGCCATGCGTTGGTTCGAATCCAGCCGCCCCTGCCATTTTCTATACTCATCCAGGTATACCCTCAGCCGGCAGGTACTGCGCGTGTCCAAGATGATGGTCTTTACGGGGAATGCTAACCCCGATCTGGCGCGACGTATCGTACGTCAGCTGCATATCCCACTCGGCGATGCCTCCGTTGGAAAGTTTTCCGACGGCGAAATCAGCATTGAGATCAACGAAAACGTCCGCGGTAAAGACGTCTTCCTGATCCAGCCGACATGCGCGCCAACCAACGATAACCTGATGGAACTGGTGGTAATGGCTGACGCCTTCCGCCGCTCCTCGGCTACTCGAATCACAGCCGTGATCCCCTACTTCGGTTACGCCCGTCAGGATCGCCGTCCGCGTTCTGCCCGGGTTGCTATCAGCGCCAAAGTGGTGGCTGACATGTTGACCGTTGTCGGTATCGACCGCGTTCTGACTGTTGATTTGCACGCCGACCAGATTCAGGGCTTCTTCGATATTCCGGTAGATAACATCTACGGTTCGCCAGTACTGGTGGACGACATCGAAGATCAACGTTTTGAAAACCTGATGATCGTGTCCCCGGACATTGGCGGTGTAGTGCGTGCTCGCGCTGTCGCCAAATCCTTGGGCGTGGATCTGGCCATCATCGACAAACGTCGTGAGAAGGCCAACCATTCCGAAGTGATGCACATCATTGGTGATGTTGAAGGCCGTACCTGCATCCTCGTGGATGACATGGTCGACACCGCCGGCACGCTGTGCCACGCGGCCAAGGCCCTGAAAGAACACGGCGCTGCCAAGGTATTCGCCTACGCAACCCACGCTGTTCTCTCCGGTCGTGCCATTGAGAACATCGAAAATTCCATGCTCGACGAACTGGTGGTGACCAACACCATCCCCTTGTCGGCAGCAGCTCAAGCCTGCAAACGTATCCGCCAGTTGGATATCGCGCCGGTAGTCGCTGAAGCGGTACGCCGCATCAGCAACGAAGAATCGATCAGCGCGATGTTCCGCTAAGGGTTAAATCCCTGGCTGCATAACGCAGAACGAAAGTGCCCCGCCTCGTGCGGGGCTTTTTGCCTCACCGCCTTCCATTGCCGGTCGCAAGCAATAAAGGCGGCGACGTTTATTTTGGAGATTCACCATGACTGATTTTGCCCTGAATGCTGAAGTGCGTTCCGACCTGGGGAAAGGTGCGAGCCGCCGCCTGCGTCGTCTCGCCGCCCAAGTTCCTGCCGTAGTTTACGGTGGTGACAAGGCTCCGGTTTCCATCACTCTGCTGGCCAAAGAAATCGCCAAGCTGCTGGAAAACGAAGCTGCCTACAGCCACGTTATCGCCCTGACCGTTGGCGGCGCGACTGAAACTGTAGTGATCAAAGCACTGCAACGCCACCCAGCTAAAGGTCACGTACTGCACGCTGACTTCGTGCGCGTTGTTGCTGGCCAGAAACTGACCGTTCTCGTTCCTCTGCACTTCATCAACCAGGAAACTGCGGTTGGCGTGAAGCAGCAAGGCGGCGAAGTTTCCCACACCGCAGCTGAAGTTGAAGTTTCCTGCGAGGCTAAAGACCTGCCGGAATTCATCAACGTCGACCTGGCTAAAGTGGAACTGGGCCAAATCGTTCACCTGTCGGACCTGGTTCTGCCAGCCGGCGTTGAACTGGTTGCTCTGGCACACGGCAAAGACCTGCCGGTAGCCAACATCCACGCTTCGCGCGTACCGAAAGATGAAGAAGAAGGCGCAGCCGAGTAATACTCGCCTCGTCTAAGGAAGGGCTCCTGTCGTGACTGCCGTACAACTGATCGTCGGCCTGGGTAATCCAGGCGCTGAATACGAACAGACCCGGCATAACGCAGGGGCCCTTTTTGTTGAGCGTCTCGCCGCGGCCCGAGGGGTCAGCCTGGTAGCAGAGCGCAAATTTTTCGGCCTGACGGCGCGTTTCAGCCATCAGGGCCACGATATTCGTCTGTTGATTCCCACTACCTTTATGAACCGCAGCGGTCAGGCAGTGGCTGCCATGGCCGGTTTCTACCGCATTGCGGTAGACGCCATTCTGGTAGCGCACGACGAACTCGATATGCCACCGGGCGTTGCCAAATTCAAACAAGGCGGCGGTCATGGTGGGCACAACGGTTTGCGCGACATCATCGCGCAACTGGGCAATCAGAATACCTTTCACCGTCTGCGGCTTGGCATTGGCCACCCCGGTGAAGCCAGTAAGGTTTCCGGCTTCGTGCTGGGCCGCGCACCGCGCGCCGAGCAGGAAAAACTGGATGCCAGCATCGACTTTGCCCTTGGCGTGATGCCAGAGGTTTACGCCGGGGAATGGAACCGGGCGATGAAACTTCTGCACAGCCAGAAGGCATAACCACACTTTTTCAGCGAATTTCTCCGCGAGGGTTACACCATGGGATTTAACTGCGGCATCGTCGGCCTGCCCAACGTCGGCAAGTCCACCCTGTTCAACGCCCTGACCAAATCCGGCATCGCGGCGGAGAACTTCCCGTTCTGCACCATTGAGCCCAACAGCGGCATCGTACCAATGCCCGACCCGCGCCTCGATGCCCTGGCGGCCATCGTCAATCCCAAACGTATCCTGCCGACCACCATGGAATTCGTCGACATCGCAGGCCTGGTAGCCGGCGCGTCCAAAGGTGAAGGCCTGGGCAACAAGTTTCTGGCCAACATTCGCGAAACCGACGCCATCGCCCATGTGGTGCGCTGCTTCGAAGACGAAAACGTGATCCACGTTTCCAACAGCGTCGACCCCAAGCGCGACATCGAGATCATCGACCTCGAACTGATCTTCGCCGACTTGGACAGCTGCGAAAAACAACTGCAAAAGGTGACCCGCAACGCCAAGGGCGGTGACAAAGACGCCGTTGCCCAGAAAGCGTTGCTGGAACAACTGATCAACCACTTCACCGAAGGCAAGCCCGCGCGTAGCCTGATGAAGAACATGGGTGCGGACGAGAAGCTGATCATTCGCGGCTTCCACCTGCTGACCACCAAGCCAGTGATGTACATCGCCAACGTGGCCGAAGACGGCTTCGAGAACAACCCGCTGCTTGACGTGGTGAAAGCCATTGCCGACGAAGAAGGCGCGATCGTGGTGCCGGTGTGCAACAAAATCGAAGCGGAAATCGCCGAGCTCGATGACGGCGAAGAAAAGGACATGTTCCTCGAGGCTCTGGGCCTCGAAGAGCCTGGCCTGAACCGCGTGATTCGCGCGGGCTACGAAATGCTCCACCTGCAAACCTACTTCACCGCTGGCGTCGAAGAAGTTCGCGCCTGGACCGTGCGCGTCGGCGCCACTGCGCCGCAAGCGGCTGGCGTTATTCACACCGACTTCGAAAAAGGCTTTATCCGCGCCGAAGTGATTGCCTACGACGACTTCATCCAGTTCAAGGGTGAGGCTGGTGCCAAGGAAGCCGGTAAGTGGCGCCTGGAAGGTAAAGATTACGTGGTCAAAGATGGCGACGTGATGCACTTCCGCTTCAACGTCTGAAGCCCGCAGTCGCTAAAAAAAGCCCTCCTTGTGAGGGCTTTTTCATGCTGGTCGATTCGTACCAGCAGAGTGCCGTTGCCTTTCAATTCAAAGAACCATCGCCTTGGCCAAAAACAGGACACCAAGCATCTGCACCAACACGTTGCATGAATCAAGTGCGAGCGCCTTGCTGTCATCCGACCGCTGCGTATCAGCAACACCACGTCAACAAAGTGCGCGAGCACGCTTAAACCCAGGCAAATCTTCAGCGCCAGTAACGTGCCGAAACGGCTGGCCAATGGATCGACCAGCGCCGCGCGGTAGCGCCAGGCTAACGCCAGGCCGGCGCCATACAAGGCCAGAACTACCCAATGCATGAACAGGGGCGCCTGCAGGCGCAACGACCTGGAGAGTAGTTCGCGCGCCCCGATGCAGCACGCCTGTGGCGCGGCTCAAGATAATCACCTCAAAAAAATACCCCACCGCTAAAAAGCGCGGCGGCAGCGAGGTGGACAAACTTAAACAACAAAAATGCTTTGCCCCCCTTACCCAACAGGCCCATTAGCGCTTCGG
Source organism: Pseudomonas turukhanskensis (assembly GCF_027922365.1). GTDB lineage: Bacteria > Pseudomonadota > Gammaproteobacteria > Pseudomonadales > Pseudomonadaceae > Aquipseudomonas > Aquipseudomonas turukhanskensis. Next base: position 282,221 of record NZ_BSFN01000005.1, read on the forward strand.
CTCCACAACATGGGTCCATAGTGATACACATACAGCGCCAGTAACGCGCACCAACAAACTGCTGCCAACCACAGCAACGGCTGCGCAAACCACCAACTCAATCGGGCCACCAGCCAGACGGCTACCAGAACCGCCAACGGCACTCCCGAGAGACTCGGGCGACCTGTCCATGCCTGCACCGCAGCCAGCAGAAAACCTACGATGATTGCGCATGCAAAGCCGAATATCAGTTCATGCCGATGCCATGCCAACCCAACGCCCGTTGGACCCTGACCGCAAGGCTGCTGCAGGACCAGCAACCAAAGCATGAACCCTGACAAAACCAACACGCTGCCAGCCAATAAAAGCGGACGAAATCCCCGATTAGATAGCAGCGTCATCCGTATTGCTTTGCTCGCGTCGGTAATGCTCATGCGTCCCTCCTGCGACCAACCGGCCTGCTGATTCACTGTCGTCATCTGTTCACCAGTGCACAGGCGAGCAGACGTCGCAGGCATAACCCAGTGTTCAACCCATACGCCGCCAACCGCGTAAAATCTGCAATTCGCAAACGGGCGGCGAGCATCTCCTACAGTGCCTCGCTGCCGTTATTGGTCAGACAAGCGCCCTCTTGCGGCACCCACCTAATGTCCACACGGCGGTTGGCCGTTCGCCCAACCGCCGTGTCGTTGCTGGCAAATGCCTGACTGGCACCTACGCCCCGAATGGCAAAGCAGTTGTCGGCAATCCCCGTCATCCGCTGTATCCAATCCCGCACGGTGGCGGCCCGCGCCCGCGACAGACGCAAGTTAGCCGCGACGTCGCCCGAACCATCGGTATGACCGGTAATCACGATCAGGCGGCCCGCTTGCGCCTTGATGCCGGCCAGCGCGGCCATCAAGGTGTGGGTCGACTCGGAGCTTAGTTCGGCACTACCAGGGCGAAAAACCGCGAGCGTCGCGACAAGTGCCCCCTCCTCGACCGCGGCCAGATTACTGGGCGAAAACCTGGTGCGCTCTAGGCTTTTGCTCGGCCCAAACAGCGCGCTGCCCCACCCTAGCAAGCCAAGGCAGCCTACAACGCCCAAGGCAACCCACAGCCACAGGGCTGGCCCCGCGCCCCTTCGCGGCCGCGGCATTACGGTTGGCGAAGCCGGTGCAGAAAATGCCGGTGTTTGTCGCTGCAATCGTTGGATGACCGAGCCCACCAATTGGCGCAAACCGTGGAGTGGCATTACCGGCAATTGGAGAAGACGATCCAGGCGCGCATGCAACCGCGCCAGGGCGCTGTCCAACTCCACCAGCATGGGCAGGTCGTGCATCGCCAAACCGGCAGCACGTAGCTGTATCTGCTCGTGGGAAGACAACCACGCGAAAATTTCCATCCGCTGCTCAGCGCCTGTTGGCCAGGCGCGCGGGCTGTGCACCCGTAGCAGGTCGTCCACCAACTCGACGCCCTCCAGTGTACCGGCAACGCCAAAACGATTGCTGCGCGCCAATGCCAGACAGGCCAGCGTCTGGATATCCACACCATTGCGCTGCAGCACTACCAGGCACAAACGCTCGACCTCGTGCCAATCCAGGTCAGGGCGCGCAGGGTGATTCAACTTTCTCAGTTCATCCTGCAGCGCTTTGAATTCGAGGCGCACACGTGGGTCGCCACCCAGCCGCCAGGAGGTGCTGGGCAGAACCAGAAACGAGTCTTCGGCAGCGCTCATTGCAGCCCCTGGAAATGCTGTTTCAGATGGCGCAGCAGCACGTTGCCCTCAGGCGCCACAGCCGTACCGAAGCGAGCCCGTTCGCCGCTTTTCAGTCGCACATCAAGGGCCAAGTCCAGTCGACCAGCCTGCGTGGTCGGCAACAGACGCGCCGTTACCTGAGCCAGACGCGGCTCATACCGCAGCAGCATCGCCTGCATGCTGTCCACCAGCAGGTGGGCCTTGCCGGATACTCCATGTAGAACCAGCTCCAGATTTTCAATGCCGTAATCCGGCAAATGGCTGAGCGCACCCTGGCGGCTGTTAAGCAAGCGCTGCAGGTTGTCGAGCACAGACAGCACAACCTGGTCTTGCTCGTGCACCTGGTCCAACGGCAGTTCGCCGGCAAAATTCTGCAGCAGCAGTTCGTACAGCGAAGGGCCTTGCTCGTGCATGGTTCAGTCCTCGGCCAGCCGGCGCAAAACAAGACGGTTGTCGGCCAGCTCGACCACCCGCGCTCGGTCCGGATGCAACGCCTCGCGCGGCACAATCAGGCGCCAGGAGTGAGCCCGTAAATCGGGTTGGCGAAACAGTGCCACCACAGCCACGAAACGCGCGTCCTCTGCCAGGGGGACGTCCAACCGAGCGCCCTCCCCGGGCTTGATCACCACCGCATGTTCACCCAGCAGGTCAGCAGCCAGGACCGTGCTGCCATCGTCCAGGAGGCTTTCATAGGCTGCGCGCTGCATGAGCTGACTGTCGCGTAGCTGGTAAACCCGCACCAGGGTGGTCACCGACAAGGCATTCATGTCCGTCATATAGGTGTTGAGCGCAGCGCGGCCAGTGAAATCCAGGTGCAGGGTGTTCACTTGTTTGTAGAACAGCGCTTTTGCCGTCGCGGCGCTGGCATCGCCGACGGTCTGTGCGAGCCCGCAGGCTGTCAGTTGCAAGCAGACCAGCAGCCACAACGCAGCGTTAAAAACGGTAAGCGACATGCTGACTCTCTCGCTGGCAAGGATTGCGGCGCAGGCCTTGATAGCGGCCCAGATTGACAGTAATGCGATGCTGACTGGCGGTGTCGGCATTCAGGCGGGCCGTCATGCCCAGCAACACCGACGCACTGCCCAAGACCGGTTCCGGCAGGCAGCGCACGGGAATCGACAGCTGCAGGTTGGCCGTGCAACGCCAGCCCAGATACACCCGCAGCAGCACCAGCAGATCCGGCAACAGCTGCCCGCCGGGGAGCCAACAGCCGGCCTGCTGCAGATCGTCGACGAGCAACAACACGCGCACCTCGCTGTTCACATCTTGCCCGCTGCCGCCCAGCGGCCACCCTTGCCCCAGTACCGGCGGGCACCGTGGGAAGAGGCCTGGGAGTGGCGCCATCGTTACCCGACGGGGGCTGTGTGGCGTCACCGCCACGCGTGTGGCCGGAGCCAGCACCTGGACCACTGCGGCAATACCCTCGGCACTGCGGGTCGGCAGCCCCATCACCCCGAGCAAGGCGAGAAAGCGCGAAACCGGCGTGCCGATGTGCGAGGCAGTACCCGGGATGCCCAGGCCCACCAACCCGAGCAAACACTGGGAGGTGGCATCCACGCCCCCGGCCTCAAACGTTGCCGGGTAGGAGTACTTGCGCCAGATGCGGTAGAACTGGGTGAAAATCCGGTGATTGAAGATATCCAGAAAGGCCTCGAGGGCTTCATGCCCTTCGCGGCGTTGGCTGATGTCGTCCAGGTACGCCGCAGGCAACGGCGAATCGACGCCATACAGGCCCAACAAACAGGTGCGAACTGTGGCGGGCCGCAAGGGCCCGGCGCTATCGAGTTCGATACTTTTCAATTCACCGGCTGGAAACCCCATGCCCGGGTCGGGGCGAAAACGCACCGGGTCGTGCGCCGGATTCGCGGTGCTGCCCAATGGCGGATCGCCCGGCATCGCGAGCTCCAGCAGTTGGCAAAAGCGGTACACGCTGGCCTCGGAAACTCTCCCCTCAAGCGTTGCCAGCAAACCGCTGTGCTTCAACCGGGAATACGCAGACTGTGGTTCTCGTTCCATCGCAGACATTTACCCGTGGGTTGCAGAATCAGCGTGAGCTGGTTGAACAGATGAACATCGGCATACGCCGCAAAAAACCGGCTGAGCAATTCGCCGAACAAGTGGATATCGCCCTCCCCGCAAAAGCCCTGGGCATCCAGCGTCACTTCAATATCCACCCCTCGCAGCACAAAGCCGCGCTCGAAGCGCTGAATCAGGTGATGGCGCACATCGATAATTGCCTCCAGACGCCGACGGTTCAGTTCGCTGTGCGTCCAGTCATAAAGCGCCAGGGTTCCGCGCAATACCTCGGCACTGTCGAGCATCGACAAGAAGTTGGAGCCCAGGTGGCTTAACACACGCCAATGAAAACGGTCGCGGTTCGGCGGGTAGCAGGGCTGGGTAGGCGCACACAGATTGCGCACCCGAATGGCTGTTTGCGTGGCCTGCGCCATGGTATCGAGCAAGGTGCTTTGCAGTGCCTTGCGCGGCAGTTGGCCGTTGGTACCGGTCAGGCGCAACGACAGACTTTGCTGCGTGCCCAGGCAATCCTGCTCATACCCCTCACCGCCCAGAATCAGCCAGGTATCGAGCAAGCCATTGCCCGCGCGCTTGAGCCGCGTATGGAAATACCGCTCGGGAGCATCGTCACGCAACATGCCGCCCTTGTGTCGAAAGCTGGTGAAGGGCACATACGGGTAGCGTTCGGCCTTACGGGATGAACTCACCTCGTCCACCGAATAAATTTCGATATGGCCATCCTGCAAGCGCATGGGCCGCAGCAGGTAGTCGGTCTGCAAAGGCGCCAGCGTCAGCGGGTCCGCTTCCAGCGCAAACAGATTGATCACCGGCACGCAATGCAGGCGCAGGTGCTGCGCGCTGAGCGCGAACGCTTCAGGCCATGGCTCGCTCAACACCACATCGAGCTCGAACCAGGGCACAGAAGCCTCAAGTTCCAGATGCTCCAGCCCACACAGGTTCACGAACATGAATTTTTCGCGGAAGCTGAAGTATTCCAACAACAGCTGATAACCGCTGAATGAAGCCTGGCCCTTTGGCCACAGGCGCTCCTGCGGCGCAAATCCCTTGGGCATGAAACAGGCCTCTACCGCGGTGCGCTCAACCTCGCCGGCCAACTGCACGTACACCGTCTGGGCCTGCAACGTCAGTGCCTGGTGTAATGCACACGCCAGCGGCGCATCGGCGTTGAGGTACAGCGACAGGCGGCTTCTGTCTACCATCTGCCAGTCGACCAGCGGCCCACGGCTGAACCGCAGACGCAGCACCGAACGCCCATCGGTCTCCTGCGCCAGGCGCAGCGACTCCAGCGCCATAGGCCGCAAGGTAATGGGCTCGGTAGTACTGTAACGGCAACGCGTCTGCTGCGGCCCAATAGGTCGCGATACCACCTCAAAGCCCTGCGCAACGTGCTCACAGCTGTCCATCTGCGCCAGTTCCGGCGCCAGTTCGACGACCGACAGCGAAGGGATGGTGCGCAGGTAATGCGGCCACAACAGGCTGACCAAGCCTTCGGTCAGCTCCGGCAGGTCATCGTCTATTTTTTCCCGCAAACGACCCATTAGAAACGCAAAGCCTTCGAACAGCCGCTCGACATACGGATCACGGGCGCCCGATTTATCCAGATTCAGCTGCGCGGCGCGGTCGGGAAACGCCTCGGCGAATTCCTTGCCTGCCTCGCGCAGGTATCGCATTTCGGCTTCGAAATAATGCAGCGTCAGGTTATCCATGGTCGCTCGTACTACTCACGCAAAAGGCTCAGCCACACAACACGGCGGCACGCAGTGGGTCGATGGCCACCAGCGCCGCCAGCAGCGCATGCATACGCGTGCTGTGCAGGCTCTTGTCGCCGTTATATGGGACGCTTTTGCTGCGCAGCAATTTGAGCAGCCGTACCTTGACCTCGAAGCCCAGCTCCGGCTCCCACGCCAGCAGTGCCAACTGTTCGGCACGCTGGTCCAGCTCCTCGAGCAAATGAATGGCCAACTCGCTCCTGCCGCACTGCTCAGCTACCCGCGCCATCAGCAAACGCAGCAGCCACCGCTGGCGCCCGCTATGGATATCCGGACGCGCGGCCAACCAAGCCAGTGCGGCCTCCACGCCGTCGCTGTCAGCCTGCGCCAGGGCTTCGCCTTCCAGCGCCAGGATGTCATCTGCGGCTGCCGCTATCGGCGCGGCCGCGGGCAGCCACTGGCGTGGGGCCGGGCAAACCTGGTGGGCGATCCACTCGCGAGTGCTGGCATCGGCCAATGGTGTGCCATCGCTCCAGCACAGCGCCTCAAGCCCCGACAAGCGCTGCAGAAACAGCCCCAGATCACCTGCAACCACAGCGGCCCAACCTGCCTGCGGTTCGGGTTGTTTGCTCAGTGCCTGAAACAGGTACCACTGCAGGTCCAGCCAGAAATGATTGACGCCCTCGGCAAACACCCGCTCAGCCAGCTCCAGCAGCTCGCTCCAGGCCTGTTGCAGGTACAGACGCCGCAGCTGCGCACGGTAATCCGGGCGGGGAGGCGCCAACCGCGTATGGCCCTGGGCTCCCAAGGGAGGGAGTTTCTGCAGGGTGTCCCAACGCAGGGTTTTCATCAGCCGATGGGCCGCCAGCCACCCCAGCGGCTGCTCACGCAGGTAGATCGCCAGCACCCGGCCCTGCTCCAGCAAGTCACGACCCGATTGAATAGCCGCCAGCGGTGGCGAACTGGCGTCACCGCTGGCGCTGGTTTGCGGCACGAGCGCGTTCACGCCACCGGCCTGGGCAACACGTTGCGCCAAGGCAGCGTGCAACGGCGCCAAGTCGGGCTGCTGAGCCGTTGGCCAGGCAGCCAGGCTGTGGTTGAGCCACACCAACGCCGCCGCCGTGCGCTGCGCATCCGCCTTGGCCACTTCCGGGTACAACGACAAACTCGCCAGCACCTTGCTCCCAGCCAACCACTCCAGCGCCGCCTTGCGCCCATGGGCACGCGCGGGCAGCAACTGACAGCCAAAGCGATCGACCAGCGCGGCCACCAGCATCAACCCATCGGCCAGCCCCGCCTCACCGTGCTGATGCAAGCGGGCCCATACGTAATAGGTGGCCACGCGCAGGTCCTTGCAGTGATCGGTCAACAGCGTCTGCGCCAGGTTGCCCACCCGCGCGGCATTTACACCGGACAATTTGTCGAGCTCTTCGCGCATCTGCTGAAAATCATCGTGGTAACCGGGGTCCACACCCACTGGCGGATGCTGTTCCAGCACTTGCAACCAGGGTTCCCAGACCACCGCCTGCTGCCGTGCCAGGGCCAGCCCATCGGTCTGTTCCAGACAGCTTTCGATCAACGTTTGCAACGTCATAGGCGCTCCTCCGCGCGTGCAGACCCACGCGGCTCATCGAGAAAGATCTGAGTCGGCAAGCGAAAGCCGCGCAGCCGCAACAACGCCAGCGGCCCGGCGTCCAACTCGGTGCGCAGGTGCCAGGTAAGTAGCAGGTTGTCTGCGGTTTTCAGCTGCAGCCGGTAACGGCTGTCGCTGTCGTCCAGCGCGCTTACCTGCGCCAGCTCCAGCAACCGAATCAGCCCCCAGGGCCCGGCAAAATCACCGAACAGACGCTCGCCGCCACGCAGACTGGTCCAGGTCAGGCTGGCTCCCGGATGGTCGCCAACACCCGGCCAGATGAAGCGCTGCCACCGTTCCATCTGGTTGAAATAATGCAAGCGCTGCCCATCCAGAATGAGCGTGGTTTGCACGACACCCTGCACAGGCTTGGCCTGCAACTCGAAACCCAGCCCCATGCCACCGTCGGTAAACAGCACGTCGGCGAGCTGACTGAGTTGGCCGATAGCCGTCAGAAACGCCGGATTGAACCGCAGCCCCTGGCTATGACTGGGATCGGCCACCCAATGCGAGCCTTCCTTTCGCAACACCCCGGCAAGCTCTCGCTGCAAAAACTGCTCGATGCGGCCGGAGTCGGCACGAATCATCTGCCCCAACATCGGCAAAGACGCTGAGCTGGTGGTGGCGGCAAAGGGATAGCGTCCGGTAAATGCCTGCTCCCAAGGACCAACGATGGTCCGCTGCCAGTGCCGATTGAGCGCCGCGGCCGAGGGCTGTAACACCCGCTCCCAAGCCTGCTCCAGAGGTTGCACAAACAAGGTCTGACCAATGCCCCCCCACTCGGCGCCGAGGCTGGCGGCGAGCAGGCGGCCGTAGGCGCGGGTATCCGTCAGGTCAACGCCTTTGCCCTGGAACACGGTTTGCGCCAACGCCTGGGTCATGTGTTGCGGGTCCTGGGCGCTGCTCACCTGCTGCAAGGTCAGGCGCACGCGCGTTACTCGGGTAAGCAAGGCCTGCACGCTCAAGTGCGGCTCGTCACTGCCCTCCTCGCCTTTGCCGAGCAGCGCCAGCAGTGGCGCAAAGGTGGCGGTCAGCGGCCCGTCAGGGCTCTGTGCGCGCTGGTCGATCATGGCCACCGGTGTGGTGGCGAGCAGCCGTTGCGCCGAGTCCAGCAACGTGTCGGTCAATGCGGGTTTACGGCTGCCCGCCTGCCCTTGGTACGCCAGGGTATTGAGCAGGGCAATCAACGGTGACTGGCGCACATCGCTCATCACCGTCAGTTGGTCGATCACCTGCGCCAGGCTGGCCGCTTTTTGCCACCTTAGGCTAGTGAGAAACCGCAGCCAGGCGTTGCTGTAATCCTGAAAATAGCGCGCCACCAGACGTTGCTTGAGCTGCTCCGGCGACAGCGCACTGCCAAGCTCGGCAGGCGCATCACTGAGCACCCAGTCAATTTTCTCCCGATGCGCTTCGGCAATCTCATCGATGGCCTGACGCACCTGGCCCTCCCAGGCCTGACGGGTATACATGCCCGGTACCGATGCCGTGGTGGCAAACAACGCCTGGGCATCAGTCTCACCCACCAACTGATCGAGCCCCAGCGCCGGATAGTTGATCGCGGCAGCATCCAGCACCTGCTGGTACAGGCTGGCCTCAGCATTGCGCTGCCCCAACTCGCTGAGCAACACCTGGCGCACTCGAGCCACCAACGGCATGTCGGCGCGAATCTTCCAGTGCGGATGCGCCGCCAGGTGCACGGTATAAAACTCTGCCAGTCCCGGGGACAGTGCCTGCCAGCGCGAAGGCGTCACCCCGTCGCTTGGACTGTTTGGCAGTGGCGCCACAGCCGCAAGTGCAGACGCCAGAAACACCCGGTCACTGCGTTCGGGGCGGGCCATCATCAAATAGGCCTTGAGCAAGTCGTAGGCCTCGACAGCACGCTGAGCACGCTGTGGACTTTGCGCCGGCAACGCTACCAGCGCCGATAACTGCGCGTGCAAACCGGCCGCCAGCGGATCGCGCAACAACTGGTTATTGGCCTCCCCGTAGCGCGGCCACAACGCCGCCAGCAACGCTTCGTTGCGGCTCAGGCCCCAGCGCTGAAACCACGGCACACCAGCGCGCTCACGGTGCTCCAGACGTGCCACTTCATGCACCAGTTCATGCAGGGCCAGCACCTGTTCATCGCTCCCGCCCGCCTGCTCAAGCGCGGCCAGCCGGTGCTGCGTCTGCCCGATCAGCATCTGGTTACTCACGAATGACAGCACCAGCCCCACCGCCGCTAGCCCGACGACCACCAGCAATGCTGCATACAAAACGCGGGGGCCTGCCCAGCCCAGCCGTCGTCCCCGCGCGCGGTCTTCGACGACTCCCGCCCAAGCGGGCGACAGACGCCATGCCGGCTGCGCCCTGCCCTCGCCAGAGCTTGGCGGCAGCAGACTGAACCACACGCCACGAAGCCGCACATGGCGGCTGGGCCGCTCCAATAACGAGGCCAGCGCCTGGCCCCAGCGAGCGATTCCCTCGGCTTGCAAATCGCGGCCCAGACGCCAGAGAAAATCGTGCGAGGTATTGGCCTGCAACTGCGCCAGCCCCTGTCGAAACAAGGGCTGTAGAAGCGCTTGCAGGAACACCTGAAACTGCGTGGCATCGACCACAGCCGGTAGTACGCAACCCACCGCCTGTTCCGGCCGCGCCGGCTGCGGCCACTCACTGGCGCAGAGCTGCCACAGGTGCAGCGGCGCCCGCCAACGCAATGCCTGCACGACGCCCTGCAGGAACCCGGCACCCGCCGCCATGGCGGCAGGGTTGTCTCGCTGAGCTTTGTTCAGCACCCAAACGATGCCATCCAACGGACGCCAAGGCCGCAATGAACGCCATTGCTTAAGCAGGTCCAGATCAGGTTTTGCCTGAGAAACACCGACCCACAACAGCACGGTGTGTTGGTCGTGTAGCCAGCCTCTGTGGGTCAGGCCGGGCGCCAGCAACTCGATCTCCTCCAGCTCGCCGGTAACCAGCAAAATGCGCGCCTGGTGACGCCAGAAAGTACCCAGCTGCTCGCGCATGGTCGCCGCGATATCCGCGCAAGGCCCTTCGCATTGCGCTTCCCGCCACTGGCGCCATCTGCCCCAGAGCGGCAGCCGTTCGTGGCCTTGCAGTTGGGCGACGCCTCCGTGGACAACGGACCATGTCACACACCCAAACACGGTCAATAGCGCCCACACAGCCAATGCGTTGCGCCACCAGCCTGGCCACGTCCCCCATTCGAAGGACGGGGCATCACCGGGCAGCGCCCAGGCAAAAATCAGCAAGACGACAACCGCAGCCGCCGCTGCCACCAACAGCAACGCGGGCCAGGTGCTGGGAGGTGACGACTCGGCGTTATACATCCGGCAGCACCACACCAAGGGCCAACGTATGCTGCGGGTCGCTGGCCAGCCAGGCGCAGGGCTGCAGCTGGCTCCGCGCATACTCGCAAGCAAGGGTGAGCGTGACCATGGGCGCCAATTCGCCAAGCGCGCCGAACTGCGCGTCCTGCAAATGCTCGGCGATGTCCCAACCGATTTTCCCGACCTCCAGCGACGCTGGCTGACTGAACGACATACAGGCTTGCGCAGGTTTATCGAGCCCAGCCTGCTTGAGGGCGCGCTGCGCCGCAGCGGGCAACGCGTCGGCATCAGTGCCAACCCACTCCCCGCGCAGAACATGCGGCCCTCCTTGCGGGCCCAGCAACCAGAGCACAGCTGCCTCGCCCGCTTGGGCAACGTCATCCAGGGACAGACAGCCTGCGCACAGCACGCGCGCCGGCGCCGCTGCGCCTTGCAGGCTGTCGATAATGCCATCGAGGGTTTCAATCCCTTGCCAGGGCTGGGGCTGCTGAGGCAAACGCGCCAGTGGCATCAACTCTGCTACACGGGCAGTAAATGCCTGCCAGGCCTCGGGCGAGCCCAACCAATAACACTGGAGCGGCTGCACGGCGGCGGACGCCGGGTACTCCTCCTGCCACTGCCACGCGAGCCAACGCGCCAGCTCTGCCTCACGTGCGACTCGCGTCCGTTGGTACACCAGGGTCGAGCGAAGCAGCGACTTGTCGGGGCGCGCGTCAAACCCTGGCAGGTGGGTGCTTGCAAACAACTCCGGCACCGACTCGGCCGGGCTGCAGGCGGCGCCAATCATCACGCTTTCTATCATCGACACATGCTGACGGTGCGCCTGCCACCAACATTGGTGAACCTGAGCGTTTCCCCAGGCGTAGCGCTTGGCGTTGGCTCGATTGGCATGGTGGTAAAGCATCCGCAAGATCAAGGCCAGCAGCCAGCCCATCATCACCAGCACGCCGGCCGACAGCGCCAAGCGTGGCTCTACAAACGAACTCACCTGCATCCCCGTCACCGCCACAAGACAGAGCATTACCGCGCCCGTCGTCAACCAACGCAAATACGCCGGTCGCGGATTCAATGGATAAGGGAGGAACTGCGGGAACGCTTTCATGGTTTCCCCTTTTGGCAGGCGAGCAGGTTTACCGGGGGCATGAGGCAGGCTCCGGTAATTGCAGCGGGGTTTTGATCGGGTACTCGGGGTGCCGGTAGGCGAAGCAGGAGGTGGTGACCTGGATGTCGTCGCAGGGGAGGAAATGGACGGTCAGGCCGCATACTTCCTGGCCGGTGTAATCCGGTACAGGGACGTTTTTGGAAAGTTGGCGACTTTGGCTACGAACTTCCCTAGCCCAAGCGTCGTACCTTTCATCGTCAGCAAATCCCGGAAAACCCTTTGGAAAAGCGATTCCCGTTTCCCAGTCCACACGCACTGTAAAACCGGACTTCCAGCGCGCAGGAACGGAATAACCATTCCCACCACCGCCCCTTTGAAAAGGGTCTATTCCGTCGATTGAGGCTCGGCCATCCACGCTAAAACGATTGATAGCCCAATGCGTATGGTTGATGCCGTATATGTTGCCGGCGGAAACAGTGTGAGCGGACAAAGCCAACGTTAAAGTAAGAGAGCCGCGCAATGAGACCTGTACGCGTTTTAACAGCGATGTGTGAGCACCCGACCAGGATGCCGAATCAAGTAGCCTCATGGCGCACCCTCTCCAGCGACGCCTGATAGGCACGGTGTCGCTCCTCACCTTCGCGTTGAACTTGCGCCAACCGCTCGGGCGTCATTTCAGGCGCTGGCGCCGGCACTATGTGCGCGGCTAACAAGGTGTTGTCCTGTTGATCGTTGAGCGCCAGTTCGCGCCTGCTGGCGTTGCCGAAAAACACCATCCGCTCACGGAAAAAGCTGCCCATGGGCTCGCGGCCCAAGGCGTAGACGAACCAGGCGCGCGAGTCATGTACGTGATCGTCGAACAAGGCGCGAAGCATGCCTTCGGGTTTATGGGCATTGAGGCTTTCGTCCACCTGACCACGGTGATTGTCGTCAAGGTGGTTGTAGTACCCGGCCGGCGGCGGAAACAACTGACCGAGCCGAGCCCGACCCGCCGCCTTCAGTTGCAGGCATTCGGCACCGGCGTCGACATGGATGACTTCGTAGACGATAAGGGAGGGCGCGCGTGCGGGAATAAGTCGATGTACTGCAAGCCTGAGGTGGTTGGGGTCACGGAAGGCCCCAGCAAACTCCTGCGCGGCTTCACGAAGCTGGGTTTGGGCCAGGTCCGGATCGATAGGCTTGATGCCCGGTTCCAGAGCCTTTTGCTCTGCATTGCCGTTCTTTACTGACCGCTGGTAAGCCTTGCGCCTCTCGGTAACTTTCACCTGTGCGGCGGCGCGCTCGGCTCTAGCGCGGGCGAGTTGAGGGGGGTCTCTATGGGTATCGGTTGCGTGACGGTAGAAGGCAGTATTTTTAAGGCTGGCGAACGCGTAGCGATCAATACGCCAGGCGGTGAGCCAGCCGAGCTGAGTACGCGACGCCTTTTCTAAAGTGTCGGTGGCGGGTAGAGGCTGGTATAGGTCTATTTCGTTTTTGGATGAAGCCAACTTTGGAGCGTTATAAGAAACCTCTTGAGTTAGCTTGCACCATGCGTTGAACCTAGCAATCAGCATCGACGTAACACGAAACTCATCGGCTACTTCAAACCTCATCGCTCGCCAGGTCTCGTGGCTCAACTCATCAGGCAGAGTGTCTATTGAAACTTTTAACGGAGCGCCATGAAAAAAAGCGTCCGCATATAGATCGTGTAATACGATCTGGGACATTAAAAGACCGTCATTCCCCTTCGCTTTGCCTTGGTCACCTGGCGGATACCCTCCACCAATATCTGAATGCACCCCCGGATAAATTACTTCCTGGCTATTTACCGGATAGCCCCCCGTCTCCCGGCGGATAGAGTCCAACGGAAAACACAAACGCTGCTCATGCGCCGAGACCAGATGCAGACAACGTTTAACCAGGGCATTCCCGCCCGGCAGTTGCTGAGATTCATCGGCCCAGCCCATTTGCCCTCTGGCGCCGGGTGCAATGGCGGCGATACCCACCGATGCCACCGTATCCAGCAGCCCCAGGTATTGCACTTCGACTGGAAGACGCAACTTACCCAGCACCAGCGCTGGCTGGGCCGGCACCTCGTGGCCAAGCAGTTCGTTAAGCCAATTAACAAAGGCGCGAGCAGCTGCCGCGCCACGAGAAAAACCGTACACATAGAGTTTGACGCCGACCAACTTTGGCCTGCCCTGGGAGGGCTGCACAAGCGCAATGCGTAATGGCGCTTCGAGTGCGCGAAACTGCTTGCTGAACTCAGTTTGCCGTCTGCCGCGCCCCCCGGCATTCATTACTGCCCCCATGGCTTTGACGGATGCATAGAGGCTGGCATCGCCCATCCTCGGCATATCCAGATATTGGCGCAGGGCATCAATGATCATAAGCAGACCCCAGTTGATGCGCTCTTCGCCGTAGTAGGCAAAGGCCAGGCCCATGTCGGAGTAATCGAGGTCTCCGACTTCTGGAAAAGGCGTTCCGACACCGGGCATGTAATACTTGAAATACTGGCCCATGCCGGTGCCTGGTGGGTCAGTCAACCCCTCAGCGCTAGCTGCCCCACCCGCATAGCCAGTGCCTACTGTGGCGCGGAAGAGACGCGCAATATTAGTGGGGTGTGGAATCTGGGAACGGTAAAGATCGTCAAACAGGTTGTTGCCGGTACCGTCGAAAAACAGGCTGATGTGCAAGGTGTTGCAGCAAGGTGGTGTCACAACCCGTCCGGCTGCAACAGAAAGCGCCCCGTGATAGTCACGCTCCATCCGCCTCTGGAGCGACATGTTTCGATAAACCTGTTCGGGGCGACTGGGCAAGCGGCCCTGCTCAGGAAATTGCGGCGGATACCAAATGGGCGCATGGGTCACTGTGGGCATGACGTCGGCTCCGGCAGTTCCAGCGGGGTTTTTATTGGGTAATGCGGGTTGCCGTAGGCAAAACAGGACGTGGTGACCTGGAGTTCCTCGCACGGCAGAAAATGCACGGTCATGCCGCAAACGTCTTGACCGGTGTAATCCGGCACAGCGATCAACTTGCTGTGCTTACGCGTTTGGGCGTCGACTCTTTCCTCCCACTCCAAATACTTGAGCCAATCGCGAAATCCAGGGAAATCCTTGGAGTAAGCCACTCCGGTTTCCCAATCCACTCGCACCGTCATCCCCGGCGTCCAGCGCTCAGGCGCGGTGTAGCCCCAGCCGCCACCTCCCCGTTGATACGGGCCGACAACGTCGATAGCAGGGTTGCCATCCACGCTAAAGCGATTGATCGCCCAGTGCGTATGGTTGATGCCGTAGAGTGCGCCGGCCGAAACCATCTGGGCTGACAGGGTGAGCAACACCAGACACAAGAGCCTCAATGCAAACGGCATCGATCTCGGTCGAAATGAATTCCGGGAGATCAGCTCAGGTCGATTAGGCAAGCGACTTTGCTCCGGAAACTGTGGCGGATAGGTCACTGCGGGCATGACGTCGGCTCCGGCAACTGCAGCTGGGTTTTGATTGGGTAATTTGGGTTGCCATAGGCAAAACATGACGTGGTGACCTGGAGTTCCTCGCACGGCAGAAAATGTACGGTCATGCCGCAAACGTCTTGACCGGTGTAATCCGGCACAGCGATCAACTTGCTGTGCTTACGTTTCTGGGCATCGACTCTTTCCGTCCACTCCAGGTACTTGGGCCAATCGCCAAACCCAGGGAAATCCTTGGAGTAAGCCACTCCGGTTTCCCAATCCACTCGCACCGTCGTCCCTGGCGTCCAGCGCTCAGGCGCGGTGTAGCCCCAGCCGCCACCTCCCCGTTGATACGGGCCGACGACGTCGATAGCGGGGTTGCCATCAACGCTAAAGCGATTGATCGCCCAGTGCGTATGGTTGATGCCGTAGAGCGCGCCGGCATATGACGCGTTGGCAATGAGCGCCGCGGTTAGCGCACCCAGCAGTATCACCACGTGTTTGGGAGTAGCGTTTTGAGCCGAGACGTTGCTGATTACTTTCATGGTTGGTTCACCGAACAGAGGCTGTCGAAAACGAACTGCTCCCGTTGATCGGGCACCAACAAACCCGCCTCCGTAGCCTTGCGCATGGCGGTGTAGCACTCCTGGAACCGTCGCTCGGCGCCCCACCCAGCGGGCAACGCTGCATAAAGGTTGCGTACAGCTGCTGTGGCATCGCAGACACACCCCAACGTTTCCATCTGCGCATCCGTCAGCTCGAAGGGGCTTACGCTCTGCGCCAACTCTGGCGACTCGGCATGCCCGGTCAAACGCTGGGACACACCATCGCGATCAAGCCAATTCCAGCTCAAGACGGGACGCAGCAATTGCTGCCGTTGCGCCGCGTCCAATACGTGGCCGACCAACAACGGGAACAGCCGCGGGTCGTAAAAGCGGAACAGGTGTGAAACCCCACCATTGCTCGCGTTAAGGCAGCGCCCGAGGTAGTCGGCCAGGTCGGCAAATGGCCATAGCGAGTGCAGCGCCAATACGTGCACGCTGGGGTTGATCACCTTCAGCAGATGGGCAAACCATTGCCGCTGCAGGGGCTCGTTGAAGTCCACCTGAATCAGCAGGGGCGCCAAGTCGATCAGGTGCGCCTCGGGCAAATCGGTGAACAGTGAATGAACAACCTCTGGGGAAAACACACTGACGATGCCCGGCAGCAATTGCAGGCCGCTGCCGCACTGGTCGACGATGAAATTCAGACGCAAACCGGGCGTGTGCGTGCAGTCGCTCTGCAACATATCCAGCCAGGAAAAAAGTGGAGCGGACGTCATGCCTGGCCCTCCCTTGGTAGTGCTGCCACCGGGCCCAGAACGGCTGCCAACAGGCAGCTGGCGCACGCGAAATTGGGTAATTGGGGAAGCGGAAACTGTTTGCTTTCGGGCACGATAAAACGGTGCTGCCCCTTCAACAGCAGCGCCCCGGTGCTGTGCACATGCACCTCGCCCTGCGGGGTTATGCGGATAAAGCCGCCACCGCTGGCCAAGGTGATGCCGTTCTTCGCCGTGAGCTGCATATGGCCCTCGGCGGTCTGCACGGTGATGTCGTGCTTGGCAATCAGGTTGAGCAAGCTGCCGTGGGATTCGACTTCCAACGGGCCGTTGCCGGACACCAGGCGCAGTCCCTCTTGCCGGGCCACCAGGGTGATCGTCTGACTGGCCTGAATGCTCAGGCGCTCGGCAGCGGCCATGTTGATTTCGCTCTGGCTTTGCAGGTGCAGCGCACCACCACTTCGAAGCAACAGGCTGGCCGGTGTTACAGCGCTGATGCCCTGCGGCGCGCTGAGCAAAATGGCCGCCCCTTGCAGGCCCTTGGTGTCGCTCTGCAGATGCTGCAATCCGTCGAGTGACGGTTGCCGGCTGTTATGGGCCAGGGCAACTTCCTGGCACTGAATGGTTTGCTGTCTGGCCCCTTCCACCATGGCAGTGGCCGCGTTCATGGCGAGCACCTCGCCGCCTGCGCCACGTTGCTCTTCGGCGCTAATAAACAGCCCCTTGCCGGCCCGAATCGCGCCCCAGCCATCGGTGCGCAGTTCGAAGCCTTCGCCGCGTTTTTTCCGGTCGCCATCCACCAGGTGACCCAGGTTGAGTTGGCTTTTGCCGCTGTGCTCGGTGCTGAGCTTTATGTGTTCCTGGCCACGGCTGTCGTCCAGGCGCAGCTTGTTGTTGGCGGGGGTGCGTAGCACGTTGCGTTTGTAGTTGCGCAGGGTGACGGGGTCGGCGTGTTTGCTGTCGTGCAGGGCATGGGCGATATAAGGTCGGTCGGGGTCGCCCTCTTCGAAAGCAATCGCCACCTCGGTGCCGGCTAGCAACGGCAGGTGCAGGCCGTGGGTGGCGCCCGCGTAGGGACGCGCCAGGCGTAGCCACAGGCTTTCGGCACCAGACGCCCAGGTGTCGCGATCGAACAGGAAGCTGACCTTGTAGCGCCCTTCGAGGTTGATATGGCCGTACGGGTGGTTGGTCTGGGTGCTGGTGATACGCGCCGGCACCGTGCCGGCGATTTGCGGTTTGGCCAGTGGTTGTGGCCGGAAGCAGTACTGCTGGGAGAACGGGATGGCTTTGAATTCCACCGTGAGGCTGCGGTCCCGCGCGGCAGTGGTTGTCAGCTCGGTCAGCAGCGCGCCGCTGGCGAATGCGTGCGGCGCGCCGCCGCTGATGCTGAGCACCTGGCCGGGCGCCAGGCTGGCGCTGCTGCTGATGCCGCTGAGATGAGTCTGGCGGTTGAGAAACTGCTCCTGGTGCAAACGCGCGAAGAAGTAGCCACTTTCACTTTCCAGGTCTTCGCGCTCAGCCAGCGCGTCCCCCATCGCGACGTACGGCTCGCCAAATCGGCAGTCTTCACCGTAGGTGGTTGAGGCGCTAGAGCGAGCGACCATTTCGCCGTCGAGATGGGCAGTGGCGTCACGCGGCGTGTAGCTGCGCACAAGGACCTGGCGCTCTATGACGGCATGGCTGGATTGCAAGTGCCAAACGCCGTCTTGGCCGCTGCTGGAGGTGCCCGATGGGGGTCGATACGGCAACTCGATACCGAACTGGTAGGCACGCTGATCATCGTGAAACTCGACCACCTCGATGCCCAGACGATCATCGCTGGTGAAGCGGTACCAGATGCCGACTTCGGCCAGTAGCCGAGCGATAAATGTGAGATCGCTTTCGCCGTACTGCATCACCTGTTCACGTTTTGGATATTCACGGTGCAGGGCGAAAAGCAGGTCTTGCCCACGAAACCCATGGCGGCTGCGCAGAATACTTTCGACAATCTGCGGCACCGATTTCTGCTGATAAATGCGGTATTGCTGGCCACGCTGCAGCAGCGCCAACCGAGGCTCAAGCAGCACTTCGTAGCAGGCCTGGTCGTTGGAACCGGCCACGCGTTTGAAGCGGGTAATCACGCCATAAATCGTGCGCAGTGGCTTGGCCGCTTCCACATTGGTTACGTGCGATGGCGGGTGAGCCGCGCGGGCGTGGAGGCTGAAACTGGCTTCCTGCCCGAGCATCTCATCGGCAGCGATATCGCACACGGTGGAGGTGAACTCGATGTGATAGGCGAACGGTTTGCTCAGCCCTTCTTCGCCGCGAAAAGCCAGTACGTCGAAGGCTATATCGACGGTGCGAACCAGCAGCCGGTGACGGCTGTGGTCGAAGAAGGGGACGGCAGGCTGACGGGCCATATTCACACCTCAGGAAAACGGAGGCAGCGGCCGGCGAACCGACCGCTGGATTGGCTCAAGCGCTTTGGCGCTCGGTCCAGGCGTCGGAGTGGATGATGTTGCCGTCCTTGTAGGTCCAGGTGATCTTTTCGTAGCGAAGTTCAACCAACTCCAAGTGGTTATGCTTTTCTTTGGTGGGGTCTTTGATGTCGTGCATCTTGGGCGCCACTTTCACTACCTTGACGTTCTCCAGGAGGGTGTTGAAGTACTCCACCTCCTGCCCGGCGTCATCAATGCGATACCACTTGAACTCCGCGCTTTTCAGGGTTTGGCCACTGGTGACGGCCTTGAACAGATAAGGGCTGGATGCATCGACCTCCTTCTGGATCAGCAAGGCGGTGTGCACCCGTGCACCGGTCAATTTGCCGGTGTTGTCGTCGGTGGGGATGTACACGCTATGTTCCAGGGCCAGCACTTCGATGCTGCCTTCACGCTTTTGCACATCTACCGATCCCTTTATGGCGGCGCCGCCGTCGTCCTGCAGCTGTAAATAAATGGGGATGGCCATATGAAGCTCCTTGTTTCAGAGGGATAACGCCGCGGACCGCGGCGGTTGCAGATCAGGTGCCGACAACGCAGGCATGCAGCTCCCCGGTTCCGGCACCAGACGAATATCGACGCGGCGATTAGCCGCCCGGCCGTGTTCGGTTTCATTGCTGGCAATAGGCTGGCTGGCCCCCAGACCGCGAACGGCAATGCAGTGGGCAGGGATGCTGCCCATGTGTTGCATCCAATCGCGCACGGCGTTGGCGCGGGCAAGTGATAGGTGCTGGTTTTTTTGCGCCAGGCCAGCGGCATCGGTATGGCCGGTGACCAGAATCAGCCAGCCCGGGCGTGCCTGGATACGACTCATGGCACCGATCAACACGGGCGTGGCATCGGGTTTCAGCGTGGCGCTACCGACTGCAAACAGAGAAAGGCTGTCCAGGTGGATGGTCTGGTCAGCGAGCTCGTCGGCCATGGCTGGGCGAACTGCTGCTACGGCTTGCGACACGCGAGCGCGCAGAGGTTCGCCACGGTAAAGGCCAAGGCCCAGTGCCAGCGGCTCGCCATAGCGGTAATAGTCATCCAGTACGCTGGCGTGCCGGCGCAACACCGCCAATGCTTCCTGGGTCATGGCGCTGGCGGGATGATCATGAGCGGCGGTTTGGTAACGGCGCAGGTCGTCACTGACCTGGCGTACCAACAGGGTGTTCTGCCAGGCCGAGCTGGCCCAGGCGATACCGCAGGCCGCCACGAACAACCACAGGGCAATGGCACCCGCTCGATGCACAGGTGCCGATTGCGGCCGTAACGCCAACATGCCCAGTAACGGGTCTGGCAGGGGCAAGGAGGTTGCAGCCACACGGTGCGGTACCGCTTGCTCATACAAGCCCGTAAAGTCGCCCAGCCAGCGCTGCCACAAATTATTCGCGACCCCAGGGGCGTGTTGCGGCGACAGAAAAACGCCGCAGGCGGTAGCCGTACAGGGCGGATCGTAGGCCCCGCCGTCGGTCAACGGCGCGATCATTTGCTCTGCCAGCCAGGCTATCGCGGCGTTGCACTGCACCACGCTGCGCAATCGGCCCGCGCCGGCCAACAGACTAGGCGCCTGTTGTTGCCAGGCGCCAAGATGCCATTGGCTCTCCTGCTCCAGCACACGCAAATTACCGGTGCCTGGGTACCAGCCAAACCAGGCACTGTTGTCCGCCCCGGTTGGCAGGTAATTGGCCACCAGCAACGGCAAGGCGATACCACGGCGGCGAGCGCATGCCAGTTGGTGGCGCAACGCCTGGAGGTCTGCGGTCAATGCCGAGCTTTCGGCCTGCTCACTCGGGTTGACCACCGCCACCACACACAACTGGTTGGCCCAGTGCGGACGCAGCGCCAGCAAGCTGTCCACGATGGTTGGTAGACGCTGCGCCCGGGAAACCGACAGGTAACACGCCGCATCCGTGAGACGCACCGCAATGCCATCGGCGCACTCCGCACCAAACAATGCACGCGCGCCGCTGCCACACACCAGGGCGATAGGGCGTCGATAAGAAGCCGAGGGTAACGAGGCATCACCCATCAATACCAGCGCTTGGCGTTGATCTTTTATTCGACGCTGAGACCAGTGCCACCCCACGCTGACGAGTAGCGCGGCGGCCACTCCAGTCCCCACCGCGACCCAACCGCTGACCGGCAAGATAATCAGCAGCATGAAAGCCAGAAAACCGGCCCATAACCACAGCGCGCGCATCAGCCGGAGCGTCATTTGAACGCCCGCCCCGCGAGCACGGCGTCGATCGCGGTATCCAGCAAATGGTCAAATCCAAACCAAAGCGTCGCGAGCACCACAGCGGCACTGAACAAATGAATCAGGGGGGAGTGCAACCAGGGTGCCCCGCGCGTTGAATGGTCAGCGACCACTGCTCCGGCTCTTGCCAGCGAGATATCCAGCGGCTCGACTCGAGCGTTCAGTGCCTGCAGGAGTTGCTCGCGCTGGGGGTCGTTCTCGTAGCGGTACCGGCCAAGAAATCCCAGCATCAATACCCGCTGAAAGACGGTCAGTACCAGTGGCTCCGGGTTTGGCTCACTTAATACCTCGGCAATATTTTCGTAGAGCCTTTCTCCACCCTCATGCTGCTGAAAAAAGCGCGCTTGCAGCGACTCCTCAGCCCATTGGCAGTGCGCAAGCCCGGTCGAGAGCCGCAGCACGGAGTCATCGAGCAACGCGCACTGGGCGTAGCTGATGAAGTCGATGTTGCGCGGACTGATGCCGGCATCCTTAAGCGCCTGACGAACCTGCGCCACCTGATTGGCACACTCACTCTTGAGGGTTGTGCTTTCCCTGGCCGATACACCGTGGCGCAACTGCACCACCACCAGGTAACTGGCTTGCAGGCACGCGTCAATATCGATGGACCGTACAGGCGTCATGAGCGCAGCACCGCAAACAGTTCCAGCTTCACATCCTGCAGGGTGGCGGGTACGTAGAACGCGCAGACACCCTGGGCCAATACGAGCTGGCCTTTTGCGTGCTGCATATCGAGGGCGAAATATTGGTTTTCCAGCCGCAATGGAATGGCTGCCGGAACATGACCCAGAGGACGTAGCGGAACACCATCGAGGGCCGCATTCACCAGACGATCGATATCGTCGGGCGTGCCGGCCTTGCACAGACGAGGGAACTGCGCCTGCACCTGCACGGCGGGCAATTGACAGCGCACTGACAGGTAGAAATCGGCACCACCAGGCTCGCACAGGCGCGCATCGTGAAAACTCACCTGCCAGCGATTGGCGCCGTTTTCTTCCAGCGTCAGTGCGATAACCCGAGACGGCAGACTGGCTTCGAGCAGGGAGGACAACGTGCGCATCAGCGGCGCAAACACCGCTTGCAGGTCGTCATGCCGGTACGCCGGAATCTTGTCGATGTCGTGTTCCAGGGAGAACGTCAGCAAGCTGCCGGCCAACTTGGCCAACTCCAGATACACCAGCTCCGGCGGCCGCTGCGGATGGGCCTTCAACTCAGCCAGCACCGGTTGATAGGTATTCAACGCGTTGAGCAACCAGAACAGCGATACATCGGCCACAGCAAAGTCGGCCATGCGCTGATTGCTCTCCCGACGCATGGCCATCAGACGCTGGCGTTTGGTGGAGAGCTGGGTCAGTACATTGTCCAGCTGCGCCAGCAGCCCGGCATGGGCGCTGAAACTTAATAGCGGCGGCACATACTCCGCATCGATGGCCCAGGCACCGAACTCGTCATGCTGCAGCCGAACCAGCGGACAGGTCAGGAAGTCACTGTTGTCATCGGTTTCCAGGCGCAGGCTGAGTTGATGCTCCATCACGCCGATAGAAACGGCTTCCTCACCGTACTGATCCTGCACTTCTCGCCACACCTGGCGGTAACGCGTCGGACGATCCATTCGCTCGCCATCGAGTACACAGTTACCGCCATTACCCTGTTCAAGGGGCAGCGCCAGCACCACGGTGGCGCGCTGACAGGCGTCGGTTAGCACCGCAGAAAGCGTGATGGCGGGCGGCAACGGGTCAGCCAACTGGGTATCGATTGGCGTGCCATCGGGCATGCGCACGCTGAGCCGGGTGGCCTTTAGTTTGCCCAGGCGCAAGGCATCCAGATCGAACGCCAGCGCCTGTACGCCCCAGGGATGCACCAGCGCCAGATGCGCCAGGCCGGCATTGCTCCAGGCCTCCCAGCGCGCTTGCTGCTGGAACTGTTGCGCCGATAGCAACACGCCGGTGGCCCACAGTGGTCGGTCAATTCTCATCGCGATCTACTCCGCACCGCCCTTCAGGCCTTGGCCTTGGGCATCTGCGAAACGAGCGAGAGGTTGACGTCCATGCCCTCTACTTGAAAGTGCGGCACGGCGTACAGCTTCACGCGAAAGAAGCCTGGGTTGTCGTCGATGTCTTCAACCGTGACCTTGGCATCGCGCAAGGGATGGGACGCCTGAAGGTCGTCGCCAGGATCGGTCATTTCGGTGACCAGCCCGCCGACCCACTTGTTCAGCTCCAGCTCAAGCAACCGGCGGTCTTTGGTAGTGCCAATGTTTTCGCGCTGAATCAGCTTCAAATAATGGGCAATGCGTGACAGTAAAAAAATGTACGGCAAGCGCGCATTGATGCGGCTGTTGGCAGAGGCATCGGCGGTGTCATACAGGGCAGGCTTCTGGGTGGAGTTAGCGGAGAAAAAGCAGGCGTAGTCACGGTTTTTGTAATACGAGAGCGGAATAAAACCCAGGTTGGCGAATTCGAATTCGCGGGTTTCCGGAATCATGATTTCAGAAGGAATTTTTACCTGATTGCCCGTACCCAGATCGTACAGGTGAATGGGTAAATCGCAGACTGCGCCGCCCGATTGAGGGCCGCGGATCTGCACGCACCAGCCGTTGTTGATAAAGCTCTTCACCATGTTGGCGGCAAAGGAAAACGAGGCATTGGTCCACAGGTACTTGTTATGGTCCGGCCCTTTTACGCGTTCGACGTAGTTGAAGCTGCGCACCGGCACGGTATCAGGCCCATAGGGCAAACGGCCGAGCACGCGCGGCATGGTCAGGCCGATGTAACGGGCGTCGTCACTTTCGCGAAACGACTTCCACTTGATGTATTCGGCACGGTCGAAGTAGTTGCCGATATCTTTGATGGCAGCCACTTCTTCCATTGAGCTTTTTCCAAAAAAGGCCGGGCCCACCGCACCCACGAACGGCATATGGGCCGCGGCCGAAACTTTGGAAATATTGCGTAGCAGGGCAATATCTTGCGGGCTGCGGTCGAACTCGTAATTGGAGATGGCCGCCGCGATAGGCTCGCCACCGGGGGTGTCGTACTCCAGGGTATAGGTGTGCAGGTACAGGCCACTTTGCGCCACTTCCGGTGCATCTTCGAAGTCTTGCACCAGGTGTTGTTTGCTGACATCGAGCAATTCGATGCGCACGTTCTGACGAAAATCGGTCTGATCAACCAACGACTTCACACCCCGCCACGCCGACTCCACGCGCTGAAACTCGGGATGGTGCATAACGGCGTCGAGCTGAAGGCTGATCTGCTGGTCGAGCATCGCAATATGATCGTCCAAAAGGGCCTTATCCAACCGCTCAACTTTCTGTGCCGCCTGTTCGAGCAGGCTCAGAAACACGCTGACCGCTGCCGTCACACGCTCGTCGGCAGACACTTCGGACAGCACATCATTGTTCTGGAACGCCTCAATCGCACCCAGGGACGGCACCGTATTGAGATTTATTTTTCCGAACAGCGCGGCATACACACTTTTATTTTCTTCGGGCAAAACTTCAGCGTCCTGCGCAGAAGCAGGCATTTTTTTGTCTGGCATTGGTTGTTTTCCTACATATGACGGGAGACAGGCTTATTGATGGCCGTTGTTCAGCGCCGCTAATTCAACTTGCAACTCACCCCGTAGCGAGTCGTTCCTAAGAATCTGCTCAAGCTCATAACGAAAGGTCGCGTTATCCAGCAAATTAGACTTCAGATCGCGTAACAGATTACGCATTGCCAGCAAGGCCCGTAATTGCGGAATCTGTCGCGCCACCTGCTCCGGTTCAAAGTCTTTCATCTGCTGAAAAGCAAGTTGGATGGTGGCCTGTGTCCCGTCGGCGACCAACGTATTGGTCACCGCCAGTTTCAGCTTCGGCGAGAACTCGGCCATTACACTGTCGAAGTTGTTCTTGTTGATATTGACCTTGCCCCTGGCCGAAAGGGGGCGCTGCTCGCGACCATTGCTGTAGTCGCCAAGCAGCATGAGCTTGAGGGGAAGTTCGACTTTTTTGCTGGCGCCACCGGTATGAAGGTCCAGCCTGATATTCACCCGTGCTTTGGGAACTTCATTCTGAAAGCTACTCATGGTCTCTCCCTTTACCTATTTGACTTATTTGCCAGGGGCGCTATTCCAATGCACAAACACTGCAATCGCACGCCACGTTGAACACCTTTAAACCTTGCCGAACTTTTAACGTTTTTTCCAGTGCAATACGCAGACAAGGACGAACCCTACAAATCAATGGGATTAAACTTTGCACTTGCCTGTATTTCCTTTATATGATTTTTTGCAACCTGACAAACTCAACACATCTGACCCACTCTTTATTTCACGGAAATAACTTACTGCATATATCAAACACATTAATCAACCAGCGACTTGCAGCAGCGCTCAACGCTGCCAATTCAACGTTTAACCTCGCCACCACTACCACTAAAACAAGCGCCATGAAGTAATAATCTGCAGATTCAAAGCTATTAATCCTCCACCCATTCAGTCATTTCCCACGCCCTCGCTTGCCAGCACTGGCAGATAGGCCCGAATATGGGCCCCAGTCAGTTTCTGGCTTGGAGCGCCAATGAATTCGTCCACCCTGCCCCACGGCTCGCCTCACGCAGCCGCCTTTGCCAGCGCCATTAGCACCTTGCTCGCGGCGGCCAGCCAGTGGTCGCACACGCACGCCTGGGCGTGGTACCGGGTGAACGACCACCTGCACCTCAGTGGCCAAGGCAGTGCCGACGCCGAATGGCCGGACAGCCTTTCCCCCGAGCAACTGGACAGTTTCTGTGCCAGCCGCCAACTCCAACGCTGGGCAACCGGCAGTGGTGAGAGCGTGCTGGGTTGGCTGCTGGCACCACACACCTCCAGCGCAGAAGACATCACGGCCCTCACCGAGTTGGCACAACAACTGGCCTTGCACACTCAGGCCATTACCCTGGCCCGCGCCCAACTGACTCAGCGCGTGTTATACGAAATCACCTATCTGGCCACGTCCACCCGTGAACGCTCCGAGTTTCTGACGGGGGTTCACCAGCAGTTGGCCAGCCTGATCGATGCGGAGAATTTCTACCTGTCGCTGTACGACTGCGACACCCGCAAGATTACCTACCCCTATTACGTCGACATCATCGACACCGAGGCGCTGGAAGCCGAGACCTACGAGTACCTCGACCCCGAGCACCTGTCCCTTACCGGGATGGTGCTCACCAGCGGCCAACCCCTGTTGATTGATGCGGCCGGCATTTACGCGGCCGAAGCGCAGGGGCGATTTTTTTGCGTAGGGCATAAGCCAGAATTCTGGATGGGCGCGCCGTTGAAGAATGCGTCTGACGAAGTCTTCGGCATGCTGGCCATGCAGGTGTATGAAAAGTCGCGGGTCTACAGCTCTGAGGACCGAGCTTTGTTTCTGGTCGTGGTGCGCCACGTGGCCATGGCGCTGGACCGCATTCTGCACCGCGCCGACCTCGAAGAAACCGTATCGCGCCGCACCCTGCAATTGTCCGAACTGAACCACACCCTGCGCCAGGAAGTGGCCGACCGCGAACGCGCAGAACACCTGCAAAGCGCGCTGTTCCAGATCACCGAACTGTCCAGCCAGCCTGGAGAAATGGTTGACCTGTTTCGCGGTTTGCACAGCATCGTTGGGGAGCTGCTGTTCGCCCTCAACTTTTATATCGCCCAGTTCGACCGGCTACTCGACGAAGTGAGTTTTCCCTACTTCGTCGATGAACAGCGCAGCGATCCACCGCCGTCGCGCCGAGGCCGCCGCGGCCTGACGGAATACGTCATTCGCCAGCGCCGCCCCTGCCTGATCGACTACGACGAAGCCTCGCGGCTGATGGACATCGGCGAAATCGAACGCACGAAAGAACCGGTGCGCTCGCAATCCTGGCTGGGCATTCCGCTGTTTGCCGACAACGACGTACGCGGCGTACTGGTGGTGCAAAGCTACGAACCCAACGTGCGCTACACCCTGCGCGACCAGGAACTGCTGACCTTCGTGTCGCGGCATATCGACACCGCGTTCTCCCGACGCAACGCCGCCGAAGCCGTACAAGCTGCCAACCTGCAACTGGAAGAAAGAGTACAGAGCCGCACCCGGGAACTGGACTACGCCAACGCCAAACTGCAGCACGAAAACACCCACGACTCGCTGACCGGCTTGCCCAACCGCAGCCATCTGCAGCACCGCCTCAACCTGGCCTGGCACGACTTTCACCAGCACGGCAAACAGCTGGTGGTGATGTTTATCGACCTCGACCGCTTCAAGCTGATCAACGACAGCCTTGGGCACCACTTCGGCGACCTCCTCCTTACCGAAGCCGCCGCGCGCCTGCGCGCATGCCTGCGCGGTAGCGACCTGCTGGCACGCCTGGGCGGTGACGAATTTGCCGTGCTGGCCCCCGGCGCTCCGCTGGAAGTGGCCATCGGCATTGCCGAGCGCATCCTCACCGAATTCGATGTGCCCTTCGCCATCGACGGCCATACCCTGTTTTCCTCTTGCAGCATTGGCATCGTCAGTGCCGACCAGCAATTCCACCAAGAGCCGGCAGACCTGCTGCGCGACGCCGATACGGCCATGTACCGGGTAAAAAACGCCGGCCGCGACAGCTTCGCCGTGTTCAACCAGGAACTGCGCCGCGAAGTGTCCGACCAGATGGAGCGCGAAGGCGCCCTGCGCAACGCACTCAAGCGCACTGACGAACTGATCCCCTACTTTCAGCCCATCGTCAACGTACGCACGGGCGAGCTGATATCGCTGGAGGCCTTGATTCGCTGGCAACAACCGGACGGTAGCGTGCTAGCACCCGGGTATTTCCTACCAGCGCTGGAAGGTCTGCGGCTGATCGGTCGCCTCGACCTTTATATGCTCAACAGCGTGGCCGAAATTCTCGCCAAACCCGAGCACGCCAACTGGCCGCCGGTGCACGTGAACTGCTCCAGCTACAGCATCACGCGCCCGGAGTTCGCCGAAGAAGTGCTGGCCCTGCTCGCCCGCCACAACATTGCCCCGGCGCGCATCTGCCTGGAACTCACCGAAGGCGCGCTGGTGGCCGAACCGGCGCAAGCGCAGCGGACCATGCAGCAACTTTCCGAAAAAGGCATGAGCGTGGTGCTCGACGATTTCGGCTCCGGGTTTTCATCCCTGAGCTACGTGCACCAGTACCAATTCAGCGGGTTGAAGATCGACAAATCCTTCATCTTCGAACTCACCACCAGCTCGCGCAGCCGCGCCATCGTGCGCGCCATTGTGCGCATGGCCGAGTCGTTGGGGTTGTCGGTAGTAGCCGAAGGGGTGGAAGACGAAGCCACGTTGCAGTTGCTGCGGGAGATAGGCGCCGGCCAGGCCCAGGGCTACTACTTCGCCAAACCGCTGGCTCTGGAACAGCTCACACAAAACCCGCTGATGCAGCCGCGCCGCGTCGCCGTGGGCGATACCCACTGACGCTAAGCGATTGATCGTGCGTGAAAAAAGGAAGAAATTTCAGCTTGACAGCCAAGCCCGAGCCAAGAATAATGCGCGCCACTTGGCTACATAGCTCAGTTGGTTAGAGCATAGCATTCATAATGCTGGGGTCCGGGGTTCAAGTCCCTGTGTAGCCACCAAACAAAACAAAGGCTTACCTTCGGGTAGGCCTTTGTTGTTTCTGGGGTAGTGACTACAGACTGCCTACCAGCCACTTAATGCATGCACCCCGCCAAGCCAACGTCGTCTCCAACGGCTTACCTTAGCCGTCTATCCAGCACATACCCAACGCCGCCACCCACCAGAATGGGCAGCAGCGCGTGGATGGGAATAAAGATGATGCCTAGAGAAGCCTGAGCATCCGCAGCAAGGTCGAGGGTGTAATGCGCCCAGGCCAAATAGCCAAAACCCGGCAGCGACGGTGCGAGAAGGTAAGCCGGCCGACGGTATAAAAAACTGATCGCCAGAATGCTGCCCCAGGCAATCGCGTTGAAGGCATTTAACAACAGCCATCCACCAACACCTGCATTTGTGTATGCCGTTAGCCAGACCACTCCTCCCGGCAGCCGTGCCGCATAAGGGAGCAACAGACCGACGAAGAAAACGGTAAGGCGTGCTCTGCGCATGTTCTACACCGATGCATTTTCGGCTTGCAGTCCCTTCTCCAACTTCGCCCTCACCTTCGCCGCCGTCTCCGCCTTGGTGATCTTCCCATCCCGGTTAAAGTCCAGCCCGGCATTCTGGATATAGCGTTTGGGGTGCTGGGGGTCGCTCTTGTCGAACAATACAAAGTCCAGCGGCTTGCCGATGGCGACGGGCCAGAGGATGGCCATGTATACATCCTCCAGCGACTTCAATTTCCCGGCCCGAGGCAGGAAGTATTTTTCGACGAAGTCGAGTTGCTTCACGGCGCTCATGGCAGCCAGTTGCTGTGAAGTGGTGCCGAGCGCCTGGGCGGTGCTGGGCATAAATTGAATGAGCCCGACCGCGCCGCTGCCGGCGGCGTTCTTGATGGAGGGGCTGAAGGTTTCGCCTGATTCAAAGGCCATGCAGGCCATCAGGAAGTTGGGATCGACGCCCAGCGTGGTAGACATACCTATCACACGGTCGCGAAAGGGTTTGGATACTTTCTGGCCCCAGGCAAGCATATAAGCCTCCTCGTTATGGGTAATTTCCTCAGATTATGGTTTGCCCAGCCACACTTCGAGCGAGCCGACCGGCGCGCTGATGGCCCTGACCCGGTAGGGGTAGGCGTTGGTAAAACCCAGGGCTTTGAGTTGCTCGACGACGAGCGCTGCCTGATTGGCGTCCTGGTCGTTGAAGTAGCGGACATTGGGGTTTTCTGGAATCTGCGCCTTGCCGGTTATGTTTTCGATGCCGGGAACGGCAAACCCGAGGCCCGACAGGTTGTTTTGCAGCGTTTTCATGACTGAGCGCTGTTCTTCGTCGTTGATGTGAATAAAGACCCGAGCGGTTTGGGGTTTGGGCAGGCTGGTTTGCACCATCAGGCTTTCGTTGCGAATGCTGATTTTCTCGGCGAGGTTGGCCTTCAAGCTCACTTCCTCGGGTGACGCGTTACCGTTCTGCTCTTTGGATTCCAACTGTGCGACTTTGGCCAGGTCTTCTTCGTTTTCCTTGATATGTTTATCAACGATCTGCTCGTAGTTGCTCCAGGCCCGGCGAATTTCGCCATTGGGTGAAACGGCCACGAAGTACTCGGAGAGCAGTTTGCGTTTTTCCAGGCTATCGGCTTCCAGCACGGTGCTGACGTACTTGTCGAAGACCTCCATTTCCTTGATGTCCTGGTCGCGCTCACGGAAACCGTCGTTGATGATCGACGCCGACAGGGTGATGGCCACCGAGGCCACGAACCACTTGCCCAGTTC
The DNA here is from genome assembly GCF_027922365.1 of Pseudomonas turukhanskensis. Lineage (GTDB taxonomy): Bacteria > Pseudomonadota > Gammaproteobacteria > Pseudomonadales > Pseudomonadaceae > Aquipseudomonas > Aquipseudomonas turukhanskensis. The sequence goes on from NZ_BSFN01000005.1 coordinate 312,548, forward strand.
GATGATCTTGTCGATGTTTTCGTTTTCGATGGTTTTGTTCTTGATGATCAGAAAGATGACCACCAGGCCGGCTATGGAAATACCGATAAAGGCCAGCGACAGCCATAGCGAAATGCTCCCCGTATCCATATCTGCAACGTCCTCGATCAGGTCGACGAGCACACCTCACCGCCTGCGTTTACCAGCGCAGGGGGCAAAATGGGCAGTTGAACGCAGAAGCTCCTGGAGAGAACGATGGGGCGACAGGCGAACGCCGGGCCGCATCCTTGTCGGAGCACAACGTGATGAACCTAGTACAGGCTTGGCGGGCTGTCCAAACGGGGAGACAGGTGACGGCGAGAAATTGGCTGGGCAGAATCGGCCATCGGTGGCGCACGATCAGACGGCTCGCCACGTTCAATGCCCTTCTACGCGCAAAAAGGACTTCGCCGTGCCCTGTCGCTTCGCTCAACTCGTCCTGCTGCTTATCGCCCTCGGCCTTGCCCAGCCCAGCGTTGCCAACACGCCTTGCTCCGGCGCCAAAGGCGGAATCGCCCGCTGTGATGGGCCGTTATTCGTGTGCAACGACGGCTCGATTAGCGGTTCGAAGAAGAACTGCTCGGCCAGTTATGGCGGCAGCCAGGCGCCGTTGAAAGCAGTGGGCGGCAGCACCAGTGGCGATTGCCCTTGTGGCGGCGGCACGCTGTGCGTGGGGCCGCGAGGTGGGGAGTTCTGTATGACGCCATCGGGCAAGAAGAGCTATCGGCGCAAGTAGTCGCTCGGTTATCCCGGCGCCGGTCCGTAGAATGGTCGGCAATGTAGGCTCGCCGTAGAGCTGACCAACAGTTTATAGAGGCGCCTCGGGGCGTCCCGGAGAAAATATGAGAGACGAATTCGACGATATTCGCGCCGAGCGCGACCGCCCTGTGCGCTCCAATGGCGGCAGCACCAACCCACACGCAGGGCTGTGGAAGCAGATCGCCCTGGGCATTGTGGTGGGGTATGTGGTGCTGGGGGTGTTGAGCGTAATTGGCTGGTCGGTGTTCGGGCATCTGCCGCTGGGCACCCTCAAGTTCGGCGCGCCTTGAATCTCGCGTAAAGCATTGCGCCCCCTTCTCTTGGCCCCTCCTCCCCCCGCTGCCGGGCTCAGCTTTTGTAGGAGCGAGCTTGCTCGCGAAGTTTTTTCGACAAGAAAAAAGCTTCGCCAGCAAGCTCGCTCCTACGCGAAACGCGCCGCCTATGGGTGAGTTGGGATACCCGACGGTGTCTACGGTTTGATCACCGCAGAAGCTGCAGTACGCCCGCCATCACTGTCGATAAACCGCGCAATCTCTTCCAATGCCGGCGCCTTGTAGCGCAGCGGCCGGGACAAGGCCGCGACGAGGGATATATGGCTCACGTTGTCGTAGTAGTGCTCGCTCACGGGCACGCCCACAGCACGTAGGCGTTTGGCCAAACCACCGGTGTTGCGTTGCGGGTTGACCAGATCGTCGTCGCGAGCGGCCATCAACAGCGCTGGCGGAGTATTGCCGCTAACGTGGTTGATCGGCTGCGAGTCCGGCGGGCTGTTGGGGAAGAAGAACACCGGGCGTACGTCAGGGTTTTCGATGGGCAGAAAGTCGTAGGGGCCGGCTAGGCCGATCCAGCCGCGAATGGCGCTGGGCGCAAGATTGACCTCGGCGAGCAGACGCGGGTCGAGGGCGAGCATCGCGGCGTTATAGGCGCCGGCGCTGTGGCCCATCAAAAACAGGTGGTCGGGATCGCCACCGTAGTCGTTGATGTGCTGGCGCACCCAGGCAAACGCGTAGGCGCCGTCTTTGAGAAAGTCGGGGTAGCGCACCTGTGGATAAAGCCGGTAATCGGCGATTACCGCGACATAGCCTTGGCTGGCCAAGGCCTCACCGACAAAGCGGTAGTCTTTGCGCTCACCGCTGTTCCAACTGCCGCCATAGAAAAAAAGCACCACGGGGGTGGGACCGGCTTTCTTCACCGTTGGGGTATAGATATCCAGCCGCTGCCGTGGGTCAGAGCCGTAGGCGATGGCGCGGGTTTTGGTATAGGTGTCGGTTGAGGTCAGGGCGTTGAGTAGGCTGACGGGCGAGCAGGCGCTCAGCAGCGTACTGACGGCGAGGAGGAGAGGATTCAAGAATCGGCGCATTAACAGCCCTTGCGAAGAAATCGATGACATGTCCGACGATATATTTTCGGAAACCTGAGGATCGGGCAGCGCGAATCGTGGATCGTTCCTACATAGTCAAACCGGTGAGGACTTTTAGGGTAGCGCACGAACCTAATCCTGGGTTCGCGCACAGCCTGGCGATGCAGAGGCTGCGCTTTCACAAGAGAAAACGTTCCTATGCTGACACGCATGCCTCCCCCCTCCACCACCAGTCGCCGCGCCGTAAACCTTTATGCATTGCTCGCCACATTCACGGCCTGCGCCGAGTCGCCAAAACTCGATTCCTTGGAGCAAGTGCGCGCTTTCATCACCATTGTGGTTGGGCAGGCCGCTACCGATGAGGCCGAAGCGTTTGCATTGCTGAAAGCGCATATCGAGGCCGCCAAAGGCCATTGCCCCCTTTCGATTGCCGACCTCGATGCCATTGCCGCGCGCTTTACCCGCGCTGCGGCACAACGCCTGGCGGACCTGGGCGAACCGACCGGGGTGGTGGAATTCATTAGCGAAAAACGGGTGGGGGAAACCATGGTGCGCGAACAGTTTCTTCAGCATCGGGGGCGTTACCCCTCGCTGTGGACGTTCGACTTCTACCGCACGGCGGGCGGCTGGACGCTGTTTAGTGTGAACACCGACCGGGACGCCGCTGAGTTGCTCGCGTTCTGACTCGTAGCCCGTCGCTACGGCCAGCGGCCGTAGCGACGAACGCGCTTAGGAGGATAGGTACGAGGAACGGGTCAGCCCCAACCGCAACGCGTCGAGGAACTGGGTACGCTCGCGTGGGCTGATCTTGGCGCTGGCGACTTTGTCGCGGTAGTGGGTCATCAACTCCTCGGGCGACAGGTGCACGTAGCGCAGCATGTCTTCGATGGTGTCGTGGGTTTCGATACCGGCGTGGTACGCGCTGCCGTCGGCGTTCTGGTAGATGTTTACCGAGTCGGTGTCGCCGAACAGGTTGTGCATGTCGCCGAGAATTTCCTGGTAGGCGCCGACCAGGAAAATACCCAGCAGGTAGTCTTCACCTTCACGCACTTCATGCACGGGCAGGCTGGTCTCGATGCTTTGCTCGTCGACGTATTGCTTGATCTTGCCGTCGGAGTCGCAGGTCAAGTCCTGTAGCACGGCGCGACGCAGCGGTTCCTCACCCAGACGGTGCAGTGGCAGAATCGGCAGCACCTGGCCGATGGCCCAGGTGTCCGGCAGGCTCTGAAACACCGAGAAGTTACAGATGTATTTGTCGGCGAGCTTGTCGTTGAGTTCGTCCAGCACCTGGCGGTGCGAGCGCTGCCGAGCCTTGAGCGAGTTGTGCAGGCGACGGCATACGGCGAAGTAGCACTGCTCGGCCAGGGCTTTCTGGGTCAGGCTGATTTTGCCGTCGGCGTATTGGCTGGCCACATCGCTCATGTAGTGGGTAGCGCGCCAGTAGGTTTCGGTGACCATTTCCAGGTCGGTCGGCCCCAGCAGGTCAACCAGCCATTGCACGGTTTCCGGCAGGCTTTCCTTGTCGTCGATGGTCGGCACGTCGTCGTTGTGTTTTTCCACATCGGTCACTTGCACCACCAGCATGGCGTGGTGCGCGGTGAGGGAGCGGCCGCTTTCCGAGAAGATGTGCGGGTGCGGCAGCTCTTGGGCGTCGCAGAATTCCTTGAGCATGCCCACGACCACGCCGGCGTAGTCGTCCATGTCGTAGTTGATGGAGCTGGCGTTACGCGAATGGGTGCCGTCGTAGTCCACACCCAGCCCGCCGCCAACGTCGATATGGTCGACCGGCAGGCCGAGGCCGCGCAGTTCGCCGTAGTAACGAATGGCCTCTTTGAAGCCGTGCTGGTAGTCGGCCAGGTTGGCGATCTGCGAACCCATGTGGAAGTGCAGCAGGCGAATGCCCTGGTCGAGTTTGGCGGCGCGGAAGCGCTCGACCACCGACAGCAGTTGCGCGGCAGACAAGCCGAATTTGGATTTTTCGCCGCCGGTGTCGGCCCACTTGCTCGAAGCCAGGGACGACAAACGCACGCGCAGGCCAACCTGCGGGGCGACCTTGAGCTCGGCGGCTTCTTCGATCACCAACTGCACTTCGGATTCTTTTTCGATAACGATAAATACGTTGTGGCCGAGCTTCTGGCCCATCAGCGCCAGGCGAATGAATTCGCGGTCTTTGTAGCCATTGCAGACGATGGTGCCGCCCTTCGGCGCCAGCGCCAGCACGGCCAGAAGCTCGGGCTTGGAGCCGGCTTCCAGGCCAATGGAAACGTTCTGGGTGGCGATGATGTTTTCCACCACCGCTTCCTGCTGGTTCACCTTGATCGGGTACAGGGCGGTGTATTTGCTCTGGTAGTCGAGGCGCGCGATGTTGGCGTCGAAGGCGCCGGTCAGCTGGCGCACGCGGTCTTGCAGAATGTCGGGAAAGCGCACCAGCAACGGCAGCGACAGGCCGCTCTGGCGCAGCTCGTCAACTTGCTCATAGAGGTCGATCGGCGCGCTGTTGGGGCCGCTGGGGCGCACTTCCACACGACCGGCTTCGTTGATGGCGAAATAACCGGCGCCCCAATGGCGAATGCCATAAACGCTGCGGCTGTCCGCGACTGTCCATTGGCTGCCGTCATCTTTACGTGTGCGTCGTACGGACATTCAGGTTCCCTTCTTAAAAGAATTCAAAAGCGCCGGGCAGCCCCGACTCGTGCAAGGTAAGCAGTGGACATGACGATTACTGAGGTGTTCAGCCGCGTCGATGGCAAACGGGTTAAAGGCGAAGTTTAGGAGGCGACGCTTCAGCCGCCAGATTTCTTCGCTTTGAAGCCCTGTTTAAGCAGTTCATCGAGTAGCAGCTGCACATGGTCGCCCTGGATTTCGATGACCCCGTCTTTCAACGAGCCGCCGCAACCGCAGCGCCGTTTGAGCTGGCTGGCCAACTCTTTCAACGGTTCTTCGGCCAGCGGCACGCCGGTGATGGTGGTCACCGTTTTACCGCCGCGACCTTTGGTTTCGCGGCGAACACGGGCGATGCCATCTCCATCGGGAATGGCGGTCTGTTTGCAGATGCAGGCGTCCACAGGTTTGCTGCAGTCCGGGCAATGCCGACCTGCATCGGTGGAAAACACCAAACCGCCGAGGGCGGAAAAGGACGAAGCTTTCTTGACCACCGGGTTGTTCCTCGGTCAGGAGGGTCCAGCGCAGCGTTATGAAATGGTTGGACCTGAAAGCGACTGGCTGACAAAGGTGTCAGCCGCGAAGCCCCACTCTGGCAGGGGCAGCGCACCTGGGCCGGGAGGCTCAGGCTTGAAAGGCGGCGAAGTGTACCGATAAATCCGCGTGTTGCTAATAGCCAATTTGCGCCATTAAACGCTGAATTCGCGACCTGCTGCGCCACTGCGTAAATAGCGCTTGAAGGCTTCCAGGGAATCGGGGCAAAACGGCTGGTTCTCGCTGGCGGCCAGGGCGGCCTCGACGGAAACGAACCGCGCCTCCAGTACCTCTTCGGGTTGCAGACGCAAGGGTGCGTCCGAAACGGCGGAAAACACCGCTCCCCACAAGCGATTACCCGGCTGTTCGAAGAAGAAACGACCGTGTTCCTGCAACGCCACACCGCCGATGCCCAGCTCCTCCTCCAGCTCACGGGCAGCGGACTCGGCATAGCTTTCGCCCAGTTGCACCATGCCGCCGGCGGCCACATCCCAGTAACCGGGATACACCGCTTTACTGAGGGTGCGGCGGTGGATGCACAACTCACCGGCACTGTTGAACAGCAGAATGAAGGTGCCGCGGCCGATCAGTCCGCGCTCGCGCAACTCGGCGCGCGGCAGGCTGCCGAGTTCGGCATCGGCTTCATCTACCCAGGCAATGTGCTCGGCATCGGAGGCGGCCCGGTGGGCGACCTCCGCGTTGGATACGTCCACCACTCAGCCTTGGCTCAGGAGTTGACGCAGGTCGATGATCGCGGCGTTGGCGCGCGAAATATAGTTGGCCATCACTAGCGAGTGGTTGGCGAGAATGCCGTAGCCGCTGCCGTTCAACACCATAGGACTCCACAGCGGTTCCTGGCAGGCCTCCAGCTCACGAATGATCTGGCGCACGCTGACGGTGGCGTTCTTTTTCGCCAATACATCGGCGAAGTCGACTTCGATCGCGCGCAGAATGTGCGACAGCGCCCAGGCCTGGCCACGTGCTTCGTAGAACACGTTGTCGATCTGCATCCACGGCGTTTCGTAGACTTCCTCACGCACCGCGGGGACGTCGCCGGCGGTGACGGTGTGTTCAGGCTCTTTGGTGCCGCTGTTCAGGCGCACCTGACCGACGCTGGCGGACAGGCGCTGTGACAGCGAGCCCAAACGGGTAGCGGTGTCGCCCAACCAGTTATTCAGGTTGTCGGCGCGGGTGTAGAACTGCGCGCTCGGCTGGTTTGGGTCGGCCAGGCGGGCCAGGTAACGGTCGAGGGATTTGATGCCCTCGCGGTACTCGGCTTCAGAGGCCGGCAGGGCCCAGCTTTTATTGTCGAAGTTGAAACGCGGCTCGGCTTTGGCCAGGTCCGGGTCTTCGGTGGACTGGGTTTGCGAGCGGGCGAAGTCCTTGCGCAGCGCACGCGACAGGTCGCGCACTTGCACCAGCGCGCCGTATTCGAAGCTGGGCATGTTATCCAGCCACAGGCCCGGCGGTGCGAGGTCGTTGGAGAGGTAGCCGCCGGGTTTGTCCAGCAAGGTGGACACGACTTTTTTCAGGGTTTCGACCGTGGTGTAGCCGCTGACCAGTTGGCGATTGGCTGCTTGAGCCGCCTGCTGCGCATTTTGCTGCACCTGGAACAAGCCTGGTTCCTGGCTCCACCACCAACCGATCAGGCCGGCGGCAATCAGATAAAGGGCCAGCAAGGTGCCCAATGCGCGACTTATCCACAGGCCGCCGAAGTAACTGCGGGCGCCATCTACCGAGTTGCCGACGCCATCACGAACGGTGCTGGCGCGGTTCTTCCAATTCAACATGACCTTGTCCTTTCAATCGAAGTCAGCAGTTCGACCACAGCCTGCGCAGAGGGTGCCGCCTTATTGGCGCTCCTTTGTCGCACTGCCCTGGCGGGCGCCACATTCCGGCACTGCCCTGCGGGGCACTATAAGGGAACCGCTTGCGGATGCGCAGCGCGACAACGCAAACTTACCGCCGGTCATGTAACAAGGCTGACATGAGCGATACATTTCGCCACCCGTCAAAAATTTGCTACTTGACTGGCGTCAAATGATCGACGGTACTAGCGTACAGACTAAGCATTGGTAGCATAGCGCCACCATACGAGCCGCCCGAGCGGCAACCGCGTACTAAAGAAGACGTCCGGCCATGTCCGAGCAAGAAGACCTCAGCAGCGACCGCCTCAAACACCACTTTGCCCAGCGCGTGATTCACCAGGCGCGGCAAGTGCTGGAGGTGTGGCAACGGCTGCAGGAACGGGAATGGAACGACACCGAACTGGCCGAGGCCAACCTGCGCTTGCTGCGCTATGCCGAGCGGTTTGGCCAGGATGAGCACGCCCAACTGGCCCGCAGCATCGGCCAGTGCCTGGAGGCCAGCGGCGCCAACAAGGGCCGCCTTAACAGCGCGCTGATTACCGAACTGAACCAGCTGATGCAGCGCCTGTCGCGTACCGGTCTGCGGCATGGCGACCAATACGAACAAACCTTTCTGCCGCCGCTGCGCAAGCCAGTGTATGTCGGCCTGCAGGACCGCGAGCGCGCCGAACGCCTGGCCCAGCAGTTGGAATTCTTTGGCTTGAGCGCGCAGTCGTTCGCCACCGCCAACGCCTTCCGCGCCGCCATGCGCGAGCGCCACCCGGCCGCCATCCTTATGGAAGTGGACTTCGCCGGTATCGGCAAAGGCCTGGAGCTGGCCAACGAAGTTCAGCAAGACCTCGAGCAAAAGCTGCCGCTGCTTTTTTATAGCGAGGAAGAAACCGACACCCCTACCCGCCTGGCCGCCGTACGCGCCGGTGGGCAAGAGTTTTTCACCGGCAGCCTGGATGCCTCCACCCTGCTGGAGCGTATTGAAGTGCTCACCCATGTGAGCCAGTACGAGCCATTCCGCGTGCTGATCATCGACGACTCACGCGCCCAGGCCACCCATACCGAGCGGGTGCTGAACAGCGCCGGCATCATTACCCAGACGCTTACCGACCCGATCAAGACCATGAGCGTGCTGGCCGAATTCCAGCCCGACCTGATCATTCTCGACATGTATATGCCCGAGTGCAGCGGCACCGAGCTGGCTCAGGTGATTCGCCACAACGACCGCTATGTGAGCGTGCCGATCATCTACCTGTCGGCCGAAGACGATCTGGACAAGCAGCTCGACGCCATGAGCGAGGGCGGCGATGACTTCCTGACCAAGCCGATCAAGCCGCGTCACCTGATCGCCACCGTGCGCAACCGTGCCGAGCGCGCGCGCAACCTGAAATCGCGCATGGTTCGCGACAGCCTCACGGGTTTGTATAACCACACCCATATCCTGCAACTGCTCGATGACACCCGCACCCGCGCGCGCCGCGACAACCTGCCGGTGACCTTCGCCATGCTCGATATCGACCACTTCAAGAAAGTGAACGATGTGTACGGCCACCCCATGGGCGACCGGGTGATCAAGAGCCTGGCGCTGTTTCTCAAGCAGCGCCTGCGCAAGACCGACCATATCGGCCGCTACGGTGGCGAAGAGTTTGCCGTGGTACTGCCCAACACCGACGCAGCCACGGCGGCGAAAGTGCTGGACGGCATTCGTCAGCGGTTTGCCGAAATCCACTACCCGGCCAGCCCGCAGGATCTGTCGTGCACCTTCAGCTGTGGCATCGCGCAGTTGCTCGATGACGTCGACAGCAACGAGCTCTCCAAGCGCGCCGACCAGGCGCTGTACGTGGCCAAACACGGCGGCCGCAACCGCGTGGATATTTTCGAAAGTTAAAAACCTTTCGCTCATGCGCGAAGCCGGGCGCAGGTCTAAACGTGACGCCCGTCACGCTGTCATCAGATCGCAATGAAAGAGCAATAAATTCAGGACTTTATAGCCAGTCATGGCGTTTTGACGCCATGTGTTATCGGTCGAGTCCTGTCTATGCGCCTGAAACACCTCACCAACTTCAACACTGCTCTGCTGGTTGCCGTTTGCCTGGCTCTGGCGGCCACACTGTGGTGGTCGCAGCGCGCGCTGGAGCGTCCGTATCAACTGATGGAGCAGTACCTGAATCTGTCGCAGCGGTTCCAGGCCGAGGTCGCCAAGAATATTCAGGACTACCTGGCCAGCGGCGATGCGCTGCGCCATAGCGCCGCGAGCCAGGCCATCGACGGTTTGCAGAACGCCACCGTTGAACTGCCGCCGCAACTGGCGGCGAATTTGCGTCCCAGCCTGAGCGATTTGCAGGCGTTCACCCGCAATGAGTTGCTGGCCGCCGGCAAGCTGGCAGGCGATCCGCAAGGTTTGCTGCTGCAAGCGGAACGGGAAATTTCCGCCGCGCTGGAACAACTCAGCACCTATGCCGACAGTGGCCCAGCCGATAGCAGCTCGGCCTACCGTGCGCCTTTGTTCAACGCTGCCGTGCACCTGAGCCGCCTGGCCCACGCTCGCGGCAAATTGGTGAGCAGTGGCCGTGATGAGTTGGCCGGCGATGTGGAGCGCGAAGTTACCGTGCTCAGCCAGCAAGCTGATGCCCTGCAAGCGCTGCCGCTGTTAGGCGTGGCCGATGCCAGCAACTCCGGCGCCGACGACTTTGCCTCCATGATGGGTATTGCCAACGACACCAGCGCCAGCCAGGCCGAAGACCGTGGCATTGGCCTCAAGCGCGACCTGACCAGCCTGATTAAACGCTACCCGACCGAACTGACACGCACCCGCGATCTGATTGAAAACCGTAGCGCCCTGGCGAGCAAAACCGGCGACAAACTCAACGCCACGCAACACGCCCTCGACGAGCTGGCGCCGGCAGTGCGTGCCGAATACGGCCGTATTCAGCTGCAAGTGCGCACGCTGCAGGGCGCGATGATTGGCCTGATTCTGCTGATTGCGCTGGTCATCGACCGCATTCAACGGCGCCTGAGCACCGTACTCAGCCGCCTGGCACCGTCGCTGTCGGCCTGGGCGCAGGGCAATTTTGCCGACAGCATTGTGCTGGCCTCCAATACCCGCGAGCTGCGCGACATAGAGGAATCGCTCAATCGCCTGCGCGCCTACCTCGTCGACCTGGTGGGCACCATTCGCCAACACGCCGAGCAGGTGGCCGGCAGCAGCCGCACGTTGGCCGAGCTAAGCCACGGTTTGCACAGCGGGGCCGAACGTCAGGCGGGCGATACCGAACAGATTCGCGATGCCCTGGGCGACCTCGAATCCACCATCCAGCAAGTGGCAGGCGATGCCAGCCAGGCCGCCGATGCCAGCCGTGAAGCAGGTCGGGCGCTGGAGCAGGGGCAAACGGTTATCGGCCAAAGCCTCACCGGCATGCACACGCTGGTGAGCGAAGTGCAGGGCAACGCGCAGGCCATTGAACGCCTGGCCGCCGAAACCGCCACCATCGGCGGCGTGCTGACGGTGATTCGCTCGATTGCTGACCAGACCAACTTGCTGGCTCTGAACGCCGCGATTGAAGCGGCGCGTGCCGGGGAAAGTGGCCGCGGGTTTGCGGTGGTGGCCGAAGAAGTGCGCACCCTGGCGCAGCGTACCGCAGGCGCCACCGGGGAAATTCAGCAGTTGATTGGACGGCTGCAACAAGCGGCAGGGCAATCGCTGGAGGCCATGCGTGCCCAGGTTGGCCATGCCGAGGCGACGGCTAGCCAGGCTCAGGCAGCCGATGGTGCGCTGGATGAAATCGTCACCGCCATTCGCACCATCGCCAGCATGGCCGAACGGATTGCCGATGCCACGGCCCAGCAAAGTGGCGCGGTGAGTGAAATTCGCGGGCACAGTGAGCGCATTCACCAGTTGGGCGGCGACAACCTGAAGCGCATTGACCATGGGCGCAGCCAGGGCGAACAGTTGCAGGCGTTGGGTGGGCAGTTGCATACGGCGGTGCAGGCGTTTCGGGTTTAATCCGCGAGGGTGTATGGGACCGTAGGGCGAATATCGCCGTGAGTGATATCCGTCGTCTCGATCTCAACGGCGGATATCCGCTGCGCGGATATTCGCCCTACTCGTTTCGACCAAGGCCACGCCCCAATGCTTTCCGCTATGATTGCGCGCACTTTCCTAGTAGCGAGATTTCCATGCGCCGCCTGCTCAGCCTGTTTCTGCTGTTGCTCGCCCTGCCTGTCAGCGCCAGTCTTCTGGATAACCGCCCCAGCGCCACCCTCGGCGCGCCGCTGAACAACAGCGCCGACTTCCTGCCGGTACGTGAGGCCTTCAAGTTGAGCGTGGTGGATAACACCGCCGACAAAGTGACCCTGCGTTTTGTCGCCACCGACGGTTATTACCTGTATCGCCACCGCTTTCAATTCCGCATCGAGCCGGCCGACGTCGGCAATGGCTCGGCGCAGTTGCCGCCGGGCGAGAAAAAGCACGATGAGTATTTTGGCGATGTCGAGGTGTACCACGGCATTCTCGATGTCGAGCTGCCGCTGAAAAACGCCTACAACCTGCCCTATACCCTGTTCGTCACTTACCAGGGCTGCGCCGACAAAGGCTTGTGTTATCCCCCGGAGACCGAGCGCCTGGAGCTCGATGGCAAAGGCGCGCCGAGCAATGTGCCGGCGGCCAGCAGCACCAGCCCGGTAGCCGGTTGGGGCTGGCATGAATTATTGCTGTTCTTTATTGCGGGGTTGGGCCTGACCTTTACGCCTTGCGTATTGCCGATGCTGCCGATTCTGTCGGGCGTGGTGTTGCGCGGGCAGATTGGTGGGCTGCGCGGTTTAAGCCTGTCGCTGGCTTATGTGCTGCCGATGGCGGCCTGCTTTGCCTTGCTCGGCGCCTTGATGGGTGTGTTCGGCGCGGAACTGAATCTGCAGGCACGCCTGCAATCGGCCTGGGTGCTGGTGCCGTTCGCACTGTTCTTTGGGCTGTTTGCGTTGGCGATGTTCGGCGTGTTCGAACTGCGCCTGCCGCGTTTTATCAGCGAGCCGCTGGACCGCATGGCAGGCAACGCCAAGGGCGGTTCGTTGTGGGGCGCGGCGCTGTTGGGCGTGGTGTCGAGCTTGTTGGTATCGCCTTGTGTGTCGGCGCCGCTGGCCGGTGCGCTCCTTTATATCAGCGCCAGTGGCGATGCCTTTGGCGGTGGCTTGAAGTTGTTTGCCCTGGGGCTGGGCATGGGCACGCCACTGGTGTTGTTCGCCGTGGGTGGCGGTACCTTGCTGCCAAGGGGGGGCAACTGGATGGTGACGGTGCGCAACGCCTTCGGCGTACTGCTGCTGGCAGTGTCGGTGTGGATGCTGGAGCGGGTGTTGCCGCCAAGCCTGGCACTGGCGTTGTGGGGGTTGCTGGCCGTTGGCGTGGCGCTGTTTCTCGGCGCTCTGGAGTTCAGCTACAAGGCGCCCCGTGAGCGTCTGGCACAACTGCTTGGCCTGGTGTTGCTGGTTTACGGCATTGCGGCGTGGGTGGGTGCATTGCAGGGTGAAAGCGATCCGCTGCGCCCGCTTGGCCGCAACGTTGCCAGCGTTGCCGCGTCGGGCGCGGCGCCCGTCGCCGACACCTGGCAGACGGTAAAAACCCCGGCCGAACTGGATGCCGCCTTCGCTGCTGCCAAAGCCGCCAACCAGCCGCTGCTGCTGGATTGGTACGCCGACTGGTGCATCAGCTGCAAAGTAATCGAGCGTGAGGTGCTGCATGCACCCGAGGTCACCAGCCAGTTGGGGCCTTATCGTCTGGTGCGGTTCGACATCACCGATAGCAACGAAGAACAGCGCACCCTGCTCAACCGCTACAAGCTGTTTGGCCCGCCCGCCATTCTGTTTTTTGCACCCAATGGTGACGAATGGGCCGATATCCGTGTCGTAGGTGAGGTTGATGCTGCAACCTTCGCCGAACGCCTGCGCACAGCCGGCGCGCGCTGACGAGCTGCATATATTTGCAGCAATCTGCTGCTATCGTGCTAGCTACTGCTGAGAACTGGACATGCCCAACCCCCTGCGGCATAGTCCGGCGCAGCGTCGAATGGCAAAACAATAAGGAAAACACCCTCATGGCCACCTTGCTGGTGCTGCATGGTCCCAACCTGAATTTGTTGGGCACGCGCGAACCAGGCGTCTACGGCGCCACCACCCTGGAACAGATCAACCTCGATCTGGAACGCCGCGCCCGCGAAGCCGGCCACCACCTGATGTACTTGCAGAGCAATGCCGAGTACGAGCTGATCGAGCGTATTCACGCGGCTCGCAGCGAGGCGGTGGACTTCATTCTTATCAATCCGGCAGCTTTTACGCATACAAGCGTCGCATTACGTGACGCGTTGCTGGCGGTGAGCATCCCATTCATCGAAGTGCACCTCTCTAACGTGCACAAGAGAGAACCTTTCCGCCATCACTCCTACTTTTCGGATGTTGCTGTAGGTGTGATCTGCGGCCTTGGCGCCAGCGGTTACCGGCTGGCCCTGGAGGCTGCCCTGGAACAACTTGAACGCCCCTGACCTCTTCCTTGGGAGTTGCTACTTATGGATATTCGTAAAGTTAAGAAATTGATCGAGCTGCTGGAAGAATCCGGCATCGATGAGCTGGAGATCCGTGAGGGCGAAGAGTCCGTACGCATCAGCCGTCACGGCAAACAGCCGCAGTACGCGCCAGCCCCGCAAGTATTCGCCGCCCCGGCACCTGCTGCTGCTCCGGCCGCACCGGCTGCACCGGTCGCCGACGCTGCCCCAGTGGCTGCCAAGCTGAACGGCAACGTGGTTCGCTCGCCGATGGTAGGCACCTTCTACCGCACCCCGGCGCCTACCTCGCCAGCCTTCGTTGAAGTGGGCCAGAGCGTGAAGAAAGGCGACATTCTGTGCATCGTCGAAGCCATGAAAATGATGAACCACATCGAAGCTGAAACCAGCGGCGTCATCGAATCCATCTTGGTGGAAAACGGCCAGCCGGTTGAGTACGACCAACCGCTGTTCACCATCGTTTGAACCGCGGAGAGCCTGCGATGTTGGAAAAAGTGCTGATCGCCAACCGCGGCGAAATTGCCTTGCGCATCCTGCGCGCTTGCAAGGAACTGGGTATCAAGACCGTCGCGGTGTACTCCACCGCCGACCGTGAGCTGATGCACCTGGGCCTGGCAGACGAGACGGTGTGTATCGGCCCTGCCCCCGCGAACAAATCCTACCTGCATATTCCGGCAATCATTGCCGCGGCCGAAGTGACCGGCGCCACCGCCATTCACCCAGGCTATGGCTTTCTCGCCGAGAACGCCGACTTTGCCGAGCAGGTAGAGAAATCCGGTTTTGCCTTTATCGGCCCCAAAGCCGACACCATCCGCCTGATGGGCGACAAGGTATCGGCCAAGCACGCCATGATCGCGGCGGGCGTACCCACCGTTCCCGGTTCCGACGGCCCGCTGCCCGAAGACGAAGAAACGGCCCTGCGCATTGGCCGCGAAGTCGGCTACCCGGTGATCATCAAAGCCGCTGGCGGCGGCGGTGGTCGCGGCATGCGTGTGGTGCACGACGAAGACGACCTGATCAAATCGGCCAAGCTGACCCGTACCGAAGCCGGTGCCGCGTTCGGCAACCCGATGGTCTACCTCGAGAAGTTCCTCACCAACCCACGTCACGTGGAAGTGCAGGTACTGTCCGACGGCCAGGGCAACGCCATTCACCTGGGTGACCGCGACTGCTCGCTGCAGCGCCGCCACCAGAAGGTATTGGAAGAAGCGCCGGCTCCGGGCATCGACGAAACCGCGCGCCAGGAAGTGTTCGCCCGTTGCGTCAAAGCCTGTATCGACATTGGCTACCGTGGCGCCGGCACCTTCGAGTTCCTGTACGAGAACGGTCGCTTCTACTTTATCGAGATGAACACCCGCGTTCAGGTGGAGCACCCGGTATCGGAGATGGTCACTGGCATCGACATCGTCAAGGAGATGCTCAGCATCGCCGCTGGCAACAAGCTGTCGATCAAGCAGGAAGATGTGGTAATCCGCGGCCATGCCCTGGAATGCCGGATCAACGCCGAAGACCCGTCGACCTTTATGCCGAGCCCCGGCAAGGTCAAGCACTTCCATGCCCCGGGCGGCAACGGCGTGCGCGTGGATTCGCACCTGTACAGCGGCTACAGCGTACCGCCGAACTATGACTCGCTGATCGGCAAGCTGATCACCTACGGGGCCACCCGTGACGAGGCTATGGCGCGGATGCGTAATGCGCTGGATGAGATTGTGGTGGACGGGATCAAGACCAATATCCCGCTGCACCGTGATCTGGTTCGGGACAAGGGCTTCTGCAAAGGTGGGGTGAATATCCACTACCTCGAGAAAAAGCTCGGCATTCACTAGTCGACATTGCTGTAAAGAAAGGCCGCTTGATGCGGCCTTTTTTGTTTGCCGCATGAACGCTGGTGCGCACCGAGGAGAATGGATTCTGTGGCTATAAAACGTGCTTTTGACGCCTCTCTTGCGGCCTTTCGCGAGGCGTTTGCCTGTCTGGGGCTGGCATTCAGGGACAGCCTGCGCCCCGGCATCCTGCTGCGCTCGGCCGGTATTTGCGTGCTGGCGTCGGTGCTGTGGACTTGGGTGTTTTTCCATTACTACGAGCAGATCGGCATCGGCTGCGGCGCGTTGTCGTTTTTCATTGTGTACGGCGGCGCCATGCTCGGCTTTTTGCCGGGCCTGGGTGGTGGCGGCGGGAGCGGCGGTATGGCGGGCATGGCCGGCCCCTTGGGCATGCTGGTGTTGTACGTGGCGGCCCTGGCCCTGGTAATGGCGGTGGTGCTGTACAGCGGCGCCATCGTGCTGAGCATTCGCGTTGCACTGCGCTGGGTGCTGATGGGCAAGGTGCGGGCACGGTGTCTACGCCATTACCCGGCCCTTCAACAGCGTGCGACCGGCGATGACAGCCTGCTGCTCGGCGCCCGCTACATTCTCGGCCCTTGGCTGGGTTTCACCCTGGGCACCTTGGCGTGCCTGCTGATTCCGCTGGTTAATGGCGTGCTGCTGGTAATGCTGCTGGCGTATTTGAATGTGCGCTTTCTAACCCCGGCCGCTTTCGGCAGCCTGGTGTCCAGCAGCGAGCAACTCGAGGCCATCAACGGCCAGCGCGGTGCCATGCTGGCGTTTGGTTTGCTGATTCTGCTATTAGCCTTGGTGCCTGTCGTTAACTTGCTGCTTCCGGCGCTGCTCGCCGGCGGCGCCTGCCACCTGGGCTATCGCGGGCTGGACCCCGCGCGCCGCGCGGCTGGTGCCGCGCCGGCTGCTCAAGTAAGCTTGCCGCCCTGTTAAAGCCCAGTCTTTTTAAAGCACCGTCTTCGAGGTTGTTCGTTATGCCGTGGTTACAAGTCCGTCTCGCCATCAGCCCGGAACAGGCAGAAACCTACGAAGACGCCCTGCTGTCGGTGGGCGCGGTATCGGTAACCTTTATGGACGCCGAAGACCAACCGATTTACGAGCCGGACCTGGGCACCACCCCGCTGTGGTCGCGCACCCATCTGCTGGCCCTGTTCGAAGCCGATGTGGATGAAGCCAACCTGCTGGCACACCTGACGCTGCTGACCGGCGGCACGCTGCCGGACCATCAGGTGGAACGCATCGAAGACCAGGATTGGGAACGCAGCTGGATGGATAACTTCCAGCCCATGCGTTTTGGGCGGCGCCTGTGGATTGTGCCGAGCTGGCACGCCGCACCCGAGCCCGAGGCGGTGAACCTGCTGCTCGATCCGGGCCTGGCGTTCGGCACCGGCACCCACCCCACCACCGCCCTGTGCCTGGAATGGCTGGACGGCCAGGAACTGAACGGCGTGGACGTACTGGATTTCGGCTGCGGCTCGGGCATTCTCGCCATCGCCGCCTTGTTGCTCGGCGCCAAACAGGCGGTCGGCACCGATATCGACATTCAGGCCCTGGAAGCCTCGCGTGACAACGCCGGGCGCAATGGCATCGACCCGGCGCGTTTCCCGCTGTACCTGCCTGAAGACTTGCCCAAGCAGCAGGCCGAAGTGGTCGTGGCGAACATTCTTGCCGGTCCGCTGGTCCAACTCGCTGGAACGATCACCGCGCTGGTACAACCCAACGGCCGCCTGGCGCTGTCGGGTATCCTTGCCGAACAAGCCGAAGAAGTTCGCGCGGCCTACGCCGATGCATTCGTGCTGGACCCAACGGCCGAAAAAGACGGCTGGGTGCGTATCAGCGGTCGTCGCCGCTGAATCTCGCCTGCCGCGAACCTTGAGTTAAACTAGCCCCCGATTGATTTGCGCACCCTCCGGAATACTGCATGACCGCCAGCTTCGTCACCCAATGCCCACATTGCCGCACCAGCTTTCGCGTTAGCAGTACGCAGCTGGGTGCCGCGCATGGCGCTGTGCGTTGCGGGGCGTGCCTGCATGTGTTCAACGCAGCGCAGCAGATTCTCGACGAGCACCCGGTGCAGACCTTCATGCCCAAGGCGGCTGCGCCGAAACCGCCGGCGCCCCCAGTGCCAACGCCTGCCCCGACGCCTGCCCAACCGGTGCCGGCAGCCGCCATTCCCACCGCTGGCAAAGCCACCAGCGAAACCCTGTGGATTCACGACGACCTGGACCTCGACAGCCTCGACGAAGAGCTGGCCAAGCTGGAGCAGCAAGAGCTGCAGTTGTCCCAGGAGTTCATGTCGCTGACACCAGCGGCGGCCAAACCCAAAGATGATTTCCTCAAAGCGCCCGATCGCATTGACGATCAGCACGATGAAGGCTGGGCCGAAGCCCTGCTGAAAAAGGAAACCGCACCGGTTGCGATCACCGGCGGTATCGAACCACCCGCACCGAGCCTCGTACCACCGCCGCCGGTGTTCCGTGCCCGGCCGGTTGCTACTCCCGAGGCGCGCGAACCGGTGCCCGTCGATGACGAACCGACCTTGGGCAACGGCCATATCGACGATGAAGACGATGATCTAGCGCCAGCCTTCAAGCTCAGCGCCGACCGTAGCTTCGATCGTTCGATGGACGACGAGCCAGACGATAACGCCCCCGAGCGCAACAACTTCTCGGCGGTCAAAAACCTCAATAAGCCCGAGCGAGCCGAGCCCGCGCTGCGCGATGACAGCCTGTTCCACCTGGCCGACGACCCGCTGCAACTGGACTGGCAAGAACAGCGCAAACCCTGGGGCCGCTGGATCGCCTGGGGCCTGCTGAATCTGATCGGTGCCGCGGCGTTGGCCACCCAATACGTCGCTTACCACTTCGACGAACTGGCGCGCCAGGACCAATACCGCCCATGGTTCGAAACTCTGTGCCCGAACATCGGCTGCAGCCTGCCCTCCAAGGTGGAAATCAGCCTGATCAAGAGCAGCAACCTGGTGGTGCGCAGCCACCCGGACTTCAATGGTGCACTGGTGGTCGATGCCATCATCTACAACCGCGCCACCTTCGCCCAGCCGTTCCCGCTGCTGGAAATCCGCTTTGCCGACCTCAACGGTCAACTACTTGCCAGTCGTCGCTTCAAGCCCAGCGAATACCTGGCTGGCGAGTTGGCAGGGCAGGCCGAAATGCCACCGCAAACGCCGATTCACATCTCCCTGGACATCCTCGATCCGGGCAACAAAGCCGTGAATTACAGCCTGAGCTTTCACTCCCCAGAGTGATTTTTCACACGACATTTTTGCCATTTGCAGTTGCATTGCGCGGCTTTTCGGCTCGCTAAAACTGTTCATAATTTATCCAAAACAACCTTTATCCGGTCATCGAGAGCGGGTATCATGCCAACCCTTTTTCGCACTCTCAGATCCGCCTTTCTCAGCAGGGAAGCCCCATGTCGGCGGTACGCATCGGCCCGTATACATTGCCCAATCCGTTGATTCTCGCCCCCATGGCGGGTGTCACTGATCGCCCGTTTCGCCAGCTGTGCCGGCGTCTCGGAGCCGGCATGGTGGTATCGGAAATGGTTACCAGCGACATGAGTCTGTGGAACACACGCAAATCCAGTTTGCGTTTGATACATGCCGACGATCCCGAGCCTCGCTCGGTTCAGATAGCCGGTGGTGATCCACAGATGCTGGCCGACGCTGCACGAGCTAACGTGGATCTGGGCGCGCAGATAATCGACATCAATATGGGTTGCCCGGCCAAAAAGGTCTGCAACAAGGCAGCCGGTTCTGCGCTGCTCAAGGACGAAGCGCTGGTCAGTGCGATTTTGCAGGCTGTGGTTGCCGCGGTAGATGTACCGGTCACCCTGAAAATTCGCACCGGTTGGGACCGCGACAATAAAAACGGCATCACCGTTGCGCGCATTGCCGAAGAATCCGGCATTACCGCCCTCGCCGTTCACGGTCGTACCCGCGCCGATTTGTACACCGGGGAAGCCGAGTACGACACCATCGCCGCGATCAAGCAGGCGGTGTCGATTCCGGTGTTCGCCAATGGCGACATCACCTCGCCAGAGAAGGCCCGGCAGGTGCTGGACAGCACCGGGGTCGATGGGTTGTTGATTGGTCGTGCTGCTCAGGGCCGGCCGTGGATCTTTCGCGAGATCGAACATTTTTTACGCACCGGCACTCACCTGCCGGCGCCGACGTTGTATGAGGTGGAACGCATTCTGCTAGAGCATCTGGCCGAACTGCACAGTTTCTACGGCGACGTGATGGGCCCGCGAATAGCGCGCAAACACGTTGGCTGGTACCTCGCCACCCTGCCGGGCGCCAGGGAGTTTCGCGCCCAATTCAATCGTCTGGAAAACACGGACGTGCAATGCGCCAGCGTTCGGCAGTTCTTCGCCGAACGTCACAACGATGGAGAAGAGGTGGCCGCATGACGATGATGACTGAGACTTTAGTGAGTGGAATTGCACCTGTGACCGATAACGTCAATTTGAAACAGCACCTCAACACGCCGAGCGATGAAGGCCAGACCTTACGCGGCAATGTGGAGAAGGCGCTGCACAACTACTTCGCCCACCTCGACGGGCAAGATGTGTGTGATGTCTACAACCTGGTGCTTTCCGAAGTCGAAGCACCGCTGCTGGAAACCGTGATGAATTACGTCAAGGGCAACCAGACCAAGGCTTCCGAACTGCTCGGCCTGAACCGCGGAACCCTGCGTAAAAAGCTCAAGCAATACGACCTGCTGTAAGCATGCATTCATACGAAAAAGGGCGGACTGATCAAACAGCCGCCCTTTTTTGCTGATTTCTTCGCTTTAGATGGAAACCGAGATGACCGACCAAACCACCCGCCTACCCGTTCGCCGTGCCTTGATCAGCGTTTCCGACAAGACCGGCATCCTCGAGTTTGCCCGTGAGCTGTCCGCCATTGGCGTGGAGATTCTGTCCACCGGCGGCACCTTCAAACTGCTCAAGGACAATGGCGTAGCCGCCGTCGAAGTCGCCGATTACACCGGCTTTGCGGAAATGATGGATGGCCGGGTGAAAACCCTGCACCCGAAAATCCACGGTGGCATTCTCGGTCGCCGCGGCACCGACGACGCGATCATGGCCGAGCACGGCATCAAGCCGATCGACCTGGTGGCGGTCAACCTTTACCCCTTCGAAGCCACGATCTCCAAACCCGGCTGCGACCTGCCGACCGCCATCGAGAACATCGATATCGGCGGCCCGACCATGGTTCGCTCGGCTGCCAAGAACCACAAAGACGTGGCCATCGTGGTGAACGCCAGCGACTACACCAACGTGCTGGAAAACCTCAAGGCCGGCGGCCTGACCTACGCGCAGCGCTTCGACCTGATGCTCAAGGCCTTCGAACACACCGCTGCCTACGACGGCATGATCGCCAACTATATGGGCACCGTTAACCAGGCCGCTGAAACCCTGAGCACCGAAGGCCGCAGCGAATTCCCGCGCACCTTCAACAGCCAGTTCATCAAGGCCCAGGAAATGCGCTACGGCGAGAACCCGCACCAGAGCGCGGCGTTCTACGTGGAAGCCAAGCCCGCCGAAGTGAGCGTGGCCACTGCCACCCAATTGCAAGGCAAGGAACTGTCGTTCAACAACGTGGCCGATACCGACGCCGCGCTGGAATGCGTGAAGAGCTTCGTCAAACCGGCCTGCGTAATCGTCAAGCACGCCAACCCATGCGGCGTCGCCGTAGCCCTGGACAGCGAAGGCGGCATTCGCCAGGCCTACGAACTGGCCTACGCCACCGACACCGAGTCGGCCTTCGGCGGCATCATTGCCTTCAACCGTGAGCTGGACGCGGCCACCGCCAAAGCCATCGTCGACCGTCAGTTCGTGGAAGTGATCATTGCCCCCAGCGTCAGTGCCGAGGCCCGCGAAGTGGTCGCGGCCAAAGCCAACGTACGCCTGCTGGCCTGCGGTGAGTGGAGCGCCGAGCGCGCCGCCGCCTGGGATTACAAACGCGTTAACGGCGGCCTGCTGGTACAGAGCCGCGACATCGGCATGATCACCGCCGACGACCTGAAAGTGGTGACCAAACGCGCACCGACCGAGCAGGAAATTCACGACCTGATCTTCGCCTGGAAAGTGGCCAAGTACGTGAAGTCCAACGCCATCATCTACGCCAAGAATCGCCAAACCATCGGTGTCGGCGCCGGCCAGATGAGCCGGGTGAACTCCGCCCGTATCGCCGCCATCAAAGCCGAGCACGCCGGCCTGCAAGTGCAGGGCGCGGTCATGGCATCGGACGCGTTCTTCCCGTTCCGTGACGGTATCGATAACGCGGCGAAAAACGGCATCACCGCCGTGATTCAGCCAGGCGGCTCGATGCGTGATAACGAGGTGATTGCCGCGGCCGATGAAGCCGGCATCGCGATGGTGTTCACCGGCATGCGTCACTTTAGACACTAAGACGGCTGCGCTGACGCAGGCATCTGCGGCGTTGGATTGGACTTTTGCGATGCTCATTGCCAGGCGGCAACTCCGCTCGCAAAAGCCCAATCCGCCTTGCATCTACCTACGTCATCGCACCCTCGATAGGCGTCGCCTGATTTTTTAGCCCCCGCGCTTCGGCGCCCCACAGAGGCTTGCACCATGAATGTATTGATCATTGGCAGTGGCGGTCGTGAACACGCCCTGGCGTGGAAAGTTGCGCAAGACCCGCGCGTTGAAAAAGTATTCGTTGCACCCGGCAACGCCGGCACCGCGACCGAAGCTAAGTGCGAGAACGTGGCCATCGACGTATTGGCCCTGGAGCAACTGGCCGATTTCGCTGAAAAGAATGTCAGCCTGACCATCGTTGGTCCGGAAGCGCCGTTGGTAAAAGGTGTGGTCGACCTGTTCCGCAGCCGTAACCTGCGTTGCTTCGGCCCCACCGCCGGCGCCGCGCAACTTGAAGGCTCGAAGGCGTTCACCAAAGACTTCCTCGCCCGCCACAACATCCCGACTGCCGACTACCAGAATTTCACCGAAGTGGAGCCGGCGCTGGCTTACCTGCGCGAGAAAGGCGCACCGATCGTGATCAAGGCCGATGGCCTGGCCGCCGGTAAAGGCGTGATTGTCGCCATGACCCTGCAGGAAGCCGAAGACGCCGTGCGCGACATGCTCGCTGGCAATGCCTTTGGTGACGCTGGCTCGCGCGTGGTAATCGAAGAGTTTCTGGACGGCGAAGAAGCCAGCTTTATCGTGATGGTCGACGGCAAGAATGTGCTGCCAATGGCCACCAGCCAGGACCATAAACGTGTAGGCGATGCCGACACCGGCCCCAACACCGGTGGCATGGGCGCTTACTCCCCGGCGCCGGTGGTCACCAGCGAAGTCCACCAGCGCGCCATGGACCAGGTGATCTGGCCGACCGTGCGCGGCATGGCGGCCGAAGGCAACGTGTACACCGGTTTCCTCTACGCCGGCTTGATGATCGACAAGGCCGGTAACCCGAAGGTCATCGAGTTCAACTGCCGCTTTGGCGACCCGGAAACCCAGCCGATCATGCTGCGCTTGCAGTCGAGCCTGGTGCTGTTGATTGAAGGCGCACTGGCCGAAGCCCTGGACAAGATCGAAGCCCAATGGGACCCGCGCCCCAGCCTGGGCGTGGTTATGGCCGCTGGCGGCTACCCGGGTGACTACGCCAAGGGTGCGGCCATCAAGGGCCTGGACGCCGCCGTCTCCGAGCACGGCAAAGTGTTCCACGCCGGCACCGCGCTGAACGATGGCAAGGTGGTCACTGCCGGTGGTCGCGTACTGTGCGCCACCGCCCTGGGCGAGACCGTTTCGGCAGCGCAAACCCACGCGTATGAGCTGGCCAAACAGATCGATTGGGACGGCTGCTTCTACCGTAACGACATCGGCTACCGCGCCATTGCCCGCGAGCGTGGCGAAGATTGAGGGCGTAATTACGCAATTGGTCGGCAAAATCGCACAAAAGGCAGCCTCAATGGCTGCCTTTTGCGTATTACCGCCGATGATAGCTTGGCTATAATCCGACCACTCAAACCTGAAGGGATTTCATTGTGCGCGGGCTCAGGATTGCCATAGGACTTGTTGTCAGCCTGGTATGGGCTGCACTGTCACCACTGCCAGCCTCGGCAGCGGAGCAAGGCCAATGGTCTGTTCTGCTGGACCCTGACGCCAGCCTGAGCCTGAACGACGTGCGCGCCAGCGGCAGCGCTGCCCGCTTCACCCCTGTCGATATCCAGCAATTGGCCACCCCCGGGCACAATATGGCGCAGTGGCTCCACGTGCGTCTGCCGGGCAGGAACCGCGAGCGGCTGCTGCGGGTGTTCGGCCCGTACCTGGGCCATCTCGACCTCTACGTACTGCGCAATGGCGAGCTGATTTCCAGCACCCGCACCGGCAGCCAGACCCCGCTGGCCGAACGGCCACTGCCCAGCCGCGATCTGCTGCTGCCCCTGCCGGTCGGCAACGATGCGCTCGACCTGTACCTGCGCTTGTCCAGCAGTCATGCACTGCGCCCGGCCATCACCATCGATGACGCCGGCGCCATGGCCGCCGATGACAGCCGCCCGCTGCTCTACGGCATGCTGCTGGCCGCCTTTGGCCTGCTGCTGCTCTACAACCTGGTACGCTTTGCCTACACCCGTATTCGCAGCAGCCTGTGGTTGGCACTGGCGCAATTGAGCCTGCTTGGCACCAGCACCACACTGCTGGGTATCAATTCGCCGTGGCTGGTGGGCTGGCCGGGGCTGCAGGCGCAAATCGGCAATCTGTCGATTCTGCTCGCCATGCTCTGCAATCTGGCGTTCACCCTGAGCTTTTTCAAACGCGTACAACCCAGCGGTCTGTGGCGCCGGGTGCTGCTGGCCGAATGCGGCGCCATCAC
The DNA here is from genome assembly GCF_027922365.1 of Pseudomonas turukhanskensis. GTDB lineage: Bacteria > Pseudomonadota > Gammaproteobacteria > Pseudomonadales > Pseudomonadaceae > Aquipseudomonas > Aquipseudomonas turukhanskensis. The sequence continues at coordinate 336,985 of NZ_BSFN01000005.1, forward strand.
CTTGCTGGCTGTAATCGTGCTGGCGGCCAACCACCTGCAATTCAACCGGGCGGTGTATCTGATGACCGCCGTCAGCAACCTCAGCGTCTTGCTGGTGGCGGCGTTCCACTGGATGCATGGCTATAAACCGGCGCGGATGTTTACCCTGGCGCAGCTGATTTTCAACCTCGCGTTTATCGGCGCCCTGCCCTCGATGTTCGGCTACTGGTCCAACGACTCCGACTGGCTGGCCTACAACCTGCTGTGCTTTGCCGCCATCAGCGGTTTTCTGCAAAGCCTGGCGCTGGCCGAGCGGCAACTGCGTCTGCAGCAGGAACACTTCGCCATCAGCCGCGACCTGGCCGCCAGTTCCGCCGAGCTCAAAGCCAAGGCCGAATTCCTGGCCAAGATCAGCCACGAAATTCGCACGCCCATGAACGGCGTACTGGGCATGACCGAACTGCTGCTGGGCACCCAGCTCTCCACCAAGCAGCGCGACTACGTGCAAACCATTCACAGTTCGGGCAACGAACTGCTCACGCTGATCAACGAGATTCTCGACATCTCCAAGCTGGAGTCCGGGCAGATCGAACTCGATGACGTGCAGTTCGACCTCAATGCGCTGATCGACGACTGTCTGGATATCTTCCGCGCCAAGGCCGAGCAGCAGAAAGTCGAACTCATCAGCTTTATGCAGCCCCAGGTTCCACGGGTGGTGAGCGGCGACCCGACGCGTTTGCGGCAAACCCTGCTGAGCCTGCTGGACAACGCCTTCAAGCAAACCGACGAAGGCGAAATTCTCCTCGTGGTTGCGGTAGACACCAGTGGCGACGCGCCCCGCCTGCGCATTGCCGTACAGGACAGCGGCCGCTCGCTGGACAGCGCCGAACGCGACGCTCTGCTCAATGCCGAATTGCACAGTAAAGACTTCCTGGCCGCCACCGGCGTGGGCGCCCGCCTGGGGCTGATCATTGCGCGGCAACTGGTGCGGTTGATGAGCGGCACCTTCGGCATTCAAAGCGGTGGCAACACCGGCAACACGCTGTGGCTGACCCTGCCATTGGACGCCGAGCGCCTGGAAAACCCCACCGCCGACCTTGACGGCCCGCTGCAAGGCGCACGCCTGTTGGTGGTGGACGACAACGAAACCTGCCGCAAGGTATTGCTGCAACAGTGCAGCGCCTGGGGCCTGACCGTCAGTGCGGTGCCGTCGGGCAAGGAAGCGCTGGCGCTTTTGCGTACCAAGGCCAATATCCGCGAGTACTTCGATGTGGTGCTGCTGGATCAGGACATGCCCGGCATGACCGGCATGCAACTGGCGGCCAAGATCAAGGAAGACCCCAGCCTCAACCACGACGTGCTGTTGATCATGCTCACCGGCATCAGCAATGCGCCGAGCAAGATCATTGCGCGCAACGCCGGCATCAAACGCATCCTGGCCAAACCGGTGGCCGGCTACACGTTGAAAACCACCCTGGCTGACGAGCTGGCCCAGCGCAAACCCGGCCTGGAACCGCGCAGCTATGCACCGGTGGTGGCGCCGCAAGACTTCCCCGAAGACTTCCGCATTCTGGTGGCCGAAGACAACAGTATTTCCACCAAGGTGATTCGCGGCATGCTCGGCAAGCTCAATTTGCAGCCCGACACCGCCAGCAACGGCGAAGAAGCCCTGACCGCGATGAAAGCCCGGCAATACGACCTGGTGCTGATGGACTGCGAAATGCCGGTGATGGACGGTTTTTCCGCCACCGAACAGCTGCGTGCCTGGGAAGCCAGTGAACAGCGCCAGCGCACCCCCGTGGTGGCACTGACCGCGCATATTCTGTCCGAACACAAGGAACGCGCGCGACAAGTGGGCATGGACGGCCATATGGCCAAACCGGTGGAGCTCTCCAACCTGCGCGAGCTGGTGGAGCACTGGGTGGCCGAACGCGACGCCCGCCGCCAGGAAGCCTCCGACTCCGCGCTGCCCCACTGACGTATCCTTATTTTTTGCCTGCGAGCCTGCCGATGTTGTCCACCCTGTTCAGCCTGTATTTGAAGATGCTGGTGCTCTATAGCCCGTTCTTCGTGCTGTCGGTTTTTATCGGCATGACCCGCGGCTACACCGTCAAAGAGCGGAAAAAACTGGCGTGGAAAGTGGCCACCGGCGTGGTCATCGCCAGCAGCGTGCTGTACCTGTTCGGGCAGAGCATCTTCACCGTATTCGGCATCACCATCGACGCCTTCCGCATAGGCGCTGGCAGCGTGCTGTTTATTTCGGCGCTGGGCATGGCTCAGGGGCGGCCGGTGGTGCAGAGCGACAACCAGCAGCAGGACGTGACCATCGTGCCGCTGACTATCCCGCTGACCGTCGGGCCCGGCACCATCGGCGCCATGCTGGTGATGGGCGCGGGCCAGCCGCACTGGGACAGCAAACTGATCGCCCTGGTGGCCATCTTTCTGGCCAGCGTAACCGTGGGCCTGGTGCTGTACCTGAGCGACAAGTTCGAACGGATTCTGGGCGACCAGGGGCTGGAGATTATTGGCCGCTTGATGGGGTTGTTCGTGTGCGCGCTGGCGGCGCAGATCATCTTTACCGGGATCAAGGGTTACTTGATTACTCCGTAATATCGCCTGCCGTACCTCCTCGAAAAACATCCGTCATCCCCGCGCAGGCGGGGATCCAGGTGCGCAGGTAAAAAGAAGCAAACGCTGGACGGCTTCTCAGCTTGCGCCAACTCCCCCGCTTCAGATTCTTCACGGATTCAAAAGCGTCGTATTTCTACGAGATTCTGGGTCCCTGCCTGCGCTGGGACAACGGAGGTTGTTGCCTTCTCCCCCGACAATGACGGAATAAAGTTGGGGGGCAGGCGATAAAAACCCTTCATCGTTTTCGCAAACCTCATCGCGCATCACCTTCCCCCTTCGCGTAAACTGCGCGGCCGTTTTTTGTACCCGGAATTCATCATGACCAACGCGCAATCTGCTCGTGCCATTGGCATCGACTTTGGCACGTCCAACTCCACCGTCGGCTGGCTGCGCCCCGGCGAGCAATCGTTGCTTGTGCTGGAAGACGGAAAAATCACCCTGCCCTCGGTGGTCTTCTTCAACTTCGAAGAACGCCGCCCGGTTTATGGCCGCCTGGCCTTGCACGAGTACCTGGAAGGCTATGAAGGCCGCCTGATGCGCTCGCTGAAAAGCCTGCTGGGTTCCAAGCTGCTGAAAAGCGAAACCGCCGTGCTGGGCAGCGCGCTGCCGTTCAAAGATATTCTCGGGTTCTTTATCGGCGAGCTGAAAACCCGCGCCGAAGCCGTGGCCGAGCGCCCGTTCGAAGAAGTGGTGCTGGGCCGGCCGGTGTTCTTTGTCGACGACGATGAAAAAGCCGACAAGGAAGCCCAGGACACGCTGGTGGCGGTGGCCAAGAAACTGGGCTTCAAGGACGTGTCGTTCCAGTACGAACCCATCGCCGCCGCTTTCGACTACGAAAGCACCATCAGCCGCGAAGAGTTGGTACTGATCGTCGACATCGGCGGCGGTACCTCGGACTTCTCGCTGATTCGCCTGGCCCCCGAGCGCCATATGCTGCCCGAGCGCCAGAGCGACATCCTGGCGACCGGCGGTGTGCACATCGGCGGTACCGACTTCGACAAGCAGCTGAGCCTGGCGGGCGTGATGCCGCTGTTCGGCTACGGCAGCCGGATGAAAAACCAGGCCTATATGCCCACCAGCCACCACCTGAACATGGTGACCTGGCACACCATCAACGCCGTGTATTCACAGCAGGCGCAAACCGCGCTGAAGAACATGCGCTACGACGCGTTGGATACCGATGGTCTGGACCGTTTTTTCAAACTGATCGAACAGCGTGCCGGGCACTGGCTGGCCATGCAGGTTGAGCAGAGCAAAATCGAACTGACGGAAATGGACAGCCGCAATATCGCCCTGGAGCGCATTGAACCGGGCCTGGTGGCCGAGCTGAACCGCGAGCTGTTCGATGAATCCATCGACGGCCTGCTGGGCAAGGTCAATGGCAGCGTGTTGCAGTTGTTGGCCGATGCCGGCGTGAGCACCGAAGACATCGACACCGTGTTTTTTACCGGTGGTTCGAGCGGTATTCCGGCGCTACGCGCCAATATTCAGCGCTTGTTGCCCAACGCCCGCCACGCCGAGGGCGATACGTTCGGCAGTATCGGCAGCGGATTAGCTATCGAAGCCAAAAAGCGCTACGGCTAGTGTTTGGCACTGATCTGCCGGGCGTCGGCCGGGCGGCGTTGCGTCCTCGCTTTTAATGCTCACGTACTGGAGTACGCTGCGCTTAAAAGCTGCGGGGCGCCTTGCCTGGCTCTAGCCCGGAAGATCTCGAATGCAGTAGAGCAAAAGCAAGATCAACAGACTTCGATAACTTCGGATTCCTGCCCATTCACCAAGACCACATCGCCGGCAGCTTTACCTAGCAAACTCTGCCCCATCGGCGATTGCGGGGTGATGCTCATCACCTCGCCCTCCTCGGTCTGCACTTTCAGCCCGGCCCCGTCAGGCACCAGAAACAGCCGGCGCTGTTGGCCGCTCTTGTTTTCCAGCAGCACCAGCGCGCTCAACTGGATGCCCTTGTCGGCATCGAAGTCCCGCAGTTGCAGGGCACGAAAGGCCAGCAACGCCTGCTCGATTTCGGCCACGCGCCGCGCCTGGCCATGGGCCAGATAACCCGCTTCCAAGCCCAGCGTGTCGTATTTGTTTTCGGCGACATTCTCTTCATGCGTGGCCGCTTCATGGGCGGTTTGCAGGGCGAGTTGGGCGTTGTGCAGATCGGCGTTAAGCCGTTCGACAAAGCGTTGGTGAAGGTGAGTTTTGGTCATCAAAAACGCATGCCTGAACGTTCAAGGGGTGCAGAGGACGGTGCTAATCATCGCTACGCCGTCATCCCTGCGCAGGCAGGGATCCAGAGTGTCGAAACGGTCGCCATTGTGTCGTCCACCGCAGTGTTTAAGAAAGGCTTTTGCTAGAGTTCGGCAACGGGCCTGAGCCCACCTATGCGGAGTGCAGCATGTTCCTTTTCAAAACCCTGGCCATCGTCGCCAGCGCCACCCTGCTGAGCGCCTGCGGCCTTGGCGAAACGGCCGCCACCGCCGAGCTGCAAGCCAAACAGGCGCAGCAGGCACAACAACAGATGCAGGCAATGCAGAAGCAGATCGATGCGGCCAATGCAGTGAACAACCAGCGCTTGAAAGAGGCCACCGAGCAGTAGTGCCTAGCCTCAGTTAGCCGGTACCAGGGTTATTTCCACCGGCTCGCCGGGGTTGTGCTGACGCAATTGCAGAATGTCCTTGGTGGCCATCAGCACTTCGGTCTTATAGCGCTGCCCTTCCTCGATCATCACCAGATCGGCACCGTCTTGCTGCCATTGGCCAAACGCCGGCTTATTGCCATTGGACGCCAGCACCAGCGTGCCGTCGGAGAGAAACACGTAGAGCATGCCCTTGCTCACTGTCGGCGACTCGCTGACGCTCCATACCCGATTGACGAAACTGGCTGGCGCCGGCGGTTCAGAGCAGGCGCCGAGCAGCAGGGTGGCCAGCAACGGCAGCAGGTAACGAAGGCGGTGGGCAGGCATGGCAAAATCCTTGGGTGGGCTGGCAACGACCAGCGGCCTCATTAGGCAACGCGCAGCGGCGCCAGGTTCAGCGCCGGCGCACAAAACAGCGAAGGGGTGTTTATGTTTTCCAGCGCTACCCTGCTCTGGGGCATGGTCTTCAGCTCGATTGGTCTGGGCTATCTGCTGTATGGCAAACGCCAGGGCCACGTGGTGGCGTGGGTGTGCGGGTTGGCGCTGATGGTCTACAGCTACTTTTTCAGCGACCCGTATCTGATCGTCGCCATCGGCGTCGGCCTGATGCTGGTGCCAAGGTTTGTGCGGGTGTGAGGGGTAAATAACTCGAACTAAGTGCCAGCGAGGCGGCTCATAAATCAGGTAAGCCGACAACGGCACCCCACAAGGAAAACCACCATGTACAAAACCAAACTCCTCGCGGCTTTTTGTGCACTGGCTGCGGTTACAGGTTGCGCCAGCAAAATGGAAAACCCGGTCGACTACGTCACCTACCGCAATGAACCGCTGGCCAAGCAAGTAGACGTTGGCATGACCAAGTCGCAAGTGCTGACCGTTGGCGGCCCACCCTCCACCGAACTCAATCGCACCGTGCGTTCGGGCACCTGCAATAACTATGTGATGGAGAAGGATGGTTCCAAGCAGGTTTACTACGTGAGCTTTGATGCCAACGACCGCGTCGATGGCAAAGGCTTTATGACTTGCGAGCAAATGGAACAAAACGAACGGAATATGTAGGACTTCGATCGGCTGCGCGTCGGCATTACTGCGTTAAAAATTGTTTTTGAATGCTCATTGGCTACAGCCAACTGCGCTTCAAAAACAATTTTTGCCCGGGCCGTATTGGCCTTGCACTGCTCTAGCTCGCTCGATCTTGATCTATGGCATGGCCGAAATTTGAAGATCAAAAAAGCTCGAGGCTGAAGCCTCTTCTACAGGGAACGGAATCCTTGGAGGAGAGGCTTCAGCCTCGATGCTTTCAGGCGTGTGATCTAGCTCTGACCGAGCGGCCGCAGGCGGTATTGCGGCGGAAGTTGTTCCATGCCGCTGACGGTTACGTTGAGGTTTTTCCAACGGCCGTCCTTGATGCCGTAGATGCAGCCGTGCACCGATAGCTTCTGGCCGCGGTGCCAGGCGTTCTGAACGATGGTGGTGTGGCTGACGTTGGCCACTTGCTGAATCACGTTGAGTTCACACAGGCGGTCCACGCGTTCTTCTTCGGTGGGCAATTGCGCCAGGTGCTCGCGCTGCTCGTAGTAAAGGTCGCGGATGGCGCGGATCCAGCCGTCGATCAGCCCGAACTGAGTGTCGCTCATGGAGGCGCGCACGCCACCGCAGCCGTAGTGGCCGGTAACCAGAATGTGTTTCACCTTGAGCACGTCTACCGCGTACTGAATTACCGACATGCAGTTGAGGTCGGTGTGCAGCACGATATTGGCGACGTTGCGGTGTACGAACAAATCCCCTGGCAACATGCCGACGATTTCGTTGGCCGGCACCCGTGCATCGGAACAGCCGATCCACAGGTATTCGGGCACTTGCTGGCGGGCCAGCTTTTCGAAGAATTCCGGGTCTTCCTCTTTGATGGACTCAGCCCAACGCGCATTGTTTTCAAACAGCTGCTGCAGATCGTCACTCATATCAGTACTCCCAAAAATCCGATGCGCACCCTACGGTGCGCCTGGTGCCTTTGACAAGCCGCCGGATGCCTGGGTCACAGCATCAGCGCGGACGGCGGCGCATGGCCTGGCGCAGCAGCCACAGAATCAGCAGCAGCCCCAGCACGATCACCACGCTGACACCCCACTGCAACGGACCGGCATAGCGCAACAGTTCGGCCGGCGCAAAGCTCGGTGCACGCACCATACGCTGTTCGGCTGCGCTACCTGTGGTGGGAATGTCGGCCAGACCGTCGCCGTCGACATCCGGCAGGCGACGGATATGGTCCAGCAGGCCCTGCCATTCCTTGTACTCCTGAATGCCGAGCGTGTTGGGGTCGGCGTCGATAATGGCGTCGTTGAGTTCGGCAATCGGCTTGCCGTTGGCGTCTTTGGGCACCACGGTCATCAAGCCCTTGCTCAGGTCGGAAATCAGCCAGGTAAAGCTGCCGACGTAGCTGCTGGCGCCAATGCTGTAGAGCTTGGTGTCGCTCAGGTCGAGGTCATGGTAGCCGTGCACGGCATCGCCCAGTTCCACCCCACTGACGCGGTCGAACGGCACGCGGTAGGGGTTGTAGCGAAAACGCAGGCCGGCGACCCGCGGAAAATAGCTGTCGCTGTCACGCATCTGGTAGGCCAGCAGCAAGACTTCAAGAATATCTTTCACCTCTTGCCCGGTGACATACACCTTCACCAACGGGTAGCCCGGTGCGTCGTCCAATTGGCCAATACCCAGCGGTGCAATGCGAAACAGGTCGGACACCGCCTGCACGCCGGTGCGGCCGGCGATCATGTCGTCGCGAATGGTGCCGTTACCGGTGAAGGCGATATCGCTGCCGGTGGCATCGCGCAGGGCGTCGGTCACCAGGTTGGCGAGAATCGGGTCGTCGTGTTCGCGGGTCAGGGTTTTATCCACCTTGGCCAGCGGCTGATCGAAGCGATACCCCTTGGGTTCGAGCATCTGCTGGCTGACGTGTTGCTTGAAGGCTTCGACCTGGGTGGTGATCACCCCATCGCCCGCCGTCTGGTCGTTGATCGGGTGCAGGCTGTAATCGCGCACCAGGGTTTTGCCGTCCTCGCCCAGGCGCATATGCAGCTCGCCCAGATACTGGATTTCCGAACCGGCCTGCACCACCGGCGTATGGCCGTTGACCAGCACCGGCTGTGGCAGCGCGGTGTGGGAGTGGCCGCCGACCACGATATCGATACCCGGCACTTGCTCGACCATCTCCACCTCTTCACCGCGCCAGCTGCCGTCGTCCTGCTGGGCAACGCCCATGTGCGACAACAGAATCACCACGTCGACCTTGTCCTCCTCGCGCAGCTTTTTAACCATGGTTTTTGCGGTTTCGATGGGGTCGGTAAAGGTCACCGGCTTGGTCATCGGCGATACCGTGATGGCGTTGTAGCCGAGCAGGCCAAACAGGCCGAAGCGAATGCCGCCCTTCTCGACGATTTTGTACGGCACGATGCGCCCGGCGTCCGCGTGCGCCTTGAGGCTGTCATCGCCCGGGCTGTTGGGGTCGAACTGGATATTGCTGGCAATCACCGGCACCAGCTTGTCGCCTTCGGCCTTGCTGGCGGCGCTGAGCATGGCGGCCAGGCCCATGGGGCGAAAATCGAACTCGTGGTTGCCGAGGGTGGTGGCGTCATAGCCGATTTCACTCATCAGGCGCAGCTCGCCGCCGGCTTCGCGGGTGATGGTGTGAAACAGCGTGCCCATGGTGAAGTCACCGGCATCCAGCAACAGCAACGGCTGCTCGCCCGCGGCGGCGCGACGCTCTTTCACCAGCGTGGCCAGGCGGGCAACACCGCCGACGGTGCCATCGTCGTTGACGGTGGCCGGGGTGTATTCGTTGTTGGGGCCAAAGCCCAGCAAGCGCGACTGCCAGTCGTTGGTGTGCAGAATGGTGAAATCGCGCGGGGCAGCGGTGGCCAGGGTTGAAGTCAGCAGCAGGCTGACCAGTAGCGGGCGGAGCAGGTGCATGAACAGGTCCTTATCCATGTTTCGTAGATCCCTGTAGGAGCGGCTGAAGCCGCTGCTACAGACAGCCGTATAGCCGTTAAGGCGGGCAGTATGGTCGAGCCACCGGCCTGTCACAGCGACCGAACGCGCCGGCTGTTGTAGCCAATCAAGTCAGCGCCAGCACCTCGGCCGCCGCGCGCTCGGCGGCCTGCACGGCGCCATCGAAATAGCCCATCCAGCGCGTGGCCGTTTCCGTGCCGGCGAAATGCAGGCGCCCGCAGGGGTCGCGCAAACGCGCCGCACCATTGCCCCACACACCCGGCGGGAACAGCGCCGCGTAGCACCCACGGGCGAAGGCTTCGTCGGCCCAGCACTTGTCCACATACTCCAGCGGTTGCAAGGCATGGTCGCCGTAATAACGGGCGAAACAGCGCAGCACTTCGGCCTGCCGTTGCCCTTCGTTGCGGCTGCTCCACTGCCGCGCTTCATCGCCTTCGATAAAGCCCATCAGTACGCCCTTGCGCGAGCCCGGCACGCTGTTATCGAAGGTCAGGCGCACCGGGCCGACTTCACTAGTGGCCTGGCCGGACAAACCGCGCTCGCGCCAGAACGGCGTCTCGTACATCGCCATGCACTTGATCACCGCGCCCTGCGGCAAGCGTTGCAGCAATTGATCACGCCAGCCCGGCAGCAACGGCTCCTGGGTAATGCGCAGCACCATCGTCGGCGGCACGGCGAAAATCACCCGTTTGGCGCGATGGCTGCCCTGGTCGGTGATCAGCTCGACGTGGTCGCGGGTCTGCTTCAACGCACGCACCGGCTGCGCCAACCGCACGGCACTGCCCAGGCGCAGCGTCAGCTCCTCACAGATACGTTGCGAGCCACCGACGATGCGGTCCTGCTGTGCGCCTTTATCCACACCCAACAGGGTGTCGAGGTTGGTGCCGCTCTTGATATAGAACAGCACGTGCAGAAACGACAGATCGTGGGGCTTGGCTGCAAAGACGGCGGCACTGGCCAGGTCGAATACGGTGCGCGCCTGGGCGGTTTTTACCTGGCGGCGGATCCATTCGGCGAAGGTCATGCTGTCCCACAGCGGCGCCTTGGGGTGACGGCTGGGATCATCCAGGTCAATCTGCTGCGCCAGGCGATCCAGGCGCCATTGCGCCTGGCCGATATCCAGCAACACATGCGCAGCGAATTTGGGGATGGTGCCGCGATAGGGTTTTAGCCGGCCACCGAACAGGGTCAGGTTGTTGCCCTGGTTCCAGGTGGCAAAGGTATCGAGGTTAAGTTCACCGAGCAGGCCGAGAATGCGGTCTTGCGTAGGGCCTACCCACTGGCCACCGATTTCGGCGACTTCACCACTGGCAAAGCGGTGATTGAGGGTGCGGCCACCCACCCGGTCGTTGCCTTCCAGCACGGTGACCCGCCGGCCGGCCTGGGCCAGACGCCAGGCAGCGGTCAGGCCCGAAATGCCCGCGCCGACCACAGTTACATCGGTATCCCCCATGCCCCACTCCATTTTTATCGTTATGGGGCAAGAGAGTACGCGAGTACCAAATAATCGAAAACCGGTTAATCGAACAGCGTGCAGGCCATTACCAGTGCATCTTCGCGCCCACCTGCTGCCGGGTAGTAATCGCGGCGGCGGCCGATTTCATTGAAGCCGTAACGCTCGTACAGGCGATAGGCCGAGAGGTTGCTGGCACGCACTTCCAGAAAGCATTCGCCGGCCTTTAACTCCACGGCACGCTGCATGACGCGCTCCAGCAGTTTCAGGCCCAGGCCGCGACCCTGGCCGTGGGGCGCAATGGCGATATTGAGCAGGTGCGCTTCATCGATGATCACGCTCAGGATGGCGTGGCCCACCTGGCGCTCGCCTTCGAACATCACCCAACAGTCGTAACTGCTTAGCCCGTCGTGAAACAGCTTGCGCGACCAGGGGTGGCTGTAGGCGGCACATTCGATCTGGACAACTTCGTCGAGGTCCGCCTCGGTCATGGGGCGGATGGTTATTGCGTCATTCATGCAGCGACTCGGCTCCCGATGCGTGCCAGCGGCGCATCACGCGCTGCATGGCTTGCCACAGCGGCGCCTTGCGCGCCGGCTCGTCCATCAACAACTCCAGGCTCGGCAACGCCCAGGCAGCACCCAGCCCTTCTACCTGCAGCTCGCGATTGTAGGCCTGGGCATCGGCCTCGCCGGCAAAGCGAATGGCCGGCAAGCCGACCAGCCACAGGCACTTGCAGTCTTCGACCTCTTCGAGCCGGGCCATCAGGAACCCTTGCACGTATTCCAGCGCGGCCTGCGGGCCCTGGTCCATCGTGCCGCGCGCCAGCAACGGCCAGCGCACCGGTTCGCCGAGAATCTGCGGGCTGTCGGGCAGGCCGGCGGCGCGCAGCAGGTCTTTGAGCAAAAGATAAGCCGGGTCGCGGGCGGCAAAGGGTTCGCCTGTGGATAACTCGGCGAGAATTACGCAGTTGCCGGCGCGCAGCAGTTGCAGGCTGAAACGCGGTGGCGGCACGGCGGCGACTTTGGTCGGCGCGGCGGGCGCTTCTTCTTCGCCGGCCACGGGTTGCGGCTTGGCTTCGACGCGGGCGGCCGGGCGTGGCACTTCGATTTTCGGCCGTTCGCTGACGGCAGGTGCCGTGGGTTCGACCACGGCTGGCGGCGCTTCGACGGCGGCGGCTACAGGCGCAACGGCAGCGGGAGCAGGGGCGGCCTCCAGGGGCTCAAGCAGCTCCGGGCGCGACGGCGCAGCAAACGGCAGCGCCACGCGCGGCAGCCAGTTGGCGACCTGCATGGCGTTCAAATAGGCGCGGCGGCGCAGTTCGGTGATCATGAAAGCTCCACACGCAGCCTTTTGGGCTGGGTGATTGACGCGAGGAAGGGGGCGATTGTCGCCGCAAAGGCAGGTTTGGGGAAAGGCGTTAGGCGATGCTTTTGTAGGGTGTGCTATGCGCACCATGGCGTTTGCGCGTAAATCGCTGGTGCGCGTAGCACACCCTACGAAGAGCAGGCGTACGGCTAATTAATGGGGGTCGCCGTCAAATTCGCCCGAATGTCGGCGTTCTGCGCCTTGATCCCGTACATGGCCGTTACCGCCCCGCCAGTGGGGTGCACGTTCTGCAGGCGGTCCACGTTCACTTCCTTGAAGGTAATGCGCCCGTTAACGGCGAACCCCAGCGGGTCGGGCGTGACATTGGTGCCGGCATTGGCACCGCTCTTCACTTTCACTTTGGTCGGTGCCACATCGAGGTTGAGATCGGCATTTACGCCATAGGTATTGGCATTCGGGTTGTTGGGGTCGCCATCGGAGGTGGAGAAGTTGTCGATCACCAACTGCGCACCGGTGCCATTGCCACCGCTGCGGTTGGTTTCCCAGAGCACCTGGTTGCGTTTTTCGTCGGTAGCCACGCCGTTGACCGCGGTGTCGACGGCGGTGTCGCGCACAAACACGCTTTTCAATTTCACCGACACCCCTTCGTTACCGCGGTCTTCCCAGCGTCCGCCCGCGGCGCCACAGGCACTGGCAGTGCCGCCGCTGGCGCCCACGCACAAGGCACCTGCGCCGCCGGAACTCAAGGCCAGGCTCGAACCCTGCTCAAAGCGTTTGAGCATGATGCGGCCCAGGCTGGTGCCGGTGGCACGGTCGCCCCAACGCACATCGCTGACATCCAGCTTGGACCAGTAAGTACCCTTGCGCAGCTCCACGCCGCCCTTCTCGCCCGCGGCGCCGCTGGCAATGTCCAGGGTGCCGTCGCGGAAATGCATGTCGTAGCTGGTGCCCGATAGCCACAAGCCTCTGCCGTTTTCGTCGACGGTGATCGCGGCGCGGGCTTCGGTCACGTAGAAGTCGGCGTTGTAACGCACACCGCTGCCGACGTTACCGCCTGGCTGAATGGTCAACTGGCCGTTGAGGGTGAAGTCGTAAGCCGGAAAAATCTCCATCAGCACCAGCAGCTCAGTGCCACCTTGCAGCGGCGCATTGGCGGTGCCGACTCGCAGGCCATCGAAGCTGTAGCTGCCTTTGACGTTATTCAGGCCCAGGCGCAGACCGTCGAAGTGGCCGTTGTAGTTGCCCTTGCTCATGTCGCTCTGGGTACCGGCGTAGCAGCTTGTGCTGGCGCCGGCCGCGCAGCTTTTGGTCAGGTCGAGGGTGATTTGCCCGGTGCCGTTGGTGCGCAGGCCGCTGAACCACATGCTGTTGCCGTTATCGGTGAGCGATACCGAGCTGTTGACCATGTTCCAGCTGACATCGGCGGTCACGCCCTTGAGGCCCGAGTTGGGGTCGCCACCGGGGCGCAGCTTCAGCCAGTTCTGCTTGGCGCCGTCGTCAAGAAAGTTGAGGTCGATGCCCAGGCTGCCGAGTTTCTGGTTGCTGGCGTTGCCGATAATCAGCCCGCCAAGGGTGGCGTTCAGGCGCAGGTCGGGGAATTTCACCTGGGCATACGTGCCCACGCCGTCGCTTTCCAGGTCGAAGGTCAGGCCGTTGGTGCTGCTCAGTACGCCGGAGAAATTCTCAGCCCGCAGCACGCCCTCGTCCTGGTATTGGAACAGGCTGTTGCTGATGGTCAGGTTCGGCCGGATGCGAATGCCCTGGCCGCTGGCACCGCCACTGCCGATGCTCAGGCTGCCGCCCAGGCGCAGGTCGAGGTTCAGGCTGCCGAAGCTTTTGCTGTAATTGGGGTCGCGCGTATCCGGGCTGCCGGGCGTGGCCGGCACGCCGCTGACGGCATCGCTGTGGGCCAGGTCCAGGCTGATGCCGCCGATGTTGGCCACCAGCCGCAAATTACCGAGGTCGAGTTTTATTTCCTTGCCGCTGCCACCGCTGACGATGTCCACGTAGGCGGCGTTGAGGTAGGCATCGAACGACATGCCGTTGACGATCAGGTCGAAGCCGTTGTCGCGGTAGTAGAAGGTGACGTCGGTCAGCGACAGCTTGCTGTCATCCAGGCCGATACCACTCACACCGCTCGCCCCGCCACCTTTGACTTTCAACGTGGCGCCCAACGTGTAGAAGGCCCGAAAGCTGCCGAAGCTCTTGCTGCTGCCGGCCATCTCTATGTTGTTCACGGCCAGTTGCTGCGGGCTGGCCTTGTGCTCGACCACCATCTGGTTGCCGACCACATCGATCTTGGTGGTGGAGGTTGCCGTGCTGCCGCTGGCCGGGCGATTGCTGACGTCCTTGAGGGCCACGGTCTTGCCGTCTTCGCTGTAGCTGACGTTGCCAGCGGACCAGCCGCCGCCGCTGATTTCCATGCTGATGCCGGACTGGCCGTTGACGCTGGCCAGGCTGTCGTCGTCAAGCGCCTGCATGGCCAGGCTGGGCAGGCTGAAGCAGAGCAGCGGCACCAGCAGCAGATTTCTGTGCATCTACTTGCTCCTCAGTTCTTTGGGAAGACCAGCACGTTGCCTTGCATACGAATGCTGCCGTCGACCTTCGCCGAGAAAATATTGGTCTGCTGGTAGGTCGCGTCACCGCCGTTGGCCGCAGTGCCGGCCTTGTTGCGCCAACCGCCCTGATTGGCGACGGCGAAGGTAAAGCGCGCGTCCTGGAATTTCATTTCGTTGGGCAGGCCGAACTCCAGGGTGTCCTGGTTGAAACTGCTGCCATCGCCGTTGAAGCCGCTATCGATAAAGCGCGTACGCAGGGTCAGGCCGTCAAAGCTGAAAATGCCTTTCATATTGTCCAGCACGTACCAGCCGCCGGCCGCTTCAGCGCGGATGGCGATGCGCATGCCGCAGTCTTCGGGGGAGCTGGCGCCGAGGGTGGCGCAACTGCGCTGATTGGCGGTCCAGGTACTGGCGACGTTGCTGGTGGGGGTTGTCCACAGCACGCCGCCGCTTTTGTTGATGCTGAAGTCACCGGACAGGTACACGCCACCCTGCCCACTGGTGGCGCTCAGAGCGTCGTCGGCCATGGGTTGCAATTCGCTATGGGCCAGCGCCGGCAGCAACAGCGCCAGCCAGAGAAACAACCACTCGATGCGTCTAAAGGTCATGGCTGGTCACCTTCAGGTAGTTGATGGTCAGGCCCTGAATCGCGTTGTAGCCAAAGTTGTAGCCGCCGGTTGAGTAGCTGCCGCTGCCCATTTTGAGGTTATCGATAACGAGATTGGTGCGCGGCGCGTTGGCGTAGAAATCCGTGGCCAGGGTGTTGCGTGCCGCTGCCGTGGTACCGCCTGACGTGGGGTTGGGCAGCTCCAGGGTGAATTGGCCGTTGCTGTTGACATCAAACAGCAGCGGCTGCGACTTGCCGTAGCCCAGGCCTATGTTGGCGTACAGGTTGGTGGCGGTGATGGTGCGCGCCTCTTGCTCGGCGGCGGTGGCGCAGTTGGTGGCACCGGCGGCGCAGGACATCACGGTGAGGCTCTTGGCATACAGGTTCAGGCGCATTTCGCCCACCAGTTGGCTGCGCGCGCTGTCGCCCCACAGGCGCAGGTACGAGCCGTCCATGGCCAACTCCGCAATGTCGATATTGAGGATGTCCGTGCGCCCGGCCGCTACCTGAAAATCGAAACGGATGCCCAGATCCGCCTTCTCGCTGGCGCGGCTTGAGCAGTTGCTGCCGGCAGCGGCGTAACCGGAAATACAGGCCTGGCCTGCGGTGCCGGTGAGGCGCTCGGGAAAGGTCAGGGCCAGCACCGCGACATTGCTCGGCGTGGTCTGCACCCACACGCCGTCATCGCGCAGGGTGCGCAGGTTTTCGCCTTTGTTCAGGTCCAGGGTAAAGGGCGAGCTCAAGCGGCCAATGGTCACTGGGTTGAGGTTGGCGCCCTTGTTGCTGCCCGTGGCGCCCAGGTAGAACTCCTTCACCGAAATCGGCACGTTCTGGCCGCTGCCGTTGGTGATGTCGTTGATGGTGATGGTGATGGTGGCGTTGTTGGCATCGAGCAGGATGTTGTCCAGCACAAAGCCAAACCCGGCGCCTTGTACGTCCGACAATTGCTGGTCATCCAGCGCCTGCATTTCGGCCTGGGCCAGAGCACTGGCGACCAGCAGCGCCAAACCAGCAAACAGCAGCGGGGCGTTCATGTCAGCACCCGGAGGTGGCGGCGCCGAGGCAGGTGTCTTGCCGCGGAATACCGTTGAAGGCCTGGTTAAAGTCGATATTGATCGGCGACACCATATTGCCGTTGGCGTCTTTGTACTTGGGCATGTTCATGAACGCGCCTTTGAGGGCAGTCATAAAGCTGTTGCTGTCCAGGTCGCGCCAGGCCACGTCTTTGGTTTGCAGGGAAATGAAGAAACCTTTGGTGGCGCCTTCGATCGCAGCCGTGCTGGCCGAGTCGGCCACGCCGAGGTTGCCCACCGGCAGCGATTTGAATTGGTCGAGGTTGAAGCAGGTCTGGATGCCCAGCAACGCGCAGTCCCCGGACTTGATGATGCCCAGCGCGACATCGGTGATCAGCGGCGCGCAGCCACTGGTACAGGTCAGGCCATCGCCATTCTTGATGCCGGCCTGGGTACCGCGCACCGGGTCGGCGGCGCCGCTGCTGTTTACCAGTTGCGCATCGGCCTCCAGCACGCTGGTGGTGTAAATGCCGCCTATGCCCAACACCAGTTTCTGCCCCACGCTGGCCACGTCGTAAATGGCTTGCCCGGTGCCTTTGATATGCACCGGCACATTGCCGGTAAGGCTGGCGATATCGCCGGACAGCGTGCCTTTGGCTTCGCCAAAACCGATGCGCACGCCGATCACCTTGTTGCCCTCGTAGGCCAGTTCGATAAACGGGTTGGCGATTTTGAAGGCATTGATGCTGTCATCGGCGTTGACGGTGCCGAGGGCAAAGTTGTTGATCAGGATGTCCGAGGAGCCGGCCACTTCACCCGGCCGCGTGGTGCTGTCGTTGTACTGGCCGAGCTGGAGCTTTTTCATGTTCAGCTGGGTGTCGAGGTTCACCCCCAGATTGACCCGCGTGTAATTGATGCCGGCATTGGCGTCGGTGGTCAGGTTGATAAACGCCTGCCCGGTGACATTCGACAGCTCGTTATCGGCCAACGCCTCCAGCTTGGCCTGGGCCGAGCCAGCCATCAGGGCGGTGGTGAGCAGAGCAAGTTGACCAAGTGCGGCAAGGCTACGGGTCGGGCGCATGGCGATGTCCTTATTCTTATTGTGGCCGGATTCATCGGCGCCAACGCGCGGCACGAATCCACGGCATCACTATAAGAAGCTCGGCGACAACACACGCCCGACCCATAGTCGAGTTTGCAGCCGGGAATGTGGGCGAGCGGGCGGGTGACTGTTACGCAAGAACACACTGGCGTAACGCCACCTTTTTTGCCGGGCGCACTGCAGGCGCGAGCTTGCTCGCGAATCCTGGAAACAAAGGGCTCAAGGGGTGGTTGTGCGGTTCGCGACCAAGGTCGCTCCTACACAACCGCCGCAGCCCAGGCCGGCGCGCAGGGCTTGGGTTTAGTGCTGGCGAAACAGGGCGATCAGGTGATCGGCAATAGCGCCGTTGATGGCATCGACACTGAGCTTGGAGCTGTTGCCCAGCTTGGCGGGGTTGATGCGGTGCAGGTGCAAGGATGGCATGCGCGCTTCGTACTCGCGCAAGTCGCCTTTGATCAGCACCGGCAGAAAGGTTTCGCCCTTGGCCTGGTAGCGCTGGATCAGCAGCTTGAGGCCTTCCTGAAACGGCAATTCCTTGGACGCGACCAGTTTGTGCTCGCCGGGAATTTTCAGGTACAGGCCGGTGTAGCCCATGGTTTCGCCGGGCAGGATATGGATACCGGTGGGCTCCACGGCGTCGGCCGGTACGTCGTTGAAGGTGTCGTGCCAGGCTTGTTCATCGGGAAGGATGGTGATGCTGCCCTCCTCGTTTTCCGGGACCACGAAGCTGTAGTTGCTGTAGAGCTTTTCGACGTAGCTGGAATAGATGCACAGGCGGTTTTCAAAGCGCTGCAAAAAAGCCACGGCTTCACGGCGGTCGGTGATGGCGTCCAGGTCCCAGTCGAGATCGCTTTGGCGTTCCAACTCGTCCCAACGGGCTTGGGCATAGGCGGCAGTATCGGCGGGCATGGGCGTTCCAGAAAGTGCAGATGCCAACTGCATCGCAGAAAACATGCCAAGCGATTCAAGCACTTGAAACGCAGGCTTGGCGGGTAACAGGTTTGAAACACAGGTTCGCAGGCGGGCGCAAACTGCCGAAATTGGTCACTTTTTTCGGTTCGTCACCACGCGTGATGCTTTTGACGGCCCCTCACCCCCGGCCCCTCTCCCGCAAGCGGGCGAGGGGTGACGTATGGCAGCCGCTTCACTCCAATCGGCCCCCTCTCCCGCGTGCGGGAGAGGGTTTGGGTGAGGGGCTTTTGATCTACCCATGTGATCTGCCCGCCGCTTCAGGAGGCCGAGTGGAGGTACGGCGTAACGAAGAACACCACAGCCCAAAACCATCCGCTCCCCCCTTTGATCCACCAACACTAAATCCCGCTCCCGCCATGCAGTACAATCGCGACCTTTGCCCCACCCCAACCCAAGAAACGAGTGCACATGATCGAGCCCAAGCGCGTATTGCGCGCCCTCGCTGAACACTGGACGTTACTCGAACCGCTCTGTGAGCGTTTCGACCAAGGCACCATGAGCCTGATCGAGTTGCGCGCCCAGCTGGCGGTGCAACTGGTGGACAGCACCCCCGTCGAAATCACCAACCTGCTGGATATCTGGATTCGCCTCGACATCCTGGTGCCGGTGGCCAAAAGCCCGAACCGCTTCGAGCTCAATGCCCAGATCCACGATTTTCTTGCCTACCTGCGCCGCGAACACCGCCTGGGCCTGTGCCTGGAAATCGAGGCCTACCTGCGCCACCTCGAACGCCTGGCGGGTTATATCCAGGACGCCTTCGAAATACGCGATGCCAACGACCTGGCCCGCCAGCTGCGGCTGCTGGATATGCGCGTGCGCGATGTGCTGAAAAAACTCGCCAATGACGAGCAGGCACTGGTGGGCGTGGCCGATCGGGCCAAGACCAGCGACCGGCAGATTCCGCTGCGCCAACGCTATGCCGAAGTGCTGGCGACCTGGGACGAATATGTCGAGCCGATGATTCAGCTGGTGAACGCCGACGGTGCCTTCGAGCAGGGCGTACGCCGTGTTGAACAGGTGCTGTTGAAGCTGCTGAGCGAGCAACATCGTCTGGGCCAATTGGTGGACGACGATCTGCTGCTACGCACCCACGCGCGCATTCTGGAAATGCAGACCACCGCGCAACTGACCCTGCGCCGCGCCCGCGAGCTGTTGCTGCCGCTGCGCGAAGAAGCGCGCCGGCATAACGCGGTAACCCGTGGTGCCGCGCTGGCGTTGTCGGCCATTCGCCGCAAGGGCTTGGACGCCGTACCGCAGGCGGCCTTGCCGTTGTTCACGCGGCCGCAGAGCACCTTTCTCGGCACCACCGGCCAGGTGGAGTCGTATGTGTATGCCTTGGCTCGCTTCGAACCCAAACCCACGCAATTCCCCAAGGCCAGCGGCACGCGCAAGGGCGAGGCCCCGCAGGCGCCGCGCACCGCTCGGGAAATGCTCGAGCGCTGCCAGAGCGCGCTGCCGATGCCGGACCTGATGGTCTGGCTGCTGGAGCAGGAGCCGACCGGCGCCACCGACGAATTGCTGTATTGGTTCTCGCGCCTCTCGCGCGACGGCCGCTTTCAGCGCGAACGCCTGGAGCGCCGCGATTACCACACCGCCGAGCACCAGGTCAGCCTGTGCTCGTACGCCTTGGTGGCCAACACCCATGCGTGAGCCCGTAGCCCTCTTTAAAGAATCCTGTGTATGAATATTGACCTGTCCGAACTGAGCCAACTGGCGCCGATCTTTCGCGAGCTGTTCAAGGGTTACCACGTCAGCCACCGCGACGCCGAGCTGTACAGCCAATTGTCGAACCAGCAGGACGCCTACCGCGCCCTGTTTCGCGCCCTGGGTTACGAGCTGGTGTGCGATACCCGCGGTTTCTACTACTTCGTGCCCGAGCAGATGGGCGCCCAGGTGAACAAGACGGCCCAGCGCCTGGCACTGTTCACCTTCATTCTGGTGGAGCACCTCGCCGACCAAGGCCGCGACCCGCTGGCCGTGCTGGACGGCGGCAGCCTGGGCCGCGATGAGTTGCCACCGCTGCTGGAAAAATACCGCGACCTGTTTTTGCAGGCCGAAGTCACCACGCAGGAAGAGCTGGAAGAAAAGGTGATGCGCCGCATGACCCAACTGGGTTTTGCCAGCGAGGACAACGGCATCTACCGCTTCCTGCCGCCGATGCACCGCTTCCTTGATGTGTGCCTGTCGGTGCAGCAAGACCGCGACCTGGCCGCCAGCCTGCACAGCGTTTTGCCTCTGCCGACCCCGGCGCTGGTGGATGACGACAGCGGCGACGAGATTCTGGTGATCGACACCGACCCCGATGACGACATTCCGGTATTGCCAACCGCGGCCACACAACTGCCGGCCGTTGTCGAAGAAGAAAGCGAAGAACAAGCCCTGGCCCGCGCCCTGGCTGAAGAACGGGCCAATCAGGAGATCGATGCATGAGCCAGGAACGCTACGGTATCCGCCGCTTCGCCCTGCTGAACACCGCCGGTTACAGCCTGGGTTTGTTCCCGCTGGAACAGCCGCTGTCGGTATACGGCGCCAACAACCTCGGTAAAAGCGCCTCGATCAACGCCCTGCAGTTTCCGATTCTGGCGCGTATGTCGGACATGAGCTTCGGCAAGTACAGCCTTGAGGCCTCGCGCAAGTTCTACTTCGCCAGCGACACCAGCTACATCCTCGTGGAAGTCGCCCTGCCCCACGGCCCACATGTGATCGGCGTGGCCGGTCGCGGCCCGGGTGGCGGCTTTGGTCACCAGTTCTTCGCCTATGCCGGCGAGTTGCACCTGGAGCATTACCAGAAAAACGGCACCTGCCTGCGCCAACGCGAGCTGTTTGCCAACCTGGAGCGCGAGAACATCAAGGCCTACGAGCTCAAGCCCGAAGAACTGCGGCGTTTGCTGGTGGGCGGGCATACCTCCATTCCCCTGGACCTGACCCTGATTCCACTGCGCTCCACCAGTGAGCAGAGCCTGAAGACCTTCCGCGCGTTGTTTATCAACCTGCTGCACATGCGCGAAATCACCGCGGCCAAACTCAAGCAGCTGTTCCTCGATGCGTTCGAGCACAGCCTGCGCTCCGGCAGCGTCGATTACATTGCCGCGTGCGAAGAAGCCTTCCGCGATGTGCGCCGTATGGAAGCGGACTACCAATCGCTGGTGGCCGCCGGCCCGCTGGTTGAAGCCTTGAGTGCGGGTGTGGCCCAGCGTGAAGTGCTGCGCGGCAAGCTGCACCGCATTTCGCCCCTGCTCGACTCGCTACTTGGCACCTGGCAGGACTATGCCGGTGCGCGCCGCGAAGAATTGGTGATTCAGGCCGAGCATTACCGTGGCGAGCAGAATGGCTTGCAACAGAACCAGCGTGGCGGCACCCAGGAGCTGATGCGTCTGGAGCGTGAGATCAGCGAAATTCAACGCTGGCTCGGCGAGTTCGGCGTGCTCAAGCAGCGCTTTGCTCTGGTCGACAATGCCCAGGTGCTGGAGCAGCAATTGCTGGCGGCCAAGGACGCCCACGATGAACTGGCCGGTGCCCTGGCACAGTCGCGGCAGTTCAGCAGCGAAGACCTGGACGAGCGTCTGCGCGACCTGGAAAAACGCCTGAAATCGGTGCGTCAGCAACTCGAACATGCCGACAACAACAGCTACGCACGGCTGCGTGAAGAATTCAGCCAGCAGGATGTCGAGCGCCTGATGCGTCTGTTCAACGGCGCGCTGTTCAGCCTGCCGTTGGGCGAGCACGGCATTGGTCTGGATGAAGACGGCAAGTGGGTCAAATCGCTGGAGGTGATTCTCGACGGCTTCAAAGCCGAGCGGTTCGAAGTGCCGGGCCTTTCCATCGACCTGAGCCATATCGAGCCGCCAGCACTGCAAGCCTTGGCCGACCGCGCCGCCTTGCGCGACCAGAAAGAGCGCTTGGAGAAGGAGCTCAAGCAGCTCAAGACCCAGCAGAGCGTTGCGTCCGACCGTGCCGCGAGCAAGGCGCAAGCCGAAGGCTTGTACAACCAGGTATTGGATGCGCAGAAAGCCCTGGAAGACTTCCGCCGCAGCCAGACCCTGGCCGTGGAAGAGCCGGGCAAGCTCGAACAATTGGCGCAGGCCGAGGCCGCGCAGGATGACCTGAAGCGCGCCAGTGACGCGTTTACCGAGCGGGTTCAGCAGTTGTCGGCCAAGTTGCAGTTGGTGGGCCGGCAGTTGGCTGATCTGGAAGCCAAGGAGCGCACCCTGGAAGATGCCTTGCGCCGCCGCCAGCTGCTACCGGCCAACCTGCCGTTCGGCACGCCCTTTATGGAGCCGGTGGACGACTCGCTGGATAACCTGCTGCCGCTGCTCAACGATTACCAGGACGCGTGGCAAAGCCTGCAGCGCATCGATGGCCAGATTGATGCGCTGTATGCGCAGATCCGCCTCAAGGGCGTGGCCAAGTTCGACAGCGAAGATGATGTAGAGCGCCGCCTGCACCTGCTGGTGAACGCCTATGCCCACCGTCAGGACGAAGCCCTGACCCTAGCCAAGGCGCGTCGCGCGGCCGTTACCGATATCGCGCGCACCTTGCGCAATATCCGCAGCGACTACGACAACCTGGAACACCAGTTGGCGTTGTTCAACCGCGAGATCAACCGTCGCCAGGTATCGAACCTGGAAAGCTTCCGCATCGTGCTCGCGCCGAACAAGGATGCGCTCAAGCATATCGACCAGATCATCCACAGCGCCGGGCAGTATGAGGAAGGCGAAACACTGAGCGTGTTCGACCTCAATCAGTCGGCCGATCAGGACGTGCGCAACGAGGAAGCCAAGGAGTACCTGGCGCGCCTGGTAGCCGCCAACCATAACCAGTTGGGCCTCAAGGATCTGTTCGAGCTGGCGTTCGAGATCACCAAGGTTGGCGGGCAGCCGATCGTGCACACCGACATCGATGGCGCCGCCTCCAACGGCACCACCATGACCATCAAGGCGCTGACCAACATGTACCTGTTGCTGCACCTGATGGACCGCGAGCAGGCCGGCAAAGTACGCCTGCCGTACTACCTGGACGAAGCGGCGGACATCGACGAACGCAACCAGCAGGCGCTGATCGAAACCAGCCTGCAGTTAGGCTTTGTGCCGATTCTGGCCAGTGTGAAACCGCAGGTGTGCGCCCATGTGGCCATCGACCTGGAAGGCGGTAGCGGGCCCAATGGCATTTATATCGATGAGGCGGATTGGAAGTACATTCGCCGGCATGAGCCGGTGGTGAAGGCCGAGGCAGAGGTTGAGCCGGCGTAACGGCTAGTCGCGGCTGAAGCCGCTCCTACGAGATCGCGCAATTCCAACGATTTGCACGCCTGTAGGAGCGGATTCAGCCGCGATGCTTTTCGGCTTACTTACCTAGCTGAATTTTGGGCGCCCACTTCAGCCATTCTTCGTTGGCTTCTTCGTTCAGCACAAACGTCTGCCCGGCTTTGACCGGCGCGCCCAGTTGCTCGCCTTCTGGCGTAGCAAACGCGATACCGCCCTGCAGCAACGACTCCACCGATTCGGTGCGTACCTTGGCGCCTTTGAATAGGCTCCAATCCACGGAGAAACCACTGACGCTCCAGAACCGGCTACCGGTGCGAACCAACGGGGCGAAGCGCGGTTCGATCAGCACAGTGATCAGCACCCGATCGGCCGTGGCGCCCAGTTCGACCCCGGTCACTTTGCCCACAGGAACTTCCCGGTAAGTAACCGGCACATCGGCTTTGATCGAGCCACGACGGGGTGCGCTGAGGGTTAGCGTCAGGCCGCTCTCGCGGGTGGCGAGCGTTGGCGCCTGGTCCAGGGCGACGAAGCTGGTTTGCGGTGCAGCCCCTTTGGGCGCCGGCTGTACTTGCAGGTATTGGCCGCTCACCAGGGTGTCAAGGTTGGCCGTGCGGATCAGGCCCAGCTCGGGTTTGACCACCCAGAACTGCGAACCGGCACGGGCGACGCGCTCGGCACTTTCGGTGATGCGCGCGTTAAGCAGGACGCCTTGCAGGTCGTCCGTCAGGGCCATGCTTTCGACCTTGCCAAGGTCGATGCCTTTGTAGCGAATCGGGGTGTCCGGGCGCAGACCGTCACCGGAGGCGACACGGATGGTGATCAGCGTGCCTTTTTGCAGAGCGTCTTCGCGGTTGGTATGCAGGGTGAAGCGCTGTACCCGTTTGGTCGGCGGCGCACTGGGGTCTGGCGTCTCAAAGCTGATGCCGCCAGCCAGCAGGGTTTGCAGTGATTCGCTCTTCACCTTGATGCCGGACAAGCCGCCACTCAGGGTGATGCCGCTGGCGTTCCAGAAGCGTGTGGAGTTGTTCACCAGGTTGGCGTACTCGGGCTCGATGTGCACACCAATGGCTACGCGTTTGCGGTCGCGGGCCAATTGGTAGCTCTGCACGGTGCCGACTTTGATCTGTTTGTAGAGCACCGGGCTGCCGACTTCCAAGGAGCCCAGCACGTCGCTGTAGAGCACTAGGTGCAGGCCGGGGGCGCTGAGATCAAGCGGTGGTGGTTTCAGGCGGGCTACAAAATCGCGGGCCGGCGCGTTGCCTTTTTCACCCGGCCGCACCGCGATGTAGTTGCCCTTCACCAACGCTTCGATGCCGGTGATGCCGGCCAGGGAAATGACTGGTTTGACCACCCAGAACTCGGTGCCTTCTACCAGGTAGTCTTCGGCACGCGGGTCTAGCGCCAACTCGGCAGACGCGGTGGTCAGGTCATCATTCATCTTCAGGGTTTTCAGCGTGCCTACCTGAATGCCCTTGTACATGACCGGCGTGCGACCGGACTGCAGGCCTTCGAAGTCGGCGAATTTTACGTTGACCTTGATGCCCACCTGGGCAGCGTCGAAGTCTTCATAGAGACGGAACGGTAAACTGGGGTCGGTGGGCGGGCTGTCTTTGCGATGCTCCGGGGTGGCGAAGGCAATGCCGCCGGCAACGATACTGGCCAGCGACTCGGTGCGCATCTTGAAGCCGCCCAGGTCGGCGCTGACGGTAACGCCGCTGGCGTTCCAGAAGCGGGTGTGTTTGCGCACCAGTTGCGCGTATTGCGGCTGGATGTACACCTTGACTTCAACAGTGTTCTGGTCAGCCGCCAGGCTGTAACTCTTCACCACGCCGACCTGGATTTGCTTGTAGAACACCGGGCTGTCACGGTTCAGAGAGCCCAGGCGTTCGGCCTTGAGGGTGAGATGCAAGCCGGGCACCGAGTCCGCAATAGGCGGCACTTCGTTAAGCGCGACGAACTTGCGCTCCGGCTCGCCATCACCCGGGGCAGCAGTGATGTAGTTGCCCGATACCAGGGTTTCCAGCCCGGTAACGCCGGCCAGGCTCACGCTTGGTTTTACCAGCCAGAACCGGGTGTTTTTGCGCAGGTAGGGTTCCACGTCCTTGTCCATTTCTACCGTGGCGATTACGCCGCGCTTGGCGCCGGTTTCATCGAGGGTAAGATTTTTCACCTTGCCCACCGGCATACCTTTGTAGATGACCTCGGTCTTGCCGGCCTGGATACCGTCGCCGCTGGTAAAGATGATCTGAATATCAATGCCCGCCTGGTCATAGGCGCGCCATGCCAGCCACCCCCCGATCACCAGGGCAATCAACGGCAGTACCCAGATCGCAGACCAGTTGGAGGCGGGGCGGATTTTGGCTTTGGGCAGATCAGTCATTGTCATCGTCGTCCGTTTCGGTGTTGTCCCAGAGCAAGCGCGGGTCGAAAGTGAGTGCGGCTAGCATGGTCAGAATCACCACGCTGGCAAAGGCGGCAGCACCGGGCCCAGGCTCGATGCTGGCCAGGCTGCCAAAGTTGACCAAGGCCACAAGGATGGCGATCACGAATACATCGAGCATCGACCAGCGGCCTATCCATTCAATAAAGCGGTACATGACGATGCGTTGGCGGGGCGACATCGGCAGCCGGCGCTGCACCGAGTACAGCAGCAGACCGATGCCGACCAGCTTGAAAGTCGGCACCAGGATGCTGGCTACAAAGACCACGGCAGCGATGGGGATCATTCCGTACTGCACCAGGGAAATAACGCCGGACATAATGGTGTCGGGCTCACCTTTGCCCAGGGTGCTGACGGTCATGATCGGCAGCATATTGGCGGGAATATAGAGCACCGCTGATGTGAGCAACAACGCCCAGGTGCGGGTCAGGCTGTTGGGTTTGCGAGGGTGTATGCTGCCGCCGCATCGGGTGCAGAACTGGCCGTGGCTCTCGGGTTCTTCACGGTTGAGCTGGTGGCACTCGTGGCACACCAGAATGCCGGCATCAATGGCGCGCATGGTCATCCTCTCCCGATAACGCTTCCCAGATTTGATGTGGCGTCATCGTCACTTCCAGCCAGACCTGTACCAACAGCAGTGAGACAAAGCAGGCCAAGCCTACCCCGAGCGTGATATCGGCAAGACCGATAAGCTTCACCACGGAAACCAGGGTGCCCATCAGGTAAACCTCAAGCATGCCCCACTCGCGCATGTGGTGATAAATGCGGTAGAGCAGCAGCCCATAGCTGCGGCCGAATTTAAACTGGATGCTCAGTAGCACCAGGAACTGGCACAGCAGTTTGAGTAAGGGCACGGCCATGCTGGCCAGAAACACCACCACAGCTACACCCTGCATACCGGAATCGTAGAGCGCGTGAACACCGCTCCAGACTGTGTCCGTACTGTTCTGGCCGAGTAGGCTCAATTCCATGATTGGCAGGAAGTTAGCCGGAAAATAGAGCAACAGCGCGGCAATCACCAAGGCCATGCTGCGCTTGACCACCTTGGGGCGGCTCATATAAAGCTCGAAACCACAGCGCGGGCAATGCGCGCTTTCACCGAGCTGAAGCTCGGGCTTGAGCATCAGCAAATCGCACTCGTGGCAGGCGGTTAGCGCCTCCAGCGGCATCTCGGACAGTTCACCAGCATCTGCAGCATCAGACATGGAAAGAGCTCTAGAGGGTTTTGCTCATAGGTTAAACCAACATCCCCGCGCTTCCCGGGTTGCTGGTGGCAATCCTAGTCGCAATAAAGGGTTATGCGTGGAGTGCGGTGTTATTTCTTTTCAGACTTGAACGCCTGCAACTTGTGCCATGAACGTGTTGGACTTTATTGGCGCAACGTATGTGCCATGAACTTCCATCGGTCGCCCGCCGAACTTTTCTCAGCACAAAAACAAACCCCCCACTCGCTTTCGCGAATGAGGGGTTTGGAATTTAAGCTTGACGATGACCTACTCTCACATGGGGAAACCCCACACTACCATCGGCGATGCGTCGTTTCACTACTGAGTTCGGG
>NZ_BSFN01000006.1 GCF_027922365.1 Pseudomonas turukhanskensis
CCTCTGGGCGCTGCGCGCCCGGCGGATAGCCCAGGTGGTGGCCAAGCTCAGCACTCAGGGCTCGCTCGATCAAGGCCTTCTTGAACGCCGCAGAGGCGTCCTCAATGGCTTCAGCGGTCATCGGTCCATCGGTGAATTGCGCGAGCAGCTCTTTCGGGATTTTCGGTAGCTCTCGCAACGTGGGTTTCTTCTTGGTCGGCATACATGCACCTCTTACTCATGTTATGCCCGAACACAAAATTTCTGACACCCCCAAAACGTCCAGCACACGCGGTTACGAAGACCTCCACAACCCTAAAAACCTTCAAAAACCTACAAAAACCGCCTAGCCGAAAACGCCTCCACCTCAACCGCCGTAGGCACCCCACTCGCCATCTGGGCCACTAACTGCCCAGTAATGGCCCCCAACGTCAGCCCCACATGCCCATGCCCAAAGTTGTAGAAAACCTGCGGCAACAGGTGCGACCTGCCCACCACCGGCTTGCTATCGGGCATCGACGACCTGAACCCCATCCACTGCGAAGACGGCTCATGCTGCAAATTGAGAAACCGCCGCGCACCGCTGGCCAGATACCGATAACGCCGCGGGTCCGGCAACGCCTGAGTCCCGGCGAACTCCACCGTGCCGCCCACCCGCAACCCCTGCGCCATGGGCGTCATATAGAACCCACCAGCCCCCCAGCACACCGGCCGATTAAGCAATTGGCCGGCCTGCTCGAACAACACGTGGTACCCGCGCTCGGTGTCTTGCGGCAGGTGGTCGCCCAGCGAACCCGCCAACTGCTTCGACCAGGCCCCCGTGCACAATGCCACGCGCGCGGCCGTCAGGGTTTGCCCGCTCGCCAGGTGCGCCACCACCTGCTCGCTATCCACGGCATGGCGTTGAATATCGCGCAGTTCACCGCGCAGAAAATGCCCGCCCATTTCCAGAAACCGTTGGAACAAGCGCAGGCTCAACGCGTAAGGGTCCAGCGTACGACTGACCTTTGGCAATTCCACACCCAGTGCCGCGCGGGCGTTCAGCGCCGGTTCCATGGCGTGCAGCTCGTGGTTTTCCACCAGGCGGATCGGCACATCGAAGGGCAGGTGGTAGGCCACCATCTCCTCAGCCACAGGCCGCTCGTGGGCTTCAAAGATATACAGCGAGCCGTCGTGACGAATCAGGTGATTGGCCTGGGCATCGTCGAGCAGGGTGCTCCATGAGCTCATGCAGGGTTTGAGCAACGTATCCAGGTCGCGGCTTATGCCGTGCACCCGCCGCTCGCTGGAGGCGCGCAGGAATTGCCATAGCCACGGCGCAATCTTGCCCAGGTAGGCGGGGCGTACTTTCAGTGGGCTGTCGGGCTTGAACAGCAAAGCCGGAGCCTGGCGCCAGATGCCGGGGGTGGCCACCGGCTCCACCGAATAGGTGGCGAAGGTGCAGGCGTTGCCGAAGGAGGTCGCGGTGCCGGGGGGCTGGCGGTCCAGCAGGGTGACGGTCCAGCCGTGGCGTTGCAGCCACAGGGCGGTGGCAATGCCCACCACCCCGGCGCCGACTACCAGCGCATTGCCGCGTGTGTTCGGGTTTGTTGTCATTGTGCGGGCTCGTTATCGGGTTGCATCAATTCTGAACGCAACCTTACCCGCTGGCACCCTGGCGTGTTTGGCCGCGGGCACGCACGGATATCCGGGCGTTAAATCGACCGCCCCAACGCACTACGCACCCGCTTCGCCGCCTCATCATCGGCCTGGGTCACCAACGCGTAGTTGTACTCATCGCTGGACCAGTAATCGGCCTGCAACTCGCCATCTCTGCGCGCCCCACGGGCCAGCAAATAATGCTGCGGGCCCGGCGGGCGGATGTAGAAACTCGCCTTGCGCCCGCTGCCGTCTTCATACACCAGCATGGCCGCCGCACCTTGCTCAGTGCTGATCATCCGCCCACCCACCGGTTTGAAGCCGGCATCGGCAAGGTCGGGAATGCGGTCGGCACGGGCGAAATGCTGGTCCAGCCAGCGCTGCGGGTCGTTGCTGGTGCTGGCGGTCCAGTCGCTGGCCATACCGTCTTTGACGGCGAACATACGGTAGGCCTGTACGGCATCGGCCATCGGCAACATATGACTGGCGAAGTTGAGCGTGCGCGCCTGCCAGCCACCTACGCCGCCGACGCTCACAGCAATCAGCAGCAGGGCGGCCGTGGCGAAGTGGCGGCGGCGTTGGCGACGCAGGTTATGGCGAATGGCGGTGGGATCCAATTGCGGATTGGGCACCACGTGCAGAGCACCGCTCAGGGCTGCTCGCAGGTGCTGGGCATCCTGTTGCCAGGCCTGAACCTTGGCGGCGATAGCGGGGTGGGCGGCGAGGTACAACTGTAACTGTTCACGGTCGGCCTCGTTCAGGTGGCCGTCGACGTAGGCGTGCAGATCCTGGTCGCTGGGGGGCAGAGTGATCATTTCAGAACCCGTAAGGAAGGGGTGGTGATTTCGCCTTCGCTGAGCTGGCGCAAGGCCTGCCGCGCGCGCGATAAACGGGACATCACAGTGCCAATCGGCACGCCGAGAATATCGGCGATCTCCTGATACCGCAGGCCCTCCACCGTCACCCAGAGCAGAATCGCCCGCTGCTCATGGGGCAAGCGCTCGAAGGCAGCGAGGGTGGTTTGCGCCACCACCGTGCGTTCGGCCGAGGGCACGTGATGGTCGTCCTGGCCGCCGCCAAACAGCGTCAGCAGACGGCGATAGCGGCTGGCGCTGCGCTGGGTGTCGAGAAACTGGCGATAGAGGATGGCAAACAACCAGGCGCGCAAGTCGCCGTCCGGTTGCTTGCTGGCCCAGGCGCCCAGGGCTTTTTCCAGGCTCGCCTGCACCAGGTCGTCGGCGCTGGCCGGGTGGCGCGTCAGCGACTGGGCAAAGCGGCGCAGGCGGGGCAGCAGGTCGCGCAGTTGGTTATCGATGCCGTGCATGGCGGTCCAGGGGAAAGTTTCAGCAGAGTGTGGCGAGCAAGACGACGGTGCGGCGACTTTATTCCCGCTGCCGTAAAAAAATAAATCAATTCGCGGCCGGGAATAAACCCGAAGCGGGGGCGTCTGACTGCACCTTCGCCTGACTCTGGAGCCACCCATGGCCGACAGTGACCCGCAACACCGCCCACCCCTAAGCCCGCTAAACCTGGCCCTGCGCCTCGGCGCCATCGGCGCTGTTACCGTGGTAATTGCCGCAGCACTGGCCTACACCGGCGGCTATTTCAGCCCTGACCGCGTGACGCCGGCGCGGGTGGTCGACCAGCTCGAACACAACAATGGCCAGCACCCGGGCTTTCGCCGCAACCACCCCAAAGGCATTTGCGTCACCGGCTACTTCCAGAGCAATGGTGCGGCGGCCGAGCTGTCTTCGGCCCAAGTGTTTTCTGCCACCCGCACGCCGGTGCAGGGGCGTTTTTCCTTGCCCACCGGCAACCCCTATTCGCCCGACAGCGCTGCGCCGCTGCGGAGCATGGCCCTGCGTTTTCAACAAGCCAACGGCCAACAATGGCGCACCGGCATGAACAGCATGGCGGTGTTTCCGGTGGGTACGCCCGAGGCGTTCTACGGGCTGCTGCAAGCCACCGCACCGGACCCTGCCACCGGCAAACCCAACCCGGAAAAAGCCGGGGCCTTTTTTGCCGCGCACCCTGAGACCGGCGCCTTTCTGGCCTGGGTGAAAACCGCTAAACCGGCGGCCAGCTTTGCCAGCGAAACCTATAACAGCGTCAACGCCTTCTACCTCACCAATGCCGCCGGTGTTCGTCAGGCGGTGCGCTGGAGCATGGTCGCCACCGTTGATGCCAGCGGCGCCGCGCCGCAAACCGATGACTACCTGCAAGCCGATCTGCAACAGCACCTGGCCGCCGGCCCGCTGCGCTGGAACCTGGTGCTTACGCTGGCCAACCCCGGCGACCCCAGTAATGACGCCAGTAAAACCTGGAGTGGCGAGCACCGCACCGTCAACGCCGGCACCTTGGTGATCGAACACGAACAGCCGCAAGACAGCGGCGAGTGCCGCGACATCAACTACGACCCGCTGATTCTTCCGGCCGGCATCGAGGGTTCCGACGACCCCTTGCTCGCCGCCCGTTCCGCCGCCTACGCGGCTTCGTACGAACGCCGCACGGGCGAAGTTGAATCGCTGCCAAAAGAGGGGAATCGCCCATGAGCACTCAACATTTTTCCAAGCCTGCGCGGGTGCTGCACTGGCTGATGGCGGCGATGATCTTCGCCATGTTGTTTATCGGCGTGGGCATGGTGGCCTCGGTGTCCGAGCGCCACCAATGGTTGATCAACCTGCACAAGCCACTGGGCATCGCCATCTTGCTGTTGGTGATCGTCCGCCTGGTGGTGCGCTTTACCCACGTGACACCGCCGCTGCCGGCCGATTTGCCCAGCGTGCAGAAGCTCGCAGCGAAGCTGTCACATGTGTTGCTTTACGTCTTGATGCTGGCCTTGCCGTTGGTGGGCTGGGCGATGATTTCAGCGGCCGGCGACCCGGTGATGCTCAGCAGCAGCGTACGCTTGCCCGCCTTGCTCAGCGCCGATGCGCCGACTTTTGCGCTGCTGCGCAAAACCCATACTTATCTGGCTTACCTGCTGTTCGCCACGGTGTTGCTGCACCTGGCCGGGGCGCTGTTCCATGCCTGGATTCGGCGTGATGAGGTGCTCAAGAGCATGCTCAGGTAGCGTTTGCTTTTGTAGGGTGTGCTCCGCGCACCGTTGCGATCTCCCATGAATCTCCAGGTGCGCGGAGCACACCCTACGACAGCGCGGCATGTTGCTTGCTTTACATACGTTTGAGCTTTCGCCAATCACGGTAGACGCAAAAAAATGCTGATCGCCCATTTGTCCGACCCCCATATCTGCCCCGAGGGCGAGCTGTACCAGGGCCTGGTGGATTCCAACGCGATGTTTCTCGCCGCCGTAGCGCAGGTGGCGGCGCTGGATCCACCTGCCGATGTGGTGATTATCACCGGCGATCTGATAGACGATGGAACGCCGGCTTCTTATGCCCACGCCAAGAAACTGCTGGCCGGCATCATTCAACCGCTGCTGCTGATTCCCGGCAATCATGATGAGCGTGAAGCCTTTCGCGAGGCCTTTGCCGAACTGGGCTATCTGCCCGCCAGCGGGCCGCTGCATTTTGTGGCCGAGCAGTACGGGCCGCTGCGCATTGTGGCGCTGGATATCACCATCCCCGGCTTGCACCACGGCGACTTCGACGACCCTGCCGCCGCCTGGCTGGAGCACACCCTGGCTGCCGAACCGCAACGCCCGACGCTGGTGATGCTGCACCAGCCGCCCTTTGCCAGCGGCATTCCCTATATCGACCTGTATGCCTGCCACAACGGACCGCGCCTGGCGCACGTGCTCCAGCGGCATCCGCAGGTGGAGCGGGTGGTGTGCGGGCATATCCACCGGTTTATGCAACTGCGCTTTGGCGGCACGCTGTTATGCACCGCGCCCAGTACTACTACGGCGATTGCCTTGCGGCTGCGGGCTGATGCGCAGGAGGCCTCCTATATCGAACCGCCGGCGTTGCTGTTGCATCACTGGCAGGAAGATGTGGGGCTGATTACTCATTGGCTGCCAATTGGGGTGTTTGAGGGACCGTTACCCTTTGCGTAGGGCGAATATCGCCAAAGGCGATATCCGCCGATTCACATCGAGTAGCACGAAAGAAATGTATTGTGGGGCGTGGTGAGGCGTATCGGCGGATACCCGCGAGCGGGTATTCGCCCTACTCGGTCTGCCACTGGCCACCGGCTTTTTCGCAGTCGGTGCGCGCCTGCGATTGATCCTTGAGGTCGTAGTAATACGTCAGAATCTGCGCGCCTTTGGGGATATTGGCCGACTCGGCCTGGCTGTCCTTGCTGCTGGAATGCTGATTGGCCATCGATTCCTGGGTCAGGGTCGCTTTGCAGGTGCCTACCGCGTTCTGCGGGCAGCTGGCGACTTTTTTTTTCTGGCTGGTCAGCGTCTCTTTGCTTTCGTTGCTGCACGACCAGTCAATGCTGCCGGCCGGCACGCCTTTGTATTCGTAGCAGGATTTACCTTCCACCATCGGCACCGCTGCGCTCTGCGCGCGGGTCTCGACCATGCAGGCTTCGGCCCAGGCGCCGTTTGCGGCGAAGCTGGTCAGCAGTACAACAAGTACGCGGGTATTCATGGTGGCGGCCTTTTGTTGGGGGGCTTTGGGTTGTGAAAAGGTGATGGCGTCTTTGGTTCAGCAGGTTGGATGAATGGTATTGATGGCGGGATGTCTACACTGCACTGAACCCAAAACAAGAGAACGCATCCATGACCCTGGCTCCTCGACTGTTGCTGACGCTGTTGCTGTCGTTGTGTGGTTTCAATGCGCTGGCGCAGTCCGACGCCGCCTACCAGGAAGAAGCGCAGCACGCCAAGGCGCTGCTGCTCAAGGCGGTGGACTATTACGAGAAAAACGGCGACGCCGCGTTCGCCGCCTTCAGCCGCCAGGGCGAGTTCGTCACCGGCCAGCTGTATGTCTACGTGGTAAACACCCAGGGCGTAATGCTCGCCAGCGGCGGGCCTTCAGTGATGCTGGTGGGCCGCGATGTATCGGCCACGCTGGACGAGGACACCAAGCGCGCCTTTGCCCGCGCCATCAGCGAACCGCAAGGGGAGATGCACGAAGCCGAGTACCGCTGGGTGAACCGCCAGGACGGTAAGGTGGAGCGCAAACACACCTTCTACCAGCGCATCAACGACCGCATTCTGGCCGTCGGCTACTACCTGCCACGGGCCACCCCGGACGCGGCGAAGAAGCTGCTGGGCGAGGCCGTAGCCGCCATCAACAAAGACCCGCAAACCACGTTTGCCGCCATCAACGACCTCGACCGGCGTTATCTGCAAGACGACCTCTATGTGTTTGTGGTCGACCTCACCAGCAAACGTTTTGTCGCCCATGGCTACAACCGCCGTCTGATCGGCACCGACTTCGCCAATCTGAAGGCACCCGATGGCGCCGAAATTGGTCAGCGCATGCTCGATGCCGTGAACAAGGACGGCAAAGGCGAGCTGGAATACCTGTGGCGCAACCCGGTGACTGAGCGCAATGAGCATAAGCATGCGTACCTGGAACGCGTGGGGAATTACCTGGTGGCGGTGGGGTATTACTCGCGGTAACGGTTGGGATTGCGTACCCCTTACTATTCTGGATCCCCGCCTACGCGGGGAAGACGGTGATACGGAAAAGACCTCCGTCATCCCCGCGCAGGCGGGGATCCAGAGTTGTGGAACCTTACGTATCCTCGCGCCTTATCTCTTCCAACATCGCCTGCGCCGCCGGTGACAAACTGTGCCCGGCGCGCGTCACCACGCCGTACGCCGATTGCTGCGTCGGCTGGTCGCCAACCAGGGGCAGTACCTCCAGGCGGCCGTTCTGCACATCCTCGGCCACCACATCCCAGGGCGACATGCTGATCACATCGCTGCTGGCCACCAGCGCCTTGAGCACCAGAAAGTTGTTGCACTCGATCTCCAGCAATTGCTGACGGCCACTCAGTTGGCCCAACGCCGCCGCCACTACGTCGGGCAGTTGCGTGCCGGCCAGCGGGTAACGGCCGAGCTTTTCCCGGTTGATGGTGGTTTCGCTCAGTAACGGGTGACCGGGGCGGCAGAAGAACACCCCGGGGTGGCTGCGCAGCGGTTCGATATGCAGCAGTGGGTCGCCGGCAAACTCGCGGATATCGGCCACAAACAGCTCCAGGCTGTCGTTGAGCAGTTGTTCGCGCAGCGGCAGCCAGCCGTCGATCACCAGTTGCACGTGCACCTTGGGAAAACGCGTGACCAGTTGCCCCAGTGCGCGCGGAATCAGGCGTGCGGCGGGGTAGGGGCCGGCGCCCAGGCGCAGTTCACCGGCTTCCAGATTAGCCAGCTGGCTGACCGCGTTGCGCATGGAGCGGCTGGCTTGCAACAGGCGCTGCGCGTGCTCCAACACGAGCTGCCCGTGAGCGGTGAGCACCGCATTGCGCGAGCCACGGTCCAGCAGGCGGCAACCCAGGCTGGTTTCCAACGCTTGAATACTGCGCGACAGGGCCGGTTGGCTGAGGTTGATAGCCTCGGCTGCGCGGGCGAAATGGCCGTACTCGGCAACGGCGACAAAGTGGCGAAGCTGGCGCAGGTCATTCATGCAGTTCTCGCATCAAAAGCCGGATAATTTTGCATTGGAATTATCAGTCTGCCTTTGCCAACCTGCGCCCGTCCATAACAACAAAAGAAAATCCTTCCATGAGCGCACTCAACCGTTTCAGCGGCCTGCTGCTGGCCGCTACCCTGCCTTTGACTGCCCTGGCCGACTTGCCGCCGGAAACCATTCAACCCTCGATCAATGCCGAGCTGGCCGAACACACCAAAGTGTTCAACAAAGAAATCTACAAAGTCACCGACAACGTTTACTCCGCCGTGGGCTGGAGCATCGCCAACAGCGTGATGGTGATCGCCCCAGAAGGCTTGATCATTTTCGACACCGGAGAATCGCCAGAAGAGTCGGCCAAGGTGTTCGCCGAGTTCCGCAAAATCAGCGACAAGCCGGTCAAGGCCATCGTCTACAGCCACTTTCACCCCGACCATATCAATGGCGTGAAAGGCTTTGTCAGCGAAGAGCAAGTGAAAAGCGGCGAGGTGCAGATCTACGCCCATGAAACCCTGCTCGACAACGTGGTCACCCAGGGCGCGCTGGTCGGCCCGATTCTGGCCATGCGTTCGGCCTACACCTTCGGCGCCGCGCTCAATGCCGCCGACCGCAAGGACATGAACGGCGGCATCGGCCCGATTGCCGTCGGCGGGCAGAGCACGTTCATCGCGCCCACCATCACCTTCAAAGACAAACTCGACACCACCATCGCCGGCCTGCCGGTGCAGTTGCGTTGGGCACCGAGCGAGGCGCCCGACGAGATCGTGATGTATATCCCCAGTAGCGGCGTGCTGCTCAGTGCCGAAGTGGACCAGGGCCCGACACTGCCCAATATCCACACCCTGCGCGGCGCCAAATTCCGCGACCCGGTGGCGTGGGTAAACAGCCTCGACCTGCTGCGCGACTTCCACGCCCAGTACATGGTGCCGTCCCACGGCCGCCCGGTAAGTGGCGCAGAAAAAGTGGAAGAAGTGCTGCGCATGACCCGCGACGGCATTGCCTATATCCACGACCAGACCGTGCGCTGGATGAACAAAGGCCTGACCCCCGACGAGTTGGTGGAAAAGGTGCAACTGCCGCCGCACCTGGCCGGCTACACCCCGTACCTGCGTGAGTACTACGGCACCGTGAAACACAGCGTGCGGCAGATTTACGAAGGCTACCTGGGCTGGTTCAAGGGCGACCCGGTCGACCTCAACCCAATTCCCCCGGTGGAAAAAGCCACCCGCATGGTGGCGCTCATGGGCGGCCACGACAACGTGCTGCTGGCCGCTGGCGATGCGTATTTGAAAGGCGATTACCAATGGGCGGCGGAGCTGGCCACCTATGTGATCCGCATCGATCACGAAGACAAACTGGCCCGCGACATCAAAGCCCGCAGCTTCCGCAAACTGGGCTACGCGCAGATGAACATCAACTGGCGCAACTGGTACCTGATGAGCGCCATGGAGCTCGAAGGCACCCTTGGCGAGGAGCAGCTGGCAGAAATGGCCAAGCGTTTGCGCGGCACCTTCCTGTCGCCCGACATGCTGAAAAACCTGCCGGTGAAAGTGTTCCTGCAGAACTGGGTGACCCGCGTCGATCCGGACAAAGCCAACGACGTCAGCCTGACCCTGGGCTTTGTGTTCCCCGATATCAACGAGCAGTGGGCGCTGGAAGTGCGCCGTGGCGTGGTGCAACTGCACCCCGGTATTCCTGAAGGCACCGCACTGAAACTGACCCTCGACAAAACCTACCTGGACACCGTCATCAGCGGCCAGAACAGCTTGCTCAAGGGCGCGGTGTTGGGCGATGTCAAAGTGGACGGCAACCTGCTGGATATCAAAACCTTCCTTGGCTGCTTCGATTTCAGCGACAGCCCCATCAACCTGACGGTGCGTTGATATGCGAAGCCGCTTCCTCCTTAAGGGCGTTGCCGCGCTCGGCGTGCTGGTGCTACTGGCAGCCGCTGTGCTGTTCAGCCAGCGCCAGACCATTCGCGATGCGGCCGAAGGCTATGTGTTTGGTTATCCGCTGGTGATCACCGAGCTGACCCGCGATGGCTTCAACAACAGCCTGGCGCCGCTGCAGCACCTGGTGCATGTGCAGAAATTCCCGGATGCGCATTTCCGCGAGATCGTCAGGCCCAACGTCGACACCTTGTATTCGGTGGCCTGGCTGGACCTGAGCGAGCAGGCACTGGTGTTCGAAATGCCAGCCACCGAGCGCTACAACGTGATGCAGTTTCTCGACGCCTGGACCAACGTCTACGCCTCGCTCGGCCCACGCACCACCGGCAAAGGGGCTGGCACCTACTTGCTGGTAGGGCCCAGTTGGAAAGGCGATACCCCAGCCGGCATGCGGGTATTGCGCTCGCCCACCACCATTGCCTGGCTGCTGGGCCGCCTGCAAACCAATGGCGTGGCCGACTACGACACCGTGCATGGCATTCAGCAGCACATCCGCCTGACCCCGCTCGATGACTGGCAACAGGGCAAACGCAGCGAGTCGCTGGTGCCGCCGGTGAACGTGAAACGGGGTGTGCCGCCGCTGTTTCAGATGCGAGCGCTGGATAGCCGCGACTTCTTTCAGCGTCTGGCGCGGTTGATGGCCAGCAATCCGCCGACGGCCAACGTCGATCAGCAAGCGCTGCAAGGCTTGGCCCGTCTGGGCGTACAACCGGGGCAAGACGTGCGCGCCTGGGGCTGGCTGCAACAGCGTGCAGTGGCGCTGGGTATCTGGCTGGCCGAGCGCAAGTTGCAGGACGCCATTGCCCACCCGCCGGCACTCAAAGCGGGCTGGCGCGTGCCGCCGCCGCAGGTCGGCCGCTATGGCAGTGAATATGGCCTGCGTGCTGCAGTGGCCATGGCCGGCTTCGGCGCCAACCTGGCCGAAGACGCCATTTACCCCAATGCCCTGCAAGATGCCGACGGCAAACCCCTGCAAGGCGGCCAGCGCTACCGCCTGCACTTTGCCGCCGGGCAGCTGCCGCCGGTACGTGCGTTCTGGTCGGTAACCGTGTACGACGCCGACGGCTACCTGGTCGACAACCCGCTGAACCGCTACGCCCTAGGGGATCGCGATGCGCTTAAACGCAACGCCGATGGTTCGCTGGATATCTACCTGCAAGCCGACGCGCCCGCCAGTGAGTGGCAGGCCAACTGGCTGCCGATTCCCAGGGACGGTGGCTTTGCGCTGACCGCGCGGTTGTATTGGCCGGAGGCGGTGATTTTGTCCGGCCAATGGAACATGCCGGCGATCGTTCGGGTGCCGTGAGCCACCCAAAAGTGCGGGGAGGGGAAAAAGATCAGCCGTCACACTGACGGCTGATCCCCCAACAAGGAACACCCATGCACCTGATGTCCTTTCTCAAAGGTGCCCTCGCCATGTTCTGGCTGATGGCCCTGCTCAATATCATCTATCCCTTTGGCGAACCGCTGCACCGGCCGTTGCTGTTGGTTACCGGCGTGCTTCTGGCCGCGCATGTGGGTGAAGCGCTGCTGTTCAACAACCGCCTCAAGCGCCAGGCATTTCCTTGGGTCGAACGGCTGCAGGTGCTGTTGTTCGGCTTTCTGCATTTGCGCGGGCTGGCGCGCTAGAGCGGCCCTCACCCCCAGCCCCTCTCCCGCAAGCGGGCGAGGGGAGCCTATGCGCGTGCGGTTCAAACCCAGCACCTCTTGCGCAGGCGGGTGAGGAAGCCAATGCGCGTGCGGTTCAGTCCCCTCGCCCCTGCGGGGAGAGGGCTAGGGTGAGGGGGGTGGGTGTAAAGGCAATCGAGTCACAACCGCCCATCCGCCGCCACCTGCATAAACGCCGAATCAAACCGCAGTTTGATATTCGCCGGGCTGCCCACCACCACCCCATTGGCGAACGACATCCCAATGCTCTGCGCACTCAGCGCCTTGCCGAGCATGCCGTGCTTAAAGGCAAAGGTCGCCATCCGTTCCATGGCCGCCGGTAGCGCCGGGTTGTCGGCAAAGGCCACGGCGCTGCGGGGGGAGTAGAACGAGCGGGCTTTGCTCAGTTGGTCGTGGTAGTCAGCCAACTCAAGGCCAGCGTTTTTTGCGATGGCGCCAAGCGTGGCGGCGCCTTTGTCGTCGCGGGCGCTCATGCGCGTCGTCAACTCGAACCAGGCGCCCGTCAGCGCGCGACCCAGAGCCGGGTTCTCGCGGAGGGTGGCGGTATTCACCGCCAGCAGATGAACGATTTCCCCAGGAATACGGTGCGAGCTGTACACCAGCGAGCTGTCGCCGCGCGCTTGCAACTGGGCCAACTGCGGGTTTGAGGCGGCGGTGGCCTCAAAGCCGGCATCGGGCTCGGTGACCGGCGCCACGGTCACATCCTCTTCATCCAACTGCACCGACTCCAGCGCGCGTACCAGCAGGTAATGCGCCACCGAGTTTTCCTCCACCTGCACCGTCTTGCCCCTGAGGTCTTGCGCGCGCACGCCCTTGCCACGCAGCAGCACGCCGTCGTTGCCAGCGGAGAAGTCGCCGATGATCAACGCCGTGGTATCGATACCGGCCGCAGCGGGCAGGGTCAGGGCGTGCAGGTTGTTCATGGTGCAGCCATCGAACTGGCCGGCGGTGTACTGCTGGGCAGCCTCGCGTGGGTCGTCCACGCGCACCACGTCGATGCTGATGCGGTATTTGCGGGCCCACTTGGCGACGATCTTCTGCTGCGCCGCATAGCCCCACGGCAGCGCGCTGGCGGCGTTGCTCCAGCACACGCGAAATTGGTCACGGGCCTGGGCGCCGGTGCTGGCCAGCAGCAGGGCGAGGGCAAGGACCAGAAAACGGGAAGGCGGCATGGAGGCTCCGGCGCAGGCAAAGGATAGGCGCCGCGAGCTTATCCCAGAGCGGTTGAGTGCGCGGTGTGTGTCGACAAAATTGAGAACCGTGCTTACCTCTGTAAGCAAATTTTCAATCCAGCACAGCCATCCAATGCGCCGTCATATTCCAGGCCGATAGTGGGCAGTGACAAAACCTCTTGTCTTTTTACTCGATGAAACACGGACACTTCAGGAGACCTGCATGAGCACCTTCAAAACCAAAGACGGCACCGAGATCTATTTCAAGGATTGGGGCAGCGGCAAGCCCGTGTTGTTTAGCCATGGCTGGCCGCTGGACGCCGACATGTGGGAGTACCAGATGGAGTACCTGAGCTCGCGCGGCTACCGCACCATCGCCTTCGACCGCCGTGGGTTCGGGCGCTCGAGCCAGCCGTGGAGCGGCTACGACTACGACACCTTCGCCGACGATATCGCCCAGCTGATCGACCACCTGGACCTCAAGGAGGTGACCCTGGTGGGCTTCTCCATGGGCGGCGGTGACGTTAGCCGTTATATCGGCAAATACGGCTCCGCACGCGTGGCCAAGCTAGCGCTGCTGGGCGCGGTCACGCCGATTTTCGGGCAGACCGCCGACTTCCCGCAGGGCGTCGAAAAGTCTGTTTTTGACGGAATCAAAGGCGGACTGTTGAAAGACCGCGCGCAATTTATCAGCGACTTCGCCACACCGTTCTATGGCATCAATCAGGGTCAGGTCGTGTCCGACGGCGTGCTGACGCAAACCCTGAATATTGCCCTGCTGGCATCGCTCAAAGGCACCGTGGACTGCGTGACGGCTTTTGCCGACACCGACTTCCGCCCGGACATGGCCAAGATTGATGTGCCTACCCTGGTGATCCACGGCGATGGCGACCAGATCGTACCCTTCGAAACCACCGGCAAGCTGGCCGCGCAGTTGATCAAGGGCGCGCAGTTGAAAGTGTACAAAGGCGCGCCGCACGGGTTTGCGGTGACCCATGCGCAGCAGCTGAATGAGGATTTGTTGAGCTTTATTGCCGACTGATTGAGGGCAACTCGAAATTT
This sequence comes from Pseudomonas turukhanskensis, assembly GCF_027922365.1. Lineage (GTDB taxonomy): Bacteria > Pseudomonadota > Gammaproteobacteria > Pseudomonadales > Pseudomonadaceae > Aquipseudomonas > Aquipseudomonas turukhanskensis. The sequence continues at coordinate 14,014 of NZ_BSFN01000006.1, forward strand.
TGGGTTCCCGCCTGCGCGGGAACGACGGAGCGTCTCAATACCTCACCGTCATCCCCGCGCAGGCGGGGATCCAGGCTCTTTCAGGTGCCGGCGTTTTGGGTTAAAACACCGTCCCCCGTCACGGAAGAACTCCCATGCCCTTCGACTGGCACGCCGACCCCATCACCGCGCAAACCCCGTTGGATAAACACTACCGCTGCACCCAGAACGTGCGCCGTTTCATGACCGCCCAGTGCGGCGAGCATTTCACATTCAACCGCGAATTCATGGCGTGGATCCGCAGCGGCGTGCCGCAGACCATGGGTGAGGTGGCCGCCGAATGGATGCGTCGTCACACACCACACGGCTCTAACGAGCCAGGGAGCGCGCAGTGACTGCCGAATCGAGCAAAGAAGCGGTTGGCCAACATTACAGTGTGCATGCCATGCAGTACGCGCAACAGATGACCTGGCGCGTTATCGAAGCGATCGCCGCGCAGATCAAGCCGGGGCTGCGTGAGTCCGACGCCCAGGTCATCGCCAAACAGGTGCTGGCCGAGTTGGGCATGCAACGCATTTGGCACCCGGTGCTGATCCGCTTCGGCGCCAATACCCTGAAGACCTTCAAGCAGCGCTCCAACGGCGACCCCCAGCTGGGCGCCAACGACATCTTTTTCATCGACCTGGGCGTTGTGTTCGGCGGCCATGAAGGCGATGCCGGCGCCACGTTCACCACTGGTTCCGACTCTGAGATGCAAGCCTGCGCCGCCGCCGCGAAAACCTTGTTCGACCGCGTACGCGTGCACTGGCGAACCGGCGGCGTCAGCGGCCAGCAGCTCTACGATTACGCTCAGGCGCAGGCCATTGAAATGGGGTGGGTGCTGAACCTGGATATCAAAGGCCACCGCGTTAGCGACTTCCCCCACGCCATTTACCGTGGGGGCGACCTGGGGGATTTCGCTGAAACGCCTGGCCGTGGATTGTGGATTCTGGAAATCCAGCTGGCCCATCCCACGCGGCCGTTTGGCGCGTTTTACGAAGACCTGCTGGTGTGAGGCTTGCGCTGCATGCCTTCTCAGGGCCTCTTCTTTCTCCGCTCTACAACAACACCCCATTCACCGGCTGCGCGGCCGCCGGCGCTTGCTCGCCCAGCATCTCCAGCACCGCAATTTCATTCCCGCGGCACATGGCGTCCAACGGCAAGTCATTGGGCTGCGTATCGAACGGGTCGGCAATCTGATCGCCCAACGCGTCCAGACCAAAAAACGTATACGCCAACACGCACACCGCAAACGGGGTAAACCAGCCGATGCTGTCCACCAGGCAAAACGGCAGCAAAAAGCAGTACAGGTGCACGATGCGGTGCAGCATCAGAATGTAGGGGTAGGGGATGGGCGTGTTCTTGATGCGCTCGCAGCCGCCCAGCACGTAATTCATGCGCGTGAGCTGTTCATCCAGATGCACCTGCACCATATCGCTGGCGCCGCTTTGCCGGGCCAGGTTAATGGTGCGCTCGCCGAGTTGATGCAGTAGCGCGCTGGGCGGGCTTTGCTTACCGGCGATGGCTTCGCGGGCGGGTTCGTCCAGCAGGCGGCTTAGTTCCTCACTGGGCCCGGTGCGCCGCAGAAAGTCTTTAAGCGTGTACCCAAAGCCGATCAGCAGGTCGAGCAGCTGGCGGCGCTCGTGATCGGCCGCCATTGGCAGCAGGGTAAGGATTTGCCGGGTCAGGTTGCGGGTGATGATCGACAGCTCGCCCCACAGGGTGCGCGCTTCCCAAAAGCGCTGGTACGCCACGGTATTGCGAAAGCCCAGGCAGATCGCCAGTGTCAGGCCCCACAGGGTGAACGGCGTGGCCGTGAGCACCACCTTGTAGTGGTACAGCGTGCCGTGGGTAGCCACCACCACCGAACTGATCAGCACGGTAAACAGCACCTTGCGCCAGATCGCCGTAATGATCGAACCCTTGAGCGAGAACAGCAGCACAAAGGCGGAAGGATTCTGCGGGCGGGTAATCATGCGCGGCCTCGGGCGGTGAAACGATGGTCGATTCTGCGGCATCCACCACCTGGCTTGCCACTCTTCATCTGCTATGTGCTTGAGGCAGAATAGGCGCCTTGCCACTGCCAACCCCAATCGAGGCCAGCATGATCGAAGTCACCGAGGTGTCCATTAGCGAACTGCGCGCTGCGCTCGAAAGCGGCCGCACCACCGCCGTAGAACTGGTGCAGGCCTACCTCGCACGAATCGAGGCCTACGACGGTGCCCTCAACGCCGTGGTCGTACGCAACCCCGAAGCCCTGGCAGAAGCCCAGGCCTCTGATGAGCGCCGCGCCCAAGGCAAGGTACTCGGTCCGTTGGACGGCATTCCCTATACCGCCAAAGACAGCTACCTGGTCAAAGGCCTGACCGCCGCCTCGGGCAGCCCGGCCTTCGCCAACCTGGTCGCCCAACGCGACGCCTTCACCATCGAGCGTCTGCGTGCCGCTGGCGCCATTTGCCTGGGCAAAACCAATATGCCGCCGATGGCCAACGGTGGCATGCAGCGCGGCGTATATGGCCGCGCCGAAAGCCCGTACAACGCCAACTACCTCACCGCCCCCTTTGCCTCCGGCTCCTCCAACGGCGCTGGCACCGCCACGGCGGCGAGCTTTGCCGCGTTTGGCCTGGCCGAGGAAACCTGGTCCAGCGGCCGTGGTCCGGCTTCCAACAACGGCTTGTGCGCCTATACGCCCTCGCGCGGGGTGATTTCGGTGCGCGGCAACTGGCCGCTGACGCCGACCATGGACGTGGTGGTGCCCTACGCCCGCACCATGGCCGATCTGCTGGAAGTGCTCGACCAGGTGGTGGCCGAAGACCCCGACACCCGTGGCGACCTCTGGCGCCTGCAACCCTGGGTGCCGCTGCCAAAGGTCGCCGATGTGCGGCCCGCGTCTTACCTGGAACTGGCCGCCACCCCGCAAGCCCTGGCCGGCAAACGCCTGGGTGTGCCGCGTATGTTTATCAACGCCGACCCTGAGGCCGGTACCAGCGACAACCCCGGCATTGGCGGCCCGACCGGCCAGCGCATCATCACCCGCGATTCGGTGATCGAGCTGTGGAACCAGGCGCGCAAAGCCCTGGAAGCGGCCGGTGCCGAAGTGGTGGAGGTGGACTTCCCGCTGGTGTCCAACTGCGAAGGTGACCGCCCCGGCGCGCCCACGGTGTTCAACCGTGGCCTGGTGTCGCCGGAGTTTCTCAACCATGAATTGTGGGGCCTGTCCGCCTGGGCCTTCGACGACTTTCTGCAAGCCAACGGCGACCCCAAGCTCAACCGCCTGGTCGACGTAGACGGCGCGAAAATCTTCCCCCACGACCCCGGCACCTTGCCCAACCGTGAAGGCGACCTGGCCGCCGGCATGGACGAATACGTACGCATGGCCGAGCGAGGCATCACCCCCTGGGACCAGATTCCCACCCTGGCCGACGGCCTGCGCGGCCTGGAGAAAACCCGCCGCCTCGACCTCGAAGACTGGATGGACAACCTGGGCCTCGACGCCGTGCTGTTCCCCACCGTGGCCGACGTGGGCCCGGCGGATGCCGACGTCAACCCGGCGTCGGCGGATATCGCCTGGAGCAACGGTATCTGGGTAGCCAACGGCAACCTCGCCATTCGCCACCTGGGCGTGCCGACCGTCACCGTGCCGATGGGCGTGATGGCGGATATCGGTATGCCGGTGGGGCTGACGTTTGCCGGGCGGGCCTACGATGATTCGGCGTTGTTGCGCTTGGCGTCGGCGTATGAGGCCACGGGTAGCAAACGCCTGATTCCGCCGCGTACCCCGGCCTTGTAGGAGAGGGGGGAATCGATGCTCTTGGGCTACAAAAAACAGGTTTTTCGTGTTTTTTGTAGCTCAAGGGCTACAGAGCAGCGCCAAAGCCGGGCCGGCTTATCGGGCGCTCAGAGTTGTTGGGTAAAAACAGCCAGGGCTGATGCAAACGCATTGGGCTAGGAAGATCAAAATCTCGAGGCTGAACCTGCAAACAAGGTCAATCACGCCATATCACTCTGACTAAACTCCTCCCCGAGAAAATCAATCAACGTCCTCACCGAGGGCAACAATCCGCGCCGCGAAGGGAAGATGGCGTGCACAATCCCGCACTTGGGCGTCCAACCCGGCAGCATTTCCACCAGCGTGCCGCCCGCCAGATCATCCCGTACCGCTACCTTTGGCAAGTGCACAATGCCCACCCCCGCCAGCGCCGCATCCCGCAGTGCGCGCAAGTCATCGGTCACCATCCGGGGCCGGTGGGCAATCTGTACCCCTGCGCCCTCGGCGTTGAACAACTCCCAGTGATACTCGCGCTGCTGCCCGCCCCAGAACAGGCTCGGCAAACGGCTTAATTCGTCTGGCGCAAAGCCCACGCCCAGGCACTGGGCGTACTGCGGGTGGCCCACCAGGCATTGGGTGCTGTTGGCCAATACCTTCATCACCATGTCGGTGTTTTCCAGCGGCGGAAAGCGCACGCGCAGGGCGATATCAAACCCCTCATGCAGTACGTCCACCCGGCGATTGGTGGCCTCCAGTGCCAACTCCACCAACGGGTACTTGAGCATATAGCGCGTCAGCATCGGCCCCACCCAGGAGTTCAGCAGGGTCGTGGGGCAGGCCAGGCGAATAAGCCCGCGCGGTTCGCTGCGGTTGCGCTCAATGACCTCGGCGGCGCTTTCGGCCTCCACGCGCATAGCCACGCAGCGCTGGTAATACGCCTGGCCGATTTCGGTCAGCGCGCTGTGCCGGCTGGTGCGCTGCAACAGGCGAACGCCCAGGCGTTCTTCAAGTTGCGTAATGCGCCGGCTCAGCTTGCTCTTGGGCATGTCCAGCGCGCGGCCAGCGGCGGCAAACCCGCCGTGCTCCACCACCTGGGTGAAGTAGTAGAGGGTGTTGAGGTCTTCCATGATCGTTCTCCAAATGGAACGCTAGAGGCAATTTTTACAGTCTAGTGCAAGAAGGGTGTCGATTTTAAGCTTTACCCATGCCGCAACAACACGGCAGCCACGCAAAAAACCTTAACGCCCAACAGCGGGCACCCAAACAGATAGCGAGGAACGCACCATGACCACTTCTTACAAATACAACCGTCTGGACAAAGACAACGCCGTGGTTCTGCTGGTTGATCACCAGGCTGGTTTGCTCTCCCTGGTTCGCGATATCGAACCGGACAAATTCAAAAACAACGTGCTGGCCGTGGCCGACCTCGCCAAGTTCTTCAAGCTGCCAACCATCCTCACCACCAGCTTTGAAACCGGCCCCAACGGCCCGCTGATGCCAGAGCTGAAAGAGATGTTCCCGGACGCGCCGTACATTGCCCGCCCTGGCCAGATCAATGCTTGGGACAACGAAGACTTCGTCAAAGCCATCAAGGCCACCGGCAAGAAACAACTGATCATCGCCGGCGTAGTCACCGAAGTGTGCGTAGCCTTCCCGGCGCTGGCCGCCATCGAAGAAGGGTTTGATGTGTTCGTGGTGACCGACGCCTCCGGCACCTTCAACGAAATGACCCGCGATGCCGCGTGGAACCGTATGTCCGCCGCCGGTGCGCAACTGATGAACTGGTTTGGCGTGGCCTGTGAGCTGCACCGCGACTGGCGCAACGACATCGAAGGCCTGGGCACTCTGTGCGCGAACCACATTCCTGACTACCGCAACCTGTTCACCAGCTACAACGCATTGACCGCCAGCAAGTAATCGGTCACGCCGCACCCTGAGCGCTGCAGCAGCCTGCTGCAGCCTCTCCCCTGATTCGCAAGGACGGACCCGCTCATGAAACTCACCACCCTGTTCACCAGCCTGGCATTGGCCGTGGCGGTTACCGCAACGGCCCAGGCCGCTCCCGTAAAACCCACCATCGTGCTGGTGCACGGCGCGTTCGCTGACTCTTCCAGTTGGAATGGTGTGGTGAAGGTGCTCGAGCACGACGGCTACACCGTGGTGGCCGCGGCCAACCCGCTGCGCAGCCTGAAAGGTGATGCGCAGTCGGTCACCGAGCTGCTGAAAACGATCCCAAGTCCGGTGGTGCTGGTGGGCCATTCGTATGGCGGGCCGGTGATCAGCGAGGCGGCCTACGGGCAAGCCAATGTCAAAGCGCTGGTGTATGTGGCGGCGTTTGCGCCGGATGTAGGTGAAAGTGCGGTGGCCCTCAGTGGCAAGTACCCGGGCGGCACATTGGGCCCAACCTTGGCGGCGCCCGTGCCGTTGGCCGGTGGGGCGAATGACTTGTATATCCAGCAAGACAAATTCCCCTCCCAGTTTGCCGCTGACGTGCCCAAAGCCGACGCCAAGTTGATGGCTGCGACTCAGCGCCCCGTAACTGACGTGGCGCTTAACGAAGCGGCCACCGAGCCTGCTTGGAAAACCATTCCAAACTGGTGGGTGTATGGCGATGCTGACAAAAACATCCCGCCGCAGGCAATGAAGTTTATGGCTGAGCGGGCGCATGCCAAAGAGACAGTGGTGGTGAAAGGTGCGTCGCACGTGGTGATGATTTCCAACCCTAAAACGGTGGCTCAGGTGATTGAGAAGGCTGCCAAGGGGGGGTAAACCTGCTGCATGAAAAAACCGCTGCCTGGTTGGATACGGGTGGCGGTTTTTTTATCGGCGCCATTTACGCGCTGGGCCTGCTAGCTCGTTTGGTCCCAGATTCCGGGTCCCAGCTTTCGCTGGGACGACTGAAGTTTTTGCCTAGATCACCGTCGTCCCAGCGCAGGCTGGGACCCAGGCTTGTGCAGGGAACGCGAGGACTCGCCACTTCGCTTCGCCCGCTACAACGCCAAGCAGTAAGCAGCCGGAAACGAAAAAAAACCGGGGCTGGGGAGAGGGCGGCCCTTGACCTTGAATTACGCCGCAAACACCAAAACAAACGCCGTTCCACCCTCATCACTGCGCACCCGCACTTCGCCTCCATGCGCCTGCATGATCGACCGCACAATCGCCAACCCCAACCCGCCCGAGTCACCTGGCTGCGCACGCGACGGATCGCAGCGATAAAAACGTTCGAACAGATGGGGCAAATGCTCTACACCAATGACGGGCCCCAGGTTATGCACACTCACCGCCAACCGCTCACCTTCGCGGCGAGTGGAAAGGGTAATAGGCTGGCCGGGCGCACCGTAGCGCAAGGCATTGGCCAGCAAATTCGCCAGCGCCCGGCGCAGCAAATCGGCATCGGCCAGCAACTCACCGTCCGCCTCATTACGCAGCACCACCCCACGCTCTTCGGCCATGCCCTCGAAGTATTCGCACAACTGCTCGCCCAGCGCATGCAAATCGACCGGCTGCACATTGAGCGCCGCCTGCTCGGTGCGAGCGAGAAACAGCATGCTGTCGATCATCCGCGCCAGCCGTTCGTATTCCTCCTGGTTGGACACCAGCAAGTCTTCATACACCGCCACCGTGCGTTCGCGTTGCAGTGTTTGCTGGGTGTGGCCCATCAGGTTACTCAGCGGCGTGCGCATCTCGTGGGCCAGGTCTTCACAGAAACGCGACAGTTGTCCGAAGCCGCCCTCAAGGCGTGCCAGCATATGGTTGAGTGCCTGGCTCAGGGCCTGCAATTCCGCTGTGCTGTGGTACTCATCCAGGCGCAAGTGCAAGTGCTGGCTATCGATGGCCGCCGTGCGTTGTGCCAGTTCGCGTACCGGACGCAGCCCGCGTTGGCTCACCAGCCAGCCCAGGGCAAATGCCAGGACCATGCCGCAGCCCAACGCCGCCCCCAACTTGAGTCGATAGGCGGCAAGCATCTGCTCACGCTCGCTCAGCACCTTGCCGGCGATAAGCGTAAGCCGCTGTTCGCCGCGCTCCATGTTCTGCCACGCCAGGCGCAGCGGTGCACCGTTCGGGTCATCGGCCAACTGCGCCGTTGCGGTGGCGGGCAGCGTCGGGCGCGGCAGGCCGGGCGGGTTGATTTCGATCAGCACCTGGCCGGCGGCGTCCACCACCCACAACAGGTTGTCGCGATTGCCCAACATATTTTCGTAGAGCTGGGGGCGTTCGCGCAGCGCTTCGATGCTGCGGCTGTCGGTCAAAATCGCCTGCATGCGCTGCACCCGGCCCAACAGCGCCTGGTCATCACGCCAGGCAATTTCCTTGTGCAACGCGTGGTACAGGTAAAAGCCGATGGCGCCCAACAGCAGCATGCTTACCAGCGCGAACATCAGCGCCAGCCGCACGCTCAGCGCGCTCGGCGCCCAGCGCTTCACGGTTGCACCGCCAGCGTGTAGCCCATGCCGCGTACCGTGTGGATAAGCTTCAAGGAAAAGGGATCGTCCACCTTGGCGCGCAAGCGGCGGATGGCCACGTCCACCACGTTGGTGTCGCTGTCGAAATTCATCTGCCACACCTGCGAAGCAATCTGCGCCCGCGACAGCACTTCACCCTCGCGGCTGATCAGCAAGTGCAGCAGGGCAAATTCCTTGTTGGTCAAGCTCAGCCGCTGGCCCTGGCGCGTCACCTGGCGGCGCAGCAAATCCAGGTGCAAATCAGCCAGCAGAAAGTGCTCCACTTCGCGCGGTGGGCCCCGGCGCAGCAAGGTGCGCACCCGTGCCAGCAACTCGGCATAGGAAAACGGCTTTACCAGGTAATCGTCAGCGCCCAGCTCCAGGCCCTTTACGCGGTCTTCCACGGCATCGCGGGCGGTTAAAAACAGCACGGGTGTTTGCTGGGTGCGGCGGATGATCTGCAGCAACTGCCAGCCGTCGAGGCCCGGCAACTGCACATCCAGAATGATCAGATCAAAGGCGTGCTCTTGCGCCAGGTGCTGGCCGTCCAGGCCGCTGTGCGCCACCTCGACCAGATAGCCCGACTCACTCAGGCCCTTACGCAGGTAATCGGCCGTTTTTACTTCGTCTTCCACCAACAGGATGCGCATCGGTTCCTCCACCACAAGCGCACAAGGCTAGGCGCTTATGCGCCGTTCTCCCATTACAAATTCGTAATGCAGGCGTAATCGGCCCGTGGGGCAGGGCGGTGCAGCATGGCCGCCACTTGCCACTCAACGGACACCGCCATGTTTTTGCGACTTGCTCCCACCACCCTGTTTGCCCTGACGCTCAGCGCCCACGCCATGGCTGCCACCACGCCGCCCGTGGCGCAACGTGCCGATATCACCCTGGCCCTGGCCAACCAACTGCTCAATACCGCCATCACCAGCTGCCACGCCCTTGGCCAGACGGCCGTGGCGGCGGTGGTGGATCGCGGCGGCAACCTGGTGGCGCTGCAGCGTGACGACAATGTCGGCCCGCACAACACTGTGGCCGCGCAGCGCAAAGCCTTTACCGCGCTCTCGACTAAAACCGCCACCAGTGTGCTGGCCGAGCGCGCCCGCAGCAACCCCGATGCCACCAACCTCACCACCCTCAACGAGCTGCTGCTTTTAGGCGGCGGCTTGCCGCTGCGCGTGGGCGATCAGGTAATTGGCGCCATCGGCGTTGCCGGCGCCGGTGGCAGTGCGAACGATGAAGCCTGCGCGCAAACAGCCATCACCCAACACCTGTCCACTCAACCATAACCCCAGGAGTTCCACCATGAAACGCCTTGCCACCCTGCTCGCCAGCCTGGCCTTGAGCGCCGTCGCCAGTCTCACCTACGCTGCCGACAACCCCTTGAGCGTGCACGTGCTCAACCTGCAAGACGGCCTGCCGTCGGCCGGTGTGCGCGTCACCCTCGAACAACAGACTGGCACCACCTGGACCCTGCTCAACAGCGGCAGCACCAACGAACAAGGGCGAATTCCTGCCCTGTACCCTGAAGGCAAGTCGCTGGAAAAAGGTACTTACCGCGTCACCTTCAAAACCGGCGACTGGTTTCGCAGCCACAACGCCGCCACCTTCTTCCCCGAAGTGCCAGTAATGTTCAGTGTTGATGGCGCGGTGGCGCACTACCACATTCCGTTGCTGCTGAGCCCATATGGGTTCTCGACCTATCGCGGCAACTGAGTGACAAAGTACAGATAAACGAAGCCCCGGCCGGTGCGTGCTTGCTGAGCTAATCGTTTGATTCGACATTCCGGGTCCCAGCCTACGCTGGGACGACGGAGGGTTTTGTTCAGAGCACCGTCGGGCTCGCGTAAGGGCAACGCCTGGCTCACACCACCGGCGCAGCCTTGCGCTGCTGCTTGACCCTGTACATCTCCCGATCCGCCAGCTTGATGGCCTCGTCGGCATCCAGCCCATCGGGCAGCAACGCCACCACGCCCACACTGGCGCCGGCATAACGCAGGTCGCCATTGCCCAGCGCATAGCGGCCGATGGTCGCCGTGGTCAGGCGCTGTTGCAGGTGCTCGGCGGCATGGCGCATGGCTGTCGGCAACTCGGCCTGCTCAACCTGCACACCCAACGCCACCACCACGAACTCATCACCACCGGTGCGCCCCAGCACATCGCTGGCGCGCAGGCAGTCTTTGAGGTGGGCGGACACCTCCTGCAAAAAGGTATCGCCGGACTGATGGCCGTAGGTGTCATTCACTTGCTTGAAGCCATCCAGATCCACCATGCCCACCAGCACATAACGCCCCTCACGCCGCGCCAGCGCGAGCACGCGCTGCACTTCGCTCAAAATCGCCCGGCGGTTGTACAGGCCGGTGAGGGCGTCGGTCAGCGCCAGGGTCGCAAGCTCGGTGTTGGTGGTTTGCAACTGCTCCACCAGCGACTCGCGCTCCAGCGAATAACCGAGCAAGGCCGACAGCAACAGCAACATCGGCTCCACTTCCGGCGAGCGGGCCACCTGTGAGGCGCTGGCCGCACACACCGTGCCCAGCACGCGGCCGTCCTGGGCGCGGATCGGCGCGCTTACATAGGTGCGAATGCCCAACGCCTGCGCCGCTTGCGAATCGCCCCAGCACTCGGCCACGTTGTCCGAATACAGGCGGTTTTCATCCAGGGCGCGTTTGCACAGGGTGTCTTCCCACGGCACCACCAACCCCTCGGGAATGGTCATCTCACCCATATTGCGGGCGAACTCGATGCGTTGCACACCGTGCTCGAGGTCAATGGTGGTGAGGTACGTGGATTCCATGCCAGTGACGCGGTGCAGCAGCGTCAACAATGGGCGGGTGAGTTGCTCGACCGTCCTGGCCTTGGGCACGGTTTCCGATAAAAACGACAGGAGATGGTCCATGGCGAGGCTCGGTACTGGCTGGCTACTCTCATAGTGATAGCAAAAGTCTTACATTCTGGATAGCGTCAGGCCGACAGGGTGTGCGGTATCTCTCGCCGTACCCGTTGTTTCTGTCTGGGTGTGCCAGCGCACAGACGAATGCCTGCCAGGCCATGCACGCTGGGCCGCGCAACCTACGCCATCGTGTGGGAGCAAGGCTACCTGAGGGCACCGTGGACCGACCTGAAAACGACCGAGCAAAACCGGCCAACTGGAGTGATGGCGTGCGTGAACCGCGGGTGATCCTCGGCCCATTGCCTAATCGCAATCTTTTGGCTCATCCGGAAAAAACAGCGCGCGCCCCGCGCGTGGTCGAGCAGCGTGCGGCCAACCAACCGTTCGTTGCCGAACCCGATGCTGGCGCTCTGGCATCCACGGCTCAGCCCCTCGCGGATGAATCATGAAAACCACAGCGATGGCAGTGCTCAAAGGTGGCGTTCAGGTGCTCAGACGGGTGTGGTTCTTCATCACCGAGAGCGACCCACCGGAAAAGCCCAAAGCCGGCATTCGCATTTTCAGCCGCGCCAAACCCCGCGCGCCGCGCGCCACGTCCGAGCCACCGATTACCGAGCGCTAGATGTTACACACGCGGTACTGGCCGCCACCGGCCGCCTTGGCCCGGTACACGGCAGCATCGGCGCGGCTGATCAATTCCTCGAAATTGCAGGCATCACGTGGATAGAGCTGATTGAGCCACGTGGTACGCTCAACAATGGCGGGCCTTGGAAGGCCCGTCGGTGCGTTATCCCACTTGATACACCGGTGCCGATGGCGCACAGATGATCCGCACCTGATGCTCCGCGCCATCGTCTTGCAGCACTAAGCCGTCTGCGCTTTGCAGCACGCCATCAAGGTGCCAGGCCGGCGGCTGGCCCACCTCCTGAACCACCTCAATCACGTACACCGTGGCCCCCACCCTATAGCGCAGGGTAAAGCCCGGCCAATCGGCCGGTAGCACCGGCGCCATGCGCAAGGTGTTGCCGGTGCGCTGCAGACCCAGAAGCGATTCGACGATCAGCCGGTACATCCAGCCCGCCGAGCCGGTGTACCAAGTCCAGCCTCCACGCCCGGCATGCGGTGCCACACCGTAGACATCGGCGGCCATCACATAGGGCTCCACCTTGTACACCGCGATGGCCTCGTCGCTGCCGTGGTTCACCGGGTTGATCAAGCGCAGTAGCTCCCAGGCGCGCTCGCTGTCGCCCAGCGCCGCAAAGGCCATGCTCGCCCACACTGCCGCATGGGTGTATTGCCCGCCGTTTTCGCGCACGCCGGGCACGTAGCCTTTGATATAGCCGGGGTCCAGCGCGCTTTTATCGAACGGCGGATCGAGCAATTGCACCAAGCCCAGGTCGCGGCGCAGCAAGTGCTGCTCCAAGGCATTCATGGCCGTGTGTTGCCGGCTGCTACTGCCGGCCTTCGATAGCACCGACCAACTCTGGGCAATGGAGTCGATGCGGCATTCCTCGTTACTCGCCGAGCCCAGCGGCGTGCCGTCGTCAAAGTAGGCGCGGCGGTACCAGCTGCCGTCCCAGCCATGCTGCTCCAGGTTCGCCCGCAGGCCGGCCGCGTAGGTTTCGCAGTGCAGCGCAAACGGCTCATCCCCGTGCAGGCGGGCGGTCGGGGCGAACTGCAGTAGCACGTGGTAGAGGAAAAACCCCAGCCACACACTTTCACCCCGGCCCTGTTCGCCCACACGGTTCATGCCGTCGTTCCAGTCGCCGCCGCCCATCAGCGGCAGGCCATGCACGCCTTGGGTCAGGCCATGCTCGATGGCGCGTACGCAATGCTGATACAGGCTTTCCTGTTCACCGGCGTGGGTCGGCAGGTCGTAATAACTTTCTTCGCCGGCATTGAGCAGACGCCCGCCCAGATAAGCCACCGATTCGTCCAGTACGCCCTGGTCGGCGGTCACGCGCACATACCGGCTGGTGGCCAGCGGTAGCCACAGGTAATCGTCCGAGCAACTGGTGCGCACCCCACGGTTTTGCGGCGGGTGCCACCAGTGCTGCACATCGCCCTCGAAAAATTGATGGGTAGCACACAGCAGCAGATGGGCGCGGCAGGCAAGCGGGCTGGCGTGCAGCATGGCCATGCTGTCTTGCAGCTGATCGCGAAAGCCGATGGCCCCGCCCGACTGGTAATACCCACTGCGGGCCCAGAAGCGGCAGGCGATGGTCTGGTACATCAGCCAGCCGTTCACCAGCACGTCGATATGCGGCTCCGGCGTTTGCACCTGCACGGTGCCCAAGGTGGTTTGCCAATGGGTGCGCACCTGGCTCAATGCCTGCGCCGCCGCACTGGCACCGCGAAAGCGCTGCACCAGCGCCAGGGCAGCCGGACGGTCAATAGCAGCGCCGAGGCGGAAGGTCAGCTCCTGGCTTTCGCCCTCGGCCAACTGCAGCTCCACGCGCAGGGCGGCGCACGGGTCCAGGCCGCCGCCGGTGCGCCCCGACAACCGCGCTTTGCTCATCGCCGCCGGCGCATTGAGACTGCCGTTGCGGCCGAGAAACTCGGTGCGGTCGCCGCTGATGCTGCGCACTGGCGCGTCCACATCAAAAAAGCCCACGCGGCCAGGAAACTCGATGGAAAACGCATTGCGCGCCAGTAACGCACCGCTGAGCGGGTCCTGTTCGGTCACCACATGCATGGCCGACTTTTCCCGTAAATCGCCCAGCACCCAGGCCACATAGCCGGTCGCCGAAAGCCGCCGGCTGCGGCCGCTGGTATTACGAATTTTCAGCCGCGAGAACTTCACCGACGCATCCAGCGCCACATACACCCACAGCTCGCTGTGAATGCCGTCCTCCTCGTGCTCGAACACGCTGTAGCCGAAGCCATGGCGGGTGACATAGCCCCCTGAGCCTGCGCGAGGCAGTGGGGTGGGTGACCAGTAATGGCCGCTGTCTTCATCGCGCAGGTACAGCGCCTCATCGCTGCCATCGGATACCGGGTCGTTGTGCCACGGGCTCAGGCGAAATTCATGGGCGTTTTCCGCCCAGGTGTAGGCGCCGCCACTTTCGCTGATCACCGTGCCAAAGTGGGGGTTAGCCAACACGTTGGCCCACGGCGCTGGCGTGCTGCTGCCTTGGCCCAGGTGAATAACGTACTCGCTGCCATCGGCGCTAAAGCCGCCGTATTGGTTGCCCAGTAACAAAGCTGGCTGTGGTTCTGCCGGTGTCGCCTGGCGGCGCGGGCGACGCATCAGGCCTGCATCAAAACGCGGCAACGGCGGTTCGGCGCGGCGCTTGTGTATTTGTTCGGCCAGGCTGCCGCGGCTGTCGCTCAGCACCAGACGGGCAACAGCGAGCATCAGCAAACGGTCCTCGCTGGAGAGCTGCTGCGCCGGCCGCACAAAAATGCCGCCCGGGCGGTCCACCAGCGCCGCTTCGCTGCCGGACGTTACCAAGGCCATGATCAGGTCCTGCAACTGCTGGCGATAGCCCACCTGGTCTTCGTTCCAGATCACCAAATCCACCGCCAGGCCTTTCTGCCGCCAGTAGGCGTGGGCCTGCACCAACTGGCGCACCAGTTCGATGTTGGCCGGGTCGGCAATCTGCACCAGCACAATCGGCAAGTCGCCGGAAATCGCCTGGCCCCACAAGCCGGACTGGTTGCGCTGGTTCCCCGTCAGCACACTGGCATCGGCGCGCAGCGAGGCGTTGGCATACACAATCGAGGCGGCCATCTGCTCGAACAGGCGGGCATCCGACAGCGAGGCATTGAGCTGGCGCAGCAGCACCTGGCTGTGGGTCCAGGCCAGGCCAAACACCCGGTCGGCCAGGTGTTTGTCGCGGTATTTGTCGATCAACTGCAAGCAATGCTCGCGGCTTTGGCCCATGCCCGTCACCAGGTCGATGGTGGCGGTCTGGCCGGGGTCCAGGGTGATGCGGCAACGAATCGCCACCACCGGGTCGAGCACCGAGCCTGCGCTACCGGACAGCCGTTCGTTGCCGCTGTCCATGGCCGCCGGTTCGCTCAGGTTGCGGCCGCGGCCGATAAAGCGGGCACGGTCGGTTTCATAGGAAATGGCCTCGATATCCACCCCATGGGCCGCCAGCAAATGGCACATCCACGGCACCGGCTCATGGCTGGAACGCGGCCGCCGGCTACACAAAATGGCCTGCAACGGCAGCAGCAACTCGGTCTGCACAAACAGCTTGCTGAAGGCCGGGTGCAAGGCATCGGCGGTGGTCGGCGCCAACACCACTTCGGCATAACTGGTGAGCTCGATGGTGCGCCGCACCCGCGCACGGTTGGTGAGGTGCAGGCGGCGCAGCTCGATATCGTCTTCGGGTGACACGACGATTTCGGTGTGCGTATCGAACTCCCGTTCACGCACGCGGAATTCGGCGCGGGCATCGGTGAAAATCGCCTCGTAACTGTCCACCGGTTGCAGGGTGGGCTGGTGCGCGGTGGACCAGAAGCTGCCGCTGGCCACATCGCGCAGGTAACAGAACAGGCCCAGGTTCTCGCTGCTGATGTCCTCGTGCCAACGGGTGACCGCCAACTCATTGCAGCGGCTGTAACCGCCGCCGGCGCTGCTGACCATCACGTGATAACGGCCATTGGAAAGCAGCTGCACCGCCGGGCGTTTGCGGTCCGGGTCGGTGTATACGCGCAGCTTGGTTTCCGTTTCCCGCGCGGCTGCATCGGCCACCGGCGCGTTGGCCGCGTGCAAATACTGCGCGGCGCTTTTCGGCACCCGTTCTTGCAGCAGCAGGGCAGTGGCCTTGAACTGCGGGTCCGACTCAAACCGCCGTTGCATCGGCCGGTCCAGCAGCACATACGCCAGGGCCAGCAAACTCATGCCCTGGTGGTGCGCCATAAACGATTGCACCACCGCCTGGCTCTGGCCACGGGGCAGGCGCGCCGGGGTGAAGTCCACCGCCTCATACAAGCCATAGGCACCGGCCAGGCCCATGCCGGCCAGGCGCTGCAGGTTTTTACACGCCGCGTGCGGCGCCACCATCAAGGCCAAAACCGAGGCGTAGGGCGCCACCACCACGTCTTCACCGAGCCCGCGTTTAAGCCCCAGGCCCGGCACGCCAAAGGCGCGGTACTGGTAATTGAAGTGGGCGTCGAACACGTTGTACCCCGACTCCGATACCCCCCACGGCAGGCCTAACTGGTTGCCATGTTCCATCTGCCGCGCCACCGCGGCATTGCAGGTCTGGTCCAGCAGGGTGCCGGCGTAGGTGGGCATTACCAGCTGCGGCATCAGGTACTCGAACATCGAGCCGGTCCAGGACAGCAACACCGGTTCGCCGCCATTGCTGGTGAGCAAACGGCCGAGGGTAAACCAGCCTTCCTGGGGCAGTTGGCCCTGGGCGATCACGACAAAATTGGTTAGCCGCGCTTCGGAAGCGAGCAGGTCGTAATAGGCGCGGTCCAGGCGGTTTTCATCGGCGTTGTAACCGATGGCAAACAGGTCGCGACTGGCGTCGTACAAAAAGCTGAAATCCATCTGTGCCAAGTCGCCGGCCAGTTGCGCCAGGTGCTCGGCACTGGCAATGCGCCGTCGCGCATAGCTGCACACGCTCGCCACCTGGGCTTGCTGCTGGGGCGGCCAGAGGTCGCTTTCCACCTGCGCGAGTTCCGCCCAGGTGGTGGGCAACTGCGCCAGCCGCTCGCCGCTTGCCACCGGCAGGCGTATATCGGCCAGCTCGCTGCATAAATCATTGCAATGGCCCAGCAGCAGGCTCAGCCACGCCTGGGCCTCGCTGCCGGCCGGCGGCCGGTGGTTCTCCCAGAGCGCCACCGCTTGCCCGTACAGGCGGTTAACGCACTGCCAACTGGCCTCCAGATCGGCCGGGGGGGGCTGCACGATAGCGGCCAGGGCTTGCTCCAGCGCCGCCAAGGGTGGCTCGGCCAAGCCGTCCTTCAACCAGGCTGCTTTCATTACCGCCAGGGTGTCGCCAAGCCCGGTAAACAGGCGGGCGCCGAACAACGGTTGGGTGGGCAACTCCATCAGGCCGGCGCGCAGGGTCAGCAGCAGGCCGGCAAGGTTGCCGCTGTCCACCGTCGACACATAGTGAGGCGGCAGCGGTTGCAAGGTTTGCGTGTCGTACCAGTTATAAAAATGCCGGCGATGACGCTCCAGCCCGGCCATGCTGTTCAGCGAAAATTCCAAGCGCAGCAGCAGGCGGGTAGCGCTCAGGTAGCCGAAATCATAAGCCGCTAGGTGCGACAGCAACGCCATGCCCATATTGGTCGGCGAGGTGCGGTGCGCCACCACAGCTATTGGCTGCTCCTGCATATTGTCCGGCGGCAGCCAGTTATCCGCCGGCCCGACAAACCGGTCGAAAAAGGCCCAGGTCTTGCGCGCCAGCAGGCGCAAAAACAGCAACTCATCGCGGCTCGGCGTAAACACCGCACGCCGTCGCGGCCGGCTCAGCCACCAGGCGATGCACGGGCTGGCCCACCACAGCAGCAGAAACGGCGCGGCCACCAGCAAGGCGAAAGGGCGGGTGACCAACAGCCCTGCCACCAACGTGCTCAATAGTGGCGCGGCCCACATCAGGCGATACAGGCCCAGCAAGCCATTGCTGTCCGAACGCTCCACCTCCCGCGAGGGGCTCCACTGCAACAACCGCCGACGGCTGATGCCCATGCGCCACAGCGTGCGGCCGATGGCATCCAGGCTGAGCGCCGTTTCAAACGGCAACCACACCAAGGCCAGCAAGGCCCGGGCAAAGTGCAGGGTGGCGGCCCACCAGGTGACGCGCAGGTGTTGCACCAGCGGAATGTCATGGGCCTTGCGCAGCAACTCCAGCAAGGAGTTGAGCAGCGGCTGGGTCAGCACCAAAACCAGCACGGCCAGGGTCCAGGACAACACCGACTCCAGCGCCACCCAGCCCCACACCAGCATCAACAAAAACGCCAATGGCTCCAGGCTGCGGCGCAGGTTGTCGAACAGCTTCCAACGCGCCAGGGCATCGAGTTGCACACGTTGCGCATCGCTGGCAAACACCCGCGGCAACAGCCACGGTAGCAACTGCCAGTCACCGCGGATCCAGCGGTGGCGGCGCTTGGAGTCGGCGCTGTAGTGGGCCGGATGTTCCTCGTACAACTGCACATCGCTGAGCAAGCCGGCGCGGGCATAACAGCCCTCGATCAGGTCGTGGCTGAGGATGCAGTTATCGGGAAAGCGCTCGGCCAGTGCCAGCTCGAAAGCGTCTACGGCGTAGATGCCTTTGCCGATAAACGAGCCCTGCTGAAAGAGGTCCTGGTACACGTCGGAGACGGCACGGGTGTAGGGGTCTACTCCGGCATCACTGCCAAACAACTGGGCATACAGCGAACGCGCCACACTGGGCAGGCTGATGCTGACCCGTGGCTGCAAAATGGCGTAGCCGGCGGTGACCCGTCGGGATACCGGGTCGAACACGGCCTGGTTAAGCGGGTGGGCCATGGCGCCGACCAACTGGCGGGCCACGTCGCGGGGGAGCTGGGTGTCGGTGTCCAGGGTGATGACGTAACGCACCGTGGGCAGCTCATCAATAGCGCCGACAATCAGGGCAAAGCGCTCAAGGCCCTGGCCTCGCAACACGGCATTGAGCTCGGCAAGCTTGCCGCGTTTGCGCTCAAAGCCCATCCATACGCCTTCGCTGGCACTCCAACGCCGGGGCCGATGCAACAGGTAAAAATACGGCGCGCCGGCGGCCGGGTACTGGCGGTTAAGCGCCTCGATCAATGCGCTGGCCAGTTGCAGCAGCGCGGCGTCGCCGGGCATTACTTCGCTGGCGGCGTCCATAAAATCCGTGAGCAAGGCGAAGTGCAGGTTGGCGTCGCGGTTGGCCAGAAAACGCACCTCCAGGCCTTCCACCAATTCCTCCACATCGCGCGCCGAGCCCATCAGCGTCGGCACCACCACCAGAGTGCGCGCGTGGTCGGCAATGCCCTCGCTGTAATCCATACGCGGCAATACATCCGGCGCCACCGTGAGCGTGACCAGCCAATTGACCAGCCCGATGGCCAGGCGACTGGTCATCACCAACGCCGCCGTGCCAAGCAACCACAAGCCCACGCCGCCCAGGCCTGCCAGGTGCGCAGTGTGCAAAAACGGCCAGGCAAACAGCACGCTCAGCACCACCACCGGGGTCAGAAAAAACGTCAGCGGCGCCCGTTGCAGCAGCCGCTGCCAGCCTTCCCTGAAGGTGCTGCGGGCGCCCAACTGGCGCTCCAGCAACGCCCGCCCGCGATCCACCAGATAAAAACCGACATGGGCCTTCACCCCGGGGTCTGCCACGTCCGCCGGACTGGCCTGGGCCAGTGCCAAGGCTGTGCGCGCCACGTGTTCCTCGCGCTGGCCACTGTGCTTGGCTACGCGCTCGATGACATGGCGGTAGTGGTCGCGGGTAGCGAAATCCATACTGGCATACACGCCGGCCGGGTCGCCGCACAGCACCTCTTCCACCCGGCTCAGGCGCTCGACAAAGCCGCGCCAGTCGGTCGCCGCCAGCACGCGCAAGCTGCGAATGCTGTTGCCCACCGACACCTGCTCGGCTGCCTGCTGCTGGGCATCCAATTGCACCAGGCGCTCGATATTCAAACCGCCCTCGGCCAGCACCTGCTCAATCCAATTCAACGGCAAAATCAACGCCGCACTTTGCCCCTGCAGCCGCCTGGCCAGTTCAGCGACAAACGAGCTGGTCATAGGCGGCTGCGAGCGGGCCATGTCGGCCACCGTCAGCACCACGCTCTTGGCATCCAACTCCACGGTTTCGCTTAAACGGTCGGCCCAATCGTTGGCCAGATTGCGGTCAGCCCAGTTGGCCATCACCCGCGAGGCGACGCGGCGCAAGTTATCGATAAGCGCCAGGCGCAGCATGATAGGGATGGCCCACAGCTCCCCGAGGGTAAGCGGCTCCACCGACTGATACGCCTGCAAAAAACGTGTGAGGCTTTCGCTGTCCACCCGGCCATCGCCGTGGGAAATGGTTTCCAGGGCAATGTCATATACCCGTGGCAACCCCTTGCTGGGGCCACTTGCCAGGCGCGGCAACTCGCGGCTATAGCCACGCGGCAAATGCTTGCGCGCGGTACGAATCTGCTCTTCCACCAGGTAAAAATTATCCAGCAACCACTCCGCCGCCGGCGTGGCGCGGCGAGTGGCCGGCGGCACCTCATTCAGCAACGCGACACTGCGCGCCAGCAACGCCTCGTTTTCCGTCAACCGGGCCAGCAACGTGTCGGCGCTGGTGCCCTTGGCCAACGTGTGATCGCTCGCCAACTGCAGGCCGTGGTTAGCCATTTGCTCCGTGCTGAACAACTCGGCGCGCAGCACCGGCTCATACTCAAATTTCGGCGGTGACGGGCGCAGCGGCGCGAGTACGCGGTTCCATAGACTGTTCATCAATTCCTTGGCCACCACGGGTAAAGCACACCACGTGGCAGTGATGAAGGGCGACGCCAATGGGCATCGCGAGGTGGGCCGGGGCCCTGAAGACGATAAAGCTGGCCGCGCAGGCGCGGCGCCTTACCGGCTTGCAGTGTGGGCGCGTGGAGGGAGAGGTGTATGTTCGGTAGCACACATAGCCGGGGAGGGCGGTGCTTGCAGGCCCGACCAATCGCGGCTGAAGCCGCTCCGACAAAAACGCGCCCCCTGTAGGAGAGGCTTCAGCCTGGAGTTCTTGATCTACCGCTCTTGATCTACCGCTCTTGATCTACCGCTCTTGATCTACCGCTCTTGATCTACCGCTCTTGATCTGCCGCTCTTGATCTACCGCTCTTGATCTGCCGCTCTTGATCTATCGTTTGTGATCTACCCGCCCCTTTAGCGCCAGGCCGAGTGGAGTCGTTGCGTAAGGGGTCGTAGCGGCCGGGAGCCGCGAAGAGGGATGGGGCCATGGATGGCCCTCAGCCCGGCCCCTGGAGTAACGACGTAGGGAGGGAACCCGAAGCGCAGCGTAGGGCCCAGGTAGGGGCAAGATTTTTTGGTTTCTTTTTCATCGATTGGAAAAAGAAACTCGCGCGTAAGGCGCGAAACAAAACGTTCAGCGCACGCGGTAAAACAGAAAAAACACCGCTCGCCAGAAAAGCGAAAAGGTGCGCGCAGCACACCCTACAAAAGCCTCGCGCGTAAGGCGCGAAACAAAACGTTCAGCGCACGCGGTAAAACAGAAAAAACACCGCTCGCCAGAAAACCGCAAAGGTGCGCATAGCACACCCTACAAAAGCCTCAAGGCGCTCAGCCCACCCTCGGCGCATGCAGGTAGGGCAACAACCGATCCGTTTCCCGCTTCACCACCGCATAACACTCACAACTCAACCGCTCCAACTTGGCCCGGTCCAACACCGTAATCCGCCCCCGGCTGTACTCAATAACCCCCAGCCGCTGCAGCTTGCCCGCAGCATCAGTCACCCCCTCACGACGCACGCCGAGCATATTGGCGATCAACTCCTGCGTCATAACCAACTCATTGCCCGGCAGGCGATCCAGCGACAACAACAACCACCGGCACAGCTGCTGATCAATCGAATGATGCCGATTGCACACCGCCGTCTGCGACATCTGCGTAATCAACGCCTGGGTATACCGCAGCATCAACTGCAACAACTCGCCATGGCGATTGAACTCATCCTTGAGCCGCTGCCCCGGCAGCCGAAACGCCTGCCCCGCGCTTTGCACCACGGCGCGGCTGGGCGTGCTTTCACCCCCCATAAACACCGCCACGCCAATCAGCCCGTCATTGCCCACCACGGCGATCTCCGCCGAGGCGCCGCTCTCCATCACATACAGCAGCGAGACAATGGCATCGGTCGGAAAATACACATGGCGCAGCGTACTGCCCGACTCATACACCACCTCACCGAGCGTCAACGACACTGGCTCCAGATGGGTAAACAGGCGCTGCTGTACATCGTCGGGCAAGGCCGCCAACAAGTGATTGCTCAGTGGAGACGTTGGTGCGGGGGGCGATACCGTAGACATAACTACCACCTGAGTGAGAAACACGCTGGCTGTTGCCAAGGTGGTGCAGCACCGCAATTGCGGGAGTGCAGAGTATGAGACTACCCCCCAGGCGAAACCTTCGGTTTGTTTGTGCACGGGCGTACCCGCCATAAGCCCCGCGAATACCGCGCAAACCTGGCCAGCCCGCGCAGCGCTGCATTAGCGTGGCGCATCCACCAAGCAAGGAGCCGCCCATGTCCGGCCTGCTGCGCAACCTGCTCGCCCTGCTGATTGGCCTGTTGCACCACAACCGCAAAAACGCCGACAGCACCGTGACCACCACCTTCTGGGTCACCCCGCTGGACGCCGGCCTCAAGGTGCTCAAAAGCGACAAATACCTGCAATACGCCGAGACCGCGCAACTCGACTACCTGCTGCACATCGGCCAGTTCTTTCCGGTGCTGCGCAGCGGCGCCAGCTTTGTGAACGTGGCCCTACAGGTGCAATTTTTCCGCCCCGTGCCGCTGTTCAGCCGCGTGACCGTGGAAACCCGATTGCTCTACACCACCGACAAATGCGCCTACTTCGCCCACCGCCTGTTTGCCAAAGGCACGCTGGCGGCGGAAGTGCTGGTGAAAATGAAGTTCAAACGGGGCAGGGCGACGGTGGCGCCGGCTGCGTTTTTGGCTGTGAGCTTTGCGCAGGTGCCCGAGCAGGTGCAGCGTTGGGAGGCGGCATTACAAGGGTCGCAAGCGACCGCGCCAGCCCCTGTAAAAAAGGGCTGACCCGGCACGGGTGCTACTTGCCGTCCAACCCCAGCGAGATCAACACAAATCCGGCGATGACAACTAGCCAGAACACCATCACTTGCGCGCGAATTCGCGTTCAACGGCATGGCTGGCGCAACAGGGCACTTGTGGGGTGGGCTGCATGGGGCCGACTGGGCCCGCAACAAGGCTCGAGGCTGAAGCCTCTCCTGCAGGAGTCGCGCTGCCTGTGGGAGAGGCTTTAGCCTCGAGCTTTTGATCCTGTAACGGAGTTGGGGCCGCCAAAGCCTTTACATGCCGGGCTAGGACCCCAGCGCCAGGAGCACAAAACCCACTGTCGCCATTACCCAGATCAGTGCGCCAGGCACCACGAAAAACCAGTTCCACCCCGAAAACGCGTCGTTGCTTTGCCCGGCCGGGTCGCCGCTGGCCAAGTTGGCTTGGCGCTGCATGCCAATGAGCGGCAGCACTTTTGCTACCAGCACCAACACGATCAACGGCATGGCCACCACCTGCGACCACGCTCCGTAGCGCTCAAAGCCATTCACCACCCAGCCCAACACCACCAGCCCCACCAACCATGTAGGCGCCGAGTCATACCGCCACGACGGACGTTCCATCAACATCAGGCGCTTGCTGATCAGCGCCGACAAACTGTGCACAAAGAAAATATAAAATAGCCCCCGCGCCGCCGGCAGCACCTTGTAGCCCGCACTACGGCGCTGGCTAAACCACTGTTTGAAGCTCCAATACAGCGTGTAGTAGCCGAACGTGCACAGGTACAACACGCAGAGCTTGCGAGTGGATGTCACAAAAAAAGGCGGGCCGAAAGGAGCGAGCGGTTTGTCGATGAGTTCGGCTTTGGGGGCGTCGTAGAGATTTTCCATGACCGGTCCTTGGTGGAGTGGCTGCACAGGAAAGGCAGCGTTTGTAGCTGCGATGGCAGACGGGGAGATGCATCCGTGCAAGGTGCGTAGTGTCAGGGCCGGGCAGGGTGAAAATCAACAGCCCCCGGCTTTTTTACGGCGGCTCGGTTCGTATACAGTGCTGCAGTTTTCAAGGACGAGAGACCGACAGATGCCATGGCAATGCGCAGGCGGTAATAAATGAGCCTAGGTAAACGCCTGCTCGACGTTGACGCGTCGTTTAGCACCTATTTGCCGGTGTTGTGGCTGACCATGCTGGCCATGCACTACTCAAACATCGCCGAACACCTTGGCTTCTCCGCCGCAACCCTTGCCCCGATGGTCTACGTTTGTGGTGGAACCCTGGCCGTGCCCGCCACATATGTCCCGCCCTTCGTCGTGGCGTTGGTGATGGCCTTCGTCGGCATCGGCGTATTTCATCGCTGGGGCGTGTGGCAACGCAAATACTTTAAAACCAGCCGCAAAGGCGGGAGCGTAAATGCCGCCGCCTTCTTGATGGCCGCATTGTGGTTAGGCTTTGGCGGTGCGTTGAACTGCGAATTTATCCCGAGCCATTCGGAGCCGAAGCGTTGGGACGTGCTCCTCACGATGGCGAGGCTTAACTTTCCCGTTTATGCCGGCTCCAGCTCGTTTTGCCTGGTCGGTTTTTTCTACAGCGCGGTAATTTGGCTCCGTAAAAAGGAGCCCGCTTTCGGTGTTCAATTTCGCTGAGTTGAGAGGCTGCGGCGATGGGGCGCAAGCGGTAGCGGTGAAACGTGTTGGTCGGCATTAATGCGAGCGCATTGGGCTCGGCAGGGCCCTTAGGTTTACGTGGGGCAGAAGTTGGCGGCAACCCTGTAAGGGCTCCGTCTACGTAGAGCACAGATAAACAAAGCCCCGCATAGCGAGGCTTCGTGTTGATAAAGGCGCCCAACGTCAACTCACGCGCCTCGTGTGAGGCCCCTCAACCCGAAACCGGCTCAACCTTGGCCTTCGGCTCGTGCGCGGCTTTGGCCATGCGGTGGGCCTGAGCGAGGAAGACCGGGTCTTGTTGATGGCACGCATCCACCACGGCGCGGGTCATTTGGGTGAGGTACTGCAGCGCCGAATCGGTGGCATCGTCGTTGGCTGCGCCGCGACTTAGCACCAAGGCTTCGATACAGCCCAACAGCGTGGAGGCCTGCTCCAACGCCAGCTCAACCGGCACGCCGGCATTTACCGAAAACAGCTTGAGCTTATCTACCCGGCAGAACGAGCGTTTATGAGTGAGTGCGGAGGTGAGTGCGTTCATGCGAGCACCTCCAGACGGGTGGAGCGGTTGGTTACTGCGGTTAGGTGTGGCATTTCCGTATACCTCTGAATAATTTCTTAATGCGTGATTTAGGTGTCGGGAGCTTAAGAAGCTCTCCAGAGACGAGCCGGGCTTATTCCCCTTTCGGGTCTTTTATTCACCCACTCCCGACATGGCGAGGTTTCTTGCAAGCGTAGAAGAACCGCAGGCAAAAAAATGCCGCATAGCTGTCGGGTGCGGATAACCGCTCTGGATGGTGTTCTTAAGCACCGGGGAGGGACCTTAAGAGGGTCGTGAAACAACGGCAACGCAGGCATTGCGCCAGTAAATTGCCAAAATTTTTTTAGGAAATTCGCGCCACACAACGTGCCGCAAGGCATCGCCGTAATGGCACTGCAAAGGGCCTATCCGCCTGCCTACAAACCCTTGGGCAACCTCAGGTGCAGAACGTTATCTCGCCGATGCTGTAAGGCTCCTGGTTTTCGCCTCCAGCACCACCGCCTGCAATGCCGCCAGGGTGATCTTGCCCGCTGGAAACTCAAACACACCGCTTTCGGCCAAGGTAAAAATGCGCTCACCCGTTGCCAACGTAAGCTGCATAAACGCCAGATGCTCCGACCACGAGCGATAACGCCGCGTCATAAAAATCGCATGGCGGGATGTCACCTCACGCACCTGGGTAAGTGGAACACGGCGGCTACCGTGCTCGCCGGCCAGCACCAACTCATCGCCGAGCACAAACACCGGCGTGCACCTGGATACCGTTACCCACTCCCAGCCGAAACGCGCCAGCATCACCAGCACCACAAGCGCAAACACCTGCGCCTCGGTAGTGGTTTTTTCCAATAGCGCAAACACCGTCATTACCCCAATCACCGAAAGGCAAACCAGCGTAATCAGGCGATAGAAATGCACCTTATGGATTTCAGGGAGGGTGAGCAGACGCAGATCCATATGCAGAGTCCTGGGGGAGCGTTTAAAGCGACGAGGCCATTGGAGCAGAGACTGCCGCGTTGGTGTCGGACCCAGGTAGCAATGTCATCAGAAAGCGCCGCGCATTATCTGCTTTTTTACGATGCAGGCTGCTGGGGTGATGGACTCGGTAGCACTGCATGCCGTTCATTTCGAAGGCCCAGAGATGGTTTTTGGAAATTCCATCTTTCAGGAAATAACGCCCATTGAAGCAGACCTTGTTGTTGCCCTTAGTTGGGAAAAACGCCCGGCGTTGTGCAGCAGAGCTACTGCCATTGGCGAAAATCACGATGTGCGGGCGCAGCAATTCAATCTGCAGTTTCAGCAGAATTTCCGAGTAACGCAGGATCTCCACGTAGCGGCCAGAAGCAGTGGGGATGGTTTTCTGATGAGCAATGCAGAAGAGATTGCCGACCACCACGCCGCTTTGGCCGCAGCGCTTGGCTACCTGGCGGGCCAGGTTGTAAAACGTGGCCTTTGCGTCTGGCAACTGACCGATATGATCAGCTTGAAATTTCTTTTGCAGTGCAATGGAGCGCTCGATATAGGCGGTCAGATCACCGCACACCTCATCCTTGGGCACAACGCCCCACCCGCGGGTCTCGCGGCCAACAATCATTACGCGAGTGGCCGCCTGCCAATACCCATCGGGAATGGCCGGCAGATACAGGCCAGAAAGTCCGCCCCGGTCGCCCTCGGAAAAGCCTGCCAAGAGGCTTGGCGGTATGTCTTTCAACGCGTGTGCATACAAGTTAGCAAGCTCGCGGTTGGACAACTCGGCGAGCGGCAGGGTGGAGACGGTCACTTAACACTCCTTGTCGATACAGCATTCGGATGGGCAGTACGTAGCCGCGGGCCATCTTCGCCTTGTGCTGACACAGCATCAAGCACCGAAGCCCCCAATTGCCCCACGTCCTATTTTTTCCGTAAAGCCACCTGCTTCGGCTATGCTCCGCGCCCCGCAAACTCCCGGTTAACCCCACAGGTCACCATGCCCGGCAACGCCCTCTACACCGACCTGTCCGGTTACTACGACCTGATGTGCGCCGACATCGACTACCGCGCCCAAAGCGCCTGCGTACACCGCGTGCAACAGATCTTCGGCAACGCCGGCACCCGTCACCTGGACCTGGCCTGCGGCACCGGCCCCCACGTGCGCCACTTTATCGACGCCGGCTACCAAAGCGCCGGCCTCGACATCAACCAACCCATGCTCGACCACGCCGCCCTGCGCTGCCCCGAAGCGCAGTTCTGCGCCCAGGACATGTGCGGCTTCACCCTGAACGAACCGGTAGACCTGATTACCTGCTTTCTCTACTCCATCCACTACAGCGCCAGTATCGACCGCCTGAAAGCCTGCATCGCCGCTGCGCACAGCGCGTTGGCCGTGGGTGGCGTGTTCTGCTTCAACGCCGTGGATAAAAACACCATCGACAACACCTCGTTCGTTTCCCACAACGCCACCCATGACGGCAGCCTGTTCGGGTTTAGCTCGGGGTGGAATTATTCCGGGGCAGGGGAGCGACAAACGCTCAAGCTGCGGATAGAGCGCACGCAGGCGGGTGATACCCAGGTGTGGCACGACGAGCATCCGATGGTGGCGGTGAGCTTTGTAGAACTACAGGCGCTGCTGGCGCCGTACTTTGAGGTGCATGTGTTAGCGCATGACTACCAGAAGCTGGTGGAGTGGGATGGGGTGGCGGGGAATGGGTTGTTTGTTTGTGTGAAGGGGTAAGGGGAGAGCGTGAGCGATAGGCCATGGAGGGGTAGCTTGGGGTAATGGCGTGGCGGGATGCTGGTGCTTCAGCAGGCCAAGTTTGGCGAACGCGGCAAGTCCGACCATGACCAGTAAGAGCGCAATAGAACACCAATACAGCACTACTAGTTTTCTCTTGAGTGGAGCCGGAAATTTCTTCAAGTCATCAGCATTTAAGTGCCGTCGCTTAACGTAAAAAATCGGAAATGCAAGTGCTCCTGAAATACAACCTATCAACATCAACTTACCCCAGAGCCCGCCGTATTTGAGTGGTGACAATGTTGTAATCAGAGGGCTATTCCGAAGGTGCTGTAGCATTACGTCTATCTTTGTGTGTGCCATGTACAGTGCAATGCCGATGCAAATAAATGCCAAGCCGAAGTCGACCAAACCAACAGCCAGAAAGATTTTATCTGTGAGGTTTAGGCTCATTTGAAACTCTCGAAATTACTATTTTGTTCGCAAGGCTCAAAATAATTTGGTGTCCTCATATATCGCAGGACTATTTTACTAGTCCTGATTTAATTATCGTGGCGAGTATCACCATGGCGCCAACTAGGCCTATTACAGTCCATTGCAATATCGCTAATTTTCGTTTTAATGGAGCTGGGAAATTGCTTATGTCTTCTGCGCTAACAGTGCCGAATCTTAGATAAAGGTTGGCAAATGTAACAACTCCGGAAATGCCGCCGACTAATAGAAGTTTTCCCCATACGCCGCCGTGTCGGAGTGGGGCTAAAGCGATAATTGAAGAGCTTTTTTTGAGGTGAGAAAGCATTACATCCAATTTTGTATAGCCAATTCGCAACGCAATTAAAATCCAGATGATTTGGCCGATAACCACCAGTCCACTGAGAATGCCGATAATATATTTGGCGGTACTCATTTTTCTATTCTCGTAAGTCACTTTAATGATGTGCTTCAGTAAAGCTAATTGACGGGGGCAAATCTCATTTGGTAGTGTATACGCTATTATGTCGTTTTAATGTGTGTTGTTATTTTAGTAGTCCTGTTTTTCTTATTGCGAAAAGTAGTGTCATAAGGCTCATTAGAGCTATTACGCTCCATTGAAGTATGGTTAGTTTGCGTTTTAGTTTGGCAGGAAATTCTTCGATGTCTTTCGCATTTATGGTGCCGCGTTTTATATAGAACTCAGGGAATGTTAGGAAGCCTGAAATTCCTCCCACAAGTAGTAAAACGCCCCAAGGCCCTCCGTTCTTTAGTGGAGCTAGGGCTACAACAGCAGAACTGTTCTTGAGGTGCGCAAGCATGCTATCCATCTGGGTGTAACCAATGCGTAATGCAATGCAGATCCAGATAGCCAGGCAGAGAATTCCCGAACCACCCAAAATTGCCATTGTTTGCTCGGCATAATTCATTTGATGTTCTCGTAAATTTCCCATAAAGGGTCAGGGCCTTTCTCGTATATTTGGTATGAAATTAGTTGTTCGGAGCAGCTTTCAGATGATGCCCAATTGAATAGCGGCCCACATTACACACATAATTAGCACTAGCGAAATTCCGCACCACTGCAATATCGCAAGGGTGTGTTTAAGCGAAGCTGGAAAATTATTTAAATCGTCTGCGCTTAATTCACCCCTTTTTAAATAAAAGCTTGGAAATGTAACTAATCCTGAAATGCCACCAATCAGTAGTATTTTTCCTAAAGGACCACCATGTTTGAGAGGAGTTCTGGCCATGACGGCAGAGCAGTTTTTTAGATGCTCCAACATCAGATCCAGTTTGGTGTGCGCTAGAAGCAAGCAGGTACCGATCCAGACCAGTAGACCAACAAAGTCAATGATGCCGACAACTAGGAAAACTTTGTCCACGACACTCAAACTCATTTGGTGGCCTCATATATATTCTCTGCAGTTCATTCAAAAGACTTTGCGCCGATGGCTCCACCAGCTAAATACCCTGGGAAGCCTATAGTGAGCATCACGGCTAGACGGATATTCCGCAATATGTTTCCAGGCAATGAGACTTTGCTGGCAGCCAGTAGGGAAACCGTGAAGCAAAGGCAGCTGTTGATAGGGATATCTCTGTTTGGCACTCCATCAGACGAGCCCTAGATGCGCGACGCCTGCCAAGAAAAACAGGATTAATAACATAACAATTGTCGACCACTGTAATATTGCTAATTTACGCTTGATAGCATGTGGGAGGTCTTGTAAATCTTTAACATCTAGAAGTCCTATTTTAAGATGCAGCTTTGGGAACGTGACGAGCCCGGATATTCCGCCGATCAATAAAAAATTACCCCATATACCGCAATGCCTTAGTGGTGCCCTCATTGTCACGCCTTTGCAGTTCTTGAGATGCTCTAGCAGCAAGTCCATTTTAGTGTATGCCATGTGCAAACAAACTCCGAAAAGAATTAACAGTCCGCCGACGTCAATTAGGACGGCGGCGACATAAATCTTATCAGCGAGACTCAGGCTCATTTGGTTACCTCATAAATCTTTTCTGCTGCTATCTCTGTCGCCTTTTCAGTAATTGCGCCAGCAGCAAAAGAGCTCACTCCAACAACAACAATCCCACAAACTAGACCGCCCGCTCCTAAGGTTGGAACGCCTATCGCAAGACATAAAGTCCCTACTGCAGATCCTGTTAAGTAGAAACCCGCAGCGGCCCCACCTATAGCGCCGCCAATAAAGCTAGCCGTCTCAGTAAATTTTACTTTTTCACATTCTTCAGTTGAGCCTGCCGAACACACATCCTGCACCTTCATATACGAAGCACCGCCACCTACCGCCGTTCCTACCCAACCGCCGTACTTAACAACCTTGGCTGCCTTTGAAACACCATCAATATGCGTGGCATAACCCGGAATCTGCCCAGCAGCCCCGGCCTGCGTCCATTTATGAACCAAGCTCTTGTTGGAAATGCCTAGCGTGTGTTTCAAGTTAGGGTGATCGGAAAGGCCAATACCTTTTCGAGTCAGGTCATTCAGGTTGTTGTCGAGTAATGAGAGCAGCCGTTTACGTTGCGCAAAAAACTGCTGCGACCTCAAATGCCCGTCTCTCTGGAACGAGCGCTGGTGTAGTTCTTCAATATCCCGCAGTACGGTTCTTACGTTCTCCAGATGCTTCGCGAAGATGGTTTCACCGATGCCTATAGCGGTTGCCCCGTGAGCCAGGAAGGCCTCGATCTCGTCGTGGTGCTGCATCATAAAATCGGCTTCGTCCGCGCTCAGTGGTTTGAGGGCGTCATTGGCCTTGGCCGCTGCTTCCATCAGCAGCGCTTCCTGATACGTGCAGGAGCTGTTATCGGGATCGCTCAACACAATCATTGAGCCAGCCTTAACCTCTCCAACCCCAAGGTTCAGCGCATTGAATTTGCGCATCACCGCCGGGTCGGGCTCAGGGAAAAGCGTGGCCTCCAACGCCTGGCGGCTCATGCTTTTTGGCACAACATAAAAGCCTGGCTCCTGAGGCTCAACGCCGGTAAATGCGGCCGAAGCCGGCACGCCCGAAGGCATGAAAGCGGACTGCTGTGGTGTTGCCGGAGGGCTAGCCGCCGTTGAAGAGAACGGTTGGGCAACCGTTCTGCTCGCCTGCGGCGCCAGGTCTTCCTTGTAGTAGCTGGCGCCGTGCACGGAGGCGATCAGTCGGGCTTTACAGGGGCAAGTGCTCCAGCTATCCAGCGTGCCGGCCATCAACTTGCCGTGGCTGTCTATAAACGGAACGCCGCCGGAGATTTGATAGATTTTCCCGTCCTTGCCACACGAAACCCGATCACCTTCGCGGGCATGCAGGATGCCGAACATATTGACCCTGGCATCGCCATCCAGCACCTCCCCACCGCAGGTGGTTTTATCGCCCTTGCCAACGAAAAAACCTTCAGTCATTGGGGTAGCCCTCGATGGGAGGCAGGGCGTTTTCCGATCTCGGCAGGCCTCCGCAGGCTACGTACAAAGCGCGATGGGAACGACGTATTCATTTTTGAAATCCTGAGCCATGGGGTGCACTCACTGCTTCTTCGCTCGTTGACGGGGACACGCTTGGTGCCTGGTCAGCAGCAGAAGAGAGACGGCGAATAGCTGGACACCACCTTGGCGCCAGGACGATTTCAACTAAATCAGATGCTTCTGAGATGCGGCGCTTCAAAGAGCCGGATGGGAGTGTGGTAACGGCTACGGGGAGGGGTCTAAGGTGGGGAAGTTAGCTTGGCTGTCTCGCGGTTTGTCGATATAGGATTGGCGGCATGCGCATACCTGAAGCTTTGAGAGATAGGGGTGGTCAATCCGTCCCCTTCACCGTTGATTGGCAAAGAGAGCATGGCTTATTTGTCGTGCAGAGCCGCTGCGTGAGGTATGGCGCTCAGTGTCGCTTCCGTTTCATATCAACAAAGAAGATGTTGGATAACCACGAATTTGTTGTTTGGCTGCAGCGCATCAGCGGCAAAACAGTGCCGCTGAACGAGGGAGGGCGTTTATGTTTCGTGTCCTGTTAGTGCTGTTCTTTCTTTCACCCGTCCTGTCCGTCGGAGCTGACATGCCGCCCGAAGTGCTAAAGCTGCAACACACCATCGAATCCATTCCAGGTATCACCGATGCCGTAGTGGAAAAGGTCGACCTTTCTGCAATTCCCGAGAGCGACTTCAGTCTTCCTCCCTACGGCGACTTGCCTTTGGGCGCGCTGCGCCGCACCAGAGGCGGCGGGGCGAACGAGGTATTGATTTCTGTTAACTTCGGCATTTCGCGTGATTCAAAAGGGCTCGATGCCCTCGAATTTATCGCGTGGTGGGTGCGTGACAGTGCACGCGGCGGCAGTCCAATACAGATCAGGGCGTTGGCACTTCCGCCTGTTGGAAATCAATTTGGCACGACGCTGCGGTTTGCCATCGATTACTTCTACGTTGATCCGGACGAGGACATCGGCAACTTAATAGCCAAAGTGGGGGAGTTGGCTGATGGGCTTGGCGGTTCAATAGAAATGAATTCGCAGGTAATAGGCCGTTGAACTGGGCAGGTGGGCCATCGTTTAGAGGCGCCCACCGGCGCGATTGTTTGGCTGAGTAGTGTTCACGGCAGGCAGCCAGGGTTTTGCGTACGGTAGCTTATCTTGCGGGGTTCACCTTGGCGGAGGAGTGGACGTTGTTTGCTTGTTTAAGAATGCGAGGCTGATCGCGGTAACGGATGGCGGTTAGGGGAATGTCGAGAAGAGTTGGCGGATTTTTTACATTGGAACGCGCCTATGAGGGCATGGCATTTTTACGTCAGCGCAACGCTCTGATCTTAATCACCGCGGCATTGTAGTGAGCAAGTGCTTTCGCCAATTTCCTCGCCTGCGACACTGCCCGTTGCTTCCTCCCACCAAGTACTTCGCCTACTAGCTTTATTATTTAAACTTCAGCAGCGTCCCTACGATCACCATCCACACGAAACAACTCAGCATTATCGCTGCGTCGATTTTGAGCAGACACCTGAGATTTGAAGGAAAGTTTTCAAGGTCCTTAGGGTGCAGATCACCTATGCGGATTGATGGCTTTGGCATCAAAATCATTCCGGTGATTTGTGCTACGACCAACATCGACCCCATCCAACCTTGCTCGCGCAATATTGGGCCCCAAGTGTAGCTATAACGACTGTTTTTAAGCGCGGCCATCATTGCATCCAAGTGGCAACGACTCAGGTATAGGCTGTATGCAATACCTATGAACCCCAGCAGAATAGGACCGCCGGCAACAACGATTGCAAGCCAGACGGGCAAGTTATCGATACTGCTCATGGATGTTTGGCTTCATATATTTTTTCACCCATGTATTCACCACCGATGCCGCCGAAGCTCGAACCCACCCATGCGCCTGTACCCACTACCGCCGCGACGCACGCAATGCCTCCAACAACAAATGTTGAGACACCAAGTGCTAAACAGATTGGTGCGGCGGCGGATGCGGCCACGCGGGCGCCTACCATTCCACCAGCCGTTGCTCCTCCAAACTTCCCGCTTTCAGTGAGCTTTACCTTCTCACACGCCGCCCCCGAATCACCGCCACACACTTCTTTAATAGCCAGCAACGACGACACCCCGCCAATACCAATTCCGATGTAACCACCCGCCGCCATGTACTTAGCCGCACGACTCAATCCGTTCACGTGCGTGGCATATCCCGGTATCTGCCCCGGTGCACCGACTTTATTCCAGTTATGCACCAGGCTTTTGCTAGAAATACCGAGATTGGTTTTCAGTTTGGGATGATCGCCCAGGCTGGTGTAGCCGCGCAGCCGAGTGGAGTTCAGTAGGTGGGCATCCAACTGGTCAAGCAGGAGCTTGCGTTTAGCTAAGAACTGCGGCGTTTTAAGGTTGCCGTGCTGGCGGTAGGTGTCTTGATGCAGGCGTTCGATAGCCTGCAATGTGTCACGTAGATTTGTCAGGTGCGTTTCCATCACCGCTGCGCTAACACCAAGCCAAGTTGAAGTGTGGCCGGTGAACCTTGCGATTTCGGCGCCGTGACTAAATAGAAACTCAGCTTCTGCGGGAGTCAGAGGCTCCAGGGCCTCGTTAACCTGCTCGGCTGCCTGCATCAATAGCGCTTCCTGATACGTACAGGAGGTGTTGTTAGGATCACTCAACACAACCATTGAGCCAGCCTTAAGCTCGCTGACCCAAG
The DNA here is from genome assembly GCF_027922365.1 of Pseudomonas turukhanskensis. GTDB lineage: Bacteria > Pseudomonadota > Gammaproteobacteria > Pseudomonadales > Pseudomonadaceae > Aquipseudomonas > Aquipseudomonas turukhanskensis. The sequence continues at coordinate 48,384 of NZ_BSFN01000006.1, forward strand.
GATTAAGCGCGTTGAATTTGCGCATCACCGCCGGGTCGGGCTGCGGAAAAAGCGTGGCCTCCAACGCCTGGCGGCTCATGCTTTTTGGCACAACATAAAGCCTGGCTCCTGAGGCTCAACGCCGGTATATGCGGCCGAAGCCGGCACGCCCGAAGGCCTGAAAGCGGACTGCTGTGGTGTTGCTGGAGTGCTCGCCGCTGTTGAAGAAGTTGGTTGTGCAAATGTTCCACTCGCCGGCGGCGCCGGGTCTTCCTTGTAGTAGCTGGCGCCGTACACCGAGGCGATCAGCCGGGCATTACAGGGGCAAGTGCTCCAGCTATCCAGCGTGCCGGCCATCAACTTGCCGTGGCTATCTATAAACGGAACGCCGCCGGAGACTTGATAGATTTTCCCGTCCTTGCCACACGAAACCCGATCACCTTCGCGGGCATGCAGGATGCCGAACATATTGACCCTGGCATCGCCATCCAGCACCTCCCCACCGCAGGTGGTTTTATCGCCCTTGCCAATGAAAAAACCTTCCGTCATTGGGATAGCCCTCGATGGGGGGCAGGTCGATTTCCAATCTCGGCAGGCCTCTGCGGGCTACGTACAAAGCGCGATGGGAAGGACGTATTCATTTTTGAAATCCTGAGCCATGGGGAGCATTCACCGCTTCTTCGCTCGTTGACGGCGACACGCTTGGTGCCTGGTCAGCAGCAGAAGAGAGACGGCGAATAGCTGGACACCACCTTGGCTCCAAGGCGATTTCGGATAAATCAGATGCTTCTGAGGAGCAGAGCTTCAAAGCGCCGAATGGGAGGGTGCTATCGGCTACGGGGAGGGGGTGTAATGCGGGGAATTTCGTTTGGGTGTCTTACGGTTTGTCCATATAAGGCGAAGTACTACGGCGGATAACCAGGCAAGTACGCAGACGAAAAAAAACCTACGCCAAATGACGTAGGTTTTTCAGCGTAGCGAACTGTCAATCCCAGCTCAACGCCCCGCCAGTCTGATACTCAATCACGCGCGTCTCAAAGAAGTTCTTCTCTTTCTTCAAGTCCATGATCTCGCTCATCCATGGGAACGGGTTAGTGGTACCTGGGTATTCCTCTTTCAAACCAATCTGCGACAGGCGACGGTTGGCGATGAATTTGAGGTAGTCCTCCATCATCGCTGCGTTCATGCCCAGTACGCCGCGAGGCATAGTGTCGCGGGCGTATTCGATTTCCAGTTGGGTGCCCTGAAGAATCATCTGGGTGGCTTCGTCTTTCATCTGGGCATCCCACAGGTGTGGGTTTTCGATTTTGATCTGGTTGATCACGTCGATGCCGAAGTTCAGGTGCATGCTTTCGTCGCGCAGGATGTATTGGAACTGCTCGGCGGTACCGGTCATTTTGTTGCGGCGGCCCATGGAGAGAATCTGGGTGAAGCCGCAGTAGAAGAAGATGCCTTCCAGTACGCAGTAGTAGGCGATCAGGTTGCGCAGGAATTGACGGTCGGTTTCCGGGGTGCCGGTTTCGAATTTCGGGTCGGAGATGGAGCGGGTGTATTTAAGACCCCAGCTGGCCTTTTTAGCGACCGATGGAATCTCGTGGTACATGTTGAAGATCTCGCCTTCGTCCATGCCCAGCGATTCGATGCAGTATTGGTAGGCGTGGGTGTGGATCGCCTCTTCGAAGGCCTGGCGCAGGATGTACTGGCGGCATTCAGGGTTGGTGATCAAACGGTACACGGCCAGCACAAGGTTGTTGGCAACGAGGGAGTCGGCGGTGGAGAAGAAGCCGAGGTTGCGCATGACGATGCGGCGCTCGTCTTCGCTCAGGCCGTCATTGCTCTTCCACAGGGCGATGTCGGCGTTCATGTTTACTTCTTGCGGCATCCAGTGGTTGGCGCAGCCGTCGAGGTATTTCTGCCAGGCCCAGTCGTACTTGAAGGGTACGAGTTGGTTGAGGTCGGCACGGGCGTTGATCATTTGCTTGTCGCCCACGTGTACGCGGGCGCTGGTGCCGGCCAGGTCGTCGAGGCCTTCCTGGATGTCGAGGTCGTTCAGGGCGCTTTTGGCGCGGGCGACGGCGTCGGAGTCGCTGGCATCTACCGCGCGTGCTTCCAGGGCTGCGTTGCCGCCGACCTGGTTGAGCTTGTCCAGGCTCATGTCGTTAACGGTGGCAGTGGTGGTGGCGGCGGCCGTTTCGGCGCCGTCTTCTTTGTCGAATTCGTCCCAGCTCAGCATGGTGTCTTTGCTCCCGCTTCTAGGCCGTGCGCCTTGGGCGGGCGGCCGTGTGAGTTTCCAGTCTAGTTCGCTGCTCGTGCACACAAAGCAATGACTGACCTTTGGTTTTATCCAGCTCGGCGATGGGTTGCCGGGTTGGTTTGGATTGTTCTTGGGGATTTGCGTTGGGGCTTTCCCCTCACCCCAGCCCTCTCCCGGGGGGGGAGGGGGCGCACGGTGGTGCTGTTCGTAGGGTGTGCTTCGCGCACCGTTGCGGTTCCCGGGGAAACGCTGGTGCGCACAGCGCACCCTACGAAACCGAGCCCCTAGGGGCCCGGTTTTGGGTGGTGCTTATTGGCAAGCCTCGCAATCCGGCTCATCAATCGCGCAAGCCTTCGGCACCGGAGCTGGGCCGGCTTGTGGGGCTGGCGCTGCCGACTGGGCCGGTGCTGCGCTTTGGCTTTCGCCGCCGCCGCTCGACACGGCGTTCAGCTTGCCGGTGTTGATGGTGGATTTTTCGGTGCTGGTGGCGGCCAGGGCACGGAGGTAGTAGGTGGTTTTCAGGCCACGGTACCAAGCCATGCGGTAGGTCACGTCCAGTTTCTTGCCGCTGGCGCCAGCGATGTACAGGTTCAGGGACTGGGCCTGGTCGATCCATTTCTGGCGACGGCTGGCGGCGTCCACGATCCACTTGGTGTCGACTTCAAACGCGGTGGCGTAGAGGTCTTTGAGTTCCTGCGGAATACGCTCGATCTGCTGTACCGAACCGTCGTAGTACTTCAGGTCGTTGATCATGACCGAGTCCCACAGGCCGCGGGCTTTGAGGTCGCGAACCAGGTACGGGTTGATCACGGTGAATTCGCCCGAGAGGTTCGATTTCACGTACAGGTTCTGGTAGGTCGGTTCGATCGACTGCGACACGCCAGTGATGTTGGCGATGGTGGCGGTCGGTGCGATGGCCATGATGTTGGAGTTACGAATACCTTTCTGCACGCGGGCACGTACCGGCGCCCAGTCCAGGCTTTCGGCGAGGTCGACGTCGATGTATTTCTGGCCACGTTGCTCGATCAGGATCTGCTGCGAGTCGAGCGGCAGAATGCCTTTGCTCCACAGCGAGCCCTGGAAGGTTTCGTAGGCGCCACGCTCATCAGCCAGGTCGCACGAGGCTTGAATGGCGTAGTAGCTCACCGCTTCCATCGAGCTGTCGGCAAATTGCACGGCAGCGTCGGAGCCGTACGGAATGTGCTGCAGGTACAAGGCGTCCTGGAAGCCCATGATGCCCAGGCCCACGGGGCGGTGTTTGAAGTTCGAGTTACGCGCTTGTGGCACCGAGTAGTAGTTGATGTCGATAACGTTATCGAGCATGCGGACGGCGGTGTTCACGGTGCGTTGCAGTTTGGCCAGGTCCAGCTTGCCGTCGACGATGTGGTTCGGCAGGTTGATGGAGCCCAGGTTGCAAACGGCGATCTCGTCCTTGTTGGTGTTCAAGGTGATCTCGGTGCACAGGTTGGAGCTGTGAACCACGCCCACGTGCTGCTGCGGGCTGCGCAGGTTGCAGGGGTCTTTGAAGGTCAGCCATGGGTGGCCGGTTTCAAACAACATGGACAGCATCTTGCGCCACAGGTCTTTGGCTTGGATGGTCTTGAACAGTTTGATCTTGCCGCCGTATTGGGTCAGGGCTTCGTAGTACTCGTAGCGCTCTTCGAAGGCTTTACCGGTCAGGTCGTGCAGGTCTGGCACTTCGCTTGGCGAGAACAGGGTCCATGGGCCGTCGTCGAATACGCGCTTCATGAACAGGTCTGGAATCCAGTTGGCGGTGTTCATGTCGTGGGTGCGGCGACGGTCGTCACCGGTGTTTTTACGCAGCTCGATGAACTCTTCGATGTCCATGTGCCAGGTTTCCAGGTAGGCACATACCGCGCCTTTGCGCTTGCCGCCCTGGTTTACCGCTACGGCGGTGTCGTTGACCACCTTGAGGAAGGGCACAACGCCTTGCGATTTGCCGTTGGTGCCTTTGATGTAGGCGCCCAGCGACCGAACTGGCGTCCAGTCGTTACCCAGGCCGCCGGCGAATTTGCTCAGCAGGGCGTTGTCGCGGATGGCGTCGTAGATGCCGCCCAGGTCGTCCGGCACGGTGGTCAGGTAGCAAGAGGAGAGCTGTGCACGCAGGGTACCGGCGTTGAACAGGGTAGGGGTGGAGCTCATGTAGTCGAACGAGGACAGCAGGTTGTAGAACTCGATCGCGCGGTCTTCTTTCTGCTTCTCTTCAATCGCCAGGCCCATGGCCACGCGCATGAAGAACACTTGCGGCAGTTCGAACCGGATGCCGTCTTTGTGAATGAAGTAGCGGTCGTACAGGGTTTGCAGGCCCAGGTAGGTGAATTGCTGGTCGCGCTCGTGGTTTATGGCTTTGCCCAGTTTTTCCAGGTCGAAGTCACGCAGTACGGGGTTCAGCAGTTCGAACTCGATGCCTTTTTCGATGTAGGCCGGCAGCGCTTTGGCGTACAGGTCTACCATCTCGTGGTGGGTGGCGCTGGTGGCGACACCGAGGAAGCCCAGGCCTTCGGCGCGGATGTTGTCCATCAACAGGCGCGCGGTCACGTAGGAGTAGTTCGGCTCGCGCTCTACCAGGGTACGGGCGGTCATCACCAGGGCGGTGTTGACGTCGCTCTGCGCTACGCCGTCGTAGAGGTTTTTCAGGGTTTCGCGTTGGATCAGGTCGCCGTCGACTTCAGCCAGGCCTTCGCAGGCTTCGGTCACGATGGTGTTCAGGCGGCCCAGGTCCAGCGGCGTAACGCTGCCGTCGCTGTGGGTAACGCGGATGCTTGGGTGCGGCTGGGCCGGCTCGTTGCTGCCACGTACGGCGCGCTCTTTGGTGCGGGCGTCGCGGTAGATGACGTAGTCGCGGGCCACTTTCTGCTCGCCGGCACGCATCAGGGCCAGTTCAACCTGGTCCTGGATTTCTTCGATGTGAATAGTGCCGCCCGATGGCATGCGGCGCTTGAAGGTGGCGCTGACCTGTTCGGTCAGGCGGGCAACGGTCTCGTGAATGCGCGACGAAGCGGCAGCGGTGCCGCCCTCAACTGCGAGAAAGGCCTTGGTGATGGCTACGGTGATTTTGTCATCGGTGTACGGCACCACGGTGCCGTTACGTTTGATCACGCGCAGTTGGCCTGGGGCGGTGGCGTTCAGGTCCTGGGTGGTATCAGGCACTTGAGGCGCTACGGCCTGGGGGTTCTCGCGAGAGAGGTCGGTCTGCATTGAAGTCTCCGTGTTCTGCATTTATCTAAGTTTGGACACCGCGTGTGGACGCCGTTCATTCCATTGTTTGCTATGTACCAGGTGTTTCTAGAACCACTAATTCGACCATCCAAATGCCCTGCACACAGCGCCTATCAAGCAGCGAAGGGCTGGCAGCAAGGTCTTACAGCAGGGTGTTGGGTAAGGCTCAAGCGCTTCCATGGCTCAAAAAGTTACAGTTCGTTGGTTAAAACGTAACCACAATACCTAGTGGTGCTTGCCTGGTGGCGTTACACCGAAAGCTGGCCGTTCGTCACGCATTTTCCGGGCCAGTTTTCAAATTCGCCACCGAGGCGGCGAATGGGGAATTAAAGAGCATTTTGTGCGACCGGTGGTGGCCTGCGAAGGGGCCGGGGCGTTTCATTCTAGTAGTGCCCGGTCGGCTGCCAAAACCCTACATATAGGTGTTTGGCGCGATGGGGATACAAGATAGAGCGGTCACCGACGCATTGCAAGACGACTGTTACACACAGCCTGTGGATAAAGCTGTGGGTTACTTTGGGGTAACTGGGCTTAGCCCGCGCGGTCACTGGGATTGCTTGATTTGCACCACTCGTCGCTGACGAAACGAGTGCAAATGTAGGAGTGGTCCTACTTTGCGCTTTTGCACCTTACCACTACATGTTGTGTTTTTTGTTGCAGCCTTGGCATGGGGTGTGCAGTTCGCGAGGGCCTGGCAAAACACCAATTCGTAGGAGCCAGCTTGCTGGCGAATGGCGGCCCAGATGCGGTTTCGGTTCCGGCCAATTCGCGAGCAAGCTCGCTCCTACAACAGCCCGGCGTTGGTTTGGCGATATACAATGCCGCCCTTTCCGGTCACGGCCCAAGCAGTAGGAGACAGTGGTGGAGCAAGAAGCCTGGCAAATCCTTATTGTCGAAGACGACGAGCGTCTGGCCGAGCTGACGCGTGAGTACCTGCAAAGCAATGGCTTGAAGGTGGCTATCGAATCGGATGGCGCCAAGGCGGCGGCGCGCATTCTGCGTGACCAACCCGATCTGGTAGTACTCGACCTTATGCTGCCCGGTGAAGACGGCTTGTCCATCTGCCGCAAGGTTCGCCCCAGTTACCACGGCCCGATTCTGATGCTCACTGCCCGCAGCGATGACATGGACCAGGTCCTGGGCCTAGAGATGGGCGCCGACGATTACGTGTGCAAACCGGTGCGCCCGCGCGTGTTGCTGGCCCGAATTCGGGCACTGTTGCGCCGCAGCGAAGGCGTTAGCGAGGCCGCCCCTGTGGATAACCAGCGCCGTCTGGAATACGGCGTGCTCGTTATCGACAGCGCCATGCGCGAAGCCTGGTTGCGTGAGCAGAGCATCGAACTCACCAGCGCCGAATTCGATTTGCTCTGGCTGCTGGCCTCCAATGCCGGACGCATTCTCTCGCGTGAGGAGATCTTTACCGCCTTGCGCGGCATTGAGTACGACGGCCTGGACCGTTCCATCGATGTGCGCATCTCCCGTATTCGCCCCAAAATCGGTGACGATCCGATGCACCCGCGCCTGATCAAGACCGTGCGCAGCAAAGGTTATCTGTTTGTGGCCGAAGCGGCCGAAGCGCTGGCCAGCTAAACCTCTCTATATAAAGAAGAACAACGGGACGCCCGGTAGATGAACTCGATTTTCCTGCGCATCTATGGCGGCATGCTGACGGCCTTCGTGCTGGTGGCGCTGCTGGGCGTGCTGAGCCTGCATTTGCTCAACGAAGTGCGCAGTGACCAATACCGCGAGCGCCTGGCGCGCGGCACCTTCAGTTTGATGACCGACAACCTCGCCGCCATGACCCCGGTGGAGCGCCGCCGCGCCGTGGTGGTATGGGGCCGCTTGCTGGGCATTCCCCTGGCGCTGGAGCCGCTGGCCGGGCAACAGTTGGACAGCCGTGCGCGCAATCGCCTGCTCGATGGTCAGGTGCTGGTGGAACAAACCGGCCCGCATGCCGCCAAGGTGTACGGCCTGATGAGCGACACCGAGCAACTGGTGCTGGTGGGTGAGGTGCAGCAAATCAGCGAGCAACTGGCTCGCGCCACCGTGTACCTGCTGATCGACGAACTCATTCGCTTCCCCATTGCCGAGCAACCCCAACGCCTGCAAGCGCTGGCGGCCTCCAAGGAGTTCGGCTTCAACCTGCGCCTGGTCAAGCCGCAGGACGCGGAGCTGGACGACGACCAGCGCCGCCGTATCGACGAGGGCGACACGGTGATGGCGCTGGGCAAGGAGGGCGATTCCATCCATGTATTCTCCGGCGTCACCGGCACGCCTTGGGTGCTGGAAATCGGCCCGCTGTACCAGATGAACCCCTATCCGCCGCAGCTGTTGGTGTTGATCGGGGTTATTGCCCTGAGCCTGATCGGCCTGATCGTGTACCTGCTAGTGCGCCAGTTGGAACAGCGCCTGTTGGGCCTGGAAGAAACCGCCACCCGTATTGCCCTTGGCAAGCTGGAATCTCGCGTGCCGGGCGGCGGCGCCGATTCGGTCGGGCGCCTGGCCGCGGCCTTCAACGCCATGGCCGAACACCTGCAGCGCTCGCTGACCATTCAACGCGAGATGGTGCGTGCCGTCAGCCACGAGCTGCGCACGCCGGTGGCGCGCTTGCGGTTTGGCCTGGAAATGATCGGCGATGCGCAAACCGATGCGGCGCGGCGCAAGTACATGGACGGCATGGACGGCGATATCCAGGACCTGGATAAGCTGGTGGACGAAATGCTCACCTACGCCCGCCTGGAGCAAGGCGCGCCGGCGCTGAATTTCCAGCCCATCGACCTCGACGCCTTGCTCGACCAGGTGATCGACGAGCTGGCCCCGCTGCGCCCTGGCGTGCGTGTGGAGCGGGGGCCGAGTATTCCCGCCGTGGACGGCAGCGGCGCGCTGGTGGAAGCCGAATGGCGCTACCTGCACCGCGCCCTGCAGAACCTGGTGAGCAACGCCATGCGCCACGCCGAGTCGCGGGTGCGCTTGAGTTATCAGGTGGGCTTGAAGCGTTGCCGGCTGGACGTGGAAGACGATGGCCCCGGTATTCCCGAGGCCGAGTGGGAGCGGCTGTTTACCCCGTTTCTACGCCTGGACGACAGCCGCACCCGCGCCTCGGGCGGGCACGGGCTGGGCTTGTCGATTGTGCGGCGCATTATTTACTGGCACGGCGGGCGGGCGCAGATCAGCCGCAGTGAAGCGTTGGGTGGTGCGTGCTTTAGCCTGGTGTGGCCGCGTAAACAGTAGGGCGAATACCCGCTTGCGGGTATCGGCCGTTACGCGGGCAATCGAGCAGCGGCGCTTATCGCATTTCGATATTCGCTCTAAGGCCCCGCGATTGCTGGTATTTCCATAAGGTGCGTACAGCGCACTCCCACTTAAGCGCACTCCCGGAACTCTCGATGGCCTCCACTCGCCACAAACCCCTGCCTTACGCTGAACGCGCTCTGCTATTCAGCCAACTGGCCGCTCTGGAAAACGCGGGAATGCCGGTGGCGTCCGCCTTTAAAACCCTGCAAATAAGCCCGCCGACGCAAAAGCGCATCGAAGTGGCCGCGCGCCTGCTGAACCAAGGCACCGACGTGGCCAGCGCAGGGCTGGCGTCTGCTTTGTTTTCCCCGTTGGAGGTCGCGCTGGTGCGTGCCGCGCAATCGGCCGGCAGCCCGGCGCGGGTGTACCAGCGCCTGGCCGACAGCTACAGCGTGCGCGCCCAACAAATCAAAACCCTGCGCTCGCGGTTGCTGATGCCGCTTGGCGTGTTGCTGCTCGGCCTGCTGGTGCAACCGTTGCCGGAACTGGTGGCGGGTACGCTGAGCGTTGCCGAGTATTGCTGGGGCGTGGCGTATCCGCTGCTGGGGCTGATGATGGCGGGGTGGCTGGGCAAGACGCTGCTGAGACGCCTGGAAAAGCCGGCGCCGCTGAACGCAACCGCCGCGGACGCCTGGATGCTGCAGGTGCCGCTGTTGGGCAGTGCCTATTCGCGGCGCAATACGCGGGACTATTTCGAAAGCCTAGGCTTGATGCTGGAGGCGGGCATGCCGATGTTCGAAGCGTTGCCCAAGGCAGCGGCGAGCGTGAGTAACCACGCGTTGCGCCGTGAGTTCAGCGCCATGCAGCAGCGGGTGCTGGCGGGCGAGGCCCTGTCCCAAGCCATGGCGCCGATGGGCTTTCTAGGCCGGCCACAGCTGATGAACCTGGTGCACACAGGCGAGGCGAGCGGCACGTTGGCGCAAACGCTATTGGCCTACGCGACCCGCGAGAGCCAGACCCTGGCCAACCAGCAAGATACCTTGCTCACCTGGTTGCCACGGTTGCTGTATATCGGCGTAGCGACGTGGATGGCGTACAGCCTGATCATCGGCGCCGGTGTTCCACCGATGCCGGAAGGGTTGTAGGGCCCATGCCCGCTTGCGGGTATCCGCCCTCGCGCGGGCAATCGTGCATAGGCGGATATCGCTTTGCGATATTCGCCCTACGCGACGGCGATCAGGCTTAGCAAACGCCCATCAAATTGTCCGAACTGCCCCTCAAGTTCACTGCCGCTTTTCCACTCAGCCGACAAGTCGGTCAACAACCGCAGCCGCGCCGTGCCGTCCGTGCTCCACTCCAACACTTCGGCATGCTCGAAATAGAAGCGCTTGAGCGTCAGCGGGTACAGCGCTTTGAACAGGCTTTCCTTCAGCGAAAACGTCAGCGTCACCAGCAGCGCCAGTTGCTCCAGGTCCAGCAGGCTGGCGCGGCGCAGCTCCACGGGAGTGAGAATTTCCCCTTGCAGGCGCTTGGCGCGGTCGGTGCTCAGCAGGTTTTCCACGTCCAGCCCCAGGCCGCGCCAGTCGCCGCTGTTGGCCACAATCGCCGCCGCCCAGTTTTTGCCGTGGGTAATGGAGCCGCTGATACCGGCTGGCCATTGCGGCGCACGGTCGGCGCCGACGGCGGGCACTACATCGCCGCCGTTCAACCGCCTCAGTGCTTCGCGCGCACACACGCGGCCGGCGAGAAACTCGGCCTGGCGCTTGGCCACGCCATGGGCGGGCGCAATCTGGCTGCGTTGAAAGTCATCAGGCGCCAGCTGGGCCGGGTTGAACTCAGTGCTGATAAAGCGGGTATTGGCCAGCGGCTGCGGCAAAGGCCAGTGATCGGAGAGCGGGGTGCAGCAGGCGGGGAGAGGATAAGTTAGCATGGCGGCATTCTGCCGCGTCGGCGCACGGGGGGCCAGCGGGTGTTGGCGTTTACATTTCTTTTCATAACGGCAACAAAGCGACACGGATTGTGTCGGCCATATTTGCCAGACTGCCGCCGCGTTTCTTCGGAACGCAGGTGAGGTTGTAGTTTGGTGGCGCCGCTTCGAGGTGTGTGGCACCAGACCTTAGTCACTGATTTAAGTGCGGGAGCCCGTTTGGGCTCCCGTTTTTTTTGCGCGGATACATTACCTTTTCCAGGAATCGAGGCTAAAGCCTCTCCTACAGATACCTCCATCCGTGCAGGAGAGGCTTCAGCCTCGAGTTTTTGACCCTGATCTCTTACCCTACGGCCTTGCCAAGCAATTGCCCCAAGGCCTGCCATGAAACCCGAAGACCTTCTGCTGCTAGTCACCCGCGAGATGCCCTATGGCAAGTACAAGGGCCGGCTGATTGCGGATTTGCCAGGGCCTTACCTCAATTGGTTTGCCCGCGAAGGTTTTCCCAAGGGCGAGATCGGTCAGCTGCTGCAACTGATGCAGGAGATCGACCACAACGGGCTCGGTGAACTGCTCACGCCGCTGCGCAAGAAACCGCCGGTACGCCGCTGACCACGCGCCTTGCGCAACTTTCCCGGTTTGCTTCTATGCTGCAAAAACTGCCTCGCCTATGCGGGCGGTTGGGGGACACGCGAGCGCTTGAAGCGCTTTCGCTTCATAAGGATTGTGCGGGGCACTTCGAATGCGGGACAAACGTCGCCTGTTCGTGTTGGTGTGGCCTTTTATCGCCATTGTCGTGCTGCAGGCGCTGCTGGCGGGCATCAGCCTGGAAGTGCTGTCTTCGGTGCGTGCCTATGTGACGGGTGAAAGCCTGTGGTCCAAGGGCCAGAAGGACGCCATCTCCTACCTGCATCTATACGCCGACACCCTGGATGAAGCCGATTACCGCGCTTACCAGAATGCCATCGCCATTCCCCTGGGCGACCATGCCGCACGCCTGGCCATGGACCTACCCAACCCCGATTACCGCGCCGCCTATGAAGGTTTTTTACGCGGCGGCACGCACCCGCAGGACATTCCCGGGCTGATCTGGCTGTACCGCGATTTCGGCGAATTCAGTTACCTCAAACGCGCCATCGGCCATTGGCAGGTGGGCGACCAGTTTGTGCTGGCGCTCGAAGACCTGGCCAACCAGATGCACCAGCGCATTGGCAGCGGCAAGGCCACGGCGGCAGAACTGGAGGCGTGGAAGCAGCAGATTTACACCATCAATGTGCAGGTCACCCCGGTGGAAAAAGCCTTCTCCGACACCCTGGGCGAGGGCTCGCGTTTTATCCAGCGTCTGCTGCTCGGTGCCAATGTGCTGGCGGCGGTAGTGCTGATCGGGCTGGCTACCTTACGTACGTTAAAGCTGGTGCAGCAGCGCGAAGCGTTTGACCTCGCGCTGCGGGCGGAGAAAGAACGCGCGCAGACCACGCTGGCCTCGATTGGCGATGCCGTGATTCGTACCGACAGCCAGGGCCGCGTGGAATACCTCAACCCGGCCGCCGAGGACCTGATTCTGTGCCGCTTCGACCACGCCCGCGGGCGCTCGCTCGCCGCGTTGTTTCACCTGCAAGACAGCGACAGCCAATTGCCCGACGCGTCGTTGGTGGAGCGCATTCTGGCCGGCGAAATCGGTGGCAGTGCCCACGCCCAGCAGGTGGTGCGCCTGGACGGCAGCAAGGTGGCCGTGGCCCTGGTGGGCGCGCCGATTCGCATTGCCGGGCGAGTGGCCGGCGCGGTGCTGGTGTTGCACGACATGACCCGCGAGCGCCAGTACATCGACACCTTGTCGTGGCAGGCCTCCCATGATGCCTTGACCGGCCTGGTCAACCGCCGCGAGTTCGAGCAGCGCCTGGAAAGTGCGCTGGCCCGGCTGGACACCCATCCCGGCCAACACGCCTTGATGTTTCTGGACCTCGACCAATTCAAGGTGGTGAATGACACGTGCGGGCATGCGGCGGGCGATCAGTTGCTACGGCAGATTTGCGTTTTGCTGCAAGAGCACCTGCGCGACGGCGATACCCTGGCGCGCCTGGGCGGAGACGAATTTGGCATCCTGCTGGAAAACTGCCCGGCGGCCCCCGCTGCGCGCATTGCCGAGTTGCTGCGCCTGACGGTGCAAGAGCTGCATTTCGCTTGGGATGGGCGCAATTTCAACATTGGCGTAAGCATCGGGCTGGTGAGCCTGGCGCAGTCGCGCACGAGCCTGGCCGAGGCCCTGCGCTCGGCCGATATGGCCTGCTACATGGCCAAGGAAAAAGGCCGCAACCGTGTGCAGGTGTACCAGAGCGACGACTCGGAAATGTCCAACCGCTTCGGTGAAATGGCCTGGGTGCAACGGATACACGCCGCCCTGGAAGAGGACGTTTCTGCCTCTACTACCAGCAGATCGCCCCGGTAGCCGCTGCGCACGGGCAGGGCGCACACCTGGAACTGCTGCTGCGCCTGCGCGACGAAGACGGCCAACTGGTGCCGCCCATTCGCTTTATTCCCGCTGCCGAACGTTACGGCCTGATGCCGCTGATTGACCGCTGGGTGGTCAGCCATGCCTTCAGCGTATTGGCCCAGCGCCAGGCCGCCGCTGACAGCGACCCGATTGCCACCTGCGCCATCAACTTGTCGGGCCCGACCTTTGGCGACCAGGCGTTTCTGGGTTTTCTGCGCGAGCAGTTCGCCCGTTTTAATATCCCGCCACAGCAGGTGTGTTTTGAAATTACCGAAACCAGCGCGATCGCCAACCTGGGCAGCGCCATGCACTTTATTGGTGAGCTCAAGAGCCTGGGCTGCCGCTTTTCGCTCGATGACTTTGGCGCGGGCATGTCGTCATTCGGCTACCTCAAGCACCTGCCGGTGGATTACCTGAAGATTGACGGCAGTTTCGTCAAAGACATGCTCGAAGACCCGATTGACCGGGCGATGGTGGAATCCATCAATCAGATTGGCCATGTGATGGGCAAGCTCACCATCGCCGAGTTTGTGGAAACCCCGGAAATCATGCAGGCCTTGGCCGAAGTGGGAGTGGATTACGCCCAGGGGTATGCGATTGCCAGGCCGTTGCCGTTTGGTCACGAAGTGCGGTTTAGCGCGTATGGGGAGCCGGTGCCGGCAGTGTTTTTGTAGGAGCCAGCTCGCTGCTACGGGGCCGGAGTAGGTGGCAAGGAATCGGGCCGGGGTGGCAGGTTTTCGTTACGCAGGCCGCTAATTCGCGCAGGCTGCACCAACCCCCTCACCCCAACCCTCTCCCACGAGGGGAGAGGGGGGTGGACCGCACGCGCTTAGGCTCCCCTCGCCCGCTTGCGGGAGAGGGGCTGGGGGTGAGGGCAGACGTTCTGCGTAGCCGGGAATGACCGCAGCAAAACCCCCGTAACGATTAATTGCCAACCCACCTCTCACCCTCGTTTCACAAGCGGATTCCCCACCTTGCTCCCCCTACCCACACCGGTTGTTATGACCCCAACCCCCATAACAACAAACCCGGGAGGCGCCATGAACGCCGCACACGCTCTCAACACCAGCCCCATCGAAACCCACAACCCGATTGGAACCGACGGCTTCGAGTTCGTCGAATACACCGCGCCAACCCCCGAAGGCATTGAGCAGCTGCGTGAACTGTTCACCGCCATGGGCTTTACCGAAACCGCCAAGCACCGGTCCAAGGAAGTGTTTCTGTTCCAGCAGAACGACATCAACTTTGTGCTCAACGGCAGCCCCACCGGCCATGTTCGCGAGTTCGGTCTAAAACATGGCCCCAGCGCCTGCGCCATGGCCTTCCGGGTGCAGAACGCCGCGCAAGCCGCCGCCTATGTAGAGGCGCAGGGCGCGAAACTGGTGGGTAGCCACGCCAACTTTGGCGAGCTGAATATTCCGTGTGTGGAAGGCATCGGCGGCTCGCTGCTGTATTTGGTGGACCGCTACGGCGACAAGACCATCTACGACGTCGACTTCGAATACATCGACGGCCGCACCCCGCAGGACAATGCCGTCGGCCTGACTGAAATTGACCACCTGACCCACAACGTCAACCGTGGGCAGATGGATGTGTGGTCGGGCTTTTACGAGCGCATCGCCAACTTCCGCGAGATTCGCTATTTCGATATCGAGGGCAAACTCACCGGCCTGCTGTCGCGCGCCATGACCGCGCCGTGCGGCAAGATCCGTATTCCCATCAATGAGTCGGCCGACGACAAATCGCAGATCGAGGAATTTATCCGCGAGTATCACGGCGAAGGCATTCAACACATCGCCCTGGCCAGCGCCGACATCTATTCCACCGTGCGCCAGTTGCGCGCCAATGGGGTGGACTTCATGACCACGCCCGACACCTATTACGCCAAGGTCGACACGCGCGTGGCCGGCCATAGCGAACCCACCGCCGTGTTGCAGGAACTTAACCTGCTGATCGACGGGGCGCCGGACGACGACGGCATTCTGTTGCAGATTTTCACTAACACGGTGATCGGTCCTATCTTCTTTGAAATCATCCAGCGCAAGGGCAACCAGGGCTTTGGCGAGGGCAATTTCAAAGCGCTATTCGAGTCGATTGAAGAAGACCAGGTTCGTCGTGGCGTGATCAGCGCAGACTGACAACGCGCCGGGGCAGGGCGACGGCAATCGTCGCACTGCCCGTGGCGAGCGACCCGGTTAACGGGAAGCCTGCCGGGCGGCGCAGGTGTACAATGCCCGCCGTTTTAGCTGTGACCTCCTTACGTACCCACGCGTTCTCGCTGTGTTCGAGCACTGCCAGCGGCCATATCGCCAGCGCGCCCGAGCGCATCAAGGCCGTTTGCTGGCTACACCTGCCTTGCGTAATTCCGCTGCGCCACACGTGCGGCGGGTCCGATTCCGTCACAGCTAAACGCCTTACAGGTGACGTTCCATGCACGACAGTCTTGCCTCAGGCCAACTCAAACGCGGCCTGAAAAATCGCCATATCCAATTGATTGCCCTGGGCGGAGCCATCGGTACAGGCCTGTTTCTCGGCTCGGCCGGGGTGCTGAAAAGCGCCGGGCCGTCGATGATTCTGGGCTACGCCATTTGCGGCTTTATTGCCTTTCTGATCATGCGTCAACTCGGTGAAATGATCGTCGAAGAGCCGGTGGCCGGCTCCTTTAGCCATTTTGCGCACACGTACTGGGGCGGCTTTGCCGGCTTTTTGTCGGGCTGGAACTGCTGGGTTCTGTACATTCTGGTGGGCATGTCCGAGCTCACGGCGGTGGGTAAATACATTCACTACTGGTGGCCGGAGATTCCGACCTGGGTGTCGGCGGCGGTGTTTTTTGTGTTGGTTAATGCCGTGAACCTGGCCAACGTAAAGCTGTTTGGCGAGACCGAATTCTGGTTCGCCATGATCAAGGTGGTGGCCATCGTCGGCATGATCGTGCTCGGCTGCTACCTGCTGTTCAGCGGCGCTGGCGGCGAGCAGGCCACGGTCACCAACCTGTGGGCGCACGGCGGTTTCTTCCCCAACGGCATCAGCGGTCTGGTCATGGCCATGGCCTTTATCATGTTTTCGTTTGGCGGCCTGGAAATGCTCGGCTTCACCGCCGCCGAGACCGACCAACCGAAAACCGTGATCCCCAAAGCCATCAATCAGGTGATCTACCGCATCCTGATTTTCTACGTTGGCGCGCTGGTGGTGTTGCTCTCGCTAACGCCCTGGAACGTGCTGCTCGAGCATATCAACAGTGCCGGCGACCCCTACAGCGGCAGTCCGTTCGTGCAGGTGTTTTCCTTGCTGGGCAGCAACACCGCTGCGCACCTGCTCAACTTTGTGGTGCTGACGGCGGCCGTGTCGGTTTACAACGGCGGTACCTACTGCAACGGCCGCATGTTGCTGGGCCTGGCCGAGCAGGGCGATGCGCCCAAGGCGTTTGCCAAGGTGGATAAACGCGGCGTGCCGGTGAACGCGTTGCTGCTCACCGCGTTGCTAACCTTTCTGGCCGTGGTGGTGAACTACCTGGTGCCGAAAAATGCCTTGGAGCTGCTGATGTCGCTGTCGGTGGCGGCGCTGATGATCAACTGGGCCATGATCAGTTGCTCACACCTGAAATTTCGCCAGCGCATGGAGCAGCGCGGTGTGCGTACTGCCTTCCGCGCTCTCATTTTCCCTTACGGCAACTACCTGTGCCTGGCGTTTGTGCTGTTTATCCTTGGCGTGATTCTGCTGATTCCAGGCATTAACGTGGCGGTGTACGCGATTCCGGTGTGGCTGGTGATTATGTGGGCGTGCTACCGGGTGAAAGTGGCCCGGGCCCGCTAACGCCTTTTCAACGACTGGGTGCTTTCATGCTGGTGATCTCCAACAACGTCCACCTGCCCGATGCCGATATCGAGCTGAGCGCCATCCGCGCTCAGGGTGCGGGTGGGCAGAACGTCAATAAAGTCTCCAGCGCCGTGCACCTGCGCTTCGATATCAATGCTTCGTCCTTGCCGCCGTTCTACAAAGAGCGGCTTCTGGAATGGCGCGACAGTCGGATTACCAGCGATGGCGTGGTGGTGATCAAGGCCCAGCAATACCGCACCCAGGAACAGAACCGTGCCGATGCCCTTGAGCGTCTGAAAGAACTGATTCTGGCCGCCAGCAAAGTGGAAAAGAAACGCCGGCCGACCAAGCCGACCTTGGGCTCGAAGAAGCGGCGGTTGGAAGGCAAAAGCCAGCGCGGGGCGATAAAGGCCGGACGCGGCAAGGTCGATTTCTAAGCGCTTTTGTAGGGGGTGCTATGCGCACCAAGCGATAGCGGGAGAATCGCTACGGTGCGCGGAGCACACCCTCCGAGATCAAACGCCGTCAGGCGTTACGCACCTGGTCCGTGCGCGCCGCCATGATGAAGTCATTACGGTGCAGCCCTTTGATCGAATGGCTCCACCAGGTCACCGTTACCTTGCCCCATTCGGTCAACATGCCGGGGTGATGCCCTTGGGCTTCGGCGATTTCGCCCACGGCGTTGGTGAACGCCAGGGCCTGTTTGAAGTTTTTGAAGGTGTAGACCTTCTCCAGTTGCAGCACGCCGTCGCGCACTTCGATATTCCAGTCTGAAATCTCTTTGAGCAGGACCGCCAGTTCTTCTTCCGACACTTTCGGTGCATCGGCTTTGCAGGCTTCGCAGTGGGCTTGGTTCAGGGCTGTCATCGGGGCTTCCTGGTTTAAAAATTAAGCCGCTTTGGGCGGGAATTTAGGCGCATGCAAACCCAGTTGCGCAGCCTGGGCAACCATCGCCATCACATCTTGCTGGGCGAGATCGAACAGGCGCTTGAGGTCGGGCAGCACAAAGTACAGCGGTTGCAGAATGTCGATCCGGTACGGCGTACGCATGGCTTCCACCGGGTTGAAGGGCTGGTGTTCCGGCGTTTGCGACAAGCTGTAGAGGGTTTCCTTGGGCGAGGAAAGAATGCCGCCACCGTAAATCTTGCGGCCTTGCGGGGTGTCCACCAGGCCGAATTCGATGGTCATCCAGTACAGCCTGGCGAGAAACACGCGCTGCTCTTTGCTGGCAGCGAGGCCAAGCTTGCCGTAAGTGTGGGTGAATTCGGCGAACCAGGGGTTGGTCAGCAGCGGGCAGTGGCCAAACACCTCGTGAAAGATATCCGGCTCTTGCAGGTAGTCGAGTTCTTGCGGGGTGCGAATAAAGGTGGCGACGGGAAAGCGCTTGCTGGCCAGCAGCTCGAAGAAGGTTTGGAACGGAATCAGCGCCGGCACCCGCGCCACCTGCCACCCCGTGCTGGCTTGCAATACACGGTTGATATCGGCGAGTTGGGGAATGTGTTCCAGCGGCAGGGCCAGTTGCTCGATGCCGCTTAAATATTCCTCGCAGGCGCGGCATTCAATCACCTTCAACTGGCGGGTGATCAGGGTGTGCCACACCGCATGCTCAGCCTCGGGGTAATCGATAAACCCGCTGCCATCCGGTTCACGCGCCACGTAGTGCGACTGCTTCATCGCCGCCTCTCTTGAGTTGTTGTTATGTACGACTAGCAATAACCGCTGGCGTGCAGGATTTCTGCCCTGCCAGAGGCGCGCCCAAGGCCAAGCAATCGCTCATTGCGTAACGAAATACTGACGGCTGGGCGCGAAGGGCAGCGGGCGGTGTTGCTGGTGCAGTAAACCGTAAACTATCCTTTACGAAAATTGCGCCGCATCGTCAGATATTTCCCAGGCGGCGACTACAACAACAAAAAAGCGAGCCTGTCATGCGTATCAAAGTGCATTGCCAGAACCGGATCGGCATTCTGCGCGACATCCTCAACCTGCTCGTCGAGTACGGCATTAACGTGGCCCGTGGTGAAGTGGGCGGCGAGCACGGCAACGCCATCTACCTGCATTGCCCAAACCTGATCAACCTGCAGTTTCAATCGTTGCGGCCGCAGTTTGAAGCCATTGCCGGGGTGTTCGGCGTCAAGCGCGTGGGGTTGATGCCCAGCGAGCGCCGGCACCTGGAATTAAACGCGTTGCTGGGGGCATTGGAGTTTCCGGTGTTGTCCATCGACATGGCCGGCTCCATCGTCGCCGCCAACCGCGCGGCGGCGCAGTTGTTGGGGGTGCGTGTAGATGAGGTGCCCGGCCTGCCGCTGGCGCGCTATGCCGAAGACTTCGATTTGCCGGAGCTGGTGCGCGCCAATAAATCACGCATCAACGGGCTGCGGGTAAAGATCAAAGGCGATGTGTTTCTCGCTGACATCGCCCCGCTGCAAACCGAGCATGAAGAAAGCGATGCGATGGCCGGCGCGGTACTGACCCTGCACCGCGCGGACCGTGTGGGCGAGCGTATTTACCATGTGCGCAAACAGGAGCTGCGCGGCTTCGACAGCATTTTTCAGAGCTCACGGGTATTGGCGGCCGTGGTGCGCGAGGCGCGGCGGATGGCGCCGTTGGATGCGCCGCTATTGATCGAGGGCGAAACCGGCACCGGCAAGGAGTTGCTGGCCCGCGCCTGCCACCTGGCCAGCCCGCGTGGGCAGTCGCCGTTTATGGCCCTCAACTGTGCCGGGCTGCCGGAGTCCATGGCCGAAACCGAGCTGTTCGGCTATGGCCCGGGGGCCTTTGAAGGGGCACGGCCGGAAGGCAAGTTGGGGCTGCTGGAGCTGACGGCGGGCGGCACGCTGTTTCTCGACGGCGTCGGCGAAATGAGCCCGCGTTTGCAGGCCAAGCTGTTGCGCTTTCTGCAAGACGGCTGCTTTCGCCGGGTGGGCAGTGATGAAGAGGTGTACCTGGATGTGCGGGTGATTTGCGCCACGCAGGTTGACCTGTCGGAGCTGTGCGCCAAGGGTGAATTTCGCCAGGACCTGTATCACCGCCTGAATGTGCTGAGCCTGCATATTCCGCCGCTGCGCGAATGCCTGGATGGATTGATGCCGTTGGCTGAACATTTTCTGGACCAGGCCAGCCGGCAGATTGGTTGCCCATTGCCCGCGCTGGCAGCCCCGGCGTTCGAGCGGCTGAGCCACTACCATTGGCCGGGCAATGTGCGGCAGTTGGAGAACGTGTTGTTTCAGGCCGTGTCGTTGTGCGATGGGGCGCTGGTAAAGGCCGAACATATCCGTTTGCCGGATTACGGTGCGCCGCAGCCGTTGGGGGATTTTTCCCTGGAGGGCGGGCTGGACGCGATTCTCGGGCGCTTTGAGCAGGCCGTGCTGGAACGCCTGTATCAGGAACATCCCAGTAGCCGGCAGTTGGGGAAACGGTTGGGGGTTTCGCATACCACCATTGCCAACAAACTTCGGCAGTATGGGGTGGGGAAGGCGTAAACGGATGCATTAGTCGAGGCCATCGTCGCGCAATTTGGGTTGGGTCCCGCCCGGAGTCCACCCCATTATTTTGGGTCCCAGCCTGCGCTGGGACGACGGTGGTATCAGCTAAAACATCCGTCATCCCAGCGCAGACTGGGATCGAGAATCTACCGACGTACTGGTTTTCAGGCCGACGACTATTGCTGTCTTGACCTGGCATACGACTTAGGTGCAATGGCCGACCTCCCTGGGCAGGTGTTCAATACTCACGTCCTGCGTTCTGCGTGATCACAGGCAAGGTATTGCGAACGTTCCTCCCCCGGAATGATTCGACTGGGCGGCCCGATGGTCGCCTTTTTTTTGCCTGGGATTTTTCCAAAACCCATCTGCGACCATGGTCCTAAGCCGGTAAGACCATGGTCGAATGGCCCGGCGGGGAGGGGAGGGCTACAAAAGGCACCATACAAAAACAACTATTCACCGAGGTATCCCCGATGAGTGCTGCGTCACTGTATCCCGTTCGTCCCGAGGTTGCGGCCAATACCCTGACCGATGAGGCGACGTACAAGTCCATGTACCAACAGTCAGTGGTCAACCCCGACGGTTTCTGGCGTGAGCAGGCCAAACGCCTGGACTGGATCAAGCCCTTCACAGCAGTGAAACAGACCTCGTTCGACGATCACCATGTGGATATCAAATGGTTCGCCGACGGCACCCTGAACGTCTCGGCCAACTGCCTGGACCGTCACCTGGCCGAGCGCGGCGACCAACTGGCAATCATCTGGGAAGGCGACGACCCGGCCGACCACCGCGAAATTACCTACCGCCAACTGCACGAAGAAGTCTGCAAGTTCGCCAACGCGCTGCGCGGCCAGGATGTGCACCGTGGCGATGTGGTGACGATCTATATGCCGATGATTCCCGAGGCGGTGGTGGCCATGCTGGCCTGTGCCCGTATCGGTGCTATTCACTCGGTGGTGTTCGGCGGCTTCTCGCCCGAAGCCCTGGCCGGACGCATCATCGATTGCCGGTCCAAGGTGGTGATCACCGCCGATGAAGGCGTGCGCGGCGGCAAGAAAACCCCGCTCAAGGCCAACGTCGACGACGCCCTCACCAACCCGGAAACCAGCTCCATTCAGAAGGTGATCGTGTGCAAGCGCACCGGCTCGCCGATCAAATGGAACCAGCATCGCGACATCTGGTACGAAGACCTGATGAAGGTGGCCGGCACCGTCTGCGCGCCGAAAGAAATGGGCGCCGAAGAAGCGCTGTTTATCCTCTACACCTCCGGCTCCACCGGCAAACCCAAGGGTGTGCAGCACACCAGCGCCGGCTATCTGCTGTATGCCGCGCTCACCCATGAGCGGGTGTTCGACTACAAGCCTGGCGAAGTCTACTGGTGCACCGCCGACGTGGGCTGGGTGACCGGCCACAGCTACATCGTTTACGGCCCGTTGGCCAACGGCGCGACCACTTTGCTGTTCGAAGGCATTCCGAACTACCCGGACATTACCCGGGTGTCGAAAATCATCGACAAGCACAAGGTCAATATTCTCTACACCGCACCAACCGCCATTCGCGCCATGATGGCCCAGGGCAAGGCCGCCATCGAAGGCGCCGACGGCTCCAGCCTGCGCTTGCTCGGTTCGGTGGGTGAGCCGATCAATCCGGAAGCCTGGAACTGGTACTACGAAACCGTGGGCCAATCGCGCTGCCCGATCGTTGATACCTGGTGGCAAACCGAAACCGGCGGCGTACTGATCAGCCCGTTGCCAGGTGCTACGGCCCTCAAACCTGGTTCGGCTACCCGTCCGTTCTTCGGCGTGGTGCCGGCGCTGGTGGATAACCTCGGCAACCTGATCGAAGGCGCCGCCGAAGGCAACCTGGTGATTCTGGATTCCTGGCCAGGTCAGGCCCGTACCCTGTACGGCGACCACGACCGCTTTGTGGACACCTACTTCAAAACCTTCCGTGGCATGTACTTCACCGGTGACGGCGCCCGTCGCGATGAAGACGGTTACTACTGGATTACCGGCCGCGTCGACGACGTGCTCAACGTATCCGGCCATCGCATGGGCACCGCCGAAATCGAAAGCGCCATGGTGGCCCACCCGAAAGTGGCGGAAGCTGCGGTGGTCGGCATGCCGCACGACATCAAAGGGCAGGGCATCTATGTGTACGTGACGCTCAACGGCGGCGAAGAGCCGAACGAAGCGCTGCGCCAGGAGCTCAAGGCCTGGGTGCGCAAAGAGATCGGCCCGATTGCCGCGCCGGACGTCATCCAGTGGGCGCCGGGCCTGCCCAAGACCCGCTCGGGCAAGATCATGCGCCGCATCCTGCGCAAGATCGCCACGGCCGAGTACGACAGCCTGGGGGATATTTCCACCCTGGCGGACCCAGGTGTGGTGCAGCATCTGATCGATGAGCACAAGGCGATGCAGCAAGCGGTGGCTTGACGCTTAGCCGCCCCACCAAAAAAGCGCCCGCAATCATGCGGGCGTTTTTTTTGCTTTTCGTAGGGTGTGCTATGCGCACCATGGTGGCCACGCGGAGAACGCGTGGTGCGCAAAGCACACCCTACGGAGATTTATCCGCCTTTGATGGCGGCGGTAGCACCCTCGATCTGCAACGGGGCAATCGGAAACAGTACGCACGTTTGAGGGGCGTTTTTCCACCCGGCTAAAAATCCATTTTGGGTAACAACCCAGTTCTGGCAAGGCTTACTAAAAAACAGGCCCAAAACTTGCTGTAGTTTCTCGTTTACCCATCCTCTGCGCGCTGCCTGTTTTGGTGGCGCCTGTCAATAGTCTGAATCCCGCGCCAAGCCCTTTTGTAATTAGTTGTCGCATTGAAGAAATATCGGCTTTGGGGGTGTCGTTAGAATGCCGCCACCCAGACGCCGCCACTCGCGCGTCGGCCGATGAGCTTCGTCCTTTCGGGTTATCCCCCCGGCAAAGATGGCGACTCTTCCTATAATTTCACGGTCAGCCTGCCATCCAGCGCTCGACCTATTCGAAGGAGTCCACGATGAAGAAGCTCGCCCTTCTCGGCGCCCTGGCGGTGTCCCTGCTGTCGCCACTTGCCATGGCCGATGATGCCAAGCCCCTGCGTATCGGTATCGAAGCGGCTTACCCGCCCTTCGCCTTCAAAACGCCCGACGACAAGATCACCGGCTTTGACTACGACATCGGCATGGCCCTGTGCGAAGAGATGAAAGTGCAGTGCAAGTGGATCGAACAAGAGTTCGACGGCCTGATTCCGGCTCTCAAGGTGCGCAAGTTCGACGCCATTCTGTCGTCCATGTCCATCACTGACGACCGCAAGAAGTCCGTGGATTTCACCGGCAAGTACTACTCCACCCCAGCCAAGCTGGCGATGAAGGCCGGTACCGTTATCAACGACCCGCTGAGCGATCTCAAAGGCAAGAAAATCGGCGTGCAGCGTTCGTCCGTTTACGACCGTTATGCCACCGAAGTCTTCGCTCCGGCCGGCGCCGAAATCGTGCGTTACAGCTCGCAGAACGAAGTGTTCCTGGACCTGACCTCGGGCCGTCTGGACGCCACCCTGGCGGATTCGGTGAACATCGATGACGGTTTCCTGAAAACCGACGCGGGCAAAGGTTTTGCCTTCGCCGGCCCCGACTTCACCGAAGAAAAATACTTCGGCGAAGGCCAGGGTATTGCTGTGCGCAAGGGTGACAAGGCCCTGGCCGACAAGATCAGCGCTGCCATCCTGGCCATCCGCGCCAACGGCAAATACAAACAAGTGCAAGACAAGTACTTCGCCTTCGACGTTTACGGCAAGTAACTAGCACTCACTGAAAGTGGCACAGGCTCGATAACTCCGGGGATGTGCCACTTTTTATTTGGGTCGCCGATTTCCGTTGGAGCGGCACAGCACTTCTCACCTAGCGGGCTTTTCTTATGCTCAACGGCTACGGCTCGACCATTCTTGATGGCGCATGGCTGACCATTTCCCTGGCGCTGACCTCGATGGCACTGGCGATTGTGCTCGGCCTGATCGGCGCGGCGTTTCGTTTGTCGCCGATCAAGTGGCTGGCGCTGTTGGGCGAAACCTACGCCACAGTGATTCGTGGCATTCCCGACCTGGTGTTGATTCTGCTGATTTTCTACGGTGGTCAGGACGTGGTGAACCGGGTGGCGCCGCTGCTGGGTTTTGAGGACTACATCGACCTCGACCCGTTCGCCACTGGCGTATTTACCATGGGTTTTATCTTTGGGGCGTACCTGTCGGAAACTTTCCGCGGTGCCTTTATGGCAATCCCCAAAGGGCAGAGCGAAGCGGGTGCGGCCTACGGTATGAGTGGCATGCAAGTGTTCTTTCGCGTGCTGGTGCCGCAGATGATCCGTTTTGCCATCCCTGGTTTCACCAATAACTGGCTGGTGCTGGTCAAGGCCACTGCGCTGGTGTCCACGGTGAGCCTGCAGGACATGATGTTCAAGGCCAAGAACGCCGCAGATGCCACGCATCAGCCGTTCACCTTCTACCTGGTGGTGGCAGCGTTGTATCTGGCGATTACCAGTGTGTCGCTGCTGCTGTTACGGGCGTTGGAAAAACGCTATTCGGTAGGCATGAAGGTGGCTGAATTATGATTTTCGATTTCTCGCCTATCTGGGAAAACATCCACCTGTACCTGGGTGGCATCCTGATTACCCTGAAGCTGCTGGCGATTTCGCTGACGTTCGGCCTGGCAGCTGCCATTCCGCTGGGCTTGATGCGGGTGTCGAAGCAGCCGCTGGTGAATGCCATAGCCTGGCTGTACACCTATGTGATCCGCGGCACGCCGATGCTGGTGCAGCTGTTTCTCATCTATTACGGGCTGGCGCAGTTTGCCGCGGTGCGTGAAAGCATGCTGTGGCCGTACCTTTCCAATGCCACGTTCTGCGCTTGCCTGGCGTTTGCCATCAACACCAGCGCCTACAGCGCCGAGATTCTGGCCGGCAGCCTGAAGTCGATTCCCCACGGTGAAATTGAAGCAGCCAAGGCCATGGGCATGTCGCGCGCCAAGCTGTACCGCCGCATTCTGCTGCCATCGGCCCTGCGCCGGGCGCTGCCGCAGTACAGCAACGAAGTGATCATGATGCTGCACACCACGAGCCTGGCGTCCATCGTCACCCTGGTGGACATCACCGGTGCGGCAAAAACCATCAACTCGCAGTTCTATCTGGCCTTCGAGGCCTATATCACTGCCGGTGCCATTTACCTGTGCCTGACCTTCGTGCTGGTGCGCCTGTTCAAGCTGGCCGAGCGCCGCTGGCTGGCTTATCTGGCGCCACGCAAGGCCTGAGAATTTTCCGTTTTAGCAACGCCAGCTGCGGCTGAACCATTGCCTGTCGAGAACCTGAACCATGTACAAACTCGAAGTCCAAGACCTGCATAAACGCTACGGCAGCCATGAAGTGCTCAAGGGCGTGTCGCTGGCGGCCAAGGCTGGCGATGTGATCAGCATCATCGGTTCCAGTGGTTCGGGCAAAAGTACGTTTTTGCGCTGCATCAACCTGCTGGAACAGCCCCATGGCGGCAAGATTCTGCTCAACGGCGAAGAGCTGAAACTGGTGGCGAACAAGGAAGGCGCATTGAAGGCGGCCGACCCCAAGCAGTTGCAGCGTATGCGTTCGCGCCTGTCGATGGTGTTCCAGCACTTCAATCTGTGGGCGCATATGACCGCCCTGGAAAACATTATCGAAGCGCCGGTGCATGTACTGGGCGTGCCGAAAAAAGAGGCCATCGAAAAGGCCGAGCACTACCTGAACAAGGTGGGTGTGGCCCATCGCAAGGGCGCCTACCCGGCGCATATGTCCGGCGGCGAACAGCAACGCGTGGCCATTGCCCGGGCGCTGGCGATGGAGCCGGAAGTGATGCTGTTCGACGAACCGACGTCGGCGCTTGACCCGGAGTTGGTCGGCGAAGTGCTGAAAGTGATGCAGGACCTTGCCCAGGAAGGTCGCACCATGGTGGTGGTCACCCACGAGATGGGCTTTGCCCGTGAGGTCTCCAACCAGTTGGTATTCCTACACAAGGGCGTTGTGGAAGAGCGCGGGTGCCCGAAAGAAGTGCTGGTGAATCCGCAGTCCGATCGTTTGAAGCAATTTCTTTCCGGCAGCTTGAAGTAAGCTTCAGCGCGGTGAATGAACCCAAGACTGCCTAACGGGCAGCACACCTCGCATGTGAATGCATGCAAACAGAGCCTAAACTGCCAGCCATGACTGCCCACCGAATTGGTTTTCTCCTCTGGCCCAACACCAAGGCCATGACCCTGGCGCTGGCCGAAGAAGCCCTGCGTGTCGCCCAGCGGGTGCACCCGGATGTGGCTTATGAACTGGTGTTTCTGCAGGCCGAGCCCGCCGCCGAGGGCGCCTGGCGCCTGCCGGGCGAGCCGTGGGCGGGCAAGCTGGAGGGCTGTCAGAAACTGTTTTTGCTTGCCGACGAGCCGCCTGGCCATCTGGCCCCGGCGCTCTCCAGTGCATTGAAACAGGTGGTGCGGGCCGGCTGCGTGATTGGCGGTTTGTCCGCCGGTGTGTATCCCTTGGCACAGTTGGGTTTGCTCGACGGCTACCGCGCCGCCGTGCACTGGCGCTGGCAGGACGACTTCACCGAACGTTTCCCCAAAGTGATCGCCACCAGCCATCTGTTTGACTGGGACCGTGATCGCCTCAGCGCCTGTGGTGGTCTGGCAGTGCTGGATCTGCTGCTGGCGGTGTTGGCCCGCGACCATGGTGCCGAGTTGGCTGGCGCAGTATCGGAAGAGCTGGTGGTGGAGCGCATTCGTGAAGGCGGTGAGCGCCAGCGTATTCCGTTGCAAAACCGCCTGGGCTCCAGCCACCCGAAGCTGACTCAGGCCGTGCTGTTGATGGAAGCCAATATCGAAGAGCCGTTGACCACCGACGAAATTGCCCAGCACGTCTGTGTGTCGCGACGTCAGTTGGAGCGCATCTTCAAGCAATACCTCAACCGCGTTCCCAGCCAGTACTACCTGGAACTGCGTTTGAACAAAGCCCGCCAGTTGCTGATGCAAACCAGCAAATCGATCATCCAGATCGGCCTGTCCTGCGGCTTCTCCTCCGGCCCGCACTTCTCCAGCGCCTACCGCAACTTCTTCGGCGCCACCCCGCGCGAAGACCGCAACCAGCGGCGCAGCAGCAGCCCGTTCGAGTTGAGCTCCATTCCTTCCGAGCGCGGCTAAGCCGGGTCTGTGCGGACGTAGGGCGAATATCCGCAAAGCGGATATCCGCCTATTCGCCGATCGTGAAGCTGCGGATATCGCCTGCGGCGATATTCGCCCTACGCCCATGAGCATTCAAAACGCATTTTTAACGCTGTAGCAGCGGCGCGCAGCTGATCGTTGGTCATCCTGGCAACAGCGTTTAGACTGCGCCTTCGCGACACCTTCTGTCGCGTTTATGAAAGCCTCGAAAATTCGCGGGTTGGCGCTATAAGAAGTTGTCGCATGCCGACAATGCCCTCCCCAAATCAGTCCCTACAATTCATTCCAACGCCGACCTGTGGGGTCGGCGGTCCTTGTCAGGAGAGCTTCGATGTCCGTTGAGCAAGTGCAGGTACAGCGCGCCGATTTCGATCAGGTGATGGTTCCCAACTACGCCCCGGCAGCCTTTATTCCGGTGCGCGGCGAGGGTTCCCGAGTCTGGGATCAGAGCGGCCGAGAGCTGATCGACTTTGCTGGCGGCATCGCGGTGAATTCCCTGGGCCATGCCCACCCGGCACTGGTAAAAGCACTCACTGAACAAGCCAACCAGATCTGGCATGTGTCCAACGTGTTCACCAACGAGCCGGCCCTGCGCCTGGCGCACAAGCTGGTGGATGCCACCTTCGCCGAGCGCGTGTTCCTCGCCAACTCCGGCGCCGAGGCCAACGAGGCCGCCTTCAAGCTGGCCCGTCGGTATGCCAACGATGTGTATGGTGCCGAGAAATTCGAAATCATCGCCGCCACCAACAGCTTCCACGGTCGCACCCTGTTCACCGTAACAGTGGGCGGTCAGCCGAAGTATTCCGATGGTTTTGGGCCGAAGATCGAGGGCGTGACCCACGTACCGTTCAACGACCTGGCCGCCATGAAAGCCGCCATCTCGGACAAAACCTGCGCCGTGGTGCTGGAGCCTATTCAGGGCGAGGGCGGCATTCTGCCGGCTGACCAGGCGTATCTGCAGGGCGTGCGTGAACTGTGTGATGCACACAACGCGCTGCTGGTATTCGACGAAGTGCAGAGCGGCATGGGCCGCAGCGGCGAGCTGTTTGCCTATATGAACTACGGTGTGACGCCGGACATCCTCACCAGCGCGAAAAGCCTGGGCGGCGGTTTCCCAATTGGCGCCATGCTCACCACCACCGAAATCGCCGCGCACCTGGCGGTGGGCGTGCACGGCACCACCTACGGCGGCAACCCGCTGGCCTGTGCCGTGGCCGGTGCCGTGGTCGACGTGATCAACACCCCTGAAGTGCTCAATGGCGTAAAAGCCAAACACGAGCGCTTCAGAACACGACTTGAAGCGATTGCTGCCAAGTACGGCATCTTCACCGAAGTGCGTGGCCTGGGCCTATTGATCGGTGCGGCCCTGAGCGATGCCTGGAAAGGCAAAGCGCGCGACGTGCTCAACGCCGCCGAAAAAGAATGCGTGATGGTGCTGCAAGCCGGTCCCGACGTGGTGCGTTTCGCCCCAAGTCTGGTGATTCCGGATGCGGACATCGACGAAGGCCTCGACCGCTTCGAGCGCGCCGTGGCCAAGCTTACCCAAGCCTGACGGCTACAACGGAACGCTGAGGTCTCTCCCGCGCTGGCGGGAGAGGTTGGTGTCCCCAGCGTTCTGCTTTCATTTCAAAAGAGAATTTAAGGAGTAACACCATGCTGGTGATGCGCCCTGCGCAAATGGCTGACTTGGCTGACGTGCAACGTCTGGCTGCGGACAGCCCGGTTGGTGTTACTTCGCTGCCGGACGATGCCGGTCGGCTGGGCGACAAGATCGCTGCGTCCGAAGCCTCGTTTGCCGCGGAAGTAAGCTTTAACGGTGAAGAGAGCTATTTCTTCGTGCTGGAAGACACCGACACCGGCCGCCTGGTCGGCTGCTCCGGGGTGGTGGCTTCGGCCGGGTATTCCGAGCCGTTCTACAGCTTCCGTAACGAAACCTTTGTGCACGCCTCGCGCTCGCTGTCGATCCACAACAAGATCCACGTGCTGTCGCTGTGTCACGACCTGACGGGCAATAGCCTGCTTACCAGCTTCTACGTCGAACAACCGCTGGTGGATTCGCCGTGGGCCGAACTCAATTCCCGTGGTCGCCTGTTGTTTGTGGCCAGCCACCCGGAGCGCTTTGCCGATGCGGTGGTGGTGGAAATTGTTGGCCACAGCGACGAGCAGGGCGATTCGCCGTTTTGGGATGCCGTGGGCCGCAACTTCTTCGACCTCAATTACGCCGAAGCCGAGCGCTTGTGCGGCCTGAAAAGCCGCACCTTCCTCGCCGAGCTGATGCCCCATTACCCGATCTATGTGCCGCTGCTGCCGGACGCCGCCCAGGAAGCCATGGGCCAGGTGCACCCGCGTGCGCAGATCACCTTCGATATTCTGATGCGCGAAGGTTTTGAAACCGACCATTACATCGACATCTTCGACGGCGGCCCGACCCTGCATGCGCGCACCTCGGGCATTCGCTCGATTGCGCAGAGCCGAGTGGTGCCCGCGCGGGTCGGCGAGCCGGGCAAGGGTCGCCTTTATCTAGTTGCCAACGGCCAGTTGCAGGATTTCCGCGCCGTGGTGGTTGAACTGGATTGGGTGCCGGGCAAGCCGGTGAACCTGAGTGCTGATGTTGCTGAGGCCTTGGGCGTCGGTGAGGGCGCAAGCGTGCGCCTGGTTGCGGTTTAAGAGGAATAGCCATGATCGTTCGTCCCGTGCGCAGTGCCGACTTGCCTGCCCTGATCAACCTGGCCCGCAGTACCGGCGCTGGCTTGACTACTTTGCCCGCCAATGAAGAGCGCCTGGCCCACCGTGTGGGTTGGGCCGAAAAGGCCTTTCGCGGCGAAGCCACCCGTGCCGATGCCGACTACCTGTTTGTGCTCGAAGACGATAACGGCGAGGTGGTGGGTATTTCCGCCGTTGCTGGCGCTGTTGGCCTTCGTGAGCCTTGGTACAACTACCGCGTGGGGCTCACGGTAAGTGCCTCGCAGGAGCTGGATATTTACCGCGAAATTCCGACACTGTTTCTGGCCAACGACCTGACCGGCAACTCGGAACTGTGCTCGCTATTTTTAAAGGCCGACCACCGTACGGGCCTTAATGGCCGCTTGTTGTCGAAGGCGCGTTTTCTGTTTATCGCCGAATTCCCGCAGTTGTTCGGCAACAAGATCATTGCCGAAATGCGCGGCATGTCTGACGAGGCGGGGCGTTCGCCGTTCTGGGAAAGCCTGGGCCGGCACTTCTTCAAAATGGAGTTCTCCCGCGCCGACTACCTTACTGGCGTGGGCAACAAGGCGTTTATCGCCGAGCTGATGCCCAAGTTTCCGCTGTACACCTGCTTTCTCTCAGAAGAGGCGCGCAACATCATCGGTCGCGTGCACCCCGATACCGAGCCAGCCTTGAACATGCTCAAGGCCGAAGGTTTCAGCTACCAGGGCTACGTCGATATTTTCGACGCCGGCCCAGCCATCGAAGCCGAAACCAACAAGATTCGCGCGGTGCGTGATAGCCAGGCACTGGTGCTGGCCATTGGCACTCCGGGCGACGATGCCACCACCTTCCTGATGCATAACCGCAAGCGTGAGGAATGCCGCATTACTGCCGCGCCGGCACGCTTGGCGGCGGGCACGCTGGTGGTGGATCAGGCCACGGCCAAACGTCTGCAATTGAAAGCCGGTGATCAGGTGCGTGCTGTGCCGCTGGCGGTGGAAAACAAGGAGCTGAACCGATGAGCAGCCATTACATCGCAGGCGCCTGGCAAGCCGGTGCCGGTGAAGCCCTGGAATCGCTGAACCCGGTGACCCAGGCCGTGGTGTGGAGCGCCAACGCCGCCACCGCCGCCCAGGTGGATGCCGCTGTGCAGGCCGCCCGTGAGGCATTTCCCGCCTGGGCCCGGTTGTCGCTGGATGAGCGCATTGCGGTGCTTGAGCGCTTCGCCGCCACACTGAAAACCCGCAGCGACGAACTGGCCCGTACTATCGGTGAAGAAACCGGCAAGCCGCTGTGGGAATCGGCCACCGAAGTCACCAGCATGGTCAACAAGGTGGCCATCTCGGTGCAGAGCTACCGCGAGCGCACCGGCGAGAAGAGCGGCCCGCTGGCCGACGCCACCGCCGTGCTGCGCCACAAGCCCCACGGCGTGGTGGCGGTGTTTGGTCCGTATAACTTCCCCGGGCACCTGCCCAACGGTCATATCGTGCCGGCATTGCTGGCCGGGAACGCGGTGGTGTTCAAGCCGAGTGAATTGACGCCCAAGGTCGCCGAGCTGACGGTGCAGTGCTGGATTGAAGCCGGCCTGCCAGCTGGCGTGCTGAACCTGGTGCAGGGTGGTCGTGACACGGGCGTGGCGCTGGCGGCCCATGGCGGTATCGATGGGCTGTTCTTCACCGGCTCCAGTCGTACCGGTAACTTGCTGCACCAACAATTCGCCGGGCGCCCGGACAAGATTCTGGCCCTGGAAATGGGCGGCAATAACCCGCTGGTGGTGGAGGAGGTGAAAGACCTCGACGCAGCGGTGTACACCATTATTCAGTCGGCGTTTATTTCCGCTGGTCAGCGCTGCACCTGCGCGCGCCGCCTGCTGGTGCCGCAGGGCGAGTGGGGCGATGCCTTGCTGGCGCGCCTGGTGGCCGTGGCCGCGACCATTCAGGTAGGCGCGTTCGACGCGCAGCCTGCGCCCTTTATGGGCTCGGTGATTTCTCTGGATGCGGCGCGCCATCTGCTCAAGGCGCAGGCGCATTTGCTCAGCACGGGGGCTACGGCGTTGCTGGCGATGAGTCAGCCGCTGGAAAACGCCGCGTTGCTGACTCCCGGCATTCTCGACGTAACGGCCGTGGCCGAGCGCCCGGACGAAGAGTTCTTCGGGCCGCTGCTGCAGGTGATTCGCTACGCCGACTTCGCCGCCGCCATCCGCGAGGCCAACAACACCCAGTACGGCCTGGCCGCAGGTTTGCTGTCGGATTCGGCCGAGCGATATCAGCAGTTCTGGCTGGAAAGCCGCGCCGGCATCGTCAACTGGAACAAGCAACTGACCGGCGCTGCCAGCTCGGCACCGTTCGGCGGCGTGGGCGCCTCGGGCAACCACCGCGCCAGTGCCTATTACGCAGCTGATTATTGCGCCTACCCCGTTGCCTCGCTGGAAAGCGAGAGCCTGAGCCTGCCTGCAACCCTGACACCGGGAGTCAGTCTGTGAGCGTCACTACCTCTAGCAACAACGCCTATGAAGTGAACTTCGACGGCCTGGTTGGCCCCACCCATAACTATGGCGGGCTGTCGTATGGCAACGTTGCCTCGCAAGGCAACAGCCAGCAGGTGTCCAACCCGCAAGAGGCCGCCAAGCAAGGCCTGGCGAAGATGAAGGCGTTGATGGAGATGGGCTTCAAGCAGGGCGTGCTCGCTCCGCAAGAACGCCCGGACGTTGCCGCGCTGCGCCGTATCGGCTTTACCGGCAGTGATGCCGAGGTAATTGCCCGAGCCGCCAAAGAGGCGATGCCCTTATTGGTTGCCAGTTGCTCGGCATCCAGCATGTGGACCGCCAACGCTTGCACGGTGAGCCCCAGCGCCGACACTCGTGATGGGAAGGTGCATTTCACCGCAGCCAACCTCAACTGCAAGTTTCACCGCAGTCTGGAGCACCCGACCACCAGCCGCATTCTGGGGGCGATGTTTGCCGACCCGACGCACTTCGCTCACCACGCCGCCTTGCCTGCCGTCGCCCAGTTCGGCGATGAGGGCGCGGCCAACCACACCCGGTTCTGCAAAGACTACGGTGATGCGGGTGTGGAGTTTTTCGTGTTCGGCCGCAGCGCCTTCGACGCGCGTTTCCCCGGCCCGCAGCGCTATCCGGCGCGCCAGACGCTGGAGGCCAGCCAGGCGGTCGCCCGCTTGCATGGCCTTGACGATTCCGGCGTGGTGTACGCCCAGCAGAACCCGGCGGTAATCGACCAGGGCGTATTCCATAACGACGTGATCGCGGTCGGCAACGGCGAAGTGCTGTTCTATCACCAGGACGCGTTCCTGGAGACCGATAAAGTGCTGGCCGAATTGCATGACAAGCTCAGCCGCCGTGGTGGCCGCCTGCAAGCGGTGTGCGTACCGCGCGATGCTGTGAGCGTTGAAGACGCTGTGCATTCATACCTGTTCAACAGCCAACTGCTGTCGCGCGCTGATGGCAGCATGTTGTTGATCGTGCCGGAGGAGTGCCGCAACAACGAGCGTGTGTGGCAGTACTTGTCGCGTTTGACTGCAGACGACGGACCGATCCGAGAGGTGAAAGTGTTCGATCTTAAGCAGAGTATGCAAAACGGCGGCGGCCCGGCGTGTTTACGATTGCGCGTGGCGCTCAAAGAGCCCGAACTGAACGCGGTCAACAGCGGTGTGATCATGACGCCATCCCTGTTCGACACCCTTAATCTGTGGGTCGACAAGCATTACCGCGACCGTATGGCCGAGAGCGATCTGGCTGACCCGCAACTGCTCGTCGAATGCCGTTCGGCATTGGATGAGCTGACCCAGATCCTTAAACTAGGCTCTGTGTACCCCTTCCAGCTTAATTGAGAGTGTTTTGACCATGTCCGATAGCCTGCAACTTATCCTCGAAGATACCGACGGCACCCAGCTGGAAACCTCCTGCACCCGCTTTGCCGTGATCTGGCAAGGCAAGGAAGTGTGGATTCAGCAAGACGGCCGTGGCCAGTTGATCATCGGCGTGGACGTGGAAGAGGGCGACGAGGAGTACGCCAATCTGCTGTTGCGCCCGCTGGCAACCAACCTAGTGAGCCTGGAACTGGAAATGGAGCCGGCCGGCGTATTGGATGACGAAGACGACCATGTGCATGGTCCGGACTGCAATCACTGATACCTGCATTCACTAAGACGGAACTTATCTGATGCTAGCCCTCGGCAAATTGCTGGAACTGACCCTGGTAGGCCGCGAGCCGGCCGCCAAGATTCAGCTGACGCCCGAGGGCGCGCGGCTGCGCTGGCTGGCCGAGGGTGCATTGGAAATCACCCCGCCGGCGGGGTTGGACAGCGGCCTTGATTTGCTCCTGTCTGCCGGTATTCACGGCAACGAAACCGCTCCGATCGAACTGCTCGACCGCCTGCTGCACGGCATTGCCCGTGGTGAGCTAAAACCGCGGGCGCGCATTCTGTTTCTATTCGGTAACCCTGAGGCTATGCGCAAGGGCGAGCGTTATGTCGAGCAGGATATCAATCGCCTGTTCAACGGCCGGCACGAGCAAAGCAGTGGTTTTGAAGCGCTGCGTGCCTGTGAGCTGGAACGCTTGAGCGCGACTTTTTTCAATCAGGCCCCGGCCGATGTGCCGAGGCAGCGTCTGCATTACGACCTGCATACCGCCATCCGTGGTTCGAAAATCGAGCAGTTCGCGCTTTATCCGTGGCGCGAGGGCTGCAGGCACTCGGCGCTGGAACTGGCTCGCCTGAAGGCCGCTGGCGTGGCTGCGGTACTGTTGCAAAGCAAGGCCTCGATCACCTTCAGTGCCTACACCTATGCGCAGTTAAACGCCGAGGCGTTCACGCTGGAGTTGGGTAAGGCTCGGGCGTTTGGCCAGAACGATGGCATTAACCTGGAGATGTTGGAAGCGCGCCTCAAGTGCCTGATCGAGAACACCGAGCCGGCGCTTGAGCCCGACAACCTTGACGGCCTGCAACTGTTTGCCGTGGCCCGGGAAATCATCAAGCACAGCGACTCCTTTCACCTGAACCTGCCCGCCGATATCGAAAACTTCAGCGAACTGCCGATAGGCTATCTGTTGGCCGAAGATATCGCCGGCATGCGCTGGGTGGTGGAAGAAAAGGGGACGCGGATTATCTTCCCCAATCCCAAGGTGAAAAACGGCCTGCGTGCCGGCATTCTCGTGGTGCCCACCAGCGCCGCTGCGCTTTAGTCGCTATTTAGTCGTAGAGCCTCTTGCCGCTCTCGGGCGGCTGCTTTAGGGTCGTGGGTCCGCCGTGAAGGAGACCTGTAATGCCCGTTATCGATTTGCGTAGCGACACCGTCACCCAACCCACTGCTGGTATGCGCGAGGCCATGTTGCGGGCCCCCGTGGGCGACGACGTGTACGGCGAGGACCCCACGGTTATCCGCCTTCAAGCGTACCTGGCGCAGCAATTGGGCTTTGCCCAGGGGCTGTTCGTGCCCAGCGGCACCATGAGCAACCTGCTCGGCCTAATGGCGCACTGCGAGCGTGGCGACGAGTACATCGTTGGCCAAGAAGCGCACACCTATAAATACGAAGGCGGCGGCGCGGCCGTGCTGGGCTCGATTCAGCCGCAACCTTTGCAGGTAGAAGCTGATGGTTCGCTGGACCTCGCGCGAGTTGCCGCCGCGATCAAACCGGACGATTTCCACTTCGCCCGCACTCGTCTGCTGGCATTGGAAAACACCATGCAGAGCAAAGTGCTGCCGCTTAGCTACCTGGCTGAAGCCCGCAAGTTGACGAAGGCCCATGGTTTGCAACTGCATCTGGACGGCGCGCGCCTGTACAACGCAGCAGTGAAACAAGGCGTGGCGCCGAGGGAAATTACCCAGTATTTCGACTCGGTATCGGTATGCCTGTCCAAGGGGCTGGGTGCGCCGATTGGCTCGGTGCTGCTGGGCAGCGAGCAGTTGATCGGCAAGGCGCGGCGGCTGCGCAAGATGGTCGGCGGCGGGATGCGGCAGGCCGGTATTCTGGCGGCGGCGGGCCTGTATGCGCTGGAACATCAGGTGGAGCGTCTGGCCGATGACCATGCCAATGCGGCGGCCTTGGCCTCTGGTTTGCTGGAGCTGGGCTACAGCGTAGAGCCGGTTCAGACCAATATGGTTTATGTGCAGATGGCTGAGCGGGCGCCTGCGCTGAAGGCGTTTCTGGCTGAGCGTGGCATTACCATTTCGGCTTCCGAGCGTTTACGTCTAGTGACGCACCTGGATGTCAGTCGAGCCGATATCGAGCAAGTGATTGAAGCGTTTAAGGCGTTTGCCGGATAACCGGCGTAAAAAACTGCTGGAAAACTGCCCTAACTATCAAACAATGACACTATACCGTGGGCCGCGGGCCGATATAATGCGGCCCTTTGCCGGCCTAAAAGCGGTAGCCATTAGCCCTATCGCGCGCTGTACCTAATTAGATCGCCGCCTTTCCCGTGGAAAAATTTATGAAAAGCGCAGAAATCCGTGAAGCCTTCCTCCGCTTCTTCGAAGAACAGGGTCATACCCGTGTTGCTTCCAGTTCGTTGATTCCGGGCAATGACCCGACGCTGCTATTCACCAACGCCGGCATGAACCAGTTCAAGGACTGCTTCCTCGGCCAGGAAAAACGCGCCTACACCCGTGCCGTCAGCAGCCAGAAGTGCGTACGGGCCGGCGGCAAGCACAACGACTTGGAAAACGTCGGTTACACCGCACGTCACCACACCTTCTTCGAAATGCTGGGCAATTTCAGCTTCGGCGACTACTTCAAGCGCGACGCGATCAATTACGCTTGGCAATTTTTGACCTCGGAAAAGTGGCTTAACCTGCCCAAGGAAAAACTTTGGGTGACGGTGTATGCCAGCGACGACGAGGCGTACGACATCTGGACCAAGGAAGTCGGCGTGCCGGCTGAGCGCATGGTCCGTATTGGCGACAACAAAGGCGCGCCTTACGCGTCCGACAACTTCTGGACCATGGGCGACACCGGCCCATGCGGCCCTTGCACCGAGATTTTCTTCGACCACGGCGCTGATATTTGGGGCGGCCCACCCGGCTCGCCAGAAGAAGACGGCGATCGCTACATCGAGATCTGGAACAACGTTTTCATGCAGTTCAACCGCACTGCCGATGGCGTGTTGCATCCGTTGCCGGCGCCGTCGGTAGACACCGGCATGGGCCTGGAGCGCATCAGTGCCGTGCTGCAACACGTGCATTCGAACTATGAAATCGACCTGTTTCAAAGCCTGCTGGCCGCTTGCGCCAAGGCCATTGGCTGCAGCAACGACGATCAGCCTTCGCTGAAAGTGGTGGCTGACCATATCCGTTCCTGCGGTTTTCTGATCGCCGACGGCGTAACGCCGTCTAACGAAGGCCGCGGCTACGTGCTGCGTCGCATCATTCGCCGCGCTTGCCGTCACGGTAACAAGCTGGGCGCCAAGGGTAGCTTCTTCTACCAAATTGTTGCCGCCTTGGTAGCCGAAATGGGCGAAGCGTTCCCGGAGCTGAAACAGCAGCAGGCGCATATCGAGCGCGTGCTGAAAACCGAAGAAGAGCAGTTCGCCAAAACCCTGGAGCAGGGGCTGAAGATTCTCGAGCAGGATCTGGCCGAGCTCAAAGGCACCGTGATTCCGGGCGAAGTGATTTTCAAGCTGTACGACACCTTCGGTTTCCCGATGGACCTCACCGGCGATATCGCCCGTGAACGTGAGCTGACCCTGGACGAAGCCGGCTTCGAGCGCGAAATGGAGGCCCAGCGTGTGCGCGCTCGCTCGGCAAGCTCGTTCGCAATGGACTACAACAGTCTCGTCAAAGTCGACAGCGAAACCGTATTCCTCGGCTACAAGGCCACCAGCGGAAGCGCTAAGGTGCTGGCCCTGTTTAAGGCCGGGCAAGCAGTCGACGCCCTGGCTGCGGGCGAGGAGGGCGTTGTGGTTCTCGACCAGACGCCGTTCTACGCCGAGTCTGGTGGCCAGATTGGCGACTGTGGGTTCCTGCAGGCATCTGGTGTGCGCTTCGATGTACGTGACACCACCAAAGCCGGCGGCGCGTTTTTGCATCATGGTTTGGTGACCGAAGGCAGCTTGAATGTTGGCGCCGCGGTAGAGGCCACGGTTGAGGCGGATGTGCGCAAAGCCACTTCGCTGAACCACTCGGCTACTCACTTGCTGCACGCCGCTCTGCGTCAGGTATTGGGCGAGCATGTGCAGCAGAAGGGCTCTCTGGTGGATAGCCAGCGTCTGCGCTTCGACTTCAGCCACTTCGAGGCCATCAAGCCCGAGCAGATCAAGGCGCTGGAAGACATCGTCAACGCCGAAATTCGCAAGAACACCGCAGTTGAAACCGAAGAAACCGATATCGAAACCGCCAAGAACAAAGGCGCCATGGCGCTGTTTGGCGAGAAGTACGGCGACAACGTGCGCGTATTGAGCATGGGCGGTAGCTTCTCGGTTGAGCTGTGCGGCGGTATTCACGCCGAGCGCACCGGCGATATCGCGCTGTTCAAAATCATCAGTGAAGGCGGCGTGGCCGCTGGCGTGCGTCGTATCGAAGCAGTCACTGGCGCTGCGGCGCTGGCCTACTTGAATGGCGCGGAAGAACAGCTGAAAGAAGCGGCGGTGCTGGTCAAAGGTAACCGTGACAACCTTCTGGACAAGTTGGGTGGTCTGGTCGAGCGCAACCGCCAGCTGGAAAAAGAACTGGAGCAACTCAAAGCCAAGGCCGCCAGCGCGGCCGGTGATGACCTCTCCGGTTCGGCAGTAGATGTGAAAGGCGTGAAGGTACTCGCCCATCGTCTGGATGGTTTGGATGGCAAAGCGCTGCTGGCGCTGGTCGACCAACTGAAGAACAAGCTCGGCCGCGCAGTGATCCTGCTTGGCGGGGTGAGCGATGACAAAGTTGTGCTGGTCGCAGGCGTTACCCAAGACCTGACCGCGCAGCTCAAGGCTGGTGATTTGATGAAGCAGGCCGCCCAGGCGGTTGGCGGCAAGGGCGGTGGTCGCCCGGACATGGCGCAGGGTGGCGGCGTTGACGCCGGCGCACTGGATGCCGCGCTGGCACTGACCGCGCCCTTCGTCGAACAGGGCCTATAACGCTCGGCTCATGTTGCCGCCTGCCGCCCAGCAGGTGTTGGCAACGGGTCGAGGCGATTGATTAATGAGGGGCTGAGGCAGCTGCAAATGGCTTTGATCGTACAGAAGTTTGGGGGCACCTCCGTCGGCACCGTCGAGCGTATCGAGCAGGTGGCCGAGAAGGTCAAGAAATTCCACGAGGCCGGCAATGAGCTGGTGATCGTGTTGTCGGCCATGAGCGGGGAAACCAACCGCCTGATCGACCTGGCCAAGCAAATTAGCGAGCAACCGGTTCCGCGCGAGCTGGATGTGATGGTGTCCACGGGTGAGCAGGTGACCATTGCTCTGTTGGCCATGGCGCTGATTAAACGCGGTGTGCCGGCGGTGTCTTACACCGGCAACCAGGTTCGCATTCTTACCGACAGCGCGCACAACAAGGCGCGCATTCTGCAGATCGACGATCAGAAGATTCGCACCGATCTCAAAGCCGGTCGTGTAGTGGTTGTGGCAGGTTTTCAGGGTGTGGACGAGCAGGGCAACATCACCACGCTAGGCCGCGGCGGCTCCGACACCACGGGTGTGGCGCTGGCGGCAGCATTGAAGGCAGATGAATGCCAGATTTATACCGACGTGGATGGTGTCT
The DNA here is from genome assembly GCF_027922365.1 of Pseudomonas turukhanskensis. Lineage (GTDB taxonomy): Bacteria > Pseudomonadota > Gammaproteobacteria > Pseudomonadales > Pseudomonadaceae > Aquipseudomonas > Aquipseudomonas turukhanskensis. The sequence goes on from NZ_BSFN01000006.1 coordinate 88,393, forward strand.
ATACCACGGACCCGCGCGTAGTGCCCCAGGCACGCCGCCTGGACAAGATCACCTTCGAAGAAATGCTGGAAATGGCCAGCCTGGGTTCCAAGGTGTTGCAGATTCGCTCGGTGGAATTTGCCGGCAAGTACAACGTCCCGCTGCGCGTGCTGCACAGCTTCCAAGAGGGTCCGGGCACCCTTATTACTATTGATGAAGAGGAATCCATGGAACAGCCGATCATCTCCGGCATCGCCTTCAACCGCGACGAAGCCAAGCTGACCATCCGTGGCGTGCCGGATACCCCCGGTGTAGCCTTCAAAATTCTCGGCCCGATCAGCGCTGCGAACATTGAAGTGGACATGATCGTGCAGAATGTCGCGCACGATAACACCACCGACTTCACCTTCACCGTGCACCGCAACGACTACCAGAACGCCCAGCAAGTGCTGGAGCAGACCGCGCGCGAGATCAATGCGCGTGAAGTCAGTGGTGACCTGAAGATTGCCAAGGTATCGATCGTTGGCGTCGGCATGCGTTCCCACGCCGGCGTTGCCAGCCGCATGTTTGAGGCACTGGCCAAGGAAAGCATTAATATCCAGATGATCTCGACCTCGGAAATCAAGGTGTCGGTGGTGATCGAAGAGAAATACCTTGAGCTGGCAGTGCGTGCACTGCACACGGCTTTTGAGCTGGACGCCCCGGCACGGCAGGGCGAATAAGCGATTATTCGAGAGGCGCGGTTGATTCCGCGCCTTTTGTCTTTTTGGCAGGGTAGGTTGAACTTTCTTTCTGCCTACACTAGTCAATACTTGGGTGACGGCAGCGGCGTAGGTTGATATGCACCGCTGCCGTCACCATTTTAATTTTGCAGACTGTCTAGTTGTCCTGAACTGAAATCCGTAAGGAGAAAGGGAATGCTGATTCTGACTCGCCGGGTCGGAGAGACCCTGATGGTTGGTGACGATGTCACTGTCACCGTGTTGGGCGTTAAAGGTAATCAGGTGCGAATTGGCGTAAATGCGCCGAAGGAAGTCGCTGTGCACCGTGAGGAAATTTACCAGCGCATCCAGAAAGAGAAGGACCAAGAACCAAGCCACTAATTTTTATCAATTTTTGGCTTTGCAAACGGGGAAAACATGGATATCATGCGCCCCGTGTTGCGGAGAGGTGGCCGAGTGGCCGAAGGCGCTCCCCTGCTAAGGGAGTACACCTCAAAAGGGTGTCGGGGGTTCGAATCCCCCCTTCTCCGCCATTAATTTCAACGAAATTGATGTTCTAGGGTTTTACGCTAAGTCGTTGAAATTACTGGAAAAATTGATTGACGATCAATTTCGAAGCTTTATAATTTGCTCCACAATGCACTCATAGCTCAGCTGGATAGAGTACTCGGCTACGAACCGAGCGGTCGGAGGTTCGAATCCTCCTGAGTGCACCATTTAAATAGCCTCATTTGTTGCTAAAACAAGTAGGCAGTTTAAGTCAGAGATGTAGCATCAGAGTCTCTGAACAGTAGTTAAAAGTTGTACTTTGCACTCATAGCTCAGCTGGATAGAGTACTCGGCTACGAACCGAGCGGTCGGAGGTTCGAATCCTCCTGAGTGCACCATATTTAAAGGGCCTGCAGAAATGCAGGCCCTTTTTTATTGCCTACGGTTTTACACAATCGTCGCCATCAAAACTCACGCTGCGCTTTCGGCCGCTTTGCTTGTCCACGTAGCTGTAACGCACTTTGCCATTCTGGCTGCTGATTGCGTCGGGTTTGCCCAGCATGCTTTCGACGTCGGCTCGCGTCATTCCGCTTCGCACTTCCTTGTTGATCATTGCTTTGCGTCGGGCACTGGCGGTGACCTGATTGCCGCAGCCGTCCTGGCGTTCTGCGGTGCCGGATATGGAGTAGAGCGGTTTGTTAGCGATCCCTTTATTAGCCGTTTTTTCTGGCGTCTTGACTGCTGGTGGAACAGTGCCGGGCAGTGGGTTGTCTGCAGTCTGCAAAAGCAATTGCTGGTCGCCAGGGCAGCCGAGATGGGTAAAAGTGATGTGGCCGTGGTGGTCCTCGCACCGGTGCACAGTGGCGGCGAACAGTGCGAAAGGGGATAGGGATATAGCGGCGGCTAGCAGGAGAGGGGATAAGCGCATGAACGTGTCCTCCGTGACGGTTGGAGGATCACCCTACGCCTGTTTTTTATTCGAGCTGGCGTGCCTCAAGCGCTTTCCAATACGTCGTACACATGATTCAGAATAATCCTAGCTTTGTGGCGCAAGCGCTTGTTCTTGCCTAGATTTTGTCGCATGCAAAGCCTTGGAGCAGTGGTATCATTTGCCGGTCAGCCTCGCCGAGGCTTATGGATTGCCATCATGGACTTACCCAGTAGTAGCTCAAAACCTCGCTTTACCAATCAAGAATTGACTGATTGATCCCTTTGGCGCGCTCTGCCGCTGGGGGTGGAGTGTGCTATGACAGAAGTAGAAGCAAAAAAGCCGCAAGAAAGCCTGCAGGACCGACTCGCACAAGTCGTTGAGCTGCTGCATCGGCACAGGCTGGTCGAAGACCTGACGCACCGTCAGGAAGGCCAGCATCAGGAGCGGGTTGAAAGCCTGGTCCACCGGCAGAACCTCGTCGAGTTGCAACGCAAGCTTGACGACCTCCACTCCGCCGACGTTGCCCACATTCTCGAAGCATTACCGCTCGATGACCGTCTGACCGTATGGCAGTTGGTCAAAGCCGAGCGCGACGGCGACATCCTGCTCGAAGTATCTGACTCGGTGCGAGAAACACTGATCGCCGACATGGACGATCACGAGATTCTTGCTGCCGCCAAGGACATGGACGCAGACGAACTCGCCGACCTTGCGCCCGAACTGCCGCGCGATGTGGTTCACGAGCTGATGGAAACCCTCGACGCGCAACAACGCGAGCGCGTGCGTTCGGCGTTGTCCTACGAGGAGGATCAGGTCGGGGCACTGATGGACTTCGAGATGGTCACCATCCGCGAAGATGTCAGCCTGGAAGTCGTGTTGCGCTATCTGCGTCGGTTGAAAGAGCTGCCCGGCCACACCGACAAGCTCTTCGTGGTCGATTACGATGGCGTCCTCAAAGGCGTGCTGCCGATCAAGCGCCTTTTGGTAAATGATCCGGACAAGCAGGTGGCTGAGGTAATGGCCGATGATCCGGTAAGTTTTCATCCGGACGAAGATGCCTACGACGCCGCGCAAGCGTTTGAGCGTTATGACTTGATTTCCGCGCCTGTTGTCGACAAGAACGGCAAGCTGATCGGCCGTCTGACCATCGACGAAATGGTCGACTTGATTCGTGAAGAAAGCGAAACCGAAGTGTTGAATATGGCGGGTCTGCGCGAGGAGGAAGATATCTTCGCCTCGGTGTGGAAATCGCTACGTAACCGCTGGGCCTGGCTGGCCGTCAACCTTATTACCGCGTTCATTGCGTCGCGGGTTATCGGGCTATTCGAAGGCTCCATCGAGAAGCTGGTAGCGCTGGCGGCGTTGATGCCGATCGTGGCGGGCATCGGCGGCAACTCGGGTAATCAGACGATCACCATGATCGTGCGCGCGATGGCGCTGGACCAGGTAAGCACCGGCAATACCTCGCGACTGATGCGCAAGGAATTGGCGGTGTCGCTGTTCAATGGCGTGGTCTGGGGCGGGGTGATCGGCGTAGTTGCTTACATGCTCTATGGCAGTTGGTCGCTGGGCATTGTGATGACAGCGGCCATGACGCTGAACCTCTTGTTGGCAGCGTTAATGGGCGTGCTGATTCCCATGACGCTCACTCGCCTGGGGCGCGATCCGGCGCTGGGTTCCAGTGTGATGATCACAGCCGTAACCGACAGTGGCGGCTTCTTTATTTTCCTCGGCCTGGCGACATTGTTCCTGCTGTAAGCCAGCTTTAACCAAGCTGCCAGACATAAAAAAACCGCCAACTTGGCGGTTTTTTTATCGAAGCTAGTCAGTGAAGCATCGGGCCGACTTAGGCCTCTTCTGCATTCATCTCGGCATCGTGGGCGATCAGAGAAACCAAAGCGTTTTGCTGACGACGGGACAGTTGGCGAAACCGTTGCAGCAGCTCGCGCTCATGCAACGAAAGTTCCGGTCTATCCAGGCGCATGCTCAGGTCTTCGTCCAACGAGCCTTCCTGGAGCATGCTCTGTTCCAGACGAGCGATGATCTCGGAGTTCATGCTGCGGTGATGATTACGAGCCACATCCGCGATGCGCTCGCGCATGCCATCGGGTAAGCGAACGACGAACTTGTCAGCCGTACGGCTGGAATAAATAGCCTGTTTCATAGGGCGCATACATTTAAACCGGTTAGTTCAGGGAAGCGATGCTGGCACTTGGCTGCATGATTGTCACCGGTTTGACCATCATTAGCACTAGCCGTTCAACGGGGAGTGAAGAAACCCCTGTTGACTTAGCAGTCACTGCATCAGTTATTTGACGCCAAATCTGTGTCACATTTTGAACTGACTAAAGGCTTTGTGCCAGCACCAACTGTCGAAAATGCGCGCCACTTGTCAAAGTCGATTAATTTGGTACTCGCGTGCTGCGTAGTAAAGCCGATGTTCTGCCTGGTGTCACAGGTGCAAGGCTGCAGATTAGAGCGGTTTCACCATTTTGTTCGTCACCATTTGGTGACGTTCAGGCAAGATTGCCGCCCGATGGCGCGCCAGGCTGCGCAGTGGTCTTGAGGTATTAGTAGATGGGCACACTGATTTATCTGATCGGGCCGTCCGGCTCAGGCAAAGACAGCCTGCTGCAGGCTGCGCGCCCGGCCCTTGAGGCTCAAGGCTGCCATATCGTGCGGCGCGTGATAACGCGTTCGGCCGAAGCGGTGGGCGAGGAGGCCGAAGCTGTGAGTCCCGAACAATTTGACCGTATGGAAGCGGTGGGCGCCTTTGCCATGAGCTGGCGCGCCAATGGCTTGGCTTACGGTATACCTGTGCAGATAAATGACTGGCTGGCGGCCGGGCACGATGTGTTGGTCAATGGCTCACGTGCCTACCTGCCCGAGGCGCGGCGCCGCTATCCCAATATGCTGGCGATTCTGCTCATGGTCGACCCCGCCGTACTGCGCCAGCGTCTGCTGGCGCGCGGGCGGGAGTCCGTGGCGGAAATCGACGCGCGCCTGGCGCGCAACGGGCAGTTTCAGCCCGAAGGTGATGAGGATCAGTCCCTACATCTACTGGACAACTCTTCGCACTTCGAGCGCACCGTTGCCGAGCTGCTCGATCTGATCGCGCAACAGCGCCGCTAAACCAGATCCAGCGGCAGCTCGGTGGTGCGCTTCACCTCGCTCATCGCGATATTTGAATGCGCCTCCAGCACATGGGGGCGCTGCAGAAGTTGGTCGCGCAAAAAGCGCTCGTAGCTGGCGATGTCCTTGGCCACCACCTTGAGCAGGTAATCCGAGCCTCCGGCCATGGTGAAGCACTCCAGCACCTGCGGATAACCCACAATCGCCTCCTCGAACTCGGTGAGGTTGTTGCGCCCGTGGGCCGAGAGTTTGATGTTGACGAACACCGTGATGGAAAAACCAAGCAACGTGGGGTTTAGCAGGGCCACCTTGCGCTCGATCAGTCCTTCTTCTTGCATGCGATGAATGCGTCGCCAGCACGGTGACTGCGACAGTTCGACCTTCTCTGCAACTTCAGCCGCCGACAAATCAGCATTGTGTTGCAGCAAGCGAAGAATCTTCCGATCGATAGGGCTAAGAGGGTTCTGCATGACTCATTCCCGATTGTTCTTTTTATTGGATAGTTCATGCACAAGAGTGGCGTGAAGGCTCGCAAATAGAAAGAAAAAAGCTGAACCGTCCAGTCATATTCTTAGCCATACGTTTAGGGCAGTGATCCTGCTCGAAACAAGCAAGGGGGGCGTTCACCGTCGCCGCCCAGGTCGCCATAAAAATAAAAGGAGCGCCCGCTATGTCACTGGCCGAGATCCGCCTGGATGACAAGTACCGACTCGCAACCGGTCATCTCTACCTCACCGGCACCCAGGCGCTTACCCGTCTGCCGATGCTGCAAAAACAGCGCGACAGTGCCCATGGCCTGAACACCGCCTGCTTTATTTCCGGCTATCGCGGCTCGCCCCTGGGCAATCTCGACAAGAGCCTGTGGGAAGCCAAAACCTTTTTGCAAGACAACCACATTCACTTCCAGCCTGGCGTCAACGAAGAGTTGGCCGCCACGGCCGTGTGGGGCAGTCAGCAAACCAGCCTGTTTCCCGGCGCGCGCTACGACGGCGTGTTCGCCATGTGGTACGGCAAAGGGCCGGGTGTAGACCGCTGTGGGGACGTCTTCAAACACGGCAACTCCGCCGGCGTTTCGGCCCATGGCGGCGTTCTGCTGCTGGCCGGCGATGACCATGGCTGCAAGTCTTCTAGTATCGCCAACCAGAGCGAGCATGCGTTTATCGCCGCCTCGATTCCGGTGCTTAACCCGGCCAACGTTCAGGAAATTCTGGACTACGGCATTCTTGGCTGGGAGCTGTCGCGCTACAGCGGTTGCTGGGTGGCGCTGAAGACCATCGCCGAAAACGTCGACTCCTCCGCCGTGGTCGACGTCGATCCCTTGCGCGTCAGTGTGCAGGTGCCGAGCGATTTCCAACTGCCCGAAGACGGCGTGCATATCCGCTGGCCAGACCCGCCCCTGGTGCAGGAAAAACGCCTGAACACCTACAAGATCTACGCCGCTCGTGCTTTTGCTCTGGCGAACAATCTCAACCAGGTGAAGCTCGATTCGCCTAATCCGCGGCTGGGCATTATCACCACCGGCAAGTCGTATCTGGACGTGCGCCAAGCGCTTGTTGATCTCGGCCTGGACGACGACCTTTGCGCGCAAGTGGGACTGCGGGTTCTCAAAGTCGGCATGAGCTGGCCGCTGGAGCCGGTTTCCGTGCATGAATTTGCCCAGGGCCTGGACGAGATCCTGGTGGTAGAGGAGAAGCGCAGCATCATCGAGGACCAGCTCACCGGGCAGCTCTACAACTGGCCGGTGGATAAACGCCCGCGGGTGGTCGGCGAGTTTGACGAAGAGGGCGTGTCGCTGCTGCCAAACCTCAGCGAACTGACACCGGCAATGATTGCCCGCGCCATTGCCAAGCGCCTGGCGCCGATCTATTCCAGCGAGCAAATCGAGTCGCGCCTGGCTTTTCTGGCCGCCAAGGAAAAAGCCCTGGCCGCGCCTAAACACACGACCGTGCGCACTCCGCATTTCTGCTCCGGCTGCCCGCACAACACCTCTACCAAAGTGCCAGAGGGCAGCCGCGCGCAAGGCGGAATCGGCTGCCATTACATGACGCAATGGATGGACCGTAACACCGACACCTTTACCCAAATGGGTGGTGAGGGCGCCACGTGGATCGGTCAGGCACCCTTTACCGACACCCCGCATATCTTCCAGAACCTCGGCGACGGCACCTATTTTCACTCCGGCCAATTGGCGCTGCGTGCGGCGGTCGCTGCCGGGGTGAATATCACCTACAAGATTCTCTATAACGACGCCGTGGCCATGACCGGCGGCCAGCCCATTGACGGTGAACTGCGCGTTGATCAACTGAGCCAGCAAGTGTTTGCCGAAGGCGTTAAACGTATTGCGCTGGTTTCCGACGAGCCAGACAAGTACCCAAGCCGCGCCGGCTTTGCCCCGATTGTCACGTTCCACCACCGCCGCGAACTGGATGCGGTGCAACGTGAACTGCGCGAGTTCAAAGGCACGTCGGTGATCATCTATGACCAGACCTGCGCCACGGAAAAACGTCGGCGGCGTAAACGCGGCAAGTTGGTCGATCCGGCCAAGCGCGCGTTTATCAATTCTGCAGTGTGCGAAGGCTGCGGCGATTGCAGTGTGAAATCCAATTGCCTGTCGGTGCTGCCGCTGGAAACGGCGCAAGGGCGCAAACGGGAAATCGACCAGAATTCCTGCAACAAGGATTTCACTTGCGTCGATGGCTTTTGCCCGAGCTTTGTCACGGTGCACGGCGGCCGTCTGCGTCAACCCGAAGCCTTGGGCCATGGTGCCGACTTTCCGTCACTGCCTGAGCCCGTACAACCTACATTGGAGCGGCCCTATAACATTCTGCTGCCCGGCGTTGGTGGCAGCGGGGTGACCACTGTTGGCGCCTTGCTCGGCATGGCGGCGCATCTTGAAGGCAAAGGGTGCAGCGTGCTCGACCAAGCCGGCTTGGCGCAGAAATTCGGCCCGGTGATTACCCATATCCGCATCGCCGCTGCGCAGGACGATATCTACGCGGTGCGCATCGCCGCTGGCGAAACCGATCTGCTGTTGGGCTGCGATCTGGTGGTGGCGGCCAGCGAAGAAGCCTTGGCCAAACTCAACGAGCAAATCGCCCATGCGGTCGTGAACAGTCACGAAGCAGCGACGGCCGAGTTCACCCGCAACCCCAACGCCGAGTTTCCCGGCGCAGCCATGCAACAGGCCATCGTCGAAGCGGTGGGGGCAAGCAAAACCCATTTTGTCGAAGCGACCGAACTGGCCACCGGCTTGATGGGCGATAGCATCGCCACCAACCTGTTTATGCTCGGCTTCGCCTACCAACAGGGCTTGGTGCCGGTGAGTGCAGAAGCGATCAACCAGGCCATCGAGTTAAACTCGGTGGCGGTGGCGCTCAATCAGCAGGCGTTTCTGTGGGGCCGTCGCGCGGCGTTTGCGCCTGAAGCCGTGGCCAAGTTGGCAAAACCCGATGCGGCCGCGCACTTGGCTGACAAGGAGCAAACCCTTGAACAACGCATCGAGCGCAATGCCGCCACGCTGCGTGAGTATCAGAACGATGCCTACGCCGAGCGCTACCTGAAGCTGCTCAACCGCGTTCGCGAAGCCGAGGTGCGTGTGTTCCCCGGCCAGCCGTTGGCGCTGACTGAAGCGGTGGCGTTCAACTACTTCAAGCTGCTGGCCTACAAGGACGAATACGAAGTCGCGCGCCTCTACAGCAACGGCGAATTCAACCGGCAACTCACTGCGCAATTCGAAGGCGATTATCGGCTGCAGTTTCACCTGGCGCCGTCATGGCTGAGTAAGCGTGACCCGCGTACCGGCGAGTTGCGCAAACGCAGCTTCGGGCCCTGGATGTTGCAGGCATTCGCGCTGCTGGCCCGGTTTAAATTCCTGCGCGGCACTCGGCTGGATCCGTTTGGCTACAGCCATGAGCGTCTTCTGGAGCGGGAGTTGATTACCGCGTACGAAGGCGATGTGGAGTTGATCGTGCAGCGCCTGAGCGACGCCAAACGCCACAGTGCCTTGGCGCTGGCGCGAGTGCCGGAACGTATTCGCGGTTACGGCCACGTCAAGGATCAGGCATTGCTGGCCGTCACCCATCAGGCCGAAGAGCTGCGTCGTACGTTGCGTGACGAGAGCAACGCACCGTCCACGCTGTACGTGGCGGCTGCCTGATCGCAGCACGGCTCACGCGGTCGCCATTCGCCCACGGCGACCGCGTTTTTTTGCGCCGGGCAAACACATGACAAAAACGCTGCTCGCCGTTAACATGCCGCCCGGTCGGAAGCGTTGCCGGCTCTGCGTGTCTGTCTCCTTAGTTCAATGGATAGAATAAGCCCCTCCTAAGGGCTAGATGCTGGTTCGACTCCAGCAGGGGACGCCATCTCCATCCGCGCTTTTCCTTCTCGCCATTTCTGCTGCCAGCACCGGCGGCGGTTTATCTGTGTGCGCTGCTTGAAATCCTGAACACCTGATGCGTATTTTGTACGCGCCTGCGCTAGCGTGCGGACAGGCTCTAACAAGGACAACAAGTGATGAGTACAGATGGCCCCAGTTCCTATGCCGACCAGTTGGCCGGCATCGACGAAATTGAATGCGTAACCCCTGACCTCAACGGTGTGCCTCGCGGCAAAGTGATGACGGCCGCCGGCTTTCTGGAGGGTCGCCGGCTGCAGCTGGCGCGAGGTGTGTTGTTGCAATGCATTATGGGCGGCTACCCGCCGGCGCCGTTCTATGGCGGGGACGATGGCGACCTGGCATTGGTCGCCGAGCCTACGCAAATTCACCGTCTGCCCTGGAGCGACGTGCCGCGCGCGTTGGCCATCTGCGATGCCGATGAGTTCGATGGCAGCAGCTCGGGATTGTCGACCCGCGGTCTGCTCAAGCGCGTGCTGGCCCAGTACAGCGCCCGTGGTCTGGCGCCGGTGGTGGCGACCGAACTGGAGTTTTTTGTGTTTGCGCCGAACCCGGATCCGCAGCGGCCGTTCCAGCCGCCGCTGGGCCTGGATGGTCGCCGCGAAGATGGCTGCTCGGCGTTTGGCGTGTCGTCCAACAACGGTCTGCGCCCGTTCTTCAATGAGGTGTATCGCTGCATGGCGGCCCTGGGCCTGCCGCGCGATACCTTTATGCATGAGATGGGCGTGAGTCAGTTCGAGATCAACCTGCTGCACGGCGATGCGCTGTTGCTGGCCGATCAGACGTTCCTGTTCAAGCACATGCTCAAGGAGGTAGCGCTCAAGCACGGCGTAACCGTGGTTTGCATGGCCAAGCCATTGGCTCACACGCCGGGCAGCTCGATGCACATTCACCAAAGCGTGGTGGAGCAGGGTAGCGGGCGGAATATTTTCAGCGACGAACAGGGTGAGGCGACGCCGGCGTTCTATCAATTTATTGGCGGGCAGCAGGCTGCCATGGCGGATTTCACCTTACTGTTTGCGCCCAACGTGAATTCGTATCAGCGCCTGTTCCATCCCTACGCATCGCCCAACAATGCCTGTTGGTCGCATGACAACCGTGCGGCGGGCCTGCGCATTCCAGCCAGTTCGCCAGCGGCGCGGCGGGTGGAAAACCGCTTGCCCGGTGCCGACGCCAACCCTTATCTGGCGCTGGCTGCCAGCTTGGCAGCAGGCTTGTATGGCATTGAGCAGGAACTGCAACCGACAGACGCCATCCAAGGCGAATTCGACGTGCCGGATGCCTTGCGGTTACCGTCTACGATGCAGGCCGCAATTGACCGCCTGCAGCGCAGCGACCTAGCGCGCGAGATGTTCGGCAACGAGTTCATTGACGGCTACATTGCTACTAAGACGATGGAGCTCACCAGCTTCTTCGATGAAATCACCCCTTGGGAGCGTCGTGTGTTGGCGGCCCAAGCCTAAGCGTTACCCGCCAGGCCATTGGGCCTGGCACTCATTCAAGGAGCCGCTCGGAAAGCCAATGCGTCGAATCTGGAAGTCTTTTCGAGCGCTTTATTTCGCCAGCCTGTTGATGCTGATCGGGTCGGGTCTTTTAAGCACCTACCTGGGCTTGCGCCTGGCCGCCGATAAAACCGACTCGCTATGGGTCGGTGCCCTGATGGCGGCGTATTACTTTGGCCTGGTGTTAGGCGGCAAGGTGGGGCACCGCATGATTGCGCGGGTGGGCCATATTCGCGCCTACGTCACCTGCGCGGGGGTGGTGACTGCGGCCGTGCTGGGGCACGGGCTGATCGACTGGCTGCCGGCCTGGGTGGTGCTGCGGGCCATCGTCGGTGTGGGCATGATGTGCCAGTACATGGTCATCGAGAGCTGGCTTAACGAACAAGCTGAGGCCAGTCAGCGCGGCCTGGTGTTTTCCGGGTACATGATCGCCTCGTATCTGGGTTTGGTGCTCGGGCAACTGGTGCTGGTGCTGCACCCGGCCCTGGGGCTGGAGCTGCTGATTCTGGTGGCGATGTGTTTTTCCCTCTGCCTGGTGCCGGTGGCGGTTACCCGCAAGATTCACCCGGCGCCCATGCGGCCTGCGCCGCTGGAGCCGCGGTTTTTTATCAAGCGGGTGCCGCAGTCTCTAACCACCACATTGGTGTCCGGTCTGGTCATCGGTTCGTTCTACGGGTTGGCGCCGCTGTACGCGGCACGTCAGGGCCTGACCAACGAGCAGGTCGGTTTGTTTATGGGTTGCTGCGTATTGGCGGCGCTGGTCGTGCAATGGCCGTTGGGCTGGTTATCTGACCGCCATGATCGTGCCGTGCTTATCCGTGGCTGCGCCGGTCTGCTGGTGCTGGCGGCGCTGCCGCTGGCGGTTATGCCTACCGTGCCGCTGGAGGTGCTGATACCGGTGGGTTTTGTGCTCAGCCTGCTGCAGTTCAGTCTGTATCCACTGGCGGTGGCGTTTTCCAATGACCATGTGGAAGGCGAGCGGCGCGTGTCGTTGACGGCGATTCTGCTGGTGACCTTCGGCGTGGGTGCCTGTATCGGCCCGTTGGTGGCTGGCGGCCTGATGCGCCAGTTCGGCCCCAACATGCTGTTTGCGTTCGTGTGCTTCTGTGCGGCGGTGCTGGTGCTGCGTATTCGCCCTGATGCGGTCACCCACCTGCACCAGGTGGAGGATGCGCCGCTGCACCATATGTCGATGCCCGACAACATGACCAGCTCGCCCCTGGTGGCTGCGCTGGACCCGCGTGTGACCGAGCAGATTGTGCAGGACCAGATGCAAACCCAACCGACAACGGTGGAAGATCCGGCCGATACCAAATCGACCTGATCGAGACGCAAATGAAAACGCCACCCTTGAGGTGGCGTTTTTGTTGGCGGCGTGGCGTCAGTCGTCGATATCGTCGCGCCGCGCTTCGCGTTGCAGTTGGTAAACGAAGCGGTCGATCTGCCGTTGTTCCAGGCCATTCATGCGGTGAAAGCGCATGCCGACAAAGGTCATATCGAGTTTTTCGTCGTACACCAGATGGCGCAACTCCACCGCTGTGGTGATCGCCCCGAATGGCAACTGCGCCATTAGGCGTTCATACACCTGACCAGGCTGCAGGCTTTTGCTGGCATCGCCGGCGAAACGCAGTTTGCAACCAGTGGCGGAGATATCCAGCAGCACGCCCTTGACCGGCACTCTCAGGCGGTCGCCACCGAGCTCGATATTCACCGGCTGCGCTTGTTTGAGCGGAGCGCGGTAGGCGTTGCGACGCTGGTGATACAACACCTCGGTCGGCATCGGGCACCAGTAGCAGTTCGAGCCTTCCATTTGCCCGACCTGCACCTGCTGCGTGTATTCCCAGGCGATGCGCACGCCTTCGTGAAACCCTTCAATGCGAAAGCTTTCGCCTGCTTTCAGAAAGCGTTCGCCATCGTTGGGCACCATTTCATCCAGAGCCAACACGCCGCGTTCGCGGTTGATCTGGATGATAAAGGTCTGAAAACGCATGCTGCGTTCATGGAAGGTGATGATCAGTGGGTCGCGGTGTTCTTCCAACTGGCGAAGAGCAGCAAAAACTTCCAACGGAGCTTTTAGGACTTTCGGTGGTTGCGGGCCATCACCCGCGGCGAAGGGGTTGGACACGGTCCAGAATTCTCCGAAGCTAAATACGGTGGCACGATCCATAAGGGGTTTTAGCATACTGGCATTGTGCCTGCACGCCCCCTGCGCCTTCTTGTAATTAAGTTATCAGGCCTGACTGAGCGGGCGCTGCTGGCCGATTCTAGCGGCACCGCCACGGCTGTCATAGAGCCCTGGGGTATCGGAGTTGCCGCGCAGAATACCGAGCATGCCGCCGACCGAGGCCTGGTTCACGCGAATCAATCGACCATTGCGGGTGTTGGCGGCCTGACAGCGCTCCAGCAGGGCACTGAGCTCGGCACCGCGCTCAAGCAATTCGCCGCCCACAGACGATTGTTCGGCGATGGCGTTGAGGCCTGCCTGGTCGGGGCTGAGCTTGAGGGAGGTAAGCAGCTTGTTGCGTTCACCGCCATGCTGGCCGAGAACGGCAAGCAGCGGCTGCTTGTTCGCCAGAATGCTTTCCAGCAACGGCAGGTCGCGGTCGGTGAGGGCTTGGAATTCGGCGTCGATCAGTTCAAGTAACTGCGAGGCGGTGCCGATGTCTTGCTTGAACAGGTGCAGCAGGGTCGTATCGTGCATGGCGAACTCTCGGAGTTAGGCGTCCAACAACACCCCCAGAGTCGCCCGAGACGGGATTAACGCTGGGATTCGAAATCGAGCAGTTTACTGGCTACGCGTTTGCTGTCGACCTGATAGCTGCCATCGGCCACGGCCTGTTTCAGGCGGGCGACGCGTTCTTTGTCGACAATCGGTTGCTCACTAAGTTTGTCGGTTACTTTCTGCAACTGCTGTGCCTGCTGGCTCAACTGCACCGATTCACCGGTTTTAGCGGTGCTGGCTTCGGCTGCATTGGCCGGTGCGGCGGGCTGTGTAGCGGTCGCGGCATCGTTGCGGCTACCAGTTTGGGTCGTATTGGTACGACTGGTGCTGGTGGACGCGGCGGCATTGTTTAGCCGGTTGATATCGATGGCCATGATGCAAAACCTCAGACGGTGTTTGGACGCTTGCCTAGCTTGTCGGCGCTGGTTGAGAAAACTTTAATTCTTTTTTAACCAGGCCGTTTACCGCGTCCTACAGGCCGTCAGTGTATGAAAAGCCACGGCAAATTGCTTAAAAAACCTTGATCTGGCCGCTTACCTTACATGGGTACTTCGACCTGGCCCGGGCCTACCACTCGAGCGCGGATTACCCGGTTTGAGCTCAGATTACGGACGCGGATCTGTTCGCCAATCACGCCCTTGGACAACGCTTCACCCGGCATGCGCACATTGATGCCGCCTTTTTTGGCGCTGATCACCACCTGGTCGCTTTTGCGAATGGCTTCGGTCATCTCCACCAGCACCGGTGCCAACACCTGATCGGGCATCACGCTGCGTGTGAGCCGCGTGCCAAGCGCCTGGTTCATATCGGTGAGGTAGCCTTGCGTCAGTAAACCGACATCGCGTTCTACCAACGCCACATCATCTTCGCTCAGCACATCGGTGCGTTTTAGTGGGCGAATGGCAACCACCACCTTTCTAAACAGTTTTACCTGGGCCGGCACAAATACGGTCCAGGGCGTCGAGCCTTCGCAGCTGACCCTCACGGTGACGCGCCCAACCGGTTGGGCCGGGCTTTCCAGTGCGGTGGTCAAGTCCTGGTCGCAGAAGGCCAATTGCAACCGCGGGTCGAGTGGTTTGATTTGAATCTCTTGCCGGGCTTCAATTTCGCTACGCTCTAAATAGTCCTGAACCATGACCTCAAGAAACCCTTGGCTTGCGCCGATAAGTTGTTCAGGTAATGTCAGCGCAGCAGCTGCGTAATTAATGTGGCCAAATGCCAGCAAAGCCAGCCATGATCCATGCAGCACGTGCGGCCGGATTGAGAAGTGTCGAAAAAGTGGCGTTTTCAGTTTCATAGTCAGCTTCAAAGCAAAGCCCGTGCCGGCTGCTAGGCTAAGCAGGGGCACGGTGGTCAAACTTAAAGAGGGGCAGGGTATGGCCGGAGTGATGGACTCGGTTAACCAGCGTACGCAGTTGGTGGGTCAGAACCGACTGGAGCTGTTGTTATTCCGCCTGGATAGCAAGCAGCTGTACGGCATCAACGTGTTCAAGGTGAAAGAGGTGCTGCAGTGTCCCAAGCTCACCATCATGCCGAAATCGAGCCCGGTGGTACGCGGCGTGGCCAACATTCGTGGCGGCACCATTCCTATTCTTGATCTCTCGATGGCGACCGGCCGTTCAGGCCTCTCGGACCTGAGCAGTGCTTTCGTCATCATCACCGAATACAACACCAAGGTTCAGGGCTTTCTGGTGCGCTCGGTGGAGCGCATCGTCAACATGAACTGGGAAGAGATTCATCCGCCACCCAAGGGTACCGGGCGCGATCATTACCTGACCGCCGTGACCCACCTGGACCAGCAACTGGTGGAAATCATCGACGTGGAGAAAATCCTCGCCGAGGTGGCGCCGATCTCGGAAGTGATCAGCGCCGGTGTGATCGATGTCGAGACCCAGGGCAAGGCGGTGACCAAACACGTGTTGATCGTCGACGACTCGTCGGTGGCACGAAAGCAGGTCACCCGTTGTCTGCAATCTGTGGGTGTTGAAGTAACCGCCCTGAACGATGGCCGACAAGCCCTGGAATTCCTGCGCAAGTTGGCAGACGAGGGCAAGCGTCCGGAAGACGAATTCATCATGCTGATTTCCGATATCGAGATGCCGGAAATGGATGGCTACACCCTGACAGCGGAGATCCGCGCGGATTCGCGCATGCAGAAGCTGCATATCCTCCTGCATACTTCCCTGTCGGGCGTATTCAACCAGGCGATGGTGAAAAAGGTGGGGGCTGATGACTTCCTCGCCAAATTCCGTCCAGACGACCTGGCTTCCCGCGTGGTTGAGCGCATCAAAGTTTCGGATGAGGGCTAAGGGCCTTGCGGCCCTATAGCAACCTATATGTATGGTGAGGCAGCGCTAGTGTCTTCAGGTAACGTGGATTTTGAGCAGTTCCGGATTTTCCTGGAAAAGGCCTGTGGCATCGTGTTGGGTGCCAATAAGCAGTACCTGGTTTCCAGCCGGCTGAACAAGCTGATGGAGCAGAACAGCATCAAAACCCTCGGCGAGCTGGTGCAACGCATGCAAAGCATGCCGCGCGGCGGTTTGCGCGAGCAGGTGGTTGATGCCATGACCACCAATGAAACCCTGTGGTTTCGCGATACCTATCCCTTCGAAGTGCTGAAGAACCGTGTCTACCCCGAACTGCTCAAGGCCAACCCCAGTGCGCGGTTGCGCATCTGGTCGGCGGCTTCATCCTCGGGGCAGGAGCCGTATTCGCTATCGATGGCTACCGATGAGTTCGAGCGCACCAACCTCGGTCAGCTGAAAGGCGGCGTGCAGATTGTGGCGACCGATTTGTCCAGCGCCATGCTGCAAGCCTGCAAGTCCGGGGAGTACGACAGCCTGGCCATTGGCCGTGGTCTGTCGCAGGAACGCCTGCAGCGTTACTTCGACCCCAAGGGCGGCGGTCGTTTTGCCATCAAGCCGGCGATTCGCACCCGTGTGGAGTTCCGAGCGCTCAATCTGTTGGACAGCTACGCGAGCCTCGGCAAGTTCGACATCGTGTTCTGCCGCAACGTGTTGATCTACTTTTCCGCCGAGGTGAAGAAAGACATCCTGCTGCGCATTCACGCCACGCTCAAACCCGGTGGTTACCTGTTTCTCGGCGCTTCGGAGGCGCTGAATGGGTTACCCGATCATTACCAGATGGTGCAGTGCAGCCCGGGCATCATTTACAAGGTGAAGTGACGTCGTTTCTGCGGGACGTCGAGAGAGGAGGCCAATTGGCCTCCTTTTTTATGCCCGCACGTTTTGCCCGACCGCTCGGTTGCCGCTTTTGCCACAAGCGGCAAAACCCTTAGCCACAAAACCCGTTGCCATTGCCGGGCAGCGGAAAACCCTTGCCGTTGTGGTTGGTTTTTTCGCCCGATTATTTGTCAATCTATTGATTTATAAGGCTTAAATAAGTTGGCACAGGGTTTGCTAATTGTCTTGCACGCAAATCCAGTTCGCCAGTTGGCAAGGTTCGCACCATGAGCATCAGCTTCGATTCAGCACTCGGCATTCACGAAAAGGCATTGGGCTATCGCTCCCAGCGTGCCGAAGTGTTGGCCAACAACCTCGCCAACGCCGATACCCCGAACTTCAAGGCCCGTGATCTGGACTTCGCTTCGGTGCTTGCCGCCCAGGCGGAAAAGAACCACGGCGCGTTCTCGCTGGCGACCACCAACACCGGCCACATTGCCGCTGAAGGGCTGGACGCCGGTAATGCCGGGCTGAACTACCGGGTGCCGACGCAACCCTCGGTGGACCAGAACACTGTCGATGAGCAGATCGAACAATCCAACTACGCAGAAAACGCTGTGCAGTTCCAAGCCAGCTTCACCCTGCTGAACGCCAAATTCAAAGGCCTTGTTGCTGCGATTCGCGGCGAATAACGGAGACGACCCCCATGTCCCTTTCCAGTGTCTTCAATATCGCCGGTACCGGCATGAGTGCTCAGACCACCCGCCTGAACACCATCTCCAGCAACATCGCCAACGCCGAAACCGTGTCCTCGAGCGTGGACAAAACCTACCGCGCCCGCCACCCGGTATTCGCCACCATGTTCACCGACCAGCAAGCGCAACAGGCTGGCAGCAGCACCTCGCTGTTCGCCGACCAGGACAACTCCGGTCGTGGCGTGCAGGTCACCGCGGTAGTGGAAGACCAGAGCAGCCTGATGCCGCGCTACGAGCCTAACCACCCGGCGGCGGATAAAGACGGTTACGTCTACTACCCCAACGTCAACGTAGTGGAAGAGATGGCCGACATGATCTCCGCCAGCCGCGCCTTCCAGACCAACACCGAAATGATGAATACCGCCAAACAAATGATGACCAAGGTTCTGACCCTGGGTCAGTAATTCGAACGTAGGGGAAAGAAATGGCCGTCGATAGTGTAAGCACCCAGAGTTCGGTACTGGACCAGTATGCCGTCAAGGACACTACTACCACGGACAAGACCCTGGGCAAGGATCAGTTCCTGCAACTGCTGGTAGCCCAGATGAACAACCAGAACCCGCTGGACCCGCAAACCAACAGTGAATTCGTGGCGCAACTGGCCCAGTTCACTCAGGTGGAAAGCCTGGACAATCTCAACACCAGCGTGGAGAGCATTCTTTCCAGCACCCAGTCCTCGCAGGCGCTGCAAGCCTCGTCGCTGGTGGGTCGCAAGGTCATCCTCTCCACCGATACTGCGGTGGTCGATACCAGCGAAACGTTCAAAGGCAGCATTGCGCTCACCAACGGTACCGACAACCTTTACGTCAACGTGCTCGACAGCAAAGGCAACCAGGTATCGCGCATCAACCTGGGCCAACAGAAAACCGGCCAGATCACCTTTATGTGGGACGGCAAAGATTCCAGCGGCAATGTCATGGCACCTGGTACTTACAGCTTCGATGCCATTGCATCGGTCGACGGCAAAGAAGTGGCCATGGGCACCAGTCTGCCGGCCAACGTCGATAGCGTCACCCTGGGGATCAACGGCGGCGAAATGCTGCTCAACCTCGCGGGCCTGGGCAGCATCGGCATTTCCAAAGTTCAAGTGATCGGTCAATAACCGCCGGCAACCCCGGCCGTTTCAGGAGCATCCCATGTCGTTCAATATCGGACTCAGCGGTATCAAAGCCGCCTCCAGTGACCTGAATATCACTGGTAACAACATTGCCAACGCCGGCACCGTGGGCTTTAAACAGTCCCGTGCCGAATTTCAGGACCTGTATTCCTCGTCCATGCTGGCCTCCAGCAGCAACGCCATCGGTAGCGGTGTGTTGCTCGGCAACGTGGCCCAGCTGTTCAACCAGGGCACCATCGACTACACCGAAAACGCCCTGGACATGGGTATCAACGGCAACGGCTTTTTCATCACCAGCAATAACGGTTCGATCAGCTACACCCGTGCCGGTTACTTTGGTACCGACAAGGCCGGCAATATCGTCGACAACAACGGCTATAACCTGCAGGGCTACTCGGTCAATGCCAATGGCCAGATTCAAAACGGCGTGGTCGGCAACCTGAGTATTCAGACCGCCAACCAGGCGCCGAAGGCGACCACGGCCATTACCCAGAGCTTCAACCTGAACTCCAGCAGCCTGAAGCCGACCACCACGCCGTTCGACCCGGCGGACCCGACCAGCTACACCTCGTCGACCTCGGTGAATATCTACGACGCGCAGGGCAACGCCCACGTGATGACGCAGTACTTCCTCAACAATGCCGACCCAACCGCCGCGCCGCCGGTGGCCAACAACTGGACCATGAACGTGCTGATCGACGGGCGTAACCCGCAAGACCCGACCAGCACCGTGCCTGAAAGCGTGACCATCCCGTTCGATGGCGCCGGGCAACTGGACCTGGCCAACATCACCCCGACCACGGCCGGCATCAGTTTTGCCAACAACAAGCTGAGCATCGATGGTTGGGTGCCGGCGCAGTCCGACGGCGCTACCCCGGCTACCTGGTCGTCCAACGGTGCCACTGCCAGTGCTGCGATTTCTTTCGATATTCGCGGCTCCACGCAGTTTTCCAGCGCCTTCGCGGTGAACGCCGTTACTCAGGACGGTTACACCACCGGCCAACTGTCGGGCCTGGAAATTGACGATACCGGCCAGATCTTCGCCCGTTACACCAATGGCCAGTCGAAGATTCAGGGGCAGGTGATTCTGGCCAACTTCGCCAACGTGCAAGGCCTGACGCCCGTGGGCAAAACCCAGTGGGTGCAGTCCGCCGATTCGGGTGAGCCGGTAATTGGTACGCCGCGTGCCGGCACCCTGGGTTCGTTGACGGCCGGCGCGCTGGAGGCCTCCAACGTGGATATCTCCACCGAGCTGGTCGACCTGATCGTGGCGCAGCGTAACTACCAGGCCAACGCCAAAACCATCGAAACCGAAAACGCAGTCACGCAAACCATCATCAACCTGCGTTAACGCGTTGCCGCCGGCGGCAAACCGTCGCCGCACACCTGCAAAGGGCTTCCTCGGAAGCCCTTTGTTGTTTGTAAAAAACCTTGTTTATCAATGGTGTACATAATTTTTTCGAGATTGGCACGATGCCTGCTTTGTAGCTTGCATAGAGCCGCAGGCCGCCAGCGTTTGGCAGGGCCCGATCTCGGAGAAATACCATGGATAAAATGCTTTACGTCGCGATGACAGGGGCTAGCCAGAACACAATGGCTCAGCGGGCCCATGCCAACAATTTGGCGAACATCTCCACCAACGGTTTTCGCCGTGACTTCGAACAAGCGCGTTCGATGCAGGTGTTCGGCGACAGCTTTCCGTCACGGGTCTACGCCATGAGCGAACGCCCCGGTACCGACTTCACCCCCGGCACCCTGCAAGACACTGGCAATCCTATGGATGTAGCCGTGAGCGGGCAGGGCTGGATGGCCGTGCAAACGCCGGACGGCAAAGAGGCCTATGTACGTACCGCCAGCCTGAAAATCGATGGCCTGGGCCAATTGCGCACCGGCACCGGTTTGCCGGTTTTGGGCAATGGCGGGCCGATTGCCGTTCCGCCGGAACAGAAAGTGGAAATCGGCCAGGACGGCACCATCACCATTCGCGCCCTGGGCGAAGCCCCCAATGTGCTGGCCGAGGTGGACCGCATCAAGCTGGTCAACCCCGACCTCAAGCAGATGGAAAAGGGCGTGGACGGCATGATCCATTACAAAGGCAGCGACCCGCTGCTGGCCGACGACAGCGTCAAGCTGGAATCGGGCTTTGTCGAAACCAGTAACGTCAATGCGGTGGAGGAGATGACCTCGATCCTCTCACTGTCCCGCCAGTTCGAACTGCAAGTGAAGATGATGCGAACGGCCGAAGACGACGCCACATCCCTGGCTCGTGTTTTGCAACTTAGCTAAATATCAGTACGCGGCGCCGTGATGTCGGCGCCCGAGGAGAACATTCATGCTTCCGGCTCTGTGGGTCAGTAAAACCGGTTTGTCCGCCCAGGACATGAACCTGACGACCATTTCCAACAACTTGGCCAACGTGTCGACCACGGGTTTCAAACGTGACCGCGCCGAATTCCAGGACTTGCTCTACCAAATCCGCCGTCAACCCGGCGCGCAGAGCACCCAGGACAGCCAACTGCCCTCCGGCCTGCAATTAGGTACCGGTGTGCGCATTGCCGGCACGCAGAAAATGTTCACCATCGGCAGCCTGCAAACCACCGAGCAGCCGCTGGACATGGCGGTCAACGGTCGTGGTTTCTTCCAGGTTTTGCAGCCTGACGGCACCATCGCTTACACCCGCGACGGTAGTTTTCACCTGAACTCCGACGGCCAGGTCGTCACCTCCAACGGCTTCCCGCTGGAGCCAGCCATCGTGATTCCCGCCGAAACGCGCACCTTCACCGTGGGTGAGGACGGTACCGCCTCGGTGACCACCGCCGGCAACCCGACACCGCAGATCGTGGGCAACATTCAAACCGCCGACTTCATCAACCCGGGCGGTCTGGAAGCCATCGGCAAAAACCTGTTCCTGGAAACCGCTGCCAGCGGTGCGCCGCAGGTTGGCACTCCCGGCCTGACCGGCCTGGGCACCATCGAACAGAACACCCTGGAAAACTCCAACGTCAGCGTGGTGGAGGAGATGGTGAACATGATCACCACCCAGCGCGCCTACGAAATGAACTCCAAGGTGATTTCCACCGCCGACCAGATGCTGTCGTTTATTACCCAGAATCTTTAACCGCCGGCCGGGTTAGCCATGGCCCGTTTGGCCCGCCATAAGGAGCTGGTAGGCAGTGGGTGGTTCGCTTGGGTTGGGCACTGTGTGTTGCGTTTGCTCTGTGCAGAAAATATGTGAGGTACGCGTTATGAAACGGCTTGTTCTTCTTCCCCTGCTTGGCCTCGTTGCTCTTGGCGGCTGCGTCGCGCCTACAGCCAAGCCGAACGACCCGTACTACGCGCCAGTGCTGCCGCGCACCCCGCTGCCGGCTGCGCAGAACAATGGCTCGATCTACCAGACCGGTTTTGAAAACAACTTGTATGGCGACCGCAAGGCCTATCGTGTGGGTGACATCATTACCATCACCCTGAACGAGCGCACCTCGGCCAGCAAAGCGGCCAACTCCGACATCGCCAAGAACAGCAACACCACCATCGGCCTGACCTCGCTGTTTGGCGGCGGCGTGTCGGTGGACAACCCCAGTGTTGGCATCAACCCGCTCAATGCCCAGGAGCTGAGCCTGGACGCCGGTTATGCCGGCTCGCGTAAAGCCGTGGGTAAAAGCACCGCCGCCCAGAGCAACAGCCTGACCGGCTCGGTCACCGTGACCATCGCCGAAGTTCTGCCCAACGGCATTCTGGCAGTACGCGGCGAGAAGTGGATGACACTCAATACCGGCGACGAGCTGGTGCGCATTGCCGGCCTGGTGCGCGCCGATGACATCGCTACCGACAACACCGTGTCGTCCGCCCGCGTGGCCGATGCGCGCATTACCTATTCGGGAACCGGCGCTTTTGCCGATGCCAACCAGCCGGGTTGGTTCGACCGCTTCTTCAGCAGCCCGCTGTTCCCTTTCTGAGTGCCGGTCATGATCAAACGACTGCTTACCGCCTGCTGTCTCCTGCTCGCCACTTCGGCGGTGCAGGCTGAGCGGATCAAAGACCTGGTGACCATCCAGGGCGTGCGCGCCAACCAGTTGATCGGCTACGGCCTGGTAGTCGGCCTCAACGGCAGCGGCGACCAGACCACGCAAACGCCGTTTACCGTGCAGACCTTCAACAACATGCTGGCCCAGTTCGGCATCAAGGTGCCTGCAGGCGGCAACGTGCAATTGAAAAACGTCGCGGCGGTGTCCATCCATGCCGACCTGCCGGCGTTCGCCAAGCCGGGGCAAACCATCGACGTGACGATCTCGTCCATCGGTAACGCCAAGAGCTTGCGTGGCGGCAGCCTGCTGATGACGCCGTTGAAAGGTATCGACGGCAACGTATACGCCATTGCCCAAGGCAATTTGGTGGTGGGTGGCTTCGATGCCCAGGGCGCCGATGGCTCGAAAATCACCGTCAACGTGCCCTCTGCCGGCCGCATTCCCAGCGGCGCGACCGTAGAGCGGCCGGTGCCGAGCGGCTTCGACCAGGGCAACACCCTGACCCTTAACCTCAATCGCCCGGACTTCACCACCGCCAAGCATATGGTTGACCAGATCAACGAACTGCTCGGCCCAGGCGTGGCCCAGGCTATCGACGGCGGCTCGATTCGCGTCAGCGCGCCGCTGGACCCCAACCAGCGCGTGGACTACCTGTCGATTCTGGAAAACCTTGAAGTGGATGCCGGCCAAGCGGTGGCCAAGGTCATCATCAACTCGCGTACCGGCACCATCGTCATCGGCCAGAACGTCAAAGTTCAGCCGGCCGCCGTTACCCACGGCAGCCTGACCGTGAGCATCACCGAAGACCCGATTGTCAGCCAGCCGGGTGCCTTGTCCAACGGTCAGACCGCCGTAGTCCCGCGCTCGAAAGTGAGTGCGGATCAGGAAACCAAGCCGATGTTCAAATTCGGCCCCGGTACCACGCTGGATGAAATCGTACGGGCGGTTAACCAGGTCGGCGCGTCGCCGTCTGACCTGATGGCCATTCTCGAGGCCTTGAAACAAGCCGGCGCCTTGCAAGCCGATTTGATCGTGATTTAAGGAGGCAAACCATGGACGCAAAATTGACATCCGGGATTGGCTCCAAGCTCGACAGCGGCGCCTACAGCGACCTCAATCGCCTGGCCAACCTCAAAGTCGGTCAGGACCGCGACAGCGAAGGCAATATCAAGAAAGTTGCCCAGGAATTCGAGTCGCTGTTTCTCAACCAGATGCTCAAGGCCATGCGTTCGGCCAACGAAGCCTTCTCCGAAGGCAACTTCATGAACAGCAACGAGGCCAAGACCTACCAGCAAATGTACGACCAGGAGCTGGCGGTCAAAATGTCCAAAGAGGGCGGTATTGGTCTGGCCGATGTGCTGGCGCGGCAAATGTCGAAAATGAAAGCCCCCACGCACAAGGCCAACCCCTTTGCCCATGGCGATGAGGTCAATGCCGTCAACGCGACGGCGGCTGCCGGCGCCACCACCGCCAGCGACACCTCCAACAAGACGCTCACCAGCCACGCCATCAAAGAATTGCCGGCAGTGGATAAAAACCGTGACGACAGCAAGCTGCTCAACAAGCGCCGCCTGTCGCTGCCGGGAACATTGTCCGACCGTTTGCTGGCAGGCATTGTCCCAACTACAACAGCGGGCGCCACCAACGACGGTAAACCGTTGGCTCAGAACGACTGGCTGGCTGCCAACAACACCAGCAACAGCACGGCCATTGGCAGCAGCAAGAAGGTGGACCTCAACGCCATCGATGCCAGCTCCGGCCGGCGTCTGGCGCAGCCGCCGCTGGCGCCGGGCAAGGCGGCCTTCAAGTCGGCTGACGAGTTTATTTCCACCATGCTGCCAATGGCCCAGCAAGCGGCCGCCAAGATCGGCGTAGACCCAGCGTACCTGGTGGCCCAGGCCGCGCTGGAAACCGGTTGGGGCAAGTCGATCATTCGTGACTCCGACGGCTCCAGCAGTCACAACCTGTTCGGCATCAAGGCCGCAGGCGGCTGGGACGGCGATTCGGCTCGCGCAGTAACCACAGAATACAAAGGTGGCCAGGCGGTGAAGGAAGCGGCGGCATTTCGCTCCTACGACAGCTTTCAGGAAAGCTTCAACGATTACGTGAGCTTCCTGCAGGACAACGACCGCTACGACAAGGCGCTGGACAAGACCGCCAACCCGAAACAGTTCGTGCGCGAGCTGCAGCAGGCCGGTTATGCCACCGACCCGCAGTACGCCAATAAAGTGGCGCAGATCGCCAAACAGATGCAGACGTACCAGACCATCGCCGCGGGCGAAACCACCGCCACGCGTTTGTAAGGATGCTGTGATGATGTTTTTAGCGAGGAATAGACATGGCTGACTTGTTATCAATTGGGCTGTCGGGCCTGCGCAGTGCGCAGACTGCCCTGACGGTGACCGGGCATAACATCACCAACGTCAACACCCCAGGCTATTCGCGCCAGGAGTCGGTGCAGCAGACCAATATTGCCCAGTTCACCGGTGCCGGGTATATCGGCTCCGGCAGTCAGGTGGTGGACGTTCGCCGCCTGGCCAGCGACTTCCTTACCAATCAGGTACGCACCGCCACCAGCTCCAATACTGAGCTGCAGTCGTTCAAAAGCCAGATCGAGCAGCTCGACTCGCTGCTGTCCAACAGCACCACGGGTATCAGCCCGGCGTTGCAGAAGTTCTTTGCCTCCCTGCAAACCGCCTCGCAAGACCCGTCCTCCACGGCTGCGCGCGAGGCGGTACTGTCGCAGGCGGCCGGGCTGTCGGACTCGTTCAACACCATGTACGACCAACTGGACAAGCAGAACAGCCTGATCAATCAGCAACTCAGCGCCCTGACCACTCAGGTGAACTCCATGGCCGCCAGCGTGGCCAGCTATAACGACGCCATTGCCCGCGCCCGCGGTGCCGGCGCCGAGCCGAACGACCTGCTCGATGCCCGCGAAGAAACCATTCGGCAGATCTCCGAAATCATCGGCGTGCAGAGCGTGGAGCAAAACGACGGCAGCGTGAGCCTGTTCGTCGGCACCGGCCAGCCGCTGGTGGTGGGCAATACGGCCTCGACGTTGACGGCCCATGCCGGTGTCGATGACCCAACCAAGTTTCAGATCGACCTCAGCATCAACGGTGTGTCGCAAACCATCTCCTCGCAAATCAGCGGCGGGGAGATGGGCGGCCTGCTGGCCTATCGGGACACCACGCTGGACAAGACCTACAACAGCCTCGGGCAGATGGCGACTGTGCTCGCCGATACCGTCAACAAACAGCTGGGGCAGGGCTTGGACCTGGCAGGCCGCGCCGGCAGCCCGCTGTTCAGCGATATCAACGACCCGACTGCCGCCACCTTGCGGGTATTGGCCAACGCCAACAACACTGGCAACGCCACCGGCTCGCTGGACATCACCAACTCCAGCCTGCTGACCACCAGCGATTACAAGATTTCCTACGACGGTACCAACTACACCGCCCGGCGTTTAAGTGATAACGCGGCCATGACCGTCAACGTGAGCGGCACCGGCACGCTGACGCTGTCAGACCCCAGCACTACGCCTGCGACCGACCAGGGCTTTGAAGTCACCATTAACGGCACGCCCAATGCCGGCGACAGTTTCACCCTGCAACCGACCCGCCGGGGCGCCTTCGATTTCGGCACCGACTTGCAGTCGGCCGACCAGTTGGCATTTGCCGGTTCGGCCCGGGCCCAGGCCACCACTAATAACCGTGGCACCGGTACCATCAGCCAGCCGAACCTGACGTCCGGCCCCTCGCCAATTGATGTCACCGACCTGCAAGACCTGTTTGGCACCGGCCTGCCGCTGACCTTCGACTCGACCACCAACACCCTCAACGGCACGCTGCCGGCTGGCGCGACCCTGAGCTATGTGTCGCCCTCGACCACCGCGTTGACGCCTGGGCAGTCCAATACCCTGCGTCTGGATTACACCGACCCGTCGACCAACAACACCTACTCCTACGAATTCACCATTAATGGAACGCCGCAATCGGGCGATACCTTTACGTTGGGGCAGAACACCGCAGGCGTTGCCGATAACCGTAACGCGCTCAAGTTGATCGATCTGCAAACCCAGAAAACCGTAGGGGTTGGCGCGGCCGGCACCGGTGCCACCTACAACAACGCCTACAGCGGCCTGGTGGAGCGGGTAGGCTCGCTGACCGCGCAAGTGCGCGTGAACGCCGATGCTGCCGAAACCGTGTTGACCCAGGCGCAAAACAACCGTGACTCGCTGTCGGGCGTGAGCCTGGACGAAGAGGCCGCGAACCTGGTGCAGTTCCAGCAGTACTACAATGCTTCTGCACAGGTGATTAAAGTTGCGCAGTCGTTGTTCGATACGCTCATAGGCGCCTTCAACTGAGGCTGATTAGTTATGCGAATTTCCACTATCCAGGCCTTCAACAGTTCCGTCAGCGGGATGCAGAAGAACTACGCCGACGTTTCCCGTACCCAGCAACAGATCAGTACCGGCAAACGCATTCTCACCCCGGCCGATGACCCGGTGGCTTCCGTGCGCCTGCTGCAACTGAGCCAGGAACAGGCGCTGAACGCCCAGTACACCTCGAACAACACCGCCGCGCAGAACAGCCTGAACTCCGAGGAGGCCATCCTTACCTCCATCGAAACCGTGTTGCAGCGTATCCGCGAAATCGGCGTGCAGGTCGGCAACGGCACCCTCGACGCCACCGACCGCGCGTCACTGGGCACCGAGGTGCAGCAGCGTGAAGACGAACTGCTGAGCCTGATGAACAGCAAAGACGCCAGCGGCCATTACCTGTTCGGCGGCTCGCAATCCGATCAGCAACCCTTTGTGCGTAACGCCGACGGCACTTACACCTACCAGGGTGATGAAAGTGAGCGTGCGGTGCAGGTGGCCAGTAGTACGTTCATCAACCTGGGCGATGACGGTAAAGACCTGTTCGAGAACGTGGTCAACGCCAACCGGGTGAGCACCAGCCACCCCACCGTGGGCGTCAACGCCGACGGCACCGTGAGCACCGGGCGCGTGTCGCTGGGGCTGGTGACCGACAAGGCGGCCTATGACAACACCTTCCCCTCGAGCAACCCGCCGGTGGCCACCGACGGCGTGGGCATTCATTTTCTCAACAGCACCGACTACGTGGTGTACGACCAGGCTGACGTACCGGACTGGACCACCTACGACCCGACCACGCCACCGACTGGTCAGTTGGCCACCGGCTCCATCGACACCAATACTGCGACGTCCGACTTCATTACCTACGGCGGCGTGCGCGTGCAGATCGACGGCGTGCCGCAAGAGGGCGATGACTTCGCCATCAACCGCAAGCCGGACGAAGAAAAGCGCAGCCTGCTCAACACCGTTTCCGATTTGCGCAAAGCACTGCAAGGCTCTGGTAACTCGGCCGAAGACAACCGCGTTATTCGTGATACGGCCGCCGTGGCGCTCTCGAACCTGGACACCGTGTACAGCAAGGTCGACGCCGTGCGCGGTTCGGTGGGGGCGCGGTTGAACACCCTGGACTCCACCGGCGACTTTATCGCCGACGTCACGTTGGTGAATAAATCCGTACAGTCGGACCTCGAAGACCTCGATTACGCCGACGCCATCTCCCGCCTGTCTCTGCAATCGACCATCCTCTCGGCGGCCCAGCAGAGCTACGTAAAAATCGCCAACCTGAGTTTGTTCAACTACATCAGTTGAACCGGCTTTCGTTTTTTCAGGGCCGCTGCGTTAAAGCGCGCCCTGTGAAATACGCAATTGTGGCGCTTGTTTTGCTTATGATCTCGACACCAGCGCTTTCGCGCCAAAAGGTTGGCTAACGTTGAGGTCTATGACCGCGTCAGCCCTTTTTGCCTGTGTGTTTAAGGAGCAAACCAATGCCTGAGGACAGCCGAGTCAAAGGAAAACGCATCGCGATCGACTACGACGATACGCTGGCGTTTTTCGAAGAGCGCGGCACACGTGAGTACACCAGTGCGCTCAGCTCGACCATGTACCAGGACAACGAGCCCCAATTGGTAGAACAACGTGACCAGCGCGAGAAGCAACTCATCGCGCCGTTGCTGGGGCTGGACCGAATCAGCAGCGTACTCGACATCGGCTGCGGCATTGGCCGCTGGGGCTGGTTGATTGGCGAACATGCGCCACAGGCCCGTTACCTGGGAATCGATTTCTCACCCGCCCTGGTCGAGAAGGCACGTGCCGAAGCCGTCAATCGCGGTCACCCGGGGCTGAGTTTCCAAACCATGTCGGCCACCGACATTCGCCCAGCCGAACTCACTCTCGCACCGCCTTATGACCTGGTGCTGATTTCCGGTCTGCTGATTTACCTCAATGACGCTGACTGCCTGAGCCTGCTGCATGCCGCCGCGCGGTTATGCGCACCCGGTGGGCGTATCTATCTGCGCGAGCCGGTGGGCGTGGATGCACGGTTTACCCTCAACCGGTTCTACTCCAACGAACTGTCCCATGAGTACTCGGCCATCTATCGCACCATCGAGGAGCTCAACACCATGCTGGATGAGGCGTTGGCCGGGGTGGCTTTCGACACGGTAAATGCCGATTTTCTGTTTCCCGAAACATTGGAGAAGCGGGTCGAAACCCGCCAATACTTCATGGTTATGCAACGACGGGGTTGATGCCGATGCACACTGCTTACTGTTTCGACCTGGACGGTACATTGACCCGCCAGGAGTTGCTGCCGCTGATTGCCTCCTCGGTGGGGCTGCAAGACGAAATTGAAGTGCTGACCCACGCGACCATTCACGGTCTGCTGCCGTTCGACAAATCCTTCAAATTGCGGGTGCGCTTGCTGCGCGATGCCAATGTGGAATGGATTCACGCTGCGCTGTTGGAGCAGGTCGAATTCGATCCGCACATCATGGCGTTTATCGCCGAGCGTCCCGATCAGTGTTTCGTGGTGACCGGCAATCTCGATTACTGGGTCAAACCGGTGCTGGAACGCCTGGGGCTGCAGAGCTTTACCTCGATCGCAGAAATGGACGGCGATCGTCTGGTCAGCGTCAAGAACATCCTGCACAAGGGCGACGCGGTGTCGTCGTTGCGACCCACGTTCGAGCGCATTGTGGCAATAGGCGAGGGCATGAACGATGTGCCCATGTTCGAAGCCGCCGACCTGCGCATCGCCTATGGCGGTGTACATAAACCCAATGCCACGCTGACCAAGCTCAGCGATTTTGTCGTCCACGAAGGGGAAGCCTTATGTCGCCTCTTGAGCATGTTGTAATCAGCGCCGCGGGCATCGGCTCGCGCCTGGGGTTGAACAAGGCCAAGTGCCTGGTGGAAGTGCTGGGCAAAACCCTGTTGGAGCTGCATATCGAACGCCTGACATGGGCCAAGAATGTATGGCTGGTGGTGGGCTTCCAGGAAGAAGAGGTGATCGCCCTGGTGCTGTCGTTGCGCCCGGATGTGATTGTGGTGCGCAACCCCGACTATGCCCGCACCAACACCCTGCAAAGCATTCACCGCATCTCGCGGTTTCTGCCTGGGCGTTTTCTGACGCTGGATGCCGACACGGTGATCGAGAATGAATCGTTCGAGCGCTTTCTCGCCGCGGCCCAGCAGCATGCGAGCCTGATCGGCGTGTCGCGCTACACCACCAGTGACGGCGTGCGCACGCTGCTGGATGAGTCCGGCACCCAGGTGCTGGGTTTTACCCGCGACCCGGTGCCGGAGTTCGAGTGGACCGGCATTGCCGTTATCGACCCGGCCATGGTCGTGGATAAGCCAATTTATGTATACCAGGCGCTCGAAGCCTACCTGCCGCTCCCGGCATTCGAATTGAACGCCTTCGATATCGACACCACCAGCGATCTGGATATGGCCCGCCATATCACGCTCACCCAATGGGGCAAAAATGAGTAAACAGGGACAGGGCACCATTGCCCGGCAGTTCTGGGCAGACACCGCGCGCGGCAAGATCGGCCCCGAACAGCTGTACCAGCGTCAGCGTGACGTACTCGCGCAGCATGTTTTGCCATTGCTGGCCAAGACCGATCACGTGCTCGACATGGGTTGCGCCGACGGCGATTTCACCCTGTTGTTTGCCCAGGCGGCAGGCGCGGTACAAGGCTTCGATTTAAGCGAAAGCCTGATTGCCCAGGCGCGCGACAAGAGTCGCACCGCCGGCTTGGAGAATGTGACGTTCTCGGTGACCGACGTCTTTTCCTTTGACAGCACTGAGCGCTTCGAGATGGTCAGCCTGATGGGCGTGCTCACCACCATTTCCGATGACCTGGCCGCCGCTCGCATTCTGTTGCGCGCCGTAGCCGCGCTCAAAGACGACGGCTATCTGGTGCTCAAAGACTCCGTGCTGCTCGATGCCAGCCAAGCGCGGGTGATGAATACCGGCAGCTACGAAGCCAAGTACCGCCCCGAGGCGGACTACCTCAAGCAGGTGAAGGCCCTGGGGTTGCAGTTGGTCGGCCGCTATCCGTTGCTGACCATGGACAACTTCGGCCAGACCAGCACCCTTTACATCTTCAAGCAGGCACTGGCGCAGCCCCAGGCTCAACCCCACAAGGGCGTACGCGTGGCGTGCTACGGAAGTATGCCGTTCCATTTCCGTTCGCTGCGCCCGCTGGCCGAGTGTTTCCAGGACAGCCTGCTAAGCCTGTCCATTGATGAAGTCATGGCCTGGAAACCGCAAGTCATTGCCGTGGCCGATGGCTGGTCGGTGGAGTTCTGGCGCGACTACTGCGATGCCCACAACGTGCTGTTGATCGGCATGCGCCACGGCTCGGTTACCCGCTATGGCTTTGCCGAGCCGCAATATGCGTGCGCCGATTACCTGTGCGGCAGCGTCTGGGATATCGACGACACTCTGGCCTCCCATGTGATGCCGCGCAGTGGCTTTCTGTTGACCGGCAACTCTTGGGTCGACCAGGTGTTTCGCCTGCCGGCACGAGCTGCCAACCCGCCGCAGCCGACCATTCTGTTCGCTCCGACTTACAACCCCGAGCTGAGCGCCGCCGTGCACTTTGGTGAGCGGGTGGTGGCGTTGATTCGGCAGGTGTATCCCCAGTCGAAAATCATCATCAAGCCGCATCCGGCTATCGTCAGCCACGAACATGCATTTGTGACCGACAAGGATCTGTTCCGCGGTCTGATGACCACCTGGCGTGAACAGGCCAAGGCCGATCCCCTGGTCAGCCTGGTGGACGACCCCGAGGCGAGCATTGCCGACAGCTTTGCCGAGGCCGATATTCTGCTGGCCGACCGCTCGTCCTTGCTGTTCGAGTTTATGACCCTGGACCGGCCAATCCTGCTGTTTTCCAGCGAGGCGCGCGTTGCCCATTGGGAATACAACCCCGAGGCGCCGGGCAATGCGTGGCGCGACATCGGGCTTGAGTTCAGTAGCGACGACGAATTGCTGGCGCTGCTGCGCGACCCGTTCACCCAGCATGCGCAGCAGTGCAGCGCGGCGCAAAAGCAGCGTTCTCAGCAATTGTACGGCCGCCATCAGGACGGCCAGTCGGTGCAGCGGGTGGCCGCCGCCATTGCGCAGGCACCGCGTCTACTGGTGGTGATCGACGGCCGCAACGCCGAGCACCTGGCTGAGCTGGTTGAACGCTATGACCGCTGCTTCGCATTTAAGCACCTGCATGTCATTGGCGACCTCCCACCCACCGACGGTGTACGCGTATTCGCGAGCCTGCAAGCCTGGGCCGGTGCGATGGCCCAGCACGAACACGCCTCAGCTGTGCTTCTGGTGGAAGGCGCGTTCGCCCTGGCGCCGGGTAGCGCCCATCAGGTCAGTGATCTGTTGCCGGGTGTCAATTGGGAGCAACTGCAGGCGGCGCAATTGCAGCTGCCCGCGCATTTTGCTCAGCCATCCGCCGCGGGCTCAGCCAATTGGGAAGAACAGCGGCTCGCGCAGATTCTGCAACGCCAACAGGCCGACTCGCCGTGGCTGCTGCTGCCCGGCAGCACCTTGGCTCGCGAGCTGGCGCTGCTGCCGGCGGCGCCGAGCGAGGCGAACATCGAACTCTGGTGGCAAACCCTGGCGCTGGCGCGCGCGAGCTGCGTGTGGCCGGTTGACGCGCTCAACCTGATTCCAGGCGAGGGTGTGTTGCGCCTGGTTGGGAAGGGGCGGCATATGTTTGCCGAGCGGGCGCTCCTGGTGGCCGTACCGACGGTCGTCGGGCGACCGCCGCAGAATGCTTCGGTGAAGCTGGCGCTGTCGGCGTTTGCCGGTCAGGAATATTCGCGCTTTCCATTCCGGGTGGAAATCCGCAGCAATGGCCAGCG
The DNA here is from genome assembly GCF_027922365.1 of Pseudomonas turukhanskensis. Classification (GTDB taxonomy): domain Bacteria; phylum Pseudomonadota; class Gammaproteobacteria; order Pseudomonadales; family Pseudomonadaceae; genus Aquipseudomonas; species Aquipseudomonas turukhanskensis. The sequence goes on from NZ_BSFN01000006.1 coordinate 121,606, forward strand.
TTACGCCGAACTGCTGGTAGCCGATACCAGCTTGCATGCGCTGACGCTGCCATTTCGCCCCGATGCCGATGGCCAGATGCAGATCGAGGTGATCAGCCACGGCAGCTTTGCCGGTCTCAACGGGTTGAGCGCGCCAGTTTCGTTGTTGGCGGATGTGCAATTGGCGCCGGCATTGTCTTCTTATTGCCCAGCGCTTGGTGGCGCCTCGGCCACCCAGACGGCTGCTGCCGATGAAGCGTCAGCGCCGCGCGTGTCGGAGTACTCCACCTGGCTTGCTCACCGCCAATTGGGTGACGAGGCGGTGCAACGCTATCAGCCGCTGATCCAGCAATTGGCCTCATCTGTACAGATCCAGGTGCTGGTGTGCGCCGCCGGTGCCGAGGCCTCTGCCGTGCAGCACACCCTCGATAGCCTCCAGCGCCAGGTGTTGGCGGCCACTGGCGTGCACGTATTTAGCGAGCATGCCGGTGCCGACCAAACGGTGCACTGGCATACCGAGCAGGGCGATTGGATCGCTTTCGTCAACGCCGTGGCTGCGGCCAGCTCGGCCGACTGGCTGCTGGTTATTCATGCCGGCGACGAGTTGGCGGACAGCGCGCTGTTGCTGCTGGCCGAGCGGGCCCAGGCGCAAGCTGGCCTGGCGTGCTGCTACAGCGACGAAGACAACTCGGTGCTCGGTCATTTTTCCGACCCTTTGCTCAAGCCCGACTTCAACCTGGATTTGCTGCGCAGCTACCCGTATACCGGCCGGTCGTTGGCGATCAAACGCCAGGCGTTGTTGGACCTGGGCGGGCTTAGCAAGCAGTTTGCCGGTTTGGCGCTGCAAGACTTTACCTTCCGCGCGGCCGAGCAGTTGGGCCTGGACAGTGTCGGCCACGTGGCCGAGGTGCTCTACCACGCGGCGCAAAGTTTCGGGCAATGGTTGGCCAGCGCCGAGGTGCAGGCCCATACCGCCTCGGTGGTGGACGCGCACCTGGACCGCCTGGGCGTCGCCCACGCCGTCGCAGCCGGCCATTTGCCGGTGATCAACCGCATTACCTACCTGTATCCGGAGCAGCCACTGGTCTCGATTGTTATCCCGACCAAGGACCAGCTGCCGTTGCTGCAACGCTGCGTCGAAACCTTGCTGGAGAAAACGGCCTATCCGCACTACGAAGTGCTGATTGTCGACAACGCCAGCGAAACCGCCGAAGCCAAAGACTGGCTGAACGGCATCGAGCAGATGAACAGCGAGCAAATCCGCGTTATTCGCCAACCCGGCCCGTTCAATTTTTCCGCCATCAACAACGGCGCCATCGAGCAGGCACGTGGCGAGTACCTGGTGCTGCTCAATAACGACACGGCGATTTTGCGCAGCGATTGGCTGGACGAACTGCTTAACCATGCCCGGCGTCCGGAAGTGGGCATTGTCGGCGCCAAGCTGCTGTACCCCGACGGCGCCATTCAGCACGGCGGTGTGGTGTTGGGGCTCAATGGTCCGGCGGACCATCCCTTTATCCGCGACCCAGGCGACAGCGCCGGCTATATGCACCGCTTGCTGGTGACGCAGAACTACTCGGCCGTTACCGCCGCCTGTTTGATGATTCGTACCGAGGTGTACCGCGAAGTGGGCGGTTTGGACGAGGTCGATTTCAAGGTGTCGTACAACGATGTCGACCTGTGTCTCAAGGTGCGCCAGGCCGGCTACCTCACTGTATGGACGCCGTACTCAGTGGTGCTGCACGAAGGCAGCGTCAGCCAGAAAAGTAATGTCGATACCTTGGCCCAGGAGAAAAAGCTCCAACGCTTCCGCTCCGAGCAAGAGGCCATGTACCGCAAGTGGTTGCCGTTGCTGGCGCGTGACCCGGCGTACAACCGCAACCTGTCGCTGGACAGGAAAGGCTTCGAGCTCGATCACAGCCGCAACCTGACCTGGCAGCCGTTTACCTTTGCGCCGTTGCCGCGCGTGGTTGCACACCCGGCCGATCGCTCCGGCTGTGGCCATTACCGGGTACGTCAGCCGTTTCGCGCCATGCAGAATGCCGGCCTCATAGATGGAGCGATCAGCGAACACCTGTTGACGCCCATCGAGCTGGAGCGCTTCGACACCGACGTGCTCATTCTGCAGCGCCAGGTGACCGATGAGCAGTTGGAAACCATCACCCGGTTCAAATCGTTCAGCCGCGCGTTCCGGGTTTACGAACTGGACGACTACCTGCCGAATCTGCCGCTCAAAAGCCTGCATCGCGCGGATATGCCCAAGGATATTCTGCGTTCGCTGCGCCGGGCGTTGGGGCTGGTGGACCGTTTTGTGGTCTCCACGCAGCCATTGGCGGAAGCCTTCGCTGATTTGCACGGCGATATTCGCGTGGTGCCCAACCGGCTGCCCACCGATTGGTGGGGTGGCCTGAGCAGCCAGCGTCGGGTTGGCCGCAAGCCACGCGTAGGCTGGGCGGGCGGGGTAGGGCACACCGGTGATCTGGAGTTGATCATCGATGTGGTTCGCGACCTGGCCGACGAGGTGGAGTGGGTGTTCTTCGGCCTGTGCCCGGAGCGGCTGCGCCCCTATGTGCATGAGTTCCACTCAGGGGTGTCGATTGATAAGTACCCCGAGCTGTTGGCCTCGCTGGACCTGGACCTGGCCCTGGCGCCACTGGAGCAGAACCAGTTCAACGACTGCAAGAGCAACTTGCGCTTGCTGGAATACGGCGTACTGGGCTTCCCGGTGATTTGCAGCGATGTGGTGTGCTACCGCGATGGCTTGCCCGTGACGCGGGTGAAAAACCGCTACAAGGATTGGATGGATGCCATCCGCATGCACCTGTCTGACCTGGATGCGACGGCCAAAGCCGGTGATGAGTTGCGGCAAATCATCCGCCGCGACTGGATGCTCGAGGGTGCCAATCTGCAGAACTGGGCCAAGGCCTGGCTCCCGGGTTAAGGCGCCCGCAGCGCTTGTGGGCTAAGCTTTCGCCTGAACAGAAAGGCCAGTTATGAAAATAACTGGCCTTTTTTTATCCGCGTCAAAAAAGGCGCGCGATTTGAGCACCGCTGCTAAGTGCCGATCAGGCTTGAATTTTGGCGCCATGAAATTGCTTGATCGGAATTTTCGATGCTGTTTTGTTGATCGTTTTTTGCTCAGTGAGGACAAAAATTTCAGAAGAGCCCTTTAGTTATGCGGGCCCTGCCGATACAGAAGGTGTGGAAACGGTTTGCAGCGGTTCAGCAAGCAGCCAGCAAAAAAATTGAAAATTTTGCTAAAGCTCCAAGAACTAGCGCCGATAAACACTTCGAATGCGAATTCTAGGGGCGCCTGAGCTGCAGGCCCTGAACGTCGCAAGCTCAGGCAAATACTAGGTACTCGGGAGACGCCCAAATGGCACTTACAGTTAACACGAACATTGCTTCGCTCAACACTCAGCGCAACCTGAACGCCTCGTCCAGCTCGCTGAATACCTCGCTGCAACGTCTGTCCACCGGTAACCGCATCAACAGCGCCAAAGACGACGCTGCCGGTCTGCAGATCTCTAACCGTCTGACCAACCAGATCAGCGGCCTGAACGTAGCGACCCGCAACGCCAATGACGGTATCTCGCTGGCGCAGACCGCTGAAGGTGCATTGCAGCAGTCCACCAACATTCTGCAGCGTATCCGTGACCTGTCCATTCAGGCAGCCAACGGTTCGAACAGCGACACCGACCGTGCCGCTCTGCAAAAAGAAGTTTCGGCTCAACAAGCTGAACTGAGCCGTATTGCTGACACCACTACCTTCGGTGGTCGCAAACTGCTCGACGGCTCGTTCGGCACCACCAGCTTCCAGGTCGGTTCCAACGCTTACGAAACCATCGACGTTTCGCTGAAAGACGCTTCCTCTACTTCTCTGGGTGCTTACCAGATCGGTGGTGGTGCTTCGACTACCAGCGCCGGCGCTTCGGCTTCGGGTACTACCATTGCCGGTAGCATTGGTGGCAGCGGTGCATCTTTCGCCTCCGGCACTGTCACCGTTGTTGGTGGTGGTCAGACCAAAGACGTCGCTATCGCTTCGGGTGACAGCGCCAAGAGCCTGGCGGCCAAGTTTGACGGCGCGATCTCGGGCCTCACCGCAACTGCTCGTAACGTTGTGCAAGCCGGTGTAAGTCTGACTTCCGGCGCTGCCAGCTTCACCCTGACTGTTGGTAGCCAGGATGTTGCGATCGTAGGTGCTACTGACAGCAAGTCGCTGGCTGACCAGATCAACTCGAACGCCGGTAAGCTCAATGTAACGGCCAACTACGATTCGAAAACTGACAAGGTCACCATTACTTCGGCCACCGGTGAGAATATCTCCTTCGGCGCAGTAAGCGGTGCAGGCGGTACGATCAACCTGGCTGCTCAGGGTTCGGATGGTACTTTCAGCGCTGAAACTGATGTGATCGCAGCAGGTGGCGGTAAAGCAATCGGTTATGTTCAACTGAACTCGCCGACCTCCTACGCCCTGACTGGTGACACCACTGAAGTGTTTGGTGATACCTCTTCGACCCTGAACACCGTGGCAGACGTGGATATCTCGACTGCTGATGGCGCTCAACGTGCAATCGCTGTAATCGACAACGCCTTGGCGAACATCGACTCCCAGCGTGCGGACCTCGGTGCTGTACAAAACCGCTTCGACAACACCATCAGCAACCTGCAGAACATTTCTGAGAACGCTGACGCTGCTCGCAGCCGCATCAAAGACACCGACTTCGCTGCTGAAACTGCAACACTGTCGAAAAACCAAGTGCTGCAACAAGCTGGCACCGCGATTCTGGCTCAAGCTAACCAGCTGCCACAATCGGTACTCAGCCTGCTGCAATAACGCAGTAAGCGTCGCCAAAAACAATGGGGGAAAGGGGCTAACCCTTTCTCCCATTTGGCCATTGTGAGGTATCTAAAATGGATGTTTCCAATATTACGTCGGTAGCTGGTTTGCCCAGACAGTCACGCGACGGGGCAGCGGCGGTAGGGTCGGGTCAACAGGCTGCTTCGGTGGCACAAGCCAGCGGCGGCACCGATTCCACTTCTGACGGGCAAGCGGATGGCGGCAGTATTGATGCAGCGGTTGCTGATATTCAGTCGTTCGTGCAGACCGTCAAGCGTGGTTTGAATTTCAATGTCGATGACTCAAGCGGCGAAGTCGTGGTCAAAGTTATCGACACAGACTCAGGCAAGTTGGTGCGGCAAATTCCTTCCGAGGAACTGTTGAAACTGGCTGAACGCCTGGAAGACATTCGCAGCCTCATGTTCGAGGCTAAAGCGTGAGTTGGTACAGTTCTTGAGTGCAACTCGCTAGATCGGTTCCAGAAGGGAATTCGGGACGTTATTTTGACGGAGGTGCGAGATGGCTGGGATTACCGGCATTGGTTCGGGGGTCGACATTGACGCGATCGTGACGGCATCTGTAGCGGCGGAAAAAGCGCCAAAGCAGAACCAGATCGATACACTCGAAAAAAAGACGACCACCAAACTGACTTCTCTGGGGTCGCTGAAAAGTGCGGTCAGCGAGTTTCAAACTGCGCTTGCGCTGCTCAACAGCCCGACCAGCTTTCTGTCTAAATCAGCAACCTCTTCGAACACCTCGGCCCTGAGCGCCACTGGCTCGGCTAGCGCCGTAGCAGGCAGCTACAAGATCGAAGTGTCCAAGCTGGCCAGTGGCAGCAAGATCGCTTCTGCTGCAATCACCGGCGGCAGCACCGCAGCCTTCAACACCGGCACGCTGGACATCAAGCTCGGCGGTGACGATGCGCTGACGATCAATGTCGACAGCACCAACAACACCCTGGCCGGTGTACGCGACGCCATAAACGCGCAGGGCAAGACGGCCGGAATCACCGCCACCATCGTCAGCGACAGCCAGGGCTCGCGCCTGGTCTTAAGCAGCTCGAAAATGGGCGATGGCAACGACATCACGATGACCGGTACCAGCACCGGAACTGGCAGTGGGTCGTTGGAAGATCTGACCTTTCCCGGCGCCACCCTTGATGCAGCCGACTTCGCCACCACGGCCGAGTACGACACTGCAGTCGCCAAGGCCGGCAAAACCTTGAGCACCGCTGCAAGCGCCCGAATGACAATTGACGGCCTGGAAGTGGTGAGCGATTCAAACACCATCGATAAGGCTGTTGATGGCATTACCATCAAGCTCACTGGGGTGACCAAAGCCGACGAGCCCCTGACGTTGACCGTGGCCGATAACACCACGGCGGTGAAAACCAACGTGCAGAACTTCGTCACCGCCTACAACAAGATGATGAGCACCATCAACTCGTTGACCAAGGTGACTACGGTTACCGGTAGCGATCCGGTGGTTGCCGGGTTGGCCGGCGATTCGACCGCGCGCTCCTTGGTGAGCTCTATCCGCAATGAGCTGGTTTCCAATCAGACCGGTGGCGGTGCAATTACCGCGCTGGCCAATTTGGGTATCACTACCAAGCAAGATGGCACGCTTGAGGTCAACACCACCAAGCTCGACACCGCCATCAGCGATAACTATGAAGGCGTGGCCGCTTATTTCACTGGTGATGAGGGGCTGGCCACTCGGCTTACGTCTAAACTCAAGCCCTACACCGACGGTGGCGGCATTCTTGAGTCGCGCACCACGCAGTTGACCAATACCATCTCGGGGTTGGACAAACAGCAGGAAGCCCTGGATCTGCGTATGACTGCCCTGCAGACGCGGCTCTACAAGCAGTACAACGCGATGGACGCGCTGGTGTCGCAGCTTACCAGCACCAGTAGTAGCCTGACGGCGGGGCTCGACAGCCTGCCGGGTCTGGTCAAGAAGAGTTAATTGCTACTCATCAGGGCCTGGCCGATAGCTTTTTTTGATGAAGAAAAGTTGGCGTCAGGCTTAAAGCTCCCGCGAAAGCCGCCGATAGCTTGAATATCGAAACAACGGTTCACGAGGGTTTGCAAAATGAGAGCGATGTCGGCGATGAATCAGTACAAACAAGTGAGCGTTTCGTCTCAAGTGTTTGAAGCAAGTCCTCATCGTTTGATCCAGATGCTGATGGAAGGCGGTCTGGAACGTCTGGCTCAGGCTCAGGGCGCTATGGCGCGCGGCCAGGCTTCGACCAAAGGCGAGCTGATCAGCAAAGCCATCGGCATCGTTGGCGGCTTGCGTGAAGGCCTGGACATGAGCAAAGGCGGCGACGTGGCGCAGAACCTTGATCGCGTTTACGAATACATGATCGCCCGCATGCTCGAAGCCAACAAAAGCAACGATCCAACCCCGCTCGTCGAGGTCTCGGGTCTGCTGCGCGAAGTCAAATCCGGTTGGGATGCGATCGCTCCGTAATGCGGGTGAGGGAAAAATAATGGCCAATTCCATGCTGCAACAAATCGAAAGTACCCGCCTGGCCCTGATCGACGCTTTTCAACAGCAAGATTGGGAGCGTATTGGCGCCCTGGACAGCACCTGCCGCGAGCAAGTCAGCGCGGCAATGGCCGACAGCACTGATATCGAAGAAGCCCTGCGCGAGCAAATGGAAGCACTGGTGGAGGTCTATCGCCACCTGACCGCCGCGTGCGTACGCAAACGTGAAGCCGTCGCCGAAGAACTGACCCAGCTGGTCAAGTCCAATCAAAGCGCCAAAATCTATCAGATGTTTGGCTAGTCAATTCTTTGTGGCTAACCTTCCTTCTAGGGGGCGTTAGCTGCAAACCTCTGCGTTAATTCCCAATAGAATGTCGTACCTGATTGAACTGGGTAGAAAAAAACACGTCATAAAATTGACTGCGTACAAAAAATTGACTCTACTAGTGGCCAATTGCTGGCGTCATTTTATCGTGTTGGCATACGGCGCTTTCTTCACTCCCCGGATCAGAACCAGACACTATGTGGCGTGAAACCAAAATTTTACTGGTCGACGACAACAGCGAACGCCGCCGCGATTTAGCGGTGATTCTAAATTTCCTTGGTGAAGAACATCTGGCGTGCACCAGCCAGAATTGGCGTGAGACGGTCGACGCGCTCGAAAGCCCGCGCGATGTGCTGAGCGTATTGCTCGGCGAGGTCACCGCCAAAGGTGGCTCCCTGGAATTACTCAAGCAACTGGCCGCCTGGGACGAGCAACTGCCCGTGCTGCTGGTGGGCGATGCCGCACCACCGGAGTGGCCAGAAGACGTGCGTCGGCGCGTGCTCAGCACCCTTGAAATGCCGCCCAGCTACAACAAACTCCTCGATTCCCTGCACCGTGCCCAGGTGTACCGCGAAATGTACGACCAGGCGCGTGGCGCCCGTGCGCGCGAGCCCAACCTGTTCCGCAGCCTGGTCGGCACCAGCCGCGCCATTCAGCAAGTACGACAGATGATGTCGCAAGTGGCCGACACCGAGGCCAGCGTGCTGATCCTCGGCGAGTCCGGCACTGGTAAAGAAGTGGTCGCGCGGAACCTGCACTACCACTCCAAGCGCCGCGACGCGCCCTTTGTGCCGGTCAACTGCGGTGCCATTCCCGCCGAGTTGCTGGAAAGCGAGCTGTTCGGCCACGAGAAAGGTGCCTTCACCGGTGCCATTACCAGCCGGGCAGGGCGCTTTGAACTGGCCAACGGCGGCACCCTGTTTCTCGACGAAATCGGCGATATGCCGCTGCCGATGCAGGTCAAGCTGCTGCGCGTGCTGCAAGAACGCACCTTCGAGCGCGTGGGCAGCAACAAGACCCAGAGCGCCGATGTGCGCATCATTGCCGCGACCCACAAGAACCTTGAGCAGATGATCGAAGCGGGCACTTTCCGCGAAGACCTCTATTACCGCCTCAACGTGTTCCCCATCGAAATGGCGCCGCTGCGTGAGCGTGTGGAAGATATTCCGCTGCTGATGAACGAGCTGATTTCGCGGATGGAAGTGGAGAAGCGCGGTTCGATCCGCTTCAACTCCGCCGCCATCATGTCGCTGTGCCGCCACGATTGGGCTGGCAACGTGCGCGAGCTGGCCAACCTGGTGGAACGCATGGCGATCATGCATCCCTATGGCGTGATCGGGGTACTGGAGCTGCCGAAGAAATTCCGTCAGGTGGACGACGAGCACGACCAGCAGGCGGCCAGCGTGCGCGACGACCTGGAAGAGCGGTTCTCCTTCAACAGCAGTATGCCGAGCACTGAAAACTCAGCGATGCTGCCGCCCGAAGGTCTGGACCTCAAGGACTACCTCGGCAACCTCGAACAGGGCCTGATTCAACAGGCGCTGGACGATGCCGGTGGCGTGGTGGCCCGTGCCGCCGAACGCTTGCGTATCCGACGTACCACCCTGGTGGAGAAGATGCGCAAATACGGCATGAGCCGTCGGGATGATGACGAACAGTCGGATGATTGACGCGTAAATTCCTAAGCTATCTCTAGTGCCTTGAAAAATAAGGATATTTTTTTAGGCACGGCTATTGCTAGTTCTCTCTCGACTGACCGTCTTATGGCGGCTCACCGGGTGAGAGAGAACCATGAAGCAAACCGCACTCCCAACGACCAGCACTGTTGACGACATCGAAGCCTCCAGCCGCGAAGGGCTTGAGCAGGCGTTCGCCATGTTCAGCCAGATGTCCACTCAGCTCAGTGACTCCTACAACCTGTTGGAAGCGCGGGTAACCGAGCTCAAGGGCCAGCTGGCCTTGGTCAGCGCCCAGCGTATGCAGGAACTGGCCGAGAAGGAGCGCCTGGCGCACCGGCTGCAGAGCCTGCTGGATGTGCTGCCCGGCGGGGTGATCGTGATCGACGGCCAGGGCGTGGTGCGTGAAGCCAACCCCGTGGCCTGCGCGCTGTTGGGCAAGCCGCTGGTGGGCATGCTTTGGCGTGAAGTGATCGCCCGTAACTTTGCCCCGCGCAAAGACGACGGCCACGAAGTTTCGTTAAAAAACGGTCGTCGCCTCTCTATTGCCACTCGGTCCCTCTCCGCCGAGCCTGGCCAATTAGTCCTGCTAAACGACCTCACCGAAACCCGTCAGCTGCAAGACCAACTCGCCCGTCACGAGCGCCTGTCGGCGCTGGGCCGTATGGTGGCCTCGCTGGCCCACCAGATTCGTACGCCGTTGTCGGCCGCGCTGCTGTATGCCAGTCATTTGACGGAGCAGGTGCTGCCGGTCGATCAGCAACAACGCTTTGCCAGCCGCCTGAAAGAACGCCTGCACGAACTGGAACATCAGGTGCGTGACATGTTGGTGTTCGCCCGTGGCGAACTGCCTCTGCCAGACCGCCTGGCGCCGAAAAAACTCTACGACGCCCTGCGTTCTGCGGCCGAGCCCCACGTGCAAGGCATGAACGTACGCTGGCAATGTGATGCCCATACCGGCGAGTTGTTGTGCAACCGCGACACCCTGGTCGGCACCGTACTGAATCTGGTGGAGAACGCCATTCAGGCAGCCGGTCGCGAGGCGAGTCTGAAAATTCATTTTTACAGCCGTGGTCAAACATTGCGGCTGTGCATCAGCGACAACGGCCCCGGCATCGACGCCACCACCCTGGCGCGCCTGGGCGAACCGTTCTTTACCACCAAAACCACCGGCACCGGCCTTGGCCTGGCGGTGGTCAAAGCGGTGGCCCGTGCTCACCAGGGTGAGCTGCTGCTGCGCTCGCGCCCCGGACGGGGCACCTGCGCCATTCTGGTACTGCCGCTGATTTCAGTGGCCCCACGGGTTTCCCAGGAGTAACAGCCCATGGCTAGCAAAGTTCTGTTGGTAGAAGACGACCGCGCCCTGCGCGAAGCGTTGGCCGATACCCTGGTCATTGGCGGCTACGATTTCTGCGCGGTAGACAGTGCCGAAGCGGCACTGACGGCGCTGGGCCGCGATTCGTTTTCCATGGTGGTCAGCGACGTCAACATGCCCGGCATGGACGGCCACCAACTGCTCAACCAGATCCGCAACCGCTACCCGCAACTGCCGGTGCTGCTGATGACGGCCTTTGGCGCCGTCGAGCGCGCGGTGGACGCCATGCGCCGTGGCGCCGCCGATTACCTGGTCAAACCGTTCGAGCCCAAAGCGCTGCTGGAGCTGGTGGAACGCCACGCCCTGGGTCGCCTGAGCAAAGACGAGGGCGACGGCCCGGTGGCGCTGGAGCCGGCCAGCCAACAATTGCTGGAGTTGGCCAAACGCGTGGCGCAAAGCGACTCCACGGTGCTGATTTCCGGTGAGTCTGGTACCGGCAAGGAAGTCCTGGCGCGGTTCATTCACCAGCAATCGCCACGGGCCAACAAACCCTTTATCGCCATCAACTGCGCGGCCATTCCCGACAACATGCTTGAAGCCACGTTGTTCGGCCACGAGAAGGGCGCCTTTACCGGTGCAGTGGCCTCGCAGCCTGGCAAGTTCGAGATGGCCGAAGGCGGCACCATTTTGCTGGACGAGATTTCTGAAATGCCGCTGGGCCTGCAAGCCAAGCTGCTGCGCGTGTTGCAGGAGCGCGAGGTGGAGCGGGTGGGTGCGCGCAAGCCAATCGACCTGGATATTCGCGTGCTGGCCACCAGTAACCGCGATCTGGCCGGCGAAGTGGCGGCGGGGCGTTTCCGTGAAGACCTGTTCTATCGCTTGTCGGTATTTCCGCTCGGCTGGCGCCCGCTGCGCGAGCGTACTGCCGATATTCTGCCGCTGGCCGAGCGTCTGCTGGCCAAGCACGCAAAGAAAATGAACCACGCCCCGGCGCGGCTTTCTGCCGAGGCGCAACATGCGCTGACCCACTACCCGTGGCCGGGCAATGTGCGTGAGCTGGATAACGCCATTCAGCGGGCGTTGATTCTGCAGCAGGGCGGCATGATTCAGCCGCAGGACCTGTGCCTGAGCGGCCCGATTGGTCTGGCGCCCATAGCCAGCCCCGTGCCCACGCTGGTTGCGGTAGCCAGCGGCAATGCCGTGTTGCCGTTGAGCGAGGAGGGCAGCGACAGCAGCGCCCTGGGCGATGACCTGCGTCGGCATGAGTTCCAGATGATCATCGACACGCTGCGGGCCGAGCGTGGCCGTCGCAAGGAAGCCGCCGAACGCCTGGGCATCAGCCCGCGTACCCTGCGCTACAAACTGGCGCAGATGCGCGATGCTGGGATGGATGTTGAGGCGTATCTGTTTGCCAGCTAAGCCTGTCGCCCAATAAAAAGCCCCGCCTATGCGGGGCTTTTGCTTTTGTAGGGTGTGAGCTGCGCATCAATGGGTTTGCGCGTAGATCGCCTGGTGCGCGTAGCACACCCTGCAAAAGCGGTTACAGCGGGCTGATACGAATCAGCATGCCCAGATTCGAGTGATCCAGGTACGTCAGTTCGCCGGTTTTCAGGCGCGCGCTCTGCTTCAAGCGCTCACTGCTGGTCAACAGCCCAGTGCCATCGAACTGGTTGATCCAGAAATTGGCATCCAGATCTACAAATCTCACCTGCTTCAGGCTGAGCGTGCCTTCCACCGGGTAGTGGCCGAACTGCTGGTTGCCGGTGTTCACCGCAATCTTGGTCGGCGCTTCGCCCATGCTCTGTTGCCAGGCCTGGTGCAGCAGCACGGTATAGCCGTTTTTCTCGTTCAGCTTGGCCGCCTCGCCATTGAGCGCGGTGCCGCGGGCATTGTCGGCGGCGCTGCCTTGCACACCGGCAGCCCAGTCATCTGGCGCGGTCTGGCTGGCAGGAATCGGCTCGCCGGCCTGGCGGAAGATGATCAGCTCAACCTGGTACAGGCCATCGGCAAATGCCATCGGCGTAACAAGGCTCAGGAGCAGGGCGACACAACGGAGGGCACGCATTCAGTAGTCCTTTGGTAATCAAGCTTGTTTGGGCGTGAGGCGTTCAAATAAAGCCTCGAGGGTATTGAAGCGCTCTTCCGGGCGCTCCATGGGCACCTGGAATTTGAACTGGGTAGCGCCTTCGAATTTATAGCGGTTGGGCTGGCCTTGAATCAGCTTGATCAGCACCAGTGGATCGACCTGAGTATCGGCGGCAAATTCAATCTTGCCGCCTTGCGGGCCAGCGTCCAGTTTCTTGATGCCCAGTTGCTCGGCCTGCAGTTTGAGCAGGGTCAGGCGCATCAGGTTCTTGGTCGGCTCAGGCAACAGGCCAAAGCGGTCGATCATTTCCACCTGCAATTCCTTCAGCGCGTCTTCATCGGCCGCCGAAGCAATGCGTTTGTACAGGATCAGCCGCGTGTGCACATCCGGCAGATAGGCATCGGGAATCAGCGCTGGTACGCGCAGGTTGATTTCCGGGCCGCCGCCAAGCGGTTGCTCAAGGTTGGGCTGCTCGCCTTTGCGGATGGCTTTTACCGCGCGCTCGAGCATTTCCATATACAGGGTGAAACCCACCGCCTGAATTTGCCCACTCTGGCCGTCGCCGAGCAGTTCGCCGGCGCCACGGATTTCCAGGTCGTTGGTGGCCAGCACAAAGCCGGCGCCCAGGTCCTGGGTGTTGGCGATGGCCTCCAGGCGCTTTTCGGCGTCCGGGGTCATTTGCTTGCGTGGCGGCGTCAGCAGGTAGGCGTAGGCCTGGTGGTGACTGCGGCCAACGCGGCCACGCAGCTGGTGCAACTGGGCCAGGCCGAACTTGTCGGCGCGCTCGATGATGATGGTGTTGGCGCTCGGCACGTCGATGCCGGTTTCAATGATGGTCGAGGCGATCAGCACGTTGAAGCGCTTGTGGTAGAAGTCGCTCATCACCTGTTCCAGCTCACGCTCGTGCATCTGCCCATGGCCAATGCCGATACGTGCTTCCGGCACCAATTCGGCCAAGTCGGCGGCGCATTTCTCGATGGTTTTCACATCGTTGTGCAGGTAATACACCTGGCCGCCGCGTAGCAGCTCGCGCAGCAGGGCCTCCTTGATGACGGGCTTTTGCTGCTCCATCACAAAGGTGCGCACCGACAAACGCCGGGCCGGCGGCGTGGCGATGATCGACAGGTCGCGCATGCCGGACACGGCCATGTTCAAGGTGCGCGGAATCGGCGTGGCCGTCAGGGTGAGAATATCCACCTCGCTGCGCAGGGCCTTGAGCTGTTCCTTCTGGCGCACGCCAAACCGGTGTTCTTCGTCGATGATTACCAGGCCAAGGTTTTTGATCTTTACGTCGTCCTGCAACAGCTTGTGGGTGCCGATCACGATATCGATCTTGCCCTCGGCCAGTTGCGCGACAGCGGCTTTCACTTCTTTGTCGGACTTGAAGCGGCTCATCACTTCCACAGTCACCGGCCAATCGGCAAAGCGGTCGCGAAAGCTGTTGTAGTGCTGCTGGGCGAGCAGGGTAGTGGGTACCAGAATCGCCACCTGCTTGCCGCTGTGCACGGCAATAAAGGCCGCGCGCATGGCCACTTCGGTCTTGCCAAAACCCACGTCGCCGCACACCAGACGGTCCATCGGCTTGGGCGCGAGCATGTCGGCCATCACCGCTTCGATGGTGGTTTGCTGGTCTGGCGTTTCCTCGAATGGGAAGCCGGCACTGAAGGTGGCGTAATCTAGTTTCGGGTCGGCGAAGGCATAGCCCTCACGCGCTGCCCGGCGGGCGTAGATGTCCAGCAGTTCGGCGGCCACATCACGCACCTGCTCGGCGGCTTTGCGCTTGGCCTTCTGCCAGGTTTCCGAACCCAGGCGGTGCAGCGGCGCCAAGGCGTCGTCGCTACCGGTGTAGCGGGCGATGAGGTGCAGATTGGCTACCGGCACATACAGCTTGGCCTCGTCGGCATAAGCGAGCATGAGGAATTCGGCGGTCTGGTTGTCTACTTCCAGCGTGGCCAGGCCCAAGTAGCGGCCCACGCCATGGTCGATATGCACCACCGGCGCGCCTTCACGCAGCTCGGTAAGGTTTTTGATTACCGCATCGCCGTGGTCGCCGCGGGTTTTCTCCCGGCGCCGACGCTGCATTACGCGCTGGCCAAACAACGGGCTTTCGGCAATCAGCGCCAGGGCGGGGTCGTCCAGCTGCAAGCCATCGTCGAGCGGGGCAATGGTGATCGCCAGGCGCTCTTTGCCGCTGGTGAACTCGTTCCAGCCTTCAACCTCGACAGGCTTGAGGCGCAGGCGGGCCAGCAACTCCAGCAATACTTCGCGGCGACCGGCCGATTCGGCGGTAAACAGCACGCGGCCGGGGAAGTCGTTGAGGAAGGCTTCCAGCGCCGCCATCGGCTGCTGGGCTTTGGCCTGAATGGCCAGGTCCGGCAGAGCTTGTGCCGGGAAACGCTCGCGACCGACGCCTACGTCCACGTCCTGCTGGCTAACCACCACGCGCGGCCAGTTTTTCAGACGGGCAAAGCAGTCTTCCACCGGCAAGAACAATTCGGCCGGCGGCACCAGCGGGCGCTCAGGGTCGACGCGGCGCTCTTCGTAGCGGTTGCGCACGTCGTTCCAGAAATTTTCGCTGGCCTGCTCGATACCCGGCAGCGAGAACACCTGGGTGTCGCTGGGCAAGTAGTCGAACAGGGTGTCGGTCTCATCGAAAAACAGCGGCAGGTAGTATTCGATGCCGGCCGGGGTAATGCCGCTGCTGAGGTCTTGGTAAATGGTGCAGCGGCGGAAATCCACATCGAAACGGTCGCGAAAGCGGGCGCGAAAGCCAGTGACCGCTTCTTTATTCAGCGGGAACTCACGGGCCGGCAGCAGGCGGATCGAGTCGACCTTGTCGATGGAACGCTGGGTTTCCGGGTCGAAGGTACGCAGCGTTTCGATTTCGTCATCGAACAGGTCGATGCGGTAGGGCTGCGGCGTGCCCATGGGGAACAAGTCGATGATCGCCCCGCGCACGGTGAATTCGCCGTGCTCGTACACCGTTTCCACGTAACGGTAGCCGGTGGCCTCAAGGCGCGTGCGCATCTGCTCCACGTCCAGCTTCTGGCCGACGTCCAGCACCAGGCTGCTGCCCAGCAGAAAACGCTTGGGAGCGAGACGGTGAAGGGCGGTGGTAATCGGCACTACAAGAATGCCGTGGCTCAGCTCCGGCAAGCGGTAGAGACTGGCAATGCGCTGGGAAATAATGTCCTGGTGCGGCGAAAACAGGTCGTACGGCAGGGTTTCCCAGTCGGGAAAATGCAGCACGGGCAGCGCTGGAGCGAAAAACTTCAGCTCCTGCTCCAAACGCTCGGCGCTCTGGCTGTCGGCAGTCAGTAGCAAGGTGAAGCGTTTGGCAGCGTTAGCGGCTTCGGCAATCGCCAGGCTTAGTGCTGCGCCTGGGAGGTTGCCCCATGTTTGTTTGCCGGAGGCGGCAGGAAGGCTGGGTAAGCGCAATACGGACACGAGAGGTCGTGGCTCCGGTTGAGGATTAACCCGGCCGATTGTAACTATCCCGGCGTTACGCTGTCAGTGTTTCGTCCGCTGCAGATTGCCGCCGGTTGCACAGGCCGTCATAATGTAGCCCGTTTTTTCAGCCCCTACATACTTGTTAAAGGTATTGCCCGTGACTCAGAAGCCTGATCAGTGTCTTGGTGAATGGATTGATCGTGAAGCACTCGCGGAGGCGATGATTCCGCTGATTGGTCAGCTCTACCGCAATAACAATGTGGTGACCTCGATTTACGGCCGCAGCATGATCAATCGCTCGGTCATCCAGATTCTCAAAGCCCACCGCTTTGCCCGTCACCGCCAATCTGACGAAAGCGAACTCTCGGTTCACGAGACCTTCGCTGTTCTCAAGGAAATGAGCATCCTGAAACTGGGCGCCGCCTCGGTTGACCTGGGCAAGCTCGTGGTCAAGTTCAAAGCCGAAGGCAATGGCCGCGCCATCGAGCAGTTCGTGCGTGACGAACTGGCGAGCGTGGTTGGCAAGCAAAACGGCACCCCGCGCAAAGGCACCGACGTTGTGCTGTACGGCTTCGGTCGTATCGGCCGCCTGCTGGCGCGCATCCTGATCGAGAAAACCGGTGGTGGCGACGGCCTGCGTCTGCGCGCCATCGTTGTGCGCAAAGGCGCCAGCAACGACCTGGTGAAACGCGCAAGCCTGCTGCGTCGTGACTCGGTACACGGTCCGTTCAACGGCACCATCACCGTTGACGAGGAAAACAACACCCTCACCGCCAACGGCAACCTGATTCAGATCATCTACGCCAAAGACCCGAAAGAAGTCGACTACACCCAGTACGGCATCAGCAATGCCCTGCTGGTCGACAACACCGGTGTATGGCGTGACGCCGAGGGCCTCGGCCAGCACCTGGCGTGCCCAGGCGTTGACCGCGTGGTGCTGACCGCACCGGGCAAAGGCAAGCTGAAAAACATCGTGCACGGCATCAACCACGGTGAAATCACCCCGGACGACAAGATCATCTCCGCCGCTTCGTGCACCACCAACGCCATCGTGCCGGTGCTCAAGGCGGTGAATGACAAGTTCGGCATCGTCAACGGCCACGTCGAAACCGTTCACTCGTACACCAACGACCAGAACCTGATCGACAACTTCCACAAGGGCGACCGTCGTGGTCGCAGCGCGCCGCTGAACATGGTGATCACCGAAACCGGTGCTGCCACAGCCGCTGCCAAAGCCCTGCCGGAACTGGCTGGCAAGTTGACTGGTAACGCCATTCGCGTACCGACACCGAACGTGTCGATGGCCATCCTCAACCTGAACCTGGAAAAAGCTTCCACCCGTGAAGAGATGAACGAGTACCTGCGCTACGTGGCGCTGCACTCGGATCTGCATCGCCAGATCGACTTCGTCAATTCGCTGGAAGTGGTTTCCACCGACTTCGTCGGTTCGCGTTTTGCCGGTGTGGTTGACGCTGAAGCCACCATCTGCAACGACAACCGCGTTGTGCTGTACGTCTGGTATGACAACGAATTCGGTTACAGCTGCCAGGTTGTGCGTGTGATGGAAGATATGGCGGATGTGAATCCACCGGCTTTCCCGCAGTAATCAGCGGTTAGCGCATAAAAAAGGGAGCCCATTGGGCTCCCTTTTTTTATGGATAAACGCTTTGTCGTCCAACGCCTTTCCATCCAAAACTCTGGGCCCCCGCCTTCGCGAAGACGACAGAGGTTGTCCGTTCTCTCACCGTCATTCCCGCGAAGGCGGAAATCCAGAATCGGGCGCCTGGCACTTACTCAGTAGCGAGCAATTGTTCGCGCAGGTCGTCCGACAGCCCATCCCGTGCCAACCACAGTCCCAGGTACGCCCGCGCAAACTCGGCATTGTGGTTGCGATACACCTGCTTGCCATTTAGCTCCAACACCAGCCCACCCTCGGCGCTGTAGTTGAGGGCATAGCGGTCGCCGGGCTGGATGTCCTTGAAGTTGGCTTCCATCGGTTCAATTTCGGCGCGCAATGCGTGCAGCTTTTCCGGCGGCTGTTGCCGTTCGAGGGTTGCCCAGGCGGCTTTAATCACGTCGTTGCGGTCTATGGCGCGCAAGTAGTAAAGCTCCAGGCGCTGGTCGCGCATCTGGCCTACGGCATCACGCGGGCTGACGCCGGCATCGGTGTAAAACGCGGCGGCATACAAGTCCACCCACAGGTAGGTGAGCACCGTCTGGGTCTTTAGCTGCAGGTGGTCGCGCTCGGCGGGGAAGGCCGCTTGCTGCAAAGGCTCGCTGGCCCACAGGGCATGGCTTGATAGCAGGAACAACAGGGCGAAGGTCAGGCGCATGGCGGTGCTCATGGGAACAAATCCCGGCCAGCATACGACGTTGGCGATGACAGTTGTTTGCCTGTCACTGTTGCCGGGTGCTACCAGGTGTTGGTCGCAAACGCCGCTGTCGAGTGCAGCGCCTGCGCGCTATCCTTGCTCGCCTGCTTTGACCGTCGAGTGCCGCCTTGTCCCGTCGCTATCTGCCTGTTCTGGTTTGCCTGTTGGCCTTGGCCGGTTGTGGCCCACAGGTCGAGGAGTTCGGCGGGCCGACCATGGGCAGTCACTACTCCATCAAGTATGTGGCCGGCAGCCAGACGCCTGGCCAGGCCGAGGTGCAGGCTCAGGTGGAAGCGGTGTTGGCCGAAGTCGACCAGCAGATGTCCACTTGGCGCGCCGACTCCGCTTTATCCCGCTTCAACGGCTTGCCCGCCGGCAGTTGCGCGCGCATGACCGAACCTGTGCGCGACCTGGTGACGTTCGCCAACGTGCTCTGGCAAGACAGCGACGGCGCCTTTGATATCACCGTCGAGCCGCTGATGGACCTCTGGGGTTTCGGCCCGCAATCGCGTGGTCAGCAGGTGCCGACGGCCGAGCAGATTGCAGCGGCCAAGGCCTTGGTCGGGCAAGCGTATCTGCGCATGGACGGTGAACAGCTGTGCAAAGACATCGCCCTGCAACTGGACCTCAACAGCATCGTTGCCGGCTACACGGTGGACCGCATTGCCACCTTGCTCGGCACGCTGGGCATCGACAACTACCTGCTGAACGTTACCGGCGAACTCAAAGCCGCCGGCAAGAAGCCTGACGGCACGCCGTGGAAAGTCGCCATTGAGGCGCCGCGCGAAGACGTTCAGGTGGCCGAGCAGGTGCTTGAGCTGGACGGTTTAGGCGTGTCGACATCGGGCGATTATCACAATTATTTCGAGCGCAACGGCCAGCGTTATTCCCATACGCTGGACCCGCGCACCGGCGCGCCCATTACCCATCAGTTGGCCGAAGTGACGGTGCTCGACGCCTCGACCCTGCGCGCCGACGGACTATCGACTTTACTGATGGTGCTGGGCCCGGAACGCGGTTTTGCTTTTGCCCAAGAACACGGCATAGCGGCGTTGTTTGTCAGCCGCACGGCAAACGGTTTTCAGAGTCAGGCTAGTGCGGCCTTTACCCAACAAGTTGGCGCCGATTAGTCCCCCTCTCCCGCGTGCGGCAGAGGGGCTGGGGGAGAGGGGCTTTGCTGAGCGTGCAAGCAGATCAACGTCCCCCCTCACCCTAGCCCTCTCCCCGTTGGGGCGAGGGGACCAACCGAGTTGGCATGAAAAGGTAGTAACTCGCGATGTAGTGCATTCAACGCTCGCCTACGTAGCGACCAATCGCTAATGTGCGCAACACAAAGTCGCAGGTAAGCTGCGCAGCAGTTTTAAGCTGTTCCAGAGGAGTGAACATGGCGGTCTACAACTACGACGTGGTGGTATTGGGTTCGGGCCCGGCGGGCGAGGGCGCAGCAATGAACGCTGCCAAGGCCGGGAAAAAAGTGGCGGTGGTCGACAACCGTCGCGAGGTGGGCGGCAACTGCCTGCACCTGGGCACCATCCCGTCCAAGGCGCTGCGTCACTCGGTTCGGCAGATCATGCAGTTCAACACCAACCCGATGTTTCGCCAGATTGGTGAGCCGCGTTGGTTCTCCTTCCCGGACGTGCTCAAAAGCGCCGAGCGAGTGATTTCCAAGCAGGTCACCTCGCGCACCAGTTACTACGCACGCAACCGCGTCGACCTGTTCTACGGCACTGGCAGCTTTTCCGATGAGCAAACCATCGAAGTGGTCTGCCCCAACGGCGTAGTGGAAAAGCTGGTGGCCTCGCAGATCATCATCGCTACCGGCTCGCGCCCGTATCGTCCGGCCGATATCGACTTCCACCACGAACGCGTCTACGACAGCGACACCATCCTCACCTTGAGCCACACCCCGCGCCGCCTGATCATTTACGGCGCCGGCGTGATCGGTTGCGAATACGCCTCGATCTTCAGCGGCCTCGGTGTATTGGTCGACCTGATCGACAACCGCGACCAACTGCTGAGTTTCCTCGACGGCGAAATCTCCGATGCCTTGAGCTATCACCTGCGCAATAACAATGTGCTGGTGCGCCACAACGAGGAATACGAGCGCATCGAGGGCATGGACAACGGCGTGGTGCTGCACCTCAAGTCCGGCAAGAAGATCAAGGCCGACGCCTTGCTCTGGTGTAACGGCCGTACCGGCAACACCGACAAGCTGGGCCTGGAAAACATTGGCATCAAGGTCAACAGCCGTGGCCAGGTCGAAGTGGACGAGAGCTACCGCACCAGCGTCTCCAACGTCTTTGCCGCGGGCGATGTAATCGGTTGGCCAAGCCTGGCCAGTGCCGCGTTCGACCAGGGCCGTTCCGCCGCTGGCAGCATTATTGAAAATGGCAGCTGGCGCTTTGTTAACGACGTGCCGACCGGCATTTATACAATTCCGGAAATCAGCTCCATCGGTAAAACCGAGCAGGAACTGACCGCGGCAAAAATCCCCTACGAAGTGGGCAAGGCCTTTTTCAAAGGCATGGCGCGGGCGCAGATCGCCATCGAGCCGGTGGGCATGCTCAAGCTCCTGTTCCACCGCGAAACTCTGGAGATTCTCGGCGTGCACTGCTTCGGCTATCAGGCCTCGGAGATTGTGCATATCGGCCAGGCGATCATGAACCAGCCGGGTGAAGCCAATACCATCAAATACTTCGTCAACACCACGTTCAACTACCCGACCATGGCTGAAGCCTATCGGGTGGCGGCGTTCGACGGCCTCAACCGGCTTTTTTGAGCGGCACCGACCGGCGGCCTGAGCCGGTCGGGGAGGCGGACTGTTTCGGGTTCAGCGATTCGCGAGAGTGGCGCTGGCCAAACCGGGAAAGTCTGTAATCAGGCTGTCCACGCCAAAGTCGGCGAGCCGGCGCATCAGCGCCGGTTCGTTGACCGTCCACACCGATACATGCAGCCCTTGCTTCTGCGCTTTGAGCAGACGTTCGGGGGTGCACAGCGTCCAGTTCAACGCCAAAAGGGTACAGCCGTAGTTCTGCGCCACTTTCAGTGGGTCGAGCCAGGCGTACTCGGCCACCAGGCCGCGGGCCAGGTCCGGCGTCAGGCGCACCAGCGCGCGCAACACTTCGCGCGAGCTTGAGGTGACCGTCACCTTGTCCAACAGGTTGTATTCCTCGGCCAACGCACGAATGGCCAGCACGGTACGCGCAGCACGTACCCGCGAGGCGCTTTTCACTTCCAACTGCCAGTGCTCGAAATCGCATTTCTCGAAGAGCTCCGCCAGGCGCGGAATGGGCGTGGGTTGCACCGCACCCGGGCCGCCTTTGCGGGCGTCGTAGGTCACCAGTTCGGCGGCGTCATGCTCCACCACCTTGCCGCGGTGGCCGGTGGTGCGTTTGAGGGTTGGGTCGTGGATCACCATCAGCTCGCCATCGCGGGACAGATGCAGATCCAGTTCGCAGCGGCGCACGCCGTGCTTGAGGCACTGCTGGAAGCTGGCGAGGGTGTTTTCCGGTGCTTCGCCCTTGGCGCCGCGGTGGCCGTAGATCAGGGTCACGGTTGCTCCTTGCTGGGGTTGTGCTTAGTTGGAAGCGGGTGGGGTGGCGGCGGGCGCCGGTTGGGCGGCACGCGGCTGAAAGTGGCGAACGGCGTCGACCACATGGGTGTTTTCGAAATACACGCTGAAATCGCGGTAGTCCCAGCGGGTGATCGGCGGATTACCGACCGGCTTGTGTTCTTCGTCCGGCAGGCCGAACTGGTCGAGCACGCTGCGCTGCAACTGGCCGCGCACCGGCAGCGGCGTATTGCTCGCACCTTGCTCGCCAAGGGGAATTTCAAGGGTGTCAGCGTGTGCTGCCAGGGGCAGTAGGCCAAGCAGCAGGCTTAACAACAGAGTAGGGCTGTGCATTTAGGGTCTTCTTCGAAGGGCTACCAGCAGCTTAGTCGCTGGATGTTTCTCGGGCCTGGCGACGTTCCATCGCCTGCTTTTGCAGAATATGCCGGGCCAGCAATTGCCGCTGTGCGTCGGTCAACGCTTCGAACTCGGTGCCAATCTCGAACTGGCCGTTTTCCTGTTGGCGGCAATGCACCACCTGGCCGCGCAACAGCAAGCCGAGCGCCTGGGGCATCAGCACCATCTTGATGGCCAGATGGCTATCCACGGCAACGGCCTGGGGGTGTTCGAAACTCACGCCGCCCTCGGACAACGTCACCCGTTTTGGCGCGCCGACTTCGCGTACCAGGTTCTGCGCCAGCGCTTGCCCCAGTAAGTCGATACGCTTGTTCACCACCTTCAGGTAGCTGGCCAGCGTGCGATCACGCTCGCCGATATGGCGCAGCAAATGTTGCGATTCGAAGTCTGAAAGGTGCAGATCGCTGAGCAGATTGAACAGCGGGGAGTCGTCGTGCAGGGCTTCGCTGGCCACCGCTTCGGCGCCTGACAGAAGGCTGAATTCCAGTGCGATCGTATCGTTGATGCGATAGTATTCGCGGCGATCACTTGCATCGTTAGACGTCATGGCGAACCCATGGCAGCGGTGGTTGTCAGAGCCAGAGCTCCGCACAGTGTGTCAGAAGTGTAAGGCCGCAAGCCGAGCCTCGCCACTGTTGCCTAATCACTGTTGGACTGTGTACAGCAGGATGCCCCTTCCTTCGCAGCGAATACTCTCCTTCTATGTTCAGACCGCTGTCCGTTTTTATCGGTGCACGTTATACCCGTGCCAAACGCCGAAACCACTTTGTTTCGTTCATCTCCCTGACCTCGATGATTGGCCTCGCCCTGGGCGTGGTGGTGATGATCGTGGTACTGTCGGTGATGAATGGCTTCGACTATGAAATGCGCACCCGCGTGCTGGGCATGGTGCCCCATGCCACCGTGGAGGCTTACGAGCCTATCAGCGACTGGCACGCCATGGCCGACAAGGTGCTCAAGCACCGCCAGGTGGTGGCGGTTGCGCCTTTTAGCCAGATGCAAGGGTTGCTGACCAACGATGGCAAGGTGCAGAAGGTGTTGATCAACGCCGTCGACCCAGCGGAAGAGGCCAAGGTCTCGATCATCGACAAATTCTTCCTGCAAGGCAGCCTGGCCGACCTCAAGCAGGGCGAGTTTGCCTTGCTTATCGGCGACAAGGCGGCCACCAAGCTCGGCGTGAAGGTGGGCGATAAGGTCACCTTTGTGGCCCCGGATGTGACGGTCACCCCCGCCGGCCTGTTTCCGCGCCTTAAACGCTTTACCGTAGCCGGCATCTTTCACGTCGGCGCCGGGGAAATCGACGGCTATATGGCCCTGGCCAATATCCACGACGTCGGCCGCCTGCACCGCTGGAAGCCCAACCAGGTGCAGGGCCTGCGTTTGAAGTTCGACGATCTGTTCCAGGCCCCGCGGGTTGCTTGGGAGATCGCCGGGCAGTTGGGTGATCGCAACTATGTCGCCCGCGACTGGACCCGCTCGCAAGGTAACCTCTACCAGGCCATCCGCATGGAGAAATCCATGATCGGCCTGTTGCTGCTGCTAATTATCGCGGTAGCAGCGTTCAACATCATTTCCACCCTGGTGATGGTGGTGACCGACAAGAAAGGTGATATCGCCATTCTGCGTACCCTGGGCTCAACGCCCGGGCAGATCATGCGCATATTCATGGTGCAGGGCACCGTGATTGGCGTGGTCGGTACCCTCATCGGCGCCGTGCTGGGCATTATTGCCGCGCTCAATATCAGCAGCTGGATCGCCGGTATCGAGAAACTGTTGGGGTTCAAGTTCCTCAATGCCGATGTCTATTTCATCGACTACCTGCCTTCGCAATTGATGGCCCAGGACGTGCTGCAGGTGTGCGGCGCGGCCTTGTTGCTGAGTTTCCTCGCCACTCTTTACCCGGCCTGGCGCGCGGCGCGCACCCAGCCTGCGGAGGCCCTGCGTTATGAGTAATGTCGCCATGCAAACCACATCCAATAAAGCCGTGCTGAGCTGCCGCAACCTGGGCAAAAGCTACGACGAGGGCCCGCAATCGGTGGTCGTGCTGTCCGGCCTGCAGCTGGAACTGCACCCCGGCGAGCGCGTGGCCATTGTCGGCAGCTCCGGCTCGGGCAAAAGCACGTTGCTGAATATGCTCGGCGGCCTCGACACCCCGAGCACCGGCAGCGTCTGGCTGGCCGGTGAAGAACTGTCCGCCTTGAGCGAGAAAAAGCGCGGCCTGCTGCGTAACCGGGCGCTGGGCTTCGTATACCAGTTCCACCACTTGCTGCCGGAATTCACCGCGCTGGAAAACGTGTGCATGCCGCTGTTGATCGGCAAGGTCGGCATTCCCGAAGCACGCGAGCGCGCAACCAGGCTGCTCACCCGTGTGGGCCTGGGCCACCGCTTGGCGCACAAACCGGCCGAGCTTTCCGGCGGCGAGCGTCAGCGTGTGGCAATTGCCCGGGCGCTGGTCAACAACCCTGGCCTGGTGCTGCTTGATGAGCCCACCGGCAACCTCGACCACCACACCGCCCAAGGCATTCAAGACCTGATGCTGGAGCTGAGCCGCGACTCCAAAACCGCCTTTCTGGTGGTGACCCACTCTCTGGAGCTGGCCGAACAAATGGACCGGATCTGGCGTCTGGAAGACGGCAAATTGGTGGCTGTCTGATGTTCCGCCCGCTCAGCATCTTCATCGGCCTGCGCTACACCGGCGCCAAGCGCCGCAACCAGTACATCTCGTTTATTTCCCTGGCCTCGATGATCGGTCTGGCCCTGGGCGTGATGGCGATGATTACTGTGTTGTCGGTTATGAACGGCTTTCAGCGGGAAATGAGCTCGCGGATTCTCGGCATGGTGCCGCACGCGACCATCACCGGCACGCAGCCTATTTCCGACTGGCGCCAGATCGCCGCCGAGGCGCGCAAGAACCCGCAGGTAACCGCCGCGGTACCGTTTGCCGAACTCGAGGGCATGCTGTCGTACAAAGGCGTAATGCAGCCGGTACAAATCAACGGCATCGACCCGCAGGAAGAAACCAAGGTATCGATCGTTGGCCAGCACATCGTGCAGGGCCGGCTGGACGACCTGAAGCCCGGCGAGTTCGGCGTGGTGGTGGGTGAGATCACCGCACGGCGTTTTCGTCTGAACGTAGGCGACGTGCTGACCCTGATTATTCCCGAACTGAGCAACGCTGCCGGTGGCATTACCCCGCGTATGCAGCGCTTGAATGTTGTGGGTGTATTTAAAGTGGGCGCCGAGCTCGATAGCTCGCTCGCGATGATCAACGTGGCCGATGCGGCTCAACTGCAACGCATGCAAAGCGGCCAGGTACAAAGCGTGCGCCTGGCGCTCAAAGACTTGTACCAGGCGCCGCAGGTGTCGGCCGATGTGGCTAAACAGCTGGGTGAGGGTTATCGCCCAAGCGACTGGACCCTGACCCAGGGCAGCCTGTTCAGCGCCATGAAAATGGAAAAGACCATGATCGGTCTGCTGCTGTCGCTGATCGTGGCCGTGGCTGCGTTCAATATCATCGCCACTCTGATCATGGTGGTGGCCGATAAAGGGGCCGATATCGCCATTCTGCGCACCCTCGGCGCCACCCCGGGGCAAATCATGGCGGTGTTTATGGTGCAGGGCACGGTGATCGGCGTGATCGGCACCGTGGCAGGCGGCTTGCTCGGCGTGCTGCTGGCATTGAATGTCAGCGCCGTGGTGGGCTGGCTGGAGCGCATCAGCGGGCAGCATATTTTCAGTTCCGATGTGTACTTCGTCAGCAACTTGCCGTCCGACCTGCAAAGCCCGGATGTGGTGCTGATCTGCACCGTGGCGTTTGTGCTGAGCTTTCTCGCCACGCTTTACCCCTCCTGGCGAGCGGCGCAAATACAGCCGGCCGAAGCGCTGCGCTACGAGTAAGTTGCAGCCTTGACGCTGAAACAAAAACGCCGCCTGAAAAGGCGGCGTTTTTGTTAGAGCTGTGCTTTAGAAACTGCTGGTCCCGGTAGTAGGCTTCGGCCACGAAGTGCCCAGGTATTGCCAATAGTGGTTGTTGCTCTTGTTGGTCGGGAAGTGCCAGTAGCGTTGGTCAGGGCCCAGAC
Organism: Pseudomonas turukhanskensis; assembly: GCF_027922365.1. GTDB lineage: Bacteria > Pseudomonadota > Gammaproteobacteria > Pseudomonadales > Pseudomonadaceae > Aquipseudomonas > Aquipseudomonas turukhanskensis. Next base: position 148,188 of record NZ_BSFN01000006.1, read on the forward strand.
GCACCAACTTGAAATACTCGATCTCCTTGGTGTAAGGGTTGGCATACCTGTAGGTATCGCCCAATTGGCCCAGGCGGTCGTTTTCGCCCCATGTGCGCATCGGTTGCGTAGCTTCTTCAAAGCTGGGCAAATCAGTGCCCATATACTGCCAGTACTGGTTGTTACCTTTGTGGGTGGGGAAATACCAATAGCGCTGATCGGGCCCCAAACCCACCAGGCGGAAAAACTCAACATCCTTGGTGTATGGATTGTCGTAAACGTAAATCTCGCCAATCTTGCCCTTGCGGTCGTTGCTGCCCCATCTTCCGGTTCCCAGTACTCGCTGACTGAACGTAATAGCGTCGTCGCGAATGTTGTGAGCGATCATGGTGTTAAAAACCCAAGGCCAGTAGTGGCTCAGGCGTGTGTGAACGGTTGTGGTCGAGGTTATACCCACCAGCGCGCGCGTTCCGTCCGGCGCCTGATAAAAAATCCCGCTGCCGGTGTCGTCGCTGGTAATCGGTGTGCTAAACCCATCGCCCGCATCGTTCTGCAGCCCTGCGGTCAGCAACACCATGCTGTTTATTTGTTCATCGCTAAGTTTGCGCTGGGCGAAAAAGTCCAAAGCATCAGCAGAGAAGAGCGCATTGGAAACGCTCGGGTTGAACCGTTCTGGTTCCAGCTGGCGGTACTTGGGGATTGATCGAAAGATCAGCGGGCGAGCACCTACCGGACCGATACGATTGACATACGAGGCGCTGGTGGCAACCTTTCTCGCATCAAAGGTAGGCGCCACGGTGCCGCCATACAGAACCATCGGTGCGCCGATGGTTAACGTTTCGTTGCCATCCACCAGCGCCCGCTTTTCTTCTTCATAACTAAGAATGTTTGCACCTGGGCCCAGTGGATCCGATAGATACAGGCTTAGGTTGCCTAGCTCGGCATGATTGCTGTCAGGTCCGTCGTAATTCACGCCGGTGTAACCCCCGACATAACTTAGGTCTGCGGGAAAGTACAGGCGACTGTAGTCGGTAGATAGGCAGTCTCGAGCGCTGATGGTTATGCGAGGCGTGAGCCGGATCGCCGCACAGTTCGTCAACTCCGTATAGTCGGTGAACGCAAATCCGGCCCAATGCGGTACCTGCCCGTCGGGAATTATGTGGTTGTTGGAGAAGGCATTGGCCTGCTGCAGGCCAGCGGTTACCGCAAGCGCTAGCAGGCTGCGGGCAGCAAAACGATTGAGCGACGCGTGCAGCATATTCATATCGAGTCCGTCCTTATGATGCGCCACGGGTCGATGTGCCGTTCAAGCCACCGCGAGCACGGGCTTGTTCCGGCGCGATCCAGAAACCCGGGCCAGATAGCCGTCGAGAACGACGGTCGGGAGAGTGTTCTCCACCTGGTCAGTGTCGAGAGACGAGCAGGGCGCTGCTGTCAGCTCGCACTGCAACGCGGCCCAGCAGGTTCGGCCTGAGGCATCGGAGGGATAAACAACCGCGAGCAGAAATCCAACGCTCTGCGGGTGGAATCGGCGGCCGGGCCGCCCGCCGATAGCGCCAAACAAAAAACGCCGCGTTATGCGGCGTTACCTGGGCTGGAGTGAGTACGCTGGATCAGCCAGCTAATTTTTCCCGCCGTCTGGCCTGGCGTTTCTTCCAGCTACTGCGCACCCACCAGCGCCAGTACAGCATGGTCAGCACATAGCCCAAGGCCCCGGCAATCAGCCCGGCCAATAACGAGCCCAGTAGAAAGGGCGCCAGAATCGGTTTCCACAACAGTTGAATCAGCTCCCAAGACGGCGCTTCGAAAAAGTGGCTGATACGCGGCCACACGTTGGTGGTGATCTCCCCGACCGGCACTTGCATCACCCACGAGCCGAGCTTGTAGGTGCAGTAAAACACCGGCGGCATGGTGATGGGATTGGTGAGCCACACCAGGCCGACTGAGATCGGCAGGTTGGCGCGCATCGGAATGGCCAAAGAAGCGGCTATCAGCATTTGCAGAGGCAGGGGTATGAAGGCTGCGAACAAGCCGACGGCCATGGCGCGCGCAACGGAATGACGATTGAGGTGCCAGAGGTTGGGGTCATGCATCAGCGTGCCGAGAAAGCGCAGTGACTTGTGCTCGCGTATCAGCTCGGGGTTGGGCATGTAGCGCTTGAACAGGCGGCGCGGCATAGGCATCTCTGGCAGGCGGAAAAAGGCGGATTATGCCCCGATTGTTCGGGCGTTATACGTTGACTTTGTGACAACAAATAAGCGCGGCCGGTTTGCTCAAAGCGACGTAAGGCGGCGCTTCAAGGAGCAGTAAAGAATGCGTACAGGGATGTTCGCGCTCGCGCTGGGCTTGGTTGCGCTGCGCTGGCTGCCGGCGTTGCCGCCGGGCTGGTTATTGGCGGTACTGGCGGTACTGGGTGCCTTGGCGTTGCTGGGCGGTTGGCAATCGCATCTGCGCCGGCCCCTGGGGTTGGCGTTGTTGGGTTTTTGCTGGGCCTGCTGGTCGGCGCAGAGCGCACTTGAGGATCGGCTAAGCCCAGCGCTCGACGGTCAGACTCGCTGGTTGCAGGGCCGGGTGGTGGGCCTGCCGGCCGAGAGCGGCGGTGTGGTGCGTTTTCAGCTGGAGCAAACCAGCGCCCGCCGCGCCGTGCTACCTGCCCGCATGCGCGTCACCTGGCATGGCGGCCCAGCCGTAAAGGCCGGCGAAACCTGGCGCCTGGCGGTCAAGCTCAAGCGCCCACGAGGCCTGGTCAATCCGCAAGGGTTTGACTACGAAGCCTGGTTGCTCGCCAAGCGCATTGGCGCCTTGGGCACGGTCAAACAGGGCGAACGCCTCAGTGCGGCCGCTGGCCCCTTGGCCTGGCGCGACCAACTGCGCCAGCGGTTGCTGGCAGTCGAGGCATTCGGTCGCGAAGGCGGCCTGGCGGCGCTGGTGCTGGGCGATGACTCGGGGCTGTCGAGTGCCGACTGGCGCGCGTTGCAGGACACCGGCACCGTGCACCTGCTGGTTATCTCCGGGCAACATATCGGCCTGTTTGCCGGCCTGCTCTATGGTCTGGTGGCCGGTCTGGCGCGTCTGGGCCTGTGGCCGCAACGTCTGCCGTGGTTACCGTCGGCCTGTTTTCTGGCCGCGGTCGGTGCGCTGGGTTACGGCGTACTCGCTGGCTTTCAGGTGCCCGTACAACGTGCCTGCGTGATGTTGCTGCTGATGTTGATCTGGCGTCTGCGTTTTCGCCACCTGGGCGTAGCGTTGCCGATACTGCTGGCTATTGATCTGGTGCTGTTGGCCGAGCCGCTGGCCAGTCTGCAACCCGGCTTCTGGCTGTCGTTCGGTGCGGTGGCGATATTGGTCTGGGTGTTCGGCGGGCGCTTGGGTGCCTGGCCCTGGTGGCGTAGCTGGGGGCGGGCACAGTGGACGATGAGCATCGGCCTGTTGCCTTTATTACTGGGCCTTGGCTTGCCCATCAGCCTTAGCGCGCCACTCGCCAATTTGCTGGCGGTGCCCTGGGTCAGCCTGGCCGTGGTGCCGCTGGCGCTGTTCGGCACGTTGGCATTGCCCATTCCCTGGGTGGGTGAAGGCATGCTGCAACTGGCGGGCGGTTTGCTGGAGGTGCTGTTTCGCCTGCTCGGGCTTCTGGCCGACTGGCAACCTGCCTGGCAAGCACCGCAGGTGCCAGCATGGGTTTGGGCGCTTGGCGCAACGGGCGCGCTACTGGTAGTGGCGCCGACCGGTGTGCCGGTCCGTGCGCTGGGCCTGGCCATGCTGGTGCCTTTGTTCTATCCGCCGCAGCACGCGGTGCCAGAGGGGCTGGCCGAGGTTCTGCAAGTGGACGTGGGGCAGGGGCTAGCCATTGTGGTCCGCACCCGTCAACACACGCTGCTGTATGACGCCGGTCCACGCTACGGTGACTTCGATAGCGGCGAACGTCTTGTGGTGCCGACTTTGCGCAGCCTGGGCATAGCACGGCTGGACCGAATGCTGATCAGCCACGCCGACAACGACCACGCCGGCGGCGCCCTGGCCGTGCAGCGTGGCTTGGTGGTGACCGAAGTAGTGAGTGGCGAGCCCGACGAGCTGCCTCCCGCGCTGCAGGCGAAAGCCTGTACCAGCGGCGCCCGCTGGCAGTGGGATGGTGTGCACTTTCAAACCTGGCGTTGGGCAAAGGCGACCTCGGGCAATCAGGCGTCCTGCGTGTTGCTGATCGATGCCGGCGGCGAGCGCCTGCTGCTCACCGGCGATATCGATGTACCGGCCGAAGCGGCCTGGCTGGCCGCTCATCCCGACATTCAGGTTCAGTGGTTGCAGGCGCCGCACCATGGCAGTCGCACGTCCTCTTCAGCGGCGTTCCTGCGCGGCCTGGCCAGCCATTCGGTGCTGGTTTCACGCGGTGCACACAACGCGTACGGGCATCCACACCCACAGGTGCTGGCCCGTTATCAGGCCCTTGGCCTGGCTGTATACGACAGTGTGGAGCACGGCGCTGTACGGCTTCGCCTGGGTGCCTTTGCGCCGGCCGGCGGCTTGCGTAAAGAAGGTCGATTCTGGCGGGAAAAATGAGAACCGCGACGGTCGGCGAGGCGCCGGCCCTATGCTAGAGTGGCGCCACTTTTGTCAGGCCAGATCAACCAGGCCACGGATAACCAGGAGAGTCGACACCGTGTGGGAGCTAGTCAAAGCAGGTGGCTGGATGATGCTACCGATCATTCTGTGTTCCATCGCTACCGTGGCCATCGTTGCCGAACGCCTGTGGACCCTGCGCGTAAACCGCGTGGCACCGCCTCATCTGCTTGGGCAGGTATGGCGCATGATCAAAGACAAGCAGTTGAACAAAGACAAGCTCAAGGAACTGCGCAATAACTCGCCGCTGGGGCAAATCCTGGCCGCGGGCCTGACCAATTCCAAGCATGGTCGCGAGATCATGAAAGAGTGCATCGAAGAGTCGGCCAGCCGCGTTATCCATGAGATGGAACGCTACCTCAATGCCCTGGGCACCATCGCCGCCATGGCCCCACTGCTGGGCTTGCTCGGTACCGTGTTCGGCATGATCGAAATCTTTTCCGGCTTTATGGACAGCGGCCAGGCCAACGCCGGGCAATTGGCTGGTGGTATCGGCAAGGCGCTGGTGACCACTGCTGCCGGCCTGATCGTCGCCATTCCGGCGGTGTTCTTCCACCGCTACCTGCTGCGCCGCGTCGATGAAATCGTCATCACCATGGAGCAGGAAGCCATCAAGCTGGTGGAAGTGACCCAGGGTGATCGCGAAGTCGATTTCGTCGAGGACAGCAAGCCGTGAAATTCCGCCGCAGAGCCAACAGTGTCGCCCGCGACGAGGTGTTTCTGAACCTGACGTCGCTGATCGACGTGATTTTCGTGCTGCTGCTGTTCTTTGTCGTCACCACCACATTCAGCCGCCCCACTCAGCTGAAAATCGACCTGCCGGAAGCCGCCAGCGGAACGCCGCCGGAAGCCACGCAGTTGAAACAGTTGGAGGTGGCGATTGCCGCCGACGGCACCTACTCGCTGAACGATCAGGTGCTGGCCAAGAGCGATCTGGCGACCCTGATGGCCGCTATCCAGCGTGAGTCCGAGGGCGACAACAGCCTGCCGCTGACCATCAACGCCGATGGCAAGGCCACTCACCAGGCCGTGGTCACCGCCATGGACGCCGCCGGCAAGCTGGGTTTTAGCCACCTGCGCATCACCACCATCGAGGCGCCGTCGGCGCCTTGATCGTCTGTCTCTGATGGCAGCTTCCGAAAAACTGCTTAACGCCTGGTACCAGGGCCATCCGGCCCTGCGTCTGCTGTGGCCGCTGGAGTGCCTGTACCGCGCGGTGGTGCAGCGCAAGCGCCGGCGGTTTCTGGCCGGGCAGGGCGATATCTACCGCGCGCCGGTGCCGGTTGTGGTGGTGGGCAATATCACCGTCGGCGGCACCGGCAAGACGCCGATGATCCTCAGCCTGATCGCGCACTGCCAGGCGCGCGGCCTCAAGGTCGGCGTGGTCAGTCGCGGCTATGGCGCCACGCCGCCGCAGTTGCCATGGCGAGTCCGTGCCGAACAGTCGGCCAGCGAAGCCGGTGATGAGCCGCTGCTTATTGTGCAGCGCACGGGTGTGCCGTTGATGATCGACCCCGACCGCTCGCGCGCCGTGCGTGCCTTGCTTGCCGCCGAACCGCTGGACCTGATCCTGTGCGACGACGGCATGCAGCACTACCGCCTGGCGCGCGACATCGAACTGGTGCTGATCGACGCCGCCCGAGGTCTGGGCAACCGTCGTTGCCTGCCCGCCGGGCCGTTGCGTGAGCCGGTGGAGCGCCTGCACAGCGTGGATGCGGTGCTGCTCAATGGCGCCGCCAGCGACAGCCCGGACGGTTTCGGTTTTACCTTGCAGCCTGCAGCGCTGGTCAATCTGCGCTCCGGCGAGCACGTGGGTCTCGACCATTTTCCCGCCGGCCAGACCCTGCACGCGGTGGCCGGCATCGGCAACCCGCAGCGTTTCTTCAACACCCTCGAGGCGCTACACTGGCGCCCGATTCCCCATGCCTTTGCCGACCATGCCCAGTTCGACGCCGCGCAGCTGACCTTCAGCCCCGCATTGCCGCTGGTAATGACCGAGAAGGACGCCGTGAAGTGCCGCGCCTTTGCCGCCGAAAACTGGTGGTACCTGGCCGTTGATGCCGCGCCTTCACCGGCATTTTTTACCTGGTTCGATGCGCGTTTGGCCGCATTACAGGCCACCGTCTGAACCGCTCTCCATTCAACTGTTTTCTAGGACTATGAAATGGACCCGAAACTGCTCGATATCCTCGCCTGCCCCCTGTGCAAAGGCCCGTTGAAACTGGCCGACGACAAGTCCGAGCTGGTATGCAAAGCCGACGCCCTGGCCTTTCCCGTGCGTGAAGGCATCCCGGTGATGCTGGAAACCGAAGCCCGCAGCCTGAATGTCGATGAGCGCCTGGACAAATAAATGAGCACAGCCTTTACCGTCGTTATTCCTGCCCGCTACGCCTCCACCCGCTTGCCGGGCAAACCGCTGCAGGACATCTGCGGCAAGCCGATGATCCAGCACGTCTGGGAACAGGCCTGCAAAAGCAGCGCCCAGCGTGTGGTGGTTGCCACCGATGACGCGCGCATCGTCGAGGCCTGCAAGGGCTTCGGTGCCGAGGTCGTACTGACCCGCGTCGACCACAACTCCGGCACCGACCGCCTCGCCGAAGTGGCCAGCGCCCTAGGTTTGGCCGGCGATGCCATCGTGGTCAACGTGCAGGGCGATGAACCGTTGATTCCACCGGCGGTGATCGACCAGGTTGCCGCCAACCTGGCTGCACATTCCGAGGCGGCGATGTCCACCCTGGCCGAGCCGATCGAAGAGGTTGCGGCGCTGTTCAACCCCAATGTCGTCAAGGTCGTCACCGACCAGAACGGCCTGGCCCTGACCTTCAGCCGTGCGCCATTGCCCTGGGCCCGCGATGCCTTTGCCGCCAGCCGCGAGCAACTGCCGGCCGGTGTGCCGTACCGTCGCCATATCGGCATCTACGCCTACCGCGCGCAGTTCCTGCACAACTTTGTGAGCTGGGGCCCGTGCTGGCTGGAAGACACTGAATGCCTGGAGCAGCTGCGTGCCTTGTTCCACGGTGAGCGCATTCATGTGGCCGACGCCCTGGAAGCGCCGCAAGCCGGTGTGGATACCCAGGAAGACCTGGAGCGCGTGCGGCGCCTGCTGGGGGCCTGATGCGCGTACTGTTTGTGTGCCTGGGCAATATCTGCCGCTCACCCTCGGCCGAAGGCGTATTCCGCCAGCAATTGCTCCAGGCCGGGCTTGATGGCCTGGTGGACGTCGATTCCGCCGGCACCGGCCCCTGGCATGTGGGCAAACCCGCTGACAGCCGCGCCACTGCTGCCGCCTTACAGCGTGGCTACGACCTTTCGGCCCTGCGCGGTCGGCAGGTCAGCCGTGCCGACTTCGACCGGTTCGACCTGATTCTGGCGATGGACCACAGTAACTTCGCTGACCTCAAAGCCTTGCAACCAGCCAACAGCCGCGCCGAGCTGGACCTGTACCTGCGCCGCTATCAGCTCGATGAAGACGAAGTGCCCGACCCGTACTACGGCGGCGCCGATGGCTTCGAGCATGTGCTGGACCTGCTGGAAAACGCCGGCGCGCAATTGCTCAATGAAGTGCGGGGCCGCCTATGAACCTGGCCGAGCAGGTTTCGCTCAAGCCGTTCAACAGCTTTGGTGTCGACGTAAACGCGGCGCTGTTTGCCCAAGCCCATAACGACGCCGAAGTGCGCGCTGCCCTGCAACTGGCTCAAGAGCGGCAACTGCCACTGCTGGTGATGGGTGGCGGCAGCAACCTGTTGCTCACCGGTGACGTCCGGGCGCTGGTGCTGCGTATGGCCAGCCGCGGTATTCGCCTGGTTGAAGACGGCGAGCAGGTGCTGATCGAAGCCGAGGCCGGCGAGCCGTGGCACCCATTTGTGCAATGGACGTTGGCCCAAGGGTTCGCCGGTCTGGAAAACCTCAGCCTGATTCCCGGCACCGTGGGCGCTGCGCCGATGCAGAACATCGGTGCCTATGGCGTCGAGATCAAGGACGTCTTTCACAGCTTGACAGCACTGGACCGCCAAACCGGCGAGCTGCGCGAGTTCGGCCTGGCCGACTGCAACTTCGCCTACCGCGACAGCCTGTTCAAACAGCAGGCCGGGCGTTGGCTGATTCTGCGCGTGCGCTTTGTATTGAGCCGCCAGCAAACGTTGCATCTGGAATACGGGCCGGTGCGCCAACGCCTGACCGAGCAGGGCATCGACCGCCCGACGGCCAGCGATGTGAGCCGCGCCATCTGCTCCATTCGCGCGGAAAAACTGCCAGACCCGGCGGTACTCGGCAATGCCGGTAGTTTTTTCAAGAACCCGGTGGTGAGTGCCGAATTGGCTGCAAAAGTGCGCGCCGCGCATGCCGATGTGGTGGCGTATCCCCAGGCCGATGGCCAGGTGAAACTGGCCGCTGGCTGGCTGATCGAGCGGGCAGGGTGGAAGGGCTTTCGTGAGGGTGATGCTGGCGTGCATAAGTTGCAGGCGCTGGTGTTGGTCAATTACGGCGGCGCTACCGGCAGCGAATTATTGGCGTTGGCCAAACGGATTCAGGCGGATGTGGTGGCGAAGTTCGGGGTTGAGTTGGAGATTGAGCCCAACGTGTTGTAAGTCGACGGCCCCTCACCCCAGCCCTCTCCCAGAGGGAGAGGGGGCTAGACGGTGATTGGCTCCCCTCTCCCGCGTGCGGGAGAGGGGCCGGGGCTGAGGGCAAGCCCAAACCAAAACAAAAAAAACCGCGCACAAGGCGCGGTTTTTTGTTTACGGAGGGTGGCTTAATTCACCTGCGCACCCTTGGCAATCCACGCCCCGATCAACTCCCGCTCTTGCGGTGTCATCTGGGTCAGGTTACCCAGCGGCATGGCCTGGGTCGCCACAGCCTGGGCCTGAATACGCGGCGCCATCTGCTGAATCTGCGCCGGCGTATCAAACATCACCCCGGCCGGTGCCGCGCTGAACATGCTGTTGGTGGGCTTGGCCGAATGGCATACCGCGCAACGCACCTGAATCACTTCATGCACCTTGTCAAAGCCCGGCGCTCCGGCCGCTGGCGCAGTGGCCTGGGCAACCGGTTGCTCGGCTGGGGCCGGTTGCTTGGCCGCGTCTTCTGCCGCTTGCTTGGCTGTCTTGCCACCAATGGCGCTCGCGGGCAGCGGTTGGTACTCGATGGTTTTCGCTGCTTGCGCATCGCTGGCGCCGGTGACGGTTGTCAGGCTCGGGCCGGTCACGAACGCCAGGCAGATCATGCCCAGCGCGCCGGCCGGCAGCGCCCAGCTGAAGCTGTTGCTGGTGTGGCGGGTGTTGAAGTAGTGACGCACGATCACTGCCAGTACCGCGATGCCCGACAGGATCAGCCAGTTGTAGTGGCTGCCGTAGGTGCTCGGGAAGTGGTTGCTGATCATGATGAACAGCACCGGCAAGGTGAAGTAGTTGTTGTGGCGCGAACGCAGCAGGCCTTTGGCCGGCAGGGCCGGGTCTGGCGTGCGGTTTTCTTCGATGGCTTTTACCAGCGCGCGCTGGGCCGGCATGATCGTGTTGAACACGTTACCGACCATGATGGTGCCGATGATGGCGCCCACATGGATATACGCACCGCGCCCGCTGAACACCTGGCTCAGGCCGTACGCTGCAGCTACCAGCAAGGCGAACAGCACCAGGCCGAGCAGGGCCGGTTGTTTGCCCAGCGGCGAGTCGCAGAGGAAGTTGTAGATAAACCAGCCGCTGACCAAGGAGCCGACGCCGATGGCGATGGCCGCTGCCGGGCTCAGGTCGCTGCCGGGCATGATCAGGTACAGCGAAGGGTTGAGGTAGTACACGATCAGCAGCAGGGTAACGCCCGACATCCAGGTCCAATAGGCTTCCCATTTGAACCAGTGCAGGTTATCCGGCATTTTCGGCGGCGCGAGTTTGTATTTTTCCAGGTGGTAGATACCGCCACCGTGGATCGCCCACAGGTCACCCGCCAGACCGTCGCGCGGGTTTACCCGGTTGAGGTTGTTTTCCAGCCAGACGAAGTAGAACGAGGCACCGATCCAGGCGATGCCGACGATCATGTGAACCCAGCGTACCGCCAGGTTCGCCCATTCAATCAAATGTGCTTCCACAGTCTTTACCTCTTTCCCAGGCTCGGCACGCCAACGCCCGGGCTTCTCTTATTGGTGGGGGTTGAGGAGAAGTTGTTCATCCTCGGTAAAAAAATGCTCATCGCAGTTGTTGCCTGAACCACTGCGATCAACCACCAGGAAGTCATCCCGCTTTTCGATCGTCAGCACCGGGTGGTGCCAAACGCCGCGATGGTAATTAATGCCCTGCTTGCCATTGCTGACAAACGCACGGGCCAACTCTGATTCAGGTGCATCGCCAAGTGGCGCGACCACGATCAGAAAGGGGTTGCCGAGCAGCGGTATAAACGCCTGGCTGCCCTGCGGATGGCGCTCCAACATGCGGATGGTCAAGGGATACGCCAGCTTTTCAGCGCTGAAAATGCTGATGATCGCCTTGTCGTCCGGCTGCGCGGTCTCGACCGTTGCCAACTTGTGGTAACGGCGGGTGGAGCCGTTGTTGATCATGAAGTAGTCGCTGCCTTCGGTTTCAATCACATCGCCGAAGGGGGCGAAGGCTTCTTTGGTCAGCGGTTCGATGATCAGTGTGCGCATGTTGGTTTCTACATTATTCGTGATTAAGGCTTTTAGGCTCCCCTCTCCCGCGTGCGGGAGAGGGGCTGGGGGTGAGGGCCGGGCCAAACGATGTGTTGTGCCCTGCAAGCCCCTCACCCTAACCCTCTCCCAGAGGGAGAGGGGACCGACCGGGTGTTATTTGGCAACCTTGCCAAACAAGCGCAACCGGCTCACGCCACCATCCGGGAACACGTTCAAACGAATGTGGGTGATCGGGCCCAGTGCTTTGATCTGCTCGGCGAACTCGTGCTCGGCGTGCATCTGCAGCTTCTGGCTTGGCAGCAGTTCGCGCCAGAACAGGCTCTGGGTTTCGATCTGGCTGTCGGTGCCGCCTTTTACGAAGGCTCCCTGGATGGAGCAGCTGTCCGGGTAGTTGCCTTTGAAGTGCAGGGTGTCGACCACGATGCGCTCGATCTCGCCGGGATGGCCGAGGGCGACGATCACCCAGTCGTTGCCTGGGGTACGGCGGCGGGCGGTTTCCCAGCCATCGCCCATGTTGATGCCACGGCCTGGGTTGAGGATGTTGCTCATACGGCCGAAGTGCTCATCCGAGCACGCCAGAGCGCGGCCGCCGTTGAGGGCGCTGGCCAGGTCGACCTGTTCGTTGTCGCCCACGTTGGACCAGTCGCGGAACGGAATGCCGTACACGCGCAGACGGGCAACGCCGCCGTCCGGGTAAATGTTGAAGCGCAGGTGCGTGAACGCCTGGCTGGTGGCGATTTCGTGGTAGTGGTGGCTGTCGCCTTTGAGTTCCACGGCGCCCAGTACTTCGGTCCACTCGGTGCTGTCGCTCGGGTCGCCTTCGGCGACAAAGCAGCCTTCCAGGGACGCCGACGGCGGGAAGTTACCGGTGAAGAAGCTGGTGTCGATATCCACGCCCTTGATCGAGCCGGGCACGCCCAGTTTGATCACGGCGCTGTCGTAGCCTTCGAAACGCTTGCGGCGCGATTCCCAACCATCCATCCACTTGCCGTTGTCATCGAACACGCCTTCTTTCCACACCGCCGGGGTGGGTTGGAACAGACGGTTGACGTCGGCGAACCAGTCATCGGTAACCGAGATGGCTTTGGTGCCCAGGCGGGCGTCGGCGAGGTTGACGTATTTCTCGAAGGGTACGGCGTAAGCTTTCATTGGTTGTCTGCCTTAAGTGGGGCGGGGAGAGGTGGCGGTGTCAGGAGTTGCAGGCCTTATAAGGTCTGCAAACGGAACAGCGCGATCTTGTTGATTTCGGCCAGCGCCCGCGTGAACTCTGCTTCCTTGGAGTTATGAATACGCTCCTCAAATGCCGCGAGAATCTGGTGCCGATTGCTGCCCTTGACCGCCATGATGAAGGGAAACGCGAACTTCGCTTTGTAGGCGTCGTTCAGCTCGGTGAAGCGTTGGAACTCTTCAGCCGTGCATTCGTGGATGCCGGCACCGGATTGCTCCGAGGTGCTGGCTTGCGTGAGTTCGCCACGGACCGCCGCTTTGCCGGCGAGGTCCGGGTGAGCGTTGATCAGGGCCAGTTGAGCGGCGTGGTCGGCGCTCAGCAGAATGTCGGCCATGCGGCTGTGCAGGCCTTCGATATCGTCGACGCTGCCGTCCAGGCCCAGGTCAAAAGCCTTTTCGGCGACCCAGGGGGAATGCTCGTAGATATCGGCGAAGGCGGCAACGAACGCATCGCGGCTCAACGTGGAAGGGGTCAGGGTCTGGAAGCGGCTCATTTCGCGCTCTCTTGGCTGAAGGGGTGAGTGGCGTGCCAGTGCTTGGCGATGTCGACGCGGCGGGCGAACCACACCTGCTCGAAGCCCTGTACGTATTCAATAAAACGTTGCAACGACGCTAGGCGTGCCGGGCGGCCGATCAGGCGGCAGTGCAGGCCGATGGACAACATTTTCGGCGCCTCGCCACCTTCGGCGTACAGCACGTCAAAGGCGTCTTTCAGGTAGTTGAAGAAGTCGTCACCGCTGTTGAAACCCTGCACCTGGGTGAAGCGCATGTCGTTGGTGTCCAGGGTGTACGGGATCACCAGGTGCGCTTTGCCGGTCGGGTTGTTCGGTTCCCAGTAGGGCAGGTCGTCGTCGTAGGTATCGGAGTCGTAGAGGAAGCCGCCTTCCTCCATCACCAGGCGCCGGGTATTGGGGCCGGTGCGGCCGGTGTACCAGCCCAGTGGGCGTTCGCCGGTGATTTCGGTGAGGATGCGGATGGCTTCGAGCATGTGCTCGCGCTCCTGGGCCTCGTCCATATATTGGTAGTCGATCCAGCGGTAGCCGTGGCTGCAGATCTCGTGGCCGGCAGCGGCCATGGCGCGGATCAGGTCGGGGTGGCGCTGGGCGGCCATGGCCACGGCGAAGATGGTGAGCGGAATACCGGTCTTTTCGAACAGCTTGAGAATGCGCCAGACGCCGGCGCGGCTGCCGTATTCGTACAACGACTCCATGCTCATGTTGCGCGCGCCTTGCAGCGGCTGAGCAGCGACCATTTCCGAGAGAAAGGCCTCCGACTCTTTGTCGCCGTGCAACACGTTACGCTCGCCGCCTTCCTCGTAATTGAGCACAAAGGAGATGGCGATACGGGCATTGCCCGGCCAGTGCGGATGGGGGATGTCGTTGCCGTAACCGATCAGGTCGCGAGGGTAGTCAGCGCTCACTGCAGGTATTCCTTCTTGTGAATGGGTGCGGTCGCTGCAAATGCCGGGTGGGCGGTGGGCAACCGTGATGGAGTGATTGTATACAAAGTGATAGGTGTTTTGTAAATGGTAAATTTCACCAATTTTTCCATTTGCTCCATACCATCAAGCGTAGCTCAACGCCCGCCCTTGGCTGCATGGCGTGCCATTGTGGTGCATTGGCGCAAATGGCGCGCCGCGAGTGGGCGAGAAACCCTGGGGGAAATTGTTCTCGGTGATTGTGTACAATGTTTCTGTGGAATGTCTCGAAAGACAATTTGGCCGTGCTATGCTCCGACCGCGCCCCGGCGAAGACGCTGGCCTGGCGCTCCGAATTCAACTGCATAGAGGAGGCGTGGCGACTGCGTTCGGCGCAGTTGCCCGAAACCGATGGGACGTTTAACCACCCACGTACTGGACGCCGCGCACGGCTGCCCAGGTAGCAATATCAAGGTTGAGTTGTACCGCGTAGAAGGATCGAGCGTGGTACTGATCAACACCCTGCACACCAATGATGACGGCCGTTGCGACGCGCCGGTGCTGCAAGGTGAAGACTACGCCTCCGGCGTTTACCAACTGCACTTCCACGCTGGCGACTACTACCGCGCCCGTGGTGTGCAACTGCCGGAACCGGCGTTTCTGGATGTGGTAGTGCTGCGCTTTGGCATTGATGCCGGGCAGGATCACTACCATGTGCCGTTGCTGATTTCGCCGTATAGCTATTCGACGTACCGCGGCAGCTAATACCTCGTAGGGCGAATATCCGCATCGCGGATATCCGCCGCTGCGATCGTGACGGCGGATATCGCCTTTGGCGATATTCGCCCTACGCCTCTCCCTCGAAATGCTCTTCTTTTACCGACTCAACAGCGACGCCGTGCCGGCTCCGGCAAACAGCGCAGCGCTGATGCGGTTAAACCACACCTGGCCCTTGCCCGAGCGCAGAAACGTTGCCGCGCCGCGGGCACTCAAGCCGTAGAACAGCTTGCAGCCCAGGTCCAGAACCGCCCAGGTGGCGATCATCACGGCCAGTTGGTTGAGCATCGGCGCGTCGGCGCTGATGAACTGCGGCAAAAACGCGGCGAAAAACAGAATGTCTTTCGGGTTGCTGGCGCCCAGGCCGAAGGCTTTGAGAAACATGCTGCGCCGGCTGGGCGAGGTCAGTGGTGCCTCGTCGGCTTTCGCCGGTTTAGCTGCCTGGCGGGAGTCTTGCCAAGCCTGGTAGGCGAGGTAGAACAGGTACAGCGCGCCAACCACTTTCAACACGCTGAACAGCTTTTCCGAAGCCAGCAGCAGGGCGCCCAGGCCCAGTGCCGAAGCGCTGAGCAAACAGATTGAAGCGCTGACGCCGCCGAGAAAAGCCGGGGCCGAGCGGCGCAGGCCGTAGTTCAAGCTGTTGCTGACCATCAGCAATGACAACGGGCCGGGGATCAGAATTACGATCAGCGCGGCGCTGCTAAACAGCAGCCAAGTTTCCAGGTTCATAACGTCTCTCTTTAAATGCAGCAAAGCCCCGACGCTCGAACGTCGGGGCTTTTTATTGCGTGTGACCAGTGGTGCAAAGATTACAAGAAGGCGAATTTAGCCGCGCAAATAATCGACAGCACATACAGGCTGGGGGTGATTTCCTTGTGTTTACCGGTGGCCAGTTTCAGCACCACGAAGGTGATGAAACCCATGGCCAGACCATCAGTGACCGAGAAGGTCAGCGGCATCATCACCACGGTAATAATCGCCGGGATGGTGTTGGTGTGGTCTTCCCAGTCGATGTGCGCCATGCCGCTCATCATTAGCATCGCTACATAAATCAGCGCGCCGGCGGTGGCGTAGGCCGGAATCATGCCGGCCAGCGGCGCGAAGAACATCGCGGCGATAAACAGCACGCCAACGGTGACGGCGGTCAGCCCGGTACGGCCACCGGAGGCCACGCCAGCGGCGCTTTCCACGTAGCTGGTCACGGGCGGGCAGCCAACCAGGGCACCGAAGGCGCTGGAGGTACTGTCAGCCTTCATGGCCTTGCTGAGGTTTTCGATGTGGCCGTTGTCGTCCACCAGCCCGGCACGCTGGGCAACGCCCATCAAGGTGCCGGCGGTGTCGAACATATGCACAAACAGGAATGCCAGCACCACGCTGATCATGCCGACGTTCAGCGCGCCGGAAATATCCATGGCAAGCCAGGTAGGCGCCAGGCTCGGTGGCATCGAGAAGATGCCGCCGAATTGCACTTCACCCAAACCCCAGCCAATCAAGGTAACGGTGAGGATGCTGATCAGAATGCCGCCGAATACGCGGTGGTATTCCAGCACGGCAATCATCAAGAAGCAGATGGCTGCCAGCAGCGGGCCAGCGGCGGTGAGGTCGCCCATCTTGATCAGGGTGGCCGGGCTTGCGACTACGATGCCGGCGGTTTTCAAGCCGATAAGGCCAAGAAACAGACCCACCCCGGCACCCATGGCAAAGCGCAGGCTCGCCGGGATGCTGTTGAGCAGCCACTCACGGATGCGCGAGAAGGTGAGAATCATAAACAGAATGCCGGAGAGGAATACCGCCCCCAGCGCGATCTGCCAGCTGTAACCCATGGTGCCAACCACGGTGTAGGTAAAGAACGCGTTCAAGCCCATGCCCGGTGCAAGGCCAACCGGCCAGTTGGCGTAGAGCCCCATCAGGAAGCAACCGAAGGCAGCGGCGATGCAGGTGGCGACGAAGGCCGCACCGTGATCGATGCCGGCGTCGGCCATGATGTTGGGGTTAACGAAGATGATGTACGCCATGGTGATAAAGGTGGTCAGGCCGGCGGCGAGCTCGGTTTTGACGGTGGTGCCGTGCAGGCTCAGCTTGAACAGCCGTTCCAGCAGGCCGGTGCGCGCAGGCGTCGCGGCGTAGAGTTGTTCTTGTTTTGTGCTTTCCACAGCGGGTACTCCTCAATTCTCTTATTTTGGTCACCGAGTCCTGCGTTCCTATAAGTAAGGTGGCAGGGCTCTGAGGTAGGTGGCTTGCGTGGTGCGCTTGCTGGTGGTTTGTTGACTCTTTGGTCAGGAAGTCACACGAGCGCGATTATGCGTTTGTATACAAAAAAAGCAATTAATGTTTTAACTGTTGCGCAAATTGCTCTTATCGATTGTTTGGCGTTCGATAAGCAAATTGTATGCGACAGTTTTGTTTCCGTTATTTAGTAAATATGTTTAAAAACAAATAGATAGATGATTTTCGTTTTTTAGCTAAGCAACCAAGTGGCAATGATTCGGTCTGGTTATGCGGCTGAGACGGCGCCTTTACATGCAAAAACGTCGGTGTTTTTGTCTGGTTACGCCGGAAAAAACTAAAAAATTTGTAGGGGAGGGGGCGCGACCATACAGCGAGGCCTCGGCCGACAAATTGGGTGGGTTAGGAGCTGCCGCTTCGATTGTGTACAATGCGCGGGTATTTTTACCCTCTATTTTCCCGCCAAAGGCTTGCCAGCACTGGGGGGAAACGCAGTAGAGTCGCGCATGACCGCAGAACTTCTGACGCGAGCCCGAATGAACGAACAATTGCAGCCCCTAAAGAAGCAACCGCGTGCTGGTAAAGCCAGCCACAGCGGCACGCAGGATGACGTGGTTTACGCGCACATCTTCGATGCCATTCTTGAACAACGCCTGGCGCCCGGCACCAAGCTGAGCGAAGAAGCGCTGGGCGAGATCTTCGGCGTCAGCCGCACCATCATTCGTCGCGCCTTGTCGCGTCTGGCCCACGAAAGCGTGGTGCTGCTGCGCCCCAACCGTGGCGCGGTGGTGGCCAGCCCCAGCGTTGAAGACGCCCGGCAGATTTTCTACGCCCGCCGCATGGTCGAGCGCGCCATCACCGAGCTGGCGGTGGAACACGCCACCGCCGAGCAACTGGCCGAACTGCGGCAGATGGTGGCCGATGAGCAAACCAGCTTTTCCCGTGGCGACCGCGGTGCCGGTATTCGGCTTTCCGGTGAGTTCCACCTCAAGCTGGCCGAGGCGGCGAAAAACGCCCCGCTGATCAGCTTCCAGCGCAGCCTGGTATCCCAGACCTCGTTGATCATCGCCCAGTACGAAAGCGGCAGCCGCTCGCACTGCTCGTACGATGAACACAACCAGTTGATCGACGCCATCGAAGCGCGCGATGCGGTGAAGGCTGTGAGCCTGATGATGCATCACATGGACCACATCGACAGCAAGCTCAACCTGGACGAGGACAGCGCCTCGGACGATTTGCACGCGGTGTTCTCGCACCTGCTGCAAACCAAGAAAAAAGCACCGCGTACTGCGGCGCCGCGCTAGTTTCTTCGGCCAATAAAAAACCGCCCTCGATAGGGCGGTTTTTTTTGCTCTGCGTAGGGTGTGCTCCGCGCACCAGCGATACGTGCTGATACGCAGCGGTGCGCACAGCACACCCTACGTCGAGGTACGGCTTAGCGTTTGTGTACGCTCTGGCCGGCCGCAAAGGTCTCTTGCACCGCCCGATCATCGCCAATTGTCATCAGCACAAACAACTTTTCTTCCAGGTTCTTGGCTTGCTGCAAGCGGTACGACAGCAGCGGTGTGGCGTGGTAGTCGAGCACGATAAAGTCAGCGTCGTTGCCGCTGGCAAAGCTGCCAATCCTGTCGTCCAGACGGAGAGCCTGTGCACCGCCCAGGGTCGCCAGATACAACGATTTGAACGGGCTCAATTTATTGCGCTGCAACTGCTGCACCTTGTACGCCTCGTTCAGCGTTTGCAGCATGGAGAAACTGGTGCCGGCACCCACGTCGGTACCCAGGCCCACATTCACGCCGAACTGCTCGGCCTGCTTGAGGTTGAACAGGCCGCTGCCCAGGAACAGGTTGGAAGTGGGGCAGTGCGAGACCGCCGAACCGGTTTCGGCCAGGCGCTGGCATTCCTCGTCGCACAGGTGCACGCCGTGGGCGAACATTGAGCGCTCGCTCAGCAGTTGGAAGTGGTCGTAGACATCCAGGTAACCCTTCTGCTCGGGGAACAGCGACTTGACCCAGGCAATCTCGTCGAGGTTTTCCGAGAGGTGGGTGTGCATATACAGGTCGTCGTATTCGGCGAGCAGTTTGCCAGCGGCAGTCAGTTGCTCCGGGGTACTGGTCGGGGCAAAGCGCGGGGTAACGGCATAGTGCAGACGTGCCTTGCCATGCCAGCGTTCGATCAGTTCCTTGCTGTCGTCGTAGCTTGATTGCGCGGTGTCGGTGAGGTAGTCCGGGGCGTTGCGATCCATCATCACCTTGCCGGCGATCATGCGCAGGTTCAGTGCCTGGCTGGCCTCGAAGAAAGCGTCTACCGACTGCTTGTGCACGCTGGCAAATACCAGCGCGGTGGTGGTGCCGTTACGCAGCAATTCCTTGAGGAAAATGTTGGCCACATCCGCGGCGTGAGCCGGGTCGGCGAACTGCTTTTCGGTGGGGAAGGTGTAGGTGTTCAGCCAGTCCAGCAGTTGCTCGCCATAGGCGGCAATCATGCCGGTTTGCGGGTAGTGGATATGGGTGTCGATAAAGCCTGGGGTAATCAGCGCGTCGCGGTATTCAGTGACGTCCACGCCCTTGAGGGTTGGCAGCAGGTCCTTGGCGTGGCCGATTTTGGCCACCTGGCCATTGTCGACCACCAGCACGCCATCTTCGAAATACTCATAGGACTGCGCGTCGCCCACCAGGGCGGGGTCGGCAATGCTGTGCAAGATGGCGGCGCGGTAGGCTTTTACGTGGCTAGTCATGGGCAGTCTCGTGGTACGTATTTATTGGTATGCGGTAGGGCGCCTCACGCCTTGGCGCGGCGCGAGGCGGGCATGAGCTTGGCGACGCTTTCGCCGCTCTTTTCGCCCTGGCCAAAATTGGCGTTGTAGGTGGCGATCACTTCACCGGCAATGGAGATGGCGATCTCCACCGGCAGCTTGCCTTTGACTTCGGCGATACCCATGGGGCAGCGCATTTTCTGCATGAGCTCGGGGCTAAAACCGCGATCACGCAGGCGGTGTTCGAACTTCACACGCTTGGTCTGCGAACCGATCAGGCCGTAGTAGGCGAAATCGTTGCGCTTGAGAATGGCGGCGGTCAGTTCCAGGTCCAACTGGTGGTTGTGGGTCATGACGATGTAGTAACTGCCCGGCGGCATGTTTTCTACCTCATCCACCACTTCCTCGTTCACCACCTTGGTGGCGCCGTGGGGAATGTGCTCGGGAAATTCGTTTTCCCGCGAATCGATCCAGCGCACCTTGCAGGGCAGGCTGGCCAGTAACGGCACCAATGCACGGCCGACATGGCCGGCGCCAAACACGGCGATATGCGCCTGCGGTTGGCCCATGGGTTCGAACAGCAGCACCGTGGCGCCGCCGCAACATTGGCCTAGGCTGGCGCCGAGGCTGAAGCGCTCCAGGCGGGTGTCCTGGGTGCGGCTGGCGAGCATCTCGCGGGCCAGCTCCATCGCTTTGAATTCCAGATGGCCGCCACCTACGGTTTCAAAAATGCGGTCAGCGGTGACGACCATTTTCGAACCGGCATTACGTGGGGTGGAGCCCAGTTCTTCGATGATGGTCACCAGCACGCAGGGCTGGCCCTGTTGCTGCAAGTCGGCGAGGGCGCTGATCCAACTCATTTGCTCAGCCTCCAGGTGCGAAGCGGTTTGGCGGAACGGGACAGGCGCCAATCGTCATCGGCTTTCGATGGCGCAGCGGGCTGTTCCAGCAGGACCAGACGCGGCAGAGCATCAGGGCTCTTTTGTGCGGCTGGTGTTGTTGTCTGTTCGGTGTGTGTTGTCATTGTTGTTCACCGTTTGTTGGGGCAATCGTATTACCTGTAGGAGCGAGCTTGCTCGCGAAAGATCTAAAGCTTCGCGAGCAAGCTCGCTCCTACACAGGGTTTTGCGTTAAGCAGGTTCTGTCGCGGTGATTTCGGCCTTCTGCGCCTTCATTACTTTCTTCATCTGCTCCACACCCCAGAGCACGCGCTCCGGTGTGGCCGGGGCGTCGATCAGAGGTTGTACGCGGTAGTCAGCCAGGCTGGCGACGGCGTCCTTGATCGCGCACCAGGCGGCGATGCCGAGCATAAACGGCGGCTCGCCCACGGCCTTGGAGTGGAACACGGTGTCTTCCGGGTTCTTGCGGTTTTCCACCAGTTTTACCCGCAGATCGAGTGGCATGTCGGCGATGGCCGGAATCTTGTAGCTGGCCGGGCCGTTGGTCATTAGCTTGCCCTTGGCGTTCCACACCAACTCTTCCATGGTCAGCCAGCCCATGCCTTGCACGAACGCACCTTCCACCTGACCGATATCGATGGCCGGGTTCAGCGAGTTGCCCACGTCGTGGAGGATGTCGCCACGCAGGAATTTGTATTCGCCGGTCAGGGTGTCGACGATCACTTCGATGCAGGCTGCGCCATAGGCGAAGTAGTAGAACGGACGGCCCGCGGCTTTGCTGCGGTCGTAGAAGATTTTCGGCGTGCGGTAGAAGCCGGTGGCCGACAGCGAGATCTGGCCGAAGTAGGCCTTCTGAATCATCTCTTCAAACGACAGGTACTGGTCCCGCACACGCACCTGGCCGTTGCTGAATTCCACGTCTTCTGGGGTGACGCGGTATTCGCGGGTAAGGAAGTCCACCAGGCGCGCCTTGATGGTTTCGGCCGCATTCTTGGCCGCCATGCCGTTGAGGTCGGCGCCACTGGAAGCCGCAGTCGGCGAGGTGTTCGGCACCTTGTCGGTGTTGGTGGCGGTGATCTGGATACGGGCGATATCCACCTGCAGCACCTCGGCGACAATCTGCGCCACCTTGGTGTTCAGGCCCTGGCCCATCTCGGTGCCGCCGTGGTTAAGGTGAATGCTGCCGTCGGTGTAAATATGAATCAGCGCGCCGGCCTGGTTGAGGAAGCTGGCGGTAAAGCTGATACCGAATTTAACCGGGGTCAGGGCCAGGCCTTTTTTCAGCACCGGGCTCTTCTTGTTGAATTCGGCAATCTCTTCACGACGCTTGGCGTAGTCGCTGCTGGCCTCAAGTTCGGCGGTCATCTCGTGGATAACGTTGTGCTCGACGGTCTGGTGGTAGTGGGTGACGTTGCGTTCGGTCTTGCCGTAATAGTTGAGCTTGCGCACCTGCAGCGGATCTTTGCCCAGGTCACGGGCGATGTGGTCCATGATCTGCTCGATTGCAACCATGCCCTGCGGGCCACCGAAGCCACGGTAGGCGGTGTTCGACGCGGTGTTGGTCTTGCAGCGATGGCCATTCACGGTCGCGTTGCCGAGGAAGTAGGCATTGTCGGAGTGGAACATGGCGCGGTCGACGATGGAGTTCGACAGGTCCGGCGAGTAGCCGCAGTTACCGGCCAGCTCGATCTCGATGCCGTGCAGCAAGCCGTCGTCGTCAAAGCCCACGTCGTACTCGACGTAGAACGGGTGACGCTTGCCGGTCATCTGCATGTCTTCAACGCGCGGCAGGCGCATTTTGGTCGGGCGTTTGGTCAGGTGCGCGATCACCGCGCACAGGCACGCCGGGCTGGCCGCCTGGGTTTCCTTGCCGCCGAAACCGCCGCCCATGCGGCGCATGTCGATAACGATTTTATGCATCGGCACGCCCAGCACTTCGGCCACCAGTTTTTGCACTTCGGTGGCGTTCTGGGTGGAGGTGTACACGATCATGCCGCCGTCTTCGGTGGGCATTACTGAGGAAATCTGGGTTTCCAGGTAGAAGTGCTCCTGGCCGCCGATATGCAACGAGCCTTGCAGGCGGCGCGGCGCCGTAGCCAGTTTGCTGGCCGAATCACCGATGCGGTGCTGGTGGCTGTCGAGCACAAAGTGTTTTTTACGCAGCGCGTCGACCACGTCGAGCACCGGCTCCAGGTCTTCGTATTCAATGATTGCCGCCATGGCGCCTTTGCGGGCGTTTTCATGGGTGTCGGCAGCCACCGCAATCACTACCTGGCCCACGTACTGCACCAGGCCGTCGGCCAGCAACGGGTCGCCGGGCGCCACGGCGCCGATATCCAGCAAGCCGGGTACGTCTTTATGGGTGATGGCGATGGCCACGCCGGGAATGGCGTAGCAGGGCGACACGTCAATCTTGGTAACGCGGGCATGGGCGCGGTCGCTCATGCGGGCATACACGTGCAACTGATTGGGGAATTCCAGGCGGTCGTCTACGTACACGGCTTCGCCGGACACATGCTTGTCGGCACTTTCGTGTTTGACGCTCTTGCCAACGCCAGTGGTGATGCCGGCGCGGAACAATTCGGCCAGCTCTTCCTGGCTTTTCGGGGCGTGGTGGTTAGACATAAGCGGTCACCCGTGTTTCGACGTCTGGAGCTTGCAGCTCGAGGAAGAATTTACGCAGCAGGTTCTGTGCGGTGAGCAGGCGGTATTCCTTGCTGGCGCGGAAGTCGCTCAGCGGGCTGAAGTCCTGGGCCAGGGCTTCGCAGGCCTGTTCGATCACATCCGGGTACCAGGCTGCGCCTTGCAGCACGGCTTCACAGGCAGCGGCGCGTTTCGGGATGGCGGCCATGCCACCGAAGGCCACGCGGGCGCTTTGCACCACACCATCGGCCACCACAATGTTGAAGGCGGCGCATACGGCGGAAATATCGTCGTCCAGACGCTTGGACACCTTGTAGGCGCGGAACGCCTGGTTGGTCTGGTGACGCGGCACGATCACCTTTTCAATAAATTCGGCTTCCTGACGGGCCGTCACCTTGTAATCGAGGAAGTAATCTTCGATCGGCAGGCTGCGGGTCTGGCCGCCTTTGCGCAGCACCACACGGGCGCCGAGGGCGATCAGCAGGGGTGGGGCGTCGCCGATGGGCGAGGCGTTGCCGATATTGCCGCCCAGGGTGCCCTGGTTGCGGATCTGCAGCGAGGCGAAGCGGTGCAGCAGGTCGCCGAAGTCCGGGTATTCCTTGGCCAGCGCGCCGTAGCAATCGGACAGCGGGGTGGCGGCGCCGATTTCGATGGCATCGTCGGTTATTTCGACGCGTTTCATTGCTTCCACGTGGCCGACGTAAATCATTACCGGCAATTCGCGGTGGAACTGAGTGACTTCCAGCGCCAGGTCGGTGCCGCCGGCGAGCAAGCGCGCTTGCGGGTTGGCGGTGTAGAGGTCGGCCAGGTCGCTGATGGTCAGCGGCAGCAGGCAGCGTTTGTCGCCGCTGTTGAGTTCGGCGGTTTCCTGCGGCGCGATGGCCTGCAGCTTGGCAATGGTTTCAGCCTCGGCGGCGTCGAACTGGTCCGGCTGCTTCTGGCAGCAAGCCTGCTCGGCGGCATCGATAATCGGGCGGTAGCCGGTGCAACGGCAGAGGTTGCCGGCCAGGGCTTCCATGGTCTGGCCCTTGTCGAAGCCGTCGCTGTTCTTTTGCAGCGCAAAGAGCGACATCACAAAGCCCGGAGTGCAGAAGCCGCACTGCGAGCCGTGGCAATCGACCATGGCTTGCTGAACGCTGTGCAGTTGGCCCTGGTGCTTCAAGTCTTCAACGCTGATCAGCTGTTTGCCGTGCAGTGAGGAAACGAAGGTCAGGCAGGAGTTGAGGGTGCGGTAGCGAATGCGCGGGGTGCCGGACGAGTTGTCCAGTTCACCCACCACAACGGTACAGGCGCCGCAGTCACCGGAAGCGCAGCCTTCCTTGGTGCCAGGTTTGGCCACGTGCTCACGCAGGTAATTGAGCACGGTGACGTTCGGGTCGAGACGCTGCTCAGTACGCAGCTCACGGTTGAGTAAAAACTGGATCAAGGACGACCTCCAGGCACTTTCTTGTTTTTTATGGCACGCGACGTTTGGGCGGGGTGAGGGTTGCGTTAAGGCTTGCCCTCACCCCCGGCCCCTCTCCCGCACGCGGGAGAAGGGTGCACAGCCGTTGAGTCTGTTTGCCGAATTTAGAGAATTCTGACTTTTGGGTCAATAAAATATTTGACTCTTTAGTCAAGCAATCCGCGTGCCCAGCAATCCGGCTTTTCGTTTAACCGCGAAAGGCGCTGTATTCCGGCGCTGTGAGGGATTTGCGGCCAACTAAACATTCAGGTTTTTTTAACGAATTTTTGACCGCTGCGTTTCTAGCATCCGCCCCCATCAACCTGTGGGCGGAACCGCAACGTGAATTCGATATTGAAAGTAAAGGCGATACGCCCGGAACTGCTGACACTGATCGGCAGCGCGTTTCTCCTTTTGGCCTGTAACCCGGTGCTCTGGGGCCACCTGGTGAGCATTACGCCCAGCACCGGCGCGGGGCTGATGATGCGGGTTGCCTTTGGTCTGATGGTGCTGGCGGTGTTCAATCTGGTGCTGACCGCGCTGGCCTTTCGCTGGGTGCTCAAGCCGGTGCTTGTGGTGCTGCTGCTGGTGAGCGCGGGTGTCGCGTACTTTATGAACGAGTACGGCGTGATGATCGATCTGGGCATGTTGCGCAACGCCGCGCAGACCAACCCCACCGAAGTGCGTGACCTGTTGTCGCTCAAACTGGCGCTGTATGTGCTGTTTTTGGGCATTTTGCCGGCGCTGCTGGTGTGGTTTATGCCGGTCACCTACCGCCGTTGGCCGCGCGAGCTGTTGACCAAGCTGCTGGTAGCCATTGCCAGCGTGGCGGTGCTGGGTGGTGTGGCGTTGGTTAACTATCAAGGCTTGTCGTCGCTGTTCCGTAACCACCATGAACTGCGCTTGATGGTGGTGCCAAGCAACTATGTGGGCGCTTCGTTGAGCCTGTTGCGCGAACAGATCGCCACCGGCAAGGAGCCGTTTCGCACCATCGGCGAAGACGCCGTGAAAGCGCGGGCCTGGCAGAGCCGCCGGCACAAGTCGCTGACCGTATTGGTAGTAGGGGAGAGTGCCCGCGCCGACAACTTCGGCATCCTCGGCTACGAGCGTGATACCACGCCGAAACTCAAGGCCGAGACCGGCGTGATTGCCTACCCGAACGCCCATTCCTGCGGCACAGAAACGGCCGTGTCGGTGCCGTGCATGTTTTCAAACTTGGGGCGCGCCAACTACAGCGCCAGCAAGGCCTACTCCCAGGAAGGGCTGCTGGATGTGATCAAGCGCGCCGGTGTGGATGTGGTGTGGCGCGACAACCAGTCAGGCTGCAAAGGCACCTGCGACCGGGTGAATATCGAAGACGTCAGCAACCTCAAAGACCCGGCCCTGTGCGCCAACAGCGAGTGCCACGACGAGATCCTGTTGCAAGGCCTGCAAGGCTTTATCGACAACCTGAAAAACGACACCGTGCTGGTGCTGCACCAGATGGGCAGCCACGGCCCCGAATACTTCAAGCGCTATCCCAAAGCCTTCGAACAATTCACCCCGGTGTGCACCAGCAACGCCCTGAACGAGTGCTCGCGCGACAGCATCGTTAATGGCTATGACAACACCATTCTTTATACCGACCATGTGCTGTCCAGCCTGATCGACGTGCTGCGCGCCAACCAAAGCAAAGTCGACAGCGCAATGCTGTATATGTCCGACCATGGCGAGTCGCTCGGCGAGTACAACCTGTACCTGCACGGTACGCCGTACATGATGGCGCCCGAGCAACAGAAACACGTGGGGATGGTGGCGTGGTTTTCCGACAGCTATCAGCAGGAGTTTCAGGTGGACGCTGACTGCCTGCGCACCCAGCGGGAACAGCCAGTAAGCCAGGACAACCTGTTCAGCTCCATGCTGGGGCTGCTGCAGGTGAATACCAAGGTGTACGACAAGGGGCTGGATATGTTTGCGGGGTGCCGGAAGTAAGGCCCGTAGAGTGCCAGAAGACACGTCATTCCAGCGCAGGCCGGGATCCAGAATTTTGCAGGTGACGGTGTACGTTCCAAAAGTCTGGGTCCCAGCCTGCGCTGGGACGACGGTGGCGCCTTCGAAAACATCGCGACCAAAGTTAAACCGCGCGCGGTTAGTCCCCTCTCCCGTTTACGGGAGAGGGCTAGGGTGAGGGGCTCTTGATCCGAGATTTTTGTTGCTGCTGGCCCTCACCTCCGGCCCCTCTCCCACAAGTGGGCGAGGGGAGCAAAGCATGTGAATCTGTCACGCCAACTGCGATTCACTGAGCTGATGCTCTTCCCCCGCGTAATAAGCCCGCACCTTCGGGTCCATCACCTTGCGCCATAGCGGCGGAAACAGTGCCAGTACAATCATCCCGGCATAGCCATTGGGCAACTGCGGACTGTCGTCAAAATGCCTCAGCACCTGATAGCGCCGCTTGGCGTAGGCATGGTGGTCGGAATGCCGTTGCAGGTGGAACAGAAATAGATTGGTCAGCAGAAAATTGCTGTTCCACGAATGGCTGGGGTTGGTGCGTTCATAGCGGCCGTTGTCCTGCTTGCGGCGGTGCAGGCCGTAGTGCTCCACGTAGTTGACGATCTCCAGCAGCGTCAGCGCCACAAACGATTGGCCAAGGAAAAACAGCGCGCCCATCCAACCGAACGCCAGGGTAAAGCCGAGCAAAAAGCCGGCGCTGATGGCGTACCACCAGATCAACTCATTACGCCAATGCAGCGCCGGCAAGCCGCGCCGTTGCAGACGCTCTTTTTCCAGCGCCCAGGCATTGAGAAAGTTGTGCTTATAGGCGTGTGGCAAAAACGCGTAGAGGCTCTGGCCGTAGCGCGATGACGAGGCGTCTTCCGGCGTGGACACATGCACATGGTGGCCCCGCACATGCTCCACCTTGAAGCCGGCATAACACACCGCCGCCAACAACAGGCCGCCGGCGTTTTGTTCAAGCTGCGGGTCTTTGTGGATAAATTCGTGAGCCACGGTAATGCCGATGGCGCCGGTCACGGTGCCCACCGACAGCACCCACCCCAGGCGCCCCACCCAGCTCCACGCCTCGTAGTGCACAAAGGCCCAGCCGGCCCACACCAGCATGCCCAGCAGAAACGGCACGGTGGCCAGGCTGAGCAGGCGGTAGTAGCCCTGTTTATCCATCTTCGGCACATCGGCCACTTCGTCAGGGTTGGCCGGGTCGCGGCCGACAATGGCATCCAGAATCGGGATCACGCCAAATACGATGGTGACTACCAGATAGGCCCAGGCATCGGCGTGGGCGCTGCCGAGTGACCAGTGAAAACTCATGGGCACGCCCAGTACGGGAATCAGCCAGATCCAGTAGCCGGCTTTTTTCAGGGCGATCATCCAGGAGGAAGGCAGGTACGCAAACATGGTGAGCTCCATTATTTTTTGAAGGGGAGTCGACCGTTATTTTTTGAAGGGGAGTCGACCGTTGAAATTGTAGGACAATCGCCTTGCCCAAAGGCCATTGCCCACCCAACCTTTTGGACGGCAAGCCGCTACGCCGTTACCTTTGCCGGGTAACACGCTGTGTTACACTCGCGCCCGTTTGGCAAGCTACTGCGCTCGGTTAGGCAGCGTTAAAAAGTCGGTGAAAATGCTCATTGGCTACAGCCAACTGCGCTTTTTCACCAGCTTTTTGCCTTGCCTACCCTTCGCTCGCTACGCTTGCCCACTATCCCTCTTGAAGGACAGCCATGACGTTCAAAGCTCCTGACAGCCTCGCAGAACAGATCGCGCACCACCTGGCCGAGCGCATCATTCGTGGGGAATTGAAAGAACGTGAGCGGATTCAAGAACAGAAAGTCACCCTGGCGCTCAACGTCAGCCGGGGTTCGGTGCGTGAGGCGTTGCTGATTCTCGAGCGCCGCCATCTCATCACCATCCTGCCGCGCCGCGGTGCCCACGTCAGCGAACTGACCCCGCACAACGTCAAAAGCCTCTATACGCTGGTCGTCGAGCTGTACATTCTGCTCGGCTTTGCCGTGGCCGAACGCTGGAAAACCGAAGCCGATTTGCAGCCCTTCGTAGAGATTCAGCAGCGCCTGATGGCCTGCGCTGAACAAGGCGATATCGACAGCTTTGTGCAGAGCAGTTTCGATGTGATGCGCGCGGCGTTCCCGTTCGCCAACAACCCGTACTTGCAAGAAACCCTGGAAAATCTGCTGCCGGCCATGAGCCGCACCTACCACCTGGCCCTGGAAAAACGCAAAAGCGAGATGAGCCAGTTTCTCAATGCCTTCGGCGGTCTGTTGCAGGCAGTAATTGCCCGCGACCCCCTACAAGTGCGCGAAACCCTCACCGCCTACAGCAAACACAACTGCCAGATGGTGCTCGCCGCCATGGCTGAACGCTAACCGTACATGGCTAAGGAAGGCGTTCTATGCGGCTGAAGTGCATCAAGCTGGCGGGATTCAAGTCGTTCGTCGACCCCACCACCGTGAACTTCCCCAGCAACATGGCGGCGGTGGTCGGGCCCAACGGCTGCGGCAAATCCAACATCATCGACGCCGTGCGCTGGGTGATGGGCGAAAGCTCGGCGAAAAACCTGCGCGGCGAGTCGATGACCGACGTCATCTTCAACGGCTCCAACACCCGCAAGCCGGTGACCCAGGCCAGCATCGAACTGATCTTCGACAACAGCGACAGCACCCTGGTGGGCGAATACGCCGGCTACGCCGAAATCTCCATTCGCCGCCGCGTCACCCGCGACAGCCAGAACACCTATTTTCTCAACGGCACCAAATGCCGTCGCCGTGACATCACCGACATTTTCCTCGGCACCGGGCTTGGCCCACGCAGCTATTCGATCATCGAGCAGGGCATGATCTCCAAGCTGATCGAAGCCAAGCCAGAAGACCTGCGCAATTTCATCGAAGAAGCCGCCGGCATTTCCAAGTACAAGGAGCGCCGCCGCGAGACCGAAAACCGTATTCGCCGCACCCACGAAAACCTCGCGCGCCTCACCGACCTGCGTGAAGAGCTCGAGCGCCAGCTCGACCGTCTGCATCGCCAGGCGCAGTCGGCCGAGAAATACCAGGAATACAAAGCCGAAGAGCGCCAGCTCAAGGCGCAGTTGTCCGCGCTTAAATGGCAGGCATTGAACGAGCAGGTTGCGCAGCGCGAAGCGGTGATCGGCAATCAGGAAATCGGCTTCGAAGCGCTGGTGGCCGAGCAGCGCAATGCCGATGCCAGCATCGAACGCTTTCGCGACGGCCACCACGAATTGTCCGAACGCTTTAACCTGGTGCAGGGCCGCTTCTACTCCGTGGGCGGCGATATCGCCCGCGTCGAGCAGAGCATCCAGCATGGCCAGCAACGCTTGCGCCAATTGCAGGACGACCTCAACGAAGCCGAGCGCGCGCGCCTGGAAACCGAATCGCACCTGGGCCACGACCGCACCTTGCTTGCCACCCTAGGGGAAGAGCTGGCGGCACTGGAGCCCGAACAGGAAGTCACCAACGCCGCCGCCGAAGAAGCCGCCGCGGCCCTGGAAGAGTCCGACAGCGCCATGCAGAACTGGCAGGGTCAGTGGGACGACTTCAACCAGCGCTCTGCCGAACCGCGCCGCCAGGCCGAAGTGCAGCAGTCGCGTATTCAACAGCTCGAACAGAGCCTGGAGCGGTTGGCCGAGCGCCAGCGCCGCCAGAACGACGAGCTTGTGCTGTTAGCGGCCGACCCCGAAGACGCCGCCATTCTCGAACTCAGCGAACAGGTGGCCAGCAGCGAGCTGACCCTCGAAGAGCTGCAGATTGCCGAGCAAGCGCTGGTCGAGCGTCTGGAACACCTGCGTGGCGAACTGCTGCAAGCCGGCCAGGCTCAGCAACAAGCGCAAGGCGAATTGCAACGCCTGAACGGCCGGCTGGCTTCGCTTGAAGCACTGCAACAAGCGGCGCTGGACCCCGGCAAAGGCACCGCCGACTGGTTGCGCGAGAATCACCTCAATCAACGCCCGCGCCTGGCCGAAGGCCTGCGGGTGGAAGCGGGCTGGGAACTGGCGGTGGAAACCGTGCTGGGCGCCGACCTGCAAGCCGTATTGCTTGACGACCCACAGTCGTTATCCAGCCTGGATCTGGCCAGTTTCGAGCAAGGCGATCTGCGCCTGCTCAGCCCGGCCAAAGGCGGTGCGCGGGTGGCCGGCAGCTTGCTGGACAAGGTCGATGCCAGCGTCGACCTGGCGCCCTGGCTGGCCAAGGTCAAGCCGGTGCAAACCCTCGACGAGGCCCTGGCCCTGCGCGGGCAATTGGGCGAGGGCGAAAGCCTGATCAGCCGTGACGGCTACTGGGTCGGCCGGCATTTTCTGCGGGTGCGCCGCGCCAGCGAAGCTGAGAGCGGTGTGCTTGCCCGTGGCCAGGAAATCGAACGCCTGGGCCTGGAGCGCGATGAGCGTGAAGCCAGTCTCGCCAGCCTTGAAGAACGCCTGCAAACGCTGCGCGAAACCCAGCAACAGCAAGAAGAAGCCCGCGAACAACAACGCCGCCGCCTGCAAGACGAAGCCCGTCGCCAGGGGGAGCTGAAAGCGCAACTGTCCGCCGGCCAGGCGAAGGTCGAGCAACTGACATTGCGTCGCCGTCGCCTCGATGAAGAACTGACCGAACTGGGCGAGCAACGCGCCATCGAGTCCGAACAACTGGGCGAAGCGCGGCTGCAACTGCAAGACGCCCTCGACGCCATGGCCCTGGACACCGAACAGCGCGAGTTGCTGATGGCCCAGCGCGATGCGTTGCGTGAACGCCTCGACCGTGTGCGCCAGGAAGCTCGGCAGCACAAAGACCACGCCCATCAGTTGGCCGTGCGCTTGGGTTCGCTGAAGGCCCAGCACGACTCCACGCGCCAGGCGCTGGAACGCCTGCAGCTGCAAGCCGAGCGCCTGCACGAGAAACGCGAACAGCTAAACCTCAACCTCGATGAGGGCGCCGCGCCGCTGGAAGAGTTGCGCATGAAGCTGGAAGAGCTGCTCGACAAGCGCATGGGCGTGGAAGACGAACTCAAGTTCGCCCGCCTGGCCCTGGAAGACGCCGACCGCCAACTGCGCGACGCGGAAAAACGCCGCACGTCGGCCGAGCAGCAATCGCAACTGCTGCGCACCCAACTCGAACAACAGCGCATGGAATGGCAGTCGCTTACCGTGCGCCGCAAAGCCATTCAGGACCAGCTGCTCGAAGACAACTACGACCTGCACGGCGTACTCAATACCTTGCCCAGCGAGGCGAACGAAAAGGCCTGGGACGAAGAGCTGGAGCGCCTTGCCGCGCGCATCCAGCGCCTGGGCCCGATCAACCTCGCCGCCATCGACGAATACCAACAGCAGGGCGAGCGCAAACGTTATCTGGATGCCCAGAACGCCGACCTTGTCGAGGCGCTGGATACCCTGGAAAACGTTATCCGCAAAATCGACAAGGAAACCCGTAACCGCTTTAAGGAAACCTTCGACCAAATCAACGGCGGTTTGCAGGCGTTGTTTCCGAAAGTATTCGGTGGCGGCAATGCCTACCTTGAATTAACCGGTGACGATTTGCTCGACACCGGCGTAACCATCATGGCGCGCCCGCCGGGCAAGAAAAACAGCACCATTCACCTGCTCTCCGGCGGTGAAAAAGCGTTGACCGCACTGGCGCTGGTATTTGCCATTTTCAAACTCAACCCTGCGCCGTTCTGCATGCTCGACGAAGTGGATGCGCCGCTGGACGACGCTAACGTCGGGCGTTATGCGCGGTTGGTTAAAGAGATGTCCGAAACCGTACAGTTCATCTATATCACCCACAACAAGATCGCCATGGAAATGGCCGATCAGTTGATGGGCGTAACAATGCATGAACCTGGCTGCTCACGGCTTGTCGCAGTAGATGTCGAAGAGGCCTTGGCTTTGGTAGAGGCATAACCGCATCGGCGGTGTAAAGTTGCCTTTCGTCGTGCTAGCTTATTGCCCACTTTTTCTAATTTGTGACAAATGCCAGTCAGAACATGGAGTTGATATACGAAGTCTTAAGTTGCTGACGGTGTTTTTTGTTGAGTGTTGAGTCAGAGGGCGGATGCCCTTTCTTCATTATTATTTTTTAGGGGCTACAGAATTACATGGAAATCGGTCTGCGTGAGTGGCTGATCGTCATCGGCATCATTGTTATCGCTGGCATTCTGTTCGATGGCTGGCGCCGTATGCGCGGTGGTAAAGGCAAGTTGAAGTTCAAACTGGATCGGAGTTTCTCCAACCTTCCCGATGACGACGGCGCCCCGGAATTGCTGGGCCCGCCGCGTGTGCTCGAGCGCCACGCCGAACCCAAGATCGAAGAAGAAGAGTTGCCGGCCATGAGCCCGCGCGAATTGAACCGTCGTCGCGGCAAAGTGGTTGAACCGAGTCAGGGCGACCTCAATCTGGGTATTGAAGAGCCGGTGCCAACCCTGCTCAACCCGGTTGATGACGAACCGAAAAAACGCAATCCCGCCGTACCGCAAGACAGCCGCGATTTGCCGCCCGTTGAAGAAGTATTGGTGATCAATGTGGTGGCCAAAGAGGGCGAAGGCTTCAATGGCCCGGCACTGCTGCAGAATATTCTGGAAAGTGGCCTGCGCTTTGGCGAGATGGATATTTTCCACCGCCACGAAAGTATGGCCGGCAATGGCGAAGTGCTGTTTTCGATGGCCAACGGGGTTAAACCCGGCACGTTCGATCTGGACGATATCGACCACTTCAGCACCCGTGCCGTGAGCTTCTTCCTCGGCTTGCCAGGCCCGCGTCACCCGAAACAGGCCTTCGATGTAATGGTGGCCGCCGCGCGCAAACTGGCCCATGAACTGAGCGGTGAATTGAAAGATGACCAGCGCAGCGTAATGACCGCGCAAACCATCGAGCACTACCGTCAGCGCATCGTGGAATTCGAGCGCAAGGCGCTGACCAACAAGCGCTAACACGCGCTACACCGATTCCGTAGGAGCGAGGGGACGGCCATCCGGTTGCTCGCGAAGCTTTTAGAACCATTCGCCAGCAAGCTGGCTCCTACAAACATCTAGAGTTACTGAGCAGCTTCGGCTGCTCTTTTTCGTTTTGAGAGTTGCACGTTATGACCGACGCCCAAACCGCCGCCACCCGCATCGCCCAACTGCGCAGTGACCTGGACCAGCACAACTACCGCTACCACGTGCTGGACGAGCCGAGCATTCCGGACGCCGAGTACGACCGCCTGTTCCATGAGCTCAAGGCCCTGGAAGCCGAACACCCGGAACTGGTCACGCCCGACTCGCCCACCCAGCGCGTGGGCAGCCTGGCGTTGTCGGCCTTTGGTGAGGTCAAGCACGAAGTGCCCATGCTGAGCCTGGGCAACGCCTTTGCCGAAGACGACCTGCGCGACTTCGACCGCCGTGTGCGCGAAGGCCTGGCCGATGAGCTACCGGCCGGCGACCTGTTCGGCGGCGGCGCCAGCGTGGAATACAGCTGCGAACCCAAACTTGACGGCCTGGCCGTAAGCCTGTTGTACCGCGACGGCCAACTGGTGCGTGGCGCCACCCGTGGCGATGGCAGCACCGGCGAAGACATCAGCGTTAACGTGCGCACCGTGCGCAATATTCCGCTCAAACTGCAGGGCACCGGCTGGCCCGCCGTGCTGGAAGTACGGGGCGAAGTCTTTATGTCCCGCGCGGGGTTTGAACGCTTAAACGCCAGCCAGTTGGAGCAGGGCGGCAAAACCTTCGCCAACCCGCGCAACGCCGCCGCCGGCAGCCTGCGTCAGCTCGACTCCAGCATCACCGCCAAACGCCCGTTGGAATTCTGCTGCTACGGCATCGGCCAGGTGCAAGGCGAGTTGCCCGATACCCATGTCGGCATTCTCAATGCCCTGAAAGCCTGGGGCATGCCCATCAGCCGCGAACTGAAGCTGGCCAAGGGTGCCGACGAATGCCTGGATTACTACCGCGATATCGGCGAGCGCCGTGACGCACTGCCCTATGAAATCGACGGTGTGGTGTTCAAGGTCAACAACCTGGCCTGGCAGCGCGAACTGGGTTTTCGCGCCCGCGAACCGCGTTGGGCCATCGCCCATAAATTCCCCGCCAGCGAAGAACTCACCGAGCTGCTGGCCGTGGAATTCCAAGTCGGCCGCACCGGTGCCGTCACCCCGGTCGCGCGCTTGCGGCCGGTGAAAGTGGCTGGCGTGATGGTCGCCAATGCCACGCTGCACAACATGGACGAAGTGGCACGCCTGGGCGTGATGGTCGGCGACACCGTGATCATTCGCCGCGCGGGCGATGTGATTCCGCAAGTGGTGCAAGTGGTGCTCGACCGCCGCCCCGCCGATGCCAAGCCCGTTGAGGTGCCGCAAAACTGCCCGGTGTGCGGCTCCCACGTGGAGCGCACGCAGCTGATCAAACGCAGCAAAGGCCGCGAAACTGTCAGCGAAGGCGCGGTATACCGCTGTGTCGGCCGCCTGGCCTGCGGTGCACAACTCAAGCAGGCGATCATCCACTTCGTGTCGCGCCGCGCCATGGATATCGAAGGCCTGGGCGACAAGAGCGTTGAGCAGTTGGTGGACGAAGGCCTGATTCATTCGCCGGCCGACCTGTACAAGCTAACCTTCGAACAGATTGTCGAGCTCGAAGGCTTTGCCGAGCTATCGAGCAAAAACCTGCTGGCCGCCATCGAAAACAGCCGTAAGCCCGAGCTGGCCCGCTTTATCTTTGCCCTCGGCATTCCCGACGTAGGCGAAGAAACCGCCAAGGTGCTGGCGCGTTCCCTGGCCTCCTTGCAGCGCATTAAACAGGCGCTGCCTGAAGTGCTCACCTACCTGCCGGATGTTGGCCTGGAAGTGGCCTACGAAATCCACGAGTTCTTCAGCGACAGCCACAACCAAACCGTGATCGACCAGCTTGAGCAGGTGCTGGACATCCAGGGGCAGGGCGAGCTGGGCGCCGAGTACGCAGCCAGCACCACCCTGGCGGGCTTGATCGACAAACTGCATATCGCGTCGGTAGGGCCAACAGGTGCGAAAACCCTGGCGGCCAAGTTCGATGAGTCGCTGGAAAAACTGCTGGCCGCAGACTGGCTCGACCTGCGCCAAACCCTCAGTGAAAAACCGGCCAACGCCGTGCGCGACTTTTTCGCCGTTGCCGAAAACCGCGACCGTGCGCTGAAAATCGAAGCGCAACTGCGCGACTTCGGCATGCACTGGCAAAGCGAAAAACGCGTGGTAGAAGGCTTGCCGCTGGCGGGCCAGACCTGGGTGCTGACCGGCAGCCTGGAAATCATGAGCCGCGATATCGCCAAGGAAAAACTCGAAAGCCTGGGCGCGAAAGTGGCGGGCTCGGTGTCCGCGAAAACCACCTGCGTGGTGGCGGGGCCGGGGGCCGGTTCCAAATTGGCCAAGGCCAATGAGTTGGGTGTGAAGGTGCTCGACGAAGCCGAGTTTTTGAAAGCGTTGGAAGGATTCGGAATTGGGGTGGCGTAGGGCGGTCTTCCTTCGATAGAGCAGCCGCATCGCGGATATCCGCCGATACACCGTGCCCGACGGCGGATATCGCTTTGCGATATTCGCCCTACGCGGCTTTTTGCTTAGTTAATCGCGTCGGTCAACGCCTTGGCCGGTACGTACTTCACCACTTTCTTCGCCGCAATTTCGATGGCCTTGCCGGTCTGTGGGTTGCGGCCGGTGCGGGCCGGGCGGTCGGCCACTTTCAACTTGCCAATGCCCGGCAAGGTGATTTCGTCGTAGTTCTCCAGCGCATCGCTGACGATCTCGCTCAACTGCTCCAGCACCGCCCGCACGGTCGCTTTCGAGGCGTCGGTGGCTTCGGCGATATCGCTGATCAATTGGTCTTTGCTCATGGCCATGCTGGCAATTCCTTAAAACAGATTCGAAGAGGGTGGTGCGCGAAAGCCGGCACGCTAGCACAAAAGCGTGGCGCTATCAGGCCTGTAGTGGCGAGTGGCCCGGTAAAACGGCAAAGAGCGGCTACGCTGCATCTAGTTGTCCTGCCGTTTGGAGAGTCATCATGCTGCGTGTGTTTGCCGACCTGGGGTTTCGCTGGAAAATCGCCTTGCCCATTCTCGTGCTGGCGGTGCTATTGGTGCTGATGGGCGTGCTCGGGGTGCGTGGTATCACCCAGGTGGCCGACTCCAGCAGCAAACTTACCAACCGCTACCTGCCGGCCATCAGCCTGCTGCTCAACGCCGACCGCGACCTTTACCAGGCCTTTGTCGCCGAGCGCAGCATGCTGGACGAAGGGGCCGCCTCGCACATTGACGCCCTGAAAAGCTCCCACGCCGAAAACCTGCAGCAAGCCTACGACCGCGTGCACAAATACCTGGCCATGGACCCCAGCGCAGAAGGCAAAGCCCTAGTGGCGCAGTTCGACCAGGGTTATGCCATCTGGAAGACCACCAGCCTCAAGGTGGTGCAGCTCACTGCCACTGACCCTGACGCCGCCAGCGTGCTCAGTTTTGGCGACAGCGAAAAGCAGTTTGAAAGCATGCGCGACGCCATCGACAAACTTGGCGAACTCGAAGACAAAGCCGCCAACGACGAAGGCACATTTGCAATTGCCCAGGGTGAAGAGCTCACCTGGCAACAGGGCGGCATCGTCGGAGTGGGCCTGCTGGTGTGCCTGATTCTGGTAGTCGGCTTTCCCATTCTGGTCACCCGCCCCCTGGAAAACCTGCTGCACCGCATCGAGCAGATTGCCGACGGCGATGGCGACCTTCGTGTGCGCCTGGATGTGTTGTCCCGCGATGAGCTGGGCAAACTCAGCCTGGCCTTCAACCGCTTCCTCGACAAGCTGCAACCGCTAATCAAAGAAGTCGGCCGTGTCACCGGTGAAGTGGCCGCCTCGGCGCAAAGCCTGGCCGGCATGGCCGCCGCCAACGACCGGCTGATCAGCAGCGAACACGCCGCCGTCGACCAGGTAAGCACCGCCGCCACGGAAATGAGTGCAGCGGTAAACGAGGTAGCCCGTAACGCGCAGAATGCCGCGGACGCCGCCCGCAGCGCCGAAACCCAATCGCGCGAAGGCGCCCAGGTGGTCGGCGCCACCATCACCGCCATGCGCCAATTGGCCCATGAAGTGGAAAGCGCCTCCGGCACCATTCAAACCCTGGAGCAGGAAACCGCCAATATCGGCGCCGTGCTGGCAGTGATCAAAGGCATTGCCGAGCAAACCAACCTGCTGGCCCTTAACGCCGCCATCGAAGCCGCGCGCGCAGGGGAGCAAGGCCGTGGTTTTGCCGTGGTCGCCGACGAAGTGCGCGCCCTGGCCGCCCGCACCCAGGACTCCACCAAAGACATTCAAAACATGATCGAACGCCTGCAAGTGGGCGTGCAGAACGCCGTGAAGGCGATGGACTCAGGCAGCATCAAGGCCCGTGACAGCGTCGACCGCGCCGCCGGGGTGGACCAGATTCTGTCCGAATCCAGCGACTCGGTTGGCCGCATCAACGACATGGCCGCCCAGATCGCCACCGCCTGCGAAGAGCAAAGCAGCGTCACCGAAGAAATCGCCCGCAACATCAGCGACATTCGCGAGCTCTCCAACGAGGCAGCGGCTACCTCGGAAAAAAGCACCGAAGCCAGCCAGCGGCTGTCCGAGTTGTCGAGCGGATTGGCCAAGCTGGTCGGTAGCTTCCGGGTTTAATCGCTTGGAAATTGCTTGGTGCGCGGAGCACACCCTACCGGGAGGTTGCCCTTGTGGGGTGTGCTCCGCGCACCAAGCGGTAGCCGGGCTATAGCTGAACTCAATACCAACCCCCGTATTTCCATATTGATTTGATAGCCCCGCGGTCATCTGGCTTTTCTACCGTGCGAGCTCCTTCATCGCTATGGAACCGCCATGAAACCGATCTTCCTGAGTCTGTCGCTGGCAGCTGCCTGTTTCCCCCTGTTGGCCCACGCCAGCGGCCTCGCCGATTTCACCCTCACCCCTAACGCCGCCATTTCTGGCTACAACCGCGAAAACCTCACGGCCGTTACCCCAACCCAATGCGCCGAGGCCTGCCAAGGCAGCGACCGCGCCGGCTGGTGCGTGTCGTTCGACTTCAATAAAACCACCAGCGCCTGCGACCTCAGCGACAAGCGCGCAGGCGATGTCGGCGGGCTGAAAACCGACTACAGCGGTAACCCCTACGACCACTACTCGCTCAAGCCCGACCCACTCAAAGCCTTCGCCCGCGTCACCAATGCGGCCATCTCCGGCTCCAACGTCGAAAACCTGAAAAACGTCACGCCCAAAGACTGCGCCAGCGCCTGTACCGATGACAGCCGCAGCAGTTGGTGCAAAAGCTTCGACTACAACAAAACCACCAGCGCGTGCGATTTGAGCGACAAGCGCGCCAGCGACGTCGGCGGCCTGAAAACCAACTACAGCGGCAACCCGTACGACCACTACTTTGTAGTTGCCGGCGAAGGCATTCCAAGCCCCGTGCCTGGCAATAAACACGTGCTGTTTATCGGCATCGACGGCCTGCGCGGCGACGCCCTGTTCTGCGAAGGCTGCGCTGTTACCCCGGCCCTGAGCGCCCTGGCCAACGGCGGTGCCTTTCACCGCAACGTACTAGCCGGTGGCCCGCAAGACACCGTGAGCGGCCCCGGTTGGGCTACCAACTTCACCGGCTTCTGGGCCAACAACCACGGGGTAACCAGCAACGGCGAAACCCTGCCCATGCTCAAACCCCACGTGTTCGACCTGCTCAAGCAAAGCTACCCAACCGCCACCGTGGGCGTGGTGGGCGACTGGTACAACATCACCCACAACCTGAAACCCGTGGGTGCCGACTTTGTCGTGGCCAACAGCGCCAAGAACTCCCAACAAGCCACCGACACCGTCAAGGGCTGGCTCGGCTGGAAAAACCCGCCAACCGCCATCTTCTACTACCTGCACAACGTCGACATTCACGCCGCCAGCTACGCGCCGTTAAACGCCAACTACCAAAGCAAAATCCGCGGCGAAGACGCGCAAATCCAGCAAGTGCTCGACACCCTGGCCGCGCGCCCCGGCTACGCCAACGAAGAATGGTTGATCGTGGTGGCCTCCGACCACGGCGGCCTGAACAGCGGCCACGGCGGGCAGAGTGCAGGGGAGCGCGACACCATCCTGATCCTCAATAACAACTACCAGAACCCCGGCAAAACCGCGTACTGCATCGGCGATATGAGCGCCACGCCGCTGCTGCAAATCGACGGAGCCACGCCCCACATCCTCGACTTCCTCGGCCTGCCCAACGCTACTGCCGGGCACAAGTACCCCGGCTGCGGCCAGTAAGCGGCGCAACGCAAGTGCTTGTAGCGGATGATTTTTTAAACCGCACGAGGCGGTTGTAAGTTATCGGCAAGCCGGTACAATGGCGCGGCCTTCAGCCTTGAAGGCACGCGTTATGGTGACCCCCATCGGTCCCCCCGCAACGATTACCCGTTAACCTGGTCAGGTCCGGAAGGAAGCAGCCACAGCGGGAACATTGTGTGCCGGGGTGTGGCTGGTGGGGGTTGCCTCCTTCTAGAGTCCTGTTTTTTCCATCTTCTTCAGCCAAATGCGCCCAAGTGTCTACGCTTGGTGCTGAATACCCGTGCCTGATGAATTGATGGCAGTAACGGTTGGGCTGAACCGAAAAGGCAAAGGTGGCAGCGGATGAACGACCTCCCCGAAAACGAAAAACAAGTCGCCCTGGCGGTCATCCGTGAAATGGCCAAGGCCAAGCGCAGTCTGCAAGACACGCAGCGTGCCGCGGACGAAGTGCTCAAAGTTTATCGCAAAGTCACGGCGCCGAAAGGACCCAACCGTGTGTTGGCAGTTTTTCGGCGCATCGTGCTGCCGTTTGGCAGTCGCTGAGTTTTCGCCTTATTTGCCAGCCGGCAACCGCCCCTGCGCCCACTCCATTGCATCGCCCATCGCTGTCGGCACCGTCGCCTGGTGATAGGTGCGCGCCGTGCCTTTGTCGCCGACCTTGTAGTTGCGCGCATCCACATCCACGCCCAGTGTTTTAAACCGGGCAACCATCTTGGCGGTGAGGTGCGCTGGCACCACTTCGTCGTTATCCGCTTGCAGCACTAGCAGCGGCACTTGCGGCCGGGTGTTTTCCGTGTCGGCGAGGGTGGCGAGGGCGCCATTGAAGGCGGCGTAGTCGGCGTTGGCGTTTACCAGTTCGCTGGTTTTCAGGCTCCAGGCATCCGGGGCGGACAGGCCGACCACGCAGCGTTCTTCCACCAGTTGAATGCGCTTTTTGCCTTCGGCGGTGAGCATGGCGGTGGTGTTCAGCCCCGGGGCGCCGGCGCCGATGCCGACGGTCATCAGGGCGCCAAAGCCGTTGGCGTTCATATCGGGGTGGGCTTGGCTGTAGGCCACCAGGGTGCTCAGGTGCGAGGCCGGGGCAATGGCGATGGCGCCTTTGAGGTTCAGGCCCTGGCCGTAGTCGGGGGCGCGGGCGGCGGTGTAGATGGCCGCTTGGCCGCCTTGGGAGTGGCCCATTACCAGCCAGTTTTTGCTAAGGCCCGGCGTGAGCTGGCGGGCGGCCAGCACCATGTCGATGGCGCCGCGCGCTTCGGAGTCGCCCACCAGGTACGGGTGGGTTCCGGGCGTGCCAAGGCCTTGGTAGTCGGTTTGCACCACGGCGTAACCGCGCTGCAGCCATTGGTCGAGGCTGGCGCTCATCAGGTTGATGTAGTCGCGGGCCGGGTAGTCGGGGCGGTTGCGCGAGGGTGCGCAGAGGTCGGCGATGCCGGTGGTGCCGTGGGTCCAGCTGAGTACGGGCCAGCCGCCGGCGGGCGGGGTGCCGCTGGGAATGGCTACGGTGCCGGAGACGGCGACCGGTTGGCCGGCTACGTCGGTGGAGCGGTATAGCACCAGCCAATTTTGCGCGGCGCTGGGCAAGGCGGCCTGGGTGGTGAGCGGGCGGGCCCAGATCAGGTCGCCGTGGTGACCGGCGGCCAGGGTGGGAGGGGTGTAGAAGGCATCGCCTGCCGGGCCTTGGGTGATGGCGGCGGGCGCGGCGCTATCGAGCTGCGCGCAGCCGGCGAGCACGGCCAGGGTGCTGGCGGCGATCAGGTGCAGACGGCGGGTTTGAAAGACCATTGTTGTTGTCCTTGTTGGGGCCCTCGGGCCTTTGATAGTGGCCGCCGTGGCCGACCCGGGGTACGGAAATACGTTGTTGTGATGGCCGGGCAACACGCAGATAAATCCCGACTACCCTTGTTCGGGTTTCCCGTCCAACCTCTTCAAGGAGCAGTTGCCATGGCGTTGCGCATCAACGATCTGGTCCCGGACTTTAGCGCCGACACCGACCAGGGCCCGATTCAGTTTCACGATTTCATCGGGTCGAACTGGACCATCCTGTTTTCCCACCCTAAAGACTTCACCCCGGTATGCACCACCGAGTTTGGCGCCGTCGCGCAATTGGCGGCCGAGTGGGCCAAGCGTGATACCAAGGTGATTGGTGTGTCGGTGGACGGCGCCGAGTCACATACCAAGTGGAAGGGCGATATCGAGAAGGTGTGCGGCGCGCAGGCTTCGTTCCCGATCATTGCCGATGAAGGGTTGGTGGTGTCGAAGGCCTTCGATATGTTGCCGGCCGAAGCCTATCTGCCCGATGGCCGTACGCCGGCCGATACTGCCACCGTGCGCTCGGTGTTCATTATCGGGCCGGATAAAAAGCTCAAGCTGTCGATGACCTATCCGATGTCGGTGGGGCGTAATTTTGCCGAGGTGCTGCGGGCGCTGGATGCGTTGCAGCTGACCTATAACGTGCCGCTGGCAACGCCGGCCAACTGGGCGGTGGGGCAGGATGTGATTGTGGCGCTGGCGCTGAACGATGAGCAGGCCCGTGAGAAGTACGGCGTGCTGGATATCAAGTTGCCGTATTTGCGTACGGCGAAAGCGCCGACGTAGTTTTTTGCCACTTGGTTTTTGTAGGGTGCGCTGAGCGCACCGAGCGTTAGCCGCGCCATCGCAACGGTGCGCGGAACACACCCTACAGGGGCTACAGCCAACCCAACCCGTTGGCCATCAAGCCGGCAAACACCAGCGCTACCACCACCAGGGCGCCCAGCAAAATACGGGTGTTGCGCCGGGTTTCCTGGTTGATTTCGCTCACGTCGCTGGCGATCTCGTCCAGGTTGCGGCGGATGTTTTCGAATTGAGTGTCGAGTCTGGGTTCGCTTGGTTCCACGCCTTTATCTCCAAGAAATTGCGGGCCGCTGCCTTGCCGCCGCACAGGCTGCCAAGGTCGAAGCTATTTCGCCATCATTGAATAGTCCTACAGCTTTGTAGGAAGATTGCCAAATAACTGTATGCGTATACAGGTTTTTAGCTTTCTTTCTGATGCCAAGGACATACCCGATGTCGCGTTGTTTGTCGCTGTTGTGCCTGCTGTTGTCCCTCTTTGTTACCACCGCCCACGCCCACGCCGCCGCCCCCCGCACGTTTGCTGAAGCCAAGAAGGCCGGTTGGAAGCTGTATGCCGCCAATCCGGTTGAGTTCTATTGCGGCTGTCGGTTCGCCGGCAACAAGGTGGATTTGAAAAGTTGTGGCTATGTGCCGCGCAAAAATGCCCAGCGCGCCGGGCGTATCGAGTGGGAGCACATTGTGCCGGCCTGGGTGATTGGCCATCAGCGCCAATGCTGGCAGAAGGGCGGGCGCAGCAATTGCTCGCGCTCGGACCTGACCTATCGCCTGGCCGAGGCGGACCTGCATAACCTGGTGCCCAGCATTGGCGAGGTAAATGGCGACCGCAGCAATTTTGGCTACGGCTGGCTGCCGCAAAAACCGACGCAATATGGCGCGTGCCCGATGGTGGTGGATTTCAAGGCGAAAAAAGCCATGCCCCGCCCGCAAGTGCGCGGCATGGTGGCGCGTACGTATTTTTATATGAGCGAGCGCTACGGCCTGCGCTTGTCCAAGCAGGACAAGCAGATGTACGCGGCGTGGAACAAGCAGTACCCGGTCAAACCCTGGGAGCTGGCCCGCAACCAGAAAGTGGCGTGCATCATGGGCCGCGGCAACCCGTATGTGGGCAAGGTGGACCTTGCGGCGTGCTCACCACAGGGCAAGCGCTAAGCCGAGCAACGCGCAGCTGAGCAGCACTTCGATCACTCCGCGCTTTAAGCGAAACAGGGCGAAGAACGCCCAGAGCGCAATCAGCGCCGCCGGCCAGTCGAGTGGGCCGGCGAAGCCTTGCGGCCAGAACACGTGGTAGGCGAAGAACAGCGCCAGGTTGACGATTACCCCGACCACTGCCGCGCTGATGGCGGTAAGCGGTGCAGTAAAGCGCAGTTGGCCGTGGGTAGATTCCACCAGCGGCCCGCCAAGTAAAATGAAGAGAAACGATGGCAGAAAGGTGAACCAGGTAACCAGGCAGGCGGCCATGGCACCGGCTAAAAACAGCTGCTCCGGGCCGAAGACCTGTTTGGCAAAGCCGCCGACAAAGCCGACGAACGCCACCACCATAATCAGCGGGCCGGGGGTGGATTCGCCCAGGGCCAGGCCGTCGATCATCTGCCCCGGCGTCAGCCAGCCGTAATGGCTCACGGCGCCTTGGTAGATATAGGGCAGCACGGCGTACGCGCCGCCAAAGGTCAGCAGGGCGGCCTTGGTAAAAAACCAGCCCATCTGCGTGAAGGTGCCGTGCCAGCCGTATAGCGTGGTCAGCGCTGCCATTGGCAGGCACCAGAGTGCCGCACCCGCCAGCATCAATATGATCAAACGCGACCGGCTAAAGCGCGCATGGGCCGGAGTGGGCGTGTGGTCGTCGATCAATGCGGGGCGATGGCTTTCGTTGTTGGCGCTGCTGTGGCCGCCAAGGTTGAAAAACTGCGGCCGCCAACGCCCGCCCAGCCAGCCCACAATGCCGGCGCCGAGCACAATGAGCGGGAAGGGCAGGTGCAGGGCAAAAATCGCCACAAAGGCCGTGGCGGCTATCGCCAGCAGCCAGGGATTTTTCAGGGTGCGTGAGCCGATGCGGTGGGCGGCATGCACGACGATGGCCG
This sequence comes from Pseudomonas turukhanskensis, assembly GCF_027922365.1. Taxonomy (GTDB): domain Bacteria; phylum Pseudomonadota; class Gammaproteobacteria; order Pseudomonadales; family Pseudomonadaceae; genus Aquipseudomonas; species Aquipseudomonas turukhanskensis. The sequence goes on from NZ_BSFN01000006.1 coordinate 192,773, forward strand.
TCACCGCCGGCTTGATGCCATAGAGCAAACCCGCCACCACGGGTGTTTCGCCCAGGCTGACATACAGCCACGACAGGCCGATCAGCATCAGCAACGAGGGCAGCACAAAGAGGCCGCCGGCAATCACGCCGCCCCAGGTGCGGTGCATCAGCCAGCCGATATAGGTGGCCAGTTGCTGGGCCTCGGGGCCGGGCAGCACCATGCAGAAATTCAGGGCGTGGAGAAAACGTCGCTCGGACAACCAGCGGCGGCGCTCGACCAGTTCTTCATGCATCAAGGCGATTTGCCCGGCCGGGCCGCCGAAGCTGATAAAGCCCAGTTTCAGCCAGAACCAGAAGGCCTGCTTGAGGCTGACTGGCTCGGGCTTATCCAATTCTGTGGTGGGCGTGGTCATCCATTTACCGCCATGTTTTTCGCTACCAACTCAGCCGCAGTGCCAGCGCGGCGAGGGTAATCAGCAGCACCGGCAAGGTCAGCACGATGCCCACCTTGAAGTAGTAACCCCAGGTGATGCGAATGCCCTTGCGCGCCAATACGTGCAGCCACAGCAAGGTGGCCAGGCTGCCGATGGGGGTGATTTTCGGGCCCAGGTCGCAGCCGATCACGTTGGCGTAAATCATCGCTTCGCGCACCACGCCGGTGGCCGCCGAGTCTTGAATCGACAAGGCGCCGATCAGCACGCTGGGCAGGTTATTCATCACCGATGACAACAGTGCGGTGGTCAGCCCCGTGCCCATGGCCGCGGCCCACACGCCATAGCCGCCGAAGTAGTCCAGCGCCTGGGTGAGGTAGGCGGTGAGGCCGGCGTTTTTCAGGCCGTACACCACCAGGTACATACCCAGCGAAAACACCACGATCTGCCACGGGGCATCGCGCAGTACGCGGCGGGTGGATATCACGTGGCCGTGGGCGGCAACGGCATACAAGGCGGCGGCACAAACGCCGGCAATCACGCACACCGGCACGCCGAGCGGCTCCAGGGCGAACAGGCCCAGCAGCAATACCAGCAGCACGCCGACGCCCACGATAAAGGTCGGGCGGTCGCGGATGGCCTCGGCCGGCAGCTTGAGGTCTTCGGTGGCATATACCGTCGGAATATCGCGGCGGAAAAACAGATAGAGCACGGCCAGCGTGGCGGCCACGCTGACCACGTTCACCGGCACCATCACGGCTGCATAATCGTTGAAGCTCAGCTTGAAGTAGTCGGCCGAGACGATATTCACCAGGTTCGACACCACCAGCGGCAGGCTCGCCGTGTCGGCAATAAAGCCCGCGGCCATTACAAAGGCCAGCGTGGCGGCGGGGGAGAAACGCAACGCCAGCAGTAGCGAGATCACGATGGGCGTCAGAATGAGCGCCGCGCCGTCATTGGCGAACAGGCCGGACACGGCGGCTCCCAGCAGCACGGTAAAGGCGAACAAACGCCGGCCATTGCCGCGCGCCCAACGCGCCACATGCAACGCTGCCCATTCGAAAAAGCCGGCTTCGTCGAGAATCAGGCTGATGATGATTAGGGCAATAAAGGTGGCGGTGGCGTTCCAGACAATGGCCCACACGGTGGGAATGTCGTGCAGGCCCACCACGCCGCAGGCCAGGGCCAGTAAAGCACCAATGCTGGCGGACCAACCGACCCCGAGGCCTTTGGGCTGCCAGATAACCAGGAGCATGGTGAGGGCGAAGATGAGGAAGGCGACGAGCATAAAGAGTCCGTAGGGCGAATATCCGCTCGCGGATATCCGCCGCAGCGATTTAAGTTAGAAAAGGTAGGCCGTGCGTAAAACGCTGCGGCGGATATCGCCTGTGGCGATATTTGCCCTGCGGTTTTCGCCGGAGAATGGGTTTAGGGCTGCACGGTAATCACTGGCGGCCTCCATTGTCCATTGGCCACTTCCGGCCCTGGCTCATATAGCCGCAGCACGCCATAAAACGGCCCCGGCGGCACGGGCATCCAGTTGCTTTCCATGGCGATGCCGGGCGTCAGGCGTTGCAGGTACAAGGTCAGCCCGCCATCGGGGTCGCGTTGCAGGCGGTTGAGCATTCGCGAGTTCACCAGGTAGCGGTTCAGGCGATTGTCGATCAGCAGTTTAGTGTTGGCGTCGTACAGCGTCAGTGACCAGAAGGCATCCACCGGCGGCAGTTGGTCGGCGGCAAAGTGCAGGGCGTAGCGGGTGCGCAGGCCGTTCAGAGGCCGCTGGTATTCGTCATTGAAATAGCCGATGAAATTCGCTTCCTCGGCCGAGGCGGCGAACAAGCCAACCGCCGCGCCGGCATAGCGGGCCAGGTAGTTGTTGGCCAGGTGCTCGCGGTCGCCGAACAGCTCGGTGGTGGGAATCTGTCCGCTGTCGACTTCGGCGCTTTTAAAGGTGATGAATTCGTCCCGTGCGTCGTTGATGCCGGCTTGCAGCGCGTTGTATTGGCCTGCGGTGAGGCGGTCGGGGTAGAACGGCTGGTCACTGTTGATGCCGATGCGCGTCAGGCGCTGGCGCAGGGCCACTTCCGAGGGGTGCGGCGGAACAAATTGCAGCAGGAAATCCATCAGCCGGAACACGTCCGGTGTGGGGTTGGCGTCCGGGCTGGGCACTGGCCAGTCGAGCCTCGGCGCGGTGGGGCGGGCTTGGAGTTTCAGGTAGCTGCTCAGGGTTTGCAGGGTATAGCCCTGTTGCACCTGACGCATCTTGGCCATGTCGCGGTCGTCGAACAGTTGGGTGCGATAAAGCGCGTACACCAGGCTGCTTTCGCTGCGCACCACCTGGTCGATTTTCTCAGGCGTCGGGCCCTCCCAATTCGGGCCCACAATCAGAAAGCGGCCGCCCTTGCTGCCCGTGGTGCGCCTGCCCAGGTAGGCGAAGTTATGGGTGAAGAGGTCGGTGAGTTGCACGGAAAAATACCGTTCGCTGTCCACCGCCGGCAGGGTCAGCACAATGGGTTCGGCGCGCAGGTCTAGCCAGGCGAAGGAGTAGCGGGTGTCGGGAATTGGCGACTGCACGGCAGTGGTCTTGCCGTTGTACACATCGGTATTGTGGGCCACGCGGTTGAACGGCGCCTGGTAGGCATTGCTTTCGGTGTCGATGGCTTGGATATAGAGGGTTTTGTACAGCTCCAGCATCGGGTAGCCGTAGATGTAGGCCTCCTTGGCAATGGCTTCGGCCTCCAGCAGCTCCACCTTGACCTCGGCACGGGCGCCGAGGCTGAACAACAGGGCAAGGCAAAGAGCGGGGAGGGCGAGTGATTTCATGCAGGGCGCCTGTTGCTGGTGAGTCCGGTTTCACACGGTGGCCGCGTTGCCATTGTCTGGCTCCCTGGCATCAGGGATAAAGAACGGCATTGGGCTATTTGGGTTCCGAGTATATGTCTAGCATTACCGCGGCTGTCGTGCGTTTGGTGTTGGTGTTGGCGATGTGCGCGAGCGCACAGGCCGACGACTTTCCTTTGGCCTGCTTCTATTCAGCGGCCGACAGCGAAGAAGGTTTAGCCAACCACCCGCAGTGCGCGCGGCGTGACGGCGACACGGTGCGACTGGCACCGGCCCATTTTCAACGCCTGGATTTCGACGACGACGGCCTCACCAGCGTGGCCATCGATGGCGGCATGTACTACATCAACCGCCAGGGCGCGAGCCTGCATGTGCTCACCTTCGACAACGGCGCCGACTACTTCGAAGAAGGCCTGACACGCGCCTGGGTGAACGGCAAGGTGGGGTATTACGACAAAGCCTTCAACCAGGTGATTGCCCCGGTGTACGACTGGGGCACGCCATTGCGCGATGGGCGCGCCGAGGTGTGCATCGGCTGCCAGCGCGGGCCCGCCGATGGCGACGGGCACTGGGCGATGCAGGGCGGGAAGTGGGGCGTGATTGATCGCAGCGGCACGGTGGTGGAGCCGCTGCGCTAGGGCTCAATAGTTGGCGCACCGGCGGTGCGTTGTTCGAGCTGGGTCAGAATCCGGTCCAGGCGCTCGGTAATCGCCAAATCGATTTTCTCGTGCAGGCGCATGATTTCCAGCTCCGCGCGCAGGTTCACTTCGAAGTCGAGGCTGGCGGCCAGGCGGTCTTTAGCGGCTTGGCGGTTCTGGCTCATCATGATGATCGGCGCCTGAATGGCGGCGACGGTGGAAAGCATCAGGTTGAGGAAGATGTAGGGGTAGGGGTCGAAGGCCATGCCGAAGTGGGTCAGCACGTCGGTGTTGAGCAGCATCCAGCCGAGCAGCACGGTCGAGAAGGCGATGATAAAGGTCCACGAGCCGCCAATTTCGGCCACCCGGTCGGACAGGCGCTGGCCGTAGGTGGACGCATCGTCGGCGGCATCGGCGGCGTCGCGGCTGACCGGGCGGTGCTCGGTCATATGTTCCAGTACGTTGACTTCTTCGGGCTCAAGCTGTGAACCGTCTTTGCCGAGCAATTGAGTGGCGAGGTGATGCAGGTGTTTTTTGTTGGCGGGCATGGCGGCAGCGTCCGTGGATAAGAAGTAACGGTCCGGTCGGTTAGATCTGGCCAAATAGGCCGAGTTCAGGGCGGCAAAACGGGTTTTTACGCGCCCATGCGCCGGTTGTCGGTTACCTCAGGGTACGCGCAAACCCGGCCCGGCGGGCGATGCACCAAGCCGGATGCAATTTGCCCCGTGCTCCGCTAGGATTAGCCCCACTTCTTGCCCCCCAGCTGCGACGGTTTTCGATGAGTTATCAGGTTCTTGCACGTAAATGGCGTCCGCGCTCGTTCCGCGAAATGGTCGGCCAGACCCATGTGCTCAAGGCTCTGATCAACGCGCTGGACAGCCAGCGCCTGCACCATGCGTACCTCTTCACCGGTACCCGTGGCGTAGGTAAAACCACCATCGCGCGCATTATTGCCAAGTGCCTGAACTGTGAAACCGGCATCAGCTCGACGCCGTGCGGCACCTGCTCGGTGTGCAAAGAGATTGATGAAGGCCGCTTTGTCGACCTGATCGAAGTCGACGCCGCCAGCCGCACCAAGGTCGAAGACACCCGTGAGTTGCTGGATAACGTGCAGTACGCACCGAGCCGCGGGCGCTTCAAGGTTTACCTGATCGACGAAGTGCACATGCTGAGCTCGCACTCGTTCAACGCCTTGCTGAAAACCCTCGAAGAGCCGCCACCCCACGTCAAGTTCCTGCTGGCGACCACCGACCCGCAGAAGTTGCCAGTCACCATCCTGTCTCGCTGCCTGCAGTTCTCGCTGAAGAACATGCCGCCGGAGCGTGTGGTCGAGCATTTGACCCACGTACTGGGCGTGGAGCAGGTGCCGTTCGAAGACGACGCCCTGTGGTTGCTGGGCCGCGCGGCCGATGGGTCGATGCGCGATGCCATGAGCCTTACCGACCAGGCCATTGCCTTCGGTGAGGGCAAGGTATTGGCCGCCGATGTGCGTGCCATGCTCGGCACGCTCGACCATGGCCAGGTGTATGGCGTGCTGCACGCGTTGCTTGAAGGCGATGCGCGCGGGCTGATCGAGGCGGTGCGTCACCTAGCCGAGCAGGGCCCGGACTGGGCCGGCGTGCTGGCCGAGATTCTCAATGTGCTGCACCGCGTGGCTATCGCCCAGGCGCTGCCCGAGGCGGTGGATAACGGCCAGGGCGACCGCGACCGCGTGCTGGCGCTGGCCCAGGCGCTGCCGGCCGAAGACGTGCAGTTCTATTACCAGATGGGCCTGATCGGCCGCCGCGATCTGCCGCTGGCGCCGGACCCGCGCGGTGGCTTTGAAATGGTGCTGCTGCGCATGTTGGCCTTCCGCCCGGCGGATACGGGCGATGCGCCGAGGGTGGCGCTAAAGCCACTCGGGATTAGCCAGGCCACTGCTGATCCCCGACCTAACCCAGTGGCCGGCGCCGCTATGGCTGCGCCGGTTGCTGCTATTGCACCCGCTCCCGTTTCTGCCCCTGAGCCTGCACCGGTTGCGCCGGCGCCTGTGGTCGCGGCACCTGCACCGGTCGTTGAAGCGCCAGTCGTAACGCCGCAGCCCGCACCGCAGCCTGAACCTGTTGCGCCCGCCGTCGAGCCCGTTGCTGCGGCACCGATTGATTTGCCGTGGGAAGAGCAAAAACCGGCCGCCGTCGTACCGGTGCCGGAATTGATCAACGTACCCGCCGAGGTCGCCCCCGCGCCGCTGGTGCCCGCGCCCGCTCCGGTTGCTGTGCAAACCGAAGCCGCGGTGGTGATCAATACCCCGGCTGACGTGCGCGACGACGATGACGACGAGCCGCCCCTGGGCGATGACGATTACTACGTGGCCGAAGGCGAAACCGACGCCTACCTTGATGCTCTGGATTCCATGGGCATCGAAGCGCCGGCTGCGCCGGACCTGGCGCCCTTGCCGGCGGCCAAACCGGCTACTGGTCTGGCGGCAGAATGGTTGGAGCTGTTTCCGCGCCTGGGCATTACCGGCCTCACCGGCAGCATTGCCGCCAACTGCAGCCTGGTGGCCGTGGAGGGCGACACCTGGACCCTGCACCTGGACCCCGGCCAAAGCGCACTCTTTAATGCTACCCAGCAGAGGCGCCTGAACGAGGCGCTGGATGCCTACCACAAGCGCCCGATCAAACTGGAAATCGAGCTGCGTACCCCCGAGCAGGAAACCCCTGCCCAGGCTGCGGCGCGCAAACGTGCCAACCGTCAGCGGTCGGCCGAAGCTTCGATCCATGACGACCCGCTCGTGAAGGAAATGATTCAGCAGTTCGCCGCGATTATTCGCGACGGCACCATTGAGCCTGTTGATGCCCCCGTGGCGTCGTAACGCTTTAACTAACTTGAGGTGATTCCCATGATGAAAGGTGGCATGGCCGGCCTGATGAAGCAGGCGCAGCAAATGCAGGAAAAAATGGCCAAGATGCAGGAAGAACTGGCCAATGCCGAAGTAACCGGCCAATCCGGCGCCGGGCTGGTGAGTGTGGTGATGACCGGGCGTCACGACGTCAAGCGCATCACCCTCGATGACAGCCTGATGCAGGAAGACAAGGAAGTGCTGGAAGACCTGATTGCTGCCGCGGTGAACGACGCAGTGCGCAAGGTTGAGCAGAGCAGCCAGGAAAAAATGGGCGGCATGACTGCCGGTATGCAGCTCCCACCCGGCTTCAAAATGCCGTTCTGATTGTTCGTGTAGGGCGAATATCGCCACCGGCGATATCCGCCGCTGCGGTACTTGCTGGAACGCGTATCGGCGGATATCGCTTTGCGATATTCGCCCTACGGGTGCGATGTTTATCTGATCGATCTTTCCCGTTTTTCTGGATTCCCCCGCCATGAGCTTCAGCCCGCTGATTCGCCAACTTATCGACTCCCTGCGCATTTTGCCCGGGGTCGGGCAGAAGACTGCTCAGCGTATGGCGTTGCAGATGCTGGAGCGCGACCGCAGTGGCGCGTTGCGGTTGGCCCAGGCGCTGACGCAGGCGATGGAAGGTGTCGGCCATTGCCAGCAATGCCGCACCTTGAGCGAAGACGCGGTGTGCCAGACCTGCCAAGACCCCCGTCGCGACGACAGCCTGCTGTGTGTGGTGGAAGGGCCGATGGATGTGAACGCCGTGGAGCAAACCGGCTTTCGCGGTCGCTACTTTGTGCTCAAGGGCCACCTTTCGCCGCTCGACGGCCTGGGGCCGGAAGCCATTGGTGTGCCGGAGCTGCTGGCACGTATCGAGGCTGGCAATTTTGCCGAGGTGATTCTGGCCACCAACCCTACCGTGGAAGGCGAAGCCACGGCGCACTACATCGCCCAGTTGCTCAGCAACAAAGGCCTGATTGCCTCGCGCATTGCCCATGGCATGCCGCTTGGGGGCGAGCTGGAGTTGGTGGACGGCGGCACCCTGGCCCATGCCTTGGCAGGGCGGCGGCCGATCAATCTGTAGTTTTGCGGGTTTTCGCTACGCAGAGCTAGTAATTCTCACTTGAGAGGAATTACCATTTGCGCACTTTTCGTGGGCAATGGATTTTCCTGTGCACGCTTCTACCGCCGAGCACTCCCTGCAGCAGCTTTATAGCGAGCATCACGGCTGGCTGAACGCCTGGCTGCGCAAGCGCCTGGGCTGCGCCCACAACGCGGCCGACCTGGCGCAAGACACTTTTATGCGCGTGCTGAGCAAAGACTCTGACCTGCCGGCCATTCGCGAGCCACGGGCGTATCTGTCCACCATTGCCCATTCGCTGATGGTCAACTTCTGGCGCCGCCAAGCCATTGAGCGCGCCTACCTCGACGCCCTGTCCCTGCAACCGGAGCACTACGCGCCGTCGCCGGAAGAGCGCGAGCTGATCATGGAAACCCTGCTGGCCATCGACGCCATGCTGCTGCGCCTGCCGCCCAAGGTGCGCCAGGCGTTCTTGTGGTCGCAGCTCGATGGCCTGACTTACGCGGTAATTGCCGAGCGCTTGCTGGTGTCCGAGCGCATGGTGAAGAAATACATGGCCCAGGCGATGTTGCACTGCCTGCTGCTGGAACAAGCCGGATGAAAGCGCCTGCCCTCGATTACGCCGTGCTGCAGCAGGCCGCTGATTGGTTTGCGACCTTGAGCGGCGGGGCGGTGAGCGAGCCGCAGCGCCAGGCCTGGCGCCTGTGGCTGGCGGCGAGCCCCGAACACGCGGCGGCCTGGCAACGGGTGGAGGCCATCAGCGGCCAGTTCGAGCGTGTGCCGGGCGACCGCCGCCGTGCCGCCGGGCAGGCCTTGAGCGCCGCCGGGAGCAGTCGGCGTCGGGCAATCGGCATGCTGGCGCTGCTGTGTGGCGGCGGCCTGCTGGCGCTGGCCACCGCACGGCGCGGCACCCTGCAAGCCTGGGCCGCCAATCAGCGCACGGCCACGGGCGAAGTGCGCGAAACCCGTCTGGCCGATGGCACGCAGCTGTGGCTGAACACCAACAGTGCCGCCGATATCGACTACAGCGCCAGCCTGCGCCGCGTGCAGGTGCTGCGGGGTGAGGTGCTGCTGGAAAGCGCCCACGACACCCTGGTGCCCGCGCGGCCGCTGGTGGTCGATAGCCAACAAGGCCGCATGCGCGCGCTCGGCACGCGTTTTAGCGTGCGCCAGGGCGAGGGCTACACCCAGCTCAGCGTGTTCGACGGCGCGGTACAAATCAGCCCAGTGCAGGGCGCCGCGCAGCAGGTCATTAGCGCAGGCCAGCAAGTGCGCTTTACCGCCGCCGGCATCGGCGCTGTGCAAGCGGCCGAGCCCGGTCGCCAAGCCTGGAGCCACGGCGTGCTGCTGGCCGACAACAGGCGTTTGGACGACTTTATTGCCGAGTTGGCCGAGTACACACCGGGTTACCTCGGCTGCGACCCGCAGATTGCCGATTTGCGCCTGGTCGGCGCCTACCCCTTGGCCGACCGCGAGAAGATATTTGCCGCGCTGCAAAGCAGCCTGCCGGTGCGCATCCGCCACCGTACGCCGTGGTGGACCGTCGTGGAGCCGCGTACCGACGCGTAATGCAACGGCGTAGGGCGAATACGCCCGTGGCGTATCCGCCGCTGAAGTAGGCGCCGCTTCCGACGGCGGATATTCGCCCTACGCCATTCCCTCAATGGCGAGAAAAAAAATTCATATTGCGGTTCCCCTTTTTCTTTCTCGCTTGGCCTCTGGTGCATAGGGCATGCGCAATGCGTGCAGCCACCCACCGAACGGAACTGTCCATGGCTTCGAATTCCTTCCTGTTGTCCACCACCGCCGGGGCCGTGCGCCTGGCTTTGCTGGCGTTGCCGCTGGCGACTTTACAACCGTTGCTGGCCCAGGCAGCTGACCCGGTGGCCGCACAACAGGCGGTGCGCAGCTATCAGATTGCCGCCGGGCCGCTGTCGTCGGCGCTCAGCCGTTTTGCCGGTGAAGCCGGCGTGTTGCTGTCGGTGGATGGCCGTTTGACCGAAGGTAAAACCACACAGGGCCTGCAAGGCGATTTCAGCGTGGAGCAGGGCTTTGCCCGCTTGCTGTCTGGCACCGGCCTGAGCGCTGGCCGCGACGGGCAGGGCGGTTACACCGTGAAGACCGGCGACGGCAGCGGCGCGGCAGAGTTGCCTGCCGCTTCGATCAACGCGTTTGCCCTGGGTAACGCCCTGGGCAGCATGGAAGGCTACAACGCCACCCACAGCAGCGTGGCGACTAAAACCAGCAAGGCGCTGCTCACCACCTCGCAATCGGTGTCGGTGGTTACCCGCGAGCAAATGGACGACCAGGGTTCGCAAACCGTGTCCGAAGCCATCCGCTACGCTCCGGGCGTGCTGACCAACCCCTACGGCGCCACCCACCGCTACGACTACGTGGCGATGCGCGGTTTCAACGACGGCTCGGTGGACAACATCATCGTCGACGGCCTGAAGTCCATGAGCGACGCCGGCACCTACAGCAGCCTGCAGGTGGACCCGTATTTCATCGAGCGCATCGACGTGCTCAAAGGCCCGTCTTCGGTACTGTACGGCCGCAGCAACCCGGGCGGTCTGGTGGCTTTGACCACCAAACGTGCGCAGTTCGACGCCAGCAACGAAATCGAGCTGTCGGCTGGCAGCAACGACTACAAGAGCCTGGGGTTCGATTTCACTGGCCCGCTGAATGAGAACATCGCCTACCGCCTGGTGGGTTTGGCCAAAGACACCGACACCCAGTTCGATTACACCGAAGAAACCCGCTACACCCTGATGCCCAGCCTGCTGGTGAACTTCAGCGAAGACACCTCGCTGAACCTCTACGCCTACCTGCAAAGTGACCCGCAAGCCGGCTACCACGGCGGCCTGCCGGCCTCCGGCACCTTGCACAAGCGCGATGGCCAGCGCATTGATACCTCGTTCTTCGAAGGCGAGCCGGGCAACGACACCGCCAGTCGTGAGCAGCAGATGTTTGGCTACGAACTGCAGCACCGTTTCAACGATGTCTGGAGCGTGCGGCAGAACTTCCGCTACCTGGATTCAGACCTCTCGCAGAAGCAGGTGTACGCCTACGGCTACGCCACCGATAACGAACTGACCCGCTACTACACCGGCGCTGAGGAAAAGCTGCACTCCTGGATCGTCGATAACATGGCCCAGGCCGAATTCGACACCGGTGCCGCCCAGCACACCCTGGTCATGGGCGTGGACTACCAGCGCATCAAGAACGTGGTGGACTGGACCAATGGCGTGGCCAGCACCCTCGATGCATTCGACCCCAAGTACGGCAACGAAACCATCACCTACTACCCGCCGTATGACTTCAACAGCTACCTGCGTCGTAAAGAACAGACCGGCGCGTATGTGCAGGACCTGATCGAAGTCGACAATTGGAATATATCGCTGGGCCTGCGCAAGGACTGGTTCGAGGTGTCGGAAGAAAACCGCGTCGACGAATACAGCGGCATCACCGGTTTGGTGAACCGCCCGGCTGGCACCGAGAACTCGCTCAACGACAGCAAACTTACCGGCCGTGCCGGCGTGCTGTACCAGTTCGACAACGGTATTGCGCCCTACGTCAGCTACTCCGAGTCGTTCAACCCGTCCACTTACAGCGACGCAGCGGGTAGCCTGATCGAGCCGTCCGAAGGCAAGCAGTGGGAAGCCGGTATCAAATACCAGCCGGTGGATACCGATGATCTGTACACCGTTTCGGTGTTCCAGATTAATCAGGAGAACGTCGCCACCAAGCTCGCCAACGAAGACTTCTACCGCAATGCCGGCGAGGTCGAGTCCAAGGGCATCGAGCTCGAAGGCCGCCTGCATATCACCGACAGCCTGCGTTTGTTGGGCAGCTACACCTACACCAAGGTTGAGTACGCCAAGAGCTACTTCAGCACCGACATCAATCGGGTGGAGAGCGACGTAAAGGGCAACACGCCTTCGCAAACCCCCGAACATATGGCCAGCCTGTGGGCCGACTACCGCTTCAATGCAGGCGGCCTGGCCGGCTTGGGCCTGGGTGCCGGCGTGCGGTATGTCGGAAAAAGCTGGGCCGATGCGGAGAACACCGAATATGTGCCGGCTTACACCTTGTATGACGCGTCTATCAGCTACGACCTGGCCAACGTCGGCCTCAAAGGCACCTCGGTGCGCCTGAATGCCAACAACCTGACCGACGAGAAATACGTCGCCTCGTGCGGCAACCTTAACTACTGCTACTACGGCGAAGAGCGCAATGTGATGGCGACTGTCATTCAGAAGTTCTAAGCCCGCCAACTACCATCTCTCACCCAACCTCTGTCATCCCCGCGCAGGCGGGGATCCAGACTTCTGCGGCGAGCGGCGTCACCCGTGCCAGATCGGCGCCTGCGCGTGAACGACGGTGTGTTTTCTTTCTTGCCGATTAAAGCCTTCGCGAAAACGGTTTAAAGGGTTCGCCACCGAAAGTTTGTTGAAAACCAAGCAAGCGCTCGGTATGGTCGGCCAAACCCTTGCCGGAGCCTGCCATGCCTGCCTTCCAGGAATACTTCGACCAATCGCATCAGTTGGTGCGTGATTCGGTCCGCCGTTTTGTCGAGCGCGAGATCCTGCCCCACGTGGCGGATTGGGAAGAAGCCGAGAGCTTTCCCCGAGAGCTGTACCTCAAAGCCGGTGCTGCCGGGATTCTGGGCATCGGCTATCCGGAGCAATTTGGCGGCAGCCACGAGGGCGATTTATTCGCCAAAGTGGCGGCTAGTGAGGAGCTGATGCGCTGCGGTTCCGGCGGCTTGGTGGCGGGGCTCGGTTCGCTGGATATCGGCCTGCCGCCGATTCTCAAATGGGCGCGCCCCGAGGTGCGTGACCGCGTGGTGCCGCAGGTGCTCAGCGGCGAGAAAATCTGCGCCCTGGCCGTCACCGAGCCCAGCGGCGGCTCCGATGTCGCCAGCCTGAAAACCCGCGCCGTGCGCGATGGCGATTTCTATCGCGTTACCGGCAGCAAAACCTTTATCACCAGCGGCGTGCGTGCGGACTACTACACAGTGGCGGTGCGCACGGGGGGGGATGGGTTTGGCGGTGTCAGTCTGTTGCTGATCGAGAAGGGCACACCGGGTTTTACCGTGGGCCGGCAGCTGAAAAAGATGGGTTGGTGGGCATCCGATACGGCTGAGCTCTTTTTCGATGACTGCAAGGTGCCGGTGGACAACTTGATTGGCGTGGAGAACATGGGCTTTGCCGGCATCATGGCCAACTTCCAGTCCGAACGCCTGGCGTTGGCGATCATGGCCAATATGACGGCGGAGCTGGCGCTGGAAGAATCGCTGAGTTGGGCGCGCCAGCGCGAGGCGTTTGGCAAACCGATTGGCAAATTCCAGGTGCTCAAGCACCGGCTGGCGGAGATGGCCACGCAGTTGGAGGTGTCGCGCGAATTCACTTATCGCCAGGCGGCGAAGATGGCGGCGGGCAAGTCGGTGATCAAGGAGATTTCCATGGCCAAGAACTTCGCCACGGATATTGCCGACCGCATTGTCTACGACGCGGTGCAGGTGGCTGGCGGCATGGGCTATATGCGCGAAAGCCTAGTGGAGCGGCTGTACCGCGACAACCGGATTCTGTCGATTGGCGGCGGCACGCGGGAAGTGATGAACGAGATCATCAGTAAGCAGATGGGTTTATAGCGCCGGGCTTTTGTAGGGTGTGCTATGCGCACCGTCGCGTTCGAATAGGGAACGCGTGGTGCGCGGAGCACACCCTACAAGGGCAGTTAGCCTGCCACCAGAACCCGAATCGCCTCAAGACGCAGCGCCGCTTTATCCAGCATCGCCAATCCTTGCTCGCACTGGCTACGCAAGGTTTCCAGCTCGCTGTCACGCACGCTTGGGTTGACCGCTTGCAGGGCGGTCAAGCGTGCCAGCTCTTCCTGGGTATCGGCTGCCAACCGGCGTTTGGCTTCGTTTACGCGCTCAACATGGCGTGGGCTGATCTTGCCTTCGGCCGAGTTGATCTGCTGGTTGAGGCTGTCGCGCTGGGCCTGCACAAACTTGTTGGCGCTGGCACGCGGCACGGCTTCCAGCTGGTCGTTGAGCTTCTCGAAGGACACCTTGGCCGCCAGGTCGTTGCCGTTGGCATCCAGCAAGCAGCGCAGGGCGGCCGGTGGCAGATAGCGGCCCAGCTGCAGGGCGCGTGGGGCCACCACTTCGCTGACGTACAGCAGTTCGAGCAGCACGGTGCCGGGTTTGAGCGCCTTGTTCTTGATCAGCGCGACGGCGGTGTTGCCCATTGAGCCGGAGCGCACCAGGTCCATGCCGCCTTGCACCATCGGGTGTTCCCAGGTGAGGAATTGCATGTCTTCACGCGACAGCGCCTGGTTGCGGTCGTAGGTGATGGTTACGCCTTCGTCGTCGCCGAGGGGAAAGCTGGCGTCGAGCATTTTTTCGCTGGGGCGCAGCACCAGGGCGTTTTCCGAGTGGTCTTCGCTCTCGATGCCGAAGGCGTCGAACAGCTCTTCCATATAGATAGGCAGGGCGAATTCGTCGTCTTGCTCGATGATTGCTTCGACCAATGCCTGACCTTCGCCCGAGCCGCCGGAATTGAATTCCAGCAGACGGTCGCGGCCGCTGTGCAGTTCACCTTCGAGGCGAATGCGCTCGGCTTTGGCTTCGTCCACCAGCACTTGCCAGTCGCCATCGTCGGCGCTTTCCAGCATCGGCAGCAGGCGCGGGCCGAACTGCTGTTGCAGGGCGTTGCCGGTGGGGCAGGTGGCCTGGAAGGCGTTCAGCGCCTGGTGGTACCACTGGAACAGACGCTCCTGCGGGGTGTTTTCCAGGTACGGCACGTGCAACTGAATGGTGTGTTTCTGGCCGATACGGTCGAGGCGACCGATACGCTGTTCCAGCAAGTCCGGGTGCGCCGGCAGGTCGAACAGCACCAGGTGATGGGAGAACTGGAAGTTGCGGCCTTCACTGCCGATTTCCGAGCAGATCAGCACCTGAGCGCCGAATTCTTCGTCGGCAAAGTAGGCCGCCGCACGGTCGCGCTCGAGAATGTTCATGCCTTCGTGGAAGACCGTGGCCGGAATGCCGGAGCGCACACGCAGGGCGTCTTCCAGGTCCATGGCGGTTTCGGCGTGGGCGCAGATCACCAGCACTTTGACGCGCTTGAGCATCTTCAGGGTGTCGATCAGCCAGTCGACGCGCGGGTCGAATTTCCACCAGCGTTCTTCTTCGCTGGCTTCCGGCTGGGCCTGGAAGCTCACTTCCGGGTACAGGTCGGCGTGCTCGCCCACCGGCAATTCCAGGTACAGGTCCGGGCAGGGCAGCGGGTAGGGGTGCAGTTCGCGCTCGGGGAAGCCTTGCACGGCGGCGCGGGTGTTGCGGAACAGCAGGCGGCCGGTGCCATGGCGGTCGAGCAGCTCGCGCACCAGGCGCGCCGAGGCTTCAATATCGCCATCGGTGACGGCAGCCAGCAAGGCTTCGCCTTCGGCACCGAGGAAACCCTGAATGGTTTTATGCGCGGCAGGGGACAGGCGGCCCTGGTCGAGCAATTCTTGCACCGCTTCGGCCACCGGCTTGTAGTTGGCGCTTTCGGCGCGGAAGGCTTCCAGGTCGTGGAAGCGTGCCGGGTCGAGCAGGCGCAGGCGGGCAAAGTGGCTGTCCTGGCCGAGCTGTTCCGGGGTGGCGGTCAGCAGCAGCACGCCCGGGATGACTTCGGCGAGTTGCTCAACCAACTGGTATTGCGGGCTGGCCTGTTCCGGGTGCCAGACCAGGTGGTGGGCTTCGTCGACCACCAACAGGTCCCAGCCGGCGGCGAACAGGGCGTCTTGCGCTTTGTCGTCTTCGCACAGCCATTCCAGGGCCACGAGGGCGAGCTGGCAGTCTTCGAACGGGTTACTGGCGTCGCTTTCAATAAAGCGTTCGGCGTCGAACAGCGCCACCTCCAGGTTGAAGCGCCGGCGCATTTCCACCAGCCATTGGTGCTGGAGGTTTTCCGGCACCAGAATCAGCACGCGGCTGGCGCGGCCGGACAGCAACTGACGGTGGATAACCAGGCCGGCTTCGATGGTTTTACCCAGGCCCACTTCATCGGCCAGCAATACGCGCGGGGCGATGCGGTCGGCCACTTCGCGGGCAATGTGCAACTGGTGCGCAATGGGCTGTGCACGCACGCCGCCCAGACCCCAGAGCGAGGATTGCAGCTGGCGGCTGGTGTGTTCCAGCGTGTGGTAGCGCAGGGCGAACCAGGCGAGCGGGTCGATCTGGCCGGCGAACAGGCGGTCGCTGGCCAGACGGAATTGAATAAAGTTGGACAGCTGGGTTTCCGGCAGCGTGACGGGCTGGTGCTGCGCGTTGAGGCCGTGATAGACCAGCAGACCGTCGATATCGTCGACTTCCTGAACGGTCAGCTTCCAGCCTTCGAAGTGAGTGATTTCATCGCCAGGCGAGAAACGCACGCGGGTCAGCGGTGCGTTGCGGGTGGCGTATTGGCGGGTTTCACCAGTGGCCGGGTAGAGCATGGTGAGCATGCGGCCGTCCTGTACCAGCACCGTACCCAAGCCCAACTCCGCTTCGCTGTCACTAATCCAGCGTTGCCCCGGTTCATACTGCTGCGCCATGCCTGTCTCCCGCGTTGAAAAAGCCGGCTATGGTAACGGAACCCGGCGGCCCTGGCCAAAGGCGATGAACATCAATTGCTTACTGGCCCATTGCCTTGCATGCCAACCAGGGCGTCAAAAAAGGCCAAACACCCTATGTATATGCTAAAAGTGTAGCGATGCGCGGCTAAAGTCGTCGATTTACCGGCCGACAGCCTGATCAAGGGTAGTTTTAATTACCCGCGTTCCCTAGGTCGTCTTGAAGGATAGCTGCTGATGCTTCCCCCCATTGCGCCGCACCTGGTCACGGTGCCAACCCAGCAAGACCTGATCAAGCCAGTGCCTGCGCTGCCGGTTGTTGCGCCCGTGGAAAGTGCACCGCAAGAAAACGATGTCGCCCTGGACAAGCGCAACGAGCAAGAGGCCGAGGAATTGCTCTGGGAAGAGCAGCGCCGGCGGCGGCAGCGGCGTGGCTATAGCGCGGCGGAGTTGGCCGAAGGCGAAGTGGCGGAGGAGGATCAGGAGCTGATCGAGCAGTTGCCACGCCAAGGTTTGTGGGTTGACGTAGAAGTGTAGAGCGAGTGGTTTGGACCTTTTCGATACAGCCCCGATTGCCCTTCCCCATGCCGACCTGCGCTACACCCCGCACTGGGTTGATGCGCGCACGGCAGACCATTGGCTTGCCGAACTCCTGGCCCGCACGCCGTGGGAGCAGCCGCAGGTGTTTATCCATGGCCAGCATTTTCCCGTGCCGCGCTTGCTGGCTTGGTATGGCGACGACGACGCCAGCTACCGCTATTCCGGCATGACCCACCAGCCGCTGCCCTGGACGCCGCTCTTGGCCGAGATTCGCGAGTGGGTGCAAGTGGAGGTGGGGGAACGCTTCAATGGGTTGCTGATCAACCATTACCGCGACGGCCAGGACTCGATGGGCTGGCATAGCGATGCCGAGGCCGTGTTGGGGGCCAATCCCACCGTAGTGTCGCTGAACCTGGGCGGCACGCGGCGCTTTGATCTGCGCCGGGTCGGCAGTACCCGCATTGAGCACTCGCTGGAGCTGGAACACGGTTCGCTACTGGTCATGGCCGGGCAGACGCAGCATTATTGGCAGCATCAGGTGGCCAAAACGCGCAAACCCTGTGCGCCACGGCTTAACCTCACCTTTCGTCTTATCCGGTCCCAGCCATGAGCAATGACAGCAAGCTGATCGACTTCGCCGCCGAGCGCGACAAACGCGCTCACGACCTCAAGGAAAAACGCCTGAAAGAAGTGCGCGACGCCTTCGAGCAGGCCATGCCGCTGGGCAAAGCCAAAAAGAAAAAGCCCAAGAACAAACCGAAAAAGCCCTGAAAAAGCCCCGCGCGTTGCCGCTATCTCCCATCGGCAACCAAGTATTTCCCTCGCCCAACCCTTCACCTTATTTGCCGTTGACGCAGATCAACTCTCGCGCCAAACCAGGTGCCTATCCTGTGTCCATTGTTTTCAGGGACACATCAGGAGGTTCCTATGTTTTTCGACGTTGCAGTATTCGCAGGTCTGGCAACAGTGGGCCTCATGTTCGCGTTCTTCGCAGGTATTGGTTGGTTTATCCGTAGCGACATCCGCAAGCACAAAGCGCAGTAAGGACGTTTCTACGGTTTCACGGGCACGCAAGGCTTTTGGGCAACTTCGGTTGCCCATTTTTTTTGTCTGTGATTTTTGTGGGAGCGACTTCAGTCGCGAGGCGTTTGAATTTCTGGAGTGATCGGTAACGTTGGTTTCCAGGGCCGGCCGATCGCGGCTGAAGCCGCTGCTACAGATAAGCGCGACCTATGTCGGGCCCATAATTTGTTGCTGGCGCTGCATCCCCTTTCTCCCGCACAACAGCTATCGTGCATGGGTGTTCCCTGACAGGTTGCTGCCGTGCGCACTCCGTTGCAGGCGTTCTTTGCGCCTGATCTGCCCGCCGTTAAATTTGCGATCAAAACCCTCATTGGCGCAGGCCTGGCGTTGTGGTGCGCGATGCGTTTCGGGCTGGAGCAGCCGCAGTGGGCCTTTATGACGGCGGTGATCGTCGCTCAGCCGCTGTCAGGCATGGTGGTGCAGAAGGGCCTGGCGCGACTGTGTGGCACCTTGGTCGGTACGGTGATGTCGGTGGTGGTGATGGCGTTTTTTGCCCAGACGCCGTGGTTGTTTTTGCTGGTATTGGCCACCTGGCTGGGCATCTGCACCGCCGCTTCCACCTTGCTGCGCAGCGCCTGGTCGTATGCCTTTGTGCTGGCCGGCTACACGGTGGTAATCATTGCGCTGCCCTCTATCAGCAACCCCCTGAATGTGTTCGATCAGGCCGTGTCGCGCTGCACTGAAATTTCCCTGGGCATTGCCTGTGCCACCGTGATCAGCGCCTTGCTCTGGCCGCAGCGGGTGGAGCAGTTGCTGGCCAAGCAGGCGCGCGATGCATGGGCGGCCGGCATTCAGGCGTCCAAGGCAGCATTGAGCGGTGAGCGCCAGGAACGTCAAGGTTTGCTTGGCGCGCTGGGGCGCATTGTGGCGGTGGATGCCCAGCGCGAGCACGCCTGGTTTGAAGGCAGTCGCGGGCGGCAGCGGGCCGTGGCGTTGCGGGTGTTGAGCC
This sequence comes from Pseudomonas turukhanskensis, assembly GCF_027922365.1. Lineage (GTDB taxonomy): Bacteria > Pseudomonadota > Gammaproteobacteria > Pseudomonadales > Pseudomonadaceae > Aquipseudomonas > Aquipseudomonas turukhanskensis. The sequence continues at coordinate 211,796 of NZ_BSFN01000006.1, forward strand.
GTGATCTGCTCAGCCAGTTGCGCCTCGCCCGCGGTGTGGCCCGCCAATGGCGGCAATTGTCGCCGGCGGAAGCGCAGCAGGTGCAGCCGTGGTTAGCTGAGGTTCAACAGGCGCTGGATGACCCCCAGCAAAGCACCTTGTTGGCCTTGCGCGACCGTCTGCTCGCGGCCATCGATGACTCCGCCTTGCCTACCGTGCAGCAATATTGCCTGGGCCGTCTGGCGTTGCTCGTGCGCCAGGTGCTGGCCGCGCAGCAGACCTTGAATGCGGTGGAGCAGGGCGTAGCCCCGGTGGATGCGCCGCGGGCCATGTCCTGGCACCGCGATATCCAAATGGCCTCGCTGTATGGCTTTCGCAGTGGCTTGGCGTTTTTGCTGATTGCCACCTTCTGGCTGGCCACCGGCTGGACCTCCGCTGCCGGCGGCCTGACCATGACCGCCGTGCTCTGCAGCCTGTTCGCCAACCGCGAAAACGCCGCGCAGATCGGCCTTGGCTTTCTGCGCGGCGTTATCTATTCCTTGCCCGTCGCCTTCGTGGTCGGGCAACTGCTGTTGCCGCAACTCAGCGGTTTTCCCTTGCTGTGCCTGGCCTTGGGCGTGCCGCTGTTCTTTGCTGCGCTGGGCATGACCAAACCGGCCATTGCCGGCACCTGCACCTCCTTTGCCTTGCAATTTATCGTGCTCTGCGCGCCGCAGAATCTGATGCGCTTTGACGTGGCGTCCTTCCTTAACCAGGCCGTGGCGATCGTGCTCGGCGTGGGCTTTGCCGTGCAGATTTTCCGCGTGATCGACCTGCGTAACCCGGTCTGGCACGCCCAGCGCCTGTTGCACGCCATGCTCGTGGACTTGAGCCGCCTGCCGCAGCGGCCATTGGCCGGCGCCGAAAACTGGTTTGGTGGCCGTATGGCCGATCGCCTGTTGCAACTGGCCCGCCACTACCCGGTGTTGCCGACGCACGCGCGCAGCCGCTGGGACGATGGCATCAGTGGCCTGGACCTGGGCGATGAGCTGCTGCATCTGCGCCGTTGCCTGGAAGTGTCCGATTCCCCGGACTTGCACGATGCCGAGGCGCGTTTTATGCGCGCCCTCGAACCTGTTCTGCTGGAAGGCCCGCAAGGCCATTCGGTGTCGGCACTGGATAAACCGGTGGCCGATCTGCTCAGCGCCTTGCGCGAGTCTGGCAGCAGCATCGACCGTCGCCTGGCCCAGGCCGCGCTGCTGCAACTGCAGTTCAGTTGGCGGCTGTGGTGCGAACAGTCGGAACTGAACCCCTACACCCCGCAGCAAGCTGCGGCGTTAGAAGCTGCGCCGATAAAGGAGGCCGACCATGGCGTTGCGTGAGTGGGCACTGGGTGGTGTATTGCTCAGCCCGTTTTTGCTGTACGTGCTGCTGGCGTTGCTGTGCACCGGGCTGTTGCGCCTGGGCTTGCAGCGCGTGGGCGTAGCGCGCTGGATCTGGCATGAGGCGTTGTTCGACACCGCCTTGTTTGTGTGTGTACTGGCGGCCGTGGTTGCCGTAACCAGTCGTTGGTAAGGAGAAGGGCGTATGCGTTCAACCCTGCGGGTGGTGATTACCCTGTGTCTGGTGGCGGTGGCCATCTGGGCCGGCTATGACTTGTGGCGCTATTACATGCTGTCGCCCTGGACCCGTGATGCGCGCATTCGCGCCGATGTGGTGGTGATTGCTCCGGACCTGTCCGGCTGGGTTGTCGACCTCAAGGTGCACGACAACCAGGAAGTGAAGGCCGGCGACCTGTTGCTCAGCCTCGACCGTCAGCGCTATCAGGCCGCTCTGGATAAAGCCCAGGCCGTTGCCAACACCCGTCAGCAGCAGTTGCGTTTGCGCGACCATGAAGCCCAGCGCCGCGCCAGCCTGGGCCCCCAGGCCATCAGTGCCGAACTCAAGGAAAATGCGCAGATCACCGCCGACATCGCCCGTGGCTCGCTCAAGGAAGCCCTGGCCGATGTGGCGCTGGCCGAACTCAACCTGGCTCGCAGCCAAGTGCGCGCGCCGCGTACCGGGCAAATCACCAACCTGCGCCTGGCCCAGGGCAACTACGTTACGGCCGGGCAGCCAGTGATGGCACTGGTGGATGAGCAGTCGTTCTACGTGCAGGCCTATTTCGAAGAAACCAAGCTGCCGCGTATTCGCATCGGCGCACCGGTCAAGGTGTGGTTGATGAGCGAAGGGCAGGCGCTGACGGGCCATATTGAAAGCGTCAGTCGCGGCATTACCGACCGCAACGCGATTCCGGATGCGCAGCTACTGGCCAATGTGGAGCCGACGTTTAACTGGGTGCGTCTGGCGCAACGGATTCCCGTGCGAATCAAGCTCGACCCATTGCCGGCGGATATCCAGTTGAGTGCGGGCATGACGGCGAGTGTGCGGGTGAGTGAGGAAGGGGAGGCGAACGAGAAACCGTAGGGTGGATAGAGCCGCCCAGGCGAGCTTTATTGCCGCAATTCTGGATCCCGGCCTGCGCCGGGATGACGGTGGTGTTTGGGAGGGCACCGTCGTCCCGGCGCAGGCCGGGACCCAGAATGTCGGAGCAGTCGCTTACCCGATGCTGATGGCCGGCAACTCGGTAAGGGTCACAGTCTGCTGCGAACGCGGCGCCAGAATTTCCGCTTCACCATCCACTACCAACTCATCACGCTGGTTGAACACGCGAGTGGCCACCCGCACGCGAAACTTCGGCAGTTTTTCCAGAATTTCCAAACGCACGGTCAGGGTGTCACCCAGTTTTACCGGCAGGGTGAAACGCATGGTCTGGCCCAGGTAGATGGTGCCTGGTCCAGGCAGCTCGCAGGCTACGGCCGCGCTGATCAGCGCACCGCTGAACATGCCGTGGGCGATGCGCTCTTTGAACATGGTGCCGGCCGCGTATTCGGCGTCCAGGTGCACCGGGTTGTGGTCACCGGAAACCTCGGCAAACAGCTGGATGTCGCGCTCTTCCACGGTTTTGCTGTAGCTGGCGGTCTGGCCGACTTCGAGGGCTTCGTACGGGGTGTTGGTCAGTTGTCTCATGCGGGCTCCTGGGTTTCGGGGTGGCTACGGCGGCTGTGGCTCAAGGCGTTGTCCAGCCAGCCGAGCAGGTCGGTTGTCACCTCGTCGCGGTTGGTCTCGTTGAGCAACTCGTGGCGGGCGTCCGGGTAAATTTTCAACAGGGTGTTCCTGTGGCCGGCTTCGCGCAGGGCGGCGGTCAGGTCTTCAAGACGCTTGCCGTCGCTCACCGGGTCACGGCTGCCGCCAATCACCAGCAGCGGCAGGTCGGCGTCGATCTGCTTGAGCTGGTTGACCGGGGTGATCTGCTGCAGGCCTTCGAGCAAGTCGATCCACAGTTGGTTGGTGCAGCGGAAACCACACAGCGGGTCGTTGACGTACTTGTCCACTTCCTGCGGGTCGCGGCTGAGCCAATCGAATTTTGTGCGCGTCGGTTTAAAGGCTTTGTTGAACGAGCCGAACGACAGGAAATCCAGTAACGCGCTACGGCCGGTGGCCCCCTGGCGCCAGCGCTCGAAGCGGGCAATGCTTGCAGCAGCTTTGTACAGGCCCACCGGCTGGTAGTTGGAGCCCGACAGAATCGCACCCTGCAAGCTGCAGCTGTGGTGCATCAGATACGCCTGGCCGATATAGCTGCCCATGCTGTGGCCGAGCAGAAAGATCGGCACGTTGGGATGCTGCTGACGGATATGGTGATTGAGGTTGGCCAGGTCATCGACCACCCGCTGCCAGCCTTTGTTTTCGGCGTACATGCCCAGCACGCCGCGTTGCGCGGTTTTGCCGTGGCCGCGCTGGTCATGGGCGTAGAGTTCGTAACCGGCTGCCACCAGTGCTTGGCCCAGACGGGCATAGCGCCCGCCATGTTCGGCCATGCCGTGGGACACCATCACCACCGCTTTGGGCGCTTGCTCGGCGTACCAGCGATTGACGTAAAGCGGCGCAGCGTCGCTCGCCGTCAGCCAGAAATCATCGTAAAGCATGGCAGTCCTCGTTCCTTGTTCTGCTCTAGGGAAACTACTGCGCCAGGTTTCCCGAATCCTGTTTGCTGCGGTGACAAATTGACAACAGACCGCCTACAGCAGGTTCGGCATTGTAGAGCCAGCATCGGGCGTTGTCCCAGCCCGGCGACTTTTAGTCTGCTGCTGCGAGTTGAGCAAGATTCACGTAATAAATGACGCTGCCTTTGGTATTTGCGCTGTGTGCCAGAGCTGCTAAGTTCCCGTCAGCCCCGAATGCGCGGGCCAGACACTCTCAGGTAACGAGGATAAAAATAATGCAACCTGATTTCTGGAGCGACAAACGCCCGGCCGGCGTCCATAACGAGATTGACCTGGCCGCCTATAAGTCAGTCATTGAGGTGTTTGAGCGCTCCTGTAAGAAGTACGCCGACCGTCCGGCGTTCTCCAACATGGGCGTCACCCTGACGTACGCCGAGCTTGACCGCCTTTCCGCCGCGTTCGCCGGCTACCTGCAAAAGCACACCGACTTGAAGCCCGGCGACCGTATCGCCGTGCAGCTGCCCAACGTACTGCACTACCCAATCGCCGTCTTCGGCGCTATGCGCGCCGGCCTTGTGGTGGTCAATACCAACCCGTTGTACACCGCGCGGGAAATGCGTCACCAGTTCAAGGATGCCGGCGTGCGTGCGCTGGTGTACCTGAACGTATTCGGCAAGCTGGTGCAGGAAGTGCTGCCCGACACCGAAATCGAATACCTCATCGAAGCCAAGATGGGCGACCTGCAACCGGCCCTCAAAGGCTGGCTGATCAACGCCGTCGTCAAACACGTCAAGAAAGTCGTGCCCGAGTACAACCTGCCGCAAGCGATCGGCTTCAAAGACGTACTCAAGCAAGGCCGTGGCCAGCCGCTGAAACCGGTGAAAGTCGGCCTCGACGATATCGCTGTACTGCAATACACCGGCGGCACCACCGGTGTGGCCAAGGGCGCCATGCTCACCCACGGCAACCTGGTGGCCAATATGCAGCAGGTCGATGCCTGCCTGGCGCAGCACGGCCCGGATGGTCGGCCGCTGATGCAGCCCGGCCAGGAAGTGATGATTGCGCCGCTGCCGCTGTACCACATCTATGCCTTCACCGCGAACTGCATGTCGATGATGGTCAACGGCAACCACAACGTGCTGATCAGCAACCCGCGCGACATCGGTGCCTTCGTTAAAGAGCTGAAAAAGTGGCGCTTCTCCGCGCTGCTGGGGCTCAACACGCTGTTCGTGGCGCTGATGGAACACCCCGAATTCAAGGACGTCGACTTCTCCAACCTCAAGGTCACCAACTCCGGTGGCACGGCGCTGGTCAAAGCCACTGCCGAGCGCTGGAAGGCGGTTACCGGTTGCACCGTGGTGGAAGGCTACGGCCTGACCGAAACCTCGCCGGTGGCCAGCACCAACCCCTACGGCGACAAAGCGCGCCTGGGCACCGTGGGTATTCCGGTACCGGGCACCGCGTTCAAGGTGGTCGATGACAATGGCGTCGAGCTGCCATTGGGCGAGCGCGGCGAGCTGTTGATCAAGGGCCCGCAAGTGATGAAAGGCTACTGGCAGCGCCCGGAAGCCACCGCCGAAGTACTGGATGCCGAAGGCTGGCTGAAAACCGGTGATATCGCGGTCATCGACCCGGACGGCTTTACCCGTATCGTCGACCGCAAGAAAGACCTGATCATCGTCTCCGGCTTCAACGTGTACCCGAACGAAATCGAAGACGTGGTAATGGCTCACCCGAAAGTGGCGAGCTGTGCGGCCATCGGCGTGCCGGACGAGAAGTCTGGCGAAGCGGTGAAGCTGTTTGTGGTGGCGCGCGAGGGCGGTTTGACTGCCGAAGAGCTCAGGGCCTACTGCAAGGAAAACTTCACCGGCTACAAAGTGCCCAAGCACATCGTGTTCAAGGATTCGCTGCCCATGACTCCGGTCGGCAAAATTTTGCGGCGCGAACTGCGCGACATCGCCTGAAAACCTTGAGTTAAGGCCGCCGAGCGGCTTTAATCAGGTTTTGTTCAAAACGTGACCGGCAGCCTGGCTGTCGGTCATTTTTTTGACCGGTGAGGCCATGTTTGGTGCTGGTCGCCCCACTTCAAAGCTGCTAATCTCGGCGCGCTTTTTGGCCTGACAGCACGGTCAAAAAGCACGAAAATCACAAAAAACATCCGTCATCGCGCGGTGAAGATTAGCTGTTGCTTAGGAGTGGGCTTCCATGATCGAAAACTTCTGGAAGGATAAGTACCCTGTTGGGGTTGCTGCCGAAATCAACCCCGATCAGTACCCGAATATTCAAACGGTATTGAAACAGTCTTGCGAACGCTTCGCCAACAAGCTGGCCTTCAGCAACATGGGCACGTCGCTTACCTATGGTGAGATGTACGCGTTGTCGGGTGCTTTTGCCGCTTACCTGCAACAACACACCGATCTGCAGCCGGGCGACCGCATTGCCGTGCAGCTGCCGAACGTTCTCCAATACCCGGTGGTGGTCTTCGGCGCGATTCGCGCAGGCCTGGTGGTGGTCAACACCAACCCGCTGTACACCGCACGGGAAATGGAACACCAATTCAACGACTCCGGCGCCAAGGCCCTTATCTGCCTGGCGAACATGGCGCACCTGGCCGAAGCCGTGCTGCCCAAAACCGGCGTCAAGCACGTAATCGTCACCGAAGTCGGCGACATGCTGCCACCGCTCAAGCGCCTGCTGGTCAACAGCGTGGTCAAGTACGTGAAGAAGATGGTGCCGGCCTACAACCTGCCGCAGGCCGTCAAACTCAACGATGCGCTGGCCAAAGGCCGAGGCCAGGCGGTGAAAGAAGCCAGCCCGCAAAGCAGCGACATCGCCGTGCTGCAATACACCGGCGGCACCACCGGCGTGGCCAAGGGCGCGATGCTTACCCATCGCAACCTGATCGCCAACATGCTGCAGGTCAAGCAACTGATGGGCGCCAACCTCAATGAAGGTTGCGAGATCGTCATTGCGCCGCTGCCGCTTTACCACATCTATGCCTTCACCTTTCACTGCATGGCGATGATGCTGCTGGGCGGCCACAACGTGCTGGTTACCAACCCGCGCGACCTGCCGACCATGGTCAAAGACCTGTCCAAGTTCAAGTTCACCGGCTTTGTCGGCCTGAATACCTTGTTCGTTGCCCTGTGCCACAACGAGGGCTTCCGCCGCCTGGACTTCTCCTCACTGAAACTCACCGTTTCCGGCGGCATGGCGCTGCAACAGGCCTCGGCCGAGCGTTGGAAAGAAGTGACCGGCTGCGCCATCTGCGAAGGTTTCGGCATGACCGAAACCAGCCCGGTGGCCACAGTGAACCCGTTCAACGCCATCCAGCTGGGTACCATCGGTATTCCGTTGCCATCGACCTTGTGCAAAGTCATCGACGACGAAGGCAAGGAGCTGGAAATCGGCGCCGTGGGCGAGCTGTGCGTCAAAGGCCCGCAAGTGATGAAAGGCTACTGGCAGCGCCAGGATGCCACCGACGAAATCCTCGACAGCGACGGCTGGTTGAAGACCGGCGACATCGGCCTGATTCAGGAAGACGGCTACCTGCGTATCGTCGATCGCAAGAAAGACATGATTCTGGTGTCTGGCTTCAACGTGTACCCCAACGAACTGGAAGACGTGCTCGCCACCCTGCCAGGCGTGATGCAGTGCGCGGCCATTGGTGTGCCGGATGAGAAATCAGGCGAAGCGATCAAGATTTTCGTGGTCGTGAAACCGGGCGCCAGCGTGACCAAAGAACAAGTCATGGAACACATGCGCGCCAACGTCACCGGCTACAAGGTGCCCAAGGCCGTGGAATTCCGCGACGTATTGCCGACCACCAACGTGGGCAAGATTCTGCGTCGTGAGTTGCGTGATGAAGAGCTGAAGAAGCTCGGCAAGAAGTAAATTCTGGCCACATGAAAACGCCACCTTCGGGTGGCTTTTTTTTGGTGTCGAATTCGGTCGAGGCGCAGCAAAGGCTGCGTAGTGCTGAGCAAATCATGCCCGGCATCGGTAAATGCCAACCTCGATAACGACCCGGCGTCCTACGATTACGCGGTCACCCGTACTCACCTGGAGATTCTGAAAACGGCCACCGACGCCGACGGCAAACGTCTGCAGATTCACACGATGTCGCCGCCGCGCACCCTGCGCAGCAACAAATTCACCCGCAACAACCCCGACTTTGCGCCGGGCTATATCAACTACTTTCCGGTCAACGGCGGCATCATCGCCCCGCACTTCGGCGATGCGGCAGCCGATGCCACGGCCAAGGCGTTGCTGGAAAAACTCTATCCCGGGCGCAAGGTGGTGCAGCTCAATATCGATGCCGTGGCAGCAGGGGGCGGGGGAATTCACTGCGTGACGCAGCAACAGCCGCAGTTGTAGGAGCCAGCTTGCTGGCGAACCGTGGAAACGAAATTCAGGAGCCGGGGTTGCTGGGTTCGCTAGCAAGCTAGCTCCTACACAAGCGCATCGTGACGTTAGGCTCGGTGCATTACGGCAACACCAGCAACGCACTGTCGCCCACCAGCATCACGCCTGGCTCTGTGCGGTATTCGCTGAAGGTCAGGCCCGGTACATGCAGGGTGTCGCTTACTTTGCCGGTGTTGCTGTCGAGGATCAGCACCGCCGTGTGCTCGCCATTGAACGCCACCAGCGTGGCGCCGTTGACGTGCATATCGCTCATGGCAAAGTCGTCGGGCAGGGTGTAGGTCCACAGTGTTTTGCCGCTTTGTGGATCGACGGCTTGCAACCTGGCGCCGCCGTCGAGGTTTTTGTAAAGCCGCCCGGTGTTGGCATCGACGCTGGGGTTGTCTTCCTCGCCAAAGTGGTAGCTGTGGGTGATTGTTCCGGTCAGCACGTCGAGTCGTTGCAGGGTGGTGGCCAGGCGGTCCAGATAAAGAATCTGCTTGCCCACGTTCAGTTCGCCGCTCTCGCCCAGCGCTTGCTGCCAGCGCTGCTTGCCGCTTTCGGCGTTATAGGCGTGCAGCACGTATTCGTCGTCGAGCAATAACAAGGTGTTATCCAGCACGCGCAGTGAGCCGGTGTCATAGCTGGTTAGCGGCGTGCGCCAGCGCTCGGCCAGGCTCTCGCCGTCGAGGGCGACCAGGTAGGCACCGTTGTCGTCGATGTACACCAGAACATCGCTCGCTACTTGCAGGTCTGCAGCCACGGTTTCCTGGTCGTGCTGGGCAGCTATCTTGCCGGTGGTGCGGTCGTGGGCGCGGATGCTCTGCTGCTCGGAGGTCAGGGTGTAAATGCGCTCGGGCCCGATCGCCACGTTCACCACGCTGTTTTCCCCGGCGTAGCGCCACAGGGCGTTGCCCGTTTCCAGGTCTACCGCATGCAAAAAGCCCCGTCCGCTGCTGAAGAAGCCGGTCTGGCCATCGCTGGTGCGCAGGTACAGCGCGTTGCTCTGGCGGGTGTAGGCCCAATTCAGCCAGGTGGCGTTTTTGTTCTGCGGCGTATGTAAGGTGGGCAGCGGCAGGCGGGTAAGCAGGGTGACGCTGCTGCCCGTGTTGGGTTCGGGGTTATCCGCCAGTTCTTGATCGCAGGCGCTGTAGGCTTCGACATCGAAGGGACGTTCGCCGCTGCGCTGCTCGATGACGGCATCGAACTGTTCTTCGCTGTAGGGCGGCAGGTTTTTGCTCGCCAGGCGTCGGTTGATCAGGCGGGTGCGCTCGACATTGCCGGTGGTGTGACCGCCGTCGAAAAAACTGCGGTCGATGCAGTCGATCTGGGCGTTGTACCACCCCAGTTGTTCCTCGCTCAGCGCAGCGTAAGCGGCGCGGCGATCAGGCTCAGCGGGCTTGCCAGGGCACGCTTGGCGCTGCGCCGATACCACCCCGTTTTCTGCTGCGCAGAGAAATACGTCGGCGTGGCTATTGATACTGAAACCGAGCAGCACGGCGGTGCCGGCGAGCAAGTGAGGCAAACGCATCCCTGTGTTCCCTGGTTTAAACCCATCCTCTGGGCGATGGTCGATTCTACGGGCAACCGTCCCTTGCAGGCGAGTTGCCTTAAGCAGCTGTAGCCCGGATGTGTTTGCACTCGTACTGCCCGGTTTTGCTTAGGGGCCTGCGATTGATGTGACAGTGCCCGTGTATGGCGCCGGGCCCCCTTGAGCACGGCTCTTGGCCGAGCGCCTGACGGTGAAGCGCGCAGCGTGGTATCGCCGAAGCCTTGTGTGGCGAAAATCTGCGACAATCCGCGCCCGCCTTTCTGATTGTGCTAAGCCCGCTGATGACCGACGCCACGCCTTCCTTCGACGCCCTGCTGAAAAACCTCGACCAGGCCCTGGTCGCTGACCGCCATCGCCTGCGCCGCCAGTTGCATGAGCTGAAAAAGCCGGGTCATGCCGACGAGGCCAAGCTGGCGCAGTGGCTGGAGCGCTTTGCGCAGAGCTGCGCCAAGGTCGAGGCGCGGCGCCTTAGCGTGCCGGTGATGCGCTACGACGACAGCCTGCCAATTGCTGCCAAACGCGATGAAATCAAGGCGGCGCTGGCCAAGCATCAGGTGCTGATCATCGCCGGTGAAACCGGCTCGGGCAAAACCACCCAGTTGCCAAAAATCTGCCTGGAAATTGGCCGCGGCTTGCATGGCCTGATCGGCCACACCCAGCCACGGCGCTTGGCGGCGCGCAGCGTGGCAACGCGCGTAGCGGAAGAAATCGGCACGCCGTTGGGCGAGCTGGTGGGTTATCAGGTGCGCTTTGAAGACCAGAGCAAAGACAGCTCACTGATCAAACTGATGACCGACGGCATTCTGCTGGCCGAAACACAGCACGACCGCTACCTGGAAAAGTACGACACGCTGATCGTCGACGAAGCCCACGAGCGCAGCCTGAATATCGACTTTCTGCTCGGCTACCTGAAAACCCTGCTGCCGCGCCGGCCCGACCTGAAGGTGATCATTACCTCGGCCACCATTGACCTTGAACGGTTTTCCAAACACTTCGATAACGCGCCGATTGTGGAAGTCTCCGGGCGCACCTTCCCGGTGGAAACCTGGTACCGGCCGTTGGTTTCGGAAGTGGACGAGGAGGGCGAAAGCCTGGTGGATGACCTGAGTGTCGACCAGGGCATTCTCGCCGCGCTGGATGAAATCGAAGCGTTCGAGCGCAGCGAAGGCAAACGGCCCGGCGATGTGCTGGTGTTTTTGCCAGGCGAGCGCGAGATTCGCGACTGCGCCGAGCTGCTGCGCAAAGCCAACCTGCGCTTTACCGAAGTGCTGCCGTTGTATGCACGCCTGACGCCCAGCGAGCAGCAGAAGATTTTCGCGCCCATGGCCGGGCGCAAGATCGTGTTGGCCACCAACGTGGCGGAAACCTCGCTGACGGTGCCGGGCATTCGGTATGTGATCGACAGCGGCACCGCGCGCATCAGCCGCTACAGCTACCGCGCCAAGGTGCAGCGTTTGCCTATCGAGGCGGTGTCCCAGGCCAGCGCCAACCAGCGTAAAGGTCGTTGCGGGCGAGTGGAGCCGGGCATCTGCGTGCGTCTGTACAGCGAGGAAGATTTCCTGGCCCGGCCAGCCTTTACCGACCCGGAAATTCTGCGCACCAACCTCGCCGCTGTGATTCTGCAGATGCTGCATTTGCGCCTCGGCGAGATCGATGCCTTTCCCTTTATCGAGCCACCGGATGGCAAAGCCATCAGCGACGGCTTCAACCTGCTGCAAGAACTCTCGGCGGTTAACCGCGAAAGCCAGCTGACGCCGATTGGCCGGCAACTGGCGCGCCTGCCCATCGACCCACGGCTGGGGCGTATGGTGTTGGAGGCGGCCAAGCTTGGCAGCCTGGACGAGATTCTGATTGTCGCCAGTGCGCTCTCGGTGCAAGACCCGCGCGAGCGGCCCATGGACCGCCAGCAAGCAGCCGACCAGGCCCATGCGCAATGGAAAGATGTGGATTCGGACTTTGCCGCGCTGATCAACCTGTGGCGCGGTTTTGAAGAAAAACGCCAGGAGCTGGGCTCCAACCCGCTGCGCAACTGGTGCCGGAAAAACTTCCTCAATTACCTGCGCCTGCGCGAATGGCGCGATGCCCACCGCCAGTTGGTGCTGATAACCCGCGAACTCAAACTCGCGCCAGACGCCGCTCGTAGAAGCCAGCTTGCTGGCGAAAGCGATTCCAAGGCGGGCGGCGATAAAACCGTTCGCGAGCAAGCTCGCTCCAACGAAAAGCCAAACGCGCAAACGGCAAAAAGCGTCGAATCCCTCGAGGCCGCCCAACGCGCCAAAGACTACGCCGCCGTACACAAAGCCATCCTCTGCGGCCTGCTAAGCCAGATCGGCCAGAAGACCGAAGATGGCGACTACCTGGGTGCCCGTCAGCGGCGTTTCTGGATTCACCCCTCCAGCGTCATCGGCCGCAAGAAACCGCAGTGGGTGATGGCCGCCGAGCTGATGGAGACCACCAAGCTGTTTGCCCGCCAGGTGGCCAAGATCGAGCCAGACTGGATTGAGCCGCTGGCCGGTCACCTGATCAAGAAAAACCACTTCGAGCCGCACTGGGAAAAACGCCGTGGGCAGGTGGTGGCGTTTGAGCAGATCACCCTCTACGGCATGATCGTGGTCGGCCGCCGCCCCGTGCATTTTGGCCCCATCGAGCCTGTGGTCGCGCGCGAGTTGTTTATTCGCGAAGGCCTGGTACGCGGCGAAATCCAGTCGCGGGCCAAGTGCCTGGCCGCCAACCAGGAGCTGCTGGAGCTGTTCGACGAACTGGAAGCCAAGGCCCGGCGCCGCGACATTCTTGCCGACGAAGAAACCCTGTTTGCCTTTTACGACGCCCGCCTGCCGGCCGATATCTACCAGACCGCCACCTTCGACAGCTGGTACAAAACCGAGAGTGCGAAAAACCCGCAGCTGCTGATCATGCGCGAGGAAGACATCCTTGCCCGTGACGCCACGGAAGTGACCAAAGCGCAGTACCCCGACCAGCTGCAATTGGGTGACCTGCGCCTGCCGCTGACGTATCACTTCGAGCCCAACCACCCGCGCGACGGCGTGACCCTGCGGGTGCCGGCGCCGTTGCTGCCGCAGATTCCCGCTGAGCGTCTGCAATGGCTGGTGCCGGGGTTGCTGGAGGCCAAATGCATCGCACTGGTTCGCGAGCTGCCCAAGGCGCTGCGCAAGAACTTTGTGCCTGTGCCGGACTTTGTCAAAGCCGCCCTGGCGCGTATCTCTTTCGGCCAGGGTTCGCTGGTGCAGGCGCTCGGTAGCGAGCTGCAACGCATGACCGGCGTACGGGTGTCCGAAGAAGCCTGGGTGCAAGCCGAGCAGCAGGTGGAAAACCACCTGAAAATGAACCTGGAAGTGGTCGACGCCGAAGGCAAGTTGCTCGGCGAAGGGCGCGACCTGGCCGAGCAGACCGCGCGCTTTGCCGAAGCCAGCCAGGCGGCGCTGGCCATGGTGAAAACCGACAAGCAACAAAAACCGGTGGAGGCCAAGGTGTTTGCCCCGGTGGCGCAAACCACCCAGCAAAATATCGCCGGGCTGTCGATGACCGTGTACCCGGCGTTGGTGGAAGAGGGCGGCACCGTCAAGGAAGGTCGCTTTGCCACCGCTGCCGAAGCCGAGTTCCAGCACCGTCGTGCCCTGCAGCGTTTGCTGCTGCAACAGCTCAACGAGCCGGCCAAGTTTCTGCGTGGCAAGTTGCCCGGCCTGACCGAGCTTGGTCTGCTGCACCGTGACCTCGGCCGCGTGGAAGCGCTGGTGGAAGACATTTTGCTGGCCAGCCTCGACAGCTGCATTCTTGAAGGCGAAGCGCCGTTGCCCCGCGATGGTGTTGGCCTGCTGGCGCTGGCCGAGAAAAAACGCGGTGCCTGGACCGAACACGCCGAGCGCCTGGCGCGCCTGACCCTGGAAATTCTCAAACTCTGGCACGCGCTGCAAAAGCGTTTCAAAGGCAAGATCGATCTGGCCCAGGCCGTGGCGCTTAACGACATCAAGGCGCAGTTGAGCAACCTGGTGTACCCCGGCTTTGTGCGCGAAACCCCGGCCGAGTGGCTCAAAGAACTGCCGCGTTACCTCAAAGCCATCGAACAGCGGTTCGACAAGCTGGGCGCGCAGTTGCAGAAAGATCGGGTGTGGAGCGGCGAACTGGCCGGCCTGTGGGCGCAGTACCAGGCCCGCGCCGACAAACACGTCCAGGAAGGCAAACGCGACCCGCAGCTAGTGCTGTATCGCTGGATGCTGGAGGAATACCGGGTGTCGCTGTTTGCACAGCAGTTGGGAACGAAGATGGCGGTGTCGGACAAGCGCTTAAACAAGCAGTGGAGTGCGGTGGAGGCCTAAGGCCTGCCCCTCACCCTAACCCTCTCCCGAGGGGAGAGGGGATTGATTGGTGGTGTTGCGACAAACGCCGATTAACTCCCCTCTACCGCGTGCGGGAGAGGGGCTGGGGGTGAGGGCGAAGTTTTGTGCGATCTACTTGCGATTCACCGCCCGCGCCGCATGCAACACATCGGCGCCAATCTCGCCTTCGAACTGCTTCCACACTGGCAGCATTGCGTCGCGCCAGGCGGCCTGTTCAGCGGGTGTCAGGGTAATGATCTTGGCTTTGCCGCCCGCCACCAGCAGATCATAGTCGCGCTGGTTGTTGGCCTCGGCGGTCTGATTAACCGACAGGGTCACTTCATCCAGAATCGATTCCAACTCGGTGCGAATCTGGAATGGAATGCTGGTCCAGAACTTACTGTTGGTCACCACCATATAGCTCAGTACACCATGGTTGGTGATGGTCACGTAGGGCTGCACCTTCTCGAATTTCTGCGACACAAAGTTCGACCAGGGGTTTTCCGTGCCCTGCACGGTGCCGCTTTCCAACGCTTTGTAGGTCTCGGCAAAGGGCATTTTCACCGCCGTGGCACCCAGCGCCGCGAACTGCGCATCCAGCACGCTGGAGGCTTGAATGCGGAAAGCCAGGCCTTTGGCATCGGCCGGGGTGCGCAATGGCTTGTTGGCCGACAACTGCTTCATGCCATTGGTCCAGAAGCCCAGGCCGTAGATATTGCTGCTGTTCATCGAACGCAGCAGTTCGCGGCTTTTTTCACGCTTGAGAAAACGGTCGACGGCCGCCTGATCGCTGAACAGGAACGGCAGGTCGAACACCTGCAAGCGCTTGGTGTACTGGTCGAACTTGGACAGCGATGGCGCCAGCATCTGCACGCGGCCATCGGCCAGGGCGGCCAGTTCTTCGCCGTCACCAAACAGCGCGGAGTTGGCATACACCTCAACCTTTACCTTGCCGGCCAGGCGTTCTTCCACCAGCTTTTTGAACAGCAGGGCGCCCTGGCCCTTGGGCGTGCTTTCAGCCGATACGTGGGAAAACTTGATGACGATAGGGCCGGCATCCTCGGCCGTCGCCATCGAAGGGCTAACGGTCAACAGCAAGGCCGCGAGCGCCAGAGACAAATACTTGAACATGGATTTTTCCTTTAATTCTGCCAAGCCAAATAACCCGCGCGAGGCTTGTGGCCTGAACGGGGCGTGCGTATGTCGAGTTGGGGTCAGCGAGGGGCGACAGAGGTCGTCGCTTGCGTAAAACAAGCGCGGGTCGCGGTGCTGTTTATTATTGGTAGGGCCGCCATGACTGGTGGGCCAGGGTAGGACCGCCAGGTTTGCGAAGGGCCGGGATTCTTCAGCAAAGCGTGACGTTGCGCAACCGACGGTATGCCGAGGCGCTCGCAAATCTGCAAATTAACCACCGTCATCCTTGCGAAGGCGAAGATCCAGAATCTCTCGGCATGCTCGGACTGCTGCCTTCGCGGAAATGACGCTAAATCGGATATCGTTAGCGCCGCATCCCTTCCTATGGAGAACCTTGATGAGCCTGCACGGCGACTACGACAGCCAGAACATCTTTGCCCAGATCATTCGCGGCGACGCCCCTTGCTACAAACTCTACGAGGACGACGATGTGTTGGCCTTCCTCGACGTGTTCCCGCAGTCGCTCGGCCACACCCTGGTCATTCCAAAACGTTCGGCAGCGCGCAATATTCTGGAAGTGGACACCGAGGCGCTGGCCAAGGTGATGGCCGTGGTGCAGAAACTCACTCGCGTGATCGTTGAAGAGTTGGAACCGGCTGGTGTGCAGATCGCCCAGTTCAACGGCGCGCCGGCCGGGCAGACGGTGTTCCATATCCATCTGCACATCGTGCCGCGCTATGCCGGCCAAGGGCTGGGCGTGCACGCCACGCAAAAGGCCGACCCGGCCGAGCTTGAGCAATTGCAGGCACGCTTGCTCAAGCGTCTTGAAGGGTGAGGAAAACGCATC
The DNA here is from genome assembly GCF_027922365.1 of Pseudomonas turukhanskensis. GTDB lineage: Bacteria > Pseudomonadota > Gammaproteobacteria > Pseudomonadales > Pseudomonadaceae > Aquipseudomonas > Aquipseudomonas turukhanskensis. Next base: position 228,065 of record NZ_BSFN01000006.1, read on the forward strand.
GAGGCTGAAGCCTCTCCTACACGGATCAAGATTTTGTAGGAGAGGCTTCAGCCTCGATAAATGTCCGCCTTACAACGCGTCTGGATAGCGCGCCAGATTCGCTCCCAACGCCCGCTCCATCTCGCCATCCGTTTGCCCGCCGTTGTCCATCAGCCACTGCACCCGTTCCAGGGTGGCGGGGGCGTTCATGTCGCCGACAAAGCGCTGCGATTCATCGACCAGTGCTGCGCCCGGCGCCGCTGTCACCTGATCGACCACCGCCTTGATATGGGCAATGCCCGCCGCCGGGAAGCTGGCAATGCGTCGGGCCAATGCCTCGCAATGGGCGCTCAGTTTTGCATCTGGCAATGCGCGGTTGATCCAGCCATAGCGCTCGGCCGTTTCGGCGTCGAAGTCGCTACCACCCAGGCAGATTTCCAGCGCGCGGCCGCGGCCGACCATCTGCGCCAACCGCACCGTGCCGCCCGCGCCGGGCAGCAAGCCCACCGCCACTTCCGGCTGGCCAAGCACGGCGTGTTCGCGCGAGGCAAAGCGCATATCCAATGCCAGCAAAAACTCACTACCGGCCCCACGGGCGCAGCCGCGCAGTTCGCCGATGGTCACTTGCGGCAGTTTGCTCAAGCGGGTGAACAGCGCGCTCAACAGGCTGGCCTGGCCTTCGGGCAAGGGCGGCGCCGGCTGGTGCAGTTGGCTGCCGAGGTCGAAGTGGGCGATGAAGAATGCCGGGTTGGCGCTGCGAAACAGCACCACGCGGGTGGCGGTGTCGGCTTCCAGGCTTTTGGCCAGTTTAAGCAGGTCGACGATGACGTCGCGGTCCATCAGGTTGATGGGCGGGTGATCGAATTCGATGGTGGCCACGCCGTTTTGGTCGTGGCGAGTGAGGGTGCTGTAGTCGCTCATGCGGGTTCTCCTGAGGGGTGACAGGAGGGTGGCGCGGGGTGGGGCAGGGGCTCAACTACTATCCAGCGGGGTGATGGTGGACGTAGGGCGAATATCCGCTTGCGGATATCCGCCACGGTTTGCGTGGCGTGCACGCAGCCGGCGGATATCGCCCGTGGCGATATTCGCCCTACGGTTCACGAGCAGACTTTACGGGTGCAAATCTCCGCGCAAATCGCTCACTTCTCCCACCGAAACCGCCGGTGCCGCATTGCCCCACGTATTGCGCACATAGGTGAGCACGTCGGCAATGTTGTCGTCGCTGAGGTTCCAGGCGAACGACGGCATGGCTGGTCCCGTCGGCGCTGCTTCGGTACCACCGGCACGGCTACCGGCCAGCACTACGCGAATCAGCGAGGTCGGGTCGGTGCTGTTTACCAACGGTGCCGCTGCCAGTTTCGGGAACAGGTTTTTCACCCCCTCGCCGTTGGGCACATGGCAGGCGGAGCAGCGGTCGGCGTAAATCGCCTTGCCCGCAACCATGGCGGGTGTATCGGCTGCCACAGGTTGCGGTGCGGCGGCTGCCGGTTGGCCGTCCTTGAGGTAAACGGCCACCGCCATCAGGTCTTCATCGGTCCAGTGCTGGGTGGAGTTTTCCACCGCTTCGGCCATGGGGCCGGAGGCGATGTCGAAGCGGTTGGCGCCGGTTTTCAGGTACTCGACGATTTCCTCATTGCTCCACTGGCCAATGCCGCTGTGGGCGTTGGCGGTGATGTCGGGCGCTATCCAGCCTTGCAGGTTGGAGCCGGCCAGGAACTGGTCGTTCTTGTCGCCACCAATCAGGTTTTTCGGCGTGTGGCAGGTGCCGCAGTGGCCAAGACCTTCCACCAGGTAAGCGCCGCGGTTCCATTGCGGCGTTTTTTCCGCGTTGGGGGTGAACTCGCCGGGGGTGAAGTTCAGCATGTTCCAGCCGATCAGGCTGGTGCGCACGTTGAAGGGGAAGGGCAACTGGTTGGTTTCCACCGGGTTGTTAACCGGCTCGATGGTTTGCAGGTAGGCCCAAAGCGCCAGGTTGTCCTCTTTGCGCACCTTGGTATAGGCGGTGAAGGGCATGGCGCCGTACAGGCGTTTGCCGCCTTTGCTATGACCCTCGGACATCACTTTCTGGAAGTCGTCGAAGGTCCAGTGGCCAAGGCCGGTGTCCGGATCGGGGGTGATATTGGCGCCGACCAGTTTGCCGAACGGCGTTTCAATCGCCACGCCACCGGAAAAAGGCGCTTTGCCTGGCACCGTATGGCAGGCGGTGCAGTCGCCAACCACCGCCAGGTAACGGCCTTTTTCCACCAGGTTGTAGGAGTCGGCGCCGGTTCCGGCGTGGGCGGCTTGTACGGTCAGGCCGAGCAGTGCCATGGCGCTAAGGGAGAGAAGAGTCTTCATACGCTGATCATCTCCCCTGGGCGTTGCAGATAAAGTCGTTTGATTGCATCCGCCGCCTTGAAGGCCAGGGCGCCCACGGTGCCGGTGGGGTTGTAGCCAGGGTTTTGCGGAAAGGCCGAGGAGCCGACCACAAACAGATTGGGCACGCCCCACACTTGCAGGTGCTTGTTCACCGAGCTGTTTTTCGGGTCGGCACCCATGATGAAACCCCCGACGATGTGCGAGGACTGGTACGAGGTATTAGCCCACGGGCCTTTTCTCGGCGCCGGCACCATTTCTCTGGGGTTCATGGTTTTGGCGATTTCCACCACTTTGTTGGTGACGTACTGCGCCATTTTCAGGTCGTTCTCGGGGAAGTCGAAGGTGATGCGCAGCAGCGGACGGCCGTGCGGATCCTTGTAGTTGGGGTCCAGCGACAGGTAGTTATTGCGCGTGGAATAACTGCTGGCTTCGCAGCCGATGGACATGGTGGAGAGGTAGTTGTCCACCGTGGCCTTTTTCCACTTCGCACCCCAGGCCGGTGTGCCGGGCGGGGTCGGGCGCGAGTCGATGGGCGCTGCGCCAATCGGGGTCACCCGGGTGCTGCCGCCGCCGACAAAGCCCAAACCGGAGTGGTCGAAGTTGTCGTTGTTGAACTCGTCGATGCCCATGCCGATGGCGCCGCCGCCGATATAGGGGTTGAAGTTCTTGTCGTTGAAAAACATCTTCACGCTGTTGGCGGTCTGGTAGGCGTAGTTGCGCCCGGTGGTGCCGGTATTGGTGATCGGGTTGTACGGCTCGCCTACACCCGAAAGCAGCATCAGCCGCACGTTTTCAAAGATAAAGGCGGCGACCACCACGATCTCTGCCGGCTGCTCCCATTCCTGGCCGCTGGAGTCGACATAGATGATGCCGGTGGCCCGGGTGCCGGTGCTGTCCATGGTCACTTTCAGCACTTCGGAGTTGGTCTTGGCGGTGAAGTTGGGCTTGCGAATCAGCGCCGGCAGCACGTTGACGATGGCGCTGGCTTTGGAATAGTTGCCGCAGCCGTAGTTGGTGCAGAAACCGCAGAAGGTGCATGGGCCCATGGTGACGCCGAGCTGGTTGGTATAAGCCCGCGAGGCCAGCGCCGAAGGCACCGGGAAGGGCTTGTAGCCGAGGTTTTTGGCGGCTTCGGCGAACAGCGTTGGCGCGTAGGTTTGTGCCGTCGGCGGGTTCGGGTATTCCTTGGAACGTGCGCCTTCGAAGGGGTTGCCGCCTTCGACGATCGTGCCGTTGAGGTTACCGGCTTTGCCGGAAACGCCGGCCAGACGCTCAAAGGCGTCGTAGTGCGGCTCCATTTCTTCCCAGGTGGTGCCCCAGTCTTGCAGGGTCAGTTCCGCGGGCAGTTCTTTGCCGTAACGCTCGGTCAGGTAGCTGTGCAGGCGGAACTCGGTGGGCTGGAAGCGAAAGGTGATGCCGGCCCAGTGGTTGCCGGCGCCGCCGGTGCCGTTGCCGGGGTGGAACGAGCCCCACACGCGCATGGGCAGTGCGGTTTCCGACTCTTTGTTGCGCATGGTGCAGGTGTTCTGTTTGGTGCGCAGCATCAGTTCCTGACGGCGGTTGTAGCGCAGCTCGTCGGTGGCCGAGGCCAGGTTGAAATCGGTGGCGGTGTCGCGCCACGGGCCGCGTTCGAAGCCGATCACGTTAAGGCCGGTGTCGGCCAGTTCGTTGGCGATGATCGAGCCCGCCCAGCCGAGCCCCACGACCACTACGTCGGTGGAAGGTAATTTTTTAGCCATGGTGTGTTTAACCCTTCTTGTTCCAGGCGGAGCTGCCGATGATGGAAATCGGCGTGAGGTTCAGCTTCTGGTTATGCAGCCCGATGTAGTCGCGGTAGTCGTAGCGGGCGCCGGGGAACCCGATCATCTTCCAGGACACCATGTCGCGGTTGCCGCCGTAGATGGGGTCGGCGAAGAAGCCTTCCATGGTGTTGTCCAGCACTTGCTGGAAGAAGGCTTTGGCCTCGATGCCCTCCAGGGTGATGGCGCCTTTTTCCAGGTCTGTGAGCACCTTGTCGCGCTGCTCGGGCGCCAGGGCGCTGAAGTTTTTCTGGAACGTGGCCTGGCAGTATTTGCTCAAGCCAGCGAGGCCGATGCGGTAGCGCTCGCGCGGCACCAGCGGCGACTGGTCGGCCTGCGCCGGGGTGCCGGGGGTGAAGGGGCCTTCCATGTACAGGCGGCCGAAATCGCCGTAGTCGCCCACCAACTGGCGGTCGATAAAGACTGCGCAACCGGCGTCTTTGCCGCTGACGCTCAATTCATCGGCGGGAATCAGTTGTTCGACAATGGCTTCCACTTCTGCGGCTTCTTCGGCAGTGAAGAACTGCCAGCCGGGGCTGTCGTAGTGCATCGGGCCGTTATGGTCGAAGGGCAGCCACTTGGGCGTACCGATCACGGTGGCGGCCTGGGCGCTGGCGGCGGCGCCGGCAGCCAGGGTGGTGGCGGAGGTCTTTAACAGCTGTCGCCGGGTGAGGCCTTTGGATTGCTCGGTCATGCAGGGCTCCTGACGCCGGGTATGGCGCGCTGTTGTACAGCGCGGCGTTGGCGTATCAGTTCACGGTTGTGAGCGGGTCCGGCCAACGGCCAGACGGGCTGAGCGGGTTGCGAGAGGTGGCGGTTCACGCCCCTGGAGCGGATTAACGGCAAGGCGTTATCCGCGTTCGTCTAGTCCACGCGCCTTTTTAGAGTAGGGGGTGTGTCAAAATGTTGCAGGTCTTACATAGGTAAATATCTGTTACGGATTACGTAATAATCCGCAGGCTAGAGCGGTTGCCGGTTGGTAGGAGCGAGCGTGCTCGCCAAGTGATTTTCTCGCTTAAACCGTTTTCAGCGTTCGCGAGCGAGCTCGCTGCTACGAACGGAGCGGCTTGCCGCTTTTTACCGGTACGCACGTGCCTTCTTCAGGCTGACGAACGTCAGCGTGTATCGCTGGGGGTTTGTAGTCATTTTCGGGCACAATAGCCGCCATTCCGATCAATTAAGCTTGCAAGAGGATCGACCGTGTATAACGTCGTCATCAGCGGTACCGGCCTGTATACCCCGGAAAACAGCATTTCGAACGATGAGCTGGTGGAGTCCTTCAATACCTATGTGCGGCAGTTCAACGCCGACAATGCCGCTGCCATCGAACAAGGTGAAATCGAAGCGCTGAGCGAGTCCAGCAGCGCCTTTATCGAAAAAGCCTCCGGTATCAAAAGCCGCTTTGTGATGAACAAAGAAGGCATTCTCGACCCACAGCGCATGACCCCGCGCCTGCCAGAGCGCTCCAACGAAGAGTGGGGCATTCTTTGCCAAATGGGCGTTGCCGCTGCCGAACAGGCCCTGCAACGCGCTGGCAAGACCGCCGCCGATGTGGATGGCGTGATCGTCGCCTGCTCCAACCTGGAACGCGCCTACCCGGCCGTGGCCATCGAGGTTCAAGCGGCTCTGGGCATCACCGGTTTTGCTTATGACATGAACGTGGCTTGCTCTTCGGCCACCTTCGGCATTCAGGCTGCCACCCAGAACATCCAGCTCGGCCAGGCCCGCGCGATTCTGGTGGTAAGCCCGGAAATCTGCACTGGCCATCTGAACTTCCGTGACCGCGACAGCCACTTTATTTTCGGTGACGCTGCCACTGCCGTACTCGTCGAGCGGGCGGACCTGGCCACCTCCAAGTACCAGTTCGATATTGTCGGCACCAAGCTGCTGACTTCGTTCTCCAACAACATCCGCAACAACTTCGGCTTCCTCAACCGTGCCGCCGAAGAAGGCGTGGGCAAGCGCGACAAGCTCTTCGTGCAGGAAGGCCGCAAGGTATTTCGTGACGTGTGCCCGATGGTGGCAGAGCTAGTGGGCGAGCACCTGGCGGCCAACGACATTCAGGTATCGGATGTGAAGCGCTTCTGGCTGCACCAGGCCAACCTCAGCATGAACCTGCTGATCACCAAAAAGCTGTTGGGCCGCGACGCGCTGCCTGAAGAGGCGCCGGTGATTCTCGACACCTACGCCAACACCAGCTCGGCCGGTTCTGTTATCGCTTTCCACAAAAACCAGGACGACCTGCCAAGCGGCTCGCTGGGCGTGCTGAGTTCGTTCGGTGCGGGTTACTCGATTGGCAGCGTGATTCTGCGCAAGCACTAAATCGAGGCATAAAAAAAATCGCGGCTTGAGCCGCGATTTTTTTTGTCTGTGCAAAACGCGCCAATCAGACGCTGGCGAACCGGTCTTGCAGGTACTGCATGATCGCCTTGGATTCATACATCCAGGTGGTGCCGCCGTTTTCATCGATGCGCAGGCACGGCACTTTGATCGCGCCGCCCTGGGTCAGCAAGGCCTGGCGGTGCTGGTCGTTGTTCTTGGCGTCGCGCAGGGCGATCGGCAGGTTCAGGCGGTGCAGGGTGCGGCGGGTACGTACGCAGAACGGGCAGGCGTGGAATTGATACAACGCCATGCCGGCCGTGGCCTGTGCTACCTCAGCCTGTGCCTCGGGCGTGCGCTTTTGCTTGCGCGGGCGGGTAATGAAGTCGATGAACACGATGAGCTGGCCCAGGCCAACCCGCAACGCTTTGATAAGCACGGCAACACCCTCTACGGCGGAAAAAACGAGGGCGGCAGCTTACCTGAATGCGCGCGCCCTGGCCGCAGCCTGGGCGCATTTGCCGCAACCGCTGGTCAGGCGTGGGCATCCCCGAAAAAGCGTTTGAACGAGCGCGAAAACCAGCCGCCGCTGTGTTTGTTTTCCACCAGTTGGGCAATGTTTGTTTTCACCGTTTGCGCGTAGGCCTTGTCGTCGTTGCGGATATGGTTGAACAGCCAGCGCGACAGCAGGTTGATCAACTCTTGCGTCACGTCTTCGCCAGCCTGAAAGCGCAAGTTGAACTCGCTGACCCGCGCGGTAAAAATTTCATGCACCCGTTTGTGCGGGCGGGTAAAGGCATAGCCGGCTTCTTCGAGCAGCGCTTCTTCGAAGGCGAAGTGCGACAGGGTGTAATCCACCAGCTCGCCAAGCACTTCACCGACTTCTTCGCGGCTGTGGTTGTTTTCGTTGGCGTGGATCAGCAGGTTGATCATGGCGACGATGCGTTTGTGCTGGTCGTCGATGATCTGGATGCCGGTGTTGAGGTCTTCCTGCCAGACTAGATAGGCCATGGTGGTGCTTCCTTAGCGTGCGGCTCGAAGGCGAACGAGCGATGGCCAAGGCTAGAGAGCCGCTCTGGAATGGGGGCTGACCTGGGTCAAGCTTGTAGGAATTTTCCTAGTTGTGGCCGGCTTGAGATCGCTTGGTGCGCGGAGCACACCCTACGAAGCGCGCGTATGGCGGTGGCGCGACAGGTACAAAAAAACCGGCGCAGGGCCGGTCTTTTCACGTCCGCAGAACTCAGTTGATCAGGCTGAGAAACTCGCTACGGGTGGCCGCGTTTTCGCGGAATTCGCCGAGCATCACCGAGGTCACCATCGACGAGTTCTGCTTTTCGACACCGCGCATCATCATGCACATGTGCTGCGCTTCGATCACCACGGCCACGCCCAGGGCGCCGGTCACCTGCTGTACGGCTTCGGCGATCTGGCGGCTGAGGTTTTCCTGAATCTGCAGGCGGCGGGCAAACATGTCGACGATACGGGCGACCTTCGACAGGCCCAGCACCTTGCCGCTCGGGATGTAAGCCACGTGGGCCTTGCCAATGAACGGCAGCAGGTGGTGTTCGCACAGCGAGTACAACTCGATGTTCTTGACCAGCACCATTTCGCTGCTGTCGGAGCTGAACAGGGCACCGTTGGTGACTTCTTCCAGGGTCTGTTCATAACCGCGGCAAAGGTACTGCATGGCTTTGGCGGCACGTTTGGGCGTGTCGAGCAGGCCTTCGCGGGAAACGTCCTCACCCAGTTGGCTGAGGATCGCGCTGTAGTTCTGTTCCAGGGACATGGATCTACCTGTAAGGCTTTGGTGGGCAGTAAGCAGAGACGCAGGGTAGGGCGCTGCGCTTTGGCTTGCAAGCGCATAGCACGCCACAAGCACTCAGATATGCCGCCATTTTCCCAAGGTGAAGTGAGTAGTTACTCGTCGCGGCCATCCATCATGGTGCGTTTGAGCAGCACATAAATGGCGCCGGTGCCGCCGTGTTTGGCCAGGCACGAGGTGAAACCCAGCACGCCCTGATGCTGGCGCAGCCAGGTGTTGACGTGGCTTTTGATCATCGGGCGCTTGCCGTCCATGCGCACGGCTTTGCCATGGGTAACGCGCACGCAGCGGATCTCCAGCTTGTTGGCTTCGGCGAGGAATTCCCAGAGGGTGTCGCGGGCTTTTTCCACGTTCATGCCGTGCAGGTCCAGGCTGCCTTCGAAACTCACCTGGCCGAGCTTGAGTTTGCGCATCTGGCCTTCTTGCACACCGTCGCGCGACCAGTAGAGCGGGTCTTCGGCGCCGACGTCGATCACAAACTGGTCGGAGAGGCCGTCCACCCGCGTTACGCCTTCAGAAATGGTCGCAGCCTGGCGCAAGGCCTGCACGCGGGCGCGGTCGGCTTTGGGTTTGCCGGTTTCGGCGCGGTCGTGTTGCAGGGGTTTGATGCCGCGAGTTTCGGCTTGGAATAGGGAAAAATCGTCGTCTTGCATGGGAGGTCTCCGCGAATGGGCCTAGTTTACCCATTCAGCGGTAGCCGTTCACGGGCGGATTAGTCGTGCTTCTTCATCAGGTGCGGCGCCATGGCCAGATCGCTGGGGCGACGCAGGCGGCGACGGCAGCGGCGCCAGGCCACCACACCGAGCCACAACAGGAACAGGCCGAACACCAGAATGACGGTGGCGCTGGCCGGCGTGTCGTTGAGACCGCCCAGGGCTGGCGGGCGGCCGAGCAGGGTGGCCGTACCGGCCATCGCCAGCAATATGCCCAGCATGGCAAAAAGTGCCGAAAGCGCGGCGGCGAAGCGCCAGCGCCAGCTCCCAGGACCGCGTGGGCGCAGGCGTCGGGCGTCGAAACCATCAGACAATTTCATTCCGCTTTCCTTTCAGGGTGTCGGCGGTATGACCGGAGCGAGGAGGTGAGGTTCACTCCTGCCCGCAAATGCGCCGGGCAGTTCGTCTATTGGCCTGCGCTATGGAGCCTAGATCAGTGCCTTGGCATGGCCGACCAATGCGGCAAAGTTGTCCGCCAGAATGGCCATTTCGGTGCGGTGCACTTCGGCCGCGCTGATCACACCATCGCCGTAAGGCAGGTCGCGGGTGGCGCAGGCGCTGTCCACCAGGGTGCAGCGATAACCATAGTCCTTGCAGGCGCGCACGGTGGTGCTGATGCTGGAGTGGGTCATGAAGCCGCAGATGATCAAATCCAGACGGCCGATGGCTTCCAGACGGGCATGCAGGTCGGTGCCGGAGAAGGCGTTCGGCAGGCGTTTTTCGACCACGGTTTCACCCGGTAGCGGAGCGAGTTCAGGCATAAAACGGCCGCGCGGTCCCTGCGGGTCGAGAAAACCACCCGGCACGCCCAGGTGCTTGACGTGCACGATGGGCGAGCCGTTGGCGCGGGCTGTTTCCAGCAGGGCGGAAATTTCGCCGATGGCGGCATCAAGGCCGGGGAGCGGCATGGCGCCACTGCGGTATTCCTCTTGCGCATCGATGATCAGCAGGCAGGCATTACTCAGACTGGCCGGCGCATAACTGCGGCCGGTGAGCTGGAGTAAGGTTTGCGGTTGGGACATGTCTAGGCTCCTGACGATGCGAATGGCCGCCATTGTCACCCCACAGACGATGGCTGTGAATCTTTTTGCTTGTACGCGTGTGCTACCCCACGGTTTGCGCTGGCTGCAGCCGGGCGCAATAAACCCGCCGGGCCCAATGCGCCTTCGGCTAAACTGCCGGCCTCGACTTTGGAGATGCCGCTGTGACCGTTTCGACTTCCCGTTTGCGTACCCTGCGTGACCACATTCGCTGGGCTGTCAGCCGCTTTCATGCCGAAGAATTGTTCTTCGGCCATGGCACCGACAACGCCTGGGACGAAGCGCGGCAGCTGGTGCTGGGCGCCGTGCACCTGCCGTGGGAAATCGCCGATGCCTACCTCGATTGCCGCCTTGAAGACGACGAGCGCGACTACCTGCACACCCTGCTCAAACAACGCATCGAAGACCGCGTTCCCACGGCCTATCTGCTGGGCGAAGCCTGGTTCTGCGGCCTGCCTTTTATTGTTGATGAGCGGGTGCTCATTCCCCGCTCACCGATAGCCGAACTGATTCAACAGCGGTTCAGCCCGTGGTTGCCCGAGAACCCACTGCGCATCCTCGACCTGTGCACGGGGTCGGGCTGCATCGGTATCGCCTGTGCCTACGAGTTCGACCAGGCCGAAGTGGTGCTGGCCGATCTGTCATTCGAAGCGCTGGAAGTCGCCAACCAGAATATCGAGCGCCATAGCCTGGAAGAGCGCGTGTTTACCGTGCAGGGCGATGGGTTTGCCGGCTTGCCGGGGCAGCGTTTCGATTTGATCGTGTCCAACCCGCCCTATGTCGATGCCGAAGATTTCGCCGATATGCCGGCCGAGTACCACCATGAGCCCGAGCTGGGGCTGGCCTGCGGCGACGACGGTCTGGATCTGGTGCGGCGCATGCTGGCCGAAGCGGCCGACCATCTGACCGAGCAGGGCGTGTTGGTGGTGGAAGTGGGCAATAGCCAAGTGCATGTGGAAGCGCTGTACCCGGAAGTGGACTTTACCTGGCTGGACTTTGTGAACGGCGGGCACGGCGTGTTTTTGCTGACGGCGCAGCAGTGCCGGGTGCATCAGGGGTTGTTTGCTTCGCGGTTGTAAAACCATTCCCTCTCCCCCGGCCCCTCTCCCGCAAGCGGGAGAGGGGAGCAGAGCATTTGGGTTTGTTCTGCGGGTGAGGGGCTGTTAGCGGCGACCGAGTTGCCCCCAGGCCCTCACCCCCGGCCCCTCTCCCGCACGCGGGAGAGGGGAGCAGAGCCTTTGAGTTTGTTCTAAGGGAGAGGGGAGCAGAGCATTTGAGTTTGTTACCTCGACGCCATCCAGATAAACAACCCCGCCTGAAACACGCAAAACGCCACCAGGCACGCAATGGTAAATCGTTGCGTGCCGTCTTCGCGGCGCAAGCTATCAATGCGCTGTTGCTGCTTGAGAATTTTTGCGTCTTGCTCGCGCAGGTTGTGGTCGGCGTGTTCGAGCATCGCGGCGGCGTCCATCAGCTCGATGCTTTGCACCTTTTCCTTGTTCCAGTCGCCTTTGAGGTTGCTGACCCTGGCGGCTGAATAGGTGACTTTGGCCTGCTGCGCATCGGCGTAGTCGAGGTCAAAACCCTGAGCCTTGAGAAAGTGGTCGCGGCGCAAACGCGCGTCTTCACTTAATACATCCTTGATGCCCAACGCGCCGCCTTCCACGGTGTAGTGCGCGCACCGTTGCTGCGCCCAGGCGATGCCTTGCGCGAGCAGAAACCGGCCGAGGCCACGGTTGATCGGTTCAATGTGCAGGCCCCTGTCAGGCCCAAAGCGCACTTCCTTGCGGCGGTGGTCGATCCACACTTCGAGCAGGTTGTCGCCCTTGCGGGTCATGATGCCGGGCAGGCTGATGCTCAGGCGCAGAAAGCTCTGGTCGGGGCTGTGCCGGGCCAGGCGACCCATTTGTACAAAGCGCAGGGGGCGCGGGCCGGTGTAGCGGTCAGCCGGCAACGGCGCCAGGCGCAGCAGGCGAAACTGCTCGTCGGGCAAGGCGTTCCACGGGTGGGGCAGCGCATCGCTGACCTCGGCGACGGCGGTGGCCTCCTCGGGCGGCGGGGCTTCTTGTTCTTCTGTGGGTGTGTCTGCCATGGGCGTGGTCCGCAAACTGGTTCTGTACGAGCGTACTGCTCCTGCTTGCTATCGGCTGTCCCACGCTGCGCTTGAGGCTGGCGCAGTGCTATTACTTCAAGCCGGATACAAAGGCCACCATTCGCTCGGTCAGCTCACCGGCCAGCGGCAGGTTGGGGTTGTTATACGAGGCCAATTGCTGCTTGGGGTCGTCGGCGACAATGCGCAGCACATGGTTCATGCCGGCAATCACCACCAGCTGGGCATCCGGCTTTGCGGCCTTCAGCGCCTCGGCGTCCTTCACCTCCACTTGCATGTCGTGGCTGCCCTGCAGAATCAGGGCAGGCATCTTCAGCTGCGCGAACGCGCCGACCGGGTCCTGACGAAACAAGGACATCAGGTAAGGCTGCACGCTAGGTCGAAACAGCACCTGCAAGTCGCCGGGCACCGCGTCCACGGTTTTGCCAGCTTTGAGTTGATCGATCATCCACAGGCTTTGCGGCAGCAAGGGGGCGGGCAAGTGATCGCGCAGTTGTTCTTTGAGCACCTGGTCGATAGGTCGCCCTGTGCCGCCAATCGATACCACGGCATCGGCGCCCGCGGTAGGCGCGGCGAGTGTGGCAATCAAAGCGCCTTCGCTGTGGCCAGCCAGGGTCAGGGTGGAAAAACGCCCATCGTCCCGCAGCTTCCGGCTCCAGGCCTCGGCATCGGCTACGTATTTTTCTACGCTCAAGTCGCGCTCATCCGGTGTCGCGGGGCGGCTGGCGGCGATGCCACGTTTGTCGTACCGCACGCTGGCAATGCCATTCTTGGCCAGGGTTTGCGCCAGCAGTTTCAGGCTGTCGTTATTGCCGCCCTCAGGGTTGTTGCCGTTGCGGTCGGTGGGCCCGGAGCCGGCAATCAGCAGCACCACCGGCACTTTTTTATCGGTCTTTGGTACCAGCAAAGTGCCGTGCAGTGCGCCCGTGGCGGTTGTGAGGGTCATGGGCCGTTGCAGCACCGTGAACGATTGCGCCTGGCCCAGGGCCGGCAGAAAAAACAACAGCAGCAGAACGAACGCGCGGGGCATCAAGGTGGCTACTTATAAGGAGGTTGCCGTTTGGACGCAGCAGATGGAATAAGGTTCTAGGATGAACTGGCAAGGTGGCGCAGGTATACTCCGCCGTCTTTGATTTTGTGGCTGTTTTTCGCGGAGCGCTCCTGCATGTCCGGCAATACCTACGGCAAGCTGTTCACTGTCACCACCGCTGGCGAAAGCCATGGCCCGGCCCTGGTGGCCATCGTTGACGGCTGCCCTCCGGGCCTTCCATTGAGTGAGGCGGACCTGCAGATCGACCTCGACCGCCGCAAGCCGGGCACCAGCCGCCACACCACGCAACGCCAGGAAGCCGACGAAGTCGAAATCGTTTCCGGCGTGTTCGAAGGTAAAACCACCGGTACCCCGATTGGCCTGCTGATCCGCAACACCGACCAGAAGTCCAAAGACTACTCGGCCATCAAGGATCTGTTCCGCCCGGCCCACGCCGACTACACCTACCACCACAAATACGGCACCCGCGATTACCGTGGTGGCGGCCGCAGCTCGGCCCGCGAAACTGCGATGCGCGTGGCCGCAGGCGCGATTGCCAAGAAAGTGTTGGCTGGCTTCGGCATTCAGGTACGCGGCTACATGAGCCAACTGGGGCCGATCGAAATCCCGTTCAAAACCTGGGACAGCGTTGAAGACAACGCTTTTTTCTGCCCCGACCCGGCCAAGGTGCCTGAGCTTGAGGCCTACATGGACCAACTGCGCCGCGATCAGGATTCGGTCGGGGCGAAAATCACCGTGGTGGCCGACGGCGTGATGCCGGGCCTGGGCGAACCGATTTTCGACCGCCTGGACGCCGAACTGGCCCATGCGCTGATGAGCATCAACGCGGTCAAAGGCGTGGAAATCGGCGCCGGATTTGCCAGCGTGGCGCAGCGCGGCACCGAGCACCGCGACGAGCTGACCCCGGATGGTTTTCTGAGCAATAACGCCGGCGGCATCCTTGGCGGTATTTCCTCCGGCCAGCCGATCATTGCTCACCTGGCGTTGAAGCCCACCTCCAGCATCACCACGCCGGGCCGCTCCATCGACGTCGCCGGCCAGTCGCAGGACGTGATCACCAAGGGCCGTCATGATCCGTGCGTGGGCATTCGTGCGACGCCGATTGCCGAAGCGATGATGGCCATCGTGTTGCTCGACCATCTGCTGCGCAACCGCGCGCAGAACGCCGACGTGCAGGTCAGCACCCCGGTGCTGGGCCAACTGTGAACCCGCTAGCCGCCCTTGCATCCGCCCCGGGTGCACGGGGCGTGGCGCGCTAGCACGCCATGGCAAGCACATTGCCGTACTGGCGCTTATCCAGTTTCTATTTCTTCTACTTCGCCCTGTTGGGGGCGACGGCGCCGTTTCTCGCTTTGTATTTTCATCACCTGGGTTTTGCCCCGGCGCGCATTGGCGAGCTGGTGGCCATCCCCATGCTGATGCGCTGCGTGGCGCCGAACCTGTGGGGTTGGATCGGTGACCGCAGCGGCAAGCGCCTGGCCATCGTGCGCTTTGGCGCGGCCACCACCTTGCTGTGCTTCAGCCTGATCTTTATCAGCAAGAGCTACGCCTGGCTGGCGCTGATCATGGCCCTGCACGCGTTCTTCTGGCATGCGGTGCTGCCGCAGTTCGAAGTCATTACCCTGGCCCATTTGCGCGAGCAGGCGGCGCGCTATAGCCAGATCCGCCTGTGGGGCAGCATCGGCTTTATCGTTTGCGTGGCGGTGCTGGGCAAACTGTTCGAATGGTTGAGCCTGGATATCTATCCCTGGGCGCTGATCGCGATCATGGCCGGCATTGTGGTCAGCAGTCGCTGGGTGCCCAATGCCCAGCCCTACGTGCGTGAAAGCCAGGTGGATGCCGGCGGGTTTCTCACCCAGTTGCGCCAGCCCGGCGTATTGGCTTTTTACCTGTGCGTGGGCTTGATGCAGCTCAGCCACGGCCCGTACTACACCTTTCTGACCCTGCACCTGGAAGCGCTGGGTTACGCCCGTGGCTTTATCGGCCAGCTCTGGGCGCTGGGTGTGGTGGCCGAGGTGCTGATGTTCTTGCTGATGGTGCGCATCCTTCAGCGCTTTTCCCTGCGCCAGGTGCTGATGGCCAGTTTTCTGTTGGCCGCGCTACGCTGGCTGCTGCTGGGCAACTTTGCCGAGCACCTGCCGGTGCTGGTGCTGGCGCAGGTGCTGCACGCCGCCACCTTCGGCAGTTTTCACGCCGCTGCCATTCATTTCGTGCAGCGTAGTTTTGGCGCCAACCAGCAAGGCCAGGGCCAGGCGCTGTATGCCGCCCTGGCCGGTATTGGTGGCGCATTCGGCGCCCTGTATTCGGGTTACAGCTGGACTACCCTGGGGCCCGCCGCCACCTTTGCCATCGCCAGCATCGCGGCGACGGCAGCAGCAGTTATCATCGGTATGCGTTTGCCAAGCGACAACGCCCGCAATCTCGCACTGCCACCACACACCGCCATCAATGAGGAGCGGGCATGAGCAGGCAACTATTGGCCGACGAGATTATCGCGGCAGGACGTTTTCTCTACGGCCGGGGCTGGTCACCAGCCACCAGCAGCAACTACTCGGCACGCTTGTCGGCCAGCGAAGCGCTGCTGACCGTGTCGGGCAAACACAAAGGCCAGCTTGGCCCCGACGATGTGCTGACCACCGACCTTGATGGTAACAGCCTGGAGCCCGGTAAAAAGCCTTCGGCCGAAACCCTGTTGCACACCCAGCTGTACCAATGGCGCGCCGATATCGGTGCGGTGCTGCACACCCACTCGGTAAACGCCACGGTGCTGTCGCGAGCCACCACGGCCAGCGAGCTGGTGTTCGAAGACTACGAATTGCAAAAAGCCTTCAGCGGTATCGCCACCCACGAATCGCAGGTGCGCGTGCCGATTTTCGACAACGACCAGGACATCGCCCGTCTCGCCGCCAAGGTTCAGCCCTGGCTCGACCAGCACCCCGATTGCGTGGGCTATCTGATTCGCGGCCACGGCCTGTACACCTGGGGCGCGAAGATGAGCGACGCGTTGCGCCAGATAGAGGCCTTTGAATTTCTGTTCGAGTGCGAGCTGAAAATGCTCGCGCTTGCCCATTCTCAAGTGCAGGGAGCCCGCGTATGAGCAGCCTCAGCGTATTTGCCGTGTCCACCCCGGACGTTCCCAACAAAGTACTGAACCACGTCGAAGACATCAGCAGCACCCTGGCCGCTGTCGGCGTGCGTTTCGAGCGCTGGCAAGCGGTGACGCCGCTAAAACCGGGCGCCACCCAGGATGAAGTGATTGCCGCCTACAAACCGCAGATCGACAAACTGATGGCCGAGCGCGGCTACGTGACCGTGGACGTTGTCAGCCTCAGCGACGACCACCCGCAAAAAGCCGAACTGCGCGCCAAGTTCCTCGACGAGCACCGCCATGGCGAAGACGAAGTGCGCTTTTTTGTCGCCGGCCGTGGCTTGTTCACCCTGCATATCGATGACTACGTGTATGCCGTGTTGTGCGAGAAGAATGACCTGATCTCGGTGCCCGCCGGTACGCGCCATTGGTTCGACATGGGCGAGCATCCGCACTTTATTGCCATTCGCCTGTTTAACAACCCCGAGGGTTGGGTGGCGAACTTTACCGGCGACAGCATCGCCAGCCAGTTTCCTCGACTCGACGATTAAACAACGCGGTTTCCCTCTCTGCCGCCGTCATCCCAGCGAACGCTGGGACCCAGAATAGTGATTGGGACGAGCAGATCGGCGTATGCACGGTTTCTCTCGTAAACGCTCACATTCTGGATCCCAGCCTGCGCTGGGATGACGGTGGGTTACATCACGACATTTGTTCCGGTTTCGAAAGGACGCCCTTTATGCCCATCAAAGCCATCCTCACCGACATCGAAGGCACCACCAGCGCGGTGAGTTTTGTTTTCGATGTGTTGTTCCCCTTTGCCGCCGAGCACCTGCCGGATTTTGTGCTGCTCAATGCCGATCAGCCTGACGTCGCCCAGCAGTTGCAGGCGGTACGCGAACTCAGCGGCGAGCCGCAGGCCGATGTCGTGCGGGTGATCGAGATTCTGCTCGGCTGGATCGCCGAAGACCGCAAGGCCACGCCGCTCAAAGCGCTGCAAGGCATGGTCTGGGCCGAGGGCTACAAGGCTGGGCTACTCAAAGGCCATGTCTACCCCGACGCCGTTGAAGCGCTGAAGCGCTGGAAGCAGGAGGGCTACGCGCTGTACGTGTACTCCTCGGGCTCCATCCAGGCGCAGCAGTTGATTTTCGGCTGCTCGGAGGCCGGTGATCTGTCGCCGCTGTTTTCCGGCTATTTCGACACCACCTCCGGGCCCAAGCGTGAGGCGCAGTCGTATCGCACCATCGTGGCCAGCATTGGCGTGCCGGCGGATGAGGTGCTGTTTCTCTCGGATATCGTGGAGGAGCTGGATGCCGCGCAAGAGGCCGGGTTGCAAACGTGCGGCCTGGCGCGTGAAGGCGGGGAATTGCCGGGGCATGAAACGCTGGCCAGTTTCGCCCTGATTGACCTCACGTCTTACTGATCGGCAGTTGGTCCGCAAAGCGGAACCTTGTTGCGCGGCTACGGCTCTCTAGGGAGAACTCCCCGCGTCGAGGTACGCCATGTTCCTGAATCTAGATTTCGAGGCTTACCGCTATTGGTGTTACGCCGCGCTGGCGCTTCTGGTGCTGTGCCATTTGTGGGCTGCCTACCAAGTGGTTGGCAGCTCCATTCGCCGGCAGATGAAAGTCTTGTGGCTGACCTTTCTGCTGTTCTTCCCGCTGCTGGGGTTTTTCAACTGGTATGTGATGGGGCCGCGTCGGCAGCTTTCGTGATCGGGGTTTCCAGGGTTCGCGAGCACGCTCGCTCCTACAGACCGCGCAATCCGTTGGAGCGAGCTTGCTCGCGAAGCGCTTAGTATTCCCAGCGCAACGTCGCCGTAAAACTGCGCGGCTCGCCATACAAGTCGCTGTAAACGCTGGTACTGGCGTAGTACTCCTTGTCGAAAATGTTGTCGACGTTCAGCGTGCCGGTGAAGTGTTCGTCGAATTTGTAGCGCGCCAGTACATCCACCAATGCATAACTTTCCTGCTTGGCCGTGAGGGTGCGGCCGGGAATGACGTTGGTGTTGTCGTAGCTGGTCGCGCTTTCCCAGCGCAAGCCACCCCCCAGCGTCAGCCGGTTGAGGTCGCCCTGGAAGGTGTAGGTGCTGAACGCCTTGACGCTGTTTTTCGGGAAGCCGACGTTCACGTCCATGCCCTGCGGATAGTAAGTATTGATATGGCTGTAGCCTGCCTGCATCTGCCAACCGGGCAGAATCTCACCGGCTATTTCCAGCTCCACCCCTTTGATCTTGATAGTGGTCGGGTTGACATACTCGTTGCCCAGGTTGTCGTTGATATCGGTGCCGGCCGGGTAGTTGTCCAGCTTGGTTTCAAACAGCGCGGCAGTCAGGTTCAGCTTGCCGTCGTAGTACTCGGCCTTGCTGCCGATTTCGTAGCTGTCGCCCTCGGCCGGTTCGGCAAATTTGCCTTCCAGCGTTTGCGCGGTCTGGGGTTTGAAGATCTTCGTGTAGCTGGCGTACACCGAATAATGCTCGTCCAGGTCGTAGACCAGGCCGGCGTAAGGCGTGAGTTCGCCGGTTTCCTTGCGCTTGCCGCCCTCGGGGGCATATTCGACGCCCGGGTCCCAGTAGTACTGCACAGACTTGTCCAACTTGAAGTAGCTCAGGCGCGTACCCAGAATCACCGACAAGTCATCGGTGGGTTTGAGCCGTACGGCCGAGTAGGCAGCGGTGTTGCGCTGTTGGTATTTGATATCCCCTTCACGTGCCATGGGCGGCCGCGCGATGTCGCCATGCCAGTTGTAGACATCGGGAATGAACGGGTTCCAACCGCTGCCGCTGTAGTCGTTCCAAAGTGGATAGGCGCCGACGTTGGCGGTGTACTTGTTCGCACTCACGCCCACCATCAGTTCATGTTCGCGCCCGAACAAGGAGAACGGGCCGGTGGCGTAAGCGTCGATAGCGTTCTGTTCCGGCCGGCTCGGCCATTTGGCAAAAAACAGTGAGGCGCCAGCGCCGGTTTGCTGGTTGGGGTAGTTCACGCTGCTGAACCAGCCGTACTCCACGTCGTTTTTGTCGCGGGTATTGGTATAGGCGACCTTGGCCAGCCAATCGTTATCGAAGCGGTGCTCGTAGGTGGTGAATACCGAGGTGCGCTGGCGGTCGGCGTAGCTCCAGTCGGCGGCCGAGTTATAGGAACGCTCGAAGTCGGTGCGGTTGCCGTTGCTGAAAAACGCCGGGAAACCGAAGTAGCCGCAGGCATCACATTTTTTCACCTGGTAGTCGACGCCGAAACTCACGGTGTCGCGCTCGGTAAGGTCGGCTTCGATGATGCCGTAGGCTACCTGGCGTTCGGTGCTCAGGCGGTCGGTGAAGGAGTCGGCGGTTTGGTAGGCGCCCACCAGGCGACCGCGCACGTTGCCGGTTTCGGTGAGCGGGCCGGACACATCCATCTCAGTGCGGTAGTTATCCCAGGAGCCGGCGCTGCCTTGAATGGAGGCCTGGAACTCGCGGGTCGGGCGCTTGCGCACCATATTGATGGTGGCCGAAGGGTTGCCGGCGCCGCTGAGCAGACCGGTGGAGCCACGCACGATTTCGACGTGGTCGTACACCGCCATGTCGTTGTCCTGGCTTTTCATTTCCGGCTCGAACACGGTGGGTATGCCGTCGACCTGAAAGTTCTCGATCTTCAGCCCGCGGGAAAAAATCCCCACTTCATCGTCGGAGGAATTGCCTTTCTTTTTGAATTCCACACCCGGCGCCTGGGCGATGACGTTTTCCAGGCTGACCATATTCTGGTCGCGCATGTGTTGCTCGGTGATCACGCTGACCGACTGCGGCGTTTCGCGGATCGATAGCGGCAGTTTGGTCGCCGTGGCACTGGCGCCGGTGGTATACGAGCCGGTGCCTTCGGTGATGGAGCCCAGGCTCTCGCCGGTGATCGAAGCCGGACTCAGCGACAAGGGCTCGCCATCGGCGGGCGCCGGTTGCAGCACAAAGCCGTTGCTGCCCTGGCGGGCGACATAGCCGCTGTTACGCAGCAAGGCCGCAAAGCCTTCGTTGACCCCGTACTCACCATTCAAGCCCGGGCTGTTGAGGCCGGCCACACGCTGGGCGTCGAAGACAATCGCCACGCCTGCCTGCTGGGCAAACTGATTCAGCGCGGTGCCCAACGGGCCGGCGGCAATGCTGTAGCGCTGAGTGGCTTGGGCGGCATGGCTGATGCTCGGCAGTACCAGCGCCAGCGCGCTGCCAAGGGCCAGGTGCACGGCCAGGGCGGTGGGCGCCAATGCGTGTCGAGAGGGCTTGAGGATCATCGCAAGACAGTTCCTGTTGTCATGTTGGTTTCTTCCTTGACGGGCAGGAGCGGCAATGCGGAACCTCAATTGAGAAATAATCTCGTGCTCGGGGTAGGGCGAATATCGCCTCTGGCGATATCCGCCGATTCGAGGTCATGGGAACGGCGGATATCCGCAAGCGGATATTCGCCCTACGGTTTGCTGATCAACACAAGCCACGGTGTAACGTGCTGGATCTGCACCGGCAGCGCGTCGGCAATCAATTGCAGCGCGCGGTCGCTGTCATCCAGCGGCAGCACGGCGGACACCCGTAGGCCCGCCAGCGCTGCGGCGTCGTAGTAGAGGTAACCGCTGCGCTGGTTGGCCAGTTGTTCCAGCACCTCGCCAAGCGGCCGGTCCTCCACCAGCAACTGGTGGCGTTGCCAGGCATTGTCGAAGCGCGGGCCATCGACCGTGCCGAGCAGTTGCACCTGGTCGTGGGCGATACGGGCCTGCTGCCCGGCATCCACCATCTTGCTATCGGGTGAATCGTGGGCGCTCACGGCCGTGCGCGATTCGATCATGGTCAGCAGGGTGCTGCCATTTTCCCGTTTGACCACAAAGCGGGTGCCCAGCGCGCGCACCTGGCCCTGTTCGGTTTCGACGATAAAGGGCCGCGCCGGGTCGTGGGCGACCTCCACCAGCACTTCACCGCGCAGCAGCTGGATATGCCGGCGCTCGCCGTCGAAGTCGATATTGACCGCGCTGTTGCCATTCAAGGTGAGCTCGGAGCGGTCGGCCAGAACCTGGGTTCGCCAGTGGCCGGGCGCGGTGTGCAGGTCGGCCAGCCAATACGCCGGCGTGCCGCTGCGCCATAGCGCCCAGGCCGGCAGCAGGGCGAGCAAAAGCAGCAAGGCGCTGACGCTGCGTTTGCTGCGATACGGCTTGTTGCGGCTGGCGTAGGCGGCGCCAAGGGCGGCATGCACCGAGGCTTTTTGCGGGCGCAGGGCGGCCATCTGGCCGATAAAACCCTGCAGGCGTTCGGCGGCTGCGCCATGGCGAGGGTCCTGGCGTTTCCAGGCCTCGAAGTCGGCGCGCAGTTGCTCGGTAGCGCCGGGCTCGTTGAGTTGCAGCAGCCAGTCGGCGGCTTGCTCGTTAATGGTCACGGCTACACGTCCAGCGCATTGCTGCAATGCAGCAGGGCATTCATCAGGTGCTTGCGCACCATGCGCTCGGAAATGCCCAGCTGGGCGGCGATGTCCACCTGGGTCAGGCCGTCGAGGAAATACAGCAGGAAGGCCTGGCGGGCGTTGGCGCTCAATTCTTCGAGCACAAAGGCGATCTGCTCCAGCGCTTCGAGGGTGGTGAGAATCTGCTCCGGCGACTGAAAGCCGGCTAGGGTTTCAGCCGTGAGGGCAAGCTCTTGCAAATAGGCATCTTCGATCTGCTTGCGCCGCGCGCGGTCGATCACCAAGCGCCGTGCCGTGGTGCTCAGGTAAGCGCGCGGCTCGCGCATACCGGCCACCACATCGCGGGAGGCGAGAATGCGGGCGAAGGTGTCTTGGGCAAGGTCGGCGGCATTGTGCGAACAACCGAGCTTTTTTCGCAGCCAGCCGAACAGCCAACCGTGATGGTTGCTGTACAACTCGGAAATGGCTTGCTGGAAAGGCGGTTCAGCTGCGGACATGCCGGGATCACTATTGGTGAATGGCTCTCAAGTGAGAACTGTTCGCATAATAGCGATAGGCTGCCATTGCATGCAATCCACGCTGTACAAGAACCCTGAACCAACCTGGCGGCCGACTATCCTAGAAGGGCAATCCCATCTGAAGGAGTACCACCATGGGTAATGGGTTTAACGGCCTGATCGGCCTGATCATTCTGGCGCTGGATATCTGGGCGATTATCAACGTGCTGAAAAGCGGCGCCGAAACCGGCATGAAAGTGCTGTGGGTACTGCTGATTGTGCTGCTGCCGGTGCTGGGCCTGATTATCTGGGCCATTGCCGGGCCGCGCGGCAACGTGCGCATCTAGCGTCAGAGCAACCAGGCACCCTCAAGCTGGAGCAGCAGCTGTTTACGCTCCAGGCCGCCGGCATAGCCGGTGAGGGTGCCGTTGCTGCCGATTACCCGGTGGCAGGGAATGACCACCGCAATCGGGTTGGCACCATTGGCCGTGCCCACGGCACGCACCGCCCTGGGCCGTTCGATACGCTGGGCCAGGTCGCTATAGCTGCAGGTACGGCCAAAAGGAATCTGCTGCAGCGCATTCCATACTTGCTGCTGAAACGGCGTGCCCAACGGCGCCAGGCGCAGGCTGAATTGCTGACGCTTACCGGCAAAGTATTCGTCCAGCTGCTGACACACCTCATCCAGCTCGGCATCCGCCGCGTGCCAGTTTTCGTTCAATTGCCATGGCTGCGCGCCATCCATATGCAGCAGGCGCAGGCCGTGCTCGTCGCCGGCCAGTAGCAGCGGGCCGATGGGGCTGTCGTGGTAGCGGTAATGCATGGTTTTTACTCCTCGGGTTCTGCATAGCTTTGCCACAGGTACATGGCGGCATAGGCGCGCCAGGGCCGCCAGGCTTCGGCCTGGGCGGTAAGGGCGCGGGCGCTGATGCCGGCGCTGCCCCAAAGCCTGGCCTTGAGCAAGCCCAGGTCGCTGGCCGGAAAGGCATCGGCCACGCCGAAGGCGCGCAAGGCGATGTATTGCGCGGTCCACGGGCCAATGCCGGGCAGGGCGCAGAGGCGTTCGATCAGGTCGTCCACACCCTCATCGGCATGCAGCGCCAGGCTGCCGTCGGTGAGCGCGCGGGCAAAGCCCTGCAAGGTGGCTACGCGCTTGCCGGGCATGCCGATGCCGTCAAGATTGGCCTCGGCGATGGCCAGCGGGGTAGGGAATAGCCGGCTTGGGCCGTCCTCCGGCGCATCGGCCACGTCTTCGCCCAGGCGTTTGACCAGGCGGCCAACGATGGTCACCGCCGCCTTTACCGTCACTTGCTGGCCCACGATGGCACGCACGGCCTGCTCGAACGGGTCGAACGCCGTGGGTATGCGCAGGCCGGGGTAGCGGGCCACCAGCGCGGTCAGTTGCGGGTCTTGGCTCAGGTGCCGGGCAATCAGCGTGGTGTCTGTGTTGAGGTCGAACATGCGTTCAACCCGTGCCGCCAGCAGCGGTAACAAGGCGGCCGCCGAGGGGCTTACGGTTAACTCCAGGGCGCCTTGTTCCGGCAGATGGCGCAGCGCAAACCAGCCGCTCACCTCGCCAATGCGAAAAGTGCGGCGGTAGCCATGCTCGCTGACGCGCTCCATGTCCGGCAGGCAGCGCAGGGAAAAATAGGCGTGAAACTGTTGCCAGTTCCAGGGCGCTACATAGGGCAGCAGTACGGTGGTGGGGTGTGTGTTCATGGCGGCAACGATAGCGAGTCGGCCGTGGGGCTGTCTTGCCCGTTCTTGCTTTTGAATTCCGGCCAAGGTTCGACCTGTCATGGCGCGCCACGTAGAATGCGCCGCTCGCCTGGAACCGCCGTGTTCCAGCCACCGTTTTTTTCCGCGCCTGTAAGGGCGCGGCGCAGAGGAGCAACGCCATGAGCGACTATCAGGAAACCCTCTACGAAGGCTACGGCCAACGTTTTCGCATGGACAAACTGCTGCACGAAGTGCGCACCGAACACCAGCACCTGGTGATTTTCGAGAACCCGCGCATGGGCCGGGTGATGGCGCTGGACGGCGTGATTCAAACCACCGAAGCCGACGAATTCATCTACCACGAGATGCTCACCCACGTGCCGATTCTGGCCCACGGTGCCGCGCGCAAGGTGCTGATCATTGGCGGTGGCGACGGCGGCATGCTGCGTGAAGTGAGCAAGCACAAGAGCGTTGAGCACATCACCATGGTCGAGATCGACGGCACGGTGGTCGACATGTGCAAAGAGTTTTTGCCCGAGCATTCCAAGGGCGCCTATGACGACCCGCGTCTGAACCTGGTGATCGATGACGGCATGCGTTTCGTGGCCACCACCGAGGAAAAATTCGACGTGATCATCTCCGACTCCACCGACCCCATCGGCCCCGGTGAAGTGCTGTTCTCGGAGAACTTCTACCAGGCTTGCCGCCGCTGCCTGAACGACGGCGGCATTCTCGTCACCCAGAACGGCACGCCCTTTATGCAACTGGACGGCGTACAGAACACCGCCGGGCGCATGAACGGCCTGTTTGCCGACTGGCATTTTTATATGGCGGCGGTGCCCACCTATATCGGCGGCGCCATGACCTTCGCCTGGGGCGCGACCACTGCAGGCCTGCGCAACATCCCGCTGGACACCTTGCGCCAGCGCTTTGCCGGCAGTGGAATTGTCACCCGCTATTACAACCCTGAGGTGCACCTGGGCGCGTTTGCGCTGCCGCAGTACGTGCTGCACGCCATCGGCAAGCCAAGCAATACGTAGGGCGTTCTTATAGGACGGGCGCGCCGCTCTGTGGGTATCCCCCGGTTCGTGGACTCGTTCGGCGACACCTCTTCGGCGGTTCGCCGATCTGTGTATCGGCGGATATCCGCGATGCGGATATTCGCCCTACGCCGGCGCGTCATCCGCGTTTTCAACGAAATTTTCACATTCGCTCGCCGACTATTCGCGGCTTCGCTTCTGGCGGGGCGGCGGAGTATTCTTCGTCACCCTTTTTTCTCGCACGCCTAACCAGTGAGTTTTGGACAACATGGCACAATCGGACGCCCTGAGCAGTTCCTCCGCAACCCGTGGTACGCCCACGCTAAAAAGCCATCTGGTCTTCACCTTTCTCAGCGCTATCACCTTTCTGGTGTTGTACACGCTGCTGCGCGTGGCCCTGCTGGTGTACAACCGCGAACTGATCGGTGAAGACACCGTCGCGACCTTTGCCGAGGCCTTTTTCAACGGCATGCGTTTCGACCTGCGGGTGGTGGTGTATGCCTGTGCGCCGCTGTTGATCGCCATTGTGGTGCCGCCACTGATGGCTCGCCGCGGCTGGATGCGCGTGTGGCTGACGTTCTTCGCCAGCGTCACGCTGTTCCTCGGCCTGACTGAGCTGGACTTCTACCGCGAGTTCCACCAGCGCCTCAACAGCCTGGTGTTCCAGTACTTCCAGGAAGACCCGAAAACGGTAATGAGCATGCTCTGGAACGGGTTTCCGGTGGGCCGTTACCTGCTCGCCTGGGCCTTGGCCACCTGGCTGCTGTGGAAACTGTTCAAGGGCCTGGACCTGCTGAGCCGCCCGCGTGGCGAAGCGGCGTTGTTCAGCGCCAGCCCGCGCAGCCGTTCTGGCTGGCCGATGCGTGGCGTGGCCTTCGTGCTGTGCCTGGTGCTGGCCATCCTGGCTGCCCGTGGCACGTTGAAACAGGGCCCGCCTCTGCGTTGGGGTGACGCGTATACCACTGAATCGATGTTCGCCAACCAGCTCGGTCTTAACGGCACCCTGACCCTGGTGTCTGCTGCCCAGGCGAGCTTCTCCTCTCATCGCAAAAACGCGTGGAAAGCCACCATGCCCGATGCCGATGCCCAGGAGATCGTGCGCAAGATGATCCTCACCCCGCACGACGTGCTGGTCGATGCCGACAAGGCCGCCATTCGCCGTGATTACACACCGCCCGCCGATGCCACGCTGCCGCAGGTGAAAAACGTGGTGGTGATTCTGATGGAAAGCTTTGCCGGCCACTTCGTAGGTGCCCTCGGCAGCCCGCTGAACATCACGCCTGAATTCGACAAGCTGGCCAAGGAGGGCGTGCTGTTCGACCGCTTCTTCTCCAACGGCACGCACACCCACCAGGGTATGTTCGCCACCATGGCGTGCTTCCCCAACCTGCCCAGCTTCGAGTACCTGATGCGTATGCCAGAAGGCGGCCACAAGTTTTCCGGCCTGCCGCAACTGCTCGATGCCCGCGACTTCGACAACCTGTATGTCTACAACGGCAACTTCCAGTGGGATAACCAGTCGGGGTTCTTCAGCAACCAGGGCATGACCAACTTCATCGGTCGCGAGAACTTCGTTGATCCGGTATTCATGGACCCCACCTGGGGCGTGTCCGACCAGGACATGTTCGACCGGGGCGCCAAGGAGTTGGAAACCAACTTCGGCAAGAAGCCGTTCTACGCCCTGCTGCAAACCCTCTCGAACCACACCCCATACGCCTTGCCGGCCAACTTGCCGGTGGAGCGTGTAAACACCGGCAAAAGCTCCGATGAACACCTGACCGCCATGCGCTATTCGGACTGGGCATTGGGGCAGTTCTTCGAAAAAGCGCGTAAAGCGCCGTACTTCAAAGACACCCTGTTCGTGATTGTCGGCGACCATGGGTTTGGCAGCGAAGAGCAGCTGACGGAGATGGACCTGTTCCGCTTTAACGTGCCGCTGCTGCTGATTGGCCCAGGCATTCAGGAGAAGTTCGGTGCCGTGCGGCATACCGTGGGTACGCAGATCGATATCGTGCCGACCATTATGGGCCGCCTCGGTGGCCAGGTGCGTCACCAGTGCTGGGGCCGCGACTTGCTGACCCTGCCTGAAGGCGACCATGGCATTGGCGTGTTCAAACCGTCCGGTGGCGAGCAGACCGTGGCCATCGTCACGCCTGAACGCATTCTGATTCAGCCCAAAGGCTTCGAGCCGCGCCTGTACGACTACACCCTCGGCGCCAAACCGAGCGCCACCCGTGTCGCGGGCGATATCGACCCTGAGCTGAAAAAGCAGCTGGAAGCGTTCCTGCAAACAGCCACCAAGAGCCTGTTGGATAACACCGCTGGCGTGGTGGATGGGATGCCGGATAAAGACGAAGACTGATCGTCCGCAATAAAAAAACGGGGCCGCAATGGCCCCGTTTTCGCTTTGGTAGGGTGTGCTATGCGCACCGTTGCGATCGACGGGGGATCGCTTGGTGCGCACAGCACACCCTACAAAAGCTCGTCGAATTCCAGGCAGAAAATAGACTGCTGGAATCTTCTTTCGCTGCGGAATTCTGGGTCCCTGCCTGCGCGGGGAGGGGAATCCAGCATCGCAAGGAGGACCAAGCACTGGCGCCAAACCGCAGGCAAAAAAATAGGCGCCTAAGATGGCGCCCGGAGAATCAAACGATGCATAAGGTCTGAACGGCCGAAGGCCACAAAGTTCAACCGGCCGTCATGCACCTGTCATCTTCACGTTATTGCGGGCAAAAGAAAGGGCGCCAATAGGCGCCCTAAAAAGATCTATGGAGTAAGTCCACTGTCTCTGAGTGACTGGCTGCAGGAATAGTTCAGCCAGGCTCGACGAACGGTCGCTATTTCCCTGGTGTCAGCAGCAGGCGCTTGGTGCCGTAAACCTTGTCGAGGTTCTGCGACTGGAACGGGAAGGTCATGTACTGGCCCTTCAACCAGGCGTCGATGCCATCGGCATAGTGCGGGCTGGCCGGATTGCCGGACTGGCCGGTGCTGTTCAAGCCCAGCATTGGTTCCGGTTGGCCGAAGTCGACCACGATGCGCATGGCCGGCACCAGCCAGGTATCAAAGTCTTTGCCCCAGTGGTAGGCCGAGGTGTTCAGCGTAGTGTGGTCGCCGCCGGCCGCGTAGGGGCCACGGTCCAGGTAGCCTTTGATGGCATTGATGCTGGTGGCATCGCCGCTGCTCATGTACTTGGCCATTTGCGTGGTGTCGGTGGCGAACATATAGGTATGCAGCTTGCCCCACTGCCAGGCGTTGCGGTCGCTGCCCAGTTTGCTTTCGCACAAGGTCACGGCCGCCGCCAGGCTGCGGGCCAGAATGGTCGGTTTGTCTTCTTTCTGCGGCGTTCTCACGTCGTCCCAGAATGGGCTGTCTTCACGGCCCAGTAGGTGGTCGGCGGGGGCGGAATAGGAGAGGTCGGTAGTGTCCACCAGCGCTTTCCAGGCCGGGCTGGTATCCGGACCCAGTTCGTCGAGGAAGGTCTGGCGCATGCTTTCCTGCAAAAACGCTTCGTACAGCGCGGCATCGGCCGAGGTGGCGCGCAGGTTGCCGTCAAACTTCATCAACCGGCTATGGGCTTCACGCGCTTTGGCGCGTTCGGCTTCGGGCAGGGCGTCGATGGCTTTTTTCAGTGGTTGGGCCATGCCGGGTGCTTCAAGCATGCCTTGCAGCTTGGCCACGAATGGCGAGGTCTGGTCGTACTGCATGGCGATCATGCTTTTCGCATCGTGCTTTCCCGCACCCGCAAGCTGGGCAATGCGCTCGCCCCGTTCCGGGTAATACCAGGAGTTGGACAGCTGCATGCCATAACCGCGCGGGATGGTGCGCTGGTTGGCGGTGCCCAGCCAGCCCTGCACCGGGTCCTGGTCGTAGGGGTGCAGCATCGGGTCGGCGTAACCGTCCCAGTCGTACTGGCCATTCCAGCCGGGGGAGGGCAGCAGGCCGACGCCGGCCTTGCGGTTGGGGTAACGGCCAGTCACTTGCCAGCCGATGTGCTGTGCGTCGGCAAAAACCATGTTCAGCGGGATGGCGCGGATATCGCGGGCGGCTTCAAACGCCTGGTCCACGGATTGAGCGCGGGACAGGTTAAAGAACGCGTCCAGCGTCTTGTCGCCGTCCAGTGAAGCGCTTTGCAGCGCCAGGCCATAGCCACTCTGGATCTGCAGCGGCTGCAGCATATGTTTGCGCTCGCCCAGCACACTGTTCAGCAGCGGGCCATGGCGGGTTTCGTAGATTGGCTCGCGCACCGGGCGCTGGCCTTTGATAAAGAAGGTTTCCTGACGTACGCGGGCGGCGACCCATTTGCCGTCGGCTTCATACAACACCTGGCTGCCCTGGCGTTTGATCTTCTCCAGGAACAGGTCCTGGTTGTCGCCCATGACCATGGTCATGCCCCAGGCCAGCTTGCCGTTGAAGCCGGCGACCACCGCCGGCACGCCAGCCACCGTAACGCCTGCGGCCTGGAATTTCGGCGAGCGGATCTGCACGTAGTTCCAGGCCGAGGGCATGGACAGCGGCAGGTGGGTGTCGTTGGCCAGCAGGCTCTTGCCGCTGCGGCTGCGTTGCGGGGCGATGGCCCAGTTGTTGGAGGCGGCGACGCCGAGCATGTCCAGGCCGGCAATTTGCTCGGTAACCTGGCCCAATCCGGTGAGACCTTGAATCTGGCCGCTCAAGACCAGGCCTTTGAGTTTTTCCGCTTCGTCAAACGGCAATGGCTCGTCCGGGTAGGTGGGCGTCAGCCAGGCCAGTTTGTCGGTGCCGACTTTCTGAGCCAGGGCGAGCGAGGCGATTTCTTCCTGCAGGTTGACCGACAGGCCAAAGTTCATCAGGCAGAAAATCAGCACCGAGTCTTCCGGCTTCCAATACGCCGGTTTTACCCCGGACTCGGCCAGGTCCATCGGCAGCTTGTCCTGGTAGCGATACAGGTATGCGTTGACGCCGCGGGCGTACACCTCGAAGAACTTCTTCATCCGCGGCGAGCTGTTTTTATACAGCACTTCGGCACTTTGCTTGAGGTTGACCGCCCGCATGAAACGGTCGATTTCCAGGGCGCCGGGGCCAACCATTTCCGAGAGTCGGCCTTCGGCCATCAAGCGCATGCCCACCATCTGGCTCAAACGGTCGCCGGCGTGCACATAGCCCAAGGCGAACAACGCGTCGTGGAAGGTGGTGGTTTCAATCAGCGGCATGCCCAGGGCGTTGCGGCGGATGGACACGCTCTGCGCCAGGCCCTTGATCGGCTGGATGCCGGTGGTCGGCGGCACACTGTCTGAGTAGTGGCTGTCCAGCCAGCTTTGACAACCGCTGAGGCTCACGGCGCCGACAAGGGCAGCGGCGGCTGCGGCGCGGGTGAAAAATCGCTGAAAGGCTGGCGACGCCATGGTGTAAAGCTCCTGCACGGTGCAAAAAAACGAATGAAAAACGGCAGGCGCTACGTTAGTGAGGCGCCCGCCGCCGCGCAAGCGAGGACGGGCGTGTGGCGGGGGTTATTTTTTCGGCTGCGGGTTGATGCGTTCGGCGATGGCGTAGGCCCGTTCGGTGGCCGGGCGGGCCTTGATGGCGTTGAACCAGCGTTGCAGGTTGGGGAAGTCCGCCAGGTTCTGCTGTTGGCGCTCGTGGGGCACGATCCACGGGTAGCTGATCATGTCGGCGATGGTGTAGTCGTCGCCGCAGATAAAGGTGCGGCCTTCCAGCTGCTTGTTCAGCACGCCATACAGCCGCGCGGTTTCGTCCACATAGCGTTTCATGGCATAGGGGATTTTTTCCGGGGCGAACATATTGAAGTGATGGTTCTGCCCGGCCATTGGCCCCAGGCCGCCCATCTGCCAGAACACCCACTCCAGGCACACCTGGCGGCCACGCAGGTCGGCGGGGATGAACTTGCCGGTCTTCTCGGCGAGGTACAAAAGGATGGCACCGGACTCGAACACCGACAGCGGTTCGCCGCCGTCCGCCGGCTCATTATCGACGATGGCCGGGATGCGGTTGTTGGGGGAGATCTTTAGAAAGTCCGGTTGGAACTGCTCGTTCTTGCCGATGTTGATCGGAAAAACCCGATATGGCAGGCCTGCCTCTTCCAGAAACAAGGAAATCTTGTGGCCGTTGGGCGTGGTCCAGTAATACAGATCGATCATCGGGAAGCTCCGTTTAGACGTGTAAGCAACTGACTGACGGGAAGCGGGGAAGGTTCAGGGAGCAATACCCTGGTGCTTTTGATCTTTCTACACATCGAGATCAAGCGAGCTAGAGCGGGGCAAGGCAAAAAAAGGTTTTGAGGCGTAGGGCGAATATCCGCGCTGCGGATATCCGCCGACTCTCGATTTGCGCATCGGCGGATATCGCCAAGGCGATATTCGCCCTACGCCGATGAGCATTCAAAAGTCATTTCGACGCAGCAATGTCGACGCGCAGCCGATCGTGCAGTTACGCCGCGTGGCACTTCTTGAATTTCTTGCCACTGCCACACGGGCACGGGTCGTTACGGCCGACGTCTTTCAACGCATTACGCACGGGCTCTTGATGCCCATGGTTGCAGTCCGGGCCGTGCACGTGGCCGTGGTCATGGTGGTGGTCGTGATCATGGTCGTGGTTGCAGTCAGGACCGTGAACGTGGGGTTCGTTGCTCATCAGCGGGTTACTCCGAAATAAAATCGCCGGGAATTATCTCGCCATTTCGTTCCAGGTGCACGCTCGGGCCGAATATCACCCCGGTATCGGCTACGCCGTAGAAACGGTAGCGGATCGGCTTGTCGTGGTTTTCCAGCATTTTGGCGATGGGCCGAAGGTTGCGCCAGAGGTTGGTACGCAGCGGAATCTTCAGGGTGCGGTGGCCGTTGGCAGGCACCGTGGCCCACACGTCCGACTCGCCATCGGCCAGCTTGATGTCGTTGAGGTAGAGGCTGAAGGTCAGGCCGCGAATGGGCAGGTCGCTGTCGTTGGGGTTGTCCAGGCGCAGGTGCAGCACAAATTCCTGCTCGGTGAGCTTGGCTTTGACCACATCCACTTTCTGCAGGCGGACGGTTGGGTCCTGCAGGTCGCCGGCAAACCACGAACACCCGCTCAAGCCTGAAAACAGGCCGAGCAGAAGTAACATCGCAATGTGTGTGGTGCGCGTGGCGTGCTGCCGCATGGCGTACTCCTTGTGGCCCGAGTGTGTCGCAACCCGCAGCCTTCGGGCAACCTGTTGTTTATGTAAAAAAATCTACGCCATACTTGAAGCTCAATCGCACAGGACTGACTCGCACAGGAGAGCACCCATGAGCCGCTACGAGATTGCCTTCTCCGGACAATTGGTGCCCGGTGCCCAGTTGGACCTGGTGAAAGCCAATATGGCCAAGCTGTTCCAGGCCGATGCCCAACGCATTGCCTTGCTGTTCTCCGGCCGGCGCCTGGTGATCAAGAACAACCTCGACGAAGCCGGTGCCGAAAAATACCGCGCGACGCTGGAGCGAGCCGGCGCGCTGGTCGAAGTCTGCGACATGGATGCGGTGGAAATCGAAGAAGTGGAGATGGCGCCGCCGCCCCCTTACGAGCCGCCTGCACCAACTCCAGTCGCAGCCGCCATCGGCGGCGCGCCCAAGCCCTTGGTGGTGGCCCCGCGCGATGAATACATGGCCGCCTTCAGTGATGTGGAGGCGCCAGACTTCGGCATCGCGCCGGTGGGCGTCGATTTGCAGGACGAGAGGCCAGAACCGGCGCCGCCAAAGGTCGACCTCAGCCAATTCAGCCTGGCGCCGGCGGGCAGTGATATGGGCCAGGCCAAGGCCGCGCCGGCAGGGCCTGCGCCGGATATCTCGCACTTGAAGTTGCAGGAATAAAAAATGCCGGCTGGGGATATTGTCGCGCAGCCTTCAATATTCTGGATCCCCGCCTTCACGGGGATGACGACAATCTTACCTCTACCACCGTCGTCCCCGCGCAGGCGGGGACCCAGAATCTAAAGCTGGAATACCTAAACAAACCCCGCGCAACACTTCTTGAACTTCAACCCGCCGCCACACGGGCATGGGTCGTTGCGCGTCGCCTTCAATGGCACCGTGCTGTCGATGAAGTACCAGCGCCCACCGTTCTGCACAAATCCCGACCGCTCGCGATGGGCGTGCTCGCCGTTCTCGTCATGCCAGCGCGCCGTGAAGGTGACGAAGGCATGCTCCGGCTTGCCGCCATGCACTTCCGCGCCTTCCACTTCTAGCCCCAGCCAGGTGCTCTGCGCACTCCAGACTTGCATGGCCACGGTGTCCAATTCGGCTTGCTGAGCGGGCAGGGTGGTGGCTTTGAGGTAGTCGATCTTGCCCAGCACGTAAGCGCTGTAGCGCGAGCGCATCAGGGTTTCCGCGCTCGGCGCCGGGGTGCCGTCGTGGTAGTGGCCGCAGCACGCGCTGAGCAGATTGCCGCTGCCGCAAGGGCAGGCTGTTTCGGGGCTGGATGAAGGAGGCATTGTGGCTACCACCAGTACTTACCGAAGTTTTGCGGGTTGGCCCAGAACTTGGCGTTGAGCCAGTCCGGCACCTGTTTGTATTCGCGCAGGTCGTAGGTGAACAGGGTCAGCACCTGCTCGTCGCGCTTGAAGCGCTCGCTGGCTTGCAGGGCCAGCGCGTAAAGGTCGGTGTCGTGTAGGCCGCAGGCGGGCAAGTCGACCAGAACAGCCAGGCGACTGGCATTGAGATTGCGGATGCCGCCCAGCAGTTCCAGGCCGTTGCGTTTGGGCAGGTGCTCCAGACAGTCGGCGATCAGTGCCAGGTCATAGCGTTGCGCGGCCAGTTCAGCCGGTAGCGGGCCGGCCGGGGCGAAAGCGCAGACGCTGTCCGGGTGCGCCTGTTGAAAGGCCTGCACAGCGGGGAAATCCACGGCGCCGACCACCAGCAAGCGCGCCGGTGCGTAGCGATCCAGAAGCGCGGCCACGGCTTGTTGCGGCGTGCGCGCAGAAAAACTTTCAGTCATCGAAAATCCTCGAACAGGAGCGACAAGCCTAGCTTGATGCAGCGATATGGCCTAGTGCTGGCGGATTCTAAAACCGCCGTCTTTAATCCCTAAGTGTCGGTTTACGCCGATCCCCTGAGGAGACTGTGCATATGAGCATTAAACGGACTGCAGTACCCCTGATCTTGTTGAGTACATTATTGACCGGCTGCGCCGGGTTACAGAAAACCGATTGGCCAACCTGTGCAGCGGTTGGTGGTGTGGGTGGCGCCGCGTTGGGTGCCATTGAAAGTTCGTCCTGGGCTGGCTGGGGCGCATTAGGTGGCGCCGCGTTGGCAGCCGGGTATTGCTGGAGCCATGGCGACGGCGATGAAGACGGTGATGGCGTGCCGGATAGCCGCGACAAGTGCCCGGGCACTCCGCCAGGCACCCGTGTGGACGCCAATGGTTGCCCGCCTCCAGCGGTAATTGAAGAAGTGCAAGAGCAAGTGGTGGTGGTTGAAGATGAAGTGATCGTGGTGCGTGATGTGCTGTTCGAGTTTGACTCGGCCAAGCTCACCGCTACCGATAAAACCAAACTCGACACCATTGCTACCCGCCTAAAAAATGAAGCGCCGAACGCCAAGCTGACCGTTAGCGGGCACACCGATAGCGTCGGTTCGGACGCCTACAACCAGAAACTGTCGGAACGCCGCGCGCAGTCTGTGGCGGACTATCTGGTGGCCAATGGCGTGTCGCCAAATAACGTCGTAGATGTGGTCGGTGCCGGTGAAAGCGTGCCTGTGGCGGATAACAAAACCGCCGATGGCCGTCAGCTGAACCGTCGCGTGGAAATCAAGATTCACCGTTAATCCCCGCGTCAAATACTGTGCCCTGTAGGTTGCAGGGCACGGTATGCGGGCCTCGACGATAAAATAATGACAACCCTATTGAACAAGGCTGGTCTTTACTTCTGGTGTCGGCACTCGCCGACGACTCAGGAGACTTACAAAAATGCCAACCCTAACCATGCGGGTAACGGTACCCCTACTTCTCTTGGTCAGCAGTGTTCTATCTGGTTGCTCGTCGACTTCAAGTAACGGAGACGCCCCGCTCAACCAGGGGAACTGGCCCTTTTGCACCGTATTCGGTCTGATCTGCTATGCACTTGATGGCGACGATGATTCCGATGGCGTGCATGACCGACGCGATGTATGCGCCGACACTCCAGCCAATACCCCGGTCAACAACAGTGGTTGTCCACTGCCGCAGTACCCGGTAGCCGCCGCAGCGCCGCCTCCGGAACCCGCACCTGAACCAACTAAAACCGAAACCATCGTGCTTAGCGACGCTGGCGATGTGCTGTTTGCGTTCGACAAGTCCGATTTGAGCGAAAGCGCCAAGGCCTCGTTGACCGAAATCAGCCAACGCCTGAAGGGCTCCACCCTGACCAGCGTGCAGGTGGCCGGCCATACCGACAGCAAAGGCTCGGATGCCTACAACCAGAAACTGTCGGAACGCCGAGCGCACAGCGTGGCAACCTTCCTTGGCGCCGAGGGCATACCCGCCGAGAAGGTGTCTGAAGTGGGTTATGGTGAAAGTCAGCCGGTCGCCGATAACGGCACCGATGAGGGCCGCGCGCAGAACCGCCGTGTGGAGTTGCACGTCACCCACTAGGGCTGCGGCCTTGCTGACACCCAACGGAGGCCCTTGAGCCTCCGTTGTTTTTTTATCGGTACGCGGGTTTCAGTTACACGCAAAAAGAGTAAGGTGCGCGACGACCAAAAATAAAAAGGGGGCAGTGGCATGAAGGTGTT
Source organism: Pseudomonas turukhanskensis (assembly GCF_027922365.1). Taxonomy (GTDB): domain Bacteria; phylum Pseudomonadota; class Gammaproteobacteria; order Pseudomonadales; family Pseudomonadaceae; genus Aquipseudomonas; species Aquipseudomonas turukhanskensis. The sequence continues at coordinate 263,723 of NZ_BSFN01000006.1, forward strand.
TTTGCAGGTGGGGAAAACCGCCGTCGCGGTGTTCTGGGTGCTGGTGCTCGTTAACCTGATTACCCCGCTGAACAAACCAGTGGACTTGCTCCTCGATGTGCTTGGCGCACTGGTGCTATTGGCCCATGTGGTGGAGCTGGGGCTGTTTGGCAATCGCTTGCGTGGCCTGCCGAACGTGAATCTGCACCGCGTGCAAGTGCTGCTGTTCGGTATTTTCCATCTGTATGGCCTGGCCGAGCCCGCGCCGGCCGAGGTGGCTGAGCCCGTACCTGAAACCTTGGCCGAACCGATTGCCGAAGTGATTGCCCAGGCACCCGAGGCAGCCAACGACGCTACGCAGGTGCAACATGCATAAGCGCCTGCTCGCCGGTTTTGCCGTGCCGTTGTTGCTGATCAGCACCCTGGCGCAGGCCGATGTTGAAGTGAACGTGGCCTCCAACTCACTGCTGCGCTTGCCCACGGCTACCAGCACGTTGCTGCTGGACCGTCTGACCATTGCCGACTCGGCCACTCTGGTGGTGCCGCCCACCGTCACTGAAATCCGCGTGGGTGAACTGCGCATGGGCCGCGACGCCCATATCGCCATTGCCCCCAGCCCCGAGCCGTTCCGCCTGGAGGCTCGTAGTGGCGAGCTGGTCACCGGCGCCCATATCAACGCCCGCGGCGCCAGCGGCAGCTTTGAAAAACCGGCGACCCCCGGCCGTAACCTGAGCTTGCGGTTTGAGCAGGTCCAAGTGGGTGAGCTGACCATCGATGTGCGCGGCGGTATCGGCGCGCCGGGTTACCAAGGCCTGGATGGCGCCGACGGCAAACGCCCCGGCTGCACGTGGGGCCAGGCCGAGCCGGGTTACGACGGCCAGAACGGCGGCAACGGTCAGGCCGGCGCATCCGGCGGCCAGGTGCGTCTGGAAGTGCCGGCTAGCGTGGCCGAGAACCTGATTACCGTGAAAGTTGACGGTGGCGTGGGCGGTGCAGCGGGGGACGCTGGCAAAGGCGGGCAGGGCGGCAAGTCGAAAGGCTGCCTGGTGTACCGCGCCGATGGCGCCAAGGCGGGTAAGCCAGGGCAAGCCGGGCAACCGGGCGGCAATGGCAGCGCCGGTAGTTTCAATCTGGTACGCATACCGTAGGGCGAATATCCGCTTGCGGATATCCGCCGTTGCGATTTCGGCCTCTGGAAGATGGCCGTCTTTCGCCCCCGTGTATTGGCGGATATCGCCCGTGGCGATATTCGCCCTACGCTGGTGCTCGGTCAGAACGTGGCGCGCGTAGCCGCAACGGCCACCACTGCCATCCCGATCAACAGATTAAACCCCACCAAACGACGAATCTTGCCCAGCACAGCGCCGCCCGCCGGCCAGTCTTCAGCAGCAATCGCGCGTTTGAGCTCGGGCAACTGCAACGCCTGAATGCGGATAAACAGCGCCACCATCGCCAGGTACAGACCCATCATCACCTGCACGTACTTGGGCGCTGTCTCGAAACCGCCAAAATGCAGCTGTAGCATGCCCACGCCGCTGATCGGCAATATCAGCACGCACACCCATACAAATAGAAAGAAGCGGGGAAAAACCTGGCCCCACAACCGCAGGCGTGCCGGGGGTTCCAGGGCAATAACGGCCACCGGGCGCAGCACCATCCAGGCGAAGAACATGCCGCCCACCCAGACAACGGCAGCCAAAACATGCAGGGCGTAGAGCAGGGCATATACAGTCATTCACAATCTCCGGTCGGCGGTTAGCAAAACGCGCGCTATCATAGCCGCCCAGTTTGACCACTGAAAATTTATCCAGCCCGCTTACCTCGCAGAACCCTCCGTGCTCAGTACCGAAATCAAGTCCCAGATCCAGGGCGCCTATTCCCGCTTTCTCGAAGCCAAAGGGCTGAAGCCTCGCTATGGCCAGCGTTTGATGATCGCCGAGATCGCCAAGGTGTTAGGCACCATCAAGGTCGACGACGAAGGCCGGCGCAGCAGCGACCCGGCGGTTGTGGCGGTGGAAGCGGGCACCGGTACCGGCAAGACGGTCGCCTACAGCCTGGCCACCATTCCCCTGGCCAAGGCCGCCGGCAAACGCCTGGTGATCGCCACGGCCACCGTGGCGCTGCAAGAGCAGATCGTGTTCAAGGATTTGCCCGAGGTGATGCGCAACAGTGGCCTGAACTTTACCTTTGGCCTGGCCAAGGGGCGCGGCCGCTACCTGTGCCTGTCCAAGCTGGACATTCTGATGCAGGAGGGCGAATCGCAAAACGCCACAGCGGCGTTGTTCGAGGAAGAAGGCTTCAAGATCGAAGTCGACCAGGGCAACCAGAAGCTCTACACCCAGATGGTGGAAAAGCTCGCCGGCGGTAAATGGGACGGCGACCGCGACAGCTGGTCCGAAGCCCTGGAGGACGCCGATTGGGCGCGTCTGACCACCGACCACAGCCAGTGCACCAACCGCCATTGCCCGAACTTTCAGACCTGCGCCTTTTACAAGGCCCGTGAAGGCATGGGCAAGGTGGACGTTATCGTCACCAACCACGACATGGTGCTGGCCGACCTGGCCCTCGGCGGCGGCGCCGTTTTGCCCGACCCGCGCGACACCCTGTACGTGTTCGACGAAGGTCACCACCTGCCCGACAAGGCCATTGGTCACTTCGCCCATTACACCCGCCTGCGCTCCACCGCCGACTGGCTGGAGCTGACGGCCAAGAACCTGACCAAGCTACTGGCGCAGAACCCCTTGCCGGGCGACCTCGGCCGTCTGATCGAGCAGGTGCCGATTCTGGCCCGGGAAATTCGCACCCAGCAGCAATTCATGTTCAACGCCTGCGAGCAACTGGCCGATTTCAAGGCCGGCGAAGACATGGAAGGCCGCGAGCGCCCGCGTCACCGGTTTGTTGGCGGCGTGGTGCCCGAGCACCTTACCGAAATGGGCCTGGAGCTGAAGAAAGGCTTCTCGCGCCTGACGGATCTCTTTACCGGCCTGACCGAGCTGCTGAAAAAGTCCATGGACGGCGAAGCCTCCATCGGCATCGCCAGCCACCAGGCCGAAGAGTGGTACCCGCTATTCGGCAGCCTGCTGGCCCGCGCTCAGGGCAACTGGGAACTGTGGCTGGCTTTCACCGCCGAAGACCCTGAGGAAAGCCCGCCCATGGCGCGATGGCTGACCCTGGCAGAAGGCGGCGCGATGTTCGATATCGAAGTGAACGCCAGCCCGATCCTGGCCGCCGAAACCCTGCGGCGCAATCTATGGAACGTCGCCTACGGCGCGCTGGTGACCTCGGCTACCTTGACCGCCCTCGGTACGTTCGACCGTTTCCGCATGCGCGCCGGCCTGCCGAAAGTGGCGGTGACCGCTGTCGTACCCAGCCCGTTTCACCATTCCGATGCCGGCGTGCTGCGGGTGCCAGACCTCAAGGCCGACCCCCGTGACGCCGCCGCCCACACCGCCGCGATCATTCGTGAGCTGCCGGGTTTGGTGGAAGGCTCACGCGGCACGCTGGTGCTCTTCTCCTCGCGCAAACAAATGCAGGACGTGTTCGACGGTGTCGACCGCGAGTGGCGCAAGCGCGTGTTTATTCAAGGCAACCTGTCCAAGCAGGAGACCCTCAACAAACACAAAGCCCGGGTCGATGACGGCGAGTCCAGCGTGCTGTTCGGCCTGGCCAGCTTTGCCGAAGGGGTGGACCTGCCCGGCGCTTACTGCGAACACGTGGTGATCGCCAAGATTCCCTTTGCCGTGCCGGATGACCCGGTGGAAGCGGCGCTGGCCGAATGGATCGAGGCGCGTGGTGGCAACCCGTTTATGGAAATCGCCGTGCCGGATGCTTCACTGCGTCTGGTGCAGGCCTGCGGTCGCCTGCTGCGTACCGAGGCCGATCGCGGCACTATTACGCTTTTGGATCGACGCGTTGTAACCCAGCGCTACGGCAAGGCGATTCTCAACGCCTTGCCACCGTTTCGCCGAGAAATTACTTAAGACAGCATCAAATTCGAAGTCTGCTGTCTATTGGCTGGTTGTTTAGGAGAGCCCGTCACATGATTCGCCGTTCACTGCCCGGTATTTTCGCCTTGATGGTTGCAGCGCCCCCGCTGGCGCTGGCCGCCGAGCAACAGACGCTATTCAACTTCGTCAGCCCCGCCGATGTGGTGCAGGTGCAGACGCAGAACACCAGCCTGCCTTCGCTGACCGCCGAACTGGCCGCCGAGAGCGAGCCGATGCGTCGCGTGACGTTCAATCCTTCGGACAACCCCAGCCTGCGCCTGACCCCGCAGAACGGCGCGTGGGATTGGTCCAAAGCCAATGTCATGACCCTGCGTATCCAGAACGCCATGGATTGGGCGCTCACCCTCGACATTCGCATGGAAAGCAGCGACGGCAAAGTGCTCACCAGCCGTATCGCCCTGCCAGCCGGCCCTGCGCAAAACCTGCTGATCCCCCTGCACGCCACCTCGCCGCGCAGCCAAGGCATGCGCGCCGCGCCGGCGATGCCGTGGACCGTCGATGGCCAGCGGGTGATTCTGGCTGACACCGTGGAAGGCGACCTGGACCTGAGCAAGGTCACTGCCGTCGGCATCTACATGAGCCGCCCCGATGTGCCGCAGAGCATTCTGCTTGGCCGTTTCGGCGTGCGTGAAGGCGACGAAACCCAGCAGCAGCTGTACACCGGCATTGTCGATGCCTATGGGCAATACACCCGTGGCCAGTGGCCGGAAAAAGTGGGTAGCGATGACCAGCTGAAAGCCGCCGCAGCCAAGGAAGCCACTCAGCTCAAGGGCTGGCTGGAAAAACGTGGCCAGACCGACCAGTACGGCGGCCTGCTCGGCGGCCCGACCTTTGAGGCCTCAGGCTTCTTCCGCACCGAAAAGCGTGACGGCCGTTGGTTCTTGGTGACACCTGAAGGCCACCCGTTCTACTCGCTGGGCGTAAACACCGTCAGCGCCGGCAACAGCGCGACCTACGTTGAAGGCCGCGAAACCATGTTCACCGGCTTGCCCAAAGACGGCGAGCCGCTGGCGGCCTACTACGGTGGCAGCAGCAGCCGCGCCGATACCGGCGCCGCCAAGGGACGCAACTTCGACCAGGGCCGCTGGTTCGACTTCTACCGCGCCAACCTGCAACGCACCTGGCCGGAACAGCCGTGTGCCAACCTGGTAGACAAAAGTACCGCGCAAGTGGTGAACGACGAGGAAAGCGAAGCGCCGGCAGATATCGAGGCCAACGCCGAGAACACCACCAACACCGCGGCCACCACCGCCGTTGCACCGGTGGCACCGCCTGTAGTCGCTGCGCCGGCAGCGCCTGCGGTGGCTGAAGAAAAGTGCGTGACCAAGGCCTTCGACCCGGTGCGCTGGACCGAAAACACCCTGGACCGCCTGCAAGCCTGGGGCTTCAACACCGTCGGCAACTGGAGCGACCCGTCGCTGGCCGCCGCCAAGCGCATGCCGTACACCCTGCCGCTGTCGATCAGTGGCGACTACAAAACCATCAGCACCGGCGTCGATTGGTGGGGCGGCATGCCTGACCCGTTCGACCCGCGCTTCGCCATGGCCGCCGAGCGCGCCGTGGCCATTGCCACCCGCGATCACCGCGACGACCCGTGGCTGGTTGGCTTCTTCGCCGACAACGAATTGGGCTGGGCCGGCCCGGCCAACGACCCGAATGCGCGCTACGCCCTGGCTTACGGCACGTTGAGCCTGACCACCGACGTGCCGGCCAAACGCGCCTTTCTGAAAATGCTGCGCGACAAGTACCGCAACCAGGATGGCCTGTCCAAAGCCTGGGGTATCGAATTGCCGGCCTGGGAATTGATGGAAGACCCGGGTTTCCAGGCGCCACGCCCAAACCCCGAGCACCCGGCCATCGAAGCGGACATGCAGCAGTTCCAGCGCCTGTTCGCCGACACCTACTTCAAAACCATCGACGACGCCCTCAACTGGCACGCCCCGAACCATCTGCTGCTGGGCGGCCGTTTTGCCGCCAGCAACCCGGAAGCGGTGGCGTCCTGCGCGCAGTATTGCGATGTGCTGAGTTTCAACTTCTATACCAAGGAACCGCAGCACGGCTATGACTTCGCCGCGTTGAAAACCCTGGATAAGCCGATTCTGGTCACCGAATTCCACTTCGGCTCCCGCGATCGTGGCCCGTTCTGGGGTGGCGTCAGCGAGGTGTACAACGAAGAGCAGCGCGGCCCGGCCTATGCGCACTTCGTGGAAGAAGCGACCAAGGAGCCGATGATCGTCGGCACCCACCTGTTCCAATACCTCGACCAGCCCGTAACCGGTCGCCTGCTGGACGGCGAGAATGGTCACTTCGGTCTGGTGGCCATTACTGACCGGCCGTTCGACGGCTTCGTCAAAGCCGTGCGCAAAGCCAACCTCGAGGCCCTGCAAGCGGTGCTTAAACCGCTGGCAGCCGCAGCCCCTGCTGAAACACCGGCAGCCAAACCCGAAGGCGGCAAGGGCGGCGAAGGCAAGGGCAAAGGCGAAGGGAAAGGAGAGGGTAAAGGCGGCGAAGGCAAAGGCGGCCCAGGTGGCGGTGCCGGTGCGGGTGGCCATGGTGGCGGTGCCGGTGGCGCCGGCGGTGGCCGCGGCTAAGGGCGGTGTGGCTATTCGGCGCCGTTATTAAGATGGTGTTGTGAGTGCGGTGGGCGCCCAATAATGCCCACCCACTGCGTGTTGCCTAAGGAGTTGAGCGTGCAGCAAGTTCAAGGCTATTTCGATCTCCAGTACGAAGCGGTCAAAGAGGCCTTCGCGGCCCTGTTTGACGACCCCCAGGAACGCGGCGGTGCCCTGTGTATTCAGGTCGAGGGCGAAACCGTGATCGACCTTTGGTGCGGCACGGCCGACAAGAACGGCGAGCACGCCTGGAACACCGACACCATCGCCAATCTGTTTTCCTGCACCAAAACCTTTACCGCCGTGACCGCCCTGCAACTGGTGGGCGAGGGCAAACTGGCCTTGGATGCACCGGTAGCATCGGTCTGGCCCGAATTTGCCGCTGCCGGCAAAGAAAACATCACCCTGCGCCAACTGCTCAGCCACCGTGCCGGCCTGCCGGCGGTGCGCGAGATGCTGCCGCCCGAAGCGTTGTACCAATGGGACACCATGACCGCCGCGCTGGCCGCTGAAACGCCCTGGTGGACGCCCGGCGAAGGCCACGGCTATGCCGCCATCACCTACGGCTGGCTGGTGGGCGAATTGCTGCGCCGGGTGGACGGCAAGGGGCCGGGCGAATCGATCGTCGCCCGCACTGCGCAGCCGCTGGGTCTGGATTTCCACGTTGGCCTGGCGGATCAGGAGTTTTATCGCGTGGCCGAAATCTCCCGTGCCAAAGGTAATTTCGGTGACGCCTCGGCCCAGCGCTTGCTGAAAACCATGATGAGCGAGCCTGCTTCCATGAGCACGCGCGCATTTGCCAACCCGCCGTCGATCATGACCAGCACCAACAAGCCCGAGTGGCGACGCATGCAACAGCCGGCGGCCAATGGCCACGGCAACGCCCGCAGCCTGGCCGGCTTCTACAGCGGCTTGCTGAACGGCCGGTTACTCGACAGCCAATTACTCGCTGAGCTGACCCGTGAACACAGCGTGGGTGAAGACAAAACCCTGCTCACCCAAACCCGTTTTGGCCTGGGCTGCATGCTCGACCAACCGAATGTGCCAAATGGCACTTACGGCCTGGGGCCACGTGCCTTTGGTCATCCCGGCGCGGGCGGTTCTATCGGTTTTGCCGATCCAGAGTGTAAGGTGGCTTTCGGCTTCGTCACCAATACCCTGGGGCCCTACGTATTGATGGACCCACGGGCGCAGAAGTTGGCGCGCACGTTAGGTGAATGTCTATAGTTTTTGCGGTTGTGTTTGACGAGGTTGTTTGCATTGGGGGCGTGCCCGCGGAACGGAAAACCGGGCTCGTCAATTGTGATCATCTTTGCCGCTGCACCGTTGCCATGGTTGCCCGTTAGAAGCAGCCAGCTACGCGAGCCGGTCCCGGCCATAGCGCCCTCCCAAGCAGAGAGCGTGGGCCCCCGGTTCTTGAGCAAATTTTTTGTGTTTTTGAGGTTCCAATGTTTCCTATCAAGTCTGCTGCTGCTCTGGCGCTGTGCGCCGCTCTCGCTGGTTGTGCGTCTTCCCCTGAAACCCCTGAGTCTTCCGCCGCCAAACCGCCCGTAGCCAGCGCTGCCAAGGCCGAGTCTGGCAGCCATTGGTGGTGGCCGTTTGGCGATGACAAAGCCGAGGCCAAGGCCGCCGTGCCAATGCCCGACCCGAAAATCACCCAGGCCTGGATGGACCAATACGAGCCGCGTCTGCGTGAAGCGCTGGATGGCAGCAAGTTCCAGCTTGAACGCCGGGAAAACCTGCTGGTGGTGTCCGCCCCGGTGGACTCCTCGTTCAACCCCGACCGCCCCAGCATGCTGATGCCCGTCACTCTGGGGCCGATCAGCCGGGTCGCCAAGCTGGTGGAAAACGACAAGCAGGTGGCCGTGCTGATTCTTGGCCATGCCGACCCATCGGGCGAGGAAGCGCGCAACCGCGAGCTCAGCCTGGAGCGTGCCCGCGCTGTAACCGCCATCTTCCGTTTGAGTGGTCTGAAAAATGATCGCCTGATGGTGCGCGGTTTCGGTTCAGTACTGCCGCGGGCTGCCAACGACAGCCCGGAAGGCCGCGCCCTTAATCGTCGTGTGGAAATCATGCTGACCCCGCAAGACACCATGAGCGCACTGCTGGCCAAGTACGCCCAGCCGGCACCGGTACCGGCGGCACAAACCCTGGTGCGTAATGAGCCGGTTCCTGCCGTGGCCCCGGCAAAAGCTGCCGCCAAGAAGCCCGCAGTCAAGAAGGCCGCTGCCAAGCCGGCCACCAAATCGGCGACGGTCGCGAAAAAACCGGCTGCCAAAGCAGCAGCGAAACCTGCAACCAGCAAACCAGCAGCCACAAAGCCGACTTCGGTCAAAACGGTCAAGAACGATGCGGCGCAGTCTGGGGACAAGGTCGCGGCGGCGAAAAACTGAGCCTGGCGGCTGACTGTACTGTCTTAAAAAAACTGCGTGCTTCAGGAGCTGCGTGATGACCGCCAACCTCGCCGATATGCGTCGAGACTACACCCGCGATGGGCTCACCGAGGCGCAAGCCCCGGCAGAGCCCCTGGCCCTGTTCCAGCAATGGTTCAGCGATGCCCGTAAAACCGAACAACTGCCGGTTGAAGCCAATGCCATGACCCTGGCCACGGTCGACGCCGAAGGCCGCCCGCACTGCCGCGTACTGCTGCTTAAAAGCCTCGACGACCAGGGTTTTACCTTCTTCACCAATTACGACAGCGCCAAAGGCGAACAACTGGCGGCGCGCCCGTTTGGCGCCATGACGTTCTTCTGGCCGGCGCTGGAGCGTCAGGTGCGCATTGAAGGTCGGGTTGAGAAGGTGAGTGCCAAGGAGTCGGATGACTACTTTCAGGTGCGCCCGCTGGGCAGCCGCCTGGGGGCCTGGGCTTCGCCGCAAAGCCAGGTGATTGCCGACCGCGCCGAGCTGGAAGCATTGCTTGCTGACACTGAGCGTCGCTTTCTCGACCAGGCGCCCACCTGCCCGCCGCATTGGGGCGGCTACCGCCTAGTGCCGGAGCGAATTGAGTTCTGGCAGGGTCGTGCCAGTCGCCTGCACGACCGTTTGAACTATCGTTTAGACAACGGCAACTGGTCGCGTGAGCGTTTGGCACCCTGAAATGTGCCGTTGCGCTCAGGCGAGAATTAATCTTGCGTGCGGCCGTGACAGTGCCCCGAGTGGCGCTGTCTAATAACCAGTCATCCCCCGGAGGTACCGTTATGCGTAAGTCTGTTTTGTTGATCGCGTCGTTCACGGTTGCGGCGCTGGCGTTGACCGGTTGCCAGTCCAGCCTGACGGGCGACTCCTATTCCCGCGATGAAGCGCGCACCGTGCAAACCGTGCGTATGGGCACCATCGAATCGCTGCGTCCGGTGAAAATCGAAGGCACCAAAACCCCGATCGGCGCCGGTGCCGGTGCAGTGGTCGGTGGTGTAGCCGGTAGCACCGTCGGTGGCGGACGCGGCAGCATCGTTGCCGCTGTGATCGGCGCCGTTGCTGGTGGCCTGCTGGGTTCGCTGACCGAAGAAGGTCTGACCCGAGCCCAGGGTGTAGAAATTACCGTAAGAGAAGACGACGGCAGCATGCGTGCCTATGTGCAGGAAGTGCAGGAAAACGAGATTTTCCGCGTGGGCGAGCGCGTTCGTATCATGAGCGTGAACGGCACGAGCCGTGTAGCGCACTGAGTTTTGGCGCTAATGAACAGCCGGCCCTTGGGCCGGCTTTTTTATGCCTTTCTTTCAAAGGCCCCTCACCCCAGCCCTCTCCCGCAAGCGGGAGAGGGGGCTTGACCGTGTATAGACGGCGAGATGCGATCAAGTTCCCCTCTCCCGCGGGCGGGAGAGGGGTTAGGGGTGAGGGCAAAGCCAAGCGCCGTTATAGCAGCCGTCTTGGCCGGGAGTCTTCGGCGCCCCGGCGCAATGTCCGATGCGTGGCCTGCACCAGCCAGCACGCCAGAATGAACGGTGCCGTCAGTTCTGGCAGCGCGAATGCCGCAAAACCTGGCTGCAAGGGCAGGGCAAGCAGAATGCCCAGCACAATAACCGCTCCATTGCGGTACACCTGGCTCAGCGCCACGCCCACCAACACGCAGTTGTAGCCGTACAACCCATTCAAGGCATTGGCGCTGGACCAGCCCTGTTGCCACGCAAACGCCAGGCCGATGGTCGAACCGAGCACTGCCCAGAGCGCCGCGCGCCGGCTGGCCAGGCACAGACCGAACAGCACAATGGCCCCGGCCAGTGGATTACCGAGAAAAATCACCTGGCCCACGCCTTTGAGCAGCGCAGCGCCCAGGCCCAGCGCATCGAGCACCGGCGTGCTGATGGCGGGTGCTTGCAACGGCGGGGTCAACGTCGTGGGCAGCAAACTCAGCACCAACCAAGTCAACCCCACAAAGGGCGCGGTAAACGCCGGCAGCCATTGGCGTTGGCGGTTCCCGCGCATCAGCCGTTCCAGCACCAGGCTGGAGGCGCCGGCGCTGGCGATGATTAGCAGCGGCAATAGCGCTGACCAGGCAAAACGGTTGCACAGAATCAGGCCCAGCAGCACGCCGTTGTAGCTGTACAGGCCGGCCTCGATATCGGCCTGGGCGTAGTGGCGTCGACGAGCCACCAGGGCGGCAGCAAAACCACCGAGCAGGGCGCCGCCGAGCAGGTCGGGGGCTGCCACGGCGATGGCCAGCATAACCAGCCCGCCGAACAGGGCGTGCTGCTGCAGGAAGATTTGGCTGCAGCCGTTTAACAGGGCTTTGCCGTAGGAGAACTGGGTCATTGTCGGTATGGCCTGTTGGGCTTCGCTGCGCTCAACCCAACCTACAAATCCATAAGTTGGGTTGAGCAGCGCGAAGCCCAACGATTTAAATAAAAAAAGGCGCCCAACGAGGGCACGAAGGACGCCTAACTGGCATGAACCAGATGGGATATGAGTATTCCTGTCCGGGTTCCGGGGCGCCTTGCCTGGCCTTAGCCCCGAAACCCTCTTTTCTGTGGTTTAAAGCAGTGTCTCTATACGCAAACTATTGGTGGTCCCGGATTGCCCAAAGGGCATCCCCGCCGTAATCACTACGGTATCTCCACGCTTGGCCATGTTCTGCGCCTGGGCGATTTCCAAGGCTGTGCTGGTGATTTCATCCACCTTGCTCAACCGCGCATTCACCACCGAGTAGATGCCCCAGGCCACGGTCAGGCGGCGGGCGGTCTGAATATTCGGGGTCAGGCTCAGAATCGGTGCTTTGGGCCGCTCGCGGGAGGCGCGCAGGCTGGAACTGCCCGATTCGGTGTAGTTCACCAGCGCCGCCACCGGCAGAATGCCGCTGATACGGCGAATGGCGCAGCTGATGGCGTCAGACGCCGTGGCTTCGGCATTCGGACGGCTGACGTCGAGCTGGGCCTGGAAGTCCGGGCCGTTTTCCACTTGGCGAATGATCTTGGCCATCATGCTTACCGCTTCCAGCGGGTAGTCGCCGGAGGCCGTTTCGGCGGACAGCATCACCGCGTCAGTGCCTTCGGCCACGGCGTTGGCCACGTCAGTGACTTCGGCGCGGGTCGGGGCAGGGGAGAAGCGCATGGATTCAAGCATCTGCGTGGCCACCACCACCGGTTTACCCAGCTGGCGGCAGGTGCGGATGATGTCTTTCTGAATGCGTGGCACGTTCTCGGCCGGTACTTCCACGCCAAGGTCGCCACGGGCCACCATGATTGCATCGCACAGGCGGGCGATTTCTTCCAGGTGTTGCACGGCCGAGGGCTTTTCAATCTTGGCCATCAGAAACGCTTTGCCCTGAATCAGCTCGCGGGCTTCGATGATGTCTTCCGGGCGTTGCACGAACGACAGCGCCACCCAGTCCACGCCCAGTTGCAGGCCGAATTCGAGGTCGATGCGGTCTTTGTGGGTCAGTGGGCTCAGTTGCAGCACGGCCTCGGGTACGTTGACGCCCTTGCGGTCCGACAGCTCGCCGCCGGCGCTTACCAAGGTGTCGACGCCGGTGTTCTGCTTGCGGGTAACTTCCAGGCGCAAGCGGCCATCGTCCAGCAGCAGGCTCATGCCCGGCTCCAGGGCTTCGATGATTTCCGGGTGCGGCAGGTTTACCCGGCGCGCGTCGCCGGGGGTGGTGTCCAGGTCCAGGCGAAAGGCCTGGCCGCGGCTGAGGTTCACCTTGCCGTCGGCAAATTTGCCCACGCGCAATTTCGGCCCTTGCAGGTCCATCAGAATGCCGATGGGGGTGTTCAGCTGCCGCTCCACTTCACGCACCCATTGGTAACGCAGGGCATGGTCGGCGTGCTCGCCGTGGCTGAAGTTGAGGCGGAACAGGTTAACCCCGGCTTCCACCAGGTGCCGAACATCGTCCACGCCTTTTACGGCGGGGCCGAGGGTGGCGAGAATTTTGACTTTCTTGTCGGCTTTGGACGTTTTTTCGTGGGTGTTGGGCAGGCTCATTGGGCAGGCTTCTCAAGAATCAGAATGGCGCGAAAATCGTTGACGTTGGTCCGCGTCGGGCCGGTGACGATCAGCTCGTCCAGGGCCGCGAAGTAGCCATAGCCATTGTTGTTGTCCAGTTCGTCGCTGGCCGAAAGGTTCAGCGCGGCGGCGCGGGCATAGCTGCTCGGCGTCATCAGCGCGCCGGCGTTGTCTTCGGAACCGTCGATGCCGTCGGTATCGCCGGCCAGGGCATACACGCCCGGCAGGCCTTTGAGGCTTTCGGTCAGGCTCAGCAGAAATTCGGCGTTGCGCCCGCCGCGGCCGTTGCCGCGCACGGTCACGGTGGTTTCGCCACCGGAAAGAATCACGCAGGGCGGCTTGAGCGGCTGGCCGTGCAGTTGAACCTGCCGGGCGATGCCGGCGTGCACCTTGGCCACTTCGCGTGACTCGCCTTCCAGGTCGCCGAGAATCAGGGTCGGCAAACCGGCGGCCTGCGCTTTGGCTGCGGCAGCGTCCAGCGATTGTTGCGGCGTGGCGATCAGCTGGAAGTGGCTGCGGGCCAGGCACGGGTCGCCGGGTTTTACCGTTTCCGATTCCGGGCTGTTCAGCCAGGCGCGCACGTTGGCGGGAATCTCGATGTTGTAGCGGGCCAGAATGGCCAGCGCCTGCTGCGAGGTGGTGGGGTCGGCAACGGTCGGCCCGGAGGCGATAACGGTGGCCTCATCGCCCGGCACATCGGAGATGGCGTAGGTGTACACGCTGGCCGGCCAGCAGGCTTTGGCCAGACGGCCGCCCTTGATCGCCGAGAGGTGCTTGCGCACGCAGTTCATTTCACCAATGGTGGCGCCGGATTTGAGCAGGGCTTTGTTCATCGCCTGTTTGTTTTGCAGGCTGATACCGGCAGCGGGCAGGGCGAGCAACGAGGAGCCACCACCGGAGAGCAGGAAAATCACCCGGTCGCTTTCCTGCAGATTGCTCACCAGTTCCAGCACCCGACGGGCCACGCGCTCGCCAGCGTCATCGGGCACCGGGTGGGCAGCTTCCACCACTTCGATCTTCTGGCAGTTGGCGCCGTGTTCGTAACGGGTGACCACCAGGCCGGACACCTCGCCCTGCCACTCGCGTTCCACCACTTCGGCCATGGCCGCGGCGGCCTTGCCGGCGCCGATCACAATCACCCGGCCGCTACGGTCGGCGGGCAGGTAGTCGGCTAGCACCTGGCGCGGGTGGGCGGCATCGATGGCGGTGGCGAACAGGTCGCGCAGCAGGGTTTTCGGGTCGAAGGTCATCAGGCTGACTCCAGCTGTTTCTTGTTATGGGGGCAGATCGATTGCAGTCCGCAAACCTCGGGGAGGAGGGCTGTGGACTGAAATCGACCTACCCGGCTCGCAGGCCGTGACACCGCTTTGCCGGGAGGTCGAAAAGGGGCGTAGATCGGGGTGGGTGGGTTTAGCCCAATAAGCGGGGGGCCGTTTCAAGCGTTGCCCAACCAACCCGACCTACAAAATCGCTCTCAATCCTTGCGGATCGAGAAATTGGCCATGTGCTCCAGGCCTTTGATCAGTGCCGAGTGGTCCCAGTTGCTGCCACCGATGGCCGCGCAGGTGCTGAACACTTGCTGGGCGTTGGCGGTGTTGGGCAGGTTCAGGCCCAGTTCCTTGGCGCCGGCCAGGGCCAGGTTCAGGTCTTTCTGGTGCAGGCTGATGCGGAAGCCTGGGTCGAAGGTGCCTTTGATCATGCGCTCGCCATGCACTTCCAGGATCTTCGAGCCGGCGAAACCACCCATCAGTGCTTCACGCACCTTGGCCGGGTCGGCACCGTTCTTGGCAGCAAACAGCAGGGCTTCGGCAACGGCCTGAATGTTCAGGGCCACGATGATCTGGTTGGCGACCTTGGCGGTCTGACCGTCACCGTTGCCGCCGACGCGGGTGATGTTCTTGCCCATGGCCTGGAACAGCGGCAGTGCGCGTTCGAAGGCATTCGGGCAACCGCCAACCATGATCGACAGGGTGGCCGCCTTGGCGCCCACTTCACCGCCGGAAACCGGGGCGTCGAGGTAGGCGGCGCCGGTCGCTTTGATTTTTTCGGCGAAGGCCTTGGTGGCAGTCGGCGAGATCGAGCTCATGTCGATGACCACTTTGCCGGCGCCTGCGCCTTCAACCACGCCGTCCTTGCGAAACAGCACGTCTTCAACCTGTGGGGTATCGGGCACCATGATGATGATGAATTCCGATTCCTGCGCCACTTCCTTCGGGTTGGCCAGGCCAACGCCGTTGTCGCCCAGCAGGTCGGCCGGGGCTTTGTCGAAGTGCTCGGAGAAGAACAGAGTGTGACCTGCTTTTTGCAGGTTCTGGGCCATGGGCTTGCCCATGATGCCGGTGCCGATAAAACCGATTTTAGCCATGGGGATTCTCCTTAGATGGCGTTATGCGTCTTGAGCCAACCGAGGCCGGCAGCGGTGGTGGTGGCAGGCTTGTATTCACAGCCGACCCAGCCCTGGTAACCGATACGGTCCAGGTGCGCGAACAGGAAGCGGTAGTTGATTTCGCCAGTGCCTGGCTCGTTGCGGCCGGGGTTGTCGGCCAGCTGCACGTGGTTGATCACCGCCAGATTGCCTTCCAGGCTTCTGGCCAGATCACCTTCCATGATTTGCATGTGGTAGATGTCGTACTGCAGGAACAGGTTGCTGCTGCCGACCTTCTCGCGAATGGCCAGGGCCTGCTTGGTGGTGGTCAGGTAGAAGCCTGGAATGTCGCGGGTGTTGATCATTTCCATGACCAGCTTGATGCCCGCGGCCTGCAA
Source organism: Pseudomonas turukhanskensis (assembly GCF_027922365.1). Lineage (GTDB taxonomy): Bacteria > Pseudomonadota > Gammaproteobacteria > Pseudomonadales > Pseudomonadaceae > Aquipseudomonas > Aquipseudomonas turukhanskensis. The sequence continues at coordinate 279,519 of NZ_BSFN01000006.1, forward strand.
CTTCTCGGCGGCATACTTGAGGTTGTCGACGAAGGTTTTTTCGACCGTGGCGCAGTCCGGGCCTTGCGGGCGGATACCGGCCAGGCAGTTGATCTGGGTGTTGCCCAGAACCTTGGCGTAGGCGATGGCCTTGTCCACACCGGCGCGGAATTCTTCAACGCGGTCGGGGTGGCAGGCGATACCGCGCTCACCCTTGGCCCAGTCGCCGGCCGGCAGGTTGAACAGCACCTGTTCCAGCTTGTGGGTGCTCAGGCGGGCCTTGATTTCTTCGGCCGGGAAGTCGTAGGGAAACAGGTATTCAACGCCGCTGAAACCGGCTTGGGCGGCAGCGTCGAAACGGTCCAGAAAGTCCACTTCGGTGAACAGCATGGACAGGTTGGCGGCAAAGCGTGGCATGGAGCTTCTCCTCGATTTGGCTGGGAAAGGGAAGCGCAACGGCCCCTCACCCTAGCCCTCTCCCGCACGCGGGAGAGGGGATGGATCGGTGTTTGTCTCCCCTCTCCCGCGTGCGGGAGAGGGGCAGAAGGTGAGGGCTGCCGTTAGTCCAGCAGCGAGATCGCCGTCGGCGCATCCGCCCCGGTCAATGCCAGGTCTTCAAACTCGTTGACGGCATTGATCTCGGTACCCATGGAGATGTTGGTCACGCGCTCCAGAATGATCTCCACCACCACCGGTACACGGTGCTGGGCCATCAGTTCCTGAGCCTTGCGCAGGGCCGGCTGGATATCGTTCGGTTCGAACACACGAATGGCCTTGCAACCCAGGCCTTCGGCAACGGCCACGTGGTCGACGCCATAGCCATTGATCTCCGGCGCGTTGATGTTTTCGAAGGCCAGCTGCACGCAGTAGTCCATTTCGAAACCGCGCTGTGCCTGACGGATCAGACCCAGGTAGGAGTTGTTCACCACCACATGGATGTATGGCAGGTTGAACTGCGCGCCCACGGCCAATTCTTCGATCATGAACTGGAAGTCGTAGTCGCCAGACAGCGCCACTACCTTGCGGCTCGGGTCGGCTTTCACCACGCCCAGCGCTGCTGGAATGGTCCAGCCCAGCGGGCCGGCCTGGCCACAGTTGATCCAGTGACGGGGTTTGTACACGTGTAGGAACTGCGCGCCGGCAATCTGCGACAGACCGATGGTGCTGACGTAGCAGGTGTCTTTGCCGAAGGCTTCGTTCATTTCTTCGTACACGCGCTGCGGTTTTACCGGCACGTTTTCGAAGTGGGTTTTGCGCTGCAGGGTGCGTTTGCGCTGGTGGCAGGAATCCAGCCAGGCCGCACGACTTTTCAGCTTGCCAGCCGCTTTCCACTCTTGCGCCACGGTGATGAACATATCCAGCGCCGCGCCGGCATCGGAGACGATGCCCAGGTCCGGGTTGAAGACGCGACCGATCTGGGTGGGCTCGATATCCACGTGAATAAAGCGACGGCCTTGTGTGTACACATCCACCGAACCGGTGTGGCGGTTGGCCCAACGGTTACCGATACCGAACACCAGGTCCGATTCCAGCAGGGTGGCGTTGCCGTAGCGGTGCGAGGTTTGCAGGCCGACCATGCCCACCATCAGCGGGTGATCGTCCGGAATGGTGCCCCAACCCATCAGGGTTGGAACCACCGGTACGCCAACCAGCTCGGCGAACTGCACCAGCTTGTCGCTGGCGTCGGCGTTGATGATGCCGCCGCCGGCTACCAGCAGCGGGCGCTCGGCGTCGTTCAACAGCGCCAGGGCTTTTTCCGCCTGGGCGCGGTTGGCGGCAGGGCGGCTCAGCGGCAGCGGTTGGTAGGCCTCGATATCGAATTCGATTTCAGCCATCTGCACGTCGAACGGCAGGTCGATCAGCACCGGGCCTGGGCGGCCACTGCGCATTTCATAGAAGGCTTTCTGGAACGCGTAAGGCACCTGGCCCGGTTCCATGACGGTGGTCGCCCACTTGGTCACCGGCTTGACGATGCTGGTGATGTCGACGGCCTGGAAATCTTCCTTGTGCATACGGGCACGCGGCGCCTGGCCGGTGATGCACAGAATCGGGATGGAGTCGGCACTGGCGCTATAGAGGCCGGTAACCATGTCGGTACCTGCCGGGCCGGAGGTGCCGATGCACACGCCGATGTTGCCGGCTTTGGTGCGGGTGTAACCCTCGGCCATGTGCGAAGCGCCTTCCACGTGGCGAGCCAGAACGTGGTCGATGCCGCCGACTTTCTTCAGCGAGGCGTACAGGGGGTTGATCGCGGCGCCCGGAATACCAAACGCGGTGTCGACGCCTTCGCGGCGCATCACGAGGACGGCTGCCTCGATTGCTCTCATTTTGGCCATTTGTTGTGCCTCTTTTGTTCTTAAATTGTATACAACTTGCTGCGGCAGATTCTATTCAGGGCATGACTTTGCGGTCAACAAGTTTTCTTGAGCAATTTGGAACGAGGCGAAATAGATTTAAAACGCCTGTTTTAGCGGGGGTCGCAGAAGGGGTAAGGGTTGTGCTGGTGATGTATGTATACAAAAAAAGATCAGATTGTATCTGTTGCTTGCGTTTTTTGTTTTGGCTGCGATAGTTAAAGCCGTCTTCAGATTGCACCGTGGCGTTTTCCTCGGTGTGTTCCTTCGGTTTTCCAATTACAAGAAAGGATCGATCCATGAGCGTGTTAACCCTTGAAACCGCTACCCGCATTACCGCGCAGGCACAGTCTGCTGCCCGTGCCATCTCGACGGCGCCGCTGACCATTGCGGTGCTGGATGCCGGCGGCCATCTGATTTCGCTGTTGCGTGAAGACGGCTCGAGCCTGCTGCGCCCGCAGATTGCCATCGGCAAAGCCTGGGGCGCGGTGGCGTTGGGTAAAGCGTCGCGGCAGATCGCCAGCGACGCGCAGCAGCGCCCCAGCTTTATCGCGGCGGTAAATACCCTCGCGCACGGCAACGTGATTCCGGCGCCGGGCGGTGTGCTAATTCGGGATGCGAATAATCAGGTGATCGGCGCCATCGGCATCAGTGGCGATACCTCGGACATCGACGAGCAATGCGCGGTGAAAGGGGTGTTGGCGGTGGGGTTGCAGGCGGATATCGGTTAAGGCTGTATTCGGCGATCGGTCCGAAATTCTGGGTCCCAGCCTGCGCTGGGACGACGGTGTTTGCAGGTTAGCTCCGTCATCCCGAATCGTCGGACCGCAGCGTAGGCTGGGATCCAGAATCGTGAAGGGCGCGAATTAGCCTGCAACCTTCACCGGCTTGACGCTTCCCTCACTCACCTCGCACCCACCAATCACCATGCGAATAATGGTCTCGGCTGCCGCTTCATAATCGGCGTCGTCGAGCTTGGCCTTGCCGGTAACGATGGAGATCTGCCAATCGAAGTCGGCGTAGGTCTGGGTAGCGGCCCAGATGCTGAACAGCAGGTGGTGGGGGTCGACCTTGGCCATCAGGCCCTGATCGATCCAGGCCTGGATGCAGCTGATGTTGTGCTTGGCCTGCTCGTTGAGCTGAGCGGTCTGCTCGGCGGACAGGTGCGGGGCGCCGTGCATGATTTCACTGGCGAACACTTTGGAGGCGTAGGCCAGGTCGCGGGAGATGCGGATTTTCGAGCGGATGTAAGCGCGCAGCACATCGGCCGGCTGGCCGCCCTGGTTGAACGGCTGCGAGGCCGCCAGCAAGGGTTCGACGATGCTTTCCAGCACCTCGCGGTACAGATTTTCTTTGGACTTGAAGTAGTAATACACGTTGGGCTTGGGTAAGCCCGCCTTGGCGGCGATGTCGCTGGTCTTGGTGGCGGCGAAGCCCTTGTCGGCGAACTCTTCACTGGCCGCGCGCAGAATCAACTCTTTGTTGCGCTCGCGAATACTGGTCATCTAAAGACTCTTTTTGCTGTGGCACCGCATCGATGGGCTTGCTGAGTGGTCGGGCATGGTAGCACCGCGTTTGCGCGGGGCTCAACGTATGTGCTTTTGCCGGGTTTCGGACAAATTGTTGTATACGCGATCAGCATTTTTTGAGTACATTCCTGACCTCGTGGTCAGCTAACGCCAAAACAATAATTTATCGGCTCCCTGAGCAGTAGGAGATCCGTCGTGTCCTTGCCGCTTGCCCCTGATGCCAGCCTGGTCGACCCCTTTGGCCGGCGCATCACCTACCTGCGTCTGTCTGTCACCGACCGCTGCGATTTTCGCTGCACCTACTGCATGAGCGAAGACATGCAGTTCGCCCCACGCGCGCAGATTCTTACCCTTGAAGAGCTGTACAACGTGGCCGACGCCTTTATCGGGCTGGGGGTCAAGCGCATCCGCATTACCGGCGGCGAGCCGCTGGTGCGCAAAGGCGTGGTCGGGCTGCTGCAACGCCTGGGCGCGCGCAGTGAGCTGGAAGACCTGGCGATCACCAGCAACGGCTCGCAGCTTATCGAGATGGCCGGGCATCTGAAGGACGCCGGGGTCAACCGCCTGAATATCAGCCTCGACTCCCTGCAACGCGAACGTTTCGCCGCGTTCACCCGGCGCGACAAGCTCGATCAGGTACTGGCCGGCATCGACGCTGCGCAAGCCGTCGGCTTCACCCGCATCAAACTCAACTGCGTGGTGCAGCAGGGCCGCAACGACGACGAAGTACACGACCTGGTGCAGTTCGCCGTCGAGCGCGGGCTGGATATCAGCTTTATCGAAGAAATGCCGCTGGGCACTATCACCAGCCACCAGCGCGAACAGACTTTCTGTTCCAGCGATCAGGTGCGCGCGCGCATCGAAGAACGCTTTGCCTTGGTGCGCAGCAGCCGCGTGACTAGCGGGCCGTCGCGGTACTGGCAGGTGGTCGGTAGCGACACCCAGGTTGGCTTTATTTCCCCCCACAGCCATAACTTCTGCGGCGACTGCAACCGCGTGCGGGTAACCGCCGAGGGCAAGCTGGTGCTGTGCCTGGGCCACGAAGGCGCGCTGGACCTCAAACACCTGATGCGCGCCCACCCAGGCGACAACCAACGCCTGCGCGAGGCGCTGGTTAATGCGCTGCAACTGAAACCCGAACGCCATCACTTCGGTCAGCACGAGCAAGTGCAGGTGTTGCGGTTTATGAGTATGACGGGCGGTTAATTACGTCTGCGCGGCATACAGCGAGCCCTTGTAGGAGCCAGCTTGCTGGCGAATTCGCCAGCAAGCTGGCTCCTACAAGGGCATGTGTTCCCCGAGCAAACCCCGTCCATAAAAACAAGAAAGGAAGCCTGTCGTGAGAAAGCTTGTTTGCAGTGTTATTGCCGCCTTGTTCGCCGCCACCGCCCAGGCACAAACCTACGTCGTCGGCGTCGAGAATTCGCCCTTTATGCCGCACTTCAGCGTGGACAAGCAGGGCGTGTATTCCGGTTTCGCCCGCGAGGTGCTCGACCTGTTTGCCGCCAAGGCCGGCATCCAGTTGGAATACCGCGCCCTGCCAGTGGACCGCCTCCTCCCGGCGTTGCTGCAAGGTGAAGTGGACTTCAAATACCCCGACAACCCCAACTGGGCGCAAGCGCAAAAAGCCGGCAGCAACGTGCGCTACAGCCAGGCTGTGGTGAACTATGTCGATGGCGTATTGGTGCCGCCGATGCAGCAAGGCATGGGCGTGGAAAAACTGCAGCGCCTGGCCATCGTCAGCGGCTGGACGCCTTGGGCCTATCAGGCGCGCATCGCCGCCAAGCAAACCCAACTGACCGAAAGCGAAGATTTGCCGGCGATGATCAAGCTGGCCCTGAAAAAAGAAGCCGACGGTGCCTACTTTAACGTGGTGGTCGCCACCTACTACCTCGACAACATCCGCGCCCGGCCCGGCGCGCTGGTGTTCGATGCCAAGCTGCCGTTTACCCGGGGCACCTTCAACCTGTCGAGCACCAAGCACCCGGAGCTGATTTCGCGCTTCGACCAGTTTCTCGCCGAGCAGCACGAGGCCATCGCCGCGCTGAAAGAGAAGTACCAGGTGGAGGCCAACCTGGACTCCGAATTCATGGGCATGGAGCAGTGGAAAGTCGATTTCCTCAAGCGCCAGAAGGCCAAACAGACGCCGTGAATACGTGGGCCTGACCAACGGTTGCAGGCCCCGAGCAGCGTGCGTTTGCCGCGTGATATCAGGCACTTCCAGGCAGTGCCTATCAGCGTTTTTCCTGAACCTTTGACGACAGCGTCCACTCCATTTTTCCGAGCGGTCGGCATACACAGCTGACTTCAATTTGACGGCTTTTACCTAAAGCCCGAGACGCTAAAGAGGAATATGAACATGGATAACAAAGACACTATCTCGCTGCTCAACAACCTGATCGAAACCAGCAAAGACGGTCAGAAAGGTTTCCGTGAGTGCGCTGACGATCTGAAAAACCCCGAACTCAAAGGCCTGTTCACCCAGCGTTCGGCCGAGTGCGCAGCCGCTGCCAGCGAGCTGCAGCAGCTGGTTCGTAGCCTGGGTGGCGATCCGGAAACCAGCTCCAGCGCAGCCGGTACCTTGCACCGCGGTTGGGTGAACCTGAAAAGCGTACTGACCGGCCACAGCGAAGAAGCGATTCTGAACGAATGCGAGCGCGGCGAAGACGTGGCGCTGAAGCACTATAAAGAAGCGCTGGAAAAAGACCTGCCGTCGAATGTGCGCAGCATTCTGGAAAAACAACGCCAGGGCGTACAACGCAATCACGATCAAGTGAAAGCGTTGCGCAACATGGCGCGCGCTAGCTAAATGATCGATCTCGGTTGATGTGAGGCTACTTGAAGAAGAGCCACACAGTTGCTGTCACGGGGCGCTCATCCGTCGTCCCCTGACGCAAAAGGGCGAACCGCCACAAGCGGTTCGCCCTTTCTCGTTTTAGGCTTCGTGTTAGGCGTAGGGCGAATATCCGCGCAGCGGATAGCCGCCGATTCGCCGAGCGTGTTCAAGCCAGCAAACTGAGCCAGGCCGAGGCCAGCAACAGCAACGCCATCAGCCGGTTAAACCGCTGCATGCCGATGTCGGTCCGGCAGAAACGGGTGACGCCGCGTCCCAATGCCGCCCACGCCGCCATGCACGGCACAGCGACCACAAAGAACAACAGCGCCAACACCGCCACCCGGCCGGATTTATCCGTGGCTTGGGCTGCAAATACACCGACCACCGCCAACGCCATCATCCAGGTTTTCGGGTTGACCACTTGCAGCGCGGCGGCGGCTGTCATGCTCATCCGTTCGCCGGCTTGCTGCTGTGCGTTATCCAGTCCCACCGCCGGGCTATTGAAGATTTGCCACGCCATATAGGTCAGCCAGGCAATACCTGCCCAGGCCATGGCCCGTTGCACCTGTGGATGTTGGGCCAGCGTATCGCCAATGCCCAGGCCCACCAGCAATACCAATAAAGCGGCGGCACCGCAGGCGGCGGCAATCAAGGGCGCGGCCGCAACCAGCCCGAAGCGCGCGCTGTTGCTCATCACCAGCAGGTTGGTGGGGCCGGGCGTAATGGAGGCGACGAAGGCAAATAACAGAAAGGGCAGCAGGTCCACGTTAGGCTCCAATCAATAGCAAGAGCCTGAATGGTTGCAGGGGCAGGGCATTCAGTCTGGATGATTTGTGCAGCGCTTGCGGTAGTCCGCCGGGGTCAGGCAATAGGCGCGGCGGAACCAGCGGCCCAGGTGGCTCTGGTCGGCAAAGCCCAGGGCGCTGGCGACCTCTGCCGGGGTTTGGCCCAGGGCCAGCAAGTGCCGGGCTTTGGCCAGGCGCAGTTGAATAAGGTAGGCGTGGGGCGCGATGCCGAACGCCGACTTGAAGGCGCGGCTCAGGCGAAAACGATCGACGCCACTGATACGCGCCAGATCATCCAGGCCGATATCGTCGTGCACATGGGCATGCAGGTAGTCACGTGCGCGCTGGGCCACCAGTGGCAAGCGCGGGTCCAGCGGCAGGCGTTTGCGCCAGTGCAGATGGGCAGTCAGTTGCCCGAGCAAGCCATCCAGCGCGGTCTGCCGCACGATACGCAGTTCGCCGCCATGCAGGGCTTGAAAGGCCTGCATGGTGGCGCGGGCCAGGGCGGTATCCTGGGTCAGGGTCTGGGCGATGCTCGGTTGGCAATCGGCGGGCGCCTGTTCAAACAGGGCGTGCAGTTCGCGCTCCAGCCAATGCGGGTCGACATAGAGCGTGGAGTAGGTGAATCCATCGGCGCTAGGGGCAAAACCGTCGTGGATTTCCCCAGGTTCGAGCATAAATACCTGGCCGGGCAGGCTGTTGTGCTGGCGCTGGCGGCAACTGAACTGCTGCACGCCTTGCTCGGTCACGCCGATCAGGTAGCTGTCATGCCAATGGGGGTCGTAGGCGTGGCCACGGAAATGGGCACGAATGGTCTCGATGCCGGTGTCGGCATCCTGGGCGAGATCGATCCAGTTGGTTGAGGCCATGGCGTGGGACCAGAAAGCGTTGGTTGCGGCCAGTATGCCTTTGAAGAAATTCAGTGTCTGGAAGTTTTGTGCAGGGCTTGCGGGTGGCCCTCACCCCCAGCCCTTCTTCCACAAGTGGGCGAGGGGAGCCCGATTACCGCGCGCCCTTCAAGCGCCGCTCCAGTCCCCTCGCCCCTGCGGGGAGAGGGTTAGGGTGAGGGGCGGCGGCAACCCCATTTTCAAGGGTGCGCCGTCGACACCAGGGTATTCAACCAAGGCCGCAGATAGCAGGTGGAGATCACCTTGGTATCGCACTTGCCGTTCGTCAGTGCCTCGCGCAGCTTGCCGATATCGGCACGCTCCACGTAGGCGCGGGCATCTTCCATATCATCCGCTGTGCCATACCCGCCGTTGAGCATTTCGCTCAGCGCCTCCTGTTTGCTCCAGCCCTGGACCACGGTACGAAACATCGCCGCTATCAATCCGGTGCGGTCGCTGCCGTGTTTGCAATGCATCAATACCGGCCCACGGGTCTCTGCCAGTTGCAGGGTGTTGAGCACGCGCAATACATCCGCATCGTCCACGCGGTCGGCATGCAGGGGGATACTGATCAGGTTGATAGTGCTGTTGCCCAGCCACTGGCGGTCATCGTCTTTGACCAGCGATACCACGGTGCGTACCTGCAGTTCGTTTATCAGCGCCAAGTTCTGCGGCTTGGGAAGCGCGCTGCGGTACAGGGTGGGCGACATTTCAAAGAGGTTGAAGGATGCATCCACCGGCCGTGCCCAGTTCTCCGCTTGCGGGCCAGTGAGCAGCGGCGTTTCAGCATTCTGGACAGGCAGATAACGCGCCACCAGCCAGCCGCCCACCAGGGCGACTACGGCGATGACAGAAAAAACCAGACGGCGTGACGTGCGCATGAAGACTCCCCGAGTAAGGGAGCCCATGCTAGGTATCAGCGGGTGAAGCGCTGATCAAATCGGCGTGAAAAAAGAGTGAAGGGTCGCGGTGTTTTACTGATTGCGCGAGCCACCAAAGTAGGCGCAGCCGCGCTCCACTTTGCCGTTGCTGCGCAATTCCGCCGAAAGGAATTGCACCGCCCCGCTGGCGCTGTCCACGCAACGTTGCGGCGCCACCCACAACTCCAGGCGCAGGCCGTTGGCTTCGCTGGTGAGGTTGAAGCGGCCATCGCCCAGTTGTTCTTCCAGGTACGGCAGGGCCAGCGCTTCCTGCCCCGGGCGCTCGAGCACCATGCCTTTGGCATTCACGCTGACGCTCCAGTCCGGCTCATGGCCGCTGGCGCGCAGCACCTGGCGTTTGAAGTTGGGGTCGTCGCAGCCGTGCCCTTCACGTTGCACGCGGTACAAGCGGGTGAGGTTCAACTGGCCGTCGCTGCCGGCCACTTTGCTGGCGTCGAGGTTGCCGCTGACGTCGGCAAACAGCGTGGCGTCCCGGGTATCGAGCAGCGAGGCCGACTCTTGCAGCAGCCCGGTGTTGCCAGTGTCGTTGATGACAAAGCGGCGCTGCTCCTGGCACGGGCGCAGCAGCAATTTGCCGTCGTTGACGCTCAGTTCACCCTGAATCCGGGTGCCCGACGACACGGGCGTTTCCTGGGGGCCGTAGAGCATCGTGCAGCTGGCAAACAGGGGCAGCAGGGCAAACAGCAGAGGGCGAACAGCGCGCATCGAAGGGGTCTCCATGGAAGTGCGGCCAAGGTACCCATGGCCTGACCCCGATACAAGGCCCCCTCCCCGCAAACGCATTAGCCGACGGTATAAATCTGCCCCGTCTGTTTTCCTTCCACGCTCTTGGCATACGCCAGCGCCACATCCACTGCCGGCACCGGCTTGAAGCCACGGAAGAAGGGGCCGTAGCTGTCCATCGCTTCCACCAGCACCGTGGGGCTGACGATGTTTACCCGCAAGCCGCGCGGCAGTTCGATGGCGGCGGCTTTGACGAAGCTGTTGAGCGCGCCGTTGACCATGCTCGCCGAGGTGCCGGCCACAATCGGGTCATCGCTGAGCACACCCGAGGTGAAGGTGAACGAGCCGCCGTCGTTGATAAATTCGCGGCCAATCAGCAGCAGGTTCACCTGGCCCATCAGCTTGTCATTCAGGCCCACGGCAAATTGCTCGGCCTGCATCTCGGCCAGGGCGCCGAAGTGCACCGAACCGGTGGCGGCCACCAGTGCATCGAATTTGCCGATGGCCTGGAACAGCTGACGAATCGAGGCCGTATCGCGGATATCCACCTGGTAATCGCCGCTGCTGCGACCTACGCGGATCACTTGGTGACGCTCGGCCAGTTCACGTTCTACAGCTTGGCCAATGGTGCCACTGGCGCCGACAAGGATGATTTTCATGGCACTGCTCCTGACGAGTGAGTTGAGTGGCATGCAGTGTAGATCCGCTGTTTGTGGGTGATAATCCAGCTAATTGGAAACCTTTGGTTCTCGTTGGGAAACAATCGGTATGAGCGAAATGGATGATCTGGCCGCCTTCGCCAGTTTGGTGGAGGCCGGCAGTTTTACCCAGGCCGCTAGGCGGCTGGGCTGTAGCAAGGGGCAGCTGTCCAAGCGCATTGGCTTGCTGGAGCAGGGGCTGGGCATCAGTTTGCTGTACCGCACCACGCGCAAGCTGTCGCTGACGGCGGCGGGCGCGGCGCTGTTGCCTGAGGCGCAGGCGTTGGTCGCGCAGGCTACCCGCGCCCGGCAAACGTTGGCGCGCCTGCAGGAAGAGGCGGTGGGCAGCGTGCGCATCACCGCGCCGGTGTCTTTGGGTGACACGTTTTTCGATGCCTTGCAGCTGCAATTTGCCCAGGCCTATCCACACATCCATATCGAGCTGGAGCTGAGCAACACGTACCGCGATCTGGTGGCCGATGGGTTTGACCTGGCCATTCGCAGTGGCGAACAGACCGATGACCGTCTGGTGGCCAGGCCCTTGCTGTCGATGCAAGAACTCACCTGCGCCAGCCCCGCGTACCTGGCCGCTCACGGTGAAGTGCAAACGCCGCAGCTGTTGAGCCAGCACGTGTGCCTGCTCAACAGCCATTACAGCGGCGCCGAGGAGTGGCTGTATCACCGCCAGCATGAACTGACGCGGGTGCAGGTGAACGGCCCGTTTGCCAGTAACCACTACAGCCTGCTGAAGAAGGCCTGCCTGGGCGGCGCGGGGATTGCGCGGTTGCCGTCGTACCTAGTGCACCAGGAGTTGCTGGACGGCAGCCTGGTGTGGCTATTGCGCGATTACCAGACACGCATCAGCCCGGTGTTTCTGGTGCACGCCTATCAAGATGGCTTGCCCAAACGCACGCAGGTGCTGGCAGATTATTTGTTGGGGTGGTTTGAGCAAAGGCGCCAGGAGCTGGATCGGTTGACGGCTCAAACGTTTTAACGTCCCCCTCACCCCAGCCCTCTCCCGCGAGGGGACAGGGGGCCGGCCGAGGTTTTTGCAGGAGTAGGTATCCCCTCTACCTCTGGGAGAGGGGCTTGGGGTGAGGGTTGCGGTTATAGGCGGTTGTCAGCCTTGAGCAACGTCTCCAGACACTGCTCCCGAATCCCGTAAAACGCCTTGATGCCCTGAATCTTTTCCATCATTTCGGTCGCGTCTACCGGCTCTGCGCGTTTTACGGCGAGAATCATCTTGTTCTTGTTGGTGTGCTCCAACGAGACAAATTCAAACACCTTGGTTTCATACCCACAGGCCTCCAGCAGCAGGGCGCGCAGGCTGTCGGTGACCATCTCGGCTTCCTGCCCCAGGTGCACGCCGTATTGCAGCATGGGGCGCAGCATGCTCGGGCTGCTCATCTGCGGGCGGATCTGTTTGTGGCAGCAGGGCGAGCACATGATGATCGAGGCGTCGCTGCGAATGCCTAGGTGAATGGCGTAGTCGGTGGCCACATCGCAGGCGTGCAGGGCGATCATGATGTCGATGGCCGCCGGCGTGTAGGTACGCACATCACCGTGCTCGAAACTCAGCCCCGGTTGCTCCAGGCGCGCCGCCGCGTCGTTGCCCAGGCGCACCATGTCTTCGCGCAGCTCCACACCGGTGACCTTGCCCTGGCGGCCGAGGCTGTTGCGCAGGTAGTCGTGCATGGCGAAGGTCAGGTAGCCCTTGCCGGAGCCGAAGTCGACGGCATGGATGGCTTCATCGACGCCGCGTCGTTGCAGCGGCGAGCTGGCCAGGGCATGGGAAAACACTTCGACGAACTTGTTGATCTGCTTCCACTTGCGCGCCATCGCCGGCACCAGTTCGTGCTTGGCGGTGGTTACGCCCAGGTCGGTGAGGAACGGGCGGGTCAGTTCCAGAAAGCGTTTTTTCTCGCGGTCATGGCCGGTGCTGGCGCCTTCGCGCTCAACGGCTCTACCCACGAACAGCCGGCTTTTGTTTTTCTTGCCGAAGGTGAGCTGCACGTCGTCGGTCAGCGACAGCAAGTGCGCGTTCTTGAACGCGGCCGGCAGCAGCTCGGCGATCAGCGCCAGGGCTTCATCCAGCGGATGGTTCTTGGTGATATCGCGGGTTTTGTAGGTGTACACAAACGACAGGCAGGCCTGGCCGCGTACCGTCACCGGGCGCAGGGTGAGGCGTTGCAGGTCGGCTTCCGCGCCCTGGTATTTGCTCAGCAACACCTTGACCAGGGTGTTTTGCACCAGGCTTTTGTCCACGAGGGCGAGAAACTCGCTGCGGTCATCGGTGGCGGTGGGGGAAGCAACTTCGACTGACATGTACAGGCCCGGTTATCACTGGCTGGCAAGGGGCGGTAATGCTACAGGGTTCGCGTTGTTCTGTGGCAGTGGGCCGACCTGCGTCGGGTAGGGTGTGCTCCGCGCACCGAGCGATTCATGGACCATCGCAACGGTGCGCATAGCACACCCTACGAAAGCAAAAAGCCCCGCGTGGCGGGGCTTTTATGTGGGGCGGGTACTAGCCGCCGAGGTAGGCGTCGCGCACCTTCGGGTCGGTCAGCAGCGCTTCCCCGGTGCCTTGCATCACCACATGGCCGTTTTCCAGAACATAGGCACGGTCAGCAATTTTCAATGCCTGGTTGGCGTTCTGTTCCACCAGAAACACGGTCACGCCATCTTTTCGCAGTTGTTCAATGATCTGAAAAATCTGCTGGATGATGATCGGTGCCAGGCCCAGCGACGGCTCGTCGAGCAGCAGCAGTTGCGGCTTGCTCATCAGCGCACGGCCGATGGCGAGCATTTGCTGTTCGCCGCCGGACATGGTGCCGCCGCGCTGGTTGTAGCGTTCCTTCAAGCGCGGGAACAGGTGCAGCACCTTGTCCAGTTGCGCTTGATAGTCGCCTTTGTCGGTGAAGAAGCCACCCATGGCCAAGTTCTCTTCCACGGTCAGGCGGGCAAAGATGCGGCGGCCTTCGGGCACCACCGCAATGCTTTTGCGCATGATCTCGCTGGACTCCAGCCCCACCAGCTCTTCGCCCTGATAGCGGATGCTGCCTTTGGCCGCACGGGGCGAGCCGCAGAGGGTCATCAGCAGGGTCGATTTGCCGGCGCCGTTGGCCCCGATCAGGGTGACGATCTCGCCCTTGTGCACTTCCACGTTGACGTTATGCAACGCCTGGATCTTGCCGTAGAAGGTGGAAACGTTATCGAAATACAGCATGAGTTACGCCTCCCCCAGATAGGCTTTGATCACATCCGGATTGTCGCGAATCTGCTCCGGTGTGCCGTCGGCCAGGGGAGTACCCTGGTTGATCACCACGATGTGGTCGGAAATGCTCATCACCAGCTTCATGTCGTGTTCGATCAGCAACACGGTGACGTTGTATTCATCGCGCAGCACACCGATAAGCTTTTTCAGCTCTTCGGTTTCGTTCGGGTTCAACCCGGCCGCCGGCTCGTCGAGCATCAGCAGGCGAGGGCGGGTCATCATGCAGCGGGCGATTTCCAGACGGCGCTGCTGACCATAAGCCAGGGTGCCGGCCGGGCGGTTGGCCACGTTGGTGAGGTTGACCTTTTCCAGCCAGTGCGCGGCGAACTCCATGGCCTCGCGCTCGCTTTTGCGGAACGCCGGGGTCTTGAACAGGCCCGCCAGGAAGTTGGTGTTGATATGCCGGTGTTGGGCAATCAACAGGTTTTCGATGGCGGTCATGTCCTTGAACAGGCGCACGTTCTGGAACGTACGCACTACGCCCTTGCGGGCGATTTCGTGCCCGGCCAGGCCCTGGATGGCTTCGCCGTCCAGCAGCACGGTGCCGGAAGTGGGTTTGTAGAAACCGGTCAGGCAATTGAACACGGTGGTCTTGCCGGCGCCGTTCGGGCCGATCATGGACACCACCTGTTTTTCCTGCACGGTCAGGCCCACACCGTTAACGGCCAGCAGACCGCCGAAGCGCATGCACAGGCCGCTTACTTCAAGAATCGGGCGGCTCATTGCTTCAACTCCAGGTGAGGGCGCTGCATCGGCAAGAAGCCTTGTGGGCGCCAGATCATCATGAACACCATCAGGGCACCGAACAGCAACATGCGGTACTCGCTGAAGTTACGCATCAGCTCGGGCAGCAGAATCATCACGATGGCGGCCAGAATGACCCCCAGCTGCGAGCCCAGGCCGCCGAGCACGACGATTGCCAGAATGGTCGCCGACTCCAGGAAGGTGAACGACTCCGGCGTGATCAGCCCTTGGCGAGCGGCAAAGAAGCTACCGGCAAAACCGGCGAAGCAGGCACCCAGCGTGAACGCCGAAAGCTTGATTACGGTGGGGTTCATGCCCAGCGCGCGGCAGGCGATTTCGTCCTCACGCAGCGCTTCCCACGCACGGCCAATCGGCATGCGCAGCAAGCGGTTGATCACGAACAGGGCGAGCAACACCAGCAGCAGGGCTACCAGGTAGAGGAATATCACCTTGTAGATGGAGTTGTAGGCAATGCCGAAATACTCGTGGAAGGTTTGCAGGCCTTCCGCTGCCTTGCGCTCGAAGCTCAGGCCGAACAGGGTCGGTTTTTCAATATTGCTGATGCCGTTCGGGCCGCCGGTGAGGCCGGTGAGGTTACGCAGCAGAATGCGGATGATCTCGCCGAAACCCAGGGTGACGATGGCCAGGTAGTCGCCGCGCAGGCGCAGTACCGGGAAGCCCAGCAGGAAGCCGAACAGCGCCGCCATCAGGCCGGCAATCGGCAGGCATAGCCAGAAACCGAAGCCGTAGTAGTGCGAGAGCAGGGCATAGCTATAGGCACCGACGGCGTAGAAACCGACGTATCCCAAATCCAGCAGGCCTGCCAGGCCGACCACGATGTTCAGGCCCAGGCCCAGCATCACGTAGATCAGAATCAGCGTGGCGATATCTACCGCGCCGCGCGAACCGAAGAACGGCCATACCAGCGCCACCACCACCAGCGCCAGCACAAACCAGCGCTGGGTCGAGGGCAGGGTCAGGAAGTTGCTGGCCGAGCTCGGTACGCCCGGTACTTTCGGTACTGCGTTCCAGGCATCGCCCAGCTGGCTACGGAACAGCTGCCAGAAGAACATGCCGATGGCGCAGGCGAAGATGGTCCACAGAATGGGGTCGCTGGCGCCGTGCACTTCCAGCTTGATGCCGACGATATTCAGCTTCAGGCCAAGAATCGGGTAGGCCACGGCCAATACCAGCAGGGCGCTGAAAAACGCCGTCTTGAACTGTTTGGCGGTAATTGAGGTGCTCATACTTTTTCAACCTCCGGGCGACCGAGAATGCCGGTCGGGCGGAACAACAGCACCAATACCAACAGGCTGAACGCCACCACGTCTTTGTACTGGTCACCGAAAATGTCGGCGCCGAAGGCTTCGGCCACGCCCAATACCAGACCGCCGAGCATGGCGCCCGGAATGCTGCCGATACCGCCCAGTACCGCGGCGGTAAACGCCTTGATGCCGGCGAGGAAGCCCAGGTTGGGGTTGATGACACCGTACTGCATGCCCAGCAATACCGCCGCCACCGCCGCCAGGGTGGCGCCAATAACGAAGGTCAGGGCAATGATGTTGTTGGTGTTGATACCCAACAGGTTGGCCATCTTGATGTCCTCGGCGCAGGCGCGGCAGGCGCGGCCCAGGCGGGAACGGGAGATGAACAGCGTGAGGCCGGCCATCACCAGGAAGGTGACGACGAAGATCAGCACTTGCATATAGGAGATCACCACACCGTTCATGGTGCTCTCGCCAAATACGAAGTTGCCGGGGATCAGGTTTGGAATCGCTTTGTCTTTCGAGTTCTGCGCGAGGAGCACCTCGTTCTGCAGAAAGATCGACATACCGATAGCCGAAATCAGCGGGATCAAACGGTTGCTGCCACGCAGCGGTCGGTAGGCGACCCGTTCGATGCTGTAGCCGTAAGCACTGGCGACGATGATGGAGGCCGCAAAGGCCGCAATCAGAACGATCGGCAGGCTGTCCAGGCCCAGCATGGTCAGCCCGGCAATCACGATAAACGCGACGTAGGAGCCGATCATGTACACCTCGCCATGGGCGAAGTTGATCATGCCGATAATGCCGTACACCATCGTGTAGCCGATGGCGATCAGGGCGTAGGTGCTGCCAATGGTCAAGCCATTAACCAGCTGCTGTAAGAAATGGTAGATGTCAGGCATCGAAACTCTCCTGAAAACTTGCAAAACCGGTTGCAGGGCTTGATAGCTGCGTCAGGTCGACGATTGCGCCATGCAGGGCCTGTAGGGGCTGCATCCCGCCGGGGCGGGGACTGCGCGCTGCGGTTTGCAGCAGGGCAGGGGTGGTCAATCGCTTCCATCACGAAGCACGCCTTGTGCTTCGCCCCTCGCGGGGCCGGCTCGCGCCGTTCAGTTCTGCTGGGCAGAGCTGCCTTGCTATTTAGCTTGGGAATGGGGTTTTGAAAGCTTTCGCGTGGGTGCCGCCCTTGGCTTATGGCTGAGCGTGGACCCGTTTACCTCTTAAAACAAAGCCCACTGCAAATGCAGTGGGCTTCGGGTTGCGGCTCGAAACTTACTTGGCTTCGGTTTTGGTGCCGTCAGCGTGCCAGTCGTAGACCACAAAGCTGAAGTCTTTCAGGTCGCCTTTGGCGTCGAAGCTCAGGTCGCCGGTCGGGGTGTTGAAGGTGTTGGCGCGCAGGGCGGCCGCTACCTTGGCAGTGTCGGTGTCACCGGCTTTCTTGATGCCTTCGGCAATCACTTGTACCGCGGCGTAAGCCGGGAACACGAAAGGACCGCTCGGGTCTTCTTTCTTGGCTTTGAAGGCTTCAACCAGCGCCTGATTTTTCGGGTCCTGGTCGAACGACTTCGGCAGGGTAACCAGCAGGCCTTCGGAGGCCGGGCCAGCGATAGCCGACAGTTCTTTGTTACCCACGCCTTCTGGGCCCATGAACTTCACTTTCAGGCCTTTTTCAGCCGACTGACGCAGCAGCAGACCGAGTTCCGGGTGGTAGCCGCCGTAGTAAACGAAGTCGACGTTGGCTTGTTTCAGTTTGGCGATCATGGCCGAGAAGTCTTTGTCGCCGGCGTTGATGCCTTCGAACAGGGCGACTTTCACGCCTTTGGCTTCCAGGGTCTGCTTGACTGCAGTCGCGATGCCTTCGCCGTACTGCTGCTTGTCGTGGATGACAGCCACGGTTTTTGGCTTGATGTGGTCAGCAATGAAGTTGCCGGCGGTTGGGCCTTGCAGGCTGTCCAGACCGATGGTGCGGAATACCAGTTGGTAGCCACGAGCGGTGATTTCCGGGCTGGTGGAAGCCGCAGTGATCATCAGGATGCCTTCATCTTCGTAGATGTCAGAAGCCGGCTGAGTGGAGCTGGAGCACAGGTGGCCAACCACGAATTTCACTTCGTCGTTGACGATTTTGTTGGCCACGGCCACGGCTTGTTTCGGGTCGCAAGCGTCGTCGTACACCACGCCTTCGAGCTGCTGACCGTTTACACCGCCAGCCTTGTTGATTTGCTCGATGGCCATTTTGGCGCCGATGAATTGCATCTCGCCGTATTGAGCGACAGCGCCGGTAACCGGGCCGGCCAGGCCGATCTTGATGGTGTCAGCTGCTAGTGAATAGCTGGCGACGCCGGCCATAGCCATGGCAGCAAACAGTTGCTTAGTAGCCTTGTTCATAGTGCTCCACTCTTATGTTTTTTCGTTTTTTATAAGCCCGCCTGCGCAAGAAGCAGAGGGGTCACGCCTTGTTGGTCATTTAAGCTGCAAAGCCGGAATAACACCCCGGCCACGATCCCTGGCAACTTTAACGGCGGAGTTTAGAGTGCCCATTTATCCCTTGAAAAGCGGCGACTGATGCCGTCTGTAAGCAATGTCGCTAAATCGCAACAAATGTATAGAAAAACGGCGTGCTGCCTTTGTGGTTTTGAACGTCAGGCGGCGCTTGTTTCATTGTGGTGCGCCGCTATCATGGCCGCCCCGAACGGTGGACCACCTTTTACATTTTGTCGAATAAAGAGCCCTCGATGACCGACGCGATCAATCCCCTGTACGCCAAGTTGTTAGGCGAGACCGCCGCCATTACCTGGCAGGAACTGCAACCGTTCTTCGCTCGCGGTGCCCTGTTGTGGGTAACACCGGGCATGGACCTGATCGAAGTGGCAACGGCTGTGGCCGAAGACAACGGTAGCCAGGTTGCCCACTGGCTACAAAACGCGGCCATCAGCAAAGTGGAAGCAAGCCTGGCCGAAGACCTGCTGGCCCGCGACCCGCAGTTGTGGGCCGTGGTGGTGGCGCCATGGGTGCTGATTCAGGAACGCGCTGCGTAGGGCGAATATCCGCTCTGCGGATATCCGCCGTTCGATCTTGGCGAATCGGCGGATATCGCCGGTGGCGATATTCGCCCTACGACGGGGTTAACATGCCCGCTTTCTGCTGACAGTGGAGCCCTCGATGAACGCCGCCCTTCCTTCTATTGCATTCGCCGGCATTGGCCTGATGGGCCTGCCCATGTGTCAGCGCCTGCTGGCCGCCGGCTATTCCCTCACCGTATGGAACCGCTCCCCGGACAAATGCGCACCCTTGGTGGCCGCCGGTGCCCGCCAGGTCGCCACCCCTGCCGAGCTGTGCGCCCATGCCGATGTGGTGATGCTGTGCCTGGCCGACACCCGCGTTGTGCGCAAGGTGGTATTCGGCGAGAACGGCGTGGCAGAAGGGGCTAAAGCCGGCCAATTGCTGGTGGATTTTTCCAGCCTGGAACCGGCTGCTACGCGCGAAATGGCGGCCGAACTGGAAAGCCGCAGCGGCATGCATTGGCTGGATACGCCGGTCTCCGGCGGTGTGGCCGGGGCTCAGAACGGCACCCTGGCAATCATGGCCGGCGGGCGGGAACACGATATCGAACAAGTGCGCCCCATCCTTATGCACCTGGGCCAACGTCTGACGCGTATGGGCGCCGTGGGTGCCGGGCAGGTGACCAAGGTCTGTAACCAGATGATCGTCGCCTGCAATGCATTGGTGATCGCCGAAGTGGTGGCGCTGGCGGAAAAGTCCGGCGTCGACGCCAGCCTGCTGGCGCCAGCCCTGGCCGGCGGTTTTGCCGACTCCAAGCCGTTGCAAATCCTTGGGCCGCAAATGGCCGAGAGCCATTTCGAGCCGATCAAGTGGCATGTTCGTACGTTGCTTAAAGACTTGGACACAGCAGTAAAACTGGCCCGCGAACATGATTCCAGTACCCCCGTCAGCGCCCTGGCCGCGCAGTTGATGCGCCTGCACGGCAGCAGCGCCGGCAACCTGGAACGCGACCCCGCCACCTTGATCGAGCTGTATCGGGAGAAGCACTGATGAAGGTGGTCGCCAATATCTCCCTGCTGTTTACCGAACTGCCGCTGGTGCAACGCATCGTGGCGGCGGCTGCGGCTGGGTTTTCGGCCGTGGAGGTGCAATACCCCTACGAGGTACCGGCCATACAATTCAAGGAGGCGTTGGCGGCGGCGGGTTTGCCGTTGGTGCTGCTGAATATCGCGGCGCCGGATCTCGCTAGCGGTGGACCGGGTTTGGCCGCCGTGCCCGCGCGTCAGGTTGAATTCGAGCACGCCTTGCAGGAATCGCTGACCTACGCCGCGATGGTGCGGCCGCAATTCGTGAACGTGCTGCCGGGCCGTTTAGCCGAGGGAGTTAGCCGCGAAGACGCCTTGGCAACCTTGGCGGCGAATGTACGCCGGGCGGCCGAGGCGTTTTCTCGGTTGGGCATCAAGGTGTTGAGCGAGGCGATCAACCCGCTGGATATGCCGGGTTTTCTGATCAACACGCCAGCGCATTTGCTGGCGCTGATCGAGGCGGTGGCTCACCCGAATTTTGCCGCGCAGCTGGATCTTTACCATATGGCGCGTCAGGGGTTGGATCTGCCGACGGCCATCGCCTCATTGGCGGGCAAGATCGGGCATGTGCAGTTTGCCGACTGCCCCGGGCGTAATGAGCCTGGCAGCGGTTCGGTCGATTTTGCCGGCGCTGTGCAGGCGTTGGAGAGGGCGGGGTATAGCGGGTGGTTGGCAGCTGAGTATCGCCCTTCGGCCAGTACCCAGGCGTCTTTGGGTTGGCTGGCCGAGTGGCGCGAGCGTGGGTGGGTCAGTCCTCAGTAGTGGGGTCGGCTTTCCAATAACCCGCCGCTTTGAGGAAGTCTTCATTCACGCCGAAGTCGTCCAGCAGTACCCGGCGTACGCGCCGTGAGGTCTGCGATTCGGTGGCGATCCAGGTGTAGAGCGAGCCGGCGGGCAGCGTGATGGTTTTCACCGCGCTCAGCAGGTCTTGCCCGGCCTCGCGATGCAGCCACTGCACCTCGACGTTCGCCGCGCTTTTCAACTGCTGTTGCTCGGCCGCATTAGGCACCTCGATCAATGCCAGCACCTGGCGGTTGGCCGGCAGCTCTTCCAGGCGCCGGGCAATGGCGGGCAGGGCGGTTTCATCGCCAATCAGCAGGTAGCTGTCGAACATGTCCGGCACGATCATCGAGCCGCGCGGCCCGCCTATATAAAGGTGCTGGCCGGGCGCGGCCTGCTCGGCCCAGGTGGAAGCCGGGCCATCGCCGTGCAGCACAAAATCAATATCCAGCTCCCCCCGTTCAGCGTCATAGCGGCGCGGCGTGTAGTCGCGCATGGCGGGTTTCGGACCTTCGTTGTCGCCGCCGAACTTCATGTTTTCCAGTACCGCTTGCTGCTCCGGCGTTTCGGCGAAAAACAGCTTGATATGGTCATCGCTGCCCAGGCTGACAAACCCCGCCAGCTCCGGCCCGCCGACCGTAATGCGGCGCATTTGCGGGGTAATGTTGGTCACGCGCAGCACGTCCAGGCGGCGGCGTTTGATCTCATGCATCACACGGTGAATGCCCATCGGGTTTGCTGTCGTCATTGCGCGATCTCCGCAGTGTTCTGAAGGGGGGCAGGGCCGGCCGCGATGGCCGTGGCGGCGGCATTCAACAGGTCGCGAACGCGGATAATTTCCGCCTCGCTCCATTGGCCGTGGTGCAACTGCAAGGCGTGGCGCAGGTTATGCACCGCCTCGTGAATCTGGGCCGGGCGATCATGGCCGCGCATGGAACGCTTGCTCACTTCCAGGCGCACCTTCAGGCCATCGAGCGCCACTTGCTGGTCGGCCAGGGAGGCCTGGCCGGTGCTCGTCGCGCTGTAGAGTTTTTTACCGTTCTGCGCGTCGCCGGCAATCAGGTCGCTTTCTTCGAGAAAGGTCAGGGTCGGATAAATCACCCCAGGGCTGGGCGCGTAGGCGCCTTCGAACATGTCTTCGATTCGGCGAATCAGGTCATAGCCGTGGCTGGGCTGCTCGGCGATCAGCGCCAGCAACAGCAATTTCAAGTCGCCCGGCGCAAACACCCGTGGCCCTCGGCCGCCGCGCCCACCGGGGCGGCGCTCGAACTCATCGGTCTCGCGCATAAAGGGATGATGGTGGTGTTGGTGATGGTGGTCTCGCATCAGTTGCCTCTCGTCTTGGGTTGTCTAAGATATAACGTAAGATATATCTTATGTCATGTGCAAGCCCAAATGACAAACGGTCTCAACATCGCACGTTGGCTATCCACGTTCCAGGTTTCAGGGCTAGAGCCAGGCAAGGCGAAACCTCTCCGAGCAGCAAAGCGTACTTAAGTAAGTGAGCAGTGCAGGAGTGGTTTCAACCCAGCGTGGCCGACGCCCCGGAAGCCGTTGCCATAGGCCATATCGAGTTACATAACGTTTACGAATGTTCACAGACAGACGTAAGCAGAGGCTCTAGATTGCACCCTGGTGCTTTGTCCTACAGCATTTGCGTAGAGGCCCGGCCGGTTTTATAAGAACAACAAAAGAGAACTCCGTTATGTCCAGTGCTACTCAGGCGAATAACGCCTGGCGTGTCTTGTTCTTGCTGTTCCTCGCCAACCTGTTCAATTTCTTTGATCGCAGCATCCCGGCGATCATCATCGAACCCCTGCGCCACGAATGGAGCCTGAGCGACCTGCAGCTCGGTCTGGTCGGTACAGCTTTCACCATCGTCTACGCCATCGCCGGTGTGCCGCTGGGGCGCATGGCCGACACCGGCTCGCGCCGCAAGATCATGGGCTGGGGCCTGATGGCCTGGAGCGGTCTTACAGCCATCAACGGTTTTGTTACCGGCTTCTGGAGTTTTCTGCTGGTGCGCATGGGCGTCGGTATTGGCGAAGCCAGTTACGCGCCGGCGGCCAACTCGTTGATCGGCGATCTGTTCCCTGCCAATAAGCGCGCCCGCGCCATGGGCATCTTTATGCTTGGCCTGCCGTTGGGCCTGTTGCTGGCCTTCTTTACCATCGGTGCGATGGTGGAAGCCTTCGGCAGTTGGCGTGCGCCGTTCTTTATCGCCGCGGTGCCGGGCATGATCCTGGCGATCTTTATGTTCTTTATTCGCGAACCGCAGCGCGGCGCTGCCGAAGTGGTGCAGGTGGCGGCGGTAAAAGTCGATCGCCCGGTGCGCAAGGTGCTGAGCATTCGCACCTTCTGGTGGTTGATCGTCGCTGGCCTGTGCTTCAACTTCGCAACCTATGCCTGCAACTCGTTTATGGTGCCGATGCTGCAACGCTACTTCCTGCTGCCGCTCGGGCAGGCGGCCGTGGCCACCGGCGTGATCGTCGGCGTGACCGGGTTGTTTGGCTTGACCATCGGTGGCTGGTTTGCCGACAAGGCGCACCAGCGTTCCGAGCGTGGTCGCTTGTGGATGGCCGCTGCATCGCTGGTAATTTCCACCGTGGCCACCGCCTGGGCCTTGAGCCTCGGCGCTGACAGCATTGCGCTGTTCGTGGCGATCTTCAGCGTTGGCTGGCTGTTCTCCTACAACTTCTACACCTGCGTCTACACCTCCATCCAGGACGTGATCGAACCGCGTCTGCGCGCCACCGCGATGGCCCTGTTCTTCGCCGGCCTGTACCTGCTCGGCGGCGGCCTCGGCCCGGTAGTGGTGGGTTGGCTGTCGGACCATTTCGCCCACTCGGCCATGTATGCAGCCGGTGCGGCGCAAATGAACGAAGCCTTCAAAGCCGTGGGCCTGCACGACGCCATGTACCTGATTCCCATCGCCATGCTGTTGACGCTGCTGGCACTGATTCAGGCGGCCCGTCATCTGCCCAAGGACGCCTTGGCCATGCGCAACTCCATGGCGGCCGACGCCGAATAACCTCATCGTTATTAAAAAGGCCCGCATTTGCGGGCCTTTTTTTTGGTCCGTTTAATACGCCGTTATTTGAGGGGTGGCCAACAACTTCTGCGTTGTCTGAATATTTTTTATGATGGGAAATTTTTATCCTGCTGAGAAAAAATCCGCACTTTGTAAGACTTCTCCTGCGGTAATAACAGCTTGGACCTGTACGAGACTTTATTTTATTGGCGTAGGTTGAAAGTACCTAGTCCGATATCAGAAGTGTTCCATGAATATTGATAGAAACGCTGCTCACCTGTTGAAGCGCATACTTAGCGAGCGGTTCATTACGCTTGCGGCCAGCCTGGCGTTACTGTGTGCAGTGGCGCTGCTTGCGCCGCCCCTTGTAGCCGATCCGGCCGCTGCAAAGCCTCCCGCCGCCGTAACTCCTCTCGATAAAGAACAGGATCTACAAAGCAAGTTGCGCCTGCAGGAAAAGATCGCGCGTGAATTGTTAGAAAATCGGCAAAAAATATTGAAGTACTCAAGTGGAAAAGCCAGTGAGAAAGGTACTACGTCGACCGATGAGCACTCTTCGGAGAGTTCGCGTGGAGTTCCGAGAGATGACCGCTGAACGATGAGAAGCTTTCCGGAATGTATATGGATTCGATGAAGTAATGAAGTTGTAATTTTTTACTTGGGCATACATTGGTGCTGTTATAAGTAGGGTGGTGGTTGATATGAATGCGCGCTGTTTTCGTCTGATATTTAGCAAGTCTTTGGGTTTCCTGATTCCCGTCGCTGAAATTGCCCGCGCCAAGCGCAAGGCTGGGCAGCAGCAAACGTCAACTCCAGCCAAGCCTGTTCTACTTTCTCTATTGCTGGCCGGCCTGCCGACGTTTGCGCTAGCCGAGATTGTGCTGGACCCGACTCAGCGCGCCGGTACCAACGTGATCAGCGCCGCCAACGGCGTGCCGGTCATCGAAATTGCCAACCCCAATGGCAAGGGCCTTTCCCACAACCGCTTTACCGAATTCGACGTCCGCCAGCCCGGCATCATTTACAACAACAGCCTGGTAAATGGCGTAAGCGAGTTGGGCGGCGCCATGTTGCGCAACCCCAATCTTTCACGCGCGGCCCGGGCGATTCTTACCGAGGTCACGGGCAACAAGCCCAGCTCCATTTCCGGCACCCTGGAGGTGTTTGGCACCAAGGCTGATCTGCTCTTTGCTAACCCCAATGGCCTGACCTTGAACGGCGTTACCACCCTCAACACTTCAAGCCTTACGGTAAGCACGGGCCGTGTACGCGATG
>NZ_BSFN01000007.1 GCF_027922365.1 Pseudomonas turukhanskensis
CTGTACGGAGATCGATTTATCAGGCCAACCTGGTAAAAGCATGGCCTGCCTAACGGCAGGCCGTTACCGGCCCGCACACAAAAAATCTGACAGTCCCGGCTGAAGCCTTTCCTACAGGAGCACACAGTCCCTTGTAGGAGAGGCTTCAGCCTCGATGCGTTTAAAGCTTTAAGCCTCGCTTACCAATCTACATTTACCTGCAGATTCTGGGTCCTCGCCTGCGCGGGGACGACGGAAGTTTTTGCTGCTTCCACCGTCATTCCCGCGCAGGCGGGAATCCAGAGTGTCCAGGCGAGCGGGAATTACAGGGGCTTCGCGTGGTTTACGCCTTACTCACATACATGGTGATCTCGGCCCGAAACACGGCCTTATCCCCCACATACGCCATCACCGGCACCTTCACATCCCCCAACGTCTCCCAATCCACCGCGCTACCATCGGCCACGGTGCGGACGTCTCCGTCGGCCTTGGCCAGGTATTCCACGGTCATGCCTTTTGGAATCCAGCGGCAGCCCGCCGGAATCGATACATCTGTCATGGTGCCCGCCGCCAGCTCGGCCGAGTTGCACAGGGCAATCGCATGCACGGTGCCGATATGGTTCAGCACCTCGCGGCGTTTCGCGAAGGTGACTTCCGCATAGCCTGGGCGTAGCTCGACAAACTGCGGGGCAATGCTGGCGAAGTAGGGCGCAACCTGGCCAATCATGCCGCTGAATTGGGCGGCGCCGGCTTGTTGGTACATCTGCATCATCTGGCTCATAACAACTCCTGAAGGTAATTTTCGGTTGAATAGCAGTGCGCGCCGAGTCAGTATTACCAGCATTAGAAATTAATTCTAGAAAAATATTCTAGTTTGGCAGAGAGCCCATGGCCCGACCTTCCCGCAAAGACGACATCCTGCAAGCCGCCCTCGCGCTATTCACCGAGATAGGGGTGGATGCCACCACCATCGAAATGATCCGCGACCGTTCCGGCGCCAGCATCGGCAGCCTGTACCACCACTTTGGCAACAAGGAACGCATCATTGGTGCGCTGTACCTGGCTGGCACAGGTGAGTACGCGGCGATGCTGGAGTTGGGCTTCAAAGAGGCTAAAAGTGCCAAGGATTGCGTGAAATTGCTGGTGACCAGTTATATCGACTGGGTGATCGCCAACCCTGATTGGGCGCGTTTTGTGTTGCACAGCCGTGGGCGGGTAGAAGCGGGGGAAATGGGTGATCAGCTACGCGAGGCCAATCGCGAGCATTTCGCGCGCATTCTCGAGGCGTTGGCCGGTTATCGTGAGCAGGGCCTGTTCCGCGAGATGCCGGCCGATTGTTTTGCGTCGGTGGTCATTGGGCCGACCCACGACTTTGCTCGTAATTGGCTGGCCGGGCGGGCGCTAACCGAGTTCGCCGGCTGCCGAGAGCTATTGGCCCAAATAGCCTGGGAAAGCGTGCGGGCTTGAAGTTCGAAACTCGAGGCTGGCGCCTCGATTCTTGCAACCGCAACTCCACAAAAAAGCCCCGCATGGGCGGGGCTTTTTAATCACCGGCCAATTAAGCCCGGCGGCGGAACAACGGCTGCGGTTGATCCGCAGAGGCCTGATACACCTCGTTGAACTCGCTAAAGGCTTTCAGCGCATCGTCCGGGTCTTTGTCTTCACGCAAGGCAAAGGCATCGAAGCCTACACGGTGCAGCGCCCACAGCTGGTCGCGCAGCACGTCGCCAATGGCGCGCACTTCGCCTTTGTAGCCGTAGCGGGTGCGCAGCATGTAGGCGGTGGAGGAGTGGCGACCGTCGGTGAAGGCGGGGAAGTTCAGGGCGATGACTTGGAAGTTGTCCAGCTGATCGGCGATTTCTTCGATTTCTTCACCAGCTTCCAGCCATACGCCCAGGCCGCCATCACGGGCTTTCAAGGCGCTTGAGTGCTCCACGTACAGGCCCAGCGGCACTATCAGGTCGTCGCAGTTGGAAACGCCTTCCAGGGTCGCGTCCTTGGGCAGCAGGTGCCAGGTTTCGTCGACCAGTTGACCGTTCTTAATGATTCGCTGCATATACGCGCTCCTTGAACGGGTCGATGCCGACACGGCGGAAGGTATCGAGGAAGCTTTCTTCGTCGGTACGGGTTTCCACGTACACGTTGATGATTTTGCTGACCACATCCGCCATGTCTTTCTCAGCGAAGGACGGGCCGAGAATCTGCGCCAGGCTGGCATCACGGCCAGAGCTGCCGCCGAGCGAGACCTGGTAGAACTCCTGACCTTTCTTGTCCACGCCCAGAATGCCGATATGGCCGACGTGGTGGTGGCCGCAGGCGTTCATGCAACCGGAAATGTTCAGGTCGATATTGCCGATGTCGAACAGGTAGTCGAGGTCATCGAAACGACGCTGGATGGCCTCGGCAATCGGAATCGATTTAGCGTTGGCCAGCGAGCAGAAGTCGCCGCCCGGGCAGCAGATGATATCGGTCAACAAGCCAACGTTCGGGGTGGCAAAACCCAGTTCGCGCAGTTCGCCCCACAGGGTGAACAGCTGGCTTTGCTCGACGTCGGCCAGAATGATGTTCTGGTTATGGCTGTTGCGCACTTCGCTGAAGCTGTAGCGATCGGCCAGGTCGGCGATGGCGTCCAGTTGCTTGTCGGTGACGTCGCCAGGGGCAACGCCCGTCGGTTTCAGCGACAGGGTAACGGCGGCATAACCAGGCTTCTTGTGGGCGAATACGTTGCGGCTTGCCCAGCGATCAAAACCCGGGTGCTCGGCGCGCAGGGCGGCCAGGGCATCAGCCTGGTCTTCCAGCGCCTTGTAGGCCGGGTCGATAAAGTGCGCAGCCACGCGAGCCACTTCGGCTTCGGTGAGGGTGCTCGGGCCGTCTTTGAGGTGCGCCCATTCAGCGTTTACGCGCTCGGCGAACACTTCGGGGGTCAGCGCTTTCACCAAGATCTTGATGCGCGCCTTGTACTTGTTATCGCGGCGGCCATAGCGGTTGTACACACGCAAAATGGCGTCGAGGTAAGTGATCAGGTGCTGCCACGGCAGAAACTCATTGATAAAGCTGCCGACAATCGGCGTGCGACCCAAGCCGCCGCCGACGGAAACGCGGAAACCCAGCTCGCCGGCTTCGTTTTTCACCGCTTCCAGGCCGATGTCGTGCACTTCAATAGCGGCGCGGTCGCTCACGGCGCCGTTGACGGCGATCTTGAACTTGCGCGGCAGGTGCGAGAACTCGGGGTGGAAGGTGGACCATTGACGAATGATTTCGCACCACGGACGTGGGTCGACCAGTTCGTCTTTGGCCACGCCAGCGAACTGGTCGGTGGTGGTGTTGCGGATGCAGTTGCCGCTGGTCTGGATGGCGTGCATCTGCACGGTAGCCAGTTCGGCAAGAATTTCCGGTACGTCTTCCAGTTCCGGCCAGTTGAACTGCACGTTCTGGCGGGTGCTGATGTGGGCGTAGCCTTTGTCGTAGTCGCGGGCGATCTTGGCCATCATGCGCACTTGCGCCGAGGACATCAGGCCATACGGCACGGCCACGCGCAGCATCGGCGCGAAACGCTGGATATAGAGACCATTCTGCAGGCGCAACGGGCGAAATTCTTCGCCAGAAAGTTCGCCAGCCAGATAACGGCGGGTCTGATCACGGAACTGCTTGACGCGGCTCTCGATGATGTCTTGATCGTAACTGTCGTAGACGTACATACGGGTCCTGTTTTCAGGCTGCTTACTGCCAAATCAGCGCGCACGGCCGCGCACTCCTCCCGGAGCCGGGGGAAGATACCAGTTCAGGTTTATGCGCAAAAGTGATGTTTTAGTATAAGAACGAAACTTATGGTGATAAGAACCGCTGGCTATAAGTCATTCCTGTTTGGCCAAGCCTGCTTGGCAGGCGCGAGCTTGCTCGCGAATCCGGGCAAACACGTTGCAAATGCCGATTGCAGGGTTCGCGAGCAAGCTCGCTCCTACCAGATGTAAACCAGCCGTCATTTGTCGGAGCGCCCGCTGTGGTCTTAACTGCAGAACGGACCATCCCATAAGCACAACAACAAGGGGCAGCCATGACCGACCATACCCATACCTCCAGCGACACTCCGGAAGAAACCAACCGCGACAGCATCGTTGATGCTTGGGCCATCCTTATTCTTATCGCTCTGGCTGTTTCGACCGCTGTTTTCTGGGTAAGCCACCAGTAACGCGTTACACGCCGCTTTTTGATAGAAAGTGGCGTTTTTGTAAGCATTCGCTGACAGATGGTGACAGATAGCCATCACGCATCCGCGTATACTCCGCAGCTGGTTTGAGTGTGAGTGTATGAAGTTGAAGCGGTCATTGCGCACCGTAGTCGCGGTAGTGGGTTTACTCGCATGGAATTGCGTCAATGCAGCTAGCGTGGTGTTCCTCAACCCGGGCAAGACCGGTGAGGAGTTCTGGGATGGCTATGTCAAGTTCATGCAGGCCGCCGCGAGCGATCTGGGCATGCAGCTGCGCGTGCTCGACTCCCAGCGCGACCGCGACCTGATGCTCGCCCAGGCGCGCACTGTGTTGCAGGGCGACAGCAAGCCCGACTACCTCCTCTTTATCAACGAGCAGTACGCCGCCCCGGAGATTCTCCGGTTGGCCAAGGACTCCGGCGTCAAGCTGTTCGCTGTCAGCAATACCCTCACGCCCGACCAGCAGCACGTCCTGGGCAGCAGCCGCGAAATCTACCCCAACTGGATTGGGAGTCTGGTACCCAACGACGTCGACGCTGGCTACATGATGGCTACTGGCCTGATCCAGCACGCCCGTGAGTCGCATTCGGGCCAGCCCCTGGAAATGCTGGCCTTCAGCGGTGTAAAGCAAACACCTTCCAGTCAGCAGCGCGAGCAGGGGCTGAAAAAAGCCCTGGCAGAAAACCCCGACGTTCGCCTGCGCGTGATCGCTTACGGCGGCTGGCAGTGGCAGCGCTCCTACGACCAGGCGCGCACGCTGTTACCGCGTTACCCCAACGTAAATATGGTCTGGACTGCAAGCGACGAGATGGCCTTTGGTGTTATGCAGGCCGCGCAGGAGCTGGGGCATACGCCTGGCCAGGACATTCATTTCGCCACTATCAACTCCAGCGCCGAGGCGTTGCAGGCCAAGATTGACGGCCGTATCGAAGTGCTAGTAAGTGGGCAGTTCACCATTGGCGGCTGGGCACTGGTGATGCTGCACGACTACGACAATGGCGTGGATTTTGCCAAGCGCGGCGGCAAAGATCGCACCTTGCCCATTTATGTGGAGCTGGATGAAACCCAGGCGGCGCGGCTGGCCAAGCACGTGGTGGGCAAAGATAACTACGGCCTGGATTTTCGCCGGTACCTGCTACAGAAACAGTCCAAGCTGCGCGATTACAACTTTTCCCTGCGGCCGCTGATTGACTGAGCCGGGCGCTTACAGCCCGGCCAGGTGCAGCACCAGTTTCACCAGCGCAAACAACACCAGTACAAACAGCCCGGTAAACAGCACGCCGATAAAGATGAAGTGGCTGGGTTTGCCATGGCGGAAGTCGCGGGCGCGGTTTTTTCCGCTTTGCACCCCGAAGGCGGCGGCCACCACGCTGTGCAGCACTTGCCAGAGGGTGGGGGGCTGATCGTTGGGGTTATTGAGGTGGTCGGGGTCGTCCATTGCAGGCTCCATCGGTTGCATCCCTTGCAGCAACCATAGCCGAAGATCGCCAGCAGGCCCGGCCTCAGCCATACTAGCGCCCTGAATCACCCCCCTTTTTTGCCATTTACGCTCGTTCTTGCAACGCCGTGCGGAGCTTTTCATGAAATTCATACACCAGCGCGAACACCTCAACGAGGACGACATCGTCGTTATTCAGTGCTCGCAACCCTGCAATATCCGCTTGATGAACGACGCGAATTTTCGCAGTTTCAAAAATGGGGGTCGCCACACCTATCACGGTGGTGCCTTTGTAGATTTTCCCGCCAAGATCGTGGTGCCGAGCAGCGGTTTCTGGAATATCACCATCGACACCGTGAGCCGCAAGGCCATCAGCGTCACCCGCAAGCCGACGCTGACCCACTCGATCAAGATTGTGCGCAAATCCC
This sequence comes from Pseudomonas turukhanskensis, assembly GCF_027922365.1. Taxonomy (GTDB): domain Bacteria; phylum Pseudomonadota; class Gammaproteobacteria; order Pseudomonadales; family Pseudomonadaceae; genus Aquipseudomonas; species Aquipseudomonas turukhanskensis. The sequence continues at coordinate 6,053 of NZ_BSFN01000007.1, forward strand.
CGTCGCAGCTGCGTTGAGATCAGCGAGGTCGTGGTTTGCAGGAATCGAGGCTGAAGCCTCGATTAGACCGTTCAAATAACCGCAATCACCGCCAGCAAAGCCATGCGGTCTCAGTTGTCGTAACCCAGATTCGGCGCTAACCACCGCTCGGTCACCGCCAGATCCTGCGCTTTGCGCGCGGTGTAACTTTCGATCTGGTCCTTATCCACCTTGCCGACGGCAAAGTACTGCGCCTGCGGGTGGGCGAAGTACCAGCCGCTGACCGCTGCCGCCGGGAACATGGCGTAGTGCTCGGTGAGGAACACGCCGCTGATGCCGGCCTTGTGCTCTTGCGCCGCCGGGTCCAGCAGTTCGAACAGCGTGCCTTTCTCGGTGTGGTCCGGGCAGGCCGGGTAGCCAGGCGCCGGGCGGATACCTTTGTAGGCTTCCTTGATCAGCTCGTCGTTGCTCAGTGCTTCTTCCGGGTCGTAGCCCCAGTAGTCTTTACGCACTTGCTGGTGCAGCCACTCGGCGCAGGCTTCGGCCAGGCGGTCGGCCAGGGCTTTGACCATGATCGAGTTGTAGTCGTCGCCGGCGTCCTGATACGCCTTGGCCACTTCCTCGGCACCGATGCCGGCGGTGGTAATAAACCCGCCCACGTAGTCGGTCACGCCGCTGCTTTTGGGCGCCACAAAGTCGGCCAGCGAGAAGTTTGGTTTGCCGTCGGTCTTGATGATCTGCTGACGCAGGTGGTGCAGCTTGGCCAGTGGCTGGCCGTCGTCGCCGTACAGTTCGATATCGTCGTCCTGCACCTGGTTGGCCGGCCAGAAACCGAATACGGCGCGGGCACGAATCAGCTTTTCGTCGATCAGCTTGGTCAGCATTTCGCGCGCGTCTTTGTACAGCGCGGTTGCGGCTTCACCCACCACTTCGTCGGTGAGAATGCGCGGGAATTTGCCGGCCAGGTCCCAAGAGATAAAGAACGGCGTCCAGTCGATGTACTCGGCCAGCACGTTCAGGTCGATATCTTCCAGCACCTTCACGCCGGTAAAGGTCGGCACGGTGGGTTGGTAGCTGGCCCAGTCAAACTGCGGCTTCTTGGCCACGGCGGCGGGGTAGCTCAGGCGCTCGGTGCGGGCGCTGCGGTTGGCGGTGCGTTCGCGCACTTCCACGTAGTCTTTGCGGGTGCTTTCGACAAAGCCTGCTTTCAGTTCCTTGGACAGCAACTGCGTAGCCACGCCTACGGCGCGCGAGGCGTCGGTGACGTACACCACGGCATCGTTCTGGTACTTGGGCTCGATCTTCACCGCCGTGTGCGCCTTGGAGGTGGTGGCACCGCCGATCATCAGCGGCAGGGTAAAGCCCTGGCGCTGCATTTCGCGCGCGACGTGCACCATTTCATCCAGCGACGGGGTAATCAGGCCCGACAAACCGATGATGTCGCACTTCTCGGCGATCGCGGTTTGCAGAATTTTCTCGGCCGGCACCATCACGCCCAGGTCAACGATGTCGTAGCCGTTGCAACCCAACACCACGCCGACAATGTTCTTGCCGATGTCATGCACGTCGCCTTTTACCGTGGCCATCAGGATCTTGCCTTTGGCTTCAGGCTTGTCGCCTTTTTCCAGCTCGATAAAAGGGATCAGGTGCGCCACCGCCTGCTTCATCACACGGGCCGATTTCACCACCTGCGGCAAGAACATCTTGCCCTCGCCAAACAGGTCGCCAACGATATTCATGCCGGCCATCAATGGGCCTTCGATGACCTCGATGGGGCGGGCGAACGAGAGGCGCGACTCCTCGGTATCTTCGACGATATGCGTGGTAATGCCTTTGACCAGCGCGTGTTCCAGGCGCTTGTTCACGCTCCACGAGCGCCACTCTTCGGTCTCGGCTTCTTTAACGCTGCCATCGCCCTTGTAGTTATCGGCAATCGCCAGCAGGGCGTCGGTGCCGTTCGGGGTGCGGTTGAGCACCACGTCTTCCACGCGGTCACGCAGCTCGGTGGGAATCTGGTCGTAGATCTCCAACTGGCCGGCGTTGACGATGCCCATGGTCAGGCCGTTCTTGATGGCGTAGTACAAGAACACCGAGTGAATCGCCTCGCGCACCGGGTTGTTGCCACGGAAGGAGAACGACACGTTGGACACGCCGCCCGAGCTCAAGGCGTAGGGCAGGTTGTCGCGGATATAGGCGCAGGCGTTGATGAAATCGACCGCGTAGTTGTTGTGTTCCTCGATGCCGGTGGCCACGGCGAAGATGTTCGGGTCGAAGATGATGTCCTGCGGCGCGAAGCCGACTTCGTCCACCAGAATGTCGTAGGAGCGTTTGCAGATTTCGATCTTGCGCTGCTCGGTGTCGGCCTGGCCGAGTTCGTCGAAAGCCATCACCACCACGGCGGCGCCATAGCGTTTGCACAGCTTGGCGTGGTGCTTGAACTGCTCGACGCCTTCTTTCATGGAAATCGAGTTGACGATGCCCTTGCCTTGAATGCACTTGAGGCCGGCTTCGATCACTTCCCATTTGGAGGAGTCGATCATGATCGGCACACGCGAGATATCCGGCTCGGAGGCGATCAGATTGAGGAAGGTGACCATCGCCTTCTTCGAATCGAGCATGCCCTCGTCCATGTTGATATCGATCACCTGGGCGCCGGCTTCCACCTGCTGCAGGGCTACTTCCAGGGCTTCGGTGTAATTGTCCTCGCGGATCAGGCGCGCAAACTTGGCGCTACCGGTGATGTTGGTGCGCTCGCCCACGTTCACGAACAGCGACTGGCGGTCGATGGTGAACGGTTCAAGGCCGGACAGGCGGCAGGCTTTGGGAATATCCGGAATGGCGCGCGGCTTGTATTTGGCCACTGCCTCGGCAATCGCCTTGATATGCGCAGGCGTGGTGCCGCAGCAGCCGCCGACGATATTCAGGAAGCCCGAGGCGGCAAACTCTTCCACCACCACGGCCATTTCCGCCGGGCTTTCGTCGTACTCGCCGAACGCGTTCGGCAGGCCGGCGTTGGGGTGGGCGGACACATGGGTGTCGGCCTTGCCCGCCAACTCTTCCAGGTACGGGCGCAGTTCTTTAGCGCCCAATGCGCAGTTCAGGCCCACCGATATCGGCTTGGCGTGGTTGATGGAGTTCCAGAACGCTTCAGTGGTTTGCCCGGAAAGCGTGCGGCCCGAGGCGTCGGTAATGGTGCCGGAAATCATGATCGGCAACTCGAAACCCAGCTCTTCGTACACACCCTGCACGGCGAAAATAGCCGCCTTGGCGTTCAGGGTGTCGAAGATGGTTTCGATCAGAATCAGGTCCGCGCCGCCCTCGATCAGGCCACGGGTGGCTTCGGTGTAGTTCTCCACCAGCTCGTCGAACGTGACGTTACGGAAACCCGGGTTGTTTACATCCGGCGACAGCGAGCAGGTGCGCGAGGTAGGGCCGAGCACGCCGGCCACGAAGCGTGGGCGGTCCGGGGTTTCCAGGGTTTTAGCGTCGGCCACTTCACGGGCCAGGCGCGCGCCTTCCACGTTCAGCTCATACACCAATGCCTCCATGCCGTAGTCGGCCTGGGACACCTGGGTGGCGTTGAAGGTGTTGGTTTCCAGAATGTCGGCGCCGGCATCCAGGTAGGCTTTTTCGATGGCCTGAATCACGTCCGGGCGGCTGAGCAGCAGCAGGTCGTTGTTACCTTTGACATCGCTGGGCCAATCGGCAAAGCGCTTGCCGCGGTAATCCTCTTCCTCCAGGCGGTAGCTCTGGATCATGGTGCCCATGCCGCCGTCGAGAATCAGAATGCGCTCTCTGAGGGCTTGCTGAAGAGACTGGAGGCGAGCGTGGCGATCGGACATGGAGGCATTACCTGAAAAGCGCGAAATAAAGTGGCCGCGATAATAGCAAAGCCACAACCGCCTGGAGCGCACCGGTGGTTCACATGAATTTGGCTCATGTTCCACCTTTTGTAGGAGCCAGCCGGCTGGCGAATGCCCTCAACAGCTTCGCTAGCGAGCTGGCTCTTACGATCAGTTGACAGTTTGTCCACCGCTGCCCGTCTCGCACCTGACAACTCCGGAACTGCGCATTTATAGCCTCTGGCCAACAATGGCGCCCAGTTCAGCCCGCCGGGCCAAGGAGTAAACCAATGGATATGCGCAGCGAAATAATGACCGCCCCCTTGAGTGACGGCCAACTGGTGTTGCTGGCAAATGCCGCGTTGCCGATGGCCGTGCGCGGTCATGCCGCTACCGATTGGAATGCCTTGGCCTGGACTGGCCAGTGCCAGGGGCTGCATAGCTGGCGTCTGGCGCGTATCGATGATGAGGAAATTGATCGCCTTGCCACGTTTTACCGCCGCCTGGCCTGCACGGGCGCCGAGCAGGCGCGGCGTCATCAGCAGCGCATTGTGCAGTTGCTGCGCGCCCGCCATCAGCAAGACCTGGCATTGATTCGCGCGCTGGCACTGCCAGGCCAGGTCATCGTGGTGGCGGCCAATGGATCGCACAATGACTTCTACCAGGTAGCGGATGAGCAGGCCTTGGGGGCGTTGATCTGGCAGCACCGTCTGTACGCCGCCAGCCTGGCGCCGCAGCAAGTCACCGGCCCGGCGAGCAGCAACTACCAGCGTTTGCTTGCAGCGCAACGCAGCCAGGGTCACGACAGCCTGCTGTTGCTGTTCACCGCGCGGCCGGTGGTGCTGCAGCTGGACGGCAGTGGCGTGCGCTTGCATGGCGCGAGCGCCGGCTACCTGGCTGCTGCCGTCGACATGCTGCCGCCCGGCACTCACTGGCAGGTGCAGGCCGACGTAAAAAAGACCTGCCGCGCCGCCTGACTGGCGCGGCTACCCACACCGGCTCGAAAACTCCCTGAGCAAGGACCCGCCTCTATGCAAGACACTGCCAAAGTTATGGAAATGGCCGGCTACTGGGCCGCGCACTCAATCTGGAGTGTGTGCGACGGCGAAACGCTGATTCCGCTTGTGGGCTACCTGGACGCCGACGACAACTGTTGCATGGAGCGCTTGGCCATGGGCCCGGTGGCTGCCCTTGTGCAGGGTGAGCGCAAGCTCGGCAGCCTTGAGGCCAACCAACAAGGCGCCGTGCTGATCAAGGAGGGGGGCATCGGCGCGGGTGGTGGCGGGGAGAAAAACCCTTGCCTGGTTCTCGACGTACGTTTCGCCGCCTCCCCGCACTGCAAGTTGCAGTACGTATTGCCCTATCGCAGTGGCCACCATGAACTGGGGTTTGCCGTGCATAACCCGGTGCTGGCCGAGTGTCAGGGGTTTGATGCCGAACAAGTAGAAATTCTAGGCCAGTTCTTTTTCAAAGGCCTGGCGGCCCATACGCAGGGCAGTGCGATCTGGCACAGCCATTACCAGCCACAGGTGGATCTGCAGGGCGATCCGGCAGGGCCCTTTACCCTTGAAGAGCTACAACTGCTGCGCCGTGCGCCGTTGTTGCTGTATGTGCTGCTGCGCGCTCAAGGCGGTGAAATACCGACGCTGTTCCGGCTGACGGAGCTATTGGCCACGGTGGGCCGCTACCTCAACCCGCTGCTGACGCGCCTGGTTAATCAGCCGGCAGCAGATTGCGCCGCACAGGCTCGTGCCATGTTCGTCCGGCAGGTGGATGCCTTGGGCGAGCTGCGGGTCATCCGCCAGGTGGCTGAAGCCAGCCTGCCTGCCGCAGAAAGCCGCGGGTTCGCGCAGGCCCTGCTGGCGCTGGCTGGCGACCTTGCTGAAGGCGCAGAGCAGGCCGTGCTTATTCAGCTGGAAACCGCCCTGGGCTTGAGTGATACGTGAGTTGCATCACGCTTTCTCTGCGCGCCCGCCAGGCGGTAAGAAAGTCGTATCACGCTCGGTACACGCTTCTGTTTAAATAGCCCCGCGAAGGGTAGTAGTGATGCCTGGGCCGGCGCTGCCGATGCCAGATCTACGCAGTAAACCCTCTTTTCAAAGGATTGAGTGATGTCGCAGAACTGCGCGCTGGATGCAGACTCGTTTTCTACCTTGCTCACGCTCTATATGCGTCGCATCCGCGCCAGTGCAGCGGGGGTCGCCAGTGAAATCGGCCTGAGCCGAGAAGCGGTCAACAACTGGCGCAATGGCTTGTCCTTGCCCAATCCAAAATCCCGCGACCGCCTGCTGGCCTGTGCGGTCTACCTGCGCCTGACCGAAGCCGAAACCAATCGGTTATTCAGTGCCGCCGGCTTTGAACGCGAGTTTCCCCTGCAAGGTGAGCCAGCCGCAGGCAGCCCGTTCGCTGCGTTTATCGAGCAGGTGTTCGAGCAGTTTGCGCGACTCACGCCATTTCCTATCTGCATGCTGCTCTCCCAGGCGCACTGGGGCCAGCCGCCGTTTCGCCTGGAACTGCTGGCGCGCGCCAAGACGCTCTACGGCGCCGATGCGGTGTTGCATATCCAGCCGCCCTATAGCGTAAGCACCGCCAGTAGCGACTACTTCGCCGCCATCGGCCGCCAGTGCGGGTTCGACGGGGTGACCTCTGACTACGAATTCGAAGCGGCGCTGGAACGTCGGCTGCTGTCGGGTGAGCGTCTGTTCTGCCTGGTCAGCCGCTTCGAGCAGGGCACCGCGCAGTTGCGCGAAACCCTTGCCGGCATTCTGCGCAGCCTGAGTGAAATGCACAGCTGCAACCTGCATTTGCTGCTGTGTGGCGGCGAAGGCTTGGCCGATCTGAAATACCGCAGCGGCGACCTGTCGTTGCTCAACATCGCCCACGTCAGCCACTGGCCGGAACTGGCGCTGGCCGACCTCGCCAGCCTGGCTGCCCGGCGCTGGCCCGAACGGCGCTTTGCCGCGGCCATGCTCGAACATCTGCTGGAGAGCTGTGGCGGACACCCGGCGTTGGCCGAGGAGGGGTTGCAATGGCTGGTTGAATACCCGGAAGCCGACGCTGCCGCACGCCAGACCCTGCATACCCACCTGCGTAGCAGTGCGCGCTTGTGGCAGGCCTTTCAGCCCCTGACGCAAGACCCTGCCGCACGCGAGCGTTTGCACGCACGCCTGTTGGCCGACGACCTCGGCCGTGCCCGTCCGTACCTGGCCGATGCCGAGTTGCGGCGGCTGTTTTGGAGCAACCTGATCGCCGTGCGCGGGCAGGGCGACAGCGCCCGCCTGTACTGGCGCTGCGAGGTAGTGCGCGAGGCTGGCCTGCAAGTGGTGCAGTCATGAATCTGCTGGCCGGCATCATCAAACACCCGCTGGCGCGCCGGCTGCTTATCGGTGCCCTGACCCTGGGGCTTGGCAGCGCCATCCTGACGCCGCAATTCAACCCGTTCACCCGTTATGCCAGCCAGGGCATCGTCGCCAGTTCCATCGTCTGGAACGAGGTGATTGAGTTCAAACGCGCCTACCTGGAAGCCACCTACGCCAACGATGGCTGGCCGCAGGACCTGGCCGAGTTCACTCCACCGCCGGGCGACCGGCATATCAGCGTGGTGTCGCCGCAGGCCAATCGCCTGCTGATCAACATTCAGGACAGCGATGACATGGGCGATCTGGCTGGCACCCAGATCATTCTCGATTACCGGCCAGGCTCCACCGAATTTGACTGCTCGCCCGGCGAGCCGCCAATTCCCACGCGTTATCTGCCGAGCAGCTGCCAGGTCACTGAAGACGGCGGCTGGGCCGAGCCGGAGATCATTGCGGATCTGCGCTGGCTATCGATTCTGTGTGCCGTCGTGGTGTTGATCTGCATGGTGCTGTTGCTGTTGCGCCACCCCTTGCTGAGCCCAGTGCAGGCGCGGCCGGGCAACCTCCTGCGAGTGCCGGTGGCGCAATTACCCAAACTCGACCGCCTGCTGCGCCTGATGGGGCGGCGCAAAAGCACCCTCCTGGCTGCGGGCGTCAGCGAGGCAGATTGGCAGCGTGCGCTGGCGTACGCCCAGGCCGAGCGTGAAGAACGTGTGGCCCCTCTGGCCCTGCGCCTGGGCGCCCAATGTCAGCTCAGCAGCGGCTGGGCCTTGCCGGGGCACGTGTACGAATGGCGTTTTACAGCCGATCTGCCCGTCAGCCTCGACCGCTGCCTGGTGTATCTGCCGCCGCGTGACGTGCGTGACGACCTGCTTGTGCAGCACCTGCGGGGCGTGCAGACTGGCCTCGATGTAATGCTGGTGCTAGCCGCCGAGGACTCGCTGGCCCTGGCTGACTATTGCACCGACGCCGCCAATTTCTATGTGGCGGTGGACGAGGCCTCGCAGAGCGAGTGGCTGCTGGGCAAGCGACCGGTGGAAGTGCTGCTGCGGCTGCTCGCTGCGCAGCTTAAAGTCACCCGCATTTCGCCCTACCAGACCCGTGGCGGGGTGGTGCGCAGTGGCTCTTTCTTCGGCCGCGCGCAATTGCTGGCGCGGGTGCTCAACCGCGAACCGGCCAATTATCTGGTGGTAGGTGGACGGCAGTTGGGCAAGAGCAGCCTGCTCAAGGCGGTGCAGCGGCGTTTGCTGGAGCACCCGCATATTGCCTGCCATTACATTTCCCTACGTGACCACCGCCTGGCGCCGCGCCTGGCGTTGCAATTCGGCTTGCCGGCTGAAACCTCGCTGGAGCAAGTGATTGATCACATCGTCGCCCACCAGGCGGGTAAACGCCTGTTTTTGCTCATCGACGAAGCTGACCTGTTTTTCCGCGACGAGGCACAAAACGGTTACCGCCAGCTCTCCACCCTGCGCGCGCTGAGTGAAGAGGGCCGCTGCTGGTTTATGCTCGCCGGCTTCTGGGACCTGTACGCCACGGCGGTGCTGGACTACCAGTCGCCCCTGCGCAACTTCGGCGAGGTGCTGACCATCGGCGGCCTGGAAGCCGATGCCTGTCGTGAGCTGGCCACGGTGCCGCTCCACCACTTGCGTCTGGGGTTCGCCAGCAATGCTTTAGTGGACGAAGTAGTGCAAGCCAGCGGCCAGCGCGCCAACCTGGTGGCCATCATCTGCCAGGAATGCCTCGATGCCCTGCAGCCGGGGGAGCGCGCGATTGAACGCCGCCACCTGCAAATGGCGCTGGCTTCCGCCGCTGTGCAAGACGCCCTGGCCGGCTGGGGGCGCCTGAGCCATGACCCGGACGCCTGTCGCCTGGACCGCATCGTCGTCTACCACACCGCCTGCCACGGCCAGACCAGCCTGTTGGAGCTGGTGGCGCTGTTCGAGGCCCAGCAACTGCCTGTCGACATGGACGCCCTCAATCGAGCGTTGTCACGCCTGGTGCTGGCCTTTGTCCTGCGCCGCGAGAACAGCCTTTACCGCTTTGCTATTCCCCTGTTCGCGTTGCAGTTCGAACCGGCGGAGTTGCAACTGTTTCTGCGCCAGGAACTGCAGGCCGGCATGCCGGCGAGCCGGGCGGTGGACGGAGGGTCAAGAGGCTGAACTCAGCACTGGACAAACGGGTGATTCAAGCACGTGCGAGGGCCTTGTTACTGTCGCCAGCAGGCCAACTCGATACTCAATTTTGCAAGGAAGCGCTGCGCCATGATCAAGCACGATGAAGCCCGTTACGAGGCGTTTGCAACACTTGTCGAGGGCCAAAACGATACCGAGTTTTTTCCACTGCTCGCCAGCGCCTATCAGGCTGTCGGGATTGGCGTTGGTCTGGATTTCGCTGCATTGCAAACAGCCTGCGAGCAGGGCGAAATGCCGCCCAACGAGTGGCGTTTGGCGTTGCTGGCACAAACGCCAGTCGACCTTTTCCCTTACCAGCGCTCATTCACCTTCAACGTGGTGGAGTGGCTTAACCGCAGGCTGTTTGCCGATGCACCGTGCGCTGCCTGGGTGGAGCGTGGCGAGCGCCTGGTCATGCTCTTGGCACCGCTGTTGGAGGGCCGTTATCTGGCGTCCATCCTGTGGTTTCATACCGACCCTGCCCAGCCTGAGCGCTTTCACGATTTTGCCGCCACGGTGGGCGCGCGCCTGCGCGACTGGGCGCAGCAATTGGCTGACGGCAGCGGCGAGTGGGCGGCGGTACATGCCTGGATGCGCCAGGCCGGTGCTGATCCCGCGCGGCTGTTGAACGCTATCCCCGAAGACGACCAGGCGCTGACCTATGAGTGGGCAACCGACCTTGCCGGTCTGCGCCTGCTGTTGATCAAGGTCCGGGAACAACTGCTGGCGGGTGCGCCTGGCGATGATCACTGGATCGACCTGCTGCTGGTGAACGCGTGGGTGGGTGAGCGTTGGTACCACCGTGAGCCAGCCGCGGCCGAGAACCTGCACCACCACTGCTGCCTGCCGTTGCTTCAGGTGCTTGCCGATAGCCCACGGCTGCGGGTGCTTGCCGGTCAGGACGGGCTCACCAGCGACTCCCCCATTTGCCGGCTGTTCCACACGCTCGACCTGGCGTCCTTGTTCTGCCAGACCCCGGAAAGCTTTCGTGCGCTGCTTGATGGCATGTCCGACGAATGCCTGCTCTGGCTCGCCCCGAGCGACGAGTTTGTGCGCCTTTATCCGCAGGCCGAACTGATTCGGGAGCAGCAGGTACTGGCGCGTCTGGGGCAACTCAAACCGCGGCTGACCACCGAGGAAGGTCTGGCCTGGTATGAACAGGTGCTTGAGCAACTGTCCGGCAATACGTTCAATGCCGTGCTGGAACTGCTGATGGACAAGATAGGTGAGCAGCGTTTGCACCCGCTGATCACTGACGTGTTGCTGTCGCGCGCGGACCAGAACTACCCGTATTGCCTGCTGGACTTCATCGACAATGCCGACTGGCTCTACAGCTACCTGGCTGGCGACAACCCATGGCTACACCGCAAGGCTGCCGATCGTCTGTTCAGTGTGGCCACGACGCGCGATGAGACGGACGAACGCGCTGACGATGACGATGACGACGTCGAACGCCCCTACCGCTACATCCGTCACCCTTACAACTGGCCGCTGCTGCTCAACGCATCGAGCAACTACCCGGCAGTGTTTGTCGATACCCTGCGCTCCTATAGTCTCGATCGCGACGATCTGAGCCGCTGGGAATTGATCTGGAACCGGCTTGACTCGCAAGACCGCGTGGAGATGGCACAGAGAGTTCTGGGCGTGGGCTTTCACAAGTACTACGGCCCAGCCGTGCTGGAAATGGCCGCGCGCCTCTATCAACAACAGCGCGAGCCCTGGCACGCGGCAGTCGCCAGTGAAGATGGCAGAATTCTGTGCCGGGAAATCGCGGTAATCGGGCCACTGGATTCACCCTTGCAGGAACTGTTGCCGGCAATGGCCGCCCGTTACCTGATGGACAGCAGCGGCTGGATGAGTGGCGGCGTTGAAGAGCCATTGCCCAGCGCTTATGTGACGCGCGCCCTTGCTGCCCACCCGCAGGCCTTTGCCGAGCTGGAAGAAAAGGCGCAGATCAAACTGCTGCCGCTGTTCAACGATGCCGCTGTGCTGGCCTGCGCCGCCATCCTGGCATCGCTGTTCGCCAGCAGCTCGAAGCTGCTGCGTGAACCGGCCGTCAATTTGATCACACGCAGCAGTGCTGCCACCCTCGACGCCGCGAATCTGCTCGCAGCAGCTCCCAAGGCGCGCAAGCTGGTGCTGATCGGTATGGCACTGTCCAGCGAGGTGGCCATGCTCGAACTGATCACCCGCCATTTCAGCGACAAAGCCCACGACGACTACAGTCGCGGCCTTAGCCTGGATGCCCTGGAGCGCGGCGGCCAGTCGCTGAAGGGCCTTGACCCCTGGGCCGGGCTCGACCTGGCCAGCCTGCAAACCCAGGCGCTGGGAGTAAAAATTCCGGCCGCTGTGAGCAAATACTGGAACGAAGAATTCGCCGCGCTGTTGGCGCCCTTGGGCGAAGCGTTGGGCCTGCAATTGCTGCACTTGCTTTACAGCGGCGGCGAACGTTTGCCGCGGCGTGCCCGCCAACTGCTGAGCTTTTTGCCGGCCGGCCAGCGCAGTGACTTCGCCTGGCTTGGCGTGCGCCAATGGATCGCCAGCAACGGCGCCACCGAGCTGGACTGGCTGCTGCTGGCGCTGCCGGTTTACGGCGATGAACGCATCGCCAACGACTTGGTAAAAGCGATCAAGGACTGGAAAAAAGCCCGCAAACAGAAAGCCAGTGCCGCCATGCGCTTGCTCTGCCAGTTGCCCGGCAACTTCGGCGTGGCTCAGGTGCGCGATCTATGGGAGAGCGGCAAATTCTCCGAATCCATCGAAAGCGCTGCCGAGCTGGCGCTTACCGAAGCCGGGCAGCGTCAGGGCATGACCCTGGCCGAGTTCCTCGAACAGCTGGTTCCGGACTTCGGTATGACCCAAGAGGGCCTGGTTCTGGATGTTGGGCCATATCAATACGTGGTACGCATGCGCCCGGACCTGAGCCTGCTGGTGCAGGACGAAAACGGCAAAACCAGTAAAAGTCTGCCCAAGGCCAAGGCCGGTGAAGACGCCGACAAACGCAGCGTCGCCGAGAACCAGTTCAAGGCCTTGGCCAAGAACCTCAAGCCGGTGTTCAAGCAGCAGGTCAAACGCCTGTCGCGCCTGTTTCAGTTGGGCAGCGCCTGGCCGAGCGAAACCTGGCACAAGCTGTTTATTCAGCACCCGGTGATGGCGGTGCTGGCGCAGGCGGTGGTGTGGTCGGCGGAGGATGCACAGGGTCAGCCGCTCAAACGTTTTCGCCCGGCCGAGGGCGGCGAGCTGATCGGCCTTGACGACGAGCCCTGGCGCCTGCCCGACGATGCCGTGGTGCACGTTACCCACCCGCTGGAGTTGGACGAAGCCGAGCGCGCTGCCTGGGTGGCGCACTTTGCCGACTACCAACTGGAATCACCCATTGAGCAGTGGACCACCCAGGTGCTGGTGCCAGAGGCCGAGATTCTGGTCGCCGAGCGTCTGCCGCTGCCGACAAACAAACAACTCAATCGCGGCAAATTCGCCAGCCTGGTGGAGAAGTGGGGCTATATCAAAGGCCAGGCCGGGGACGGCGCGCGGGTAAACGAACATACCTGGCGCGCCGATGGCGGGCGCTGGCTGGTAACGCTCAATCACGGTGATATCGACGCGTACTTCGATGCTGAAGCCAAGGTCAGCCTGGACAACATCGAAGTGCACCGCCGTGGCGTCAAAGGCTTTGAGCGGCAACGGTTGGGTGATTTGCCTCGGGCGTTTCTAAACACCTTGCTGAGCCAGGCACAGGCGCTGGAAGCCAGCGCGCTGTAACGGTTAAAGACCGATTTTTTAACGTTTATTGTTTGCAGGGATTGCCATGCTCAAGCACGACCAACAGCGTTTTCAGGTGTTCGCCAATCTGGGCGAAAGCGTCGATGAGGCCGATTTTTTTGCCCGCCTCAAGGCCGGGTATGACGACGTTGGCATCGGTAGAGAACTGGATTTTGCCGCCATACCCGCAGCTTGGGCGCGAGGCGTGGCCCTGCCGCTGGAGTGGCGCAAGGAACTGGCTACGCAAACACCGTTCAGCCAACGCAGCTACGGTGGTGATGGCACGTATGAAGCCATGGACGCTGTTCATAGGAAATTGTTTGTCGGCACACCGGATGCGAGCTGGATAGCACGCGGGGAATGGTTGGTGGTGCTGCTGGCGCCGCTGTTGGAGTTTTACCCGCTGGCGTCGGTGTTTTTACCGCGTGATCACCGCGCCAACCCCGTGCGCTACAAAAAAGCCAACGCCACCCTCGGCGCCGGGCTGCGGGAATGGGCCGCACAGGTGGGCAAGGGGACCGGCGAATGGGGAGAAACAAGCTCCTGGCTGCGCAGTGCCGGGGCGGAGCCGGGCTCGCTTGCCGCTGCATTGGCGCCCGGTAAAGGCGCTCTGGAGATTTACCAGATTGACGGCTTGCGCGCCCTGCGGCTGCAACTTCTGCTGGTTCGTGAGCAATTGCTGCTAGGCACGCTCAGCAACGACTTCAGCGTCGACCTATTGCTCTGCTGCATGAAGGTGCTGGTAGACAGCAGCAACGCGGCGAAAGAGCTGGATGTGCCATTGGGCGGCCTGCACCAGTTCAGCTTGCCGCTGCTCAAAGAGCTGGTCGGCAGCCCACGCTGGGAAAAGATGCTCGCCGCGCCCAACACCTATGGTTATGACATCGTCGGCCGCTTGCTCGGCGACTACGCCCTGGGCGCGCTGTTTGCCGCCAGTGCCGACGGTTTTCGCGCATTTCTGGCCGGCCTGTCCGAAACGGCATTGAGATGGACGAAGGCAACCGAGTCGTTTGCCGATCGTTATCCCGAGGCGGCACTGATACTGGAGCAAACGCACCATCAGCGCCTCGGGGAATTTACTCCGCGCAGCACATCGCCGGCTGCCCTGACTTGGTATCAGAGCCTGCTGGAGTCGCTCTCCGGGCGCCTGTTCCGCGATGTACTCGACCAGTTCAAGCGCAGTGGCGACGAAGCACAGTTGCACCAGGTGATCACCCGGTACCTGAGCCCGCGTGACGAGGAGCAGGATTTCAGCTGGCAGTTGCTTGAGCAGTTCGCAAATGCCGAGTACCTGTACAGCTACCTTTCCAGCAGTAACCAGACGCTACAGGCCAGGGCGGCCGAGCAGTTGTTCAAGGTGGCGACCATTCGCCTGGTAAGCGAAAAGCAAAATGACGAACGCGCCGATGCCTACGCCAAACACCCGCAGAACTGGCCGTTGCTGATGCGCGCCAGTGCGGCGTTTCCTGCGCTGTTTATCGAGTTGCTTGATGTAGAAATTCAGCGCGACGACCTGGAGCGTTGGGAGCTGTTATGGGACCTGGCTAGCGCCGAACAGAAGGTCAAGATAGCCGGGACCTGCCTGCAAACCCTGGGCGTGAAGTACATCCGCTCTCAGTTGATCGCATTGATGGAGCGTTTGAATGAGCAGGATTGCGCGCCATTTCACGCCTATATCAACGGCGATAGTGGCTGGTCGGCCGATGAGCAGATTGGCGCTTTGGCCAAGCAGAAAACGCCGCTGTTGCAATGGGCTCCGCGCATGGCCGCGCGCGCGTTGGTGGCCAACAAAGACTGGGCACGAAATCGGGCGCTGGACCCCAAAAGCGCCAGTGCCATTGCTGCACAAACCCTGGTGGATTACCCGCAAGCCTTCGCCGCGCTGGATGAAAAGGCGCGGATCAAGCTGCTGCAACTGTTCGACGATAGCAGCCTGGTGGCCTGTGGCGATGGGTTGGCCAAGTTGTTCAACAGCAGTTCGAAAACTCTGCGTGAGCCGGTACTGAGCCTGCTGACCCGCAGCAGCGCCGCTGCCATCCAAGCCTCCGGGCTGCTTGAGGCCTCGCCCAAGGCGCGCAGGTGGGTGTTGACCGGTATGGCGCTGGCCGAGGACCCGGCGATGGTCGAGCTGATCAATCGTCATTTCAACGACGAGGCCCATGACGATTACAGCCGAGGCCTGAGCCTCAACGTGCTAGAGCGTGCCGGTCTGGCTGTGGGCAGCCTCGACACCCTGGCCGACGCCGACCTGGCGACTCTGCAAAAAGAAGCGGCGGGGGTGAAGATTCCCGCTGCTGTAAGTAAACATTGGAGCGAAGAATTCGCCACGGTGCTGGCGCCGCTAGGTGAAACATTGGGCCGGCACCTGCTGTTTCTGCTCTATGACGGTGGCCAGCAGATTCCCCGTCATGTGCGGCAGATACTGGACTTTCTGCCCGCCGGCCGGCGCAGCGATCTGGCCTTTCTCAGCGTGCAGCGATGGATTGCCGCCAATGGCGCCGCAGAACTGGACTGGATGCTGCTGACCGTGCCCGAGTTTGGTGATGAGCGGGTCGCCAACGCGTTGGTGAAAGCGGTCAACGACTGGAAAAAACTGCGCAAGGTCAAAGCCAACGCCGCCCTGCATTTGCTCTGCCAACTGCCGGGCGACTACGGCGTGTTCCAGGCCCGCGACCTGTGGGAAAACGGCAAGCTCTCCGATGCCGTGCTGATCGCCGCCCGCCAGGCGCTCACCGAGGCTGCCACCCGGCGCGACATGATCCTCAGTGAGTTGCTCGAACAGTTGGTGCCCGACTTCGGCTTGACCCACGAGGGCCTGCAGCTGGATGTCGGTCCGTATCAGTACGTGGTGCGCATGCACGCCGACCTCAGCCTGGTGGTGATTGACGAGAACGGCAAAACCAGCAAAACCCTGCCCAAAGCCAAAGCCGGCGAGGATGCCGACAAACGCAGCCTGGCGGAAAACCACTTCAAGGCCCTGAGCAAAAACCTCAAACCGGTGTTCAAGCAGCAGAGCCGACGTCTTGCCCGCCTGTTCCAGTTGGGTAGCGCTTGGCCGGCCGCCACCTGGCAAAAACTGTTTATCCAGCACCCGCTGATGGCGGTAATCGCGCAGACCGTGGTGTGGTCCGCCAACGATGGCCAGGGCCAGCCGCTGCAGCGCTTCCGCCCGGTCGGCGGAGAGTTGATTGACCTCAACGACGACCCCTACAGCCTGCCTGCCAACGCCATCGTGCATGCCACCCACCCGCTGGAGCTGGAAGAAAGCGAGCTCGCCGCCTGGGTGGCGCACTTCAAGGACTACCAGTTGGAGTCGCCGATCGAACAGTGGACCACCCCGGTGCTGGTGCCGCCCGCTGACGTTATGGCCGCCGACCGCCTGGCCCTGCCGGCACGCAAGAAGCTCAACCGCGGCAAGCTCGGCAACCTGTTGGAAAAATGGGGCTACAGCCGCGGGCAGGCCGGCAGTGGCGGGCGCATCAACGAGCACACCTGGCTACTGGACGGCGGCCGCTGGCGCGTAACCCTCAACCACGGCGCCATTGGCGTGTACTTCGACGCAGAGGCCAAGGTCGGTTTGCAAGACATTCAGGTACACCGCCGTGAAGGCGAGGGGTTTGCCCCACAGCGTCTGGGTGAACTGCCGCCAGCGTTTCTGAACACCTTGCTGCACCAGGCGCAAACCCTCGAAGCCCATGCGCTGTAAGCGCTGCGGCCGCACAAGCAGATAGACAACTTTTTTATCGGGGATGCAGGGATGATCAACGCGTACGCAGCGCTGAATTTCAACAACGAACAGGCATTTTTCGACAGCCTGCAGCGGCTTTACGCCGAGGCACAGATTGGCCAGGGCCTGGACTTTGCCGCGGTGCTAGCTTATTGGCGGCGCGAGGCGCCGTTGCCGGCCGCGTGGCGCCAGGCGTTGGCCGAACGAGTGCATCTGGTGGCCGGCACTGGCGCTGACGATAAGCAACAACGCAGCCCTTCATCACTGTTTGGCTGGGTCTGCAAGGGCCTCGAGCCACAGCAGGTGCTCGCTACCGGCGAGCGGCTGGTGGTGCTGCTGACGCCGTTGGTGGATGTGGCTGATCTTGTTTACTGGCTGATGCCGACGTTCATCTATGCCGACGGAAAAACGATCTGGTTCCAACAGGACCGGCGCTGGTTGGCGGCGCAGTTCCAGGCCTTGCAGGCGGCGGCTGATGCTATTGCCCAGGGCACGGGTGACTGGCTGCCCGTGCACCGTTGGTATGTGGGCGCCGGCGTGCAGCCACAGGCGTTAAGTGCGCTGTTGCGCAGTGCCGATGATTACTACGTGCAAAGCGATACGTTCGCCGGGTTCTTGCACGTGCACACGCTGCTGCTGGTGGTGCGCGAGCAGTTGCAGCGCCTTGAGGTTTCCAACCAGGTCTGGAGTCAGTTACTGCTGCGCTTTACCCCGACTGGCGCCAGGCTCTATGACTGGCGTGGGCTTGAGTCTGAGCTGAGTGACGCATTGAGCCGGCAGTTTGTTGTGCCACTGCTTCGCGCGTTGCTCGCCTGTGAAGCCTTTACGCAGCTGGTTAGCGAGGCGCAGGACTACAAGGCGCCGTTGAATACGCTGTTCAACGACATGGGCCTTTCGTACGTGCTCGCTGAAGAGCCCGAGCGCATCCGCACCCTGGCCAAGCAACTGGCCGGCGGCAGTGTGGTGGGGCTGCGTGTTTCTACGGACTTCGGCAGCCGTTGCCCGGCTGCCGCGTTGGAGCTGGAACAGGTCAAACATGCGCGCCAAAGCCACATGGAAGTCAGCCTGAGCAGCCCGCAGGCGCTGCAGTGGTATCGGCAGTTATTTGCCACTGAGTTCGAGCAGAATCCCACCTACAAATCCGTCCTCAAACAGTTGGTGAACCACATCCCGGACGATGAGCTGGAGACGTTGATCAAGGCGCATTTTTTTGATGACGCCGATGCCGAGTTCCCAGCTCATTTTCGCTTTCGCAAAAACCGCGACCTGCTCGTTGGTTTTCTCGATGCCAAGAATACCGAGGTACGAGAGTGCGCCGCGTACCAGCTCTGGACGCTTGCCGGAGTTCAGCAACCGAGCTGGCATCACATCTATCCCGGCCCCGGCCAATTAACCATCGACCCACAGGGCTGGGACGTGGTGATGGCCGCATGTGCCAAGTATCCCGATCTGTTCGCCCAGCATTCGGTGTCTTGCGAAGACCTGCTGCGTGGCGGCGATCGGCCCGAGCGCTGGCAGATGCTGTGGGATGCAACCGCTGAGGAGGCGAGCCGTACCACCTTGATTGCCAATGCCTGCCGGGCGCTGACCTATCCAAGTTTGCATGCGCAGGTAATGCCGTATCTGGCGAACTGGTATGAGCAGGCGCCAGAGCTGGTGGAGCAGCACTTGGGCGACGGGGGTTATTCCAACGATAAAGTCGATGCATTGGCCGGTTGCCCGCCTAGCATGTGGCCGCTGGTGATTCATCTGGCGGTCATCAAGCTGGAGGCCGAGCCCGCTGCGCGCCGCGGCACCATTCGCCGTTTTCAGCGCCTGAAAGCCGGCGATGCCCTTGCCGCCAACCCGCAGCTTTACGCGGCGCTGGACAGCAAAAAGCAGACGCTGCTGTTGCCACTGCTAAACAGCGCCGGGGTGGTCGCCTGTGCCGATTCGCTGGGCAAGGTGCTGGCCAGCAGCAACAAGGCCATTCGTGAGCCAGCGGTAAAACTTATCGCCAGTTGTAGCGCCGATATCATCCAGCGCAGCGGTCTGCTGCCGGGCGCGGTAAAGGCGCGCCTGAGCGTGCTGACCGGCATTGCCCAATCCCGCGATCCGTTGATGGCGCCGCTGATTGCCGAGTATTTTGCCGATGCCGTGCATGACGAACAAAGCCGTGGCATGAGCCTGGATGCTCTGGAGAAAGCCGGCTATCCGTTGGCGGACCTGGACCCATGGTTCGGCCTGACCTTGGCCGGATTGCAGGATCAAGCACACCAGCTAGCGCTGGAGTTGCCGGAGGGTGTGTGGAGCGACGAGTTTGCGGCTCTGCTGCAGCCGTTGGGCGAGCCGCTGGGCCGTCTGCTGTTGGCCTTGATGCTCAAAGCGCATCACCTGCCCCGCAAAGCGCGGCAGATTCTGGCCTTGCTAAGCCCCGCCCAGCGCAGCGAATTTGCCTTGGTGTGCATTGACCGCTGGATCAGCGAGAACGGCAGCAACGACCACCTGTGGCTGCTGCAACCGATGCGTGAATACGGTGACGAGCGCGCTGCCAATGCCTTGGCCAAGGCCGTGCAGGAGTGGAAAAAGTACCGCACGCAGAAGTCGGCACTGGCTATCGGCTACCTCTGTGAGCTGCCGGGCAAGTACGGTTGTTACCTGGCGCGGCAGCAGTGGGAGAACGGCAAGCTAGGCAACTCGATCAAGGCCTCCGCCAGCACGGCGTTGACCGCACAGGCCGAATTGCGCGGCTTGAGCCTGGAGGAGTTCCTTGAGGTGCTGGCCCCCGACTTCGGTATGGGCCCACAAGGCTTGCTGCTGGACGTGGGACCGTACAGTTACAGCGTACGGGTGCATTCAGACTTGAGCCTGGTGGTGTTCGATGGTGCCGGCAAGGCGAGCAAAAACCTGCCCAAGGCCAAGCCCGGTGAGGACGCTGAAAAGCGTGTGCTGGCCGAGAATCAGTTCAAGGCCCTGAGCAAGAACCTCAAGCCGGTGCTCAAGCAACAAGGCCAGCGTTTGCTGCGGGCCATGCAGTTGGGGCACACCTGGCCCGGCAGCACCTGGCAACGCCTGTTCCTGGAACATCCGTTACTCAACCTGCTGGCGCAGCGCGTGGTGTGGTCGGTGACCGATGCCAACGGCCAGGCGCTGCAACGTATACGTCCGGATACCAGCGGCGGTGTGCAGACCCTGGCGGACGAGGCTTACGTTTTGCCCGAAGACTGCAACGTGCAGGTTACCCATCCGCTGGAGTTGGATGCCGCCGAGCGCACCGCCTGGGCCGCGCACTTTGCCGACTATGAAGTGGTATCGCCAATCGAGCAGTGGAGCACCCCGGTGCAGCCGGCCAGCAGCGAAGAGTTGCAAGCCAGCAAGATTTTGCGCGCCAATGGCAAACTGCTGAAACGCGGCACGCTGAGCGGTTTGCTGGAGCGTTGGGGCTATCTGCAGGAAAAAGACACCGATGGTGGCTCGGAATTTACCTCGCACTACTGGAGCCTGGATGGCGACAGCTGGCAGGTCACCGTGGGCCATAGCCCGATTCAGCTGGGCTACTTCGATGCCGACCAACAGATCGAAGTGGCGGATCTGGTGGTGTACCGCAAGGTCGGCGAGGCGCTGCAAAGCCAGTGCCTCGGCGACTTGCCGCCCGCCTTGTTGAATACCGTGCTGGTGCAGGCACAAACCCTGGCTGAGGCAGGCGTATGAGTAAAAGCAAAACCCAGGCGCCGCCGGCTGTAGTCGCCCAGCGTTTGCCGGCCGAGCAGTTGTATGCCGCTGAACTGGCGCGGCTGCTGGCCGCTGACAGTGGCGCACGGCCGGAAGGCTGGCGCCTGTCGCCAGCCATGGTGCGCACTTTCATCTTGGGCAGCGATGGCCGCGAGGTTGGCGGTGAGGTGGTGCAGCGCAAGATCTTTGGTAATGACGATGTGGTGGAGCGCTCCATCGTTACCCTGGTGGGCCAGCGCGGGTTGATGCTGGTGGGCGAGCCGGGTACGGCCAAGTCGTTGCTGTCCGAGCTGCTCGCCGCCGCCATTTGCGCCGACAGCACGCTGGCCGTGCAGGGCAGTGCCGCCGTGGTGGAGGAGAGCATTCGCTACGGCTGGAACTACGCCTTGCTGTTGCGCTCAGGCCCGGGGCCCGAGGCGCTGGTGCCGGGGCCGTTGCACCGGGCCATGAGCCGTGGTGCGTTGCTGCGGTTCGAGGAAATCAGCCGCTGTGCCATTGAGGTGCAGGACAACCTGATTCCGATCATGTCCGAGCGTTTGCTGCATATCCCCGAAATGCAGGAGGATCCCGGCAACTACTTGCTGGCCAAACCGGGCTTTAACGTGATCGCCACCGCCAACCTGCGCGACCGTGGGGTGAACGATATGTCTTCGGCGCTGAAACGGCGGTTCAACTTCGAAACCATGCGGCCGTTGGCGCGTTTGCAGGACCAGAAGGAGTTGCTGTTGCGTGAGGTCAATCGGCAACTGGCAGACCAGCAGATCAGCACCCGCCTGACGCCGGATGTGGCTGAGCTGCTGGTGAGCGCGTTTCAGGAATTACGCGCCGGGAGTGCCGAGGGCGTGGCGTTCGAGCCGCCGTCGACGGTGCTGTCTAGCGCCGAGGCGATTGCCGTGGCTTTTAGTGCAGCGGTGCAGTGCCATTACTTTGCCGAGCCCAAGGTGCGCCCGCAGCACCTGGCGCGCTTTATGGTCGGCACCGTGATCAAGGACGACGAGCAGGACAGCCGACGCTTTCGCGATTACCTGCGGGTCGTGCGCCGGGTGCGCACCAACAGCCCGCAATGGCAGGACTTCGCCGATAGCCAGGATGACTGAAACCGCTTTCGACGCAGCGGCCATGGACCGCCTGCCCGCCGATTATGAACAGTTCCCGCAGGTGTTCTGGGCCCCCGTGCGCCATCACAGCCCGCACTGCGCCTGGCAGTTGCGGCGTCTTATCGACTGTGTGCGGCCGGATGTGGTGTTGATCGAGGGGCCGGAAGAGGGCAATGGCCTGCTGCCGTTTCTACTCGACGAAGCCACTCGCCCGCCGGTGGCCTTTTTTATCTATTGCCACGGGAGCGCCGTGCAGCGGCGTTGTTTTGTGCCGCTGGCGGCCATGTCGCCAGAATGGGTGGCATTGCGCGAGGCCAAGCGTCTGGGCATTGCCGTGCGCTTTATCGATTTGCCGTTTATGACACGCCACCGGCATGAGTCCAGCAGCGACAATGCCGATGTGCTGGAGCCACTGTTAAATGACGACCAGTTGCTGGCTCGTGCCGATGCCATGGCGATCTTGCTGGCTACAAGCGGCTGTGCCGATTTTGACAGTTGGTGGGAGCGGCATTTTGAAAGCGGTGTAGCGTACGCCAGTGCCGAACAGTTTTTTGCCCGGGTGCTCAACCTGGGCGAATACCTGCGTGCCGGCAGTGTGCTGGACGCGCAAACCCTGGCCCGCGAAGCGCACATGGCCGCTTGTATCGACCAGGCGCGCAGCCAGGGCCAGCGCTGCCTGGTGGTGTGCGGTGCGTTTCATTGCGCCGGCATTCTTAAGCAGCTGGGGCAGGGCGGTGTGCCAGCGAAGCCGGGTGAGGTGGCCGGTGGGGTGCACCTGATCAACTATTCGTTAAGCCGCTTGAACGCCAGCGCCCAGTACGCCGCGGGCATTCCCGACTGCGCCTACCAGGCTCGAGTGTGGAGCACCCTGGCGCGGCGGCGGGAAAATCCCGGCGACGTACATGGGGAAACCCACGCGGCCATGGCCGCCGAATTGGTCAATTACCTGCGCGAACGCCGCTTTGCCGCCAGCCTGCCGGACGCTATCGAAGCGGTCACCCTGGCGCGGCGTCTGGCCGCATTGCGTGGCCACGGGACGGGGCGTCTGGAACTGCGGGAAGCGTTGCTCAGCAGCCTGCATAAACACAGCCTGGACGGCAGTGAGCGTCCGTTGCTGGCACACCTGGATGCCTTCTTTGCCGGTGACGAGGTGGGCCGTTTGCCGGCCGGCCTGCCGGTGCCGCCGTTGGTTGAGGATTTCCGCCAGACCTGTCGGCGCTTGCGCCTGCCACGCTCGGCCGCGCAGCCACTGGAGCGCGCGCTGGATATCTACCGCAGCCCCTTGCACCGCGAGCAGTCGCGGTTTCTCCATCGTCTGGCCAGTCTGGATGCGGGCTATGGCAAGTGTGTCGCCGGCCCAAGGTTTGCCAGTGGTGAAGACCTGGCGCGGGTACGCGAGGTATGGGTAATTCGCTGGCAACCGGAAATCGAAGCCACGCTTACCGAAAAAGGCCACTACGGCGCACGCCTGCTCGATGCCGCCACCGCCCGCTGCCTGGAGCGACTTAACGCATGTCGCCAGCAAGGCGCGGCGCCAGTGGCGATTTTGATCGACGCCCTTGCCATGGGACTGCACGCCTTGCTCGGCACCATCGTCAATCAGGTCCGCCACTGGCTGGCGCACGAAAGCGACCTGACCAGCCTGTGCCTGGGGCTGTTGCGTCTGGATGCGGCCCGGCACGCCAAGGTGGTGCTCGGGGGGGAAGGGCTGGAGGCGCTGGATGAGTTGCTGGCCGAGTGTTTTCAACGCATCTGCCTGTGCCTGCCGTGGGTCGGCGGGTTGAGCGAGGAACACCAGGAGGCGCTTGCCGACGCGCTGGT
Source organism: Pseudomonas turukhanskensis (assembly GCF_027922365.1). GTDB lineage: Bacteria > Pseudomonadota > Gammaproteobacteria > Pseudomonadales > Pseudomonadaceae > Aquipseudomonas > Aquipseudomonas turukhanskensis. Next base: position 29,522 of record NZ_BSFN01000007.1, read on the forward strand.
GGGCATGCTCAATCTGCTTGCGCTGCAAACCCCGGGCTGCGAGCCCGCGAGTTTTTTTGAAGCCCTGCAGTTACTGCTGGCGATGCAGCCGTCGCCGCTGCTGAGCGGGCTGGCACAGGGCGTGTTGCTGGAGGCTGGCCATCTGGGCTGCAAGGAGGTGGTGGCCGCCTATACCGAAGCGGCCGGCTATGCCGAGCGTGATGCGTCGGCACCGGGCCAGTTTATTGCCGGCCTGCTGCGGGTGGCACGGCATCGATTCCTGCAGCAGCCGGCCTTGCAGCAGGGCATCAGCGACTCGTTGCAGCGTTGGGACGAAGACACTTTTCTGCGCGTGCTACCAGGCTTGCGCCTGGCCTTTACACGCTTGTCACCGCGGCAGTTGAGCACCCTGGGCGGCCTGTTGTTCGGTGGCCCTGCGGCGGCGCTGCAGGCAGGCGGCAGGCATTGGTCGGTGGCCGACCTGCACGCCGCAGCCGAGCTGCGCGAAACCTTGGCCAGTGCGCGCCAGGTGTGGGATGGAGGTGCCCGTGGCTGATGCTGAACTGCGCCGTCGCTGGCGCCTGGCCCTGGGCCGCGATGCCGAGGGCAACGCAGCGGATGCCGCTCAGCCCCTGGGCAGCGGCGACGCCGAGCGTGATACTGCGCTGGATTTTCTCTACCAGCGCGAGTACCAGCAGCGCAGCGATGAAACCCGGAGCGGCGGCCAGGAAGCCTCGCGCATGACCCCGGCCACCTGGCTGGCCAAGGTGCGCAAGCTGTTCCCGGTGAGTACCGTTCAGGTCCTGCAGCGTCAGGCCATCGAACGCTACAAACTCACCGCCCTGTTGACCGACCCTGAGGTACTGCGCCAGAGCACGCCGACGCTCAATCTGGTGCAAACCCTGCTGAGCTTTCGCAATCACTTGCCGGACAGCCTGATGGCGGAGGTACGCCAGGTGATTCGCACGGTTTGCCAGGCGCTGGAGGAGCGGCTTGCCCGCAGGGTGCGTAGCCGTATCGAAGGCCGGCGCAATCGCCAGGCGCGCGGTGGCCGGCCCACCCACGCGGCGCTGGATTGGCACCTGACCATTCGCCGTAACCTCAAGCATTACGACCTCGAAGGCGAGGTGATGGCCCTGCAGCGCCTGTACTACAACCCGGCCCGGCAGAAGCAGTTGCCGTGGGACATCATCGTGCTGGTCGATCAGAGCGGCTCGATGGCGCCGTCGATCATTTATGCAGCGGTAATCGCCAGTATCTTCAGCCAGGTGCGGAGCCTGAACACCCGCGTGCTGCTGTTCGATACCCAAGTGGTGGATGTTAGCGGTCAGCTCGATGACCCGGTGGAAACGTTGTTGGCCGTGCAACTGGGCGGCGGCACCGATATCGCCCAGGCGGTGCTGCATGCCGAAGCTCTTATTAGCCAACCGCGGCGCAGCATGCTGGTGCTGCTCAGCGATTTTTATGAAGGCGGCTCGCATGCCAGCCTGTATGCCAGCGTCACGCGCCTGGCTGAGGCCGGCGTGAGCTTGTTGGGCCTGGCGGCCCTGGATCAGGACGCGCAACCTGATTACGACCCGGACACCGCCCAGGCTTTGATTGCGTGCGGTATGCGCGTGGCGGCCATGACGCCGGACCATCTGGCCGACTGGGTGGCTGAGCGCATGGCGGGACGACAGCCATGAGCCTGCAGTTGTGGTTAAGCGCCATCACCGACGAAACATTGGAGGCCTGGGCCAACAAGGGCTTGCTGCGCCGAGGTTACAAGCTGCTGGACGGGCAGACGCCTGCGCAATGGTTGCTGCAGGACGAGCATGCCCAAGCGCAGATGGATGGGTTTGAGCAACAGGTGGGCGGCGTCGGGTTTGAGCGGCTGCGCTGCAGTTGTCCGGCACTGGGCAGTTGTCATCACCTGTTGGCCTTCGTGCTGGGCTTGCGTGCCAGGCTGGCCTCGCAGCTTGCGCAAGCGGCCGGCAGCGCGGCGCCGAGCGCTCTGGCGTTGGCCGAACCCTGGCTTATTGCCGATGCCCAGCGGCGCAAAGAGCTGCTCGGTCAGCCGGCGCTGACCAAGGCGCAACGCTGGCAAGCCCAAGGCATCACGGCCGAGTGCAATCTGGACGCACAGCGCTTGGTGGCGCGCATAGACGTGAGCGGGGAATTTACCCTGAGCATTCCACGCGCTGTCGGCCTGGCCGGTTCGGTCTGTTCCTGTGGCGAACACCGTTGCGCTCACCGTGCCCTGGTGGTGCTGCAGCTGACGCGCCAGGCCACCCCAGAGGTCGTGGCAGAGCAGGCAGAGGCGCTGAATGACAGCCAGCACCAAGCCTTGCAGACGCTGGACCAGTGGCTGCTGGAGTTGACGACTCTGGGCATGGCCGGCGCCTCGGCGATGCTGGTGGCGCGCGGCGACGCCCTGGCAACCACCTTGCAGCAGGCCGACTTGCCGCTGCCGGGGCGGTTGCTGGCGCGTCTGGTGCGCGCGCTGGATGATGAGCGCCTCAGCCTGGTGGGCAGCACCGTGCGTCAGGCGCGGCTGCAATTGGCGCAATTGTTGGCCTTTCGCCGCGCTTTGGCTCGCACGCCGTTGCCCCAACCGTTGCCGGAGCTGGCCGGGGTGCACCGGAAACGGTACCAGCCTGTTTCTCAGCTCGAGCTGTTGTGCGTTGGCGCTGAATGCTGGACCACTGCCAGCGGTTTTGCCGGCTACAGCCTGTACTTTCTCAATCCGTCGAGCGGCGGCTTTTATACCTTTTCGCAAAGCCGCAGCCAGGCGCTCAACCCCGGCTGGCAGGCGACTCAGGCGTTTGCCGAGGACCTGTTTTGCGGGCGTCCGTTGCGCCATCTGCTGGGCAAGCGCTGCCAGTTGCTTAAAGGCTGGGTGAGTAGCGAGGGGCGGTTGTCCGGGCGTGAGGGCAGTCAGTTGCAGGTCGGCGAGGCGGTGACGATGGAGGAGTTGGGGGCGTACGCCCAGTCACCTGCGTCGCGCATGCAAGTGTTCGCCGAACACCGTCGACGCTGGCTGTACCGCAACGACCCGCAGCCCCTGGCACTGATCGCAGCGCACGTGGTGACGGCGCCGCAGTTCGAGCGTTTTGGCCAGCGGTGGCAGGGGGAGGCGATGGACGACACCGGACAGCCGCTGCGGATTGTCTTGCCCGCCCATCCGTTGACGGCGAAGGCCGCGCTTTGCCTGAGTCAGCCGAGGCATGGCGTGACTTTGCTGCTGGGGCGCTGGACGGTGGAGGGCGACTGCCCGACGCTGTATCCCGTGGTGGTAATTGATAACAACGGGCAGCAGCTGCTGTTTTGCGAGGCACGATGAACCAGGCGCTTGATCACTGGCTTGATAGTTGGGGCGAATGGCTCGACAGCTTGCTCGCCACGGGCCTGGGCAGTCCGAGCCAGGCCACGCGTGCGCATATCCAGGCCTGGTGCGCGGACGCCGCGTTATTGGGTTTCGCGGTGCAGAGCGAGCAGGCCGAGCGCCTGTTGCAAGGCGCCACGTCGGCGGTACAGCGCCATCAACTGTTTCTCGACCTGCTGCTGGAGCAGGACATGCTGGTACGTCTGAACGCGGCCAACCGTCTGTTGGCCAGTGGCGAAACAGTTGAAACTGCCGCTATACAAAACCAGTCAGAGTGAACCTTGAGCAGTCGCCATTGGCTGTCTAATTGTCGGCAGGTCGGTAAACTTGCCTGCTAATTGATGCAAGGAAGTGCCAATGCCATACCGTTTTTCCGTCGCAGTAGTCCTGTGGTTTGTTGCCATGGGTGCCGGCGCCGAATCCATCTCTTATACCCGCGATGTGCAGCCCATCCTCACTGAGAAGTGCGTGGCCTGTCATGCCTGTTACGACTCACCGTGCCAGTTGAACCTGGGCAGTGCCGAGGGCGTTTCGCGCGGGGCGAACAAGACGCCGGTGTATGACGGCGGCCGTACCCAGGCCACCGACACCACGCGCCTGTTTCTCGATGCCCATGGCCCCTTGGCCTGGCAGCGCAAAGGCTTCTACTCGGTGCTGGACGCCCAGAGCGGGCAAGCCGCGCTGATGGCGCGCATGCTGGAGCTGGGTGAACAAAACCCGGTTGAGCCCAATGCCAAACTGCCAGACAGCGTCAAGCTGGGGGTCGACCGCCCCAACACCTGCCCGGTGCCCGGCGAGTTCGATACCTACGCTAAAACCCATGCCCACGAAGGCATGCCATTGGGCGTTACCGGTTTGACGCCTCCTGAATTGCAAACCCTGAAAAGCTGGTTGGCCGCCGGTGCGCCGCTCGACCAGCAGGTGCTGCAAGCCAACGACATTGAGCTGGCCCAGGCGAAACAGTGGGAAGACCTGCTCAATGCCCCTGGCGCGCGGGAAAGCCTGGTGGCGCGTTGGCTGTATGAGCACCTGTTTCTTGCCCACCTGTATTTCCAGAATGGCGACAACCGCCATTTCTTCCAGGTGGTGCGCTCACGCACGCCCAGCGGCACGGCCGTCGACCTCATCGCCAGCCGCCGGCCGAACGATGATCCTGGCGTTGTTTTCTATTACCGCCTGATTCCCGTGCAGGGCGTGATCGTGCATAAAACCCACATCACCTACCCGCTGAGCGCGCAGAAGCTGGCGCGGGTAAAAGAGCTGTTCTACGGCAACGACTGGCAGGTACTGGCGTCCCCCGGTTATGGCCCGCAGCGCCGCGCCAACCCGTTTGAAACCTTTGCCGCCATTCCGGCCCGGGCGCGTTATCAGTTCATGCTGGAGAATGCCGAGTACTTCGTGCAGACCTTTATCCGGGGCCCGGTGTGCCGCGGCCAGATTGCCACCGACGTTATTCGCGACAATTTCTGGGTGATGTTCCAGGACCCCGACCACGACCTGTTTATCACCGATCCCAACTACCGCGGCCAGATCACCGACAAGCTCGCGTTGCCAGGGCAGCTCGATGACCTGAGTGCCACGCTGAGCCTGTGGCGAACCTATCGAGACAAACGCAACGAATACGAGGCTGCCCGCCAGGACGCTTATGCTGATGCACCGGCGCCGAGTTGGTCGCATATCTGGGCGGGCAATGACAACGCCGTGCTATCGATCTTCCGTCACTACGACAGCGCCACCGTAAAGAAAGGCCTGATCGGCGAGGTGCCACAGACCATTTGGTGGATGGACTATCCGCTGCTGGAGCGCACCTATTACCAGTTGGTGGTGAACTTCGATGTGTTCGGCAACGTCTCGCATCAGGCGCAGACTCGGTTGTATTTCGACCTGATCCGCAACGGTGCCGAGCAGAATTTCCTGCGCTTGATGCCGCCAGACGCCCGTGAAGCCATTCTTGCTGACTGGTACCAGAACAGCGGCAAGCTCAAGGTGTGGATGGACTATCAGGACATCGACGACGACAGTCCCACCGGTCTCACGTTGCCCGAAACCGATGCCAAAAATGGCTTCGCCAAGCAACTGCTGGAGCGCTACGCCGGCTTCAATATGCGCCCGGACCCGATTAACCGCTGCGTCGATGGCGCCTGCTACCGCCGCAATTTCCCCAAACCGCAGCAAGATGCCGAGCAGGCGCTCAGCCGCCTGACCAACAAGCCTGGGGCGGGGCTCAAGGTGATTCAGCACCTGCCGGAAGCGACCATGGTGCGGGTGGAAGAGGGCGATGGCAGCGTCGACTTTTACAGCCTGCTGCGCAACCGCGCCCATACCAACGTGGCCTTTATGATGGGCGAGAGCCTGCGCTATCAGCCGGGGCTGGACACGCTGACGGTTTATCCAGGGGTGATGAGCAGCTACCCGAACTTTATGTTTAACGTGCCGGTTGCGCAGGTGCCGGCGTTTGTCGCGGCCATGGAGCAGGTTCGTGATGACGCGGCGTTTGAGCTGCTCGTTAAACAGTGGGGCGTGCGCCGCACGCATCCTGAGTTCTGGCGGTATTTCCATGATCTAGACCGGTATATCCAGCGTACCGAGCCGGTTGAAGCGGGGATTCTCGATATGAACCGCTACGAAAACCTTTGACCTCCTGGCCGATCTCTTAGTCGTCGGCCGTGCGGCGTTGCGTCCTCGCTTTTAATGCTCACGTACTGCAGTACGCTGCGCTTAAAAGCTGCGGGGCGCCTTGCCTGGCTCTAGCCTGAGAGATCTCGTGCGAGTGCGGCCGGGCGGTTTGACTCTCTGATTTATGGACCTTTTCCAACCTCGCCAGGGTCAACCCTGTAACGCGAGGTGGCGTGCCGTGGTGTTGGTTTGCCATGAGCGCGCCGCAGTTGGCGCCGTCTGGCGCGCTGGTTGGGAGTAGGGTTCTATGCTGATTTCACTGCAAGCGCTAAGAGCTTTAGCGGCTTGGTTGGTGGTGGGTCACCACATCATGCAGGTGTTTTTCGATTTCAAGGCAGACAGCCCCCTGGGGCAATTTTTTATCGACAAGGGCGCCGTGGGCGTCGACATTTTTTTTGTGATCAGCGGCTTTGTGATCTACCTGTCTACCCAAGGCAAAGACATCGCCGCCGGGCGTTTTCTGCTTAACCGGGTACTGCGCATTGTGCCGGCGTACTGGCTGTTTTCCCTGCTGGCCGCGCTGTTGATTGTGTACGCCAAACCGATGATGCCGGGGCAAGCGTTCGACCTGCAGCACTTTGTGCTGTCGCTGCTGTTTATTCCCGCCAACAACCCCGCAGGCTACGGGCTGTACCCGACGCTGGCGGTGGGCTGGACCCTCAACTACGAAATGTTCTTCTACCTGCTGTTCGCCCTGGGCTTCAGCGTGCCGGAGCGCTATCGCCTGTGGCTGATCGCCGGTGCGCTATTTCTGGTGGGCACGGTGGCCACGCGGGAAGACTGGGTGAGCGACTTCTACCGCAACAGCATCGTGTATGAGTTTCTGTTCGGTATTGTGCTGGGCATGGCCTACCAACGCGGCTGGATTCGCCCCGGGAAGTGGCTGCCGGTAGCGGTGATCGTTACCTCGGTATTGAGCATCTATCACCTCGACACCGCCATGCGCGTGCTGCATTGGGGTGTGCCGAGTGCATTGATCGTAGCCAGTTGTATTTCGTTGGAAGGCTATTTCCGCGGCAACCGGGTGCTCAAGTCCCTCGGCGACTGTTCGTATTCGGTGTATCTGGTGCATGTGTTGGTGCTGTCGCTGGGCTGGTACCTCACCCAACGTTACGACCTGAACATTTATTGGATGATCGGCGCCTGCATTCCGGCTATCGTGCTCGCCTCCTGGGGCAGCTACGAGCTGATCGAGAAGCGGTTTTTCCAGCAGGCCAAGGCCTGGCTGGACGATGAAAGAACCGTTGCGAACAGATCGGCTATTCCCGACTGAATTACTAGGGCTTTATTCACAAGCCCCATGGGCGTAAACTGCGCCCATGTTTGCGAGGAGTTGCCATGAGCGCCATCACCATTACTGAAGCTGCCCACGATTATCTAGCCGATCTGCTGAGCAAGCAGAGCACGCCCGGTATCGGCATCCGCATCTTCATTACCCAGCCGGGTACCCAATACGCCGAAACCTGTATTGCCTACTGCAAGCCAGGCGAAGAAAAACCTGAAGACCACGCCGTAGGGCTGAAAAGCTTTACCGCTTATATCGACGCCTTCAGCGAAGCCTTTCTGGAAGACGCCGTGGTCGACTACGCCACCGACCGTATGGGCGGCCAGCTGACCATCAAGGCGCCGAACGCCAAAGTGCCGATGGTGAACGAAGACAGCCCGGTCAACGAGCGCATCAGCTACTACCTGCAAACCGAGATCAATCCGGGGCTGGCCAGCCACGGCGGCGAAGTGAGCCTGATCGACGTGGTGGAAGACGGTATTGCGGTGCTCAAGTTTGGCGGTGGTTGCCAAGGCTGCGGGCAGGTCGACCTGACGTTGAAAGAGGGCATCGAGAAAACCCTGCTCGAACGCATTCCCGAACTCAAAGGCGTGCGTGACGTGACTGACCATACCAACAAGGAAAACGCTTACTACTAAGCGCGTTCAGTTGGCTTCAGTTGGCAAAAAGGCGACCTTCGGGTCGCCTTTTTTATGCCTGTCTGGGAGGGCCTGTTCCAGGAATCGAGACTTCAGCCTCGATGCTTTGGACCTTAAACCGCCACAGCGGATCTGCGGGCCGGCAGCAACATCAGCAACGCAATCGCCACCAGTGGCAACACACCCATGTTGATCGCCGCCCACCCGAGCCCGGTGATCAACGCGCCGGAGGCAAACGAGGCGCAGGCCGCCACCGATCCATTCACCAGTTCCATCAAGCCCTGCGCCTGGCCGCGTTCGCCGGCAACATGCCCTTCGGCAAGCAGCGTGGTGCCGGCGATGAGTGCCAGGTTCCAGCCCAGGCCGAGCAGAAACGAGCTGATGAGAAAGTGCGTATGGCTCAGCCCCAGCAATGCCACCACGGCACTGGCCAGCAGAATGCTGCCGCCCAGTACCGCTACCCGGCGACTGCCGAGGCGATCTACCAGCGGCCCGGCAACAAAAGCGGGCAGGAACATACCGAGCATGTGCCACTGAATGACCCCGGCGCTGGTCGCCACATCAAAGCCGCAAAAGCTCATGGCCAAGGGCGTGGCGTTCATCACCAGAATCATCAGGCCATGACCGATCGCGGTGGTGGCGATGGCGGCGCGCACCAGCGGCCGTGCCAACAGTTCACGCATTGCCGCCAGCCCGGGTTTGCCAGGCGCCGGTGCGGCGCCTTCGCGCAGTTGGCTGACCAGCAGCAGGCCCAGGGCCGCCAACGCCGCAATCATCAGGTAGGCGCCCATGTACGGCGTGCTCAACGCGCTGCGTGACCACAGCGCCAGGCTCGGCGCGATCAGTGCCGCCACCACACCGCCGCCAATCACACAGGCGGTGGCGCGGCCTTTCTGCTGTTCGTCCACAGCTTCCAGTGCAGCGAAGCGGTAATACATCGCTGAGGCCTGGTACGCGCCGATGGGTAGGGCGCCGAGGCAGAACAGCGCGAAGTCGCCAATGCCCACCCCCAACGCGCAGATCAACCCGCCGACCACGCCACTGCCAGCGCCCAGCATCAGCCCCGGTCGACGGCCATGGCGTTGCATAAACAGCGACAACGGTTGCACCGCGAGCAGGTTGCCCATCACCAGCAATGCCAGGGGCAGGGTGGCCAGCACATTGCTGGGCGCCAATTGCAGGCCCACCAGGGAGGTAAGGGTGATGCCGATCAGCGAGCAGGACCAGTACAGGGCTTGACCGGCAAACAGCAGGCGAACGGAAGCATTGCGCAGCAGCAACATGATGGCGCCTCGTAAAGGTTGGGGGCAGTCAGCTGAGCGCGGGCGCGCTCAGCTGGGTGGATTAACGTGCGTTAACACAGCCTTCGGGTTTCAGCACGCGTTCGGTTGATGCGGGGTTGTTCACCAGTTTGGCGGCTGGCCGACGCGGGCGTTGCAGCAGTTCACCACCGCAGTTAGGGCATGCGCCTTCGAGATGGGTTTCGGCGCAGTCGACGCAGAAGGTGCATTCAAAGGTGCAGATGCGTGCGTCTACCGAGTCGGGCGGCAGGTCGCGGTCGCAGCATTCGCAGTTGGGGCGCAGTTCAAGCATGGCGTGTTCCTTCTCGCAGGCGTGGTTAGCTAAAGCGTTGGGCGTATTCCTGGGGGCTTACCGCCAGGTGTTTATGAAAGGTACGGCGCAGGTTCTCCGGGTGGCCGAAGCCGGTCAGGCGCGCCACGGTGCTGATCGAGGCCTGGGCGTCTTGCAGCAACGTGCGAGCCGCTTCAAGGCGCAGGCGTTCGACATAGCGCCCGGGACCCATGCCCATTTCCTGAGTAAATACCCGCGAAAGGGTACGCGGCGTCAGCTTGGCCTGTTGCGCCAGCGTTTGCAGCGACAGATCAGCCCCAAGGTTGGCTGGCAGCCAATCCAGCAACGCGGCCAGGCGCGGTACGCGGCTGGGCTCGGGCGTCAGCAGGGCGCTGAATTGGGTCTGGCCACCGGGCCGGCGCAGGAACATCACCAGGCGCCGGGCGACGCTCAGGGCGATAGCACGGCCCAGGTCGGCCTCAACCAGTGCCAGGGCCAGGTCGATGCCGGCAGTGACGCCGGCCGAGGTGAAGACGTGGCTATCGCCATCCTGATTGCGTGGGTCGTAGGTGTGCAGACGATCGCTTTCGATCCGTACGTTGGGAAAACAATCACGCAGTTCATCGACATCGGCCCAGTGCGTGGTGGCCTGGCGGCCGTTCAGTACGCCGGCCTGGGCAAGAATCAGGGCGCCGGAGCAGATGGAACCGAGACGCCGCACCTGGGGTTCAGCAGCGTGCAGCCAGGCCAGCAGCTCGGTTTCCTGCATTTGCGCGTTCACCCCCAGCCCGCCAGGCACCAACAAAGTGTCCAGATGCGCCGGGTTCAGTTCTCGCCACGGCCGGTCCACGCACAAGCGCAGGCCGGCAGAGGTGGCTACGGGAGTGTGGTGGGCGCCTATCAGCAGCAAGTCGTAAAACGCCGGCAAGCCTTGGCGTTCGCGCTCGACATTGGCTGAGGCAAACACCTGCATGGGGCCGGTAACGTCAAGGCTCATCACCTGCGGGTATATCAGGCAAGCGACGGTGCGCAGGGGTTCGGCCGGGAAGGGTTTGGACATGGGCAAGGCATCTGGGGAAATCGATGGCCTATTCTGTCGCGCGAAGCTGTTGGCAACAATGACAATAAGCCCACAGATCTTGCCATGTCAGGTAGAAATCGCGGCCGTCTAGCCTTACGGGGTGGGCGATAACTGCTCGAGAAACCGCATGAGCGTCACTTCTTCCTCGCGCAGCCCTTTTCGGGTTCGAGGTTTACCCAGGTTGGCGAGTTCGCCGGCGATAAAGTGATCGAGCACGGCGGGGTGCACGTAGCACTTGCGGCAGATGGCCGGAGTGTTGCCCAGCTGGCTGGCGACATCCTTGATGACTTCGTTGATCACGCGCTTTTGCTCGGTCACCGAGCGTTCTTCTGCCGGTAGGCGCCGCAATTGGTCCAGTGCCAGGGCGGTGCCGGCCCAGGTGCGGTAGTCCTTGGCGGTAAAGTCGCTGCCGCTTTGTTTCTGCAGATACTGGTTAATATCCGAGGAGGTCACTACTCGGCGCTGCTGATCGTCGTCCAGATACTGAAACAGGTGCTGTCCCGGCAGCTCCAGGCAGCGGCGGATAATGCGCGCCAGCCGCGGGTGTTGCAGGCTGACCTGGTGCTCGACGCCGCTCTTGCCGCGAAACTGAAAACGGATGCCGGCACCTTTTACCTCGACATGGCGGTTGCGCAAGGTGGTCAGGCCGAACGATTTGTTGTCGCGGGCGTATTGGGTGTTGCCTACCCGAATCAGCGTGGAATCCAGCAGCGCGACGACTGTGGCGACCACTTTGTCATGGCCCAGGCCTGGCAACTGCAGGTGTTCTTCTGTGCGTGTGCGCAGCTTGGGCAGGGCACGGCCGAACTCCAGCAGGCGCTCGTATTTGTCGGCATCGCGAATTTCCCGCCAGCGCGGGTGGTAGCGGTACTGTTTACGGCCGCGGGCATCGCGCCCGGTGGCTTGCAGGTGGCCTTTTGGGTCGGGACAGATCCACACGTCCTGATAGGCCGGTGGAATGGCCAGCTTGTTGATGCGCTGAATTTCGTCGGCGTCGCGGATGCGCTCGCCGTCGAGATCAAAATAGGCGAATTTGCCGCGCAGCTTGCGACGCTTGAAGCCCGGTTGGCTGTCGTCCACGTAGTGCAGGTCGGGCGGTAAGGTGGGGCACAAAAGCGTGCCGGTATCCACGCCTTCGTCATCAGGCAGCGGGCGCTTGCCTTTGGCCAGCGGCAGTACTTCGGGTTGGATGGCGCTGGTCATGACGGGGCGTACCTCTGGCTGCTGATTGCTTCGCTCCACTCTTCATGCTTGCAGCGGGAGCAGGGACCGCCGCCGCCAGCTTGCAGCTCTGTGGTTTTGCCGCAGCAGGTACAGGCATACAAACCGGCAGCCGGCACCTGGCGATACTGCTGGCGCAGAGGGCTGGGCAGCACGGACAGGCCAGGGCGCACCTGGTCTTCGGGCTGAAAATACAGGCTGACGTCCCCGTTCACTTCCATGATCCCGATGCGCACTTGGCCCAGGTGCTCCACGCCCTTTTGCCGTAGCTCCATAAAGAACTCGTCGGTGGAGATGTTCTTGCGTTCCAGATTCGGCACGTCGCACACGCCATCTTCGATGATCACTGCGGGTTTGCCTTCCAGCCAGTCACCGAAACGTGGCATGCGCTCCATGGCATAGGTGGTGACGCGGTACATCACCAGCAGGGTGAGAAACACCATGGCTACCGGCAACAACGGCACATCGTCATAGAAGGTGACATCGCCCGCCGCCGAGCCCAGGGTGAGAATTACCACCAGTTCGAACAGCGACAATTGGCGCACACCGCGGCGCCCGGAAATCTTCAGAAAGCTGAACACCACCAGGTACGCAAAGAGCGTGCGCAAGGTGACTTCAAAGAGAAACTGCAGGGGCAGTTTGTCGATCAGCATCCGCTGCCAATCGAAGGCGGTCATGGGCGATGGCTCAGGAGTAAAGGCATGGGGCGTGCTACCTGTCAGGTGTTGAAGGTAGACGGCGGGACAGGCGGTTAGGTTCGGTGTTTTTCATGCGCGTTCAGCGCTGGCCAAAACGACTGCGGGCAGCTTGAAGGCTGCCCGCAGGGTGTTGCATGGAATTCGCTTACGCAGTCATCTTCCATGGCTCCAGGTCATAACCCTGCTGGTTCAATTCGGCCCGCGACTGTTCAAGCAGGCGCTGCAGTTCAGCTGGGTTGGTGAACGCGCTGGGGGACACCTGAGTGCGGCCCAACAGACGGGTATTGGTACGGTCAATTACCGAAAAATTCACTTCACCGGTGCCATCTTGTGGCGCCCAGGCGACGCATTGGAACGGTTGAAAAGCGCGGTGAGCAATCAACAAGGCTTCGTTAACACGGAGCGGGGTATTCATGGGGTTGTTTCTCCGATGGGTCCCAACAGTAAGCGGCCGCTGGAGCGAGTCTTCGCTACTGTGGCCTTCAGGGTGTTGATGGCCGCACCTGACCCTTGAGTCACAATAAAGTCGCTGATTAGCAGAAATAAGTCGCAAATCTGATAAAAGCGCCAGGTTTTTCAACAAAAAGCCCCGCATGGCGGGGCTTTGGAAGGGCTACTACGGTTTTTTATTGAGCGTTGCGCTCGTGGCGGTAGGCGCTTACGGCTTCATATACGGCTTTACGCAGGCGGTTGATGCCGCCTAACGGACGATGCTCGGGCAATGCGTGCCAGGGGTTGAACGACTGGTTGTCGCAAGCAATGGTCTGCTCGGTGCTGTCGAAATCCTGTGCCGGCACCTTGATGGTGGCGACGGTTTCGAACGGCGAGATGGCTTCGCTCCACTGGATGCTCGTGTCTTCCAGCGGCATGTAGTGGTCGGGGTTTTGCCGTTGCACTTGCAACTCGAAGCAGGCCGGCATGCGGTCCAGCGACAGCTGCTGGTACAGCGCGTCATGCAGGAAGTTTGGCATGTCGGTATTCACCGCTGGCAGTGTGTAAGCCGGGCAGCGCTCCGGTGCGGGCACCACGCGGTATTTGATGTTGTGCGGGCCAAATTTGAACGGCGCTACGGAGTCGTAGGTGGTGGCGACCGGGCTGTTCGGGGCCGGTGCCAGTGTCTTAAGGGCGATGGTCAGGTGGCGAATCTGCCACGTGCGCGGGTCCAGGCTGGGGAAAAAGGCGAGTACTTTTTTGCCGTCGGCCTGGGCCTTGAAGTTGCTCTGGTATTCAGCCACGTCGCTGACGAAAAACGACGGGTGATTGAACATCACAAAATCCTGTTCACCGGCAACGGCGGGCGAGTTCATCAGCTTGGCGCCCGGCACGTCGAACAGCTTGATCGCCATGCCGCGGGCGTCGCGGACACGGTCGAACTGCGGATAGGCGTTGCCGTTGGATAAACGCATCAGCGCTTGCCAGGTTTTGCCAGGTTCGCTGAAAACCCCCTGACGCAGCTCCCCGTTCAATTCGGGCAGCACGGTGACTTCGGCTTTCACGCAGCCGTGAGCCTTGGCGTGGGCGTCACGCAGGACGCGAGTCTGATCTTTGTGTTGCTCCACCACGCGAATGGCATCTTCGATAATGCCGCGGGTCATGGCTGCTTCGCCGGGCGGAATCTGCTCCTGGGCAGACACCGGGCCTGAGAATTTCCAGGCGTAATACAGCTCGGCGATGCCCCAGCCACCCAGGCCGACCACGGCCAGAAATAACACCAGTTTGCCAAGTAGACGGCCAAGCCAGAGCCAGAAACGTTTGAGCATGTAGCGAATCCTTGTGAAGTCGGTGGCTAAGCCGGGCAGGGGCGCCCGGCGTCCCTGTCGTTACTTACTGGCCTGAGTGGCGATGCTCTGGCAACTCGGGCCGGGGTTCCACGGCGCGGGCGTAACAGGCTGCAATTGGCTTTCCAGTGCCGGGTTGCCCAGCACCTTGAGGTATTCGATCAGCGCTAGCCGTTCGTTGGGCTGCAGGCCGCGCCCGATCACACCTTGCTGCCGGCAACCGTCGCGGAATTCATGACCCTGGTTGCTGTTGCCGGTGATGCTGGTTTTAAACAGGAACCCACCATCGAATTTCTCGCTGCGGTAGCCCGCGCGTTCCGGGTCGTACTCGTGGTTGCCGACCCAGAACTCTGCACGGCGCTCGTACACCGGCGACAGCAGCTCGAACAAGGTCGGTACCGAGCCGTTGTGCAGGAAGGGCGGCGTCGCCCAGATGCCATCAAGCGGTCGCGCCTTGTAGCCACGCTTTTCCTGCACGCCGATGGGCAGACCGTAGCCGTCCATTTTCCAGCGCTCTTCACCGCTGATGCCGGCATCCTGATACGCGCGGTTCTCTACGTACGCGGTGATATAGGCCAGGCCCTTGGCGCTGGAAATGCTACGGAAATTCAGGTCTTCCAGCTTGCCGTCGAACAGCTTCACGCCTAGGCCGCTCAACTGCTCCTTGCTCCAGCCGAGCTTGCTGATGTTGAAGCGGTGGTCGGCGATGTTGTCGGCGGTGGTGGGGTCGGTGCCGACAATGCTGACCGGCACGATGCGCATACGCCATTCCGGGTCGCGGCTGGGGGCCAGGCGTTTATCCGGCGCCTTGGGGTCGGGCGCGTGGCAGTAGGCGCAATTTTCCTGGTACAGCGCATGGCCACGGCTGGCCAGCTCGATATTGACCTTGCCCAGCACTGGCTCCGGCCACGCTGGCGGCTTGAGCTGTTTGAGGGTTTCTTCCAGGGTGTAAAGATCACGCACCCGCACGGTGGAGGCGTAGCGCTCGGCTTCCGGCACACGGCCCTGGTTGTTCTCGAACAGTTTTACCGAAGCGCCGACACCCAAGGCTTCGCCGATATTGCGCGCCATTGGCTGCATGGCCGAGCCGTTCCACTGTACCCAGTCGAATTTCCAGATATCCCACAACTGCGGGTAGCTCACCGGTGCATTGCCCATGCGGTAGTTGCTGGGGTCGATGGCATCGCCAAATACGGTGTTGGCAATTCGGCCAAAGGCGTCGGTGCGGCCAAACCCTTCTTCGGTGGGGTACAGGCCGCGGTGGGTGTCGTTCCAGGCTTGGGAGAGCAGGCGGTCGAGCGTCACCTTCAGGTCGGTGCGCAATTGTTCGCGGCCTTCGGGGTATTTGCTGCCCAGCACGGTCTTGGCAAAGCGGTTGAATTTGAGCGGGTTGTAGTAGGTAAAGGCCAGGCTCATGCCCAAGGCTTGGCCGAAACTGCCGCCTTTCAGCGTGGGCACTGTGGAGGCCAGCGAATGCAGCGCAGCGCCACCGTCGATACGCACTGCCTGCCCTTTGAAACGCAGCTCGCCGGTATGGCAGGCCGCGCAGCTGATATCCAGCAATTGCACGCCGGTTTCATCTTCTTCGTGGCGAGCAAAACCCACCGGCAAATTGCCGGGGTTCAAGGCGGTAGGTTTTTGATTGGGCTCGGTTAGAAAACCGAAGCGGGCCAGGTACTCGGGGGCGGCAAATTTGGCGTCGGAGAAGGGCAATTCCAGCGCCGTAAACCACTCATAGCGCATGCCTTTAACTTCGGTGCCTTGCGGGGTGTAGTAGTAGGTTTGCCGAGCCTCGGGGGTCCACTGTTCCAGATAGTGCAACTGGCTGGGCTGTTCATAGCCTGGCAGGTTGGGGTTGGCGATGTAATACAACACGACGGCGAGCAGCGCCAGAACGGCGAGCACCACCAGAAGCAAGACTCGCTTCACAACCTTCATGGGAACAGTCCTTGTGCGTTTTTTGTTGGCTGAGCGTTTATGCCAAGCAAACGCAGGAATGGCAAGAAGCTAATCACCTATTGTTCTTATGGAATCGGGAACTTTTTTAATAGGCATACGGCACTGCTTATAAGAAAAGCATCCAACCAGCGTCAAAAAACTTGCTAGGGTTCAAACAGGGGCCGAAAACGCTTGTTTTTAATCGGAAAAAATATAACGGACATCAGGGAGCAGAACGCCATGCTCGACATGCTCGATAGCCAGGACTCGCCGCCACCCATCTCCACGCTGAATGTTTATAAGAGCAACGCGGAACGCCAGGCCTTGAGCGATGCGCTGGCGCGTTACGGCAGCAATATGAGTGTGGCAGCACGCATGCTCGGCATCTCGCGGCCTACGTTCTACAGGCTGCTGCACAAGCATCGATTGCGGTGAGGGCTACACCGGTTTTCTGATGCGGAGTTAGGCGATGAGGGATTGGCGAACAGTGCTGGCCCGTTCTGATTTGTATAAAGATCATATGCTCCGCTGATGATCTTTATACGGATCCTCAGCGCCTAAGCGCGTCTTAAAACCATAGCCTGATACCCACAACCAATCGCGCGTGTGCGTCATCCTCTTCCGCGGCCGTGTGGCCATGGCTTTTGTTCCAGGTCAGGCCCACGTACGGCGCAATTTCCGGTCGCAGGTGGTAGCGCAAGCGCAGCCCGAGCTCGGTGGTTGCCAGACCTGCACCTACCTCACGTTCGGCATCGTCCTTCCCATAGAAGTTGGCTTCGGCCAGTGGCTGCAGCACCAGGCGCTGGGTGAGCAGCAGGTTGTATTCGGCCTTTAGACGCAGGGCGCTCTGGTTGTTTTCGCCGAGGTAGGCGGTGGCTTCGGTTTCCAGGCCATAGAGCGGTGTGCCTTGAATACCCAAGGCCGCCCAGGTTTGCGCGGGGCCGGGTTTGAAGTCTTGCCGGGCACCGAGCACTACGTCCCACCAGGGGCTAATGGCGTGGCCCCACAGCGCTTGCAGTTCGGCGTTGTCGGTGCGGCCATCTACCCGTTCGCCTTCGCTGCGCAGTACCAGACGGTCGATATCACCACCCAGCCAGGCGTCGATATCCCAGGCCAGGGCATTGCCGGCATCGAGGTTTTGCCATTCCAGGCGGTCGATCAGTACGTAGCTGTTGAGTGTGTGCTCGTGGCTGTCGTGGCCGCTGTGCAAGGCTGGGAACGCGGCTTGGCGGTCGGCGTCGGTCAGCGGCGCAATCGGGGTGCGGCTTTCGCTTGCGGCAGGCAGTGGGGTGCTGCCTGCGCTCATGTCGTGGTCCATGCCGCTCATATCCATGCCGGGCATGCTCATGCCGTGCATCGAGTGGTCCATCGCCTCGGCTGCATGGGCGCTGTTCAGCAGCGTGGCGGCCAGGGCGGCGCAGGTCAGGAGCTTCATGATGCGTGTCCTTCTTCTACGCGCACTTCGCGCATCATGCCGGCGCTCATGTGCAGCAGCAGGTGGCAGTGATAGGCCCAGCGACCGAGGGCATCGGCGGTGACGCGGTAGCTGCGTTTGCTGCCCGGCGGCAAGTTGATGGTGTGTTTGCGCACTTGAAAGTTGCCGTGCTCGTCTTCCAGGTCGCTCCACAGCCCGTGCAGGTGGATGGGGTGGGCCATCATGGTGTCATTCACCAGCACGAGGCGCACGCGTTCGCCGTAGGTGAGGCGGATGGGCTCGGCAGCGGAGAAGGGCACGCCGTCGAAAGACCAGGCGAATTTTTCCATATGCCCGGTCAGGTGCAGTTCCAGAGTGCGGCTGGGTTCGCGACCATCGGGGTCGGCGAATGCGCTGTGCAGGTCGCTGTAGGTGAGTACGCGACGGCCGTTGTCGCGCAGGCCGATACCGGGGTCATCGAGCTTGGCGCTGGGCATCATGGTTTGCATGTCCACCAGCGGGTTGTCGCTTTCTGTAGCCGGGTGGCTTTGCATACCGACCCTGTTCGAATGATTCATGCCGGCCATACCGCTCATATCACCATGGTTCATGCCCATCTCATTCATGCTCAGAAGGGGGCGTGGGTCGAGCGGTGGCACTGCGCCGCGCAGGCCTTCACGCACCGCTAGGGTGCCGCAGGCATAGCCGCTACGGTCCATGGCCTGGGCGAAGAGGGTGTAGGCCTCGGCGTTTTCCGGTTGCACGATCACGTCGTAGGTTTCGGCGGAGGCCAGGCGCAATTCATCGACCACCACCGGGTTGATGTACTGGCCATCGGCAGCGACGACGGTCATTTTCAGGCCGGGAATGCGCAGGTCGAAGTAGGTCATGGAGCCGGCATTGATCAGACGCAGGCGAACGCGCTCGCCGGGGTTGAACAGGCCCGTCCAGTTGTCATCCGGCGCGTGGCCGTTCATGAGATAGGTGTAGGTCTGGCCGCTGACGTCGGCGATATCGGTAGGCGTCATGCGCATCTGCGCCCAGCCCAGGCGTTCGCTGAACGTGGCCTTCCAGCCGTCGCGACCCACGTCGTCGATAAAGTCGCCTAGGGTGCGTTTTTTGCCGTTGTAGTAGTCGGCCTGTTTTTTCAGGGTCGGTAGCAGGCCGTTGGGGTTTTCATCGGTCCAGTCGCTGAGCATCACCACGTAGTCGCGATCAAAACTGAAGGGTTCGGGCTCGAGCGGGTCGATTACCAGCGGTGCGTAAAGACCGGCCTGTTCCTGCATGCCGGAGTGGCTGTGGTACCAGTACGTGCCGTGCTGTTTGACCGTGAAGCGGTAGGTGTACTGGTCGCCGGGCGCGATGCCATCGAAACTCATGCCGGGCACGCCGTCCATGTTGGCCGGCAGCAAAATGCCGTGCCAATGAAGCGAGGTGGCCTCGCTCAAGCGGTTTTTTACCCGCAGGGTTACGGTGTCGCCTTCGCGCCAGCGCAAGAGCGGGCCTGGCAGGCTGCCGTTGATGGTGATGGCGGTGCGAGGCTTGCCGGTGATATTCACCGGGCTCTGGCCGATGCTCAGGTCGAACTCGGTGCCGCTGAGCGTCGGTAGCTGGCCGGGGCTGTTCAGGGCCCATACCGGCGTGCGCCACAAGCCAAGGCCGCCGAGCACCGTGCCAGCTGTCAGGGTTTTAACAAACGTACGTCTGCTGAATGACATGACGACTAATCCCCAGCATTAGTGAAGGCTGATTCGGCTCGCGAAGCCCAGTTGGTTAACTGCCAGATTCAAGCGTTCGGCAGGGGTGCTGCTGTCGACGTGCACGAGGCCGGCGCGACCATCCACTTGCACCTGAGCGTCGGGGTCCAGTGCATGAATGGCCTGGGTGATTTTGCTGACACAACTGCTGCAGCCGATGCCGGATACGTTGAGCGTGATCATGGGTTTCTCCCTGCAATAAGTGGCGTTGGGCTGAGTTTCAGCCTTGTCACAATGGCAAGGTCAAGGGGGAACGTTTGAGCATTGAAGTTGCCCCGGTGAAATTTTTCAGATAATTTTCATGAAAGTATTTTTAATAAATTTCACCTGCGTGAATTTGGATGGTCCATGTTTCAGCGCTCTTCTCAGCACGTCGACAGCTATTACGCCCACAGCTGCGCCGCTTTAATGAAACCGCGCGCGCCGTTACAGGGTGAGCACAACACCGATGTGGTGGTAGTCGGTGCGGGTTTCAGCGGCCTGCACACGGCACTGCGTCTAGCCAAGGCGGGCAAACGGGTTACGCTGATCGAGGCCAGCCGTGTGGCCTGGGCCGCCAGCGGGCGCAATGGCGGGCAGGCAATTCTCGGTTGGTCGTGCGATATGCCGCCACTGGAGGCGGCGTTGGGCCTGGAGCGTGCACGGCGCCTGTGGGACAGCATGCGCTGGGCCGCCCAGGAGCTGCGTGAACTGCCGGGCCGCCATGGCTTTGATTGCGACTACCGCGCCGGCCACCTATGGACCTCGGTGATGCCTCGGCGCAATGCCATCCTGCATGAGTGGCAGCACGAGGCCAGCCACAAATGGGGCCATGACGCGCTGCAATTTATTCCCCGAGACGAGTTGCCCAACTGGGTGTCCAGCGAGCGTTACCAGGCCGGCCTTTACGACCCCGAGGGTGGTCATCTCAATCCTTTGAAACTGGCACTTGGCCTGGCCGCTGCTATCGAGGCGGCTGGCGGATGCATTCACGAGCACAGCAAAGCGCTCAGCTATCGCCAGGAAGGCCTGGGCTATGTGGTGAAAACCGAGCAGGGCAGTGTGCGTGCCGATGTGTTGGTGCTGGCCTGCAATGCTTATATCGACGAGCTCGACCCGGCCCTGGCCAAGCGTGTTCTGCCGGTTGGCACCTATCAGGTGGCCACTGCGCCGCTGGATGAGGCGCACGCCAGGGCGCTGCTGCCGACCAATGCCTGCGTCACCGACAACCAGTTCGTACTCGACTATTTCCGCCTCACGCCGGACCACCGTCTGCTTTTCGGCGGCGGCTGCACTTACCTGGGCGGCATGCCCAAGGACATCGCTGGCGCGACTCGGCCGTTCCTCGAACGTGTGTTCCCGCAGTTGGCTGGCGTGCCGATCGAATTCGCCTGGGGCGGCCATATCGACATCACCCTCAAACGCACCCCGGACCTTGGTCGCGAGGGCAACCGCTACTGGCTGCAAGGCTATTCGGGCCATGGCGTGCTGCCGACCCTGGCCGGCGCCCGCGCGGTCAGCGACGCCGTTCTCGGTAACTCTGACCTGCTCGATTTGTACCAAGGCTTGAGCAACCCAAGCTTTCCCGGCGGCCGCTACCTGGCGGCGCCGCTGGAGGCGGTGGGCAAGGCCTGGTACCGCCTGCGCGACAGCATCTGATGGAGCACACCCCGGTGACCAAAGAAGAAGAAATTGCCGCGCTGGCGATCCTGATCCACGACCTGCGCAAGCACAAGAAATACACCCTGCAGGAGCTGGCGGACAAAATCGGCCGCTCGGTGGGTTTTCTCTCTCAGGTGGAGCGGGGGTTGTCGCGCCCGACGGTGGCAGATTTGACCGCTATCAGTCAGGCGCTGGACGTGACCACCACGTATTTCTACAACCTGTCCAAACCCAAGCAGCTGCCGTGGGTAACCCGCCCGGACGAGCGCCGTACCCTGTATTTCGCCAACGGTATTACCGACATTCTGGTATCGCCGAAAATGTCAGCGAGTTTTTCCATGCTGGAAAGCTTGCTGGAACCAGGCTCCAGTTCCGGTGAGCGGACCCTGAGCGATATTTCCGAGCAGGGCGGCTATGTGCTTGAAGGCGAGCTGACGCTGTGGCTCGGCGACAGTGATGAACCCGTGGTGTTGCGCACCGGCGACGCCTTCCAGCTCGACCGTCACGCCCATTGCCGCTACGGCAACCTCTCCGAACAACCGACCCGCGTGTTGTGGGTGTACACATGATCAACTCTGAAGGACTTGCTGCCATGACTGCCGCCCCCCTGAGCGCAGAAAACGCCGACCTGCTCGCCGAAGTACGCGCCTTTCGCCAGCGCTACCCCGAGGTGCGTTACGTCGATCTGATTTCCCTGGATATTCCCGGGCATTTCTACGGCAAACGCTACCCGGTGGAGATGCTGGAAAAGGTGGCGGCCGGCAGTGCCCTCAAGCTGCCGCAAAACTGCGTGCTGCTGGGCGTGCAGGGCGGGCTGTTCAAGATTGGCGACTACTGTTTTCACGACGGTGACCCCGATGCCGTGCGCCGTCTGGTGCCGGGCACGCTCAAGCCGGTGACTTGGGAAGCGACGCCGGTGGGGCAGATGCTGATCACCTCCGACGGCACCGCCGCGCCCATCGAGTTCGAGCCGCGCGAAGTGCTGGCCCAGGTGCTGCAACGCCTGCGCGGCAAGGGCATTCACCCGGTGGTGGCATTCGAGCTGGAGTTCTACCTGTTCGACAAGAAACTGCGCGATGGCTTGCCGCAGTTTCCCCGTGACGCGCTGAGCGACGACGGCGATGACATGCCGAACATGCATATCGAGCGCCTGACCCGTTTCGCCCCGGTGCTCGATGACATGGTGGAAACCGCCCGCCTGCAAGGCATCGACACCACGGTGATTACCGCAGAACTGGGCCCCGGCCAGTTCGAAATCAACTTCGGGCATCTGGACGACGGTCTCAAAGCCGCCGACTGGGCCGCCCTGTTTTGCCGCAGCACCCGTGGTGTCGCGCTCAAGCACGGTTACCGCGCCAGCTTTATGGCCAAGCCGTACCTCGAACACCCGGGCAGCGGCATGCACGTGCACGTGAGCCTGTACGACGCCGAGGGCAACAACCTGCTGGCGGCCAACGAGCAGCAAGCGCTGCGCCACGCGGTGGCCGGTTGCCTGGAGTTGCTGCCGCATTGCATGCCGATCTTTGCCCCGAACCAGAACGCCTACCGCCGTCTGGGCGGTACGGTCAACGCGGCGACACGTGCCAGCTGGGGTTATGAAGACCGTGATGCCTGCGTGCGCATTCCCGAGTCGGACGCGAAGAACCTGCGTATCGAGCACCGTATTTCCGGTGCCGATGCCAACCCGTACCTTGTGCTGGCGGCCATTCTGGTCGGCCTGGAACAAGGCCTGGCCAACGGTCGTGAGCCGATTGCGCCACTAAACGAAGACCGTAGCAGCGGCCTGGATTTCCCTCTGGACATCCTTCAAGCCGTGCGTGCCATGCAGCAGCAACCTGAACTGCGCCAGGGTCTGGGCGCCGAGTTCGTGGATGTGTACTGCGAAAACAAGCGCCAGGACCACCTGGCCTTCCTGCAGGAAATCAGTGCGCGTGAGTACCGCTGGTTTCTTTGACTTTTCCATGCCGGGCGCAGTGCTGCCGGGCCGTAAGGAGTGCGTATGAGCAAGTCAGCCGATGTACCGCAAAAAAAGAACCCCAAAACGCTGGAATGGCAAGCCCTTAGCGGCAGTCATCACCTGGCGCCCTTCAGTGACTACAAGCAACTGAAACAGGTGGGCCCGCGCATCATCACCAACGCCGACGGCGTGTATTTGTGGGATAGCGAAGGCAACAAGATTCTCGACGCCATGGCCGGTCTCTGGTGCGTGGCCATCGGCTACGGCCGAGACGAGCTGGCCGATGCCGCCGCCAAGCAGATGAAAGAGTTGCCGTTCTACAACACCTTTTTTATGACCGCGCACCCGCCGGTGCTGGAGCTGGCAAAAACCATCGCCGAGCTGGCGCCAGCGCACATGAACCACGTGTTCTTTACCGGTTCGGGCTCCGAAGGTAACGACACCATGCTGCGTATGGTCCGTCATTACTGGCAGGTAAAAGGCAAGCCGCAGAAGAAGGTGATCATTGGCCGTATCAACGGCTATCACGGTTCTACCGTGGCCGGCGCGGCGCTGGGCGGGATGCAAGGCATGCACGACCAAGGCGGTACCTTGCCGGACATCGTGCATATCCCGCAGCCTTACTGGTTCGGTGAGGGCGGCGACATGAGCCCGGCCGAGTTCGGTATCTGGGCGGCCGATCAACTGGAAAAGAAAATTCTCGAAGTCGGCGAAGACAAGGTTGCCGCCTTTATTGCCGAGCCGATTCAGGGCGCCGGCGGTGTGATCATTCCGCCAGAAACCTACTGGCCGCGCGTGCGCGAGATTCTGGCCAAGTACGACATTCTGTTCGCTGCCGACGAAGTGATCTGTGGCTTTGGCCGCACCGGCGAGTGGTTCGGTAGCGACTATTACGGCAACACCCCGGACCTGATGACCATCGCCAAGGGCCTGACCTCCGGGTACATCCCCATGGGCGGCCTGATCGTCAGCGACAAGGTGGCAGACGTCATCAATGAAGGCGGCGATTTCAACCACGGCTTCACCTATTCCGGGCATCCGGTAGCTGCGGCTGTGGCGTTGGAAAACCTACGGATTATTCGCGAGGAGAAGATTCTCGAGAACGTGCGCGAAGAGACTGCGCCGTATCTGCAGAAACGCTTGCGTGAGCTGGCGGATCATCCGCTGGTAGGGGAGGTGCGTGGCCTGGGCATGCTCGGTGCCATCGAACTGGTAAAAGACAAAGCCACCCGCGCGCGTTACGAAGGCAAGGGCGTGGGCATGATCTGCCGTGGGCATTGCTTCAACAACGGCCTGATCATGCGCGCCGTTGGCGACACCATGATCATTGCGCCGCCGCTGGTGATCAGCAAAGCCGAGATCGATGAGCTGGTGGAAAAGGCGCGCAAGTGCCTGGACCTGACCTTGGCTGATTTGTAGGAGCCAGCTCGCTGGCGAAGCTCTTCGTTTGCAGGGTTCGCGAGCAAGCTCGCTCCTACGATTTTCACCCACAAAAAAGCCCGGCATTTAGCCGGGCTTTTTCATTGCCATGCAAACCTTAGTGAATCAGGGCCATGGTCGAGTGCTGCACCAGTTCTAGCAACGGCTGCGGGTACACGCCGAGGAAGAACGCCAGCAGCGCAACCGCCACCAGCATCAGGCCGCCCGTGCGTTGGCCCCAGTTAAACGGTGCATCGTGGCGATGCAGGTTCGGCTCCACCAGGAACAGGGTGACCATCACGCGCAGGTAGTAGAACACGCCAATCGCGCTGCCCAGCACCATGGCTGCCAGCAGCCACCATTGATGGGATTGCACACCGACCATGATCACGTAGAACTTGCCGATAAAGCCGGACGTCAGCGGAATACCGGCCAGCGACAGCATCATTACGGTAAGTACCGCGGTCAGGTACGGACGGCGCCAGAACAGGCCGCGGTATTCGTACAGGGCGTCGGCGTCGCGACCGCTGTAAGGCGTCGACATCAGGGTGATCACCCCGAAGGCGCCGAGGCTGGTCAGCACGTAAGTGGCCAGGTACACGCCCACCGCTTCCACGGCCAGGCCATGGCCGGCGATCACGGCAATCAGCAGGTAACCGAAGTGAGCGATGGAGGAGTAACCCAGCAGACGCTTGAGGTTGTTTTGCAGCAGTGCCAGCAGGTTACCGACCAGAATCGAAGCGACAGCGATCACCGACAGCACGGTGGTCAGCAGGCCTTCGTTGGCAGCCGGGGAGAGCAGGAACAGGCGCACCATCACCACGAACACGGCCACTTTACTGGCGGTGGCCAGGAAGGCAGCGACCGGCGCCGGAGCACCTTCGTAGACGTCTGGCGTCCACAGGTGGAACGGTACCAGCGACAGTTTGAACGCCAGGCCCACCAGCATCATGCCCAAGCCCAGTTGCGCCATGGCGCTCTGTGCACCGGTGGCTGCCAGCTTGGCGCCGATGCCGGCGAAGCTCAGCGTGCCAGCGTCTGCGTAGAGCAGGGCCATACCGAACAGCAGGAAGGCCGAACCGGCGGCCGACAGCACCATGTATTTGATGCCGGCTTCCAGCGAGCGCTTGTTGAAGAAGGCGTATGCCACCATGCCGTACACCGGCACCGACAGCAGCTCCAGGCCGATGAACAGGCCCGCCAGGTGCTGTGCGCAGACCAGCACAATGCCGCCGGCAGCCGCCAGCAGAATCAGCAGGTACAGCTCGTCGCGGTTGCCTGGGAAGCCGACCTTGTCGTCGCCCATATAGGCATGCACCAGCGTTACGCAGGCCAGGGTCGCGACCAGAATCAGGCCGATATAGAAGTTGGCGAAGTTATCGACCAGCAGCAGGCTGGTGACGGCCAGCGGGGTGGCTTTGACAGCCGGGATCAGCGACAGCAGAGCCAGGTTCAGACCCAGGCCCGAGAGCACGAAGGTCTGGCTGTGGTTGCGGCGCCAGGCGATTGCCAGCATTACGACCACGATGGTGGCGCAAACCACCAGCAGCGGCAGCAGGGCGAGCAGGTGTTGAGTCGTGAATTCCATATTACAGACTGCCCGATGCGAGTTGAGGGAGAGCGGCACCGAGCCACTGTTGAACGCCATGCATGGTGGCTGCGGAGGTGTCGAGGATCGGCTGCGGGTACACCCCGAGCAAAATCAGCAACACCGCCAGGCCCAGCACCATGAACATCTCACGGGCATTCATGCCTCGCAGCGCATCGTCGGATTTGGTCGGGCCGAAGTAGGCACGGTGAATCATGATCAGCGAGTACACCGAACCGAACACCAGGCCGGTGGCCGCGACAATCGTGAACCATGGGAAGGCTTTGAAGGCGCCGATCAGAATCAGGAATTCGCCAACAAAGTTACCGGTGCCCGGCAAGCCCAGTGCGGCTGCCGCAAAGAACAGGCTGATGGCTGGCAGGTACGGCAAGCGACCCCAGATACCGCCCATTTCACGCATGTCACGGGTGTGCAGGCGCTCATAGAGCTGGCCGCTGAGGATAAACAGTGCCGATGCCGACAGACCGTGGGCAATCATCTGCACCACTGCGCCTTGCAGAGCGATCTGGCTGCCGGAGTAGATGGCGATCAGCACGAAACCCATGTGCGACACGCTGGAGTAGGCAATCAGGCGCTTGATGTCGGTCTGGGCGAACGACAGCAGGGCACCGTAAATGATCGCGAACACGCCCAGGTACATAGCGATAGTGGCGAACTCGGCCGAAGCATGCGGGAACAGCGGCAACGCGAAACGCAGCAGACCGTAGGCCGCCGTTTTCAGCAGGATGCCGGCCAGGTCGACGGAACCGGCGGTAGGCGCCTGAGCGTGCGCATCCGGCAACCAGGAGTGAAACGGCACCACCGGAAACTTCACCGCGAAGGCAATGAAGAAGCCCAGCATCAGAATGTATTCGGTGCCTTCCGACATCTTGGTTTTCAGCAGGTCGGCGTAATTGAAAGTGATGACGCCGGTGCTGCTGTAGTTGACGAACACCAGGCCAAGAATCGCGATCAACATGATCAGGCCGCTGGCCTGGGTGTAGATGAAGAACTTGGTGGCCGCGTTGATGCGGGTGTTGCCCTTGCTACCACTGTGACCCCAGAGCGCGATGAGGAAGTACATCGGCACCAGCATCATTTCCCAGAAGAAGAAGAACAGGAACAGGTCGATAGCCAGGAACACGCCCACCACGCCGCCAAGAATCCACAGCAGGTTGAGGTGGAAGAAGCCGACGCGGTTCTGGATTTCATTCCAGGAGCAGAGCACGGAAAGCACACCGAGCAGGCCAGTCAGCACGATCATCAAGACCGACAGACCGTCCATGGCCAGGTGAATGGTGATGCCGAAGCGCTCGATCCATAGCACCTTGAATTCATGGGCCCAGACCGGGTCAGCACCCGGCACGGGGGCGCGGCTGAAGTCGCCGGTGGTCCACAGCCACAAGCTCAGGCCGAACAGCAGCACCATGCTGAGCAGGGCGATCCAGCGCGGCAGGGTGTTGCCGAACCGTTCGGCCTGCCAGCACAGCAGGCCGCCGATAAAGGGAATCAGGATTAGCCAAGGCAGAATCATGACGGGCTGTTTTCCTTAATTCAAAATCAGAAGAAGGGCGAGCAGCAGCACGGCACCGCCGGCCACCGAGGCCGAGTACCAGCGCAGGTTGCCGGTTTCGGTGCGGCTCATCAGGCTGTTGCCCAGGCGTACCAGACGCGGGATTAAACCGATGCTGCTATTGATGGGGTCGTTGCCCAGCAGGCGGGTAATCAGCAGGTACGGCTGCACGAAAATCTTGTCGTAGAGCCAGTCAAAACCCCATGCCGCAAACCACCAGGCCGACAGCAACTTACCCGGGCCGCTGTTGGCGACGGCGCTAACAAAGCGGCGCTTGCCGAGGAACAGCACGGCAGCCAGGGCGATACCGGCAATGGCGATAAGGCCGGACGACAGCTCCAGACTGTGCTTGGCTTCGCCACCGGCGTGGCCGAAGCTTTCTGGCAATACGCCAGCCAGTGGCGGGCTGATAAGGGCGCCGATAAAGGTCGACAGCACGATCAGTACACCCAGCGGCAGCCAGTGGCTGATGCCGTGGCCAGCGTGGGCCTCGGTTTTCGCCTCGCCGTGGAAGGCGATAAAGATCAGGCGGAAGGTGTACAGCGAGGTCATGAACGCACCGACCAGGCCGGCATACAGCAAACCGGTGTGGCCACTGGCGAAGGCTTCCCAGAGGATCTCATCCTTGGAGTAGAAGCCGGCAGTCACGAACGGCAGGGCGGCCAGAGCGGCACCACCGACGATAAAGCTGGCATAGGCCAACGGCAGTTTCTTCCACAGGCCGCCCATCTTGAAGATGTTCTGCTCGTGGTGGCAGGCAACGATCACCGCACCGGAGGCAAGGAACAGCAGGGCCTTGAAGAAGGCGTGGGTCATCAGGTGAAAAATCGCCGCGTCCCAGGCACCAACGCCCAGGGCCAGGAACATGTAGCCGATCTGGCTCATGGTCGAGTAGGCGAGGATGCGCTTGATGTCGGTTTGTACCAGTGCGGCGAAACCTGCCAGCACCAGGGTCACAGCGCCGACGATACCGACCAGCTCGAGAATTTCCGGGGTCAGCAGGAACAGGCCGTGGGTACGGGCGATCAGGTAGACGCCAGCGGTCACCATGGTCGCCGCGTGAATCAGTGCGGAAACCGGGGTAGGACCGGCCATTGCATCGGCGAGCCAGGTTTGCAGCGGCAGCTGGGCCGATTTACCGACGGCGCCACCCAGCAGCATCAGGGTCGCCCACCACAGCCAGGTATCACCAGCCACCAGTTTCTGTGGCGCCAATACCATCAGCTCCTGAATGTTCAGGGTGCCCAGGTGCTGGAACAGCAGGAACAGGCCGATGGCCATAAACACGTCGCCGATACGGGTGACGATAAAGGCCTTCAGTGCCGCGTTACCGTTGTTGCGGTTGCTGTAGTAGAAGCCGATCAACAGGTAGCTGCACAGGCCCACACCTTCCCAACCGAAGTAGAGGAACAGCAGGTTATCGCCGAGCACCAGGAACAACATGCTGGTGATAAACAGGTTGGTGTAGGAGAAGAAACGGGAGTAACCGTCTTCACCACGCATGTACCAGGAGGCGAACAGGTGGATGAGAAAGCCCACGCCAGTAACGACACCGAGCATGGTCAGCGACAGGCCGTCCAGGTACAGGGTGAAACTTGGCGCAAAGCCGTCTACCGACATCCACTGCCACAGCACTTGGGTGTACACGCCACCCTCCGGCGGGTTGACGTTGAATTGGTAGATCAGAAAGGCGGTGGTCAGGGCCGACAGGCCAACCGAACCCACGCCGATCAGCGCCGAGAGGTTTTCCGACCATTTGCCGCGGGAAAAGGACAGCAGCAACCAGCCGATCAGGGGGAACGTAAACGTCAGAAATAGAAGGTTCATCCGCGCATCTCGCTGGCAGCGTCGATATCGAGGGTGTGGAAGCGGCGATACAGCTGCAGCAACACGGCCAGGCCGATACTGGCTTCGGCGGCAGCCAAGCTCAGTACCAGAATGAACATGACTTGCCCGTCAGGCTGGGCCCAACGACTTCCGGCGACGATGAATGCCAAGCCCGCAGCGTTCATCATGATTTCCAGGCTCATCAGCACGAAGAGGATGTTGCGGCGCACCATCAGGCCAACCAGGCCGAGGCAGAACAGCACACCCGCGACGGCTAGGCCGTGCTCCAGGGGGATCGAATTCATCATTGGATTTCCTTCGCCTCTTGACGGCCGAGGTGGAATGCAGCGACCACCGCTGCCAGCAGCAGCATGGAGGCCAGTTCAACCACCAGTAGGTAAGGACCAAACAGACTGATACCGACGGCCTTTGGGCCAACCGTGGTCAAACCGACAGCACCAACGCTAGGGCTGCCAAACAGGACGTAGAGCAGCTCGGCCAGCAGCAGCAGGGCAAGAATGGCTGGGCCAACCCAGATGCCCGGCGTCAGCCAGGCACGTTCCTGGGTCGAAGCAGCCGGGCCGAGGTTGAGCATCATCACCACGAAGACGAACAGCACCATGATGGCGCCGGCGTAGACGATGATTTCCAGCGCACCGGCAAAGGGAGCACCGAGGCTGAAGAAGGTCATCGACACGGCCAACAACGAAATGATCAGGTAGAGCAGGGCGTGCACGGGGTTGGTGTTGGTGATCACTCGTAGAGTGGACACCACCGCCACGCCGGACGCGAAGTAGAAAGCGAATTCCATAGTCAGTTTCCCACGACGGATACAGGCAGCCAGCGGCCGGTCAGGATCAATTGAGTGCGCATTACGGCAGCAGCCCCTTGACGTTGATCGGCTCGGCTTCGTTCTGTGCCGCGCCCTTTGGTTTCCCGGCAATGGCCATACCAGCCACGCGGTAGAAGTTGTAGTCCGGGTTTTTGCCAGGGCCGGAAATCAGCAAGTCTTCTTTCTCGTACACCAGGTCCTGACGCTTGAGCTCGGCCATTTCGAAATCCGGCGTCAGCTGGATAGCGGTAGTCGGGCACGCTTCCTCGCACAGACCACAGAAGATGCAGCGCGAGAAGTTGATGCGGAAGAACTCCGGATACCAACGACCGTCGTCGGTTTCGGCTTTCTGCAAGGCAATACAACCGACCGGGCAGGCTACGGCGCACAGGTTGCAGGCTACGCAGCGCTCTTCACCATCGGGGTCGCGGGTAAGCACGATACGGCCACGGTAGCGCGGCGGCAGGTACACCGGCTCTTCCGGGTATTGCAGGGTGTCGCGGGGGCGGAAGGCATGGGAGAACACCATCACCAGGCTGCGAAGCTGGGTGAAGGTGCCATGCACGATGTCGAATACGTATTTGAGCATGGTCATTCTCCTTTACTGAGCCACGCCGGCCGGGGTGTTGAGCAACACCACGGCAGCGGTCACCAGCAAATTGATCAGGGTCAGCGGCAGGCAGAACTTCCAGCTGAAATCCATCACCTGGTCATAGCGCGGGCGCGGAATAGAGGCGCGCAGCAGAATGAACAACATGATGAAGAAGCCGGTCTTGAGCGCGAACCATACGAATGACAACGACGGCAGGATATTGAACGGGCCATGCCAGCCGCCGAAGAACAGGGTAACCAGCAGCGCCGAGATGAGCACGATACCGATGTATTCACCCACGAAGAACATGCCCCACTTCATGCCGGCGTATTCGATGTGATAACCGTCGGCCAGCTCTTGCTCGGCTTCCGGTTGGTCGAACGGGTGACGGTGAGTTACGGCCACGCCAGCGATAAAGAAGGTACAGAAGCCGAAGAACTGCGGAATGATGAACCACAGGTTTTGCGCCTGGTATTCAACGATTTCACGCATGTTGAACGAGCCCGCCTGAATCACGATGCCCATCAGCGACAGGCCCATGAACACCTCGTACGACACGGTTTGTGCCGAGGCCCGCAAGCTGCCGAGGAGGGCGAACTTGTTGTTGCTCGACCAACCGGCGAACAACACCGCGTACACCGAAAGACCAGCCATGGCGAAGAAGAACAGCAGGCCAATGTTCAGGTCCGCCACGCCCCAGGTCGGGGTGATCGGGATAATCGCGAAGGCGATCAGCAGGCAGCTCATGGCGACAACCGGAGCCAGGGTGAAAATCACCTTGTCGGCGAACGGTGGCGTCCAGTCTTCCTTGAAGAACATCTTGATCATGTCAGCAGCGATCTGAAACGCACCGAACGGGCCGACGCGGTTCGGACCATAGCGGTCTTGCCACAGTGCCAGCAGGCGACGTTCCACCCAGCTCAATAGCGCGCCGCAGACGACGACCGCGAGCAGAATGACGATGGCCTTGAGTACGGCGATGATCACGTCGATCACTTCAGGAGTGAACCAACTCATTGCGCGGCCTCCTGCAGCGAATCAGCTGTTTTGCCAGCAATCGCGGCGGGAATGCCCGCCAGACCTACCGGCAGGGCGACCAGACCGGCGCTGAGCTCTTCGCTTACACGCAGCGGCAGACGCAAGGTCTGCCCGGCCACGTTGAGGCTGACCAGCGCGCCGTCGTTCACGCCCAGGCGGGCGGCTTCGGAACTGGCGACAGCCACGTAGGCCTCTGGAATGCGCTGTTGTACCGGCGCGGCGCGCGAGGAGTTCTCTTCGCTACCAAACAGGTGATGCACCGGCACAACCTGCCAGGTGCCTGGCGCCGGGTTGAACGCGCCCGGTGCAGTGGCGAACCAGCTCAGACCATCACCTTTGCTTTCGATCAGGCGGGTGCCCGGGTCACCGGCGCGCAGGTGGCCGCCGACTTCGTCCTGGAATTTGTTCCAGGCTTGCGGCGAGTTCCAGCCCGGCGACCAGGCGAATGGCACCTGCTGACGCGGCTCGGCGGAGCCCGAGTAACCTTCCATGGAGAAGGCGAAGGCGGTGTCTTGGTCTTGCGGAGTGCGCGGTTCGTGCACGCTGATATTGGCGCGCATCGAGGTGCGACCGCTGTAACGCAGCGGCTCACGGGCCATTTTCAGGCCTTTGATGCGGAACGCGGCGCTCGGTGCGGCTTCGACGATACCGGCCAGCAACGGCGTGCTGGCAGCGGTGGCGGCGGTGACGTGGTCGAGCTGGGTCCAGTCAACGTCCTGGCCGAGCAGGGTGCTGCGTAGGGCGTGCAACCAGCGCCAGCCTTCGTGAACGAGGATGTTGGCGTCGTAGTAGGTGGGGTCGAACACCTGGAAGAAGCGCTGCGCGCGGCCTTCCTGGCTGACCAGGGTGCCATCGCCTTCGGCGAAGCTGGCAGCCGGCAGCACCAGATGGGCGCGGGCGGTGGTATCGGTTTGCTGGTGATCGGCCACGATCACCACTTTGGCAGCGGCAAGGGCAGCATCCACCAGGGCCTTGTCGGCACGGGTGTACAGATCGTTTTCCAGCACCACAATGGCATCGGCCTTACCGTCGACTACCGCTTGCAGCGCGGCGTCAGCGCAGTTACCGCCGAGCATGGTCAGGCCGAGGCTGTTGGCTTCGCCGACGACCAGGCTCAGCGAACCATTTTTCTCGCGCAACTTGAGGGCCTTGGCGATGTTGGCGGCCGCTTCGATTAGGGCCTTGTTGCCCAGCGAGGTGCCGGCAATGACCAGCGGACGCTTGGCCGCCAGCAGGCTGTTGGCGATGCGCTGAGCCAGTTCCAGAGCTTCGGCATCCAGGCCGGCAACGGCCGGGGCGCTGGCGTCGATGGCGTGGGCCACGGCAAAACCAATGCGCGCCAGGTCGTCGGGCGCGGCGTGCACGCACTCTTCGGCGACGTCATCGAGCTTGGTGGCGTCGAGGCTGGCGATGTACAGCGGGTTCAGCGCGTGCTGGCCAATGTTCTGCACGGCCGCGTTGAGCCACGGCTGAATCTTCATGGCTTCGGCCATGTCTTCGGCCTTACCTTTTACGGTCTGGCGCAGGGCCAGGGCGATGCGGGCGGCGGTCTGGGTCAGGTCTTCGCCGAGGACGAATACGGCATCGTGCTCTTCGATTTCGCGCATGTTCGGAATGGGCAGCGGGCAATTTTGCAGCACGTCCAATACAAGGCGCAGGTTGTCCAACTCGTTAGCTGCGATGCCTGAGTAGAAATGCTCGGCACCCACCAGCTCGCGCAGGGCGTAGTTACTTTCCAGGCTGGCGCGTGGCGAACCGATACCGACGATAGTGCGGCCGCGCAATAGATCGGCGGCAGTGTCGAGGGCCGAATCGACGCTCAGTTTCTGGTTGCCAGCCGTCAGCAGGGGCTGACGTGGGCGATCGGTCCGGTTGACGTAGCCATAACCAAAACGACCACGGTCGCAGAGGAAATACTGGTTAACGGAGCCGTTGTAACGGTTTTCGATGCGGCGGATTTCGCCGTAACGCTCACCGGGGCTGATGTTGCAGCCGCTCGAGCAGCCATGGCAAATGCTCGGCGAGAACTGCATGTCCCACTTGCGGTTGTAGCGCTCGGAGTGGGTTTTGTCGGTGAACACACCGGTCGGGCAGACTTCGGTGAGGTTGCCGGAGAACTCGCTTTCCAGCACGCCGTCTTCAACGCGACCGAAGTACACGTTGTCGTGAGCGCCAAATACGCCCAGGTCGGTGCCGCCAGCGTAGTCTTTATAGAAGCGCACGCAGCGGTAGCAGGCGATGCAGCGGTTCATCTCGTGGGCGATGAAGGGGCCGAGTTCCTGGTTCTGGTGGGTGCGTTTGGTGAATCGATAACGGCGCTCGTTGTGGCCGGTCATTACCGTCATGTCTTGCAGGTGGCAATGGCCGCCTTCCTCGCACACCGGGCAGTCGTGCGGGTGGTTGGTCATCAGCCATTCGACGACGCTGGCGCGGAACGCCTTGGACTCTTCGTCGTCGATGGAAATCCAGGTGTTGTCGGTGGCGGGGGTCATGCAGGACATGACGATACGACCGCGGGTGTCGTTTTCGTCGGTGTACTGTTTCACCGCGCACTGGCGGCAGGCGCCGACGCTACCGAGCGCCGGGTGCCAGCAGAAGTACGGAATGTCGAGGCCAAGGGACAGACAGGCCTGTAACAGGTTGTCAGCTCCATCGACTTCGAGCGCTTTGCCGTCTACGTGGATAGTGGCCATATTCAAGTTTCTTCGTTGGCCCGTTGTTGGTCTGGGAAACCCGCGTTGTGTGCGGTTTTCGCCACCCTCAACTGGCGGGCGTGGCTAATAGAATCACGGTTCGATGGGGCCAGAGCGCTGGGTGAAGCATTCACTGGCCGCCGTCGCTAAAACTCAGGCGCTGACAAACTGCACAGGCGCCACCGGGGCTGCGCTGCGGGAAATCCCCGCTTCGAACTCCGGTCGGAAATATTTGATCGCGCTGCCCAGTGGCTCCACGGCACCCGGTGCATGCGCACAGAAGGTTTTGCCAGGGCCGAGGAAGTTGACCAAGCCTTCGAGGGTTTCGATATCGCCGGGTTGCCCCTTGCCGGTCTCGATGGCGCGCAACACTTTCACGCTCCACGGCAGACCATCACGGCACGGCGTACAGAAACCGCAGGACTCACGGGCGAAGAACTCTTCCATGTTGCGCAGCAGGCCGACCATGTTGACGGTGTTGTCCACCGCCATGGCCAAGCCGGTACCCATACGCGTGCCGACTTTGGCAATGCCGCCGGCATACATTTGCGCGTCGAGGTGCTCGGGCAACAGGAAGCCGGTACCGGCACCGCCGGGCTGCCAGGCTTTGAGGGTGAAGCCGTCGCGCATGCCGCCGGCGTAGTCTTCGAACAGCTCGCGACCGGTCACGCCGAACGGCAGCTCCCACAGACCAGGGTTTTTCACCTTGCCGGAGAAACCCATGAGCTTGGTGCCCATGTCTTCGCTGCCCGGACGGGCCAGACCCTTGTACCACTCGATGCCGTTGCCAACGATGGCCGGCACGTTGCACAGGGTTTCAACGTTGTTGACGCAGGTCGGCTTGCCCCACACGCCGACAGCGGCAGGGAAGGGCGGCTTCGAGCGAGGGTTGGCGCGGCGGCCTTCGAGGGAGTTGATCAGCGCGGTTTCTTCACCGCAGATATAACGCCCGGCGCCGGTGTGCACGAACAGCTCGAAATCAAAACCGCTGCCGAGAATGTTCTTGCCCAGCAGGCCGGCGGCCTTGGCTTCCTCAACGGCGCGGTTGAGGTTGGCGGCGGCATCGACGTATTCGCCCCGCAGGAAGATGTAACCGCGATAGGCCTTGAGC
This sequence comes from Pseudomonas turukhanskensis, assembly GCF_027922365.1. Classification (GTDB taxonomy): domain Bacteria; phylum Pseudomonadota; class Gammaproteobacteria; order Pseudomonadales; family Pseudomonadaceae; genus Aquipseudomonas; species Aquipseudomonas turukhanskensis. Next base: position 65,194 of record NZ_BSFN01000007.1, read on the forward strand.
GCCCGCGCACTGATCAGCATGCCTTCGATCAGCAAGTGCGGCAGCTGCTCCATGAGCATGCGGTCTTTCCAGGTGTTGGGTTCCATTTCATCCGCGTTGCACAGCAGGTAGCGGATGTTCATGGATTCGTCTTTGGGCATCAGCCCCCACTTCACGCCCGTGGGGAAGCCGGCACCACCACGGCCCTTCAGGCCGGAGTCTTTTACGGTTTGCACGATCTCGTCCTGCGACAGATCGGCGAAGGCTTTGCGCGCGGCGGCATAGCCGTCTTTGGCCTGGTATTCCTCCAGCCACACGGGCTGCGCGTCATCACGCAGGCGCCAGGTGAGCGGGTGGGTTTCCGGCGTGCGGGCAATGCTGTTGGCCGGGCCGAAGGAGGTCAGGCGGTTGGTCGAAGCGGACGTCATACGTAAGCCTCCAACAGTTTCGCCACGCCGTCGGCTTGTACGTCGCCGAAGGTATGGTCGTCGATCATCAGCGCTGGGGCCTTGTCGCAGTTACCCAGGCAGCACACGGGCAGCAGGGTAAAGCGGCCGTCGGCAGTGGTTTGGCCGAGACCAATGCCCAACTGCTGTTGAATGCTGCTGACCACGGACTCATGGCCGCCGATGTAGCAGACCATGCTGTCGCACACACGAATAACGTGGCGGCCGACCGGCTGGCGGAAGATCTGGCTGTAGAACGTGGCCACACCTTCAACGTCGCTGGCAGGAATGCCGATGATTTCGCCGATGGCGGCAATGGCGCCGTCCGGCACCCAACCACGGGCTTTTTGTACGATCTTCAGCGCTTCGATGGAGGCCGCGCGCGAATCCTCGTAGTGGTGCAACTCATGCTCGATGGCCGAACGCTCGGCATCGCTGAGGGTGAAACGGTCGGTTTGAATCAGCGTGGTAGTCATAGTTAGCGGTCCACGTCAGCCATAACGAAGTCGATACTGCCCAGGTACGCGATAAGGTCCGCGACCATGCTGCCGCGGATCACCGAGGGGATCTGCTGCAGGTGCGGGAAGCTCGGCGTACGAATACGGGTGCGGTAGCTCATGGTGCCGCCATCGCTCGTCAGGTAATAACTGTTGATGCCCTTGGTCGCTTCGATCATCTGGAAGCTCTCGTTGGCCGGCATGACCGGGCCCCACGACACTTGCAGGAAGTGCGTGATCAAGGTCTCGATGTGCTGCAGGGTGCGCTCTTTGGGCGGCGGCGTGGTCAGCGGGTGGTCCGCCTTGTACGGGCCTTCCGGCATGTTGCGCAGGCACTGGTCGATGATCTTGATGCTCTGGCGCATTTCTTCCACGCGCACGATGCAGCGGTCGTAGGCGTCGCCATTGACGGCCAGCGGCACTTCGAATTCGAAGTTTTCGTAGCCCGAATAAGGGCGTGCTTTACGCAGGTCGAAGTCCAGGCCGGTGGAGCGCAGGCCGGCACCGGTAATACCCCATTCCAGGGCTTCCTTGGTGTTGTACTGGGCAACGCCAATGGTACGGCCACGCAGAATGCTGTTTTTCAGGGCGGCTTTTTCGTATTCGTCGAGGCGTTTTGGCAGCCATTCAACGAAGTCTTTCACCAGTTTTTCCCAACCGCGCGGCAGGTCGTGTGCCACACCACCGATGCGGTACCAAGCCGGGTGCAGGCGGAAACCGGTGATGGCTTCGATCACGGTGTACGCGCGCTGGCGGTCGGTAAAGGTGAAGAACACCGGCGTCATGGCGCCGACGTCTTGAATGTAGGTACCCAGGAACAGCAGGTGGCTGGTGATGCGGAAGAACTCGGCCATCATGATGCGGATAACGTCGACCTTTTCCGGCACCTTGATTCCGGCCAGCTTCTCGACCGAAAGCACGTACGGCAGGTTGTTCATCACGCCGCCGAGGTAGTCGATACGGTCGGTGTACGGAATGAAGCTGTGCCAGGACTGACGCTCGGCCATCTTCTCGGCGCCACGGTGGTGGTAACCGACTTCCGGCACGCAATCGACGATTTCTTCACCGTCCAGCTGCAGCACGATGCGGAAGGCACCGTGGGCCGAAGGGTGGTTGGGGCCGAGGTTGAGGAACATGTAGTCCTCGTTCTCGTTGCCGCGCTTCATGCCCCAGTCTTCCGGGTTGAAGCGGGCGGCTTCTTCTTCCAGGTTCTGCTTGGCAACCGAGAGGCTGAACGGGTCGAACTCGGTGGCGCGTGCCGGGTAGTCCTTGCGCAGCGGGTGACCCTGCCAGGTCGGCGGCATCATGATGCGGGTGAGGTGCGGGTGGCCGGCAAAGGTGATGCCGTACATGTCCCAGACTTCGCGCTCGTACCAGTTGGCGTTGGGCCAGATATTGGTGACGGTCGGCAAGTTGAGGTCGCGCTCGGACAAGGCGACCTTGATCATCACGTCACTGTTACGCTCGATCGACATCAGGTGGTAGAACACCGTGAAGTCGGCGCCCGGCAGCCCGCGGCGCTGGGTGCGCAGGCGCTCGTCGACGCCGTGCAGGTCGTAGAGCATCACGTAGGGTTTGGGCAACTGACGCAGGAAGGTCAGTACCTCGATCAGGCGTTCACGGGCCACCCACAGCACCGGCATGCCGGTGCGGGTTTGCTGCGCGGTAAACGCATCGGCGCCGAAGCGCGTGTTCAGTTCGTTGACGACGTCTTGGTCGTCTGCCTTGTAAGGCGGGATGTACAGAGCGGTGTCTGCAGTCATGGTCTCGGTCGCTATCAGTCAACGTAAAGGGTGAATCCGGCGGGCTTTCTGGGTAAGAAAAAGCTAGATCACACTTCGTCGGGGCTGCGCAGGTTGGTTACCTGAATACGCTGTTCACGGCGCTGTTCCTTTTGCGACGGCATATCGGCGCGGTACACGCCTTGTTCGCCGACGACCCAGGAAAGAGGGCGACGCTCCTGGCCAATCGATTCCTGCAACAGCATCAATGCCTGCAGGAATGCTTCTGGGCGCGGAGGGCAGCCGGGCACGTAAACGTCCACGGGCAGGAATTTGTCCACCCCCTGAACGACAGAGTAAATATCGTACATGCCGCCGGAATTCGCGCAGGCGCCCATGGAGATAACCCACTTGGGCTCGAGCATTTGCTCGTACAAGCGCTGAATGACCGGAGCCATTTTTACAAAACAGGTACCTGCGACCACCATGAAGTCGGCCTGACGGGGTGATGCACGAATTACTTCGGCACCAAACCGGGCGATGTCATGGGGAGCGGTAAAGGCAGTCGTCATCTCCACGTAGCAGCAAGAGAGACCGAAGTTGTACGGCCACAGGGAGTTCTTACGCCCCCAGTTGACCGCACCGGTCAGTACGTCCTGCAATTTGCCCATGTAGATGTTTTTGTGGACTTGATCCTCTAGAGGATCGGAAACGGTCTCCCGTTCGCCGATCGGATACTGCTCATTCGGCGCATCCGGGTCGATCCTGGTGAGTTTGTATTGCATCGCCAAAGCCTCATTGTTTTAGCTTCGCCTGCCGCTTGCGACGACCTTCGGGAGCCCAATCAAGAGCACCGATGCGCCATAGGTAGACAAGACCTGCCAACAGAATTGCTATAAAAACTGTAGCTTCAATAAAGCCGGCCCATCCGCTTTCGCGAACAGACACCGACCAGGCGAAGAGAAAGAGGGCTTCAACGTCGAAGATCACGAAAAGCATCGCGACCAGATAGAATTTTGCCGACAGGCGCAGGCGCGCGTTGCCGGTGGGCAGCATGCCGGATTCGAATGGTTCGTTTTTGCTGCGACCCCAGGCCTTGCTACCGAGCAGGCTGGATACACCGAGCATGAAGGCACACAGGCCAACAACACCCAACAGGAAGATGGCAAAGCCCCAGTTGTGGGACATGGTCACGACGGCTTCAACAGGCATGCCGGTACTCCTTAGACAAGCATCGGCGAAATCATGGAAAGTGAAAGTTGCTGGTTCTCAATGCTTAGCCAGCAATCTAATTTTCGTAATTTTATGCGTGTCTGGCTTAGTAAGTAAATTTTTCCTTATAAAAAATTAACTTACGGGCCAACATGTTAGCGCTGCAAATCGCGCAAAGCCCCGTGCGACGGGGTTATGGCGCTTTCTAAGTCCTTAGTCGTATATCCGCGATTTTGTTGTTTATGACTGCAAAGTGTGCTCTAGATGATATTCATTGTTATTTAGAGGGTTTGCATTCACGTCTGACTGCTCAAACAGGATAGTTGCTGTTTGCATAGATGCGAGCGAAGCCCGTGGGGGAAGTAAGCAGCGATGTTACGGTTGTGGTGGATCAACGCTTTTTACTCACCCAGGCCCACAGCATTTCGCAACGAATCGGCTCGATTCCAGCCTCGTCAGTCACCGTTACGCTTACTACGACTTCGCCTTTTTCGTGCGTGCCAATGGCTTCAATCTGTTGCGCGGTTAGCACGGCGGTTGCCTGCAATGCGCCAGTGGCGCGCTTCAGATAATCCACCTTCAGGCTTTTGATCAGCGGCAGTTTGTCGTCCGGCACATTCATGCCCACCAGAAAGCCGGTCGCGGATTCGGCCAGTAATACCATTGCCGCAGCATGTACGCCGTTGATGTGGTTTTGCACCGGGCGGCGGTTGGCGAGGCTCAACACGGCGCGGTCGAACGTGAGTGAGTGCACGCGCACCTTGGCGGTACTGGCGAATTTCACCTGAGAGCCGAAAAGCAGGGAGAGGGCAGGAGTGCGCAGGGCGTGCGGCAGCTTGCTGATGAGGGTGACGGCGCGGTTGAGGCGGTTGGTGGGCATACGGGGCTCCTGATGAGGGGGGAGCCTATGTTCGGCGTCGCCTGCGGCTCAACCCAACCTACGACGGGACACGCGCCAGTGTAGGAGCGAGCTTGCTCGCGAACCCTAAAAGCGGAGCGCTTCGCCAGCAAGCTGGCTCCTACAAAGAGAAAGTCACGTGCTGGATATTTTCATCAGGCATAAAAAAGGCGAACCGAAGTTCGCCTTTTTCTTCACACCTTGAGCCGAGGCTCAGGAGTCAATTCCGTGAATCAATGGAATTGGTTCATGGTGTTGTCTTTACCGCTTGCTTTCAGAGCGGCTTCGCCAGCGAAGTACTCTTTATGGTTGTCGCCGATGTCGGAGCCAGCCATGTTCTGGTGCTTGACGCAGGCGATACCCTGACGCAGTTCCTGACGCTGAACGCCTTTCACGTAGGCCAGCATGCCTTGGTCGGCGAAGTAGCCTTTTGCCAGGTTGTCGGTGGACAGCGCAGCAGTGTGGTAGGTCGGCAGGGTGATCAGGTGGTGGAAGATACCAGCCTGTTGCGAGCCGTCGCGTTGGAAGGTACGGATCTTCTCGTCGGCAACCTGAGCCAGCTCGGTTTCGTCGTAGTCGACGCTCATCAGCTTGGCGCGGTCGTAAGCGGAAACGTCTTTGCCTTCGGCAACGAATGCATCGAACACTTGCTGACGGAAGTTCAGGGTCCAGTTGAAGGACGGGCTGTTGTTGTAAACCAGCTTGGCGTTCGGGATTACCTTGCGGATCTCGTTAACCATGGCAGCGATCTGGCCAACGTGTGGCTTCTCGGTTTCGATCCACAGCAGGTCAGCGCCGTTCTGCAGCGAGGTAATGCAGTCCAGGATGCAGCGAGCTTCGCCGGTGCCAGCGCGGAACTGGAACAGGTTGGAAGGCAGGCGCTTAGGACGCAGCAGTTTGCCGCCACGGTTCAGAACCACGTCACCGTTGTTCAGCTCGGAAGCCGAAACTTCTTCGCAGTCCAGGAAGGAGTTGTACTGGTCGCCCAGGTCGCCTGCTTCTTTGGTTACCGCGATTTGTTTGGTCAGGCCGGCACCCAGGGAGTCGGTACGGGCAACGATCACGCCGTCGTCCACGCCCAGTTCCAGGAATGCGTAGCGAACTGCGTTGATCTTGGCCAGGAAGTCTTCGTGCGGAACGGTCACTTTGCCGTCTTGGTGGCCGCACTGCTTCTCGTCAGAAACCTGGTTTTCGATCTGGATGCAGCAAGCACCCGCTTCGATCATTTTCTTGGCCAGCAGGTAGGTGGCTTCCGGGTTACCGAAACCAGCGTCGATGTCGGCAATGATCGGTACTACGTGGGTTTCGTAGCCGTCGATTTGAGCCTGGATTTCGTCTGCTTTGACTTTGTCGCCGGAAGCGCGGGCGGCGTCCAGGGCGGTGAACAGCAGGTCCAGCTCACGGGCGTCAGCCTGGCGCAGGAAGGTGTACAGCTCTTCGATCAGACCGGAAACGGCGGTCTTCTCGTGCATGGATTGGTCTGGCAGCGGGCCGAAGTCCGAACGCAGGGCAGCAACCATCCAGCCGGAAAGGTACAGGTAGCGCTTGTCGGTAGTCTTCAGGTGCTTTTTGATCGAGATCAGCTTCTGCTGACCGATGAAGCCGTGCCAGCAGCCCAGGGACTGGGTGTAGACGGAGGAGTTAGCGTCGTACTCGGCCATGTCTTTGCGCATGATAGCGGCGGTGTACTTGGCGATATCCAGACCGGTTTTGAAGCGGTTCTGAGCGCGCATACGAGCGACGGACTCTGGGTTGATCGCACTCCAGCTATTGCCGGCGGTTTCTTTCAAAGCGGCTACGGCTTTGATGTCATTTTGATAAGCAGACATGGTCAATCCTTCAAAGTTGATGATTGGTTGAGCACGACACTTCCCTTTTCAAAACCGGACAAGCAAAGCGGTCTTGCAGCGGGCGGTGTACTGCAGGGCAACGAGATATCGACTGAGACGGGATTGAAGCTGAGGAGGGGGCAGAGGGGGCGTACAGGTCGATGGCGTCAGCTGCATTGGCACTTGCTGGTTCGTGGAAACCGATGGGTGTCGTCGTAGGCTGAAGCTGCCAATCTGGCTGTTACGTTAAACGCTTCCCCGTCCCTCAGGACAACTTCGTTCCAGTCGCAATCTCGTCGAACTGCCTTTTGAGCGGTAAAACACGAATCGAATCTACGGTAAGCAGGTTGCGATCCGGAGACCTGTGTAAAGGCCTCTGATTAGCGGGAGCGGGGCCATCATGCCTCTGCGCAGGCACTTCGTCAAACGTTTTGTAGTGCTTTTTTCTTACTACTACATATTGTTCGACGTGCGACCGGATGGTCACTAATTCGCCCTGTAGTCAGTCCAGGGCATCGACCTTGAGGCGCAGCGTCATGTCGTCGCGGCCTTGGGTGGAGCGGCGCTGCACAAAGCCGCTCTGGTCGGACTGGGCGTTCTCATTCACGCCACCGATGGTGATCCATTCGCCGAGGCGTCCGGTGACCTTGGTGTCGGTGTTTTGAATGTTGATCGCGCCTTGCTGGGTTTGGCTCAGGCGGTCGTTGTTGTTGCTGATGCTGACGTGCACCAGGTCGCCGGTGAGGCTGGCGGTGACATAAAAGCCGCGCATTACATTGCGGTACTCGGTGTTGTTGTAAGGTCGCCCATAGCTGTCGACGCTGGTATTGGTCAGCGGCACGCTCTGACCCACCTGAATCAGTGCGGGATAGCCTTCGTTGGTTTGTACCTGCTGGGTGCCGCCGTTGCGGCTTTGGGTGCTGCGATTGATGATGCGCACCTGATCACGACCATTGACTTCACCACGCCCCGTTTGCACCTCGGCATTGCCGGCGCTGATTGTGCTGTTTACCGAGTAACCCTGGTCGTTCATATGGTTGCTGTCGGTGGTCTCGACGCTGATCAGCAGGCGTTTGGGTTGCTTGTCGATCTGCTTGAGCAGGTCGCGCACTTCCTGCAATTTTGCCGGCGGCGCATTGACGATCAGTTGGTTGCCATAGTTGCTGGCCCGGCCTTCGTTGCCCAGTACCGATTGCACCACCGGCAATACGTCGTCGGCGGTGCGGTAGTTCAGTGGCATCACTTCGGTCGCCGCCAGCACGGGTAAGCTGATGCTCAAACAAAAGATGGCAAGCAGGGCGCGCAAGGTCATACCAGAAGACTCCGTAAATCCAGGTCGGTGACGCTGACGTCCCAGGCCTGATCGAATTTGTTTTGCAGAACCCGTACTTGGCCCGGGTCGTTATACAGTGCGTAGCCGACGATCTGTTCCAGCTTGGGTCGCAGCAGCAAGCCGTTAGTATCGGCCAGCAGGTAAGCCGTGTCTTCGTAGGTATAGCTGGGGTTGAGCTTGCGGATTTGCAGGCTGCTGGACAGTCGTCGCGACAATTGCAGCAGGCGATGGCCATCCTTCACGGCGCTGGTGGAATCGTTCAGCAAGATGCGCAGGCGGTTTTTCGGGTTGGCCAGCAGAAATTGGGTGCACGCCTCTTGCACGCTGCTGTGGTTGTACAGCCAGCGTTCGAGGTCGGGGGTATAGATGCACAGGCTTCGTTGCGCCTGCTGCATTAGCGCGAGGGCGTGGGCCTGAGCCTGCTCGGGCTGCGTGAAGTGCTGGAGGTGGCGTTCGCCGCCTAGGTGGAAGGGCGCGGGTTCGCGGCGCTCCGGTTGGGCTTGGAGCGGCGGTGGGTTGTGCACGGAAAAACTGCCCGGCGAGACAAACTCGATGGCGGGCAGTTCGGTGGGTGAAGTGTCCGCGGCACCTTCCGTGGTGGCTGATTGCGGTTCGTCGTTGTCGATCATCCTGACCTCACTTACTGGTGCGTTTCATCTCTACGTGGGGGATGCCGGCGTCGAGAAACTCGCCACTGACAACGGTAAAGCCTAGACGCTCGTAGAAGGCCGTGGCGTGAACCTGGGCACTGAGCATTTGCTCTTTGAGCCCGCGGCGTTCGGCTTCGTTGATAACCGCGGTCATCAATGCTTCGCCGACTTTCAGCCCGCGCCAATCCTTGAGTACCGACACTCGACCGATATGGCCGTCGGGCAGCAGGCGGGCGGTGCCGATAGCGTAATCGCCATCGACTGCCAAAAAGTGCACCGCTTCGACATCTTCGGCATCCCATTCCAGCTCAGGCGGTACCGCCTGCTCGGCAATGAATACGGTCTCGCGGATTCGGCGCAGGTCAGCGTTGTCTTTTTGCCAACTGGCGACCCGCACTTGCACGTTGCTACTCATCTGCAAACTCCAGACTTCCTTGTTTGACCAGTTCCAAGACGAGGTTACGCCCTTCGTCATCGGCCAGCCATTGGCCGAGGTTTTCCATGTGCAGCACATCGGCCGAGCAGATCAGCTTCAGCAGCTCGCGTAGGCTGGCCGACAGCAGGCGGCTCTGGCCGCTGGCGAACAGCACCAGGTCTTCGCCGACTTCGGACCAGGCCAAGCGGGCGCTTGGGTTGCGAACCAGCATGGCGCCGTTCTCGATCTGGTCGAGCAACTCGTCTTCGCTCAGCTCGGTGCCGGCTACCAACTCCGGGTATTTGGGCTCGGTCATGAACTGGCCGAACCAGGTCATCAGCAAGCGTTCATCGCCCATGTGCTCGTTGAGCAGCGCCTTGAGGCGGTCCAGCGAATCACGCTGGATCTGGTGCGGGTCGCTGGCCGGCTGGGTGCCGGCGTCGCTGTAGCGTTCTTCGTCCGGCAGAAATTGGCTGAGGAAGTCTGTGAAATGGGTCAGAACTTCTGCGGCGCTAGGGGCGCGGAAACCCACGGAATAAGTCATGCAATCATCCTCGGCGGTGCCATAGTGAGCCAAACGTGGCGGCAGATAGAGCATGTCGCCGGGCTCCAACACCCATTCGTCGGTCTGTTCAAAGTTGGCCAGAATGCGCAGGTCCGCATGCTCGAGCATGGGGCTGTCTGAGTCGCACATCTGGCCGATTTTCCAGCGCCGGCGTCCCTGGCCCTGGAGAAGAAAAACGTCGTAGTTATCGAAGTGCGGGCCCACGCCGCCACCTGGGGTGGCAAAGCTGATCATCACGTCGTCGATGCGCCAGCTGGGCAGAAAGCGGAAGTTCTGCAGTAGCTCGGCGACTTCCGGTACGAATTGGTCGACGGCTTGTACCAGCAGGGTCCAGTCGCGCTCGGGCAGGTCGGCGAAAGCGTCCTCTGCGAACGGGCCGCGACGCAGCTCCCATGGCCGCTCGCCGTGCTCAAGGATCAGGCGCGACTCGACTTCTTCTTCCAGCGCCAGGCCGGCGAGTTCGTCGGGGGAGATGGGGCTTTCAAAGTCGCTGATGGCTTGGCGCACCAGCAAGGGTTTCTTCTGCCAGTAGTCGCGCAGGAATTCGCGAGCGGTAATACCACCGAGCATCTGAAGCGGAATATCAGGATTCATAGCTAAGCCCTTGAAATTGTTCTAAGCCCATAAATAAAAACGCCCGGCACTGCCGGGCGTGCGCAGGGCGGTAGCGATCAGATGCGCTTGGCCTGGGCGGCGGCGTTGCCCGCGTAGCCAGCCGGGGTCAGGGCGCGCAACTGCACTTTGGCCTCGCCTGGGATATCCAGCCCATCGATAAAAGTCTGCAGTGCTTCGCTGCTGATGCCTTTGCCGCGGGTCAGCTCCTTGAGCTTCTCGTAAGCGTTCTCTACGCCGTAGCGGCGCATGACGGTTTGCACCGGCTCGGCCAACACTTCCCAGCAGGCGTCGAGGTCGGCAGCAATGCGCTGTTCGTTGAGCTCCAGCTTGCTGATGCCCTTCAAGGTGGCTTCGTACGCGATCACGCTGTGGGCGAAGCCGACGCCGAGGTTGCGCAGTACGGTGGAGTCGGTCAGGTCGCGCTGCCAGCGGGAAATCGGCAGTTTGCTGGCCAGGTGCTGCAGCAGAGCGTTGGCGATACCCAGGTTGCCTTCGGAGTTTTCGAAGTCGATTGGGTTGACCTTGTGCGGCATGGTCGACGAGCCGATTTCGCCAGCGATGGTGCGCTGCTTGAAGTAGCCGAGCGAAATATAGCCCCAGATATCGCGATCGAAGTCGATCAGGATGGTGTTGAACCGCGCCACGGCGTCGAATAGCTCGGCAATATAGTCGTGCGGCTCAATCTGGGTGGTGTAGGGGTTGAAGCTCAAGCCCAGTTCGCCTTCGATGAATTGCTTGGCGTTGGCTTCCCAGTCGACATCCGGGTAGGCCGACAGGTGGGCGTTGTAGTTGCCCACCGCGCCGTTGATTTTACCCAACAGCGGCACGGCTGCGACCTGAGCGATCTGGCGCTCCAGGCGGTAAACCACGTTGGCCAGCTCTTTGCCCAGGGTGGTAGGCGAAGCCGGTTGGCCATGGGTGCGCGAGAGCATCGGCACGTCGGCAAAACGGTGGGCCAGTTCGCGAATGGCGTCGGCCAGTTGCTGCATCAGCGGCAGCAGCACGGTGTCGCGGCCTTCGCGCAGCATCAGAGCGTGGGACAGGTTGTTGATGTCCTCACTGGTGCAGGCGAAGTGGATGAACTCGCTGACGGCGGCCAGTTCAGGCAGCTTGGCGGCTTGTTCCTTGAGCAGGTATTCCACGGCTTTGACGTCGTGGTTGGTGGTGCGCTCGATTTCTTTCACACGTTCGGCGTGTTCAATCTGGAAGTCTTCGGCCAGGGTGTTGAGCAGGGCGTTGGCTTCTACCGAGAAGGGTGCAACTTCCGGGATGCCGGTGTGGGCGGCCAGGCGCTGCAACCAGCGAACCTCGACCATGACGCGGAAACGGACCAGGCCGTATTCGCTGAAGATTGGGCGCAGAGCGCTGGTTTTGCTGGCGTAACGGCCATCAACGGGGGATACCGCGGTGAGCGAGGAGAGCTGCATGGGGCGTTCTCGGACAGTCGGGCGACGAAAAGGGGCGCGAATTATACATAGAAAAGACTCGCCTGGCCCGCGCTGCAACGATCAGCGACGCGCGGGCTTGTCGGCGAGTTTTCGGTTTGCCAGCGAGCTGCTAGCCGCGAACCAGTGGGTAGAGGTCTTTAAGCAACTTACGGCGGTTGAGTACCAGCTGCCAGCGATGGCCTCCCAACTGACGCCAGAGGCGCGCTGAGCGGATGCCGGCCAGCAGTAACGCACGAATTTTTGCCGCATTGCTTGGCTGCTGCAGATTGCGCATGTCGCCATGCACCTGAATGCGTTGGCGGAAGGTGCTCAGGGTGTCCTGATACAGGCCGCCGCTGGCAGCGATCACGTTTTCGTGCACCAGGCCGAAGTGCTGCACCTGTTGCTGAATCTGGTCGAGACGCTTGCCGATGGTTTCGAGCATGTCCTCGCGCTTGGCCAGCTTGCGCTCCAGGCCCAGCAGGGCGAGGGCGTAACGCAATGGCTCGCGTTGCAGGGTGTTGGGGTCGCGTTCCAGTGCGCTGAGCAGGGCGCGGTAGCCGTTGCGCAGATTGATATCGTCGCCGCCGTACACATCCAGCGTGGTTTGCGGGTCGCGCACCATCAGGCTGCCAAGCATGCAGCCCAGTGCGCCTTCGCTGATTTGCCCGGTACGCGCTACCTGGTCCACCAAAAACGCCGCCTCAAACACACCGCCGAGGGCAATCAGTTGTTCCTGAGTGGGCGTCATGCGCGCTTTTCCTTACTGCTCCAGGGTTCTGCTACTTCTATTACACCGCCGCCCAGGCAGATTTCGCCGTCGTAGAACACCACGGACTGGCCCGGCGTCACCGCGCGCTGTGGCATGGCGAAGATGGCGCGATAACCGGTGGCGGTTTTTTCCAGGGTGCAGGCCTGGTCGCCCTGGCGGTAACGGACCTTGGCGGTCAGTTGGCGCGGGGTGCTGAGGTCGATCGGATTGACCCAATAGATTTCCGAGCAGAGCAGGGCGCTCGAAAACAGCCACGGGTGTTCGTTGCCCTGGCCGACTACCAGCACATTGCGCTCGAGGTCTTTGATCAGCACGTACCACGGCTCTTCGCCGGCATCTTTCAAACCCCCGATACCCAGCCCCTGGCGCTGGCCAATGGTGTGGTACATCAGGCCGTGGTGGCGGCCGATCACTTCACCTTCGGTGGTCTCGATATTGCCGGGCTGGGCGGGAAGGTACTGCTTGAGGAAGTCGCTGAAGCGGCGCTCACCAATAAAGCAGATGCCGGTGGAGTCTTTCTTCTTCGCCGTTGCCAACTCGTGCTTTTCGGCAATGGCGCGCACTTGCGGCTTTTCCAATTCGCCGACCGGGAACAGGGTTTTGGCCAGTTGTTCGCCACCAACGGCGTGCAGGAAGTAGCTCTGGTCCTTGTTCGGGTCCAGGCCCTTGAGCAGTTCGGTGCGGCCGTCGATATCGCGGCGGCGCACGTAGTGGCCGGTGGCGATCAGGTCGGCACCAAGCATCAACGCGTAATCAAGGAAGGCTTTGAACTTGATTTCACGGTTGCAGAGGATGTCCGGATTCGGCGTGCGGCCGGCTTTATATTCAGCCAGGAAGTGCTCGAACACGTTGTCCCAGTACTCGGCGGCGAAGTTGGCGGTGTGCAGCTTGATGCCGATCTTGTCGCAGACCGCCTGCGCGTCAGCCATGTCATCCATGGCGGTGCAGTATTCGGTGCCGTCGTCTTCCTCCCAGTTCTTCATGAACAAGCCTTCCACCTGGTAACCCTGCTCCAGGAGCAGAACGGCAGAAACGGAGGAGTCGACACCGCCGGACATGCCGACGATCACGCGGGTAGAGGAATTGTCACGCATAGGGATTCGGATGCAGGGCTTTTCGGAAAAACGCGATTCTATCAGGCCGACCGGTTAAACGGTGATCGGCGCTAGTCACGCAGCAGTGCAAGGGGGAAGCGTTCGCCGCCGAGATAGTCATCGATGCAGCGCACGACCAGCTCGCTACGCCAGCGTTCGGGCTGCGCGACCAGTTCTTCGCGCGTGAGCCATTGCGGGCCGATGATGCCGTCGTCCAGCTGATAGTTGTCGCGTTGCTGCAAGGCCTTGGCGGCAAAGCACACGCGCTGGTAGGTCACCCCGTTGCTCGGGGCGGTATAAAGGTAGATGCCGGTGACGGCCGTCAGCTCTACGTCCCAGCCAGTTTCTTCCAGCGTTTCCCGAATAGCGGCCTGCATGAGACTTTCGTCGGCTTCCAAGTGGCCGGCAGGCTGATTAAATACAGCGCGCCCGTCGGCGGTTTCTTCCACGAGCAAGAAGCGGCCTTGTTCTTCTACGATGGTGGCCACGGTGACGTGAGGGGTAAAGCGCATGTGTAACTCCTGTGCGATCAGCGCGCGGTAAGGTGGTCAGGCCGGCGCCAAAAAAGGCAATATCGGGTCAAGCTGCTAGGCTGAAAAGCGCCGCTATGCGTCGCCAAATGTAGTGAGCATGTAGTTTGACTACAGAGATAGGCTTGATGCCGTATTCATGCGGCCTGCAGCGGGTGTTTAGTCCTATAAATAAGAGAAAAGTGCGTGACTTTCTGTAGAAATACTACAAGAATGGCCCGCCTTTCCGAGACCAATTCAAGTTCCATATCGCCGCGCCAACCGCGCGACGGGATGTCAGACCACGAAAGCAACGGAGTCCAGCATGGGATACCAAAAGATCCAGGTGCCAGCAACCGGTGACAAAATCACCGTCAATGCCGATATGTCCCTGAATGTACCGAACAACCCAATCATCCCTTTTATCGAGGGTGATGGTATTGGGGTAGATATCAGCCCAGTGATGATCAAAGTCGTTGATGCTGCCGTAAACAAAGCCTACGGCGGCGAGCGCAAGATCTCCTGGATGGAAGTTTACGCTGGCGAGAAAGCTACTCAGGTTTACGACCAGGACACCTGGTTGCCGAAAGAAACCCTGGAAGCCGTACGTGATTACGTTGTATCGATCAAAGGTCCTTTGACCACTCCGGTTGGCGGCGGCATTCGTTCCCTGAACGTGGCCCTGCGTCAGGAGCTCGATCTGTACGTTTGCCTGCGCCCAGTGCGTTGGTTCACCGGTGTACCTAGCCCGGTTAAAAAGCCTCAAGACGTCGACATGACTATCTTCCGTGAAAACTCGGAAGACATTTATGCCGGTATCGAGTGGAAAGCCGGCTCGCCGGAAGCTGAAAAAGTCATCAAGTTCCTGAAAGAAGAAATGGGTGTTACCAAAATCCGTTTCGACCAGGACTGCGGTATCGGCGTCAAGCCGGTGTCCAAGCAAGGTACTCAGCGTCTGGTGCGTAAAGCACTGCAATACGTGGTCGATAACAACCGCGACTCGCTGACCATCGTGCACAAAGGCAACATCATGAAGTTCACTGAAGGTGCCTTCAAAGATTGGGGCTACGAAGTCGCCAAAAACGAATTCGGTGCCGAGCTGCTCGATGGCGGCCCTTGGATGCAATTCACCAACCCGAACACTGGCAAGAAGGTTGTAGTTAAAGACGCCATCGCCGACGCCATGCTCCAGCAGATCCTGCTGCGCCCGGCCGAGTACGATGTCATCGCTACCCTGAACCTGAACGGTGATTACCTCTCCGACGCCCTGGCGGCCGAAGTGGGCGGTATCGGTATTGCTCCGGGCGCCAACCTGTCCGACAACATCGCCATGTTCGAAGCTACCCACGGCACAGCGCCTAAGTACGCTGGTAAAGATCAGGTGAACCCAGGTTCGCTGATTCTCTCCGCCGAAATGATGCTGCGTCACATGGGCTGGACTGAAGCGGCCGATCTGATCATCGACGGCGTCAACGGTGCCATCTCGGCTAAAACCGTTACCTACGACTTCGAGCGTTTGATGGAAGGTGCAACACTGCTGTCGTCTTCCGCGTTCGGCGACGCCATGATCAAGCACATGTGATCATCGCGTAGCGATAAAAAAAGGCCGGTCTAATGACCGGCCTTTTTTATGCGCATTCATTCTAGCCCGAACGGCTAAAAATCACGCATCAGAGGTAACTGCCTGTGGCTGAGTAACCGCCACGGGAGGGGCGTCGGCTGTCTGGGTGATCGAGCTGATGTTTACCGCGTGCAGACCTTTGGGGCCTTGAATAATATCGAAGCTGACCGGCTGGCCTGCTTTGAGGGTTTTGTAACCGTCCATCTGGATAGCCGAGTAGTGGGCGAACAGGTCCTCATCTCGGCCGTCAGCCAGGATAAACCCATAGCCCTTGGCGTTGTTGAACCACTTGACCTTACCGCTAAGCATGCTGATATCCCTCTGCAAATACACCCACCACTGGGGTATTATCCGTTACGACTCCGCGCGGCAAGCACCGCTTTGGTAAGCGCGCAGACCCTGATACCCTCGATTGGGTATTCTCTGTTTGTAACACTGATTTACTGATAGTCAAGGCGACCGCACGACCGTCTGCGAAGTCGGTCAAAATCTTGTCTGTCGTCCCACTCCCACAATTACGAACCTTTCATCCCACATGCGTGTAAGTAGCCAGATTCGACTAACATTCAATCAGGACCATCCCGAGCCGCATGAGGATGACGCCTCCGGCTTGGCCGTTCAGGAAGCCAAGCCCGCGTTGCAGGCACCACCGATGTATAAAGTGGTTTTGTTCAACGACGATTACACCCCGATGGATTTTGTTGTCGAAATTCTTGAAGTGTTCTTCAGTTTGAACAGAGAAGTGGCAACCAAAATCATGCTGACCGTTCATACAGAGGGACGGGCAGTGTGCGGCGTGTTCACCCGCGATGTTGCAGAGACCAAGGCAATGCAGGTCAACCAATACGCGAGAGAAAGCCAACACCCGCTACTCTGTGAGATAGAGAAAGACGGTTAATTGCGACTGCTTGGTTATGAGGTGAAGCTATGTTGAATCGAGAGCTCGAAGTCACCCTCAATCTGGCCTTCAAGGAGGCCCGCACCAAGCGTCATGAGTTCATGACGGTTGAGCACCTCTTGTTGGCCCTATTGGATAACGAGGCTGCCGCCTCGGTCCTGCGTGCCTGCGGAGCGAATCTGGACAAGCTGCGCAATGATTTGCAGGAGTTTATCGACTCCACTACGCCCCTGATCCCTCAGCACGATGAAGAGCGCGAAACCCAGCCAACCCTGGGCTTTCAGCGTGTGCTGCAGCGCGCGGTATTCCACGTGCAGAGTTCGGGCAAGCGTGAAGTGACCGGTGCGAACGTGCTGGTGGCCATTTTCAGTGAACAGGAAAGTCAGGCGGTCTTCCTGCTCAAGCAACAAAGTGTCGCGCGTATCGATGTGGTCAACTTCATCGCCCACGGTATTTCCAAGGTTCCCGGCCACGCCGATCACACCGACAACGATCAGGAAATGCAGGACGAAGAGGGCGGTGAATCCTCCTCGTCGAGCAATCCGCTGGACGCCTATGCCAGCAATCTCAACGAGGCTGCGCGTCTGGGTCGTATCGATCCGTTGGTGGGGCGCGAGGGTGAAGTCGAGCGCGTCGCGCAGATTCTCGCCCGTCGCCGCAAAAACAACCCGTTGCTGGTGGGCGAGGCGGGGGTGGGTAAAACGGCCATCGCCGAAGGCCTGGCCAAGCGCATCGTGGACGGTCAGGTTCCGGATCTACTGGCAGACAGCGTGGTCTATTCGCTGGATCTCGGCGCCTTGCTGGCCGGCACCAAATACCGCGGTGACTTCGAGAAGCGCCTGAAAGCGTTGCTCAACGAGCTGCGCAAACGCCCGCACGCCATTCTGTTTATCGATGAAATTCACACCATTATCGGTGCCGGCGCTGCCTCTGGTGGCGTAATGGATGCGTCGAATCTGCTCAAGCCCATGCTGTCATCCGGCGAGATTCGCTGCATTGGTTCCACCACCTTCCAGGAATTCCGCGGCATCTTCGAAAAAGACCGTGCGCTGGCCCGTCGCTTCCAGAAGGTGGATGTGACCGAGCCCTCGGTGGAAGACACCATCGGTATTCTGCGTGGCCTCAAAGGCCGTTTCGAGCAGCACCACGGTCTGGAGTACAGCGATGAGTCGCTGCGCGCTGCCGCAGAGCTCGCCTCGCGCTATATCAACGACCGCCATATGCCCGACAAGGCTATCGACGTTATCGACGAGGCAGGGGCCTACCAGCGCCTGCAGCCGGTCGAAAAGCGCGTGGCCCGTATCGAGGTGGAGCATGTCGAAGATATCGTCGCGAAAATTGCGCGCATTCCCCCGAAACATGTCACCAGCTCCGACAAAGAGCTGCTGCGTAACCTTGAGCGTGACCTGAAGCTGACCGTATTCGGCCAGGACGCGGCCATCGATTCGCTGGCAACTGCCATCAAGCTTTCGCGTGCCGGTCTCAAGTCGCCGGACAAACCGGTCGGTTCCTTCCTGTTCGCCGGGCCTACCGGTGTGGGTAAAACCGAGGCGGCGCGGCAGTTGGCCAAGGCCATGGGTATCGAGCTGGTGCGCTTCGACATGTCCGAGTACATGGAGCGCCACACCGTTTCCCGCTTGATTGGTGCGCCTCCAGGCTATGTTGGGTTCGATCAGGGCGGTCTGCTCACCGAAGCGATCACCAAGATGCCGCACTGCGTCTTGCTGCTCGACGAAATCGAGAAGGCTCACCCGGAAGTCTTCAACCTGCTGCTGCAGGTGATGGACCACGGCACCCTGACCGATAACAACGGCCGCAAGGCGGACTTCCGCAACGTTATTCTGATCATGACCACCAACGCCGGTGCCGAAACGGCAGCGCGGGCCTCGATCGGGTTTACCCATCAGGACCACTCCACCGACGCCATGGAAGTGATCAAGAAGAGCTTCACGCCAGAGTTCAGAAACCGCCTGGATACCATTATCCAGTTCGGTCGCCTGAGCCACGAAGTGATCAAAAGTGTGGTCGACAAGTTCCTCACTGAGTTGCAAGCGCAACTCGAGGACAAGCACGTCACACTGGAAGTCAGCGACGCGGCGCGCAATTGGCTGGCCACCGGTGGCTACGACACGCAAATGGGCGCCCGCCCAATGGCGCGTCTGATCCAGGACAAGATAAAGCGTCCGCTGGCAGAAGAAATTCTGTTTGGCGAGCTGGCCGAGCACGGCGGTGTGGTGCACATCGATGTGGTCGACGGCGAGATGACGTTCGGCTTCGAAACCACGGCCGAAATGGCGTAGCCGTTTCGGCGGGTTAAAGCCGCACCAACAAAAATGCCCAGCAGAAGCTGGGCATTTTTATTCGTACTGGCTTAGCGCGCGCGGTAAGTGATGCGGCCCTTGCTCAGATCGTACGGCGTCAACTCAACACGTACTTTGTCGCCGGTAAGAATGCGGATGTAGTTCTTGCGCATCTTTCCGGAGATGTGCGCGGTTACGACGTGCCCATTTTCCAACTCCACGCGAAACATGGTGTTAGGCAGGGTGTCGACGACAGTGCCTTCCATTTCGAAGCTGTCTTCTTTCGACATGCAGTAAAGCCCTCGGTATCCAATGAATGGCCCGGTGCAACTGGCGCCAGGCAAAAGCGGCGTGCATTGTGCCCGAAAACAGCCCCAGTCGCCAAGGTATTCAGGTGAGGGTGATCCACCGCTGATTGACGAACAGCTCAATCGGCCGGTATTGGGTCTTGTAATTCATCTTCCGGCAGCTCTTGATCCAATAGCCCAGGTACACCGCGTGCAGCCCTATACGGCGGGTTTCGGCTATTTGCCAGAGAATGGCGTAGCGCCCGAGGCTGCGGCGTTCTTCGTCCGGATCATAGAATGTGTAAACCGCCGAAAGGCCGTTGGGCAGCACGTCCGTCACCGCAATGGCGACCAGGCGGCCGTCGAGGCGGAACTCATAGAAGCGCGAGAAGGGCAGGTCACGCACCAGGAACGTGGTGAACTGGTCGCGATTGGGTGGGTACATATCGCCATCGGCATGGCGCTCTTCGATGTAGCGGGCGTAAAGCGCGTAATACTCTTCGTTGAAATTCGGCCGAACGGCGCGCACTTGCAGGTTTTCGTTGCGCTTGAGTATCCGCCGTTGCTGCCGATTGGGCTGGAACAGTGCCGCCGGAATGCGCGCCGGCACACAAGCGGTGCAGCCTTGGCAGTGGGGGCGGTAGAGGTGGTCGCCGCTGCGGCGAAAACCCATTTCCGAAAGTTCGGCATACACCTCCACATCCATGGGCTGACTGGGGTCGAGGAACAGCGTGGTCGCTTGTTCATCGGGCAGGTAGCTGCAGGGATGGGGTTGAGTGGCATAGAACTTAAGGCGCGCCAGCTCGGTCATGGTCAACACTCTTGAGAGCCTGGGCTTAAGTGTATGCCAGGGTTCCGGACTCGACTAGGCGACCCAGTCCGCTGTGCTCGGTTCATTGAGGTGGCGGGCCAGAAAACCGGCAAATTCAGCGCGTGGAATAGGCCGCGCGCCGAAGCTATGCAGGTGCTGAGTGGGCATCTGGCAGTCGATCAGCACGAACCCCCACGCCCTGAGATGCGCCACCAGCGTGGCGAAGCCGACCTTGGAGGCGTTGTCGGCATGGCTGAACATCGACTCGCCAAAAAACAGCCGCCCCATCGCCAGCCCGTATAACCCGCCGACCAGCGTGCCGTTTTCGCGCACTTCTACCGAATGGGCAAAACCCTGCTGATGCAGCTTCAGATAGGCGGCCTGCATGGCATCGGTGATCCAGGTGCCGTCGGCATAGCTGCGCGGCCCGGCGCAGGCGGCAATTACTGCCGCGAAGTCCTTGTCGAACGTGACCTGGTAGCGCCCTTGGCGGATAACCTTGGCCAGGCTGCGCGAGACATGGATTTCGTCCGGGAACAGTACCGTGCGCGGGTCAGGCGACCACCACAAGATCGGCTGCCCTTCGGAAAACCAGGGGAAGCAGCCGTGCCGATAAGCTGCCACCAGGCGCTCGGCGCTCAGGTCGCCGCCGGCTGCCAGCAGCCCGTCGGGATCGCGCAAGGCTTTCTCTAAAGGCGGGAATTCGAGGGTGGTGCGTTGCAGCCAAGTGAGCATGGTCAGGCCCGGCCGAAGAGAGGAGGGCGGGCCGCCAGGGCCCGCCAAACGAGGCGTTGTCTACAGGTCCAGGTATTTCTCGGCATCCAGCGCGGCCATGCAACCGGCGCCGGCCGAGGTAATGGCCTGGCGGTACACGTGGTCGGCTACGTCACCAGCGGCGAACACGCCTTCGATGTTGGTGGCCGTCACGTTGCCTTCACTGCCACCTTTGATCAGCAGGTAGCCGTCGCGCATTTCCAACTGGCCAGTGAAGAGGTCGGTGTTAGGTTTGTGGCCGATGGCAATGAACACGCCGGCCAGGGGCAGTTCCGAGGTCTCGCCGGTGTGGCTGTCGCGCAGGCGCACGCCGGTGACGCCTTTGTTGTCGCCCAGTACTTCGTCCAGGTTCTGGTTCCAGTGCAGGCGCATATTGCCGTTGGCGGCTTTTTCGAAGAGCTTGTCCTGCAGGATTTTCTCGGCGCGCAGCTTGTCGCGACGGTGCACCAGGTGCACTTCCTTGGCGATATTGGACAGGTACAGCGCTTCTTCGACGGCCGTGTTGCCGCCGCCGATTACCGCCACAACCTGGTTGCGATAGAAGAAGCCGTCGCAGGTGGCGCAGGCCGAAACGCCCTGGCCGGCGAATGCTTCTTCGGACGGCAGCCCCAGGTATTGGGCGGAGGCGCCGGTGGCGATGATCAGTGCATCGCACGTGTAGGTGCCGCTGTCGCCTTTGAGGGTGAACGGCTTGCTCTGCAACTCGGCGGTGTGGATGTGGTCGTAGACAATCTCGGTATCGAAGCGCTCGGCGTGCTTTTGCATGCGCTCCATGAGGGCCGGGCCTGTGAGGCCTTCAACGTCACCGGGCCAGTTGTCCACTTCCACGGTGGTAGTCAGTTGGCCGCCGGGTTGAATACCAGTAATAACCAAAGGTTTGAGGTTGGCTCGTGCGGCATACACGGCAGCGCTATAGCCGGCGGGGCCGGAGCCCAGGATGATCAGGCGCGAATGCTTGACTTCACTCATAAAAAGACCCCATAAGCCTTTGTCACAAAAGAGAATGCGTGCTCAAATTGGGCCGCATGAAAGATGTTGGCAGCTATGCTACACCGAAGCAGCAGAGGCCGGCAAAACGCACCGCAGGCACGCCTGGGCGCGTGGCAACAAGCGGGTAAATCCGTACAATGCAGACTGCGTGAAAACGTAGCGAGCGAAGGTTTGGCAAGGCAAAAACAGTTGGAAAAGCGCAGTTGACACTTAGTCAATGAGCATTTTCCGCCTGTTTTTAACGCCGCTAAACCGAGCGCAGTCGTTTTCACACGGTCTGAATGGCCGAGTTTTTCGCCGGCAATCGTTAGTTGGACGCGCCACAAGCGCAGGAAAAGACGCGTTTTGAAGAATTCCACCACCACCGCTCAAGCACCAGTCTGGCGTCAGCAATTGCACTACCGGCTCAAGGAAGGTGCATTGATCGCCCTCGGTGCGCTTTGCCTCTATCTGTGGATGGCATTGCTCACCTACGACCAGAACGATCCGGGCTGGACCCACACCAGCAACGTGGTGCAAGTGCAGAACGCCGCTGGCCGCGCCGGAGCCTGGTTCGCCGACATCCTGTTCATGGCCCTCGGCTACTTCGCTTACCTCTTTCCTGGCCTGCTGGTCATCAAGACCGTGCAGGTGTTTCGCAACCGTCATGAGCCGTGGCAGTGGAACGGCTGGCTGTTTTCCTGGCGCCTGATCGGCCTGGTGTTTCTGGTACTTTCCGGCGCCTCGCTGGCCTATATCCACTTTCATTCCGGCGGCACCATGCCGGCCTCTGCCGGGGGCGCGCTGGGCGAGAGCCTCGGCCAACTTGCCGTCGCTGCACTGAACGTGCAAGGCAGCACCTTGCTGTTTATCGCCTTGTTCCTGTTTGGCCTGACGGTGTTCAGCGACCTGTCGTGGTTCAAGGTCATGGACATCACCGGCAAGATCACCCTCGACCTCTTTGAACTGATCAACAGCCTGATCAACAACTGGTGGAGTTCGCGCGTGGAGCGCAAACAGCTGGTTGCGCAGCTGCGTGAAGTCGATGACCGCGTTAGCGAAGTCGCCGCTCCGGTGGTGCACGACCGCCGTGAACAGGCCAAAGTCAAAGAGCGCATCATCGAACGCGATGACGCCCTGAGCAAACACATGACCGAGCGCGAAAGCCGCCCGGCGCCGATCATTACCCCGCCAGCAGCGCCCAAGGCCGCCGAGCCGAGCAAGCGCGTGCAGAAAGAGAAGCAGGTATCCCTGTTTGTCGACAGCGCGGTGGAAGGCACCTTGCCACCGATTTCCATCCTCGACCCGGCCGAGAAGAAGCAGAAGAAATTCTCCCCGGAATCGCTGGAAGCCATGTCGCGTCTGCTCGAAATCAAGCTTAAGGAGTTTGGTGTCGAGGTGATCGTCGAATCCGTGCACCCGGGCCCGGTCATTACCCGTTTTGAAATCCAGCCGGCTGCCGGCATCAAGGTCAGCCGCATTTCCGGCCTGGCCCGCGACCTGGCGCGCTCACTGGCGGTTATGAGCGTGCGGGTGGTTGAAGTGATTCCCGGCAAGACCACCGTCGGTATCGAAATTCCCAACGAAGACCGCCAGATCGTGCGCTTCTCCGAAGTGCTGTCCTCGCCCGAGTACGACGACGCCAAGTCGCCCGTCACCTTGGCGTTGGGCCACGACATTGGCGGCCGTCCTGTCATCACTGACCTGGCACGCATGCCGCACCTGCTGGTGGCCGGTACTACCGGTTCCGGTAAGTCGGTGGGCGTGAACGCCATGATTCTGTCGATTCTTTTCAAGTCCGGCCCGGAAGATGCGCGCCTGATCATGATCGACCCGAAGATGCTCGAACTGTCGATCTACGAAGGCATTCCGCACTTGCTGTGCCCGGTGGTCACCGACATGAAGGAAGCGGCCAACGCCCTGCGTTGGAGCGTTGCCGAGATGGAGCGCCGCTACAAGCTGATGTCCAAGCTGGGCGTACGTAACCTCGCCGGTTTCAACCGCAAGGTCAAAGATGCCGAAGAAGCGGGCGAGCCGATTGCCGATCCGCTGTACAAGCGCGAAAGCATTCACGACGAAGCACCGCTGCTGCACACGCTGCCCACCATCGTGGTGGTGGTCGACGAGTTCGCCGACATGATGATGATCGTCGGCAAAAAGGTCGAAGAGCTGATCGCCCGTATCGCGCAAAAAGCCCGCGCGGCCGGTATTCACCTGATTCTTGCCACCCAGCGCCCGTCGGTGGATGTAATCACCGGTCTCATTAAGGCCAACATTCCCACCCGTATGGCGTTCCAGGTGTCGAGCAAGATCGATTCGCGCACCATTCTCGATCAGGGTGGCGCCGAACAACTGCTTGGTCACGGTGACATGCTGTATCTGCCACCGGGCACCGGTTTGCCGATCCGCGTTCACGGCGCGTTTGTGTCTGACGAAGAAGTGCACCGCGTGGTGGAGGCCTGGAAGCTGCGCGGCGCGCCGGACTACATCGACGACATTCTCAATGGTGTGGAAGAGGCCGGCAGCGGCTTTGACGGCGGCAGTGGTGGTGGTGAAGGTGGCGAGGGAAGTGAAGAAGACCCCCTGTACGACGAAGCGGTGCGTTTCGTGACCGAAAGCCGCCGCGCCTCGATTTCCGCCGTGCAGCGCAAGCTGAAAATTGGCTACAACCGCGCCGCGCGCATGGTCGAGGCGATGGAAATGGCCGGTGTGGTTACCGCCATGAACACCAATGGCTCGCGCGATGTGGTTGCCCCAGCGCCGATTCGCGACTGACGGCGCCTGTTTCCCCTTTTTTATGTGTAACCCAATGACGAGGATTTCCATGCGCCTGATCCGCTTGCTGTTGCTGGCTGCCATGGCTGTTACCGCGATTCCGGCGCAAGCCGACGATGAAGCCGCTGTGCAAAAGCTCACCCAGTTGCTCAGCCAGGCTCAAACCATCACGGCACGTTTTTCCCAGATTACCGTGGATGGCAGCGGCTCTACTTCGCTGCAGGAAACTGCCGGTGAGTTGGCGCTCAAACGCCCGGGCCTGTTCCGCTGGCATACCGACGAGCCGCAAGAGCAACTGCTGGTGTCCAACGGTCAGCAAATCTGGCTGTATGACCCCGATCTGCAGCAAGTCACCATTCAAAAGCTCGACCAGCGTCTGACCCACACACCAGCGCTGCTGCTGTCTGGCGATGTTTCGGAAATTCGTCAGAACTTCGATATCAGCTTCAAGGAAGCGGGCGACGTGGTGGACTTCACCCTCAAGCCCAAAGCCAAGGACACCCTGTTCGATAACCTGCGCTTGTCGTTCAAGAGAGGCGTGATCAACGACATGCAACTGATCGACAGCGTGGGCCAGCGCACCAATATCCTGTTTCTGGGCGTGAAGATGAACCCGGCGGTGGACGCCAAACAGTTCACCTTCGAGGTGCCTGCCGGCGCCGACGTCATCCAGGAATAACCGACCGCTTTTCTACGAGACGCCTGCGCCTGCCATGGACCTGTTCCGCAATACCCCCGTCGCTCAACCTCTGGCTGCTCGTTTGCGCGCGGCCAGCCTGGACGAGTACGTCGGTCAGGAGCACCTGCTGGCCCGTGGCAAACCGCTGCGCGAAGCGTTGGAGCAGGGCGCGCTGCATTCGATGATCTTCTGGGGGCCGCCTGGCGTGGGGAAAACTACCCTGGCGCGGTTGTTGGCCCAGGTTTCCGATGCACACTTCGAGACGATTTCTGCGGTGCTGTCCGGCGTGAAGGAAATTCGTCAGGCGGTCGAAGTGGCTCAGCAACACGCTGCGCAGTATGGCCGCCGCACCATTCTGTTTGTCGACGAAGTACACCGCTTCAACAAGTCGCAGCAGGATGCGTTTTTGCCGTACGTAGAAGACGGCACGCTGATCTTTATTGGCGCCACCACGGAAAACCCTTCGTTCGAACTGAACAACGCCTTGCTGTCACGGGCGCGCGTCTATGTATTGAAAAGCCTCGACGAAGAAGCCCTGCGCAAGTTGGTGCACCGCGCTCTTACCGATCCGAAAGGCCTGGGTGACCGCCGCCTCACGCTGCCGGACGAAAGCTTCAAGATTCTTATGGCCGCCGCCGACGGCGATGGCCGTCGCCTGCTGAACTTCCTCGAAAACGCTGCCGATCTCGCCGAAGACGATGGCGAACTGAGCGTGGACCTGCTGCAGAACCTGCTGGGCGACAGCCGCCGGCGGTTCGACAAGGGCGGCGAGGCCTTTTACGACCAGATTTCCGCACTGCACAAATCCGTGCGCGGCTCCAGCCCCGACGGCGCGCTGTACTGGTTTGCGCGCATGCTCGATGGCGGCTGCGACCCGCTGTATATCGCCCGCCGGGTAGTGCGCATGGCCAGCGAAGACATCGGCAACGCCGACCCGCGCGCCCTGACCTTGTGCCTGAATGCGTGGGATGTGCAGGAGCGTCTGGGTAGCCCCGAAGGTGAGCTGGCGGTGGCGCAGGCCATCGTCTATCTGGCCTGCGCCCCGAAGAGCAACGCCGTCTACAGCGCTTTCAAGGCCGCCATGCGCGATGCCGCCGAGCAAGGTTCGCAAGAGGTGCCATTGCACCTGCGCAATGCCCCGACCAAGCTGATGAAAGAGCTTGGCTACGGCGACGAATACCGCTACGCCCATGACGAGCCCGATGCGTACGCCGCCGGCGAAGATTACTTCCCCGACGCGCTCGAGCCCCGGCAGTATTACCAGCCGGTGGCGCGTGGCCTGGAACTGAAAATTCGCGACAAGCTCAACCACCTGGCCGCGCAAGACCGGGCCAGCCCACGGCAGCGGAGAAAACCATGATTCGTCTGATTCTCGCGGTAGCCCTCGGTGGCGCCGTCGGCACCTTGGTGCGCTTTGCTACTGGCACCTGGATCGCAGCCAACTGGCCGCAGCATTTCAGCCTCGGCACGTTTCTGGTGAACATTGTCGGCTGCCTGTTGATTGGCTTGTTGTACGGTTTCTTTTTGATGCGCCCGGAACTGCCGATAGAATTGCGCGCAGGTCTGATTGTCGGCTTCCTCGGTGGCCTGACAACGTTTTCTTCCTTTTCCCTCGACACACTGCGCCTGCTGGAAAGCGGGCAGTTGCCACTGGCCCTGGGCTACGCGGCGCTCAGTGTGTTCGGCGGCCTGCTCGCCACCTGGGCGGGCTTGCTCCTGACCAAACTCTGATGATGAGAGACGAACATGCTTGATCCGAAACTGATCCGTAGCGAACTGCACGCCATCGCCGAGCGCCTGGCCACCCGTGGCTATCAACTGGATGTCGCGCGCATCGAGTCGCTCGAAGCGCAGCGTAAAACCGTGCAGAGCAACACCGAGCAGTTGCAGGCCGAGCGTAACGCCCGTTCGAAATCCATCGGCCAGGCTAAGGCCCGTGGCGAAGACATCGCGCCGCTGATGGCTGACGTTGATCGTATGGCCACAGAGCTGGCTGACGGCAAAGTGCAGTTGGAAGGCATTCAAGCCGAGTTGGATAGCATCCTGCTGGGTATCCCCAACCTGCCGCATGAATCCGTACCGGTGGGTAAAGACGAAGACGACAACGTCGAAGTGCGCGCCTGGGGTACACCGACCACCTTCGATTTCCCGATTCAGGACCACGTCGCCCTGGGCGAACGGCATGGCTGGCTCGATTTCGAGCGCGCGGCCAAGCTGTCCGGCGCCCGCTTTGCCATTCTGCGCGGCCCGATTGCCCGCCTGCACCGCGCCCTGGCGCAGTTCATGATCAACCTGCACACCGGCGAGCACGGTTACGAAGAGGCTTACACCCCTTACCTGGTGCAAGCCCCGGCGCTGCAAGGCACTGGCCAGCTGCCGAAGTTCGAGGAAGACCTGTTCAAGATCAGCCGCGAAGGCGAAGCCGATCTGTACCTGATTCCGACTGCTGAAGTGTCGCTGACCAATATTGTCAACGGCGAGATTCTCGATGCCAAGCAACTGCCGCTGAAGTTCGTGGCTCACACGCCGTGCTTTCGCAGCGAGGCAGGCGCATCTGGGCGTGATACGCGCGGCATGATCCGTCAGCACCAATTCGACAAGGTCGAGATGGTGCAGATTGTCGAGCCGAGCACTTCCAACGAAGCGCTGGAAGGGCTGACTGCCAACGCCGAGAAGGTGCTGCAACTGCTTGGCCTGCCATACCGAGTTCTGGCGCTGTGCACCGGCGATATGGGCTTTGGCGCGGTAAAGACTTACGACCTCGAAGTGTGGGTGCCGAGCCAGGATAAATACCGCGAGATCTCCTCCTGCTCCAACTGCGGTGACTTCCAGGCCCGTCGTATGCAAGCGCGCTGGCGTAACCCGGAAACCGGCAAGCCTGAATTGGTGCACACCCTCAACGGCTCCGGCCTGGCCGTAGGCCGTACCCTGGTGGCCGTGCTGGAAAACTACCAGCAGGCCGACGGCTCCATCCGTGTGCCGGACGTGCTGAAGCCGTATATGGGTGGCCTTGAGGTCATCGGTTAAATGGAGTATTTGCCGCTGTTTCATAACCTGCGCGGGCAACGCGTGTTGGTGGTTGGCGGCGGCGAAATCGCCTTGCGCAAGTCGCGGTTGGTGGCCGATACCGGTGCTGTGCTGCGGGTTGTGGCGCCGCAGATCGATAGCCAGTTGGCGGCGCTGGTGGCCGCCAGCGGCGGCGAGCCGTTGCTGCGCGGTTACGGCGAATCAGATCTGGATGGCTGCGTGCTAGCCATTGCAGCAACCGACGACGAGCCGCTGAATGCCCAGGTATCGCAAGACGCTCGCGCTCGCGGCGTGCCCGTTAATGTGGTGGATTCGCCCGCGCTGTGCAGTGTGATCTTTCCTGCCATCGTCGACCGCTCGCCCTTGCTGGTAGCGGTTTCCAGTGGCGGCGACGCGCCTGTTCTCGCGCGCCTGATTCGCGCCAAACTGGAAACCTGGATTCCCGCCGCTTATGGCCAGTTGGCCGGCTTGGCCAAGCGCTTTCGGGCGCAGGTTAAAGACCGGTTTCCGGATTTGCAGCAACGCCGCGTGTTCTGGGAAGACGTGTTTCAAGGGCCTATCGCCGAGCGCATGCTGGCCGGGCAGGGCAGTGAAGCCGAGCGGTTGTTACAGGCACGCCTGGACGGCGAAACCGGTGAGGTTAAAGGCGAGGTGTATCTAGTGGGCGCTGGCCCCGGCGACCCCGACCTGTTGACCTTCCGGGCCTTGCGTCTGATGCAGCAGGCCGACGTGGTGCTCTACGACCGCCTGGTGGCGCCGGCCATTGTCGAACTGTGCCGGCGTGATGCCGAGCGCATCTATGTCGGCAAACAGCGCGCCGATCACGCCGTGCCGCAGGAACAACTCAATCAGCAATTGGTCACCCTCGCCAAGCAAGGCAAGCGCGTGCTGCGCCTGAAGGGCGGCGACCCATTCATCTTCGGCCGTGGTGGCGAAGAAATCGAAGAGCTGGCCGCCCATGGCATTCCCTTCCAGGTCGTGCCGGGCATCACTGCAGCCAGTGGTTGCGCCGCATACGCCGGTATTCCGCTTACCCACCGGGACTATGCGCAGTCGGTGCGTTTTGTCACCGGCCACTTGAAGGACGGCAGCACCGATCTACCCTGGCCAGACCTGGTGGCGCCAGGGCAGACGCTGGTGTTCTATATGGGGTTGGTCGGCTTGCCGTCGATCTGCGAGCAGTTGGTGCTGCACGGTCGCAGCAGCGACACGCCGGCGGCGCTCATTCAGCAAGGTACCACCCACAATCAGCGCGTATTCACCGGCACGCTCGGCAATTTGCCGAAGTTGGTAGCCGAGCATGAAGTGCATGCGCCGACGCTGGTGATCGTGGGGGAAGTGGTGACGTTGCGCGAGAAGCTTGCGTGGTTTGAAGGCGCGCAGGCCGGTCTCTAAACACGCGACCACCGTCATTCCAGCGAATGCGGGAATCCAGAATGTCGCGGCGGGCGAAGATGTGGGTTTTATCCAAAAATTCTGGGCCCCCGCCTGCGCGGGGGCGACGGGATATGCCTTTCTCAGGCCTGGCTGGCGGAACGCCCAACCAAGCGGTCGCGATCATGCGCCCGCAGGAAATCTTGCAACGGCCCTTTCGGCACCACCCCGGTCGGGTTGATGGTCAGGTGGCTGGCGTAGTAGTGGTGCTTGATATGCTCAAAGTCCACGGTTTGCGCCACGCCCGGCCATTGATACAGCTCACGCAACCAGTTCGACAGATTCGGGTAGTCCTCAATGCGCTTGAGGTTGCACTTGAAGTGGCCGTGGTACACCGCATCAAAGCGAATCAACGTCGTGAACAGGCGCCAGTCGGCTTCGGTGATCTGCTGGCCCGTCAGGTAGCGGTTTTTGTCCAGCAGCGTTTCCAGTGATTCGAGGGTGTTGAACAGGCCGTCGAAGGCTTCTTCGTAAGCTTCCTGCGTCGTCGCAAAGCCAGCGCGGTAAACCCCGTTGTTCACGTTAGGGTAGATGCGCTCGTTCAGAGCATCGATTTCGCCGCGCAGGGCTTCGGGGTAGAAGTCCAGGTGGTTGCCGGTCAGCTCGTCAAATGCCGAGTTGAACATGCGGATGATCTCGGAAGATTCGTTGCTGACGATGCGCTCGAGCTTCTTGTCCCACAGCACAGGCACGGTTACGCGGCCGGTGTAATGGGCGTCGTCGGCGGCGTAGCGCTGGTACATGAGTTGGAGGTCGTCCAACGGGTCGCCGGTGGAGCCGTGGGCAGTGTCAAAGGTCCAGCCGTTTTCGCGCATCAGCCAGCTGACCACCGATACATCGATCAGGCTTTCCAAGCCTTTGAGCTTGCGGAAAATAAGGGTGCGATGTGCCCACGGGCAGGCCAGCGACACGTAGAGGTGATAGCGGCCAGCCTCGGCCTTGAAGCCGCCTTCACCACTGGGGCCGGCCTCGCCGGTAGCGGTTACCCAGTTGCGGCGTTGCGCGTTTTCGCGTTTGAAACGACCACCATCGGCGGTGTTGTACCACTGGTCTTGCCACTGGCCATCGACTAATAAACCCATGACTCGATTCCTCTGCTCTTTAGCGTTGGAGAGGAGTCTATGCCGATCGGTTCGAACGAATGGCGCAAAATGCGCCTCTAAAATATCGATTAAATCGATTTGTTTCGGTTTTGCCAGTGGATTTCCGCTTGGGCGAAAGCCGCTTCGCGCGGGATATCCAGACCACGCAATGCCACGGCAATGGTCGCCATGACGGCCATTCGGCCATAACTGTCTTCCACTTTACCGCGCCAGAACGCCAGCAGATGCTCAGGCGCCAGTCGCTCGGGTTTTACATGGCGTTGCGGTGACAGAGCGGGCCACTCTTCATCCCAACTGGCGCCCGCTTCGGTGCCGTACAGGTGTGAAGTCGCATCCGGGTTGACCTCGATTTCGCCGCCATCGCCTTTGATCACGATGGCTTTGTCGCCCAGCAATTGGCTCGCTTCGCGGTGTGCAGCCTGATAGCCCGGGTGAAATATGCTTTGCAAGCCGCAGCGGGCGCCAAGCGGATTCAGCACTCGGGCTAGCGAGTGAATGGGCGAGCGCAGGCCTAGGGTATTGCGCAAGTCGATCATGCGCTGCAGTTGCGGCATCCAGTCCAGCAGCGGGAAGAACGCCAGATTGTGTGCGTTGAGTGCCTGCTCGGTGGCTGCCCAGTCTCGGCACAGGGGAATGCCCAACAGGTCGAGCAACTGTTCGCTGTACAGGCGGCCGGCGGTATGGGCGCCGCCACCGTGCATCAAAATACGCACGCCACTGTTGGCCAGGCATTTGGCCGCCAGCAGATACCACGGAAGATGGCGTTTTTTGCCAGCGTAGGAGGGCCAGTCGATGTCCACCTGCACGCTCGGCGCGTTCAACCGCGCGCGTACGGCTTGGGTAAAGCCGGCGAGCTCTTCGGGGCTTTCTTCCTTGTGGCGCATCAGCATCAGAAAAGCGCCGAGTTGGGTGTCCTCAACCTTTCCATCGAGCAGCATGCCCATGGCCTCGCGGGCCTCGTCCTGGGTCATGTTGCGCGCACCGCGCTTGCCCTTGCCGAGGATGCGCACGTACTGGGCAAACGGATGTTCGGCGGGAGTGGAGAGGGTCAGCGGCTGAGCGGTCATAGGCAGTTGGTCGGCTTCGGCAGGCCCGCCAGTTTGGCGGCCAATTTGGCTGGGGTGCCTTTGAACAGGCGATTGAGGTGCAGACTGTTGCCTTTGTCGGCGCCCAGTTTCAGCGCGGCATATTTGATCAGTGGGCGGGTGGCCGGGGATAGCTGGAATTCGGCGTAGAACGCGCGCAGCAGGTGCAGCACTTCCCAGTGCTCGGCACTCAGGGTCAGTTCTTCCTGCGCGGCCAAGGCTTCGGCGGCGGCCGGCGACCAATCGTTGAGGTCGGCGAGGTAGCCGTCCTTATCCAGGGCCAGGGATCGGTCGGCAACGATCAGGTGCGTCATAGCCAGCTATTGACCTTGGCAAAGGTGGCGCAGAGTTCCACGAAGGCCGGGTAGTCCACCACCTGAACACGGGGCGGCGCTGCGATGGCACGTGCTTGCAGGTCTTCTTCCAGCGCGAACAGCGCTATCGTGTCGGGCATAAGGCCAAGGGCCTGCAGCTGAGCGCTGCCCGGTTGCAGGGCGTAGGTGGCATCGCCGGTTAACAACAGACCATCGCCAGGCCCGAGTAGGCGCAGGCAACTGACCAGGCGGGAATCGCTGAAGGGCGAGTGGGAAAGCATATGCAATGTGGCCATTAGAGCGTAATCACCTGGTCGTATTGGCCTAACAGGGCAGTGAGCGCCGCGTCATTCAGGGTTTCTGTGGCGGGGCTCAGTGCCTGATGGAGCAAACCACGTTCTTCGAGGCTGCGGACCGAGCTGTACAGCGCGTCCACACCGAATAGCGGCAAGGCCTGCAAATTGGCGGTGAGGTCTTTCTGCTGAACCGGCGCAGCATGTTGCCCAGGTTGCAGCTGGAACACACCGTCATCGAGAAACAGCATGGCGATGGGCAAATCGAAGGCGCCGCCGGCCAGCGCGATATCGAGTGCTTCGCGAGCGCCAGGCCCGGACCACGGCGCCTGGCGGCAAATGATCAACAAAGACTTGGCCATTTCACGGGCCTCCGAAGCAGACAAGGCGGTCAGCCAGTTGTGTGGCCTCATGCAACTGGCCGAGCCCGGAAAGCTCCCATGGCTTGGCCAGGCTGGCGGCATCGCGCTCATAGCGCTGCGCCTCTTCGTCATTGAGCACGCCACGGCGCAGGGCAGCGGCAATGCACACTACGCCATCAAGCTGGTGGTCGCGCACCAAGGCGCTCCAGGCAGCGGCGGTATCCCATTCATCTTGCGGGGTAACGGGCGTGCTGGCCGCGCTGTATACCCCGTCCTGATAGAAGAACACCCGCACAATCTCATGACCGCCGGCCAGCACTGCTTCGGCAAAACGCAGGGCGCGGCGCGAGGAGGGCGCATGGGGCGCAGAGAACAGGGCAATGGCGAATTTCATAATGCAGACCGATCAGAAAAACTGGCGGAATAATACGGCGTTTGCGCGGCGCAGGCATAAAAAAGCCCGCTTGGCGCGGGCTTTTTGTGGAGCGGGGTGAATCAGTCGTCGCTGCTCATGATGCCGAAAATCTGCAGCAGGCTGACGAAAAGGTTGTAGATCGAGATGTAAAGGCTGATGGTTGCCATGATGTAGTTGCGTTCACCGCCATGAATGATCTGGCTGGTCTGGAACAGAATGCATACCGACGAGAACAGCACGAAACCGGCGCTGATCGCCAACTGCAGGCCGCTGATCTGGAAGAAGAAGCTGGCCACTGTGGCGCCGAGCAGCACGAAGAAACCGGCAGTGATAAAACCGGCCAGGAAGCTCATGTCCTTGCGGGTAGTCAGCACGTAGGCGGACAGGCCAAAGAACACCAGGGCTGTCATGGCAAAAGCCGAGGAAATAACCTCACCACCGTTGGGCATGCCCAAGTAGCGATTGAGGATCGGGCCGAGGGTGTAACCCATGAATCCGGTAAGGGCGAAGGTGGAGAGCAGGCCCCAGCCCGAATCACGCAGTTTTGCGGTAAGGAAAAACAGACCGTAAAAACCGATGAGTACGACAAAGATGTTTGGGTAAGAAACGCGCATCTGCTGGGCGACATAAGCGACCACGCCGCTGAAGGCGAGGGTCAGGGCCAGAAGCCCGTAAGTGTTGCGCAGTACGCGGCTGACTTCTTGCTGCTCGACCTGCGCGTGGCCGAGTGCGTAATCTTGTTCGTGCATGGCGACACTCCTGATAGACGGCTTAATAGGTTCCGTGACCTTAGTCGCTGGGATCATACCAGAGCACTTGGCGCTGCCAACCTACAGAGTTTGACAGTGTGTTTCGTTCCGGTATGATCGCCGGCACTTTGGAGGTGTGGCCGA
The DNA here is from genome assembly GCF_027922365.1 of Pseudomonas turukhanskensis. Lineage (GTDB taxonomy): Bacteria > Pseudomonadota > Gammaproteobacteria > Pseudomonadales > Pseudomonadaceae > Aquipseudomonas > Aquipseudomonas turukhanskensis. Next base: position 99,196 of record NZ_BSFN01000007.1, read on the forward strand.
GCGGTTTAAGGCAGCAGTCTTGAAAACTGCCGACTGTAACAGGTCCGTGAGTTCGAATCTCACCGCCTCCGCCATCTCTATAAAACAAAAGCCCCGCATTGCGGGGCTTTTGTTTTTCCAGCGTTTTTTATTCCATCAGCGCGATGCGCTGGTCGGCGTGCACGGCGCGGCAGCGCTGGCGCCGGTCAGGCTTTCGACGTTGTCTAGCACCTTGTTGCCCTGGCTGACTTTCTGCGCGTGCTCGGCAGCTTGCACTTGTTGGGCGTAGCCGGTGGAGTTGCCGCTGAGGTTCTGCTGAGTCTGCAGCACCGAGTTGGTGATCGCCAGCAGGCTGCGGCCGGTGGAAATCAAGTCGGCGGTGGCGTTGGGCGCGCAAGGGCCGTTTGCGGTTTGCACATTGTTCAGCCCCTGAGTTTGCGTGTTCTGCGGCAGGCAGCCGGAGAGTGTCGCCAAAAGCGGCAGTGCAAATAGCGTGGTGAAAATTCCTTGGCGTTTCATATGGTTCTCCCTATTGGTCACCGGCGTATGGGTGCCGTGCCGCGGCTGGATGTCGAGGCGAGGGAAATCAGTCTAGGGAGCGTGGTGGGGGCGAGGAATAGTACGGGTGTACTAGGGTAGCCGTCGCCTCGGGCTGTTAGGCTCTTGCCGCCGAAGGCAGGGCCGCTTACGTTGCGGCGCTACGGTTGGAAGAGTCATTGCAAGGATTTGCTTATGTCTGCAAGCGTCAGTCGTTCCCACGATACGGAACACGCTCAGGCGGTTGTTCGCCTGATCATCACACCCATCGCCATCAGTTACATGCTCTGGGTCTATCACGAGTCGATCATCGACCGTGAGGTGGCCTGGCTGATTTCCTGCCTGGGTTTTCTGTTCTGCATGGGCTCGGTGCTGCTATGGCTGGATATCCGCCGGCGGCCCGGTAACCGACCCGTCCGGCGCATTCTCACCCTGTTGAGCGATTTTTCCTGCATCACTTTCACCATGGCTTCCGGCGGCGCGGCAATGTTGCCGGTGTACGGCATTCTACTGTGGGTCACGGTGGGCTATGGCCTGCGGTATGGCTCGCGCTATCTGCTGGTGGCCACCGTAATGGGTGTGGGCTCCTTGGTGATAACCGCGAGCACCTCCAGCTATTGGCAGTCGCAGCCGTTTCTCATCATGACTCTGTTGATCACCACGGTTATGGTGCCCGGCTATATGCATGCGCTATTGAAACGCTCGCAGCTGGCCGCTGAAGCCGAGCGGGCGGCGAACCTGGCCAAGTCGCGATTTCTGGCCCAGGCAAGCCATGACCTGCGCCAACCCATTCACTCCATCAGCTTGTTCACTGCCTGTTTGCGCGATGGCAACCTGTACCCCGAGCAGCAGCGCCTGGTAGACAATATCGACAAGTCCCTGCATAGCGTTTCGCGCCTGTTTCGCACCATTCTCGATATGTATTCGCTGGACAGCGGTCGCGTAACTCCGGCATTCGAAACGGTCGCGCTGCACAGCTTGCTCCAGCACCTGGTGCAGCAAAACACCGAGGCCGCGCGTTGGGCCGGCGTTTCCATTCGTGTGCACTGTGCGCCGCTGTATGTGCGTGCCGATGCGGGGCTGCTCACCACCATGTTGCAGAACCTACTGTCCAACGCCCTGAAATACGCGCCCGGGAGGCCCTTGCTGATTGGCGTTCGCCGCCGAGGGGAGGGCGTGACCATCGAGCTGTACGACAAAGGGCTTGGCATCGCCGAAGGCAATCTGGACAGCATCTTTGAAGAGTTCTTTCGCGTTCGTCAGGCCAAGGGCAAAGACGTCGAAGGCATGGGCCTGGGCTTGGCCATTGTCAAACGTTTGGGGCTCTTGATGGATCTGACCATTCGGGTTCGCTCGCAGGAAAGCCGGGGAACGCTGGTTGCCATCGATGGCCTCGTGTGTCGGCCTGCGCCGGTCGTGCCGCGCCAAGCGGCGGTGCAGCGGGCAGTGCTGCCACCGATGCTGGACGGGCTTCGCGTATGCCTGATCGAAGACGATCACAACGTTCTGCTCGCCACCGCGACGCTGCTGCAGAAGTGGGGCTGTGAGGTGGAGACTCACGCCTCCATCCCGCGCAGCAACAACCCATTCGATTTGGTGATTACCGACTTCGACCTTGGCACCGAAGCCTCGGGCGCTGACTGCATCTCTTACGTGCGCCAACTGAGCGGGCGCAATATCCCCGCCATCATCGTCACGGGGCACGATGTGCGCCGGGTTCAGGACGCGGTGAACGATGAGAGCGTTCCGGTGCTGCCAAAGCCGGTGCTGCCAGCGGAGCTGCGTTCGTTGCTGGTGGCGTTCAAGTTGGAGCGGCAAGTGTCTTGAGGGTTAGTCCAGTCCCGCTTTCGCAGCCAGCGCTGCGGCGGCGGTGCGGGTGCTGACGTCCAGGGTATGTAGCAAGGAGGAGACATGAATACGCACGGTGAACGGAGAGATATCCAGTTCGCGGGCGATTTCCTTGTTAGAGAGGCCCCGGGCCACCAATTGCAGAACCTCTTGCTGGCGAGGGGTTAATTGGTCCAGTGCGTGGCCGGATTTGACGAATTCAGGCAAGCCAGCCGGGCCGAGCGTCAACACGAATTCACCGGCACTGACAGCCTGCAACGCGGCAATGATTTGATCGGGCGGCGTCGCCTTGCCGATAAACCCATCGGCGCCGGCAGCCATCACCTCATCGATCAACGCCCGATCTTCGACCATCGACACGATCACGATAGAGCTGCGCTTGAACGCCTGGCGCAAGGCTGTCACAGCCTGCGGGGATTGTCCGGGAAATAGCAGGTCGAGCAAAAACAGGCGCGGGGCTGCGCCATCGCGGGCCAGTCGCAGAACATCTGCCATATCGCCAGCTTCCAACACGCACGCGCTAGGGAACATCCGCTGAACAATCCGGCTAAGTCCGTCGCGGAAAACAGGGTGGTCGTCGGCAACTATGATCCGATCTTGTTGTAGCTCTTTTGTTACATCAGTCATGGCCTCAGCCTAAAGTCATATCCGTCGCGGCGCCACTATCTGGTTCTCAGTCCTGATCAGGCGCGCGCAGCGCGGGGCAATACGGATGTTTGTGAGCGCGATTGCCGTGAAGGTACAAAGACAGAACTCAATATCCTGACGTTGGCTAATTGACGTTATTGCGCCAAGCTAGGTGCTGCGGTGAGTTTTTGTTAAGGTGTTCGCCATCCCATAAGACCGCTTTGGTAAGCGGCTTTGACGCACAACGAGGTGTCGCTTGATTAGGGTGCTAGTGGTCGATGACCACGATCTGGTTCGGACCGGTATTACGCGTATGCTCGCCGACATTGATGGCCTCCAGGTCGTCGGTCAGGCCGACTCCGGCGAGGAGTCGTTGAAAAAAGCTAGAGAAGTGAAGCCGGATGTCGTGCTGATGGATATCAAGATGCCCGGTATCGGTGGCCTTGAAGCCACGCGCAAACTTCTACGCAGTCATCCCGACCTTAAAGTTATCGCCGTCACCGTGTGTGAGGACGATCCTTTCCCCACGCGCCTGTTGCAGGCGGGGGCTGCCGGCTATTTGACCAAAGGTGCGGCGCTGGAGGAAATGGTGCAGGCCATTCGCATGGTGTTTGGCGGGCAGCGCTATATAAGCCCGCAAATCGCCCAGCAATTAGCGCTTAAATCGTTCCAGCCGCAAACCAGCGGCTCGCCGTTCGATCTATTGTCGGAGCGGGAAATCCAGATTGCGTTGATGATCGCCGGTTGCCAGAAAGTGCAGACCATCTCGGACAAACTCTGCCTGTCGCCCAAAACGGTAAACACCTACCGCTACCGCATTTTCGAAAAACTGGAAATCACCAGCGACGTGGAGTTGGCCCTGTTGGCGGTACGCCACGGGATGGTTGATGCCACCAGTTGAAATGAGCGAGCCGTTTGATTCCAGCGCGTTTCTGGCCACCAGCAGTGGTCGCCCCGGCGTCTATCGCATGTTCGATGCCGAAGCCAAGCTGCTATACGTGGGCAAAGCCAAAAACCTGAAAAAACGGCTGGCCAGTTACTTTCGCAAAACGGGTCTGGCGCCTAAAACAGCTGCACTTGTGGCCAAGATCGCGCAGATCGAAACCACCATCACCGCCAACGAAACCGAAGCGCTGCTGCTTGAGCAGACGCTGATCAAGCAGTGGCGGCCGCCGTACAACATTCTGTTGCGCGACGACAAATCCTATCCCTACGTGTTTCTCTCCGACGGTGCCTTTCCGCGGCTGAGCATTCACCGTGGGGCGAAGAAACTGAAAGGCCGGTATTTCGGGCCTTACCCAAGCGCCGGAGCCATTCGCGAAAGTTTGAGCCTGCTGCAGAAAACCTTTCTTGTTCGTCAGTGTGAAGACAGCTATTTCAAGAACCGTACTCGCCCGTGCCTGCAATACCAGATCAAGCGCTGCAAAGGGCCCTGCGTGCCGAATCTGGTGACCGCCGAGGAATATGCCGAAGACGTTCGCCACTCGGTGATGTTTCTGGAAGGGCGCAGTAATGCACTGACCGATGAGTTGTCCTCCGGCATGGAGCAGGCAGCCATGAACCTGCAGTTCGAGCAGGCCGCCGAATTGCGAGACCAGATTGCCTTGCTGCGCCGGGTTCAGGACCAGCAGAGCATGGAGGGTGGTAATGGCGATGTGGACGTTATCGCCGCGATGGTCAATCCAGGTGGCGCCTGTGTGCACCTGATCAGCGTGCGTGCCGGTCGGGTGTTGGGTAGCAAGAATTTCTATCCGCAGGTGGCGATCGAAGAGGGCGTTGGTGATGTGCTGGCTGCTTTTCTGGCGCAGTACTACCTCGGCAGCCACGAGCGCGATTTGCCTAGCGAATTGATCGTAAACACCGATCACGAAGACTTTCCGGTATTGATCGAAGCCATTCATTCGCTACGCGGCCGTGAGTTAGCCATCAGCGTCAAAGTGCGCGGCACGCGGGCGCGCTGGCAGCAGTTGGCGGTTACCAATGCGGAACTGGCGCTGGCGTCACGCCTGGCGGATCGTCAGCATATCGCTGCGCGTTTCGAAGCACTGGCACAAGCGCTGAACATGGACGAAATTCCGCAGCGCATGGAATGCTTCGACATTAGCCATTCCAGTGGCGAAGCGACCGTGGCGTCTTGCGTGGTGTTCGGGCCCGAAGGGCCGCTCAAGTCCGATTACCGCCGTTACAACATTGAAGGCGTGACCGGTGGTGATGACTATGCCGCTATGCACCAGGCACTGACCCGTCGCTTCAGCAAGATCAAAGACGGTGAGGGAAAGTTGCCCGATATCCTTCTGGTCGACGGCGGCAAGGGCCAGTTGGCCATGGCCCGCGACGTATTGCAGGAGCTCGCGGTTCCAGACCTGATTTTGCTCGGCGTGGCCAAGGGCGTCACCCGCAAACCGGGGCTCGAGACGCTGTACCTGAACGATGCCGCCCACGAATTCACCTTGCCCGGTAACTCACCTGCACTGCACCTTATTCAACAGATTCGCGATGAATCTCACCGGTTTGCCATCACCGGTCACCGTGCGCGCCGCGGCAAAACCCGGCGCACCTCGAATCTGGAGGAAGTGGCGGGAGTAGGGCCCAAGCGCCGTCGCGAATTGCTCAATCACTTCGGTGGGCTGCAGGAACTGGCGCGCGCCAGTACCGAAGAAATCGCCAAAGCGCCTGGAATCAGCAAAAAGCTCGCCGAGTCGATTTATGCAGCACTACACAGCGAGTAGAATGCCCGCTCACCTCGCTGCCTAGTTGTGCCGATGAATATTCCCAACCTGCTTACTGTTCTGCGCGTTCTGCTGATTCCGATTTTCCTGTTGCTGTTCTATTTGCCGTTCTCATGGAGCTATCTGGCTGCCAGCGCCGTATTTGCCGTGGCAGCTGCAACCGATTGGCTTGATGGGTATCTGGCACGCAAATGGGAGCAGAGCACGCCATTTGGCGCATTCCTCGACCCCGTGGCCGACAAGCTGATGGTGGCCGTGGCACTGGTGGTATTGGTGGAAGAGCACCACACCATCTGGCTGACCGTTCCGGCCGCTATCATTATCGGCCGTGAGATCGTAATTTCCGCGTTGCGCGAATGGATGGCCGAGCTGGGCGCCCGTGCCCATGTGGCGGTCTCCAACCTTGGGAAATGGAAGACGGCAGCACAGATGCTCGCTCTGGTTATTCTGTTGGCCAGCCCGCCATCCGAAACCTTCCGTGTGATAACCGGCTTCGGCCTCTTGATCATCGCTGCAGCGCTGACGCTATGGTCGATGGTGCATTACCTGATTGCCGCCTGGCCGCACCTGAACCCCAACAAAGATAAATAAACTTTTTTGAATCAAGGGGTTGACGGGGTGTCTGGATTCTATAGAATGGCGCCCGTCACCAAGACGCGGGAATAGCTCAGTTGGTAGAGCACGACCTTGCCAAGGTCGGGGTCGCGAGTTCGAGTCTCGTTTCCCGCTCCAATTTGTTGACGTTGACGCCGCTGTTTGCGGCGTCTTCGTTTGAGGCCGAGTAGCAAAATGGTTATGCCGCGGATTGCAAATCCGCTTACGCCGGTTCGATTCCGACCTCGGCCTCCATTATAGAACAGCCCCGTAGATCGTTGATCTACGGGGCTTTTTCTTTCCGGTCAGGCGAAAAACCTGACACCCGAAAACTTGCTTAGCGACCGATGGCTGTATATATTCCGCCCTCGTTCTGCGCCGCAGCGGTATCGCCGGCCACCATCGCCCGGATGGCGAAATTGGTAGACGCAAGGGACTTAAAATCCCTCGTTCTTTGAACGTGCCGGTTCGACCCCGGCTCCGGGCACCACATGTAAAACAAAGGCCTACAGCGACCACTCGCCGTAGGCCTTTGTCGTTTATCCCCCTCTGCTTCTCCTCTCTATAAATGCCCTACGCAGTCTGCGACGCTGAGTCGCGTCTGAATTCTTCTGTATTTCCTACAGGTTTTGCGCTTTGGTACTAGGATTTCATGGCGAGCTCGCGCTAGTGCGGGGCTCGGTCCTTAATTAGTGATCGAGGTGATTATTTGGCTAGGGTATTGATTGCCGATGACCATGAAGTAATCCGCATGGCGACTCGTCTTATGCTGGAAAACGCTGGGCATGAGGTGGTAGGTGAGGCGAGCAACGGCGTTGAAGTGGTGAGTGAGGTGCGCAACCTTTCTCCCGACCTGATCATTCTGGATATGGATATGCCGCATCTGGACGGTTTTGCTGTGCTGCAGCGCCTGCATGCCGAGCCCGATCCAGCCAAGATCATCGTTTTCTCCGGCCTTGATGCCAGCCGTTATGCTGTGCGTTGTGCGCGGGCCGGTGCTTCCGCATTTGTGCCCAAGGACAGTGACCCCAAACAGCTGATCAGCGCGGTGCAGGTGGTGTTGTCAGGCTACAAGCTGTTTCCGATCAACGAGTATTCCTCGGTGGATGGCAGTGCCACCCTGGCCTCGGAGAAGGAGTTGATCGAGACACTCTCCGATCGTGAGCTGACAGTATTACGCGCCTTGGGGCGTGGTCATCGAATCAGGGACATCGCCAGTGAGTTGTTGCTGAGCGAAAAAACCGTGAGCACGTATAAAAGCAGGCTGATTGCCAAGTTGCAGGTGGGCAATTTTCTGGAATTGGTTGAGTTGGCCAAGCGCAACGACCTGGTCTAGCCGAGCAATGTGAACCGGACAGCGGTGTAGGCGATCTAATGGCAAGTCGTCCAGTTAAAGGCAAATCCTATGAGCAGGCTTGTAATTGCGTTGCTGACATTCGCTGTGCTGCCTGTCGGCATGCTGAGTGCAGCGGAAATTGTTAGTCAGCAACGCACCATTACCCGCACTTACGTCAGCCCAGGTGCCAGCGGCAGCGTCGAAGAATATAGCCGTCAGCAGGGCAGTAGCGGCTACGGCGGGTACACCGTGCCGGATAACCGTTATGACAACGGCAACCGTTACCAGAACAACAGTTCAACCCAGACTCGCGGCAATGTTCAGCAAAGCATTGAGTACCCCGGTATTGGCGAATTTCAGCGTCAGCCCGGTAGCCGTTCGGTACAAGACAATCGTCGCTAGACGGCAATATTTGCGATTCGTTGGAACTATCTGCGCTAGGGTTTCTCTATCGTGGCGTGGTCGCCCTGTGGCGGACCATTGTAAGGCGAGTGCCGCCTGATTAGACTGCGCGGCACTAACGGTACGACCCTTCTTTCAAGGACTCACATGATCAAGAAATGCTTGTTCCCGGCTGCTGGTTACGGTACTCGCTTCCTGCCAGCGACAAAGGCCATGCCCAAGGAAATGCTGCCGGTGGTGAACAAGCCGCTGATTCAGTATGGCGTTGAAGAAGCCCTGGAAGCCGGGCTCTCGGAGATCTCCATTGTTACTGGCCGTGGCAAGCGTGCCCTGGAAGACCACTTCGACATCAGCTACGAGCTGGAGCACCAGATCAAGGGCACCGACAAGGAGAAATACCTGGTTGGTATCCGCCGTCTGATCGACAACTGCAGCTTCTCTTACACCCGTCAGGTAGAAATGAAAGGCCTCGGCCACGCCATTCTCTCCGGCCGCCCGCTGATCGGTGATGAACCCTTCGCCGTGGTGCTGGCGGACGACCTGTGCGTCAACCTCGATGGCGACGGCGTGCTGACCCAGATGGTCAAGCTGTACAACCAGTTCCGCTGCTCGATCGTGGCGATTCAGGAAGTGCCGAAGGACGAAGTTTCCAAGTACGGCGTTATTGCCGGTGAAATGATCCGCGACGACATCTACCGCGTTAACAGCATGGTCGAGAAGCCAAAACCTGAAGACGCGCCGTCGAACCTGGCGATCATCGGCCGCTACATCCTGACCCCGGACATCTTCAAGCTGATCGAAGAAACTGAGCCAGGTAAAGGCGGCGAAATCCAGATCACCGACGCTCTGATGAAGCAGGCTCAGGACGGTTGCGTACTGGCCTACAAATTCAAAGGCCAGCGTTTCGACTGCGGCGGTGCAGAAGGCTATATCGACGCCACCAACTTCTGCTTCGAAAACTTCTACAAGACCGGCAAAGCTTACTAAGCCAACCCCGGGTCGCAAGAGAGCCACCTTCGGGTGGCTTTTTTGTGCCCGGTGTTTGCGCTTATTTAACGTAGGGCGAATATCCGCAGCGCGGATATCCGCCGCTTCGCCATCCGAGAATTGGCGAATATCGCTCGGGGGCGATATTCGCCCTACGCCCGCCGCTCCTCCAGGGGGGCAGTGTTGCGCTATGCTGCCCGCCAGCCCAAGGAGATTTGCATGACGTACGATTTTGACCTGTTCGTGATTGGTGCCGGTTCCGGCGGTGTGCGTGCTGCGCGTTTTGCGGCGGGCTTCGGCGCCAAGGTGGCCGTTGCCGAAAGCCGTTATCTGGGCGGTACCTGCGTGAACGTGGGCTGCGTGCCGAAAAAACTATTGGTGTATGGCGCCCATTTCGCCGACGAATTCGAGCAAGCCAGCGGTTTTGGCTGGACCTTGGGCGCCAAGCCGGATTTTGATTGGGCCACGCTGATCAGCAACAAGAACCGCGAAATCCAGCGTCTGAACGGCATCTACCGCAACCTGTTGGTCAACAGCGGCGTCACCTTGCTGGAAAGCCATGCCAAGGTCGTCGATGCGCACCACGTTGAAGTGGACGGTAAAACCTTCAGCGCCGAACACATTCTGATCGCCACCGGTGGCTGGCCGCAGATTCCCGATATCCCTGGCCATGAACATGCGATCAACTCCAACCAGGCGTTTTTCCTCAAGGAGCTGCCCAAGCGGGTACTGGTGGTAGGCGGTGGCTATATCGCCGTGGAGTTCGCCTCGATTTTCAACGGCCTGGGCGCCGAGACGACCCAGCTCTATCGCGGCGAGCTGTTCTTGCGCGGCTTTGATGGCGCCGTGCGCAAGCATCTGAAAGAAGAACTGACCAAGAGCGGCATCAACCTCCAGTTCAACGCCGATATCGCGCGCATCGACAAACTGGCCGACGGCAGCCTGCAAGCCACGCTCAAAGACGGCCGCGTGCTGGCCACCGACTGCGTGTTCTACGCCACCGGCCGCCGGCCGATGCTGGATAACCTTGGCCTGGAAAACACCCAGGTGCAGCTCGATGACCGCGGCTTTATTGCCGTCGACGATCAGTTCCAGACGCACGAGCCGTCCATTCTCGCGCTCGGCGACGTCATCGGCCGCGTGCAGCTCACGCCAGTCGCCCTGGCCGAAGGCATGGCGGTGGCCCGTCGGCTGTTCAAGCCGGAGCAATACCGCGCTGTGGACTACCAGCACATCCCCACCGCTGTATTCAGCCTGCCCAATATCGGCACCGTGGGCCTGACCGAAGAACAGGCGCGCGACGCCGGCCACAACGTTGTGGTTTACCAAAGCGACTTCAAACCCATGAAGCTGACACTCACCAGCAGTCAGGAACGCACGTTGATGAAGCTGGTGGTGGATGCCGACAGCGACAAGGTGCTGGGCTGCCATATGGTCGGCCCGGATGCCGGCGAAATCGTCCAGGGCCTGGCCGTAGCGCTCAAGGCCGGCGCCACCAAGCGCATCTTCGACGACACCCTCGGCGTGCACCCCACGGCTGCCGAAGAGTTTGTGACCATGCGCACGCCTGTCGGTGCCTGATTGAACATCGAAACCCTGTTCTACCTGAGCGACCTGTTCGGCGTGGCGGTGTTTGCCGTCACGGGAGCGCTGATGGCCGGGCGCAATGCCATGGACCTGTTCGGCGTGCTGGTGATTGCCCTGGTCACAGCGTTGGGTGGCGGCACGTTGCGCGACCTCATCCTCGACAACCACCCTGTCAGCTGGATCGGCAACGAGCTGTACCTGGTCGTCGCGTCCGTTGGGGCATTGGGCACCGTGCTCTGGGCGCGCTTTATCAAGCCGCTGCCGGAAAAAGCACTGCTCATCGCCGACGCCTTCGGACTGGCGGTGTTTACCGTGATTGGCACCGAGGTCGCGCTACGCGATGAGGTGCCGGTGAGCACGGCGGTGATCATGGGTGTGATGACCGGTGTAGCGGGGGGCGTTCTGCGCGACGTGCTATGCAACCAGATTCCGCTGATCTTTCAGAAGGAAGTGTATGCCACCGCCTGTATTGCGGGGTCGCTGGTATACATGGGGTTATTGCAGCTGGGTAGCGGCCATTGGGCGGCGACCGGGGTGGCGATGCTGGTGGTGTTGGCGACGCGAATCGCGGCCATTTACTGGGGGCTGGCGTTGCCGCGGTTTCATTTGATGGATCGAAAAAAACACCGAGGCTGAAACCGCTCCTGCAAGAGAATGCGTAGCCCTGTAGGAGAGGCTTCAGCCTCGAGCTTTGTCTACCGACTAACGCCGAACGTCAGCCTGAACCTGCCGCTGCCCAGCCTTCTCGAACTGCAATATCACCGGCAGCACGTCACCCGCCTGCAACGCCCGTTTCAACCCCATCACGATATGCGTATGCCCAGGCGCCAATACCTGCTGCCCACCGGCCGGAATGCCGATGGATTTCAACGGCTGCACGCTGCGCACCGCGCCCAGTTGCACAGTGGTCAACAGCTTTACCGAACTGGCCAGCGGGCTGCTTGCACCGACCAAACGGTCCTGCTCGGCGCCGTAGTTGCGTAAGGTCAGATACACCTCGGCTTGCTGCGCCGACGTGACCGCCGCCCACGGCTCGATCACCTCGACCGAACCCGCCGCCCACAACGAAGGGCTGACCCATAACGCCGCAATGATCAGGGCAGGGCGCCTCATTTGTTCGGTGCCTGTTGCAGCTCCGGGTCATCCGGGTTCTGTTGTTCCAGCTCCGCTTGCAGCACTTGCACTTTTTGCGGTTGGCCGGCTTCGTGCCAGTAGCTGATCAACGCCATGCGTGCGTTGCGGTTGGTGGGCTGACGTTTTAGCAGTGCGTCCAACTGATTGCGTGCCTCTTCCGGTTTGCCCAGGTCGTGCAGGGCAATGGCGTAGATGTAGGTGAACTGCGGGTCGTCTGGCGTCAGCTGTGCCGCCTTGGCCAGGGCGGCCAGGGCCTTGTCGCGCTCACCGGCGCGAATCAACGTCAGGCCCAGGCTGTGTTGCAGCAGGCCGGCCTTGGGGTGTTTGGCCATCGCGTCGTTGAGCAGTTGCAGCGCCGGCGCGTGTTGGCCTTGCGCGTCGAGCAACTGGGCGAGGCTGACCACAGCCGGCAGGAAGTCCGGATTGCGTTGCAGCGCCTCACGCAGTGCCGCCTCCGACTGCCCGCCACGGCCGGTGTTCTGATACAGCATGGCCAAGTTGAGGTTGGCCTCGGCGCGGTCGCGCAGCGCTTGCTGGGTTGTTTCGTACTCCTCGATTACCGGCCGCCACAGTTTGTCGATGGCGGCCCGTTGCTGCGCGGGAATATTGGCCAACTGCGAGGCGGCCGCCATGCGTACGGCCCGCACCGGGTCGCTCAGGCGTGGGGTCAGCAGGCTGATAAATTGCTCTGCTGAGCCCATGGCTGCAACGGCGTCGACGGCGGCGGCGCGCACCTGCGGGGCCGGATTGTTCAAGGCAATGGCCGCTTGCTCCAGCGCGCGCTGGCTCGGGTAAGTCGGCAATTGCGCCAGCACAGTGGCACGGCGAATGGCTGGCAAATCGGTGCGCGCCAGCTGCTGCAGCAGCATGCGCGCTGCGCCGGGCGAACCATGGCGCGCGGCGAAGAGGGCATCGGCATAACCGCCGTCATGCACCGGCGTGTCGCCATACCAGATCTTGAACTGCTCGGCGATCTTGCTGCTGGCGCCTTTATGGCAGGCGGCGCAGGCGTCGGTGCTGCCAATTTTTGCCGAGTGCGCCGGGTTGGGAATGCTCAGGCTATGGTCGTGCCGGTAGTCGTTGACCATATAGAGCTTGCCCGGCATATGGCAGTCCACGCATTGCGAGCCCGGCTGCCCAGGCTTGTGCTTGGTGTGTTCGGGCGCTTCATAGTTCTTGGGCTTGAGCCCGGCACCGTCGATGCCGGCGCGCACCGGTTTGCCCGAGGGGTTGTGGCATTGCAGGCAGACGCCATTGCCCGGCGCTTTGAGCTGATTGCTGTGGGGGTTGTGGCAGTCGGTGCAGGTCACGCCTTTAGCGAACATCTTGCTTTGGGTGAAGGAGCCGTACTCGAATACTTCCTCCTTGATCTTGCCATCCACCTGATACAAATCGGCGGTCAGCGCCGCTGGCAGGTAGTCGTCCAGCAAGCGGTTCTTATGCGTATAACCGTCGCCCAGTGGCGCACGGCGCGCGTGGCAGCGGCCGCAGGTTTCCACCTGGGTGATGGCGTCTGCGCTTGCCAGGGCGGTGCCGAAACCTTTGTCCGGTTGCTGCTTGTTGAGGTTTTTCCCGGCGCTCCATTGCAGGTGACGCGAGGCCGGGCCATGGCAGCTCTGGCAGCCAACGCCGAGGTTATTCCAGGTGCTATTGAAGCTGTCGGCGGTAGGGCTGAAATTGCGTTTGAAGTCGGTGGTGTGGCATTCCACGCACATAAAGTTGGCGTTCTGCGTGGGTTTGCTCCAGTGCAGGTCGTCACGAAAATCCACCTTTTCGCCGGGGTACATCTCGAACCAGCGCTGCTTCTGCGTATCCCACGCGACACCTGAGGCTTGCAGGCGGCCTCCGGGCATTTCCAGCAGGTATTGCTGCAAGGGCTCGATACCAAAGGTGTAGGCCACCTTGAAGTCGGCGGGTTTGCCGTCGGGCCCTGGGGTATTGATCCAGTACGCGCCGTCGCGCTGGCTGAAGTGGCTGGTATCCACGTCGCCTTTGTAGGTGCTGTTGTTGAAGTCGCCGAGCACGTTGCCGGCGGTGGCGGGTAGCATGGCTTTCTGGTGATGGGAGCCAGTCCAGGCTTTGGTTTGTTCGCTGTGGCAGGCGACGCATTGCCCTTCATCGACAAAGGTAGCCGGCGGTTGCTGCGGCTCGCTGCTGGCCACCGGTGCCGAGGCGACCGTGGTCGGCACCACAGGCGCGGCGGTGTGCTGGCGGTACAGCCAGATCGGCAGGCTGATCAGCAGCACTACCGCAAAAATGATCAGCGCAACAGGGCGGTTGGCAGGCTTGTCGTTGGCTTCAGACGCCGCGAGCGGGGGCGTTGTGGAAGGGGCGGGTGTGTTCTTCTTTTTGTGCTTCGGCATGCAAACATCCGTTGTTCTGACGAGCGCGTTTCACGGTTGGCTTGCAGCTTCAGCGAGGAGGGCGAGGCTGTCAAACGTTGGTCGTTGCCACGCACACCACACATGTAGGAGCGAGCTTGCTCGCGAATCCAGCAAACGATGGGCGCGCTCTATGTTTGCAAGGTTCGCGAGCAAGCTCGCTCCTACGAAAAGCGCGGACGGTGCAAATTAATAGCCACCTAACGGATTTTCCCCCAGTCCGATTTCCCGTACGCTAGCCGTCCTTTCCTGCTGTGCGTGACGAGCCTTCCGATGAGCCCCACCCACCTGACCATGACCCGCGGCATGGTGCTGTTGTTTGCCTTTTGCTGCGGCGTAATCGTGGCCAATATCTATTACTCCCAACCCATCATCGAACTGATCGCGCCAGACATCGGCCTGTCCGCGACGGCGGCCAGTCTGATCGTTTCCCTGACGCAAATCGGTTATGCCTTGGGTATGTTATTTCTGGTGCCGCTGGCCGACCTGCTGGAAAACCGCAAACTGATGATCGTCACCGCGCTGGTGTCGGTCGCCAGCCTGTTGGCGGCGGCGTTTACCACCCAGCCCCATGCATTCTTGCTGGTGTCGTTGATGATCGGCCTGAGCACGGTGTCGGTGCAGATCCTGATTCCCCTGGCGGCGCATCTGGCGCCCGAAGCCTCTCGGGGCCGGGTAGTAGGCGGCATCATGGGCGGGCTGTTGCTGGGCATTCTGCTGGCCCGGCCACTGTCCAGCCTGATTGCCGACCACTTTGGCTGGCGTGCAGTGTTTATGGTGGCGGCGGCGGTCATGACCGCCATCGTGGTAATTCTGGCGACCACAATGCCCAGGCGGCAGCCGGATCACAGTGCCACCTACGGCCAATTGCTGCTGTCGCTGGGTAATCTGTTCAAACGCGAACCGGTGCTGCGCCAGCGAGCGATGATGCAGGGGTGCATGTTCGCCACCTTCAGCCTGTTCTGGACCGCCGTGCCGCTGGAGCTGGCACGTAACCATGGGCTGTCGCAAACCCAGATCGCTTTGTTCGCGTTAGTGGGTGCCATTGGCGCCGTCGCCGCGCCAATCGGTGGGCGGCTGGCCGACGCCGGGCATACGCGGGTAACCACGCGCCTGGCCCTGGTGTTGGCGGTGCTGTGTTTTCTGCCCGCGTTTTTTCCGCCCACCAACAGCGTGATCGCCCTGGCGCTGACCGGCGTGGTGCTGGATTTCTGCGTGCAAATGAATATGGTGCTGGGCCAGCGTGCCATTTACGCCCTGGATGCCAGCAGTCGCGGGCGCCTGAATGCGCTCTATATGACTGCCATCTTCGTCGGCGGCGCGCTGGGTTCGGCATTGGCCAGCGCGTTGTTCGACCACACCGGCTGGCTCGGCATCGTGGCTCTCGGCAGTGCGTTTCCCTTGCTGGCGTTGGCCGTATTTGTGCTCAGTGAGCGCAAGCGCTGAAGGGGCTATGGGAGCGAGCTTGCTCGGGAAGCGTGCAAAAAGCATTCGCGAGCAAGCTCGCTCCTACAAAGCCTTTCAGTTCTGCAGTTCGGCCAACCCTTCAAACAGCTTCAACGCTTCAGGATTGGCCAGCGCATCGGTGTTTTTGACCGGCTGACCATGCACCACATTGCGCACAGCCAGTTCGACGATCTTGCCGCTGATGGTGCGCGGAATATCCGCCACGGCAATCACCTTGGCCGGCACATGACGTGAGGTGGTATTGGCGCGAATCACCTCGCAGATACGCGCTTTCAAGTCGTCATCCAGCGTAACGCCATCACGCAGCCGCACAAACAGCACCACCCGCACATCGCCCTGCCATTGCTGGCCAATGGCGATGGATTCCAGCACCTCTTCTACCTTTTCCACTTGCCGGTAGATTTCCGCCGTGCCGATGCGTACGCCGCCGGGGTTGAGCACTGCGTCCGAGCGGCCATGAATGATCAGGGTGCCGCGCGGGGTTTCTTCGGCGTAGTCGCCGTGGGCCCAGACGCCGGCAAAGGTGTCGAAGTAGGCCGCCTTGAATTTTTCCCCGTCCGGGTCGCTCCAGAAACCGACCGGCATGCTCGGGAAGTGCTTGCTGCACACCAGTTCGCCTTTTTCGCCAACCACCGGCTGGCCGGCGTCATTCCAGACCTCCACCGCCATGCCCAACCCCTTGCACTGCAATTCGCCGGGGTACACCGGCAGTACGGGGTTGCCGAGCACGAAGCAGGACACGATATCGGTGCCGCCCGAAATCGAAGACAGGCACACGTCCTTTTTCATGGCGCGATACACGTACTCGAAGCTCTCGTGTGACAGCGGCGAGCCGGTGGAAAGAATGCCCTTGAGGCGGCTCAGTTGGTGGCTTTGATTGGGAACGACCTCTGCCTTTTCCAGCGCTGCCAGGTACTTGGCGCTGGTACCGAATACGGTGATGCGCTCGGCATCAATCATGTCCATCAACCGCTCGGGGCCAGGCTGGAACGGCGAGCCATCGAACAGCACCAGGGTGGCGCCGAGGGCGAGGCCCGATACCAGCCAGTTCCACATCATCCAGCCGCAGGTGGTGTAGTAGAACAGGGTGTCCTTGGCCGTCAGGTCAGTGTGCAGGCCGTGTTCCTTGAGGTGCTGCAGCAGCACGCCGCCGGTGCCATGCACGATGCACTTGGGCACGCCAGTGGTGCCGCTGGAATAGAGGATGTACAGCGGGTGATCGAATGCCACCGGGGTAAACGTCGGCTCGCCACCGGGTTGGAAAAACTCGCTCCACATCGCCACCGGCGCGCTGCTGCGGTAATCCTCGACGCGGGCGTCGGCGCGCGCGTAGGGCACCACAATCAACTGCTCCAGCGTCGGCATTTGCGCGAGGATTTCATTGAGCTTGGCGGTTTGGTCGGTGTGGGTGCCGGCGTAGCGGTAACCAGCGGCTGCAATCAGCACCTTGGGCTCGATCTGGCCAAAACGGTCGATCACGCCCTGGGTGCCGAAGTCGGGCGAGCACGATGACCAGGTTGCACCCAGGCTGGTGGTCGCCAGCATGCCGACCACCGTCTGCCAGGTGTTGGGCATCATCGCCGCCACCCGGTCGCCGGGGCCGACGCCGAGCCTGGCCAGCGCCAGTTGCAAGCCGGCCACCTGCGCGGCCAGTTCGGCGTAGCTCAGTGTCTCGCGGCTGCCATCCTCACCAATGGCCACCAGGGCCGGGTGGTCATCGCGGCGACGCAACAAGTGTTCGGCGAAATTCAAGCGCGAGCCCGGGAACCAGCGCACGCTCGGCATGGCCGCGCCTTCTTCCAATACGCCGCTGGACGCGCTGCTAAAGCGCACCTCAAAGAAATCGACAATCGCCTGCCAGAAGGCCTCGCGCTCCGCCACACTCCAGGCATGCAGCTGTGGGTAGTCCGCCAGTTCCAGGCTGTGGCGTTGATTGATAAAGCGGCGGAAGGCATCCATCTGCGTGCTCGCGATACGGGCGGCGGAGGGTGTCCAGAGCGGCTGAGTCATGGCGTGGTCCTAGGCGGGGCTTGGCGTGATTGTAGGGTCTGGCACGCACTAGCAGGAGCGGCGTGTTTACGATGTGGACGCCGCTTCGCTTCAATGGGTTCCGCCTTAACGTGCCAACCACCCACCATCCATATTCCACGCCGCACCGCGTACCTGCACCGCTGCATCGCTGCACAAAAACAGCGCCAGCTCGCCCAGTTGTTCAGGCGTGACAAAGTCCAGCGACGGTTGTTTTTCGGCGAGCAAATCATGCCGCGCCTGTTGGGCGTCGCCGCTGGCCAGGGCGCGGTCGTCGATCTGTTTTTGTACCAGCGGTGTCAGCACCCAGCCGGGGCAGATGGCGTTGCACGTCACGCCGATGGTGGCGGTTTCCAGTGCGACGCTTTTGGTCAGGCCGACCAGCCCGTGCTTGGCCGCCACATAAGCGCTTTTGCCGGCGGAAGCTGCCAGGCCGTGGGCAGAGGCAATATTGATGATGCGGCCCCAGTTGCGCGTACGCATGCCCGGCAGCGCCAGGCGTGTGGTGTGGAAGGCAGAGGTGAGGTTGATGGCGATAATGGCGTCCCAGCGCTCCACCGGAAATTCTTCCACCGGCGCTACGTATTGGATGCCGGCGTTGTTGACCAGAATGTCGATGCCGCCGAATTCGTGTTCGGCGTAAGCCATGAGCGCTTCGATCTCCGCCACCTTGGACATGTCGGCCGGGTGGTGCCTGACCTTGCCACCCAATGCTGCCACTTGATCGATGGCTGCCTGGGCATCGCCAAAGCCATTGAGCAACAGGTTGGCGCCGGCTTTGGCCAGTACCAAGGCGATGCCCAGGCCGATACCGCTGGTGGAGCCGGTAACCAGTGCAGTTTTGCCGTGCAGACTCATATAACTCTCCTTGGGCAGGCGAACCAATGGCCCGCCACGCCTCTGTTAGTCCGGTTAAACAGTGGCCTCGGTGTTAGACGATGCCGGTAGCGTAGAAGGTGCCAATCACCACAAACACGGCGAGCGTCTTGATGAGGGTGATGCCGAAAATGTCTTTATAAGCTTCGCGGTGCGTGAGGCCGGTTACCGCCAGCAGGGTGATTACCGCGCCATTGTGCGGCAGGGTATCCATGCCGCCGCTGGCCATGGCGGCGACGCGGTGCAGCACTTCCAATGGGATATTGGCGGCGTTGGCAGCCTCGATAAAGGTGTGTGACATGGCCGCCAGGGCGATGCTCATGCCGCCCGACGCCGAGCCGGTAATACCGGCGAGCAAGGTAACGGTAACGGCTTCATTCACCAGCGGATTGGGGATGGTTTTCAGCGCATCGGCCAGTACCAGAAAACCCGGCAACGAGGCGATCACCGCACCAAAACCGTATTCCGAAGCGGTATTCATCGACGCCAGCAACGCGCCGCCGACCGCCGTTTTAGTGCCTTCAGCCAGCCTGCTTTTAATCGCCCGGAAGCCGCAGATCAGCACCAGCAAAATACCCAGCAGCAACGCTGCCTGCACCGCCCAGATACCAGTGAGCTTGGCCACTTCGCTGGTTACCGGTTGCGCCATGCCCGGCAGTTGCAGGCTATGGGTGGTGCCGTAGAGCTGGGGAATCCAGCGGGTAAACAGCAGGTTGGCCACGCCCACCAGAATCAGCGGCGACAGTGCCAGCCACGGGTTGGGCAGGGCGATATCTTCGGCTGTTTCCGGCTCATTGCGCAGCTCCGTGCCATAGCCTTCGCCAGCGGCCTTGGCTTTGCGCAGCTGGCGGCGCAGGTAAAGCATGCCGGCGGCAAACACGAACACGGTGCCGATCACGCCCAGCCATGGCGCTGCCCATGAGGTGGTGCCAAAGAACGTGGTGGGAATGATGTTCTGGATCTGCGGCGTGCCGGGCAGGGCGTCCATGGTGAAACTGAACGCACCCAGGGCAATGGTGGCCGGAATCAGGCGCTTGGGAATATCGCTCTGGCGGAACATCTCGGCGGCAAACGGATACACCGCAAACACCACCACAAAGAGCGACACGCCGCCGTAAGTCAGCAAGGCGCACACCAGCACGATCACCAGCATCGCCTGGCGGGTGCCGAGCAAGCGAATGGCGGCCGCCACGATGGAGCGCGAGAAGCCCGAGAGCTCAATCAGCTTGCCGAACACGGCGCCGAGCAAAAACACCGGAAAGTAGAGTTTTACGAAGCCGACCATCTTCTCCATAAACACGCCGGTAAACGCGGGTGCCACGGCCGAGGGGTCGGTTAGCAATACTGCGCCGAGGGCGGCGATGGGGGCGAACAGAATGACGCTGTAGCCGCGGTACGCTGCGAGCATCAACAAGGCTAAAGCGGCGAGGGCGATGAGCACGCTCATTAGGCAATCTCCTGATGCCCGGCGACGGGGCCGTCGGGCGGTCTTGTTTTTATTGAGTTAAGGCGTTGCTGTATGGAGTAGCGAAGCGGCGAATTGATTCGGCGCTTTTTCCGTAAGAAGGGCGCGTGGCTGAGGGCGAAGGTGGGGCGAGGCTGAGCAGGACGCTCATGGCGAATCTCCTGACGAATCTTGTTTTTGTTCTGCGTGCGGTCTGTGCCGTGCAGGGAGCATTAGCGAGATGTGTGCCAGGTTCTTAAGTTGTTGAAATATAAAGCTAAGTTCTAGTTCTTGATGGGGGCTTGTTCAGCTTTGTCTCTGATTTGAGACGGGCGGGATTAAATCGCGAGCGCAAAGCCTGCTGCGGGGCTTGTCTCTATATGGAGAGTTGAGTCTTTAAACTGAGATGTGTTTGTAGGAGCGAGCTTGCTCGCGAACCCTGAAAACCTCGGTTTCGGATCCCGTTTGCGGGCTTCGCGAGCAAGCTCGCTCCTACAGGGGATCGTGTTGTGATTAAAACGGCTTGTCGCCAAGGATGGTGGCGCGCTGCATCACCCGCCGCGCCGGGCGGTAGTCGTCTACGGCGTAGTGCTGGGTTACGCGGTTATCCCAGAAGGCGATGTCGTTCTCCTGCCAGCGCCAGCGCACGAAGAATTCGGGCTTGGTGGCGTGGGCGAACAGAAACGTCAGCAGCGCCTGGCTTTCCGCGGGCTCCAGTTCGTTGATCTTGCTGGTGAAGCCTTCGCTGACAAACAGGGCCTTGCGCCCGCTTACCGGATGGGTGCGGACCACCGGGTGCGATTGCGGCGGATGCTTGCGCCGGGTTTCGTCCCAGCGGGCGTAGTCTTCTGGCGTGCTGCCGTAGCGTTCCAAGGGAAACGAGCGGGTGAAATCGTGGGTTGCGGTCAGGCCGTCCAGCAGGTTCTGCAGCGGTGCCGACAGCGCTTCAAAGGCCGCGATGCCGCTTGCCCACAGGGTATCGCCACCTCTGGGCGGCAGCAGCTTGGCGCTCAGCACGGCGCCCATGGCCGGCTCTGGCAGGAAGGTGACGTCGGTGTGCCAGATGGCGTTGTCGCGCACATCGGTGACGGCCGTGTCCAGAATCAGTACTTCCGGCTGCTCGGGCACGTTGGGGTAAATAGGGTGGATATGCAGATCACCAAAGCGCGCGGCAAAACGGGCTTGCTGCTGCGGGGTGATGGGCTGATTGCGGAAGAACAGCACCTGATGGTCGAGCAGCGCTTGTTCGATAGCGCGCTGGTTGGCGTCGCTCAAGGGTTCGCTGAGGGTAATGCCTTCTACTTGCGCGCCGAGGGCGGAACTCAAAGGGGTGATGTGCAGGCTCATGGTCGATCTCGTACGTGGCAGTGGGATGCAGCGCAAAGGGGTTGAACGCGCGCCGGTCGTTGCCGGCGCGTCATGAAAAAGGGTTAGTGGCTCTGGCCGTGCCAGGGCACCAATCGTCTCTGCAGGGCCCGCAGGCTCATCTCCAAGGCAAAGGCGATGACGGCGATGACGAGAATCCCGAGAATCACCACATCGGTGACCAGAAACTGCGCCGCCGACTGCACCATAAAACCCAGGCCGCTGGTGGCGGCGATCAGCTCGGCCGCCACCAATGTCGACCAGCCCACGCCCAGGCCAATGCGCACACCGGTGAGGATGTCGGGCAGGGCGCTGGGCAGAATCACATGGCGAATCAACTGGCTGCGGGTAGCGCCCAGCGATTGCGCTGCGTGCAGTTTGGCGGGGTCGACGGTGCGCACGCCGGTGGCCGTGGCAATGGCGATGGGGGCGAAAATCGCCAGGTAAATCAACAGCACCTTGGACAGCTCACCAATGCCGCACCAGATCACGATCAGGGGCAGATAGGCCAGCGGCGGAATCGGGCGGTAGAACTCGATCAGCGGGTCGAGAATGCCTTGGGCAATGCGGTTGCGGCCAATGGCGATACCCACCGGAATGGCGGTGAGCACGGCAATCAGCAACGCCAGGCCGATACGCCCCAGGCTTGCGCCCAGGTGCTGCCAGAGCGTGGACTCCATATAGCCGGTGGTGGCCAGCAACCAGCCTTTTTGCAGCACAGCCGAAGGCGGCGGTAGAAACAGTGGCTCGATCAGGCCGAAGGCGGTTACCGCCCACCAGAGCGCCACCAGGCTGACCAGGGTCAGGGCGCTGATCAGGCGAGTGCTCAAGGCCCGGCGTTGGGCCGGCGCGCTGGGCAGGTCGCCCAGGGCATCGGCGCTGCTCACTTGTTCCGTGTTCAGGCTGGCTTCATAACTGGTCATACACGGGCCTCCGCTTGCAGGGCCAAACGTTGGTTGAACACCTGCGCCAGCACGTGCTCACGGGTTTCGATAAACAGCGGGTCGGACTTGATCGCCCGTGCCGGCTCGCCGGCGGCATAGCGCTGGCCGAAATCCAGGTGCAGGCGCTCGACGATCTGCCCGGGGTTCGGCGCCAGTAGCACCAGGTCGGTGGCCAGAAACACCGCTTCTTCGATGTCGTGGGTAATCAGAAACACCGGTTTGGCGCTGCGTTGCCACACCTGCAACAACAGCTCTTGCATCTGTTCGCGGGTAAAGGCGTCGAGGGCGCCGAAGGGTTCGTCCATCAGCAGCACCCGCGGGTCGGCCGCCAACGCACGGGCCAGGCCCACGCGCTGCTTTTGCCCGCCAGACAACTGCCACACCTGGCGCTGCTCGAAACCGGCCAGATCAACCAGGGCGAGCATTTCGCGCGCTTTGGCTTCGCGCTGCGGGCGAGCGACACCAGTCAATTGCAGGCCGAAGGCGACGTTGTCCAACACGTTCTGCCAGGGCAGCAGGGCGTCGTCCTGAAACACCACGCCGCGCTCGGCGCTCGGGCCTTTTACCGGCACGCCGTCGAGGGTGATGCGCCCACTGCTGGGGGCCACGAAGCCGGCAATCAGGTTGAGCAGCGAGGTTTTGCCGCTCCCGGACGGGCCGAGGGCAACCAGCAACTGCTGCGGCCCCAGGGTCAGGGAAATATCGGCCAGCACCGGTGCGGTAGTGCCCGGGTACTGTGCGCTGATGCGCTCCAGTTCTAATAAGGCCATGGCGTGTCTCGCTCTGGTTGGGTCCAAAATTCTGGGTCCCCGCCTGCGCGGGGACGACGGTGCTTTTAGCCACCTTCCGTCATTCCCGCGTAGGCGGGAATCCAGGAAGGGGTACATCGGTTATTGAACGAACTTGGTGCTCACATACGGCGAGTAATCCGCCAACACGCCATCGGCCTTGCCCTGTTCCTTGAGGAATACGGCAGTGGCGGCGATGTCTTTGGCGGTCTGGCCGTCGAGCAGGGTTTTCTGTTCGGCGCTTTCCGGGAAGGTGGAGCCGGCCAG
Source organism: Pseudomonas turukhanskensis (assembly GCF_027922365.1). Taxonomy (GTDB): domain Bacteria; phylum Pseudomonadota; class Gammaproteobacteria; order Pseudomonadales; family Pseudomonadaceae; genus Aquipseudomonas; species Aquipseudomonas turukhanskensis. The sequence goes on from NZ_BSFN01000007.1 coordinate 122,516, forward strand.
CAATTCAGGCACGTCGGCGGCATTGGCGCCGGTCAGGCGGGCGATTTCTTTCACCTGCGCGGAGTCGGCGGTCCAGGCGGCCTTGTTGGCGTTGTAGGCGGTATACGCGTCGATGCTGACCTTGGCGAACTTGGCCAACACCTCAGGGTGTTTCTCGGCGAAATCCTTGCGCGCTACCCAGACTTCGAAGGTCGGTGCGCCCCAGGTGCCCACCTCGGCGGCATCGGTAAGCACCTTGCCGTCTTTCTTGATTTCGCCCAGTGCCGGCGACCACACAAACGCGCCGTCGATATCGCCACGCTTCCAGGCGGCGGTGATTTGCGCCGGGTTGAGGTTGACGACTTTTACCTTGGTAGGGTCGATGTTCCAGTGTTTCAGCGCGCCGAGCAGGCTGTAGTGGGAGGTCGACACAAACGGGGTGGCGATGGTCTTGCCGATCAGGTCTTCGGGTTTTTCAATCTTGCTGCCTTTGCGTACCACCAGGGCTTCGGCCGAGTTGATCTGCGCGGCAACCACGAAGGTCACGATGGGCAAACCACGGGTAGCGGCGGCGGCGAGCGGGCTGGAACCGAGGTTGCCGATCTGCACATCACCGGAAGCGATGGCGGTGACCACTTCGGCGCCACTGTTGAATTTGCGCCAGTCAAGTTTTTCGCCGATGGCTTTTTCATAGCCACCGTTGGCCTGCGGCACTTTGCTGGGGTCGATACCGGTCTGGTAGCCGATGATGATGTCTTGGGCTTGTACGGTGAAGCTGAGGCCGGCAACTACCAGGCTGGCGAGCAGGCGGCGGGAAAAGGAAAAGCTCATGGTCATGCTCCAACGGAGTAACCCTGATGGCGCTGGCCACCAAGGTTGAAGTTCAAATCGGCTTATTTGACGAACTGGTTGCTGACGTATGGCGAGTAGTCCGCCAGTACGGCATCGACCTTGCCTTGCTCTTTGAGGAAACCGGCGGTGTTGGTGATGGCCTTGGTAGTCGGCTCGCCGAGCGCGGTGACCTGATCACTGGCCAGCGGGAACACATTGCCTTCCAGCAGCACCGGAACGTCTTCAGCTTTGGCGCCGGAGAGTTTTACGACCTTGGCAACATTGTCCTTGTCGGCCAGCCAGGCTTTCGGGTCTTTGCGGTAGGCGGCGTAGGCGTCGAGGGTGGTTTTGGCGAACGCGCTGACGATTTCCGGGTGTTTCTCGGCGAAGTCTTTGCGCACGATCCAGGCATCGAAGGTCGGAGCACCGAGCTTGCTCAGTTCACCCGAGGTGATCAGCACGTTGCCGCTTTCCTTGGCTTTGCCCAGGGCCGGGTCCCATACGTAGGTGGCGTCGATATCGCCACGCTGCCAGGCAGCGATGATGGCCGGCGGTGCCAGGTTCACGATCTCGACTTTCTTGGGATCGATGTTCCAGTGCTTGAGGGCGGCCAGCAGGCTGTAGTGACCGGTAGAGACGAAAGGCACGGCGACTTTCTTGCCGACCAGATCTTGCGGCGAGTTGATGCCCGAGCCGTTACGGGCTACCAGGGCTTCGGCGGCGCCGATCTGGGTGGCGATCAAAAAGGTTTCTACCGGCAGTTGGCGGGTCGCCGCGGCAGCGAGCGGGCTGGAACCGACATAACCGATCTGCACATCACCGGAGGCCACGGCGGTGATCACTTCGGCGCCGCTGTCGAATTTGCGCCAGTCGATTTTGCTCTTGCTGGCCTTTTCATAAGCGCCATCGGCCTGGGCCACTTTGGCCGGGTCTACGGTGGTCTGGTAGGCAACGGTGAAATCGGCAGCTTGAGTGCTGATGGCAAAACCACTGAAGGCCAGGGCGGCCAGCAGGCGGAGCGGGGTGAGCGCTTTCATTTTTATACTCCTCAACGGGCTCCGAGCGCTGCGTTGAGCGGGCGGACCTCTGGACGGTAACTAGAAGAAGACGATGTCCGGTGGTCCGGTGATGCAGAGAATAATGGTTCTAAGAATTTAGAAATAAATACTATTTGGTTATTAGCTTAGGTGTGGCGATTTGGTTGCACAGCCCGGGATTACCCGCTGTAGGAGCCAGCTTGCGGGCGAACCCTGGAAACGCTAAAACGCCGTGGGCAAGCACCCGGCGGCCGGCGAGCAGGGGTGTTCGCAGCGGATGTCAAAAAAACGTGAAATTTATTTGTTGAACCGAAAGAAATGCCCCGATATCTCAGTTGAGCAAGCTAGAGGCCACGGCTGGCGTAGGGCCAGCTCGGAAAAATTTGTTTGGCAGGGTTAGCGGCAGTGGCGTTTGTCTACTACGTTGTCTTTGTCGATTAAACGCATCGTTAATCTGCGCACAATCTATATGGGGACTTTACGGATGAAATTGCAAAACACCTTAGGCGTTGTAATCGGTTCGCTGATCGCCGCCAGCTCTTTCCAAGCGTTGGCTCAGGGCCAAGGTGCGGTTGAGATTGAAGGCTTCGCCAAGAAGGAATACTTCGACAGCCAGCGTGATTTCAAAAATGACGGCAACCTGTTTGGTGGCTCCATTGGCTACTTTCTGACTGACGACGTAGAGCTGCGCCTGGCCTACGACGAAGTCCACAACGCCGTCACCAACGACGGCCAGAACGTCAAAGGCTCGAACACGGCCCTCGACGCGCTGTACCACTTCAACGCCCCAGGTGACACCCTGCGTCCGTACCTCTCGGCCGGCTTCTCCGACCAGAGCATCGACCAGAATGGCAGCGGCGGCCGTAACGGCTCAACCTTCGCCAACGTTGGCGGCGGTGCCAAGCTGTACTTCACCGAAAACTTCTACGCCCGTGCCGGCGTTGAAGCCCAGTACAACATCGACCAGGGCGACACCGAGTGGGCGCCAAGCGTGGGTATCGGTGTGAACTTCGGCGGTGGCAAGAAAGCTGCCGAGCCAGTGCCGGCTGCAGCGCCTGAAGTGTGCTCGGACAGCGACAACGATGGCGTGTGCGACAACGTCGACAAGTGCCCGGACACCGCAGCCAACGTCACCGTTGATGCTGACGGCTGCCCAGCGGTTGCCGAAGTGGTTCGCGTTGAACTGGACGTGAAATTCGACTTCGACAAATCGAAAGTCAAAGAAGAAAGCTATGGCGACATCAAAAACCTGGCTGACTTCATGAAGCAATACCCAGACACCTCCACCACCGTGGAAGGCCACACCGACTCCGTGGGCACCGACGCCTACAACCAGAAACTCTCCGAGCGCCGTGCCAACGCCGTGCGTGAAGTGCTGGTTAACCAGTACGGTGTAGGTGGCGAGCGTGTTAACGCTGTGGGTTATGGCGAATCCAAACCGGTTGCCGACAACGCCACCGACGCGGGCCGCGCTGTAAACCGTCGCGTAGAAGCGGAAGTGGAAGCTCAGGCCAAGTAATTAGCCTGATGCTTTAGAAAAACCCGGCCTCGGCCGGGTTTTTTTATGGAGCCTCAAAGCGATTCTCCAATCCGTAGGAGCCAGCCAGCTTGCTGGCGAAGCTTTTTGCCCTAGCGTGCCATGCATCAAGAGCTTCGCGAGCAAGCTCGCTTCTACGGGAAGGGCGTGCCTGCCGTCGCACGTGCGCACATCTCACCATGCAACCCATGCGGTTTTTACCGATAATCCCCAGCCTTTCACCACCAACGGAGCACGGGCATGGAGCATGGCGATAGTTTTCTACAGTCGGGAGTGGTCTTCCTCCTGGCGGCCGTGCTGGTAGTGCCGTTGGCCAAGCGTCTGCAACTGGGCTCGGTATTGGGTTATCTGCTGGCTGGCGTACTGATCGGCCCCTCGGTGCTGGGCCTGATCGGCAACCCGCAAAGCGTGGCGCAGATATCGGAACTGGGCGTGGTGTTGCTGCTGTTCATTATTGGGCTGGAACTTTCACCCCGGCGGCTTTGGGTGATGCGCAGGTCGGTGTTTGGGGTAGGTCTGGCGCAGGTGCTGGTCTGTGGTCTGCTGATTGGTAGCATCGCCTACAGCATGTTCAACCAGCCCTGCAACAGCGCGCTGATTCTCGGCCTGGGCCTGGCGCTGTCCTCCACCGCGTTTGGCTTGCAGATACTGGCCGAGCGCAAGGAACTCAGCAAACCCCACGGCCGCCTGGCCTTCGCCATCCTGCTGTTTCAGGACATCGCCGCCATTCCGCTGATTGCCCTGATTCCCATGCTGGGCAGCGCGCACCAGGGCACCTCGGCTGGCGACGAGGTCGGCCAACTGGCGAAAATCATCATCAGTATCGCCATCGTCGTCATCGGTGGGCGCTATTTGCTGCGCCCGGTGTTCCGAGTGGTAGCCAAAACCGGCCTGCGTGAAGTGTCGACGGCCACCGCGCTGCTGGTGGTGCTGGGCACGGCGTGGCTGATGGAGCTGGCTGGCGTGTCCATGGCGCTCGGCGCGTTTCTCGCCGGTTTGCTGCTGGCTGACTCCGAATACCGGCATGAATTGGAGGCACAGATCGAGCCCTTCAAAGGCTTGCTGCTAGGGCTGTTTTTCATGAGCGTAGGCATGACGGCCGACTTCGTGTTGCTGCTCAACGAGCCCTGGATAGTGCTGGGTTTTACCTTGATTCTGGTCTGCGCCAAGTTGCCCATACTGTTTGCCATAGGCCGCTGGCTGGGCGCATTGGATCGGCGCTCGGCCTTGGCATTGGCCGTTGTATTGGCCTCAGGCGGCGAGTTCGCTTTTGTGGTGTTCAAAATGGCCCATCAGCATGGCCTGTTCACAGACCGCTTGCTGAGCTTGGTGGTGCTGTCGATTACCTTGTCCATGGCGCTCACGCCGTTGCTGCTGCTGGCCATTGGCAAACTGTTCAAGCCGCAGCCAGTGGCCGAACGCGAACCACCCGAAGAGTACCGGCAGTTCAACGCCGACGCGCCGCGCGTGGTCATCGCCGGCATGGGCCGCATGGGGCAGATCGTGGCCCGTGTGCTGCGCGCGCAGCGGGTGCCGTTTGTGGCCCTGGATACCTCGGTGGAAAGCATTGAGCAGCAACGCAAGCTCGGCAGTATGTCGATCTTCTACGGCGACCCGCTGCGCCCGGAAATCCTGCACGCGGCCCATGTCGACAGCGCCGAGCTGTTTATTGTCGCCACCGACAACCCTGAGACCAATATCGAAACCGCGCGGCTGGTGCGCAAGCTGTACCCGCACGTAAAGGTGATTGCCCGGGCGCGCAACCGCCAGCACGTGCACCATTTGATGGACCTGGAGGCCACCGCGGTGCGCGAGACCTTCCACTCCAGCCTGGAAATGGGGCGGCTGATTCTGCTGCACCTCGGTTTGAGCCATGACCAGGCCAATGCGCGTATTCGCCGTTTCCGCCATCACGACGAAGAAGTGCTGCGCCAACAGCATCTGGTCTACAACGACGCGGCTGCGGTAATCCAGACCGCCCGTGAAGCGCGTGCCGAGCTGGAAAATCTGTTCGAGGCGGACGTGATTGAAGAGCGTGCTGCCATTCGCACGGATTTGCCCTAACGCCATTCTGCGTAGGTTGGGTTGAGCCATCGGCGAAGCCCAACGTGTGCGCGGCAGAGTCTGCACGCGGAACCCTGCGGGTTCCCTGTTGGGCTTCGCGGGCTCAACCCAACCTACGACGGCGAGGTGGGATGAATGTTTACCTGCGCCGAAACTAAACATAGTCAGATTTGAATTTAAGCCATCATGGCCGCTGTGTGACTCTGCTAAGCATCTGTTTACAGAGCCTTTCTATTGAGCACCTCGCTTCCCATCGAATTGGCTTTCTGGGCCTTGTGGCACTGCCGCCATGCCCGTCCGCCAGACGCCGCTTTTCTCTAATCAGGCCTTAGCGCCTGCCAACGTGCCCCTGCACGTTTTCTGCATAGCCGTTCACGCAGCACGACACCTGAGGGTGCCTCGTTTGTGCGCGGTTGTTTGTCCACGGCCCTGGCCGTGGACGCAAAAAGAGAGAAGCCCCATGAGTTTTGCCCACACGCAAGAAGCCCGCGATTTTCTTGAACAGAACCCCGATATCGAGGCGTTCGAGCTCTTTATCATCGATAACAACGGCGTACCGCGCGGCAAGTTGCTGCACCGCGATGAGCTGCTTGCTGTATATGAGACGGGCCGGCCGCTGCCCAGCACCATCCTGGGCCTGACCATCAACGGCGATGACGTGGAAAACTCCGGGCTGGTGTGGGACGTGGGCGATATCGACTGCCGCGCCTACCCAGTGGCCGGCAGCCTGACCCGTTTGCCGTGGCGCCTGATGCCTACTGCCGCCGTGCAGGTGAGCATGCATGGCGAGGAGGGCATGCCCGCGGCGATTGCCGACCCGAGGCGCCTGCTGGAGAAAGTGATCAACGAGTTGCAAGCCGACGGCTATTACCCGGTGATGGCCGCCGAACTTGAGTTTTACCTGCTGGACCAGAAGCGCGATGCCCATGGCCGCCCGCAACCGGCGCTGGATGCCGACGGCGGTCGCCCTTATAGCACCCAGGTGTACGGCCTGCGCGAGCTGGAGCAGATCGAGCCCTTCCTCGCCGACCTGTATGCCGCCTGCAAAGCCCAGGGCATTCCGGCGCGCACAGCGATTTCCGAATACGCCCCCGGCCAGGTGGAAATCACCCTGGAACACCGCACCGACGCCCTGCAAGCCATGGACGAAGCGGTGCGCTACAAACGACTGGTAAAAGGCGTGGCGCACAAGCACGGCATGACCGCCTGCTTTATGGCCAAACCCTTCGACCATATCGCCGGCACCGGCATGCATATGCACGTAAGCCTGGCCGACAAGGATGGCCGCAACCTGTTCGCCAGCGAAGCGCCGGAAGGTACGCCGCTGCTCAAACAGGCGGTGGGCGGCATGCTGTCGACCTTGCTCGACTCGTTGCTGTTCTTCTGCCCGAACGCCAACTCATATCGCCGTTTTCAGGCCAACAGCTACGCGCCGCTTGCGCCGACCTGGGGCGTTGACAACCGCACCGTGAGCCTGCGGGTGCCGGGCGGCCCGGCCAATAGCCGGCATATCGAACACCGCATCTGCGGCGCTGATGCCAACCCGTACCTGGCTGCCGCCGCCATTCTGGCCGGCATTCATCGCGGCATTCGCGAACAGCTCGACCCGGGTGCGCCGATTGAAGGCAACGGGTACGCCCAGGCCACCGAGGTACTGCCCACCGATTGGCTGACCACGCTGCGCGCGCTGGAGAAATCTGCCTGGGCCCGTGACGCCTTGGGGGAGGATTTTCTGCGGGTATTCCTCGCGGTGAAAAACGCCGAATACCGCCAGTTTATGGGCGAAGTCGGCGAGCAGGACTGGCGCTGGTACCTGCAACAGGCCTGAATAATTTCGTAAGCCCCCGGCCCCGTATGCGTTCCTACAGGGCGAACTCCGAGAGGACGGATAGATTCTGGATGAATGTTATGACTTCGCAACGCAGCAATTCCTACTACACCGCCACGCTGAATGAAGAAACCAGCTACCCCCGCCTTGAAGGCGAAGTGCGGGTGGATGTGGCCATTATCGGCGGCGGGTTTACCGGTGTTTCCACCGCCCTGGAACTGGCCGAACGCGGGCTGAAAGTGGCCATTATCGAAGCCAAGAAAATCGGCTGGGGCGCCACCGGCCGCAATGGCGGCCAGGTCACCGGCAGCCTGTCCGGCGATGAAGCCATGCGCAAACAAATGCGCGCCAAGCTGGGCGATGACGTCGATGATTTCATCTGGAACCTGCGCTGGCGCGGCCACGAAATCATTAAAAAGCGCGTGGAGAAGTACAACATTCAGTGCGACCTCAAACACGGTCACCTGCATGCGGCCTACAAACCCAGCCATATGGAAGGCCTGAAAGCCAACTACGAAGAAGCGGTTCGCCGTGGCATGGGCGATGACGTGCGCATCGTTAGCGCGGCCGAGATGCCCCGCCTGCTGGAAACCGACATCTACCACGGCGCCCTGCACAATAAACGCAATATGCACCTGCACTCGTTGAACCTGTGCCTGGGTGAAGTGCGAGCCGCCGAAAGCCTGGGCGCCCTGGTATTCGAAGAGTCGCCCGTGCTGGAGATCATCCACGGCGACCTGCCGGTGGTGGTCACCGAGCACGGGCGGGTGGTGGCCAACTCGGTGATCCTCGCCGGCAATGCCTACCACAAGCTGGAAAAACGCAAGATGGCCGGCATGATCTTCCCGGCCTCTGGCGGCATCGTCGTCACCAAACCCCTGGGCGAGGAGGTGGCCGCCAAGCTCAACCCGCAGGACCTGGCGGTATACGACTGCCGCTTTGTGCTCGATTACTACCGCATGACTGCCGACAAACGCCTGCTCTTCGGTGGCGGCGCCAACTACTCAGGCCGTGATTCGCGCGATATCGCCGGCGAATTGCGCCCGGCCATCGAGCACACTTTTCCACGCTTGAAAGGCGTGGAGATCGAGTTTCAGTGGAGCGGCATGATGGGCATCGTCATCAACCGCATTCCACAGTTGGGCAAACTGTCGAAAAACGTCTGGTACGCCCAGGGCTACTCGGGCCATGGTGTGGCCACCACCCATATCGTCGGCGAGATAATGGCCAATGCGGTGACCGGCTCTCTGGAAAAATTCGATACCTTTGCTGGCGTGAGCCATATCCGCCTGCCGTTTGGCGATTGGGTGGGCAACCAGATGTTGGCGGTGGGGATGTGGTACTACCAGATGCTTGAACGGTTGCGTTAAGGCTTGGCGTATCGGCGGATATCCCCTTGGGATATTCGCCCCACCTTCTGCGCCCATTCCGTAGGGCGAATATCGCTGAAGGCAATATCCGCTGTTAAACGTCATGCAAATGCCAACTCCCTTGGCAAATACGTCAGCAAAGGTAACCGAGCCTTTGCCATCACGCCTCACCCCGGTAGCATCCGGGGTTCGTGGACAAAGGGGCTTTGCATGCATACCAAACTCGACGCCTGCCTGGATGCGGTCAATCAGATACTGCTGGGCAAGGAGCCTCAGGTCCGTCTGGCCCTGACTTGTCTGCTGGCCCGCGGCCATTTATTGATCGAGGATTTGCCCGGCATGGGCAAAACCACCCTGAGCCATGCTCTGGCCAACGTGCTGGGCCTGAACTTTCAACGAATTCAATTCACCTCCGACCTGTTGCCCGGCGACATTCTCGGCACCTCGGTGTTCGACAAGGACACGGGCTTGTTCGTGTTTCATCCCGGGCCGATTTTTGCCGAATTGGTGCTGGCCGATGAGATCAACCGCGCCACGCCGAAAAGCCAGAGCGCGCTGCTTGAAGCCATGGAGGAGGGCCAGGTAACGATCGAGGGCGCCACCCGGCCGCTACCCGAGCCATTTTTTGTAATCGCCACGCAAAACCCGGTCAGCCAGGGCGGCACCTTTGCCTTGCCCGAATCGCAGCTCGACCGTTTTCTCATGCGCCTGTCGCTGGGCTACCCGGCCAAGGCCGCAGAAAAAGCCTTGTTGCTCGGCGAGGCACGGCGCGAAATGTTGCCGCGTCTGGACGCGGTACTCAGCCACGAGCAATTGGCCGCTCTGCAAGCCGAAGTGCCCAAGGTGCGGGCCAGTGATGCCGTGGTCGATTACGTGTTGCGCCTGGTAGAGGCAACCCGCACCCAACCGCAATTTGCCTGGGGCCTGTCGCCACGGGCCAGCCTGGCATTGCTGGCGGCGGCGCGGGCCTGGGCATTTCTGGCGCAGCGCGACTATGTGATTCCCGAAGATGTGCAAGCGGTGCTGCCGTCTGTGGTGGGCCACCGCCTGCGCGAGCGTGCCGACCCGACCGGGCACGGTGGCGGCACCCTGGTGCAATGGCTGCTGCGCGAAGTACCAGCGCTTTAATGGCGGGGGGCTGATGGCCGTGTTCAAACAACGTTGGCAGCGCTGGTTGCAACGGCGCATTCCGCCGGCCACCAGCGTGCTGCTGACTCAGCGACGGATTTTCATAATTCCGACCCGTATCGGCGCCGCGTTTTCCTTAGCGTTGCTGCTGATGCTGATGGCCGGGATCAATTACCAGAACAGCCCGGCCTACGGCCTGACGTTCCTGCTGGCGGCGGTGTTTGTCATCGCCATCTTGCACACCTACCGCAATCTGGCCGGCCTGACCTTGCACGCCGCCGGCGGCAGCCCGGTGTTTGTCGGCGAGCAGGCGACCTTGCGGGTGCGCCTGTCGAGCAATGGGCGGGCGCATCAATCTGTCGCCCTGGGCTGGCCGCCGCAGGACCTGCAGCACTTCGATGTACCGGCCAACGGTCTGGCCGAATGCGAGTTGATTGTGCCCGCGCGCAAGCGTGGCTGGCTGCGGCCGGGGCGGCTGCGGGTGGAGAGCCGCTTTCCCCTGGGCATTCTGGTGACCTGGAGCCTGGTGGATCTGGACCAGGCCGTGCTGGTGTATCCGCGCCCCCTGGCCGGCGACATGCCGGTGGCCGCCGGTACCCGTGAGGATGATGAAGACCAGGGCGCGCGGGTGCTGGGGCAGGGCGCCGACGATTATCAGGGGCTGAAAACCTATCAGCCGGGCGACTCCAAACGGCGTTTGCACTGGAAAGCCTATTCCCGTGGCCACGGCCTGCTGGTCAAGGATTTTGCCGCCCTGGCCGGCCGCGATCTGTGGCTGGACTTCAGCGAACTGCAAGGCGATAGCGAAATGCGCCTGTCGGTGCTGTGCCATTGGGTGCTATCGCTGTCCGAGCGCCAGCAGCCGTTTGCGCTGCGCTTGCCGGGTTTGGTATTGGGCCCGGACAACGGCCAGACCCACCGCGAAGCCTGTTTGCGTGCCCTGGCCTTGTATGGGCAGGAGAACGTGCGATGAGCGCGGTGCAAGCGATTCCACGGATCAGCCTGCTGTGGCTGTTGGTGGCCCAGGTGCTGGTGATCATCCCGCACCTGGCGCATTTGCCGTTGTGGATTGTCGCGTTGTGGCTGGTGTGTGCCGGTTGGCGCGTGCAGATCTACCGCATGCGCGCGCAGTACCCGGCCACCTGGCTGAAGTCCGGCCTGACCGTGGGCATTGTCGGGGGCGTGTATCTCTCGCGCGGCAGCCTGATCGGGTTGGACGCCGGTGTGGTGCTGTTGATCGCCGCGTTTATTCTCAAGCTGGTGGAAATGCGCAGCCGGCGCGATGCCCTGGTGCTGATTCTGCTGGGCTTTTTTGCCGTGGTGACGGTGTATCTGTTTGATGACCGACTGACTACGGTGGCCTTTACCCTGTTGCCGGTAACCGGTTTGCTGGCGGCGCTGATTGGCTTGCAACAAAGCCCGCTGCAGCAAAGCCCTTGGCAGCCGTTGCGCTTGGCCGCCAGCCTGCTTGCGCAAGCCCTGCCGCTGATGCTGCTGTTGTTTCTGTTCTTTCCCCGTTTCGGCCCGTTGTGGTCGCTGCCGATGCCGGATCAGCGTGGGGTAACCGGGCTGTCGGACAGCATGGCGCCTAACGATATTGCCGAACTCAGTCGCTCCGACGCGCTGGCCTTTCGTGCCAGCTTCGAGGGGGCGCCCCCGCCACGCAATCAGCAGTACTGGCGCGCGCTCACCTTCGACAAATTCGAGGGCCGGCGTTGGTCGCAGTCCTCTGAAGTGCGCTGGACGTCGGCGCCGAGCTGGACGCCGGCGGGTGAGCCCATCCGATACCGAATCATCATGGAAGCCAGCAGCAAACCCTGGTTGTTCGGTATCGACCTGGCCACTACCGAGTTGGAACGCACCCGCTTGATGAGTGACTTCCGCCTGGAGCGGCGTGAACCCGTGGACCAGAAGCTGGTGTACCGCGTCACCTCCTGGCCCCAAGCCCTGCGCGAGCCCACGATGGTCAAGCCGGCGATACGCCGGGTGCTCCAATTGCCCGCCGACGGCAACCCCCGTAGCCGTGCCTGGGCGCAGCAGCTCAAAGACCAGTACCCCGACCCGCAAGCGCTGGTGCAGGCGGTGCTCCAGCACTTCAACCGCGAGCCGTACTTTTACACCCTGCGCCCGCCGCCGGTGGGCGAGAACAGCATCGATGACTTTCTGTTCGATACCCGCCGTGGTTTTTGCGAGCACTACGCGGGTGCCACGGCCTTTGTATTGCGCGCGGCCGGGGTGCCAGCGCGGGTGGTAACGGGTTACCAGGGCGGCGAGCTGAACGTCTCCGGCAATTACATTCAGGTACGCCAGTTCGACGCCCACGCCTGGGTGGAGTATTGGCGCGAAGGCACGGGCTGGACGAGCGTCGACCCTACTTTCCAAGTGGCCCCGCAACGCATCGAACAGGGCTTGGAGCAAGCGTTGGCGGGCGAGCAGAGCTTTCTGGAAAATTCGCCGCTGTCGTTGCTGCGCTATCGCCACATCGGCTGGCTAAATGACTTGCGCATGAGTTGGGAAAACCTCAACTACGGCTGGGAGCGTTGGGTGCTGGGCTACCAGCAGGGCACCCAACTGGAGGTGCTGCAGAAGTGGTTCGGCCGCCTGGACTCCGGTGATTTCGTGTTGGCGTTGGTAGGCGGCGGCGGGGCGGTATTGCTGCTGGTGGCGCTGTGGCTGTTCAAACCCTGGCGCCGCGAGCGCGATGTGCACCAGCGCCTGTACCTGCGCTTTGAACGGCTGCTGGCCCGTCACGGTGTGCAGCGCCAGCCAGGGGAGGGCGCGCGCGCCTTTGCCCAGCGGGCGGAGCTGGCATTGCCGGCTCAGCTGGGGCACATTCGTGCCTTTGCCGATGCCTTCGAGGCACAGCGCTATGGCGGTGCGCCAAGCGCACCGGATCACTTGCAGTGCCACCTGCGTGCCCTGCGGCGAGCCCTGCCTATACGCTTGTTACGGCGCGATTGACGCCTGAGGTTGTTATCCCATGTCTGAATTTCTCGACGCCGTCGTGGCCCGCGTGCTGCAGCTGGAAGTCAACCTGCTGGCAGGCCGCGAACGCATGGCCGCGCACACCGACCCCGAGGCTTTGCATGATGTGCGCATCGCCATCCGCAAGCTGCGCAGCTTGCTGCGGCCGTTTCGCAAACTGATTGAACACGATCCGTTGGTGAACGCGGCCGCGGAACTCGGGCGCATTAGCAGCGCCGTGCGGGACAACGAAGTGCTGCTCGGCGAGCTGCGTCGCCATGGCGGCCTGGACGCGCTGGCAACGCGCTGGCAGCAGGCGTTGCCAACGCAGTACGAAAGCTTGCTGCACAGCGCCGAAGCGTTACGTCTGCAGCGCGCGCTGGATCTGTGGCCAAGCTTCTTCCGCCAGTCACTGCACGATGCGGCGCCGGAGCACCTCAAAGCCTATGTCACGCGTCAGCTGGCCAAAGAAAGCAAACGCCTGAGCGAGGCGATGGCCGACCCGGCGCATGACCGCCATCGGCTGCGCATTCTGATCAAACGTGTGCGCTACTGCGCCGACACCTATCCGCAGTTGGTCAATCTGGCGCCCAAACACCTCAATGCCCTGCGCCGCGCGCAAAACGCCCTGGGCGCCTGGCACGACCGCCTGCAATGGCTGGCACGGGCCGAGCAGGAGCTTGAGTTGGCGCCGTTGGTGGCACAGTGGCGCAAGGAACTGGCGCAGGCCGAACAACGTTCGGATGTGGCGCTGGAGAAGCTTGGGCGCGTGTTTTCGTTTTAACCCTTCCAGCGCCCTGGGCTTGAGCCTCGAGCTTTTCGCTCTCGGCGCAAAACCATGGAAAGGTCCAAATTCCCCGGCTAATTGGCTAAACCGGCACTTCCCGACGCTTCCGTCCTTGCGGTGACTTCCCCTACCATCACGTACGCCTTTTTCCCTGTACGAGAGTTCTATGACTTTTTCCGAGCTGATCAACGCGGTGCGCAGCAACCCGCAGGCCGTGGTGGTGCCCGCCGAATGGGGCCAGGGCCGCGCCGGCTTTGGCGGGCTGGCCGCCATGCTAGTGTATGAGGCCATGCGTGCCGTGGTGCCGGCCGATCGCCCGGTGCGCTCTCTAGCCATTACCTTTGTCGGCCCGCTGACAGTGGACGTGCCGGTTAGCCTGCAAGCCGAGGTGCTGCGCGAGGGTAAAGCGGTCAGCCAGGTGCTCGGCCGTGCGGTGCAGAACGGCCAAGTGGTGACCATTGTTCAGGGCAGTTTCGGTGCCGGGCGTGAGTCGGCTATCGACGTGCCGGCGCTGCCAGCGCCGGTGATGAAACGTGTGGAGGACAGCCCCGAGCTGCCGTATCTCAAAGGCGTTACTCCGGAATTCACCCGCTACCTAGCCATGCGTTGGGCCGTGGGCGGCATGCCGTTCAGCAATACCCCGTCGCGGGAAATGGGCGGTTATGTGCGCTTGCGCGGCGAAGAGCAGGTGAGTGCCGTGGAGGTGTCGCACCTGTTGGCGTTGGTCGACGCTTGGCCACCGGCGGTGCTGCCATTTCTGCGCAGCCCGGCGCCGGGCAGTTCGCTGACCTGGACCATCGAGTTTGTGCAGCCGATCCCACAGCTGAATACGGATGAATGGTGCCCGTACCTCGCGCAGATCGAATACGCCCGCGATGGCTACGGCCATATCGCCGCGCAACTGTGGACGCCGAGCGGGGAGCTGGTGGCCTTGAGTCGCCAGACCGTGACTGTTTTCGGCTAAGCCCCGCGACCTTCTGCAAGAGCGAGCACGCTCGCTCTTGCCCCTCGCTCCACGCCCAATCTGCTTTAGGCATAGCCACTATCGACCCTACTGATTTCCGCGCGAGCGAGACGGCCAGTAAGGTAGCCCCCATACAGTGATCTGGAGGTGGTTATGGCTCATATCAACATCATGTCCGTGGTTGGCAGTGCCGTTCCGACTGGCCTGCGCGGCGCCGGCGTTCTCGCCTGCTGGTACGTGATGGTCGATGGTGTGGCGCGCTCCGGCCCGTACACCTCGTTTGAGGCTGCGGCCGCGAGCAAAACCCTCTGGACCTTCGAATCCCTGCTGCGCAGCAAGCCATCGCACACGCTTGTTGCCTGACGTTTTCACGCTGCTCCCCCGGCGTACTTGGCAACCTCCCCGTTGCCTGTTTTTTTCCTGTGCTGCTCCGCACCTTTAGCCCGCCTATATGGCGGGCTTTTCTTTGGGCGGGGTTAAACTGCGCCATCTTTGTTCGGAAGCCTCAGTGTGAAGTGGGACATTTTCTGCAGCGTGGTCGATAACTTCGGCGACATCGGTGTGACCTGGCGTCTGGCTCGGCAATTGGTGGCCGAGCAGGGCGCCGAGGTGCGCTTGTGGGTCGATGATCTGGCCGCATTTGCGCGTATTTGCCCGGATGCCGATGCCGGCCAGGCGCAGCAGTGGCAGCAGGGCGTCGAGGTGTGTCGCTGGCCGCAGCAGTGGTTGCCGGTGCTTGCCGCCGATGCGGTGATCGAGGCCTTCGCCTGCACCTTGCCTAACGACTATGTGCAGGCGATGACGCAGCGGGCACGGCCGTCGCTGTGGCTGAACCTGGAATACCTGAGCGCAGAAGCGTGGGTGGAGGGTTGCCATGGCTTGCCGTCCTTGCAATCCAATGGTCTGCAGAAGTTTTTCTTTTTCCCCGGCTTTAGCGAAAAAACCGGCGGCTTGTTACGTGAGCGTTCTCTGATCGCCGAGCGTACTGCGCTGCAGCAGAATGCGGCACAGCGTCTGGCGTTTCTGGCCACGCTTGGAGTGGCGCCGCAAGTCGATGCCTCGTTCTTGTCCCTCTTTGCCTACGAAAACGCCGGGCTGTCGGAATGGCTCGATGCGCTGGCTGCTGCGCCGCAGCCCAGCCATCTTCTGGTGCCGGAGGGCAGGGTGCTGGGCGACGTGCAACGTTGGCTTGGTGTTCCGGAGTTAGCTGCGGCTGATGTGCTTCAGCGCGGTAACCTGCGGGTGCAGGTGCTGCCCTTTATGTCGCAGCACGATTACGACCGTCTGCTGTGGTGCTGTGATTTCAATGCCGTGCGCGGTGAAGATTCCTTCGTTCGTGCGCTGTGGGCCGGGCGGCCCTTGGTGTGGCACATCTATAAACAGGCCGATGACGCCCATCTGGAAAAACTCCAGGCGTTCCTGGCGCTGTATCAGCACGGCTTGTCACCTATTGCGCAGGAGGCGCTGGTCGAATTCTGGATGGCGTGGAATACGGGGGCGGGCATTGCCGCCGGCTGGGAAAATTTACGCAGCGTGCAGGGCGAACTGGCTAGGCATGCCGAAGAGAAGGCTCTGCAATGGGCCTCTCAGGCCGATCTTGCGACGGCGCTGGTACAGTTTTACCGAAATTGGCTATGATACGCGGCCTAGAATTTTGTAAATCCATCCAATTCGGATATTCGTATGAAAACCGCACAAGAAATGAAGCCTAACAGTGTGGCCCTGATCGACGGCCAACCGTGGCTTATCCAAAAGGCCGAGTTCACCAAATCCGGTCGTAACAGCGCCATCGTTAAAATGAAGTTGAAGAACCTGCTGTCCGGTTCCTCCACTGAAACCGTTTACAAAGCCGACGACAAAATGGAACCAGTAATCCTGGACCGCGTTGCCGTGACTTACTCCTACTTCAGCGAGCCGAACTACGTCTTCATGGACGAAGAGTTCAACCAGTACGAGCTGAACTCGGAAGACCTGGAAAGCGTTCTGCCATTCATCGTTGATGGCATGACCGACGTCTGCGAAGCCGTATTCTTCGAAGGCAAAGTGGTTTCGGTAGACCTGCCGACCACCATCGTGCGTCAAATCACTTACACCGAAGGTTCGGCTCGTGGCGATACCTCGGGCAAAGTGATGAAGCCTGCCAAGCTGGCTAACGGCACCGAAGTCAAAGTAGCTGACTTCTGCGAGATCGACGACTGGATCGAAATCGACACCCGTACTGGCGAGTACAAATCGCGCGCCAAAGCGCCGGTTTAATTACCGCCCAGAAAAAAGCCCCGCTGATGCGGGGCTTTTTTTTGCCTGGCTTTTAGCTAGCAGCGCCCTTGTTCAGGACGCTGCATTGGCTTAGCGGCGAGCTTGCAAAGCAGCGATACGTGCTTCCAGCGGCGGGTGGGTCATGAACAAGGCTTTAAGGCCTTCGCGCACGCCACCGTTGATGCCGAACGCGGTCATGGTTTCCGGCATATGCACCGGCACACCTTGTTCCGAGCGCAGGCGCTGCAGGGCGCCGATCATGGCGGCGGTGCCGGCCAGGTTGGCACCGGCTTCGTCGGCACGGAACTCACGGCGGCGCGAGAACCACATGACGATCGTGCTGGCCAGAATGCCCAGTACCATTTCGGCAAAGAAGGTGGCGACGTAAAAACCGATGCCGTTGCCTTCTTCGTTCTTGAGCAACACCTTGTCGACGAAGTTGCCGAAGATACGCGCGAAGAACATAACGAAGGTGTTCACCACGCCCTGAATCAGCGCCAGGGTCACCATATCGCCGTTGGCTACGTGGCCGATTTCGTGGGCCAGTACGGCTTTCACTTCATCGGGCGAAAAACGCTCCAGCAGGCCCTGGCTGACGGCGACCAGCGCGTCGTTACGGTTCCAGCCGGTGGCGAAGGCGTTGGATTCATAGGCAGGGAAAATACCGACTTCCGGCATTTTGATCCCGGCGTTGCGCGACAGCTCTTCAACGGTTTGCAACAGCCACTGTTCGTGACGGGTGCGCGGTTGGCTGATGATCTGGGTACCAGTGCTCATCTTCGCCATCCACTTGGACAGGAAGAGCGACACCAGCGAGCCGGCGAAACCGAAAACACCGCAGAAGATCAGCAGGCTGGTGTAATTCTGGCCCGTGAAGCGATCCACCCCGAGCAATTTGAGGGTGATGCTGGCGATAAGCAGAACCGCCAGGTTGGTGGCCATGAACAACATAATGCGCATCATGGTGTGAGGTTTCTCCTTTGAGCAAAGACATACGACTAGTGCGGGCTATATAAGGGCGCCCCCCCGCCCTATACAACTCGGCTTCTATTTCAAACTGTGTCGTTTGAACCGTTGAGGGTGCTGGTAAACAGCAGGCGGGTGAGCCGTGCGATGCGCTCGCCGTGTTGCTGCTGCAATGCTTCACGCAACTGGTGGGCGAGGGTGGAATGCACCCGACGCACGCTGGGGGGCAGGGCATCGCCATCTGGCAGAGCATGAGGCACGCCGCGCGACAGGCGCAGAAAGCCTTTCTCGGTGAGCACCGCCTGGTCCAGGGCATCGTAATGAATGGTCGACTCGTAGCGCAGATAACCCTCATCGGCCAACCACAGCAACGCGCCGAGGCACGCCTGGTGGCGTTTGCTCGGCAGGCCGAACTCGTCCGGCTCTTCGCGGCCGATCAGGTCTTCGACATACAGGCCCACCTTGCGCGGGAAGGCCAGGTACAGCGCCAGAAGACCTGTCGCTGCATCTTTATAGAAGTCGTCGATCTGCAGGTCCATGGCGGCTTATTGACTGTAGGTCTTGAGGAAGTTGCCGATGCGCCCGATGGCCTGGTCGAGGTCATCCAGACGTGGCAGGGTCACCACCCGGAAGTGATCCGGCCACGGCCAGTTGAAGGCCGTTCCTTGTACGACAAGAAGTTTCTCGGACAGCAAGAGATCGAGCACAAACTTCTCGTCGTTATGGATCGGGCACACTTTCGGGTCGATTTTCGGAAACGCGTACAGCGCGCCCATCGGCTTCACGCAGCTCACGCCCGGAATGCTGTTGAGCAGTTCCCAGGTGCGGTTGCGCTGCTCCAGCAGACGGCCCTGTGGCAACACCAGGTCATTGATGCTCTGGTAGCCGCCCAGCGCGGTCTGAATGGCATGCTGGCTCGGCACGTTGGCGCACAGGCGCATATTGGCCAGGATGTCGATGCCTTCGATGTAGCTCTGGGCCTTGTGCTTGGGCCCGGAAATGGCCACCCAGCCAGAGCGGAAACCCGCCACGCGGTACGACTTGGACAACCCGTTGAAGGTCAGGCACAGCACGTCCGGCGCGAGCGAAGCCGTGGAAATGTGTACGGCCTCGTCGTAGAGAATCTTGTCGTAGATTTCATCCGAGAACAGAACCAGGTTGTGCTGGCGCGCCAACTCGACCATGCCTTCCAGTACTTCCTTGGAATACACCGCGCCGGTCGGGTTGTTCGGGTTGATGATGACCAGCGCTTTGGTATTGGGCGTGATCTTGGCCTTGATGTCGTCCAGGTCCGGCCACCAGTTGGCCTGCTCGTCGCACAGGTAATGCACCGGGTTGCCTCCGGCCAGGCTGACGGCGGCGGTCCACAGCGGATAGTCCGGTGCGGGAATCAGCACTTCGTCGCCATTGTTCAGCAACGCTTGCATCGACATGACAATCAGCTCGGACACTCCGTTGCCCAGGTAAATGTCCTCGATGCCAACGCCTTCTACCTGCTTTTGCTGGTAGTACTGCATAACCGCTTTGCGGGCGCTGAACAGGCCTTTGGAGTCGCTGTAGCCCTGGGCAGTGGGCAGGTTGCGGATCACGTCCTGCAGAATTTCCTCAGGGGCTTCGAAACCGAACGGCGCCGGGTTGCCGATATTCAGCTTGAGGATGCGATGGCCTTCCTCTTCCAGACGTTTGGCGTGCTTGAGCACCGGCCCGCGGATGTCATAGCAGACGTTGGCGAGCTTGTTCGATTTGCTGACCTGCATGTAGGAGTCCTGAATAAAAAGTGCCGGCGTTGTAGCAAGGCGCTGTAGGCCGTGCGGCTTGGCAGTCTGTAACGCGGATGACAGACTGGCGTCTAAAGTGCGGCAATCATACGTGTGGCCCGAGCCTTAAAAAAGGTACAGCACGGGCTTTTTTCAGCCAAAGAGGTGACCCCATGGACAAGCTTGAAAAACCGCTGGATACCTGGCGCGAGGAGCTCTCCGACGAGCAATTCCACGTCTGCCGAATGGGCGGCACAGAGCGCGCCTTCACCGGCAAATACCACGACGACAAAACGCCCGGCGTGTACCACTGCGCCTGCTGCGATGCCGAGTTGTTCGACTCCCAGGCCAAGTTCGACTCCGGCACCGGTTGGCCCAGCTACTACCAGCCGGCTTCAAACGCCGCCATCACCAGCAAGGACGACTTCAGCCACGGCATGCACCGTATCGAAGTTACCTGCGCCAAGTGTGACGCCCACCTGGGCCACTTGTTTCCCGATGGCCCGCCACCGACCGGCATGCGCTACTGCATCAACTCGGCGTCGCTGAAGCTGGTGCCGCGCTAGGCAATGCCCTGTAAGAGCCAGCTTGCTGGCGAACGCGGCCACTCGGTTCATACCGCTTTGCCAGCAAGCTGGCTCTTACAAACGCAAAACCCGCCGTTAGTGCAGGGGAATATCGTGGGGGACCGCCTTGAGCCGCGGCAGCCACCAGGCCACCGCGACATTCAGCGTTAACAGCAGCACCGCAAACACCGGCAACAGTGGCAAGCCCATGTGCGCGCTTAGCCACAAACCACCGAACCAGGCGCCCGCCGCGTTGCCAAGGTTGAAGGCGGCGTGACTGAGCGTGGCCGCCAGGCTGGCCGACTCGCCGGCCTGTTCCACCAGCAACAACTGCAAGGGCGTGGACACGGCAAAAGTGGCAATGCCCCAGCCCAGCAGAATCAGCAGGGTTGGAATTTGCAGATGACCAAAGAAATACAAGCCCAACACGAGTAGCGCACTGGTGGCCAAGGCCTTCGGCACCGCCCGTTGCACGCCCTTGTCAGCCAGGCGGCCGCCAAAGATATTGCCCAACGTCAGACCGATGCCCATCAGCAGGAGGGCGCCATTGCTCTGGTCCGGCGTAAAACCGGTGACCTCGCGCAGAAACGGGCTGATGTAGGTAAACAGGGTAAACAGCGACACCGAGGTCAGGCTGCACACCAACAGCGCATGCAGCACCGGCGGGCGAAAAATGCCGGCCCAACTGCCTGCTGCACTGCGCACGGGCCTGGCCGTGGCCGGTAGCCAGAAAAACTGCGCCACGACGGTGACCGCACCAATGCCGGCGACCACAAAAAACGTCACCCGCCAACTGGTGGTTTGCCCCAGCCACGCACCCAGCGGCACGCCTAGCACGTTGGCGATGGTCAGGCCGCTGATCACCATGGCCATGGCCGACGCTTGCCGATGGGGCGGCGCCAGGTCGCGAGCGAGCAGGGTGGCGCAGCCGAAAAAGCCGGCATGGCTGATGGCGGTGGCCAGGCGCGCAGCCAACAGCCAGTGATAATCCGGTGCCAGCGCGCAGGCCAGGTTGCCGAGGGTGTAGGCCAGCATCAGCAAAATCACCGCTTGCCGGCGTGGCGCGCGGTCGAGCATCGGTCCCAACAACGGCGCGCCGACCACCACGCCCAAGGCATAGGCGCTGACCAGCAGCCCGGCTTCAGCCAGGCTTACATGCAGATCGGTGGCCAGTTCGGGCAGCAAGCCCATGATGATAAATTCACTGCTGCCCACCACAAAACCGCCAAGGGCGAGGGCAAGAAGGGGCAGGGACATAAGGGTGCGGGCGTGCATTCAGCGGGGGTTCCAGATCGGGGCGAAGCAACGTCGCGGCTCGTGGCGGCAGGTTGTTTCGGGTAGTGCGGGATGGGTATTACCCTCACGATTCTGGATTCCCGCCTTCGCGGGAATGACGGCGAAGCATTTAGTGACTCCGTCGTCCCCGCGAAGGCGGGGATCCAGAATAGGCCGGCAAACGATGATTTAACCGTAGGCCGCCTAAAAAGAGGCCGCGCATTTTAAGCGCTTTCACGCTCCACCAGTTCGCAATCGAGCAAATTAAGTCGCTCAAGCGGCTCGCTCGCTTCGACCACGCCCAACGCCTGCAACACCCGTAATGCCGCCACCTCGCCAATCTGCTGGGCCGGCGGCTTGATGGTGGTAAGGCTCGGCAGGAGCATTTCTGCGAACGCGTAATCACCAAATCCCATTACCGCGCAGTCTTGGGGAATGCGCACGCCGGCGCGCTGGCCCGCCAGCAAACCGCCGGCGGCGAGGTTGTCGTTGGCGAAGATGATCGCGTCTGGGCGCGGCGAGCGTTTCATCAGCGCGTCCATGGCCTGCTTGCCGCCCTCGAACGGCGTGGCATCGCTGCTGGGCACAAACACCCATGGCTCAAGGCCAGCCTCCCGCAAGGTCTGCGCATAGCCATCGCGGCGCTCCAAGGCGCTGAAGTCGCCGGCCACGCTGTTTTGCACAAAGGCAATGCGCTGGTAGCCCTTGCCCAACAGATACTGCGCCGCGCGCACGCCCACCTCATGGTGCAGAAACCCCACCTGCATCGGCGTGCGCTCGGGGCGGTAGTCCCAGATTTCCACCAGGGGAATATCCGCCTCGGTCAGCATCTTGTCGGTGCCCGGCGAGTGGAAATGGCTGGTCACCACCAACGCCGCCGGCGACCAACCGAGAAACGCGCGCACCGCGTTCTCTTCCTGCTCTTCAGAGAAATAGCTGGAAGCCAGTAACAGCTGATAACCATGGGCGGCGAGGGTGTCGCTAAAGCCCTGAATGGTATTGGCAAAGATCGGCCCGGAGATGTTCGGAATCACCATGCCCACGATGCGCCCGCGCGCCGACGCCAAGCCGCCGGCCACCAGATTCGGCACATAACCCAGCTCGTTGACCACCGCCTGGATGCGCTCGCGCAAATCCGGGGAAACCTGCTCCGGCTGATTGAAATAGCGCGACACGGTAATGGCCGAAACGCCCACCTGTTTGGCCACGGTGCTCAAGGTGACGCGGCCGGCGCCACGGCGTTTGCGGGTGGGTTCTTTGACGCTGCTCACAGTAAAAGCCGTTCCTGGGCGGGAAAGTGGCGGCCACGTTAGCGCTAACAAAACAACATTCGTAAATCACTTTATGGAATATAAAAGTAATTTAATAGTATTTGACGCTCTATAAAACGTCCGCTGATACTGGCGATGTTAGCGCTAACAAGCGCCATGCTGTCGCCACGCACTGCCACTCGTACGAGCGAGACCAGACACCGACAGCCTCAACCCAAGCCCACCGCAGCAGTGGGCAACGTCTGGTCTACAAGGGGCAGTTCACGATGCAAACCACCACTACGTTTATCGCCCGTCGCAGCCCGTTGGCTGTGGCGGTTTTGTTGGCTGTACTCGGCCAGCACGGCGTGGCCGCCGAACAGCCGGCCACCACCAGCGCACAGACCGACGATGCACCGGTACTGAGCGCCGTTACCGTTACCGCCACCCGCCGCGAAGAGTCGCTGCAAAAGGTGCCGGTTGCCGTCTCGGTGGTCGATGGCGAGCAACTGGAGCGCGACAACCGCAACAACGTCTCCACCATCGTTCAGCAAGTGCCTACCCTCAACTACCGCAGCGGCGCGTCGAACAAAGACACCTCGCTGTTTATTCGCGGTGTGGGCACCATCACCACCTCGCCAGGCATTGAGCCCACTGTGGCTACCGTGATTGACGGCGTGGTGCTGGGCCGCCCGGGCCAGTCCACCCTCGACCTGCTGGACCTTGAGCGCATCGAAGTGCTGCGCGGCCCGCAAGGCACGCTGTTCGGCAAAAACGCTTCCGCTGGCGTACTCAACATCATCAGTAAAGAAGTGCCGGATGAAACCCACGGCTACGTCGACTACTCGCACTTCGGCGGCGGCAACGAAAACCGCCTGCGCTTTGGCATCGGTGGGCGCCTGACCGACACCCTGAAAGGCTCGCTCACCACCTTGCTCGGCAAGTACGACGGCAACGTGAAAAACGAATACAACGGCGACGACGCCAACGGCTACGACCGCAAAGGCGCGCGCGGCAAGCTGGAGTTCGAACCCAACGACGAACTCAAAGTCACCCTGATCGCCGACTACACCCAAGGCAAAGACACTATCCCCAACGGCGTGCTGACCAAGGTCGGCCCGGTGTGGGGCCAGGCCGTGGACAGCAGCATCAGCCCCAGCGACCACAACCGCAGTATCAACAGCGAAATGAACACCCGCGTCGACGACCGCAACCAGGGGCTGTCCGGCCAAGTAGACTGGGCGCTGGGCGACTTCACCCTGACCTCCATCACCGCCTGGCGCGGCTGGAACAACACCCAGTACCAGGACGGCGACCGCCTCGCAGGCATTTTCCCCGGTGCGCCGCAGTCCCACGACAAAGGCCAGCTCGACTACAACCAGTACTCGCAGGAATTGCGCCTGGCCTCGCCCAAAGGCGAGTTCAACGAGTACGTGCTCGGCGCCTTCTACATGCACGGCAAGAGCGAAGAAACCTACCAGCGCGCGGTTACCCCGGTCAGTCTGGTGACGCAAAGCGGCCGCGCCGACTACGAGGCGATCAACGACAGCTACGCGCTCTTCGGTGAAAACACCTTCAACTTCACTGAAGATTTTCGCGGCATTCTCGGCCTGCGCTACACCCACGACGACCTGGAATACAAACACGAGCGCGTCGTCACCGCCCCGGCCGCTGGCATTCAGCCCAACTTCGCCAGCGACGGTTCGGTGGACGAGGACGGTTTCACCGGCCGCGCCGGTTTCCAGTACGACATCAACGACAACCTGACCAGCTACATCACCTACTCGCGCGGCTACAAAGGCCCGGCGTACAACGTGTTCTTCAACATGCAGCCGCGTGACACCCAGCCGCTGAAGCCGGAAACCTCCAACTCATGGGAAGTGGGCCTGAAAAGCAGCGCCTTCAATAACCGCCTGACCGCCAACCTGGCGGTGTTCCACACCGAGTATGAAAACTACCAGGCCAACTTCTACGACGTAGTCGCCGGCACCGTGGTAACCCGCCTGATCAACGCCGGCAGTGTGAAAACCGAAGGGGTGGAACTGGATGCTGCCTTCCAGGCCACCAGCCAGCTGAAATTCAGCGGCGCCCTGGCTTACACCCATGCCCGCGTCGACGAATTCACCTGCCCGGTGGGTGCGGCGTCCACCTGCGATATCAACGGCAAACCGCTGCCGTTCAGCCCGGACTGGAAAACCTACGTGCGCGCCGACTACAGCATCCCGCTGGACAACGGCCTCGACGTGGAGCTGAGCACCGACTACGCCTGGCAAGACCAGGTGCAGTACAGCCTCGACCAGAACGAAAACACTATTCAGGGTGCCTACGGCATCTGGAACGCCAGCGTCGCACTGGCCGACTACAACCAGGGCTGGCGCGTGGCGCTGCTGGGCAAAAACCTGGCAGACAAGAGCTACTCCAATGGCCTGGCCTACAGCGGCACGCCAGTGCTCAACTACGCCTACCGCTCGGTGCCGCGTGATGACGAGCGCTACTTTGGCGTAGAGGTGCGTAAGGATTTCTAAACCAATACCGATGTAGGGCGAATATCGCCAAAGGCGATATCCGCCGATTCACCGTGCTAGATCCGACGGCGGATATCCGCGATGCGGATATTCGCCCTACATTCGGCGCATCACCGAGACCGTTTCACCTCCGCGTGCAAAACCCCGTGGCAACCGCCGCAGAGCGAGCCACGGCTTTTCCGTCAGAGCAGGTACAGATGTTATGAGCAAGCAACCGCGTCAACTCAGCCTCGGCGCATTCTTGATGGCCGGCGGGCACCATGTCGCCGCGTGGCGCCACCCCGACGTGCAAGCCAACCCGCTGGATTTTTCCAGCTACAAACGCACCGCGCAGATCGCCGAAGCGGCGCTGTTCGATGCCATTTTTGTCGCCGATAGCGTGGCCGCCAGCACCGACGCCATCGCCAGCCACACCTCGCGCTCGGTGTACTTCGAACCGCTGACCTTGCTGGCGGCCTTGAGCGCCGTTACCGAGCGCATCGGCCTGATCAGCACCGTCACCACCAGCTACAACGAGCCCTACCATGTGGCGCGTAAATTTGCCTCGCTGGACCACCTTTCCGGCGGCCGCTGCGGCTGGAACCTGGTCACCTCAGACGCCGCCGCCGAGGCCTACAATTTCGGTCGCGACGCCCATATTCCCCACGCCGAGCGTTACGCCCGGGCTCGCGAGTTCCACAAGGTGGTCACCGGCCTCTGGGACAGCTGGGCCGACGACGCGTTTGGGCGCGACAAAGAAGCGGGCCAGTTCTACGAGCCGACCAAGCTGCACGTGCTTAACCACGTAGGCGAACACTTCAACGTGCAAGGCCCGTTGAACGTCGCGCGCTCGCCCCAGGGCCGTCCGGTGATTGTGCAAGCAGGCTCCTCGGAAACCGGCCGCGAGCTGGCCGCCGAAACCGCCGAAGTGGTGTTTACCGCGCAAACCTCGCTGGCCAAGGCCCAGGCGTTTTACGCCGACCTCAAAGGCCGCCTGGCCCAATTCGGCCGCCGCGAAGACTCGCTGAAAATCATGCCCGGCGTATTTGTCGTGGTGGGGCAGAGCACCAGCGAAGCGCGGGAAAAATTCGAGCAGTTCCAGGAGTTGGTCGAGCCGCAAGTAGGCGTCGCCTTGCTCGGCCGCATGCTCGGCAACTTCGACCTGTCCGGCTACCCGCTGGACGGCCCGTTGCCCGAACTGCCGCTGACCGAGAACGGCCAGCAAAGCCGGCAGAAACTGCTGACCGAACTGGCTGGCGCGGAAAACCTCACCCTGGCGCAACTGGGCCGGCGCATTGCCGGCGGGCGAGGGCACTACAGCCTGATCGGCACCGCCAGCGATATCGCCGATGAACTGCAAGCCTGGTTCGAAGGCCGCGCGGCCGACGGCTTCAACGTGCTGGTGCCGCATTTGCCAGCGGGCCTGGAAGACGTTGCCAACTACGTTGTGCCCGAACTGCAACGCCGCGGCCTGTTCCGCACTCAGTATCAAGGCAGCACATTGCGTGAGCACCTGGGGCTCAGCCGCCCAGCTAATCAATTTTTTTAACCCGCAACCGCAGTCCCGCTTTGTAGGGTGTGCTTCGCGCACCAGGCGATATCGCTGTGCACCCCATGGTGCGCAGAACACACCCTACAAGAGCCGACCGTGAGGAATTTCCATGACGTATCTCGCCAACCCCGACCGCTATCAATCCATGCCTTACCGCCGCGTTGGTCGCAGCGGCCTGGTGCTGCCGGCCTTGTCGCTCGGCCTGTGGCACAACTTCGGCGACGCCACGCCCATCTCCACCCAGCGCGCCCTGCTGCGCACGGCGTTCGATCTGGGCATCAACCATTTCGACCTGGCAAACAACTACGGCCCACCCTACGGCAGCGCCGAAACCAATTTCGGCCGCCTGCTCAAGGAAGACTTCAGCAGTCACCGCGACGAACTCATCATCTCCACCAAAGCCGGCTGGGATATGTGGCCCGGCCCCTACGGCCAGGGCGGCAGCTCGCGCAAATACCTGATCTCCAGCCTCGACCAGAGCCTGCAACGCCTGGGGCTGGACTACGTGGATATCTTCTATTCGCACCGCTTCGACCCCCACACGCCGCTGGAAGAAACCGCCGGCGCGCTGGCCAGCATCGTCGAGCAGGGCAAGGCGTTGTATATCGGCATCTCCTCCTATTCGGCCGGCAAAACCCGTGAAATCACCGCGCTGCTGCGTGAGCGCCAGGTGCCGCTGCTGATTCACCAGCCGGCCTACAACCTGCTCAATCGCTGGATCGAAAAAGACCTGCTCGATGCCACCGACGAGGTCGGCGCCGGCGTTATCGTATTTACCGCCCTGGCCCAGGGCCTGCTCAGCGACAAATACCTCAACGGCGTACCGCAGGACTCACGCGTCAATCGCCCGGGCGGCGGCTCGCTGCTGCCCTCGCACCTGTCGGACGCCAACATCGAGCGCGTGCGCAACCTCAATGAAATCGCCAAGCGCCGTGGCCAGAGCCTGGCGCAACTGGCCCTGGCCTGGACCCTGCGCGACCCACGGGTGACCTCGGCCCTGATCGGCGCCAGCCACCCGGAGCAGATCATCGAAAACGTCGCCGCGCTGAACAACTTCGCATTCACTGCCGAGGAACTCGCCGAAATCGACCGCTTCGCCGTCGAGGGCGGAATCAACCTCTGGGAAAAACCTTCCACCGATTGGGAATGACCATGCCTGTAATCAAGTGGGCTGCCGCGCTTCTGGCGCTGGTGGCCACCAGCCAACTGGCCTTTGCCGACCCCGCCAGCTTGCGCATCGGTTACCAGAAAGGCTCGGCCAGCCTGGTGCTGGCCAAAGAACACAAACTGCTGGAACAGCGCTTTGCACAAACCGCGATCAAATGGATCGAGTTCCCCGCCGGCCCGCAAATGCTCGAAGCGCTGAATATCGGTGCGCTGGACGTTGGCTCGACCGGGGATATTCCGCCGCTGTTCGCCCAGGCGGCCGGCGCCGATCTGCTGTATATCGCCGCCGAGCCGGCCAAGCCGCAGGCCGAAGTGATTGTGGTGCGCCCCGGCAGTCCGCTGCACAGCGTGGCTGAGCTCAAAGGCAAGAAGGTGGCATTTCAGAAAGGTTCCAGCTCGCACAACCTGCTGCTGCGGGCACTGAACAAAGCCGGCCTGGCCATTGGCGATATTCAGCCCGTGTACCTGTCGCCGGCCGACGCCCGCGCGGCGTTTGAGCAGGGCAGTGTGGACGCCTGGGTCATCTGGGACCCGTACTACTCCGCCCTGGAACTGGAAGGCAAAGCCCGCGTGCTGGCCAACGGCGAAGGCCTGAGGTTGATCGGCCCGTTCTTCCTCGCCGCCCGGCCCTATGCACAGGCCAACCCCGACTTTGTGCACGCCTTGCTCGACGAACTGGGCAAAGCCGAAGCCCTGACCCGCAGCGACAAAGCCGCCAGCATTCAACTGCTCGCCGAGTTTATGGGCCTGCCGCCGGCGGTGATCGAGCAAACCTTCAGCCACCGCCCGGCGTCGCCGCCGATTGCCGTGAGCGACGAGATTGTTCAGGCGCAGCAGGCTACGGCGGACCTGTTTTTCGCCAATCGGCTGTTGCCTAAAAAAACTGGATGTCGCCAAAGCAGTCTGGAAGCCCTGATCCGACCTGCTCTTGTAGGGTGTGCTCCGCGCACCAACGATTGCCGGCCCACCGCCGGCGATAGGTCGGCCGCGATGTTTTTGATCGTCGTGCGACATTTCCCGCTGAGGCACACGGCTCAAAAAAGCCGTTGCCAGCTGCGCCAACGCGGCCCTATAGTCCGCCGTCGCTGCACATCAGCGAGCGGGTTTGGCGACCCGATTAACCACTGGCGCACCAGCGCCGCAACCAATCCTGCAGGCGCTTTTTTTTGCCCGCAGGATTGTTTATGGCGGCTGTGCGCGGGATACCTTCGGGTATGCCGGATTCCTTTGGTTGCCGGTTCGCCAACCCGCGTACAGCCGTCACCCAATCGTTTGGCGACGATGGGTGACGGTTTCACTTAACCAAAGGAAATCGTGTCATGAACAAAAAATCCAACGTAACCACGCTTGAACCCTTCGACCTCGCAGGCACGGAACCGCTGTTCCTGGTCAACGCTGGCGTACCCATCGATGAGGCGCTTTCACGAGCTGCCGACCTGATGATGTACGTTGAAACCCTGGCCGCTGCCGACTCGCTGATGAACAAAGATCACGAGCGAGCCATTTTGCAAACACTCAGTGAAATGGCCAAAGCGCTGACCAAAGCGTGCCGTAGCGCCGTAGCCTGACGGGCATTTGCCGCGCGTGCAGAAGGGGGCGAAAGTCCCCTTCATTACTGCTTTGTTTTTCTACAGTCCGCGCCGGTACTGCCTCGGCGTCACGCCGTTCCAGCGTTTGAATGCATGCATGAAATTCGACATTTCGCCGTAACCCAACTGCGCCGCACCGCCAGAGGCCTGAGCAATTGCTCAGCCAGCCGGCCCTGCCAGGCGAGGCGCCCAATCTTCAACCTGACGCTTTTCCAGACGCCGTTCCAGCGTGCGACGCCAGGAACTGGCCAGCGGCAAGGCCAGGCACTCGCACAGCACCTGCAAGTCGACATCCTGGCTGAACAGCACACCAGACAACCGTGCCAGTGGCCACTGCGGATGTGGCCGCGCTTGCACCTGCAAGGTTTGTCCGGCCTGCACCACGCCCGGTTCCAGCACCCGGTAATACCAGCCGGTACGGCCACTCTGTTGCACCCGCAGCGCCATATCGCGCACGCCAAAGCGATCGCTTAACTTCCAGCACGGCATGCGCCCTTGCGACACCTCCAACAACGCCGTACCGGCCTGAATGCGGTCGCCCAGGCAGACGGTCTGTTCGGTCCAGCCGCGGGTGCTGAAGTTCTCGCCAAAGGCACCGGGGCTGGCCAGCAAGGCGTGGTTACCCAGTTCTTCGGCCCAGGCTTCGTAGTGGTCGAGCGGGTAGTGGTGAATGGCTTTTTCTACGCCGCCGTGCACGCGCAAATCGCCTTGCTCATCGCTATCCAGACCGCGCACGGTGACCTGCAACGCGCCGGTCACTGGCTCTTTGACGATGGCACTAAGTGTGCCCGGGCGGCTGAATGGCACCGCGCGGCCAGTGAGTAGGGTGTCGAGTGTTACTGCCTCGGTAGTCATTCAGCTTCCTCCGCTGTATGGGCACGATGCTCCCAGCAAATCAACTCCACCTCGGCCGGCGCCAGCGGCTCCTGCGTAAGGCCGCAGTAGGGCACACCGTCGACGCTCTGGTGGTAACCGCAGCTCTTGCACAAACCAAAACCCGGCACGTCTTCGGTGCGCTGGATGGTGCGCAGCAGCTCCGTAAGCAACCCCTCCAACTGAACCGCGCCAGCGCCCATTTGTGCCGCGGCGTTAGCCAGAAACGCGGGCGGCATCACCTCGGCCACCAGGCTGCGGGCCTGTTCGCTGAGCGCCAGGTGCACGCTGCGCCGGTCGCGTTGGTCCTGGGTTTTGCTAATCAACCCTTTGGCTTCCAACGCCTTGAGCGACTGCGACACGGTGCCCTTGGTCAGCCCCAGGTAGTCAGTAACTGCCAGCGGGGTATTGGAGTAGCGGTTGCACCGCGCCAGGTACACCAATGCACTGAGCTGAATAGGTTGCAGCTCGGCTAGCAGCGGGTGCTGGCGAAACCACACACGGTTCAGGCTGGACAGTCGTTCAAGCAAATCGAAGAGCACCTTGAGCGTCCTCTCGGTGGCGGGGAAATAGTAAATCGTAATAGATGGTATCGAATAAATACTATTTCGGCAAAAGCAGTCTCAAGCGTAGCCTTCGCCCTGTATCGAATCGATACCAATTACTGATCTGGAGAAACGCCATGACCACTGCTCGTTACTACCACGCTGGTTGCCCCGTTTGCATTGAAGCGGAACAGACCCTTTTGGGCCTGCTCGACCCCAGCATCAATGTTGAAATCGTGCACCTGGGCGAACAAGCCCAACGCGTCAGCGAAGCCGAACAAGCCGGGGTGAAATCGGTACCCGCGCTGGTGGTGGAAGGCCAGGTGCTGCACCTCAACTTCGGCGCCGCCATTGCCGATCTCAAATAACCCCTGCCGAACCCGCTCGCTCCATTTCGGGCAGAGCGGGTGTAGGCCGCCCCGAGAGAGAACAGCATGAACGTCAAAATTTTCGATACCCATGTGCGCACCCGTGCCGGTCGCTACTTGCACTTCGATGTGGTGACCGCCGGCGGCGACAACGCCCAGGCCAGCCAGATTGCCAGCGACTGGTTGACTGCCCAAGGGATGCCCGCCGATGACATTCAGCAAAGTCATTGCCAGTACTGCCACAGCGAAATCGCCACCCCGGCGGTGGTGGAAGCGATCAATACACAGGGCTACTACATCATCACCTTGCAAGGGTTTTAGGAGGCCATATGCAACGCTGCCAACCGCTTGACTGCGACCTGCACGATTTCCTGGAAATCGCCTGCATGCACGCCTACCCGTTGCGCGTGGAGTTGGTGGACGGCAGCGAATTTCAGGCCCAGGCACTCACCACGCGCACAACGCCGAGCAAAGAGGAATTTCTGCAATTGCGGGGCACGGACGGCGAGCGTGAAGTACGCCTCGACCAGTTGCTTGCCATCACACCGTTGAGTGCCCGGGCGCTGTTTGGTCGGGTGGAGTTGGGCAATCGGGTTTGCGCGGTAGCGCCCTAGCTTCTGTGCGGTGTGCCATGCGCGCACTGCAAAAGCGCGCTAAGTCCCGCGCCGGTATTGCCCCGGCGTCACGCCTTTCCAGCGTTTGAACGCGTGCATGAAATTGGACATTTCGCCGTAGCCCAAACGCTCGGCTATCTCTTCTATGGTCAGCCCGCCGGTGGCCAGCAACTCTTCGGCCAGCGCCTGACGCACTTCTTCCAGCAATTGCCGATAGCTGCTGTTTTCGGCCAGCAAGCGGCGTCGCAGGGTGCGGCTGGTCATATGCAGTTCGCCCGCCAGTTGCTCCATATCCGGCAGGCGCCCCGGGTAGGCTAGCAGCCGGTCTCGGATGCGCCCGCTCAGCCCCGAGCGCACGCGCCGTTTGGTGAGCAGCGCCTGGCATTGCTGTTCGCAGCTATGCATCACTTGCGGGTTGGCGCCGGGCAGCGGTCGGTCGAGCAGGGCGCGGTCGTACACCAGGCGGTTTTCGGCGGCGCCGAACTCGGGCGCAATACCCAACAGTTCCACGTAGCGACTGTTATCGGCCGGCGAAGGGGTGGTCAGGGTCAGGCGTTTGAGCGGCACGTGTTGCGAGGTCAGGCCGCGCTGAATGCTCAGTAAGCCGGCCAGGTCGCGCTCCAGCACAAAGCTGGCGATGGCCGGCGGTAAGTGCTGGGCGTCGAACAGAAAGTGGGCTTCGTCGTCGCGCTCTTCCAGGGTCATGCCGACGAAGGCGTAAGTCAGGTCGAGGTAGCGCAGGCCCAGGTGTGCGGCGGCGCGAAAGGTGGCACTGCTGAGCATGGCAAAACCCCAGATGCCATAGGTGTTGAGCTGATAACGCAGGCCGGCCTTGAGGCCAATGCCGGGCACCGGGCCCAAGGCCGCCACCAGGTTGCCAAGCAGGTGCAACTCCTGGGTCGCGTCGATTTCTGCGCCGGGGTCGGCCAGGCGGGAAAGGTCCAGCCCGGTACCGGCCAGGCACGTGTCCAGCGCCAGGCCCTGGTCTAGGCCGAACTGGGTGAGCAGTTGGGCACTGATGGCGCTGCGGCGCGCGGGCCAGGTGGCTGCCATATTTTGTCCGGAAATCACAATGGGGTGGCCGACTATGCCATAACCCTTGGCGGTTTGGCGTTCTAGTCTTAGCGCCGTGGCTACAGCCACTTGACCATCAGGGATAACAACAATGAATAAGACATCCCCGTCAGCAGCGCCCGTGCGCGTGCTGATCATCGGCGCCGGTTTCGCCGGTATGGGCCTGGCCATCCAGTTGCAACGCGCGGGCATCACCGATGTGCTGCTGCTGGAAAAAGCCAGCGACCTGGGCGGCACCTGGCGCGACAACCGCTACCCCGGCGCGGCCTGCGATGTGCCCTCGCACCTGTATTCGTTTTCCTTTGCCCCCAAAACCGACTGGAGCCGCAAGTTTGCGCCCCAGGCGGAGATTTTTGCCTACCAGCAACAACTGGCCGACACCTACAACCTGCGCCCGCGTATTCGTTTCAACACCGAAGTGAGCAATGCGGTGTTCGATGCCGAGGCGGGGCTGTGGCAGGTGACCTGCACCGACGGCACCGTGTTCAGTGCACCGGCACTGGTCACTGCCTGCGGCCAACTCAACCGGCCGCTGCTGCCACGGGTTGCCGGGCTGGAAACGTTCAAGGGCGAGGCCTTTCATTCGGCGCGCTGGAATGCCAAGTACGACTTGAGCGGCAAACGCGTGGCGGTGATCGGCACCGGCGCCAGTGCGATTCAGTTCATTCCGCAAATTGCCCCTAAGGTGGCGCAGTTGCACGTGTTTCAGCGCTCGGCGGCCTATGTGATCGGCAAGCCTGACCGGGCGTACCGTCCTTGGGAGCTCGCGGTGATGCGCCGTTTGCCGTGGCTGCAGAAAATCGACCGCGGCCTCAAATATGTGCAGCACGAGGCGCGGGTGCTGGCCTTTACCGTGGTGCCGCAAGTGATGAAGGCCATGCGCTTGAACTTTCGCTGGTACCTGCACCGCAGCATCAGCGACCCGGCCCTGCGCCAGCGCCTGGTGCCGGACTACCCCATGGGCTGCAAGCGCATCCTGATTTCCAACGACTACTACCCGGCACTGGCGCGCGCCAATGTCGAAGTGGTGGACGGCGAAATTACCGAGGTGACCGAAACCGGTGTGCGCACAGCCGATGGCCGCGAGCGGACAGTGGACGCGATCATTTACGGCACCGGCTTCGCCGCCACCGATTTTCTTGCGCCCATGCAAATTACCGGGCTCAACGGCCGCGATCTGAACGAAGCCTGGAAGGAGGGCGCCGAGGCCTATCTGGGCATCAGCGTCAGCGGTTTCCCTAACCTGTTTATCCTCTACGGCCCCAATACCAACCTGGGCCACAACTCCATTTTGTACATGCTCGAAAGCCAGTTCGCCTACGTGGTGGGCGGCATTCAGCAATTGCAGCAGCATCAGCTACGGTACATGGACCTCAAGCCCACGGTGCAGGCCGCGTTCAACCACAGGCTGCAAAAAGCCGTGGACCACTCGATCTGGCAGCAGGGCTGCGACAGTTGGTACAAGACCGCCAGCGGCAAGAACACCGTCAATTGGCCGGGCTTCACCTTCACCTACCGCCACTACACCCGCCGCCCGGAGCTTGCGAACTATGACTGCATTCGTTGAACCGCCACGCCTGGGCCAGCGCATTCTGGCCCGCGTGCTGCGCACTAGCCTGATACTGCTGTTCCGCAGCCTGATTCGTCCGCCCATGCCCATTGCCGGCCAGCGCGCGATTCTGCGCGCGCTCACGGCATCATCGGTGATCCCCCGCAGCGTGCGCCGGGTAAACAGCACCTTGGCCGGCATTGCCTGTGAGTGGCACCGCCCGGCCAGCGATACCGAGCACGTGATGCTGTACTTGCACGGCGGCGCGTACCTGATCGGCGCGCCTTCCACCCATCGAGGTATTGCCGCCCAATTGGCCCAGCGCGCCAAGCTGGCCGTGTGTGTGCTGGATTATCGACTGGCACCGGAGCACCCGTTCCCCGCTGCGTTGGAAGACGGCGTAGCGGCGTACCAGGCGCTGTTGGCGCAAGGCTATCGCAGCGAACAGATCGTGCTGGGCGGCGACTCGGCCGGCGGCAACCTGGCCCTGGGCCTGGTGCTCAAGTTAAAAGCGGCGGGCTTGCCACTGCCGGCGGCGCTGGTGTGTTTCTCGCCACTGACCGACGCCAGCCTTACCCAACTGCACCAACCGCCAGCCGGCGATCCGTTGCTGAACCTCAAGTGGATCGCGCAGGCCGGCTCGCTGTTTTGCCCCGCGCACATCGACCGCCGCGACCCGTTTCTGTCTCCGGTGTACGCCGACCTCAGCGGCCTGCCGCCATTGCTGATTCAGGTGGGTGAAGACGAAGTGTTGCTCAACGACAGCCTGCGCCTGGCCGAGCGTGCCACAGCCGCTGGTGTGGCGGTGCAGCTGCAGCGTTATGCCGGCTGCTGGCACGTATTCCAGGCCCACGCCGGGTTGCTGGATGTGGCCGACCTGGCACTGAACCGCGTAGCCAGCTTTATGAATGAGCAACTCGCCCACCCGGCAGGAGGCTGAGATGGACAACATACTGATCACCGGCGCCGCCTCCGGCATCGGTGCCGCCACGGCGCGGTTGTTCCACGCCAAGGGTTGGCAGGTAGGGCTGGTGGATATCAACGGTCCCGCATTGGCCGAGCTTGCCGCCGAGTTGGGCGGGCTCTGGCACGCACGGCTGGACGTCACCGATAGCGCCGAGGTGCAGCGCGTGCTCAGCGAATTCTGCGCACTGCACGGCGGGCAATTGCGGCTGCTGTTCAACTGCGCCGGCATTCTGCGCTTTGGCTTGTTCGAGCAAATCAGCCAGGCCGAGCATGCTGCGATTCTGAACATCAACGTGCTGGGCCTGCTGAATATGACCCACGCGGCGTTTCCCTACCTCAAGGCCACGCCGAGCGCCCAGGTTATCAATATGGGCTCGGCATCCGGGCTGTACGGCACGCCGCATATGGCCAGCTACTCGGCCTCGAAGCTGGCGGTGCGTGGGCTGACCGAGGCGCTGGACCTCGAATGGCGTGGTCATGGCATTCGGGTAGGGGATCTGATGCCGCCGTTTGTGCGCACGCCGATGGTGTCCAGTCAGCAGTTTGAACCGCCGGCGTTGCGACGCTTAGGTGTGAATTTGACTGCCGAAGAGGTGGCCGATGCCTGTTGGCAACAAGCCCATGGAGCGGCCGTGCATCGGCCGATCAGTTTGCAGTTCAAGCTGCTGTACTGGCTGGGCCAGGTGTCGCCAGCGTTTATGACGCGCTGGCTGATGGGGGTTATCAGTCGACCTTGAATCGAAGTTCGTCACCCTTCCCAAAACCGTTCCCGAACCCGGAAAAGGGGACTTTGACTCATTAAAAACGCCGACTGATTAGCCGGCGTTTTTATGCGTTAAACCGTTAAAAATCGGCTTTCAAGGTCAGGGTGTAGTTGCGTGGATCGCCGAAGACACCGCTGGCGTTCAACCAGCCTACGGACGAGTAGTAGCGGCGGTCGAAGACGTTGTTGGCGTTGACGGCGATGCTATACGTCTTATCGAACTGGTATGCGATGCGACCGTTCCAGACGCTGTAGCCACCTTGTTCGATTTTGCCCAGGCCGAAGTTTTGGTTGTACGTCTTGCTTTGCACGGTGCCACCCGCGCCGACGCTAAACTTGTTGTATTCGCCGGGCAGCCTGTAGTCGCCCCAAATCCGCAACATGTGCATCGGGGTGTAAGAGTTGTACGCGTTGCCTGCTTGCGACGGCAGATCCGGGTCGTCGCCTGGGTCGTTGAGGTTTTCGGTATGGGTGTAGGTGTAGCCCGCATACAGTTGCAGGTCGGTGATTACCTCGCCGCTGATCTCCGCATCCAAACCCAGCGAACGCGCCTTGCCGCCGGCCACGTAGCAGTTCGGGCAGGAGTCATCGAGCAGCGCGGCTTTGTTTTTCTGGTCGACGCGGAAGATCGCGAACGACGTATTGACCCGCCCATCCAGCAGCTCGCCCTTGAGGCCCAGCTCGTAGTTGCTGCCTAGAATGGGTTTCATGGGGGCGCCCTTAACATCGACGACAGTCTGCGGTTTGAAAATGTCGGCGTAGCTGATGTAGGCCGACCATTCGGGTGTCAGCTCATAGATAAAGCCGCCATAGGGGCTGACTTCACCCGTCTCTTTGGAAGAGGAGGGAAAGGTAACGCCGGTCACAATGCGTTCGAGGTTGTAGTCATACTTGTAGTTACTGGTGCGTGCGCCGACCACCATTGTCAGTGGATCCAGCAGTTTGTAGCGCACCACGCCGTAAATGCCGGACTGGGTGATTTTTGCCTGGCTGTAGGCGGAGTAGTTGGGGTTGCTGAGCATCGTGTCGCGGCTGGGTTCTGGCGGTGAGACCGGGTCGTAGATGTTTACGACGCCACCTGGGTTGATGTTGCCGCCTTGCAGGTCATCGGTACGCAGTTCGCTGGCGTTGGCACCCACCACCACTTCGTGTTCGCGGCCCAGGTTTCTGAATTTGCCGGTTAGATTAAGATCCGCGGCCTTGTTTGTGTTCTCGAACTCATAGAGGTAGGCCCGGTTTATACCGCCTGTGCCTGTAGCCGGGTCTACCGCGCCCCGTTGCCAGCTATAGAACATATCGTTGGTTTCACGCACGTAGGTGGCGGCCCCTTTAAGACGCCAATCTTCATTGAAATCGTGGGTGATATCGCTGAAGTATGTCGTCTGCTTGTTGTTCCATTTATTCCAATCCGCTCCGGTGTAGGTAGAACGACTGATGTCCAGCGCGCTGCCGTCTTTGGCTCGGGGCAAACCGCCGAAAAACGGTTTCGAGTGCAGATCCTCAACGCTTGCGCCTGCAGCGATCACCGTACTGTCGGTGATGTCGTACTCAAGCATCGCGTACAGCACATTCTTAGTGCTGTTGGCGTCGTCGTAAAAGTACTCACGGTCTTCGTGGGCAGCTACCACGCGGCCACGCAGCGAACCATCGGAGGTCAACGGCGTACTGCCGTCGATGGATTGCCGGTAGTTGTCCCAGCTACCGGCACTGGCTTCAATCGATAATGAAGGCTCCGCCTTGGGGCGTTTGCGCACCAGGTTTACCGCGCCACTGGCCTCGCCGGCACCTTGCAGCAGGCCGTTGGCGCCGCGCAGGATTTCGACCCGGTCGTATATCTGCGTGTCGGAGGTAAAGCCGCTGCCTACGCCGTAATAACGGCGGTCCATGGCTACCCCGTCGTATTGAAACGTTTCAACTTCAAAACCCCGGGAGTAAATGTACTTGCCGCCAGACGGGCTCTGGTAGGTGGTGATGCCGGTGGTGCGCTCCAGCACTTCGTTCAGGGTGTTGAGGTTCTGATCGTCCATCGCCTTACGCGTAACGATGGTTACCGACTGGGGAATGTCTTTGAGCTTGTGCTCCCCCTTGCCGATGGTGGCGACATTGGAGGTGTAGCTGCCGCTGTCTTCGGTGGTGGCACCAAGCGCCTGGCCGGTGATGTTGGCGGGCGACAACGCAGCCGCATCGTCGGCGTTGAGGGGGCGCAATGTCACGCTGTTGCCGTTGAGCTCGTAAGTCAGGCCGCTGCCCTGCAGTAATTGGTTCAGCGCTTGTGCTGGCTCAAGGTTGCCTTTGAGCGGCTGCGTGCGCAGGTTTTTGATCGCATCCGGGCTGTACAGCAATTGCAGGTCGGCTTGCTGTGCCAGTGCGTTAAGCGCGCCGACAAGGCTTTGCGCAGGAATATCCAGCGCTACCGGTTCGGCCGTCGCCAGCTGAGAGCTGCCGAGGGCCAGGACGAGCAGGGTGGGCGACAGCAATGCGCGGGTTTTCTTGTGTACCGCAGCGGCCAGAGGAGAGAGCTGAAGGTTGTACATGTGGAGTCTCTGAGAATTGGCAGTATGTGCTTATAAGAGGTATTCGCATTTATGAAACGAATGACACCGAAAAAACCGGAAAAAAAACTTTTCAAGCGCGCGGAATTTTTTCGGCGGGAGCAGAAGGGCGGTGCAGGCTTGGGCGTGGAAAGTGGGATGGCCAGGCCGATCCCTGTGCGAGATGAGGTTATTTTTGTCGCGACTGTGCGGCTTTACGGTAGGTCGCTAACCCCGGAAACGGTTGCCGCGACCTGTATTTGAAGGGGCACTCCTCCTACATCAAACCAGACTGCCTATGAAGCCTTACGCCCCGCCATATGCCGCAAATACCCAATCAACTGCCGCAGCTCCTCATCACTGAGCACCTGCGCCGAAAACCCCGGCATCTTGCCCTGCGGCCAGCGCCGCAGGCTTTGCGGGTCGCGGATATAGCGAGCCAGATAACCCTCGGCAAAGTATTCAGTGGGGTTGTGCGGCACATTCAGGTCCGGCCCGAACTGCGCATCGCCAGCGCCATTGAGGCGGTGGCAAGCCATGCAGTTTTTCTGAAGTTGAGCAAAGCCGGCCTGCACCTCGGCGCTGGCGTCGGCCGCCGGCATTAGCGCCGGAAACCGCTCAGCGACTGGCGCAATGCGGCTGATCTTGGCCACCTGAAACGGCCACTGCTCAGGGCCGATATGGCTAACCTCCGGTGTGGTCCACACCAGGTAAAACGGCCCGGCGCTGGGTTTGCCGTTGCCCAGCGCTGGCCAGGGCTGGGCCGGGTCTTCAATGGCCAGCCACGCGCGGCTGCCGGTGGTTTGCAGCAGGGGCCCGGCGGGCAGCTCGGCGGCAAAGCCATCCAGGGCGACCATTTGCAGGTGGTCGCTGGCTTTTACCCCGTCCAACAGCACCGCCACCGGGATGGCGCGGTAGTGCATGGGGCGCTCGTAGGCGACGTCCTGGGCAATGTCGATGTCCTGCAATTGCGGGTGGTTGAGTAGCTCGGCAGTGCTCAGGGTGCGGGTGCCGGAGGGCAGGGTGAGGGTGAGGTCGGCTGCCAGGCTGGGCAAGCTCAGTAGAACAAAAATACCGGCGAACAACGCGCGCATGGATGGGCTCCATCAAGTGATGCTGCGCACCCTAGCACAGCAAAAAGCATCGCGGCTGAAGCCGCTCCTACGGTCAGTACAACCTGTAGGAGCGGCTTCAGCCGCGACGCTTTTACCTCAGGAAACAATGCGCTCAGCTTATCAGCCGCGAGAGATTGGGAAGAATCAAAACGACGGTGGTGGCAAAGAGTATCCAGCCGGCTTGGCGGATTTTAGGTTTCTTGATCATGGCTGTCGGCCTTTGTTCTTGTTGGCATGCCCAGGCCTTGGCTACGTCCAGCCCCCGACATGCCGTGGCTCAGTAGAAAAATCGCCCCGGCAAAACCCGGCAGCGACGCCCTAGCTCTATGAACGTTAGCTCTGTAGACGATAGGGGCCGGGTCACACGTGGCTTAGAAGACTTGGTATCAAGAAAAGCGCTGCTTGCGCCCGGCGGTTATGCCAAAACCTGATATCGGCGACCAACCCCTGTTCCAGACACCTCGCTGCCAGACCCTTAGTGCGCCGTCGGTCACGACCATTCGTCTGAGCACAGTGGTCAATGGCCCTGAGCATTTCGGTCATTGAGCCTGCGCCATGGGGGGGTAAGGTGTAGCGGCATACAACAACAGGCCAGGTGCGCGGCTGCGCACTGCCGATAGCCAGTCCTTCAGCAGAAGGCCAGAGGATGTCATGACCGAAGCATTCATTTTCGATGCGGTGCGTACCCCGCGCGGCAAGGGCAAAAAGGACGGCGCGTTGCACAGCGTCAAACCCGTCAACCTGATGGCCGGCTTGCTGGTCGCGCTGCAAAAGCGCAACAACCTCGACACCAGCCAGGTGGACGACATCGTGCTGGGCTGCGTAACCCCGGTGGGCGACCAGGGTGCCGATATCGCCAAGACAGCGCCCATGGTGGCCAAGTGGGATGTGAGTGTGTCTGGCGTGCAAATCAACCGCTTCTGCGCCTCCGGCCTTGAAGCCATCAATCTTGGCGCGATGAAAGTGCGCTCCGGTTTCGAAGACCTGGTGGTAGTTGGCGGCGTCGAGTCGATGTCGCGCGTGCCCATGGGCTCGGACGGCGGTGCCTGGGTGATGGACCCGGAAACCAACCTGAGCACCAGCTTTGTGCCACAAGGCATTGGTGCCGACCTGATCGCCACCCTCGAAGGCTTTAGCCGCACTGACGTCGACTCGTTCGCCTTGCGCTCGCAGCAAAAAGCCGCCCGCGCCAGCGCCGATGGCTCGTTCAAGAAGTCGCTGATTCCGGTCGCCGACCAGAACGGCATTGTGCTGCTCGACCACGACGAATTTATCCGCGGCGATTCCACCCTGGAGGGCCTCGGCGCGCTCAAGCCAAGTTTCGAAATGATGGGCCAGATGGGTTTTGATGCCACCGCCATCCGCCAGTACAGCCATGTGGAGCGCATCAGCCACGTGCACACGCCGGGCAACAGCTCCGGCATCGTCGACGGCGCCGCCGCCATGCTGATCGGCTCGGCGGCCAAGGGCAAAGAGCTGGGCCTGAAGGCTCGGGCGCGCATCGTGGCCACCGCCGTCACCAGTACCGACCCCACCATCATGCTCACCGGCCCGGCGCCGGCTACCCGCAAAGTGCTGGCCAAGGCCGGCCTGAGCGTGGACGACATCGACCTGTTCGAAGTGAACGAAGCCTTCGCCTCGGTGGTGATGAAGTTTATGAAAGACATGGGCGTGAGCGAAGAGAAGGTCAACGTCAACGGCGGCTCCATCGCCATGGGCCACCCGCTGGGCGCCACCGGTTGCGCCATTCTCGGCACGCTGCTCGATGAGCTGGAGAAACGCAACCTGCGCTACGGCCTGGCCACTTTGTGCGTAGGCGGCGGTATGGGTATCGCCACCATCATCGAACGCATCTAAGGAGCTTTCAGAAGCTACTGCGCTTGATCAGGCTGCGTTGGAATCCGTTTCGGAATGCTCATTGGCTACAGCCAACTCCGCTTCCTCAATCGGCTTCCGCCTTGCCTGCTCTTCGCTCGCTACGCTTCTGAAGAGCTCCCCCACTATCGGGGTAGGAAAAAGAAATGACTGACGCCATCCGTTATGAAAAAGGTCAGGACAATATCGTCGTCCTGACCATCGATATGCCTGGCCAGAGCGCCAACACCATGAACGCCGTTTACCGTGAAGCCATGGCCGCGATTGTCACGCGCCTGGAAGCGGAAAAGGCCGACATCGCCGGGGTCATCGTCACCTCCGCGAAGAAAACCTTTTTTGCCGGCGGCGACCTCAATGAACTGGTGAAAGTCACCAAGGCCGACGCCAGCGATTTCTACCACATGATCCTCAATATCAAGGCCCAACTGCGCCGCCTGGAAACCCTGGGCAAGCCGGTGGTGGCCGCCATCAACGGCGCGGCGCTGGGCGGCGGTTGGGAAATCTGCCTGGCCTGCCACCACCGCATTGCCCTCGATAGCAGCGCGGTGCAACTGGGCCTGCCGGAAGTGACCCTCGGCTTGCTGCCGGGCGGCGGCGGGGTGGTGCGAATGGTGCGCCTGCTCGGCCTGGAAAAAGCCCTGCCGTACCTGGCTGAAGGCAAAAAGGTACGCCCGGCCGAAGCGCTCAAGGCCGGCCTGATTCATGACATCGCCGCCGACCGCGACGAGATGCTGGCCAAGGCCCGCGCCTATATCGCCGCCAACCCTACTGCTGTGCAGCCGTGGGACGTGAAGGGCTACAAGATACCCGGCGGCACGCCGTCGAGCCCGAACGTGGCGCAGATGCTTGCCATCGCGCCCTCGGTATTGCGTGACAAAACCAAAGGTTGCTTCCCAGCGCCGGAGAAAATCATGTGCGCCGCAGTGGAAGGCGCCCAGGTCGACTTCGATACCGCACAACTGATCGAAGCACGCTACTTCACCGAGCTGACCACCGGCCAGGTGGCAAAAAACATGATTGGCACCTTCTGGTTCCAGCTCAATGAAATCAACGCCGGCGGCTCGCGGCCCAAAGACCAGCCCCACTACACAACGAAAAAGGTCGGCGTACTGGGTGCCGGCATGATGGGTGCCGGCATTGCCTATGTGTCAGCGGTGGCCGGTATCGAGGTGGTGCTTAAAGACGTGTCCATCGAGGCCGCCGAAAAAGGCAAAAGCTATTCGGCCACCTTGCTCGACAAGAAGGTTAGCCGCGGTCAGATGACCGCCGAAAAACGCGACGCCATTCTGGCCCGCATCATGCCCTCGGTAGATGAAGCCGACTTCGCCGGTTGCGATTTAATTATCGAAGCCGTATTCGAAGACCGCGAGCTAAAGGCCAAGGTCACCGCCGCTGCCGAACGCCATGCGCTGGCCGATGCCGTGATTGCCTCCAACACCTCGACCTTGCCGATTACCAGCCTGGCCAAGGCCGTGGAAAAACAGGACAAGTTTATTGGCCTGCACTTCTTCAGCCCGGTCGACAAGATGCCGCTGGTGGAAATCATCAAAGGCGCCCACACCAGCGATGAAACCCTGGCCCGTGGTTTCGACTACGTCATGCAGATCAACAAGACGCCGATTGTGGTCACCGACAGCCGCGGCTTCTTTACCTCGCGCGTGTTCGGCACCTTTACCAACGAAGGCCTGGCCATGTTGGGCGAAGGCGTTAACGCCGCGATGATCGAGACCGAAGCGCGCAAGGCCGGCATGCCGGTCGGGCCGCTGGCGATCAGCGACGAAGTGTCGATGAGCCTGATGAACCATATTCGCCAGCAGACCGTGAAAGACCTGGCGGCAGAAGGCAAACAGATCCCCAACCACCCGGCGTTCGACGTGGTCGACCTGATGCTCAACGAATACAAACGCCCGGGCAAAGCGGCCGGCGGTGGTTTCTACGAGTACCCGGCCGGCGGCAAGAAACACCTGTGGCCGGAGCTCAAGGCGCGTTTTGAAAAAGCCGATGCGCAAATCTCGCAAGAAGACGTACGCGACCGCATTCTGTTTATTCAGGCAATTGAAACCGTGCGCTGTGTGGAAGAGGGCGTGTTGCTGTCCACGGCCGACGCCAACATCGGCTCCATCTTCGGCATCGGCTTTGCCGCCTGGACCGGCGGGGCGCTGCAATTTATCAACCAGTACGGGCTGCAAGACTTCGTCGCGCGGGCGCAGTACCTGGCTGAGCAATATGGCGAGCGCTTCCTGCCGCCGGCGTTGTTGCTGGAGAAGGCGGCTAAGGGGCAGGGGTTTTAAGCGGTGTTGGTTTGACGAATCTGGATCCCAGCCTGCGCTGGGATGACGGAGTTTTTTGAATACCACCGTCATCCCAGCGAAGGCTGGGGCGCTGCAATTTATCAACCAGTACGGGCTGCAAGACTTCGTCGCGCGGGCGCAGTACCTGGTGAGCAATATGGCGAGCGCTTCCTGCCGCCGGCGTTGTTGCTGGAGAAGGCGGCTAAGGGGCAGGGGTTTTAAACGGTGTTGGTTTGACGAATCTGGATCCCAGCCTGCGCTGGGATGACGGAGTTTTTTTGAATACCACCGTCATCCCAGCGAACGCTGGGCCCC
This sequence comes from Pseudomonas turukhanskensis, assembly GCF_027922365.1. Taxonomy (GTDB): domain Bacteria; phylum Pseudomonadota; class Gammaproteobacteria; order Pseudomonadales; family Pseudomonadaceae; genus Aquipseudomonas; species Aquipseudomonas turukhanskensis. Next base: position 166,766 of record NZ_BSFN01000007.1, read on the forward strand.
CCCACAAGCCGAAACGCGTTCAGCTTGTGATCTCGTAGGGTGTGCTCCGCGCACCGGGCTATTACCGCGTGTACGCCTGCTCCGCGTCGACGACGGAGATTTTCTGAATACCACCGTCATCCCAGCGAAGGCTGGGATCCAGAATTCAAGGCCGAACCCTCACGATCCGCCATTGCACCTACTACAAACCGTCCAAACCCCATCTCCCGCTTACTCGGCGGATTCCCTGCAACTTGCCGCAGGCTGGCGCTCACCGCCAAATTTGCGGCAATCGCGGTGTTGCATTCAATGGCGCGCGCCACCGAACCGATGGACGCCTGGCCGATGCCTAACAGGGCAAAGCCGTTGGTGATCACGGTAAAGCCGGCGAGGGCGAGGAAGTTTTTGCAGGGCAGGGTCATGGCGTCCTAAACCTTTTCGATAAGGGTGAATGGGCGTTGCTGGCTTAGCCGTGCACCACCGGTGGCAGTGCATGGCCGATAGGTTCAATCAGGGAAATGGGCGCATCACGGCTGACGGCCTGGTGTTGCACACGGTCGTAGCTGAAGCTGAGGCTCAGCAGGGTAATGGCGGTGAGGGTGTAAACCCCCACGCCAGCCCAGGCGCCGTTGCGTACGTATCTGGCCGTCTGGCTCATGGATTTTCTCTCCTGACGCTTAGCGGCCGCAGCCGGCGTCTGCACCGCAGACCAACTGGCTGATGGCTTGGCGTTCGCTGATGTGCGTTGGCATCTTCAAGGTCACCAGGTGGCCGTCGAGCAACTGAATGGCGACTTCGCTTTCGAAGTGCAAACCGCTGTCGTCGAGGGTGGCGTAGGTGACGCCATAGGCGTTCTGGGATGTGGCGCTAAACAGGCTGCCCATGGCGATCTCCTTGGTGGTCATGCACTCAGTGGCGAACGGGTTTCTGCTCGGCTTTCACCGGGGCAGGGGCCTGGTCGCGGTTGCGATACAGCTCAGCATTCAAATGGCTGGCAAACGCCGAGGCGGCTACAAGGCTGGCAATGGCTCCGAATTTGTTCATGGCGATAATCCTCATCTGGGGTGGGCGGTGTTGCCCGATGGGTCGCATCATTGCCGAGCGCGGCAAAAGCCAGAAGTGAATGGGCAGCATGGTGACTATCGAAGGCAGTGATACAGCGGGGCGGCACTATCATCAGAGGGCGAGGTGGCGTGCGTGGATGCTCAACAAACTGACCACTTCGTAAAATTTTATTGACGAAAGCGCAGGCGGCATTTCCGGGCCCGCTTTCACAAATAAATCGGTGAAAGCAAGACCGCTGGCGGTTTATGGGTTTCTTTGCGCGCGCCGCTATGTTAAATAAAACAAACAGCTGGCCTTCACCTACATCGCTTCAGGAAATCCCTTATGTCGTTACGTATCTGCATTCTGGAAACAGACATTCTGCGTCCGGAACTGGTTGACCAATATCAGAGCTATGGCCGGATGTTCGAGCAGTTGTTCGCCCGCCAGCCTATCGCCGCCGAGTTCATCACCTACAACGTGGTGGACGGCAATTACCCCGCAGATACCGAGCGCTTCGACGCCTACCTGGTCACCGGCAGCAAAGCCGACTCCTTCGGCACTGACCCGTGGATTGAAACCCTCAGAACCTACCTGCTGGACCGCTACCAGCGGGGCGACAAACTGCTGGGTATCTGCTTCGGCCACCAATTGCTGGCCCTGTTGCTGGGCGGCAAAAGCGAGCGCGCGCACCAGGGTTGGGGCGTGGGTACCCACCGTTATCAGGTAGCCGAACAACCGAGTTGGATGAGCCCGGCGATGGACGAGCTGACCCTGCTGATCAGCCACCAGGACCAGGTTACATCGCTACCGAAAGACGCCACCGTGATCGCCTCCAGCGATTTCTGCCCGATTGCGGCGTATCGCATCAACGACCAGGTGCTGTGCTTCCAAGGCCACCCGGAATTTATCCACGACTATTCCCGCGCGCTGCTCGACATCCGTCAGCAACACCTCGGTGAGCAGATTTACAAAAGCGGTATCGACAGCCTGCAACACGACCACCACGGCACCGCCGTAGCCGAGTGGATGATGCGCTTTGTGGCGCAAGATAAGGCCGCGCAGCCGGCCTGATAGGTGTTCAGGTCAAAAAAAGAGGCCCACGCTCCACACAGTGACCCTGTGTGAGGCGTGGGCCTCGTTCCTTGAAGCACTAATGATCAGTTGCTGGCTGAGAGCTCCACCGCCGCATCGAGCCGCAGCCGCTCGTTTTCATTGAATTGCTCGTTGGCCAATTGCTGGATGGCTGTTTCCTTGTCGCCGTCGCTCAAGCCCTTCTGGTTTTGGATCTGCGCCTTAGCTGCAGCGAAGGTGGCGATGCGCTGTTTCCAGCCAGCACGCTGCTGGTCCAGCGCTTCCAGGCGAGTTGTGGCCTCGGCGCCCACCAGTTGCTGACGCAACGCCCGCACGTCTTCGGCGCTGGCGCCCTGGGCACGCAGTTGCTCGGTTTGCGCATGCAGCTCGCTCTGCAATTGCGGCATCACACTTTCCTGTAATTCCTCCGGCAAGCCGGCGCGCAGTTGGTCCATGGCTGCGCCTTTGGCGGCGGCATCCAGTTTGTCGTCGTGCTGGATGGCCAGGCGTTGCAGGGTGAACTGGTTATAGGCTTCTTCGCTGGCAAAAAACGCTTGGTGAGCCTCGGTGGTGAACACGCGGGCACGCAGGGCCTGCACGGCGCTTTCGCGTTGGCGCAGGGCGTCGAGGTTGGCCAGTTGCGGCAGGTCGCGTTCGAGCAGCACGAGCTCGCGTTTGTAGTCGATGTAGTGGCTGAGCAGCGCTTGGGCCTGTTCCTGTGCCGGCTGCGGCAGTTGGCTGGCGATATAGGCACGCAGGCGCTTGACGCTGTCTTGCAGCGATTCCTCACCATAGGCGCTGAGGAAGTAATCGAAAATACGGCGAATGTCGCCGGTAATGATCAGGTTGCCGGCGCCATCGACCTGAAAACTGCCGTCCACCTGGGTGCCTTTGAACGACGGCGGCAAGGGGGCGAGGGTGGCGGGTAGAGGGGCGACTTGGCTAGTCACCAGATCAGTGGGCGTCTGTACGGCGGCGGCCGGTTTGGCAGCGTTTGGCGTAGCGACCACAGGGCCTGGGGCGCTGGTGTCCAGCGGCTGCAGATAGAGCATCACCGCCACACACACGGCGAAGGAAACGGGCAGCAACAGCAGCAGTTTTTTCATTGATGTTCACTCCAACCAGAAACCCGCAAACCGGGCCCGGCGGGGCCCGGCTGTCCGTGAAATTACAGGCCGGCGTTTTTCAAACGGTTGGCTTGCTGACGGTACACGGTGACCGGATCGGTCTCGAACAGGCTGGTGAGGCCGAAGGTCTGGTTCACCTCGTCGAGGTGGTTCATGCGGTAGTTATCGCGAATCACCTGGCCCAGGTGCGAACTGCATTTACCCACCAGACCGTCGTTGGCAGTGCTGCCGAAGGTCAGGGAGGAGGCGCCTAGCAAGAGGTCGCTAGGGTCCAGCGCGTTGGTCAATGGGCTGGTGCCGCCCCACGAGTAGTAGCGCACGCCGTTGACGCTGTAAGCCCCTTCGCCGCACGCACTGGTGGGAATGCCTTGTGGGTACTTGGCATTGAACCGCGCTGCGCCTGCGCTGTTCAGCGACTCCAGGCTGCCCAGGGCGTTTTGCGGGGTGGTGCTGGAGCTGGCGGAGAGAAAGTTGATCAACGTGCCCAGGCCATTGACGATGCCAGCGACGATGGTTTCCCCGGCCGAACCCGGTGGGATCTGGCGCAGGAAGTCAGCGGTGGCCGAGCCTTTGTGCGGCGCACCGACGCTGGTCGCCGAGGCCACCAGATCCGGGCGCACGGCGGCCACGTAGCGGATGGTCGGGCCGCCGTGGCTGTGGCCAATCAGGTTGACCTTGGGTTTGCCACTGATGGCGACGATCTCTTCCACTTGGGCCAGCAATTGTTCGCCGCGTTTTTCCGAGGTGTCGAGCTGGCTGACTTCGGTGATGTACACCTTGGCGCCGTCGCTGCGCAGGGCTTTGGGTATGCCGTACCAGTAATCGACCCCCAGAATGCTGTCGAAGCCAAGCATGCCGTGGGCCAGCACTACCGGGTATTTGGTCTGGGTATAACCGGTTGCTGCATCGACCTGGTTGGAAATCAGCAAACCAGAGGCGAGGCAGAGGGCGAGCAGAGTTTTATTGTTGTTCATATGCGCTCTCGCAAGGGATGAATAAGGCAATTGTCGCCATCCAGGGCAAGCCCCAACGCCCGTCCCGGGCGTGTACAGCAGCGCAAGCGGTAGTACAGGATTCATGCCACTACAAGCGTAACGCCCGGGTGCGCTCTAGCTCGGCGTGTTGCCGCGATGTTGTAGACATTGTCCGACAATTTGCGCTGTTTCCCCTGTTACTGGCTGAAACGGATGGCGCGGTGATTGGCCACTTATGCCTCTCGGCCACAGGCCCTGAAAAGCCAAGCGGCGCTGAGAAATTTTCTCGCTAACGTAGGCAACCTAACCAAAGGATGGGTTGGCAGCCGGCAAGGCCCAGGGTTGACAGCCTGGCGCCCGCTTCCCTAGGATTGCCGCCAGCGCCGATTTAAACAGCTACTTGCGGGGCGCTCAGCGAAGCCAGATGCACCTGAACAGGGGCCTGCTTCGAAATACCGCTAAAGCGCTGGTTCGGTGCCGCCTCTCACCGCTTCCTGCGAAGCTTTTGAGGCGAGAGACCCGTACATGAATGCTTCTACGCTGTTGACTACGCCTGCATCCCTGGCCGCCGCGCCAACTCCTGCTGCCCCAATCAATCTTCGCCCATTGCTGCGTCTGGCCCCGATTACCAGCGGCCTGGCATTGCGCAATCCAAAAATTCTGCTCGGCGGCAACCACCAGCCCACCTTGTTGCGCTACCTGGAAGGCTGGCCGAAACGCTGGGGCAGGCCGCGTACGTTCCAGGTTCAGTTCGTTGGCAGCGACGAGACGCTGCAGCGCTTTGCCCGCGACAGCTTCGACCTGGCCGTGGTGCAGGCGCCAAAGGCTGAAAACCTGGAAAGTTGCGTGCGTGAGTTGGTGCGGGTGGCGCGTCAGGGGTTGATTACTCGCCGTTGATACCTCGTCGTTTCCGTGTAGGCGGCGGTTTGCACTCCAGCGTTTTGAGTGAGATCGCGCAAGCCAGAACATTCTGGATTCCCGCCTGCGCGGGAATGACGGTAGTCAGGTTGATAACCTCAGTCAGCCGCTGACCGAATACGTCAACCGCCCTTGAGCACATGCGTCATTGAGCCCTTAACCGAGCGGCGCCTACCCTGCGGAACAATAAATTCGCAGGAAGCCACCTCATGCAACGCATCCATTTCGAAACCGAGCACAACCTGTTTCGCGAAGCCTTTCGCGCCTTTTTGCAAAAGGAAGTTGTGCCCCATCAGGACGCCTGGGAAGAGGCCGGGGTGGTCAGCCGCGAAGTGTGGCTCAAGGCGGGCGAAATGGGCTTTCTGCTGCCCTGGGCCGATGAGGAATACGGCGGCAGCGGCCTGAAAGACTTCCGCTACGAGCAGATCATGTGCGAGGAGCTGGCCAACATCAACGAGGCCGGTTTTATGCTGCCGCTGCACTCGGCGCTGTGTGGCCCTTATATCGCCGACTACGGCAACGCCGAACAGAAAGCCCGTTTTCTGCCGGGCATCATTCGCGGCGAATGCATTCTGGCCGTTGCCATGACCGAGCCCAGCGCCGGCTCTGACCTGGCCGGCATGCGCACCACCGCTGTCGACAAGGGCGACCACTACGAGCTCAACGGCTCCAAGGTGTTTATCTCCAACGGCCTGCTGGCTGACGTGGTGATCGTTGCCGCCAAAACCGATCCGGCCAACAAACACGCCATGGGCCTGTTTTTGGTGGAGCGCGGCATGGAAGGCTTCGAGCGCGGGCGTAACCTGAAAAAACTCGGGATGAAAAGCCAGGACACCGCCGAGCTGTTTTTCAACAACGTCAAAGTGCCCAAGGAAAACCTGCTGGGCGATGCCAAGGGCGGCTTCTTCTACCTGATGAATATGCTCGCCCAGGAGCGCCTGACCAACGCCTGTGGCGCGGTGGGCGGTGCCGAGGCAGCGCTGCAGGTGACCATCGATTACGTGAAAGAGCGCAAAGCGTTCGACCGGCCGATTTCGCACTTCCAGAACACCCGCTTCAAGCTGGCCGAAATGCGCACCCAGGTGGACGTGGCGCAAGTGTTTGTCGACCGCTGCGTGATGGACCACAACCAGAAAAAACTCACCCCCGAAGTCGCCGCCGAGGCCAAACTCTTTACCACCGAATTGCTCGGCAAAGTCGTCGATGAAGGCGTGCAGCTGCATGGCGGCTGGGGTTACATGTGGGAATACCCGATCTGCAAGATGTACGCGAACGCCCGTATCCAGCGGATATTCGCCGGCACGTCGGAAATCATGAAAGAGATCATCAGCCGCGGTATGAAACTCTGACACCCGCAGGAGCGTTGCATGAACGCCATTGACGCCTGGGCGCAAATCGCCACCGGCCGTACCCACATCGAGTTGCCGGAAGTGGCGCGCCTGTTCGAGAAATCCGGCTCGGCGCAGTTGCTGAGCCGGCATCTGGACCCGGCGCAAACCGTGGCGCTGATGGACCAGGGCGGCGTCGACAAACTGATGCTCGCTGCCTGGTGCCGCCCCGAACGCTGGTTGTGCACCAACGATGAAGTGGCCGTGTTTACCCGCGCCTATCCCGAGCGTTTTGTCGGCGTGGCGACGGTGGATTTGAGCAAGCCGATGGCTGCCGTGCAGGAGTTGGACAGGGCGGTCAACGAGCTCGGCTGCAAGGCCCTGCGCATTGTGCCGTGGCTATGGAAACTGCCGCCCAACCACCGCCTGTATTACCCGCTGTATGTGAAATGCATCGAGCTGGATATTCCATTCTGCACCCAGGTGGGCCACACCGGGCCGCTGATGCCATCGGAAACCGGGCGGCCAGTGCCGTATCTGGATGAAGTGGCGCTGGACTTCCCCGAGCTGCGTATCGTCGCCGGCCATATCGGCCACCCGTGGACCGACGAGATGATCGGGCTGGCCTGGAAGCACGACAATATCTTTATCGACACCTCAGCCTACCTGCCGCGCTACTACCCGCCGCAGTTGCTGCACTTTGTGCAGACGTATGGGCAGGACAAAGTGCTGTTTGGCAGCAACTTCCCGCAGCTGTCGCTGGAAAAATGCATGAGCCAGGTGCAGGACCTGAACCTCAGCGAGGAGGTGCTGGCCAAGTTCCTCCACGGCAATGCGCGCCAGGTGTTCAAACTCTAGGCTTGGCCCACGAACAATAAAAAAGGAAACGTCATGAAAGGCCCGCTCTCGTCCCTGAAAGTCCTGGATTTTTCCACGCTGCTGCCCGGTCCCTTTGCTTCGTTGCTGCTCGCCGATATGGGCGCCGAGGTGCTGCGGGTGGAGTCGCCCAGCCGCATGGATTTGGTACGCGTATTGCCGCCCCACGACAACGGCGTGGCCGCCAGCCATGCCTACCTCAACCGCAACAAGCGCGCGATTGCCCTGGACCTGAAGCAGGCAGCGGCGGTGGAAGTGGTCAAGCAACTGGTGCAGGACTACGACATCGTGCTTGAGCAATTCCGCCCGGGCGTGATGGACAAACTCGGCGTGGGCTATGCCGCGCTCAAGGCTATCAACCCCAAGCTGATTTATGTGTCCATCACCGGCTACGGCCAGACCGGCCCCTACAAAGACCGCGCCGGCCACGACATCAACTACCTGGCACTGTCCGGCATCGCCGACCAGACGGGGCGGCTGGACAGCGGCCCGTTGCCCCTGGGTATTCAGGCGGCCGACATTGCCGGTGGTTCGCTGCACGGCGTGATCGGCCTGCTCGCCGCGGTGATTCAACGCCAGCACACGGGGCAAGGGCAGCAGGTGGATATCAGCATGACCGACTGCATCTTTAGCCTGCACGCCATGGCCGGTGCAGGTTACCTGGCCTGTGGCGAGCAGCCGAAGATGGAGAGCCAGGCGCTCAATGGCGGCAGCTTTTACGACTACTACCGTACCCGCGACGGCCGCTGGTTTTCGGTGGGCAGCCTGGAGCCGCAGTTTATGCAACCGTTCTGCGCCGCCATCGGCCGCCCGGAACTGGCCGCCCACGGGCTGTCGCCCAAGCCTGAACAACAGCGCGCCTTGAAACAGCAGATTCAGCTGGAATTCGAAAAGCGCAATTGCGCCGAATGGAGCGAGATCTTCGCCGCGCTCGATGTCTGTGTTGAACCCACGCTGTCCCTGGCCGAAGCGGTCGAGCATCCGCAATTGCAGGCACGCGAGCTGGTGGTGGAGGTGCCGCGCGAAGGCCTGGCACCGCAACGGCAGATCGCCAGCCCGATCAAGTTCTCCAGCGGCTCCCCGGAGTACCGGCATATCGGTGCGCCCCTTGGCGCGCATACCGCCGAGGTCCTGGCTGAGCTGGGATACAGCGCCGAGCAGATTGCTGCGCTGCGCGCGGGCAAGGTCGTGGCCTGATCTAGCGCCCTGTGCTAAAAAGCGGACCTCGTAGGGCGAATACGCTTATGCGTATCCGCCGTTTCGCTATTCTCACGGAGCAACACATGGGCAAGCAATCACGGACAGGCATCGCGCTGGCACTGCTGTTAAGCACCGGCCTGGCCTGCGCCGAAGAGCCGGCAGGCGAGGGCAGCACCCTCAAGGAATCGGCCAAGGCCGCCGTGTCGACCGCCATCTCCGCCGGCAAGAACCTGCTGGGCGGCGCTTCCGAAGGCGTCACCGAGGGCCGCGAGGCAACCCAGGGCGCCGATGGCGCGCTGATCATCTCCCAGTACGAGCAGTTGGCCGACAAGGTGGACGTCAAAGTGCTGAAGGCCGAGGCGGTCGAGGGCAATCTCAGCGTGCTGTTCGGCTTCAAAAACCTGACCGACAAACCGGTACGCCTGATCAACCTCTGGGACAACGGCGCCTTGCTGGCCATCGACCAGGAAGACTACGCCAGCGGTCTCGCCCCCGACAGCGCCAACCCCGAAGAAGTGACTGTGCCGGCGAAAATCGGTGTGCGGCAGAAATTTATTTTCGAAGGGCCGGTAGAAGGGCCCAAGGCCGTGCGCCTGTGGGGCAAGGATTTTCCCCTGAACAAATGACAGGGAGGGCAAATGACAGACAGGGCGAAAACGATGGTCACGTGTTATCTGCGCTACGTGCTGGACCCCAACAAGCTCAAGGAATTCGAGCACTACGGCAAACTGTGGATACCCCTGGTCGAGCGCTTTGGCGGCCAGCACCACGGTTATTTTTTGCCGTCTGAAGGCGCCAACAATATCGCCCTGGCGCTGTTCACCTTTCCGAGCCTGGCCAGCTACGAGCAATACCGCCACGACTCCCGGCAAGACCCGGAATGCCTGGCCGCGTTTCAGTACGCGCAAGACACCCAGTGCATTCTCAGCTACGAACGCAGCTTTTTCCGGCCGGTGTTCGAGTAGGCAGCAAGCAGCTGTCGCAGGCTTGGAGGCTCAGGCCTCAACGCCTATAGCGCTCACACACTTAGGTTGATCAACTCGTCCTCAGTGTCGCCATGATCAGCGCGGTACTCCTGCGTATTTTCATGCACCTGCTGGGCAAACAGCGTCTGCACCTTCTCGGCAATGCCGGCTTCCACATTCTGCCGCGCCTCTGGCGTCATATTCGCCAGGTCCTCCTCGGTAATGCCCAGTTCTTCAAGGATCGAGGCCCGCAGCTTTTCGCCGGGCGTCATGCTCATCCACTCATGGAATTCTTCCGAAGCGCTCTTGCACGTCCTGGCGCTATCGCTTGCGCTCATTTCACTGTCGCTGCTGTCAGAACCAGAGGTGATGGCATTCAGCGCCACCTTGAGTTTGGCAAAGGCTTCTTCGTCATAACTGCTGCCAGAGTCGGCCACTACCTTGGCATCGACCGTGGCGCTGGCCTCCTTGGCCGCCTGCTTTTCAGCAGCGAGTTCGAACTGCTCTTGATTGGTGGGGTTGGCGCGGGTGTGCCATAGCTGGGCGGCATAGCTGCCGAGGGAACCGATGGTGCTCATGGGGCATGTCCTTCGCGTGGCCATTCGATTGAGTCCGTATAGGAGCAACGGCCGTGCCAGCAGATCGTGTGAAAACTACTGCGCTCGGTTTAGCTGCGTTAAAAACAGTCGGAAAATGCTCATTGACTACGTGTCAACTCCGCTTTTCCGCCTGTTTTTGCCTTGCTAAACCTTCGCTCGCTACGTTTTCACACGATCTGCCAGGTATCTGATTTGTAAAGAAAACGAAAAAAATCGCAGCGGCATCGAGCGGCAAGCACTGGCCGGTAACCGGCGAACACTTGCCGCCCGCACAGGACAAAATAAAAGGGGAAACGAATGGATTATCTCGACCTACTGCAATGGCCCGTCATGATCGTCACCGTGGCAGCCGCCTGGCTGATCGGCGCGCAGAGCGCCCGGCGGCGGATGGTCGGCTTTTGGGTTTTTATTCTGAGCAACGTGCTGTGGGTAATCTGGGGGCTGCATAGCCATGCCTACGCGTTGATCCTGCTGCAGTTCTGTTTGTGTGCGATGAACTGTCGGGGGTTGAAGAAGAATGCGGATACGGTGAGTGATAAGTAGAAAAAGTGAGTGCTGGCGGAGCAAGTAGGCGGGCTTTATCGTGAAGTCGGCCAAGCGCCGCCATGTAGTGCCAGGGGGCTTGGAGTAAAGGTTTGGAGAGATCTTCATAAATATTTGACGGTGTCAGCACATTCCTAGATAACAGGCCCGTAGCCCAGGAGGGCAAGCAGATTTTGCAATGAAATCTATGCCTGACTTGATGGGCGTTATCTGATGGACCAGAGGACTTCATGTCTCCACATTCTTTCCTGCAAGGCGCAAAAGCGCTGCTTTTTGCTTTGATTTTTGTCCCTCCTGCTTTCGCTGACGAGGCCTTAAATGGCCCCGGGGTAAATCGCGACTTCGCCGGAAATGGGCTGTTCGATTCGATCAATCCTTTTTCAGGCTCTCTTAGGATCGTCACGAAGGATCTCAAGTTGCCGGGTAACGGCGGGCTGGATGACGCACGTTGTCGAGCCGGGTGCTGCCATTGATCGTGGTAAAAACTTAAATGAGCTGATTCATCGAGGAACGATGAAAGATGGTCGGCACGCAGATTTCAGAGTGAAGAAGATGACTGCTAAAACGTTTATTGTTAGTGATATGCGAGAGCTGATGGTGATGCAACGTGTCTTCAGGGAGGCAAAGTTTTGCACTGTTCCCGATGATGATGAAATCTCGGATAGCGATATAGTGGCTGCACTGTTTTCTCGTCTTATGAATGCCTTAATTGAGGTTGAGGTTGAGGTTATGGGAGAAAGTGCTCGCGCGGATTGGCAAGCCTGGTTAACGATGGATGATCCTATGCGAAGTGAATGGAGCGCGGTACGTCTGCGCGCGCAAAGGAAAAAAACTTGGCCCGTAATGAGTGATATGGAACGAAATGAGTACGTTAGGCTTTTGTTCGCTCCTTTTATTATGTCTCAAAAAGAAATTGATCAGTTTGTTGGAGAGGTTAATGGAGAGTAAGCCTGTAAAAAGTTGGTGATCAGGTTCTTTGGTTTTTAACCGCTTTTTACGATTTAAGCTGGTTCGTAAAAATGGAACATTTGGCGCAGGCTAATGTATATATTGTATTGCGTCCATTGCCTAAATGGTTGCGATTTGGGATTGATGCAGGTTCCGAATGAATGAAGAAAAACTATTCAATTGAACAGTGTGTCGGCCTATCTATTGAGGGGCGGTTCTTTGACCTACATAATTGCTTTGATTTCAAAGGCTTTGATTTTCATGTCGAGGATAGGCGGGTTTGCCTTGTTTTTGAGATAAATGGGATTTTTCGACCGAGTGTGATATAGCGGTTTTGTGGATCAAGTTTGATGAAGTTAGCCTGTTCGAGTTAAGTGATAATTTTTTCTCTTGTGTTTCAGATTTCTTGGTTGAAATTGGGCAGATCAATATGATTGGGCGTTTTTCCACTTCTATCGCTTGCCGCCAGAAAAAGTGGAAGGCGTGGACGATATCGAGTTAATCAAATCGTCGGAGCTAACCGTTCGCCTAGTTGATGGCGAGTATTTTTATGTCTATTCATATGACGTTAGAGTTTTGGATGAGATTAGGAAAAAATATTCTGTGACGGAGTTATTCTTTTCGAGCTTGAATGACTTGGATATACCCTATTAATTTGGGTTTTTGAAATTACGATTTGTTCTTCGGAAGAACGCACAGGGCGGCGACGTCTATATTGTGGACCTGACAGCGAAAAAGGGGGGGGCAACCTCTACCCTTTGGTGTTGTACTCACTAACCGTCAAACGAAATTTCTGGAGGGGCATGATGGCTCACTCAAGCTTTACTTACGAGCAGTTCTTGGAGTCCAATTCAGGGATGAGAAAGAACGGATTTGACTACTTGCAATTAGTAAGTAAAGCCACGTCATTGCCCGCAGATTTCTTCCGTTATTTGGCCATTTTGTTTTCGCCCGAGTTTGTAATGCGGGATGAAAAAATATACTTATTAGAAACTTTTGATGATCAGGCTTATGCTGAATATAAGCAAAGTGGTATGCCTGATGCAGAGTTGCAGTTTTGGATGAACTTAGTTGAGATTACTGGGGTTTTTGATGTGCTAGGGACTGACGATGCGCTGCATTTCGCCGGCACGCTAGCAAAGGCTTGGAATTTAAAGTTGACGTCTGAGTTTGGGGAGGGCGTCGAAAAAGCGAGGGTTATTCATGACGAGGATACTGGCGAGGTTTTCGTGACTATCGGTTTGCATAAGGCAGCTAAGTGAGTAAACCTAAATTTGATGATCCGCTGTTAGGCGTCTACTGCTGCTGACATCTGTTTCGCCGGGAACGACCGGTGTTTTTAGTCGTTCGCGAGGGTGGTGACTGGCAGTTTTTGTGTGGGGGCATGGATCACAATGATCCAAATGAGCTTTATCACGTAAGTATTGGTGCTCTTATCGATGCCGACCTGACCTTGCACCAAATCTCAGATCTTTCGGCGGAGAGGGAGGCGGAGCGTACAGAAATTGACGGTGAGTGGATTAGAACGCTAGGAATTCAGTAGTAGCGAGATGTGCCCCACGTTCCAAATGCAAAGCCTTGACCTCCAACCCAGCCCCTCGCTATCAGCAGCTATAGTCATGTCTTACTGCCGAAACAAACGAGGTCCGTCTTATGGACTGGCTGGTCACCTATAAATACGAGAATGTCGAACGCCACCTCAAGCTCCAGGCCCGTACGGTGCCCAATATTCAGGTGGTGGCTTTTCGGGCGGTGATGGAGGTGTTTGGGGAGGCGCCGCCGGTGTCCAAGGTGGCCGGGCAGCCGGTGCTGGAGTGGATGCGCGCGTGTGGGGTGGATATCACTGATGTGATTCTGTTGCGCCGCACCAGTCGCCGGGCCAGCGAGGGAGAAGAGGGGCACGCCCCTTAAAGCCGCTTTGGCCTGCGGCTATTGAGCGGGCTGTTGGCGCCCCGTCTCCCCAGCCCCCATCCGGTTACGCCACACCATGGGGTTTACCCCTTCGGTCTTGGTGAACGTCCGCGAGAAATGGGCTTGGTCGCAAAACCCGCATTCGGCGCTGATTTGCGTCAGGGTCATGTCTGACTCCTGAATCAATCGCTTGGCCTGTTCAATTCGTTGCCGGTGAATCCAGTCCTGTGGTGACAACCCGGTGCTGCGTTTGAAGGCGCGGGAAAAGTGGCTGCGGCTCAGGGCGCAAGCCTGGGCCAGTTGCGGCACGGTGATTTTCTCGCCGAGCAGGGTGTGGATCAGCTTTTTCGCCAGGCGTTCGCGCCAGGGCGTCAGGCCACCCGTTACCAGGTGTTGGGTATCGTTTTCGTCGTCATGCGCAGGGGCGCAGCGGGGCATCCATTGATAGCCGGCCATGTTCTGTCCTCTGTCCAAAGCTGCGATTGATTCTCGCAGCCGCTTCGCTTGGGACAAAGGCGCAACCAAGGCCCATACCGGCCAACAGGGTGCGCAATACGGACATGTCTAGAACGGACGTTCTAGCCAAACTGTTGGCGGTATTGAATTGGCGTCAAGCCCAGTTTTTCGCTGAAGAGAACCCGCATATGCCGGGTGCTGCCCAGGCCGGCGCGGTAGGCCACCGTTTTCAGGGGCAAATCGGTGGACTCCAGCAGGCTGCGGGCGCGGTCGATGCGGGCGTGCTGGAGAAACTCCATGGGCGTCATTTGTGTTTCGCGGCTGAAGACGCGGGCGAAGTGGCGTGCGCTCATGCCGGCCATGCTGGCCATGCGTTCCACCGGGAATTCTTCGTCCAGGTGCGCGAGTACGTAGGTCTGCACCTTGTTGATCGGGGTGTCTTGCTCGGCCAGGGCCGCGAGCATGGGGCTGAATTGCGCTTGGCCGCCCTGGCGTTTCATGGCTACCAGCAGCACTTTGGCAACGTCTACGGCGACGGCTTTGCCGTGGTCTTCGGCCACTACCGCCAGCGCCATGTCGATGCCGGCCGTCACGCCGCCGGACGTCAGCAGGCGGCGGTCTTTGATAAAGATCTGATCGGTGCCGATGCGTGCCAGTGGATAGCGTTTGGCCAGGCGGTCGGTGTAGTTCCAGTGGGTGGTCACCTGGTGGTGGTCGAGCAAACCCGCTTCGCCAAGAATAAACGCGCCGGTGCAAATGGAGCCGTAGAGCGGGCTGCGTTGCACGGCGGTTTTCAGCCAGCGGGTAACGGCAGGGTAGCGCTCGTTGTAGGCGCCGGGGCCGCCGGGAACCAGAAGCAGGTCGTACGGGTCGCAACCATCGTCGATGCTCAGGTTGGTTTGCACCGTTATGCCGTTGGAGGCGCGAATCTGGCGCTGATCGCTGCCAATGGTCAGCACTTGATACCACTCGTTTTGCGGTAGAAAACGATTGGCCACCGAAAACACTTCAAAGGGGCCGGCCATGTCGAGCAATAAAAAATCGGGGAACAACACCATCGCCACGGTTTTCATTGATTAACCCGTTGGGTAGTTAACATGCAGTAAGGCGCTGGTATCGCATGAAGCCGGTTGTTTTTAAAGAGAAAAGTTAATTATGTGCAAGCGCGTCGTCGAGATCTGTGCGCTGGCTTGAAAACGTCGGAGGAGGGAGTGCCGTGGTGGCCGGCAAAGGCGCGCATACTCAGGGCTTGTGCTGGCTACCTGTCAGCGCACGACACAAGGAACATCCCATGAGTCAGCGCACTTTTGCCCATCATCTGGTCTGGAACGCGGCGAAACTGGTCGGTAAGGAGCCCCAGGCTTTCCTGGCCATTCGCCGGCAGAAAGGCGGCGAGGACGCGGTGTATCACCGCATCCTGGCCGAACAGCGTTTCGAGTACAAAATCGATGCGGAAACCGCCGCCCTCGCCGAACTGGCCAAAGTGGTCAGCATCGACAAGGACGACAAGCCGGTGTTCTGAGCCGGTGTGGTTATTCGCTTAGTGTCATGAGGATGTCCGAATACCAGGCGCAGTTCAGGCCCAGGGCTTCGTCTATTTCCAGGTCGCGGTTTACGTCCAGGCGCGAGGAGTGCACGCCCAGCAGCAGCCAGGGCAGCTCGCGGGTGTCGTCGGCCGGCAGACGCATCACGATCGGCGCACCACTGGAACCGCGGTGGGTGCGCGCATCGGTCAGAAAATACCCTTCACCCTTGAATCGCAGGCCAAAGGCCGAGGCGATGCTGGCCTGCCGCGCAACGGGCATATGGTGCAGGGTGTCGTGGAAACCCAGTGGGAAGCCAACGACCAGCAAGGCGCTGCCAATTTCGATGCCTTTGTTCAGGTCGGCCAGGTGGTCGGGGGTGAAGGCTTGGTACACAGTGGTTTCGGGCAGGGCGCTGCGGTCGATTTCCACCAGGGCGATATCGATTTCGCCACCCGAATCGGTGCCTTGGCGCCACAGGCTTTTGCCGTCTTGAAATAACGGAATATTGAAACCGGTGGATTCGGCCAGGTTGTCTTCGTTGGTGTGCAGCTCTATCTGCAGGTGGCTGGGGTGATGGTCTGTGGGTTCGTCGACCACCACATGACGGCTTGTGACCAGAAACAGACGGTCGTCGCGCGCGAAGAAAAAGCCGCTGGCGTTGGTCAGCGGGCGTTCGAGGTCGAAGGTGGATACGCGGGTGGCGGCGAGCAGAAGAGGTTCCAGCATGGTGCGGTACGTCCTGTAAGGGAGGGGCGGCGGTGTTAGTTAAGAAGGCCGTCCTGGCTGGAAGGTTCGAGGGGAATTTTTCGGCTCTGCGCGGCGATGTAGGGCGAATACCGCCGAGGGCGGTATCCGCCGTTGCGAAGGTTGGGCGCATACCGAGTATCGGCGGATATCCGCTATGCGGATATTCGCCCTACGACACCCAACAAAGCGGTTATTTGTCGACGACGGGCCGGTGCATATGAAAGCGTTGGGCTTCACTGATGCTGAAGTAATCGGTAGGGCCACCGCCGCGCATGATGGGCTGCGCCAGCACGGTGTTGTATACCCCATCTTCGAGCATGGCGGTGTCGATATGCACGGCCACCACTTCACCGAGTACCAGCCAGGTGTCGATTAGCCCACCGTTGGCGTTTTGCAGCTGCACGATATCGCTCAAGCGGCATTCGAATGACACCGGGCTCTCCAGTACCCGCGGCGGTTTTACCAGGCGCGAAGGCGCGGTGGCCAGGCCCGCCAGTTCGAATTCGTTCACCTCAGGGGCCACCAGCGCCGAGCTGGTATTCATCTGCTCGGCCAGTGGGCGGCTGGCCAGGTTCCAGACGAATTCCTTGCTGGCGGCAATATTGCGCACGCTGTCCTTCCAGCCGATGCTGGAAAAACCAATGATCGGTGGTGTGTAGTTGAAGGCGTTGAAGAAGCTGTACGGCGCCAGGTTGAGCACGCCCTCGGGGCTTTGCGAGGAAATCCAGCCAATCGGGCGCGGGGCGACGATGGAGTTCAGTGGGTCATGCTTGAGGCCATGGCCCAGCTTGGGTTGGTAGAAGTGAAATTCACGCATCAGGGTAGGCCTCGGTAGGGCGAATATCGCTGCACGCGATATCCGCCGATTCGGCGATGGTTCGTTAACTGTTAATGACGCGGTAGCAGGGCACATACGCCGCGCCGCCTGGCAACTTCATCCGGTGCTGCTCCACAAAGGCTTGCAGCAGTTGGTCGAGCGGCTTCATCACTTCGTGGTCACCGTGAATTTCATAGGGGCCGAATTCTTCGATCAGGCGAATGCCCGTGGCCTTGACGTTGCCGGCGACAATGCCGGAAAACGCCCGGCGCAAATTGGCCGCCAGCTCGTGGGGCGCGATGCTGCGGCTGAGTTGCAGGGACGCCATATTGGCGTGGGTCGGCTCGAACGGGCGCTGAAAGCCTTCGTCGATTTTCAGCAGCCAGTTGAAGTGAAACGCATCGGCGCGCTCGCGGCGGAATTGCTTCACTTCTTTCAGGCCGGCCACCATTTGCCGGGCTACTTCGGCCGGGTCGTCGATGATGATCTGGTAATGCGCCTGTGCGGTTTCGCCCAGGGTCGCGCCGATAAACGCGTGCAACTGTTCGAAATAGGCCTTGGCGCTTCGCGGCCCGGTGAGGATGACGGGGAAGGGCAGGTGCTGGTTGTCCGGGTGCATCAGAATACCCAGCAGGTACAGAAATTCCTCCGCGGTACCGGCACCGCCCGGGAAAATGATGATGCCGTGGCCTACCCGTACAAACGCTTCCAGACGTTTTTCGATGTCCGGCAGAATCACCAGCTCGTTGACGATGGGGTTCGGCGCTTCGGCGGCGATGATGCCGGGCTCGGTCAGGCCCAGGTAGCGGCCGCCGGTGATGCGTTGTTTGGCGTGGCTGATGGTGGCGCCTTTCATCGGGCCTTTCATCACGCCGGGGCCGCATCCGGTGCAGACGTCCAGGCTACGCAGGCCCAGCTCGTGGCCGACCTTCTTGGTGTACTTGTATTCCTCGGTGCTGATGGAGTGGCCGCCCCAGCACACGACGATTTTCGGCTCCACGCCCGGGCGCAGGGTGCGGGCGTTGCGCAGCAGGTGGAAAACGTAGTCGGTGATGCCCTGGGAGGTTTCCAGGTCGATACGTTGGCTGTCGAGTTCGTTCTCGGTGTAGACGATGTCGCGCAGGGCGCTGAACAGCATTTCGCGGGTGCTGGCGATCATCTCGCCGTCGACGAAGGCATCGGCCGGGGCGTTCAGCAATTCCAGGCGCACGCCACGGTCTTGCTGGTGGATACGCACTTCAAAATCCTTGTACGCATCGAGAATGGTTTTGGCGTTATCGATATGGGCGCCGGTGTTAAGGATGGCCAGGGCGCACTGGCGGAACAAGGCGTAGATGCTGCCGGAACCGGATTCGCTGAGTTGCTGCACTTCGCGTTGGGACAATGTCTCCAGGCTACCTTTGGGGCTGACTGAGGCGTTGATTACTTGTCTGTGGCGCATTCTGACTTCCATGAATGAGGTGCGATGGGCCGCAGAACTGCGGCGCCGTATTGAGAGGATAGTGTGCCGTGCGGGAGGGTGGGATGTCACAGCGATTGTGAACAACAGACCGAGGCACGGCGGGGTTGTTCCGTTGGCGTAGGCCGGGCTTGGCCTGCGCAATCTCACGCTTTCGCATTTTTTGACTTTGCAGTCATGGTCGCGTAATCCCTTTCGTGCTTAACTCTTGCGCCCTTAGTAACCAATAACCTCAACCATAAAAAGGAATCCGTTCATGGCCCAAGTAACCCTGCGAGGCAACCCTGTTCAAGTCACTGGCGAGCTGCCGCAAGCTGGCCAGCAAGCCCCGGCGTTCAGCCTGGTTGGCGGCGATCTGAGCGACGTAACCCTGGCCAGCCTGGCCGGCAAACGCAAAGTGCTGAACATTTTCCCAAGCGTTGACACCCCGACCTGCGCCACCTCGGTACGCAAGTTCAACGCCGAAACCAGCAACCTGGCCAACACCGTGGTGCTGTGCATTTCCGCCGACCTGCCGTTCGCCCAAGCGCGTTTCTGCGGCGCTGAAGGCCTGCAAAACGTGGTGAACCTGTCCACCATGCGTGGCGCCGAGTTCCTCGCCGACTACGGCGTGGCAATCGCCAACGGCCCATTGGCCGGCGTTGCCGCCCGTGCCGTCGTGGTGCTGGATGAAAACGACAAAGTGCTACACAGCGAGCTGGTTGCCGAAATCGGTAGCGAGCCGAACTACGAAGCAGCCGTTTCCGTATTGAAATAAGCCCGTAGGAGCGAGCTTGCTCGCGAAACAGGCGACGCGGTCCGACATTTAAGTTGCGTCATCGTTCTTCGCGAGCAAGCTCGCTCCTACAGCCTATCGCTTTGGATTCACGTAATACCCCGCAACACATGAACGGCCCGCTTAGGCGGGCCGTTTTCATTTACGGCTCAGACGGTTAGCAAATAGTCAGAGATAGGTAAAAAGCCGGTAAAGAGGCTTTCCGTTCGTCGTGGCAGTGCTTATCGTGCGGGCTCGAATTGCAATCGATGATGCCCCATGACCTTTCGTACCCTTCGCCCTTGGTTGATCACTGCCGCTGCCTTCGCCGGTGTCGTGCTTCTGGTTATCTGGTTGTCTGCTGCCAAAACCACTGGCGCGCCCGATGGCAAGGTGCGTGGGCGCCCCGGCATGGGGCCGCCGGGTGCTGCCGCCGGCATGACCGTCAGCGTGGCCAAGGTGCAACGCGCTGACCTTGACGTGCACTACCACGCCCTGGGCACCGTGACCGCCTTCAGCACCGTCAACGTCAAGCCGCGGGTCAATGGTGAGCTGGTCAAAGTGCTGTTCACCGAAGGCCAGGAAGTGAAGGCCGGCGACTTGCTCGCCGTGGTCGATCCCCGTCCTTACAAAGCCGCTCTGGCGCAAGCCGAGGGCACCTTGCAGCAAAATCAGGCTCAGCTGAAAAACGCGCAGATCGACCTTGATCGCTACAAGGGCCTGTACGCCGAAGACTCCATCGCCAAGCAAACCCTCGACACCCAGGCCGCCTTGCTCAACCAGTACCAGGGCACGCTGAAAACCAACCAGGGCCAGGTGGACGACGCCAAGCTCAACTTGGCCTTCACCGAAGTGCGCGCACCCATCAGCGGGCGCCTGGGCCTGCGGCAGGTGGATGTCGGCAACCTCGTCACTTCCAGCGACACCACGCCGCTGGTGGTCATCACCCAGGTGAAACCGATTGCCGTGGTATTCAGCCTGCCGCAACAACAGCTGGGCACCGTGGCCGCACAACTGGGCCAGGCCAAGGCAGCGCCGGTGGAGGCGTTGGACCGCAACAAGGACGTGACCCTGGCCACCGGCGAGCTGGTCACCCTCGACAACCAGATCGACACCACCACCGGCACCGTAAAGCTCAAAGCCAAATTCGAAAACGCCGATCGCTCGCTGTTCCCCAACCAGTTCGTCAACGTGCGCCTGCTCGCCGAAACCCTGCACGACGTGCTGCTTATTCCAGCCAACGCCGTGCAGCGTGGCAACGACGGCACTTACGTGTATGTACTGGGCGAGGGCGACAAAGTGGCTCAGCGCGCCGTCACCCTGGGCACCAGCGAAGGCGAGAAAGTGGTGGTGGAGAAGGGCCTCAGCGTCGATGAGCAAGTGGTGGTAGAAGGCACCGACCGCCTGCGCGACGGCATGGCCGTGCGCATTGCCGCGCCCGAGCAAGTGAAGAAGGAAGTGGGGGAAGAAACCGGGCAGAAACCCTTCGGCCAGGGCGACGCTGCGCCGCAAGGCAAGGACGGAGCCGCGCAATGAACCCGTCGCGCCCGTTTATCCTGCGCCCGGTTGCGACCACGTTATTGATGATCGCCATCCTGCTATCGGGGATTATCGCCTACCGCTTTCTGCCGATTTCGGCGTTGCCGGAAGTCGATTACCCGACCATTCAGGTGGTGACCTCGTACCCCGGCGCCAGCCCGGAAATCATGACCTCGTCGGTGACCGCGCCGCTGGAAAACCAGCTGGGGCAGATTGCCGGTCTGAATGAAATGTCTTCCAGCAGCTCGGGTGGCGCCTCGGTGATCACCCTGCAGTTCACCCTGGAAAGCAACCTGGATGTGGTGGAGCAGGAGGTGCAGGCCGCCATTAATACCGCCAGCAGCCTGTTGCCCAATGACCTGCCGTACCAGCCTTCTTACAGCAAGGTGAACCCGGCCGATGCGCCGATCCTGACGTTGGCCATCACCTCCAGCAACCTGCCGTTGCCGCAGGTGCAGGACCTGGTGGACACGCGCTTGGCGCAGAAAATTTCGCAGATCTCCGGCGTTGGCCTGGTGAGCATCAGCGGCGGCCAGCGCCCGGCCGTGCGGATTCGCGCCAACCCGTCGGCACTGGCGGCAGCGGGGCTTAACCTCGACGACCTGCGCACCACGGTGTCCAACAACAACCTCAATGGCCCCAAAGGCAGCTTCGACGGCCCCACGCGTGCCTCGACCCTGGACGCCAATGACCAACTGAAATCCGCCTCGGCCTACCGGGACCTGATCGTTGCCTATAAAAACGGTGCGCCGCTGCGTCTCAAAGACGTGGCCAGCGTGGACGATGCCGCGGAAAACACCCGCCTGGCCGCCTGGGCCAATGAAACGCCGGCCGTGGTATTGAACATCCAGCGCCAACCGGGGGCCAACGTCATCAAGGTGGTGGACAGTATCAAAGCCATGCTGCCGCAATTGCAGGCCAGCCTGCCGGGCAGCCTGGACGTGCAGATTCTCACCGACCGCACCACCACCATTCGCGCCTCGGTCTCCGACGTGCAGTTCGAGTTGGTGCTGGCCATCGGGCTGGTGGTGATGGTGACCTTCCTGTTTCTGCGCAGTTTTTCCGCCACGCTGATTCCGAGCCTGGCAGTGCCCTTGTCGCTGATCGGCACCTTTGGCGTGATGTACCTGGCTGGTTTTTCGGTGAACAACCTGTCGTTGATGGCGCTGACCATCGCCACCGGGTTTGTGGTGGACGATGCCATCGTGATGGTGGAAAACATCACCCGTTATCTGGAGGAGGGTGATAGCCCGTTGGAGGCTGCGCTCAAGGGCTCCAAGCAGATCGGCTTCACCATTATTTCCCTGACTTTTTCGCTGATTGCCGTGCTGATTCCGCTGCTGTTTATGGGCGATGTGGCGGGGCGGTTGTTCCGCGAATTCGCCATCACCCTGGCGGTGGCTATCCTGATTTCCGGCGTGGTGTCGCTCACCCTCACGCCGATGCTGTGCGCCAAGCTGCTCAAGCATATTCCGGAAGAAAAACACGGTCGTTTCGCCCAAGCCACCGGCCGCGCCATCGACCGCCTGATCGCCGGCTATGGCCGCGCCTTGCGCGTGGTGCTGCGCCATCAGCCGCTGACCTTGCTGATTGCCCTCGGCACCCTGGTGCTTACCGCCGTGCTCTACACCTTTATGCCCAAGGGCTTTTTCCCGGTGCAGGACACCGGCGTGATTCAGGCCATTGCCGAAGCGCCGCAGTCGATCTCGTTCCAGGCCATGGCCGAGCGTCAGCAAGTGCTGTCCAAAGCCCTGCTCAGTGACCCGGCCGTGGCCAGCCTGACGGCCTTTATCGGCGTGGATGGCAGCAACGCCACGCTGAACACCGGGCGCATGCTGATCAACCTCAAGCCCCATGGCGAACGGGATGCCAGCGCCAGCGAAGTGATCCGCCGGCTGCAACCGACCCTCGACCAGATTCCCGGCGTGCGCCTGTACCTGCAACCGGTGCAGGACCTGACCATCGAAGACCGCGTGGCGCGCACCCAATACCAATTCACCCTGCAGGACTCCGACCCCGATGTCCTGGCCAAGTGGGTGCCGCTGTTGGTAGAGCGTCTGCAGCAATTGCCGCAATTGGCCGATGTCGCCAGCGACTGGCAGGACAAGGGCCTGCAAGCCTTCGTGAATATCGACCGCGACGCGGCTTCGCGCCTGGGCGTGTCGCTGTCGGATGTCGACAGCGCGCTGTACAACGCCTTCGGCCAGCGGCTGATTTCCACCATCTTTACCCAGGCCACCCAGTACCGCGTGGTGCTGGAAGTGGCGCCGCAATTTCAGATCGGCCCCGAGTCGCTGGAAAACCTGTATGTGAGCAGCAGCGACGGCACGCAGGTGCGGCTGTCGTCGCTGGCCACCATCGAAGAGCGCAATACGCTGCTGGCCATCAACCACATCTCGCAGTTCCCGGCGGCCACGCTGTCGTTCAACCTGGCGCCGGATGTGTCGCTCAGCGAAGCGGTGACCGCCATTCGCCAGGTGGAGCAGCAGATGCAATTGCCGGTGGGCGTGCAGACCAGTTTCCGCGGTGCGGCGCTGGCGTTTGAAAGCTCGCTGTCGAGCACCTTGCTGCTGATTCTGGCGGCGGTGGTGACCATGTATATCGTGCTCGGCATTCTCTACGAGAGCTTTATCCACCCGGTGACCATCCTTTCCACCTTGCCTTCGGCGGGCGTGGGTGCGCTGCTGGCCTTGATGGTGGCAGGCGAGGAGATCGGCATTGTGGCGATCATCGGCATCATTCTGCTGATCGGCATCGTGAAGAAAAACGCGATCATGATGATCGACTTCGCCCTCGACGCTGAGCGCAACCAGGGTATGAACGCCGCCGATGCGATTTACCAGGCGTGCTTGCTGCGTTTCCGGCCCATTCTGATGACCACGCTGGCGGCGTTGCTCGGTGCCTTGCCGTTGATGCTGGCGGCGGGGGCAGGTGCTGAATTGCGCCGGCCACTGGGTATCGCGATGGTGGGCGGTTTGCTGCTGAGCCAGGTGCTGACGTTGTTTACCACGCCGGTGATTTACCTGGCGTTCGACCGCCTGGCGCAGCGCTGGAATGGCTGGCGCAAGCAGCGTGGGCTGGATATGCCGGTGCAGTCATGAGTTTTTGTGTGATGGCTGGCCCTCACCCCCGGCCCCTCTCCCGCAAGCGGGAGAGGGGAGCGCACCTCGTTCTCGCGGCTGACTCCATCGGCCCCCTCTCCCGCGTGCGGGAGAGGGTTGGGGTGAGGGCGGTGCAAAGGGTGATCTCAGCATGAGCCTCTCCACCCCCTTCATCCGCCGCCCAGTCGCCACCTCGCTGCTGACGCTGGCCCTGCTGCTCGCCGGCTGGCTGTCGTTCAACCTGTTGCCCGTGGCGCCGCTGCCGTCGGTGGATTTTCCCACCATCATGATCAGCGCCTCGTTGCCTGGCGCCAGCCCGGAAACCATGGCCTCGTCGGTGGCTACGCCGCTGGAACGGGCATTGGGGCGCATCGCCGGCATCACCGAAATGACCTCCAGCAGCTCGCTGGGCTCGGCCACGGTGATCGTGCAGTTCTCCCTGGAAAAAGACATCGACGGCGCCGCCCGCGAAGTGCAGGCCGCCATCAACGCGGCCAGCAGCCTGCTGCCCAGCGGCATGCCGAGCTTGCCGTCGTACCGCAAAGCCAATCCGTCCGATATGCCGGTGATGGTGCTCACCCTTACCTCGGACAGCTATACCCGCGGCGAGATGTACGACATGGCGTCCACCCTGGTGTCGCCGCGCCTGGCCCAGGTAAAAGGCATCGGCCAGGTGAGCATCGGCGGTAGTTCGCTGCCGGCGGTGCGCGTCGACCTTAACCCGGACGCCCTGAACAAATACGGCATAGCCCTGGACACCGTGCGCACTGCCATTGCCAACACCAACTCCAACGGCCCCAAAGGCGCCATCGACGGCGCCAGCAAGCAATGGCAAGTGGATGCCAATGACCAGTTGCGCAAGGCCAGCGAATACCTGCCGGTGATCGTGCACTACAACGCCACCACCGGTGCAGCGGTGCGCCTGGGCGATATTGCCGAAGTCACCAACGCAGTCGAAGACGTGCGCAACGCCGGTTTCTCCGGCGCCAACCCGGCGGTGCTGTTGATCGTTACCCGCCAGCCGGGCGCCAATATCATCGAAGCCACCGATGCCATCCATGCGTTGTTGCCCGAGATTCAGGAGCTGATCGGGCCGAAGGTGCAACTGTCGGTGATGGATGACCGCAGCCCGAGCATTCGCGCTTCCCTCGATGAAGCGGAAATCACCCTGATCATCTCGGTGCTGCTGGTGATTCTGGTCGTCTATATGTTTCTGCGCAGCCCGCGCGCCACGCTGATTCCGGCGCTGGCGGTGCCGGTGTCGCTGGTGGGCACCTTTGCGGTGATGTACCTGTGCGGCTTCTCGCTGAACAACCTGTCGTTGATGGCGCTGATTGTGGCCACCGGCTTTGTGGTGGACGACGCCATTGTGGTGGTGGAGAACATTGCGCGGCGGATTGAGGAGGGTGAGTCACCGCTGGAGGCGTCCATACATGGCGCCCGCGAAGTGGGCTTTACCGTGCTGTCCATGACCCTGTCGCTGGTGGCGGTGTTTATCCCCATTCTGCTGATGGGCGGGATTATCGGGCGGCTGTTCCGCGAGTTTTCCGTCACCTTGTCGGCGGCCATTCTGGTGTCGCTGGTGGTGTCGTTAACGCTGACGCCGATGCTTTGCGCGCGGCTGCTCAAAGCACGGCCCAAGGATGCACCGGAGCAACAGCCCAAGGCCGACAGCAAGTTGTTCTTGAACCTGATGGCGCGCTACAAGGCCAGCCTGGAATGGGCGTTGGCGCATTCGCGGCTGATGGTGGTGATCATGCTGGGCTGCATCGTGCTCAACCTTTACCTGTTCGTGGTTGTGCCCAAGGGCTTTCTGCCGGCACAGGATTCCGGCCGGCTGCGCGGTTTTGCCATTGCCGACCAGAGCATTTCGTTCCAGGGCTTGCAGGAAAAAATGGGCAAGTTCCGGGCGATTCTCGGCGCCGACCCGGACATCGAAAACGTGGTGGGTTTCCTCGGCGGTGGGCGCTGGCAGTCGAGTAACACCGGCTCGTTTTTCGTCACCTTGAAACCTATTGGCGAGCGCGACGACGTTGACACCATTCTGGCCCGGTTGCGCCCCAAACTGGCCGAAATCCCTGGCGCTGCGCTGTACCTCAATGCCGGGCAGGACGTGCGCCTGGGCGGCCGCGACAGTAACGCCACCAACCAATTCACCCTGCGCAGCGACGACCTGAACCTGCTGCGCGAATGGGCGCCGAAAGTAGAGGCGGCCATGCGCAAGGTGCCGCAGGTGGTGGACCTCAACAGCGACTCGCAAGACAAAGGCGTGCAAAGCCGCCTAGTGGTGGACCGCGACCGCGCCGCTACGCTGGGGGTGAACATGTCGCTGGTGGACGAGGTGTTGAACAACTCGTTCGGCCAACGGCAGATCGCCAACATCTACAACCCGCTGAACCAGTACCACGTGGTGATGGAAGTGGGCGCGCAGTACCAGCAAAGCCCGGAAATTTTGCGCCAGGTGTATGTGATTGGCAGCGACGGGCAGAGCGTGCCGCTGGCCGAATTCAGTCACTTCGAGCCGAGTACGGCGCCGTTGTCGGTCAACCACCAGGGCCAGTTCGCGGCCACCACGCTGTCGTTCAACCTGGCGCCCAAGGCGCAGATCGGCCCGACCCGCGAAGCGATCATGGCGGCCATCGAGCCGCTGCAATTGCCGCTGGATATCCAGGCCAGCTTCGAAGGCAATGCAGGCGCCGTGCAAGACACGCAGAACAATATGCCCTGGCTGATTCTGCTGGCCCTGGGCGCTGTGTATATCGTGCTCGGCATGCTCTACGAGAGTTACGTGCACCCGCTGACCATTCTTTCCACCTTGCCCTCGGCAGGAGTCGGTGCCTTGCTGGCGTTGATTCTGTGTGGCAGCGAGCTGAGTCTGATTGCGCTGATCGGCATCATTTTGCTGATCGGCATCGTCAAGAAAAACGCCATTCTGATGATCGACTTCGCCCTTGAGGCTGAACGTCGTTTGGGCATGACGCCGCGCGAGGCGATTCTGGAAGCGTGCGTAAAACGCTTCCGGCCGATCATGATGACCACCCTGGCCGCGCTGCTCGGCGCGCTGCCGCTGATTTTCGGCGTCGGCGGCGACGCCGGGCTGCGCCGCCCGCTGGGTATCACCATCGTCGGCGGCCTGATCGCCAGCCAACTGCTGACCCTCTACACCACACCGGTGGTGTACCTGTACCTGGATCGTTTGCGCCACTGGGTTAACCGCCGCAGAGGCGTGCGCACTGATGCTTCGTTGGAGACTTCGTTATGAGCCTGTATTCCCGCAGCCTGCTGCTCGCGGTGGCCGTGGCCGTGGCTGGCTGCGCCGTTGGCCCGGACTATAAGCAGCCCGATGTGGCAGTGCCCGCCAGCTTCAAACAGCAAGCGGGCTGGACGCAGGCCGAACCCAGCGATGCGTTGCACCGCGGCGCCTGGTGGGAGCTGTATGGCGACCCCACGCTGAACCAGTTGCAGCAGCGCCTGGAAACCTCCAATCAGACCCTGGCCCAGGCCGAAGCCCAATACCGTCAGGCACAAGCCCTGGCCCGTGGTGCACGCGCTTCGTTTTTCCCGAGCCTGAGTGCGGCGTTCAGCAAAACCCGCTCCGGGCAGGCGTCGGGTGGTGGCGGCACGGTGTCGTTGTCGGATGGCTCCACCGTCAGCAGCGGCAGCAGTGGCGGTATCAGCAACAGTTACCAGGCGAGCCTCGGCGTAAGCTGGGAGCTGGACCTGTGGGGCAAGCTGCGCCGCCAACTTGAGTCCGACAGCGCCAGCGCCGAAGCCAGCCAGGCCACCTTGGCCGCTACCAAACTCAGCCAGCAGTCGGAACTGGCGCAGAACTACCTGCAGCTGCGGGTGATGGACGCGCAAAAACGCCTGCTCGATGACACCGTCGCTGCCTACGAAAAAGCCTTCAAACTGGCGGAAAACCAATACCGCGCTGGCATCGTCACCAAGGCCGACGTGGCCCAGGCGCGCACGCAAGTAAAAAGCACCCAGGCCCAGGCCATCGACCTCAAATACCAGCGCGCGCAACTGCAGAACGCCATTGCCGTGCTGGTGGGCGAGCCGCCGTCCACCTTCAGCCTGGCGGAAACCAACGACATTCCCGGCTTGCCGCAAGTACCGGCCACCGTGCCCTCGCAACTGCTGCAACGGCGCCCCGATATCGCCTCGGCCGAGCGCGACGTAAGGGCTGCCAACGCCCTGATCGGGGTGAACAAGGCCGCCTACTACCCGGACATCACCTTGAGCGCCAGCGGCGGCTTCCGTAACGACAGCCTGTCACAGCTGCTGACCACGCCAAACCGCTACTGGTCCATCGGCCCCGACTTCGCCATGACCCTGTTCGACGGTGGCTTGATCCGCTCGCGCGTGGAACAGGCCGAAGCCAGCTACGACGCCACCGTGGCCGCCTACCGCCTGAGCGTGCTGACCGGGTTTCGCGAGGTGGAAGACTATATGGTTCAGCTCGATGTGTTGAAAGAAGAAAGCGGCGTGCAACAGGAAGCGCTGGATTCGGCACGCGAGTCGCTGCGCTTGATGCTTAACCAGTACCGCGCCGGTACCGTCGACTTCTCGGACGTGGTCACCGTACAGACCACGGCGCTGTCGAACGAACGCACCGTACTCACCCTGTTGGGTAGCCGGTTGACGGCGAGTGTGCAGTTGATTGCGGCGATGGGTGGGGGATGGCAGGTGGAGCAGTTGGGGCAGAAGGAGTAGGGCAACAGCGGCCCTCACCCTAACCCTCTCCCGCTAGCGGGAGAGGGGATTGAACTACGTTAGTTCGGCAATCGCGTTTGTCTCCCCTCGCCCGCGTGCGGGAGAGGGGCCGGGGGTGAGGGCAAAGGCAAACCTCATTCCACCCAGAAACACTCAGCTCTGCGGCTGCCCCACATAATCCATCTTGCCCACCTCAACGCCGTTATGACGCAGCAGCGCATACGCGGTGGTTACGTGGAAGAAGAAGTGCTGCAGGCCGTAAGTCAGCAAATACGACTGGCCAGTGAATTTGCGCTCTTTCGGCGTACCCGGGCGGGTAACAATTTCACGTTCCTCGTTGCCATCTACCTGGGCTGGGGTAAAGGTCGCCAGGTACTCCAGGGTTTCCTTCAGCAGCGCTTGCAGCTGTTCAAACGTGGTTTCCACGTCTTCATGCTTGGGCACGTCCACGCCGGCCAGACGCGACGGTACGCCGCGGGCGAAGTCGCAGGCGATCTGTACCTGGCGGGTGAGGGGGAACATGTCGGGGAACAGGCGCGCTTGCAGCAGGGCGGCAGGGTCGATGTTCTTGGCGGCAGCGTGTTCTTCGGCTTTTTTCAGCACAGCGCTCAGGCTGGTGAGCATTTGCTTGAAAACAGGAACGGACGCGGCGTACAGAGAGATAGTCATGGCAGGTCTCCGGTTTAAGGTGGCGCGAGTATACGCGTGCAGGCCAACCTGCGCTGCCTGCCGCTATGGTGCTATCGGCCACTGATGTTGGCCATTTAGATCCCCTTTTGGCCGCTGCCAGCGTTCTCCATTTAACTGCCTTGTGGCCACAATGCCGGCACAAGAACACTGATGAGGAGCGCCCCATGTTGACCGTCTACAGCGACGACCACCGTCTGCACCATGGCCAGACCGAACTGGTCGATGGCCAGTTGCAGCCCTGTTTCGAAATGCCCAGCCGCGCCGATACGGTGCTGGCACGGGTCAAGCAGCAGAAACTTGGCGAGGTGATCGAACCGAAGGATTTCGGCCTGGCGCCCATTGCCCGTGTGCACGACAGCGGCTACCTCAGCTTTTTGCAAAGCGCCTGGGCGCGCTGGGCTGCCGAAGGCCACAGCTGCGACCTGCTGCCCTCGTGCTTTCCCGCGCGCCGTCTGCGCCGCGACGGGCCGATTCCCCGCGCGTTGATCGGCGAGTTGGGGCATTACTGCTTCGATACCGAGGCGCCGATTACCGCCGGCACCTGGCAGGCCATCTACAGCTCGGCGCAGGTCGCGCTCACCGCCCAGGACCATATGCGCCAAGGCGCTCGCACGGCCTTCGCCCTGTGCCGGCCGCCAGGTCACCATGCCGGCAGCGACTTTATGGGCGGCTATTGCTTCCTCAACAACGTCGCCATCGCCACCCAGGCGTTTCTCGACCAGGGCGCCAAGCGTGTGGCGATCCTCGACGTCGACTACCACCATGGCAACGGCACCCAGGAAATTTTCTACCAGCGCGGCGACGTGCTGTTCGCCTCCATTCACGGCGACCCGCTGGACGAATACCCGTACTACCTCGGCAATGCCGACGAAACCGGCGAAGGCGCGGGCGCGGGCTGCAACCACAACTACCCGCTGGCCCTGGGCAGCGGCTGGCCGGTGTGGAGTGCAGCGCTGGAAGATGCCTGCGGCAAAATCGCTGCTTATGCGCCGGATGTGCTGGTGATTTCCCTGGGCGTGGACACCTACAAGGAAGACCCGATTTCCGAGTTCAAACTCGACTCGCCAGACTACCTGGCCATGGGCGCGCGCATTGCCGCGCTGGGCCTGCCCACCTTGTTCGTGATGGAAGGCGGTTACGCGGTAGAGGCCATCGGCGTGAATGCCGTCAACGTATTGCAGGGCTACGAAGCAGGTGCCAGCCATGCTTAACAAATCGACGCTGGGGTTGCTGTTCGGCGCCTCGCTATTGGCCAGCGCTACGTTACTGGCTGCCGAGCCGGTGGTGCGCATCTACAACTGGTTCGATTACATCGGCCCGGACACCCTCAAAGGCTTCAAAGCGGACACCGGCATCGAGCCGAAATACGACGTATACGACAGCAACGAGGTGCTGGAGGCCAAGCTGCTCTCCGGCCACTCCGGTTACGACCTGGTGGTGCCCAGCGACAGCTTTCTGCCCAACTACATGAAGGCCCAGGTGTTCCAGAAACTCGACAAGAGCAAATTGCCCAACTGGAAAAACCTCAACCCCGAACTGCTCAAGGTGCTGGCCGCCAAAGACCCTGGCAACCAGTACGTGGTGCCCTATATGTGGGGCACCAACGGCATTGCCTATAACGTCGACAAGGTCAAAGCCATCCTCGGCGACGATGCACCGCTGGACTCCTGGGACCTGCTGTTCAACCCGGAGATTCTCGCCAAGCTCAAACAGTGCGGCGTGGCGTACCTAGATGCGCCCACCGAGGTCATTCCCGAGGTACTGCAATACCTCGGCCTGTCGCCCAACAGCCACAACCCCGAGGACTATAAAAAGGCCGAGGCGCACCTGAACAAATTGCGCCCGTCGATCACCTATTTCAGTTCCTCGAAGTTTGTGACCGATCTGGCCAATGGCGATATTTGCGTGGCGCTGGCCTGGTCGGGCGGCGCCATGCAGGCAGCGGCGCGGACCACTGAGGCGAAAAACGGCATCAAGATCGAATACCGCATTCCCAAAGAGGGCACGGCGGCGTGGTTCGACGTGCTGGCCATTCCGCGGGATGCGCAGAACATCGAGCAGGTACACGCTTTTATCAACTACCTGCTGCGCCCGGAGGTGGTGGCGCCGATCTCCGATTATGTTTCCTACGCCAACCCCAACCAGGCGGCGGACAGCCTGATCAGCCCGGCGTTGCGCAATAACCCCAACGTGTACCCGCCGGCTGAGGTGCAGGCCAAGTTGTACAGTGTGGAGATGCTTCCGCCAGCGCTGGAGCGGATTCGTACGCGGACGTGGACAAAAGTAAAAACCGGCAAATAAAGTCAAATGCCGTGCACCCCTCTCCCGCGTGCGGGAGAGGGGTCGGGGGTGAGGGCTGGCCGTTACGCAATCCCATGCCCGGCTCAATACCGCTCCCTCACCCTAACCCTCTCCCACAAGTGGGAGAGGGGACGTTAGCCGAGTATCCCGCAAGAGAGAGGACTTGCTTGCACGTTCCCTGTGGGAGAGGCTTGAGCCTCGATGCTGTTGATCTTCCTCTTACCCCAGGAACCCGATCATGCCCAAGGCCTACCAGGACTACCCAGCCGCCTACCAAGTCAGCAAAGGCTCTGCCTTGCAGGTCAACGAGGCCTTTTACCAGCGCATTCGCGAGCAGCAGAACGCGCGCACGCTTATCGAGCAATTCCAGATTCCGATCCGTACCGGCCGCGCCTGGAAGGTGCCGGCCGGCCATGTTTTTCGCATCACCACACCCGTGGGCCCGCAAGTAGGTGACCTGAATATCTGGAACGCCCACGACCCCCGCGAGCGCCTGTGGGCCGCCCGTACCCGGCAGTTGCAGGGCGCGCACGTAACCACCTACGACCGCCTGTGGTCGAACCTGCCGTTTCTGCGTCCGCTGGTGACCATCACCGACGACAGTCTGGCCGGCTACGGCATCGATGAGCATGGTGGCCGCGTGCACGACCTGCTTGGCACCCGGTGCGACCCCTATGTAAACAAGATGCTCACCGGTGAAGACTTTCATCACCACTGCCACTCCAACCTGACCCGCGCTGTGCTGCCCCACGGCCTGACCGAGTTCGATGTGCATGACGTGCTCAACGTTTTCCAGTGCACCGGCCTGAACGACGACGACCTGTATTTTATGAAAGCCTGCCCGGCCAAGCAGGGCGACTACCTGGAGTTCTTTGCCGAAATCGACCTGCTCTGCGCGCTGTCCACCTGCCCGGGTGGCGACCTGTCGCTGCCGATGTGGGGGCCCGAGGCGCAAGATCCGTTGAGTGTTTGCCGGCCATTGGGCGTCGAAATCTATACACTCCAGCCCGCCTTGCTGGAAGGCTGGCGGCAACCCGAGCGCGCCGCCTACAACGGTCAGCACGGCCTGCAGATTGTGGCGCCGGCCTGGGAGCAATAGGAGCGAGCATGGTGTTGTTGAATTGCGATATCGGTGAAAGTTTTGGCGCCTGGACCATGGGCCTGGATGCCGAAATAATGGCGCATATCGACTGCGCCAATATCGCCTGCGGCTTCCATGCCGGCGACCCCGGCACCATGCGCAAAACCGTGGCCCTGGCGTTGGAGAACCAGGTACGTATCGGCGCCCATCCTGCCTACCCCGACTTGCAAGGCTTCGGTCGCCGCTCCATGGCCCTGGCGCCCCAGGAAGTCATCGACCTGCTGCATTATCAGATCGGCGCCCTGGCCGGTATTTGCCGGGCGCAGGGCGGCGAAGTCGAATACGTCAAACCCCACGGCGCGCTGTACAACGACATGATGGGTAACGCTACGTTGCTGCGGGCGGTGTTTCAGGCAGTGGCCAGTTATGGCGGCGTGCGCCTGATGCTGTTGGGCCGCGCCGACAACAGCGTGGCGCAAGCCTTAAGCGATGAATTTGGCGTGCCACTGTGGTTCGAGGCCTTTAGCGACCGCGCTTATGACGGCGCCGGTAACCTGGTAGCGCGCAGCCTGCCGGGCGCGGTGCACCACGAACCGGAACGGATCGTCGCCCAGGCGTTGGACCTGGCGCAGGGCAAACCGCTGATCGCCAGTGATGGCAGCGCTTTGCAGCTGCAGGTCGATACCCTTTGCGTACACGGCGACAACGCCGCGTCGGTGGCGGCGGTGCGGCGTATTCGCCACGCTCTCGATGAGCTGAAAACGGCATGAAGGTGCGGGTCGAGGTGGTCGCCATGGACTGCCTGATGCTGCGCCTGTTCGATGACATCGACGAAGCCCATATGCCCTGGTTGCTGGCTGCGGTGCAGCGATTGCGCGCGGAGTTCGGCCCGGGGCTAATCGACCTGGTGCCGTCTTACACCACGCTGATGCTGCACTACGACGTGCAACGTATTGGCGCCGTACAGGCACGGGAGCTGATTGCTACGGCGCTGGAAAACCTGCAGCCGGCGGGTGAGGGCGGTGGTCGCTTGCATGAGATTCCGGTGTGGTACCACCGGCAGGTGGGGCCGGAGCTTGAGTTGTTGGCGGCGCGCAGCGGGTTGTCGGTCAGCCAGGTCATCGAGCGGCATAGCGGCCATGCGTACCACGTATTTGCCCTCGGCTTTGCGCCGGGTTTTGCTTATATGGGGCTGGTCGATCCGCAATTGGCTGCGCCCCGTCTGGCCACGCCACGCAAGCGCGTCACCCGCGGCAGTGTGGCCCTGGCGGAGCGGCAGACGGCAACCTACCCGCAGACCTCGCCCGGCGGCTGGAACGTACTGGGGCGTACGCCCACTGCATTATTCGACCGCGCGCTTGACGGCTACAGCCTGCTGCAGCCGGGTGATCGCGTGCGGTTTATGCCCGTCGACCATGCCGAGTTTTTGCGCCAGGGCGGGGATGACACGCCATTGGAGGCGCTGGCATGAGCGGACTGCTGATCGAGCAAAGCACGCCATTGATCCAACTGCAGGATGGCGGCCGCTTTGGGGTGCGCCACCTGGGCGTGAGTCAGGGTGGCGCGGCGGATTGGCTGTCGATGTATTGGGCCAATTGGCTGTTGGGTAATGCGCTGGATGCAGCCGTGATCGAAATCACCCTGGGCGGCCTCGGTGTGCTTATTCAGCAGGACGGTTGCCTGGCGCTGGCCGGTGCGGATCTGGCTGCAACGCTGGATGGGCAGGCGCTAGAACCCTGGCAAAGTTTTACGGTGCGCGCGGGCCAGCGTTTGCGCTTTAGCCATCCGCAACAGGGTTTGCGAGCGTATCTGGCTGCACCCGGTGGCTTTGCCTGCACGCCAACGTTGGGCAGTTGCAGCACCGTTAGCCGCGAAGGCCTCGGCGGTTTGCACGGCGAGGGTCAGGCGCTGGTCAGCGGCGATACGTTGCAGTGGCCGGGCACGGCTGAGCCTCGGCAGCTGCCGCGCGAGCTAATCCCGGACTTGAGCCTCAAGCAGCCTCTAGACCTGGTACTGGGCGCCCAGATTGGCGACTTCAGCGGCCAATCGCTGTTCGACCTGTTTAATCGCCCCTGGCAACTGGACAGCCGCGCCGACCGCATGGGCATTCGTCTGCTTGGGCCCGCGCTTGAGTATCAGGGCGCGGCGCTGATTTCCGAAGGCATTCCGCTGGGTGCGATTCAGGTGCCGCCTGATGGCCAGCCGATCGTGCTGCTCAATGACCGGCAGACCATCGGCGGTTATCCGCGTGTGGGTGCGTTGACGCCTGAAGCGTTGGCGCGCCTGGCGCAGGCGCAAACGGGGGACTGTGTGCGGTTCAGGCCAGTGTTGGAGCAGCAAGCGCAGGCCCGTCATCTACAAATACTGGCCGGCTTTTAAGCCGGCCAGTTGAGAGCGCCTGTTACACCGGAACCTGCTGGGAGGCCGTCAAGGTGCGCAGGTAGTCGGCAAACCCGCCGGCCATCCGCACCTCCAGTCGTGCACTGGTGACCACCTGGGGCATGGCGGTCCAGGCGATGCTGGCGCCGCTTTGCTGAAACCGCGCCACCAACTCCACATCTTCATCTACCGCCAAGGGTTGAAAGCCGCCAGCGCGGATATACGCCAACGCGCTAAACCCCAGGTTGGCGCCGTGGATATGCCGGTGGCCATCGCCGTTGTGGTAGCGGCCTTGGTACTCGGCTTGAACCTCATCCGGAATATCGCCCCAGTCTGCGATCTGCACAGTGCCGCACACCACGTCGGTGCCCTGGTGCAACTGCGCCACCAGCCAGTCTTCGGCCACCTGGCTGTCGGCGTCGGTGCAGGCCAGCCAGCGCGCGCCCTGGTCCACTAGCAGGCGCACGCCGGTGGCACGCGCTTCGCCCACATTACGTGCATCCACGGCAATGGAGGCCACGCCATGGGCCAGGGCGATTTGTGCCGAGGCGTCGGTGCAGCTATCGAGCACCACCAGAATATGCACGGTTTCGCCGTTCAGTTCCGGGTGCGCGGCGGCGCGCTGCAGGGCTACCAGGCAGTTGCCCAGCAATTTTTCTTCGTTGTGTACCGGGATGATCACACCAATCATGTTGCTCTCCTGATCAGGCCTTCTTGCTCGGCTACCGAGGTGGCGTCTTCGCACCACACTTCCAGCAGTAAATCGGCTTCCTGGTGCCAGACCAGGCGCGGCATGCGTAATAGATGATGAAGCTCGGCGTGCACCTGGTCGCCCGTGTGCGGGCAGCCGTCGATGGTGGGCCGCCAATGGCAGGCGAGCACCGTGCCGCCGGGGGCGAGGGCGTAGCGCATGCTGAAAATAAGTTGAGTCAGATCGGTGCTGTCCAGGTAGTAACCCAGCTCGCTGAAAACGATCAGGTCAAACTTGCCGGGCGGCCACTCCTTGGGCAGCCGGCCTTGCCAAAACTGCACATTGGGCCGCTGTTTCAGGCGCGCCTGGGCCAATTCCAGGGCGGTGGTAGAGGTGTCGCAGCACAGTAGCCGGCCGCTGCGATTGGCCAGCTTGGCGCTCAGCTCACCGTTGGCGCAGCCCAGTTCCAGCACGCTTTTGTATTCGTGCTGCGGCAGGCAGGCGAGGGTGAGGCTACGCTTGCGCCGTTCGTACCAGCGGGTGCGCATCGCCCAGGGGTCGGCGTCCGCGCGGAACATGCCTTCGAAGTAGCTATCGGCCACGCTCATGGCTCGCCCTCACACAAACATCAGTTCAAAAGGTTGCTGCAGGCGCTCCACGGCGCAGGCGGGCAGAACGGGGGGCAAGTCGGCTTGCGGGTCGGCGTGAATCTGGCTGGCAAAGGCTTGAATCGCGTGGCGTTTGCGCGCTTGGGTGAAGATGTCGAGCGGCAGTTTGCGTGCCCGCTCCCAAGGAATGCGCGCGTCTTCCGGATCAGCCCAATGCCAGGCCCAGATCGGGATTTCCCGCAGCGGTACCTGGGCGTGTTCGCACGCGGCGATGCAGGCACGGGCGGTGGCTTCGTGGTCGCTATGGCCGTCGTTACGCCAGGTGGTGAACAGCACGTCGTTAGGCAGCATATAGCTGAGCAGAAACTGGGTGAGTTCGTCCTCGTACACGTGCACCTGAGTGTCCGGGTAGCCGGCGTGCAGCCATTTGTATTGGCTCTGGTCCAGGCCCAGACGGCGCAATGCCTGGGCGCTTTCCAGCGGCCGGGCGATGCTCAGGCGCTGCGGTGTCCAGTAGTGCGAACCCATATTGCTGCCGGTGCCGGCGGTGACCGAAACCAGCAGCAGTGGAATGTTTTGCCGAGCGAGCAATTGCATCAACCCGCCGCAGCCAAGCACTTCGTCATCTGGATGCGGTGCGACAATTACCGCCCGCGAGCCTGCTGGCAGCAATGCGTCCAGGCCGATAGGCTGTACATCGCCCAAGCGCCGGGATTGGTTCCAGGCCTGCAGCGGCGTGCCGATAAGTTGGCTATTGATCAAATTCGGTTTCATAACATCCAGCTTCCTTCTGGTTCTTCGGCAACCCGCTCACCTTGAGCGGCCAGGTCGCGTTCTGCATGGCTCTGTCTTACATAGACCGGGAGGTCTGCCAGCAGTTGTGCAAATTTTTCATCGCGACAAAAAGGAGCGGCGCCCAAGGCCCGACCGACGTGTTCAATGGCCTGCGCAGCGGCCAATTCGCATTGGCTGCGTAAGCGCCGAACCAGCCGTTCTGCGCTGGCATAGGGGTGCTCGTCTATCCAGGCAGCCCCTGCGCGCAGGCTGTCGGCGGTACAGCTCAGGGCGGTGTCCAGTGCACCCAGGTGTGCCAGGGCATGGGGCTCGGCGCGCTTGTGGCAGTGGCTGCGCAAGGCTTCGCCCAGCGCCTGTGCAGCGCCAAACCAGCAGGCGCCGATGCCGGCACCGCCTTGCCAGAAACCGGGACGGGACAGGTAGGCGCCCGGCGGGCCGATAAGGTGCCCCCGCGCCTGGTCAAAGCGCACTTCCACGCTGGCGGTGGCGGCCATGCCCACGGCGTTCCAGCCTTGATCGGTAACGTCGATACCCGGTTGTTGCAGGGCCACGGCCACCAGTTGCTGCTGGCCTTCTTCGTCCCAGCAGGTCAGCAGTGCATGGCTGATTTCCTTGGCGCCGGAGCACCAGGCTTTAAGGCCGTCCAGGCGCACATCCTTGGCCGAAGTACGGGCATTGATATGCACCCTGGCCTGCGGCGGTTCAGCCGCCCACATCCCCCAGGTGCTGTCGGCCGGCATGGCGTAGTCGGCCTGCACCTCGGCAATGATTGCCAAGGCGTCGGTATGGCCTTCGTAGAGTTTGCACAGGCTAAGGTCAGTCGCAGCCACGCTGGCCAACCCGCGCCAGCGTTGCAAGGTGGAACCGCCGCCCGGGTAGGGCAGACGGTCCAGGCCTTCATTGACGACTTGGCTAAGCGCCGCGCCGGGCTTGCGCACCGGCACGGTCAAGGTGCGCAGGAAAGCCTGCAGATCGGCATCGCTGAAGCGGCGTTCCATGCTGTGGGCTCCTCATGCGCTGGTGTCGCGCTGAAGCTCGAACAGCAGGAGCGAGCGACCGGTAACGGTGAATTCGGCGTCGAATTCAAACGATTCCTTGCTGTGGTCTTCCGGCCGGTTGCTGTCCAGCAGGCAGGTCCAACCGCGGCCTCCGGCTACTTCCGGCAGGGTGAAATTGACCACGTCACTGTGCGAGTTGAGGATCAGCAACAACGTGGCATCGGCGCCTTTACGGCGAATGCCGGTGGGTTGCGCGCGACCGTCCATCAGCATACCCAGGCAGCGAGCGTGCGGGTCTTCCCACTGCTCGGGCGTCATCTCGTTGCCGCAGGGCGACAGCCAGGTGACGTCTTTTACGCCCAGTTCCTCGTTGTATTGCCCAACCAGAAAACGCCCGCGACGCAAGATCGGAAAGGCCTTGCGCAGGCTGATCACTCGGCGGGTGAAATCCAGCAGGCTTTTGCCTTCCTCGTCGAGGTTCCAGTCTACCCAGCCGATTTCATTGTCCTGGCAATAGACGTTGTTATTGCCGCCCTGGGTGCGGCTGAATTCATCACCGGCCACGATCATTGGCGTGCCCTGCGACAACAACAACGTGCCGAGCATATTGCGCATCTGGCGCAGGCGCAGCGCTTTGATTTCCGGGTCGTCGGTGGGGCCTTCGGCGCCATGGTTCCAGGAAATGTTGTTGTCGTTGCCGTCGCGGTTGTCTTCGCCATTGGCGTCGTTGTGCTTGTGGTCGTAAGACACCACGTCGCGCAGGGTGAAACCGTCGTGGGCGGTGATGAAATTCACCGAAGCGAAAGGCCGGCGGCCGCGTTGGTTGAACAGGTCACCCGAGGCCGTGAGGCGGCTGGCAAGTTCGGCCACCTGGCCTTCGTCGCCGCGCCAGAAGGCCCGCACGTTGTCGCGGTAACGGTCGTTCCATTCCACCCAGCCCGGCGGAAAACCACCGACCTGATAGCCGCCGGGGCCGCAGTCCCAGGGTTCGGCAATCAGCTTGGTCTTGCTCAGCACCGGGTCCTGGCGGCAGGCCACCAGGAAGCTGTGGCGCTCGTCGAAGCCGTCGGCGTAACGGCCGAGGATGGTCGCCAGGTCAAAGCGGAAGCCGTCCACGCGCATTTCGGTGGCCCAGTAGCGCAGCGAGTCGGTCACCATCTGCAGCACGCACGGGTGGCTTAGGTCCAGGGTGTTACCGGTACCCGAGTCGTTGATGTAGTGGCGCTTGTCGCTGGGCAGCAGGCGGTAGTAACTGGCGTTGTCGATGCCGCGCATGCTCAGGGTCGGGCCCAGCTCGTTGCCCTCGGCGGTGTGGTTGTAAACCACATCCAGAATCACCTCGAGCCCGGCGTCGTGCAGGTGGGCGACCATCTCTTTGAATTCGTTGATATGGCCGCTGGCGGAGTAGCCGGCGTGGGGCGCAAAAAAGGCGATGCTGTTGTAGCCCCAATAGTTGTTCATGCCTTTTTCCAGCAGGTGTTTGTCATCGACAAAGCCGTGGATAGGCAAAAGCTCCACGGTGGAAACGCCGAGCCGCTTGATGTGTTGCAGCAGGTCCGGGTTCATCAAGCCGGCGTAGGTGCCGCGCAGGTTTTCGGCCACCGAGGGGTGGCGCATGCTGGTGCCGCGCACGTGGGCTTCGTAAATGATGGTGCTGTCCCAGGGTACCCGCACGTTGGGGCGCTCGCCCCAGGTGAAGGCCGGGTCGATCACCTTGCTCTTGGGTACGAATTTGGCGCTGTCGCGCTTATCGAAACTGAGGTCGGCATCTTTGTGGCCGATGGTGTAGCCGAACAGCGATTCGGACCACTTCAGCTTGCCAACCAACTGTTTGGCGTACGGGTCGATCAACAGTTTGTTGGGGTTGAAACGATGCCCGGCCGAGGGCTCATAGGGGCCGTAAACGCGGTAACCATAGATTTGCCCCGGGTGCGCATCGGGCAGGTAGCCGTGCCAGATTTCGTCGGTGTACTCGGGCAACACAATGCGTTCCAGCTCGGTTTCACCGGTGCTGTCGAACAGGCACAACTCCACCTTGGTGGCGTGGGCGGAGAACAGCGCAAAGTTGACGCCCAACCCGTCCCAGGTAGCGCCCAATGGAAATGGGTTGCCTTCGGAGATGCGCGATTGCCGCACGACTTGCGGTGCCGAGTTCGGCGATTTATGCGGCTTGGTCATGGTGGTGATTCCTTCGTCTCAGTCGATTCAATTCGTTGGGTGCAGATCAGGCTTTCGGCGCCTTGGCGGCTGGTTTTTTCGGCGCAGGCTTCTCTGGCGCTACCGGTTTTTTTGCCGACGGTTTGGCAGGTTTGCTGACCGCGGGCTTGGGCGGGGTGGTGGCCTTGGGCGCAGCCGGTTTGGCGGCAGGCTTTTTCGCGGCTGGCTTGGCTGGTTTGGGTTCAAGCAGCGCCGGCTTTTCAGCCTTGGCCTTGGCCGGTTTTTTTGCTGCGGGAATGGCCGGATTAGGCGCTGCCAGGCTTTTGCCTTTTACCGTTTTATTGGCCGCCGGCACGCCGGCTTCAGAGGCCGCCAGCTTGATTGCCATTTGCCAATGGCGCTCGGCCTGGCCTTCGGGTTTGCCTTCGGATTCCCAGATCTGAAAGGCGAATTCACGTACGCGTTTTTCATCGATGCTCATGGCCGAGGCTCCTGAAAGGGATGTAGCAGGTTTACCGGGAAGTCCCGCAATAAGTGGGCGAGGTCGAGGCGACCATCGACCGGGGTATGGCGGCTGGAAGTAAAGGCACTTACCAGCGTGTGATGGCTGAGGCGTGGCGGCAGCAGCAGCTGCGTGTCGCCCCAGGCGTCATCGGGTATCAGTGGGGTGGTTTTGCCGTCCAACAGGCCTGCGGCCAGGCGAGGCACCACCACGATGGCGAAGCGCTCGCCGTCCAGGTGTCGGGCAAATGCGAGTATCCGCGCGGCCTGGCTACCAACGACCTGCAACGGCAGGTACTCACCACGGGCGAACAACTGCGGCTGCGCGGCTCGCAGGTTCAGCGTGCGCTGCACCAGCCATTGTTTGAGTTGGCCGCCGCGCCAGTGGTGAATCAGTTCGGCCACCGGGCGCGGATGGTCCAGCGCGGTGCGCCGTGCGGCAAAGTCCACCGGGCGGCGGTTGTCCGGGTCTACCAGGCTGAAGTCCCAGAACTCGTTGCCTTGGTACAGGTCCGGCACGCCGGGCGTGGTCATGCGCAGCAGCGCCTGGGTCAGGCCGTTAAGCGCGCCGCTGGGGGCCAGCGACTCGGCGGCGGCGGCAATCTCGCTGCGCAGTTCCAGGGCCTCGGGGTTTTGCAGCAGGCCTTGCAGAAAGCGCCGGCACGCGCCTTCGTAGCTTTCGTTGTTGGCACTCCAGCTGCTGCGCAGTTTGGCTTCGCGCAGGGCTTTTTCCTGCCAGCCGAGCAAGCGTTGCAAGTAGTCATCCAGGCCCGCCTGGTTGCTGCTGGTCAGGCCCAGCGGCCAGCTGCCGAGCAAGGTTTGGTACAGCATCAGCTCATCGCCGGGGCTGGGTGCAATCCCGTCGGCCAACTCTTCGCGCAGCGGCGCGGCCATGCGCCACCAGCTGTCGACGCGGTCGGCCAGCCAGGTGGAGCGCTCGCTAAGCACGGCCATGCGCGCGCGGGTGTCTTCGCCGCGTTTGTGGTCGTGGGTGGCAGTGGTCAGCAGGTTGTCGGGGAAGGTTGCCAGTCGCTGTTGCCAGTTGGCTTGCAGCTCGGCAAGCGGGGCGCTGAAGTGCTGTGGGTCAAAGCCCACGTCGTTGCGCGACAGGAGCACGGCACTGCGATAGCAGGCGGTGTCTTCCACCGCTTTGGCGGCAGCGGGCGAGGTCAGTTGCTGGAAGCGTGTCAGCAGTTTTTGCCGCTGTTTGCGCGCCGGCCCTGGCGGCAGGTGACGCAGCGGCTCACCACCGAGCCAACGGTCGAGGTACGCGAGCAGCGGCCAGTCGGCTTCACCCAGGCTGCTGTGGGCGGCCTCCAGCGCTTGCTGGAAGAAGTGCTGATCTTGCGCGCTGCGGCCATGGGCCCCGGCGTAGGTGCGGTACACCGGAAAGTGCACGATCAATTCCAGCAGGGCGCGGCGAATGGAGCCCAGCGTCAGGTCGCGGGTGGCGATATCGTCACGGGCCACCAGCAACAGGCCCTGGGCCAGTGCTTCGAGGTCGCCGGCCAGCGTGCCGTTGAGCACCAGTTGCCGAGCCTCGCGCACCTCATCCATAAAGTTGGCGGTACGCCCGCTGCGTTCTTCCCACAGGGCCGACAGTTGCAGCTGCCCAATGGGGTCGTGTTGCAGCAGCGACACCTCGTTCATGAATTCGTAGCCGGTGGTGCCATCCACCGACCAGTTGCCGAGCAACTGCTCGCCGGCGCCGAGGATTTTTTCCACGTAGATCGGGAACGGCTGGTCCAGTAGCGCGCCAGGGCGCTTGCTGAGCAAACCGTTGACCCGCCGCCGCAGCTTGCGGCAGTAACTGCCTGGGTTGGCCAGGCCGTCGACATGGTCGATGCGCAGGCCGTCCACCAGGCCTTGCTGAATAAGCTGGAAGATCTTGCTGTGGGTGGCTTCGAATACCCGGTTGCGTTCAACCCGCAGGCCGCCCAGCTCGTTGATATCGAAAAAGCGCCGCCAGTTAATGTCGTCTGCCGCCGTGCGCCAGCTGGCGAGGCGGTAGTACTGGCGCTCCAGCAACTGGTGCAGGTTATTGAAGGCGTGCTGATCCAGACTGCCTGCATCATCAATGCTGCCGGCCACCACTTCGAAGTGGCTCATGGCATCGGCCAGCGCCAGGCCGACTTCCGGCACCTGCGCTACTTCGGCCAGCTCATTACGAATTTGCCGGGCGCTGTGCCAGGCCAACGGGTCCACATCCAGGCTTTCGAACCGTGCAGCAAAGGCTTGCAAGGTCGGGTCGTCGCTGGTTTTCAACACATCGGCATAGGTGGGCGGGCAGAGCGGAAAACGGTGCTCGTAATGCTGGGCGTAGAGGCTGCCGGTGTCGGCATCGAATTTCAGCAGGATCTCGCCTGCGGCCAGCACTTCGCCGTAGTCGCTGCGCAGAAAGGGCACCAGCAACTGACCGACCATCAAGGGGTCGTGGGAGCGCCACTGGATATCGAAGAAGTTGGCATAGGGGCTGGTGGGGCCCCATTCCAGCACGTCGAGCCACCAGGGGTTGGCGTCGCCGCCCACGGCCATATGGTTGGAGACGATATCCAGAATCAGCCCCATGCCATGGGCGCGTAACTCGCCCACCAGGCGCACCAGTGCGTCTTCGCCGCCCAGCTCCGGGTTGATGCAAGTCGGGTCGACCACGTCGTAGCCGTGGGTGGAGCCGGGCCGCGCCTTGAGAATGGGCGAGGCGTAGACATGGCTGATGCCCAGCTTGGCGAAGTAGCTGACCAGGGGCACAGCATCGTCAAGGGTGAAGTCTTTATGAAATTGCAGGCGGACGGTGGCCGTCAGCGGGCGCAGTGGCTTAGTCATGGCGGGCCCTCACAGTGGGCGCCAGGTGGTCGCGGGCGCGGCGGGCCTGGTCTAGGCGTTGCAGGCGTTGGCTGGGTTCGAGACCGTCGAGCATGTCTTTGGCATTCACCGACCAGCGTCGCCGCCAATTGGGGTGAATGTCGCCGGGGCCGGGCAGGTTGGGTTGCTCGAATTCGCCCATGGCATCCTCCAGTGGCAGCAGCACCAAGGGTGCCGGGGTGCTGCCGAGGAAGGAGGCGCTGGCGTCCAGTTGTTCGGTAATGCTGTTGTCGCGAATCGGCAGCAGCGCGCAGTCTTGCAGGGCTTTTTGCAGGCAGTGTTTTTCCCACTGGCGGTGGTTGTGGTCGTTGGCGCTGTGCTCGGGGCTGATGTGCCCGGCCTGTTCGCGCCATTGGATATCGCGCCCCTGCATCCAGCCGTGCAGGGTGGGCAGGTCGTGGGTGGTGGTGGTCGCCAGGGCGTCGTCCGGCCAGTGAGGGGCGGGAATAAAACCGCTGTCATGTTGCTCGAACAGCAGCACGCGCATCCCCAGCAAGCGGTGGCGCGCCAACTCTTCGCGCAGGCCTTCGGGCACGGTGCCCAGGTCTTCGCCGATCACCAGCGCGCGATTGCGCCAGGATTCCAGGGAAACCAGCCGCAGCAAATCTTCCAGTGGGTAGTTCAGGTAAGCACCGTCTTTGGAGTCGGCGCCCTGCGGTATCACCCACAGGCGCTTGAGGCCCATTACGTGGTCGATGCGTACGCCGCCGACATGGGCCAGGTTGGCCTGCAGCATTTCGATGAAGGCGCGGTAACCGTGGCGGCGCAGGCCGTCAGGGGAAAATGCTGATATGCCCCAGCTCTGGCCCTGGCGGTTGAGGATGTCAGGGGGTGCGCCGACGGTTAGGCTTTGCAGCAGTTCGTCCTGCCGCGCCCAGGCCTGGCTGCCGGCGCCGTCGGCACCCACGGCAAGGTCGGCGATCAGGCCGATCTTCATGCCGGCGCCCAGC
Source organism: Pseudomonas turukhanskensis (assembly GCF_027922365.1). Classification (GTDB taxonomy): domain Bacteria; phylum Pseudomonadota; class Gammaproteobacteria; order Pseudomonadales; family Pseudomonadaceae; genus Aquipseudomonas; species Aquipseudomonas turukhanskensis. The sequence continues at coordinate 211,380 of NZ_BSFN01000007.1, forward strand.
GCAGCGGCCTGGGCGCGGTCCAGGCCACGGGCGATCAGCCATTGGCAGAAGGCGTGGTAGCCCACTTCGCGGGCGTGGTCGGCGGCAAACAGCTCCACATTGGGGTGGTGCGGGTCGCGGTAGTGTTCGGGCCAGGTGCGCCAGTCGCCGGGCATCTCGTGGCGCACCATAAAGCCTTGCAGGGCTTCGAAGCGGCAGTGCTGCAGCAGGGCGTCGCCGCCTTTGAGCAGGAACTTGTCGAAGTCCGGCGTCAGCGCATTGTGTTGATCGCTAAAGCGGCTGTATAGCTGGCGCAGCAAGCGCTGGCGGCTGTCGGTAACGCCGGGCCAGTCCACCAGGTCGAGGCTTTCCAGGTGGTGTAAACCGGCTTGCAGACCGCACACCTGAATCGCGTCTTGCACCGCCGCATCGCCCAGCAATACATCGGGTGCGGCGTGCAGCGAATTGAACAGCAGCCGGCTGGAGGGCGAGTAGGGGCTGTACTGACCGGGCCATGCATTGAACATGGCATGCACAGGGCTGATGGCCAGAGCATCGGCGCCATGTTGGGCGGCGCTGCGGGCCAGATCGGCGAGGGCACGCATATCACCCAGGCCGCCGTCGCCGGGGCGCCGCAGGGAATACAATTGTGCGGTCAGGCCCCAGATATGCTGGCGTTGGCCATCGGTGAGTTCTTCCACGCTCAGGCACGCGGGCGGCGCGACGGCTACGGTGAGCTCACGCTCGCCGATATGCAGGCGGTGGTAGCCGCATGGGTCGATGGCAGGCAGGCAGGCGTTGCCGTCGAGACGGCCGCTTACCCGACGACCATCTTCGAGTTCGAGGCTGTAGGGGGTGTCGGCGCGAAATTCGCTACCCAGTGCCAACGGTGCATGGCGCACGTGGGTCAGCAGCGGCGGCAGTTCGCGCGAGTTGTGTTCGTGTTGCAGGTGGGCAAGGCTGGCGCTGATCTGCTCGGCGCTCTGGGCGCTGTAGCCCAGGCTTTCGATCAGCGCGCGCTGGGCGTCAACGCTAACCTGCTGCGCTCGCCCGTTGGCGTCGACCCAGTCGACACTCAGCCCTGCCGCGGTGGCCAGCCTGGCCAATTGCTCGTCGCTCATGCGCTTTCCTCAAGTGATGCCAGGGCACTGAACGGCCCGCGCAGGCCTTGTTGCGCGGCGTGCAGGTCAATTCGATTGCCAAATACCACCCGCGCTGCCGACCCCAAGGGTGGGGCGGTTACCGGGTCGGCGCTGAGGTTGATGTCGATGCGCAGTTTGCTGCCGTCGGCCAACGTCCAATTGGCGCTCACAGCCTTGTTGCCAAGCACCTGCACATGGCCGGCATGGCTGCCGGACAAGCGCGGTACGATCAGTTGCTGACGCAGTTCCAGCAGCTTGCGGTAGTAGATGCGCCAGGCTTGGTGGGTGGGGTCGATATCCGGGGCGTAGTCGGGCAGCGAGCTCTTGAAGGTGCCGAGTTTGTTCGGGTCGGGAATGCTGTCGCGGATGGCAGCGTCCTGGAACACGGCAAAGTCTTTGAACTCGTTGCGCCGGCCATCGCGTACGGCAACACCGAGCTCATCGTGGTGGTCGGTGAAGAACAGAAACGCTTGGCGCGAGCCCCACTCCTCACCCATGAACAGCAGCGGGATCATCGGTGAAAGCAGCAGCAATACCGTTGCCGCCTTGAGTGCATCGGGGTCGCACAGGCAGCTCAGGCGCTCGCCGAAGGCACGGTTGCCGACCTGATCGTGGTTCTGCAAAAACAGCACGAAGGCGGTGGGCGGCAGATGCCCGCTGGGTTCGCCGCGGGCGTGGCCATGGCGGTTTTTTTGCCCTTGGTAAACAAAACCTTCCTGCAGGCAGCGGGCCAGTTTTTCCGTGGGTTGTTGGGCATAGTCCTGGTAATACCCTTCATGCTCATCGGTGAGCAGTACATGCAGGGCGTTATGGCCGTCGTCGTTCCACTGGGCATCGAAGCCGGCCTGCAGCAGTTCGGCACTGTTGTGTTCGTTTTCCAGCACCAGGTGCAGATGGCGCTCCAGCGGCACGGCGGCGCGCAGGCGTTGGGCCATTTCAACCAGAAAGTCTTTTTCACTGATGGCGTGTACCGCGTCGAAACGCAGGCCGTCGACCTTGTAGTCCAGTACCCACATCAAGGCGTTTTCGATAAAAAAGTCCCGTACCTGGGGGCGGCGAAAATCGATGGCCGGGCCCCAGGGGGTGGAGATGTCTTCGCGAAAGAAATCCTTGGCATAAAGGCCGAGGTAATTGCCGTCGGGGCCGAAGTGGTTGTAGACCACGTCGATAAACACCATCAGGCCCAGCCCATGGGCGGTGTCGATCAGATGACGCAGCTGGTCCGGCGTGCCGTAGGTATTGTGCGGCGCGAACGGCAGTACGCCGTCATAACCCCAATTGCGTTCGCCGGGGAACTGATTCAGCGGCATCAGCTCGATGGCCGTAACACCCAACTCGCGCAGCTCGGCCAGGCGCGCCTCCACGCCGGCGTAGCCCCCGAGCAAGCCGACATGTACTTCGTAGAGCACGGTTTCATGCCAGGGGCGGCCGTGCCAGTCAGTGTGTTGCCAGGTGTAGGAGTCGGCGCTGGTGAGCAGGCTGAAGCCGTGCACATCGTTCTGTTGGGCACGAGACGCCGGGTCTGGCACCTGCTGCTCCCCATCGATGCGGTAGGCGTAGGCGCTGCCCAGCGGGCACGGCAATTCACGGCGAAACCAGCCGTCCGGTTCTTTATTCAACGGCTGGGTATAGCCGTCGCCGAACACCACCTCGACGCTGTTGGCGGCGGGTGCCCAAAGGGAGAAGCGGGTACTGCCCTCGTCGAGGTAGAGGGCGCCATGTGCCGGCCGTAAGGTCGGCAAAGGCATCAGTAGGTGCCTCGCGCGCGACCGGCTCGCTGTTGCAGCAGCGACTTGTACAGGCGGTCGTAGGGTTCTACCGACTGTTTCCAGTACAGCGGCGATGCCATGGCGCGGTAGCGCATGGCATTGAGCAGGTCAGGGTATTTGAAGACATTCAGGGCGCGTTGTACGGCGTCCACATAGCTGTCTTTGGTGGCGCGGCGAAACAGAAAGCCGGTGACGCCATCTTCAATAGTGTCGGCCAGGCCCCCGGTTTTACGCGCGATGGGCAGCGAACCGAAGCGCTGGGCATACATCTGGCTCAGCCCGCAGGGTTCAAAGCGCGAAGGCATCAACAGAAAATCGCTGCCGGCAAACATGCGCCGCGCATCGGTTTCGTTGAAACCCACACGCACGCCCACGCGGCCGGGGTAGCGTTTGGCCATTTCCAGCACAGCCTGCTCCAGCTCTGGCTCACCGCGACCGATGATTGCCAGGCGACCGCCGCCCTGCACGATGGTGTCGACGACCTCTAGCGTCAGGTCGATGCCTTTCTGCTGCACCAGGCGCGAAACCACGGCGAACAGAGGGCCGTCTTCAACGTCGAGGCCGAACAGCTGTTCGACATAAGCGGCGTTGCGTTTTTTGCCGTCCAGATTGGTGATGCTGAAACCGGCGACCAGATGTGGGTCGGTACGTGGGTCCCAGCTTTCGTCGATGCCGTTGATGATGCCGCTCAGATGACCCTCGTGGGTTTTGGCCTGCAGCATGCCTTGCATCCCGCAGCCGAAGGCTTCGGTGGTGATTTCTTCGGCGTAGGTGTGACTAACGGTGGTGATGTGGTCCGCGTAGGTGATGCCGGCCTTAAGCAGGGACAGCTGGCCGTAGAACTCCATGCCTTCCTGGCCCAGTGCTTCTGGCGGCAGGCCCAACTCCGGGCTGCAGTGCTTGTCGATCATGCCCTGGTAGGCGAGGTTATGAATGGTGAACACGCAAGGCGTGGCCTGCTTTTGCCATTTCATATACGCCGGAGTGAGCGCCGTGGGCCAGTCGTTGGCATGCACCAGGTCCGGTACCCAGCTCATGCTGGCATGGCCGGCGGCGATTTCGGCAGCGGCCAAGCCCAGGCGTGCGAAACGAATGTGGTTGTCCGGCCAGTCGCGGCTGTTCTCGTCGCCATAGGGCGTGCCGTCGCGCTCATAGAGCTCGGGGCTGAGCAGCACGTACACCACCAGACCGTCGGGCAACTCCATACGGCCGACCTTGCACGGTGGCAGGGCGGCATGGCCGGCGATTTCACCGATTACGCGCATGGGGTTGCCGCTGTTGAGTACCTGCGGGTAGCCGGGGATCAGCACGCGAATGTCGTGCTGGCCGGACAAAGCCCGTGGCAGGGCAGCGGACACATCGCCCAAGCCGCCAACCTTGATCAGGTCTGCCAGCTCGGAGGTGACAAAAAGGATTTTTTTCTTATTGGGATAGATCGTTTGAGGCTTGTGGCTTTCCACGGGTGTTTGAGCCTTTGGGGCGACAATTGAAGCGAAATTGTCCAGCCGGTCCATCGCTATTGCAGTTCCCATACTTTCCTCCCATTGCGCTACCCGGTTGGGTCAGCGCGCGTTCCGCTCAGGCAGTCGCGTAAATGTCTCCCCGCATTGGCCAGGCCAATGCGACAACAGGTTGTGTGTTGGAGTGGATTGGCTTTTGTCGGCCAGGTCGTTGCCCCTACCTAACTGCTGACTGGCTGGACTTTGAAAAAGTTTCTACTTTTTTTGCCGCAGCAAAGGCAACGAGCTCAGGTGGCGCAAGGGGCGGGAGGGCGTCAGACCGGTGGTTGTCGTTCCGGTTCTGCAATGGGTTCGTGGCGGTGCGGGTTGACCACTTCGGTGGTCGGGCTGGTCTGGAAGGCGGCGCGCAATTGCGGCAGGCAGTCGGGGTGTTTGTGGCTGATAAAGTTGATCAGGTTTTCCCGAATGTAGCAGCGCAGGTCCCAGCCGCTGGAGGAATCGCGGGAGCTGACCAGTACCCGCAACTGAATGGCCCGGTCACTGGTTTCCACCACTTGCAGCACGCTGACGCGGCCGTCCCACAGTTGCGGGACTTCTTGCAGCAGGCGCTCGAGCTCCTTGCGCAGCGGCTCCAACGGAATGGCGTAATCGACCCAGAAGGTAACGGCGCCAGTTAGCGACGACGAAACGCGGGTCCAGTTCTGGAACGGGTTTTCGATAAACCACTGCAGCGGCACGATCAACCGGCGGTCGTCCCAGATGCGCACCACCACGTAGGTACCGGTGATTTCCTCGATACGCCCCCACTCGTTTTCCACAATCACCACGTCGTCCAGGCGAATGGGCTGAGTGATGGCAATCTGCAAACCGGCGATCAGGTTGCCCAGCACCGGCTTGGCCGCAAAACCGACGGCCAGGCCGGCAACTCCGGCCGAGGCCAGCAGGCTGCCGCCAAATTGGCGGGCGCTGGGAAAGGTCATCAACATGGTGGCCAGGCCAAACAGCAATACAAAGAAGCTCAGGGTGCGTACCAGTACGCGGGTTTGCGTCTGGATCCGGCGGGCGCGCAGGTTGTCGGCAATGTCCACCGGGTGATGAACCAGGATCATTTCCTGCACTGCCGCCACTGCCCGCAGCCCCAGCCAGGTAAAAGTGCCGATGATTGCCAGGGTGGTGACGTGGCGCAGCGCGCCGATCAGCATCAGGCTGTCGTCGGCGGCCGTCCAGACCGTTTGCAGGCCTAGCAGGGGCAGTAACAGGCACACCGGTTGGCGCAACTGGCTGACCAGTTCGCGTAAAAACGGTACCGGTTTGGCGAGGCGTTGCAGTACGCGGGTAATCAGCCGCGAAGCGATCATCAGCACCAGAACGGTGATGGCGGCGGCGAGCAAGGTTTTCAGTTCGGCAACCGGAATATGACTGCGAATCTCGTCGAGCATGGGAACGTCCCGGTTTGGCGAATGTTTTTAGTGACCGGGGCAGGGCGGTGGGGTTCAGGCTGTTGAGCGTGCAGTTTGCATGATGGCCTTTAGGTCGGTTCGTGCAGATTGCCATCGCCTTGAGCTTGATCTGTTTTATAAAGCATTGAAAAACATAGATAAAAATTAATTTCTGAGCTTGGCGTTCATCTTGCAATTTCTCTCCTGAGCCTCACCAAAATATTCAGGAGCACACCATGCAGCCGCTTACCGATCTCTATGTTTCCGCCTTTCCAGGTCATGATGTTTCGCTGCAACCGCGCCCGGACGGTACCTTTGTGTTGGCACTCAAACGCGCCGACAACGAAGCCATGATCAAAGTGATTGCAGGCAAGGCCGGCTACAGCCAGGCCGCTGCCAACGACGAAATTCTCAGCCTCAAGCGTGAAGTGTTGATTCGCGATAACGCTTTGAGCGGCAACAGTGCCCATTGCACGGCCCACAAACTGCCGACCTACAGCGGTCAGGAACTAAGCCTGCGCGCGATGCAGTCTCTGTTTAACCGCCGTCGTATTTCCATCTGAACCTGAACGGCCGCAATCAGGAGGCGACCATGAACGCATCGACCAAAGTGTTGGAAAGTTTTTTCAGCGACCGCCTGGCCGGTCAGGAGTTTGTCGTGTGCCTGCCAGAGCTTTACGCCCAGGTGCCTGACGAGCAGCCACCGGAGGTGCCGGACGACGTTCCGCCGGAGTTGCCGCGCGGTGAGCCAGGCGAAAATCCCGAACTGCCGCAACCGCAGGACGCGCTGTAATACAAAACGCAAACACGGAACGGACACCGCCCAAGCGGTGTCCGTTGCTTATACCTAAGCAAACAAGGAGAACGTAATGGTCGCTTTCGAAGCGTTGGCCCGTGAGCTAGAAGCTCATCCGCAAAATGTTCAAGGCTGGGAACGCGCAATCTGCATTACCAGCGGCGTGGCCATGGTAGGCACCGGTTTGCGCCACGGCGGGTTGCTTGGCACTGTCCGGGCGGCGCTGGGCAGCGTGGTGCTGCTGCGTGGGTTGACTGGCCGCTGCCCGGCTAAAAGGGTAATCGCCGAGCGCCAAGGCGAGTTGCTGGCAGTAAAAGCCAAACTTGAGGCGGCGGCTGAACAACTGGCAGCCTTGCATGCTGCTGGAACCAAGAAGAGCAAATAGACGCTATCTCCGCTGATGCTTGAACGCCGGCGCCACCTTGACAGTGGTGCCGGCGTTTTGCGTTAACCGGGCGAATGGCGCAGGCGCTGCTAGGCTAAATGCCTGGCTTTAGGAATAACTGCCATGAACACCACGCGTGTTGCTTCGTTGTTTCTGCTTTTTGCATTGGTCATTCAGTGCACAGTGCCAGTGCAGGCCGACTGGCTGGAAGTACCCGATGGCCGCCGGGTAAGCGGCCAGGACTCCATCGAAGTCATCAACCTGCTCGACGGCACCCTCAAGTTCGCGCTGTGGGCGGCCGGTCGCGACGACCTGGCCTGCCGCGTGCGCGGCGTCGCGAAAAAGCAGGGCCCCGGTGTATACCTCTATGAAGAAGCCAGCAGCCAGTGTGTGCTGCGCATCTTCGCCCAGGCCGACCGACTGGTTGCTGAGGACCAAGGCGACAACTGCCGCACTCTCTATTGCCCACAAACTGCCAGCATTGGCGTGCGCAGTTTTGTACTGGGTAAACCGATGCCGTTGACGGGCCAGATTAATGAGGGGTGGTGAGTGGTCGAACGCGGTGTGGTGCGCTTGCACCCACTCGTCTCGGTAATCTAGGCCCTCGTTTTTAGCCGTCTAATTCTTCCCTTCATGCTCCCTTTTTAACGACCTGTCCGAAATGCCGCTGCAATCCAGCCGGCAGGACGGCTCGTGCGCGCGCGGCAGGCTAGGCGTGGGCTGATAAATGGATCATCAGCGTTTCATATTGGTATCATATAGGTTACTATTGCCATGCCTAGAGTGGTTGAGTACATACGCAAGGATGATTCCAGTCCCTATAAACGGTGGTTTGATAATTTGCCCGTACAGGCGGCAACCAAGGTGGCTACCGCGCAGCTGCGGATGGAGTTGGGTAACACGTCGAACATTAAATGGTTTTCAGGAATAGGCGAGTATCGAATTGATTGGGGGCCGGGTTATCGCATTTACCTGGCCCAGGATGGCGACACGTTGATTGTGCTGTTTGGCGGCGGCACCAAGGCCACACAGCCGGCCGATATCCGCAAGGCGCAGGCGCTGTTCGCTGAATACAAAGGGCGTAAGGCCGAACTGGCAAAGGGTTCGGTTAACACTGAGGAGACGCTTTCATGGCGCTAACCCGAGATTTCAAGCAAACCATCGTGGAACGCGTTGCGCGTGAGCCCAAATTCGCCACGTCGCTGCTTGATGAAGCGGCCTCGCTGTTTCTCAATGGCGAACCGGATGTGGCTCGTCTGATTCTGCGTGATCTGGTCAACGCCACTATCGGCTTCGAGCAACTGGCGAGCGAAACCCACAAAGGCAGCAAAAGCCTGCACCGCATGCTGTCCTCCACCGGCAACCCGAACATGGACAACCTGGCAGCCATTTTCAATGCGCTGCGCAATAGCCTTGGGCTACAGATCGAGGTGCGCGCCGTTCCGGCGGGGGCTGACGCGTAGGGCGAATATCGACAACGCGGATCTCCGTCGTTTCAGTGTGAGGCTCGGCGGATACCGTCTGCGGCGGTATTCGCCCTACAGGGTCGGCAGGTTGAAAAAAGCCCGCGCGCACGCCGTTGTATGCGCCGCCAGATGCTCCGGGGTTTCCTGCCGGTGCTTGGCCACTTCATTGAGTACCTCCGGCAAATACGCAGGCTCGTTGCGACCATTTTTGGGTTTGGGCCGCAAGGTGCGCGGCAGCAGGTAGGGCGCATCGCTCTCCAGCATCAGCCGGCCGACGGGAATCTCTTTCATCAGCGGATGCAGGTGAGTGCCACGCCGTTCATCGCAGATCCAGCCGGTTATGCCGATATGCAGGTCCAGATCCAGGTAGCTGAACAGCGCGCGCTTCTCTCCGGTAAAACAATGCACTACGGCGGCGGGCAGGCGGTCGCGGTAGTCGCGCAGCATTTCCAGCAGGCGCTGATTGGCATCGCGCTCATGGAGAAACACCGGCATCTGCAAGTCCACCGCCAGCGCCAGCTGTTCTTCCAACGCTTTTTCCTGCTGCGGGCGCGGGGAGAAGTCGCGGTTGAAGTCCAGCCCGCACTCGCCGACGGCCCGCACCGTGTCTTCTTTTAATAGGGCGCGTAACTGTGCGGCAGTGGCGCTGGTCCAGCTGCTGGCATCGTGTGGGTGAACACCCGCTGTACTGAATAGCCGATTGCCGTGCTCATCCGCCTGGCGGCACAGCTCCAGCGCCTTTTCGCTGCCGGCAAGGCTGGTGCCGGTCAGCAGCAGTTGGCATACGCCGGCCTCGTACGCGCGGGCGAGTACTGCTTCATGGTTCTGGGCAAAGCTGTCGTGGGTCAGATTGACGCCGATGTCGATGAGTTGCATGGTGCTACCTCACTGCGAAGCGGTGCAGCTTATCATCTCTGGTTGCGCTTCTATAAAGTCATAAAATACAGCCGCTTATCGCTTACTGTTAAAGCGGTTGCACACTTTGGCTGGCATCCTGCAGCCAGCTGTGCAAACCTTCGCGCCCCGTTTTGCCAGGGAACTAGTCCCTCGGCCCGCCACTCCGAGGCGATCGGAATTTTACGACGACCCCGCCAGCCGCTCTGGCGCGGCGCCTGGAGAGTGAATGTCGCGAGCGTTGCTGCTTTTTCTATGCCTGGTGCTGCTGCCCTTGCCGGCGGCTGCGCGTTTGGCCGGGCCGCAAGAGGGTTGGCAGCACCCAAGTGACGTGCGCGACTTGAGCAAAATTCGCAGCAGCGGTGTGCTGCGGGTGCTGGTCAACCAGAGCCGCAACAGCTCCGGCGAGGTAAAAGGCGAGGCCATCGGGCTGGAATACCACCGCCTCAAGGCCTTCGAGCAGTACCTGAACCGTAACGCCCGTGATGGTCGACCCCTGACCGTGAAAATCATCCCCAAAGCGAAAGACCAATTGCTCAGTGCCTTGCAGCGCGGCGAGGGCGATTTGGTGGTGCCCGGCGAACTGCTTAATGCCCGCAGCGGCCAGGATGTAAGCCCCAGCATGGCCATCCGTGCCCACGTGCCGTTGGTTCTGGTGGGCAAACAGGGCAACAAGCGTTATCAACACATCGAGCAGTTGGCTGGCCGCAGTCTGGCGCTGCCGGCAGGCAGCGCGGCCGCAGAGGCCCTTGAAGAAATCAACCAGCGCCTGGCCCTGCGCAAGCTGGCGCCGATCAGCATCGAATGGGTCGACCCAACGCTGGCGGTGGAAGACGTACTGGAAATGGTCGAGGCCGGTATATTTCCGTACACCGCAGTGGAACTACCGATTGCCGAGCGCTGGATAAAGGTGATGCCCAAGCTGCGCATCGAGCGCCAATTGGTGCTGAGCGAGCAGGGCGACATCAACTGGTTTGTCCGCCCCGACGCCCCGATGCTGCGCGCAGCTATCGACCGCTTTCTCAGCGGTTACAGCAGCCCAACCGACCAGGATGTGGCCTTTCAGCGTATCTACCGACGTTTGTACAAAGTGCATTACCCGTTGGCGCGCGGCGACCGTCAGCGCCTCGAAAAAGTGCGCCCGGTGCTGCAGCGTTTTGGCGATGAACAGAACATCGACTGGCTGGCTCTGGCGGCACTCGCCTTCAAGGAGTCCACCCTCAATCCGGCCGCGCGTGGCACAGGTGGTGCCACTGGGTTGATGCAAATCACGCCCGCCGCCGCCCGCAGCGTGGGGGTGAGCGATGTAAAAGGCGTGGAAGGCAATGTGCAGGCCAGCGCCAAGTACCTAGCCCGTATTCGGCGAAATTTCTTCAATAGTGCGCAGATCAACGAGCGTGAACGCATGGCGTTCGTGCTGGCCGCGTACAACCTGGGGCCGCAACGGGTGCAGGGGTTTCGCGCCGAAGCCAAACGGCGCGGCTTGAACCCCAATCAGTGGTTCTTTCAGGTAGAAAGAATCGCCATGGAGCAGGTAGGAATGGGCGTAGTCAGCTACGTTAATGCGGTGAACAAGTACTACCTGGCCTACGACCGTGAGCGCGAGCAGTTGGTGCCCAGCGCAAAAGCCAAGCTAACTAAGAAGTGATGGGAGCTAATAGATCTAACTAATCGATATAAATAAGCGGAAAATGTCGCTAGTCCTATCGAATTGTTTATTTAGACTACGCCCACCAACACCTACCAAGCCTCCAACAAGGAACGCACCATGAACAAGCTGATCAACACCGTACTCGCTACCCGCGCCGGCTTCGGCATCACCATTTTGCGCGTTATTACCGGCCTGACTTTCGCCTCCCACGGCTCGCAAAAACTGTTCGGGCTGTTCGGCGGCTACGGCCTGGCAGGCACTGGCCAATGGATGGAAAGCATCGGCATCACCCCGGGCTACCTGATGGCTTTGCTGGCTGGCAGCGCCGAATTCTTTGGCGGCCTGGCGCTGGTGATCGGCCTGTTGGTGCGCCCGGCGGCGGCGTCGCTGATCGTGGCCATGCTCGTCGCCATCTTTGCGGTGCATATCGGTAACGGCTTCTTCATGGCCACCAACGGCTTTGAATACGCTTTGATTCTGGCCACTATCAGCGCCGCGCTACTGGTTGAAGGCGCAGGCAAATTCTCGCTGGACCGCAAGATCGCCGGCTGATCCGAGCGCACGAAAAAGCCCGCTTAGTGCGGGCTTTTTTTCGTCCAATTTTTTGTGCAGACGTGCTGGCCTACTCTTCGCGTTGCTCGCCGCTGAACACCAAGGTCGCCTTGCAACTGCGGCAGTAGTAGCGCCGCCCTTTGCGTACCAGGGTGTGGCGTTGGGCGGAGAAGGGGAAGTCGCGGTCGGGGCACGCGCAGCTGTATACGTAGCGGGTAACGCTGCGGCGCTGAATTTCATAGGTGTGGCAACGGTCGGGAGGCAGTTCGTAAACGCCCTGCATGATCAGTTGCCATTCCTCGCCATGGGGCTGGATATGCGGGCCGAACATTTCGCGGGCGATCATGTGCGCGACCTCATGGGCCACGGTCTGCTTTAAAAAATGGTCCTGGTTTTCGCGGTACAGCTGGGGGTTGAAGCGCAGCAGGTTTTCATCGAGGTGGGCCACCCCGGCTTTCTGGCCTCGCAACTTGAGGCTGACTTCGGGGCGGGTAAAGCGGCGTCTGAAAAACGCTTCGGCTTGTTGATAGCAAGCCTCGACACGAGCATTAAGCAGTTCGGGCATCGAGTTCCTCCGGATAACAGGCGCGATTATGCCCAAGCGCGCCGCCGACCACTTGCCTAAAACAACGAAACCGCCAAACGGCGGTTTCACTGTGTCGCTTATGCACTGGGGTTAACTGCGGTAAATCGGGCCCACGCCCATCTCCCAGAAAATCACCGACATGGCAATCATGGCCACCAGCACCACAAGGCCCACCGCCAGCACCGAGCTGGAGAACAGAAAACCTTCGTCCTGGTGAATGTTCATAAAGGTCGGTATGCCCACATACAGCAGGTACACCGTGTAACAGATCGCGGCCGTGCCAACGAACATGGCGAGCCACAGGTTAGGGTAGAGCGCGGCCAACCCGCCGATAAACAGCGGCGTGGCGGTGTACGCGGCAAACACAATACAGCGGCCCATGTCCGGCGTCGCATCGTAGGTGCGGGCCATCCAGTTGATAAATGCGCCCATTACCGCGACGCCGCCGAGCATGGCCAAGTAAGTCATGGCCGTCATCCACAAGGCGCTGGCTTCGGTCAGCATGACCGGCGAGCCATTGCCCACCGTCCAACCGACCTGGGTTGTTCCTATATAGGCAGACACTGCGGGAATCGCGGCCAGAATCAACACATGGGTCAGATACATGTGACTGATGCTTTCTTCTTCACCGCGGATCTCTTGCCACTCTTGGTCAGGATGCGCGAAAAGCCCCCAAACGTGATGGATCATACGAGACACCTCCTCTTGTTATAACGGTCGCCCCCCAGCGTACCGCCCGGTACGCGTGAGTAGCGCTGTCGGGTGCAGGGCCGAACCAATGCGACCGTATGTCGCAGTATAGGCAGGGGCTGGAGGCCGCGTGGAGCGTGGTTTTAGAGCAAATCAGTCTCTAAAGCTCAGCGGTAATAGCGAGCAAGAATTTCCATCGCCAAGTTGATGGATTGCAGCCGAGAAGTGCTACCGCCGCGGTCCGGATGATGTTCGCTGACCAGTTGGCGGTAACGCTGTTTGATAGTGGCGAGATTGAGCGTTAGGGCGCTTGCATCGAGTTCGAACAATTCCAGTGCCGCGCGCTTTTCGTCACCGCCTTGCATGCGTTTCCAGAAGCTGGTGAGAAGTTTCACCACATCACCTTCATTGGTGTCGCGTAAATGGCTTAAATCCAGGTAATAGGCGCGCAGGGGATCCGCTTCACTCAATTGCGCCTGCCCTGCGGAGTAGGGCTGCAGTTGAATGCACAGGGGGCTGATCGATAAATGACCACTCTGGCTATGCCAAAGGCGATCGCGCAGCACATACAGGGCGTGAAACAACAGAAAATGAGTGCGAAACAGCACCAGCTTGTCGGTGAGGCCCAGATTGGGGATATGGCTGGAGTGGCGTTTTTTCAGGTGCTGAATAAGCAGGTATTCACTGCAACCTTGCGGCGATTCAGCCAGTAATTGCAGCACTTGGGCGCTGAGATCCAGGCAATTGTCTAAATCGGCAGGGGAGGCAGGTGCGGGGTTCACTGTCATTGCGCCAGCCTAGCACAGCTATCCCAACGGCCTGTGTGGCGGAACTCGCAAGGTTCAGGCCTGTCCCACGCAGCAGACAACGGCCCCTGAGCCGTCATGGAGAATCACCCTATGCGCCGGTTGCGCACCTTTATTGTTATTGCCTCACTGCTGTTCGCAGGCTTTGCCCAAGCCGCGCCCTCCGCCGAACCCTGGGATATCTGGAACGCCAGCGACGAAAGCCGTGCGGCCCATATCGACCATAGTGCCTGGCAGGAACTGCTCAATCGCTACCTGAAAGTCAGCCCCAAAGACGGCATCGCTCGATTCGATTACGCCCATGTCGACTCGGTGCACCGCCGCTTGCTGGACGTGTATATCGACCAGCTCAGCGACCTCGATCCACGTCAATTCACCCGTGCCGAACAGTTCGCTTACTGGGTCAATCTCTATAACGCGCTGGTCACGCAACTGGTGCTGAAGAAATACCCGGTCGACTCCATCACCAGCCTGGGTGCCTGGTACCAGTTCGGCCCGTGGGACAAGAAAGTTACTGAAGTCGCGGGTCATAAGCTCACCCTCAACGATATTCAGCACCGCATTCTGCGGCCGATCTGGAGAGACCCTCGGGTGTTTTATGTGCTCAATTGCGCCAGCCTCGGTTGCCCGAATCTACCGGCGTTTACCCTGAGTGCCAAGAATACTGAACAGCAGCTGGCCGACGGCGCGCGCGCTTACATCAATGATCCGCGTGGGGTTGCCTTTGAAGACAACCAACTGGTGCTGTCGCGTATCTACGACTGGTATGCCGATGACTTTGGGGGAGAGAAGGGCGTACGCCGGCACCTGCTCGACCATGCTGAGCCCGCGCTGGCGCAAAAACTGAAGCGCTTTGACGGCAAAGTGCGCTACCGCTTTAGCTGGGACCTGAACAAGTACTAGGCCCGTTCAGGTCGCCTTGGAACGTATGGGATTTATTCGAAGTCAGAGTCAATGATGAGGGCGACGTCACCTTTGAATGTTTTGCCGAAAGTCTCTGGATGCTCCTTCAAATAGGACGGGGCAATGCCGAACATATAAACCATGTACACATCTCTATGAAACGCAAATCCTAAATCGGCGGTTAAGCGCAGAGGCTTATCAGGACGTAACGCTTCAGTGAAGGTTGCTGTATGCACTCTGTCGGCGCGTATACCGGTGCTCATTGGGATGAGCATGTTTCCATCAGAAAGAGCACAGCTTCCATCTAAAACATGCTGACAACGAATAGTGGTTGTGACTTTGGGCATGTTGGTTTTCAGCAGTGTGTCAAAGTAAGCGTAACGAATGTGTCGTTCATCGGGCCCAACGCTGATACTTTGCAATGGTGCGGAAATTAACGAGAACTCTGTATAAGCTTCCAGAGTGACCCAGCCGGATATTGTTACCCCGTCAAATAATTCGCCTGACCCGGTAACATTGCCTTCTGCGTCAAAAAAGTTATATCTGACGGTGTCCGCCCATCTGCTTGAAGTAAACTGATGTGTGCCGGAGGGGAGTTTGCCGTAAATATCATTGTCATAACGAAATTTTACTGCATTAAAACTCACTGACATTATTGTATCAGTCGGCAGATTTAGGGAATCGAAGGTAAGCGTGCACGTAGTATATCGCAGGGTGTGAGCAAGTCGGTAGACCCGCGTCACTCCGCTTTCATACGACAATGGGTTGAGTGTTCGGGAGGGAGAAGAGCCATTACAGGTGCTGGCTGTCATAGGCATGTTAGCGTAAGTCTGCAAGCGATAGTATCGCCGCGCCTGTGTGTCATAGGCATGAAAACTCATAGCAATGTTGGTGCCCTCATAATTAACCGATGCAGAGCCATAGCCTGTAGCGGCGTAAAGCGTCACAGTTACTTTGCTAGTCCCGGCAGGAACCACGAACTCGGACCGTGGGCTTACCGGCCAGCATAATGTGCTGTCAGACTCGCCACAATAAGCGTTCCAGTACGGAAATTGCGGGTCAGTGTTGTTGGCAACTGTAGCAATGATGCCTACACCGTGAGGGTTGCCAGGCCGCATAATTCTAAAGCCGCTTTCTGCTGGAACCTGGTAAGTAACGGCAAGGCATAGGGAAGATAAAGTTAGCAGCAGTAACGTAATCAGATATCGCATTGCAGTCTGCCTAAATAAATTTCGTTGGAGTTTTTATCGCGATCTACCAACAAATTGTTTATTCCTGCGCATTCCTGGCCTCGGCGGTAAAGAGCAATGGAGGGTTCGGATCGACTTACGGTGAGCGAAAAATATCCATTTTTATCTGTTACCGTTTTGCTCGCATGGTTAACGACTGCCACGCCCGCTTCGGGTTGGCCCTTTAACATAACTCGTCCGAAAACATGAATTTTGTCGGTCTCATGTTTGTAATCAACCTTGTGAACACGGTAGGGTTTGACTGCTAAGCTCGCATAGTTTGGGTCTAATGCAATATTGTCAGTTTCTGGATAAATAATTAGCGTGCCGTCGGAAGGTAAATCCAGATGATGTAATTTATTATGGGTAATGCTTTCTGACTGATTATTAATATTGAAATTCGTAGGTTGGCCGCTGGCATTGTTTTCAGCGGTATTGTTGAAAACCAGAGCGCTTGTTTTCGGTGAGCTATGTGCCTGCATACCATGGCGCGACAAAAAAGTATAACTATCTGCATTCACATAGAAGCTTCTGTCCGAGGATGTTCCCTTGAAATAACCAAAATCCGAGTTGAACTGCTCGTTGGTGTATCGGGCGCCTGAGCCATACTGGTTTAGCTTGCCGTCAGCGAACCGAACTTCTGGCCGTAGTTGGAAGCGATCGGTAATCTGCATGTCGTTCACAACATGGCTGTTCGTGGAGCCAGATTCGGACTGCACACCAACTGTAGGCCGAAACCAGTTGGAATGGGCCGCGGGTGTGTAGGTGACAGAGGCGCCAATTCTTTTATCGTCACCCAACTCACTGCTTACATAAAAAGAATAATCGAAGATGCCAACCGCTGTAGTATGCCGAGTGCGCAAACGCGAGGTGACGCGCTTGTAGGCGGTGACAATGGGTTTGCTATAGCGGGATTCAGTGTAATAGTCATTTCGGCGTCTAGGGTCGTAAACGCTTTGGGATTGGTTGTAGAAAAGGTCGATGCGGGTATCGTTGGATATACGTCGTGAAGCGCCGACGCTGTACGACGTGCTGTCACGTGAACCGAATTGTTTCGACATGCTCGTGTAGAGATCATTACCTTTTATGGAGGTTTGGTATCCCGCTGTCACACTATGGTCGGTTTGCTTGTCTTTGAAGGTGGACTCGATACTTCCTGTCAAACCCTTAAAACTGGGAAAGCGAAGGCTGGTGGTATACCAACCCATGGTCGGTAACGCACTAGCGCCAAGGGAGACTCCATGCAATGTTTGCAAGTAACGAATATATGGCTCATCACCGCTTCGCTGTGACGTTGTGTCCTTGCGCAGGCTTGCCATGCCAACGTCGACCCTAAGCATGCCGGGGGAGTTGCCGGTTCTGCTGATTGCCCGGTCATAGCTTTCTACGACTCTGCCATCCACGACCTCTTCAATTCTGACGGTGTTGCCGGAAGCCGAAGACGGGATATCCAATCGGTTGATACCCTGCATGACTTGCGTACTTCTAATCAGTTTTCCGACGTCGTCATAGATATTAACAAGGCCGTCATATTTGGCATCGATGATGATCGGTTCTGCTTGACTGTCAAATTCGCTTTTGTGCTCATTGCTGTGCTGAAGGCTGATGCCTTTGGTACTGCCTACTCCCAAGTTCACCAGGTCCGATGTCGGACCCTTTTGTACATAGCCAGAAAGTTGGAGCAATGGCGAGACGTCGTAGTTATACGAAAACGACTGTGCCGACAGCTTGCCGACGGCCATATCATAATAAATATTGGTGTAAACACTGGAGTTTTCGGTTACGCCCGCATTTGCATCGGCAGTCCAATAACCATGACGGTACGTGTAATTGTCTCCCTGGCTTTCACTGTAGACAACAGACTGGCGTGCCACGAGTGCAGGTTCGCTTTCCAGTGCTGCAAAACTTTTATTGGCTAGTTCATACAGAACCTTAAAACGGCCGGAGTCATAGTCGTAACTGAAATTAAAAAATTTGTAGCGTTCGCACATAGGCAGCGGCGAAGTGTCGCAGGAATAGCGCAGATTTCGAGCCGGGCGCAATGATTTGAGGGCTGTACTCAGGTCGTTGATGGTCCTGGTTTCTGTGTTAAATATAATTCGGTAGTTTTTTGTGATGTCCAACCAGGCTTCGGAAGGCGCTTCATTTATGCTGAGGGCGATTGGAAGGTATCTGGGGTCGGTGTCAAAATTACTATTTTTCTTAAATGCTACTTGTACATGCTCGTGGTTCGCTGAACGTACAGCTTCTGCACACACGAACAATGCGAACGCCAGTGTTGACTTAGCTATTTTCATGAGCTGTTACTAGCAAATACAAGTGGAGCGATTGCCCTCACTTAGGAGGGCAATCAGTGTTTTGGGTATCAGATATTAGACTCGAAAATCATATCCACGCTGGCGGTATAGTTACCTGGCGCCGGAGTTGGATTCGGGCCAGGGATCACAACGCCATTCGCATCTTTCATATTGGTGGTGCTTGGTTCAAGAACAAGTTGGTAGGTCGTGAAGTCACCGGTAGCGTTCTTGGCTTTTTCATATACCGTAGCTGGGATCATGGTCACGTTCGATACGCTGGTACCTTTGGTGGGCTCGGATGCTTCAATGGACACGTTAATTGGAATTTCCTTCCTGCCTTCGGTCAATACAGCATTCGATGTCAAGACGACAGTTACATCGTTAGAAGATTTAATTTTGAAACCGGTTTTGCTCGGGCTGTTGAAGTCGTTGGTTTGATCGTTCCAGCTTACTGCGATGGGAGTCACTGGCCAGGTGCCGGAAATAGCATCAACCTGGAAGGCGCCAGCCGGGTCCGTAATGGTAGCTGTAACGCTGACACTACGGTCGATAGTGGCTGCCATGGCTGCCGCCGAGAAGAGTGTTGCACCGATAGCACAGGTAGCCAGTTTGTAGAACTTTTTCATCATGTTTCCTTAGTCAAGGTATTTGCCGGTTGTGTATCAGGAGTCACTGAATAGTTATGCTGTACTCCTGGTTATCTTGAGCGACGAATTTCGCCTTCTCAAAATTCTCATTCCCCGTTAGGGAGTTGCCGGTTAAGGCTGCATTAGTGAACGATACGGTAGTGCCCTTGTTGCCCCTCAGTGCCAAGTTTCCGAGTGAGAGACTTTTGGCGCCGAAATAAACGCGTAATTGTTTGATATCCAAGGAGGTGGCAGACGTGTTTAAAAGGTTAAAGTCAATTCCGTCGGCGGTTCGCTTTCGTCTGATCTCGAGACTTTTAGGGCTCGCTGTTTTTTTGTCCTGAACAATCAACACGGATCCGCTGCCAATGTACAGCCGCACGGCGCCACTTATATTTTGAGTGTCTTCTAACTGTTGCTTATCTTCTGTTGAGAGGGCTGCAAGCAGTGCCGGGTTGTCTTTCAACGCTGCATCGGCAGATTTCGGAATAATTCGGACTCGGTAATACTCTTCAGTATTTATAGTTTTCGAGCTGGCGGCGCGAACCAGTCTTATCTTCTTGGTTTGTTTTGCCGGTATGGCGACGGACTCGGGAAGTATGTCGTAGTTATGTACTTTTTTCTCGAGGTCGTACTCCACCTTGTCTGAGCTTCCAATGCGGCCCTCATAGACTTCAATGTCAGCAAATATCAATTTATTGCTGTCGTTTTTGGCCGTTATTTCTATTTCGCGGTCGTTGAAATCCTGGAAGTAAAAATTTTTGTCCAGGCTGACGCCAAAGCTGTTGGCGTGGGCTATTGGTAGGAAGACAAACATCAACATTAAAAATCTGTAAGCAAAGTGCATGGGTGTCTCCGGGCCTACTTTGGATAATTTTTTGCAAATTGGGTGGCCATGGGGCTTCAGTTGTTTCGGCTTGGTGAGATGAATTAAGTGAGCGCAATATATAGAACTGCTTTTTGCTTGGGTGTAGTTTCGCTCTCTCGTGGATGTAGGCTGATTCGCACGAAATCATCACTCCGTTAGATATAAGTTCTATCAATCGATTGCCAGGCGGCAATTTCGAAAACATGCCCATTACTACGCTTTCGATTGTTGGGTGTTGAGACGGTAAGTTTTTGGTCGCTGTGCTGGCAGCACATATAGGTGCAAGAGACTTGCGCCCGTTATTGGCTGTAGCCGCCGGCATCTGACGCCTGCCAGTGCCATTGTCTGGATCCTCGGGCCCTGATGGGCTGGGGTTCGATTTTTAGGATTTGTGGGTAAAATGCGCGGCTGACCACCTTCTAGTACTCGCGGACCTTTCGAATCATGGGCACCCTTTCGGTTAATCAAAGCAAACTGCAGAAACGCCTGCGCCGTCAGGCCGGCGAGGCTGTTACCGACTTCAACATGATCGAAGACGGCGACAAGGTGATGGTCTGCCTGTCGGGCGGCAAAGACAGCTACACGATGCTTGATGTGCTGCTGCACCTGCAGAAGGTGGCGCCGATCCAGTTCGAGATCGTGGCCGTGAACATGGACCAGAAGCAGCCGGGCTTCCCCGAACATGTGCTGCCGCAGTACCTGCAAAGCATTGGCGTGCCTTACCACATCGTGGAAAAAGACACTTATTCGGTGGTGATGGACAAGGTGCCGGAAGGCAAAACCACCTGCTCGCTGTGTTCGCGACTGCGTCGCGGCACGCTGTATACCTTCGCCGACGAAATCGGTGCGACCAAGATGGCGCTCGGGCATCACCGTGACGACATTCTTGAAACCTTCTTCCTCAATATGTTCTACGGCGGCACGCTCAAGGCCATGCCACCCAAGCTGCGCGCCGACGACGGCCGCAACGTGGTGATCCGTCCGCTGGCCTACTGCAGCGAGAAAGACATCGAGGCGTACTCCGAGCTGCAAGGCTTCCCGATCATTCCGTGCAACCTCTGCGGCTCGCAGGAAAACCTGCAGCGCAAGGTGGTCAAGGAAATGCTGCTGGAGTGGGAGCGCAAAACCCCCGGCCGTACCGAGATCATGTTCCGCGCCCTGCAGAACGTGATGCCCTCGCAACTGGCCGACCGCAAGCTGTTCGACTTCGAGAACCTGCGTATCGATGAAAGCGCGCCATCGCGTTTTCTGGATGTGATGAATCTGTGATCCACCAAGCGGCACTTCGCCTCTCTATATAGAAGGACGCTGAATGCGCGACTACAAATGGCTGAATGAGTACTGCCTGAATCGATTCGGCTCCCAAGCCAAACTTGACGCGCAACTTCCAGTAGTCAAAACCCCGGCGCAATTGCGCAAAATCAGCGACGACCGTTATTTGTCGTTGATTGCCTTGCGGGTTTTCCGCGCCGGCCTCAAGCACAGCCTGGTAGACGCCAAATGGCCGGCGTTCGAGCAGGTGTTCTTCGGTTTCGACCCGGAAAAGGTCGTGCTGATGGGCGCCGATCACCTTGAACGGCTGATGCAGGACGCGCGCATTATTCGCCACCTGGGCAAGCTCAAGAGCGTGCCGCGTAACGCGCAGTTCGTATTGGATGTGGCGAAGGAGAAGGGCAGCTTCGGTGCGTTGATTGCCGACTGGCCGGTGACCGATATCGTCGGCTTATGGAAATACCTCGCCAAACACGGCAGCCAGCTGGGCGGGCTGTCGGCCATGCGGTTTTTGCGCATGGTGGGCAAGGACACGTTTATCCCGGCCGAGGATGTCGTTGCCGCGCTAAAAGCCCAGGGCATCATCGATAAACAGCCCACCAGCCTCAAAGAGCTGGCGGCGGTGCAAGCCGCGTTCAACACCTGGCATGAGCAGAGTGGCCGGTCCATGGCGCAGCTGTCATGGATGCTGGCGCACACCGTCAATCATTGAGCGAGGGGCGCGGTATGGACGCACGCTTGATTCAGGCCCTGCAGAACGCCAAACGCATGCTGTTTATCACTGGCGCCGGGTTGTCAGCCGATTCCGGTTTGCCTACCTATCGCGGCCTGGGTGGACTGTACAACGGCGAAACGGCCGAAGGCATCCCCATCGAGGCGGCGCTTTCCGGGCCCATGCTGCAGCGCGACCCGGCGCTGTGCTGGAAATACCTGGCCGAACTGGGTCGCGCCTGTCTGAATGCCAAACCCAACGCCGGCCACTACGCCATCGCTGAAATGCAGCGGCGCAAACCTGATTGCTGGGTATTGACGCAGAACATCGACGGTTATCACCGTCAGGCGGGGAGCGATCCGCAGCGTTTGATCGAGATACATGGCGAGCTGGCGCCGCTGTATTGCCAATCCTGTGGGGCGGTGAGTGACGAGCTGGCGGGCCACTTGGACCGCCCATTGCCACCGCAGTGCGAACAATGTGCGGGCATTCTCCGACCGCCGGTCGTTTTGTTTGAGGAAATGCTCCCGGAGAAAGCCATCGAAACGCTCTACCACGAGCTTCGCAAGGGGTTTGACCTGGTGATTGCGGTCGGCACCACCGCCAGCTTTCCGTACATCGCCGAACCCGTGCTGCGCACCCGCCAGGCAGGGGGCTTTACCGTGGAAATCAACCCGCAGGACGGGGCTTTGAGCCCCTATGTGGACGTGCACATCCGGGGAAAGGCGTTAGATGTGCTGCCGATACTACTGAGTCACACTCTGGCCAATTAAATTTGCATATAACCGTTATGGAAGGCATATTCGCGCCTTCATTCATTTTTCACCCACGGTCGTGCCCATGCTAAAACGCTCTGCACCCCTCGTGCCCCTCGCACTCTCAGTGTTCCTTGTGGCATGCGCCGGCACTCAGCCGGCCCCGCAAGTGGCTGAAATGCCTCAGCAAAACGTCAGCCAACAGATGGTTGAAGACGACGACGGCCTCGACCCGTTGCCGGATTTTGCTCAAGACCAACCCTACGAACTCCCGTCTTTCGCTGACAGCATCCTGGCCCACGGCCTGTCGCTGGTGGGCACCCGCTACCGCTTCGGTGGTACCTCGGCCAACACCGGCTTCGACTGCAGCGGCTTTATCGGCTACCTGTTCAAGGAAGAGGCGGGCATGAGCCTGCCGCGCTCCACCCGCGAAATGATCAACCTCGATGCGCCGCTGGTAGCCCGTGATGACCTGCAGCCGGGCGACCTGTTGTTCTTCAGCACCCGTGGTCGTGGCCGCGTGAGCCACGCCGGCATCTACCTGGGCGATGACCAGTTCATTCACTCCAGCAGCAGCAAGAGCGGCGGTGTACGGGTAGACAGCCTGGACGACAAATACTGGAGCCGTACCTTTATCGAAGCCAAACGTGCCCTGGCACTGGCCTCGGTGAACACAGCCCAAGTCACCCGTAACCCGCTGCACCCGTAAGCGCGCAGGCTGAATAACAAAACCCCCGATTTTCGGGGGTTTTGTGTTTTCAATGTGCACCACCTTCTGTAGGAGCGGCTTCAGCCGCGATGCTCTAGAACCCGCCATCTGCAGGAATCGCGGCTAAAGCCGCTCCTACGGGCTGGCGTTTTTGCCAGCCAGCCCTTGCGCAGCGCGCCTCTGGCGGGCAGAGTACGCCGAACTACCTCTGAGCCGCCTCGCTTATGCCCGCTCCGGCCCGTGTCATCCTCGTCTTGCTCGCTGCGCTGCTTTCGGCATGCGCCAGTTCCCCACCCCCGACAAAACCCATCGTCTACGCACCGCCCAGTGCTGAGCAGCCGGCTGCGGCGGATGATGTGTTGTTTCGCGCCCTTGGTCTGGTGGGTACGCCGTACCGCTACGGTGGCAATACGCCGGACAGCGGCTTCGATTGCAGCGGCCTGATCGGCTACGTGTACCGCGACGCCGCCGGCATTGCCCTGCCGCGCTCCACCCGCGAACTCATCAGCCTGCGCGCCCCGAGCGTAAAACGTGAAGCGCTGCAGGCTGGCGATCTGGTGTTTTTTGCCACGGCAGGCGGCGGCAAGGTTAGCCATGCGGGCATCTACGTGGGCGAAGGACGGTTTGTGCACGCGCCATCCAGTGGCGGAACGGTTCGCCTGGACAGCCTGTCCACCGCCTACTGGTTGAAAAGTTATATCGACGCCAAGCGCGTTCTGAGTCCCGACCGGCTGGCACGCACGCCGTGACCCGCCGGCGCCAATAGCTGCGCGCCGCACCCTTTTTTCTGCCCAGGATGGACTGCATGACCGGTCGTACGCTCGCACTCGATGATGCGCTGTACAGCTACCTGCTCGATGTGTCACTGCGTGAAACCCCGCTGCTCAAGCGCTTGCGCGAGGAAACCCAGGCGTTGCCCATGGCGCGTTGGCAAGTGGCGCCCGAGCAGGGGCAATTTCTTGCCCTGCTGGTAAAGCTCACTGGCGCCAAGCGCTTGCTGGAAATTGGCACCTTCACCGGCTACAGCGCCTTGTGCATGGCCAGCGCCTTGCCGGAGGACGGCCATTTGCTGTGTTGCGACCTGCCCGGCGACTACAACCACATTGCCCGCCGCTACTGGTTTCAAGCCGAGGTGCAGGAACGCATCGAACTGCGCCTGGCGCCGGCGCTGGAAACCCTCGGGCAACTGGAGCGGGAAGGGTGCGGCGAACGTTTCGACCTGATCTTTATCGACGCCGATAAGGCCAATTACCCCGTCTATCTCGAACATGCGCTGGCCCTGGTGCGCCAAGGCGGGGTGATCTTGTTCGATAACACGTTGTGGAGCGGTCGCGTACTTGAACAGTCTCCCGACACTGCCGATACACGTGCTATCCAGGCTCTGAACCGCCGCTTGAAGACCGACCAGCGTATCGACCTGTCGCTGCTGCCCATTGGCGATGGACTCACGCTGTGCCGTAAACGCTAGTCCGCCGATGCCTGAGCCGATACGCCTGCCACCCCAACCCGACCGGTGCGAGCTGTGCCGCCGCCCGGTGCCGCTCACCCGTCACCACCTGATACCCAAAGCGCTGCACAACAAACCCTACGTACAAAAACAGTTCGCAAAGAGCGAACGTATAACTGCCACGCTATGGGTATGCCGAGCGTGCCATAACCAGATTCATAAGTTGTTCAGCGAAAAAGAACTGGCCCTGACCTACAACAGCCGCGAGGTATTGCTCAGCGACGAGCGCTTGCAGACGTTTGTGCAGTGGTTGGCCATCAAGCCGCCGGGTTTCATGCCGCGGCATTGATGGGGTGGCAACATGCTTCGACGCTTCAGCCCCGATAGATTTCGAACCCACCGCAATCAATCATCCGGATCGACAATCCCTTCGCGCACCGCATACAGCACCAACCCCGCCACATCATGAATATGCAGGCGCTTCATGATCTGCGCCCGATGCGCTTCCACCGTTTTCACGCTCAGGCCCAAACCTTCGGCGATCAGCCGGGTGGTCACGCCACGGCTGATCAGACGCAGAATTTCAATCTGCCGCTCGGTCAGGCTCTGCGCCGCTGGCACATGGGGCTGTGAGCGGGCCAGCGCCTGTTCGATCACCGGCTCGGCAATCGCCGAGCTCAAATAGCGTTGGCCACGGCCCACTGCGTTCAGGGCCTGGTGCAGCTCGTCCACGGCGGCGTCTTTCAGGAGGTAGCCACGCGCGCCTTTCTCCAAGGCGGATAACACCACCTCCGCTTCGGCATGCATCGACAGCATCAGCACCCGCGCGTCAGGCACGGCGATGGCCAATTCCTGCAAGGCTTCCAGTCCGCTGACGCCGTGCATGGATACGTCCAGCAGAATGATGTCCGGCTGCAGCTGCCGGGCCATCTGCACGGTCTGCCGGCCATCCTCGGCTTCGCCCACCACTTCATAACCCGGCAGCGTGTTGACCATCGCGCGCACGCCGACGCGGATCAGCGCGTGATCATCGGCGAGCAGCAGCCGGCAGCTCATGGCAAGGCGCGGCGGCGGGTAGGGCAGGTCGGCAGATGGCAGACGAAATGCGGCATGGCCAGACTCCTGTCGTGGTTGTCGCCTGCGGCGACAACGCCAAAGGCAAGGCTCGACGCGGCCCTGCTTATGTAGCAGTGAGTCGCAGGGAGGCGGGAAGGTTCGCTTGAATGTGGGTGCCGTTTATCCGGGAACACTCGGCGAGCTCAGCGGCGGATACGCCTTTGGCGTATTCGCCCTACGGGGCGCGCCCGTACTGGATGATGACTTTCGGCAGGTTGCCGAGGGCCTCGGTGCTCTGCGCCGCCTCCAGCCGAAGCGCCTCCTTGGGCATGCCAAACACCACGCAACTGGCCTCATCCTGCGCAATGGTCCTGGCGCCGGCTTCGCGCATGGTCAGCAAGCCCCGAGCACCGTCATCGCCCATGCCCGTCATGATGACGCCCAGGGCGTTATGACCGGCATGTTTGGCCACCGAGCGAAACAGCACGTCCACGGAGGGTTTGTGCCGGTTTACCGGCGGCCCATCGATTACCTCCACGAAATACTGCGCGCCACTGCGCTTGAGCTGCATATGTTTGCCGCCCGGCGCTACCAGGGCCAGTCCTGGCCGCACGCGGTCCATGTGCTTGGCTTCGCGCACGTCAATGGCGCAGATGCTGTCCAGGCGCTGGGCGAAGGCGGCGGTGAATTTCTCCGGCATATGCTGAACGATCACGATACCGGGGCAGCCCGCCGGCAGTTGCCTTAGCACCACCTCCAGGGCCTGGGTGCCGCCGGTCGAGGTGCCGAGCGCTACCACGCGATCGGTGGTGGTCAGCGTCGGTTTTTCCGCTGTGTCTGGGGCGGCGACTTTGGGCGCCGTGGAAGAGGGCACAACAGGCGCCGCCGTGCGCGGCATGGCATGGGGCTGGCTGCGGGCGGCAATTTCGATCTGCCGAATCAGTTCGCCCGAGATCTGCTGCAAGCTGTCCTTGAGCCCCAGTTTGGCCTTGGTAAACACGCCCACGGCTCCGGCCGCCAGGGCTTCGAGGGTAATGGCCGCGCCGGCTTCAGTAAGGGTGGAGCAGATGATTGATGGCGTCGGCCGCTCGGCCATGATCTTGCGCAAAAAGGTGATGCCGTCCATGCGCGGCATTTCCACGTCCAGCACCAGCACATCGGGCCATTGCTTGCGCATTTTCTCCAGGGCAAACAGCGGGTCGGCGGCCTGGCCGATCACGTCGATGGTGGGGTGGCTGTGCAGGCACGCGGTCAGCACCTGTCGCACCAGCGCCGAGTCATCGACGATAAATACCTTGATCCGCGCGTTATGGGGCATCGGTTGAGTCCATGTTTCTTATTGGCGTTCAAATACGGAGGGGCGCAGGGTGAGCAGCGGCAGGTCGAAGCCGTGCAGGCTTTCGGCGTGCCCGATAAACAGCAAGCCGCCGGGGTTCAGGCGTTCCACCAGGCGCTGGGTGATGGCGCGTTTTTCGTCCTGGGCGAAATAGATCAGCACATTGCGCAGAAAAATCACGTCGAACGGGCCGACTCCCGTAGGCAGCGGCCGCATTAGATTCACCTCGGCAAAGGTCACCCGGTGGCGCAGTTCTTGGCTCATGCGAAACAACCCTTCGCTGTCTTGCACCCCGCGCTGGCAATGGCGCTTGAGCCAGCCCGGAGGAAAGTTATCGGCCTGTTCCATCGGGTAGGCACCGCGCCGCGCGGTTTCCAGCACACGGCGGCTGAGGTCGCTAGCGAAGATCGACCAGTCAGCGCTGCGCGCATGCTCGGCGGTCACCATCGCCATGGTGAACGCCTCCTGCCCGGAGGAGCTCGCCGCACTCCACATATGCACCGGCCGGCGCTGTTGCCCCAGCCATTCACCCAGCACCTGAAAATGCTGGGGCTCGCGGAAAAAGTAGGTTTCGTTGGTGGTCAGCAAATCGATCACCAGCCGCCGTTCTTCCTGCTCGCGCGGGTCGTTGAGAATCTGCATATAGGCGCTGTAACTATCGAGGTCCAGCGCCCGCAGCCGGCACATCAGTCGCCCGGCCATCAGCGTGCGCTTTTGCTCGGCCATGCGAATGCCCGAAGCCTGCAGCATCATCTGCTGCAGGCCACGAAAATCGGCATCGCTGAGTTTTGGCAGGTGGGAAGTGGGCATCAACTGGCCTGGCGGGCAAGGCTCAGCTGGCGGATATCGTCCAGCGACAGCACCCGGCGCACATCCAGCACAATGGTAAAACCGCGCTCATCGCGGGCCATGCCGGCAATAAAATCAGTATTGATGCCGGCGCCAAAGGGCGGTGCCGGCTCCACGCTGGCCAGGTCGATATCCAGCACGGCATCCACCGCATCTACCACCAGGCCGATACGCTGTTCCTGCTCATCCAGCGTCAGCTCGATAATGACGATGCAGGTGCGCTTGTTGGCCACCGAGAGCGGCATGCCGAAGCGCGCCGCCAGGTCCAGCACCGGTACCACGTTGCCGCGCAGGTTGATCACTCCATGGATAAAGCTCGGCATCATCGGCACGGTGGTCACGTGGCCGTATTCGATAATCTCGCGCACCAGTTCGATAGGCAGCGCATAGCGCGCCTCGCGAACCCGGAACGACAGGTGCTGCACGCTGCCGGGTACGGCGGCAGCGCTGGCTTGTAGGTGAGGCATGCTGGCGTCCCGCGCTTAGTTGAAGTTGACGAACTGGCCTTCATCCACCAGGTGCTGCCCCGGTTTACGCGGCTCCTGGCGACGCAGCTCGCGCACGTTGCCCGCCGTGCCACGTGGCGGTGCCGGTTTATGGCTGGTTGGTGCGCTGTAGCCGTCGAGGCGGAAGTAGCCGATCAGCTCCTGCAACTGGCTGGCCTGGGCGTTCATTTCTTCGGCGGTGGCGGCCAGCTCTTCAGACGCCGAGGCGTTCTGCTGGGTGATCTGGTTCATCTGCCCCATGGCGATATTGATTTGCCCGGCGCCGCTGGACTGCTCTTGCGAGGCAGCGGTGATTTCCTGCACCAGGTCGGAGGTTTTCTGGATATTGGGCACAATCTCATCAAGCAATTTGCCGGCCTGTTCCGCCAGGCTCACGCTGTTGCTGGCCACGCCGCCGATTTCCTGCGCCGCCACCTGGCTGCGTTCGGCCAGCTTGCGCACTTCGGCCGCCACCACCGCAAAGCCTTTGCCATGATCGCCGGCACGCGCCGCTTCAATGGCCGCGTTCAACGCGAGCAGATTGGTCTGGTAGGCGATGTCATCGATGATGCCGATTTTGGCGGCAATCTGTTTCATCGCCTGCACCATTTCGCGCACGGCCTGGCCGCCTTGCACGGCGTCGTTGGCGGCTTTGCCGGCGATGCCGTCGGTGATCTGCGCGCTCTCGGTGTTCTGTGCAATCGAAGCCGACATCTGCTCCACCGAGGCGGTGGTTTCTTCGACGCTGGCGGCCTGTTCGGTTGCCGCCTGGCTCAACGACATCGAGGTGGCGCTAACTTCTTCGGAGGCCGAGGACAACGAGTCGGCAGCGCTGCGCACATCGCCCATTACCGCGCGCAGGCGTTCGGTCATATGTTGCATCGAGGCCAGCAGCTTGCCGGTTTCGTCGTGGCTGTCGGCGCTGATGTTCACGCTCAAGTCACCTTCGGCCAGGCTATTGGCCACACCCACGGCTTTATTCAGCGGACGGGTGATGCTGCGGGTGACCAGAATGCCGACGGCAAAGCCCAGGCCGGCAGCGATCAGCACCAGAATGATCATTTGCGTGCGCGAGGTTTCGTAGATGCTGGTGATGGTGTCGTTGGCTTCCTGGGCGCGGGTTTTCTTCGCCTCGACCAGGGTGGCAATGGTTTCGTCAGCGGCAGCACTTTGTGCCCGCAGCGCCGGCAGCAGCGAGATAACGTCGCTGGTGTCGAGGAATTTGCCCGAGGCTTTGTTCACCTCGAGGATATTCAGCGCCCCCTGCTCGTAGGCATTGAGCTCCTTATCCAGGGTTTGCAGCTGCGCCACGGACTCGGGGCGGGTAAAGCTGCCGCGCGCCTTGTCGATGTACTCGTGCATGGTCTTGAGGGCATCACGCACTTGCTGGCTGGTACGGTCCCGCTCCTCGGCGTTGGTGGCCAGCAGGCTGCTGCGCAGGTGGCGGCCGGCATACACGAGGTTGAGGTTGGCGGTTTGCATGGCGCTCAGGGCGCCCATCTCGCGTTCGTACATCTGGTCCGAAAGTTCGTTGACCTTGCCCAGGTTGACGATGCCCAGGGCACCCACCACAGCGGTGAGAATCACCACCAGGGTAAAGCCGGCAATCAGGCGAATGCCGATCTTCAAGTTACGGATAGCGTTCATGGTGGGTCTCCTAGGAGCCGGTGAGGTCCGGTCGCGGTTGGTTGGTGCGCGAGTCGGCCTCGACGCTGTGGTGCAGGGTGTGAAACAGGTTGGCGATATCCAGAATCAGGGCAATCTGCCCCGAGCCCAGAATGGTGGAGCCGCTGATGCCTTGCAGGTGCTGAAACAGCAGGCCCAGCGGCTTGATGACGGTTTGCAGTTCGCCGTGCAGGTGGTCGACGATCAGCCCGGCCTGCTGGCGGCCGAAGTTCACCACCACGATATTGCGCCGCACGGTGTGGCTGGGCGGCAGCCCGAAGTGCGCCGCCAGATCGATGCACGGCAACGGCTTGCCGCGCAGCTCGATATAGCCGTAGGTGCAACGGGTCAACTGGCTGGCATCCAATTCAATGCACTCGGTCACCAGGTCCAGCGGCACCACAAGGTGTTCGTCGCCAAGGCTTACCAGAAAGCCGTCGATAATCGCCAGCGTCAGCGGCAAGCGGATGCGGAAGGTGGTGCCCTGGCCCTGCACCGAGTCGATATCGATGCTGCCGCGCAGGGCGTCGATGGCGCTGCGCACCACGTCCATACCCACGCCACGGCCGGAGAGGTCGGACACTGCCTCGGCAGTGGAGAACCCGGCTGCAAAAATCAGCCGCTGAATATCGTGCTCCGAGAGGTTGGCCTGGGCATCGATCAACCCGCGGGCAATGGCTTTGTCGCGGATGCGTGCGGTGTTCAGGCCATGGCCGTCGTCGCTGACCTCAATCACGATCATGCCCGACTCGTGGTAGGCATTCAGGCGCAGCAAGCCTTGCGCTGGCTTGCCGGCGGCGGCGCGTTGTTCAGCATTTTCGATGCCGTGGTCGATGGCATTGCGCACCAGGTGGGTGAGCGGGTCGGCCAATTGATCAATCACCGATTTATCCAGCTCGGTATCGGCGCCACGAATATCCAGGCGGATGTCCTTGCCCAATTGCTGGCTGACATCGCGCACCACCCGATGGAAACGGTTAAAGGTGTCGCCGATCTCGATCATGCGCATCTTCAGCGCCACTTCACGGATCTGCTCCACGTGCTGATTGACCGTTTGCGTGCTTTCCACGCACAGCGCATTGCCATGTTTTTGCGCGTGCAACTGCGCACCGGCGGCGCTGATCACCAGCTCGCCCACCAGGTTGATCAACTCATCGAGCTTATGGGCGGCTACCCGAATCGGGGCGTCGTTAACGCGTTTTTCCCGCGAGGCTTTCTGCTTGGCCAGCGCGGCGTCCACCGCTTTGGGGGGCACTACGCCCTGGCTCACGAGCACCTCGCCCAGCGCCGGTTTGGCCTCGCTGCTGGCTTGCACCGTAAGGCCGGCTTGCAACTCGTTTTCCGTCAACAGGCCCGCGCTCACCAGAATCTGGCCGATGCGTGCATCGCTTTCCGGCAATTGCTGAATCAGTTGCAGGTAGTCGTCCAGCGCGCTGTCTGGCGGCAGGATATGCAAGGTGCAAAAGTCGCGGATAAATTCGAAGACATCCTCGATCTCGGTTTTGCTGGCATCGCTCAGCAAATCGATTTCCAGGCCCAGGTAGCAGCTTTCCGGGTCCAGTTCGGCCAGTGCCGGCAGGGTGTCGTCGATAAGCGCCAAATGGCTGATGTCACCGAGGCGGCCGAGGTAACGCACGAATGCGGCCGGGTCGAAACCGTTGCGCAGCAGGTCGGCGGAAAAACGCAGCGAAATATGCCAGGCGCCGCCCGTGCCGCTAATGGCCGCAGCGGGTTCGGCACCCGGTTCGACCGCCAGCGGTTTCACGCCTGGCACGCCCTGGGCCTGTTCGGCCAGGGTGGCCAACAACTGCGCCTGGTGCTGTTCATCCACCGGCAACTCGCCGGTTTGCGGGTCGATAAGGGCCACCATCGACGCCACTTCATCCAGGCAACGCAGCAATACCGAAATCAGCGCCGGGCTCAAGGTGCCGGCGCCATCGCGCACGGCCATCAACAGGTTTTCCAGGTGATGGGTAAAGCTAACCAAGGGCGTCAACGAGAACAACCCGGCCGACCCCTTGATGGTGTGCATGGCGCGGAACAGGCCGCTCAGGGCTTCCTCGTCGGTGGGCGACTGGTCCAGTTGCAGCAGGTACTCCTCGGCCTGCTGGGTCAGTTCGCTCGCTTCTTCGATAAACCCCAGCAGCAGTTGGGTCCACTGTTCGCCGTTGAGCATGGCGGGGCCCTCAGGCCTGGGCTGCCGGGGGCGGCAGCAGGTGGGTAAGGCGCAGCAATTCCAGCAGCTCGCGCACAGCGGCCGCCGGGTTGAAGGTTTCCAGCACAATCCCTAAGTGCAACAGCGACTTGTGCAGGGCCAGCAGCAACTGCACGCCAGCGGTGTCCAGCTCTTCCACGGCGCTGAGGTCCAGGCGCCAGGCATTCACCTGGCTTTCGCTGTGCAGCACGGCGGCCAGTTCGTGATGGGCCTGGCTGACCTCGTAAATGGTCAGGCTGCCGGCCATGGCCAGGTTGCCCGGGGTAGGGTGGCTCAGTTGAAACATCTCAACTCACCAGCTTGTCGACGGCCGAGAGCAACTGCGCCGGCTGAAACGGCTTGACGATCCAGGCCCGCGCACCGGCGGCCTGGCCTTCGGCCTTTTTGCTCTGCTCGCTTTCGGTAGTGAGCATCACGATGGGCGTGAACTTGTATTCCGGGCGCGCCTTCAGCGCCTTCACCAGGCCAATGCCATCGAGGTTGGGCATGTTTACGTCGCTGATGATCAGGTTGACCTTCTGCCCGGTCAGCTTGGCCAGCGCGTCGCGGCCGTCGACGGCCTCGATCACCTGGTGGCCGGCGCCGGTCAGGGTCATCTTCACCAGCTGGCGCATGGACGAAGAGTCATCAACGATAAGAATGGTTTTGGCCATGGGGCAGGGGCTCCGTAACGCAGGCTGAAAGCGTTAGAAAAAGGTGATGTCGTCTTGGGCAGCGCGGCGCGTGGTGCTGCGTCGGCCACTGCGTTCTTCGTCGGTGGTGAACTGCCGGCGCAGCTCCGTCAGCCAACGCTGCGGGTCGCTGATGACCGGGTCTTGGGCGTGCAGGGCGCTTTGCAAACGCTGCATGTCGCTCTGCAGGTGGTCGAGCATCTGGTCGGAGCGGTCCTGAAACTGCAGGCTCACGATGATTTCCTGGATATCGCCCTGGGTAACGCGTGTGTCCTGCTGCAACGCCAGCGAACTGGAGGTCAGCTCATCCAGGTTGGCCGACAGCCCCTGCATGATTTGCCCGGCTACCTGGTCGAGGTAACGCAGGTTGTTTTCTTCGCTGGCCGACAACTGATCGGCTGCGCCGACCGTGGACTGGATCGCCTTATTGATCTCGCCGACCTTTTCCACCATGCGCTGGCCGGTTTCGGCCGACAGGCTGGACAGCTTGCGCACCTCATCGGCCACCACCGAAAAGCCCCGGCCGTAGTCGCCGGCACGGGCCGCTTCGATGGCCGCGTTCAGGGCCAGCAGGTTGGTCTGGCTGGCGATGTCCTGCACATGCTTGGACATGCTCTGCAATTCGCTGGCGTAGCTGTTGAGGTGGCCAACAGTGGCGAGCAACTGCTGGCGGTTTTCGCTGGCGGCGTGAAAGGCGCTGGTCACTTCGTCCAGGCGCGCATTGGCGGTGCGCAGGCTGTCGCCGATGCCGTTGTTGCCCAGCACGCTTTCGGAACGGTTAAGGGTTTGTTGCAGGCGGTCGGTGAGGCTGGCAAAGCGCTCGAACAGCGCGCCGACGTTGCTGCCCAGCAACTGGCGCACCTGGCCGAGGTTATCGTTCCAGGTGGGCAAGACGGCATTGAGCAGGGGCTGGTTGTCCAGCACGACGGGGGTTTCGACCACCGTCACAGATTGAGCCACCGGTGCTTTGGCAGGGTGCAGAAACAGACCCGCAACGGCGCTAATGGCCGCGCCAGCTCCCGCGAGCCAGGGCATGGACAAACCCAGGCCAGCCAGACTGACGACGATTCCAAGGTACAGGGTGCAGTAAGCCAACACAGGCAATTTCCCGGGCAGTTTCAAGTCCGGCAAATTTTAGAGAGGGGGGCAGGGCGGGAAAATCGGGGCACCCCCTAGGGGCAGACTAAGGGTATTCCCCTATAAAGTTTTTCGGCCCTCTGCCGATTTGACGCTCAACCCCCAACCCACTACCCTGCCAGCCTTGCTTCAGGTGCCCTATTTGAAAGGGTGAAACAGGGAAATTGGTGACGGCGCTACGCAGTTCTGCGAGCACCCATTCCAACGCTGCCCCCGCAACGGTAATTGAGCTGAAAACCCGCAAAGCCACTGTGATACGTCATGGGAAGGCGCGGTTTTCTGTTGGCCGCATCCGGCCACGCTCATAAGCCCGGAGACCGGCCTGTCGCAGTTCCATGGCATTGCGGAGGGCTTTGCTTGGCGTCGAGTGGCTTGCTGCCGCCCGTGCGTCTTTAATCTTCCGCTAGCCTCACAGTTACACCTGAGCTGAGGTAGCAATGAGCGAATCCGCAGAGCGCGACGCCCGCCACAAAGCGCGCATGGCCCGCAAAAAAGCCCTGATCGATGAAAAGATCGCCCAAGCCCAGGACGAATACGGCCTGCTGCTGGTGCACACCGGCAATGGCAAAGGCAAAAGCAGCTCGGCATTCGGCATGGTGGCCCGCGCGCTCGGCCATGGCATGAAGGTTGGCGTGGTGCAGTTCATCAAAGGCGCCGCCAGCACCGGCGAAGAGAAGTTCTTCCGCCGCTTCCCCGAAGAAGTCAGCTACCACGTGATGGGCGAGGGTTACACCTGGGACACCCAGGACCGCCAGCGCGATATCGACAAAGCCGTGGCCGCCTGGGCCATGGCCAAGCAACTGCTCAACGACCCGAGCATTGGCCTGGTGGTGCTCGACGAGCTCAACATTGCCCTCAAACACAACTACCTCGACCTCGACAGCGTGCTCGCCGATATCGGCGGCCGTCCGGAGCTGCAACATGTGGTTGCCACGGGCCGGGGTGCGCCGCCGGCGTTGATTGAGGCGGCCGACACCGTCACCGAAATGGGCATGGTCAAGCACGCCTTCAAATCCGGTGTGAAGGCCCAGGCCGGGGTGGAGTTTTGACTGACAGCACGTCCCACGCCTGCCCGGCACTGCTGATTGCCGCGCCGGCTTCCGGCCAGGGCAAAACCACCGTCACCGCCGCCCTGGCGCGCCTGCATACGCGCCAAGGCAAGAAGGTGCGCGTATTCAAATGCGGCCCGGACTTTCTCGACCCGATGATTCTCGCCCGCGCCAGCGGTGCGCCGGTGTATCAGCTGGACTTGTGGATGGTCGGCGACACGGAAAGCCGCCGCCTGCTCTGGGAAGCCGCAGGCGATGCCGATTTGATTCTGATTGAGGGCGTGATGGGGCTGTTCGACGGCACACCGTCAGCCGCCGACCTGGCCCGGCGTTTTGGCGTGCCGGTACTGGCGCTGATCGACGGCTCCGGCATGGCCCAGACTTTCGGCGCCATGGCCCACGGCATGGCGACCTATCAGGCCGACCTGCCGTTTTCCGGCGTGCTCGCCAACCGCACCGGCAGTGCTCGCCACGGCGAAATCCTGCGCGATTGCCTGCCCGCCGGCATCAAATGGTACGGCGCATTGCCGCGTAGCACCGCCATTGAGTTGCCCAGTCGTCACTTGGGATTAGTGCAAGCTGAAGAGCTGCAAGACCTCGACGCACGCCTGGACGCCGCCGCCGATGCCCTGGCGGCCAGTGCCGATACCACCTTGCCGGCGCCGGTCAGCTTCGCCGCGCCCGAGCAAGAGCGGCATATTCCGCCGTTGCTCGCCGGCATTCGCATTGGTGTCGCCCGCGATACCTCGTTCGCCTTCCTTTACCAGGCCAACCTCGACCTGCTGCGCGAACTGGGCGCCGAGCTGATCGAGTTTTCGCCGCTGCGTGACCGCCAACTACCGGAAGTCGACAGCCTTTACCTGCCCGGCGGCTACCCCGAGTTGCACCTGGAACCCTTGCAGGCCAACCAGGCCATGGGCGCGGCAATCCACGCCCACCACACAGCCGGCAAACCGATTCACGCCGAATGCGGCGGCATGCTGTACCTGCTCGATGCGCTGACCGACAAGGACGGTGCCCGTGGCGAACTGCTCGGCCTGCTGCCCGGCAGCGCGCAGATGCATAAAAAGCTCAAGGCCCTGGCGCTGCAGGAAATCGAGCTGCCCGAAGGCCGTCTGCGTGGCCACACCTACCATTACTCCGAACTGGCCTGCACGTTGACGCCGCTGGCCCGTGGCGTATGCCCGACCTACAAGCGCACGGCCGAAGCGGTGTACCGCATCGGACGGCTGACGGCTTCGTATATCCACCTGTATATGCCGTCCAACCCGCACGCGGCGGCAGCGTTGTTCCTGCCAGGCGTGGCCCCCGCATCGACCGCCAGCCTGGAAACGGCAGCGGCCCAGCCGGCATGAACGAACACGCCTACAGCGACGCCGAGCGCGCCGCCGTCTACCGCGCCATTGCCGAGCGCCGCGATATGCGCCACTTCAGCGCCGGCACGGTAGCGCCCGAGGTATTGGCGCGTTTACTCGAAGCGGCGCACCACGCGCCGAGCGTCGGTTTGATGCAGCCCTGGCGGTTTATCCGCATTACCCGCCCCGACCTGCGCGAGGCCATCCACGGCCTGGTGGAAGCCGAGCGGGTGCTGACCGCCGAAGCTCTGGGCCAGCGCGCCGACGAATTTATGCGCTTGAAAGTGGAGGGCGTGCGCGAGTGCGCCGAGCTGCTGGTGATCGCCCTTGGCGATCAACGCGAGGCGCATGTTTTCGGCCGCCGCACCTTGCCGGAAATGGATCTGGCTTCAGTGAGTTGCGCCATCCAGAACCTGTGGTTGGCCGCACGCGCTGAAGGGCTGGGGGTTGGCTGGGTGTCGCTGTTCGAGCCGCAGGCGCTGGCCGACTTGCTGCACCTGCCGGCAGGCGCCAAACCCGTGGCGGTGTTGTGCCTGGGTCCGGTGCCTGAGTTTTACCCGACGCCGATGTTGCAACAGGAAGGCTGGGCCACACCGCGCCCACTGCACGAACTGCTGTTTACCGATGCCTGGGAGGCGCAGCCATGAGCATCGCCTTGCTGAGCGTGGCGGGCGTGGCCATGGACGCACTCTTTGGCGAGCCCAGGCGCTGGCACCCGCTGGTGGGGTTTGGCCGCCTGGCCAACGCGCTGGAGCGGCGATTCAACCGGCCTTACAGTGCCGCAGAAGATGACACTGGCCGCGGTTGGCGCAGCCATGGCGTCACGGCCTGGGTGTTGGCGGTGCTCCCGCTCACCCTGGCGGCCTGGTTCCTCAGCCTGTTGCCCTATGTCGGTTGGCTGGTGGAAATCGCCGCGTTGTACCTGGCGCTCGGCATGCAAAGCCTGACCGAACATGCGCAACCCATCATTCAAGCCCTGCGCGACGGCGACCTGGCCAAGGCCCGCGAGCGCGTGGGCTATATCGTCAGCCGCGACACCTCGGCGCTGGACGAGGAGGGCGTGGCCCTGGCCGCCACCGAGTCCGTGCTGGAAAACGGCAGCGATGCCGTATTCGCTGCGCTGTTCTGGTTTGTACTGCTCGGTGCGCCAGGCGTGGTGCTCTACCGCCTGAGCAACACCCTGGATGCCATGTGGGGCTACCGCAACCCACGTTTTGAACGCTTTGGCTGGGCGGCGGCCCGTATTGACGATGTGCTGAACCTGATTCCCGCCCGCCTGGTGGCGCTGACCTACGCCGTGCTCGGCGACACGCGTCTGGCCCTGCGTTGCTGGTGGCGCCAGGGCTTTACCTGGTACAGCCCGAATGCCGGGCCGGTAATGGCCGCAGGCGCCGGCGCCTTGGGTGTGGCCTTGGGCCGCCCAGCCATGTACCACGGCGCCCTGCGTGACCGCCCGCCATTGGGCGAAGGTGCGCCGGCCGATGCCGACAGCATCGAGCGCTCGGTGCGCCTGGTGCGTCGCGGGGTGCTGTTGTGGCTGCTGATTTTGCTGCTGGGAGGGCGCCTGTTTGCCTAAGCCAATCGAAGGCGGCCTGGAGCATGGTGGGCGCTTGCAGGAGGCCGCGCGCGAGTACGGCATTGCCGTCAGCAAATGGCTGGACCTGTCCACCGGCATCGCCCCCTGGCCGTTTGCCGTGCCAGCCATTCCGGTAAGCGCCTGGGCGCGGTTGCCGGAAAGCGGCGATGGGCTGCACGCGGCGGCTTGTGCTTATTACGGCGTAACTCAATTGCTGGCGGTGGCCGGCTCGCAAGCGGCCATTCAGATGCTGCCGCGTTTGCGCGCCCACAGCCGGGTCGGGGTGCTGTCGCCGTGCTATGGCGAGCATGCCCACGCCTGGCGGCAGGCCGGCCACGACGTAATGGAAATCGCCGATGCCGAGGTCCAGGCACACCTGGCGAATCTGGATGTGCTGGTGGTGGTCAACCCCAACAATCCCACCGGCCGCCTGTGCAGCCGCGAGCAGTTGTTGGCCTGGCATTCTCAACTGGTTGCACGGGGCGGCTGGCTGCTGGTGGATGAAGCCTTTATCGACATCACCCCGGAACACAGCCTGGCCGCTGCAACCCCGCGGGACGGGCTGATTGTGCTGCGCTCCTTCGGCAAGTTTTTCGGCTTGGCTGGGGCGCGTCTGGGGTGCGTATTGGCGGTGGACTCCCTGCTGCAAGCGCTGGCTGAACGCCTGGGTCCCTGGACCATCAATGGCCCCACCCGCACGGTGGCCGCGCACTGTTTTGCCGATCTCACCGCGCAACAGCAGCAACGCGAGCGCGCGCTTGCGGCCAGCCAACGCCTGGCTGCGTTAATGGCTGCCCATGGCCTGCAGCCTACGGGTGGCTGCGGCCTGTTCCAATGGTGGCAAGGCGAGCACGCCGCCGCGCTGCACGATTTTTTCGCCCGCCAAGGCATTCTGCTGCGCCTGTTTCCCGCGCACAGCAGTGTGCGGGTTGGGCTGCCGGCCAATGAGGCCCAGTGGCAGCGCTTAGCCTGGGTATTGCAAGCCTGGGCCATGGAGTTTGTGCAATGAGCAGTCTGTTGGTGCAAGGCGCTACAACCTTGCTGGCGCAGGGCGCTACAACGTTAATGGTGCAGGGCACCACCTCCGATGCCGGCAAAAGCACCCTGGTGGCCGCGCTGTGCCGCTGGCTGCACCGCCAGGGCGTTTCGGTGGCGCCGTTCAAGCCACAAAATATGGCGCTCAACAGCGCCGTCACCGTCGACGGCGGCGAGATCGGCCGCGCCCAGGCGGTGCAGGCCCAAGCCTGCGGACTGGCTGCCCATACCGATATGAACCCCGTGCTGCTCAAACCCAATAGCGATACGGGCGCCCAGGTCATCATCCATGGCCGCGCCGTCACCAGCATGGAAGCGGCGCAGTACCACAACTATAAAAAGGTCGCCATGCAGGCCGTGTTGGCCTCGCACCAACGCCTGAGTGAGGCCTATCAGGTGGTGATGGTGGAGGGCGCCGGTTCGCCCGCCGAGATCAACCTGCGGGCCGGCGACATTGCCAATATGGGCTTTGCCGAAGCGGTGGATTGCCCGGTGATTCTGATAGCCGATATCGACCGCGGCGGCGTGTTCGCGCACCTGGTGGGCACGCTGGAGCTGCTTTCCGAAAGCGAACAGGCGCGGGTCCAAGGCTTTGTCATCAACCGCTTTCGCGGTGCCCTGAGCCTGCTGCAACCGGGCCTCGATTGGCTGGAACAACGCACCGGCAAACCGGTGCTCGGCGTGTTGCCCTACCTCACCGATTTGCACCTGGAAGCTGAAGACGCTATCGACACCCGCCAGATCACCAAGGCCGAGCAGGTGCTCAAGGTGGTGGTGCCGGTGCTGCCGCGCATCAGCAACCACACCGACTTCGATCCGCTGCGGCTGCACCCGCAGGTGGACCTGCACTTCGTTGCCCCCGGCCAGGCCATTCCAGCGGCCGACCTGATCATTCTGCCTGGCTCGAAAAGCACCCGGGGCGACCTCGCCGCGCTGCGTAAACACGGCTGGGAAACCGCCGTGCAAAAACACCTGCGCTACGGCGGCAAGGTGCTCGGCATTTGCGGGGGCCTGCAAATGCTCGGCAACCGACTGCACGACCCGCTGGGGCTCGAAGGTGCGGCCGGTTCCAGCTCCGGTTTGGGGTTGCTGGAATTCGAGACGGTGCTGGCCGAACACAAGCAACTGCGTAACGTGCAAGGCCGCTTGCGACTGGAAGATGCGCCCATTAGCGGTTATGAAATTCATGCCGGCGTGAGCAGCGGCCCGGCCCTGGAACGGCCGGCCGTGCAATTGGACGATGGCCGTTGCGACGGCGTGCAAAGCGCTGACGGGCAGATACTCGGCACCTACCTGCATGGCCTGTTCGAAAGCCCCGAGGCCTGTAGCGCGTTGCTGCGCTGGGCCGGGTTGCAGGACGTGCAGCAGGTGGACTACCACGCCCTTCGCGAACGCGATCTGGAACGGTTGGCGGATTTGGTAGAGCAGCATTTGGATACGGCGAAATTGCGCGGGCTGTGTGGGTTATGAGGGCCCCCGTATTCCGGCAAAATTCTGCATCCCAGCCTTCGCTGCGGTCCGACGATTCGGCATGCCGGCGATTTTATAGCGTTCACCGTCGTCCCAGCGCAGGCTGGGACCCAGAATATGTCGACGTGCGCAGACCTGAGTGAAACCCACCATGCATGACCTGATCCTCGGCGGCGCCCGTTCCGGCAAAAGCCGCCTCGCTGAACGCCTGGCCACCGAAAGCGGTTGGCCGGTGACCTATATCGCCACCTCCGAGGCCCGCGATGGCGAGATGAGCGCGCGCATTGTGCAGCACCGCGAACGCCGCCCGGCGCACTGGGGCCTGGTGGAAGAACCCGTGCGCCTGGCCGAGGTGCTGCAGGCCCACGCCGGCCCCGAACATTGCCTATTGGTGGACTGCCTGACCCTGTGGCTGACCAACTTGCTGATGCTCGACAACCCCGAACGCCTGGCCGCCGAGCGCGACGCACTCCTGGCCAGCCTGGAACACCTGCCCGGCCGCTTGCTGCTGGTGAGCAATGAAACCGGCCTGGGCGTGGTGCCGCTGGGTGAGCTGACGCGGCGTTATGTCGATGAAGCCGGCTGGCTGCACCAGGCCCTGGCCGAACGCTGCCAGCGGGTGATTTTCACCGTGGCGGGCTTACCCATGATTCTCAAAGGAGCGCCGTTATGAGTTTGTCTTGGTGGGCTGCACCGTGCCAGCCACTGGATGCCGTGGCCAGAAGCAAAGCGGCCGCGCGCCAACAGGTGCTGACCAAACCCGCCGGCTCGCTGGCCGTGCTGGAAGAGATGGCCATCGAACTGGCCGCCATGCAAGGCCGCGAGCGCCCGCTGCTGGACAAACTGTGGATCGCCATCTTTGCCGGCGACCACGGCGTGGTCGCCGAGGGCGTGTCGGCGTATCCGCAGGAAGTCACCGGGCAGATGCTGCGCAATTTCGTCGGCGGCGGAGCAGCCATCAGCGTATTGGCCCGCCACCTGGATGCCGCGCTGGAAGTCATCGACCTGGGCACTGCCACGCCGCTGGAGCCGCTGCCCAATGTGCGCCACTTGAACCTGGGCGCCGGCACCTTCAACTTCGCCCAGGGACCGGCGATGACCCAGACCCAGCTGTATATCGCCCTGGAAGCCGGGCGCGACAGCGTTCGGCGGGCCAAGGCCGGCGGCGCGCAGCTGTATATCGGCGGCGAAATGGGCATTGGCAATACCACCTCGGCCAGTGCCCTGGCGGCGGCCCTGCTGGAATGCCCGGTGACGTTGATAGTGGGCCCCGGTACCGGCCTGAACGCTGCCGGCGTGGCGCACAAAACCGCCGTGATTGAAGCCGCGTTGAAACTGCATAGGGCCCACGCGCAAAACCCACTGGCCGTGTTGCAACACCTCGGCGGTTTTGAAATTGCCGCGTTGGTGGGCGCCTATGTGGCCTGCGCGCAGGAAGGCATAACCGTGCTGGTGGATGGCTTTATCTGCACCGTCGCGGCGTTGCTCGCCGTGCGCCTGAATGCCGATTGCCGCCCATGGCTGCTGTTCGGCCACCAAGGCGCCGAGCCCGGCCACCACGCCGTGTTGGAAGCCCTGCAAGCCAAACCGCTGCTGCAACTGGGCCTGCGCCTGGGCGAGGGCAGTGGGGCGGCGCTGGCGGTACCCCTGCTGCAAATGGCCTGCCGGCTGCACAGCGAGATGGCCACCTTTGCCGAGGCCGCCGTGGCAGACCGCGACCAATGAGTGTGCAACTCAGCCTGCTACGTCACGGCGCCACCGAACTGGCCGGCGGTTTTCGCGGCAGCATCGACGACGCGCTGACCGAACAGGGCTGGGCACAGATGCAGGCGGCGGTAGAAGGTGCAGGCCCCTGGGATTTGATCATCAGCTCACCGCTCAAACGCTGCGCCGCGTTTGCCCACGAGCTGGCCGCCGAGCGGCGCACGCCGTTGGTGTTCGAACCCGACGTGCGCGAACTGCACTTCGGCGCCTGGGAAGGGCAGACCGCCCTGGCCCTGATGGCCGATCAGGAAGCCGAGCTCGGTCAATTCTGGAACGACCCCTACGCGTTTACCCCGCCCGACGGCGAACCCGTGCAAGCCTTTGCCCAACGGGTACTCGGCGCCATTGAGCGGCTGGTGGCCGACCACAACGGCAAGCGCGTGCTGCTTATCAGCCATGGCGGGGTCATGCGCTTCTTGCTCGCCCAGGCCCGTGGCTTGCCCCGCGAACAGCTGCTGCAAGTGGACGTCGCCCACGCCAGCCTGCACCACCTGACCGTGCAGGCGCCTTGCGTGTTGCAGGAGGCCGAATGATCCCACTGCTGATCGCCGTGCAATTTCTCACCAGCCTGCCCGTGCGCCTGCCCGGTATGCCCAGCCCACAAGAGCTGGGGCGGTCGCTGCTGTGGTACCCGCTGGTGGGTTTACTGATCGGCGTGTTGCTGTACGGCCTGGATGCACTGTTGAGCGGCACGCCATTACTGCTGCATGCCGCGCTGCTACTGGCGGCTTGGGTGGCGCTGAGTGGGGCATTGCACCTGGACGGCTTGGCCGATAGCGCCGATGCCTGGCTGGGCGGTTTTGGCGACCGCGAGCGCACCCTGACCATCATGAAAGACCCACGCAGCGGGCCGATTGCTGTGGTGACGCTGGTAATCGTTTTGCTGCTGAAGTTTGCAGCGCTGGTAGCGCTGATCGAACAACAGCACGCCAGCGTACTGCTGTTGGCGCCGTGGTTGGCGCGGGGGCTGTTGCCGCTGCTTTTTATGACCACCCCCTATGTACGCGCTGGCGGGCTGGGCCAGGCACTGGCCGAACACCTGCCGCGCGAGTACTTGCCATTGGTGCTCGGGCTGCATGCGGTGGCGATGCTGCTGTTCGGCTGGGCAGCAGTGGTGCTGATGGTGGTTGGGTTAGTGGTATTTGCCTGGCTACGGCAGCGCATGATCGCCCGCTTGGGTGGCACCACCGGAGACACGGCGGGGGCGATGGTTGAGTTGGTGGAGTGTGGCGTGGTGGTTGTGTTGAGCAGCGGGACTTTCTGAACACACGCGGCAAATCAAAAGCCCCTCACTCCTGGCTAAGCGGACCAATACCTTTTCCAGGAATCGAGGCTGAAGCCTCTCCTACAACAACCCGTACGCTGTAGGAGAGGCTTCAGCCTCGATCTTTTGATCTTGATCTGGCTTGTGAGCTAGCGGGCCCTGGAGCGATGGCGGAGGGACTCAAGCAAACGTTGAAGGGGCGGGTTA
Organism: Pseudomonas turukhanskensis; assembly: GCF_027922365.1. GTDB lineage: Bacteria > Pseudomonadota > Gammaproteobacteria > Pseudomonadales > Pseudomonadaceae > Aquipseudomonas > Aquipseudomonas turukhanskensis. The sequence continues at coordinate 254,947 of NZ_BSFN01000007.1, forward strand.
GATGGTATGCACGGTGCTGTTGGCTGTTGGGCGTACGGAGTTCTGTTTTACCGTGTTTTGCTGAGCGTTTTGTTTCGCGTCTTACGCGCGAGTTTCTTTTTCCAGTCGTCGGAATGCCGCACCATAAAAAAGAAACCAAAAAATCTCGCCCCCACCTTGGGTTTTCACTGCGTGAAAACTTCCCTCGCTACTTCGCCGCTCCAGGGGCCGGCAAAACGCGGCCATCCATGGCCCGTCTTTGCCTTTCGCGGCTCCTGCCGCTCAACCCCTTCCACGGCGACTCCACTCAGCCTGCGCTCAAGGGGCGGGCAGATCAAGATCAAAAGCAGATCAAAGGCCCCTCACCCCAACCCTCTCCCGCAATCGGGAGAGGGGGCTGCTTTTCGTAGGAGCTAGCTTGCTGGCGAACCCTGGAAAAGGTGATTCGCGACCTGCGTTTGCAGGGTTCGCCAGCAAGCTGGCTCCTACAAAATCAAATGCGATCGTCGCC
>NZ_BSFN01000008.1 GCF_027922365.1 Pseudomonas turukhanskensis
CTCAGTAGTGAAACGACGCATCGCCGATGGTAGTGTGGGGTTTCCCCATGTGAGAGTAGGTCATCGTCAAGCTTAAATTCCAAACCCCTCATTCGCGCAAGCGAGTGGGGGGTTTGTTTTTGTGCTGAGAAAAGTTGCGTGAGCAGATCAGGCGTCGTATTGCGATATTGCGGTGTTTTATAGCGCCTAATAACCTTCTTTTCTGCGCAGATGCTTTCTATGCAATGACGAAGTGCATCGATATGATGCGTGCCTCTCAGTTGGGCGATCTGCAATGCAAACTTTATTGGCGCTTCTACAGGACGGGCAATTTCAATCGGGTGAGGCTCTCGGGCGTGCACTGGGTGTCAGTCGAGCCGCAGTCTGGAAGCAGTTGCAGGAGCTGGAGTCTGCTTACGGTCTTCGCATTCATAAAGTCCGCGGTCGAGGCTACTGCCTGGAGAGTCCAATCATCCTCCTGAAGCATGACCAGCTACAGAATAACGCTGGCGGCTGGTTGCCGAATGTATTGGAAAGTACTGACTCAACGAACGCCGCAGCTTTCAGGTTGTTAGACGCTGGAAGCAGGCCGCCTTTTTTTGTTGTGTCAGAGCGGCAAACTGCGGGCCGCGGTCGTCGTGGGCGGAAGTGGGTAAGTCCCTTCGCCGAAAACATCTATTACAGTCTTCTACTGCGAGTCGAAGGCGGTGCGGTGCAACTAGACGGTCTTAGCCTTGTGGTCGGGCTAGCCGTATTGAATGCGATGCGCGGCTTGGGTGTTGTTGGAGGCGGCTTGAAATGGCCGAACGATGTCTTGGTCGGCGGGCGGAAAATTGCTGGAATATTGCTGGAGTTATCTGGCGATCCAGCAGACGTGTGTCATGTAGTGATCGGTGTTGGAATCAACGTCAACATGCGTAGCGAAGGCGCAATTGATCAGCCGTGGACCTCTATGCGTTTGGAGACTGGGGTTCTGGTCAATCGCAATGATTTGGTAAACGGCTTGAATGCCCAATTGGATCACTACCTGCGCGTCCATCGGCAAGGCGGTTTCCAGTCGTTTCAGCAGGAGTGGGAGTTGGCGCATCTATGGCAAGGCGAGGATGTTTGTCTTTCAGCCGGCGCTCAAAGTATTGAGGGGCGTGTACTTGGGGTTGACTCAAGGGGTGCGTTGCGGCTTCTGGTGGATGGGGTTGAGCGTCAATACAGTGGTGGTGAGCTAAGTTTGAGGTTGCGTGATGATTCTTGAGCTCGACTGCGGCAATAGCTTTATCAAATGGCGGGTGTTAGACCGGCAGTCAGCGGTTGTTGGCGGGGGCGTGGTTGGCTCGACTGAAGAGTTGCTTGTTGGTCTAGATAAAGTGTCAGGGTTGACGTTGCGCGCTGCAAGAATGGTGAGTGTGCGCAGTGATGACGAGACATCTGCGCTGGCAAATCTCTTGTTCGAGCGATTCGCAGTCACTACGCTCAGGGCTCGGCCGGCGGAAGTCATCGAGGGTGTCACCAATGGCTATGACGATTACCAGCGCTTGGGGTTGGACCGCTGGTTGGCCATCGTGGCGGCGTACCGACTGGCAGGCAAGGCCTGTCTAGTGCTTGATCTTGGTACTGCGGTCACATCGGACTTTGTTGCGGCAGATGGCGCTCATCTTGGCGGCTTTATTTGTCCAGGTGTGCCGCTTATGCGTAATCAACTGCGTACGCATACACGCCGAATTCGCTACGACGATGACGCCGCTGAAAGGGCGTTGCACGACCTTACGCCGGGACGCTCAACCGTTGAGGCGGTCGAGCGTGGATGTTCTCTTATGTTGCGTGGCTTTGTGCAGACTCAGCTTGAGCTGGCGCGAGAGTACTGGGGGGAATCATTCGAAGTGTTTCTCACGGGCGGGGATGCGGGGTCCGTGGAAGAAATTCTGCCTGCTGCACGCGTTATGCCTGATCTGATTTTTATCGGCCTGGCTATCGCATGTCCGTTGCCTTGAGGTTTTTATGCGTTGGTTGTTTCTTCTGCTCCTGGTTCTGAATCTCTTCTATTACGTCTGGCATCAACAGCAGGCACCGCTGCGCGTGAAAGAAATTGCGCCGTTATCCTTGCACCAGGAGGTGCGTCAGGATATTCGCCTGCTGAGCGAGTCGGGTGGCGCGCAGAGTCGCCGCGAGCATCCCGTAGAGGCGGCCGCTGGTGTCTCTGAGGTATGCATGTTTTTGGGCGGCTTTGATCAGGAGGATTCCGCCAAGTTGGTCGAGCAGCGGCTTATCACGCTGGATATCCAATCCCAGGTGAGGGTCGTGGATGCGCCTGCAGGGTTGGATTACTGGGTTTATTTGCCGCCGTTAGCGTCGCGTCAGGCTTCCTTGAGGCAGTTGAAGGAGCTCCAGGCGAGAAAAATTGACAGTTACATCATTACCCAGGGGGATCTTTCGAACGGAATTTCGCTAGGAATGTTTCCACGCAGCGAGTCGGCCGAAAGTGTTATGCAGCGTTTGCGAGAGGTTGGCTATGAGCCGCAAATGCGCGAATTGCCTCGCGCGCACCGCAATTTCTGGGTGCGAATCGCCCCTGAAAGCCGTCGTCTCGCCGATGATGCATTGCTGCAATCCTTGGCTCGGGATTTCAATGGCTTGCAACATCAATTAATGCCGTGCGAAAGCGTTGCATCGCCGAATTAGTTTGAATAGAATGGCGCCCGCTTTGCAGGGTTGCTCTCTGGGTGAGTCTGAAAAGTTGTTGTCGATTGCGCTAACCTCAAGTTTTTTATGAGGAATTGCTTGACAGCAGGGTGGCATGCGAAGAGAATGCCGCCTCACTTTGGAGGGGTTCCCGAGTGGCCAAAGGGATCAGACTGTAAATCTGACACGCGAGTTTCGAAGGTTCGAATCCTTCCCCCTCCACCATATTTAGCGTGAGCTGCAAGCTCCGCGGGTATAGTTCAACGGTAGAACCTCAGCCTTCCAAGCTGATGGTGCGGGTTCGATTCCCGCTACCCGCTCCACGTTTGCGGTTTGTGTATTAAAGAGTTCGCTCTTGTAGCTCAGTTGGTAGAGCACACCCTTGGTAAGGGTGAGGTCAGCGGTTCGAATCCGCTCAAGAGCTCCATTATTAAGAAGGCAGATATGAAGATATCTGCCTTTGTTTTAATGGTCGTGTGGTTCGCGCACTTAATCGATGGGAGACGCTCTGATGGCTAAAGAAAAGTTTGAACGGAACAAACCGCACGTCAACGTTGGCACCATCGGTCACGTTGACCACGGTAAAACCACTCTGACCGCTGCTCTGACCCGTGTTTGCTCCGAAGTTTTCGGTTCGGCTCGCGTTGACTTCGACAAGATCGACAGCGCTCCAGAAGAAAAAGCTCGTGGTATCACCATCAACACCGCTCACGTTGAATACGATTCGGCCGTGCGTCACTACGCACACGTTGACTGCCCAGGTCACGCCGACTACGTAAAAAACATGATCACCGGTGCTGCTCAGATGGACGGCGCTATTCTGGTTTGCTCGGCCGCTGATGGTCCGATGCCGCAAACCCGTGAGCACATCCTGCTGTCCCGTCAGGTAGGCGTTCCTTACATCGTTGTCTTCCTGAACAAGGCTGACATGGTGGACGACGCTGAGCTGCTGGAATTGGTTGAGATGGAAGTTCGCGACCTGCTGAGCACTTACGAGTTCCCAGGCGACGACACTCCGATCATCATCGGTTCGGCTCTGATGGCTCTGAACGGCCAAGACGACAACGAAATGGGCACCAGCGCTGTTAAGAAGCTGGTTGAGACTCTGGATAGCTACATTCCTGAGCCGGTCCGCGTTATCGACAAGCCGTTCCTGATGCCAATCGAAGACGTATTCTCGATCTCGGGTCGCGGTACTGTAGTTACCGGTCGTATCGAGCGCGGTATCGTCAAGGTTCAAGAGCCTCTGGAAATCGTTGGTCTGCGTGACACCACTCAGACTACCTGCACCGGCGTTGAAATGTTCCGCAAGCTGCTCGACGAAGGTCGTGCTGGCGAGAACTGCGGCGTTCTGCTGCGTGGTACTAAGCGTGAAGACGTTGAGCGTGGTCAGGTACTGGCCAAGCCGGGTTCGGTTAAGCCGCACACCAAGTTCGAAGCTGAGGTTTACATCCTGAGCAAAGACGAAGGTGGTCGTCACACGCCGTTCTTCAAAGGCTACCGTCCTCAGTTCTACTTCCGTACTACCGACGTAACTGGTAGCTGCGAACTGCCGGAAGGCGTAGAGATGGTAATGCCAGGCGACAACATCAAGATGGTTGTTACCTTGATCAAGTCGATCGCCATGGAAGATGGTCTGCGTTTCGCGATTCGCGAAGGCGGCCGTACCGTTGGTGCTGGCGTTGTTGCCAAAATCATCGAGTAATCGTTGATAAGTCCCCATCAGGCCGGCATAATGGTCGGCCTGATTTTGTTTTAGGTCAGTAGCTCAATTGGCAGAGCGACGGTCTCCAAAACCGTAGGTTGGGGGTTCGATTCCCTCCTGACCTGCCAGTTTTACCAAGAAGTTAAAACTGGCACGTCTTTCACAGGATCCTCGTAAATGACTGTTAAGGCTGAAGCCAAAGAATCGCGCTTTGATCTGCTCAAGTGGCTTGTTGTTGCTGCTTTGGTGGTGGTTGGCGTGGTTGGCAATCAGTTCTTCTCCGGTGAGCCGATTCTGTACCGTGTCCTGGGTTTGTTGGCGCTGGCAGCTGTTGCTGCATTTGTGGGTTTGCAAACCGCTAAAGGGCAGGCATTTTTCGGGCTCGCTAAAGAAGCTCGGGTTGAAATTCGTAAAGTCGTTTGGCCAACTCGTCAGGAAACCACGCAGACCACGCTCATTGTTGTGGCGGTTGTGCTGGTGATGGCGCTGTTGTTGTGGGGTCTTGACTCCCTGCTAGGCTGGCTTGTTTCCATGATTGTTGGTTAAAGGTGTCCCGTGGCTAAGCGTTGGTACGTTGTGCATGCTTACTCGGGTTACGAGAAGCATGTAATGCGCTCTCTGATCGAGCGCGTCAAGCTGGCCGGCATGGAAGATGGGTTCGGCGAGATTCTGGTCCCCACTGAAGAAGTGGTTGAGATGCGTAATGGCCAGAAGCGCAAAAGTGAACGCAAGTTCTTCCCCGGTTATGTTCTGGTGCAGATGGACATGAACGAAGGCACTTGGCACTTGGTCAAGGATACGCCTCGCGTCATGGGTTTTATCGGTGGTACTGCCGATAAGCCTGCACCAATCACTGATAAAGAGGCTGATGCAATTCTGCGTCGTGTTGCTGATGGTAGCGACAAGCCGAAGCCGAAAACCCTGTTCGAGCCAGGTGAGATGGTCCGCGTAATCGACGGTCCGTTTGCTGACTTCAGCGGTGTTGTCGAAGAAGTGAACTATGAAAAAAGCCGGATTCAAGTGGCTGTGACCATTTTTGGTCGCTCTACCCCGGTTGAGCTGGAGTTTAGTCAGGTCGAAAAGGCATAACTGACAAAGCATCCCGTACCCCGCAGCCTCAGGCTGCGGGGTTTTGTCGTCACTGGGATAAACACGTAAGTAACCCGGGGAGCCGCAAGGCGTTAGAACCCGAATTGGAGTAGCTAATGGCTAAGAAAATCACGGCTTATATCAAGCTGCAAGTAAAGGCTGCACAAGCTAACCCGAGCCCACCCGTTGGTCCGGCTCTTGGTCAGCATGGTGTGAACATCATGGAATTCTGCAAGGCGTTCAACGCCAAGACTCAGGGCATGGAACCTGGTCTGCCGACTCCAGTGATCATCACTGTATATAGCGACCGTAGCTTCACTTTTGAAACCAAAAGCACCCCTGCTTCGGTTCTGCTGAAGAAGGCTGCTGGTCTGACTAGCGGTTCGGCTCGTCCGAACAGCGTCAAGGTTGGCACCGTTACCCGTGCTCAGCTCGAAGAGATCGCCAAAACCAAACAGGCTGATCTGACCGCTGCTGATATGGATGCAGCCGTGCGTACTATCGCCGGTTCTGCTCGCAGCATGGGCCTCAACGTGGAGGGTGTGTAATGGCTAAGTTGACCAAACGCCAAAAGGCTATCGCCGAGAAAATCGTCGCTGGTAAGTCTTACGGTTTTGAAGAAGCGGCCACCCTGCTGGGCGAGCTGTCGAAAGTTAAGTTCACCGAGTCGTTCGACATCGCTGTGAACCTGGGCGTTGACCCACGTAAATCCGACCAGGTCGTACGTAGCGCTACCGTTCTGCCGCACGGCACTGGTAAAACCGTACGCGTTGCCGTGTTCACCCAGGGTCCGGCTGCTGAAGCTGCTCTGGCTGCCGGCGCTGATCGCGTTGGTATGGACGAACTGGCTGCTGAAATGAAAGCGGGCGAGCTGAACTACGACGTAGTTATCGCTTCCCCGGACGCCATGCGCGTTGTCGGCCAGCTGGGTCAGATCCTCGGTCCACGTGGCCTGATGCCTAACCCGAAAGTCGGTACCGTAACCCCAGACGTAGCCACTGCCGTGAAGAACGCCAAGGCTGGTCAGGTTCGTTATCGCACCGACAAAAACGGCATCATTCACACTTCCGTCGGCAAAGTTGGCTTCGACGCCATCAAGCTGAAGGAAAACGTTGAAGCCCTGATCGCTGATCTCAAGCGCATCAAGCCCGCTTCCTCGAAAGGTATCTACGTTAAGCGCGTCACCCTGAGCACCACTATGGGCCCAGGTCTGGTTATCGATCAGGGCTCGCTGAACGCGTAAGACAAATCATCCGGAGCAAGCGATTGCTCCGGTTGTTGAAAGATTGGGGTCCCTGCCTGGCGGGGGCTATCCAAGACCGTAGGCGACGCAAGTCTTAAACCACAAGCCTACGCAGATGGTGCTCCCGGTTCCTTATGGAATCTGACACCAAACGACATCCGGCTTCGGTTGGATGAAACGTAACAAGCAGGAGTTAACCCGTGGCAATTAAACTCGAAGACAAGAAGGCCATCGTCGCTGAAGTCAACGAGGCTGCCAAAGTCGCTCTGTCCGCTGTCGTGGCTGATGCCCGTGGTGTGACAGTAGGCGCAATGACCGGACTCCGTAAAGAGGCTCGTGAAGCTGGCGTTTACGTACGTGTTGTACGTAACACCCTGCTCAAGCGCGCTGTTGCCGGCACTCAATATGACGTGCTCAACGACGTGTTCACTGGCCCGACCCTGGTCGCATTCTCGAACGAACATCCTGGCGCTGCTGCCCGTTTGTTCAAAGAGTTCGCCAAAGGTCAGGATAAGTTCGAGATCAAGGCAGCTGCGTTCGAGGGCAAGTTCCTCGCAGCTAATCAGATCGACGTACTGGCAAGCCTGCCGACCCGTGACGAAGCAATTTCTCAGCTGATGAGCGTGATTCAGGGCGCAACCAGCAAATTGGCTCGTACTCTGGCGGCCCTTCGCGACCAGAAAGAAGCTGCCGCAGCCTGAGGCTGAGCATCTCCTTTCGCGTTTATTGTTTATTTCGATGGCCGCGTAGGCTGTCACCCCAATACAGGAATTAGAGTCATGGCTCTGTCTAATCAAGAAATCATCGACGCAATCGGCGAGAAATCCGTTCTGGAAATCGTTGAGCTGATCAAAGCAATGGAAGAGAAGTTCGGCGTTAGCGCTGCAGCTGCTTCCGCTGGCCCAGCTGCTGGCCCAGCTGCTGTTGTTGAAGAACAAACCGAATTCAACGTTATCCTCACCGAAGCTGGCGAGAAGAAAGTTAACGTGATCAAGGTTGTTCGTGAACTGACCGGTCTGGGTCTGAAAGAAGCTAAAGCCGTTGTTGACAGCGCTCCTGGCGTTGTTAAAGAAGGCGTGTCGAAAGACGAAGCTGAAGCTGCTAAGAAAGCCCTGGAAGAAGCAGGCGCCAAAGTCGAGCTCAAGTAAGCGACGACCTTGCGTCTACAGCCCAAGCGTTGAGCGAAAGGCTGATGGCTGGTGGCTTTTGCCACCGGCCTTTTTCCGTTATAGGCCGACCTCGAGGTTGGCCTGTAGCTGAAGCAGTAACCGCCCCGAGGGGTGGCGCAAACCGAGAGTTTGCAAGATTTTCTGGCTGCTCCCGTCGGGAGGAGCCAAATAAGCAGGTGACCAAGCTGGGGAACGCTGATGGCTTACTCATATACTGAGAAAAAACGTATCCGCAAGGACTTTAGCAAGTTGCCGGATGTCATGGATGTGCCTTATCTCCTGGCCATCCAGCTGGATTCGTATCGCGAATTCCTGCAGGCGGGAGCTACAAAGGATCAGTTCCGCGACATCGGCCTGCATGCGGCCTTCAAGTCCGTTTTCCCGATTATCAGCTATTCCGGCAATGCTGCTCTGGAATATGTCGGTTATCGCCTGGGCGAACCGGCATTTGACGTGAAAGAGTGCGTGCTGCGTGGCGTGACATTCGCCGTGCCGCTGCGGGTAAAAGTCCGTTTGATCATTTTCGATAAGGAATCGTCGAACAAAGCGATCAAGGACATCAAAGAGCAAGAAGTTTACATGGGGGAAATCCCCCTGATGACCGAGAACGGTACCTTCGTTATCAACGGTACCGAGCGCGTCATCGTGTCCCAGCTGCACCGTTCCCCAGGTGTGTTCTTCGACCACGACCGTGGCAAGACTCACAGCTCGGGCAAGCTGCTGTACTCCGCGCGCATCATTCCTTACCGCGGTTCGTGGTTGGACTTCGAGTTCGACCCGAAAGACGCTGTATTCGTACGTATCGACCGTCGTCGCAAACTGCCGGCGTCCGTACTGTTGCGCGCGCTGGGCTACACCACTGAGCAAGTGCTCGATGCGTTCTATGCGACCAACGTGTTCCACGTACAGGGTGAGAATCTCAGCCTGGAACTGGTACCGCAGCGTCTGCGTGGCGAAATTGCTGTTCTCGACATCAAGGACGAGAAGGGCAAGGTTATCGTTGAGCAAGGCCGCCGTATTACCGCGCGCCACATCAACCAGCTGGACAAGTCCGGGATCAAGACCCTGGAAGTGCCGCTGGACTACGTGATCGGTCGCACTACTGCGAAAGCCATCATGCACCCGGCCACCGGCGAAATCATCGCTGAATGCAACACCGAGCTGAACACCGAGATCCTGGCAAAAATCGCCAAGGCTCAGGTCGTACGTATCGAAACGTTGTACACCAACGACATCGACTGCGGTCCGTTCATCTCCGACACCCTGAAAATCGACGGCACTACCAATCAATTGGAAGCGCTGGTCGAGATCTATCGCATGATGCGTCCAGGCGAGCCACCTACCAAGGATGCTGCCGAGACCCTGTTCAACAACCTGTTCTTCAGCGCCGAGCGCTACGACCTGTCCGCTGTAGGTCGCATGAAGTTCAACCGTCGTATCGGTCGCACCGAGATCGAAGGTTCGGGCGTGTTGAGCAAGGAAGACATCGTCGAAGTTCTCAAGACCCTGGTCGACATCCGTAACGGCAAAGGCATCGTCGATGACATCGACCACCTGGGTAACCGTCGCGTACGTTGTGTCGGCGAGATGGCCGAGAACCAGTTCCGCGTTGGCCTGGTGCGTGTAGAGCGTGCGGTCAAAGAGCGTCTGTCTATGGCTGAAAGCGAAGGCCTGATGCCGCAAGACCTGATCAATGCCAAGCCTGTGGCTGCGGCGGTGAAAGAGTTCTTCGGTTCCAGCCAGCTCTCGCAGTTCATGGACCAGAACAACCCGCTGTCCGAGATCACCCACAAGCGCCGCGTTTCTGCACTCGGCCCAGGTGGTTTGACCCGTGAGCGTGCTGGCTTCGAAGTTCGTGACGTACACCCGACGCACTACGGTCGTGTATGCCCGATCGAAACGCCGGAAGGTCCGAACATCGGTCTGATCAACTCCCTAGCAGCCTATGCCCGCACCAACCAGTACGGCTTCCTGGAAAGCCCGTACCGTGTGGTGAAGGACACTCTGGTTACTGACGAAATCGTGTTCCTCTCGGCTATCGAAGAGGCAGACCACGTGATCGCTCAGGCATCGGCAACGATGAACCAGAAAGGTCAGCTGGTCGACGAACTGGTAGCTGTTCGTCACTTGAACGAGTTCACCGTCAAGGTGCCGGAAGACGTCACGCTGATGGACGTTTCGCCGAAGCAGGTTGTGTCCGTCGCCGCTTCGCTGATTCCGTTCCTCGAGCACGACGACGCCAACCGTGCGTTGATGGGTTCGAACATGCAGCGTCAGGCTGTTCCGACTCTGCGTTCGGACAAGCCGCTGGTTGGTACCGGCATGGAGCGCAACGTTGCGCGCGACTCCGGCGTTTGCGTCGTGGCTCGTCGTGGCGGTGTGATCGACTCTGTCGACGCCAGCCGTATCGTGGTTCGTGTTGCTGATGACGAAGTTGAAACTGGCGAAGCCGGTGTCGACATCTACAACCTGACCAAATACACCCGCTCCAACCAGAACACCTGCATCAACCAGCGTCCGCTGGTGAGCAAAGGTGACAAGGTTGAGCGCAGCGACATCCTGGCTGATGGTCCGTCCACCGATATGGGTGAGCTGGCTCTGGGTCAGAACATGCGCATCGCGTTCATGGCCTGGAACGGTTACAACTTCGAAGACTCCATCCTCCTGTCGGAGCGTGTGGTTCAAGAAGACCGCTTCACCACGATCCACATTCAGGAACTGACCTGTGTGGCGCGTGACACCAAGCTTGGGCCAGAAGAGATCACTTCGGACATCCCGAACGTGGGCGAAGCTGCGCTGAACAAGCTGGACGAGGCCGGTATCGTTTACGTAGGTGCTGAAGTTGGCGCTGGCGACATCCTGGTGGGCAAGGTCACTCCGAAAGGCGAGACTCAACTGACCCCCGAAGAGAAGTTGCTGCGTGCGATCTTCGGTGAAAAGGCTTCCGACGTTAAAGACACGTCCCTGCGCGTACCTACCGGTACCAAAGGTACTGTTATCGACGTACAGGTCTTCACCCGTGACGGCGTTGAGCGTGACGCTCGTGCGCTGTCGATCGAGAAGATGCAGCTCGACGAGATCCGCAAGGACCTCAACGAGGAGTTCCGCATTGTTGAAGGTGCAACCTTCGAACGTCTGCGTTCCGCCCTGGTTGGCAAGAAAGCCGAAGGCGGTGCCGGCCTGAAGAAAGGCGCCGAGATCACCGACGAGTTCCTCGACGGCCTTGAGCGCGGTCAGTGGTTCAAACTGCGTATGGCTGAAGATGCTCTGAACGAGCAGCTTGAAAAAGCGCAGGCCTACATCGTTGATCGCCGTCAGCTGCTGGACGACAAGTTCGAAGACAAGAAGCGCAAACTGCAGCAAGGCGATGACCTGGCTCCAGGCGTGCTGAAGATCGTCAAGGTGTACCTGGCAATCCGTCGTCGCATCCAGCCGGGCGACAAGATGGCCGGTCGTCACGGTAACAAGGGTGTGGTCTCCGTGATCATGCCGGTTGAAGACATGCCGCACGATGCCTATGGCACCCCGGTCGACATCGTTCTCAACCCGTTGGGCGTACCTTCGCGTATGAACGTTGGTCAGATCCTTGAAACCCACCTGGGCCTCGCGGCCAAAGGTCTGGGCGAGAAGATCAACCGTATGCTCGAAGAGCAGCGCAAGGTAGCTGAGCTGCGTAAGTTCCTGCACCAGATCTACAACGAGATCGGTGGCCGTCAAGAAACTCTGGCAGACCTGTCTGACCAAGAGATTCTTGACCTGGCGAAGAACCTGCGTGGCGGCGTGCCGATGGCAACTCCGGTATTCGATGGTGCCAAGGAAAGCGAAATCAAGGCCATGCTGAAACTGGCGGATCTGCCAGAAAGCGGCCAGATGCAGCTGTTCGATGGCCGTACCGGCAACCAGTTCGAGCGTCGTGTGACCGTTGGCTACATGTACATGCTGAAACTGAACCACCTGGTGGACGACAAGATGCACGCTCGTTCTACCGGTTCCTACAGCCTGGTTACTCAGCAGCCGCTGGGTGGTAAGGCGCAGTTCGGTGGTCAGCGCTTCGGGGAGATGGAAGTTTGGGCGTTGGAAGCATACGGCGCCGCGTACACCCTGCAAGAAATGCTGACCGTTAAGTCGGATGACGTGAACGGCCGTACCAAGATGTACAAAAACATCGTGGACGGTGATCACCGCATGGAGCCGGGCATGCCCGAGTCCTTCAACGTGTTGATCAAAGAAATCCGTTCGCTCGGTATCGATATCGATCTGGAAACCGAATAACACGAAGCGCAATGGGAGCGGGGCTGTAGAGCCCGCTCCTTGCTCCGCCAGGAGGAAAGGCCTTGAAAGACCTACTGAATTTGCTGAAAAACCAGGGTCAAGTCGAAGAGTTCGATGCCATCCGTATTGGGTTGGCCTCGCCAGAGATGATCCGTTCGTGGTCCTTCGGTGAAGTTAAAAAGCCGGAAACCATCAACTACCGTACGTTCAAACCTGAGCGTGACGGTCTGTTCTGCGCCAAGATCTTTGGCCCAGTAAAAGACTACGAGTGCCTGTGCGGTAAGTACAAGCGCCTGAAGCACCGCGGCGTGATCTGCGAGAAGTGCGGCGTTGAAGTTGCGCTGGCCAAGGTTCGTCGTGAGCGCATGGCGCACATCGAACTGGCTTCGCCGGTTGCCCACATCTGGTTCCTGAAGTCGCTGCCGTCCCGTATCGGCCTGCTGCTGGACATGACCCTGCGTGATATCGAACGCGTTCTCTATTTCGAGAGCTATGTCGTTATCGATCCAGGCATGACCACTCTGGAAAAAGGTCAGCTGCTGAACGACGAGCAATATTTCGAAGCCATCGAAGAGTTCGGTGACGACTTTGACGCCCGTATGGGTGCCGAGGCTGTTCGCGAGCTGCTGACCGCTATCGATCTGGAGCACGAAATCGGCCGCCTGCGCGAAGAGATTCCGCAGACCAACTCCGAAACCAAGATCAAGAAGCTGTCCAAGCGTCTGAAGTTGATGGAAGCCTTCCAGGGTTCCGGCAACCACCCAGAGTGGATGGTGCTGACCGTTCTGCCGGTTCTGCCGCCAGATCTGCGTCCGTTGGTGCCGTTGGATGGTGGTCGTTTCGCGACTTCCGACCTCAACGATCTGTATCGTCGAGTGATCAACCGTAACAACCGTCTGAAGCGCCTGCTCGATCTGTCCGCACCGGACATCATCGTGCGCAACGAAAAGCGCATGCTGCAGGAAGCGGTTGACGCCTTGCTCGACAACGGCCGTCGCGGTCGTGCCATCACTGGCTCGAACAAGCGTCCGCTGAAATCCTTGGCCGACATGATCAAGGGTAAGCAAGGTCGTTTCCGTCAGAACTTGCTCGGTAAGCGCGTGGACTACTCCGGTCGTTCCGTTATTACCGTGGGCCCGACTCTGCGTCTGCATCAGTGCGGTCTGCCGAAAAAGATGGCCCTCGAGCTGTTCAAACCGTTCATCTTCGGCAAGTTGGAAATGCGTGGTCTGGCCACCACCATCAAAGCCGCGAAGAAAATGGTTGAGCGGGAGTTGCCAGAAGTTTGGGACGTTCTCGCTGAAGTGATTCGCGAACACCCCGTGCTCCTCAACCGTGCACCGACCCTTCACCGTTTGGGTATCCAGGCATTTGAACCGGTTCTGATCGAAGGTAAAGCCATTCAGCTGCACCCACTGGTCTGCGCCGCGTACAACGCCGACTTCGACGGCGACCAAATGGCCGTGCACGTACCGCTGACACTGGAAGCCCAGTTGGAAGCGCGCGCGTTGATGATGTCGACCAACAATATTCTGTCGCCAGCCAACGGTGAGCCAATCATCGTTCCGTCGCAGGACGTTGTACTGGGTCTGTATTACATGACCCGTGAAGCGATCAACGCCAAAGGCGAAGGTCGTGTGTTTGCCGATCTGCAGGAAGTCGACCGCGTATTCCGCGCCGGCGAAGCAGCACTGCACGCCAAAGTTAAGGTGCGTATCAACGAGGTCATCAAAGACCGCGATGGCAGCATCACCAAGAACACTCGCATCGTCGACACCACCGTCGGCCGCGCGTTGCTGTTCCAGGTTGTTCCGGCAGGCCTGGCGTATGACGTTGTCAACCAGCCGATGAAGAAGAAGGCGATCTCCAAGCTGATCAACCAGTGCTACCGCACCGTTGGCTTGAAAGACACTGTGATCTTCGCTGACCAACTGATGTACACCGGTTTCGCCTACTCGACTATCTCCGGCGTTTCCATCGGCGTGAATGACTTCGTCATCCCTGATGAAAAAGCTCGCATCATTGATGCAGCGACCGAAGAAGTTAAGGAAATCGAAAGCCAGTACGCCTCCGGCCTGGTAACCCAGGGCGAGAAGTACAACAAGGTGATCGACCTCTGGTCCAAGGCCAACGACGAAGTGTCGAAGGCGATGATGGCGAACCTCTCGAAAGAGAAAGTGATCGACCGTCATGGCAAAGAAGTTGACCAGGAGTCCTTCAACTCCATGTACATGATGGCTGACTCCGGTGCTCGGGGTTCGGCAGCTCAGATTCGCCAGTTGGCCGGTATGCGTGGTCTGATGGCCAAGCCGGACGGCTCGATCATCGAGACGCCGATCACCGCGAACTTCCGCGAAGGTCTGAGCGTACTGCAGTACTTCATCTCTACTCACGGTGCTCGTAAGGGTCTCGCGGATACCGCGTTGAAAACGGCGAACTCCGGTTACCTGACTCGTCGTCTGGTAGACGTGGCGCAAGACTTGGTAGTTACCGAGATCGACTGCGGCACTGAACACGGCCTGCTGATGACTCCGCACATTGAAGGCGGTGACGTGGTTGAGCCGCTGGGTGAGCGCGTTCTGGGTCGAGTCATTGCCCGCGACGTATTCAAGCCAGGTACCGAAGACATCATCGTGCCGGCTGGCACCCTGGTGGACGAGCAGTGGGTTGAATTCATCGAGCTGAACAGCATCGACGAAGTGATTGTGCGTTCGCCAATCAGCTGCGAAACCCGTTATGGCATCTGCGCCAAGTGCTACGGCCGCGATCTGGCCCGTGGTCACCAGGTGAATATCGGTGAAGCTGTCGGCGTTATCGCTGCTCAGTCGATCGGTGAGCCGGGTACCCAGCTGACCATGCGTACGTTCCACATCGGTGGTGCGGCAAGCCGGACCTCGGCTGCCGACAGCGTTCAGGTCAAGAACGGCGGCACTATCCGCCTGCATAACCTGAAACACGTTGAGCGTGCTGATGGCAACCTGGTTGCAGTATCGCGTTCCGGCGAGTTGGCCGTAGCCGACGAGTTCGGTCGTGAGCGTGAGCGTTACAAGCTGCCTTACGGTGCTGTTATTTCCGTCAAGGAAGGCGACAAAGTGGATGCCGGCGCTATCGTCGCCAAGTGGGATCCGCACACCCACCCGATCGTTACCGAAATGAAAGGTACCGTGACGTACGTGGGCATGGAAGAAGGCATCACCATCAAGCGTCAGACTGACGAATTGACTGGTTTGACCAACATTGAAGTTCTGGATCCGAAAGACCGTCCAGCTGCCGGCAAAGACATCCGTCCTGCCGTGAAGATGGTTGGCGTAGATGGCAAAGACTTGCTGTTGCCAGGTACCGACGTACCGGCTCAGTACTTCCTGCCAGCGAACGCCCTGGTCGGTGTAGCGGATGGTGCGCAAGTGGGCGTGGGTGATGTTATCGCTCGTATCCCGCAAGAAACTTCGAAAACTCGCGACATCACCGGTGGTCTGCCGCGCGTTGCCGACCTGTTCGAAGCGCGTCGTCCGAAAGAAGCCTCGATCCTGGCTGAAGTCAGCGGCACCATCGCGTTCGGTAAAGAAACCAAAGGCAAGCGCCGTCTGGTCATCACCCCGAACGACGGTAGCGATCCGTACGAAGAGCTGATTCCGAAGTGGCGTCACCTGAACGTCTTCGAAGGCGAACAAGTGAACCGCGGCGAGGTTATCTCCGACGGTCCTAGCGATCCGCACGACATCCTGCGTCTGCTGGGTGTGAGCGCGCTGGCCAAGTACATCGTCAACGAGATCCAGGACGTTTACCGCCTGCAGGGCGTGAAGATCAACGATAAGCACATCGAGACCATCCTGCGTCAGATGCTGCGTAAAGTTGAGATCACCGAATCTGGCGATTCCAGCTTCATCAAGGGCGACCAGATGGAACTGACTCACGTACTGGGCGAGAACGAGCGTCTGAGCACGGAGGACAAGTTCATCTCTAAGTTCGACCGCGTTCTGTTGGGTATCACCAAGGCGTCGCTGTCCACCGAATCGTTCATCTCCGCGGCTTCCTTCCAGGAAACCACCCGCGTCCTCACTGAGGCAGCGGTTACTGGCAAGCGTGACTTCCTGCGCGGCCTGAAAGAGAACGTGGTGGTCGGTCGTCTGATTCCGGCCGGTACGGGTCTGGCTTATCACAGCGAGCGCAAGCGTCGTCGTGATGCCGGCAAGCCGGTTCAAGTGAGCGCCAGCGAAGCTGAAGCTCAACTGTCGGAAGCATTGAACAACCTGTAATTAGTACGGGTTGCCAATCGAGTCGGGGCCCGGTGAAGCGTAAGCGTCACCGGGCCTTGTCTTGACGGGGTGTTAGAAGCTCTTTAGACTCTTGTACCCCTAAATTTGGCGGGACTCTTGTCCTGCCATTTTGTTTTTCTTGTAAGACAATAGCGTCGAAAGACAACAGTGGAGCTAGTAGATGGCAACTATCAACCAGCTGGTACGTCAGCCGCGTAAGCGTATCGTCGAGAAATCCGACGTTCCTGCGCTGCAGAACTGCCCGCAACGTCGTGGCGTATGCACCCGTGTGTATACCACCACGCCGAAAAAACCTAACTCGGCACTGCGTAAAGTATGCCGTGTGCGTCTGACCAACGGTTTCGAGGTTTCCTCGTACATCGGCGGTGAAGGCCACAACCTGCAAGAGCACAGCGTGGTACTGATCCGCGGCGGTCGTGTAAAAGACTTGCCAGGTGTTCGTTACCACACCGTTCGCGGTTCTTTGGATACTTCCGGTGTTAAAGGTCGTAACCAGGGTCGTTCGAAATACGGTACCAAGCGTCCGAAGTAAGTGTGGCGTCCGAGTGATCGGTCGTTTCACCCAAAATAGATTTTCATTTTTCTGAGTCGATAAGAGTAAGGTCGGGCGTTCAACCCAGGATTGTCATCCAGAGGTTTTATTGTTCCCGGGCTAACCTGAAGACCGTTTGAGGGCTTATCCATGCCAAGAAGACGTGTAGCAGCCAAGCGCGAAGTGCTTGACGATCCAAAATACGGTAGCCAGATCCTGGCCAAGTTCATGAACCACGTAATGGAAAGCGGTAAGAAAGCCGTTGCCGAGCGTATCGTTTATGGCGCCCTGGAAAAGGTTAAAGAGCGTAAGAACAGCGATCCCCTGGAAATCTTCGAGAAAGCTCTCGACGCCATCGCTCCGCTGGTCGAAGTGAAGTCGCGCCGTGTAGGCGGTGCTACTTACCAGGTTCCGGTCGAAGTTCGTCCGTCCCGTCGTAACGCCCTGGCCATGCGCTGGCTGGTGGATTTCGCCCGTAAACGTGGCGAGAAGTCCATGGCTCTGCGCTTGGCTGGCGAGCTGTTGGATGCTGCTGAAGGCAAAGGTGCTGCAGTTAAGAAGCGTGAAGACGTGCACCGTATGGCTGAAGCCAACAAGGCGTTTTCGCACTACCGCTTCTAAATTCGGCGCTTCTAATTTTGCGAGGGCTTTATGGCTCGTCTTACACCGATTAACCGCTACCGTAACATCGGTATCGTCGCGCACGTGGATGCTGGCAAAACCACTACCACCGAGCGCGTGCTTTTCTACACCGGCGTGAACCACAAAATGGGCGAGGTGCATGATGGCGCCGCGACCATGGACTGGATGGTTCAGGAGCAGGAGCGCGGTATTACCATTACCTCCGCTGCTACTACTGCGTTCTGGTCTGGTTCCGTCAAGCAGCACAAAGACAGCTACCGCTTCAACATCATCGACACCCCCGGGCACGTTGACTTCACCATCGAAGTAGAGCGCTCGCTGCGCGTACTCGACGGCGCTGTCGTTGTGTTCTGTGGTACTTCGGGCGTTGAGCCGCAGTCGGAAACCGTATGGCGTCAAGCCAACAAGTACGGCGTTCCGCGTCTCGTGTACGTGAACAAGATGGACCGTGCTGGCGCAAACTTCCTGCGCGTAGTTGGTCAGATCAAGCAGCGTCTGGGTCACACTCCGGTGCCAATCCAATTGGCTATCGGTGCTGAAGACAATTTCCAGGGTCAGATCGATCTGATGTCCATGGAAGCTGTTTACTGGGACGACGCTGACAAGGGTATGGCCCCTCGTCGCGAAGCGATCCCGGCAGAGCTGCAAGAGTTGGCTAACGAATGGCGCAGCAACATGATTGAGGCTGCCGCCGAAGCCAACGAAGAGCTGATGAACAAATACCTCGAAGGTGAAGAGCTCACCAACGAGGAAATCAAGGCCGCTTTGCGTCAGCGTACTATCGCTGGCGAAATCGTCCTGGCTGTTTGCGGTTCCTCGTTCAAGAACAAGGGTGTTCCCCTGGTTCTCGATGCCGTTGTTGATTACCTGCCGGCCCCGGTCGACATTCCTGCCATCAAGGGTTCCGACCCGGATGACGAGTCTGTTGAAATGGAGCGTCACGCAGACGACAGCGAGCCGTTCTCTGCTCTGGCGTTCAAGATTGCTACCGACCCATTCGTGGGTACTTTGACTTTTGCTCGCGTTTACTCGGGTGTGTTGAGCTCCGGCGACGGCGTGATCAACTCGGTTAAAGGCAAGAAAGAGCGCGTGGGTCGTATGGTGCAAATGCACGCAAACACCCGCGAAGAGATCAAGGAAGTACGCGCTGGCGACATCGCGGCTCTGATCGGCATGAAAGACGTCACTACCGGTGACACCCTGTGCTCGGCCGAGAAGCCGATCATTCTGGTTCGCATGGACTTCCCGGAGCCGGTTATTTCGGTTGCCGTAGAGCCTAAGACCAAGGATGACCAGGAAAAGATGGGTATCGCCTTGGGCAAGCTTGCTCAGGAAGACCCGTCGTTCCGCGTCAAGACCGACGAAGAGACTGGTCAGACCATCATCTCCGGTATGGGTGAGTTGCACCTGGATATTCTCGTCGACCGCATGAAGCGCGAGTTCGGTGTAGAAGCCAACATCGGTAAGCCGCAGGTTTCCTACCGCGAGAAGATCTCCAAGAGCTGTGAGATCGAAGGCAAGTTCGTTCGCCAGTCCGGCGGTCGTGGCCAGTTCGGTCACTGCTGGATTCGCTTCGCACCGGCTGATGAAGGTCAGGAAGGTCTGGAGTTCGTTAACGAAGTTGTGGGTGGTGTGGTTCCGAAGGAATACATCCCGGCAATCCAGAAGGGTATCGAAGAGCAGATGAAGAACGGCGTTGTTGCCGGCTATCCGCTGATCGGCCTGAAGGCTACCGTGTTTGACGGTTCCTACCACGACGTCGACTCCAACGAGATGGCGTTCAAAATCGCAGCTTCCATGGCGACCAAGCAGCTGGCCCAGAAGGGTGGCGGTGTTGTGCTTGAGCCGATCATGAAAGTTGAAGTGGTAACCCCGGAAGATTACATGGGTGACGTGATGGGTGACCTGAACCGTCGTCGTGGTCTGATCCAGGGTATGGAAGATACGGTGTCGGGCAAGGTTATCCGCGCTGAAGTGCCGTTGGGTGAGATGTTCGGTTATGCGACCGACGTTCGTTCCATGTCTCAGGGTCGCGCAAGCTACTCCATGGAATTCTCCAAATACTCCGAAGCTCCGTCGAACATCGTCGAAGCTCTGATCAAAAAACAAGGCTGATATCAGCCCCTTTAGGCAAGGAGTTTATTGTCGTGGCTAAAGAAAAATTTGAACGTAACAAACCGCACGTCAACGTTGGCACCATCGGTCACGTTGACCACGGTAAAACCACTCTGACCGCTGCTCTGACCCGTGTTTGCTCCGAAGTTTTCGGTTCGGCTCGCGTTGACTTCGACAAGATCGACAGCGCTCCAGAAGAAAAAGCTCGTGGTATCACCATCAACACCGCTCACGTTGAATACGATTCGGCCGTGCGTCACTACGCACACGTTGACTGCCCAGGTCACGCCGACTACGTAAAAAACATGATCACCGGTGCTGCTCAGATGGACGGCGCTATTCTGGTTTGCTCGGCCGCTGATGGTCCGATGCCGCAAACCCGTGAGCACATCCTGCTGTCCCGTCAGGTAGGCGTTCCTTACATCGTTGTCTTCCTGAACAAGGCTGACATGGTGGACGACGCTGAGCTGCTGGAATTGGTTGAGATGGAAGTTCGCGACCTGCTGAGCACTTACGAGTTCCCAGGCGACGACACTCCGATCATCATCGGTTCGGCTCTGATGGCTCTGAACGGCCAAGACGACAACGAAATGGGCACCAGCGCTGTTAAGAAGCTGGTTGAGACTCTGGATAGCTACATTCCTGAGCCGGTCCGCGTTATCGACAAGCCGTTCCTGATGCCAATCGAAGACGTATTCTCGATCTCGGGTCGCGGTACTGTAGTTACCGGTCGTATCGAGCGCGGTATCGTCAAGGTTCAAGAACCTCTGGAAATCGTTGGTCTGCGTGACACCACTCAGACTACCTGCACCGGCGTTGAAATGTTCCGCAAGCTGCTCGACGAAGGTCGTGCTGGCGAGAACTGCGGCGTTCTGCTGCGTGGTACTAAGCGTGAAGACGTTGAGCGTGGTCAGGTACTGGCCAAGCCGGGTTCGGTTAAGCCGCACACCAAGTTCGAAGCTGAGGTTTACATCCTGAGCAAAGACGAAGGTGGTCGTCACACGCCGTTCTTCAAAGGCTACCGTCCTCAGTTCTACTTCCGTACTACCGACGTAACTGGTAGCTGCGAACTGCCGGAAGGCGTAGAGATGGTAATGCCAGGCGACAACATCAAGATGGTTGTTACCTTGATCAAGTCGATCGCCATGGAAGACGGTCTGCGTTTCGCGATTCGCGAAGGCGGCCGTACCGTTGGTGCTGGCGTTGTTGCCAAAATCATCGAGTAATCGTTGATTTAAGAAAAACCCCCGCTTGCGGGGGTTTTTTTATTGAGTTGACACCTGTAGGGGGCATCTATAGAATTGCGCCTCCTTTTAACGGGCGTATTGCGTCCGTTGGGAATAGCAACTGGGAGTCTGTGGACAATGCAAAATCAACAAATCCGGATTCGGTTGAAGGCTTTTGATCATCGCCTTATTGACCAATCCACCCAGGAAATCGTGGAAACCGCGAAACGTACTGGTGCTCAAGTGCGTGGTCCGATTCCTCTGCCCACTCGCAAAGAGCGTTTCACTGTTCTGGTTTCCCCGCACGTCAACAAAGACGCGCGTGACCAGTACGAGATTCGCACTCACAAGCGCGTTCTGGACATCGTCCAGCCGACGGATAAAACCGTTGACGCTCTTATGAAGCTCGATCTTGCAGCTGGCGTAGAAGTTCAGATCAGCCTCGGCTAAAACCGTCTGGTTTTAGTCGTGTAACGCTCTGAAATGGGCGGCCATAGCGGGTGAAAGCCCCGTACACTCATGAGGTTTACAACATGACTATTGGTGTAGTCGGTCGTAAATGCGGTATGACCCGTATTTTCACCGAAGAAGGTGTCTCCATTCCGGTTACGGTCATTGAGATCGAGCCGAATCGCGTCACCCAGTTTAAAACTGAAGAAAGCGATGGCTATCGTGCAGTGCAAGTCACTGTAGGTGAGCGTCGTGCTTCGCGCGTGACTGCTGCTCAAGCTGGCCACTTCGCTAAAGCAAACGTAGCTGCCGGTCGCGGCGTCTGGGAATTCCGTCTTGAAGAAGGCGACTACCAGGCTGGCGATCTGATCAATGCAGAAATTTTCCAAGCAGGTCAGCTGGTGGATGTCACCGGTCAGTCCAAGGGTAAAGGCTTCGCCGGTACCATCAAGCGCTGGAACTTCCGCGGTCAAGATAACACCCACGGTAACTCCGTCTCCCACCGCGTCCCTGGCTCTATCGGCCAGTGCCAGACTCCTGGTCGTGTATTCAAGGGCAAAAAAATGTCCGGTCATATGGGCGCTGAGCGCGTGACCGTGCAGTCCCTCGAAGTAGTGCGCGTCGACGCTGAACGCAATCTGCTGCTGGTTAAGGGCGCTGTTCCTGGCGCTACCGGTGGCAACCTGGTTGTGCGTCCGGCAGCCAAGGCTCGCGGTTAAGGGGAAGCTGACATGCAATTAAATGTAAATGGCGCTCAGGCGATCGAAGTTTCCGAACTGACCTTCGGCGGCGAATTCAACGAGACTCTGGTGCACCAGGCAGTCGTGGCCTACATGGCTGGCGGTCGTCAGGGTACCAAGCAGCAAAAGACCCGTTCTGATGTGTCCGGTGGCGGTAAACGCCCTTGGCGTCAAAAGGGTACTGGCCGCGCTCGTGCCGGTACTATCCGTAGCCCAATCTGGCGTGGCGGCGGTACCACTTTCGCAGCTCGTCCTCAGGATCACAGCCAAAAGCTGAACAAGAAGATGTATCGCGCAGCTCTGCGCTCCATCCTTGCTGAGCTGGTACGCAGTGATCGTCTGGTTGTGGTCGAAGACTTCGCTGTTGACGCACCGAAAACCAAAACTCTGCTGAACAAGCTGAATGGCATGGGTCTGACTGATGTTCTGATCGTGTCTGATGCTGTTGATCAGAATCTGTACCTGGCTGCTCGTAACCTGCCGCACGTCGATGTTCGTGACGTACAGGGTTCCGATCCGGTCAGTCTGATCGCATACGACAAAGTGTTGATCACTGTGTCGGCCGTGAAGAAATTCGAGGAGCTGCTGGGATGAACCAGGAACGCGTATTTAAAGTGCTACTTGGCCCGCACGTCTCTGAGAAAGCCACGGTTTTGGCTGACAAAAAAGGCCAGTTCGTTTTCAAGGTTGCTACCGATGCAACCAAGCTGGAAATCAAAAAGGCCGTCGAAAGCCTGTTCAGCGTGAAAGTTGAGCGTGTTACTACCCTGAACGTTTTGGGTAAGAGCAAGCGCACCGCTCGCGGCCTGGGCAAGCGTAACGACTGGAAGAAGGCAGTTATCTCCCTTCAGCCGGGTCAAGATCTCGACTTCAGCAGCAGTGCTGAGTAAGGAAGGGGGGCATCATGGCAATCGTTAAATGCAAACCGACCTCCGCTGGCCGCCGTTTTGTGGTCAAGGTGGTCAACCAGGAGCTGCACAAAGGCGCTCCTCACGCACCGCTGCTCGAGAAGAAGTCGAAGACTGGTGGTCGTAACAACAATGGCCGTATTACCACTCGTCACATCGGCGGTGGTCATAAGCAGCATTACCGTCTGGTCGATTTCCGTCGCAACGACAAAGATGGCATTCCAGCCACTGTCGAGCGTATCGAATATGACCCGAACCGCACTGCTCACATCGCTCTGCTGATGTACGCAGACGGCGAACGTCGTTACATCATCGCCCCTAAAGGCGTAAGTGCTGGCGACCAATTGATCGCAGGTGCTCTTGCTCCGATCAAGCCGGGTAACTCGCTGCAACTGCGCAACATTCCAGTTGGTAGCACCATTCATGGTGTTGAGTTGAAGCCGGGTAAAGGTGCTCAGATCGCTCGTTCCGCTGGTGCTTCGGCCCAGTTGATCGCTCGTGAAGGCGCATATGTGACCTTGCGTCTGCGTTCCGGTGAAATGCGTAAAGTGCTGGCTGAATGCCGTGCGACCCTGGGCGAAGTCTCGAACTCCGAGCACAGCCTGCGTTCGCTGGGTAAAGCTGGTGCCAAACGCTGGCGTGGCGTTCGCCCAACCGTTCGTGGTGTTGCCATGAACCCGGTTGACCACCCACATGGTGGTGGTGAAGGTCGTACCTCTGGTGGTCGTCATCCGGTGTCTCCATGGGGCTTCCCGACTAAGGGCGCGAAGACTCGTGGTAACAAACGCACCGATAACATGATCGTCCGTCGTCGCAAGTAAATAGAGGGATACGACAGTGCCACGTTCTCTGAAAAAAGGTCCTTTTATTGATCTTCACCTACTGAAGAAGGTCGAAGTGGCGGTGGAAAAGAACGATCGCAAGCCGGTGAAAACCTGGTCGCGTCGTTCGATGATCCTGCCACAAATGGTCGGTCTGACCATCGCTGTGCATAACGGTCGTCAACATGTTCCAGTTCTCGTGAACGAAGACATGGTCGGTCACAAACTGGGCGAGTTCGCCGGTACCCGTACATATCGCGGGCACGTGGCTGACAAGAAAGCCAAGCGTTAAGGGGTAAGGAAATGGAAGTAGCCGCTAAGTTGTCGGGCGCTCGAATCTCCGCCCAGAAAGCCCGCTTGGTCGCCGACCAAATCCGCGGGAAGAAGGTGGGCGAAGCGCTCAACCTGCTGGCTTTTAGCAGTAAGAAAGCCGCGGAAATCATGAAGAAAGTGCTGGAGTCGGCTGTGGCCAACGCCGAGCACAACGAAGGCGCTGACGTAGATGACCTTAAAGTCTCTACCGTTTTCGTCAACGAAGGGCGTTCGCTGAAGCGCATCATGCCACGTGCCAAAGGCCGTGCTGATCGCATCGTCAAGCGGTCTTGCCATATCACTGTCAAGGTTGCTGACAAGTAACGGAGTCGAAGAGATGGGTCAGAAAGTACATCCCATTGGCATTCGCCTGGGAATCGTCAAGGAGCACACCTCCGTCTGGTACGCCGACGGTCGGACTTATGCGGACTATTTGTTCGCAGATCTGAAGGTGCGTGAATACCTCCAAGACAAACTAAAAAGCGCGTCCGTAAGCCGTATCGACATCCATCGTCCGGCTCAGACTGCACGCATCACCATCCACACCGCTCGTCCAGGTATCGTTATCGGGAAGAAAGGTGAAGATGTTGAGAAGCTGCGTCAGGACCTGACCAAGCAAATGGGTGTGCCTGTGCACATCAATATCGAAGAGATCCGCAAGCCGGAACTCGACGGTATGCTGGTTGCGCAGAGCGTAGCTCAGCAGCTGGAGCGTCGTGTGATGTTCCGTCGCGCTATGAAGCGCGCTGTACAGAACGCCATGCGTATTGGTGCCAAGGGCATCAAAATCCAAGTGAGCGGTCGTTTGGGCGGCGCAGAAATTGCCCGTACCGAGTGGTATCGCGAAGGTCGTGTGCCGTTGCACACCCTGCGTGCCGATATCGACTATGCCACGTACGAAGCGCACACCACTTACGGTGTGATCGGTGTGAAGGTTTGGATCTTCAAAGGCGAAGTAATTGGTGGTCGCCAAGAAGAACTGAAACCACAAGCACCAGCGCCTCGTAAAAAAGCTGCTAAGTAAGGGGTACGCCAAATGTTGCAACCAAAGCGTACGAAGTTCCGCAAGATGATGACAGGCCACAACCGTGGTCTGGCCCAGCGCGGTAGCAAAGTCAGCTTCGGCGAGTTCGCGCTGAAGTCTGTTGCCCGCGGTCGTCTCACCGCCCGTCAGATTGAGTCCGCTCGTCGTGCTCTGACTCGTCACGTAAAACGTGGCGGGAAAATCTGGATTCGCGTGTTCCCGGACAAGCCTGTTACCAAAAAGCCTCTTGAAGTGCGGATGGGTAAAGGGAAGGGTAGCGTTGAATATTGGGTAGCCCAGATCCAGCCAGGCAAAGTCCTGTACGAGATCGAAGGCGTTTCCGAAGAGCTGGCGCGTGAGGCTTTCGCCCTGGCTGCTGCAAAGCTGCCGCTCGCCACCTCCTTTGTTAAACGGACGGTGATGTGATGAAAGCGAATGAACTTCGTGAAAAATCAGCACAGCAGCTGAACGAGCAACTGCTCGGCCTGCTGCGCGACCAGTTCAATCTGCGTATGCAGAAAGCAACTGGCCAGTTGGGGCAGTCTCACCTGCTCTCGCAAGTTAAGCGCGACATCGCTCGCGTGAAGACTGTGCTTAACCAGCAGGCAGGTAAGTGATCATGGCTGAAGCTGAAAAAACTGTCCGTACGCTGACTGGCCGTGTCGTCAGCGACAAGATGGACAAGACCATCACCGTACTGATCGAGCGTCGCGTTAAGCACCCGATCTACGGTAAATACGTGAAGCGTTCGACCAAATTGCACGCCCACGACGAAACCAACCAGTGCCACATCGGCGACAAAGTCACTATTCGTGAAACTCGTCCGATGGCCAAGACCAAAAATTGGGCACTGGTTGAAGTCGTTGAACGCGCAGTGGAAGTCTAAGGACTAGGGGTCGGAGAAATTATATGATTCAGACTCAATCCATGCTCGATGTAGCTGATAACAGCGGCGCTCGTCGTGTTATGTGCATCAAGGTGTTGGGCGGTTCGCATCGTCGTTATGCTGGCATCGGCGACATCATCAAAGTTACCGTCAAGGAAGCAATTCCGCGCGGTAAAGTGAAAAAGGGCCAAGTGATGACTGCTGTTGTAGTCCGCACTCGTCACGGCGTTCGTCGCCCAGACGGCTCGATCATCCGCTTTGATGGCAACGCTGCTGTTCTGCTGAACAACAAGCAAGAGCCGATCGGCACCCGTATCTTTGGGCCCGTGACCCGTGAACTTCGCTCTGAGAAGTTCATGAAGATCGTCTCGCTCGCCCCTGAAGTGCTGTAAGGAGATCCGACATGCAAAAGATTCGTCGTGACGACGAGATCATCGTGATCGCCGGCAAAGACAAAGGTAAGCGTGGCAAGGTGCTCAAGGTTCTCGCTGACGACCGTTTGGTCGTTGGTGGGATCAACCTGGTGAAGCGCCATACCAAGCCGAACCCGATGTCGGGCGTTCAAGGCGGTATCGTCGAGAAAGAAGCGCCTCTGCACGCTTCTAACGTCGCCATTTTCAACTCTGAAACCAGCAAGGCTGATCGCGTTGGTTTCAAAGTAGAAGAAGGCAAAAAAATTCGTGTCTTCAAGTCGACCCAAAAAGCGGTTGATGCTTGAACACTGCTAGGTAGAAGACCATGGCACGACTAAAAGAGATTTATCGGAAAGAAATCGCTCCGAAGCTTAAGGAAGAACTTAAGCTGTCGAACGTGATGGAAGTTCCGCGCGTTACCAAAATCACCCTGAACATGGGTCTCGGCGAAGCGATCGGTGATAAGAAAATCATCGAGCACGCGGTAGCGGATTTGGAAAAAATCACCGGTCAGAAAGTCGTTGTGACTTACGCTCGGAAATCCATCGCTGGCTTCAAAGTCCGTGAAGGTTGGCCGATCGGCGTTAAAGTTACTCTGCGTCGCGATCGTATGTATGAGTTCCTGGATCGTCTGCTTTCGATCTCCCTGCCGCGCGTGCGTGACTTCCGCGGCCTGAATGCCAAGTCCTTCGACGGTCGTGGCAACTACAGCATGGGCGTCAAAGAGCAGATCATTTTCCCGGAAATCGATTACGACAAGATCGATGCTCTGCGCGGTCTGGACATCACCCTGACCACTACTGCTCGTACGGATGATGAAGGTCGCGCTCTGCTGCGCGCTTTCAACTTCCCGTTCCGCAACTGATCGGAGTAGGAACATGGCCAAGACAAGCATGAAAAACCGCGAGCTGAAGCGTCAGCAAACGGTTGCCAAGTACGCCAAAAAGCGTGCTGAGCTGAAAGCTACCATCGCTAATCCGAGCACCAGCCCGGAAGCCCGTTGGGAAGCGCAGATTGCCCTGCAAAAGCAACCGCGTGACGCCAGCGCTTCGCGCCTGCGTAACCGTTGCCGCATCACCGGTCGTCCGCATGGCGTGTACCGCAAGTTCGGCCTCGGCCGTAACAAGCTGCGCGAAGCTGCAATGCGCGGTGATGTACCAGGTCTGGTGAAAGCCAGCTGGTAAGTCAAAGTCTCGACATGTCAGGGCAGTCCCATTAACCGGCCTGCCCTGGTAGTGAGCAAAAATGAATCAAGCCCCTTTTGGGGCTTGATTCATTTTTAATCAGTCTCTAGAATGCTCGGCTCGCCTGAGCCTGGCTTTTATATGCCTGGCATATTTCTAGCGACATGCAGTAGCCGTATGGCTAATTCTTTTGTTTCAGGAGCACCTAGCCCATGAGTATGCAGGACCCGTTAGCGGACATGCTAACTCGTATCCGTAATGCCCAGATGGCTGAAAAGTCCGTCGTAAGCATGCCGTCTTCCACGTTGAAGGTGGCTGTAGCCAAAGTCCTGAAGGACGAAGGTTACATCGCGGGTTTTCAGATCAGCAGCGATGTTAAGCCGCAGCTGTCCATCGAGCTGAAATATTTCGAAGGCCGTCCGGTCATCGAAGAAGTGAAGCGCGTCAGCCGTCCAGGCCTGCGCCAGTACAAGTCCGTTGATGATCTGCCAAAAGTTCGTGGCGGTCTCGGCGTTTCCATCGTCTCCACCAACAAAGGTGTGATGACGGATCGTGCTGCGCGCGCTGCCGGTGTCGGTGGCGAAGTGCTCTGCACCGTGTTCTAAGGGGGGATAAGCATGTCTCGCGTTGCTAAAAACCCCGTTAAGCTGCCAGCTGGTGTCGAGATCAAACTCGCCGGCCAACAGCTCTCGGTGAAGGGTGCCAAAGGCGCTCTCGAACTGAACGTTCATTCGTCCGTTGAAATTGTTGAGGAAGCTGGTGAGCTGCGTTTCGCTGCTCGCAATGGCGACCAACAAACTCGTGCAATGGCCGGTACCACCCGTGCGTTGGTGAACAACATGGTAATCGGCGTCAGCCAAGGCTTCGAGCGCAAGCTGCAGCTGGTTGGTGTTGGTTACAAGGCTCAGGCTAAAGGCGAAATCCTTTCCCTGGCACTTGGCTTCTCGCACCCGGTGGATTACGAACTGCCACAAGGCGTTACCGCAGAAACTCCTAGCCAAACCGATATCCTGATCAAGGGCATCGATAAGCAGCTGGTAGGTCAAGTGGCCGCTGAGATCCGTGACTTCCGTCCGCCAGAGCCTTACAAAGGTAAAGGTGTGCGTTACGCAGACGAAGTCGTCCGCCGTAAAGAAGCGAAGAAGAAGTAGGGCATAGCAAATGACCGACAAAAAAGTTACTCGACTGCGTCGCGCTCGCAAAGCACGCCTGAAAATGCACGAGCTAGAAGCCGTGCGTCTCTGCGTGTACCGCTCTTCGCAGCACATTTACGCCCAGGTCATCTCGGCCGACGGCAGCAAAGTCCTGGCAAGCGCTTCGACTTTGGACAAGGATCTGCGTACTGGTGCCACTGGCAACATCGACGCGGCCACGAAAGTTGGCCAACTGGTTGCTGAGCGTGCGAAAGCCGCTGGCGTCACTCAGGTGGCATTCGACCGTTCTGGCTTCAAGTACCACGGCCGCGTCAAGGCGCTGGCTGATGCTGCTCGTGAAGGCGGGCTGGAGTTCTAAGTTATGGCAAATAACGATCAAAGACGCGACAGCCGCGACAACGGCAACGACGAAGGCTACATCGAGAAGCTGGTTCAGGTTAATCGCGTAGCTAAAACCGTAAAAGGCGGCCGTATCTTCACTTTCACCGCGTTGACCGTGGTAGGTGATGGCAAGGGCCGTGTTGGTTTCGGTCGCGGTAAATCCCGCGAAGTGCCAGCCGCTATCCAGAAAGCTATGGAAGCTGCTCGTCGCAACATGATTCAAGTGGACCTGAACGGCACCACTCTGCAGTACGCAATGAAGTCTGCTCATGGCGCCTCCAAGGTGTACATGCAGCCTGCTTCTGAAGGTACCGGTATCATCGCTGGCGGCGCTATGCGTGCTGTCCTCGAGGTTGCTGGCGTGCAGAACGTGTTGGCCAAGTGCTACGGCTCGACTAACCCGGTAAACGTGGTTCACGCCACTTTCAAAGGTTTGAAAGCTATGCAATCCCCAGGTTCTATTGCTGCCAAGCGCGGCAAGAGCGTTGAGGAGATCCGCTGATCATGGCTACCGTAAAAGTAACGCTGATCAAGAGCACCGCCGGCCGTATCCCTAACCACATTCTGTGCGTTAAGGGTTTGGGTCTGCGCCGCATCGGTCACACTGTAGAAGTCCTGGATACTCCGGCTAACCGCGGGATGATCAACAAGGCCTACTACATGCTGCGAGTTGAGGGTTAACACATGTACCTGAACGATCTGAGTCCTGCGCCGGGTTCCCGTCGCGAGAAGCACCGTCCGGGCCGTGGTATCGGTAGCGGTTTGGGTAAGACTGGTGGCCGCGGCCACAAAGGTCAGACCTCCCGCTCCGGTGGCACCATCGCTCCGGGTTTTGAAGGCGGTCAACAGCCGCTGCATCGTCGTCTGCCGAAGTTCGGCTTCGTCTCCCTTAAGGCTATGGATCGTGCAGAAGTTCGCACCTCCGAGCTGAATAAAGTGCAAGGCGACGTTGTGACTTTGCAGTCCCTGAAGGATGCCAACCTGATTAATCAAAACGTACAGCGCGTGAAGGTAATGCTGTCCGGTGAGATTACTCGTGCGGTAACCCTCAAAGGTATCGCGGCCACCAAAGGTGCGCGCGCGGCTATCGAAGCAGCTGGCGGCAAATTCGAGGAATAAATGGCTAAGCAAGGTGCTCTCTCAGCGCTCAGCAATGGCGGGTTATCCGAGCTCTGGGCTCGTCTGCGCTTTCTCCTTATGGCGATCATCGTCTATCGAGTAGGTGCTCACATCCCAGTTCCAGGTATCAATCCGGACCGGTTGGCGGATCTGTTTCGGCAGAACGAGGGGACCATTCTTAGCTTGTTCAACATGTTTTCCGGCGGCGCGCTGGAGCGTATGAGTATTTTTGCACTGGGGATCATGCCGTACATTTCGGCGTCGATCATCATGCAGCTCATGACCGCTGTCAGCCCGCAGTTGGAGCAGTTGAAGAAGGAAGGTGAATCTGGCCGTCGCAAGATCAGCCAGTACACCCGCTACGGCACCTTGATTCTGGCTTTTGTACAGGCGACCGGCATGTCCGTTGGTCTGGCCGGTCAAGGTGTAGCGTTCTCGGGCGATTTCGGCTTTCACTTCGTGGCAGTCAGCACGTTTGTTGCTGGTGCCATGTTCATGATGTGGCTGGGTGAGCAGATCACTGAGCGCGGTGTCGGTAACGGCATCTCGATGTTGATCTTCTCAGGTATTGTCGCTGGTTTGCCGCGTGCAATTGGGCAGTCTTTCGAGTCTGCGCGTCAGGGTGATATCAACATCTTCGCCTTGGTTGCAATCGGTCTTCTCGCGGTAGCGATCATCGGTTTTGTGGTGTTCATTGAGCGTGGTCAGCGCCGTATTGCTGTTCACTACGCCAAGCGTCAGCAGGGCCGCAAGGTCTTCGCTGCGCAGACTAGCCACCTGCCTTTGAAGGTGAACATGGCCGGCGTTATCCCGGCTATTTTTGCCAGTAGCCTTCTGTTGTTCCCGGCTTCGCTGGGCGCCTGGTTTGGTCAGTCTGCAGGTTTGGGCTGGCTTCAGGATGTTTCACAGGCTATCGCTCCTGGTCAGCCGTTGAATATCTTGCTGTTTAGTGCGGGGATCGTTTTCTTCTGCTTCTTCTACACAGCGTTGATGTTCAACCCGAAAGACGTAGCGGAAAACCTGAAGAAGTCTGGTGCCTTTATTCCTGGCATCCGTCCTGGTGAGCAATCGGCGCGCTATATCGATGGCGTGTTGACTCGCTTAACCATGTTCGGTGCTTTGTACATGATGGCTGTTTGCTTGTTGCCCCAGTTCCTGGTGGTTGCTGCAAATGTGCCGTTCTACCTTGGCGGGACCTCGTTGCTGATCGTGGTTGTGGTTGTGATGGACTTTATGTCCCAAGTACAATCGCACCTCGTTTCACACCAGTACGAATCCCTGATGAAGAAAGCCAACCTGAAGGGCTACGGCAACGGCATGCTCCGTTAATGTGTCCATAAGGTTCGAGGAGTTGGTGATGAAAGTTCGTGCATCGGTGAAAAAGCTGTGCCGCAACTGCAAAATTATTCGCCGTGAAGGTGTCGTGCGAGTTATCTGCAGTGCAGAACCGCGTCACAAGCAGCGCCAAGGCTGAGTGTGATCAAAAGCTATAAGCCCGGCAGCTAGTGCGCTGTCGGGTTGCTTATTTGTTATTACAGCGTTAATATCTTGCGCCCTTTTCTTGGCTTCCGGGGCGTAGGTAGCTGTCAATTGGAGTTTCATTGAATGGCCCGTATTGCAGGCGTCAACATTCCAGATAACAAGCATACTGTTATCTCGCTGACCTACATCTTCGGTGTTGGTCGCACAACTGCGCAGAAAATTTGCGCAACCACCGGGGTTAACCCGGCGGCAAAGATCAAAGATCTGAGCGATGAGCAGATTGAACTTCTGCGTGGCGAAGTGGCAAAGGTAAACACCGAAGGTGACCTGCGTCGTGAAGTCAACATGAAAATCAAGCGCTTGATGGACCTGGGTTGCTATCGCGGCCTGCGTCATCGTCGCGGCCTTCCGGTTCGCGGTCAGCGTACCAAGACCAACGCACGTACCCGTAAGGGTCCGCGTAAGCCGATCCGCAAGTAATCGCACCCGCGAATCGACAGGAATCTAGTCATGGCAAAACCTGCTGCTCGTCCTCGTAAAAAAGTCAAAAAGACAGTGGTTGATGGCATCGCCCACATCCACGCGTCTTTCAATAACACCATTGTGACCATTACCGATCGTCAAGGTAACGCCCTGTCCTGGGCTACCTCTGGTGGTTCGGGTTTCCGCGGTTCACGCAAGTCCACTCCGTTTGCTGCTCAAGTAGCTGCTGAACGTGCTGGTCAAGCTGCGCTGGAATACGGCCTGAAAAACCTCGACGTGAACGTCAAGGGCCCAGGTCCGGGTCGTGAGTCCGCTGTCCGTGCATTGAACGGCTGCGGTTACAAGATCGCCAGCATCACCGACGTGACGCCAATCCCGCATAACGGGTGCCGTCCGCCGAAGAAGCGTCGCGTGTAATCAGGAGACAGTAGAAAATGGCTCGTTACATTGGTCCCAAATGCAAACTGTCCCGTCGTGAAGGCACTGACCTGTTTCTGAAGAGCGGCGTTCGCGCTCTGGAATCTAAGTGCAACATCGAGGCAGCCCCCGGTATCCACGGTCAGCGTCGTGGTCGCCAATCCGATTACGGTACCCAACTGCGTGAAAAGCAGAAGGTCCGTCGTATCTATGGCGTGCTCGAGCGTCAATTCAGCGGTTACTACAAAGAAGCTGCCGGCAAGAAAGGCGCTACTGGTGAGAACCTGCTGCAACTGCTCGAATGCCGTCTGGATAACGTTGTATACCGTATGGGCTTTGGCGCTACCCGTGCTGAATCCCGTCAGCTGGTTTCGCATAAAGCGATCAGCATCAACGGTAAAACTGTAAACATCCCGTCCTACCAGGTTCGTGCTGGTGACGTGGTTGCAGTTCGCGAGAAATCGAAGAATCAGCTGCGCATTGTTCAAGCTCTTGAGCTGTGTGCCCAGCGTGGCCGCGTTGAGTGGGTCGAAGTTGACACTGAGAAGAAATCGGGCGTTTTCAAAAGCGTTCCAGCTCGCAGTGACCTCTCCGCTGACATCAACGAAAGCCTGATTGTCGAGCTCTACTCCAAGTAAGGGCTAGAAAATAGGTGCATCCATGCAGATTTCGGTAAATGAGTTCCTGACCCCCCGCCATATCGATGTGCAGGTGGTCAGTCCGACCCGCGCTAAAATCACTCTCGAGCCTCTCGAGCGTGGTTTTGGCCACACTTTGGGCAACGCGCTGCGTCGCATTTTGTTGTCCTCAATGCCTGGCTGTGCAGTAGTCGAGGCCGAGATTGACGGTGTACTCCACGAGTACAGCGCCATCGAAGGTGTACAGGAAGACGTAATTGAAATCCTGCTCAACCTGAAAGGTCTGGCTATTAAGTTGCACGGTCGTGACGAAGTGACTCTGACACTGGCGAAGAAGGGCTCGGGCGTTGTTACCGCTGCCGATATTCAGCTGGATCATGATGTCGAGATCGTCAATGGTGATCACGTTATTGCCAACCTGGCTTCTAACGGCGCACTGAACATGAAGCTCACTGTGGCTCGTGGTCGCGGCTATGAGCCTGCTGATTCGCGTCAGAGTGATGAAGACGAAAGCCGCAGCATCGGTCGCTTGCAGCTGGACTCCTCTTTCAGCCCTGTGCGCCGTGTGGCGTACGTTGTTGAAAACGCCCGTGTTGAGCAGCGTACTAACCTTGACAAGCTGGTTATTGACCTGGAAACCAACGGTACCCTGGATCCTGAAGAGGCTATCCGTCGTGCTGCAACCATTCTGCAACAGCAGTTGGCTGCGTTCGTCGACCTCAAAGGTGACAGTGAGCCAGTGGTAATCGAGCAGGAAGACGAGATCGATCCGATCCTGCTGCGTCCGGTTGATGATCTGGAACTGACCGTTCGTTCGGCCAACTGCCTCAAGGCGGAGAACATCTACTACATCGGCGACCTGATTCAGCGCACCGAAGTAGAGCTGTTGAAAACTCCGAACTTGGGCAAAAAGTCCCTGACTGAGATCAAGGACGTGCTGGCCTCTCGTGGTCTTTCTCTCGGTATGCGCCTGGACAACTGGCCACCGGCAAGTCTTAAGAAGGACGACAAGGCGACTGCCTGATCGTCGTAATCACCGAACGTAAGTTTGGTAAGGAATTGAACCATGCGTCATCGTAAGAGTGGTCGTCACCTGAGCCGCACTAGCGCTCACCGCAAGGCCATGTTTCAAAACATGGCGGTGTCGCTGTTTGAGCACGAGCTGATCAAAACGACCCTGCCTAAGGCCAAGGAACTGCGTCGCGTAGCCGAGCCGCTGATCACCTTGGCTAAAGAAGATAGTTTGGCAAACCGCCGTCTGGCCTTCGACCGTACTCGTTCGAAAGCCATCGTTGGTAAGCTGTTCAACGACCTGGGCAAGCGCTACGCCACCCGTCAGGGCGGTTACCTGCGTATTCTCAAGTGCGGTTTCCGCGCTGGCGACAATGCTCCAATGGCTTATGTTGAGCTGGTTGACCGTCCGGTCGGCGGCGCAGCTGTAGACGCTGAGTAAGTCGTAGGTTGTAAGGAAAAACCGGGCTTTGGCCCGGTTTTTTTGTGCTTTTAAAAACACAAGCTATAGATCTCCTTAGGCCAAAAGTATTTGTCTATCGATAGTCTGCATTTAATGAATTATCTATAGCTGATAGCCAACATTAATCTCTTCTGCAACGCCGGGCGACGCCGGTTGGTTATGACCAGGAGAGAGAAATGAGCCAGTCCCCTATCCTCACGACTGCAAGCGGTGCGCCGGTTGCCGACAATCAGAATTCCCGTTCCGCTGGCCCCCGTGGCCCGTTACTCTTGGACGACTTTCACCTGGTAGAAAAGCTCGCACACTTCAACCGCGAGGTCATTCCAGAGCGCCGCGTTCACGCCAAGGGCTCGGGCGCATACGGTACGTTTACCGTCACCCGCGATATCAGCGCGCTCAGCCACGCCAAGCTGTTCGAAAACGTAGGCAAGCAAACGCCGATGTTCTTGCGCTTCTCAACCGTAGGTGGCGAGCGGGGTTCTGCCGATACTGAGCGCGATCCGCGCGGCTTTGCTGTGAAGTTTTACACCGAAGAGGGCAACTGGGACATCGTCGGCAATAACACGCCTGTGTTCTTTATCCGCGACCCGCTGAAGTTTCCCGACTTTATCCACACCCAAAAGCGCCTGCCGCAAAGCAATCTGAAAAGCCCGCAGATGATGTGGGACTTTTGGTCGCTGTCGCCCGAGTCGCTCCATCAGGTCACCATCCTGTTTTCCGATCGGGGCATTCCTGACGGCTACCGGTTTATGCATGGCTTCGGCAGCCACACCTTTAGTCTGATCAATGCCAAGGGTGAGCGTCACTGGGTGAAGTGGCATTACAAAAGCCAGCAGGGCATCAAAAACCTGTCGCCGACTGCAGCTGCTCACTTGGCCGGCACCGATCCTGATTACGCTCAGCGGGATCTGTTTGGTGCCATCGAGCGCGGCGATTTCCCAAAATGGACAGTGTGCATTCAGGTGATGAGCGAAGCTCAGGCCGCTGCGCACCGCGAAAACCCGTTCGACGTGACCAAAACATGGTCGCAGAAAGAATTCCCGCTGATGGAAGTAGGCGAAATCGAACTGAACCGTAATCCGCAGAACTACTTCGCCGAGGTTGAGCAGGCCGCCTTCGCGCCGAGCAATGTTGTGCCGGGTGTCGGTCTGTCGCCCGACCGCATGCTCCAGGGGCGTGTGTTTGCCTACGCGGACGCACACCGCTATCGCATTGGTACCAATCACCAGCAACTGCCGGTTAACGCCGCCCGGTCGCCGGTGAACAACTATCAGCGCGATGGCGCCATGCGTTTCGATGGCAATGGCGGTGCGGCGCCGCACTACGAGCCCAACAGCTACGACAGTGCGCCGAAGCAGGCACCGCAATACCGCGAGCCAGCATTGGCTCTGGAAGGCGCAGCAGACCGGTACGATCACCGCACCGACAGCGATTACTACAGCCAGGCCGGTGCATTGTTCCGCTTGATGAATTCCGAGCAACAGGCGTTGCTGATCAGCAATATCGCCGGCGCCATGCAAAGTGTCAGCGAGGAGGTTCAACTGCGTCAGTTGGCGCATTTCAGCAAGGCAGATGCGGCCTATGGCCGGGGCGTTGCCAAGGCGCTGGGCTTGAACCTGGAGTAGAAATCGGTAAACGAAAAAGGCGCCCCTGAAGGCGCCTTTTTTATCTCTACAAATCTAGTCCAGACTAAAGCCCAGCTGGCGCCAGCCCTCATACACCGCCACAGCGACAGTGTTGGACAGATTCAAGCTGCGACAATCTGGGCGCATGGGCAGGCGCAGGCGCTGCTCGGCTGGAACGGCGTCCAGTATCTCAGCCGGCAGCCCGCGGCTCTCCGGGCCAAACAGCAGCGCATCTCCCTTGGCAAACGTTGCCTCATGAAATGGATGTGATGCCTTTGTAGTGAACGCGAACAGCCTCGGCTGGCCAAGGCTCTCCAGGCAGCTGGTGAGGTCGCTATGGCGAGTCAGCGTGGCGTACTCGTGGTAATCCAGCCCGGCGCGGCGCAGGCGTTTGTCGTCCAGCTCAAAGCCAATGGGCTCAATCAGGTGCAGACTGCATCCGCTATTGGCGCAGAGCCTGATAATGTTGCCGGTATTGGGGGGGATTTCCGGTTGGAACAGAATCACGTGAAACATGCACGACTCCGACTTGAGGGCGTCGAGGATTTTACCCCCGAAGCGCCGGACCCGCGGCCGAAATTATTGGTTCGTGTGGTGGCTTCGTTGGCCCTGTTCGGTTTTCTGGTGGGCATGATGATTGGCCGCTTGCAGGACCCTTCACCCGTACTGCTCGATGAGATCGTGGTCATCCCCGGTGGCCTGGAGCTTATGTTCGATGCTGAACCAAAAGTGCTCGCCGAGCACGTCGATGGTGCGCTGGTGATGCGCTTTGAGGCCGAGGGGAGTTCGCGTCAGGGCCAGCTGCAATTGGATGGCAGAAGCGTCAATTGGCGGCTTTTACGCAGTAAGGGAGGGTTGTTGCTGAACCTAGTCGCGGCCCGCCCGCTGCAGGCCCAGTGGCGCGGTGCAGCGGAGGGTGGACGGTGGCGGCTGGTGATCAGCCTGGCTCCTGAATAGGAGCGTGGAATAAAAAAGGGGAATCCCCGGCCTGCCTGTACCAAGGTCCCCGAAAACTGGGGGTGTTTCGTTCCTACACTTAAAACTATGCAGGTGGTGTGCCAGTTTTATTGCAGGGCACAAAAAAGCGAGCTACGAGCTCGCTTTTTTGTGGACGGATGAGGCGAGTGCTTAGCCCTCATCCTCGTCTTCATCGCCGCCGTCGATCTTCATGCCCAACTCTTTTATCTTACGAGTCAAGGTGTTACGACCCCAGCCCAGCAAAACAGCGGCGTCACGACGACGGCCTGCGGTGTGCTTGAGGGCGGTTTCGATCATGATGCGTTCGAAGGTCGGCACTGCCGTATCAAGCAGGCTGGACTGCCCGCGCGCGAGCGCCTGATCAGCCCATTGGCGCAAAGCCTGCTCCCAATTGGTCGCCGGGGCACTGTCTTGGGGCTGCGTGAGCAATTCCGGGGGCAGGTCGTCAATATGCACTTCGCGGCCCGACGCCATTACCGTGATCCAGCGGCAGGTGTTTTCCAGCTGACGCACGTTGCCCGGCCAAGGCAGGTTCTTCAGGTAATCCTCTGTCTCGGTTTTCAGCAGCTTCGGCTCAACCGCAAGCTCTTGAGCTGCGCGGGCTAGGAAGTGGCGGGCCAGAGTCGGAATGTCTTCGCGGCGATCCGACATCCGTGGGATATGAATGCGGATTACGTTCAGGCGATGGAACAAGTCCTCACGGAACTTGCCCGCCTGCACCAGGTTTTCCAGGTTCTGGTGAGTGGCGGCGATGATGCGCACGTCTACCTTAACCGGCGTATGGCCGCCGACGCGGTAAAACTCGCCATCTGCCAACACGCGCAGCAAACGCGTTTGCGTGTCTGCCGGCATATCGCCGATTTCATCGAGAAACAGGGTGCCGCCGTCCGCTTGTTCGAAACGGCCGCGACGCTGGTTGGCCGCCCCGGTGAACGCGCCTTTTTCGTGCCCGAACAGCTCGGATTCCATCAGGTCTTTCGGAATTGCGGCCATGTTCAGCGCAATAAAGGGGGAGGCGGCGCGCGGGCTGTGCCGATGTAAGGCATGGGCAACCAGTTCTTTACCGGTGCCGGACTCACCGTTGATAAGCACGGTGATGTTGGAGTGGCTCAAGCGACCGATGGCGCGAAACACTTCCTGCATCGCCGGCGCTTCGCCGATGATTTCCGGCGTGCGGGTTTGCTCCACCGGTACGTGCAGGCCTTGTTGCTCCTGAGCGTGCTGGAAGGCGCGCTTGACCAGCGAGACCGCCTCGTCCACGTCAAACGGCTTGGGCAGGTATTCGAACGCGCCGCCCTGATAAGAAGCGACGGCGCTTTCGAGGTCCGAATGGGCGGTCATGATGATCACGGGCAGGCGCGGATACAGTTCGCGAATGCGCGCGAGCAAATCCAGGCCGCTGGCGCCGGGCATGCGGATGTCGGAAATGATCACGTCCGGCTGCTGACGGCTCAGACGGCTGAGCACGCCGTCGGCGCTGTCGAAGCTGGTGGTGGTCATGCCTTCTTGCTGCAGGGCTTTTTCCAGTACCCAACGGATGGAACGATCGTCGTCGACAATCCAGACGGTTTCGCTGCGGCTCATGACGAAGTAGCTCCTTGTTCCAACGGCAGGAAGATCGAAAATACGGTGTGGCCTGGGTGGCTCTCGCACTCGATCAGGCCCTGATGCTGACTGATGATGTTCTGGGTGATAGCCAAGCCCAGTCCGGTACCGTCCGGACGACCACTGACCATGGGATAGAAAATGGTTTCTTGAAGTTCAGCCGGAATGCCCGGGCCGTTGTCGATGATTTCCACCTTGGCCACCAGGCGATGCCGGGTGTGCGCAATGGTGAACTGGCGAAGGGTGCGGGTGCGCAACATGATTCGGCCCTGGCGGAATTCGTTCTGACCGCTGATGGCTTGCATGGCGTTGCGCACTATATTGAGCACCGCCTGAATCATCTGTTCGCGGTCGATCAACACGTCCGGAATGCTTGGGTCATAGTCGCGCACCAAGGTGATGCCGCCCTGGCTCTCCGCCTCCACCAGGCTGCTGACTCGCTCCAGCACTTCATGCACGTTGGTCATCGCCAGGGATGGCAGCTTGTTCGAGCCGAGCATACGGTCGACCAGATTACGCAGGCGGTCGGCCTCTTCGATGATGACGTTGGTGTAATCCTTGAGGTTCTCGTCCGGAAGCTCACGCGCCAGTAGCTGGGCGGCGCCACGAATCCCGCCAAGCGGATTCTTTATTTCATGGGCCAGGCCGCGCACCAGCATCTTGGTGGTTTCCTGCTTGGATAGCTGGGCTTCTTCCTTGGTGATGCGCAGCAGGCGATCACGCGGGTGAACCTCAAGCAGTAGCAGGGTGGCGCCGCGGTTGAGGATTGGCGTCACGGCGTAATCGACGGTCAGCGTCTGGCCGGTCAGCGCAATCAATACCGCTTCACGTTTGTTAAAGGGGTGCGCTTCCTCTACAGCCTGACGTAATGAGGCCAGAGCTTCGGGCGATTCGGTGAACAACTCACTGATGAATTGGCCGTGGCTGCGTTGGCCGCTGACGGCCAGAAGCATCTCCGCTGCGGGGTTCATGTACTCAAGGCGCAGTTCGGCGTTGAGCAACAAAGTCGCAGTGGTCAGGTTGTCCAGCAGCAGGCGGTGCAGTGCGTCGTTGATGGTCATCTATGGGATCCCGAGAATGGGTCTGAAAATGCAAAAAGCAAACCAAAGCCCCGAAAAGACGCGCGGTAGCTGAGCAAACGGTGAAATTGGGTCGTTTTGCTGCACCGTCGGCCGCCATCAGCGAACCAAAACAGGGAGAGCATAGAAGTTGGTGCGTCGCAAAGCACCAAGTTGGTGCTTTAGTGGGGCGATCAAACGAAGGGAACGTAAGGGATGTCGTCGTCTTCTTCTTCCGGCTTGTCCTTGAGCGGACATTCCGGACGTACGCCGTAGTCATCTTTCTTGCACGGATTAGCGCGCCGCTTGCTCTCAAGTGACGTGCGAACGATATGCACGGGTTGGCTCGGCGTGCGCTCGAGGATACGACCTTCGGCGTCGATAATCTCGGCGGCCAGTTGGTGGGTGCCGCGGTCCAGGTTGTTCAGTGGAATGACCGGGCTGCGACTGGCGGTGCCGACTACAGCGCCATCGAGCAGAACCCGATAGTTGTGGCCCTCCATCAGCGCCGGGTCGCTGGTCAGGGTCACGATCAGGTTTCCCGAGGAGCCTTCCTGCACGGTGGCATCCGGTTCCGGAACGAGAATGCGCAGTAGCTGATAGCTGGCAACCGGGGTCGGAGCGGCGGCAGGTACGGGCACGCGCACCGTCGGCGGCGCTGTCTGATCCATACCGTTGGTGGGCGCTATCTCTACTTTTTTGGCATTGCCCCTGGGTTGGTCGGTAAAGACCCGATTACCTTCGCTATCGATATAGGTATACACATCGGCCAGTGCCGGGAGGCCCAGCAACAGCAGGCAGAGCAGGACGAATCGCATGGTTTAGTTGGCTGGCCTTGGGGTGGGTTTGGGTGGCGTCGGGTTAATAGGCGGGCGAGCCGGGCTGTTGGTGCTAATGCGCTGGGTGGTGAACGTCACGGTGGGGCTTTGCTGGATCAAGCGGTCGCCGCTGAAGGCCTGTACGGACAGGCTGTGTTCACCGCGCTCGATGTCGCTGAGTGGGAATTGCACGCTGGAAGTCAGGCCACCATAGGGTTGGCCATCAAGCAGCAACTGCAAGCTATCGCCGATTCGCAGCTGGGGCTCGATGCGCACGCCCACGGTGAAGCTGCCGTTATTGGCGCGTACAGCTTCATCATCTGGCAGGTCGGCGATTTCCAGCACGTTGTAGACCTGTTCGGCGGCGCCCTCGCCGGCCGGCTCGCTGCCGGGCATGGTAGGCGGTGGCGGTGATTGCACGGTGTTGACGGGCGGCAATGTGACGGTCTCGGCCTTGCTGCCTTGGGGAGGCTGGTTGGTGAAGACGGTGTTGCCGTTGGCGTCGGTGTACTTATAGATTTCGGCGCTGGCCGGTAGGGCCAGGGCTGCTAAAAGGCAGGTCACGATCAGGCGCATGGCAAGGGTTCCGTGGGGTGTGTGCTAAGCCTTGCACTGCAACGCTGCGCTGGCAAGTTTGACCGGTTATCGCTGTGCGCGGGAACAAAATTGCAGGCAATAAAAAAGCGCCTTCTTAGCCCAGGCGCTCGTTTTCGATATGCGGCCTTACTTGGGTTTTTCTGAGAGCGGGAGCATCGGTACGCCGGCGTAGAAAACCAGCAAGACTGCCGGCTGCGCGCCGGTTGTGCCGCGGTGCAGGATGCCCACGGTTTCGGCCAGCGCGTCGCCTTCTTTGAGTGTTCGCTTGTGCCCCTGCTTGCGGGTTTCGACCGTCAGCTCGCCAGAGAGCATGTAGGCGGCGTTGGGTATCGGGTGAGTGTGCCAATCCAGCACCGTATGCGCCGGGATATAGAGTTTTATCAACGTCAGTTCTGGCGTGCCGCGCGGGTAGGTGGTGTAGGGGGTGCCGTCCCAGGAGGCGGTGGTTTTCAGCAGAGTCTGGGATTCGATAGTCAGCTTGCTAGGCGGTTGGCTGCAGCCTGCAAGCCATGCGCAGGTGAGCGTTGCAACAGCGATCAGACGAGGATTCATGGCCGGGCTCCAACTGTCGAGGGTACAGAGGAGAAATACCTGCGAAGTGGGGCTCGGGCTGTCAGCCCCCGCCTTGGTTGCAAGCGCTATGGCCGCTCATGGCGTGAGACGCCGGAAATAAAAAAGGCCTCCCGAAGGAGGCCTTTTCAATCACGTCGCCAGGAAGGCGACGTGTCTGGCTTGGGCGCTGTCTACTTAAACGCTGTAGTACAGGTCGTATTCCAGTGGGTGCACGAAGGTGCGCACTTTGATTTCTTCTTCGCTCTTCAGCTCGATGTAGGCATCGATGAAGTCGTCGCTGAACACGCCGCCTTTGGTCAAGAACGCACGGCCCTTGTCCAGCTCTTCCAGGGCTTCTTTCAGGCTGCCGCACACTTGCGGAATCAGCTTGCCTTCTTCTGGAGGCAGGTCGTACAGGTTCTTGTCCGCTGCGTCGCCAGGGTGGATCTTGTTCTGGATACCGTCCAGACCCGCCATCAGCAGTGCTGCGAAGGC
Source organism: Pseudomonas turukhanskensis (assembly GCF_027922365.1). Lineage (GTDB taxonomy): Bacteria > Pseudomonadota > Gammaproteobacteria > Pseudomonadales > Pseudomonadaceae > Aquipseudomonas > Aquipseudomonas turukhanskensis. Next base: position 42,537 of record NZ_BSFN01000008.1, read on the forward strand.
CAGGTACGGGTTGGCAGCCGGATCCGGGAAGCGCGCTTCGATGCGGCGAGCTTTCGGGCTGGAAACGTACGGAATACGGATGGAGGCGGAACGGTTACGAGCCGAGTAGGCCAGCATTACCGGGGCTTCGAAACCTGGGACCAGACGCTTGTAGGAGTTGGTCGACGGGTTGGTGAAGCCGTTCAGCGCTTTACCGTGCTTGATGATGCCGCCGATGAAGTACAGAGCGGTATCGGACAGGCCGGCATAGCCTTCGCCGGAGAAGGTGTTCTTGCCATCTTTGGAGATGGACATGTGCACGTGCATACCCGAGCCGTTGTCGCCGTACAGAGGCTTAGGCATGAAGGTTGCGGTTTTGCCGTAGGCGTCAGCCACGTTGTGTACGCAGTACTTCAGGGTTTGAACTTCGTCAGCCTTGGCAACCAGGGTGTTGAACTTCACGCCGATTTCGTTCTGGCCGGCAGTCGCCACTTCGTGGTGGTGAACTTCGATGACCAGGCCCATTTCTTCCATGGCATTACACATGGCAGTACGGATTTCGTGGTCGTGGTCGACTGGAGGAACCGGGAAGTAGCCGCCTTTGACGCCTGGGCGGTGGCCTTTGTTGCCGGTTTCGAAGTCGCTGTCGGTGTTCCAGGACGCTTGTTCGGAGATGATTTTGAACATCGAGCCGGAGATGTCCGACTTGAATTTAACTTCGTCGAATACGAAGAACTCAGGCTCCGGGCCTACGAATACGGTGTCACCGATACCGGTGGACTTCAGGTATTCCTCAGCGCGTGCAGCGATCGAGCGCGGGTCGCGGTCGTAGCCTTGCATGGTCGATGGTTCGATGATGTTGCAAACCAGGATCAGGGTAGGCTCTTCGGTGAACGGGTCGAGAACGGCAGTGCTGTCTACTGGCAGCAGGATCATGTCGGAGGCTTCGATGCCTTTCCAGCCATGGATCGAGGAGCCGTCGAACATTTTGCCGACTTCGAAGAATTCGTCGTCAAGGGCGTCACGGGCCGGCATGGTCACGTGGTGCTGCTTGCCTTTGGTATCGGTGAAGCGCAGGTCAACCCACTTCACGTCGTGTTCTTTGATTAGTTGAAGCGCCTTCGACATGGTGTCCTCCAGATGGTGGGGCGTTGTGATTTTTTAGCCCCAAATAAAACGGTGAAGCCGGGCGGCATAGTCCGCCAGGGCAACCTGCCTCACAAGGGAGCAAATTGCATGCCAGTGCCCCGAAGTGGGTTTGATGCACGAAACTCAGGCGTAGCGGGGGCTGCATGGCAAACGCTAAGCGCGCTATGCACCAAAATGAATCTCTTGTGAAATGGTGCGGTTCATTTTGGTGCGCTGGTGATCTTTATAAGGATTGCCTGGTTAAACCTTGAGCAATTTCCGCTATAATCCGCGCCCCTCAATTTCGGCCGGGCTCGCGCACGCTGTTTTCATGAAACTTATCGTTAAAGTCTTCCCCGAGATCACCATTAAAAGCCGGCCGGTGCGTACGCGCTTCATCCGCCAGCTTGCGAAGAATATTCGCGCGGTGATGCGTGACCTGGATCCAGATCTCGTGGTGGACGGCGTGTGGGACAACATCGACGTCGAGACCAAACTCACCGCGCCTAAAGTGCTGGTCGAGCTGAAAGAGCGTCTGACCCGGATCCCCGGCATTGGCCAGTTTCTGGAAGTGAACGAATACCCGCTGGGCGACTTCGACGACATGGTCGAAAAATGCAAAGCGCATTTTGGCGATCAGTTGGCCGGCAAGGTCTTCGCCGTTCGCTGCAAGCGTGCCGGTAAACACAGCTTCAGCTCGATGGATGTGGAGCGCTACGTCGGCAGCCAGTTGCGCCGTCAGTGCGGCGCCGCCGGCATCTCGCTCAAAGAGCCCGAGTTGCTGGTGCGCATGGAAATTCGCAATCAGCTTCTATATGTCATCCACAGCCAGCACGAAGGCCTGGGCGGTTATCCGCTGGGCGCCATCGAGCAGACGTTGGTGCTGATGTCCGGCGGTTTCGACTCCACCGTGGCGGCGTACCAGATGATCCGTCGCGGGCTGATCAGCCATTTCTGCTTCTTTAATCTGGGCGGCCGTGCCCACGAGCTGGGCGTGATGGAAGTGGCCCACTACTTGTGGAGCCAGTACGGCAGCTCGCACCGCGTGCTGTTCGTCAGCGTGCCGTTTGAAGAAGTGCTGGGCGAAATTCTCGGCAAGGTGGACAACGCGCACATGGGCGTCGTGCTCAAGCGCATGATGCTGCGCGCCGCCACCCGTGTGGCCGATGGCCTGGATATCGATGCGCTGGTCACTGGCGAGGCGATTTCCCAGGTGTCTAGCCAGACCTTGCCGAATCTGTCGGTGATCGACCGCGCCACCGACAAACTGGTGATGCGCCCACTGATCGTCAGCCACAAGCAAGACATCATCAATATGGCTGAGCACATCGGCACCGCCGAATTTGCAAAGCATATGCCCGAATACTGCGGCGTGATTTCGGTAAACCCGACCACCCGCGCCAAGCCTGACCGCGTCGTCTATGAAGAAGCCCAGATCGACATGAGCGTGTTCGAGCGTGCCCTTGAGCGCGCCCGTTCCGTGCCGATCGACCGGGTGATCGACGAGTTAAGCCAAGACATCCAGGTTGAGGAATTGAGTGAAGCCTTGCCTGGGCAGATCGTGCTGGATATCCGTCACCCGGATGCCCAGGAAGATCTGCCGCTGGAGTTGGACGGCATCGAAGTAAGAGCGTTGCCGTTCTTCGCGCTCAACAGTCGCTACAAGGAACTGGACCCCACCCGTCAGTACCTTTTGTATTGCGACAAAGGCGTGATGAGCCGCCTGCATGCCCACCACTTGCTCAGCGAGGGGCATGCCAATGTGCGCGTTTATCGTCCGGCATAAAACGCCGGGGCTGAATGGCGGCAGTATCCGCCACCGCCCCCCCGACCGACGGGGCTGTTGAGCCACTCATTCTTCATACTGGCCGCCTAGACTTAGCGGCGAACCGAATCCTCTGATCGAGATGCAAAAGTGATCGAAAATCTACGCAACATCGCCATCATCGCCCACGTTGACCATGGTAAGACCACCCTGGTTGATAAACTCCTGCGTCAGTCCGGCACCCTGGAGCGCAACGAGCTCAACGACGAGCGCGTGATGGACTCCAACGACCAGGAAAAAGAGCGCGGCATTACCATTCTCGCGAAGAACACCGCGATCAACTGGAACGGCTACCACATCAACATCGTCGACACCCCCGGCCACGCCGACTTCGGCGGCGAAGTTGAGCGCGTAATGTCGATGGTGGACTCGGTTCTGCTGCTGGTCGACGCCCAGGACGGCCCGATGCCGCAAACCCGCTTCGTAACCAAGAAAGCCTTCGAAGCCGGCCTGCGCCCAATCGTGGTCATCAACAAGGTTGACCGTCCAGGCGCGCGTCCGGACTGGGTTCTGGACCAGATCTTCGATCTGTTCGACAACCTCGGTGCCACCGAAGAACAGCTGGACTTCAAAGTTGTCTACGCCTCCGCTCTGAACGGTATTGCTGGTCTCGACCACACCGACATGGCTGAAGACATGACCCCGCTGTACCAGTCCATCGTCGACAACGTTCCGCCTCCGGCCGTAGACCGCGACGGTCCGTTCCAGATGCAAATCTCGGCACTGGACTACAACAGCTTCCTCGGCATTATCGGCGTTGGCCGTATCGCCCGTGGTCGCGTCAAGCCGAACACGCCGGTTGTGGCCATCGATGCCGAAGGCAAGCGCCGTAACGGCCGTATCCTGAAGCTCATGGGTCACCACGGTCTGCACCGTGTAGACGTGGAAGAAGCCGCTGCCGGCGACATCGTCTGCATCAGCGGTATGGACCAACTGTTCATCTCCGACACCCTGTGCGACGTCAACAACGTCGAAGCGATGAAGCCGCTGACCGTTGATGAGCCGACCGTATCCATGACCTTCCAGGTCAACGATTCGCCGTTCTGCGGTAAAGAAGGCAAGTTCGTAACCAGCCGCAACATCAAAGAGCGTCTGGACAAGGAGCTGCTGTACAACGTGGCACTGCGCGTTGAAGAAGGCGACTCGGCCGACCGTTTCAAAGTCTCGGGCCGTGGTGAGCTGCACCTGTCCGTACTGATCGAAACCATGCGTCGCGAAGGCTTCGAAATGGGCGTTGGCCGTCCTGAAGTAATCATCCGTGTGGTTGATGGCGTGAAGAACGAGCCGTTCGAAAACGTCACCATCGACATCCCGGAAGAGTCGCAGGGCAAGGTCATGGAAGAAATGGGTCTGCGTAAAGGCGACCTGACCAACATGTCCCCGGATGGCAAAGGCCGTGTGCGTCTGGAGTACAACATTCCAGCCCGTGGTCTGATCGGTTTCCGTAACCAGTTCCTGACCCTCACCAACGGCGCCGGCATCCTGACCTCGATCTTCGACCGTTACGACGTGATGAAGTCGGGCCACATGTCTGGCCGTCAGAACGGCGTACTGGTTTCGGTTGAAACCGGCAAGGCTCTGACCTACTCCCTCGAAACCCTGCAAGCGCGCGGCAAGCTGTTCGTTGAGCACGGTCAGGACATCTACAACGGTCAGATCGTTGGTCTGAACAGCCGTGACAACGACCTGGGTGTGAACCCAACCAAAGGCAAGAAGCTCGACAACATGCGTGCTTCGGGCAAAGACGAAACCATCGCTCTGGTTCCGCCGGTTCGTTTCACCCTGGAACAGGCTCTGGAATTCATCCAGGACGACGAACTGTGTGAAGTGACGCCGAAATCCATCCGTCTTCGCAAGAAGATCCTGGACGAAGGCGAGCGCACCCGCGCTGCCAAGAAAGCGGCCAAGTAATTGGTTTAGCTTCGGCTAAATGAAAACGCCCCCGGTCGCGAGACCGGGGGCGTTTTTTTATGCCTGCTGCAAAGATCAAGGGCCCCTCACCCCAGCCCTCTCCCGCAAGCGGGAGAGGGGGTTGAAAGGTGCTCGGCGGGGAGAAGTCACCCCTCGCCCGCGCGCGGGAGAGGGTCTGGGGGAGAGGGCCCGCCGTTACGCGATCAAACCTTCGCCGCCGCCTTGGGCTTATACGCGCAGTACCCGGGCCGCGGCCCGATCTTGGGGTGATTGCGGCACGTATCCGGCCGCTGCTCATAAATCGTGCACAGGCGGGTCTTACGGTCCAGGTACAGGCAATCGTTGTTGCCCATGCGTGTGAGCGTGTAGATGCCGTACTTCTGATTGAAGCGCTCCACCACGCCCTCTTTCATCAGGCGCTTGGCAATCTGCTTGGGCGGTTCACTGCGCTCGAATTCCTGCACCAGGCCAATGCGCAGCAGGTCGGCGAATTTCACTTCCACCGGCATGGTGCAGCAACTGGAAACGCAGCTGCTGCACATGCTGCGTTCGTATTTGATCCAGGTGTCGGTGCGATCGAGTTCGGCGCCGACTACCAATAGCTTTGTCATGACGTGAAAGGGCTACGCGGTGTGGGGGGCGGCATCATAGCGATATTGGTGAAATTGTGAACAACCATCCGCCGATTCATCGCAGAACGTGCGCTGGTAGTGGCGGTGGGCCACGGTAGGGCGGATATACTTTCGCTCTTGCAGGCCACGGCCTGCGTGAGCTGGACAGGGACGCCCACGCGGTGGATGTGACGCCGCCGTGCGACGGGCTGTCATTGGCTGGCACCTCGCCTGACTAGGAAGCGCTGCATGCAATGGATTTTCATGCTGGTGGGTCTGCTTATCGGCGTTTCGCTCGATGAGTCGATCACGGACGGTTTACTCGGCGCCCTGTTGGGGTTTGCCGCCGGCCAATGGCTGCAACTGCGCAATTTGCAGCTGCGCAACGACGAACTGCAAAGCAAGCTCACCGGCTTTGCCGAGCGCTTCGAGCGCGGCACCAATGCCGTCAGCGCGCGCCTGGCGCAGTTGGAAGCGCAGCTAGCCAGCGGCGCTCGGCCTGCCGCCGAGCCTGCCACCGCCGCGCAAGCGCCGGCCGCCACGCCCGACGAACTGACCTTCAGCCTAGAACCTGAGCCCGAGCTCCAACCTGAGCCGGAGCCGGTATTCGTGCCTACGGACGACCCCGGCCTGGTTTTCGAACTGCCCGCCGACTTGCTCTCCACGCCGCCAACGCCGGTCGCCGCCACGCCATTGCAAGTGGTGGACGACTGGACCCGCACGCCCTTAGAGCCGCTGCCACCGCGCCAGCCGCCACCGCCGCCAGTTCCGCGCGAGCCCAACCTGATCGAACGCGGTTTCGCCGCCGCAAAAAACTGGTTGTTCGGCGGCAATACCGTGCTGCGTATCGGTGTGGTGCTGCTGTTTCTCGGCCTGGCGTTTTTGCTGCGCTACGCCACCGAAGGCATGGTGGTGCCGATTCAGGTGCGTTATGCCGGTGTAGCGGCCAGCGCCGTGGCTTTGCTGGCGCTGGGCTGGTGGCTGCGCCGCAAGAATCCGAACTACGCATTGATGTTGCAGGGCACCGGTATCGCGGTGTTGTACCTGACCACCTTCGCCGCCTTCCGCCTGCACCCCTTGCTCGACCCGAAATTGGCATTGAGCTTGTTGGTGGTAGTCACTATCTGCTCGGCGATTCTTGCCGTCACCCAGAACGCCATGGCGCTGGCCGCCGTCGCCGCACTCGGTGGTTTTGCCGCGCCGATCCTGACGTCTACCGGCAGCGGCAACCATGTCGCGCTGTTCTCGTATTTCATTCTGCTGAACAGCGGCATTCTGGCCATTGCCTGGTTCAAGGCCTGGCGCCCGCTAAACCTGATTGGTTTTGTCGGTACCTTCGGTATCGGCTTCGCGTGGGGCATGCGCTCTTACACGCCGGAACTGCTGTGGAGCACAGAACCCTTCCTGGTGGTGTTCTTCCTGATGTACGTGGCCATCGGCCTGTTGTTTGCCCGGCGTAAATTGCGCGAGCTGAGCGACGGCCCGGACGACGACAGCCGCGACGCATTGCTGCGCTGGTCGCGTCGGCAGGGCGATTACGTCGACGGCACGATGCTGTTCGGCCCGCCGCTTGTGGGTTTCGGTTTGCAGTTCGCGCTGGTGCAGCACCTGGAGTTTGCCGCCGCCTTCAGCGCCTTGGCCTTGGGCCTGCTGTATATGCTGATCGCCCGCGTGCTGGTCGGCCGCGCACCGGGCCGTGCCTTGCTGTTGGTGGAAACCTGCATGGCGCTGGGGGTGATCTTCGGTTCGCTGGCCATCCCCCTGGGCCTGGATGCGCGCTGGACCTCAGCTGCCTGGGCCGTGGAGGGCGCTGGCATCTTCTGGCTGGGTCTGCGTCAGCAACGGCCGCTGGCCCGCGCCTTCGCCATGCTCCTGCAACTGGGCGCGGCAATCGCGTTTCTGCTGGACCTGCACGGCGGCGAGCAAACGCTGCTCGACGGTTCCTGGCTGGGTGCGTTGATGCTCGGCCTGGCTTTGCTGTTCAGCCACTACCAACTGCGCAAGGCCACGCCCGAGCAAGCCAGGGATTGGGAGCGTAGGGGCCTGCCGGTGTTGGCCGTGTTGGGGCTGAGCTTCCTGTACCTGCTCGCGCCGCTCAATTTGCAAGCCGAGGCCACGGCCATTTGCTGGGCGCTGGCGGGCTTGGCGACCTTGTTTGTCGGCCTGCGCATCCATTCGCGCAGCTTCCTGTTTACCGCCTTCGGCGTGCAGTTGGTGGGCGGTGCGTTATTCCTGCTGCAACTGCGCGGTGCCACGGGCGATGACAGCGGCGTGTTCAGCGCCGGCTGGCGTGGGCTGGTGGTGGCCTCCTTGATTGGCCTGGCGCTGATCGGCGGCATGCTGGTGGCCGCCCGTGACAGCCAGGTGCGCAGCGATGCGCGCTTGATGCGCGGGCTGTCGCTGGTGCTGCTGATTGGCCTGGTGTTTATCAACCTGGCGGTGCTGTTTGTGCTGCCCTGGCAAACCGCCAGCGCGGTGTGGGCAGGCAGTGGCCTGCTGATCGTCTGGCTGAGCCTGCACCTGCAACAGCGTGCCAGCTTTGTCTTTGGCCTGTTGCTGCAGGCCTTGGGTGGTATTGCGTTCCTCGCCGCCAGCCCGTTGCTTTTGGGGCCGCTCAGCAGCGAAGGACTGCGGCCCTTGGCCCATGCCGGGTTCTGGACGCCGGCCACCCTGGCGCTGGCCGCCCTGGTCGGCGCCTGGCGCCTGATGCGTGCGGCGCGCAATGACGTCGATGCCATGGGCTCGCTGAGCCTGGACCGCCTGTCGCAATTGCTGCTGGTGTGGGGCGCCGGTTGGTGGGTATTGGCGGCCGTCAGCGAAGTGCTGCGCTTCGCCGAACCGAGCTTGCAGGCGCCGCTTCTGTTGATCGTCGCGGCGGCCAGCGTAGCGCTGTGGGCCTGGCTCGCGGCGCGAGAAGACTGGCAGGCGCTGGCCCTGCTGTGCCCGCTGCTGGTGCCGGCAGCGGGCATCGCCTTGCTGTACGCCTGGCAAGTTGACTACCACCCGGCCGCGCGCTTGGGCTGGCTGGGCTGGGGCCTGGTCTTTGCCGTGCACCTGTGGTCGCTGCGGCGCCTGGCGGCAGTGCTGCTGGCCAACGCCCTGAGTGCGGCGCACGTGCTGGGGTGCTGGCTGATACTCGGCGTGCTGGCGCTGGAGCTGCGGTATTTGCTCTACGTACTGTCGGACCACTACAACGCCTGGCGTTGGCTGGGTTGGGCCGTATTGCCGAGCCTGTACTTGCTGGCCATGGCATCGAAGCGCGACTGGCCGTGGCCGGTACGTATCTTCGCTCGCGAATACCGGTTGTTTGCCGCGCTGCCGTTGGCGGTGTTGATGCTCGGCTGGTTCTGGCTGGCCAACATTGCCAGCGACGGCAATGCCGAGCCGCTGCCCTATGTGCCGCTGATCAACCCGCTGGAACTGGGCATGCTGTTCGCCCTGTTCGGTGTCTGCCGCTGGCTGCAGGGGGCCTTGCCGTATCTGCCCGAGGGCGAGCGTCTGGGTTGGTTGCCGCAGGCGGTGGCCGGCGCTTCGCTGTTTGCCCTGTTCACCGCACTGGTGTTCCGTGCCGCACACCACTGGGGCGGCGTGCCGTATCAGTTGGATCTGCTGCTGGAGTCGATGCTGGTGCAGGCCGGCTTGTCGATTGTCTGGACCCTGATCGCCCTCGCATTGATGATTTTCGGCCACCTGCGCAGCCGCCGCGAAATCTGGCTGGTGGGCGCCGCGCTGATTGCCGTGGTGGTGGCCAAGCTGTTCTTCGTCGAGCTGGGCAACCGTGGCGGCCTGGAGCGCATCGTGTCGTTTATCGGCGTGGGTGTGCTGTTGTTGATCGTGGGTTATTTCGCACCGCTGCCGCCTCGGCACGCGGAGTCTGAAGCTGAAAAAGAGCAGGCCAGTGTATGAGTAGTGTGTTTTCGCGAGCGGCGTGGCGCTGCGTAGTGGTGGCTGCGGCGCTGACTGTTTCCGCAGTCGGCGCGGTCGCCGAAGAGCGGACGGACTACCGCACCCAGGCGCCGCTGACCCTGTCCGGCGAGGGCCCCTGGTACCGCCTGGAAGTACCCATGGCCCTGCGCCTGGCCGCACACTTCGGCGATCTGCGTGATCTGCGCGTGTTCAATGCCGAGGGCGAGGCGCAGGCGTATGCCCTGACGCTGGGCAGCGCCGAGCAAAGTGAAACCAGCACGGCCACGGCGGTGAAGTGGTTCCCGCTGTACAGCGCCGTCGACGCTCCGGCCGGCGCGCCGAGTGTGCGGGTTGAACGCACCACCACCGGCACCATTGTGCAGGTTGGCCCCGAGGCCGTGACGTCGACGGATAAACAGCAGGTGCTGCGCGGCTGGTTGCTCGATGCCAGCGCCCTCGATGCGCCGCTGAACAAGCTCAGCCTGGACTGGACCGCCGAGCAGGACGGCTTTCAGCGTTTCTCCATCGAAGCCAGTGACGACCTGCAAACCTGGACGCGCTGGGACGACGGCCAGATCGCCCGGCTGGCCTTTGCCGATGAACGCCTGGAGCAACGCGACACCACCTTGCCCGGGCAGCGCGCGCGGTATTTGCGCCTGCTGTGGCTGGCGCCGCAAAAAGCGCCGGTGCTGGTCAGTGCCGAACTGTTCAGCACCTCGCAGAGCAGTGTGCCGGCGCCGTTATCCTGGTCCGACGCCTTGCCCACCACGCAGGTGAAAGATGGCGAATACAGCCTGGATCTGCCGGTGCCGCTGCCGCTGGAACTGCTGCGCGTGGAGTTGGCTCAGGCCAACACCTTGGCGCCGGTCAGCGTCAGCACGCGGCGTGACAGCAAGGAAAAATGGCAGCCGTTGGCGCGTGGCCTGCTGTATCGCCTGCCAGAGAACGGCAAGGATGTGGTGCATGACGAACTGCAATTGCCGGGGCAGTGGGTGCAGCACCTGCGCTTGCAGGTCGATCCGCGCGGCGGTGGGTTGGGCAAAGGGGCGCCAACGGTGAAAGTCGGGTTACGCGCCACGCAATTGGTGTTTCTGGCTCGCGGCACGCCGCCTTATGTGCTGGCACTGGGCAATGCCAATGGCAAGGCCAATGCCTTGCCGCTGACCACGTTGATTCCGGGGTATGACGACAAGCGTCTGGCCAAGCTGGGCGTGGCCAGGGCCGGGGAGCCGCTGGCGGTTGCCGCTACGGCCGCGACCACAGCGCCGGCCTCCAGCGTTGATTGGCAGCGTTATGGGTTGTGGGCCGTGCTGTTGGTTGGTGTGGCGTTGCTGGTGGGCATGGCGTTGAGTTTGTTGCGCGCGCAGAAGTCGTAATTGGCGTAACGGTGTGCGCAGCACACCCTACACAAGCGGACAGCGTTTGCTTGGGGGCTCCGCGCACCCAGCGATCTACGTCGTTACGCAGAAGATCTTTAGTTTATCGCCCCACTTGGCGTATTGTTGCGCGTTCGCTTTAGCGCTGGCATTGGGCCTTTCTGGCTGCGCCGGTTCACCACTTTCCTTGAAGTATCCCGCAGAGGGCTCCCCGGTTCGGGCGTGAGCACTTGGGCGGTAGGTGTAGCGTCATGAGCCTTTGCAGTAACTCAGGTTGGGCGTTGAGCATGCCGGTGGTGTTTACCGTTCTGGTATGCATGGGCGTGTTGATGCTCGCCCATTGGGTTACGCGCCAGCGGGGCTTTCCCGGCCGCGAAAGTTTCTTTCTGCTGCATATGGCCAGCTTCTGGTGGCTGGCCGCTGCCAGCCTCGAGATGGCGGCTCAGGGCAGCAGCTGCAAAATGTTCTGGGCCAGCATGGCCTGGCCCGGCATCGTCGGGCTGCCAACCTTCTGGGCAGTGTTTCTCTGGCAATACGTCAATAGCGAACGCAAGCCGCTGCCGCTCAGTCAGGTGGCTGTGTTTGCGGTCGTGCCGGTGCTGGTCTGGCTGTTGGCGCTGAGCAACCCCTGGCACGGCCTGTTCTACACCCCGGACACCGCACCCGCTTCTGACTTGCCCGGGGCGCCGCTCAATTACCGGCATGGGCCGCTCTTCTACGCCACGGCCATCTACGAATATGCGTTTGTACTCTTCTGCCTGGCGGTGGTGATCAAGGCCGCCGTGCAGAGCCGTGGTGTGCACCGCCGGCATTACCTGGCATTTGTGCTGGTGACCTTGCTGCCGTGGGGCGCCAACCTGTCTTATGTGTTCGGCGATGTGCAGCTGTTCGGCTTCGACCCCACGCCCTTCTGCTTTGCCTTCACCCTGTTGGCGTTCTCCTGGCTGATCGTCGGCGTACGTCTGTTCGACCTGCTGCCGGTGGCGCGTCATCTGCTGTTGCAGGAATTGCTCGACCCGGTGTTGGTGGTTGATACCCAGCACCGCGTGCTCGAAGCCAACCCGGCCGCCTGCCGCCTGGCCGACAAGAAGGAGCAACAGCAGGGCGTACCGCTGAGTGAATGGCCGGTGTACGGCCAAGCGCTGGAAGCACTGTTGCAGCAACCACTGAGCGCCAATCAGGACCGCTTGCTGACCCTGGATAATCCCGTCCGCCATTTTGAAGTCAGCTGCCGCGCCATTGAGCGCGCTACGCGCAATGGCTCGTCGTTGCTGGGGCAGATGCTCTACCTGCGCGATGTCACCCAGCGCCACCTGAGCGAACGCAAGCTGGCCGAGGCCCTGGCCGTGAGCGAAGACCGCCTGCGCACTATTTCCAGCCTGCACGAGCGGTTGCAGGAACAGGCCCTGCGCGACCCGCTGACCGGCCTGTACAACCGCCGTTACCTCGACGAATTCTTCGACCGCGAGCTGGCCCGTTCCCAGCGCGAGAAAAAACCGTTGGCTCTGGCCCTGATCGACCTCGACCACTTCAAGGCGTTGAATGATGCCCATGGCCACCTGGTCGGCGACGACGTGCTGGTGCTGGTGGCGCAATTGCTCAGCGATGCGCTGCGCAGCACCGATGCGGTGTTCCGTATTGGCGGTGAAGAATTTCTGCTGATTCTGCCGGGCGTAGGCCCCGAAGAAGCGCGCCAGCGCCTGGAGCGTATCTGCGTGCAATTGGCGATCACCCCTGTCGTTACCCGCAACGGCCCGCAACGGGTCACGCTCTCGGCTGGTATGGCGTGCTGGCCGGCGCAGGGCGAGTTCCTCGAAGACCTGTTACAGATCGCCGACGCGGCGCTCTACGAGGCGAAACGTAGCGGCCGTAACAAGGTTTGTGGCATGGATACTGCCTCGTCCAAGGACTTGTCCTAGGCGTGTACTGAACTCTCCTGACAGCCCCTGGGTCTGACAGGAGGAATTGCAGGCAGACTCGCGCTAAACTGCGCGGGATTTCAAACCCTCTGGAGCCGTCCATGTCCCGCGTTACCCTCAGCCGCTACTTGATCGAGCAGACCCGAAGCAACAACACTCCCGCCGATCTTCGCTTCCTGATTGAAGTGGTCGCGCGTGCCTGCAAGGAGATCAGCCACGCGGTATCCAAAGGCGCCCTGGGTGGCGTACTGGGCAGCATGGGCACCGAAAACGTGCAGGGTGAAGTGCAGAAGAAGCTCGACGTGATCTCCAACGAGATCCTGCTCGAAGCCAACGAATGGGGCGGCCACCTGGCCGGCATGGCGTCCGAAGAAATGGACAATGCCTACCAGATCCCCGGCAAATACCCAAAAGGCGCCTACCTGCTGGTATTCGACCCGCTGGATGGCTCCTCGAACATCGACGTCAACGTCTCGGTCGGCACCATCTTCTCGGTACTGCGTTGCCCAGACCAATACCTGAGCCAGAACGACAGCCTCGATGAGCAGGCTTTCCTGCAGCCAGGCACCAAACAGGTGTGTGCCGGCTACGCCATCTATGGCCCGCAGACCATGCTGGTACTGACCTTGGGCAACGGCGTCAAAGGCTTCACTCTGGACCGCGAACTGGGCAGCTTTGTACTCACTCACGATGACATCCGCATTCCGGAAACCACCGCCGAATTCGCCATCAACATGTCCAACTCGCGCCACTGGGAGCCGCCTGTCAGCCGCTACGTGGAAGAGCTGCTGGCCGGCAAGGAAGGCCCGCTGGGCAAGGACTACAACATGCGCTGGGTCGCGGCCATGGTGGCTGACGTGCACCGCATCCTTACCCGTGGCGGTCTGTTCATGTACCCGCGTGATTCGCGTGAGCCGAGCAAGCCGGGCAAGCTGCGCCTGATGTACGAAGCCAACCCGATGTCCTTTATCGTCGAGCAGGCCGGTGGCGTGTCCACCAACGGCATTGAGCGCATTCTCGATATCCAGCCGACGTCCCTGCACCAGCGCGTGGCGGTGTACCTGGGTTCGAAGGAAGAAGTCGATCGCGTCACTGCCTACCATCAGGGTTAAGCCATGAGCGCCCCTTGGCAGCCGTTGCTGGACTGGTGGTTTGGGTCCGGCGAAACGGCGGCCGAGGTGGCGAGCGCGCAGCAAGGCCTGTGGTTCGGCAAGCAGAACAGCCAGGACGACTACGCCCGTGAGCACTTCGCCCCCTTGGTGCGCCAGGCGCTGGCCGGTGAACTGGAAGCCTGGACCGAAACCGCCGAGGGCTGGCTGGCACTGATCCTCTTGCTCGACCAGCTGCCGCGCATGATTTACCGCGACAGCCCTTTCGCTTACTCCGGCGACAACCGCGCCCAGCAACTGGTTGCCCGTGGCCTTGCCGCAGGTTGGGAGCAGGCCCTGGCGCCGCTGGAACAAACCTTCGTGTACCTGGTGCTGGAACACAGCGAAAACCTCGCCAGCCAGAATCTCGCCATCGAGCTGTTCGCTGGCTTGCTGGAACAGGTGAGCGAAGAAGATCGTGCCTACTTCACCCACACACTCGACTACGCTGAACGTCACCAGTGCGTAATCGCCCGTTTTGGCCGTTTTCCTCACCGTAATCAGGCACTTGGCCGCGACAGTACGGCCGAGGAAATTTCCTTTCTCAAGGAACCCGGTTCCGGCTTTTAACGTCCAAGCAGGCAGTTGCCATTCGCCTGTCTTTCTCTTCCCTGCCTTGGAGTTCTTCCATGACCTTGCGTCGCATCCTGCTCTTGTCGTTTTGCGTGTTGATCACCGCGTGCAGCAAGATCAACCAGGACAACTACTCGAAAATCACCGTCGGCATGAACAAGGCCGAAGTGGAAAAACTGCTCGGTACGCCCACCGATTGCTCCGGCGCCATTGGCCTGTCGAGCTGCACCTGGGGCGATAAGGAAACCTACATCAGCATTCAATACGCCGGCGACAAGGTGGTGGTGTTCGCAGGCCATGGTCTGAAATAAGGAGGCATGCCCATGCGTTTTTATCTTTCGTTGTGCGCGGCCGTGCTGCTGGCCGGCTGCAGTAATTCCGGAACCGGCCCGGTACCGCCCAAGACGGTGGAAAAAGTCGACCTCGAACGCTACCAGGGCACCTGGTACGAGGCGGCGCGTTTGCCGATGTTCTTCCAGCGCGACTGCGCGCAATCCGAAGCCCATTACACCCTGCAGCCCGATGGCAAAGTCGGCGTGCTGAACCGTTGCCGCACCCTGGAAGGCAAATGGCAGGAAGCCAAAGGTGTGGCCGAGCCCCAAGTGGAGGGCAAGACCGACAAGCTGTGGGTGACCTTCGATAACTGGGTAAGCGACGTATTGCCCGGCGTGACCAAGGGCCAATACTGGGTGCTTTACCTGGACGACGAGTACGAAACCGTCATGGTCGGCAGCCCCGATCACGAATACCTGTGGCTGCTCTCGCGCACCCCTGAGCTCAAGCCCGGCATGAAGGAAAAGCTGCTGGAAGTGGCCAAGGGGCAGAACTACGACACCGGCGAGTTGATCTGGCGTACGCCGGATGGGTCGATCAAGAAGTAACCGGCAAGGACGGTAGATTCATGCGTGATCGCAATGGTGCGCATAGCACGCCCTACAAAGGCGGACCTCGATTGCTCTTGTAGGGTGTGCTCCGCGCACCAGTACGGTACCGAGCGCGCCGACGCAAATCGGCGTTCACTACACGATCAAAGGCCTTTCGCCTTCGGGGATTGCAGCTTGATCTGCACCTCGGTATCACCCGCCCCATGCTCAAACCCACACGTCAGCGGCGTAGGTTTGCCAGTGAGCAGGGCCGGGTTGTTGGAAAACCCCACCGGCTCCAACGGCACGCCACGCGGGCTCAGGTCCAACTGCCCATTGCCGTTGCTGTCTTGATACAGCTGCAACGCATAGCGCCCGGGCGGCAAGTTGCGCAGGCGTACTGTGGGCTCGGTGCTGTGCACTTCGCGCAGCGGGGTTTGCGGCCAGGTTTGCTGGTCGGCAAACGCCAGCGCCAAGCCAAGTTTCCCTTCGGCCTGTACGCCATCGATCTTGACCACAATGTCGCCCGCCACTGCCTGTGCCCCGACGAGTAACAGGAACAAGCCGGCAGATCTGATTAGCTGGGTTACAGAGGGATGATTTCTGTGTGGCATAATTCCGGCACTTTTGTGTTGCAAGGATTGCGCGCGTCATGCGTCAGGTGTTGGTGGTTCACTATTCACAAACCGGGCAGTTGAGCCGACTGGTCAATGCCGTCTGCGCTCCGCTGCAGCAGCGCGCCGACATCCAGGTGGACTTTCTGGCCATCGAACCTGCGCAACCTTACCCGTTTCCCTGGCCGTTTCTCAGTTTTTTCCGGATTTTTCCCGAGACGGTGCTAATGCGCCCGCAGCCGCTGAAACCGTTGGCGGTCGACCCTGCAAAACGCTACGACCTGATCATTCTGGCCTACCAGGTGTGGTTCCTCACGCCGTCGTTGCCCATCACCAGCTTTCTCGCCTCGCCCGAAGCCGCACAGTTGCTGCGCGATACGCCGGTGGTGACGGTGATTGGCTGCCGCAATATGTGGCTGATGGCCCAGGAAAAACTCAAAACCCGCCTGAGTCAGCTCGGCGCGCGTCTGCTCGACAACGTGGCGCTGACCGATGCCTGCGGCACCGCCGCGAGCTTTTTGTCCACGCCGCTGTGGATGTTTACCGGCCGGCAAAAACCTTACAGCTGGGTGCCACGTGCCGGTATCGACGACGCCGAGATCGTCGCCAGCAGCCGCTTTGGCGAGGCGATTGCCCAGCGCCTGAGTGCCGATGCATTGCCCCTTGCCGAGCCGATGTTGCAAGGCCTGGGCGCTGTGCGTGTGGATGAAAAACTGATCGGCAGCGAAACCGTCGGCAACCGCAGCTTCCAGCTCTGGAGCCGGCTGCTCGCCGCTATCGGCCCGCAGCAAAGCCTGCGTCGTGGATTGGGCTTGGTGGTGTATGTGGCCTTTCTGCTGTGCCTGATCATTACTGTGGTGCCCCTTGGCGCCGTTCTGAAAAAGCTGCTGGCGCCGGTGTTCAAGGCCCGTACCCAGCGGCAGAAAGCTTACTTTGCCGGTCCGTCCGGTGAGTGATGAGCGCCGCGTTGTGGCCTGCGCGCTCTGAAGTGACTCGAGGAAGCACCGAAAAGGAAGCCCCGTGGTTCAACCCGTATTTATCAACCGCATCAGCGCCTTTCTGCCCCATGACGCGGTGGACAACGACAGCATGGAAGGCCGCTTGGGCCTGGTCGGTGCGCGCCCCTCACGCGCGCGCAAGCTGGTACTGCGCAGCAACGGTATTCAAAGCCGCCACTACGTGATCGACCCCGCCAGTGGCGAGCCGAGCATGACCAATGCCCAAGTGAGTGCCGAAGCCATTCGCGGCCTGGCCGGCAACGGCTTCGAGCTCGACCAGCTCGACTGCCTGGTGGCCAGCAGTTCTTCGCCCGACCAGGTGATGCCCAACCACGCGGTGATGGTGCATGGCGAACTCGGCAACCCGCCGTGTGAAGTGGTGTCCACCGCCGGCATCTGCCTGTGCGGCATGAGTGCGCTGAAATACGCCTGGCTCAGCGTTGCCAGCGGCGAGAGCCAGAACGCCGTGGCCTGTGGCTCGGAAGTGGCCTCGGTGCTGATGCAGGCCAAAAACTTCAACGCCGAATACGAAAGCCGCGTCGACGAGCTGGAAACCCACCCGGAAATCGCCTTCGAAAAAGACTTTCTGCGCTGGATGCTCTCCGATGGCGCCGGCGCCGTGCTGCTGCAACAGCAGGCCAATACCAAGGGCCTGAGCTTGCGTATCGATTGGTTGGATATCTATTCCTTCGCCGACCAGATGCCGGCCTGCATGTACGCCGGCGCCGATATGGTGGACGGCCAACTTAAAGGTTGGAGCCGCTACAGTGCCGACGAGCGTAGCCGCCACTCGGTGATGGCCATCAAACAGAATGTCAAACTGCTTAACGACAACATCGTCAAATACACCGTGGAGCAGGCGCTGCAACGGATTATGTCCAAGCGCACGTTGCACGCCGACGAGATCGACCTGTTTCTGCCGCACTATTCCTCGGAATTCTTCCGCGACCGTCTGGCCGTCGGCCTGCGCAATGCCGACCTGCCGATTCCCCAGGAACGCTGGTTCACCAACCTCACCAGCAAGGGCAACACTGGCGCGGCGTCGATCTTCATCATGCTCGAAGAGCTATTGAACGGCGGCCGCCTGCGCAGTGGTCAGCGCTTGCTGTGCTACGTGCCCGAAAGCGGGCGTTTCTCCAGTGCCTTTATGCATCTGACGGTGGTTGGCGATGAAGCTTGATGAAGTGCCGCAAGACCACAGCTCCACCTACGGCGGCCACAGCAAGCTGGTGTACGCAGTGGATGCCCAGGGCCACTACCAGGGGTCGCAAAGCGATGGCTGGGAGCCCGAGGCCTACGCCACTCAACTGGCCGTGCAGGAACTTGAAGACCTGGCCGCCGAGGCCAATGCCGGCTGGCAACGGGGCGAGCTGTCGCCGCTGAAATTTCTGATGTACCGCTATCGCCTGGATGAGCCGGCGCTGGCGCAGATCACCGGGCTCTGGCAATGGCGCATTCGCCGGCACTTTCGCCCGGCTGTTTACCGCACGTTGTCGGCCGCCATTCTCGGCCGTTACGCCGACGCGTTCGGTTTGCCGCTGGCCGACCTGACCCAATACCAAAACAACAAGGATCGGGCATGAGCAGTTTTCAACACCGTCAGAGCGCCCACTGCGAAAGCGGCGTAATGGCCAGCCTGCTGACCCATGCCGGCCTGCCCATGAGTGAGCCGATGGCGTTTGGCCTCGCCTCGGGCCTGGCGTTTGCCTACCTGCCCATCGTCAAACTCAGCGGCATGCCCCTGATCGCCTACCGCATGCCGCCCAAGCACCTGATCAAAACCCTGAGCAAACGCCTGGGCGCCAAACTTCATACGCAAACCTTCGGCAAGCCCGAGCAGGGTCGCCTGGCGCTCGACGCGGCGCTGGACAGCGGGCGCCTGGCTGGCCTGCAGAGTTCGGTGTTCTGGCTGCCGTACTTTCCGCCGGAAATGCGCTTTCACTTCAACGCCCACAACCTGTTGGCGTACGGCCGTGAAGGCAACGACTACCTGATCAGCGACCCGGTGTTCGAAGCGCCCGTGCGCTGCGCCAGTGAAGACCTGCAAAAAGCCCGCTTCGCTAAAGGCGCGCTGGCGGCCAAAGGCTTGATGTACTGGCTCGACGATGTGCCACTGGAGCAGGACTGGAACCAATTGGTCCGCCAGAGCGTGCTGTCCACCACCCGGATTCTGGACGGCATGCCGCTGCCCTGGATCGGCATCCGCGGTATTCAGCACCTGGCCAACAAAGTGGAACAGCTCGACCCGACGCAGGTGAAATACAACCGCCTGTACCTCACCCATATCGTGCGTATGCAGGAAGAGATCGGCACCGGCGGCGCGGGCTTCCGATTTATGTACGCCAGCTTTTTGCAGGAAGCGGGGGAGAAGTTGGGCGATGCCACCCTGCAGGAAGCCTCCATGCAGCTCACCGCGATTGGCGATAACTGGCGGCAGTTTGCTTCGGCCTGTGTGCGCGCCAGCCGCAGTAAAACCGAAGCGCCGAATTTCGCGCCGATTGCGCAACAGTTGCGGGGGATTGCCTTGCAGGAGCGGGCGTTGATGAAAGAGTTGGGGGCGTGGGCAAAACGCAAAAGGTAACGGACGCTCAGGGGTTGCCGATCGTTACGCATTCCTATCCGAGATTCTGGATTCCCCGCCTGCGCGGGAATGACGGTGATCTTGCAAAAAAACGCCGTCGTCCCCGCGCAGGCGGGGACCCGGAATTCAGTAGGAGAACCCGTTAGTTCAGAGCGAGCTGTTGTACCTGAATGCCAGCGGCTAGCTCGCCAAAGCTGTTGGTGCCCAGCTCACCATCCCCCTCCAGCAACACCCCCTGCACACAAAAATCCCCCTGCTCATCCACCACCAGCAACAACGCCTGGCTGATCACTCCCGCCTGCACATCCAGCCGCGCCAACCCCATCAACTGCGACCACACCCGAGGCCCCGCGCCGATAAACAGGTTTGGGCCTTCCAGCCCCAACTGCTGCGCCACATGAAAGCCGGCGGCATTGCTCACGCTGTTCACGAATTCGAAGGGCTTGGGTTGCTTGTGCTGCACGCACACGGCTTCCAGCAGGGCGATCATGGTCGGCCGTGCGGGGTGGCAGGAAGCGAGGTACAGGCCACAGTCGCTGCGCACGTGGTCTTTGAGGGCGGCGGCGCCGAGTAACGCCTGAAATATCAGGCGGTCGATACGCCGGGGCGGGTTGCTCAGCCATTGGCTCAGCGCCGCTTTCAAGTCTTTATCGCTGGTGCTGGCCGAGCCTCGGATTTCACTGGCGGCAATCACCTTCATTGCGCACCTCCCATGCACTGCAACACCAGGCTGGCGTTGTTGCCGCCGAAGCCGAAAAAGTTGGCCAGCAGTACGGCGTCGCCGGGCAATTGAATGCGCTCGCAGCTCAGGGGCAGGCTGGCCTCGGCGGCGTAATCCAGGCCCGGCAATTGGTGCTGCTGGAGCGCTTTCATCAACAGCAGGGTTTCACTCAGGCCGCAGGCGCCAAGGGTGTGGCCGAGCCAGGGTTTGAGCACGCACAGCGCCGGCATGTGTTCGCCGTACAGGCTGAGCATGCCGTTGCGTTCCGCCACGTCGTTGGCCTGGGTGGCGGTGCCGTGCAGTTTGACCAGGGCGATGTCGCCGGCCGTGCGCTCGGCGCTTTTGAGCGCTTGCTGCATCACCCAGTCGATATGGCTGCCGTCTTCGCGGGTGGTGGTCAGGCTGCTGGTATCGCAGGCGCTGAAGCCGCCGAGCAGACGGGCCAGCGGTGCTGCGCCAGGCTCGAGCGAGAGCAGGGCGGCGGCGTAGGTTTCGCCCAGTACCAGGCCGTCACGTTCGGGGTGAAACGGCCGGTAATGGCCGCTGGGGCTTAGCAAGTCGAGCGCGCCGAAGCCTTGCATGGCCAACGCGCTGGGCGTTTCGTAGGCAATCAGCACGGCGCGGGCAAACTGCCCATCGGCGAGCATCCGGGCGCCGTAGAGCAAGCCATTGGCGGCGCTGGTGCAGGCCGTGTTCAAGGTAAAGGCATCGGCGAAGCCCCAGCGCTCACGCAGCTGTTCGGCGATGCGGTCCAGCGAAGTGGAGTCGTCCGGCAGGAACTGCCCCTGTTCGGCGGCCTGGGTTTCCAGGTCGACGATGTCCAGGCTGGTGCTGGCGACGATCAACACACAGTCATCCAGCGACCCGTGCTCCGCGCCCAGGGTTTCGCGCAGCAGCTGATCCAGCCGTGCGTCTAGGGTGTGCGCAGGGCCGGCCACGTCCAGGTAGGTTCTGGGCTGTTGCAGTTCATGTAGAAGAAAGGAGCGTCCTTTCGCCTTTCGATCGTCGCCCAGGGCACGGCTGGCGGTCGCCAGGTCGGCACCCAGCGCGCACTGCAAGGCGCCGCGTTGCAGGTACACCGGCGTCACTGCGCTTGCCTGATATACGCGGCGATGGTGGCGATGGTGTTGAGAATGCGCCGGCCGTCTTTGGCCCCTTCGATGCGCACACCGTAGTGTTGTTGCAGCGCCAGGGAGACTTGCAGGGCGTCGAGGCTGTCCATCTGAATGCGGCTTTTGGGGCCGAACAGGGGCTCATCGTCGGCGATGCTTTGCCAGTCGATATCGTCTTCCTTGTCGCATTCGCGGATCAGCAGCTGCTTGAGCTGTTGTTCTAATAATGTGTGGTCCATTGCGTGTGCTGCACTCGCTGCTTGAACAGAAACAACCCCAGACCGCCCAGCACAGCTGCAAGCAGCAACAGGCGAAGGCACCAGGGCGCAATATCGACCAGTGAGCCGTGGCCCACCAGCAGGGTGAGAAAGGCGTCCAGCGCCCAGCTCATGGGTGACACTTCAGCCAGTTGCGCCATGGCCGCCGGCATCACGCTCTTGGGCACCATGATGCCGCCGATGGCGGCCAGCAGAATATTGATGCCGCCACCGAGCAGAAGTGCCTGCTCAGTGCTACGGGCCAACGCGGCGAGAAGCAGGCCCAGGCAACTGGTGGTCAGGGCGATGCTGATGGCCAGCAGCAGATACGCCAGCGGGTTGCCGGGCAAACTCAACGGTTCCAGGCCCAGCGCCGGCAAGCCATACACCCCGAGCGCCAGCAGCAGGGTGAACTGCAGCAGATTCAGCGCCATATACGGCAGCACCTTGCTCAGCACCAGCGTGCGCAAACTCAACCCCAGGCAGCGCAGGCGCAGCAAGGTGCCGCTTTGCTGCTCGCGTTGGAAGCCGCCGGCCATGGGCAGCACCACGAAAAACATGCCGAAGATCAGCCACGCCGGCACGCTCATCTGGGTGGCGTTGGCCTGGGCGCTGAGGTCGCCGTTGGCCAGTTGTTGCTGCTGGTCGATCTGGCTTTGAGTACGTTGT
This sequence comes from Pseudomonas turukhanskensis, assembly GCF_027922365.1. GTDB lineage: Bacteria > Pseudomonadota > Gammaproteobacteria > Pseudomonadales > Pseudomonadaceae > Aquipseudomonas > Aquipseudomonas turukhanskensis. The sequence continues at coordinate 64,728 of NZ_BSFN01000008.1, forward strand.
TGAATCAGTTCCAGGCGCTCGGCGGCGCTCAGTTGCGGGTCCAGCGCGCCGCTGTCTTGCAGGTAGGCGAGCAGGCGCGTCTGCGCCAGGGCGATGCTGACGGCGCTGTGCAAACGCTGGCGCGACAGGCGATCGAACTGCGCGGGAAAACTCAAGGTGGGGCCTTGGTGCGGCGTGGCGAGCAATGTGTCCGAAAAATCGGCGGCCAGGCGCACGGTGGCCACGTTCGCGCCTGTACCGATTTGGCTATCGGGCAATTGCGCCTGCAAGGCGGTGCGGAAAAAGTCGCTGGCCTCGCTTGGCTGCGGCACGTCGAGGCTGAGCTGCAACGGTGGCAAGCGGTCTTGCATATAGCTCGACATGGCGCCGGCCATCAGCAGCAGAAACAGCGCCGGCATGATAAACAGCACGGCCAGCGCATGGGGGTCGCGCACCAGCAGTAGGCCTTCTTTGCGCATCAGAGCGAGCAGTCTCACAGCTGACCTCCGTTGAGGCGCAGGTAGAGCTGCTCCAGCGAAGGGCGGCCGAACCGCATCAGGGTCGGCAGCGGAGTTTGTGCGCTGACAAAGGTGCTGATGGCCGCCAGTTGCTCGCCATTCAATGCAGCGATGCGCAGGCCCTTGGGTAGCATTTCTGCATGCAGTTGCAGGCGGGAGAGCAGGGCGTCGAAGCCAGCGGGAATCTGCGCGGGCCATTCCAGCAGCAGGCCGTGGTCGGCGCCGAGCAGTTGCGTGGTGTCGAGGTCCAGGCGCACCTGGCCCTCGTGCAGCAGCAGAATGCGCTGGGCCACCCGTTCGACTTCTTCCAGATAATGGCTGGTGTAAATCACCGCTTTGCCGCTGGCAGTCAGTTGCTCAACGGCGGCCAGCAGCAGTTGCCGGCTCTGCGCATCGACGCCGACAGTGGCTTCGTCGAACAGGTACAACTGCGCCGGTTGCAGCAGACCGATGGCGAAATTCAGCCGCCGTTGTTCACCGCCGGACAGGCTCTCGGCGCGGCGTTGCAGTTTGTCTGCCAGGCCCGTGCAATCGATGCACAGCTGCAAGCGCTCGCGGCGCTCGGCACTGCGCAGGCGATACAGGTCGGCAAACAGCTTGAGGTTTTCGCCCACCTTCAGCCCGGCGTAAAAAGCCAACTGCTGCGGCACCAGCGCCAGGCTGCGCGGGCCATCCCACACAAGCTCGCCGCTTGAGGGGGCGAGCACAGTGCTGAGCAGCGAGAGCAGGGTGGTTTTGCCCGCGCCATTGCTGCCCAAAAGGCCCAGGCACTGGCCGGCGCGCAGGTGCAAGTTGATGCCCTGCAAGGCCGCGCGTTCGCTGCCCGGGTAGCGGTAGCCAAGGTTGCGCAGTTCAAGCACGGACGAGCACCAGCAGCAATTTGCCGTCCAGCAACAGGTGGTCGTTGGCGTGAATGCTGAAGGCGTACAGGGCGCCAGCCGGGCTCAGTGCTTCTTGCGTGGCAGCGACTAACAGCGCGCCGCTGCGCTCGGTCGGTTCATGGTGCAGTTGCAGCTGGGAGAGCTTGCCGACCAGGGCCATTTCAATGGCACTGTCCTCGCCGTATAAGGCACCATGCGCGGCACACAGCTGGGCGGCAGCTTCGAACAGCAGGCAGGGCGAGGCGTCGTTGCCGAATGCAGTCAGGTGCTGCCAGGCACTCAACCCCTGAATGCGCAGGGCGTCGTGTTCGAGCAGGCAATCCAGCCAGAGGGCGTTGCCCTGATGGGGCAGCAGCGTGTGCAGTTCGGTGCGATCCATTGCGTGCCGGGTAGGAATTTTCGAAGGCCGGCAGTGTAACAGAGGGCCTGCAAGCGGCGCAGTGCCTGAGGCGGGCCTGTTTCGCAGGTGGCGATAAAAGGAGACGGGTATGTGGCAACAGTGGCTGGCGTTCGCTCTGGGATCAGGCGTGCTGGTGGGGATTTCGTGGCGGGCCATGGGGCATCCGCAGTCCCATGGTTTTTATCGGTTCTGGGCCTGGGAGCTGATGCTGGCGCTGCTGGTGCTGAATGCGCCGGTATGGTTTTACGAGCGGTTCTCGTGGCACCAGGAGGTGTCGTGGGTGCTGTTGTTTCTGTCGTTGGTGGTGCTGTTTATGGGCATCTACCAACTGCGCCGCGACGGTCGGCCCAATGCCGAGCAGCGTACCGATGAAGAGCTGTATGCCTTTGAGCGCACGTCGCAGCTGGTCACGGGCGGTATCTATGCACTGATTCGCCACCCGCTGTTTTGCTCGTTGCAGTTGCTCGACTGGGGCATCTTTTTCAAGCAGCCGGGCGTGCTGACGGGGCTGCTGGCGGTAGGCGCGAGTGTGTTTCTGTACCTGGCGGCCAAGCGCGATGAGGCCGAATGCACCGCGTTTTTTGGTGAGGCGTACCGCAACTATATGCAGCGCACCAAGATGTTTGTGCCTTACATCTTTTAGGGAGAGGCGTAGGGCGAATATCCCATCGGGATATCCGCCGTCGCGGTGTGAGTGAATCGGCGGATATCCGCGATGCGGATATTCGCCCTACGTTTCGACAGAGGACGGTTAACCCTTGCCTTTGGTACGCACCATATTCGGCCCGCCGTTCTTTTCCAGGTGCTGAATGATGATGCTGCCGACATCCTTGCCGGTGGTGACTTCAATGCCTTCCAGCCCCGGTGAGGAGTTCACTTCCATCACCAGCGGGCCGTGGTTGGAACGCAGGATGTCCACGCCAGCTACCGACAACCCCATCACCTTGGCCGCGCGAATGGCGGTCATGCGTTCTTCCGGGGTGATCTTGATCAGGCTGGCGGTACCGCCACGGTGCAGGTTGGAGCGAAATTCTCCGGGCTTGGCCTGACGCTTCATCGAGGCAATGACCTTGTCGCCCACCACGAAGCAGCGGATGTCGGCGCCGCCGGCTTCCTTTATATATTCCTGCACCATGATGTTCTGCTTGAGGCCCATAAAGGCCTCGATCACCGACTCGGCCGCCTTTTCGGTTTCGCACAGCACCACGCCTATGCCCTGGGTGCCTTCGAGCACCTTGATCACCAGCGGCGCGCCGTTGACCATCTGGATCAGGTCGGGAATGTCGTCCGGCGAGTGGGCAAAGCCGGTAACCGGCAGGCCGATGCCACGACGCGAGAGCAGTTGCAGCGAACGCAGTTTGTCCCGCGAGCGGGCGATGGCCACGGATTCGTTGAGTGGGAATACCCCCATCATTTCGAACTGCCGCAGCACCGCGCAGCCGTAGAAGGTAACCGAGGCGCCGATGCGTGGGATAACCGCATCGAAGCCAGCCAGCGGTTTGCCGCGATAGTGAATCTGCGGCTTGTGGCTGGCGATGTTCATATAGGCGCGCAGGGTGTCGATCACTACCATTTCATGCCCACGCGCCTCGCCGGCTTCGACCAGGCGACGGGTGGAATACAGACGCGGGTTACGCGACAGCACAGCAATCTTCATGCAGCACCTGTGGAAGAGGAAGAGGTGGGAAACACCGGTTTGTCCTGGACATAACGAAGCCCCGGGTTGACCACCAGGTGGCCTTCGACCAGGGCTTTGGAACCGAGCAACAAGCGATAACGCATGGACTTGCGACAGGCCAGGGTGAATTCCACCTGCCATACCCGGTCACCCAGGGCCAGGCTGGTACGGATCACGTAACGGCTCTGGGTGTGACCGTTGGAGCTCTTAATGGTTTTAACTGCAACCAGCGGCGCTTCGCAGTGCCGATGCCGCAACTGCACCAACGTGCCCAGGTGCGCGGTGAAACGTACCCACGGCTGGCCGCCGCGCTGGAACTCGACAATATCGGTGGCGTGCAGGCTGGAGGTGCTGGCGCCCGTGTCGATCTTGGCGCGCAGGCCCGCCACGCCAAGGTCCGGCAGGGCGATCCATTCTTTCAGGCCGACGACGGTGAGATGATCGAAAGTCTTCAAAAGGTGCTATCCGCAAAAGGTCACCGGATTCTAGCTGCGCAGTATGACAACCGCATCCGTGGATGAAGCGTTAGAGTTACAGCGTCACGAAACGCGAAGGACGTTCATGAAAGAACACGAAGACGACAACAAAGTACGCCTGGATAAATGGCTGTGGGCCGCGCGCTTCTTCAAGACCCGTGCCCAGGCCAAAGAAGCGATTGAAGGGGGCAAGGTGCATTGCCGTGGTGAGCGCTGCAAGCCAGGCAAGGAACCGAAGGTGGGCGATGAATTGCAGATTCGCATCGGCTTTGACGAACGCACGGTGCTGGTGCAGGCATTGTCGGCCGTGCGCTGTGGTGCACCCCAAGCGCAGCTGTTGTACAGCGAAACAGCCGACAGCATTGCCCGCCGCGAGTCTGCAGCCGCTCAGCGCAAGGCGGGCAGTATCGGCGTGGAAACCGATGGCCGGCCGAGCAAGAAGCAGCGCCGTCAGCTATTCCAGTTCCGTGGCGACCGCGGCTTATAGAAAGCACCCGCTGCGGCGATAGAGAAGACTCGCTTGGTAGCCGCAGGCTTTGCGCATAAAATCGCCGGCCCTGGCAAAGGTTGCGAATCCGCTATGTCTGATTTTTCCCAACGCTTTATGTTCGACGACAGCGATGTGCGCGGCGAGCTGGTGTCCCTCGGTGAGAGCTACGCCCATGTGCTGGCCAAACACCCCTACCCGGAACCGGTCGCGCAACTGCTCGGCGAACTACTGGCCGCCGCAGCGCTGCTGGTTGGCACCATGAAGTTCGATGGTCTGCTGATTCTGCAGGCGCGCAGCTCCGGCGCCGTGCCGCTGCTGATGGTGGAATGCTCGAGCAACCGCGAAATTCGCGGCATCGCGCGCTACCACGAAGAGCAGGTGACTGCCGACGCCGGCCTGCGTGAGCTGATGCCCGAAGGCGTGCTGACGCTGATCGTCGACCCCACCAAAGGCCAGCGTTATCAAGGGATTGTAGGGCTCGATGGAATCAATCTGTCGGAATGCCTGTCTGACTACTTCGCTACATCTGAGCAACTGCCGACGCGCTTCTGGCTTAACGCCGATGGCCGCCGTGCCCGTGGTCTGCTTTTGCAGCAACTGCCGGCCGAGCGCATCACCGACGCAGAAGAACGCGCGGCCAGTTGGCAGCACGTCACCGTGCTGGCCGACACCTTGAGTGCCGAAGAGCAGTTGGGGCTGGATAACCAGACCTTGCTGCACCGTCTCTATCACGAGGAAAACCTGCGTCTGTTCGACCCGCAACCGTTGCAGTTCAAATGCAGCTGCTCGCGGGACCGTTCGGCCAACGCGCTAGTGAGCCTCGGTGAACCGGATGCCGAAGCACTGCTGGTGGAAAGCGGCGGGACGATTGTTATCGACTGCCAGTTCTGCAACGAGCGGTACGCGTTCGATGCGGCGGATGTGGCGCAATTGTTCGCCGGTGGCGGGGTGAAATCCCCCTCCGATACTCGGCACTGATAATGCAGGGCGTTTAGCGCCCAGTGAAAATGATCAGAGGCTGCACCTCAATTGTGCTTTCTGGCATAATCCGGCCACTTTTTTATATGTAGTAGTTTTTTGATCGTTACTACAAAACGTTTGGAGGCTCGGCTCGAGGCCGACGGGGACCCCATATGACGCAAGCCAATAACGCCGTTTACACCGACATTAGCGCCGCACAACTGGTTGAAGAGGCCATTCGTCGTGGCGAAGGCGAACTTGCCGCCAACGGCTCGCTGGTTGTCCGCACTGGCCACCGTACTGGTCGTTCGCCGGTGGATCGTTTTATCGTTGACGAGCCAGGCACCTCGGCTGCCATTGCCTGGGGCCCGATCAACCGCAAGTTCCCGGCTGACAAGTTCGACGCCCTGTGGGAGCGCGTTTCGGCGTTCGCCGAGGCCAGCGACCGTTTCGTTTCGCACGTGCATGTAGGCGCAGACCCTGCGCACTACCTGCCGGTGAAAATGACCACCACCACTGCCTGGCACAACCTGTTCGGCCGCTGCCTGTTCATTGAACCGACCGCATACAACCCGAGCAGCAAAACCGAGTGGCAAGTGCTCAACGTGCCCGGTTTCGAATGCGTACCTGAGCGTGACGGCACCAACTCCGACGGTTGCGTGATCCTCAATTTCGCGGCCAAGAAAGTGCTGATCGCTGGCATGCGTTACGCCGGTGAAATGAAGAAAGCCATGTTCTCGGTGCAGAACTTCCTGCTGCCGGCCGTCGACGTGCTGCCCATGCACTGCGCTGCCAACATCGGCGAAGAAGGCGACGTGACCCTGTTCTTCGGTCTGTCGGGCACCGGTAAAACCACCCTGTCGGCCGATGAAAGCCGTTACCTGATCGGTGACGACGAGCACGGTTGGGGCGTGGGCAGCGTGTTCAACATCGAAGGCGGCTGCTACGCCAAGTGCATCGACCTGTCGCAGAAGAACGAGCCGGTTATCTGGAAAGCCATTCAGTTCGGCGCCGTGCTGGAAAACGTGGTGCTGGACCCGGTTACTCGTCTGCCAAACTACGCCGACGACAGCCTGACCCAGAACAGCCGCGCCGCGTACCCGATCGAACTGGTCGACAAGCGCTCGGAGAAAAACCTCGGTGGCGAGCCGAACGCTGTGATCTTCCTGACCTGCGACCTGACTGGCGTGCTGCCACCGGTGTCGATCCTCAACGAAGAGCAAGCGGCTTACCACTTCCTGTCCGGTTACACCGCGCTGGTCGGTTCCACCGAAATGGGTTCGGGTGGCGGCATCAAGTCGACCTTCTCCACCTGCTTTGGCGCACCGTTCTTCCCGCGTCCGGCTGGCGAATACGCCGAGCTTCTGATCAAGCGCATCCGCGGCTTCGGCTCCAAGGTTTATCTGGTTAACACCGGCTGGACTGGCGGCGGCTACGGCGTCGGTAACCGCTTCAACATCCCCACCACCCGTGGCGTGATTGCAGCGATCCAGAGCGGCGCGTTGATCGGCACCGAAACCGAGCACCTGCCAATCATCAACCTCAGCGTGCCAAAATCGGTACCTGGCGTTGAGACCAAGCTGCTCAACCCACGCAACACCTGGGCCGATGGCAATGCTTATGACGAAGCGGCCAAAGGTCTGGCGCAGCAGTTCGTGGAGAACTTCAAGAAGTTCGACGTTTCGGATGCCATCAAGAACGCCGGCCCGCAGCTGTAAGTATTACGTCCAAAAAGAACCGCCTTCGGGCGGTTTTTTTATGGACGACCGATCGGCTGCGCGTCGGCATTGCTGCGTTGAAATGGCTTTTTAAATGCTCATGGGCACCAGCCCATTGCGCTTTGAAAAGCCATTTCGCCTTGCCCTGCTCTAGCTCGCTCGATCTCGACCGAGTAAAGGCCTGTGTGTCTGTCTCGAGGGCCGGTGATGCCCAGTTGCGATCGCCGGGCTATCGCCTGGTGCGCGGAGCACACCCTACAAAAGCGATATCGCTGTCGGAAACATCCCGCTCGATTTAGATCAATGCTTTACCTGAACCTTGCCTGTATACCTGGTCTCCAACACCTACAACCGTCGTAAACGAGGTAGCTATGCAAGTTCAAGTCAACAGCAACGATATGCAAGGCAGTGCCCGTCTCCAAGAGTGGGTAGGTTCAGCAGTCAGTGATCGGTTGGAGCGGTTCGACGATTTTCTCACCCGGTTGGAAATTCATTTAAGCGATGAGAACGGCGCCAAAGCCGGTACTGACGACAAACGTTGCCAGATCGAAGCCCGTCCAAAAGGCCACCAGCCTATTTCCGTTACCCATAAAGCCGACACCATTGACCTTGCCGTCGAAGGCGCGGCGGAAAAAATGCACCATGCGCTGGAGCACCTGATGGGCCGCCTGGACGCCAAAACCCTGTCCACGGCACACATCCCCAACGAATTGAACGAAGGCACCGGCGAGGATCCCGATGCCCTGCTGCAAGAAGAATTTCTGGAGAAACAGGACGCCCTCGGCAAAGACTGATAGCCGTCCGCCCATAAAAAAACCGCCCTCAAGGGGCGGTTTTTTTATTCAGCGACCTGCGAATTAACGCTCGATCAACTGTTTCACCTGGCTTTGCGGAATCTGCTGCTCATTGCCATCGGCATCTTCGTATTGCAGCAGGCCGGTCTCATCATCGAGCTCCGGTTTACCTTGGGAGTTGATCATCTGGCCATCGGTGGTGTTGATGATGTAATCGCTGGAGCAACCGGCGAGGGTCAGCAGGCAGCAGGCGGCAAAGATCCATTGTTTCATGTGGTGTACTCCTGTGTGGGTCTACAGAAGTTGACCGGGCGGATGGCTAAAGGGTCCATGTTTTTTTGGGGGGAGCGGAACAGAGGCGTAGGGCGAATATCTGCATACGGATATCCGCCATGAAGATCGCTGCGGCGGATATCACCTGTGGCGATATTCGCCCTACGGCTCTGTTAAGCCACCAGACCCCGATTAAGCAGGTCCGGACCCGCCTGTGTTTCCTGATAGACAGAAATCGCCTGAGTCGCTACCCGCGTGGTGACCTGATTCGGGTCGAGACCAAACTGCTGCGGGTTGTTATTCACCTCAAGCTGCTGACGCGCCAGGTTCTCGGCCGACAGCAGATTGTTGATCGAATCCTGCTGCTCGTTGAAGGCGTCGAGTCGCGCCTGCTCCAGTTGATCTTGCAGATACTGGATCTGCTGCTGGCGCGCTTCTCGCAGTTCAGCCTGACGTTGCTCACGCACATCCTGCTGTTCCTGCGCCCGCAGGTCACGCTGCTCTTGCAGCTCCTGCTGACGAGCTCGCGCGGCTTCGGCGTTGGCTGCCAGACGTTCCGCTAGCGAGGTACTGGTGGTGGCCTGCGTGGAGTTTGCTTGCAGGGCGTTCTGCTGCACGGACGGTGTGCTGGTGTAGAACGTGTTGTTTACGCTGTCGATGGCAAGGGGCATAAGGTTCTCCCTGGTTTTATGGCCCGGGATTGACAGTGTAAGTGCGCGGGAACCCGCTTCTTAGGCGGATGTGGCATATGGGCCAAAAAGCAGATGGTCTAGAACTTTTTCGCCTCGCTGCTGACCCAGCCTGCTCAGCAGTTGCCGCCGCTGCGCTTGATCGACCATAGGCAAAGGGCTGTAGCGAATGCTCCTTCGGTGCAGCCCAAAAGGACATTTGGCAAAACCGGCGCCCGTGCCTAAGGGTGCCCGCCGCGAAAAACCGACGAACGTAGCCTTTTTCTCAGACCCCAGGCTGGCCGATCAGCATGATCTGCTCCACTAGCCACTGCAGGGCCGGGTCGCGCAGGCGTTGGCCGAGGTGCACGGTCTCCAAGTGAAAAGGGCCCAGGGTGAAGGGCAATTCATGCAGTTGCAGCGGCAACAGCGTGGCGAAATGCTGCGCCAGTTGACTCGGCAGCGCTGCCGCCAATTCGCTGCTGGCAACAATATGCGCCGCTTGCAGGTAATTGGGTGTGGTGTAGCTGATGGTGCGGCTCAGGCCTTGTTCGCTCAGCCATTGGTCAACCATGCCGCGGGTTTGGCCGCCGTGTACCCACAGGTGGCTAAGGCTCAGAAAGGTTTTCAGATCCAGCGCGCCACTGAGCAGCGGGTGGTCTTTGCGCACTGCCAGGAGCAACGTTTCGCTCATCCAGTGACGGCGGGCAAAACGCGGCGGAATGTCTTCGAAGCGACCGAGAACCAGGTCCAGGTCGCCCTTGTCCAGCGCATCGCTGGGCAGGCTTGGGCTCAGGTGGTGGATATCAATGCGGATGCCCGGCGCCAGCCGACTAAGCTGTTCCAGCAGACGGGGCATGCAGATCAATTCCACGTAGTCCGTCACGGCAATCTTGAAATGCTGCTTGCTGCGAGCCGGGTCGAAGATTTCGCCGGCGCTCAGGCTCTGCTCGATCTGCTGCAGGGCCGCGTGAATCGGCCCGGCCAGGGCCTGGGCGCGCGGCGTGGGCTGCATGGCGCGGCCCACCCGCACCAGCAGTGGATCGTCGAGCAATACGCGCAGGCGATTGAGCGCATTGCTCACCGCCGGCTGGCTCAAGGACAGGCGTTCGGCAGCCCGCGACACATTGCATTCGCGCAGCAGGGCATCGAGCACCCGCAGCAGATTGAGGTCGAACGTGGATATATTCATTGGGTGAATTCCAAATATCACAAGACTAAATTTCAAAAATAGTAGCGCTTTACTTATGGTGTTGGGCGTTTTTGCATTTGCTGCGCCCGCCATTTAATAAAAAAGGAGTCCAAGATGACCCAGACCTTCGATATCAAGCGCGCCGCCGTGATCGGCGCCGGCACTATGGGCCGTGGCATTGTCATGAGCTTGGCCAATGCCGGCATTCAGGTGCTGTGGCTGGACAACAACCCGCAGATGCTCGAACAGGCCATGGGTGTGGTCGCCGACACCAACGCCCATAACGTCAAACTGGGCCGTATCACCCCGGAAGATTCTGCCGCTTGTCTGGCCTGCGTGACCCCGGTGGGCGACTACGCCGCGTTGGCAGACGCCGATCTGGTGATTGAAGCGGTATACGAAAACCTCGAACTCAAGCAGCAGATTTTCCGCACCCTGGACGACACTGTTAAGCCGGGCGCGATTCTGGCCAGCAACACCTCGGCACTGGATATCGACGCCATCGCCAATGTCACCAAACGCCCCGAAGACGTGCTCGGCCTGCACTTCTTCAGCCCGGCGCACATCATGAAGCTGTTGGAAATCGTGCGCGGCGACAAAACCAGCAAAGCGGTGCTTGATGCCGCAGTGGCCCTGGGCAAGCGCATTGGCAAAGTCAGTGTGGTGGCCGGCAACTGTGACGGTTTTATCGGCAACCGCATGCTCGCCACCTATGTGCGTGAAGCGCGCATGCTGCTGCTCGAAGGTGCCTACCCGCATCAGGTGGACGCGGCGCTGCAAGGCTTCGGTTTTGCCATGGGCCCGTTCCGCATGTACGACGTGGTCGGCATCGACCTGGAATGGCGTGCCCGTGAGCTGGCAGGCAAGGGCCAGGACGACCCGGCCGTGCAAGTGGATAACCGCCTGTGCGAACTCGGCCGCTTCGGCCAGAAAGCACGCATGGGCTACTACCGCTATGCCGAAGGCAGCCGCCAGGCCGAGCACGACCCGGAAGTCGACGCGCTAGTGCTGCAGGTGTCCGAGCAACTGGGCTTCAAACGCCGCGACATCGGTCAGGAAGAAATCCTTGAGCGCTGCCTGCTGGCGCTGGTGAACGAGGGCGCAAAAATCCTCGAAGAGAACATTGCCGCCAACAGCCATGACGTCGACCTGGTGTACCTCAACGGTTACGGCTTCCCGAAAGAAAAAGAAGGGCCCATGAGCTGGGCCGACAGCCAGGGCGTGGACGATATTCTTGCGCGCCTGCAGACCCTGCAAACCCATTTCGGCAACCACTGGCAGCCGGCCAACTTGATCGAACAACTGGCCACCAGCGGCAAACGCTTTTCTGACGTTAAAGAGGGTTCGCTATGAGCTACCAAGCCCCGCTGCGCGATATGCGCTTTGTGCTGCACGAGATGTTCGATGTCGGCGCCCACTGCGAGCTGCTCGACAATGGCCTGGACCGCGAGCTGGTGGACGGCGTGCTGGAAGAAGCGGCGCGCTACACCGGCGAAGTGGTGGCCCCGCTTAACCGTAGCAGCGACGAAGAGGGCGTGACCCTGGTCGATGGCAAGGTCACCACGCCTACCGGGTTTCGCGATGCCTACCAGCAATATGTAGATAACGGCTGGGCCAGCATGACCGGCCCCACCCAGTACGGCGGCCAGGGCTTTCCGCAGATGGTCGCGGCCAGCTTCCATGAAATGCTGATGGCGGCCAGCCTGTCGTTCCGCGTTTATTCCGGCCTCACCGAAGGCGCTGTATTGGCGCTGTACAAGCACGGCAGCGAAGAGCTGAAAAATTCGTACCTGGGCAAGATGGTCAGCGGCAGCTGGACCGGCACCATGTGCCTCACCGAACCCCAGGCCGGCACCGACCTCGCCCTGCTGCGCAGCAAGGCCGAGCCGCAAGCCGATGGCAGCTATGCCATTACCGGCAGCAAGATCTTTATCAGCGGTGGCGAGCAGGACATGTCCGAGAACATCGTCCACCTGGTGCTCGCCCGTTTGCCCGATGCCCCGGCCGGCGTAAAAGGCATCAGCCTGTTTCTGGTGCCCAAATACATTGCCAAGTCCAATGGCGCGCCGGGTGAGAAAAACACCCTGAGCTGCGGTGCTATCGAACACAAGATGGGCATCAAGGGTGCTGCCACCTGCGTGATGAACTTCGACGGCGCCAAAGGCTGGCTGATCGGTTCGGCCAACCAGGGGCTGGCGTGCATGTTCACCATGATGAACGACGCGCGCTTCCAGGTCGGCCTGCAAGGCCTGGGCATCGCCGAGCGTTCCTACCAGGGCGCCTTGAGCTATGCCCGCGAGCGTCTGCAATCGCGCGCTCTCACCGGCGCCGCCGCGCCGGACAAAGCCGCCGACCCGATCATCGTGCACCCCGACGTGCGCCGCATGCTGCTTACCCAGAAAACCCTGGTGGAAGGCAGCCGCATGCTCTCGGCTTACACCGCGCGCCAGCTCGACCTCGAACACGGCCACCCGGACCCGGCCGAGCGCAAGGTGGCGAGCAAGCGCGTGGCGCTGCTGATTCCCATCGTCAAATCGTTCTTCACCGACATGGGCCAGGAAGTGGCCAGCCTGGGTGTGCAGATTTATGGCGGCCACGGCTATATCCGTGAGTGGGGCATGGAGCAGTTGATGCGCGACAGCCGCATCACCCAGATCTACGAAGGCACCAACGGCATTCAGGCGCTGGACTTCATTCGCCGCAAACTGCTGGGCGATGGCGGTGCTGAGCTTAATGCGCTGCAAGACGAATTCGCGGCCCTGTGCGACGCGCAAGCCGGGCGCAGCGAATTGACCGATCTGGTCGAGCCGCTGCAAGAACGTCTGCACGAATGGCGCGACCTGACCGCCGAAGTGCTGGCCGCCAGCAACCGCGACCCGCAAGAAATCGGCGCCTGCTCGGTAGACTTCCTGCAATACAGCTCGTACCTGCTGTTGGCCGGTCTATGGCTGCAAGCAGCGGCACGGGCGCAGGATGCACTGGATGCCGGCACGGGCGAGGTGGATTTCTACACCGCCAAGCTGCACAGCGCGCGCTTCTACATGCGCCGTGTGTTGCCGCGCGTCAGCAGCCATCGCGAGATGTTGCTGGGTGGGGCCGATTGCCTGATGGCGTTGCCGGAAGCGCATTTCGCCTTTTAACCGTAGGGTGTGCTGTGCGCACCATGGCGTACACGCGTAAGTTGTTTGGTGCGCGCAGCACACCCTACGTGTTGGTTTGGCGAGCTGGATAACCCATAACAATAAAAAGGGTGCCGATTGAAAAAGCTCATTCGCATATCCGTAGTCGTGCTGGGCCTGCTCGCCTGCTTGCATGCCTACTTCGTCTACGCCCCGCGGCCTAACCCGCCGACCCTGAGCGCCACCCTGCAACACGACCATATCCAGGTCGCAGCGCTGGACCGCCAGTACAGCTACTACGTGCCCAAGCAGCTGCCGGCCAACCCGCCACTGCTGTTCGTGCTGCATGGCTCGCTGCAAACCAGCGACGACATCCGCGCCTACACCGGCTACGAGTTCGAGCGCCTGGCCGATGCCAAGGGTTTTATCGTGGTGTACCCGCAAGGTTTCGAGAACAACTGGAACGACTGCCGCAAGGCGGCCGACTACGCGGCGCGTACCCAGAATGTCGATGACAAGGGGTTTATCGCCGCCTTGATTCAGCGCTTCGCCGAGCAACAGCACATCGACCCTTCGCGGACCTTTCTGACGGGCTATTCCAGCGGCGGCCACCTGGGTTTCCGCTTGGCGCTCGAACAGCCGGACCTGCTCGCCGGCGTGGCGGCGGTATCGGCAAGCTTGCCGACCAACGACAACCTCGCCTGCCAGAGCAGCGGTAAACCGGCCTCGGTGCTGGTAATCAATGGCACCGACGACCCGATCAACCCATTCAACGGCGGCAAGGTCACGCTGTTTGGGCTGGGCAATCGCGGCACCGTGCGGTCGTCGGCCGATACCGTGGCCTACTTCGCAGGCCTTGCCGGTTACCCCGCGCTGGCCACCGCGCAGCAGGAATCGAGCGCCAACGTACGCTTCCAACATTGGCAGGCTGCGGGTAAGCATGAAGTAGCCCTGTATGCCCTGGCCGGCGGCGGCCATCTGGTGCCGCAACCGATTTACCGCGCCCCGCGTTTGCTGGGCCATAACACCGAAGGCTTCAATGCACCCGAAGCCATCTGGGCCTTTTTCGCTCGCCAGCCTCGCGCTATTACACCGCCTTCACCCTGAGGAGATCGTCATGCATCCGTTCAGCTTTGCCACTACCGCGCAGATCATCTGCGAATCCGGCTCGGCCCGCCGCCTGGCCGCCCTGTGCCGCGAGCGGGGCGCCAGTTCGGTGTTGATCGTCACCGACCCGGGCATCACAAAATTCGGCCTGCTTAACGACGTGCTGCCCGGTTTTGCCGACGAGGGCCTGAGCGTGGCGGTGTTCGATCAGGTGGTGGCCGACCCGCCCGAGGCCATTGTGCTGAAAGCGGTGACCCAGGCCCGCGAGTTGCGCGCGCAACTGGTCATCGGCTTTGGTGGCGGCAGTTCCATGGACGTCGCCAAGCTGGTGGCGTTGCTGGCTCACCCGGACTGCAAGCAGGAGCTGAAAGATATCTACGGTGTGGGCAATGCCCGTGGTCAGCGCTTGCCGCTGATTCAGGTGCCAACCACCGCCGGCACCGGGTCGGAAGTCACCCAGATCGCCATCATCACCACCGGTGAAACCACCAAGATGGGCGTGGTATCGCCGCTGCTGCTGCCCGACGTGGCGCTGCTGGATGCAGACCTGACCCTGGGCCTTCCGCCCGCTGTTACCGCCGCCACCGGTATCGATGCAATGGTGCATGCCATCGAGTCGTACACCAGCGCGCTGAAGAAAAACCCGCTGTCGGACCTGCTCGCCCGCGAAGCGCTGCGTCTGCTCGCCGCCAACCTGCACGAAGCGGTACACAACGGCCAGAACCGCAGCGCCCGGCAAGCCATGTTGCTCGGCGCCTTGCTCGCCGGTCAGGCCTTTGCCAACGCGCCGGTCGCGGCGGTGCATGCGTTGGCCTATCCACTGGGCGGCCATTTCCATATTCCCCATGGCCTGAGCAACGCGCTGGTGCTGCCCCATGTGCTGCGCTTCAATGCCTCGTCCGCCCATGCCCTGTATGCCGAGCTGGCGCCGCTGCTGTTGGGCGATGCGCTCAAGGCCGGCGACACGCGGAGCCTGACTGAGCAATTTATTGCCGAACTTTCGGCGCTGAATGAACGCCATGGTTTGCCGAGTCGTCTGCGCGATGCGGGCGTGCCGCAAGAGATGCTCGCGCGACTGGCCAGCGACGCCATGCTGCAACAGCGCTTGCTGGTGAATAACCCGCGTGCCGTGACCGAAGCCGACGCCCTGGCGATCTACCAAGCCGCTTACTGATGAGTACACCCATGACCGACCGCCAACACCTGCGCAGCGACTACGCCCACTTCCAGCCGATCACCACGCGCTGGCACGACAATGACGTCTACGGCCACGTAAACAACGTGACCTACTACAGCTTCTTCGACAGCGCGGTAAATACCTACCTGATCGAGGTCGGCGGCCTGGATATTCATGACGGCGCGGTGGTCGGGTTTGTGGTGAGTTCGTCGTGCGACTACTTCGCCTCCATCGCCTTTCCCGACCGTATCGAGATCGGTCTGCGGGTGGGCAAGTTGGGCAATAGCTCGGTGCAGTACGAGCTGGCGGTGTTCAAAGCCGGAGAAGACGAAGCCTGCGCGGCGGGGCGCTTTGTGCACGTGTTCGTTGATCGCGAAAGCAATCGCCCGGTGAGTATTCCGGATGGCTTGCGCAAGGCGTTGAGCGATTTGCTGGTGGGCTAAGCGCGTCGCGGCAAACGACATTGTTCGGCCAAAAAAAACCGCCCAACTGGGCGGTTTTTTTATTCAGTCGTGACGACGATGTTTACGTTTTTTATGGCCGTAGTGATGGCCATTGTCATGACGGTAGTTGCGTTTGCGGCTGTGGCTTTCACGCTCATCATCCGCACGGCTGGCGCTGCCGTAGTTGTTGCCCAACGCACCACCTGCCGCACCGCCTACGCCGGCACCGATCATCCCGCCGGTGCTGCCGCCCATTTTGTTGCCGATGACGTTGCCGCCGGCTGCGCCCAGGCCGCCACCAATGGCCGCCTCGGTTTTGTTGCCCTTGCGCGCGCCAACCGCCGCCCCGCCTGCACCGCCCACGCCAGCGCCAATGGCCGCGCCGGTGGCGCCGCCCATCTGTTCACCCACTACCGAGCCCAACACCCCGCCCAATGCGCCGCCAATACCGGCTTCGGTATTGCCTTCGGCCGCAAATGCCTGGCTGCCGAGCAAGCCAAGGGACAGGATAAATATGCGCGAGTACTTCATGCAGGGTTAAACCTATGTAGGAAAGACGCGCCGATCCTGTATCCGCTTCGGTACACATACAAGCCTCAAACGACAGTCGGTACGGGTTTGTTCACGTTTCGTAAATATATGTTTTAGCTCGGAAACTTTTCGATTTTTAGCCATGTCTGACGCTCTTGATCTACGGTGGGTGAGCTGAGCGGAGCAAGCGATATCGAGACGAACGCCGAGGTGCGCACAGCCCACCCGACGTGCCAGAATCGCCTGCACTTTCCCTTCGCCGAGGAGCGGGCATGAACGCCGAACAGGCACAGCAACGGCTCGGTCAAATCGAGGCGTTTCGCCAGGAACTCAAGCAACTGCAAGCCGATAACGTGCTCATCCTTGAGCCCGGGCAGCGTCAGCAAGTTGATGACCACCACCGGCACCTGCTGCAGCACTTTTCAACCACCCTTGATATTGACGCCGACGAGCGCTCCCGCCAGCTCTCGCTGGGCATGCGCGCGGCCTCGCTGTTTGGCGCATTGGCGCTGGCCGCCAGTCTGTTCTTTCTATTTCACCAGTTCTGGGGGCTGTTTAGCGAAGTTCAGCAGGTAGTGATTTTGCTCGGCACCACCCTGGGCACTTTCGGCCTGACCATCTGGCTACACGGCCATGATCGCAGCGGTTACTACACCAAACTGGCGGCGCTACTGGCGTTTATCGCCTTTGTATTGAACCTGTCGCTGGCCGGGCAGATTTTCAATATCACCCCCTCCGACAAGGCCCTGATTCCCTGGGCCATGCTCGCGTTTCTGCTGGCTTACCAATGCAACCTGCGCCTCTTGCTGGCGGCTGGGCTGGTGTGCGTGGGTGGCTACGTCGCCGCGCGGGTCGGGGCATTTGGCGGCGGCTATTGGTTGTCGGTGGGCGACCGCCCGGAAAATTTCTTCCCCTCGGCGCTGGTGCTGTTCTGCATGCCACTGGTGATCAACCACGAGCGTTTCCCCGGCTTCGCGGCGCTGTACCGGGTGTTTGCGCTGTTGTTTGTTTTTCTGCCGGTGCTGGTGCTGTCGTTCTGGGGCGAAAGCAGTTATTTGGCGCTCGATGCCTCGGCTGTCGAGTCGCTGTATCAGTACCTGGGTTTTGTCCTGGCGGGGCTGGGCATCTGGTTGGGCATTCGCCGTGGCTGGCGTGAAGTGAGCACGACCTGCATGGTGTTCGGCGTGTTGTTTCTTTACACCAAGCTGTTCGCCTGGTGGTGGGAAAGCCTACCCAAATACCTGTTCTTCCTGGCGTTGGGCGCCATTGCGGTGTTGCTGCTGGTGCTGATGCAACGGTTGCGGCGCTATTCGGCAGGAGGTGCGTTATGAGCCCACTTGCGCGCACGTTCTGGCTGGGTGCCGGGTTGATTGTGCTGAGCAACGCGCTGGCCCTCGGCGGGGTGGTTTACAACCGCAGTGGTGAGCCCGATAGCCTGTTGCGGTTGAGTGAGCGCGAGCTGTCGATGGCCTACGGGGTAGTTGTTGAAGGCAGCGAATACGCCGGTCAGGTGTTGGAGCTGGACTATCGCGTGGCCAAGGGTTGGGTCAATGTGCAGAAGCTGCGCAGCCTCGGGTTCGCCGCGCAAGACAGCAGTACAACCTTCAGACGCGACCGCGTCCAGCGTGAAGGCTTGGTCGTGCTGGAGCTCAATGGTGTTCAGTATCAGGCTGAGCTTGCAGCGGCCGAGGCTGACCTCAAGCAGACCTTGGACACGTTTGCTGCGGCGCCGCAAAGCGCTGAGGCCAGACAAAAAATGGAAATGGCGCAATACGAGCTGGACCGCCTGCGGGCCAGTAGCACTCGGCTGTATGTGGTGGATGCCGGCCTGGATGGCGACACTCTGCGCGAGCGCTACCCCGATCGCACGCGGTACAGCGTGGTTCGGGCCAATTTGCGCATGGGTGTGCAATGGAAGCCGGCGGCTTCGGCCGAGGATGACTATCTTCTGTATGCCGACCTGCCCAATCTGAGCGTGCCAGGGCAGTGGCGCACAGTCTTCAGTGCCTGGCAGCCGTATGACCGCTCGGCCGAAGAACGCAGCAAGGTCAGCGTGGAACTGGCTTTCGGCAAGCGGCTTGAGCCATGGATCACTTCGGCCCAGAAGGTCGAGTTACCGTAGGAGCGAGCGTGCTCGCGAAGCGCTTGATCGGCGGCGGACGACGAATCGCATTCGCTAGCAAGCTAGCTCCTACAAGATGGCTGTTCGGTTGCTAATCAAATAATCCGGCCGTTGTCCCGAGCCGGCTCCAAGCGAATGGCGACAAATTTCGAGGTGGGCGTGTAGCTGCCATCGCCCACGCTTTCCAGTGGCACCAGCGGGTTGGTCTCGGGGTAATACGCAGCCGCCTGGCCGGCCGGAATGTCGTAGGCCAGCAAGGTAAAACCGCTGATACGCCGCTCGCGGCCATCGCCCCATAACGACAACACGTCCACCTTCTGCCCCGGCTTGTAGCCCAGGCGGATGATGTCGGCTTCGTTGGCGAACACCACATCGCGCTGGCCTTTCACGCCGCGGTAGCGGTCGTCGAGGCCGTAGATGGTGGTGTTGTACTGGTCGTGGGAACGCATGGTTTGCAGAATCAGGTCCGGCACTTCGCCGCGGGCGCGAATGCCTTCGTGGATCAGATCGGCCGGCAGGGCGTTGGGCTTGAAGGTGGCCAGGCCCGAGGCGGTGTTCCAGCGCCGTTGCCCGGCAGCGTTGCCGAGGTAGAAGCCACCCGGGTCGCGGGCGCGTTGGTTAAAACCCTGGAAGCCCGGCACCACGTCGGCGATCAGCTCGCGAATGCGGTCGTAGTCTTCGATCAGCCACAGCCAGTTCACCGGCTTGTTGCCCAACGTGGCAGCGGCAATACCGGCGACGATTGCAGGCTCCGAGCGCATCTGCTTGCTCAGCGGCTGCAACTGGCCGTTGGAGGCGTGCACCATGCTGAAGGAGTCTTCCACGGTGACCGCTTGCGGGCCGTTGGCCTGGCGGTCGATATCGGTACGGCCCAGGCACGGCAGAATCAGCGCCTGTTTGCCCAAGGTCAGGTGGCTGCGGTTGAGCTTGGTGCTGATTTGTACGGTGAGGTCACAGTTCTGCAGGGCCTGGTGGGCGCGCGGGGTATCGGGCGTGGCTTGGGCAAAGTTGCCGCCCAGGCCGATAAACACCTTGGCCTGGCCGTCGAGCATGGCGTGAATGGCTTCCACGGTGTTGTGGCCGAATTCACGCGGCACCTTGAAGTCGAAACGGCGTTCCAGCGCATCAAGGAAAAACGCTGGCGGCCGGTCGTTGATGCCCATGGTGCGGTCGCCCTGCACGTTGCTGTGGCCACGCACTGGGCATAGGCCGGCGCCGGGCTTGCCGATGTTGCCGCGCAGCAGCATCAGGTTGGCGATTTCCTGAATGGTCGGCACCGAATGGCGGTGCTGGGTTACGCCCATGGCCCAGCACATGATCACGCGCTCGGCGTTGCGGTAAATGTGTGCCATCTGCTCAATGTCGGCCTTGGTCAGGCCAGACTGCTCGATGATGTGCTCCCAGCTCGTGGCTTCTACGACCTCCAGATACGCCTCCACCTGTGAGGTGTGCTGGGCGATAAAGGCGTGGTCGAAGACCGTGGATTTGCCCTTGGCTTGTGCTTCGCGGTCCCACTTGAGGAGGAACTTGGCCATGCCGCGCAGCGCCGCCATGTCGCCACCCAGCGCCGGGCGGAAGAAGGTGGTGCTGGTCGGGCGGTCGCCGTTGCTGAGCATTTCAATCGGGTGCTGCGGATGCTGGAAACGTTCCAGGCCGCGCTCTTTCAGCGGGTTCAGGCATACCACCTGGGCGCCGCGCTGCACCGCTTCGCGCAGCGGCTCAAGCATGCGTGGATGGTTGGTGCCGGGGTTCTGGCCAATGACGAAAATGGCGTCGGCATGTTCGAAGTCTTCGAAAGTGACCGTGCCTTTACCGACCCCGACGCTCTGGCCCAGGGCCACGCCGCTGGCCTCGTGGCACATGTTCGAGCAGTCGGGAAAGTTATTGGTGCCGTAGGCGCGCACAAAGAGTTGGTAGAGAAACGCCGCTTCGTTGCTGGCCCGGCCGGAGGTGTAGAACTCGGCCTGGTTGGGGCTTTCCAGAGCATTGAGGTGTTGGGCAATAACTTCGAAGGCGGCGTCCCAGGAAATGGGTTTGTAATGGTCGCTCGCCGGGTCGTAGGCCATGGGCTCGGTGAGGCGGCCCTGGAATTCCAGCCAATAGTCACTCTGCTCACGCAGGGTGGTGACGCTGTGTTTAGCGAAGAACGCAGCATCTACCCGGCGCTTGGTCGCTTCCCAGTTCACCGCCTTGGCGCCGTTTTCGCAGAACTTCACCATGCCGCTTTCGGCTGATTCACCCCAGGCACAGCCGGGGCAGTCGAAGCCGCCGTGCTGGTTGGTTTTGAGCAGGGTGCGGATGTTTTTCAGGGCGTTGTCGCTCTCCAGCCAGAAGTGCGCCACGCTTTTCAGCGCGCCCCAACCGCCGGCTGCGCCTTTGTAGGGTTTGTAGCGTTGGGCTGGGTGGGTGTCGACCTGATGGCTCATTGCAAAAACTCCGGGCTGTAAACCCGCGGCGCATTCTTGTGCGGCAGGTGGATCAAGTTGAGGTTGTGGCGGCGGGCCCATTGCACGGCAAGGCCGGTGGGCGCCGAGAGGCTGACCAGGGTGGTGATGCCGGCGCGCAGCACTTTCTGGATCAGCTCCAGGCTGCAGCGGCTGGTCACCAGCGCCAGGCCGCCGGTGGTCGCAATTTGTTGGCGGGTGAGGGCACCGATCAGTTTGTCCAGGGCGTTATGCCGACCGATGTCTTCGCGGCCCAGCAGCAATTGACCCTGGTTATCCATAAACAGCGCGGCATGCACGGCCCCGCAGTGTTGGCCTAACGGCTGGAATTCGTTGATGCGATCGCGCAGGCCGACTAGCCATGCTGCGGGTGGCAGCAGTGCCTGGGTGAGGGCAGTGAGTTGCGGCAGCGCTTGCTCAACCGCCTCCACGCCGCACAGGCCGCAGCCGCTGGTGCCAGTCATCTGCCGGCGCTGCTGCTTGAGGTTCCAGAACGCACGGCTGCTGATTTGCACTTCAGCCTGGCGGGCCGAACCCGCGCCGCTGAGCTTGAGGTCATAAATCTCATCGATGGACTCGACGATGCCGCTGCCGAGGCTGAAGCCTACAACGAAATCTTCAAGATCATTGGGCGAAACCAGCATCACGGCCTGGCTGATGCCGTTATAGGAAATGGCCAGCGCCACTTCCTCCGCCAGGTCGGCAGGCGCGGCGGCGCTGTGCTCCAGCTCACAA
This sequence comes from Pseudomonas turukhanskensis, assembly GCF_027922365.1. Classification (GTDB taxonomy): domain Bacteria; phylum Pseudomonadota; class Gammaproteobacteria; order Pseudomonadales; family Pseudomonadaceae; genus Aquipseudomonas; species Aquipseudomonas turukhanskensis. The sequence goes on from NZ_BSFN01000008.1 coordinate 86,433, forward strand.
AAGCTGTAGCTGTGGCTGGCTTGGTCAAGGGGGGAGTCAGGCACGCGGGGAGAAACTACCGCGAGAGGTTGGCGCTTGGTGTTCATTGTCGTCACCGAGTTGCACGAGGTTCGGTTGATCGTTATTTGAACAGGTTAGGCCGGTTGATCGGTGGCGTCTAATCGCCAGTGCTGATGTGGTGATAGATGGTGTCGATGATGAAGGTTGGATCGCGGCGGCCAATAGCGCAGGTATCCGCTGTCACGATTCCAGAAGCATCGCACCGGCTTCCTGAAAACAGGCTTCGGCCAATGCCGAGCGTGGTGCGCTGCGACGCATGATCAGGCCCAGCGGTGCGAGGGTCTGGGCATCTTCGATAGGCTGCAGCTTGAGGTGTTTGGTCAGCATATCCAGGCCGCCATAGAGCGGCATGATCGCGCAGCACAAACCGCCGTGTACCGCTTGCACAAGCTGGTGTACCACGTCGGTCTCCAGCAGCGGCGTTGGTGTGAGGCCCCGGCTGCGGAAGTTGTGGTTGATGGATTGGCGAAAGTGCATGCCGCTGGAGAGCAGGCCCAAGGGCAGGTCGTTCAGCGCTTCCCAGGTCAGCTCGGCGGCTTCGAAGCGGAAGAAGCGCTGGTCATAGAGCAGGCCCATACGTGTTTGCATCAGGTTGAGGCTGTCGAAGTGTTCGCCGTTCAGGCGGTCGAGGTACGACACGCCAAGGTCGAGCCGGTTGCTGGCCAACTGTTCCAGGATTTGCTCGGAGCTGAGCGCCGACAGTTCAAACCGCAGGCTTGGGTGTTGTTGGTGCAGGCGTTGCAGCAGGGGAATGGGGTCGTAGCTGGACAGCGGCACCACGCCCAGTCGCAGCGTGCCAATCAGGCTGCCACGGCACGCGGCGGCTTCGGCATTCAGGCCGTCGTAGGCCGCCAGCACGCTGCGCGCCCAGGCCAGCACCCGTTCGCCGGATTCGGTAAATCCTTCAAAGCGTTGGCCGCGTAGTACCAGCGGCAACTGCAACTCTTCTTCAAGGCTGCGCAAGCGCATGGACAGGGTGGGCTGGGTGACATGGCAACGCGCTGCCGCCTGGCCAAAGTGCCGGGTTTCATCGAGGGCAATCAGAAACTTCAGTTGCTTGATGTCCATCCGTCACTCCTTTGACAGGCCTCAGACGAGGCCGTCTATCAGCAGGCGGTAATCTTCTACCGCCGGAAACTCTTCAGTGTCTTTCGGCTCTTTGCGACTGTCGGGCTCGCGTATGGCCAGCAGGTGAGCCACGCCATATTGCCGGGCGCTGCGCAAAATCGGCAGGCTGTCGTCGATAAACAGGCTGCGCTCGGGCTCGAAGGCGAAGTCGTTTTGCAGGGCGGCCCAGAAACGTTGGTCTTCTTTGGGATAACCATAGTCGTGAGAGCTGATCAGGCGGTCGAAATAGGGCGCCAGTTCAATGCGTTCCATCTTCAGCGATAGCGAGTCGCGGTGGGCATTGGTGATCAGCACCACGCGCTTGCCGGCCTGGCGCAGGGCGACCAGAAACTTGTCGGCATCCGGGCGCAGGGATATCAGGTGCGCCACTTCCCGTTTCAGCTCGCGAATCGGCAGGTTCAACTGCGCGGTCCAGAAGTCGGTGCAGTACCAGTTCAATTGCCCGGCGTGGTCGCGAAACAGCGGCAGCATATGGGCGTTGGCCTGCTCGCGGCTGATGCCGTGCACCTCGGCATAGCGCTGGGGCAGGTGCTCGAGCCAGAAGTGGTTGTCGAAATGCAGGTCCAGCAAGGTGCCGTCCATGTCGAGCAGGACGGTATCAATGGTGGACCAGGGCAAATGGGACATAGCGATGGGCTCTGCTGTAAGACAGGACGTTTTCACACACCCTGTAAGGGAAAAGGGTCGTGATTGAGTCGGCAAGCGCAATCTGGCGCGGCGATAATCCGAAAAGCCGCGTTATGATAACCCGCCAGGTCATGCCAAGGAGCCGTCCCATGCGTCAGAAACCCACCGTCCTCAACCGTGAAATAGTGGCAAGTAGCCGCCTGTTTCGCGTTGAGGAACTTCAGCTGCGCTTTACCAATGGCGTTGAGCGCACCTACGAACGGTTGGTGGGCAAGGGCGTTGGTTACGGCGCAGTGATGATCGTGGCGCTGGTGGACGACGAGCATGTGCTGCTGGTGGAGGAGTACTGCGCCGGCACCGACGACTATCAGCTGTCGTGCCCCAAAGGCTTGATTGAGCCGGGCGAAGACGTGCTGGATGCTGCCAACCGCGAACTCAAGGAAGAGGCGGGTTTTGGTGCGCGCAAACTCGAACGTCTGACCGAGCTGAGTTTGTCGCCGGGCTATATGAGCCAGGTGATTCAGGTGGTGCTGGCCCGCGATCTGTACCCCGAAACCTTGCCGGGCGACGAGCCCGAGCCGATGGGCGTGGAGCGTTTCAGCCTTCGCGAGTTGTCCAGCCTGGCCCAGCATCCGCAATTCAGCGAAGGCCGCGCGTTGGCAGCACTGTACCTGGCCCGCGATGTTCTGACCCAGCGCGGCGAATTCAACCCGGCGTCGCGTCCATGGGCTACCTGCCCTTGATGGAGCAGGTGGTGGCGCTGGCACGTGAGGCCGGCGCGGCGATTCTGCCGTACTGGCGCAGCGGCGTGGCCGTTACCGCCAAGGCGGACGATTCGCCCGTTACGGCTGCCGATTTGGCGGCCCACCATATTTTGGCGGCGGGCCTTGCCGCGCTGGATCCCAGCATTCCAGTGCTGTCCGAAGAAGCGGCCGATATCCCGCTGAGCGAGCGCGCGCAATGGACGCGCTGGTGGGTGGTCGACCCGCTGGATGGCACCAAGGAATTTATCAGCGGCAGCGACGAGTTCACCGTCAATGTGGCGCTGGTGGAGCACGGCAAGGTGCTGTTTGGTGTGGTCGGCATGCCGACTACCGGACGGTACTTCTACGGTGGCGCCGGCATCGGTGCCTGGCGTTGTGATGTGCATGGCCAGCCGCAGGCGGTGTCGGTTCGAAATGCGCCGGAAGATGGTTTTACGGTGGTGGCCAGCCGTCGCCATTCCAGCCCCGAGCAGGAACAATTGCTCGCCGGCTTGACCATCTTGTTTGGTGATTTGCAGCTGGCCAGCGTGGGCAGCTCGCTGAAGTTTTGCCTGTTGGCCGAAGGCGCTGCCGATTGCTATCCGCGGCTGGCGCCGACCTCGCAATGGGACACTGCAGCCGCGCAAGGCGTGCTGGAAGGGGCGGGTGGCGAGGTGCTGGATATTCAGGGTGAGGTGCTCACCTATGAAGCCCGTGAGTCTTTTTTGAATCCCTTCTTTTTGGCATTGCCGGCGAATGCGAGCTGGCGTGGCGAACTGCTGCGCTTGGCGCGCGGCCTTAGCGTTTAGCCGATCTGCTCTCGTAGGGTGTGCTCCGCGCACCGGGCGACCCCTCGTCGATCGCAACGGTGCGCACAGCACAGCCTACAAAGGCGGTCAGAGCATGTCTTTGAAGCGCTCATCCTTCTTGTACACCAGCGGCTGACTAAAGCCTGGAATACGCATCTGCTCGGCCGTGATTTCGATGGCCTGGTCTTCGATCATGTCCTGGCCGAAGTTGTAGATGATGTCCAACTGGCCGTTCAACGCGCGCTGGTTGTATGCCTCGGCGCTGGCACGGGTCTGTTCGCGGCGCGCAAGGTAGTCGGCAAACGCGGCGTTGCCGTGGCGCTTTTTCAACATGCGTTCGGCCACATGGGGCGCGAGAATTACGCCACTGGCGTTGTTGCCGCCAAAACCCTTTGAGTTGATAAAACACACGTCCAGTTGCTCGGCGCCGACACTGCGGTCTTGCGTGGCGAACGCCAGGTGTTGCTGGTGCACGTCCGGTGCCACGGCGTCGATGGTTTTGATGCCGGGTATCACGCCGTACTTGAAGGTGCCGAGCGCCGAAATCAGTTGGTCGCCGCTGGCGGTGGCCAGCGAGTGGCCGACAAATGCCTTCACGGCGGTAACCGGCCAGCTGTCGATGTTGAAGGCACCGGCCACGCGGTCCAGCAGCTCGGATTCGGTCACGCGGTTTGCCGGGGTGCTTGAGCCGTGGGCGTGAATAAAGCTGCGTTTCTGCACGCCTTCCAGGCCAACGATCTGCACGGCGCTGGCCACCGCCTTGGCCACGGTCAGGTAATTACCCGGGCCGGGTGCAGAGATGGATTTCTTGAAGCCGTCGGCGTTGATAAATACATCGGCCACGGCGCCGTGAATATCGGCGCCCAGTTCCAGTGCCAACTCGTCATCCATCAACACGATGTATTGCGCTGACTCGGCCAGGGTAAACCCGCAGTTCTCGCCGAAGGGGCGGCTGGCGCGGCGGAAGTCGACGTCGTCGCGGCCCTCGATCAGGCGTAGGCCTTCCTCTGTGGCCAAGGCGCCCATGGCGCTGTAGCCCTCGATGCATTCGGAAAGAATCGGCGCTTCGCTGTTGCCGACGATGGCCACGCGCACCTGGCCGGCGTTGATCACGTCGATGGCTTTTTGCAGGTTGTAGAGGAAGGTCGCGCAGGCGCCTGTCACCGTGCCGGTGGTGCCGACGCTGCCCAGTACGTAGGCGTTGATAAAGTCGGTGGGCATGCTGTTGAAACCCAGCGGCAACTGTTTGGCCGACACGCGCTGGCCTTTTAGGCGCGACTGCATCAGACCGCCAAAACCGTTTTCGTCGAGCTGGCTCATGATGCTGCCGGAGAACACCGCCACTTCATCGGGCTGCACGTGGCTGACGATGGTCTGCCAGTCCAGGCCCGTGGAGCGCAGCGCGTCGGTGGCGGCAACCACCGACATCTGCAGACCGCGCGGGTGGAAGCGCGAGTTATACAGTTCGCTCGGCTCGAAACCGCTGGGCAATTGCCCGGCGGACTTCACGCTCAGGGCGCGCAGGCTGTCGACCTTGAATTCGCAGCTGCCGTGGATGGTGACGTGCACCTGATTGCCGTCGAGCGCTTCCACCGCCCAGTTGGCGGGCAGCGGCTCGGGCAGTTGTTTGCGCTGAGTGGTGAAGGTCAGCGGCTGGGCGTCGCTGGTGTCGACTTCCAGGTTTTTTTGCCAGTGCACGGCGTCGGGATCCAAGTGCTGCTTTTCAATGCGGCGCACCAGGGTGGACTGCAGAATCTGCGGGCCGAAGCGCTGCTCGATTTCAGCGGCGGTCAGGGTTTTGCCGGTGGTGTCTTGATACGTGCCGTCTACCCGACTGACCAGCTTCATCATGATTGCCAGACCCACCAGGGTTTCCTGGCGCGCGGCGGCGTCCATCGACTCGATGACGGTGCGGCGGAAACCATGGTGAAACGAGCTGCGGCCGGCGGCGTTGTAGCCACCAAACCCTACGATGACGGGTAGTCGAGACATCTAGCGCACGCTCCTAAAAATAACTTGGCCAATAGCCGATCACTAAAAATGATGAAGAGCGGCCCGCTAAGTGGGCTCGCGTGATCGAGAGACTATGCTGACGCGAGTTGTGACTTGTGAGTCACTGTCGACGGCAAGGTTGTTGGCCGTCAAGGTTGCTCGTCTGGCTGTAAGGAGGGCGCTTAAGAGAGGGAGTGCAGTTCGCAAATCATTGCCCCGTCATTCCCGCGCGCGCGGGAATGACGGTTTGGGGCGTTAGCGGTAAATGATTTCTTTGCTGGCTGAGGAAACCCGAGTACCGGCTTTGCCTTGCACAATGGCTTCGATATCCGCCAGCGAGCCAATCACCGCGACTTTGCCGGTGTTGCGGGCGAACTCGCAGGCTGCCTGCACTTTCGGCCCCATGGAGCCAGCCGCAAAACCAAGGCGTTCCAGCTCATCGGGATGGGCTTCGGCGATGGCTTTCTGCGTGGGCTTGCCCCAGTCGATATAGGTGGCAGCCACGTCGGTGGCGATTACCAGCAGGTCTGACTCCAATTGCTCGGCCAGCAGTGCCGAGCACAGGTCTTTGTCGATCACCGCTTCCACACCTTCGAGTTTTCCGGCGGCGTTGTAGCGGGTTGGAATACCGCCGCCGCCCGCGCAGATCACGATGGTGCCGTGGTCCAGCAGCCATTTTACCGGGCGGATTTCAAAGATCTGCTTGGGCCGTGGGCTGGCCACGACGCGGCGAAATTTGTCGCCGTCCGGCGCAATGCTCCAGCCTTTTTCGGCGGCCAGACGTTCTGCATCTTCCTTGGAGTAGACCGGGCCGATGGGCTTGGTCGGGTTGCTGAAAGCCGGGTCGTTAGCGTCCACTTCCACTTGCGTCAGCAAGGTGGCGAACGGCACTTCGATCGGCAGCAAATTGCCCAATTCCTGTTCGATCATGTAGCCGATCATGCCTTCGGTTTCAGCCCCCAATACGTCCAGCGGGTACGGGTTTACCGAGGTGTAGGCGGCCGCTTGCAAAGCCAGCAAGCCGACCTGAGGACCGTTGCCGTGGGCAATCACCAGTTGGTTGCCGGGCGCGATTTTGGCGATTTGTTCGGCGGCGACGCGGACGTTTTCTCGCTGGTTATCTGCAGTCATGGGTTCGCCACGACGCAGCAAGGCGTTACCACCCAGAGCGACGACGATGCGCATGAGTGTTCTCCTGAATTGAAGGGGAGGCGATGTGACAGCGCGGCTGTCACATCGCGAAGGGGCTAGATATCGGCCATGGCCGCAACGAGGATCGCCTTGATGGTGTGCATGCGGTTTTCCGCTTGCTCAAAGGCGATGTTGGCGGGCGATTCGAAAACGTCTTCGGTCACTTCCACGCCGTTGGCCAGGTGCGGGTAACGGCTGGCGATATCTTTACCGACCTTGGTTTCGCTGTTATGGAACGCCGGCAGGCAGTGCATGAATTTCACCCGTGGGTTGCCCGAGGCTTTCATCATCTCGGTGTTCACCTGGTAAGGCAGCAGCTGCTTGATGCGCTCGTCCCAAGCCTCCACCGGCTCGCCCATGGAAACCCAGACGTCGGTGTGGATGAAGTCCACGCCTTTCACCGCTTCTTGCGGGTCTTCGGTGAGGGTGATGCGCGCGCCGCTTTCCTCGGCAAAACCTTGGCATTCTTTGACGAATTCAGGGCTTGGCCACAGCGCTTTTGGCGCGCCGATGCGCACGTCCATGCCCAGCTTGGCACCGATCATCAGCAGCGAATTGCCCATGTTGTAGCGGGCATCGCCCAGGTAGGCATAGCTGATGTCATGCAGCGGTTTGTCGCTGTGCTCACGCATGGTCAGCACGTCGGCGATCATCTGGGTCGGGTGAAATTCAGCGGTCAGGCCGTTGAACACGGGTACGCCGGCATACTGGGCCAGTTCTTCGACAATCTCCTGGCCGAAACCACGGTATTCGATGGCATCGAACATACGGCCCAGTACGCGGGCGGTGTCCTTCATGCTTTCCTTGTGGCCGATTTGCGAGGAAGTGGGGTCGATGTAGGTAACGCTGGCGCCCTGGTCGTAGGCCGCCACTTCAAAGGCGCAGCGGGTACGGGTGGAGGTTTTTTCAAAGATCAGTGCGATGTTTTTGCGTTTGAGGTGTTGCTGCTCGGTGCCGGTGTATTTGGCACGTTTGAGATCGCGGGAGAGGTCGAGCAGAAAACGCAGTTCGCGCTGAGTGTGGTGCATCAGGCTGAGCACGTTGCGGTTGTGCATGTTGAACGCCATTTTTCGAACTCCTGCAAAAAAAAGGGGTTTGGCGGCGCTGCCTGGCTGGCAGCGCCGTCGCAAGTCAGGGACTCAGTAGTCGATCGGGTCGCGGATGATCGGGCAGGTCATGCAGTGGCCGCCGCCACGGCCACGGCCGAGCTCGCCTGCGCTGATGGTGATGACCTCGACGCCGGCTTTGCGCAGCAGGGTGTTGGTGTAGGTGTTGCGGTCGTACCCCACCACCACGCCTGGTTCCAGGGCCACTACGTTGTTGCCGTCGTCCCACTGCTCGCGTTCGGCTTCAAACGAGTTGCCGCCGGTGGGCACCACGCGCAGTTCTTTCAGCTTCAACGCCTCGGCAACCACTTTTACGAAATGCTGGTCTTCGCGGCGGACATCCAGGCCGTCGGCACGGTTACCGTCGGGGCGAATGCTGAACGGCACGATAGCGTCCACGGCCTCGGCAAACACGGTTACCAGGTCGCGGTCGCAGAAGCTGAATACGGTGTCCAAATGCATGGCCGCGCGGGACTTGGGCAAGCCTGCGACAATCACGCGCTCGGCTGCCTTGCTGGCGAACAGTGATTGCGCGAGTTGGCCGATGGCCTGGTGGGTGGTGCGTTCGCCCATGCCCACCAACACCACACCATTGCCGATCGGCATCACGTCGCCGCCTTCGAGCGAGGCGGCGCCGTGGTCTTGGTCGGGGTCGCCGTACCAAACCTTGAAGTCGGCGTTGACGAAGTCCGGGTGGAATTTATAGATGGCCGTTACCAGCAGGGTTTCCTGGCGGCGTGCTGGCCAGTACATGGGGTTGAGGCTGACGCCGCCGTAGATCCAGCAGCTGTTGTCGCGGGTGAATTGAGTGTTAGGCAGAGGCGGCAGAATAAAGCTGGAGCCGCCCAGGTAGCCGCGAAACATTTCAATGGCTTTGCCGCCGAAGCTGTCGGGCAGATCGGTGCCGGAAACGCCACCTACCAGGTACTGAGCCAAGGCGCGCGGCTCAAGGCTTTCGAGCCAGGAGCGCAGTTCATTAACCAGGCCCAGGCCCACGTGGTTGGCGGTGACCTTGCGGTCGAGAATCCAGGCGCGGGCTTCGGGGATCGCAACGGTTTCGGTCAGCAGGTTGTGCATCTCCACAACGTCCACACCGCGCTCACGCATTTTGGTCACGAAGTCGAAGTGGTCACGCTTGGCCTGGCTGACCCAGAGCACATCGTCGAACAAGAGTTCATCGCAGTTGCTTGGGGTTAGACGCTGATGCGCCAGGCCTGGGGAGCACACCATCACTTTGTGCAGTTTTCCCGCTTCGGAATGGACGCCGAGTTTTACCTTGGACATGGCAGTTCTCCTTTCAGAATCAAACATCAGAGGGTCAGGAAGCCGTCATAGAGGCCGTAGGCCGCTATCAGGGCGCCGATAACCACCAGGGCGAAAATGCCTTTTTCGATCTGGGTAAAAATCGGTTGGCCGATTTCGCGTTTGGCTTTGGCAAACAGGAAGGCGCCGGGCGCATACAGGAGCGCCGACAGCAACAGGTACTTGGTGCCACCGGCGTACAGCAGCCACACCGCATAAATCGTGGCGACGGCCGCGATGAGCAGGTCTTTATTGCGCTCCTTGGCGTCGTGCTCATAGGTTTCGCCACGCACCGTCATCAGCAAGGCATAGGCCGCCGACCACAGGTAAGGCACCAGAATCATTGAAGTGGCGAGGTAGATCAGCGACAGGTATGTGCTGGCCGAGAACAAGGTGATGATCAGAAAGATCTGCACCATGGCATTGGTTAACCACAGCGCATTGACCGGCGCCTTGTTGGCGTTTTCCTTGCGCAGGAATGCCGGCATGGTGTGGTCATTGGCAGCGGCGAAGAGAATTTCCGCACACAGCAAGACCCAGGACAGCAAGGCGCCGAGCAGCGAAATGATCAGCCCTACGCTGATCAACACCGCACCCCAGTGACCCACCACATGCTCCAGCACGGCGGCCATCGACGGGTTCTGCAGTTTGGCTAGTTCCGGCTGGGTCATGATGCCCAGCGACAGCACGTTCACCAGCACCAGAATCAGCAGCACGCTGATAAACCCGATGATGGTGGCCTTGCCGACATCCGAGCGCTTTTCCGCACGGGCGGAAAAAATGCTCGCACCCTCAATGCCAATGAACACCCAGACAGTCACCAGCATCATGTTGCGCACCTGGTTCATCACACTGCCCAGATCGGGGTTTTTAATGCCCCAGATATCGGCGGTGAAGATGTCCAGTTTGAAAGCGAAGAAGGCGATCAGGATAAACAGCAGCAGCGGCACGATTTTGGCGACGGTGGTCACCAGGTTGATAAAGGCTGCCTCTTTTACCCCGCGCAGCACCAGAAAGTGCACAGCCCACAGCAGCACGGAAGCGCCGATGATGGCTGCCGGCGTATTGCCTTCGCCAAACACCGGGAAGAAATAGCCGAGGGTGCTGAACAGCAAGACGAAATAGCCGACATTGCCGAGCCAGGCGCTGATCCAGTAACCCCAGGCAGATGAGAAACCCATGTAGTCGCCGAAACCGGCTTTGGCGTAGGCATATACGCCGCCATCGAGGTTGGGTTTGCGGTTGGCCAAGGTTTGGAACACGAATGCCAGGGTAAGCATGCCGACCGCGGTGATGGCCCAGCCGATAAGTACGGCGCCGACATCGGCACTGGCGGCCATGTTTTGCGGTAAGGAGAAGATCCCGCCACCGATCATCGAACCGACGACCAAGGCGACGAGAGCGCCTAAACGGAGTTTGTGAGCAGATTCGGACATGGTATGCATCCTTGACCTAATTAATTACAGGAATCTACGCACGTGTTGGTGAGTAGAAGACTGACCTGAATCAAGAGCCGGCTAACTGTCCATGTTGAGCGTCTCTGAGCGTGCGGTGAGGGGACGTTGTGCTGAGAAAGTGGCGTTAAGACCGTCGCGCTAAAAGCACGAGCTAAAGCCTTTACATGCACCAACTTGATGCCGCCACGTGAAAGCTAGACGGGTTTTTTGAATGCGCAAGGCGCGGTATTACGGGGTTTGTGGGGTGGCCTAAGGCCATTGTTAGATCGGGAAATAGAATGCTATAGCGGTTATTTCGAAGAGGTCTAAATGCCGGTTGCCCTTGTCACGTTGAGCAATGTCCCGTCGCCGTTGCAACGACGGGAAACGTGTTTTCGAGGCGTTAAGCCGAAGGCGAACTGGCTTAGTCGGTGTCTTCCTGACTGGCACTGAGGCCATGCTTGCGCAGTTTGTCGTGCAGGGTTTTGCGCGGCAGGCCAAGTGCTTCGGCCAGGCTGCGCAGCGAGTTATGCGGCCGGGCCAGTTCGGCAGCAATCAACGCGCGCTCGAACGCTTCCACCTGCTCACTCAGCCCGCCAGAGATTGCCGCGCTGGGCAGTTGCGCCGGTCCACTTTCAAGTGACAACTCCAGGCCGAGCGCAAAGCGTTCCGCGGCGTTTTGCAGTTCTCGCACGTTGCCGGGCCAGGTATGGCACAGCAGCGTGGCGCGTTGCCCGGGTTGCAGTTCTCGCACCGGCAAACTGTGGCGCACGCTGGCGGCTTCGGCAAAGTGTTGAAACAGCAACAGCGCGTCTTCGTTGCGTTCACGCAGTGGTGGAATGCGCAGGGGCGCGACGTTCAGGCGGTAATAGAGGTCGGCACGGAAACGGCCCTGGTCGGCGCTCTGACGCAGGTCTTCCTTGCTCGCCGCGATCACCCGGATATCGAGGGGGATCAACTGATTGCCGCCCAGGCGTTCCACCACCCGTTCCTGCAACAGGCGCAGCAGTTTGACCTGCACTTCCAGGCTCATGCTTTCGATTTCATCGAGAAAGAGGGTGCCGCCATTGGCGAACTCGAACTTGCCGATCCGCCGCTTCTGCGCACCGGTAAAGGCGCCGGGCTCGTGACCAAATAGCTCGCTTTCGACCACCGACTCGGCCAAGGCGCCGGCATTGATGGCGACAAAGGGCCCGTTGCGGCGGTTGGACAGGTCGTGCAGCGCACGGGCCACCACTTCTTTACCGGTGCCGGTTTCCCCGAGAATCAGTACGTCGGCGTTGATGGCCGCCAACGCGCCGATCTGCTCGCGCAAGCGCAACATGCTGGCTGACTGCCCGACCAGACGCCCCGACAGTTCCCGGCGATCGGCCAGGGCCAGGCGCAGGCTGCGGTTGTCCAGCACCAGGCGGCGTAATGCCAGCGCGCGGCGCACGCTATCGAGCAGGTCTTCGCTGGCGAAGGGCTTTTCCAGAAAGTCATAGGCGCCTGCGCGCATGGCCTGCACGGCCAGGGGGACATCACCATGGCCGGTAATCAGCAGCACCGGCAGCTCGCTGTCCTGTTCATGCAACTGGGCCAGCAGCTCCAGGCCGTCTACGCCGGGCATACGAATGTCGCTGACCACCACTCCCGGCCAGTCTCGGCCGATGTTGCCGGCCAAACCCTTGGCGCTGGCCAGGCTGCACACTTTCAGGCCAGCCAGATCGAGGGTCTGACTCAGGGCTTGGCGCAGGTGGGGGTCGTCATCGATCAGCAGCACTTGGGCATGGCTATCGAATGCGCTGTCGGTCATGCGCTGAGGTCCTCGGAAGAATGGTGGTTAACGCCGGGGGCGGCAGCACGCAGATGCAGTGTCAGCACCGCGCCGCCTTCAGGGTGGTTGGCCAACTGCAATTCGCCACCCAGTGCACGCATCAGGGTTTCACAGATCGCCAGGCCCAACCCCAGGCCCTGGGCACTGGTCTTGGTCGTAAAAAAGGGTTCGCGCGCGCGCTTGAGCGCATCCACGGAAAAACCCGGCCCATTGTCGCGGATGCTCAACTGCACACCCTGCTCGTCGGTGACTGCGCTGAGCCAGATGCGCCGTGGCGGGGCTTTTTCCACCAGGGCATCGAGGGCATTGGCCAAAACGTTGCCGAGCACCTGGCGCAGGCGTGTTTCGCCGGCCTGCACCCACAGCGTGGCATCGGGCAGGTCGCGGATCAGCTCCACATCCATGGCCCGTCGCCGCTTGGCCAGCAAGGCAAGTGCGTCATCCAGGGCCGGTTGCAGGGCCACGCTTTCCGGCGCGTGACGGTCGCGACGGGCAAAGGCACGCAGGTGCGCAATGATGGAGGACATGCGCCCGGTCAGCTCGCCAATCAGCTTGAGGTTGCCGCGTGCGTCGTCGGTGCGTTGGTGGTCCAGCAGCACCGTGGCGTTTTCGGCATAGCTGCGTATGGCTGCCAACGGTTGGTTGAGTTCATGGCTGATGCTGGCCGACATGGTGCCCAATGCCGACAACTTGCCGGCCTGTACCAGCTCGTCCTGAGCGCGCAGCAGTTCTTGCTGGGCATGCTCGCGCTCAAGCACCTCATTTTTCAGGCGGGTGTTGAGGGTTTCCAGGTCGCGTGTTCGATCGAGCACACGAATTTCCAGTTCGCGACGGGCGCGGGCATCGATGGCAATGCGTTCCAGATAGTGGCGCCGGCGTTGCATCATCAAACCCAGCAACAAGATCAATACGAGCAAGGTGGCGCCACCCACTGCTACGGCCGTTTGCACTGGTCGGGCAACCTGTTCGGCCGGCGCCAGAATACTCACCGTCCAGCCGGTTTCGGCCAGGCTGCGGCTCTGCACTATCCAGGCGTTTTCGCGCAGCTTGAGTAGCTGCGGTTCCAGCGTGGGATAGGGTTTGTTGGCCGCGATTTCCAGACGTTCCTGTTCGCTCAGTGCGCGGGTTGCACGAAAGCGCCATTCGGCCCGGGAGGTGAGGATCACCACGCCATTGCTGTCGGTGACCAGCAATTGTTCCGGGGTTTTGCCCCATAGCGTTTCGGTGGTGTCCAGGTCGACCTTGACCACCAGCGCGCCAATCACCGTGTCGCCTTCTTTGACTGCCGCGGCAAAGTAATAACCACGCTTGCCCGAGGTGGTGCCCAGGCCGAAGAAGCGCCCGAGGTGACCGGTAACGGCCTCGCGGTAGTAGGGCCGGAAGGCAAAGTTGCGGCCGACAAAGCTGTCTGGCTGCCGCCAGTTGGAGGCAGCCAGCGTAGTGCCGGCGGCGTCCATCAGGTAGATGGAATCGGCCCCGGTCTGGCCGCGTACTTCTTCCAGTAGCTGATTGGCGCGCACTTGTGCATCCAGGTTCTGCGGGTGCGTAAGCACGCCCCGCAACGCCGGCAGGTCGCCGAGTATGGGTGGCAGCACTTCGTACCGGCGCAGACTGCCCAGCAGGTTGGCAACGTACAGGTCGAGGGTTTGACGGTTCTGTTCGCTCAGCTCGCTGCTGTAATAACGTTCGGCCAGTTGTTGCAGCGGCCACAGCAATGGCGTCAGCAGCGCAGCCAGTAAGAGCAGGCTACGCCAGCGAGGGCGTCGCAGCGGGGAGTCAGTCGGCATTTTGCAGGCAGTCGGCGAGCGCCGCTTGCCACTCGGGCAGGTGCACCTTCCAGGCGGCTTGCAGGCGCGAGCAGTCCAGTCGCGAATTGAGCGGGCGTTGTGCAGGTGTCGGGTATTCGCTGCTGCTGATCGGTACCAGGCGAGCGCAGGGTTTGCCGGCGGTTTTCAGGTGCTCGGCAATGGCGCTGGCAAAACCGAACCAGGAGGTTTCGCCTTGGGCGTTCAGGTGGAAGGTGCCCCAAGGGCCGGCCTGGCCGGACCGCCATTGTTCGATCAGGGCGCCGGTGGTACTGGCGATGGTGCCGGCCCAGGTGGGGGCGCCGATCTGGTCGCTGACCACGCGCAACTCTTCACGCTCCTGCAGCAGACGCTGCATGGTCAGCAGAAAGTTGCGGCCGTACAACGAATACACCCAGCTTGTTCGCAGAATCAGGTGCTGGCCGCCAACTGCCGCAATGGCCTGTTCGCCTGCCAGCTTGCTTTGGCCGTAAACCCCTAGAGGGTGGGGCTGATCATGGTCCTGATAGGGCGAGCTTTTGCGGCCGTCGAACACGTAGTCGGTGGAGTAGTGAATCAGTGGTGCCCCGAGGGCCTTGGCTTCTTCGGCCAGCACGCCGGGTGCTGTTGCATTGACGGCGAAGGCCTGTTCAGGTTCGCTTTCGGCCTGGTCAACGGCCGTGTAAGCCGCCGCGTTGATGATCAAGTCGGGGCGCAGGTCGCGCACTCGGCTGCGAACGGCGTCGGCATCACTCAGGTCCAGCTCGGCACGGCCCAGGCAGATCAGTTCACCCAGACCTTGCAGGCTACTAAGCAGCGCCTGAGCAACCTGGCCATTGCGCCCGGCAATGAGGATTTTCAGTGGCGCGCTCATGGAAACAGTTCCGCTTCCTTGTACAACGCCCCGGCCTGATCTTTGGCCGACAACTGCGGGGCGCCGCTGAGCTGCCAGTCGATGGCCAGGGTTGGGTCGTCCCAGCGAATGCAGCGCTCATGTGCGGGGGCGTAATAGTCGGTGGTCTTGTAGAGAAATTCGGCGAACTCGCTGAGCACGACAAAACCATGGGCAAAACCCGCCGGCACCCACAGCTGGCGTTTGTTTTCTGCCGACAGCTCCACGGCTACCCATTGGCCACAGGTGGGCGAACTACGGCGGATGTCCACGGCAATATCCAGCACCAGGCCTGCGCTCACGCGCACCAGCTTCCCCTGCGCCTGCTCAATCTGATAATGCAGGCCGCGCAGCACGCCCTGCTGCGAGCGTGAATGGTTGTCTTGAACGAATTGGCAGTCCACGCCTGTTGCAGCCCGAAAGGCCTGGGCGTTGAAACTCTCGTAGAAAAAGCCGCGCTCATCACCGAACACCTTTGGCTCGATAATCAGGACGTCGGGAAGTGTGGTTGCGATTACCTTCACGCCTGCTCTCCTGCCAACCGATAGAGGTACTGGCCATAGCCGGTCTTGCCGAAGAGCTTGGCCTGCGCCAGCAATTGCTCGCGGTCGATCCAGCCATTCTGGAACGCGATTTCCTCCAGGCACGCGACCTTCAGCCCTTGGCGGTGCTCGATGGTTTGTACGTACTGCGAAGCGTCCAGCAGGCTGTCGTGGGTGCCGGTATCGAGCCAGGCAAAGCCGCGGCCGAAGCGCTCCACACGCAAATCACCGCGCTTGAGATAGGCGTTGTTGACGTCGGTGATTTCCAGCTCGCCGCGCTGCGACGGTTTGACCGCTTTGGCGATCTGCACCACGTCGTTGTCGTAAAAATACAGGCCGGTAACGGCATAGCTGGATTTAGGCTTGGCCGGTTTCTCTTCAATGGAAACGGCATTGCCGTCGGCGTCGTACTCGACCACACCGAAACGTTCCGGGTCTTTGACCCAATAGCCAAACACGGTGGCGCCGCTGGCGTGGCTAGCCGCGCGCTGCAACTGCTCGGTAAAGCGATGACCGTGAAAGATGTTGTCGCCCAGAATCAGGCACACCGAGTCGTCGCCAATGAACTGCTCACCAATCACAAAGGCTTGCGCCAACCCATCTGGGGAAGGCTGCGCCGCGTAGCTGAAATTGACCCCGAACTGGCTGCCGTCGCCGAGCATCTTTTCGAACTGCGGCAGATCGTGGGGGGTGGAAATCAGCAGGATGTCTTTGATGCCGGCCAGCATCAGCACGGAGATGGGGTAATACACCATCGGCTTGTCGTAGATCGGCAACAGCTGCTTGGACACGCCCAGCGTAATGGGGTGCAGACGTGTACCAGAACCGCCGGCCAGAATGATTCCTTTCATGGGATGATTTTCCTCATACCGGTGCCTTCGAGGCGCCGAGGCGTTCGCGTTGATAACTGCCATCTTGCACATGGCGGCACCAATCGAGGTTGTTGAGGTACCACTGCACGGTTTTACGCAGGCCAGTGGCGAAGGTTTCTTCTGGTGTCCAGCCTAGCTCGCGTTCGATCTTGCTGGCGTCGATGGCGTAGCGCAGGTCATGGCCGGGGCGGTCTTGAACGAAGGTGATCAACTGCTCATAACGTTCGACGCCGGCCGGTTTGTTCGGCGCCAGCTCTTCGAGCAAGGCGCAGATACCGCGTACTACGTCGATGTTCTGCTGCTCGTTGTGGCCGCCGATATTGTAGGTCTCGCCCACGTTGCCCTCGGTCACCACCTTGAGCAGCGCGCGGGCGTGGTCTTCGACAAATAGCCAGTCGCGAATCTGCGCACCATTGCCGTACACGGGCAGCGGCTTGCCATCGAGCGCATTGAGAATCACCAGCGGAATCAGCTTTTCCGGGAAGTGGTACGGCCCGTAGTTGTTCGAACAGTTGGTGATCAGCACCGGCAGGTTGTAGGTGCGCTGCCAGGCACGCACCAGATGATCAGACGCCGCCTTGCTGGCCGAGTACGGCGAGCTGGGCGCGTAGGGGGTGGTTTCGGTGAACAGGTCATCCACGCCGTGCAGGTCGCCATACACCTCGTCGGTGGAAATATGGTGGAAGCGAAACGCTTGCTTGGCCGTGTCTGTCAGCCCCTGCCAATAGCCGCGAGTGGCCTCGAGCAGCGCATAGGTGCCAACGATATTGGTTTGGATAAACGCCGATGGGCCGTCGATGGAGCGGTCGACATGGGACTCGGCGGCCAAGTGCATGATGGCCTCTGGCTGAAAGTCATCAAGTAGCGCACGCACCTGGGGTTGGTCGCAGATATCCAGCTGAGCGAAACGATAGCGTGGGTTGTCGGCGACAGTGGCAAGCGAATGCAGGTTGCCGGCGTAGGTCAGTTTGTCGAGGTTGAGCACCTGATGCGTAGTGTTTTGCAAAAGATGGCGAATCAACGCCGAGCCAATAAAGCCCGCACCGCCAGTGATCAGAATTCGCATGCCAAGTGGCCTTGTCGGTTCACAGGCGCCTAGCTTGTCGGCAGCCCCCGCAAGAAGCAAGTCTGAATGCCCCCGGCGCTGCACCGCTCGGTGGCGGGTAACTCGTCGCCTTGGTGACAGGCGACGTGTTACCCGGTGACTAGTTGGCTTTTTTCGCGGCGGCCGCTTTCTCGGCGGCGGCCTTGGCTGCAGTTGCCGCCTTGGTCGCTGCCGCCTTGGCTGCTGTAGCGGTGGCCGAAGCCTTGGCCGCTGCTTTGGCGGTGACGTTGGAGGCCGGTACCTGAACGATGATCGGGTGGTCGGTGACGCTCACTCGAACCGAATTGACGTTGCGCAGGGTTTGAATCGGGTCGGTGCCGATCAGCGGGTCGTAGATATTCACCGTGGTTTGAGTCTCACCCAGGTTCACCCCGATAAGCGTCGAGGGCCCGGGAAACGTATCGGGCTCGGCCCACACCACAATGTTGGTTTCGGTGTTGCTTTTAATCAGCGCCATACTGCTGCCGCTCGTGGGGACGCCGCCGGTAGAGTATTTGAGGATCTTCAGCGGCTCGAAGGTTCTCGCATCGGCGCCGGGGTCGGCCAGAATGGTATTGAAGTTATGCAGGGCGACTGCGGCCGGCGTCGGCTGATTGCCCGCCTTGGAGAACAGACCGTAACCGTCTCCCTCATCCATTAGCTGATACACATAGGTGCGGTAGATGTTGTTGTAGGCGCCGCTAACCAGAATATTCAGCAACCAGGCTGCACTCTGTGACGTGGTGGTCTTGGGCGCTTGATAGCCGGTTTCGGTGTACACCGCCGGGCCCAGGCCACCTTTGGTATTACCCAGCGCCGTGGTGCGCTTGAGCCAGCGAGCCGGCGGTCTGCCTGCGGCTGGGTAGGGGTGCTGGTTGTTGTAGTCGGCCAGCCCCGGCGTGAGGGCCGGGTCCGGGCCTTTGGGAATACCACCGGCGTTATACCCGGTGAAGTAAAACACTTTGGTATTTTGAAGCAGCGGATGGGCCTTGGTCTGCCGGTACAGCTCGGCCTGATACGACAACGCCGCTGGCAGGCCGGTGGTGCCGTCCACGCCCCAGGTCAGCTTGAAGTTGTTGATCTCGTTCGGCCCTTCGACCGCGAGGGTCGAGCCGGGCACCGCCGCCTCCACTTTGGCCACATTGCTTAAAAACGTAGAAATAGTGTTGGGCGTGCGAGTACCGCCCACCGCACTGATGTAATTCCATTTGATGCCAGCCTTTGCCAGAACGGTGTAATAGCTGTAAGGCGGGTTGCCCCAGAAGGGGTTCAGGCTGTCCCTGGCATTGACGATGCCCAGGTAATTCATATTCGCAATCACCATCGGCATTTTCGAATAGTTGGACGAGCCCTGACTGACGTGCAGGTTGACCCCTTGGGTGTCGATGAAGTCTGCGGCCCGCATCAACGTGGTGGCCGCCTGCGTCGCCTGCATTGAAAATGCGCCTGCACCGAGCAGAAGCAGCAGGGTTGTAGTGCTGATGAACTTTTTCACGGTCTACCCCCTTTCAACGAATTCCAGGAACGTTATTGAGAAAGCTAGTCGGCCCCAATGGCCCTGTCGAAACCCTAATCGTAACGCGCCACGCTATCTGCTGAACGGCGCGTTTTAGACGCCTTTGGCAATAAGTTCTATTGCAAAAAAATGCCGGAACTTCGTGAACGTTTCGCCAGCGAGACAACCGAATGCTTTGGCTTGCAATGAAACGGCCAAATAAGCCGCCCATCGCGATGGCCTGACGAGCTGTCAGGTGTGGGCTGCGTTATCGAGATAGCGCATCAGCAGGCCATAGCGACCGTCGACAGTCGCCGGCAGGGGAAGATACAGCACATGGCCGTCGCCGGGAGCCACATCAATGCAAGCGCCAGCCTGGTTTTCCAGCGTCTGGAGAACGAAGGATTGGTTGCCCTGAGGCGTCATAAGTTCAAGCCGATCACCCACAGTAAACCGGTTTTTCACCCGCACTTCAGCGAGCTCGCCGCGCCATTGCCCGGTCAGTTCACCGACAAACTGCTGGCGTTCGGCGCGGGAATTGCCGTGCGCATAATTCTGATATTCATCATGCACATGGCGGCGCAGAAAGCCCTCGGTGTAGCCGCGGTTGGCCAATGATTCCAGGTCGGTGAACAGCTGTGGCGAGAAGGGCCTGCCGGCAACGGCATCGTCGATAGCCCGGCGATACACCTGGGCGGTGCGCGCTACGTAAAAGTGGCTTTTGGTGCGGCCCTCGATCTTCAGCGAGTGCACTCCCATCTGCACGAGGCGCTCTACATGCTGCACCGCCCGCAAGTCTTTGGAGTTCATGATGTAGGTGCCGTGTTCGTCCTCGAACGCCTCCATCAGCTCACCCGGACGGCTTTCGTCCTCGAGCAGAAACAGGTGCTCTGTGCTTGCGCCCTGGCCAAGCGTTGGCGAGCACTGGCGCACAATTTCGCCCAACTCATTCTGTTGCCCGGCATGTGCCTGGTACTGCCAGCGGCACGCATTGGTGCACGTGCCCTGATTTGGATCGCGGCGGTTGATGTACCCCGACAACAGGCAACGCCCCGAATACGCCATGCACAGCGCGCCATGCACAAATACCTCAAGCTCCATGGCCGGCACTTGTTGGCCGATCTCCTCGATCTCCTCCAGCGACAGCTCGCGCGACAGAATCACCCGGCTCACACCCTGCTGCTGCCAGAACTTCACGCTGGCCCAGTTCACCGCATTGGCTTGCACCGATAAATGAATGGGCATCTGAGGAAAGTGCTCGCGCACCAGCATGATCAAACCGGGGTCGGACATGATCAGCGCATCCGGCGCCATGGCCACTACCGGTGCCAAGTCCTTGAGAAAAGTGCGCAGCTTGGCGTTATGCGGGGCGATATTGACCACGACGTAAAAACGCTTGCCCAAGGCATGCGCCTCGGCAATGCCCTGGGCCAGGTTGGCATGGTCGAACTCGTTGTTGCGCACCCGCAGGCTGTAGCGTGGCTGGCCGGCGTAGACCGCGTCTGCGCCATAGGCAAAGGCATAGCGCATGGCTTTCAACGTACCGGCAGGGCAGAGCAATTCGGGAGCAAGGGGACGGGACATGGGCAAGCGCCTGGCTGATTTGGGCGCGCGATTCTAGGGAGCGAGTGAGGGCGGGATATTGATATGGGTCTATGAGGTGGCCCTTAAGTACACAGCCGAGCGTGTCGCCTTCTAGCAGGGAATACCGACAGCCAAACAGCATGTCGGCCCCTGCGAATTGCCGAGAAGCGCTGCCATGCGGTTTGTCTCCATTTTCATTCTCTTCGTCCTGGTGTGTACGGTCTGCAGCGGCATCACTTTTCTGGCCATGCGCCAGGACGAACTGCCCAGGCAAGCTGCCGCCGAACCGCTCGCCGCGCCACCGGGTTTCGTCGCCACGCGCACCTCCGGTGGAAACGGTATTTTCTACCAGCGCCAGGACATCGCCGCGCTTCCCGCTCAACTGGGCAAAGCCGCATTTGGAAAAACTATGAACCTGAGCGAGCAGGCCAAATGCCGGCTGTCCATGGCCCAGGACCGCTCCACCCACGACCCCGAACGGGTGAAGGTTACGGATGAGTACTGCAATCAGTTGCTGGAGCAGGCCGAGAAAAAGGGCGATTGAACTAACCCACCGGCACAATCAACCCTTTGCGCCGGTAGTGTTCGATATCGATACCAAAGGCGCCGGAGCGCTCTACCGCACGTACGCGTAGCTCTTTACCGTCGATGCCTTTGGGGTTGCGGGCCAGGTCGATCACGCGCTCGGAGCACGGCTGTTTGTTGGTGTCGCGTACCACTAACAGACGGGGCTTGAGTTTGTTGTCCGGCGGGCAACCGATGATGATCGCGACTTCACCGCTGCTGAGTTCGACGATTTCCCCAGGCGGGTAAATGCCGATCATGCTGATAAAGCAGCCAACGATATCCTCGTCGAAATGGCTGCCAGCCGAGTCGAACAGAATGCGCAAGGCTTCCAGGCTGGACTTGCCCTTGCTGTAGATGCGGTCGCTGTTGATGGCATCGTAGGCGTCCACCACGGCAATGATCTTGGCGCTGTAGGGGATGCGACTGGCCTCCAGGCCACGTGGATAGCCTTTGCCGTCCATGCGCTCGTGGTGGGCGTAGGCGACATCGACGGTGGAGGGGGTAATTTGCTGGTTGCTTAGCAGCAACTTGCGGCCATGCTCGGAGTGCTGCTTCATCACCGCGAACTCTTCGGGGGTGAGGGCGCCCGGTTTATTCAGAATCTCACCCGGCACCTTGATCTTGCCCACATCATGGAGCATGCCGCACACGCCGATCTCTTCCAGTTGCAGAGGCAACATACCCAGGTCGCGGCCCAGCGCGATGGCGAAGATAGTCACCCGCAGTGAATGCTCGGCCGTGTAGTGGTCGTTGTTCTTGATACGCGCCAACCACAGTAGGGCCGCAGGGTTGCGCAGAATGCTGTCGACGCATTCCTTGACCACCGCCTTTACTGCCGGCACATCCAGCTCCATGCCTAACTGCACGGCGTTAAGTATGCGCAGCGACTCGGCATGCGCCGTTTGCCACACCGGCAAGGCCGTGGCGAGCTCTTGGAAGAAATCCACCTTGCGGATTTTTGCTTCGACGGCAGGCGCCTGGTCGGCCGCAACGGACGGCTCGGCCGTCTGGTGGGAACGTCTGGCGTCCACCCACACAAACTCACAGCTGGCCTGCACCGCACGTAATTCATGCTGGGTTTGCAGCAAGAAGCCTTGAAACAGAAACGCCGTTTCGGTCCAGGGGCGATCCAGTTCCGTAACGTACATGCCAATCTTAAGATCGCCGACGTTCACTTTTATGCGCTGATTATTCGAAGACGATGACACCGTGATACTTCCTCGGCACAGGGGTGAAGCAGCACAAGACTACGGCCCGATAGAGCACGGGCTCACTATGGCGTGTTCGCCGATGTGTTGTGTAGTGGGCATTTGCGACGTCGTGGCTGGGTAAAGAGAGCCCTGGCGCGGTTTCAGGTTAGCAATGCCGCAAGCGCATTGCCGGGTAGCGAAGTGGTCGTCCGACGGCGAGTGCTTAGCCGATGGTTAGCTGATAGCGCGTGCTGCGCCCGCCGCCCGGCAGGCGTTCCAGCACGCCCTTTTCGAGCAGGTCGGCCAGGTGTCTGGTTGCTGTCGCTTTACTCACTTTGGCTACGGCCTGGTATTGGGCGGCGTTGATGCCGCTTTCGAAACCTTTCTCACCACCCTCCAGCAGTCGATTGATTACCTTCAATTGCTCGGCAGAAAGGGCGGTCGCCCGATGCGTTTGCCAGAAGCGGGTTTTGCCGAGTACACGGTCGATCGTGGTCAGTGCATGAACGATGGACGCCAGCAACGTTTGCAGAAACCACGCCAGCCACTCGGTGATGTCCAGCGTGCCTTTCTGCGTGCTCTCGAGAATCTGGTAATAGCCCTGGCGGTTATCGAGGATGCTCGCCGACATGGCATAGAAGCGAATGGCCTGGTGCTCGCCCTGGGCCAGCGCCAGGTCGGTAAGGGCGCGGGTCAGGCGGCCGTTACCGTCGTCAAACGGGTGCAAGGTGACGAACCAGAGGTGAGCGATACCTGCGCGTAGCAGAGGGTCCAGCTCGCGCGAGGGGCCGTTGAACCAATCGATGAAGACGCTCAGCTGTTGCTCCAGGCCGGCGCGCGGGGGAGCTTCGAAGTGCACCACCGGACGGTCCAGTCTGCCGGAAACCACGTGCATCGGCTCCTCGCCACGTAGCTCGCCTACACGCAGTTGATGCGTTGAAAGACGGGGGCCGGGTTCCGGAAACAACAAACGGTGCCATTGCAACAAGCGGTCGAGGCTTAACGGCTGCGCATAGTGCCTGGTGGCATCCAGCATCAGCTCAGCCAGGCCCTCGCTGCGCGCGGTCGGATGATTGCCCTGAGGTTCATCGACACCCAGTCGGCGGGCCAGGGAAGACCGTACCGAGCTGGCATTCAGCGCTTCGCCTTCGATGGCCGATGAGGTAATGATGTTTTGCAGCAGGGTGTCGAGCATGCTTTGCGCGTTGAGCTCTTCGTTTATGGCGCCCATTTTTCCGAGCAGTTGCCCCTGGCTGCCGGTGCATTGGCGCAGCAAATCAGCGAGGCGATCTGTTTGCCACGTGAAGGTCGGCCAAGCCTGCTGCTGCCAAATCCACTGCTGAAACACCATGGTCAATACACTCGTGAGCCGATTAAAACCTGTATTCGGCTCATTTTGTGAGCCGAATAGATAGCTTATTCGGCTCACGGGGAATTACAAGCTAATCCGCGGCGCATAGGGTTATTGGTGTTTAAACATGAGTGGATCTTGTGATAATCAAGAAAATATTGAATTTGTCTCACTATGGCTGTGGTGGTGAGATGTGCGCCTTGAATTTTCATTGGAGCACACCCCCCAAATGGCATTGGCCCACACCCTCGGTTTTCCCCGTATCGGCCGCGACCGTGAGCTGAAAAAAGCGCAAGAAGCCTTCTGGAAAGGTGAGCTTGATGAAGCAGGCCTGCGCGCCGTTGGCAGCGCATTGCGTGCTCGGCATTGGCAGGTGCAAAAAGACGCGGGCATCGAGCTACTGCCGGTGGGCGACTTCGCCTGGTACGACCAGGTGCTCACCCACTCGCTGACCTTCGGTGTGGTGCCCGAGCGTTTCCGCCCACACGATGGCAAGCCGAGCCTGCACACCCTGTTCGCCATGGCCCGCGGGGTAAGCGACAGCTGCTGTGGTGGCGCCCATGCCCAGGAAATGACCAAGTGGTTCGATACCAACTACCACTACCTGGTGCCGGAGTTTTCCGCTGATCAGCAATTCACGCTGAGCTGGGAGCAGCTATTTGAAGAAGTGGCCGAAGCCAAGGCACTGGGCCATAACGTCAAGCCGGTGGTGATCGGCCCGCTCACTTACCTGTGGCTGGGCAAAACCAAAGGCGCCGACTTCGACAAGTTGGACCTGCTGGAACGCCTGCTGCCGCTTTACGGCCAGATCTTCCAGCGCCTCGCCGCCCAGGGTGTGGAGTGGGTGCAGATCGACGAGCCGATTCTGGTGCTGGACCTGCCGCAAGACTGGAAGAACGCCTACGAGCGCGCTTACAACCTGCTGCAAAGCGAGCCGCTGAAGAAGTTGGTCGCTACCTATTTTGGTGGTTTGGAAGACAACCTCGGGCTTGCGGCCAACCTACCCGTCGACGGCTTGCATATCGACCTGGTGCGCGCCCCCGAGCAGTTCCCCACCATTCTCGATCGCCTGCCGGCGTACAAGATTCTGTCGCTCGGCGTGGTCAACGGCCGTAATGTCTGGCGCTGCGACCTCGACAAGGCACTTGGCCTGCTGCGGTATGCCCAGGAGCGACTGGGTGAGCGCCTGTGGGTGGCGCCGTCGTGCTCGCTGCTGCACAGCCCGGTGGACCTGGCCCGTGAAGACAGGCTGGATGCCGAGCTGAAAAGCTGGCTGGCCTTTGCTGTGCAAAAGTGTGAGGAGGTGGCCATTCTGGCCCGTGGCGTCACCGCGCCTGATGCCCCCGACGTGCTCGAAGCGCTGGCCGCGAGCAATGCCGTACAGAAAAGCCGCGCCACCTCGCCGCGTATTCACAAACCGGCGGTGCAGGCGCGTCTGGCGGCTGTGGGGCCGCAGGACAGTAAACGACTGTCGCCATTTCCCGTGCGTGCCGAGAAGCAACGTGCCGTTCTCGACCTGCCGCGTTTTCCGACCACCACCATCGGTTCTTTTCCGCAGACCACTTCAATTCGTCTGGCCCGCCAGTCGTACAAGCAAGGCAAGCTGAGCCTGGCCGAGTACACCGAGGCCATGTACAGCGAAATTCGGCACGCCGTGGATGTGCAGGAAAAACTCGGGCTCGACGTGCTGGTACATGGTGAAGCCGAGCGCAACGACATGGTCGAGTACTTTGCCGAGCAACTGGACGGCTACGTGTTTACCCGTTTTGGCTGGGTGCAGAGCTACGGTTCGCGCTGCGTAAAACCGGCGGTGATCTACGGTGACCTGAGCCGTCCGCACGCCATGACCGTCGACTGGATTCACTACGCCCAGGGCCTGACCACGAAAATCATGAAAGGCATGCTGACCGGCCCGGTCACCATGCTGATGTGGTCGTTTGCACGCGAAGATGTGAGCCGCGAAGTGCAGGCCCGGCAGTTGGCGCTCGCTATTCGTGACGAAGTGGTGGAGCTGGAAGCCGCCGGCATCAAGGTCGTGCAGATCGACGAAGCGGCGTTCCGCGAAGGCCTGCCGCTGCGCAAGGAGCAATGGCAGCACTACCTGGCCTGGGCCACCGAGTCATTCCGCCTGAGCGCCTCGGGCGTTCGGGATGAAACCCAGATTCATACCCACATGTGCTACAGCGAGTTCAACGACGTGATCAAGGCCATCGCCGAGATGGATGCCGATGTGATCACCATCGAAACCTCGCGCTCGGACATGGAATTGCTGGATGCCTTCGAAGCCTTCGCCTATCCGAACGAGATCGGCCCGGGCGTTTACGACATCCACTCGCCGCGTGTGCCCAGCAGTGACGAGATGGCCAATCTACTGCGCAAGGCGGCGCAGCGTGTGCCGGCCAGTCGGTTGTGGGTAAACCCCGATTGCGGATTGAAGACGCGCAGTTGGCCGGAGACGGAAGCGGCGCTGGTGAACATGGTGGCGGCAGCGCGCACGCTGCGGGTGGAAATTTCAGCGGTATAGGCCGCGATGCAACGGCCTGGACGTCCTGCCTTGGTAGGGTGTGCTCCGCGCACCGAGCGATTCATGCCAGATCGCAATGGTGCGCAGAGCACATCCTACGAGATCAACAACGATTCATCCCAGGTCGCACCGAAGCACAGCTAAACGCCGTGGCTACACCCGTAATCGCCACTTGCCGTAGTAGCTCAATTCCACCATCGCCAGCGGCTCGACATCAATCCGCTGAGCGCTGGCCATCGAGCACTCCAGCACATGGGCCAGGGCCGCGCGAATCACAAAGGGGTGAGTAACCGCCAGCCAATGCCCAGGCGTGCGAAAGCCGTCGAGCCATGCCCCCACCCGCGCGCGCACCGCGTCTAGCGACTCGCCGCCATGGGGCGCTGCGCCGCTGTTGCTCAGCCATTGCTCCAGCGCCTCCGCTTGCTGTTCTTGCAGGGTTTTCAGGCTCAGCCCGCGCCAGTCACCCAGATCGCAATCAGCCAGTGCCGGCTCCAAAACGGCGTTGCTCGTCAGCAACGCGGCTGTCTGCCGGCTACGCAGTTCGAAGCCGCACCACACACCCTGGTGATCGCCGGCGCGTAACAACAACGCGCTGACCAACTCCGGCGCCACCGCTTCTATCGCTTCATCGTCCGCCAACCGTCCAAGCTTTTGCGCGGGCGTTCGGGCGTGGGCGATCAGGGTGATTCGCGTGGCTTGCATCGTGGTTACTCGCCGTGGGCGCTGACGTTCGCCCGCGCCGTGTGCAGTTTTTTTAAGCTGTCGATCAAGCGCAGGTGTCGATCCAGGCCTTCGAGTTTCATGCTGGTCGGCGTCAAGCCATAGAAGCGTACCGTGCCGTCTACCGAACCAATGGCCGCATCCATGCGCTCGTTGCCGAACATCTTGCGGAAGTTGACTTCGTAATCGGCCAGCTCCAAGTCCTCGTCCAGCTGCATTTCCAGCACCACGTTCACGGCCTGATAAAACAGACCGCGCTCGACGGTGTTGTCGTTGTATTGCAGAAAGGCTTCCACCAGGTCCTTGGCTTGATCGTACTTTTGCAGGGCAAGGTAGATCAGCAGTTTCAGCTCGAGAATCGTCAGTTGGCCCCAGGCCGTGTTGTCGTCGAACTCGATGCCGATCAGGGTCTTGATTTCGGTGTAGTCATCCAGCTCGCTGTGTTCCAGCCCCTTGACCAGGTTGCGCAGGCCGACCTTGCTCAGGCTGTGCAAATTGAGGATGTCGGCGCGAAAATGCAGGGCTTTGTTGGTGTTGTCCCAGATAAGGTCTTCCACCGGATAGATTTCCGAATACCCCGGCACCAGGATGCGGCAGCCGGTGGCGCCGAGGTGTTCGTACACGGCCATATAGGCTTCTTTGCCCATGCCTTCGAGAATGCCGAACAGGGTGGCAGCTTCGTCGCTGTTGGAGTCTTCGCCCTGGCCGGAGAAATCCCATTCCACAAATTCGTACTCGGACTGGGCACTGAAAAAGCGCCACGACACAACGCCGCTGGAGTCGATAAAGTGCTCGACGAAATTGTTGGGCTCGGTCACCGCGTGGCCGGAGAACGTCGGCTGCGGAAGATCATTCAGGCCTTCAAAACTGCGACCCTGCAACAGCTCGGTGAGGCTGCGTTCCAGCGCCACTTCGAAGCTTGGGTGGGCGCCGAACGAGGCGAACACGCCGCCGGTACGCGGGTTCATCAGCGTAACGCACATCACCGGGAATTCACCACCGAGCGAGGCGTCCTTGACCAGCACCGGAAAGCCTTGCTCTTCCAGGCCCTTGATGCCGGCCAGAATGCTCGGGTATTTCTCCAGCACGTGCTGCGGTACATCCGGCAAGGCCATTTCGCCTTCGAGGATTTCGCGTTTTACCGCCCGCTCGAAGATTTCCGACAGGCACTGCACCTGCGCTTCGGCCAAGGTGTTGCCGGCGCTCATACCGTTGCTGAGGTACAGGTTTTCGATCAGGTTGGAGGGGAAGTACACCACCTCGCCATCGGACTGGCGCACAAACGGTAGCGAAACGATGCCGCGCTGGGTGTTGCCGGAGTTGGTGTCGTACAGGTGCGAGCCGCGTAGCTCGCCCTCGCGGTTGAAAACCTTCAGGCAATAGGCGTCGAGAATTTCAGCGGGCAGTTCGTCATTGGGGCCCGGCTTGAACCAGCGCTCGTCCGGGTAATGCACGAAGGGCGCATTGGCGATGTCTTCGCCCCAGAATTGATCGTTGTAGAAGAAGTTGCAGTTCAGCCGCTCGATAAATTCGCCCAGGGCCGAAGCCAGGGCGCCTTCTTTGGTCGCGCCTTTGCCGTTGGTAAAACACATCGGCGATTGCGCATCGCGGATATGCAGCGACCACACGTTGGGCACGATATTGCGCCACGAAGCGACCTCAATCTTCATGCCCAGGCCAGCCAGAATGCCGGACATGGTGGCGATGGTCTGCTCCAGCGGCAGGTCCTTGCCGGCGATAAAGGTGCTGGTGCTGGTGTCTGAATCCAGCATCAACAAGGCCTGGGCGTCTGCGTCCAGGTTGTCTACTTCCTCGATCACGAACTCGGGGCCGGCCTGCACCACCTTCTTCACGGTGCAGCGGTCGATGGAACGCAGGATGCCTTGGCGGTCCTTGGGCGAAATATCCGCCGGCAACTCGACCTGAATCTTGAAGATTTGCTGGTAGCGGTTTTCCGGATCGACAATGTTGTTTTGCGAGAGGCGAATGTTCTCGGTGGGGATGTCGCGCGTCTGGCAGTACAGCTTTACAAAGTACGCCGCACACAGCGCCGACGACGCCAGAAAGTAATCGAACGGCCCGGGAGCCGAGCCATCGCCCTTGTAGCGAATGGGCTGGTCAGCCACCACCGTGAAGTCATCGAACTTGGCTTCAAGTCGGAGGTTGTCGAGAAAATTGACCTTGATTTCCATGGGATTACCACAAGCGCGCAAGCTGAATTGGCGGCCATTATCCGGGATTTCAGCGGCAATGGGGCGTGGCGCGTACACGGGCCGGGTCTGCCGGCGCTCATCGTTCAAAGTCAGGCCCCCATAACCGGCTATGCAAATCAACTTCTTGCGTCTGATAGCGTCTAAGGCCAACCTGAGAATGAAAGCCGGATCGCATTGCCGAACGTTCTACTACTTCCACGGATTACTCTGCCATGAGCGAACTGCCTCCCAAGCCTACTTGTGCAGCCTGTCAGTACGGCGCTGCCCTTGAATTCGATTTCAGCATGGCCTTTCAGCCTATCGTCGATATCCGCGACCGCAGTTTATATGCCTATGAAGCGCTGGTGCGCGGTACCGATGGCAGCGGTGCGGCGTCGGTTTTGGGGCGGGTTAACGACCAGAATCGTTATGCGTTCGACCAGGCGTGTCGGGTAAAGGCCGTAGAGCTGGCCAGCCGGCTGCAAATACCCTGTCTGCTGAGCATCAATTTTCTGCCCAACGCCGTATACAAAGCGGCCACTTGTATCCGCGCCACGCTGGATGCCGCACGCCGCTTCAACTTCCCAACCCAGCGCATCATTTTCGAGCTGACCGAGGGCGAGGAGCTACAGGACAAGCAGCACCTCAAAGACATCATTGACGAGTACCACAAGCATCAATTCCGCACCGCCATCGACGACTTCGGCGCCGGTTATGCGGGGCTGAACCTGCTGGCCGAATTTCAGCCGGACATCATCAAACTGGATATGGCGTTGGTGCGCGATATCGACACCCATACCGTGCGCCAGGCGATTGTGCAGGGCATTCTGGGCGTGTGCCGGGCGCTTGATATCGAAGTGATTGCCGAGGGGATCGAGTCGGTGGGTGAGCTGCGCCACCTGCACGGGCTGGGCATCAATCTGTTTCAAGGCTATCTGTTTGCCCGCCCTGCGTTTGAGGCCCTGCCGGCGGTGGACTGGCCGACGCTCTGACGGTGCGGGCCCAACGCGGGTTACGTTTCTACGCCTTCAGCCGGTAAAACCATTGGTGCCTGCGAATCGGGTTTTGCGGGGGCATCGTCTTTCTGCTCGGCTGGCTTGCCCAGTAATTCATTGGCCGATTTCTGCGCTTTATCGATCTGCTCGTTCAGCGCTGTTACGGTTTCGCCAATCGCTTCCGTGGCTAGCTCCTGTGCCGCCGCGGTGGCCTTGTCAGAGAGTTTTTCTGCGGAGTCTTGCGCAAGGTCGCAGCCGCTCAAGCCAACCAGGGTCACGAGTGTAAAGGCAGCAATGAGGGGTTTCTTCATGGGAGGTATCTCCTGCGGTGGCGACCGCCCCGGTAGCTCCGGGGCGGCCGGCTGTTCAACGTGGGTCGGATTGGCTAGTGGCGGGTGCGTCGTGGCGGGTCTTCCACATCGACAGCAGCACGCCACCGAGTAGCAGGCCCACGGTGACGCTCAGCGAAATTACCGGCGGGGTTTTACCGATGATGCCAACCAGGAATATCTTGCAGCCGATAAATACCAGCACCAGGGCCAGGGCGTATTTGAGGTAAGCGAAACGGTGAATCATCGCCGCCAGGGCGAAGTACAAGGCACGCAGGCCAAGGATGGCGAAGATGTTCGAGGTGTAGACGATAAATGGGTCCTGAGTGATGGCGAAAATCGCCGGCACGCTGTCTACGGCGAACACCAGGTCAGCACACTCGATCAACACCAATGCCAGAAGCAGCGGCGTGGCCCAAAGCACGGTACGGCCATCAGCATTGGGCTGACGCACAAAAAAACGGCCTTCGTGCAGACGGTCGGTAACGCGCATACGGCGGCGCAAAAATTTCACCAGTGGGTTCTGCGCCAGGTCCGGGTGATCGTCTACCTTGCTGAACAGCATCTTTACGCCGGTGAACAGCAAGAACGCGCCAAACACGTAGAGAATCCAGCTGAACTCGGCGATCAGCGCCGCACCCAGGCCGATCATCAACGCCCGCAGCACAATCACCCCGAGAATGCCCCAGAACAGCACCTCGTGCTGGTACTTACGCGGGATGGCCAGGAAGCTGAAGATCATCGCCATCAGAAACACGTTGTCCATCGACAACGATTTTTCGATCAGAAAGCCGGTGTAGTAATCCATGCCGGCGTCGCCGCCCTTAACCTGCCAGACCCACAGGCCGAACAGAAGGCCGGCGGTGATATAGCCAGCCGAAAGCAGCAAACTTTCCTTCACCCCGATTTCGCGATGCTCACGGTGAAGCACCCCGAGGTCGAAGACCAGCAGGCTGATAACAATGGAAAGGAAGACAAGCCACAACCAGGTGGCAGTGCCGAGGAATTCGGCAAGAAAAAACGGTTCCAGGGTGCTCATGAGGCCCCTCCTAAGTCGAGTTGTACAAACTGCAACTCCGACATGGCAGCTTTAAAAAAGCTGTCAGAGGGGCCCGGCGTCGCCGCGACAATTTATCAGGCGAAGCCGGGCACTCAAGGGTTTACTCGTTGCAAAGTGTCTCAGCGTGGCGGCCCTGACGTGGCAATAGCCAGCGCCGGGGCCACCGCGGGATCACACTTTTACGATCCAGCCAGCAGGCGCTTCGATGTCGCCGCACTGAATGCCGGTCAGCTCGCGATACAGGCGCTTAACAACCGGGCCGGCTTCGGTCTCGCTATGGAACACGTGCAGCGTGTCGCCGAACTTGATGCCGCCGATCGGCGTGATTACCGCTGCGGTGCCGCAGGCGCCGGCTTCTTTGAAGCGGTCCAGCTCGTCGATGCGTACATCGCCTTCGCTGACCTTGAGGTTCAGACGATCGCGCGCCAATTCCATCAGCGACAGACGGGTGATACCCGGCAGTACCGATGACGAGCGCGGCGTGACGAATTCGTCGTCGCGGGTGATGGCGAAGAAGTTGGCCGAGCCCACTTCCTCGATCTTGCTGTGGCTGGACGGGTCCAGGTAGATACAGTCGGCAAAGCCTTGTTCTTTGGCTTGTGCGCCTGGCATCAGGCTGGCGGCGTAGTTGCCACCGACCTTGGCGGCACCGGTGCCGTTGGGGGCCGCGCGGTCATAGCCGGAAATCACGAAGTTGTGCGGGGTCATGCCGCCCTTGAAATAAGCGCCGACCGGGATGCAGAACACGCTGAAGATAAATTCCGGCGCAGTGCGCACGCCAATGTTCTCGCCCACGCCGATCACGAACGGACGCAGGTACAGCGCGCCGCCGGAGCCGTATGGCGGAATGAAGCGCTCGTTGGCCTTGACCACCTGACGGCACGCTTCGATGAACTGCTCGCTGGACACCTGCGGCATCAGCAGACGGCCGCAGCTGCGCTGCATGCGCAGGGCGTTCTGGTCGGGGCGGAACAGGTTGATCGAACCGTCTTTGCAGCGATAAGCCTTCAGGCCTTCAAAGCACTGTTGGCCGTAATGCAGGGCAGTGGAGCCTTCGCTGATGTGCAGGGTGGCGTCTTCGGTCAGGGTGCCGCTATCCCACTGGCCATCACGCCAGTGCGACAGGTAACGGAAGTCGGTCTTTACGTAGCTGAAGCCCAGTGTGCTCCAGTCGATGCTAGTGGATTGGCCCATGATGATCTCGTTGGGTGGTTACGATAAGTCGGTAACTGGCAGCCGGTTTTTCAGGGGGCTTCTACTGTAGCGCCGCAAACGGCGTCAGCGCCTATGCCTGAGTGGCGCACCTGCGCCGAAGAACCTGGCCATGGACGCCCATTGGAATCTGTCCGGGCGGAAAAAGAAAGCCTCGCATGCGGACCACTCAGCAGAACGGGAACGCCTGGCGGTAGCGCTGCCCCCAGGCTTTGCCTGCCTACCGCTGCATGCCCATGATGCGATTCCCTATATCAATCCCCCAATCGCTCATCGCATTGCCCTCGCTCAACTGCTGTCGCTCCCAATCCCTCAAGCCTTGCTTCAGGTCGCCAGGGGCGCTCAGCACCTTGGCCAGGGTTAGCGCATCGGTTGCCGCTTTTGCGGTACTGCCGGCGGTGTGCGGGCGGGGAATAAAGGCTGCATCGCCCACCAGCATCACCCGGTCGAACACCATGCGTGGAACCCTGAGGTCCAGAATGGACTGCACAAAAATCTCGTCGGTTTGCTGCACCAGTTCGAGAAACGCTGGGTTCAAGCGCACTTCGGCCAAACGGCGAAACGCTCGGTCCTGCTGGGCGCTTAGCGCGCCCGGGGGAATGGAGTGTTCACGGCGGCGGCCGGTGTTGTCGGTAAGCAGCGCATCCAGTGGCGCGCCCGCCGCGGCCTTCAGGTACCACAGCCAGTTATGGCGGCGCGCACCGACAGCGGTTGCACCGTCAATGCCGGGCACCTTGTATTCCAGCATCAAGGATTCAGGGTCCTGCTGAAAAACGAAGTCGTCGCACAGTGCGTCGGCGGTCGCGGCGCTAATCGCCGTTTCGTTCACCAGGCCGCGCCACACCACATACCCTGAGTAGGTGGGCGTGACACCAGGAAGCAAAAGACGGCGAACGGTCGAGCCACCGCCGTCGGCGCCGATAATGATGTCGCCAGCAGCGCTGGTGCCATCTTCAAAGCGCGCCATCACGCCCTGCTCATCCTGACTCAGCCCCACCAGTTTTTTGCCGCGGTGATAGTGCGCTTCAGGCAAGGCGTTGAGCAGATGCTGGTACAGGGTGTTCCACGATGTCTGCGTTTGTGGGGCGTAGTGCTGGTGTTGCACGCCGCCATCGCGGTTCAGATAGGTTCTATTGATGGAACGAACACCCAGCGCGGTGCCGGGGTTGATGCCGGCAAACTTGAACGCTTGCAGCACTTCATGCTGCAGCACGATGCCGCCGCCACGGCTATCGAGGGTAGCCGGCGAGCGTTCGAAAACCTCGACCTGCCAACCGACGGCGCGCAACGCGGTGGCGGTAAACAGGCCGCCCAGCGACCCGCCGATGATCAATGCGGTGCCGCGGCGCTGTTCAGACATGTTCAACCCCCAGTGCGGCGGTTTTCTTCGCTTTGGTGTGTAGCCAGAACGCGGCCAGCGCCACGGCCGGCAGGGTCATTCCAACACCGGCGATCAGGCTCCAGCCGCCGTGATCATAGAGCCAGCTGGCGCCTATGGAGCCGGCCGCGCCGCCGATAAAGATGCTGGTCATATAGAGCGCGTTCAGCCGGGCGCGCTCGGCAGGGTTCAGGGCATAGACCTCGCGTTGGCCCAGCACCATGTTCATCTGCACGGCGAAGTCCAAGAGCACGGCGGTTAGCGCCAAGGCAACGAGGCGATGACCGGGCAACACCCAGATGCTGGAAAAACTCAGCACCGCCAGCGTCATGGCCAGCCAAGAGGCGCGATGGGTATGGCCGGCATCGGCCAGGCGTCCGGCAATCGGCGCCGCTATTGCACCCATGGCGCCCATCAAGGCGAAAAGCGCGATCTGGCTTTGGGACAGATGCAGCTCGCGGGTCAGCTCCAGCGGCACGGCGGTCCAGAACAGGCTGAACGCCGCAAACATCAAGGCCTGATAGATCGAGCGCCGGCGCAGCACGTTTTCTGTGCGAAACAGGCGCTCCAGCGACACCAGCAGCTGCAGGTAGGAGGCCTTATGCGCCGGTTGGCGCTCCGGCAAGGTGAACCTGACCACCACGATGATTACCAGCATCAGTGCGCCTGCTGCGAAAAACACCGCGCGCCAGCCGAAGTGGTCGGCTGCCAGACTGGAGAGCGGTCGTGCCAGCAGAATGCCGAGTAACAGTCCGCCCATGATCGAACCCACCACTCGCCCACGGGTGGCATCCGGCGCAAGGTGGGCGGCCAGCGGAATCAGCATCTGCACGGAAACCGAGCTGAAGCCGATCAGCGCCGAGACGACAAAAAACGCCGTCGCATGTTCAGTCAAACCCGCCGCGGCCAGGCTGAGGGCGCTTACGGCCAGGGTCGCCATCATCAGCCGACGGTTCTCCAGCAGATCAGCCAGCGGCACCAGAAACAGCAGCCCGAGGGCGTAGCCAATCTGGGTGAGCGAGACGATCAGGCTGGCGCTGCTGCTCGACAGGCCGATATCAGGGGCGATCATGTCGATGATCGGTTGTGCGTAATAGATATTGGCGACGATGGCGCCGCAGCAAAACGCAAAGAGCAGCACGAGGCCGCTGGTCAGCGCTGTTTGTTGAGTGGCGTTGCCTTTCATGCGAGTGACTCCGAGAACCGTTGGACGGTCACGAAGATAGGGGCGCCGGGCTGAGGAGAAAATATGACGCTGGCGCAACGTCGCATTGCGTTTTGCGCAACGGCTGCCGTGGTGGTTAGGGCTGAAATACCCGCAACTAAAGACCGCCGAGGTGCAGTGTTGTAACGTTCACTCCTTCCTACAATGCAGGCGCACAGCATGGACAAGCTGCTGGCAATGAAGATGTTTATTCAGGCCGTGGACTCCAAGGGTTTTTCTTCAGCCGCGCGGGCGCTGGGCCTGGCTACTTCGTCAGTTACGCGGATGATCGACAGCCTGGAAGCCGAACTGGGCACGGTGCTGCTCAACCGCTCCACGCGTCAGATCACCCTGTCCGACGCCGGCGCCGCCTACTACCGCAAAGCGCGTGATGTACTGGACGCGGTGGCAGACGCCGATGCGTCGGTCTTTGATCGTGGCGAAGCCCCGGCCGGGCAGTTGCGCATTTCCGTGCCGGTGACGTTTGGCAGCCGCCTGATCGCGCCGCACATTGCCGCACTGTTGCAGCGCTATCCGAAGCTTGTTCTCGATATGACCTTGAGCGACTCCATCGTCGAGCTTCTGGGCGAGCGAGTAGACCTGGCCATCCGCCTGGGCTCGGCGGCGCCGATGGACGATGTGGTCAGTCGCCCGCTCGGCACGTTTCAACGCTACGCGGTCGCCAGCGCCGATTACCTGGATACATGCGGTTTTCCCGAGCAGCCGACAGACCTTTTGCAGCACGAGTGCCTGCGCTTCAGCTATGGCGAGAAACAGCAGGTCTGGACCTTTCTCAAAGGCGAAGAGGAGTTGCGCGTACCGGTGCAGGGGCGCTTCAAAAGCAACAACATCGAAGTGCTGCGCGACGTCGCCCTGGCTGGCGGTGGTATTTGCCTGTTACCCGATTGGCTGGCCGACGATGACATTCGCAGCGGCCGGTTGACTCGCCTGTTCGGGCCATATGCCATCAACCCCAACAGCACCAGTTCGGTCATTTCGGCGCTGTACCTGCCCAATCATCGGGGCTCGAAACGGGTAAATGCGTTTATCGATTTTCTTACCGAACTGCTTGAGCCCGAGGCGCCACCCCCGTGTGCGGCTGAGCTGAGCTGAGCTGAGCTGAGCGGGGCGTTGCCTTTTGCGCAACGCAACGTTGCGCCGCCAACGGCTTCTACGAAAACCCGGCGATGCCTACCGTGCTGGTGTGAACACCCTTTAACCATGGAGAAAGCCATGAGCGAACATTTGGCCACCGGCGATGACTCATTCATCCAGATAGTTTCCGACTTCATCTGCCCCTGGTGCTGGATCGGCGAAGAAAATCTGCAGCGTGCGCTGGCGGCGACCGAGCGGCGTGACGACCGCCGAATCATCTTTGTGCCCTACCAATTAAACCCGCACATGCCAGCAGCGGGCATGGACCGCAAAGCGTATCGCTCGGCCAAGTTCGGCAGCTGGGCCCATAGCCAGGCGCTGGACGCGCAGGTGGCTGAAGCGGGGCGCGCCGTGGGGCTGAACTTTGCCTACGACCGCGTGAAGAAAACTCCGAACACCCTTGCCGCCCACCGGTTGGTGTGGCGCGAACAACACGCCGGCAGAAATACCGTGCCGTTGGTTCGCGCCCTCTTCAACGCCTACTTCGCGCAAGGGCAGGATATCGGCGATATCAATGTGCTCGCCGACATTGCTGGCGAGACGGGGCTGGACCGGCTCGACGCCCTTAGCTTTCTTGTTTCCAGTGAAGGCCGCGCCGAGGTGCTGGCGCTCGAAGCCACCTTCAGAGTCGCCGGCATTCGCTCGGTGCCAAGCATTCATATTGGTGAGCAGGTAATCAGCGGTGCGCAGCCGGTGGACGTGATGCTTGAAGTGTTACGTCGCTGCCAGCCAGCATGAAACACAAGCCGCCATGCGCCGGCTGGCCTATGCTTGGCACTCAATCTATTCAACCCTCAATCTGTTCAAGCAAGGAGTGCCTGTGGCCAGGATGACGTTTCCCTATGCGTGCGCGCGCCTGAAGGAATATTTCTATCCCATGGGCTTTGAGGCCGGTTTGGATTCCCCCGCATCGATGACCGCCCGCGTGTTCGATAAGAAAACCGGAGAAGACTTCGCCGTGCTCGCTGGCCTGAACTGGGGGCCGGACACCACCGATGACGATCTGGCCGAAATCATCGAGCTGATTGAAGAAGAGATGCACGCGCAAGAGTTTGTGCATGTGCCGAAGAAGGGGGATTCGTTGTTGGATGAGTGAATCGGTCGCGCGTAGACGCAGCGGCTTGGGCAGGGCGAACCTTGATCCACCTGCAGTTCTAAACGCCAGCCAACAAAAAAGGCCTTCGATTTCTCGAAGGCCTTTCTTTTATATGGTGCCGGCACCAGGAATCAAACCCGGGACCTACTGATTACAAGTCAGTGACAAAGTCATGTTATTCACAGGTCATTTGGTTAAAGCTAACAGCATTGACGATTTGTAAATGCCTGAATATAAAGGTTTTTAACGTATTTATTGGCTTTCAAGACTGAATATAGGCATTGATTACTATTTAGTCAAAACCCTACCCCAGCCCTACCCCGAGCGCTATAATCCCTACCCTAACCCTACCCCAGAAACGGTCAGGATTTCGGTATGACGACGCGCACGGCCATGAACGAACACACCCTGAAACGGCTCAAATATGATCCCGCAAAAGGCCGTGTCGAACTCCTTGATCCCCCTATGCCCGGACATGGCACATTCGGCGTGCGGGTCAACAAGACATGCAAAAGTTTCATCTTGCTCTACAGCTTTCATAACCATCCTCGTCGCCTGACGCTGGGTACCTACCCTGACTTGTCGCTTGCTGAGGCACGCGCCAAGGCCGCGCAGGCTGTCGAACTACTTAAGCAGGGCATCGATCCGGGACAGAAGAAGATTGTCGAGTTGGTCGAGTATCGTACGAGTCCGACTTTTGAGGAGGCCGTTGAAAGCTATCTGGAATGGGCCCGGACTAATAAGAAATCGTGGCGTGAGGATGAACGCATGCTGCGCACTGAGTTTGTGCCTCACCTGGGTAGAACCAAAATTGGTGATGTCAGGCGCAAGCAGGTGGTGGCGTTGCTCGATGAAAAGGCCAAGACCGCCCCCGTGCAGGCCAACCGTATGCTGGCCGTGATCCGCAAGATGTTCAACTTCTGCGTCGAGCGCGAGATTCTCGATGCCACACCCTTGGTGCAGATCAAGAAAGTAGCTAAGGAAACGCCACGGGAGCGCAGCCTCAATCGGCACGAGCTGGTTTGGTTTTTGCACCAGTTGGCCGGCGCCTCGCTGACTCAAAACACGCGCTTTGCTCTGTTGCTGAGCTTGATGCTGGCGCAGCGCTCGGGGCGCATCGTGGCCATGCGCTGGGTCGACTTTGATCTCGAAGACCGGATCTGGGATCGCAGTGGCAAGTTCGAGAAGAACAACAACCCCATTGCCATCCCGCTCTCGGACGATTTGTTGAGCATTTTGAAATATCTGCGCGAGCAACAGGTTCAGAAAGTGATGTCGCATGACCCTGAGCGCTGGGTGAATAGTAAAGCGCTGCCCAGTCCTGGGCAGTATGTGTTTCCAGGGCGGTGGCCCACTAAACCGCAGACACAGCCTTCGCTAAACCGCGCGATGCGTCGCTTCTACGATGACTACGTGAAGGATTCAGATCGGGTCGAAGAAGAGAGCCTGCTGCGCGTTGCCGAAGGCTATCCGCGTCCAACCGTGCATGACCTGCGACGCACGGCGACCACGCACATGTCCAAGCACGGCCTGGGCAAGGAAGTCCGTAGTCGCATTCTTAACCACAAGGACCTTTCGGTAGATGCGATTTATGACCGCTATGCCTACTTTGAAGAAAAGGCAGAGGCTCTCCAGGGGTGGCATGCCTATCTGAAGGGGTTGCTGCAGAAGGAGTTTGGTGACGTGGATTGGGTGGAGTTTTATGGGCGACGCATGGAGTCTGTTCCGTCTAGTGAAGACAATTAGGAATAAGTCCACGTTCTGAGTGCAGGCTAGCGGGTGCCTTAGCTCCGTGCTGTTGGTTAATGTGTAGTCGTCATTGTCCTGAGCTGTCTCTAGGTCAGGAGTGTGTATCTACAGGTTAAATGTTGACGGGTGCGGTGCTGCCGGCGTTCCTGCTTCATGAACCCCGAATGTCTGCTTTCCCATTCATGCGGTTGCTGCATGCGGCTGATGGAGTCGCTATTACCGACCGATCTACTAGAGTTGAGAATGAAGCGTTACGTGCTAGCTTCTCTGTGACGCTTTGACCTCCGCACTGTTTAGCCGGCCTCCTTGCCTTAGGGGCACCAAGGCCGTGCAGCGATGCTGGCATAGGATTGCGTTGTGTGGTGTTTTCTGAAATTTTTAATGAGAGTCCGCCAGTCGTTTCTAGAGAGAAACGCTATAAATGATAGGCAGAATGCCATGGAGTGCAATTGAGTGATTTAAGGCAGCAGCTCCGCACATCAGGAATGGGCGTTAGGCCTACCATTCTTATTGTCGAAGATCAGGAAATTGATGCTCTCGTCTTGCGTGAGATGGTGCGCGATTTGGGAGATGTCTATCTGGCTAGTGATGGGCCTTCTGCGCTTGCCCTCGCGAATCAACACAAGCCTGATTTAGTTCTGCTCGACATTGAGCTTGATGGCATGAGTGGCTTCACTGTCTGTAAAGCTTTTAAAGCTGATCCCAAATTATGTGATACGGCCATAATTTTCGTAACGGCCCACGTTCAAGTCGATAATGAACTTCGTGCGCTTGAGACTGGCGGCATTGGTTTCATTCATAAGCCACTTAATGCTCAAGTGGCTCGGGCGCACATAAAGGTTCACCTTGCTCTGCACGAAGCAGCTAAAAGACTCGCCAATCATGACGCTTTAACAGGGCTCCCAAATCGTGCGCTACTTCAGGATCGAACTGAGCAGGCTTTGCAGAAAGCGCGCCGCAACAATACTCGCGTGGCTATGCTCTTGCTGGATTTGGACAATTTCAAATTGCTCAATGATTCGTTAGGCCATTCTGTAGGCGATGCTTTGCTTAAGGATGTTGCAGATCGTTTAGAGGAGGTTTCAAGAAGTCTGGATACAGTGAGCAGGCAGGGTGGCGATGAGTTTGTTGTTCTTTTGCCCGAGATTGCCAGTTTTGACGCTGTAGGTGATTTTGCTGAGCGGCTTTTAGTTGCGATTAACT
This sequence comes from Pseudomonas turukhanskensis, assembly GCF_027922365.1. Taxonomy (GTDB): domain Bacteria; phylum Pseudomonadota; class Gammaproteobacteria; order Pseudomonadales; family Pseudomonadaceae; genus Aquipseudomonas; species Aquipseudomonas turukhanskensis. Next base: position 126,821 of record NZ_BSFN01000008.1, read on the forward strand.
CACCATTCTCAATTAAAGGGAGTCGCTATGACTTGAGTGTTAGCATCGGGATAAGCCTGTATCCGGATGATGCTCATGATGCTGAATCATTATATCGTCATGCTGATTCGGCAATGTATCAAGCAAAAGTCGATGGACGTAATCGCTATCGTTTCTTTTCTGCAGATATTGAACAGTCTACACGTGGGCGCCATCTGCTTGAACAACACATGCGCAGTGCCTTGGATGCACGAGTTTTTGAGGTTTTTTATCAAGCAAAAGTAATTGCTGATGAGAACAAGATTGTTGGTATGGAAGCTTTGTTGCGCTGGCGCGGTGAGGATGATGAGTTAATTTCGCCAGCAGATTTTATCCCATTAGCTGAAGAAACCGGCTTGATCATTCCGTTGGGGAAGTATGTGTTGCAGCAAGCGTGTTTGGATGCTAAATCGCTTATAGATCAAGGCGCCAATATTATTGTTAGCGTCAACATATCGGCTGTGCAGTTTCGGGAAGAGTCATTCTTGCAGATGGTGCAGGATTCTTTGCAGATATCAGGCCTTAAGTCGTGTTTTCTTGAGTTGGAGATTACCGAAGGCGTACTTGCTAAGAATATACAGCGAACCCAGCAGTTACTTTCGTCACTAAGAACTATGGGGGTTCGAATTGCTCTCGATGATTTCGGTACGGGTTATTCTAGCCTCACTTACCTTAAGAGTTTCCCGTTGGATGTTTTAAAAATTGATCAAGGTTTCGTGCGTGACATGTTGGTTGATAAGAGTGATGCTGTAATCGTTGATGCGATTGTTAGGATTTCTCAAGCGTTTGAGTTGGAGTTGGTGGCTGAGGGTGTTGAAACACTGGAGCAGGTATCTGCCTTACAGTCATTAGGTTGCCGGATTATGCAGGGGTATTTATATTCAAAACCTATAGCTTATGAGGAGTTTGTTGTCTTGCTTCATTCTGGTGGGTTTGGTTTTAAATAGTTTTTGGTTGTTATTTGGGGGGCTTTTATGAGTCGTATTGGAATGCAGTGGCTATAGAATGTCAAATAACTCGCCAATTGCGCTAGGTGAAGATTGTTTGGCTGTTCCTGCTGAGTTGGTTAGTTCTGCGGCTAGGTTGCAGGAGCATTTAATTAGTGGCGGAGCGGCGTCACTTATGTCGTTGCGAGAGGTAGATTATGGTTCTGTTGTCGAGTCATTTGAATTCATCGGCTTTCGATTTGGTGGCAACCTAGTTTTAATAAAGAGTGTATTGAATAGCTTTGCGCCTTCACAATTAAATCAACTTGAGCGGTTAAGTAATTTTTCCAAGCGTCGAGATCCTGTCGGTGCAGCTGCTGTGCTTCATGCGATGAGAGGTACGTGTGGCACCATGGGGGCACAGCTGCTTTCAACGTTCGCCGGGGAGCTTGAGCATCGCCTGATTCATGATGACGAAGAATCGCAGTTATATCTGCTAGCTGATGAAAGCCTTGTTGATTTATTGCGTGAGCTAATTGTTTTTAGCGACAAGATTTTAAAGAATATGTTTGATGTGTCAGTGTGATGGTAGCGTTTAGACAGGTTCGGGCGTATAAAAATCGTTGATGAGTTTTTTGGTTTTGACAAAATGTGCTAATGTTTTTTGTCATGAGTTTGCTCTGATTGCTCCGGGTTTTAATTTTAGAGCGAGCGTTTAAGTAAATTTATTATTAGCCTAAGCAGATGCTGGGGGCTATACATAGCTACAGACATAACAAAAAATGCTGCGCTTGCCTTATTGGATGAAGGCTGTAGGAGTGACAGATGCACGTGATGATTCTCGAAGACGATGTCTGGATTTCTGACCTCTTGCGTCAAATCGTTCACAGCCTCCGCCCGCAGGCGCAAATTAGCTGCAAAACCAGCGTAACTGCTGCTTTAGATGAGTGGCAGAGCAATCCCGCTGATCTGGTTATTTGCGATTGGAACCTCCCTGACGGGCCTGGTACTCGTTTGCTTGAGCGAATCCGCAAACAGGATACTCAGGTGCCTCTGGTAATGATTACCGGGCGTGCAGATCGTGACAGTGTGCTGGAGGTGCGGTCGCTACGGGTGAGCGCGTTTATAAGTAAGCCCTTTCAGGTCCCCAAGGTGCTGGATTGCTTGGACCGTTTATTACCTGCCACCAGTTCGTTGAGTCCCTCTTTCGCAACTGCGGTTGAGCGTTTTGCGGATTTTCTGGCTGAGCAAACTAGCGAAAATCTGGATATGCCGTTGCAAGCGGGCAGCTTTGCTAGGCTCGTCGCGCTAGGCAAGCAGCCTGCAGAGTTGCGCGGCCTGTATGAGATTGCGTGTGAGGAGCCTGCCATCACCGCGCGCCTTTTGGCTGCAGCCAATGGTGCTCAGTACAGCAATGGTGGCTCAGCCTGTATGAATGTCCACGAGGCTTTGCAGGTGCTCGGCGTCGCCACCAGCTTGAATGTTGCGCTTGGGCTAACCCTTCGGCCTGAGGCTGAGCTGCAGGATCCCGAGCTGATTTTGATGGCCCAGGAGCAGTTCGGACAGACCCAGTCTTTGTGCAAGCGTGTAGCGGATTTGGCTACGGCCTGCCGTATTGATCCTGCGCCGCTGCACAGTGCGGCGCTGTTGCATCGCATGGGTGAGCTTTGTGTGTTGGCGCAGGCCCAGCTCTGGCGTGATAAGGGGCACAGCTTATCTCTGGAAGACTTGAGTCACGCTCTGGCCAATAGCAGCAGCGAGTTGGCGGGTCGCTTAAAGGCTCACTGGCGGTTACCTATCCCTTTGCGGGACCTTATTGGCGCTTGCTATGCACTACCGGCGATCAATACGCGACGTGAAGCCATACTTATGCATCTTGCCGCCACCGAGCTTAGCGGTCAGGCAGATCCCACCAAGCTAGCCCGTTTACACCGGCTTGTTGGCCTGAATTGATAGGTACTTGGCACATAATGAGCAAACCCAAGTCGCTAACTCTTTTAATCGCGCTGGGCGGTAGCCTCTGTTTGACTCTGTTATTTATGGCCTTGACGTGGCAGGCCATAAATCAATGGGAGGCTCTTTGGCAGCATTCCCATCAGGCTGAGCAGGGCTTGATCTTGCCGGGTGATCAGCCGAATAGCCTTAAATCTGAGTCGACAGCACCACACGCTCAGGTAGAAGTAACAAGGGCTGAGATTGGCCGTACCGCCAAGCAGCACCTAAGCGATACACGGCAGCTGTTCGTTAGATGGTCGATTGCATGGCTGGCAGCTCTTGGCCTTATGTTGTTGATGTTTTGGGCCACTCGGTACAACACCCGACAATTGATGCTCATTCATCAGGCTGACCTACAGGATCGTCACCGAGAAAGTGAGCAAGCCCGTGAGTTGTTGGGATTGATTGCCTGGGCTCAGGCTGCATATATCCAGACGGATAATCAACGCGACAGTTTTAATGCATTGCTTAATCGCATTTTGGCCGTCACTGAAAGCCAGTTCGGTTTTATCGGTGAGGTGCTCCAAGATCAGCAAGGCCTGCCATACCTGCGCACTTATGCCATCAGCAATATCGCCTGGGATCAGGCCAGCGCTGATTTTTATTCTGAGCGTGCAGATCAGGGCATGGAGTTCCATAACCTCGATACATTGTTCGGGCGTGTGATTCGTGATGCCGTGGCGTTGATCAGTAATGCCCCCGGCGCAGATCCCCGGCGTGGTGGTTTACCGCCCGGACATCCGCCCTTGGATGCTTTCGCGGGGTTCCCGCTGTTCGCCAATGGTCAACTGGTCGGTATGTTGGGTATTGCAAACCGTCCAGGTGGTTATGTTGATGAATTCGCGGAACAGCTCAAGCCTCTTCTGGCAACGCTGGGGCAGCTGATTGAGGCGTTGCGCCGCGATATTCAGCGTCAGCAAACCCAGCAAAGTCTGCAGCGGCAACAACATGCGTTAAGCGCCCTTAACCAAATTGCTGCACTGGCTCATTTGGATAGTCAGCAGCAACTGCGTGCGGCGCTGCAACTGGGCGCTGAGTTCTATGGCACTCCACTGGGGCTCATCAGTCGGATTGAAGGCGAGGACTATCAAGTCCTGGCGCAGTTTTCTCCGTCGGGCACGCTACAAGATGGCCAGCACTTCAGTCTGGGCGAAACATACTGCAGCCTCACCCTAGCTGGCCGTGATGTATTGGCTATCGACCATATGGGCAGCAGCGAGTATGCGCACCATCCCTGTTACCCCGCGTTTAGTTTGGAAACCTATATCGGAACCGCAGTTGTAGTTAGTGATCGTGCCTTTGGTACGCTGGCGTTTTGCTCGGCTGAGCCTCGTAAAACGCCATTCGATGACGCCGAGCTGGAGTTTTTGCGTCTTTTTGCTCGCTGGGTTGGCGCCACGCTGGAGCGTCAACAGCAGGAGCAGGCCCGTCAGACCTTGCTGCAACGCTTGGATGAATCGCAGCGTATCGCTCGTCTCGGGCACTGGGAGGCCAACCTTGACGATGGCAGCCTGTATTGGTCCGCCCCTATCTATGAGATTTTCGGTTATGACCCCGAGCATTTCACCCCAAGCGTTGAGGGCTTCAAACGCTGTGTGCACCCTGAAGACGCTGCCATCGTCGAGGCATCCGAAGCTCGGGTAGGAGCGGGAGGTGAGCATAATGTTCGTCACCGCATCATTCGCCCGGATGGCGAGGTGCGTTGGGTGCAGGAATTAGCGCGGCTGCAACCCGACGCTGAGGGGCGTTTGGTGCGCTTGGTCGGCACCGTGCAGGATGTTACCGAGCAAGCCACAGCTGAGGCTACGCTCAAGAGCCAAAGTGAGCGCTTGCAGAGCATTATTGCAGGTACGCACATCGGCACCTGGGAATGGAACGTGCAGTCCGGTGCGACTGTGTTCAACGAACGCTGGGCGGAGATCATCGGCTATCAGCTGGATGAGCTTGCACCCATCGATATTAACACCTGGTTGAACCATGCCCACCCAGATGATCTGCAGCAGTCAGGTGAGTTGCTTCAGGCGCATTTTCGCGGTGAAACACCCTATTACGACTGCCAGTGTCGAATGCGTCACCGGGACGGACATTGGGTCTGGGTGCATGATCGCGGTCGAGTCGTCAGTTGGAGTGCCGATGGTCAGCCGCTGATGATGTATGGCACGCATGCCGACATCAGTGAAATGCGCCAACAGCAAGAAGCGGTTTATCAGGCGCGCGCCTTCCTGCAAGCAGTGCTCGACTCAGCCACAGGGGTCAGCGTGATTGCTACGGAGCCGGCTGGCCGGATTACCCTGTTCAATCGTGGTGCCGAACGTCTGCTCGGCTATAGCGCTGACGAGGTTGTTGGCCTGCATACGCCAGCACTGTTTCACCTTGGTGGTGAGGTTGAGCAGCGTGGCCTGCAGTTAAGCGAGCAACTGGGGCTGGCGATCAGCGGGTTTGAGGTATTTATCCATCAGGCCCGCAGCGGCGAACCCGAAACCCGGCAGTGGACCTACCAGTGCAAGGATGGTAGTCAGCGCCAAGTCAACCTGACCGTCAGTGCTATGTTCGATAAGCACGAGCAGATCACCGGATTTTTGGGTATCGCCAGTGATATCAGTGAGCTACAAGCCGCAACACGTTCGCTGCAGAAGAGTGAAAGCCGCTTTCGTGGCTTAGTCGCCAACCTGCCAGGCATGGTCTACCGGTGCGAGAATGATGCCGATTGGAGCATGCGTTATATGAGCGACGAGATCGTCCAGTTAACCGGCTATCCGGCCAGCGACTTTATCAATAACCGGGTTAGAACTTATGCCAGTGTGATCCACCCGGATGACCTGCATCTTACCTATCAGTCAGCCACCGCTATCGAGCGTCAAGAGGCGTTCGAGTTGACCTATCGGCTGCAGCACGCGGATGGCCACAGCGTATGGGTGCGAGAAAAAGGGCGCGGTGAATACGATCAGCAGGGTGCATTGCTGTGGGTGTCTGGGTTCGTCTGGGATATCAGTGACCGCAAAGCTGCCGAGGATGCTTTGCGCGTTAGCCAGCAGCGTTTCAGCGGGGCGTTCAATACCGCGCCTCAGGGTATGGCCATGGTGGGGTTGGATGGTCGCTGGCTTGAGGTCAACGATGCCCTCTGCCGTATGTTGGGTTATAACCGTGAAGAGCTTCTGCAGCTGGATTTCCAGCACATCACCCACCCCGATGACCTTGAGGCAGATCTGCAGCTTTTGCAGCGGCTGCTCAATGGCGAGATCAGCGACTACCAGCTGGAAAAACGATATCTGGATAAACAAGGGCGGGTGCTGTGGATTTTGCTAAGCGTCTCACTGGTGCGCGATCCATTGGGCCAGCCCTTACATTTCGTATCGCAAATTCAGAACTTCAGCGAGCGGGTCGCGGCTGAAAAAGCGCTTCGCGAACGTGAGGAATACCTCGGCACTCTGCTTGATAACGTTATTGACGCCATCATCACGATTAACCAGCAGGGGCTGATCGAGACCTTTAACCCAGCCGCTGAGCGCATATTCGGTTATCTCTTGGAGGACGTAAGAGGGCGAAGCGCCAAATTGCTCATGCCTGATGCTTATCAAGCCAAGCATGACGACGACCTGGCGCCTTATCTACAGATTGGCGTCGCGCGCATTTTGGGTAAAACCATAGAACTACCGGCCCAGCGGCATAGTGGTGAACAGTTTGTTATGGAACTGGCGGTGTCGCAGATTACCTATCAGGGCGAGCTTCGTTTTATTGCCGTGATCCGCGACATCAGCGAGCGCAAGCGCATCGAACAAATGAAAAATGAGTTTGTATCCACCGTCAGTCACGAGCTGCGCACGCCACTGACCGCTATTGCAGGTGCCCTGGGCCTGATAAACGGTGGCGCTTTGGGTGAGGTGCCTGTTGTGATGCAGGACATGCTGCGTATTGCTCAGGGTAATAGCCAGCGTCTTGGCGAATTGATCAATGACCTGCTGGATATGGACAAGCTCATAGCCGGCAAAATGACCTTCGATATGCGTCAGCAGCCCCTGCCAAAACTACTCGAAGCGGCTATTGAGCAGAACCAACCCTATGCCGAGCAGTACCGTGTCCAGTTGAAGTTACTTCAGCCAGCGGGTGATCTACAGGTGCGGGTAGACAGTCAGCGGTTGGGTCAGGTGTTGGCCAATCTGTTGTCCAATGCGGCCAAGTTTTCCCCAGAGGGCAGTGCCGTTGAGGTTGCAGTTGTCACCCGCAATGGTCATGCGCGAGTCAGTGTAAGCGACCAGGGATCTGGCATACCGCAAGCGTTTCGGTCGCGGATCTTCAGCAAGTTTTCTCAGGCGGATGCAACCGATACGCGGCAAAAAGGTGGCACCGGGTTGGGGCTGGCCATCAGCAAGCAGTTGATCGAGCAAATGGGTGGGCAGATCGGCTTCGACTCGGTAGAAGGTCAGGGCAGCACGTTCTGGATTGAACTGCCCGTGGAGCCTGACTTATGAGCGATCACAGCTCGCGCAGGTTGATCATGGGCATGTTGAGCAGCCTGGCCATGCTACTGATTCTTGGCCTGGGTGTGGAACTGCTGTTAAGGCAGTACAGCCTGCGTCAGCACGAACTTGAGCAGCAACGCCTGCTGGCCCATGCCTATGAAGTCCGTGCAGTATTACTGGCTGAACTCAACGCCACCCTGCATTTGGCTACCGGCCTGGCCAGCTACATTCCCGCCAAGCAAGGGCGCATCGATGAAGCTGAATTACAGCCCTGGCTGCGCGGCCTCTTTGAGCAGGGGCGGCATATTCGAAACATAGGCTTGGCGCCTGGCAACCGCATTGATTTTCTCTATCCGCTGGCAGGTAATGAATCTGCTCTGGGGCTTTATTACCCAGATATAGACGCGCAGTGGCCGGCAATCCAGCGAGTCATCGCCAGTCGTAAACCGCATCTGGTAGGGCCGCTCTCTTTGCTTCAGGGCGGCCAAGGGTTGATCTACCGAGTGCCTGTCTATCTCAATGACCAAAGTTACTGGGGGCTGATCAGCACCGTTATCGATTTCGACCAACTGGCCGCTGAAGTCGAGTCAATAGCCCGCAAGCGCGGTATAGCGGTGACAATTACGCCAGCAGGTCAAACAACTATACCAGCCAAGCAAGATGCGCTAGATCTCTCTGTTTCCTTGGCGGGCGCTCAGTGGCAACTTCAGGCAACGCCCCTGAACCCTGCAAAAAAAACCTTCACCGGGTTGCGCATGCTGGGCTGGGGGCTGGCTTTTACCGTGGCAGGGTTAATCGGTTTTGCTCTGCACACGCAGCAGCGCCGAGCCAACCTGTTGTTGGCACTTAATCAAAGTCAGCGAGATTTTCTTCAGGCTTTTGAATTAGCCCCGCAGGGAATGGTGTTGATGACGGCTGAAGGCGGGCTGCTTGTCGTGAACCAGGCATTTTGTCGGTTACTGCAATTACCACCAGAGCAACTGCTGCACCGCCCGCTTCACTCATTTTGCCCCCCCGCTGAGCATGAGGCGCTTTCTGCGCATGTGTCGGCTATTCGCCCAGGGCATAACAACAGTTGGTTTTTGACCTTGGTTGATGCGCAGCATCTGCAGATTCCGGTTGAGTGCAGTGCTGCGATTCTTGGCTCTCTGGGGGGGGCTGATGAGGTGCGCATTCTTCATGTGCAGGACATGCGTGAGCGGCTGCGGTTACAGCGTTTGCAGAGCGAGTTTACGGCCAGTGTCAGCCATGAATTACGCACGCCGCTGACTGCCATCGCTGGTGCGCTCGGGCTGATTAACGGTGGTGTGCTGGGAGAAGTGCCTCACGCCATGCAGCAATTGCTGCAAATCGCCCATGCCAACAGCCTGCGTTTGCAGGCGTTGATTGATGATTTACTGGATATGGAAAAGCTGATGGCCGGCAAGATTCGCGTTGAGCTGCGCGATCAGTGGTTATGGCCGTTGCTCGAAGAGGCAGTGGCGCATAATCAGCCCTATGCAGATCAATATCAGGTCTTGCTGCATCTGGTGGGGCCTCCCTGCAGTGTGCGCGTTGCGGTGGATGAGCAGCGCCTGGCCCAGGTGCTGGCTAATCTGCTATCCAATGCGGCCAAGTTTTCTCCGCCGGGTGCGCGGGTAAGCCTGTTGGTTGAGGAGCATGCCGATCAGGTTAGGGTCAGTGTCCAGGATCAAGGGGCGGGCATTGATGATGATTTTAAGGCCCGCATCTTCAGCAAGTTTTCCCAGGCAGATGCCAGTGATAGCCGACAGAAAGGCGGCACAGGTCTTGGCTTGGCGATTAGCAAGGAGTTGCTAGAACGCATGCATGGACGTATCGGTTTTGACTCCGTCAAAGGTCAGGGCAGTACCTTCTGGTTTGAACTCCCCCTCCATGCAACCTCGACGCAGCGGGCCAATTTATGAGCAAGCATCCGGGGCACCCTAAGACCCCTCTTAACGAGCCAGGTCGACTTGCAGCTCTGCTTGCATTCGAGCTGCTGGACACACCCGCCGAAGCCATGTTCGACAACATCACTGCATTGGCGGCGCAGATCTGTAATACCCCCATTGCGCTGATTTCACTGGTTGATGCCGAGCGCCAGTGGTTCAAGAGCCGTGTCGGGTTGGGGGCGACCGAGACACCACGGGAGCTGGCTTTCTGTGCCCATGCGATCAACCGTGACGAGCTTTTTGAAATCGAAAATGCGCTGCTCGACCCACGGTTTCGCGATAACCCTCTGGTCACCAGCGACCCTGATATTCGCTTCTATGCCGGTATGCCGCTCAGCGATGGGCATGGCCATAACCTAGGCACGTTATGTGTGATTGACCGGCAGCCGCGTCAACTTAATGAGCAGCAGCGTCAGAGTTTGAAACTGCTTGCGCAACAAACCGTACAACTCTTTGAGCTGCGCCTGCAGTCACGGCATCAGCGCGAGCAGGCCGCCGTGCACAAGGCCATGCTGGGCAGCGCGGGTACTGCGGTGCTGGTGGTTGATCCGGCGGGTTTGATCCAGCAGGCCAGCCTTGGTGTTGCAGGCTTGCTGGGTTACAGCGCAGATGGCCTGATCGGGCGAGAGCTTGAGTTGCTCCTGCCGCGTAATGGTCGCCAGTTGACCCGTGACCCACTGCGTTCAATACCCACTCAAGGCAGCAGCCAGAATCAGCTGCATGAAGTGCAGATGCGACATGCCTCTGGCCATGCCGTACCGGTGTTGTTGAACCTTTCCCCCATCTGCCTGGAGGATAATTTAGATCTAGGGTATCTGTGCATTGTTCATGATCTGAGTTATCGCGAAGAGGCGCTGCAACGCTTACAGCGGCTTACTGCTCAACTGCCAGGGGTGGTCTATCAGTTCCAACTGTTCGAAGACGGTCGCAGCTGCTTTCCCTATGCCAGCCAAGGCATTGAAAGCATCTACGGGCTTACGCCAGAGGCGGTTACGAACGATGCTACTGCCGTATTCGCCCGGATTGACCCGGATGATTTGCAGGCCGTGAGTGAAAGCATTGCCACCTCAGCCGCCAACCTTGAGCTATGGCATCAGGAATACCGGGTTCTCCACCCCTCTAAGGGGCTCATCTGGGTTGAAGGGCGTGCTGCACCACAGCGCTGCCCCGACGGCAGCGCCATGTGGCATGGCTTTATCAGCGACATCACCGAGCGCAAGCATCTTGAGCGGTTAAAGGATGAATTTGTGTCCACAGTCAGTCACGAGCTGCGCACACCGCTGACTTCTATTACGGGCTCGCTTGGGCTTATCAACGGTGGCGCCCTTGGCGCGGTGCCTGATGCCATCAAAGACATGCTGGCGATTGCGGAGGGCAACAGTCGCCGCTTACGTCAGTTGATTGATGATCTGTTGGATATGGACAAGCTGATTGCTGGGAAAATGAGCTTTGATCTGCAACCGATCAAGCTGGATGAGTTGTTGGCAGAGTGCGACGCCAGCCATCAGGGCTTCGCTCAGCATCTTGGCGTTCGCCTACTGCATTCTAATTGCCCAGACCTGCAGGTGCTGGCTGACGCTCAGCGTCTGCAACAGGTGCTGAGCAATCTGCTGTCAAATGCCCTTAAATTTTCTCCAGCACAAGGGGAAGTTCGCCTTTACAGCGAGCTTGAGGGGCACTCTGTGCGCATTCTGGTAAGTGACCAGGGACCTGGAATACCCGCGGATTTCACCGCTCGCATATTCAAGAAATTTACCCAGGCCGACGCGAGCGACAGCCGGCAAAAAGGTGGTACCGGTCTTGGCTTGGCCATCAGTAAAGAGCTTATAGAGCGCATGGGGGGCATTATTGGCTTTGTCAGTGAACCGCAACGGGGCAGTACGTTCTGGATTGAGCTGCCACTGCACCATCAGGAAGACGAATTATGAGTTCACTCGAAAGGCTCCTATCCCAGCGCCCGCGCATGATGCCGCTTGTGGTGCTGCTCTGCGGCTTGCTCGCAACGGCGGGAGCCTGGTATGGCCTGCGCGCCAGCCAGCAAGCAGCAGCTGAACTGCACTTTCAGCAGCTAGCCGACGAGGTGGTAGAAGCTGTTGAGAAGCGCATGAGTAATCATCGACAAATTTTGCTGGGCGGGGCTGGTTTGTTTGAGGCGAGTGAGTCGGTCAGCCGTGACGATTGGCGCCACTATGTGCAGCGTCTTGACCTGGAGACCAACTATCCCGGCATTCAGGGCGTGGGTTTTAGTCAGTTAATCCGGCCTGGCCAGTTGGCAGAATTTGAGGCTGCTGTGCGCAGCGAAGGGTTTGCTGATTTCTCTGTGCGCCCGCCAGGATCTCGTGATTTATACACCTCCATCCTGTTTCTGGAGCCGTTTAGCGGGCGTAATCTTGCGGCTTTCGGTTTTGATATGTACTCCGAACCCATGCGCAGAGCGGCCATGCGCCAAGCTGCAGAAACGGGTAAGGCACAACTCAGCGGTAAAGTGACGCTGATGCAAGAAACGGCAGGCCCCGCGCAGGCCGGGCTCCTGATGTACGTACCGGTTTACCGTTCAGGTGCGCAGCTAACTAACGCTAAAGAACGCTTCGACGCCTTACGTGGTTTTGTTTACAGCCCATACCGTGTCACCGATCTGATGAGCGGGATTCTTGACGGACGCAAGCTGCAGATTGATTTTGCCTTGTTCTCCGGGGCCAAAGCCGATCCCGAGCAACAGCTTTTCGTCAGCGATCCGCGTGTTGCCTCAGGCCAGGTGGCAATAAGGCAGGCATCACTTCAATTGTTCGGTCAGACCTGGACCTTTTCCTTCTACGCCCAGCCAGGGTTTTTCAAGCGCTTCCATCAGGGGCAGGACCTTCTCCTTCTTCTGGGCGGCATCATTAGTGTGCTGCTGTTTTTCCTCACCCGAACACTGGCTCAGGGTCAGCAGCAAGCACTCAAACTTGCCGGCGACATGACCGTTCAGTTACGCAACAGCGAGGTGCGGCTGCAACGTGTGCTTCAGGGGGGGCATGATGGCTGGTGGGACTTGGATATGCAGAGTGCAAGCTTTTATGCCTCGCCCCGCACATGGCAGATGCTTGGTTACCCCGAGGACGGCCCTCAGCCGCCTTTTGACGACTGGGCACAAATGATTCATCCCGACGATCTGCCTGTGTTGCAAGGCCTGCTGCAACCTTCGTCGGGTGAAACCGAGCAGTACCTGAACCATGAGTGCCGGTTATTGACGCACGATGGTCATAGCTTGCCGGTGCTGATACGGGCGCTAGTCCAATATTCAAGTAACGGGCAGATGATGCGTGCCAGTGGCACAGCCATGGATCTCAGCGAACAGAAACGCATTGAACAACTGAAGAACGATTTTGTTTCCACCGTCAGCCACGAACTGCGGACACCGTTGACGTCTATTTCAGGCTCGCTGGGTTTGGTTAATGGCGGTGCGTTAGGGGTTGTGCCTGACTCCATGCGGCCGATGCTGGAAATCGCTCAGCAGAACAGTCAGCGCCTTAGTCACCTGATTAACGACCTGTTGGACATGGACAAGCTAGCTGCAGGCAAGCTCAGTTTCGAACTGAGCAACCTCGCACTGGCCGCCGAGCTAGAGGAGGCCGTGAGTTGCAATCAGTCCTATGCCAGCCAGCATCAGATAGCACTGCACCTGGACCCTATACCGCTCCTCCAGGTTAGGGCTGATGCCCTGCGTTTGCAGCAGGTTTTGTCCAACTTTCTTTCAAATGCCATCAAGTTTTCCCCGTCCGGTGGTCAGGTTCGTCTGCATACGACGTTGCGTGATGGCCGTGTGCGGGTCAGCGTGACGGATCAAGGCAGTGGTATTCCCGAGAGTTTCCGCAGCCAAATCTTCCATAAGTTTTCTCAGGCCGAAAGTGGCGACCAGCGGCAGAAGGGCGGTACGGGGTTGGGGCTGGCCATCAGTAAGGAGCTGATTGAGCGCATGGGCGGTCACATCGGCTTTGACTCGCAGGAGGGGCATGGCAGCACCTTCTGGTTTGAGCTGCCAGTTTTAATGACCCACACGCCAGCCCCCGATTTACAACGGCCAACTATTTTGGTTATTGAGGATGAGGTCGATATTGCCCGGTTACTGCTAATGCTGCTTCAGGGGGCTGGCTACCGCGTATTACTGGCGCATAGTCTGGCCGCAGCCCGAGAGCTACTTGAGCGCGAACCGGTAGCCGCGATTACCTTGGATTTACGTCTGCCAGATGGCAATGGCGTGGAGTTCATTCAGGAGTTACACCGCAATCTAAGTGCCCGAGATCTACCTATCTTGGTTATCTCGGCTGCCAATGAACAAGGCCAGCTAAGCCTTCAGGGGGGGCTGCATGTGGTGGACTGGCTGGATAAGCCGATTGATCCCGCGCGGCTATTGGGCGGCCTGCGTAGGGCGCTTAGCGGTATGCATGAAAAGCCACGAGTTCTGCATGTTGAGGACGATGCCGACTTGCGCACGGTGATTGCCGAGCAGGGCCGCCACCTGGCGGAATTTATTGGCGTAGCCACGTTAAACGAAGCCCGTCAGCGTTTAATCGCCGGCAGTCTGGATTTGGTGTTACTGGATTTGAACTTGCCTGATGGTAATGGTCTTGAGCTTATAGAAGAGATTCACCAGCTTTGCCCTGGCCTACCGATAGTGGTCCTGTCCTCCACAGAGCTGTCAACGGAACAACTGAGCTGCGTTGAAGCAGCGCTCGCAAAGTCTAGAACAGAGGCTCAAGACTTCCTTGATATTCTGGCTCGACTGTTGCCGACCAAGGAGAATGGATATGCCTGACCTCAAACGAATTCTTCATGTCGAGGATGACCCATCCATCCAGGCAGTCGCCAAGGTGGCACTGGAAGCGGTCGGTGGCTTTACGGTGTTGAGCTGTAGTTGTGGTCAGGATGCCCTCGACCAAGTTCAAGGATTTGCTCCTGATTTCATTCTGCTGGATGTCATGATGCCGGGTATGGATGGCCCGCAAACACTTCAGGAACTTGGCAGGATGGTCGACATCACCCAGATCCCTGTTGCCTTTATGACGGCCAAGGTTCAGCCAAATGAGATAGAGCACTATCGCAGTCTTGGTGCGCGTGACGTCATCATCAAGCCTTTTGATCCGATGCAGCTGGCGACTCAAGTTCGTGCAATTTGGAGTCGGTCTCGTGGATAAACGGCAACAGCAAATGGCGGATTTGCAGGCGCATCTGCAACAACTGGGTGAGCAGTTCTCACAGCGATTACGCGAAGAACTACCGCAACTGGCTGATAAAGCCTTGCAGCTACAGGCATGCGCTGACCCGAGCGAGCAACTGCAACGTTTATCTGAGCTGCGCGATCAGTTACACAAACTGGCGGGCAGTGCTGGGACTTTTGGTTTCAGTGAGCTGGGTGCCCGTGCCAGGTTGCTGGAGCAGCAGACGCAACAATGGCTGAGCAGTTTGGAGCTTCAGCGGCAAGGTTTGCAGGGGCTGGTAAACGAACTACAGCAACTGGCTAGTGTTGAGCAGATTTCTCAAGCTTCAGTCGCACCAGTGCTAAAAACGCCCAGTGTTGGGGCTAATCGTGACGGTGCTTACAGGGTTTATATTCTCGAAGATGAGCTGAAGGTTGGCGAGGTTATCCGCTTAACACTCAATACATTCGGCTATCAGGCATCACATTTCCTAACCACCGCAGCCCTCGATGAGGCGTTGGTTGAACAGCTGCCGGACGCACTGATCATTGATGTTAATTTAGGCGACAGCCGACAGACTGGATTGGATTATGCCGCAGCATTGCAGCAGCGCTTAGAGCACTTATTACCGCTTCTGGTTCTCACCACCCAGAACGATTTTTACACCCAATTACAAGCTGCGCGCATTGGTGCAATGGGGTTCTTCAGCAAACCTGTTGACGTGGCCAAGCTGGAAAATCGCCTGGAGCGCTGTTTCAACCAGCAGAGTGGTGAGCCCTATCGAGTATTAATCGTTGACGATGATCGCGAGTTATCCAGTCGATACCGTTTGGTATTGAGTGGGGCCAACATGCTGGTTGAAGTCGTCAACGATCCTTTGCAATTGTTCGACGCTATGGCCCGCTTTCATCCTGAAGTGTTGGTGCTGGACGTCAACATGCCTGGGTGTTCTGGGCCGGAGCTTGCACAGGTGGTTCGCTTCAATGACGACTGGTTGCGTGTGCCGATCATTTATCTGTCCGCTGAAACCGATATCGCGCTTCAGATGAGCGTTTTAATCAGAGCGGGGGACGACTTTGTCACCAAGCCGATTTCAGATAACAGTCTGATAGCCACAGTTTTTGCCCGCGCCCAACGCGCTCGCCTACTCAGTAACGCACTCTCCCGCGATAGCCTGACCGGGTTGCTAAAGCATGCTGATATCAAGGAGCAAGTGGCTATCGAGCAAGAGCGTGCACTACGCAGTGGTAAACCAGCCAGCGTAGTAATGCTAGATATCGATCATTTCAAGAAAGTGAACGATACCCACGGACATGCTGTTGGCGACAATGTAATACGTGCACTTGCCAACTTGTTGCGCCAACGCTTGCGTCGAGTGGACAGCCTTGGACGTTACGGCGGGGAAGAGTTCATGGCTGTGCTGCCAGATTGTAATGGCGAGCAGGCTGTGAGCATTCTTGACGAAATTCGCCAGCAATTTTCAAGCATCAGCTTTGCTGGCGAACAATCGGATTTTCATGTGAGCCTCAGCGCTGGCGTTGCTTCTAGCCACGAGCGTACTGCTGATGAGCTAATGGAAATGGCTGATCGGGCCCTGTACGCAGCAAAGAACAATGGTCGCAATCAGGTACGCCTCGCAGATGACTGAGTGGACGGCGATGGACTCTTTTTTCATGTGCCAATGAGCGGGGATCTCCTATCCAGACGCTAGGTACCCCTGGAGTTAGGTGCGGTGGACTTGCCTGGAAGCCAGCCACGAGTGGATGCTGGAAACTCAATCCGGCCAACAACTTTCCCAATACCGTATCGCGGTGGATTCTTGGGTTTTCGCACCTTTGATAGGTCTATACCCTCTACCGGTCTGAGGTGACTTTGTCGGTCTGCACCAGAACGACCATCGCCGTAGACACTGATCGACTCTGTTGACTGATGCCCCATGATGTACGCCATGGTTTCCGGGCTTTCTCCGGACGCTTTCAGAATGGAGCCGATTTGGTGTCGAAAGCTCTTCAGTGTCGGAACTTGTTTGCGCCTCGACCATAGCGCCCGTGCCTCTCGACGAAATCGATCTCGAATCGCCGTGTTAGTGCGCGGACATTTCGACATCCGATGAGCGGCCCATTCAATCAATTTCAGAATCTTGGGCTTGTCGATCACCAGGGTGCGGTCAGCGCCACGATGTAACTCGGCGGACTTTTTACCACCGATGATTTGCACCAAGTTCCCTGTGACGGAGATCGTCCGCATCTCGCAGGGACGCACGCCTATCCAGTACGCGAGAACAAGCGATGCGGCCTCATCGAGATTAGCCCCGGCATGAAGGTGCTTGTACAGCGCTTTGAAGTCCTCGAAGGAGACTTTACGAATCTGTTTCAGCTTGGATTTTCGGGTCATCTTGCTATTAGGTGCAGTGACCGGATTGATCAGCGTTCTGATTGCAGCAGCTGTGTCGCTGTTGCCACGAGCGAGCTGATCGTTCATCAGCGAATTTTTGAGCGTGCTGAATGAGTTTGGGCGGTACTCGCCGGCGCAGGCAAGCAAAGCCGCGCAGATCTGCGCCGAATCTGGGGCATCTGACCCGCAGTGTTCGTGGTAAAAGTTGCGTGCTCTGGTTTGGTATTTCTTCAGCGTGTCTGGCTGCATCGTCGTCATCTCTTTTTGTTGTTTTGATGACAAAGCTAAGCCGCTTCGCGAATGGCGTTGTGTCAGTTCGGCCTACACTGAAATGCACTACGCCTTCGCTTCGTTTTTTCTCGTTCCGTCCGAACTGCCCCAACGCCCTCTTACTCACGCGACACGCCTCATCTGTATTCAGCGTGCGCCGTGAGCAAAAGCGCGCGCAAGCCTTTTGTCATCAAAATCAAAACGCAGCCAGCGCCATGGCGCTGAAAGGGCGAGCCCAGCAGCACGAAGCTGCTCATCGGCGATGTAGCGGAAATCGGAGTATTCAAAAATGCTGGTCAGTAGAGGGCGATTTGATTATATTAATTTTCGATAAATCATTGATTTAATTGAATTAATGTAAGAAGTATAACCGATAAAAGCAGTGCCAGTTTGGGCACGCTTTGCGCCATAAGTGGCACATGCTGTGCCGGCTTTGGCTGTTTTCGGTGCTACTTCAGGCACCGGCGTTGCCGCTTGCGGCACGAATAGTGTGTCGCAGGCTGCCAAGTGCGACATGAGGAGGGTATCGCAATCAGTGCTTGCGACATGGTCAGCGTGTCGCAGCGTAATTTTGCGACAGACTTGGGGTGTCGAATTTTCCACTTGCGATACTCGGCGCGTGTCGCAATCGCCTCATGCGACACGGCAGTCGTGTCGCAGATGGCGGGCCCAGACAAAGGCGAGTCAGGCGCTGGACGTCGAGAGCAGCGGAAAGTCCATGCCGGTGAGGATGCGAACGGATATCTAAGAGCGTGGTGGCGAAGGAGACGTTATTACTTCATGGCACAGCGTGGCCTTCTTCTGAATTGTGTCAGTGGAGGCGATCAGGCGTCGGATAGAGGCCCTGAGGAAGAAATTTCTGATAGTCCACCAGGGATTGGTACCCACCCGGGTGGAAAGAGGCGATGACGTAGAAGCTTCCCGTGTAGGTGTGCAGCACCCAAAACTCTCCCTCCAGTTCGATACGCAGGATGTCCGAGGTGCGAATCAGGCGCCCATCGGAAAATCGCCCCCCGAGAGGGTCAGCCCTGATATGCCGGTGCGTTACTCCCAGGCAGCAGCAAGCCGCGATAAGGGCATCGGTGAGATAGGCCGTGACCGGCTTGCTGAAAGAGTATGCTTGAGCCTTGCGCAGCTGCTGCATACCCTCTGGAGATACTGGGCGCATTGCTGCTTCTCACAGACCAATGATCAACTCCGGGTTGAAGCCCGTGTGCTCTCCGGGATGGCCACGCAGATTGCAGACGATGCGCGTGCCCAGGTGCTGACAGTCGACAGCAGTATGGCCGTGACCATATATCCAGGGCGCTACTCGTTCGCTGCCCAGTACGGACGACACCCGCTCCGGTAGACATCCCCGGCCTAATCCTTGGCTTAAATCAGGCATGCGATGGTGCCGGCATTGGCACGCTTGCGTGAGCCGGGACCCAGTAGCAGGTACACAGAATTGAGCGTCTTGAAATGAAATCCCTTACTGAACTGATGCAGTAGCGAGGACCTCACGAAGTCGCCCACATCCCATCGCCGCTCGCTGTCGAAAACTACCTGGTGCGCATAAATCAAGGCCGGCTGGCGTTGTGTTTTCTCCAGCGCGTGGCGTTGCGCATCGGTGGTCTCTATATCGAGCCACAGCCAGTCACGAACCAGGCAAAAATTTCCACACGGGAAGTTCTTTCGGGCATAGCTAAGCGCGTCTTCGTCTGACATGGAGCTGCCAGGCATGGGCACTCCCGATGCGTACAGCAGCTCTGTGATTTCTTTCAGTGATTTCATGGTTGATCGATCTACATCCCCTGAGGATGGCTTGTAACATTCCGGGTAGTAGCTGGGGCAGCTAGCTGCCCATTACCTCTCACTGCGTCTGCTGCATGCTGCAGGCCTGACGATGCTGCTGCTCCAAGTCGATGCCACAGAGCAGGGCGGCGAAGTCCGCATCAGGCAAATGCTGTTTGCGAACCTCAACAATGGATTTGATGATCGCATCGACACGCAGCGAAATCGGCATCTGACTCGGTGTCTTCGAGCGATCATGCTGATAGATGATCGAACTGAGAGAGGCGACTGCTGCACGTAGTTGGTGGTCTTGGGTCTCTTCAATTCCAAAACCGTTAACTCCCCGGAATTGGTTGGCCATCTGCTTGAGCAAATCCGGTCGATTAGCTGGATCGGCCTGTTGCGCTCGCCAGTTCAGAATTCGGCTCAGGACTACTGGCGCAGCAGCTGTTTTTGGCACTTGGGGCTGTTCCTCCACAGTCGGTGTTCCACCAAAGAAGTGAGTACGCAACTGGTCAAGGTGCCTCCGAACGGCTGGGGACACTTTGCGTGAACTCAAGCTCTTCAGCCAAAACTCGAACTCTGACTGTGGTAGACACAGCGCCCGTTTCATAAGCGGTTGGCCTGGCAGGGATACATCATGCTCGCGAGGGCTGTATCGGGGCGGATGCAGCTTGGCCGCTTGAGAGTGCCAGTTCAGCCCCATCGCTTCGCATATCGATCGCATTGGCCAGTAGCGCTCATTGTCGCTGTCGATCAGATAAGGAATCGTCAGCCCGTGGATTTTGATTTTGGATGTGCGCATCGGATTACTGAACCCCTTGGGTGGCTGGGTTCGGGGCAAGGGCTGTCGAGCGCTTAAATTGCGCGGCGATGAGTTCGTGCAGGGCATGGCTGGCCGGGGCACTGTTCATCAACTGCTGCATGACGCTGAGCACCTCGGGGCTGCTGGTCTGCGTCAGCGTAATGAGTTTGTTGGCGCTTGCCTCTACAGCATGGAAGCCATCCCTGAGCTGGGTGGCCTCCGCACGGCTCGCAGCGCTCAGTTGATCAAGAATCTGATCAATGAATGCTGGAATCAGTCGGGCTGGTAGGTAGTACAACGTGGATTTAGATTCAGCGTCCTCTTCGATCAGGAGCTCGCCTTCCCATGCCGTACCGGCAACCTGGGCCAAGTCGGTTGGTGCGCCGATTGAGGTGAGTAGAGCGTTCAGCTCCATATCGATTTGTAGCGTTTGCTTGTTTAGTGTGAGCTGAAGCTTCGGGCTTGGGGAGGAGAGTTGTGTCGCTGTGTTCATTGAGGTGTTCCTTGGTGAGGGGATAATCAAAATAATCTGAATATCTGTAAATCAGGTATCTGTAGATTAGATATACCCTCGTGTGCTGTCAAGCTGTGAGGTTGCCCCGTTGGAAAAGTCGGTGTATCGAGATGAGAACTTGGTTCTGCTCAGGCTGCTGAAGCAGTGCAGGGTGGAGGCTGGGTTGACCCAGTCGGAGTTTGCTCAGGCGCTTGAGCGTCCGCAGTCTTTCGCGAGCGATATCGAGCGGGGGTTGCGCCGGCTTGATCTTGTTCAGCTACGCGATATCTGCCTTGCACTGAATATCGGCTTGGTTGATTTTGTGCAGCGATTTGAAAATGAGCTTTCGGTTTCGAAAGGGGCAGGTGAGTAACACCTTCGCCCCTCTTGAAAATGGACACGTGGTTCGCACCGTGTGTGCTCCGAATATTGCTCTGGTGCTGGGCTCCAAGTGAGGGCTTGTCTTCGAGGTGCTCCCTGCCGTCTTTTTTAGGCGGTGCCTCGCTGCATGCTCTCCCATGCCGCTGAGTACAGTCCTGCTGCATCGCTGCACAGAAGTCGAATTGCTTGTATGCATGCACCTAATGGCTCGTCTGAAAGCTCATTCAAAATGGATGTGCCACTGAGCGCGCAGAGTAGGCCTAAGACAGCGTACTGTCGTTGCGTAGCTTCGTCATAGAGTTCGGCGGCTTGGGCATCGCTTCGATAGCCAAGCAGGCTGTCGTGCTCGGCGGCATGCAGCGGTGTAAAACCCGGGGATGAGTTGCTCTGGTGCATAGGGTGACCTCTAGAGTTTTAGAGGCCGCCATTACTCGCTACCAAACGAGAGGGTGGCGGCTGTATGCAGGTTGGTAGACCGAGACTCTAGGAACTCAGCGCGCCGAAGCGCCCCGCATACAGCCACCATAACAAGTTGCTTCATGGTGCTAGTGATCCTGGAGTCTGGTTTGTTGACCCGCCCATTCACACTATTCAGCTCTCAGTGGCTGTGCAAGACCCTACATTACGGTATCTGGACGAAAAAGGTCTTCACCATGAATGCTCTTCAAGATGGCTAAAAAGTCGGCTTGCGATGTTGTCGCATAAAGAAAATGCATCGCATGGCGGTCTTAGTTTTGCGTATTTCCCGACGAACGGTACTTTAGTTCGTGCTGGCTTTTTCTAACCAGCAGGTCATCGGGTGTCAAATCCCTACCCCAATCCTACCCCGAGCCAGATTTCAGGCACAAAAAAGGGCTACGCTTTCACGTAACCCTTTGATTTGTATGGTGCCGGCACCAGGAATCGAAATAAATTCATGTAGGCCTCGTATTTACTCAAATTATTCGTCTCGATTTTTTCAATAGGTACTCAAAAGGGTACTCGATGGATTTCCTTTAGTAATGCCTATAGCGCGATCATTTTGGCGCTGGCAAATAGGGTCACGCTATAGGTAGCCAGCATCAACAAAACGCCTATCCCTTGAATGTTCACGACTCTCGCGAAATCGCTGTCGTTGTAGACGGCGGCGACTACAGGCCTATGCCCATGGGCAGCGTTTAGCTCTTTGAACATTATCTTCGCCGCCATAGGCCAGAAGCCTGCATTCATGACAAACCACGCCCCTGCTGCCAGTCCAAAAGGGACCAAGAACAACCCAAGCCAGACTTGACCGGCAACATCCCCGCTGAATAGCTGGCTGAAAAAGCCGAAAATGTCGACAACAATGGCCGCCAATGCTCCTAGCAGTGAACCTTGCGCAACCGCATATCCTCCCGAAGCTGACTTAACGGCTATGAAATCAACGCCGATGGTGTGGTAGCCCTTGTACATAATGGCGATGGACAAGACTAAGAGCGCGAAGTTGATGCAGGCTGGAGCCATGCTGACGGTAGAGCCGGACGCCAGCGAGATTTTTGCGTGGCGGAAGCAAAACAGACCGCGCACACCAAACAATGCGAGTCCAGCTATGCCAAGCAAAAGTGCTTTGTAAGGAACCGCACCGCTAAGCGCCATGCCGGGATGGAAAGTAGGGGCGGCGAACTCACGTATTAAAGAGCTCAACATGAGTAGCCAGATGAAGGCAAAAATTGCCGTCTTGGCCAAACCCCAGGCTTCAAATCCCCACCATCCGGCAAATTTTCGGCTGTAGTAGAACTTATAATCACGCCCAAATTTCGCCAGCCCGATTCCGGCATCCTGCGCCGAGATTAAGCCTAGGCGACCTGCACTGAGTAGTCCCTTACCTGGCAGCCACGGAACAGCCAACATTTGATCAGCCGGCGTTACCAACGCCTCGTGATACGCGCGGTCCAACTCTTGATTGCACGCTTTATAAAACTTCCCCATCGCTACCTCTCCTGGTGTGTCGCACTGTCAGTGCGGTGTTAAGCCAAGCTAAATAATTTCACGCATGCGATGCGAAAACGGTCAGAGCCATTTGAGGCGCAAGTGCCAATCGCCTAGGGCGTTGTGATGTCGGTCGAGCTTTCACGGGCGACGCGTTGTACCGTCCGAGTGCTGCAGTTGAGGCGGCGGGCAATTTCTCCCACTGGGATTTTTTCGCTGAGCAATTTACGAATTTCGGTCTTGTCGCGCGCCGGTCTCCCTCGATAAACGCCGCGCTGTTTCGCCTGCTCGATCCCTTCTTTCTGTCGCTCTCGAATCAATGCTCGTTCGAATTCGGCAACCGCACCAAGCATGGTCAACATGAAGCGTCCTGCGCTTCCCAACTCCGCGCCAAACTCCAGTCCCTCTTTGTGGAAGCGAAGAGTGACGCCTTTGGCTTGGAAGCTTTCGACCAGCTCTAGGAGGTGGCGCGTATTCCTTGCCAGCCGATCTATCGAGTGGACATGCACACAGTCGCCCTTACGCACGAATCTGCACATTTCTTCTAGGGCCGGTCGCGTCACAGTACTGCCAGAGCATTTGTCTTCGAACTCAAAATCGAACTGGATGCCAGTATCGGAAAGTTGGCGATCTGTACGTTGCTCGAGGGTGCTAACCCTTCGGTAGGCGATTTGCTGATTCATGGTCATGTTTGCGACATTTGGGTGGTGACAATAATAGTGCATGCGACTAAAATAAAAACAGACCCTGTTGTCATATTTTTGAACCTCTAATTATTGCGACAGGAGGGTATACCCTTTTGTCGCTAGGTGATTCCGGTGTCGGAGCGAGCCTTTTTATTTAGTGCAGAGAAGTGTTCTTTAGTCCGAGAGGCTTTTGACGCTAGTCAGGTTCGCTCTCAGGACTCGATCGCAGATTTTAGGGCAATGTCAGCGTCATCAGATTCGTATCATTTCTGTAATTGGGTTGAGGTGGAGCAGGTCGCCGCTATGTTTTGGGGAGATTGCGCAATTGCGTGGCTCGACCACCCGATGCAGAAGCTTGAAGGACGCTCAGTTCGGCAAGCGTTCCATTCCGGCGACAAAGGCCCAGTGACCGAACTGATTCATCAATTACTGGCCGGGTACGTTTTCTAGTTTGTAGGCGCCTTCTCTTTCTTTAAGTGGGCGGGAGTCCTTTTAGTGGTTCGCGCTAGGACTGCTGGTCCCTGCCCAAGGTTTATAGACTTTTGAAAAACATCATCCGGGGATGGCACGGTGAAACCAGTCGATATGGGAGCTCAGCAAACACTTACCTGGTTGGACATACCTATCGAGGCGCTACTCCTCCCAGAACTCGAGTCGCTCGGGAAATGGGCGCGCATGGTCCATGAACAGCTTATTAACAATGATCTATCGCGGCTGAAGAAGCTTGCTGAGCGCGGTACTTTGCGGCGCTTCTTACTCGCCGAAGAGATGCGATTGGCTGAGTTAGCGTGTGATCTCGAAGAAAGCTGGAAGCGTGAAAATCCCGCCCCGCTTACATTTGGATATTTTGATTTGGCCGCTTGGCACAACCACGCTAAGTCTTACGCTACTGAAATGGTGTTGGAGCAGATATCCGAGATGTTTGAGGCATCGAAACAGGTCTTCTAGCGGCTTTTTGGTGCTCCTCAGTGCCTGGGCTTGATCCTTTCGTTTCGGAGTTCGAAAGCTCAAATGGTCGGCGCGCTGATTTTTAGACTGTTTGTTAGCAGGGAGAGTAAGTGTGAATCTTAATTGGCGAAATTCTGATAAGACCTACGCCGCGTGCCCGGTCCTGACCGATTGCGACGTAGCGGGTTATGTTAAGAATGGATCGCTTCCGGCGGACCGCCATTATCTTGAGGTGCCTGCGATGAAGGTCGTTCGGAATCGCGGCTTTTGGCTCAAGCCGTCTTATCGCTGCCATGCCGATGCCACGGTTTTTTTGGTGTCCACTGATGCCTATGAAATGAATTCCGACGCGCTTGAAGGTATGAGAGGGGGCGTTTACTGCTTCTTCAGCGAAAAGTCCGGCGTCCACTATCTGGGAAGGGTCAATCGTCAGTCTTCAGGCGGAGTTCTTCTATCTTTAATCGAGGGTCTCCATGATCCGCTGGTCTTACACGACCTGAACTATTTGGGCCGAGTTATAGCTGCCGCCTAGTCGAGAGCTTTGGGAAATACCGACGCTTTGGAGCAAGGTCCCTGTTGCTGTTAAGATCATTCTGTCGCTGTATGTTCATACAGCGGATGGCGCCGGATGCATTGAGCCGTATTGTCCGCCCCAAGTTGCCTGCCAAGACTCTAGACCTGCGTACGGGCGAGCCAATGACTAAACCTGAAGATTACATTTCACTGGAGTCTGCAATTGCCGCGCTAAGGCGTGACTCGCCCGAAGTTTTGAAAGCTATGGCGATGGCTATCAAATCGTTTTCTGCTAGTAACCTGGTACCTCAGAGCGTCGTCGAGGGGGTGGAGTACGGGAGACAAATTCCCAATTTCGCCATCACTCATGGTCAATTGGGCGCATACCTTGACTTAGCGGTTACAAAGCACGCCTCGGTTCTCATCGAGACTCAGGTAGGAGTCGTGCAGTCTCATCACGTGAAAGTGAATCGAGAGTGGTTGTCCATCCAGCGCGAGCAAGCAATGCGAGTCCCGGACGTCGCGAGGGCGATAGCCCGGCGATTCTCTGGCTCAAAGGGCGCGACGGTCACGCCGATGTTCCCGGAGCTCGAAGATCAGGATCCTCGGGAAGCCTTATCTGAACTGCGTAAAGTAAAGGTTCGCTTAGAAAGAAACCGTGAGATCCCAGCGGATGATGCTAGGGACCTGGAGCTTGACCAAATACGACATCTATTAGCGGCCAGTGACGCAAAAGGCCTTGCGGTTACCAAAGAAAACGCCAGCCTAGTCATGACGGTTAAGACGCTCACGTTGGAGAATGACCGATTAAGAAAGGTTAGGTCCGAGAGTCCTGTTTCTTCCTCGTTAATGAAGTCAAAACCGATATCGAATGTGGAAGTTCGTAACGCGGCGATACGGCGAGCGAGGGAGAGTGTTGCAGACGTTGCCAGGGCACTATGGAGCTACCCCGATTTTGCAAATTGTAGGACTGGGGAGATGGCCCCAATAGTCCGCCGCTCTGTTGATCCGAACCTCCTTGTGTTCCTGCCAAAGACCGACGTTACCTTAGCCAGATGGCTGACTAAGGATTCAGCACCGCCTTCAGCGAAGCGAAAAGGGCGTCCAGCTAAAATTGCCCCCAAGAAATAAACTACACGGACGACCGGATATTCAGTTTTCCGGCCCCGGCTGGCGATTTTAACCTTCGATTCCCCCTGCGAGCATTGTCATCGTCGATCACCAAATACGACCTTGGAGGCGTAGACGATGACAACCAAAATCCTCAAGCACGACTATCACGGGCGCTGCGTTAGTTTTGATACGGACGGGTGGCTGAACGCATCGAATGCTGCTTCGTTGTTTGGAAAGGTTGCGGCGGATTGGCTGGAGCTCGATCTAACCAAGGAATACATCGGGCGCATGGCTATGCGTGCAGAAAGCAAAGTCGCTGGCAGTTCGCTCATTCCGCTTGTATCCACCCGCATCAGCAGAGGCTCCACTCGTGAAATTTGGCTTCATCCCAAGCTGGCAATCAAATTTGCCCGCTGGCTTTCGGTTGATTTCGAAATGTGGTGCGACGAGCAGCTTGAGGCCTTGGTGTTGGGAGAAGTGGCTGCTCAGTTAGCTGCACGTCGGCATGCTGCAATGAGTTTTCGGAGTGTGTGCGAAGCGTTGTCGCTGACTCACGAGGCGATTGGTAAAACGACCAAACCCCATCACTACATGAATGAAGCAAGGCTGATTAACGAAGTCCTTACAGGTGCATTCGCCGGTCGAAATCGCGATTGCCTTACGCTCGTAGAGCTCGAGCTTGTGATGCTCGTGGAAAATCGGGACATGTTGCTGCTTGGGCAAGGTAAGGACTATCAGGCCCGCAAGGCTGCTCTTTCCTCATATGTGAAGCAGTTGCGTTCGAATCATGCTTCGTTAGGTAGCCAATAGCCCCCAGATACAAGGAAGTGTATTCAGCCTCCTGCAATGGAAGCTAGACCACGTCATGTCCCGCCAACCAGTGTCGATCGAAGCCATTTACCGCAACCGTAGCCAAATACAGCCAAGTAACGCCATACGCGGCCAAAACAAGCCAAAACAAGCCAAATAAAGCCAAATAAAGCCAAATAAAGCCAAATAAAGCCAATTTTAGCCATTTTTGTGGGGTTTTGGGGCGGGAGAATTGAATCTGAAGCTCGTGTTTGGCTTTGTATCAGGTGTCGGACGTCATCAAAAAGAGGTCTGTATCACGTCCCGGACGCGCTGTGTGTATCAGGTGTCGGACGTGGTTCTGACGTCGCAATTCTAATAGGGGTAGGTTTTTTAGGGTGATACAAGACCGCCACGTATCTGCGACGTAAACCTAATCGCTCAATACCGCACCTTTCGGTAAACGCATGGGCTTCACTGCCGGGGCTGGCCCACTCTGATCAAGCTGCTACTCAACCGTGATGCAGCGAGCGCGAAAGGAATGAACGCTCTGCGATTGGGGCACCTCAGCAGGAAGCCCAGGTTGGATGCTTCCCTGCGTACCGGCTGCGATCCGTCGATGGAAACAGGCAGCTTTCGGCCCAGAGTGTGTAAAAACACTTTGTTATCGGGCCTGCTTCAGTCCATTGCTCCAGGGCGTGGCGATTTCCCGATTAGTTACTACGATCAGCGCGGGTAACGCTTCAGAGCGCGTATGACGCGCTTTGGCACCTCTTGAGGCAGTAAAAGCTGGGCTTTTATGCCGCCATCGCCTTCAACAAACCTTCGGTGCCGATGATTTTCATCACCCGCTTCAAGTTGTAGGCGAGCACATTCAAGCTCATTTCTGCGCTCACCCCGTTCAGTTTTCGAGTCAGGAAGTGCGTTGCCCCCATCCATTGTTTGAGCGTCCCGAAGGGATGCTCAACCGTCCGTTTTCGAACCCGCATCATCTCCGGCTCATGGTTCAACCGACGTTGCATGTCCTCCAGCACAGCTTCATGTTCCCAGCGCCTTACTCGACGATTTGTGCTTGGCGTGCACTGAGTTTTCAGCGTGCAACTCTGGCACTTCGAACTCCAGTAGCAGTGCATATTCATGCCTTTCTCAACGCTGGAGAATCGCCAAATCAGTGCCTCACCAGCTGGGCACGTGTATTCGTTTTTCGTTGCGTCATAAACGAAGGCATCTTTGTTGAATCGCCCATCTGCCTTGGCGTTTGAGGTCATAGGCTTTGGCACGTAGGCACTGATATTGGCGTTGTGACAGGCCAGGATTTCTTCACCTTTAAAGTAGCCCCGATCAGCCACGACCGATAACGTTTCTGAGCCGATGGCTTCCCGCGCCAGCTTCGCCATGGAGCTGAGTTGGTCGCGGTCAGAACCGACGTTTGTGACCTCGTGAGCGACGATCAAATGGTGCTGGGTGTCGACCGCTGTTTGCACGTTGTAGCCGACGATCCCGTTGCCACGCGTCATCATCGAACGGGCATCTGGATCGGTCAGCGAGACCTGCTTGTCAGGCGAATCGTTAAGCTGAGCTTCGATCAGCTGAAGCTCTTTCATTTGAGTTTTAAGCTTCTCGATTTTCTCTGCGAGGCGCGTAGCGTCTGGCTCTGAGGCAGTTGGAACTTGCCGATCAGCCGCATCAAGTGCAGCCAGGTAACGGCTGATGCTCGACTCAATTTCTTCCATCCGCCGCTTGAGTTTGGCGCTGGTGAAGTTGCGGTCACGGTTGTTAACCGCCTTGAATTTACTGCCGTCGATGGCGACCAGGTTTTCGCTAAACAACCCTAACTGCTGGCAGAGCACAACGAACTGGCGGCACACGCCGCGAATGGCCTTGCTGTTGTCTTTTCGGAAGTTCGCGATGGTTTTGAAGTCGGGCATGAGCCGTCCGGTTAGCCACATCAGTTCGACGTTGCGTTGGGCTTCTCGCTCAAGCCGTCGACTCGATTGGATGCGGTTGAGATAACCGTAGATATAAATCTTCAGCAGGATCGCTGGGTGGTAAGCAGGTCTGCCGGTTTCGGCTGGAATGACGCCATCAAAACCCAACGTAGCGAGGTCAAGTTCATCGACGAAGACATCGACCACGCGTACCGGATTGGTTTCGCTGACGTAGTCGTCGAGGCTTTCGGGAAGCAAGGTGCTCTGACCTCGGTGCTCACCTTGGATAAACCTTTTCATGGGCTTCCCTCGCGATGAATTTCTCAGAAATCATAGCAAGGGTTTGTCCGAGCGTTTTTACACACTCTGGGCCAATAGCGGACATTCGTGGCCGGCAGCAATCAACCAAAGGCGCACGTCCTGATGCACACAGACGAAGCATGTTGGTGAAACTGGCTTTATAAAGGGCGCGGATGATGCGTTATACAAAGCCAAGAACAGGGGAAGAAATAATGTCTTCCCATCCCCCGGGGACTTTTCGCAAACGCAGCGATCAACTGTCCCCGGTTAATAGGAGCGCGCGTGGGACATTTCCATCCAAGACTCACGTTCACCCCTAGGGGTCTGACGATCACTCCTCACGGCGTAGAGGATTTTGAAAAGGCCAGGTTCGCCCTAAGCACGTCTGCGCTTTAAGCACTTCGGATGCTGCGGCTATATATCGTTCGGTCAAGCGAACGTAACGGACGTACGCGATATTGGTAAAAGGGTGGTTTCTGCGTAAAAAAGCATCCATTTCATCACTGGCCGCTTTTCTAGCTTGGATTAGCTGGTCAACCGTCTTATTTGCCGTCATCGACGTCTCCCAAGTAGCGATTTGAACATCCAATGGGAAGGGCTTAGGTCTACGACCGCCGGCGATGACGCTTGTTTCAGCGAAACGGAAGGCTGGTATTCATTCGCCCCTGACATTCCGAAAAAATCAGCGATGGGTAGCTCTAAGGGGAAAATGGGTATGCTTCAGCGGAGCGGCTGTCCTATCCTTTAAGCGTTCCGGACTATGACGAGGGGGTGGAAGTGGCCAGAATGAGTTTTCCGTACGCATGCGCTCGGCTAAGGGAATACTTCCTTCCCCTGGGATTTGAGGCCGTCCTCGATACCCCGTCCTTGATGACCGCGCGTGTGTTTGACTCCGACACGGGGGAGACGCTCGCAGCTGTTGCCGGTTTGCCTTGGGGCCCGGTGACAACGAATGTTGATCTTGTGGGAATCATCGGAGCCATGGAGGAAGAAATGCGTATTCGCGAGCTGGTACACGAGCCGAGTAGCGCGCGTTTGGCTGACAAGGGTTGAAAACTTGCTTGGGCGGAGCAATCGAGGCGAGGCACGAGCGTGATGTTCAGAACGCTACCTTTTGGGCGCCTGAGGAGAACCGAGCGGCCTCACTTATAAGATCTCAAGTCTCATTTCATCAAAAAGCGCTTCAATTCCATGGTGGGGAAGCCGCTGATCCTGCTCCAAGAGCTCGTGATCAATGAGTGCGAACTTCACCGCAGCGATGTTTGGCAAAAGGTTGCTCGGCACTGTGAACGTTTTGGTAACGCCGTTTCGTTTGTACGTGATCAGCGATTCCATATAAGTCTCCATTTCCAGGCCGCCGCTGGATCCCTTCTGCTGCGAAAGGCCTGCCTCTGTCCAGCACTTCTCTCCATTTTGTTAAGTCCTGCACTTTCGCGTGTCTCCCGTACCTCCGTTTCACTATCGGTGTATTGAGCTGGCTGCTCCCTCGCGCTTGCCAGCGCGCGAAGTATGACCTTCAACGGCCCGGCAGGATTTCCGAGACACATTTCCGAGACCACTGTCACTAAGGTACTAGGATGGCCGTCTGGAGAGGGATTATGTGCGAGGGAGTAGAAGTAATTAAAGCCGGAAAACTAGCCAAGGTGAACTTCGTTTCGCCCGTCGCGCTTGCCCCGGTACTGGTTGAGGGCGCGTGTACAGAGGAATGGATTCACTGGGGACGACGTAAGAAAGAGCCCGGTACGACTCCGATAGGTGGCTGGGCTCGAGCTACCACCATTCAACTTGGTGACTGGGATTCTTTGGAGCCAGTGACCGGTTGGATTTTAGCCGAGCGATTTAACCAAGCCGTGGGCGGATCCAACCTTCAAGGACGCCGCTTGTCAAAGTGGCATGACATTCCGAACGGTAGCGGGATTCGATGCATCGTCGTGGGGGCTGGCGACCAGCGATGTTTCTACGTCGTCACGACTACCACACCAGGGAATACACCGGCATCCCGGGACGGTGGCCCATTGTTGAATCTATTGGAAGACGGGGCGCTGTCGCGGCGCTGGAGTAAGCATTTCTGGCGCAGTGGAGACCGCGGGCATCACGGTTTTGATTGTTGCCGTCGGTCTAGGGTGTGAAACTCGCCCTGTGTTTATAGGCCAACAGCTTTGACGCCCTTGGAAAAAACCGCGATGCCTAGCAAGATCTTGGTCGTTGAGGATGACGATACGCTGCGGTATCTAATAGCCGATGCTATGTCGCTACTAGACCTAGAAGTTACATGCTGCGGTACTGCCGACGAGGCCATTGCCCTTCTAGAGAATGCGAGCCCGTTCGCCTTAGTCATGACAGATATTCGTATGCCTGGGCATTTGAACGGCTGGGATCTCATGAACCTCATTCAATTACGTTGGCCTTCACTGCCAATAATCGTGTCTTCTGGGCACCGGCGGGTTCGTTCTTCGGAGCTGCCGCCGAAAGTGGTTTTTTTGGCTAAGCCCTGGGACTTAAACCGCCTACTTTCCGCAGTGGAAAACGCTTTGTCCCAGCAGGCGAAAGTAGGGTGAAGGACGTCTTCAGGCTCCGCGCTTCGCTTTAAACCTCGTGATAGATGTGCGTGGTGAACTGGACCAGTTCCTCAGCGGCATTTCGCGCATGCTCGGCCGCAACCTCATATTCCCTCGCCTCATCACCCAGGTTTCTGCTGGTCGCCGTTTGCTGCTGCCGCTTGAAAAAAACCTCCTTGTCTCGAATGGCCCGTATGGCGACCCAAAGTGCTTCTTCAATCGATTTATTCTGGATTTGCGCAAAGGTCTTAGCCGTAAAGGAGTGGCCCGTATGACAGCGATAGCGCAAAGGCGCGTTGTTCGTTTCCCACAGGACACCTTGGCACTCAGGGCACACCAGTGGGGTGCGAGCAAAGAGTCCATCCATGATTTCCGTCGCTGCATGGGCGGGGTGGAGGTCGAGGTCGCATTCGACGGCTAGTTCTTTAACTCACGTTCTTATTCGGACGCTCCGAGCTTGTGCGTATCAGCTCCGATAGCTGGGGAGAGATCGCCCGTAACTTCAGGCAGTGGTCAACCTGGAAGAAGTCCAGCGCGCTTCGGGGCATGCTAGGAGATTCTGCCTCTGCGGGATCTTGTACAACCACGACTCCCCCGCACGATTTAACTGCCTGTGCGCCTACGGTTCCGTCATCCAGCTCACCGGTCAAAAGCACTGCTATCGCGCGCTCCCTGTAGCTGAAAGCAGCAGAACGAAACATAGGATCGATAGCCGGTCGGCAGTAATTTTCTTTGGCTCCGTGGCCCAAGTGAACTACGCCGTTGCCTATAAGCAAATGAGAGCCTGGGGGCGCTATGAGGACCGCTCCAGGGATTAATAGGTCTCCCTCTTTAGCGAATCTGGCCGGGAACGGAGAGGCGGTCGATAGAAGTTCAGGTAGCAGGCTTCGATCTCCGATATGCATCGTGATCGCAATGGGCGCGTTAAAATCTTCAGGCATCGCGCCGAACATTTCCCTTAACGCAACTAGCCCCCCTGACGAAGTGCCGATCACAACCACGGGTCCTTCTGTCGGCATGGGCGCGCCTTTTAACGTGAGCAGATAACTTCGAGGCCGCCTCTGGCACAAGTTAGTTCAAATGAGATCTCAGCGGCCCCGGGTTTACGCGCCTCGAACCTTTATCTTCCGCGCAAATGTAGCGGGGTATCCCAGCGGGCGCCCACCGCAAAGTAAAAGCAACGGTCACGGTTCGACCTCGCGGGTGCGAGAGGTTAATGGCGATGGACTTGCCCTTCGTGCTCAAGCTCAGGATCCCTGCGACGGTTAGCGTTCCCGTCTCAGAAGACCGCTTTTGGCCGTTAACTGCCTGTCGTGACCGGCTGCAATCGGCCAGTATGTATCGGCCATACCGGGCAGCAATCAGTTGGTAGATGGGTCCATAATTACTTGGCTTTGACGAGCAGGAGCTCCGCTTACACGGATATTCCTGCACCAACCGCCCGCCCTTCTGATTCTGGACAGGTTCATAGCGCAGAGCTTGTTCTAGGCATGTTGAGCCATGCGTGATGGGCTCAACCTAGCTTGGCAATGTGTCGAGTTAACGGATCAAAGCGGCGGTGGCATGCAGTCGAGGTGTCTGCTAGCTACGCCTAGAACTTCTTTTTGGAGCGGCTGATCCCCGCTGAGCACGACCGCTTGCATTGCAGCCATAACAGCAAGGCCGTTGGCATTCCGCACGAGATCTGCGATCAGTTGCACTGGGTATCCTTCAGCGTGCCGGCTGAGGGGGTGAATTCCTGCATGGGCGTAGGAGTTCAACGCCTTCCATGAGTTTTCCTTGAATCTGTTTAACGCAGCGTAGGCCTCGACTGGGCCTGTCTTGCTAAGGGCCGTCATCATGTCTGCGGTTTGCGGAAGATTTTTAGCGCCCTGCTCGGTTACGAGGGTCAGCTTTTCTGAGAGCTTATTAAGCTGTTCTTCGGATGCCGCATATAACAACCAAACGGAACGCAGCAGAGCCTCAAATTGAGAGCGATGCACTACCGCAGCGGAAGGAAGCAGTCCGAGCTCAAGCATCGTTAAAGTGGCAGTCCAATGTTCCAGTGACATTGAGCACGCGACCCCGCTCGTAATGATTCTCTTGGAATCGTCGTACAGGCCCAAAGTGAAGTACTCGGCCAGTTCCTCACCCATCTCAGCGGACTTTTCAAATATCGTTTTGTTCATCGGGGTGGCAGCTCATAAAGGTGATACTAACGACGCGAGGTAGGCGCTAGCGTTTGTCACCAGCGAGCTTCATCACTCGATAATCTTGGACCAGAACAAGACGCTCCAGCATGTCGAATTCTGGATGGCTGCCCAAATAACTTTTGAGGGAGTCGAAGGCTTCCTTTGAAAGGGCGATCGCGTGCTTGCTCAGCTCGGCCTGGGCAAGAAAATGGAAATTCAATGCGATTGCGTCGAATAGAGCCTGAGCTGCTTCATGTTCGAAATTTTGCAGATGTTCTTCACTCGGTGGTGCCACCTGAATATTACTTCGGACCATCCCCATTGCTATCTCATTCAGCTCCTGTAACTGAAGCCTGATAGTAGGAGAAAACGGTATTGATTGGTTGTGCGAGAGGTCTGTGAGGCCGCAAAGACGGCTGATTTGCGCCTGAATGTCTCCTTTCTCGGTGGAGCCGCTGCTGTCTTCAATGAGGTATTTGAGCTGATCAAATTCTTCGTTAATCGCAGTGACTAAGCTTGCTTCCCAGATTCGATCTTGCTGGACCACCGTAAATTCCTTTTGTTGTGCGTGGCCATAAAGGGCTACGCGTTTGAAGGCTTACTTCCCGGTCTAAAGTGGCTTTTCTGCGTGGAGAAGTGAGCGCCGGGGCATCCGGTCCCGTTACGGTATTCATGCTTTTTACTTCGCTAAGCCTTCCAGCGCCCATCAATCGGTCTAGCCGAAAAAACCGTCCAAAAGCTTTGCAAAAGAGTGTGCTGCGCCTTCCCCTGAGGCGCAACTAACCCATTCGATTCCGTGCCATTTCGAGCCAAGCCCGGCCATTTTAAGCCAAACGATGCCATTTTCAGCCAAGTGAAGCCAAACGACGCCATCTTTAGCCATTCAATGGACGGTGTACCACGTGTCGGACGCGCTAGCGCAAACAGGGTGTACCGGGTGTCGGACACGCCTTCGGACGTCCCAGTTCTAATCGGGGTGGGTTTTTTTGGCGGTACACCCACCTACAATTCACCACATTGGCAGAGAAAATTTGACCTCTAGGAAACGCGTAGTCCAAATGCGTTTATTGGAGAAGATGGGGCGAGCGAATCCTCCAGGATTTCTTAGGCTCGTTCCAGACCGTTCAAGGTCCTCTTTAGCGAGATGGTTCGTACAATGGCCGGTCTATCCAAAGTTTTGAATGAGCAGCAGCTGCTGGACGCTGCGTCCAGCAGCCAGCCATAGAGTGAGGACTACCCCATGCCGACCTACGTAAATAGCGAGGTGTATACGGTCATTAAAAAGGTTAAACAGCTGGTCAAGGACGGGGAGTATTACGAAAAGGCCCTCGGTTATATCGACGCACTCTTCGATCTGGAGGTAATTGGGACCGAGAGTCGAAATGAGCTTCATCGCTTAGCTTCCGAGTCTGCTCAGGAAGTAAACAATCGGGAATGTCCTCGAGTCGTGGCAATGGCTGCAGGTTTCTATGCAATCCTTCAGCACAAAGGCTTGAATGGTCGAACATCCGCGGTCTATTCGGTAGCTAAGTTCGATGGCGCTGAGTCATGGGCCTATGAGGGCTCAGGCGAGCGTGTGATTCAAAGCGATGAAGACCTAATCGTTAGTGCCTGGCCGCTGACACACCAAACCGCAATACATACATACGAAAGCTTGAGCCCTGCTGAGCGTATTGCTGCTTTAGCGATCGATTTGGAGTCCGTGGCGATGTCGGCCTATCGCGTTGGCGAACACGATGTTGTAGTCGCGAGAAGCGATCGCGAAGCACTGGAGGTTCTGATTGCCCATCGTGGAGAGGAATTGCGCGCAATGCGCAGCCTGGCTGATGTGCAAGCCATCGCTGATGACGACCTTGATGTTGAGGTAGACGGTGACTTTACGATTCGCGATTTAATGGACGCCGCAGATGAGCCGGAGTATTTGGGCGACGGATCGACCGATTAATTGCTGCGTAATTGATCCAAACCTCTGGGCCAAACTCGACATATTTACTTCACAGATAAAGGGCTCCCTGCGTGGCCCTTCAGTGTGATTTTTAGCCGTGAGTTGGAATTACGGTGCTAGTGGCGTTTCGGCTGCGTACCCGCGTATGAGTCTGGATCGGCACGCCTGAACCAGGCCAAATTGGGCTTGCCAGAAGCGCTGGGTCTCCCCATAGGGCAAGCGCAAAAAATTCTTGGCTTATTACCGCCTAAAGCCTACGGCTCTTAGGAGAGGCACGAGCGGTTCATCGTGTGGATAGACCGAAGGCACCAAGACTAATGGGTACAGAACAATGAGATTGTCCTCATGTAGCGGCTAGCCCTCATTGGTTGAAGTAGCCGCAGGCCATAGGTGGTTTGGTAACTCATCTTCACCCACAACGAAGATCTTGCTCGGACCCAGAGTCTTGGCGCACGCCAGAACGTGGGAACCGTGCTGGGGTTTATATCGACCATTCATTCGACAGTGACTCTGCCTGCTTCAGCACCAACTCCACGGCATCTGATTGCTGGTCTGGCGGGTACTTCCACCGCTGCAAACAGCGACGCACCAAAATGCGTAGCTTCGCCCTTACGCTCTCACGAACCTGCCAATCGATAGTCGTACTGGCGCGCAGCTTCTCGGTAAGCTCCGCTGCGATTTTCTTGAGCGTCTCGTCACCCAACTCGCGTACCGCGCTTTCGTTGTTGGCCAATGCATCGTAGAAGGCAATTTCATCGTGACTCAGACCCAGCGCGGCTTCCCGCTCAAGCGCGGCCTTGAACTCCTTGGCCATCTGGATCAGTTCTTCAATGACCTGTGCCGTTTCGATCGCGCGGTTGTGATACCTGCGCAACGTTTCCAGCAAGCGGTCGCCGTACTTCTTCTCTTGGACCACGTTATTGCGCGCGCGCGCCTTAACTTCGTCACGCAACAGTTTTTCCAGCAGCTCCACAGCCAGATTGCGGCTCTCCATCTGCCGCACGTCCTCCAGGAACTCATCCGAGAGCAGGCCGATGTTGGGCTTATCCAGCCCGGCCAACGCAAAAATATCGTCCACGCCATCCGAGATGATGGCATTGTCCAAAATCTGCTTGAGCGCGCTGTTCTTATCAGCATCGCTGCGCTTCTTATCGACAGTGGTGAACTTGGTAATGGCCGCTTTGATGGCCGAGAAGAAGGCAATTTCCTTACGTAATGGCGCGGCTTCATCCAACGTACCGCACAAGGAGAAAGCCTTCGTCACCGCCAGCATGGTGTCGAGGAAGCGCGTTTTCCCGTCCTTGAGGCCCAGAATATGGTTGGCAACGGGCACCAGTAGTTCGAGTGGCCGGGTCTCAAATGCGCTGTAGTCGAAGCCGTGCATCATTCCTCGCACGATATCCATCTTCTCTAACAGCACAGCTAATGCTTCAGCAGAGTTGTGTGTGGGGTCACCCTTACCTTTGGCGTCTGTATAGGTCTTCAGCGCCGCTTTCAGCTCGTTGGCGATGCCGATGTAGTCCACCACCAGCCCGCCAGGCTTGTTCTTAAACACCCGGTTGACGCGAGCAATGGCCTGCATCAGGTTGTGCCCTTTCATGGGCTTATCAATGTACATGGTGTGGCAACACGGCGCGTCAAAGCCTGTCAGCCACATGTCGCGCACAATCACCAGCTTCAACGGGTCTTTCACGTCTTTAAAGCGAGTTTCCAGCCGTTTCTTCATCTGCTTGCTGTAAAGGTGCGGCTGCAGCAGAGCCTTGTCAGCAGCGGAGCCCGTCATCACGATCTTGATAGCCCCTAGCTCGGGGTCATCGTTGTGCCAGTCCGGGCGCAAACTTACGATGGCGTTATAGAGATGGGCGCAAATGTCGCGACTCATGCACACGATCATGGCCTTGCCGTCTGCCACAGATACGCGCGCCTCAAAGTGCTCTATCAGGTCACGTGCCACCTGTTGCAGGCGAGGTTCTGAGCCCACAAGCTTTTCCAGTGCGGCCCACTCGCCTTTGGTTTTTTCGCGACTGACGATGTCTTCTTCGTCTTCAACGACCTCTTCAACCTGCTCATTGAGCGTATCGATTTCGGCTTGGTTCACGTCCAGCTTGGCCAGCCGGCTTTCGTAGAAAATAGGCACTGTTGCACCATCATCCACGGCATCCTGAATGTCATAGATGCTGACGTAGTCACCAAACACTTCGCGGGTATCGCGGTCTTCCAGGGCAATGGGTGTGCCTGTAAAGCCAAGGAAGGTGGCGTTTTTCAATGCATCATGCAGATGTTTGGCATAGCCGAATACGTACTTGCCGGTCTTGGTGTCCAACCGGCCTTTGGTGCCGTACTGGCTGCGATGGGCCTCATCGGAAATCACCACGATATTGGTACGATCAGAGAGCAACGGATGCTTCTCTTCATCCTCCTGCAGCGCGAATTTTTGCACCGTGGTGAAGATGATGCCGCCCGCCTCGCGTGAGGCCAGCATCTCGCGCAACTCATCGCGGTCACCGGCTTGCTGTGGGGTGGTTTTGAGCAAGTCACTGGCGGCGCAGAAGGTGGCGAATAACTGGCCGTCTAGGTCGTTGCGGTCGGTCACGACGACCAATGTAGGGTTCTTCATCTCGGGCTGCTGCAACAGCTTGCCCGCATAGCAGGCCATGGTGATGCTCTTGCCTGACCCCTGCGTGTGCCACACCACCCCCGCTTTGCGTGAGCCCGGCTGCACCTCTTTGGCATAGGTCGCACGCTCTTCGTGGACCGCCAGCATGCCTTTATCCGCATGTTGGGAGGCAATTACCGTGGCGCGCACAGCCTCACGCACCGCATGAAACTGGTGATAGCCGGCAATCTTTTTGACGATGCTGTCGCCGTCCTGCTCGAACAACACGAAGTGCCGCACGTAGTCCAGAAACAACTCGGGTTTGAAGAAACCACGCACCACCGTCTCCAGCTCCATCTGCAGGCGCGGCCGGTCGTCTTCGTTCAGGATGGTGCGCCAGGGCAACATGCGTTCGGCGTTAGCCGTGAGCGACCCCACCCGTGCCGTCCAACCATCACTCACCACCAAGGCGACGTTGCTGTTGAACAGGTCGCTGATCTCGTCCTTGTATGTCTGCAGCTGGTTAAAGGCGTCCCAAACATCCGTTTGTTCGTTGGCTGGGTTCTTCAACTCCACCACCGCCAGTGGCAAGCCATTGACGAAGGCGATCAAGTCGGGTCGGCGTGGTTGCCGGGTGCCGGTGATAGTGAATTGGTTCACCACCAGAAAGTCGTTGTTGCTGGGCTGGGCAAAGTCGATGAAGTACACCCAGTCCTTCTTCTTCTCCTCGCCCACCGCAAATTCTACCGCCACACCGCTCAGCAACAGACGGTGCACGCTGCGGTTGCGCACCACCATCTGCGGTTCGCTCACCGTTTGCAGCGCATGCACAGCCTGTTCAAGCGCTGCAGCCGGAATCTGTGGGTTAATCCGTGCCAATCCGGCCAGGAGGCGCTCTCGCAGAACGACTTGGCGGTAGTCAGTGCGCTCAAGTGCGCTACTGTCCGGCGCAATATCCGGGCCGTGGGCAAAATGCCAGCCAACCTGCTGGAACCAGCTCAGGCACAGTTCTTCGAGTTGCTGTTCGTTCAACATGTGAAATCCTTACGCCTTCCTGGGCTTGCTGGCAAACGCTCTGGCTTGTAATGAAATAAGAAAACCAATACAAATCAACGCTTTAATGGCAAGCCGGCAACCAAAGCCGATTTGCGATGAAATGACGGCTATGCCCATGCCGGGATATACCCCTGCATAGCGACTGGAGTCCGGCGTTTTTCAAGATATAAGGCTTAAAGATGCTGCAACGCCATAAGTCGATCTGTCCTGGTGAGCAGCTCATCCAAATACCACCTGTCTACGCGCTACAGCGATGGCCAGCCTGAGAATCTGCTCCAGCAGGCTGTGATCCGGATTGCCCTCAGCATCGTGGGACGTCGGATACCAGAGTGGCCGAATTTTCAGTTGCAACAGCCGGGCTTCCTTGCGGGCTCGCTCTTGCGGTGTAGCAGGTTCATTCAGCAGGGCAAAGTGATCCGGGATTTCAAATGCCGCTTCATCGACCACTGATTTGAACAGATCGAGCGTCTTGTCCTGCTCCAGGCTACAGCCCAAGAACAGCAGTGAGTGGCTGATAAAGATTTGCCGCAGCGCCCGAGGCAACTGGTTTTGGAACGCGAACGGCTGGCCTGCTGCTCCGCCGTAGGCCTCCTGATATTGCGCCAGGGTGAATACATGGGTGTTGGCCTGCCCGGCATCTCCGTGCAGCTTCAGAATGCACCGCTCACCGCGCAATAGCCGCT
The DNA here is from genome assembly GCF_027922365.1 of Pseudomonas turukhanskensis. Taxonomy (GTDB): domain Bacteria; phylum Pseudomonadota; class Gammaproteobacteria; order Pseudomonadales; family Pseudomonadaceae; genus Aquipseudomonas; species Aquipseudomonas turukhanskensis. The sequence goes on from NZ_BSFN01000008.1 coordinate 166,698, forward strand.
GTACGAAGTTATTACCCGCCTGCATGCCGTGCATATAGCCATCCAGCGGCTGCTTTATTTCTCGAAACAGGTCTTCGATGACCGTATCGAAATTGGTGGTAACGATGCAGCCGTCTGCGAGATCGGGCAGTAGCGTGACCGGCCCGGTGATTGCCCCCCGCTGACGAAACTCGGTTTTGATGAAATGCCGCACAATTTCAGCGTCCGTTTCGTGCAGCACTTGCGCGGCTTGCAGGTAGTCGTATTGCGCCATCAGTGGCTCAATGTCCTGCACATCCAGGCCGCCTAGCTTTTGTGCGATCTTGCGTAGCGCCTCGCCCCACATTGGGTAACCGCAGGGTTTGGAAAGCCCCGCACCAACAAACGGCGCGATTCGCCCGAAACGAATGGCATCCACCAGGTCAAGGAAAACGGCTTGCTGGTCTGAGACCTTGATAAAGGCCGTCGCCGCTTCATGCTGATTGACCTGACACTGCCCCTCCCAGTGATCCAACTCATCCAGATAGGCATCACGCTCAACCCAATACAAGGCATCGCTCACCTTGATCAGGTATTCGTGCTCCGGGTCGCGCAGGCTTTTAAATGCCAGCGGCTCAGCCTCATCGAGTACAGCGTTGAACGCCTGATTCGACGAATACGCCGCCTGCAAGACCTCCTCGACCCTGTCCACGATATTGTTTTCACGAAGCTTCTTAATGTCCATCAAGCGTTCCCTGCTTGTTCGGCGAGCGCTTCGACAGACAATTCGCCGGAGAGCAGTTTGGGGAGGAGGGTGTCGCGGAGTTCTCGCAAGCTTTGCGTCTGTCGCTCATTAGCTTCCATTTGCAGATGCAGGTTCGAAACTTTTTTCGAAAACTCTAAACAGATACCGGGAGCAGCAACCACCACATCCTTTGAAATCAACTCCATCCAGTGACGCCGGTACTCTTGAAATTTCTGCTTTTCTTTAACGGCGTAATAAACCCAAACAGTAGGCCGACTTTGTCCCTGTAACGGAATCACATTCTGGGAAATATCAAACGGCTGACAGGAGAGTCGAGTAACACACGTATGGTCACCGAAAATAAACATCGAGTTTTCTGAACTGGCCGGATAGGAGGCGGCACCATTGTGAAATCCCAATAGTATTGATGCGCCCTGCTCAAAAACAGGTATTTGACCGTACTCTGAAACCTGCTCTCTTGTGTATCGTATTTTTGCAGAAAGTCGCGACAACAGTGTTTCGACCTTTGAAACACTCCAAGTCCTCGGAATCTCGCCTAACTCCGAGTCTTCCATCTCCTCCGGAAACAAAGTCGCGGTGGCGGCGAGTTGGTCGTATTGTTCGATAGGAAGGTCGTCGAGTTCAGGATCAGGCTTACCGCTGATGGTGCTAATCGCAGCGCGCAGCGGGTCGCGGCCTTCGGCCATGGCAGCGATCTTGGCTTTGACCGGGTCGAAATCGACAAACCACGATTTGAAGATGGCTTGCGCCATGGCTTCGAGGGTTTGGTTAATGCGACGGTTGAGGTCGATTTTTTTGTCAAGTGAGGACAATACGTCGGCAATCGACCTTTGGTCCTCCACCTCTTTAGGGCACCTGATCGAGAACGACTCAATCATCCCTTTGGTAAGTGCATTACGGGTGGCACCTACCGCAGCCAAGCCGAGCATGTGTGCTTGCATGGCCGGAGATATCAGGAAATATCTCAGGTAAGTGGGCCAGAGAGTTTCTTGATTGGTTCTGATGATTGCAACATGCTGATTCACACGCGCAGGCAATACTTCGCTCATGACTTGGCAGGCGCGCGCAACTGAGTCACCAGTGATGTTTAGCAAAACATCCTGCTCTTCCACTTGAACATTGGCTAGGCCTTGCGCCAGCTTCTCATCCAGATAGACCATGCCATCTTTTGAAAAACCTTCGTTGTAGACGTTCTGACTGCGAATGAACGCAATCGGCCCCTCATCCAAGTAGACGGACCCGCCACCTCTTGGTGTGGCACCACTACCAATTTTTGTACAAGCATCCCCGAGGCGAACATCTATCCATTCCATCATTCAGCCTCCAGCCCCTCTTGACACGGGAAGCCCAACCCCGCCAAGTTCTTCTGGATCTCCCCTTCCAATTTGGAGCTTTCGGCAAACTGCTCCGCCAACTGCGCTGTCAACCGAGCCATCTTGTCGGCAAAGGCTTCACCGTCGTCCTCCTGCTCCTCAGCACCCACATAGCGCCCTGGCGTCAGCACATGTTCATGCTTGCGGATGTCGTCTAGCGAGGCGGAGTAGCAGAAGCCCCGTATATCTTCAAAGCCCTCGCCGTGCTGCCAGGCATGGAAGGTGTCGGCAACCTTCTTGATGTCGTCCAGGGTGAAATCGCGCAGCACGCGGTCTTTCATATAGCCAAGCTGGCGGGCGTCGATAAACAGGAACTCGCCGCGTCGGTCGCGCTTCTTCTTATCGAGGTTAAAGCCGTTGGCCTTGTCCTTGGTGAGGAACCAGATGCAGGCGGGAATCTGCGTGTTGGTGAACAACTGGCCGGGCAGTGCAACCATGCATTCCACATAGTCTTGCTCGATCAGTTGCTTGCGGATTTCGCCTTCGTTGTTGGTGTTGCTACTCATCGAGCCATTGGCCAGCAGCAGCGCCATGCTGCCGGTGGGGGCCAGGTGGTAGAGCATGTGCTGCAGCCAGGCGAAGTTGGCATTGCCTTGCGGGGGCGTGCCAACCAGCCAGCGTGGGTCTTGTTCCAGCTTGGCGCTCCACCACTCCTTCATATTGAAGGGCGGGTTGGCCATCACGTAGTCGGCGCGCAGATCGGGATGCAGATCGTTTTGCAGGGTGTCGCCAGGCTGGCCGCCAAAATTGAAGTCCAGGCCACGAATGGCCATGTTCATGGCCGCCAGTTTCCAGGTGGTGGGGTTGCTTTCCTGGCCATAAACACTGATCTGGCCGGTTTTACCGTTGACCACCCTGCCGCCATGCTCGGCGATAAACTCCTCGCTCTGTACAAAGAAACCGCCCGAGCCCATGGCGGGGTCGTACACCCGACCCTTGAAGGGCTGCAGCATCTCCACGATCAGTGTGACAATGCTTTTGGGGGTGTAGTACTGGCCGCCCTTTTTGCCTTCTGCTAGGGCGAACTGGCCGAGGAAGTATTCGTAGACGTGGCCGAGGATGTCTTTGCTCTTTAGATTCAGCGGCTGACCGTTATAGCTGGGCTGGCTAAAGTTGGTGTCGGAGAAGTGGGCGATCAGATCGGCTAACTTGTGGCTGTCGAGCTGGGTGCGGGAAAACTCCTTATTGAGCACGTTCTTGAGTTTGGGGTTCTCGCGCTCGATGGCTTCCATGGCGTTGTCGATCAGCCAGCCTACGGTGCGCATTTTCTCTGGTGTGTCTTTACCCGGCGCGTTCCAAGGCAACGGCTCACCGGGTGGCACTTGCGCTAACTCGCGCAGGGTTTGCCAGCGTGCCTCGATTGGCACCCAGAAGACGTTTTTCTCGGTGTAGTAGTCGCGGACTTCTAACTCGGCGGCGAGATTCTCTTCGTATTCTTCGCTGCCGAGGTCACCGTAGTCCGCCGGGTCCATAAAGTAATCGTCGGCGGGGTTGGTGAGTTGTGCACGTAGCTCACGCTGGCGTTCCTCGAAGGCATCGGATACGTATTTGAGAAAAATCAGGCCGAGCACAACGTGTTTGTAAACCGATGCATCCAAGGAGGAGCGCAGCTTGTCCGCGGCAGTCCAGAGCTTCTTTTCGAGCTCAGTGAAGAATTGTTGTTCGATGGGGTTCATCTGACATTCCCTAAGTGCTAGGCCCTGTTAGTTTCGGTGGGCCTGGTCCAGCGAAAAATCGCACATTGCCGCCTCGCTAAATGCCAGGCAGTTGTATTGCGCGGAAAGATACACATCATGGCCTTGTAAGCGCCACAGCAAATAACCTGGCACGTCGCTAGTACTCACGCCTGATCGCCTTATAGGTACCTTACCGGCACGCGCTCGATAGACACTGAGTTTATTGATCGTGGGAGCGACTCATGCCTTGGGAGGGCACAAGGCCTTTAATGCTGGAGCGTTATCGCCCTCGAACGGCCACGTTTGGCTTACCGTGTAAAAAACGCATTAGGCAATGCCAAAGGGAAAATGTGAAAACAGCGGCGGCTATCTTCGATGTTTTCGGAACGCTGATCGAGATCCGAGAGCGGCGTAGTCCTTACTTGCGGCTACTGAAGCATGGAAGGCTTCAGGGGCGGCGCCCACGACCTGATGACGCCCTACAACTCCTTACTCGCGATTTCACATTGCGCCAAGCAGCAGACCATTTTGACATCACAATTGATGCTCTTTCGCTTCGAGAGTTAGAGCTGGTTCTCGAAGAGGAATTAGCTGGTCTCAAATTGTTTCCTGATGCGCTAGAAGCGATTGCGTTGCTGCAGGATGCAGGTGTTAAAACGGCTGTCTGCTCCAATCTGGCTGCGCCATACGGACCTTCTGTGCGAGGGCTGCTACCTGGCCTGAACGCATATGGTTTTAGCTATTCCATCGGTGCAGCGAAGCCTGATCCAAATATTTACAACGCGACTTGTTCGATGCTCTGCATTGACCTTGGGGAGCAAACAGCCAATGAGCGTGTGGTCATGATTGGAGACTCTCTGCAGTGCGATCGTGATGGGCCTGCGCATGTTGGGATAACTGGATTTCACCTTAATCGACGGGGCGACGAAGGAATTACGAATTTAGTCGACTTCGCAAAAACGGTGGTGGTGAATGCCAGGTATTATTCTGCCTGAGGAGGGCTAGGAGAGTTAGGCGCTTAATAAAGTTTTCAAAAACACCGTTTATTGTCTAATTTATTAGACATGGCTAAAGAAAAAATACCGATTTTCCCGAAAGAGCAAAAAGTGCTCATTGCGTTTGGTGAGCGTATTCGATTGGCTAGGCTCCGGAGAAATATGAGCGCCGAAACCATGGCTGCTCGTGCATCCTGCTCGCGGATGACTTTGCACAAAGCTGAGCTAGGTTCGCCATCGGTAGCGTTTGGGACCTACCTAAGAATCCTGGCAGCTCTGCACCTGAGCGAGGATATAAATCTTCTCGCGCGCGACGATGAGGTAGGACGCCGCTTGCAGGACTTGGAGTTGCCGCGGAGAAGAGTCCGCAAAAATGGCTAGCGATCTAGAGGTTTGGCTTGATAGCGACTTGACGCAGTCCTTAACTCGAGTCGGAACGCTATCGAATGATCGGGGCGGGATTCGGATTGCCTACGACAGCGCTTGGCTGAGTAGTCCGCTAAGCCTATTGATGGACCCGTCTTTGACCTTAGATCAGACCCCGTTTTTCCCGAAAGCTGAGGCGGGCATTTTTGGTGTGTTATTGGATTCATCCCCAGATCGTTGGGGGCAAACACTCATGAGGCGCCGCGAGGTTTTGGAGGCGAAGAATGTTGGGCGGAAACCCAATAACCTCTACGCGTGGGATTTCCTCGTAGGCGTCCAGGACTCTAGTCGCCAAGGAGCGTTGCGCTTCCGGCTAGCAGGTGAAAATGGGTTTATTAGCGCCAATCCGATAGCCATCCCTCCCTTGGAGTCTCTCCCTGAGCTGGCAGAGGCTGCTCGCCAACTTTCGAGCAAGCGGGTCGATGATTTGGTCTCCCTCGAGCAATGGGTGAGCCTGGTTGCTGCTTGTGGGGCCTCCCTGGGCGGTACCCGACCCAAAGCTAACTTCCTCGCAGCGGATCAGACTGACTGGATTGCAAAGTTCCCGGCCGAGGATGATGAGATTGATGTTGGCGCCTGGGAGGGGGTCACTCAATTCCTTGCTGTTCGAGCTGGTGTGGTTATGCCGAGAGCAAAAGCCGTTCGTTTAGGTGGCAGTCACCATACTTTCTGTGTTCGTCGATTTGACCGCTCTCCACGGGGCAGAGTCTTTTACGCGTCGGCCATGTCAACGCTCCGGGCTGAGCAAAGTGAAGGTGTGAGTTATCTCGATCTGGCCCAGTTTCTTCAAACTAATGGTTCGCCGGAGCACCTCTATGGTGATTTGGCGCAGTTGTTCAGACGTGTCACCTTCAATATTGCTATCGGCAACCGTGATGATCATCTGCGTAACCACGGGTTCCTTATGAGTCAGCAAGGCTGGCGTCTTGCCCCTGCTTTCGACGTTAACCCTGCTCCTCACCTAGCAGCTCATGTCCTAAACATTGATGATCAGGACAATCGACCCAGCCTTCAAGCGCTGACTGACACCGCCTTTTGTTACGGCCTAGATGATCGCCAGGCACTTCAAGTCATTGAGGAGGTGCTGGAAGTGGTTGGGGAGTGGCGGTCTATTGCTCAGCGCATGCAGTTACCCCGTTCGGAAATTGAACTGATGGAGTCGGTGATTCTTGCGTTTTAATTGATGGCTATCACTTTTGATTGGGTTCGGTTAGCTGGCCTGCAAATGGAAAGATTTAAAATTGATTAAAGACGATTAGGATTTGTCGTTCCTGGTTTTCAGCGCTTATCGCAAGTGGCTTTGCGCCGAGTATCACATTGGGTTGCCTACCCGTCAGGACGGTACCCACTACCCGACGGGACGGCAGTTTCACCTCGTCGTAACGGTACGGCTACCCGCGGGAACGGTGTCCTTTTTTCGCTTCAAGTGGCGGTGTTGTGACGCGCTTGGTTTTCGCATTACGAAAAGCCGTTCTCCTTTGAGCTCGTAAGAGAATTGTTGGTCGTGTACCTCGGAGGCCGTCACTAAACGGTTTAGTGCTCTTCGAAGTAACTGGGTGAATTTCGAGAGCTCAGCCGTCTCGCTACCGCACAGCCTTTGAATTGTTTCGACCTTCAGGGGCAAAGGCTTTGCGTGAGTGGCGTAAAATCCATGCAGCCACTGTGCTAGAGGCTTCCCCTGAAGCTCTTTTCGAACATTCCATTGCACTCGAGTGTACAAATCGCAGGCAAAGAGCCTAGGTAGTTCTGAGTTCAGGCGGACTTCATATTTCTGAGGCAGTAGATCGCAATGCACTTCGTCAATGAGGCTGCCTTCGTAGCGAAAACGCTCTGCTTGAATGCTCAGTGACGTGCTGCCTAACCGATTTAGACGACTCTTTAGATTTTTTCGATTCGGACCTGTATCGGTTAGGCCTAGCAGTTGAAGAATCTCGGATACATCTACTTCAACCTTTCGGCCATGGGCTTCGCTTTGAGCTAGATGTAGAACGGTTTCCCACACATCTAGGTCGCATTGGTCAAGTCGAGGACCTGAGTACTCAATTGCATACCCTTTTAAAGAGGGGATTGCTACGTGGTCTAAATACGGTCGAATTTGGTCGCGCGAGACGCCGAAGAGCGCTGATCGCAGTACTGCGTTCGGCACTCCACGAACCCCTCCGGGCCACGTGGGAAGCTTCAGCGTCACTTCCGCTTGCTGCGTAATAGCAATGGTGGTGGGTCGAGTTGCCCGCTTTTGATTTAATTCTTCCATCCTCGCTTTAGGGTTCGGCATGGATGGTTAAACCAGACGAACTGCGCTGATTTTTTCGTGTACCCACATACCAATTTGGTCAGCAGGCCAGGCGACCGAATTGGCGCCTAGTCTCACTGGTGGCGGGAAATCACCGGCGCGAATGAGTCGATAGATCTGGGATTTGCTCAGCCCGACTTGGGCGCAAACGCCGGGCAGCCGCAGAAGTGTAGGTGTAGCGATCGGGGAAAATGCGAGGGCCATTCAATGTCTCCATGAGTCCGGTTGGAATGGCTCTGGATTGAATGGCACTTGATGGCATCAAAAACCGAATTCGGGAGAATAGATGCGGTTACTTTGGGAGCGTCAGCCTAAGAGTCATCCTGTTTATTGGGAAGATATTTGGCCACCGTATCGGTGTCGGGAAAGCCGCTGAGGCCCATGCGGTCAGCGATAAAGGTGAGGCTTTCAGCGGTCGAGAAGGGTTTCACTTTATCGTCCGCCACTCCGCAAAGCTTCGAGCTGAGAATTACGCGGCGTGCTTCATCTTGTTTGGCAGATCCTATGATCATCTTCACGAGTGCCCCGGTGAGTCGCTGCACCGTGAGTAGCTCTCTCGTACGAAGGTGGTCCCGTGCTCCTGCCTTAATTTCCGAATGTTGGGTCTTAGGGAGCTCCTCTGCCCAGATGAATTTGGGGACAAATTCATGGCTCGAGTTGGTCTCGATTAGTCGCGTCAAAGCTTGTGGAGAGAAGTACACGGCGGCATCCGAAGCATGTAGCTCTGCACCCGACGCGTCTTCCAGCGACACAAACGCCTCCCGCTTGCTTTTACTGAGTGCTTGAAGCTCGAAGAATCTGATAAGTCTTGCCGTCTGTATACCGCACGTCTCGCGTTGAGCTGTATGGTCAAGGATCTCTGCAACCCAGCAGACTTCGATATTGAGTTGCGGATGGTTTGGCTCTAGCCGGCGCAGAATATCGGCCGATGCAAAGGCCGCTTCTTCCCGGCTACACCCTAGCTCCTGTCGGTAGTGTTCAATGAAGTCGCTCAGCCGAATTGGCGAGCTACGCATCACTATTAGTCGTCGCTTGGAGCGAGTGACTTGGGAGCTAGGCATTCAAACGCTCCATATAGTCCGCATACCACTGAAGCATCTCTCGCCGTCCCTCGAGGTACTGAGCATGGTTATAGGTGCCTCGTATGCTGTTTTTGTCTACGTGCGCTAACTGGGTTTCAATCCACTCGCTAGGGAAGCCTTGCTCATGCAGAGTGGTGGACAGAGTGTGCCGAAAACCGTGACCGGTGGCCTGGCCGTCATAGCCAGATCTTTTGAGCAATTGGTTTATTGCAGCCTCGCTCATGGGCTTTGCAGGATCATTCCTACCTGGAAAGACCAGGGTGTATCCACCGGTTATTGCCTTCAGCTCGTGCAGAGCCTTCATTGCTTGGGCAGATAACGGCACCTCATGCGGCCGGCGCATTTTCATGCGATGAGCCGGAATCGTCCAAAGTGCTGTGTCGAGATCAATCTCTGCCCAAGGTGCGCACCGTAATTCTGCAGTACGGACGCCGGTCAGAATCAACAGGCGCGCAGCGAGCTTTACGGTGTCCTGAGCTTTGCAAGAGACGATAGCGTTCAGTAGGGCTGGAAGAGCTGTGACGGGCAAGAACGGATAGTGCTGTGAGGCCGGTGGGCGCAGAGCCCCACCAATGTCAGCGATAGGATTGTATTCAGCTCGACCGGTAGCGATCGCATACCTATACACCTCTTGGCAGCGCTGGCGAGCCTTGCGCAGGCTTTCTAGTGCCCCACGGGACTCTATCCGCCGAAACGTTGAAAGCCATTGAGGAGGCTTAATATCTGCGAGGGGAAGGCTTCCAACTTGCGGAAAAATATCCCGGTCAAACGCTTCTAATACGTCACTGGCATATCCAGTGGACCATCGAGGAGTCTTGTGGTGATGCCACTCTAGTGCGAGCTCTTTGAAGGTATTTGCTCGCGCTATTGCCTGCTGCACACGCTTAGCTTGGCGCTCCTGACCTGGATGTTTGCCTTGAGATACAAGCTGGCGAGCCTCGGCAGCTAATTGTCGTGCTTGCCCGAGTGTCGCTCTGTCGAGGGTGCCCAACGAAATGTGGGACTGTTTTCCATCTAGGCGAAAGCGGAAGCGCCAAGACTTACCGCCTTCTGCGCGCACCCATAGGAACAGGCCGTTGCCATCGGCAAGGCCGTAATCCTTATCGCGAGGGGCGGCGTTCTTCACTTGCAGGACGGTTAGCGCCATCGATTGAGTACCCAAGATCATTGAACCAATCAAAGGTACTTATCTGGTTACTCAAATAGCAAGCGCTTGGATGAGACTGCGTGATACCGCATGAAGCAAAAAGCCCGCACTAGGCGGGCTTTCTGGGGTGTTCATGACATTGCTTGGCACTGCATGAAACGCTTTATTGGTGCCGGCACCAGGAATCGAACCCGGGACCTACTGATTACAAGTCAGTTGCTCTACCAGCTGAGCTATACCGGCATTTCAGGGCCGCCATTATATCCATTAGAAGCCGCGAGTAAAGGCCTGATCTGCGGTCGTTTTTTAGCCTGCGTTCTACCCGCCGGAATAGGCTTATGCACAATCGTGAGGCGCTATAGCAGAGGGCGAGTGATTTCTGTGCGGTACTTGACAGAAGTCAGTAACTACCTGGTTTTATTGAATATTTCAGTGTGATTAAAAAACAAACAGATACCTCAAAGCCTTGCTGCGTGTGCGTTTGCCGAGGTTGCCCAGAAACTATCAACAAAGTTATCCACAGATTGTGTGGGCAACTATTGGCGCTCCGCCAGAAGCATCAGGTTGCGTGGGCTGACATGTCCTACGCAGAACTGGCCGAGGCGTAGGTGGTAGCCCTGTTGTTGCAGAAATAACGCGCGATCAAGCAGCAACCACAGTTCCAAGGGGCGTCGAAATAGGCCGCGCAGCAGTTCCAGATTGCGCACGTGCGCCAATCGCTGCCAGCCTCGCTGCTCCAGCGCAGCCCAGTCGCGATGGCCCAGGATTGGCAGGTTTTTGAGTTGTGCGAGGTCGCGGCAATAGTCGGCGAAATCTTTGTGCAGCCAGGCGACGGGTAATGACGGCGTTGGCAGGTAATCGTCTGTACCGCGCAGCTCCCGTTGCAGCAGATCAAAGGCCAGGCGGCGGGCCATGGAACTGTCGCGCTGGCGGCGGATGCGTGCGCCAGCGGTGACGGTTTCGCTCAATGGCAAACCCAGGTCATCTACCGACAACCGTAACGCTGAAGTTTGCGCGGCTGTGGATAACGGTTGGTAGTGCGGGCCGGCGATGCGGTTGTAGCAGCAGGGCGCAACGGCCAGTTGTCCACAACCCGCCGCGCTGGCCAATTGCAGTAGGCGTACGTGCAAATCGCCGCAGGCGTGTAGCGCTACCGGTGTGTGCTCGGTGTGAATGTGCCTGGCGGCATCGGGCGCGAGCACGTCCTGTTCGATATGGCGGCTGGCAAGCCCGCGCCGGACGCTCAGTTGCGCACCGGCATCAACCAGCGCGGGATCGTATTCCAGGCAGGTGAGTGGCTGCCCATCCTGCGCTAGCAGTTGCCCCAGATGGCCTTTGCCCGAGCACCAGTCCAGCCAGTGCTGTGCCGGTTTGCTGAAACTCAAGCAAGCGGCGAACGCCTGAATCTGCTCCCACTTGCGGCCTGGGATATCCACCGCGAAGTTGGCGGGCAGGGCAGCACGCTCGTGGGTTGGCAATGCACCGACCGCCGCCAACTCGGCAGACAGTGCGGCCAGCTCGGCAAAGGGCGCCGGCGCCTGCAATAACTCAGGGTGGTTGTGCGCCGACTCGGCATCGGCCAACGAGCGCTCGCGTAACCACGCCGCCAACTCAGGGTGTTGTTCTTCCCATGGCAAGTGCAGTTGAGTGAAGGGCCGGGGCCGCCACAGGTTCTGATGACGCAGCACAAAGCCGTCCAGCGCCTGAAAGCGTGGCAGCAAATCTGAGTCAGCGAGAAAAGTAGCGTCGGTCATCGAGCAGGCTTCTAGGAGTGATAACTGCCCACGCGGCGCATGGGCAGTTGCCTATTCTAGCGGCCTTGGGTCGCGTCGACGCGCAACCAGCGTTCCAGCAGCTTGAAGCCTTTGACCAACACAAAGGCAATCGCCAGATAAAACAAACCGGCCGCGAAGAAGATCTCCACCGGCAAGTAGGTGCGGGCAATGATCGTGCGCGCCATACCGGTGAGTTCCAGCAGGGTGATGGTGCTCGCCAGAGCGCTGGCCTTGAGCATCAGGATCACTTCGTTGCTATAAGCCGGCAGGCCGATGCGCGCTGCGCGCGGCAGAATGATGTGCACCATGGCTTGCGCCCGCGACATGCCTAGCGCCCGGGCCGCTTCCACCTCGCCGTTAGGCACAGCCTGAATGGCACCGCGCAGAATCTCGGCAATGTAGGCAGCGGTGTGCAGGGTCATGGTCAGCACTGCACACCAATACGGATCGCGCAGGTAAGGCCACAGCGGCCCTTGGCGCACGGCATCGAACTGCGCCGCGCCGTAGTACACCAGAAACAGCTGAACCAGCAGTGGCGTGCCACGAAAAAAGAAGATGTAGCCATAGGGCAAGGCGCGCACGTACCAATGGCGCGAAGCGCGGGCGATGCCCATTGGAAGGGCCAGAATCAGCCCGGCAATCACGGCGAAGGCCACCAGTTCCAGGGTGAGAATTGCGCCATCAAACAGACGCGGCAGGTACTTGATAATGACGTCCCAGTTCATCACGCGCTCCTTACGAAGCCGCGGCTGGCGCGTCTTTCAATAAAATACATGGCGGTCATGGCAACCACCGTCAGGCCCAGGTAGATAAAAGCCGCCACCAGGAAAAAGGTGAAGGGTTCCTTGCTGGAGGTGACCGCGATTTGCGAGCGGCGCATCAGCTCTTCCAGGCCGATCACCGACACCAGCGCGGTGTCTTTCATCAAAATCATAAACAGGTTGCCCAGGCCCGGCAGGGCGATACGCCACATCTGCGGCAGGATAATCCGCCAGAACGTGCGGCCCTTGGACAAGCCCAGCGCCTGACCCGCTTCGCGGTGGCCGCGAGGAATGGCGAGGATCGCGCCCCGAAATACCTCGGTGGCGTACGAGCCAAAGCACAGGCCCAGGGCGATGGTGCCGGCAGCAAAGGCGCTGAGTTCCAGGCCTTCCACGCCGATGGCTTCGCCGAGGCTGCGCATCATGTTTACGGTGCCGAAATAGATCAGCAACACCCACAGTAGCTCGGGAATGCCGCGCACCAGGGTTGAATAGGTGCCGCCAAGCCATTGCAGCGGCTTGTGCGCAGAAGTCTTGGCCAAGGCGCCGAGTAGGCCGAGCACCAGCCCCAGGCACAGCGCGCTGAGCGCCAGCTTGATGGTCATCAAGGTGCCGGCAAGAAGCGCCGGACCGAATCCGTGAAGATCAAAGATCATATGTTCGCCTGCGATCATCTGGTCGTCGGCCATGCGGCGTTGAAACCGCGACTCACATGCTCACGTACTACAGTACGCTGCGCTGTTCGCCGCGGTTTCGCCTTGCCTGGCTCTAGCCCAGAAGATCTTGAGTTGCGTATCTCGAACAAGCCGCCCAGAAGGGCGGCTTGAGCAGATCAATAGATGCTAAAAGGGAAATATTTGTCGTTGATTTTCTTATACGTGCCGTCAGCGACGATCTCTTTTAATGCAGCATTCAACTTCTCACGCAGCGGATCGTTCTTGCGCACGGCAATGGCGATCTTGTCGTTGTCGAACACCGGGTCGCCTTTGAATTCGAAGCCTTTGCCGGTTTCGCTCTTCAGCCATTCCCAGTTCACGAACTTGTCGGCCAGCACGCCATCCACACGACCGGAGGCGAGGTCGAGGTAGGCGTTTTCCTGGGTGTCATACAGCTTGATATCGACGACATCAGCCATGTTGTCTTCCAGCCAGGTACCGGCGATGGTCGCGCGCTGAGCACCAATCACCTTGCCTTTGAGTGCGGCCTTGTCGGTTTTGAACGGTTTGTCTTTGGCGGCGATGAACTGCAGCTTGTTGGTGTAGTAGGGGTCGGTGAAATCAACAGCGCCCTTACGCTCTTCGGTAATCGACATGGAGGCGGCCAGGAAGTCGAACTTCTTGGCGTTCAGGGCCGGAATGATGCCGTCCCAGTCCGAGGTCACCACGTCGCACTCGGCCTTCATCTTGGCGCACAGCGCCTGGGCGATTTCCACGTCAAAGCCGCCGACCTGGCCGCTGGCGTCGATCAGGTTGAACGGTGGATAGGCGCCTTCGGTGCCGATCTTCAGTTTGTCAGCGGCGACGGCACCAGTGCCGAACGCCAGGGTAGCGGCCGCGGCCAGCAGGATCTTTTTGTAGTTCTGCATGGGTTGTTGCTCCGTGTTAGCGATTGCTGGACATGAATTGCTTGCAGCGCGCCGAGTTCGGGTTGGTAAACACCTGCTCGGGCGATCCTTGTTCTTCCACCAGGCCCTGGTGCAAAAACACCACTTCACTGGACACCTGACGGGCGAAATTCATTTCGTGGGTGACCAGCAGCATGGTGCGGCCTTCCTCGGCGAGCGCACGAATCACATTAAGCACTTCCTGGACCATTTCCGGGTCGAGTGCCGAGGTGGGCTCGTCGAACAGAATGACTTTAGGTTGCATGGCCAGCGTGCGCGCGATGGCGGCGCGTTGTTGCTGACCACCCGACAATTGCGCCGGGTAAACGTGCCGCTTGTCACCGATGCCCACTTTGGCCAGCAGCGCTTCAGCACGCTCGGTGGCCTCGGCCTTGCTCAGCCCCAGCACGCGGCGTGGCGCCTCGATGATGTTGTCGAGCACCGACATATGCGGCCATAAATTGAAGTTCTGGAACACAAAGCCGATTTCGCTGCGCAGGCGATTGATCTGCTTGTTGTCGGCGGCCACCAGCTCGCCGTTTTTGGCGGCTTTGAGCTTGAGCTCTTCGCCGGCCACCAGAATCTGGCCCTGGTGCGGGTTTTCCAGCAGGTTGATGCAACGCAGAAAGGTCGATTTGCCAGAACCGGAAGAACCGAGGATCGAAATCACATCGCCGTCGCGGGCCGTGAGCGAAATGCCCTTGAGCACCTCAAGGTCGCCGTAGCGTTTATGCAAATTGCGAATCTCAAGCGCGGGCGTAGCCTCGGCCATGGGGTGTCCTCTTGTTCTTCGGGTGCGCTGAATGCGGCGACTTTCCTGGCGAGGCTGCAACCTAGCATAGCGCCGGAACAGCAGCCAAGACTGGCAAAGAGGCTATTTAGTCGCACGCAGGAGTGTTGTCGCATCAGTGCAAGTGGCTGGCGCGAGGATGCAAAAGGGTGAACACCTCCGGATGCGCGTGAGGATTGCTCGTTGTTTAGAGCCTAGGCGTAGCCAAATTGCCTACGGTCGTAGCCATTTCAGCTACACCTACATCTGCGATATGTATATCTTCAAGACATATCCACGATAGTTACGCACATGCGTAAACAATTGCAGCAGGTACCCAGCCATGAAGCGCAAACAATCCATCGAACACGTCCGCTGGGACCTGGCGCTGCGTTATCGCCTGATTGAAACCGTCGCCTGGTGGGAAGGCCGCCTTACCACCGGCCACCTGATGCAAAGTTTTGGCATCAGCCGGCAACAGGCCTCGAAAGATATCAACAGCTACCTCAGCGAATACGCGCCGAAGAACCTCGACTACGACAAGCACCTCAAGGGCTACGTGCCGAGCAAAACCTTTGCGCCGCTGTTTATCGATGACAGCGCCAGCGCCTACTTGCATTTGCTCAACCAGAACCACGAGCGCTCGCCGCATATCGAGGGGCTGGCGCTGGCGTATGCCCATACCGAGATTCTCAAGGTGCCGGATCGCTCCGTGCGCCCCGAAGTATTGCGCCCGCTGTTGCGCGCGTGCCGTGAAGGGCTGCGGTTGGAGTGTGAGTATGTGTCGTTGGCCAACCCGGTGGCCGAGACGCGGCTGATTGCGCCGCACACGCTGATCTACACCGGCATGCGCTGGCATGTCCGTGCTTATTGCGAAAAGAATCGTGACTACCGCGACTTTGTGCTTAGCCGCCTGCGTGGCGAGCCGGATGTGCTGGATGAGTCCGAGCACGGCATCGACGGTGACGCCGGCTGGGCGGCGCAGGTGGATGTGATCATCGTGCCCGACTCACGTCTGAGCGTTGAGCAGAGGGCAATCATCGAAATCGACTACGGCATGCAGGACGGCCAGTTGCGGGTGGCCAGCCGGGGCGCGCTGGTGCAGTACGTGTTGCAGCGCTACCAGATCGACACCACCAAGGTGCAGAGCAAAGCCAGCGCGCAGCAGATTGTCGTGGCCAATATCGAGGCCCTGCAGCCCTGGCTGTATTGATTCACTCGGCTGAGCCGTAGGCCAGGTGCGCCATTAGCCAGAGGAATGCGCCGATGGCCAGCAAGATGTGAGCGTTGTTGAGTGCTGCGTTGATAAGCCACATGGGAAAGCCTCCGACCGATTGGGTGTGGGCAAACCCTAAGGGCGGCGGAGTAGGGCGTCGATCTGTCTACTTTTCGTGCGTAAGGTTTTCGTACAGATGAGCTAGCGACAACGGTTGGTTGGGTTGAGCGCAGCGAAGCCCAACAAAGGGGCGGCGCTTGGCTCGTTGGGCTGCGCTGAGCGTCCGCCCAGGAATGGCTAGGTGCGCATAGCACACCCTACAAAAGCCTGGCTGGGTTGGGTGTGCTCCGCGCACCGTTGCGTTCGCCCAAGAATCGCCAAGTGCGCGGAGCACACTCTACGTGGCAACTGCGTGCTCTTCACTCACCTGCACAAACTGCTGCACCGGCGCGACAAACCCCAGTTCCTTGATCGGGCTCGGGGTGCGGAATTCTTGCAGCAGGCTCTTGAAGTCGCGTTTGCGCTCCACATCCGGCAGCGGCACGGCGCTGAGCAGGCGTTTGGTGTAGGCATGTTGCGGGTTGTGCAGCACCTGGTCACGGCGACCGATCTCGACAATCTGCCCGCCATACATCACCGCCACGCGGTGACAAATGCGCTCCACCACTGCCATATCGTGAGAAATAAACAGGTAGCTCAAACCCTGCTCTTCGCGCAGTTGCTCCAACAGTTCCAACACCTGCGCCTGCACGGAAACATCCAGCGCCGAAACCGACTCATCGGCAATGATCAGCTTGGGGTTCAGCGCCAAGGCCCGAGCGATGCAAATACGCTGACGCTGCCCGCCGGAAAACTGATGGGGGTAACGCGCCATGGCGTCCGCCGGCAGGCCGACCTGGTGAAGCAATTGCGCCACGCGCTCACGCCGTGGTGCGTTGGGCAAACGGTCATGAATCAGCAGCGGCTCACCCACCAGTTCAAAAATGGTTTTGCGCGGATTAAGGGCCGCGTAGGGGTCTTGGAACACCATCTGCACATCGCGCCGCACGCGCTGTAACGCATCGCCGTGCAGGCCATTCAATTCTTGGCCGAGCAGCTTCACGCTGCCCTCGTAGGCCAGCATATTCATCAGCGCCTTGCCGGTGGTGGACTTGCCGCAACCGCTCTCGCCGACGAGGCCGAGTGTTTCGCCCGCACGCAGGTCGAAGTTAAGGTTTTCCACCGCGTGCACATTCTTGCCCGCTTCGAACCAGCCGCTGCGCAGCGCAAAACGCACGCTCAGGTTGCGCACTTCCAGCAGCGCGGGTTGTTGGCTCAGGTCTTCGGGAATACCCGCACTGCCCAGCACCGGCACGGCTGCCAGAAGCTTCTGGGTATAAGCGGCCTGCGGTGTAGCGAACAGTTGCCGTACCGGCGCCTGTTCTTCCACGCGGCCCTGGTTCATCACCACCACCTGATCGGCCATCTCCGCCACCACACCCATGTCGTGGGTGATCAGCAGCAGGCTGGTGCCGTATTGCTGTTGCAGCTCGCGCATCAGCTCCAGGATCTGCGCCTGAATGGTTACATCCAGCGCGGTGGTCGGCTCATCGGCGATCAGCACCTTGGGCCGGCACAACATGGCCATGGCGATCATCACCCGCTGGCGCATGCCGCCGGAAAGTTCGTGGGGGTACTGGGTCAGGCGTTTTTCCACTTGCGGCATGCGTACCGCCTCAAGCATTTCCCGGCAGCGCTTGGCGATGGCCTGGCGTGACAGCGGTTCGTGCCGACGAAGCGTTTCCGCAAGTTGCTGGCCAACGGTCATCAGCGGGTTCAGCGAGGTCATCGGCTCCTGAAAAATCATGCCGATATCTTTGCCGCGCAGCTGCTGCCGTTCGCGCTCGGCCAGGCTGAGCAGGTCGCGGTTCTCGAACACAATTGCGCCGCTCGGCGTGTGTGCTTGCTTGGGCAGCAGGCCCATGATCGCCAGCGAGGTCAGCGACTTGCCGCTGCCGGACTCGCCCGCGATGCACAGCGTCTGCCTGGGGTACAGCGCAAAGCTCAGGTCATCGACCACCCGCTTGGCGCCGAACTCGATGGACAACCGCTGCACCGAGAGAATCGCCTGACTGTCGTTCTGGCTCACGCAAACACCACTTTCGGGAAGTAGAACGACACCACCCAGTTGGGCAGGTCGACGATTTCGCTGATACGCAAATCACCGCACACCGAGCAGAGCATGTAGGCCTGTTCGGCCGGCATTTTATGTTCGCGGCACAGCCAGTCGATGGTGTTGCTCACGGCCTGGCGGGCGGCTTCCATCAGGTCCGGGCCGATGCCGGTAAAGGCCTCGTAGCCGGCGCTGTCCAAGTGGCGGGTTACCGGGCCGGGCGTGCTGAAACGCGGCATGGCCAGCGGTGTGTCTTTTATCAGGTCCACCTGCACCACCACATCCATGGCGCTTTCGATGGCGGTGCCGCCGACTTCGCCGTCGCCTTGCGCGGCGTGGGTGTCGCCAATCGACAGAAGGGCGCCCGCCACTTCAACCGGCAGATACAGCGTGGTGCCGGCGGCCAGATCGCGGATATCCAGGTTGCCGCCCACCCGGCGTGGCGGCACCACCGAGTGCAGGCCGGCTTCGGCCGGCGCCAGGCCGATGGTGCCGGCGAACGGTTTGAGTGGCACCTTGGCGAACTGGCCGAAAGCGGCCGGTGCCAGGCTGGCTTTGTCGTAGTGCCACAGCGCCAGGGCCGGGTCTTTGAACTGGTCGGCCAGCAGGCCGAAACCAGGGATGTTCGCGGTCCAGCCAAAGCCGCTGGGCTTGAAGCTGTCGATGGTGATCTTGAGGATATCGCCGGGCTCGGCGCCCTCCACATAGATCGGCCCGGTTACCGGGTTGATCTGGTCAAACGACATTGTCGCCACATCGCCAACCACCGACTGCGGCGTGAAGTAGCCATTGGAGGAATCCAGGCACTGAAACTCCAGCATCTGCCCCGGCGCCACGCGCATCACGGGCTCGATACTGCGGTCCCAACCAAAATGGTTGTGCACGCTGTGAATGGTTTTAACCAGGCAGTTCTGACACATAAGAAACGTCCTTCAAGCTGTGGCTTTTCAACGGGCTAGGTCTGGCAAGGCCGCTGGGTTTGACGCGTAGGGCGAATATCGCCAGAGGCGATATCCGCCGCTGCACCATTTGCGAATCGGCGGATATCCGCTTTGCGGATATTCGCCCTACGCCCATGGGCATCGAAACGCTTGTTCAAAGCCGCCAGACCGACGCGCAGCAGGCCGGTTATTTAACCCAAATGTGATCGTAGTTAACCGGCACATGCACGGGGTCGACGTACAAGTCATTTCCGCCCGCCATCCGCTCGGAACGCACGGTAAAGCGCTGCTCATTGAAGATCGGCACCCACGGCGCATCGGCCATCACGTCGGTGAAAATCTTGCTCCACAGCGCAATACGTTCAGCCGACTGCTCAGGCTTGGCCATGGCGTCGGCTTTGGCCGCGTCGGCGTCCAGTTTCTTGTTGCAGTACAGCGACCAGTTCCAGCCACCATCCACTGCGCCGCTGCAGCCCAGAATCGGGCCGTAGAAGTTGGACGGATCGGGGAAGTCGGCAATCCAGCCCATGCCGCCGGACCACACCATCGGCGCCTGGTCTTTGGCACTGCCGGCGGCGATCACGTTGGCCTGGGCCAGCGATTTGATCTGCGCACGAATGCCGACCTTGGCCAGGTCTTGTTGAATCGACTGAGCAATGCGCGGCTGCGGCTCGGTGTTCATCACGAACAGTTCGGTATCAAAGCCTTTGGCGAAGCCGGCTTCGGCCAACAGCTTCTTCGCGCCTTCCACGTCGTAGGCGTAGCCCTTGAACGCCTTGTCGTAGCCGGGCATTGCTGGCGGCAGCGGCTGGTTGGCTGGGGTGGCGCGGCCGTTGATGATGCGCACGATGCGGTCTTTGCTGATGGCCATGTTCACGGCCTGACGCACCTTGAGGTTATCGAAGGGCGGCAAAGTGGTTTTCAGGGTCAGGTAGCCGGTGTGCAATTGCTCGCCCACCACCATGCGGTCCTTGAATTTCGGGTCGTTCTTGAACTGCAGGAATTTGGCCGGTGGTACGCCGTCGCCGGCGATATCCACTTCGCCTTTTTCCAGGCGCAGCAGGGCGACCATCGGGTCTTGGCCCACTTCAAAGGTGATGGTGTCCAGGTGCGGTAAACCGGTGTGGAAATAGGCCGGGTTTTTCTTGAACACTATCTGCTGGCCGAGCTTCCATTCACCCAGGCTGTAGGCTCCAGTGCCAACCGGATGCTTGCCGAAATCGGCGCCCCATTTCTCCACTTCTTCCTTCGGCACGACCGAGGCGAAGTTGATCGCCATGATGTGCAAGAAGGTGGCGTTGGGCGCGCTCAGGGTGATTTTTACGTGGTAATCGTCGGTTGCTTCCACGCCGCTGAGGGTTTCGCTTTTGCCGCCGGTAACGTCTTCATAGCCGGCAATGGAGCTGAAGAAACCCGAACCCGGACTCTGGGTTTTCGGGTTGACGGTGCGCTCCAGCGAGTACTTCACGTCACTTGCTTTCATCTCGCGGCCATTGTGGAACTTCACACCCTTTTTCAGGGTGAAGCTGTACACCAGGCCGTCGGCGGAAATGCTGTAGTCCTCGGCCAGATCCTTCACCAATTCTGTGGTGCCGGGTTTGTAATCCATCAGGCCGTCGAACAGGCTTTTGATCATCGACCAGTTTTGCCAGTCGTAGCCGATGGCCGGGTCCAGGGTGGCGACGTCGTTCTGGTAGGTGACGACGACGCTGCCGCCGTTTTTGGCGTTGGCGTCCACCAGCTCATCGGCCAACAGTGGGCCTGTAAACAGCGTGGCGGCGATAACCAGGGATAGTGCTGTGCGCTTCATGCTCCTGCCTCTTTGCTGGGGATTGTTGTGTGTTGGAATTCAGTGTTTTTTGATATCGATGCGCGGGTCGATCAGCGGAATGACCAGGTCGGCAATCAGGTTGCCGAGCACGATGGCCACGGCGCAGATGGTGGTCACACCGACGATCACGGGGATGTCCACTTGTTGAATGGCCTGCCACGCCAGTTGGCCAATACCGGGCCAGCCAAACACCGACTCGACCACCACCAGCCCGCCCATAAATACGCCGATGTCGATGCCGATCATCGGGATGATCGGCACGATGGCATTGGGCAGCACATGGCGCAGCACCACGCGGGCGCGGCTCAGGCCCTTGGCGCGGGCGGTGCGGATAAAGTCCTGATGCAGCACCTCGATCATCGAGGAGCGCACCATGCGCGAGTACCAGCCGCTGCCGAGCAAACCCAGGGTGAGCGCCGGCAGCATCAGGTGCTTGAGCCCGCCATAGCCGCCCATGGGAAACCACTCCAGCTGCACGGCGAAGAAGTACAAAAACAGCATGGCGGCGATAAATTGCGGGGCCGACACGCCGATAAACGACAGCGCCGTCAGCAACCGATCGGCAATGCCGCCACGGCGCAGCGCGGCGATCACGCCCAGACTGATACCGATCAGCAACTCAAAGCCGATGCCGGCCGCCATCAGTTCCAGCGACGGCTGCAAGCGCGAACCGAGCAGTTCGGTCACCTCGCTGCGCTGGATATAGGAGCGGCCCAGGTCGCCCTGCAACAGGTTGCCCAGGTAATGGGCGTATTGCTGATAGAAGGGCAGGTCCAACCCCAGCTGCGCCCGAATACCGGCCACCACTTCCGGCGTGGCACTGCGCCCGGCGATTTGCCGCGCCGGGTCGGCCGGCAGCATAAACAGCAGCAGGTAAGTGATCAGGCTGACGCCCAGCAGAATCAGCAACGAATAGCCGATACGCCGGCCAATAAAGGTCAGCATTCAGCTTCTCCCTTGCAGCGTGGGGTCGAGCTCGTCGCGCAACGCGTCGCCCACCAGATTGAAAGCCAGCGACAGCAGAATGATTGCCGCGCCCGGAATAAACACCAGCCACGGCGCCGAGGTGAAATAGGTCTGGCTTTCGAAAATGATATTGCCCCAGCTCGGCGTGGGCGGCTGCACGCCAACGCCCAGGTACGACAGGGTGGCCTCCAGTAGCACAGTGGTGGAGATGCCCAGCGTGGCCCAGACCAGAATGGTCGGCAGCAAATGTGGCAGCAGGTGTGAAAACAGAATGCGCAGCGAACTGGCACCGAGGGTGCGTTCTACCGCGACGAAGTCACGGGCACTCAGGGCGATGGTTTCCGAATAGATAACCCGCGCCACCTGCACCCAGTTGACCATGGCAATTACCAGGGCGACGATCCACACACTCGGCTGGAAAATCGCCGACAGGGCAATGGCCAGCAGCAGCGCCGGGAACGCCATCATCAGGTCGGTAAAACGCATCAGCGCACTGCCCAGCCAGCCACGCAAAAAGCCCGCCGTCAGCCCCACCAGGGTGCCAATCAACACCGCCATGCCATTGGCCACCAACCCGATAAACAACGAGGTGCGTGCGCCGTAAATCAACCGCGAGAGCAGGTCGCGCCCAAGCAGATCGGTGCCCAGCCAATAGATATCGCCAGGCGCCAGGGGAGCACCCTCCATCGACAAGCCTTCAATAAATTGCTCGGACGGATCAAACGGGCTCAGCCACGGGGCGAGCGCTGCCAGCACCACCACTAGCACGATATACAGCAAGGACACGGCCACCGTCGGCCGGCGCAACAGGGCCACCGCTGTGCTCATAGCAGACCGCCGCGTTGTTGCCCCTGGTCTGCCGCCAGCTCGGCGCACAGCTCGTCGATGCTGCGGTTAAGGCGCATCGACAACTCACGCAGCCGTTCATAAGCCGCGCTTTCATCCAGCCCGTGCTCCACCATCAAACGCGCCAGTGCCATGGCCAATTGCGGACGATTGGCCAGGCGTTGCTGCAAGTTCTCGATGGTTTGCGCATCGCGGTCCAGCCGCTCACGCAGCCCGATGGCCATCATCAACGTGGTGTACACCGAGCCCTGAGTGATGGGGCGGTTGAGCAGGGCAGTGGCACCCAGCTCGATAGCGCGCTGGATTTGCGACAAGGTTTCGTGGGGCGTGAGCGCCACCACCGGCACATTGGCCTGGGCCAGTTTGAGCAGCGTCTTGGGGCTGGCGAAATGCTCCAGCTCGACGATGGCCGCAAAGCAGTTCTGCAGGTTCTGCGGCGCATCCTCCATTAACGGTTGGGCCTTGATGCCCAAACGGTGCAGGCTCTTTTCCAGGCTGTTGAGCGTGCGCTCTTCGCAGTCCACCAACAGCAAGGTGCCGTTTTCAAAATCGGGGCGGTTGAACGGGCTCATTTGACGATCCTCAAGCGCGGCGTTGGCGCACTTAACTGGCGAAATTCGGTGAGATCGGTGGCGGTCATATACGGGTCGGCGGGCACCGCCTGCGGCTCGCTGTGCACAATCACAAAGCGGCCGTTCTGCAGTTCGGCGATATGGCACGCCAGGCTGCTGTGGTTGTTGCGCGGCGACACCCGCAATTCGCCCAGCACGCTCTGCTGCGGATGCTGGTGCAGGTACGCGCAGATGGTGGCCGAATCGTCGTCGCCACACTGCTGCAACGCGCGGGCAAACAAATGCACCGCGCTGTACGAGCCGGCATACAGATGGGAATACACATGCCGCCCATGGCGCTCGGTTTGCCGCTGGCAGAAGGCCGGGTCCGCCGCCTCGAAAAACGGCCCGCACGCCAGCATGCGCAGATTCTGCAAGGAGCCCAGCTCGGTCAGTTCCGCCTCGGCAAGGTTGCTACTCAACACCGGCAACTGCAGCCCGCCGACCTGGCATGCCGCATCCAGCTGATGCAAAAACGCATACGACGAATCGCCCACCAGGTTATTCAACACAAACGCCGGCGGCTCACTGACCACCGCCTGCACCAACTCGGCCACCTGGGTGGCGCCAAGGTGCATATACTTTTCCTTCAACACCTCGCCGCCGGCCAGCGTGATTACCTCGCGGGCGATGCGATTACTCTCCCAGCCCCACACATAATTCGACCCCACCAACAGCGCGCGCTTGCCGAACGTGGCCAAGGCAAAACGCAGTAGCGGGATAAGCGTCTGGTTCGGGCAGCCGCCGAAATACAGCACGTTCTCGCTGCTCTCGTAGCCCTCGTAGGGGCAGGCATACCAGAGCGTGCTGGCGTGCTGCTCCAGGTCCGGAATGATCTCCTTGCGGCTCGCCGAAGTGGTGGTGCCGAAGATATGCCGCACGCCCTGCTCAATCAGCCGCGCCGCCCCCTCGCCATAGCCCTGGAGCACCCCCTGCGGATTTACATGGGTAGCCCGCAGCACAAAATCGAACGCCCCGCTGGCATTCACCTCAGCCAACGCATGCTGCGCCCCGAGCAACCCATTGCGGCCCATATGGCGGTAAGTGCCATCAGTGGAAAACAGAAAGCCGATATCAACCGTGCGGCGCATTTATTCATTCCAAAAAAAAACCTGATCGACCAGCGAACTGGTGGATCAGGCTTCATTACCTGGCGCTAGGCGCGTGTGTGTTGTGCACAAGACTTAATGGGCGTGGCCCGGCTTGTGAGAGTTGAGGATTGGTATGGAAGAAGTGTGCCAGGTGGTGGGGAAACCCGCTGCTGAGCGGCGCGGCGCGGAAGGGGTAGGGCGGGGTGCACTGGGATGAGGCGTGGGTGAGGTGCTCGGGCTCGTTTTTTGGGCGCGGGCTGTAACGGCAGTACTCAAGTTGTTTGATGAGAAAGGCTGTAGCTGCAATGTTTTTACTTGATCGGTTACTTGATCGGTTACTTGGTCGGTTAGGTGATCACTCGCTTTTTACATCCTGCCTCAGTCCCAAAGGGCGACTCGGTCATACATCGCCATCGCGAGTAAGTCCCTTCTGGGTAAGCGGGCGATCTGTCATACAGCGGCGCTGCAAGCCATTCTCGAGTGTCCATAGGTCGCGGCTTTCCGCCTTTCGTCTTTCCAAGCGAAAAAAGTCGTAGCCGCTCTACCGAGCCGAGCGGCAAGACGACCAATTCTTAGCGGTTAGCCTTTCGTCCACATTCAGGGTCGAGGGCTACAGGCATGAGTAAACCAACCGCTCCACAACATTCAGGGGAAGACCGTTTCGATGAAGTGCTGGCGCTTATCCACAGCGCTCGCCAGCGGGCTGCACAGGCGGTCAATACCCAACTGATTGAGCTGTACTGGCAAGTGGGTGCGTATATCAGCCGAAAGCTGGAAAGGGCGGAGTGGGGGGATTCAGTGGTTGCGCAGTTGGCGGAGCATTTGGCGCTGACTCAGCCGGGGCTACGGGGCTTTACGCGCAGCAACCTGTTTCGCATGCGCCAGTTTTATGAGGTTTATCGCAATGAGGAGAAAGTCGCGCCACTGGCGCGACAATTGTCGTGGACCCAAAATCTCATCATTCTTGGCCAAAGCAAGCGCCCGGAAGAACGCGAGTTCTACCTACGTATGGCGGTTCAGGAGCAGTGGTCAAAGCGCGAGCTGGAGCGCCAGTTCAAAGCCGCTCTTTTCGAGCGCAGCGTCACCCAACCGGCAAAAGTCTCACTAGCGTTGAGACAAACTCACGCCGCCGCGCTAGATGTCTTCCGAGATGCCTATATGGTCGAATTTCTGGGCCTGCCGAGCGAGCATGCCGAGACCGATGTACACGAGGGCTTGCTCGCGCGTCTCAAGGATTTTCTCAGCGAGCTGGGTCGAGATTTCTGCTTCGTTGGCTCCAAATACCCGCTGCAAGTCGGCAGCCGCGACTTCGCCCTGGACTTGCTGTTCTTTCACCGGGGCCTCAATTGCCTGGTAGCCATTGAACTCAAAGTAGGCCGCTTCGAACCGGAATACCTCGGCAAGCTCGACTTCTACCTGGAAGCCCTCGACCGCGATGTACGCAAACCCCACGAAAACCCCGCCATCGGTGTTTTGCTCTGTGCGAGTAAAGAGGACGAAGTGGTTGAGTACGCGTTGAACAGATCGTTATCGCCAGCCCTGATCGCCGAATACCAGACGCGTTTGCCGGATAAGCAATTGCTGCAAGCGAAGTTGCATGAGTTTT
Organism: Pseudomonas turukhanskensis; assembly: GCF_027922365.1. Classification (GTDB taxonomy): domain Bacteria; phylum Pseudomonadota; class Gammaproteobacteria; order Pseudomonadales; family Pseudomonadaceae; genus Aquipseudomonas; species Aquipseudomonas turukhanskensis. The sequence goes on from NZ_BSFN01000008.1 coordinate 192,582, forward strand.
ATGCGTTGAATGCGGCGCAGCAGGAAACGCAATAGAAGGGGAAGGAGATAAATTCCGGCCAATAAAAAACCCGCACTAGGCGGGTTTTTTGTCGTTTCCAATGACCGGTTACAGCGCTTGGAAACTTGAAGATGGTGCCAGGGACGGAATCGAACCTTTGCCTGTGCGCCTCTCCTTACGGGGATTTGTCAGCTTGCGGCTTTTCGCATGCCCCCAAATATGCCCCCAAAACAAAATCCACCCTTCTGGGTGGGCATTCTCTCACACCTGCTCGCCGTCTATCTGCACGCTGGCTTTGCCATTGTTGTCGTAGGGAATGTACACGGTGATCTCCTTCCCGCTTCCACTCAAAACTTTGATAACTAGCGCCCTCGGTGGAGCACCCCAATCGTCGCTAAAGACAGTCTGAATGGCATCCTTGCAGAGGTCGCCTTTCGCTACTGGCCAGCAAGCTGAGCCATCTACTAAGGGCAAATAAATATCTAGGTTCGACATTGGTTGTGATCTCTCTGTCGCGGTGGCTTGCGGCCGATCCTACCTGAGGCATTCGCAATAATCGCTAGGTGCGTAGCACCAGCGGGAGTTGGGTGTTTTCGTGATTTCAAAAATAGAATTTTGACGGCGCGAAAATTTGGCTCCCCCCGTCGTTCGGGAGGTCGTTTCCAATGAAGATTGGACACCCCCCCCCTTGGGTGCGGAACGTGCGTTTTCTGAGAATCGCGATTTTGGAGAAACAGAAAAAAGGCTCCCCCCGTCGTTCGGGTCTCGGATGCCAGGGACTTTTAACCCACCCTCTCCCCCCTGCGCGTGCATCTAAGCGAGGTGATGCCCCCTCAGATGCCCAGCCCTACTGGGTTTCGTTAATGCCCCTTCCTCGAACCTTAGCGGAAGCCTGAGCCCCTTAAGGGGATGCGGAATCTGCACACCCTAGGTCGGTGCTTGCTTATCTGATGCGTCATAAGGGTGGCTTTATCCCACCTTAAATGAGCGTGCTGGCGCAGTGCTGCACCCCAAACCGGCTAATCGCCGGTTTTGCTTTTCGTGCGGATCGAGGCGGAGAACTGAGGCGATGGGCGAGCCACTGACAGCAGCGCCATGCAGGCAGATCGGCTCAAGACTCAGCCAATCTTTCGCCGATCTCCAATCCGCCAAGTCGGCGGTTTGACCCCTTTAATAGCTCCTGTTCCACTAAGCGGCAGAACGGCTAGAAGCCTCGCCATTGCTGGCGCTCGCTGGGTAGGACAAATGTTTCTGTCTCGGGTACGTCTCACCGTGAATCGCCGCATAACAGGGGTAAGCGGGCGAGGCGTTCTAGACGGACTAGATGGCGCAAATCGGAGCCATGTTTAGGCGGGGTAGCGATGATCCAGATTTGGACCATGAGAGGAGGATGCCTGCCACCAGCCCCTAAGGAATAGGCTGCGCAGGCTGTCGCGGTTATTTCTTGCCAGGCCACTCACGACTAACGCCCGTATTGCACCAGCATTCGCTATTAGGCCGGGGTCAGGTCCACCACCAGCACAGCACCAGCAGAGAACACTGCGAGGCCGGCGCGGGTTTCTGCCAGCAGCGTCACCATGTTGGTGGTGAAGTTGTTGCCGGACTCGCGGCTAGCCATGAGGCTCGGTTGCTCGCGGTCGAGGATGGCCACCTGGTTGGGGTCGACCACCAGAACCGATCCAACCGCAAGACTTGGGGTGGTGACTACCGGTACGCCCCAAAGCGCGGGCGGCGAGGGATCGCGAGGGCTGCCCAGGACATACTGCCCATCAGTGCCTCGCTCACTGGAAATGGTGAACCAGTCGACCGGGTTCATCACGATCAGACCGGCCTCCCAGCCATTGCTGTTCATGCCAACAACAGCCTGTCCGATAGCGTCGACGGGAGCCGGGGTGCCGGTCACTGCGAAAGGAATCGCAAAATCCACTAGTCCTTTGATGCGCCCTTTGCCTTCAGTGCCCGACACCAACTCGGCCTCCAGCTTGGCCAGCAAGCCGTACTGCAGCAGGTCGCCAATCTTCTGAGCGAGCGCCGGAGCATCGTCGAGCACTTGAACCGATGCACGCGTGAAGTGCGCGATGGTCGCAATGGTTGCCGTCTCTGGCTCCATCTCAAGCGTGGCCTCAGCCTTCTGCTGACCTTCCTCTGTTTGGAAGGCTGCAGCGTTTACGTAGTCGATTAGCCGCATGTACTCAAATGAGCCGACGGACACAGGCAGGCGCGGCAGAATATCGAGCAAGGTCAGCGAGCGGCGAGGGTCGTTGTACAGGCCGTCTGCGCGCTGTGCTTGCACGTTGTAGTCGGTCGAGCCTGTTACGCCAGCGCCCGCATTGGTGAGCGCTTTGATCGACACACCATCCAGGGCCACCCGGCCGGTCGTAGGTGCGCCGTTTTGCACTGCGGCGAATTGATCGGACTGAGAGAATTTCAGGCTCAAATCCCCAGGCGTACGGAAGGTCTCAAAGCTATCGGAGTGATTGCCGCGTACGTACTTCTGCGCCAGGTCGGAAACAAAATCATTGAGCCGGCGAATTTCCGATTTTTGCTCGGCGATTTCTGCCTCGTTTTTGGTTTTCATTTCGACAACGGCGGCGGTTTGTTCTTCAACTGCCTTGGTGAGTAGTTCGATTGACATGGTGATACCTCAGCGCCCTTGAAGGGTCGCAGTGATGCGTTGGAGTTTGGCGGCGATTCGCGCCAGGTCTGCGCTGTCGTCGGGTTGCTCATCTCGAACAAGACCGTTCCAGCCACCCGCCATAAGCCTTTTGGCTTCGCGGGCAGAAAGCCCCAACGCATCACGCGCGGCGCGTTCAAATTCTCTTGGGTTCGGGTTGCAGGGATCGAAGGATTTAACGCTGGTGATTCGCGCCGCTGGGTTCGCGGGGAGAGCCACCAGGGAGACTTCGATCAGGTCAATTTCTTTGAGCAGGCGGGCGCCGTTGACGATCTCTGCGCCGCCGGCGGGGATGGTGTAGCCAATACTGAGCGCCAGCGCCCCATCCATCATTAGCGAATAGGCGGCCTTGGCCTGGGGCACGTCAGTTGTGAGCCGGCCGTGGGCGAGCAACCCGTCCGTGGTGTCCTCAAACTCAAGCCACACGCCGACCGGGTTGGACTGGTCGTGCTGCCAAAGCAAAGCCGGCCGGGTGCCGGCTTTGGCGTGGCGATCGAGTGATTTTGTGTAGGCGCCTGGGGCGATTAGATCGCCGTGGGCGTCGGGCTCACCGCCATACGGCGAAGCAATACCCGAGAATGTGCCGGCCTGGTCGGAAGCGGCAAATTTGAACTGAATAGGGGCTGTCTGAAACGTACGCATGGAATGGTTCTCGCAAAGGGAGCAAATAGGGATCATTTGCCGCTCAGGGAACGCATCACGCGCAACTGGGACGGGGCACAGCACATAACGAGCTGTATGCGCACCCAGTATACGAGTGAGCGCTTTGAGCGCAAGTGGTTACTCGATCAGGGCATCGGGCCAAATGGCCTTTGCGCTGTCCGTCGCCTCGGATCGGGTCATAGGGTTGGCAATCATCGTGAACGGGCGCGTTCCAGGAACGGTGACGACCCAGTAGCAGCGGCGCTCATATCCATCGTTTGCGGCCAGCTCTGCGAGCAGCTCGATGCGATGTGCACGGATGTACTTTTGAAGGTCGCCCGTGACCCGTTCCCGAGGGGAAACCACCACACGGTTTCCCTTTTTTCGGGCTGCCAAACCGAACTGTTTTAGGTAGTCGATGGCGGTGCTCATATGGCCACCTCGTCATCGCTCAATTCGGCTTCTACGGACTCGTTTGCACTCGGCTCGTTTTCCCATTCGTGCCCTTTTTCATCATTCGTGCCCTCTCCCGGGAGTGGGCACGAATGGTTTTTCGAGGGCACGAATGGAGAAAAGGGCACGAATGCAGGGAGCGACCAGAACGAAACGATCTCCTTTCCGAAGCCTTCCCGGACAGTTTCCACGCCGAGTTTTTCGCGAGCTGAGCGAACCTGTTTGGCCGAAAAACCATTGTCGGTCATCACCCGCTTGGCATCCTTTCCGCTCACTCGGCCAGCACTCAAAACTCTCCGTAGCGTTTCGGCCGGGTCGTCTTGGTCTGGTACTTCATCTGAGGTGAGCTGTTCGGCGTCTGCCAAGATTTCGCGAGCGCTGCCTTCGATGACATCGCCCCATGTCGCGACCACCGTATCGATACCGCCGTCGATAGTTACCGGGCGAATCGTGTAGGTGCATCCGCCAACGTCGGCGCTTATGTTCGACTTCGCCCGAGCCAGTACCCTGTCTTCTTCACCTTCCCTTTTGGCACTGACCAGCACCATTCGCGCAAGCGCGGTAAATGCCTGGCTGCCCAAAACACGCTCGGCTGGACTGCTGGCCTGGCTACCTTTGCTGAAGTGAGAAATTCCCACTACCGCGGAGCCGTGCTCCTCGGCTAGGTTGACCAGAGGCTGTAGCGACCGGCGAACGTCGTTAGCGCGGTGCATGTCGCCGCTCACGGCGGCCACGATGGGATCAATCATGATCAAGCCGGCGCCGCCGATGCGCTCCAATTCCCGCGCCAGCAGGTCGCAGTCGCGGGATGGGTCGAACGGCTCCAGTTCGTCCAGGTCGTTGATCCGGCCCTGCATGATGAATACTCGGTTCAGGTCAGCACCGGCAGCGATCAAGCGGGGAATGATGGTGTGCTCTGCCGAGTCCTCGCTTGAGAAAATCACAGCGTTTTGCTTTTCGTTGCAGTGAGAGCCGTCCGGCCACCGTCCTCCGCTGGTCATGGTGGAAATCAAGCCCAGGGTAAGCGTGGTTTTCCCATCGCCACCGGCGCCGGCCAGGATGGTGAGCATCCCCCGGGGTAGCCACTGGGGCCATAACCATCGGGCGGCCTTTGGAGTAATGGAGGCGGCGGATACAAGATTGGCCCGCCAAGTCGGGGGGCTGGCCGGTTTAGGCGCCTCTGCCCATTGGTCTGCAAATCGATCAGTAGTCATTTGACCCCCAGTCGTTGCTTGGCCAACTCAAACCGGGCCTGATCTTCTGCGTTAAGCAATTGGCCTTGCTGTAGGAGCGAGCTGCCCACGGCATAGACCATGCGCTCATGGTTGACGGCCGCCTTGCTTGGGCCTCGCCGTGGCTCGCGTTTGCCTGGGAACAGATCGGCCAGCTCCAGGCCGATTGCGGCGGTGATATCCCGAGCGTTGCAACCTGCCCAGCAGTGCAGCAGTACTTTCCCGTCGGCGGCTTCGCTTACGTTGAGGCTGGGGCTCTTGTCGTTGTGTGCCGGGCAGCAGGCAATCCACTTTCCAGCACCAGCACTTTTCACTTTGGTGAGGCGGTCCAGCACCAAATCCAGGCAAGCCGATCCCGCCGGCGCAATTGCGCCGTTTTGATTTTTCATGGTTAAGCCCTCAGGTCGTGCTGGAGCAGGCCGGCTTCAAAGTCGCGTGCCTGGGAATCGAGGACGTTGGAGTGATCGTCCGCCAGATACTGAACCAGGCTCGCCAAGTCTTTGGCTATGAATCCCTGCCCTGCGGTCAGGTCGGTGTGTATTGCCTTGCCCAGGGCGGACAGCCAGCGTGTGTGTTCACGACTGACCTGCAGGGCATCAACGGCTTCGTTGGCGATAAGGGCAACTCGCTCGTGGTTCGTGCTCATTGCGCCGCTCCTTTCTCTGCGATATCGCAAAGGGCGGCGCCTTGGTCACGTACCGATGTGCCAATGGCGTAAACCGCGCAGGCCAGGCCGTACACCTGAGCCCCGGAGAGGTGATGTTCGCTGCCGTCGTGCCCAAGCAGATCGGCGAGGGCTTCGAGTGCCAGGCCCGATATGGCCAGGCGGTTGCCGTGATCGGCAGCTTCGTTGGAGTGAAGGCTCATTGCGCCACCGCCTTAGCTTTTTGGGCAGCGGCGATTTCTTCACAGGCATCGGCCCATGCGTCACCGTCCAGAGACTCCAGCCAGTCGCAAGCGTCGGCCTGGGCTTCGAGAGCGCGCTGGATAGCACGGTGGTGGTTGTAGCGATTGAGGCGAACAGAGAGGGAGGAGTTACTGCGGAGTGCGGCGAGAGCCATAGCCCGGTGGGCAGCGGCGCGGATCTTGGACGGAGTGAGGGTGGTCATAGGTGTAGCTCCTTCTGCTTTCGAGGAGCTGCCACTGTCCTTTCCACGGGATTGGGTGGCAGCTATGCGTGGGGTGGAAATACCGGGGCAAAAGGTACCCGGCCAGACCGAAGTCTGCCCACGCACAGCCGCCATAAAGCGGAATCTCAGGCATAAAAAAACGCCGGAGATTGAATCTTGGGCGCTGTGCGCCTTTTGCTTAAACGGGTTTCCACGCCCGGTCGCTGAATTTGCAGCGACGGCCGAAAGATAGCGCGGAGACGGCAGGGGAGCAAGCATCATTGCACTACCTCCGGAGCCAAGTGCGTAGGCACGCGCGCCGCATCCATGGCCGCGATGATGGTTGCGCGGGGCACTCCTTTGCTATGAAGGATCGTCGCCAAGCTGAGGAATGAGGCGAATGCGACTACCTCGGAGGGCGTACCACTGTCGCGGGCATAGCCGACGATGCTGGGCAGCAACTGGTTGAAAATGAAGTCCTGGTGGTCTTCTACGCGGTGACCCTGATAGGTGCTCATGCTGCCACCCCAGCGCGGCTTTCAGCGATGCGGGCGTCACACCAGGCCAAAACCTCGGACTCAATCCAAACTACGGATTTAGGGCCCAAGGGAACTTGGCGCGGGAAAGCACCGTCAGCGATGCGGCGATACAGTTCGGAAGTGGAGAGGGTGGTAAGCGTTTTGACTTCGCGGAGTTTGATGAAACGGCGGGGCTGTTCGAGCGGTACGGCTTGGGCTTGTGCGGCCATGTTGTCGCCTCCTTGGGTGGCGTTGGGAACATGGCTCCATGCTGGGACGGATTACGGTAGGTGTAACCGCAATTGCGATTTTTCGTTCCGCAATTGCGGTAATTGTATAACTCGCTGCGCGAGGTTATTCCTCTTCTGCTATAGCCTTGTTTGCGGCAGAAAATATTTCGTCAAGATTGCGCTCCTTCAAGCCACGAAAAGAAAAGCGCTCCAAAATAGCTGACTTGATGGCGGACTGTTTCATTCCTTGAGGTCTTGGGCGATCAATTGGCGACTCTATTAGTTTTATCAGTGCAGCAGTGGCCAGCAAATGTGACCTTTTGGATGTGTTGTGTGCTGTTTCTTGTCGAGCTAACTCAGCTTTAGCCAATCTTTCTCGTAAGTGCTGATTTTCTAAAAGAGCTGACTTTAGTTGGCTAGTTAACACCTCGACGCCTGCTTCGTTGTCAATCACCTGAATGCTCGAGTAGCCAATCGTTACAGGCATTGCTTTTAGTTCATCCCTAGCGGCCCTTCGCAGCCAGATTACCTCTTCGACCAGTCTGTCCGAGATATTAATAGCCCGGTCATACCATTCCTCAAACGCCTCCCCAGGGGTATATCCTCTTCCAGTCAGCCACTCACATAACGCGCTGTAATCAACGAATGTCAAATCCGGAACAATGAGCTCATCAAAATCTCGCAGGGTTCTCGCGGCTTTAAGGCGACCTATTTCTACGGCATTAATCAGTTTTGGTAGGAATATCTCCGTGATATTAACAAGCTCGGAGATTGTCTCGTATGACAGTAGGTGGCCACTATATTCATCAAGTGCTGGGATGTTTACATTCCCGGCAGCCCATTGATCGCAGGCGATTAGCTCAGCGGCTTCTTGAAGTGTCATCATCCAGACGCCGAAGTTTTCCAACTCAACCAGGCTTTCACCAAGGGTGTTATGTTGATGAATTACGTCAGTGATGTGCTTTTCTACTAATTCATCTTGCGTGCTGCGATGCCCCAATAATTGCGTTTTGTCTATGCCATCTATTATCCCGCCATTCATAACGTCACCCTCCCAAATGCTCCCGCTACTGAATAGGTCTGCAAGTCAGGCGGGTGGGAAGTCCGCTTTTCGCTCCGTCGAGCTAGGCCAGCCAAAATTCTCTATGCCTTTCGTTTGATGCTCACCACGGTAGCCCCAGCGCACAGGGCGTCGATTGAATCTGCCCAGGCCTGCATCATTTCCCGGCGCTGCTCCAGGTAGTTCGCGTGGTTGTAGGTGTCTCGGATTTCGTCGGAGTCACCATGGGCAAGCTGGCGCTCGATCCAGTCCCGGTTGTATCCGCGGCCATTTAGCTCGGTGCTCAACAGGTGGCGGAAGCCATGGCCAGTCTGTCGCCCTTCGTACCCGATCAGGCGCAGCGCCTTGTTGATGGTGTTCTCGCTCATAGGGCGTTCGCTGCTCTGTTGCCCAGGGAACAACAGCGGATAGCTACCGGTGATTTCGCGGAGTTTCTGCAGGATATCCACCGCCTGGCGGGGTAGGGGCACCACATGCGGCCGCCGGGCCTTCATTCGCTCTTTGGGTATCGTCCAGGTGGCCTTGTCCAGGTCGAACTCGGACCAGGGGGCAGCGCGCAGCTCGCCCGGGCGAACGGCCGTGAATATCAGCAGGCGGATAGCCCAGCGGGTCAGGTTGCTTATCCGGCCGGCCTCGAGCTTTTCCAACAGCTCCGGCAACTCCGCAAGGGGAACGTGTGGGTGGTGGCGAGCGGCTTTCGCTGGGGCCGCCACCACGTCCAGATCAGTGGCCGGGTTGTTTTCCACCACACCCTTGGCCAGCCCGTAGCGGAATATCTGGTGCAACCACTGCCGTATTTTCCCGGCGGCGTTAAGGGTGCCTCGAGCTTCGACCTTGCGCACCAGGTCGACCAGATCCGGTCGGGTGATGCTGGCGACCGGCCGAGAGCCAATGCCGGGCACCAGGTCGTTTTCCAAATAGAGCTTGGCTTTGTACGCGGTGCTCTCCGCCCAGCGTGGAGAGTTGTAGGCGTACCACTCGCGGGCCAGTGTTTCAAATGTGAGCTGCTCGGCCTTCATCGCCTGTTTGACGACTTTCTTCTGCTCGCCTGGGTCCAGACCATCCGACAGTTTCTGCCGGGCCTCATCGCGTCGCTGGCGAGCCTTAAGCAGGGGGACGGTCGGGTATGCGCCAAAGGAAAGCCGCTTCTCCTTTCCCGAGTGCCGGTACTTGAGTCGCCAGAGTTTCGAACCGTTGGGCATCACCTCAAGATAAAGCCCTTGGCCGTCAGCGAGCTTGTAGGGCTTTTCCTTGGGCTTTGCCGCCTTTAGGGCGGAGTCGGTAAGGGGCGAGACTTTGAGGGCCATGTAGCACCGTTTTGGGGGCATGGAAGGTGACCGAACCGGCCATGCCCCCAAAGATGCCCCCAAAGCTTCGGGCTTACAAGGGAAGGGTAGGGAATCGTAGGCAATAAAAAACCCGCACTAGGCGGGTTTCTTAGGGGCTTTCGGGTGGTTTTGGCACTACCTGAAAACGAATAATGGTGCCCAGGGACGGAATCGAACCGCCGACACGGGGATTTTCAATCCCCTGCTCTACCGACTGAGCTACCTGGGCCAACGGGGCGCTATTAGACGGATTTGAAGCACCTCTGTCAACACGCTTTTTAAAAAATATTTAATTAATCCGGGCGCTTACGATTTTTTCTCGGAATCACTAGGCGCTACGTAGCCTTCGGCCTGGGCGTATTCCTCGCCGGAGAGGAATTTGTCCATCTCGGCCTGGAGGAATTTGCGGTCTTCGGCATTCATCATGTTCAGGCGCCGCTCGTTGATGAGCAGGGTCTGGTGTTTTTGCCATTCGTCCCAGGCTTGCTGGGAGACGTTGTTGTAGATGTCTTCGCCTTTGGCGCCTGGGTAGGGCGGGCGCAGCAGACCCGGCAGGTCTTGTTTGTGTTTGCGGCAGTGTACGGTGCGGGTCATGTCGGTTCTCCAGCTTTCAATTCGTCGGCGGCGCGTTTCAGTAGCTTTTTCACGGGTGCCGCCAGCCCCAGGCGGGGCGGGGTGGCGAGGTTATACCAGAGCCAGTCGGCCTCGGCCACGCCGTGGGTGTTGCCCTCGACCTGGATCAGCCAGGGTTCGATGGCCAGTTGGAAGTGGCTGAAGGTGTGGGTGATGCCGGCCAGTTCGCGGCGGCTGCCAAGCGTTAAGCCGCGTTGGGCGGCGAAGGTGTCCAGCGCTGCGCTCTCGCTGAGTTCGGGCAGGCTCCAGAGGCCGCCCCACAATCCGGTGGACGGGCGGCGGTAGAGCAGGATGTCGCCGTCGCGGTTGGCGAGAATGGGCATCAGGGTGTGTTTTTGCGGCAGGGCTTTGCGCGGCTTGGCGATGGGGTAGCGGATTTCCAGACCGAGCATATGGGCCTGGCAGCCGCTTTGCAGCGGGCAGAGCAGGCAACTGGGTTTGCTGCGGGTGCACAGGGTGGCGCCCAGGTCCATCATCGCTTGGGTGTAGTTGTTTACGCGCTGGTGCGGGGTAAAGCGTTCGGCGACGTCCCAGAGCTGTTTGGCAACCTTCGGCTCGCCGGGGTAGCCCTCCTGGGCGACGTAACGGGCAAGCACGCGTTTGACGTTGCCGTCGAGGATCGGCGCGCGCACGCCCATGGACAAGCTCGCGATGGCGCCGGCGGTGGAGCGGCCAATGCCGGGCAGTGCTGTGAGTTGCTCAACGTCGCGGGGGAATTCGCCGCCGTGCTGCGCCATTACGATCTGTGCGGTTTTCTGCAGGTTGCGGGCGCGGGTGTAGTAGCCCAGGCCCGTCCACAGGTGCAGCACTTCGTCTTCCGGTGCTTCGGCCAGGGCTTTTATGGTCGGCAGCGCGGTCATAAAGCGGTCGAAGTAGCCCAGCACAGTACTGACCTGGGTCTGCTGCAGCATGATTTCCGACACCCATACGCGGTACGGGCTGATGTTGTGCTGCCAAGGCAGGTCTTTACGGCCGTGGCGGTCGTACCAGTCGAGTACCGCGCTGGAAAATTGCTCGGGGTTCATCGTTTGAACAGGCCCTTGAGTGCATCTTTGAGTTCTGGGCTGACTTTGTCGCCAAGCTTCTCTTCGAGTTTTTCATTGAGTTTGTCGCCGGCGAGTTTGGCGGCCACCTTGCCCATGCCGTCCTTGTCCAGGCGGCAGGCTTTGGCGCCCAGTTCCAGTGGGCCACGGCAGCGCAGCGGCCATTCGATGTCGACGTAGCGTTTGTTCACCTGGCACGCGGGGTCGGGCATGTCGCTCTTGTCGCCGTCGATGATGATGCCGACGCGGTAGTCCATGCCCAGCACGCGCAGGTCGATATCGCCATTGCCGTTCACGCGCAGGCCGGGGATGCGCACTTTCATGTCCGGGTTGTTGGCCACGCCGTTGCGAAAGCTCAGGGTGCCGTCCAGTTGTTCGAACGGTGTGTCTTTGCCGCGCGGCTCGCCGCTCAGGGATTTGCGGTTGAGGGTGGCGATGCCTTTGCACAGTTGCTGTTCGAGGTTGGCGTCGATCAGCGCGCCGTCGCTCAGGGCGAAGCTGGCGCTGCCGTTCAGGCCTTCTACCCAGGCTTTCTGGCTGTTGCCGCTGGTGGTGATGTCGGCGTTGAGGTCGAGCAGGCCACGTACGGGCGGTTTGGCCTGCTGAGTGGCGAGGAGTTTTTCCACTGGCACGCGGCTGATGCGTTTCTGCGCCTTGAGCAGCGGCACGGCCGGGCGTACGTCGAGGCTGGCGGTGGCGTTGAAGTTGCCGTTGTAGAGGTCGCCGCGGATATTTTCCAGCGTCAGCAGGCCGTCTTTGCCGTTGGCTTTGATGCTGGCGTTTTCGATGGGCAGCTTGTCGACGGTGAGCAGGCCCAGGCCGATGTTTACGTCAGCGGTCACTTTGCGCAGTTGGTCGATGGGCAGCACTGGCTCTTCGCTCCAGGCTTGTTGGCTTGGCGGGTTGGGCAGGTCGCTGTTGCCGTCTTTGCCGGCGCTGGCCAGCACGCCGCTGACTTCGTTCTGACGGTTGCTGCGTTGGGCCTGGTCGTCCTTGGTTTTGGGCGGCAGGTAGTTATCGAGGTTGAGCTTGTCGCCCTTGAGTTGAACGCTCAGGGCCTGCTTTGCCAGGTCGGTGACGGCCAGGCTGCCGGTGAAGGCGCTTTCGTCGACTTTAAGTTTCAGCTCGTTGAGAGCCAGGCTGTTGGCGTTGCCTTGCAGGCGGGTGACCAGTTCGACTTTGCTCAGCGCATTGGCGTCGCTCATCGGCGGCAACGCACGGCCGATGCCTTCGAGGAATTCGCGCAGGTTGAATTCGGCAATGGACAGGCCGCCGGTGAGCTGCGGTTCTTTATCCAGCTCGCGCACGTTCAGCTCGCCAAGGGCGCGCAGTTGGTTGGCGGAGAGTTTCAGGCCGTTCCATTCGGCAATCTGCGCGCCCTGGTCGAGCAGAAGTTGGCCTTGGGCGGCGAAGGTCAGGGTTTTGCCGTTCAGCGGCTCGCCGGAGGCTTCACCGGAGAGTTTCAGGTCTTCGAACTGATAGCGCTTGAGGGTGCGGTCGAAGCGCAGCACGCCGGCCACTTCGGTCTTGGCGCGCAGCACCGGTTGATTGGTGCCGAGGTAGGCGGTGAGTTTCACCGGAATGTTGGCGCCTTCGCGAATGGCGCCTGTGGATAACTCAATGCCTTCGGCGGTGAATTGCTTGCCGCTCTTGGCGTCTTTGTAGTCGATGCGGGTGTTGGCCAGGGTGAGGCTGTCGATGTCCAGTTTCAGCGGCTGCGAGGGTTTGCTGTCTGGCGTGCTTTCGTTGGCCGCCGGCGTGGTGGCCGCGGCTTGGTCGTTGCTGCCCGGGGCGGCGGGCTTGGCTGGGCGGCCGATGTCTTGCCAGTTGCCGCGGCCTTGTTCGTCGCGGGTCAGGGTCAGGTTGAGGCCGTCGACCTTGATATCGCTCATTTGCACTTCGCGGCGCAGCAGCGGCAACACGCGCACCGACAAGCCGATCATGCGCAGGTCGGCAAATGGCTGGTCGGGGGTGGTGGCGCTGGCCAGGGTGGCGTCGTGCAGTTCCAGGCCAAGCCAGGGGAACAGGCTCCAGCCGATATCGCCGTTCAAGTTCAACTCGAGGTTGGCCTTGTCGCGGGCGAGTTGGCGGATTTCGTCTTTATAGTCGTTGGGATCGAACAGGTGGGTGAGGGCAAAGCCCAGCGCCACGAGGATCAGCAAGACTCCGAGGGAGAACAGACCCAGGATTTTGCCAAACGATTTCATGGACGATTCCTTTTTTATGAAATGGAAAGCGGAAAGAGGCTGGAAAAACTGATGCCGGAGTATAACGCCGACCAGCGGTAAGGGTGGCTGGAGGATTGGATGGGCACAGCAGGCGGTGGTTCCGCCTGCTGTGCCCTGTCGGCTAGGCGGGGTTAGAGGGGGAGGAGCGGCAATCCGATTTTGGCGGCCAGTACCTGGCTTTCCAGATGACCCGCGGGTGCTGCCAGGTGCAAGCGTTTGCCGGCCTCGTTGGCCAGGCGCTGGGCTTCGGCCACTAGGCGGCGGGCAACGCCGCGTTTGCGGGTGACGGTGCGTACGCACAGATGCGACAGGCGCCAGTGATTTTCACCCTTTTCGATGATGGCTGCGGCGAGCAGCCGGTCATTGAAACGGCCTGCTAGCAACTGGCGCTTGGCAATTGCCGTTTTTATCAGGGCATCGCGGTCGGTGAAGGGGGCGATCAACCAGTCCGGCGCGTCGTGATAAATCTTTTGCAGGTCGCTTGAATCCTGACTTGAGGGTTCAAATATTTCTTCTACAAGTACTGGCATGCCTGAGTTAAAGCCTCTTGAAGTGACGTTGATCGGAATCAAATGTGCGTTGGGCAACAAATGGTACGCGCAAACCTAGTCGTCGTACGTCCACGGGCGATATGCTTTCGCCGTTACAGCTTCACCTTGTCTGCCAATACTAAAAATTAACGAGAGATCCTCTATATGAGTGACGCCCTTGCAGTGGCCGGCGGCGCAAAATCTGCGTTTCTGTCCAAGGAGCGCATCATTGCCGCTCCCGGCTTCAACCGTTGGCTAGTGCCGCCTGCCGCACTCGCCATCCACCTGTGTATCGGTATGGCCTACGGTTTTTCCGTGTTCTGGCTGCCGTTGTCCAAAGCCATTGGTATTAGCGCGCCGGTCGCGTGTGGTGCCGATCTTGGCTTCCTCCAGCAAGTATTTGCCGCCGATTGCGATTGGCCCATCTCCATGCTGGGCTGGCTGTACACCTTGTTCTTCGTATTTCTCGGTTGCTCGGCTGCCATTTTCGGTGGCTGGCTGGAACATGCCGGCCCGCGTAAGGCGGGTGTGGTTTCGGCCGTGTTCTGGTGCGGCGGTCTGCTGATTTCGGCGCTCGGTGTGTATACCCACCAGATCTGGCTGATGTGGCTGGGCTCCGGGGTTATCGGCGGTATCGGCCTGGGCCTGGGTTATATCTCACCTGTGTCGACGCTGGTGAAGTGGTTCCCGGACAAGCGTGGTATGGCCACCGGTATGGCTATTATGGGCTTTGGTGGTGGCGCCATGGTGGGCGCGCCGCTGGCCGCTCAACTGATGAGCCATTTCGCCAGCGCCGAGAGTGTTGGCGTGTGGCAGACCTTCGTGGTGATGGCCGTTATCTACTTCATCTTTATGATGGGTGGCGCGCTCGCTTACCGCGTGCCGCCAACCGGCTGGAAGCCTGAGGGCTGGACGCCGCCGGTGAAGAAGGTCAACAACGAAATGATCACCAAGGGCCATGTACACGTCAGCAAGGCGTGGAAAACCCCGCAGTTCTGGCTGGTGTGGGCGGTGTTGTGCCTGAACGTGTCGGCCGGTATCGGCATTATCGGCATGGCTTCGCCGCTGCTGCAGGAAGTGTTTGCCGGGCGTCTGATCGGCACGCACCAGAGCTTCGGCGAGCTGAGCCCTGAGCAACTGGCGCAGATCGCGATCATCGCGGCCGGCTTCACCGGTTTGCTGAGCCTGTTCAACATCGGTGGGCGTTTCTTCTGGTCGTCGTTCTCTGACTTGATCGGTCGCAAAACCACCTACTTCGTGTTCTTCGCCCTGGGCTTCGTGCTGTATGCCATGGTGCCGTGGACCGGCCACCTGGGTAGCGTGGCGCTGTTTGTGTTCAGCATCTGCCTGATTCTGTCCATGTACGGCGGCGGTTTCGCCACGGTGCCGGCTTACTTGGCGGACCTGTTCGGTACGCAGATGGTCGGCGCGATTCACGGTCGTCTGCTCACTGCCTGGGCATTCGCCGGCATCCTCGGCCCGGTATTGGTGAACTACATTCGCGAGTACCAACTGAGCGTGGGCGTGGCCAAGGCCGATGCGTACGACATCACCCTGTACATCCTCGCCGGCATGCTGGTGGTTGGCTTTATCTGCAACGCTCTGGTGAAGCCAGTGAATGCCAAGCACTTTATGACCGAGGCGGAGCTGGCGGCTGAGCGTGCCATTGGGCATGACACCGTGCTGAGCGCGGCCGATCTGGAGTGGACGGCTGATCCGAAGAGCAAGCCGTTGGTGGTCGTGGCTTGGTTAGCGGTTGGTATTCCTTTGGCATGGGGCATTTGGGTAACCCTCTTGAAGACGGTGGTTCTCTTCAGCTGAGCTAGCTAAACGCTGTAAAACAAAGCCGACGCAACGTCGGCTTTGTTGTTTCTCGGTCGAGGCTTTCAGAGCTAAAGCCAGGCCAGGCGCCCCGCAGCGTACTGGAGTACATGAGCATTAAAAGCGAGGACGCAACGCAGCATGGCCGACGACCCGGAAGCCGGCCTATAATGCACGCCCTTTTGCACAATGATTTCGTGGAGCTGGTGATGGCCGAACGTACGGCGACCGTCGAACGCAACACTCTGGAAACCCAGATCAAAGCGTCTATCAATCTGGATGGCACCGGCAAAGCACGCTTTGCCATTGGTGTGCCTTTTCTTGAGCACATGCTCGACCAGATTGCCCGCCACGGGCTGATCGACCTGGATATCGAAGCCGAAGGCGATCTGCATATCGACGACCACCACATGGTGGAAGACGTCGGTATCACCCTCGGCCAGGCCTTTGCCAAAGCAATTGGCGACAAGAAAGGCATCGTGCGTTACGGCCATTCCTATGTGCCGTTGGACGAAGCGCTGTCGCGCGTGGTCATCGACTTCTCCGGGCGCCCGGGCCTGCAAATGCATGTGCCCTATACCCGCGCCACCGTGGGCGGCTTCGATGTCGACCTGTTTCAGGAGTTTTTCCAGGGCTTTGTAAACCATGCCTTGGTGAGCCTGCATATCGACAACCTGCGTGGCTACAACACCCACCACCAGATCGAAACCGTGTTCAAGGCGTTCGGCCGTGCTCTGCGCATGGCGGTAACGCTGGATGAGCGTATGGCCGGGCAGATGCCGTCGACCAAGGGTTGCCTGTAATGCAAACGGTTGCAGTCATTGACTACGGCATGGGCAACCTGCACTCGGTGGCCAAGGCCCTTGAGCACGTAGGTGCCGGCCGGGTGCAGATCACCAGCGACGCTAATGTGATTCGCGAAGCCGACCGCGTGGTGTTCCCGGGCGTCGGTGCAATTCGCGATTGCATGGCTGAAATTCGTCGCCTGGGCTTTGATAGCCTGGTGCGTGAAGTCAGCCAGGATCGTCCCTTCCTCGGCATCTGCGTCGGCATGCAAGCCTTGCTCGACCGCAGCGAAGAAAACGGCGGCGTCGATTGCATCGGCCAATTCCCAGGCCAAGTGCGTTTCTTTGGCAAAGACCTGGTGGAAGAGGGCGAAGCCCTGAAAGTGCCGCACATGGGCTGGAACGAAGTGGCGCAAACCCTCGACCACCCGCTGTGGCACAGCATTCCGGATCTGGCGCGTTTCTACTTTGTGCACAGCTTCTATATAGAAGCGGCCAATGCCCGGCAGATCGCCGGCCGGGGGCACTACGGTGTCGACTTCGCCGCTGCCCTGGCCGACGGCTCGCGCTTTGCCGTGCAGTTCCACCCGGAAAAAAGCCACACCCACGGCCTGCAGCTGCTGCAGAACTTCGCCGCCTGGGATGGGCGCTGGTAATGAGCCGTAAGCCAAAGGCACCGAGCCTGAGCCTCGAGCCCGCGCAGGAAACTGCCGCAGTGGCCGTGCTCAAGCGCTTTCTGGAAGACCGCTTCGAGCTGGAGCTGGGCTCGTTTGAGGCCCAGGAAGTGCTCGAGGTCTTTACCCGCGAAGTGGCTCCGCTGTTTTACAACAAGGCAATTGCCGATGTGCAGGCGCACCTGGCTGACAGGTTCATGAGCATCGAAAGCGACTTGTGGGCACTCGAAAAGAGCTGACCCTTTTCCCGAATTCCAAGACTTGAGCAGGTTCAACCGATGCTGATTATCCCCGCTATCGACCTTAAAGACGGTGCCTGCGTGCGCTTGCGCCAGGGCCGCATGGAAGATTCCACGGTGTTCTCCGATGACCCGGTGAGCATGGCCGCGAAATGGGTTGAGGGCGGCTGCCGCCGTCTGCATCTGGTCGACCTCAACGGCGCCTTCGAAGGCCAGCCGGTCAATGGCGAGGTGGTGACCGCCATCGCCAAGCGCTACCCGCACCTGCCGATCCAGATCGGCGGCGGCATCCGTTCGCTGGAGACCATCGAGCACTACGTCAAAGCTGGCGTGAGCTACGTGATCATCGGCACCAAGGCCGTCAAGCAGCCTGAGTTCGTAGCTGAGGCCTGCAAGGCCTTCCCGGGCAAAGTGATCGTGGGCCTGGACGCAAAAGACGGTTTCGTCGCGACCGACGGCTGGGCCGAAGTCAGCACCGTGCAGGTAATCGACCTGGCCAAGCGGTTTGAGGCCGACGGTGTGTCTGCCATCGTTTATACCGACATCGCCAAAGACGGCATGATGCAAGGCTGCAACGTGCCCTTCACCGCTGCGCTGGCGGCGGCCACCAGGATTCCGGTGATCGCTTCTGGCGGCATTCACAACCTGGGCGATATCAAGGCGCTGCTGGACGCTAAAGCGCCCGGCATTATCGGCGCCATCACCGGCCGGGCGATTTACGAAGGTACTCTGGACGTTGCTGAAGCTCAGGCTTACTGCGACGCCTACAACGGCTGAGGACTGACCCATGGCGCTGGCCAAACGCATCATCCCTTGCCTGGACGTCGACAATGGCCGCGTGGTCAAGGGTGTCAAATTCGAGAACATCCGTGATGCCGGTGACCCGGTGGAAATCGCTCGCCGCTATGACGAGCAGGGTGCCGATGAAATTACGTTTCTCGACATCACCGCCAGCGTCGATGGCCGCGACACCACCCTGCATACGGTGGAGCGCATGGCCAGTCAGGTATTTATTCCGCTGACCGTCGGCGGCGGTGTGCGCACCGTGCAGGACATCCGCAACCTGCTCAACGCCGGTGCCGACAAGGTGTCGATCAACACTGCTGCCGTGTTCAACCCCGAGTTCGTTGGCGAAGCCGCCTCGCGGTTTGGCGCGCAGTGCATCGTGGTGGCTATCGATGCCAAGAAGGTCTCGCTGCCGGGCGAAACCCCGCGCTGGGAAATCTTCACCCACGGCGGGCGTAAACCCACAGGGCTCGACGCCGTGTTGTGGGCGAAAAAAATGGAAGACCTCGGTGCCGGGGAAATCCTGCTGACCAGCATGGACCAGGACGGCATGAAAAACGGTTTTGACCTGGGCGTTACCCGCGCCATCAGCGAAACCGTGGGCATACCGGTCATCGCCTCTGGCGGTGTGGGCAATCTGCAGCACCTGGCGGACGGTATTCTCGAAGGCAAGGCCTCGGCAGTATTGGCGGCCAGTATTTTCCACTTTGGCGAATTCACCGTGCCAGAGGCAAAGGCTTATATGGCAAGCCGGGGCATTGTGGTGCGTTGATCAAGTGGGCGGTGGGGGGGCGCAATGCACCCTGCCGTCGAGACGCCCAGCGGTATTGCAAACCACTAATTACGCGCCTTTACTCCTTTTAATCCCTCCTTTGTTTGTCCGATTTGCCAGCCGAATGGTTATAGCTAAAATGGCTTTCTGCCAGCATGCTAAGCTGCGTGGCATAAAAGCGTTGTCAAAGATTTGACCGCTCGGCGGCAAGTACTAAAAACAATCTCTTGAGCCCTCAAGGTTTCAAGATATTTGCCGTCACTTTGCAAACGGAATTCTCTTCTTCGCAGCGGCCTGCCATGACGGCAAAGGCTGTGGCGATTCACCTGTGTAGGTACAAATACGATGAGCAGCATCTTTACCGGTTTGACCACTACTCAAGTTGCTGCCTTGTCTACTACCGTCATTTCGACGCTTACCACGGACGATATCGCCGGGTTAAGTACCGCACAGTTGGCTGCGTTTACTGTCACTCAGATCAAGGTGCTGTCTACCGACAGCATTCAGGCTTTCGATGTTGGCCAGGTGCGCGCCATCGAGGTGGTAGACCTCGCCGCCATGGGCTCGGCCCAGATCGCCGCATTCGATGCCACCCAGACGGCAGCCCTGTCCACCGGGCAAATTGTCGGTCTGACCACCTCCCAGGTTGCAGCCCTTACCACTGATCAGATTCAGGCGCTGACCACGACCCAAGTGCAAAGCATGGAGGTCGCGGACGTCGGTGCCCTTGGCACTGCCCAGGTCCAGGCACTCAGCGCCGCTCAGATCGGCGTGCTTTCTGCTAATCAGGTCAAGGCCATGGCCGCTGATCGCATTGCGGCTATTGATGCGGCGGACGTTGCATCGCTCAGCACCACGGCGATCCAGGCGCTTACTGGTACTCAGGTTGCGGCTTTGACTGCTGCGCAAGTTACCGCGCTGACGGGCACCCAGGTTCAGGCGCTAACCACCGCGCAGATCCCGAGCCTGACGGCTAATCAGGTTTCGGCAATCGATGCCTCAGACCTGGCACTTATCGGCACTGCTGCGGTGAAGGCGTTGACGGCGTCCCAGGTGGCCGCGCTTACCACTGATCAGGTCGCGGGTCTGAGTACCCTGCAACTGCGCGCCTTGGATACTGTCGACATCGCGGCAATGACCACCGCGCAGGTTCAGGCTCTGGACGCCGGGCAGATCGGTGCGCTGACCACTGCGCAAGTCAAGGCGCTGCCTGCCGACCGTATCGCCGCTATTGATGCTGCAGACATTTCCTCGCTGAGCACGGCGGTTATTCAGGCGCTGGGCACGAACCAGGTGGCCGCATTGACCGCCGCCCAGGTGACGGCGCTGACAGGCGCGCAGGTTCAAGCGCTGACCGTTACCCAGATCCCAAGCCTCACTACTGCCCAGATCACCGCTATAGACGCTGGCGATCTAGTTGGCCTCAGCAGCGCCGCGATCAAAGCCCTGACCACCGCCCAGGTTTCTTCGCTGAGCACTGCCCAGGTTGCCGCCCTGACTACCGCGCAGATTGCTGCAATGGACGCGGTGGACGTTGCTGCATTGACCACCGCGCAAATTGTCGCGCTGGACGGTTCGCAGGTTGGCGCCCTGACCGGCGCCCAGGTTGCCGCGCTGCCCACTGCCAAGCTGGCTGCCATTGAGGCGGCTGATATCGCTTCGCTGTCCACTGCCGCCGTCGCGTTTTTGACTGCCAACCAGTTGTCCAGCCTCAGCACCGCGCAAATCGATGCCTTGACCACGCTGCAGTTCAGCAAATTGAGCGCTACCCAACTGGCCGGCCTGACCATTGCCCAAGTTCAGGCATTGGACGTTGCCGACCTCGCTGCGCTGTCCACTGCCAGCATCCCCGGCTTCACTCCTGCGCAGATCCAGGCGCTGAGCACCGCGCAGGTCCAGGCGTTTACCACGGCGCAGATTCAGCGTTTGGAAACCACTGACCTTAAAAGCCTCGGCACTGCGCAAGTGGTTGCCCTGACCAGCGACCAGGTGGGTGCGCTGACGGCTACTCAGGTGGCTGCCCTGGGTACCGCCCAGCTTCAGGCTATCGAAGTGGCCGATGTGCCGTCCTTGAGCGTTGGGGCTGTCGGCTCGCTGTCTGCGACGCAGATGACCAAGCTGACTACAGACCAGGTAGCCGCGCTGACCACCGCCCAGGTGGCAGTATTGAAGGTTACCCAGCTGGCTGCACTCACTACCTCGCAGATCCAGGCGCTGGGTAGCGACATCTCGGCTGTGTTGCCGGCCAATATCATCGCCCTGACCACTGCTCAGGCGCAGGCGCTGACCACCGATCAGATTCAGGTGCTGACCCCCTCGCAGGTCTCTCTGCTATCGGTCGCCGACGTCAAAGTGCTTACTGCGGCGCAAATCGCTGCCATGAGTGCCAGTCAGATCGGTGCGCTGACGGCACTGCAATTCCAGGGCCTCACTGCGGCCCAGATCGCCGCCATTGACCCGGCGGAACTCGCGGCGTTGTCCACCGCCGCCATCGCGGGGATGAGCACCGTTCAGGTGCGTGCGCTCAATACCGACCAGTTGGAAGCGTTGACTACCGCGCAGGCTGCTGCGCTGACGTCGGCGCAGGTTGGTGCGTTGCTGCCGGCCAATATCGCAGTGCTCGAAACCCAGGATTTTGCGGCCATTAATGTTGCCGCTATCAAGGGCCTGACCGCTGCTCAAGTGCAGAACTTGACGGCCGACCAGATCACCGCGCTGACATCGGCCCAGATCCGGGCTATGGATGCGGTCGACGTAGCCGCCCTCAGCACTGCCAGCATTGCTGCGCTGAGCCCGTCGCAGATTGGCGCACTGACTCCAGCGCAGATCGCTGCTCTGACAACTGCGCAGATCCAGGCCATTGAAGTGGTCGATTTGCCGACCATTGCTTCGGCCACCATCGCCGGCCTCACTACGGCCCAAGTGCGTGCCTTGAGTACTGATCAGGTGGCCGTGCTGACCACTGCCCAGGCGGCGGCACTGAAAGCCCCACAGATCGCGGCGTTGAGCACCGAGCAACTGACCGCGCTGACAGACGCGGACGTAGCCGCCTTGTCGAGTGCGGCCATCGCGGGCCTGACCTCTGCGCAGGTTGGCGCGCTGACCAACAGCCAAATGCATGCCCTTACCACTGCCCAAATCGCCAGCTTCGAGGTCGCTGACGTCAAGGCGCTGGATATCTCGCTGCTGAGTTCGACACAGGTTGCTGCCATTTCGGCAGCTCAGATTGCCGGATTGAGCACGGCCCAGATCCGGGCTCTGGACGCTGATGTCGCGGTGTTGTCCAGCGCCAGCATCAAAGCCCTGAGTTTCGCCCAGGTTGGGGCCTTGTCCAGCGATCAGATCGCTGCCCTGACCACTGCCCAGGTTGCCGCAATCGACGCGGCTGACCTCAAAGCATTGTCCACTGTGCAAGTTACCGCGCTGACCCAGGCCCAGGCCGCCGCGCTCAGCTCTGCGCAGCTCGGTGCGCTGGCCGTCAACCAATTGCAGGGCTTGGAAACCGAAGACCTGGCGGTACTGACCACTGCCGCCGTCAAAGGGCTGACCACTGCGCAAATGGCCGGGTTGACCACGGCGCAAGTCGAGGCCCTGACCGTGGCTCAAGCCGCAGCCCTGAGCAGCGCTCAGGTTGGCGCTTTGACTACCGCCCAGGTTGTATCGATTGAAACGCGAGATCTGGCGGCATTGTCGACTGCCGCTATCGCTGCCATGAGCAGCAAGCAGATCGGCGCGCTCACCGTTCCTCAAGTGCAGGCGCTGAGCACTAACCAGATCCGTGCCATCGAAACCGTTGACTTACTGGCACTGACTTCTCAGCAAGTTGGCGCTTTGACCGCCTCCCAGGTCGCCGCGCTGACCATCCCGCAATTGGTGGCGATGACTACCGCGCAGATCGCCGCACTTTCGTCGGACTTGAGCGAAGAGCAGGAAGTTGCCCGCACCATCGGCTCGTTGACGCCTGCCCAGGTCAAAACGCTGACCACCGCGCAGATTGCTGCCTGGAGCACTTCACATATCGCGGCGCTGAGCTCTGCACAAGTGGCGGCTATGTCTTCTGCGCAAATTCGCGCGTTCGAAACCGAAGACGTGCCGTCCTTGTCCGCCAGTGTGATCAGCGGGTTGACCACCGCTCAGGTGAGCAAACTGACGACCGCCCAAGTCGCCGCGCTGACTACTGGTCAGGTAGCTGCCATCGAGGTCGCAGATGTTAAGGTCTTGACCACGGCGCAACTGGTTGCGCTGTCCACCGAGCAGGCTGCTGCGCTGAGCTCTGCTCAAGTGGCGGCCCTCAGCACCGCGCAGATTCGTTCGCTTGAGGCCGCTGATCTGGCGGCACTGGATGTGGATGCGGTAGGAAAACTGAGCGTCGGTCAGATCGCCGCCTTGCGTACAGACCAGGTTAGCGCGCTCACCACCGCCCAGGTCGAAGCCCTTAACAGCGCACAAGTCAAAGCGCTGACCACCGCTCAAATGCAGGTGTTGAGTGCCGACCAACTGGCGGCGTTGGGCACCTCGCTTATTGCTGCACTTGAAACCGCTGACGTAGCGGCCCTGAGCACCAGCCAGGTGGCAGAGCTGTCTACCGGCCAGGTGCGGATGCTGACCGTGGCGCAAATCGGGGCCATGAGCAGCAAGCAAATCGCGGCGTTGGACAGTGCGCAAGTGGCCGCGCTGACCACCGCTCAAATTGTTGCCCTGGGTACTGATGACGTCAAAGCACTGGGCACCGCCCAATTGGCGGCCCTGAACACCGCCCAGGTGCGCGCTCTGGAAGCGGCAGACATTGCTGCCCTCACCAGCGCCCATTTTGTTGCCTTGAAAACCGAGCAATTGGCCGCGCTGAGCAGCGAGCAGATTCGCGCCATTGAAACTGCCGACCTGCGCCAGCTCTCGACCGAGCAGATTGCCAGCTTAAGCTCGGCCCAGGTTGCAGCGCTGACGACCGACCAGGTTTCCAAACTGCTGACCAGCCAGATCGCCGCCCTGGAAACCCAGGACCTGGTAGCGCTGTCGACCGCCGCTATCGTCGCCTTGACCAATACCCAGGTTGCGGCACTGACCACCGATCAGGTAGCCGCGTTGACCGTGGCGCAAATCAAGGCGTTGCAAACCGCAGACCTGGCATCGATGGATGCCGACCAGATTGCTGCGCTGACTACCCTGCAAATGACCGCCCTGAGCACCGCCCAGGTGGCCGGCCTGACCCCTGAACAGGTCGCTGCACTGCAAACCGAAGACCTGGTCAAGCTGTCGACCCTGGCGATCAAGGCGTTGACCTCGGCTCAGGTGGCCGAATTGACCACCGCTCAATTGGCCGCCTTGAGCTCGGCGCAGCTGAGTGCGATGGACACGGCAGACCTGCGCGTATTGAGCAACGAGCAGATTGCCGCCCTGACTGCCTCGCAAGTAGGTGCCCTGAGCACCGCGCAACTGGCCAGCCTGACTACCACGCAGATTTCTGCGCTGGAAACCGATGATGTCGTGGCCTTGAGCACCGCCAGTATCAAAGCGCTGAGCACCGCGCAAATCGTGGCCCTCAACGAAGACCAACTGGTCGCCCTGAGCACGGCGCAAGTCGCTGCATTGACCTCGGCGCAGGTTCGCGCGCTGACGGTCAACCAATTGGCCGTGCTGGAACCGGCCGATCTGGCGGCGTTGTCCTCCGCTAATATCGCCGCCTTGCTCAGCAGCCAATTGCAAGCGCTGAGCCCGGAACAGATTGTTGCCCTGAGCAGCGCTCAACTGGTGGCGCTGAGCACGGCGCAAATCGGCTTGCTGGGTACCGAGCAGGTAGCAGCCATCGAGGCTGTTGATCTGGTGAAATTGTCGACGGCGGCCATCAAGGCGCTCAGCTCCGATCAGGTTGCCGCGCTGACCAGCAGCCAGATCGGCGCGCTGTCCACGCAGCAGATCGCCGCGCTGGATACTGTAGACGTGGCCGTGTTGGGCCAGGAACAACTGATGGCACTGGGCAGTGACCAGGTGCGTGCGCTCACCACCGCGCAAGTAGTGGCGTTGACCAGCGACCAGGTGGCTGCCCTGTCGGCCGAACAGATTGAGGTGCTGACCACTGCACAACTGCGTGCATTGGAAAGTGCTGACCTGCGCGCGCTGACGACCGATCAGATTCTGGCGCTGACCTCGTCTCAGGTTGCCAGTTTGAGCACCACGCAAATTGCCGCGCTGACTTCCGATCAGGTGGCCGCGCTGGAGCTCGAGGACATTGGCGTTCTCACCACTGCCAGCATCAAGGCGCTGGACAGCGCTCAGGTAAATGCCCTGACTACCGACCAGGTGGCCGCGCTGAGCACCGCGCAAGTGGCCGCATTGGACGCCAGCGATGTGGGCGCCATGACTACCGCGCAGATCGTGGCCCTGACCGACGTTCAGGTGGCTGCACTCAGTTCAGCGCAATTGGCTGCACTGGGCACTGATCAGATCCAGGCGATCGAAACCGACGACCTGCAACAGCTTTCCACCACCGCTATCCGTGGCTTGAGCACGGAGCAGACTGCTGCCCTGACCACTGATCAGGTACAGGCCCTGACGGGCACCCAGCTGGCGGCGCTGACCACCGCGCAAGTGGCCAGCTTGACCACCGAGCAGATTCAGGCGGTGAATGCCGAAGAGCTGACGCTGCTCGGTACTGCGCAGATCGTGGCGCTCACCAGCGACCAGGTGAAAGCCCTGAGCACTGAACAGGTTGCAAGCCTGAGTTCGGCCCAGGTGGCCGTACTGGAAACCGCAGATATTCTGGCGCTGACCACGCAGCAGATTGCTGCCCTGACCGAAGACCAGGTTGGCGCGCTCAAATCCGCGCAACTGGCTGCCCTGACCACCACGCAAATTCAGGCGCTGGAAGTTCAAGACTTGGCAGCACTGTCGAGTGCGGCCATTGCTGGGCTGAGTACTGAGCAGGTGCAGGCGCTGACCACCGCACAGATTGCGGCGTTGACTGAAAACCAGGTTCCGGCGCTGACTTCCGCCCAGATCGCTGTGCTGGATACCGCGCAGATTGCGGCCTTTGAAGTGGCGGACCTCACCGCATTGTCTTCGGCTACCATCGCTGGCCTTACCACTACCCAGGTAAGTGCGTTCAACACCGCGCAAATCGCGGCGCTGACCTCTGACCAGCTCTCTGCCTTGAGCACTGACGACATGGCGGTGCTGAGCACGGAGCAGATCGTCGCCCTGACTCAGGCGCAAGTTCGTGGCTTGACCGCTGCCCAGATTGCCGCTTTGAGCCCGAGCCAACTGGCGGCCATGGAAAGTGTTGACGTGGCCAAGCTGGCCACCGCCAGCGTTGCTGCACTGTCGTCGGATCAGATCGCCGCGTTGTCGGTTGATCAGGTTGCTGCCTTGACCGTGGCCCAGGTGGCCGCACTGAGCACCGCTGGGCTTGAGGGCTTGAGCGCCGCGCAGATCGTCGGCCTGTCGAGCACCCAAGTGGCTGCGCTGACCGTGGTGCAGGTCGCCGCTCTCAGCACCGCACAGGTTCAAGCGCTGGAGGCCGCCGATATCGCGGTCTTGAGCAATACCCGCGTGGCGGCCCTGACCACCGAACAGATTCAGTCGCTGACCCAAGGGCAGCTGGAAGCCCTGAGCACTGCCCAGATCAAAGCCTTGGAAACCGAGGACGTGGCGGCGCTGAGCACGGCTCAGTTCGTTGGCCTGAACTCTGCGCAGATTGCTGCATTGACCACCGCCCAGGTGGCGGCGCTGACCACCGCGCAAGCGCGTGCGCTCACCGAAGACCAGATCAGGGCGCTGTTGACCAATCAGATTGCCGCCCTGGAAACCGAGGACCTGGTGGCCTTGACCACCGACCAGCTGGCATTGCTCAGCACCTTGCAAGTGGCTGCGTTGAAGGCTGCACAAATTGCCGCACTGACCACCGCTCAGGTGGTCGGGCTGGAAGCCGGTGATGTGGCTGCCTTGACCACTGCGCAGATCGTTGCGCTGACCACCGCGCAAGCGGCGGCGCTGACCATCGATCAAGTGCAGGCGTTGCAGACTGCGCAGATCAAAGCGATGGAAACCGCTGATCTGGCCTCGCTGGCCAGTGACCGCATCGCGGCCCTGTTGACCGCGCAAGTGGAAGCCCTGAGCACCGCGCAAATCGTTGCCCTCACCAGTGGCCAGGTACAAGCCCTGACCGTCGATCAGGTGGGTGCGCTGACCACCGCGCAAGTACGCGCACTGGAAACGGCCGACCTGGCGGCAATGAGCACCGAGCAAGTCGCAGCGCTGACCCAGAACCAGATTGGTGCGCTGAGCACCGCACAGGTTGTTGCGCTGACCACCGCCCAGATTGAAGCCATTGAAGTGGCCGACCTGGCGGGCCTGACAAGCGCCCAGTTGCAAGCCTTGCAGACCGAAGACCTGGCCGCCCTGACCGGCGCTCAGATTGTCGGCTTGAGCACCACACAACTGGCGGCACTGAGCACCTTGCAGGTGGCCGCATTGGGTAGCCATCAGATTGCCGCGCTCACCGATACGCAGGTCAAGTCCCTGGCCACTGCGCAGATCCGCGCCATTGAAACGGCCGATCTGCAAGCCTTGACCACCGCCCAGGTACAAGCCCTGACTACCGCCCAGGTGGTGGCCTTGAGCACCGCGCAGGTCGCCAGCCTTACCCAAACGCAGATTTCTGCACTGGAAAGTGCCGACCTGCGGGCCCTGACCACCGCGCAGATCGTTGCGTTGACCACCGCCCAGATTCAGGCGCTGACCACCGCACAGATCATCAAGCTGACCAGCACCCAGATTGCGGCGCTGGAAACTGCCGATTTGGCCGCTCTCAGCCAGGAGCAAGTGCTCGCGCTCAGTGGCTCGCAGCCGACGGCGCTGACCACCGCGCAAATCGCCAGTTTGCCGACTAGCCAGATTGCGTCTCTGCAAACGGCTGACCTGGTCAACCTGACCACAGCGCAGATCGTCGCGCTGACCACTGCACAGATGCAGGCACTGACGCTGGAGCAAATCCCGGCGCTGACCATCAACCAGGTCAAAGCGCTGGAAACTGCTGACTTGGCGGCACTGAGCCCAGAACAGATTGCCAGTCTGACTGCCGGCCAGGTGGCCGCGCTTAGCACCGGGCAGATTGTGGCGTTGACCAGCGCCCAGGTGGCTGCGCTGGAATTGGCAGACCTGGCGGCATTGAGCAGCGCGCAAATTCGCGCGCTGGAAACCGCCGACCTGACGGCGCTGACCGAAGGGCAGATCATTGGCTTGAGCACCGCTCAGGTGCAGGCGCTGACCACCGCACAAGTGGCCAGCCTCACCACCGGGCAGATTGCTGCGCTGGAAACCAACGACCTGCGCGCCCTGACCACCGAGCAGATCATTGCTCTGACCTCCAGTCAGCTGCAGGCGCTCAGCCCGGCCCAGGTGTCGGCGCTGCATACCGCTCAGGTTCGTGTGATCGAAACCGCTGACCTGACGGCCTTCAGCGCTGAACAGTTGGTGGCCTTGACCACCGCTCAGGTTCAGGCACTGACCACGGCGCAGCTCGTCGCACTGACCACCGCGCAGGTTCGCGCGCTGGCGCTGGATGACCTGCAGGCACTGACCACCGCACAGATCGTGGCGCTGGAAACCGCAGACGTGGCGGCGCTCACCACCGAGCAGATCGAAGCGCTGACCACTGCGCAGATTCAAGCCCTCAACAGTGCACAGCTGCGCGCGCTGACCACCGAGCAAGTGGCCGCTCTTGAAACCGCCGATGTGGCGGCACTGACAGCGAGCCAGATCAGCAAGATGGAAACGGCGGATATCGCCGCGCTGCAAGCTGTACAAATCGCAGCGCTGACAACTGCTCAGGCGGCGGCGCTGACCACCGCGCAGATTGCCGCGCTGACCAGCGACCAGTTGGCAGCGATGCGTACCATCGACCTGGCAGCCCTGAGCACGGCACAAATCCGTGCGCTGGATGCCGCCGACCTGACCGCGTTGACCGCTGACCAACTGGTTGGCCTGCGTTCTGACCAAGTGGCCGCGCTGACTACCGCGCAGATCGCAGCCCTGGCGCCAACGCAGGTTGCAGCAATGGAAACGGCCGACCTGGTGGCCCTGGGCACCGCGCAGATTGTGGCGCTAAGCTCGGCCCAACTGGCGGCATTGAGCAGTGTGCAACTGCGTTCGTTGACGGCTGCGCAAGTCAAAGCCATCGAGACGGCCGACCTGGCTGCACTCAGTGCGACTCAACTGAGCAAGATGAAGTCTGACCAGATCCAGGCGCTGACCACCGCTCAGTTGGTGGCCCTGACCACGGCGCAGGTCGAAGCCCTGACAACCTCGCAGATCGCGTCGCTGACCAGCAACCAGATCCAGGCGCTGGAAACCGCTGACCTCGCTGCGCTGACAGCTGCCCAGGTAATAGCGCTGACGACCGCGCAAGCCTCGGCACTGACTGCTGCTCAACTGACCAACCTGACCCTTGATCAGATCGCCGCACTGGAAACCGCGGACTTGGCGGCAATCGGTACGCTGATCATTCCGAGCCTGACCACTGCGCAGATCGGTGCGCTCAGCAACGCACAAGTGGCCGCGCTGACCACTGCCCAGATCGCCGCCATGGAAACGGCAGATCTGGCCGCATTGTCGGTTGATCAAGTTGTCGCGATGAGTTCCGCTCAGGTAGCGGCGCTGACCACCGCGCAACTGGCGAACCTGACCACCGCGCAGATCGAAGTGCTGGAGATCGCTGACATCCGCGCCTTGAGCGATGCCCAGGTGGCCGCGCTCACCGGTGCTCAGGTGCAAGCCTTGACCCAGGCACAGGTAGCCGCGCTGAGCACCACGCAGATCCGTGCGCTGGAAACGGCTGACTTCGCCCTGCTGACCAGCGACCAACTGGCCGCATTGACCACTGCTCAGGTGCAGGCGTTGACCTCGGCGCAGATAATCGCCCTGACCACCGCGCAGGTGTCGGCGCTGGAAGCCGCCGATATTGCCGTGCTGACCAGCAGCCAATTGATCGCTCTGGAAACCGCCGACCTCGCCGCGCTTACGGCCGAGCAAGTGGCAGCCTTGACGACTGCGCAGGTAGGCAAGCTAAGCACCGCGCAAGTGCAGGCGCTGACCACTTCGCAGATTGCGGCCCTGGAAACCGCCGACCTCTCGGCCCTCACCAATGCCCAATTGCAAGTACTCAGCACTGCCCAGGTGCGTGCCCTTAGCGTCGAGCAGATCGGCGCGCTGAGCACGGCGCAGGTGCATGCCTTGTCGACCGCCAGCATCAACGCCTTGAGCACTGCTCAGGTGGTGGCGCTGACGGGCGCCCAGGTCGCTGGCTTGAGCACCGCCCAGGTGGTTGCACTGACCACCGCTCAGGTCGCCGCGCTGGAAACGGCCGATCTGGCCGGTATGACCACAGCACAGATTCGTGTGCTGCCGACCGCCGATGTGGCCGCTCTGACAGCCTCGCAAGTGGCGGCATTGACGACCTTGCAAGCGGGCGCACTGACCACCGAGCAAGTCGCCGCGCTGACCACCGCGCAGGTACAAGCGTTGGAAACCGTCGACCTGGCGGCGTTGAGCAGTACTCAGATCGTTGCCCTGAGCACCGACCAGGTGCGTGCCTTGACGGCCGATCAGATCAGCGCGTTGACCAGCGCCCAGGTACGTGCACTGGAGACCGCCGATATTGCGGCCCTGAGCACCGAGCAAGTGGCCGCACTGACCACGCTGCAAGCAGCTGCGCTGACCACCGCCCAGATCGTGGCGCTGAGCACTGCCCAGGTGGCTTCGTTGGAAGCGGTTGATCTGGCGAAACTGAGCTCCACGCAGATTCGCGCGCTGGAAACCGCCGACATCGCCGCCCTGACCGCAGGCCAGGTAGCGGCATTGACCACGGCCCAGGTCGCGGCTCTGACCACCGCGCAAGTAGTGGCACTGACCACGTCCCAGGTTGAACAGTTGTCGGTCGGTCAGGTAGCCGCGCTGACCACTGCCCAGGTCGCCGCGATGGAAGCGGCCGATGTTGCCGCGTTGTCCGACGTGCAACTGGTGGCCTTGACCACGGCTCAGGCAGCCTCGCTGACAGCCGCCCAGGTGGCAGCATTGACCCCCGACCAGATAGCGGCCATGCAGACGGCGGACTTCGCTTCGCTGTCTACCGCCGCAGTCGTCGGCTTGACCACTGCGCAAGTGGCCAACCTGACGCTGGCACAAGTCGCGGCCTTGACCACGGCGCAGATCGTCGCCATGGAAGTGGCCGACTTCGCTTCCTTGACGCCAGAGCAACTGGCCGAACTCAGCGATGCGCAAGCCAATGCCCTCAGCACGGCGCAAAACGCGGCGTTGAGTGGTGAGCAGTTGGCTGCGTTGAGCCCGGATGCCCTTAGCTCGGTAGACCTGGAATTCCTCGCCACGGCTGATGTTGCCTCCATGACCACCGCGCAGATTGCGGCATTGACTACCCGTCAAATCCACATTCTGGAAACCGATGATCTGGCCGCCCTGACCACCACTCAGGTGCAAGCGCTGACGACCGAGCAAGTGGTTGCCTTGACCACCGCGCAGGTCGCTATCCTGACCACCGCACAAATTGCCGCGCTGGAAGTGGGCGATTTCACCAGCCTGAGCAACGCTCAACTGGTGGCCCTGACCACGGCCCAGGCTGCGGCCCTGACGGGCGCACAACTGGCAGCACTGACCACCGCCCAGCTGCGTTCGCTGGAAGTGGCCGACCTGGCCGCCCTGAGTGCAGCGCGCATTGCGGGCCTCAGCACCGAGCAGATTGCCTCCCTGAGCGTGGCGCAGCTGCAAGGTTTGAGCACCGCGCAAGTGTCTGCTCTGACCGACGCGCAGATTCGCGCCCTGACCACGGCACAGTTCCGCGCCATGGAAACCCAGGACCTGGCCGCACTGACCGGTACGCAAGTTGAGGCGATCGAAACCGAAGACCTGCGTGCGTTGAGCAATGAGCAGATCGCGGCGCTGACCAGCACCCAGATCGCTGTGCTGAACACCGCGCAGATCACGGCATTGAGCACCGCGCAGATCAAAGCGTTGAGCACCCTTGATATTGCTGCGCTGACCGACACGCAACTGACCGCACTGACCAGTGCCCAGGTGCAGGCCCTGACCACGGCGCAGATTGTTGCGCTCACCCCGACGCAGCTCACCAACGGCTTCTCCGAAGCGCAGATCGCCAAGCTCACCACCGCACAGATCGAGGTGTTGACCAACGCCGACATCGCCGCGCTGAGCGAGGATCAGGTGGCGGCATTGACCACCGCGCAGACAGCCGCGCTGAGCACCGCTCAGTTCGTTAACCTGTCGGCGGTGCAGATCGCTCGCCTGGGCGTTGCCAATATCCAGGCACTGAGCTCGGCGCAACTGATCGCCTTGACCACCCTCCAGGTCAAAGCGCTGGATGTGTCGCAGATCGGCGCGTTGAGCACGGCGCAGATCGCGCTGATGGAAACGGCGGATATTGCTGCACTGACCGTTAACCAGATCCAGCTGCTGTCCACGGCTCAGGCCGGCGCCTTGACCGTGGCGCAAGTGCAAGCACTGACCACTTCGCAGATTGCGGCGCTGGAAGGCTCGGCGCTGGCGGCTCTGTCCACCACTGCCATTCCACAACTGAGCACGGCGCAAGTAGCAGCCATTGACCAGAACCGCATCGGCTCGCTGACCACCGCACAGATCCGTGCGATGGAAACTGCTGATGTGGCAGTGCTCACGACTGCCCAGCTGTCCGGGCTGCAATTGGCCCAGGTTGCTGCGCTGACCACCGATCAGGTCGTGGCCTTGACCACCGCACAAGTGCGCGCACTCAGCTTCGACCAGATTGCAGCGCTGACCACCGCCCAGGTGGCGGCGCTGGAAATTGTCGACCTGCAAGCGCTGACCACCGATCAGGTGGCAAGCATGGAGGCCGCCGATGTGGCCGCGCTGACCGGTGCCCAGGTTATTGCCCTGACCAGCGATCAAGTGAAAGTGCTGACCGCCGAGCAGATCCAGGCGATGACCAAGGCGCAACTGGCGCAGATGGAAACCGCTGACCTGGCATTGCTCAGCACCAGCCAGATTCGTGCGATCGAATCGGGCGATCTGGCCGGGTTGACCACCGCGCAAGTGGTGGCCTTGACCACGGCGCAAGTGAATGCACTGACTACCGCTCAGGTTGTCGCGCTCACCACAGCCCAGGTGCAGGCACTGGAGACTGCCGACCTGGCAGCCATGACCACCGCACAGATTCGTGCGCTGGAAACCCGTGACCTGGCATTGTTGAATTCGGCTCAGATTGCCAGCCTGACCACCGAACAGGTGGCTGCGTTGACCACCGCGCAGATTGTTGCGCTGAGCACCGAGCAGTTCCCGTGGATTGAAACCGCCGACCTCGCTGCCTTTACCACAGCGCAGATCGCCGCCATTCAAACCCGTGACTTGGCACAGCTGACCACGGCGCAAGTCGTGGCGTTGACCACCGAGCAAGTGGCAGCGCTGACCTCGGTTCAACTGGGTGCACTGACAACCGCGCAGATTGCCAAGCTTGAGACAGCCGATCTGGTGGCGCTGACCACGGCCACGCTGGTAGGCCTCACCGCCGAGCAGGCAGCGGCGCTGACGACCGCGCAAGTGGCCGCCCTGCTTACCCAGCAACTGGCGGCGTTGAGCACCAACGACATCGCGGCGCTGACCACGGCGCAGGTTGTTGCGTTGACCACCGATCAGGTTAAGGCACTGAGCACCGCGCAAATCGTGGCCCTCACCAGCACCCAGGTGGCTGCGCTGGAAACCGCCGATCTGGTGGAACTCAGCACGGCGCAGATCGTTGCGCTGGAAACAGACGACATTGCCGCTCTTACCACCGCCCAGGTTGTTGCTTTGACCACCGAGCAGGCGGCTGCGATCAGCTCCGCGCAATTGGCGGCACTGAGCACTGCCCAATTGGTAAAACTGGAAACCGCTGATCTGGCCGCGCTGTCGGCAGCCAGCATTGCCGGTCTGACCACAGCCCAGGCGGCGGCACTGACCACCGCGCAAGTGGTGGCCTTGACCACAGCGCAATTGCAGGCCGTGGAAACCCGCGACCTCGCCGCCATGACCACGGCGCAGATCCAGGCGCTGACCAGCGACCAGTTCCAGGTGCTGACCGGTGCGCAGATCAAGGCCTTGACCAGCTCGCAAGTGCAGGCCATGGAAACCGCTGACCTGAAGGCGCTGACTACCGCGCAGATTCAGGCCATGGATGCCACCGATCTGGCACTGTTGACCACGTTGCAGATGGCGGCGCTGACCACCACGCAAGTCGAGGCGCTGACTACCGAGCAAGTGGGCAAGTTGACCACCGAACAGGTGTCCTCGCTCAGCACCGTGCAACTGCAGGCGCTGACGGCTTCGCAGATCGAAGCGTTGAAAGGGGCCAATGTCGCCGCGCTGACCACCGACCAGGTGGTGGCACTTACTGTGCCTCAGGTGCAGGCGCTGACGACTGCACAGATTGTCGCCATGACCAGCGAGCAGTTCGTGGCTCTTGAAGTGGGCGATCTGGCTAGCCTGAGCACCCAGCAAATCCAGGCCATCCAAGGTGGTGACCTGGCGGCGCTTACTACCGCACAGATCCAGGCGCTGACCACTGAGCAAGTGCATGCGCTGACCACCGCGCAGGTTGTAGCGCTGACGACTGAGCAGTTCCACGCCATGGAACTGGTTGACCTGGCGGCCATGAGCACCACCCAGATTCAGGCGGTGCAAATCTCCGATCTGGCCTCGCTCAGCACCGATCAGATTCAAGCGTTGACCACTGCTCAGGTGCGGGCTCTTACCGCCGCACAGATCTACGGTCTGACCACCGAGCAGGTGGCCGCGCTGGAAGTCGTTGACCTGCAGGCCTTGAGCACCGCGCAGATTCAGGCGATGCAAAACACCGATCTGGCTTCGCTGACAACTGTTCAGGTTGCCGCGCTCAGCACCGATCAGGTCGTGGCGCTGACCACTTCGCAGATCAAGGCGCTGACTACTACCCAGGTGGCGGCACTGACCTCGGCCCAGGTAGCGGCCATCGAGACTGCCGACATTGTGGCGATGACCTCCGCGCAGATTGGGGCGATCTCCTCGGCCCACTTCGCAGCGTTGACGACCGCCCAACTGGTGGCCATCGACGTGGCGGACATCGCCGCGTTGACTACCGACCAGTTGTCGACACTCGACTCCGTGCATATGGGCGCCTTTACCGGTTCGCAGATCGCCGCGATGACCGCCGAGCAACAGGCTGTGTTGGCCACTTCGCCGCTGGTGCTGGACCTCAATGGCGACGGTGTGAATACCCTGCACTGGGCTGCCAATACCCGCTTTGACATCGACGGTGATGGCGATCTCGACACCACCGGTTGGGTCGGCAAGGGCGATGGTTTGCTGGCGCTTGATCGTAACGGCGACGGCACGATCAACAACGGCAGCGAGCTGTTTGGTACCGCAACCACCCAAGCCGACGGCAGCAAGGCCAAGGACGGTTTCGCCGCCCTGGCCGCACTCGATAGCAACGGTGATGGCCGGATTGACGCCAGCGACACCGACTTTGCCGCCTTGCGCGTCTGGGTCGATGCGAACCAGGACGGGCAAAGCCAGGGCGGCGAGTTGTTCAGCCTGTCGTCGCTCGGCATTGCCAGCATCAACCTGGATGCAGCGAACACCAGCGATATGAATAACGGCAACTGGATCGGTTTGAGCGGCAGCTATGAAACCACTGACGGCGGCGTACACAGCATCGTCGATGCCTGGTTCCGCAATGCTGGCAGCGGCGATCAGACCATTGACCTGACGGCGGTGAATCCGCAGACGGTCAGTGAGCACAGCTTGAGCCGCATCGATCTGGGTGTTGCCGATGGTCATGCCAACACGCTGAAGGTCGACGCCGAGAGCATCAGCCAGTTTGGCCAGGTGGGCTTGGTTGATACCCACCTCGGAGCGTCGCACCCGGTGCAGTTGATCGTTAACGGTGATGCAAACGACAGCGTGCAGATTGCCGGCTCCGCTGATCAGTGGACAGCTGCCGGAAGTGTGCAGGTCGACGGCGCCAGCTACGACGTGTACAACGACGGTGATGTTCAACTGTTGGTTGCCAGCAACGTGCACACCAGCTTCTTCTCTTAAGAAGCGGGCAAATGCCAATCCCGGCGTCGCGTGAGCGGCACCGGGATTGGCACGTCTGCCGTTGCCCTTTTCCGATAAGGCCTGTGCATGCCTGTAAACCCGCTTGAAAGCCCCGACCTAGATGCTGCTTTGCTAACGGCCCTGCAACTTTGCGAGCAGGCGGCCCTTGAACCCATGCAACTGATCGCCGTGGCTGACCAGTTGGGCCAGGCCCGCCGCCAAGCCGATGTGGCCAAGCTTTACCAGACGTGGCTTGCGCATTGCAGTTCCAGCGCCGACTACATCGTTCACTTCAACCTCGGCGTCACCCTGTCACAGCTGGAGCAACTGCCGGCTGCGGATCAGGCCTATCGCATGGCCATTCAGCGCAAGCCCGACTTCTCGCAAGCCTGGTTCAACCTGGGGGCGGTAATCGAGCGTCAGGGACGGCCCGAGAACGCGTTGACCATTTGGCAGTCGATGCTCGACCACCCGCTGGTGGGGCCTGAGTTGAATCGCGACCTGTACATCATGGTGCTCAACAGCATGGGACGGTTGATGGAGGAAATCCGTCAGCTGCATTCGGCTGAGTTGAAATTGCAGGCCAGCCTGGAAACCGACCCCGAGCAGCCCAAGGTCATTCAGCACTGGGTGCATCTGCGCCAGAAACAATGCGAGTGGCCGGTACTGACGCCGTTGAAAGGGTTGAGTTGCGGGGAGATGCTCAAAGCCACCTCGCCCTTGGCCATGCTCTCGGCCAGCGACGATCCTGGCCTGCAACTGGCCACTGCGGCGCGCTTTGTCAGTGACCGTGTCGACCAGCGCGTGCCCCTCCTGGCGCCCGAGCAAGGCTACGAGCACCCGCGGCTGCGCATCGCCTTTCTGTCTTCGGACTTCTGTTTGCACGCCGTGTCGTTGCTGACGGTGGAGCTGTTCGAGTTGCTCGATCGTGAGCGCTTCGAAGTCTATGGTTTCTGCTGGAGCCGCGAGGATGGCTCTGCCTTGCGCGCGCGGGTAAAGGCCGGCATGGACTACTTCGTATCCATTGCGGGCATGGACGACGCCGGCGCCGCGCAGCTGATTCGCCAGCACGAAATCGACATCCTGGTTGACTTGCAGGGCCTGACCTCCGGGGCCCGGCCGAATATTCTGGCGTTTCGCCCGGCGCCACTGCAGATCACTTACCTGGGTTTTCCAGGCCCCACGGGCTTGCCGTGTGTCGACTACGTGATTGCCGACCGCTATCTGATTCCAGATGCCGAGAAACCTTTCTACAGCGAGAAGCCGTTGTATCTGCCGGTGTTCCAGTGCAGCGACCGCCAGCGCCCGGTGGCGCCGCTGCCCAGCCGCGCCGAATGCGGGCTGCCCGATGACCGCTTCGTGTTCTGTTGCTTCAACAACAACTACAAATTCAACGAAGAGACCTTCTCCTGCTGGATGCGCATTCTGGCCGCCGTGCCGGACAGCGTGTTCTGGCTGCTGGCCGACAACCAATGGTCGCAAGCCAATCTGTTGGCCTGCGCCGAGCGCCATGGGGTGGCGGCCGAGCGCCTGATCTTCGCCCCGCGCGTGGCGCCCGACCTGTACCTGGCGCGCTACACAGTGGCCGACCTGTTCCTCGATGCCTACCCGTTCAACGGTGGCACCACGGCCAACGATGCGCTGTGGATGGGGCTGCCGGTGCTGACCCGCTCCGGGCGCACCTTCGCCTCGCGCATGGCCGGCAGCTTGCTGACGGCCCTGGAGCTACCCGAGCTGATTACCGACAACCTGGCCGATTACGAGCGCCGGGCCGTAGAACTGGCCAACGACGCGGTGCAACTGCGTGGCCTGCGCCAGCGCCTGGAGCTGGGCCGGGAAACGTCGCTGTTGTTTGATATGCCGCGCTTTGTGCGCAGTTTTGAGAATGGCGTCAGCGCTGCTTACCAACAGGCGCGCAAATAGTGCTGGAGAGAACCGAGAACATGCCTGTGGAGCCGATCAGCCTGTTTTATATCGCCTATTCCGAGGCGACCCTTCACGCCATGCCGGCCGGCTACCAGTTGCTCGACAACATGGCCCACGAACGGGACGACTGGCGCGAGTACTGGCCAATCCGCCGCTTCCTGTTGGAGCAAACGCTGGACGAGCAGGCCTGGTACGGCTTTTTCTCGCCGCGTTTCAAAGAGAAGATCGGCCTCGACCCGGCGCAGGTGGTTAGCTTTGTTCAGGCCGCTGCGGCGGACGGCGCGGATGTCTGCACGTTCAGCCCGCAGCCGGACATGGGCGCGTTCTTTCTTAACGTATTCGAGCAGGAAGAGCTGTTTCAGCCAGGCTTTAGCGAGGCCAGTCAGGCGTTTCTGACGCATGCAGGTGTCGAGGTGCAGCTATCGAAGCTGGTGATGGACTCTCGGCAGATCGTCTTCAGCAACTACATCGTCGCGCGCCCGGCCTTCTGGCGGCGTTGGTTGGCGCTTAACGAGCAGTTGTTTGCCCTGTGCGAAGAGGGCACGGGCGAACTGGCTGATCGGCTGCGCAAAGCGTCGTCCTACCCAGGCAGCGTGCCGTGTAAGGTGTTTTTGATGGAGCGCCTGGCATCGCTGATTCTGGCGCTGGAACCGCGCTGGCAGGTCAAGGCCTATAACACCTTCGATTGCGCCTGGTCGGCCAGCCGTCTGAATCAGTTCCGCCACGAGGCGGTGCTTAGCGACGCTTTGAAAGTGGCCATGCGCGAACAGGGTTTTCCTCAGTACACCGAGGCCTTTGCGGCGTTGCGCGACAAGCTGCGTTAAGCCTGCCTAGCCGTTTAAACCACCTGGGAAACCAGCCCTCGCACGCGTGATCGGCGCGAGCGAGGGGGCGTACTTGTTTACTTCAGGCGCAGGCGTCCGGCAACGGTCTCGGAGATGATGCGTAGCTTCATCCCGTCTTCCGGAAATTCCTGCTCGTTGAGAATGCCGTCCTGGCCGTGGATGAAGCCGTTGCTGTAGTTCTGGAAGCTGTTGAGGATGCGGTGCGGATGCTGGTCCAGGTGCGCGCGATCCTTGAGAAAGACCGCCACAAAGTCGTTCCACAGGCCGTTGCTCTGGTACGAGGTGTAGGACTCCAGCATCACGGTGTTGTAGCCGCTGCGATTGCCCCAGTTGGCCAGGGCGTTGCCCGAGTCTGGGTAGAAGCGCCAGCAATCGACGGGGTAGCGGTGAAACAGGCCATTGGACGGCGCGTTCAAATAGAACAGCCCCGTGGGCTTGAGCACGCGCATGATCTCGTTGAACAACAGCCAGAAAAACTCGGAATGCTCGAAGCAGGAACTGCTGACGATGGCATCCAGCGAGTTGTCTTCGAATGGCAGCTTGTAGGGGTCGTCGATGATGATGTCGACACCTTTGCCCTGCACGAAGTCGACGC
Source organism: Pseudomonas turukhanskensis (assembly GCF_027922365.1). GTDB lineage: Bacteria > Pseudomonadota > Gammaproteobacteria > Pseudomonadales > Pseudomonadaceae > Aquipseudomonas > Aquipseudomonas turukhanskensis. Next base: position 231,817 of record NZ_BSFN01000008.1, read on the forward strand.
CAATGTAGGTGGCGTTCTCAGGGAAGACGTCCTTGAGTGAACCGTTGACGTTCTGTGCACCAATATCGGCGACGGTAGCCTGGTTGAGCGGTTTGACGTAGGTGTCGAAGAAAAACTTGCCGTTTTCCATTGCCGATGGGTGCATGAGCAGGGCCCTGTTTGTGATTGTTGTTTGCAGCCGGTTTGCCACTTAGTCTGGCTGCTTTTGCGCGTTTAAAACAAATTCTCTACTTGCTGCAGGATATCGCGGCGCATCAAACCGCTTTGCGCATGCAGGTCTACCAGGCTCTGCAGCATCAGCAATTTGCTATTGAGCAAGTCGCGGCGGGTGGTGAACAGCGTTTGTTGGGCATTGAGAATATCCACCGTTGAACGCTCGCCGGCCTGGTAGCCCTTCTCGGCAGATTTGAGCGCCCGCTCGTTAGAGTGTGCCGCCGTTTGGAGCGCCTTGGTACGGGCGAAGCCGCTGACCACGCCAAGGTAGCTGCGCTCGATGTCCTCGGAAATCTGCCGTGCCTCATCGTCTAGCTGGCTTTGGGCGCTGGAGAGCGCGAACTGGGATTTGCGCGACGAGGCGACCACGCCACCGCCTGCGTAAAACGGCACATCCAGAGACAGCCCCACATACGAACTGGACTGGTGGCGATAGTCGTCGGCGAGGTCATCGCGGTCGTTGCGGTTAAGCGAACCCACCAAGGCCAGCTGTGGGTAATTGCCGGCCTTTTGTATTTTCAGCTCGGCCTCGGCAACACTCACCGACTCGCGTCTGGCGGCCATACGTGGCCCGGCCAGGCGGGCCTGGTTTTGCCAGAACGCCAGGTCATCCTTGGCATTGAGTGGCGGATTGGGGGGCAGTTGCTCGTGCATGATCATGATGCTGCCGACGGTGCCGCCGATACGCCCGGCCAAGGCATGGCGAGCGGCGCGCAAGCGTGCCTCGGTTTCGATTTCCTGGGCCTTTACCAGGTCCAGCCGGGCTTGTGCCTCTTCGGTGTCGGTGATGGTGCCATCGCCAACCTCATAGAGTCGGCGGGTCTGTTTCACCAGGCCTTCGATAGCGATGCGTTGCTGCACACTCAGATTCAGCTCGTTTTCCTGGCGAGCGACCTCGAAGTAAGCCTCGACCACGCGCGCAAACAGCCCCTGGAACGCATCGTCATAGGCCGATTCGCCAAGCCGGGTGCGCGCCTTTGACTGGGCGTAATACGCCACTCGGGCCCGGTCATAGAGCACCTGGCGGGCGTTCAGGCTCAGCCCGGTGGTGGTGGATTTCGGGTCTTCATTGTTGCCATCCAGATCGCGGCCGCTGAGCTGGCGTGTGATGCCATGGCTGCCACTGGCGCTGATCTGAGGCAGCAGGCCGGCCAGGCCAATGTCCCGCTCCTGCTGGCTGGCCTGGTAGTCAAAGGTGGCGGTCTGGAAAGTCGGGTCGTGATACAGGGCGTTGTCATACGCATCCATCAGCGACAGCGGGGCGGGCTCCATCGCCTGAGCGGGCTGCAATGCCAAGAGGGCCAGCAGGGCAATCCCCATGCGCATGGTCATTCTTCCTTCAACGCGCCGCGTATGCGTTGTTCCAGCGGGCTCATCAGGTATTTAAGAAAAGTGCGCTGGCCGGTTTGCACCATGACTTCGGCCTGCATCCCGGGTTTGACTTCCAGGCCATGGGCCAGCAGACGGGCAACGGCTTCGGGGCCCACTTCCACTTCGACCGAGAAATAGGGCAGGTGGGTCTGTTCATCGAGTAACTGGTCGCCAGAGACAGTCAGCACCTTGCCCTCGACCACCGGCAGGGTGGAACTGTTCAGCGAGGAGAAGCGCAGGTTGACCGGCAGGCCGGTCTTCAAACGGTCGGCCACCAGGGGCTCGAACTTGGCTTTGATAATCCAGGCCGAGCCGAACGGTACAATGTCCATCAGCCGTTGCGCCGCTGGAATAACCCCACCTTCGGTATGCACGGCAAGGCCGATCACCTGGCCTTCCACCGGCGAGCGAATGGCCGCGTTGCTAACCTCGAATTCGAGCGCCTTGATCCGCTCGGACAAGCTGGAGGCCTCGGCGGCGGTAGTGGCCAGCTGCGATTCGGCTTCAATGCGAAAGTTTTGCTGCAGTTGCAGGGTTTGCAACTTGATCTCGGTAATGGCCTGGCGGGTTTTACCGATATCGGCAACGCCGGAAGCCAACTGGGCGCTGAGCTGGGCGGAGTTACGCTCGGCCTCGAACAGACGGTTACGCGGCACATAACCTTCGGCTGCCAGCTCACGCAGGCCGGCCAGCTCCTTGTGTTGGAACTCCAGCTGGGTTTCCAGGTGGCTCTTGATCTGGGTGTAGGCGATGAGCTGCTGCTGCAGTGACTCCGCCTGGTTTTGCATGATCTGCTGCCGGCCGACGAGCTCCGCGCGCCGTGTCTCGAACAGGTTGCTCTGCAGTTCCATGTTGCGTTTGGCGCGCGGGTCGTCGCGGCGGGCCAACAGGTCATCCGGCCACAGGATGTTGTCCAGGCCATAGCGCTCGGCACCCAGGCGGGCTTCGCTGCTGTAGGCGCTGAACCACTGACCCAGCGCGACTTCGAGCTGGGCCTGTGCCTGTACCGAGTTGAGCTGGATCAGCAGTTGCCCGGCTTTGACGTGGTCGCCCTCGCGCACCAGTATTTCGGTGACTGCGCCCCCCGTCAGGGCCTGCACGGTCTTGCGCTCACCGGCGACTACCACGGTGCCCTGACCGGCCACACCTTGCGCCAGCGGCGCCAGGGCGGCCCACAGTAGAAAGCCGCCAAGACCAATGGCAATGACCACCAACCCCACCTTGGCGGTTTTGGCTGCGTCGCGGATATCGGCCGGCAGTGGATTCTTTATTGGGCTGGCAGGCATGGACTCAGATCGTTTGGGCGCTTGGTGCGCCTGTAGGTGGTGTGGCTGGGAGCAGGGCCTTGAGCACCTGATCACGCGGGCCAAATAGTTTTTGCATGCCTTCTTGCAGTACCAGCAGCTTGTCGACCGCGGCGAGCACATTGGGCCGGTGGGTGACCAGCACAACGGTGCAACCACTGTCGCGCAGCGTGCTGATAGCCGTAACCAGAGCACTTTCGCCTGCATCGTCGAGGTTGGAGTTGGGCTCGTCCAGCACAATCAACGGGGGCTTGCCATACAACGCACGGGCCAAGGCGATACGCTGTTTCTGGCCGCCTGACAGGCCTACGCCGCCGGGCCCCAAGGGCGTGTCGTAACCCTGCGGGAAGCGCAGCACCATCTGGTGGATACCGGCGAGGGTGGCGGCCTCGATGACCTTGGCTGAGTCGGTTTCGCCAAAGCGGGCGATATTCTCGGCGATGGTGCCGTCGAACAGTTCGATGTCCTGCGGCAGGTAGCCCAGATGCTGGCCCAGGTCTTCGGCATCCCACTGGCTAACCTCGGCACCGTCGAAGCGTACCGAGCCATGGCTACATGGCCAGACGCCGACCATGGCGCGGGCCAGCGAAGATTTCCCCGAGGCGCTCGGGCCGATGATTGCCAGCACCTCGCCCTTGTTCAGCGCAAAGTCGATGCCGTTTACGGAAGGGCGTTTGCTGCCTGGAGGCGTGACCACCAGGCGTTCGATACGCACGGCGCCACTGGGCGCCGGCAGCGCCATACGCTGAGCTTTGCGCGGGAACTCATCGAGCAATTTGCACAGACGCTGGTAGCTGGCCTTGGCGCTGTCCAGCTGCTTCCAAGAACTGATGGCTTGTTCGGCAGGCTGCATGGCTTTGCTGATCAAAAAGCCGGCCGCCATCATCACGCCGCCGGAAATCTTGCCGTCCAGAATCAGCAGCATGGCCAGCCCCATCGCCAGCGACTGCCAGGCGGTACGTACCAGGCGCGTTACGGCGGATATCTGGGCGGCCTTGTCGCTTGCCGTGCTTTGCGCGCCGATCAGCCGCTGCTGCATGTTCGCCCAGCGGCGTTGCAGGTTGCCGAGCATGCCCATGGCCTGAATGACTTCGGCGTTCTGCAGGGTGCTGTTGACGTATTTGGCCGACATCACGGAAATCTGATTGGCCTCGGCCAGGCCTTTGCGAGTGGCGTGCTCGTTCCACAACGCCAGGCCAAACAGAATCAGGGCGCCCAGCAGCGTGAACAACCCAAGCCAGGGATGCAACAAGGCGGTGACGATAAGGAAAATCGGCATCCACGGCAGATCAAGCAAGGCAATCAACGAGGAGCCGGTAAGGAACTGGCGAATGACGTTGAGATCGCTGAGCACCTGGGCGGGGTTGGCGTTGTGTTCCTTGAGGCTTTTTTGGAACGCCACGCCAAACAAGCGCTCGCCCAGGTCGAGGTCGATGCCGACGCTCATGCGGATCATCACCTGGCCGCGGATCCACTCCACGATCGAACTCAGCACAAACAGGCCGAGGGCAAGCAGGGTCAGCAGGAGCAGTGTGGTCTCGTTGCGGCTGGCCATGACGCGGTCGAAGACCTGCATCATGTAGATCGCCGGCACCACCGTCAGCAGGTTGATCACTCCACTGAACAAGGCTATGACCCAGAACAGGCTGCGGTAGCGCAGCAGGGCCGCGTCGATGTCACGGGTGGGGTCAAGGCGTAGGCGCATAGGGTCGGCAGTTTTCCAACGAGTCGCGGCATCATGCCACTATCGAGATGACTTGGCATCCTGTCTCTGGGTAGCCAACAGCGCCCGTTTCAAGCGGCCGCCGAGTTGTTACGCGCTACCTAATCTAGAGGAAAAACAGGGGTGCTTTGTGATAGCGTTCGCGGCCCTCGTCGGGCTGTCTGCGGGCGTGGGTAACGCCTGACACTTCGCTGCCGGGACTCTTCAAGCGCATACAGCGCGGCGCAGGCCAAAGGCTTAATTGGATGCTAACTTGCATGTAGTCTGGCAAGGCGAAGCGTAGGACTATTCGCTGAGTCTAGCCCAACGTGTTACGCCTCACTTACCTTCTATCTAGAGAAACGTCATGTTCAAACGCCTGCTGCTTGCGCTGGCAAGCACCGTTATGGTGCTCGCTGGCAGTGCTCGTGCTGAAGTAGACCCGGATTACAGCGTTGTGCTGCTTACCGAAAACTTCCCTCCTTACAACATGGCCATCAACGGCAAGAACTTCGCTCAGGAAGACAACATCGACGGCATCGCCGTGGATATCGTCAAAGAGATGTTCAAGCGTGCCGGCATCAAATACAGCCTGACCCTGCGCTTCCCCTGGGACCGTATCTACAAGCTGGCCCTGGAGAAACCCGGCTACGGCGTGTTCGTCACCGCCCGTTTGCCTGAGCGCGAGCAGTCGTTCAAGTGGGTCGGCCCGATTGGCCCGGATGACTGGATCATGTTGGCCAAGGCCGATAGCCCCATCGTCCTCACCAGTCTCGACGATGCCAAGAAGTACAACGTAGGTGCGTACAAAGGTGACGCCATCGCCGAGTACCTTACCGAGCACAAGCTCGAGCCTGTTACCGCACTACGCGATCAGGAAAACGCGCAGAAATTGCGCGACGGGCAAATCGATCTGTGGGCCACCGGCGACCCCGCTGGCCGCTATCTGGCCAAGCAGGAAGGCGTGACCGGTCTCAAAACTGTGCTGCGTTTCAACAAAGCGCAGCTGTACCTGGCCCTCAACAAGGAAACCCCCGACGAGGTGGTACAGAAGCTGCAGGGTGCATTGGACAAGATGCGAAGTGAGGGTTTCGTCGACGAAATCCTCAATAGCTATCTGTAGGATCAAGCTGGCTGTGGCAGCTCCTGTTTACGCAGGGCTGCCCGGTCGAGCGTTCCAGATGCAACTTAGGCAACCCAAGAAAAAGAGCACGGCGATGCGCGCCACAAGCCCGCATTGTGCCGACCTATATGCTCGATTCCTGCCCTACAGCGAACGGCGGCCTTACCTGCCGCGTGCCGATTTCTTGCATGCACAGGTGAGCGTTTAGCTATTGAGTTCTGGGCTGGGTCGATGCGATCGCAGACAGGACAAAATCATGCTGAAAGTGTTTACCCGTTCGTTGTTGCTGGGCCTGGCACTGGCTGCCAGCAGTGTGGCCCACGCCGAGTTGCCGTATGGGTACAAGGTGGTGCTGCTCACCGAAAACTTCCCGCCCTTCAACATGTCCGTCGACGACAAGAACTTTGCCCGTGACGATGGCATCGACGGTATCAGTGCCGAGATTGTGCGCGAGATGTTCAAGCGCGCCGGCATCGAATACACCCTGAGTCTGCGTTTCCCCTGGGACCGCCTGTACAAGCTGACCCTCGACAAGCCCAACTACGGGCTGTTCTCCACCACCTACACCGAAGAGCGCAAACCCCTGTTCAAGTGGGTTGGCCCGCTGGCGAAAACCGGCTGGGTGCTGCTGGCCAAACCCGGTAGCACCCTCAAAGTCAGCACCCTCAAGGAAGCGAGCAAATACACCGTGGGCGCGTATAAGAACGACGCTGTCAGCCAGCATCTGGAAAGCCAGGGCATGGCCCCGGTAAACGCCCTGCGTGACCAGGAAAACGTCAGCAAGCTGATGGAAGGCAAGATCGACCTGTGGGCCACCACCGACCCGGTGGGGCGTTACCTGGCCAAGCAGGAAGGCGTAAGCGGGCTGACCACGGCCCTGCGCTTCAACGACGCGCAGCTTTACCTGGCCTTGAACGTGGATACCCCGGATGAAGTGGTTCAGCGCCTGCAAAAGGCCCTGGATGAAATGCGCGCCGATGGGTATGTCGAGGAAGTGACCAACAATTACCTGTAAACAAAAAAGCCAAGCCCCTCGGGGGCTTGGCTTTTTGCTGTTGTAGGGTGTGCTACGCGCACCAAGCGATCTATCCGCAACCGCCCTGGTGCGCGGAGCACACCCTACGAAGCGCGATTTACTCGCTACGCGTAACGTTCAACCCCTTCAACAAACTCAGCGCCTGGCTCAACTGGAAGTCCTGATCCTGCAGGTTGGCTTTGCCGCTCGCAGCTTTCAGCTCGCTGCTGGTTTTGTCTTTGCCGCCGTTGCCGTTGCCCAAATGACCAACCAGGTCGGCTTCCTTGTAGCTTTCGCCGTCGTCTTCGCGGGTGATTTTGGCGCGCGCCACTTCGATGTCCGGCACGATGCCCTGGGCCTGAATCGAGCGGCCGTTGGGCGTGTAGTACAGCGCGGTGGTGATTTTCAGGGCGCGGTCGTTGCTCAGCGGCAGCACGGTTTGCACCGAGCCTTTGCCGAAGCTATTGGTGCCCATGAGAATGCCGCGTTTCTGGTCTTGCAGAGCACCGGCCACAATCTCCGACGCCGAGGCGCTGCCGCCGTTGATCAGCACCACCAATGGCACGCCTTCGCTGGCATCGGCCGGGTCGGCAGAGAAGCGCAGTTCGGAGTTGGCGATACGGCCTTTGGTGTACACGATCAGGCCTTTGGTGAGGAAGTGGTCAGACACTTCCACCGCCGCCTGCAGCACGCCGCCGGGGTTGTTGCGCAAGTCGAGCACCAGGCCGCGCAGTTTTTTACCGCCGTTGTCTTTCTTCAGTTTGGCCAGCGCCTTGCCGACTTCGTCGCCGCTGTTCACCTGGAACTGGGTAATGCGCAGGTAGCCGTAGCCCGGTTCGAGGGTCTGGCTCTTCACGCTCTTGACCTTGATGACCGCGCGCGTCAGTTGCACGTCGAACGGGTCGCCGCCGTCGCGCACCAGGGTCAGATTGATTTTCTCGCCAGCCTTGCCGCGCATCTTGTCCACGGCTTCCATCATCGACAGGCCCTTGGTGGGCTCGCCGTTGATTTTCACAATCAGGTCGCCCGGCTGAATGCCGGCTTTGGAGGCCGGAGTGTCGTCGATGGGCGAAACCACTTTGACGAAGCCATCTTCCAGGCCCACTTCAATGCCCAGGCCGCCAAATTCGCCGCTGGTGCTTTCCTGCAGTTCAGCGAAGTCTTCCGGGCCGAGGTACGCCGAGTGCGGGTCGAGGTTGCTGAGCATGCCTTTGATGGCATTTTCCAGCAGGGTTTTGTCGTCGACCGGTTCCACGTAGGCCGCTTTGATGCGGTCCAGCACTTCGGCGAAGGTGCGCAGTTCATCCAGCGGCAGCGGCGCCTTGGCGGTGGCAGGCGAGCTGGCCGGCACCGTGGTCGTTTCGACGTCGGTGGCGGCGTGCAGGAGCGGGGCGCCGAGCGCCAGCGCGATAGCCAGGGCCAGGGAATTAAGGCGAGACAAATGCGGCATATCGAACAAGCTCCACTATTAAGAGGTACTGGGCCTATCCCTGCGCCCGACACCATTGCGCGGGGTCGCTGGGGCGGCCCTGCTGACGAATCGCAAAATACAGCGCGGGTGTCTCTTGCCCGCCGCTGGTACCGACCGTTGCAATCGGTTCGCCAGCTTTGACAATGTCACCCGCGTCTTTCAATAAGCTTTGGTTGTGCCCGTACAGGCTGAGGTAACCGTTGCCATGGTCGAGAATCACCAACAGCCCTGAACCGCGCAACCAGTCGGCAAATACTACCCGCCCACCACTCACCGCACGCACCTGACTGCCGGCAGCGGCGCCAATTAATACGCCGTCCCATGTTGTACGAGCGTCGTCGCCGCGTTGGGTTCCATATCGCGCCACGATGCGGCCATTGACTGGCCACGGCAATTTGCCCCGGCTGCTGGCAAATGCACCGCTGTAGGCCGCACCATCGCTGGAAACCACCGGGCCGCTGGCGGCAGCGGCAGGTTTTTGCCCAGGGCTTGCGCGGCGATTGGCTAACGCCAGTTGCTCTTGTTCCTGCGCACGCTTGCGCGCTTCTTCGGCGGCCTTGGCTTCGCGGGCCTGACGCGCCAGGGTTTCTTCGATGGTTTTCAGCACATTGCCCAGCGCGGCTTGTTCCTGCTGGCGGGCCTTGAGTTTCTGGTCGCTGCTTTTCGATTCGCTGTTGAGCTTGGCCAGGGCCTGCTGGCGCTCTTTGCGCACTTGTGCGAGCTGGTCGCGACGTTGGTCGAGGGCGCCTTTGCGCTGGTCGAGCTGGGCCTTTTCCGCAGCGCTTTCACGCTCGACGTTGGCCAGTTGGCGCAGGGTTTCGTTAAAGGTATTGAGTTGTTCGAGGCGGGCTTGGCTGACGTAGTCGTAGTAGGTGAGGGTGCGGGCAAATTTTTCCGGGTTTTGCTGGTTGAGCAACAGCTTCAAGTATTCCTGTCGCCCGCTCTGGTAGGCCGCCCTGGCCTGGATACCGATCAGCCTCTGCTGTTCGATACGCGCACCCTCAAGTTTTTTTTTCTCACCATCGAGACGCTGGATCTCGGATTCACTGTCCTTGAGCTGCTGCTCAAGGGTTTTGATCTGTTTCTCCAGATCGCCCATTTCCGTTTCTGTGCCGCGCAGTTGCTTCTGAATGCCGGACTTGTCCGCTTCGATTTTCTGCAGCAGCTTTTTCAGCTCGGCGACGTCTTGCTGGGCAGCGTCGAGCTGCTTTTGCGCGTCCGCGCGCTCGTCGGCCATGGCAGGAATCAGCAGGCAAGCAAGAACAATGGCAGTCAGGGTGCGAAGCATGGGGCGGGCGATACCGGGATGAAGACGGCCTAGTATGCCCGCGGTGCGCAGCAAAAAAAACGTCCGCGCCACACTGCTGAGATAAATGTCGGCACGCCCGGGTAAACTTCTTGCTCTTGTAGGGTGTGCTATGCGCACCAGGCGATCGCCCGGCAACCGCAACGGTGCGCGAAGCACACCCTACAAGAGCGTTTTCAGCACCTGTGTAAACGCCAGCGCACTGGCCTGCTCGTCGTTATGCCGGCCTTCACGCACCAACCATTGCCCCGCCACCAGCACATCACGCACTTGCCGATCACCGCCGGCAAACACCCAGCGGTTGAGAATGGCATCGCCCTCGGCGCAGGCGATATACGGGTCGCTGCCGTCCAGCACGACAAAGTCGGCGCGCTTGCCCACGGCTAGTTCGCCAATCGGTTGCCTCAATGCCTGGGCGCCGCCAGCGAGTGCGGCGTCGTACAGGGTGCGGCCGATCATTGGCTGGTCGCTGCGGTACAGGCGGTTGCGTTTCTGGTCGCGCAGGCGCTGGCCGTATTCCAGCCAGCGCAGTTCTTCGGCCACGCTCACCGAGACATGACTGTCTGAACCAATGCCGAGGCGTCCGCCCTGGGCGAGATAGTCCACGGCCGGAAAAATACCGTCGCCCAGATTGGCTTCGGTGGTCAGGCATAACCCGGCCACTGCCTGACTGGCCGCCATTTGCCGCACTTCGTCGGGGTTGGCGTGGGTGGCGTGCACCAGGCACCAGCGCGCATCCACCGGGGCGTGGTCGAATAGCCATTGCAGCGGCCGTTGTTGGCTCCAGGCCAGGCAGTCGTCGACTTCCTTTTGCTGCTCGGCAATATGGATATGCACCGGGCTGTCGCTGGCACTGGCGACCAACACCTGGTCGATCTGCGCCGGCGTTACCGCGCGCAGGGAATGAAAACACAGGCCCAGACGCTGGCTGTTCCGGCCAGCCAGGGCCGCCTGCAGACGCTGTTGCAGATCCAGATAGCTGTCGACGCTGTGGATAAAACGCCGCTGGCCGTCGCTGGCCGGCTGGCCGCCGAAGCCCGAGTGGGAATAGAGCACCGGCAACAGCGTGAGGCCAATGCCGCTATCGGCCGCCGCCTGGCTGATGCGCAAACCCAGTTCGGCTGGGTTTGCGTACGGCTGGCCGCTGCTGTCGTGGTGCACGTAATGGAATTCGGCAACGCTGGTGTAGCCGGCCTTGAGCATCTCGATATACAGCTGGCGGGCGATCACCTCGATCTGCTCGGGCGTTAGCTTTGCCACCAGACGGTACATAAGGTCGCGCCAGGTCCAGAAGCTGTCATTGGGGTTGCCCGCCACTTCCGCCAGGCCCGCCATCAGCCGTTGAAACGCATGGGAGTGCAGATTGGGCATGCCCGGCAGCAGCGGGCCATTGAGGTGTTCGGCGCCTTCGTCGCTGGCATCGCTGTGCACCTGTTGCAGCAGGCCATCGGCGCCCACGTGCAGGCGCACATTGCGCGCCCAGCCGCTTGGTAGTAGCGCTCGCTCAGCAAAGAAAACAGGCATGTTCCGGGCGCTCCAGGGCGTTGTTCAGGTTGTATATACATATACAGAGGCAAAGGGGAAACGTAAACTCTCGCCACCGCCGCGCCGCCTGCGCGCTTGCATGCCGAGGAGATTGCTGTGACCGCTCCACAGTCCGAGATGGCCACCCTGGCCGCCCAACTGGGCGATGAGCCCGCGCCGCTGTACGCGCGGGTCAAGCAGATGATCAGCGCGCAGATCCATACCGGCGCCTGGCCGCCGCACCACCGCGTGCCCTCGGAAAGCGAGCTGGTGGCGCAGTTGGGTTTTAGCCGCATGACCATCAACCGCGCCCTGCGCGAGCTGACGGCCGATGGCCTGCTGGTGCGTATGCAAGGCGTGGGCACCTTTGTCGCCGAGCCCAAAGGCCAATCGGCGCTGTTTGAAGTGCACAACATCGCCGATGAAATCGCCGCCCGCGGCCATCGCCACCACTGCGTGGTGGTGCGCCTGGTCGAGGAAAAAGCCGGTGCCGAGCGCGCCGTGCTGTTGGACGTGCGCGAAGGCGAGCGGGTGTTTCACTCGGTGATCGTGCATTACGAGAACGACGTGCCGGTGCAGATCGAAGACCGCTACGTAAACGCCAGCGTCGCGCCGGATTACCTCAAGCAGGACTTCACCGTCGCCACCCCCTACGCCTACCTGATGCAGATCGCACCGATGAGCGAAGGCGAGCACGTGGTCGAAGCGATCCTGGCCGAACCTGCCGAATGCAAGTTGCTGCAGATCGAGCGGGGCGAACCCTGTTTGCTGATTCGCCGCCGCACCTGGTCGGGCCGCCGCACCGTGACCGTTGCGCGTCTTCTGTACCCCGGTTCGCGTCACCGCCTGGAAGGGCGTTTCGCCTCATGACTTGGCAAGTGCTGCGCGCCGCCGACTACCCGCGTATGCCGTGGAAAAACGGCGCCGGCACCACGCTGGAAATTCTTCGCGATGGAGCTGGGCTGGAAGCCTTCAATTGGCGGCTGTCGATTGCCGACGTGACGCAGGCCGGGCCCTTTTCGGCGTTTACCGGATACCAGCGGATTATCACGGTGCTCGAAGGCGAGGGCATGCAGTTGCAGGTCGACGGGGCGTTAAGTCGGCCCCTGCGAGCGCTGGATGCCTTTGCGTTCGCCGGCGACAGTCAGGTGCAGTGCAGCCTGCTGGGCGGCGCCATTCGCGACTTCAACCTTATCTATGCGCCAGACCGTTGCCGGGCGCGGTTGCAGTGGATGGTGGCGGGGGAAAGTGCGGTGTTTAGCTCGGCCGCGACTGTCGTGGTGTTCAGTGCAGGCGAGGCATTGCGCGTGGAGTTGAACGGTGAGGTGGTGGTGTTGGGGCAGTACGACTGCCTGCATATTTCCAGCAGCCAACTGCAAACACTGCGGTGCAAGGCCGCACACCCTTACTGCTTGGTAGAGCTGTTGTAGGGTGTGCTATGCGCACCGAGCGATTACCGAGTAAACGCCGTGGTGCGCCTAGCACACCCTTGTATCTCGACTCCTCCTCGAAAGAGGAGATAGTCTCCGACTGATCATCGGGGGAGGGTTTGAAAGCCGGGCACACCCTTAGGCCATA
>NZ_BSFN01000009.1 GCF_027922365.1 Pseudomonas turukhanskensis
CTCACAAGCACCCACACGAATTGCTTGATTCAGTTGTTAAAGAACAGTTGGTTAAGTCTTTCGTCTCAACCGAGGCGCGCATTCTACAGCAGCCTCTTATTCCGTCAAGCGATTTCGAAAATTTCTTTTCAAACTCAACCGCTTGCGCTTCAGATCAACTTCAGTCTCTCGTCAGCGGGAGGCGAATTCTACAGCGTTTAAAACCGCTGTCAACACCCTCTTTACACCGCTTTCGATCAACTCAACCGATCGACCAACAAGACCAAAAATCAACCTTGTCAGCCCGGCGCATTCTACGCAGATCGCTCTGCTTTGCAACCCCTAATTTTCAGCTAACCCATTGATTAACTTGAAGTTTTCGGAGCCTTCCGCGCCGGAAGTGGTGCGCATTATAAGCACCCATGAAATACCGTCAAGGCTTTATTGAAATGATCACGCATTGAGGCACGAGCGCTCCAAAAAACGGCCGTAACAGCCAGGCCACGCTCCAAAGATGGGTGACCTATTTGGCAGACCCTCCTCTCTTCTATCTATAAGCTACCGCTGCGATATCAGCACTGATACAAAACGCAAAACTACGCACCATATAAAGGAAGGAACATGCAAGGATTCAATAGCAAAGCAATAGGGGCCGCCGGCGCCGTACTCGTACTGCTCGGCATATTTTTCAGTTCGTGGTACACGGTAGATGAAACAGAGCGCGGTGTACTTTTACGCAATGGAGCGCTAGTTGGCATCGTCGAACCAGGGCTATCATTCAAAACACCATTCATTGAGACGGTGAAATTTATCTCCGTCCAAAGCCAGGCCACCTCCTACAGAGAGCTGCAGGCATACAGCAAGGACCAACAAACCGCGACACTTCAGGTATCGGTGTCCTGGCACGTAGTTCCTGGCGAAGTTTCGAAGGTCTATACCCAGTACCAGGATCTCGAAGGCTTGGTCAGTCGCCTGATCAGTCGCCAGGTCCCCACCCAAGTTGAAAATGTCTTCGGACAATACAATGCTGTCACCGCCGTGCAGCAACGCGGGAAATTCGTGGCCGACGTCGCGCGAGCCATCAAAGAGTCCATCAATGGGCCTGTAGTAATCGACGGAGTGCAAGTCGAAAACATCGACTTCAGTGATGATTACGAACGCTCGATCGCCTTGCGCATGAAAGCCGAAGTCGAAGTGAAAACTCGCGAACAGATGCTGGCGACCGAGCAAGTTCAAGCGCAGATTCGAGTCACGCAGGCTCAAGCAGAAGCCGACTCGAAACTTGCAGAAGCAAAAGCCGATGCCGAAGCCACGCGCTTGCGAGGCGAAGCAGAAGCCGACGCGATCAAGGCACGCGCCCAGGCACTGGCAAGCAATCAGAATCTGGTTGAGCTGACAAAAGCCGAACGTTGGGACGGTACGCTTCCGACCACCATGTTGCCGAACAGCGCCCTACCCTTCATTGACGCGGCCAAGAAAAGCGAATGAAGCACTAAAACGCTCGACACAAACAAAAAAGACCAACGTCATAAACGTTGGCCTTTTTTGTTGAGGAATATGGTCGGGACGGAGTGATTCGAACACTCGACCCCTAGCACCCCATGCTAGTGCGCTACCGGACTGCGCTACGCCCCGACTGTACATCTAATCCGCTTCCAAACAACCCGAAAGCGGATCGGACTATACATTAAGCTTTTGAAAAGTGGAAGTTTTTCGAAAGCGACTTGTTACTTGCGCAATACCAACAAAACCTCTTCCAGCTCAGCAATCGTTTGCCGAATGAGCTGCTTGTATTGCGTGGTGTCATCTTTAGCTTCATCACCGGAGAGACGCTGACGCGCACCACCGATAGTGAAGCCTTGCTCGTAGAGAAGAGCTCGGATCTGCCGAATCATCAGCACATCCTGGCGCTGGTAGTACCGCCGGTTACCGCGCCGCTTTATCGGGTTGAGCTGAGTAAACTCCTGCTCCCAATAACGCAATACATGCGGCTTCACCGCACACAGCTCGCTCACTTCACCGATGGTGAAGTACCGCTTACCGGGTATGGGCGGTAACTCGTCGTTATGACTTGGTTCCAGCATAAGCCTCAACTCTGGCTTTTAATTTTTGCCCTGGGCGGAAGGTCACCACGCGTCTAGCCGTGATAGGAATTTCTTCCCCTGTCTTGGGATTCCGACCAGGACGCTGACGCTTGTCGCGCAAATCAAAATTGCCGAAACCGGACAACTTCACCTGCTCGTTAAGCTCCAGCGCCTGACGGATTTCCTCAAAGAACAGCTCCACCAATTCCTTGGCTTCCCGTTTATTCAGGCCTAGCTCTTCGTACAGACGTTCGGCCATTTCAGCTTTCGTCAGAGCCCCCATACGCTACTTCCTTAACGTGGCGTTGAACCTTTCTTCAAGCGAGGCAAGGATATTCTGCGTTGTAGTGCTCACCTCTTCGTCATTAAGAGTGCGCGATGGATGTTGCCAGGTCAAGCCAACGGCCAAGCTTTTTCTATGCGGATCAATACCTTTACCGTGATACACATCAAATAGCTTGAGGTCCGTCAGATACTCGCCTGCCGCTTCGCGAATAGCTCCTAACACCGAATCAGCGGCAACTGCCTGATCCACGAGCAAAGCCAGGTCACGACGCACTTCCGGGAAGCGCGAAAGCTCGTGAAACTTCGGCAGACGACCTTGAGCAACTTCAGACAGCACCAACTCGAAAAGGAAGAGCGGCTGATCAATCCCCAGTTTTCTCGCCAACTCCGGATGGATTGCACCCACGTAACCAACCAACTGACCGTTACGCTCAATCCGAGCGGTCTGACCAGGATGCAGCGCAGGATGCTCACCCGGCACGAAGCTGAACGCTTGCTGGTCGCCGGAGAAACCCAACAGTGCTTCAACGTCCGCTTTGATATCAAAGAAGTCGACGGATTCACGAGCATGGGCCCAGCCCTCAGCCATGCGCGACCCACAGATCACACCCGCCAGCATCGCCTCTTGCTTCAAGCCCTCAAGCTGGCCAACAAAACGCAGACCACTTTCAAACAGTCGCACACGCGTTTGCTGACGGTTCAAGTTGTGCTGAACTGCTTTTACCAAGCCGGGCCACAGCGAGGAACGCATGGCCGCCATATCCGAAGAAATTGGGTTGGCCAACATAAGCGGCTCGACGCCGGGAGTGAACAGGGCAAACAGGTCAGGATCGATGAAGCTGTAAGTGATGGCTTCCTGGTAACCACGAGCCACCAGAAGACGGCGTAAAGCCGGCAATTCGGCACGAGCTTCTGCCTTCGCTTGAGGCGCGAGGCGCGCTTGCGGATAACGAACCGGCAACCGGTTGTATCCGTAAAGACGACCTAGCTCTTCGATCAGGTCGACTTCAAGACTGATGTCAAAGCGATGACTTGGCACCACCACCTGCCATTGACCCGAAGCGGCAGCGCTCACCTGCAAGCCGAGAGCGGTAAGCAAGCGCTCAATCTCGCTCGGCTCCATTTCCATGCCGAGCATTTGATTGATGCGATCGGCGCGCAAAGTGACAGTAGGTGTCGTTGGTAACTCAGCGGTACTGGCAACTTCGATAATCGGACCAGCCTCACCACCAACTATTTCCAGCAACAGACCTGTTGCGCGTTCCATGGCTTCACGAGCCAGATTCCAATCCACACCGCGCTCGAAACGGTGGGAAGCATCGGTATGAAGACCATAAGAGCGCGCTTTACCGGCGACGGCGATGGTGTCGAAAAATGCGCTTTCCAGAAACAGGTCCCGCGTACCAGCGGCAACGCCGCTGTGCTCGCCCCCCATCACCCCGGCGATGGCTAAAGCGCGCTGATGGTCTGCGATGACCAAGGTGTCCGCGCGCAGCGATACTTCCTGGCCATCCAGCAGAACAAGCTTCTCGCCCTCTTCCGCCATACGCACACGGATACCACCGTTGATCTCATTGAGATCAAACGCATGCATCGGTTGACCGAGCTCCAGCATCACGTAGTTCGTGATATCCACTGCGGCGTCAATGCTACGCACGTCTGAACGGCGCAGACGCTCGACCATCCAGAGAGGAGTCGGCTTACTCAGGTCGACATTACGAATCACCCGGCCCAGGTAACGAGGACAGGCCTTCGAAGCAGGCACTTCGACCGAAATAACCTGATCATGTACCGCAGGGACCACCGCCACAGAAGGACGGCTGACCGGCGCCGCGTACAAAGCACCAACTTCACGAGCCAGCCCCGCCAGAGACAAGCAATCACCGCGGTTAGGTGTGAGATCCACTTCGATGCTTGCATCGTCCAGGCCCAGATAGACCCGCAGATCCTGACCTACCGGCGCATCGCCAGCCAACTCCATCAAACCACTGCTCTCGTCACTGATCTGCAGCTCGGACGCCGAGCACAGCATGCCATTGGACTCGACGCCGCGAAGCTTGGCTTTCTTGATTTTGAAATCGTCCGACAGCTCGGCACCAATCATGGCGAACGGCACTTTCAGGCCAGGACGCACGTTTGGCGCACCACATACGACCTGAAACGTTTCCGCGCCATTGCTGACCTGGCACACGCGCAGCTTGTCAGCATCAGGATGCTGCTCGGTACTCAAGACCTCGCCAACCACGACGCCGCTGAACACGCCGGCGACCAACGCAACACTGTCGACCTCAAGACCGGCCATGGACAAACGAGCTACCAATTCATCACGGGAAACCTGCGGGTTTACCCAACTACGCAGCCACTGTTCGCTGAATTTCATTCTGTTCTTCTCCTGGAAAACGTTAACGGGGCGAGCGACCTAGCGAAATTGCGCAAGGAATCGCAGGTCGTTGTCGAAGAACAGACGCAAGTCGTTAACGCCGTAACGCAACATAGCCAGACGCTCCACCCCCATACCGAAGGCAAAGCCCTGATACTTCTCCGGATCGATGCCAGACATTTTCAGAACGCTCGGATGCACCATGCCGCAGCCCATAACCTCTAGCCAGCCGGTTTGCTTGCAAACGCGGCAGCCTTTCCCACTGCACATCACACATTGCATATCGACTTCAGCCGACGGCTCGGTGAATGGGAAGAAAGAAGGACGGAAACGCACTCCCAAATCTTTCTCGAAGAACACACGCAAGAACTCTTCGATAGTGCCTTTCAGGTCGGCAAAGCTGATGTCCTGATCAATCAGCAGGCCTTCGACCTGATGGAACATCGGCGAGTGTGTGATATCCGAGTCACAACGGTAGACCCGGCCCGGGCAGACGATACGAATCGGCGGCTGGTGGGATTCCATGGTGCGGACCTGTACCGGCGAGGTATGGGTGCGCAGCAACATGTTGGCATTAAAGTAGAAGGTGTCATGCATTGCCCGAGCCGGGTGATGGCCAGGAATGTTGAGCGCTTCGAAGTTGTGGTAGTCGTCTTCAACTTCCGGACCTTCGGCGATACCGAAGCCGATGTGGGTGAAGAACTGTTCAATTCGTTCCAACGTGCGGGTAACCGGGTGCAGGCCGCCGGAAGATTGGCCGCGGCCTGGCAGCGTGACATCGATGAATTCGGCAGCGAGCTTAGCGCTCAAAGCTGCTTGTTCAAGCAATTCCTTACGACTATTGAGCGAGTCTTGCACACGGTCCTTGGCGGCGTTGATCAGCGCACCGACCTTTGGGCGATCTTCGGCAGACATGTTGCCCAGGCTCTTCATTACCTGAGTCAGCTCGCCTTTCTTGCCAAGATACAGAACCCGGATTTGCTCCAGGGTATTGACGTCTTCTGCGCGCTGAACGGCCTCTAGTGCTTGAGAGACCAGCGCATCCAGGTTTTCCATTTACAGACTCCAGATACGAAATAGGGGAAGAGCTCGAAGGCTCTTCCCCTATTGGTGACGTTTAGCACCGGGCAAGCCCGGTGATTGTCGGGGACTTAAGCCAGAACGGCTTTCGCTTTCTCGACAATCGCAGCAAACGCCGCTTTTTCGTTCACTGCCAGATCAGCCAGAACCTTACGGTCGATCTCGATCGATGCCTTTTTCAAGCCAGCGATGAAACGGCTGTAGGACAAACCGTTGATGCGGGCGCCAGCATTGATACGGGCGATCCACAGAGCACGGAATTGACGTTTTTTCTGACGACGGTCGCGGTAGGCGTATTGGCCTGCCTTGATTACCGCTTGTTTGGCAACGCGGAACACGCGCGAGCGTGCACCATAGTAGCCTTTAGCGAGTTTCAGAATTTTTTTGTGACGACGGCGAGCAACAACGCCACGCTTAACACGAGCCATGAGTAACTTCCTCTAATTCTTGACCGAAATTAACGAACGCGCAGCATGCGCGCGACCTTTGCCACGTCAGACGGATGCACCATGGTGCTGCCGCGCAGATGACGCTTACGCTTGGTCGACATTTTGGTCAGGATGTGGCTCTTGAAAGCGTGCTTGTGCTTGAAACCAGTAGCGGTTTTCAAGAAACGTTTAGCTGCACCGCTTTTGGTTTTCATTTTTGGCATGTTCGGATACTCCGCATTCAGTTGATAAACATAACCGCAAGGCCTGCCGTGCCCTGGTGGTTATTTCTTCTTTTTGGGGGCGATGACCATGATAAGTTGGCGTCCTTCCATCTTCGGGTGCTGTTCAACGGTGCCGTATTCAGCAAGGTCACCTTCAACCCGCTTCAACAACTCCATGCCCAGCTCCTGATGCGCCATCTCACGGCCGCGGAATCGCAAGGAAACCTTGGCCCTGTCCCCATCACTAAGGAAACGTACCAGGTTGCGTAGTTTTACCTGGTAATCCCCTTCTTCCGTCCCTGGACGAAACTTGATTTCTTTAACCTGAACCTGTTTCTGGTTCTTTTTCGCTGCAGCAATCTGCTTCTTCTTTTCGAAGATAGACTTGCCGTAATCCATTACGCGGCAGACCGGTGGAACCGCATCAGCGGAAATTTCTACCAGGTCCAGCTTGGATTCTTCAGCGATTCTAAGCGCTTCATCAATCGAGACGATGCCAATTTGCTCGCCGTCAGCGCCAATTAACCGAACCTCGCGTGCCGAGATATTCTCGTTGATCGGGGCTTTCGGTGCAGCTCGTTTATCTTGTCTCATTTCACGCTTAATAATAATTACTCCGAATCTTGGCGACCACGCCGGGAAACCGCTTGCGTGAGAAACTCTGCGAATTCGGCGACTGGCATGGAGCCAAGGTCAGCACCTTCTCGCGTACGCACAGCGACAGTTTGCGTTTCAACTTCCCGATCCCCGATAACCAGGAGATACGGAACCTTGAGCAAAGTATGCTCGCGGATTTTAAAGCCGATTTTTTCGTTTCTCAAGTCAGACTTGGCACGGAACCCGCTTTGATTGAGGCTTTTTTCAACTTCAAGCGCAAAATCAGCCTGTTTATCGGTGATATTCAAAATCACCGCTTGGGTTGGCGACAACCAAGCTGGGAATGCACCTTCGTAATGCTCGATCAGCATGCCGATAAAGCGTTCGAACGACCCGAGGATCGCGCGATGCAGCATTACGGGGTGTTTACGACTGTTATCTTCGCTGACGAATTCCGCCCCCAGACGAACTGGCAGGTTGAAATCGAGCTGCAGAGTACCACACTGCCATACGCGCCCCAGGCAATCCTTCAGCGAGAATTCGATCTTAGGACCGTAAAATGCGCCTTCGCCCGGCTGCAGATCGTACGGTAGGCCAGCACTATCCAGCGCAGATGCCAGAGCCGCCTCGGCGCGATCCCACAATTCATCGGAGCCCACACGTTTTTCCGGACGAGTCGACAGCTTGAGCTGAATATCGGTAAAGCCGAAGTCTGCGTACACATCCAGCGTCAACTTGATAAACGCCGCCGACTCTGCCTGCATTTGCTCTTCGGTGCAGAAAATGTGGGCATCGTCCTGAGTGAACGCGCGGACCCGCATGATGCCGTGCAGCGCACCCGACGGCTCGTTACGGTGGCAAGCCCCGAACTCGGCCAGACGCATCGGCAGCTCGCGGTAGCTTTTCAGGCCCTGATTGAACACCTGCACGTGGCATGGGCAGTTCATAGGCTTGATCGCGTAATCGCGGCTTTCCGACTCAGTGGTAAACATGTTTTCGGCGTAGTTAGCCCAGTGCCCGGATTTTTCCCATAGGCTACGATCGACCACTTGCGGCGTCTTGATTTCGAGATAGCCGTTTTCACGCTGAACCTGGCGCATGTACTGCTCAAGCACCTGATACAGAGTCCAACCGTTGGGATGCCAGAACACCATGCCAGGCGCTTCTTCCTGGGTGTGGAACAGATTCAGACGCTTACCGATTTTACGGTGATCGCGCTTCTCGGCCTCCTCGATGCGCTGCACATAGGCGGCCAATTGCTTTTTATCTGCCCAGGCGGTGCCGTAGACGCGCTGCAATTGCTCGTTCTTGGCATCGCCACGCCAGTAGGCACCGGACAACTTGGTGAGCTTGAAGGCTTTGAGGAAGCGAGTATTCGGCACGTGCGGACCGCGGCACATGTCGAGGTATTCCTGGTGATAGTAGAGGCCCATTTCCTGGGTATCAGGCATGTCCTCAACCAGACGCAGTTTGTACTCCTCGCCACGAGCGGAAAATTCAGCGATGACTTCGGCACGCGGAGTCATCTTCTTGACCACGTCGTACTCGGTCTCGATCAGTTGGTGCATACGCGCTTCAATCGCCGACAGGTCGTCCAGCGTGAAGGGGCGCTCGTAGGCGATGTCGTAATAGAAGCCTTCTTCGATGACCGGACCGATCACCATCCGCGCAGTCGGATACAGCTGTTTGACCGCATGCCCCACCAAGTGCGCGCAAGAGTGACGGATAATCTCCAGCCCCTCTTGATCCTTAGGCGTAATGATCTGCAAGGTGGCGTCGCTGCTGATGAGATCGCAGGCATCTACTAGGGTACCGTTGACCTTGCCGGCCACAGTGGCCTTGGCCAGACCGGCGCCAATGGATTGAGCCACCTCGGCTACGGAAACCGGATGATCGAACGAACGCTGACTGCCGTCGGGAAGAGTAATAACAGGCATGGCGCTTCCTCTCCTAGTGGTGACCCCTACCAAAGGTCACATGGGTTGGGATGAGCCAGTACGCGATCCGGCGGTGTACCCGCCTCACAGTGGCAGGAGCCCAAAGGCCAACCTGAACCGAACCGCAGTCACTGGGGATTTTTTTGGACCATGGATGCTTTCAGAAAGCCGTAGCCCTGACAAGCGCCCAATAAAAAAGGGCCACCGAAGTGACCCTTT
This sequence comes from Pseudomonas turukhanskensis, assembly GCF_027922365.1. Lineage (GTDB taxonomy): Bacteria > Pseudomonadota > Gammaproteobacteria > Pseudomonadales > Pseudomonadaceae > Aquipseudomonas > Aquipseudomonas turukhanskensis. The sequence goes on from NZ_BSFN01000009.1 coordinate 9,214, forward strand.
AAATTTGGTAGGCACGATTGGACTCGAACCAACGACCCCCACCATGTCAAGGTGGTGCTCTAACCAACTGAGCTACGTGCCTGCAATGGAGGCGCATTCTACGGAGGCAGTTAAAAGAGTCAACTCTTTTCTCGCTAACTACCTGAATAAACGTATTTTTTACTGTTCAATGCGGCGTTTTATATTTTGCACGGAGGCTAGCCGGGCATTTTTAACTCAGGTAGCATCGGCCAATTCGTAAAAAATATAAAACAGAGGTTGCAAGATGGCACACACTCCTTATCCGCAGTCTTACTACGCCGCGTCGGCTAATGCCGTTCCCGCCAGACCCGAATTGGTCGGCGACGTAGAAACCGATGTCTGTGTTGTGGGTGCTGGTTACACCGGCCTTTCCACCGCTCTCTTCCTGCTGGAAAACGGCTTCAAGGTCACCATCGTCGAAGCAGCCAAGGTCGGCTTCGGCGCATCCGGCCGTAACGGCGGCCAGATCGTAAATAGCTATAGCCGCGATATCGACGTCATCGAGCGCACCGTTGGCCCGAAGCAAGCACAGCTGCTTGGCCAAATGGCATTTGAGGGCGGTCGCATCATTCGCGAGCGCATCGCCACCTACAATATTCAGTGCGACCTGAAGGATGGCGGCGTATTCGCCGCCATCACCAAAAAGCAGATGGGCCACCTGGAGTCGCAAAAGAAGCTCTGGGAGCGCTATGGCCATACCCAACTTGAGTTGATGGACAGCAAGCGCATCCGCGAAGTGGTCAACACCGAGAACTACATCGGCGGCATGCTCGACATGAGTGGCGGCCATATTCATCCATTGAACCTTGCACTGGGCGAAGCCGCAGCTGTCGAGTCCATGGGTGGCATTATCTACGAACAAACTCCCGCTACTCGCATCGAGCGCGGCGCCAATCCTGTAGTACACACGCCGCAAGGCCGGGTGAAAGCCAAGTTTGTGGTCGTCGCGGGCAATGCTTATCTGGGCAATCTGATTCCAGAGCTGGCGGCCAAGTCGATGCCATGCGGCACTCAGGTGATCACTACCGAACCGCTGAGCGATGAAGTCGCCGCCAGCCTGCTGCCACAAGACTACTGCGTGGAAGACTGCAACTATCTGCTCGACTACTACCGCCTCAGTGGCGACAAGCGCCTGATTTTCGGCGGCGGCGTTGTATACGGCGCCCGGGACCCGGCCAACATCGAAGCCATTATTCGTCCAAAGCTGGTGAAAACCTTCCCGCAGCTGAAAAACGTGAAGATCGACTACGCGTGGACCGGTAACTTCCTTCTGACCCTGTCTCGCCTCCCTCAGGTTGGCCGGCTTGGCGACAACATCTACTACTCGCAAGGGTGCAGCGGCCACGGCGTTACCTACACCCACTTGGCGGGTAAGATTCTGGCCGAATCCCTGCGTGGCCAAGCTGAACGTTTCGATGCATTTGCTGGCTTGCCGCACTACCCGTTCCCTGGCGGCCACCTGATGCGCGTGCCCTTCACCGCCATGGGCGCCTGGTATTACAGCCTGCGCGACAAGCTAGGCTTCTAACGCCCAACGCAAACATGAAAACGGCGCCTCCAGGGCGCCGTTTTTATTTGCAGCTAATAATGTGTGCCGCGCTCAAGCGCTTCTCTAGCATTGCTGGCAGCCAGTGTCTGGCCAGCCTGCTCGAGCTGCGCAACAGCGCTTAACCAGCGTTGCCGATCAACGTTCGACGGCAGTTGCGCTGGCGCCTGAATCAGAACGGCCCAATTGCCTAGCGCGTCCCACGCCGACTGGAAATCCTTGAAGGTCATAATCAGACGGCGATTCATCCCCGATCGCAGCAGCAAACGCTGCTTCACCCGGTCGTAACCCACGACGACTGCGTAGTGGGGCGACGATACAAGGCTGCCATCATCCAGCCGGACCAACACGGGGTAACCCGCCGAGACCTGCTCTAACACATCCGCCAATCGCGAAGGTAGCGGATAAACCAGCAGACCATGTTCGTTAACCAGACGAGTGAGGTTCTTCTCGATCAGCGCCTCCTGACCTGGCAGACGCATTTTTTTGGCAACCAGGCCCGGCGTAGTCACCACATCCTGCTGGGACAACATCACCGCCACCGCCCCCGGCGCCCCCTCGAAGGCTGTCTCTGCAAAAAACGGCACGCCGTTCAACTCGACACGCTCCGGCAAGGCGCGCACTTCGGGCGCGACTACAACCTGCGAAGAACAACCAGCTACGAGCAGCAACATACCGCCAGCCAGCAGTAACGATCGAATTCTCGACACCTGCAAATGCTCCCGATTAATTCAAGACAGGCCCGAATCATACATGGGCGACTTCAGACAAAACTTTATTCCAGGCAAAGAAAAGCCCGACCTAAGCCGGGCTTTTCTGAAACACCGCGCTAATTACTTAGCTTGGGCTTCTACTTCAGCTTCTACGCGACGGTTTACAGCGCGGCCAGCTTCGGTAGCGTTATCCGCAACCGGCTTGGACTCGCCGTAGCCAACAGCGTTAACACGCTCGCCACCTACACCGTACTGGTTAACCAGAACTTCACGAACGGCGTTAGCACGACGCTCGGACAGTTTTTGGTTGTAAGCGTCAGTACCAACGGAGTCGGTGTGACCTTCAACAGTGGTGGAAGTCGCTGGGTACTGCTTCATGAAGTCAGCCAGGTTTTTGATATCGCCATAGCTTTCTTCTTTGACTTTCGATTTGTCGAAGTCGAATTTCACGTCCAGTTCAACGCGAACTACTTCAGCAACAGCTGGGCAGCCGTCAGCGTCAACAGTTACGTTGGCAGCGGTGCCTGGGCACTTGTCGACGTTATCGCAAACGCCGTCGTTGTCGCTGTCGGAGCAAACTTCTGGAGCAGCAGCTGCAGCTACAGGCTCAGCAGCTTTTTTGCCGCCGCCGAAGTTAACGCCGATACCAACGCTTGGCGCCCACTCGGTGTCGCCTTGGTCGATGTTGTATTGGGCTTCAACACCAGCACGGGCGTAGAAGTTTTCGGTGAAGTAAACCTTGGCACCGCCGCCAACGTTGGCGAAAGTGGAGCCGTTACGGCCGCCGCTGCCGTTCTGACCAATGCTCTGGTCCGAGAAACCGGCGGAAACGTACGGACGAACTACGTCGCCTGGAGCGTTGAAGTGGTACAGCGCGTCCAGAGCGGTGTTCGAGCCTTTGATGTTACGGCCGTCATCGCTACGAGCGTTGTGGACTTCGTCGTAACCCAGACGCAGTTCAACGTCGTCGGTCAGGAAGTAGCCAACCGAACCGCCGAACAGGTTGCCGTTGTTTTTGAAATCACGAGCGCTGTCGAACATTTCTTTCTTGGCGAAGCCTTCGACTTCTACTGCACCTTGGCCTTGGGCCAACGCCTGAAGAGAGGAAGCAGCGATCAGCGAGCCGATAACAACGCCTAAGGTGTTTTTAAATTTCATCCGTAAATCCCTATCTTGGTGGTCAGTAAGTTGTCTGACAAACGCAAGACAACTCAAGCGGTGATTCTATCAGGAATCACCTGGTCGGTTAGAGGTATTTCACCCAACTAAGTTTCGGCAACTCCCGAAAATTTTTCCCGCAAACGATCAAGCGCCCGTTTATATCGCATCTTGGTTGCACTCAGCCCCATGTGCATGATGTCGGCGATCTCCTGAAACTCCAGTTCTGCGACAAATCGCAGCACCAGAATCTCCCGATCAATCGGGTTCACATGCACCAGCCACCGATCAAGACCGCCAGGTTCCTGGGCTACAGGGGTCTTTTCTTCGGAAGCCTCCTCCAAAGGATCCAAACTAAGCGCATCCAACAGACGTCTTTTCCGACGTTCTTTGCGGTATTGGGTAATGCATTCGTTGTAGGTAATGCTGTAAAGCCAAGTCTTGAACTTTGACTTGCCTTCGAAATTCTTCAAGCCATATAAAACTTTTAACATTACTTCTTGACAGACGTCGTCGGCGTCTCGGTCGTTTCCAAGATAACGCGCACATACGTTAAACAAGGTTCGCTGGTAACGCCGCATTAGCTCCTCATATGCCCGCGTTATGTGGAACAACTCCACATGCGCACGCGCCACCAGCTCTTCATCCGAGAGCTCGCGGGGGTCATAACGGGAAGATAACGATTGAGCTTTATTCAAAACGAGTCGGGCCGGCAGTCTGGTGAATAGCCGCCAAAACCCTGAACCTCAGGCAGTCCAAGATGGCGGCATACATTAGCAGGGATTGGCGTGTTAGCGGCTGCTCACCCGTTGCTCGAGAATCTCGCGGTTGGACAGCGAAACCAGCTCGCCCTCATCGGTCAGCAGGGTCGTTTTCACGGTGCCGATTTCTTCGATCTGCCCTTCGACGTCGCCCACTTTCAGTTGCTGCCCAACTTCATACAGCTCGCGCACATAGATTCCGGCAAGAATCTGGGCGGCAATGTCGCGACTGCCAAGGCCCAGCGCCAACGCTACCGCCAGGCCAACGGAGATCAGCACAATGGCAATCACGTTGTTGAGCAGGTCGGTTTTGACTTCCAGTTGGCCGATGGCAACCGAGATACTGAGAATGATCACCAGGCCCTGTGCGATGCGGCCCAAGCCGTTGGCGTAATCCAGACCAACGCCGTCGGCTGCGCTGCGCACCAGGCCGCTGACCAGTTGGGCCAGCAGCACGCCAATCACCAGCACCATGGCGGCACCGAATACTTTCGGCAGGTACAGTGCCAGCACATCAAGGGTGGCAGAAACGCGCTGCAGGCCCAGCGATTCGGCCGCTGATACCAGAAATACCAGCAGCACAAACCAATAGACGATCTTGCCAATCAGCGCCGAGACCGGCACCTGAATACCCGCACGGGCGATCAATTTGGTCAGGCCCGTGCCCGCCATCAGACGATCCAGGCCAACCTTGCCGAGCAACTTCGACAACAGGGTATCGAGCAGCTTGGCTACGACAAAACCCAGCAGAACCAGAATCAGCGCCACAAACAGGTTAGGGATGAACACTGCAACCTTGGTCCACAGCGCAGCCATTGCCTCTTTCAGGCTTTGGGTCCAGAGATCGAGTTCCATGTTCAGTCAGCCTTATTGGTCGTACGAGCGGAAGAGGTGCGGCGAGATACCGGCGTTACGTGGTCGGAGCCGTTATTGATGGCGATCATCAGCGCTTCGACGCAGCGCCCCATCAAGCCGAAGAGATCGCCGGCGCCCACCTGCCGGTTGGCGGTTTTCAGTACGCGGCCCAGGGTGGCGTCATCGTCGTGGCTGGTGGCCGACGACTTGAGCAAGTCTCGCAGGGATTGTTCGAATGGATCGTGCATGCGCACCTCAGGATTTCTCAGGGCTAGACGCGGCGTATTTTTGCCAAGTCACATCAAACCCAACGCAATCGACGAAAAAGCCACCATTGTCCCAGCGCGACGCCTGCCATAAGCAGACACGCCACCATGAACCCGTAGGGGCTTTCAGAGCCCGGAATACCGCCGACATTGATGCCCAGCAGCCCGGTCAGAAAGCTCATCGGCAGAAAAATACCGGTAACGATGCCGAAGCGATACATGGTGCGGTTCATTCGCTCGCTCATGCGCCGGCTTTCGGTTTCCAGCACCAGCCCGACCCGCTCGCGAATCAGCTCAAGCTCTTCCAGGTAACGGGTCAGGCGGTTATTCAGCTCATTCCAGTAGTCGGCATCGTCATCGGCAAACCACGAGAGCTTACTTCGTGTGAGCAGCCCGAAAATATCGCGCTGTGGCGCCAGAAACCGCCGCAAGCCGGCAGCGCGACGGCGGATATGCAGCATCTGCCCATGCTCGGGCGTAAAGCGCTCATCGGCATCGGCCTGCTCTTCCTGTGCATCGACCAGATCAGACAAGTCGCTCACCAATGCATCCACCTTGCCGGTCATATGCTGAGCCAGATACAGCATCAGTTCAGACGCAGTTTTCGGCCCCTTCCCTGCTTCCAGCTCGGCGATCAGGTCTTCGGTGGCGTGAAGCGGCCGCAGGCGCAGCGAAATCACCCGCTGGGCAGCGGCAAAGATACGCACCGACACCATGTCTTCCGGCTCGGCGCCCGGATTAAGGTTCACGCCACGAAGAAACAACAGCAGCTCTTCATTGGGCAGCGGCAACAAACGCGGGCGGGTGTTCTCTTCCAGCAGCAGGTCGCAGCTGAATTCGTTCAAGCCGCTGCCATCACGCAGCCAGGCATGGGTTTGCGGATGACCACGGTCCCAGTGAAGCCACAGGCTTTCCTGCGGTTGCAGCGCACACTCATCGATTTGCTGACGGGTAACCGAGCGCGCACCGCCCTCGCCGTCCAACACATAGGCGTGGACCAGGCCCCACTGCGCGTTGTCTTCTTCGTGCATTCCCTATCCCTTAACAAAAAACCCGGCTTTCACCGGGTTTCGAGCCTTAAGCCGGCATCTTCAAGGCTTGCGGCGAAATGATGATGCCGTTGTTGTCGGCATACACGAACTCGCCCGGGCGGAAGGTTACGCCACCGAAGGTCACCGCTACGTTAAGGTCGCCGATACCGCGCTTTTCGGTTTTCATCGGGTGGCTGGCCAGGGCCTGTACGCCCAACTCGGTTTGCGCAATAACGTCCACGTCACGGATGCAACCGTAGATCACCAACCCTTCCCAGCCATTTTTGGCGGCTTTCTCGGCCAGCATGTCGCCAAGCACCGCACGGCGTAGCGAGCCGCCCGCGTCCACCACCAGCACCTTGCCTTTGCCGGGCAGGTCAACCTGCTCTTTGACCAGCGAGTTGTCCTCGAAGCATTTGATGGTGACGATCTCACCGCCAAACGAATCGCGGCCGCCAAAGTTGCTGAACATTGGTTCGACTACCTGCACCAGTTCAGGGTAGGCGTCGCACAAATCGGGAGTGACGTATTGCATGGCAAAACTCCTTGAAAGGTTATGAAAACCGCTCGATCAACGTTCAATACGGCGACATCTTAGCCGTGTCACTGTGCTGATGAAACGTCCGGCACGGTCTGCGCTGCCGGTTCCAACGCCGCCGGCAGGCTCAGGTGGCGCAACCAGTGCTCGGTCAGCGGCCAGACTTCCTCTTGCGCGGGCTTGCTGACCAGCATCTCGACATGGCCGAAGTCGTCGCTAAACCCCTGCTTCTTGCCCAGGCAAAGAAAGCGCCGGCGCTCGGAGCCGAACTGCTCCAGCAATTTGCGGCAGCCCCAGGCGGGGTCCTGAAGGTCGCCATCGGCGCCCACGGCGAGAACGGGTACGTTCACCTCGGCCAGCCCTTTCCACCAATCGTTTTTCTTGCCTTCGCCGAAACGACCGAACAGGCCATGCCAGCGCAGGCTCTCGCGGATCAAACCAATCGGTTCGTCTTCGGGGCCGCGCTTGAGGCGTGAGCCGGAAATCACCGAAACGCCCTTGAGCAACAGGCGTGCGCCCCACTCCACCGGCGGCACTTTCAGCGGCCAGTACACGCGGCTGATCTGACTGCCGAACAACGCCACCGAGGCCACATCGTCTTCGCGCAGGTAATGCCCGCCGAGCGCGCCGGCCAGGGTAATGCCGCCGAGCGAATGGCCAATCCAGTGCGGCGCCTGGCCGGTCTGCTCGCGCACAAAAGCGGCGATGGCCGGCAAGTCATAGCGGGCGTAATCAGCCACTGTGTTGTTGCGGTAGTCGAGGTTACGCGGCGACAAGCCGTGACCGCGCATTTCGGCGATCCACACGTCAAAACCGGCGCGCGCCAGGTACGGCCCCAGGCCGATGCATTTGGGCGAGTACCAGAAGCGCCGATTGGAAAAACTGCCGGGGATAAGGATCACCGGCACGCCGCGGTCTTCACCATGGTTGGCCATGCCCAGACGGGTCAGAGCCAGTTCCACGCTGAAATCGGGACTATTGGAGGGTTTGAGGCGATAGACGTCCTCGCTGAGGTCGCCGCGAAACTCGGCACTCATCAAGGCTACGGGAAACAGTTCACTGCTACTTTGCATGCGGATCGACTGACAGAAAAAACTTGCAGAAAAAAGGGCGGGAATCGACCCGCCCTTCTTTGGTGTTTTTGTCGGGCTTAACGAAGTAAGCCCAACGGACCTCAGGCTTGTTGGCCTTCAGCCAGGAACAGCCAGGTTTCCAGTACGGAGTCCGGGTTCAACGAGACGCTTTCGATGCCCTGTTCCATTAGCCACTTGGCCAGGTCCGGGTGGTCCGAAGGACCCTGACCGCAGATGCCGATGTACTTGCCAGCCTTGTTACAGGCCTGAATGGCATTGGACAACAGCTTCTTGACCGCCGGATTACGTTCATCGAACAGGTGCGCGATGATGCCGGAGTCGCGGTCCAGGCCCAAGGTCAGCTGAGTCAGGTCGTTGGAGCCGATGGAGAACCCGTCAAAGTACTCGAGGAACTCGTCCGCGAGAATGGCGTTGGAAGGCAGCTCGCACATCATGATGATGCGCAGGCCGTCTTTGCCACGGGACAGGCCGTTGGCCGCCAGCAGGTCGATAACCTGGCTCGCTTCGCCCAGGGTGCGCACGAACGGCACCATGATTTCGACGTTGGTCAGGCCCATCTCGTTGCGCACTTTCTTTAGTGCACGGCATTCCAGTTCGAAGCAATCACGGAACGACTCGCTGATGTAACGCGAGGCACCGCGGAAGCCCAGCATCGGGTTCTCTTCCTCCGGCTCGTACAGCTTGCCGCCGATAAGGTTGGCGTATTCGTTGGACTTGAAGTCCGACAGACGCACGATGACTTTCTTCGGCCAGAACGCGGCGGCCAGGGTGCTGATGCCCTCGACCAGCTTCTCGACATAAAAGCCGACCGGATCGTCGTAACCGGCGATGCGCTTGTCGACGCTGTCTTTGATCTCGGCCGGCAGCCCGGCGTAGTTCAGCAGCGCCTTGGGGTGCACGCCGATCATGCGGTTGATGATGAACTCCAGACGCGCCAGGCCGACACCGGCGTTGGGCAACTGGGCGAAGTCGAACGCGCGGTCGGGGTTGCCGACGTTCATCATGATCTTGAACGGCAGCTCGGGCATGGCATCAACGGAGTTGGTGCGTACATCAAAGCCCAGCTCGCCTTCGAAGATGAAACCGGTATCGCCTTCGGCACAGGAAACAGTCACGCCCTGGCCGTCGACCAGCACCTGAGTGGCGTCGCCGCAACCGACGACTGCCGGAATACCCAGTTCACGAGCGATGATCGCCGCGTGGCAAGTACGACCGCCGCGGTTGGTGACGATGGCGCTGGCGCGCTTCATTACCGGTTCCCAGTCCGGGTCGGTCATGTCGGATACCAACACATCGCCTGGCTGAACCTTGTCCATCTCGGACACGTCGTTGATCACGCGCACTTTACCGGCGCCGATCTTCTGGCCAATGGCACGACCTTCCACCAGCACCGTGCCGGTTTCCTTCAGCAAGTAGCGTTCCATGACGTTGGCGCTGACGCGGCTCTTAACGGTTTCCGGACGCGCCTGCACGATGTACAGCTGGCCGTCGTCACCGTCTTTGGCCCACTCGATGTCCATCGGGCGGCCGTAGTGTTTTTCAATGATCAGCGCTTGCTTGGCGAGTTCGGTCACTTCGGCATCGCTGAGGCAGAAACGGGCGCGGTCGGCACGGTCGACGTCGACGGTTTTCACCGACTTGCCGGCCTTGGCTTCGTCGCCGTAGATCATCTTGATGGCTTTGCTGCCCAGGTTACGACGCAGGATCGCCGGGCGGCCTTCTTCCAGGGTTTTCTTGTGAACGTAGAACTCGTCCGGGTTAACCGCGCCTTGCACCACGGTTTCGCCCAGGCCGTAAGCGCCGGTGATAAACACCACGTCACGGAAGCCCGATTCGGTATCCAGGGTGAACAACACGCCAGCGGTACCGGTTTCCGAACGCACCATGCGCTGCACACCGGCCGACAGGGCCACCAGCTTGTGGTCGAAACCCTGGTGCACGCGGTAGGAAATCGCGCGGTCGTTGAACAGCGAGGCGAATACTTCCTTGGCCGCACGAATAACGTTTTCCACGCCGCGGATGTTCAGGAAGGTTTCCTGCTGGCCAGCGAAGGAGGCGTCTGGAAGGTCTTCAGCGGTCGCCGAGGAACGGACGGCAACGGCCATGTTCTCGTTGCCATTGGCCATGGCGGCGAAGGCGGTGCGGATTTCGGTGTTGAGGCGCTCGGGGAACTCGGCTTCCATGATCCATTGACGGATCTGGGCACCGGTCTTGGCCAATGCGTTGACGTCATCGACATCCAGCGCGTCGAGCGCGGCGTGGATTTGCGCGTTGAGGCCGCTCAGTTCAAGAAAGTCACGGTAGGCTTGAGCGGTGGTAGCAAAACCACCGGGGACCGAGACGCCAGCGCCTGCGAGGTTACTGATCATTTCGCCGAGGGATGCGTTCTTGCCCCCTACGTGCTCCACATCATGGACGCCGAGCTTATCGAGGGAAACTACGTATTCAGCCAAGGTGATCTCTCCACTAACGGTGTTGGACTAGCTCAGACCCTATTTACTCTCACACGGTGCTGCTCAAGTGTGACGGTGGCCTGGCCCTGGAAAATAAGTAACAATGCCAACCGGCATGGCTTCGATCAAAAGGGGGCCTATGATAGCCAAGAATCATCCTTAGCTTAAGGCCCTCGGTGCAAATGAAACGAACCGCTTTCTTCATCTCCGACGGCACCGGCATCACGGCCGAAACGCTTGGCCAAAGCCTGCTGGCGCAGTTCGAGAACATCACATTCCACAAGCTCACGCGCCCCTACATCGACACCGTGGAAAAAGCGCGGGCGATGGTACAGCAAATCAACAATGCGGCTGAGAAAGACGGTGTGCGGCCGATCATTTTCGACACCATCGTCAACCAGGATATCCGTGACATTCTGGCCAAGTCCGATGGCTTCATGATCGACATCTTCTCGACCTTTCTTGCCCCGCTGGAACAGGAGCTGACCTCGCACTCTTCCTATTCCGTCGGCAAGTCCCATTCCATCAGTCACAACTCCAACTACATGGAGCGTATCGAGGCCGTTAACTTTGCCCTCGATAACGACGATGGCGCCCGCACGCATTACTACGACAAGGCCGATCTGATTCTGGTCGGCGTGTCGCGCTGCGGTAAAACCCCCACTTGCCTCTATATGGCACTGCAATATGGCATTCGTGCGGCCAACTATCCGTTGACCGAAGAAGACATGGAGCGCCTGCAACTACCCAATGCGCTCAAGCAGTACAAAGACAAACTCTTCGGCCTCACCATCGACCCCGACCGTTTGACCGCCATTCGCAACGAACGCAAGCCCAACAGCCGCTACGCCAGTTTTGCCCAGTGCGAGTTCGAAGTGCGTGAAGTCGAACAACTGCTGCGTCGGGAAAACATTCCGTACATCAACTCCACCCATTTCTCGGTGGAAGAAATCTCCGCCAAGATCCTCGTGGAAAAAGGCGTTGAGCGGCGCCTGAAATAACCCCGCCCCGTTAAAGGTACGCCTTCATGACCCTGATGGACTGCTTGTTGTTCGCGCCAATCGCCGTGTTTATCGCCCTGACGCCAGGGCCTAACAACTTTTGCGCGCTGAGCAACGGCATCCGTCATGGTGTCGGCACTGCGGTTGCCGCCACCGTGGGTCGGGCTGTTTCCTATGCCATCTTCCTGACCATTTCCGCCGTCGGCCTGGGGGCTATGTTGCTGGCCTCCGAAACCGCGTTTACCACCCTCAAGTGGATCGGCGCCGCCTACCTGCTCTATCTCGGCATCCGCACCTGGCGCAGCCGGGAATTCAGTGGCCTGGATCTGGCTGAAAGCAGCGTAGCAGACAGCGCGCCAGCGAACAGGAGTGTGACCAAACTGATGCTGCAAGAGTTCCTTGTAGGTATCAGCAATCCGAAAGCCATTTTGCTGTTTGCGGCCATCTTCCCGCAGTTCATCAAACCCGAGTTGCCCACCACCGAACAATTTGTGTACCTAGGCGGCACGTACCTGTTGGCAGAGTTCTTTGCCTCCATGGTGTACGGCCTGTTCGGCCGGCAGATTCGCCGGCTGATCAAGACCCCTACCGGCGCCCAGCGCCTGAACAAAACCACCGGTGCGTTTTTTATGGGCGCCAGTGGGGTGTTGCTGAGCACGACCCACCATTAACGTTTTAACCATTCGCCAGCAAGCTGGCTCCTACGTAGGAGCCAGCTTGCTGGCGAAGAACGTTGCACAATCTACCCGCTTTAAAAACTATCCCCAGGCACCCGCACCCAGCCTTCCATAAGAATGCGCGCACTGCGGCTCATAATCGCTTTCTTCACCACCCACTCGCCCTCCACCTGCACCGCCTCGGCGCCAACGCGCAGGGTGCCGGACGGGTGTCCGAACCGCACTGCCGTGCGCTCGCCGCCACCGGCAGCCAGGTTGACCAGCGTACCGGGAATCGCCGCTGCCGTACCAATGGCCACCGCTGCCGTGCCCATCATCGCGTGGTGCAACTTGCCCATCGACAGCGCGCGCACCAGCAAATCGACATCGCCTGCCTGCACAGTCTTGCCGCTGGACGCTGTGTAGTCTTGCGCCTTGGTCACAAACGCGACCTTCGGCGTGTGCTGACGGGTCAGCGCCTCTTCAGGCGATTTGATCAAGCCCATGCGCAACGCGCCGGCCACCCGAATCGCCTCGAAACGCGCCAAGGCTTTGGCATCGCTATTGATGTCTTCGCGAAGTTCAGTGCCTTTGTAGCCAATCTCCTCGGCATTGACGAACACAGTGGGAATACCCGCGGTAATCATCGTGGCCTTGAAGGTGCCCACGCCGGGTACTTCGAGGTCGTCGACAAGGTTGCCGGTAGGGAACATCGAGCCGCCCTCCTCGCCGTCATCCGAGGGGTCGAGAAACTCCAGCACGATCTCCGCTGCCGGGAAGGTCACCCCGTCCAACTCGAAATCGCCGGTTTCCTGCACCTGGCCATTGAAGACCGGCACGTGAGCGATGATGGTTTTCTGGATATTGGCTTGCCAGATACGCACCACGCACACGCCGTTCTCGGGAATCCGTGCCGGGTCGACCAACCCAGCGTGCAACGCAAAGGCACCCGCACCAGTAGACAGGTTGCCGCAGTTGCCGCTCCAGTCGACAAAGGCTTTGTCGATGGAGACCTGGCCATATAGATAGTCGACGTCGTGGTCGGGCTGGGTGCTTTTACTCAGGATCACGCATTTGCTGGTACTGGACGTCGCGCCGCCCATGCCATCGATTTGCGCCGAGTACGGATCCGGGCTGCCAATTACCCGCATAAACAGACGGTCACGGGCTGCGCCCGGCACCTGGCAGCTGTCGGGCAGGTCTTGCAGGCGGAAAAACACGCCTTTACTGGTACCGCCACGCAGGTAGGTGGCGGGGATTTTGATTTGCGGTGCGTTAGCCATAACGAGGTCCCGAAAAAATTCGCCGTTCCGTAGAGTGTGCTATGCGCACCGTAGCGATCACTGGGAGATCGCTTGGTGCGCGCAGCACACCCCTACGAGATCAAAAACGGTTCACACCGCCACTGTCGCTTCCAGGAAGTCCTTGGCAAAGCGCTGCAGCACACCGCCCGCCTCATACACCGACACTTCCTCGGCCGTGTCCAACCGGCACGTCATCGGCACTTCCAGGCGTTCACCGTTTTTACGGGTAATCACCAGCGTCAAGGTGGCACGCGGGGTGCGCTCGCCAATCACGTCGTACACCTCGGTGCCGTCCAGGCCCAGGGTCAAGCGGTTGGTGCCGGGTTTGAACTCCAACGGCAACACGCCCATGCCCACCAGGTTGGTACGGTGAATACGCTCGAAGCCTTCGGCGGCAATCGCTTCCACGCCGGCCAAACGAACGCCTTTGGCAGCCCAGTCGCGGGACGACCCCTGACCGTAGTCGGCGCCTGCCACGATAATCAGCGGCTGCTTGCGCTCCATATAGGTTTCGATGGCTTCCCACATGCGCGTCACCTTGCCTTCGGGCTCCAGGCGCGTGAGCGAACCTTTCTTCACCTGGCCATCGATCACGGCCATTTCGTTCACCAACTGCGGGTTGGCGAAGGTGGCGCGCTGCGCCGTCAGATGGTCACCCCTATGAGTGGCGTAGGAGTTGAAGTCCTCTTCCGGCAGGCCCATTTTCGCCAGGTACTCACCGGCGGCGCTGTCCAACAGAATGGCGTTGGAGGGCGACAGGTGATCGGTGGTGATGTTGTCCGGCAGCACCGCCAGCGGGCGCATGCCCGTCAGGGTGCGTTCACCGGCCAGTGCGCCTTCCCAGTATGGCGGGCGGCGAATATAGGTGGACTGCGGGCGCCAGTCGTACAGCGGGCTTTCCGCCTCGGCGAAAGTGCCCAGGTCAAACATCGGAATGTAGATCTGCTTGAACTGCTCGGGCTTTACCGACGAAGCCACTAAGGCGTCGATCTCTTCATCGCTTGGCCACAGGTCTTTGAGGGTGATGGGGTTGCCCGCCGGGTCATGGCCCAGCACGTCCTGCTCGATATCGAAGCGCACGGTGCCGGCGATGGCATAGGCGACCACCAGCGGCGGCGAGGCCAGAAAGGCCTGCTTGGCGTACGGGTGGATACGGCCGTCGAAGTTGCGGTTGCCCGACAATACGGCGGTGGCATACAGGTCGCGGTCGATGATTTCTTGCTGAATCACCGGGTCCAGCGCGCCGGACATGCCGTTACAGGTGGTGCACGCATACGCCACGATGCCAAAACCCAGCTGCTCCAGCTCGGTCAGCAGGCCGGCCTCTTCCAGATACAATTTGGCGACCTTCGAGCCCGGCGCAAAAGAGGTTTTCACCCAGGGTTTGCGCACCAGGCCCAACGCGTTGGCCTTCTTCGCCACCAAACCGGCAGCCACAACGTTGCGCGGGTTGGAGGTGTTGGTGCAGCTGGTGATGGCCGCGATGATCACCGCGCCATCGGGCAGCAGGCCATCGGCCTCTTCCACTTTACTCGCTGCCAGCATCGCTTCACCGGCAATCCCGCGCTCCTGCAACGCCGAGGTCGGCAAACGTTTGTGCGGGTTGCTCGGGCCGGCCATGTTGCGCACGACGGTGGACAAATCAAAGGTCAGCACCCGCTCGTATTCGGCCGTCACCAACGCATCGGCCCACAGGCCGGTGAGTTTGGCGTACTGCTCCACCAACGCCACTTGCTCGGGCTCGCGGCCAGTGAGCTTGAGGTAGTCGATAGTTTGCTGATCGATATAAAACATCGAGGCGGTGGCGCCGTATTCGGGGCACATGTTGGAGATGGTCGCGCGGTCGCCGATGGACAGGCTATCCGCACCCTCGCCGAAGAATTCGACGTAGGCACCCACCACCCGCTCCTTGCGCAGAAACTCGGTGATGGCCAACACGATATCGGTGGCAGTGATGCCGGGCTGACGCTTGCCGGTCAGTTGCACGCCGACGATATCCGGCAGACGCATCATCGAGGCGCGGCCGAGCATCACGGTTTCCGCTTCCAGACCGCCGACGCCGATGGCGATCACGCCCAGGGCATCCACGTGCGGGGTATGGCTGTCGGTGCCGACGCACGTATCGGGATAAGCCACGCCATCGCGCGCCTGGATCACCGGGCTCATTTTCTCCAGGTTGATCTGGTGCATGATGCCGTTGCCGGCCGGAATCACGTCGACGTTCTTGAACGCGGTCTTGGTCCACTCGATAAAGTGGAAACGGTCTTCGTTGCGACGGTCTTCGATGGCGCGGTTCTTCTCGAACGCATCCGGGTCGAAGCCGGCGAATTCCACCGCCAGCGAGTGGTCGACGATCAATTGCGTCGGCACCACCGGGTTGACCTTGGCCGGGTCGCCGCCCATATCGGCAATCGCATCTCGCAGGCCGGCAAGGTCCACCAGTGCGGTCTGCCCGAGAATGTCGTGGCACACCACCCGCGCGGGGTACCAGGGAAAGTCGAGGTCGCGCTTGCGTTCGATCAGTTGCTTGAGCGAATCGGTGAGCATCGCCGGGTCGCAGCGGCGCACCAACTGTTCGGCCAGTACACGCGAGGTGTATGGCAGCTTGGCGTAAGCGCCGGGTTCGATAGCATCGACCGCCTCGCGGGTATCGAAGTAGTCGAGCACGCTGCCCGGCAGGTTTTTACGGTATTGGCTATTCATCTGGATGCTCATGGTTATGGGCGATCCTTGAGCGGCACGAACTTCAGGTCTTCAGGGCCTGTGTAGTTGGCGCTCGGGCGAATGATCTTGCCGTCGATACGCTGCTCGATCACGTGGGACGACCAGCCCGAGGTACGAGCAATCACAAACAGCGGGGTGAACATGGCAGTCGGCACACCCATCATGTGGTAGCTGACGGCGCTGAACCAATCCAGGTTCGGGAACATTTTCTTGATGTCCCACATGATGGTTTCCAGGCGCTCGGCGATGTCGAACATCTTGGTGTTGCTCTGCTCGATGGACAGCTCGCGCGCCACTTCCTTGATCACCTTGTTGCGCGGGTCGGCCACGGTATACACCGGGTGACCGAAACCAATCACTACTTCTTTCTTCTCGACGCGGGCACGGATGTCGGCTTCGGCTTCGTCCGGGTTGTCGTAGCGTTTCTGAATCTCGAACGCCACCTCGTTGGCGCCGCCGTGTTTCGGGCCGCGCAGCGCGCCAATGGCGCCAGCGATGCACGAGTGCATATCGGAGCCGGTGCCGGCGATCACCCGCGAGGTAAAGGTAGAGGCGTTGAACTCGTGTTCGGCATACAGGTTAAGCGAGGTGTGCATGGCACGTACCCAAGACTCCCGGGGCTTTTCGCCGTGCAGCAGGTGCAGGAAATGGCCGCCGATGGAGTCATCGTCGGTTTCCACGTCGATGCGTTTGCCGTTGTGGCTGAAGTGGTACCAGTACAGCAAGGCCGAGCCCAGCGAGGCCATCAGTTTGTCGGCGATATCGCGGGCGCCGGGGTGGTTGTGGTCGTCTTTCTCAGGCGACACGCAGCCCAGTACCGACACCGCAGTACGCATCACATCCATCGGGTGTGCCGACGGCGGCAGTTGCTCCAGCGAGGTTTTCAGTGCCGCGGGAATGCCGCGCAGGGCTTTGAGCTTGGCCTTGTAGCCGGCCAGTTCGGCGACGTTAGGCAGCTTGCCGTGCACCAGCAGGTGGGCGATTTCTTCGAATTCGCAGCGGTTGGCGAAGTCGAGTACATCGTAGCCACGGTAATGCAGGTCGTTACCGGTGCGGCCGACGGTGCACAGGGCCGTGTTGCCAGCAGCGGTGCCGCTCAGGGCTACCGATTTCTTGGGTTTGAAGCCCGGCGTGGTCGTCTCTGGGGTTGCGCTCATCGCGGGTATCTCCTCATCTGATCCGGTTGGATTTCTTGTTCTGTTTCTACACGCCGCACCTTCAGTCATGCGGCGCGTGGCGAATCACTTCTTGGCAGCGAACAACGCGTCGAGCTTCTGCTCGAAAGCGTGGTAGTTGATGCGGTCATACAGTTCAGCACGGGTTTGCATCAGTTCGATGACGTCTTTCTGATGGCCGTTCTGACGAATCGAGGTGTAAACACTTTCCGCCGCCTTGTTGGAAGCGCGGAAGGCTGAGAGCGGATAGAGCTGAATGGCGACACCGACCGAAGCCAGCTCGTCGCGGGTAAACAGCGGCGTGGCGCCGAACTCGGTGATATTGGCCAGCACCGGCACACCCAGGGCATCGACAAAGCGCTTGTAGGTCGGCAGGTCGTAAGCGGCTTCGGCGAAAATGCCGTCGGCGCCGGCCTCCACGTAACGCAGGCAGCGCTCGATAGCTGCATCCACGCCTTCAGCCTGGATGGCGTCAGTGCGGGCGATGAGGAAGAAATCGGCGTCGGTTTTCGCATCTGCCGCTGCTTTCACCCGGTCGGCCATTTCTTCGGTGGAGACGATTTCCTTGCCCGGACGGTGACCACAACGTTTGGCGCCTACCTGGTCTTCGATATGGGCAGCAGCGGCGCCGGCCTTGATCAGGTTTTTGATGGTGCGCTCGATGTTGAACGCGCTCGGGCCAAAACCGGTGTCGATATCGACCAGCAGCGGCAGGTCGCAGACGTCGGTGATACGGCGCACATCGGTGAGCACGTCATCCAAAGTATTGATACCCAGATCCGGCAGGCCCAGGGACCCGGCAGCCACCCCGCCGCCCGAGAGGTAAATGGCTTGGAAGCCGGCACGCTTGGCCAACAGGGCGTGGTTGGCGTTAATGGCGCCGATAACCTGCAGCGGCGACTCGGCAGCAATGGCAGCGCGGAAACGTTGACCTGGGGTGTTCGAACTCATGCTTCACCTCTCGTTGGGGGATTTGGAAACCGCCTGCCCGGCCTGGCCGGTGTAATGGCGTTCGATATTGCGTTTGGAGGCAGCGATATGG
The DNA here is from genome assembly GCF_027922365.1 of Pseudomonas turukhanskensis. Classification (GTDB taxonomy): domain Bacteria; phylum Pseudomonadota; class Gammaproteobacteria; order Pseudomonadales; family Pseudomonadaceae; genus Aquipseudomonas; species Aquipseudomonas turukhanskensis. The sequence continues at coordinate 27,552 of NZ_BSFN01000009.1, forward strand.
CGGCGCATCAACAGCTCGGCCAGTTCGCCATCCCGTTCGGAAATTGCGTCAAGAATGCGGTGGTGTTCGGCGAAGGCATGGCGCGGGCGGTTGGGCGTGGCGGAGAACTGCAGGCGGTACATGCGCACCAACTGGTACAGCTCGCCGCAGAGCATCTGCGCCAGGGTTTTATTACCGCTGCCTTGAATGATGCGGTAGTGGAAGTCGAAATCGCCTTCTTGCTGGTAATAGCCGACGCCGGCCTGGAATGCGGCATCTCGCTCGTGCAGTTCGAGCACGCTGCGCAGCTCATCGATCTCGGTCTGGCTCATACGCTCGGCGGCCAGGCGGCAAGCCATGCCTTCGAGCGACTCGCGAATTTCGTAGAGTTCGATCAGCTCGGCATGGCTAAGCGAGACGACGCGGGCACCCACATGGGGAACCCGCACCAGCAGCTTCTGCCCTTCCAGACGATGAATCGCCTCGCGCAGCGGGCCACGGCTGATGCCGTAGGTACGGGCCAGTTCCGGCTCGGAGATCTTGCTGCCGGGGGCGATATCGCCCTGCACGATGGCCGCCTGAATGCGCCGGAATACGTGCTCGGACAGCGTCTCGGAATCGAGGGGCGCTTCAACCGGGGTTTCGAGGGCGTCCTGCATAGTGTCGACACATCACTAAATATTTCGAAGAAAACTAACCCTACCCCGTATTTAAGTCAAACATTGTCGACAGTCCGCAGGGCGGATATCGCCACCGGCGATATCCGTCGTTTAACCGCGCACCGAGAATCGGCGGATATCCGCGTTGCGGATATTCGCCCTACCCCGCGCTCGCCCAGGCCAATAGAAAGCCGGCCAACCGCCTGTCGCCGCAGAAAATCTGCATGTTAGAATGCGCGGCGCCTAGGCCCGGGAGCGCATCGCGCGGGCTGCTAGACTCACATGCCAGGCGTTAGGTGAAACTAAGCCCTTGCTGTTAACACTAAGTGACTTGATACGGGCACTCCTGCCACGAGCCCCGCTGCAATTACCACGATCCGTTTTAGGACTTATGACACTCAAGCCCTTAGCCCTGCTGTTATCGCTTCTGCTGTTGCCGGCCCTTGGCCAGGCGGCGGACAAGGGTGTGTACGGCCTGAATGAATACGCCCAGCTCACCGACATCGACCTGCAGGTAGCCGCCAAGCTCGACACCGGCGCCAAGACTGCCTCGCTGAGTGCCCGCGATATCAAACGCTTCAAGCGTGATGGCGAAACCTGGGTGCGCTTTTACCTGGCCATCGACGATGCCCACGCCCACCCCATCGAACGCCCGCTGGCACGTATCAGCAAAATCAAACGCCGCGCCGGTGACTACGACCCGGACGAAGAAAAAACCTATACCGCCCGCCCGGTGATCGAGCTCAAGGTCTGCATGGGCAAGGCCCTGCGCACCATCGAAGTGAACCTCACCGACCGTAGTGCCTTCCAATACCCACTATTGATTGGCTCCGAAGCCCTGAAACGCTTCGACGCCCTGGTCGACCCCAGCCTCAAATACGCCGCCGGCAAACCTGGTTGCGCCGTGGCCGATGACAGCAGCGAGAAACAACCTGTCAGCTAAGCGGCCTACCCGGCCGGCAACTCGCCGACAGACAGCTTCAAGAACGTGAGCTCCACCGCAATGCCATTACCTGCACCACACCCTGCCTGGGGACCTGTGGTACAGCGACACTGACAAGACTGATTAATGGACAGGTTCCCGACATGCGCTCTCTTACCCTGCATCTGAAAGTCCTGATCGCCATTCTGGTGACCCTGGGCATTCTGATTACGGCTTACCAGATTTTCGTCGTGGGCATCCCGATTACCGAGGATGAAACCGATGATCTGTGGAACATCGACGCCAAGGTCGAGTTCGTGGCCACGCCGAAAAACCCGGTGAAGGTGCAGATGTTCGTGCCGCCACTGAGCCAGGACTATGTGAGCCTCAACGAGAGCTTTATCTCCAATAACTACGGGGTGAGCATCAACCGGGTCGACGGCAACCGTAAGGTCACCTGGTCCGCCCGCCGCGTCAGTGGCAACCAGACCCTCTATTACCGCCTGGTACTGACCAAGCGTTACAGCGGCGAAAAACCCAAGGCCAAAGGCCCGATCTTCCGCGACAGCATTGCCGTCGAAGGCGCCGAAAAGATTGCCGCCGAGGCCCTGATGGCGCCGATTCGCCAGCACTCGGCAGATATCGAGACGTTTATCAGCGAGACCATCAAGCGGGTTAACAACGTTAACGACGACAACGTCAAACTGCTGCTGGCCGGCGATCCGTCGACTACCAACAAAGCCAAAACCATCGAGCTGCTGCTGTCCATCGCCCACGTGCCGATGGAACGCGTACACACCATTCGCCTGGTGGCTGATCAGCCGCAAACACCGGAGCTGTGGCTGCGCAGCTTCAATGGCACCGACTGGCTGTACTTCAGCCCGGAAACCGGCGAGCAAGGCCTTCCGGCTGACCGCCTGGTGTGGTGGACCGGTGATGAAAACCTGGTGAGCATCGAAGGCGGCAAGAAGCTGCAGGTGCGCTTCAGCCTCAACAACAGCCAGATGAACGCCATTCGCCTGGCCAAGCTGACCGACGAAAACACCGACGCCGACTTCCTGGAGTACTCGCTGTACGGCCTGCCGCTGCAAACCCAGCAGACCTTCATGATCATGGTGATGATCCCCATCGGCGTGCTGGTCATTCTGGTGCTGCGTAACCTGATCGGCTTGCAAACCCTGGGTACCTTTACCCCGGTGCTGATCGCCCTGGCGTTCCGTGAAATGCAGCTGGGCTACGGCATCGCGCTGTTTACCATCATTACCGCGCTGGGCCTGTCGTTACGCTCCTACCTTGAGCACCTGAAATTGCAGATGCTGCCCAGGTTGTCGGTGGTGCTGACCTTTGTGGTGGTGCTGATCGCTACCATCAGTCTGCTCAGCCACAAATTGGGCCTTGAGCGCGGCCTCTCGGTGGCGCTGTTCCCGATGGTGATTCTGACCATGACCATCGAACGCCTGTCCATCACCTGGGAAGAGCGCGGTGGCGGCCATGCCATGAAAGTGGCCATTGGCACCCTGTTCGCGGCCTCGTTGGCGCACCTGCTGATGACCGTGCCGGAACTCAACTACTTCGTCTTCACCTTCCCGGCTGTGCTGCTGATTCTGGTGGGCTTCATGTTGGCCATGGGTCGTTATCGCGGCTATCGCCTGACCGAGCTGTTCCGCTTCAAAGCCTTTCTGAAGGACTGAGCCATGTTCGGCATGATCAAAACGTGGAAGGCCCTGCAAGCCAAAGGCATCATGGGCATTAACCGGCGCAACGCGGACTACGTGCTCAAGTACAACAAACGGCACCTGTACCCGATTGTGGATGACAAGATCATCACCAAGGAGCGGGCGATTCTGGCCGGCATCCATGTGCCGGAAATGTACGGGATCATCGAAACCGAAAAGCAGATCGACAAGCTGCCGCAAATCATCGGCGACCGTCCGGACTTCGTGATCAAGCCGGCGCAAGGCGCCGGTGGCGACGGCATTCTGGTGATTGCCGACCGCTTTGAAGACCGCTACCGCACCGTGTCCGGCAAGATCGTCAGCCACGAAGAGCTGGAGCATCAGATCTCCAGCATCCTCACCGGCCTGTATTCGCTCGGCGGCCACCGCGACCGCGCGCTGATCGAATACCGGGTAACCCCCGACCAGATCTTCAAAAGCATCAGCTACGAAGGCGTGCCGGACATCCGCATCATCGTGCTGATGGGCTACCCGGTGATGGCCATGCTGCGCTTGCCCACCCGCCAATCCGGCGGCAAGGCCAACCTGCACCAGGGCGCTATTGGTGTGGGTGTCGACATGGCCACCGGCGTGACCTTGCGCGGCACCTGGCTGAACAACAAGATCAGCAAACACCCCGACACCACCAACGCCGTAGACGGCGTGCAACTGCCCAACTGGGACGGCTTTATGAAGCTGGCCGCCGGTTGCTACGAGTTATGCGGCCTGGGTTACATCGGCGTGGACATGGTGCTCGACCAGGAGAAAGGGCCGCTGATTCTCGAGCTGAATGCCCGGCCTGGTTTGAACATTCAGATCGCCAACGACTGCGGGCTGACGCACCGCGCGCACGCAGTGGAAGCGCGGATTGCCGAGCTGACGGCGCAGGGTGTGGTGGAAACGCCGGAGGAGCGGGTGAAGTTTGCGCAGAGCTTGTTTGGGAATGTGCGCAAGGCCGAAATCTGAGTTCTGTTTGGTGTGGAAAAGCCCGGCGAGAGTCGGGCTTTTTTGTGTCTGGGAAATGACGGTGACAGCGACCAAAACCTCCGTCGTCCCAGCGTAGGTTGGGACCCAGATTGCGCCAGGAAAACGCATATCCATCCCACATTCTGGATTCCAGCCTGCGCTGGAATGACGGTGATAGAGGCAAAAAACATCGGTCGTCCCAGCGCAGGCTGGGACCCAGAACGGTCCAGGAGAAGGCATATCCATCCGGCATTCTGGATTCCAGCCTTCGCTGGAATGACGGTGGCAGAGGCAAAAAGCTCGGTCGTCCCAGCGCAGACTGGGACCCATAATAGGCCAGGAGAACGCATATCCATCCAACACTCTGGATTCCAGCCTTCGCTGGAATGACGGTGATAGAGGGCAAAACTTTCGTCGTCCCAGCGCAGACTGGGACCCAGAGTGGGCCAGGAGAACGCATGTCCACCCGAAATACTGGATTCCAGCCTGCGCTGGAATGACGGTGGTAGAGGCAAAAACCGAGGTCGTCCCAGCGCAGGCTGGGACCCAGAATGGGCCAGGAGAACGCATATCGATCCCACATTCTGGATTCCAGCCTGCGCTGGAATGACGGTGGTAGAGGCAAAAACCGAGGTCGTCCCAGCGCAGGCTGGGACCCAGAATGGGCCCGGAGAACGCATGTCCATCCGGCATTCTGGATTCCAGCCTGCGTTGGAATGACGGTGGTAGGGGCAAAAAACTCGGTCGTCCCAGCGCAGGCTGGGACCCAGAATGGGCTAGGAGAACGCATATCCATCCGACGTTATGGATTCCAGCCTGCGCTGGAATGACGGTGGCAGAGGCAAAAATCTCTGTCGTCCCAGCGTAGGCTGGGACCCAGAATAGGCCAGGAGAACGCATATCCACCCGAAATACTGGATTCCAGCCTGCGCTGGAATGACGGTGGCAGGGGCAAAAAACTCGGTCGTGCCAGCGCAGGCTGGGACCCAGAATGGGCTAGGAGAACGCATATCCATCCGACGTTCTGGATTCCAGCCTTCGCTGGAATGACGGTGACACAGACGATACCTCCGTGATTCCCGCAAAGGCAGTGACTTATCTCACTATCGCCAACTCGAACCCACCCTCATCGGTATGCGCATGCCTCTGCATCCCCGCTTCATCCACTGCCAGGTCCTCCAGCGGCCGCTTGAAGGGTTTGTTGTCCAGCGTCTGCAAATGCTTGTCTTCTTCGGTGGTCAACAGCAGCACATAGCGCTCCCCTTCCGCGGCTTTAACCGGCACCGTGCCTTCGATAAACGCGTAGCGGTACCAGGTTTCGCCGTGCAGTTGGTACACGGCATCGCTCACCAACCGGGTCGGTCGCTTGGCTTCGTCGAGGAACAGCAGAGAGGGGTACACCACCTTCTTGTTGGCAAAACTGCGCACCCGTAACCCATAGGTGCGCCCCGCCGCCGGCAGTTTCATCGCCACGTAGTAGCTCTTGCCCATGGGGAAGTTGAAGCTCGGCGAGTAACGGTTTAGTTCTTCGTATCGCGGTTCCTCGCCCGACAGCTCGGTAAAGTCGCTATCGGCCAATTGCCCGCAGCATTGCTGCACTAGGTTCTCGTACAACGCTTCGCTGTCGCGGCCTTCGCTGCCAGCCAGCAGTGCCTGCATGGCGGCCGATGGCTGGCCGTCGAGCGCCGGCAGCACCGCGCCCTTGTTGCCGAATTCAATCTGCCGACCTTCGCTGTAGCGCACGTTGCTCGGCGCTTCGGGTGCCTGCGCCCTGCCCTGCCCCGGCACCGGCACCGGCGAGTTATGCATGCGGCCTTGTTCATCGGTCCAGGTGTAGTACGGGCTGCCGTTTTCCGGGCGGGCGAAGTTGCGGCCCTCCAGCACATCCGAGTCAATGTAGTCGCTGGAGCGTTGCCCGTTGGCCAACAGGTTATCGGCCTTGGTCCCGGCCAGCTGCGCGCCAGCATAGAAACTGTTCTGCAGGTTGCCGCTGGCATCGACCCAGGTGAAGTAGCGGCGTTTACTTTCGCCATTGTTCTTCTCGCTCGGCCAGGTGGGCGTCGTGTTCTGGTTCATGCGTTGCTGATCGCTCTGCACGATGCGTTTGGCGGCGTCGCGCTGCTGCTGGCTGTAGTGGCTGTCGACAAAGGTGTTGTGCACCCGCCCCTGGTCGTCGACCCACGTCAGGTATTTGCCCGGCGCCCCATGGGCGTTACCGGCGAGCACCAGCACTGTCAGCAGAAGTAAGCGCTGCATGGCCAAGCCTCAAAAGGTCGTGGTGTAGGAAAAGGCCATGATGTAGGCCTTCACCGTGGTTTTGATATCGAGGTCGGCGTACGGGTTGTACACCAGGTTATCGATGCCGGTGCAGTTGACGTTGCAGCTGGTGCCGGCCGGAATGCTTTGCTTGGACACGAAGTAGTTCACGCCGAAATCCACTGTGGTGTCCTTGTCCCAGCGGTAGCCAAACCCCAGGCCATACAGATTGGCGTCGCCAATGGGCACCAGCACGTCGGCTTTGTCCTTGGGAATGGCCGAGGGGCGATATTCGTAGCCAGCGCGCAGGGCCAGGCGGTCGGTGACGTCATACTGGGCGCCCACGGCAAAACTCCAGGTGTCCTGGTAGCCACGGTCCAGAATGATGGAGTGGTCGGTGGCATTGCCGTTGCCGAAGATCTTGGCGATGCGCAGCAGGTCCAGCTCGCGGTCGAACTCGATTTCAAACTTGTTCCAGTCGCTGTAATCGCTCCACTTGGCGTCGAAGTTGAACTGCCATTTTTCGAACGGACGCAGCTTGATGCCGGTGCTGAAGTTATCCGGCAGCACCATGTTCAGCGAGGCACTGCCGCTCTCTTCGCTGACGTTGCCATAGGGGAACAACGGGCTCAGTACCTGGCCGAACACCGAGCTTTGCAGGCCAGACCAGAAGCCCTGCCATTCCTTGGTGTAATTCATCCGGTACTTGCCCTGCAGGTGCATGCGCGCCTCGCTCTGGTAGGTGGCGCCCCAGGCGAACCAGTCGCTGGGCTCCCACAACACGCCCAGGTTGTAGGTCGGCGACAGACTTTGCTGCAGGTCCAGGTCCATATTGGCCAGGGTGTCGTATGGGCCAATCTTGGCGCCGCACACGTTGATCAGCGGGCCGAGAACGTCGCCGATGCCGTCCTGGCACAGGGCCTCGTTAAGCATGCGCACCACACCGGTGAGCATGCCGGGGTTACGAAAGTCTTGGTTCAGCGCCATGGCCTGGTGGGAGAACCCCACCGACAGCCCCAGCGCCAGCGTGTCGTTGGCCTGATAACCCACCGAGGGCGAGAAATAGGTGATGCGCTGCAACGCCACTTCACGCCCCTGATAACGGCCGGCGTCATCGTCGGAGTCACGCGAGTAGCCGAGCGCCATCGGCGCATAGATATTGGTGGCAAAGGTGAATTTGGAGCCCGGCGGGTTGATCGACACCCCTGCCAGCGGCGCCATCAATACCGGCAATTCGGTCATGCCGCCCATGCCGGGCAAGTACATCACCGGCGTCAGGGTGCGGGTACTGGTGTCTTTGACCGGGTCATCGTCGTAGCCCATGGCGTTGTCGCCGTAGTTGGGTGTGGACTTGAACTTGGCGCGAATATCCATCACCCCGCTCAGCAGTTTGATGGTGCTTTGCCGGCCTTTGAGTTTGGTCAGCGCCGCCGGGTTGTAATGCACGGCGTCAATGCCGGTTGAATCGGCAGTCACGGCATTGCCCATGGCCATGGCCTTGGGGTTGCCAATGGTCAGATCGTTGGCCAGCTGAGCCTGCGCCCCGCCTGCATAAAGCCCGGCAGCAAGCCAGCAGAACCCTGAAATCGCCCACACCTGCGGCGAATTACGTGTCGTCATGACGGCAGTCGCTCTTAGGTTATTGGGCCTTCAGGCCTTGAATATCCAATGGCATCGACACCCCTAACAGCACGTCGGGGGAGTCTTCCGTCATGCCGAACCCGGCATTGATGTTGACGATGTAATTGGGCGAGGTGCGCAGCCCCAGGGAGAAGTTCATCAGCGCACTGGTCTGCTCGTTGCCCTCCAGCGTGGCGTCGGAGAAGGTGTAAGTCGGCTTGAAGGTTTGCGACATCTGGTAGGAGGTCGAGAGCGACACGTCGTAAGACAGCGCATAGGCAAAGCCCATGCTCATGGACATGCTCGAACCCGGGTCGACTTTTTCCAGTTGCCGGCCGCCGCGCACCTGGTCGACATTGGCCGGCACGTTGTAGGTGTACCCAACCGAGCCGAACAGCACGACCGGGTCGATAACGTACGACACGTTGACCCCGCCGCCGATGCTGTAGAAGCCGTTGCCGGTGGACAAATCGTTCTGCGGGTTGATTTCGTAGGGGCTGGTACCGGTTGGCAAACCCAGGGTGCCGTACAAGGTGGTCACCGGTTTGCCACGGTGCGAAGCCCACGGCTGCCAACGCAGGCTGGCCGACAGATCGCCCAGGCTGTACACATTCAGGTCACGCTCGGTGTCGTACTTGGCCACCAGCGGAATGCGCATGCTGAAGGTCAGGTTGTCCCACACGCCGTAGTCAAAGGTGAACGAGTTGGTAAAGGTGTGTTGCGCTTCACTCTCGCCAATCACGCTGTAGACATTGTTGCCGGTGCGGTAGGTGGTGATCTGGGTGTCGCGCAGCAGCGAATAGTCGAAGCCGTAGGTCAACGTGCGCTCGCCCTGCTTGAGCAAGGTGTAACTTTTTTCGGCGGCCTGAAAGACTTCGGCCAGGGCCTTGGAGCTGTCGGCATCGTCGTCTTTTTTGCTCAAGGCCTCACGGGCGTCGTCTACCGAAGGTTCTTCGCTCCAGGCAGGCACGCTCACCGCTAGCGTCAGCATGGCCACGCAGGCCAGTCCCTTAATCCCCATGACGCCAATCCCCAGTTATTTTCTTGTTATGCCGGGCAGGTCTTGCCGTACGTGTTGGTTTTTTCTGTGTGTTTACTTGCGGCGGATGTACTTGATGTCGCCGCCCGAACCGAGCTCGTCGGCCTGGTTCGTGGTGAATTTGGTGATCTGGGAAAACTCGCGAAACGCCAGCATGCTTACGGTGCGGTCGTCCACCAGACGCAGGTCTTTCTCGGTCAGGGCCATGGCGTTTTTCGGTTCCTGGCCACTTGGGTAAATCACGAACAGCACGTTCTGGTCCCAGATCTCTTCAAAGCGCGCGCGGGTAAAACTGATATTGCCCAGTGCCGGATCGGCGACGAACACGTGCTCGTTGTACACATCGCGCACCACCACAAAGTGCTTGAAGCCGGCGTACTCGATGGGCACCAGCGCCGGGTGTTCCAACTCATCGAGATCGGAAAACGCCGCCCGAAAGCCGCCACTCTTGTAGCCGAGCGCGGCCACAAAACGCTTCATATCCAGCAGGGAAAAGCCCCGCCGCTCGACAATCTTGTCGGCCTCGCCATAGCGCAGCAGCCCTTCCATCACCTGCCTCTCCTGCAGGTCGCGCCCCAGGAAATAGTCGAGCATGGTGGTCAGCGCCGCCGAACCACAGCTGTAGTCGTAGGCCTGACGGATCACGTTGCGAAATTGCAGTTGGCTCATCGGCTCAAGCGTCACCGACTCACGCATCGGCATGCCGGGCGTCAGTTGTTGGGTCAGGTTGACGGTGCCTTGGGCCGGCGGTTTGGTGTCCACCGCCTCGGTGAAACCGAATACGCCAAGCAGGCTGCCGATAAGAATTTCGATCATCTCAGGTCCTGACTCAGACTCTTGTTAGGTAGGTGTCGCGTAACGCTGACTGAGAAAAAGCCTTACCGGCACGAACCGATAAGGCTTCGGGTTAGCAAGGGGTGTTGCTAACTCAGTGTCCCCATACCTTGACGGTGGTGCCCGCCATGTTGATATCGGAGATGGCCAGCGAGCCGATGCTGGCAGCGCCAGTGGTGGCGCCGTTGGCGTAGGTGCCGCCGACGTAGATGCCGCCAACCGACACGGTACCGGTCATGTTGGGCAGGCTGATGGCCAGTTGCTGAGTATCGGTACCACCGATGGAGGTGGTGACCACATCGATTTTCAGCGGGTTGGCATCGGAAATGGTGAAGCCGGTGAAGCCAACGTTGGTGATGTTCAAGCTACCGCCGCCGGTGTCGTTGTCGGAGTACTTAACGTTACCGACGCTGCCGCCGAAGTTACCGGAGATGCTGATCCCGTCCTGACCGGTGACGCTCGACAGCGCGGAATCATCCATTGCACGCAGATCGGCCTGAGCCATGAACGGTGCAGCCAGTACGGCTGCGGCAAGAGCGAGTTGTTTGAAGCTTTTCATTGTTTTTATCTCCAAGATCACAGGTGGGTATCCCCGGGTGTTGCCAGCCACTCCTGTTACTGGCAACTGGATCGACTTGCGCCGATCCCCATGCCTGTCGCGCCCGTCCTGGTGACGACAGACCTGGATTCGTGAAGCGTGATGCTCCGCGCCCTGTGATAAAGCTACTGACCAACGAAGCGGCTGCCAGCCCATCCAAGGGATGGAGGATGGCGATGCGCCAGAGTGCGGTAGCACATTGCCCCACACGCTCTGGCTCAAGCCTCGCTGAGTAGCCCCATGCTCTTACCCTTCAGAACAGCCTGGGTGCGGCTGCGCACCCCCAACTTATTGAACAGGTTATGCAGGTGCCACTTGATGGTGGCCTCCGACAAATGCACCGCCTGGGCAATGTCACGGTTGGAAAGGCCGGCCGCCACGAAGCGCAGAATTTCTCGCTCGCGGTGGCTAACGTCCTGATTCTCATTGAAACTTTCCGGGTCTACCGACAAGCGCCGGCACTGCTCGCGCAGCACTTCGGCCAGCCCTTGCCAGGGCGCTGCGCGTTTCGGCTCGGCCGCGCGCCAGGCGTCGTAGAGCGGCAGCAGCCAAAATGCGTCGTCCAGAAACATGCGCCGGTAGCCGCTGTTCCACGCGTCTTCCAGCGTGGGCTGCAGAAGAGCGAACGCTTTTTCGCTGTTACCTTTGCGCCAGTACGCCACAGAAAGTAACAGCGACAAGCGCAGACGCCGGTCGCGCTGGTGCTCGGCGGTCTGTTTGGCCAGGCAGCTTTCCAGAGCGGCCTGGGCCTTGTCGGCGCGGCGCTCGCACAGGGCCAGCCGGCCTTCGGACAAGGCCAGCGCCGTTTCCGCATCCAGGTAACGGCCGGCCGGCAACACGGCCAGGTGTTGCTGCATTTGCAGGCAGATGCGTTCGGCCTCATTGGGCCGTTGCAGCCACAGCAGAAACTGCACCTTGCAGCTCATGCCCAAGGCAAATACGCGCTCATAGCCGGCGCCGTGCAACTCACCCAGCCATTCATCCAGTTGGGCCAACCCTTGCTCGGTTTCGCCGGCGAAGAAACGCGCACGGGCCATGACCAACTTGCCGCGGCTGATCAATTCGGTAGGTGTGGCCACATCGCGCCAAGTGGTGGCCAGCGGCAGTTCGGCGAGAATCGCCGCATGGCGATCCTGCTCGTACAGCAAGTCGGCGTAGGCCAGGGCCAGCGGGCCACCGACGCGACTGCGACGGCCAAACACCCGTTCAACCCGGGTACGTGCCGCTTCAGCCAACGCTCGCCCGCGCTCCAGCTCGCCGCTTTCCTTGCAGATCAAGGACTCGATCAGGCTGGTCATGGCGTGCAGGTATTCGCTCTCGGTCTGGCGCAGGTTGTCGCGGGCCAGGGCAATGGATTTGGCCGCCTCGCCAAACTCGCCGAGCAAGGCATAGGCCGCCGCCTGCACGCAGGACAGGCTCACGCGAAACACCGGCTGGTTATCCGGCGCCATGCCCAGCCAATGCTTGGCCACTTTGAGGCAGGCTTCGAGCTTGTCTTGATACAGCAACACCAGCGCCTTGAGCACCTGAGCGGCGGCCAGCAACTCCACCAGCGCGAAGTGCAGCGTCTGCCCGCGCCCTTGCAGCAAGCGGCTGCTGACCTCTTCGATCAGCGCTTCGGCATCGGCAAACTTCTGCTCGAAGGCCAACTGCCAGGCATAGAAAATCTGGAACACCGGGTACTCGCGAATCACATCGGTGGGCACGCTTTTCAGAATCGCCAGAATGCCGTACACGCGGTTGCTGGCGATCAGTTTGGCGCCCTGGCGCTCCAGCAGCTCGGCGGCAAATGCATAGTCGCGAGCCCGCAGGGCGTACTTGATGGAGCGGTCCGGCAGGTCGTGGCTTTCGCACCAACGTGCGGCCGAATGCAGCAGTGTGGTGGGGTCGCCATGCTTGGCCAGACGGCCCTGGAGAAATTCGGCAAACAGGTGGTGGTAGCGGAACCACTCGCCCTGCTCGTCCAGCGGGATGATAAACAGCTGCTCAGTCTGCAAGCGCGCGAGCATTTCCAGGCCATCACTGCGGCCGGTCAGGGCGTTGCACAGATCGGCGTTGAACTCGTCGAGCACCGAGGTCTGGTCGAGGAACAACTGCAGGCTATCCGGCAGGCTGGCCACCACGTCTTCGGCCAGGTAATCGGCAATATTGCGCTCGGTGCCCGACAAGCCGGCGAGAAACGCCGCGCGGTCCGGGTGGCGAGCCAGCGCCAGGGCGGCCAGGTGCAGCGCGGTAATCCAGCCTTCGGTGCGGTTTTGCAGCAGGGTGAGCTCGTCGCGGCTGAGCACCAGTTGTTTCACTTCGCGGAAATAGGCGGCGGTCTCGTCGAAACTCAGGCGCAGGTCTTCGGCTTTGAGCCACAGCGTCCAGGGTTTGAGCGACGGCTCGTCCACCAGCAATTGCGACTGGTAGCGGGTGCTGGCCAGCAGGTGCACTGTGGTGGGCAGGTGCTCGATCAGGTAACGCACCGCCGGCCCCATGGCCGCGTGGCGAATGCGATGGAAGTCGTCGAGCATGATGTACACGTCGCCTTCCAGGCGTTTGAGGTCCGACAAGAAAGCATCGATCAACGCCTCCTGCGGCCAGCTCACATCGCCCTGCAACAGGCCGGCGGTGCTGCTGCCAAACCCCGGCGCGGCGGCGTTGATGGCCGCTACCAGGTACTGCAGCAGGCGTTGCGGCTCGCTGTCGGCCTCGTCGCACGACAGCCAGGCCACCCGCGCGTTGGTCGCCAACAACCGCTGACGGTATTGCGCCAGCACCGTACTTTTGCCGAAACCGGCCGGCGCGCTGAGGATGACCAGGCGCTGCGAGCGCGAGGCATACAGGCGCTCGATCAGCGCTTCGCGCAGCAGTTGCGGGCGGCCGGAGGTCGAGGCGGGAAACAGCTTGGTGCGCAGCAGCGGCAAGGTGGGCAGGTGTGCCAAGGAGCTGGAGACAAGCGTGGTCATTGCAGTAACCCCAACTCGCGGGCGCGGCGGATGGCTTGGGTCCGGTTGCGCACCTTGAGCTTCTCGTAAATGTTGTGCAGGTGCCATTTCACCGTGCCCAATGCCAGGGCCAGTTGCTGGCCGATCTCTTCGTTGGACATGCCCTTGGCCGCCAACAGCACGACGTCGCGCTCGCGGTCGGTCAGGCCTTCTTCCAGCACCTCGAGCGACTTGCGCGCATCCTGCCCTGGCCATACCGCCAGCAAGCCACGGATAAAACTCTGCAAGGCCGGCTGACGCTCTGCCGCTTCGAGGTTTTGCAGCAGCAGGCGAATGCCCTCGCCTTCCTCGATAAACAGGCTGCGCACGCCTTCGCGCTCTGCGCTGATCAGGCACTGCACCAACAAGGTCTGCGCCCGCTCCTGATAACCCAGGCGCTGGTAACTGAGGGCCGACAGCAAGTCCAGGCGCAGGCGCTGCGAGCCATGCCAACCGGCTTGCAACTGGCCACGCAACTGGGTGATTTCATGCAGCGCTTCACTGAAGTGCGCGCGTGACTGTTGCAAGCGAATACGGGTCAGGCCCTGTACCCAGAGCACCGGGTTAAAGCTCATGCCTTTGTAATGGCTGGCCAGCTTGGCCCAATCGACGCTTTGAAAACGCGCCTCGGCGCGCTTGATCCGGTCGGTGGCCGGCTCCTGCAATATCAGCGAAATTTCATCGCCGGCGGCCTGGGCATAAAAGCGCCAGGAATGGTTGCGCGCCGCCAGGTTCTGCATCAGCACCAAGGTGGCCAGGGCGTCCTTGGGTTTTTCCTGAATACGTTGGGTACGCGCCAGGCTGAGCATGCCCTGGGCATAGAGGTCGATGGGGTTGATGACATCGACGGTGGCCATGGCCCAGCCGAGGTTTTCTTCCAGTGCGGCAAAACGCCCTTGCTGGTAGGCAATCAGCGACTCGGTAATGGTCGGCAACGCCAGCGCCCGAGACTTTTCCCCAAACCAGGGAATAAGCCGCGCGCGCAGTTGATCGAACAGCAGCTGCGCCTGCTTGACCTGGCCTTGCTCCAGGCACAGCAGAATTTCCACGTTGGCCAGCTGCATATCCAGGTAGCGGCCTTCGAGGAAATGTTTGCGCTGTTGTGCCAATGCCAGCAGCCGGCGGGCCTGCTCGGGTTGGGCCAGCATCACCAGCGCCAGGGCGCCGATGATCAGCATCGCCACCTCCAGAAATGCCGTGTGCTGGCCCAGTTGCGCTTCCACCTTGCGGGCCAGGGCCACGCAGGTGTCGAGATCGTCTTTCTGCAAGGCCAGCACGGCCTTGATCGCCAGAATGGCCAGCACCTTATCGCTCAGCGGGCCTTCGGACTTGTTCTTGCCCCAGCGCGCCAGCAACTCGTCGAGCATGCCGTTGGCTTCGGGCAACGACAGCTCGGCCGCGCGGCTCCAGACATCGGCCAGCACCAATACGGGAAAACGCTCGGCGATGTCGTTGGGTACGCGCTGGCGCCAGCGGTAAATCAGGTTGAGCTGGCCGCGGTTGATCAGCTCCAGGCCGCAGCCGTCCACCAGCGCGGCGAGCATTTGCGGGTCATCGGCCAGGCACGCGTGTTCGATGGCCAGGTTCTGCATATGGTGGTTGGTAAACCACAGGCTGGCATTGAAGTGCAGCTGGCTTAAGCGCTCGGGGTCGCGCTCTTTCAGGCGCGAACGGAGGAATTCGGCAAACAGGTTGTGGAAGCGGTACCACTGGCGTTCACGGTCCAGCGGAAGCAAAAACAGCTGCATGGCTTCGAGTTTTTCCAGCAATTGCTGGCCGTCCTGGCGGCCGGTCAGGGCATTGGCCAAATCGCCACTCAACTGGGTGGCAACGCCTAAGGCCAGCAGCGCTTCCTGCATCTCGGGGGAAAGTTGTTCGAACACGCTGCGCAGTAGGTAATCGCCCACGGCCACCTGGTCACCGCCCATTTCAGCCATCTGCTCGGAGGCCTGGGGCTGATGGCGTAGCCACAGGCTGGCCAGGTGTACACCCACCACCCAGCCTTCGGTGTGGCCATGCAGGGCATTGAGTGCCACTTCATCCAAGTGCAGGCCGCTGCGGTCGAGGTACTCGCGGGTTTCGTCCTTGCTCATGCGCAATTCCGGCGCGCCCAGCTCCAGCAGCACTTCCTTGGCTCGCCAGGTAGCCAGGTTCAGTGTGGGCGTGGAGCGGCTGCCGATGGCCAGCACAAAGCCGGGCGGGGCCAGTTTGATCAAGCGATTGAGGCTGGCCAGCAACTCGGCGTCTTGCACCAGATGCAGGTCATCGAGCACCAGCAGCAGCGGCTGTTCGCGCTGGGCAAGGTCAGCCAGCAGGCTCTCCATCAGGGCGGCTGCCGGCACGCGCATGGTGTTTTGCAGGTAGCCGAGGGCGTCCTCGCCGATGCCTGGCAGGGGCATGCGCAAGGCTTCGATAAGTTGTTGGAAAAACCGCGAGGGGTCGTCGTCTTCCGGGCTCAGGGAAAACCACGCCACCGCGCTGTCAGCGGCGGCATACGCTTGCGCCATGGCGGCCAAGGCGGTGGATTTACCAAAGCCGGCGGGCGCCGACAGCACGATCAGCCGGGCATGGGGGTTGGCAGCCAGAGCAGCTTGCACATGCGGGCGCGGCATATAGTCGGCGGGTACTTGCCGGGGCCGCAGCTTGGAACGCAGCAGGCTACCGGCGGCTGGATCTCTACCTTCATCCATGACCTGGATCCCTTGAAAATTATTATTCTGATAAGAAATTTCGTACCCTTGGGATCTATCCATACTAATCAGCTCGCTATCTCCGAGTAAACCCACTCACTCGCTCTAGGATGAATGCTGGCGGCGCTCTACAATCGGCGCCCGCGCCCGCTCGACCCTGCCCATGCCTACTTGTTTGCTCCACCCATTGCCGTACCGGGACGACCCCGCCGAGTACTTTTCGTACATTCGAAATGCGCCGGGGGCGGTGCTGCTCGACGGCGGTCGGCCTATGTCCCAGCGTGCACGCTATGACGTTATGAGCGCGTGGCCATTGGCAGCGCTGGCGCCGGGCGATGACGAATCGGCCAACGACTTTATCCAGCGCCTGCGCGCGGCGTTGGCGCAGTTAGGCCCCGCCGAGGTGCCAGACGGTTGCGAACTGCCGTTTGCCGGCGGCCTGATGGGGTACCTGAGCTACGATTTCGGCCGCCGTTTGGAGCGCATGCCAATTCAGGCCGTGAATGACCTGCACTTGCCGCACGCGCAGTTGGGTTTGTATGCCTGGGCGCTGATCAGCGATCACCAGGTGAACACCAGCCAACTGCTATTTCACCCGGCTATCAGCGAGGCCGAGCGCCAGCGCCTGATCAAGGTCTTTGAGCAAGGCGCAACGGTTGCCGACGCACCCTTCAGCCTGCAACAGGACTTTACCGCCGACCTTAGCGAAGCCCAGTACCACAGCGCTTTCAAGCGGATACAGGGTTACATCCAGGCTGGCGACTGCTACCAGGTGAACTTCGCCCAACGCTTTCGCGCGCCCTGCCAGGGAGATCCCTGGACCGCCTATAAGGCTTTGCGCCAAGCGTGCCCGACGCCGTTCGCCGGCTATCAGGCGCTGGGTGACGGTGAAGCGGTGCTGAGCCTGTCGCCAGAGCGTTTTGTACGCGTACACCAAGGCCAGGTGGAAACACGCCCCATCAAAGGCACTCGAGCGCGCGGGCAAACGCCGGTGGAAGACCGCTCGCAGGCCAACGAACTGCTGACCAGCGAAAAAGACCGCGCGGAAAATCTGATGATCGTCGACCTGCTGCGCAACGACCTCGGCCGCAGCTGCGCCACAGGCACGGTGCGGGTACCGGAACTGTTCGTGCTGGAAAGCTACCCCAACGTGCATCACCTCGTCAGCAGCGTCACCGGCACGCTGGCGCCCGGCAAAGACGCGCTGGACGTGTTGGCCAGCAGCTTTCCCGGCGGCTCCATCACCGGCGCGCCGAAGATTCGCGCCATGCAGATCATCGACGAGCTGGAGCCAAGCCAACGGGCGCTCTACTGCGGCTCGCTGCTGTATGTGGACGTGCGCGGGGAAATGGACAGCTCGATCGCCATTCGCAGCCTGCTGATAAAAGATGGGCAGGTGAGTTGCTGGGGCGGCGGCGGGATTGTGGCGGACTCCCAATGGCGTTCGGAGTACAACGAGTCGATCACCAAGGTGCGGGTGCTGCTTGCGACCTTGGAGTCGTTAGCACCGTAGGGCGAATATCCGCTTGCGGATATCCACCGCTTCATGGGAATCAACGGCGGATACCGCCTAGGCGGTATTCGCCCTACGTTTGTTTACAGGCTTAGTTCGCGGTTGGACGCTTTGAGGAACTCTTTCTTGAGGTCTTCATAGGTGTGCACGGCCGGGAACTGCGGGAATTCGCGAATCACGTTCTCCGGGGCATGGAACAGGATGCCGGCGTGGGCTTCGCTGAGCATGGTGGTGTCGTTGTAGGAGTCACCGGCGGCAATCACCCGGTAATACAAGCTCTTAAATGCCAGCACCGACTGACGCTTGGGGTCTTTCTGGCGCAGTTGGTAGCTCACCACGCGGTCGGTTTCGTCAGTGATCAGCTTGTGGCACAGCAGTGTCGGAAAGCCCAGTTGGCGCATCAGCGGCTGGGAGAATTCATAGAAAGTGTCGGAGAGAATCACCACCTGGAAACGCTCGCGCAGCCAGTCGACGAATTCAACGGCGCCATCGAGCGGCTTGAGGGTGGCGATCACGTCTTGGATATCGGCCAACTTCAGGCCATGCTCGTCCAGAATGCGCAGGCGCTGCTTCATCAGCACGTCGTAGTCCGGAATGTCCCGGGTGGTGGCTTTGAGCGCTTCGATACCGGTTTTTTCGGCGAAGGCGATCCAGATTTCCGGAACCAACACACCTTCCAGGTCGAGACAGGCGATTTCCACAGGGCACTCCTAAACGGGATTCAGAAAGAAGGCGGCACTCTAGCGGCTTGCCTGCGCCCACGCAACGCGACGCCCTGATACGTTCATCGGCGCTTTCATCGGCTTTTTCATTAGCACTGATAGTGCCTATCACCACGGCGCGCTGCCGGCTCCCGGAGGTTTTTGCTACCATCGCCCTCCCCCGCCCTTATGAACCTGGAGCCTCGCAATGGACCTCGATCTGGACAAGCTGAATGCCGAATTCGCCAACCAGCCGCAAAAGCTGGTGGAGTGGGCGCTCGGCCTGGGCAAGACCGCTATTTGCACCACCAACTTCCGCCCCTTCGAGGCGGTGATTTTGCATATGGTCAGCCAGGTGAAACCGGACATCCCGATCATCTGGATGGACAACGGTTACAACACCGAGGCCACCTACAAGTTCGCCGATGAAGTAACCCGCGCGCTGAACCTCAACCTGATCACCTACCTGCCCAAACGCAGCCGCGCCCACCGCGAAGCGCTGGAAGGCCCGGTGCCAGGCCTGGACGATCCGCGCCACGAAGCCTTTACCGAAGAAGTGAAACTCGAACCCTTTACCCGCGCTCTGCGGGAGACAGCACCGGGTGTGTGGTTCACCGCCTTGCGCGCCACCGACACCGCAGTGCGCGCCACCATGGACCCGATCAGCATCAACCCCGATGGCTTGATCAAGGTGGCACCGCTGCTGCACTGGTCTTCCAAAGATCTGTACCAGTACCTGACGCAGCATGGGTTGCCGAATAACTTCGATTACTTCGACCCTACAAAGGGTGAAGACAATCGCGAGTGCGGTCTTCATATTAGTCACTAAGCGATCGGCTGCGCGTCGGCGGGGCTGCGTTAAAAAAAAGGGTTTTGAATGCTCATGGGCTACAGCCCACTGCGCTTGAAAACCCTTTTTTGCCTTGCCCCGCTCTAGCTCGCTCGATCTGGAATTGTAGTGGCGCATTAAAGAAGCAAATCAAAAGCTCGAGGCTGAAGCCTCTGCTACGGGGATTGATGTTCTTGTAGCAGAGGCTCCAGCCTCGATGCTTTTCAGAGGCCTTGATTGGGTATGTGATCGAGCAAATCGGTCGACCCCACATCCACGCCCGCCTGAAACAGCAAGGTGGTGGCCTGCCCGCGGTGGTGGGTCTGGTGGTTGAAAAAGTGCGCGGTCAGCGCGCCGAAGGGTTTCTGTTGGGTGCCCTCGGAGTTCTGATAGCGCAGTAAATGCGTCAGGTCCGGCTCACGTACTTGAGCAGCCCACGCGCTGATAATCCCGTCCAGGCGCAAACGCCTTTCCAGCAACTCATCCAACGTCGTGCAGAGCAAGTCACGCAGGCTGCCGGGCTTGGCGATCAGTGTCATCTCGCGCAAGGCGGGAAAATCTGCCGGGTGCTCGCTAAAGCGTTTCAGCCAGACGATATCGCCCGCTACCACATGATTGAGCGTACCGAACAGCGAGGTGAAAAACGCGTGGCGGTCGGCCATCAATTCGCTTGTGGGCAATGTGGCGGCAGCGGCGTAGAGGGTGTGGTTCATGGCCGCGTTGTAGGCGGCCATCAAGACCAGATGATTACAGTCGGACATTGATGCATTCCTGAAAAGCGCTTCGCGAGCAAGCTCGCTCCTACGGGTATAAGGCATGTAGGAGCGAGCTTGCTCGCGAAGCCCTTGATCTTAAGCCATCAATGCACCGGTAATTCGACACCATGGAAGAGCTCTTCCAGCTCAACCTTGTTATGGCACTGAACGGCTTTGGCCATCACTTCGCGGGTGAGGTGCGGAGCGAACTTCTCGATAAAGTCGCACATAAAGCCACGCAGGAAGGTGCCACGACGGAAGCCGATCTTGGTAACGCTCGGTTCGAACAGTTCGCTGGCATCCAGCACCACCAGATCCGGGTCGAGTTTCGCGTCCACTGCCATCTTGGCGACGATGCCAACGCCCAGCCCTAAGCGCACGTAGGTTTTGATGACGTCGGCGTCGGCGGCGGTAAACACCACTTTGGGCGTCAGGCCGCGGTGGCTGAAGGCTTCGTCAAGTTTCGAACGGCCGGTAAAACCGAATACGTACGTCACGATCGGGTACTCGGCCAGCGCTTCGAGGGTGAGCTTGGGCAGCTTGGTGAGCGCGTGGCCCTGGGGCACCACCACACAGCGGTTCCAGGTGTAGCAAGGCATCATGATCAGGTCGTTGAACAGCTCCAGGCCTTCGGTGGCGATGGCGAAGTCCACCGTGCCGTCGGCGGCCATTTCGGCGATTTGCGTCGGCGAGCCCTGGTGCATGTGCAGCGCGACATCCGGGTATTGCTTGATGAAATTGCTGATGACACCCGGCAGCGCGTAACGGGCCTGGGTGTGGGTGGTGGCAATGGACAGCGTGCCTTTTTTCTCGTTGGAGAACTCCTGGGCGATCTGCTTGATGCTCTCGACCTTGCGCAGAATTTCGCCCGCGGTGGTGATGATGCGTTCGCCAGCGGGGGTCACACGGGTCAGGTGCTTGCCGCTGCGGGCAAATACCTCGACACCCAACTCGTCCTCCAGCAGCCGGATCTGCTTGCTGATGCCCGGCTGCGAGGTGTACAGGCTCTGCGCCGTGGCGGACACGTTGAGATCGTGGTGCGCGACTTCCCAGATGTAGCGCAGTTGCTGGAGCTTCATAAATATCCCTCAAAGCGAAAAGGCGACGCTGCTGACGCCAACGGCGTTATATAACCATAGTAGAGGTTAGAAGACTAAATCTAGACCATTTCTTTGTTTATGCCGCCTTTCACATATCCACCACTCAGATCTCTGCCCGCGTGCGGTGTTGCAGCATCGGTACCAGGTAAACGGGCACCTCTGCCAGTTGCACCAGGCGCGCGGCCGTACGCCCCAAGGGGATATCCAGCGCGGCGTTATGGCTGCTGTGACTGCCGACCACCAGCAGGTCAACGTCGTAGCGCTGCGCCTCGGCCAGGATCACTTGCGGCGGGTCGCCCTGCACCACGCGTACGGCGCGCACCAGTTCCATGTCGTGCTGGGCGTCCCCCATCTCATCGCGAAAGCCCTCGAACACCCGCTGTTCGATGCTGGCCAGTACCCCGCTCAAGCCATTGGTGCGAATTTCCGTCAGTACCGCTTCATCCAGATAGGTTTTAAGTACCGATTCAGCGAACAGGCCCAGGGGTTCCACCGCATGCACCACGTACAGATCGGCCTTGAAGGCGCGGGTCATGGCCAGGGCATGCTGCAACACGTAAGGGGCGTACAGACCTAAATCGGTGGCGTAAAGAATCGAGCGAATCATGCGGCCTCCTAACTGCATTTTTAACGGCCTGGGTTTGAGCTTAGCAGCGATGGCTATAAATCCAGCGGCTGTTAGCAGTCCAAGACGAACGGGCAGTTACAAGCGCCGGGGGACTAGAGCTGCGGCTCGTTACTGATGCCGTGGGGGACATGGCCGGTGGCGACCACTTCACGACTTTTTTCGCAGTGTCCGGCCTGGTCATCAAAGAACACGTCGGCACCGAAGGTTTCCAGAATGGCGGTTTTCTCCAGGCCACCGAGGAAGTAGCTCTCGTCCAGACGGATATTCCACTCGCGCAAGGTGCGAATCACTCGCTCGTGGGCGGGCGCTGAACGGGCAGTCACCAGAGCGGTACGAATAGGGCAGCTTTCTTGCGGAAATTCCTGTTGCAGGCTATGCAGCGCCGCCAAAAACGGCTTGAACGGCCCGCCACCCAGCAGCTCGCGCGCAGACTCACGCTCATGGGTCTGGAACGCCACCAGGCCGCCAGCCTGATACACCCGCTCCGACTCATCGGAAAACAGCACAGCGTCGCCGTCGAAGGCGATGCGCAGTTCGTTGCTGGCTGCGCGGCGGGCGCCACCAGAAAGAATGGTCGCCGCGCCAAAACCTGAACGCAGGGCACTGCGCACGTCTTCGGCGTGGGTGGATAAAAACAGGTGGCAACCGAAGGCCGCCAGGTACGGATCCGGGCTGCGGCCGCCGACGAAGGCGGCGCGGGAAATACCCAGGCCGTAGTGCTGAATCGAGTTGAAGGCGCGCAGGCCGGTGTCGGCGCTATTGCGTGACACCAGAATCACCTCGACCCGTTGCTGGCCGAGGGTGGTGTTCAGGGCCAGCAGCTTTTCGACCAGGGGGAAGGCATCGCCGGGCGCAAGAATTTCTTCCTCATGCTCGATCTGGTATTGGCGATAGGCCTCCACGCCTTCGCTTTCATAGATGCGATGGCTTTCGCGCAGGTCAAACAGCGCCCGCGAGGAAATCGCCAATACCAGTTTGTCCGCCAGCCCCTTGCTCATAAGTACCTCACCCCAGATTGTGTGTATCGATAAAGGCCAGCTGTTGCGCCAAGGCGCGAATGCGCGGCAACTCGATGCCGGCGCGCTCGGCGGCGGCCAATGGCTCGGCATAGATGTACCGCAGCTCCAGCGGGCGTTTTTCAACAAAGTCGTGGTACATGCTCGGCAAGTAATCGGGCATGCGATCGGTGTTTGCCAACAGCTTGTCGGCAAACACCTCGGGAATAGCATGCCCGCAGGCCACGGCGCCCTGGATCACTTCTTTCATGATGGCCAGGATTAGCGCACGGGTTTCGCCATGGCCCATCAAGGCCGTAGTGCCAGCATTCAGTACCACCGACAAACCGTTATACGGCACGTTCCACACCAGCTTTTGCCAGCGCGCCTGGGCCAGGTTCGGCATGGCGGTGGAATCCAGGCCTGCCTCTTTAAAGAGTGCAGCCCCTGCTTCGGCAATCGCCAGCTGTGCCTCAGCATCGCTGGCCGGGCCGCTGTGGTAAGCCAGGTTCACGCTGCCCAGCGACTGGTGCTCGATAATACCGGGGCCTGCGCGGTGTACGCAGATGTAGCAAAGGCCGCCCAGCAGATGCAGGGAATCCGGCAACAACGGGCGCAAGCCCTCTTCCACCGCCAGGCCGTTTTGCAACAGCACCACCTTGGCGTCGGGCGCCGCGGCCTGGGCAATCAGCGGGGCCAGTTCGGCATTACTGGTACTTTTGGCGCCAACCAGCAGCCAGTCGCAGGGCGGCATGTCGGCGGCATTGCAATATGCCTGAACGTTTGCCAGCGTCAGTGCACCATGCACGGCGCTGTTGAGTCGCAGACCGCGCTCGGCCACGGCGACATATTCGCTGCGCAGCAGAAAATGCACGTCGAAACCGGCACGCGCCAGCATCAGCCCGTAAAAGCCGCCGATGGCACCGGTACCAATGATGCCGATACGGGGGGAAGGTGTTGCAGACATCAGGGAAGCTCCTCAGGTATACGGGCCAAAGCCTCGCCAATAGCGGCGCTCAGCTCGGGCAGACTCAAACGCGCGTGCACCGCGCCGAAAAATTGACCATCGCGCACGACAAACAGCGCTGGCAAGTGAAAAACCTCATAACGCTCGACCAGGCCGCCATTATTGGCCGCGTCGACCCAACCCAGGCGCGCCACCGGCAGCCCCATCGGCGGGAGCTCGCGGCGCGCCCAGCGACAACTGGCACAACCTATGCTGGTAAAAACCACAAGCGAAGTACCAGGCCAGTCGAGCAGCAAGCGATCGGCATCGAAATCCGTCAGCTCTGACTGCCTGGCTATACTGCTAGCAGTGATGTCCATAAGCCATCATCCGAAGTAGTGGAGTTTTGCCGTAATGCGACAGTTTTTGCGTCACCCCAGTGATATGCCAGTTGAGCTAATTCAGCGCAAGCACGCCTTCCTGCCCCGCCAGCGGTTGAACAATATCAGCCTGGGCGGTGTGGCCTGCAATTCTCCAAAAGGTTTTCGTCGCGGTACGGCCGTTGAGCTGCGTATTCCGTTGCTGGGCGAGCAAGCCCGTTACAGCGGTGTGGTGGCCTGGTGCAAAAAGCAGCCGGATGATTACCTGGTCGGCATTGCCTTTGTTGACGAAGAGACACTGTTTCGCGCCCGAATGGTCGAGCAGGTTTGCCAGATCGAACATTACCGCCACCTGCGCGAACAGGAACTGGGGCAACCCCTGCCCGTGGAAGCCATCGCCAAGGAATGGATTGCCGAACACGCAGCTGGCTTCTCCACCTTTAGTGGCCTGCAATAACCCCTGCCCCATACCGTCAGATTCGGCCCTATAAAGCACTAACGCCCCATTGTCGAGGCGGGCCGTACGCGCTAAGGTTCCCACCCCGTTACGCTCAACGCTGCGCTCCGTCGCTCGGAGATGGCTGGCGGCCAACACCCGTGACCTGACTGACGACTGACACTGACGAGTAGCACGATGGCTGATTTACCGATCGATGACCTTAACGTCGCCTCCAACGACACCCTGATCACCCCCGACCAGCTCAAGCGTGAAATCCCGCTGACCGATGCTGCGCTGCGCACCGTTGTGCAGGGCCGTGAGGTGATCCGCAATATTCTCGACGGCAAGGACCACCGCCTGTTCGTGGTAGTGGGCCCCTGCTCGATCCACGACATCAAGGCTGCCCACGAGTATGCCGAGCGCTTGAAAGTGCTGGCGGCCGAGGTGTCGGATACGCTCTATCTGGTCATGCGTGTGTATTTTGAAAAACCGCGTACCACGGTCGGCTGGAAAGGCTTGATCAACGATCCGTACCTGGACGACTCGTTCAAGATTCAGGACGGTCTGCATATTGGTCGCCAACTGCTGCTGGATCTGGCCGAAATGGGCCTGCCAACCGCCACCGAAGCGCTCGACCCCATCTCGCCGCAGTACCTGCAGGACCTGATCAGTTGGTCGGCCATCGGCGCGCGCACCACCGAATCGCAAACCCACCGGGAAATGGCTTCGGGCCTGTCCTCGGCAGTCGGCTTCAAGAACGGCACCGATGGCGGCCTTACGGTGGCCATCAATGCCCTGCAGTCGGTTTCCAGCCCGCACCGCTTCCTGGGTATCAACCAGGAAGGTGGCGTGTCCATCGTGACCACCAAGGGCAATGCCTACGGCCACGTGGTACTGCGCGGCGGCAACGGCAAGCCGAACTACGATTCGGTGAGTGTGGCTGTCTGTGAGCAGGAGCTGACCAAAGCCGGCATTCGCCCGAACATCATGGTCGACTGCAGCCACGCCAACTCCAACAAAGACCCGGCGTTGCAACCGCTGGTGATGGAGAACGTGGCCAACCAGATTCTCGAAGGTAACCAGTCCATCGTCGGCCTGATGGTGGAGAGCCATCTCGGCTGGGGCAACCAGTCGATCCCTAAAGACCTCAATGCGCTGAAGTACGGCGTATCGGTTACCGATGCCTGCATCGACTGGGACACTACAGAGAAAACCCTGCTGGGTATGCACAGCAAGCTCAAAAACGTGTTGCCCAAGCGCCAACGCGGCTGAGTGTGTAACCCATACAAAAACGCCGGGCTTAGCCCGGCGTTTTTGTATGGGTTCGATCAGTGCCGATCGCGGCGTTCCATGTAGCGCTCGACGTAGGAGCACGACGGAATCACGGTGTAGCCCATGCGTTCGGCGTATTCCAGCGCCCGTTCGGTCAGCGCCGCGGCAATGCCGCGCCCACGCAGGGAATTGGGCACAAACGTGCGGTAGATATCGAGCGTCTGCTTACCCAGGTCCATATAGGCAAGGTAAGCACGGTCACCGTCCACAGTGGTCTCGAATTGATGACCTGCCTGGTCATGGTTGATAGACAGCGCCTCGCTCATCACAACTCCTCTACGGGCCTTAGAACATGACCCTTACCTTATCGATCTTATCCAAGCGCAGAAACATCTCCGCCGACCCAACGCCAAATTGGACACTCAGGAAGACTTTGCCGTTCTCCACCTTGTGCAGCACACCCTGATAATAAGTACCGTCATGGGTAATGAACTGCAAACGCTTGCCAGCGTATTTGGGCAGGCTGGCGACATCAACGAAGTCATATTGCGGCGTTGGCGCATTTGACTCAACTCTTTCTGCAACAACCCGATCATTGTCCAGTGTTTGCTTCAATGCATTGGGATCGAACCAGGCAAAACCCAGCGGCGTCACCGCCTCGCCATTGATCAAAAGCGCCGGGTGCAACATACCCAGCACGTCCTTGGGCTCGAAAAATTGTAGCCCTTCCCAACTGATGCCCTCGTTAGGGCTCAGTTCCAGGCGCAGCGATTGCGGGTCTTTGAGGTAACGGCCATAGGCTTCAAGCACAGAGGCATCCAAGGCCACGCGCTGGCTACGCATCGCCTTGTCGAACTGCTCGACCGCCGCTTGCTGATAGGCCTCGGTGGTCATGCTCAACTTGCCGGCACAGTATTCCTGCACCTTGCGTTGGTACTGGTTGTCGTTGACCTCCACGGTAACCAGTGACAACTGCGGCGGATGGGCGCGCAGATCTCCGGGTTTATCGGACATGTTGGCCAATGCCAGGCTGACCTTGAGTTCGGCCATGTCACGGGTATCGGAGGTCATGGAAAGCTGCAGGGTTTTTTGCCCTGGTGAAAACAGATAGGAGATTTCAGCATCCGTTTCGAAGGTGCGGTAATCCATATCCAGCAGTTCGGTCGTGCCAATAAAGCGCACCTTGCCACAGTTCACTTCGCTCCAGGCAGTAAAGAGACTGCGCTCGGCAGGTGCGTCGTAGAGCTGTTGCATAAACGGACCGTGGACATCCAGCGCGAGGCCTTTCAAGTTCAGCGCCAATTGTTCGGGAAACTTGCCTTCGGCCAGGCTTTCCTTGAACCGCAGCAACTCGCCCAGGCCATTGAACTTCAACTGCGCATGCTCGACCCGCACGCTGTCACGCATCGCAGGTACGCGCACAGTGAGTTTTTCCAGGCCCACGCGGCCATCGAACGAGGACGTTATGCCGCCGTAGCTGATATCCATAATGGGCGATAACTGGGCGATGGCATCGTTCATGATTGAACGAACCGATAACCACAGCGACAGCTTGATTAACACGGCAATGGCAAGTGCCGAGAGCAAACCCCACTTTAAAATCTTGGCCACGACGACATCCTTGTATTCCAACGACACGCACTACGCGCTAGGTTTCGATGGCGCAGCTTAGCAGGCCGGCAAAGTGCCAGCTACCAGGCATATCAGGGGTTTGCCAACCGGTTTGAGCCAGTGTGAAGAGCAACTCGAAATCGACTACTTGCCCCAGTAAGTTGCTCAACAAATAGCCGGATAAATCCCCCAAGTTCGAACTGGGCAAACTACCGGCACAGTGGGCAAAGCATTGCGGCTGAATGTCGTAAATGCACAAGCGCTGTCCGCAATTGGATATTTTTCATCCAGCGTTATTACCACTTCCTTACATAACGCTCATTTTCATCAAAAAAACATGGAACGCTGGCGCCTGGTCCGTTTACTTACTACAAGTAATGAGTAGTATGTAGACCGGCAAATACCTCGAGCTCGGGGCAGTTGCTTTATGGAAAAAATGCACCTTAAGGGGAACACGATGAACAACGTTCTGAAACTCTCTGCTCTGGCTCTGGCCGCCGTTCTGGCTACCGGTTGCAGCAGCACCACCAAAGAAACTGAAGCTCGCCTGACTGCTACTGAAGACGCAGCAGCTCGCGCTCAAGCTCGTGCTGACGAAGCTTACCGCAAAGCTGACGAGGCTCTGGCCGCTGCTCAGAAGGCTCAGCAAACTGCTGACGAAGCCAACGAGCGCGCTGCTCGTATGCTGGAAAAAGCCAGCCGCAAGTAATTCGTTACTCGCAGCCATAAAAAAAGCCGACCCTAGGGGTCGGCTTTTTTTATGGCTGCTTATCGATCGGCTGCGCGTCGGCGATGCGGCGTTAAAAATGCTTTTCAAATGCTCATGGGCGTAGGGCAAATATCGCCAGCGGCGAAATCCGCCGGTCTACCGTTGAGAATCGGCGGATATCCGCTGCGCGGATATTCGCCCTACGCCGCCGATGCGTTTAGCATCGCCCACAAAAAAGCCCGCTGCGGGGTTAACCGGCAGCGGGCTTTTTGTTGCCTGCAAGGCTTACTGCACAACCGGCACCGTGTTGGCCATTACGGAACCCGGCTCAGCGATCTCCACCGGCAGACCGTCTTCGGCCGCGACCACGTCACGCACCACTTCCCAATCCAGGCTCACGCTGTTGGTCAGGTCTTCACGCTTAAGCAGTGCGTTGATCACAGCGGTGTGCTTGTCGACCACGGACGGGTTGCCGCTGTCGTCCAGCGGGGTGTGGGCTTCGAGGTAGACCTTGCCGCCACTCACACCGAACTTGTACGGCTCGTTGAGGATGCGCACTTTGGTACCCACCGGCACCAGCTTGGACAATTCCAGCACGTTGTTATTGAGCATGCGGAAGCAGCCGTGGCTGACTCGCATGCCAATACCGTACTTCTTGTTCGAGCCGTGGATCAGGTAGCCCGGCACGCCTAGGCTGAATTTGAACGGGCCTAGCGGGTTGTTCGGGCCAGCCGGTACGACGGCGGGCAGGATATCGCCATCGGCGGCATGCTCGGCGCGGATCGAGGCGGGCGGAGTCCAGGTCGGGTTCGGGGTTTTTGCGGTGATGGTGGTAGAGGATACCGGCGAACCCCAGCCTTCACGGCCAATCCCCAACGGGTAGGTGTAAACCACGTTCTCGCCTTTGGGGAAGTAATACAGGCGGTATTCGGCGAGATTGATCACGATACCTTCGCGCGGGCCCGGCGGCAGGATAAAGCGTGTGGGCAGAATCACTTGCGTACCGGCGCCAGGCAGCCAGGCATCGACGCCGGGGTTGGCGGCGACCATCTCGGACTGACCGAGGTCGTTGGCCACGCCAAGGTCAGCGAAGGTGTCTTCGTACTTGGCGGTGATGACCTGAACCTGGCCAATGATGTCTTCGCCCGGTGGCGGCAGCGGGAATTGCAGTGCTGCGGCAGGGCCGACCGCGAACAAGGCGGCGAGTGACAGGGAACGGGCGACTGCAGGAGCGCGCGACAACATCCGGTGATCCTTGGCTGATTTAGCGAGTAGAGAAAAGAGAGCGATTGTACACGCGCCCGCGCCACGCCGGGAGGGGCCTAGACGCCCTGCCACTGCGGCCGGTCGCCCTCGCGTTGCGCCTGCAAGGTGGCGTAACAGGCCGGGCACAGGCGCTTGTCACGCAATTGCGGTTTGTCGAAATTCACCCACTTGGGCTGCGCCGGCAGCAACCCGCCGCATAGCGTGCGGTCGGCATAACCGCTTAATTCCAGTTGCCGGGCCACCAGGTGCACGCGTACTTCACGGCAGGCGAACAGATCGAGCTGCTCGTCTGGTTCGATCAGTTGGTAAGCGTGTAAGGACCAAGCGGGGCGCGGCATTGAAGGCTCCTGGAGACGGCGCCACCTTAGCCGAAAGATGGCGCATAAAAAAGATCCCTCAGAGCAATGGTTTTATCGAAGGCCACGCGTTATCGAGCAGCCTGGTTTGCGCACCGGCAGCCGGGTGGATTCCGTCTGCCTGCATCAGCTCCGGCACCCCGCCCACCCCTTCGAGAAAGAACGGTACCAGTGGCACCTGCTTTTCGGTCGCAAGGTTGCTGAACGCCGCCGCAAACGCCTTGTTGTAGCGCTCGCCGTAATTGGGCGGCAGCCGCATGCCCAACAGAAGCACCTTGGCCCCGGACTTTTGTGACTGCTCTACCATCGACGCAAGGTTTTGTTGCAATTGCGCGGGCGCCTGACCGCGCAGGCCATCGTTGCCGCCCAGTTCGATAATCACCAGGCTCGGCTTATGCTCTGCAAGCAGCGCAGGCAGGCGCGCTAGGCCTCCGGCACTGGTGTCGCCGCTGATGGACGCATTCACCACTTTCTGCTCAAAACCGCCCTCCTGCAGGCGCTTTTGCATCAGGTTGACCCAGCCTTGGCTGGTTTCCAGGCCCAAACCGGCGCTGATACTATCGCCGACGACCAGCACCGTGCTTGCCACCGCCCCTTGTGCCCAAAGCATTACGACCAGGGCACTGGTTACCCACCATGTACGCATTGGAATCTCCATGACTGCGAGCATTCTTACTGCGCGGAACCTTAGCAAAGTGGTTCCCAGCGCGGAAGGCGATTTGACCATCCTTCACGACCTCTCCCTGGACCTTGCGCGCGGCGACAGCCTGGCCATCGTCGGCACCTCCGGTTCGGGAAAATCCACCTTACTCGGTTTACTGGCCGGGCTCGATCTGCCCAGCCACGGCGAAATCACCCTCGCCGGTCACCGGCTCAACACTCTCGATGAAGACCAGCGCGCCCGTGTGCGGGCCGAGCATGTGGGCTTTGTGTTCCAGTCATTCCAACTGCTCGACAGCCTCAACGCCCTGGAAAACGTGATGCTGCCGCTGGAACTGGAAGGCCACCGCGATGCCCGCGAACGTGCCCGTGCCTTGCTCGAACGCGTGGGCCTGGGCAAACGCCTCACCCACACGCCACGCCAGCTCTCCGGCGGCGAACAACAACGGGTGGCCATCGCCCGCGCCTTTGCCGCCGAACCAGCCGTGCTGTTTGCTGACGAGCCCACCGGCAACCTGGACACCCACACCGGCGAGCACATCAGCGACCTGCTGTTTGAAATCAACCAGGAACGCGGCGCCACGCTGGTGCTGGTTACGCACGATGAGCGCCTGGCGCAACGCTGCCATCGGCGCATACGTCTGGAAGCCGGGCACATCGTGCAAGGCGAACCCGCCTGATGACGCGCCTGCCGTTTACCCGTCTGCTTAATCTGGCCGCCCGCCAACTGCGCCGTGATACCCGCGCCGGCGAACTGCGGGTGCTGTTCTTTGCCTTGCTGATCGCGGTGGCGGCCAGCACCGCCATCGGCTTTTTCAGCGCGCGGCTGAACGCGGCCATGCAGCTGCGCGCCACCGAGTTTCTCGGTGCCGACATGCTGCTGACCGGCAGCTCGCCCGCCACCACAGCGCAACTGGATGCCGGCAGGCAACGGCAGTTGCAGCATGCGCAACTGGTGGAGTTCTCCAGCGTGATAGCCGGCGATGAAGGCATCCAGTTGGCCAGCGTAAAAGCCGTGAGCAGCGCCTATCCGCTGCGCGGCCAGCTGAAAAGCGCCCCCGCGCCCTACGGCCAGGAAACCGTCGGCGGCGGTCCACAACCGGGCGAGGCCTGGGTGGAAGCACGGCTGCTGGTGGCCCTGAATGTGAAGGTGGGTGACAGCGTGGATGTGGGCGCCAAAAGCCTGCGCCTGAGCCGCGTACTGACCTACGAGCCCGACCGCGCCGGCGACTTTTACAGCCTGACACCGCGCCTGCTGATGAACCTTGCCGACCTGCCCGCCACTGGCGTGGTCCAGCCCGGCAGCCGAGTGCGCTACGCAGAGTTGTGGACCGGCAGCGCCGAGAACCTGGAAAGCTATCGCCAGGCGCTCAAACCCATGCTCGCGCCAAACCAGAAAATCGAAGGCGCGCGCGATGGCAATCGCCAGGTGGGCGGAGCGCTTGGTCGCGCCGAGCGTTACCTCAATCTCTCCAGCCTGGCCGCCGTATTGCTCGCCGGCGTAGCGGTTGCCCTGTGCGCCGCACGCTTCGCGGCCAAGCGTTTCGACGCCAGTGCCTTGCTGCGCTGCCTGGGCCTGTCGCGCCGCGAGGCGCTCACCGTCTTTACCTTGCAGTTGGCCATGCTCGGCATCGTCGCCAGTGGCCTGGGTGCCCTGCTCGGCTGGCTGGGCCAGTTAGGGTTGTTCTACCTGCTGGGCGGCCTGCTGCCGGCCACCGTGCCCAGCGGCGGCTTCATGCCCGCCGTGGCCGGGATTGCCACCGGCCTGGTCGCCCTCGCCGGCTTTGCCCTGCCGCCCCTGGCCGCGCTCGGCCGCGTGCCGCCCCTGCGGGTTTTGCGCCGCGACCTGATGCCCGTGCCCCCCAGTTCCTGGCTGGTATACGGCGCTGCGCTCGGCGCGCTGACCTTGATCATGTGGCGCCTGAGCCTCGACCTGCCGCTCACTCTCGCCCTGCTCGGCGGCGGCCTGGTGGCAGCGTTGGTATTGGGTGGCGCGTTGGTGCTCAGCCTGCAAGGCCTGCGTCGCCTGCTGGCCGGCTCACCGCTGCCCATGCGCCTGGGTCTTGGCCAACTGCTGCGTCATCCGCTGGCAGCCGCCGGGCAATCGTTGGCGTTCGGCTTGATTCTGCTGTCCATGGCACTGATCGCACTGCTGCGCGGCGAGCTTCTGGACAACTGGCAACAGCAACTGCCCAAAGACGCACCCAACTATTTCGCCTTGAACGTACTGCCAGCCGACAAAGACGCCTTTGCCGCCCAGTTGAGCAAACTCTCGCCTCACCCCGCCCCGCTTTACCCGGTGGTGCCGGGGCGCCTCGTGGCCATCAACGGTCAGGGGGTAAAAGAAGTGGTGAGCAAAGACTCCACCGGCGACCGTGCCGTGCGCCGCGACCTGAGCCTGACCTGGGCCGCCGAGTTGCCGGTGAGCAACAAGCTGGTGGCGGGTACCTGGTGGAATGCTGAGAAAACCGAACTGCCGGGCGTTTCGATCGAAAGCAAACTGGCCGAAAGCCTCAAGGTAAAACTGGGCGACCGGCTGAAATTCAACGTGGGCGGCCTCGACCGCGAGGCCCAGGTCACCAGCCTGCGCGAAGTGGACTGGGACACCTTCCAGCCCAACTTCTACATGATCTTCGAGCCCGGCACCCTGCAGGACTTGCCCGTCACCTACCTCACCAGTTTTTACCTGCCAGCGCAGCAAGAGCAGCAACTGGTGGAACTGTCGCGCGCCTTCCCGGCGGTAACGCTGCTGCAGATCGAAGCCATTCTGGCGCAGTTGCGCAGCATCCTCGCGCAGGTGACGCTGGCGGTGGAGTACGTGCTGCTGTTCGTGCTGGCGGCCGGGCTGACCGTGCTGTTTGCTGGCCTGCAGGCCACCCTTGACGAACGCATCCGCCAAGGCGCGTTGCTGCGCGCACTCGGCGCCGAGCGCAAGGTGCTGCAACGGGCACGGCTGGCCGAGTTTGGCGTACTGGGGGTGGCCAGCGGCCTGCTGGCGGCACTGGGCAGTGAGCTGGTGAGCTTTCTGCTGTACCGCTACGCCTTTGACATGGCGTGGGCGCCGCATTGGTGGTTGCTGGTGTTGCCGCTAATCGGCGCGCTGCTGGTGGGCAGTGCCGGGGTGATCGGCACCCGCCGCGCGTTGAATGCCAGCCCGCTCACCGTGCTGCGCGAAGGTTAGCGCCTGTCCCGTGGGCCCGCGTAAATGCTGGCCCTCACCCCTAGCCCCTCTCCCGCAAGCGGGAGAGGGGAACTGATCAGGGCTCGCTGGAAAACTCGATCTAGCTCCCTCTCCCGCTTGCGGGAGAGGGTTGGGGTGAGGGGCTTTATACCGGTTTGACGTACTCGATCACGTTCACCCACCACCACTTCTCGCCCTCCGGCGTCTCCACCATAAACTCATCGCCTACTTCTTTTTTCAACAACGCCCGCGCCATCGGCGAGTCGATGGAGATGTAGTCGTTGCGGCCGTGAATTTCGTCGTAGCCGACAATGCGAAACCGCTTGGTGACGCCCTCGTCGTTTTCGATTTCCACCCAGGCGCCGAAGTACACACGGCCTTCCTGCTCGGGCGAATAGGCCACCACGCGCATATCTTCCAGACGCTTGCGCAAATAGCGCACGCGGCGGTCGATTTCGCGCAGCAGTTTCTTGTTGTACTGGTAGTCGGCATTTTCGCTGCGGTCGCCCAGGGACGCGGCCCAGGTGACTTTCTGCGTGGTGTCCGGACGCTTCACCCGCCACAGGTAATCGAGCTCCTGCTTCAGTGCCTCATGGCCTTCGACAGTGATGATCTGCGTACTCAAACCGTGGCCTCCCCTGCAGCAAAACGCTCCAACGAAAAGGCGCTCAAATCCAGCTCGCTATGGCCATCGACCACTTGCTGCGCCAGCGCTTCACCAATCGCGGCCGAGTGCTTGAAACCATGCCCGGAACAGGCGCTGACCACGGTGATGTTCGGCCGCGTCGGGTGCTGGTCGATGATGAAATGAAAGTCCGGCGTCACGGTGTAGGTGCACACCGCCGTCTTGACCGCGCGGGGCAACACGCCCGCGATTTTGCCGACCAACTGGGTGCGGAACATCTCGGCGCATTCCTCGGCACTGACCTCCCGCTCCAGCGCCTGCGGCGTGGTGGCGCTCGAATAATGCTCAGTGGCGATCTTCATGCAGTTCTCCCCGGGCAGCGGTGGAAAGCCGTAGCACAGATCTTCATCCGTGGGCCCGTGGGCAAGGATAAAGGTCGGCGACTTCTCGGGAAAAATGCTCGGCTGAGCCAGTTCAAACCAATACAGCTTCTGCCGGCACACGCGCAGCAGGCGGTCGAACGGCGCGCCCAGCAGTTCGGCATTCCACATGCCGGCGCTGACGATCACCCGTTTGGCGCGCAGCGTGGTACCGCTGTTTTGAATGTCGACGTAATCAGCATGGGCATCCAGGCCGGTCACGGTTACGCCAGTGAGCACCTCGGCGCCATGCTGATGGGCCAACTGCAACTGGGTGGCGATGCAGCGCTCGGGCCGCACGTAACCGCCGCCGGCTTCGAAGTAACCGGTGGCGCTGTCGAGCACCGGGGCGAACTGGGGAAACCGCGCGCGGATCTGTTCGGCGTTCAACGCTTCATGGTCGATGCCATAGCGGCGTGCCTGCGACAGGGTGCGCTCGGTGAAATCGGCGGTGCCGTGGTGGGAGGTGGCGGTTTCACTGGAGGTCATCACCAGCACCCCGCATTGCTCGAATAGCTCGGCGCCGGTCTCGGCTTCCAGCTCCCGCCAGATCTGCTGGGCGCGGCGCACCAGTGGCGCGTAGGCATCGCCCTCGCCCACCGCCTGGCGGGTAATGCGCGTGTCGCCGTGGCTGGAACCCTGGTCATGGGGCGGCGTGAAGCGGTCGATGCCGACCACCTTTACGCCGCGCTTGGCCAGTTGATACAGGGTGGCCGCGCCCATGGCGCCCAGGCCGATCACGGCCACGTCGTAATTCAAATCAGACAAACCATTCGCCTCGCATTGCCGCCGGGGTAAAAAACGTAGGGCGAATATACGCGAAGCGGATATCCGCCGTGACGCAACGCAGAATGGTTACATGAGCTCGCGCAGGTAAGCCCAGGGAAAGATCCCCCGCTCGTGCCCATCGCTGAACACCAGTTGCACGCCATAACCCTGCGGGTTGATGGCGGTCAGGCGCACCTGCTCGTCGACCACCGTGATGCGGCCACCCAAACGTGCCGCACGGCACTGCGAACAGGGGCACGCTGCGCGCAAACGGGCATGGCTTAGTTCGACCGTGGCGTCGCTCCACTGCACCTGCAACTGGCGCTGTTCCTTGCGATTGCGCAGGGCGACCGGGGCGTCCATTACGCCCCCTGCAATTGCGCGATGGCGATGCGCACGGCCTTGCGCACCTCCGGGTCACCGTCGTGCTCGGCGGCCTGCAGCGCCGGCAATGCCGACGCATCGGCCAGTTCGCCCAAGGCCAGGGCGGCTTCTTTGCGCAGGTTGCTGATGGCGTGGCCGAGCACCTCCACAAGCGCCGGCAAGGCGGGCGCAAAACGCAATTTGCCCAAGGCGCGGGCAGCGCGCAGGCGCACCTGCCAGTAGTCGTCTTGCAGTGCCGACAACACGATGGGGCCGGCGTCGGGCAGGCCGACCTTACCCAAGGTGGTCGCGGCCTCCTCGCGCACTTGCCAGGCCGGGTCCTGCAACGCCGCCTGCAGCGCTGGCAGCACGCTGGCATCGCGGGCCAGGCCCAGGGCACCAGTCGCGGCGCGGCGCACTTCGGCGTCCTGGTCGTCGCTGGCCAGCCGCGCCAATTGCCCCAGCGCAGCGGTTTGCTTAAGCCAGCCGAGAATGCCCACCGCTTCGCGGCGCACAAAGGCATCGCTGTCGGTCAACGCCTGCAAGGCCACCGGCGCGCTGTCCGCCAGGCGAAGTTCACGCAAGGCGCGCAAGGCACTGGCGCGAACGAAGGCATCGGCATGGGCAGCCCACGGCAGAATCACCCGCCCTGCCTCGGCAGTTTTCAACTCGCTCAGGCTCTGGGCGGCGGCGGCACGTACCGCGTCATCGGCATCGGCGAGGGCGGCGCATAGGGCGCCAACCACCTCCTCTTCTTCCCAGCCTTCGAGCAGGCGGGCGGCCTCGCTGCGCACGTCGGCGGCGTTGTCCTGGCCCAGCGCTCGAATCAGCCAGGGCAAGCCGTCTGGGTCTTCGAGGTCGGCCAGGTCGATCAGGGCAATGCGCCGTACACCGCCGTCACTGCTGTTCAGGCGCGGTTGCAGGGTTTGGATATCGGGGTTGTCGGTATAGAGGTCGGTCATAGGGCAATTCGCAATGGCGGGTGGTCGCTGGGCAAACCCAGCGGAGTCAGGCGTGGCAACTCGCGGCCTTCTTCGTGGCGCAGCAGTTCCAGGCAATGGCGTTTGAGGTGAGTGAAAGCCGGGCTGGTAAGCAGCTCGGCGCGGCGCGGGCGGGCAAAGTCCAGGCGCAGGTCTTCGATAAAACGACCAGGGCGCGGGCTCATCACCAGAATGCGGTCGGCGAGAAACAGCGCCTCGTCGATGTCGTGGGTGACAAACACCACAGTGGTGCGAATGCGGCCCCAAATTTCGAGCAGCAACTCCTGCATGCGCCCACGGGTTTGCGCATCGAGGGCGCCGAAGGGTTCGTCCATCAGCAGCAGGCGCGGGCGATTGATCAGCACACGGGCAATTTCGGCGCGCTGTTGCATGCCGCCGGACAGTTGGTTGGGCCAGCGCGTGGCGAAATCCTGCAGACCAACGAGGCCGAGAAAGTCGCGTGCCTGTTGCTGGCGCGCCGCCTTGTTGAGGCCCTGCATTTTCAAGCCAAAGGCGACATTGTCGAGCACGCTGCGCCAGGGCAGTAGCGTGTGGTGCTGAAACACCATGCCGCGTGCCGGCGACGGCCCGGCGACTGCTTCGCCATCGACCCGCAACACGCCGGCACTGGGTTGCAGATGGCCGGCCAGGGCGCCGAGCAACGTCGACTTGCCGCAGCCCGAAGGCCCGAGAATGCACACGAACTCGCCGGCGGCGACGGAGAAATCCAATGCCTGCACGGCTTCGAACGCCTGCGCGCCCTCGCCCAGGCGAATGGTCAGGCGCTCGACGTCGATGCGCCCGGCCGACAGAAAATGTTCCTGGCTGGTCATCGACTGGCTCCCCGATACCAGGGCGTCAGCAGGCCGCCAAGGTGTTTGACCAGGGCACTGCTGCCCATGCCCAGCACGCCGATCAGCAGCATGCCGACGATGATGTCCGGGTAGTTCTGAATGGTGTACGACTCCCAGGTGTAGTAACCGATGCCGAACTGCCCGGAGATCATCTCCGCCGTCACCAGGCAAAACCACGAGGTGCCCATGCCAATGGCCAGGCCGGTGACAATGCTCGGCGCCGCGCCCGGCAATACCACCTCACGCAGAATCGCCCAGCGCCCAGCACCCAGGCTGCGGGCCGAAGCGATCAGGCGCGGGTCCACGCCCTCCACGCCATGCACGGTGTTCAGCAGCACAGGGAACAGCGCGCCGGTGAACGTGATAAACACCATCGACAGCTCGGACGACGGGAACATCAGAATCGCCAGGGGAATCCAGGCCACGGCCGGAATCGGGCGCAGCACTTCCAGCGGCGGCAACAGGGTGTCTTCGGCCCACTTCCAGCGGCCGATGGCCACACCCAGCACTACGCCAAACAGCGCCGCCGTGATGTAACCGGCGAACACCCGCAACAGGCTGCTGGACAGATGCGCCCAGAGCTTGCTGCTTTCCACCAACGCGACGGCGGCTTGGGCTACCGAGCTTGGAGTGGGCACGTAGGTGAAGGTGAGCAGGCCGAAGTCCAGGCGCTGGCTGGCTGCTACCTGCCAGAAGAGCAGGCAGAGGGCGAGCGAGGTCAGGCGAATGGGCCAGCGGTAAAAACGGGTCATTGCGTACTCCTGCACGATTCTGGATCCCCGCCTTCGCGGGGATGACGGAGGTTTTGGGCAAGAACTCCGTCGCCCCAGCGCAGGCTGGGGCCCAGATTCTTTAAAGCGCTACAACTGCCTGTTGATTAACACTGGCGAAATCCAGCGCCGTACCGCCATTGGCCGAAGCAAATCGCTGCGCCTGGTCTTTGAGCAGGAAGGCGTTCAACTCGCCCTTGGCATTGCGCACAAACCACGCCTGACTGGCCAGCAGCTTGATGCCGCTGTCGGCCGCCTGGGCGTAGATGGCGCGGATGTCTTTGCCTTCTTTTTCCAGATCCGCCAGGGCCTTCAAGGCTTCTTCCGGCGAGCTGTAGTGGCGAACTTTGTCTTCACCGCGCACCCAGATCTGCGCCAGGCGCTTGAAGTCGGTGATCGGTTTGCCGGTGATCGCATCATTTGCTTTGAGCGGCGCCGGCGCGTAGTTGGCCAGGGCTTTGTCGTAGTCCAGACCGGCTTGTTTGAAGGCGGCGCGGATGTACTGGTCGTCGACGAACTGCTCAACGTCCAAGCCTTTGTCGGTCTTCTTCAGCAGCTTGAGGGTGTCGATGGCAGTGGCCACGGCTTTGCGGTATTCCGGCTTCCAGGTGAGGTCGCGGGTTTGCAGCCCGAGCGGGCCGTGGAACAGGTAGTTCACCTCGGCCTCCACGCCGGTGACCTTTTCGATCAGCTCGCTGTATTTCTCAGGTTCTGCGGCAATCAGCTGGTCGGCTTCGAGGCTGGCGCGCAGGTAGGCGGTGACAATTTCCGGGTATTTTTTCGCGTAGTCGCCTGCCACCAGGGCGCCGTGGAAGGTTGGCGCGTTGGCCTGCGAGCCGTCGTAGATTTTGCGGGCGAAGCCGCGGTTGGGGAACAGCTCGGCAAAGGGCACGAAGTCGGCGTGGGCGTCGATGCGGTTGCTGCGCAGCGCCGAGCCGGCGATTTCCGGCGCCTGGGCAATGATTTTCACGTCTTTCTCCGGGTCCCAGCCTTGCGCGGCAACGGCGCGCAGCAGCATGCCGTGGGCGGTGGACGCGAACGGCACGGAGATGGTCTTGCCCTTTAGTTGCGCCAGGGACTGCACCGCTGAAGACGCCGGCACCACGATGCCGTTGCCGCTACCGGTGGTGCTGCCCGACAGCACACTGATAAACAGGCTCTGCTTGCCGGCATCGCGGAACGCCACGCCGTTGAACGAGCCCGGGAAGTCGGCCATGGCGCCGAAGTCCAGTTTGCCGGCGACCATTTCGTTGGTCAGCGGCGCGCCACTGGTGAAGTTCTTCCACTGCACTTCGTATTTGGCGTCTTTGTACTTGCCGTCGTGCGGCAGGTATTTGTCCAGCAGCCCGAGTTCACGAATCAACAGGCCGCCGGTGGCGCAGTTGATGGTGGTGTCCTGGGTGCCGATGGCGATACGGATGGTTTCAGCCGATGCCTGGGTTGAAGCCAGGCCGATGGCCAGCGCGAGGCCGGCGAGTGTGCTACGCAGGTGCATGGGTGTTTCCCCTCGAATCATGGTTTTTTAATCGTCTCCGCCGCCTTTTCGGCTGGTGGGAAACGAGGGGGTGTTGCAGACAAGGCGTCCGTGGTTGGCGGATGGCGGTTATTTTTCGAATTCCACCGTCATCCCCGCGCAGGCGGGGATCCAGAATCTAGCGTCGTACGTCGCTCTGCGTAACATCCGAAATTCTGGGTCCCCGCCTTCGCGAGGACGACGGGTGTTTTTATTTAGGTGGTGCGTTAACGCAGCAGATACGGGATCTCGACCTTCACCGCCCCGGTCGGGCAGTCCTTTTCACAGGGCATGCAGTACCAGCATTCGTCGAACGCCATATAGGCTTTCTGCGTGGCCGGGTTGATGGCCAGAAGGTCCATGGGGCAGACCTCGACGCAGACGGTGCAGCCTTTTTCGGCGATGCATTTGTCTTCGTCGATGGTTACCGGCGCATTGCTGCGAAAGAAGATTTCCTGGGGCTGATAGGCCATGACACGGTGTCCTCGGAGCCTCTGGCTCTCTCGTTTTCTGTTCTGAAAATCAGGCGGCCGCTTCGGCCTTTACCCGCAGGCGGTTGTAGGCCTGCTGTTCTTCGTCATCCAGGGCGATCAGGTACGGTTCCACCGGCTTCTTGAAGCTGGTCATACGCCCGTCTGCACCTTTGTGCAGGTGGCAGTGGAAGAACCACTCGGCATCATTGCGCAGCGGATAGTCGACACGGTGGTGGTAAAGGCCCCAGCGGCTTTCGGTGCGGAACAGCGAGGCGCGCGCGGCCATCTCGGCGCAGTCGCGAATCACGCTGACTTCCAGGGCGCGCATCAACTCGTGGGGGTTGCTGGCCTTGAGCTGCTCGAGGTCGTGCTCGATGGCGGCGAAGCGGTCCAGGCCCAGCTGCATTTTCTTGGTCACTTTCGGCGGCTGCAGATAGTCGTTCACAAAGCGGCGCAGCTTGTACTCCACCTGGGCGGGCGGCAGGCCGTGTTCGCGCAGCAGCGGTGCGTACACGCGGGCGCGTTCGCGTTCGATCTGCTCGGCATCTAGGGCAGTGAAATCACGCTCGGCCACGTAGTCGGCAGAGTTGGTGCCGGCGAACCAGCCATAGGTGAAGGCGCCGAGCATGTAGTTATGCGGCACGGCAGCCATGTCGCCGGCCGAGTACAGGCCTTTAACCGAGGTCTCGGCCTTTTCGTTTACCCACACGCCCGAGGCGCTATGCCCGGAGCAGAAGCCGATTTCGGAGATATGCATCTCCACCATGCTCTGGCGGTAATCGGTGCCCCGGTTGGCGTGGAACTGGCCACGGCTGGGGCGCTCGTTACTGTGCAGAATTTCTTCGATGTTCTGGATGGTCTCTTCGGCCAGGTGGTCGAGCTTGAGGAACACCGGGCCGTTGCCGCTTTCGAGCTCCTGATGGAACTCCCACATCATCTGGCCGCTCCAGTAGTCGCATTCGATAAAACGCTCGCCCTTGTTATTGGCGGTGTAGCCGCCGAGCGGGCCGGTGACGTAGGCGCAGGCCGGGCCGTTGTAATCCTTTATCAGCGGGTTGATCTGGAAGCACTCCAGGTTCGCCAGCTCGGCGCCGGCGTGATAGGCCATGGCGTAACCGTCGCCGGCGTTGGTCGGGTTCTCGTAAGTGCCCATCAGGTAACCGGAGGCCGGCAAGCCCAGCCGGCCGGCGGCGCCGCAGCAGAGAATCACGGCCTTGGCCTTGATCACATGGAAGTCGGCGGTGCGGCTGTCAAAGCCCATCACGCCGTTCACCGTGCCCTCGGCATCGGTAAGCAGGCGGGTAGCGATCACCCGGTTGGTGATTTCCACCCGGGCGCGCTTGAGCTGGCGGTACAGCACTTTCTTGATGTCGTGCCCTTCGGGCATCGGCAGCACATAGGCGCCCATGTGGTGAACCTTTTTCACCGCGTAGTCGCCGGTTTCGTCTTTTTCGAACTTCACGCCCCAACGGTCGAGCTGTTCGATGGTTTCAAAGCTGTGGGTGGCGTAGGCGTACACGGCAGCCTGATTGACGATGCCGTCGTTAGCCACGGTGATTTCCTTGGTGTACTGCTCGGGCGTGGCGTGGCCGGGAATGATGGCGTTGTTAAGGCCGTCCATGCCCATGCTGATGGCGCCGCTGCGTTTGACGTTGGCTTTGTCCAGGAGCAACACGCGCAGGTTCTTGTTGCGCTCCTTGGCTTTGATCGCAGCCATGGGGCCGGCCGTGCCGCCGCCGATGATGACGATGTCGTACTCGCGTTCGATGGTGGGGTACTGGCTCATACGTGGCGGCCCTTGTGACGGTCACTGCGCAGGCGGTACTGGAAGGCATCGCCGCGGTAGTAGAGGTATTCGAAATCCAGCGGTGTGCCGGCGTCGTCGTGGGTCAGGCGTTCGATGCGCATGATCGGCGCGCCCTCTTCCACCTGCAGCGCGCGGGTGAGGTCGGCGTCGGCCAGAATCGCGTCGATGGCCAGGTCCGCGTGGCCCAGGGCAATGCCGCAGTCGTTTTCCAGAATCAGGAAAATGTCGCGGGTGACCAGGTCGGCTTTTTCCAGGCGCTGACCGAGGTGCTCAGGTACGTAAGTCACTTCCAGGGAAATAGGCTCGCGGTTCACCAGGCGCACGCGCTTGATTTCGGTGACCGGCGCGCCCTCCTCCAACTGCAAGGTTTCGGCGACGCGGGGCGAGGCTGGGATGTGCTTTACGCTGAGCAAGCGGTTGATCACCTCGTAGCCCATCTGCCGCATCGACTCGGCGAGCCCCTGCAGAGTGCTGACGTTTTGGAACGCCTTGGGCTTGGCCACGAAGGTGCCCTTGCCGTGAATCTTGAAAATCAGCCCTTCCTTCTGCAGGTCACCCAGCGCCTGGCGCACGGTGATGCGGCTGACGGCAAAGGCGCTGCCCAGCTCGCTTTCCGACGGCATGCGGCTCAAGGCCGGGTAGGTGCCGTCGAGGATGCGTGCGCGCAGCACGTCCTTGAGTTGGGTGTAGAGCGGAACGGGTGACAGGGGAATCAATTCAGCCATTTTCATTTCTCGCAAAGCGTTACTTGTTATAACAAGTTGTGACGAGAAGATATGAGCATAAGCGCGAGGCAGCAAGGATTTTTATGGCATATGCATATGAAGGAAAACCGACTGTGCCCCGGCCCTCACCCCAGCCCGGCTGGCCTAACGGGAAAGGGGGGGGCCTCACCGCGTATTACAGGAGCGCCTCGATTGGATTCCCCTCTCCCGCTTGCAGGAGAGGGGCTAGGGGGGGGGTGAGGGGTAAGTGGCTTCGGCTTTTGCGCCCAACAAAAAAAGCCCGCACTGGGCGGGCTGAGAAGCTTCCCCTCTCGTGAAGGGGCAGTAAAACGGTACTAGGGATTAGCCGTGGGCAGGTTTGCTCTCGCCTTCTACAACTACATCCGTCGTGGCGCCCTGGTTCAACTCACGCTGCAGCGTGGCGTTGTCCAGCTGGCCACACCATTTGCCAACCACGATGGTTGCCACGCCGTTACCCACCAGGTTGGTCAACGCACGGGCTTCGGACATAAAGCGGTCGATACCCAGAATCAGCGCCAGACCGGCAACCGGCAGGTGGCCGACGGCGGACAACGTGGCAGCCAGTACGATAAAGCCGCTACCGGTTACGCCCGCTGCGCCCTTGGAGGCAATCAGCAGTACCAGGATCAGGGCGATCTGGTGAGAGATGTCCATGTGGGTGTCGGTCGCCTGCGCGATAAACACGGCGGCCATGGTCAGGTAGATCGAGGTGCCGTCGAGGTTGAACGAGTAGCCAGTCGGGATAACCAGGCCGACAACAGACTTGTTCACACCCAGCTTCTGCATCTTGTCGATCATGCGCGGCAGCGCGGTTTCCGAACTCGAGGTGCCGAGCACAATCAGCAGTTCTTCACGGATGTAGCGCACGAACTTGAGGATGCTGAAACCGTGGAAACGGGCAATGCCGCCGAGCACGACCAACACGAACAGCAGGCAGGTGACGTAGAAGCAGGCCATCAGGTAGCCCAGTTGCACCAGCGAACCCACACCGTATTTACCGATGGTGAAGGCCATGGCACCCAGAGCACCCAACGGCGCGACTTTCATGATCACGCCGATGATGCCGAAGAACACCTGGGAAATACGCTCGATGAATTCGAACACCGGACGACCGTAGTCACCGGCACGGTGCAGGGCGTAGCCGAACAGTACCGAGAAGAACAGCACCTGCAGAATGTCACCGCCAGCGAAGGCACCGACCACGGTGGCCGGAATGACGTTCATGATGAACTCGATGGTGCTCTGCTTTTCACCGGCTGCGGCGTACGCGGCGATACCCGAGGTATCCAGCGAAGCCGGATCGATGTGCATGCCAACACCCGGTTGCACGATGTTTACAACAAAGAGGCCGATTAGCAGGGCAATGGTGGAAACGATTTCGAAGTAGAGCAGCGCGTAACCGCCGGTTTTACCAACGGCCTTCATGCTCTGCATGCCGGCAATACCGGTTACTACGGTGCAGAAGATGATGGGGGCGATGATCATTTTGATCAGTTTGACGAACCCGTCGCCGAGGGGCTTGAGGGCGACAGCGGTGTCTGGGTAGAAATGCCCAAGCAATACGCCGATGGCGATGGCTATCAGCACTTGAACATACAGAATCTTATAGAACGGTTTGCGGGTCATGGCATGTTCCTCAACGACCGCACGGCATCATTTCCGGATGCGCGCGCTGCCTGTGCGCTAACCCTCCTTCACCGGAGGGATTTGTTGTTGGCCAGCCTGCGTGTAATGCAGGCCTGCAGCGCCTATTGCAGGGGGCATGCCATCCTTCGATCTATCGATAAT
This sequence comes from Pseudomonas turukhanskensis, assembly GCF_027922365.1. Lineage (GTDB taxonomy): Bacteria > Pseudomonadota > Gammaproteobacteria > Pseudomonadales > Pseudomonadaceae > Aquipseudomonas > Aquipseudomonas turukhanskensis. The sequence continues at coordinate 72,246 of NZ_BSFN01000009.1, forward strand.
TCCCTTTAAATACAGCATCTTATAAACACAACCCAAGCAAAGTGACGCTTTATTTGGCGGATTCCCGCCAAGCAGTGGCGGATATCCCCCGCGCCGTTCCCTTACCGCGCTAAGCACTCGCCTAGAAAAAGCATAGTCGGCGCATTGCAGCCGTGTGCTTCGTCCCAGCCATCGCTTACCATCGACCGGCCTTTTCTGCCCGAGCCTGCCTTATGCGTGAACGCACCATCGCCAGCCATTTCGTGCGCGCTGCCTTGCGCGGCGCCGAGCGCCAGGGCGTGGACTGCTCAGCCATCTTGCGTGAGGTGAATATTCAGCCGGCCCTGCTGGACGAACCCCGTGCACGGGTGGCGCCCGAACAGTTCGCCCGACTGATGCAATTGCTCTGGGAAAAACTGGCCGACGAGTACATGGGTTTTGGCCGCACCCGCAGCAAACCCGGCACCTTTGCGATGATGTGTTACGCCCTGATCCACTGCCACACCCTGGAAAAGGCCCTGCTGCGCGGCACGCTGTTTTACAGCCTGTTTGAGGAGGCGCCGAAAATCACCCTGACCCGCGAAGGCGACTGGGCGCGGCTGACGGTCGATGATTCGACCATGATCGACCCCGACCATTTTCTGGTGGAGAGCCTGCTGGTGATCTGGCACCGCCTGGCCAGTTGGTTGATCGGCCAGCGCATCCGCCTGCAGGAGGCCACCTTTCGTTATGCGGAGCCTGCACACAGCGCCGAATACGATTTGCTGTTTCCCAACCCTCGACGCTTTGGCGCTGGCAGCACCAGTCTGCTGTTTCAGGCGCGATATCTGGCCATGCCGCTGCTGCAAGACGAACGTACCCTCAAGCACTTTCTGGAACACTCCCCCGCCGACCTGCTGGCCCGCCCGGACGGCGGCGACAGCCTGATCAGCCAGATCCGCCGCTTGCTCGGTCGCGACTGCGCCGACTGGCCCGACCTCGAAGCGGTGGCGCAGCAACTGCACATGAGCCCGCAAACCTTGCGGCGGCATTTGCGCGAAGAAGGCTCGAGCTTTCAGGAACTCAAAGACCACCTGCGTCGCGACCTGGCGATTTACCACCTGGGCCGCGATAACCTGGCGATTCAGGATATCGCCGAGCAGTTGGGGTTCTCAGAGCCGTCGGCGTTTCACCGCGCGTTCAAGAAGTGGACGGGGCTGACGCCTGGCGCGTATCGCGCGCAGGAGAATTGATCGGCGTTTGCAGCATTCGCGAGCAAGCTGGCTCCTACGGGATGGTGTAGGAGCGAGCTTGCTTGCGAACCTGGCAAAAGGCATTGCTTAACCAAACGCAGGTAGAATCGCTTCCTCTTTTCCCGGTTCGTTAATATGCCCCTGCCCACCCGCCGCAGCACCCTCTACCTCCCCGCTGGCCCATGGCCCACGGTGTTGGACTGCCTGTGCGCGCATTTCTCGGCTATCAGCCGCGAGACTTGGGTGGCGCGCATCGCTGGCGGCAAGGTGCTGGATGAACATGAGCAGCCCATCGGCCCCGAGCACCCGTATAAACAAGGCTTGCGCATTCACTACTTCCGCGAAGTGCCGAACGAGACGCCGGTACCGTTCGAGGAAACCGTGCTGTATGCCGACGAGCACCTGATCGTCGCCGACAAACCGCATTTCCTCTCGGTGACGCCGGCCGGCGAATACGTTGAGCAAACCTTGCTGGCGCGTTTGAGCAAACGCTTTAACAGCCACGACCTGGTGCCGCTGCACCGCATCGACCGCCTGACTGCCGGCCTGGTGTTGTTCTCCGTGCAACCGCAAACCCGCGCCGCATATCAACGTATGTTCGCAGAACGCACCATGCATAAAACCTACGAAGCCATCGCCCCGGCGCTGCCGAACGTAGCGTTTCCCCATCTGCATAAAAGCCGCATGGTGGCCGGCGAGCCGTTCTTTTTGATGAAGGAAGGCGACGGCACGCCCAACAGCGAAACCCTGATGGACGTACGCGAGCGCAACGGCGAGTTGTGGCGGTACGGGCTGTTTCCGGTGACCGGCAAGAAGCATCAACTGCGCCTGCATATGGCGGCCCTCGGCGCGGGGATCTGCAACGACCCGTTTTATCCGCACCTGGAAAAAGACGCCGTAGACGACTACACCAAACCGCTCAAGCTGCTGGCGCAAAGCCTGCGGTTTACCGACCCGCTCAGTGGGGTTGAGCGGGAGTTTCAGAGTCAGCTGAAACTGGACTGGTAGCCGTCCGTTCCATCGCTGCGCCTGGATTCCTGCCTGCGCGGGGATGACGCAGATAAAAACAAAGACCTACGTCATCCCTGCGCAGGCAGGGATCCAGAATCTCCCGGCAAATTGGCGATCGCCGGGAGACCGCTCGGTGCGCACAGCACACGATGCGTCAGTGCTGAAGATGGCCGTAGAGCTTGGCGTACAACCCACCCTCGGCAATCAACTCCTGATGCCCGCCGTCTTCGGCAATCTTGCCGCCATCGAACACCAGCACCCGATCCGCCTGCTTAACGGCTGAAAGCCGGTGGGCGACGATCAGCGTGGTGCGGCCTTGCAGGAATTGCCCTAAGGCCTGGTGCAACGCGTACTCGGTGGCGGCATCGAGCGCCGACGTGGCTTCATCGAGAATCACCACGCTCGGCTCGGCCAGCACCATCCGTGCAATCGCCAGCCGCTGTCGCTGGCCGCCGGAAAGGCGCACGCCGGAGCGGCCGACAATACTGTCCAGCCCTTTGGGCAACGCGGAAATGGTGTGGGCTAATTGGGCGATTTCCAGCGCGCGCCAGCAGGCATCGTCACTGCGCTCGCGGCCCATGGTCAGGTTGGCGCGCACGGTGTCGTTGAACAGCGCCGGGTGTTGCAGCACCACGGCCACATGCTCGCGCACGGTTTCCAGACCGATCTCTTGCAGGCTGCTGCCGCCATAGCGAATGGTGCCCGCCTGAGCGGTGTAGAGGCCCAATAGCAGTTGCACCAGGGTACTTTTGCCACCGCCGCTGGCGCCGACAATGGCGACTTTTTCGCCGGGGGAAATGCTCAGGTTAAGGCCATCGAGCACCGGCTCGTCGTTGTAGGCAAAGCTCAGGCCGTGCACTTCAACCCCAACCGTGGGCTGGCCGACAAAGGGATTGGCGCCACCGGTGTACTGCGGTTCATCGGCACGTGCCAGCAACTGGTTGATGCGGGTGAGCGCTCCACCGGCAGCGTAGTAGGCGTATTGCAGATTCAGCAACTGCTCGACCGGGCCGATCATAAACCACAGATAGCTGAACACCGCGAGCATCTGGCCGATCGACAGGTCGGAAAACAGCACGGTGAGCATGGCGGCGGCGCGGAAGATATCAATGCCAAACTGAAACAACAGGCCACTGGCACGGCTTGAGGCATCGCTTTTCCATTGCGAGGCCACGGCGTAGTCGCGCACCTCCTGGGCACGCATACCCAGGCGGCCGAGAAAATAACCCTGACGATTGCCAGCACGCACTTCCTGAATGGCTTCCAGGGTTTCGGTCAGCGCCTGGGTAAAACGCGAGGTGCTGTCGTTTTCCAGCTTCTTGAGGTTTTTAACCCGTTTGCCGAGCTGCACCGTGGCGTACACCACCACCGGGTTGAACAGCAAAATCAGCAGCGCCAGCTTCCAGTGCATCCACAGAAGAATGCCGGCGGTGCCGGTCAGGGTGAGCATGGCCACCAGAAAGCGGCTGAGGGTTTCGCCGACGAATTTGTCCAGGGTGTCGAGGTCGGTCACCAGGTGCGTGGTAACGGTGCCGCTGCCCAGGCTTTCGTATTCACCGAGTGAAATGCGCTTGAGGCGTTCGATCAGCCGCACGCGAATGCGGTACACGATGTCCTTCGACAGCCGCGCAAACAGGCGCGCCTGCAATACGTTGAACACCAGCGCAGAGGCACGCAGCATCAGGGTCAAGGCCACCATCAGGCCAATGTAGCCGACAGCTGTTTGCCACCCCGCCGGCAGGAAGTTGTTCATCACCTTGAGCGCCGCATCGCCCTGTTTGAGCAGCACTTCGTCCACGAGCAACGGCAGCAACAAGGGAATGGGCACGCTGCACAAGGTCGCCAGCACGGCGACCAGGTTGGCGAGCAACAACGACTTTTTGTGGCGCAGGGCCAGACGGCGAATTTCTTTCCAGCTCAAACGGTCAAGCATTGGCACTGTGCTCCAGCCAGCGCGCGAGCAGCGGGGCCAGTTTTTCCAGCGGTTGGTAGCCATTGGTGAGCAGGGCCAGTTGGCCGTTGTGCTCAGCCAACACGGTGGGAAACCCAGCGATACCCAGGTTCTGTACCCATTCGAAATCGGCAGCGGTGGCGGCGAGCTCGGCGGCGCTGTCAAACGCAGCGGCAAATTCGATGCGCGGCAGGCCGGCCTGCTCAGCCAACTCCACCAGCACGCTGGCTTGGGTCACGTCGCGCCCCCCCACATAAAATGCTTGCTGAATCAGCTTTACCAGTGGCCACGCGCTCTCGCCATCCAGGCTGCGCGCGGCTACCAGCGCACGGCAGGCAGGCTCGGTGTCGTAAACAAAGCCATCGGCCAACGCGCCGTCAAAGGTAAATGCCTGGCCGGTGCTGTCGTGCACGGCCTGCCAGTGTTCGAGAATGTAGCGTTTGGTGGTCGGCTCCAGGGCCGCCGCAGTGCCGGCGCGCAAGCCACCGGCCACCAAATGGCTACTGACGCCTGCCGCCTGCGCTTGCTGCGCCAGGGCGTCGAACACCGGAGCAAAGCCCCAGCACCAGGAACACATCGGGTCCATCACGTAGATCAGACGCGCTTGCATGCTTAGGCTCCATGGCCGGGACTGAGAGAGTAAAAGGTGGAAGCCGCGGGTTTAGCCGCGGTCTTTGTCTCGCGGGTTATAGCCCAGAGGATGGGGTTGGTTGCGGGCTTTGGCCAGTTCGATCTGCTTTTGCCGCTCACGTGCACCGGCGCGGGTCTTCTCGCTGAGGTTGTCCCAGCAGTGTGGGCAGCTCACGCCAGGCACGTAGTGCGGCGATTCGCGGTCGGCAATGGAGATCGGAATGCGGCAGGCGTGGCACTGGTCGTATTCGCCTTCGCTCAAGTCGTGGCGCACGGTGACGCGGTTGTCGAAGACAAAGCAGTCGCCTTTCCACAGGGTTTCTTCCTGCGGCACTTCTTCCAGGTACTTGAGGATGCCGCCCTTGAGGTGGAAGACCTCGTCAAAGCCCTGGCCGAGCATGTAGCTGGACGCCTTTTCGCAGCGGATGCCGCCGGTGCAGAACATCGCCACTTTCTTGTGTTTGGCCGGGTCGAAGTTGGCTTCGATATAGGCGGGAAAATCGCGGAAGCTTTTGGTCTTGGGGTCTTGCGCACCTTCGAAGGTGCCGATGGCCACTTCGTAATCGTTGCGGGTATCGATCAGCAGCACTTCGGGGTCAGAGATCAGCGCGTTCCAGTCTTGCGGCTCTACGTAGGTGCCCACTTTCAGGTTGGGGTCGACGCCCGGCACGCCGAGGGTGACGATCTCTTTTTTCAGCTTGACCTTGGTGCGGTAGAACGGCTGCTCGTCGCAGAACGATTCTTTGTGGTCGATATCATTGAAGCGCGGGTCGCGCTTGAGCCAGGCGAGCAGGCCGTCGATGCCTTCGCGGCTACCGGAAACGGTGCCGTTGATGCCTTCGATGGCGATGAGCAAGGTGCCTTTGATGCCGTTGTCGAGCATGGCTTGCAACAGCGGTTCGCGCAGCGCTTCGTAGTCGGTCAGGGTGACGAACTTGTACAGCGCCGCCACGACGATGGATTGGGTCATGGGGTATTTCTCCTGGTGGTCGCCCGCGTAAAGGGCGGACCGGGGGCTTTGGTAAAAAATGGCGCCGGCTGGCGCGGCGCGCATTTTATGCGAGTTTGGGATAGATCAAAAGCATTGAGGCTGAAGCCTCTTCTACAGTACGTAGGGCGGCTATCGCCTTGGCGATATCCGCCGCAACGATCGCAATGACGGAAATCACCTTCGGCCACATTCGCCCTACACCGGAAATCAAAAAAAAGCCGCTTGATCTCTCAAGCGGCGGCTTTTTTATACAGGCAGCCAGCGCAGCGGCTTAATGCCCGCCTGCGCACGTCGGCGAGGCCGGGGCGGCGCCGGTGGCGGCCCACTCTTGCGGGGTGTAAGTGTGTAGCGCCAGCGCATGCATTTGCCCCATCAGGTCGCCGAGAGTGGCGTACACCTTCTGATGACGCTTGACCGCATTCAGGCCGGCAAACATTGGTGTGACGACCACGGCCTTGAAGTGGGTTTCCAGACCACGGCTGTGCATATGGCTTTCGTCCTGCACATCGATGAACTCGGGCTCCAAGGCCGCCAGGGTGGTTTGAATGCGTTCACGCATGCTCATGGGGCGCTCCGGTTACGGCTTTTTAGCAGGGGCTGGTGCGGCTTTGGCATCGGCCGGAACCAGTTCTTTGGTCATGTCTTCGAGCAGCTTGTTGACCTCAGGCACGGCAGTTTCCAGCTTGGCCTGAGCCATCTGGGCCGACTGAGCGGTTACGCGCGGCATGGTTTCCTGCACTTTCTTGCCCAGTGGCGACTGGTAGAAGGCGATCAGGTCTTTGAGCTCTTTCTCGCTGAAGCTGCTGGTGTAGAGCTTGACCATATCGGGCTTGAGTTTGTCCCAGCCCACCGCTTTGTCCAGGGAAGCCTTGGCTTTGGCCTGGTAGGTTTCCATCAGCGCTTTTTTCGACTCGGGCGCCTGGGCCTGGGCGAAACGCTGGGAGAACAGTTGCTCAACCTGGCCATAAATAGGTGCGGTGAGCTTGTCGGCGTGAGCCAGTTTCAGAAAGGTTTCGGCGTTGGCAGCATGGCTGGCAGCGTCTGCAAAGACTTGGCCGCTGAGGCAGATCATGAAGGCGGCAGTGCAAAGGGTACGAATCGGGGTCATGGTGTTTCCTTGGTATGAGTAAGAGTACTAGCAGTACATAAAGGCAAATCCCAGAGGCTGGGCATTCTGCGCGTTGGTTGGACTCGGCTCAAGCGCAGCGGTTGCAGCATCGGACCGATTAGAGAAATCCCTTACACGCGTTGGCGCCTTTCCGTTGGTCTGTCATCCAAATGCCAGCACTTGCAGTGCGGGCCCGCGCAAGTGCATTCTTCGCGCCAACATTTTGGCAACGTAACGGAAATACGTCACAACGCGCTGTAAACCCAGCACCTGGCGCGGTTGCGAACGTTATTGTGCGGCAAGCTTTGTATGAAGCACCCCGCCTTCCTGCCAGACTTTCCTTCTGCAACACATGGACGTGTTCGATGAGCAACCTCAAGCCCGCCTTCGCCACCGACCCCTGGCTGCCCCTTTGCGATGCCAAGGGCAACTTGCTGCCACAGGCAGTGGGCTGGTCGACCCGCCCCCATATCCATTGCGCCATGCCCGGCAACCTTGGCCGTCGCAAGCGCTGGAACCATTGGTGCATCACCACGCCAGACTGGATGCTCTCGCTCACCGTCGCCGATCTCGACTATCTGGGCTACGGCGCCGCCTACTTTCTCGACCTGCACACCGGCCATTCCGTCGCCTACACCCAGCTGCGGCCATTTGCCCGCGGGTGCACGCTGGCAGACACGCCCCTGCAAGGCCATCGCTTTCAGCACCCGCGCCTGCAAATCCGCGTGGACGAATACCCCGGCCGGGCGCGCCTGGTCGCCACCGTTCCGGATATTGGCGGCCAGGCGTTGCAACTGGCGCTTGATGTACAGCGCCCTTCTCACCTCGACTCGGTCAACCTGGTGGTGCCATTCAGCCAGAACGGCTTCCATGCCACTTCCCGGCATATGGGCTTGCCGGTTTCCGGCGACGTGCAATTGGGCGCCACCCACTACCGCTGCGAACCTGGCCAGAGTTTCGCCGCGCTGGATTTCGGCCGCGGTGTGTGGCCGATGAACACCCACTGGACCCGCGCCGCCTTCGCCGCCCCCGGTGGCATTGCCGGCAACTTCGGCTCCGGGTGGACCGACAACAGCGGCTTGTCTGAAAACGCCCTGTGGTTTGGCGGCGAACTGCTGCATGTCAACAGCCCCGTGGTCATCACCGGCAACCCGCAAACCCCGTCCGCCCCGTGGCAACTGAGCTGCGAAGATGAGCGCCTGGCATTGGTGTTCACCCCGCGCCAGGAACATGTCGCCCGGCCCAAACTAGGCCCCTTCTACGCCGAAACCCGTCAGCGGTTCGGCCAGTTCGACGGCGTGCTGCGGGGCCCCAAAGGCGAGCGCGTGCCGGTCGACGGCGCACTTGGCTGGCTGGGCACCACCCACGCCCGCTGGTAAAGCTCGCCAGAGAATGGCGGTAACGATTTACCCCTCAACATGGAACCAGCCCGCCGGCATAGCGCCTAAACTGCCGGAACAGTCCGCGGAGAAGAACCATGAATCGCATCGAAACCGACAGCATCGGCGCCATCGACGTTCCTGAGCAGGCCTATTGGGGCGCGCAGACGCAACGGTCGCTGATCAACTTCGCCATTGGCCAGGAACGCATGCCGCTGGCCGTATTGCATGCCCTGGCGCTGATTAAAAAGGCGGCCGCCCGGGTCAACGACCGCATTGGCGATCTGCCGCCCGATATCGCCCGCCTTATCGAGCAGGCCGCCGACGAGGTACTGGCAGGCAAGCACGACGACCAGTTCCCCCTGGTGGTGTGGCAAACCGGCAGCGGCACGCAAAGCAATATGAACGTCAACGAAGTGATCGCCGGCCGCGCCAACGAACTGGCTGGCAAGGGCCGCGGGGGCAAGGCACCCGTGCACCCCAACGATCATGTCAATCGCTCGCAGAGTTCCAACGACGCCTTCCCCACCGCCATGCATATCGCCACGGCCCAGGCCGTGCTGCACGACCTGCTGCCGGCGATTGCCGAATTGTCTGGCGGCCTGGCCGAACAAGCGGCGCGGCATATGGACCTGGTGAAAACCGGGCGCACCCACATGATGGACGCCACCCCGGTGACGTTCGGCCAGGAGTTGTCGGCCTTTGTCGCGCAACTTGGCTATGCCGAACGGGCCTTGCGCGCCGCCCTCCCCGCCGTTTGCGAACTGGCACAAGGCGGCACCGCCGTGGGCACAGGGCTCAATTCACCGCACGGTTTTGCCGAAGCGATTGCGGCAGAACTGACTGCGCTGTCCGGTCTGCCGCTGGTATCAGCGCCGAACAAGTTTGCCGCCCTGGCCGGCCATGAGCCGCTGGTTACCCTCGCCGGCGCCCTGAAAACCCTGGCCGTGGCCTTGATGAAAATCGCCAACGACCTGCGCCTGCTCGGCTCAGGCCCCCGCGCGGGCCTGGCCGAAGTGCGCCTGCCGGCGAACGAGCCCGGCAGCTCGATCATGCCCGGCAAGGTCAACCCGACGCAGTGCGAAGCGCTGTCGATGCTCGCCTGCCAGGTGATGGGCAACGACACCACCATCACCTTTGCCGCCAGCCAGGGTCACTTGCAGCTCAACGTGTTCAAACCCGTGATCATTCACAACCTGTTGCAGTCCATTCGCCTGCTGGCCGACGGCTGCCGCAACTTCCAAAAACACTGCGTCGAAGGCATGGAGCCGGACGCCGCGCAAATGGCGGCGCACCTGGAGCGCGGCCTGATGCTGGTGACCGCACTCAACCCCCATATCGGCTACGACAAATCCGCGCAAATCGCCAAGAAAGCCTACAGCGAGGGCACTACCCTGCGCGAAGCCGCCCTGGAACTGGGTTTTGTCAGCAACCAGGAATTCGACGAGTGGGTGCGCCCGCAAAGCATGCTTGAGGCCGGTAGCCATGAGTGACGAGGCAAAGAGTGGGGCCACGCCACTGGAAGGCGACGGCAAACGCATTCTGCTGGTGTTGGGCACGCCCAAGGCCGGCAGCTTTTGCAGCGCCCTGGCCGAGGCCTACACCGTTGGCGCGCGGGGCCAAGGCCATGTGGTGCGGCAACTGAAACTGAGCGAGATGCAGTTCGACCCGATCCTGCGCGACGGCTACGACCAGAGCCAGAACCTGGAGCCCGACCTGCTAGAGGCCCAGCGGCAAATCCACTGGGCCGAGCACTTGGTGTTCGTGTATCCGGTGTGGTGGGGCGGCATTCCGGCTCTGCTTAAAGGCTTTTTCGACCGCACCTTTTTGCCCGGCTTCGCCTTCAAATACCGCAACCGCTCGCAACTGTGGGACAAACTGCTGACCGGCCGCACTGCCGATCTGCTAGTGACCATGGATACCCCGGCCTGGTATTTCCGCTGGATCTACGGCGCACCGGCACACCGGCAAATGACGCGCACCATTCTCGGTTTTTGCGGCATCAAGACGCGGCGCCTGGCGCAGTTTTCGCCGATAAGACCGTCCAATGAAACCCAGCGGCAGGCGTGGTTGCGCAAGGCTGAGCTGCTGGGCGCCGGCGTCTGAACGGTTAGATGTTTCAGCGTTTAGCCGCGATGCCTTCTAAAAAGCTAGAGCATCGCGGCTGAAGCCGCTCCCACAGAGGACTATTCTCCGGTTGCCCGCCGGGCACGCAGATTGGCCATCAACGACGGGCCAATCGCTGTCACTGCCGAGCCCAATACCACCAACACCGCACCGACATAAGCCAACCCGTTGATCTGCTCGGGGTGCACGTGCTCGGGCCACAACTGCGCGGCCAGCGCCACCGAACCAAAGGTCACCAATGGGGTAATTGCCAAGGTGGCGCTCACGCGCGAGCCTTCCCAATGCGCCAGTGCTTCGGCAAAGGCACCATAGGCCACCAGCGTGTTCAGGCAGCACGCCACCAACAGCCAGAACTGCAACGTGCTCAGCTGCAGCACCTGCGCGGGGTGCGCCCACGGGGTAAGCAAAGCGGCGCAGGCCAGGTAAATCACCATCATCACCTGCATGGAATTCCACCGCGTCAGCAGTTGCTTCTGCGCCAGCCCGTAGAAGGTCCACACAAAGGCGGCGAGCAACACCGTCAGCACTCCCACGGTGTAGGTGCCCAGGGAGGTCAGCAGTTCATGCAAACGCTGGTTGAAGAACAGACCGAAGCCAACGATCAGCACCGCCAGCCCCATTGCCTGCCCGACGCTGAAGCGCTCGTGGAACAGCCAGACGCTGCCGAGCAAAAATAGAATCGGCGCCACCTGAATCACTAACTGCGTGGTGCCGGGGCTCAGCACTTTCAGCCCCAGCAGATACAGCACGTAGTTGCCAATCAACCCCAGCACGGCCACCCCCAGCAGCACCCGACCATTGCCGCCCAACAGGCGGAAGTCGGGCAAGCGGCGGGTGGACGCCAGGTACACCAATAGCAGCGAGCCGGAAACAATCAGGCGATACCAGGTGACAGTAATAGGGTCCATCACCTCCAGCACTTCCTTCAGTTGAATGGGCAGCACGCCCCATAACACGGCAGTGAGCAAAGCGAGCATCAGGCCGTAAACCCAACGGCCGGAAGAGATGTGCATGGCAGCCTCAATCAAGCAATACGCGCAGCAAATGCTGGCAAAGTCCGCATTCTAGGCAGCAGGCAGCGTACAAACACAGCAACAGTTGGGTTGCGCAACTGTACGGCCGATGTCAGCCGTCAGGTGCTTGACGTCAAATAAGGGTAAATTCTGCCAACTGGAGGGCATCTACTGCGAATTGACGACCATCTATCGAAAACAGCGGCAATATTGGCTGCGGTGTTTAGACTCAAAACAGTCTATTCACCTATGGAGCCACACCCATGTTCAGCCAACGCTCGCAGGATGCAGCCGCCGCCACTCACTACCGTAGCGAACGAGTGAGTGCGGTAAATGGCCAATATTTTTTCGCCACCCGTGAAGGCACGCTTGAGGGCCCGTATTTCACCCGCGTGGATGCGGAACGGGAAATTGCCATGTACGTACGCCGGCAATTGCAGGGGGACGACATTATCGAGAGCCGCACCTTTGCCGATCATCATGGGTTGGTGGGGCACTGATTGAGCGTGTAAGGGGCGTTCTCCGATTGCTCGCTAAGCTCTTGGCACCGAAGTTTCCAGCGTTCGCGAGCAAGCTCGCTCCTACGGGCACTCCTCCCCCACGATAAGGGACAAAAAAACCGCGCCTAGGCGCGGTTTTTTATTGCAGCGAAACGCTTATTTGTAGACTTCAAACAGGCCTGTAGCACCCATACCGCCACCTACGCACATGGTCACGATGCCGTAACGCTTGCCTTGGCGACGCAGTTCGCGCACCAGATGGCCGACCTGGCGCGAGCCGGTCATGCCGAACGGGTGGCCGATGGAGATCGAGCCGCCGTTGACGTTGTATTTCTCGTTGTCGATCTTGAGAAAATCACGGGCGTACAGGCACTGGGAAGCGAAGGCTTCGTTCAGTTCCCACAGGTCGATGTCGTCCACTTCCAGACCACGGGCTTTCAGCAGTTTTGGCACCGAGTACACCGGGCCGATGCCCATTTCGTCTGGCTCGCAACCGGCCACGGTGAAACCGCGGAAATACGCCAATGGCTCCAGGCCCAGTTCCTTGGCTTTATCCAGGCTCATCACCAAGGTCATGGAGGCGCCGTCGGACAGCTGCGAAGCATTGCCGGCGGTGACCGAACCGTCTTCGGCAAATACCGGCTTCAGGCCTTGCAGGCTGGCCAGGGTGGTGTCGGCACGGTTGCAGTCGTCACGGTCCACTACGCCTTCAACGATGCTTTTCTCGCCAGTGGCTTTGTCTTCCACCTGGTATTTGACGGCCATCGGCACGATTTCGTCGTCGAACAGGCCTTCGGCTTGAGCACGGGCGGTGCGCTGCTGGCTTTGCAGGGCGTAGGCGTCTTGCTGCTCGCGGGTGACGTTGTAGCGGCGAGCAACGATTTCAGCAGTCTGGCCCATCGGGTAGTAGATGCCCGGCACGTTTTCTTTCAGCACTGGGTTGATCAGGTTGTCGGTGTTGACGCTTTTCATCGTCAGGGTGATCGACTCAACGCCGCCGGCCACGATGATATCGCTGCAGCCAGACGCGATCTGGTTGGCGGCGATGGCGATGGCTTGCAGGCCCGAGGAGCAGAAACGGTTGAGGGTCATGCCCGCTACTTGCGTGCCCAGGCCCGACAGCACGGCCACGTTACGGCCGATGTTGTAGCCTTGGGCGCCTTCGTTGGAGCCAGCACCGACAATGCAGTCCTCTACCGAGGCCGGGTCGATCTTGTTGCGTTCCAGCAGGGCATTGACGCAATGCGCAGCCATGTCGTCTGGACGGGTCATGTTGAACTTGCCGCGGAAGGATTTGGCCAGGCCAGTCCGCACGCTGTCGACGATCACTACTTCACGCATCACGCACCTCATATTGTTGTTCGGAAAAGATCAGGGCTGTATTGCAGCTGGCCGCTAGGATAAAACTGCCCCCGGTGGCAGGGCGATGATTATTCATCCCGTGTATGCGCAGCGATCCTGCCCTTTTCGCCTCTAGTCCCGGTTCAGGGCACGCTCGAGAGCATCGTTGATGGTGCGCAGCACTTTTACCCGGGCAAAGCGCTTGTCGTTGGCTTCTACCAGCGTCCAGGGCGCGAGCTGAGTGCTGGTGCGGTCCACCATGTCTTCCACGGCATCGGCGTATTGCGGCCATTTTTCGCGGTTGCGCCAGTCCTCTTCGGTGATTTTGAAGCGCTTGAAGGCAATCTCTTCGCGTTCCTGGAAACGCGCCAGCTGGGTCTCGGAATCAATCGACAGCCAGAATTTCACCACCACCACGCCGGCGCGGCTGAGTTGTTCTTCAAAGTCGTTTATCTCGCCATAGGCGCGCAGCCAATCGGCTGGTGTGCAGAAACCCTCCACCCGTTCCACCAGCACGCGGCCGTACCAGGAACGATCGAATACCGTGAATTTGCCGCGCGCCGGAATATGCCGCCAGAAGCGCCACAGGTATGGTTGTGCGCGCTCCTCTTCGGTTGGCGCTGCAATCGGCACAATCCGGTATTGGCGCGGGTCGAGCGCGGCAGCCACACGGCGAATGGCACCGCCCTTGCCAGCAGCGTCGTTGCCTTCGAAAACGGTCACCAGCGAATGCTTGCGAAAGCGTTTGTCGCGCACCAGCCCTGCCAGGCGAGCCTGCTCGCTGGCCAGCTGCTTCTGGTAACTCTCTTTGTCCAGTCGCTGGCTGAGATCGAGGCTGCCGAGCAGGCTACGGTTATCGATGCTGACCGACGCAGGGCCGGCATGGGGGTGACGCTTTTCAGCGTTCTGCGTTGTCAGTGCAGTTTGCAGGCCTTCGAGCAGAATCTTGGCCACGGTAAGGTTGCGGTAGTTTTCATCGGCGCCCTCTACCACGTACCACGGCGCGTAGTCGCGGCTGGTGCGGTGCAGCACGCGTTCGCCAAAGCGCACAAAGCGGTCGTAGGTTTCGGTCTGTTCCCAGTCCAGCGGGCTGAGGCGCCAGCTGCGCTCGGGGTCATCCTTGAGGTTTTTCAGGCGCGCTTTCATCTGTTTCTTGGACAGGTGAAACCAGAACTTGAAGATCAGCGCACCCTCGTCGCACAGCATGCGTTCGAGGTTTTCGGCGCCGATGATGGCCTGGTCCAGCACCGCATCCTTGAAGTGACCATCCACCCGCCCCTGGATCATCTGGCTGTACCAATTGCCGAAGAAAATGCCCATGCGCCCCTTCGGAGGCAGTTGCCGCCAGTAGCGCCAGGCGGGAGGGTGCGCCAGCTCTTCGTCGGTCTGTTGGTCGAAGGTGCTCACCTGAATCAGCCGAGGGTCCATCCACTCATTGAGCAGTTTGACCGTCTCTCCCTTGCCGGCGCCTTCAATGCCATTGATCAGCACAATGACCGGAAAGCGCGCCTGCTGCTGCAGCTCAAACTGTGCCTCCAACAATGCTTCGCGCAAGGCAGGAATTGCTGCCTCGTAGTCGTCCTTGTCAATGGCGTGACCAATTTCGGCGGACTCAAACATAAAACCTCGCTCCATTCCCAAAGGTGATTGGCACAGCCTAGCGGATTGCGCCGCGCTAGCCATGCGCAAGGTCAGGATCGGCTAGAATGCGCGCCTTGCCGCGCCAGAACTGATCATGTCCGAACCCTTCACCACAGCCTCGCAAACTGCCCAACTGGATTGGGACGAACTCGGCCAGCCGCACTCGCGCGCCTATGGCGATGTGTACTTTTCCAACAGCCTGGGGCTGAGCGAGCCGCGCTACGTATTTCTCGACAACAACGACCTGCCGGCCCGCTTCGCCGCCCTGCCCGCAGGCGGCAAACTGGTGATCGGAGAAACCGGCTTTGGCACAGGTCTGAATTTTCTTTGCGCGTGGGAGCTGTTTGCCCGCACGGCCGTGGCCGGGGCGCAGCTGCATTTTGTCAGCGTGGAAAAATACCCGTTAAGCCACGCCGATCTGCACCGGGCATTGGCGCTATGGCCGCAGTTGCAGCCGTTTGCCGAGCCCTTGCTCGATCAATACGTGGCACTGCATCCAGGGTTTCAGCGCTTGCTGTTCGATGGCGGGCGTGTGGTGCTCACCCTGCTCATCGGCGATGTGATGGACATGCTGCCGCAACTGGACGCCGAAATAGACGCCTGGTTTCTAGACGGTTTTGCACCGGCAAAAAACCCGGAGATGTGGTCGCCGGAACTGTTCAATGAACTGGCTCGTCTCTCCACGCCGCGCACCACGCTGGGTACGTTCACCACTGCCGGCGTAGTGCGCCGCGCGTTGAAAGCGGTGGGTTTCAAACTCAAGCGGGTGCCAGGCCTGGGGCACAAGTGGGAAGTGCTCAAAGGTCATTTCATTGGCTTGCCTGAGGCCCCCGAGCCGCTGCGCAGCAAAGCCTGGTACGCCCGCCCGCCCGCTATCGAAGGGCCGCGTACTGCGCTGGTGGTTGGCGCCGGCCTGGCCGGTTGCGCCACCGCTGCCAGCCTGGCCGCGCGCGGCTGGCAGGTGACGCTGCTGGAACGCCACGGCGATATCGCCCAGGAAGGCTCCGGCAACCCGCAAGGGGTGCTTTACCTCAAACTCTCGGCCCATGGCACCAGCCTGTCGCGACTGATAGTGGCCGGCTTCGGCCATACCCGCCGGCAGATTCAACGCCTGCAACGCGGCCAGGACTGGGACGCCTGCGGCGTGCTGCAATTGGCCTTCGACGACAAGGAAGCGGCGCGTCAGGCGCAATTGGCTGCCGCCTTTCCCGCCGACCTGCTGCATTCGCTGAATCAAACGGAGGCCGAACAGCAGGCCGGCATCGCCCTGGCCAGCGGCGGTTTGTTCTACCCGCAAGGTGGCTGGGTACACCCGCCCACGCTGTGCCGGGTGCTCAGCGAACACCCCAACGTGCACCTGCAACTGCACCAGCACGCCGTGCAACTGCGCCAGGAAAATGGCCAGTGGCAAGCGTGGGACGGTGAGCAGCAGTTGGCCCAGGCCAGCGTTGTGGTGTTGGCCGGCGCCGCCGACGTGCGCCACTTCGGCCCCACCGCCCAATTGCCGCTCAAACGCATTCGCGGACAAATCACCCGCCTGCCGCAAACGGCGGCCAGTACGTCACTAAGCACCGTGGTTTGCGCCGACGGCTACGTGGCCCCTGCCCGTAACGGCGAGCACACCCTGGGCGCCAGCTTTGACTTTCACAGCGACGACCTGAGCCTGAAAACCGCCGAACACGTCAGCAACCTGCAGCTGCTCAACGAGATTTCCACCGACCTGGCCCAGCGTTTGAACGCCGATGCATTACCGGTGACCGAGCTGCAAGGCCGCGCCGCCTTTCGCTGTACCAGCCCCGACTACCTGCCCATTGTCGGCCCGGTGGCCGACCACGACGCCTTCGCCGAGGCCTACGGCGTACTGCGCAAAGATGCCCGGCAAAGCCCCGACACGCCCTGCCCTTGGCTGCCTGGCCTGTACGTCAACAGCGGGCATGGCTCACGAGGCCTGATCACCGCGCCATTGGCCGGCGAACTGCTGGCTGCCTGGCTGAACAACGAACCGCTGCCACTGCCGCGCGAGGTGGCTGAAGCGTGCCATCCCAATCGATTTGCGCTGCGTAAATTGGTTCGCAACCAGTAGCTTATCCGCCGTCGTCCCCACGCAGACGGGGGCCCAGGATGCAGCAGGAAATCACCTTTCTTTCCAAGAATCTGGATTCCCGCCTGCGCGGGAATGACGGGGTCCGCTGTAGCAGAACCAAGAAACCCTCGTCATGGTGAACTACGCTAAACCCACCTAGCCCCTTGAACAGGCGAATACGTGCCATGGATCGCACGCAGACACTGCACATCGACCGGCTACGCAACCTGACTTACGGCCTGGTGTGTTTTGGCTTGATCGTGGTGCTGGCCTTGGAAGGCTGGCAGTTGTATCAGTCCTACCGCCAAGCGTTTTTTCAGGCCCGGCAAGCCGCCACCAACCTCACCCGCGCTACCGAAGCCCATGTGCGTGATGCCATCCGCCAGGCCGACACCTTGTTGGTGGGGGTGGTCGAACGCAGCGAATGGGAAGGTCTGGAGCGCCTTAATAGCAGCCGTATGCAGACGTTTCTCAAACGTCAGGTTGGCGTATTGCCGCAACTGCATGGCCTGTTTATCTACGACCGTAACGGGCGCTGGTTGGTAACCGACAGCGGGCAGATTCCAGCCAACGCTAATAATGCCGACCGCGAATACTTTATGTACCACCGCGAGCACGACGACCCTGGCGTGCATATCGGCCGCGTCATCACCAGCCGCTCCACCGGAGAGTTGGTAATCCCCGTTTCGCGGCGGATCAATGCCGCCGACGGCAGCTTTGCTGGCGTGGCACTGGCCACCCTCAAGGTCGCTTACTTCAACGACTTCTATGCGCAGTTCCGGGTCAGCAAGGAAGATGCTTTCACCCTCACCTACTACGACGGCACCATCCTCGTTCGCCGCCCCTTTGTGCCAGACGTGATCGGCACCAGCATTGCCCAAGGCCAGATCTTCAAGGACCTGCTGCCGTTGCAAGACGCCGGCACAGCGCTGATCGAGTCTTCAATAGATGGCAAAGAACGGATGTACAGCTTCCAGCGCTTCGGCGATTTTCCGCTGGTGGCCATTTCCGGCATTTCCGCCGAGGCCATTCGCCTGCCGTGGTGGCGCCAACTGATCGTGGCTGTGGTAGTGCTGATTCTGATCGGCCTGAGCACGGCGGCCTTTGCCCGCGTATTGCTGCAGCAGATTAGTCGCAGCGAGTTGGCCGACCGTGAACTGCGCAATGCGCACAAAGCCCTGCGGAAATTTTCGCTGGAAGACGCCCTGACCGGCCTGGCCAATCGCCGCCGCCTGGACGACGTGCTGCCGCAAGAGCTAGGCCGCGTGCGCCGCACCCGCGCGCCGCTGGGGGTGATCATGCTCGATATCGACTACTTCAAGCTCTACAACGATCGCTACGGCCATGTGGCTGGCGATGCCGCCATCCAGGCGGTGGCTGGCGTACTGGCCTCCTACGCACGTCGCGCTGAGGACCTGCCCGCCCGTTACGGCGGCGAAGAAATGATGCTGCTGTTGCCCGGCGCCAACGAGGCCAACAGCCTGGAGATTGCCCAAGGGGTGCGCCAGGCCGTGTTCGACCTCGCTCGCGAGCATCAGGGCAGCCCGCTGGGTATCGTGACCGTCAGCCTTGGCGTGGCGGTTGCCTATCCCCATCAAGCAGAAAACAACGATGTCGCAGCGTTGATCAAACAGGCGGATACGGCGCTATATCAAGCCAAAAGCCAAGGTCGCAATCAGGCCTGTGCGTACCAGGCGCCGGACGTAACAGGGGCCCGGCGCAGCACCTGAACCATCGCACTGTAACTATTCTTATAGATTACTGGGCTTTATCGACAGAATACTTACATAAAATCAGCTTTAATTATCCACTTAATGTAACTATTCTGACCTGAAATAGGTGTAAAAAAGCAGAATACTTACATTATGGCCAATAAATCCTCGCCCCTGTTACCTGCTACCCGCGAGCTTCTGACCGCGTTCGGTGCACGCCTGCGCCTGGCCCGCGAGCGCCGCAAACTCACTTCAGCCCAGGTAGCCGCCCGCGCCGGCATGGCTCCCCTGACCCTGCGCAACGTAGAGCGGGGCGCCGACGGCGTCACCATAGGCGCCTACCTCGCGGTCATGCAGGTGCTTGGGCTGGAGGCCGATTTATCGCTTATGGCGGCCGCCGACGATGTGGGCCGCCAGCTCCAGGATGCCGCATTGGTCAACCGCCGAAAAACCGCAGGCGGCAGCCGTAAACCGTCGAAAAAAGGCACGCCCGGCAACAATGAAACAATCACGACCTATGCAACGCACCAACCGCAGCCCTCTTTCGGGGTACGGGAAAGCAGCAGCAGCCTTGACCTTATTGATGAATATCGCGCGCAAATGGACGCCTTGTTCAACGCCGAGGACGATGCGACATGAGCCGCGCCATCCATGTGCATGCCGATTGGGAAGGCTTGGGACAGCCTCTGCTGCTGGGCACGTTGCATGCCCGCCAAAGTGGGCGAGACGAGCTGTTCGAGTTCGAATTCACGGCCGATGCAATTGCTCACCCAGCCCTGCAAGGCGTTAGCCTCGACCCGCGCCTGGGCATTTGGCCAGGCCCGCAATATCCGCCTAAAGGCCGCGCCTCGTTCGGTATGGTTGCCGACTCGTCTCCCGATCGCTGGGGGCAACTGTTGCTGAGGCGCCGCGCCGAGCGCAATTGGCGCGCCAGCGGCAATCCGGGCCAACTGCCGCGTCTGCATGCCTCTGACTACCTGATGGGCGTACATGACCAATACCGCGTCGGTGCCTTGCGTTACAGCCTGGCCCCCGACGGACCGTTTCTCGACAACCAACGCCGCGATGGCGCACCGCCGTTGGTCATGCTGCGCGAGCTGGAAGCGGCGTCACTGGCCTTCGAGGAGTCCGAGCAGGATCCGGCGGCCATCAACGACGACCAACTGCGCCTGCTTATCGCCCCGGGTGGCTCGCTCGGCGGCGCGCGCCCCAAAGCCAGTGTCGTGGATGAACGTGGCCAGCTCTATATCGCCAAATTTCCCAGTACCCGCGACCGCTACAACGTCGGCGCGTGGGAAGGCGTGGTCAACTACCTGGCGGATAAATGTGGAATTGCCCCGGCGCGTGGCGGCGTCGCCCGGTTTGCCAGCGCCCATCACACCTTTATCGTCCAGCGCTTCGACCGAACCGAAAAGGGCCGCCGCCTGCACTTCGCCTCGGCCATGACCCTTACCAACAAGCAGGACGGCGACGACGCCAGTACCGGCGCCTCCTATCTGGATATTGCTACGGTACTGATCACCCAGGGCGCACGACCAAACGAGGACCTGCGGCTGCTTTGGTCACGGATGGTGTTCGACATGCTGGTGTCCAATAGCGACGGGCACCTGCGCAACACCGGCTTTATCCTGCAGCCAGGCAAAGGCTGGCAACTGTCGCACGCCTACGACATCAACCCGGACCCGGGCGCTCGTGAATTAAAGCTCAATGTCAGTGAGACCGACAACGCCATGGATCTTGACCTGGCGTTATCAGTCGCACCGATTTTTCGCGTAGCGCATGCCGACGCCAAGGCCATTATCGACCAACAGATCAGCGTGGTGCGGCATTGGCGTGCGCTGGCCAGTAGCCCTATGCACGGCCTCTCCGCACGCGAACTGGAGCGAATGGCCCCGGCGTTTCGCTTGGCAGGCTAGCTCAAACCAAGCCTTCAGCCTTCAACGCTTCAACCACCTTCGGACGCGCCGCCACGCGGGCCGAAAACGCCTGCACCACTGGCCATGGCGCCATGGAGAAACCAACAAAATTGGCCCAGTTGAGCACGGTGAACAGGTACGCATCCGCCACGCTGAACTGGTTGTTTAGCAGATAGTCCTTGCCATCGAGTTGGGTGGTCAGCCAATCCAGGCGCTTGGTCAGGGTCGCCGTTACGCCAGCCTTCCAGTCCGCCGACTGGGCGGGGTTGAACATCGAGCCCATCGGCTTGTGGATTTCCGAAGCAATAAAGGTGAGCCACTCCTGCAACTGATACCGCGCCATGGTGCCGGCAGCGGGTGCCAGGCCGGACTCGGGTTTCTGGTCGGCAATGTATTGCAGCACCGCTACGCCTTCGGTCAGCACCTGGCCGTTATCCAGCGCCAGCGCCGGCACATAGCCCTTGCTGTTGATGGCGGTGAAGTCGGCGCCGCTGGCCGTCAGCTTGGCCTTCAGGTCGACCTTCTCGGTCTCGAACGGCAAGCCGGCTTCCAGCAAGGCGATATGGGGAGCCAGGGAGCACGCGCCAGAGGAGAAATACAGTTTCATGTGCAGTCCTTAAAGAAAGAGGCAGGGGTGCGTGAAACACGCGAGCACTGAGCTTAGCGATTGCTTTCCAACACACAAGTACCTACCTTCTGGTAAGTATGCATTTGATATTCCTGAACAATTCGGAACCGTCCCCATGCTCGACCAGCACGACCACGCCGCCTGCCGCGCCGGCAATGTATTCAGCGTTACCTGCCCGGCACGCTATGTCCTCGACGTATTGGCCGATAAATGGGCCCTGCTGCTGATTCACACCCTGGCCCACGGCACCCACCGCACCGCCGAACTGCGGCGTCAGGTGGGCGGCATTTCGGAAAAGATGCTGATCCAGACCCTACGCCGCCTGGAACGCTTTGGCCTGGTGAGCCGCCGGGCCTACGCCGAAGTGCCGCCACGGGTCGAGTACTCCTTAACCCCCTTGGGCCAATCACTGAGCGAACCGATTCGCGCCCTCGACCATTGGGTGGAGCGCAATATCGACGAACTGAATCAGGCGCAACGGACCTTTGAAGACAAGGCCGTAGAGGCCTAGGCAAGGAGCCGCCATGACCGCCACCCACCTTTGCTCCCAACGCTGGGAAACCTTGTGGCACGCGCTCGGCGCACCAGCGCCGGCTGGCAGTTTTACCGCGCTGGCCCAGCACTACAGCGAGCCTCACCGCCACTACCACAACGGCGCGCATATCAACGCCTGCCTGCACCACCTGGACCGTTTCCAGCACTTGGCCCGTGACCTGCCCGCCGTGGAGTTGGCTCTGTGGACACACGACGCCATATACGACACCCGCGGCCAGGACAACGAAGCGCTCAGTGCCGACCTGGCGGTGCACTTGCTCGTCGGTGCCGGCATCCCCGCGCGCGCTGAAGAGGTGCGTCGGCATATTCTGGCTACGGCTCATACCACGCCTGCCGCTGGCGATGATGCCGGCCTGGTGGTCGATATCGATTTAGCCGTGCTCGCGCTCCCGGCTGAGGCTTACCTGGCTTACACCCACGCTGTGCGCGCCGAGTATTCGTGGGTGCCCGAACCCTTGTTCAAGGCCGGGCGGGCCAAGGTGCTGAATGCGCTGCTACAGATGCCGCACCTGTATAGCCACGGAGAGATCCGCGCGCAGTGGGAAGCACCTGCGCGGGCCAACTTGAATGCAGAGCTGCGAGAACTGGTGAGTTGAACGCGAGGCAAAAAGCATCGAGGCTGGAGCCTCTCCTACAGTCCGTGGCAGTTCTCGGCGCGGGGCTGCCTGAGCGCACTGCACGCTACAAATCCCGCGCCATCAACGATTGCGGCTTGTCCCAGCGCTCAAATCGCTCCACCAGCTGCCAACCGCGTTTGGCGTAATAGTCCGCGCGGTCCTGGGTGTGCAGATAAAGACGCCCTACTCCCTCGCGCCGCGCCCGCTCACACACGCCTTCAACCAGTGCTTCGGCAATGCCCTGGCCGCGTGCCTGGGGCGTAACAAAAACGCAGGCCAGCCAGGGCCCGAGGTCTTCCCGGCCGGCCAGATCCGCTTTGGCCAGCGCTGCCCCGCCCAGCAGTTGGCCGTCACCAACCGCCACCAGGCTGGGCCAGTCGCTATTGGTTTGCCCGGCGGCAAACTCGGCTTGCCAGTCACTCAACGTCTGCTCGCTGTACTCGTAATGAAACTGCTCATACAGCCAACTGGCCATGGTGTTGCAGTACGCCATGTTGTCCTGCAGCCAATACATGTACGGCATGGGGAATCCTTGTGTCAAAGCGAAGCGATACGCCGCAGCCTACAAACTGAAGCGGTTCACCAACCGGTTGAGGTCTGCGGCCAGGCGCGCCAGCTCGTGGCTGGAGGCGCTGGTCTGGTGAGCGCCGGTAGCCGACTGCACCGACAGGTCGCGAATGTTAACCAGATTACGGTCCACTTCGCGCGCCACCTGCGCCTGCTCTTCAGCGGCACTGGCGATAACCAGGTTGCGCTCGTACATCTCGCCAATGGCCGTGGTGATCTCCCCCAACGCTGACCCGGCGCTCTGCGCCAGTTCACGGGTGGACTGCGCCCGCGAGCTGCTGCTTTGCATGGCGCTCAATGCCTCACTGGCACCCGTGCGCATGGTAGAGACCATCTGTTCAATTTCCTGGGTGGAGTTTTGCGTGCGGTGTGCCAGGGCGCGCACCTCATCGGCTACCACGGCAAAACCACGACCAGACTCACCGGCCCGCGCGGCCTCGATGGCGGCGTTAAGCGCCAGCAGATTGGTCTGCTCGGCAATGCCTCGAATAACATCCAGCACCTTGCCAATATCCTGGGATTGGGCGGCAACCTGCTGTACGAGGCTGGCGGTGGACTCCATTTCCCCCGTCAGACGGGTGATGGCACCAATGGTATCGCTGACGCGTTCCTGCCCCACCTGCGCGGCCTGGTTCGACACCTTGGAGGCTTCCGAGGTGGACACCGCATTGCGCGCCACTTCATCCACCGCCACGCTCATTTCGTTTACCGCCGTCGCGGCCTGTTCAATTTCATCGTTCTGCTGCACCAGGCCTCGGCTCGCTTCTTCGGTAACCGCGTTGAGTTCTTCGGCAGCGGCCGCCAGTTGGGTGGAAGAACCGGAGATTTGCGCGAGGGTGTCGCGCAACTTTTGCTGCATGCGGCCCAGCGCCTCCTGCAGCTGACTGACCTCATCACGGCCCTCGACCGCAATAGGCTTGGTCAAATCGCCGTCGGCCACATGCTGAGCCGCCTGCACTGCTACGCGCAGCGGGCGCACGATACTTTGCGTGAGCAGCCAGGCCAGCAGCACGGTCGCCAAGGCGGCGAGCACAATCACCAGCAGCACGATCGAACGCGAGGAGCCATATTGCTGGGCCGATGCCTGGCCTTCGCGTTCGATGCCTTTACCGTAAATATCACCCAATTCAGCCAACTGAGCGCCGGTGCCGTCGACCACCGGTTTCATGTCCACCAGCAGCAGCTTGTTCAGCGCATCGCGTTCGCCGCTACGGGCCAATTTGAAAGAGTCGGCCATACCCTGTTGGTACGTGGCGAAGTCTTTCTTGAACTGGGTGTAAAGGCGCTGCTCATCTGACGAGTCGATAAAGCGCTCGTAGTCGTTGATGTTCTGCGTCAGCACTTTATTGCGCGCTTCGTACTGGCCCACATAGGTGTCGATGTTTTTGCTCTCCGGGTCCAACGCCATCCGCAGGGAAATGGTGCGAATGCGCAGCATGTTTTCGCGAATGCCATCGACGATACGAATACTCGGCACCCAGTCGCTTTCAATGGCACTGGCACGGTCACGAATGCCCGACATCTGGTAAAGCGAAAACGCGCCCAGAAAGGCCACCATCAATGCGATCAGGGCGAAGCCAAAGGCGGCTCTCCGGGCAATATTCAGGTTACGAAGCGACATGGCAGTCCTCGCGAAGCAGGCAGATTTTATTGTGCAGTTATCGTATGACTTGTCGGCGCGCGGCTCGCCAACTTGAGCCAGCCTGGAAAATGACCGAACAGCCAGAGTCTGACCAGCTTTTTTTGTGCGCGGTTGAGTGAGGCGTCTGGCTCAAGAACAGTCGATTGGGCTAGCAGCCTAACTAAGGCCGTTCAGTCGCCAGCCGAAGAGGCGCTGGGGTGAATGTTGCTGACTGAGTCGAACAAGTCATATGATGACTGACGACAACTACAACAACAGGAAAACCACCATGCCCCCATCG
This sequence comes from Pseudomonas turukhanskensis, assembly GCF_027922365.1. Lineage (GTDB taxonomy): Bacteria > Pseudomonadota > Gammaproteobacteria > Pseudomonadales > Pseudomonadaceae > Aquipseudomonas > Aquipseudomonas turukhanskensis. The sequence goes on from NZ_BSFN01000009.1 coordinate 97,149, forward strand.
CGAATTCTGGTCGCCGCACTCGCTTGCTCGCTGTCCTTCCCCACCGTTGCCGCGACCTATGCGTATATCTCCAGCCCCAACGACGGGTTGATCTCCCAATACGAACTGGACGAAGCCACCGGCGCGCCGAAACTGGTCGAGCAAGTGCAGGCGGGAAGTAAGGTCAACCCGATGGCCATCACCCCGGACGGCAAGGTGTTGTACGCCGCCTTGCGTGTGGCGCCGTTTACCGTGGTGGGCTACAGCATCGACGCCACGACCGGCCACCTGAAAAAAATTACTCAGGCACCGTTGGCCGACAGCCTGGCTTACTTGTCTACCGACCGCAGCGGCAAGTTTTTGATGGGGGCGTCCTACGGCGCCAGCCTGCTCAGCGTGCAAGCGATTGATGCCGAACACCGGGTTTCCGACAAGATCGAGGTGTACAAGACCGGCCCAATCGCCCACTCCATACGCAGCGACCTGAGTGACCGCTTTGTCTACGTAGGCAACCTGGGCACCGACAGCCTGTTGCAGTTCAGCCAGAACAAACAGACCGGCGCCCTGACGCCCATTGGCTCCGGCGCCGCCGCCACGCCCGCCAAAATGGGCCCGCGCCATATCGTGTTTTCACCCAACGGCAAGTTTATCTACACCGTGGGTGAGCTGAGCGGCACCGTAGTGGGCTATGCCATCGATAAAGACACTGGCGCCTTGCAGCAGGTGACCAAGGCCGAGGGCGTGCCTGCCACACTCAAGCTGGAACAGGGGCTGATTCGCAACGCCGCCAACAACGACCTTAAAGACGACCCCACGCCGCGCATCTGGGCCGCCGACATTCGCCTCTCGCCGGACGGCACCCTGCTGTACACCACCGAGCGCACCACCAGTAGCGTGTCCGCGTTCAAGGTTGCACCCGACAGCGGCGCACTGACCTACCTCGGCAACTTCAAGGTGGCCGAACAGCAACCGCGCAATATCGCGTTCTTCCCCAGCGGAAAATGGCTGCTGGTTAGCGGTGAAAAAAGCAAAACCATCGGCAGCTACGCCGTGAACAAAGACGGCAGCCTGAAGCGTGTTGGCCAAGCGCCTGCCGGTGACGGCGCGCTGTGGATCGAGATGTGGACGCCGCGCACCTGATACTCGCCATGCCAACGCAGCCGGACTAACACAACCAAAACCCGCACACGCGCAATGCCTGTGCGCGGTGGGTGTATCGGTGACGCAAAAATGTGCAGCGCCCCGCTCCAGCAATGGGCGCGCGCACCAAATCACGCCAAAAACCCATCAAACACCCGTCCATCCGCTGCCAAGACGGCCTGAATACGCACCGGTCCGGAACTTGCTTGAAAAATGGCTCATTGCCACCACCGGCAGCCACAACAGCGTTCTGTACAACGGAGCGCTGGCAAGATCCTTTGAGGAGTCGTGTTTATGCAGTCCGTGTTGTCCCCAGGGATCCGTCTTCTGAGCCGCTTCGGCTTTGCCCGCAAGTTTCAGTTTCTCTTTCTGCTCTTCGCCCTGCCCCTGGCCGGCAGCCTGTGGATGGTGGGTCAAACCTTCCAGGCGAAAATGGCGGTAATCGCCAAGGAACACAGTGGCGTGCGTCAGCTGCTTGCCCTGGACGCCGTCGACACCCAGTTGGCCACCCAGCGCAACCTGGCCGCGCGCTGGAAAGCCCTCGACACCGCGCGCACCCCAGGCCCCGAGGCCCAGCAAGCGATTGCCCAACTCGATGCCGCTATGCCGGTGCTGCGCACCGCCTTCGAAAACCTCACCAGCGTGCTGGCCACCGAAGGCGCCAGTGACGACATCCAGAAACGCCTGCAAGAACTGCAAGCCAGCGTGGCGCAACTGGAGTCTGCCAGCCTGCGCACCGTAGGCTGGTGGCCCGATGCGCTGGACCGTTTCACTGCGCTGAAAGCCAACCTGCAAGGCCTGCGCGACCAGATCGCGATGGCCAGCGGCCTGACGCTCGACCCCTCCGTGGAAGGCTACCTGCTGATGCAGATCGCTACCCAGCAGGCGCCCGATATGCTCGAACGCGTGGGCCGCCTGGCCAGCATGGGCGAAGCGTCAGTGGCAGCGGGTCAATTCAGCCTGCAAAGCCGCCTGCAACTGCGCGACCTGCGCGGCCGCATCAACGACGCCCGTACCCAATTGGACAAGACCGGCGCCGCCTTGCAAGCCAAACTGCCTGCCGAGCTCAGCGCCTGGGCCAACCAGTACGCCGCCACCCAACAGCAACTCAACAGCGAGCTCAAAGCCCTGGATGACGGCCTGTTCGGCGACACCATCAGTCTGAAAGCGCCAGCCTTCCAGCGCACCATGGACAGCCTGCTGCAAACCCTGACCGACCTGCGCACGCAATCGCTCCAGGCCCTGGACGCGCGTCTGGACTTCTACCACGACCGCGCCATCGCCCAGGCCATTCCAGTGATTGCCGGCTTTGGCATTCTGTTGCTCGCCGCGGTGTATCTGTTTATCTGCCTGCAAAGCTCAATTCGCCGCAGCGCCAGCGGCATCACCACCCTCGCCCAATCCCTGCGTGACGGCGACCTGTGCGTGGAAGTGGCCGTGCACGGGCGTGACGAACTGGCTGCCATCAGCACCGCGCTGAACGTGGCGGTGGTGCAACTGCGTACCAGCCTTTTGGGCGTAAACCACGAAACCTACCAACTCAGTGACGCTGTTATCACCCTTAACGCGCAGTCCACCGACACCCTGGGCGAGGTGGAAGCGCAGCAACACCAGATCAGCCAAATCGCCACCGCTGCTACGCAACTGGCGGCCACCTCGCAAGGCGTGTCCAAAAGCTGTGAGATGGCCTCGGCCAGCGTGCAGCAAACCCGCGCCATCGCCGAAGCCAGCAACCGCGACAGCGAACGCACCACCGCCAGCATTCAACAGCTCAACCAACGCCTGGGTGAAACTGCCGAAGCGCTGGGCCGGGTCAGCGACCAGGGGCAGCAAATTCAATCGGTGGTCGACAGCATTCGCGGCATTGCCGAGCAGACCAACCTATTGGCCCTGAACGCCGCCATCGAAGCCGCCCGCGCTGGCGAACAAGGCCGTGGCTTTGCCGTGGTGGCCGATGAAGTACGCAGCCTCTCGCAACGCACCCAGGCCTCCACCCTGCAAATCGCCACCACCGTGGAAAGCCTGCGCAACACCGTGCGCCAGGCAGTGGAGCTGATGGAAGCCGCCTGCGGCCAGGCACAAAGCGATGCCAGCGCCGTTACCGGCCTGGGCGTAAGCCTGGGCGAAATTGCCAGCGCCGTGCAGGGCGTAAGCGACACCCTCGCGCAAATCGCCACCGCCGTGGATGAACAAGCCACCACCGCCGACCAGGTCAGCGGCAGCATTCAGCAAGTGGACCAGGCAGCGATTCGGTTGCTCGATGGCGCGCGCGCAGTGAATCAGGCGGCGGATCGGCTGAGCCAGGGAAGCCGTGCGCTTAATGACAACACCGCGCGTTTTAGTTTGGGATGAGGAGCGGCCCTAATAACGTCATACACACATCAGGCGATCACGATTGCCGCGGGTGTGCCGTGCGCATTGCTGCGATGATCCGAGGGGGGCTATCGCACATAAAGTGGCAAGACTCACCGTCCTCAATGCCCTGAGAGTCGCCATGCCATTCAGCGAATACGGAAGTTCAACCGGCAAACCCGTGGTCTATTTCCATGGCGTACCAGGGGCCCCGAGCGAAGCGGCCGTACTGCACGATTACGCGCGGCTTGCCGGTTTGCGCGTGCTGAGCTTCAACCGCCTCACCCTTCCCGTCTGTGCAACGCCAGAGGCGTACTACCTGCAAATCGCCACGGCCATCCGGAAGGAAATTGGCAATATGCCCGTCGCAATGATCGGCTTTTCCATTGGCAGCCACGTCGCCTTGGCTACCGCCGCTCACTTGCGCGAACAGGTGACTAGCCTCCATCTGGTCTCTGCCGTTGCGCCGCTGCAGGCAGGCGATTTTCCTAATGCCATGGCCGGCAAAGCGGTGTTCCAGCTCGCCCACAAGCAACCTTGGCTGTTCAAACTGCTGGCACGCTGGCAGGCGTTTCTGGCACCACGCTTTCCCACTGCTTTGTTCCGTATGCTGTTTGCCAGTGCTCAAGGGCAGGACCAACAGCTCGCTAGCCAAGCGGATTTCCAGCAGTTCATCGCCGGCGTATTCATCGATTGCTTTGGCCAGGGTGTCGACGGCTATTGCCGGGATATTCAGCGTTACCTCGCCCCTTGGTCGCCGCCAGCGTTTACTCATTCCCCGCAGATCCACCTCTGGCATGGCAGCGAAGACAACTGGTCACCTTTGGGTATGGCCGAGTATCTGGCCGGTGCGCTGCCAGGTGCGGTGCTTCATCGGGGCGAGGGGCTATCGCACTACTCCTGTTTGTATGACGCTGTGCCGAAAATTGTCCGCCACGTGGGCTAGCGCCAGCTCTACGAAGGGCCTACAAGCCGGACGCAGATAGACAAACACACCGCGCTTACGTAGCGTCCGCCCCCAAGCGCGCGGCCGCCGGTTGCGACGCCGCACAATTGAAAAGGATTTCTCATGAACGGCCCACTGCCTACCCAACCGCTAAGCGTCTCTGCCGCTCACGCCTTCCAGCTGCGGTGAAGCGATGAGCATAAAACCGGCCACCTCCGCGCGCCCGTCGCCCCTGAACACGTTGGCTCACTTGCTGCTGCGGTTGTCGCAAGGCGCGCTCGGGCTCGGCGGTTTACTCCTCGCAGGGATCTTTCTGGGCGCCGCCTCCCATCGTGGAGGGTTTGGGCCTCTGCCAACCATCTTCACGCTATTTGCACTTGGTTTTCTGGCTACCGTCGTGCACGAATGCGGCCATTGGCTCGGCGCGCGGTGGGGCCGCATGACAGTACTGTACGTGCGGGTGTTTGCGCTGGAGTTGCAGCTGTTGCAAAACGGCAGTCGGTTGCGCTGGTCACGTCGCCCCAAAGGCCAAGGCATCGGCGGTTATGTCATTGCCGTGCACACGCCAAACCAGCCTTGGCGCGGCGCGCAGTTGCGCCTTGTCGCCATGGGGCCGCTAACGAATCTGTTGGTTGCGGCCGTGTGCGCAGTGCTGGCAATGCCTTTTTACCCAACGGCCACCTCGCTCACCGTATTCCTGCTGGCATTTGCCGCCATCAACCTAGGCATGGGCCTGGCGAATCTGGTGCCGACTGCTCGCCACTACCATAGCGACGGCGCCCAGTTGCTGACTTGGTGGCGCAAACCTGACGAAGCAGGCCCCGAATACGCCTACCCACGGCTGCTGGCGCTCAGCACGGCGGGGGTTGCTGCCGCCGAGCTGCCGGCGGCCGACCTGCAACGATTAGACCGACTGCCCATGCCGTCCCCGTTGATTTCCCTGTTCTACCGCCTCTATGCCTGCCAGGCCGCCGGAGACTGGGCAGGCGCCGTCGCCTTGGGCGCGCACATGGAGACGTTGATCGCGGCGAGCCTAACGACAAAAGCCACCTTTGCCTCCAGCATTGCGATCATGCGGGCCGAGCTGGCGTTCTGCCGGGCCATGCACACCCGCGACGCCAGTGGGTTGGCGGCGCCGGTGCACAACCCAGACATTGATTGGTACGTGCCGACCTTGGCCCCGCGCTGCCGAGCGTTGAGCGCGGCGTTGGCGGGTGAACCAGACACCCTCGAACGCGAGTTGGAGGTGGCTGCGCAATTTGCCAGCAACTCGCGCGACCAATCCCTCTACCCGCTGCACGTCGCAACGGCCGGTCATATTCGGGCCCTGCTTAATCTTGCCGGCGTTACAGAGTCCGCGGCTGGCGCGTAAACACCCGCACAATGCCGCGCCCCAACTCGCGCAACAGCCGCCCGCCAAAACTGAAATCGAGCACGCCGGTTTCATCCACATAGCGCTGCCAGTGTTCGATCAACCCGCGCAGCCGTTCGGGCTCAGCCTCGGCGAGGTTGTGAATTTCTCCGGGGTCGCGCGCCAGGTTGTACAGCTGCCAGCGGCCAGGGCCATCGGGCTTGGGGATGTACAACGCCTTCCACTCCCCCTGACGCATCGCACGGGCGCGGAACAGCTCCCAGCCGGTGGTTTCGTCTTGCGTGTGCGGTCGTGCCTGCTCGCCTTGCAGATACTGCAATAGCGAACGGCCACGAATCGGCAGCACATCGCGCCCCTGGTAACGGGTGCCGGGGTGAGTGGCGCCCGCCAGTTCCAGCAAGGTCGGCACAATATCCATCACAGTAGAAAACTCATGACTGATGCCGCCTTGGCGCTGCAAGCCCTGCCAGGTGATAAACGCCGGCACCCGAATGCCGCCCTGGCTGGTGAACAGCTTGAACTGACGCGACGGCGCCGTGGCCGCCTGCGCCCAGCGCGGGCCGTACCAGACGTAGGAATTGGCGCGACCGACGTTTTCAAGGCTGTTGTCGTAGTGCTTGCCGATAAAGCGCTGCGCGCGTTTGCCGACGATGGGCAGGGCTTCCAATGCCGCACCTTCGGCGCCGTTGTCGGAGAGAAAAATCACCACGGTGTTTTCCAGCTCGCCGCTGGCGCGTAGGTGCTCGACCACCCGGCCAACGTTCCAGTCCAGACGGTCGACCATGGCGGCGTACACCTCCATGGCGCGGGCCGATTGTTGCCGGCCCGCCTCGTCCAGTTCGTGCCAGTTCGGCGTATCGGCCACCACGGGGTGAGCTTCGACATCGGCACCAATCAGCCCCAGTTCCTTGAGCCGCACCAGGCGCTGTTCACGCAATACATCCGGGCCGCCGTCGTAGCGGCCTTTGTATTTGGCGATCAGTTCATCCGGGGCCTGCAAAGGAAAATGCGGCGCGGAGAATGGCAGGTACGCGAAAAACGGACGGTCATCCTCGGCCGGGCGCTCGCCCAGGTAATCAAGCAGGCGAGTGGTGAAAGCATCGGACGAATAGAAATCTTTCGGCAGCTCGGTCAGCGGTTCCAGGCCGTCGCGGTAGGTGCCTTCAACGGCATGCAGCAGACGCGGCATTTTGTGCGGCGCAACGTCGGGCGCCCAGCCGTAATGGTTATGCGCGGCGCCTTCGAGAATAAACGCGCGCTCAAAACCTCGGGCCGCTGCAGACGTTTCAGCCGTGCGCCCCAGGTGCCATTTGCCAGAAATCAGCGTGCGGTAACCGGCGTCACGCAACAGCTCGGCAATGCTCACCACGCGTTGGTTCAGGTGGCCTTCGTAACCGGGGTTGCGGCGGATGGTTTCGTCGCTGAACTCGGCCATGGCACCGATGCCGGCGAGGTGGTGGTCAGTACCGGTCAGCAGCATGGCGCGGGTAGGTGAACAGGCTGAGGCAGCGTGAAAATCGGTCAGGCGCAAACCGGCGGTAGCCAGCGCATCGAGGTTCGGCGTCTGGATCTCGCCACCGAAGGCGCCTAGGTCAGAGAACCCCAGATCATCGGCAACAATCAGCAGAAAGTTCGGACGTTTACTCATATTAAATTCAAGACCCATGCTTTTTAGCGATAAGAGCCGCTATTAAAGAGAGGGGTCCGGACTGCTGACCAGTTCCTTTCCTAAATATTTTCGATGCCTTTTGGGCATGTCCAAGAGCAGCCTCGAAACATCACTTTTCGACTAAGTTGCTGCGAACGTTTTCGGATGATTCGATCATTTTTACATCGATGCCTGGCTGCCGTTTTTACCTACGCTGGAATACTTGCCGGTTCTTTCTAACGACGAGGAACCAGGCCCATGTTTTATCCAATCGCAATGCACCCCGGTGATGACCAACACGCCTGGGGTGTGGAGGTTCCAGATGTGCCAGGGTGTTTTTCTGCTGGTACAAACGCTGACCACGCGTTGACCATGGCACGCGAAGCCATCGAAGCTCATCTGCAACTTTTAGCCGAAGCCGGCAAACCCATCCCACCTGCCAGCGAGGTGAGTAAATACGCGGCCAACCCGGAGTTTGACGGCTGTATATGGGCGCGAGTGGAGGTTGCCCTTCCCCACCAACCACCGGGGCCGCAAAGCTGAGCAAAACAACAAGGGCGCCAATCGGCGCCCTTGATACGTTCCAAATCCCACACGCCTACTGATGATGCATAAACACCGCCTCGCCAGCCGCTCGGCCTGACAGATGTCGCCCGGCCGGGGCCTTAGGCTCGGCTTCAGTCGATCGCTCCCTGGCCAACTGCAGCCATTCGTTTTCGCTGACCAAGCCATAAGAGAACTCCACAAGCCCCACGCGAATATGCCCCTCGGGTAGGCCCTCGCCGTTGGCCACACTTTGTGCGAAGAAGGCTTCAACGCGCTCGGTCAGTGACCGTGCGCCCCCCGCGCCGGCTTGCAGCAGCAGCACGAAAAACTCCCCGGCGTTTGGCGAGCACACCAAGTCGGTGCTGCGTATTTCGCCCTTGATCAGTTGCCCCAGCCGGGCACTCAGCGCATCCATCAACAGCCCGCCATGCTGGTTGCGCAGCGCCTGGAACTTATCAATGCGCACCACCGCCACTGTGGCTGTACTGGAGCCGCAGCGGCAGCGTAGAAGTACCTGCGCCAGGCGGTACAGCCAGTGATCCAGGGGCGTAAACATGCGCTCATCGAAGCCAGTGACAATCGCCAGTGCCTTTTTCTGGCGTAGCAGTTGCGCAGCCAGGTCGTAGCTCGACCAGCCGATGGTGAACGGATAAAGCACCAGCATGGGTAAGCAGGCCCAGATGACTTGGGGCGGTGTTTCCAGGGTGACGGTGAAACCCATCACGGCTCCGACAAGCAGTACGCCCACGGCATTGGCCACCAGGCCCCGCAAGAGAAAGCTGATGCCTTTGGTGGTGACGCTGTTCATGCCTACCATCGACAGCAGCAGCACCGAAGGCAGCAGGCTGAATTGCATCGCCACCAGCCAACCACCGGCATACACACAATCGAGTTGAAGATTTCGCTGTTCCGCCCGATAAGGGTCTGAAGAATGGACAGCGAGTTGAAAGGCAATATGCGGCCACACAAAACCATTGAGCACCATCAGCGCCCACAGCATGCCGCCACCGGGATAGGTGGTGGTCGCGACAAACACCAGGCTTAACGCACAGCCAACAATCCGTGATTGGTAGACCCGTTTAGCAAAGCTGACGCCCGCTGCCCTACTACGATCAATAGCCATAAACCTCTGCGGATTGATGCTGAAACAGCAAAGAAGAGTTCGCCACCCTGCAGCGAAAAAACGATACGAATTACTCAAGGAAAAACGGTTTGTATCGCGCCGGATACACCGTGAGCTGCGTCACAAAATGCCAATGCGGTCGTATCCTAATTTAGGAAGTCGAGTGAGTAAACGCCGCGTTTTTTTGCCGAGGCGCCGGGCTTTTCGGCCGGTGTGCGCTGCGCACCTAGGCGATATTGCGTGATACCGCCTGGTGCGCTGCGCCCCTCTCCCTACACGGGGCTTAGAACTGCCACCCCGCACCAGCCAACGCCTGCGCCAACGCCTCGATATCCGCCTCACTACGCCCGGCAAACGCCGGCATATATGCCAACGGATCAGGCAGGCTCGAGGCCTGGCCAATAAACCCTTGCGTGGCCGCATGCAGGCAGTAGGCGCTGTAGGCCGGGTTGTAACCGCCCTCCTGCACCACCAGCAAGCGCCCTTCGCAGAGCTCATCGGCCAGCACCCGCGCCCGCTGTGCCAGGTGATTAAAGCCTTTCATGGTCAGCAGTTGGCGGCCGTTGGGGTCAAACTGCGAGGCGTCCAGGCCATTGGCGATGATCAGCAACTGCGGCGCAAATGCGCGGATCGCAGGCTCCACGAAGCGCTCGAAGGCCATTGCATAGGTCAGGTCATCGGCACCAAAAGGCAGCGGAATATTTAGGTTGCTGCCCTCGCCCGCGCCTTCACCGCGCTCATCCACGCCGCCGGTTTGCGGGTGGCTGGGGCCCCAAGCGCCGTGGTCCATATGCAGCGAAATGGTCAGCACGCTTGGGTCGGCATAGAAGCCGGCCTGGGTGCCGTTGCCGTGGTGCACGTCCCAGTCGACGATGGCCACCCGTTCAAGCCCGGCGGCGCGGGCAGCCTGAGCCGCCACGCCGACGTTATTGAAAAAGCAGTAACCGTCGGCCATCGCCGGCGCCGCATGGTGCCCTGGCGGGCGCACCAGGGCCATCGCCGGGCGTCGGCTTTGCAGGGTTTGCTCCAGAGCGGCCAGGCTGGTGCCGGCGGCAGCCAGCAAGCCAGACAAACTCCCAGGGTTCATCAACGTGGTGCTGCTGAACCGCCGGCCGCTGCCGTCGGCACTTTCGATACTGCGCAGGTAATCCGCGGTATGAAAGCGCACCAGCTCGGCCTCGGTGGCGTGCCGCCCGGCGTGCCAGGCGAGCTGGTCGGCCACCGGGCCATTGCGCAGCAACGCGCGCATATTCATCAGGCGCGGGCTGCTCTCCGGGTGCTGGGTTTGGTGGTCCAGCAGGTCACTGGGTGGCGCTTCGAACACGCCGAACCCGGTGTCGTGACGCAGCACATCGTCGTGCCAGAACACATCCATTGCTTTGCTCATGCCACGTTCCTCAGTCGATCACGTGCAGCTCAGGTGGAATCTCGGAGAGGCTTTGCGAGCCGTCTTTGCCGCAGAGCACCGTATCACCCAATTTCAGGCCGAAGCCTTCCTTGTACAACGACAGATTGGGCTCGATGGAGAACGACATATTCGGCTGGAACACATGGTCGTCGGCCTCATCGACCATCATCGCTTCCAGCCAGGTGGGCGGGTATGCCAGGCCCAGGCTGTAACCGATGCGGTGCACGCGGGTGCGCGACAGATCAATGCGGTCGAGAATTTCATTGCACACGCGGTTGGCCTCGCCCACTGGCGTACCGGGCTTGGCGATATCCACAGCAGCATTGAAGGCTTCGGTCAGCAGCGTCGACACTTCGCGCACCCGCGCGGTCGGCTTACCAATCACCGCGCTGCGCATCAGAATGGCGTGGTAGCGGTTACACACGCCGGCGTGTTCCAGAATCACCACGTCGCCGGGGCTGATGGTCAGGCGGTGCGGCATGGCGTGGGTCATGGTGCTGCGCCGGCCAGTGGCGCACATCGGGCTGATGGCGGCGTATTCGCTGCCCGCATCGCCCAGCGCCTTGGCGACGATGCCGGAGATTTGCACTTCCGACATCCCCGGGCGCAGCGCTTCAAAGGCGGCGCGCATACCCGCATCGGCCATACGAGCGGCGGTGCGCTGGTACTCGATTTCTTCGGCGGTCTTGATCAGTCGCTCTTCGGCCACCACCACCGAAGCATCTTCAAACTGGGCGTGGGGCATATGCCGCAGCAGCGTGGTGTATTGCAGCGCGCTGAAGGTGGAGGCCTGCATTTCCAGGCCGATGCGGCCCTGGCTCAGGCCCAGGCCTTCCAGCGAGTCGGCGACGATACGCAGCGGGTCCTGCTTGGCGATGTCGTAGAAAATCCCCTCTTCCAGGCACGACAGCTCGTAGGTGCACGGCTCTTCACTGGTGCGCGTCAGAAAAATCGGGTCGGCCAGCTTGGGCGAAATAATCAGCGCCTGGTACCAGAGAAAACCCAGGCTATCGAAGCCGGTGAGGTAGTTGATGTTGTCTGGGTAATTGATCACCAGGGCATCCAGGCCGCGCTCGGTCATCCGGCGTTTTACCGCTTCAATTCGTTGACGGTACGTACGCAGTGGGAAAGCAGTCATCATGAGGAATCCCTCCTTAGGGAAAAGGTGCTCGGGTTGTTCTTGGTTTTGGGTGGTACGTGAAAGCGGGGCCGGCTAGCGGCCCGGTGAAGACGTGTGGTCGTGTCGGTACAGACGCACCAGCAACACCACCAGGGTGAGAAACACCATCAGGGTGGACATGGCCGCAATGGCCGGGTCGAGGTTGTAGCGCAGGCCGTCCCAGATGCGCTTGGGCAAGGTGATCACATGCAAGCCGCTGGTAAACAGGGTTACCACCACCTCCTCCCACGACATGATAAAGGCCATGAAAAAGCTTCCGGCCAAGCCGCCACGCACGTTGGGCATGAGCACCTGCACGATGGTCATGCCCAGGCCCGCTCCGAGTGAGCGCGAGGCTTTGTACAGGCTGGTGTCCAGCCGGCTATAAGCCACCAGCATGGCAATCAGTGAATACGGCAGCGCCATCATGAGGTGGCCAAAACCCACGCCAATCAAGGAGTCCAGCTGCTGCACCCGCGCGCCGAGGTAGTAGATGGACATGGCCGACACCACCTGCGGCACGATCATCGGCAACAGCACCAGCGCGGTCAGCAGCACGCGGTAACGCGGCTCCAGCCAGATGCCGGTGGCGAACAGAAACGACAACGCAGTACTCACCAGCCCCACCACGATGGCGAGGCCCAGGCTTTGCAGAATCGAGCTGAGCCAGGCGGTGTCGAGCAGCGTCAGGTAATGGCGCAGCGACCAGGCGCCGTCGGGGAACGACAGGTAACGCTGATCACCAAACGACAACGGCACAATCACCAGAATCGGCAGCAGTAGAAAAAGCGCCGCCAACAACATCGCTGCAATCGACAGCCACTTGGCGATATTCAGCCGTGGCCGGTAGCCAGTGGGTGCAGCCACCACGGCGGCCGGGTTACTCACAACAGTACTCATGCCTGCCTCCCGGTAAAACGCCCAAAGCCCACGAGCTTGCCGAACACCACAGCGCACACCGCAACCATGGCCATCAACACAATGCTCAGGGCCGCGCCCAGGCCCCAGTTGGAGAGTTGGAACATCTGGATATAGATACTTTCAGCCAGCATCGCCGCCTTGCCGCCGCCCAGCAGCGCCGGGGTAACAAAACAGCCGAGGCTGAATACAAATACTGTGGCCGAAGCCGCCGCGACGCCGGGCAGGGTCAGTGGCAAAAACACCTCGCGCAAGGTTTGCCAACGACCGGCACCCAGGCTGCTACTGGCCCTGAGCAAACTGTCGTCCACTTGGCGCATCGACGACAGCAACGGCAGCACCGCGTACGGCACCATAAAGTGCACCATGCCTATCAGCGCCCCCAGCTCGTTGCGCACCAGCGCCAGTGGCTCGTCCACCAACCCCAAGCCCATCAGGCTCTGGTTGACCAGGCCGTCGTTACGCAGCAGCACCAGCCAGGCGAACGCCCGAATCAGCATCGACAGCCAGAACGGCAGCAGCACGAACAGCTCGATCAGCAGTCGCCCGCGCGCCGAAGCAAAGCGCCAGCGGAAGGCGATCAGGTAGGCAATGGCCACGCTGATCACGGTGGTGAGCAGGCAGATGCGCAAGGTGCGCCAGATCACCGTCTGAATCGCTGCGCTGTCGAGGATGGTGGCGTAGTTCTGCAGGCCCACCTTGGGCAGGCTGAGGCTCCAGCCCAGCACGCCCAGAGTGGGCAGCAGGTAGCCCACCACAATCAGCAACGGCAACGGCAGAATCAGCAGCGCGTAAATGCGCAAAGTGCCCTGCCCGCCTCGTCCTTTGGCCAACGTCATATCAACCACCAATCAACGCCAGGTAACGGTCGAGGGTTTCGCTGTAATGGTCGGCGTACCACAGGTTGTTCATCGACACCTGCTTGCCGAGGTTTTCCGGCGAGGTCGGGTTGATGCGCTGCAGCTCTGGCGACAGCAGGCTGTTCGCCTTGGAATCCACCGGGCCCATGTTGTACACCTCCATCAGCTTGGCCTGCACTTCCGGGCGCAGGGCATAGGCGATGAACTTCATGGCATTGGCGGCACCGGCCGGGTTGTTCTTCGGCACAAACCACACCGACGGCGCAACGATGGCATTGTCGAAGGTCCAGTCGATGGCACCGCCGGTATCCTGCTTCACCAGCTCGGCGCGGGTGTGCCACATCTGGCCCATGCTCACCTCACCGTCACGCAGCAGTTGCTGCGACTCAGCGCCGGTGGACCAATGGGTGACTACGTGTGGCATCAGCTCTTCGATCTTGCGCAGGGCGCGGTCGACATCCAGCGGGTACAACTGATCGGCCGGCACACCGTCGGCGAGCAGGGCGCACTCGAGGTTGGCACTCATCCATTTGTACAGCGTGCGTTTGCCCGGGTACTTCTTCACGTCCCAGAAATCGGCCCAGCTTTTGGGTGGGTTCTTGCCAAATTTCTTCGCGTCAAAACCGATCACGTAGCTGTAGGTGTAGTTGGCCAGCCCAAAGTCATGAATGTCGCCGTAACCGATCAGCGACTTGTCCACCACGCTGTAATCGATGGGCGTCAGCACGCCTTCCTTGCCCAGGCGGTATGAGGAATACATTTCGCCATCGCACACATCCCAGCGCACGGCGCCGCTATTCACCTGGGTTTTGACGGCCCCCTCGGTTGGGCCGCTGCCATCGATCAGCAACTTCAAACCGCTCGCGGCGTTAAAGCCGGCAAAGCTCTTTTCAAAGGCCGGCACGGCGTCGCCGCCCCAGTTGGCCACCACCACCGAAGCGCTGTCGGCAAAGGCATGACGCAGCGGGCCCATGCCAGCGGCGGCCGCCATTACCATCAACAGCTGGTTGAAGCTGCGACGGCTCAGGGTGCCGGCCTCTACCCGCTGTTGAGCAATTTCTACGGCGTCATCGATAAAGCGCTGTTTGTCTTTCATCCCAGGTTCCCCTTCAAAAGTGGCGGCAAAAGTAGCGGCAGGTGATCGAGCGGTGTTGTTATTAGTGAGTCAGCAGATGGCCATGCTCTTTCGACCAGGAGCACCAATACGGCTGCCCCGGTTCCAGGCTGTTCAACAACGGGTGGCTGACCGGAATGCGCAGCGCAATCGGCTGCGCATCAGGTGTGCGCAAATCCACGTTCACATGGGTGCCGAGGTAGGTCAGGTGCTGCATCTGCGCCACCACGCCATTGCCGTTGCCGGCTTGGGCGAGGGGCTGCAGGTCGACATGTTCAGGGCGAATCGCCAGCCAGCTTTGGCCGTCAGCTGCCGGCAATGGCTGTTGCACGCCTTGGGTAATCCACAGCGGACGGCTCTGGTAGCTGCACACCAATGCGTCGTCGCGACGGCTGATATCGCCCACGCTGAGCAGGTTGGTGTCGCCGAGAAAGTTGGCAACAAACCGGCTGCCCGGGCGCTCGTACACCTCCTGCGGTGTGCCCAGTTGTTCCAGGCGACCGTGGTTGAACACCGCCACGCGGTCGGACAGCGCCAGGGCTTCTTCCTGGTCGTGGGTGACGAACACGAAGGTGGTGCCGAACTCCTTGTGCATGCGCGCCAGTTCAACCTGCATTTCCTGCCGCAGACGGCGGTCTAGGGCCGACAGTGGCTCGTCGAGCAGCAGCAACGGTGGCTCGAAAATCAGCGCCCGGGCCAG
The DNA here is from genome assembly GCF_027922365.1 of Pseudomonas turukhanskensis. Classification (GTDB taxonomy): domain Bacteria; phylum Pseudomonadota; class Gammaproteobacteria; order Pseudomonadales; family Pseudomonadaceae; genus Aquipseudomonas; species Aquipseudomonas turukhanskensis. The sequence goes on from NZ_BSFN01000009.1 coordinate 112,414, forward strand.
GGCCACGCGCTGCTGCTGGCCACCGGAAAGCTGCTTGATATTGCGCCCGCCTTTGCCGGCCAAACCTACGCGCTCGAGCATGCGGCCGACGCGCTCGTTGATGTCGGCCTGAGCCACTTTGCGCACCTTGAGCGGGTAGGCAATGTTCTGCGCCACGGTCATGTGCGGAAACAACGCGTAGCCCTGAAACACCACGCCGAAATTGCGCTGGTCAGCGGGCAGGCCGGTGATGTCCTGGCCGTTGCACAGAATGCGGCCTTCGCTCGGTTGCTCGAAACCGGCGAGCATCATCAGCGTGGTGCTTTTGCCCGAGCCCGAGGGGCCGAGCAAGGTGAGAAATTCGCCGCGTTTGATATGCAGCGTGAGGTCGCTCAAGGCACGGGTTTCACCGTAGCTTTTGCCCAACTGCAACAGGTCGACGAAATGTTCTGGGGATACCGACATGGGACTGACCTCGTAATCAAAGCGCGCTTGGCGTCTTGTTGTGACCCTATCGTCACGGCAAATTAAATTGACATCAAATGATTTGTTTTCTAGCTTTAATGTGAATTCAATTCACCTAAAAGTCAGCAAAAATGCACCTGAAAGCAACACGCCGCCTGCCGTCGCTTATCGCGCTGCGCGCTTTTGAGGCACTCGTCAGGCAAGGCAGCACGGGGGCTGCAGCCCTTGAGCTGCACGTTACCCACAGCGCCATCAGCCACCAGATCAAGAAGCTGGAAGAGGAATTGGAAGTGGCACTGGTGGAACGCCACGGCAAAGGCGTGCACCTGACCTCGGCCGGGCGCAAGCTCAGCCAGTTGGTCAACGGTGCCTTCGAGCAATTGCGCGATATTCAAACCGCACTGCCCACCGCCACCCCGGCCGGCAATTTGCGCATTGCCTGCGCACCGGCCCTGCTCGCGCGTATCTCCGGAATGCTCGAGCGCTTTCTGCGCGACTACCCCGATGTAGCGCTGCATCTGCTCTCCATCGAACACGCCAACCAGGGCGTGGACATGGTGATTTCCTTTGGCGACAGCGAAGTCGAAGGTCAGCGCATTGCAGCGCTCGGCGACATTCTTTACTTCCCTGTGTGCAGCCCGCGTTTGCTCAACGGCAGCGAGCCCTTGCGCAAACCTCGCGACCTGGCGCGCCAGGTGCTGCTGCACGAAGACGATGGCTACGACTGGAGCCGCTACTTTCTCGCCGCCGGCATTCCCAGCCTGCAAGGCCGGCAAAATATCTACCTGCCCGACGCCTCGCTGACCATCGGCGCCGCCATTGCCGGCGCCGGCATCACCATCAGTGACCATATTCTGGCCGGCGAACAATTGGCCCAAGGCACTTTGATTCGCTTGTTCGATATCCAGTTTCCGGCACCGCACCCGTACTTCATCATCATGCCCCCGCGTGGCGCCAAGGAGCTGGCCAAGGCATTTGCCGATTGGCTGGTGCGCGAGTTGGAGTTGATCGAGCGGGTCGGCTAAGGCCCTTGTAGGGTGTGCTCCGCGCACCGTTGCCATTGCCCTGCCTACGCATCGGTGCGCGGAGCACACCCTACAAAAGCAATCACCCGCGCAGAATCATAAATACCTTGCGCACCTTGGTGAGGTTCTCCCAAGTGCCCTTGAAGCCCGCCGCCACCACAAAGGTATCGCCGGCTTGGAACTCGCGGCTCACCCCGTCGCTGTCGGTCAAGCGCACCTGCCCTTCCAGCAAATGGCACAGTTCGTCGTAGTCGCACTCGCAGCGTTCCAGGTGCGGCGGTGCTTCCCAGATACCGCCAGTGGCCTTCTTGCTCGGCTCTACAAAATGCCGCCAGCTGCGGGCGGTGTAGGGCGTGTCCACGGCCTGCGGGTCGTTGGTTTCGAACTCCACCGGGGCGAGTTCGGCGTTGGCAAAATCGATAACGTGTTGCGGCGTCATGGGTCAGTTCCGTTGCGTGAAATTCAGGAGTCAAAGCCAATGCCCAAGGCATCGAAGCCCTTGAGCAGCAGGCTGCGTTGGCCAGTGCGGTCTTCCTCGGCCAGCGCGCGCTGGGCAAGGCTGATGCCGACGTAGCGCAGCGGTTCGGGCGGGAATGGGAAAGGTGCGGTGCCGGTCATGGCCAACTGCGTGCGCTCGTTGGCAAGCCCTTCGAGCAAATCCAGCACGGTAAGCGCCGCAAAGCGTGTGGCTGAAACACCTTGGCCAGTGAAACCCTGGGCATAGGCCACCTGGCCATTGGAGGCGGTGCCGCAGAACAGCGTGGTGCGCGCCGAGGTATCGATGATGCCGCCCCAGGCATGGCTGAAAGACACGCCGGCCAGCGCTGGAAAGGTCGCCTGAAACTGCTCGGCCAGGCGCAGAAAACTCTCCGGCCGCTGGGTGAGCGCTTCATCGCGGCGGCTGCCGTAGTGATAAATAGCGTCGTAGCCGGCCCACAGAATGCGGTTGTCGGCGGTTTTGCGCAGATAATGGAACTGGTTACCGCTGTCGGCAATACCGTAGCGTTCGCACCAGCCAATAGCGCTCAGTTGCACGTCACTCAAGGGCTCGGTCACCAAGGAATAATCGTAGATGGGGATAACCGCCGCCTTGAGTTTGCCCAACAGTGACGGCGCAATATTGGTCGCCAATACCACCTTGCCGGCACGCACGGTGCCCAGGCCGGTTTGCAAAAGCTGCTGATTACCGTCGCTGCGCAGGCCACTGACCGGCGAATGCTCAAACAGCCGTACGCCCTGCTCCAAGCACACGCGGCGCAGTTCACCGACCATTTTTGCTGGGTTGAGCAACGCATAGTTGGGCTCGAATACGCCAGCCACATAGGCTGGGGAGTCAAGTTTTTCCTTGAGCGCCGCACCTTGCAAAAACTCGCACTCAACGCCAAAGCGCTGATAGTTACGTTGCATGGCGTGCAAGCCATCCACCTGCCAGGGCTGGCTGGCAACATTGAGTTTGCCGGCCCGTTCGAACTCCACGTTCAGGCCGTATACCTGCAAATCTTCAGCAAAGGCGTCGAGATTTTCCCGACCGATGCGAATCAGTTGTTCGGCCTCGGCGGGCCAGCGCTTCAGGGCATTGGACACACCGTGGGAAATACTCGGCGCGCAAAAACCTCCGTTGCGCCCACTGGCTTGCAGACCGCACTGGCCGGCCTCCACTACAACGATCTGCGCATCCGGCCAGCGCTTGCGCGCCAGCAACGCCGTCCACAAACCGAGAAAGCCGCCACCGACAATCGCCAGGTCAGCGCTGATATCGGCCGTGAGCCGCGGCGCGGTGGCAGCGCGGGTGTGGGTATCTTGCCAGTACGGGTAAGGGCGGGCCGCAGACAGCAGCAGGTTGGCGGACATGCACAGGTGCTCCAGCACAAAAGAATGTGCATGTTCTAAAGGAAAGCCCGGGGCGTTAGCGAGGGCGTCCACCTCGCAGCGGGCACGGGCGGAAAAGCTGCCGTTCTGGAATACTCCGAACCTGGCGCGCCGCGCCGCCCACCATCCGTGAGCTGGAGCTTGTTGTGAAAGTCCCTGATTTGCCCACCGCTGCCGTGTTCCACCCGGACCCCGCCGGGGCCGCCACCCACGCGGTAATCCTGGCCTACCACCAGGCCTGGAAAAGCCGCGATCTGGACGCCCTGATGGCCCTCTACGATCCGGCCATCGACTACCACGACAAGCTGCAAAACCGCCACATCACCTACCACCAACTGCGCGACTACCTGGCCGCCAGCATGCCGCTGGGCGCGGAGGAATTGCAGACCTACACCGAGCGCCTGCTGATCGATGGCGACACAGCTGTGCTGCAATACCAGGTGACCCTCAACGGCAGCGACGGCCTGGTGTCGCTCAGCACCATCGAGGCCTTGTCGGTGCGCCAAGGGCTGATTTTCAAGGTCAACGAATACGCCGTGCTGGTCAGCAATGCCACGGTAAAACCGGCCGAACGCGAGGGCAACGACGCCATCAGCCGCCTCGGCTTGTCAGCCCGCCAGGTAGGTGCGCTGGCCAATGACCTGAACGAGTATTTTCAACAGAGCAAACCCTACCTCAACCCGGCCCTGGACCTGCCGCAAGTGGCCGCCGCCACCGGCTATACGCGCAACCAGATTTCGTTTTTCCTCAACCAGGTGCGCGGGCAAAGCTTCTACGCCTTTCTCAATGACCTGCGCTTGAGCGAGGTGCTGGAACGCTTGCACGCCAGCGAAGCACCCAGCCGTATTGATGAGCTGGCGCAGGCAGCGGGGTTTAATTCGCTATCCACGTTTTACCGCTGCTTCAAGCAGCACACCGGTGTGACGCCTAAGCAATACGTATCGCAGCGGACCCGCTGAGAAACGGTCCTCTTCATCCGCCTGGTTGGGGGCGCTAGGCTCCGAGGCTTTGTTTAAGCGGAGAAGCGGCAATGCGTGAACACCTGTTTATCGATGGCCAGTGGTTGCCGGCCGCCAGCGGCAAGCGATTTGCCGTGTACAACCCTGCCACCGAAGCCGTGCTGCACCAGGTCGCCGCCGGTGATGCGCGGGATATCGACCTAGCCGTCGCCGCCGCCCGCCGTGCCTTCGACCAAGGCCCGTGGCCAACCCTGAGCGGCACCGAGCGTGCCGGCTACCTGCGCGCCATGGCCGATGCCCTGGAAGCGCGCCAGGACGAACTGATTCGCCTGGAAGTGCTCGACAACGGCAAGCCGCTTACCGAAGCGCAGTGGGACGTGGCCGACGCCATCGGCTGTTTCCGCTTCTACGCCGATATGGCCGAAACCTTGAAAAGCGATGGCACGCCGCTGGAATTGCCGGACGAGCGCTTTACCTGCCACACCGTACGCGAGCCCATTGGCGTGGCCGGTCTGGTCACGCCCTGGAACTACCCGCTGCTGATGGCTGCCTGGAAAGTGGCACCGGCCCTGGCCGCCGGCTGCACAGCGGTACTCAAACCTTCGGAAATCACCCCGCTTAGTGCCCTGGAGTTGGCTGCAGCCGCAGAAACGGCGGGCTTGCCCAAGGGCGTATTGAACGTGGTCACCGGCCTCGGCCCGGACTGCGGCGCGCCGCTTAGCGCACACCCAGGTGTCGACAAACTGGCCTTTACCGGCAGCGTGCCCACCGGCCGGCGCATCATGCAGGCCGCCGCGCAAGACCTGAAAAACATCAGCCTGGAGCTGGGCGGAAAGTCGGCCTTTATCGCCTTCGACGACAGCGACCTGAACGCCGCCGTGGAGTGGGTGCTGATGGGCATTTTCTTCAACCAAGGCCAGGTGTGCTCGGCTACCTCACGCCTGTTGGTGCAGGAAGGGTTGTACCCGCGCCTGATCGAGCGCCTTGTCGCACAAGCACAGAAGATCCGCATCGGCGATGGCCTGGCCGAAGGCACACTGCTGGGCCCGCTGGTCAGCGAAGGCCAATACCGCAAGGTGCTGGACGCCATCGCCCAGGCGCAAAGCGACGGCGCCACCCTGCTCTGCGGCGGCAAACGCCCCGCGCAGCTGGATAAAGGCTGGTTTCTAGAGCCGACGATTTTTACTGATGTACCGGCGGACAGCGCGCTGTGGTGCGAAGAAATCTTTGGCCCGGTGCTGGCCGTTCGCACGTTCAAAGACGAAGCCGACGCCATCGCTCAGGCCAACAACAGCCACTACGGGTTGGCCGCTGCGGTGATGTCGCAAGACACCGCCCGTTGCCAGCGTGTAGCCCGTGCGTTGCGGGTGGGGATTGTGTGGATCAACTGCTCGCAGCCCACCTTTGTGCAGGCGCCGTGGGGTGGCTACAAACAGAGCGGGATTGGCCGTGAGCTGGGGGAATGGGGGTTTAGCAACTACTTGGAGACCAAGCAGATTACCGAGTACGCAAGTGCCGAGAAGTGGGGGTGGTATTTGAGGGATTGATCGACCGCGCTAGATCAACGGCTTCGCGAGCAAGCTCGCTCCTACAGATGGAACGCGATGCCTTTTGTAGGAGCGAGCTTGCTCGCGAATGGCGACGATGAAAACGCCGTTTCTATGCGCCGTACGCTGTATTAAAAGCTTCGCGAGCAAGCTCGCTCCTACGCACCCCGTGCCACCCGCAATTCCTCCATCAACACCTCAATCAACTTCGCCGTCGGCAACTCACGCGCCAGCGGCGCGCCCTGTCCAGCCCATTGCACGGCAAAGTCCATGTCGCCCTTGGCACTCGCCGCGGCCGCCAGCGCTTTGGCGGCGTCATACGCAATGGGGTAGTCCGGCAGATTTCCAGCACCCAAGGCATCAAGCTCATCAAACAATCGATTCACCATTCCACGCGCCGGTCGCCCGGAAATGGCGGGGCTCACCCGGGTGTGATGCGCACGCTCGCCCAGTAGCGCCGCGCGAAAATGTGCATTGGCGGCCGACTCCGGCGTGAGGATAAACGCCGTACCCATCTGCACCGCGCTGGCACCCAACTGCAGCGCTGCGGCAATGCCGGCGCCATTCATGATGCCGCCCGCCGCAATCACCGGCAGCGAACTGGCATGCGCCACCAACGAGGTCACGGCGAAGGTGCCGAGCAAGCGATCTTGCGTGGTATCAAACACGCCACGATGCCCACCGGCTTCCACGCCCTGGGCCACCAACGCATCAACCCCGGCCTCCTCTGCCAACAGTGTTTCCTCCACCGAGGTCACACACGCCAACGTGACAATCCCGGCGGCTTTAAGCGCAGTAATCCACGCCTTGGGCGGCAAGCCAAAATGGAAACTGGCCACCGCCGGGCGTTCTTTTAGCAGCACATTCAGGGCGTCTTCATTGGCCAGGAAGCTGTCGTAGATCTCATTCAGTTGCGCCGGCGGTTGCGCACCAAACTCGGCAAATAGCGGCTGCAGTTGAGTGAGCCAGCCCGCCTCCCGCGCGGTATCGGCCACCGCCGGGCGATGGCAGAACAGGTTCACGCTAAAGGGCGCCGAGGTTAGCGCACGGGTGGCGCGAATCATCGCTTCGGCCTGCACTGGAGTGCTCGCGCCCAGGGCAAGGGAACCGAGCGCGCCGGCGTTGGAAACCGCTGCCACCAGTTCCGGCGTCGACACACCCACCATGGGTGCCTGAATAATCGGGTGCTGAATTTTCAACAAGCTGAGAACGGACATGTGCGGCAGGCTCCTGCTTTCATAAATCTTATTTACAGAATAGTATTTACTTTATGTTCTCTAAAAGAGATTTGCAAAGTGGATCATCAATCCCTGGAAATCTTCTGCGCCGTGGCGGCCGAGCTCAGCATTACCCGCGCCGCCAAACAACTGGGGCGGGTGCAGTCGAATGTCACCACGCGTATTCAGCAGCTCGAAGAGCAACTCGGCGTGGCGCTGTTTGCGCGTGAAGGCAAACGCTTGAGTTTGTCGGCCGAGGGCGAGCGTTTTCTCGATTATGCCAACCGCCTGCTGGCCCTGGCCGAAGAGGCGCGGCAGATGCTGCGCCCGCAAACGCCTCATGGCGTACTGCGCCTAGGCAGTATGGAAAGCACCGCCGCCAGCCGCCTGCCCGCGCCGTTGGCACAGTTCCACAACCGCTATCCCGACGTGCAGCTGCGCATTACCACCGGCCCGTCGCGGCCGCTGCTGGATGCGGTATGCAATGGCCTGCTGGACTGCGCGCTGGTCGCCCTGCCCGGTATTGACGACAGCCTGGGCGCCGAAGACCTCGAGGCACTCGGCCTGATGGGCGAACCGGTGTTCAAGGAAGAGCTGCTGTTACTGCTGCCTGTCTCCCACCCTCCCATCAAGCGTCCCCGTGACGTGGCGGTACGTTCGCTCGCCGCGTTTCGGCCAGGCTGCAGCTACCGCTCTATTGCTGAAGACTGGCTGGCTAACGCCGGCCTGAGCATTCAGGAAGTGGGCTCCTACCACGCCATGCTTGCCTGCGTGGCGGCTGGCAGTTGCGTCAGCCTGATGCCGCGCAGCGTGCTGGAACTGCTGCGCGACCCGCCCGCCATACACACCCACCCGGTCATGCCGGTAGACACCTGGCTCGTCTGGCGCCGTGGCTTTAACACCCCCACGTTTACCGCTCTGCGAGAGGCGTTGTGACCCGCCATCAGCAAAATTCTGGATTCCCGCCTGCGCGGGAATGACGGTGTTATGAACTAAACCTCTGCGTCATCCCAGCGCAGGCTGGGATCCAGAATGGTGAGGCCGACGTCGCACGCTTGGGCTCGCTCAATACCGCCGCGTACTCAACAACTCCCCCAGCACCTGGTTTGGAATCCGGAACGGGATGGACATATGGTCCTCCCCCGCCTCGATCTTGAAGTCGCTACGCAGGCCGTACTGGGAGAGGTTTTCCAGGCGAATCTGCAAGGAGCGGGCGTCCTGGATTTCCTGTGGCATATCACGTTCGGCCATCAGCAAGGTCAGGCTGCTGTGGGTGAGGTCGATTTTCCCAGCGTGCGCTTGCTGGGTGAACGTGCGCTCGGGCCCCAGCAGGAAACGGTCGCGCCACCACAAACTCGGGCTCACGGCGTAGATGTGCTGGAACAGGGTCGGCCGCGTATACAGCGCGTAAATGCCGAACATGCCACCGAACGACCAGCCCACCAGGCTGCGCTGGTCCTGGTCGACCTTGAAGCGTTCACTCACCTTGGGCATCAGGCGTTTTTCGATAAAGTCGAGAAATAGGTCCTGACCGCCTTGCGGTGGGTCGTTGCGCTCGGCCGGTTGCGGCGGCGAGAGGTCGAAGGCGCGGCGGTTGAAGTCGTACGGCGTGTCACTGGGATAGCCGATAGCAACCACAATCGAACCCTTGAACGCCTCCTGAGCGCGCTTGGCGGCGTGCAACGCCGGGAACAGCGCATTGCCATCGACCACGTACACCACCGGATAACCGCCGGTGTAGGGCACATCGCCCTCGGGCAGGCTGATCATGATGCGGTAGTCGCGCCCCTCGGCACTTTTCATCGACCACTGCTCGGTGCCGTCCAGGGTTACCGGTTCGGCCTGAGCGGTGCCGAGTGCCAGCAGGCCCAAGGCGATGGCGGCGCTACGCAGCCAGCTTACGGCGATCACCAGCTGTAGCTCAGGCTGGTGACGACACTGCGGGCTTCGCCTCGGTAGCAGTAGCCACTTTCGCATGTCACATAGCGGCGGTCGGTGAGGTTGCGGGCGTTGAAGGCCAGGCGTACGCCGTCCAGGTTCGCGCCGAAGTCGTAGTGCACACCGGCGTCGAACAAGGTGTAGTCCTCGTTCTTTTCAGTGTTGTTCCCGTCGGCGTAAGTGCTGCCGGTGTAGCGCGCGCCCGCTCCGAAACCCAAGCCCATGGGCAGGTTGTAGTCCAGCCACAGCGAAGCAAGATTACGCGGCACGTTGACCGGTTTTTTGCCCTTGAACTCGGTGTCTTTGGTGATCTCGGCGTCGGTGAAGCTGTAGCTGGCGGTCATGCTCAAGCGGTCGGTCAGATCGGACACGGCTTCCAGCTCGAGGCCTTTGTTGACCTGCTCGCCCTTCTGCACCTGGAAATTGATGTTCGCCGGGTCTTGGGTCAACACATTGGTTTGCGTGAGATGAAAGAGCGAGCCAGTCAGCATGGTATTGGTGCCCGGCGGTTGGTACTTGAGGCCGATTTCGTACTGTTTACCTTCAGTGGGCTTGAACGTACCGCCACCGGCCGGACCACCGCTCTGCGGAAGGAATGAAGTGGCATAGCTGGCGTAAGGTGCCACGCCGTTATCGAACAGGTAAAGCACACCGACCGAGCCGGTGGTTTTTTCATTATCGATTCGGGTCTCGGTGATTTGAGATCCCCACTCCATACCGTTGGAGCGCTGGTGCACCCAGTCGTGGCGCAGACCGGCGGACAGGCGCCAGCGGTCGATTTCGATCTGGTCTTGGGCGTACACGCCGCTGCGAAACTCCAAGCCGTCGCGGTCGACCAGCGCCGTAGTTGGGCGCGCCACATACTGGTGATGGTCCGGCGCATTCCGGTCAATCGACGGCGCATCGCCATAGGCGTAGAGCAGCGAGGTGTCGAGCCAGGCGTAGTCCACACCGGTAACCAGCGTGTGTTGCAGTTCGCCGGTGGAGAAGCGGCTCAGCAGGCGCGTGTCGGTGGATAGCGAAGTCATGTCTTCGTAGCTGCCGGAGGCCGTGCGGTCAAAGGTGTGACCGTCAGCGTTGGCAACAAAATCAAGGTATTGGTTGGTGGTATTCAGCTTCGAATACCGTACGTTCTGTTGCAGGCTGAAGGTCTCATTGAACGTGTGCTCGAACTCATACCCAAAGGTCGATTTACGCTGTTGCAGCTTGTCGAATTTCTCATCACCCGGCCAGAAATTGGTCAGGTGGCCGTTCTCGCTGTACAGCATCGGCGAGCCGGCGGTCTGGCGTTCTTCGTATTGCGCCAGCAGGGTCAGCTTGGTGTCGGGATCAATCTGCCAACTCAGCGACGGCGCCAGCAGGCGGGCGTTGTTGTCCATCTGCTCGATGGAGTATTCGGCGTCGCGGTACAGGCCCACGGCGCGGAACAGCACGTCGCCGTCGTCATCCAGTTTGCCGCCAATATCGAACTGGCCTTGTTTGTGGTCGTAGTTGCCGACTTGCACTTCTACTTCGTTTTTGGCCAGCAGGCTCGGGCGTTTGCTTACCCGGTTGACCATGCCACCGGGGCTGATCTGGCCGTAGAGAACCGATGCCGGGCCTTTGAGCACTTCAATACGTTCCAGGCTATAGGCCTCCACCGAGGGCAACGACAACCAGCCGCTGCCGGGCTGGCGCAAGCCATCGAGAAAGTCGGCGCTTTCGGTGGTGGTAAAACCACGGATGCTGATCATGTCGAAACGCGGGTCCAGGCCCGAAGCCCCCACGCGCACACCGGAGGTGTAGGCCACGGCGTCTTCCACGCGGTCCACCTTGCGGTCGGCAATCTGCTCGGCGGTGACCACGCTGATGGCTTGCGCGGTTTCCAGAATCGGCTTGTCGGTTTTGGTGGCGCTGCTGGCGTTGCTGGCGAAATAGCCGGGTACCGGTTCAAAGGCGTTCTGCTGGGCGGTGCCTTCGATGCTGACGGCGCCGAGTTTCAGCGCATCGGCGGCTTCGATTTTTTCCAGCGTCAGGGTGCCGTTATCGGTCACCCGCAGCGACAAGCCGCTGCCACTCAAGGCTTGCTGCGCTGCTGCTTCGGCACTGAACTCACCTTGCACCGCAGCGCTCATGCGGCCGTGCACCAACGCCGGGTCAGCGACGATGCTGCGGCCACTCTGCCGGGCGATCTGCCGCAAGGCCTGTTCCAGGGGCATGGCCGCGAGGTCGTAGCGCTGCAATGCTTCTTCGGCATGGGCGCTGATCGGGCTCAGGGTGGTCAAGCCGCCGGAAAATGCCAAGGCAACCGCCATGGCCAGGCGCGGGGCGCGAGGTGAATGAGAACGCATGGGAGGGTATTTCCTTGCAGGAGATAAGGAGGATTTCCTGCTATGTCGCGTGAGCGAGGAAAACCCCTCACGCGTTTTCAATTATTTTTCGTCAGGCCAGATCAATGAGCGTGACCGGGCCGTATTGCTTGACCGTAATCGGCAATACCTGGGCCAGGGATTGCAAGGTGCGGTCGCTGTCGTCCAGCGGAAAAACCCCGAACACGCGCAGGCCGGCCGCCGCTGGCGACACCCGCAGCAGGCCGTAGCGGTATGGGCGCAAGGCATCGACCACGGCACCGAGGGATTCATCGTCGACGTCCAGACGGCCTTCCAGCCAGGCGTCATCACGCGAGCGGCTGGCGGTGGCAGAGAACAGTTGGGTGTTACTGAACAACAAGGTCTGGCCGCTGTTGACCTGACCGTGCTGCCCGCTGCGGCTGAATACCTGCACGCTGTTTTCCTGCACGCTCACCAAGGTTTGCTCGGGCAATTGGCGCACCACGAAGCGCGATGCCAACGTGCTGATGCGCCCCTGGGCAGTAACCACTTCAAACGGCCGCTGGGTGTCGCTTACCGCCTGAATGCTCAACTCGCCTTGCAACAACGCCACCAGGCGCTTGTCGCGGCTGAACTGCACATTGGCGGTGCTGCGCGCATTCAGGGTCAGCAAGCTGCCATCGGCCAACTGCACCTGTTTGCGCTCGGCGGTGCCGCTGTAGACATCGGAGAACAGACCGTCGAGCGGCATGCGCCGTTGCAGCGTGATTACGGTAGGCAAACCGGCCAGCAGCGCCAACGTCACCCCGCCACGTAACAAGCGTCTGCGTTCCTGGGAAATACCCGAACTGCGCAGTACCTGGGTGGTGGCCTGCACGCTGCCGGGCAACTGGCGCTGGGCATCGGCCAATTGCGTAAAGGGTGTGCGCACGGCACCGGCCACGGTTTCCCAGGCGCGCCGATGATCGTTGTCGGCGGCCAGCCAGGTACTGAAGCGGTGCTGGTCGGTGGCGGTGGCGCGACCGGAATCGAGAAACACCAGCCACTCGATAGCGGCTTTGACGGCGGGCGTCAGGCTCGGGTGTTCGGCGGTCATCACAGGCTTGCCAGGTAGCACTGGGTGACCGCGCGCTTGATCCAGCGCTCGACGGTGGCCAGTGACACATTCAACTGTTCGGCAATCTGCGGGTGGGTCAGGCCTTCCAGGCGGTTAAGCAGAAAGGCGTGGCGCACGTTGTTGGGCAGGTCATTGAGCATGGCGTCGATGGTCGCCACGGCCTCGCGCAGCAACGCGAACTCTTCTTCCGAGGGCACTACTGCTTCGGGCATGCCGGCGATGGCGTCGAGGTAGGCGCGCTCCAGTTCACTGCGCCGCCAAAAGGAACAAAGCACGCGTTTGGCCACCACGCACAAGAAGGCGCGGGGCTCATCGATAAAAGCGGCTTGTTGCGACTTGAGGGTGCGCACGAAGGTGTCCTGCGCCAAGTCGGCTGCATCGGCATGTGACCCCAGACGACGCAGCAACCAACCCTGCAGCCAGCGGTGGTTTTCCGCGTAGAGGATATGGAAGGGGTCTTGAGAGGTGAGGCGCAGATCGGACATGCGGATGCACACAGCTAGTATTTAGCAATTATTCGCATTTTCATCAAATGGGCGGGTATTTGCAACCGGGGCAGATGATTGGAAGGAGCCTCGGTTGTGGATTATTGCAATGCCTCGATGCTGTTGCGGGCTTAGCTGGCCATCAACTCGGCCACCCTTGCCACCAGCGCGTCCATCGCAAATGGTTTGGTCAGCACTTGCATGCCTGGCTCCAGACGCCCGTGCCAGAACGCGGCGTCTTCGGCATAGCCTGTAATAAACAGGGTTTTGAGTTGCGGGCGAAGTGCCCGGCCGGCATCTGCCATCTGCCGACCGTTCATGCCGCCGGGTAGGCCCACATCGGTAATCAGCACATCGATATGCACGTCCGAGCGCAGAGCGTTCAGGCCAGAGATGCTGTCGACCGCTTCCAATAGGGTGTAACCCAATTCACCCAATACGTCGGTCAGCAGCAGGCGCACCGACGGCTCATCATCGACAATCAGAACGGTGCCGCCCGCTTCGGTAACGGTGGCCGGCGCAGTGCTGGTGTGGCTCTGTTCCTCGGCTGCTACGCCGTGGTAACGCGGCAGGTAAATACACACGGTACTGCCCTGCCCCACCTGCGATTGAATGCGCACTTGCCCACCGGACTGCTGGGCAAACCCGTAAATCATCGACAGGCCCAATCCAGTGCCTTGGCCCAGCGGCTTGGTGGTGAAAAACGGGTCGAAGGCCTTGGCGATGATGTCGGCGCTCATGCCAACGCCGTTGTCGGTAACCGATAGCGAGAGGTAGTCGCCCTCGGGTATTTGCAGCACCCGAGCGGCTTCGCTGTTCAAGTAGCGGTTGGCGGTTTCCAGGGTGATCTGGCCGCCATTGGGCATGGCGTCACGGGCGTTGATGCACAGGTTGAGCAGGGCGTTTTCCAGTTGGCTGGCATCGACCAGCACCGGCCACAAGCCTTCAGCGGCCACGGTCTGTAGCAGAATGCCGGGGCCGACGGTGCGCTGGATGAGCTCGCTCATATCGGCCATCAAGGCATTGACGTCGGTGGGCCTTGGGTCGAGGGTTTGTCGCCGGGAGAAAGCCAGCAGACGGTGAGTCAGCGCGGCCGCACGTTTGGCCGCGCCCTGGGCCGAGGCAATGTACTTTTCCAGGCCCTGTGTGCGCCCATGGGCGAGGCGTGTACCCATCAATTCCAACGCACCGGAAATTCCTGCCAACAGGTTGTTGAAGTCGTGGGCCAGGCCGCCGGTGAGCTGGCCGACCGCTTCCATTTTCTGCGACTGCCGCAGTTTTTCTTCGGCTTGCATCAGCTCGCTGGTGCGCGCGGCAACCCGTTGTTCCAGGGTATCGGTGAGTGCGCGCAAGGCGGTAATCGCGCGGTCGCGTTCAGCCTCGACGGCACGCCGCCCCTGCACGTCGATCAGTACGCCGGGAAAACTCAGCGGCGTGCCATCGGCGCCATGCTCCACGCGCCCGTTGGCTTCAATCCAGTAGTACTTGCCGTCCACCCGCCGCACCCGATACTGGTGGGCATACGCACCGCCACGGGCGACCACTTCATCGATGGCAGCGGTCAGGCCGTCACGGTCCTCGGGGTGCACGGTGGCGATGATCTGCTCCAGGCTCAGGCCACTGCGGCCCAGCGCCGGGTCCAGGCCAAAGGCGCGGGCGAAGGCTTCGTCGACGGTAAAGCAGTCGGTGGGCAAGTCCCAGTGCCAGGTGCCAATAATGGCCCCGGCCGCCAGGGCAAGCTGCACGCGCTCGCCGTTTTCCCGGGCAATGGCTTCGCTGACGCGCAGACGGGCTTCGGCGTTTTTGCGCTCGGTGACGTCACTGAACAGAATGGCGATTTGTCGCTCGGCCGGTTCACCGACGCGCACGGCGCGCACGTCGAACCAGCGCTCGAAACCCTTGGCATAACTTTCGAAGTTGGCCGGTTCCCCGGTTTTGGCCACATGGCCGTAGGTGTCGAACCAGAAGCGCTCCAGGTCCGGGGCGAAGCTGGAGACCCATTTGCCCTTCAGGTTGACCCCGGCCTGGCGCTCGAACGCGAGGTTGGCTTCGAGAAAGCGGTAGTCCACCGGGCGGTCGTCGGCGTCGTACTTCACTTCCACGATGGCAAAGGCGGCTTCGCTGGTTTCCAGCAGGGTGCGAAAGCGCTCTTCACTGCGGCGCAAGTCCGCTTGTGCGGTGCGCGTGGCGATGCTGGCGTCAGGCTCAGGCTCACCGCCGGCTTGCTCCAATGCGGCACGCAGGCGCAAGACTTCGGCCTCAAGTTCTTCTCGGGAAAGGTTGTTCAGGACCGCTTACTCGTGCATCGGAGCCAATTTTATAGGCGCATCCAGGCGCCCTGTTGTGCCGGCAATAAGAGCAGAAACCGCGGCGTTTTGCAGCAGGCCAAACACGGCGGTTAACCAGCGAGCAGCTCGCGCACGCGACCGGCCAGGGCGTCGACCGCAAAGGGCTTGGTCAGCACCTGCATGCCAGCCTGCAACTGCCCGCTGCCAAGCGCCGCATTTTCGGCATAACCGGTGACAAACAGGGTTTTCAGCTCAGGCCGCAGTGCCAGACCGGCGTCGGCCATCTGCCGGCCGTTCATGCCGCCGGGCAGGCCGACATCGGTAATCAGCAGATCGATATGCACGTCCGAACGCAGCAGCTTGAGCCCGGCCGCGCTGTCGGCGGCCTCGATCACCAGATAGCCCAATTCGCCCAGCACATCGGCCAGCAGCATGCGCACGGTGGGCTCATCGTCCACCAGCAAGATGGTTTCACCACGCTGCGCCAGCGCCGCGCCCGTTGCATCCTCGGCAGGTTCTTCGGCAGGCGCGTCGCCCTCGTGCCGGGGCAGATAGAGGCTTACCGTCGTGCCCAGGTTCTCGGTTGAGCGGATACGCACCTGACCGCCAGATTGCTGGGCAAACCCGTAGATCATCGACAGCCCCAACCCCGTGCCTTGCCCAATAGGCTTGGTGGTAAAGAACGGCTCAAACACGTGCGCCATGACCTCCGGCGGCATACCCGTGCCAGTGTCGCTGACGCTCAGTCGCAGGTATTGCCCGTGGGGAACATCGTGCGTGCGCGCCGCCTCGGCATCCAGCCAGCGGTTCTCGGTGGCCAAGGTAATGCGGCCGCCATCGGGCATGGCATCACGGGCGTTAAGGCACAGATTGAGCAGTGCATTTTCCAGTTGGCTGACATCAACAAATGCAGTCCACAGATCGTTGGCGCCGACGGTCTCAACCACGATGGCCGGGCCTACCGTGCGCTGGATCAGCTCAGTCATGCCATACATCAGGGTGTTGACGTTAGTGGGCCGCGGCTCCAGAGTCTGGCGCCGCGAGAACGCCAGCAAGCGGTGGGTCAGTGCTGCCGCGCGCTTGGCAGCGCCCTGGGCGGCGGTCATGTATTTGTCGATTTCGCTCAGGCGCCCTTGGGCAAAGCGTTTGTTCATCAACTCCAAGGCGCCGGAAATGCCGGCGAGCAAGTTGTTGAAGTCATGCGCCAAACCGCCCGTAAGCTGGCCGACTGCCTCCATTTTTTGCGACTGGCGCAGTTTTTCTTCAGCCTGCATGAGCTTCGCGGTGCGTTCGGCAACGCGTTGTTCCAGGGTTTCATTCAGCCGCCGCAGTTCGGCCTCGGCCTGGCGCAACGATTCTTCAGCCATGGTGCGTTCAAGCAGGTCGGCGGCCTGGCGGGCGAGAATGTCCAGCAAACGCAGGTCGCGCTCGGAGGGTTGATGCGGCCGGTTCCAATGGGTGGACATCATGCCCAGCAGGTTGCCGTTGCGAGAGCGCAGCGGGGTGGTTTGCGCCGAACGGATGCCGGCGCGGCGAAACGCTTGCAGATCTTCGGTGCCGGCAATATCGGCCCACAACTCAAAGTCGGGAATGATGGCGCGCTGCCCTCGCTTCAGCGCCTCGGTGCAGCTGCTGTAGGCGACCGGGGCTACCCACTGCCAGAAGCCCACATCCTCCTTGGTCAAACCACGGGAGCTAAGCAGTTGCAGCTCACCGGCATGGCCGCCACTGTGATCCGGCGGACATAACAACTGAATGGTGCCGAATTGCGAGCCGGTGATGGACACCGCGGCATCCACGATTTTTCCGTAGAGCGCCTCAAGGTCCTGCTCGCCGATCAGCTCCACGCTGATGCTGTGCAACAACTCGATATCAGAGCGGTCAAGATCGGCCGCACTGACGACCGGCGAAGGGGCGATGTATTGGGCGGTCATGACGGCTTCCATGCAACTCAGGCAGAGGCGAATAGGCCGAAGCCTACCAGCAAAAATACGGCAATGCGCCATCACGCCGCGCTTCGCCGACGACCAGCCCTTGGCCGTTCCAGCCGCCGTGCTTATTAAGCGTGAGCGCATCGTCACCTTCCAGAGGTTTGTACGTGCCAGCGTTTTTACAGCGGGCATTTATCCCTTTGCCCACTGACTGTGTAAAATCCGCCGCCCCGTAAATGCAGGAGACACCACGTTGGTCATTCACTACAGCGCATCCCCGGAAACGATTGCCTGCGGACGTACAGGCGCGAGCCTGGAAACCACTCAAGACGTCGCAGAGGTTTCATGCAAGCTGTGCCTGCGCTCGGTTGAAAAAGAAGCCAGTGAGCCGGTGCGTAAAACCCCAACGCTGGCCGAACTGCGCGCCGCCGCCAAAGCCGCCAAGGCAACCGCTGCTGCCGAAGCAGAAGCCAAGGCCACACCTACCCTGTCGCCGCGTGCCGAATGGCAACAGCGTCTGCAGCAAATGCCTGGGCGCAATCGCCTGCCGCGCGGCATCGCCAAGCAAGCGTTTATCTAAACGCGCGCGGCGTACCTGGCCAACCTCGGTGGTTGGCCAGCCACTCTTTACCTAGTTGATTAGCTGCTCGCGCAACCACTGGTGCGCGGGGTCGCGGTGTGAACGCTCGTGCCAGAGCATCGCCATTTCGAACCCGGGCACGGCCACCGGCGGCTCGTACAGCCGCAATGCCGGGTCTCCCCGCACCAGCCGCTCCGGCAGCATGGCTACCAGGTCGGTACTGGTCAGCACCGCCAATACCGATTGAAAGCGCGGTACCGACAGCACCACCCTGCGAGTCAGTCCCACCTGCGCCAGTGCCTCGTCGGTCACCCCGACAAACCCGCTGCCCACCGGCGACACCAGTACATGGTCGAGCGTGCAGAACTGCGCCAGGCTCGGCCGGCGCTTGAGCCTGGGATGGTCGCGGCGGCCGGCCAACACATAGCGTTCCTGGAACAACAGCCGATGGCGCAGGCTGGGCGGCGAGTCGTGAAGTGTGTGGAAGGCAAGATCGACCTCGCCCTGCTCCAGTTGCTTGGCCATGCGCGCGGGCGCCAGGGCCACCAGGGCCAGCCGCGTGTTTGGCGCGCTGAGCAGCAGCTTGCCCAGCGCGGGCTGCACGATGGTGTGTTCGCCGTAGTCGGACACCGCCAACTGCCAGGTGTGCTCAGCCACCGCCGGATCAAACGGGCTGCTCGGCGCCACCACCTGCTCCAGCGCGGTCAGTGCCTCGCGCAGCGGCCCGCGCAACGCCTCGGCCCGCGCCGTAGGGCGCATGCCGCGCGGGCCCGGCAGCAGCAACGGGTCATCGAATATTTCGCGCAGCTTGGCCAGGTGCACGCTGATGGAGGGCTGAGAAAAATTCAGCCGTTGCGCGGCCCGGGTAACGTTGTGCTCGGCCAGCAGCACATCCAGGGTCAGCAGCAGATTGAGGTCGATTCGGCGCAGATTATTCATGGCTATACCTGGAATATCAGATATTCATTTCAACTATACCTGGCAAACGCTGACCATGGCCGCCAATAGCCCAGGAGTAGCCCCATGAATATCTTGTATGTGTATGCCCACCCCGAACCGACGTCGCTCAATGGCTCGCTGAAAAACTTCGCCGTAAACCATCTGGAACAAGCCGGCCACCAGGTGCAGGTGTCCGACCTGTACGCCATGCAGTGGAAAGCCACGCTCGACGGCAGCGATAACCTGGACTGGCAGCCAGGCACGCCCTTCAACGCCTCACTCGATTCCAAGCACGCCTACGCCGCCGGCCGCCAAGCGACCGACATCGCCGCCGAACAGCAAAAACTGCGCTGGGCCGACACGGTGATTTTCCAGTTTCCGCTGTGGTGGTTTTCGATGCCGGCCATTCTCAAAGGCTGGTTCGAACGAGTGTATGCCTATGGTTTCGGTTATGGCGTGGGCGAGCACTCCAGCTCCCACTGGGGCGACCGCTACGGCGAGGGCAACCTGGCCGGAAAGCGCGCAATGCTGGTGGTTACCACCGGTGGCTGGGCCTCGCACTACGAGGAGCGTGGCGTAAACGGGCCGATCGCTGACCTGTTGTTTCCCATCCATCACGGCATGCTGTTCTACCCCGGCTTCGAGGTGCTGCCGCCGTTTGTGCTGTACCGCAGCAGCCGCGTCGATGAAGCGGCCTTCGCCGCCGCCTGCAACGAACTCGGCCAGCGCCTGGACACCCTGCACAGCACCACGCCTATTCCCTACCGCCGACAGAACGCCGGTGACTACGACATTCCCGCGCTCACCTTGCGGCCCGGCATTGCCGAGGGCCAGTCAGGGTTTGCCGCTCACCTCAAATAAGCGCCAGCGCGCAAGCCATCAGGCCTGAGCCAGACGCGGCTCTACTTCTTGCTCGATGGCTTCGCCATACGCTGCCAACGCGGTTATCAGCGCGTACTCGCTTTGCAGGTTCATCCAGAACTGCGGTGTGGTGTCGAAATAGCGGCTCAGCCGAATCGCCACATCGGCTGTTACGCCACGGCGCTCACGGACGATGTCGTTGATGGTAGGGGTGGAAACGCGCAAGGCACGCGCCAGCGCTGTGGGGGTGATGCCGAGCGGCACCAGGAACTCTTCACGCAGAATCTCGCCCGGGTGAATTGCTGGCATTCCGTTAACGAGCATGGCTGACCTCTTCAGTGGTAATCGACAATTTCAACATGGGTGGGGCCGGCCTCTGTCCACACAAAACAAATGCGGAACTGAGCATTGATGCGGATGCTGTGTTGCCCCGCTTTGTTTCCCAACAAACCCTCCAGCATGTTGCCCGGCGGCGCGCGCAAGTCGCGAAGTTCAACCGCGGCATGCACCATGGCGAGCTTGCGGGTCGCTACGTTGAGAATGTGGTTCCAGCGCCTGGAACCGCCCGTTTCGAACAACGCTTGTGTGTCCCTACACGCAAAATGCACTATCACACTTTAATCCTTAACGTTAAGCGTTAATTGATTATTGGCCAGCGCGGCGACTTGGTCAACAGCCGCGCTCCCAACAGAACCAACTGAAGTAGACAGAGCGCAAACTCTAACGGAGCCACCGGCAAGCAGGTTTGGCAGCGGCCGTTGGCCCGTGGGCGCCAGCGCCGCTGCGGTGGGCGCCATGCCACGTAGCGCGGGCGATCACTGCGCAACGCCGCCGATTCGCGGCATGCGTCCTTCACCATGGCCCGTAACAGCCGACACCGTTGTGCCGCTTTACTTGGGCTACTCCGGCCAATAACCTCTGCCCCGCAGGCACCGCCCTGCCCACTCTTACAGCGCAAGGCACATCACCTATCGGCACCGCCCGGGCAGTGGCCGTGACCTTGCACGTTGAGGTTTTGCGATGAGCGAAGTCGTTGATCACGGCGTCCAGTTCGGACGAATTGCAGTCGTACTCCCGGTTAAAAACATGGCCAAGGCCCATGATTTTTATACGCAGGTGCTGGGTTTCACCAAGACCTTCGAAAATGGCGACCCGGTGGGCTACATGATTTTGAAGCGCGACCAGGGCGAGCTGCACCTGAGCCTGCAACCCACCCACCAGGCCGCCAGCTTCAACGTCGCCCACCTGCTGGTGGACGATGTCGACCGCCTGTACGCACGCTGCGTGCAGCACGGTCTACGGGTAACCAAAGGCCTGAAAAACCAGGAGTACGGTTTACGCGCCTTTGTGTTTGAAGACCCCGACGGCAACCGCATCGACGTCGGTCAACGCATCTAAAAAACCCTGCCTCACCCCTTTCCCGCTCAGGGGAAGGGCTGCGCTGACCGATTGCTATCGTGCGCGGTGTACGACTACGATTTGTCATTCCAGATTGCCATGCTCAAAACATTGGAAGCGCCAGCGCCCTGAACGCACACGCTTTCGCCACGCCGCTGCAATCGGCTCATATCGCTGTTATTCCATTGCCCGAATCCATGGTCACCACTGTCATTCTCAGCATGCTCTGCGTGCACCTGCTGTGTTTCAGCGTGATGTTCCTGCTGATCAGCACCCGCCTGAACGGCAAGAAATTGGGCATGGACGTCTTTGCCCTCGGCAATCTGCTTCTGGGCCTTGCCTACATCTTGCAACTGCTGAATGGCCCGGCGAGTTGGGGCGCGGTCAGTGTCATCAACCACACCCTGACGCTCTGCGCACCCGTTGCCTATGTGCTGGGCGCCCTGCGGTTTTTTGACCGCCCCACCCCGGTATGGCGCCCGCTACTCGCGCTGGCAATCGGCTACACAACGCTGCAGGTGGTGGTGCAGTGGCTGCTCGGCAGCGAGGCCCGCCATGCGCTGCTGGCCGCGTCGTGTGCGCTGCTGTTTCTGGCCATGACCGTGGCGGTGCTCTACGCCAGGGGCACAGTCGCCAAAGACCTGCGCGTTGAAATGGTGGTGGTTGCCGTGTTGATCGGCGGCATCGGCGCCCTCAACGCCGGCAAGTGCTGGATGATTCTCACAGGTGGCTTGCAGGCGCTGGACCTGAACACCAGCTTCCAGCGAACCTTCTATATCTACATGTCCTTTCTGGCCACCGTTCTGCCGCCTTGCGCGGTATGGCTGGTGTTGCGCCGCCTGACCGACGAACTGCGCAGCATGGCGGCCCATGACCCACTTACGCATTTGCTCAACCGGCGCGGGTTGACCGACGGGCTGAACGCGCACTTTCGCTCCCGCGACGCCGAGCCGGCCTACCTGCTGATTGTCGATATCGACTACTTCAAACGCATCAACGATACCTACGGGCACACCGTCGGCGATGTGGTGCTCGGCCACGTGGCCAACGTGCTCAGCACCACCGCTCGCCAGGGCGATCTGACCTGCCGGCTGGGCGGCGAAGAGTTTGCTTTGGTGTGCCTGGGTTCTGACCAGGCCGGCGCCCTGCAATTGGCCGAACGGATGCGCGCGGCAATCGAACACAGCGACGTGCCGGGTATCAGCCTCAGCCGGCCGATACGCTGCACCGTCACCATTGGCGTATCGCAGGCCTTCACCAGTACGCGCGCACTGGATGAGTCGATGCAGCAAGCCGACGCCGCGCTTTACCGCGGCAAGACCGCCGGGCGCAACCGCGTCGAGGCGGCGAGCGCCTGCGCTTAAAGCCCCAGCTCTGACAGCCCCGGATGGTCATCGGGGCGGCGCCCCAGCGGCCAACGAAATTTGCGCTCCGCTTCGGTGATCGGCATGTCATTGATGCAGGCAAACCGATGGGCCATCAGGCCGTTTTCAGCAAACTCCCAGTTCTCGTTGCCGTAGGAGCGAAACCAGTTGCCGGCGTCGTCGTGCCATTCGTAGGCATAGCGTACGGCGATGCGATTTTCGGTGAAGGCCCACAGCTCCTTGATCAGGCGGTACTCCAGCTCCTTGTTCCATTTGCGGCTTAAAAACGCCTGCGCCTCGGCGCGGCTGGTGGCGAACTCCACGCGGTTGCGCCAGCGGGTATCGGCGGTATAGGCCAGCGCCACCTTGGCCGCATCGCGGCTGTTCCAGCCGTCTTCGGCCAGGCGCACTTTCAGTGTGGCGGTCTCGCGGGTGAACGGTGGAACGGGTTGACGGATTTCTGTGCTCGACATGGGTTTGGCTCCTGTAACCAAGCGCAAAAAGTGAATTCAGTTGTGGCCGCCAAGGCGCGCGAGCGCGGGCCTTAAACGGGCCCAGGTTTCCCGCCAGGTGCCGGTCGGCATCGTTGCCTGGGCACATTCAGGCGCCCAGAGCAGTTGCGGCAGCATATAGCTCGACTCGCGCTCGGCGCTGGCGCAGAAGGGTTGCGCGAGGTCGGGGGCGGCATCCATTGCGTCAGGCCACGGGGTGGAATGAGCAGAAAATGGGTTCATCACGTAATCCCTCGCTAAAGATCCAGCACCAGCGGTTGCACACCGCCTTCGCTATCTGCCGGCACCGCGCAGCAGATCAGCACCATGTCGTCCTCAGGCAGTTCTGCCGGCGGATTGGGGTAATGCACCTGGCCGCTGATGCGTTTGGTGCGGCAGGTGCCGCACGAGCCGCCGCGGCAGCTGAAGTCCGGGTTCAGGCCACGGCTTTCGGCCAGTTCCAGCAAGCTGCCACTTTGCGGGGTCCAGCGTGCTTCTTTGGCCGAGTTGGCGAAGTACACCGGCACCGGCACCGTCGCCGGCGGTGGCTGCACCAGCGTGGCGCGCTGTTGATCGCCCTGACGGCGCAGCGTGGACGGGCCGAACGCTTCGGCATGCAAGCGCGCATCGGGAATATTCAGTTGGCGCAGGCCGTCGTAAATATCCTGGGTAAAACTGGCCGGGCCGCAGAGGTAGAAGTCGTAGTCATCCAACGGCAGGTTGGCTTTGAGATGGACCACAGCCAGGCGCCCGGCAATTTCAAAATCCACGCCTAACTGCGCCTCGGCGCCCGGATTGCTCAGCGCCCGCTTGACCTGCAACAGCCCGCCGGCGCGCTGCTTTAATTGCTCCAGCTCTTGCCGAAACGGAAGGTCGTGCAGGGTTCTGCCACCTTGAAACAGGTACACCGGTTGCTGGCGCTGCTGCGTGGCAATCTGCGCCACTAGCTCGCGGGCCATCGATAGCAATGGCGTAACGCCGACACCGGCGGCCACCAGCACCACCGGCCTTTCGCTGTCGTCCTTCAGGGTGAAGCTGCCCAGCGGATGACGGATATGCAACGTGTCGCCCACCTTGAGCGCTTCGTGCAGATGCCGTGACGCCGGGCCCTGGGCCTTGACGCTGATGCGCAGATGGCCATCGGACGGTGCGCTGGACACGCTGTATGTGCGCACCAACGCATCGTTGCCCACCTGCAAACGCACCGGAATATGCTGCCCCGGCAGAAAGCTGACCGCCGCACCATCCAGCGCTTCGATATACAGCGAGCGAATGTCGTGGCTTTCCTGCTCCACGCGCACCACCCGCCACGGGTGCCATTGCTTGCGCTGCTCGTTTTGCTGCAGGCGCTGGTCGGCAGCGGCCCAGGTGCCAGTCATCAGGCTGGTGGGCGCAAAGCTCTGGAATTGCCAGCGAATGGACAGCGCAGCAGGCCGGCGCACCACTTGCTCCACATCGAAGGTCCACAGCCGCTCGGCACCTTCGAACGCGGTAATCATCGGGCTCTGCAGTACCAGTTCGGTACGGCCGGTCAGTTGCAACACATCGCCGCTGCTGAAGTCGACAAACAACAACCCGGCCTTGGGGTTGATGTGCAAATTGCCCAGGGTGTTGAAGTGCAGGTTGCCGGCGTAATCCGGGATGGTCAGGCGGTTGCCTTCCACCTTGATAAACCCCGGCCGCCCACCGCGATGGGAGACGTCCACCGAGCGCTGCCCGTCTTCATGCACCACGTAGCTGGCGACAAAAAACGTGTCGGCATTGGTGAGCGTGGCCACGGCGTCGGCGTCCAGGTCGTTCGCTACCTCGCGTGGTGGCTTGCCCGTGGTGGCGCTATCCACCCGCTCATAGGTGCGCTGCTGGATGTACTGCGGGCAGTTGCCAAAAGCGTGCTCCACGGCAATGTCCAACTGCTGCGCCGAGGCCGCGGTAATCACGCCATTGATGCGGTTGCGTCGCCGCGTGTGCAGCTCGATGCCGAGCATGCCGATGGCCTGGCCCGCTTGCAGCCCGGTCGCCGCCGGATCTTGCGGGTCGACGGCCACGGCCAGGTTCAGCTGTTTTGGGCCCGGTGAGTCGGCAAAGCCTTCCGGGCCTTCGAGCAAGGTCGCCCACGGCCGCCCCTCAGCATCCAAGGCACCGACAACCATAAACGGCAGTTGCCGGTAAAAATCGCGGTGCTGGTCGGGCATGTAGTCGCGGATAAACTTCTGCCCGGCCACCTCCATGCGGTCGGAGGCGCCGATCTTCTGCTGCATGGCGCGCTCCCCGGCATGCCAGGGCGAGCGTCGGTGTTTGGGCAAAGTTTCCATGGGCGTGCACTCCTTGTCTGGCTGCCGAGGGTCTCGGCAGCGGGCGGCGGGCAGTTACTTGGCCAGCAGGCCGGCGGCTGTGGCTTGCATCGGCACAAAGCCTGGCAACGCTTCAATACGAGCCAGCCAGGCGCGCACATTAGGGTAGTCGGCCAGCGACACATTGCCTTCGGGTGCATGGGCGATATAGGCGTAGTTGGCGACGTCGGCAATGCTCGGCTCGCTGCCGGTAAGAAATGCCGTGGTGCTCAGTTCGGTTTCCATCATCTGCAACAGCGAATGAGCGCGGTTGATGACTTCCTCGGCATTGAACGAGGCGCCGAACACAGTGATCAGGCGCGCCGCCGCCGGGCCGTAGGCTACTTGACCAGCAGCGACCGACAACCAGCGTTGCACCCGCGCGGCGGCGACCGGCTCGTCTGCCAGCCAACTGCCGGTGCCGTACTGTTTGGCCAGGTACACCAGAATGGCGTTGGAGTCGGCGAGCACGGTGCCGTTGTCATCAATCACTGGTACTTGGCCGAAGGGGTTGAGGGCGAGAAATTCGGGTTGCTTGTGTGCACCTTTGGCCAGGTCGACGAACACCAGCTCGGTCGGCACCTTGAGCAAGGACAGCAACAGCTCAACACGGTGGGCGTGGCCAGAGAGAGGGTGGCGATACAGTTTGATGGGTTGCTGTGGCATGGGAGTAGCTCCGCTCGGTGCGTTGACAGGCTGTCACGCTGTGGCACCGATGCTGCGCCCCGACGCGCTTGAGCAGAATCACCAGGCTGGGCAATCCATAATTTCAGTTTTCGCAATAAAGCAGTTGGCGAAGGCGCGAACGCCTGACCATTCACCCGCCCTGCAATGCCGGGTGGCTGCGCAAACCAGGCACTGCAAAGTCGATAAAGGCGCGCAGCCGGCCATTGGCTTTGCGCCCTTCGCGGTACACCAGGTGCACCGGCAGTGCGGGGCCGGCGAGGTCTTGCAGAACCGGTTGCAGCAGCCCGGCCTGCAATTGCTGATGGACCTCGTAGCTCATACAGCGCAGCAACCCCACGCCGGCGACGGCCGCCTGAACGCCGCCTTGTTGCGTGGTACAGGTGAGCGACGGCGCCGTGCGAATGGCGCGAATGCTGGCGCCTGTGTGCAGCCGCCACTCCAGGCCATGGCCGCTGCTGCTGGCCAACACCGTGCGGTGCGCGCGCAGGTGCTCGGCGGTGCTGGGCATGCCCCACCGGGCGAGGTACGCGGGCGAAGCACACATCATCGGCCGCACCGTGCCGACTGCCACGGCAAAGCCTGAAGAGTCGGCAAGGTGGCCCACCACCAGCGCGGCATCAAGGCCCTCATCCAACAGCTTGGGCAGACCTTCACGCGCTTCAATGCGCAGGTCCACGGCGGGAAAAGCCGCGAGGTATTCAATGGCCAACGGGGTAAACACCTGGTGGGCCATCAGCAGCGGCATGGCCACTTTCAACTGCCCGGCAGCTTCACTGTGCAGCCCGCAGGCCGAGCGTTCGGCCGCAGCAGTTTGTTCAAGAATCGCCTGGCAACTGGCTGCAAACTGCTCCCCCACCGCACTCAGGCTTACCCCGCGCGGGCCGCGCAGCAACAGCGTGGCATTCAGACGCGCTTCCAGCGTACCGATCACCCGCATGACGGTGGCAGCCGACAATTCGAGCTGGCGTGCCGCCGACGCCAGGCTGCCGGCCTGCGCCACGGCGGCGAACACCTCGAGCTGCTGATAGCGACTCATCGCCTACCCCGCCGCCAACTGTTGCAACGCCGCATCGGCCAGCAACCGGCTGTGGCAATGGTCGACAAAGGTGCGCACCTTGGCCGACACCTGCTTGCCGCTCTGATAGAGGATATGCACCGGCAACGGTGCAGTAGCAAAGTCGCCCAGTACGATTTCCAATTCGCCGCTGGCGACCGCCGCAGCCACCTGATACGACAGCACGCAGGTGAAGCCCCCACCCTGGCGCGCGGCATTGATGGCCGCCTGGTTGGAACTGACCACCAGACGCGGCTGCGGAATAAACAGCTGCGAGCCCTGCGGGCCGTTGAAGTACCAGTGCGTGAGCAAGGTGCTGGCCGAAGACATGACAATCGGCGCGTCCTGTAAATCTTCCGGCCGCTGAGGCCGGCCTACGCGGTCGAGAAAATCGGGGGCAGCACACACCACGGGGCGAATGTCCCCCACCTTGAGGGCATGCCAGTTACCCTCGGGCAGCTTGCCGATGCGAATCGCCACATCCACACCCTCGTCGGCCATGTTCACCAGACGGTCGACCAACAGGGCATTTACCGTCACTTCGGCATGCTCGCCCAGGTAGCTGGCAATCAGCGGCACCATATACAACTCGCCGAACATCACCGGGGCCGTCACCGTCAGGCTGCCACGCGCACGCAATGCGCTGCCGGCAGCCAGTTCCTCGGCCTCCTCCAGCTCCAGCAGAATGCGTTTGCAGTCTTCCACATAGCGCCGGCCGGCTTCGGTCAGGCGCAGGCTGCGGGTGTTACGCGCCAGCAATACGGTGCCCAGACGGCTTTCCAGGGCAGCGATGGCGCGCGTTGCACTGGGCGGCGACATGCCCAACTGCTTGGCACCACCGGCAAAACTTTCGGCCTCGGTAACGGCCAGCAGCACCTTCATTTCCTGAAACCGATCCACAGCCACCGCCCGCGTTGCGCATCTGCAAAACACACAGGGTAAGAGGTCTGAGGGAAAAAATCCGCCCGGCTTGGTACAAGCACCCAGGCAATGAAGAAAAACGCGAGCCCGTGCCGGTTTTGCAGGGGCGACAACCGCCAAGCCTTGGCAATAAATCGTCACTACGATTTGATGGGTCAACACCCGCAAGCGTGAGCGTCTACGCTTGCCCTGTCCCCCAGACTGCCAAGCAGGCAACGTGAAGTATTCGACCACCACTGCAGCCCTGATTTGCCTGTTGCTAGGCACCCTCGCCCGAGCCGAGCCGTACCAGGTCGTTACCGAAGACTGGGCGCCGTACAACTACGTCGAAAACAATCAGCTCACCGGCATGGCCACCGAGATCGTGGAGGCCATGATGGCGCTGACCGGCGATCACTTCGACGTGGTGGTGCTGCCCAGCATGCGCGCCTCTCTCTCGCTGCAAAATCGGCCCAGAACCATCATGTACTCAATGTTCCGCACCCCCGAGCGCGAACCGTTGTACAAATGGGTAGGGCCGATTGTGGAAGAGTCCATTCACCCCTATCAGCTCGCCCAGGGACGCCCGCCGCTGTATTCACTGGAACAACTGCGCAAGGTCGAAAAAATCACCACACGCCACGCCGGGCTGGTGCCCAAACGCTTGCATGCCCTGGGTTTTACCAACCTCGACAGCAGCGCCGTCGAAAGCGTGCAGTTGTACCGCATGCTGCTCGCCGGGCGCACCGATGTGATCGTAGGCGATACCGATGCCGGGGTTGCCTTTTACAGTCGACAGCTGAACATCGGCCCTGGGTTCTTGCGGCAAATCCCGGTGGAGATCTATCGCTCATCGCTGTATATCGCCTTCAGCCCGGACTGCGAGGATGACGTCGTAAACGCCTGGGCCCGCGCCTTGAATACGCTGCGTGAAAGTGGCGAGCTGGAACGCATCCAGCGCCGGTATGAGCAGCCCACCGAGCAGTAGCGAATTGGTTGCCTTGAACCATACTCAGCGCTCCTGGTTATTTGCGCATGGAGGGCACCATGGCCAAACCGAAGAAGACCTCAAAAGAAATTCTCAAGCCGGCTGAGCGCCTGGAACGCAAGGTGTACGACGCCGAGCTGAAGAAGCTGCATATCGAACTGGTGAAGCTGCAGCAGTGGGTACAACAGAAAGGCCTGAAGGTGTGCATCGTCTTTGAAGGGCGCGACGGCGCCGGAAAAGGCGGCACCATCAAAGCCATCACCGAACGGGTAAGCCCTCGGGTGTTTCGCGTGGTAGCGCTGCCGGCCCCCACCGAGCGGGAAAAAACCCAGATGTATGCCCAGCGCTACCTCACTCACCTGCCCGCAGCCGGCGAGGTGGTGATTTTTGACCGCAGTTGGTACAACCGCGCCGGCGTCGAACGGGTGATGGGCTTTTGCACCGAGGAGCAGTCACACACTTTTCTCAAGGTGGTGCCGCTGTTCGAAAAGGTGATGGTGCAATCGGGCATCATCCTGCTCAAGTACTGGCTGGAGGTGAGCGCCGAGGAACAGACCCGGCGTTTGCAGGCGCGCATTACCGACGGGCGCAAGCTGTGGAAGCTGTCGCCGATGGACATCAAGTCCTACGGCCACTGGGACGACTACACCCGTGCCCGCGACGATATGTTCGCCGCCTCCGACTCCTCCTGGGCCCCCTGGTACATGGCCAATTCCGAAGACAAACGGCGCGTGCGCCTGAATATCATCAGTCACCTGTTAGGTCAGATCCCCTACAAAGAAATTGCCGACAAGGATGCGGTAAAACTGCCCAAGCGTGGGCGACTGGGCAAGTACAAGGCAGCGCCGTATCCGTTTCGCATGGTAGCTGAACAGTTTTGAGAGGCCGGTGCGCGTGAGCAGATTGGGTTTACTGCGCGCACCATTGCAGTCGTGGTTCGATTCAAATGAGGGTAAACACTATGAAACTTCGTGGACTATGGATTGGCTGTATATGCATCGCCTTAGGCCTTGGCTCGGCGCTCGCCAACGCCGACCCAGGCAACGGCAAGGGCCACAGCAACGGTAAAGGCAACGACCACAACGGCCAGGGTAAAAAAGGCGGTGGCAACGATGACTGGAACGGTGGCCCCAGCATTGACCGAGGCAGTGTACTTGGCGTGCTGGGTAGCCACCGTGATTACTGGGCGCCGACCTCGTCGCTGCCGCCGGGCATTCAGAAAAACCTGGCCCGGGGCAAACCGCTGCCGCCCGGTATTGCCAAGAAACTCGATAGCCGTCTGCTTGGCCAACTACCGCGCTACAGCGGCTATGAGTGGCAGCAGGCCGGTACCGATCTGGTTCTGGTGGCCATCGCCACCGGCATCATTTACGAGGTGCTGAACGGTGCATTTGATTGACAGCGTATGCTTCTAGCTTTCGGTTTCAGCCGCTTGCAGCAGGGCGTCAAAGGCCTGGACATCCAGTGGCCTGCTCAGAAAAAAGCCCTGCCCTTCATCGCATCCCACGGCATTGAGCATGCGCAGGTGCTCAGCGGTTTCGATGCCCTCGGCCGTCACGGTGAGGGACAGGGCATGGCCCAGGCCGACAATAGCCAGAATGATCGCCCTGTCGTCCGCACTCTCGCCCAGGCGGTTTAGGAAACTGCGGTCTATTTTCAGGCCGTCGAAAGGAAAGGTGCGCAGGTAACTGAGCGATGAATAACCCGTTCCAAAATCGTCCATCGCCAGGCGCACGCCAAGTTTCTTGAGCGTGTGCATCAGCGCCAACGCACCGCCGGCATCGTCAAGCATCACGCTCTCGGTAATTTCCAACTCCACCCGAGCCGGGTTCAGCCCGGAATCGGCAAGTGCCTGCTCGATGCGCTCGACCAGCCCGCCGCTCTTGAACTCGATCGGCGAAAGGTTGATGGAGAGAAACAGCGGTTGCGGCCATTGCGCTGCGTATTGGCAGGCCGTACTCATCACCCAGTTGCTCAGCGCGATGATCAGCCCGGTCTGTTCGGCAATCGGAATAAAGGTATCGGGGGGTATCAGGCCGCGTTCCGGGTGCTGCCAGCGCACTAGGGCTTCTGCGCCGACGATCTGACCGTCGGCTATGCGGTAGCGCGGTTGAAAATGCAGCCGTAATTCACCGTGTTTGATGGCAAAACGCAGATCGGCCTCCAGCCGCCGGCGCTCGACGATCTTGGCGTTCATGTCACCCGAATAGAACCGCCATGTGCTACGCCCACCCGCCTTGGCTTCATACAGCGCAATATCGGCATAACGCAACAATTCACTGGCTTCGAGGGCATCGTTGGGCGCCATCGTTATGCCAATACTGGCGCTGATAAAGGTTTGATGCCCGTCGATTTCGATGGGCTGCTCGATAGACGCCAGCACCCGTTGGCACAACGCTTCCACGTTGTCCTGGTTGCTCAGGTCGCAGAGAATCAACACAAATTCATCGCCACCCACACGGGCCACCAGGTCTTCGTGGCGAACACACTCGCACAGGCGCCGGGACACCTCATTGAGCACCTGATCACCCGCAGCGTGGCCGAGCAAATCGTTCACCGGCTTGAAACGGTCCAGATCCAGGCTGAGCAATACCAGCGGGTTTTCCTGCGTGGATAGCACCTTGAGTTTGCCGTCGAGAAATGCCTGCAAGCACGTGCGGTTCGGCAGGCCGGTAAGGGCATCGTGCTGTGACAGAAACTCGATCTGCCGGCGCGCCTCCACTTCGCCGGTGACGTCCGTTGCGGTGCCACGAAACCCTGGCGGCCCCATGGTCCTGGCCGATACACGGGTAATGCGCTCCTGCCCACGGGTATCGACATAACGGCAATGCACGCTGTTGTCGGCGCGCCGGTTGGCTGTGCTCAACCACTGCGACACGGTCCCCGTCTCGGTGCACAACAGGCTATCGATGCTGCGGCCCAGCCAAGCCTCCCGCGCTTGCCCGGTCACCTCCTCAAAGCGCTCGGAGAGGTAGGTAAAGCGCCAGCAGGTGTCTACTTCCCAGATCCAGTCGGAGCTGATTTCGACGATATCGCGAAAGCGCGCTTCGCTTGTGGCCAGTGCGCCCTGGCTTCTCTGCAGCGAGTGGTAGCTGGCATCCAGCGCCTTGGCACCCGCCGTGGTGCGGCGCAGCAGCACCCAGGCCATCAGGCACACCAGCACGGCAGTAATGCTCAGCAAAGGCAGGCCGAGGCTAAGCAAGCGTTGGCCTGGCCGCTCCGGGTCCCAGTGCAGGCTCCCGGCAGCGCCATTCTCACCTAAGGGATAACTGGCCCGGGCGTGAACATCGTCGCCCGTCGCGATACGCAGGCCTTGCACACCGTAATCCTTGCCAATGGCCTCCAGCTTGGTGGCATCGAGAATGTCGACGAAGATCAGCACCGATGCCTGCCTGTCATCGGCTACCACGGTAGGGTCCGTTCCCGGGGTGATCGGCGCAGCTGCGACCAGCGCCGGGCTGCCGTTTATATCGATAAATGCGGTGATCGGCGTTTCGGCTTGCGCATTTGCTCGCGCCTGACTGAGAACCTCTGCGTAACGTTGCTTGAGCCAGTCGGAAGCCTGAACAGGCTGCAACGCACCGCGAATGACGGCGTAAACCGTGCGGTCGGAATCATCGACGACAAAAACGCCCTGAAAACCAAAATCGGCATACAGGGTGGAGCCCAGGTTCTGCCGTACGTAGGCCCAATCTGTGTCCACTTCGCTGTGCAGGTGCTTATAGGCATCGCCCCAGAACGCATAGTCCTTAAGGGTTAAGCGCAGTGTTTTCTCAAACGCCTGCATCGCCTTTTCGGTGTAGAACGCGCTTTCGGTTTCTTCCGTGCGGTCCAGGTCCTGAGCCAGATAAAAAAACAGATAGACCGCGAAGACGAAGCCTGCGACCAACAAACCGGCAAACTTGAAAAGCGACGCACGCGTCAGCGCCACGCTGGAACGGCTGGGCGCGGCGGCATCGGAAGGCGGTGTTTTATCAGTCATAGCGTTTCGCTGTTGAGTACAACCCGGGATATCGCGATTTTAGTTTAAGCGAGGGCCGGGAGAGCGCCAGCGAGTAGCAATGATTCAACCGTCATGGCACGTGGGGCAATACCCGCTCCGCCACCTGTCCCAGCGTGCGCAGCAGCGCCACCGAGTCCTGCTCGATGCGCCTGTGCACAAACAGCCGGTCCGCCGTGCGCCCTATCCAGTTGGCAAAGCGGTACTCCAGCGTACGGGTAAAGCGGGTGCCGGTGGCCGTGGCGGTGCAGTCATAGGTCACCACCATCGCCAGCCCGTATTTGCCCCGCGCCGAAGCCTGCCAGCGCTGGCCGGGTTGCACAGCCAGCACATCCCAGCTCAATGAGCCGGCACGGCCGCCCTCGTATTCAAAATGACTGCCCGCCGGCAGCGAGCCCTTCGGCCCTTTGATGGCCACGTGGTAGGGGTGCCATTCGTGCCAACGGGTGGGGCAGCTGACGTAGGCGAATACCTGTTCGGGCGAGCGGGCAATATCCACGTGGTGCTGCAGCACGCGGTTGGTGCGAAGGTGTGCCGTGGCGTTTTCAGGTTCCCAATAAAGCGTGCCGTAAACCCAATCCCACAGCGGAAACACGATATTGAAGTTGTGGCTGTGCATCAGCTCGCGGGCGTGGTGCAGCGCGTGCAACCGACGCATCTGGCGCACCCACGGCCAACTCGAAACAGGGTGCTGCTCGGGCAGGTGTTCGCAGGCGTGGAGAATTTCGTAGGCGAGATAGCCCAGCAGCATGGCGCCACTGAACAAGGCAGCGACGTTGTCATTGAACAGGCTCAGCACCCACCAGACACCCAGGGAAACCAGGGCATATACCACGATCAGCCACGGAGGAAAGAAGATCACCCGCCAGTCCTGCCGGGTTTCGAACGCCATCTGCCCGTGGGCGAAAAAGCTGTGGTGGTCGCCCGTGTGGCGTTTGTAAAACAGTGCACTGTAGCCGTGCTTACGGTGGCCCATGTTCTTGTGAACCATGTACTCGCCCCAGTTCTGAAACAGCACAGCCACCGGGATGGCAAGCCATTCCCAAGGCCGCACGTTATGCGCGTGGCTCCAGAACAGGCCGATGCACACAGCGCCGAACAGCAGCACAAAACCACCGTGCAGCCAGGCGTTGTAATGGGGGTGAATGTCTGCGCGGTAGCGGGCGCGGAAGGCAGCGGTATCGAACTTCATCAGGCAATCCTTCGGTCGAGGAGTTGACCCGAGCTTAGGCACGCCGCAATTATCCATCCAATGGATATTCAGAAAGAGCTTTATTCATGATCACGAATTTGCGTCAGCTCGACCTGAACCTGCTGCTGGTATTCGACGCCCTGATGCAAGAGCAGAACCTCTCGCGCGCGGCGCAGCGCCTGCACCTAGGCCAGTCTACCGTCAGCAATGCCCTGGCCCGTCTGCGCCAGCAACTGGGCGAACCGCTGTTTCAGCGCACCGCCCGCGGCATGGTGCCAACGCCCCACGCCCACACGTTGTACGGCCCGGTGCGCCAGGCCCTGCACCTGCTGCGGATCGGCTTGGGCCCCCAGGCGGCTATCGACCTGGAAGCCGAGCTGACCTTTCGGGTGTCGATGAACGACTACGCGCAAGCCGTGTTTCTGCCCGGCCTGCTTGCCCGCATCCATGCCATCGCGCCGCGCGTGGTGCTGGCGGTGCACCTGGACGATGCCGACACCCTTGCCCGCCGCCTGAAAACCGGCGAGCTGGACCTGGCGATCGACTACCTGCATTTTGATGACGACGACCTGCTGTACCAGCCGCTGCGCCAACAGGAGCTGGCGGTTATCGCCCGGCGCGATCATCCGCTATGCAGCGGCGCGCTTTCGCTGGCGCTGTATCAGGACTGCAACCATGTGTCCGTGCACTCGCGCGCCGGCCGTGGGTCGCCGCTGGAAATCGTCCTGGGTTCGGCCAAGGTGCGGCGCAAGGTGCAACTGTATGTGCCGCACTACCTGGCCATCCCCGCCATCGTGGCGCAGTCCGACATGCTCGGCACGGTGCCGCTGCAACTGGCTGAACATTTTGCCGAGCAATACGCCCTGCAAATATTCCCCATGCCCATGGAAATGCCGGCGGTGCAAGTGAGCCTGATCTGGCACAGGCAACAGGATATGGCCGTGGGGCTGCGCTGGTTGAAAGAACAGATAGTGGCCGCATTCAGCGGAGCCGAGCCGGCACCCCGCTGAGTCATGCGGTCAAATCACGGGACTATCGCAAACACCCGCGCCGGAAAACCGCTGCCTTTTTCAATCTTGGGAAAGCTCACCACCGCCAGCGCACCGGCCTCGGGAACCTGATCAAGGTTGGTTAACAACTCGATCTGGTAGTGGTCTTTGCCGAGGATGTACGACTCCAGCGAGTAGTCATCCTTGCTGGTGGCAATGCCCGGATCGGTGTCGGTGGTTTCATGGCCCGAAGCGGTAATTTTTCGGGTTTCGTACAGGTAGGTCAGCACCTCTTTGCTCCAACCCGGATAGTGGGCCACGCCCTGTGCGTCGACGTTCTGGATTTTTTCCTGGCTCGGCCAGCGTTTCGACCAGTCACTGCGCAGCGCCACAAACGAGCCGGCCGGAATGGTGCCGTGGCGTTTTTCCCAGGCTTTCACGTCATCCAGGGTGATGGTGTAGTCGGGGTTCTTTTCCACTTGGGTGTGGATATCCAGCACCACCAGCGGGAGCAACTGCTCCTTCACCGGAATCTGGTCGACAGTACGCAGGCCGGTATGGAAATGCGCGGGTGGGTCGACGTGGGTGCCCCACTGGCCTACGTGGGTATAAAGGTCGACCTGGAAGCCATCTTTTTCGATGGTGTAGAGGGTTTTGCGCTGGGCGAGCTCGAAGCCTTTCCAGTGCGGCACCTGCTCGTTGTAGCTGTGGGTGAGGTCCACCCAGGTGTGGCTTTTAAGGCTGTCGTACACCTTCCATAAGCCGGGTTCGGCGGCACCGGCCGACGCGGTGTACAAGGGCAACGCAGCAGCGGCAGCAAGCACAAGAATGCGCAATGACATCTGTTCCTCTCCTTGGTAGCGTAAAAAACGTCAGTGGTTTTCGACGAAGCTGCCAAAACATATTAGGAATAAGAACATGACGTCCAAGCACTTGATCGAATATGAAAATGCCAATTCGCGCGTACGTGCCGTGTACGACGACATCAAGCAAACGCGGCAGGTCGCTGACGTAAACAACTTCTGGAAATGCCTGGCCGCGCACCCCGACAACCTCGAACGCACTTGGCAAAGCCTCAAGCACATCATGGCGCCGGGGGCTTTAGACGCGCTGACCAAAGAACTGATTTACGTTGCCGTGAGCGTCACCAACAACTGCACCTACTGCATCGCATCCCACACCGCGAGTGCGCGCAAGGCCGGTATGACCGACGAGATGTTTGGCGAGTTGCAAGCGGTGATCGGCATGGCCAACGAAACCAATCGGCTAGCCACCGGCTACCGCGTGCCGGTGGACGATGCGTTTTTGCAGTGACACGCGCTCACTCGGCCTGATGGCAGCACACGCACAGCTTGTTGCCATCCGGATCGCGAAAATAGGCGCCGTAATAATCAGCATGGTAGTGCGGCCGTAAGCCCGGCTCGCCTTCGCACGTACCGCCGTTGGCCAGGGCAAACGCATGGCTGTTGCGCACCGCCTCACGGTTGGGCGCCAGCAACGCCACCATCTGCCCATTGCCCGGCTGGCTGGCCTGTCCATCAAACGGCGCGCCGACAACAAACAGCGGCCGAGGCGCCGCTGGCGACATCCAGCCTGCCCAGGGTTTGCTGGCGTCGCTGAATTTCAACACCAGGCCCAACTCGGCCATCAGCGGCGAATAAAACGCCAGGGCGCGAGAGAAATCATTGGTACCTAAAAAGACATGGGAGAGCATGGCGAGCTTCCAGGGTGGCGGGTTAACGAGACTGCGGCCAATGGTCCTCGATTGCATACCACGAGGCCTTGGAGCTCACTTCAACGTGCTGCTGTTTTTCGAGCGTAAAAGGCGAGTCCAACGTACCCAGTGCGATGGAAACCCAGTCACTGAATTCACCCGAGGTTTTCGACCAGAACAACGATGAACCGCATTGGCTACAGAACTGGCGAACCACCCCCTGCGAAGACGCATACGAGGCAAGGCAGATGGCGCCTTGGCTAATCAGCAAATCTGTACGCAACACGCTGCCGTAACTGGCAAATGCAGCGCCATGTGCCTTGCGGCACTGGCTGCAATGGCAGTGCGAGACCGCTTTGGGGCGGACCAGCAGTTGGTAACGGATGGCGCTGCACAGGCAGCTACCGAGGAAGCGGTCGGGCATTGGGAAAGGCCGCGGAGAAGGAATGACGCAGGGTAACTGGCCTGCTGCCCTACCGTCGATGTGTGTCGCTGTCGTCACTCAATCTTGGCGCCACGCCAACCGGCCGTACCTGTTCGTGGCGCGCACTGTTCTCTACCCACTGACCGATAAAAGCCCCGCCCACGGCGGGGCTTTTATCGTCCTACCACAAATACCGCACGCCCATATTCACTGCCCAAGGTTCCTCCATCTGCTCGCCCTTGGTGTGTTGCACATCCAGCGATACCTTGGTTTTGGCGCTGACTTGCAGTACACCACCCAAGCCGATTTCTGCGCGGGAGTCGGCCACCTGGTTGCGCAATTTGCGGCCGTTGACCTTCACCGTGCTTGCCCCCTCGAACTCCTGCACGTAAGAGGCTTTTACATAGGGTTGGGCGGCCATGCCGTTGTCGAGGGTCAGGCTTTTGCCAAGCAGCCCACCGAGCCGGGTTTGCAGTGAGTCGGCAGCCTGGGTGCGCACCGCCAAGCCATTGCTAGCGGTGTAATTGGCGCCGTGGGTGTAGGTGTAGGTCAACTCCAATTGCGGCTCTACAAACCAGGCATCCTGCAGCGCAATGTGCTTGCCCACTTCAACGTCAGCGCCGAGGCCTCGGGTTTTATAAGAACCTTTGACGCGCTCGCCGGTGTTGGTCAGGGTTTTTACCTGGTTGCTAAAGCGGTTGTATTTGCCCACGGCGTCGATGTAGTAGCCGCTGTCGTCCATCCACGTGCTGTAGATGCCCAGCAGTTGGCTGTCGATTTCACCGCTACCACCATCGCCGAAATTCTGGCTGGACGTGGCCATTCCCACCATACCTCCCAGGTACAGCGTGCCACCCTGACGGTCAATGCCCGAGTCGGCGCCCACTTCCATACCCCGCACGCTCTGCTCGAAGCCACGCCCGTAACCGTTGTCAATTTTGTAGGTTTTGCCGATGCCACGTGTCCACACACCGCCTTTGTCATTGCCCATGCGCAGTTCGCCCAGGCGTTTTACCAGAGCGTTCATCTCGGCCGCCCACAAGGTAGCCGCCGCAGCCTGGCTACCCAGCGCGGCGTTGGAACCGTCAGAAATATTATCGGGGCCGGGGCGCAGCGAGGTGTTGCGCAAAAACCAGTCATCTCCTTGCTGCTCCAGGGTGTAGCGAAAAGCGCCGGCATCCACGTGGGGGCGGCCAGCGAGGGCAAAGCGACCGTCACCGCCGTTGCCGTTAACCAGCATCAATTTTTCATCGGCCTTTGCCGGCTCCTTGCCGGAGTCGGCAACCGCCAGTGTGTGGTTGCCCTGGGTGGTGCCAAGTATGTGCAACAGGTCGCCGCGCAAACCAGCCAGGTCGGTGTTCATCACGAACGTACCACCGCCAGTAAGGTCGCCTTCTAGCGTCAGGGTCTTGAACCCGGCACCGGTTTCAAACGCCACGGTGCCTTGATTGTTCAAGCCGACCAGACGGGAATCAGCGGTCATGTTCCACTGACTGTTAAGCAGGTCCAGTTGGTCAAGGCCCTGAACCGCGCCGGTAAGCACCGAGCGATCAAGTTGCAGACGGGTGTCGCCGCTACTGGCACCGGCTACCCGTACATCGCCCACTAGCAGGCTGTTCTGGGCCGTGACATTGACGTTGCCATGGGCAACGCCAGTCGCGCTCTGGTTCACGTCCAGCACCTGCTGACCCGTCACCGTGACGTTTTTCAGGCTCAAGTCCAGCTGCCCACCCAACACCGCGATGGCGCTGCCTTTGGTGGCAGTCAGGCTGCCGTCCTCCATACTCACGTTATTCAACTGGGTACTGGCGCCGGCAATCGACTGCAAGGCAGCGCCGCTCACACCGTTAGCGCTGGCGTGCACCCTGCCCAGGGTCAAGGTGGCCCCGTTGGCAGCCACCAGCGCCCGACCGCCGTCACCCTCGGCGTTAATAAGAAAATCTGCGGCGGAAATGTTTCCGCCACGCGCGGCGTACAACCCGATACCGCCCTCACGGGTGGTGACGGAGCCGGTATCGAGGTTAATAACACTGTTATCGATGGCGAATACCCCGGCACCGATCTTATCGAGGGAGATGTTGATGTTTGTGGCGTCCATTCTGGCGGTTGAACCAGAGGCGTAGAGGCCATGGGACTGCGTGCCAGCGGTGGAAATGGCGATGTTGCTCAGTATGGCAGTACCGCCCTGGCTAGAAACCCCCACAGAGTTGTTGCCCGATGTGGTAATTCGTACTTGGCGCAGCGTGGCATCGTTCGTTTCACCTGGCAGCCACACGCCACCGGAGTTGTTGCCGGTGGTGGTGATCTGGGTATTAATCACCTGGGCGGTGGCGTGCCTATTGACGTTGATGCCGATGGAAGCGTCGCCACGCGTGGTGATGGTGCTGTCCGATACCTCGGCGGTCGCTCGCTGAGTCGCGTTAAGGCCCATCAGCAACAGACCGTGCGCCTCGCGTCCAAGCGTCCAGATATGGGTCGCACCAAATTCCAACGAACCACCATCCGTGATTCTCGCGCCGATGCCGTCCGCAGCGATGGTGCTGATCGAGACGTTGTTCAGTTCAACAGACCCACCTAGTTGGGCGTTCACGCCGTAGCCCATGTTCCCACTGGTTGAAATGTTGCCATTGTGTAATGAGACCTTCGACCCCCGGTTTAGGGCCTGCAAGCCCACGGAACCAGAGCCCTCAACGGATACCTGGGTATGAGTAAGTTCCACGATGCCGCCATTTCGCGCGTCTGCCGCCGAGGCCCAATTACCAGTGGTGCGCAGGCCCAGACGAGTGCCATTCAAATAGCCTTCGGAACGCAGCGCGTCGGCGCCAACGCCGCGCGTGGTCACTTGCGAATCGTTTACATGAACCTGTTCGCCGACCGCTGCTCGGACGGCGGGTGTTTGCGCGGTGCTGGTATCAATCGTCTGCCCGCTGACAACAGTGATTGCCCCGTACGCCGGAGCAAGGCTGAAGCTGGTCAGCCCAACAAGAATCAGGTGCGCTGCATGTTTACGTTTATGGCTCTGGGCAGGGCTAAAGGGGGGAACAAAAGACGCGCATTTCACAAATAACACTCCAGCAATTTGAGTAGCTGGTAGTGTCCTCAGTCAGCAGCATTTGCTCTGTGAGACCGCTCCCCCAGAGCAAAGGACTCGCTCCTAACAAATGGGTAGAAAAGCCCCCCCCCTTGCAGCCTGTTGCCGGCTTATAAAGCTCGCCGTTCACTGCCTTGCTTGACGTTGATTCATGGTCGAAGCAACCGTACACGCACGCCTTTCCCAGCCGCACCAACCTGCCCTCGGTGCTCCCGCCCTTCAATTCGATGAAGAAAAAGCCCAAGGCCTTTACGAACAAACAAAGGGGGCAAAGCCTCCCTGGTTCCTCACTCAGATCTGCGCAGTCCCCCCATCTACAAACAGCTCGATACCATTCACAAAGCTGCTGTCATCGGAGGCGAGAAACAACGCCGCCTTGGCGATCTCGCTCGCCTCGCCCAACCGACCGATAGGCACCACGGCCGCCAATTGATCGAACAGCGCCTGCTTGTGTTCGGCCGGCACCAGGTCGCCAAGACCGGGGGTGCGCACCGGGCCAGGGCTGATCGCATTCACGCGGATGCGGCG
Source organism: Pseudomonas turukhanskensis (assembly GCF_027922365.1). Lineage (GTDB taxonomy): Bacteria > Pseudomonadota > Gammaproteobacteria > Pseudomonadales > Pseudomonadaceae > Aquipseudomonas > Aquipseudomonas turukhanskensis. Next base: position 153,073 of record NZ_BSFN01000009.1, read on the forward strand.
CGGTTTCAAATCCAGCAACCACGAGCGGGCAAAGTTTCGCACCGCCGCTTTGCTCGCGCTGTATACGCTGAAGTTTTCCGTGCCTTGCACCGAGGTGGTCGAGGAGGTCAGCAGAATCGAGCTGCCGTCACGCAGCAGCGGCAAGGCCTTCTGCACGGTAAACAGCGTGCCTTTTACGTTGGTGCTGAAAATCCGTTCGTACTGCTCTTCGGTAATGGCGCCAAGGGGCAGCATGTCACCACCGCCGGCGTTGGCGAACAGGATGTCCAGGTGCCCGGCCTGGACGGAGATCTGGGCAACGATGCGGTCCAGGTCGGCAAGCTTCGACACATCGCCCTGAATACCGATGGCACCTGGACCGATGGCGGCGACGGCTTTATCCAGTTCGGCATGACGGCGGCCGGTGATAAATACGGTGGCACCCTGGGCGGCGAACTCCTGGGCCGAAGCCAGGCCGATGCCGGTGGTGCCGCCAGTGATCAGTGCGATTTTGCCTTCAAGTCTGTTGCTCATGGTGTTTCTCCAGTCATTCAGTTCAGTTGGTTAGCGGTTCGTCGCTGAGCCGTTGATGCCGACTTTAGGCCTGAAGATTGAGCAGAAAAATACAGGTAAATGGTTTTGTTTATGCATACTTATGCACAATCAAAACAGCGCGGAGCGCAACGATGAATCAGTTATTGGCCATACGTGTATTTGCTCGTGTGGTGGAAAGCGGCTCGTTCACCAAAGCGGCCAACTCGCTGGACCTGCCCAAGACCACCGTCAGCAAACTGATCCGCGAGCTGGAAACCCACCTCGGCGTGCGCCTGTTACAACGCACCACGCGGCGATTGACCGTCACCGCCGACGGCACCTCGTATTACCAACTGACCAACCGTCTGCTGCATCAGTTGGAAGACATCGACCAAGGCTTCAGCAAGGCGCAAGGGTTGCCGCGAGGCAAGATCCGTGTGGATATCGGCGGCTCCACGGCCACCTTGCTGGTGATTCCCGCGCTACCCGAATTCTTTGCCCGCTACCCCGATATTCAGCTCGATCTAGGCGTCAGCGACCGCCCGGTAGACCTGGTAAGCGAGCGCGTGGACTGCGTGATTCGCGGCGGCCCGCTGGGCGAGCAATTGCTGGCGGTGCGAAGGCTCGGTGAAGTGTCATGGAGCACCTGCGCAACGCCGGCTTATCTCGCACGCCACGGCACGCCCACGCACCCCAAAGACCTGGCCCACCATCAATTGGTGACCTACCACTCCGCCGCCAGCAGCCGGCAGATACCAGCGCGGTTTCAGCGCGGTGATGAACGCCATGTGGTCGAAGGCAAAGGCCTTATCAGCGTCAACGAAAGCAACGCGCAGCTGGCCGCTGCCCTTGCCGGGCTCGGCATCATTCATACCTTTGGCTACACAGTGAAAGCGGCGATCGCGCGCGGTGAACTGGTACCGATACTGGCCGACTGGCAGGCCGAGCCCTACCCGTTTCATGTGCTGTACCCACCCAACCGCCACCTCAGCAATCGCGTGCGGGTGTTTATCGACTGGTTGGTAGAACGCTTCGCCCAGATCGATTGAATGGGGTGTATCGGCGCGCTGACAAACATTCCCGGCGCGGCTTACAAACACCTGAACCTCTGTTGCCCGCACCGGTCAGCTTTTACAGGCCGATTACAAGGGTGGGCACATATGCGTATTTCATTGCACGGCCAGGTTGCCCTGGTCACCGGCGGCAGTTCCGGCCTGGGTGCCGCGGCAGCCAGTGCGCTCGCTGAGGCCGGCGCGGCGGTGGTCATCAACTACCACTCCCACGCCGAACCGGCAGAAAAACTCGCCGCGCAGATTGTTGCTAATGGCGGCCGAGCCATTGCCGTGGGTGCCGATATTTCACAAGAGGACCAGGTGCATAACCTGTTCGCGCAAACCCTGGAACACTTTGGTGCGCTGGACATTCTGCTGGCCAACTCCGGCCTGCAAAAAGATGCCGCCATCACCGAAATGACCCTGGCCGACTGGAACACGGTGCTGGGCACTAACCTCACCGGCCAATTTCTCTGCGCCCGTAGCGCCTTGCGCCAATTTATCGCCCAGGGCCTGCGCCCGGACGTGTCGCGCGCGATGGGCAAGATCATCCATATGAGCTCGGTGCACCAAACCATTCCCTGGGCCGGGCACGCCAATTATGCCGCCTCCAAGGGCGGCGTGGATTTGCTGATGCGCACCATCGCCCAGGAAGTGGGCGAGCTGAAGATTCGCGTCAACAGCATTGCGCCCGGCGCAATCCGCACCGCCATCAACGCCGAAGAAACCGAAGGCTCGGCCGAGCAAAAATTGCTCAAGCTGATTCCTTATGGTCGTGTGGGCGATGCCGAAGATGTGGCCAATGCCGTGGTGTGGCTGGCCTCTGATCTTTCCGACTATGTGCACGGCACCAGCCTGGTAATAGACGGCGGCATGAGCCTGTACCCGGAGTTTCGCGGCAATGGCTGAACGCGAAGAAGAGCCGCAGAACCCCATTCAAAACCACGGCATCATCGGCGACATGCGCAGTGCCGCGCTGGTGGCCGACACCGGCAGCATCGACTTCTTTTGCTGGCCCGACTTCGACAGCCCCTCGGTTTTCAGCGCCCTGCTCGACAGCAATGCCGCCGGTATCTTTCAGCTCGCCCCGCGGCTACCCGATGCGCGTCGCGAGCAGTTGTACCGGCCCAATACCAACGTGCTGCACACCCGCTGGATCAGCAAAGATACGGTGGTGGAAGTCACCGACCTGATGCCCATCGGCCGCAGCAAAGACGACCTGCCGCGCATTGTGCGGCGCATTGAAGTGCATAACGGCCAGGCCACCATCGCCATGCGCTGCCACGTACGCCTGGACTACAGCCGTGCCGCCATGACCTCGCGCAAAGACGGCGGAGACATCTGCTTCGAAGCCGACGGCCTGCCCGGCATGCGCCTGTCGGCCACCACCGCGCTGCAGCTCGACAACGGCGCGGCCACCGCCGAATTTGTGCTGCACCAGGGCGACTGCGTGGAGTTTGTGCTGGGCGGCCTCGACGACCCGGCTGTGAACGCCGGGCATTGTCCGCGCTACCTCACCGAAACCATCGCCTTCTGGCGCCACTGGAGCCAACAGTCCAACTACCGCGGGCGCTGGCGGGAAATGGTCAACCGCTCGGCATTGGCGCTCAAACTGCTGACCTCACGCACGCACGGAGGAATCGTCGCCGCAGCCACCTTCGGCCTGCCGGAAACCCCGGGTGGTGAACGTAACTGGGACTACCGCTACACCTGGATTCGCGACGCCTCATTTACCGTCTACGCCTTTATGCGCCTGGGCTACACCGACGAAGCCACGGCGTTTATGCACTGGATGCACGGGCGCATGGGCGACTGCTGCGACGAGACCAACACGCTCGGCATTCTGTACGCCCTAGACGGCCGCGACACACTGCCCGAAACCACCCTGCCCCACCTTAAGGGCCATGCCGGTTCCACCCCTGTGCGCATCGGCAACGAGGCCTACCAGCAGGTGCAACTTGATATCTATGGCGAGCTGATGGATGCCGTGTACCTGGCCAACAAATACGGCAATGCCATCTCCCACGAAGGCTGGCAAAACGCGACGCGGCTGGTGAATTACGTGAGCGAACACTGGCGTGAAAAAGACGTCGGCATCTGGGAAATGCGCGGCGAGCCGCAGCATTTTCTGCACTCGCGGCTGATGTGCTGGGTGGCGCTGGACCGCGCCTTGCGCCTGGCCGTCAAACGCTCGTTGCCGGCGCCCTTCGAACACTGGATAGCCGCACGCGAAGCGATTCACAACGACATCTGGGAAAACTTCTGGAACGCAGACCTTGGCCACTTCGTGCAATACCAGGGCGGCCATAGCGTAGACGCGGCAATGCTGCTGATGCCCCTGATGCGTTTTGTCAGCGCCAGCGACCCGAAGTGGCTGGCCACGCTAAGCGCTATTGAAAGCACCCTGCTGCGCGCCGGCATGATGCACCGCTACCGCAACGACGACGGCCAGCACGATGGCCTCAGCGGCGACGAAGGCGCGTTTACGGCCTGCTCGTTCTGGTACGTCGAATGCCTGGCCCGCGCCGGGCAGATAGAAAAGGCCCACCTGGAATTCGAACAACTGTTGCGCTACGCCAATCCGTTGGGGCTTTACGCTGAGGAGTTCGATCCCCATGGGCGCCACTTGGGCAATACACCCCAGGCGCTGAGCCATTTGGCGCTGATCAGCGCGGCAACGTTTTTGAACCGCAAGCTGGATGGGGATAAAACCTTGTGGCAGCCGTAAACAGCGTTTTTTGTAGGAGCGACCTTGGTCGCGAACCCTGGAAACGACGGTCGCAACCAAGGTTTGCAGGAATCGAGGCTGAAGCCTCGATGTTTTTGATTTCTGCGTTTGCAGGGTTCGCCAGCAAGCTGGCTCCTACACAAACCCGGTGTCTATCTGTAGGAGCGACCTTGGTCGCGACCCCCGAAACGACATTCACTATCGAGGTGTCCAGCCTCAAAGTCTTTGATGGTGCGTTTGCCGGATTGGTCGGTGATGCGCTCTGCGTTATGCAACCGGTTTAAACCCCAAACTCTGGGTAAACCGCAGCAGATAGCCGTCGGGATCCTGCAACAGAAAATTCAGCTCGCCATGCAGCCGCTCACCGTCGCGGTACCAGCGCTCCTCCAGCGGCTTTCGCAACGCCAGCCCGGCGCCGGCAATAACCTCTGCCAGCCCTTGCGCATCGGGGCATTGAATCGAAAAATTTATCCCCCGCCCGAACGGCCGCTCCAACGGCCCGATGCGCCAAGGCGACTCTTCGCCGTCGTCCTGCTCCAGCATCAATTGGCTGGCGCCGTAGGAGAGAAAGGCGAAGTTATTTTCGGGCCGGTCGTACTCCACGCGAAAACCCAGAATGGCGCAGTAGAAACTCAGGCTTTGCTGGAGGTCCGACACAATCAGTTCCGGCACCAGCGCATTCATCGTGTCCATCAGCTCGTCCGTTGAGAGAAAACGCGGCTGAGTATCTGGATGCCCAGTGTCGGGCGCAACAGGGCGGTTAGCCGTAGGAAAAGGGGACTGATGATGAAGTCCCCTTTTAAATTGCTCGGCCGAGCCACTTAGCTATGTGCGCACAACTGCGCCGCACTCAGCAGAGCCCCTTTGTCTTGCCAGGCATCACGTTGGTGGGCGCTGAAGTGGTTTACGCCGTCCACCTCGGTTACTTCCACAATACCGCGAGCTTGCAGCGGATCTGCACTGCTGGTCAGCAGACGGCTTTGCCCGCGGCTGCTGGACGTGAACACCCGCTCGTTGTAACTGACGCTACCGCTTACGCAATCCAGGTATGTGGCGCTGTCTTTGGAGGTAACACCGCTGTAGCTGTCAGTGCTCAAGCGCACATCATCGGCATAGGCCGTGTTGGCCAGGCCGGTGAGCGCCAGAAAGGAAAAGGCCACGGCGCTGAGGAAGGTGCGAGCGTGTTTGAGGCTGGTTGGAATATTCATGGTCAGTACCCGTTGATCGTTACTTTGGTGCCAGCAGTTTGCTTGGCTGTGGGCAAAGTGTGGGCCTGGGTGGGCGGAAGCGGAATTCGATTGGGGTGATAGTGGAGTTCTGCGGCAATGATGCTGAATTCGCATTGCTGGGGTGAGTGCGCAGCCCTGGCTGCAAGGCGTGCTGATCTAACCTGCCATCAACACCCGAACTCGCTCGGCATCCGCAGCCGTCGCCGGGTTATAAACGATCAAGCCCAAATCTGGCCGACCGTCCACGGCAAAACCGGAATACTCAAGCTCGATCATCCCCACGCTCGCGTGGTGCAGGCGTTTGGTGCCTTCGCCGTGCACGCGCACATCGTTGTCACGCCACAGGGCGGCGAATTCGCTGCTGTGGCTGCACAGTTCGTCCACCAGATTGCTGACTTGCGCGGTGGCCCCGGCGCGGATGGCATCGGCGCGAAAAGCGCCGACGATAAAGCGCGCCATACTCGTCCAGTCGTTTTGCCGGGCCCGCGCGCCGGGGTTTAAAAACATGAGCCGTAGGATGTTGCGTTCGGCCGGCGGCAGCAGGCTGTAGTCGGTGAACACAGCGGCGGCTGCACGATTCCAGGCCAGCACATCCCAGGTGGCGGTTTTAATAATGGCGGGGCTGTATTCGAAGGTGTCCAACACCCGCTGCAAACGTGGCGTCACGCCCTCGGGCGCGCGGTACACCACTTCTGGTGGGTGGCCGAAGGCGAGCATAAACAGGTGCTCGCGCTCGGGTTCGGTCATCAGCAAACTCTGGGCGATGCGGTTCAGCACCTCGGCCGACGGCGCGCCGCCGCGCCCTTGCTCTAGCCAGGTGTACCAGGTGGCGCTGATATTGGCGCGCTGCGCCACTTCTTCGCGGCGCAAGCCGGGGGTGCGGCGGCGGGCATTGGAATAGCCGAAGTCGGCTGGATCCAATCGCGCACGGCAGTCTTTCAAGTAAGTGCCCAGTAGCTGCTCTGTCCGCTCGATCATGTGCCACCCTGTTAGTTCTTATACCCGGATAACGTCACGGCTTTTACCGGTTAAACACTACGTGCACGCTGGCCGCTCCTGCAAAGAGAGAATTGACCCATGCGCGTATTTCTTACCGGTTCAACCGGCTTTATCGGCACTCAGGTCGCTGAGGAGTTGCTCACCGCGGGCCACCAAGTGGTAGGCTTAACGCGCTCGGATGCCGGCGCTCGTAAACTGCTGAGCATCGGCGCCGAGGCCTTCCACGGCGATATTGAAGACCTGCCCGGCCTGCAACGCGGCGCCGAGGGGTGCGATGCAATTATCCACACCGCGTTCGATCACAACTTCGCCACCTTCGTCGCCAACTGCGAAAAAGACGCCCGCGTTATCGCCGCGCTCGGCGCGGTGCTGGAAGGCTCGCAGCGGCCGTTGCTGATCACCTCGGGCACCGCCATTGGCGCACCGGGCCTGGGCAAGGCCGCCGACGAAGACTATGCCGACCTCAACCACCCCAACCCGCGAGTCGCCTCCGAGGTGGCCGGCCACGCCCTGAGCGAGCGCGGCGTAAATGTGGTGGTGGTTCGGCTGTCGCAGATTCACAACCCGGTGAGGCAAGGGCTGGTGAGTTATGTGATCGACCTGGCGCGGGAAAAGGGTGTGTCGGCCTATATCGATGACAGCCCCGTGCACTGGTCGGCAGCCCATGTGGCGGACACCGCACTGCTCTACCGCCTGGCCCTGGAAAACGGCCAACCTGGCGCCCGTTACCACGGCACCGCCGAGTCGTCGATTGCCTTTGGCGAGATTGCCGAAACCGTGGGCGTTGGCCTGGGTGTGCCGACCGTGGCCTTGTCCCCCGAAGACGCCGCCGCGCACTTCGGCTGGTTGCTGGGGTTTGTGGGCAAGGATATGACGGCGGCCAGCAACAAGACGCGTGAGCGATTGGGTTGGCAACCAACCGGGCCGGGGTTGTTGGCCGATATCACCACCTGCTTGCGCTAGGCACGCAGCCCGGTCACGCACGAAGAACCAGAGAAAAACGCTTGCACTTGCTCGCTGGCTTCGGCGTGCGCCAGGTGCAAAGCCTCGGGCCCTTTCGCCGTGCCTTCAACAGTAAAGTACTGCACCTGCTCGAGCCCGATGGTGGCCAGAACGGCCGTCAGATAAGGCCGCAAAAAGTCTGGCTGACGGGCGCGCTCGCCGCTGATGTAGCCGCCGGCTGATACGGCCACATACACCGGACGATTGTTCAGGGTGCCCTGCTTGCCCTTGGGCGTACCTATAAACGTTTTGCCCACCCGCACCACATGGTCGATCCAGGCCTTAAGGCCCGAGGGCACGCTGTAGTTGTGCATGGGTGTGGCAATCAACAGCACGTCGCAGGCCTGCAACTGGCTTATCAGGTGGTCCGAACGACTCAGCGCGCCTGCCGCCGGCATTGCCACAAGCGCGCCCGGTGCCGCCAGTGCGTGGGTATAGGGGGCGTCGACAGGGGGCAGTGCAGTGAGGTTCAGGTCGGTCAATTCAATACCTCGTCTACCGGCCTGTGTGGCCAGGGCGAATAGAATCTGCTGGGACAATTGCAAGCTTTGCGACTCCGCCCCACGGGGGCTGGCCACCAGGCGAAGAACTCGCAGCGGTGTGTGTGGCTGATGGGACGACGTCATGGGGTGCCTCCTGAAACCTCAATGGGTAATGGCCGAAATCAGGCTGAATCGAACACTTTCTGAAAGCGCAGCGCGCCGGTATAGAGCCCCTCGCGAAAGTAAAAGCGCTGAGCGCGGGCGTTCGCCAAACCGGTGTCAAGCACCAGCCGGGCACAACCTTGCGCACGCGCCAGGCGCTCCAGCGCTTGCAACAAGCGCGCGCCCCAATGGCCACCGCGCTGGGCCTGGTCGGTGACCAGATCATCGACATACAGGTACGGCCCGTAGAGCAGGTTCTCCTGCAGGCGATAACCGGCCAGCGCCGCCAGCACCCCGGCGTCGAACGCACCGATCAGGCGGTAGCCCTCGGCACGCATGCGGGTTACCCGTTCAATGAAGTCAGCTTCGCTGGCCAGGTGGGGGCGCAATTGGGCCATCACCGCGAACGCAGTGCGAAGGTCTTGGGGCCCATCGAGCGGACGCAGGGCCGAATCGGCCAAGTCGAGCACGCTGGGTAAATGGTGGTGGTTTAAGTAGGTCATGGCGTCATCCTAGGCTAGAGTTGCCCCACTGAATTGAGCCAAGAAACAGGTTTCGGACTAGGCCATGAGCACCACGCCCTCGCCCTCTTTTGCCCCCCTGACGGACCTGCCTGATACGCCCCTGTATCGCCAGCTCTACGACCGTATCCTCGCGGCTATCGCGGCCGGCACGCTGGCCCCTGGCGCCCGCCTGCCTTCGGCACGGGCCATGGCCAAGGAACTGGGGGTCGCGCGGGGCACCATCGAGTTGGCCTACTCGCTGTTAACCAGTGAGGGCTACCTGCTCGCCCGTGGTCAGGCAGGCACGGTCGTCAACCCGGACCTGCAAAAACCGCCGACCACGGCGGCGCTGCCCAGCGAAGCCGCGCCGGTGGAAGACGCCCCGGACTCGCTCTGGCGTCCGGCACAGTTGCTGCCCTTTCAATTGGGGGTACCGGCACTGGATGCCTTTCCCCGAAAAATCTGGGCGCGGCTGGGCGCCCGCTATCTGCGCGGCATGCGCCTGGGCGATCTGGATTACCCGGCGCCGCATGGTTTGCCCCAATTGCGAAGCGCCATTGCCTCATACCTACAGGTGTCGCGCGGCATCGATTGCGGTGCGCATCAGGTCTTTATCACCAGTGGCTGGCGAAGCAGCCTGACCTTTATCGCCCATACCTTGTTGCTGGCTGGCGAACGCGCCTGGGTGGAGGACCCTGGTTTTCCGCCGACCCGGCAGATCCTGCGCCAGTTCGGCCTGGACATGGCGCCGGTAGCGGTGGATGCCGACGGCATCAATGTGGCGCAGGGCATTGCCTCGGCCGACGATGCCAAGGTGGCAATCGTGACGCCTGGCCATCAGAGTCCATTGTCGATGGCCCTCTCGCTGCCGCGCCGGCAGTTGCTGCTGGATTGGGCAGCCACGCGCAATGCCTGGGTGGTGGAGGACGACTATGACGGGGAGTACCGCTATGTCAGCCGGCCGCTGCCGGCGTTGGCCAGCCTGGATCGACATGGGCGCGTGCTGTACGCCGGCACCTTCAGCAAGGTGCTTTTCCCCGGTATCCGTCTGGCCTACCTGGTGGTACCGCAGGCGCAGGTGGCCGCGTTTGAACGGGTTGGGCGGGCGTTATTCGCCGCGGGGTCGCCGTCCATGACTCAGGCGCTGGTGGCCGAGTTTATCGCCGAGGGCCATTTCACCCGTCATATCCAGCGCATGCGCCGGCTTTACAGTGAACGACGCACCAGCACCATCGCCGCACTTGAGCGCGGTATGCCCGCGCACATTCGCGTCGAACCTTCGCCCGGCGGCATGCACCTGGTGGTGCGTTTAGCCGATGACGTAAACGACATCGCCCTGGCAGAGCAGTTGCTCGCCAAGGGCTATTCGTTACAGGCGCTGTCGCGCTGGGCCGCTTCGACGCAGCGCATCAGCGGGTTGTTGCTCAGCTTCACCAACTGCGCCACGACGGCCCAGGCCGAGCAATTGGGCGCGCTGATTGGCAAGGCGCTGCCCGGCCTCAGCTGAGGTTGGCCTTAGTCAAGCCAAAGAGTTTGTCGGAGGAACCGGGGATCGCCTGGAAGGCCACATTCACCCGGTTCCAGCCATTGATGGCGACGATCAAAAACGACAGGTCGGACAGATCCTCCGGCGAAAACTGCTCACTCACCGCGCCATACACGCTGTCGCTGATGCCCGGCGGATTGAGCAGCGTCAGCGCCTCGGTCCACTCCAGTGCAGCCCGTTCAACCGGCGTAAACAATGGCGACTCGCGCCATACCGCCACATGGTGCAGCCGCAGTTCGCGCTCACCGTGAATCTTGGCTTCCTTGACGTGCATATCGACGCAGAACGCGCAGCCGTTGATCTGCGAGGCACGCAGCATGATCAGGTGAGCGAGGTCGGCCAGCAGCGGCTTCTTGCTCAATTGCATGGTCAGTTCGACCAGCTTGTTCGAGGCTTGCGGGGACAGTTTGAAGTAGTCGAGGCGGTGGTTCATGGTCGGTACTCTGTGGGTTGTGGTGGAGCCACTCTAGCCACGCATGGCCCATCTCCACAGAGCCAAGAAGGGTCGTTCGAACTGGGCCATGTTGGCGAGAGCGCTCTGCCGCGAGACTGCCTGGCCTCAATATTCTGGATCCGAGCCTGACGAAAACAACTGCTACTGCACCATCGCCCCAGCGCAGGCTGGGGCGTGGACGCCGGCCATCCACAATCGGTCAAAACGACATGAACGGTGTCATTAAGACCCCACCAACCTTGCAGTCAATTTAACCCCATAACTAAACAAGTATTTGTTATTAAACACTTTTCCAGCTGGCACGCTTTGTGATCAGGAAATGCCGCCACTTCCGGCCGTCTCTATAAAGTGAAGCCCATGAGCAATGAATTCAGCCAACGCCTTGCCGTTGTTACAGGTGCCAGTTCGGGTATCGGGCTGGCCGTGACCCAGCGCCTGCTGGAACGCGGTAGCCAGGTGCTGGCGATGGCGCGCCACACCGATGGCCTCGACGCCCTCGCTGAGCAGTTCGGCGACAACCTGGTGCTGTTGGCCGGCGACGTCACACGCCAGAAAGACCTGGCACGCCTGGCGCAGCGTGCCGCCGGCCTTGGCCCGGTGCATTATCTGGTGCCCAACGCCGGTATCGCGCAACTGGCCGATGGCCTCGATACCCAGGCGTTCGACCGTCAGTGGGCAGTGAACGGCGCCGGCGCGCTGAACACGCTGTACAGCCTGCGCGACCACCTCTCGGACACGGCGGCAGTGGTGTTCATCGGCACCTTCCTGCAGCAGGTGACCTTCCCCGGCCTGGCCGCCTACATCGCGTCCAAGGCCGCGTTGCGCGCCCAGGTGCGCACCCTGGCGGTGGAGTTGGCACCCCGCGGTATTCGCTTGAACATGGTGTCGCCGGGCCCCACTGCCACGCCAATCTGGAACACCCTGGGGTTAAGTGATGAAGCGCTGGGCAGCGTGGCCAGTTCGGTCAATCAGCGTCTGCTCGGCGGCCAGTTTCTCGAAGCCGGCGCGGTGGCCGATGTCATCCTGTTCCAACTGAGCCAGGGCGCACGCAGTGTGTTCGGTCAGGACTGGGTGGTAGACAGCGGCTACACCTTGCGCTGACCACCCCGCCGCCCTTTCGATCACCGGTGATGTCTTCGACAGCCAATCACCCGTTGTTGCCCATACCATGCGTGCAAAAACAGACGCTGCTGGATGGCGGATTGACCGCGATGGTGGCGCAGTTTCATGTGAACAAACTGCGCCCTCAAATCGAGCGCTGATTCACCCGTTGCGATAACGCCTCGGCCGACTCCTTGCGTTCGGAGTAGCGGTCCACCAGGTCGGGGCGGTCCCTTAGCAGCAGCGTGAACTTCACCAACTCTTCCATCACGTCCACCACACGGTCGTACAAGGCCGAGGGTTTCATGCGGTCGTGCTCGTCGAATTCCAGAAATGCTTTGGGTACAGAAGACTGGTTAGGGATGGTGAACATGCGCATCCAGCGGCCCAACACGCGCAGTTGGTTAACGGCATTAAACGACTGCGAGCCGCCGGACACCTGCATTACCGCCAAGGTTTTGCCCTGGGTGGGACGCACCGCCCCCATCGCCAGCGGCACCCAGTCGATTTGCGCCTTGAACACCGCTGACATGGCGCCATGGCGCTCTGGCGAACACCACACCTGGCCTTCGGACCACTGCATCAGCTCGAGCAACTCCTGCACTTTGGGGTGCTCGCTCGGCGCATCGTCGGGAAGTGGCAAACCCGATGGGTTGAAGATGCGCGTCTGGGCACCGAAATGCTCCAGCAGCCGTGCGGCTTCCTCCACCAGCAAACGGCTAAAGGAGCGTTGGCGGGTGGAGCCGTAGAGCAACAGGATGCGGGGGCGGTGCTGGCTCTCTCGGGCGTCGGCAATGACAGTGCTGAGCGCGGGATCGAGGTTGGGCAGATGGTCGGTCATAGCGTTTTCCTGGCTCAGAGGTTGCCTATTCGATCGAGTTCGCGCTGCAGATGGGCGGCATCCAGATCAGCGAACGGCAGGGCAAAAAACGCCCGGCAGCGGCGTTCGATAATGGCCAGCGTGGCGTGGAACGCGGCTTTGATTTGCGTCTCATCGCCCTGGATAGCCGACGGGTCTTCCAGGCCCCAATGGGCTTTCAGAGCCGGCCCGAAATAGACCGGGCATGGCTCGCCGGCGGCGTTGCCGCACACCGTGATCACGATGTCGGGCGGGCTGTTTTCAAAGGCGTCATTGCCCTTGCTGCTGAGCCCCGCGGTAGCGATTCCTGCTTCCTCCAACGTGACCAGGCTGCGCGGCAGAACCTGGCCTTTGGGAAAGCTCCCGGAACTGACAGCGTGAAACCCGTCCGGAGCCAAGTGGTTGAAAAAAGCTTCGGACAGAATGCTGCGGCAACTGTTCGCAGTACACATAAACAGGACTTTCATGGGCGGTTTCCTTAATGGCCGAGGGTTAGCAACAGGCGGCACGAACCGGGCGGTCGCCCATATGCTGCAAGCGCGTGAGATCGCCGGCCAGCCACTGGGCATTGGCCTGCGCGGTGGTGTGCAGTACGGCGTGGACCCACTCGGGCAGCGTCGGATTTACCCGGTAGTAAATCCACAGCCCCTGGCGGCGGTCTCGCAGCAGCCCACAGGCACGCAGTTGGGCAAGATGCCGCGACACCTTGGGCTGGCTTTCATCCAGCGCCTGCACCAGTTCGCAGACGCACAGCTCGCCCTCGCTCACCACCAACAAGGCGGCGCGCAGCCGTGTTTCGTCGGCCAAGCATTTGAAGAGCGCTTCAGGGGCCATCACGCAAACCCTATCCACATACGGGAAAACGAATATATGGAAAAACGCATATAGCGTAAAGCCTCAGTTAGAAAAGGAGGCACCAGCACACGCGCAACCCTCCCCGCCCACCGTTTCGATGGGGGGGAGGCTTGGGCGTTGAGTATTTGAAGGGGTTGACGCTGTAGCGGATCAGCTTTGGGGCATGACGATGGTGTGGGTGTGGAAGCCTTTGGTTTTCAGGTCTTCGATCAGTTGGGTGATATTCGGGCCGCCCATCCAGGTGTCGCCCAGGTGGTATTGCATGGTGCCGCTGGTGATTTCGTCCGTGCCCAGGTAGGTGCGGGCTTCCTTGGGTAGGTCTGACAGTTCAACACCAACCTTGGCGTAGACTTCCTTGCCGGTCGTTCTGTTGCGGAAGTGACTGGCTCTCATGGGTGTTTCCTTAAAGGCGATATGCCCCGGCACTGTAACACCCATGGGCAGGCACACAGGGTTTCCATGCGCGATCGGCTCAAGGTTTCAAGCGCTCAGGCGCCTATTGATCCAGCCGCGACTGTAGGCCAGCACCCTGTCTGCCATCGCCGTCGGAAAATGGATAAACCCATGGGGCGCCTCTGGCAACAGGTGGACCTCCACCGCCGCCGCTTGCTGCCAGCGCTGGGCGAGTTCGAGCGTGTCGTCGCGCAGCGGGTCCAGCTCACCGGTAAACATCAACGCCGGCGGCATACCGCAGAGGTCGCCGTACAGGGGCGATAACGGCGGCTGGCGGCGTTGCTCGTCGGTAAGGTCCGGCGTAAGCATCTGCAAGGCGGCGACCATCCCGGGGCCATCCAGCACCAGCGTCTGCGGCCCGGCCGTGCGTACGCTGGGTGTGCCGGTCAGGTCGTAAACGCCGTAATACAAAACCGCGCTGTTTACCCGCGCGAGCAGCTCGGGCCAGGCTTTCAGGCCCAGGAGCGTGGCCACGGCCAGATGCCCGCCGGCCGACTCGCCCACCACGACAACAGGCAGCCCTTTGAAAACGTCGCAGCTGTCACTCAGCAGCCAACGTGCAGCATCCAGACAGTCGGCCATTAATCCTTCAATCGGCGTGGACACCGCTAGCCGGTAGTCGACCGACACCACCGCCACGTTGCAGGCCCTGACCAGGGCGATATTCAGATCGTCGTTCATCTGGGCATTGCCGATCACCCAGCCGCCACCATGGAAGTCGAGCACCACGGCTTTGGCCTCACCCTGGGGGCGGATGATACGGACCGGCACCCTGCCCTCGCCCACCACCCTTGTTTCTGCGCGCAGCCCGTGGCGCGTCAGTTTGCGGTTGCCGCCCAATTGGCTCACGCGCAGCAGGCCTTGGATGGCCATGGGTGCAAGCCGGTTGCGAATGCGAAAACGCGGCAGCCAGGCAAGCGTTTTGTTAAAGCGCTGCACTTGGGCGGTTTCCTGGGGGGTTGCAGGGGGCAATTCGTGGGCGGCCAATTCAGGTGTGCTCGTCGGGGGTCTATGGGCTAAGAGGCCATAGACCGTGGGGCAGTTCCAATTGCCGTTGCTTGCACGCTGTAGTACCTCCCAGTTTCGGCCCGGGGGTGTCGATTTCGTCCGCCGCGTCTGCCCGCCGGAGCGGACATTTTTGCATTCGGTCCCGACCGATCAATGGCTGCTAACCAAACGGTCTCTCGCATGGGGGTATCAAACAAAATGCCGAGCGCACTGGCAGGGTGAAAAACCTAAGACTTCAGCACGTCAAACCCCAATCGATTACCGGGCTATCAGGTATGGCCTAGCCGATGCCTGGTTACCGGTGATGCGCCAGATGTGAGTCGCGTTGGGCTGGAGCATTCGCTCGCAGCCCAACGCGGTGATTGCAGTATTGAGTATCCGGCGTTATTGGCGCGCACCGGCTAATGGAAACTCACGCAGGCGAATCACCGAGGTCATTCGATACACCTCGGAGTTTGGTTGGCTCGCCAGCGCAGCCGGGCCCTGATCATTGACCACGTGCCAAATGCCACCATCCCCGGCGATAACAGAACTGCTGATGGATTTGAGACGAATGCCTCGAGTAGCAGGCGCTTCAATGGCACTGGAAGCATGGACGTTTTGCCCCATCACAAACAGCGTATAGATCGCCAACCCGGCCGCTTCGTGGGACCGGACATTCTTTCCCACTACATAGGACGCAAAGCCGTCTTTGCTGCCATTTTTCCAGGCTGCCTGGCTAGGCGGGTCATACGGCATTTCGCTCTGGTAAAAAATGGTTCTACCGCGCTCCCCATTCCAGATGACCTGGTTTTTCTGGTAGTGCTCAACAAAGAGCCCGAGCGCATTGACGTCGTCGCCGTTAACCACCAAGCCATGGTCAGCCTTGTTGGAGTCCCACCCCGCACCGGTGCCATGGTCGGCGCGCCACAACCAGGTGTGGTCAAGAATCACGTTGTTGTTATTGACCTCGATGCTGGTTTTGGCTTGGCCGAGCAGAGGCCCACCCACCCGTACAAATACATCGCTCACTGTGGTCGGGTCATGGGGCTCTCCGGCATAGCTGCCCTTCTCTCCTATTTTCAAAAGAACTTTTGAAGGGCTGGGACCTGCCTCAATAAGCAAACCGGAAAGCATGACGCCGGTGATGTTGCCCACCTCAATGGCGGCAGTGCCATTGCCCGCTACCAGCGAGGGAAAACCCAGGCCCAATATAACGGTGTCCGGACGGGAGACTTTCAACGCCTCGCTGAGCATGTAGATACCCGGCGTCAGAATGATATTTTTCCCATCGCGCAGCTGCCGGTTAATGGTCGCCGCTGTATCCGCGGGCTTGGCGATGTAAAACGTCTGGATGGGAAGTTGACGACCATCGCGCGAAGACACCGACCAATCGAAGCCTGAGGTGTGGCTCTTCACGTGGGGCACGTACACGTAGAAGTTGTTTTTTTCATTCACGTAAATAAACGGTGCCTCACGGGAGGCTGGTGTTGTGGGAAGGCTGGTGATGCTGCCCGGGTCAAAATCGGTGACTGGCGCACCATCCACGCCAGAGAACATATAGTTCACCGCGCGCCCGTCCCAATATCCGATGCTGCTGTTGCGCGTGTACCAATGGGCTTGAGCTTTCTGCACCTTGCCATCGCCGCTGATAACAGAGCCTTGCACTCGACTGTTGGCGATATAGGTGCCAAAGGCGTAAGCGCCGTATTGCCCTTTCAGTTGCAGGTCACCAAGCACATTGACGCGCCGCAGCGGTGCTGCCTGCGAGACAGCCCAGCGCAAGGTATAGGGCGGTGCCACGCCTTCGGGGTAAGGACGTTCAGCGTCTTTGCCAACCGGACGCTGGATGGGATTGATGGTGAGGTTGGTCAATGAGCGCCAGAACTGGGTGAGCGAATTGGACTCCAGGTTATCGTCCTGGGGGTTCCCGGCGGGGTTGTATTGAACAGGCTCAACATGCAGCGCGCCATTGATACGCACCTCTTCCGGTGAGCGCCCAAGGCCATAGATTGCGGTGTAATAGCCCACTTCAGCGTTGACGATACCAGTCGCTGTAGACGGATCATCTTTGCCTGCATCGCTGCCGTAGGTGCCCGGCATAAAAAATACGGCATGGCGATTGGTGCTGAATTCCGTTTCTTCGGAAAAGCGCTGCAGCGTCTGGTTAATCTGCGCAAGCGGTGTGGATGGCTTGAAGATAGTTACGTTCGGCCCGAAGTCCGGAACGCTGTCTTTTTTCTTTTGCTCTGCCGTAGTGGCGGCGACCGGATTGGCGACTAAAGCCGCCAACAGCCATGCGCCAGTTAGCGCCCTGGTGGTTAACTTATTGTTCATTCCATGCATCCATTTAATTAGATTTATTGTGGGTGGATATGCTTCAGAAACACGCTCCAACCTCGGCAAGGCGGACGGCGTTGGACAGGGGAAATTGAACAAAAACCAGCACGAGGGACTAATCGTTTTTGGATCTGCAAGGTATCGCCTGAGGGGATGAGTCAAACGTCAGCCATGCGTGTTCCTGCCCCGGTGCCCGGGGCAAAATAAACGTCATGAAAATGCCCAAATCAGTCACGGGTACTGACTCGGGCCAGCCCACTGCACGCGGTGATGAGCTACCAGAACTTCCAGGTGTAATCGATATTTATGCGGGTTTCATTGTCGCTTCGAAACGTCGCGGCCGGACTCAGGTTATTGCGATAGAAGTTTTGCCGTGCACGAAGAGCGAGCCCTTTGACGGGGCCTGACTGCACCACATAGGCCAATTCAAAATCTTTGGTGGACTCCGTCAGATTGCTGCCCCCCAGCTGTGGCAACTCAATGTTGCTGCCGTGAAGGTAACGAACCATAGCGGTCAAACCGGGTATGTCCTGGGCAGCAAAATCGTAGTCATAGCGAACCGCCCAGGTGCGTTCCTTGGGGTTAACAAAGTCGGCACTCATGGTGCCATCGCTAAGTACTACAGGCTCACCGCCAGCCAGATAGACCATCGCCGAGTCGCCGCTCTGTTGCATGTAGCCCACGCCAAGGCTGTGGCCGCCCAACTGGTAGGTGAACATGGCTCCGGCACTCAGGTTATCTACCCTGCCGGCTTCAGCCCGCCCATCTTCCTGGCTATTGAACAGGCGAATGTCGGTCTTCAACTTGCCTGGCCCCACCGGCAAGGTATGCAGCACGCCTGCAAAATCCTGCTTGTAGATGTTGTCCAACTCTACGTGGAAATAACGCAGTGTCAGGCTTGGCGACCATTTGTAATCCCCGCCGAGCAAATCGAATTTTTCCGACGTGGCCCCGGCGATGAACCGGCCATTGGGAGAAGCAATGTAAATCGGCTGATAGTCGGTGGAGTCACGAAGGTTGACCCTATCCATGCGCCCTAAATGCAGTGTCGCATCGGGTACATCCTCGGATATCAGGTAGGCGCCGCGAAAGGATTGCGGCAGCAGACGGGCCGGACTGGAGGCCAATACGGGCACGTTGGGAAACTGGGTTCCTACCGATACGCGCGTGTTGGACACCTTTGCTTTGAGGGCTGCCCCCAACTCCGAGTACGCTCCGCGCGCTTCCCGCGTCTTGGCGTTGTAGGCGAGCAGCTGGGTGCCCGTGCGGTCGGGCGATGAGTCCAGTTTAAGCCCCAGCATGCCGGTCAGGTCCAGCCCGAAACCAACTGGGCCCTCGGTATATCCGGAGTTGGCGCGAAGGATAAAACCTTGAGCCCATTCGCGCGCCGCCGCATAAGGCGTTTCGCCTTTGTAGTCTCTGTCGAGGTAGAAATTGCGGCTGGTCAGGGTGACGGTTGAGTCTGATACCAGCGCCGCCTGGGTAATTCCGGACAACAGCATTCCCGCAGTGCCCAGGCTGCACAGCCATGGGCTACTCATCAACACCTTCATAATGAAGTCCTGTTTTTATTATTGGAGGGTTCAGCCAGCAGTTGCCGGGCTCAATGAAGAAACAGAGCGGGCTTTAAGCCCCCAGACGGCCAGCGCGGCAAGCAGGAAGGCGCCGGCGAAAAGCACATACAGCTGCGCGGGCGTCCACTGCGCATCAATCAGTCGCCCCGCTACCAGAGGCGAAAGGATTGCCCCCGAGCGGCCGATGCCAATACCCCAGCCCAAACCGGTTACCCGTTGGGCAGCGCTGTAGAGAGTCGGGGTCAAGGCATACAGACCGGCCACGCAGCCATTCACAAACACGCCGATTGCCAGCGCAAGGCCGAACGCCAGATTCAGGTTGGAGGTGAACTGCACAAACATGGCAAGCAGGACGCTGTTGACCACCAGGTAGCCAATCAGAACACGAGATAATCTGTAGCGCGCGGCGAGCAGGCCGATGACCGCAGTGCCGACAATGCCACCAACGTTAAGCAGAACGCCGCCAGTGATGCCCTGCTGGTTGGACAACCCCGTCGACACCAGAAGTCTGGGGGTCCAGCTCATGACGAAGTAGAAGCCGAACATCACCAGAAAGAACGCCAGCCAGATGAGCAGCGTGGAGCGCAACAGGCCTGGGGAGAACAGCTCGGCAAAGGTCGTGCGCAGCGGCTGTCGAGCAGATGCTTGAACAAGCGGTAGCTGACTGATGGCGGCCAGATGCACGCGTCTGAGCAGCCGATTGATCTTTTCCAGGGCACCTGTTGGCTGCCGTGAAACCAGAAACAACAGCGACTCTGGCAACCAGAAATACAGCAGCGGCAGTGTCATCAAGGTCACGATGCCACCGTAAAGAAATACCGAACGCCAGCCCATCGCCGGAATAATCTGCGCCGCGATCAGGCCACCGATGGTGGCACCGAGCGCGTAAGCAGTGGATTGCAAACTGATGGCCAAGCCACGCCATTTCTTGCTGGCGTACTCGCCGGCGATCACATAACTGCTGGCTAACACGCCGCCAATTCCAAGCCCGGTAATCAGCCGTAATCCAGCGAGCATCTCCGGCGAGGACGCATGGGCTGATGACACCATGCCAAGCCCTGCCACGGTCACGCAGACCAGAATTAGAGGGCGGCGACCGAAACGGTCAGCCCAAGGCGCGATAAATAACGAACCGATGGCCATACCCACTAGGCCAGCGCTTAGCAGGTAGCCGAGTCGGGTACCGGTAAGTGCCCACTCGCTAGAGACGGAGGCTGCGGTGAACGCCATGACCAGCACGTCAAATCCGTCGAGCATATTGATCAGGAAGCACAGAGCGATCACCGCCCATTGAAACCCGACCATTGGTTTTTCATCCATTTGCTGCCCAATCGACTTATCCATGTCGGCTGCCTCCAAGATCAATTGCGAGGGCATTGGCCAAACGCTGGGCAGCCGAAGCCGGCCCGGATTCACGGGAGCGCAAGAGTTGCATAGCGATACCTTTTTATTTTTGTTGGAACGAACACACAAGGCGCCCTGCCTAGCACCCGGGCTGAGCGGTGAGATCAGCAGTTGATCTCACCACTGTTTCTCCATCAGGCCGCACTGAACAGTTTGTGTGGGTCGATCACAAACTTCTTCGGTACACCGGCATCGAACTCACCGTAGCCACGCGGTGCGTCGTCCAGGCTAATCACCTGTACACCCACGACTTCAGCGATGTTGATGCGGCCCCACATGATGGCCTGCATCAGTTGGCGGTTGTATTTCATGGTGGGTGTTTGCCCGGTATGGAAGCTGTGGGATTTGGCCCAGCCCAGCCCGAAACGAATACTCAGGCTGCCGAGCTTGGCTGCGGCGTCCACGGCCCCCGGATCTTCCGTCACGTAGAGGCCCGGAATACCGATTTTGCCGGCGACCCGCACCACGCCCATCAGCGAGTTGAGTACTGTGGCCGGCGCCTCGTGTTGTGCCCCTGCATGGCCATGTCCGCGCGCTTCAAAGCCGACGGCATCGACGGCGCAATCCACTTCGGGCTCGCCCAGCAGCGCGGCGATTTGCTCGTGAAGCGGTGTGTCGGTAGACAGGTCGGCAATTTCAAAACCCTGCGCCTTGGCGTGAGCCAGACGGATCGGATTGACGTCGCCCACAATCACCACGGCGGCACCCAGCAAACGTGCCGACGCCGCCGCAGCCAAACCTACCGGGCCAGCGCCGGCGATATACACCGAGCTACCCGGCCCTACCCCGGCGGTGACCGCACCGTGGTACCCGGTTGGCAGGATGTCGGACAGGCAGGTCAGGTCGCGGATTTTCTCCATGGCCTTGTCGCGGTCCGGCAGCTTCAGCAGGTTGAAGTCGGCGTATGGCACCAGCACGTATTCGGCCTGGCCACCGACCCAGTCGCCCATGTCCACATAACCGTATGCGCCGCCGGCACGGGCCGGGTTAACAGTGAGGCAGACACCGGTATGTTGTTCTTTACAGGAGCGGCAACGACCACACGCCACGTTGAACGGCACCGAGACCAGATCGCCGATCTTCAGGTGCTCTACGTCGCTGCCCTTTTCAATCACTTCGCCAGTGATTTCGTGCCCCAGCACCAGACCGACCTGGGCGGTGGTCCGGCCACGCACCATATGCTGGTCAGACCCGCAGATGTTGGTGGAAACGACCTTGAGAATGACGCCGTGCTCGATTTTCTTACCGCGCGGGTCCTGCATTTTCGGGTAGTCGATGTGCTGCACTTCGACTTTGCCGGCGCCCAGATAAACCACGCCTCGATTACCAGACATACACAATCTCCTTATTAGGTTGCGGCTGTTGCGGGATAAAAGACAGCAACCTGAGGCCAGCCCGGCCCAGGCCGCTGTGCACTCAACGAGCGCAGTGGCGAAGCTGCTCAATGATCTTGCGCGCACGGTTGGCGCCCACATCCACATGGATATCGATCATCGGGGGCGTGCCAAAGCGGCACATGTTTTGGTACTGAGCCTCGATGATCACTTTGTCTTCTTCGAAGGTCAGCGCGGTCTGCTCGACGACCTTGGCTTTGATCGCCTCATGATCGCTTTGCGGGTTGGTGGCGATGGTCCAGAAGTAGTGGCTGGTGGTTTCTGTTTCAGGGGTGACGCCATGGAAACCGCGCATATGAAAACCGCCGCGATCCGGGTTGCTCAAGGACTCAGTATTTGCATCGACAGCGCCGGTCCAGATGCGCAGGTGGCTAACGTGAAATTCAATTTCCTGCCAGCGATCTACTCGGTCTTTGAAGGGGTACGCGGCCACGTAG
The DNA here is from genome assembly GCF_027922365.1 of Pseudomonas turukhanskensis. Lineage (GTDB taxonomy): Bacteria > Pseudomonadota > Gammaproteobacteria > Pseudomonadales > Pseudomonadaceae > Aquipseudomonas > Aquipseudomonas turukhanskensis. The sequence continues at coordinate 175,147 of NZ_BSFN01000009.1, forward strand.
GTCGGCGGTGGCACAGAACCTGGCATATAACGAGTAACCGTTACCGTGCGGTCGTCGCTCTCGACCTTCATCTCTGCGTTCATATGGATGCTGGCGTTGCCGCCGATGGTGCGCAGGTGCACGTAGCCCAGGTGGCTCAAGTCCATCAGGTTGTCGTGGATAAGCTGGTACGGTGCGTCGTAGTGGTATACATCGCCATCGAAAATGTACTTGCCGCTGCTGTGCACCTCGTACGCCGGAGGCTCGCAGTTCGGCTCGGGGTGCTCACTGCTGCCGAACCAGATCCACACGATCTGATCACGTTCCTTTACGTGATACGCCGGCACCTTGGCCTTGCTAGGGATTTTGTCTTGCCCCGGAATTTCAATGCACTTGCCGTCACCATTGAACAGCAGCCCGTGGTAGCCACAACGAAGGCCGCGCTCATCCAGCGTGCCGTTGGAAAGCGGCAGCGCGCGATGACAGCAGCGGTCTTCCAGGGCCGCGACCTGACCATCCGGCGTGCGGAACAGCACCACCGGTTTGTTCAGCAAGGTGCGCCCGACGGGCTTGTCGGTGAGCTGCCAGCCGAGCGCGGCGACGTACCACTGATCCAGAGGAAAGGTGGGCACAGGCGCCGGTGCGGCGACTTCGTAAGCCAGGGATTCGCTGCCAGGGACATTCATAGTGTTCTCCCGAAATTCGAGTGGGGTCAGGGGCGGATTCAGAGGCGCTCAGAGGTCCAGGACCAGACGTGGGGTCTTGGCGCGTGAGCAACACGGCGTAAATTGGTCGTTGCGGGCGTGTTCGGCGTCGGTCATGAACTGGTCGCGGTGGTCCGGCGTGCCTTTCAGTACGCGGGTAATGCAGGAGCCACAGATGCCCTGCTCGCAGGAGGTTTCGATCTCGATACCGGCCTCATCCAGCACCTCGAACACCGAGCGGTCTGCGGGAATCTGCATAACCTTGCCTGAGCGGGCGAGCTCCACTTCAAAGGCCTGGTCGCCGTCGTGATCGATTGGGGCCGCAGCAAAAAACTCTCTATGCACGTGTTCCTCTGGCCAGCCCGCCGCCGCGGCGGTGGTGAGGATGTGGTCCATAAAGCCGCCAGGGCCGCACACATAGATATGCCACCCGGCCTGAGGGCGTTGCAGCAATGCGCTGGCATCGAGTTTGGACGGCACTTCACTGCTGTCATCGTGCAACCTCAGCCGGTGGGCAAACGTCGCGTTTTCCAGAGAATCGAGAAATGCCGCGCGGTTGCGGGAACGAAAGCAGTAATGCAGCTCGAAGTCCGCACCCTGCCGCTCAAGCTCAAAGGCCATTGCCATCATTGGCGTGATGCCGATGCCACCTGCTATGAGCACGTGTTTCTCAGCTTCAGCAGCGAGTGGAAACAGATTGCGTGGCTCACTGATTTGCAGTGTCTGCCCCTGCTCCACCTGCTCATGCATGGCCTGGGAACCGCCACGGGAGAGTGGATCCTTCAGCACGCCGATCAGATAGCGATGACGCTCTTGGGGTGGGTTGCACAATGAGTACTGGCGAACCACTCCAGATGGCAGATGCACATCGACATGGGCGCCCGCCGTGAAGGACGGCAACAGCTCGCCGTTGGAGGCATGCAATTCAAAACTGCAAATACCGTCGGCCTCGATAGCCTTGCGGTTAACTAAAACTTGAAGCATGAAACGACCCTCCACACCAAAGTGGCTGCAAAAAGCGAATAGAAATGGGTGAGCTAGCGCGCTCGCTCTAGGGAGGGCTGGTTACGGCTGGAGCCCGTCGCGCACGACAGGTAAAGGCGATACGGTTCATTGGAGCTACCTGTTACTTATTTTTGTAGGGGCGGCTGTCGCATATGATGCGAACAGCCCACGCACGGCGTGGCTGGAAGTAGAATCCAATCATTTAGTTGCGGTGTCAACTAGTTTGACTATGCCGTTTATCTCACTTTCAAGGCTCGTCTCCATGTCCGATACCGAAAAGCTGGACCTCAACCGCTACGTTCCAGCCATGCTCACGTTCCTGGCCAACAAGCTGGCTACCGGCGCCTCGATCAGCTACCGCAAGCATTTCGGCATTGGCGTTGTGGAATGGCGGTTGATCGCCCTGCTCGCCGTGGAGAGCAACATCACTGCCAATCGAATCTGCCAAGTCATCGGGCTGGATAAAAGCGCGGTCAGCCGTTCGCTCCAGTTGCTGGAAGCATCGGGTCGAATTTCGGGCCAGGTCGACAGCAAAGATGGCCGCCGCTACGCCGTCAGCCTGACCCCCGAAGGCAAGGCGTTGCATGACCGCGTGCTCAAAGTGGCATTGGAGAGAGAGCGGCGGTTGCTAAGCGATTTCTCGCCCGAAGAGGTTGACACCTTGGTGAACCTGCTGAGTCGGATGCAGGGCACGGTCGGGTACGTCAACGAGTACGAGCCGCCAGCATCTGCGTGATGGAGAAGGCTGGCAGAACATCGGCCTTACTGCATGGATGTGACGGGTCAGACAGCAAAGCACGGCTGCGATAGCTGGCGATTGAAACAGCTGCAAACGTCGAGAATCGGACTTGATCCAACCCCCAACAAAAAGCCGCCAAATTGGCGGCTTTTTTATACGACCCAGAACGCTCCAGTTCTCTCTAGTGGGCTACCCGGCTTACTCAAACAACTCCGGTTTGACGGGATCGCCCGGCTTCATATTCAGCTGGGCGCGCACGTCTTCGAACATAAGGTCGTAGTGCTTGTGCGAGGAGCCGATGCTGCTCAACGCCTTTGGCACGCCATATTTTTCGGCGATCTTGGTGACGTTGCTGGCGAAGTTATAGGCCTCATCCTTGGGCAGAAAAAACGGCTCGTTAAGGTCTTTACCTTCAATACTGCCGTGCAGGGTAAATAGCATGCCCTTGCCCAGTTTCGGGTCTTCGGAGAGCTTGTAGTCCAGGTACAGGTTGTAACTGACGTCGGTAGCGGTAAGCGCGTGGCGCTCGATGTGAAGTTGACCGGGCGTGAACGTAGCCACGTTTTTTCTCCTTAAGGGCACGTGCTGAACCAACAGCAGCAGGGCAGTAATGATGGGTTCTACGCTAGTTTGTTTTCGTGCGTTGTAAAGCCTTTGCTGCGCAGCTGCGTACCGGCTACTTGCCGCTATGGTCAACAATTTTCAGCCATGGCCAGCGCGCTTGGTAGCGCCTGGCTTTTTGCTCGAATAAATCGGCACGGGGTTGGTTATGGCGATGGCGAGCAAGCGGTCGGCGGTCAATGTCATAGCCCTTTGAGCAATCGTTCAAGCTGCTCTCGCTCCCAACGGCTCAGCAACTGAACAGGGTCGGTGCCGTGCCGCCCCCAGGTTTCTACACCGGCGCTGCGCCCATCCGGCGCGCTGCATTCAACGCAGTAGCCGGGCTCACCGCCCTCCTTGAACAACGTCAGGCGCCAACCCTCCACATCGATGGGTATGGGCCCGCAATGACAGGTGCTCCAGCAGTGCTCGCCCACACGGGTCATTACCCGCACACCCATCGCGATGTCTTTAAGCAGTTGATAGGCCTCGCGGGCGCTGAGGGAGGTGTGCATTGCGGGTGGTCCTGGCGGAGGGTTGTGCGCGGGAAGGTCGGCGGCGGGCAAGTCTGCGGCATTCTCTGGCCGCGTGCCACCGCGAAGCCTGTCGGCCTGGTTGACGGGCAAAACGGCGCACCTCTGACAGCGCAGACAGACACCCCCATGTCTCCCCCAGACAACTGCTCCCGGCCGGCCCGCTCTATGGTGGTGGCCCTTTTCCGCTACCTGGAGTTGCCCGTGGCCAATCCACCGATCACCGTTTTGCGCGATACCCAGCCCATGCCTGTTGTCGACGCCTGCAAATGGGAGCGCATCGCAGGCGACCCGCACACCGTAAACCTCAATGCCTACACCTCGGATGACGGCAGCAAAATCATGGGTACCTGGATCTGCACACCAGGCAAATGGCGGGTGGAGTACGTGAAGTGGGAATACTGCCACTTCCAGGAAGGCTACTGCATCATCACCCCGGACGGCCTGGCGCCAATTCACCTGCGCGCCGGCGATATCTTTGTGGTGGAGCCGGGCATGAAAGGCACCTGGGAAGTGGTGGAGACCGTTCGCAAGTATTTTGTGTTTGCTTGAGAGGGTGTATCGGCGGATATCCGCCCGACGCTTTGGTTAGACGGCGGACAGTAGGGCGAATATCGCCAAAGGCGATATCCGCCATTTCCTCCTACGAATGAACGGCACATAAGCCAGATATTACGGACCGTTTTCAGTGGGACATGGCAATAGACTCGCCTTTCCCACCAAGAACATGGACCGTTTTAAATGGCTAACTACCGGCGCGTATGGGTGCCTGGCGGCACACACTTTTTTACCGTCACTTTGCGTGCTCGCAGCTCGGACTTGCTGGTGCGCGAGATAGGATTACTACGCAACGTAGTAGCGGCCACCAAGCACCGCCATCCCTTTCGAATAGAAGCCTGGGTCGTGCTCCCGGATCACATGCATTGCATGTGGACGCTACCACCGGGCGACTGTGATTTTGCGACTCGCTGGAAAGTCATCAAATCGAACTTCAGTAAACAGATCAGTAGAAGCGAACCTCTAACTCCGGCCCAACAACGACGTGCGCAGCGCGGGATATGGCAGTCGCGGTACTGGGAGCATCTCATTCGCGACGTTGCGGATTACCAGACACACTATGACTACATCCACATCAACCCGGTAAAACACGGGCTGGTTGGCACAGTGAAAGAGTGGCCTTACTCGTCCTTCCATAGAGCGGTTGCCAGCGGAATCTACCCTTTGGAATGGGCGGGGAATGACATCTTGGATGAGATAGAGATCGGCGAAACGGCGGATATCCGCTCTGCGGATATTCGCCCTACGACTCGGTTAGACGGCAGACGGTAGGCGATAGGCGGATATCGCGGAGGCGATTTCCGCCGTCTGGGGCAACCGCGAGAACGGCGGATATCCGCTTCGCAGATGTTCGCCCTACCCGATCGGCGGTATTTGGATTGTCCGCGCTGGTGTAACGGCGAACATTCGCCCTACACCGCAGCCCCCGCTTTCACCGGCCGACTAACCCGCAACGCCACCAAGCTGCCGACCACGGTCAAGGCCGCCAGGCTATACAGCGCCACATCGGTGGAGCCGGTCTGGTCTTTGATCCAGCCGACGATGTAGGGGCTGAGGAAGCCCGCCATCTGGCCAATGGAGTTGATCAACGCCAACGCCGCCACCGCCACACTGGCGCTGAGGAAGGCGGTCGGCAGCGGCCAGAACATGGGCAAACCGGTGAGTGCGCCCATGGTGGCGATGGTCAGGCCGAGAATGGCGATGACCGGCACGGTGGCGAAGTTGGCAGCAATCACCAGGCCGATGGCGCCCATCAGCATCGGAACTACCAGGTGCCAGCGGCGTTCGTTGCGCAGGTCTGCCGAGCGGCCCACCAGCAGCATGAACACACCGGCGGCCAGGTACGGCACGGCGCTGATCCAGCCAATCACCAGGGCGTCGCTAAAGCCCAGGTTCTTGATGATCGACGGCAGCCAGAAGTTGATGGCGTACACGCCGCTCTGGATGCAGAAGTAGATAAAACCCAGCACCCAGACAAAGGGCATGGTCAATACGGCCAGCACCGAGGTATTGGCCTGTACCGGGCGGTTGCGGTCGTCGAAGGCGATATCGGCCGCCACGCGTGCCCGTTGTTCAGGGGTCAGCCAGCGCGCGCTTTCGGCGTTGTCGCACAGCAGCCAGAACGCCAGCACACCCAGCAGCACGGTGGGCAGACCTTGAATCAAAAACATCCACTGCCAGCCAGCGAGGCCCGCGTGGCCGGCGGCGAAGTGGTTGAGAATCCAGCCGGAAAACGGTCCGCCCAACAGCCCCGATACCGGAATGGCCGACATAAACAGCGCCATGATGCGGCCGCGGCGCTGGTTGGGGTACCAGCGCGAGAGGTACAGCACGATGCCGGGGAAGAAGCCCGCTTCGGCCATGCCAGTCAGAAAGCGCAGCACGTAGAACTCCATCGGCGTGGTGACAAACAGCAGGCAGGTGGAGAAAAAGCCCCAGGTGATCATCATCAGGCCGATCCAGCGGCGCGGGCCGAAGCGACTCAGCGCCAGGTTGCTGGGCAACCCGCACAGCACATAGCCGATAAAGAAAATACCGGCGCCAAACCCGTAGATGGTTTCGCTGAAATTCAGGGCATCGAGCATCTGCAACTTGGCAAAGCCAACGTTTACCCGGTCCAGGTAGTTGAACAGGTAGCAGATAAACAGGAAGGGAATCAGGTGCAGGGTGACGCGACGGTAGACGGAGTCGCCTTCAACGTCGCCCACGTCCTTGATTGAAGGGTTGGGCATGGGGTCAATCCTCTGTGCTTGTTGTTGTAATAACTGCGTTAAGCGGTGCCGCCTGATGACGGTGTGGTGCGGTTCGAGCTTAGTGTTTTGGCCACGCCAGCGCTTTGGGGCCTTGCACCCCTTTAGCGGCTATTTTCTGTGACTTCGCACAAATTCAGCGTCGTTACTTCAGAAAAACCCACGATAAAGCAGCATCACAGCCAGCGCCTTTGGGCGCAGTGACAATTTGACGCTACAGCTGTTGTATCGTTGCCCAATCGTTTTCCCGGTCAGGATGCCCTGCATGTTCGAACTCACCCACCAACTGGCGCAGAACATCGTGGACCGCGCGATGGCCATTCTTCCCTACAACGTGAATGTGATGGACAGTCAGGGGCTGATCCTTGCCAGCGGCGAGCCCAACCGTATCAACACCCGCCACGAAGGCGCGCAACTGGTGCTGGCCAACCACCGCATTGTGGAGCTGGACGAACAGGCTGCCCGCACTCTCAAGGGGGTGCAACCCGGCATCAACTTACCGTTGATGCACGATGAACAGCTGATTGGCGTTCTGGGCATTTCCGGCGACCCGCAGGCCCTGCGCACCTACGCCGAGCTCGTGCGTATGACTGCGGAAATGCTGGTGGACCAGAGCCGTATCCAGGCCGAACAACAATGGCGCAAAACCCGCTGCGATGACCTGCTGGCGGTCATGCTGGGGGAAACCGGCGGCTCGCAACGGCTGATCGACGAAGCCCACCAGTTGGGCCTGAAACCGCATTTAAGTCGCACCCCGCACCTGATCGAAATTGCCGACGGTCAGAGCTCTGCCGAGCTGGCGGACTGGCTGCGCAGCCATTACACCGACAGTTGGTGCAGCACCCCGGCGCCACACACCGTGCTGTGGTGCTGCCCCATCGCCATCGACCCGCAGCGCTTCGCCGAGCGCCTGAAAAGCCAAGGCTGGAACCTGCAGCGCATGGCATCGGGTATGCCCTGTGTAGATGTGCACGCCCTGCGCCGCTGCTGCCACCGGATTGCCGAATTGCTGGCGTATGGGCAGGCGGTAAAACCCTATCGCCTGTTTCTGTCGCTCACCCGCTGCCGCTTGCCTACGCTGCTGTGGACCCACCGGGCCGAAGACACCCTGGGCGAATTGTTGGTGCCGCTGCACAACATCGTCGCCCGTGACGGCAATGGCCAATTGCTGCGCACGTTGCGCAGTTGGTGTGAACACAATGGCCAACCGCAGGCCTGCGCCGATGCCCTAGGTATTCACCGCAACAGCCTGCGCTACCGTATGGAACGTATTGCCGAACTGACCGGCAAAGACCTCAGCCGCCTGGACGACTTGGTGGAGCTGTACCTGGCCGTGCAACTGATGCCCAGCAGTGGCTGATTTTTGTCTGCTTGCACAAACCGCGTCACGCCACCTTGTGTCACTGGCCAAAGCGCAACGCCGTTGCTGCGTGCCAGCATGATCGTTTTTAAATGCCTGAATTGCCGGAGCCTGTTATGAAAATCGTCATCGCCCCCGACTCCTTCAAAGACAGCCTGGGTGCCGCCGACGTAGCGGCCGCACTGGCGCTTGGTTTCAAGGATGTCTGGCCCGACGCCGAGCTCGTGCAGTGCCCCATGGCCGACGGCGGCGAAGGCACGGTGGATGCCATTCTGGCCGCGCTGCACGGCGAAGCACGCAGCACCCTCGTCAGCGGCCCGCTCGGCCAGCAGGTAAAAGCCCGCTGGGGTTGGCTGCCGGACTCGCGCACGGCGATTATCGAAATGGCCGAAGCCAGCGGTTTGCAGTTGGTACCGGTGGAGCTGCGCGACGCGCGTTTCAGCTCCACCCGTGGCACCGGCGAGTTGATGCTTGCGGCCCTGGATGCCGGCGCACAAAAAGTGATTCTGACCATCGGCGGCAGCGCCACCAACGATGGCGGCGCCGGCATGTTGCAAGCCCTCGGCGCAAAACTACTGGACGCTGGCGGCCACCCTATCGGCCCTGGCGGCCTGCCGCTGTCGGTGCTGACCATTCTCGATATCAAACACCTCGACCCACGCCTGGCCGATGTGCAGGTGGAAGTCGCCGCCGATGTGGATAACCCGCTGTGCGGCCCCCACGGCGCCTCGTTCACCTTCGGCAAACAGAAAGGCGCCAGCCCCGAGCAGATCAAACAGCTGGATGCCGCCCTCGCCCACTTCGCCGATGTCGCCGCTGTGGTGCTGGGCACCGACCGCCGCGACGAACCCGGTGCCGGTGCAGCCGGAGGGATTGGCTTTGCCGCCAAGGCGTTTTTGAACGCGACGTTCCGTCCGGGCGTGGAGGTGGTGGCGGAGCTCACCGGCCTTGCGGAAAAAATGCACGGCGCCGATCTGGTGGTAACCGGCGAAGGGCGCTTCGATGCGCAAACCTTGCGTGGCAAAACCCCGCTGGGCGTAGCACGGGTGGCAAGGCAGTTCGAGTTGCCGGTGGTGGTGGTGGCGGGCACCTTGGGCGAAGGTTATGCCCAGCTGTACGAGGCCGGCATTCAGGCCGCCTTCTCGCTGGCCCACGGCCCCATGACGCTGGAAGAAGCCTGCCAGCAAGCCCCGACGCTGTTGCGTGAGCGGGCCCGCGATATCGGGCGGTTGTTACAGGTAGGCCTGGGGCTTGAAACCCGCTGACCTATTCCAGGTCAGGGTGATCGGAAATGCCTTCCAGATCAGCGCGGGCAATGGCGCGCTGGTCGAGTTTCTGGCGGGCAGCAAGGGGCAGGTCGGTGTAGCTGATCAGGCCTTTTTCCACCAGCACGCTAACCACGTCTTCGAGCACACGAATCAGGGTCCAGTCCGACTCCTTGAGAATTTCCAGCTTGGCCTGCACCTGCAGCTTGGTGTTCAGCCAGGTTTGCAGCTCTTCGCTTTCCACCGCCATGCTGGCGCTCATCTCGGGAAACGGCTCTTGCTCGACGCGCAGTAACTTTCCGTGTTCGTCGCGCTGGATGTAAACCATAGTGGCCTCTCTGTGAAAAACAGTGCGCGGCGCCAGGCAGAATTGGTACGCACGAAACGCAATTGCGCTGAGCATAATCCGAGTAAGCGTTAGAAGAAAACCCAGGTTTCCCGGGATCTGGCCATTACGCGCTCGAATGTCCCAGGGATGTAAACCCTTGGGCGAAATTGACCGTTTGGTTGAGCGTTTTTGCCCCCACCCGTACCAGGTGCAGAGGCCGCGCATACAAGCGCGCAATCGGTGCGGCATACCTCCCCCCGAAGTGGTTCAAGACAGCAGGCTGACCACGGCAAAACGGCTGATATTGGCCTGGGCGACCACGGTCTGGGTGACGGCGGCATAACTGGCAGGCGAGCGATTGACCATATTGAACGCGGAGCTGGCGTAGTCGGCGGCCCACTGCTTTTCATCGTTATTGGCCTGGCGCGCGAGGAAATCGCGAATCTCCTGCTGACGATGGCTGAGCTGGTCTCGAATGGCCCCCACCTTGTCCAGCGCCGCCACCACCGAGTCCAACACCCGCCGCAGTTCGCGCTGGCTGTCGGCCGTTACGTCGGCGGGAAAATTGAACAGCTGATCATCCTGGCTTTGCACCGGCTGGTACGTACCTTTGGCAAACAGCTTGCCCTCGCCCTGCACTGCCAGCTGCGGTTTTAGGTTTTGCCAATCGCTTTCGCGCGCCGAGAATTTCAGCTCGCCGCTCTGCGAGAGTTCTGCCCGCACACCAATCTGCCCGAGGCTGACATTGAAACGGCGCAATACCTGCTCGCCGCTCATGTTGTCATCGAGCACCACCGCAATCGGCTCGGACGACTGCCGCCCGGCGCTGAACAGCAAGGTTTCCTTGCCCGAATCCTGAATGGCCGCGAGCGAGTCCAGCCCGCTTACGCTGAAGCGACTGCGCAACGGTTCGTTCAGGCGCAGCTTGAGCGTGCTGTCCAGGGTGCCGCCGGAACGCTCGGCTCGCTCGGCCAGCAGTTGATTCACCTGCTGCATGGCCTGTTGCAGGCCTTCCTTGTCAGCACCCTGAGCCGCGCTGATTTCGCGGCTCAGGTTGATTTTCAGCTGACGCAGGCGGCTGCTCAGTTCATCCAGATAGCTTTCGGCCGACTGCATGCTCGACAGTTGCTGGTTCAACTGCAGGTTGAAACTCGCGCCTTTACTGCGCGTACGCTCGCTGGCCGGCGCCTGGGTGGCAGCAGGCTCGGCCTTGCCGGCCGTGGGCAGCGGCGTGTCACGCAACACCGCCTGGCGGCGCTCCTGTGGATCAAGGGCGGCAATGGCCGTTAACGGCTTTTCAACCTTCATGGCAGGTCTCGTTCAGGCGAATTACAGGAGGTCGAACAGCGACAGTTCGTTGACCGTCAGGTAGGTCTTCTGCGTCGCCTGCAAGGCCAGTTTGTAGTTCTGCAAATCGATGCTGGCGCCGGCGTAATCCAACCCGGCCAGCTCGCCATCGATCTGGTTGTTTACCAGCGACACATCCTGGTTGCTGTCGTTGAGCAGCGTCAGGGTGTTCTGCCGCCCGCCGAGCTCAGTGATGCTGCCGAGCACGTCGCCATGGGTGGCATCGAGCTGGGTAATGGCATCGCGAATCTGTTGCACGGTGGCCGGGTCGGTGCTGTCCAGCGCCGGGTCCTTGAGCAGGTTGACCACGCTGTGCAGGTTGTTCAGAAAATCCATACCGGTGCCGAATACGCCGGCAATGGCGACGTTTTCCTGCACCAGCACACCGTTGGCCACGGCGGCCTGACGGGTCTTGTCGTTGCCATTGGCGCTGTAGGTTTCGGTGGCGCTGTCGTACACCACGGCCGGGCGATCGGTGAGCGTGCCGGAGAACAGATAACGCCCCTCCTCGTCACGCACATTCAGGTAACTGAGCAGCGTACTTTCCAGGCTGGAGAGTTCGCTGGCCATGGCATTCAGGTCTTTCGAGGTGTTCGAGCCGTTGGCCGCCCACAGCAGCAGGTCACGCGCTTCGATCATGGTGTCGGAGGTGCTTTGCAGGTTGGTTTCCTGAATCGACAGGTTGCTCGACACGTTGGTGATGTTTTTGCCGTACTGGGTCAGGCTCGCCTCGGCGCGCTGAATACGCAGCAAGCGCACACTGGCCACCGGGTCGTCCGAGGGTTTGAGAATGCGCGTGCCATCGGACATTTTCTGCATCAGCTCGGCCATCTCTGCAGAATTGCGGTTCATGGAGCTGAGCATGGTGGCAGCGGTCTGCGAGTTGGTAATGCGCATAAACACTCTCGTCTTTGTAGGGCTACACATGTAGGGCGAATATCGCCGCAGGCGATATCCGCCGTTACGCCGATGGAACGGCGCTCGAAGTTCAACAGGTATATCGGTGTATCGGCGGATATCCGCGTAGCGGATATTCGCCCTACCTAGCCGTTTCGTATCAGAACGCGGCCAACATCGTCTCGAACAAATCCTTCGCGGTGCTTATGACCTTCATATTGGCCTGGTAGGCCTGCTGGTAACTCATCAGGTTTACCGCTTCTTCATCCAGGTTCACCGCACTCACGCTGTCACGCTGGGTTTGCGCCTGGCTGGTAACGGTTTTAGCGGTGGTGAGGTCGGCCGCGTTCTGCCGGCTGACGCTGGCGATATCACCGATCAGCCCGGCATAGGCATCGTTGACGCTCACCTGGTTGCCGTTGACGGTAATGGTCTGGTTACGCAGTTCCAGCAACGCCAGCAGCGCGCCGTTGTTGCCGGTTTCGCCGGCGCTGTCGGACAGGGCCAGGTCGGCGGCCTTGATGCCGCTCAGGCTCAGCATGTTGGAGCTGCTGCCCGGGGTGAACACCAGCAGCGCCTGGCCGGCATTGCCATTGAGGTCGAAACCGGCGCCGAGGGTGTCGTTGACCATCTGCGAAAACTGCTCGGCCATATCACTCAGGGCGTCCTGGTTCGGGCGCAGCACCTGGTATTCGGTGTCGTACAACGCGCCGAGCGAGCCGCCAAGGTTGTCCTGGCTGAGCGAGAAAGTGGTGCCGGCAAAAGCCAGCCCAATCTCCTGCTCACCCGTGGGCGTCAGGCTGACGCTGAGCTGCGCGGCCGAGGTGCTGGCCACCAGCGGCTGACCGTTGGCCAGCGACACGGAGAGCGAGCCATCGGCGGCGGTATTGGTGCGCACGCTGGCGTACTGGCTGAGTTCGGTGATCAGGCTTTCGCGCTGGTCTTTGAGGGTATTGGAATCGGCCCCGCCGGCTTCGGCGGCAATGATCTTTTTGTTCAGCAAGGCGATGTTGCTGGTCAGGCCGTTGATCTCGGTGACCATCGAACCGCGCTGCTCCTGCAACGACGTCAGCTGGGTGTGAAAATTGCCACCCAGGGTATTGAAGCGCTGCGCCAGGTTGCCGGCCTCGGCGATGATCTGTTGGCGAAGGGCTACGGAATCAGGCGTGGCGCTGGCTTCACTGACGGCGGCAAAGAAGTTGTCCAGACCCACACTGATGCTCGACCCATCGCCCGACATCAACCCTTCCAGCGAGGTCAGGTATTGCTGCGAGGTGCTGTAGTAGTTCTGCGAGGTGTTGGCGCGCCACAGCTGCTGATTGAGAAAGTCGTCGGAAATGCGCCGAATGCTCGTCACATCCACCCCGCCACCACTGAGGCTGCCGTGCCCGGACACCGAGCTCATCACCGCATTCAGGCGGCTGAAACCCGGGGTATTGACGTTGGCGGTGTTCTGCCCGGTAACCGACAGGCCGATCTGCGAAGCGCGCACACCGCTGTAGGCGATCTGGGTCAAATTGGTCACGACAGGTTTCCTTTTGATGCTTTAAAGACGGGCAATTCAGTTCTGATCGACTGGGCAAAGGCCGCAGACAGCGATTGATGCAACGGCCGCTGGCTGGGTAAATCCGCCACGCTCAAAGGAAAGGCGACCGGTTCGGCGGCGGGCTTAAATGCATCGGTACGGTTGTTCGGTGTGTCGCTCAAGTTCGGCGTACGGCTGGCGGCCATGCCGAGCAATTCACCGGCTTGCAGGCGCTCATCAAGGCTGGCGCGCACCGGCTGGCTGTGTCGCGGCGCCGTGGCTTCACCACGCAGGCGCTGCTGTTGCAGGTCTTGCAGAATGCTGCGGGTGTAGTTGCGGGTTTCTTCATAGGGAATGCGCTGCACCCAGGCCTCAGTGCCGATCTGGCCGGTGCGTGGGTCGCCATTTTTTTCCAGCCACTCATCCACCTTGCCGGGGCCGGCGTTATAGGCGGCCACGGCCAGGGCCTGGTGACCGTCGTAGCGTTCGAGCATGTCGTTCAGATACGCCACGCCGAGCGTCTTGTTGTACTCGCCGTCCTGGGACAGGCGTTCTTCGCTGAAATCCAGACCGAGCTTGGCGGCCATATCGCGGGCGGTGCCGGGCATCAGTTGCATCAGGCCGCGGGCGCCTTTGGACGATACCGCGGCAATGTCGCCCGCCGACTCATGGGCGATCAGGCTGTCCACCAGGCTGCCGACGGCGCTGCTACCGCGCTGCCACAGCTGGTTGACCGCCGCCACGCCGCGCTCCCAGGTACTGGCCAGCGGCTGCTGAGGCACGATGTGAGTGCGTGGCAAGTCTGCCGAGCGCGCTGCCTGCTGGGCAGCGGTGAGGGTCATCTGCGGGGTGACGCTGCCGGCCAGCTGCTTGACCAGCATGTCGCTGATGCCGGTCTGCTTGCTGGTGGCCAGGTGCTCGGCCATGGCTTCGTCGTAGAAGTCGCGCATGGTGTCCAGCTCGCGACTGCGCATGGGGTTGCCGGCCGACAACACATCACCGGCTTTGCGCATCTGCTTGAGGATCTGCTGCAAAAACAGCGCTTCGAACTGCTCGCTGGCCGCCTGCAACTGCTGGCGCGGGTCATTGCCGGGGGCGTTGACCGTGCGCGCGTTATTGATGGCGGTGGGGAGGGAAACAATGCTCATGTCACACGGCGCTCACGGTCAGATCACGATCAGTTCGGCATTCAGGGCGCCGGCCTGTTCCAGGGCTTGCAGGATGCTCATCACGTCGTCCGGGGTTGCGCCCAGGCTGTTGACGGTATTGATGATGCTTTCCAGGCTGGCGCCTTCGGGCCACTTGAACATGGCGTTTTTATCCTGGGTTACCGCCACATCAGATTGCGGCGTCACGGCGGTTTGCCCTTGCGAGAACGCATTGGGCTGGCTGACTTGCGGGTTCTCGCTGATGGTCACGGTCAGCGTGCCATGGGCCACGGCGGCGGCTTTTACCCGCACGCCCTGCCCCACCACCACGGTGCCAGTGCGGCTGTTGAACACCACCTTTGGTCGCTCGCGGCCCTCTTCCACTTCCACCGTCTCCAGCAGCGCCATAAAGCTGGTGCGCTGGTTGCCGGCCGCCGGCGCACGCAGGCTGATCTTGGTGCCGTCCAGGGCATTGGCCACGCCCGGGCCAAACACACGGCCCAGGGCGGTGACGATTTTCGCCGCCGTCTGAAAGCTGGGGGTGCGCAGGTTGAGCATGATGTCCGGGCGCGCGGTGAAGTCGCTTGGGATCATCCGTTCGATGGTTGCACCATTGGGCACACGGCCGCCGTTGGCGCTGTTGATCGCCACACTGGAACCGCTCTGGCCGGTGGCGTTGAGGCCGCCGACTACAAGGCTGCCTTGCGCCAAGGCATAGGTCTCGCCGTCCACGCCGCGCAGGGGCGTCATCAGCAACTGGCCGCCGCGCAGGCTTTTCGCATCGCCCAGCGAGGCCACGGTGATGTCTACCGTTTGCCCCGGGCTGTAGGACGGCGGCACGCTGGCAGTCACGGTCACGGCGGCAACGTTTTTCAGTTTCGGATCGACGTTGGCCGGCAGATTTATGCCGAACTGCTTGATCATGTTGGCCACCGACTGGCTGGTGAACTTCACCTGGTTTTTATCCCCGGTGCCGTCCAGGCCAACCACCAGCCCATAGCCAATCAACTGGTTGCCGCGAATACCTTCGACATCCACCAAATCCAACAACGGCACCGCCAGCGCAGTACGGCCGGCGCCCAGCAGCGCCACGATTAACAACAGATGCGGCAAGCGCATGGCAGGCAGCCTCACAGCGGGAAGATGGGCGAAGTAAAGAAGCGCGTCAGCCAGCCGGCGGAGTTGCTGTCATTGAGCAGGCCACGGCCGGCGTAGGAGATGTTGGCGTTGGCGATGTTCTGCGACGACACCTGGTTGAAACGGTTGATGTCATCCACCCGCACCAGGCCGGTCAGGCGAATAAATTCTTCGCCCTGGTTCAGGCGCAGGTTTTTCTCGCCTTTGACCAGCAAGGTGCCGTTGGGCAACACGCGGTGTACGGTCACGGCAATTGAGCCGCGCAGGGAGTTCTGTTGCGAGCTTTTGGCCGAGCCATCGAAGTCACGCGAGGCGCTGGCCGAGCTTTCCAGTTTCTCGTAGGTGTGGCCCAGCACGGTGGGCACCCCGACGGCCAGACCGGCTTCCTTGCCAAAGCTGGTGCCGGCACTTTTGCTCGACTGGGTCACCTCTTCGAGCACCACCGTGAGGATGTCGCCAATGCGCACCGCACGCTGGTCCTGGGTCAGCGCACCGCCGTAGCCGGTGCGGAACAAGCCGCCGCCGGTGGTGGGCGGCAGGCTGTAGTCCAGGTCCAGCGGCTGGTAGGCGCTGGAGTCTTCGTCGGGGAGCATTTCGTTGAAGCTGGCGCAGCCGCTGAGCAGCGCCACGGCACACATCATCAAGGTGGTTTTCATGGCGGTCAGACGGTCTGGTTAAGGAATTGCTGCATGCCGGAGGCGGCGTCCAGCACCTTGGCGTTGGCCTCATAGGCACGCTGGATGGCGATCATGTTCACCATCGCTTCCACCACCTGCACGTTGGAGCCTTCCAGCACACCCTGCTTGAGGGTGCCCAGGCCTTCTTCACCCGGCACCCCTTCCACCGGCTCGCCACTGGCGACGGTTTCCTTGTACAGGTTGCCGCCCAGGGCCTCGAGGCCGGCCGGGTTGATAAAGTTCACCAGGGTGATTTGCCCCAGCTCACTGGGCGCGGTGTCGCCCGCCAGAATGGCGGTGACGGTGCCATCGCTGCCCACGGTGAAGCTGCTGCTGCCGGCCGGCACTTCAATGGCCGGTACCAGCGGCAGGCCCTGGGAGTTGACGATCATGCCTTCGGCATTGAGCTGCAACTGGCCGTTCTCGGTGTAATAGGTGTCGCCATTGGGCGACTCCACCTGCAGAAAACCACGGCCGACAATGGCCAGGTCCATCGGCTGCCCGGTGGTTTGCATGCTGCCTTCGGTAAACACCTTTTGCGTGCCGGCCACGCGTACACCGCTGCCCAGTTGGATACCGGACGGCACGGTGTTGACCGCATCGGCCTGCGCGCCGGGCTGCAGGTCGATGGAATAGAAGAGGTCTTCGAACACCACGCGGTCGCTTTTGAAGCCGGTGGTGTTTACGTTCGCCAGGTTGTTGGCCACGGCCGACAGGGCAGTGTCCTGCGCGGCGAGGCCGGTTTTACTGACCCACAGTGCTGTGCTCATCAATGTCTCCAATTACCGACTGGTTTAGCCGCGAATCAAGCGGGTACCGGCCTCGGACAAGTCCTCGGCGGCTTTCATCATCTTTACCTGGGTTTCAAACAGGCGGTTCAGGCTCATGGTCGCGGTCAGTTGGTCGATGGCCGAGACGTTGCTGGTTTCCAGGTGGCCGCTAACCAGCCGCACATCGTCACGGGGCTCGGCCGGCTGGCCGTCCTTGCGTACCAGCAACCCCGCCTGGTTTTTCACCAGGTCGGCCGCTGGCGCGTCCACCAGCTTGATGCGGTCTACCTCGGCCATCACAAAGTCGCCGCGGGGCATGATCGACACCGTACCGTCGTTGCCGATGGCCACGCTGTCGTACTCCGGCAGCACAATCGGCCCGCCCTCGCCCAACACCTGGCGACCGTTGATGGTCAGGCGCCCTTGCTCGTCCACCAGCATGTTGCCCTGCCGCGTATAGGCTTCGCCGTTGCCGTCTTGCAGGGCAATCATGCCCTCGCCGCGAATGGCAAAATCCAGGTCACGGCCGGTGGCGGCCATGGTGCCGGCGGTCATGTTCACGCCGCTGTTCTGCGGCAAGGCCAGGTGGCGGCTGTCGTAGCCATAGCCCTGCACGTCCACGGTTTCGGCGCGCTCCATGTCGGCACGAAAGCCTGGCGTATTCACGTTGGCCAGGTTGTTGGCGCGCACGCCCAGCGCACTCATGGTGCGGCTGGCAGCGGTCATCGCGGTGTAGCCCAAACGGTCCATGGTTCAACCTCAGATGGCGCTGAACAGCACTTGATTGAGTTCTTTGTCGGTAGTCAGCACCTTGGTGTTGGCCTGGTAGTTGCGCTGGCCTTCCATCAGGGTGACCAGTTGTGCAGTGAGGTCGACGTTGGAGCCTTCCAGCGCGCCGGTAATCACCGAACCAAACTGGCCCACGCCCGGTGCACCAATCAGCGCCGCACCGGAGTTGCTGGTTTCGGTCCACGCGGTGCCGCTGACGTTTTTCAGGCCCTCGGCATTGGCGAAGTTGGCCAGCACCACCTGGCCCTGCAGCAGGCGTTCGCCGTTGCTGTAGTTGACGTAGATCTTGCCGCCCTCATCCACCGCAATGCCGGTCTTCTCGCCGGAGGCGTAGCCACTGGCCTTGTTGGTGGTAACAGCGAAGTCCGAGCCGTACTGGGTGGTGCCGGTGAAGTCCACGGCAATGGCCAGGGGGTCGACGCCGCCGGCCAGGCCCGCGGCATTGACGGTCACCGGAGCGGTTGGCGCGGTGAGCATGCCGGCCGCGTCGAAGGTCATGTTGGTGTTGCCGGAGGCCGTGCCATCCACGTAGTTGTGGCTGGTCCAGGCGTTGTCGGCAGTCTTCACAAAGTACTGGGTCAGGGTGTGTTCTTTGCCCTGGGAGTCGAACACCTTGGTGGTGTAGGTGGAGTTGTACGTGGCGGCATCGGTAACATCGAAGGCCCCAGCCGGAACCGTTTCATCGGCATCCAGGTTGGCGACAAAACTCAGGCTGTCGGTGGCCTTGGCCGGCAGGCTGCCGGTTTTCAATTGCAGGTCGCTGATGGTGCCGTTGAGCAGGTTGCCGTCGGCATCGGTGGGGTAGCCCTGCAGACGCTGGCCGGAACTGTTGACCACGTAGTTGGAGGTGTCGGTGCCAAACACCCCGGCGCGGGTGTACTGCTGCTCGCCGGTGGTGCTTTTCACCACGAAAAAACCACCGCCGGAAATCGCCAGGTCGAGGCTGCGGCTGGTGGAGGTCAACGAGCCGCCAAGGCTGATGCTCTGGGTATTGCCGAGCACTTCCACGCCCATGGCCTGGCTGTCGGCATACACGCTGCCGAACTCGGTGCGCGAGGATTTAAAGCCGACGGTGCCAACGTTGGCGATGTTGTTGCTGACGGTGTCGAGTTGGTCGGTTACGGCGTTGAGGCCGGTCAGGGCAATGTTAAAGCTCATAAAAGGTCACCTTGTCTGGATAAGGAAAGGAATCAGGCCGAGCGGGTGCCGGCGCCAAACTCGACGATGTTGTAGAACGGCACCGAACCAATGCCTTCAACCTCCAGCACCGGGCCTTCACTGCTGACCCGCACATTGCTGACCACGCCGCCGATTTCCACCTTGGGGATCTCGCCGCTGCTGGTCTTGATGGCCACGTCGTACTTGCCGGCCGGCAGGCCGAGGGCTTCAGGGTCGAGGGTGAAACTCATCAGGCCGGCTTCTTGCGGCCCCAGCTGCACTTCCTTGACCACGCCGTTGGCATTGGTCAATTGCAGCGTGGTGGTGGACGAGGCGTGTTCGAGCTTGGCCTGGCCATTGAGGGTGATGCCGTCGAGCTGCACGTTGTCGGCCGAGACCATCACCTGCTGCCCCACCAGCCCGGCGGCCGTGAGGTTTTGCAGGTTGTCGGACAGCACCAGGCTGTTCTTCTGAATAGTGTTGAGGTTCTCCAGGCTCTGCACTTGCGAGAGCGCCGAGTACTGGTTGATGAACTGCGAACTGTCCGCCGGATTGGTGGGGTCCTGGTACTGCACCTGGGCCACCATCAGGCTGATGAAATTGTTTTGCAGCTCCGACACGTCGTTGAGGTTTACCGCTGCGCTGGGCAGCGCGGTGTCGTTGCTGTTACTCGTGGTATTGCTGGTTGAGCTCACGCTAGCCATCAGGCATCTCCCAGTTTCAGCAGACCCTGCTGCATGCTTTTCACACGGTTGAGAACTTCGACGTTGGTTTCGAAACTGCGCGAGGCCGACATCATGTCGGTCATCTCTTCAATCTCATTGACGTCGGGGTAGAACACATAGCCATCGCGGTCCGCCAGCGGGTTACCCGGCTCATAGCGACGCTGCGGGTCGCGCCCGGACTGCACCACATCCAGCACCTGCACATGGGCGCCGCCCATGCCGGCGTTGCGCGAGAGTTCGCCGTTTTCATACACAGCGGCAAACATGGGCTTGCGCGCCTGGTACACATCGTCGGCGCTGGTGGCCGCCGAATCGGCGTTGGCGAGGTTCGAGGCCACGGTGTTGAGGCGCACGGTTTGCGCATTCATCGCTGAGCCTGCGATGCGGTAGATCGAATCGAATGCCATGGGCTTAACGTCCTTCGATGGCTTGTTTAAGGCCGCGGAATTTCATGCTGAGAAAGGTCAGGCTGGTCTGGAAATCCATCGAGTTGCGCGAGAACTCCGCCTGCTCGACGCTGAGCTCCACCGAGTTGCCATCCTGCGAAGGCTGGGTCGGTACGCGGTACTTCAGCTCGCTGGCCGAGAGGGTGCTGGCGCTGAGTTGCGAACTGAACGAGGTGTTCAGGCGCGACATTTCGCCGGCGAAATCGATATCGCGCGCCTTGAAGCCCGGCGTGTCTTCGTTGGCCAGGTTGGCCGCGAGAATTTCGCTACGCTGCATGCGTAAATCGAGGGCACGTACGTGAACGCCCAGTGCTTCATCAACCCGTATACTCATTTGCCCAACCCTCGTTGCATCATTTGCTGACAGGGCTAGAGCACGAAGCGTGCCGGGCTGACAAAACATACGTATCTGGCTGATTTAATTGAATAATTCAAAAAAATTCGAAAACCGGAAAGGCGCTGAACTTCCGCTTTCGCGTCGCTATTTGCGAGCAGGCGGAAAGGCCCTTTCCGCTCTTTTCCTCCTGCTAGGGTTAGGCGCGGTCGGGCATGCCGACGAGGGTGTTCGGCAACAGATCGAACAGGCCCTTGCGCAGCAGATGCAGCAACTGATTGCGCCCGTTGCCAAGCAGCAAGGCTGGCAGAAACCGCAGGTGCAGTTGCAGCACGAATTGCCTGGTGCGTTACCGGCGCAGGTTTGTGCGCAGCCGCTTTCTGTCAAGCGTACGGGGGAAGATCCATCGCCCTTGGCACGACAGCGGTTTGTCGTGAACTGTGCTGATGCAGCGGGCTGGAGAGTGAACGCCAGCAGCCAGGCGACGGTTTTTGTGCCGGTGGTGTTTGCTGCTGTGGTACTGGAGCGCGGGCAAGGCATTACGGCCGCAGATGTGCAACTGCAGCCGGTGAATATCGCCAAAGCCTCGCGGGGGTATTTCAACCAGGTGGAGCAGGTAGTGGGGTTGAGTGCCAAGCGGCGGGTGCGCGAGGGGCAGATGCTGAGCCCGGCGTTGCTGACTGGCGCTGTGCTGGTCAAGCGTGGCCAGCAGGTGGAAATTCGAGCGACACAGGATGGGATTCAGGCACGGGCCGTTGGAGAGGCGTTGGCCAATGGGCAGTTGGGCGATGTGATTCGGGTTAAAAACCTCGGCAGTGAAAAGACCATTGATGCCAAGGTGATCGAGCCTGGAGTCGTGACTAGCACGTTTCGATAAGCGCACAAAAAACCAGTCGCCCCTTCTCCGTTGCTCGCCCCAGGCAAGGCGCGAGCAACGGAGCGGGGCCAATATCACATGCCTGGCCTGGCGAGGCTTGCATAGGCCCGTCTATAGCCGGGGAAGCCCCTTGGTCTCAAACGACGTCGAAGGTTGGGGAGCGGGCGATGTGTCAGGCAACCGCCCAGACTGCTCGGTATCCACGTCCATGGGTTGTTCAATCGCACGTCCCTCGTCGCTGAGTCTGGCGCGTTTGGGCGATGGCGCCTCATCGCGCTGATCCCGGCTTGCGGCCAGGGTCTGTGCAGACCGAGCCACTCGCCGACTGTCCTGGTCGGACTCCGTGGCACTTTCATCCGAGCTATCGGAACTGGTCAGTTCGACCGGGTGGCTGGGCCAACCGCTGCGATCGTAAGTGCCGCCGTAGTCATACAACAATTGCTCACCGGCCTTGATCGGTTGCTTGGCGACAAAAAACACAATCTTGGTGCCAAGGCGAATAACGCTGACATTGTTATCTGCCGCTTGATCGCCCTCGTTAATCAGGCTGGAAATATTGCCAATGCCGTCGCCGAACGCACTGACCAAAGCGTTATCAGACTTGGTGCCAAAAGCGTATGCACTGAAATTCTGTTTGCCGATTTTCAACTGCTCCGCCGCCATGGCAGCTTCGCCGACGACCAATTTACCCGCATAGGGGCTGAGCACCTGAAAAGCTGGAATATCGCGCGCAGCCATTACCCCACGCCCCTTTCCGGGCACCTCGTCTACCGCCAGCCAGGACTCCAGATAAGCGGCCCGCTGTTCACCCGACATTTTCAACAGCGCCTGCGCCTGTTCAGTCATGTCTAACTTGGCCCGCTTGATGGCCAATCGCTGCTGGGCTGGCGGTACGCCTTGGCTGCTCAACGTGTCCGCGATCGTTGTTGAGAAATCAAAACCGCCGGTAATTTTTTGCCGGTCAATCAGCTCAAACAGATTGTCAGTGCGCTTACTGAGTTGTGGGGGCTGCAATGCCGCCAGCAATATGTCTTCACCGTTCGCGCCTTGTAACACCGGAACGCGGTTGTCGATGGCATGGCGAATAACCGGCACTTCTTCTTTAACCGGAGCGTCCATCATTATTGGCGTTGTAGGCCGCTCGCTCGCTGGTTCAGGCGAGGTTGAGGGTTCCGGTTTAATCCAGGGCAGGAAAAAGTCCGGGGCATTCGTCGCCACGCCGGACACAGAGTCTTCTTCGTCTAAGTCGAGGCGAATAATTGGCGGAGCATTAATATCAACTGTCATGTCGACATCGACAAGCGAGTTGTCCTGAGCCTTGCCCACATCGCCAACACTCTTCCCGCTTGTAGTTTGGTCATGCAAAGCTGATTCAGCCTGACCTTCTATCGAGCGCTCAGAACCCGACACGACGCCAGGTGCAAATTGGCCTTCGCTTGGCTTTTGCTTAGGCAGTTTTTTGGCAAGCCCCCTTATTAGCGCGCTATAAGTAACATCATGAAGTCGGGCAAACTCATGATACGAAATAGCCGCACGCTCGGGCACAGACATTTTCAGATACTTATCGACAGCATTAAGGACCTTGGCTCCCTCCCAAAATGACGGACGTCTCATTTCAGCGGATATACTCGAGTGGAACTTAACTCCAGTGCTCACCAAATGAGCTCTGGCAGCCCTAACATCGTTACGATCAGGTGCCGTCTTCGCCCACTCCCATAACTCCGATCTCCATTCAGGTCCTGACTCTTTAGGCAAGGGCGAGGGTTGAGTTGCAGGCTCAGTGCGAGGATAGTTTGGCTCACTCCTCGCCACGCTGGCTTGACGGGCATGCTCATCCCTATCGAGGCGAATAATTGGCGGAGCATTAATATCAACTGTCATGTCGACATCGACAAGTGAGCTGTCCTGAGCCTTGCCCACATCGCCAACACCCTGCGCACTTGTGGTTTGGTCACGCAAAGCCGATCCAGCCTGACCCTTTATCGAGCGCTCAGAACCCGATACGACGCCAGGTGCAAATTGGCCTTCATTTTTCCTTTGCTCATCCAGTTTTTTGTTAATCCCCTTTAACATCGCCTTATCACTAACATCATGAAGCCGGGCAAACTCAAGATACGAAGTGGCCGCGCGCTCGAACTCAGGCATTTTCAGGTACTTATCGACAGCATTAAGAAGCTTGGCTCCCTCCCAAAATGACGGACGTCTCATATTAATGGCTATTTTCGAGTGGAACCTAACTCCAGCGCTCACCAAATGAGCTCTGGCAGCCCTGTCATCGTTACGATCAGGTGCCGTCTTCGCCCACTCCCATAACTCCGATCTCCATTCACTTTCTGGCGCTTTAGGCAAGCGCGAGGGTTGAGTTGCAGGCTCAGTACGGGGATAGTTCGGTTCACTCGTCGCCACACTGGCTTGACCGGTACGCTCATCCCTATCGCGACGAATCACTGGCGGAGCAACACTATCAATCGCTCTGCCGACATCAACAGGCACCTCGCTGAGTGCAACTTGGCTTTTATTCTTTCCCTGCTCGAATTTATACTTTGAGAGCACCGTTGACAGCGTCGCCAGGCTAACCCCATGAAGCTTGGCGACCTTGCTCATCGAAGTGGCAGCGCGCTCCGACGTGGACATATTCAGGTAACTATTAGCAGCATTGCGTACCTTGCCTTTCTGCCAAAACGCCGGACTTTTCAACAAACCAGCCAGTTGACGAGGCGCCTGAATACCCTCTTTAACCAAATGAGCTCTGGCAGCGCTAATATTTTTACGATCAGGTGCCGTATTCCCCCACTCCCATAACATCGATTTCCATTCACTTGCTGGCGCTTCACGCAAGGTCGAGGTTTGAGTTGCACGCACAGTAGGAGGATAGTTCGGCTCACTCGTCACCACACTGGCTTGACGGGTATGCTCATCCCCATCGCGGCGAATCATCGGTGGGGCAACATTATCAATCGCCTTGCCGACATCAACAGGTGAATTGTCCGAGGCCTTTCTAACATCGTTAATATCCTGCGCTCTTGTGGTGCGGTCATGGAAAGCCGCTCCATGCAGGCCACTTGTCGAACTGACAGGACCAAGCACCTCGCTGAGTGCAACTTGGCTTTTATTCTGTACCTGCTCGGTTTTATACCTTGAGAGCGTCTCTGACAGCGTCGCATAGCTAACCTCATGAAGCTTGGCAACCTTTCTCATCGAAGTGGCAGCGCGCTCCGACATGGACATATTCAGGTAGCTATCGGCGGCGTCGCGTACCTTGCCTTTCATCCAAAACGCTGGACTTCTCAAGCTGTCAGCGAGGCTATCAGGCGCCCTAATTCCCTTATCAACCAAATAAGCTCTAGCGGCTTGAGAATTGCTACGATCAGGTGCCGTTTGCGCCCAATCCCACAACGCCCCTTTCCACTCGGGGTCTACAACCTGCTTCCGTGGGCGCGCCAGTTGCTGTACCTCACCTGCGATGGAGCCCTGCTCGAGATTTCGCGCCAGGGGTGGCTGGGTAACCGTTTCGGTTAGCTGCTGTTCGGCCAACGCCTGCGTCAGCCATCGGCGCTTGGGATTTGTTGGCTCAACTTGGATTTGCGTACCGTCAGATGAAAGTCGTTCGTTTTGCTTGAAGGTGTCTGGTTGCAGCGGATCGTCTTTACCCAATGCATTGGGCGTACCGTCTGGTACGGGGTATTTATGCCCATTGGCGTCAACGACAATGGCTGTGGGGTAGCCTTTTACGGTGGTATTGCTACCGCCTTCAAGCAGCTGCTTATTAACCTGCTTATCCATCGCACCCGCTTGCGGGCATGTTGTGCCGCAGCCTACCAAGTTCAACTTCTTAATTTCGATGTCGTTGTCAGCCGCAATTTTCAGCGCCAGATCGCTGATCTGAGAGGCGGTAAAACCGCCAAGGCGCGTTCCGTTTTCGTCGGTAATACCATGCCCAACTACATCCAACTTTATTGTGCCTTGTGGAATGAGATACCCCCCCTGGAGCTCATAGCCACCAGCGCCATCGGAGTTGAAGACGATTCCGTTTTCGTGCTTGTTTCTCAGGTTTCGCACGGCATTTTTAGCTGCAATATTATTGGGCTCGGTATTTAAGACAACATGCTGAGTCACGCCGTCCTTATTCGACGCGTCAGACGATCTGACTTTAACAACCTGCCCTTGGTCGTTTAGTGAAATTGACTTGGTGATAAATTCAAACTTGACGGGCTCCATCTTACTTCGAGCGCGCATCAGCAGCGAACGATTGCTTATTTGTGCGGGGCCAGAATCCGATAAAATATAAGCCTTGACTTCATGGTCCGTTGTATGATCGTAAAAGCCGCCGCCACCTGAGACATACGTTATACTACCGTTTTTCTGAACATCGAAAACAGTGGTGCCCTGTGGATTTTTGCTGACCGCACGTTGTAACTCAGCCGCTGCTTTATCACCGACAGCATTAATTATCACGCGCCTAGCTATTGCCGGAACAGTGTAGACAGGCTGGCCGTCAATAAGGGCAGGCTGGCCATTTACCACTTTAGCTTTATAGGGGTGTCCGTCGGACATTATGGGAGTGTCGCGCGTCCCTGCGACGTCACGCCAGGGGTAACCTAGCTCGCCCGTCTGGAAGTCCTTAAATAGCGGGTTTGTCTGCATCACACGCTCTTGAGGTAGCTGTACGAGTTGCTGCATCGCAGGCAGTACTTGGGCGGTATCACCAAAAAGCGTACTCACATGAGCAAAACCAAATATGGCAAGTACCCCAGGCGCGCTGTATTTCGGGTCGCTTTTGATTTGGTTAGCCATGGCATTATTACGCTCACTTAAACTGCCTTTTTTTGAATCTTCCAGTGAGTTCTTACTATCAATAAGATCAACATTTACACCGGACTGCATTGCGATAGAGATTATAGGCGTGGGCATAAGATCCGGCATTGGATTGTAGTCGCCTACTTGCAGACCCATAACCGCATCATGAACCTGCCGATGCAACACACTACCGGCATCGCTTGCAGGTACGCGGCTTAAATAATCATCCGCCGACGAGTAGCCTTTTTCTTTAAAACTCGAATCAAAGCGTGTCAACTTACCAAACGTATCTAGCGCCGCAAGCGGAGGAAATTCCAGTAGTAGACGTTTAACCGCGTTCTCACCAATTAACTGTGCCGTAACCAAGTGAGCGTTAGGATTGTAATGATCTTCTCCGAGAAAAACCGGGCCGCTTTCTAACTGGGCTGCCGCTTTATTCTTGAGGTGACTCAGAAAATCGGCCGTTTCATAGCTGATATGGCCCCGCTCCTGCATTTTCCAAATCAGATTTTGCTCAACAACGTTTCTGTTTGAAGCCATGTCGACATTTGTAGCATCTGCCGGAGTTGCATCGGTTTTTCCCAACGCGTCCCTGTCGCCATCTGCTGCGGGCGTTTTTCGGCCTTGCTCATTGACCTTTACGCCCGTTTCATAGCCCTTCACCTCGGTGGTTGCACCTTGTTGGGCCAGCAGGTTGCTTACGTCGGTGACCAGGCTATTGCCGTCTTTGGCGCACGCGGTGCCGCAGCCCACCAGCGCCACTTTGTCGACCTGGGTTTTGCCGTCGCTGGCGAGGTTTTTCACCACGTCGGTGATTTGCTTGCTGTCCAAACCACCCACCGCTTGGTTTTTACCGTGCCCCACCACTTCAACCTTGGTGCTGCCGCCATTGGCCAGCGTGCCTTGCACAATGGTGTGGCTGCCGTCAGCGTTTGGCGCGATGACCACACTGTTGTCCGGGTGTTTGTTGGCCAGGTTTTGCACGGCCTTGTTGACCGCCGGATCACTGGTATCGGTGTTGACGATCACGCGCTGGTCGAAGTTCTGTTTGGTTTGTGCCGCCGGTGCGTCGGCGGAGTTGCGGGTACTTGTCGGTACGTTTACGTCTGGGGCTGAGTTGCTGGCCAGATTTTTTACGGTGTTGTTTGCGGCCGGGTTGTTGGTATCGGTATTGGTGACTACGCGCGGGTCGACGTTCTGTTTGGTTTGTGCCACCGGAGCGTCGGCGGAGTTGCGGGTACTTGTCGGTACGTTTACCTCTGGGGCTGAGTTGCTGGCCAGATTTTTTACGGTGTTGTTTGCGGCCGGGTTGTTGATATCGGTATTGGCGACTACGCGCGGGTCGACGTTCTGTTTGGTTTGTGCCGCCGGTGCGTCGGCGGAGTTGCGGGTACTTGTCGGTACGTTTACGTCTGGGGCTGAGTTGCTGGCCAGATTTTTTACGGTGTTGTTTGCGGCCGGGTTGCTGGTATCGGTAGTGGCGATTACGCGCGGGTCGACGTTCTGTTTGGGTTTGGCCGCCGGTGCGTCGGCGTAGTTGTGGGTGCCTTTCGCTATGTTTACGTCTGGCGCTGTGTTGCTGGGGGTAGTGCTGCTGGTGTCGCTTTGTTTGGTTTGTCCGCCGCGGCTGCTCGGCGCATC
>NZ_BSFN01000010.1:0-54123 GCF_027922365.1 Pseudomonas turukhanskensis
AGGCTCCACAGCTACAACGGATATCAATCTCCAGTTACGAGGGAAAAGCTCGCGGCGTGAAACCTTAACTGGTGTCCACTATTACTTGACCAGTTCAAGCTGGCTCCTACGAAAGCGGCCCCCTCTCCCGCGTGCGGGAGAGGGCTGGGGTGAGGGGCTTTTGATTTTGATCTACCCGCCCCTGGAGCGGCGACGTAGCGAGGGGAGTCGGAGCGAAGCGTAGACCCCAGGTAGGGGCAAGATTTTTTGGTTTCTTTTTTATGGTGCGGCATTCCGACGACTGGAAAAAGAAACTCGCGCGTAAGGCGCGAAACAACCCCCAAGCACACGCCGTAACGCAGAAAACCAAAAGACCCAGAAGGGCTGTTGATCTGATTCAGTCAAAAAAACCTCTGTAACCAAACCTGCACAATCACCGTAATGGCACTACGCTGAAGAAAGGCGCCCGTTCCTGGCGCCTGCACTTCAATCGCTCTATGTCGCAGCACGCAAATGCAGCAAGCCTCAGGTGACAGACCTTCGGTCTGTCGCGACGCCAGCGCAGTCAGCTGGCAGCAGCAATGGGAAAGCGGTCAATCCATCCATCGCATGTGAGGGGGTCGCATCATGGGCACAGCAAGCACAAACGACATCAGCAGTAATGTTCTGCGCCGGATGAAGGAGGGCGGTTTTGATTTCGCCCGCATCCACCCAATCGAGTTCTACGCCATTTTCCCCGACGAGGAGCGGGCCCGCCTGGTGGCGAAAAATTTTCGCAGTGAGGTTCTCAATGCTCAGGTGAGCGTGCGCGATGACGGCGCCTGGCACGTGTTGATCAGCAAG
This sequence comes from Pseudomonas turukhanskensis, assembly GCF_027922365.1. Taxonomy (GTDB): domain Bacteria; phylum Pseudomonadota; class Gammaproteobacteria; order Pseudomonadales; family Pseudomonadaceae; genus Aquipseudomonas; species Aquipseudomonas turukhanskensis. Next base: position 823 of record NZ_BSFN01000010.1, read on the forward strand.
GTGATGTACGCCACCTATGACGGTATTGGTGCGTTTGAACATGACCTGGAGTCCATGGTCGCCCCGTTGGGTGGCGTTCTGGACGGCTGGGGTGTTACGCAGGAACTCAAAGGGTTGCGCGTTTAGTCCGTTAACTCACCGACGCTACACCCCGGACGCACCGGCTGGCCATCAGGCTGGCCGGTGCTCTCTAGCTCTTTTTCCACGGAACTGACTCGACCTCGGCACGGCCTTTGCCTCTTGAGGTGGAAAATAAGAGGCGGTTCAGTGATGAGCGAAATTCTGATACTCACCCATGTCGACTATTGCCCAGCCGGCCATTTGGCGCGGGTGCTGGATGAGCGGCAGTTGGATTTCACCGTACTGCGTGTGGACCTTGGCGAGCTTGACGGGTACGACCTAGACAGCCCCAAAGCCGTGGCGATCATGGGCGGGCCTATGAGCGCGAATGATCCGTTGCCGTGGCTAGACACTGAAATCGCTGCGCTGCGGCATTTTATTGCCCGCGACATTCCGTTGCTCGGCCATTGCCTGGGCGGCCAGTTGTTGGCCAAGGCCCTGGGTGCGGCGGTGCACCGGATGCCGTACCGGGAAATTGGCTGGCAGCCGCTGTGGCAGGCCAGCCAGGCGCAGGGCAATGCGTGGTTGCAGCACCTGCCGGATGAGTTCCCGATTTACCAGTGGCATGGCGATACCTTCGACATTCCGCCGGGGGCGCAGCGCTTGTTGTCCAGCCCATGGTGCCCGAACCAGGCATTTGCCTGGGACGACAAAGTGCTGGGCCTGCAAGGCCACCCGGAAATGACCGAGGACCTGGTGCGCCTTTGGCTTACCGATTGGGCGCATCTGCTTGATGAGACCCAGCCCAGCCAACAGTCGATGGGCAAGATGCTGGATGACCTGCCCAGTAAGGTGGCGGCGTTGAACCAGGTGGCCGAGGGGTTTTATCGGCGGTGGCTGGAGTTGGCTTTTTCTTAAAACAGTGGCGTAGGGCGAATATCGCCATGGCGATATCCGCCGATTCACAGACCGCACCGGCGGATATCGGCGCGCGGATGTTCGCTCTGCGGGGATCGATTGACAGCGCTCGTTGCAACAATTCGGAGCCCGCACATTCTGTTGAAATCAACCCGAACTATGCTGGTCATAGGGAGACAGGCTGCCCAGGCGTTTCGCTTGCGGCCAGACCAGCCGTTGCCGCGCAACAGGGCGCGGCCGCATACAGCGGTCAGGAGAATGCGCGATATTGGTGCGCATGGTTTGGGTCTTATTTATAAGTGTTTGATTTATAACGAATAAGACGGATGGCTCGGGCTTTGCAATAGCTATGCACGTCCGGGTGACAAGGAGTACGGCATGACCCGCACCTTTTATGACGAGATGTACCTGGCGAATGGCGAATGCCGTCCGCATTACCGGGAATTCGCCCGCTGGCTGGCGGATACCCCGGATGAGTTACTGGCGCAACGCCGCCGCGAAGCAGATCTGCTGTTCCACCGCGCCGGTATCACCTTCACCCTGTACGGCGACGATCAGGGCACCGAGCGGCTTATTCCCTTCGATATCATTCCGCGCAGCATTCCGGCCAGTGAGTGGCGGGTGGTGGAGCGTGGCTGCATCCAGCGGGTGCAGGCGCTGAATATGTTTCTTGCTGACCTTTACCACGACCAGCGCATTATCAAGGCCGGCATCATTCCGGCCGAGCAGGTGCTGGCCAACGAGGGGTATCAGCTGGCGATGCAGGGCCTGAACCTGCACCGTGACCTGTATGCGCATATCTCCGGGGTCGACCTGGTGCGCGATGGCGATGGCAGTTACTACGTACTCGAAGACAATCTGCGTACCCCCAGCGGCGTGAGCTATATGCTCGAAGACCGCAAGATGATGATGCGCTTGTTCCCGGAGCTGTTTGCCGCGCAACGCGTCTTGCCCATCGACCACTACCCGAGCCTGTTGCTCGACACCCTGAAAAGCTCAAGCCCCCTGGATAACCCTACGGTGGTGGTGCTGACGCCTGGCCGTTACAACAGCGCCTACTTCGAGCACGCCTTTCTCGCTCGCGAGATGGGTGTGGAATTGGTGGAGGGCGCGGATCTGTTTGTGCGCGACGACAAGGTGTTTATGCGCACCACCGCCGGCGCCAAGCCGGTGGATGTCATTTACCGGCGCCTGGACGATGCCTTCCTCGACCCGTTGGCCTTCAACCCCGATTCGATGCTCGGCGTACCGGGCCTGCTGTCGACCTATCGCAGCGGCAATGTGGTGCTGGCCAATGCCATCGGCACCGGGGTGGCGGACGACAAATCCATTTACCCCTATGTCGGCGAGATGATTCGCTTCTACCTCGATGAAGAACCGATCCTGAAAAACGTGCCGACCTTCCAATGCCGCAAGGCAGTCGAACTGCAACATGTGCTGGCTAACCTTGAACACCTGGTGGTCAAGGAAACCCAAGGTTCTGGTGGCTACGGCATGTTGGTCGGGCCGGCGGCGAGCAAGGCGGAAATCGAAAATTTCCGCGCCCGGCTTATCGCGCGCCCCGAGGCGTATATCGCCCAACCGACCCTGTGCCTGTCCACGTGCCCGACCTTTGTGGAAAACGGCATCGCCCCGCGCCATATCGATTTGCGCCCCTTTGTGCTCTCCGGCAAAGACACCCGTGTGGTGCCCGGCGGTTTGACCCGCGTGGCGCTGCGAGAAGGCTCGCTGGTGGTGAACTCGTCGCAAGGCGGTGGCACCAAAGACACCTGGGTGGTGGAGGACTAATTATGCTGAGCCGCACTGCCTCTGACCTGTACTGGATGTCCCGTTATCTGGAGCGCGCCGAGAACCTCGCGCGCATGCTGGAAGTAAGTTATTCGCTGTCGCTGATGCCGCAGGACGGGCGCGGCAATGGCCTGGAAGAACTGGCCTTGCCGCTGTTGATCACCGGCACCTTGGACGAATACCTGGAGCGTCACGGCCCGCTGCATGCCGAGCGCATGCTGCATTTTTTTGCCCTGGATGCGAACAACCCGGCGAGCATCTATTGCTGCCTGCAAGCGGCGCGTACCAACGCCCATGCCGTGCGTGGGCGCATTACTGCCGACATGTGGGAAAACATCAATGCCACCTGGCTGGAAGTGCGCGGTATCGCCGAACAGGGGCTGGGCCGCTACGGCATCAGCCGCTTCTGCGAGTGGGCCAAGGAGCGTAACCACCTGTTCCGCGGCGCCACCTTCGGCACCATCATGCGCGGCGACCCGTATCGCTTTATTCGCCTGGGCACCTTTATCGAGCGCGCCGATAACACCCTGCGCCTGCTCGATGCCCGCTACGAAATGCTCGGCGAAGACATCGACGAAAACGATGGTCGTCCGGCCCGCAGTTACTACCAGTGGACCGCCTTGCTACGGGCGCTGTCCTCGTTCGAGGCATTCGCCGAGATCTACCGTGGCTCGCCCAACACTCGCAAGGTGGCCGAACTGTTGCTGCTGCGCGCCGAAGTGCCGCGTTCGCTGCGCTCGTGCATGGACGAACTGAACCTGATGCTCGCCAGCCTGCCTGGCGAAAACGGCCGCCCGGCCCAGCGCCTGGCTGCCGAGCTGGAAGCGCGCCTGCGCTACACCAGCATTAATGAAGTACTCGATGAAGGCCTGCACGGCTGGCTCACCGATTTCATCCTGCTGGTGCGCCAGCTAGGCCAAGCCATTCAAACGTCTTACCTGGAGGTCGCATGAGACTCTCAATCAGCCATGACACCACCTATCACTACGAAGATCAGGTGCGTAACAGCATCCAGTACCTGCGCATGACGCCCCACGACAGCGAGCGCCAGCAGGTGATCAGTTGGGAGCTGAACCTGCCGCGCCCGGTGCGCGCTCAGGTGGACCCGTACGGCAATATCCTCCACGTGCTGACGATGGACGAGCCGCACGAAAGCATCATTCTTGGTGCCCGTGGCCAGGTGGAAATCGATGAGCAGCGCGAGTGCGAGCACGAAGACCAGTCGCCGCTGCCCTTTCTGCGCACCACCCGGTTGACCGAGGCCGACCAGGCCCTGCGCGAGTTCGCTCAAACCGAATGCGCCAGCCGCCGTGATCGCTCGTGCATGATCGATTTGATGAACCGCCTCAACGCCCATATCCGCTACCAGCCGGACGTTACCGACGTGAAAACCAGCGCTGCCGAAGCGTTCGCCAGTGGCAAGGGCGTGTGCCAGGACCAGACCCACGCCTTTATCGCCTGTGCCCGCAGCCTCGGCGTGCCGGCGCGTTATGTGTCGGGCTACCTGTACACCGACAGCAGCGACCACCTGGCTAGCCATGCCTGGGCCGAAGCCTGGCTGGACGGCGCCTGGTATAGCTTTGATGTGACCAACTGCCTGACCCGCGCCGAGCGGCATTTGAAGTTGGCGGTCGGCCTGGATTATCTGGACGCCTGCCCGGTACGCGGTATGCGCCGGGGTGGCGGGGTGGAGCAGATGCATGCCCACGTCGAAGTGTCGCCGACCCGTGTGCAGGTGCAACAACAGTAAAACCAAACCGTGACTGGCATGGTCAACACCCTAACGCCCGAACCGGCTGCGCTGGTTCGGGCGTCCTTGTCTCTGTGGATTGGAAGCCAACATGACCTATTGCGTAGCCCTGAACCTGGCCGATGGCCTGGTGTTCGTTTCCGACTCCCGCACCAATGCCGGGGTCGACCATATCGCCACCTTCCGCAAGCTGCACGTGTTTGCCGTGCCAGGCGAGCGCCTGATCGTGCTGCAAACCGCCGGCAACCTGGCCACCTCGCAAGCGGTGATCAACCTGTTGCGCACACGCTTGAGCCATGACGGCGTGCACCTCAACAACGTGGTCAACCTCTACAACGCCACCACGCTGGTGGGCGACACCATGCGCGAGGTGATGGCGCGCGATGCCAATTCGCCCATGGCCGCCGGTGTGGATTTGAGTTGTTCGTTTCTGGTCGGTGGGCAGATCGCCGGGCAGGAGCCGGAGCTCTACAACATCTACCCGCTGGGCAACTGTATTTCGGCCACCGACGACACCCCGTATTTCCAGATTGGCGAAAGCAAATACGGCAAGCCGATTCTCGACCGCGCGCTGAATTACCACACCGACCTGGACAAGGCCCTGCGCTGCGCGCTGGTGTCCTTCGACTCGACCATTCGCAGTAACCTGTCGGTGGGCTTTCCACTGGATGTGTTGGTGTACAAGGCCGGAAGCCTGCAGGTACCGGCCGGGTTTCGGGTGCTGGAGAACGACCCGTATTTTGAGGGCGTGCGCGAGCAATGGTCCGTGGGCTTAAGCCAGTTGCTGGACCAGTTGCCGCCGTTGCCGCCGGAGTATTCGGTCTAGTACGCGAACCAGGGTTTAGCTCAACTCAACCCAGATCGGCGCGTGGTCCGAAGGCTTCTCCATGCCGCGCAGGTCGTAGTCGATGCCGGCATCTTTAATGCGCCCTTGCAGGGGCGCTGTGGCCAGAATCACGTCGATACGCAGGCCGCGCTTGGGCTCGTCTTCAAAGCCGCGGCTGCGATAGTCGAACCAGCTGAAACGGTCGTTCACTTCGGGGTGCAGGTGACGGAAGCTGTCGACCAGGCCCCAGCTTTTCAGGGAGGCCAGCCATTCGCGCTCTTCGGGTAAAAAGCTGCATTTGCCGGTCTTCAGCCAGCGCTTGCGGTTTTCTTCGCCAATGCCGATGTCGCAATCCTCGGGCGAAATATTGATATCGCCCATCACCACCAGCGCCTGCTCGGGGTTGAATTGGGTGGTGAGCAGGGTTTGCAGGTCGGCGTAGAAGCGCTGCTTGGCGGGGAATTTGGTCGGGTGGTCGCGGCTTTCGCCCTGGGGGAAATAGCCGTTCATGACCGTCACCGGTTGGCCATTCTCATCGGCGAAGGTGCCGTAGATAAACCGCCGCTGGGCATCGTCTTCATCACCAGGAAAGCCTTTGTGCAGTTCCAGCGGGGCCTGGCGCGAAAGCAGCGCCACGCCGTAATGGCCTTTCTGCCCGTGCCAGTGCACCTGGTAGCCCAGGGCCTGGATCTCGGCAAAAGGGAATTGTTCGTCCGCCACTTTGGTTTCCTGCAGACCGATCACATCCGGCTGGTGTTTTTCGATCAGCGCCGCCAATTGATGGGGGCGGGCGCGCAGGCCGTTGATGTTGAAGGAAACGATCTTCATGGGCGGCGGGGTCCTAAACAAACGAGAAGGCCTGCGATGCTAGCCGATGCCCGTGCGTGCGACCACCCGCGTGTGGCAGCAACCGGTGCTGACTGCTAACGTTGGGGCGGCATCTATAACAATAAAAACCGCCTGAGCCCACGCCACCGGTGCGCTGGCACCAGGCAGGCTAACCGAGGTAACCGTGCATGCCGACGTCCTTTGCCATTCCCGCTGCTCAAGTGCGCTTACTCGACAGCAGCTATGTTCGTGAAGCCCGCTCCCTGCTGTACCACGCCTACCGCCACGAGCCGACGTTCGGCTACCTGTTTGAATCCGAACGCCCCGGCTACGACCAGCGTGTACGCGCCACGGTGCGTGAACTGGTGCAGCGGCATTTTCTCGAAGACCTGCCGGCCATTGGCCTGGTTATCAACGACCGGCTGGTGGCCCTGGCCCTGATCGCACCCCCGCAGCGGCGTCTGGATATCACCGAAAGCTGGGGCTGGCGTTTGCGCATGCTGCTCACCACCGGCCTGCGCTGCACCAAACGCTATCTGCAATACCACGACGCGGTGCTGGCTTGCCTGCCGCCGGGCCAGTACCACGTGCTGCCGCTGCTGGGTGTGCACCCCGAGTTCCAGGGCAAGCACCTGGGCGAGCAATTGCTTGAGGCGCTGCATAACTGGTGCGCCGAAGACGAGACGTCCCTTGGCGTGGTGCTGGATACCGGCAACCCGCGCTATCTGGAGTTCTACAAACGCCAGGGTTACGAGGAAATTGGCGAGGTGGCGGTGGGGCCCGTCCGTGAACATGTGTTTTTCCACGCCAATCCCGAACAGGTGACGCGCGCCAGCGCCTGAGCGAAACGCGGCTGGCTGCTCTGGAAGGGTGCGTTAGCCGTGTTAGCATCCGGCCCATGACTGTTTACCCAACGATCGGGCTGGCGTTGGCGCTGTTGCTCACTACGACCACAGCCCTGGCGCAAACTCAGCTCAGCGTGCGTATCAAACCGGCCAATGCACCGCTCAAGGCCAACGTCACCGGCTACGTAGGCGACCTCGGCGAGCGCGACGAAGCGGCGCTGCAACGTTTTAGCCGCGGTGCCGTGGTGCAGGCGCGCAAGGCCGTGGAAGCGCTGGGCTATTACCAGGCGCGTATCGACAGCGAGGTCGACCGCAACGACAAGGGCCCGCGTCTGATCATTCGCATCGAGCCGGGCGAGCCGGTGCACCTGCGCAACGTCACCGTCCGTATCGACGGCCCCGCCGCCCAGCTAGCCGCCTTTCGGGTGCCCAAAAGCGCCCAGCTCACCGCCGGCGCCGTGCTTAACCACGGCCACTACGAAGATGCCAAACGCCTGATCCAGAATCAGGCCTCGCGCTACGGTTTTTTCAGCGGGCGTTTTACCAGCCAGCGCCTGGCCATCGACCCGGTGGCCGGCGTGGCTGACGTTGAGCTGATTTACGCCAGCGGCCCGCGCTATTACTTCGGCCCCAGCCAGTTCAGTGGCGACCAGACCTTCGATAAACAACTGCTCGAACGCATGATGCCGTTCAAGCCGGGCACCGCTTACGACTCCGATCTGATCGCCCAGCTGTACCAGAACCTGCAAGGCAGCGGCTATTTCGAGAGCGTACGGGTGGATGCCGCACCTACCCAGGCCAGCGGCGAGCAAGTGCCGGTAAAGGTCGACCTGACCACCCGCAAGCCCCGCACCATGGGCGTAGGCCTGGGCTTCTCCACCGACGTGGGGCCGCGGGCGAAATTCAACTGGACCCGCCATTGGGCCAACCCCCAGGGCGATAGCTACGGCACCGAAATGGAGTTGTCGGCGCCGCGGCAAAACGTCGGCCTGTGGTACGACATTCCCGGTAACCCGCCGTTGACCAACAAAACTCGCTGGGCCGGCGGTTATCAGTACGAACAACTGGCCGACACCGACAGCCTTAGCCGCCTGCTCACCGTCGGCCCCGAGTGGCACAGCAAGCTCGACAGCGGCTGGCAGCAAGTGCTCTCGCTCAAGTTGCAGCGTGAGGAATATCGCCTGGGCAGCGACAACGGCCTGAGCACCTTGCTGATGCCCGGCATCAGCTATTCCTATCTGGACAGCGACAACGCCATTGACCCGGCCAACGGCTACCGCCTGCAGTTCGAGGCCTCGGTGGCCAAGGACGGGCTGATCTCCGACAGCAACCTGTTGTACGGCACCATGTTGGCCAAAGGCTTGACCACCCTGTGGGACAAACACCGTTTCCTTGGCCGCGTGCAATTTGGCGGCAGCGCCACCGACGACTACAAAGCCGTACCGCCATCGCTGCGGTTTTTTGCCGGTGGTGACCAGAGTGTGCGTGGCTACGACTACCAATCGCTGTCGCCGGAAAACAACGAGGGTGACCGCATTGGTGGCCGCTACCTGGTGGCCGGCAGTGTGGAGTATCAATATTCCTTTGCCGAACGTTGGCGCTGGGCCGCGTTTGTCGACCAGGGCAATGCCTTCCAGACCCTGGAAATTCCCACCTTGAAAACCGGCGTCGGCATGGGCATTCGCTGGATCTCGCCGGTGGGTCCGCTGCGGCTGGACCTGGCCCGCGCGCTGGATGATGACGGTGGCTTCCGCCTGCACTTTTCCATGGGGCCGGAGCTATGAGCTGGCTTAAACGCGGGGCGTTGGCCGGGCTGGCGTTGCTGGTCAGCCTGGTTGTTGCCGTGGCACTGCTGCTGGGCACCGAGCGCGGCAGCCGTTTGTTATTGGCGCAGGTGCCCGGCTTGCAGGTGCAAGCGTTTGCCGGCCGCTTGGGCAGCAGTTGGAGCGCCGACAGCCTGGTGTGGGAGCAACAGGGCGATCACGTGGCATTGACTCAGGTGCAGTTCGCCTGGTCGCCGGCGTGCTTGCTCAAGCTGACGTTGTGCCTGGATCAGGTGCACGCCCAGGCGCTCACGCTGCAATTGGCCGACAGCACCAGCAGTAACGATGAACCACTGACGCTGCCAGATCTGAAGCTGCCCCTGGCGCTGCAATTGGGCGATATCCAGCTCGGCCGCATCGTCTACAACGGCGGCGAAGAGGCCAGTCAGTTGCAATTGGTGGCGCACTGGGGCGTCGAGGGGCTGGCGATCGAACGGCTGCAAGGCAGCAGCAACGGTGTGGTACTGGATGTGCACGGCACCCTCGACCCCAATGGTCAGTGGCCGCTGCAGGTGCAAGGCTCGGTGCAGTTACCGGCTCCGGATTCGCAGCCCTGGTCACTGGCCGTAGACGTGCAGGGTGAGCTGCTTGAAAGCCTTGCTGTGCAGGGGCAAAGCAGCGGCTACCTGAATGCTCATGTGCAAGGCAGCGTGCAGCCACTGGCTGAAGGGGTGCCGGCGCAGGCGACCGTCCGTGCCGAGCACTTTGTCGCCGCTGCCGATGTGCCGGCGCTCAATGCCATCGAACTCAGCGCAGCGGGCACGTTGGACGCGGGCTATCAGGTCAACGGCCGCGCCGGGTTGGCGGCCGAGGGCGGTGATATTCCGCTGACGCTGGCCGGACGGGTGACTGCCAGCGGGGCCGACATCCAGGCGCTCACTGTGCAAGCCGAGGCCGAGCAGCACATCACACTCAGCGGCCAGTTGGCCTGGGCCGACAGCTTTACTGCCGATGCCCAATTTACCTGGCTGGATTTCCCCTGGCGGCGTTTGCTGCCGGGCGTAGAAGAACCGGCTGTCAGCCTGCAGCGCCTGGTCGGGCAGGTGCATTACCAGGCCGGCAGTTACCTCGGCCACTTCGCTGCCGACCTTAATGGCCCGGCGGGTGCCTTCAGCCTAAGCAGCCCGGTCAGTGGCGACCTGGCGCAAGTGCACCTGGTCAGCCTGTTGCTGCAAGCCGGGCAGGGCAAGGCCGAAGGGCAGGCCACCATCGGCTTTGCCGACGGCATTCGCTGGGACAGTCGCCTGCAACTCAGCCAGCTCAACCCCGCCTACTGGCTCGCCGAGCTGCCCGGCACCCTCGGCGGCAGCTTGCGCAGCCAGGGCCAATATCGCGAGCAGCTCAAGCTTGATGCCGACCTGGACCTTAACGGTCGACTGCGTGGTCAGCCCGCGGTTTTGCAAGTGCATGCGGCTGGCGCAGGCCAGCGCTGGCAAGTGGACAAACTCGATGTGCGCCTGGGCGACAACCGCGTGCAAGGGCAGGGCAGCCTCGACCAGCGCCTGGCCGGGCAACTGAGCATTGCCATGCCGCGTCTGGGTCAGCTATGGCCGCAGCTCAGTGGCCAGCTCAGCGGCCGCCTCGACCTGGCCGGCAGCCTGCAAGCGCCGCAAGGGCAACTGAATCTGCAAGGCACGCAACTGGCCTATCAGCAACAGACGCTGGCCAGCCTGGTGCTGGCGGCCAAACTGGACGGCCAGCAACGCGGCACGCTTGAGCTGACCGGCAGCGGCATTCATAGCGGCGACACCGACCTCGGCCGCCTGCACCTGCAAGGCAACGGCAACCGCCAGCAGCAACGGCTGAGCCTGGACCTCGATGGCAGCAAACTCAAACTGGCCCTGGCCGCCGACGGCACCCTGGCGCCGAACTTTGACTGGCGCGGGCGCATCAGCAGTGGCGAGGTGCACAGCGCCGGGCAGCAATGGCGCCTGCAGCAGGCGGCACCGTTGCAGCGCTTGGCAGACGGGCAACTCAACCTCGGCGCCCATTGCTGGCAGAGCGGGGTCGCGAGCCTGTGCGGCGATGACCAGCGTCTGCTTCCGGAGCCGCGCTTGCGCTGGCGCCTGCGGGACTTTCCGATGCAAACCCTGGCGCAATGGTGGCCGGCCGATTTCGCCTGGCAAGGTAACCTCAACGCCGATATCAAACTCGACTTGCCGGCCAGCGGCCCCAATGGCGATATCCGCCTGGACCTGGGCAGCGGCACCCTGCGGGTACGTGAGCAAGGCCAATGGCTGGACCTGCCTTACGACCGCTTCAGTCTCGCCAGCCAATTGCGCCCACAGCGTATCGACTCGCAGCTGGACTTCCACGGCCCGCAACTCGGCCAGCTCACCTTGAACACCCAGCTGGACCCGCGTCCTGCCAACAAACCACTGTCCGGCTCGTTCGAACTGGCGGGGCTGGACCTGAGCCTGGCGCGGCCTTTCGTGCCCATGGTGGAACGTATTGGGGGGCACCTGAACGGCAGCGGCACAGTGTCGGGCGGATTACTGGCGCCGCACATCAACGGCCGCCTGATCGTGCAGGACGGCGAGGTGTCCGGCAGCGAACTGCCGGTGAGCGTCCAAGGGTTACAGGCTGAAGCCTTGATCACTGGCGAGCGTCTGCAACTGACCAGCAACTGGCACAGCGGCGAAGCAGGCGAGGGCAGCCTGAAGGGCACGCTGGGCTGGGCTTATGGCCTGGACGCCGACGTGCAACTGCGGGGCAGCCGGCTACCGGTGGTGGTTGAACCCTACGCCACGCTGGAAGTACACCCCGACCTCAACCTGCGCCTGGCCGAGCAGCAGTTGTCGGTGAAAGGCCAGGTGCAGGTGCCCCGTGGCAAGATCGAGATTCGCCAATTGCCACCGTCCACTGTCCAGGTGTCCGAAGACGCTCAGGTTGCCGGCAGCCACGACCCCGATGCGCGGCAGGGGCAGGCGGTGGCCATGGATATCGACATTCGCGTCGGCGCCCCTGAAGGCCAGCCGCCGCTGACCTTCAACGGTTTTGGCCTAAGTGCTGAACTCGCCGGGCGACTGCATATGGGCGACAACCTCGATACCCGCGGTGAGCTGAACCTGAACAAGGGCCGCTACCGGGCCTACGGCCAGCGCCTGACCTTGCGCCGTGCGCGGCTGTTGTTTGCCGGGCCCGTGGCCCAGCCATACCTCGACGTGGAAGCCGTCCGCCAGGTCGACAGCGTAACCGCCGGTTTGCGCATCAGCGGCAATGCCGAGCAACCCACCACCACCGTGTTTTCCGAACCTGCCATGAGCCAGCAGCAAGCGCTGTCCTACCTGGTGCTCGGGCGGCCGGCCAGCAGCGGCGCGGGCGACAACAATATGCTCGCCGAAGCGGCGCTGGGCTTGGGCCTGATGGGCAGCTCCGGGGTCACCGGGGCGATGGCTCAGCGTTTGGGTATCAGCGACTTCCAGCTGGACACTGGCGGCACCGGCGACAAGACCAGCGTGGTCGCCAGCGGCAACCTGTCCGAGAAACTGAGCCTGCGTTACGGCGTAGGCGTATTCGAGCCGGCCAGCACGATTGCGCTGCGCTACGCGTTGACCAAGAAGGTGTATGTGGAGGCCGCGAGCGGGTTGGCTAGTTCGCTGGATATTTTCTACAAGCGCGATTTCTGAAGATTGCCAGGCGTACGCAACGGTGCGCGGAGCACACCCTAGGTCGAGGTAGGGCTTTTTAGGGTGTGCTCTGCGCACCACGGGGCACACGCGCAAATCGCTCGGTGTGCGAGCACACCCTACGAGGTGGTCGGCGTTCAGGCCGGCAGGTACATGCCAAATGTATTGATGCCATCGCGGCTATCCACAAACACCTCGCCGCCGTGCATCAAGGCAATGGCTTTCACAATCGCCAACCCCAGGCCATGGTTGGCGCCACTGTTGGTGCGCGCCGCATCCACCCGGTAAAACCGCTCGAACAGCCGCGGCAAATGCTCACCCACAATTACCTCGCCCGGATTGGCCACGCCGATGCTTACCCGCTGCTCCAGGCGGCTGATATGCACATTGATGGTTTGCCCGGCCGCCGTGTGTTGCACGGCGTTGTTGAGCAGGTTGATCAGCGCCCGGCGAAAATGCGCGCGTTCAATCAGCACTTGGGCATCGCCATGCACCTGCACCTGAACGCCCGCGTCTTCAAGAATAAAGTCCAGGTAGTCCACCGCCGTGGCCACCTCGCAGGCCAACGAGGTGCTGGTCAATTGCGTAGCCTTGTCGCCCTGGTCGGCGCGGGCCAGAAACAGCATGTCGTTGATGATCGAGCGCAGTCGTTCCAATTCTTCAAGGTTGGATTGCAGCACCTCGAAATAATGCTCAGCCGAGCGGCCACGGGTAAGCGCCACCTGGGTTTGGCCAATCAAGTTGGTGAGCGGGGAGCGCAGCTCGTGGGCGACGTCGGCGTTAAAAGATTCCAGGCGCGTATAAGCCTGCTCCACACGCCCGAGGGTGGTGTTGAAGGCGCTGGCAAACTGCTGCAGTTCGGGCGGCAATGCCGACAGCTGCAAGCGGCCGGACAACCGCGGCGGCGTCAGCTTTTCGGCTTCATCGGACAGCTTGATCAGCGGCCGCAACCCCACCCGCGCCACCCAGTAACCCAATGCGGAAGCCAGCATCACGCCGACCACGGCAAGGCTGATCAGCGCGATCAATAAATGGTGCTGGGTTTGCCAGAAGGTTTCGGTGTCGATAGCAATCAGAAACCGCAGCGGCGGGCGGCCATCTTTGGCCTGGAACTGGCTTACCAGCACTTTTTGCGGATAGGCACGGTCGTCGACTTCCAGGTCGCGAATACCCAGCGGGCCGGCGGCAAATTTGCGGACGGTAGCGTCCGGATTGCCGAACTCGAAATGCGGGTCACCACTGACCATCCAGAAGCGGATGCGCTTGTCTTCTTCGCTCAGCAGCCTGAGTTTGTTGGTGATCTTGACCCAATGCTCGTCGGTACCAAAGCGGTCGATGGCCGACTCCAGCACGCTGTAGCGGGCGTCCAGTTCCGCTTCGGGCAGCATGTTCATGCCCTTGTCCACCTGCTGGTACAGGGCGCCGCCAATCAGCAGAAACACCAGCAAGGCCACCAGGGTAAACAGCAGGCTCATGCGCAGGGCGATGGATGTGCTCGCGTTGCGAAGCTCACTCGCCATGGCGGCTCTCCAGCACATAGCCCATGCCGCGAATGGTGTGCAGCAACTTGCCGGGAAAGGGGCCGTCGAGCTTGGCGCGCAGCCGCTTGATGGCCACTTCCACCACATTGGCGTCGCTGTCGAAATTCACGTCCCAGACCATTTCTGCCAGGGCGGTTTTCGACAGGATTTCGCCCTGGTGACGGGCCAGGGCACTGAGCAGGGAAAATTCCTTGGCGGTCAGGTCCAGGCGCTGGCCGCTGCGGGTCGCCTTGCGGCTGATCAGGTCCACGGCCAGATCGGCGATGCTGATTTGCACCGGTTCATGGCCGCTGCCACTGCGACGGGTCAGGGCTTGCAGGCGGGCCACCAGCTCAAGAAAGGAAAAGGGTTTGCCCAGGTAATCATCAGCGCCTTCACGCAGGCCGCGAATGCGGTCTTCCACGCGCTCACGGGCGGTGAGCATGATCACCGGGGTTTGCTTGCGTGCCCGCAGCGCGCGCAGTACGCCAAACCCATCGAGGCCCGGCAGCATTACATCCAGCACGATCACCGCGTACTCGTTTTCCAGCGCCAGGTGCAGGCCTTCGATGCCGTCACGGGCCACGTCCACGGCATAGCCTTGTTCGGTGAGGCCACGGTGCAGGTAGTCGGCGGTTTTTTCTTCGTCTTCGATAATCAGAATGCGCATGGCCAGTCTCGGTTTTTCACGCTCTATGCTCGGTGGCGGCTTGCAACGCGCTCTGGCGTTGGTGGAACCACCGCTCAAGCGCCAAGTATATGACCGGCGTGGTGAACAGCGTCAGCGCCTGGCTCACCAGCAAGCCCCCAACCACAGCGATACCCAGCGGCTGGCGCAGCTCGGCGCCGGCGCCAAAACCCAGCATCAGGGGCAGGGCGCCGAGCAGGGCGGCGAGGGTGGTCATGATGATCGGGCGGAACCTTGTGATACAGGCCTGGTAAATCGCCTCTTCGGGGGAAAGCCCGCGTTCGCGCTGGGCTTCGAGGGCGAAGTCGATCATCAGAATGCCGTTCTTCTTGACGATACCAATCAGCAGCACCAGGCCGATGAGCGCCATGATCGAAAAATCCTGGCCGCACAGCCACAGCATGATCAACGCCCCCAGCCCGGCCGAGGGTAGGGTGGAAATGATGGTCAGCGGGTGCACAAAGCTCTCATAGAGCACACCCAGAATGATGTACACCGCCACCAGCGCCGCCAGAATCAGCCACGGCTGGCTGGCCAGGGAACTCTGAAACGCCTGCGCCGCGCCCTGGAAGTTGCCGGTGATTTCCGCCGGCATGCCGATATCCAGCTTGGCCTGATTCAGCTCGCGTACCGCATCGCCCAGGGCCACGCCCGGTGCCAGGTTGAAGGACAGGTTGGCTGCCGGGAACATGCCGTCATGGGCAATGGACAGCGGCCCGCTGGTGGGGGCATCCACCTTGGCCAGCGCCGATAGCGGCACCATCTCGTTGGTCAGCGGCGAGCGCAGGTAAAAGAAATTCAGGCTTTCGGCCTTGCCGCGCTGTTGCTCGTTAAGCTCGAGAATCACCTTGTACTGGTTGGTCTCGGTCTGGAATTCGCTGATCTGCCGCTGGCCGAAGGCGTCATACAACGCCTGGTCGACGTCGCTGGTGGTCAGGCCAAACCGGGCGGCGGCGCTGCGGTCGATACTGATATGGGTGATGCTGCCGCCCAGTTGCAGGTCGTTGGACATATCGCGAAAGGCCGGGTTGCCGCGCAGCTTTTCGGTCAGGCGCTGGGTCCACAGATTGAGGCTCGGGCCATCGTTGCTTTTCAGTGTGTACTGGTACTGGCTGCGGCTGGGGCCGGCGCTGAGGTTGATGTCCTGCCCGGCGCGCAGGTACAGCACAATGCCCGGCACGGTCATCAGTTTCGGGCGAATGCGGTCGATAAATTCGCTGGCTGTCACGTCGCGGTCACCCCGCGGTTTGAGGGTGATCCAGAAGCGGCCGTTGGCGATGGTCTGGTTGCTGCCGGTTACGCCCACCGCATGGGAGAACACACTTACGGCCGGGTCGGCCGCGACGATCCTGGCCAGCTCCTGGTGCTTGGCCAGCATATCGGGGTACGAAATATCCGCTGCTGCCTCGGTGGTGCCGAGCACGAAGCCGGTGTCCTGCACCGGGAAAAAACCCTTGGGAATAAACACGTAGCCAACAATCGCCAGGGCCAGGCTGGCGCAGAACAGGCCGAGCATCAGGCGCTGATGGTTCAGCGCCCGGCGCAGGCCGTGGTCGTAACGGGCCAGCAGCCAATCGCCAAACCCTTTGCGCGGCTCGCCGCCGTGGTGCTGCACGCGCATAACCATGGCCGCCAGCGTAGGCGCCAGGGTGAGGGAAACCACCACTGAAATCAGAATGGTCGAGGTGGCGGTCAGGGCGAATTCCTTGAACAGCCGGCCGACCACACCGCCCATAAACAGCAGCGGAATAAAGGCCGCTATCAGCGAGAAGCTGATGGACACCACGGTAAAGCCGATTTCGCCAGCGCCCTTGATGGCCGCCTCTCGCATGCCGTCGCCGGCCTCCAGGTGCCGGTGGATGTTCTCCACCACCACAATGGCATCGTCCACCACAAAGCCCACGGCCACCACGATGGCCACCAGTGTGAGGTTATTGAGGCTAAAACCCATCACATACATCAAGGCAAAGCTGGCGATGATCGACACTGCCAGCACGCTGGTGACGATCAGCGTGGCCGACCACTGCCGCAGAAACAGCGCCATCACCGCCACCACCAGACACACCGCAATCAGCAGGGTGATTTCCACCTCATGCAAGGAGGCGCGGATGGTTTGCGTACGGTCGTTGAGCACCGACACGTTCACTGAGGCCGAGAGCATGGCCTGCAAGCGCGGCAGCTCGGACTGGATGCGGTCCACGGTTTCCACAATGTTGGCGCCGGGCTGGCGGAAAATCACCAGGTTGAGCCCCGGCTGATCATTGGACCAGGCCTGCACATAGGCGTTTTCCGAGCCATCGACCACCCGCGCTACATCGTGCAGGCGCACCGGCGCGCCGTCCTTGTACGAAACGATCAGCTGGCCGTATTCCTCGGGGTGGAACAGCTGGTCGTTGGTGGAGATGGTAGAGATGCTCGACTGCCCATACAGCGCACCCTTGGCCAGGTTAAGGCTGGTTTGCTGCAACGCCGTGCGCAGATCGGCCAGGGTAAGGCCCAGGGCCGCAAGCTTGTCGGGTGAGGCCTGCACGCGAATGGCCGGGCGCTGCTGGCCGGTGATATTGATCAGGCCCACGCCATCGATCTGGCTGAGCTGGCGGGCGAGGATGGTTTCGGCCTGGTCGCTGAGTTCGGTGCCGGGCATCTGGTTGGAGCTGACGGTCAGGATAAGCACCGGGCTGTCAGCCGGGTTCACCTTGCGCCAGGTGGGCAGGCTGGGCATGTCTTGCGGCAGTTTGCCGGCGGCCGTGTTGATGGCTGCCTGCACTTCCTGGGCGGCGGCGTCGATGCTCTTGTCCAGGGTGAATTGCAGAATCAGGGTGGTTGAGCCCAGGGCGCTGGTAGAGGTCATCTGGGTCATGCCGGGGATGGCGCTGAACTGCACCTCCAGAGGCGTGGCCACAGACGAAGCCATGGTGTCCGGGCTGGCACCGGGCAACTGCGCGCTCACCTGAATGGTCGGGAATTCGGCCTCCGGCAGCGGTGCCAGCGGCAAGCGGGGAAAGGCAATGGCGCCAAGCAACACCAGGGCAAAGGTCAGCAGCAAGGTGGCGACAGGGTGGTCGACACACCAGGCCGACACCGAGCCACGGCCCTTCATGGCTGCACCGGTGTGGTGGTGGGTTCGTCACTCAGCACTTCGATTTTCGCGCCGGGTTTCAACCGCGACTGGCCATCGCGAACCAGTACCGTGCCGGCTTGTATATCCGCCGGCTGCACGCCCTGGATAATGTTCAGCTCGCTGTCCTGATACAGCAGTTTCACCGGCACGCTTTGCACCGCGTCGCCGTTTACCCGGTACACGAAATACTGCTCCAGCCCACGCTGCACCACTTGCGGCGGTACGACCAGGGCGTCCTTGTCGATGGCCGTTTGCACCTTCACCGTCACCAGTTGGCCCGGCCACAGCGTTTGCGCGGCATTGGCAAACTCGGCCTTGGCCCGTAGCGTGCCGGTGGTGGCGCTGACCTGGTTGTCGATCAGGCGCAATTGCCCCTGGGCCAGCAAGCTGCCGCTTTGTTCATGATCACTGAGGTAGGCATTGACCAGCGCTGGAGCGGGCGCATTAAGCAATTGCTGCAAGGTCGGTAGCAGGTTTTGCGGCAGGGAGAACTCCACGGCAATCGGGTCCATCTGCGTCACGCTGAACAGGCCCTGGGCATCGCTGACCCGCAAAAAATTGCCGGGGTCGACGGTGCGAATCCCCACGCGGCCGGCCACCGGCGAGCGGATCTGGGTATAGGACAGCTGCACCTGCGCGGCGGCAATCGAGGCCTGGTTGCCTTGCACCGTGGCCTTGAGCTGGTCGTACAGGGCTTGCTGCTGGTCGAGGGTTTGCTTGGACACGCCATCGTCCACGCTCAGCACTTTGTAGCGCTTGAGGTCGACCTCGGCCACGTGCAACTGGGCCTGCGCCTGGCCTAGTTGCGCCTTGGCCTGGTCGAGGCTGGCGCGAATGGCGCGGTCATCGATCTGCGCCATCAGGTCGCCGGCTTTCACCCATTGGCCCTCCTTGACCAGCAGCTGGGTCAGTACGCCATCGATTTGCGGACGCACCACCACGCTGTGCAGCGACAGCACGGTGCCGATGCCACTGATAAAGCGCGGCACATCCTGCTGTTTGACCGCCACTACATGCACGGGAATGCCCACTGGGCCAGCAGTTTTGCCCGCCGCCGTTTTTGGCATAAAGCTCTTTGCCGCCACGGCGATTACCACCAGGGCCAGAACGAAAACTACAAGTTTGCTGCGAGTGCGCATGCCGAAACGCCAGGACGGGAAATAGGGAAAAGCTAGCCTGCCGTTATAACCGAACAAGGCGGTCGTGAGGGTGACGGCTAAATGACCGGAATGTCAGTTTCGAGGGAGGGCGAACATCGCTTCAGGCGATATCCGCGGGTTCGGAAATGCTTAGGCGCGAGACGGCGGATATCCGCGATGCGGATATTCGCCCTACGCACGCGGGGCAGTTATCCTGCGGCCCTTGTTTCTTTGTCCGAGGTTATTCATGCCGCTGCATCTCCCAACCCCCTTGCTGCAATCGCGTCCCCTCAGCCTGCACACCGGTAAAACCGTGTGGCTCAAAATGGAGGCCTTGCAACCGGTCGGTTCGTTCAAGATTCGTGGTATTGGCGCGGTGTGCGAAGCCTACGCGGCCCAGGGCAAAACCCGCTTTGTGTCCTCCTCGGGCGGTAACGCCGGCATCGCTGCGGCCTATGCCGGCCGCCAGCTGAATATCCCCGTTACCGTGGTGGTGCCGGAAACCACCACGGCACGCGCCAAGGCGCTGATTGAGCAGGAAGGCGCCGAGGTGATCGTGCACGGCGCGTCGTGGATGGAAGCCAACGCACGGGCACAGTCGCTGCTGGACGACAGCACCGCGTTTATCCACCCCTTCGACAACGCCGATATGTGGGCCGGCCACGGCAGCCTGATCGATGAAGTGGTAAACGCAGGTGTCGATTTCGATTCAGTGATTGTCGCGGTCGGCGGCGGCGGTCTTTTGTCTGGCGTGATCGCCGGTCTTGAGCGCAATGGCCTGGGCCGGTTGCCCGTGCTGGCCGTGGAAACACTCGGCGCCGACTCGCTGGCGCAATCAGTGGCCGCTGGCCAACGTATTGAGTTGCCCGCCATCACCAGCATTGCCACCTCGCTCGGCGCCAAAGCCGTTTGCAAAAATGCCTTTGCCCTCACCCAAACCCACGCCATCCGCTGCGCGACCGTCACCGACTTGCAAGCGCTGCAAGCCTGCGAGCAGTTTCTGCACGACCATCGTGTTCTGGTGGAGCCGGCCTGTGGTGCCGCGCTGGCAATGCTGTACAGCGCAGACAGGGCTCTGACCGCCGATTTCCAGCGCCCGCTGGTGGTGGTGTGTGGCGGCGCTACGGCCACGCTTGAGCAGATTCAGCAGTGGCGTAAACAGGCAAGCTGAGCCCGGTGAAAGGTAGAGCTCGAACCCGCCGCTGCCGCTGTGATTGGTGCGCGATCGCAGGGGGGCGCGAAGCAGCGGCTACACAGGTTTGAGCTCAATCCACGTTGGCGCATGGTCGCTGGCGTGTTCCTGATCGCGTACCCAGCGATCCACCCCGGCATTCACCAGCTTCTTCTTCAGCCCTTTGCTCAGCAACAAGTGATCAATGCGCAGCCCGGAGTTGCGCTGCCAGTGCTGGCGAAAATAGTCCCAGAAGGTAAACACCTGCTCCTCGGGGAAATGCGCCCGCAGGGCGTCGGTCCAACCCTGGGCCAGCAGGCGCTGGTAGCACTCGCGGCTTTCGGGTTGCAGCAAGGCGTCCTTGAGCCAGGACTTGGGGTTGTAGATATCGAAGTCGGTGGGCACCACGTTGTAATCACCGGCCAGCACCACCGGGTGGCCGCTGTCGTACAGCCCTTGGGCATGACTCAGCAAGCGTTCGAACCAGGCCAGCTTGTACTGGAACTTGGGCCCCGGCTGTGGGTTGCCATTAGGCAGATACAAACACCCCACCAGCACACCATGGGCGGCGGCCTCTATATAGCGGCTCTGGGTGTCGTGGGCATCGCCGGGCAACTCATCGCGCACCTGCAGCGGTTCCATTCCTTTGGCCAGAATGGCCACGCCATTCCAGGCAGGCTGGCCTTTCCATACCACCCCGTACCCCGCCTCGCGAATGGCGCTGGCAGGGAATTTGTTGTGGGCCGCCTTGAGCTCTTGCAGGCAGACGATATCCGGCGCCTCGCGCTCCAGCCAATCGAGCAGGGCAGGGAGGCGGCTTTGGATACCGTTGATGTTGTAAGTCGCGATACGCAGGTTGGCCACAGGCGCGCACCTCAGGGCCGCAGAATGACTTTACGGCACTCATCGTCGGCCTTGTCGAACAGCTTGTAGCCCTCCGCGGCATCGGCAAGGCGCAAGCGGTGGCTGATGATAATTTCCGGGTGCAGTTCGCCAGCCTGAATATGTTCGAGCAAGGTCGGCAACAACCCGTGTACATGGGTCTGGCCCATCTTGAAGGTGATGCCTTTATCGAACGCATCGCCAAACAGAAAACCGTGAATAAAACCGGCATACACACCCGGCACGCTCACAGTGCCGCCCCGGCGTACGGCGGCGATGCACTGGCGTAATGCGGCGCCACTGCTGGCCTCAAGTTTCAGTGCAGTGAGCACGGTTTCGGTGGTGCTGCCTTTAGCTTCGAAGCCGACGGCGTCGATCACCGCGTCTACGCCACGCGAACCCACGGTCTGCTCGATGATGGCCTCTGCCGGGTCATCCACTTCGCTGAAATTGATTGGAATTACGCCGTAGGTGCGCTGCGCGTACTCCAGGCGATAGGGGTGCTGGTCCACCATGAAAATTTGATCTGCGCCAAGCATACGGGCGCACGCCGCCGCCATCAGGCCTACGGGCCCGGCACCAAAAATAGCCAGGGTGCTACCGGCCTTTACGCCAGCATTGATTACCGCCTGGTAACCGGTGGGCAAGATGTCGGAGAGAAACAGCACACGCTCATCGTCCAGCTCGTCGGGGATCTTGAACGGGCCAACGTTGGCCTTGGGCACCCGCACAAATTCCGCTTGGCCGCCGGGCAGGCCGCCATACAGGTGGCTGTAGCCAAACAGGGCCGCACCCGAAGGAATCTGCTTTTTATTTAGAATGGCGCCGCGTCCCGGGTTGGTGGTTTCGCAAGCGGCCTGCAGGTTCATCTCGCAGAAAAAGCAGCTGCCACAGGCAATCACAAACGGCACCACCACACGGTCGCCAACCGCCACTGCGGTCACCTCGCTGCCCACGGCCTCGACCACGCCCATAAACTCATGGCCAAACACGTCGCCGTGTTTAACCTGCGGAATCTTGCCGCGATACAGGTGCAGGTCCGAACCGCAAATGGCGGTGGCGGTGACCCGCAAAATAAGATCGTCCGGCTCCTGAATCACGGGATCGTCAACGGTATCGACTTGA
The DNA here is from genome assembly GCF_027922365.1 of Pseudomonas turukhanskensis. GTDB lineage: Bacteria > Pseudomonadota > Gammaproteobacteria > Pseudomonadales > Pseudomonadaceae > Aquipseudomonas > Aquipseudomonas turukhanskensis. The sequence continues at coordinate 22,936 of NZ_BSFN01000010.1, forward strand.
ACGTTGTGGCTGCCGTGGTAGGTGAGTGCGCGCATGGGGAGTGCTCCAACGAGGGGGCGGCCAGCCAAAAAAATCCCGGCGCCAAAGCGCCGGGCAAGTTTGTCGCTGGGAGGGTAAACCGGGGATGTCGAGCGTTAGGCTCAAGCCGACATGGCAGCGTTCAGATGCGGGCGCATATGCGCCAGCGGACGCTGGGAAAGACGCTTGGCTTTGGTGACATGAATCGGGCCTTCATACGTGGGCAGGCGTTGCCACACCCACTGCGCGCCGGCGCCTTTCCAGCAGAGCTCGCCCGAGGCCAGCTTCATATCGCGCTGTATATCGCGCACCACATCCTTGATTTTCACTTCGCTGAATACCGCTTCACTGGCGATCACCTTGGTGATCTGTTGCTCACCGCATTGCAGGCGCAACACCAGCGTGCCGTCCGGGCGTGGAGTAACGGCTACTTCCTGATCGGGGAAGGATTGAAACAGATAGTTGATCGCCAGTTGCATGGTCTTTCGCTCCATTTTGTTTTTTGAGATGCAAACAACAGAGCAGCCGACGTGCCAGATTTTGTTCTGGTGATAATGTTATGTAAATCAATAATTTACGTTTGTTTGATATCAGAGTGGCATTTGCAAACTGCATGGTGGCCTTGTGTGCTGCATGCAATCTGCATGTGTTTTTTTGCAATCAGCGCGAGGCGGTGCCGGGGCAGACAGTGGGCTCCGGCAAATGCAGCGGGGTTTTGATGGGGTAGTCGGGGTGCCCGTAGGCGTAGCAGGAGGTGGTGACCTGGATGTCGTCGCAGGGCAGAAAATGCACGGTCAGGCCGCAGGTTTTCTGGTGGGTGTAGTCGGGGAGGGAGACTTGTTTGGAAAGTTGGCGTTTTTGCATGCGAATCTTTTTTGCCCACGTCTCGTACTTGGCGTCATCTGCATAACCTGGAAAGCCATCTGGGTAAGCCACACCCGTTTCCCAATCCACTCGTACAGTCATCCCCGGCGTCCAGCGTGTCGGCGCGGAGAAGCCCCATCCACCGCCGCCACGTTGATAGGGGCCGATCACATCGAAGGTTGGTTGCCCATCCGCGCTAAAGCGGTTGATTGCCCAATGCGTATGGTTGATGCCATAGAGCGCCCCGGCGGTTGCTGGATTTGATGAGAGCATTAGCGCTGCTGTGCATAGTGCCCATAACGATACAGCGCCCTTACGTATCGGACCCCGGAAGATCCACCGGCAGTTAAGCGGATTCATTTGCACCCTCCACCAGTGAGGCGCGATAGAGGCGAAAGCGCTCTTCCGACTCTTCCTGTATTTGGGCTAGCCGCTCGGGTGTCATAACCGGCGGTGGTGCTGGCAGCAGGTGAGCGGCCAGTAATGCCCGCTGCTGTTGATCGTTTATTGCCAGCTCGCGCCGGTTGGGTTCGCCAAAAAACACCATTCGCTCACGGAAGTAACTGCCCATAGGCTCGCGCCCCCACGAGTAGAAAAACCAGGCACGGGAGTCGTGTACCTGATCGTCGAACAAGGCGCGGAGCTGGCCTATTGGCTGGTTGGCGTTAAGCGTTTCGTCCACCCGCCCGCGGTGGTTGTCGTCTATGTGGTTGTAAAAGCCGTACGGTGGTGGAAAGAGCTGGCCGACCCGCGCTCGACCTGCCGCCTTCATATGCAGGCATTCAACACCGGCATCGACATGGATCACCTCGTACACGTTAATGGGCGGCATATAGGCGGGTATCAGGCGATCGACAACAAAACGCAGATGGTTGGCGTTGCGAAAATCTTTGCCGAATTCAAGAGCCGCTTCACGCAGTTGGGTTTTGCCCAGGTCTGGATCGAAATCCTTGACGCCCGGGTCTGGCACTTTGGGTTCGACAACCCCGCGCTGCGCCGCGTAGGCATAGCTTTTACGATCCTGCTCGACCTTTTTCTGCGCGTTCTTGCGCGCTTCCCTGGCTTGAGCCAGGGCTATGGGGTCGCTGTGGGTATCGGATGCCCGACGATAGAACGGCGTTTGTTCCAGGCTGGCGAAGGCGTAGCGGTCGATACGCCAGGCGGTGAGCCAGCCGAGTTGGTGTTTGTGTGCTTGCTCAAGCGTGTCGGTGGCGAGGATGGGTTGGTAGTGCTCGGTTTCGCTTTGTGGGAGGGGTTCGAGCGCTTTGGGAAGACCTAGCGTTACGTGGCGCCAGGCGTTGAAGCGGTCCGTCAAAGCTTTGGCAACACGAAATGATTCCGTCATATCAAACTCCATAGTCCTCCAAAGCTCATGACTTAAGCGACTCGGTATAGCTTCCTTTGGAACTTTCAAGGGGGCGCCGTTAGAAAAAGCGTCCGAATACAACTCGTGCAAGGTGATTTGAGAAAGCAGCAGTCCATCACTCTCTCCGACTGCTTTCCCTTGGTCCCCAGGCGGATACCCTCCGCCAATATCCGAGTGCATGCCCGGATAAATCACTTCCTGACTGTTAACCGGATACCCACCCGTTTCACGGCGAATCGAGTCCAACGGGAAGCACAATCGCTGCTCATGGGCTGACACCAGGTGCAAACAACGTTTGACTAGAGCGTTACCGCCGGGGAGTTGCTGCGTGTTGTCCGCCCAGCTCATATGGCCATCGGCCCCTGGTATCGGATCGGCTATCCCCACGGAAGCCACGGTGTCCAGCAGCCCCAGGTATTGCACCTGAACCGGCAGGCGATGCCCATCGAGCACAATCGCGGGCTGGGTTGGGTCTTCATGGTTTAGCAACTCGTGCAGCCACTTCACAAACGCCCGGGCCCCGGCGGCACCGCGTGAAAACCCATACACATACAAGCGAAGGCCCACGAGTTTGGGCCTTCCCTGCGAGGGCTGCCGGAGGGCGATACGCAGGGGCGCCGCCATGGCATGCAACTGACGATTGAATTCGTTACGGCGCCGAGTACGGCCTTGCATACCTGCTATTTCGCCCATGGCCCTAACCGATCTCAACAGCGTGGCATCGTCCAGCCTTGGCAGCTCCAGCAGTTGGCGCAGTGCATCCAGCACCATCAGCAACCCCCAATTGATCCGCTCTTCGCCGTACCGGGCAAACGCCAAGCCTGTGGCGGTGTAGTCCAGATCACCAACTTCCGGAAAGGGCGTGCCCACGCCTGGCATGTAGTACTTGAAGTAGTTGTTAAGCCCGGTGCCGGGTGGGTCAGTGAGCCCTTTGGCGCCCGCTGCGCCGCCGGCATAGCCATTGCCGATGGTGGCGCGAAACAACCGGGCAATATTGGTGGGGTGGGGCACTGCAGAGCGGTAGAGATCGTTGAAAAGATTGTTGCCGGTACCATCGAAAAACAAACTGACGTGCACGGTTTCACAACAGGGTTTCAATACGCGCCGGCCCGCCGCGATACACAAGGAATCGTGGTAGTCGACTTTCATTTGGTCATGCATCCGATAGTTTTTTTCGACCTGTGCGGCACGCCTGGGCAGGCGGCCTCCCTCAGGAAACTGCGGCGGATACCAAACCGGCGAGCGAGTCACTGTGGGCATGAGGTTGGCTCCGGCAGGTGCAGCGCGGTTTTTATCGGGTAGTCGGAGCTGCCGTAGGCGAGGCAGGACGTGGTGACCTGAAGTTCATCACAGGGCAGAAAATGAACGGTCAGGCCGCATACTTTCTGGCCGGTGTAGTTCGGCACCGGCACTAGCTTGCTAAGGTGACGCTTTTGAGCGTCCAGCCACTTTTTCCACTCCAAGTATTTGGGCCAATCGGCGAATCCTGGATTGTCATCGGCATACGCCACCCCCGTCTCCCAATCCACCCGCACTGTCATCCCCGGCACCCACCGCGCCGGCGGCGAATATCCCCATCCGCCGCCCCCGCGCTGATACGGCCCGACCACGTCATAGGCCGGTTGCCCATCCACGCTAAAGCGGTTGATTGCCCAATGCGTATGGTTGATGCCATACAGCGCGCCAGCCTGGGCCGTTTTACAAAAAAACGCGCTTAGCACGCAGGCCACTGCCGCGCCGACAACGCCGGCAAATCCCCGAGTGTCAGCGTTCATACCGGCTCTCCCTTGCTCAGTTGCTCCAGTGCGAAGGCCTGACGCTGGCTGTCAACAATCAACCCTATGCGCGTGGCCTCCAGCATGGCGGCGTAGCAGCGTTGGAAGGTCTGTTCAGACTCGCAATCGGGCACCCCATCGACGAACGTCCTCAAGGCGGCAGTGGCGTCAGCCACGCAGCCCAGGGTTTCCAACTGCGGGTCAGTAAGTTCGAACGGGTCCTGCTTGTCCACGAACTCTGGCGGCTCGGCCAGACCTGCCAGGCGTTGCGGCATGCCATCGCGGTCAAGCCAGCACCAGCTGATAGCGGGCCGCAGTAGCCGTTGCCGTTGTTCGGGTTCAAGCACATCGCGCATCAGTGGGGGGAAAATTCGCGGGTCGTAGTAGCGAAAGAGCCCGACAGCACCGCCGAAACGAGCCTCCATGCAGTGCCCGAAAAATTGGCACAGGTCGCGAAAAGGCCAGGGTGAATGCAGGGCGAGCACGCCTGAACGGGGGTCCACCGTGGTAAGCAGGTTTTCGAACCAAAGCCGCTGCAGGGGCTCGTTCAGGTCGACCTCAATCAACAAGGGTGCCAGGTCGATCAGGTGGGCTTCAGGTAAACCCGTAAACAACGAGTGAACGGCCTGCGGGGAAATCACGCTGGTGATGTTGCGCCACAGCGGAACGGGGCAGCAGGCCTGGTCAAGGATAAAAAACAGCTGAGTGCCCGGCGTGTGAGCGCAGTCTTGCTGTAAGAGGTCGAACCAGGGGCTGATTGGCACAGGCGTCATGCGTGTACCTCCCTGGCGGCGGAGCATTGCCGCTGGCATGTCATAAGAAATGAAGGGGAAAGAAGGGCTTGTTCGTTCGGCATGCAAACCTCGGCGCTGGGCGCAAATAATCGCCGCCAGGTTGGCGGCGTCGAGCCAAGGGGGAGGGGAGGAATACGTCCTTGATTCGTGCGGCGCAGTAGAGCTCGCGAACGCCACGCAGTGCAGCCGGACGGTTCGAACGAAGCGTCCGGACTGATCTGGAAAATCCTTACGATTTCACCGGCATTAGCGCTTTGTAAACGGAGACCGAGCATTGGCCAGTCGTTATCCAATGCCATCAAAGCGCTATGAAAAAATGACCTTTTTCAAAACCTTGCAGTCCCAGAGCTTAGGGGCTGCAAGCCAGACGGCTGCAACCATCACTCATATTGCCAAAGGTGACCTGAATTGGCCGAGACGCCATCTGCCACTGCGCAAACCGCCACACTGAAGAAAGTGGCCACCGGTATTACCGGTTTCGACGAAATTACGTTGGGCGGCCTGCCGCAGGGGCGGCCCACCCTTATTTGTGGCTTTGCCGGCTGCGGCAAAACCCTGTTCGGCATGAGTTTTCTGGTTAACGGCGCCACCCAGCACGGTGAGCCCGGCGTGTTCATGAGCTTTGAAGAACGCACCCAGGACCTGATCGAAAACGTCGGCTCCCTGGACTACAACCTGCAAGCTCTGGTGGACCAGAAGCTGCTGGCCATTGACCACGTGTATGTCGATAGCAGCGAAATCGAAGAGACCGGCGAGTACGACCTCGAAGGTCTGTTTGTGCGACTGGGCTATGCAATCGACAGCATTGGCGCCAAGCGCGTGGTGCTCGACACCATCGAAGCGCTCTTCTCCAGCTTCAAGGATGCCGCCGTGCTGCGCGCCGAATTGCGGCGGTTGTTCTACTGGCTGAAAGAACGCGGCGTGACGGCCGTGGTGACAGGCGAGCGCGGCGAAGGCCTGCTGACCCGCTTTGGCATTGAGGAATACGTGTCCGATTGCGTGATCCTGCTGGACAACCGTGTGGCCGACCAGATCACGACCCGCCGGCTGCGGGTTATCAAGTACCGCGGCTCGTCCCACGGCACCAACGAATACCCCTTCTTTATCGACGAGCAAGGGCTCACGGTGATGCCCATCACCGCCGCTGGGCTTGACCATCAGGCACTGGAAGACATTGTGCCGACCGGCATCATTGGCCTCGACCGCATGCTCGACAAGGGCGGCTATTACCGAGGTTCCAGTGTGCTGGTCTCGGGGTTGGCGGGCACCGGTAAAACCACGTTTGCCGCCAGTTTTGTCCAGGCAACCTGCCAGCGTGGCGAGCGCTGCCTGATGTTCTCTTTTGAAGAAGCCGAGAGCCAGCTGTTGCGCAACCTCGGTTCGGTGGGCCTCAAACTTAAAGGCTATATCGACCAGGATCTTCTGCGAGTGGAGTCGGCGCGCCCGAGCCTCTACGGCCTGGAAGTGCACTTGGCGCGCATGTACCGGGAAATCACCGAGTTCCAACCGCACACCGTCATCATCGACCCGATCTCGGCCTTCCACGGTCCGCAATCGGAAGTGCATGCCACCTTGCTGCGCCTGGTCGACTTGTTGAAACAGCGCAACATTACCGCCGTGTTCACCAGCCTCAGCGATGCAAAAACCATTCGTGGGGAGCTGGACCGGGCCATTTCTTCATTGATGGATACCTGGGTTTCGCTGTCCAGTGTCGAGGCTGACGGCGAATACAACCGTCTGCTGTATGTGCTCAAGGCCCGTGGCATGGGGCACTCAAACCAGGTGCGCGAATACCACATCGATCAACGCGGCATCACGTTGGTCTCACCCTACATCGGCCCCCACGGCGTGCTCACCGGTTCTGCCCGCTTGAACCAGGAAGCACGCGAACGCAGTGAAGCCGTGCTACGCAAGCAACTGATCGAGCAGCGCAAGCGCGAGAAGCAGAAAAACCGCAACGAACTGGAACGCAAGATCGCCGAAATGCGCGCCGCATTGGACGCCCAGGAGCAGGAAGAGTCGCTGCTGGACGTTGATGAGAGCCGCCAATTGCAAAGTGACGACGACATTCGTCAGCAATTGGCCCTGGCACGAGGAGTAGCCGAATGACCGTCACCGATACGCCCAACCCCGATGCGCAACCGATCAACCCGAGTGCCATTGGCCAGCCTGGCCATTACGCCCTGCGGTTATACATCGCCGGGCAAACTCCAAAATCCGTCACCGCACTGCGTAATTTGCAGCGCATTTGTGAGGAATACCTCGCTGGGGTGTACAGCATTGAAGTGATTGATTTGCGCGTAACTCCTCAACTGGCGGCAGGCGATCAGATACTCGCCTTACCGACCTTGGTGCGGCACCTGCCTACGCCGCTGGTGAAAATAATTGGCGATTTATCCAACACCGACAAAGTACTGGTCGGGCTGGATATTCGCCCAGAGCCAAACAATTGAGCCACCTGCCGCCCGAAACGCAACAGTCATCCACACCGTCAGCCGACGGTGGAAGCACCCCAGTGGAGATATGTGAGCTGCGTTTGTATGTATCCGGCAATACCACTCGTTCTACCCGGGCCATACAGAACCTGCGCAGCCTGTGCGATAGCGAGATGGCCGGCGCCTATACGCTGGAAGTCATCGACATCTATCAGAACCCGGGCGCCGCGCGCGATGCGCAAATTATTGCGGTGCCCACACTGATGAAACTCAAACCCTTGCCCACGCGGTTGCTGATCGGAGACCTGTCCGACACCGCGACGTTGCGAAGCGCACTGGGTATCGAGTGAGGGCCCGCTTATGATCGAACGCGCACCCGGATTAACCGACGAGCAATATATTCAGGCACTCACTGAGAAGCTTCGTGAGGCCGACGAAACCCTTGAAGCGATTCGCACCGGCGCGGTGGACGCGCTGTTTATCGAAACCGGGGAGGGCGTCAGTGTCTACACCCTGGAAAGCGCCGACCGCCCTTACCGCACGCTGATCGAGCAGATGCAGGAGGGCGCCGTTACCTTGTCGCTCGACGGTTTTGTGCTCTACGGCAACGAGCGCCTGGGTGAAATCGTGCACCGGCCACTGGAGCGTGTGGTGGCCCGCGATTTCAGCGAATTTATCGCCACCGCCGAGCGCGAACGCTTTCGTCAGTTCCTGGCCGACAGCGCCGAGGAAGCGGTGCGCGCCGAATTCGACCTGCGCTCCGAAGACGACCAGCTGTTTCCCGCCTACCTGTCCTTCCGCGCCCTGGCCCTGGACAGCAGCGAAGAGCCCATTATCTGTGGCGTGGTGACCGACCTCACCGAACAGCGTCTGCTCGAAGCCCGGTTAAGCCAGGCGCAGAAAATGGAAGCGGTAGGCCAGCTCACCGGCGGCCTGGCACACGACTTCAACAACCTGCTGCAAGGCATCAAAGGCAGCCTGGACCTGATCGCCCGCCGGCCCAACTCTGAAAAAGTGGTGAAATGGACCGAAGCGGGTCTGAAAGCCGCCGACCGTGGCGCCAAGCTCACTGCGCAATTGCTGGCCTTTTCCCGCTCGCAGAAGCTGGAACTGCAACCGCTGCGCGTCAATACCGTGATTCGCGACATGACCGATCTGCTGGTGCGCACCATCGGCACCACGGTGCGCATCAAGCTCAACCTGGAACCCAGCGACCAGTTGGTGCTTAGCGACCCCACACAGCTTGAGCTGGCCATCCTCAACCTGGCCCTCAATGCCCGCGACGCCATGCCCACCGGCGGCACCTTGAATATCACCACTCAACATCACCCGCAGCCGGCTGAGGGCGCGCCCCATGGCCTGATGCAGGTGTGCATTGCCGACACCGGGGTGGGCATGAGCGAAGAAGTGCGCTTGAAAGCCTTCAACGCCTTTTTCTCCACCAAAGGTATCGGCGCCGGTACCGGGCTGGGGCTGGCGCAGGTGCAAAGCATCGTCGAGCAATCCAATGGCTGGGTGCAGCTGGTATCGGCGCCAGGGGCCGGCACGCAAGTGTTTCTTAGCATTCCCTATACCCAGGAAGGCGAACACGCTGAACACCTGGCCATTGCCGTTCCCCCCGCGCTGCAGCAAAACGGAAAGCGGGTGATGCTGATTGACGACGACCACGACGTCCGCCGAGTGGTGAGCGATATGCTGGAAGTGCTCGGCCACCAGGTACGCGAAGCGGAAAGCGGCCTGGCGGGGCTGAAGCTGATAGACGTGCAACTGCCGGATATCGTGCTGCTCGACTTCGCAATGCCCCACCTGAACGGTGCTGAAGTCGCCAAACTGCTAAAGGAAAAACACCCCGACTTGCCCCTGATATTTATCAGCGGCTTTTCCGACAGCGCTCAACTGCAAGCCGCCGTCGGCAGCGGTGCCACGGTGCTGCGCAAACCGTTCACCATCGACCGATTGAGCGAAATGCTCGAGCAATTCGGGTAGATCAAACGCGATGCTTTTTGGCGTAGCTGGCGTGCTTGGCGAACTCGGCGTCGCGAAGCTTGTTGGGTCAAACAACCCCAGCCATTTGCCCCTGCGCCGCGCGAATAAACACCCCGAACGCCTCCTCAACCCCACGCTTCAATTCGCCTTCGTCACTGCCCTGGGCTTGGCTTTCTAGGCGCTGTAAAAAGCGTGGCCACAGGCTTTGGTCGGCGGCGTGGTCGAGGTAGCGCATTGGCGCGCCGGGTTGAGCGGCTTGCAGTTGGCGGGCCAGCAGTTTGCCGCCCAGGCGTGAGCCTTCCAGTACGTACAACGCGCCCCAGCACCACGCCGCGCTGGCGTTCGGCGCCATGGCCAAGGATGTGCAAGGCTCGCAGTTCATGGCCTGCAAGTCGGCGCGCAAGGCCTCGCTGCGACGGCGTTCGGGCCAGTCTTCGAGCAGCTCGGCCACGCCGCTCTGCTCCAGGCAAGGCTCCAGGCTGAACAGAGCGGCGGCGTGGGCTTGGAGAAAATGGCGGTACCCTTCTGCGGTTTCCAGGCCCAGTTGCGAGTAGGCGTCGTCGACCTGTTGGTGCAGGTCGGCGCCCATTCGGCGCAAGCGTGCGCGCAGGCTATCCATGTTTGGGCGCCGCTTTGGGAACTACCGCCCGCAGGGCTTGCAGGAGTTTGCGCACCAGCTGTTCCTCGGTAAAGGGTTTTTGAATCACCGGGCTGTCGCCCAGACCGACCGAGTCAAGTTCGGCGTAGCCGCTTATAAATACGATGGGCAGTTGCGGCTGCTGCACCGCCACCACCCGCGCCAGTTCGCCGCCATTCATGCCGGGCATGGCGAAGTCAGCCAGCAGCAGGTCCACTTCCAGTGTGGCCAGCAGTTGCAGGGCACGGGCGCCGGAGTCTGCTTCTACTACTTGGAACCCGAGGCGCTGCAACATTTGCGCGGTTACGTCGCGTACGGCGGCGTCATCGTCCACCAGCAGAATGCGGTAGTCGCCGCTGAGCAGTTCGTTGTCGTGGTCGCTGGTATCGTTGCTGCCATTTTCGGGCTTGGGCTCGGTACGTGGCAGGTACACCTGCACGGTGGTGCCCACGCCAACTTCGGTAAATATCCGCGCGCCGCCGCCGGACTGCTTGGCAAAGCCGAACACCTGTGCCAACCCCAGGCCCGAGCCTTTGCCCACTTCCTTGGTGGTGAAGAAGGGTTCGAAGGCTTTTTGCAGCACTTCGGCGCTCATGCCGGTACCGGTGTCGGACACCGAGAGCATGACGTAATCGCCGGGGCCCGGCTCTTCGGCGCTTTGTGCCGGCTGGCTGATGCTGACGTTGGCAGTGGCCAGCACCAGTTGGCCGCCATCTTTCATGGCATCGCGGGCATTGATGGCCAGGTTGAGGATGATCATGTCGATCTGCGTGGGGTCGACCAGCGCGTGCCAGAGATCGGCCTGCGCTTGAATGGCCACGCTGATGCGCCCGCCCAGGGTGCTCTTGAGCAGGGTGTGCAGGTTGTCGAGGGTTTCGTTGAGGTTCAGCGGCGCGGGTGCCAGTTGCTGACGACGGGCGAAGGCCAGCAGTTGGGCGGTGAGGGTGGCGCCGCGCTCGCCGGCGGTGCGGATATGGTTTACCCGCCGCAGGCTGGTTTCGGCCGGCACATTGCCGCGTTCCAGGTCGCGCTGCAAAAACATGGTGCTGGTGAGAATCACCGTCAGCAGGTTGTTGAAATCGTGGGCCACCCCGGCCGTGAGTTGGCCCACGGCTTCAAGGCGCTGCATCTGCCGTAGCGTGGCTTCGACGTTTTCGCGCTCCTGAATCTGCTTGCGCAAAGCGGTGTTGGCGTCGGCCAGTTTGTCGATGTTGGCGATTTCCTGGCTGATATCGCGGCCGGCCACGTAAGCGCGACTGGCATCCGGCACGGCGCTCCAGGCGATCCAGCGGTAGCTGCCATCACGGTGGCGCAGGCGGTTGACGAAACGGTCGGCTACCTGGCCGCGGCGCACAGTGGCCATGGCCACGCGGCTGCTGCGCACATCGTCGGGGTGGGTGATGGCAACCAGCGGCAGGCCGAGCAGGTCGTCCTGTTTCCAGCCAAGAATGCTGTACCACGCCGGGTTTACGGCCAGGGTGGTGGAATCGAAACCGGTGACGGCGAGCAAGTCGCGCGACAACTCCCAGGTGCGGTCGCGCTCGCGCGTGCGTTCCTGTACGCGCTCGCCCAGGGTTTCGTTCATCTGTTTCAACGCTTCGGTGGCGGCGCGTTGCTCGGTAATGTCCATCACCACGCCGACAAACCGGGTGCAACGGCCCTGGTCGAAAAACGCCTGGCCGCGCATTTCCAGCCAACGTTCACGACCGTCGGGCAAGGTGATGCGGTAAGGCGTGGCGAAATCGGGGTGGCTGGGGTCGTGGGTGACGGCTTCGATGCTGGCGCGCAGTACAGGCAAGTCGTCGCGGTGGCAGAGGCGCTCGAACACGCTCATGTCCAGGGCTTCATCGCCGTCCAGGCCGCACATGGCGCGGTAGCGTTGGTCGCAGCGCAGTTGGCCGCTCGCCGGCTCGTAGTCCCACATGCCCAGGCCCGCCGCTTCCACGGCCAGACGCGCGCGCGCGCCGATTTCCTGCAGGGCCTGCTCGGCTTGCTGGCGACGGCGCCGCTCGTTGACTTCGGCCATGGCCCGGTTGACCGCTTTGGGCAGCAGCGACAGGTTTTGCTTGAGTACATAATCAACGGCGCCGGCACGCATCATATTGACGGCGTTTTCTTCGCCGTAGATGCCGGACAGAAAGATAAACGGGGTTTTCGGCGCCAGGCGTTGCGCTTCCTGCAAGGCCAGACCGCCCGAGAAACCCGGCAGCACGAAGTCGGCCAGTATCAGGTCGAACTCGCGCCGTTGCAGGGCTTCCACCACGCCGTAGTGGTCGTAGACCAATTCGACATCGAGCTGGTAACCGGCGCGCTCCAGCGCCAGTTGGGCGAGCTCGGCATCGTGCGGGCTGTCCTCGATAAGCAGCAGGCTGATGTGATTTGACGCGGGCATTAACCTTCCTGTCGGCGAGTCTGTCAGTCGTGCGTGTCGTCGTTTTTGCGCGTGCGTTTGAGGCGCAGCGAGCCAGGTGGCGGCTCATTGAGTACGGCCCAGAAGATGCCGAGATCAGAAATGGCGGCGACGAAGTCCTTGAATTCGACTGGCTTGACCACGTAGGCGTTCACGCCCATTTCATAGGCGCGTGTAAGGTCGGGTTCCTCGCGCGAGGAGGTCAGCATCACCACCGGAATGCTGCGCAGTGCCGGGGTTTCGCGCACGGTCTTGAGTACTTCCAGGCCGTCGACTTTCGGCAGTTTCAAATCCAGCAGCAGCACGGCCGGGTTGCCATCGGCGCGGTCGGCGTGCTCGCCACGGCGCAGCAGGTAATCCAGGGCCTCGGCGCCGTCGCGTTTGATCACGACGTCGTTGGCCAGTTGGCTGCGCTCAAGCGCCACCAGGGTCAGTTCCAGGTCGTTGGGGTTGTCTTCAACGAGAAGGATGGGTTTGAGCATTTAGGTGTTCCGGTCTTCAAGTGGAGTGGTGTATGTCAAACGGGGTAGGGCGAAGAAAAACGTAGCGCCCTGGTCGATCCGACCATCGGCCCATACCCGGCCGCCATGGCGTTCGATTATGCGTCGCACAGTGGCCAGGCCAATGCCGGTGCCTTCGAACTCTTCCATGCGGTGCAGGCGTTGGAAAACGCCGAACAGTTTGCTGGCGTACTGCATGTCGAAGCCTACGCCGTTGTCGCGAACAAAAAAGACGGTTTCGTCGGCATCCTGGTGCGCGCCCATTTCGATAATGGCGTGTTCGCGGCGGCTGGTGTATTTGAGCGCGTTGCTGACCAGGTTGCGCAGCACCAAATGAATAAACGAGGCATCCGCCACCACAACTGGCAGTGGCGCCACGCGCCATTCGACGTCGCGCTGATCGTAGTCCGGGCGCATTTCTTCGCGGATGGAGGCCACCAGCGCGCCGAGGTCGACATCGGACACATGCAGCGCCGCGCGCCCCATCTGCGAAAAGCTCAGCAAATTATCCACCAGCACGCCGGCAAACCGTGCGGCCTCACTGATGTTCATCAGGAATCGCTTGCCGCGCTCGCTCAGTTGTTGGCCTTCCAGTTCGCCGAGTAATTCGGTGTAGCCGGCGATATGGCGCAGCGGGGCGCGCAAATCGTGGGAAACGCTGTAGGAAAACGATTCGAGCTCTTTATTGCTCTCGCGCAGCTCGCCCGCCAGTTGCGCCATCTCCTCGGCCTTGCGCAGCACGATACCGAGCACCGCGTTGCGCAGCTCCAGCGCGCCTTCACATTCGGCGGTGTCCCACGGCGCGCTGTGGCCGCGGACCACTTCGCGCCAAGTGTCAAAACTGTTGCGCGGCGACAGAGCGCCGCTGACCTGGTCGAGTTCTTTTTTCGGCTGGCCGGCCCAGTTCACGGTTTTAACCCGCTCATGACGGAACCAGATGAGGTAGTGGGCATGCAGTTTGGAAATCGACACCGCCATTACGCCGGCGCTGTGGGCGGCGAGTTCCGGCAGGTGGGGCACGTCGCGGCTGAGGTTGTCGCTGGTAAAAAGCGGGCCGTTAGTCTGGTTGCCGAGCCAATTGGCCAGTTCCAGCACCTGGGCATCTTCGGGCGCATCGCCGACCCGCACGCAGGTGTCGGCGGTCACCACGGCGGCGCCCTGAGCCTGGGCAAAGGCCAGCACCACCTCGGGCAGGTTTTTAAAACCTTCGGTCACGCTGTCGTAGTCGGCCATGCCGGCCAGCAGGCGCACAGTGAGGTGACGCAGCTCCAGCTTGCGCTGCGCTTGCAACCCGGCCTCGGTGGCATCGATCTGCAGGGCCAGAATGCGTGCCAGCAACTCGCAGGTGGTGCGGGTTTTGTGACTGAGGTGACGGGGCTGGTGGTCGTGGCAGGAAATCAAGCCCCAGAGCCGGTCGCGTACCACAATGGACACTGACATCGAAGCCAGCGTGCCCATATTACGCATGTAGTGCAGGTGCACCGGCGACACACTGCGCAGCGAGGCAAAGCCCAGGTCCAGCGGCTGCTGGCTCACCGGGTTGAGCACTGGCACCAATGGCGCAGGCACGTAGTTGGCATCGGGAATCAGGCGAATCAGGTTTTTGCAATACAGGGCGCGGGCCTGGGCCGGAATATCCGAGGCGGGGAACTGATGACCCAGGTAACTGGCGTAGCCGGGCTCGGCATGTTCAGCCAGCACATCGCCGTTGCCGGCATCATCGAAACGGTAGGCTTTCACTCGGCCAAAGCCGGTAATGCGGCTGAGCTCGTTCACGGCCAGTTCGCAGATGGCCTGCAAGTCTTTGGCTGCGTGCAACTCGGCAACAAAGGTGCGCATCAGCGGATAGAGAATGCCGTACGCCTCGCCAGGGTTACTGGCACGCTCGAATTCGAGAATCAGTTGCTGGTCGTGGCGATGGCCCATCAGGGCAAATACCTGCTCGGCGCTGCCCTGGGTAAAACGCACGTCGCCGAGATGGAAGGGATTGGGGTCTTCAGCAGACAAGCCGGCCAGCCGTGCCGGCAACTCGGGTTCGCCAATCAGCTCCGTGAGTGCCAGGCCCAGCAGACCCTCGGGTTCAAGGCCCAGCCAGTCGCGCACGTTGGCACTGACCTGTTGCACCTTGAGGTCAGCCTCGCCCGCCACGATCAGAAAGCCGTGGGGCTGAATGCCGCCAGGGATATGGATCGGTTCGTCAGCGCAGCGCTCTACGGCGGCGGTCAGCGAGTCGGGGGCGAGGGTGGTCATACTGCGTCCTTTCAGGCCAAGCCCCGTTAAATGGGCTGGCAATACGGCTTGGCACCTGATGAGAGCTGTGGGTGCGAAAAATGGTTTCAGAAATTTTTAACGCCAAGACAAGCGGCTTATTTTGCCCTCGGCAGCGCCTTTACCGCTACCAACCACTGAGGGTGAAGGCGTGACTGGTCGGTTTCCAGGCCCTCGGCCAGCATCGCCTCTTTATGGGCATCAATTTCGTGCGTCATCTGGCTCAGAGAGCTGGTGTTGGCATCCAGTTGGTACATCTGGGTGATGCCCTGGTGATAGAAACGCAGCAGCTTCATGGCCTCGGGCTGCCGGGCTTTTACCCCGGCCTCGACCTGGTGCATCACATTGGTGATGCTCATCAGCGCGCGTTTGAGTTGCCAGCCGTATACCGCCGCGCTCATCCAGGGTTGCGACCACAGCTTGAGTTTGAACAGGGCCGCCAGCACCACCACGGCCAGCGCCACGCCGCCGGCATTCCAACGGAAGTTATCGCCGCCCGGGGTGCCGAACAGCATCACCGCCAGGCTGGAAAGCAGCATGGCCAGGGCGATAAAGATCACGGCAATGACCAGGGTGCTGCGGCGGGTTTGCTGGCGGTAGGTTTCGGGGTTTTGCGGCTGGATTTCGAACATGGGAGGGCGACTCTGGCAGGGGATGCGTGGGGCGCATTATTACCTATCGCGAGCGGGCGGTGGTTTTGGAGCGCTGGGCTTTGCTTCGGGACTCTGGATCCCCGCCTACGCGGGGATGACGGTGAACGATGAAAAACCTCCGTCGTCCCTGCGAAGGCAGGGACCCAGACTTTCGTGGCGGACGCGGGTGGATTGGAGGGCAGGGTTTGCTTCAGGATTCTGCATCCCCGCCTGCGCGGAATGACGGTGAGCGATGAAAAAACCTCCGTCGTCCCTGCGAAGGCAGGGACCCAGACTTTCGTGGCGGACGCGGGTGGATTGGAGGGCGGGGTTTGCTTCAGGATTCTGCATCCCCGCCTGCGCGGAATGACGGTGAGCGATGAAAAAACCTCCGTCGTCCCTGCGAAGGCAGGGACCCAGACTTTCGTGGCGGACGCAGGCATTAGAAACTGGCGTTCCACTTGGCCAACGACGCGTACGCTGACTCGGTCCATCAACTGGTGGATTGGAGGGCAGGGTTTGCTTCAGGATTCTGCATCCCCGCCTGCGCGGGGATGACGGTGAGCGATGAAAAAACCTCCGTCGTCCCTGCGAAGGCAGGGACCCAGACTTGAGTGACAAACGCCGACCTTAATTACTGCCATCCAACTCCGCCAACGACATATGCGCCGTCTCGCGAAGCCCATAAGAGCACAGCGCCACAATCGCCAGCGCCACACTGCCATATACCGCCACTCCCAGCGGATTATTGCCGCTGGCAATAAGAATGGCCGTGGCGGCGCTCGACGCTGTGCCACCCCCCAGCGCCGCGCCAATCTGGTAGGCCGCGGACATCCCCGAGTAACGCATATGCTGCGGAAACTGCTCAGCCAAAAACGCCGGTATCGGCCCTTGCGTCGCGCCCATCAACGCGCCCACCAGCACATAACCGGAGCAGGCCAGTGGCAGGCTGTGCTGGCCCACCAAGGCGAAAAAGGCGAAGAACCCTGCCGCCATAAAGATCGCCCCGGCAATCATCACCCGGCGCCGGCCAACGCGGTCGGAAAGGGTGGCGAACAACGGCGCGCTGATCACGATGGCCACCGACAGGCTGATATCGAATAGCAGCGCCTGGGTGCTGGCGTAGCCGAGCTGGGTGGCATAGGCGAGGAAGAAGGTGCTGCCGATATAGGCGATGGTTACGTAACCAAAGGCAATGCCGGTGCACAGCAGCATTTGCCGCGGCCGCAACCTTATTGCCGCGAGCAGCGGCAGGCGCACGGTCTGGTTCTTTGACAGGGGCCGTTGCGCGTTGTTTTGCACGCGCACGTAGAGCCCAACAAGTACCAGCACACCGCCGAGCCAGAACGGAATGCGCCAGGCGAAGTCGACGAGGTTGTCGTCATAGGCCAAACCCACCACGGCAAAGGCCAATGAGCCGAAAATACCGCCTATACCAATGCCCATACTGGTAAAACTGCCCCACAACCCCCGCTTGCCGGCCGGCGCCGATTCGATGCCAAACAAGGCCGCGCCGCCCCATTCGCCGCCGGCGGCGAAGCCTTGCACCAGGCGCAGCAGCACCAACAATACCGGCGCAGCCGCACCGATGCTGGCGTGGCTGGGCAGGCAACCAATAAGCAGGGTGCTCATGCCCATCAGCAGCAAGGTGATGACCAGCATTTTTTCGCGGCCGAGTTTGTCGCCGAAGTGGCCAAACACCATGCCGCCCAATGGCCGGGCGAAGAAGCCAGCACCAAACGCGGCGAAGGCCAACAGGGTGGCGGTCAGCCGGTCCAGGTCGGGGAAAAACACCTGGGGAAATACCAGCGCAGCAGCCACGCCATAAATCACGAAGTCATAAAACTCCAATGCAGTGCCCATGCCGGACACAAAGAACGTGCGCAGCGCCGAAGGAGGTAAGTGGTTAGTCATAACGCCTGCCCATATTGTTTTTGGAATGTACGGGGCCAAGGGGCAGGCCAATTGACGCCCCTGGCAGGAGATTGAGGTAGTCCGGAAATCAGAAGCGCTGGTAGCCCTGGCTGGCCAGAGCCATGGGAGTGCCAGCGTGGTAAAGCAGCTCGCTGGTGACGGTGTCGATGCCGACGGTGAGCAGTGTTTCCCAGCGTTCTGTCGGCGCCTGGGTGAGGTCCGGGTGGAAGCAGATCGGCGCCTGTTCGCCAGCGGCGCCGCACATGGCTGTTGCCCGTTCACGCAGATCGTCAACGGCCATGCTGGCCCGTGCATGGTTAACGTGAGCCAGGCGTGCGTGGGTGTCGGCCAGATCGGCCGAGCGTTCGCCTTGGCTAAGTGCGGGGTCGAGAAAATGGTTGGTGTGGGTCAGCCAGCCGTCACCGCCCGGTAATACCACGGCGGTCGCCGCTGGGGACAGTTCGATACAGACCGCTCGCGGCGCGGTATCGGTGCGCGAAAACACCGTAAGCACCGTGGAGGCGCTCACCCGTGCCGAACGGGCCAGGGCGATGGCTTCGCCCACGCTGCGCGCTTCTTCCAGCACGCAGCGGGCAATGGCGTGCACTGGCACACCGCCGCTGGCGTTGTCGCTGGCGTGGTGCAGGATATTGAAATGCAGGCCGACGCCAGCGCTGTTCACGCCGATCTTGCCGAGCATGCCGAACTCGGTGAACAGCTTTACCTGCATGCCGTTGGCACTGTTCAGCTGCAACAACAAGCCTTCGAGCACCAGTGCATCGTGCCAGTCCCAGGTTTGCACCGTGCGAGGCGCCTCGCTGCCAGCCGGGGCAAAGACGGCGGTGGAGCATTCGCCCTTGGCCGCCGGCATGGTGGCGAGGATTTCGGTGCGGGCATTGAGCGCCGCGAGTTGCCACAGCGGCACTCCAGCGCCGATAGCGGTGGCTTCCAGTTCGGCAGCCAGGTCCGGTGCCCAGCCTTGCAGGGCGCTCAGGCTGGCTTCGGCCAAGGGCTGCACGCGCCGCGGGTCGATATCCACTTGATTGAAAAAGTCCAGGTACAACGCGCAGGTACGCTGTATCGACGTGGCCCAGCGTTGGCCAATCTGCTGGCCGCGCTGCTGTGGGTTGGTGGTGTCGGTGATGAAGGTAGAAAGTTTCACTGCGGGTTTCCTGTGGTGGCGCTGCGGGCAAACACCGGCTTGCCTGCGAAATAGGTATAGAGCACGCGGGTGTCGCGCAGGTCGTGTTCCGGCACGCTGAACACATCGCGGTCGAGCACAATCAGGTCGGCCTGCTTGCCCGGTTTCAGTGAGCCGATTTGTTCCTCCAGACGCAGCACCTTGGCCGCGTTCAGCGTGTAGGCCTGGAACATCACCTCACGGTCGATGGCCTCGCCAGCATTCAGCACGCCCTTGGGGCCCTTGCGGCTCACCGCCTGGTAAATCGCCTGCCACGGGTTGGCAGTGGTGATCGGCCAGTCACTGGCACCGGCAAGGGTGGCGCCATGCTTAAGCAACGAACGCGCCGGATACATGAATTGGTAGGCCATGGCGGCGATGTAGGGTTTCACCAGGTCCACGCTCAGTTCGTCGGCAGCGGCCCAGTACAACTGCATGGAGGCGATCACGTTGAGGGCTTTGAAGCGCTCGAAGTCCTTGGGGTTCACCAGCTGCAGGTGCGTGATGGAATGGGCGATGCCGCTTTGTCGATGGCTGCGGGCAAACGCCACGGCATTCAGCGACTCACGCACGGCACGATCGCCAATGGCATGCACATGCACCAGCCAGCCGCGGGCATCGGCGGCGTCCACCAGTTTGGCAAAGCCTTGGGGGTCAAAAAGCAGTTCACCGTTCTTGCCGGAGTTTTTGTACGGCTGCAGCAGCGCCGCGCTTTGCGCCGGGTGCTCGGCCACCCCATCGGCAAACACTTTGATGCCGGGCAGGGTGAGGTTGGGGATGTGCTGGAACTGCTGGCGGACCTTGTCCAGCTCGTCGAGGTCGGCCGGGGTGGCGTTGGAATCGGCCATCAGCAGGGCTGCCACGTGGGCCTTGAGTTGGCCTTGCTCGGCAAGGGCTTTGTAAGCCGGCAGTACGCCGAGCGAATCGTTATGGATGGCGCCGCCAGGGTTTTCGTTGGCCAGCGGCTCCATCCAACTGGTAATGCCTAGCTCGTGGTAGTGCTGTTGGGCGCCTGTGGCGGCGGCGAGCAGTTCTTCATCGCTGGCCAGCGGCAGCAACTCCTGCGCGGCGTACAAGCCGGCGTCCACAAGAAAACCATTGGGCTGGCCGTCGTCATGATGGCCGATGGTGGCGCGTTCTTCGCCCTGCAGGGCTTTTACGCGCGCGGCGTCGAGACCGGCTTTTGCCAGCATGGCGCGGTTGGCCCAGCCGGTGTGGTAATCGCCGCCGACCAGCAGGATGGGGGTGGTCGCCCATTGGCCTTGATTGAAGCGCTGTTCCAGCTCGGCGATCTGGTTCCAATAGCCACTGGGCACGCCGCCCACGCTGAGAAATGCACCGAGCCGCGCCTTGCCGTTGTCGCGCCACTGGCGCAGACGCTGCTCGAGTTCGTTAAGGGGCACGTCCTGGTTATCCAGGTTGGCTTGGCGCATCTGCAAGCCGCCTTTCACCACGTGGGCGTGGGAGTCGATAAAGCCCGGCATCAGCACCTTGCCGCCCAGATCAATCACCTGCGTGCCCGGCTGCTTGAGCGCCAGCACCTGCGCATTGCTGCCCACCATCAGCACCTTGCCGTGTTCCACCGCGATGGCCTGTTGCAGCGGTTGGCCGGGGTCGGCGGTGTACACCTTGGCGTTGTGCAGAATCAGGTCGACGGCCGCCATTGTTTCCAATGAGGCACAGGTGATGGCGCTGGCGACGAGCAGGCGAGCAAAGGGTTTCATTGTGGTGCTCCGGGTTTTTGTTAGTCTGCGCGCAGGCTAACCAGTGCCAGGGCCTGGAGAAACGGCACTGTTCGCACAACTTCTGTGCCTGTCAGGAATAGATAGATGGACAAGCTGAGCGCGTTAACCCTGTTTGTCGCCACCGCCGAACACGGCAACTTCAGCCGCGCTGCCGAACACGTGGGCAAAACCCCGTCTGCATTGACCAAGGCGGTGGCGCAATTGGAGGCCGAGCTGGGCACCCGCCTGTTCGAGCGCACCACACGGCGTATGGCGCTGACCGAAGCCGGGCATATCTACCTTGACGGCGCGCGGCAGGCGTTGATGCAGTTGCAGTTGGCGGGTGAGGGCGTCGAGCAGTTGCAATATGAACTGCGCGGCAGCCTGCGCATTACCGCGCCGCCTTCTTATGGGCCGGCGTTTCTCGCCCGGGTGTGCTGCCGGTTTATGCGCGACCACCCCCAGGTGCACCTGGAAGTGGAGCTCAGCGACACTTATGAAGACCTGGTGGACGGAGGCTATGACCTGGCCTTGCGTGATGGACCGATTGATCTTCCGGGCGTAATTGCTCAGCCCTTACGCACCAACGATCTGCTGTTGTGTGCAAGCCCGGCGTACCTCGCGCGCAAAGGGTCCGAGGTGACGATGCATAATTACCTTGAGCATGACTGGTTGATCTTTCGCCATCCGTTGTTGAATCGGCACTTCTGGTGGATGCAGCAGGGCGGGGAACGGGTAAGGTTGGCGCAGCCGCAGCCAAGGCTGGCCAGTGATAATTACGATTTTTTGCTGGCGTGTTTGCTGGACGGGCAGGGACTGCAGTTTGTGCCCCAGTGGAGCGCGGGGCCGTATTTGCAGCGCGGCGAGTTGGTTGAGGTGATGCCTGAGGTGTGGCGCGAGCCCAGTGCGTTCGGGCCCTGGATTCACTTGCTGTATCTGCCGCACCGGCGCAATACGCGAAAAGTGAAGGTGTTTATCGAGTACCTGCGCGGGCACTGGGCGTAAGGGGGGTCAATCAGGCGGCGAATTTCTTTTGCAGGGTTTGCCAGCGAGCGGGCTCCTACAGAAGCGCGAGCAAAAAAATCGAGGCCGAAGCCTCGATCTTTAAAATTCTAGAACGGTATCAGCAAGCCACGGCTTTCTGTACCCGACGCTGACGCAGTTCCTGGTTGGAACGACGGGCCAACGTCTTGGCCTTGGTCACATGAATCGGCCCTTCTACATAAGTTGGCAATTCACGCTCTACCCAGGCCGCTTCATCACCGCGCCAGCGCAGCAGGCCCGCTTCGATCTTGATCTCACGGTGCAACTCGCGAATCAGTGTTTGCATGCGCACGGGGCTGAGGATTTCTTCGCTTTTGATCGCTTTGCACAACGGTTTGCCGCTTTCGTTTACCAGCGTCAGCAGCAGGCTGCCATCCGGGCGCGGTTTGATGGCGACGGTGTGTTGTGGGAAGGCGTCGAAGAATTCTTTTATGGCCAGTTGCATTCCATGTACTCCATCGATTCTTTTCAGGTGGAGTACATAGAGCAGATGGCATGCCAACATCACGCGACATATAAAATGCATATAAAACAACAGGTTACATATTTTTGGCGCCGCTTCGGTCGTGCACTTTGCATGATCGGGCAAAATGCAACCTTGCAAAGTGCAATTACCGACTAGCCCCCCCTAGCTGCCCCTTAACTGAGAGGCTGCTGAAAAGGGGTTTTAACCGGCAAATCCGGCCCCAGTTCGTCCGGTACGAAAACCTGCGGTTGATAGCCGCGGCGCACTGGCTTGCGCGGCACACGCTGGGCCACTTCCGGTAAATGCTTGAGCTGGTAGGCAGGCGGCAATTCATGACTGGCCCGGCCCAGCCCTCGATAAATGGCGACCGAACCGAGCACGATATCCGCAGCGCCGATCACGCCTTTTACGGCCATGCCTTTCCTGATCAGCAAAATGCCGCCGGCGACGGCAAGCAGGCGTTGGAGGTAACCGGGATTGGTCATGTAAAAACTCCTTTGCGTGACGATGGTTAACAGTTCTGAACCAGCGCTTTTGCGCAGAGTTCAGGTTTTTCGGCAGGCGGTCATCTCCCCGGCAAAATTGTTGAACTCTCAGGGTAAAACGCACACCTATTCTGTAGGGGGCCGGTCAGCCAATCGCTCAAGCATCAGTTATTGCGCGCAGCCTTGTTGGTCGACTGGCTTCGGTCATTGGTAACGGTCCCCTGCAAATCTGCTCGCTGCGAAGGCTGTTCGGTTGGGCAAAGGACTTACGGAAAGGGGACGAGGAGCCAAGGCAATGAAGAGAGATTGGGAACTGGTAAGGGAAATACTGCTGGACATTGAGGCCCTGGATAAAGGCCACCACTTTTTTCCCCACCGAATCGAAAACCACTCCAGCGATAGCGTCAGTTATCACCTGCACTTGCTAGAGCAGGCTGGTCTGGTGGAATGCGCAGACCACCGACCGCTGAGCGGTGAGTTGGTGCGTATCGGCAAGGCGCTCACGCTGACAGGTCACGACCTGCTGGACCTGATCCGCGATGAAAACCTCTGGGTGCTGAAGAAGGCATTTCTCACCGAGCACCTGGGCGGCATCACCATCGACGCCCTGAAGACCACCATGGCCCTGTACCCCAGTGACAGTGGCGCCTCGTTCAATGTCTCGCGCCACGCGCAGAACGACGCCGTCTTTAATTGATTCATCCGGCCCTGCCGACAGCCTGAGGGCTGCTGGCAGGGCTGCATCCGCTCGCGCTCAATTTATCTGACCGAGGCACGCTTCCCATGTCCGCTGAACCCAACTCCGCTGCAAAGCAAAAAGACGCGCCCACCTCCCACGCCAGCCCCGACGTGCAAGCCTTCAAGCACAGTATTCTCGCCAAGCTCAAATATGCAGTCGGTAAAGACCCCGCCAACGCCTATATCCACGACTGGTTCGAGGCCATTGCCCTGGCCGCCCGCGACCACCTGGTGGACAACTGGGAAGAGTCCGAAGCGCGGGTGGATCGCAAGCAGCAGAAACGCGTGTATTACCTTTCGCTGGAGT
Organism: Pseudomonas turukhanskensis; assembly: GCF_027922365.1. Lineage (GTDB taxonomy): Bacteria > Pseudomonadota > Gammaproteobacteria > Pseudomonadales > Pseudomonadaceae > Aquipseudomonas > Aquipseudomonas turukhanskensis. The sequence continues at coordinate 46,479 of NZ_BSFN01000010.1, forward strand.
TTTTGATCGGCCGCTTGCTGGTGGACTGCCTGAGTAACCTGGGGCTGCTGGAAACCGCGAAGGCGGCATTGGCCGAGCTCGATGTGGATATCGAACGTATCCGCGAAGTGGAGCCCGACGCTGCATTGGGCAACGGCGGCCTTGGCCGCTTGGCCGCCTGCTTTATGGAAAGCATGGCCACGCTGAATATTGCCGGTCACGGCTACGGCATTCGCTATGAGCATGGCCTGTTTAAACAGGTGATCAGCGATGGCTGGCAGCACGAGCACACGGAAACCTGGCTGGACTTCGGCAACCCTTGGGAGTTCGAACGCCCGGAGGTGAGCTACAACATTGGCTTTGGTGGCAGCGTCAATACCGTCACCGAGCGCAACGACGTCCCGCGTCAGCACTGGCAGCCCACCGAAATTATCCGTGCCATTGCCTATGACACGCCGGTAGTCGGCTGGCGCCGTGCCGGGGTGAATACGCTGCGGCTATGGCGGGCGAGGGCGCTGGAAGACCTGCAACTGGAACGCTTCAACGCCGGGGACCACTTGGGCGCTGTGGCCGATGTGGTGCGGGCCGAAAGTATTTCCCGCGTGTTGTACCCGGCCGATAGCACCGAGGCCGGCCAGGAACTGCGCCTGCGCCAGGAGTACTTCTTTGTTTCGGCCTCGCTACAAGACCTGCTGCACCGGCATATGCGCTTGCATGGCGATATCCATTCGCTGCCGGAAAAGGTCGCTATCCAGCTCAACGATACGCACCCGGCCATCGCCGTCGCCGAGCTGATGCGTCAGTTGGTGGATGTGTACCGTATTGAGTGGTTTGCCGCGTGGGAGCTGAGCGTGGCGACCTTGTCGTACACCAACCACACGCTGCTGCCGGAAGCATTGGAGTCGTGGCCGGTGTCGTTGATGGAACGCCTGCTGCCGCGCCATATGCAGATCATCTACCTGATCAACGCCTACCACATCGACTCGCTGCGGGCGCAAGACATTCACGACTTCGAGCTGCTGCGTTCGGTGTCGCTGATCGACGAAGAACATGGCCGCCGTGTGCGCATGGGTAACCTGGCGTTTCTGGGTTCGCACAGCATCAACGGCGTATCGGCGCTGCATACCGACCTGATGCGCGAGACGGTTTTCCGCGACCTGCATAACCTGTACCCCGACCGCATCCGCAACAAAACCAACGGCGTTACCTTCCGCCGCTGGCTGTACCAAGTGAACCCGCAGCTCACCCAATTGCTGATCGAAAATATCGGCCAGGGCGTGCTCGACAGCCCGGAAAGCTCGCTGATCAAACTCGAACCCTTCGCGGAAAAACCGGCCTTTCGTAAACAGTTCATCGCCCAGCGCCAACACAGCAAAGCGGCATTGGCGCGGCTGGTGAAAGAACGCATGAACATCGACCTCAACACCGAAGCGATCTTCGATGTGCAGGTCAAACGCATTCACGAATACAAACGTCAACTGCTGAACCTGTTGCACACCGTGGCGCTGTACCAGGCCATTCGCAACGATCCGACCACCGACTGGGTGCCGCGGGTGAAAATCTTTGCCGGTAAGGCGGCTGCCAGTTACCACCAGGCCAAGCTGATTATCAAACTGGCCAACGACATCAGCCGCACCATCAACGATGACCCCACTGTGCGTGGTTTGCTCAAAGTTGTGTTTATTCCCAACTACAACGTGAGCCTGGCCGAAACCATCATTCCGGCGGCGGATTTGTCCGAGCAGATTTCCACGGCCGGTATGGAAGCCTCAGGCACCAGCAATATGAAGTTCGCGCTCAATGGCGCGCTGACTATCGGCACCCTGGATGGTGCCAACGTGGAGATGAGTCAACTGATCGGCGCCGAGCATATGTTTATCTTCGGCATGACCGCCCAGGAAGTGAAAGTGCGCATGGGCAATGGCGACTACGACACCATTCACGTGATCAAGAATTCCGAACGGCTTAATGGCGCGTTGGAAGCAATCAGCAAGGGCGTGTTCTCGCCGGATGACCCCGAGCGTTACACCGGCCTGATTGACGGCTTGGTACACCATGACCGCTACATGCTGTGTGCGGACTTCGATTCGTATTGGGACGCGCAACGCAAGGTCGATGAGCTGTGGCAGAACCCCAACCAGTGGTGGCGTTCGGCGGTGCTCAATACGGCGCGTACGGGGTGGTTTTCTTCGGATCGAACGATCCGGGAATACGCTGAGGATATCTGGAAGGCGATGCCGCCGGAGAAGAAGAAAGGCTGACAGGCGGCCCTCACCCCAACCCTCTCCCGCAAGCGGGAGAGGGGGCTTGATCCGTGTTTTTAGCTAATCCGCGGTTTTCCTCCCCTCTCCCGCGTGCGGGAGAGGGGCTGGGGGTGAGGGCGCGCCCCTACCAAAACCCGGCCGGATGCTGCTTGGCAATGTAGTCCGGCTGCAAGCCAAACGCTGTCTGAAAAAACGCCGCCAGCCGCGAGTGCAGCACCATCTGATTGATAGAGGCCAACTTTCCGCGCTGTACGCGGCGCTGGTTGCTCTCGGTGTAAAAATCTTCGTGCAGCACTTTCTGCTGCTCGGGCTCAGCGGTGATGCAGCAACTGTTGAAGCTGGATTCGTCGGGGTAGGCCACCAGCAGACACAACCCCGGGCTGGCTTTCTCGGCACCGTGCAACTCCAGGCGCACCTCAAGCCCGGCCTGCTTGGCGTAGGTTTTGGCTTCTTCGAACAACGGCAACGCGCATTCCTGTAACGCCGTCATAAATGCGTCGAGAAATGCGTGGGTACCAACTGCCTCACTGTCCATCATCAACCTGCATCCTCAATGGCCTAAATGCACGGGCTTGTGCCGTGCCTGTGCCGCACGCATGGCCGGTTTGCTTGGCCGTGCATGATGGCGTTCGTGGTGACGACGGGCGATGCGCAACATCCCCCACAAGGCGGCCGCTGCCACCAGCAGCCAGGTTCCAATCAATAGCAAGATGATGCTTTGCGGTGGCATAACGTCCTCCTTCAGCCGTTCAAGGCTGCGGCATTACATCGACATCAGCGGCCGGGGCAGCAGGGCTGGCTTGGCTATGAATGCGGATCCGTTGGTGCATGTTCTCGGCATGGCACACCTCATCCACTACCTGACTGGCAAAGCTGCCAAGCAAACCGGGTTCCGTGTCGCCGGAGACGGCGTCGAACAGGGTCCATACCACCGGGCTGGCGATCAGGCGGTCTTGCAGCTGTTGCAACGGCTCGGTCAGGCCAGCACTGCCGGCATCCAGCCAGGCGAAGTCACCCACTAATAACAACCGCTTCACGCCGGCAACTGGCAAGCCGTCGAGCAGGGCGGTGACAGCTTTGAAGGTCTGGTGGAACTGCGTGTCGGCCTTGTCAGTGGGCAGCACACAAACCACCGCGTCCTTGCCGGCAATGCTCTGGCTGACGCTGATGGCGTCGTACAAATTGCCCTGAACGGTGCTGAGCCCGGGGCGGGCATCCACTGCGTTCAGATCGTCCAGCACCAGCGTAGTTTCGAACTGACGCGCCAGGGCTTCAACCATCAACGCGTGTCCAACGCTGCTCTGAGCTCCATACACAGCGAGTTTTACGGCAGGAGTTTCGAGATTTTTCATCTAGGCGTACTCGTTTTGGTTGTGGTTGGTTTGGGTAGTTGGGCCTTCAGCTGTCAGGACGCTTGCTTGTGCCCCGGCTCACTCGGACCGCCCTGTTGCCCGGCGCTAACGCTGATGTCCGTGATATCGCTGCTGTTCACCGAGGTGTGCAGCGATTCGACATGGGTACGGGCCTGGCTTGGGGTGAAGGCTTCGCTGGCACTTTCCACCTCCACACTGTGGGCTTGGCCGTGCAACCGGTAATGCACCACAAAGGGATAGTTGCCGCTCATCTCGAGGTGTCCTCCAACGGTGACAGTTATTCAGTTGGGCCCCTGTCAGCGGCAAAGGGTTCAGCTTTTTCGCTGAGTGGCGCTGCCGTCTATCTCAGTGCTTCAAGCGGCTTTTTGGCGGCTATTTGCAGCCAACACCGAAAAAATCGTTAAACCATTCGAGACACTGCCCAGTCGATAATTAGGAGACCTGAACGTGCGGGCTGAACCCGCGGGAGGTAGTGAGATGACCTTTATGTGCTTTTTGAAAGGTTGTACCTGGATGCAGGCGACGCACGAGCTGTTTGGTACCGAGCTGCTGCTATGTCAGTGCTGTTCGCGCTGCGGCGCCCACCGCTACCTACCGGACACGCCGGTTGATTCTGGAGATGCTGCTTGAACATGTGGGAGTCGATTCTCGCGACAATAGTTGGCGAGTTTTCCGATCTCGACGATATCGCCCACACCACCCGAGTTACCCTGCGCATGGCCCTGGCCACGCTGCTCGGCGGGTTACTGGGGTGGGAGCGCGAACAGCACGGCAAGGCCGCCGGTGTTCGTACCCATATGCTGGTGGCCCTGGGCAGTGCGTTGTTTGTAATGACGGCTGAACAGATGGGTGCTGAGCAGGACGCCATGAGCCGGGTGATCCAGGGCGTGGTGGCAGGCATCGGGTTTCTTTGCGCGGGCACCATTCTCAAAGGACGCTCGCCCAGTGAAGTGAAGGGCCTGACCACCGCCGCCGGCATCTGGCTGACGTGCGCCATTGGCATTACCGTCGGTTTGGGACGTGAGGCCACGGCGCTCTTGGGCACGGTGTTTGGCTTGATCGTTCTCAACCTGGTGCCGCACCTGATCAGTCGGTTCGACAAGGAGCATCAGGAGCCGGATGAGCCTGAGAACTAGGCATTCTGGCTAACTCCCGTCGAGGCTGAAGCCTCCTGCAGGGTTCGGTGGTGGGAGGCTGGGCTGGGCGTTTTTGATTTGCTGGTGGCTGTGGCAATCAACCGCGCGCAGCGGCTCTGGAGCGTCGTAAAGCACGGTGCTAAAGTCGCTGCCCATGACCCTGACCCACCCCCAACGCTCCCGCTCGCTGACCGCCTGGCTGCTGTATGCCAGCGTGCTGTTCAGTCTGTTCGCCTGCGGTATTCACCACGGGCAAATGAGCGGCATGAGTTTAAGTGGCCTGGGTGGTGGGTCCTGTACCCTGGCTGGTCACGGAGGGCCGGCCATCGATGCCAGCGGCACCGATCAGCAGCAACCCCATATCGACCAGATGAGTTGCCCGCTATGTTCGTCCTTCGGCCTAGCCGTGGCGCTCAATAGCGCCGGTTGGTCGCTCAGCTATTTTCCGGCGCCTGCCATCACCCGCCACGTCGCCAACACGTGGCCTCAAGCGCCGCCGCGCTATAGCTGGCCTTCGCTTAATCCTCGCGCTTCGCCCTTCGTCTGAACGTCTAGCGACCTGTTTCGGTCGCGCTTTCTTTCTTGTTTCCCCGGCTGTTAACGCCAGGGATCTCTGACGCTCACGTATTGCGCAAGGATTTCACCATGTCGTTCAAACCCTTCTGGCTGCTTGCCACCCTGGCACCGCTGTCTGGCTTGGCTAGCGCCCAGGAAACCAGCGAAACGGTCGCCGAAGACCACACGGCCCATATTCTTCAGGCCGCTATCATCACGGCGGTGCAGCAAAGTTCGCCGCTCACTGTGGTCACCAATCCCAAGGACGCCCGCCAGCCCGTGCCGGCCAGCGACGGTGCTGATTACCTGAAAACCATCCCCGGTTTTTCCGTGGTGCGAAATGGCGGCAGCAATGGCGACCCGGTGCTGCGCGGTATGTTCGGTTCGCGCCTGAACATCCGCACCAACGGCGGCCTGATGATCGGCGCCTGCCCCGGACGCATGGATGCGCCCACGTCCTATATCTCGCCGGAAACCTTCGACAAACTCACCGTTATCAAAGGCCCGCAAACCGTGCTGTGGGGTCCCGGTGCGTCGGCCGGTACGGTGTTGTTCGAACGTGAGCCGGAGCAGTTTTCCAAGTTGGGTGGGCGCTTGAATGGCAGCGTGCTGGCCGGCTCCAACGGCCGCTTCGACAAGGTGCTCGACGGCGCCATCGGCAGCGACCAGGGCTACCTGCGTCTAGTTGGCAACCAGAGCCATTCCGATGACTACCAGGACGGCAACAACGACACCGTGCCCTCGCGCTGGGACAAGTGGAATAGCGACGTGGCGCTTGGCTGGACGCCCGATGCCGACACCCTGATCGAGCTGACCGCCGGCAAAGGCGATGGCCAGGCGCGCTATGCCGGGCGCGGCATGGACGGCAGTCAGTTCAAACGCGAAAGCCTTGGCCTGCGTATCGAAAAGAGCAACCTGGGCGATGTGCTGAGCAAAATCGAAGGGCAGGTGTACTACAACTACGCCGATCACGTGATGGACAACTTCCGTCTGCGCACCCCGGACCCCACCAGCAGCATGCCGATGCCCATGGCCGCCGCCGTCGACCGCCGCACCCTCGGTGGTCGGCTGGCGGCCACCTGGAACTGGACGGATGTGGAACTCATCACCGGCGTTGATGCCCTGCGCAGCGAGCATCGCGAGCGCAGCTCCACTTACGACATGATGACCGCTCGCTACACCGACGCAGACCAATTCCCCTGGAGCAAAGACGCGCTGTTCCACAATTACGGCGCCTTTGCCGAGCTGACCTGGAACGCCGCCGAACGCACCCGCCTGATCAGTGGCGCGCGCCTGGACCGCGCCGAGGCCACCGACTACCGACAAACCGTCGGCATGATGAACATGCCCAACCCGACCGCCGACCAGACCCGGGGCGACACCTTGCCCAGCGGGTTTGTGCGTTACGAATATGACCTGGCTGACTCGCCCACCACCCTTTACGCCGGCCTTGGCCATGCCCAGCGCTTCCCTGACTACTGGGAGCTGTTCTCCCCCACCAATGGCCCGAGTGGCAGCGTCAATGCTTTTGAAGGCGCCAAGCCGGAGAAAACCACGCAGCTGGATGTGGGTGTGCAGTACGGCGGCGATAAGCTGCAGGCCTGGGCCTCGGGGTACGTCGGCCAGGTGCGCGACTACCTGCTGTTCACCTACAGCCCCGGCATGATGGGCGAGAGCACACAGGTGCAGAACATCGATGCGCGCATCATGGGCGGTGAACTGGGCGTGGCGTATCAACTGACCAGCAACTGGAAAACCGATGCCACCCTGGCCTATGCCTGGGGCAAGAACAGCTCCGATGGCCAGGCGCTGCCGCAAATGCCGCCGCTGGAAGCCCGCTTTGGCCTAAATTATGAGCGTGAGGTCTTTAGTGCCGGCGCACTGGGGCGGGTAGTGGCCAGGCAGGGGCGGATCGCCGAAGGGCAGGGCAATGTGGTGGGGCAAGACTTTGCTGAAAGTTCAGGGTTTGGTGTGTTCTCGCTGAACGCGGCGTACCGCATCAGCAAGCAATTCAAAGTCAGCACGGGCGTCGACAACCTGTTTAACAAGGCCTATGCGGAGCACCTGAACCTGGCGGGTAATGCAGGGTTTGGTTACCCGGCTGATGATGTGGCGATCAATGAGCCTGGGCGTACGTTGTGGACCAAAGTGGATTTCAGTTTTTGATCCGGTAATGGAGCAAGGCTCAAGATTCTGGATCCCGGCCTGCGCCGGGATGACGGTTTTTTTCCAACCAGCTCCGTCATCCCGGCGAAGGCTGGGATCCAGAGTCCCAAGTTGGTAATGCAGCCCAAAACGAAGTAATGCCCGGAATGCTGGATCCCGGCCTGCGCCGGGA
>NZ_BSFN01000010.1:54220-186979 GCF_027922365.1 Pseudomonas turukhanskensis
GCTGGGATCCAGAATCTCAAGTTGGCAATGCGGCCCAGAACGAGGTAAAGCCGGGAATTCTGGATCCCGGCCTGCGCCGGGATGACGGTTTTTTTCCAGCCAGCACCGTCATCCCAGCGAAGGCTGGGATCCAGAGTCTCAAGTTGGCAATGCGGTCCAAAACGAAGTAGCGCTCGGAATTCTTGATCCCGGCCTGCGCCGGGATGACGGCGTTTTTCCAGCCAGCGCCGTCATCCCAGCGAAGGCTGGGATCCAGAATCTCAAGTTGGCAATGCGGCCCAGAACGAGGTAAAGCCGGGAATTCTGGATCCCGGCCTGCGCCGGGATGACGGTTTTTTTCCAGCCAGCACCGTCATCCCAGCGAAGGCTGGGATCCAGAGTCTCAAGTTGGCAATGCGGTCCAAAACGAAGTAGCGCTCGGAATTCTTGATCCCGGCCTGCGCCGGGATGACGGCGTTTTTCCAGCCAGCACCGTCATCCCAGCGAAGGCTGGGATCCAGAGTCTCAAGTTGGCAACGCAGCCTAAAACGGCCCAGTGGCCTTACGCCGTAACACCAACAAAAACTGCCGATTCCCCGTCGTCCACACCAACGTCTGAAAATCCCCTTCGCGCAAACCAGCCTTGTTATAGGCATTGGCCTGATGCACCGCATTGCCATCGGCCAGCGTCTGCGCCACCACCACTTCACTCATCACCACACCCTCCGGCGTACCGGGTTGCACACTGGGTGTGACCACAATCGAATAACCCACGCGCAGCGGTTGCGGCTGATTCACCAACGTGCCGTTCTGTTTGACGGCCTGGTTGCGCTGGGTATCGACAAAGGTCGACAAGGTAGCCGACGTGCCGACATTGGCCACAAAGGGCTGCAACGGCTGCAGCTGGTAATTGTCGTTGCCGGCAATGCGGTCCACCAGCCCTTCGGCGGCCACCTCGCTGGTGCCATGCAGCAGGCTCGCCTCACGGCTGGCCCGTGCCTCCAGATTGGCGACCGGTGATTTGATTTCCGCCAGCACCGCGCGCCACTCCACTTGTCGCACGGGCCAAGGCGCAGGAGCGGCAACGTTAGGATCGAGGTCAGCGGCAAAGGCTCCGGGCAGAACCATCAGATAGGCAAGGGCGACAAGAACGTTCATTGGCAGCTGAATTCCGCTTGATCTTCGAACAACGTGCTTCGTAGGAGAGGCATCAGCCTCGATGCGTTTGATTGGACAATCATGAGCCTGAACGAGGTGCTTCCCAAATACCACCATCGCCCACCACAAATACCTTTTCGTCCACCTGCGCCCGCACGGTAAACCCACCGGTAAAACTACCAAACGACGGCAACAGACTTACGCGTTCCCCAACCACAAAACACGGCAACCGCAAGCTTTGTCGGCCACGGCCGTGCAGCCGATACGCCGGGTGCACATGCCCGGCCAGCACATGGTGGCTGGCATGGGCATGGGGTTCGTGTTGCAGCGCAAACGGGCCCAGCAGCAATGGCTCGGCCACTGTCTCGATACTCAGCGCCGGCGGCGGGTCGCCGGCATGGCGATCGTGGTTGCCGCGAATCAGGGTAATGGCGAGCGCCGCGTGACGCCGGCGCCAGTCGCCCAGTGCCTGCAACGTGGCGGTGTTCTGCGCCTGGCGCGCATGGAGAAAATCGCCAAGCACAATCAGGCGCTGGCAGGTGTAACGCTGCAGCAATTGGTCCAGGCGCAGGAAGTTGTCCGCCGTGGTGCCGTGGGGCACCGGCTGGCCCAACTGCCGGTAGGTAGCGGCTTTGCCCAGGTGCAGGTCAGCAATCAGAAGCGTCTGCTGCTCGGGCCAGTAAATGGCTTTGTCCGCCAGCAGCCATACCTCGCAGCCGGCCAATTGCAGTGCAATATGGCTGCTCATGTACGCGGCCGCCCGTCTTTGCCTTGCCGGGGTGTGCGGCCTTTGCGCGGGGCTGGGCGCTCGTCGTCGATGGCAAAGCGGGCATCGGTGTCGGCCTGATAACCACCCGGGCCGGCGGCGTGTTCCAGGTCTTGCACCATGCGTTTGATGCGGTCGGCCAGTTTTTCCGAACTGAGGCTTTCGCGAAAGCGCTCTACCAACAAGGGAAAGGCCAGCGGCGTGGCGCGTTTGACTAAACGAATATCCAGCGTACGCCCCTGCAAACGTTCCAGCGTGTGCTGCAAACGCTGCACGTCCAACTCCTGACGCAGCACTTCCTGCTGCGCCTGGGTGAGCAGCAGATTGCTGGGGTCGTACTGCTGGAATACATCGAAAAAGAGCGCGCTGGAGGCCTGCAACTGCCGCGCACTTTTGGCCGCGCCGGGGTAGCCGGAGAACACCAGCCCAGCGATACGGGCGATTTCGCGAAAACGGCGGCGCGCCAGTTCGCCTGCGTTCAGGCTGGCGAGCACGTCGTGCAGCAGGTTATCGCTGTTGAACAGGGCCGGGGTCAGCACTTGGGTGTAGTCGATGGGGCTGGCGCACAGCAGCTCCAAGCCGTAGTCGTTAACCGCAATGGAAAAGCTCAGCGGCTGGCCTTGGCCCAGGCGCCAGGCGAGCAGGCTGGCCAGACCCAGGTGCACCGAGCGCCCGGCAAACGGGTAGAGAAACAAATGCCAGCCCTCGCGCGATTTATGCACTTCGGCCAGCAATGTATGGGCCGTGGGCAGCGCCGACCAACTGGCCTGCACCGCCAGCAGCGGTTGCAGCAGGCGCATTTCAGGGCTGGCGTACACGCCTTTCGCGGCCTCGCCGAGCTTGTCCACCACCGCATCGGCCAGTTCGCTGGACAGTGGCATACGCCCACCATTCCAGCGTGGCACCGCTGCCTTTTTGCTGGTGGCGCGGCGCACATAGGCGGTCATGTTTTCCACCCGCACCAGCTCCAGCAAACGCCCGGCAAACAGAAAGCCATCGCCGGGGCGCAGGCGCGCGATAAAGCCTTCTTCCACACTGCCCAGCGAACCACCGCTGCCGCCTTTGGCCCACCATTTCACGCTAAGGCTGGCGTCACTGACGATGGTGCCGATGCTCATGCGATGGCGTCGCGCCAGGCGCGCATCCGGCACCTGCCAGAGGCCTTCGGCGTCCGGTTCGGCGCGGCGGTAGTCGGGGTAGGCGGTCAAGGAGTGGCCGCCATGGCGAATAAAGGCCAGGGCCCATTGCCATTCTTCGTCTGTGAGGTGCCGGTAAGCCCAGGCGCTGCGCACTTCGGCCAGCAGGGCCTCGGCCTGAAAGCCACCGCCCAGGGCCATGCTCACCAGGTGTTGAACCAGCACATCGAGCGGTTTTTCCGGTGACTCACGGGCTTCGATTCGACGTTCAGCCACCGCCGTTTGTGCGGCGGCCGCTTCCAGCAGTTCCAGGCTATGGGTGGGCACCAGCGTAACCCGCGAAGGCCGCCCCGGCGCGTGGCCGCTACGCCCGGCACGCTGCATCAGCCGCGCCACGCCCTTGGGCGAGCCGATTTGCAGTACGCGCTCCACGGGCAAAAAATCCACACCCAAATCCAGACTGGACGTGCACACCACTGCCTTGAGCGCGCCTTGCTTGAGTGCCAATTCCACCCAGTCACGCACTTCGCGCGACAACGAACCGTGGTGCAACGCCAACAGCCCGGCCCAGTCCGGACGCGCCTCGAGCAGTGCCTGGTACCAGATTTCCGCCTGCGAGCGGGTGTTGGTAAATACCAGCGTGGTGCTGCTGGTTTCCAGCTCGGCCACCACCTGCCCGAGCATGCGTAGGCCCAGGTGCCCGGCCCAGGGAAAACGCTCGATACCTGGCGGCAGCAGGGTGTCGACGAGCAAGTCTTTGGGCAGTTTGCCCTGTACCAGACGGCCGACCGGCATCAGCACATCCATGGCATGGGGTTGGTTGCCCAGGGTGGCAGACAAGCCCCAGACAATCAGCTGCGGGTTCCACTGCCGCAGCCGCGCCAACGCCAGTTGCAGTTGCACGCCGCGCTTATTGCCAAGCAGCTCATGCCATTCATCCACCACCAGCATGCGCACGCCGGCAAAGGTGGCGCGGGCGTTGGCGCCGGTGAGCAGCAGGGTCAGGCTTTCCGGCGTGGTGATCAACGCGCTGGGCAACTTGCGGCTTTGCCGGGCGCGCTCGGCGCTGCTGGTATCGCCGGTGCGCATGCCCACGCTCCAGGCAATCTGCAACTCGTCCAGCGGTGCCTGCAGGGCGCGGGCGGTGTCGGCAGCCAGGGCGCGCATGGGGGTAATCCAGAGCACGGTCAATGGTGCCATGGCCGGTTTGCGGGTAGTGGGGCGTGTGCTGGGTTTGGCGGCAGGGAGCGGCTTGGCGAAGCGGTTCAACGCGGCAAACCAGACCGCATAGGTTTTGCCGGCACCGGTGGTGGCATGCAGTAAGCCGGACTCGCCGTTTTTTACCGCCTGCCATACCTCTTTCTGGAAGGCGAAAGGCTTCCAGCTGCGCAAGGCAAACCAGGCACTGGCCAGGCTCAAAGCAAGCCCTGCAAGGTGGCCAGGGTGTCAGCGTCTTCCACGGTTTTATCGGTGCGCCAGCGCAGCATGCGCGGAAACCGCACTGCAATGCCGCTCTTGTGCCGCTTGGACAGGGCGATGCCTTCAAAACCGAGTTCGAACACTAGGCTGGGTGTCACGCTGCGCACCGGGCCGAATTTTTCTACGGTGGTCTTGCGGATAATGGCGTCGACCTTGCGCATCTCCTCATCGGTCAGCCCGGAGTAGGCTTTGGCAAACGGCACCAGCACACGCTCGCCGGGGCTGGCGTCATCCCACACGGCGAAGGTGTAGTCGCTGTACAAACTGGCCCGCCGGCCATGGCCGCGCTGGGCGTATATCAATACCGCATCGATGCTGAACGGGTCGACTTTCCATTTCCACCACAGACCCAGGTCTTTGGTGCGCCCCACACCGTAGAGTGAGTCGCGGCGCTTGAGCATCATGCCTTCCACGCCCAGTTCGCGTGAGGCTTCACGCTGGCGCGCAAGGTCGCTCCAGTCGCGGCCGGTGACCTCGGGTGACAGGCGCAAGCGTTCATCGCCCAGCTCCGCCACCAGCACCTCAAGGCGCGTGCGGCGTTCGGCCTGCGGTTTGCTGCGCCAGTCGGCGCCGCGCCACTCCAGCAGGTCATAGGCCAGCAGCACCACCGGCACCTCGGCCAGCAGTTTGGCGCTCAGGGTTTTGCGCCCGATGCGTTGCTGCAACAAGGCAAAGGGCTGAATGCCGAAGGCCTTGTCGGTCTGTTGCTTCCACACCACCAGCTCACCATCCAATACGGTGCCATCGGGCAGGGCGTTGCCCAGCTCATGCAGCTCGGGAAAGCGTTCGGTGACCAACTCTTCACCCCGCGACCAGATCCATAAACGCCCGTCGCGTTTTACCAACTGAGCGCGAATGCCGTCCCACTTCCACTCCACCAGCCAGTCCTCGACCGGGCCCAGTACGGTGTCGAATTGGTCGGTCGGCTGCTGCAGCGGATGGGCCAGAAAAAACGGGTAAGGCTGGCCGCCACGCTGGGCGTGTTCGTCGTCGGACTCGGCGGCAATCAGCGCCAGATAGCGTTCGGCGCTGGGGCGATGGGAGAGGTCGGTGTAGCCCACCAGCCGCTGCGCCACGCGCTTGGCATCGATACCGGCCATGGCGGCCAGGGCACGGGTGACCAGCAATTTGGAAACACCCACGCGGAACGCGCCGGTCAGCAATTTGAGGCTGACCATCAGGCTCTGCCGATCCAGTTGCGCCCACAGCGGCGGCAGGCGGACCGCCAGTTCTTCCGGCGGCAGGCCGCGCAGCGGCAGCAACTGCTCCTGCAGCCACCAGGCCAACCCGTGCTCGCTGCTGTGTTCGGCTTCGGGCAAGAGCAGCGAAATCGTTTCGGCCAGATCGCCGACTGCTTGATAACTCTCCTCGAACAGCCACTCCGGCAACCCCGCCAGGCGCGTGGTCAATTCACGCAGCACACGGGTGGGCACCACCTGCCGAGGGCGGCCACCGGCGAGGAAATACACGGCCCAGGCGGCATCGTCCGGCGCGGCCGTGGCGAAGTAGTCCTGCATGGCCTGCAATTTGGCGTTGCTGGAGGTGGTGGCGTCGAGGCGCGTGTACAGGTCGGCGAAGGCTTTCATGCCGCGGGCTCCGCTTCATCTTCGTCGCCGTATTCGGTTTTGAAACCGCGCGCATCCAGGCCAAGTTCACGCAGGTGACGAACCAGCACATTGACCTGGCCATGGGTGACCATCACCCGCTCGGCGCCAGTTTGCTCGATGGCCCATAACAACCCGGGCCAATCGGCGTGATCGGACAACACAAAGCCACGGTCCACGCCGCGCCGCCGGCGGGTACCGCGCAGCAGCATCCAGCCGCTGGCAAAGGCGTCGCTGTACTCGCCAAAGCGCCGCAGCCAGGTGCTGCCAGCGGCGGAGGGCGGGGCGATGATCAGCGCCTGGCGCAACAAGGGATCGGTTTTGGCGATATCGCCGGCGTACAGGGTTTGCGGAATACGCACGCCGCCTTCGCGGTACACCGCGTTTAACGGCTCTACCGCGCCATGCACCAGAATCGGTCCGATGCTTTCGTCGATGCCATGCAGAATGCGCTGCGCCTTACCAAAGGAATACGCAAACAACACACTGGCGCGGCCGGCAGCTGCATTGGCCCGCCACCAGTCATCGATGCCGGCGAAAATCTGCGCTTGCGGTTGCCAGCGGTAGATGGGCAGGCCAAAGGTGGACTCGGTAATAAAGCAGTGGCACGGCACCGGCTCGAACGGCGTGCAGGTGCCATCGGCTTCCACTTTGTAATCGCCTGAAGCCACCCAGACCTCGCCCTCGTATTCCAGGCGCACCTGTGCCGAGCCCAGTACATGGCCGGCGGGGTGAAAGCTCAAGGTTACGCCGTGGTGATCGAGCCGCTCGCCATAGGCAAGGGTTTGCAGGTTGATGTCCTGGCCCAGGCGTGAACGCAAAATGCCCTCGCCGGGCGCTGCCGCCAGATAGCGCTGGTTGCCCGTGCGCGCATGGTCGCCATGGGCATGGGTGATAACCGCGCGTTCCACTGGGCGCCAGGGGTCGATATAAAAATCGCCTGGCGGGCAATACAGGCCTTCGGGTCGGGCTATCACCAGCTCCATGCAGGCACCTTGGCAGGGTAGGTAAAACTAAGAGAGCCCGGGGTGGGATTAGGTTCGGCTGGTTTTTTCGCGGCGGTACGCAGCCTATGCCCCGCGCAAGGCGTCGCTGAGCGCCTGCGCCACCTGCTCGGCGGAGTAGGGTTTGTGCAAAAACTCAAAGCCTTCAAAACCATCATCCGACAATGCCTGGCTGTAACCGGAGGTGAGAATGATCGGCAGGTCGGCGCGGCGCCGGCGCAACTCCTTGGCTAGTTGCACGCCGCCAATGCCGGGCATCATCACATCGGAAAACACCGCGTCGAATTCCAGCGCCTCGGGCCCCATGCGTTGCAGGGCTTCCTCGGCGGTGCTGGCCCAGGTGACGTCGTAGCCCAGGTCTTGCAGCATGTCGGCGGCAAAGCTGCCGATTTCACGGTTGTCCTCCACCACCAGAACGCGTTGCCGGGCGCCCTGGGGAGCGGGCAACGGCAGAGGGGCAGCGAGGGACGGTGTGGGGGTGTGGTGTTCGACCTGCGGCAAAAACAGGGTGAAGGTGGTGCCTTGGCCGGGCACGGAGTACACGTCGACATCGCCCCCCGATTGCTTGGCAAAGCCAAACACCTGGGACAAACCCAACCCCGTGCCCTGGCCCACTTCCTTGGTGGTGAAGAAGGGTTCGAAAATGCGCCCCAATACCTGCGGGCTGATGCCGGCGCCGGTGTCACTCACGGCGATGGCCGCGAGCAGGCCGGTCTGGTCAAGCGACTCGCTGGCGGCCGGCATGCGCTGGTTGCAGGTGAGGCGCACGGTGAGCTGGCCTTCACCGCCCATGGCGTCACGGGCGTTGATGGCCATATTGATCAGCGCGGTTTCCAGCTGACTGAGGTCGGCGCGAATAAAACAGGGTTGGCCGGGCAACTCCAGCACCACCTCAATGCGCGAGCCAGCGGCCGAGTCCAGCATGTCCAGCAACGCTTGCAGGCGCTGGCCCACTTCAAACACTTCCGGGTTCAGTGGCTGGCGACGGGCGAAGGCAAGCAGTTGCCCGGTGAGCTTGGCGCCGCGTTCGATGGCGTTGGCAATCGTCTCGATATAACGGTTGCGCCGCTCGCTCTGCAGGTCGGGGCGGCGCAGAAAGTGGATGGAGGAGCGAATGATAGTGAGCAGGTTGTTGAAGTCATGGGCTACGCCGCCGGTGAGCTGGCCGATGGCTTCCAGCTTTTGCGCCTGGCGCAGTTTGGCTTCAGTTTCCACCAGTTGCGCGCTGCGTTCCTGCACCCGCTGCTCCAGCGTGCTGTTAAGCGCCGCCAGGGCGTTGACCGCTTCGCGCAGCTCGGCGTCGGCGCGCACTCGTTCGATATGGGCCCACGAGCGTTCGGTTACCTCGCGCAGCAAGCCCAGGTCGGCGTCGGTCCATTGCCGGGGCACGTTGTCGTGAATCGCCATCAGTGCCGTCAGGCGGCCGTCCTTGACCAGCGGCATGCACAGGGTGGCGGTGATGCCCAGGGTCTGAAACGCCGCGGCTTCATGGGCCGGCAGTTCGCTCAGGTTGTCGTTGATGACTAGCGGCAGGCCAGCGCCGAGGTTGCGCACTGCCAGTTCGCCAAAATCAGCCAGTTTGTAGATACCCAGAATGTGCGGCGAGCCTGGCGCCGCCCAGTCGCCGCGGATAGTGAAGCCGTCCTGGTCGGCATGCATATCGGCATAGGCGCAGTTGGACAGGCCCAGCTGCTGCGCCAGCATGCGCGTGGTGGTGGCCAGAATCACATCGGCGCTGGTGGCCGTGGCTACGGCGCGGCTCAGACCATCGAGAAAGGCCAGGCGCTGATTGGCCATCACCGTGGCGGTGGTTTCGGTCACGGTATCGAGAAAGCCCACCACGCGGCCGGTGTGGTCGCGAATGGGGCTGTAACAAAAGGTGAAGTACGCCTGCTCGGGGCTGCCGCCGCGTTCGATCAGCAGCGGAAAGTCTTGCAGGTAGGTGGCCTGGCCGGCAAAGGCAGCTTCAGCGATGGGGCGGATATCACTCCAGACTTCGCTCCACACGTCGCTGAACGCCCGGCCTATGGCAGAAGGTTTGTTGCCCAGCAGCTCATTGAAAGCCTGATTGTGCAGGGTGGTCAGGCTGTCGCCCCAAACGATGGCCTGGGGAAAACGCGAACCCAGGGTCAGGGCCACCGTGGTTTTCAGCACATCGGGCCAATCCTCGATAGGGCCCAGCGGCGAGCCGGCCCAATCATAGGCCCGTATGCGCTCTACCATCTGCTCGTCACCTTTGAGCCACTGCACCATTTGTCCTCGTCCGTTGCATCAAGACCTGCGGTCTTTGAGGCGTTCGTTATACCGTTTGCGCCGGTGCACTCCAACTGCCGACTGCAAAAACACCGCCGACCGCAAACACTCAGGTGCCGGCTAGTTTTTCCAGGTAACTGCACAGCATCAACGCCATGGCATCGCTATAGATTTTTATCTTGGCCGGTGCGCATGGTCTGTTCGGCATTGTTTGTTATCGCCTGGGCAGGCGGGGTATCGCGGTAGAGCGGGACTGCGTCGTTCAGCGCCACGCGCATCTGCGCCTCATCGTGAGGTGGGCGGTGCGCTCGACGTTTACCGGCAAACGCAAAGTGATTGTGGCGATGGCAGAGGGGCATGGCGCTAGCGCATAGAAAGCAGCGAGGCTGACGCGCGCTCACAGCGACCACGTTTGCGGTAGGAGAGGCTTCAGCCTCGATGTTGTTGATCTTGCGCTAGATGATTTGGTTATTAGCCTAAACGAATTAATTATTTAGGTCGTTCTTGAGGCCCGGCATAGAGTAGCCATCCCGCCTGATAAGGGCTCAAGCCCAGGGATTGCCATGACCAAACAGCTCAACGCCGGCCTCGACCAGCTGACCCCAACGCCCACCGAGGCCGTCAGCCAACCGGTAAATTGGCAACTGGAGCAGATAGTCGGCGAACTGCATGCCGTGCGCGCCGAATGGCGCAGCAGCAACGGCCGCTCGCGTGAATTGGTGGGCCGTGAGCTGCCGTCCCGGCAGGCCATGGCCACTATTCTCGATGGCCTGATCGGCGCGTTGTTTCCCATGCGTCTGGGGCCAAGCAACCTGCGCCAGGAAAGCGAAGACTTCTACGTTGGCCACACACTGGACAACGCGCTGAACTGCCTGCTGGCCCAGGTCCGCCTGGAACTGGCCTATGCCGCCCGTCAGCGCGGTGAAGACCCGGTCGGCGAAGCCGACGCCGTGGCCATCGTGCGCGATTTCGCCAGCGCCTTGCCGGCCATGCGTCGTCTGCTCGATACCGACGTGATTGCCGCCTACCAGGGCGACCCGGCGGCACGCAGCGTGGACGAAGTACTGCTGTGCTACCCCGGCATTCTGGCAGTGATTCACCATCGCCTTGCGCACCACCTGTATCGCGCCGGCTTGCCATTGCTGGCGCGCATCAGCGCGGAACTGGCGCACTCGGCCACCGGTATCGACATTCACCCCGGCGCGCAGATTGGCCATAGCTTCTTTATCGACCACGGCACCGGTGTGGTCATCGGCGAAACCGCGATCATCGGCAACCACGTGCGCATCTATCAGGCCGTGACCTTGGGCGCCAAGCGCTTTACCGCTGACGAGACCGGGCAATTGCACAAAGGCCAGCCGCGTCATCCGATTGTCGAAGACGACGTGGTGATTTATGCCGGCGCGACCATTCTGGGCCGCATTACCCTGGGCAAAGGCTCGACCATTGGCGGCAATGTGTGGCTGACCCGCAGTGTGCCGGCGGGGAGCAATGTGAGTCAGGCAACGGCGCAGAGCCAATGCCCGGGTGAGGCGTAGCGCGAATATCCGCAAAGCGTATATCCGCCGATTCACGCAATTGTGATCAACGAAAGTCCATCGCCCCGAGCCTTGCGTGTCGGCGACTATCGCCTGCGGCGATAGTCGCCCTACATCGCTGTCACAATCCGGCCCAACATCTCCATCGCCCGCTCACTTGCCTCATCCCACGGATGCCCATGGTTCAACCGGGCGCAGTTGCCGAAACGCCGCGTGGCAGAAAAGATCGGCCCCGGCGCGAGGCTGATGCCTTGGGCCAACGCCAGTTGAAACAGCTGCAGCGAGTCGACCTGCTCGGGAAATTCAACCCACAGAAAATAGCCGCCGCTGGGCCGCGTCACCCGCGTTTGCGCCGGAAAATGCCGGGCCGCGGAGGCGAGCATGGCGCTCTGTTGCATCTCCAGGGTGTGGCGCAATTTGCGTAAGTGGCGGTCGTAACCGCCGTGCTGCAGGTAGTCGGCAATTGCCGCCTGCGCAGGCACTGACGGGGAAATGGTGGTCATCAGTTTGAGTCGGCTGATTTTTTCTGCGTAGCGCCCACCGGCCACCCAGCCCACCCGATAACCTGGCGCCAGGCTTTTGGAAAACGAGCCGCAGTGCATCACCAGGCCGTCGCGGTCGAAGCTCTTTACCGGCTTGGGCGGCTGGGTGCCGTAGTACAGCTCGGCGTACACGTCGTCTTCAATCAGCGGCACCTGGTGTTGCTGCAGCAGTTCGTAAAGCGCGCGTTTTTTCTCCTCGCTCATGCTCGCGCCCAACGGGTTCTGCAGGCTGCTCATAAACCAGCAGGCCTTGATGGGCAAGTGCGCCAGGCTGTCGGCCAGGGTTTGCAGGTCGATGCCCTCGCGCGGGTGCACGGGTATTTCCACCGCTTTCAATTTCAGCCGTTCCAGCACTTGCAAGGTGGCATAAAAGGCAGGCGCCTCGATGGCCACCAGGTCGCCGGGCTGGGTGACGGTTTGCAGGCACAGGTTGAGCGCTTCCATGGCGCCATTGGTAATCACCAATTCTTCCAGCGGCAGCATGACGCCGCTGACCATGTAGCGCAGGGCAATCTGCCGGCGCAGGTCAGGGTTGCCGGCCGTCATGTCGGCAATCACTGCATGGGGCGATAGCACCCGCAGGCTCTGCGCCATGGAGCGGGCCAGGCGAGCGAGGGGATACAGATGCGGGCTGGGGAAGGCCGAGCCGAAGGGCACGGTGTTGGGGTCTTTCAGTGAGCCGAGTACCGAAAACACCAGTTCGCTCACGTCCACATCAGTGGTGTGTGCCGGGCGTGGGTTGCTCTGGGCATCGGGCAACGGTTGTTTGGCATGTTCGCGCACAAAGTAGCCTGAGCGCGCCCGCGCCTGAATCAACCCACGGTCTTCGAGCAGGTAATAAGCCTGGAATACCGTGGACGGGCTGACGCCATAGGTGCGGCTGGCGTGGCGTACCGAGGGCACTTTTTCGCCGGCAGCCAACACGCCGGTGCGGATCAGTTCGGCAATTTCATCGGCGAATTTTTCGTAGCGTTTCATCTTGTCCTGCAAGACCACGGGCGGATGCGCAGGAAGGTACTCTACGGAAAGCGGCGCAGTCATGCGATGGACCTCGTTTATCAGCCTCGATGCGGTTAGCGATTCAACGGCGCTACAAAGGTGCTGACACCCGCCACCCGGTTTTCAGGCGCCCCCACTTCATGCACTTCAAAGTGCACCTTCTGCGAGGTGCGGGTGACCTGCGGCGCGGTCAACACCACGCTCAACGGCACGTCGGTAATCTCGCCAGGCGCCAGCTCCACACGGGTCTTGCCGCGCAGCTCGAACGGCCCATCTCCGCTCAAGGCCAACTCATAGGTGCGGCTTTGCTGGGTTTTGTTGATGACCTTGACGCTGTAGATGTTCTCGATTTGCCCGGCGCTGTTTTCGCGAAACAGGCCACGGTCGCGGGTGATATCCAGCGACAGCAATGGCCGCGCGTCCAATGCCCACACGAAGGCGCCAATCATCAAGGCCAGTGCGGCGGCGTAGCTCACAAGGCGTGGGCGCAGGTAGTGGGTTTTGCCACCGGCCAGCGCGCTTTCCGAGCGGTAACCCACCAGGCCACGTGCGTAGCCCATCTTGTCCATCACCGAGTCGCAGGCATCGATGCAGGCGCCGCAACTGATGCAATCCAACTGCAAGCCGTCGCGGATGTCGATGCCAGTGGGGCATACCTGCACGCACATCGTGCAGTCGATGCAGTCACCCAGCCCGACGCTTTGTGGGGCAACCTCTTTACGCCGTGGCCCGCGGCTTTCGCCACGGGCGGCGTCGTAGCTGACCAGCAGGGTGTCCTTGTCGAACATCACGCTTTGAAAGCGCGAGTAGGGGCACATATGCAGGCAGACTTTTTCCCGCAGCCAGCCGGCATTGAGGTAGGTGGCCGCGGTAAACAACAGCAGCCAGGTGGCGCTGCCGCTGTCGAGGCTGAATGTCACAAGCTCGCTGACCAGTTGGCGCACGGGCACAAAGTAGCCAATAAAACCGATGGCGGTGACCAGGCTTACGCCGAGCCACAACGCATGTTTGGCCGAGCGGCGTAGCACCTTGTTGGCGGACCAGGGCGCAGCGTCCAGTTTGATGCGTTGGCCGCGGTCGCCTTCGGTGACCTTCTCCACCCACATAAACACCCAGGTCCACACGCTTTGCGGGCAGGTGTAGCCGCACCACACGCGGCCGGCGAATACGGTAATGGCGAACAGGCCAAAGGCGGCAATGATCAGCAGCGCCGACAGCAGAATGAAATCCTGCGGCCAGAAGGTAGCGCCAAAGATGTAAAAGCGTTGCCCGGACAGATCCCAGAGCACCGCTTGGCGGCCTTCCCAGTTCAGCCAGGCTGTACCGAAGAAAATCGCAAACAGCAGCCCTGCACCGTACAGACGCAGGTTGCGGTACAGGCCGGTAAAAGCGCGGGTGTGAATCGGCCCGCCGGCTTGGGCCGGGGTCAGGCGCAGCGGTTGGCGCGGATCAATGGTTTCGATGATCTTGGCGGGAATACGGTCAGTCATGGCATGGCCCCATCAGGCTCTTTATCAGGCGAGGGCATGATGGGTGGGCAACTGATTCGATAACAGACTCAGGTTGAATGGAAAAAAGCGGATCAGATGCCGTGCGCTGATCCGTTACTCTGGGTCCCAGCCTGCGCTGGGACGACGGTAGATTGGGCAAAGACCTCCGTCATTCCAGCGCAGGCTGGAATCCAGAATATGGCAGGCAGCGCTGCTATCTGATCCGCTTTTTAACGTCTCATCTGCCGCTGTTTCGTACCGCGGTGTCACCGGCATAGTCCCCTCACTAACCGAGGGCCGCCCCGATGTATGAATACGACGATTACGACCACGCGCTGGTGCACGAGCGGGTTGCGCAGTTTCGCGACCAGGTGCAACGCCGGCTCAGTGGCGAACTGAGCGAGGAAGAGTTTCTGCCGCTGCGGTTGCAGAACGGCCTCTATATGCAGAAACACGCTTATATGCTGCGCGTGGCCATTCCCTACGGCACGCTCAGCGCCGAGCAACTGCGCTGCCTGGCCGCCATTGCCCGTGAGTACGACCGCGACTATGGGCACTTCACTACGCGGCAAAATATCCAGTTCAACTGGATAGAACTGGAGCAGGTGCCGGACATTCTCGCCCGCCTGGCCGAGGTGCAAATGCACGCCATCCAGACCTCCGGCAACTGCGTGCGCAATATCACCACCGAAGCCTTCGCCGGGGTGGCGGCCGATGAATTGCTGGACCCGCGCCCGCTGGCAGAAATCCTGCGCCAGTGGTCCACGGTCAACCCGGAATTCCTGTTTCTGCCACGCAAATTCAAGATCGCCCTGTGCTCGGCCATTGAAGACCGTGCGGCGATTCAGATGCACGATATTGGCCTGTATCTGTACCAGGGCGATGCCGGGCAAATGCTGCTGCGGGTGATGGTCGGCGGCGGGCTGGGGCGCACGCCCATTCTTTCCCAGCAGATACGCGACGGCCTGCCATGGCAGCACGTTCTGTCGTACGTCGAGGCCATCTTGCGGGTGTACAACCGCCATGGGCGGCGAGACAACAAGTACAAGGCGCGCATCAAGATTCTGGTTAAAGCCTTGGGTATCGAGGCATTCGCCGCCGAAGTGGAGCGCGAATGGCAGCACCTCAAAGACGGCCCGGCCGAGCTGACCGACACCGAGTACCAGCGCGTGGCCAGCGCCTTTGTGCCGCCCGCCTATGAGTCCTTGCCGGTCGTTGATCTGGAGTACGGCAGCCACCTGGCGCAGCACCTGGGGTTCGAGCGTTGGGTGCAGCGCAACGTCAAAGCCCACAAGGTACCCGGCTATGCCTCGGTTGTGCTGTCGACCAAACCGGGCGCGGCATTGCCACCTGGCGATGTAACCAGCGCGCAGATGGAGGCGGTTGCCGACTGGGCAGAGCGCTTTGGTTTTGGCGAAATACGCATTGCCCATGAGCAGAACATCGTATTGCCGGATGTGCGCAAGCGCGATCTGTTCGCGCTGTGGCAGGCCGCCTGCGAGCAGGGGCTGGGCACGGCAAATATCGGTTTGCTCAGCGACATCATTGCCTGCCCGGGCGGTGACTACTGCTCGCTGGCCAATGCCAAGTCGATCCCTATCGCTCAAGGCATTCAGGCGCATTTCGATGACCTGGATTACCTGCACGACATCGGCGAGCTGAGCCTGAATATCTCCGGCTGCATGAATGCCTGCGGCCATCACCACATCGGCAATATCGGCATTCTGGGCGTCGATAAGAACGGCAGCGAGTGGTACCAGATCACCCTTGGCGGCGCCCAGGGTCAGCACGCGGCGCTGGGCAAGGTGATTGGCCCTTCGTTTGCGGCTGAGCAGGTGCCACAGGTGATCGAGCGCATCGTGCAAACCTTTACCGACTACCGCGAACACCAAGAGCGTTTCGTCGATACGGTGCAGCGCATTGGCCTGGAGCCGTTCAAGGAACGGGTGTACCGCACGCAGGAGGTGGCATGAACAAGCTGATCCGTTTGGTGGACGGGCTTCCCGTGATCGAGAGCGCTGACCCCACGCTGGCAATCGTGCCCCTGGCGCAATGGCAAGCCGGTGAAGGCCTGCTGCTGGGCCCGGACGATGACGTGGAAAGCCTGCAACCGTTACTGGCCGACGTGGCCATGATTGCCATCGACTTTCCCAGCTTTCGCGATGGCCGGGGCTATAGCCAGGCGTATCTGTTGCGCCGGCGTTTGGGCTGGCAAGGCGAGTTGCGTGCGGTGGGTGATGTGTTGCGTGATCAGCTCAGCCATATGCGCCAGTGCGGCTTCGACAGCTTTGCCGTGCGCGCCGACAAGTCGGTGGAGGATGCGGTTAAAGGGTTGGCGGGGGTAAGTGTGTTGTATGGGCGCTCGGCCATTGAGCCTCGGCCGTTGTTTCGGCGGCGTTGAGGACGACCCTCAGGCCCAGCCCCTCTCCCGCGAGCGGGCGAGGGGAACCGGATCAAGCAAACGGTACGACACTCGATCCAGGCTCGTTGCTTCCTTGGTAGAGAGGACTTTCCTAGGGCGGGCAATTGCGCGTTATTCTCGACATCATCTTTTGCAACAGCAAAAACGTGGCCCTGCTGGCGGTCACCAGTGAACCTTTGCACCTAAACCGCAATCTCTGTCGGGTTGGATTTCAAAGGAGGTATCTATGTTTTTGCGCTCATTCAGCATGGCGTTGTTGGTTGCCCTCAGCGGCCCGGTAGTGGCCGACAATGACGACAGCCCGCTAAACGCCGACCGTGGCCAGGCGCGGCCGGTGATCGTAATTGCCAACAGCGCGGCCGACCCCGCCTTGGTAAAACTGCAGGCTGCCTTGAAAGAGCCTGCCAATCAGGCCGCCTTCAAAGAACGCAATATGGTGCTGTACACCGTGGTGAATACCCTGGGTAAGCGCGAAGGCAAAGACCTCGACCCACAGAGCACCATGGCCCTGATTCGTGCCTTGAAGCTGGGCGCCAGCGCACAAGCCAAAGTGATTTTGCTGGGCAAGGATGGCGAGAAAAAGCTTGAGCATTCCGGGCCGGTTGAGCCACAGCAGTTGTTCAGCACGGTGGACCAGTTGCCGGCCAGCCAGAAAGAGCTGAGTAAACCCGTAGACCCGAATCAGCCGGCGCCCGCGCCTTTGGATGATTAGCCGGTGCTTTAAAACGCCGCGAGGCTGAAGCCTCTCCTACGGGAATTGTTGTCTCATGTAGGCGAGGCTTCGGTTTTAAAGATTCATTACCACTGCGGCCAACGCCAGGTAGCGACCGGCTTTGGCCACCGTTACCAGCAGCAAAAAGCGCCACAGCGGTTCGCGCATGACGCCGGCGATCAAGGTGAGCGGGTCGCCCACCACCGGCAGCCAGCTAAGCAACAGGGTCCAGCAGCCATAGCGCTGATACCACTGCTGTGCCCGGGCCATTTGCTGCGCATTGGCTGGAAACCAGCGACGCTCGCGGTAGCGTTCTATACCGCGCCCCAGTATCCAGTTCAGCCACGAGCCCAGCACATTGCCGCTGATGGCCACCGCCAGGAGGCCGGCAGGCGAGTAATCACCGGCCAATAACAAACCCACCAGCACGGCTTCCGATTGCAACGGCAGCAGCGTGGCGGCGAGAAAGGCGATGGTGAAGAGGCTGAGGTAGGCAGTGAGCATAAGCGCGAGACTTTAACGCAACCGTAGGGCGAATACCCGTATGGGTATCTGCCGTACGCGGGGACAAGCGAGCTTTTTGCCACGGTCACCGTCATTCCCGCCTAGGCGGGAATCCAGACTTTTGCGCCCTGCGCAGCGGCCAAACAAACCTGACCAAAACCCTGAACTTTTGCTCTACACCGGGGCTCGGAACTGTACGCCCCCTGTTTAGCGCAGGGACAACGAATCCAGACACGCCGCCTCCCGGTTCATCGGGCGGCGGCGGTTTGCAGTGAAGGAGCCCGATTCGATGTCGCATGCACGCCCCTTGCTCCCCCTCGACCAGGTTGCACAGCGCCAGACCACCCATTTACCCGTAGAAGACGCCCTGCAGTTACCGCGCATCGCCATCGAGGCCGTGACGCCGGTGGTGGAGGGCGGTCGCTTTCCGGCCAAAAGCATTGCCGGCGGTACGGTGGTGGTCAGCGCGGTGATTTTTACCGATGGCCACGAAAAGCTCGACGGCGCCGTGCTCTGGCGCGCCGAGCTGGAAGAAAAATGGCACCGCGTGCCGCTGACGGACCTTGGCAACGATCGTTGGCAAGGCGAGTTCACCCTCGAACAGCCCGGGCGTTATCAGTTCGCCGTACAAGCCTGGTGGGATGGTTACGCCACCTTCGCCTATGAGCTGCTGAAAAAATTCTCGGCCGGTGTGCCCATCACGCTTGAGCTGCAAGAAGGCGAGCAACTGCTGCGCAAGGCGGCCGAAAACGCCGGCCCCGAGCACGGCGAGTTGATGGCCGAGCGCCTGCGGGCGTTGCAGGACACCCAGTCGGTGGAAGAGCGCGTAACGTTCTTTCTCGCCCCGGAAACCACCCAGGCCATGCGCCTGACCGAAGCCCACCCGCACCGAATCAACAGCCCGGCGTTCCCGCTGGATGTGGAGCGCAAGCTGGCCGAATTTGCCAGTTGGTACGAGCTGTTCCCGCGCTCGGCCACTGACGATGAAGACCGCCACGGCACGTTTCGCGATGTGATCGAACGCCTGCCGTATGTGCGTGATATGGGTTTTGACGTGCTGTATTTTCCGCCCATTCATCCCATCGGCCGTGCCCACCGCAAGGGCCGCAACAATTCCCTGCAAGCCCGCGCCAATGATCCGGGTAGCCCCTATGCCATTGGCAGCAAGGACGGCGGCCACGACGCCATTCACCCAAAACTCGGCACCTTCGAGGACTTTCGCGCCCTGGTGAAAGCGGCCAAAGCCCATGGTCTGGAAATCGCCCTGGACTTTGCCATTCAGTGCTCGCCCGACCACCCCTGGCTCAAAGAACATCCGGGCTGGTTCAGCTGGCGCCCCGACGGCAGCATTCGCCATGCGGAAAACCCGCCGAAAAAGTACGAAGACATCGTCAACGTGGACTTCTACGCCGAGGACGCCATGCCGGGTCTGTGGCTGGCCTTGCGTGACGTGGTCAAAGGCTGGGTGGAGCAGGGCGTGACGCTGTTTCGCGTTGACAATCCGCACACCAAGCCGCTGCCATTCTGGGAATGGTTGATCGCCGATATCCGTGCGGTGCACCCGGAAGTCATCTTTCTCGCCGAGGCCTTTACTCGCCCGGCGATGATGGCGCGCTTGGGCAAGGTCGGGTTCAGCCAGAGCTACACCTATTTCACCTGGCGCAACACCAAGGCCGAGTTGGAAAGCTACTTCACCGAACTCAACACAGCACCGTGGCGCGATTGCTACCGGCCGAACTTTTTCGTCAATACGCCGGATATCAACCCAGCCTTCTTGCACAACAATGGCCGCGCCGGTTTTCTGATTCGTGCGGCCCTGGCCACCATGGGTTCCGGGCTGTGGGGCATGTATTCGGGCTTTGAAATCTGCGAGTCCGCGCCCGTGCCAGGCAAAGAGGAATACCTGGATTCGGAGAAGTACCAGATCCGCCCGCGCAATTATCAGAAGGCCGGCAATATCGTTAGCGAGATTGCCCAGCTCAATCGTATTCGCCGGCAAAACCCGGCACTGCAAACCCATCTGGGGCTGCAGGTGTACACCTGTTACAACGACAACATTCTGCTGTTCGGCAAACGTACGGCCGACCTCAGCAATTTTGTACTGGTCGCGGTTTGCCTCGACCCACACAACGCCCAGGAAGCCCATTTTGAACTGCCACTTTGGGAGTTCGGCCTGCCTGACGACGCCAGCCTGCACGGTGAAGACCTGATGACCGGGCACACCTGGACCTGGCATGGCAAAACCCAATGGATGCGCATTGAACCGTGGCACCAGCCATTCGGTATCTGGCGTGTACGCGTAACCGGCTAAGGGGGACGCGATGAGCGACCAAGCAAACAACGATCCAGTGAATAAAAACACGGCACAAACCACTGAACGCCGCAAAAAGCGCCGGCCAGCTGCCTTTATCGAAGACCCGCTCTGGTACAAGGACGCGGTGATTTATCAGGTGCACGTGAAGTCGTACTTCGACTCCAACGACGACGGTATTGGTGATTTCCCCGGCCTGATTTCCAAGCTCGACTACATTGCCGACCTGGGCGTGAATACGCTTTGGCTGCTGCCGTTTTACCCTTCGCCGCGGCGCGATGACGGCTACGACATTGCCGAATACCGCGATGTGCACCCCGACTACGGCGGCATGGCCGACGCCAAGCGGTTTATTGCCGAGGCGCACAAACGCGGCATTCGGGTAATTACCGAGCTGGTGATCAACCACACCTCCGACCAGCACCCCTGGTTTCAACGAGCGCGGCGCGCCAAGCCGGGGTCCAAGGCACGGGACTTTTACGTGTGGTCGGACAGCGATCAGAAATTCCCGGAAACCCGGATTATCTTTCTCGACACCGAGAAATCGAACTGGACCTGGGACCCGGTGGCCGGCCAGTACTTCTGGCACCGGTTCTATTCGCACCAGCCAGACCTCAATTTCGACAACCCGCAGGTGCTCAAGGAAGTGCTCAGCGTAATGCGCTTCTGGCTCGACCTGGGCGTTGATGGCCTGCGATTGGATGCCATTCCGTACCTGATTGAGCGCGAAGGCACTAATAACGAAAACCTGGCCGAAACCCATGTGGTGCTGAAGAAGATTCGCGCCGAACTGGACGCCACTTATCCTGACCGCATGCTGCTGGCCGAGGCCAACCAATGGCCGGAAGACACCCAGCTGTATTTTGGCGGTGAGAACGGCGGCCCCGGTGATGAATGCCATATGGCGTTCCACTTCCCGCTGATGCCGCGCATGTACATGGCCATCGCTCAGGAAGACCGTTTTCCGATTACCGACATCCTGCGCCAGACCCCCGAGATTCCGGACAACTGCCAGTGGGCGATTTTCCTGCGCAACCACGATGAGCTGACGCTGGAAATGGTCACCGACCACGAACGTGACTACCTGTGGAACTACTACGCGGCGGATCGCCGTGCCCGTATCAACCTGGGCATTCGTCGGCGCCTGGCACCGCTGGTGGAACGCGACCGTCGCCGTATTGAATTGCTCAACAGCATGCTGCTCTCCATGCCGGGCACGCCGACGCTGTATTACGGCGATGAAATTGGCATGGGCGACAACATCTTCCTGGGTGACCGGGACGGCGTGCGTACGCCCATGCAATGGTCCATCGACCGCAACGGCGGTTTTTCTCGCGCCGACCCGGCCAGCCTGGTGTTGCCGCCGATTCAGGACCCACTTTATGGCTTTCAGAGCATCAACGTCGAAACCCAGCAGCGCGACACCCATTCGCTGCTGAACTGGACGCGGCGCATGCTCGCCATTCGCAAGCAGCAGAAAGCCTTCGGCCGCGGCACATTGAAAATGCTCGCACCGTCCAACCGCCGCATTCTCGCCTACTTGCGCGAATACACGGGCGTTGATGGCAAACACGAAATTATTCTGTGCGTGGCCAATATGTCGCGCGCCGCACAAGCCGCCGAGTTGGAGCTGTCGGCGTACAACGGCAAGGTGCCGGTGGAAATGGTCGGCGGTACGTCGTTCCCGCCCATTGGCCAGCTCAACTATCTGCTGACGCTGCCGCCCTATGGCTTCTACTGGTTTTTGCTGGCCGAGGAGGCGCAGATGCCGGCTTGGCACGTGCCGCCAGTCGACCGCATGCCGGAGCTGCCGACGCTGGTCATCAAACGTGACCTGACCGAACTGATGCAATCGCGGTGCAGCCTGACGTTGAGCCGCGAATCGTTGCCAGCCTACCTGCCGAAACGCCGCTGGTTCTCGGCCCTGGATGACTCCGCCGCTGCCGAATACAAGCTGCTCTACGCCGTGCCTTTTGGCGCCCGCAGCGTGCTCAGCGAAGTGGAGGTGCGCAACGGCAACCAGGTGGAGCACTATCAATTGCCGCTGAGCTATGTGGCAGAAAATGCCGCAGGCAGCAGCGTGCCGCAGCAACTGGCGTTGGCACGTTTACGCCGTGGGCGCGAAGTGGGGCTGCTTACCGATGCCTTTACCCTGGGGGAATTCAGCCAACAGGTGGTGCGTTATTTGCGCGAAGGGCAGGTGCTCAACTCGGCGGGTTGCGAACTGCAGTTTCTGTCGACGCCGCAACTGCAGGAGTTGCCGGATAACCCCGAAGAAGAAATTAATCTGGTGTCTGCCGAACAGTCCAACAGCTCGGCGTTGATTGGCCAAAGCATGGTGCTCAAGCTGGTGCGTCGGGTGATGCCTGGCATTCACCCGGAAACCGAAATGGGCGGTTATCTCACCGCTCAAGGCTTCGCCAATATTCCGCAACTGCTCGGTGAGGTACGCCGCGTGGATGCCCAGGGTGTGCCGCATACACTGATGGTCTTGCAGCGCTACTTGAGCAACCAGGGTGATGCCTGGCTCTGGACGCAAAACACCCTGGAGCGGGCCATACGCGACCAGTTGACCAACCCGGCGGCCGATGGCGCTATTGCTCCGGCCAGCGTCGAGCTCGCAGCTTTTGCCCGGCAACTGGGACGGCGCCTGGGGGAAATGCACCGGGTATTGGCCCAGCCGAGCGACAACCCGGATTTTGGCGCGATCACCAGCACGCAAACCGACGTGGACGAGTGGACCAGCAGCATCAGCGCGCAGTTGCAGCAAGCGCTAGATGAGGTGGCCAACAGCCCGAGCGCAGACGCGACCAGCGCGCAATGGCTGGCCAGCCACGGCAAACAACTGCTGGCGGCGGTTAACCAATTGGCGCAACTGTGCCTGGGCGGCCTGCGCATTCGCGTGCATGGCGACTTGCACCTGGGCCAAGTGCTGGTGGTGCAGGGCGATGCTTACCTGATCGACTTCGAAGGCGAGCCAACCCGCAGCCTGCAAGAGCGTCGCACCCGGCACAGCCCGATGAAGGATGTGGCCGGCATGATCCGCTCGTTCGACTACGCCGCCGCGATGGCCATCCGCAACACGCAGAGCACCGATGCTTCGCGCGAAGCCGATGCAGTACGCCGTGCAGTGGCGGCGAGTTATCGCAGCCAGGCGCGCACGGCCTTCCAGGAAGCCTATCGCCTGGCCGCTGCCGATCTGCCACATGCCTGGCACGAGCGCGACGGCGAAGTGGCGGCCCTGGCGTTGTTCAGCCTGGAAAAAGCCGCCTACGAAATTCTGTACGAAGCTCGCTACCGTCCCGACTGGCTGAATGTGCCGGTGCAGGGGCTGGTGGAGTTGGGCCAACACCTGTTAGGGAGCGCTGCACGATGATTGACTTGACTGTGCCGGCCCCGCTGAACGCCGAAATGCCGGACCCCAATGTGCAAGCCTTGGTGCGTGCCGAACACAGCGACCCCTTTGCCTTCCTCGGCCCGCACCGGGACGAGCAGGGACCGATTGTGCGGGCGTATTTGCCCGGTGCGTTGGGCGTGGACCTGATCGACGCCAACACGGGCGGCAGAATGGGGGAGATGACGCTCGGCGAGGTGCCCGGCATGTTCACCATCCGCCCACTCGACCAGCGCCCTTACCGCCTGCGGATTCGTTGGGGCGAGGGCGAGCAGGAGATCGAAGACCCGTATTCGTTTGGTCCGCAGTTGGGCGATATGGATATCTACTTGTTCGGTGAGGGTAACCACCGTGAGCTGGGCAAAGCCTTTGGCGCCCAGTTGGTGGAAGTGGACGGCGTTTCCGGTGTGCGCTTTGCCGTGTGGGCGCCGAATGCCCGACGGGTGTCGGTGGTCGGCCATTTCAATGGCTGGGACGGGCGCCGCCATGTCATGCGCGCACGGCATCCGTCGGGCGTGTGGGAAATCTTTATTCCGCGCCTGGCGCCAGGCGAAGTCTATAAATACGAGATTCTTGGCAGCCACGGCGTACTGCCACTCAAGGCCGACCCCATCGCCCTGGCCACCGAACTGCCGCCGGCCACCGGCTCGGTGGTGGCACAACCGCTTGAGTTTGTCTGGAATGACCAGCAGTGGTTGGAAAAACGCCAGCATGCGCAAGCCCACAATCAGCCGCTGTCGATTTATGAAATGCACGTCGGCTCCTGGCGCCATCATGAAGATGGCCGGGTGTTGCAGTGGTCTGAACTGGCGGACCAACTGATTCCCTATATGCACGAGATGGGTTTTACCCACGTCGAGCTAATGCCGATTATGGAGCATCCGTTTGGCGGCTCCTGGGGCTACCAGTTGCTGTCGCAATTCGCCCCCAGTTCGCGCTACGGCAGTCCTGCTGATTTCGCTGCATTTGTCGACGCCTGCCATGTGGCGGGCATCGGCGTGATTCTCGACTGGGTGCCGGCGCATTTCCCTACCGACAGCCACGGCCTGGCCCGTTTTGACGGCACGGCGCTGTATGAGTATGCGCACCCGTTCGAGGGCTTTCACCAGGACTGGGACACCTTTATCTACAACCTGGGCCGCAACGAAGTGCACGGCTATATGCTGGCGTCGGCGCTGCACTGGCTGCGCCAGTACCATATCGATGGGCTACGGGTAGATGCTGTGGCCTCCATGCTCTACCGCGATTATTCGCGCAAAGACGGCGAGTGGATTCCCAACCGCCACGGCGGCCGCGAGAACTTGGAAGCCATCGATTTTCTCCGTCATCTGAACGACGTGGTGCACACCGAAGTGCCGGGGGCCTTGGTGATTGCCGAGGAGTCTACTGCCTGGCCTGGCGTCAGCCACGACACCCAGGGCGGCGGCTTGGGCTTTGCCTATAAATGGAACATGGGCTGGATGCACGACAGCCTGAAGTACATCGCCGAAGACCCACTCAATCGTCAGCACCACCACGACAAATTGACCTTTGGTTTGCTCTACGCCTTTACCGAGCAATTTATCCTGCCGATTTCCCACGACGAGGTGGTGCACGGCAAACGTTCGTTGCTCGACAAGATGCCCGGCGACCGCTGGCAAAAGTTCGCCAACCTGCGTCTGTACCTGAGCTTTATGTGGAGCCATCCGGGGAAAAAGCTGCTGTTTATGGGGTGCGAGTTTGGCCAGTGGCGCGAATGGAGCCACGATCATGAACTGGACTGGTACCTGCTGCGCTACGGCGAACACCAAGGCACGCAAAACCTGGTGAAAGTGCTCAACCAGCTGTACCGCCAACACCCCGCACTGCACCAGCGCGACGGCAAGGCCGAAGGCTTTCAATGGTTGATTGGTGATGACGCTACCAACAGCGTGTACGCCTTCTTACGCCACGGCGACGATGGCGCGCCGGTGCTGGTGGTGCACAACTTCACCCCGGTGCCGCGCGAAGGCTACCGCATTGGCGTGCCGCAGGCCGGGGAGTGGCAGGTGCTGCTTAACAGCGATGATGAAGTGTTTGCTGGCTCCAATGCCGGGAGCCGTGGTGCGATGCATACCGATGGCATCGAGAGCCATGGGCAGGCGCAGTCGTTGTCGCTCAACTTGCCACCGTTGGGGACCTTGATTCTCAAGCCCTGACATCGCCCCAAAAGCATCGAGGCTGAAGCCTCTTCTACACGGCACACACAACCCTGTAGGAGAGGCTTCAGCCTCGAGTTTTTGATCTTGCTTGCGAGCCGGTTACGACGTGGAAGCCCGCGAGCGCCGCACCACAATTGCCCCAATCACCAACCCCACCGTGGCCGCAATGGCCGAGGCGAGTAGCACGCCCAGTTTCGCGGCGCTTAGCAGCCCCGCGTCGGTAAACGCCAGCGAGGCGATAAAGATCGACATGGTAAAGCCGATCCCCGCCAGGCAACCCACCAGCCCCAACCAGGCCCAGGTCATGCCCGTCGGCAAGGTGCACCAGCCCAATCGTACCAACAGCCAGGTGCTGAACATCACACCAACAGGCTTGCCCACGACCAGGGCGAACAGCACGCCCAGCATCACGGTAAGCGAGCCGGAATCGCCCAGGTCAACGCCACCCAGGCTTACGCCGGCGTTCGCCAGGGCAAACAGCGGCATCACGCCATACGCTACCCACGGGTGCAAGGATGCTTGTACACGAATCACCGGTGGCAGCAATTCACGTTGCGCGGCGCGCAGTTGTTTCACCGGGCTTAGCAGGTGCTGGGCGTCGCCATCGGCTCGCTCGGCCACGGTGTTGACGGCGCGCAGGGCACTGTCCAATGGGCGCTCGGTGTCAGGGCGGGAAAACACCGGAGTCATCAGGCCCAACACCACGCCGGCCAAGGTCGGATGGGCGCCGGTTTTCAGCAAGCCAAACCACAGCAGCGCGCCTGGCAGCACATAGGCGTAGGCCGAACCGATGCCAATCTGTTGAAAGATCAGCACCAGGGCAATGCCGCCGCCGGCAATCAGAAAACCGATCGGCTCCAGGCCGCCGGAGTAGAACAGGGCGATGATCAGCACCGCAGCGATGTCATCAATGATCGCCAGGGCCAGCAGAAACACCCGCACCGACGGCGGAATGGATTTGCCCAGCAGGGCCAGCACGCCCATGGCGAAGGCGATATCGGTGGCGGTCGGGACTGCCCACCCGGCGCGCAAGCCGGGGTCGCCATTGACCGCCAGGTACAGCAGTGCGGGTACGGCCACACCGCCTAGCGCAGCGGCCATGGGTAGCGTGGCGAGCTTGAGGGTGGCGAGGGCGCCTTCGTGGATCTCGCGACGAATTTCCAGGCCCACTACCAGAAAGAACACGGTCATCAAACCGTCGTTGATCCAGAAGTGCAGAGACTGGGAAACCTGAAATTCGCCCAAGCCGAAACCCAACGGCATATGCCACAGGTGGTGATAGCTGTCGGCGGCGGGGGAGTTGGCCCAGATCAGGGCGATGGCCGCAGCCAGCATCAGGACGATGCCGCTCACAGCTTCAATGTGCAGAAAATGTTCGAGGGCGCTAAAGGCTTTGTCTGCTACACGGCGCGCAGCAGGGAGGTCCTTGGGGGAAAGGATACGGTTCATGGTCGCTCACTTGTATCGACTGTGTGGCGGCCCGACCAACACAAAAAACCTGCCTGACTACCGATTGCAGTCGCGACACCCGGGTGCAACCTTACACCGCGAAGGCCATCCAGGCCAGCCCAACCTACCCAATCAGGGTATGGTCGCCCCCGCCATTTGCGCCAATAGTGCAGCCATCGCTCATCCAGGGCAGATGACACTCACAAGGTGAAATGACTATGGGTAAGGTGTTTGCTTTTGTCGTTCGCTGTTCTTTAGTTATCTCGCTGACCGCGCCGGTGTTTGCCGCGCAGGAAGAGGGCGCCAATACGCTGCGGCTTTACAACTGGGCCGATTACATTGGCGAAAACACCCTGGCCGATTTTGAGAAGGCCACCGGCATCAAGGTAATTTACGACACCTTCGACGCCTACGAAACCGTCCAGGCCAAGCTCCTTACCGGCCGCTCCGGTTACGACCTGGTGGTGCTCAACGCCTCCCTGGTGCCGCCGCTGATCAGCGCCAAAGTGTTCCAGCCGCTGGACAAGAAACAGCTGCCCAGCCTGGGCAACCTCGATCAGCAAGTGATCAAGAACCTGCAAGGCTACGATCCGCAGCTGGTGTACTCAGCGCCCTATACCTGGGGCAGCAACGGCATCACCTATAACGTCGACAAGATTAAAGAGCGCATGCCCGCCGCGCCGATTGGCTCGCTGGCGATGATGTTCGATCCCAAGGTGGTGTCGCGTTTCGCCGACTGCGGCGTGACCATCATGGACGCCCCCACCGAAGTCATCCCCCTGGCTTTGCAATACCTCGGCCGCGACCCCCGCAGTGCAAAGCCCGAAGACCTCAAAGCAGTGCAAGAGCTGTTAATGAAGGTGCGCCCCTATATCCGCAAATTCGACTCAGTGAACTACCTCACCAGCCTGCCGAACGGCGATGTGTGCATGGCCATGACCTGGTCCGGCGACTACGCCACCGCCCAGGCCCGCGCCGAGGAAGCGGGGCTGAAGATCAACCTGGCGTACTTCATTCCCAAGGAAGGTTCGCTGATCTGGTTCGACAATATGTACATCCCGGCCGATGCGCCCCATGCGGCCAACGCCCACAAGTTTCTGGAGTACTTGCTGCAACCGCAGGTGATGGCCGATGTGAGCAATTACATCCACTACGCCAACAGCAACGCCAAGGCCACGCCGTTGCTCAATGCCGATGTGCGTGACAACCAGGCGATCTACCCCGACGCCGAAACGCTCAAGCGCCTGTTCCCGCAGAAAACCCACGATGCCAAGGAGAGCCGGGCCATCACACGGGTGTGGAACACCATCAAGACCGGCATGTAAGCCGGAGCAACAACACTTCAACACTTCCGAATAATCTGTTGTGCAGGTAATGGTTATGGCGACTCCAACTCAGGCTTTTTTCGATGGCTTTGCCGATGCGGACCTGGTCCAGGCGGACAAGGCGCACTACATGCACGGGTACCACGTGTTTGATGAGCACCGCGAGCAAGGCTCCCTGAATATCGTTGCCGGCGAAGGCGCTTATATCTACGACACGGCGGGTAACCGCTTTCTCGATGCCGTGGGTGGCATGTGGTGCACCAATATCGGTTTGGGCCGTGAGGAAATGGCCCTGGCCATTGCCGACCAGGTGCGCAAACTGGCCTACGCCAACCCGTTCTGCGACATGGCCAACAACGTCGCCATCGATCTGTGTAAAAAACTCGCCAGCCTGGCGCCGGGCGATCTCGATCATGTGTTTCTCACCACCGGCGGCTCCACCGCCGTGGACACCGCCTACCGCCTGGTTCAGTACTACCAGAACTGCCGCGGCAAGCCGGAGAAAAAGCACGTTATCGCTCGCTACAACGCCTATCACGGCTCCACCGCCTTGTGCATGCAGATCGGCAACAAGGCCGCCGACCGCGTGCCCGAGTTCGATTATGCCAACGACCGCATCCACCACATCTCCAACCCCAACCCGTACCGCGCGCCGGCCGGGATGAGCGAGGAGCAGTTTGTCGACTATCTGATTGCCGAGTTCGAAGACAAGATTCTCAGCATCGGTGCCGACAAGGTGGCGGCCTTCTTTGCCGAGCCGATCATGGGTTCTGGCGGCGTGATCATTCCGCCAGACGGCTACCTCAAACGCATGTGGGAGGTGTGCCAAACCTACGACATTCTGTTTGTCGCCGATGAAGTGGTGACCTCGTTCGGCCGTCTGGGCACTTTCTTCGCCAGCGAAGCGCTGTTCGGTGTGCAGCCGGACATCATCACCACCGCCAAGGGCCTGACCTCAGCCTACCTGCCACTGG
Source organism: Pseudomonas turukhanskensis (assembly GCF_027922365.1). Classification (GTDB taxonomy): domain Bacteria; phylum Pseudomonadota; class Gammaproteobacteria; order Pseudomonadales; family Pseudomonadaceae; genus Aquipseudomonas; species Aquipseudomonas turukhanskensis. Next base: position 83,440 of record NZ_BSFN01000010.1, read on the forward strand.
GTGCGTGCATTTTTTCCGACCGTATCTGGAAAGTGATCGATGAGCCCGGCAAGGGCCGCTGCTTTACCCACGGGTTTACCTACAGCGGCCATCCGGTGTGCTGCACCGCGGCGCTGAAGAACATCGAGATCATTGAGCGGGAAAACCTGCTGGCCCATGTGAACGACGTGGGCGGTTACCTGGAAGAACGCCTGGCCACGTTGCGCGAGCTGCCGTTGGTGGGTGATGTGCGCTGCAAAAAGCTGATGGCCTGTGTGGAGTTCGTGGCGGATAAACGTAGCAAGGCGCTGTTTCCGGAAGCGCTGAACATCGGCGAAAAAATCCATACCCGCGCGCAAGCCAAAGGGCTGCTGGTACGGCCCATGGTGCACCTGAACGTGATGTCGCCGCCGTTGATCATCAGCCGCGCTCAAGTGGACGAGATTGTGGAAACCCTGCGCGAGTGCATTCTGGAAGTGGCCGACGAGTTGACCGTCAGCGGCCAATACGCGGGGCAATGACAATGAGTGTATCCATGGCTTTACGTCACTCGGAGCGCCTGCATAGACTGCGGGCCATGAACAACGCCGATGATTCCCTGGTTTCCCTGCCGCTGGGCTCGCTGCGCCAGTGGCATAGCGAACTGCAACTGGCCCTGACCCATGTCGAGGGGCTGCAAGCGCTCAGCCATTTGGCCGGTGCGCTCGGCCACCTGGTGCCGGTGCAGTCGCTGATGATCAGCCTGGAGCGTAAAGACCAGCCGCCGCAGTTGCTCTATCAGCAAGGTATTCCCGAGCATTACCGCGACTGGATGCTTAACCGGTATTTCTCCGGCGGTTATCTGCTTGACCCCTTTTGCCTGGCCGTGGAGGGCGGCTTGGCCGAAGGGTTTTACCACTTGAGCGAAATCGCCCCCGACGACTTTTTCTCAAGCCAGTACTACAAAAACTACTACCTGGAAATCGGCTGCGCCGAAGACAGCTATTACATCGTCAACCTCGACAGCCGCAGCAAGCTTTCCGTGTGCCTGTTCCAGGGCATGGGCGCGCAAAACCTGGCGCCCGAGCAGCTCAACCTGCTGCGGGCCATGCAGCCCATGGTGCGTGAAGTGCTTGCGCAATTCGGCCGGCACTGGCTGCAACAAAGCGGCGCCGGCGATGCCGCCACCGAGCAGGACCATGCCGTGCTCAGCCAGCGCATTCAGGTGGCATTCAACAACTTTGGTTGTGACCTGCTCACCGAGCGCGAGCGGGAAGTGGCGCACATGGTGCTGCGCGGCCATTCGGTGAAATCGGCAGCCTACGAGCTGGCGATCTCGCCCGAAACCGTGCGCATGCACCGCAAAAACCTGTACCTGAAACTGGGGATCAACTCGCAAGCGGAGTTGTTCGCCCAGTTTATCGACTGGTTACGCCAGGGCTGACGCCCACCACGCTACGCGTTCCCCACACGACTTAACACCCTTCGAGGCCGCCTATGACCACGCAGCTCGCTGTGCTTTGCGAAAAAGAAGCCGGTATTGCCCGCCTGACACTGAACCGCGTTGAACAACGCAATGCGCTGGATATCCCCAGCCTGAATTTTTTGCACGACCTGCTCGAGCAATTAAACCAGGACCCCGAGGTGCGAGTGGTGGTGGTTACCGGCAACGGCCGCAGCTTTTGCGCAGGCGCCGACCTGACCGAATGGGCCGCCGCCGAAGCCCGCGGCCAGCTGGAAACCTACGGCTGGACCGAAGCGGCGCACCGCCTGATGGCGCGTTTGTATAGCCTGGAAAAACCGACCATCGCTGCCATCAACGGCACGGCCGTGGGTGCGGGCATGGACCTGGCGTTGTGCTGCGACCTGCGTATTGCCGCGCAGTCAGCACGCTTCAAGGCCGGCTACACCAGCATGGCGTACTCCCCGGATGCCGGCGCCAGCTGGCACTTGCCACGCCTGATCGGCGCCGAGCTGGCCAAGCGGTTTCTTTTCCTCGACGAACTCTGGGGCGCCGAGCGCGCACTGGCTGCCGGCTTGGTCGGTGAGCTGTGTGCCGATGAGCAACTGCCCAGTGCCGTCGCCGAGCTGGCCCAGCGTCTGGCCAACGGGCCGACCTTTGCCTTTGCGCAAACCAAACAGCTTATTCGTGACGGCGAACAGCGTGACCTGCCGCAGCACCTGCAAGCCGAACTGGCGGCCGGCCTGCTGTGTGGTCGCAGTGCTGATGGCGCAGAAGCGTTGCGCGCCAGCGTGGAAAAACGCGCGCCGCGGTTTATCGGCCGCTAACCCAATAACAACCCCGTAGAGCGGGCAGGTGCAGGTATGAATTTCCAACTCACGCAAGAACAAGAAATGTTGGTGGAGTCGGTACGCAGCTTTGTCGCCAAGGAACTGCTGCCCCACGAAGACGCGGTGGATCGCGCCGATGAAGTGTCACCCGAGCTTGCCGCCGAGATTCGAAGCAAGGCCATCGCCGCCGGCTTTTATGCTTTCAATATGCCGGAGGAGGTCGGCGGCGGCGGGCTGGATTATCTGTCTCAGGCGCTGATCGAGCGCGAGTTGTCCAAGGTTTCCTGGGCAGTGCATGTGTTTGTCGCGCGGCCCTCGAAAATCCTGATGGCCTGCAAGGGCCAACAGATTCAGGACTACCTGCTGCCGTGCGTGCAGGGCGAAAAGGTCGATTGCTTTGCCCTGACCGAACCCGGTGCGGGCTCCGATGCCAATGCGATCAAAACCCGCGCAGTGCGTGATGGCGACGACTTTGTCCTGAACGGCAGCAAGCACTTTATCAGCCACGCCGGGCATGCCGATTTCGCCATCGTGTTCGCCGTCACCGACAGCTACGAGCACAACGGCCGCAAGCGCAATGCCGTGACCTCGTTTCTGGTCGACCGCAACACTCCCGGTATGACCATTCGCCGTGGCCCCAAATGCGTGAGCAACCGCGGCTACCACACCTTCGAGATGTTCTTCGACGACTGCCGGGTACCGGCCAGCAAGGTGCTGGGCGAAGTCGACAAAGGTTGGGAAGTGGCCAACGCCTGGCTGACCGCCGGGCGGGTGATGGTTGCCGCCAACTGCGTGGGCCAGGCGCAGCGTGCGCTGGATGTGTCCTTGCAATGGGCAGCAGACCGCAAACAATTCGGCCAGGCCATCGGCAGCTACCAGGGCGTTTCGTTCAAGCTGGCCGATATGGCCACGCAAATTCGCGCAGCAGAACTGCTCACCCTGCACACCGCCTGGAAAATGGACCAGGGCAGCATGACCGATGGCGATGCGGGCATGGCCAAACTGTTTGCCAGTGAAGTGCTGGGCAAGGTGGCCGATGAAGCGGTGCAGATTTTCGGTGGCATGGGCTTGATGGACGAAGGGCCGGTGGAACGCATCTGGCGTAACGCGCGGATCGAGCGGATCTGGGAGGGCACGTCGGAAATCCAGCGCCACATCATTTCCCGCGAATTGCTGCGGCCGTTGTTGCGTTAAGGGGAGTGTGGATATGAGCCTGCGTGACAACCTCAAACGTATGCTGGCCCCACGGCACCTGGCCTTTGTCGGCGGGCGCAGCATGGCCCGAGCCCTCAAGCGCTGTGCCGAGGGTGGCTATCAAGGCCCGATGTGGCTGGTGAACCCGCACCATGCCGAACTTGATGGCGTGCCGTGCGTGGCCAGCGTTACCGATTTGCCCTGCGGCCCGGACGCTGTGTTTGTCGCCACCAACCGCGAGCTGACCCTCGAGTGCGTGGCGCAACTGGCGGCCACAGGTGCCGGCGGGGCGATCTGCTATGCCTCCGGCTTCGCTGAAACCGGTGAGGCGGGCACCCGGCTGCAGGAACAACTGCTGCGGGCAGCGGGTGATATGGCGCTGCTGGGGCCTAACTGCTACGGCCTGCTGGACTACCTGCACAGCGCCGCGCTGTGGCCGGTGGCCCATGGTGGCAAGGCGGTGGAAAAGGGCGTGGCGGTGCTGACCCAGAGCGGCAACTTCGCGTACAACCTGTCCATGAGCGACCGCTCGCTACCCATCGCCTATATGGCATCGGTGGGTAACCAGGCGCAGGCCGGCGTGGCGGAGTTGATGGATGTGCTGCTGGACGAACCACGGGTTACCGCTATCGGCTTGCACCTCGAAGGGCTAAAGAACGTCCCCGGCTTTGCCGCGGCGGCCCACAAGGCGCTGCTCAAGGGCATTCCTATCATTGCGCTAAAAACCGGTGTGTCGCAGCTTGGCGCGCAGTTGGCGCTGAGCCACACCAGCTCGCTGGCGGGCTCCGACACGCTGTACGACAGCCTGTTCGAACGCTTGGGCGTGATTCGCGTCAGCGGCCCGGTGAGCTTTGTTGAGACGCTCAAGGCCGCTGCCTGCGGTAACCTGCCGGCCGGTAATCGCCTGATTGCCTTGGCGTGCTCGGGCGGCGACGCCGGCTTGCTGGCGGACTATAGCGAGCGTAATGGTCTGCAGCTGCCGTCGCTAGACCACGTCCAACGCGGTGAGCTGGCCAGCGTTCTGCCCAGTTACGCCAACCTGGTCAATCCGCTGGATTTCACCACCGCTATCTGGGGCGATGGCGCAGCGTTGCAGCAGATGCTCGACAGCACCTTGCGCACCGAAGCCGATGCCGCTGTTCTGGTGCTCGACTACCCAAGCGAGGCCACCGGGGAACGCAAGGAATGCGACCTGCTGCTGCAGCGCTACAGCGAAGCGTTGGTGCGACACGGCAAGGTCGGTTTTGTAACCTCGGCGTTTCCCGAATTACTGCCTGCCAGCGCTCGTGAGCGGCTGCATGCCCAAGGGATTGCCGCCTTGCAAGGGGTTGAAGACGGCCTGGCGGCGTGGGGCAAGATCGCCCACTACCAACAGCACCGCGCCACCTTGCTGGCCCGAGGCGAGTCGGCGTTGCTGCCGCTTTGCCCGCAGGCAGTGGCAGGCGAGGGCGTGCTGTTGAACGAATGGCAGTCCAAGCAAGCCTTGCGCGCCTTTGGCCTGCCAGTGCCGGCCGGCGAATTAAGCACCCCGGAACGCACCCTGGCCGCCGCCCAGCGCGTGGGTTATCCGTTGGTGCTTAAAGCGGTTAGCTGCCAGTTGCCGCATAAAACCGAAGCCGGTGCAGTGGCGCTGAACCTGGCCACGCCACAGGCGCTGCAAGTGGCGCTGGAAGAAATGCGCGGACGTATCGCGGCCTATGCACCGCAGATGCCTTTCGACCAGGTTTTGCTGGAGCCAATGGCCACAGCGCCGTTGGCCGAGTTGATCGTGGGCATCAAACGGGAGAGCGGCTTTGCCTTGGCGCTGATCATTGGTGCAGGTGGCGTATTGGTTGAGTTGCTGAACGATAGCCGCAGCCTGTTGCTACCCACCACCGATGCGGCCATTCGTGCCGCGTTATTGAGCCTGCACAGCGTGCGCCTGCTGCAAGGATTTCGCGGGCGGCCGGCTGCGGATCTGGACGCCGTGGTGTCAGCCATACGCGCGGTCGCCGATTACGCCTGTGAAAACGCCGGGCACCTGTTGGAACTGGACGTGAATCCGCTGCTGGTTGGCGTTGATACCACCCTTGGCGTAGACGCACTGATTCGCCTGGAGCAGCAACCGTGAACGTACTGATAGTGCATGCCCACCCCGAAGCCAAATCGTTCACCGCCGCTCTGGCCAGCTTGGCGCGGCAGACGCTGCAAGCGCAGGGCCATCAGGTGCAAACCAGCGACCTGTACGCCATGCAGTGGAACCCGGTGGCCAGCGCGGCCGATTTTTCCGAGCGGGAGAATTCGGACTACCTGGTGTACGCCCTGGAGCAGCGCCTGGCGGTAAAAAACAGCAGCCTGGCCGTTGATATCCGGCAGGAGCTGGACAAGCTGCTGTGGGCAGACCTGCTGATTCTCAATTTTCCGCTGTATTGGTTTTCTGTGCCGGCCATGCTCAAGGGCTGGATCGACCGGGTGCTGGTCAGCGGTATTTGTTACGGCGGTAAGCGGTTCTACGACCAGGGCGGCTTGAGCGGCAAGAAAGCCCTGGTCAGCCTGACCTTGGGTGGGCGCGAACATATGTTCGGCGACGGCGCCATCCATGGCCCGTTGCAAGACATGCTGCGACCGTTGCTGCGCGGCACCCTGGCGTATGTGGGGTTTGAAGTGCTGGCGCCGTTTGTGGCCTGGCATGTGCCCTATATCAGCGACGAGGCGCGTGGCGAGTTTCTGCGCCGTTATGCCGAGCGCCTACAGCATCTGGATGACGAGCAACCGCTGGAGTTTCCGAAGTTGGCGCAGTTTGATGAGGCGTTAAAGCCGATCGCTGACGTGTCGCCTAGCTCGCCATAGGCTTCGGTATTCTGGGTCCCCGCCTGCGCGGGGACGACGGGGGCACTTCAACGTTCATCGTCATCCCGCGAAGGCGGGGATCAAGAATCGCCAAGCGGGCGGCGGTATCTGATAAACGACGAGCGCCGCGCTTCACATCAGCCAGCAACTTGCCAATCCCAAACCCGACACTACGCTGATCTAGCCGCACACGCGGCAGGGGGCATCCCGTCAGGCAGTCAAGGATGCGAAGCGGACTGCTGATTCAGGAGGCCAACATGCCTCGTTCAATTGTGATCGTTCATGGCTGGAGCGACGAAGGCAAGTCATTCACCAAGCTGGCCAAGCAGATAACCACCTGGTTTGGCGCGCCGCCTGTCCAGATCAGGATCGCTGACTGGATATCCCTGCAAAACGATGTCACCTATGCCGATCTGGCCGTGGCCATGGAGCGCGCCTGGATTGCCAGTGGCCTGTCAAAAAAGCCCCACAGCGTGGATATCGTCACCCACAGCACCGGGGCATTGGTGGTGCGCGAATGGATGACCCGTTACTACACCAGCGACACCGCGCCGATCCAGCGTTTCGTAATGCTGGCACCGGCGAACTTCGGCTCACCGTTGGCCCATAAGGGCCGCTCGTTTATTGGCCGCGTGCTCAAGGGCTGGAACCGCTTTATCGGCCAGACCGGCACGCAGATTCTCAAGGGGCTTGAATTAGGCTCGCCTTACACCATGGAGCTCGCTCGCCGCGATCTGTTCGGCACCAGCACCTGGTATGGCAGCGGCAAGATTCTGGCGACCGTGCTGGTTGGCAACGTCGGCTATGACGGGGTGGAGGCTATCGCCAACGAAGACGGCAGCGACGGCACCGTGCGCATCAGTACCGCCAACCTCAACGCGTCACGCTTGACCCTGGCGCTGGACCAGCATCAGCAGGCAAAACCCGGCTGGAAGCTTGAGCGCGCCAATGGCGCAATCGCATTCGGCATTGTCGACCAGGAAAACCACAGCACTGTTGCGTTGAAAGACAGAGGGCCGAAAAACCCCAACACCCTGACCCTTATTCAGGCGGCGTTGAACGTCACCGATGCCGACTTCGCTCCAGCCAACGGCTCGTTTGCCTGGCAGAGCAAAATCGACCAGATAAGCCCGTTTATTGGCAGCCAATCGCCGCGTTATCAGAACCTCGCCGCCCATGTAAGCGACGACCTTGAGCACGATGTGTTGGACTATTTTTTCCAGCTGTACCGGCAGGTGAATTCGGACCGCAAGTTTGAAAAAGAGCTGTACGAGAAGGTGATCACCACCGTTCACCCATATGAAGACAACGGCTCCTACCGCTCCATCTACCTATCGATCAGTGAGTTGGAACGGGTGGTGCAGAAGTTTGGCCTGGAATTCATGTATCTGAGCCTGTCAGCGCAACCGCTGTTTCGCCCACCACAGCAACCGGTGGGGTACGGCAGCGTGAGTGCCAGCAGCACCGACGGGTTGGCGATTCCTGCGGCTGAGCTAAAAAACTTCTTTGTCGCGCACACCACGCTGTTGGTGGAGATCGTGATCGACCGGCAGATCGATGCGTCTACGTTCACCTTGTGATGTTGCCAGCGGATCAGTCTGAGAGATTGATCCGCTTGGCCATCTCCGACGTGCCGCCCCAGCCCAAGGCTTCGTACACGGGCCTGCCCACCTGAGTGGCATGCAGCACGGCGAAGCTGATGCCTCGCTGGCTGAATTGCGCTTCGGCCACCTGCATCAACCGCGAGGCCAGTCCGCGCCGCCGATAGGCTGGCTCAACGAATACATTCAACACATAACCACGCAGGTCCTGGGTGGGATGGGAGGGGTGGGGCGGCCATTCGATGCTCATCAGGCCGATGGCAGCAGCGGGCTGGTCGTCGTCGTGCACGATAAACCCGAAGTAACGCCCATCGGCCAGGCGCGGTATGAGCCAGGGGCGGAAGTGTTCGGTCATTACCTGCAACTGACCCGCATCGCCGCCGGCTTCCAGAAACATGGTTTCGCGGTGCGCGCAGATCAGCTCAAGATCGCTTGGGGCTAAGCGCCGCAGCTGTAATGGAGCGAAGTCGATGGTGTCTGGAATGCTGTTCATGTCGCGCCCCGAGCCAGTGAATGTTGCCGATGCTAGGACGCGGTCGTCGCGGCTAACAGAGTCAGATCCCAAGTAAATGGACCATACAGCCGCCGCGAGGAATTACCAGGCCAGCACACCTGGCTCGACCTTGGCCGGCCCGGCCAGTCGTGTTTGCTCTTTTGCCACATTCACTCGCATGGCCATTTGGGAAATGTCCATCAGGTTCTGCTTCAGGGCATAGCTGCCGCGTGTTTGCATCCACGCCAGGATTTCCGCCAGGTGCCAGATCGACGCTGAGCCTTCATGAATGGGCGGCGGAAAGGTAGCGGCGTTGGCCAGCATCAGTTTGCGCATATTTTGCCGGCTCATACCCATTAGCTCGGCGGCATCGGTAAGGCCCACCAGGTCGGGGGTCGCTTCGATCAGGGTGGCGGTGGGCAGGGCCTGGCGTACATCGGCCAGCGCACTGTTGATGGCGTCTTCGGCGCACGCCGCCTCGCGGGTAAAGGCCAGCGCGAGGCGGCCAGGCTGACCGATACCGATGAGGGCATCGTCGCAGCCGGCTTCGCCCAGTCGGCCGATAAGAGCGTCCATGTCCTGTTCGTGCGGCGGCAGTTGGTATTTGAGGGTGAAAATGTAGTCCATGGTCATTACTCCGCTTGGCTAATTTTCCGGGCCAGGTGCGTGGTGCAGTTGCTGACCACACGCCGTATGGCCTTGGCGAAATTCCCCGGATTTTTCGGGGTGCTCCAGATGCTGCTGATACAAAACTCGCCACATCGGCAGTCGCGGTCGTTGTAGGGGCAGTACATTTTTCCCCAACAGTGGCCGCCGCCTTCCACCACCCTCCAGCCATGGGGTTCGACATAGCTGAGGGCTTGCTCAACGTCCTTTTTTGAATGTGCGGAACGAGTCATCCAATGAGCTCCAGTGTGCTAAAAGATCTGCGGGTTGTCAACTGACAACCTTCGTTTGGTTCAAGCGACAGATTGATGCCGCTGCAAAGTGTGCATCTGAAATTAAGGGGAGATTGCAGGGGAGGGCGGCGCTGGAACCGCAGTGCGCCGTCAGCAAGTGCGGGGGCAATCGGCCCTTCACGGGCGGCGATGCCGTTGGATACGGGACGTGCAGGCACTTCATGGCGCGGCAATGCCATGCTGACGAAGCTGACTATCTGGATTGCTCTGACGAGCTCTTGGGAGAAACTGGCGCAGCAAATCGCCAGGCTCTGTAGCGCCATCTGCTACAGCGGCAGCGATGCTTTTTAAAGACGCGGTTAACGCCGTTCCTATCGTCGACGTAGCGCAGGTAGGAGCGGTCGGCACAGTGGCGGATGGCTGGTTCATCGCCAGCTCGCGCTGGAAGGCTTTCGCCAATTCTCCATCAGGCGCCCACTGGCGCTTGCCAGCCGACACCCTCCTAAACTACTGTATGAATAATCAGTACTCAGGTGTCTGTCATGCAGCTTATCGCCAAACTGGGCATTCTCGCCGATGCCGCCAAGTACGACGCTTCGTGCGCCAGCAGTGGCGCGCCCAAGCGCAGTTCCAAAGGTCGCGATGGGCTGGGCGCCACCAATGGTATGGGAATCTGCCATAGCTACACGCCGGATGGCCGCTGCGTTTCCTTGCTCAAGGTGCTGCTGACCAATTTCTGTCTGTACGACTGCCAGTACTGCGTCAACCGCCGCACCAGCAATGTGCCCAGGGCACGGTTTACGCCGGAGGAAGTGGTGCGCCTCACGCTGGATTTTTACCGGCGTAATTGCATCAGCGGGCTGTTTCTGAGCTCGGGCATCATCCGCTCGGCCGACTACACCATGGAGCAACTAATCCGCGTGGCGCGCCTGCTGCGCGAAGAGCACGAGTTTCGCGGTTACATCCACCTCAAAACCATTCCAGACGCCGACCCGCTGTTGATCGAAGAAGCAGGCCGCCTGGCCGATCGCCTGAGCGTGAATATCGAACTGCCTACCGACGAGAGCCTGCAACTGTTGGCCCCGGAAAAGAAGGCGAGCACCATTCGCCTGGCCATGGGCACGATTCACCAGGGGCAGTTGGCGGTGGCAGGGGAACGCAACGCGCCACGCTTTACCCCGGCCGGGCAGAGCACCCAACTGATCGTCGGCGCCGATAGCACGGACGATCACACCATTCTGGGCAACGCCCAGGCGTTGTACCAGGGCTACGCCCTAAAGCGCGTTTACTACTCAGCTTTTAGCCCGATCCCCGACAGCCCCAGCAGCGTGCCGCTCGCCGCGCCGCCTCTGTTGCGCGAGCACCGGCTGTACCAGGCTGATTTCCTGATGCGTGGCTACGGCTACAGCGCCGGTGAATTGCTGCGCGAGGCGGGCAACCTAGCGCTGGACATCGACCCCAAGCTGGCCTGGGCCTTGGCTAACCGCGAGGTCTTTCCGCTGGATGTAAACCGTGCCGAGCCAGCACTGCTGGCGCGCATTCCCGGTATTGGTCTGCGCAGCGTGCAACGGTTGGTGGCGCTGCGTCGCGAGCGGCGGATTCGCTACGACGATCTGGTGCAGTTGCGTTGCGTGCTGGACAAGGCCCGTCCGTTTATCGTCACCAGCGACTACCGCCCGCCGGAAGCGGAAGTGCGCAGCGGCCTGCTGCGTGCCCGACTGAGAGAACCGCAGGCACCCCAGCAAATGGGGTTATGGGCATGATCGCGCTCGACTGTGGCAACGACTTCGCCACCTGGCGCGAACAGGCGCGCACGCTGCTCAGCCATAACATCGACCCCTGCGACGTGGTGTGGGCCCAAGGCCTGATGCACGATCTGCTGGCCTTGCCGACCCCGCTGCCTACCGGGCGCGGCAGCTTTCGGGCACGAATTCCGGCGGCTCTGCTGGGCCAACTGGAGCAAGCCGGCCGTTATCGCGGTGACCAGCGCTGGAGCTTGCTGTACGAAGTGCTCTGGCGGGTTGCGCACGGTGATCGCACCGCGATGCTGGCAGGCGACCGCCTCGGTAGCGAGTTGCAACGGCGCATCAAACAGGTCAGCCGCGAAGCCCATCACCTGCACGCATTTGTGCGTTTCGTGCCGCTGCCGCCGCAGCTGGCCGAGCACCTGCAACTGGATCTGGTGGCCTTTCACGAGCCGGCCCATGACATTCTGCACAGCGCCAGTGAACACTTTGCCGAACGCCTGGGCCGCCAGCGTTGGCTTATCGCCACGCCTGAAGATGGCATCCGCTACGACGGTAATGCACTGGACTACCGCAAGCAGTGTCCCGAGCAATGGCAACAGTGGGCGCAGCAGGCTGACGACCCGGATGGCGAGCTGTGGCCAACCTACTACCGGCACACCTTCAACCCGGCACGCGTCAACCCAGGAGCGTTGGCGCAACATATGCCCGGCCGTTTCTGGCGCCATTTGCCGGAAGGGGCGTTAATCGGGCAACTGGTGGGGCAGGCGCAACGAGGCAAGCAGCGCGATGGCCAGGCGGCTGAAGTGGCGAGCCAGGGAGGAAAGCGCATTGTGCCGCGAGGCCAAAGCGGCCCGCTGTAACCTGCGCCGGACAGACACAAATCATCGGCTCGGCTGGGGCTGAACGCCCCTGTTCATTTCAGCAAAGCGATGTTCTGGTTGATGCGGGCTTGAATCGTTCTGACGGTGCTCTTGGTAATAGCGCCGGGCAGGCTGTCCTGCGCTCGTTGCGTGAACGTGCTGGCAACTTCACAAGCCAAATCGATGGTATCGGCGACTTCTTTGCCCGTCATGTCGGTTTCCTCTACGCCCAGTCGCAGCAATTGCCCGCGGGAAATATCCAATGCCTGGCCCAGAACATCCATCTGGTGGTACCCGCCAGGTCCCTCGCAAAACGTCACGTCGTAGGCGGGCGCGAGCGCCCATTCCCCGCCGGCCGACATCAGGTAAGCGAAGTTTTTCGGATGATCATCGCGGTTGTTGAACACAACGTTGAAAACCGCCCGCTGGAACGCCAGCGCCTTTTGTCTCACGTCGTTGGTACATAGCCCCGTCGCCCGCAAGAAGCTCACATAATCCGCCCCAACCTTCGTAGTAAACGTCTACGCGGCTAACCATTGGTTTTCTTCCTGACCCGTTGCCGAGTAGCCGCGGTTTCGTAACGGGCAAAATCTTCGAGGGTCTGCAGCCTGGGTTTGAACAGCGCCTCTAGCTCTTTATGCGGCCCAGCCCATTGCCACGCGCACCAGACTTTCCAGGGCTACGCCACGCCCAGATTCGATAGCGTGCCGGCACTGATTCCTGCCCGCGCGGCGACGTCGCTCTGAGTCATTTTCAACGCCAGCCGCTCATGACGCAGACGATTGCAAATGAGAGCCACCACCTCATCGGGTTTGCTGAGTTCTAAAACCATGATTTTGGGCCTTAGCGCTGAATAATCGGCTTAATTGGCAAAATTATCGCGCTAAAGCCTTTGCCGCGAAGGCGATTAAATTCATTTTGTAGAGGCTTAAGTGGTTTATGCTGGCTTAAGGCTTGCTTTCCTGAAGTTATGTTTAGCATCGCCAGGCCACTTTCATGCCAGCGATCTAAGCACCTGCCGCGCCGCCTCAAAATCGGCACTGTCGAATCCCTCGCCAAACCAATCCATCAGCGCGCTCAATTCATCGCGTGCTCGGCCGGTTTCCCCCTGTTTGGCCCACAGTCTGGCCAGGCTGGTGGTAATGCGTAGCTCCCAGGCCTTCAGCTGGTGTTGCCGGGCAACGAGCAGGGCCTTGTGTAACAGCCTCTCTGCGCCCGTCAAACCGCTACTTATCAATAGCTCGGCGTGGCAGCGCAGCAGTTCGGGCAGTGCGGACTGGTCATCGGCTTGCTCGGCATGGGCAATGGCGGCTTCGATCAGACGCAGCGCTTCAGTGGGGCGGCCGTGCTGCGCCAACACCATGCACAGCGCCGACGTGTAGGGCGCCAGGTAGGACGCATAGCGCACTTGGCCCAGCCGCTCCAACGCTGGGCTGATAATGCGGTCATAGGCCGACACATCGCCTTGCCAGAGCTGGTACAGACCGCTCCAGAATTCGCCGCCCCAGAATTGTCCGGCGCCGATGGAGTGAGCGCCCAATTGATGCCAGGTGCGCGCTGCCAGCAGGCGCTGGCTCGGTAGCGCCAACGCACAGACGCCACCGGTCAACAAGGCAATCGGGCAAGTGCTCATGGTCAGCACATGCCAGCGGCTCGCCAGGTGGCCCGTTGCCAAGGCTTGATGCTCGGCTTCCTGCAACGCTTTATTGGCCTGATCGGCAAACCCTTGCAACCACAAGGTGTAGGCCAGGGCACCAAGCGCCACGGCTTTCTGGTCATAGGCGTAGCGCAGCATATGACGCAGGCGAAGCTCCTCGGGATAGTGACGCAGCACTGCCTCCAGGCCGCTGCGCGCCGCCTGCAGCTCGCCCAGGCATAGCTGGGAGAGGGCGACCATGCGCCTGGCCACCCATTCATCACCGGCAGCGGGCTGCAGCAACGCATGGGCCAGAAATGTCTGCGCAAGCTGGACGTTTTGCCGGTAGGGGCCATTGAGGTAGCCGTGGGCCCACAGTCCCCAGATAGCGAGCGCCTGGTGGTTGTGATCGGCCAGGCGCTTGGCGATATCAAGGGTCAGCAGAAACGCCTCACGGGTTTGGTTGGCAGCGCCGGTATACAGCAGGGCCTTGCCGCGCACGGCCTGCAACTTCATTACCTTGCGTTCGAACAGCCCCTGGTTGGCCAAGTGGGCCAATGCGCGATTGACGCTGACCAGGCACTCGGTAATCTGCGAGCGGTGTAGCCAGAACGCCAGAGCGGCAAGGGTCAGGTCGATGCCGAGCGTGGTGTCCTGTTGTTCATCCAGGGTCCAGCGCAAGGCCTCGCGCAAGTCTTCCTGCAACGCTTCACACAAGGCACTGCGCGGCGACGCGCCCAGCTCCCAGAGCGGTGCTGCTGCGGAAAACGCTTCCAGCAGATACAGGCTGTGCAGCCGGCGGGAACGGGTGAATTCGCCTGCCTCGCGCAGCTTGTCATTGGCGTAGCGCCGGGTGACTTCCAGCAGCCTGTACTTCACGCTGCCAGGGTCGTGCTGCAGTGCCAACAACGACTTGGATACCAGGCTGGCCATACTCCTGACCACGGACTCGGCGTTGAGCTCGGCGCAAATTCCGACCGCTAATGCGCCATCCAACCCAAATGCACCGGCAAAAACGCCCAGACGGCGCAGCAGCGTGCGGTCCTCGTCGCCCAGCAGGTTAAAACTCCAGTCCAGCGTGGCCCGCAGCGTTTGCTGACGAGGCAGGGCCGAACGGTTACCGCCGGCAAGCAACTCCAGCTGATTTTCCAGGCGTTCGACCACCACCCGCAGGCCCAGCGTCGTCACCCGCGCGGCGGCCAGTTCGATAGTCAGCGGAATGCCGTCGAGCCGCCGACAGATGCGCGCCTTCAGCTCTAGCGCCTGGGGCACCGTATGTTGCTCCGACTGCCCATGCTCCAGACGCGCCTCAAACAGTTGCACGGCACTGGCCTCACGCATTGCCTGCGCGCTGGCGTCGGCCGTCGGCACGTGCAGCGGGGCCACGCGAAACAGGTATTCGCCTTCAATGCGTAATGCCTCGCGGCTGGTCGCAATGACATGCAGGCCGCGGTTGTACACCAGCAAGGTCTCAACCGCGTTGGCGGCGGCGTCGATCAGGTGCTCACAGTTATCCAATACCAAAAGAATTCTGCTGCCGACCAGGCTCGCGGCTATCTGTTCCAGGCTGGCGCTACCGCTGGCCGGTGCCAGGCCCAATGCAGCGGCGAGGGTGGGCACCAGAAATTCAGCTGTGGAAAGCGGCGCCAGGTCCGCCAGGCACACGCGGTCGGTGAACGTGCTGGCCAGATTGCGCGCGCACTCAAGCGCCAGGCGGGTTTTGCCAATGCCGCCGGGGCCGATCAACGTGACCAGGCGGTGATGGCTGACATCGAGTTCAAGGTCGAGCAGGGCATCGTCGCGCCCAATCAGGCGAGAGAGGCTGGCGGGTATAAACAGATTGGCCCCCGGCGTGGGCTGTTCGGTCTGGCTGACAAACTGATAGCCGCGCCCGGACACCGTGCGTATCGCGCCGCGCGCTTGGCCCAGCGCCTTGCGCAGCAGCGACTCCTGCGCCTCCAAGGTATTTTCTTCGACGATGCGGCCGGGCCAGACCGCCTTCATCAACTCGTCCTTGCTGACCACCTGGCCATTGGCTTCAAGCAGCGCCATCAATACGTCGAACGCGCGGCCATGCAGTTCCACGGCCTGGCCGTCCACACGTACCACGCGCTTTGCGGGAATTACTTCACAGAGGCCGCGCAGAGGCGCTGCAGAAGTAGGGGAGTTCATCGCGCATCCTCGCGCAGGTCTGACAAAGAAAAGGCAACGGCGTAACGCACGCACAACACTTAACAGCCAGGCCCGAAGCCCTACAAGCAGCAACTCCTAAGCTAATCACAAAATTCAGGATTCTTCAGGTTTTCTACAGGACCCTTTTTGCGCCGACAGGTAGCTTCAGTCACCACCCTTCACCGCCATGGAATTCAACGCAGTTGGCGTGTGGCAACCCGCAAAAGGAGAGCACCCATGGCCACCATTACAACGCGCGACGGCACACAGATTTATTACAAGGACTGGGGCAACGGCCCGGTGGTAGTGCTTAGCCACGGCTGGCCACTGAACGCCGACAGTTGGGAGTCGCAGATGTTTTTCCTGGCCAACCACGGTTACCGGGTAATAGCCCACGACCGCCGAGGCCACGGACGCTCCAGTCAGCCCTGGGACGGCAACGAAATGAACACCTACGCAGACGACCTCGCCCAGTTGCTGGACCACCTTGATATACGCGGCGCCGCGCTATTTGGCTTCTCTACCGGTGGTGGTGAAGTGGCGCGCTATATCGGCCGCCACGGCACAGCGCGGGTGGCCAAGGCTGGGCTGATTTCGGCGGTGCCGCCGCTGATGGTAAAGACCGACGCCAACCCCGGCGGCCTGCCTATCGCCGTATTTGACGGCATTCGCGCAGGCTCCGTGGCCGACCGCTCGCAACTGTACAAAGACATCGCCAGCGGTCCGTTCTTTGGCTACAACCGCCCCGGTGCTACGCCCTCGCAAGGCGTGATCGATGCCTTCTGGATGCAAGGCATGCTCGCCGGGCACAAGAACGCCTATGACTGCATCAAGGCATTCTCTGAAACCGACTTCACCGAAGACCTGAAAAAGTTCGACGTGCCGACCCTGATCCTGCACGGCGACGACGACCAGATAGTGCCTGTGGACGCCGCTGCCCGTGCCTCTGCCGAGTTGGTGCGCAACGCCAAGCTCGTCATCTATCCCGGCGCGCCCCACGGCATTACCGACACCCACAAAGACAAACTTAACGCCGATTTGCTGGCCTTTCTGCGCAGCTAAACCCTCATCGCCCGGCATTCAGCCGGGCACGTACACAAGGAGAGTCGCTATGAGCGGTAAAAAAGCATTGATCGTGGTAGATATTCAGAACGACTACTTTCCTGGTGGTCTGTGGACGCTGAGCAAGGTTGAAGACGCTGCGGCCAAGGCCGCCCAGGTAATTGCAGCCTTTCGCGAAAGCGGTGATCTGGTGGTGCATATCCGCCACGAGTTCACCAGTCAGGACGCGCCTTTCTTCCGCCCCCACAGCGAGGGCGCCAAGCTGCACCCGAGCGTGATCAACCAGCCGGAAGAACCGGTGGTGCTCAAGCACTACATCAACTCCTTCCGCGAAACCGAGCTCAAGCCCATCCTCGACCAGCACGGCATCGAGGAAGTGATTGTGGTCGGCAATATGAGCCATATGTGCGTCGACGGCATTACCCGCGCGGCGGTCGATTTCGGCTACCGCACCACGGTGCTGCATGATGCCTGCGCCACCCTGGACCTGGAATTCGACGGGGTGAAAGTGCCAGCCGCCCATGTGCACGCGGCCTTTATGGCGGCCCTGAGCTTCGGCTATGCACCGGTGATTTCCACTGCCGAATACCTCGGCCAGCATGTGCGGGCGGCTGCATGAAACGCTTGATTGGCTTGGCCATGACCGGTGCGCTCGCGGCACCGGCCATTGAACGATTGGCGTAAATCGCCCCGGTCTAAACCTCGAGGCTGAAGCCTCTCCTACAAAAAAATCGCCCACCCGTAGGAGAGGCTTCAGCCTCGATTGAGGCAAACAATACCAAGGCGACTTTCTCCATTTTCCAGCACGCTCAGGTAGCGCCATCAAAAACTAGAACTCTGTCTTTCTATGTTGCTCGGTCCTGGTCGGCCTGAGTTAAACCGCCAGCGTTTGATTGCGCAGTTGATCCACCACACCGCTCAATGCCTCTAGCGGCAAAGCACCGCGCTGTATACCCGCGTTGTAGCGCTGCAGCTGCTGGGTAGCGCTGTTTCCCGTGCTGAGAATATGCCGGGCGCGGGCGTATACCCCTTCATCGCCACCGGCGCGTGCGTACTCGCCGATCTTCGCCCAAGTTTTGTCCAGCCAGCTTTCCAGACTGATGCTGTGCTGGGTGCCGGGTTCGATGTATTCGCTGTGAATGCCAAAGCGCTTGGCCCGCCAACGGTTTTCTTTTAGCAGCTGGCGTTGCTCAGGGGTTTCGCTCGGGCCGGGAGTGGGGTTTTGCACTGCCCAGGTGACCATCGCGCGAAACAGCCCGGCAATGCACAGCGCGTCTTCCAGGTGCGGGCAGGCGTCGGCAATACGCAACTCCAACGTTGGAAACTGCAACGCCGGGCGAATGTTCCACCACACATCGCTGCGGCTACGTACGCTACCGCTGGCAACCAGCGCATCCACGTATCGCTCGTAATCCGTCTGGCTGGCGAAGTGCTCCGGCATACCCATGCGGGGCCACTCGTCACAAGCCGCCTGGCGATAGCTGTGCAAGCCGCTGACCCGGCCGCCCCAGAACGGTGAAGACGCGCTCAACGCCAGCAACATCGGTAGCCACTGCAGCACCCGGTTCATCACCACAATACGGTCGCCCGGAACGCCCACATGAACGTGCAAGCCCGAAAGCACGCTGCGCCGGGCCACCATCTGCATATCGTTGAACAGATCATGGTAGTGGGGCAGGTCGGTGCCGTGCTGCAAACGCCATTGCGCCAGTGGATGGGTACCGGCAGCGACGATGCCAAGACCATGCTCTTCCCCCAGCCACGACAAGGTGGTGCGCGCCTTGGCCAGGCAGTCGCGGGCTTCGTGCTGGCTGCTGAGAATCGGGGTCACCAGTTCAAGCTGAGACACGAACATCTCGGCCGCGATCATGTCCGGCAAGGCTTCGCGACACGCCGGCAAAAACGTCGGCGACGGTTCCCATGCAAGCTCACGGCTGGTGAGATCGGACAGGAAATACTCTTCTTCGATGCCGAAATTCAGCGGCTTGATGGCGGGCATGTGCAGGTCCTTTCGCGCGTGCGGCGGTAAGCAGAAGACGCCAAGGCCAGAGCGGCGGTTCCACCTTTTCACCGCGCCTTTGCCGCCTCCCCCTGTGCGGCATGGCTTACCGTTCAGCGTATTGGTGGAATCTTTGTGGGGGGCGCCGGCTCCCAGCTTCATGCCTCTGCTGTGAGGTAATTGCCTGGAGTGCGCAATGTCCATCTTGAGTCTGGTCGATACGGAACATCTCGACTTCGCCACGCTTACCCCACACCGCGGTCCCGCCCAGGACCTATACGTCAAACTGCTCAGCCAGCCGCAGGAGCATCTGGACACCACGCGCGAATTTCTTGATGCCCATTTGCGCCAAGCCATCAGCCTGCCGTGCGATCTCCCGGACAGCCCGCAGCAATTGATGCAGTGGGTGCGAGCCAAAACCTGTCGCGCTACGTCGCAGTACAACGCCTATCTGCAAGGGCGCAAAGACGGTGAGCCCCGGCGCTACTTCTCCGGGCGCGCCCATGCGTTGTACTTTCTACGTGCTGTGGCGCCCACCAAACTGGTGGACGGCGCCTGGCTCTACAGCACGCTGCGCCATTGGCGCGAGAGCCGCTTGCGTACCCTGGTACAAACCTACCTTGAGGAGCTGGGCGACGGCGTGCCGCAGATGAACCATGTGCTGATGTATCAGCAGCTGTTGAGCAGCAACGGCTGCGAAGAACTGGCTTCCCTGGCTGATGAAAATTACGTGCAAGGTGCGCTGCAGCTCGCACTGGGTACACTGGGCGAGCATTACTTGCCGGAAGTGATCGGCTACAACCTGGGCTACGAGCAATTGCCACTGCATTTGCTCATCAGCGCCTACGAGTTGGATGAGTTGGGCGTCGATCCGTACTACTTCAAGCTGCATGTCACCATCGATAATGCGGTTGCCGGGCACGCCCGCAAAGCCGTGCAAACCGTATTGGATAACGTGCCGCAGGTTGGCGATGCCGCGGAGTTTTACCAGCGCGTGCGCGACGGCTATCAACTCAATGAGCTTGGCCTTGGCTCCACCACGGCGATCCAGCGGTTTGACCTTGAGCACGAACTGCTGACGATGCTGGAAAATAAACGTTCGCTCGCCGGGCATGTGCACTCGGACTACTGCCGCATCGAAGGCCGCACCGTAAACGAGTGGTTGAGCGGGCCTGAGCCGATTCGCGGGTTTCTTGCTGCCTTGCAGAATCGTGGCTGGATCGTGCGGCACCAAGCGCCGGATAACAGCCGTTTCTGGCACCTGGTACAAGGCGAGGGCGCAGCCATGTTCGGCGTGTTCACCCCCTATGAACTGCAGGTGCTGCACGATTGGATTGCCGGCGATTGGCTAAGCGACCACAAACCGACCTATACCGCCGTTGGCGTACCCGCTCATAACGATGCCACGCGGCGTATGCGTGCCGCGCATCGGCGGGTCGACCCGGCAGGCCTGGGGGAGCTGGCGCCCAGTAGCGATATCGACTGCGAGCAATACGCCCTGGCGGAGGAATTGGCGGCACTCACCACAGAAGAACGGGAGCGCCGGCTGGTGGACCTCGCCAGCCCTGCCAGCCATTGCACCCCGGCAGGTTTGATGGCTACGCGCATCCTTTCCACCCTGGTTCGTTAGGAGCGAGGCATGAGGCCAGACGTAAAGCCCCGAGGTTACGGGGAACGGGAAGCGCTACTCCAACTGGGGCAGGCGCTCGAGCAATTAGGTTACTCATTCACCACTGTCACACCGCTGACCCATCAGCGCGTTAATGCGCGCCCCGGTAATGAATTGGCCGAGCATTTACGTGATGTATTTGGTTGGAGCAGGCCGTTCAAAGACGGGGTGCTGGACGACTCGATGCTGCGTTTTCTGGAACACGCCAACAGTCTGCTGACCCAAGGCGACACATGGCACAGTGCGGTGCGCTGGTCCACGTTGCACGGGCGGTTGTTTGTGCATTCGCGCTTTCCCACCCAGGAACAGGATGCGGTGTTTTTCGGCCCCGACAGTTACCGGTTCATACAGGCGCTGTTGGCCCATCTGCACGATGAGCCGCGTGAACACTTGCGCATCGCCGACATTGGCTGCGGCGCAGGCGTGGGCGCCATCGTGGCGGCCTTGGAGCGTCCGCACAGCGAGGTGTGGGCGCTGGATATAAACCCCAAAGCGCTGCTCTACACCGAGGTGAATGCCGAGCTCGCCGGGGCGGCCAATGTGCGCACACTGCACAGCGACGTGCTCAAACAAGTGGACGGTGAGTTCGACCTGATTATCGCCAACCCGCCCTATATGGCCGACGCCGAGCAACGCGCGTACCGCGATGGCGGCGGCGAACATGGCGCCGGCCTGTCCATTGCCATTGTGGAGGCCGCGCTAGCCCGCCTGTCACCCGGCGGGAGTCTGTTGCTGTACACCGGGGTCGCGATGTTCGACGGCACTGATCCCTTTTTCACGGCGGTAAGCGACCGACTGCGGGCTGCCGGTTGTGAATGGCAATATTGGGAGATGGACTCGGACGTATTTGGGGAGGAGTTGCTCGAACCTGCGTATCAACAGGCAGAACGAATTGCGGCGGTAGTATTGCGCGTAACCAGACATTGAAACGATGAGGCTCAAGTGACGCACATCACATAGCATCTGATGTGCGGCACTTGAGCCTCGATGCGTATTTCCTGTCGTCAGGCCGCTTTACGCTGTTGCAGCAGCTCACTTTTAAGCGAGGCTTTACGGGCTTCCATCTGTGCACCCAACTCTTTTAGCTGAGCGGCTGGCAGCAGCTTCTTCGCCTCTTTGAACATCGACTCTTCTTCTTCCTCGATATGGTGCTCCAGCAGCTCTTTAAGCACTTTGGCGCGCCCGGAAAACTCGACGCTATCCGGTGCGGTGGTTTTCAAGTGCGGGAGCACCAAGGCGTCGACGGCGCGATGTTCCTCAATGGCTTCGAAGTACATTTTCGCCTGTTCTTTTTCCCCAGCTTTTTTATAGGCTGGGTAGAAAATTTCTTCCTCGATATGGGTGTGTACGTACAGTTCCAGTTCGAGTTTGTTGATCAGCTCCACGCGCTTTTTAACTGCACGTTCGGTGGTAGCGCTGAGTTGTTCCAAAAGATCCAGCACGACTTTATGGTCGGCTTTAAGCAGGTCAATCGCGTTCATTGTTCACCTCAAGACTAATCAGGTCGGAATCGGTCGCGATCTGTGCCGCGCCTTAAAAGTTGACTGGGCCAGTGCCTAACTAGTTCGAGGTGTTTAACCCAGCGGTAGGCTCGTATTCATTGGAGACGTGGTTGAGCGCAGTATTTCGTTACTCAGCGTCATCCTGTTCATGGATAGGCTCGTCTTCATCAATCGGCGGGTGCCGGTTGGGTTCCTGTCGATCGGGGTTGGGCGCCCGGCCAGGCACAGGCTCCATGGGCCAGACCGAGCCTGGATCTTCATTGCCTGGGTCGTTGATCGCGTCATCAATGGGATCGTTGTCGATAGGTATGTTCACGGTAAACCTCGGGAGGTAAAAGAGAGGGCACTGCATACAGAGGACTGCATGCGCCGCCGAACATTGCGCTTTCCCGACGGACCGTTGGCTAACCGTGCTGGCTGCCGCGCACTTTCCAGTGTTTTACATCATCGGCGAATACCGGCTGTTTCATCTCGTGGGCTAGGCTGTAAGCCAGCGACTCGTGGGCAGCGATGACTTTTTCTTCGGCAGAAAGGCACTTGAAAATGTCCAGCTTGGTAGCCGCCGCGTGGGTTTCCAACTCGAAAATCTTCACGTAGCGCGCCAGGTCATTGTCGAGGCTGGAGAGATACTCACGCAGGCGTTGGTGATCCACCGAGCTCTGGCTGAAATACCAATTCATCGGATGAATCAGAAAGCGCGAGTGGGGCGCCGTAATACGGTGTTGCGCGGCCAGAAACATGATGATGCCCATAGACTCGATATTGCCGGCGTTAATCGCCAGCAGCGGCACGGGCAGAGACTTGAGGAAGGTGTATAGGGTAAAGCCGAAGTTGGTGCTGCCGCCGGTAGTGGACAAGTTCAGCAGCAGCGAACTGGCGCCTTGCTCGATGGCTTCGAGGCAACAATCGCGAAAGTGCTCGGTCGTGCCCTGGTCAATCTGGCAATGAAAGTGAACGATATGCTCGGTCATCGGCTCACCTCGCTAACAGCATCCTGGGCAATAACCCGGTCGCTGATCATGGGGGAATCGGCTTGTGTTTTTTATATACCCTTGAGCGTAAATGGAGGGATTGGGTTCGCAAAAAGTTGAGGGCCTGGCAAAGCAGGCCCTCGTCCCACACGCGGGTCACTTAAGCGCGACCACCACCGCCGGTGCGTTGGCCGCCTTTTTTGCCGGCCTCGGGCGCCTTCTGCCGATCGTTGGCTACATTGCTGCCGCCGGTGTTGCTGGCGCCGCTTGCTTGGCCGCCTTTCTTGCCCGCTTCCGACGCCTTGTTGCGGTCGTTGGAAAAATTGCCTGGGTTCTTGTTTGCCGTAGTCATTTCAGTTCTCCCAAGGGATGCTGAGGACGTGGGAGCATAATTGCCGCCACACACAGTAGGCCGGGGCAGCGCGGGCTTGGTTCAGTTTTATTGCGAATTAAGTTACTGAAAAATAAACGATATTACCTTGATACCAGTTTGCCCCGAGCGAGCACTGTCGTGGCTGTCAGGTTAAAAATCGGGTCCATTTCGCGACCTCGAAGGCAAAAAAAAAGACCGTGAGCCCAGCGGCCCACGGACCTTTTTTAATGCAGATAAGCAGGTACTTAAAGCCAGGTCGAGATCGACAGCGAGCCGAATTGGTCATGACCCTTTTGCTCATCGAACTCACGGGTACGCCACACGTTGGCAAAACTTACCTGCCAGCGGTCCCAGGTCAACGCCAAACCGACCTGGGCATCGCCCACGAGCTTCTCGCGATCCACCGAGGGGCTGTCGTGCCAGGTGTTGCCGTCAAGCAACATGTTCTGCGCCATGTAGCGGCCTTCCAGGTTGGCATACACAAACCAGCCAAAGCCGCCGTCCGGTTTGAAGAACTGCACGCCACCGGCCCCTGGGGTTACTGACGACTGGCTGAGGCTGCGCGACAAGCCTTGGCCCAGACGGATGCCGGCGCCCGTGGAGAGGTAGGTGTACAGGTTGCCAACGGCACCGCCAACGCTCGGACCGTATTCGGTTTCCAGCCCGCCGAAGTTGTCCTGCATCCACCAGCGCTTTTCATAGCCCAGGTTCAGGAATGGCTCATTGGTCAACTGATGGTCCCAGCCTTCAGCCTTCTTGCTGCCAGTAGCCTTGTGTACCAAGCGCTGGGATTTTTCCCCGCCGGCGCCTTGGCCAACCAGGCCCACATCGACGGTGGCTGTGTCGGTCACGCGGTAGCCTTGCTCCTGCGTTGCCTTGAACAACGACACACCACCAAACAGCATGCCGGCGTATGGGCGGTCGTCAGACTGCAGATCTTCGCGTTCGATATCTTCGGGTGTGTACAGCTGCTGGCCAAACCGATAGGCGCTGTAGGTCAGATCGCTGGCCGCCCAGCTAGGGATAAGCCCCGCCAGGTTGCGGGTCCAATGGTCCTGCTCAGGCTCGAATGCCCAGTAGCCTTCCAAGCCGCTGGTGTAATGGCCATCGCGGCCGCCGGTAAACACATCGTTATCAACCTTCAAGGTCAGTACTTCAGCGTGAGCACTGGCGGCGGCCAAGGCGGAAACCAACAGCACCTGTAAGGCGTTTACTTTCATGCGGAGCTCCGTGCGCGTGTGGAATTCTTATAATCGGGCCTCTCCCGAGGGAAAAGACCCACGCGGTAGAAAGCGCACAGGCACGAGCGTTCAAGAAATATTTACCGGCGCCCCAAACCAGCCTTGTGTTGCGGTTGGGGCGAGCAGAGCAAGCGCGTTACGGTGGCTGAGCGGCCGTGGGGCGAGCGGGTCAGCGGGCTCCGGTGTCAGGAAATAGAAACCTGGCTGTATCGCGCATGAAAATGTCGACGGCCTTGGGGCCCAGGCCTGCAAACGCCAGCAGACGTTGGGCAAACGCTGGGGCGTCAGTGCTTTGCTGGCGGATGTTCATTACCTTGCCGTCGTATTCGTCGACCAGCTTTCTTCCGAGCTTGATCAGCCGTTCCGCGGTCGAGTTGTCGTAGCGCACGTAATGGGCAGCGCCCAGCAGCCCCACCAATTTTGCTTTGCTGCACGCGGCAAGTTTGCGCGCGCTGTCGTACTGGTGCTCTTCAACGATGACCTTGTAGGCCTGCCAGGCAATGGTTTGTTGAATCGGTTTGGCAAACAGCAGGCACGCCACCAGCCATTTGAAGAGCGCTTTGTCGTTACATTCGGCCAAGCCCTCAGCCAAACCCAACTGTCGCGCCACAATATGGGCTCTGGTCATTTCGCTTCCTTTCAATCTTCCGATAGTTACCGAGTGACCCGACGCACAGCGCAAGAGTTTCTGGTGTACCGCTCAGTGGACATGGGGGTGGGATAAGCGCAAGCACGCCGCGTTTCCTTGATGAAAACGGATTTTTTTCATCAGTAGGCTTTGAATTTTTCCCATCAAGGCAGTCCGCTCAATACGCCAGTGCGCGAGGTGATAAGTAATGAAGCTCAGCGCTGCCATAGCGACAAATTTATCGACCATGTGCCCGGATCCAGAAGCGTCGTTTGTCGGTCGTCGATAAACAGAAATGCCTGCCGGGCTTGGTGTCGTGACCAATATTGCGTCGGTAAATACCGGCAAAGTGAGTGCCGATTTGCTCAGGGGTGTGGCAAGTGCGCATTAGGTTGAAGTGGGCAGGTGTGCGCAATGCCAATTGCATCTGCACACCCTACGAGCCAGATTCACGACGATGTACGTTCGTATTCCGCCAGCCCGGCAGAACTGGCGTTTACCAGTGCACGGATCATGTCGGTGAGGTATTGCAGACAATTGGTCTGGATGTCACCGCCTAGGTTTTCCCGGTTGAGCACCACGCGCTGGGTGCAGTCCAGCAGGATGCAGGCCTGTTCCAGCGCCAACTCAACCGGCACACCTGCTCGTACGGTAAACAGGTGATGGCCGTCGGTTTTGAGAAAGGTGTGGCGGGTCGTAACGATTGCGGATTTAGCAGGTTGATCTTCCATGTTCCACTCCAAGACAGTGTGTGCCCCCTGAAAGGAGGCAGCTGGGTCAGGGTTAGTCGACCGAGCGTTACCAGCAAACTCCGGTACACCGTTAGGTGTCCCAAACCCAGCCGCCATAACTGCAAACACAGACAAAAATGGCTGACTGCGTTTTATGGCTAGAGCCAATTGCGCTAACGCGTTCGGACGACTAAATCCGGTCGCCAGTTATCCAGCGACGAAGTCCATGTTAGGGAGGTATGCAAGGGAAATCTGGCAGTTAGGTACGAGGAGTTTGTAGGCTGGGTAATCGTGTCGGGGCTCTGAAATCACGCAAATGCGCGCTAAACCTCAACGGCACGCTGGCGAACCGATTGTTTCCTGACCAACTGTTGCTGCAGCAACACTCGATCAACACGCTGTTGCCACAGTGACAACGGCCATGGATTCAAATGCCCGCAAACCCTTGCTGCGTCGCGCTCTCGGCGTTTGGCACGACTGCTGCATTATTCCTTGAGAATAGCGATGTAAGGCTTAAACCTGCTTTAAAGGAATAAGCAAAGAACCATCGCGCCCGCCCTCGCAAGGAGTTTTGCCATGAGTACCACCCCGTTCCGCCACGGCCGTCTGGCTCGTTTTTTCACTGCGGCCAGCCTGGCGCTTGGAGCCGCTCTGGCACCCTTGGCGCAAGCCGCCGACGCCTTGCCCAAGGAATTGCGCCTGGACTACGCGTATTACTCGCCCACTAGCCTGGTGCTCAAACATTTTGGCTGGCTGGAGCAAAGCGTGGGCGAGGGCAGCAAGGTGACCTGGACGCTCAGCCAAGGCAGCAACCGCGCGCTGGAATACCTCAATAGCAACAGCATCGACTTCGGCTCCACCGCCGGCTTGGCTGCCGTATTGAGCCGCGCCAACGGCAGCCCGATCAAGACCGTGTATATCGCTAGCCGCCCGGAATGGACGGCATTGGTGGTGGCCAAGGATTCGCCGATCAAAACCGTCGCCGACCTCAAGGGCCACAAGATCGCCGCCACCAAAGGCACCGACCCGTACCTCTTTACCCTGCGCAGCCTGGAACAAGCTGGCCTGAGCAAGAACGACGTGGAGCTGGTGCACCTGCAACACGCCGATGGTCGCACTGCTCTGGAGAAAGGTGACGTGGACGCCTGGGCCGGGCTCGACCCGCTGCTGGCAGCCAGCCAGTTGCAGGCCGGTTCGCGCATCCTTTATCACAACGTGAATTTCAACAGCTATGGCGTGATCAACGTCACCGAGAAATTTGCCCAGCAGTACCCGCAAGCCATCGACAAGGTCATCACCGCGTACGAAAAAGCGCGCAAATGGGCGCAGGAAAACCCTGAAGAGCTGGCGCAGATTCTGTCCAAAGAGTCCGGCTTGCC
Source organism: Pseudomonas turukhanskensis (assembly GCF_027922365.1). Lineage (GTDB taxonomy): Bacteria > Pseudomonadota > Gammaproteobacteria > Pseudomonadales > Pseudomonadaceae > Aquipseudomonas > Aquipseudomonas turukhanskensis. Next base: position 110,677 of record NZ_BSFN01000010.1, read on the forward strand.
GCTGGACGTTGCCAAGCTGCAATTGCAGCGCACTGACTTCAGCAACTCGCAGCCGGGTGCCGAGCACATCGCCGCACTGAAAGCCGCGGCGCCGATTCTGGTGACCGAAGAGCTGGTGCGCAAAGGCGTGGACGTAAACGCCGTGGTGGATCAACTGATCGAGCCGTCGTTCAGCAAGCAGGCCATTGCCGGCAGATAAATGGCTGTTGGCGACCGTGCAGGAGCGGCTCAGCCGCGAAGCTTTTGACCTTTGAAAGCATCGCGGCTAACGCCGCTCCTACCGTCGCAAGCACGTTTATATAAGGGACAACCCTATGACGAGCAAAAGCAAAACTCTACCAGCGCCCACCGAGCAGCGATGGAAACCCGGCGTGGATTCCGCGGCCTGGAAACGCCGCGGCAAAGGCCTGGTGCTTCCGGTGGTGGCCTTGTTGCTGTTGGAAGTAGTGGTGCGCCTGGGGTGGGTGCCGCCGTACCAACTGCCGGCGCCCAGCGATATTTTCATCACCCTCAGCGACCTGGCCGCCGGCCCGTTGTACAAACACATAGGCGCCAGTGTCGCGCGGGTGCTGTTGGGCTTTGCCATTGGTGCGGGGCTGGCGTTGTTGGCGGCTGCCTGGGTTGGCTTGAGCCGTGAGGCCGAGGCTTACCTGGAGCCAACCTTTGCCGGCCTGCGGGCGATTCCCAGCCTTGCCTGGGTGCCGTTATTGCTGCTGTGGCTGGGCATTGATGAAACTTCAAAGGTGGTGCTGATCGCCATCGGCGCGTTCTTTCCGGTGTACCTCAATGGCGTGGCCGCCATCCGCAATATCGACCGCAAGCTGGTGGAAGTGGGGCAAATGTATGGCTTCAGTTCCGCGCAGTTGGCCAAGCGCATTCTGCTGCCGGCGGCATTGCCGGGTTTGTTCACCGGGCTGCGCAGCGGCATGAGCCTGGCCTGGATGTTTCTGGTGGCCGCCGAGCTCATCGCCGCCACCAAGGGCCTGGGCTACCTGCTCACCGACGGCCGCGAAACCTCACGGCCGGATATCGTGCTGGCGGCAATTATCGTGCTGGCCCTGTTGGGCAAGCTGTGCGACGGCGTGCTGGCCAAACTGGAAACCCATTTTCTCGATTGGCGTGATGCCTTTACCGGCGAGGCAAAACCATGAGCGAAGCCCTGTTGAGGGTGCGCGTGGAGCGCAAAAACTTCGCGGCCGTCACGGTGCTGCGCAATATCGACCTGCAGTTGCAGCCGCGTGAAGTGGTGACTTTGCTCGGGCCTAGCGGCTGCGGCAAGAGCACCTTGCTGCGCATTGCCGCCGGGCTTGAGCGCGAGTTCAACGGCGCGGTGAGTCGCGGCGGGCAAGGCGGGGAAGTGGCCTTTGTGTTCCAGGAACCTCGACTGATGCCGTGGCTAACCGTGGCGCAAAACATCGGCTTTAGCGCCGGTGGCCAGTACGACCAAGCCTGGGTGCAGCAGTTGATTCGCGAAGTTGGCCTGGAGGGTTTTGCCGACGCCCTGCCCAAGCAATTGTCGGGCGGCATGGCGCAGCGGGTGGCGTTGGCCCGTGGGCTGTACTCGCGGCCGCGGGTGTTGCTACTGGATGAGCCGTTTAGCGCGGTGGATGCGTTTACCCGCATGAAGTTGCAGGATCTGCTGTTGCAGCTGGCCGAGCACCATGGCATTGCCTTGTTGCTGGTTACCCATGATGTGGATGAGGCCTTGTACCTGAGCGATCGGGTGCTGGTGATGGGAGGCTCGCAGTCGAGCAGTTTGCGCCTGGAGTTGCCGGTGGCGCTGGCTCGGCCGAGGGACCGGCGCGATGCGCGGTTGGCAGCGTTGAAAGGGGAGGCATTAACCGAACTCCAATTAGCCCATGTGATTTAACCGTGGACGTGTAGGAGCGACCTTGGTCGCGAACCCTGGAAAAGGTATTCGTGACCGCAGCTTGCAGGGTTCGCCAGCAAGCTGGCTCCTACCTAGACCTGAGGGCTCAAATCGACAAATGCAACACCCGATTACCCGCCTGCACCTCATCCCCGCGCCGCTTGTTCACCACCAATTCCCCAATGACAATCAACCGCGCCCGCGTCACGTTGCGGCTAAGCCCCAACAGGCTGGCAGTGTGCACCTGGTTGTAATGGCAGAAGCGGTACGCCGCGCGGAGCAAGGCGTCTTCAACCTTCTCATGCAGCCCGCCAGCCTGCTCTTCAAACAGACGCTGAAACGCCCGCTGTAACAGCGCGGACGCCGATTCATCTTCGGCCTGTTGTTCCACCTGACGCTCGATACGCAGGTTGGACAGGCGTAAATCTTCTTCTCGAATCAGGTCGTCGCGGCAAATCAGCAGGGTGTGGTGAATCACGTTTTCCAGCTCGCGGATATTCCCCGGCCAGCCGTAGTTCACCAGCTTCTGCTCGGCCGCGGCGCTGATCTGTACGTCGCCGTAGCCCAGCCGCCCGCTGTAGCTGCGCACGAAGTGGCGGGTGAGCGGCAGGATATCGCCCGGCCGCTCGCGCAGTGGGTGCAGTTGCAGGCTTACGACGTTGAGGCGGTAGTAGAGGTCTTCGCGAAAATGCCCGGCGTTGATGGCTTTTTCCAACAGCACGTTGGTGGCGGCCAACACCCGCACGTTGATGGGGATGCTCTTTCGCGAGCCCAGGCGTACCACCTCGCGCTCTTGCAGCACCCGCAGCAGCTTCACCTGAATGGCCATGGGCAGGTCGCCGATCTCGTCGAGAAACAGCGTGCCGCCGTCGGCTTCTTCGAACCAGCCCGCCTTGGCCGCCAGGGCGCCGGTAAAGGCACCTTTCTCGTGGCCAAACAACTCGGCCTCCACCAGCGACTCGGAAAAGGCGCCGCAGTTGACCGCCACAAACGGCCCGCTACTGCGGCGGCTGAGGTTATGGATATGCCGGGCCACCAGCTCCTTACCGGTACCGGTCTCACCAATGATCAGGACGCTGGCCTCGCTGGGAGCAACCTGTTGCAAGTGGGCGAGAAGGGCCTGCGATTTGGGGTCTTCAAACACCTGTGCGGTGGCCCGGATCGAGGTTGCCAGTGCGGGGGAAGCGGGGAGCGTCAGCAGTTGCATGGGGATGCCTATGAGTAAAAGGTCGGGGTCGGCAATGTGTGGTTCAGTGCCCAGTCGCCGAGTTCGTGAACCTTGTAGTCCACCGGGTCATGCAGGGTTTGCGTGCGCAGGTTGCGCCAGTAACGGTCCAGGCGCAGCGACGCATGCGTGGCGCGCGCGCCGGTCACTTCGAACAAGCGGCTACACACGTCCAGGCCGGTGCGGGTAGCGGACACTTTGGCCGCGGCAATGGCCAGGGCCAGGTGGCCGCGCTCGTCGCTGCTCAGGGCGTGCTCTTTGTGCCAGGCCTCATCGAGCAGATGGGCGGCGCGTTCCACCAGCAAGCGGGTGCCTTCCAGCTCGGCCCAGAACTCGCCGTAGTGGCGCAGCACATAGGGGTCTTCGCTGACGCTGGCGGCCTTGGATTTAAACCAGGGCCGGCCTTCTTTCAGGGTGTAGTGGCGCGCTTCTTCCAGGGCGCCTTCACTGATGCCGAGAAAGATATGGGCAAAGTGCAATTGAGCAATCAACGGGCGCAGGCAGGCGAATGGCGTGCTGAGCGGGCCCGGGTCGAGCAGCAGTTCGGATTCTTCAACCCGCACCCGTTCAAAGGTGGCGCTGCCGCTGTCGGTCTGGCGCTGGCCCATGTTGTTCCAGTCATCATGCAGGGTGATGCCGGTACGGGCGGTGGGCACGGCAGCAATCAGCAGCTTGCCGCCAGCGCTTTCGTCGATGGCCGAAGCAATCAGCATTTCCGAATCGGTCGCGCCGGAGCAGAAGCTTTTCTTGCCGGAAAACTCGCGATGGTCAGCGAATTTCTTCACCACGGTGCGGGTGTCCAGCGGGTTAAGGGCATTGCCCCAGAACCAGTTTTTGCGCGCTGTGGCTTCGAACCACGGCTGCCATTGTTCCGGGCGGGAAAACAGGCGCACGGTGGCCAGCATCAGGTGTTGAAAGCCGAAGACATGGGCGATGGAGCTGTCGACCTTGGCGAACTCGCGCACGATGTTCAGGGTTTCGCTCCAGCTGGCGCCAATACCACCGAACTGGGTGGGGATGCTCAGGGCCAGCAGGCCGCTAGCCCGCAAGGCGTCGCGTTCGGCTTTGGGCGTGCCGCCGCGTTGGTCGCGCTCCACGGCATTTTCGGCAAAGTCGGCGGCCAGCAGGCGGGCGGTTTGCAGAGGGTTGAGTACCGCCGGGTTGGGGTGGGTGCTCACTACGTGTTCCTCATTTTGAAATCTGGATCCTAGCGTGTGCTGGGATGACGGATGTTTGTGTCCGGATCACCGTCATCCCAGCGAAGGCTGGGATCCAGAATTTCCGGGTTAGCAAAAGCCTCAAGCGGACTGCGGCTTCTTGATCACAGGCAACACATCATTGGCAATCATTTCGCCAAACGGCCCGGTCAGGTTTGTCACGCCACGGCCGGCCAGGCTGGCATACGGCTCGGGCAGCAACGGAAACACCAGCTCGGCAAAGCGATAGGCTTCTTCCAGGTGCGGGTAGCCGGAGAAAATAAAGCTCTCGATGCCAAGGTCAGCGTATTCCTTGATACGCGCCGCCACCTGCTGCGGGTCGCCCACCAACGCTGTGCCGGCACCCCCGCGAACCAGACCGACACCGGCCCACAGGTTAGGGGCAATTTCCAGGTTGTCGCGGCGGCCGTTGTGCAGCGCGGCCATGCGTTTCTGGCCTTCGGAATCAAAGCGCGAAAACGATTTTTGCGCCGACTCGATAGTCTCGTCGCTGATGTGTTCGATCAGTTTGCTGGCCGCTTGCCACGCTTCATCGGCGGTTTCACGCACAATCACATGCAGGCGAATGCCGAATTTCACGGTGCGGCCTTGCTTGGCGGCGCGGGCGCGCACATCGGCGAGTTTTTCCGCGACCGCAGCCGGTGGTTCGCCCCAGGTGAGGTACACGTCTACCTGTTCGGCCGCCAGGTCATGGGCGGCATCGGAGGAACCGCCAAAGTACAGCGGCGGGTAAGGCTGTTGAATCGGCGGGTACAAGGCCTTGGCGTTCTGTACGTGGATGTGTTTGCCCTCGAAGTCCACCGACTCGCCTTGCAACACACGGCGCCACACCTTGAGGAATTCGTCGGTCACTTCGTAGCGTTCGGCATGGGACAGATGAATGCCATCGCCGCGGTTTTCATCAGGGTCGCCGCCGGTAACCACGTTGATCAGCAGGCGGCCGCCAGACAGGCGATCCAGCGTCGCGGCCATACGTGCCGAGACAGTGGGCGAAATGATGCCGGGGCGAATCGCCACCAGATAACGCAGGCGCTCGGTCAACGGCGCCAGGGCCGATGCCACCACCCAGGAGTCTTCGCAGGAGCGGCCGGTGGGAATCAGCACGCCGTAATAGCCCAGGCTGTCAGCGGCCTGGGCCACTTGTTTGAGGTAGGGCAGGGTGACCGGGCGGGCGCCTTGGCTGGTGCCGAGAAAATGGCCGTCGCCGTGGGTGGGGAGAAACCAGAACACATTCATCTGCAGAGCCTCAGGCAATTTTCTTCAGGGTGGCGATACCGTTGGCAAACAACGGCGCGGCACGCTCGACGGCGAGCTGGATACGGGCTTTGAGCAAGTCGTTGCTGACCTGGTAATTGCTGAAGTCGGACTCGCTGGCGTAAACGCCAATGGGCAACGTCAGCGCCTGGAAAAAACTGAAAAGCGGGCGCAGTTGGTGGTCGATCACCAGCGCATGGCGCTCGCTACCGCCGGTGGCGGCGAGCAGCACCGGGGTGTCGATCAGGGCATTCATTTCCACCAGGTCAAACAGGTGCTTGAGCAGGCCTGGGTACGAGCCGCGGTACACCGGCGACGCCACGATCAGCAGGTCGGCGTTCTCGATGGCTTGTAGCTGCGCTTCGACCTCGGGCGGCAATTCGCTGCGCGACATCGCGCCGCCGACATCCCGAGCAATACTGCCCAGCTCAATCAGTTGGCCATTGACCTTGCGACCGTCTGCGGTCAATTGCCGGGTGAGTTGCGCCAACAGTTCTTCGGCCAGCACCAGGGTGCGGGACGGCCGGTAAGAACTACCGGCGATGGCGATTACATTCAGGGCTGTGGTCATGTCTGTTTCCTGTGGTGTTGCGCGAGCAACAGGCTGATTCGCGCGTCTGCCAGGACGGTTGCAAAGGCTGTACCAGCGTTGGAAGGCCCGTGAATCGGCGCTTTCAGACTTCCTTCGCGTATTTATGGTGTTCCTTGGGCAAGCTATTGCTGATTCGGTGTTGCTGTAGCAACAGTTGCTGAGCAAACACTTGCGAGTGTCCTGCCAACCCTTTGGTGCGCGGAGCACACCCTACAAAAGCGGTTCACCGTTTGTTCAACACCCTGGCCAACCGATCCCCGCCCAACTGTATCGCCGCCACCAGAATCACCAGCAACGCAATCACGCTCACCATCACCTGGCTGTCGAAACGTTGGTAGCCGTAGCGGTAGGCAATGTCGCCGAGGCCGCCGGCACCAATGGCACCGGCCATGGCCGAGGAGTTGATCATGGTCACCAGGGTGATGGTGAAGCCGCCAACGATGCCGGGCAGCGCCTCGGGCAGCAGCACATGCCAGACGATATGCCAGCGCCGGCAGCCCATGGCCTGTGCGGCCTCGATCAAACCGTGGTCGACTTCTCGCAGGCTTACTTCGGCGATGCGCGCAAAGAACGGCGTGGCCGCGATGGTCAGTGGCACCACCGCCGCCCACACGCCATACGTGGTGCCCACGATAAGCCGGGTAAAGGGGATCAACGCCACCATCAGAATCAGAAAGGGAATTGAGCGGAACAGGTTGACGAAGGCGCCCAGCGCGCGATTGATCAGTGGCGCCTGGTAGATGCCGCCCTTGTCGCTGGTGACCAGAATCACCGCCAACGGGATACCGGCGAGCAGGGCGATCAAGGAAGACACGCCCACCATCAGCAACGTGTCGAGTACGCCCTGTAGCAAACGATCAAACCACATAGCCCAGCACCTCTACCTGTTGTGCCCATTGTCCGGCGCGTTGGCGCAGGCGTTCGGCGTCCAGTGCCGAGGCGCTTACGGCCAGCAGCAGTTGCCCCAGCGCGTGGCCCTGAATGCGTTCGACGCCGCCTTGCAGCAAGCGCACGTGCCCGCCCAGCGCAGCAAAGAGCGCGGCCAGGTCGGGTTCTTCCTGGCTGCTGCCGGTAAAACTCAAGCGCAGCACCACGGCGGCCTCGGCCGTTGCCGGAGAACTGTGCAGGCGATCGCGCAGCTCTTGCGGCAAGTCGTGCTGCAACGGCGCCAGCAGGGTTTTGCTGACCTCGTGTTGCGGGTTACCGAACACTTCCCACACCGGGCCTTGCTCGACGATGCGACCGTGTTCCAGCACTACTACGCGGTCGCAAATCTCGCGAATTACCGCCATCTCGTGGGTAATCAAAATGATGGTCAGGCCCAGGCGCTGATTGATGGCTTTGAGCAGCCCGAGAATCGATTGCGTGGTCTCCGGGTCCAGTGCCGAGGTGGCTTCGTCGCACAGCAGAATTTCCGGGTCGTGCACCAGGGCGCGGGCGATGCCGACGCGTTGTTTTTGCCCACCGGACAGTTGCGCCGGGTAGGCGTGGTGTTTGTCGGCAAGGCCCACAAGGTCCAGCAGTTCACGCACCTTGCGCCGGCGATCTTCCTTGGGCACACCAGCCACCTTCAGCGGCAGCTCGACGTTCTGCCACACGGTTTTTGCCGACATCAGATTGAAGTGCTGAAAGATCATGCCAATGCGTCGGCGTAGCTCCACCAGGCGGTCTTCGTTGAAGTCACCGATATCCACCTGGTCGATCAATACGCGGCCTCTGCTGGGTTGTTCCAGGCGGTTGATGGTGCGAATCAACGAGGACTTGCCCGCGCCGCTGCGGCCAATGATGCCGAACACTTCGCCACGGGCAATGGCCAGGTCGATGCTGTGCAGCGCTTGCAGTTCGCCATAGGTTTTGCCCACGCCAATAAAGCGCACATGGGCCTTGTTCAGCTCAGGGTGCAGTTCCCGTTGTTCGGCCAGTGGCCGATCGGTTTCAGGGTGCTGGCGGGGCAGGCTAACCACGCTCATCAGTTTTTCCAGCCTGGTTGGTACAGGGTGCCGTTGGCTTTATCCAGCGCTGCGCGCACCACCGGCGAGTGCTGGTAGATGTCGACGAACTTGATCAGGCGCGGGTCGGTTTTGCTCTTGGGTTGAATCACAAACTGAATGACGTACTCGGGGTGGTCCAGGCCGTCAAAGAGAATCGCCGAGGTGGCATCGAAGCTCTTCGCCTGGCGGATATACGCGGGGTAACCCTGCACCAGATCCGCATCATCGTAGGCACGCACCAGTTGCACGGCTTCTACCTGAATGATGTTGATGTCTTTGGGGTTGGTGAGAATGTCGTCTTCGGTAGCCTTGTAACCCACGCCCGGTTTCAGGGTAAGCAGCCCGGCCTTGGCCAGCAGTTGCAGACCCCGGCCGGCGTTGATCGGGTCGTTGGCAATCGCCACCGTGGCGCCTTCAGGCAGCTCGGCGAAGCTTTTGTATTTCTTCGAGTACAGGCCGACGTTGTTGATGATGCCGGGCGCAAATGGCACCAGATCAAAACCGGCGGCGGCCTTGGCGTTTTCCAGGAAGGGAATGTGCTGGAAGTAGTTCACGTCGATATCGCCGGCCGCCAGGCTGACGTTGGGCGCGATCCAGTCGGTGAACTCCACCAGTTCCACTTTCAGGCCCTGTTTTTCCGCTTCGGCCACGGCGGTTTCCAACGGAATGGCGAAGGCGGCAGTGGTGCCGATTTTCAGCGGTGCATCGGCGGCAAAGACAGCGCTGGCAAACAGACCCAGGGCCAGAGTGAGGGCTTTTAATGGAGCGTTTTTCATCAACGGGTTTCCTGTGTTCGAGCGTTAGCGGCGGTAGCTGGCGCCGGTGTGTTGGGGTGGCAACTGAGCGCCTTGGTAAAACAGTTTTTCGCGCAGGGTGCCGGTGCTGTAGGCGGTCTTGTACGAGCCGCGGCGTTGCAGTTCGGGAATCACCAAGTCGATAAAGTCGACATAGCTTTCCGGGGTAACGATACGGGTGAGGTTGAAGCCGTCGAGGCCGGTTTCGGCAATCCAGCTTTCCAACTCATCGGCCATCTGTTCGGGCGAGCCCACCAGGGTGATGTAGCGGCCGCCCAGGGCGTGCTGGTCGAGCAACTTGCGCCGGGTCCAGTCGTTGTTTTGCAGAATCTTGGTGGCCGACTGAATGGCGTTGCTCTTTACGTGTTGGATCGGTTCGTCCAGTTCGTACTGGGAGAAGTCGATGGCGGTGGACGCGGAGAAATGCGCCACGCCGGCTTCGGCGTTGGCGTAGTGCTTGTACTCGGCAAGCTTGGCCTGGGCCGCTTCCTCGGTTTCGCCGACGATGACGTTAAGGCCCATAAAGACTTTTACGTCGTCGCCCTTGCGCCCGGCCGCCACGGCACTGGCGCGCACCTTATCCACCTGGGCTTTGGTAGAGGCCTTGTTCTGCCCGCTGATAAACACACACTCGGCATGCTGCCCGGCAAACAGCAAACCGCGCTCGGAGCTGCCAGCCTGGAACAGCACCGGCGTGCGTTGTAGCGACGGCTCGCAGAGGTGATAACCCTCTACCTGATAAAACTCGCCGTGATGCTCGACCTTGTGCACCTTGGCAGGCTGGGCATAGATGCGCTGCTCGCGGTCGTTGACCACGGCGCCGTCTTCCCAGCTGCCTTCCCAGAGTTTGTACAGCACCTCAAGGTACTCATCGGCCTGGTCGTAGCGGCGGTCGTGCTCGATCTGCTCGGTGAGGCCCATGGCCTTGGCGGCGCTGTCCAGGTAGCCGGTGACAATGTTCCAGCCGACGCGGCCACGGCTCAGGTGGTCGAGGGTGGAAAAGCGCCGGGCGAACAGGTAGGGCGCTTCATAGGTGAGGTTGGCGGTCAGGCCAAAGCCTAAGTTTTTTGTGACCGCCGCCATGGCCGATACCAGCAGCAAAGGGTCGTTGACCGGCAGCTGAATGGCTTCTTTGAGCGGCACGTCCACCGAGTTCTGGTACACGTCATACACACCGACGATATCGGCGATAAACAAGCCGTCGAACAGCCCGCGCTCCAGTAACTGGGCCAGCTCGGTCCAGTATTCGACCGTGTTGTAAGCGGTGGAATTGTCCCGTGGATGAGTCCACAGCCCGTGGTTGATATGCCCGATGCAGTTCATGTTGAAGGCATTGAGCAGCATCTGTTTTTTGCCGTTGGCCGCGCTCATCAGATCGTGCCCCGCAGCGGTGGGTTCTGGTCGTTAAGGTAGTAGTTGCCCACGGCGTGGTACTTCCAGCGAACGGGGTCGTGCAGGGTGTGCACCCGGGCGTTGCGCCAGTGGCGGTCCAGGCCATGTTCAGCGAGGGTGGCCTGGCTGCCGGCAAGCTCAAACAAGGTAGTGCCGGCAAGCAACGACGTTTCGGTGCTGATGGCGCGGGCTTCGGCTACGGCGATGGACGCGGCGGCGACGCTGGCGGCGGTGGAGTCGGCCTGGGCGCTGTCGAGCAACTCGCCTGCGCGCTCCAGCAACGCATCGGTGGCGCTCAGGCGCACGCTCAATTGGCCGAGGCTTTTCAGCGTCAGCGGGTCTTCGCTGGCTTTATCGCTGGTGGCGTCGATCCATGGCCGGGTTTTGGTGCGAATAAAGTGCAGGGCGTCCTGGTACGCAGCGTGGGCAATGCCGGTGTCGATGGCGGCATGAAGAATCTGCGCCAGCGGACCGACCGGGGTCGGGCGTTCGAAGGCGCTTTGAAAAGGCAGCACATCGTCGGCACTGACATATACGTTGTCGAACACCACCGAGCCGCTGCCGGTGGTGCGCTGGCCAAAGCCGCTCCAGTCATCGATCACGCTCAGTCCCTGACTTTCGCGCGGCACAAAGGCCAGGTGCTGGATGCCGTGTTCATCCACCACCGAGGTGGGAATGCGCTGGGCGTACAACGCGCCGGTGGCGTAGAACTTGCGGCCATTGATGCGGTAGCCGGCACCGTCGCGGGCGAGGCGAGTGGTGCGGTCATGGGCCGTCTTGGTGCCCAGTTCAGCCAGGGCGTTGCCAAAGCGCTGGCCCGCCAGCACTTCACCGTACAGGCGCAATTGTTGTGCGGGCGTGCCGTTAACCCTTAGCACTTCCAGGGCGTAGTAATGGTTCTGCGGGATCTGCCCCAGGGAACCGTCGGCCTGGGCAATCAGGGCGACCACTTTTGCCAGGGTGACGTTGGACACACCGGCGCCGCCGAATTCCTTGGGCACGCTGATGCCCCACAGGCCCGAGCGAGAAAAGGTGTCCAGTTCGGCTAGCGGCAGCAGGCGTTCGCGGTCACGCAAGGCGCTGTCGCGCTTGAATTCGTCGGCCAGATCGCGGGCCACGATCAGTGCCTGTTCGTCGCTGCTGATCGGCGCCGCATGGTGAGTAGTGGGCATGGCGTACTCGCTTAAATCCAGGAATGCCGGGCCGGCAATTGGCCGTTCAGGCGGTAAGCGCCGATGGCGTGGTATTTCCAGCGCACCGGGTCGTGCAGGGTGTGCACGCGGGCGTTGCGCCAATGACGGTCGAGGTTGAATTCGGCAAGGGTGGCGCGGCTGCCGGCCAGCTCGAACAGCTTTTCACTGGCCTGCAGCGCGATTTCGGTGGAGAGCGCTTTGGCTTCGGCCACCACAATCGAGGCATGGGCGGCGGATTCGGCTGTGATCTCCAGCGCATTGACCTGATCCAGTACCAGGCCGGCCTTGCGCAGCAACGCCTCGGCGGCGTGCAGTTCGATTTTCAGTTTGCCGATATCGGCGATCACGTACGGGTCGTCACTGGCGCGCTCGACATTGGCATCTACCCACGGCCGTGAACGCTCACGCACAAAGGCAATGGCATCGTCGATAGCGGCGCGGGCAATGCCGACATCGATGGCGGCCTGCACCAGCTGCGACACCGCGCCCTGGATGTTTGGCGAGTCGTTGATGCGCCAGTTATCCAGCACCAGGTCGCCTTCCACGCGCACGTTATTAAGCAGTACGGTGCCGCTGGCGGTGGTGCGCTGCCCGAAGCCGGACCAGTCGTCGATGATGCGCAAACCGGGCGTGCCACGACGGACGAAGGCCAGCACTTGCTTGCCATCATCGTTGAGCGCCTTTACCGAGACCCAATGGGCGTACAAGGCGCCCGTGGAGTAGAACTTCTGGCCATTGATAACGTAGTCGTCACCGTCGCGGGTGATGCGCGCCTGTAGGGTCAGGGTGTTTTTGCTGCCGCGTTCAGGCCCGGCATTGCCGATGCGCCAACCGTCCAGGACGCTGCTGAGCAGGCGACGTTTTTGTACGTCGTTGCCGCAACCCAGAATCAGATTGAGCACGCCCACCTGGTTCTGCGGAATTTGCCCGAGCGCCGGGTCGGCGGCGGAAATGATGGCGAAGACTTTGGCCAGCGTGACGAACGACAACGCCGGGCCGCCGTAAGCACGGGGAATGCCGATGCCGCCCAGGCCGCTACGGGTAAACAACTCAACTTCGCGCCACGGCAGCTTGCGTTGGCTATCCCGGCGGGCAGCGTGCTCTCGGGCAATGCTGGCCAGCTCAAAGGCGGCCTGCAGTGCCTGGGCATCGTTAAGCAACACCTGCGCAGGCAACAGGGGCGGAGCGACATCCACATCGCTTTCGGGCTTGGCGTGGGAAAGGTTCGACATCAGCGCGCTACCTTGCGCTGACTAAGAAGACGGTGAAGAAAGCGGACCATGACTGCCTCATTGGTTGAACAGCGCGTAATAGAGCGGTGCTGTCGGTTGCAAGAAGGTCCGGTGGTCCGGTTCATATACCCTAAGTGTTCATTAATCTTAAATAAACATGCTTTTTGGAATATGGATAGAAGTGGCGTGGGCAACAGTTCGCCGAGCAACACTTCAGTGTTGGCCGGCAAACAGTTGTTGCTGGAGAGAAAGTGCGGCGGGGTTAGACCGATTATTTCTTTCGGTTAGGTGCATGGTTCTGGATCGAATATCCATAGCGTCATAAACCGCGCCTTGGCTCGCTTCGTGACCGCGTTAACGTCGTAACGGACGCTATCGCAGAACAGTGCGTGGAGTTGACAGCATTTCCACCGGCGTAACAGGCGCGCTCGCTGCTCGGCTGCCACCTTGTGGGGGGCTGCTCAATCCCTAGAATCTGGCTCCATCCACTCGGTCCACTCAATCGAATCACTTAGGGAGTTTCACCATGATGAATGCAATGCAGATGCAAATGCCGATGAACACCGCTATGCCGATGATGCCAATGATGGGCATGCCCATGATGATGGCCACCATGTCCTGCGAAATGATGGACGACGGCATGATGTGCAAAATGATGCCGGCCGCTGGCATGGACATGGCCATGTTCAAGAACAGCGCCGAAATGATGCAGATGATGATGCACTGCGCCAACATGAGCATGATGTGCATGTCTCAGGCGGCCATGGCCATGCCAATGATGGGCACCATGATGCCGATGCCCATGATGGGCATGCCGATGCCGTCGATGAAGTGCGTGATGGAATGCACCGTGATGGCCGACTGCATGATGTGCAAAATCATGCCGATGGCAGGCATGAACATGGACATGATGAAGAGCTGCTGTGCACTGATGATGAAGATGATGAACGACTGCAGCATGCCGATGATGATGAGTTGCAATGGCATGCCCATGATGTGCTGCACTGTGTAAGGAACCGATCGGCTGCGCGTCGGTATGGCTGCGTTAAAATCGTTTTTTGAATGCTCATTGGCTATAGCCAACTCCGCTTAAAAAAACGATTTTGCCTTGCCATACCTAGCTCGCACGATCTTGAGCGGCGTGAGCCCGAGATTTGAGAGATAAAAAAGGCAGCTCGATTGAGCGGCCTTTTTGCATTTTGGGGTCGATCCAGGCGTTCGGGGTAGGTGACTACCAGGTACGCCACGGCTTCGCTGTCTGCCGGGTTGCGGTAGCGGTGGGGCTGGTCGGCGTAGAACAGGATCGAGTCGCCGGTGGAGAGCAGGTAGCGTTCGTCGTTCACGCTGATTTCCAGCACGCCCTGGGCCACCACCAGGTTTTCTTGCACACCGGGCCCGCGGCCGGGTGAGTCTTCTTCGCCGAGTGCGCTGACACGCAGTTCGAAAAATTCGGAGTGGCGGGCGATATCGATGGGGAAGAGGGCGCGGCTGACAAAGGTGCCATTGGCACTTACCAGGCGTTTGCTCTTGCTGGCGGCCAGCACCTCAACGCCTTCGAACGCGCGATTTTCGAGGAAGGCGGCCACCGACACCTTGAGCCCTTTGGCGATTTTGCACAGCACTTTGATTGACGGCACACTACGTCCGGATTCGATCTGCGCGAGCATCGCCCGGCTTACGCCGCACAGGCGCGCCAGGCCGTCCAGGGAAAGGTGACGTTTGCTGCGCAGGCGTTGCAGGTTCTGCGCGACGCGTTCGGAAATGGGGTCATCGATAGGCGAGTCGAGGGCGCTGAGGTCCAGCGCAGGTTCGTCGCCGGTGGCGAGAAAGCGCACCGGATCCTGGGCACTCACGCGTGAAGCGTCTCGGTCGATTGATTGTGCTGAGTCAGTTGCAGCGCGGCAAAGCCGGCGTTGCGCGCGTACATGTCCCACATTACCCGTGCCAGTTGCTGCGCCTGTTTGCGTTTGCGGTAGAGGGCGAAGTCGATAACGTTGTCGGTCGGTTTCATGCGGCACTTCACTGTGGTGAAAAGGACGATGGCCAGAGACTACGCAACTCGGTTTATAACCATAAATACCGATTTTTTATTTGGTAATTCTTTTTTGCTCTTTCTGTCTTCGCCGTTTACACCGTCATTCCCGCGAAGGCGGGAATCCAGATTGGTTCGGCGAACGAAGTTACCTGCTGAAGACTGGATTCCCGCCTGCGCGGGAATGACGGATGTTCTGGCTACGGACTGGGATACTTCGTACTCACCACCACCGCCAGCGAATCCGGCCGCCAGAACTCCTGGTCGAATTCCACCGGCTGATCGTCTTCGCCAAAGTTCAGCCGCTCCAGATAAAAGCTGCTGGAGCCGGCCGTGAGTTGCAGCAGTTCGGCCTGCTCCTCATTCACCGTTCCCGGGTGCATGGTCAACTCGCAGCGCGATTGCACGCGCCCGAAGCGTTCGCGCAGCAGGGTGGTCAGCGAGGTGTTGAGGTCGGCTTGCAGCAGGTCCGGGCACCAGCTGGCGACCAGTGCGTTGAGTTCTAACAGCACCGGTCGGCCGTCTACCCAACGTCGTCGCTGCAGGAAAAACATCGGTTCATCGGCACTCGCCAAGCCCATGCGCGCCGCCAGCCAGTTCCCGGCCGGGCGTTGCTCGGCATGCAGGCATTCAGTGAGCGGGGTGCGCCCCTGGGCGCTGACGTATTCCATAAAACCGCTGATGCGCGTGGGGTCGTAGCGAATACGCGGTGGGCTGACGTACCAGCCGCTGCGGTTTTTGCGGTAGATGCGGCCTTCCACTTCCAGCTGCTGCAGCGCCTGGCGCAAGGTGACGCGCGTGCAGCCAAAGCGCTCGGCCAGTTCGCGCTCTACCGGCAGCTTGCCTTGCGGGGCCAGCACACCCTGGGCGAGGTCGTTGGCGAGTTGGTCGCGGATGCGTAAAAACTGCGATTGCACGGCTTCAAATGACATCCGGGCTTCCCTGTGGATGGCGGCGTTGACGGTGGCGCGCAGCGGGGTGGTCGTCGCTCACCTGGCTTAACCCCGGCCGGCGAAAACGCTCGCGCAACGTGGCGCCTTCGTAGTCGGCCCAGACTCTACCGCGGCGCTGCAACTCGGGCACCACCCACTTCACAAAATCGCCCAGGGTTACCGGCGGCACCGGGTCGGCGATGTTAAAGCCATCGAGATCGGCCACCGCCATCCAGCGTTCCAGTTCATCGGCCACGGTCTGGGGCGAGCCGACGATCACCGGGCCGCCGCCACCCACGCCCACGAACTCGGCAATCGCCCGCGGTGTCCAGAGGCGGCTGGCATCCAGGCGCGTAAATACTTCCAGCAACCCACGGATGCCTTCGGTCTCGGCGTACTGCAACGGCTGGTCCGGATCGAGTACCGACAGGTCGATACCCAGCAAAGCGCTATAGCGCGCCAGGCTGCCTTCCAGGCTGGTGTACTGCTGGTAGTCGAGCAGCTTGGCCTGTGCCTCGGCATCGGTGGCTGCGACGATGACGGTGACGATATTGAAAATCTTCAACGACTGCGGATCGCGGCCTTCGCTACTGGCCTGGGCGCGAATGCTGTCGACCATGCTGCGGGTGATCTGCGGATCATAGGACGACAGAAACACACCCTCGGCATGCCGTGCGGCAAAGGCTTTGCCCACCGTGGAACTGCCTGCCTGAAACAGCACCGGGGTGCGTTGCACCGACGGTTCGGACAGGGCAATGCCCGGCACCTGAAAGTAACGCCCCTGGTGGGCGATGGGCTGGACTTTGGCCGGGTCGATAAACACCCCGGCCTCACGGTCGAACCGCACCGCATCGTCGGCCCAGCTGGCTTCCCAGAGGGCGTAGACCACCTGCATAAATTCCTCGGCAATGGCATAGCGCTCATCGTGGGGAATCTGTTGGTCCAGGCCGAGGTTACGTGCCGCGCTTTCCAGCGCCGAGGTGACGATATTCCAGCCGATGCGGCCGTTACTCAGGTGGTCAAGGGTGGTCATCTTGCGCGCGAAGCTATAGGGCTGTTCGTAGGTGCTCGACACCGTCACGGCGAACCCCAGCTGCTGTGTGGCGGCCGCCAGCGCGCTGACCAGTAACAGCGGGTCATCGGTGGGCGTTTGAATCCCATCGCGCAGCGCCGCATCGACCTTGCCCTGGTACACCTCCAGCGGCCCCAGGGCGTCGGCGATAAACAGCGCATCGAACTTGCCGCGCTCGAGAATCTGCGCAGTCTCGACCCAATGGCTCAGCTCGCGGTAGCGGTGCGCCTGACTAGCGGGATGGCGCCACAGCCCCATCGCGGTATGGCCCACGGTGTTCTGCCGCAGGCCATTGAGGCGGATGCGTTTGCTCATGCCGCTGCGCCCACGGTATTTGCCGGCGGTTGCTGGTCCTGGGTGCGCAGGTCTTTCTGCCAGGCACGCAGGCCGTAGATGGCCAGCAGTACAAAGGCCGCGTACAGGCCGGCGGTCGGATACAGATCCTTGTACCAGTACATGCCTACATAGAGGGTGTCGAGCACGATCCATAGCCACCAGCTCGCCACGTACTTGCGCGCCGCCCAGACGCTGGCCACCAGGCTGAACGAAGTCAGCGCGGCATCGGCCCACGGAATCGAAGCGTCGGTAAGGTAGTGCATCACGCTGCCCAGGGTCAGGGCACCAACCACGCCCGCCAGCAGGCTAAGTACGGCGGTGCGCAGCGGCAGACGCTCCACACGAACCTTGCCGGCATCCACGCGCCCGGTGCTCCAGCGCCACCAGCCGTAGCCTTGCAGCACGGCGAAGATCAGTTGCAGCAGCAGGTCGGAGTACAGTTTTACGTCGTAGAAAATCCACGCATACAACAGCACGGCCACCACGCTGACTGGCCAGCACCAACGAATACGTTGAGCGGTCAGCCACACGCCGACCACATTGAACAACACGGCAACGATTTCCAGCGCAGACATGGGTACTTCTCCAATCCAAATAAGTGAGGGGGAGGGCAGCCTTAAGGCTGCAGCTCCAGTGCCTGTTGTTTCAGTTCGCGTTTGCGCGCGGCAGGCAGGTCGTCCTGATCGCCATAGGGCGCGCTGTACCAGTTGCCATAAGTGGGGTTGGGCAGCACAAACCAACGCTGGCCCAACCACGCCAGATAGGGCGCTGCGGCTTTACGCTGGGCGCTCAGGGTGTTGGCTTCGCTTTGGACAAAATCACCGAATGAATCGCCAACCAACAGCAATACCCGCGCATGCTCGGCCACCCATTGGCGTCGACAGTTTTTGCCATACCCGGCTTTTTCACACTGGCCGGTAGGCGTGGCTGCAGCCAGTACCTGCGACGCATCGCTTATCGGAAAACCGCGCAGCCGCAGGTTTTTAACGGTATCGGCCACCTGCCCATGCTCGCGGTTGGTCAGGTAATACACCTGGATACCGCGCTGGGCCGCAGCTTGCAGAAAAGCCGCTGCTCCCGGCAAGGCCTGAGCCTGGGCTTGCTGCACCCACGTATTCCAACGGTCATAGGAATAGGGCTGGTCATTGCGGATATCGCGGGCATTGAGTGGGATGTTGTCCAGCAGGGTTTCATCGATATCAACGACCACCGCTGGCGGCAAGCCACTCAAGTTGCGCGCCGGCAAGGGCAGGGCATCCCAGGTGGGGTCGGCCAGTGCCACGTCCAGTTGGCGCGTGGCACTGACAAACACTTGCCGGTAAATCAGCTCATGCTCGATGGAGGTTTGCGTCCACAGCACCGCGTCCAACTGATCGTTGGCCGGTGGCTGCTGCTGGCAACCACCGAGCAGGGCGAGGAGGGCCAGCGTGCTGGCCGTTACCCGGTTATGCATGGCCCACCTCAGAAGTTGACCGTGGCCGACAGCCGCGCAGTACGCGGTGCGCCGGGGAACAGGTAGCCATCGCCCATAAACTCGCCGGCGTCGCGCCAGTAGCGCTTGTCGAACAGGTTGTCCACGGTCAGGCGCAGCACGGTGTCGTAGTCGCCCACTTTGGTGGCGTAGCGGCCGCCCAGGTCCCATACCGCGTAGTCACCCACTTTTACCGTGCCTTCGCGGTTGGCGTATTTGCTGCCGCTGTATTGCACGCCGCCCAACACGGCCAGGCCGGGAACGCCGGGAATGCTGTAATCGGCATGCACGGTGCCGCGCACTTCGGGCACGTTGATGGCCTGGTGGTCTTCGTAGGCATCGGTGCCGCTGTCGATCACCCGTGCGCGAATCGCGGCCAGGCTGGCGCTGATCTGCAGGTTGGAACTCACACGGCCGTTGGCCGAGAGCTCCAGGCCGGTGTTTTCCTGTTTGCCCGCTTGCACATAGTTGAACGTGCCGTCGCCATTGGGCCGTGGGTATTGGAAGTCCTGGCTGATCTGAAACAGTGCGGCGGTCACGCTCAGGCGTTGCCAGTCGCGCTTGATGCCCAGCTCGAGCTGACGCGAGGTGGTGGGCGGCAAGATCTCTCCGGAGTTGGCAGCAAACCACGAGGCTTCGCCACCCAGCGACAGCCCTTTGCTGTAGCTGACGTACAGCGAGGTATCCAGGCGTGGTTTGTAAATCAGCGCCGCCTGCGGCAGGAACTTCCACAGCTGGGTGTGGCGATCGGTGTTGCCGTCGCTGTCGAAGGTTTTCTCGTCCAGACGCACTTCACGCCCGCCGAGGATGGTTTGCCACTGCTCGTTGAAGGTGATGCGGTCGGTGGCGAACAGGCCGTACTGACGGCTGTCCAGACGGCGGTAGGAGTCGCCCAGCTCACCGGAGTACGGGGTGAAGTCGCTCGAGTCTTCATTAATGTTGCCGGTGCCAATGTATTCGTTCACCGACGCGCGACGGTCCACCACACGGCGCAGCGCGCTGGTGCCAAAGGTCAGGTCATGTTTGAGGCTGCCCGTGTCGAACTGGCCGTTGAACGCGCCTTGCGCTTCGTCGTTGCGGCGGGTGTCGTCGGGGCTGCGGTAGTCGTAGACGTCGTAATCACCGTTGGCGCCGAAGTTGGCCAGCAGGTCGCTCGCGCAACTGGCGGTGTAGTAGCAGCCGTAGGCAAAGGCACTGTAATCGTCGATCACCACCTTGCTGCGAGAAGCGCTCAGGGTGCCTTTCCAGGCATCGTTAAAGCGGTATTCAAACAGACCGTCGAGGTTCAACGACTCGATGCCCACCGGGTTGGACCAGCTCTGGTACGCCAGCAAATCGTGCGGGTCGACGCCGTGGGGCACTTCGGTGCCGCCGAGCAATTGGTAACCTGGCACTGAACGCTGTTCGCGCTTCTGGTACTCGGCGTTGAGCTGCAACAGCGCGTCCGGGCTGATGTTCCAGTCCACCGCCAGGGAGGCGAAATCACGCTTGCCGTCGGTGTGGTCGACGTAGGAGCCGATCTCTTCATGGGCGAGGTTGGTCCGCACGCCGAACTGTTGCTCAGCGCCAAACCAGCCACCCAGGTCGGTGGCCAGGTATTGCTCACCATCGAGGTTGGTGGAGACGGTTACCGAGCGCACGTTTTCCGGGCGCTTGCTGACGTAATTGACCAGGCCGCCCGGCTCCGACACACCGCTCTGCAGGCCGGACAGGCCCTTGAGCACTTCCACTTGCTGTTTGTTTTCCAGCGCCACGTTCTGCTCGCCGGTAATGGTGCGGCCGTTGATTTTGTAGCTGTTGGCCGAGTTCAGCGAGAAGCCGCGCACCACGAAGTTCTCGTAGTAGCCGACCGGCGCATAGGCATCGCCCACCGAGGCGTCGTTCTTCAGCACTTCGCTGAGTAGGCGGGCTTGCTGGTCTTTCAGCCGTGCATCGGTAATCACCGCGACCGAGGCCGGGGTGTCGAGCAACGGGGCATTATCGAAGCCGCCCACCGAGGCTTTTTTCGCCTCGTAGGCGGTGTCGTCCTGGCCATAGACCGTGACGGCGTCGAGCGCCGTGGTGCTGCTGTCGGTGTCGGCCCATGCCGGGCTCGAGGCCAGGGCAATGGCCAGGCTCAGCAGGCTGAGTTGCCCGCGTACGGGGTAGTGATGGGGTGTAGCCATGTGGAGTGCTCCTAGGGTCCTGCTCCGGTTGCGGCATGTCTGTGAAAACACCAAGCACGGGCCAAAGGAGCCCGGTGCTGCGCAACGGAGGGTTGCCAGTACTGAATGAAAAGGCGGTTTAGCCGAAAGGCGTCAGGCCGGAGGTGCTCCGGTGGTCATTGGTAAGCGTGCGTCGGCTGCCCATTCCTGCAGCGAGCCGTCGTAGATCGCGATGTGCTGGCGGCCCAACAGCGTCAGGGCCAGCGCATTGGCGGCAGCGGAAATACCGCCGCCGCAGTAGAGAATCAGCGGGGTGTCGTCGTGCAGATACGCATCGAGCACCTGAACAAGGGCGTCCTTGGGTAGGTAATGACCTTGCTCATCGAACAGGGTGCGGGCCGGCAGGTTTTGACTGCCGGGAATATGCCCACGGCGGGCGTAGCGGCTGGGGGCGCTGCCGTCGAACAGGGCGGTGCCAAGGGCGCAGATCAAGGTGCCAGGGGTGTGGCCGGCGACCACTGCTTCAACATGCGTGCGATCAACCCAGTAGGGTGTGCTCTGCGCACCGAGCGGCATCGGGCACGGCGCAATGGTGCGCACAGGACACCCTACGTCCTGCAAGCGCTGCCAGGCCTTGAATCCACCATCAAGCACCGCCGCGTCAACACCCACACTGCGCAACATCCACCACAAGCGTGCCGCCCAAAACCCTTCAGCGCGGTCGTAGATCACCAGGCGTTTTTCATCGTTCAGCCCCAAGGCTGCCAGCGCTTTTAGCAGGCGTTCTGGCGTGGGCAGCGCAAAGCTGAAACTCGCGTCGGTATCGGCCAGCTCGGTTAATAAATCGGCATGCCGCGCACCGGGAATATGGGCTTGCAACCAACCGGCGTAACCGCTGCTGGAACGGTAATCGCCGTCAAAGCGTGGCGCCGGCAATTCCACCGTGGCGTCCAGCAGCAGTAACTCGGGGGCAGCTAGATTGGCCTGCAACCAGGCGCTATCCACCAGAATGCCGGGCAGCGTCAGGCTCATGGTTTTACCTGCGCCAGGTGGTTGAGCAACCGTTGGCCTTCGGCACCATTGAACCAGTGCAGATGGCCGATCAGGTAGGCGTTGTAGGCGATATCGGCACTGCTGACGGACTGCACCACACCGGCGAAATAGGCGATTTCAGAGACGGCGAAATCGATATGTACCAATGGCAACAGCGCCGTCAGCGTGTGCAGCTCGGTGGCGCTCAGCGGTTTTACTGCGTGGTAGCCGGCCAGCAGTGCATCCACGGCATCAAGGTCTGCCGGGGCTGAGCCGCCGCTGTCCAGGTCCAGCCACGGCACCGCGTTACGTTCGATGGCAGTGGCCAGATCGAACAACGCAAACGTGCGGTCAGCCAGGCCGAAATCGAGCACGCTGCTCACCACGGCTGTGCTGCTATCATCACTCCACAGCAGGTTGGAGGCGTGCCAGTCGTTGTGGGTCCAGAGTGCCGGCTGCTGTTTGAGTAACGGCAGTAGCTCGGCGTGGTAGGGCAACAGCAGGTTGGACAGCTGTGCGTGCCAGTCCTTGTCTTGCAGGTACGTGCCCAGCGCACTGTCGGCTTGAGCCGCAGCGGTGATGGCCGCGAGCGGGTCCTCTTGCTCGATCAGCTTGGCGTTGATCACCAAAACCGGCGTTTGCCGCGCAGGCGCCTGGTAACCAGCTGCCGCGTTATGCAACTGGGCCAAGGCACGGCCAGCGGCGTGGGCGTGGTGCACGCTCTGAAACGGCGTCCACGACAACGCGTCGCGGTACAGGTCTACGCCAGCGGCAACCCGGTGAATTTCGTAGGTCCACTCATCCTGAACGGTCGCGGTGCGGCCGTGGCGATTGCTTACCACGGCAGCCACTGGGGCGCCCTGGGCATGCAAGTGGGCGAGCAAGCGGTGTTCTTCTTCGAGCCACGCCGCTTGGCGTACCTGTTGGTGATGGCGTTTGACGAACAGCGTGCCGGTGCTGGTGGTAATCAGCCCGGCAGCGGAAAACGGCCGCGGGCTGTGCCAATGCAGGCTGTGCAACACGCCCAGATGCGGGTACTCCAGCAGCAGGCGCTCCACATCGGCTTCACGCAGCGCTGGCCAATCGGCAGCCACGGGGTCTTTGGTCAGGCCGTGGGCGGTTCGTAGGGGTGTATTGCTCATTACTGCACCGACTCGGGAAGGAAGGCGTTGCTGGTAGCGCCGCGCCAGATCTCGGGATTATCCAGCACACGGTGCTGATGCAGCCATTGCGCATAACCGGCCACCAGCGGCTCGCGCTGTTCGCCCCACTGGCCGTTGTGCAGCCAGCTCGGGGCAATGGCGTGCAGTGAAGCGCTAAGCAGCTCTGCCGGGAAGTAAGGCGTTACGCTTTCGTAAGCTTGCAGGGCGCTATCCGGGTCCTGCGCCACGGCGAGAAAACCACGGGCGGTGGCGGCAAGAAAATCACGCACCACCTCGGGTTTTGCGCTCAGGGTTTGTTCGTGGGCACCGAGCAGATAGCTGTGATAGGCCGGCGCGCCGATGCTGTCGACCGGCAATACCACGCGCCGCTCGCTGGCAATGGTGCTGGGCATCAAGGCTTCCCACGCCCAGTAGCCGCCGAAACTGGCGTCGGCAATGCCATCGGCCAGCTGGTCGGGGCGCAGTTCGCGCACGCCGCTGTCCACCAGAATCACCGCGTCCGGGTCACCGCCATCGGTGCTCACCAGGTGGCGCACCATGGCCAGGCCGCGTGGCGTCGGGTTAAGCGCCAGGCGTTTGCCTTGCAGATCGCGGGGGCGGCGGATGCCGGTGTCGGTCAGGGTCTGAATCGACTCCAGGCCGCCATGGTTGATGGCAGCGATGCCTTGCAGCGGTTGGCCCAGGCCACGGCGCACCAGCAGACGGTTGCTGGGGAACACACCGAAATCGGCGGCGCCGTTGAGCAGGTGTTCCAGGGTGTCGCCACGGTAGGGGTCATGCACCACCAGCTCCACATCAAGGCCCAGTTCCTGATACCAGCCGCGTTCACGGGCCAGATAGAAGCCCGCCGAGTTGGGCCAGGGGTGGAAGTATTCAAGCATTACCCGAACAGCATTCATTGCGACGTACTCCAGTCAGGCCGACGTGTGGGGCCTGACGTCTCGTTTTTGATGCTGCGGATTTAAAGCGTTTCAATCTGGTATATACCAATATCGTTTGCGGCTATGTTTATGCCTTTTTGTTCTTTAAATCTGCCCTGTAAGGCGTAGGGCGAATATCCGTCCCGCGGATATCCGCCGTCTGCACCATGGCATCGGAGGATATCGTTTTGGCCGATAGTCGCCCTAAGTCTCGAGTTCTTGATCTATTCATATTCGAATCCGTTATTTATTTTTATTCCATCAGACTCATACGCTATATCAAACGCGCCGCCATTCGGCGCTTCGATTGATTGTTTGAGACCCCCATGAATCTGCCTTCCACCGCTCTGGTCAGCACCCGCTCGCTGGGCAAGTCCTTTGGCGCCAGCCCGGTGTTACAGGGCATCGATCTGGACCTGTATCCCGGCGAAGTGGTGGCCTTGCTCGGTGCCAATGGCGCGGGCAAATCCACCCTGGTGAAAGTACTCGCCGGCAGCCACGGCCATGACGCTGGCGAACTGTGGGTGCAGGGCAGGGCGGTGCGTTTTACCTCCCCCCATGAAGCACGCCGGGCCGGCATCGTAGCCGTGCATCAACATGCCGAAGAGGCCTTGGTGCCGGGTTTTAGCGTGGCGGAAAACCTGGTGCTAGACGAACTCTGCCAACCCGGTGGCACCCTGTGGAGCAACCCCAAACGGGTACAGGAGCGCGCCGCGCAGATTGCCGCCGACCTGGAGTTGCGCCTGCCGTTGCAGGCCAGCATCGACAGCCTGGGCAGTGCCGAACGCCAGTTGGTGGTATTGGCCCGCACCCTGGCGTTGCAGCCCAAGGTGTTGGTGCTGGACGAGCCCACCGCGTCACTTTCTGCCAGCGAAGCCGAGCGTCTGTTTGGCTTGATCGACAGCCTACGCGAGCGCGGCGTGGCGATTGTGTATATCTCCCATCGCTTGTCGGACCTGGCGCGCATCGCCGACCGCGCCATCGTGCTGCGCGACGGTCGCCTGGCCGGGGAGTTCCCGGCGCCACTGGATGTGCCGGCAGCGTTGGTCGCCATGCTGGGCAGCAGCCTGGCGCCGTTGGTGGAAGGCGCCGCAGAGCAGGGCGCCGAAGTATTGCGCGGCCGTGGTGTGCAACTGACTGCGCGCAGTCAGCCATTTGATTTCAGCCTGCATCAGGGCGAAGTGGTGGCGTTGACCGGTCTGCTCGGTGCCGGCAAAACCGAGATTGCCGAGGTGTTGTTCGGCTTGCGCCGCCCCCATGCCGGCACGCTTGATTTGGACGGTCAGCCCTGGCAACCGACGTCGCCGCGAGCGGCCATTGCCGGCGGCGTTTTCATGGCGGCTGAAGACCGCTCGCGGGATTCCCTGGTGCCCGGTTTTTCCCTGGCGCGCACCCTGACCTTGCCGTTTATGCAGCGCTTCAGCCGTGGCGGTTTCATCCGCCGCGACGCCGAACGGGCCGCCGTGGCTGAGCAGGTTCAGCACCTGGGTATCAAGTGCGAAGGCCTGGAGGTGGCGATGGACACCTTGTCCGGCGGCAACCAGCAAAAAGTGGTGCTTGGCCGTTGGCTGCTGGGCAATGGCCGCCTGCTGATTCTCGACGAACCCTTTCAAGGCGTGGACATCCGCGCCCGCCGCGAAATCGGTGCCCGTATTCGTGCCAGTGCCGGCCAACGCGCCACGCTGGTGATCTGCTCCGACCCCGACGAAGCCCTGGAAATCGCCGACCGCATTCTGGTGGTCCGCGACTTCAGCGTAGTGGCTGGCTACCCCCGTCCCGGGCTGAAACGCGACGACCTGGTGGCGCAAATCGCCGGTATTACCGCACCTTCCTTAACCACACAGCGCCAAGGAGTTGCGTGTGCCTGAATCGATTTCTTCCAACCCGCCGGCAACCTGGCTGCGCCTGGCCATTCACTACGGGTTGCTGCTCGTACTGGCGCTGGTCGTGGTGCTATTCGCCGTGTTGGAACCGGCGTTTTTGCGCGTGGGTAACCTGTTTATCATTTTGCAGTCGGTGTCCATCGTCGCGCTGCTGGCCCTGGGCGTGACGCTGACCATGGCGGTCGGCGGCCTCGACCTGTCCATCGGCGCAGTGGCCGCCATGAGTTTGATGTGCGCCAGTTACGTGATGGTGGTGCTCGGCTGGGGCCCGCTGCCGGCCGTGCTGATCAGCCTTGGCTGCGGTGCGTTGGTGGGCTTGCTCAACGGTTTTCTCATTGTGCGCATGGGCGTGCCGGACATTCTCGCCACCCTGGGCAGCATGTTTCTGGTGATTGGTTTGCAGTTGATTCCCACCGGCGGCCGTTCGATTGCCGTGGGCATGACTTTGCCCAACGGCGATGAGGCCATCGGCAGTTTCAGCAGCGCGTTTCTGGCCCTGGGCCGCGCCCGTTTGTGGGACACCGTGCCGGTTCCGGTGGTGGTGATGGCGGTGATTGCGGTGCTGGTCTGGGCGTTTCTCGAACGCACCCGGTTTGGTCGCGTGCTCTACGCCATCGGCGGCAACGAGCGCGCCGCGCGCCTGGCAGGGGCGCCGGTGCAGCGCTACAAATTTCTCGCTTACGTGTTGTCAGCGGTGCTTGCGTCCCTGGGCGGTTTGCTGTTGGCCGCGCGCCTAGGCCGTGGCGATGTGAGTTCCGGCAACGGCCTGGTGCTCGACGCTCTGGGCGCCGCGCTGATTGGCTTTGCTGTGCTCGGCGCGCGCAAACCCAATGCCTTCGGCACGCTGGTGGGCGCCTTGCTGGTGGCCACGTTGCTCAACGGCCTGACCATGCTTAATGCGCCGTACTACGCACAAGATTTCGTCAAAGGCACCGTGCTGGTTCTGGCCTTGATGTTCACCTTTGGTCTGGCGCCCAAGAGCCGCTAACACCAGCCAACCTCATTTCTACAGAAGGATTTAAGTGATGCGAGCCGTAATCCGCACCTTGTTGAGCGCCACCCTGGCGCTGTCGTTGGCTGGCGCTGTGCAGGCCGCCGGTATTGCCGGCGCGCCGGCGCCATTCGATAAAGGCGGGGTCAAAATCGCCCTGGTTGGTTACCTGTTTTCCGGTGATTTCCCCGAGGCGTATCTGCGCGGGGTAGAAAAACAAGCCAAAGCCCTGGACGTCGACCTGCGCCTGTTCGACGCCCGCCAGCAGGCGGCCACCCAGCGCGAAATGCTTGAGCAAGCCATCGACCTGGGCGTAGACGGCATCATTGTGCAGCTGGGCCTGGCTGAAACCCTCAAAGACACCGTCGACAAAGCGGTGGCCAAAGGCATCAAGGTGGTGGCGTTCGACATCGACCTGGGCAACCCCAAGGTCACCCAGATCGAGCAGGACCACCATGAACTGGCCCGCCTTGCGCTGGGCCAGGCGCTGAAAGACAACGGCACCAGTTTCCAGGCCGGCTATGTGTTTATCGGCGGCTTTACGCCGATGGAGCGCCGCGACGAAATCTGGCGGGAAGTGAAGGCTGCCAACCCCGGCATCATTGAAAAAGCCCGCTTCGGCACGCTCAACCCGCCCATTGCCAACTCGGTCGCCGACCAGGCCAGCGCGGTGCTGCGCGCCAACCCCGACCTGAAGGTGATTTTTGCCCCGTTCGACGAATTCGCCAAAGGCGCCAAGATCGCCGTGGACGAAGCAGGTTTGAACAAGCAGGTGAAGATCTACAGCGCCGACATTTCCACCGCCGATATCCAGATCATGAAAGAGCCCGACAGCGCCTGGGCCGCCACCGCAGCCATCAACCCGGAAGTGGCCGGGGCGATCAGCGTGCGCAGCCTGGCCTTGCGGATTGCCGGGGAAAATCCGGGCGAGCATGTACTGGTGCCGCCGACGCTGATTACCCGTCAGCAGTTGCTGGATCTGGACGTAAAAAACGTCCGCGATCTGGCGCAGAAAGTACCGGCATTTGGTGATGCGGCGGGTGTGGCGCAGGCGCCGTGGATTCCCGTGGCCAAATAGCCAACACAGCCCGCTCCGCTTTCGTAGGGTGTGCTCCGCGCACCGTTGCGTTCGCCCAGGAATCGCTTGGTGCGCGGAGCACACCCTACGAGAGGCAACCGAGTGAAAAACAATAAAGCCGCGCGCCTGCAAAAGGCCCGGCCCATTATCAGTGACCCCGCCCACGGCAAGCGCTTGCCGCCCGGACAGATTCTGACCGAGCGCTTTCCGATTCTGCATGAAGGGGAAGTACCGCAGTACGACCTGGCCAATTGGGCGCTGACGTTCGACGGCTTTGGCACCGCGCCACTGAGCCTGAGCTACGACGACTTACTGAAGCTGCCGCAGACCCAGGTGCAGTGCGATATTCACTGCGTAACGCGTTGGTCCAAGTTCGACACCCGCTGGTATGGCGTGCACCTGCGCGATGTGCTGGCGGCATTGCACATCGAGCCTGCGGGCCGCTTTGTGATGGCCCATGCCGATAGTGACTACCAGACCAATGTGCGCCTGGAAGATTTGCTTCTGCCCGACAGTGTGTTGGCCCTGGGTTACGACGATAAGCCGCTCACGCCACAACACGGCTGGCCGCTGCGTTTATTGGTGGCCGGGCGGTATTTCTGGAAGAGCGCCAAGTGGCTTCGGCGCCTGGAATTTACCGACGTGGAAACACCGGGCTTTTGGGAGCGCAACGGCTTTCACCTGCATGCCGATCCGTTTAGCGAACAGCGTTTTTCCGGCGAGGCGTTGGATATCCCCGAGGACGAATGGGAGCGCAAGGCGTTCGACTGACTGAGTGTTTGAACGTCAAAAGCATCGAGGCTTCAGCCTCGATGCTTTTGGTTTTTTTATCCCAGGAAACCTACTTCAGGTGTTGCTCCAGCAACACTCGCTGCTGCCCCAGAAACAACTTTTACTTATTACGTTTAGATTTCTTATCGCGATATAACCTAAGCATTATTGGGTATTTTGCCCGTTCGTCACCCTCGTCTAGGATCGCCCACAGGAACCCTATCGGGGCATGGATGCCCACCAAATTACCCAAGAGTTCGAGCCGCAGCGTTGCAAACGCCGGACTCGAAACGTACTGCCAGGGTTACCCGAAATTCACCGCTTCAGTGCTTGGGCCCGTTTTTACGGGTCGCGGTTTCTTTCGGCCTGAATAAAGCCATTAACACACTAGCCAGAACGACCACGCCATAACCAAAGGGCCCGTTCATAAGTGCGCCAGGGAGTAGTTCGCATGTTTCGCCGTTCATTGATTAGCGTCGCTGTAGTGGCGGCTTTTGCCCATACGCCTGTGTATGCCGAAGACACCACGCCAACCGCCCAGGACGACACCCGTCTGGGCACCGTGCTGGTGACCGGCACCCGCGGTAAATCGCGCACCGTACTGGACTCTCCCGTGCCGGTGGACGTGCTCACCGCCGAAGACATCAAGGCTACCGGCGCCAGCAACGGCGAACTGGGCCAGGCCCTGGCCACCTTGCTGCCCTCGTTCAACTTTCCACGCCAATCCAACTCCGGCGGCGCCGACCATGTGCGTGCTGCGCAACTGCGTGGCATGAGCCCGGACCAGGTCTTGGTACTGGTAAACGGCAAGCGCCGGCACACGTCGGCGCTGGTCAATGACTCCTCGAAAATCGGCCGCGGCACAGCGCCTGTAGACTTCAACTCGATCCCCATCAGCGCCATCAAACGCATCGAAGTGCTGCGTGACGGCGCGGGTGCCCAGTACGGTTCCGACGCCATCGCCGGGGTAATCAACATCATCCTCGACGACGCCCCCGAAGGCGGCGAAGTGTCCACCACCTATGGCGGCTACTACACCCATCAGGACGCCATTGGCGAGCGCACCTACGACGGCCAGAACACCTTCACCACCGCCAAAGCTGGCACCAAGCTGGGTGAGGAGGGCGGTTTTGTGCGCGGTGGTGCGGAATACAAAGACCGTAACCCCACCAACCGCGCCGGCTTCGATGCCTTTGACGGCCGCGCCGAGCAGCGCAACTACGTGATGGGCGATGGCGCCCTGCAAGATATCAACACCTGGTTCAACAGCGAGCTGCCGATTGGCGACGCCAAGGCCTATGCGTTTGGCACCTACAACAAGCGCCATTCCACCGGTGCCGAGTTCTACCGCTACGGCTACGAACAGCCGGCGATCTACCCCAACGGCTTTCTGCCGCAATCGATTGGCGACAACCAGGACATCTCCCTCAACGGCGGCTTCAAAGGCATGCTCGGCCAGCAGTGGGATTACGACGCCAGCCTGACCCACGGCCGCAATATTTTTGAATCCTCCACGCGCCGCACGCTCAACGCCTCGCTGGGCACCGACTCGCCGACCAACTTCGATACCGGTGATTACGAGCTGCGCCAGTCCGTGGCCAACCTGGACTTCACCCGCGAGTTGAGCATTGCCGATCGTTCATTCGTGTTGGCAGTCGGCGGCGAATACCGCTACGAAAACTACATCACCAACGCCGGCGATGCGGCGTCCTATGAGGGTACTGGTGCCGATGGTGCCAGCGGCCTGCGCCCGAGCGAAGAGTCAGATATCGACCGCAACGTGTTTGGCACCTACGCCGAGGTGTCGGGTGATGTGACCGACCGTTTCTTCGTAGACCTGGCCACTCGTTGGGAGCGCTATGACGATGCCGGCAGCAAGCTCACTGGCAAGTTCAGCGGCCGCTACCAATTGACCGATATCCTCGCGCTGCGTGGCGCTGTGTCGAACAACTTCCGTGCGCCGTCGCTGGCCCAAGTGGGCTTCCAGCACACCACCAGCAACTTCGGCACCGGCGGCACCCTGACCGATATCCGCGTGCTGTCGGTAAACGACCCCATTGCCAAAGCCCTGGGCGCCGAAGACCTCGACCCGGAAACCTCGAAGAACTTCAGCATCGGCCTAACCGCCAAATTCAACGACAACTTCGACGCCTCGCTCGACGTGTTCCGCATCGACGTCAAAGACCGCATCACCCTGTCGCAACGCATCGGCAGCGACGCCATGGAGCAATACATCCTCGACAACTTCGGCCAGGCCGGTGTGCATGATGTGAACTTCTTCACCAACGCGGCCGACACCCAAACCGACGGTGCCGAACTGGTGTTGAACTACCACCAGCCCTTTGCCGACGGCGAGCTGGGCCTGACCACGGCGTACACCTACAACCACACCAAAGTCACCAGCACCAAAGGCACGCCTGAGCAGTTGGCCGCCCTGGGGATTGGCGAGGATGCGCTGGTAGGCGTGGAAGAGCGCAACACCCTGACCGATGCCGCGCCCAAAGACCGCTTCGTGTTCTCCACCACCTGGAGCAACGAAACCTGGAACCTGCTGGCTCGCCTGACCCGCCAAGGCTCGACCACCCGCGTGTTCGATTTCGGCGGCGGCGACCACCCGGAGCAGACCTACAACGCCGTGTGGCAAGTGGATACCGAGGTGGCCTACAAATTCACCCCGCAATTCACCGTGGCCTTGGGCGGCAACAACATCTTCGACAAGTACCCGGAGAAATCCAGCGACGAGATCAACTACGGCGGCAACCTGCCGTATGACGTGTTGTCGCCGGTGGGCAGCAACGGTGCCTACTACTACGGTCGCGCGACGTACGCGTTCTGATCTAAACGCAGCCTGCTCTTGTAGGGTGTGCTGTGCGCACCGCGCGATTCGCTTGATATCGCAACGGTGCGCATAGCACACCCTACGGGGCAGCGATTGCTTTCGCTGAGGTGAGCATGACTCAACCTATTGACGCCGGCCCCAAACGCCATCTCGGCGTTTTCCAGGCCCTGCTGGTGACCCTGGGCATGGTGATTACCACCGACATTCTGAAAACCGCGCCCACGGTGGCCTTGAACGTGGGCGCTGAGCATTTCTATTGGGTGTGGGTGCTGGGCGGGGTGTTGTCGATGGTCGGCGCGCTGTGTTTTGCGGAAATGGCCACGGCCTTTCCCCACCCCGGTGGTGACTATCACTTTTTACGCCGCACCTATGGCGACCGGGTGGGCTTTCTGTTTGCCTGGTCGCGCTTTGCCGTGC
This sequence comes from Pseudomonas turukhanskensis, assembly GCF_027922365.1. Classification (GTDB taxonomy): domain Bacteria; phylum Pseudomonadota; class Gammaproteobacteria; order Pseudomonadales; family Pseudomonadaceae; genus Aquipseudomonas; species Aquipseudomonas turukhanskensis. The sequence continues at coordinate 142,518 of NZ_BSFN01000010.1, forward strand.
TGCACACCGGCTGGATCGCCTTGTCGGCGTTTCTGTTCGGTGACTATTTCAACGCCGTGCTGCCGCTTGGCGCGCACGGTTCAGCGCTGTACGCCGGCGGCTTGATCGCGGCGTTGGTGCTGGTCAATTTGCTCGGGGTGCGCGTGGGTTTTGCCACCCAGACGGTGCTGGTCAGTTTGCTCACCCTGGGCTTTTTCTCCATTGTCGCGGCCGGTGTCTGGTTGGCCTGGCAAGGTGTTGAAGCGCCCTTGCCAGCATTCCCGGCCGAACCTGAACAAACCGGTGTGGCGGGTTTTTCTGCCGCGATGATTTTTGTGTTTCTGGCCTTTGGCGGCTGGAGCGATGCGGCCACCTTGTCGGCCGAAGTGCGCGACGGCCAGCGCGGTATGTTTATCGCCATGCTCGGTGCCCTGACCGTGCTGCTGGGCATATACCTGGCGCTGAACTGGGCCTTTGTTGGTGGCCTGGGTTTCGACGGCTTGGCCGCCAGCGCGGCGCCCGCCGTTGAACTGCTGCAGCGAGCGTTTGGCTCTTTTGGCGTGCTGATTATTTTGCCGGTGGTAGCCGTGGCCGCGATTGCCAGCATCAACTCGACCCTGATGGTAGGGGCACGCACCACCTACGCCGCCGCCCGCGATGTGCCGTCGCTGCACCGCCTCGGCACCTGGGACGACAGCCGCGGTGTGCCGCGTCGGGCTTTGGTGGTGGAGGGCGCGTTTGCGCTGCTGCTGGTGGTGTTCGGTAGCCTGGCCAACAGCGGCTTCAACGCCATGGTCGAGTACATGACGCCGGTGTACTGGCTGTTTCTGGCCTTGAGCAGCTTGGCCCTGATTCTGTTGCGCCGCCGCCACCCCGAGGTGCCACGGCCCATTCGTGTGCCGTTGTACCCGGTGTTGCCGCTGCTGTTCTTCGCGCTGTGCCTGTACATGCTGTGGTCGAGCCTGGCGTATGTCGGCTATGGCGCATTTCTGGGTGTGGCGGTGCTGGCGGTCGGCGTGGTGCTGCAACTGCTGTTGAGTGGCCGCCGCAGTGATGGGGTTGTGGAGGTAACGCCGTGAGTGTGTTTAAAAAGGCAGCGGTTGCCACTGCTGTAATCGTGCTCGCCGGCGCTGCCGGCTTGCTGCAAAGCGTTGCCAGCCCGGCCAAACCGGCGCGAGAACACGCCATGCAACGCACCGAGCTTTATTTTGGCGCGGTGGAGGCAGGGCAGTGGGAGCAGTTTCTGGAGCAGGAAGTGACGCCGCGGTTTCCCGATGGTTTGAGCTGGTATGACGTGAATGGCCAGTGGCGTGGGCCCAGTGGCAAGCCGGAGAAATTGCCGTCACGGATCATGTTGCTGATCCATGCCGATAACCCGCGCAATCGCCAAGCGTTGGCGGATATCGGCGAGGTGTTCCGCCAAAGGTTCGGGATGGCGGTGTTGCAGGTTTCAAGTGTGGTAAGCGCCAGTGACCCGGATTGGACGGATGGGCGGGTGGAGGGCAATCAGCAGTTGGCACCTTGAACATAGAAAGTGAGTAGGAGCCAGCTTGCTGGCTCCTACAGTTACGGGACCTTATGCGCCGCCCCGATCAACTCCAGAAAGTACTGCGGCAATGCAAATGCCGCCTGATGAATCTCGGCGTTGTAATACCGCGTGCGCAACCCGCTTTGCGCAAACCGCTCCCGCACCACAGCCAGTTCTGTCGCGCGCGCCTTGCCGCTATTACTGCCCCAGCCAAAACTCATGCTGCCACCGATATAGGTCGGCACCGCCGCATGAAAAAAGCCCCAATCGGTAAACGTACCCGCCAACCGCTGCGCCGTATCGGTCAACTCCGCTGACTGCAAAAACGGCACACCGTTCTGCGTCGCCAGCACGCCGTCGGCATTCAGGCAGCGTTGGCAGTTGCGGTAGAACTCGCGACTGAAGAGGCTGGCCGCCGGCCCGATCGGGTCAGTGGAGTCGCTGATGATCACGTCAAAGCGCTCGTCGGTAGTGGCGACAAAATCCAAGCCATCAGCAATCACCAGCCGTACCCGAGGGTCGTCCAGCGCGCCGGCCGAATGCAACGGCAGATGGGTGCGGCACAGCTCAATCACCGAGGCATCGATTTCCACCGCCACGATCTCAGCAATCCCGGCATGGCGCACAATCTCGCGCACAATGCCGCCATCCCCGACGCCAATCACCAGCACCTTGCGCACCGCACCGTGGGCCAGAATCGGCACATGAGCGAGCATCTCGTGGTAGATAAATTCGTCGGCTTCGGTGGTTTGCACCACGCCGTCCAGGGCCATTACCCGGCCCAATAAGGCGTTGCGAAAAATCACCAGGTGCTGCTGGTCGGTGTGGCCTTCATACAGCAATTCATCGATCTGCAACCGCTGGCCGTAGCCTGGGTACAGCGTCTCTAGATAGTCGGCCATCAGAACGACACATCCGCCGGTTGCGACAGGCGCAGCACCGACAAGTCGCCGGTGATGCGTTTGTAGGCCAGGCGGATGGCTTCGATGTTGGCGTTGTTGGTGGCGTTGTTTTCATGCAACACCACGATCACCTTGGTGGCCAGGCGCTCCGGCTGCGCGGCGCCGTGATCGCGCCATTGGCCGTAGGCGTCAAAGGCCGTAAAGCCATCGGGGAAGCGCGAGGTCACTTCCTTGTCGAGAAACTCGCGCCAGCGCGCCGGGCTCACGCTGCCCGGGCCGCCATCAATCAGGCCGACGGAAAAATACAGCTCGGTACGCAGCCATTTTGCTTGCGCCGGGCGCGTGGCGTCGCCTTGCAAGGTGGAGCTGGCAGGGTTGGTGGTGTGTACCGAGGCAGGGGGCTGTGCGGCGCAACCGACGAGGGTCAGAAGCAAGGCGGGCAGCAGCAGGCGAGGCGACATAAACAGGTCCTAATAGCGCTATAAAGATGCGCACTATAAAAGCCGTTTTTAATTTCCTAAAAGACCTAAAAATTAGCTTGTTAGCGTTTATAGGCATAAACGCAATGCTGACATAACAGCCAACGCAACTTTTGGCTGGCGGTCATCGATGTAGTGTTTCTCGACGAGCACTTAGGTCCGCGAGCAGCTTGGTAAAACCGCGTAAACGGTCGCTGGAAGAGTTGAATAAAACGCTTAATAAAGTGCGCCAAGTGTCTGTTATTTCTAGCTAAAGTACGTTAGGCGATGTGGCGGAAAGCAGGGCTGATCGCTATTTGAGCGTACCCGTCTCGGGCACCGCCACCCGCTCGCTGTAGCCGGCTATGCACAGAGTTATGCACAGATAGTGTGGATATCTGTCGTGGTGAATTGGCGGTTTCTTGTACAGTTTTCCGGCCGGTCAGTCTCGACCCTCTTACACGATTTCCAAGTGAAGACTCACTGGCATTACCAACCCGAAGCGCGCGGGATTCCGGACCAGCGCCTTTGCCGTCGTATTTCCAGCCGCGGCGCCGTTCTAGTTCTACGCAGCGACGGTGCTGCTGGTGGCCAGCTTAGCGCTGGCCTGGCACCTGCTGATCACCCAGGTGTACGGCACCGCCGCACTGCAGGGTTTTTATCTACGCATCAAGCGCGGCGTAAATGACGGGGCGTTACAATTGGCGGCGTATTGAAGAACTTCTACAGCACTTGTCTATGTCTGTATTGGAAGTATGAGAGTTTAAAAATTACCCACCCCTATAGGAGTCGTCCCAAACATACGTAAGTAGTGGATATATATCTTCGGGAGTGCAAAAACGGCCAATCGTTTTGGTTAGTCTGGTTCGAGTTTTGACTGCTATTTATCAAAACTCTAGAACTAAACTCCAAAAACGAGGCCTTCATGAGCGACCAACTTCCACAAGACCCGTCCCGACGCTCGATGTTGAGACGCGCATTGACTCTTTCCGCCGTATCCGTGACCGGCATCGCCAGTGTGACCATCCCCAGCATTTCCTTTGCAGACTCACTGAGCAAAGAAGACCGGGATGACATGACACCTGACGGCGTTATCGAGCACTTCAAGAAAGGCAATCTGCGGTTCCGCGAAAACAAGCCGCTCAAGCACGATTACCTGGCGCAAAAGCGCCAGAGCACCGCAGGCCAGTACCCAGCAGCGGTAATTCTTAGTTGTATTGACTCCCGTGTCGCCGCCGAAATCGTACTGGATGCCGGCATTGGCGAAACATTCAACTCACGCGTGGCAGGCAATATAACCAACGGTGACATGCTCGGAAGTATGGAGTTCGCCTGTGCGGTGGCAGGGGCAAAGTTGGTAGTTGTAATGGGACATACCAAATGCGGCGCAGTTAAAGGCGCCATTGCCAACGCCCAACTAGGAAACTTGACGGGGCTGTTGGATAAAATCAAACCGGCCATAGAAAAAACCCAGTATTCCGGCGAGCGCAAAGCCAGTAATTACGACTTCGTTAATGCAGTAGCGCGCAAGAACGTCGAACTCACTGTTGAGAATATTCGTCGCAATAGTCCAGTACTTAAAGAATTGGAAGACAAAAAGAAGATCAAGATTGTCGGCAGCATGTACCACCTTGAGGGTGGCAGGGTTGAGTTCTTCGAAGTGGACGACTGACCGCACACACACATGCCGAGCATTCCTGGAACAGGGTGCTCGGTTTTTTTTCGTCTGCTGAAAAGCCTGGGGGACCGGAGAACGAGTTTCGCTTTAGCCGAGTCGGAGCGAGGCGGGGCGGTCAAGTTTTTGCTTGTCTTGACTGCCCGCATTCGCGTTATACCGCTTCGCTGTAGACCGGGTAATCGGTGTAGCCGGCTTCGGTGCCGCCATATAACGGGGCCGCATTCAGGGCGTTCAGCGGCCAGCCATTGGCGATTCGCTCGGGCAGGTCCGGGTTGGCGATAAAAGGACGGCCGAACGCAATCAGGTCGGCCAGCCCGGCGGCCACCAAAGGAGCACCGCGTTCAGCGGTGTAGCGCCCTGCATACATGATGCGACCGGTGAAGGTGCTGCGTACCTCGCGGCGAAACGCCTCTGGTAGATCGGGGGCGTTGTCCCAGTCGGCCTCGGCAATCGACAGGTAGGCAATGCCCACGTCTTCCAGCACCTTGATGGCTTCGATATAGGTGGTGTGGGGGTCTTCTTCGACAAAGCCGATATACACCCGATCCTCATCGGTGCTGGTGAACAACGGCGTAAAGCGCACGCCCACACGATCCGGCCCGACTACCGCACTGACTGCTTCAACCACTTCGCGCAGAAAGCGCAGGCGCTTGTGCAATGAGCCGCCGTATTCATCGGTACGCTGATTGGCATGGGCGGAGATGAACTGGTTGACCAGGTAGCCGTTGGCACAGTGAATTTCCACGCCATCAAAGCCCGCACTCAAGGCGTTTTGCGCAGCCTGCGCGTACAACGCCACCAGCGCCTGAATGTCATCGACACTCAGCTCGCGGGGCATCGAGGGGTCGACCAACATGCCGCTGCCCGGTGCCGTTTCGATAAAGGCTTTTACCTTCTGCGCTTGCAGGGCAGATGGTGCGAGCGGGGCACCGCCGTCCGGTTGCAGGGCGGTGTGGGACACGCGGCCAACGTGCCAGAGCTGGGCAAAAATTACCCCGTTGCTGGCATGCACGGCATCGGTCACTTTTCGCCAGCCGGCAATCTGTTCGGCGCTGTAGATGCCCGGCGTCCAGGCATAACCCTGGCCGCGCGGTTCGATCTGGGTGCCTTCGGTGACAATAAACCCAGCGCTGGCGCGTTGTTGGTAATACAGCGCCATGAGGTCGGTGGGTACGTTACCTGGCTGGCCACTGCGCTGGCGGGTGAGGGGCGGCAGGACGATGCGGTTTTTCAGGGTGTGGCGGCCCAAAGTAACAGGCTGCAAAAGTTCGCTGTGCGGCATGGCTCAGTAGTCTCCAAAAGGTGATTGAGTAGGGCTGGGGGCGGTTACAAACCGCCGAGGCTGACGTATTTCAGGCTGAGGTAATCGTCGATGCCGTGGGACGAACCCTCCCGGCCGATGCCGCTGTCTTTTACCCCGCCAAAAGGCGCGACTTCGGTAGTAACCAAGCCCGCGTTGACGCCGACCATGCCGCTTTGCAGCGCGCGGGAAACCCGAAATACGCGAGACAGGTCGCGGCTGTAGAAGTAAGCCGCCAGACCGAACTCGGTGGCATTGGCTGCAGCAACGGCTTCGGCCTCGTCGGTGAAACGGAACAGCGCCGCTACCGGGCCGAAGGTTTCATCGGTGGCAATCAGCATGTCGTCGGTGGCATCGGCGATCACAGTGGGCTGGAAAAAGGTGTTGCCCAGGGCGTGGCGTTCGCCACCGAGCAGAATGCGTGCGCCTTTGGCCCGTGCATCGGCTACGTGGGCCTCCACTTTCTTCACCGCGGCTTGGTTGATCAACGGCCCTTGCTGCACATCGTCAGCGAAGCCATTGCCCACTTTGAGCGAACGCACGCGCTCGGTCAGGCGGCGAGCGAACTCCTCGTAAATGCCGGCCTGCACGTAAAAACGATTGGTGCAGATGCAGGTTTGCCCGCTGTTGCGGTATTTAGACGCCACGGCACCCTCGACGGCTTGGTCCAGGTCCGCGTCGTCGAAGACGATAAAGGGCGCATTGCCGCCCAGCTCGAGCGACAGCTTTTTCATGGTGTCCGCTGATTGGCGGTACAGCAGTTTGCCCACGCCGGTGGAACCGGTGAAGGTCAATTTGCGCACACGAGGATCGGCCGTGAGCTCGCCGCCAATGGCCACGGCATCACCGGTGACTACGTTGATCACCCCGGCTGGCAGGCCGACTTTTTCCGCCAGTACGCCCCAGAGTAAGCCGCAGTACGGGGTAAGTTCCGACGGCTTGACCACGATGGTGCAGCCCGCCGCCAAGGCCGGCGCCACTTTGCGCGCCAGCATGGAGAAGGGGAAATTCCACGGTGAAATGGCCCCGACCACACCCACCGGTTCGCGGGTGACATGAATTTGTCGGTCCTTCCAGGGCGAGGGAATGATCTCACCATTGATGCGACGGGCTTCTTCGGCAAACCACTGGATATAGTCAGCGCCCAATTTGATCTCAGCCAGGGCTTCGGTTAGCGGCTTGCCTTGTTCGAGGGTAAGCATGCTGGCCAGTTCATGTTGGTGCTCACGTACGGTACTGGCCATTTTCAGCAGCAGTTCGGCGCGCTCGAAAGCGGAGGTCAGCGACCAGGTGCCGAAGGCCATGTCGGCAGCATCGATGGCCAGGCGTGCTTCGCTGCTGGCCGACCAGGCAATGGTGCCCAGTTGCTCGGCAGTGGCCGGGTTTTCAACCGCCAGCGTGCGGCCGTCTGCCGCCGCCAGCCACTGACCATTGATAAAATTGGTTTGCCGCAGCCAGCCGGCTGCTTTGAGTGAATCCAGCATTGAGGTCACCACTTTTTCAGGGAGGAGGTTGAGTGCCGCCGCTGGGCCTTGTGAACCGATGCGGCGGCGATCAAGCACGTGCTCAGGCAGCCAATTGCTTGAGCAGTACAGTGGCCGCTTCGGCGGATGAAGCCGGGTTTTGCCCGGTAATCAGCAAACCATCGACAACGACATACGAGCCCCAGTCCGGGCCTTGGGAGTACAGGCCGCCCTTGGCTTTGAGTTCGTCTTCCACCAGAAACGGCACCACGTCGGTAAGGCCCACAGCTTCTTCTTCGCTGTTGGTAAAGCCGGTAACGTTTTTGCCTTCGACCAGGGGACGACCCAGCGCGGTTTTTACGTGGCGCAGTACACCCGGTGCGTGGCACACGAGGGCAACGGGCTTGTTGGCCGCGAGAAATGCCTGGATCAGCTCAATGGAGGTCCGGTCTTCAGCCAGATCCCACAATGGCCCGTGGCCGCCGGGGTAGAACACCGTATCGAAGTCGGCCTGGGAAACGCTGTCCAGGCGCAGTGTGCTGGCGAGCTGCGCGGTAGCTTCTGCATCGGCTTCAAACCGATGGGTGTGCTCGGTCTGGAAATCCGGCTCGTTACTTTTCGGGTCCAGCGGCGGCTGGCCACCCTTAGGGGAGGCCAACACCACCTCGGCGCCGGCATCTTTGAAGGCGTAGTAGGGGGCAGCCAGCTCTTCGAGCCAGAAGCCGGTTTTGCGGCCGGTGTTGCCGAGCTGATCGTGGGATGTCAGAACCATCAAAACTTTCATGGTGTTGCTCCTTTCAAGGTCAAAGTTCAGTCTATTATTAGACCAGTCGTCTAGTTTGCAAGCCTAAAAAAAGGCACTTGCTGTAAGTGCCTACTGCACCGTTCCGAATGGCTTAATCGGAAAGCTGCAAGATCTTGCGTGTACTTAGCATGGCCGATTCAAAGGGATGCAGCGTGCGCACAATCTTCACCATCAAGCTGGCGCCCAGCCACAGCTGATACAAGCTCTGCGCTGCGCACTCTGGTGTCTCGTCCACAGCCAGCGAACCTTCTTTCACGCCGGCGGCGATAGCACCGGCCAAGCGCTCAACGATGGCGGCAGTACCGCGTTTTAGTTCAAGGCGCATGGCTTCAGATAAATCGGCAACTTCAGCACCCAGTTTCACCGCCAGGCATTTGCCCTGGCACTCATAAAACGATTGCGTGTTCTGCCACACCTCAAAGTAGTGGAGCAGGCGCTGCGCCATGGTCTTGCCCGGCTGACTGAGCGTTTGCTCAAGTTCAGCGACATAGTCCTCGAAGTAGCTATGCAGCATTGCTTCGCCGAACGCGTCTTTGGAACTGAAGTAATGGTAGAACGAGCCCTTGGGCACCCCGGCAGTTTGCAGAATCTCGTTCAGGCCAACGGCGGAAAAGCCCTTGCCCGCCATGATGCGCTGGCCAGTGGCGAGAATGTTCTCGCGTACGTCTAGGATTTCGGGGAGGTTTGAAGTCGTCATGGGGTGAAGCCTAAACGTAATTAGACCAGTCGTCTAGTGGCGATTACACTTTGCTACCAGATCGCCTGATTCGGCGTGAGACTTGGTTAAATCCGACGATCACGAAAGAGAACCGCACGAGCGAAATTGCGAGGTTAGGATGGCCAATATCCTCTTCAAAGGATCGAGCTGGATATCAGCCTGTAGGATCGTCAAGCGCAGCTCAGCCAGGCTGAACAGAAAGCAGTCGCGCAACAAGCTAGGGGCAATACACTAGAGCGGCAGCTTTTGCAGATGCAGGAAAACCAGGTGTTAAGCATAAGCCGCGAGCAAAGAAGCCTGTGTGATCAACGGGCGAGCTCCGATTGGTCGTTACTCTGAAGAACCTCTTTCGCCCGATACGCTCTGACTTTTACTAGCCAATACAGTTAAGTAGGCACACCTTGAACGATAAAACAGCGGGCCATGATCATTCCGGACCGGGTCACTCCCACGCCGTTTCAGTCTCCTCAGCCAACGCCCGTCGAATTTTGATCGTGTTTGTGATGACCACGGCCTATGCATGCATCCAGGCCATAGGTGGTGCCGTTTCTGGCTCACTGGCACTGATCGCCGATGCGGGCCATATGGCCTCCGACTCAGCGGCGTTGCTGTTGGCACTTATCGCCTATCGCGTGGCCGCACGGGCACCGGATTCACAACGCACTTACGGCTTTCATCGCGTGCGGGTGTTGGCTGCGTTGGCCAACGGCGTCGCATTGCTGCTGTTGGTGATCTGGATCGCCTGGGAAGCGTATCGCCGACTCAATAGCCCGACTGAAATCCTCGCTGGGCCGATGTTGGTGGTCGCCGTTATCGGGCTAGTGGTGAACATTGTCGGTGCGCTGATCCTCAGCAGGGGCGGCTCCAGCGACAGCAATCTGCGCGGCGCGTTAATCCACGTGATGGGGGATCTGCTCGGTTCGGTCGGTGCAATTGCCGCAGCCATCGGCATCATGCTTACCGGCTGGAGTTTTCTCGATCCACTATTATCGGTGTTGGTCGCCGTGCTGGTGGTGAAGTCGGCGTGGTCATTGGTTGCGGACTCACTGCGGGTGCTGCTGCAGGCAGTGCCGCAGGGGCTGGAAATCCGTGCGGCAGAGCGGGATGTCACGCAAGTGCCGGGCGTTGCCGAGGCTGGACATTTCCATGCATGGACGCTGACTGACGACAGCATAGTGGCGACCATTCATGTCACGCCCCTGGCTGGGGCGGATACGCTAGCGCTTCCCGCGCAGGTTGCAGCGCGACTGCGCGAACGTTACGCCATCGATCATGTGACCGTGCAAGTTGATCCGCCAGGAAGCCTGGGGGCGCACGACGCTGAAAGCGAGCATGAGCATGAGCATGAGCATGGTCATCACCACTAGCGGAGCGCACGCAGGCTTTCAGCTTTCCCTATTCGTGGTGATAATGCCGCGCTGCTCTGAATGAAGAACGCAAATGCCCGGTAGAACCCAACCTGCACTGTTGCTGTTTGCCCTCGTGATGGCCTTGTTCACGGTCTGGGCGGCGCATACGGTTTCGCCAGCTACCGGAGCGTTGAGTGCTACGTGCGAGTTTGCCGAGCCGCTGCAGCAGGCTGCCGGCGTGGAACATCTGCATGCATCGCACCTGGGCGACCATCACCACGACATTCCTCATCTAGTCGCTGCACTTACCTTATCCTCCCCGGGCAAGAAGTCTGCTCGCATAGAGGCTGCGCAGCTCGCGCTGCCACCGTCGCCCATCTTCCTGATCAAGCGCCCGCCGCGGGCCTGGATGCTGACCTGAAAGCCCCTTAGGGCTCGGACTCATTCATTCAGGAAACTTCCATGTATTCGCAAAATTGCGCAGCGGCGGACGGGCTCGTCCCGCCTTCGCAGCGCGGCAACTTGATGTCCCCCGTGACTAAACCAGAGGTCTTTGACCATGACCACTAAGCGATCCTCAAACACTTGGTGGCTGCTGCTGGCGGCCTGGCTCCTTGCACTCGCCTCGACTCTGGCCGTCTTGTTTGTCGGCGAAGTGATGGGGCAGGCGCCATGCGTGCTGTGCTGGTTTCAGCGCGCGTTCATGTTCCCGCTGGTGGTGATCCTCGGCGTGGCCTGCTACCTGAATGACTTCAGCGCCTGGCGTTATGCATTGCCTGTCGCAGCCACGGGCTGGTTGATCGCGCTGTACCACAGCCTGCTTTACAGCGGCGTTATAACGGAAAGCCTCAAGCCCTGCGGGGCAGGGCCGTCCTGTTCGGGCGCCGACATGACCATTCTCGGCGGCCTGCCATTGCCGCTGCTGTCGTTGGGTGTGTTCACCCTGATCATTATTCTTCTTATCCAGATTCGCCGGAGACTCCTGCCATGAGCAGACGCGCCACCGTACTTTCCGTCCTGATCCTCGCTGTCGTTGGTTTTGCTGCTGCAGCTTATTTCTACCGTGCAACCGTAGAGAAACCCATGCCACAGGTGCCCGCGCAAACCGTGGGTAACCTGGTGCGTTTCCACTCGCCAACCTTCGGCCCCGCCAATGCGCCGGTGACCGTGGTGGAGTTCTTCGATCCGTCCTGTGAAAGCTGCCGCGCGTTTTATCCCATCGTCAAAGACATGATGGCGAAGAACCCGGGCAGCGTTCGTCTGGTGCTGCGCTACGTACTGCTGCATCCAGGCTCCGAGCAAGCCGTGCGATTGCTCGAAGCGTCACGCCAGCAAGGCGTATTCCCGCAAGTGCTGGAAGCGGTGTTGGAAGCGCAACCCGGCTGGCATGACGACCCGCAAATTGTAAAGGCCTGGGCTGCAGCGGAGGCGGCGGGGCTTGATGTGCAGAAAGCCAGGGAGCAGATGGTGTCTGCCAAGATCGATGCGGTGCTGGCCCAAGATGCGGCCGACGCGAAGGCCGCAGGTGTTCAAGGAACGCCGACCTTTTTCGTCAACGGCAAGCCGCTGCCTGAGTTTGGCGCGCAGCCGCTATACGATTTGATCAAAAGCGAAATGGCCCAAGCCAAGTAGTACCAGGCTCGCTGCCCCGATCACTCGGGGCGGCTACCGGCCAAGGTACTCACATGTCGTCTGTCTTAAACGCAGTCTCTGGCCGCTTGCTCAAACTCCGCAGCAAGCACCGTGCGTTCATAAACGAACACCTTGCTACCTACCGATGCCTTGTAGGCGTCGATGACCTTGTCGGCAGCGACAGCGCTGGTGAGTGAAATCCTGTAGTGCCGCTGCCCCTGAGAGAGGGAGGGATTCAGCGCTTGTGCTTCAAGCTTCGGCATGACGCATCCGGCAAATTCTTCCGGGGATTTATCCGTTGCCAACGCGACTGTTGGCTGGTCAAGCACAGAGGCACACCCAGTCAGTAGAGTTAAAAAAAGCAATGCAGAAAGAAACATACGCATGGAAGTGTCCTTGTAGCGATACGCCGAGGGTGGGTTTTTCGATGGCCCTATTTTCCCGCTCTGGCGCCCAGATGGAACGTGTATGGGGTGATGCCAATTATCGATGGCACGGATGGATGGACACCGCCGGGTGTTCGGCCTGATGGACGGATATGGCGGCACGTACTTAGTTCTTGAGGTACGAGATGAGCGTGACTTCGATCTGCTTCATTGCGGGGCATAGCTCGGCAGCGATTTTATCTGCAGCGTGTGTGGGTGAAACGCCTCGGCCCACACGGGTAAACAAGGGGTCGCCAAATTTTTCCCGCAGTTTTGCCAGAGAGTTGCTGACGGCAGGCTGTGTTACGCCCAGGCTCTTTGCGGCCAGGGTCACGCTCCGCTCTTTGTAGATACGCAGAAAAACCATCAGCAAATTGAGGTCAAGAGCGTCGAAGGTGTCTTCGCAGATAATCATGTCAGTACTCAGCGCCATCTTTACAGCTGCATTTCCATCGTTCGCGCCAGCTCCGCGATGGTGTCTTCACGGCGTTTGAAGAAATGGATCTGGCCGAGCTTCTGGCAGGTCAGTAAACCGGCGCTCTGCAAGGTGGTCAGGTGGCCCGACACCGTCGACTGGGCTAACTGACACTTTCGCTCGATCTGCCCGGCACACACACCAAGCAGGAACGCATGTTCCTGCTGCGGGAAGTGCTTTTGCGGGTCACGCAGCCAGTCGAGGATTTGCCGTCGCAAGGGGTTAGCCAGAGCCTTCAGAGCCAGGTCGAGGTTAGCGACTGGAACAGTGCTGTTCATAGCGCTCACACTCAGGCGATATTCAACAGTGGCTTGAGCCACTGGATGAAATCACCAACCTCTTCGGAAGTGATTTCATGACCCATGTCGTACAGATGCGTCTCATGTTTCACGTTGAGACGGGTCAACCAGGCATCGGCTTTTTGTGCCCATGAAACAGGTAGCTTGTTGTCGTCATGACCGTGGGCAATGAATGCTGACAGCGAGCTCAAGGCCTGTGTACTGGCAACGCGCGGGGCAAGTTCCGGCAGAATGCGTCCGCTGAGAACGCCAAAGCCCGCTACACAATGTGGCGCACTAAGACCAACACTGGCGCTGAGAATGCCGCCTTGGCTGAAACCGGCGATAACCGTTGGCAACGATGGCAACGCCGTTACGAACTGCACCAGTTTCTGTCGGCTGGCTTCAGCCTGTTCTTCGACAATGATCGGACCGTCGTTGGTGAAGTTCACTTGAAACCAGGCAAAGCCCTCAACGGCGATTTGCAGCCGGCTGCGCACCAGCAGCACCTCGACCTCTTCAGGGACGAGGCTGGCAAGGCCTGCCAGATTGGTTTCATTGCCGCCCACACCATGCAACAGAACAAGCCGGGCGCGGGGCGTTACCGGGTTGATCACGCGGCGATAGAGCAGGCCGGATTGGGGCTCTTGCTGGAGGTCGGAAATGGCTAATGGTGCGTTCATGGTCGAGAGTCTCCAAAAAATATTGGTTAAGCGGCGCTTCGCAGCAGGTAGCTGTCCATGGCCAATACGCCATGGGCGATACCGCCCTCCAGCACATCGACGCTGTAGTGTTCGCCGGCAGCGCCGAGGGCGAAAAATAATGGCAGGAAGTGTTCGTCGCTGGGGTGCGCACGCTGGGCTTGCGGGGCGGTGCTGCGATAGTCGAGCAGTACGGACAGGTCGCCTGCTTCCAAGGCATCACGGGTCCAGTCGGCAAACCGTGCGACGTACTCAGCTGGGTCGCCATCGTTGCCACGGAACTCATAGAGGTTATGGGTCAGGCTGCCGGAGCCAATGATCAACACACCTTGCTCGCGCAGCGGTTTCAACGCCTGGCCCAGTTCCCAGGCACCTTGCGGGTTGAGCGGGTAGGGCATGGACACTTGAACAACCGGAACGTCAGCATCAGGCAGCAAATGCAGCAGCGGCACCCAGGCGCCGTGGTCCAGACCGCGGTTCGCTTCGGTACTGGCCGTAATGCCACTTCGAGACAGCAGGTGGCAAATGTGCGAAGCCAGCTGCGGCTCACCGGGCGCCGGGTATTGCAGTTGATACAGCGCTTGAGGAAAACCACCAAAGTCGTGAATGGTTTCTGGCGTTGCACTGCTGCCAACCCGCACGCCACCACGGGTCATCCAGTGGGGCGAGACAATGACAATAGCGGTGGGGCGCGGCAGCGAGCGGCCAAGCTCAGCCAGGCGTGCACCGGCCAGGCCGGGCTCGATGGCGAAGGTCGGCGCGCCGTGGGACACGAACAGCACGGGAAAGGCCTGGCTCATGATGGAATCCTGTTTAGGGGGGCATTGGGTATGTGCCAAAGTCTATAGATTCAGTTTCGGAGATAAATACGCTGCTTCGTGAATAACCGTTCCGATTAATGAAACAATCAAGCGGGGCGACCGTAGCGCTGACGTCTACCCATTGGCGAGCTCAGGGTCGTTTTTCCGAGTGCTTTCCTTGGTTAGCATGGCCGCCTCCCTTTACTTCGAATGCCCATGTCCACCCCCTCTCAGCGCCTTAAACCCATTCTGCTGGCCTGTTGCTTAGGTTTTCTCGTGGTCCAGCTCGACGTCAGCGTGGTCAACGTAGGCCTCGGTGCGCTTAAACAGGCCTTTGATACCGACCTCACCGGTTTGCAGTGGGTGATCAATAGCTATGCCCTGGTGTTCTCGGCGTTGCTGATACTGGGCGGCGCCTGCGGTGATAAGTGGGGCGCGAAAACTGCCTACACCACCGGCTTTGCTGTGTTTACCCTGGGCTCCATTGGCTGCGGGCTGGCGGAGAACATGCCGATGCTGATTGCCATGCGCCTGATACAAGGCCTGGGCGCGGCGTTTTTGGTGCCGACCTCGCTCACGCTTATTCGCATCTCTTTTGAAGACCCGCAACGGCGCAAATCGGCCGTGGCGCTGTGGGGCGCATGTGGCGGCATCGCGCTAGCCGCCGGGCCGGTGTTGGGTGGGCTGCTGATTGATTACCTGGGTTGGCGCAGCGTGTTTTTGATTAACGTGCCCATCGGCGTGTTGGCGATCTGGCTTATCAGTCGTTACGCCGCGCCATCGCCGCGGGTGGAAAAAAGTGTGGATGCAGGAGGGCAGTTCAGCATCGCTATCTGCCTGGCGTCGCTGACCTATGCGCTGACCGAGTCCTGCGGCCAGGGCTGGACGCTGCTGACGTATTCGGCGCTGGCCATCGCCGTAACCTTCCTGCTGGTATTTGTGTGGGTGCAACGCCATGTAAAGGCGCCGATGTTACCGGCACGCCTGGCTACCAACGCCGGTTTGGTGAGCATGTCGCTGGCCGGGGCGGTGATCAATTTCACCTTCTACGGCACTGTGTTTGTATTCAGCATCTACTTCCAAACCATTCTGCATTACGACGCCTTTAAAACCGGCCTGTCGTTTATTCCGCTGACGGCAGTGCTCACCCTGTCGACCTTGCTGTCATCGCGAATTGCCCGCCGTGTAAGCGCCAAACGCATCATCACCACCGGCTTTAGCATTCAGGTAATCGGCTTTCTGGCGCTGGCGCAAATCGGCCCGCACTCGTCACTGTGGCTGCTCAACGGCGCCTTGATGCTGGTGGGTATTGGCAGTGCCTGTTCGGTGCCTTCGATCACCAACACCATGCTGGCTTCGGTTTCTCAACACGATGCCGGCATTGCGTCCGGGCTGATGGCCTCGGCCAGGCAGTTGGGCGGGGTGATTGGCGTGGCGGTGTTCGGAACCCTGATCGCCCGAGCCGATGCGGCGGCGTTTGCCCATGGCATGTCCAACGCCATGCTGGTATCGGCAATTACCTTGGTGGCGTGCATTGGCGTAATGACGCTGATTAACCGGGGTAAGGCCTAGTCTCGGCCATAGAGCTTCAATAACTCGTCCACCAGGTAGCGAATTTTCGGCCGCGAGTGGTTGCTCTTCGACCACAGGGCATGCACCTCAACCGGTGCTGGCTCGAACGGTTCCAGCACTGTAACCACCGCGTGCGTGGCGATGTCTTTTTCAAACAAACACAGGGGCATCTGGCAAATGCCGAGGTCAGCACGGGCGGCTTCGATCATGGCTTCGGCATCGTCAAACTGGTAGGTAGGCGGCGGCGAGAACTTCACCGGTTGGCCGGCCTGGGTCATCTTCCAGGGCATCAGGCTGCCCCGTCGATAACCCACGATGCCGCGATGGTGCGCCAGGTCTTCCAGGGTGAGCGGGGTGCCGTGTTCGGCTAAATAGGCAGGCGATGCGCACGTGACCCAACGGTGCGATGTGAGACGCCTTGCCACCAGGCCGGGCACGCTGTCGACGCTGCCAAAGCGAATGGCCAGGTCGATGCCCTCTTCGGTGAGATCCACCAGTTGGTCGCTGAAGGTCAGGGTCAGTTGCAGCTGCGCGAAGCGTTTGCTCATCTCCAGCAATACCGGCAGTACCACTTGTTTGCCAAAGGCCACCGGCATGTCTACTCGCAGCCGCCCTGTGGGTACACCGAGCTTGTTGCCCAGGTTGCCCTCGGTGGCTTTGATATCTTCCAGAGCGGCAGACCACACGTTGTAGTAGGCCTCGCCATCCGGAGAAAGGGAGAGGCGGCGAGTGGAGCGATAAAACAGGCTGGTGCCCACCCGCGCCTCCAGCCGCGCAATGGCCTTGCCTACCGCCGATTTGGAAAGGCCTAGCCGTTCGGCCGCCTCAGTGAAGGTCGCCGAACGGGCCGTGGCGAGAAAAATATGGATGCCGCTGAAGGAGTCTTCGGAGGTCATGTCCGCATTCCTGAGAGCTTATTCGAGTAGCAAATTATGCTACCTATCTGTGATTTGTAGGCTGTTTATCTGCCTGCCGCTCTACCTTAGCATGGCCGCTGACTCCACAACCCTCTGCCTGCACGCGCAGCATGGTTTGCCTTTAGCTCTGTGAGGACGCCCCATGAAAGACGAAGTCATCAGTATTTTTACCCTGCGCCTGGCCCCGGAAAACTTCACCGAGTTCAAAGCCCTGGTTGCCAACATTGTCGCGGCCACCAGCAAAGAACCCGGCACCCTGATGTATCAATACAGCGTGAACGATGCGCACACCGAGGCTCACATCATTGAGCGCTACCGTGCCGATGCGGTGGTCAGCCATATCGAAGAAACCTTCGCGCCGTACGGGGCCAAATTCCTGGAATTGGTCGAGATCACCCAGTTGATGGTGTACGGCAACCCGGATGCGCCAACGCGCAAACACCTGGACGCCTTTGGTGCGCAGTACATGAATTCGTTCGACGGTTTCACGCGCTGAGTCGCGTCGCCGGCAGTCACCCCGTCAGCCACTCACCAGTCCCTTTTTGGATACACCATGACCCACGTTATTGAAGCCATTACCTCCCGCACCTCGGTCAACAACTACGACCCAACCCATCAGTTATCCGATGCAGAAATCGGCGAGCTGATTGCCTTGGCCACTCAAGCGCCCAGCGCGTTCAATGGCCAGAACTGGAAGTTCATCGCCGTACGCTCGCCTGAAGCAAAAGCCCGTCTGCATCCAGCTGCCTATGGGCAGCAGAAAGTGTTGGACGCTGCCGTCACCTTTATCGTGTGCGGCAAACTGGGCATTCAAGAGACCTTGCCGGCCGCACTGGCGTCAGCAAAATCCGTCGGCATCCTTGACCACGCCACGTACGAAGGCTGGGTAGGCGCGGCAAGCAACATGTACGGCCCAAACCCGGCCCTCCAGCGTGATGAAGCTGTTCGTTCCGCGTCGCTCGCGGCCATGACCCTGATGCTCGCTGCCAAAGGCCTGGATCTGGGCTCTTGCCCGATGATTGGTTTTGATGCGGGCGCTGTGACTGAGGCATTCAATCTTGAAGCTTCCGATGTGCCGGTCATGCTGGTTACCGTCGGGCGTGCCGCTGCAGACAACTGGCCGAAAAAACCGCGGCTGGCTGTTGCAGACGTACTGAGCTTTGCTTAAGCCATTCGCAGGCTGAACGGGGTGCCTGGTTGTAACGACCGGGCACCAGCGTTTTCGAGGCAGAACGCTGGGGAGATGAATGGATGAACGTCACCGTCTATTGCCTGGATCATGACGATGCCCTGGAGCGTCGCCTGGCACATTACGAGGCGCACAAGGCGTACCTCAATACGGCGCCGATCAAAACGCTTATCTCGGGTCCGCTGACTACGGCGGACGGCATCACCATGATTGGCAGCTTCTTTCTCTATGAAGCCGACAGCCTTGAAGCGGTTACCCGCTTCCTGCAAGACGACCCCTTTAACCAGGCAAATGTCTGGGCCTCTATCGACGTGCGACCCTTTATCAAACGCGTCGACAACCGCTGAGGTTTCTCCTCAGCGCTCGTCTGTATGCTCTTTGCGGTTAACGGGTGAGTAGGTTGCCAATCGACTCCGCCGCCAACTGATAGGAGCGGCAACGCGCGGCTGAATCGTAGATGCGCGCATCAATCATCAACTCGTCTACGCCGGTGGTGGCGATGAATTCGCGCAGCCACGCGCCGACATCCTCTTTATCCCCGATAGCGGTACAGGCCATGGCCTGGTCGAGTCCCTGTCGGTCCCTTGGTGTGACGCTTGCCAGGTAGCCTTCCTCCGGCGCCGGCAGCAGCGTTGGACGCCCTGCGTGTAGCCTGACTACCCATTGTTGATGAGAGCTGGCCAGATACTGCGCCTGGGCGCGTGTATCGGCGGCTATAACGTTCACCCCGGCCATGGTATACGGCTGTTGCAGGTACTCGGAGGGGCGGAAATTTTCTCGGTAATGGGCCAGGGCGTGCATCAGCATTCGTGGCGCAAAGTGCGAGGCGAACGCGTAGGGCAGGCCCATCCGTGCGGCCAGGTCGGCGCCCTGCAGGCTGGAGCCCAGAATCCACATCGGTATGTCATGACGACCAGGCAGGGCGTGCACAGCTTCACGGCCATTGTCTTGCAGGTAGTCGCGCACCTTCTGTACGTCCTGGGCAAAATCCCGTTCCGGGGCAAGGCCGCGAATGGCCCGCACTGTAGGGCCGCCGCTACCGGGTGCGCGGCCGAGGCCAAGATCGATGCGGCCCGGGAACAAGGTCTCCAGCGTGCCGAACTGCTCGGCCACAATCAGCGGCGAATGATTGGGCAACATCACGCCGCCTGCGCCGACGCGCAGCGTGCTGGTGGAGGCCGCCAGGTGTTGCACGATCAGGGGCGTGGCCATGGAACCGATGCCGGGCAAATCATGGTGCTCGGCAATCCAGTAGCGGTTGTAGCCGTGTTGTTCAACGTGGCGTGCCAATTGGCGAGCGCCTTCCAGGGTGTCGGCGTAGGTTTTGCCTTCGCCGATCATCATCAGGTCCAGCACAGACAGTGCAGTCATAACAACTCCAGTTCGATAGAGGCCAGCGGTGTCGCGCCGTGCCCGGAATTAGCGGTTGAGCGGGATATCGGCCCAGTTCGGATGGCGGGACAGACGCTGCTGAATACCGCGCATGGCGCTGAGCGAACGCTGCAGTTTCAGGTACACATCGCCACCGTAATCCCAGCCAAGTACACCAACGCGGCCGGTGTAACCCATGCGAGACAGGGCGCCGAGCAGGGCAAAATTATCCAGCTCGCCGCGATCTGGCGGCTCCATGGTGGCTACGCCGCCCCAGCCGAGGGGCGACAGCGCTGAGCCGGAGGTGGTGACTTGCATAAGCCAGGGCGCCATCGCGTCCAGGCAGCCCTGCAAATCACCTTCCTGGCTGGCGTACCAGTGGTAGCCGTTGAACACTGCGCCCAGGCGCGGGTGGTGAAAGTAATTGCACAGGTCCACCACCTGAGCGGTGGTTTGCGTCACGTGGTTGCGATGTGGATACAACGCCAAACGCAGGCCTCGGCGCTCCACAATCGGCAACAAACCTTCGATCACGGCCAGGATCGCAGGTAGGCCGTTAACCGAGGTTTGCACCGCCAATTCGATTAGCTCAACGCCCTCAACCGACTCCACGATTCGACGAACCAAAGCGTCGTTGCGCCCCTCGTGCAGCACCAGGTACAGCGCGGCGATATCCAGCCCATGCCGACCTTTCACCTTCGGGAGTTGGCTGAGGTCGGTGAGCGGAGTACCGCCCCAGGCAGCGACCGTAATGGCATCAAAGCCGACTTCGGCGACCATCTCGCACTGCGCCTGGAAGCTATACACGCCCATGGACGTATAGAAAAACGAGTCCAGAGCGTGGATGGGGTTTGCGCCGTTCACCGTGGGAAGTCCGTCATCAACGCCCAATGCGGGTTGCGCGCCAGGCGCCGCTCCATAGAGCGGAACGCGGTGAGCGAGCGGCTGAGGTTGCCATGCACATCGCCGCCCATGCTCTCCCAACCCAGAAAGCCGACCTGGCCCGAATAACCACGGCGCTGCAAAGCGCCCAGCAGCACAAAATTATCCATCTCGCCCTCATCCAGCGGCTCGATAGTGGCGGCGCCACCCCAGCCCAATGGCGAGAGCCGGCAACCGGCGATGTTTACCTGTTTCAGCCACGGCCACAGGGCGTCCAGGCGTTGCTCCAGTTCGCCTTCCTGGGTGGCGAACCAGTGATAACCATTGAACACAATGCCCAGGCGCGGATGGTTGAAACGCTCGCAGAGTTGCACGGCTTCGCTTGTCGTTTGCATGCCGTAACGGATGTGCGGGTACAGGGCAATGTTCAGATTGCGGCGCTCGCAAATCAGCAACAGCTGCTCAAGCATGCGCACGTCCTGTTCCTGCACCTTGTCGCCGGAATGCAGCGCCAGTTCGATGGTGTTGCAACCTTCGATCGTCTCGAACAGGTTGATCAACCAGGCCTCAAGGCCTTGGCGGTAGATGGCATAGACACCGCCGACATCGAGGCCCCATTGGGCCTTTACCTTGGGCAAGTCCTTGAGCTCTTTGCTCCAGGACGAAACGGTGATGCCCTGATAACCGAGTTCGGCGAGCATCTCGCACTGCACCGCTAACGGGTAAGTGCCGAGCTTGGTTTGGAAAATGAAATCCATGGCGTGAGCGGCATGTTGCATTTCAACGGCTCCGCGGCGCAGAAGGGGTGGTCAGGGCCGGTTCCAGGCTCGGGAAGTGCGGCAGGATGTATTCGCCCATCTCGTCGATCACTTCGGCAGCGGGGCGTTGTTGTGGCTTGAAATTCAGGGCCACGTGATTAACCCCTTGGTCTTGCTGACGGCGCCACAGGTCGATCAGGGTGTTACGCCCGGCACGCAGCACGCGGCCGGTTTGCAGGGGCAGGTTGGGGTCGGCCGCCAGGTCGAAGAAGGTGCCGTAACCGTAGGGTTTGAACGGCTGTCCACGGCTGGCGTCTTGCCATCGGTTGATCATGTCGGGGATTTTTGCTGGGTCGGTGAAATACCACAGCACGCCGTCGGTGTTTTCGGCGATCCACTCCATGCTCTGGCCGGCCATGCCCACCACAATGGTCGGCAGGCGCGGCGCCAGAGGTTTGGGCACCAGGTCCAGGTTGCCAGTGAGTTCGCCGTAATAAGCCGAGCCATGCACCGGCCAGGCGCGCTCTGTGGCGGCACGAACCACCGCCAGCGCATCGCGGAAACGGTCGGCGCGGTTATCGAAATCCGCACCAAAGGCCGGGTATTCCACCGGCCGGTCGCCCGTGGCCAGGCCGAGAATAAAACGCCCACCCAACAGTTGATCGACGCTGGCCGCCTGCTTGGCAACGATCAATGGATCGCGCAGCGGCAGCACGATGCCCGCTGTGCCGATGGCGATTTTTTCGGTGATGGCGGCGAGGTAGCCGGCATATACCATGGGGTCGATCACCTGGCCAACGTCACCAAAATTTGGGTCATAGAATGGCACGTCGCGCAGCCAGATGGCCGAGAAGCCGGCCTGGTCAACCGTGCGAGCCATGTCGGCATGATTGGCCAGGGTGGGGCCTGGGCTATCGGGGTAACTTTCCAGCGGTGCGATAAACCCAAAGGTCAGATGCCCGGGTTGAAACACGCGGGCAAAGCCGCGGTGCTCGGCCAGCTCTTTAGGGAGTTCGGGATAGGTCATGGATACCTCGAGACTAACGAGAGACCCAGGGCAAACGAGGCCCTAGTCAGGATGCCAGCGACTATAGGGGGCCAGGCAGGAAAGAAAAATAAGCTAGAATTCCAAACATTGCGGAATGTAAGGATGTAATGGTGAGTGCGAAAATGGATCAGTTGGGCGCGTTGTCGGCGTTTGTGCATGCGGCCGATGGGCGGAGTTTTACCGAAGCCGGGCGGCGATTAGAGGTGTCGTCATCGGCGATTGGCAAAGCGATCACCAAGTTGGAAGAACGGCTGGGAGTGCGGCTGTTTCATCGCTCCACGCGGGCGATCACCCTTACAGCCGAAGGTGCATTGTTTCTCGAGCGCTGTCACCGCATCTTTGCCGAGCTGGAAGTGGCCGAGCGTGAACTGACTCAGGCGGCGGGCAACCCTCAAGGCAAACTACGCATCAGCTTGCCGCAACTGGGCATGCGCTTAATGCCGCACTTGATAGCGTTCCAGCAAACCTATCCCGCCATTGAGCTGGAGTTAGACTTCAGCGATCGCCTGGTCAACGTAATCGAGGAAGGTTTTGACGCCGTGATGCGCATTGGTGAGGTACAGGACTCACGCCTGATGATGCGCAGGCTCAATGGCTTCAGCCACCGCCTGGTGGCCGCGCCGAAGTACCTGAAAGCGCGCCGCGTACCCAAGGCCCCCGCGGACTTGAACGCCCACGCCTGCCTGCACTACCGCTATCCCTCCAGCGGCAAACTGGACCCCTGGCCGCTATTTGCCGATGGCAAACAGATACACCTGGACCTGCCGCAAACCGCCGTCACCAATGCCATCGACCCGTTACTGGCCATGGCCGAAGCCGGGCAGGGTATTGCCTGTTTGCCGGACTTTATCGTCGCCCTGGCGATCGAAGAAAAACGCTTGGTGCCGTTGTTGGACAGCTACATTCAAGACCGCCGCACCCTCAGCATTTTGTGGCCGTCTAGCCGCCAGCCATTGCCAAAGATAAAGGTGTTTGTCGATTTTCTGGCAGCGCGGTTAATGCCTTGAGTACCACAGCGCCATCCCGTGAACAGGCAGGCGCGCCTGCGCTTTCAGGGATGGCCGCCAAGCCCCGAAGCAGGGGCTTTCTGGTTGTTAACGCTGCACTTCGCGAATCATATTGCGCGCAATTACCACCTGCTGGATCTGCGTGGTGCCTTCATAGATGCGGAACAACCGCACATCACGGTAGAAGCGCTCAATGGCGTACTCGCTGACGTAGCCCGCACCGCCATGAATCTGCACGCAACGGTCCGCCACGCGGCCGCACATTTCGGTGGCAAACATCTTCGCGCAGGAGGCTTCGGTGCTGACATTGTTGCCGTCGTCACGCTTGCGCGCTGCGTCCAGCACCATGCACTTGGCCGCGTAAATTTCGGCTTTGCTGTCGGCGAGCATGGCTTGGATAAGCTGGAATTCGGCGATGGGTTGGCCGAACTGCTTGCGGTCCAGGGCGTAGTGCAGGGCGTCGTCGAGCATACGTTCGGCGGCGCCAACGCTGAGGGCCGCGATGTGTAGACGGCCTTTGTCCAAGACTTTCATCGCCGTTTTAAAACCAACGCCTTCTACGCCGCCGATGAGTTGGCTGGCGGGCACGCGGGCGTTGTCGAAAATCACGTCGCAGGTGTGGGCGCCTTTGTGGCCCATTTTGTGGTCGGCTTTGCCCAGTACAACGCCTGGGGTGCCGCGCTCAACAATAAAGGCGCTGATGCCGCCAGAACCTCTGATGGCCGGGTTGGTGCGCGCCATCACGGTGTAGATGCCGGCTTCGGGAGCGTTGGTGATAAAGCGTTTGGTGCCGTTCAGAACGTAAAAATCACCGTCGCGCACGGCGGTGGTTTTTAACGAGCCGGCATCGGAGCCAGCGTCTGGCTCAGTCAGGCAGAAGGAGCTAAGCAGCTCGCCGCTGGCCAGTATGGGCAGGTAGTGCTGGCGTTGCTCTTCGGTGCCATCAAGCAAGATGCCGATGGAGCCAATGCCGTTGTTGGTGCCAATGTAGGAGCGAAACGCCGGCGAGGTACGGCCCAGTTCAAAGGCGATATTGACCTCTTCTTCCATGGTCACACCCAGGCCGCCGTATTCCTCCGGAATGGTTAAACCAAACAGGCCCATGTCGCGCATTTGATCGACGATATCGGCAGGAATCGCGTCGGTTTCGGCCACCTCGTTTTCACGGGGAATCAGCACTTCGTTGACGAACTGGCGAAGCGAGTCCACCAGAATCTGCAGGGTTTCGGTATCACGGATCATATGCGCTCCTGTGGCCCACCACGTGGGCCGATTTCGTAAGGGGCGCCGACCCCTGAACCGTTAGCGGGCAGCGGCGCCGATGTTGTTAACCATGTTGATCAGGCGGGGCCCGATGTCGTCTGCAAGCGTGTCCCGGGGCAGTTGAAAGCTCGGGCCACCGCAGTTGAAAGTCAGTAACCCGAACTGCGGGTGTAACAGCGGCACGGCAACGGAGTTGACGTCGCGGTGCCATTCGCCGATCGACAGGCAAAAGCCGTAATCGGTGTAATCGCGAAACGCGCGATCCAGGCCTTTGCGAATGGCAGGCCATTGGTCCGCTTCGCGCTGGCGAATGTGGTCGAGCAGAAACTCCCGCTCGCTTTCCGGCATCGCGGCCAGGCAAGCCCGGCCGGCCGAGCTTTGCGCCAGGGGCAGGTAACTGCCGATCTGGCGGCGCATCGTGGTGTTGCCTTGGCCTTGCACCACGTCCAGATAAACCATTTGCAGGCGGTCCCGGGCGGCCATCGCCACGGCGGCTTGCGCGTGGTTGGCCAGTTCTTCCATCAGCGGATGGGCCACCGACCGAATCGACAGGTTGGTCAGCATGGCGTAGCCAAATCCCAACACGCCGACATCCAGTTGGTACTTGCCCGAGTGCACTTCACGCTTGAGGCAGCCCAGGCGCATCAGGGTGTTGGTCAAGCGCGTGACAGTCGGTTTCGGCAGCCCTGTCATGCGCGCTAAATCCTGGTTACCCAGCACGTTGTCACGCGGGGTAAAGCAACGCATCAGCTCCAGGCCGCGAGCCAGCGCAGTCACAAACTGGCCGCCGGCTTCGTCCTCGCCAAGCGCTGTGGCCGGGTCGAGCATGCCCATCTTCAGTAAGCCGATTTCATCCGCTCCGGTGCTGCTCTCAGCGTTTTGCTGATCCGCTTTGTTGCGAGCCATGGTAGAACCCCACTTTTGGCAAATGCAAGAAAATAAAACCGTGTTTCGTCTGGCGAAATTATAGATCAGTCGGATCTGAAATTGAAACGCTGTTTTTATGTGGCATAAGTATCTGTAAATAAACACTTTAAATAAATAGTTTGGATTTTTGGTTTACATAAAAACCGGGCCATCTCTATGATAATTCGTAATACGGAATGCAGTTTCGTATAGCGAAACACTTTTAGAGGTGGGTATGAGTCAGCAACCTGAATCTGTAGTGCATCTGGATATTCGCCAAGACGGTGTCGCCGTTGTGCGCATCGACCGGCCAGAAGCAAAGAACGCCCTTAATGGCGCCGTGCGCGAACAACTGGCTGAACACTTCCGTGCCGTGGCCCGTAACCCGCAGGTGCGCGCCATCGTGTTGACTGGCGGTGAGAAGTGCTTCGTAGCGGGGGCGGACATCCGCGAGTTCGCCCAAGCCAGCCCAATCGAAATGTACCTGCGCCACACCGAGCTGCTATGGGAAGCCATCTCGCGCTGCCCCAAGCCGATTATCGCGGCGGTCAACGGTTTTGCCCTGGGTGGCGGCTGCGAGCTGGCCATGCACTGCGACATCATCGTCGCCGGCGCCTCGGCGCGCTTTGGCCAGCCCGAAGTGAAGCTTGGCCTGATGCCGGGGGCGGGCGGCACCCAGCGGCTGATTCGCGCAGTGGGTAAATTCCAGGCCATGCGCATCGCATTGACCGGTTGCCTGGTGTCCGCCCAGCAAGCCTTGGCCATGGGCATGCTCAGTGAAGTGGTGGAAGACGAGCAGACCATCACCCGAGCGCTGGAGCTGGCCGCCGAAATCGCCGCGTTGCCACCGCTGGCAGTCGCGCAAATCAAAGAAGTGATGCTGGCCGGCGCCGACTTGCCGCTGGAAAGCGCCCTGGTGTTGGAGCGCAAAGCGTTCCAACTGCTGTTCGATTCGCGCGACCAGAAAGAGGGCGCGCAAGCCTTCCTGGAAAAACGCAAAGCGATCTTCTCGGGAGAGTGACCATGACACGCACCATTAATCAGATGGCCGTAGTCGGCGCCGGCATCATGGGCACCGGCATTGCACAGATCGCCGCCCAGGCGGGCGTGCGGGTCATGCTGTTCGACAACCGTGACGGCGCCGCGCAAGCCGCGCGTGACACGTTGAAAGGCACGCTGGATAAGCTGGTAGAGAAGGGCAAGATTGCCGCCGCCGATGCGCAAGCAACTATCGACCGCGTGCAGGTCGCCACCGCCCTTGCCGAGCTGGGCGACGTCGACCTCGTGGTGGAAGCCATTATCGAGCGCCTCGACGCCAAACAAGCGTTGCTCGCCGAGCTCGAAGCCGTGGTGGCCGATGACTGCATTCTGGCCACCAATACCTCGTCGTTGTCGGTCACTACCATCGCTCGCCACTGCCGTGTGCCGCAGCGCGTGGCAGGCTTTCACTTCTTCAACCCGGTGCCACTGATGAAAGTGGTCGAGGTCGTCGATGGCCTGGCCACCGACCCGCAAGTGGGCGACTGCCTGCAAGCCCTGGCTACGCGCATGGGTCATCGCGGCATCCGCGCCAAAGACACCCCCGGTTTTATCATCAACCACGCCGGCCGCGCCTACAGCACCGAAGCCCTGCAAATCCTTAAGGAAAGCGTTGCCGAACCGGCCGAAATAGACCGAATCCTGCGTGAAGGCCTGGGCTTTCGCATGGGCCCGTTGGAGTTGTTTGACCTGACGGCGCTGGACGTCTCCCACCCGGTGATCGAGTCGATCTACAACCAGTTTTACCAAGAACCGCGTTATCGGCCGGCAGCGCTAACCCGGCAAATGCTGGACGCCGGTTATGTCGGCCGCAAAGTGGGCCGCGGCTTCTACCGCTATGCCGACGGCAAGATGATCGATCCGCCCGCGCCACAACCTGTGCCGAGCGTCACCAGCCTGCCACCGGTATGGCTGGGTACCGAGAACAAAGCAGACCACACCCGCTTTAGCGAACTGCTGCAGCAACTGGGCGCCCAGGTGGAAGAGGGCGCCCAGCCCAGCACCGAAGCGCTGTGCCTGTTGGCACCATACGGGCTGGACGCCACCAGCGCCGTTGGCCTGTTTGGCACTGACGCCGCCCGCACCGTGTGCATTGACCCGCTGCTGGACACCGACCGCTACCGCACCTTGATGCTCAACCCCGCCACCCGCGCCGATATGCGCGACGCCGCCCATGCGCTGCTGGCCAGCGATGGCGTGGGCGTGAGTGTGATCAATGACAGCGTCGGGTTTGTGGCCCAACGGGTGCTGGCCATGATCGTCAACCTGGCCGGCGACATCGTCCAGCAGGGCATTGCCAGCGTTGATGACCTGGACGAAGGCGTGCGCCGTGGCCTGGGTTATCCGCAGGGGCCGTTGGCATGGGGCGACAGTATCGGCCCCAAACGCTTGCACACCGTGCTCGAGCGCATGACGCAGCTCACCGGCGACCCGCGTTACCGCCCAGGCCCCTGGTTGCGTCGCCGCGCCACGCTAGGCCTGTCGCTGCGCCATCTCGAAACTTCCCTTAACTGATCGACAACGCCAGGATTTCTCCATGCTCGACGCCTATATCTTCGCGGGTCTGCGCACCCCCTTTGGCCGCCACGGCAGCGCCTTGGCACCGGTACGTCCGGACGACCTGGTGGCCCATGTCATTCATGAGCTGCTGGCCCGCCACGCCATTCCCGGCGAAGCCATTGAAGATGTGATTCTCGGCAACACCAACCAGGCCGGCGAGGACAGCCGCAACATCGCGCGTCACGCCGCGCTGCTCGCTGGCTTGCCAGTGACTGTTCCCGGGCAAACCGTAAACCGCCTGTGCGCCAGTGGCCTGGCCGCGGTGATTGACGCCGCGCGTGCCGTGACGTGCGAAGAAGGCGAGCTGTTTGTGGCCGGCGGGGTGGAAAGCATGTCCCGCGCGCCCTTCGTTATGGCCAAAGCCGAAGCCGCCTATAGCCGTGAGCTGACGGTGTTCGACAGCACCATCGGCGCCCGTTTTCCCAACCCGAAAATCGTCGCCGAATTTGGCAACGACAGCATGCCGCAGACCGGCGACAACGTGGCCCAGGAATACGGCATTACCCGCGAGCAAGCCGACACCTTTGCCGCCAACTCCCAAGCCCGCTATGAAGCCGCGCGCAGTGCTGGTTTCTTTCAGGACGAACTGCTCGCCGTGAGCGTGCCCACCGGGCGTAAAACGCCGCCCAACGTGGTGGAGCACGACGAACACCCGCGTCCGCAATCGGACCTGGCCGCGTTGGCGCGCCTCAAGCCGCTTTCCGAAGGTGGCGTGGTTACGGCCGGCAACGCCTCCGGCGTGAACGACGGCGCGGCTGCGTTGTTGATTGGTTCAGCCGCCGCTGGCGAGCGGCACGGCCTGGTGCCGATGGCGCGCATTCTTTCGGCGGCTGCAGCCGGTGTTGCCCCGCGCATCATGGGCGTCGGCCCAGTGGAGGCGATCAACAAAGCGCTGGCGCGCGCCGAATTGACGTTGGCGGACATGGACATCATCGAAATCAACGAAGCCTTCGCCAGCCAGGTACTGGGTTGCCTGAAGGGCCTCAACGTTGCCTTCGACGACCCACGGGTAAACCCCAACGGTGGCGCCATCGCCGTGGGCCACCCACTGGGTGCCTCCGGCGCACGCCTGGCCCTGAGCACCGCGCGCGCCTTGCAACAAAGCGGCAAACGCTACGCCGTGGTCAGCCTGTGCATCGGCGTCGGCCAAGGCCTGGCGATGGTCATCGAACGTGTGTAAACGCACGCAAGCAAAGGTGAATTGAAATGGGTGCTTTGACTGGATTTCGCGTGCTCGATTTAAGCCGCGTGTTAGCCGGCCCCTGGTGCGGCCAAACCCTGGCTGACCTGGGTGCCGAAGTGATCAAGATTGAACGCCCCGGCGCGGGCGATGACACCCGTGGCTGGGGCCCGCCCTGGATGAAAGGGCAGAACGCCGAGTCCTCCGGCGAGGCGTCGTACTACCAATCAACCAACCGCGGCAAACTGTCGGTGGCGCTGAATATCGCCAGCGCCGAAGGGCAAGAAATGATCCGCGCCCTGGCCACCAGCTGCGACGTGCTGATCGAAAACTACAAGGCCGGCTCCCTGGCCAAGTACGGCCTGGACTACGCCAGCCTCGCCGCCATCAATCCACGCCTGGTGTACTGCTCGGTCACCGGTTTTGGACAGACCGGCCCGCGTGCCGCCGAGCCCGGCTACGACTTTATTATCCAGGGCATGGGCGGCCTGATGAGCATCACCGGCGAGCGTGACGACTTGCCCGGTGGCGGCCCGCAAAAAGTCGGTGTGGCGTTTGCCGACCTGATGACCGGCCTGTACTCCACCGTTGCCATCCAAGCCGCCTTGCTCAGCCGGGAAAAGACCGGCCTTGGCCAGCATATCGACATGGCCTTGCTCGACGTACAGGTCGCCGCCCTGTGCAACCAAAGCCAAAACTACCTGGCCTCTGGCAAACCCCCAGGCCGCTACGGCAATGCCCACGCCAACATCGTGCCCTACCAAGTGTTCCGCGCCAGCGACCGCGACTTCATCATCGCCTGCGGCAACGACTCGCAGTTTGTCGCGCTGTGCAACGCCATTGGCTTGCCCGATCTGCCCAAAGACCCACGCTTTGCCCGCAACGCCGACCGCGTCAGCAACCGCGAAGCAATCGTCGCCATTCTGGCCAAGCATTTTCTCGGCGCCAGTGCGGACGAGTGGGTAGGGCGCATTCATCCGCAGGGCGTGCCGGTCGGCGCCATCAACAGCATCGCCCAGGCCCTGGATGAACCGCAGGTGCTCGCCCGCAACATGCTGGTGAACATTCCGCATCCGCTAAAGGCCGACTTCGTCACCGTGGGCAGCCCCATCAAGTTGTCAGGCACCCCGGTCGAATACCTACGCCCGGCGCCGATGCTGGGCGAGCACACCGATGAAGTGCTCAAGCGCGAGCTGGGTTTGGACGATGAACGCCTGGCGCAGCTCAAAGCCCAAGGCGTGATTGAACAGCTCGGCAAACGTTAAATTGTCACTGGACGCGCGGTGCCCCACTCGCTTCTTGTATAGGGGTAGGGTGTATGCCTAACTGAGCCGCGCGGCGCCGGCTTCCACTCTGCGACGGAGCCCAGCATGCCCCCAGGCAAGCGTGAACTGGCAAGAATCGAACGACGTTTAAATCACAACGCTAACCGAGCCCTGCGAGACCGCGAAAATCGAAATCCCAGGCTTCACCTGGCTTACCCACACAGCGGCTCCCACCGCATTTGCCCAAACGCTAGAAGTGACCTGGGTGTTTGAAGCGGCGGCTGATAAACACCGTGCCCAAACTGACGCCAAGGCACGCGTTTTTGAACTCACCGCCATCGGCCTGAACCAAGCGAACCTCGACGTTACACCGTCCGAGCAACCGGTCCGGTTCGACTCTGAAGAAGAATGCCAACGCACCCACGGCGGCGACTGGAACAAGCGCCTGTCGCAACCGCCCGCGGCCAAGAGACACTGACAGTGGCAAAATAAATCGACAACCCCTGTATCTCGCTGTGTCAGTTAAGCGGCGACCTGTGCGTGAGCTGCGGACGAAGCAAAGATGACATCAGAAAATGCGTCCGAACTATGCCGGGAGCGCCATCGCTGCCGTTCAGTCACTCTTGTGATCTCCGAGCGTTCCACCGGTTTCGCCCCGGTTGCTGCTGAAGGCGGTTCTGCTGCTGTTGAAGCGTAAGCGTCCGGGCATCTCGTCTTGCGTAACTGAGCCAGTTGCCACCGATGCGCCAACAACTACCCAATTTGACTGGCCCGGTGCGTCGGCATCAGCGTATCCGTCAGGCGCAGTTCTCAAGCCGGCCCTGAAAACCTATGGTATCCGCCCGGCGTTTGGGCCAGTCGGCGAAACAGGGTGACTCGTCTTCTCGCCTGCTCCACCGGAGCACGCTAAATCTAGGTCAGATTCAACCCTCCGTCTGACAGGAGTATCTCGCCGGTTAAGTAGTCCGACTCGACCAGCATTAAAACAGCTTTTGCGATGTCGTCTGGGCTAGCGGCCCTGCGCATAGGTGCGCGAGTTCGCCACAATTCTTGGGCATCTGTCCACTCTGCGGTCAGAGGCGTGTCGACCAAGCCCGGCGCCACAGCGTTTACGCGAATTTCTGGTCCAAGCGATACCGCGAGCAAGCGGGTCATGTGATTAAGCGCAGCTTTGCTTACCGCATAGGGAATCGATGCGCCCTTAGGACGGATACCGGCATGCGAACTGATGTTTACGACGCAACCTGCTCGACGGTAACGGGCGGCATCGCGCAACGCCGACTCGGCCAAAGCGACTAGGTGGAACGGCGCTACGACATTTACCTCGTTAAGTTCGTGCCACACCTTAGAACTGGCAGAGGCAAGGTCGCCGTGCGGAATGACTCTGCTAATACCGGCGTTATTGACCAATACGTCGAGCTGCCCCCACGCGGCGATAGCCTCGTTAACAAGCCTGACCCTGTCAGCTTCGAAAGCTAGATCAGCTTGCACGTAAATAGCCTGGTTCATTTCGGCAACCATAGCGCGCCCCGTATCCGCAGAATTTCGCGAATGGATCACCACCGCATAGCCTGCCAGGCTTAGTACACGTGCAATGGCTGCGCCGATACCGGAAGTCGATCCTGTAACCAACGCGACGCGTAATACGTTATCGATTGCCGGATTGGGTTTCATATGGATATCTCGAATTGGTTGCCAGAGAGCCATTACCGTAGCACCAAGCACGCAACGTCTGCGTCCGGCTGTAAGCATTTCTGGACGACTCGAGCTTTAAAAGGATTGGGACAAGAAGTTCTTTGACGCATAGAAATACTGGGGTTAGTGGAGGAGGTGTCCACATATTTTTAAGTGAAAAACACCGCCTTTGTGTAACCGTCTGGGCAAGGAATCTAGGCCCGTTTCCAACAACATCGTTGAAGATGTTGGTTACAACATCGTTGAAGATGTTGGTTACAACACCTCCGGAGCCGACTGCATTGACGCATATACCGTAGTCAATGACCTCCAGGGCCAATGTGCGAGTCAGCTAGGCCAGTGCACTTTTTGAAGCGATATAAACCGCAATCGTAGGCAATGCCCGGAAGCCGTATAGGACGCGACGTTTTTCGTGTTTGTACGTCAAACAGACGCTATTGGGGTTATCAGATCCTTTGACTCTGTCCAGGGAAAAACTCTGCCGAGCGTTGTTTTATTGATCTAGTTGTACGACCCCTTACCCGGCATATGAATGCCATGCTGATTCACCCGCCGATACAACGTAGCCCGCGAAATCCCCAACTCCTGAGCCGCCAGCACCGGCTTCCACCGGTTGCGCACCAACGCATCGATCAATGCCTGGCGCTCAGGGTTTCCCACTGCCGTTTCAACGCCAATTGCCGGCGCACTTACGCCTAGCGTAGTTGGCAGATCTTGCACCCCGATCACTTGCCCAGCACACACGGCACAGGCATACCGCAGTGCATGGTGCAGTTGGCGCATATTGCCCGGCCAGCTGTGGTTCAGCAGCACCTCAAGGCCTGCATCGCTCAGGCCGAAACGTTCGCCGGAGCGCTCGCATTCTTCGTCCAGCAGCTTGTTAATCAGTGCCAGCTTGTCGGTGCGTTCACGCAGGGGCGGGATCTCGAAGCGTGCGCCGCTCAGGCGGAAGTAAAGGTCTTCGCGGAAACTGCCTTGTTCGACCAAGACGGCCAAGTCGCGGTGGCTGGCGCAGACCACTTGGATGTCGATGGGTTGCGGGCGGGAGGCGCCCAGGGGCGACACTTCGCCTTCGCTTAAAGCGCGCAGCAGGCGGGTTTGTAGCATCAGTGGCATGTCGCCAATTTCGTCGAGGAACAATGTGCCGCCGTCGGCTTGTTGCAGCAGGCCGCGCATGCCTTTGCTGTTGGCGCCGGTGAAGGCGCCGGCGGTGTAGCCGAACAGTTCGCTTTCGATCAGGTTCTCTGGAATGGCGGCGCAGTTCACGGCAACGAAGGGTTTGTCTTTGCGTTTGCTCGCTTTATGCAGTTGCAGGGCGAAGTGCTCTTTGCCGGCGCCGGTTTCGCCGTGAATCAGGACGGGCAGGCCACGGTCTTTTACCCGCACGGCCAACTCAAGCGCTTGGGCGACTTTGGGGTCGAGGGCTTCAACGACTTTGCTGGTGGCGGGTACGAACGTTGAGCGCCGTGGGGCTTTGAGGCGTACGTGTAAGTCCAGGGTTGGCAGGTAGTGCACGCTGTCGTCGCTGGCGTTGGGCAGCCGCGCCGAGGCGAAGGCTTCCTGGACGGTAAGCGGTATGCGGCCATGGCGCTGTATCAGCAAGCGGCGGGCGGCGGGGTTTAGGGCTTGGATAACGCCGTCGCTGTCCCAGGCGAACAGGAACTGGGGCTGGCTGTCGACGTAGCCGGGCAGGGCGTGGGCGCGCAGTACCCAGAGGTCTTGGGTGCTGTACATAAAGTAGGCGTTTTCAATTTCGGCGGCGCTCTGGATGACCATTTGCCGAATCAGGTGTTGGCTACGGCGGTCGTCGGGGGAGCGAATGGCGGACACATCCAGCACGGCAAACAGTTCGCCGCTGGGGGAAAACACCGGGGCCGCCGAGCAGGTGTTGCCGATGAAGGCGGCACGGAAGTGGTCGTGTTTGTGCACGGTGATCGGCTGTTTGTCGACCAGCACGGCGCACACGGCGGTAGTGCCTTCTTCGTCTTCGGTCCAGCAGGTGCCCAGGTCGATACCGGCGCGGCGGTATTCGCCTTTGATGGTGGAGTCGATGCAGTAGTCGACGGTGCAGCCGAGGGTGTCGGTGAGCATCACGCAGTAGTCGGCGTCGCGCACGCGGTGGTGCAGGCGACCGATTTCATCGCCCGCCAGGCGCAGGAAGTCGTCGATGCGTTGGCGGTGCTCGTTGAGCTGGTGGGCCTCAAGCACACGCGGCCCCTGCAAGGAACCGGGGTCAACCTGATGCAGTACGGAGCGGCGCCACGAATCAACAATGCTGCTGGGAACCGGCAGGGTCGGGGCGCTTTGGGCAGTGCGTAGCACTCGGCTCACGTGTTCGTTGTGAGCTTTTGAGTAACCAGAGGACATATAACCTCCGCGTGGTCGTTCTTATTTTTTGTAGGACAAATTTAATGCCCGTTAACGCCATGCGACAAGCTGATTCGGTTTACGCCGTGTGCGTGAGACATAACGTCTCAGCGTCTCTCGCCGTCTCGCTTGGGCCGAGACATAACGTCTAATTCGGCGCCTGCCGCCTGCCATCGCCGTCGAGGGATAGACCGCTCTAGCGCGGCGCTTTCGAGCGTTTTTGTCGATGTTGGCATCTGCCTTGCTCAAGCCTGTCTCAGCGAGCCGACATGAGCGGCCGCACTCAACAAGAATAATTAGAGGCATGTCATGAGCGAATTTAAC
This sequence comes from Pseudomonas turukhanskensis, assembly GCF_027922365.1. Classification (GTDB taxonomy): domain Bacteria; phylum Pseudomonadota; class Gammaproteobacteria; order Pseudomonadales; family Pseudomonadaceae; genus Aquipseudomonas; species Aquipseudomonas turukhanskensis. The sequence goes on from NZ_BSFN01000010.1 coordinate 177,351, forward strand.
GCGGTCAATTTCTCCCTGGTGGGCAAAGTCGCCCTGGTAACCGGCGCCGGTCGTGGCATCGGCCAAGGCATCGCACTCAGCCTGGCCAACGCCGGCGCCAACTTGGTGCTTGCCGATTACGACATCAACATTGCTGAAGAAGCGGCTGCCGCCGTTCGTGCGCTGGGTCGTCGCGCCGTGGCGTTGCAGGTGGATGTCGGTCAGCCTGAAAGCGTGAAAGAAATGATTGAGCAAGTACGCGAGCACTTCGGTCGTCTGGATGTCGCCGTCAACAATGCCGGCGTGGTGAGTTTAGGCAAGGTCCAAGAGCTCGCGGTCAGCGAGTGGGACCGCATCATGAACATCAACGCACGCGGCGTATTTCTCTGCTGCCAGGCCGAGCTGCGGCTGATGCGCGAGCACAAATTCGGTCGCATCATCAATTTGGCGTCCATCGCCGGCAAGGTTGGGTTCCCTGACCTGTCCCACTACAGCGCCTCGAAGTTCGCTGTTATCGGTTTTACCAACGCCTTTGCCAAAGAAGTGGCCCGTGAGGGCATCACGGTCAATGCGCTGTGCCCGGGTGTTGTTGGCACCGGCATGTGGCGCGGTGAAACCGGTTTGTCCGGCCGCTGGGCAGAGCCGGGCGAGACCGAAGAGCAATCGTGGGAACGCCACCAGTCGGCGCTGTTGCCACAAGGCGAAGCGCAAACCGTGGAAGACATGGGCCAGTTGGCGGTGTACCTCGCCTGTGCGCCCCACGTTACCGGCCAGGCCATCGCAGTGGATGGCGGCTTCTCGCTGTAACTGAGCGAGCGGGGCGCCACTGCCTCGCTCCATTCAACTATCGAGTCTGAATTTCCCTGATCCGCAGATCGGGGAGGCGGCATCGGCTTGCCTGCGGTTTGGCTTAGTGAGGGTTCGCTAAGGCACGGCAGGTGCAAGGATCAATTAGGAGAACACAATGACAACTACAGTTCTGGCTAAACGTTCGGTAGGCACCGACGTCATCAACTACGACGCCATCATCATTGGCGCCGGTTTCGGCGGCATCTACATGCTGAAGAAACTGCGCGATGAACTGGGGCTTAACGTGCGTGCCTTCGACAAGGCCGGCGGCGTGGGCGGCACCTGGTTCTGGAACCGCTACCCGGGCGCTTTGTCCGACAGCGAGACCTTCGTGTACTGCTTCTCCTGGGACCGTGAGCTGTGCCAGGAGTGGGATATCACCACCCGTTACGTCGACCAGCCGCAGATCCTCTCCTACCTCAACCACGCCGTGGACCGCCACGATCTGCGTAAAGACATCCAGTTGGAAACGGCGATTACCTCGGCCGTCTTCGACGAAGAAACCAGCCGCTGGGCCGTGACCACCGACGACGGCCATCACTACAGCGCCAAGTACCTGGTGACTGCACTGGGCCTGCTGTCGGCAACCAACGTGCCGAACATCAAAGGGCTCAGCCAGTTCAAAGGCAAGCAATACCACACCGCCCATTGGCCGGCCGATGCGTCGCTGGAAGGCAAACGTGTGGGCGTGATCGGCACCGGTTCTACCGGTTGCCAGGTGATTACCGCCATCGCGCCAATCGTTGGTCATCTCACTGTGTTCCAGCGCTCGGCGCAGTACACCGTGCCAGTCGGCAATGGCCCGGTGGGTCGCGAGTACGTAGCGCATATCAAAAAGAACTATGACGAAATCTGGAAAGAGGTTCGCTCCTCGCGTTTGGCATTCGGCTTTGAAGAAAGCGACATCCCGACCATGAGCGTGTCGCCAGAAGAACGTAAGCAGATTTTCCAACACGCCTGGGACACCGGCGGCGGCTTCCGCTTTATGTTCCAAACCTTCAACGACATTGCTACCGACGAGCAGGCCAACCTCGAGGCGCAGAATTTCGTACGCAACAAGATTGCTGAAATCGTCAAAGACCCGGAAACCGCTCGCAAGCTGATGCCGAAGGACTTGTACGCCAAGCGCCCGCTCTGCGACAGCGGCTACTACGCCACCTTTAACCGCCCGAATGTGGCCTTGGTGGACGTGAAAGCCAACCCCATCGAGGAAATCACCGAGAAGGGCATTCGTACCGCCGACGGCGTGGAGCACGAGTTGGATGTGCTGGTATTTGCCACCGGTTTCGACGCGGTAGACGGCAACTACAAGCGCATCGACATTCGTGGCCGCAACGACGTGAGCATCGCCGACCACTGGCGCGACGGCCCGTCCAGTTACCTGTCGGTGGCCACCTCCAACTTCCCGAATATGTTCATGATTTTGGGCCCCAACGGCCCGTTCACCAACCTGCCGCCGACCATTGAAACCGAGGTGGAGTGGGTGTCCGAGATGATCGGCTTTATGGAAGAAAACGAGCTGGCCTGCGCGGAAGCTGATCCGCAAAGCGAGCACGAATGGGGCGTTACCTGCCGCGATATCGCCGACCAAACCCTGTTCGCCAAAACCGATTCGTGGATCTTTGGCGCCAACATTCCGGGCAAAACCAACTCGGTTTACTTCTATATGGGCGGCCTTGGCCCGTTCACCGACATCCTCACCCAAGTGAAAACCGAGGACTACCGCGGCTTCAAATTCAAAGGCCTGGCCTTGTCCGGCAAGTATGCCCAGAAAGCCTTGCACTGAGCGACGCCGAGCCTGAGCTGAGATAAACCGCACCCGTCCTGGCTGTCGTTCTGGGCGGGCTGTTCGCGCCGTGGCTGCAAGGCCCGGCGCAACCCAAGGAGAACCTGCTGTGAAGCTGAACAACCCCGAATTATTCCGTGAACAGGCCTACATTGACGGTCAGTGGCTGGCTGCCGACAGCGGCGCCACCATCACCGTGACCAACCCGTCCACCAGCGCGGTGGTCGGCCATGTTCCGCGTATGGGCGGGTCAGAAACCCGCCGGGCGATCGAGGCGGCTGAGCGCGCCTTGCCGGCGTGGAAAGCGCTGTCAGCCAAAGAGCGGGCGAGCAAATTGCGTCGCTGGTTCGACCTGATGATTGAACACCAGGATGACCTGGCGCAGATCATGACCCTTGAACAAGGCAAGCCCCTGGCCGAAGCCCGTGGCGAAATCGTGTTCGCCGCCTCCTATATCGAGTGGTACGCAGAGGAGGGCAAGCGCGTTTACGGTGACCTGATTCCAGGCTCTGCCGACAAGCGCCTGCTGGTTCTGAAACAACCCATCGGCGTGTGCGCGGCCATCACACCGTGGAACTTCCCCAGCGCCATGATCACCCGCAAGGCCGGCCCGGCGTTGGCGGCTGGCTGCACCATGGTGATCAAACCCGCGTCGCAGACGCCGTTTTCCGCTTTGGCGTTGATGGTATTGGCCGAGCAAGCCGGTATTCCCAACGGTGTACTGTCGGTGGTGCCAGGCTCGGCGGCCGAGATTGCCGAAGAGCTGACAAGCAACCCGGTGGTGCGCAAAATCTCCTTCACCGGCTCCACCGAAATTGGCCGCACCATCATGGAAAAGTGCGCCCACGACATCAAAAAAGTGTCGTTGGAACTGGGCGGCAACGCGCCGTTTATTGTGTTTGAAGATGCCGACCTGGATGCCGCTGTAGACGGCGCCCTGGCCTCCAAATTCCGCAACGCCGGGCAGACGTGCGTATGCGCCAACCGCCTGTATGTGCATGACAAGGTGTACGACGCATTCGTCGACAAGCTTGCCGCCGCCGTCGGCGCGCTGAAAACAGGTGACGGCTTTGAGACGGGTACCACCATCGGCCCGCTGATCGATGAAAAAGCCGTGGCCAAGGTGCGTCAGCATATCGACGACGCCCTGGAGAAAGGCGCCAAGGTGTTGCAGGGCGGCGCTGCGCATAAACTCGGTGGCAACTTCTTCCAGCCGACCATTTTGGTCGACGTACCGGACAACGCCCGGGTCGCCAAAGAGGAAACCTTCGGCCCCCTGGCTCCCGTATTCCGCTTCAACACCGACGACGAAGTCATCGCCAAAGCCAACGACACTGAGTTCGGCCTGGCCGCGTATTTCTATGCCAAAGACCTGAGCCGTGTGTTCCGCGTGGGCGAGGCACTGGAGTACGGCATCGTCGGTGTAAACACCGGAATCATCAGCTCCGAAGCCGCGCCGTTTGGTGGCGTAAAAGCCTCGGGTGTGGGCCGCGAGGGCTCCAAGTACGGCATCGAGGATTACCTCGAAATCAAGTACCTGTGCCTGGGCGGTATTTAACCCAAGCCATTGCATGGTCAGGGCCTCGCTAGCCCTGACGCCGCTTTATCGCTGTTCCTTCCCCAACCGCAGGGCTCTGCCTGCGGTGCGGAAACCGCTGTGTCGTAAAAACATAAAAACAAGGACTATTCGACATGAAAGACCTCTGGCAACTGCCCATCGGGCTCAGCCTGTTCGCCTGCGTTTCTCTGCCTGTTATCGCCGCTGACAAAGCCGCCACCTGGGGCTTGGGCGACTGGGGCGGCACCCGCAGTGAACTTCTCGAGCAAGGCGTGGACTTCACCATCGGTTACGTCGGTGAAGGCGCAACCAATCTCCATGGTGGCTACAACGATGACCGCACGGCGCGCTACGTCTCGCAGTGGGCATTGGGCACCCACCTGGACCTGCAAAAACTGCTCGGCTGGAACGACGCTGAATTTCAGGTGCTGCTCACCGACCGTAACGGCGACAACCTGTCCAACGACCGCATCGGTGACCCGCGCACCGGGCAACTCAGCTCTGTGCAAGAAGTGTGGGGGCGCGGCAAAAGCTGGCGCCTGACGCAAATGTGGTACCGCCAGCAGTTCTTCGATAAAGCGCTGGACCTGAAGGTTGGCCGCATGGGCGTGAACGAAGACTTCAACAGTTTCCCGTGTGACTTCCAGAGTTTGTCGTTCTGCGCCGCCCCTATCGGCAACGTTGCCGGCGATGTGTGGTACAGCGGCCCGGTCAGCCAATGGGCGTTGCGCGCCAAATACAACCTGAACGAGCAATGGGCCGTACAAATCGGTGTGTTCGAACAGAACCCCTCAAACCTGGAGCCGGACAACGGTTTCAAACTGAGCGGCAGCGGCACCCAGGGCGCTCTGGTGCCGGTCGAGCTGATTTACAAACCCACCGTAGGCGCCGAAGCATTGCCCGGCGAATACCGCGTCGGCTACTACCACAGCAGCGCCAACGCCAACGACGTGTACGACGACGTCAACGGTAACCCGCAGGGCATCACCGGCCAGGCCGCCAAAAGCCAAAGCAGCAAAAGTGGTTGGTGGGTGATGGGGCGCCAGCAACTGACCACCCGAAACGGTGATGCAGCGCGCGGCCTGAGCGTGTTTGCCAGCGCCACGTTCCACGACAAAGAAACCAGCAGCATCGACAGCTTCCAGAACCTCGGCCTGGTGTACCTGGGTTTGTTCGATGCGCGCCCCAAAGACGATTTCGGCTTCGGCATCGCGCGCATCCATGTGAACGAGGACGTCAGCAAACGCCAACGCCAGATCAACGCTGGCAACGGCATCAGCGACTACAGCAACCCGCTATACGTCCCCGTGCAACACAGCGAATACAACATCGAACTCAACTACGGCGTGCACGTCACCGACTGGTTGACCGTGCGCCCGAACGTGCAATACGTCCGCAGCCCGGGCGGCGTTTACGAAGTGGATAACGCCGTGGTGGCTGGCGTGAAACTCCAGGCCAGTTTCTAAACCCTCAGTCCTAACAAACACAAAAAAGGATAACGAACATGAGCAAATCCCAAGGAAAAGTAGCGTTCGTCACCGGCGCCGGCCAAGGCATTGGCGAAGCCATTGCCCTGCGTCTGGCCGCAGACGGTTTTGCCGTCGGCTGCGCGGATATGAATATCGAAACGGCAGGCGTAGTAGCCCAGAAGATCAAACAGGCCGGTGGGCGCGCACTGGCGGTAAAGGTGGACGTGGCCGACCGTGACGACGTGTTCCGCGCCGTGCAGGAAACTGTCGATGGCCTGGGCGACCTGCATGTGGTCATCAACAACGCTGGCATCGCGCCCATTGCGCCGATTGAAACCATCACCCCCGAGATCTACCGCAAATGCTTCGACATCAACGTCGGCGGCGTGCTGTGGGGCATTCAGGCAGCAGTGAAAGCATTCAAGGCGCTGGGGCACGGCGGCAAGATCATCAGCGCCTCGTCGCAAGCCGGGCATATCGGCAACCCAGACCTGGCCGTTTACGGCGGCACCAAATTCGCTGTGCGCGGCATCACCCAAACCGCTGCCCGTGAACTGGCGCCGCTGGGTATCACCGTGAACGCCTACTGCCCCGGCATCGTCGACACCCCGATGATGCGCAAGGTGGCCCAAGACGTGGCGGATAACGCCAATCAGAGCGTGGAGTGGGGCATGGAGCAGTTCGCTCAGCACATCACCTTGAAACGCCTGTCGCAGCCACAAGATGTGGCCGCCTGTGTGTCGTTCCTGTCCGGGCCGGACTCGGATTACATGACTGGGCAGGCCGTCATTATTGATGGCGGCATGGTGTTTAACTAACTCCTACAACGCACTCCGGGCATCGCTGAAGCCGTAGCGGTGATGGATGCCTGGACCCACGCGAGGGTGTGACATGAGCATTACAAAAGGTATTGCATCGCCGGCCAAGTTCCTGGTTCAGGCCGATGCCCTGGTCGACCTGTCGGTGCATGGAAAAGCGTACGGCGCGAAAGCCTATTTGATTTGTGATCAGTTCATTGTTGGCCGGGTGCACGAGAAGGCCATGCCGGGCTTCACCAACGAGCAGGTTGCTGAGGTAGCGGTCTTTGCTGGGCAGTGTTCGGACAGCGAAATCAACAAACACGTCGAGGCGGCCCGCGGTTTTGACTATCTCGTTGGTATTGGTGGCGGCAAAACCCTGGACACCGCCAAGGCCGCCGCGCACTTTCTCGGTAAACCGGTACTGATTCTGCCGACGTTGGCGTCCACAGACGCTCCCTGCACGGCCATTTCGGTGATTTACAACGACGACGATACGTTCAACCGCTACCTGTTCCTGGCCAAGAACCCGGATGTGGTGTTGGCCGATACGCGGATCATGGCCGAACAGCCGCCACGGTTTTTCGCCGCAGGTGTGGGTGATGGGTTAGCCACCTATTTCGAAGCACGCGCCTGTTACGCCGCCCAACGCGACAACCTGATTCTGGGCAACGACGGCAAGATGCTGAAGCCGACATTGGTTGGTTTCGCCATTGCCAAAACCTGCTATGAAACCATCAAGAAGTACTCGGCGCAGGCCGCGTTTGCGGTACGCAGTAAGTCCATTACAGCGGCGCTGGAAAACACCATTGAAGCAACCATCTACATGTCCGCCGTGGGCGCTGAGTCCGGTGGCTGTGCGGCAGCGCACGCGATTCATAACGGCATGACCTTTGTGCACGACCTGCATGGCGCCCAGCACGGCGAAAAAGTGGTGTTCGGCTTGTTCACCCAACTGGTGATGGAGGCCGCTCCAATGGAAGAAATCGAAGAGGTGGTCGATATCGCCATTGCTGTCGGCTTGCCGCTGACCCTTAGCGACCTGGGGCTTAAGCACTTTAAGGAAAGTGAATGGCGACAAGTTGCCCAGGCCGCCTGCGACGTTAACGACACCATGCACAACATGCCGTTTACCGTAACGCCTGAGTTGGTCTACGACGCAATCGTGGCCACCGACGCCATGATGCAGTCGTTTAAACAGAAGAAAGGCCTTTAGGCGGTCAGCCGTCTGCGTTGCAACTGCGCGGGGTATAAAGCCTGTCTTCTTCAGCCTGAACACTAGGTGTAGTGTTTTTTGCCGGTCATTTTGGAGATCAAGGTGGCCGGTTTTTTTCTGCTCAAATTTGGTGGAGCGCCTGTGTTCAAAGGACCGAAAAGCGATTGCATAGGGGGAGGGTAGGAAGGGGCTCTGCGGGCGACATCACCGGTTCGAGGTGGTCGCCTGTTGCCGATTACAATCGCTCACAACAGGCAGGAATCGGCCAATAGCGGATGTTTAAATTCGGAAAGCTAAATCCCATTTGCACAAGGCAATGCGTTGCCAGTTCCGGCAGTCGCTTGCCTCTGCCAGCCCTTGAAGGCGCAGCTATTTCTTTTAATAACAGCCTATTACTAACATGGCCCCAGTTTTGCTTCCGTGCTTTCCAAACGAGCACAGGAGCAGCACCATGTCAGGGATCAACACCACCACACGAATGTCTTCGCTACTCGAGCAGGCACACAGCGGCATGAAGAAAGCGATCAAGGAGGGGACGCTTCAGGTCGGACGAATTCAAGTCATCAACGCTTCGCCTGAAGTCAAAGCCCAGGTCGAACAGAGCTATCAAAACAGTGTTCGGGCCTTGGAGCAGCGAAAGGCTGATTACCGTACAGCTATCGCGAAAACCACGATCGACCTGGAAAACAACTCGGCTTCGCTACCGGACGTGGCAACGCTTAGCAAAGAGCAAGCGAAGTCGATGCTCAGCGGCCTTCGGCAAATGGATTACGTTGGCGACCTGGACGGCAAAACTCTCAGCGCCAGCAACGGCAACCAGAAAACCGGCAACCTCACGACCTATATGCAGTGGCTGCAGGCACGCGTAGGTATCGACGTGTATGCCTGAGCAGGCTGTTTTAACTGCCTGTCGCAGTCATCCGTGTCGCACCAGAACTGCAACCGGCCAGTAAGGCTCACCTCAAGGCGTTGTGTGCTGTTCTATAAAGCCGCGTAGGTCTTTGGTGAATTTGAAGGGGTTTTTAAACATCAGAAAATGATCCCCTTGCTCAGCCTTGCTGTAGACGTAAAGCGCTGAACCCGGGATTACCGAATGCGCCCAGCGTTGGCTGGGCAGATTGGCGCTGTACTCCCCGGAAAAAATCGCCACGGGCATGGTGATCTTGTGTTGCAACACGTCGCGCCAGTCATTGGAGGCATGGTCATACAGCACGCGCACCATGGCTGCCGGATCGTTCTTTACCACGGCTGCTGCGAAACCCTCGGAGTTGGCAAAGTACGGCGAGTCTCGCAGCATCGCTCGTTCGGCAAAGTTGGTGGTTTGTGGGTCCGGGTGTTGCGAAACGGGTGCTTTGAGCGCGGTGATCAGAACGTCTGGAGAGGGCACCATAGCGCCAGCGTCTCGCCGTTCCTGCTCGGACCAATCAGCGTGGGCAACAATCGAGATAGGCTCATCGACGAACACTGCCTTGCGTATGCCTTCGCTGCCAAACAAATCGATGTAGCTCCACAGCACGGATGCGCCCATGGACCATCCACAGTAGTTGGCGGACGTGATGCCCAGGTGTTCATTCAGCTGTTTCAAGTCCATCGCGTAGCGGGCGATGCGAGTGCCGTACTCAACCTTATCCGACAGGCCCTGATTGCGTGGGTCGAGCACGATCACGCGGTAGTTTTTCGCCAGCAGGTACATCACGTTGACGTACTCGGCGCCGTTGGCGGACCAGCCTGGGATGAACACGATCGGTTGGCCTTTACCGGCCTCCCAATATTTAAGGGTGACGCCGTCATTGGTCTTGAATGAGTTGATCTGTAGGTCGGGGAAATCGCTGAGTTTGCCCGGCAGCCCTTCGAGCTGGTGGGGGAACACGTAGTCGTGGGGAGCCCGCAGAATTCGGAAAAAATCGTACGCTAAGGTTTTCCGGGCAACCGTAGCGGCCTGAACTTCCCGTCCTCCAGCCTGCGGCTCTGCCGC
>NZ_BSFN01000011.1 GCF_027922365.1 Pseudomonas turukhanskensis
GGCTACGAAGCGCTGCTGCCGTGGAACTGCAAACCCACAACGCCACTTTAAAACGCAAAACCCCACCAGCGGGAGGTGGGGTTTATGGAGCGCTTACATTGCGACACCAGCAGCAGACCACCGCCGACATCGCTCAGCGACAGGTTCATCTTGCCCTCGGCATCGCTGAATACCCGATAATTGAGGAGTTTGTGCAGCAGCTTGTCGGCACTGGCCGGGGTGTCTTGCGGCTCAACGCCGACCAGCACCAGCAAGCCTTGATCAATGGCGCCGATGGTTTCCCCAGCCACATCCACCTTCGCCTGGGTGACGCGTTGAATCAGCCCCTTCATGCCTCTTCGGGCGCCAGGTTGAGCAGACGGCGGGCGATCTGCTCGGCGGCCCGCACCAGCGCATCGGTAATGCCCGGCTCGGCAGCAGCATGTCCGGCGTCACGGATAATCTGCAGCTCGCTGTTGGGCCAGGCCTGGTGCAATTCCCAGGCGTTATCCAAGGGGCAGATGACGTCGTAGCGGCCGTGCACGATGATGCCCGGCAGGTGGGCGATCTTGTGCATGTCGCGCACCAGTTGATTGGGCTCGAGGAAGGCGTTGTTCATAAAGTAGTGGCATTCCACGCGGGCGATGGACAACGCCCGCTGCGGTTCGCTGAAGCGCTCGACCACCTGGGTGTTGGGCCGCAGCGTGGCGGTGCGCCCTTCCCAGGTCGACCAGGCTTTGGCGGCATGCATCTGCGCAATCTGGTCGCTGCCGCTCAGGCGTTTGTAGAAGGCCGAGACCAGATCATCGCGCTCTTCGGGCGGAATCGGCGCTATATAGTCCTGCCAGTAGTCCGGGAACATCCGGCTGGCGCCTTCCTGGTAAAACCACTTGATCTCCTGCGGCCGGCACAGAAAGATGCCGCGCAAAATCAGCGCATGCACACGCTCTGGGTGGGTTTGGGCATACGCCAGGGAAAGGGTCGAACCCCAAGAGCCCCCGAACAACACCCACTTTTCGATGCCCAGGTGCTGACGGATCAATTCGAGGTCGGCGACCAGGTCCCAGGTGGTGTTGTTTTCCAGGCTGGCGTGGGGCGTTGAGCGCCCGCAGCCGCGTTGGTCGAAGGTGATGATGCGGTATTGATTGGGGTCGAAGTAGCGCCGGCTGGCGCCATCACAACCGGCCCCGGGGCCGCCATGGATAAACACCACGGGCAGACCGTCCGGTGTACCGCTTTCGTCGACATACAGAACGTGCGGTGCCTGTACGGCCAGTTCGTGGCGCGCGTAGGGCTTAATCTCCGGATACAAAGTCTGCATGCTGCACTCCCTTGTTAATGAAGACGGTGCTACGCGGACGCCCCGATAGTTAGGGTAGATTCCGGGCAACGCGCCTGAGCTCTGCCGGGCATCATAACCATGAAAACGGAGTTGAGCATGTCAGACCGGATAATTCCCCTTGCCCGCCTGTGGATTGTCGCCTTGGCGTTGACGTTGCTCAGCGGCTGCTCGCCCGGCAACCAACAAGCGGCCCTGGAAGCGGCTGTGCAGCAATTGCAGGACAACCTCGAAGCCAAGCGCAGCAGCGCCGTGGTGGAACAGTTGCACCCGGAGTTTCGCGCCCAGCAGCAATACGACAGTCAGTGGGCCAAGCGCACCATGCTTGGCCTGTTTTTGCGTTTCAACAATGTGAAGGTGATTGCATTGAGCAAGAGCAGCACGCTCGACCCGACGTCTACCACCAAGGGCTACACCGAAGCCCAGGTGGCAGTAACGGGTGCCGAGGGGCTGATTCCCGACAGCGCCAACGCTTATAGCGTGAAGCTGGAATGGTGGCTGGAAGGCAGTGAGTGGAAGCTGGCGCGGATTGATTGGAAGTAACGCCAACACCGCGAATCGGCGGATATCGCTGCGCGATATTCGCCCTACGATTTCGTGGGTCGCCAGGCCAACAGGGTTTCCAGCAGGTCTCTCAATACCAACTGCGCCTTCGCCGCCAACGCCGGCCGATAAGTAAATGGCGCCTGTTCATCCATGTAAATGCACTGGCAGATTTCCAGTTGCACCGCTTGCACATTATCGGCAGGCTGGCCGTAGTGACGGGTGATATACCCGCCCTTGAACCGCCCATTGAGCACATGGCTGAAATCCGGTGCGTTGGCGCATACCTGCATCAGTTGCTGGGCCAGCTCCGGGGCACAACTGGCACCGTCATTGGTGCCTAGGTTGAAGTCCGGCAGTTTGCCGTCGAACAGCCGGGGCACCCGTGACGCGATGGAATGGGCATCGAACAGCAGTGCGTAACCAAACTCGGCCTTGAGCCGTTCCAGCTCGCTGGCCAGCGTCTGGTGGTACGGGGTCCAGATCTCCTGCAGATAGCGCTCGCGCTCAAACGCCGACGGCTGGCCGCCCTCGATAAACAGCGGCTCGCCGTCGAACAGCGTGTCGGGGTACAGGCCGGTGGTGGCGGTGGCGTACAGCGGGCGGTCGTCGGCCGGGCGATTGAGGTCGACCACATAGCGCGAATAGTTACCCGCCAGCGTGCTGGCACCCAGCTCAGCGGCAAAGGCGTAAAGCAGTGGTATATGCCAATCGGTGTCGGGCAACCCTTGCGCCTGGGGAACCAGGCCGGCCTGCACCGCTGGAGTCAGCTGCAGGCCGGCGTGCGGCATGCTGATGAGCAATGGCACACGGCCTTGGAAAAAAGCCAACGGGTTTTCGATCAGATCAGACATCAATCAACTCCCGGCCATGGCGAATGACCCGTTTGTGCAGTTCACCACCCAGCCAATAGGCCAGCTCAGCCGGCTGCGCGATTTGCCAGGCGACAAAGTCAGCAACCTTGCCAACTTCCAGGCTGCCGTGGCTGGCGCCCAGCCCCAAGGCCTTGGCGGCGTTGAGGGTGACACCGGCCAGTGCCTCTTCAGGCGTGAGCCGAAACAAGGTGCACGCCATGTTCAGCATCAAGCGCAGCGACAACGCTGGCGAGGTACCGGGGTTGAGGTCGCTGGCAATCGCCATGGCCACGCCCTGTTCACGCAACATCTGCACCGGCGGCAACTGGGTTTCGCGCAGAAAGTAGAAGGCGCCGGGCAACAGCACGGCAACGGTGCCGGCAGCGGCCATGGCCTGGGCGTCGGCCAGGGTCATGAATTCCAGGTGGTCGGCGGACAGCGCCTGGTAACGCGCCGCCAGGCTGGAACCGGCCAACGCCGACAGTTGCTCGGCATGCAGCTTTACCGGCAGGCCCAATTGCTGCGCGGCGATAAACACTCGCTCCACCTGGGCCGGGGAAAACGCCAGGTGCTCGCAGAAGGCATCCACCGCATCCACCAGCTCCTCACGTGCCAGCGTCGGCAGCATTTCGTCGCACACCAGATCGATATAGGCCTCGCTGCGACCGGCGAACTCAGGCGGCAAGGCATGGGCGGCCAGACAGGTGGCACGCACCGTAACCGGCAAGGTGTCGCCAAGCCGGCGGATCACCCGCAGCATTTTGCGTTCGTTGGCCAGGTCCAGGCCGTAGCCGGATTTGATTTCGAGCGTGGTCACGCCGTCGCGCAGCAACGCCCGCACGCGTTGGCTGGCGCTGGCCAGCAGTTCGTCTTCACTGGCCGCGCGGGTGGCGCGCACGGTGCTGGCGATACCGCCACCGGCGGCCGCAATCTCGGCGTAGCTCACGCATTGCAGACGCTGTTCGAATTCGGCACTGCGGTTGCCGCCGAACACAGCGTGGGTGTGGCAGTCGATCAGGCCCGGCGTCACCCAGGCGCCATGGAGGTCGTGGCGTTGGGCGTAGTTACCGTCGGGGGCGTCGGCGTAGGGGCCAATCCATTGGATATGGCCACCGGCAGTGACGATGGCGGCGTCTTCAATGCTGGCGTAGCGACCGCCGGCGAGGGTGGCGGCGTGGCAGTTGAACCATAGGTGCTGCATGGAGGCCCTCCTAGCGCTGAGTGGTTCGAAGTTCGAGTACCCTCTCCCGCAAGCGGGAGGAGCAGGGCTTTTGAGTCCCCTCTCCCACTTGTGGGAGAGGGTTAGGGTGAGGGAGCAGTTGTGTGGCGGACGCAAAATTTGCGTAACACCTCGCCCTCACCCCCAGCCCCTCTCCCGCAAGCGGGAGAGGGGTGAACGGCAGTTGCATTTATCTGCCGTTTACCATCGGCAAATTCAAACCCTGTTCCTGCGCGCAATCGATAGCAATCTCATACCCGGCGTCAGCATGACGCATCACTCCGGTAGCCGGGTCGTTGTGCAGCACGCGAGCGATCCGCGCCGCCGCCTCATCGGTACCGTCACACACAATCACCATCCCCGAATGTTGGGAAAACCCCATGCCTACGCCGCCACCATGGTGCAACGACACCCAGGTAGCGCCACTGGCGGTGTTGAGCAGCGCGTTGAGCAGCGGCCAGTCCGACACAGCATCGGACCCATCGCGCATCGCTTCAGTTTCACGATTCGGGCTGGCCACCGATCCCGAGTCCAGATGATCACGACCAATCACGATAGGCGCGGACAGCTCGCCGCTACGCACCATTTCGTTGAACGCCAGGCCGAGCTTGGCGCGTTGCCCCAGGCCTACCCAGCAGATCCGCGCCGGCAACCCCTGAAAGGCAATGCGCTCGCGCGCCATGTCGAGCCAGCGGTGCAGGTGGGCGTCGTCGGGGATCAGCTCTTTGACCTTGGCGTCGGTCTTGTAGATGTCCTCGGCGTTGCCCGACAGCGCGGCCCAGCGGAACGGCCCCACGCCACGGCAGAACAACGGACGAATATAGGCCGGCACGAAGCCTGGGAAGTCGAAGGCATTGGCCACGCCTTCGTCCTTGGCCATCTGGCGGATGTTGTTGCCGTAGTCGAAGGTCGGCACGCCCATTTTCTGGAAAGCCAGCATCGCTTCTACATGCACGGCCATGGAGCGCTTCGCCGCCTTGACCACTTCGGCCGGTTGAGTCTGGGCCTTGGCGCGGTAGTCGTCCCAGGTCCAGCCGCTGGGCAGGTAGCCGTTGAGCGGGTCGTGGGCGCTGGTCTGGTCGGTGACCATATCCGGCCGTACGCCACGGCGTACCAACTCCGGCAGGATATCGGCAGCGTTACCGCACAGGGCGATGGAGACAGCTTTGCCCTCGCCGGTGTATTGGGCGATACGGGCCAGAGCGTCGTCGAGGTCGGTTGCTTGCTCGTCGACGTAACGGGTTTTCAAGCGGAAGTCGATGCGGCTCTGCTGGCACTCGATATTTAGCGAACAGGCACCGGCCATGCCGGCCGCCAACGGCTGCGCCCCGCCCATGCCGCCAAGGCCGGCGGTAAGCACCCACTTGCCGGTGAGGTTGCCGTTGTAATGCTGGCGACCGGCCTCAACGAACGTTTCGTAGGTGCCCTGCACGATGCCTTGGCTGCCAATGTAGATCCAGCTGCCGGCCGTCATCTGCCCGTACATGGCCAGGCCCTTGGCATCCAGCTCGTTGAAGTGCTCCCAGGTGGCCCAGTGCGGCACCAGGTTGGAGTTGGCGATCAGCACGCGAGGCGCGTTGCTGTGGGTTTTGAAAACACCGACCGGCTTGCCCGATTGCACCAGCAGGGTTTCATCCTCTTCCAGCGCGGTCAGGGCTCTGACGATGGCGTCATAGCAGTCCCAGTTGCGCGCTGCACGGCCGATGCCGCCATACACCACCAACTCGTTGGGGTTTTCCGCCACGTCCGGGTCGAGATTGTTCATCAACATGCGCAACGGCGCTTCGGTGAGCCAACTCTTGGCGGTGAGCTGCGTGCCACGGGCGGCGCGAACCACCGTGTCACGGTGACGATTGGATGTGCTCATAACAGGCTCCCTGATGCGAACGGACGGAAAATAAAAAGGCGACGCCGGCATGCTGCACCACTTGTATATACAAGTAAAGCACAGCATTACCAGCGTCGCCTTTTTCCTCTCTCCGAACCTGTGCGGCCTTAGAACGAGTAGCGGTACTCCATTTCCAGCCCGTAGACCGGGCGCTGCTGTTCAAACGTGGAAGCGGACACCTGCGCCTGCCCGCCCAAGCTGGTGTTTTCGCTCAGGGCGTAGCGATAGCCCGCCGTCGCAGCGGGCACCAGGCTGCGCTTTTCCAGGCTGCTGCGTACGGCAAACCGATCAAGGCCAGGAATGTCGGACTGGCCTTCGAAACCAGGCTTGGTTTCACCCAGCAACGTGTCCAGCGAGGTGCTCCAGTTCAGGCTGCCGCGCTCGCTCACCGGCGCTTCACCGCGCAGCGCCAGGGTGGCGTAGGTATCGGTGCTGCGGGTGCCCTGCACGTTCATCGGCAACACAACATTGCGCTCCTCAAAGCCTTGGCGCCGGCTGTGCACGTGAGTAATAGCCACCTCGGGCGTCAGCAGCGCGCGCTCAACCTGAACGCCGTAGCCCAGCGCCAGGCGTTGTGCATTGGAGCGGACACCCACGCGGGTGGAAGCCTGCTCGACATCGTCGGCGCGGTCGCCACGTTTGAATTGGCTGTCGCCGCCATTGGTCGCCACGCTAAAAGCGCCGTTCCAGCCGGTGCGCGTTTGCGGGTTTTGCTGGTAGGCCACCCAGGCACCGAAACCGAGCTCGTTATCTTGCCGCGCCTGGTTTGCTTGCCCACTGTTGGCGCCAACGCCCAGGCTGAGACCCACCGACGTGTGCGGGGTGAGGTGTACACCGGCACCGGCTATGCCGTTGGACTGGCGACTGCTTTCATCACCTTCGCCAACGCTCAGGCCGCCGCCAAGGCTCAGGCAATAGTCTCGCCCTGGCGCTGGAATGCACTGCTTCTGGGTCAGGCCGCGGGTTCTGCGCACCTGGCTGTTGATCAACTGCGCGCTGGTGTCGGCACTGCCCACGACAGACTGCTGCACATGCCCCAGATCCTGGAGTACCCCCCCTTTCCAGATAAACCCCCGCACCTCGAAATTCCGGATATCCCCGAGGCCGACAATGACGGTACCGTCTGCACTAACGCCGGTTGCTTCGCTCCAGGAACCGCCATTGAGCAGCCCAAGACTGGTCATGCCGGTTTTTTCCGTCCAGCGAAACGCGCGCTCGGTCAAATCCGCAACATTTGCAGAACCCACCACCACAGAGCCATCGTCACTTACCGCACGGGCCACACTGCTATCGCCACCGCGCAAAGTACCCAGATTTACCAGGCCGCCTGCGGCGGTCCATCGGAAGGCAGTCTCGTCGCTGCGCCCCACTACCATCGTGCCGTCAGCGTTTACCCCATGAGCAATACCGCCGTCGCTTCCAAGCTCGAGAATCGAACCGTTTTCCCAGATGACCGGGCGGTAGGTACCATCGCCAGCCAGGGCCCCGCCCACTATTACGGCGCCGTTGCGACTAATGGCATTGGCGAAGCTCGCACCCGTGGCAGTCAGGCCACCCAGGTCTTCCATACCCTGTGCGATGCTCCAGCGAAAAGCCCGTTCTACATCCGAGGCGTTTAGCGAAGAGCCAACAACCACGAGGCCATCGCCACTAATACCCATGCCGTAGCTGTCTAGCCCGCCCAGCGTGCCGAGGTAAATGACACCTCCAGCCAGACTGCGATGAAACGCAAGGGATTGAGTGCCCGTATCAACCGTTCCAGCTTGCTCACGGCAGTCCACACTACAACTGAGGCTGGAGATACCATCGCCAGGAGCCGGGCTTTCCACTCTCCCTTGCTCGGCAGACCAGTGAAAAAACCACCAGTTGCCTAATTCGAATCCCGAGCCTACAACCACGGTACCGTCAGCGCTAATGGCAATCGAAGTGAGGGATCCGTCTCCGGGTAGCTGATCCAGCACTCGCGCTTGGGCTGTGGAAACAAACAAGGGGGCAAGCAAACCAATGAAACTGATACGCCACGCCGGCCGCTTCAAAATACTCACCAACGGCGAAAAGCTCATGAGAAACACCTACGTCATAAAAAGGAGCGGCAAGCATCTTTGACCGGGCGCTTCAACTCTGTAGGCGTTTCTCTAAAGCTATGTAAGCGCTCCTTCCACAACGCCTGGCTCAGCGGCTATGGGGCCGGTGTCTGCAAAAACACCGGCGATTTTTTCCAGGGCTGACGTCGCCCTATTCACCTCGCAACGAGCCTGTATGGCGCTAGAAGGAGTAGCGGTACTCCAACTCCACCCCGTACACCGGACGCTGCTGTTCAAACGTAGAAGCGGACACCTGCGCCTGCCCACCCAGGCTGGTGTTTTGACTCAGGGCGTAGCGATAGCCCGCCGTTGCAGCGGGCACCAGGCTGCGCTTTTCCAGGCTGCTGCGTACGGCAAACCGATCCAGACCAGGAATGTCGGACTGGCCTTCGAAACCCGGTTTGGTTTCACCCAGCAACGTGTCCAGCGAGGTGCTCCAGTTCAGGCTGCCGCGCTCACTCACCGGCGCTTCACCGCGCACCGCCAGGGTGGCGTAGGTATCGGTGCTGCGGGTGCCCTGCACGTGCATCGGCAACACCACATTGCGCTCCGCAAAGCCTTGGCGCCGGCTGTGCACATGACTGATAGCCACCTCTGGCGTCAGCAGCGCGTGCTCAACCTGAACGCCGTAGCCCAGCGCCAGGCGTTGTGCATTGGAGCGGATACCCACGCGGGTAGAGGCTTGCTCGACGTTTTCGGCGCGGTCGCCACGTTTGAATTGGCTGTCGCCGCCATTGGTCGCCACGCTAAAAGCGCCGTTCCAGCCGGTGCGCGTTTGCGGGTTTTGTTGATAGGCCACCCAAGCACCAACACCCAACTCGTTACTTTGCCGCGCGTGGTTTGCCTGCCCGTTGTTGCGGGCAACGCCCAGGCTGACACCCACCGACGTGTGCGGAGTGAGGTGTACACCGGCACCGGCTATGCCGTTTGCCTGGCGACTGCTTTCATCACCTTCGCCAACGCTCAGCCCGCCGCCAAGGCTCAGGCAGTAGTCTCGCCCTGGCGCTGGAATGCAGTGCTTCTGGGTCAGGCCGCGGGTTCTGTGCACTTGGCTGTTGATCAACTGCGCGCTGGTGTCGGCACTGCCCAGGACAGACTGCTGCACATGCCCCAGATCCTGAAGTACAAACTCCTTCCAGATAAACGCCCGATCGCCCTGTGGGGTGTCCGCGGTGCCGACAACAACGCTACCGTCGGCACTCACACCCAATGCCTGGCTCCACGTGCCGCCGTTGAGCAGGCCGAGGTTGGTCATGCCGGTTTGTTCCGTCCAGCGAAACGCGCGCTCGGTGCCATCGGCCACAGCAGCAGAACCCACTACCACAGCGCCATCGGCACTTACCCCCTGAGCAGCAGCGAAATCGCCGCCCAGATTGCCCAGGTCCACCATGCCGCCAGCGGCGGTCCAACGGAACGCATAAATGCCGCTGGCCCCTACTACCACCGTGCCGTCAGCGTTTACCGCAAGCGCACCACTGCCGGCGTTGCCGTCCAGGCTACCAAGGTCGAGAATCGAGCCGTTTTCCCAGATAACCGCGCGGTTTCCACTGCTGCTACTGGCTGAGGTCCCTACAATCACCGCGCCATTGCCACTAATGGCATAGGCGATACTCATACCGTTGGCAGTGAGGGCACCCAGGTCTTGCATACCCTGTTCGGCAGTCCAGCGAAAAGCCCGTCGCACATCCGAGGCATCGGCCGCATCGCCAATAACCACGTTGCCATCGCTGCTGACGCCCCAGGATCTGCTATTGGCCCCGCCCAGTGTGCCAAGGTCGACCACCCCGGAAACAGCGTCCCACCGGAAGGCCCGCTGAAACCCGTTAATACGCAACGATCCCACCAGCACACTGCCGTCACCGTTGAGGCCACGGGCAGCAGCAACCCCGGAAAAACTGGTGATTTTCACCATCCCTTCCTCGGCCGACCAATAAAACAACCAGTTCTGATTCAGCGCATCGCTCCCTATACCTGCAACCACGGTGCCGTCACCGCTAATGGCAGACGCTTGGGAGAACTGGCCTTCGGGCAGCACACCCAAGTCATGCATTCGCGCATGGACAGTGGAAACAAGGCAGGGGACAAGTAACGCCATGGAACTGATACGCCACGCCGGGCGCTTGAAGATACTCACCAACGGGAAAAGGCCCATAAGAAACACCTACACCAAAAAGAGCGGTCAGCATCGTTGGCCAGGCATTTCAGATCTGTAGGTTTCTCCCTAAATATTAGTACGCGCTGCCTCGAAGACGATTGCCTCAACGGCTACAGGGCCGGCGTCTGCACAAACACCGGCAGCTGTTCCAGGGTTTGGGCAAAGTTCGCCAAGGCCGGATAAGCATCAGGCTGGGCCAACGCTGGCACCATCATTCGCGCAAACGACCAGGCGACGGCGATACAGATTTCGGCCTGGCCCAACTTGGCTTCATCGGTGCTCAAAGGCTGGCGGCTGAGCTCACGCTCCAACTCGCTCCACGCGGCCGCCAACTGGCCATGCACACGCTGCAACCAAGGCTCGTGCAGTTTCTCCGCCGGGCGCAGATTGTGCTCGTACACCACCTGCACCGCCTTCTCGCAAGCGGCCAACGCCAGCCCGGCCAACCGAAACGCCCGCGCCCGGGCTGCGCCGTTGCTAGGCCAGAGCCGCCCCTCAGGGTCGACGAACGAGAGCAACAAACTCGAATCCATCAACACCAGGCCGTCGACCAGCACCAGAGTGGGCGCCTTAACCACCGGGTTGATTTGGCGAAACTGTTCATAGGAGCTGAACACCGATACCGATTCATGCACAAACCCAACCTTGAGCACCTTCATGGCAATCGCGACGCGGCGAACATAGGGAGAATCCAACATTCCGATCAGTTTCATACTCACTCCGTTACCAACACTTAACCAGGTAAGCGCACCATAGCCACTCGGGATAAAGGCAAGTAGCGACAAATTTCAACGCGATGCGTTAGATTTCCTAACATGAAAAATATCCCGCCGCTCACCACCCTTAAGTGCTTCGAAGCAGCCGCGCGCTTGGGCAGCGTGACGCTCGCCGCTCGGGAGTTGCACGTCACTCACTCCGCCGTCAGCCAGCAGCTCAGCAGCCTGGAAAACACCATCGGTATCGCCCTGTTTGTGCGCGAAGCACGCGGGTTGCGGCTGACCGAAGCCGGGCGCCTGTACGCCCTGGAAATTCGCACCGCACTGCACGCCCTCAGCAGCGCCACGCACCAGGCGCAGGGCCGGCCCGAAGACGATGAACTGGTGATCGCGACGTTGGCCTCCTTTGCCGTGCATTGGCTAACACCGCGCCTGCCCGATTTCCGCCGCCACTACCCGCACTACCGCGTGCGCCTGCACACCAGCCTTGAACTGCAGGACCTGCGGCAAGGCTTCGCCGACATCGGCATTCGCATGGGCCGCGGGCATTGGCCGGAACTGACCCAGAAAAAACTCTTCAGCGATGAGCTGCTCGTGGTGGCAGCGCCACGCTTTATCTGCGGTCCACACCAGCCCACGCCGGCTCAGCTGGTGGCCAGCCCGTTACTACACAGCACCGACGCGCCGTGGGCAGAGTGGTGCGCGATTGCCGGCATTGCGCCGCAGGCGCTGCAATCACCCGCGCTAACGGCCAATGACTCAAACGTGATTCTTGCCGCTGCGGTGGCCGGCCATGGCATCGCGCTTGAACGGCGCAGCCTGGTGGCTGGGCTGCTGGCGCGCGGCGAGCTGGTGCAACTGTCGCCCCTGACCGTGCCTTACCCCTACCCTTACTGGTTGGTGTGGCAGCCACGCGACAGCCTGAGTCAGAAGCAACTGCACTTTATCGACTGGATTCAGGAGCAGGTGCGCCGACCGTGGTAACCCACGGGGTCAACCAGGCCAGGCTGAGCGCAGCAATGTGGGTCTATCCGCTTTACGTCGCGTCAGCGTGACTCACCAACCCCTTGATCACCACCGCCACACTGGCCACCGCGGCTGGCACCACCAGCGCAGTCAGCACCTGTTCGAAGTTCCAGCCCAGGCCCAGCAGGGTGGCACCGATCCAGGCTCCGAGGATGGCGCCAAAGCGGCCGATGCCCAGCATCCACGACACGCCGGTGGCGCGGCCTTGGGTGGGGTAGAAGCGTGCGGCCAGGGACGGCATCGCCGATTGCGCGCCGTTGATGCACATGCCGGCCAGCAGCACGAGGGTGGCGAGCACCGTCACTTTGCCCAGGCTCTGACCCACGAAATAGGCGAACACGCCGGCCAGTAAGTAGAAGATGCCGATGACTTTGTGCGGGTTGAATTTATCCATGGCCCAGCCCACGCCCACCGCGCTCAGTACGCCGCCGAACTGGAAGAGCGCACCGATAAAGGCGGCCTGCTCCATGCTCGCGCCGCTGTCACGCATCAGGGTCGGCAGCCAGCTGGTGAGCAGGTACACGATCACCAGGCCCATGAAATAGGTCAGCCAGAGCAGCAGGGTGCCGGCGCTGTAGGTACCGGAAAACACTACCTTGAGCACGTTGCGGCTCTGCACGGTTTTCTGCTCCGGCACGCTGAAATCGGTGGCCACGGCAACTTCGGCAGGGGCGATAGGCGCTAGCACCTTGCGCACCTTGTCGGCACCGCGATTGCGCACCACCAGGTAACGCGCCGACTCCGGCAGCCACACCAGCAGCACCACTGCCAGCAGCAACGGCAGAATGCCGCCCAGTAGCAACAGGCTGTGCCAGCCGAACGCTGGAATCATCTTGGCGGATATAAAACCACCACCGGCCATGCCCAGGTTAAAGCCGCAGAACATGCTGGTGACCAGCAAGGACTTGAGGCGCTCGGGGGTGTACTCGGAGAGCAGCGTGGTGGCGTTCGGCATGGCCGCGCCGAGCCCCAGGCCGGTCAACAGGCGCAGCACCAGCAGTTGGTCGAGGCTGGTACTGAAGGCCGACAGCAGGCTGAAGAACCCGAACAGGCCGACGGCGGCCACCAGCACCACCTTGCGCCCGAAACGGTCGGCAATCGGGCCGGAGCCCAGGGCGCCGAACACCATACCGATCAGCGCGGCGCTCATCACCGGGCCAAGGCTGGCGCGGTCCACGCCCCAGTCCTGGGTCAGCGCCGGGGCGATAAAGCCCATCGCAGCCGTATCCAGGCCGTCGAGAAATACGATCAGAAAGCACAGCAGCACAATCTTCCACTGGTAACGCGAAAGCGGCTGAGCGTTGATAAAACCTTGAACATCGAGTGTGCCCGTAGTGGGCACGTGAGCTGGGCTGGTCATGCAAGAAATTCCTGTGAGTTTTTCTTCGCCGCACCGTTGCAGGCGAATGGAACAGGAATGAGGGACGGGCTAGGCAGACGCTGCGCAGCAGGTGTACGCGAAGCGCGGGCGCGCTGCGGCAAACGCATGTCCATGGCTGGCTCTCATTTGTTTTTATTGGAGTCGTAGCTTGGGGTCGCGAGGGCGACTGGGGAACAGTACGCAGCGGCAGGGGGGCGCTTCAATCCGATAATCGACTAACTGGGCGTTTATCGAACAGTAAGGGCGTTGGCTGGTGGTCGTAGGAGCAAGCTTGCTCCTACGAAAAGCTCAATGCGGGTGATTGAAGCTCAATGAAACAACCGCGTACTCAACTCTTTGCTGGCTTCCAGCAACACCGGCAAAAACCGCGTCTCCAGTTCCTGTCGCGAAATGCGCCCCGCGTGCGTGCCCACGTTAAGCGCTGCCAGCACCTGCCCGGCCGAGTCTTTCAACGGCACGGCAATCGAGCGCAGCCCCACTTCCAGCTCCTGGTCGATGATCACCCAGCCTTGCTGACGAATTTCGGCAATGCTGGCGCGCAGTGCGTCGGGGGTGTGCACGGTGCGGCTGGTCTTGATCTGCATCTCGGCGTGGTCGATGTACTCGTCCAGCGCCGCGTCATCGAGTGCCGCGAGCAGAATGCGGCCCATGGAGGTGCAGTAAGCCGGCAGCCGGCTGCCCACGCTCAGATCCACCGAGATCAAGCGCTGCGGCGTGGCCGAGCGGGCGATATAGAGAATCTCGTCGCCTTCCAGCGTGGCCATGGAACACGCTTCGTGCAGTTGCTCGCTCAGGCGATCCAGAATCGGCTGGGCCGTCACCGCCAGCGGCGTCGACGACAAGTAGGCATGCCCCAGCGTCAGCACCTTGGGCAGCAGCGAGTAGGTGCGGCCATCGGTCGTTACATACCCCAGGTTCATCAGCGTGTGCAGGCAGCGGCGCACGGCGGCACGTGGGATTTCGGTGCGGTGGCTGATCTGCGCGATGGTCAGGTGGCGTTTGCGCTCCTGAAAGGCATGAATCACCGCCAGCCCACGGGCCAGCGAAGTCATGAAGTTGGGATCGCCCGTGAAGGCTTCGATGCGTTTGGCCGGCGAGGCAATAATCGGCGGCGCCAGCGGTGGCAGGGTGATACGGGCTTCGTCAGTCATCTTGTTATTGTCTCGTGCACGGCTCGGTATGGCCGATTATCGAACCGAAGTTCGATAATCGCAATTGACCCTCTCGGGCATGGCGCCTACCTTGGCCGCCCCGCTGCCGTAACCGGCCGCAGTAAGGGCGCGCCCACAAGGCGCTCTCTTGGAAATGCGTTGCTGTGTTTCCTTCTACCTGTCCGAGCCCTGCCACCGCCGTGCTATCCGCACGTCGGCAGGCCGGCTCAATTACTCACAGGCAAACACCTGAGTCGTGAGCTGGCGCAAGCGACTGCGTGTACGCACAAAGTCCAGGTGCGAACCCGGTCGGCACACCTCATCCAACTCGGCCTCGCAACCCAGCAGCAAATACACGCCACTGTCGTAGGCAATATCGACGAAGTTGAGAATGCGCTGCTGCACATCGATGCCTTCGCTATCCAGGCGCGGCACACCGTAAATGGCAATGTGCCGAAAGCGCTGACACAGCCAGAGAAAATCGGCGCTGGAATGCGGATGGCGGCACAGTTCGTCAAAATCCAGCAAGGCGCGCGTGCCTTCGCGGGCGAGCACCCTCAGCGGGTGATGATTGACCTCCAGCACCACGTCGCGCTCCACCGCCTCGGTAAACGCCAGCTGCTGGTGCAGCCAGTCTGCCATCGGCGGGCACAGCGGCCAGGCGTAAAACCCCCAGGCTTCCTGCGCGCCGGCACGCTCGCGGTAGTCTTCGCCGGCATCCAGATTGAGCACGGTGAAGCGCGATTCGAGAAGATCGATGGCCGGTTTGAAGCGGTCGCGGTACAGCGGGTTAGGGCACAGGTTGGCGGGCGCATAATTGGAGGTGCACACCAGCCCCACGCCTTCGTCCACCAGCACCTTGAGCAGACGGCCGAGCAGCATGGCATCGGCAATGTCGTGCACATGGAATTCATCGAAACAGAGCAAACGCGCCTCTTGCGCTACCTCACGGGCTACCCGCACCAGCGGCTCGTTCTGCCCGGTGAAGGCGCCCATGCGCTGCTGCACTTCCTGCAAAAATGCATGGAAATGCACCCGGCGTTTGGCCTGCACCGGCGCGGCAGCAAAGAAGGTATCCATCACAAAACTTTTGCCACGCCCCACGCCACCCCACAGGTAAATCCCGGCCACGGGTTTGCGCAGCCAGCCACGACGCCCCACCAACCAGGCGTCGAGCCAGTTGGCGAGGGTGTCGATAGCGGCCTGTTGCGCGCTGTCGGCCCGGTAACCGCGGGCCTCGAGTGCATCGTTGAAGCGCCGGTGAATGCGCTGGTCGACCGGTTCGACCAGGCCTTCTGCGTCTTGCTTAGAAGTCAAAGAAAACGGTCTCGCCCTCGCCCTGGATACGAATATCGAAGCGGTAAGCCAGCTTGCCGTCAACCTCGCAGCGCGTAGCCACGAGGGTTTCACGCCGTTGCGGCTGCTCGATCAGGTTCAACACCGGGCAGGCTTTGTTGGCCTGGGCCTCATCATCAAAGTACAGGCGGGTATGCAGGTGAATGTTGATGCCACGGGCAAACAGCGACACGTTGATATGTGGCGCCATCAGCACGCCAGCGGCGTTTTTCACCACACCGGGCTTGATGGTATGCAGCGTCCACTCACCGGCATCAAACGTGGTGGCGGTACGGCCGAAGCTGTTGAACGGCTTTTCCAGATTGAAATCGGCGTCGTACTGGCCTTCGTGGTTGGCCTGCCAGAACTCCAGAAAGGAGTCGCGCACCAGATGGCCATTGCCGTCATACACATTGCCCAGCAGCAGAATGTGCTCGCCCGGCGCGCCGGGTTTGGCCATCTCGTTCCAGATCTCCTGGTCACGGGGCGGGTTGCCGGCAGCGCTTAGCGCCAGGCCGATATGCACATAAGGGCCGGCGGTTTGCGAGGGGGTTTCTTTAAGTAATTCGATTGGCATAGGTCACTCCTAGAACGTGCTTGTAGGCTCGCGAGCTAGAGCCAGCCAAGGCAAAAATGGTTGAGGAAGCGGAGTTGGCTGTAGCCAATGAGCATTCCGAAACCATTCTTAACGCCGGATGGCCGACGCGCAGCAGCCTACGGGCAGGTTCTTAGCGGTTTTCAAAATGAGTTCTGCGCTGACCACGCAGAACAATGTCGAACCGATAAGCCAGGCAATCCATCGGATTGGCCGCGCTCATATCCAGCTTGGCAATCAGGCTTTGCACCGCTTCCGGGTTGGCGATGGATTTAACGATGGGGCACATCGGAATCAGCGGGTCGCCTTCGAAATACAGCTGGGTGATCAGGCGCGTGGAGATCGACGGGCCACTGATGGAGAAATGGATATGCGCCGGACGCCAATCGTTCGGGCCGTTACGCCATGGGTACGGGCCGGGCTTGATGGTGCGGAAGCTGTAGTAACCGTCACGATCGGTGAGGGCACGGCCGACGCCGCCGAAGTTGGGGTCTAGCGGCGCCAGGTAGCGGTCATTCTTGTGGCGATAACGGCCACCGGCGTTGGCTTGCCACATTTCCACCAGCGTGTGGGGAATCGGCTTGCCGTATTGGTCACACACACGGCCGGCGACGATGATGCGCTCGCCCACCGGCAACCCGCCGTTGTTGAAGTTGAGCAACAGATCGTTGTCGTACTGGCCCAGCTTCAGGTGCGAGAAATCCGGGCCGGTGGTTTCCGAAACGGACTGCGGAATGCTCACCAGCGCTTGGCGCGGCGAACGGGGAATGGAGGTTTTGTAATCAGGCGTCAGGGCTTTGGGGTGCCAGTTACGATCACGGATGACGAAGCGACTGCTGTCTGCATCAGACATGTCGTTCTCCTTTTTTTGGATTTATCGGGCGAACAGAGGCGCAGTCTGCTTACACAACGCTGTAGCGAAAACTGAAAATTAGCCCGCCATCCATAACCAAATAGTTATGGATAACCCTTTACGGAAATCGGCCTTCGCGATACGCCTGCCCTACTTCGCGCAGTACCTCGACACTCCAATGCGCAGCGAGCGAAAGCGGCAACGCCGCATTGCTGCATATCCCCACCGAGCCCCCCGGCTCCTTGATGCCCAGTTGCAACTCGGCCAGGTCGCCATTGGCCAGGTCCAACTGCACAGCATCAAAGGGTGCAATCCACACCGCGTCGCTGCTTTGCACATAACGACGGCTGAGTGTGAGCGACAGGGTTTCCAGGCGCTGGCGCGGCTGGGCAATGCCGCATTGAACAAACAGCGCGTCGGCATATTTGCGGATGGTGGTGCCGGCCAGCGGCAGCACCAGCGGGTAGTCCTGCAACAATTGCTGAGCCTGCGCCACGGCCAGCAGCGGATGGCCGGCGCGAACCACCAGGGTCATCGACTCGCTATACAAATGCTCAAACGTCAGGCCTTGGATTTGCGGGCTGTCGGTCATGCGGCCGACCACCAGGTCCAACTCGCCCACATGCAACTGCGACAATAAATAAGCGCTGGGCCCGGTCACCACGCTGGCCACCAGCGCCGGATGACGCTCGTGCAGACGGCGTACCACCTCGGGAACCAGCAGACTCTCCACCGTGGACAGCACACCCAGGCGCACCGCACCGGACTCATGCTCGCCGCTGCGCAAGCTGTTCACGCCATCACGCAGCGCCTGCACGCAAGGGCCGGCATAACGCATAAAGGCAACGCCGGCGTCGGTAAGCGCCACGCCAGTTTTGCTGCGTTCGAACAAGGTTGCGCCGAGCAGTTCTTCAAGCTCTTTAAGGGTTTTGGAAATTGCCGGCTGGCTGACGGCCAGCTTGTCCGCCGCACGCGCCAAGGTGCCCTGACGTGCTACCTCAAGGAAGCACACCAGATGGCGGAATTTGATGCGGGTATCGATATTCATCGCGGCATGGGCCTGGGGCAGTGGCCGACAGTCTGCAAGCTAAGGCGCCTTCAGACAACTGCATGCGGTTTGCCCCCCTCGCCCTGCTCTGCTAGCCTCGCGCCCGTTCCAACCTGCCGAGACCCTGCCCATGGCCCGCAAAAAAGCCGCCGTCGATTTTGAACAATCCCTTGCCGAGCTGCAGACCCTGGTCGAGCGCTTGGAGAACGGCGAGCTGTCGCTTGAGGACTCCCTCACTGCTTTCGAACAGGGCATTCGCCTGACCCGCGACTGCCAGGGCGCCCTGGCCCAGGCTGAACAGAAAGTGCAGATTCTGCTGGAGCGCGATGGCGAGCTGGAGGAAGCCCCCTTCGACGCGGACGAACAAGCATGATCGCGGCGTACCAGAAAACCTGTCAGACCCGCGTTGATAGCAAGCTGGACGAACTGTTTCACGCCCCACGCCCCGAACTCGCCCTTATTTATCAGGCCATGCGCTACAGCGTCATCAACGGCGGCAAGCGCGTGCGCCCATTGCTGGTTTACGCCGCCTGTGAAGCCTTGGGCGGCAACCCGGAGCGCGCCGACGCCGCCGCCTGCGCCGTAGAGCTGATTCACGCCTACTCCCTGGTGCACGACGACCTGCCGGCCATGGACGATGACGACCTGCGCCGCGGCCAGCCGACCACTCACAAGGCTTTCGACGAAGCCAGCGCCATCCTTGCCGGTGACGGTCTGCAAAGCCTGGCTTTCGAAGTGCTTGCCGACACCGTGCGCAATCCGCTGCCGGCCGAGGTGCGCCTGGACATGATCAGCACCCTGGGCAAAGCCGCGGGTCCTGCCGGAATGGTAGGGGGCCAAGCCATCGACCTCGGCTCGGTCGGCCAATGGCTGGACCAGGGCGCACTGGAAATCATGCACCGGCACAAGACCGGCGCCCTGATTGAAGCCAGCGTGCGCTTGGGCGCCCTGGCCAGTGGCGAAGCCGACAGCCTGAGCCTGCGCGCCCTGCAGGAATATGCCCAGGCCGTGGGCCTGGCCTTCCAGGTGCAGGACGATATTCTCGACGTGGAGAGCGACACGGCCACGCTGGGCAAAACCCAGGGTAAAGACGAAGCCAACCACAAACCCACGTACCCGGCCTTGCTTGGGCTGGACGCGGCCAAGGCCTATGCCTTGGAATTGCGCGACCTGGCGCTGCATGCCTTGCGCCCCTTTGGTGAAGCGGCTGAGCCGTTGCGCGATCTGGCGCGGTATATCGTCGAGCGCCGCAGCTGATTCAAACGTCAAAAAGCTCGAGGCTTCAGCCTCGAGCTGTTGCATCTACCCCCATCATCACCCTCACCTCTTTGCCGCCATTCGCCCCAGCCAGCAAGCTTCCGCTGGCTGCTCTGGGCCGCCTAAGCTCTACTCCCTGATCGGCCCGCCATAACATCAAGAAAAACCAGGGAGCACCCATGCCCATCCGCAATCTGCTTATCGCCAACCGTGGCGAAATCGCCATCCGTATCGCCCGTGCCGCCGCCGAACTGGATATGCGCAGCGTGGCAGTGTTTGCCGAAGATGAAGCAGCCGCCCTGCACACACGCAAGGCTGATGTGGCGGTGGGCCTCAAGGGCCGTGGCGTAAGCGCCTATCTGGATATGGACCAACTGATCGCCATCGCCCAGGCCCAGGGCTGCGATGCGGTGCACCCCGGTTACGGCTTTCTGGCGGAAAACGCCGAATTCGCGCGCCGGTGCAAAAGCGCCGGGCTGATTTTCGTCGGACCCAGCGCCGATGTGTTGGAACAGTTCGGCGACAAAACCCAGGCGCGCACCCTGGCCATGCGCTGCGGCGTGCCGTTGACCGCAGGCACCAACCAGCCCACCAGCCTGGCTCGCGCCCAGTCGTTCATGGCCGAGCTTGATGGCGGCGCCATGATGATCAAAGCCCTGGCCGGCGGCGGTGGCCGTGGCATGCGCGCGGTGTTTGCCGCCGAAGACGTGGCCCAGGCCTACGCCCGTTGCCAGTCCGAAGCCATGGCGGCCTTTGGCAATGGCGACCTGTATGTGGAGCGGCTGATCCGCAACGCCCGGCATATCGAAGTGCAGGTGCTCGGCGATGGCGAGCAGGTGGTGCACCTGTGGGAGCGCGACTGCACCCTGCAACGGCGTAATCAGAAACTGGTGGAAATTGCCCCCAGCCCCAACCTCGACCCGACCGTGCGCGAGGCCATGTTCGCCGCCGCACTGAAGCTGGCCAGTGCCGTGGGCTACCGCACACTGGGCACCTTCGAGTTTTTGCTGGATGTGGATAACGGCGACTTCGTGTTTATGGAAGCCAACCCCCGTTTGCAGGTGGAGCACACCGTGACCGAAGCGGTCACCGGCATTGATCTGGTGCAGGCGCAATTGCGCGTAGCCGGCGGCGCCAGCTTGGTCGAGCTGGGTTTGCAGCAGGAACAGATTGCGGCGCCCCGTGGTTTTGCCGTGCAGCTGCGGGTCAACCTGGAAAGCATGAACGCCGATGGCAGCGTACAGCCCGCTGCCGGCTTGCTCAGCGCCTACGAGCCGCCAAGCGGCGCTGGTATTCGCGTGGATGGCTGCGGTTACAGCGGCTATGCCACCAGCAGCAGTTATGACTCGCTGCTGGCCAAGCTGATCGTGCAGGCCAACGACGACTTCCCCGGCGTGCTGCGCCGCGCCTACCGTGCCCTGTGCGAATTCCGCCTGGAGGGTGTGGCGAGCAATATCCATTTTCTGCAGAACCTGCTGCGCCACCCACAGGTGCAGAACAATCAGGTCACCACTCGCTTTGTCGAAGAGCAGATCGGCCAATTGCTCGCCCCGCAGGAGCAGGCACACCGCCATTTGTTCTTCCCGCAGGCCGCCGGCGCCGCACAACAGCAGCAACATGCCGACACGCCAGTCGGCTGCATCGCCCTGCAAGCACCGAGCGCCGGCGTGGTGGTCAGCGTTGATGTGCAGGTAGGCGATGCGGTGGCGGTCGGCCAGAGTATTGCCGTGCTGGAAGCGATGAAGATGGAGTTTGTGGTCAAGGCGGCCCACAGCGGCATTGTTCACAGCCTGGCCGTAGGCCCGGGCGACAACCTGTTTGCCGCCCAGCCGCTGCTGTTTATTCAGCCCGCCGAAGTGGCACAGCAGCATCAACACAGCGAAGAAAGCATCGACCTGGACCATATCCGCGCCGACCTTGCCGAGGTGCTCGAACGCAACGCCCTGACCCGCGACGAACGCCGCCCGCAGGCCGTGGCCAAGCGGCGCAAAACCGGCCAGCGCACCGCCCGCGAAAACCTCGATGACCTGCTCGATGCCGACAGCTTTATCGAATACGGCGCCCTGGCACTGGCGGCGCGGCGCCGACGTAATTCGGTGGAAGATCTGATCGTGCAAAGCCCGGCTGATGGCCTGGTCAGCGGCATTGGCACGGTCAACGCCGAGCAGTTTGGCGCCGAGCGTGCGCGCTGCATGGCCATCTCGTACGACTACACGGTATTCGCCGGCACCCAGGGGGCGATGAACCACAAGAAAACCGACCGCATGCTGCAACTGGCCGAACAATGGCGCCTGCCGCTGGTGCTGTTTGCCGAAGGCGGCGGTGGCCGCCCCGGCGATAGCGACTTCGTTGGCGTCGCTGGCTTGGACTGCCACACGTTTATCGGCATGGCCAAGCTTTCCGGGTTGGTGCCGCTGGTGGGCGTGGTGTCCGGGCGCTGCTTCGCTGGTAACGCAGCGCTGCTCGGTTGCTGCGATGTAATTATTGCCACAGCGAACGCCAGCATCGGCATGGCCGGGCCGGCGATGATCGAAGGCGGCGGGCTGGGCACCTTTACCCCGGAGCAGGTCGGCCCGGTGAGCGTGCAGGGCCCCAACGGCGTAATCGACGTGGAAGTGGCTGACGAAGCCGAAGCCGTTGCCGCCGCCAAGCGATACCTGTCTTACTTCCAGGGCCCGCTCAGTGCCTGGCAGTGCGCCGACCAGCGCGAACTGCGCCAACTGATCCCGGAAAATCGCCTGCGGGTGTACGACATCCGCCAGGTGATCGCCACCCTGGCCGACCAGGACTCGGTGCTGGAGTTGCGCCGCCGCTTTGCGCCCGGTTTGATCACCGCGTTTATTCGCATCGAAGGCCAACCGTTCGGCCTGATCGCCAACAACCCCGCGCACCTGGGCGGCGCCATCGACGCCGTGGCCGGCGACAAGGCCGCGCGTTTTATGCAGCTGTGTGATGCCTTCGATATTCCGCTGGTATCGCTGTGCGACACCCCCGGTTTTATGGTCGGCCCGGACGCCGAAAAGCAGGCGACCGTGCGCCATGTGTCGCGCATGTTCGTCACCGCCGCCAGCCTCAGCGTGCCGTTCTTTACCGTGGTGCTGCGCAAAGGCTACGGCCTCGGCGCCCAGGCCATGGCTGCCGGCAGCTTCCATTCGCCGCTGTTCACCATCGCCTGGCCCAGCGCCGAATTTGGCGCCATGGGGCTGGAAGGTGCGGTGCGTCTGGGCTTTTCCAAAGAGCTGGCAGCACTTGAAGACCCGGCCGAGCGCCAGGCGCTGTTCGACAAACTGGTGGCCAAGGCCTACCAGAACGGCAAAGGCATCAACATGGCCAGCTTCCTGGAAATCGACGCTGTGATAGATCCAATAGAAACCCGCAGCTGGCTGGTCCGAGGCTTCAACGCCGCGCCGCGCGCGCCCAAGCGTGACGGCAAAAAACGTTCTTTCGTGGATACCTGGTGACCCCAATGACAGCCTTCCAACAGCAACTCCTCGACGTCAACGGCATCACCTTGAGTATTTACAGCGCCGGCCCTGACAGCGGCAGGCCGGTGTGGCTACTGCACGGTTTTCCGGAATGCTGGTACTCCTGGCGCAGCCAGATGACCGCGCTGGCCGAGGCCGGGTATCGCGTGTACGCGCCGGAAATGCGCGGCTACGGCGACAGCAGCGCGCCGGAAGACGTGGCGGCTTACCAGATACTGACCCTGTGCGCGGACATTCAAGGCGCCATGGATGCGCTGGGGCATACCGATGTCTGCATGATCGGCCATGACTGGGGCGCGCCGGTGGCCTGGCACCTGGGCTTGCTGGAGCCCGAGCGGGTGAGCGTGCTGGGCGCGATGTCGGTACCCTTCGGCGGACGGCCCAAGCGGCCGGCCATCGACATCATGCGCGAAGCCAATGTGGGGCGGTTCAACTACATCGTGTACTTCCAGGAGCCGGGGGTTGCCGAGGCCGAGTTGAACGCGGATATCGAGCGCAGCATGCGGTTGTTGATTGGCGGCAATAGCGATGTGTTCCTGCATCCCAAACCGGCGGATGCGCAGTTTCTCGCGGGGCTGGACGTGCCGACGACCTATCCTGAGTGGTGCAACGAGCAGGACTTTGCCGTGTACCTGCGCACGCTGAACAAGCATGGGTTTCATGGGCCGCTGAATTGGTATCGCAATTTCGAGGTGAACTGGCAGAGCACGGAGTTTCTCGCAGGGCGGCAGGTGTTGCAGCCGACGTTGTTTTTGCTGGGCGAGGATGATCCGGTGGGCAAGTTGGAGGCTTATACGGTGAAGAAGATGGGGGAGCTGGTGCCCAGGCTGGAGTCCCATGTGCTGAGTGAGTGTGGGCATTGGATTCAGAATGAGCGGGCTGGGCGGGTTAATGAGTTGCTTCTGGAGTTTTTGGGGAGACACTATCCGCGCGCTGGGATTGTGTAGGTATTCATTGGCGCGTGGGCTGGACGTTTTGTTTCGCGCCTTACGCGCGAGTTTCTTTTTCCAGCCGTCGGAATGCCGCACCATAAAAAAGAAACCAAAAAATCTTGCCCCTACCTGGGCCCTACGCTGCGCTTCGGGTCCCCTCGCTACGTCGTCGCTCCAGGGGCCGGGCTGAAGGGCCATCCATGGCCCTCATCCCTCTGCGCGGCTCCCGGCCGCTACAAACCCTTACGCAACGACTCCACTCGGCCTGCGCTCAAGGGGCGGGTGGATCACAAGCGGTAGATCACAAGCCGGATCAAGGTCAACTGCCCCTCTCCCCCGGCCCCTCTCCCGCAAGCGGGCGAGGGGTGACGTATGCCAGCCGCCTCACTCCGGTCTGCCCCCTCTCCCGCGTGCGGGAGAGGGCTGGGGTGAGGGGCACTTGATCTGGCTTTTGATCTACCCGCCCCTTGAGCGCAGGCCGAGTGGAGTCGTCGCGTAGGGGGTTGAGCGGCATGGATGCCGCGAGAGGCACGATGGGCCAGGGACGCCCCGTCGTGGCGTGCCCCCGGAGCGGCGATGGAACGAGGGAAGTTTTCACGCAGTGAAAACCCAAGGTGGGGGCAAGATTTTTTGGTTTCTTTTTCATCGACTGGAAAAAGAAACTCGCGCGTAAGGCGCGAAACAAAACGTTCAGCACACGCGCCAATGCAGATCACCTCATCTCTAAGGCAAGGAACAGAGAAGGAAATCCCCCACAAACCCTCCGGACATCGGTATTTGCCCGAGCGCGTCACGCGCACCCTACGAAAATCCCTACTTCATCAGGTAAACTGCGCCATCTTTTATACCTATAACGATTGCCTGATGCCCACGACGTTTCACGAGTTCCCCCGCGAACGCCCCGCTACGCCGCTGCTCGACCGTGCAGAGACGCCTGTTGGTCTGCGTCGTCTGGGCGAGGCCGAGCTGGAAATCCTCGCTGACGAGCTGCGCCAGGAGCTGCTCTATACCGTTGGCAAGACCGGTGGGCACTTCGGTGCCGGCCTGGGTGTCATCGAGCTGACTATCGCCCTGCACTATGTCTTCGACACGCCGGATGACCGCCTGGTGTGGGACGTGGGCCATCAGGCCTACCCGCACAAGATCCTCACGGGCCGTCGCGAGCTTATGCACACCCTGCGGCAGAAAGACGGCATCGCCGCCTTTCCGCGTCGCAGCGAGAGTGAGTACGACACCTTTGGCGTCGGCCATTCCAGCACCTCCATCAGCGCCGCGCTGGGCATGGCGATCGCCGCTCAGTTGCAAGGCAGCAAGCGCAAGTCGGTGGCAGTGATCGGTGATGGCGCGCTGACCGCAGGCATGGCTTTCGAGGCGTTGAACCACGCTTCCGACGTCAAGGCCAATATGCTTGTCGTGCTTAACGACAACGACATGTCGATCTCCAAAAACGTCGGCGGTCTGTCCAATCACCTGGCCAAGATTCTTTCCAGCCGCACCTACGCCAATATGCGCGAAGGCAGCAAAAAGGTGCTGTCGCGCCTGCCAGGCGCCTGGGAAATTGCCCGTAAAACCGAAGAACACGCCAAGGGCATGCTGGTATCGGGCACCTTGTTCGAAGAGCTGGGCTGGAACTATATCGGCCCCATCGATGGCCACGACCTACCCACGCTGATCACCACCTTGCGCAATATGCGCGAGCTGGAAGGTCCGCAGTTTCTGCATGTGATTACCAAGAAAGGCAAAGGCTTCGCTCCGGCCGAGCTGGACCCGATTGGTTACCACGCCATTACCAAGTTGGAACCGGTAAACGCTCCGGCGGTGCCGAAAAAACCGAGCGGGCCGAAATACTCGGCGGTGTTTGGCCAGTGGCTGTGCGACATGGCTGAGGCCGATGCGCGGCTGATGGGCATTACCCCGGCGATGAAAGAAGGCTCCGACCTGGTGGCGTTTAGCGAGCGCTTCCCGAAACGCTATTTCGATGTGGCGATTGCCGAGCAGCACGCAGTCACCCTGGCGGCCGGTATGGCCTGCGAAGGGGCCAAGCCGGTGGTGGCGATTTACTCCACCTTTTTGCAGCGCGGCTACGACCAACTGATTCACGACGTGGCGGTGCAGCACCTTGATGTGTTGTTCGCCATCGACCGTGCCGGTCTGGTGGGCGAAGACGGCCCGACTCACGCCGGCAGCTTCGATTTGTCTTACCTGCGCTGCATCCCGGGCATCGTGGTAATGGCGCCGAGCGATGAAAACGAGCTGCGCCGCATGCTGACCACCGGTTACCTGTTCAACGGCCCGGCGGCGGTGCGTTATCCACGCGGTTCCGGCCCCAATGCCAGCATCGACGAAGCGTTGGTGCCGCTGGAGATCGGTAAAGGCGTGGTGCGTCGCAAAGGCCAGGGCGTGGCGATGCTGGTGTTTGGCGTGCAATTGGCCGACGCCCTGCTGGTCGCCGAAAAGCTCGATGCCACGGTGGTGGATATGCGTTTCGTCAAACCGCTGGACGAAGCGCTGATTCGCCAGATGGCCGCCGAGCATGGCCTGCTGGTGACCATCGAGGAAAACGCCATCATGGGCGGCGCTGGCAGCGCGGTCAGTGAGTTCCTGACCCGCGAGAGTTTGCTCAAGCCGCTGCTGCACCTGGGCTTGCCGGATGTCTACGTGGAACACGCCAAGCCTGCCACCATGCTGGCTGAATGCGGGCTGGATGCGGCGGGTATCGAGGCGGCCATCAATGAACGACTGGCCCTGCTGACACCGCTCAGCCTGGCGCCGACCATCACCGCGTAAGCGTTCTGCTCGAACAAAAAGGCCGGTCACTTGACCGGCCTTTTTGTTTCTACGGTTTAGATCACCCGGGAAAAACGCTGGCTGTTCTGCTCGCTGAGGTAGTGGTCAAACAGCATGCATACCGAACGCACCAGCAGCCGCCCGGCGGGCAATACCTCAATGCCTTTGTCATTCAGGCTGATCAAACCGTCGCGGGCGAACTGCTGCAACTGCGGCCAAACTTCGGAGAAGTAGCCGCGAAACTCGATGTTGAAGGTGCTCTCGATCAGGCTGAAATCCAGCCTAAAGGCACAGATAAGGTGCTGGATCACGGCGCGGCGAATGCGGTCATCTTCGTTGCACAGCAGCCCGCGCTCCACTGCCGAATGCCCTTCGTCGATGGCGGCGATATAACGCGACAAGTCGCTGCTGTTCTGGCAGTACAAGTCGCCCAGCTGGCTGATGGCCGATACCCCAAGGCCCACCAGATCGCAGTGGCCGTGGGTGGTGTACCCCTGGAAGTTGCGCCGCAGCATGCCGTCTTCCTGCGCCACAGCCAACTCGTCGTCGGGCAGGGCAAAGTGGTCCATGCCGATGTACACGTAACCGGCGTCGGTCAGTTGTTCGATGCTGCGCTGGAGCATTTCCAGCTTGGCCACCGGGCTTGGCAGGTCCTCGGCACTGATGCGCCGCTGCGGCATAAAACGTTCCGGCAGGTGCGCGTAGTTGAACAACGACAGACGATCAGGCTGCAGCTCGATGACTTTTTCCACGGTTTGGGCAAACCGGTCGGGAGTTTGCTTGGGCAGGCCGTAGATCAGGTCGATGTTTACCGAGCGAAATTGCAAGGTCCAGGCCGCCTCGACGATGGCGCGGGTCTGCTCGAAACTTTGCAGGCGGTTAACCGCTTGCTGCACCTGCGGATCGAGGTCCTGCACGCCCAGGCTGACGCGGTTGAAGCCCAGCTCACGGAGCAGGCCCATGGTCGACCAGTCGGCTTCGCGGGGGTCGATCTCGATACCGTAGTCGCCGCTGTCGCCGTCAAGCAGGGTGAAGTTTTCCCGCAGCTGACGCATCAGCTCGCGCAGTTCGGTGTGGCCCAGAAAGGTGGGCGTACCGCCGCCGAAATGCAGCTGCTCCACCACCTGGCGACGATCGAGCTGGCTGGCGATGCGGCTGATTTCTTCATGCAGGCGCTGCAGGTAGGGCACGGCGCGGCCGCGGTCTTTGGTGATGACTTTGTTGCAGCCGCAGTAGTAGCAAATGTTGGCGCAGAACGGCACGTGCACGTATACCGACAGCGGCCGCAGCGCTTTGCGACTTTCGGCCAGAGCGTGCACCAAGGCATTGCCGGCGACCTTGTCGCTGAACTGCAAGGCGGTGGGGTAAGAGGTGTAGCGCGGACCGGGGTGGTCGTAGCGGCGAATGAGGTCGGCATCCCAGTGAATGGCTTCAAGCATGGCGGCGGTCCGAGAGGAGCATGGGCGGCCAGTCTAGGTACCTGCGACAAAGCGGTTCTTGACTTGACGCAACGCCAAGGAAAATCCCTACATCGCTTTTCGTTCAGTAGCGCACCACAACGGAGCATCGACAACCGCGAAAAAACAGCCCCCCGCGAAACGGCTGCGCGCAGAACGCCCGTTCCAATTAGAAAAGCGACATCAACCTGGCAAATTGCGTCATCGCGCCATTAACGTGCCAGTACCGAGGAGAAACGGTCTCCTTTTTGCAATATCCGCCCCTCACGCTAGGCCACGCACAGCCCTTTGCGAGCACGGATATGCAGCTTAAAAGTCATCAAATGGCCTTGAACGGCCAGGAAAAGCGCTGGTTGCCGTGGTTCGGCACGCACAATAAATGGGCCCTGCGCTGGGCCAGCCTTATCAACCGCAGCCAAGCGGCCCGCCTGGAAAAAACCTTTACCGGCATGGCCCACACCCGTGCGCAGCTGCTGCTGGGCTGGACGCACCAGCACTGGCAACAACTGCATCAGGTCGCCAGCACCCTCAGTGACCAATGGCCACGCCTGGACCCCGCGCAACTCCAGAGCATCGCCGAGCCCATGCACGAGGTGTCGGAACTGTTCGTGGTGGACGTAAGCGGCAAGGTTCTGGCTTCCACCCACGGCGCGCGAATCGGCCAGCGCCACGATGACAAGGCACTGGCCAGCGGCCTGCTGAAGCCGTTTCTGCTGGGCCCGTACCGCGACGACGTGACCCGCGAGCTGGGCGCCACCACCTCGCGCTTCCACGACGCCGTCACGCTCATGTTCCATCAGCCGCTGGTGGTCGCCGGGAAAACCGTAGGCTGCCTGTGCGCACGCATCCCCAATGACGTGATGAGCGACCTGATCCAGCGTGAAGCCGGCCACGTGTACCGCGACTCGGGCGACAACTACCTCTTTATGATCAAGTCGGTGTACGACCCCGCCATTGCCCCCGGCACGGCGCTGTCGCGTTCGCGCTTTGAAGACAGCACCTTCACCGCCGGCGAAAACCTCAAGGACGGCGTGCACACGCCCTTCGGTACCGTACGCGTGCGCCAGCACACCGAATTCGAACTGCGCTTTACCGACCCGGCCACCAAAGAACTGCACCCCGGCGTGCGGGAAACCATGCGCTGCGGCAGCAACCTGTTTGTGCTCTACCCCGGCTACCCGGATTACCGCCGCGTGCCGGTGGTGGGCGCCGGCCTGACCCTCAACCTGCCGGGCTCCCCCGACACCTGGGGCATGATGTGCGAAGGCGACCTGGAAGAGGTGTACCGCCAGCGCAGCCTCAGCTACACCCTGCTCAAAGCCTTGCTGGTGAATGTGGCCGGCGCCGCCGCGCTGCTGGCTGGCGCGCACCAGGGGCTGGACTGGACGGGCGAGCAACTGGCCTGGGCCATGGCCGCTAGTTCCCCGTTGGTGCTGCTGAGCTTCTGGTACTTCAGCCTGCGCCCGCGCAGCCAGAAGTTGCAGGCGCTGTGCGACTTCTTCCTCGACACCGCCGAATGCGGTGCGCCATTAAGCAACCGCTTCAGCGCCGAGCGCTTGCAGGCCGATGAAACCGGTTCGCTGGCCGGCTGGGTCAACAGCTTCGTCGACAAGATGGACGACACCATGCAGAGCATCGTCTCTGCCGGCAGCGCCCTCAATCACACTAGCGCGGCGCTGAACCACACCTCCGGCACCGTCAGCCAATGCGCCAACCAACAGAACAGCGCCGCCCAGGCTACCGCCGAAGCCACCGAAGGCGTCAGCCACAGCATCAGCGCCATGACCGAGCATATTCTGGGCAGTGAACAGGCCTCGCAGCAGGCACTGCAACTGGCCGACGAAGGCGCGCGAGTGGTGCAGCAGACCACCGCCGAAATAAATCGTCTGGCCCAGTTGGTCACCGACGCCACGGCCACCATCGAAGGCCTGAACCAGCACACCCTGGCCGTGCAAACCATCAGCGACACCATTCGCGGCATCGCCGACCAGACCAACCTGCTGGCCCTCAATGCGGCCATTGAAGCGGCGCGTGCGGGCGAATCCGGGCGCGGCTTTGCCGTGGTTGCCGAGGAGGTGCGCAACCTGGCACAGCGCACCAGCGAAGCCACCCAGGCCATCGCCCAGAGCCTGGACAGCATGCGCCAGCAAGCGGTGCAGGCCGTCGGCTCCATGCAGCAATGCCAGGCCAGCGCCGGCACCAGCGTGCAACAGGCAAGCATGGCCAATCAGGCCTTGCAGCGCATTCATAGTGAAGTGGCGGGCATGCAGGCGCAGCTCGGCCAGATCAGCCGCGCCATGCAATCCCAGCGCGACCAGGCGCAGGCTGCCAACCGGCAAGCGCAAACCATCAGCCAGGGCGCCGGCCAAAGCGCCCAGGCCGCGGACCAGACCCAGATGGCGGCGCGAGCGCTTGAACGGTTGGTGTTGGACCTGCACAAAGCCGCCAGCCGGCTCGGCCAGGCCGAAACGACGGCGTAGGGCGGATTCCCGCTCGCGGGCATACGCCGTTGCTCGATACCAGCGAAACGGCGGATACGCCTTAGGCGTATTCGCCCTACCCGCACGCCCCCACAACCCTTGACCCACCTCCCCGCCCCCGTTAGGGTGCGCGGCGTTTATCCAAACAGGTGCGCCCGGCTCAAAAGAGCCTGGCGTTAAACGGGAAGCCGGTGCGCTCCAAGAGCCATGCCGGCGCTGCCCCCGCAACGGTAATCGACCGCAGCCTGGCTGCATGCCCGATCGACACACCACTGGGTTTACCTGGGAAGGTGATCGCGGCAAGAGCAGGTGGCGTGAAAACTACTGCGCTCGGTTTAGCCCTGCTAAACCTTCGCTCGCTACGTTCTCACGCGCCCTGAAAAGGTCGAAAGCCCGGAGACCGGCCTGTGCGGAATCGACTGGTGTTGCGGAGGGCAGCACCATCAAGCACAGGCGTGCGCTCCATGCGCCGTGCTTGCCTATGCCCTCCTCAAAATTTTTCTTTTGAGGATTCTCCCGATGAAGTACATCCACATCGCCCTGCCGGCATTGTTGTTGCCGCTGCTGGCCCAGGCGCAAAGCAATGACGACTCGCTGAAACTACCAGAGATGGTGATCACCTCCGGCCGTATTGCCGAACCGCTCGACCAGGCCACCGCCGCCGCTACCGTTTTTACCCGCGCCGATATCGAGCGCCTGCAACCCAGCTCCATCACCGACCTGCTAACCCGCGTGCCCGGCGTGCAACTGGTGCAGAACGGCGGACGCGGCAGCAACACTTCGCTCTTCATTCGCGGCAGTAGCAACACCCAGAGCCTGATTCTGGTGGACGGCCAACGCATCGGTTCAGCCTCCGACGGCGGCGCCAGCTTGCAGTACCTGAGCGTCGAGCAGATCGAGCGCATTGAAGTGATTCGCGGCTCGCGCTCGGCGCTGTACGGCAGCGATGCCATCGGCGGCGTGGTGCAGATTTTCACCCGCCGTGGCAGCAGCGGCCTGCACCCGCGCCTGGCTATCAGCGCCGGCAGCAACCAGACGTTTGAGCGCAGCATGGGCCTCAGCGGCGGCGATGAAAACACCCGGTTCAGCCTCAACGGCAGCCTGGATGAAACCGCCGGTATCGACCGCACCGGGCCCTCCTACGCCTCGGACAGCGACCACGACGCCTATCGCAACAAGGCGCTGAGCTTCAACCTCAGCCATCGATTCAGCGAGCAGGTGGAAGCCGGCGTCAGCGTGCTGGACCAGCGTGGGCGCAGCGAGTACGACAACCCGTTCGGTCGCTACGACGAGAACTACAACGTCTTCCCTCAGCAGCCGTACACCGACTTCAGCCTCAGCAGCGCCAGCAGCTTTATCGATGCGCAACTCACCGACATATGGAACAGCCGCCTGGAACTGGGCCACAGCGAGAGCCGGCAGAAAACCGAGGACAAGCTCAGCGACGAGGTCAGCGTGTTTAACACCTACCGCGACTCGGCCAACTGGCTCAACACCCTGCAACTGACCGAGCAACACAGCCTGTTGCTGGGCGCCGACTGGTACGAAGACGAGCTGCACAGCACCACCAACTACGACCAGCAGACCCGTTGGAACCAGGCCGCCTTTGTGCAGCATCGGTTCCAGGGCGACTGGTTCTCCACCGAGCTTGGGCTGCGCCACGACAAGAACGAGCAGTTCGGCAGCGAGAACACTTGGAACGGCG
This sequence comes from Pseudomonas turukhanskensis, assembly GCF_027922365.1. Classification (GTDB taxonomy): domain Bacteria; phylum Pseudomonadota; class Gammaproteobacteria; order Pseudomonadales; family Pseudomonadaceae; genus Aquipseudomonas; species Aquipseudomonas turukhanskensis. The sequence goes on from NZ_BSFN01000011.1 coordinate 32,270, forward strand.
CCATTACCGTGCCGCTGGGCGATTCGACATCGTTAATTGCCTCCTACAGCGAAGGCTTCCGCGCGCCAGCCTTTAACGAGCTGTATTGGCCGAATGACGGCCAGGGCTACATCGGCAACCCGGACCTGTCGCCGGAGCATTCGAAGAACTACGAACTGCAACTGCGCGGCGAGCAGCTGGGCACCCGCTGGAGCCTGGCCGCTTACCGCAACAAAGTGCGCGACCTGATCAGCACGACCCAGTACAACCCTGACACCTTCCGCACGGTGAACCTCAACCAGGCGCGCCTGCAGGGCATCGAGCTGAGCCTGGCGCGCGAGGTGCTGGGTTGGCAGGCCTCGGCCGCCGCCAACTGGCTGGACGCCCGTGACCGCGACACCGGCCACGCCTTGCCGCGCCGCGCCAAGCGTACGCTGAACCTGGATATCGACCGCACCTTCGGCAAGCTGGGCTTGGGCGCCAACTGGCAGGCGGTTAGCAGCAGCTACAACGACGTCGCCAACACCCAGGAACTGGCCGGCTACGGCCTGCTGGGCGTGCGCAGCAGTTGGCAGGCGAGTGCCGAGCTGAAGTTGGAATTCAAAGTCGATAACCTGCTGGACAAAGACTACAGCCGCGCACTGTACAGCCATGATGGCGAGAACTACGGCTACCGCGAGCAAGGGCGTAGCGCGACCATCGGCTTTGTGTGGACGCCGGCGATTTAATCCAGACCACCGTCATCCCCGCGCAGGCGGGGATCCAGGCTTGCTCAGCGATCACATTCCCCTGCTGCATTCTGGGTCCCCGCCTTCGCGGGGACGACGGTGGAGGTTTGAGCCAGGCCGCAGGAAAGGTGGGGCCGCCTAGGCGAGGCGCAGTCGAAACCCATACTGAACGCTACCGCATCGGCGCGAGCGCGGCACACAGCCGCTCGGTAGCATCGAGCATCTGCAAGCTCGGCCGCTCCAGGCCTTTATCCGGCAGCACCAGCAATTGCTGGCGGTGCACGGCCTTGAGCTGCGGCCAACGGGCCCAGCTGTCCAATTGCGGTTGATCGCCGCCAACGATCACATGGGGGTCGCGTTGCAACACGGCTTCAATGCTGACCTGCGGCGCCGGCAGGCTCAGGTCGGCAAACACATTCCTGGCCCCACAGACACCGAGCGCATCACTGATAATCTGCCCGCCGCCCACGGTGTACAGCGGCGAATTCCAGATCTGGTAGAACACCGGCAACGGCTTGCTGCGGTGAAACCGTTGTTTAAGCGCAGCCAGCCGCTGGCCAAACTCAGCGGCGCGCATCCGCCCCTGCTCCGCCCGCCCAACCCGCACACCGATGGCGGCAAATTGCTCGGCCAATTGTTCCAGGCTATGGGGCTCTGCTTCGTACAGGGGAATGCCAAAACCGATCAGTTGCTGGCGTTGCGCCGCGCTGATGCTGTCGGGCCAGAGCAGTAACAGGTCGGGTTTGAGGGCCAGCAGCCCTTCCATTTCCAGTTGGCCGTAACGCCCCACCGAGGGCAGGTGCGCCAGGGCCTGAGGCCGCTCGCCGCCGTCGAGCACGCCCACGAGCAAATCGCCGGCATCGAGCTCCAGCATGATTTCAGAGAGCGAAGGTGCCAGCGTCACCACCCGCAACTGCGCTGCCGCTGGCCACGCCAGCAGACCCAACAGGCAGGCAAGCAGCAGGCGCATTAGCCGAGCTGGCGAGGAATACGGTAGAGGGCCAGCAGTACGACACTGGACACGGCGAGCAGAATCAGCGGAATGGCTTCCAAGCCTGCGAACACCGCGATGGCGGCAATCCAGGCCGGCAAACCGGCACCGAGGAAAGCCTGGCGCCGGCGGGCGGCCAGGTCCAGCCAGGCGGCGGGTTCTTCCGGGGTGTCGAGCGCTTGTTCGGTGGCGATCAGGCCGCGCTTGAAGGCGGAAAACAGCGGCAGGCTGACAAACATCGAGGCCAGGCCCCCGACAAACAGCGGCATCGCCAGCACCGACACGGTTTTACCGGCGCCGAACAGCAGGTTGACGATAAACACCGGCGCCAGGGTCAGCGCCAGTTGCCGCCACCACAAAAGGCCCAGGCGCTTGCGCACGTCAGCACGGGTCACAGACTTTCCTCAGCCTCGCCCTGGTGCTGGTTGCCGAGCAAGTGCCCCAGCTTGCCGGACTTGGTGGCCAGGTAGTATTTGTTGTGCGGGTTGTGCTCGATCTGCAGCGGCATGCGCTCGGCAACCGGAATGCCCATGTCGGCCAGCGCTTTGAGTTTGCGCGGGTTGTTGGTCATCAACTTCAGCGAGGTGATGCCCAGGTGATTAAGCATCGGCAGGCAGATGGCGTAATCACGCTGGTCAGCGGCAAAACCCAGGCGCTCGTTGGCTTCTACCGTATCGGCGCCACCATCTTGCAGCTCGTAGGCGCGGATCTTGTTCATCAGGCCAATGCCGCGGCCTTCCTGGCGCAAGTACAGCAGCACGCCACGGCCTTCTTTGGCGATGGCGGCCAGGGCCGCTTCCAGTTGAAAACCGCAGTCGCAGCGCAGGCTGAACAGGGCATCACCGGTGAGGCATTCCGAATGCAGGCGACCCAGCACCGGCGCGCCATCGGCGACATCACCGAGGGTCAGTGCCACATGTTCACGGCCGGTGGCTTCTTCGAGAAAGCCATGCATGGTGAAAACGGCAAAGGGAGTGGGCAGCTGGGAGGCGGCGACGAAGACGACAGACACCGAATGCTCCTGATAAAAAGGCGGATTAATCGCACGGGGGCGGCATTGTAACAGCAGGTTTGAAAGCCCGGTCAGCCTGAATTGCTGGCCATAAAGATCAAAGCAGTCGATGCATACACGTAAAAATTATAAGGCACCGTCAACCGCTCACCCGAGCCAGTCCACGACGATGCGCGAGGCCTGGGCCAGGGTTTCGTTGCGCGGCGCAGCGTCCTTGGCGTTTTGCGTCAGGTACAGCGCCAGCACCACAGGTGGTTTTCCCGCCGGCCAGAGCACCGCCACATCGTTCGTGGTGCCGTAGTCGCCGGTGCCGGTCTTGTCGCCCACCTGCCAGCTGGCCGGTACGCCGGCACGAATACGCGCCCCACCGGTGGTGTTGCCACGTAGCCAGTCTTGCAGTTGCTGACGCGCAGGCGGTTGCAGCGCCTCACCCAGCACCAGCTTTTGCAGGCTATGGGCCATGGCCAGCGGCGTGGTGGTGTCGCGCAGGTCACCGGGGATGGCTGTGTTCAGTTCGGTTTCCCAGCGCTCCAGGCGAAAGTGGTGGTCGCCAATGGAGCGGGCAAAGGTGGTGACGCCCTCGGGGCCGTCGAGCAGCTTCATCAGCAGGTTGGCGGCGCCGTTGTCGCTGTATTGAATGGTGGCGGCGCACAGCTCGGCGACGGTCATGCCGTCTTGCACATGCTGCTCGCTGATGGGCGAGTGGCTCACAAGGTCGCTTTTTCGGTAGGTGATGCGCTTTTGCAGCAAGCCTGGCGTCAGGGTGCTGCGCTGCAAAATGGCGCCCGCCAGCATGGCCTTGAAGGTGCTGCACAGGGGGAAGCGCTCATCGCCACGGAAACTCAGCACCTGGCCGTTGCCGGTGTTCAGGGCAACCACCCCGAGGCGCCCGGCAAAACTGCTTTCCAGTTGCGTGAGGCGCTGCAGCGGGTCGCTGGCAGTGGCAGCCCACGCTGGCAGCAAGGGCAACGCAGCGGCGGCGAGCAGAAAGGTTCGACGGTTGAACGAATAGGTCATAGGGCTAGTTTTTTGATTCCAGAATCAGCACACCCTGGTCTTCTCGCCAGCGTACCCGGCTGAGAAAACTCATGCCCAGTAAGGCTTCGGTGGGCGACGGACCGTCCAGCACCATAGCCTCCACACCCAACAATTCAATGGTGCCGACCTTCACTTTATCCAGCGTCACACGCCAGGCAGCGGCGGTTCCGCTGGCGGTGCTGACGACCGTGGGTTTGCCGGTGGCGCGGTAGTCGATGCCCAACTGCTGTGCCTGGGAGCCGTTCATGGCGATGGTGGTGGCGCCGGTATCCACCAGAAACTGCACTTGCTGGCCGTTGGCCGAACCGGCAATCCAGTAGTGGCCACCCAGGCCCTTGGCGATGCTCACCTGGTTCTTGGTGGGGACGGCAAAGCCCTGGCTGTATTCACGTTCCAGCGTATAGGTGCGCTGCACGCCGTTGACGCGCAATACCGCGCTGCGGCTGTCGGCACTGACCACCACTACGCCGTCGGGGCCGGTATTGCCGACTTTCACCAGTTTGCGAACGCCATCGACATTGATCACTGCCGCGCCCGGAAACAGCCCCACCACCATCACCTGTTCGGCGGCGCCAACCGAACCGATGGCCCAGAGGCTCAACAGCCCGGCGACCAGCGCGTACGTCCTGTGCTTTGTCATAGCGTCATGCTCATTGCGTGGGGTTTCAGTCAAAGGGATAGGGTTGCTGCCAACGCTCGAATATCGGCCGCAAGCTGCCGTCTTTCACCAGTTGCTCCATGCGCGTGTCGAACACCTGTGCCAGCGCATGGCCATCGGGGGTGTCGGCAAAGCCAAGGTACAACGGCAGTTTGGTCAACTCGGTGGTGCGAAACTGCGTGGGGTCGTCGGCTTCTTTGAGCACGTCCTGCACTTCAGTCAGGGCATCGAGGTAAAAATCGACATGCTTCATTTCCAGCATCGAGAGGATACCGTCGCGCCGATAAACTTCTTGGTAGTGGTTCAAATGCGGCAGATATTTTTCGTAGGCGTAACCGCGTACCCAGGCCAGGCGAAAGCTGCCGGCGTTTTGCAAATTGATGGGCGGGGCATCGACCAGGCTAAGCGCGGTGATGTCGTCGGCGTCGTAGTTCCAGCGGGGATAGAACACGCCTTCCTGGATTTCATTCAGGTACGAGCCCACCCACGCATCGGCACCGCCGCGTTGCACCAGGCCCACCGAGCGGGTGTAGGGCACGCTGTGAATCTTCAGGCTGATGCCGGCCGGCTCGAACACCGCGCGCAGTACATCCCAGGCAATGCCGCTGCCATCGGCATTGGTATGCCCGGCCCACACTTCACTGGCCAGGCGGATTTGCGTCGGTACTGCTGCCGATGCCCATTGCGCGCAGAATAATTGGGCACTGATGACGACCGCTAACCACATGCCACGCATAAGCCGTTTTCCTCAGGCGCCGCCGTGCATCCCTAAACGGCCCCACTAGCCAAACCAGTGCTGGGCCCACCCCCACACCACCAACTGCATGGCCAGCCAGGCGAAGACGCCGGCCAGCAGGTCGTCGAGCATGATGCCGACGCCGCCGTGAACATGCCGGTCGATCCAGCGGATCGGCCAGGGTTTGAGAATGTCGAAAATCCGGAACATCACAAAGCCTAGCAGTAACCACCCCCAGCCCTCGGGCACCAGCCATAGGGTGATCCACATGCCGACCATCTCGTCCCAGACGATGCCTTCGTGGTCGTGCACACGCAAATCATCGGCCACCTTGCCGCACAGCCAGAAGCCGAACAGCATGGTGATGCCCAGCATCAGCCAGTAGCCCCAGTCGGGCAGCATCTGCCACAGCGGAATAAACGGCAGCGCCACCAGCGAACCCCAGGTGCCTGGGGCTTTGGGCAAGGTGCCGGAGCCAAAGCCGAAGGCCAGAAAATGCCACGGGTTGCGCCACACCGACGGCGGCGCGTCAGGTACCGTTTTCTTGCTTGGTTGAGTCACCCGCGCCCCCAAAATGTAGATAGCCGCGCGAAGAAGGCGCAAGGCTATGACCGGCCGAATCCAATAAGTGCACCCCATTTCCGGCCACCACGCGACCGATGACCGTCACCGGCCAGCCGTCTCGTTGCAGTTGGGCCACGTGCGCCTGCGCCACGGTAAAGGCCAGCACGTAATCATCACCACCGCTCAGCGCGCACTCCCAGGCTTTTTCCTGGGGCAGCCAGGCCGCCACTGCCGGCGACAGCGGCAGGCGCTCGCGCTCGATATGCAGGGCCACCTTGGAAGCCAGGGCGATATGGCCACAATCGGCCAGCAGCCCATCGGAGATATCCAGCGCTGCCGTGGCTTTGCCCCGCAGTGCCTGACCGAAAGCCAACTGCGGCTCCGGCGCCCAGTACCGGGCCAGTAGCGGCTCGGCAATGGCGGCCGGCGCCGTGCACTGGTTCAGCACCAGCGGCAAGGCCGCGGCCGCATCACCCAACGGCCCGCCCACACAGAGCACGTCGCCCACCTGGGCACCGGCACGGGTCAGCGCCTGGCCGGCTGGCACCCGGCCGAACACCGTGACGGTGAGGGTCAGCGGGCCACGGGTGGTGTCGCCGCCAATCAGGCGCATATCGCACGCCTGCGCCATCTGATTGAGGCCCGTGGCAAACGCTTGCAGCCAGTCGGCATCAGCTTGCGGCAAGGTCAGCGCCAGCGTGAAGCCGATGGGCGCGGCGCCCATGGCAGCCAGGTCGCTGGTGGCCACGGCCAAGGCACGCTGGCCGAGCAGAAAGGCGTCACAGGTATGGGGAAAATGCACACCGATCACGAGTGTGTCGGTGGAAACCGCCAGCTGTTCGCCAGCGGCCAGAGCCAGCAGGGCACAATCGTCGCCGATACCCTGCACCACACCCTCGCCCGGCTGCGCGCAAGGCGCAGCGGCGAAGTAGCGGCGGATCAGTTCAAACTCACCCACGGCTCCGGTCAACGCTTGTTGGCGTTGACTTCGGCAGCGCGCAAGCGCGGCGCCAACTTGTCCAACACACCGTTGACGAACTTGTGCCCGTCGGTAGCGCCGAACACTTTGGCCAGCTCGATACCTTCGTTGATCACTACGCGGTACGGCACGTCCACGCGTTTGAGCATCTCGAAAGTGGACAGGCGCAGGATGGCCAGCTCTACCGGGTCGAGCTCTTCCTGAGCGCGGTCCAGGCACGGCGCAAACGCGGCGTCGATCTCGGTCTTGTTGGCGGGTACGCCGTGCAGAATCTCACGGAAGTACGCGCCATCGACGCTGCTGAAATCGTTGTCGACGCGAAACTGCGCCTCGATTTCATTTACCGACTGACCGGCCAAATGCCACTGATACAACGCCTGCATGGCCAGGCTACGCGCCTGGCGACGGGCCGCGATCTTGCCGGTGGGCGCGTTCGGGCCTTTTTCTGCGGGCGGGTTGAAGGTGTCGTCTTCGTCGTTAATCACTTGGCCTCCAACTGCGCCAGCAGGCTGACCATTTCCAGGGCGGAAAGGGCTGCTTCGGCACCTTTGTTACCGGCTTTGGTGCCGGAACGTTCGATGGCTTGCTCGATGGAATCTACCGTCAGCACGCCGAAGGAAACCGGTACGCCGAATTCCATGGACACCTGGGCCAGGCCCTTGGTGCATTCGCCGGCCACGTATTCGAAATGCGGAGTACCGCCACGAATCACGGCGCCGAGGGCGATGATGGCGGCGTATTCGCTGCGCTGGGCAACTTTCTGGGCAACCAGGGGAATTTCGAATGCGCCAGGAGCACGGATGATGGTGATGTCGCTTTCGCTCACGCCGTGACGCACCAGGGCGTCAACGGCACCGCTCACCAGGCTTTCGACCACGAAGCTGTTGAAGCGGCCAACCACCAATGCATAGCGGCCTTTGGGGGCAATGAAAGTACCTTCGATGGTCTTCAGGGTCATGGCGTTCTCGTCTTGAAAGAGCAAATTAGAGTAAAGACCCAGCTGCGACTTCTGCGCGCAGCTGGGCATAAAACGTTCGATTTTGGCCTGCCGCCAGCAACACGGCAGGCTCGGCCCTTATTCAGAGGGCAGATATTCTACAACTTCCAGGTCGAAGCCGGATATCGCGTTGAACTTCATGGGCGAGCTGAGCAGGCGCATTTTGCGCACGCCCAGGTCGCGCAGAATCTGCGAACCGGCACCCACGGTGCTGTAAGTGTTGGTGGCCGCCGCTTTCGGATCGCCGCTGGGCCGTTGCTGCAGGTGCGCCAACAGGTCCGGGCCGGTCAGTTGATGGCCAAGCAACAGCACCACCCCACTGCCCGCCTCCGCCACCTTGGTCATGGCAGCGCGCAGGCTCCAGCGGCCCGCCTGCTTGACCATCAACAGATCGCGCAAAGGCTCCATGTTGTGCACCCGTACCAGCGTTGGCTGTTCCGGATTAATGGCGCCCAGCGTCAGGGCCATGTGCACGTCGCCTTCTACCGAATCACGGTAGGTCACCAGGTTGAAGTGGCCGACCTCGGTGTCCAGCGGCTGCTCGGCAATCCGCTCAACGGTGTGTTCGTGCATCAGACGGTAGTGGATCAGGTCGGCGATGGTGCCGATCTTGATGCCGTGGGTCTCGGCAAACACTTCCAGTTCGGCGCGGCGGCTCATGGTGCCGTCGTCGTTCATGATTTCGCAGATCACGCCGCTCGGTTCAAACCCACCGAGGCGCGCCAGATCGCAGGCCGCTTCGGTGTGGCCGGCACGGGCCAACACGCCGCCCGGCTGGGCCATCAGCGGGAAGATATGGCCGGGGCTGACGATATCGTCGGCCACAGCATCCTTGGCGGCAGCGGCCTGTACGGTGCGGGCGCGGTCGGCGGCGGAGATGCCGGTGGTCACGCCGGTGGCCGCTTCGATGGACACGGTGAACTTGGTGCCAAAGCCCGAACCATTGCGCGGTGCCATCAGCGGCAGCTTCAGGGTTTCGCAACGCTCGCGACTCATGGGCATGCAGATCAGCCCGCGGGCGTGCTTGGCCATAAAGTTGATGTGTTCAGCGGTGATGCATTCGGAGGCGATGATCAGGTCGCCTTCGTTCTCGCGGTCTTCGTCATCCATGAGGATGACCATTTTGCCGGCACGGATATCGGCAACCAATTCTTCGATGCTGTTAAGAGCCATGGGTCATGCCTTACGTAATTAGCGGTAGCCGTGTTCGGCGAGGAAACTTTCAGTGATACCCGACGCTTTCGGCTCGGCGGCCTTGTCGCCGAGCAGCAGGCGCTCGAGGTAGCGCGCCAGCAGATCGACTTCAAGGTTGACCTGCCGACCCGGCCGGTAGTCGGCCATGATGGTTTCACCCAGGGTGTGCGGCACGATGGTCAGCTCGAACTCGGCGCCATTGACGCCATTGACCGTGAGGCTCGTGCCGTCGACGGTGATCGAGCCCTTGAGGGCGATGTACTTGGCCAGCTCGCGCGGGGCGCGGATGCGAAATTGCACGGCGCGGGCGTTGTCCTCGCGGGCAATCACTTCGCCAACGCCATCGACATGGCCGCTGACCAGATGGCCACCGAGGCGGCTGCTGGGGGTCAGGGCTTTTTCGAGGTTGACCTTGCTGCCGGTTTTCAAATCGATAAAGGCGCTGCAAGCCAGGGTTTCGCGGCTGACATCAGCCCAGAAGCCGTCGCCAGGCAATTCCACGGCCGTGAGGCACACGCCGTTGACGGCAATGCTGTCGCCCAGTTTGACGTCGGCCAGGTCCAGCTTGCCGGTTTCCACATACACGCGAACATCGCCGCCTTTGGGGCTGAGGGCGCGAATGGTGCCGAGGGCTTCGATTATTCCGGTGAACATGCGGCCTCCTTGGCAGAAGGTGCCGCTAACTTGATGCGGTAGAGCATGGATCGAACTCCTGTTTAATGAAAAACAGGGCGTGTTGGATCGAAGGGGATGTGTCGAGCGAGCGCACGCACGCGTGGGCCCTGGCAGGCAATCCCGTTCTCTCTTCATCCGGACTATGACCGTCGGCCTCGGAATCACACCGAGTCTGCTGACCTTGCCGCCGTCGTTTACGACCGCTGCAAGCGCTCGCGGGCTAAGCGCATTGCGCGCCATTACCGCCGGTGGGGAATCGCACCCCGCCCTGAGAACGTTCAGCCATCTGCATGGCTGGGGTGCGTTTTTACCACAAGTAGCCGTTTGATTGCATCTATGTAGGCGTATTCATCTGGCCGTGTCAGGAACAGCAATAATCCGCCAATCGTCGCCAACTGCGCGCATCTCCGTGATTTTCAGCGGCGTGGCTTCGGCCATGCGCGCCAGCGGCATATCCAGCAACGGCCGGGCGCTGGAGCCGAGGAATTTGGCGGCGACAAACAGCTGGTATTCATCCACCAGGCCCAGGCGGGCAAAGGCGCCAGCCAGACGCGGACCGGCCTCGACCAGCACTTCATTGGCGCCCTGGCTGGCCAGTTCGGTCAACAGCTTGCGCAAATCGACGTGGCCGTTGCTGCCGGGAATGGCCAGCAAGGTGTGGCCTTCTTCAAGAAAACGGTCGCGCGCCGATGCCGCTGCACAGGTGGCAACCAGCGCCGCGCCGGCCTGATAGAACGGCGTACTGAGCGGCACCCGCAGCCGCCCATCCACCAGCACGCGCAGCGGCGGGCGAGTCATGGCCAGTGCAGTGAGTTCGGCATTCAGGCCCAGTTCGTCGGGGCGCACGGTCAGGCGCGCAGCGTCGGCCAGCACGGTATCGGCGCCAGTCAGCACCACGCTGGCCTGGGCGCGCAAACGCTGCACCGCGGCGCGGGCAGCGGGCCCGGTGATCCACTGGCTTTCGCCGCTGGCCATGGCGGTGCGCCCGTCCAAGCTCATGGCCAACTTCACCCGCACAAACGGCAGGCCTTTTTCCATGCGTTTGATAAAGCCGGCGTTCAACGCGCGGGCTTCGGCTTCCAGCACACCGCTCTGCACGGTGATACCCGCCTGCATCAGGCGCAGCAGGCCACGGCCGGCCACTTGCGGATTAGGGTCTTGCATGGCGGCCACCACCCGCGCCACGCCCGCGTCCACCAGCGCCTCGGCGCAGGGCGGCGTGCGGCCATGGTGGCTGCACGGCTCGAGGGTGACATAGGCGGTAGCGCCGCGGGCCTTGGCACCGGCCTGGCGCAGGGCGTGCACTTCAGCGTGGGGTTCGCCGGCACGGGCGTGCCAGCCTTCGCCGACAATCTTGCCGTCGGCGACGATCACGCAACCGACGCGAGGGTTGGGGTGTGTGGAATAGATGCCTTTGCGCGCCAGTTCCAGCGCGCGGGCCATAAATTGCGGGTCGGCGGCAGCGTGTTCGAGGCTCGGCATACTCAGTCTTGCGCCGGCTCGCGGGACAAGCGGTCGATTTCCTCGCGGAACTCGTTAAGGTCCTGGAAGCGCCGGTACACAGAAGCGAAACGGATGTAGGCCACTTCATCAAGCTTCTGCAGCTCGGTCATCACCAGCTCACCGAGCACCCGCGACTTGATCTCGCGCTCACCGGTGGCGCGCATCTTGTGCTTGATATGGGCAATGGCCGCTTCCAGGCGCTCGATGCTCACGGGGCGCTTTTCCAGCGCCCGCTGCATGCCGGCGCGCAGTTTTTCTTCATCGAAGGGCTGGCGGCTGCCGTCCTGCTTGATCAGGCGTGGCATCACCAGTTCGGCGGTTTCAAAGGTGGTGAACCGTTCTTCGCATGCCAGGCATTCGCGGCGGCGGCGAACCTGCTCGCCTTCGGCGACCAATCGCGAATCGATAACCTTGGTGTCATTGGCGCCGCAGAAGGGACAGTGCATAAAATAAATGGCAACAAAATGAAGGAGCGGCCATGGTAGCGCATCCGACTGCCAAGACAACCCAGCTACTTTGCGGTATACAAGCGCCGCCTCACATTCGCTGCACTGCCGATGGAATTTCCTATGTTTCGCCCATTCGTTCTGTTTTGTGCCGTTGGTTTGCTCGCCGCCTGTGCCAGTGAAGCTCCGGCACCCGTCGCCCCGGTTGCTACCAAACCTGTCGCCGCCGCTGTACCCGCCCCAGCCCCGCTGCCCGCCAATTTGCGCGAGCTGACCGGCAACCTGGTCAATGTGCCGGCCGGCGCCAGTGTAGAAATGGCCCTGCTGGTTATCGACGAGCGCGACCGCCCGCAACAGTTGCTGGGCAATATCACCTTGCAGGGCACAGGCAATTTGCTGCCCTTTCACCTGCCGTTCAACCCGGACTCCTTCCCCACTGACGCCCGCGTGGAACTGCATGCCCGGGTAACCCAGTCGGCGCAGCTGATTCTGCGTTTGAGCCCGGTACGCATTACCTCGCCCACCACCCAACTGGTCGGCAACCTGCGGTTCGACGCCGCGCCATGACGCCACCGCTAGCCCTGCAAACAGCGCTCGGCGAACTGCTGGGCGATGCGCAACTGGTCGCCGAAACGCTGCCCGATACCGACATCAAGCTATGGCTGATCGACGCCAACAATATGGACCGCGCCTTCAGCCCGGAAGAAACCCGGCGCATTCTCGAAGAGCCGCCCTACTGGTGTTTCTGCTGGGCCAGCGGCTTGGTGCTGGCGCGCTGGTTTGCTGCCAACCCTGAGTGGGTGGCCGGCAAGCGCGTGCTGGATTTTGGCGCAGGCTCCGGAGTGGCAGCGATTGCCGCCGCCAAAGCCGGTGCCAGTGAGGTAGTGGCCTGCGACCTGGACCCATTGGCCCTCGCCTCGTGCCGCGCCAATGCCGAGTTGAATGGCGTGACGCTAAGTTACTCCGAGGACTTCTTCGCCGAAGCCGACCGCTTCGACTTGATCGTGGTGGCCGATGTGCTCTACGACCGGGCCAACCTGCCGCTGCTGGACCACTTTCTGAGCCGTGGCCAGCAAGCTCTGGTAGCTGACTCACGAGTGCGTGACTTCAACCACCCGCTGTACCAACGCCTGGACATTATCGAGGCCTGCACCTGGCCGGATCTGGCCGAGCCGGCGGAGTTCCGTTACGTCAGCCTGTACCACGCGCACCGGTAACATCGCGGCTTAGCCGAGCAACGCTGCCGGCGTATCCACATCGCGCAGAATGCCGGAATCGGCCACCGCCACCCTGCGCACGGCGGCTGGGTTGGCGAGCAGCACGGATTTGGCGCCACTGTCGCCGCCCACGCGCAGTAACTCGGGCCAGAAGCGGCGACCGAAAATAACCGGGTGACCGGGTTCGCCATCACACGTGGGCACCACGATATGGTCGGCGCTGGCCTGGCTCAGCAATTGGCCAAAGGTCGCCGGGGCAATCCACGGCATATCCCCAAGCAGAATCGCCACCGCGTCCGCACTCGACTGTGCCGACAGCGCAACCATGCCATCGGCCAGGCTGTGGCCCATGCCCTGCTCGGCCCCGGCGCTGAACACCACCTCAACGCCGGCCGGCACGCCGAGCGCTTGCGGTTTATCGTCAAGCCGCAGCACTAGCCAGAGCTCGGCCAGGCACGCCCTTGCCACGTCCAGGCTGGTTACCAACAGGCTCGCGCCGGGCGCCAATTCAATCTGACGCTTGTCCGCCCCAAAGCGACGGGAACGGCCGGCCGCCAGCATCAGTCCGACCACGTTTACTTCGCTCATATTCTTCCTCGCCGCCCACATTTTTTCCGACGTATCCGGCAACACTTCAATTGATGAGCTGAGGTTATAAAGCCTATGAGCCGATTGCCATTAATGCTCCGCCCGGTGCTCTGCTACCGTCTTTTGTCCGTGGCCCCGGGCCATCCTTTCAACCCCTTCTGCCACGCGGCATAGCCCGCGTTTTATATCGAACCGATCCGGCGCTGCCCCGCTCATAACTTCCAGGGTGTTGCGCCTCCTTCCAGAGTTGGCACCAGACCGACATTGCGGTTCCGCTCGTTTAGCGAGCCATCTGCCCACGACATCGGTGGCTTATCAAGCCAAGCGCTTGCCCAGGTGTTGTGCAACATCCTTAAAAAACGAGAGGCAGGGACAGACCATGACTGACTCCAGCAAAACCGTGAACACCTTTACGCCAACCGTGGAGGCCATCGAAACCTCGCGGCGCAACTTTCTCAAATTCGGCGCATCGGGCGCAGCGGCCGTTACCTTGTCCGGCGTACTGCCCGGCATGGCCGCCCAGGCGCTGGCGCAACCTGCGGTGATCGACGCGCACACACCCAAGGCCGGTGAGCGCCGCATCCGTCTGACCGTCAACGGCGTAGCCCAGGAACTCAACGTGGCGACCAACGCCATCCTCCTAGATGTTCTGCGCGACCGCCTGCAACTCACCGGCACCAAAAAGGGCTGCGACCACGGCCAATGCGGCGCCTGCACCTTGCTGGTCAATGGCGTGGCGATCAATTCCTGCCTGTCGATTGCCGTGCAGCACGACGGTGACGCCATCACCACCATCGAAGGCCTTGCCCAGAACGGCACGCTGCACCCGGTGCAGGAAGCCTTCTGGGAACACGATGCGTACCAGTGCGGTTACTGCACCTCGGGTCAGATCATGAGCGCGGTGGCGATTCTGCAAGACCCGGCCATTGGCCGCGACGACGCCAGTGTGCGCGAGGCCATGAGCGGCAATATCTGCCGCTGCGGCGCCTATAAAAACATCCTCGCGGCGGTGCAATCGGCGCGCGGCAAAATGGCGAGGGTCGGCTGATGCGTACGTTCGATTACGTGCGGGCCGACTCCTCGGCGCAGGCCGCCAAACAGGGCTCGAGCCAGGGCGCCGAGGTGTTTCTGGCCGGCGGCACCACCTTGCTCGATCTGGTCAAACTCGATGTGATGAAAGTCGAGCAGATCGTCGATATCAACCGCTTGCCGCTTAAGCAGATCGAACCCCTGAGCGACGGCCGTCTGCGCATCGGCACGCTGGTGAGCAATACCGAATTGGCTACCCACCCGCTGGTACGTGAGCGTTATCCGCTGCTCTCGCAAGCCCTGCTGGCCGGCGCCTCGACCCAGTTGCGCAACAAGGCCACCACCGGCGGCAATGTGATGCAGCGGGTGCGCTGCAATTATTTTCGTGACGGCATTTCGGCCTGCAACAAGCGCGAACCCGGTAGCGGTTGCGCTGCCATCGGCGGCTTGAGCCGCAGCGTGCATGCGGTGCTGGGCACCAGCGAGCAGTGCATCGCCACCCACCCTTCGGATATGTGCGTGGCCATGGCGGCCATCGGTGCGCAGGTAACCGTGCAGGGGCCGAACGGGCTGCGCGACATTCCCTTTGCCGACTTCCATCTGCTACCGGGAGATTCGCCCTGGCGTGAGCACGCGTTGCAGCCCCATGAACTGATCACCCATATCACCCTTGATGCGCCGTTGGCCGGCAGCCAGTCGGCCTACCTGAAGCTGCGCGACCGTGCTTCGTATCAGTTTGCGTTGGCCTCAAGCGCCGTGATCGTGCGCCTGGAAAGCGGCCGTATCGCCGAGGCGCGTCTGGCCCTCGGCGGGGTCGCCACCAAGCCGTGGCGCGCCACCGAAGCCGAGCGGTTTCTAATGGGTAAAAGGCCGTCGCTTGCGCTGTTCAACCAGGCCGGCGAGTTGGCCATGCGCGGAGCAGTCACCACCGAACACAACGCCTTCAAGGTGCCATTGGGCCAACAGGTGCTGGTGCGCAATTTGCGCGATCTGACGTTGCAGGAGGCCTCGGCATGAGCGAGCAATTGATTGGTACCGCCATGCGCCGTATCGACGGCCGACAGAAAGTCACCGGCGCCGCCAAGTACGCTGCCGACCACCCGTTGCCGGGCATGCTGTACGCCTATGGCGTGTACAGCACGGTGGCCAGCGGCAAGATCGTGCGCATTGATGACCAGGCAGCGAAAGCCATGCCGGGCGTCGTCACCGTGCTGCACCACGGCAACCTGCCGACGCTGCACCGCACGCCCAACGCGCCCCTGAACGTGAAGGAAATTCTTCACGCCAGCCGTGTCGACGAGCACCGGCTGCCCTTCGAGGACGACGGCGTGTATTACCCCGGCCAGTTTGTTGCGCTGGTGGTGGCCAACACCTTCGAGCAAGCCCGCGCCGCTGCCCATAAGGTAAAGGTCGAGTACCAAGCCAAGGACGCCGTACGCTCACTGGCGCAGGGTTTGAAAACCAAAGGCGCGCGCGACGGTGGTCGTGGCCACAAGCGCGGTGACCCGAATGCCGAGGTCGGCACCCAACGTATCGATGTCACCTACACCACACCGGTCGAAGTGCATAACCCAATGGAAATGCATGCCACCACCGCCTGGTGGGAAGACGGCCGTCTGTACGTGTACGAGAGCAGCCAGGGCGTGCTCAACCACCGCAACCTGCTGGCCAATGTGTTCGATCTACCGCCGGAGAGAGTGGAGGTGCGCGCACCGTTTATCGGTTCGGGCTTCGGCTCCAAACTCTGGCCTTGGCCCCATGCGATTGCGGCTTGCGCTGCCGCCAAAGTGACTGGCAAACCGGTCCAGCTTGTGCTTCCAAGAGCGCAAATGTTCACCACCGTTGGCCATCGCCCCGACACCATCCAGCGCATGCGCATGGCCACCGATGCCAACGGCAAACTGGTGTCGATTCGGCATGAGTCATTCAACAGCACTTCGACCCTGGACCCCTACACCGAAGCCTGCGGCGTGGTGACGAAGAACCTCTACTCCTGCCCCAATGTGCTGGTGTCCCACAGCATTGCGGCGGTTAACCGCGGCACGCCCACGTCCATGCGCGCACCGGGCGCGGCACCCGGGTTGTTTGCCCTGGAAAGCGCCATCGATGAAATGGCCTTGGCGGTCGGCATGGACCCGCTGAAATTTCGCCAGCTCAACCTCTCCACCACGGACGAAAGCGTGCAACTGCCGTGGTCGAGCAATCATCTGCCCGAGGCCATCAACACCGCCGCCGAGCGGTTCGGCTGGCACCAGCGCGACCCCAGGGTGGGCGCCATGCGCGAGGGTGACGAGCTGATCGGTTATGGCATGGGTGCGTGTAACTGGGATGCCTTTCAGGTGCCGGCCGAAGCGCGGGTGACGCTGCGTTCGGACGGCTCGGCGCTGGTGCAGTGCGCGGTGCAGGATGTGGGCACCGGCACGTACACCATCGTGGCCCAGACCGTCGCGCAACTGACTGGCCTGCCGGTGGATAAAATTGAAGTGGAGCTGGGCAGTTCGGCGTTTCCGCCGGGACCGGTGTCCGGTGGCTCCTGGGTGACCTCGAGCATCATGCCAGCGCTCGCCGGTGCCACCCGCCAGGCCCTGGAACGCTTGCGCGGTTATGCCGTGGCGGCCAGCGGGCCGTTCGCCGATGGCGATGTCCAAGCATTGACGATTGAAGGCGGCGCCTTGGTAAACGGCGAGCAGCGGGTGAGTTTTGCCGACGTGCTCAAGAGCCAGAAGCTCGCGCGTGCCGAAGGCCGCTTTCAGAGCGGGATGCCGGTGAACCCCACCCATTCGTTCCGCTCTTTTGGCGCGCATTTTGTCGAGGTGCGCTGGGACCCGGGCATCTCGCGTTTGCGCGTGGCACGGGTGGTCAGCGCGATTGACGTTGGCAAGGTGGTCAACCCGCTGGCCGGGCGAAATCAGGTGGAAGGCGCCATCGTCATGGGCCTGGGCATGGCGCTGTTCGAAGCCGGCGAGTTCGACCCGCGCAGTGGTTTGCCGGCCAATAACAACTACGCCGAATACGTGGTGCCGGTGCATGCGGACATGCCGGAGATCGAGGTGATTCTGCTCGACTACCCCGACTACAACCTCAATGAATTCGGCGCCCGTGGCATGGGCGAAATCGGCGTGACGGGCCTCGCGGCGGCTGTGGCCAACGCGGTGTACCACGCCACGGGTAAACGTATCCGCAGCCTGCCCATCACCAAAGAGAAGTTAATGGCGTGAGTATGCAATCACTGGATTTACAGGTGTGCCGACAGGCGCGCGACTGGCTGTGGGAGGGTCAGGGTGTGTGGCTGTGCACGGTGCTCCACACCTTTGGCTCGGCGCCGCGCGGGCCGGGGGCGATGCTGGTGGCGCTGGCCTCGGGCGAGCTGAAAGGCTCACTGTCGGGGGGCTGTGTGGAGGAGGATTTTATTGCCCGACTGATGGCCGGCGGATTCGACCCGGTGAATCAGGTGGTGCGCTACGGCGATGGCGGGCTGGCGCCGACGCGTGCCCTGCCCTGCGGTGGGGTGCTGGACATTCTGCTGGAGTACCTGCCCGCCGGCGGCGAGGCCAATACGCACCTGGCTGCCTTGGAACAGGCATTGGATGGCGGCGAACTGCTCACCCGCAGCGTCACCCTCGGCGGTCAGCAGCGCCACATTTCCCCGGGCAGCATGGGCCAGGAACGGGTGCAGCGCGACGGGGCGCAGGTGTTGATTCGCTTGGGCGCGGTGCAAAAGCTGCTACTGGCCGGTTGGTCGCCGGTGGCCGAGTACTGCGCCACCTTTGCCCTGGCGTTGGGGTTTGAGGTGGTGCTGTGCGAGCCACGCAGCGAGGTGCTGGAAACCGTGGAGTTGCCGGGTGTTGAGGTGATCGAGGTGCTGCCGGCCGTGTATATCGCCAATGGCGGCTGCCACCGGGCGACGGCGGTAGTTGCCCTCACCCACGACCCGCGTTTGGATGACTTGACGCTGATGGAGGCAGTGCGCACCGAGGCGTTTTATATCGGCGCCATGGGTTCGCACCGCACCAGCGACAAACGCCGCGAGCGCCTGGCCCGGGTTGGCGGCCTGGCCGAGCCGGCACTGCAACGCTTACATGCGCCCATCGGCCTGCACCTGGGCAGTAAAACCCCGGCGGAAATCGCCATCGCCGTGATCGCCGATATTCTGCGGGTGGCCAACGGCATCTCCCCCGGCCAACTGGCTGCCAGCCTGACGCCGCGCGGCATTCAGCGGCAGATGGCATTGCAACGGTGAAGAATCGGCCAGCGGCCCTGGTTTTCAGTTGGGGGCGTCCCCACCTATAGTGGCGAGCCATGCCGGATGTCGGCATACCCCAATTTCGCGTTTCGAGAACAAGCATGAGCCAGGACACGCCCTATATCTTCGACGTCAGCACGGCCAACTTCGACCAGCTGGTGATCCAGAATTCCTTCCACAAACCCGTACTGGTGGATTTCTGGGCCGAGTGGTGCGCGCCGTGCAAGGCCCTGATGCCGATGCTGGCGCAGATTGCCGAGGGCTACCGCGGCGAACTGCTGCTGGCCAAGCTCAACTGCGACCTGGAACCGGATGTGGTGGCCCGCTTCGGCATTCGCAGCCTACCAACCGTGGTGCTGTTCAAGGATGGTCAACCGGTGGACGGCTTCCAGGGCGCGCAACCGGAATCGGCGATTCGCGCCATTCTCGAACCCCATGTTGCCACCCCGCCACCGCTGGCCGCCGACCCGCTGGAAACGGCCGTGGCGTTATTCGCCGAAGGGCGGATTGGCGATGCGGAAAACCTGCTGCGCGAGATTCTCGCCGCCGACAGCGAAAAACCTGCCGCGCTGATTTTGTACGCCCGCTGCCTGGCCGAGCGCGGCGAACTGGGCGAAGCGCAAACTGTGCTCGATGCGGTGAAAGGCGATAGCCACAAACAAGACCTGGCCAGTGCCCGCGCGCAGATCACCTTTGTGCGCCAGGCCGCCGATATGCCCGATGCCGCGGCCCTGAAAGCGCGCCTGGCGCAGGACGCCAGCGACGATGAAGCGGTGTACCAACTAGCGATTCAGCAGCTTGCCCGTCAGCAGTACGAGCCAGCACTGGATGCGTTGCTGAAGTTGTTTGTCCGCAACCGCACGTACGCCGACGGCCTGCCGCACAAGACGTTGCTGCAGGTATTTGAGCTGTTGGGCAACGAACACCCGCTGGTGACGGTGTTCCGCCGCAAGCTGTATCAGGCGCTGTATTGATCGGCAGGCGTTAACCCACCCAGCGATACACCGGCGCATCCGCGCCGGCCTCCACTTCCACCAGCGCCGAATGCCGCAAACGCACCAGCAAGCGTTTGGCTGCGCTGGCATTGCCGGTCAGGGCCTGCAATTCGCCGAGCAGGGTTGGGCCCTCGATCTTGCCGGCGCTGCGAATCAACTCCTGTACGACCAGCCACTGTTTGTCGTCCTGCGACGGCGACGCGACCGGCGCATTTGGTTTGGCGGGCTCGGCGACGGCCGGTGTCGGCAAATGAGTGGCCAAGTGCGCCCAGTCGGCTGCGTCCAGTTCAATCGCCAGATCGACCGGCCACGCGCCGATTGTTCCCTTGATACGCACCATAACGTGGTCTCCGCTACCTAAAGTCGGCCATGCTCCCATGGGCCAGCGACTTCTCCAAGCAGGCTAGGCAAGCGCCATCATGAGTTATAACATAACATCTCATTTCAGCCGCCCTACCCGGAGTCACCTTTCATGCGCCCTTTGCTGCTCGCTCTGCCCTTTGCCCTGTTGCCGCTGGCCATCGCCCAGGCCGCGGACCCTGTAGAAGAACACGCAAGCCTCGGCACGCATGAACATGGCGTAGGCCGTTTAAATGCGGCGCTGGATGGCAACACGCTGGAATTGGAGCTGGAAAATCCGTCGATGAACCTGGTGGGTTTTGAGCACGCGGCGAAATCCGCCGTCGACCAAGCCACGGTCGCGGGCGCCAAAACCGACCTGGAAAACCCGTTGAGCCTGTTCGCCGTGCCGGCAGCCGCCAAGTGCAGTGTGGCCAAGGTGGAACTGCATAGCCCGTTGTTCGGCGACAAAGCCGATGCCGATGAAGACCACGATCACGACCATGACGACCACGGCAAAGACAATGGCGAAGAACACGAGCACGAACACCACCACAGCGAGATCCACGCCAGCTACCAACTGACCTGTGCAGAACCGGCTGCACTGACCAGCCTGGACCTGACACCGCTGTTCAAACGCTTCCCGTCGCTGCATCAGGTACAGGCGCAACTGATCGGCCCCAATGGCCAGCAAGGCGGCGAGTTGACGGCCAAAAGCCCCCGTTTGAACTTTTGATTTCGCCATGCTCTAACAGCCAGCCGTAGTCGCCCAAGCCGGTATCAACGTACCCTTGGGCGGCGAATTGCCCTCGCCCTCCTCCAAGATGCCCACCATGACTGCGCCACTTCTGACCCTTAGTGACCTCGGTTTCGCCTGGCCTGGCCACGCCGAACTGCTGGATATTCCCGCGTTTCATCTGGCTCAGGGCGAAACCCTGTTTCTCAAAGGCCCCAGCGGCAGCGGCAAGACCACGCTGCTGGGCTTGCTCGGCGGCGTGCAGAAACCCAGTCGCGGCAGCATCGCCCTGCTCGGGCAGGAGTTGACCACGCTGTCGGCCGGTGCCCGCGACCATTTTCGCGTCGACCACACCGGCTATATCTTCCAGCAGTTCAACCTGCTGCCGTTTCTGTCGGTACGCGAAAACGTCGAGTTGCCGTGCCACTTTTCCAAGCTGCGCACCCGCCGCGCCAAGCAACGCCACGGCAGCGTGCAGCAGGCAGCCAGTGCGCTGCTCGCCCATCTGGGCTTGAAGGACGACCTGCTTGAGCGTCGCGCCGATGCGTTGTCCATCGGCCAACAGCAGCGCGTTGCCGCCGCCCGCGCCTTGATCGGCCAGCCGGAATTGGTGATCGCCGACGAGCCGACGTCGGCACTGGATGCCGACGCTCGCGAGGCCTTTTTGCAGCTGCTGTTTGCCGAATGCCGTGCGGCCGGTTCCAGCCTGCTGTTTGTCAGCCACGACCAGAGCCTGGCCCCGCTGTTCGACCGCCACCTGTCGCTGGCAGAACTCAATCGCGCGGCCACGCCCGCTGCGGAGGTTTGAGATGTATTTGTTCCGTCTCGCGCTGGCCAGCCTTGCCAACCGCCGCTTTACCGCGCTGCTGACCGTATTCGCCATCGCCCTTTCCGTTTGCCTGCTGCTAGCCGTGGAGCGTGTGCGCACTGAAGCCCGCGCCAGTTTTGCCAGCACCATCAGCGGCACCGACCTGGTGGTGGGCGCGCGTTCGGGCTCGATCAACCTGCTGCTGTATTCGGTGTTTCGTATTGGCAACGCCACCAACAATATTCGCTGGGACAGCTTCGAACACTTTGCCAACAGCAAGCAGGTGAAGTGGGCCATTCCCATGTCGCTGGGTGACTCGCACCGTGGCTACCGGGTGATGGGCACCACGGGCGCCTATTTCGAGCACTACCACTATGGCCGAGGCCAGGCCCTGCAATTGGCTGGCGGCCGCGCCTTCGAAACCGACCCGTTTGAAGTGGTGCTGGGCGCTGAAGTGGCTGACGCGCTGAAGTACAAGCTGGGCGACAAGATCGTGCTGGCCCATGGCGTGGCCAGCATCAGCCTGGTCAAACATGACGACAAACCGTTCACCGTAGTCGGCATTCTGCAACGCACCGGCACGCCGGTGGACCGAACGCTGCATATCAGCCTGGGCGGCATGGAGGCGCTGCATATCGACTGGAAAAACGGCGTGCCTGCTCGCGGCGCCGGGCGTATTTCGGCGGATCAGGCGCGCAATATGGACCTGACACCGCAGGCGATTACCGCCTTTATGGTGGGCCTGAACAGCAAGATCGCTACCTTCAGCATGCAGCGCGAAATCAACGAATACCGCGGCGAACCGCTGCTGGCGATTTTGCCGGGCGTGGCACTGCAGGAGCTGTGGAGCTTGATGGGTACGGCCGAACAGGCGCTGTTCGTGGTGTCGCTGTTTGTGGTGATTACCGGCTTGATCGGCATGCTCACGGCCATTCTCACCAGCCTCAACGAGCGCCGTCGGGAAATGGCGATTCTACGTTCGGTAGGCGCGCGGCCTTGGCACATCGCCAGTCTGCTGGTGCTGGAGGCCTTTGCTCTGGCATGCTCCGGCGTCGTGCTCGGCACTGTGCTGCTGTATGTCGGTATCGCCAGTGCACAGGCTTATGTGCAGGCCAACTACGGCATCTTTCTGCCACTGGCATTGCCCAGCCCGTATGAGTGGACGTTGCTGGGCGGCATTCTTGGCGCCGCGCTGCTGATGGGCGCCATTCCGGCCTGGCGCGCTTACCGGCAATCGCTGGCGGACGGGTTGTCCATCCGCGTGTAAGCCATTCGTTTTGAACCGTTAAGGACCTTGATCATGTTGCGCACGCTTCTCACTGCCCTGTTGTTGGCGCCTTGTTTATCCATGAGCGCCTGGGCCGCCGATGTGCGCGAACTGACCTGGTCGGAAATGGTGCCGCCGGATGCACCGGTGGCCAGCCAGCCACAGGCGCCGATGCATGATCTGTCGCAGCTGGCCGATGCGCTCGCGGCAGAGTCGGCGCCGGCGGCCAAACAGCAATCGCCCGCGGCGCCGGTGGTGCCGGCGCTGGATGGGCAGGCGGTGAAATTGCCCGGCTATATCGTGCCGCTGGAAGTGAGCGAGGCCGGGCGCGTCACCGAGTTCTTGCTGGTGCCCTACTTTGGCGCCTGCATTCACGTGCCGCCACCACCGTCCAACCAGATCGTGCATGTCAAAAGCGAATTGGGCGTGCTGATGGACGCGCTGTACCAGCCGTTCTGGGTTGAAGGCCCGCTGCAGGTGAAAAACAGCACCAGCGAACTCGCCGACGCGGGTTACCAGATGGACGCCGAAAAGATTTATCCGTACGAAGCGCCCGAGAATTAAGCAGGGTCGTTCTTTTAGGTGTGCAATGGCATGAGTCATTCCATTGCCGCAGATCAAGATAGCCAGCTCTTCATCCTTCGATACTGACGCCATCCAAACCGTTAGTACTGAAGGAGTACCCTCATGTCCAAGGCACTGTTCGCCGCCTCTCTGCTGGCGGTCGCGCTAATCGCCCCCGTAGCACATGCCCACGAGGCAGGCGATATCATCATGCGTGCTGGCGCCATTACCGTTGACCCGCACGAAAACAGCGGCCGGATCAATCACTCCGTGCTGGGCAAAGTCGACGGCAGCAAGGCTACTCTGGATAGCGACACTCAGTTGGGCTTGAACTTCGCTTACATGCTCACCAGCAACTGGGGCATCGAACTGCTGGCCGCTACGCCTTTCAGCCACGACGTGGGCGTTAAAGGCATGCCAGGCGCCTTTGCCGGCTTGAACGGCAAGCTCGGCAGCCTCAAGCACCTGCCACCCACCTTGAGCCTGGTTTACTACCCCATGGAATCCAAGTCGGCATTCCAGCCCTATGTCGGCGCGGGCATCAACTACACCTGGTTCTTCGACGACAAACTCAGCAGCGAAGCTGAAAGCAAAGGCTTTCGCGGCCTGGATATGAAGGACTCGTGGGGTCTGGCCGCTCAGGTGGGTATGGACTACATGCTGACCGACAAGATCATGCTCAACGCCCAGGTGCGCTACATCGATATCGATACCACCGGCACCACTTCCCTGGCTGGTAACAAGGTGAAAGTGGATGTAGACGTTGATCCGTGGGTCTACATGGTGGGCCTTGGCTACAAATTCTAGCGTTCGGCTTCGGCCTTCCGGGCTAGAGCCAGAACGCCTTGATCAACGAAAAATAAAAAAGGCGCCTAACGAAGGCGCCTTTTTTACTGCCCGCATTTACTTACCAAGCAACGCCGCCAGCCCAACCGCAATTGGCGTAGGCTCGCCCACCCGATAGCGGCCTAATAAACGCTGGTTATTGGCACATGAATGGCGGATGTCACCATCGCGAGCCGGGCCGTAAGTGATGGCCGGCAAACTTCCCACCACATCCCCAATATGCTGCAGCAACTGGTTAAGACTGGTAGCTCGACTCAGCCCCACGTTGGCCGCGCCCTCTGGTGCGACTGGTAATGCCAACGCCTGCTCCAGCAGATCAATCAAGTCGCCCACGTAGAAAAAGTCGCGCGTTTGCTCGCCGTCGCCAAACACGGTAATCGGCAGCCCCTGCTGGGCTCGCTGAATAAAGATGCTGATCACGCCCGAATAAGGAGACGAGGGATCCTGACGCGGGCCAAAGATATTGAAGAAGCGGAATATCGCCGGCTCCAGACCATGCTGGCGCCGGTAGAACTCCAGGTATTGCTCGCTGGCCAACTTATCCACCGCGTAGGGCGTCAGCGGCGCTTTTGGCGTGTCCTCGTCGACAGCCTGACCATCCCCGTTGTTGCCGTACACCGCCGCACTGGAGGCAAACAACACCCGTTTTACGCCGTGCTCCCGCATGGCCTCGCACACATTCAAGGTGCCGACAAAATTGGCCTGATGCGTGCCGACCGGGTCATCCACCGACGCCTGCACAGACGCCACCGCCGCCAGATGCACAACGGCCTGGGAGCCGGCCACCGCCTGGGAGACCAACGCTGCGTCAGCCACAGAACCCACCAATAGCTGCAAACGTGGATTATCCAGTGGCAGGTTACTGCGTTTGCCCATGGACAGATCGTCCAGCACACGCACGGCATGGCCTTTGGCCAATAGGGAATCCACCAGGTTGGAGCCGATAAAGCCGGCACCCCCGGTAACCAGAATGGGGAGATCAGGCATGGCGGTAATAACGATCCAGAAGACTTGGCAAGCCGGCACGCCAGGCGCGCGGTTTGATGCCGAAGGTATGGAGGATTTTCTTGCAAGCCAGCACCGCGTGTTGCGGCTCGTCCGCGACATCGGGGCGCGCGGCATGGGCCTGGGCGCCAACTTCCTGTACCGCTAGCTGGCGGAACGCTTTTGCTTCGGTCAGCACCGCCTGGCCAAGCGCCAGGGATGTGGTCGCCTCGTAGCCACCGTAGTGATACGTGCCCCACAGCGGCGCCTGGCAATCCAGTTGCTTGAGCACAGCGATCAACACGCGGGCGGCATCGTCGATAGGCGTCGGGTTGCCCCGGCGGTCATCGGCCAGGAACAGCTCGGCCTCATGCTCGGCACGGTTGAGAAAACGGCCCAGCAACCCCTCGGCGCTGGCGTCCAGCAACCAGCCAAAACGAATCAGCACATGGCGCGGGCACGCCGCGCGTACGCTCTGCTCGATGCGCCACAGCGCCTGGCCGCGCAGGCCCAGTGGCACCTGCTCTTCCTTTTCGCTATAGGCAGTGGCCCGCGAGCCATCGAATACGCGGTAGCTGGAAGGTTGAACCAGGCGAATGGAATGGTGTTGGCAGAGTTCGGCGAGGCGTTCAACCGCGCGTTCCTGCGGGGCAAATCGCTCGGCACTAACGGACTCCGCCTGAAACCAGTCGAAGTAGTAGGCGAGATTCACCACCACGTCGGGGCGGGTTTCATCCAGCAACAGGGTGAGGCTCGTGGCGTCCCAGCCGCCCTCGGGAGGGCGTGGGGCGAGGAAGCCGATGTCATCTTCGGCTCCCAGACGGATCAGCGCCTGCCCAAGTGCATTGCCGCCGCCCAGAAGCATCAGGCGCATTTGCATACGTCAGGAATGCCCGATCAGAAGGGAATATCGTCGTCGAAGCTGTCGTAGTTCGGCGCAGGCTGGGCCGCAGGTTGCGGTGCCGGGCGCGACTCACGGGGCGCTTGCTGCTCGCGCTGCTGAGGTGCTGGGCGTTGCTGACGGGGCGCGGAATCACCGCCGCTGTTATCAGGACGGCCACCGAGCAATTGCATGGTGCCGTTGATGTCCACGACGATTTCGGTGGTGTAGCGTTTTACGCCGTCTTTTTCCCACTCGCGGGTTTGCAGCTTGCCTTCGATGTACACCTGCGAACCTTTGCGCAGGTATTCGCCGGCAATTTCAGCGACTTTGCCGAACAAGGCCACACGGTGCCATTCGGTTTTTTCGACTTTCTGGCCGCTCTGCTTGTCGGTCCACTGCTCGCTGGTAGCCAGGCTCAGGTTGGTGACCGCATTGCCGTTGGGCATGTAGCGTGTTTCCGGGTCCTGGCCGCAGGTTCCGACCAGAATGACTTTGTTAACCCCACGGGCCATAACGTTCTCCTAGGTATCAGCACGCGCTTCGAGCAAGGCGTCGAGCGCTGGGCGATCCAATTTTTCGGAATCCAATTTGATATAGATGGCGGCTTCGTCGGCCACCACCACTGCATCTGTCACTCCGGCCACTGCCAAAAGGCGCTCTACCAAGCCCGCATCACGCACCGCGGCGGGTGAAAGAGGCAAGCGCAGGCTCGTGACATATGGAGGTTCGCGCATAGTAACAGCAATAATCAGCCAGAGCCCACAGAGCGCCGCACATCCCAGAAAGACGGTATTGAGGCCGCCATGCTGGAACAACCAGCCACCCAGAATGCCGCCCAGCGCGGCGCCGAGGAACTGGCTGGTGGAGTAAACCCCCATGGCCGTGCCCTTTCCGCCGGCTGGTGAAACCTTGCTGATCAACGACGGCAACGAGGCTTCCAGCAGGTTGAACGCGGTGAAAAACACGATGGTGCCCAGCACCAGCTCATGCAGGGTGCCGTCCGTCAGCCAGAAGAAAACTTCGCAGCCCAGCAGCACGGCAACCGCACCAGCCAGCACACGTTTCATCTGCCGCTTTTTCTCGGCATAGATAATGAAGGGGATCATGGCGAAGAACCCGACCAGCAACGCAGTCAGGTACACCCACCAGTGCTGCTCCTTCGCCAGCCCACCGCGCTCCACCAAGGCCAGCGGCAAGGCAACAAAACTGGACATCAATACCGCATGCAGCACGAAGATGCCCACGTTAAGGCGCAACAAGTCCGGGTGACGCAGGGTGCGGCCCAAAGCCTCCTTGGCCACTCCCGACTCACGGTGCGCCAGCGGCCCGGCCGAACGCGGCACCCACCACGCCACCAGGGCAATGCCTACCAGCGCCATGGCAGCCGTCGCGATAAACAAGCCGGAAAGACCAAAGGCGCGCGTCAGCAGCGGCCCCACCACCATCGCCACGGCAAACGACAGCCCAATGCTCATGCCAATCATGGCCATGGCCTTGGTGCGGTGTTGCTCGCGGGTGAGATCGGAAAGAAGCGCCATGACGGCGGCAGAAATCGCCCCGGCGCCTTGCAGCACACGCCCGGCAATCACGCCCCAGATCGAATCGGCATTGGCAGCGAGCAGGCTGCCCGCAGCAAAAATGATCAGGCCGACATAGATAACCGGCCGCCGGCCAATGCGGTCGGAGATGACGCCAAAGGGAATTTGCAGCAAGGCCTGGGTGAGCCCGTAGGCGCCGATGGCCAGGCCGATCAGCGCTGGCGTCGCGCCAGCCAGGTCCATGCCGTAGGTGGCCAGCACCGGCAGGACCATGAACATACCAAGCATTCGGAACGCGAAGACTAGCGAAAGCCCGCTGGCTGCGCGGGTTTCACTGCCACTCATGCGTTCGCTGTGCGGATCGTGCATGGAAGTACCTCAAGAAAATGCGCGCCGATTCTAGCAGCCCCCATTCAGCGCCGCACGACCCGGAGCTTTGCCGCTGGCTTGACAAGGCCCGTATACTCATCGGTTTTCGCCCGCCATGCGAGGCCGCAGTGGACAAGATCCTGATTCGTGGGGCACGAACCCACAACCTGAAGAACATCGACCTGACCCTGCCACGGGACAAACTGATCGTTATCACCGGCCTGTCCGGTTCCGGCAAATCTTCCCTGGCATTCGACACGCTGTACGCCGAAGGCCAGCGCCGTTACGTAGAGTCGCTGTCGGCCTATGCCCGGCAGTTCCTGTCGATGATGGAAAAGCCCGACGTCGACACCATCGAAGGTCTGTCGCCAGCGATTTCCATCGAGCAGAAATCCACCTCGCACAACCCGCGCTCCACCGTCGGCACCATCACCGAAATCTACGACTACCTGCGCCTGCTCTACGCTCGTGTGGGTACGCCGCGTTGCCCGGACCACGACCTGCCGCTGGAAGCGCAGACCGTCAGTCAGATGGTCGACCAGGTATTGGCCCTGCCAGAGGGCAAGAAGCTGATGCTGTTGGCGCCGATCATTCGCGAGCGCAAAGGCGAGCACTTGGCCGTGTTCGACGAGCTGCGCGCCCAGGGTTTTGTGCGGGTGCGAGTCAACGGCAAACTCTATGAGCTGGACGAACTGCCCAAACTGGATAAACAGAAGAAGCACTCCATCGACGCCGTGGTCGACCGTTTCAAGGCCCGTGGCGATTTGCAGCAGCGCCTGGCCGAGTCCTTCGAAACCGCCCTGAAGCTGGCCGACGGCCTGGCGTTCGTGGCGCCGATGGACGACGAAGAAGGCGAGGAAATGGTGTTTTCCGCACGCTTTGCCTGCCCGGTGTGCGGCCACTCCATCAGCGAGTTGGAACCCAAGCTCTTTTCCTTTAACAACCCGGCTGGCGCCTGCCCGACCTGCGACGGCTTGGGCGTTAAACAGTTTTTCGACACCAAGCGCCTGGTCAACGGCGAGCTAACCCTGGCCGAAGGCGCGATCCGCGGCTGGGACCGGCGTAACGTCTATTACTTCCAGATGCTCGGCTCGCTGGCCGCGCACTTTGGCTTCAGCCTGGACGAGCCGTTCGACAGCCTCAGCGCCGAGCATAAAAAGGTCATTCTCACCGGCAGCGGCAGCGCCAACGTCGATTTCCGCTACCTGAACGACCGCGGCGATATCGTCAAACGCGCCCACCCGTTCGAAGGCATCGTGCCCAACCTGGAGCGTCGTTACCGGGAAACCGAGTCGACCACCGTTCGCGAAGAGCTGGCCAAGTTCCTCAGCACCCAGCCATGCCCGGACTGCCGTGGCACCCGTTTGCGCCGCGAAGCCCGCCATGTGTTTGTAGGCGAGCGCAACCTGCCGGCCGTCAGCGGCCTGCCGATTGGCGATGCCACCGAGTACTTCGGCAGCCTCGCGCTCACCGGCCGCAAGGGCGAGATCGCAGAAAAAATCCTCAAGGAAATTCGCGAGCGCCTGCAGTTTCTGGTCAACGTCGGCCTCGACTACCTGACCCTGGACCGCAGCGCCGACACCCTGTCAGGCGGTGAAGCCCAGCGTATCCGCCTGGCCAGCCAGATCGGCGCGGGTCTGGTGGGCGTGATGTATATCCTCGACGAACCGTCCATCGGTCTGCACCAGCGCGACAACGAGCGCCTGCTGGCCACGCTCCGTCACCTGCGCGATATCGGCAACACGGTAATCGTGGTCGAACACGACGAAGACGCCATTCGCATGGCCGACTACGTGGTCGATATCGGCCCCGGCGCCGGCGTACATGGCGGTCGAATCGTCGCCGAAGGCACCGCCGAAGAAGTCATGGCCCACCCGGATTCGCTGACCGGCAAGTACCTGTCCGGGCGCACGAAAATCCAGTACCCGGCCAAACGCACCCCGCGCGACAAGAAGCTCTCGCTCAAGCTCAAGGGCGCGCGCGGCAACAACCTGCGCAACGTTGACCTGGAAATCCCGATTGGCCTGCTCACCTGCATTACCGGGGTGTCGGGCTCGGGCAAATCGACGCTGATCAACAACACCCTGTTCCCGCTCAGCGCCACCGCCCTGAACGGCGCCACTACGCTGGAAGCAGCACCCCACGACAGCCTCGACGGCCTGCAGCACTTGGATAAAGTGGTGGATATCGACCAGAGCCCCATCGGTCGCACTCCGCGCTCCAACCCGGCGACCTACACCGGCCTGTTCACCCCGATCCGCGAACTGTTTGCTGGCGTACCGGAAGCCCGTTCGCGCGGCTACGGGCCGGGGCGTTTCTCCTTCAACGTTAAAGGCGGGCGCTGCGAAGCGTGCCAAGGCGATGGCCTGATCAAGGTGGAAATGCACTTTCTGCCGGACATCTACGTGCCGTGCGACGTGTGCAAGAGCAAGCGCTACAACCGCGAAACCCTGGAAATCAAATACAAGGGCAAGAGCATTCACGAAGTGCTGGAAATGACCATTGAAGAAGCGCGTCCGTTCTTCGATGCCGTGCCAGCGCTGTCGCGCAAGCTGCAAACCCTGGTGGATGTGGGGCTTTCGTATATCAAGCTGGGCCAGTCGGCCACCACGCTTTCGGGCGGTGAGGCGCAGCGGGTCAAGCTGTCGCGCGAGCTGTCCAAGCGCGACACCGGCAAAACCCTGTATATCCTCGACGAACCCACCACCGGCCTGCACTTTGCCGATATCCAGCAACTGCTCGACGTGCTCCACCGTCTGCGCGACCACGGCAACACCGTAGTGGTGATTGAGCACAACCTGGATGTGATCAAGACCGCCGACTGGTTGGTGGACCTGGGGCCGGAAGGCGGTTCGCGCGGCGGGCAGATCATTGCCACCGGCACGCCGGAAGAAGTGGCCGAGATGAAGCAATCTCACACCGGGCATTTCCTCAAGCCGTTGCTGGAACGCGACAAGGCCTGATGTTCAGGCAATAAAAAACCGGGCCATGTGCCCGGTTTTTTATTGCGGTTTCTTTAGTAGGAGCCAGCTTGCTGGCGAACGCTGCAAACCTCGTTTCCAGGGTTCGCCAGCAAGCTGGCTCCTACGAGAAACTACGCCTGCCCATCCCGGTCGCGGTAACCGAGTAGATAAAGCACGCCATCCAGGCCCAGCGTGGAAATCGCCTGCTTGGCCGACTGCTTCACCAACGGTTTGGCGCGGAATGCCACGCCCAAACCGGCAATGGCCAACATCGGCAAGTCATTGGCACCGTCGCCCACGGCAATGGTCTGCTCCAGGCTCACGCCCTCTTGCTCGGCCAATTGGCGCAACAGGTCAGCTTTGCGCTGCGCATCCACAATCGGCTCGATGGCCACTCCGGTCAGCTTGCCGTCTTCAATCTGCAGCTCGTTGGCAAACACATAGTCGATGCCCAACTTGGCCTGCAGCTGCTTGGCGAAGTAGCTGAAGCCGCCCGACAGAATCGCGGTCTTGTAACCCAGGCGTTTGAGTTCGACGAACAGGGTTTCGGCCCCTTCGGTCAGGCGCAGCGCGGCGCCGATGGCCGCCAGTTCGCTTTCCGGCAGGCCTTTGAGCAGCGCCAGGCGCTCTTTGAAGCTGGCGCGAAAATCCAGTTCGCCGCGCATGGCGCGCTCGGTAATTTCCGAGACTTTCTCCCCCACGCCGGCCACCTTGGCCAGCTCGTCGATCACTTCGGCTTCAATCAGCGTCGAGTCCATATCGAACACCGCCAGGCGACGGTTGCGGCGGAACACCGAATCTTGCTGGAAAGCGATATCGACGTTCAGCTCCTGCGCCACGCTAAGAAACTCGGCACGCAGGGCCACCGGATCGGCGGGCTCGCCGCGCACGGAAAACTCGATGCAGCCTTTGCTCTGATCGGCCGGGGTGTCCAGCGGCATACGGCCGGAAAGGCGGTCGATATGATCGATATTCAGGCCGTACTTGGCGGTGATCGAGCTCACGCGCTGCAATTGCTCGGCGGTCACGCGGCGGGTCAGCAGGGTCACGATATGGCGGGACTTGCCTTGCCCGCTTACCCAGTGCTGGTAATCCGCTTCAGAAATGGGGGTAAAACGTACCTGCTGGTCGAGCTTGTAGGCGGTGAACAACACGTCCTTGAGCACCACGGAGCCCTGCTCGGTACCGGGAATTTCCACCAGAATGCCGAACGAGAGGGTGTTGTGGATAACGGCCTGGCCGATGTCGAGGATATTCACCCCGCCTTGCGCCAACACGCCGGTAATGGCGGCGGTAAGGCCCGGGCGGTCTTCGCCGGTGATATTGATCAGAACGATTTCGCGCAAGGCGGACCTCCACAAGGCACGGCAAAAGCAGCGGTGCATCGCCTGGCCGCTGGCTAACACGGCCCAGGCGCAGCGCCGGGGGTGATGAAAAGGCGCACATTCTAACCACTTTCACCGCCATACGGGCATGCGCGCGCTTTGCCCACCCCCATGCCCTCGTTATACTGCGCGGCAATTCCATTCGAGAAGAGCCGAGCTCTGTGAACCGGCCCGCGCCCGTAAAACCCGACAATTTCTTCCTGCTCATCTTCCACGCGCTGCGTCAGCGTCGCGTGCCGCTGGCTTTGCGTATTGCCAGCCATAGCCTGTTTCTGGTGGCCGCCGCCCTGGTGATTTACGCCTTGGTAATGGGCATGCAGTTCAAGCAGGCCATGCAGCAGCAGGCCGATGCCCTGGGCCAGAGCCTGACCACACAGACGGCGGCCTCGGCCACTGAGCTATTGGTGTCCAATGACATCCTCAGCCTCAACGTGCTGCTCAATAACCTGGTGAAAAACCCGTTGGTGGCCCACGCCGCCATCTATAGCGTGGATAACCGCATCCTCGCCGAAGCCGGCTCGCGCCCGACGCAAAGCATGCTGGGCGAAACCGAAGGCCTGTATTCCACCCCCATTACCTTCCAGGAAGTGATCGCCGGGCACCTGCGTATCAGCCTGGATATGCAGCAATTCCAGCAGCCAATGACCATCAGCCTACAGAGCATGGGCTTGCTCAGCCTGATTCTGCTAGCACTGACCCTGAGCCTGAGCCTGCGTCTGGGCCGGTATATTTCTACGCCGCTGATGCAACTGCGCGTTTGGCTGCGCGACCCGGATGACCCGGCCCCCGGTGCGGGTCGCAATGACGAAATCGGTGATCTGGCCCGCCAGCTGCAATCGCGCCTGGTGCCGGAAAAGCCCAAACCTGTCGCACCGCCTGAGCCCGAATACGCCGAAGACGAGTACGAAGACGACGAGCAGCCCTTCGCTGAAGACGAAGATCGGTATTTCGAAGAGGGCGAAGAAAGCGAAGAAGAGCCTGAATTCGAAGTACGCGACCTGCGTGACAACAGCTACGACAGCGATGATGACGACAGGCCGGAGCCGCCACGGCGCACGCAGTCGCCGCTGCGGGTAAAACCCATCCAGGCGCCCCTGGACGAAGACGACCCGTTTGCCGACCTGCAAGAGCCAGTGCTCGACATTGAAGAAGACGACTACGAACCCGCGCAGGACCAACCTGAAAAGAGTGCCGTACTGGCCATACAGCTTGGCGCCCAGGAACAACTACGCCGCCTGCCGCGCGCCCGATTGATGGACCTGCTGCAACGCTACCGCGATTGCCTGGACCAGGCCGCCGCGCTGTACAACGGCGTGCTGCACACACTCAAAGACGGCAGCAGCCTGATGCTGTTCAACAGTGACGACAGCGGCGACGACTACCTCACCCACGCCATCTGCTGTGGCGAGCTGATGCGCGCCTTGGGCCATGCCTTGCAAATTGAAGTGGCCGACAGCGGCATCACCCTGCAACTGCAGCTGGGCCTCACCGCGGGCGAAAACCTCGGCGACCTCAGCCAGGGCGATCTGCTGCTCAGCGACACCGCGCTGGACGCCCTGGCCCTGTCGCAACACAGCCGCAACCTGCTGCTGGTAGAACGCAGCATTGGCGACGACCTGCTGCTGCGCCAGCGCGTACGTATTCGCCCAATTGCCAGCCCCGAAGGCGCCTGCTGTGTCGAGCGTCTTCTGGAACCCTATCCGTCGCTGCTGGAGCGCCAACTGGCGCGCATGCACGAACAACCCGCCCGCCCTTGACCACCTTAATCACCCATCCGCTGCCCG
Organism: Pseudomonas turukhanskensis; assembly: GCF_027922365.1. Taxonomy (GTDB): domain Bacteria; phylum Pseudomonadota; class Gammaproteobacteria; order Pseudomonadales; family Pseudomonadaceae; genus Aquipseudomonas; species Aquipseudomonas turukhanskensis. Next base: position 66,308 of record NZ_BSFN01000011.1, read on the forward strand.
TGTTGGCCATTGGCCTGGCATTGGGCAGCGGGGTGATTCCGCCGCGTTTGCTGATCGCCGGCATGTTGGCCGCCTGTTTGCCCGATGCCGATGTACTGGCCTTTAAATTTGGCGTGGCCTATGCCGATAGCTTTGGCCATCGCGGTGCCAGCCATTCCTTGCTGTTCGCCGCCCTGATGGGCGTGCTCGGGGTGCTGTTTGCGCCATGGCTGAACAGTGGGCGAATCAAAGCGTTTATCTGGCTGAGCCTGGCGGCCGCTTCCCACAGCGTATTGGATGCGCTCACCAATGGCGGGCTGGGCGTGGCCTGGTTGTGGCCGTGGAGCGAACAGCGGTTCTTCTTGCCGTGGCGACCGATTGCCGTGTCGCCGTTTATAAACGGCTTCTTCAGCGAGCGTGGGTTGGCGGTGTTGGCCTCAGAAGCGAAGTGGGTGTGGCTGCCGTGCGCCGCCATTGCCCTAACTGGCACCGCCCTTCGAAGGCTAATCAAACGTTACCCCCCAACACGTCGTCCCCGCGCAGGCGGGGACCCAGAATGTTGAGTCGGGCTCGGCAGTGCGGTCCTATCCGTGATTCTGGATTCCCGCCTGCGCGGGAATGACGAGGCATTAATGGGATTTTTCAGGTAATAAAAAGCCCCGCACTTGGCGGGGCTTTTTATTGCACAACTAATTAATAATCGGGTTTGGCGCTCAGGTTCTGCTCTGCCGACTTGGCCAGATCTGGTGGCAGAAAGTCTTTGTCCGGGTTGTAGTCGGGCTTGAGGAAGCGCGCCAGGGTTTCCAGGTCCGCCGGGCTCAAGGTGCCAGCCGCTTGCTTCAAACGCAGGTTGTCGAGGATGTAGTCGTAACGGGCGTTGTTGTAGTTACGCACCGAGCTGTAGAGCTGACGCTGGGCATCGAGTACGTCAACGATGTTACGCGTACCCACCTGATAACCGATTTCGGTCGCTTCCAAGGCGCTCTGGTTGGAGATGATCGACTGCTTGCGCGCCTGCACGGTTTCCACATCGGTGTTCACCGCGCGGTGCAGATTGCGGGTATTTTCCACCACTTGGCGACGCAGGCCTTCGCGTTGCTGCTCGATCTGGTTCAGGCGCTGGTACGACTCGCGCACCTGGGAACTGGTGAGGCCGCCGCTGAAAATCGGGATATTCAGCTGCAAACCGATGCTGCGCTGCTCAACGTCACCGTTGTAACGCGGCGTACCCGGCGTGCCGGTGTTCACGTAGCCGAGGTTGTCGTTGTCGCCGCGCTGGTATTGCGCCACGGCATCCACGGTCGGGGCGTGACCGGCCTTGCGTTGGCGCAGGGTTTCTTCGGCGGCGTCCACTGCGAAGTTGCTGGCTTGCAGATTGAGGTTCTGCTGCGCGGCGGTATCCACCCAAGCCTTGGCATCATTGGGCGTTGGTGCCAGTACGGGCAGGGTGTGCTTGATGCCTTCAACCGAGTTGTAGTCGCGGTTTGTCAGGGTAATCAAAGCCTGGAAGGCGTCGTCTACCGAACGCTGAGCCAAAATGCGGTTGGCGCGGGCGGTGTCGAAGCTGGCTTGCGCTTCGAGCACGTCGGTTTTATCGGAAAGGCCGACATCAAAGCGCTCATTGGCCTGGTCGAGCTGACGTTTGAAGGCGGCTTCTTCAGCCTTGGTCGAGGCCAGGTTGTCTTGCGCACGCAGCACGGCGAAGTAGGCTTCGGCGCTCTGCAGAATCAAATTCTGCTCGGTGGCCGACAGTTCAAGAATGGCTTGTTCATTGGTGGCTTCAGCCGCTTTTAGCTGGAACCAGCGGTCAGCGCGGAACACCGGCTGGCTCAAGGTGGCCTGATACAGAATGCCGCTGCGGCTCAGGGTAGGGTCGCCCATATTGGTGCGCACCTTGGTTTCGCTGTCGCTCATATTGGCGCCGCCGGAAATATTGGGCAGCAGCCCGGCACGGGCTTGCGGAACGATTTCCTTGCGGGCTTGGTAATCGGCGCGGGCGGCGGCCAGATCGGCGTTATTGTTCACCGCTTCCTGGTAAACACTCACCAGATCGGTCTTGGTCGACAGAGGAGCTTCCGCTGCCCAGGCAGCGCCGCTTGAGGCTGAAGCCACGGCAAGTGCCAGGGAAAGTCTGCGCAGCATGCTAATCATCCTAATTGTGTGGCCCCTGAACCTGCGGCAGTGGGGCGGTGATGGGCAAGGCTAAGGGGCGCCGTGGTAGGGGTCAAGCGCCCTGACAGCGCCGTGAGTGTAGTTTGCGGCAAGCTATGTTGCCTGCGCGCAACAATCGCCTTGCGCCGTTGCGCTTGCCGTCATTTTCCGACGCGCGAGTCGGGCTTTTTTGACTTTGGGGTTGGTTTTCCCCGATCCCTTGTTTACAGTGGCCGGGTTCTTGTCGGGGTGCCTTGAGTGAAAGGCTGAGATCGGTTAATCCGGATCCCGTTGAACCTGATCAGGTTAACGCCTGCGTAGGGAACAAGATTGCTCGCCTGCTGTTCGTGTGCGAGCCCTCTGGCACCGGTCCCGGTGCACCTCTGCCCGTATCAGGTTCGCTCCGACAATCCCGTTCAGGATGACGTTGGAGAGCCTCGATGAGCACCACAAAACAACTAAAAAATTTGAGCGAAAGTGCTCAGGTCGATCAGCAATCGGTACAACCCTTCACCCGCTCGCAAAAGATTTACGTGCCCGGTTCACGCCCTGACATCCGCGTGCCGATGCGCGAGATCAGCCTCGACGTCACCCCGACGGACTTCGGCGGCGAGATCAACGCCCCCGTATTGGTGTACGACACCTCCGGCCCCTACACCGACCCCAATGTGCAAATTGATGTGCGCAAAGGCCTGGCCGATATCCGCTCGCCGTGGATCGACGCCCGTGGCGACACCGAGCGCCTGCCGGGCCTGAGCTCGCATTTCGGCCAGGAGCGCCTGAATAACCCCGAACTCACCGCCATGCGTTTTGCCCATGTGCGCAACCCGCGCCGCGCCAAGGCCGGCGCCAACGTCAGTCAGATGCACTACGCGCGCCAGGGCATCATTACCCCGGAGATGGAGTTCGTCGCCATCCGCGAGAACATGAAACTCCAGGAACACCGCGCCGCCGGCCTGCTCGACCAGCAGCACCCCGGCCACAGTTTTGGCGCCAGCATTCCAAAAGAAATCACCGCTGAATTCGTGCGCGAAGAAATCGCCCGCGGCCGCGCCATCATCCCGGCCAACATCAACCACGTGGAGCTGGAGCCGATGATCATCGGCCGCAACTTCCTGGTGAAGATCAACGGCAATATCGGCAACAGCGCCCTGGGCTCGTCCATTGAAGAAGAAGTGGCCAAGCTGACCTGGGGCATTCGCTGGGGCTCGGACACGGTGATGGACCTGTCCACCGGCAAGCACATTCACGAAACCCGCGAATGGATCATCCGCAATTCGCCCGTGCCGATTGGCACCGTGCCTATCTACCAGGCCCTGGAAAAAGTCGGCGGCGTGGCGGAAGACCTGACCTGGGAGCTGTTCCGCGACACCCTGATCGAACAGGCCGAACAGGGCGTTGACTACTTCACCATCCACGCCGGCGTGTTGCTGCGCTACGTACCGCTGACCGCCAAACGCGTCACCGGCATCGTCTCCCGTGGCGGCTCGATCATGGCCAAGTGGTGCCTGGCGCATCATAAAGAGAACTTCCTCTACACCCATTTCGACGACATCTGCGAAATCATGAAGGCCTACGACGTGTCCTTCTCCCTCGGCGACGGCCTGCGCCCGGGCTCGATCGCCGACGCCAACGACGCCGCGCAATTCGGCGAACTGGAAACCCTGGGCGAGCTGACCAAAATCGCCTGGAAGCACGATGTGCAATGCATGATCGAAGGTCCCGGCCATGTACCGATGCAGCTCATCAAAGAGAACATGGACAAGCAACTCGAGTGCTGCGACGAAGCACCCTTCTACACCCTCGGCCCACTGACCACCGACATTGCGCCGGGCTACGACCACATCACCTCCGGCATTGGCGCGGCCATGATCGGCTGGTTCGGTTGCGCCATGCTCTGCTACGTCACGCCCAAGGAACACCTGGGTTTGCCGAACAAGGATGACGTGAAGACCGGCATCATCACCTACAAGATCGCCGCCCATGCCGCCGACCTTGCCAAGGGCCACCCGGGCGCGCAGATCCGCGATAACGCGCTGTCCAAGGCGCGTTTCGAATTCCGCTGGGAAGACCAGTTCAACCTGGGCTTGGACCCGGACACCGCCCGCGCCTACCACGACGAAACCCTGCCCAAGGACTCGGCCAAGGTGGCGCATTTCTGCTCCATGTGCGGGCCGAAATTCTGCTCCATGAAAATCACCCAGGAAGTGCGCGAGTACGCCGCTAACCAGCGCATTGAGGCGGTGGATGTGGACGTGCAAAAAGGGATGCTGGAGCAGGCAGAGCGGTTCAAGCAGGAAGGTAGTCAGCTTTATAAGAAGGTGTAACGCGGCAGCAAGATCCCCCCTCACCCCAGCCCTCTCCCGCGAGGGGAGAGGGGGTGGATCGAGGTTGCAGCAAGCATTTTCGACACGCCAAAAATCAGTCCCCTCGCCCCAGCGGGGAGAGGGCTAGGGAGAGGGGGTTGGCCGGCAAGCCAAACAACCCATCCCACCAACGCCACCCGAGAACAAAAAAGCCGTGAACACCCCCAGCACCTACTCCCCCGACCTCGCCGTCCCCGCCAGCAAGCGCGTGTTCGGCGCCCGTGATCTGTTTTCCCTGTGGTTCTCCCTAGGCATTGGCTTGATGGTGCTGCAAACCGGTGCCCTCCTCGCCCCGGGCCTGGGTTTGGCATTCGGCCTGCTGGCTATCGCCCTGGGCACCGCCGTTGGTGTTCTGCTGCTGGCCGCCGTCGGCGTCATCGGCAGCGACACGGGCCTGGCCTCCATGGCCGCCATCAAGCTCAGCCTCGGCAACCACGGCGCCAGCCTGCCGGCAGTGCTGAACCTGCTGCAGCTGATCGGCTGGGGCGCGTTCGAAATCATCGTGATGCGCGACGCCGCCAGCCTGCTGGCCGCCCGCGCCTTCGGCGAAGAAAGTATCTGGACGCAGCCCCTGCTGTGGACCTTGCTGTTTGGCGGCCTGGCGACCTTGCTGGCTGTCACCGGCCCGCTGACTTTCGTACGGCAGATCCTGCGCAAATGGGGCATCTGGCTGCTGCTGGCGGCGTGCGTCTGGCTCACCTGGAACCTGTTCGCCAAAGCCGACCTGGCGGCACTGTGGGCCCAGCGTGGCGACGGCTCGCTGCCGTTTGCCCTGGGCTTTGATATCGCCATCGCCATGCCGCTGTCGTGGCTGCCATTGATTGCCGACTACTCGCGCTTCGGCAAACGCGCCGGCAGCGTATTCACCGGCACGGCGCTGGGTTTCTTCATTGGCAACCTGTGGCTGATGGGCTTGGGTGTGGCGTATACCCTGGCGTTCGCGCCGAGTGGCGAAGTCAATGCCCTGCTGCTGGCGCTGGCCGGTGCGGGCCTGGGGATTCCACTGCTGCTGATTCTGCTGGATGAATCGGAAAACGCCTTTGCCGACATTCACTCGGCGGCCGTTTCCAGCGGCACCTTGCTGAAACTGAAAGTCGAGCACCTGGCGCTGGCCATCGGCGCGGTCTGCACCCTGATCGCCTGCTTCGCGCCGCTGGCGCAGTACCAGAACTTCCTGCTGCTGATCGGCTCGGTGTTTGCGCCGTTATTCGGCGTGGTGCTGGTGGACCACTTTATTTTGCGGCGACGCGCCACAATCAGCATGCCGCATGCGTTGCGTTGGTCGGCGTTGTTGGCCTGGGCAGGCGGTGTGGCCACCTATCACCTGCTGGCCAACTTCTACCCGGAACTGGGTGCGACCTTGCCGGCGCTGATTCTGGCGGGGGTGTTGCAGTTTGTGCTGGGCAGTTTAGGCAGCGCTAAAGCAGTGACTGCGTAGGTTGGGCGGGATCGCCTGGGCCAAGCCCTAGGCGATTCGCGTAACGATGGGTTTCGGCTCCGCCTCTACCCGTCCTACGGTCAACGGTCAGCCGCGGCCCGGGAAGTATTGCGGTTTGATAATCCCGTTCAAACGCGGATACGGAATCTTCAGCTCCGGGTGCCCCGACGCGTATGGCGCAATGCTGTACACGTCATACATCAGGCTTACCGCACCAAAGGTCAGGCCGATATTGTCGGTACGTTGAAACGGCCAGGTCTTGATGAACTCAGGGTCCTGGTCCAGCTTGTTGGCCATCAGCCAACCTTTGTGCGCAAGTTCTGCGGCTTGCCAGAACGCGGCTTCCTGGCCCGGCACCAGCATGTCCTGCAAGGTCAGCACCTTGTGCAGTTTGCGGTCGTAGTTGATCAGTTGGCGACCCGGCATGCCGTGAGCACCGCCGGTAAACAGGTAGCTCGACAGCTCGATGATCACCAGGCCGTCATGCTGCTCGCGTACCTTGGCTTGCAAATAACTCGACCAACCCGGCTCGGCACTCTGCAAAAAGCTTTTTTCATAGCTTTGCAGGGTCGCGGGCAAGGTGGCGTCTGGCGTATTGATGGTCATCTGCCGCAGACGTTGGTCGATCAGCGCGGTGAGTTGCGGCTCATCGGCAAAGCTTACGGTGTCGATATTCACCAGCGGGCAGTCACTGCCCTGACAACCCGGCTGGGTGTGTTCCCAGGCAGTGCGTTTGACGTCCAGCTTGTCCGTGTAGTCTGGCTGGAACAGGCTGGCGCAACCGCCCAGCAGCATGGCCAAAACAAGCGGCGTACAGGCTTTCAACAGAGGCATGGCATTCCTTGGCGGTGGTAGTTTGCAGCGGGTGAAATACAGCGGGTGTCGGCCTTCGACTGTCGAGGGCCTTGTGAGTTCGGGCTTTGTGGCATTTGCCCTGGCCGCTATCCTCGCAGCCCGTCGGCATTCTTGAAAGTGGCTGCGGTGCTGGCCGAGGCAAGCTAGGATGACAGCAATCGACGTTTCAGCACGAATGGGTAACCGATGACCAAGACCTTCACGCCAGGCCCCGATGACGTACAAATCATTGAGCGGGAAAACTGCTTCAAGGGTTTCTACAAAGTCGACCGCCTGCACCTGCGCCACCGCCTGTTTTCCGGCGAGATGGGCCGCCCCATCAGCCGCGAGCTATTCGTGCGCCACGATGCGGTGTGCGTGCTGCCTTACGACCCCAAGACCGACAACGTGGTGCTGATCGAGCAATTCCGTGTCGGCGCCATGACCAAGGGCGCCAATCCCTGGTTGCTGGAACTGGTGGCCGGGCTGATCGACAAAGACGAACAACCCGAAGAGGTCGCCCTGCGCGAGGCCATCGAAGAAGCCAACCTGGAATTGAAGGCCTTGTGGCCCTTGACCGTGTACTTCCCCTCGCCCGGCGGCTCGGATGAAAAGGTCTACCTGTACATCGGTCGCTGCGACAGCACCGGTGCCGGTGGCGTGCATGGCCTGGAAGAAGAAGGCGAGGACATTCGCGTGCATGTCGTGCCATTCGACGACGCCCTGGCGGCGGTTCGCGATGGGCGCATCAGCAACGCGGCAAGCATTATTGCCATTCAATGGCTGGCACTTAACCGTGCCGAAGTGAGGGGAATGTGGGCGTAACCTTGCTGCGTGATCGCTATCGCGTCGACCTGATCGAGCTGCAAGCCGCGTGCGAGGCCAACTACGCGCGGCTGATGCGGCTGCTGCCAGCCATGCGCGATGAGCGCGGCTCGCGGCGTGTGGCGCTGAGCCAGGGCGAACGCCTGCTCGGGGTGTTGGCGCTGGACGTGCTGGAAGCCTGCCCTTACACCACCACCTTGCAGGTGCGCCAGGAACACAGCCTGCCGTGGCTGCCCATTCCGCGCCTGGAAGTGCGGGTGTACCACGACGCGCGCATGGCCGAAGTGGTGAGCGCAGAAAATGCCAGGCGCTTTCGCAGCATCTACAGCTACCCCAACGCGGCCATGCATCAGCCGGATGAAAAAACCCAGCTCAACCTCTTTCTGGGTGAGTGGTTGAGTCATTGTCTAGCGTGTGGCCATGAGTTGGAACCGGTGCGCTAATGGCAAAATCCTGCTAAATAGCCACCAGCCAATTCGTTATCGCGACTCGCTAACTGTGACCTATGCCCATATCGCGCCTTTACCGGCAGCGCTCTAAACAACCATAATTCTCACCAAACCGCCCAAGGAGACGGCCTTGCCGAGCTCGTCCATTCCCTCTGCTGATTCGTCGGTGCTGCTGGTGCAGCTGTCCGACAGCCATCTTTTTGCAGAAGCGGAAGGCAAGCTGCTGGGCATGGACACCCGCGACAGTCTGGAAAAGGTGATTGAGCGCGTGCAGCGTGAACAGCCGCAAATCGACCTGATGCTCGCCACGGGCGACCTGTCCCAGGACGGCACGCTGGAATCCTACAACCGCTTTCGCGACATGACCGCCGTACTGCCAGGCCTCGCGCGCTGGTTCCCCGGCAACCACGATGAACTGCCGATGATGCAGCAGGCCTGCGCTGGCACCGAGCTGCTGGAGCCGGTGGTGGACCTGGGCAACTGGCGCATCACCGTGCTGGACTCGTCCATTCCCGGCGCCGTGCCCGGTTACCTCGAAGAAGCGCAACTGAATCTGCTGGTCAACGCCCTGAGCGAAGCGCCGGAACGTCACCACCTAGTGTGTTTCCACCATCACCCGGTATCCATCGGCTGCCGCTGGATGGAACCGATCGGTCTGCGCAACCCCGACGAACTGTTCGCCGTGCTCGACCGTTTCCCGCAAGTACGCGCCGTGCTCTGGGGCCATGTGCACCAGGAGTTCGACCAGATGCGCAACGGCGTGCGCCTGCTGGCCTCGCCCTCAACCTGCGTGCAATTTGCGCCAGGCAGCGAAGAGTTTCAGGTCGATGACACCGCGCCGGGCTATCGCTGGTTGCGCCTGCACGAGGATGGCCGCCTGGAAACCGACGTTTCCCGCGTGACCGGCATTCACTTTGTGGTCGATTACAGCATCAAGGGTTACTAACCCCCCGCTCTGTAAACATCGCGAGCGAAGAGTAGGCGAGCGCAGTCGTTTTCATCTTTGGTAGAGTGCGCTGCAACGGATTCTGGAGCTGCCTGCGTGCTGACCGACACACCCACTCTTCTTTATATACACGGCCTGAATAGCTCCCCGGCGTCCCAAAAAGCCAGCCAGCTAATCAGCGTGATGCAGCGCCTGGGCTGGGCCGAGCAAGTGCGCATGCCCGCCCTGCACCACCACCCGCGCCAGGCCATTGCCCAGCTGGAACAAGCCATTGTGGAGCTCGGCAGCCCGGTGCTGGTCGGCAGCTCCCTTGGCGGCTACTATGCGACCCACCTGGCCGAGCGCTATGGCTTGAAGGCGCTGGTGATCAACCCGGCGGTGAACCCGCACCGGCTGTTTGCGGGCCACCTGGGCACTCAGACCAACCATTACACCGGCGAAACCTGGGAACTGACCACTGACCACGTCACCGCCCTGAGCGAGCTGGAAGTGCCGGCCCCCGCCGACCCCGCGCGCTATCAGGTGTGGTTGCAGACGGCCGACGAAACCCTTGATTATCGCCATGCCCAGACCTTCTACCGGGGCTGCGCACTGCGTATCCAGGCCGGTGGTGACCATGGCTTTCAGGGCTTTGCCCAGCGCTTGCCGGCCTTGCTGGCATTTGCCGGTTTTGCTTCAAGCACCTGGCGCGATTTCGATTTTTCCGACATTTAACGACTGACGAACGAGACCCCATGGCCCAGCAAGGTTCCAGCTCTTACAACGCAGACGCCATCGAAGTCCTCTCCGGCCTCGATCCGGTGCGCAAGCGCCCGGGCATGTACACCGACACCAGCCGTCCCAACCACCTGGCTCAGGAAGTTATCGACAACAGCGTCGACGAAGCCCTGGCCGGTCACGCCAAGTCGGTGCAGGTGATTCTGCATGAAGACAATTCCCTGGAAGTCAGCGACGACGGCCGTGGCATGCCGGTGGATATCCACCCCGAAGAAGGCGTACCGGGCGTTGAGCTGATCCTGACCAAGCTGCACGCCGGCGGTAAGTTCTCCAACAAGAACTACCAGTTCTCCGGCGGTTTGCACGGCGTGGGTATCTCCGTCGTCAACGCCCTGTCCACCAGCGTGGAAGTGCGGGTCAAACGCGACGGCAACGAATACCGCATGACCTTCGCCGACGGCTTCAAAGCCAGCGACCTGGAAGTGATCGGCACCGTCGGCAAGCGCAACACCGGCACCACCGTACATTTCTGGCCCGATGCCAAGTATTTCGACTCGCACAAATTCTCCGTCAGCCGCCTCAAGCACGTGCTCAAGGCCAAGGCCGTGCTGTGCCCGGGCCTGGCGGTCAGCTTTGAAGACAAGGCCAGCGGCGAGAAGGTCGAGTGGTACTACGAAGACGGCCTGCGTTCTTACCTGGCCGACTCGGTGGCCGAGGTCGAGCGCCTGCCCAATGAGCCGTTCTGCGGCAGCCTTGCCGGTAATAAAGAAGCCGTGGATTGGGCCCTGCTGTGGCTGCCCGAAGGCGGCGAAAGCGTGCAGGAAAGTTATGTCAACCTGATCCCCACCGCGCAGGGCGGCACCCACGTAAACGGCCTGCGTCAGGGCCTGCTGGATGCCATGCGCGAGTTCTGCGAATTCCGTAGCCTGCTGCCGCGCGGCGTGAAGCTGGCACCGGAAGACGTGTGGGAACGCATCGCTTTTGTGCTGTCCATGAAGATGCAGGAGCCGCAATTCTCCGGGCAGACCAAAGAACGCTTGTCCTCGCGAGAAGCCTCGGCCTTTGTCTCCGGTGTGGTGAAAGACGCGTTCAGCCTGTGGCTCAACCAGCACCCCGAACTGGGCCTGCAGCTGGCCGAACTGGCCATCAGCAACGCCGGTCGCCGCCTCAAAGCCGGCAAGAAAGTTGAACGTAAACGCATCACCCAGGGCCCGGCCCTGCCCGGCAAGCTAGCCGACTGTGCCGGCCAGGACCCAATGCGCTCCGAACTGTTCCTGGTGGAAGGTGATTCCGCCGGCGGCTCGGCCAAGCAAGCGCGCGATAAAGAATTCCAGGCCATCCTGCCGCTGCGCGGAAAGATTCTGAACACCTGGGAAGTGGACGGCGGCGAAGTGCTGGCCAGCCAGGAAGTGCACAACATTGCCGTGGCCATTGGCGTGGACCCCGGCGCCGCCGACCTGAGCCAACTGCGCTACGGCAAGATTTGCATCCTCGCCGACGCCGACTCCGACGGTCTGCACATTGCGACCTTGCTGTGCGCGTTGTTCGTGCGCCACTTCCGCGCGCTGGTCGATGCCGGCCATGTGTATGTGGCCATGCCGCCGCTGTACCGCATAGACCTGGGCAAAGAGATTTACTACGCCTTGGATGAAGGCGAACGCGATGGCATTCTCGACCGCCTGGTGGCCGAGAAAAAACGCGGCAAGCCACAGGTCACGCGCTTCAAAGGCCTGGGTGAAATGAACCCGCCGCAACTGCGCGAAACCACCATGGACCCCAACACCCGCCGCCTGGTGCAGCTGACCCTGGAAGATTTCGACATGACCCAGGAGCTGATGGACATGCTGCTGGCGAAAAAACGCGCAGGCGACCGCAAGACCTGGTTGGAATCCAAAGGGGACCTGGCCGAGGTTCTGACTTGATGCGCCAGCTGTTCGCGGCCCTGCTGCTGATAGCTGCTCCAGCCTTCGCCCAAACCGTGCCGGGAACCCAGCCCGCGCCGAGCAAACCGCAACCGGTGGCGGCCATGGATGCCGCAGAACCCGAGCAGGCGCCCGCGCCGCAGCCCCCGTTCGAAGAGCTGAAACTGCTCAGCGAGCATGCGGTGGACGGCATGCCCACTGGCAATCTGTCGGGCCTGGCCTGGTGCGGCGATGCACTGTGGACGGTGTCGGACCGCGATGACGACCGCCTCTACCGGCTTACGGCCAATGGCGCGGTATTCAACGCCGAAGTGGAAGTGTTCCAGGCCCCGCCTCCGCCGCAGAGCCCACTGCCCTGGGGCGTTCGAGTGCGAAACTGGTTCGCCGGTATTACCCGTGGCGGCGACCTGGATTTCGAAGGCATTACCTGCGATGCCAAGGGCAATCGATACTTGGTGAGCGAAGCCACCTCGGCGGTGCTGATGATTCCACCGGCCGGCAGCGGCGAATGGCTGAACCTGCCGCCTAGCCTGGTCAACCAGGCGCGCGCCCGCGGCATGCTGCTGCACTTCAACGCCCTGTTTGAAGGCGTAGTGATCGATGCCAAAGGCGAACGCCTGTGGCTGGCGGCCGAACGTGAACGCCGGGGCTTGCTGGTGCTGCACAAAATCAACGGCAGCTGGAAATGCGCCGGTGGTTGCGTGCTGATGAGCGAAGGCGGCGACCAACTGCCGCCGCCGCAGATGGGCACCAAGCCCATGCCCAAAGACTTCAGCGACATCGCCTTGTACAAAGGCCACCTGTATACCCTGGAACGCCTGAGTCACCAGATCTGCCGCCGCGCCGCCGACACCGGGGAAGCCGAGCATTGCTGGTCGTTCGCCAACGAGGCCCTGACCGACGCGCGCAAGTACGACGAACCCTGGGGCATGGCCGAGGCGCTGACCATCGACGAGAAAGGTGCCTGGATCGGCGTGGATAACGGCAACAAGGCCCGTGGCGATGGCGAAGACCGCCCCATCGTCTGGCGCTTTGCCGCCCCGGCGGCTGGCTGGAGCGCCAAGCCGTGACCCAGCAGACGGCAGGCCAGCGGGCCGGGCGCGTGATGTGGGTGCTCTTCTGGGGCGCCGGCCTGGCGCTGGCCACGCATTTTTTCGGCATTTGGGAAGACAAGAAACACAATCCCAATCAGGTGCCGATGTCGTCCCACGGCGAGGGCTTTATTGAAGTGCGCCTGGCGGGCAACGGCCAGGGCCACTTTGTCTCCACCGGCGCAATCAACGGCACCAGCGTGCTATTTATGCTCGACACCGGCGCCACCGACGTGGCAATTCCGGCGGGCGTCGCCGAGACGCTCAAGCTTCAACGCGGCGCACCCGTTAGCCTGAGTACAGCCAACGGCATGAGCACCGGCTACCGCACCCAGATCGACAGCCTGCAACTGGGCGAGATCGTCCTGCATAACGTGCGCGGCATCGTCGCCCCCGGCATGCATGGCGATGAAGTGTTGCTCGGCATGAGCGCACTCAAACAATTGGAATTCACCCAGCGCGACGGCACCCTGGTGCTGCGCCAGACCACCCTAAAATGAGGCACGCATGAGCGACTCTCTAGACCTGAGCCTGGACGGCGTGGAGCGGCGCTCCCTGGCCGACTTCACCGAGCAGGCCTACCTGAACTACTCGATGTACGTGATCATGGACCGCGCCCTGCCGCACATTGGTGACGGCCTCAAACCGGTGCAGCGGCGCATCATCTACGCGATGAGCGAGCTGGGCCTGGATGCGGATTCCAAGCACAAGAAATCGGCGCGTACGGTCGGCGACGTACTGGGTAAGTTCCACCCCCACGGTGACTCGGCGTGCTACGAAGCCATGGTGCTGATGGCCCAGCCGTTCAGCTACCGCTACACGCTGGTCGATGGCCAGGGCAACTGGGGTGCGCCGGACGATCCGAAATCCTTCGCCGCCATGCGTTATACCGAGGCGCGCCTGTCGCGCTACTCGGAAGTGCTGCTCACCGAACTCGGCCAAGGCACCGCCGACTGGGTACCGAACTTCGACGGCACCCTGGACGAGCCCGCCGTGCTGCCGGCGCGCCTGCCCAACCTGCTGCTCAACGGCACCACCGGTATCGCCGTGGGCATGGCCACCGACGTGCCGCCGCATAACCTGCGCGAAGTGGCCAGCGCCTGCGTGCGCCTGCTGGACGAACCCAAGGCCACGGTTGAAGAACTCTGCGAACACGTGCTCGGCCCGGACTATCCGACCGAAGCCGAAGTCATCACCCCGCGCAGCGACCTGCTGAAAATCTACGAAACCGGCAAAGGCTCGGTGCGCATGCGCGCCGTGTACCGCGTGGAAGACGGCGACATCGTTATCACCGCCCTGCCGCACCAGGTGTCCGGCGCCAAGGTGCTGGAACAGATCGCCGGGCAAATGCAGGCGAAAAAACTGCCGATGGTTGCCGACCTGCGCGACGAATCGGACCACGAGCACCCGTGCCGTATCGTCATCATTCCGCGCTCCAACCGCGTGGATGCCGACGAGCTGATGCAGCACCTGTTCGCCACCACCGAGCTGGAGTCCAGCTACCGGGTCAACATCAACATCATCGGCCTGGACGGCAAACCGCAGGTGAAGAACCTGCGCGACCTGCTCAGCGAGTGGCTGGTGTTCCGTATCGGCACCGTGCGCCGGCGCCTGCAGTTCCGCCTGGACAAGGTCGAGCGCCGCCTGCACCTGTTGGACGGTTTGCTGATCGCCTTCCTCAACCTGGATGAAGTGATTCATATCATCCGCACCGAGGACCATCCCAAGTCGGTGTTGATGGAGCGTTTTGCCCTCACCGATACCCAGGCCGACTACATCCTCGACACCCGCCTGCGTCAGTTGGCGCGGTTGGAAGAGATGAAAATCCGTGGTGAGCAGGAAGAGCTCGCAAAGGAACAGGCCAAGCTGCAAGCCCTGCTGGGCAGCGAAACCAAGCTGCGCAAGCTGGTACGTAGCGAACTGATCGCCGACGCCGAAACCTATGGCGACAACCGCCGCTCGCCTATTGTGGCGCGCGCCGAAGCCAAAGCCCTGTCGGAAACCGAGCTGATGCCGACCGAGCCCGTGACGGTGGTCGTGTCAGAAAAAGGCTGGGTACGCTGCGCCAAAGGCCACGATATCGACGCCACCGGCCTTTCGTACAAAGCCGGCGACGAGTTCAAAGCCTCGGCACCGGGGCGCTCGAATCAATACGCGGTATTTATCGACTCCACCGGGCGCAGCTACTCGCTGGCCGCGCACTCCCTGCCATCGGCCCGAGGCCAGGGCGAGCCGCTGACCGGCCGCCTGACACCGCCGCCGGGCGCCACCTTCGAATGCGTGCTGCTGCCGGACGACGACGCGCTGTTCGTCATCGCCTCGGACGCCGGTTACGGTTTCGTGGTCAAAGGTGAAGACCTGCAAGCCAAGAACAAGGCCGGCAAGGCCCTGCTCAGCCTGCCAAACGGCGCCAAGGTGCTGCTGCCGCAAGCCGTGGACAACCGCGAAGAAGACTGGCTGGCGGCGGTGACCACCGAAGGTCGCCTGCTGCTGTTCAAAGTCGCCGACCTGCCGCAGTTGGGCAAAGGTAAAGGCAACAAGATCATCGGCGTGCCGGGTGATCGGGTGGCCAGCCGCGAAGAGTTCGTCACCGGTATCGCCGTACTGCCAGCCGGCGCCACCCTGGTGCTGCAAGCGGGCAAACGCACACTATCGCTCAAGGCCGACGATCTGGAACACTACAAAGGCGAACGCGGCCGTCGCGGCAACAAATTGCCCCGCGGCTTCCAACGGGTAGACGGGCTGCTGGTTGAGAGCTAAACGCGTAGAAGGGCGCGCTTTACCGCTTGAAGCGCGCCGTTAGCGACCAGATCGCACCACATTTTCAGACTGGAACGCTCTGCCTCGCGGCTTCGAATCATGCCGTAAGGCCGCAAGGCTGGAGTCATTCGCAGCTTTGTCGGATGATACCCAGCCTTGACCCAGTGATTTACTGCAACTGGCACCCGTGCCATTGCCTGGATGAAATAGATGATTTCGTTGCGACTTCCCTCAGTGCTGGTGTTGACCAGTCTGCTGAGCATGGTCGGTTGCGTCGCCCAGCAACCGGTCACCCTGTACCAACTCGATAGCGGCAACCCGCAGATGCCCGTCACCAATAAAGGTGTAGCGGTGCTACTGGGGCCGGTTTCCATCGCCGACTACCTGCAACAGCAAACCCTGTTGCAGCGCCAGCAGGATGGCAGCCTGACCCCGGACACCCAGGCCCGCTGGGCCGGCACCCTGGGTTCGGATATCGACCAGGTGCTGCTGCGTCAGCTGGCCTCGCGCCTGAACACCCAGCGTTTGGTCATGGCCCCAGGTGCCGCCGGCTTTGTCCCGGATGTGCAGGTGGAACTGACCATCAGCCGCATGGATTCCGGCCCGCAACAACCGGCTGTACTGGATGCCCAATGGCGCCTGCTGGACCGTCGCGGGCAACTGCGTGACAGCCGCCTGATCCATATCGAAGAACCCCACCAGGGCGGCTCGGCCGACCAGGTGCGGGCGCAGAGCGTGATCTTGCGGCGTTTGGCTGAACAGTTGGCAGCGGCGATCAAACCGATGTCAGAGCAGCCCATTGCCGAGGAAACGCGCAAACCGGCTGCCGTACCGGCACCAGCCAAAACGCCAGAGCCGCCGCAGATTCCCAAAGCAGCGCCGGTGCGCCAGCAGACCGAAGTGTTCCGCTTCTAACCCCAACGCACTATCAAAAAAGCCGCTCGGTTTACACCGAACGGCTTTTTTGATCAGGGACCAGCGTTGGTCAAGGCATGCTGCCTACGTACTCCCACCAATAGTTACTGGTTTTATTGGTAGGGAAGTACCAGTAACTTACGACTTTCAGCCTGAAGTAGTCGATGCGCCCTTGATGGGGGTAGCGATATATCTCGCCTATCACTCCGGTAGTGGTCGCACCGTTCCAGGAACGCAAGCCATCTTGCCGGTGCCACTCAGCTATCTGCCGTTCAAATGTCTGTGCATCGCGCGGAAAAAACACAGCGTTCAAACTCTCCGCGCTCCCCAAGTAGATCCAATCCTTGTTAGAGCCACCGTGAGTCGGGAAGTACCCGTACTTCGACGAACGAGCCATAAAGAACTCGTGGGTCTTGGTGTATGGGTTGTGGTACTGGTAAATCTGCCCATGTTTAGGGGTAGTGTCGTTTTGGACCCAGCCTTTGATCGCGTCAACCCGGTAATAGGCCAACAGCTTTTCGGTCAGCGAGGCACCGGGTGTTGCCATCGCACGAAGAGGCTCCGGCGTCCAGGTCACGCTGTCCTCAGCCCGTCCCATATAGCGCCAATCGTCGTTGCTGGTACCGTTGATGGGGTAATAGCCGTAACGCGGTTTTTTAAGCATGAAATATTCACGAAACCCGGTGTAGCGGTTCTCGTAAACGTAAAACGCACCTACGCGGCCGCTTCTGTTATCACTCCAGCGGTTTATGTCCCCATAAACGTTGCGCAACCGCTGTTCAAATTCGTCGGTACGAGTAAAGCGCCCAGGCACGCTGGCCAGAATGGTCGGCAATTGCAACGCAGCGTGCTGGTAGCCATTTTCTTTACCGATGTGAACCGCCTGTGGCAACGCTTGCACCGGTTTCTCGATACTTAGTTCGGCAAGCATGCGTTCCTGGTTGGCCACCGAGCAATACAGCTTGGCCCGTGACGGCTGGCTGCTGGCTGCGAGGTTGACGTGGAATTTGTTCATCTCGCCGGCAGAGTAGCGTTGCGCAGCCAGTTGTATCGCTACCGGTTTGGCTGCTCTCCCTTCACCCGCATCACTCCAGACCTTCAAATAACAGCCGCCGCCAGCCGGCGGCGCGGGCAAGTCATACGTGTAACCATGGTTGCCATACAGGGGCGGGTACATCGTGGTAGGCAACTGTCCTTGGGGGTCATACAACCCGACCAGCGTTACCACAGGCACGCCAAACTGAGCGGGCTTTTTACGGTCTGCTACAGGCACAAGTGCTCCACGCGCCGCATCCCAGCGCGAATACCCGGTCGGGCTGGCAGCGTCGATTTGAGATGAACCGACCATCGCCTGCTGCACACGCTTGAGCGAGTAACCGGTGTGATGGGTCAGTGCAGAAATCCCGCCATCGGGCTCTCCGCCGGCCATTGGGTCTTGGCGATAGCGATAAAGGTCCTTGAAAGGTGGCGTCACCACGCCCTCTACGTTGTTGGAAGCCGAAGCCGCCGACCAGCGCAGGTTGCCTAACAACCGATTGCGGAACGCGTCATAGCCCCAGCCACTTTCCCCGTGGTGCGAAGACCACCGACCGCCTCCGGGGTAATGCTCCAGGCCAAAGGCGTGCCCCATTTCGTGAGCAAACTCGTTGCCCGAGGTGCTAAGCAGCGTGGCCATGCCATTGCCCCCACTCAAGCCATGGCGAACAACCCCGTTGGCATAGTTGCCGACGCTCTGATGCACCACGACCTGACGAAAATGTTCCGGCTGTTCTTGTGAACGGCCAGCGCTGTCGACAATGCCGTAGTTCGCCAGATTGATACCGGTGGAAATCAGCGCCTTGCCAATGTTTTCCCGCATATCGCCGCTGTACACGGAGCCTCGGTCAGCGCTGGCAGAGGTGTAGGTGGTGCCATTAGGCAACACAACCTTCTCCAGGTGGATCGGCAGGTAATGGCCGACAGTCAGGCGCGCGACCGGTATTTTCTGAAAGTAATCAATGGCGGCGGCACTGGTTTGGGTTTCCAACCAGTTTTCGCTCGCAGGGACAGGGGCGGCCAACATGCCGATCCTGATGTTCTGCAGCACCAGTTCTGCCGGACCGGTAAATTCGATGGCGCTTTCGGTCAGATCGCCGCTGCGTTGTCCGTGACTGAAGCTCAGCGACAATCCTGGCTTCATCCATTCCCAAGGCAACTGCGCACTCCAGGCACCCAGTGAATACTCGACATCCGGGCGACTATCATGTGCCGTGCGGTCCGAGCGCGGTAACAAGCGTGGCGGTGCTAGCAAGCGCTCACCCACTACGCTACCGCCAAGCCTAGCGGTGACTTTCACCTGCCCCATTTCCGCTTCGGCAATGGGCATCTGCGGTATCAACATCACCAACGCATCGCGCTCGGCAACCAAGGTCGGTAACTCATTGGCGGCGTTGCCAGCCGCATCAATGGTATGGGTCTGAGCAAACTTGACCGTGCCCTGCAGCGAGCCAATCAAGTCGTTACGAATGGGGAGTTCGTCAATAAAACCTAAGGAGGGGGCGGCCTGTGGAGTGGCCGCATGTGCGCAAAGGCTAAACAGCGAAAGCGCGAACAGGGCGCGCGGCGTGTTACGTCTACCCGTGAGGAGCATCGTTGTTCTCATCTCAGTGAAAGGGAACTGGACACTAGCGTCTAGCCTTCCACCGAAATGCAGGATCATCCCTGCATCCTTGCGAACAACCGCATTTCCCAAGGCCAGCCTTGTCCGAAGACACCCATCTGGAAAGCGAATTAAGCTCGCGGCTTTTCCTAGTTCAACAAACGCGCCAATCCTGCAAGCAGACGGGCCAACGCCCCCTGATTGCGTTGCATGACAGCCAGCCCTGCCGCCCGCATCTTTTCGGCCTGTTGCGGCTGGCGCCATAATTCATCGACCACGCGAACTGTCTGTTCTACCGTGGCGGTTTCGCGTAACGCGCCGGCCTCACGCAATTGCGAGGCAATGTCGAGGAAGTTGAACAGGTGTGGCCCGCTCAACACCGGTTTGCCCAGCGCCGCCGGCTCCAGGAGGTTATGCCCACCGTTGGCCACCAGGCTACCGCCGACAAAGGCTATATCTGCCAAGGCGTAGAGAAACAGCAACTCGCCCATGGTGTCGCCGAGCAGGACCTGCGTGGTGTCATTGACCGGCGCCGCACTGGATCGGCGCACGGTATTCAGACCGACGCTGCCGCACAACTCGAAGACCTTATTGAAACGCTCGGGATGACGCGGCACCAGAATCAGCAAAGCGTCCGGATGGCGGGCGAGCAATTGCTGGTGCGCCGCCAGAATAATTTCGTCTTCGCCCGCATGGGTACTGGCCGCAATCCACACCGGCCGATCGACTGCCTGCCACTCAGTGCGCAGCGTGGCCGCACGCTGCAGCAGCGCTGGGTCAATGGTCAGGTCGAACTTGATCGAGCCGGTCACCGTGACGCATTCCGGGCGGGCGCCTAGGCTTCGGAAGCGCTCGGCTTCGGCCTCGGTCTGCACCGCCAGCAGGCTCATTTGCGCCAGCATCGGCGCCGTCAGCTTGGCAAAGCGGCCATAACCACGGGCAGACCGTTCGGACAACCGGCCGTTGGCCAATGCCACCGGAATGCGGCGTACGGCACATTGGTGGATATGGTTGGGCCACAATTCGGTTTCCATGATGACGGCAAGCCTGGGCTGCAGACGGGCAAGAAATCGCGAGGCCGCCCACGGCAGGTCGTATGGCAGGTAACAGTGCTGAATCAGCGCATCACTGGCAAACAGCGCCTGAATGCGCTCGGAGCCGGTTGGCGTCATGCAGGTCACGGTGATCGGCAGCTGTGGATAAGTCGTGCGTAACGCGCGAATCATGGGCGCTGCGGCAATACTTTCGCCAACCGACACCGCGTGCACCCAGATCCCGCCCGGTTGCAACGCCGGCAGGCCAATGGCCAAGCGCTCGCCGATACGCTGACGGTAGGCCGGCGCCTTGCGCCCACGCAGAAACAGGCGCAGCGCAATCAGCGGCAGGGCCAGGTGAAACAGCAGGGTATAGAGGGTTCGATTCATGCCGGGCAGTTTACTGACTTGGCAGCGGCGCTCAACCGATTGCCTGCAGGTGCTCGGCAAAACAATCTGCTAACCACACCGCTGCCGGGCCTAACGCTTCATCCCGCCGACACACCAACTCCACCACCAAGGGTGGGGGCGCCCAGTCGCTGCGCAGCTCCACTAACTGATTGAGGTAAGTGGGGTACTGCGCCACATGGCGCGGTAGCCAGGCCCAGCCGAGGTTACGCATCACCAACTCGGCCATGGAATAAAAACTGTCGGTGCGCCACACCGCCGGGCTGATCTGCTCGCCGCCAGGGTAGCGGCTGTCTTGCGGGGTCATGAGCAGTTGCCGATGCTGGGCCAGGGCGTGGCGATCCACGTATTGCGTCTTGGCCAAGGCATGGCCGGCGGCGCATACGGTCACCATCTCGATCGTGCCCAGGCGTTGGCGCTCCAGGGCACGCGGCATATCTTCATGGTGAAATAGCAGGCCCAGGTCGGCCCGCCGCTCCAGCAGCTTGCGCGCCACATCGCCCTGCGCGCCGCTGGAAAGCTGCACCTCCAAGCGCGGAAACTGCCGTGCCAGCGCTTCCAGGCTATCAAGCACCGGCTGATACGGCATCGCTTCATCCTGAGCCAAGCGCAGACACGCCTCCTCACCGCGTACCAGGCCCATGGCCCGGCCTTCGAGGCGCTCGCACTGGCGCAGAATCTCGCGCGCATCCTCCAGCAATACCAGCCCGGCTTCGGTCAGGCGCGGCTGCCGCCCGCTGCTGCGGTCAAACAGCAACATGCCCAGATCGGCCTCAAGCATGGCAATAGCCGTGCTCACCGCCGACTGCGCGCGGTTCAACCGCCGCGCCACCGCCGAAAACGACTGGCTCTCGGCCACGCTGACAAACAGACGCAACTGCTCGAAATTCCACTGCATGACGGCAACCCATCTTCAAACCAGATAGGTAATGACTTTATCCCATCGCGCCAGCGCTTAGAATGCCGTTCCATAGACGCGCAGTACATCGAAGAAGGAGCCCTGCCATGTCCGGTTACCTGTATTTAGGCATCGCCATTGCCTCGGAAGTGATCGCCACCACCTCCATGAAAGCCATCGACGGCTTCAACAAGCCGCTGCCGCTGGCCTTGGTGATCGTCGGCTACGCCATCTCTTTCTGGATGCTGACGCTGGTGGTACGCACCATTCCCGTGGGTGTGGCGTATGCCGTGTGGGCAGGGCTGGGGATTGTGCTGGTGAGCATTGCCGCCGGGATTATCTACAGCCAGAAGCTGGACCTGCCGGCGATGTTGGGCATGGCGATGATTGTGGCGGGGGTTGTTGTTATTCAATTGTTCTCGAGCACCACCGGGCATTGATCTTCGCTGTTCCCACTCGGGTTGGCGATTTCGCGAGCTAGAGACCTATAAGGCAAAAAGCCCTGATGAAAGCGGAGTTGGCTGTAGCCAATGAGCATTTGGGCAGGGCTTTTTAACGCCGTAGGGCCGACGCGCAGCAAATCGCGAGAGCGTTATACTGCCGGCCTGTTTTCTCCGAGGCCGTTGCTCCATGTCCCAAGCCCTTAACACTGACATCCTGATCGTCGGCGGCGGTATCGCCGGCCTGTGGCTGAACGCGCGCCTGCGCCAGCAAGGTTTTGCCACGGTGTTGGTGGAAAGCGCCAGCCTCGGCGGCGGCCAGAGTGTGAAGTCCCAGGGCATTATCCATGGCGGCGCCAAGTACGCGCTGCACGGCGCCCTGACCGGCGCCTCCGAGGCCATCGCCGATATGCCACGACGCTGGCGTGAAGCGCTGGCGGGCACGGGCGAGCTGGACCTGCGAGGCGCCAAGGTGCTGTCCCAGGCCCATTACCTGTGGTCGCCCGGCACCCTGGCCGGCAACCTCACCAGCTTTTTTGCCAGCAAGGCCGTGCGCACCCGCGTTGATCAGGTGAAAGGCGCCGACCTGCCGCCCGCCCTGCAAGACCCCAAATTCAAAGGCAAGGTGTACCGCCTCAACGAGCTGGTGCTCGATGTGCCCAGCCTGATCCAGCGCCTGGCCGAGCTGGCCGGCGACAGCCTGCTGAGCGGTGAAGCCATTGAGCCCTTACTGGAAGACGGCGAACTGGCCGGCCTGGTGGTCGACGGCCGCGAGCTTCGCGCTCAGCGCGTGGTGCTTAGCGCTGGGGCCGGCAATGCCGCCCTGCTCACCGCGCTCGGCCAGAGCCAGCCACTGATGCAACGACGGCCACTGCATATGGTGATGGTCAAGGGCCCGACCCTGAAGCCGCTCTACGCCCACTGCCTGGGCGGTGGGCCCAAGCCCCGGGTCACCGTTACCAGCCACCCGACCGCCGACGGCCAATGGCTGTGGTACCTGGGTGGCGACCTGGCCGAAGCCGAGGGCGTGGCCCGTGACGGTCAGGCGCAAATTGCCGCCGCGCAGAAAGAAATGAGCAGCCTGCTGCCCTGGGTGGACTTCAGCCAGGCGCATTGGGCCACCTTGCGCGTTGACCGCGCTGAACCCGCGCAAAGCGGCCTGATGCGGCCGGACAACGCCTTTCTCGCCGAGCACAAACGGCTGCTGATCGGCTGGCCCACCAAACTGGCCCTCGCGCCGGACTTGGCTGACCGCGTGCTGCAAGCCTTGAGCCGTGACGGCGTCACACCCGGTACCTACCCGCCGCTGCCCGAACTGCCCCGGCCGCCCGTGGCGCCGACTGTCTGGGACACCCTGCTGCCATGAGCCAGAAAACCCTGCACGACCTGCACCGCCCGCTGGGCAGCACCGGCCTGCTGGTTTCCCCGCTGGGCCTGGGCACGGTCAAGCTTGGCCGCGACCAGGGCGTCAAATACCCCAGTGGGTTTCAGATCCCCGATGACACCGACGCCCGCCTGCTGCTGGACCTGGCGCAGGAACTGGGCATCAACCTGATCGACACCGCGCCGGCCTATGGGCGCAGTGAGGAGCGCCTGGGCCCGCTGCTGCGCGGCCAGCGCGACCGGTGGGTGATTGTCAGCAAGGTTGGCGAAGAATTTGCCGATGGCCTATCCCACCACGACTTTTCCGCAACCCACACCCGCCGCTCGGTGGAGCGCAGCCTCACCCGCCTGGAAACAGACCGTATCGATCTGGTGTTGGTGCATTCAGACGGCAACGACCTGGCGGTGCTGCGCGAGCACGAGGTGTATGAAACCCTCGCCGCCCTCAAGGCCGAGGGCAAGATCGGCGCGTACGGCTTTTCCGGCAAAACCGTGGAGGGTGGTTTGCTGGCCCTGGAGCGCGGCGACTGTGCCATGGTCACTTACAACCTCAATGAACAAGGCGAACGCCCGGTGCTGGACTACGCTTTGCAGCACGGCAAAGGCATTGTGCTGAAAAAAGCCCTGGCCAGCGGGCATGTGTGCCTGGAACCGGGCGTCGACCCGGTACGTGCCAGCTTCGAGTTGGCCTTCGCTCACCCGGCGGTGGCCAGCGCTATAGTCGGAACCATCAATCCGCTGCACCTGTCACACAATGTCGCCACCGCAGCCGACGTTATTCGTGCCCTGCGCGCTGGCTAAAACAGAATAAATACGGCCTACGCCAGCCATGGAGGCTTCAGAGATGAAGCCCACGACGAAGGAGCCGAAATGCCTAAAACACTGACTCGTAAAGCGCCCAGCGACTTCAAGACCCTTGCCCTCAATGTCCAAGCCAATGCCAGCGGCCTCAGTTATGAAGGCATCGGCCCGCCGCTGAATTTCGGCCAGGTGCTGGACCGCCGCCAGCCGTTGCCCCTCAGCGAAACCGAAACCTTCCAGGTGGAACTGGCCAACCTCGGCGTCTCCGTGCGCCTGACCCTCAACTGGCAAGGCCGCGACTACTGGGTGCTGGTGCGCCAGCGCCGCGCCGACCGTGGCGATGTGGTGCTCAAGCTGATCTCCGGCTACGTGCCGGCCCACGAACTCAATCTGCCGCTGTTGACCGCCATTCAGGAAGTGGCCGAAGAATGCCTGCTGGAAACCCCGGAAGGCTGGCTGGGTGGCCGCTTCGGCGACACCTGGCTGCCAACGCCCTACCAGAGCGCCCTGCGCTACCGCCAATCGGCGAGTTTTAGCCTGAGCCCGCTATCGGGCGCGGCGCGGCCGATTCGTTGCGGCAACCTGACCCTGATCGAACGCCCGCGCGCCTATGTGCATGTGCCGACCTCGTCATTGCAACTGGTGTACGACCTGCGCCTTGAACTGCCCAAAGACACCAAGCAGCTGAGCCTGTTTCATGTCGATGAAAAGCTCGAGGAAGGCAAGCTGGTGGCCCGCCTGGACCGTAGCAAACCAGACCTGTACCTGATTCCCCTGCAGCAGGGCAAACCCTGCGCCGAACTGTTGACGCTCAAACAGGGCGCGCTGGTACCGGCGAGCACCCGCGGAATATTCCTCGCCGAAAGCTTTGCGCCGCAGGAAGGCTGGCTGGTGAAGGAAGAACGAATTCGCTGGAAAGACTGGGTGGCCCAGCAGGGGTTGGAGGCAAAAAAGCTTCAACCAAAAGTGGCCTGTAGCTGACGCAGACCGCGTTGGATTCTACCCTCACCCCTAGCCCCTCTCCCGCACGCGGGAGAGGGGAATCTAACCGCAATACGGCTTGTCTCCCCTCGCCCGCTTGCGGGAGAGGGGCCGGGGGTGAGGGTGAGGGTGGGCCCCACCGCTATTTCAGCTCACTTGAGCTCTTACCCAAGAGCCGCCGCGCCACAATCAGCAACTGAATCTGCTGCGTGCCTTCAAAGATGTCGAGAATCTTCGAATCGCGCGCCCACTTCTCCAGCAACTCGTCCTCGCCGTAACCCAACGCCCCCGCCAGCTCCACGCACTTGAGCGTCACTTCGTTGGCTACCCGGCCCGCCTTGGCTTTGGCGATGGAGGCTTCCTTGGAGTTGGGCTGCTTGTTGTCCGCCATCCACGCCGCCTTCAGGGTCAGTAAGCGCGCGGCTTCCCACTCGGCTTCCAGACGGTACAGCGTGGCCTCGGCATGATTCACCGCCAGCAGCGGCTTGGCATAGTCGAAGCGGAATGTGTCTTTGAGCAGCTCACGAGTGCGGTCCAGCGAAGCCTTGGCCACGCCAATGGCCATGCCCGCCACCAGTGGCCGGGTGTTGTCGAAGGTTTCCATCACCCCGGCAAAGCCCTTCTGCACGTCCACTTCCGGGTTACCCAGCAGATTGGCGGCGGGCACGCGGCAGTCGCTGAAACTGATGGACGCGGTGTCGGAGGCCTTGATGCCCAGTTTCTTTTCCAGACGTGTAACGCTCATGCCCGGCGTGCCGTGCTCCACCACAAACGACTTGATCGCCGCGCGGCCCAGGGCCTTGTCCAGCGTGGCCCAAACCACAACGGAGTCGGCGCGCTCGCCAGAAGTGACGAAGATCTTTTCGCCATTGAGCACGTAGTGGTCGCCGTCTTTGCGCGCGGTGGTACGAATGGCAGCCGAGTCGGAGCCGGTGCCCGGCTCGGTGATGGCCATGGCTGCCCAAGTGCCGCTGAAGCGTTGCAACTGCTCGTCATTGGCCACGGCCGCGATGGCCGCGTTGCCCAGGCCCTGACGCGGCATGGCCAGCAACAGACCGACGTCGCCCCAGCACAACTCCATCACGCCCAGTAGTGCCGACAGGTTGCCGCCGTTTTTCACGCCCTCTTCCAGCGACTTGGCCGCGCCGCGTTTGCTCGCCGAGGTAGCACCGATGGCATCCGGCGAGCCGGCGTTCATGCCGTCCAGCAAGGCCGCCAGCAGATCGAGCTCCTTGGGGTAGGCGTGCTCGGCCTTGTCGTATTTGCGTGAGATCGGGCGGAAATAGTTGGCCGCCACTTGATGGGCCTGGTGCTTGAGGCCGGCGAATTTCTTCGGGGTTTCCAGATTCATGCTCAATGCTCCCTGGCGATCAAAGCTGCAGGCCGCCGGCCATGATGGCCACGGCGCGCAGGTCGCGGTACCAGCGTTCGGCTGGATGTTCTTTGGTAAAGCCATGGCCGCCCAGCAGTTGCACGGCATCGGTGCCGATCTTCATGGCCTTCTCGGCGCACAGCAGGCGCGCCAGATAGGCCTCGCGGTGAAACGGCAGCCCCTGCTCGGCACGGGCGCAAGCACGCCAGGTAAGCATGCGCATGGCGTCCAGCTCGATGGCGATATCGGCCACCATAAAGGCCACGCCTTGGCGGTGGCTGATGGGTTCGCCAAAGGCAACCCGTTCGTTGCAGTAGGTGGTGACGTATTCCAGCGCAGCCTGCCCGGTACCGATGGCCAGGGCACACCAGGCCAGGGCGGCGTGGTCGAGGAAGCTCTGGTAGTTGAAGTGCTCGGCGTTCAGGCGCTGGTCGGCGGCCACTTTCACGCCCTTGAGTTTGACCCGAGCAGTGGCGCCGGCCTTGAGGCCCATGCCCGGCTCCGGCAAACGCTGCAAGCCTTTGCTGCCGGCCTCGACGATAAACAGCGCCGGGCCGTTTTCGGCCTGGGCGGCAATGATCAGGTGGCTGGCATCCAGGCCGCGCAGCACCAGGCATTTTTCGCCGCTCAAGTGGTAGTGCTTGCCCCTGCGCTTGGCCTTGGTCGCCAATTTCAAGGGGTCGAACAA
Organism: Pseudomonas turukhanskensis; assembly: GCF_027922365.1. Lineage (GTDB taxonomy): Bacteria > Pseudomonadota > Gammaproteobacteria > Pseudomonadales > Pseudomonadaceae > Aquipseudomonas > Aquipseudomonas turukhanskensis. The sequence goes on from NZ_BSFN01000011.1 coordinate 93,344, forward strand.
AGCGTCGGGCTCGTTCACGGCAATGGCCATTACCGGCGCGCTGCTTTCACCGACAAAGGCCGGCAACCAGCGTTGCTGCTGCTCGGCCGAACCCCAACGACGAATGCAGTTGGCCGCCGACAGCGGCACTAGCAGGCCCGCCGCCAGCGACATATCGCCCTTGGCCAGGGCTTCAGCCATCAACGCATTGCTCACCGTGGTGCGCTCGCCGGCCATGCCGCCGTGCACTTCGTTCACGCCGTAAAAGGTAAGGCCCAGGTCCTGGGCTTGATTGAGCAATTCGGCGGGAATGGCGGCGTTGGCGTCGGCATCATGGGCGGCCGGGCGCAGCACTTCGCTGGCAAAGCTGGCGAGCATATCTACCAGCATCTGTTGTTCGTCGCTCAGGAAGAGGTCGAACAGTGCATCGGGGTCGGGTTTACGCGGGGTGCGGAGGCCGCCCTTCTGCGCGCGGTCGGCGGCCAGGCGAAAGCTCGCGCGGCTACCGGTGTAAATCAGCTTTTCAAAGGGCTTGCGCAGGTTCAGGCGGTCCGGCCAGTCGGCCTGGGCCATGCGGTTGAGAATGGCCAGAGCGCGGCCTTGTACATCGGCATTCATGGGCATCTTTCCGTCCAGGATGAAGATGCCCGCAGCATGCGCGCGTCATTTCGCCGCGCCTATGACCGTTCCGACAACAGCGACTGGCAGGTCAGCCATATCCCCCTTGTATGCGCACCGTGGCGTTGGCCGGGCAACCGCTGGTGCGCGGAGCACACCCTACAAAAGCATTTCGCGTGGGGGATTATTTGCGCTCAAGGATCTTGTTGACGATGGCCGTGGTCGAGCTGTTTTCCACCAGCCCCAATACCCGCACGTCACCGCCATAGGCTTTGACGATATCGGCGCCCACCACCTGCTCCACGCCGTAATCACCGCCTTTGACCAGCACGTCCGGTTTCACCGCACGCAGCAGGTTTTCAGGGGTGTCTTCGCTAAAGCTCACCACCCAGTCCACCGCACCCAGACCGGCCAGCACGGCCATGCGCCGGTCTACCGAGTTGATCGGCCGGCCCGGGCCTTTCAGGCGGCTTACCGACGCATCGTCATTGACGGCCAGTACCAGACGGTCGCCCTGGGCGCGCGCCTGTTCCAGGTAGGTCACGTGGCCGGCATGCAGAATGTCGAAGCAGCCATTGGTAAAGACGATTTTCTCGCCGTGGGCGCGGGCGTCTTCGATGCTGGTGATCAGTTGGTCGAGGCTCAGCACGCCACGCTCGGAGCCTTCTTCACGCTGCACGGCGCGACGCAGTTCCGGGGCGCTGATGGCAGCGGTACCCAGCTTGCCGACCACAATGCCGGCGGCGAGGTTGGCCAGGGCCACGGCCTGCGGCAGTTCTTCACCGGCGGCGATGGAGGCAGCCAGCGTAGAAATCACGGTGTCGCCGGCGCCGGTCACATCGAACACTTCGCGGGCACGTGCCGGCAGGTGCAGGGCCGGGTGGCCGGGGCGCAGCAGGGTCATGCCGTGCTCGCCACGGGTTACCAGCAAGGCACCCAGTTCCAGTTCGCGCATCAGCTCGGCGCCTTTGGCCACCAGCTCGGCCTCGTCGGCGCAGCGGCCCACGATGGTTTCAAATTCATTCAGGTTCGGGGTGATCAGGCTGGCGCCTCGGTAGATGGCGAAGTCTTTGCCTTTGGGGTCGGCAAGCACCGGGATATTGCGCGCCCGCGCGGCCTGAATCAGCTCCTGGTGGTTTTGCAAAGCGCCTTTGCCGTAGTCCGACAGCACCAGCACCTTGATACCCTCGAGCTGACTTTCAACGGACGCGGTCAGCGCCACGGTGTCGGTCTTGAAGGGCTCTTCGAAGTCCATGCGCAGCAGTTGCTGATGACGGCTCATGACCCGCAGCTTGACGATGGTCGGCTGGCCAGCAATGCGCTGGAAGTGCGCCTGCACCTTGGCCGCCTGCAGGCTGGCGCTCAGGCTCTCGGCGGCTTCGTCTTCACCGGTAACGCCTACCAGGCGGGCTGGCGCGCCCAGTGCGGCGATGTTCAGGGCGACGTTGGCGGCACCACCTGGGCGGTCTTCGATCTGGTCGACGCGCACCACCGGCACCGGGGCTTCCGGGGAAATCCGCGAGGTGCCGCCATGCCAGTAGCGGTCGAGCATGACATCACCGACCACCAACACAGCAGCCTGATCAAAACGGGGCATGGACAACTTCATGGACTCTCCGGGGACGCTAAAAACGCGGCAAAAAAATATAGCACAGCGAGGTACCCGCTCCGGCCCATGGCCGAGCGCGACGCCTCAATCAGGTAAACGACGGGCCCAGAACAGCTCATGCCGACGGACCGCCTTGCGGAAAAACTCGTCCTCACCGGTGGCCGGCCAGCGGCGCCCGGCGAGGAGCTGTTGAATCAGGCGGCGTACACGCTTTTTCAGCGGCGGCCGGCCTTGCAGATCATGCTGCATGCCCAACGCCATGGCTTTATCCAACTGCACGGCGGGGCTGAGCAGCGGGCTCCACAGCGGGTCCGCCGGCAAGGCTTCAATGGCTGGCGGCAGGGCAATACCGTTGCCGGCCGGCCCCATGGGCCAGCGGTCGTTGTCGTGCAGATGGTTGGCGTACAGCAGCAGCGTGTGCGGCTTGCAACTGCTCAGGGCAATGGCCTGGTGCAGCGCCTGGGTGGTGGCGACGTGGTCGGAATGCGGGTCGAGTTCGGGATGCGGGGTGACCACCACTTGCGGGCGAAAGTGCTCCAACGCCTGCACCAGATCGGCCACCAGATTGCGCCAGCTCGGCACGCCATCGCTATCGGCAGGCAGCAGCAGCGGGTTGTGCTGGCGAACGCTGCGCACGTCACTCTCGCCCGACTCGCGCGAGCCAAAGGCCTTGTCCGGCTCAGCCGCCATGGCCGGCAGTTGCAGGCAGTAGTAACCCAGTTGCACGCAACGGCTGGCCGGCACGCCGCCCCATAGCGGCACGGCGAGGCTGTCCCATGCACGCAGCCGGCCTTTGAGCCGGGCCGCCTCGCTGCCGGGCAGGCCCAGCCGCTGATAGTGTTCGGCTTCGATTTCGCCCTGTGTGAGGGTGACGATGCTGACATTGCGGCTGCGGCTGTACAGACCAAAGGCGGCCAGTTCGGCGTCGTCGGCGTGGGGCGCAAGAATCATAACGGCCTGCTCGGCGTAGTCCGGATTGCTCAGGCAAAACAGTTCCGCTTGCGCTGCCAGGCGGCAGAAATGGCCTTCGATCGTCAATTGCCCCTCTGCCAGGGCAAGCGCCTGGCCGGACAGATTGAGGTAGCGCCGCCCCGCGACACCGCGCTCGAAATCCTGGCGGTCGTCACCCACACGCACGTAGGGGTCGAGCCAGCGGCCCAACCAGTTGGCGCGCACGTGCACGGCAAGAATCAGCGTTTCTCCCGGCGCCAGCGCGGCGCTCAGCTGCGCCTTGCCGGCAGTCAGCGTTACCGCTTGCGTCGGAGTGCCTAAGGGAAACTGGTAGTGATAGTCATCGCCGGGGGCATAAAACAGATGATCGGCAAACCAGGCTTCGTGGGCAACCCAGCCCGCCACCAGCAGCAACGGCACCAGCCACCAGGCCACCAGCACGCCGAGCAAGGCCAGCACGACCAGCGCCGCCAGCAGGAACAGCCGTTTGTTACGGCGATGGGTTTTCAGCAACTGCTGTTTGCGTGCACTCATGGCGGCTTAAACCTGAAAGACCGGCACCGTATGGCACCAACGATCCTTGTACTCGCGGTCGGCGCGGCCGAAGGAGTAACGCAGGGGTTTGCCCAAGGCGCGGGCGGTGGCCCAGGCATCTTGAGTGTTGATAAAGCTCAGTACGCTGCCGGGGCTGAATTCACGGTTTTGCGGATCTACCCCGCCGTTGATGTATTCCAGGCTCACCCACTCTGGCGCCTGCACCTGGTAGAGCACCTGAATGGCCACGGGCAGGTCGTTCAGGTAAATGAGCGAGCCAGTCATAAACTCACGCATCAGGGCGAACACCTCGGCCAGGTGCTCCTTGCCGGTGGCTTCAAAGCCCCAGCGGCGTTGGAACAGATCGGCGTAGATGCTGGCCTGCTCCTCGGCGGTGAGTTCGAGCATGGGCCGGATCACCCCGCCCGCTTCCTCCAGCAAGCGCTGTTCACGGCGTTGGTTGTAGCGAAATTTCTTTGAATACTCTTCCGGCACCCGGGCCAGCGCCAGCCCTTCGGGCTGCGCCTTGAGTGTGCTGATGCGCCCGGCATTCAGCTCCGAGACATAGCGCATGCGCTGGCGCACCGGCACCTGCGCGCCAGGCGCCACGGGCAGAATTATTTCGGCGTTGCCCAGGTCGAACAGCCCGCGCTTGCCACGGGCCTTGAGCACGTCCTTGGACAGCGCCAGGTGGTGCCCCCAGCACGGCAGCGCCGCGACCAGCTCACCCTCTGCGAACCAACCCAGATAACGCACAGGGATGGCGGCCAGACCGGCCAACCGCTCGATCACCTGCGGATGCGTCGCCACGCTGCCGCCAAACCTGGCCCAGGCGGCGGCATAGGCATCGGCCTCGATCGGGGTCCAGCCGCGTTCGCGCCAGCCCCGCCACACACGGTTGATCATGCCGGAAGCAGCTCCGCTTCGGCTTCGTCGCCGTCCTTGAATTGCTTGGCGTGCAGGCGTGAGTAGTAGCCGTTGAGGGCCAGCAGCTCGCTGTGGGTGCCGCGCTCGACAATTTCACCCTGGTCCATCACCAGAATCAGGTCGGCTTTTTCGATGGTGCTCAGGCGGTGGGCAATCACCAGCGTGGTGCGGCCCTGCATCACTTTGTCCAACGCGCCCTGGATATGCCGCTCGGACTCGGTATCCAGCGCCGAGGTGGCTTCATCGAGAATCAGCACTGGCGCGTTTTTCAACAGCGCACGGGCAATGGCCAAACGTTGGCGTTGGCCACCGGATAGCAGCACGCCGTTCTCGCCCACCAGGGTGTCGTAGCCCTCGGGCATCTTCTCGATAAATTCGGCGGCGTAGGCATCTTCGGCAGACTGACGCACCAGCTCGATCGGCGCACCGGCCAGATCGCCATAGGCGATGTTGTTGGTCACGGTGTCGTTGAACAGGGTGACGTGTTGAGTTACCAGGGCGATATGACGACGCAGGTTGGTCAGGGTAAAGGTTTCAATCTCCAGGCCATCGAGGAGAATCTCGCCCTGATCATGGTGGTAAAACCGCGGAATCAGGTTGGCCAGGGTCGACTTGCCGCTACCGGAGCGCCCGACCAGCGCCACCATCTGCCCCGGTTTGACCACAAAGGAGATGTTGTTGAGCACCACGCGCTCGGTGCCAGGGTACTGAAACGTCAGGTTGCGCACTTCCAGGTGACCACTGGCACGCTCGATCTCGATGGTGCCGGTGTCGATTTCCGGCGCTTCGTCGAGTTGCTCGAAAATGCTTTCGGCGCCGGCCAACCCTTTCTGGATGGTGGCGCTGACTTCCGACAGCTGACGAATTGGCTTGGGCAACAGGCCGGCGGCGGTGATGTAGGCGATCAGCTCACCGGGCGAGGCATCACCGCGAAGATAGAGCACCAGGTACATCAGAATCGCCATGCCGATGTAGATCACCAACTGCAGACTCGGGGTGTAGATCGACTGGGTGCGCGTCATGCCCAGGCTGCGGTTCATGTTGTCTTCGCTGGCGTTCAGGAAGCGCTGCTTTTCGTAGGTCTCGCCGCCGAAACTGCGGACCACGCGGTAGCCCTGGATGGTTTCCGACGCAACGTGGGTGACGTCGCCCATGGCCACCTGGATCTTCTTGCTCTGGCTGCGGAATTTCTTGCTGGCGCGGGTGACCAGCACCGCGATGATGGGCAGGATGCCCAGCAGCACCATGGTGAGCTTCCAGTTGCTGTACACCAGGTAACCGAACAGGAACACCACGGTCAGGCCTTCGCGGATTACCACTTTGATGGCGTCAGTGGCGGCCCCGGTGACCATGGTCACGTTGTAGGTGATGCGCGAAATCAGGTGCCCGGAATTGTTGTTGTCAAAATAACGATTGGGCAGCGTCAGCAGGCTGTTGAACAGCGCCACGCGCAGGTCATGCACCAACCCGCGCGAGACTTTGGCCAGGTAGTAGTTGCCCAGAAATGAGCCTATGCCCTGGTAGATCGCAATGAGTACAATCAGGATCGGTACGCCAAGCACCAGGGAAATGCCGAAAAACTTGGAGTCTTTGGCCGGGTCCAGCGCATCGAGAAAGTGTTTGAGCATGTCGGCCAGCATCGGTTGGCTGGACGCGAAGATCACAAAGCCGACGATACTGATGGCGAACGCCCCCCAGTACGGCAGCACATACTTGAGCAGTCGCAAGTAGATTTTCAGACTGGATTGCTCACTGGTTTTGGCCATTCGGCACGCCTCATACGACTGGCTTGAGAGAAAAGATGCGGATTGTAGCAGCGAACGAATTACAAGATTGGCTCAGCCACGGCGAGCTTCTGGAAAAAGACAGTTTCGGCCCCAAAGTGGTGCGCCTGGCCGATGGCCGTCTGCTGAAGATCATGCGCAGCCGGCGCACGCCGTTGCTGGCACGTCTGCTGCCCTCGGCGCAGCGTTTCAGCCGCAATGCCCAACGCCTGCAACAGGCCGGCATTGCCACTCCGGTGATTGATGAATGCGTCTGGATTGACCGCGACAAAGCCGTAAGTGCCTGCCTCTATCATCCACTGCCCGGTGAGCCGCTGGACGGTCTGTTCCGCCACGACAAGGCCCGGTTTCTGGCCTTGCTGCCACAGCTGGGGGCCTATATCCACCAACTGCACCAGCGCGGCATCTACTTTCGCTCACTGCACCTGGGCAATATTTTGCTGACCGGGGACGGCGACTTCGGCCTGATCGACTTTCTCGATATGCGCTTCAAGCGCGCACCGCTCGGCAAACGTTTGGTGCGGCGCAACTTCGAACACCTGCGCAGCTATTTGCAGCGGCGCAAAGTGGACGGTTTCCCCTGGGAAGAACTGCTGGCGGCCTATGCGCGCGCCAGCAATGCGTCCAACTGATCGCGGTCCACTTTCGGTATCAGCCGCTCGGGCAGGCGGCTTTTGCCGGTCAGGTTGTACACCTGAAACTGCGGTTTGATCACCCGCTCAGCCAGCAGCTGAAAGCTCGGCAGAATGTATTCCTCGAAATCGCCATCAAGGCGGCTGGGCACCGCTTCCTCCTCCCGCTCGTAAAAGCGCCCGGCAGCGGAGCTCAATTCCAGCCCCACCAGAAATACCTGATTGAAGCCCAGGTGATAGGCCAACTGGATGGCCCCATAAGGCGCCGTGCGCGCGTTGAAATAGCCCTTGCCCAGGTTACGACTGAAGCCGATACGGTTGGGTTTTTGCCGCAGCCACGAATAATTGCATTCGATATCGCCATCATCGCGCGACAACCGCGCAAACTGCCGTGGGCTCAGATGACGGTGGGCAGCATCGCAGCGCCCGGCGCGCTCCAGACGAAACACGGAACGCCCTTCCAACGCATCGGGCACCGTGCCCAACAGGGTTTCGATCACCCGCAGCGACAGCAGCAAATGGCGCGCGCGCTCTACCGCCTGCAACATCATGGGCAGGCGGTTGCGCACAAAACTGCTGTCGTCACAGAGGTAATAGTCCGGGGCCATGCCGGCGCTGGTGAATCGGCAAATGGAGCCATTCACCGCCATCATCGGGTACTGCCCGTACTGTTCCAGCGCGAAGGCCTTGGTGGAAGGCCCGGAGGCGAGGATAAAGACGGGCCCGGAGCAACTGTTGCGATGCTCGTCGAAACGCTCGAACGGCACCGTTTTATTAGAAAGGTAGAACTCGCCCATCCAAGGCGTCCCTCGTCATCCTGATGCATCGACCGTCGATGCATTCCTGTAGTTTTCGAGGGGCCTTGGCGGCTGCGGTTCAGTCTGTTTTTGCGAACTCGCGATGGATTATGCGACGCCAGGCTCTGGCATGCGCTGCACACCCACACTCAGCCCTGTCCTAACATCCGCCGGGCCACCCGCTGCAGGTGCTCGGCGTCGGCCTTCTGCCAACCGCCCTTGATGCAATAGTCATGGGCCAAGTAACGCAGGAAATTGCGCTTCACCCCGGCATCCAGCGGCCAGTTCGGGAAGCTTTTGACCGCGGCCAGCAGCTCGTCTGCCGAGTCGGCATGCATCACTACACCCGGCACGTTGAAGAAGGCCTGCCCCAGCGTCAGCACCGGCTTGGCCAACAACAGACTTTCCAGGCCGACCGTCGAGTTGAGGGTGATGACGAACTCGCTCTGCTCGATCAACTGCTGCGTGGCATTGCCGTTGGCGAACAGCAGGCGCTCGTGGGTGCGCTGGTGCAAATCCGGGTACACCTCACGGCTGGAGGGATGCTCCTTGAACACCACGGTTTTGCCGGTTTGGGCGGCAATACGCTCACCGAGGGCAAACAGCTCGCGCATGTTGCCAACCCAGGGCGAGAACAGCCGCACCTGGGTATCACGGTCGTCCTGGAACGGCATGAAAATATAGCTGGGCGGCAGTTCGATGGGCGTGAGATTGGTGTGGCGTGGCTTGCGCGGAATCAGCACGACGTCGCCGTTTTCGTCATCGGTAGCAGCGGGGTAATTCAGGTAGAAGGCCTGATCACGCGGCACCGAGTTATGAAAGTTGACGCCCTTGGCGTCCAGCGTGGTGGTGTCCGGCAGCAGGCCATTCTCAAAAAAGAACGTGCCACATTCCGCTGGCTTCAGCGCGCGCAACAGCTGGCAGTAGCGGTGCGAGCCGTTCCACATGGCCAGCGTTTTGGGCTGTTCTCGCTTGAGCAGGGCGTGGGCACGCAGCCCCACCCAGGCCAGTTCCAGGCGCAGCAACAACCGGTACAGGCCGCCTTGGTACTTATTCTTTACCCGACGCTCCTGGCACTTTTCTTCTACCAAGTGCGCCCAGTCAATGCGCGACAGGATTTGCCCCAGCTGCCAAGGGCGTGGCCACGGCATCTGTGCGGGCACCACCACTTTGCCGTCAAGTTCGGTCTCATTGAGCAGGCGCTGAAAGTAGATGCTCTGGTGCTTGGCCAGGGAGAAAAACAGAAAGTTGGTCATGGTCCATCCGAGCCATTCAAGGGGGCGCATTCGATATCGTCGGGCAGCGGCTGACCGTGCAGCAGGCACTCCAGCACACGCACGTTCTGCATCAGGCCATGGGAGCCATGGGACAGATGAAACAGGGCAAATGCGCGGGCCGCAGTGACGTGCGCAGGGTAATCGGCAGCGATGGCAGCAATGCCGTTTTGCAGGCTTGCCAGGGTGTGGATGCGCGGGCCGAAGAAGCGTTCCTGAGCGAAGATATCCTGGTCGCCGCTGAGGTTGACATAGAGCACCGGACGCCCGGCCAGGCCTGCCTCGATCACCGCGTTGGACATGATATTGACCACCACCGAGGCCTGCTCAAGGGCCTCGGCCAGCGTGCACTCGGCCGCCAGCAATTGCACATTGGCCAACTGCCCCGCCGCGGCTTGCCAGTAATTGCCCTGGCTGCGAGGGTGGCGCTTGATCAGCACCTGCCAATCGGCATTGGCCGCCGCCCAGTCACGCAACAAGTCATAGGTGCGCTGGTAGCCCGCCTCTTTTTCCTTGTCCGGGCCCACGCCCAGCACCAGCAAACGCTGTTGTTGGCCATCTGCCGGCGCCAAGTCGTAGGCGCCGTCGATCATATGCGAGCCGGCCAGCACCGCTGTGGAGTCGCCAAAGCGCAGGGTGCGGGCCTGCAAAGCCTCCAGCGAGCTGCGGCCAAACAGCAGGTAAAAGTCATAGTCATTCATGCCCAGGCGCCGCGAGCGCTCCACCGTCGACGCATGGGCCAGATGCACCAGCGGCCGACCACGGGCCTGCATGGCCAGACGTAAAAAGGGGGAGTACAGGCTGCCATTGCGGTCGTTGAGCAGCACGCCGGGCTGATGGTGGCTGACCAGCCATTGCGCGTAGGCGGCATAACCGAAGTAACGCAGCGGCACAGACTGCGGTGGCTGTTGCAGCATGCGCTCGCGGCACACCACCGGCGGCGCTTGCAGCGCGGTTTCCAGCAGATGATGGCCGCGCTCGCGCAGGGCCTGGATAAACAACTTCTTGCGCGCAAAGGCGATAACTTTGGGGGCCGATTGCAACAGCAGAAAGTCGCAAGGCTCGGCAACTACCTGGGAGGCCAGGCAACGCCTGGCACGCAGACCAAAGCGCAGGTCCGCCCAGGCCTCGCGGGCGAATCGCACGGCGCTGCCCAGTACACCGTAGCGCTCGCGCAGCAAGCGCCAACGGTAACGGTCCAGCGCCTGCGCACGTTCAGCCCAGAGCTTGGGAGTCATGGTCGCCCGGCCATCAGCGGCAAGGCCCAGAACCGCTCGCGCACCGCTTCATCAGTAAAGCGCTCGTGCAAGCGTGCGGCCATGCGCTCGCGGCATTCTGGCAAGCGTTCGAGTTCGGCGGCTTGGCGGGCCAACTGCCGAGCCAAGCCGCTGGCATCGCCCAAGGGAAACAGCAAGCCCACGCCAGCCACCACCTCGACGCCGCCGCCACAGTCGGTGCAGATCACCGGCACATCAGCGGCCATGGCTTCGAGCAACACCATGCCAAAGGGCTCGTGATCGGAACTCAGGGCAAAAACATCAAAGGCGCGAAAATAACGGCGCCCATGAGCCACCTGGCCCAGAAAGCGCACCTGCCCGGCCACACCCAACTCCTGCGCCAAGGCCTTGAGCGCGCTTTCCAGCTTGCCGCTGCCCATGATTGCCAACAGGCTGTTGGGCGGCAATTGCGGCAAAGCCTGGGCAAAGCCACGCAGCAGGGTGGCCTGGTCTTTATCCGGGTGCAGGCGCCCGACATTGCCCACCACCCAACTGTCCTTGGCCAGGCCAAGCGCCTCGCGGGCCTGTTCACGGTCCAGCAATTCAGCCTGAATGGCCGCCAGATCGACGCGGTTGTACAAGGTTTCGATACGTTCAGCTGGCCAACCGGGCAACGACTCGCGGATATCGTCGCGCACAGCATCGGACACCCCGAGCAAACTCAGGCGCCGTTTGAACCAGTTGGCAAACAGAAAGCGGGAACGCCGGCGGTAATCACCGAAGGCATGGTGCACGCCGATCACCGGCAGGTCGGTACCGAGCAACGCCACATACACCGGTTTGAAACGGTGGGCGATGCAGAACGCAAAGGAGCGTTGGCGGGCGATTCGCTTGATATCGGCAATGGCAGCCAGCTTCAGGCCGCGTACATCGGCGCTGTGGTAGCCGAGAAAAATCACCTCATCGGAACCCGAGCCCGCCTCTACAGCGGCGCTCGGTTCACCGGTCAGATAAACCGTGGTGACTTTGTACGGCGTGCCAACAAACAGGCTGGCGTACTGACGGGCACAGTCCAGAAACGGCCCGTCATAACCATGGCAGAACTGCAGAACACGCAGTTCAGTTGAGTGCGTCATACCCGTCCGCACCTTCCTTGATCACCAGAATGTCTTCCATGATCAGGTACTGCAGGTCCGAGCCGAAGAACATGTTCAGGGCGTCAGTCGGCGAGCAGATCATCGGCTCGCCACGGCGGTTGAGCGAGGTGTTCAACGACACGCCGTTGCCGGTAAGGCCTTCCAGGGCCTTCATCATGTCGTAGTAGCGCGGGTTGTACTCGCGCTTGAGCACCTGCGCACGCGAGGTACCGTCTTCGTGCACCACTTCCGGCACGCGGGTTTTCCACTCTTCAGCCACTTCGAAGGTGAAGGTCATGAACGGTGCCGGGTGGTCGACCTTGATCATCTGCGGGCCGACGGTATCCAGCATCGACGGGCAGAAGGGGCGCCAGCGCTCACGGAACTTGATCTGTTCGTTAATGCGATTGGCCACGCCGGCAATGCTCGGGCAACCAATGATCGAACGGCCACCGAGGGCGCGCGGCCCGAACTCCATACGGCCCTGGAACCAGGCGACCGGGTTGCCGGCGACCATGATCTCGGCGATGCGCTGCGGCATTTCCTCGATCTGCTTCCACTTCGGCTTACTCGGGTGGCGGGCGCAGGCGGCGATCACGTCTTCGTTGGAATACGAAGGGCCGAGGTACACGTGCTCCATCTTCTCCACCGGCACACCGCGCTTGTGCGAGATATACGCCGCGGCGCCAACCGCGGTACCGGCGTCACCGGAAGCCGGCTGCACAAACAGCTCCTTCACTTCCGGGCGGGCGATGATGCGCTGGTTGAGTTTGACGTTCAGCGCGCAACCACCGGCGAAGGCGATCTTGCCGGTTTCCTTGAGGATATCGCCCAGGTAGTAATCCATCATCTGCAACGCCAGCTTCTCGAACAGCGCTTGCATGCTGGCGGCGTAGTGGATGTAAGGGTCATCGGCGATATCGCCTTCGCGTTTGGGACCCAGCCACTCGATCAGCTTGGGCGAGAAATAGAAGCCCTTGCCGTTCTCTTTATAGCGACGCAGGCCAATCACGTTGGCGTACTCGGTGTTGATGATCAGCTCGCCGTTTTCAAACTTGGCCAACCGCGAGAAATCGTATTTGCTGGCGTCGCCATAAGGCGCCATGCCCATGACCTTGAACTCGCCATCGAGCATTTCGAAACCGAGGAATTCGGTGATCGCGCCGTACAGGCCGCCGAGGGAATCCGGGTCGAAGAATTCCTTGATCTTGTGGATCTTGCCGTTCTCGCCGTACCCGAAAAAGGTGGTGGCGTACTCACCCTTGCCGTCGATGCCCATGATCGCGGTCTTCTCGGTAAAGCCCGAGCAGTGGTAAGCGCTGGAAGCGTGCGCCAGGTGATGCTCCACCGGCTCGATCTTGATTTTCTTCGGGTCGAAACCCAGTTGCTCCAGGCACCAGACAATCTTGTTGCGGTAGCGCTTGTAGCGACGGTTGCCCATAAGAATGGCGTCGAGGGAACGGTCCGGCGCATACCAGTAACGCTTGGCGTAATGCCAGCGGGCTTTGCCGAACAGACTGATGGGCGCAAATGGAATGGCCACTACATCAACATCAGACGGCCTGATGCCAGCCTGTTCCAGACAGAACTTGGCCGACTCGTAGGGCATACGGTTCTTGGCGTGCTTGTCGCGCACAAAGCGCTCTTCTTCGGCGGCCGCGATCAACTTGCCGTCGATATACAGGGCAGCGGAAGGATCATGACTGAGGGCGCCGGAAAGGCCGAGAATCGTCAATGCCACGGGAAACCTCTTGCAACGACGCAGAACCAAGCCTGCGCGAAAAGTCGGACGACAGGCCGGGAAATCAATGGGCTGTCTGATAAAGCCGGGGATTATAGCCGGTGCGTTGGGCTGGGTGCGAGCGTGGTGGGCGCGGGGCAAAGAAGGGGCCTGAGACCTTGCGCACGTAACGGCAGGAGTTGCCCGGACTCAAGCCCTGCGGCGTCGGACTTCGGCGTACCGAGAAGCCCTATAGGTTGTGTGGCCCGACACGGACGTCAGTCAGGCTGGTCATGCCTTTTTTCCCACCTATCACGCTTAACGGCGAAACCTACGATCTTTCGCACCTTGACCCGATGACGCTCAACATCGATAGCGCCATGGCCGCGAAGGTGTTGACGGTGGGCGTGCGGTTTAGCAATCACTGCTTTACCAAGGCCTACAACGCCCAAGATCATCCAGCGGGACCAATTTTGTTGGACGCAGGGGGACGGCAACGCAGCTTTTGCCAAAAACGCTACACCCTGTCGCTGCAACTCGGCCAATTACTCAGCGAACTCAACCATCCCAAAATCCAAGTTTGGCAGACGGTAGAAAGGCGGAACTGGGTGTACTCAACGACAGTAGAGGGCCATCAGGGCCCCTACCACGTATTCTTTGAGATAAAGCGCAATGATAGGAAAAATCGCCGTCGAGAAGATCTGAACATGGTGATCGAAAGCGCATACCCTGAAGGCGACTTGCGTGGCGGTCCTAGCCGATTTGGCCGTATGGGCTTTTTGCTGTTATGCGGGAAGATTTACACAAGGAAACCGACAGCCACAAAACGCTGAAAAGCAAAAAGGCGCCTAAGCGCCTTTTTGTACAGCCATCCGGACACCACTAGCTTTCGCTTAGGCCCGCCTTGCGCGAGCACTGGTTTGCACCAGCTGGGAAGCGTTCGATCTCATCCGGTCAGTCGCTTCGAAGGGCCAATTATTCTCCTGCGGGTTGCTATAGACAACCCCGCCGCCCCTCGAATTGACGACCGGCGTCCCGACGGAGATACGCGGTCAAGGCTTATCCGGCAGCGCATACGCAATCACGTAATCCCCCCGCTCCGGCGACTGCCGCGCGCCACCGGCGCTTACCACGATGTACTGCTTGCCAGTCTTGGGCGACACATAGGTCATGGGGCCCGACTGGCTACCCACCGGCAACCGCGCTTTCCACACTTCCTCGCCGCTGCCGCTATCGAAGGCGCGCAGGTAGAAATCCTGGGTACCGGCAAAGAACAGCAAGCCCGACTGCGTCGCCATGGAAGCACCCAAGGTCGGCATACCAATCGGAATCGGCAGGTGCATCTTGATGCCCAGCGGACCGGTGTCTTGCACCGTGCCGACCGGCACCTGCCACACCAGCTTGCGAGTTTTCAGGTCGATGGCGGACATGGTGCCAAACGGCGGCTTCTGGCACGGAATACCGGCCACCGACAGGAAGCGCTCACGCATGGCGCCGAATGGCGTACCGGCCTGCGGCACCACGCCCATTTCGATACCACTGGCACCGGCGGCGATCTTCTCGCGCGGGATCATGTAGTTGGCCAGGCCCAGGCGCATGTCGTTGACGAACATATAGTTGGTGGTCGGGTCTACCGAAACGCTGCCCCAGTTCATGCCACCCAGCGAGCCTGGGAACTGCAACGCACGGTCCAGGCCCGGCGGGGTGTAGACGCCTTCGTGGCGCATGCCTTTGAACTGGATGCGGCACAGCAACTGGTCGAATACCGTGGCGCCCCACATGTCCGACTCATACAGCTGCTGGTTGCCGATTGACGGCATATCCACCGAGAACGGCTGGGTCGGCGAATAGCGTTCACCCGGAACATTGCCTTGCGGCACGGGCTTTTCGTCGACTTTGGCAATCGGCACGCCGGTCGCGCGGTTAAGCAGGAAAATTTCACCCTGCTTGGTGATCTGCGCCAGCGCCGGCTGGGTGCCACCGGCATCGTCCGGTACATCGTAAAGCAGCGGCTGCGCGGGAATGTCAAAGTCCCAGAGGTCGTGGTGGGTCATCTGGAAGTGCCAGCGAATGGCGCCGGTCGCGGCTTCCACAGCAACCACCGACGAGCTGTACTTATCGTCCAGCTCGGTGCGCTCGCCCGCCCAGAAGTCGGGCGTGGCGTTGCCGGTTGGCAGGTAGATCAGGCCGAGTTTTTCGTCATAGGCCATGGCCGACCACACGTTCGGCGTACCACGGGTGTAGGTCTGCCCTTCGGGCGGGCGCTTGGTGGTTTGCGGGTTGCCCGGATCCCAGGCCCACACCAGCTCGCCACTGTGCACATCAAAGGCACGTACCACACCTGGCGGTTCACCGGTGGAGAAGTTGTCCGCCACCCGGCCACCAACCACCACCACATTGCCCGCCACCAACGGCGTCGAAGTTTGCTGGTAGTAACCGTCTTTCACTTCACCCATGTCGGTCTTCAGATCGACCGTACCCTGATTGCCGAAATCGGCGCAGGGTTCGCCCGTTTCGGCGTTGATAGCAATCAGACGGGCATCGATGGTGGGCAGAAAAATACGCTTGGCGCAGGCCACAGGTGCGGCTGCCGTATCGGCGGGCGCGGCTGCCGGCGCTGCTTCCTCAAAGTAGCCCAGCCCGCGGCAACGCTGCCAGTTGGGTGCCGAACCTTTTGGGTCGAAGTGCCAACGTTCTTTGCCGCTGTCGACGTCAATCGCAAACACCTTGCCGTAGGCGGTGCAGTGATAGAGCGTATCGCCGATCTGCAGCGGGGTGTTCTGGTCTTCGGCGCCGGAGCCTGTGCTTTGCGGCAAGTCGCCGCTGCGGAAGGTCCAGGCCACCTGTAGTTGGTTGACGTTGTCCTTGTTGATCTGGTCCAGCGCGGCAAACCGGTCGCCGTGGGTGGTGTTGCCCCAGTGCTTCCAGTCTTTCTGCTCCTGGCCCTTGGCAACCGGCGTCACCGCCGCCTCGCTGTCGGCCGCAACGATGGGGTTCAGCACAAAGGCATAGGCCGAGGTGGCGACAATCGCCGCCGCCAACAGGCCGCTCAACACATAAGCGCCACGGCCATCGCCGTCGTGTGGCTCGGGGGCAACCCGCAGCAGGGTCGGATAAAGCAGCGCCACCACCAGACCGATCACCGCGAAAACAAACAGACGCGACACCAGCGGCCAGAATTCAAACCCGGTTTCCCATACCGCCCAGATCACCGAGAGCAACAGAATCACGCCATAGAGTGACGCACCATTAGGGTTGCCTTTGGCAATCAGCACGCCGGCGCCTAGCATAGCCAGGCCGCACAATACGAAATACCAGCTGCCACCCAGCACCGCCAGGTAGGCGCCACCACCGGCCAGGTATAAACCGACCAGGGCAATCGCCACCCCGACCACTACCAGCAGCCAACGGGCAAAAGCCCCGGGACGTCGCCGTTCTACGGCCAGTGCATCATTCATGCGTTATATCCTCCTGCTCAATCAACCTGTACTCGCGAGCCGCTGGCATTCGGCCAGCCGCGATAAGGGCGCGGATTCTGCCGCGCATTCAAACGGCTTACACCTGGCAAGCAGTAGGTCATTAACCATTTAGTTAACAAGGCTCTGGCGCAAACTCAGCGCTGGAGCGGCTCGGCGAGGGGTGACTTTATGGTCGATAATCGCCCACTATGCTTACACCGCGACCGCAGCGGCATTACTGACCTGTATAACGCCGGCGATGAATTCATTGAACCGACTCCCCCCGTTCCCCCTGCTGCTGACTCTGCTTGCCGTTACCCACGCCAATGCCAGCGATGCGCCCGACCTTTCACTGACACTCGACCCACTGGTGGTCAGTGGCTCACGCCAGGCCAGCGACAGCTTCAGCCTGCCCTTCTCGATAGATAGCGTAGATCGTCAGCAGATCAGTGACGGGCAATTGGGCATCAACGCCTCGGAAGCCCTTAACCGTGTGCCCGGTCTGGTGGTACAGAACCGCCAAAACTACGCCCAGGATTTGCAGATTTCGTCCCGTGGCTTTGGCGCCCGCTCTGCGTTTGGCGTGCGTGGACTCAAACTGATCAGCGACGGCATTCCGGCCAGCACCGCCGACGGCCAGGGCCAGGCCGCCACCTTCAATCTGGATACCGCCGAGCGCATCGAAGTGCTGCGCGGCCCAGCTTCTACCTTGTATGGCAGCAATGCCGGCGGCGTGGTTCAGGTCTTTTCTCGCGACCCCGAAGGCCCGCCGAAGGTCGACGCCGAGACGATTTTTGGCAGCGACGGCCTGAACAAAAACCACCTGAGCGCCGAAGGTGCCAATGAAAAGGCGGGGTTCCTGCTCGACGCTTCACGCATGGACACCGACGGCTACCGCGACCACAGCGCCGCCCGCCGCGACCAGACGTTCGCCAAGCTCAACCTGAAGCCCGATGCCGACAGCAAGCTGGCATTTATCTACAGCAGCCTGGAGCAGAACGGCACGCAGGATCCGCTCGGGCAAACGTGGGAGGCTTACAAGCAAGACCCGCGTTCAGTCACCGCCAATGCCGAGATTTACAACACGCGCAAAAGCATCGACCACCAGCAAGTGGGTGCCAATTACGAGCGTTACTTTGGTGACTCAACGCTGCAAGCGACGGCGTATACCGGCAAACGCAGCGTGATTCAGTACCTCTCGATTCCCAAAGGCTCGCCGGCCAATAACAACAACGGCGGCGGCGTAGTGGCCTTTGATCGCCGCTTCTACGGCGGCAGCCTGCGCTGGCTGCAACCGGTGGGCGATGTCGACCTGGTGTTCGGCTTGGACTACGACCAGAGCGAAGACGACCGCCAGGGTTACCAGAACTTTGTCGGCGATGAACTCGGCGTGAAAGGCGCCCTGCGCCGCGACGAAAAAGACACCGCCACCAGCCTCGACCCCTATGCCCAGGCCACCTGGAAAATTGGCGACTGGACCCTGCAAGGTGGGCTGCGTTACAGCACCGTGGAAATCGACGTGGATGACCATTACCTGGTCAACGGCGATGACAGCGGCAACCGCCGTTACGAACAGGCCAGTCCGGCTGTCAGCCTGGGCTACGCCTTTACCCCGGAGCTCAATGGCTACGTGAGCGTGGGGCGCGGCTTTGAAACGCCGACCCAGGGCGAGCTGGCGTATGCCCCGAACAATGTGGCCGGAGTGAACTACAACCTCGACCCGTCGACCAGCACCCAGTACGAGGTGGGCGTGAAGGCGTTGCTGGGTAATGCGACGCGGGTCAATGCCGCGCTGTTCCAGATAAACACCGACGACGAGATCGTGGTGTTCGCCAATAGCAACGGCCGCACCAGCTACCAGAACGCCGGGCGCACGCAACGGCGCGGTTTCGAGTTGGGCGTGCAAAGCCAGCTCAGCGAACAGTGGACTGCCAACCTCGCCTACACCTACCTGGCGGCCCAGTACGACTCCAGCTTTGTCAGCGGCACGCGCGCCGTAGACAGCGGCAACAACCTTCCCGGCGTGCCGCGCACAACGGTTTTCACCGAGCTCAACTGGCAACCAGCGGATGGCGTCAGCACCGCCATCGAAGGCCTTTACCGCAGCAAGGTGTATGTCGAAGACAGCAACACCGCCAAGCCAGCCCCGGCCTATAGCGTGTTCAACTGGCGGGCGCGGTTTGAGCAGCAATACGGTGCGTGGACCGTGCACCAGCTCGTACGGCTGGATAACCTGCTGGACCGGCAATACGTGGGGTCGGTGATTGTTGGCGACGGCAACAACCGCTACTACGAGGCAGCGCCGGGGCGCAGCTGGTATGCCGGCGCCGGGGTTTCGTATCAGTTCGAGTAAGCCTTTGTAGGGTGCGCTATGCGCACCGGGCGACCTCAGGGATAACGCAACGGTGCGCAGAGCACACCCTACGAAGCGCAACAGCGTTAGAGGGTGGGCAAACGCTGATCCAGCAGTTTGAACAGCGCCGTATCTGTCGGCCAGTTGCGCAAGAACCGCGCGCGATCGCGTGCGTAGGCCTTGGCGAAACTGCTTTGGCTGCGGTGCTGCTGCATGGCATCCAGGTCAATCAGGGTCCATTGGTTCTGGTACCAGAACAGGTTGTGGCCTTTGAAGTCGCCATGGCTAATGCGCTCGCGAATCAGCGCGGCGAACAGCTGGTCCAGCGCCAGCAGTTCGCTGTCCGGCGGCGTGCTGTGCAGGAACGGCGAAAACCGTGCAATCAGGTCTTCATTGCCGCAGTAGGCGGTTACCAGATACGCGCGACCGCGCAGCCAGCACCAGCGTCGCTCGATCACGGCCAACGGTTGCGGCGTGGCGATGCCCAGCACCTGCAGGCGATTGCCTTCACGCCAGCTGTGCCAGGCGCGGCTGGGGCGCCAGAAGCGTTTTAGCCAGTGGGCGAAGTTTTTCACATTGTAGCGTTTGACCACCAACGGCTCGCCGCCCACCTCTACCCGCGCCACGGTTGCGGCGCCGCCGGTTTTATACAGATGGCCGGCGTCGATGGCGGCGTCCGGTTCAGCCAGCAAGGCTAGCAAACGTGGCTCGGCTTCGCGACGTACTACGCGCAAAACAAAGGCACCGATCTTAGCGCTGAAGAGGCTGCATTCACGGGCGGCTTTTTTCAGGTAATCGCGCACACGCCAGCGCCGCACCGTAGCGATTTCACCGAGCAGCTTTTCCAGCGGCAACGCGTGCTCGCCGTTGGCGAGCAGGTAATGAATCAGCAACTCTTCCAGAAACGGCTCGAGGTTGGCCGGCAACTGGGCGAAAAACACCCCGAGGTTGCGCAGCACTTCATCGCGGCCCAACGGCTGCCCAGGCACCTGCGCCTGCACGCCGCCGCCGTCGATCAGGTACAGCTGGCCGTTGTGGTGCAGCAAGTTGTCCAGATGCAGGTCGGCTTGCCACAGGCCTTTGCTGTGCAACTGGGCAATCGCGCCCAAGGCCTGAGCCAGTACCTGTTGCTGGCCATCGGACGCGGGCGCCTCATGCTCCACTGCCCGCCAGGCTTCGCCCAGACTCTGCGCGCCATCGAGGTAGTCAAACAGCAACCAGCCGCCCTCGCCCGCCGTGAAGCCTTCGGCCAAGAGTGCCGGAGTCAGCAGGCCATGGTCGGCGAGCAGGTGCACGCCCTTGGACTCACGGTGAAAGTGCCGCTCGGCCTTACCGCCCACCAGCAACTTGGCCAGCACCTGCCGCCCTTGCCACTGAGCAACGCCGACATAACGCTGCCCCGGCAACACCCGCAACAGGCTTTGCAGCGTCACCGTGTCGCTCCCCAGCTGCACGCTCACGGGCAAGGCCGGCGATCGACCGGCATCACGCAGTTGGCTCAGGTTCATTTGCGCGAAGCCTTGTGCGCGCTGCGGGCGCCCAGGCGCTGGCTCCAGCCCTTGGCGCCGCCTTTATCGCCGACATAGGCGAGCAGCAGTTGCCAGACCTCTTCCTGACTCCAGCTGCTGGCGCGGCGCAGCAGCGGCTCCAGGTCTTTGATGCGATCACGCTTGCCGAATACCAGGCGCCGGGTTTTCTCCAGGTCGATCAACTGCGCATCGAAGCCTTCGGCCGATTCGCGCAGGAAAATATGCTTGGGATAAAAACAGCCGTGCATCTGATGAGCCGCGTGCAGGCGTCGCGCCAGTTCACCACAGGCCTTGAGAATGGCCATGCGCTGCACCTCGCTGTGGCTGTCCCAGTCGCGCAGCCAATGGTCGAGGTCTTGCCAGCCGTCCAGGGCGCGGGTCAGCAGAATGGCCTGGTGCTTGCCGTCCACATTGCGCTGGGCAAAGAACGCCGCGTGCAGCGCCGGAATGCCGAGCTTTTGATAGCGCTCGATATTGCGCAGCTCACGGGCAAAGGTCGGCTCGCCAAAAGGGTGCATCACACTGCGGGTCAGGTGGTTGGTCTGGCGCTTGAGGTAGTACGCCGACTCGCCCAGCACCAGGCGCGATACGGTGCTGTAGCCGCCACGCTCGGTATTGGGCTCGTCCACCGCGTCCAGCTCCAACGCCCACAGGGCGTCGAAGTTATCGAGCTGGTGAGCCGCCAGAATCGCGCGGTCCTCGGCAGCAATAAAGTCCTTCATTCCCGGCCCTCGAAGAATTTCACGATCTTGCGGATCTGTTTTTTGTCCGCCGGGTGGAGCCTGGCGTGCCCGCTGTATTGCAGATAAAAGCGCAGACGCTGGGTGCTGGACAGCGTGTACTTGGCGACCTTGTCCAGACAGGCGAGGTCTTTGATGATCCGGTAGCGCAGGACAAAACCACGCCAGAACGCGCCGTTGGGGCAGTCGATAAAAAACAGTTTGCCCTGGTCATCCACCAGCAAGTTGCGCCACTTCAGATCGTTATGGGTGAAGTGATGGTCATGCATGGTCCGCGTGCCGTGGGCCAGTTGGCGGCTGATGCCGTCTACCCAGGCGCGGTCCTGCAGGCGCGCGTCACCGTTCTTGGCCATGCGCCCCAGGTCATCGGTATTGGGCAATTCACGGGTGATCATCGCGCCGCGCACGAAGGCCCCCTTGCAGCGCTCGTACCCACGGGCCACCACGTCGGCGGTGGGCAGGCCCCACTCGGCGAAGCGCTTGAGGTTCTGCCACTCACTGCGTACCCGCAGGCGTCCCAGATAGGGGCGCAGGCCTTTGCCCGCGCTGCGGTAGCGCTTGACGTAATAGCGCACGCCGTCGCGCTCGATGCGGATGACTTCGGACACCGGGTCGCGGGTCATGCGCTCGCCGGTCAGGGCGAACACAGCATCAAGGCTGCCAAAGTCGGCGGCGAGGCGCTGATAGGAAGGTTCCAGGTACCACGACGCCATCAGAGCGCGTCCCCATAGCGTTGTTTGCGGTCGTACAGCTTGGCAGCCTTGCGTTCCAGCCAGGCCAGCAGCTCGGCCTCTTCACGCAGAATCTGGCGCAGGTTGCAGGTGCCTTTGGCGACGAGGAAATAGCTGCGCAGAAACCGCAGCTTGTCGCGCTGGGTGAGGCCAATATCCAGCGCCGAGAAGTACAGGGCGGCCAGATCTTTGTCGCGCCAGCGGCGGCTGATTTTCTCGCGGCTCTGCGCGCGGTGCAGGTCGATAACCGACAGTTTGAAATCATCGGCCGTCACCGGTTTGTCGGTGTGCAGCAGAAAGTGGCAGATATAGCAGTCGCGGTGATTGACCCCGGCGGCGTGCATCATGCCGGTCATGCGCGCCACTTCGGCGATCAAGGCCCGCTTCAGGCGCGGCTCGGGCGGCTGCGTGCGCCAGTCGATGCTGAAGTCTTCCAGGCTGACGGTGGGCGCCAATTCCTCGGTGACGATAAACGAGTGCTGCGCCGCCGGGTTGTTGCCGCGCTCGCCGAAGGCTACGGCGGTCATGGTCGGCACGCCCACTTCGGTCAGGCGCTCGATGGCTTTGAGCTCCTGCCCGGCACCAAGCACCGGCAGTTTGGCGGTCAACAGGTTCTTGAAGATTTCGCCCCAGCCGATGCCGCGGTGAATTTTCACGAAGTAGCCACGACCATCGACTTCGGTGCGCAGGGTGCGGCGGCCTTCCAACTCGCGGTACACCTGGCCGTCAAGGCGCTCGACGGCATCAAAGGCGTCCTGCCCGGCCCACAGCCGCTTGAACGGCTCAGTCAGCATCAGCTTCACGCGCGCGCCTCCAGAATCACATCGGCGGCGCGCTGCGGCAGGCTGTAGAGGTCTGCCGTATCAGCGAACGCCAGGCCGTTGGCCGCCCAGGCGGCACGCTGCGCATCGTCTTCGAGCATGGTTTGCAACGTGGTGTTTAGCTGTTCCTGCTGGAACGGGCTGGGTACCACGCGGCCGCAATCAGCTTCTTCGATGTAGTGGGCGTAGCCGCACACATCGGTCACCAATACCGGCAGGCCGGCCACCAAGGCTTCCAGCAATACGGTGCCGGTGTTTTCGTTGTAGGCGGGGTGAATCAGCAGATCGGCACCCAGCAGAAAGCGCGGAATATCGCTGCGGCCCTTGAGGATCTGTACCTGCTCGCTGATGCCCAGTGCCGCCACCTGCAACAGGAACGGCTTGGGATCGTCCTGACCGATAACGATCAGGCGCGTGCGTTTTTTCAACTCTTTGGGCAAGGCGGCGACGGCTTTGAGCGTGCGATCCAGGCCCTTGGTCTTGAACCCGGAGCCGATCTGCACCAGCAGCAAATCGTCGTCGGCCAGCTTGAACTCGCGGCGAAACTCCGCGCGAACCTCGGCGGCATTGGCCGGCGCGCGGCGGTCCGGAGCGATGCCCGGCGGCAGCAGGTGAAAGCGCTCGGCCGGGGTGGCGTAGTGTTTGACGAACAGCGGCTGCTGCACTTCAGAAATCATCAGCACGTCGGTCTTGGCGGTCGGCGCAAACACCGCGCGCTCGTAGTCGGAAAAGTGCTTGTAGCGGCCCCACTTGCGGTACAGCGCGTTGCGCAGGTTCTGCGCTTTGTCTTCAAAGCAGCCGTCGGCGGCGTAGTACACATCCAGCCCCGGCATCTTGTTGAAACCCACCACGCGGTCCACCGGCCGCTTGGCCAGATCGGCCTGCACCCAGGCCAGCAGCTTTTCGTTGCGGCGGTGGTTGAACAACGCTTTGACCGGCGCCACCCGCACTTCGAAACCAGGCGGAATATCGCCTTCCCAGATCAGCGTGTACACGCGAATGCTGTGGCCGCGCTGCTGGCACTCCAGGGCGATGCGCATAAAGTCGCGCTGCAAGCCGCCGAAGGGAAAGTACTTGTACAGAACAAAAGCCAGTTGCATCACACGGTCTCCGGCGCCAACAGCAGGGCTTGTAACTCGGTGGCCACACGCTCGGGCAGCAGGTCATCGAAACAGGGTTTATCGCGGTCGCCCAGGCCAGCATTCGGGCCGGTGGCGCACAAGTGAATCTGCGAGCGGCCGTAGGCACCAACGCGGCCCGGCAAAGTGGGGCCGTACAACGAAATAGTCGGTACATCGAGCGCAGCGGCCAGATGGCCAAGGCCGGTGTCCACCGCCACACAGGCTTGCGCCCCGGCAATCACCTTGGCCACGCCCGCCAAGTTTAATTTGGGCAGTACCACGGCGTTTTCCAACCCCGCTGCGATGCGCTCGGCACGTTGTTGCTCGGCGTCGTTGCCCCACGGCAGGCGAATGGCGTAGCCCAGCTCGCTCATTTGTTCAGCCAGACGGCGCCAGTAATTCTCCGGCCAGTGCTTGCTGGCCCAGGTGGTGCCGTGCAGAAACAACAGGTATGGCGGCGCATTGGGATCGGCCAATTGCGCGCGGTTCAACCCGTAGTCGCCAATGCCGGGCGGCAGCGGATAGTCCAGCGCCAGGGCAAACAATTGGCGCACGCGCTCCAGCGCATGCTGCTCGCGCGGCACAGGGTAGGTGCGGTCGTAGAACCGGCAGGCAATCGGCTCGCGCGCCGAATCACGGTCAAAACCAGCAATCGGGCCCTGTACGTAACGGGTCAGCCAGGCGCTTTTGAGCAGGCCTTGCGCATCAATCACCAGGTCGTAGCGGGTTTCGCCCAGGCGCTGCTTGAAGCGTTTCCAATCGCCATTCTTAAAGGTCTGCCACAGGTTTTTGCGCCAGCGGCGAATGGCCACTGGAATTACCTGAGCCACGGCCGGGTGCCAGGCCGGAATCTCGGCAAACCCTTCTTCCACCACCCAGTCAAACTGAATGCCGGGAATGGCGCGGGCCGCGTCGGTCAGCGCCGGCAGGGTATGAATCACATCGCCGAGCGACGAGGTTTTGATCAGCAGAACCCGCATCAATCGACCTCGACCGGGCCGGGCGCCAAACGCGCCAAGGCTTCCACCACTGGCCGCGGCTTGAGTTCGCGCAGGCAGTTGTAGTGGCCGAAGCGGCAGGTGCGGTCAAAGCACGGGCTGCATTCGATGCCCAGGCGCACGATTTCCACCTGGTCGGCCAAGGGCGGGGTAAAGCCGGGCGACGTGGAGCCATAAATAGCCACCAGCGGGCGGTTCAAGGCGGCGGCTACGTGCATCAGACCGGAGTCGTTGGAGGCCACGGCGTTGGCGCAGGACAACAGATCGATCGCCTCGGCCAACGAGGTTTCGCCGGCCAGGTTATGGGCTTCTTCGCGCAGGCCGGGAATCAGCCGGGCACGAATGGCCTCACCCACCGGGTGATCATTTTTCGACCCGAACAACCACACCTGCCAGCCTTCACGGATTTTCAGCTCAGCCACCTTGGCGTAGTGCTCGCTGGGCCACTTCTTCGCCTCACCAAACTCGGCGCCAGGGCACAGGGCCAATACCGGGCGGTCCAGGGTCAGGCCGAACTTGGCCAACGCCGCATCGCGGCTCTGCGGCTCAATGCGCAGGCTGGGCTGTGGATAAGGTTTGGGCAGCTCGGCGCCCGGCTCATAGGCCAGGGCCATAAAGCGCTCGATCATCAGCGGGTAGCGTTCTTTGTCGAGCGTGCGCACGTCGTTGAGCAGGCCGTAACGCAGCTCGCCTTTCCAGCCGGTGCGTTTGGGAATACTGGCGAAGAATGGCACCAGCGCCGATTTGAGCGAGTTGGGCAGCACAATGGCCTGATCGTACTGGCCAGCCAGCGACTTGCCGATGCGCCGGCGCGTGCCCAGTTCGAGCGCGCCATGGCCCAGAGGAAAGCTCAGGGCCTGGCGCACCTCGGGCATGCGCTCAAGAATCGGCCGGCTCCAGTCGGGCGCCAGCACGTCGATCTGGCAGTCGGGGTGGCGCTGTTTCAGGCACTGGAACAGGGTCTGGGCCATCACCATGTCACCGACCCAGCTCGGCCCTACGATCAGTATGTTCATTCAAACTCCGCAAATGAGCAGGGAGGCGTTTGAGCCTCCCTGTCACTGCTAATGCAAATAGTAAGTCTGCCAATGTGTGCAACGCAGGAAGCTTAACTGAGCCCCAGTTCGCGCCAGATGCGCATCACTTCCTGGCGTTCATGCTGAAACTGCTCGCCGCTGACGGTGCCGGGCTGCTTTTGCAGGGCCAGGCGGTGTGAAGCGGAACGGTAGGCCTTGTAGACCTCTTGCAGCAGCGTGGCATCGGCGGCGGGCAACAAGCCCAGGCGCTCGAGGCCTTCCAGAATGCGAATGTTGTCGGTGTATTGCAGCAGCGGCGGATACGCGCCAGACCACGCCAAGGCCGCGTATTGCACCATAAATTCGATATCCACGATACCACCGGCATCCTGCTTGAGATCGAACGGCGCTGCGGCCTCGAAGGCATTTTGCCCGGTACCGGCGGCGGTTTGCTTGCTGCCCAGGTTGTCGCGCATCTTGGCGCGCATCTCGCTGACCTCAGCGCGCAGCGCTTGCAGCTCCCGGGTTTTGCCCAGCACCTTGGCGCGTACAGCTTCGAACGCCGCGCCCACCCGCTCGCTGCCCACCAGCACCCGAGCACGCACCAGCGCCTGGTGCTCCCAGGTCCAGGCTTCGTTCTCCTGATAGCGCTCGAAGGCACCAAGCGAACTCACCAAAAGCCCGGCTGCGCCGGAGGGGCGCAAGCGCATATCCACTTCATACAGCTGACCGGAGTTGGTCTGCGCGGTGAGCAAGTGGATGATCCGCTGGCCCAGGCGGTTGAAGAACTGCGCGCCGTCGATAGGCTTGGCGCCATCGGTTTCGGCGTGCGGATCGCCGTCATGGATAAACACCAGATCGAGGTCCGAACCGTGGCCCAGTTCAATGCCGCCGACCTTGCCGTAACCGACGATGATGAAATCCGGGTCACACAACCCGCCATCGGCGCGCTGCGGTGTGCCGTGCTTGGCCACCGTGTGGCGCCAGGCCAGGGCCAGCACCTGGTCCAGAATGGCTTCAGCCAGCCAGGTCAGGTAGTCGCTGACCTTCATCAACGGCAACGCCCCGGAGATTTCCGAAGCCGCCACCCGCAGGCGGTGGGCCAGCTTGAAGTGGCGCAGGGCTTCCATCTGCTGTTCCAGATCGTCCTCGGGAATGCGGGTCAGGCGTTCGCGCAACTCAGCGGCCAGTTCCGGCGCCAAGGGCGGTTTGAACAGGCGGCCTTCATTAAGCAGTTCGTCCAGCAGCAGCGGAAAGCGGCTGATCTGCTCGGCAATCCACGGGCTGGCGGCGCACAGCGTCAGCAACTGCTGCAAGGCGCCGGGGTTTTCGGTGAGCAGCACCAGGTAGGCCGAACGCCGCGCCACCGCTTCGATCAGTGGCAGCACGCGCTCCAGCACCAGGTCCGGGTTTTCATGTTCGACGGCCTGCGCCAGCAGACGCGGAATAAAGGCATCCAACCGCTCACGCCCCAGGCGCTGCATGGCGCGCACCTGATTGCCACTGCGCAAGCCCGCCAGGCGCTGCCAGGCCGATTGCGCATCGGCAAACCCGGCGTCGGCCAGTTGCCGGCAAGCGCTCTCTTCATCCAGGGCGTCTTCCCACAGCGGTAGCCATTCGCTGCCGACGCACAGGTCGGCCTCGCCGTTTTCGTCTTCGTCGGGGTCGGCGATCACCTGGCGGAAGTGCCATTCGATGCGCCCGCGCCAGTACATCAGGCGCTCATGGAACGCCGCCCAGGTATCGAAGCCCATGATAAAGGCGACGCGAGCGCGCTCGTCGTTGTTGTCCGGCAGCATCTGGGTCTGGCGATCGGCAATGGCTTGAATGGCGTGTTCGGTGTAGCGCAAAAACTCGTAGCCATCGCGCATTTCGGCAACCACCGCCGGCGGCAGGTAGCCCTGCCCTTCCAGGGTTTTCAGCACCTTTAACAGCGGCCGCTGTTGCAGGCTGAGGTCGCGGCCGCCGTGGATCAGCTGGAACGCCTGGGCAATAAATTCCACCTCACGGATACCACCGGAACCCAGCTTGATGTTCTCGGCCATGCCTTTGCGCCGCACCTCCTGCTGAATCAGCAGCTTCATGGCGCGCAGTGCTTCGATGGCGGAGAAGTCGAGGTAACGGCGATAAACGAAGGGGCGCAGCATATCGAGCAGTTGCGCGCCGGCAGCCTGGTCGCCGCCCACCACTCGCGCCTTGATCATGGCGTAGCGTTCCCAGTCGCGGCCCTGGTCTTGGTAGTACTGCTCCAGCGCGTTGAAGCTGAACACCAACGAACCGGCCGAGCCGTAAGGGCGCAGGCGCATATCGACGCGAAATACAAAACCGTCAACCGTAATGGCATCCAGCGCCTTGATCAGGCGCTGGCCGAGCTTGATAAAAAACTCCTGGTTGTCCAGCGAGCGTTTGACGCCTTCGGTTTCGCCGCCCTCGGGGTAGGCGAAGATCAGGTCGATATCGGACGACAGGTTGAGCTCCACCGCCCCCAGCTTGCCCATGCCCAGCACCACCATATGCTGCGGCTCGCCGCTGCGCTGGCCTTTGGGCGTGCCGAACTGCTCGCAATGGCGCGGGTACAGCCAGTGGTAGGTGAGGTCGATGCTGGCATCCGCCAGATCGGAGAGATCGCGACAGGTCTGCGCCAGATCCGCCAGGCGGTTGATATCGCGCCAGATGATGCGCACCTGCTGGCGGTTACGCAGACGGCGCAGCACCTGACCCAATTGCGCTTCGTCGGTACAGTCGGCCAGAGCGGCGGCCATCTGCGCACGCAAGTCGCCCGGTTGCAGGGAGCGTTCCAACTCGCCGCTGGCGGCCAGGGCCAGGAGGGTTTGCGGGTCGCGCACGGCCTGTTCGCTGACAAAGTCGCTGGCGCCGACTACACGCTTGAACGCTTCGAGGCGTTCGGCGGGCCAGGCATCGAATTGATCAGCGGCCTCACCCAGCGCCGCCCTGAACGACTGCTCGGCACGGTGAACAAAAGACTGAAGCGAAGAAGGCAACTCGACGAGCGGAGGCAAGTTCATGATCTATCCTGTTGATCGACGTACAGCTCGGACCCCGCTCTGAGGCCCGGATTGTCGCGATTCTTTCGTTTTAATGTGTACACAATGTAGTTTTACTACGAAAGAATGTGTCCCAAGGGCTGAAACGTCCGTCGATTTGTAGTAAAACTACACGCGGCCGGTCCTACCTCCGGTAAATCCAAGAATTTACGTGCCCGCCCATAAGGCCGGCAACGAACACAAGGTTTTCGATTCTGGAAGCCTTTCCGCCATGGAGCAAGCCATGCAAGACCTCGATCCCGTCGAAACCCAGGAATGGCTGGACGCGCTTGAATCCGTCCTAGACCGTGAAGGTGAAGACCGCGCTCATTACCTGATGACCCGCATGGGCGAACTCGCCACCCGCAGCGGTGCGCAACTGCCCTACGCCATCACCACGCCGTACCGCAACACCATCCCCGTCACCCACGAAGCACGCATGCCTGGCGACCTGTTCATGGAACGCCGCATTCGCTCGTTGGTACGTTGGAACGCTCTGGCCATGGTAATGCGCACCAACCTGCGCGACTCGGACCTGGGTGGCCACATCTCCAGCTTCGCCTCCAGCGCCACGCTGTATGACATTGGCTTCAACTACTTCTTCCAGGCCCCGACCGACGAGCACGGCGGCGACCTGATCTACTTCCAGGGCCACGCCTCACCCGGCGTTTACGCCCGTGCCTTTATGGAAGGGCGCATCAGCGAAGACCAGATGAACAACTTCCGTCAGGAAGTGGACGGTAACGGCCTGTCGTCTTACCCGCACCCGTGGCTGATGCCGGACTTCTGGCAGTTCCCTACCGTTTCCATGGGCCTTGGCCCGATCCAGGCGATTTACCAGGCACGCTTTATGAAGTACCTGGAAAGCCGTGGTTTTATTCCGGCTGGCAAGCAGAAAGTCTGGTGTTTCATGGGCGACGGCGAGTGCGACGAGCCGGAATCGCTCGGCGCCATTTCCCTGGCTGGCCGCGAAAAACTCGACAACCTGATCTTCGTCATCAACTGCAACCTGCAGCGCCTCGACGGCCCGGTGCGTGGTAACGGCAAGATCATCCAGGAACTCGAAGGCGTGTTCCGTGGCGCGCAGTGGAACGTAAACAAAGTCGTGTGGGGCCGCTTCTGGGACCCACTGCTGGCCAAAGACACCGACGGCATCCTGCAACGCCGCATGGACGAAGTCATCGACGGCGAGTACCAGAACTACAAAGCCAAAGACGGCGCGTTTGTGCGTGAGCACTTCTTCAACTCGCCAGAACTCAAGGCGATGGTTGCCGATCTGTCCGACGACGAAATCTGGAAGCTCAACCGCGGCGGCCACGACCCGTACAAGGTCTATGCGGCCTACCACCAGGCGGTCAACCATAAAGAGCAGCCGACCGTCATTCTGGCCAAAACCATCAAGGGTTATGGCACAGGTGCCGGCGAAGCCAAAAACACCGCGCACAACACCAAGAAAGTCGATGTCGACAGCCTGAAGAAATTCCGCGACCGCTTCGATATTCCGGTCAAGGACGAAGAGCTGGAAAACCTGCCGTTCTTCAAACCCGAAGAAGGCAGTGCCGAGGCCCGTTACCTGAGCGAGCGCCGCGCCGCCCTCGGTGGTTTTGTGCCTCAGCGCCGCGCCAAGAGCTTCAGCGTGCCGACCCCGCCACTGGAAAGCCTCAAGGCCATTCTGGACGGCAGCGGCGACCGCGAAATCTCCACCACCATGGCCTTCGTGCGCATCCTGTCGCAGTTGGTCAAGGACAAGGAAATCGGCCAGCGCATCGTGCCGATCATTCCGGACGAAGCCCGTACCTTCGGTATGGAAGGCATGTTCCGTCAGCTCGGTATCTACTCCTCGGTCGGCCAGCTCTACGAGCCGGTGGATAAAGACCAGGTGATGTTCTACCGCGAAGACAAGAAGGGCCAGATTCTCGAGGAAGGCATCAACGAAGCCGGCGCCATGTCGTCCTTCATTGCCGCCGGTACGTCGTACTCCAGCCACAACCAGCCGATGCTGCCGTTCTACATCTTCTATTCGATGTTCGGTTTCCAGCGTATTGGCGACCTGGCCTGGGCCGCTGGCGACAGCCGCACCCGTGGCTTCCTGATTGGCGGTACTGCCGGGCGCACCACCCTCAACGGTGAAGGCCTGCAGCACGAAGACGGTCACAGCCATATGCTGGCCGGCACCATCCCCAATTGCCGCACCTATGACCCCACCTACGGCTACGAGCTGGCGGTGATCATTCAGGACGGCATGAAGAAGATGACCGAAGAGCAACAGGACGTTTTCTACTACATCACCGTGATGAACGAGTCCTACGCCCAGCCAGCCATTCCGGCCGGCGTGGAAGAAGGCATCGTCAAGGGCATGTACCTGCTCGAAGAAGACAAGCGCGACGCGGCGCACCACGTGCAGTTGCTGGGTTCCGGCACCATCCTGCGCGAAGTGCGTGAAGCGGCGAAAATCCTGCGTGAGGAGTTCAACATCGGCGCCGATGTGTGGAGCGTTACCAGCTTCAACGAACTGCGCCGTGATGGCCTGGCCGTGGAACGCAGCAACCGTCTGAAACCGGGGCAGAAGCCGAAGAAAACCTACGTGGAAGAATGCCTGGGTGGCCGCAAGGGCCCGGTCATTGCCTCTACCGACTACATGAAGCTGTTCGCCGAACAGATTCGCCAGTGGGTACCGGTCAAGGAATACAAAGTGTTGGGCACCGACGGTTTCGGCCGTAGCGACAGCCGCAAGAAGCTGCGTCACTTCTTCGAAGTAGACCGTCACTTCGTGGTGCTGGCAGCCCTGGAAGCCCTGGCTGACCGTGGTGATATCGAACCGAAAGTGGTGGCAGAAGCCATCGTCAAGTTCGGCATCAACCCGGAAAAACTCAACCCACTGGACTGCTAAGGGAGCGCTTAAATGAGTGAATTAATTCGCGTACCTGACATTGGCAGCGGTGAAGGTGAAGTTATCGAACTGATGGTGAAAGTGGGCGATCGGATTGAAGCCGATCAAAGCCTGCTGACCCTCGAGTCGGACAAAGCCAGCATGGAAATCCCCGCGCCGAAAGCCGGCGTGGTGAAAAGCCTGAAGGTCAAACTCGGCGATCGCCTGAAAGAAGGCGATGAGCTGCTGGAATTGGAAGTGGACGGCGCTGAAGCAGCGCCGGCCGCTGCCGAACCTGCTGCCAAGGCCGAAGCCGCGCCCGCTGCTGAACCGGCCAAAGCGGCCGAGCCTGCGCCTGCCGCCGCGCCAGCCGCTGCTACCAGCAGCTCGGTTCAGGACATCCACGTGCCGGATATCGGCTCGTCAGGCAAAGCCAAGATCATCGAATTGCTGGTAAAAGTCGGTGACACGGTGCAAGCCGAGCAATCGCTGCTGGTGCTGGAGTCTGACAAGGCCAGCATGGAAATCCCCTCGCCGGCTGCCGGCGTGGTGGAAAGCCTGAGCGTGAAGCTGGACGACGAAGTCGGCACCGGCGACCTGATTCTGAAACTGAAAGTGGCAGGTAGCGCACCGGCTGCAGCGCCTGCACCAGCAGCAGCTCCTGCCGCTAAAGAAGAAGCCGCGCCAGCTCCAGCAACTGCCGCACCCGCCAAGGCTGAAGCGGCACCAGCGGTGCCCGCAGCCCCGGCCAAAGACGGTGCCAAAACCCACGCAGGCCCGGCGGTTCGCCAACTGGCTCGCGAGTTCGGCGTTGAGCTGAGCGCGGTGACTGCCAGCGGTCCGCATGGTCGTGTGCTCAAAGAAGACGTGCAGGTCTACGTCAAAGCCATGATGCAGAAGGCCAAGGAAGCACCGGCTGCCGGCGCTACCGGTGGTGCAGGCATTCCGCCGGTTCCGGAAGTCGATTTCAGCCGCTTTGGTGAAATTGAAGAAGTGCCAATGACCCGCCTGATGCAGGTCGGCGCCGCCAACCTGCACCGCAGCTGGCTCAATGTGCCGCACGTTACCCAGTTTGATTCGGCCGATATCACCGAGCTCGAAGCCTTCCGCATTGCGCAGAAAGCCGTCGCCGAGAAAGCGGGCGTCAAGCTCACCGTGCTGCCGCTGCTGCTCAAGGCCTGCGCCTACCTGCTCAAGGAACTGCCAGACTTCAACAGCTCCCTGGCGCCGTCGGGCAAAGCGATCATCCGCAAGAAATACGTGAACATCGGCTTTGCCGTGGACACTCCGGACGGTCTGCTGGTGCCGGTCATCAAGGACGTCGACAAGAAGAGCTTGCTGCAACTGGCTGCCGAAGCCGCAGAACTGGCGGAAAAAGCGCGCACCAAGAAGCTCTCGGCCGACGCCATGCAAGGCGCCTGCTTCACCATTTCCAGCCTCGGGCATATTGGCGGCACCGGCTTCACGCCGATCGTCAACGCACCGGAAGTGGCGATCCTCGGGGTTTCCAAGGCCACCATGCAGCCAGTTTGGGACGGTAAAGCGTTCCAGCCAAAACTGATGCTGCCGCTGTCCTTGTCTTACGACCACCGCGTGATCAATGGTGCCGCTGCCGCTCGCTTCACCAAACGTCTGAGCGACGTACTGGGCGATATCCGCACCATGCTGCTGTAAGGCGTTAACGCTTCAATATTTCGGGCATGCCACGCTCGTACCTCAGCCCCGCCGATTGGCGGGGTTTTTTTTGCGTGTTTTTTCACGGGAAAACAACACACTCAAACCCGACATCCGTCATTCCAGCGCAGGCTGGGATCCAGAATCCTGGAGAGGACGAGCAATGGGGTTCGACACTGCATTCTGGGTCCCAGCCTACGCTGGGACGACGGTGGAAACCTTGCCAGGTCAGGCGTAGGGCGAATATCCGCGCAGCGGATATCCGCCGATACCAGGAAATCAGCCGCGCTGAAGATTACGCAACAAGAACGACAACGCTTTGGCCAGCTCCGCCGCGCCCTGATGATCACGGCGAATGGTCAGCCACGGGCTGCCATCCTGGGGGTTTTTCAGTACGCAGGTGCGCTCGGTCGGCGGGCAGTCGTATTTGATATACGGGTCCACACCAAATACCTCCAGCCGCTGGTTGCGCACTTCCAGCTTTACGCCTTCGGCCTCACGGGTTTTCTGCTGAATCAGCAGCTCCCCCGGCGCGCCGACGCTCAGTTGATACACCTGGTCATGGCGGTCAGGCTGGCCCACCTGAAAAGCGGCGCGCACGGCATAGGTGTCGAGCAGCTCGTTGCTTTGCGCCAACAGCGCCTGGCGCTCGTCATTGGTGAGGTACAAATGCTTGAGTTCATTGAGGTAGCGGGCCTGTTCGGCACCACTCAATTGAGCCTGCGGCTGCGCCGCTTGCGCAGCAGACGCAGCCAGCAAGATAGAGGCGAGCGCAGGCAATATTTCCAGCCGCCTTGTCAGTCGTGTTCGCATGATGCACCCTTACCGAAGAAGTGGCCCCGAGCCACTCGTTCAGCATACTGGAAGCGAGTCTCCCGATGAAAAGCCATACCGATGCCGCCAGCCGTCCGGCGGTCGAGGTTGTGACGCAGTTGCCAGTGCCTTCGCGGCTCGGCATGTTGCGTTTCGAGCGGCTTAATGAGGCCAGCTGGACGCTTTTATTCCTCGATTCCTCCTGCGAAGCCCAACTGGGCCTGGCCGCCGGTGAACTTTGCGGCTTGATCGGCTCGCCCTACGCCAGCCTCATGGAGCCCGAAGAACGCTACCAGTTGCACGACACCATTCAGCTGCAACTCAAAGACAGCCCGCACTACAAAGTGCATTACAAGCTGCACACGCCCCTGGGCGTCCTGCACCTGGTGGAGCTTGGCGAAGCCTTCAAGCAACACGGCCGGCAGCTGCTACGCGGTTATCTCCTGTCGGCGGAGGAACCGGTTTTCCCCGACCGCCAGCCGCAACAGTCCGAACTGCAAATCCAGAACAGCCGCCTGCAAGCCTCCCTCGAACTCTATCAACGCTCCCAGGAAGAACACCTGCAGCACCTGGTACGCAGCCGCGCCCAGCAGAGCATGATCGTGCGCCTGGCGCGCCATCGTTACAGCTCCGACAACCAGGTATTCGAGGCCGCACAACTGATCACCAAGGCCGCCTGCGAGACGTTCAACGTCGCCCGCGCCAGCCTCTGGCACCTGCGCCAGGAAATGCTCGACCCCATCACCATGTTCAGCACCGACATCGGCCAGCACGAACTGCCCACGCCGATCAACGCCAGCAAATACCCGCACTACCTTGCCGCCCTTCACAGCGGCCGCGCCATCGATGCCCACAGCGCCATGCGCGACCCGCGCACCCGCGAGCTGGCCGAAACCCACCTGTTGCCCCGTGGCGTGACCGCCATGCTTGATGCCAGCGTGCGCGTGGCCGGTGAAGTGGTGGCGGTGCTGTGCCTGGAGCACGTGGGTACCGAGCGCGTGTGGCAAGCCGATGAAATTGCCTTTGCCGGCGAGCTCGCCGACCAGTTCGCCCATGCCATGGTCAACCAGCAACGGCGCAGTGCCAACAGTGAGCTGCAACTGTTCCGCCGCGCCGTGGAGCAGAGCGCCAGCGCGTTTTTGCTGATCGACCGCGAAGGCATCGTCGAATACGTCAACCCGAGCTTTACCGCCATCACCCTGTTCAGCCCGGATGAAGTACAGGGCAGGCGTTTGTCCGACCTGCCCGCCCTCGCCAACCTCAGCGACCTGCTGTTCGATGCCCACTCCAACCTCGCCCAGCAAAACAGCTGGCACGGCGAGTTCCGCAGCCGGCGCAAGAGCCTGGAGCCCTACTGGGGCCACCTGTCGATTTCCAAGGTATATGGCGGCGACGGCGAGCTGACGCACTACATCGGCATTTACGAAGACATCACCCAGAGCAAGTTGGCCCAGCAGCGCATCGAGCGCCTGGCTTATACCGACAACCTCACCCGCCTGGGCAACCGCCCGGCGTTTATCCGCAGCATGGAAGAGCGTTTCTCCGCCCACAGCGAGAAACCCACCAGCCTGCTGTTGGTGGATATCGACAACTTCAAACGCATCAACGACAGCCTCGGCCATCAGACCGGCGACAAGCTGCTTATGAGTCTGGCCCGGCGCCTGCGCAACAGCCTGAACGCCAATAACAGCCTGGCGCGCTTTGCCAGTAACGAATTCGCCGTGCTGCTGGATAACTGCGACATCGCCGAAGGCCAGCGCATTGCCGGGCAAATTTTGCAGACCCTGGATAAACCGCTGTTCGTCGACAACCAGCTGATTAGTGTCACCGGTTCGGTCGGCCTGGCCTGCGCGCCGCTGCATGGCGAAGACTCCCACACGTTGATGAAACACGCGGGCCTGGCGCTGCACAAAGCCAAGGCCAACGGTAAACACCAGGTGCAGGTGTTTACCGAGACGCTGAACGCCGAGGCCAACTACAAGCTGTTTGTGGAAAACAACCTGCGCCGCGCCCTGACCCAGAACGAGCTGGAAGTGTTCTACCAGCCCAAGCTCGACCTGCGCAGCGGCCACCTAACCGGCATGGAAGCGCTGCTGCGCTGGAACCATCCGGAAAAAGGCATGATCAACCCGGACCAATTTATCAGCGTGGCCGAAGACACCGGCCTGATCATTCCCATCGGCAAATGGGTGGCGCGCCAGGCGTGCCGCATGAGCAAGCAGCTCACCGCCCTGGGGCTGGGCGATATTCAGGTGGCCATCAACCTGTCGCCCAAGCAGTTCTCCGACCCCGACCTGGTGGGCTCCATCGCCGATATTCTCGAAGAGGAACAGCTGCCGGCGTACCTGTTGGAACTGGAACTGACCGAGAGCCTGCTGCTGGAAGCCACCGACGACACCCGCCAACAGCTCAACCGCCTGAAGAGCCTGGGCCTGACCCTGGCCATGGACGACTTCGGCACCGGCTATTCGTCGCTCAGTTACCTGAAGAAATTCCCCATCGATGTCATCAAGATCGATCGCAGCTTTATCAAAGACATCCCGGACAATCAGGACGACATGGAAATCACCTCTGCGGTGATCGCCATGGCCCACAACCTCAAGCTCAAAGTCGTGGCCGAAGGCATCGAGAACTCCGCCCAGTTAAGCTTCCTGCGCCGGCACAAATGCGATACCGGCCAGGGTTATCTGTTTGACCGGCCCATTCCCGGCCGCGACCTGCTGGAAAGCCTGCGCCGCTACCCGTGCCGACCGGCGACCTGATTCTGTTGTAACGCTGGCCCTTGCAATCGGTCCACTGCAACACCACAACTGCAAAACCCATCTGTTAACCCAAGGAGCCTGCCATGGTGCTGCGTTCGCAAATTCTCGCCCACAAGCTCGACCTGCCCACCGCAGAGCAAGCCCTGCCCGGCCGTGAAAGCCCAATGCCGGTGCCGGAGCAGCACTTCGTCAACGGCAACCCGCTGCAGGGCCCATTCCCCGCAGGCCTGGAAACGGCCATTTTCGGCCTAGGTTGTTTCTGGGGTGCCGAACGGCGTTTCTGGCAGCAGCCCGGCGTGTACAGCACCGCCGTGGGTTACGCCGGCGGCCATACGCCCAACCCTACCTACGATGAAACCTGCTCGGGCCTGACCGGCCACAGCGAAGTGGTGCTGGTGGTGTTCGACCCGAAAGTGACCAGCTATGAAGCGCTGCTGAAAGTGTTCTGGGAAGCCCACAACCCGACCCAGGGCATGCGCCAGGGCAACGACGTCGGCAGCCAGTACCGCTCGGCCATCTACGCCACCAGCCCGGCTCAGCTCGATGCTGCGCTGACCAGCCAGGTGGCCTTCCAGAAGCAACTGGAAGCGGCCGGCTTTGGCGCCATCACCACTGAAATCATCGAAGCGCCGGCCTTCTATTACGCCGAGGCGTACCACCAGCAGTACTTGGCCAAGAACCCAAATGGCTACTGCGGGCTGGGTGGCACCGGCGTTTGCCTGCTGTAAAGGCACCTGCACCGGTCTTGACTGCCCACAGTCTCGACCGGTTCACGCCCTGGCGAACGTCTAAGTGCTGCTGTAACACACAAGTTGTAGGATGACTCTCTGCCAGCTGCCATGCCGGTGCCGCACCGCACGCGACTATAAAAAAGAGAGAATCCGCATGAACACGTTTAGCCTCGGGCGTAGCCGCCTGGTCGTAGGTTTTTCCGCACTGCTCGGTTTCGCCAACACCGCGCTCGCCGACGACGCCCCCATCGTCATCAAGTTTTCCCACGTTGTCGCTGAAAACACGCCCAAGGGCGAAGGCGCATTGCTGTTTAAAAAGTTCGCCGAAGAGCGCCTGCCGGGCAAAGTGAAGGTCGAGATTTACCCCAATTCCAGCCTGTACGGCGATGCAGATGAGCTGCAGGCTCTGCGCGATAACAAGTTGCAGATCCTCGCGCCGTCACTGGCCAAGTTCGGTGAGTACAACAAGCAACTGCAAATCTTCGACCTGCCGTTTCTGTTCGACGACCTTGAAGCCGTGAACCGCTTCCAGCAGCGCGCGAAGGGCCGTCAATTGCTCTCCGGCATGCAGAAAAGCAACATCACGGGCCTGGCCTATTGGCACAACGGCATGAAGCAGTTGTCGGCTATCAAACCGCTGAACAACCCCGCCGACGCCGAGGGCCTGGCTTTTCGCATTCAGCCCTCCCCCATCATCGAAAGCCAATTCACGGCCCTCGGCGCCACGCCGGTAAAACTGCCATTCGCCGCCACCCTGCAAGCGCTCAAAGACGGCCAGGTGCAGGGCACCGAGAATACCTGGTCGAATATTTACAGCCAGCAATACGCCCAGGTGCAGCCGTACATCATGGAAACCAACCACGGCGTGCTCGACTACATGCTGGTGACCAACACGCAGTTCTGGTACGCCATTCCCCATGCCACGCGCACCGAGCTGGAAGACATTATTGAGAAGGTGACCTTTCTGGTGAATAACGCCGCCGAGGCGCAAAACGTCTTGGCGCGCCAGCAACTGACCCAGGGCAAAACCCACGTCATCACGCTCACCGACCAGGAACGCAGCAGCTGGCGCGCGGCCATGCAACCGGTGTGGAAAGAGTACGAAGCGGTGATCGGCGCCGACCTTATTAAGGCCGCCCAGCAGGTCAACCGAAAAAATGCAGCGAAGTAAAGCTGGCTGTTAGCCATTAGGCGGGTCACAGCCCGCCGTTGGCACGCTAGACTTAGGGGCAAATAACCAGTGGCCCCATGAGCCCGGCATGCCAGATTCCAAAAAACTGCTCGTCCCCGAACAACTGTGCGTCGGCCTCTATGTTCAGCTTGACCTGAATTGGTGGGAGCACGACTTCGCGTTCAATAGCTTCAAAATCAAGGACCAGGCCCAGCTCGACGCGCTGCTCGCCCTCGGCTTGCCGCAGGTGCGCTACGACCCGGCCAAGAGCGACTGCCTGCCCCTGCCCCACCCCGACGAACTGCCCCCGGTTATCGTTGAAGAGCCACCGCCTCCGCCCGCGCCGCCCACCGCCGAAGAACTGGCTGCCCAGGCCCGCGCGGTCAAACTGAGCAAGCTGCGCAAACGTCTGTCCGAGGTGGACCGCAAGTTCATCCACACCAGCCAGTTGGTCAAGGAACTCACCCAAACCCTGCACCGCGCGCCCGAGGATGTGGTAAAGCAGGCCGGTGAGGTGGTTCGCGAACTCGTCGGCACCATGATGGCCGAGGACGGCGTGGTACTGCACACCATCAACGGCAAGGCAGCCGAAGACGCCTACTCCCATGCGCTGAACGTGACTGTGCTGTCGATGATGCTCGGCCGCCAACTGGGCTATGACAGTGAAGCCTGCCACTCGCTGGGCCTGGGCGCGCTGCTGCACGATATCGGCAAGATGGATGTGCCCAGCAAGGTACTGCTCAAAACCGAGCCGCTAAACCGCCCGGAACTGCAGTTTTTGCAGATGCACCCCGAGTTCGGTCGCCGCCGGGGGCAGAAGCTGATGCTCGATGACGAGGTGCTGCGCATCATCTACGAGCACCACGAATATTGTGACGGTAGCGGCTACCCGAACAAACTGCACGAGGCCAGCATCGGCCGCCTGAGCCGCGTGGTATGCATCACCAATCACTTCGACAACCTGTGCAACCCGAACAACCCTCGCGATGCCATCAGCCCGCACGAGGCGCTGGCGCGAATGTTCAACCAGCACAAGGAACGCTTCGACCAGGTCGCGCTAAAGGCTTTTATCCGTTGCATGGGCGTGTACCCGCCGGGCAGCCTGGTGCAATTGCAGGACGGCCGTTACGGCCTGGTACTGGGCATGCACCCGACCCTGCCGCTCAAGCCAACGCTGATTCTGTACGAAGCGGCCATTCCCAAAAGCGAGGCGCTGATCGTCAATCTTGAGCAGGAGCCGGAGTTGGCGATTGCCAAGAGCGTGCGGGCCTCGGAGCTGGATGAGGCGGCGCGCGAGTATTTGAACCCACGCCAGCAAGTGAGCTATTACGTGGATCCGAAGCGGCCGAAATAGCACCCGCTCCTACGAATAATCGAACGTCCACACCGTTCGATTATTCGGCGATCAACCAATCCAACCGCCAATTCCCCTCGCTTTGCGCCAGGCTCTTGGCCAGCCACGGCAGCAATTCTTTCAGTTCGTCTTCCAGCCCCCAGGGTGCATTGGCAATCACCAAGCCCGAGCCGGTCAGGCGCGTGGCGTCGTCGGGGCTGTGCACAAACAATTCGGCACGCAGCAGTTTCGGCGCTGTGGATTTGCTCAGGCCCTGGTAGAAACGCTTGAGCTGACGCTCATCCTTGATCGGGTACCAGATGGCGACTATGGTCTGGCGCATGCGGCTGATGCTTTCGTTCAGCGCGGTGATGCAGCGGTCCAGCTCGTCGCTCTGCTCGAACGGCGGGTCGATCAGCAGCAGCGCGCGCTTCTCGGCCACCGGCAACAAAGCGCGCGGCACATGCCAGCCTTCGCCCAGGTGCACGGCCACGCGGCGGTCGCCGCGCATGTTTTCTTTCAATAGCTGGCCGTCTTGCGGGTGCTTTTCGTTGAGCAGCACGCGGTCCTGGTCGCGGGTCAGTTGACGGGCAAGTTCCGGAGAGCCTGGGTAGTAGCGCAGTTCGCCGTCGGGGTTCATGGCCTTGAGCACGTCGAAATAGTCATCAGTGCTGGCCGGCAGGTCGTCGGCATTCCACAGGCGGGCGATGCCTTCCTGCCATTCCCCGGTGCGGCTGGCTTCATCGCCTTTAAGATCGTAGAGGCCCAGGCCCGCGTGGCTGTCCAGGCACACGAACGGAGCTTCCTTGCGCGCCAGCAAGGCAATAATGCGGCTGATGATCAGGTGTTTGAGCACGTCGGCATGGTTGCCGGCGTGGAAGGCGTGGCGGTAATTCATCGTGCAAGGTCCTCGGGCGCGCTTAGGCGGCGAAGTTTACCAGCCCGCCCGGCGGCCATGCGCAGGCGCAGTGGGTTTTGCTGCTTTATCACTGGCCTGTATGAAGGTAGGCGCTGCCCTGAACGCGCAATAGACTCCGGTAACGTAGTTTTCAACCGTCCAACAAAAACAGGTAAGCCGCATGTCCGAGACTCTGCTCAGCTCCCGTAACCTGGCCTTCGAGCTCTATGAAGTGCTGGACGCCGAAGCCCTGACCCAGCGCGAGCGTTTCGCCGAGCACAGCCGCGAAACCTTCGACGCCGCCATCGGCACCGCCCGCAGCATCGCCGAAAACCTGTTCGCCCCCCACTGCCGCAAAAACGACGAAAACGAACCGCAATTCGTCGACGGCGCCGCCGTGCTCATTCCGGAAGTGAAACCGGCGGTCGATGCCTTCCTTGAAGCCGGTTTTCTCAATGCCTCGCGTGACTTCGAAGCCGGCGGCATGCAACTGCCTACCCTGCTGTCGCAGGCGTGCTTCTGTCACTTTCAGTCCGCCAACGCCGCCACCACCTCGTACCCGTTCCTGACCATGGGCGCGGCGAACCTGATCGAAAGCTTCGGCAACGAAGAACAGAAGCAGCGCTTTCTGCAGCCGATGATCGATGGCCGTTTCTTCGGCACCATGGCCCTCACCGAACCCCATGCCGGCTCCTCGCTGTCGGACCTGCGCACCCGCGCCGAACCGGCGGGCGATGGCACCTACCGGATCAAGGGCAACAAAATTTTCATCTCCGGCGGCGACCACCCGCTGTCGGAAAACATCGTGCACATGGTGCTAGCCAAACTGCCGGACGCCCCGCCCGGGGTTAAAGGCATCTCGCTGTTTATCGTGCCCAAGTTTCTGGTGAACGACGACGGCTCACTGGGCAAACGCAACGACGTGATTCTCGCTGGCCTGTTCCACAAGATGGGCTGGCGCGGCACCACCTCCACCGCGCTGAACTTCGGCGATAACGGTGAGTGCGTGGGCTATCTGGTAGGCAAGCCACATGCTGGCCTGTCGTATATGTTCCAGATGATGAACGAGGCCCGCATAGGCGTCGGCATGGGCGCGGTAATGCTCGGCTATGCCGGCTACCTGTACTCGCTGGAGTACGCCCGCCAGCGTCCGCAAGGCCGCCTGCCGGACGGCAAGGACCCAACCACCGCACAAGTCGCCATCATCGAGCACGCCGACGTGCGCCGCATGCTGCTGACCCAGAAAGCCTACGTTGAAGGCTCGTTCGACTTAGGCTTGTACGCCGCACGGCTGTTCGACGACACCCAGACGCTGGCCACCGAAGAAGAGCGCAAGTCCGCGCTGGAACTGCTCGACCTGCTGACCCCGATCGTCAAATCCTGGCCGTCGGACTACTGCCTCAAAGCCAACGAATTGGCCATCCAGATTCTCGGCGGCCACGGCTACACCCGCGAATACCCGGTGGAGCAGTACTACCGCGACAACCGCCTGAACCCGATTCACGAAGGCACCTACGGCATTCAGTCGCTCGATCTGCTGGGCCGCAAGGTCTCCATGAACGGCGGCGCTGCGCTCAAGCAGTTGGTAAAACTGGTGCAGGACTGCT
The DNA here is from genome assembly GCF_027922365.1 of Pseudomonas turukhanskensis. Lineage (GTDB taxonomy): Bacteria > Pseudomonadota > Gammaproteobacteria > Pseudomonadales > Pseudomonadaceae > Aquipseudomonas > Aquipseudomonas turukhanskensis. The sequence continues at coordinate 136,191 of NZ_BSFN01000011.1, forward strand.
GCCAGCGTGCAGAGGCCCATGAGTCGCTGACAGCGCTGCGTGAACCGCTGGAACACCTGCTGTCGCGCCTTTCCACCGTGACCCTGAGCCTGTTGGGTGACCTGATGAAAGGCAAGGTCAACGACACCCTGGCCAACTCGGCGCTGTACCTGAAAGTGTTTGGCCATATGGTCATCGGCTGGCGCTGGCTGGAGCAGGCTATTCGCGCCGAAGAAGGGCTGGCCAAGGGCGACGCCCAGGACCACGACTTCTACACCGGCAAGCTGCAGGCCGCGCGCTATTTCCTGACCTGGGAAGTGCCGAGCATGCACCATGATCTGGCGATTCTGGAGGCCAAGGACGATACGTGTCTGGCCATGCAGGATGCGTGGTTCTAACGCCAGTTGACGGCGGATATCCGCAATGCGGATATTCGCCCTACGCGGGGGTTACGGTGATTTCCCTGTAACCACCGACGACTCTGCGCAGGCGGGGACCCAGAATCTCGAGCCTCCACTGATCCTTAATCGCTAAAAACCATGCCCCGCCAACGTGCGGGGCATTTTTTTGACAGGCGCGGGAAAGCGCAGGTTAGAATCGTCTGGCATGCCTGCTGCATGCTATATGCCATTTTCGATCTATCCCCTGCTTCTGGAGTTGCGCCTTGGATGCCACCGCCATCAATAGCCTGTTTCTGATCGGCGCATTGCTGGTAGGCGCAAGCATTCTGGTGAGCTCGCTGTCTTCTCGCCTCGGCATCCCCATTCTGGTCATTATTCTTGCCGTCGGCATGATCGCCGGCGTCGATGGGCCTGGCGGTATCGGCTTCAGCAACTATCCCCTGGCCTACCTGGTGGGCAACCTGGCCCTGGCGGTCATCCTGCTGGACGGCGGCCTGCGTACGCGGGTATCGAGCTTTCGCGTGGCGTTGTCACCGGCCTTGTCGATGGCCACGGTGGGCGTATTGATTACCACCGGCCTGACTGGCGTGGCGGCCGCCTGGCTGTTCAACCTCAACCTGATGCAAGGCCTGCTGGTCGGCGCCATCGTCGGCTCCACCGACGCCGCGGCAGTGTTTTCCCTGCTTGGCGGCAAGGGCTTGAACGAGCGGGTAAACGCCACCCTGGAAATCGAGTCCGGTAGCAACGATCCGATGGCGGTGTTTCTTACCGTGACGTTGATCGACATGCTCGCCAGCGGCCAGGACCACTTTGGCTTCGGCCTGTTGCTGCACCTGCTGCGCGAGTTCGGTATCGGTGCCGTCATTGGCCTGGGCGGCGGCTGGCTGCTGCTGAAAATGGTCAATCGCATTCACCTGGCCCACGGCCTGTACCCATTGCTGGTGGTCAGCGGCGGCCTGCTGACCTTCGCCCTCACCAACGCCCTGCACGGCAGCGGCATTCTGGCCGTGTACCTGTGCGGCCTGGTGCTGGGCAACAAGGCCATCCGCTCGCGCCATGGCATTTTGCATATGCTCGACGGCCTGGCCTGGCTGGCGCAGATTGGTATGTTTCTGGTGCTGGGCTTGCTGGTCACGCCCCATGACCTGCTGCCCATCGCGCTGCCAGCCCTGGCCCTGGCGCTGTGGATGATTCTGATCGCCCGGCCGCTGTCGGTTGCCGTCGGCCTGTTCCCGTTCAAGGCCTTCCACGACCGGGAAAAAGTCTTTATCGCCTGGGTTGGTCTGCGCGGCGCGGTGCCGATCATTCTGGCGGTGTTCCCGCTGATGGCCGGTCTGGAACACGCCCAGCTGTACTTCAACCTGGCGTTCTTTATCGTGCTGGTTTCCCTGGTGGTGCAAGGCACCAGTCTGCCGTGGGTGGCCAAGTGGCTGCGGGTGACCGTACCGCCAGAGCCGGCGCCGATTTCCCGTGCTGGCCTGGAAGTGCACCCCACCAGTCAGTGGGAATTGTTCGTGTACCGTCTGGGCGCGGAGAAATGGTGCATCGGCGCCGCCCTGCGCGAGCTGAATATGCCCGAGGGCACGCGGATCGCCGCGCTGTTCCGTGGCACCGAATTGCTGCACCCCTCCGGTAGTACCACGCTCGAAGCCGGCGACATGCTCTGCGTGGTCGGCCACGAACACGACCTGCCCGCCCTGGGCAAACTGTTCAGCCAGGCGCCCAAGCGTGGCCTGGACCTGCGCTTCTTCGGCGACTTCGTGCTCGAAGGCGATGCCGAACTCAGCGCCATTGCCGCACTGTACGGGCTTAAAGTCGGCGATCTTGACGGCACGATGCCGCTCGGCCGGTTTATCTCCCACGAGATTGGCGGCGAGCCAGTTATCGGCGACCAAGTGGAGTGGAACGGCCTTACCTGGACCGTCGCGGCCATGGAAGGGAACAAGATTCGCAAGGTCGGCGTCAAATTCCCCGAAGGCAGCCGCCCCGGCCCTGGCTTGTTCCTCTAAACTGCTCGCTTCCCGAGCCGCACGATTGGCGACCATGTCTCTGTTTCCCTATTCGCTCCGTTCCCGATTTATTAGCAAATGGGTTACGGCCAGCTTGCTTGGCCTTGCCCTTATTGTTCCCTCCCTGCAGGCCGCCGAACCGCCGGCCGCCGCTGACGTGCAACGCAGCCTCGACAGCCTGGCCGACCGCAAACTGGCGGAAACCGACGCGGCCAACGTCAAGCAGATGCTGGAAAACACCCTGGCCCTGCTGGCGGAAAAAAACGACGCCGAGACCCGCCTGATTCAGCTCAAGCAAAAGCTGACCGAGGCCCCCAAGCTCACCGCCGACAACCAGCGCGAGCTGACCAAACTCAAGAGCAGCCAAGTCGACGACTTCCGCCAACGCTACGGCGCGCTGAGCATTCCGCAGCTTGAGCAAAAACTGACCGACCTCAGTACCCAGTTAAGCGACTGGCAAAAAGCCCTGGCCGAAGCCAATAGCGACATCCTTACCGCGCAAACCCGCCCAGAGCGGGCCCAAGCCGAAATTGCCAGCGGCCAGACCCGTGCACAGGAAATCACCAACCTGCTAAAAGTGGGCAAGGAAGCGAACAAGCCGCTACCGCCCGAACGCCGTGACCAGTTGAACGCCGAACAAGCGGCGCTGAGCGCGAAGATCACCCTGCGCCGCGCCGAACTGGCGGGCAACAATGTGCTGCAGGACCTGGGCAACGGCCAGCGTGACCTACTGGTAGAACGCATCGCCCGTGCCGAACAGACCAGCAATAACCTGCAAACCCTGATCAGCGAAAAACGCCGGGCGCAGTCGGAAAAAACCTTGGTCGAGCTTTCCAAGGAAGCGCAGAACGCTGGCTCCGACAGTGTGGTAGCGCTGGAGAGCGCACAGAACCTCAAGCTCTCCGACTACCTGCTGCGCGCCACCGACCGCCTCAACGACCTGACCAAGGAAAACCTGCTGACCAAGCAGCAACTGGACAGCGTCAACCAGGCCGACCAATCGCTGGAAGAGCAGATCAACGTTCTCAAGGGCAGCCTGCTGCTGTCCAAAATTCTCTACCAGCAAAAACAGTCGCTGCCGCACCTGTCCATGAACAAAGACCTGGCCGACGAGATTGCCGATATCCGTCTGTACCAGTTCAACCTTGACCAGAGCCGCGACCAATACAGCAGCCCCCAAGCCTACGTCGACAGCCTGCTGGCGAAACAGCCGGCCGAGCAGGTGACCCCGGAACTGCGCCGCACCCTGCTGGACCTGGCCAATACCCGCAGCGAATTGCTGGAGCGCCTGAGCCGCGAGCTCAATGCGCTGCTTAACGAATCCATCACCCTGCAACTCAACCAGAAACAGCTGCAAGCCACCGCCAAGGCCCTGCGCGCCACACTGGAAGAGCAGATGTTCTGGATTCCCAGCAACAAGCCGCTGGATTTCTCCTGGTTGCGCGTGGCACCGCGCTACCTGCAAAGCCAGATGGCGGACCTGCCGTGGGGTGCCGGCCTCAAACAACTGGTGGAGGCGCTGGGCGAGCGGCCGTGGTTTTTCCTGCCGCTATTGCTGGTGTGCGGTCTGCTGATCTGGCAGCGCAGCACCATCTACCGCAAGCTCAATGAACTGCACGAAGACATCGGCCACTACAAACGCGACAGCCAGTTGCACACGCCGCTGGCGCTGCTGCTGAACATTCTGCTGGCCTTGCCGGTGTCGCTGCTGCTGGCCCTGGGCGGCCTGGCGTTGCGCGCCGACGCCCGCGGGCAGAACGCTGCGTTAGGCCTGGCCTTGCTGGAAATGGCCCAGGCCTGGCTGGTCTTCTACACCCTGTACCGCATTCTGGCGCCCGGCGGCGTGGCCGAACTGCACTTCCGTTGGCCGCGTCCACAAGTGGACTTTCTAAGCAAGAAAGTCCGCAATCTGGGGCTGGTGGTGATGGCCCTGGTGGCAGTGGTCAGCGTGGCGGAGCAACAACCGGCGGCGCTGGCCGAAGATGTGATCGGTATCGTCACCGTGCTGACCTGCTTCTGCCTGATGACCTGGCTGCTGGGCAAGTTACTGCTCGGCGAGCAGTTGCGCGAACACGCCTCCCCCTTCCGCCTGGTGATCGGCGCGGCATTCACCCTGCTGCCGTTTGCGCTGATCATCGCCGTCGGTTTTGGCTACTACTACACCTCGCTGAAACTCACCGACCGCCTGATCAATACCCTGTACCTGTTGATCGTCTGGCTGATTATCGAGGCCGCCTTTGTGCGTGGTCTGGCCGTTGCCGCACGGCGCCTGGCCTATGCCCGCGCCCTGGCCAAACGCCAGGCGCAAGCCAAGGAAAATGTCGACGGCGATGAAGTGCCGGTGGAAACGCCGACGCTGGATATCGACCAGGTCAACCAGCAGTCCCTGCGCCTGATCCGCCTGGCCCTGCTGGCCGGCTTTATTGGCTGCCTGTACTGGGTGTGGGCCGACCTGATCAGCGTGTTCGCCTACCTGGACAACGTCACCCTCTACCAATACGTCTCCGGCACCGGCGCAACCGCCACCCAGGTGCCCATCAGCCTGATGGACGTGCTCGGGGCGCTGCTGATTATTGGCGTCACCATTGCCCTGGCCAATAACCTGCCCGGTTTGCTGGAAGTGTTGGTGCTCTCGCGGCTGTCGCTGGCCCAAGGCAGTGCCTATGCCACCACCACGCTGCTGTCCTATGCCATTGCCGGCATCGGTATCGTCAGCACCCTGTCGACCCTCGGGGTCAGCTGGGACAAGCTGCAATGGCTGGTGGCCGCGCTGTCGGTGGGTATCGGTTTCGGTATGCAGGCGATTTTCGCCAACTTTATTTCCGGCATCATTTTGCTGTTCGAGCGCCCGGTACGCATTGGCGACCTTGTGACCATCGGCACCGTGACCGGCACCGTGAACCGCATCCGCATTCGCGCCACCCACATCACCGACGGTGACCGCAAAGCCGTGATCGTGCCGAACCAGACCATTCTGACCAGCCAGCTGATCAACTGGACCCTGACCGACACCATCACCCGCATCGTGCTGACCTTCAACGTGCAGCGCGGCACGGACCTGGACCTGGTGCGCAAGCTGATGATTCAGGCTGTTCAGGAAAACTCCCGCGTATTGCGCGACCCGGCGCCCACGGTGCAACTGACGTCGTACGGCGCCAGTACCCTGGACCACGAGCTGAAGATATACGTGCGCGAACTGGGCGACCGCGGCCCGGCCACCGACGAATTGAACCGCCGTATCGACCAACTGTTCCGCGCCAACGACATCAACTCCAGCAGCACGCCGAAGATGGAAATTTTCCTCGCCAACCGCGAGGGGCAGGAGCAGAAGGTTTGCGCTGAACACGAACCCGAAACGCCAGCCCCGTAGGGTGTGCTCCGCGCACCATGAACACCGAGTTGTTCCCTGGTGCGCAGAACACATCTTACGAGATCACATGCACCGCGGCGCAGGCCGCTCTCCGATGGGGCACCGCCGTTGAAAACCCTCGCCGACCTGACCTTCGATAACTGCTTCGCCCGCCTGGGCGATGCGTTTTCCACCGAGGTGCTGCCAGAGCCCATCGACGAGCCGCGCCTGGTCGTAGCCAGCCCCGCCGCCATGGCCTTGCTGGACCTAGACCCGGACGAGGCCGAGCAGCCGGTATTCGCCGAAATCTTCGCAGGCCACAAGCTCTGGGAAAGCGCCGAGCCGCGCGCCATGGTGTATTCCGGCCATCAATTCGGTTCCTACAACCCGCGCCTGGGCGATGGCCGTGGCCTGCTGCTGGGCGAAGTGGTGAACGACGCCGGCGAGCATTGGGACCTGCACCTCAAGGGCGCCGGGCAAACCCCGTACTCGCGCATGGGCGATGGCCGCGCGGTATTGCGCTCCTCCATCCGCGAATTTCTGGCCTCCGAAGCCCTGCACGCCCTGGGCATTCCCAGCAGCCGGGCGCTGTGCGTGGTCGGCTCCAGCACGCCGGTGTGGCGCGAGAAAAAGGAAAGCGCCGCCATGGTGCTGCGCATGGCGCCCAGCCACGTGCGCTTTGGTCACTTCGAATACTTCTATTACACCAAGCAGGAAGAACAGCTTAAAACCCTCGGCGAGCATGTGCTCAAGAGCCACTTCCCGCAGTGCCTGGAACAGCCGGAGCCGTACCTGGCAATGTTCCGCGAGGTGCTGGAGCGCAACGCCGAGATGATCGCCTACTGGCAGGCCTACGGGTTCTGTCACGGGGTGATGAACACCGACAATATGTCGATTCTGGGCATCACCTTCGACTACGGCCCGTTCGCCTTCCTCGACGATTTTGACGCCCGGTTTATCTGCAACCACTCCGACGACGCCGGCCGCTACTCCTTCAGCAACCAGGTGCCGATTGCCCACTGGAACCTGTCGGCCCTGGCCCAGGCACTCACGCCCTTTATCAGCGTGGACGCCCTGCGCGATACGCTGAACCTGTTTTTGCCGCTGTACCAGGCGCATTACCTGGCCTTGATGCGCAAACGCCTGGGCCTGTATGACGAACACGAGCACGACGAAAAACTGATCGAACGCCTGCTGCAATTGATGCAAACCAGCGCGGTGGACTACACCCGCTTCTTCCGCGAACTGGGCGACAGCGCAGCGGCCGATGCGCTCAAGCGCCTGCGTGAGGACTTCGTCGATCTGGCCGGGTTTGACGAGTGGGTGACGGACTACCTGGCGCGCTGCGGCGACCTCGACCCGGCCGAACGGCGGGCGCGTATGCATGCGGTCAACCCGAAATACATCCTGCGTAACTACCTGGCGCAACAGGCCATCGAGGCGGCGGAGAAAGGTGATTACAGCGAAGTGCGGCTGTTGCACGCCGTATTAAGCAAACCGTTTGAAGATCAGCCGGGCATGGAACGCTTCGCCGAGCGGCCGCCTGAGTGGGGCAAGCACCTGGAAATCAGTTGCTCGTCGTAGGGCCAATACCCGCCACTCGGGTATTGGCCTCTTGCTCCACCCCCAATAGCCAGTCCAACCCCATCTGCACATGCAGATGGGCGCTATCAAGAAGCGGCAACGGCGACGCGCATCCCTCCAGTAACAGCCCAATCTCCGTACAGCCTAGAATCGCCGCTACGGCGCCCTGCTCTTTCAGGCGCGCCAGACAGTCGAGGTAATAACGCTTCGACGCCTCTGGAAACTGCCCCACACAAAGCTGCTGAAAAATGATGCGGTCAATTTCGGCCTGCTCATCCGGTGGCGGCACCAGCACCTCAATTCCAAAACGCTCACTCAGCCGCTCACGGTAAAAGGCCTCCTGCATGGTGAAGCGGGTGCCGAGCAGCGCCGCCTTCTTTACGCCATCCGCTTTCAACGCCTGGCCAACCGCATCGCCGATATGCAGCAACGGTATGCCCATCGCTGCCTCGATGGCCGGTGCAACCTTGTGCATGGTGTTGGTGGCCAACAACAGCGCAGTGGCGCCTGCTTGTTGCAGGCCATGGGCGGCGTGGGCGAGCACCTTACCGGCGCCCTGCCAGTCGCCGCTTTTTTGCATGGCGGCAATAAGCGCGAAATCCACCGAGTGCAGCAGCAAGGGGGCTGAATGCAAACCGCCAAGGTGATCGCGCACGCCCTCGTTGAGCAGACGGTAATAGGTCACCGTCGACTCCCAACTCATACCGCCCAAAACGCCCAATGTCTGCATTGCCGCCGCCTCGTAGGATGGGTAGGGCGTAGCGAAACCCATCGTTATGCGGTTGATGGGTTTCGGCCACGCCTCTACCCATCCTACGGAGAGCGAACCGCAGACCATAGGTACAGGCACGAACCGAGCCGCCAGTACAGCCCGCACAAATAACCAGAGAGAATATAAACCTGCCGAACGATTCTTAGACTCTCTAAGCAAAGCTCTCTATCGTTGCTTCACCGAACGGCTAACCGCTCGTCCCGCTCAAGGCTCTGTTGTAGATGAAAATCCGCGAACTCGATTACACCCCAAGCCCGATCAACACCGAACACCAGGCAATGGGCTTGCCGCCGGTTGAAGACTACGTCTCCCACCCCGCCAACCATCCTGTGCTGCGTATTGCTATGTGGCTTGCGGTCGCCATTCTGCTGAGCCTGCTGGGCTTTCTGGCCTGGCGTCTGTTTTTCGGCAATCACGAGAGCAGTGGCCTGGAAATCATCGAAAGTGCACTGACCAGCCCGCTATTCTGGAGCGCGGTGGCAGTGGGCTTTTTTGCCCAGGCCATCGACGGTGCGCTGGGCATGGCCTACGGCATCACCGCCACCACCTTTCTGCTCAGCGCGGGGGCCTCGCCTGCGGCCGCTAGCGCCAGCGTGCATATCGCCGAAGTGTTTACCACGGGTCTCTCCGGCATCTCCCATGTAAAACTGGGCAACGTTAACAAGCAGCTGTTTCTGCGCCTGCTGATCCCCGGCATGATCGGCGCCGTGCTCGGCGCGGTGATCATCACCCAGTTCGACGGCAAGGTGCTCAAGCCCTTTATTTCGGCGTACTTGCTGATCATGGGTCTGTATATCCTGCGCAAGGCGTTCAAGCATGTGGTGCAAAAGCGCGAGCCCAAACACATTGCCAAGCTCGCCCTGTTCGGCGGTTTTGTGGATGCCGCCGGCGGCGGTGGCTGGGGCCCGGTGGTGACCACCACGCTGATCGGCTCGGGCAGCGACCCACGGACCACCATCGGTTCGGTGAACTTTGCCGAGTTCTTCCTGACCATCGCCAGCGCCACGTCATTTATTCTGCTGGCCGGCCAGCCAAGCACCTGGTTGCTGGTGGCGGGCCTGGTGTTCGGCGGCCTGTTCGCCGCGCCATTCGCCGCGCTGCTGTGCAAGAAGCTGCATGCCAAAACCCTGCTGATGCTGATCGGCAGCCTGATTACCCTGATCAGCGCCTACAACATCTATATGGCGATCTCGGCTTGAAACCACGCGCTTCTGGCTCCAGATAGCGGTTATCGCTTCTGGAGCCTGTCATGTCCGAATCCCTCGTTATTCCCTGCCCGCACTGCAACGGCCTCAACCGCATTCCCGCCGACCGCCTGGGCGACAGCCCGCGCTGCGGCAAATGCAAAGACGCCGTGCTGCAGGCCAAGCCCTTCGACCTGAGCCAAGCGGGCTTTGCCAGCCAGATCAAAGGCGACCTGCCGCTGCTGGTGGATGTATGGGCCAGTTGGTGTGGACCGTGCCAGGCATTTGCACCCATTTTCCAGCAAGCCGCTGGGCAGTTGATGGGCCGTGCACGGTTGGCCAAGCTAGATAGCGAGGCCAATCAGCAGCTGTCGGCGCAGCTGAATATCCGCTCGATTCCAAGCCTGCTGTTGTTCAAGAACGGCAAGGAAGTAGCGCGGCAAAGTGGCGCGATGCCGTTGCCGCAGTTGATGGCGTGGCTCAAGACCCAAGGTATCTGATACGTCACTTTTGGTCAGGCGAGCCGAGCATTAAGGTCATTGCTGTAAACCAACCAAAGGCTAGGCTGGGCCTTCAATAACAAGAAGGAACCCAGCCCATGGCATTTCCCATCGAGATCGCCCGTCAGCTCACCGAAGAACAGATTGCCTTCGTCAAACGCAGCGGCCTCAAGGCCGAGGTGCTGGAGCCTGGCTGCGTGCAGTTGCTGATGCCGCTGGCGGGCAACCAGAACCATATCGGCAGCATGTATGCCGGAGCGCTTTTTACCCTTGCCGAGATTCCTGGCGGGGCGTTGTTTCTGACCAGTTTCGATACCCAGCGTTACTACCCGGTGATCAAGGAAATGAACCTGCGCTTTCGTCGGCCGGCCACCGGGGATATTCGGGTAGAGGCGCGATTGGCGGCTGATGAGATCGAGCGTTTGCAGCGCGAGGCCAGCGAGACCGGCAAGGCGGAGTATGTGTTGGAGTTGAGTCTGCTGGATGGCAGTGGCGAGGTGGTGGCGCAGAGTCGTGGGGTGTATCAGTTGCGCAGGCACTGATAGAGGTGACCGCTTTGTTTCGCGCCCTACGCAATCCGCTTTTGTAGGGTGTGCTGTGCGCACCAAGCGGTTGTCTGGCGAGCGGTTTTCTTCTTCGTTACCGCGTGTGCTGAACGTTTTATTTCGCGCCTTACGCGCGAGTTTCTTTTTCCAGTCGATGAAAAAGAAACCAAAAAATCTTGCCCCTACCTTGGGTCTACGCTGCGCTCCGACTCCCCTCGCTACGTCGCCGCTCCAGGGGCCGGCGCGAAGGGCCATCCATGGCCCTCACGCCTTTCGCGGCTCCCGGCCGCTCAACCCCTTACGCAACGACTCCGCTCGGCCTGCGCTCAAGGGGCGGGTAGATCAAGATCAAAAACGGTAAGTCAAAAGCCAGATCAAAAGCCCTCGATCTTTTGCCTCACACAACTCGAGATCGAGCGAGCTAGAGCAGTGCAAGGCGAAATAGTTTTTTTAAGCGCAGTGGGCTGGTGCCCATGAGCATTCAAAAAACCATTTCAACGCAGCAATGCCGACGCGCAGCCGATCGCCCGCCGAACACCCAAAAAAAAACGGCACCGCCGGGGCGATGCCGCGCTCTCACGGGGAAGAGAATCACGGAGTTGCTACATCCTGCCGACGCGATCGATTGCGTCAGCAGGGGTTAGATTACTTTTCGATGATTGCGGTCACACCCTGCCCGCCAGCGGCACAAATCGAGATCAGCCCGCGCCCGCTTTCGGCGACCGACAACAACTTGGCCAGGTTGGCGACGATGCGCCCACCCGTTGCGGCAAACGGGTGCCCGGCTGCCAACGAGCTGCCTTTGACGTTCATCTTGCTGCGGTCTATCGAGCCCAGCGCGGCGTCCAGCCCCAGGCGGGTTTTGCAGTATTCGGCGTCTTCCCAGGCCTTGAGTGTGCACAGCACCTGCGCGGCGAAGGCTTCGTGAATTTCGTAGTAGTCAAAGTCCTGCAGCGTCAGGCCGTTGCGTTTGAGCAGACGCGGCACGGCGTATACCGGCGCCATCAGCAGGCCTTCCTTGCCATTGACGAAGTCCACCGCCGCCGCTTCGCCGTCGCGGAAATAGGCGAGGATCGGCAGGCCGCGCGCTTTGGCCCATTCTTCGCTGGCCAGCAGCACTACCGAAGCGCCGTCGGTGAGGGGCGTGGAATTGGCGGCGGTCATGGTGCCGCGTGGGCCTTTTTCGAAGACCGGTTTTAGCGTGGCGAGCTTTTCCAGGCTGATGTCCGGGCGCAGGTTCTGGTCGCGGGTCAGGCCCAGGTACGGCGTGAGCAGGTCGTCTTGCCAGCCTTCGGCGTAGGCGGCGGAGAGCTTCTGGTGGCTGGCCACTGCAAGCTGGTCTTGTTCATCGCGCGGGATGGCCCAGGTTTGTGCCATCAGCTCGCAGTGTTCGCCCATGGACAGCCCGGTGCGCGGCTCGCCGTTACGGGGTATATGCGGGGCCAGGTGGCGGGGGCGAATCTGCAGCAGAGCTTTGACTTTGTCGCCGGTGCTTTTGGCGCGGTTGGCTTGCAGGAGAATCTTGCGCAGGCCTTCGTTGACGCCAATCGGTGCATCGGAGGTGGTATCCACGCCGCCGGCAATGGCGCTGTCGATTTGCCCCAAGGCGATTTTATTGGCCACCAGAATCGCCGCTTCCAGGCCCGTGCCGCAGGCTTGCTGGATATCGTAGGCCGGGGTTTCCGGGGCCAAGCGCGAGCCCAGTACGCATTCGCGGGTGAGGTTGAAGTCACGCGAGTGCTTGAGCACCGCGCCGGCCACCACTTCACCGATGATTTCGCCGTGCAGCTTATAGCGCTCGATCAGGCCTTCCAGGGCGGCAGTGAGCATTTCCTGGTTGCTGGTGGTGGCATACACGGTATTGGAACGGGCGAAGGGAATACGGTTACCGCCAACAATGGCGACCCGGCGCAGTTGCGTCATGTGAGACTCCTCAGGAGATACGTGGTCACAAGACTAGCTTGCCAGATCGTGCTCGCATTGGCCGCCTTGCCAGCGCCACAAGCGGCACGGTCAATTGCGCACGCTGTCGGTCTGCGTAGAGTGGGCCTACATTTGACTCTCCTGCTGGAGCCTTCTGCCATGTCTGACCGTTACCTGAACTTCGCCAACTCCCCCATGGGCCACCGCCTGGTTGGCGTCCTCGGCCTGCCCGCCCCGGTGCGCCTGGAGCGCTGGACGGCCGGGCGCATGCGGCCGGTAGAGGGCGCGCTGCTGATTAACGGCGGCGTGTTGGCCGAAGCGGCCAGCGCCAGCCTGAATCGTCTGACCGACCAGGCCTTTGCCAGCGCAGACGGCCTGTTTGGCCTGCCGCGCTGGACAGCCGAGCACGGGCCCAAACTCAAGGCGCTGATTTTCGACGCCAGCGCCATCAGCAGCACTGAGGAGCTCGACCAGTTGCGCGAGTTTTTCCAGCCGGCGTTAAAGGGACTGGACCTGTGCCCCCACGTGGTGGTCCTGGGCCGCCCGCCGGAGTCGCTGAAAGACCCGTTCGCCGCCAGCGCCCAACGGTCGCTGGAAGGCTTTACCCGTTCGCTGGGCAAAGAGATTCGCCGCGGCGGCACGGTGCAATTGCTCTATGTGGCCAAGGGTGCCGAAGACCAGTTGGAAGGGGCGCTGCGCTTTTTCCTCTCGCCGAAAAGTGCGTATGTCTCCGGCCAGGTGGTGCGCCTGGTTGCCTGCTCCACTCAAGTGAATGACTGGAGCCGCCCGCTGGGTGGCAAAACCGCCTTGGTCACCGGCGCCAGCCGTGGCATCGGCGCCTCGATTGCCGAAACCCTGGCCCGCGATGGCGCCAGCGTGGTGTTGCTGGACGTACCGGCGATGAAAGGCGCCCTCGACGCCCTGGCCGCGCGCCTGGGTGGCCGCAGCGTGGCGCTGGATATCTGCGCCCCGGACGCCGCCGAGCAACTGCTGGCGGCGCTGCCCGATGGCGTCGATATCGTGGTGCATAACGCCGGGATTACCCGCGATAAAACCCTGGCCAAGATGAGCGAGGCGTTCTGGGATTCGGTGATCGACGTCAACCTGCACGCCCCGCAAGTGCTCACCAAAGCGCTGCTCGACGGCGGCAAGCTGCACGACAACGGCCGCGTAGTGCTGCTGGCCTCTATCAGCGGCATCGCTGGCAATATGGGCCAGAGCAACTATGCCGTGAGCAAGGCCGGTTTGATTGGCCTGGCCAACGCCTGGGCACCGACTTTGGCCAAGCGCGGCATCAGCATCAATGCCGTGGCACCGGGCTTTATCGAAACGCAAATGACCGCGGCCATTCCGCTGACCATCCGTGAGGCCGGTCGCCGCATGAGCTCGATGGGGCAAGGTGGGTTGCCACAGGATGTGGCAGAGACGGTGGCCTGGTTTGCCCAGCCCACCAGTGGCGCGGTGACGGGGCAGGTGTTGCGGGTGTGTGGGCAGAGTTTGTTGGGGGCTTGATCGCCACCAACACATCAGAGAACTTGTGACCTACTACCGCACATGACTCGGCATTCTGGGTCCCCGCCTACGCGGGGACGACGGAGATTACCACCCTCCCCCGTCATTCCCGCGCAGGCGGGAATCCAAGTACGAAAATGTTCCAGGCGTACGAGGCGTTTACTTGGAAATCGCCCGGTGCGCGGAGCACACCCTACAAAACCAGCTCGGCAGTCAAAGCCGGAAACTTCCCATCTGCTTGCCAAGATCATCAGCCAGCCCCAGCAGGGTCTGGCAATCCTGCCGACAGGCCTGCACTTCATCCGAGGTGGCATGCGCCAGATCGGCAATGCCCTGCACGTTGCGGTTGATCTCTTCGGTCACCGACGACTGCTCTTCAGTCGCCGCAGCCACCTGGGTGTTCATGTCGCTGATGCGCTCGATCTGCGAGGTAATCGAGCCCAACGACTCGCCCGTGCGCTGGCTGGATTGCACGCCATCACCGGTGGCCGATTGCCCGGCCTGCATCGAACTGACCGCCGTTTGCGCCCCGGTTTTCAGGCGCTGAATCATTTGCTGAATTTCGCCGGTCGAGGCCTGGGTACGGCTGGCCAGGGTGCGCACTTCGTCGGCCACCACGGCAAAACCACGGCCCATCTCCCCGGCACGCGCGGCTTCGATCGCGGCGTTCAAGGCCAGCAGGTTGGTCTGTTCGGAAATACCGCGAATCACCGACAGCACCTGGTCGATGGAGGCCACTTCATTGGCCAGCTCGCCGACGGCGCCGGAAGCTTGGCCGATGTCATCGGACATTTTTTCAATCTGCTTGATCGAGCCACCCACCACTTGCCGCGCCTGCACTGCTTCGTCGCGCGCGCTCGCCGAGGTGCTGGCGGCGTTGCTGGCATTGCGGGCGATTTCCTGCACGGTCAGGCCCATCTCGTGCACGGCGGTGGCCACCATATCGGTCATTTCATGTTGGCGACCGGCACGCCCGGCGGTGTTTTCCACCACCGTGGCCACCTGGCCAATGGCCGTGCGCAGCTTGACGCTGGTGGCCAGCACCGCGCTGATCAGCTCACGCTGGCTGCCAATAAAACGGTTGAAGCCACGGGCCAGATCGCCCAGCTCGTCCTGGCGTGACTCGTCCAGCCGGCGCGTCAGGTCGCCGCCACCGCCGCCGATTTCCACCAGCGCATCGGTCACTTGCTTGATGGGTTTTACCAAGCCACGGGCCAGCAACACGACCAGGCCCAGGGAGAACAACGCCACCAGCAAACCGATCAGGCTGCTGGTGACCAGCGCCTGGTTGGCCTCGGCATAGATTTCCCCTTCCGGCACTTCGCTCACCAGGAGCCAGCCGAGGGTTTTCAGCGGTTGCGCCAGCGCCAGGTAATCTTCGCCGTCCCGTTCGAAGTGCACGGCCTTGCTGCCGTCTGTCAGCAGCTTGGCGGCGGCGTCTTTTCCCAGCAGGTCGCTGAGTTGGCGGGTGTCGTTGAATTCGGCCTGCGGGTGGATTTTTACTTTGCCATCGGCACTGACCAGAAAAATGCGCCCGCTTTTGCCGAAGTGAAAGTTGCGCACCAGATCCGACATCGCCTGCAGGCCAAAACCCAAGCCCGCCAGGCCAATGGTTTTGCCATTGGCCGTGATGCGCTGGTTGATAAACAGGGTCGGCTGGTTGGTGGATTTGTCGGTATCGATCTGCACCGCGCGGTTGTCGCTGCCGTCGACAAAATTGTAGAACCAGCCGTTTTCCGCCGGGCCACGGGTGAGTGTGCGGTCCAGACCTTTGTCGGTGAAATAGTTGCCGCTACCGGCGCCCACGATAAAGGTGGTCAGGGCTTTTTGCTGGGTTTGTACCCCCTTCAAATACCGCACAAAGGCTTGCTGCTGACCGGCATCCTCGCCCGAGGAAAGCCAGTCCTGCACCATGGTGTTCTCGGCGATGGCGCGGGCGGCGGTAAAGGGTTCGGTGAGAATCCGTTCAAGGTCATTGCCTATGGCGGTGACGCTGGCTGGCAAGGCCTGCTCCACCAACGCCCGCTCCGCGAGGCGGTTAACCACAGCGGCATAAATGCCGACAACAATCAGAATGCTGGCCAGCAGAGCGGCGCCCATGCTGAGGATCAACTGCCACTGAATACTGCGTTGCCAAAGGCGCATCGGCGAATACCTGTGTGAGCTTGGTGGGAAAACCGCGACAGATTGTATACAAAGCACCCGACCGTTCGGTCAGAAAATTACGCTCTTATGACGGCGTGCTCAGTACTTATCGACCGCCGGCATAACCGACTTTAGCCGCGGCCCGGCATTCCTCACTACCACTGGTCAGGGACGCTGATTGCGCGCGCCCTGCTCCAGCACCCATGGCACCAGTTGGCTGCTCAGCGTGTTGCTGGCCTGGCCGAAGGCGCTCACCACCTCGGCCACCTGATCGCCGCTGGCCGGCTGCTGCACGTCGAAGCGCCGGGCGGCGACAATCTTGCGGCTGGCGCTGTTTACCAACTGCGCATCCAGACGCACCACTACCGTCACTCGGCCGTTGTGGTACTCGCTCTGGAAGGCGCGCAAATCGCTGACCAGCACCAGATCGGCCTGCAACTGGGCGTCGTCGCTGCTCAGCTCGGCAATGCGTCCGTCGGCCTGAAAGCCTTCGATCAAGCGGTTACGCAGCAGCACCGGGCCGTTGTCACTCCAGCGTGAGCCCTGGTAGCTGCTGATCACACTGCCTTCAGGCACCACGGCGATACGCGGGCTGTCCAGTGCCATGGTCGCCTGCGGCTTGGCGATGCGCAGCGACCAGTTCACTGCTGCCGCCGAACCGGCAGCGGTCGCAGGCGCTGCCGGCAACAGGTAGACATTGCTCGGCTCGCTTTTGGGCAGAATCGAACAGGCCGCCAGCAGGCTCAGCAGCCCCATGGTCAGCAGGGGGCGAGACACGCGTGCACTCATGGTTGGAACTCCTTGTTCTTCTCACCGCCCAGCAGGTAGCCGGCCGGGTCTTCCTGCAGGCGCCGGGTAATGGCGCGCAGGCTACTGAGGGTTTCGCGCAACTCGCCCACGGCTGGGCCGAGGGCGCTCAAGCCTTGGGCGCCGGCATCCAGCGAGTCACGGTTATCGCTGAGCAGGCGTTCGATGCTTTTGCTCGCGCGGTCAAGCGAGGCCATGGCATCGCGGGCGCTGTTGAGCGCGTCCTTGCCTTGCTGGTCGAGCAGGCTGTTGGCGCTGGCCATCACCTTGCTGCTTTGCGCCAGGGTTTCACTGGCCTGGCGCGAGGCGGCGGCCAGTTGCTTGACGATGGTGCGCATGTCTTCGCGCTCTTCGGCCACGGTGCCGGTCACCTGGTCGAGGTGGTCCAGCGTGCGGCTGATGCGGGCGACGTTCTCCGGCGACACCAGGGCGTTGGCGCTGGCGGCCAGCTTGTTGATATTGGTCAGCAGGTCTTCGCCGCTGGCCAGCAGTGCCGTAATGGGCGATTTGTCGGCGACGATCACCGGCACCTTGCCGGTTTTGCTCACAAGCTTGGGGCTGTCCGGCGTGCCGCTGTACATCTGGATAAAGGAGCCGCCGGTAATGCCCACCAACGACAGCTTGGCGTGGGTGTCCTGCTTGACCGGCGTGTCGGCGGCAACCCGAATACGCGCGCGCACTTTGCGCGGGTCTTTGGGGTCGAGTTTCAGGGCGATCACCTCGCCCACCTTGATGCCGCTGTACTGCACGGTGCTACCCGGTGACAGGCCGTTGACCGCTTCATAGAACA
This sequence comes from Pseudomonas turukhanskensis, assembly GCF_027922365.1. Lineage (GTDB taxonomy): Bacteria > Pseudomonadota > Gammaproteobacteria > Pseudomonadales > Pseudomonadaceae > Aquipseudomonas > Aquipseudomonas turukhanskensis. The sequence continues at coordinate 153,691 of NZ_BSFN01000011.1, forward strand.
CGATGTCGTACAGGGCGAATTCGCGGTCGGCCGTCGACTTGGCCAGCCACAGGCCGAACAGCAGCGCGGCACCGACGGCCAACACCGTGAACAAGCCGATCAGCACGTGATGGGCGCGGGTTTCCATATCAATTGTTCTCCGTTAAACGGGCACTGGCTTGCAGCGCGGCACGGCCACGGGGGCCATGAAAATAGTCGTGAACCCAGGCGTCTTTGGTGGCGGCCACTGTGGTCAGGTCGCCGGCCACCAGCACGCGTTTTTGTGACAGCACGGCCACTCGGTCACAGATGGTGTAGAGGGTGTCCAGGTCATGGGTGACCAGAAACACAGTCAGGCCCAGCGCGTCACGCAGGGTCAGAATAAGCTGGTCGAAGGCGGCGGCGCTGATGGGGTCCAGGCCTGCGGTGGGTTCGTCGAGAAACACGATTTCGGGGTCCAGCGCCAGGGCACGGGCCAGGGCGGCGCGCTTGATCATGCCGCCGGATAACGAGTCCGGGTATTTGTAGGCTGCCGACTCCGGCAGGCCGGCCAGAGCCAATTTGACCACCGCCAGCCCTTCGGCTTCGTCCCGGCTGAGGCCCGCGTGTTCGATCAACGGCAGGGCAATGTTTTCCAGCACCGTGAGCGAGGAAAACAACGCGCCGGACTGGAACAGCACACCGAAGCGGCGCTCGACCTGCGAGCGTTTTTCCGGCGACAGATCAAGCAGGTTTTCGCCGAACACTTTGACGCTGCCGGCGGTGGGCCGTTGCAGGCCGACGATGGAGCGCAGCAACACCGACTTGCCGGTACCCGAGCCGCCGACGATGCCGAGAATTTCGCCGCGCATCACGTCCAGGTCCAGGTGCTGGTGCACCACCTGCGGGCCAAACGCGTTGGTGAGGTCGCGGACCTCGATAAGTGCAGTCTGCGTGGTCACCAGCCCATCTCCATAAAGAACATCGCCGCCACCGCGTCCAGCAGAATCACCACGAAGATGGATTGCACCACGGCCGAGGTCGTGTGCTCGCCCACCGACTGCGCGCTACCGCTGACCTTGAAGCCTTCCAGGCAACCGATCACGGCAATCAGAAAAGCAAACACCGGCGCTTTGACCAGGCCCACCAACAGGTGCTGCACCTCGATGGTTTGCAGGATGGTGAGGTACATGGTGGGCGAGATATTCAGCACCAGCAGGCACACCACAGCGCCGCCGAGAATGCCCGAGATCATGGCCAGAAACGTCAGAATGGGCAGCGACATCAGCAGCGCCAACACCCGTGGCAGCACGAGCAACTCGATGGGGTTCAGGCCCAGGGTACGGATGGCGTCGATTTCCTCGTTGGCCTTCATGGAGCCGATCTGCGCGGTAAAGGCGCTGGCCGTGCGCCCGGCCATGAGGATGGCGGTCAGCAGCACGCCGAACTCGCGCAGAAAGGCAAAGGCCACCAGGTTGACGGTATAGATAGTGGCGCCGAAATTGGCCAATACCGTGGCCCCGAGAAACGCCACCACGGCGCCGACCATAAAGGTCAGCAGCACCACGATGGGCACGGCATCCAGGCCCGTTTGCTCGATGTTCGACACCAGGGACGTAACCCGCCAGCGGCGCGGACTGAACAGCCCACGCACAAGCGTCTCCAGCACCAGCCCGATAAAGCCCAACAGCGCTGCGATGCGCTCCCACAGGCTGGCGACGAAAACACCGATATGGGCCAACACGTCGGCCAGACCGGCGCGAGCCTTGGGTTTTTCCGGCTGGCAGTAGGTGCGCAGCGCACTGCCCACAGAATTGAGCAGGGCCTGGCGGGCGGGATTCAGGCTGGGATCGGTGGCGGCAAGATCAATCAGGCGCTCGGCACCGAGCAGGTCGGCCAGAAGCGCCGCGCCGGAGGTGTCCAGGCCCTGCAGGCCGGCCAGTTGCACGCCGGTGGCGGCATCGAGTTGCGGGCGCATACGCGCTACATCGCGGCTCAATTGGCTGTAATGCGGCAGGGTCCAGTCCCCGCTCACAAACAACTGCGCGGGCGTTACGGCGGTGTCCAAGCGTAATGCAACTGAGGTCATAAAAACGGCGTACTCATCCTGGGTGGCCGGTAGCGTAACAAGGGCAGGTTACATCACCTGTACGTTCAGGTGGTTCACGGTCTTGCTCGCTGTTTTTCGTAGGAGCGAGCTTGCTCGCGAACCATTGGGCCTGCAGCACACCTTTTCCAGGCTTCGCCAGCAAGCTGGCTCCTACTTCAGATTGAACCGCCAGCCGCTGCGCTTGCCCAAGCTGAACATCAACCGAGGACAGAGCATGCAGGTAGAAGGATTCTTCGATTGGCTTGGCCATGCGCTGGGCAGCGTTATCCGCTTTATCGTCGATGCCCTGAGCGGCGTGCTGCAACTGATCGGCAATGCCGGCAGGCAGTTTCTCCATGGCCTGTCCAGCGCGCTGGGCATTACGCCGTCGCTGCTGAGCATCGTGGCGCTGGTCATTGGCTTGTTGCTGCTATTTAGCGCCGTGCGGGCATTTATGCGCCGCTCGATTGTGCTGGGGCTGATCTGGCTGGTGCTGGGGTTGTGGCTGCTGAGTCTATTGATCAGTTAACCCGCTGCCTTGCACATTTGTGTCGCCTTCTGCGTTTGCAAGCACGCGATCACCTGCGAAGCTAGGTGCCATACGCCCGACGCTCCCAGGGCACTGCACAGATGTAGAGGCTCACCATGCAAATCAGCGCGCAATTTGACAGTGGCAACATTGAGGTCCACGACAGCAGCAACCCGCAGCACCCGCTGCTGAAAATGCGCAAGGACCTCAACAGCCACCACTTCCAGTGGTTTCACTTCAAAGCCGAAGACCTCACCCCCGGTGCGCGCTACGACTTCAGCATTACCAATGCGGGCGAGTCGGCCTACAACTGGGCCTGGGACGGCTATAACGCCGTTGCCTCCTACGACCGTAAAACCTGGTTCCGCGTGCCCAGCACCTACGCCAACGGCACCCTGAGCTTTGGCCTGGAAGTGGAACAGGCGCAGATCTGGTTTGCCTATTTCGAACCTTACAGCCGCGAACGCCATGACTGGTTGATCGACCAGGCGCTATTCAAGGCCGACGCCGAGCTGGTGGCGTGCGGTAAAAGCCTCGAAGGCCGCGATATCCAGTTGCTGCGCATCAGCCGCAACCCGCACGCCCAGCGCAAGGTCTGGATCATCGCCCAGCAACACCCTGGCGAGCATATGGCTGAGTGGTTCATGGAAGGGCTGATTGAGCGCCTCAAGCTGCGCGACGACGCCGAGATGGATGCGCTGCTGCGCCAGGCCGACTTGTACCTGGTGCCGAACGTAAACCCCGACGGCGCTTACCGCGGCCACCTGCGCACCAACGCCGCCGGCAAGGACCTGAACCGCGCCTGGCAGTCAGCCAACGAAGCGGAAACGCCGGAAGTGTTTTTTGTGCAGCAGCAAATGCGCAAGGTGGGCGTGGACTTGTTTCTGGATATCCACGGCGACGAAGAAATTCCCCATGTCTTCACGGCGGCCTGTGAGGGCAACCCCGGGTATACCTCGCGCATTGCCGACCTGGAAAACCGTTTCCGCCAACGCCTGGTGGCCCACGGTGCCGAATTTCAGACGCGCTTTGGCTACCCGCGCAGCGAGCGCGGCAAAGCCAATATGACCTTGGCCTGCAATGCGGTGGGTGAGGAATTCGATTGCCTGTCGTTCACCATCGAAATGCCGTTCAAAGACCACGACGACAGCCCCAATGCGCAAACCGGCTGGGATGGCAAACGCTCCAAGCAATTGGCCAAGGACGTGTTGAGTGTGACGGCGGGGATGGTCGGCGAGTTGCGCTGAAACCTTCGTTTGCAGCAATCGCGGCTCAAGCCGCTCCCACAGAGAACGGGCCCCCGTAGGAGCGGCTTCAGCCGCGATGCATTGTATTTCTAGCGCATCGAACTCAGCCACCCGGTATGCGGCACACACAGATCCTGCTTGCAGGACACCTGCGCCACCGGCGCGCCCTGGCGTGCCAACTCCACCCGCGCGGCTGCCGCGCCATATAAACCGCAGACCATCAGCAAACCAAACGCGATCAGACACTTTCTTGTTTTTATTGTCATGGCTATTACCTCTCGGAAACGGGTCCGTCGTTTCAGAGTAGGCCAGTCGCTGACGTTGTGAATGACCGTTTGGCTCTATTCAGGCGGTGTATAAGCCCCCATCGCGAGTTCTATACTGCGCCGCCAACAGGGAGCTAACGATGCTGCGCGAAGCCTGGGCCCATACGCCCACTCACCACCGTGTCTGGGCGCTGGCCGCCCCCATGATTCTGTCGAACATTTCCGTACCGCTGGTGGCATTGGTGGACAGCACGGTGGTCGGCCATTTGCCCCATGCCCACCAATTGGGCGCGGTGGCGGTGGGCAGCACGTTATACGTGATGATCGTCGGTATCCTCGGTTTTCTGCGCATGGGCACCACGGGCTTTGCCGCCCAGGCCAGCGGCCGCGCCGACGGCGGTGCGTTGCGGCAGGTGCTGATTAAGGGCCTGGCACTGGCCGCCCTGCTGGCGCTGACCTTGGGGTTGCTGGCCCTGCCCTTCGGCGACCTGGCGCTGGATTGGATGAACCCCTCTGCCGAGCTGGATGAGCAGACCCGCGCCTTCTTCCATACCCGCCTGTTCGGCTTGCCGGCGGCGCTGGCCAACTTCGCGTTGATTGGCTGGTTTCTCGGCACTCAGAACGCCCGCGCGCCGCTGGCGATTCTGCTGGGCACCAATGTGCTGAATATCGTGCTGTCGCTGTGGTTTGTGCTCGGCCTGGACTGGGGCGTGGTCGGCGCGGCGCGGGCGGCGGTACTGAGTGAATGGGGCGGCGCGCTGCTGGGCCTGGCGCTGACGGGCGGCGCGCTGCGTCGTTATCCCGGCCGTACCCAGTGGGCGGCGATGGCGCGCTGGGAGAGCTGGCGGCCGCTGTTGGCGGTGAACCGCGACATTTTTATTCGTTCGCTGGCGCTGCAAGGCGTGTTCTTTTTGCTCACCGTGCAGGGCGCGCGTCTGGGCGATGACACGGTGGCGGCCAAGGCCCTGCTGCTCAATGGCCTGCTGCTGACGGCCTACGCCCTGGACGGTTTCGCCCATGCGGTCGAGGCGCTATGCGGCCATGCCTTGGGCAGCCGGGATCGCCAGGGCCTGGTGCGCAGTCTGGTGGTGGCCGGCGGTTGGTCGCTGATTGCTAGCCTGGTGTTCGCGCTGTTTTTCGCTGTCGGCGGCCATCTCTTTATCGCCCTGCAAAGCGATATCCCCTCGGTGCGCAGCACGGCCGATATCTACTTGCCCTACCTGGCGTTGCTGCCCTTGGTGGCAGTTTGGAGTTACCTGCTCGACGGCCTGTTTATCGGCGCCACCCGCGCCCGGGAAATGCGCGACGCCATGTTGCTTAGCGTGCTGCTGGCCCTGCCGCTGGCCTGGTGGCTGCGCGATTATGCCAACCACGGGCTGTGGATCGCATTTCTGGGCTTTATGTTGCTGCGAAGCCTGTGTCTGGGTGTCTATGCTTACCACCTGACCCGCCACGACCAGTGGTTTGTTTCGCCTAACCCCGAAGGATCAGTGCATGCTCAGCCCGGAAATCCCAGTTAACGAACGTATTCGTCAGCAAGTGCTGGATAACCAGGAATTGCTGGACACCCCCGCCGACCCGTACCTCGATGTGCTGGTAAAAGTGGTGGGCGAAATGTTCGAGGTGAAGACGGTGCTGATCAGCCTGGTCGACCGCGATCGCCAGTGGTTCAAAGCGCGGCGTGGCCTGGACGTGCCAGAGACCCCGCGCAATATCTCGTTCTGCGGCCACGCCATCTTGCAAGATGACCTGTTCCTGGTCGAAGACACGCACCTGGATACGCGCTTCAGCGATAACCCGATTGTCACCAACCCGCCGTTTCTGCGTTTTTACGCCGGCCAGCCGCTGTATACCGAAAGCGGCCATGCGATTGGCACGCTGTGCCTGCTGCATCCCAAGCCCAAGCATCTGAGCAGTAAACAGAAACGACGGCTGAAAGACATGGCCACACTGGCCGAGGGTTACCTGAAGCTGCGCCATATGAGTGAGCACGCCAAGGAACTGCGCGCGGCCCTTAGCCGGGAACAACGCAAAGCCATGCTCGACAGCCTGACCCAGGTATGGAACCGCGCAGGCCTCGAACACTTTCTACCTCGGGAGCAAACCCGCGCAGAGGAGCGTGACCTGAAGCTGGGGCTGCTGTTCTGCGACCTGGATTACTTCAAACGGGTCAACGACCAACACGGCCATGACGCCGGCGACAAGGTGCTGTGGGAGTGCGCCCGGCGTATCACCGCTGCCGTGCGCCCGCAGGACATCGTCACCCGCAGCGGTGGCGAAGAATTTGTGGTGTTGACCCAGGTGCACGATGAAGAAGAGTTGCGGCGTATTGGCGAGCGCATTCGCACCTCGGTGGCCCGCACGCCTATCGAAGCTGGCGAGGTGGAACTGGAGCTGACCATCAGCGTCGGCTGCGCCCTGGCCGACGCGCAGGAAAACCCCGAGCGCGCGCTCAAACGCGCGGACAAAGCGCTGTACCACGCCAAAGGCAATGGCCGGAACCGGGTGGAGTTCAGCGCCTACGAGGGCAAAAAGACGTACGACGCGCTTAACTGAACCGCGCAAAAAACCTGACAAGCCCGAGGAACCACCATGGCCGCCGCCATTGCCGCGTACCTGCACTACCTGTCGATTTTTCTGCTGTTCGCCTTGCTGACCCTGGAACACCAGCTGTTCAAATTGCCGCTGGACCTGCCCCGGGCACGCAGCCTGGTGCGCATCGACATCGCCTACGGCGCCACAGCCGGCCTGGTGCTATTGACCGGTGCGGCGCGAGTGCTGTGGTATGGCAAAGGCCTGGATTACTACCTGCACAACAGTGTGTTTCACGCCAAGTTCGGGTTGTTCATTCTGATCGGGCTGGTGTCGATTGTGCCGACCTTTGTGTTTCTCAACTGGCGCAATGCGCTCAAGGCCGGCGAGGTGCCGCAGGTGAGCGCCAAGCAGGCCAAGTGGGTGACGATGGTGATTAGGCTGGAGCTCTTGGGCCTGCTGGTGCTGCCGTTGTTGGCGGCGTTGATGGCGCGGGGGTATGGCGTGATCGCGCCCTGAGTAAGTGCGCGCAGAGCCCCTCACCCTAGCCCTCTCCCGCAGGGAGAGGGGACCGGATCAAGGTTTTTACATCTATTGAGCAGTGCAGCCCTCGCCCACGCCTCGCTCATCAACGCTGCATATCAACCACACTGCATAAGCGGCTGCATCTTTGATGTGAACCCAGCCTGCTCACGTGCAATTTGCCTAACCTGTATATACAAGTGTATATAGGTGCTCGTTACCTTTACCGGCACTCTTCAGGACCACTCCTATGTCGCACCCACTGCTTCTTCAGCCAGGCCTGCTTACCCTCGACCAACTGCGCGCGATATATCAGCAGCAGTGCCCCGTGGAACTCGACCCGGCGGCCAAGGCAGTGGTCGACACCAGTAACCGCACGGTGCTGGAAATCATCGATAACAAGCGCACGGTGTATGGCATCAACACCGGGTTCGGCCTGTTGGCGCGCACCTCGATCCCGACCGAGTCGCTGGCCAAGCTGCAACGCAACCTGCTGCTTTCGCATTGCACAGGTACCGGACCGCTGCTGGATGACGCCAGCGTCGGGCTGATCATGGCACTCAAGGTCGGCTCGCTGGCCCGAGGCTTTTCCGGCATTCGCTGGGAGGTGATTCAAGCCCTGACGGCGCTGTACAACGCCAAGGTGTACCCCTGCATTCCCTCGCAAGGCTCGGTGGGCGCCTCGGGTGACCTGGCGCCGCTGGCGCATATGTCGGCGGTGCTGATCGGCGTCGGCCGTGTGCGCCATCAAGGCCGTGAAATGGATGCCGTGGAAGGCCTGGCCATTGCCGGGCTGAAACCAATGGTGCTGGGGCCGAAGGAAGGGCTGGCGCTGATCAACGGCACCCAGGTGTCCACCGCCCTGGCGCTGCGTGGCCTGTTCGCCACCGAGAAACTGTTTAGCGCCGCCGTCGTGGCCGGCAGCCTGAGCGTCGAAGCCTTGAAAGGCTCGGCCGTGCCGTTCGACCCACGCATTCAGGCCGTACGCGGTCAAGCTGGGCAGATCGATGTGGCCGCCTTCTACCGCGAGCTGTTGGGCAGCACCAGCGAGATTCGCGAATCCCACGCCGACTGCACCCGCGTGCAAGACCCCTACTCCCTGCGCTGCCAGCCACAGGTGATGGGCGCCTGCCTGGACCATATGCGCTTTGCTGCGCAGATATTCCTGCGCGAAGCCAACGCCGTTTCCGACAACCCGTTGGTATTTAGCGCCGATGGCGACGTGCTGTCGGGCGGCAACTTCCACGCCGAACCGGTGGCCATGGCCTCCGACGTGCTGGCCCTGGCGATTGCGGAAATCGGTGCGCTGTCGGAGCGACGTATCGCCCAGCTCGTAGACCCGGCGATGTCCGGCCTACCGGCTTTCCTGGTGAAAGAAGGCGGCCTCAATTCCGGCTTTATGATTGCCCAGGTCACGGCGGCCGCCCTGGCCTCGGAAAACAAAACCCTGGGTCACCCGGCGTCCATCGACAGCCTGCCGACTTCGGCCAACCAGGAGGACCACGTGTCCATGGCCACCTTCGCCGCCCGCCGCCTGCTGGATATGGCCGGCAACAGCAGCGCGGTAGTGGCTATCGAATTGCTGGGCGCAGCCCAGGGCGTGGAGCTGCATGCGCCGCTGAAAACCTCGCCGCTGCTGGTGGAAGTGATTGAATTGGTGCGCAGCGAAGTGGCGCATTACGACGAAGACCGCTACTTCGCCCCGGATATCGCGGCGGCGCGGGCGTGGGTTGAAGGTGGGGCGTTTGGGCGTTGGTTGGCGTTCGAGCGGCTCTACGCCTGACCCGTCGCCTTGTAGATACCGTCTTGCCCATCAGTGGGCAAGCGCCTTTTGCACATCGAAGGGTTGTCCCGATTTGAGTACACCATAGGCGATGTGCAGCAGCTTGCG
>NZ_BSFN01000012.1 GCF_027922365.1 Pseudomonas turukhanskensis
GCACTGCGTCAGATAGACCTGAGACAGCGGGCAACATGATCATCAACCTGTTACCCATGTCTCCCGACAGGTGTTTACCATGTCCCCCGGCTGAACATTACGCGCACCAGACGGTTTCTCTCGAGGCCGCAACGGTGCGCATAGCACACCCTACCAGGAGCGTTTTAAGCACCTTGAGTCATATAGGTGCATTAGAAAAGCCGTAAATGATTTAAAAACAGCCCTTTACAGCACAATGATCTGACTATGCTTCAACAGGAGCGGCTAACCCTGCTCCCGGTGGGGCCTTTTCGAAATTCTCCGTTTACCCGCTGCCAGGCGCCAAGGCCCCCACCGGTTACCTATTTCGAGGTTTCTATGGGCATCGCCGCCAGTGAGTTATGCCAACACGTTATCCGCCCTACCCTCCTCTACCTGGATCGTCATAGCCCCTGCGCCGAGTCTTTTCTGCTCTGTGCTGCCGCTTGTCAGTCCGCACTCGGCTCAGCGCTGGATGACCAAAGCGGTCACGGCCTGTACCGAATCGCCGATTTGCGTCACCAAATGTTCTGGGACCAGCATTTGGCGCTCGACCCGGAACTGGCCAGCCGGGTTCGGGGGTTGGCCAGCCAGCATGCGTTTTTGGCCGCGCCGCACATCGAGTTGACCGTCAACCTGCGCTACGCCACCGCTATTGCCTGGCTCATGGTGGAGGCGCAACGCCCCGATTTGCCTGAGGTTGAGGACATAATGGGCATGGCCCAGGTGTGGCAGCAGGTGTTCCAACCTCAGGGGCGCCTTCGCGATTTCAGCCGTGCCTGGCATCACTACGTCGGCAAAGCCCAACAAGCCGCTTAAGATTTTTCCTGAACCAAAGCGGCACAGTACGCTCGTACAAGTTTGCCGACGTTGCCATCATTTTGCTCAAAATTGTCCGACAATTGCCTGCAAAATAGCGTTCCTGAGCAACTGGCCAGGTTATTCAAATACTGATAATTTCCGCCCCCCGTACAAAAATACAACAGGACTTTCCGATGAAACACGCCTGGTTCAAGACTACCCTAGCCCTGACTATTTCTGCCGCCTCCAGCTACTCCGTAGCTGGCGGTTTTGCCCTCAACGAACAAAGCATCAGCGGCATGGGTTCTTCCTACGCTGGGCGTTCGTCGTCGGCCGATGATGCCACCACCCTGTTCGGCAACCCGGCCGGCATGTCGCGCTTGAAACGCTCCGAAGTCAGCGTGGGCGCAGCTGCCATCGTCGCGAAAACCGATATCAGCCACACCAGCGGCTCCACCGCCGGCAGCAACGATGGCGACATGGTGCCGTTCACCGCCGTGCCGATGGGCTACTACGTAAACCCGGTAAATGATCAGTGGACGTTCGGCGTCGGCGTGTACGCACCCTTCGGCCTGATCACCGATTACGAAGGTGGCTTCCAGGGCCGCAAGTTCGGCGACTACAGCGAAGTGAAAGTGGTCACCGTGCAGCCAACTGTCAGCTTCCGCGTCAACGATCAACTCTCGATCGGTGGTGGCCCGACCATCAACCGTATCGACGGCAAGCTGGAAAGCGCCCTTGGCAGCCTGAACCCTGCACTCGGTGACAGCCGCGTAAAAATCAAAGGCGACGACACCGCCATCGGCTACAACATTGGCGCCCTGTACGAATTCACCCCGCACACCCGTGCCGGCGTGACGTACCACTCCAAGGTCAAGTACAAGCTGGACGGCGATACCACCGTTTCTGGCAGCGACCCGATCTACACGGCAATTGGCGCCTACGGCAAATACGATGCCTCGCTGGACCTGACCACCCCGGAATCGGTTGATGCCTCGATTACCCACGACATCGACGACGCCTGGACGGTTTATGCCGGTAGCACCTGGACTCGCTGGAGCCGCCTGAAAGAAATCACCGTTGAGAACGACGGCGTCACTGGCCCGGCTGCTGGTACCCTGTCGAGCATTACCGAAGAGCAGAACTGGCACGACACCTGGGGCTACGCGGTGGGCACGGCCTACAAGCTGAACCAACAGTGGACCCTGCGCGCGGGCCTCGCCTTCGACCAGAGCCCGACTAACAACACCAACCGCTCGCCGCGCATCCCGACTGGCGACCGTACCGCCGTCAGCTTCGGCTTTGGCTGGAACCCGACTGAAGACCTGACCGTTGACGTGGCCTACTCCTACCTGTGGGAAGAAGACACCAAGATCAACGACGTGGACACCGAAGGGAACAAAGGCAGCTACGCAGCCACCTACGAAAACAGCGCACACGGTTTCGGTACTCAGGTTTCGTACCGCTTCTAACCGCTGGCTGTAACACCCGACACCGTCATTCCCTAAACGGGAATGACGGTGTTTTTTATGGGGAGGGTTTTAGGGCCCCATTCACGCCACAAAAGTCGCTTGGCCTTCCCGCGCACCGCTCTATAATCGCCCCCTTGCGTGATGGAGGCCTACATGAGCGCGATTCAAATCAAGTCCCCCGCTCTGACGATCAAAGCCGGCAGCACCGCCCTGGCGCGTATTCGTGAGCGCGGTTTATCGCCTGCTGACGTCGGCATCTTGCCCGGCGCCGCCGGTGGCCCCAAAGCCCTTGGCATTCAGGGCCTGGACCTGGCGCTATTCGGCGACTGGCTTCCCCGTGCGCCACGTCAGCGCTCACTGATCGGTGCTTCCATTGGCTCCTGGCGCTTCGCCAGTGCCTGCCTGCCCGACGCTGCCGCTGGCATCCAGCGCCTGGGCGAGCTGTATACCCAGCAGCGTTTTGCCAAAGGCGTAACCATGGCCGAGGTGTCGCAAAGCTGCGTACGCATGCTCGACGAATTGCTCGAAGGCCAGGACGCCCATGTACTGAACAACCCCCACTACAGCCTGAATATCATGGTGGTCAAAAGCCTCGGCCTGCTCGCCCACGACCGCCGTGGCGCGCTGGGGCTGGGCTTGTCTTCAGTGATCGGCAACAACCTGCTCGGTCGCCCGCGCCTCTCACGGCATTTCGAGCGAGTGATTCTGCACGACGCACGCACCCCGCCGCCGCTCAATGCCCTGAGCGACTTCCCCTCGCGCCTGCTGCACCTGGACGTCGGCAACCTGCGCCACGCGCTGCTGGCGTCCGGCTCCATTCCGATGGTGATGGAAGGTGTGCGCGATATTCCCGGTGCAGGCGTGGGCACTTACCGCGACGGCGGCCTGCTCGACTACCACCTCGACCTGCCCTACAGCGGCGACGACGTGGTGCTTTATCCGCACTTCACCGACAAGGTGATTCCCGGCTGGTTCGACAAGGGCCTGCCGTGGCGCAAAGGCGACAATGGGCGCCTGCAGAACGTGCTGCTGCTGGCGCCCTCCCGCGACTACCTGGCCAAGCTGCCCCACGGCAAGTTGCCCGACCGGAAAGACTTCACCCGCTACCTGGGTGATGACGCCGGTCGCGAGCGCTACTGGCGCACCGCCATGGACGCCAGCCGCCGCCTGGGCGACGAATTTCTCGAGCTGGTCGACAGCAACAAGCTCGGCGAGCGCCTGCAAGCCCTCTAAAAAAGCAATTATCAGGATGTGTGAAAACGTAGCGAGCGAAGGTTAGGCAAGGCAAAAACAGGCGAAAAAGCGGAGATGACACGGAGTCAATGAGCATTTTGAGCTTGTTTTTAACGCCGCCTAACCGAGCGCAGTAGTTTTCACACGGCCTGATCCAAGGATTGGTCATGAAGCTCGCAGTCGCCATCATCCATGGCATTGGCACCCAACCGCTGGAACTCGATGCCGACGGCCATCACCTGTTCGCCCAGAGCCTGATCGCCGCCTTGCGCCAGCGCCTGGGCGCCGAGGTCGATCAGGTGGCGTTTCAAAGCCTGTACTGGGCCAACGTGCTGGACGACCGCGAGTTCGCCTACCTGGAAAAACTCAAGACCGAGCCCGTGACCTGGCGCTGGTTGCGACGCGCCGTCACCCTGTTTCTCGGTGATGCCAGCGGCTACCGCAAAGTCAGCGAAGCCTACGACACCACCTACCAGGAAGTGCACCAGACCGTGCGCCAGGGCCTGCAAGCACTGCGCGCCAAAGTGGACGCCGACACGCCATTGGTGGTGCTTGCCCACTCGCTCGGCGGGCATATCTTTTCCAACTACGCCTGGGACCAGCAGCAGCTAAACGCCACGCCCAGCTGCCCGCTCGACCCGTTTCTGGGGCTGGAAACCCTGGCCGGGCTAATCACCTTTGGCTGCAATATTCCGCTGTTTACCTTCGCCTATAACCCGGTGCTGCCCATCCGTTTCCCCGGCCATTGCCTGAGCCCCGCCGTGCGCGAACAGGCGCGCTGGCTTAACCTCTATGCACCGGCCGACGCCTTGGGTTACCCGCTGCGGCCATTGCCCAACTACGCCGCGGTGGTCAGCGAAGACCGCGCCATGGCCGTGGGCCCCTGGTACAAACGGCACACCCCTTTGAGTCATATGGAGTACTGGAACGATGGTGGTTTTCACACCTATGTGGCGGATTATCTGCATCAGCTGCTGCCTGCTTGCAGCGACTGAAAGCCAGGCCGCGCTGAATCCGCAGAGCCAGGACGAGGTAGGCAAGCTGCTTGCCTTCGTCGAAAACAGCGGCTGCAGCTTTATCCGTAACGGCAGCGCTTACGACGGCAAGGAAGCGCGCATGCACCTGCAGCAAAAGCTCGATTACCTGGAAAACAAAGGCCTGGTGAGTTCAAGCGAAGACTTTATCCAACGCGCCGCCACCGGCAGCAGCATCAGCGGCAAGCCGTACAGCGTCGACTGCAAGGGGCAGCAGCAGCCGTCGGCGGATTGGTTGAATGGGGAATTGCAGCGGATTCGTAAGCCCTAATTTCAAAAGAATCGAGGCTGAAGCCTCTCCTACACAGATCCCTGTAGGAGAGGCTTCAGCCTCGATAAACAGCAGCCCAGACCTCAGCCTTCCAGTTTCCCAGCCGGCCCGAAGAACTCATAAAAACACTGCTCCGCCGGCACCCCCAGCCCACGCAGGCTGCGGTTTACATGCGCCATAAACGGTTGCGGCCCGAGAAAGTAAGCATCCATATCACGCGTCTGCGGCAACCACTGCGCCAGCCGTTCCTCCGTCAAAAAGCCACTTTCGACATGCCCATCTTCCCCGCGTGGCTCGCTGTAGCAGTAAAAGCGTTTGAGCTGCGGGTGCGCTTCGGCCTTGGCCGCCAGCCAGTCCTGAAACCCATGCACGCCGCCATGGCGAGCGCAGTGAATAAAGTGAATGTCGCGGCCACTGTCCAGTGCGTGCTCCAGCATTGCCAGGGCCGGGGTAATGCCTACCCCGGCGGTGATCAATGCCAGCGGCTTGTCTGAGCGGCGCAAGGTAAAGGCCCCGGCCGGCGGGAACAGCTCCACGCTGTCGCCGACCTGCAACTGCTCATGCAGGTACCCCGACACGCGCCCGCCTTTCTCGCGTTTTACGCTGATGCGGTATTCGCGCTGATTCGGCGCGGCCGAAAGCGAGTAGTTACGGCGCAAGTCATCACCATCGATTTCTACCCGCAAGCCAATGTACTGACCCGGCTCGAAATCCATCAGCGCCCCGCCGTCGGCTGGCACAAAGTAGAACGAGGTAATTTCTTCGCTCTCCACCACCTTTTTCGCCAACCGGAACTGCCGACCACCGCGCCAGCCGCCTTCGGCCTGCTCGCGCTCGCTGTACATCGTTTCCTCAATGCCCATCAGCAGATTGGCCAGTTGCTGGTATGCGCCGGCCCAGGCGTCTATGACTTCATCGGTGGCCACTTCGCTGCCCAGCACTTCGCGGATGGCCTGCAGCAGGCAGCTGCCGACGATGGGGTAATGCTCGGGGAGAATCTGCAGGGCCACGTGCTTGTTGACGATCTGGCCTACGAGCGGGCCCAGCGCATCCAGGCGGTCGATAAATTTGGCGTACATCAGCACGGCATTGGCCAGGGCACGAGCCTGGGCCCCGCTGGCCTGGTGGGTCTGGTTGAACAGCGGACGAACTTCGGGGTAGTCGCGCAGCATGGTGCTGTAAAAATGCGAGGTCAGCGCTTCGCCGCCGGACTCCAGCAAGGGCACGGTGGCTTTGATCAAAGCGGTCTGCGGGGCACTGAGCATGTGTTCTCTCCTGGATCGTGGTAGGGTTTCTGCCACGAACTATTCCAGTTTTCATGCCAAGCTTTTATTCGTTTAATTTCAATGACTTAATAATTTATTGAGTCATACAGACACGAGTCATAAGGACTCTAACCCGCCGAAAGAGTGTCGTAATGACAGCAAACGCCCTGCTCAGCGCTTTTCTCCCCTTGGTGGCCGACCTCTCCCGCGAGCTACCCGAGAGCGAACGCTATCGCCGCCTGCTGGATGCCCTGCGCCAGTTATTGCCCTGCGATGCCACCGCGTTGTTGCGCCTGGAAGGCGAGCAACTGGTGCCGCTCGCCGTACACGGCCTGAGCGCCGACACCCTCGGCCGGCGCTTCAAGGTGGCCGAGCACCCGCGCCTCAAAGCCCTGCTGGAAAACCGCGAACCCACCCACTTTGCCGCCGACAGCGACCTTCCCGACCCATACGACGGCTTGGTCGACGGCGTGCACGGCCACCTGGAAGTGCACGATTGCATGGGCTGCTCGCTGTACCTGGACGAACGCCCGTGGGGCGTGCTCACCCTCGATGCCCTGGACGCCGCCTGCTTCAGCCCCGACGATCTCAACACCCTTGCTGCCTTTTCCAACCTGGCCGCCGCCACGGTAAAAGCCGGCGAGCGCATCCATAGCCTGGCCCGCGATGCCCACGACCAGCACCAGCTTGCCGAGGCCTACAAACAGGCTGCCGGACAGGCGCAGGCCAAGGAAATGATCGGCCAGAGCCCAGCGCATAAGCGCCTGGTGGAAGAAATCGCCCTGGTCGGCAACAGCGAACTGAGCGTGCTCATCAGCGGCGAAACCGGCGTCGGCAAGGAGCTGGTCGCCCAGGCCATTCACGCTCAATCACCACGGGCCAAGGCGCCGATGATCAGCCTCAACTGCGCGGCACTGCCGGAAACCCTGGTGGAAAGCGAGCTGTTCGGCCATGTACGCGGCGCATTCTCCGGCGCGGTAAACGAGCGGCGCGGCAAGTTCGAATTGGCCGATGGCGGCACCCTCTTTCTCGACGAGTTGGGCGAGTTGCCGCTGCCGGTGCAGGCCAAATTGCTGCGCGTGCTGCAAAGCGGGCAACTGCAGCGCGTGGGCTCGGACAAGGAGCACCACGTAAACGTACGGGTGCTGGCCGCCACCAACCGCGACCTGGCCGAAGAAGTGCGCGCCGGCCGTTTTCGCGCCGACCTCTACCACCGCCTGAGCGTGTACCCCCTGCGCGTGCCACCGCTGCGCGAACGCGGCCGCGATGTTTTGCTGCTGGCTGGTTTTTTCCTCGAAGACAACCGCCCGCGCCTGGGCCTGCGCAGCTTGCGTTTAGCCAGCGATGCCCAGGCGGCCCTGCTCGCCTACGACTGGCCAGGTAATGTGCGCGAACTGGAACACCTGATCGGCCGCGCCTCACTTAAAGCACTGGCAGCGTGCAGCGAGCGGCCGCGCATTCTCAGTGTGCAGGCGGTGGATCTGGCACTGCCCGATAGCCAGCGCATGCTAGCCATGGCCGCCGCTGAACCACCGCAGGTGAAAGGCGCCGTCGGCGATCTGCGCCAGCACCTGGACGATTACCAGCGGCAACTGATTGGTGCTTGCCTTGAGCGTCACCAAGGTAATTGGGCGAGCGCGGCCCGGGAGTTGGGGCTGGACAGGGCCAACCTGAGTCGCTTGGCCAAGCGCTTGAACCTCAAGGCCTGAACTGCCGCCGGGCGCTTTCTGACCCTCAGGACAAACGCGCGACGGGCAAAGCCACAGGCGAACTGGTAGACTCGCCGGCCATTTTTTGATCACCGTCTTCTCAGAGCGTTAGTCGTGGAACTGTTTAAAGAATTCATCTTCGAAGCCGCACACCGTCTGCCCCACGTGCCTGCCGGGCACAAATGCGGGCGCCTGCATGGTCACTCGTTCCGGGTGGCGATTTATATCGAGGGTGAAGTGGATCCGTATACCGGCTGGATCCGCGATTTTTCCGAGATCAAGGCGATCTTCAAGCCGCTGTATGAGCAACTGGACCACAACTACCTGAACGATATTCCTGGCCTGGAAAACCCGACCAGTGAAGTGTTGAGCAAGTGGATCTGGCAGCAACTCAAGCCGCTGCTGCCGGAGTTGTCACGGGTGCGGATTCACGAGACGTGCACCAGCGGGTGTGAATACCGCGGGGATTGAAATCAGCCATGTAGGGTGTGTTCCGCGCACCAAGCGGTTTCGCAGGAGATCGCAACGGTGCGCGGAGCAGACCCTATGAGCCTGTTTCAAGGCACGCGTATGACTTACGCCACTACCTGATTGCGCCCAAACGCCTTCGCCTCATAAAGCGCCCGATCGGCCCGTTCATACAGCTGATCCATCGCTCCTTCCTCGGCTGGCAACATGCACGCCACGCCAACCGACATGGTCACCATCGCCGCCGTGTCCGAGCGCTCATGGCGAATGCCGAGTTTCTCCAGCGCCCCGCGCAGCGCCTCGGCCCGCTCCCGCGCTTGCTCGTCGGTGATGTCATACAGCAACACCGCAAACTCTTCGCCACCCAAGCGCACCGACATATCCAACGGCCGGCGCGCCGCATCGGCCAGCACGCTGCCGACTCGCTGCAGCACGTTGTCGCCGGCCTGGTGGCCGTAACAGTCGTTATAGGCTTTGAAGTGGTCGATATCGCAGAGCAGCAGCGCCAGCGACTGACTCTCACGCTGGGCCTGACGCCACAAGCGCTCCAGTTGGCGATTGAAACTGCGTCGATTGTGCAGCCCCGTCAAGCTGTCGTGGTCAGCCAGAACCCGCATCAAGCGGCTCACCAGAAAATGCTCACGGGATTTGAATTCCAGCAGGTAGCAACCTAATGCACCCATCAGGTTGCCAAACAGCAGAAACAGCACGTTGTTGATCAACCGAGGAATCGGTAGGCCAGCGAGCAGTTCAAGGAACACATAGGCCATCAACACCAGCAGGGACGTGGCAATGGCTTCGGACAACCGCAGCCCCACCAGAAAATAACCGGCCATGCACACCAGCAGCAGGCCCTCATACGGGTAAGTGGTGTCGACGGTGTGGGCAATCGCCACTACCGCCGCCGCACCCAGCCCCAGGCCGCCGATACAGGTGAGGCTCAGCGGCACCAGTAGGTGCACATGCTTGCGCTGGGCCATCAGAAAACCGCATACCAGCAGCAAGGCCAGCACGCTGAAACGCACGCCCTGCATCCACCACAATTGCTGCCCCTGAATCAGGGAGAAGTCGAGCATAGCGAACGCCAGCCACAGCACCATGCCCACGCTTAGGGCGATGCGCTTGAGGTCGAAGCTGTCTTCGCTCATGTACTGACGGTATTCGGCCTCCAGCGGGCGCACAAAACGCAGCAGGCGAAAACCTGAGGACAGTTGGTCGGCGTAAGGATTGGGGCGGACATCGTCCAGCCAGGCGTGATGGAGCGGCACCCGTTACCTCTTCTCTTGGTGGGGAGGCTTTTTGACACCATAGCCGCAGTCAGTTCCGCGAACAAGGTCGGCGAGTTTTTGGCGCCAGCTGGACGTCACCGTTGATCAGGGCGGTGTTTGAGCGATTTATCGAGGCCTAAGCCTCTCCTACGAAAAACGCAGCGCCGGTAGGAGAGGCTTGAGCCTCGATACTTTTAAACCTCGAATTCAGCCTGCAACGCCGCACGCACGCAGTACAGAACGCCCTCCGGCACCCGCCCGGCGAACTGCTCGACGATGGCGGCTACCGCCGGTAATTCACCGTCGGCGTCGAGGAAGGCGTCCTGAATTTCACCGAGCAATTCCATCGGCAGATCCAGCGCCTGCTCCAACGATAGCTGCTGCCGGCCAATTGCCTCGGCCAGCAGGCTGTAAACGTTTTTCTCGGTGCACTTGAGCTGACCGGCGATCTGCTGCGGCGTCATGCCGGCCCGAGCCAGGCTCACCAGTTCGTGGCGGATATCGACCACCACCGGCACGATTTCCGCCGCGCCGCTGAGCACTTCCAGGAAGGCCGCGCCATAGCGCTCCAGTTTGCGTGCGCCCACGCCGCTGACTTCGCCCATTTCGGCCATGGAGCCTGGCTGGCTGCGGAGCATTTCCAGCAGGGTGGAGTCGGGGAAGATGACGTACGGCGGCACCGCATGCTCTTCGGCCAGCTTGCGCCGCAGGGCGCGCAGCGCTTCCCACTGTTCGCGCTCGTCCGGGCGTACCAGTTGGCTCGCTGAGCTGCCACCGGACGACGAGCTTTTCGCCGCCAGTTGGGGTTTCAGGTCGCGGCGCAGTTCCAGGGTCACTTCACCGCGCAGCAGAGGTCGGCACGCTTCGCTCAGGCGCAGGCCGCCATAGCCCTCAAGGTCGACGTCGGCCAGGCCGCGCGCCACCAGTTGGCGGAACAGCGAGCGCCATTCGCCTTCGCTCAGGGCCTTGCCCATGCCGAACACGGACAAGTGCTGATGGCCGCTGCTGCGCACTTTGTCGTTGTCTTTGCCCAGCAACACGTCCACCAGATGACCCACGCCATAGCGCTGGCCGCTGCGGAAAATCGCCGACAAGGCCTGGCGCGCCGGCTCGGTGGCGTCCCAGGTCTGCACGTTGTCCACGCAGTTGTCGCAGTGCCCGCAGGGCTTGGGCAGCTCTTCATCGAAATACTGCAACAGGGCCTGACGGCGGCAGCGAATTTGCTCACACAGCGCCAGCATGGCGTCGAGCTTGTGCTGCTCCAGGCGCTTGTGACGCTCATCGCCCTCGGAGCTTTGCAGCATCTGCTTGAGAGTAATCACGTCCTGCAGGCCGTAGGCCATCCAGGCATCCGCCGGCAAGCCATCACGGCCGGCGCGACCGGTTTCCTGGTAGTAGGCTTCGAGGGATTTGGGCAGATCCAGGTGGGCTACAAAACGCACGTTGGGCTTGTCGATGCCCATGCCGAACGCGATGGTCGCCACCATGATCAGGCCTTCCTCGTTGAGGAAGCGCTTCTGGTTGCCCGCCCGCACGTCATACGCCAGCCCGGCGTGGTACGGCAGCGCGGGGAAACCTTCGGCGCTAAGGAAGGTGGCGACCTCTTCGACCTTTTTGCGCGACAGGCAGTACACGATACCGGCATCGCCCTTGCGTTCCTTGAGGAAGGCCAGCAACTGCTTGCGCGGCTGTTCCTTGGGCACGATGCGGTAGAAAATATTTGGCCGGTCGAAGCTCGACAGAAAGCGCTCGGCGTTTTGCAGGTGCAGGCGCGTCACGATTTCTTCGCGGGTACGCATGTCCGCCGTGGCGGTCAGGGCAATGCGTGGCACATGGGGGAACAGCTCGGCGAGCTGGCCCAATTGCAGGTATTCCGGGCGGAAGTCGTGGCCCCATTGCGACACGCAGTGCGCTTCGTCAATGGCAAACAGGGCGATATCCAGGTCCTGCAGAAACTCCAGCATGCGTGGCTGCACCAGGCGTTCCGGGGCCACGTACAGCAGCTTGATTTCATTGCGACGAATGCGGTCGGCAATCTGCCGTTGCTCGGCGGCGCTCAAGGTCGAGTTCAGCGCCACGGCGGCCACACCGAGCTCGTCGAGGGTGGCCACCTGGTCTTCCATCAACGCAATCAGCGGTGAAACCACCACGGCCAGACCGGGGCGCAGCAAGGCCGGCACCTGAAAGCACAGCGACTTGCCGCCACCGGTGGGCATCAATACCAGGGCGTCACCGCCATTGGCCACGCGCTCGATGATTGCACCCTGACGGCCACGAAAACTGTCGTAGCCAAAGACGTCTTTAAGGATGCGCAGAGCCGGTTCGAGCATATAAACCCCAAGCTGTTGCAGAAGGTGCAGGCGGAAAAGCGCCGCAGTATACGTCAGCACCCATGGCCGTTGGACGTCGCCCATCGGTGATTGCCGGCCGAAAAGTCGTACGCCGGCTGCGCCACGGCGAAAAAAAATCGGCCATCAGCGCCGCGCCCGCAGGCTATACAGGCTAAAATCCTGCGCATTCAGTCCTATTAGGTAGTGCCGTAATGTCCTTCGCCGCGCAATTGACCCGCCTGCAAGCCTTCCTCGACGCCGATGAGCTGCATGAAGAAGCCCTGGACTATGTGGCCGCACACGGCTTTCTGACCGCGCTGTCGATCTGCACCGTGGAGGTGGCCGAGCGCGAATGGATCGACGCCCTGTTCTCCGAAGCGCCGCACTACCGCGACGACGCCGAGCGCGACGAAATCGAAGCCACCCTTATCCAGCTCAAAGCCCATATCGGCCGCATGCTTGCCGCCGATGACGACCTCGAATTGCCGTGCGACCTGGACCTGGGTGACGAGCCAGACGATTCCGATATCCGCGGCTGGTGCATCGGTTTTATGGAAGGCGTGTTTATGCGCGAAGCGGCCTGGTTCGAAACCGCCGAAGAAGAAGTCAGCGAGCTGCTGCTGCCGATCATGGTCGGCTCCGGTCTGTTCGATGAAGAAGCCGAGTTCGCCGACATCGCCAAAGACGCCGACCTGATGGACGACATGGTCGAGCAGATTCCAGAAGCCCTCACCGCCCTCTTCCTGCTCTGCCAGGCACCCGACGAAAAACCTGCGCTGCTCAAGCCCCGCCACCACTGATTTGCCGAAACGATAAGGGCTGAGCGTGACGCGCCACGTCCACGAAAACCGCAACCCCGCCATTCGCTACGCCTTGCTGACCGTCGGTTGGCTCAGCGTAGTGTTGGGCGTGGTCGGGATTTTTCTGCCGGTGTTGCCCACCACGCCGTTTCTGCTGCTGGCCGCGGCGTGTTTTGCGCGCAGCTCCGAGCGGTTTTACAACTGGCTGGTGAACCACCCCAAGCTTGGGCCGTGGATTCGCGACTACCTGGAAGGCAACGGCATTCCGCTCAAGGGCAAGGTGTACGCCATTGGACTTATGTGGGTGAGCATCAGTTTTTCCTGCTACCTGGTGCCGATGTTCTGGGCGCGGACGTTCATGCTCACCAGTGCGGTGTGCGTGACGATCTACATCTTGCGGCAGAAGACGTTACATCGCTGATCTGCGGCAGAGGCGTAGGGCGAATATCGCCCGCGGCGATATCCGCCGATTCGCGATTGTGGCGACGGCGGATATCCGCGTTGCGGATATTCGCCCTACACCCTCGCAAGATTTCCCAGTAAAGCCTGCGCGTGGACGATGGTGTTGGGGATAAGAATACTCAGCAAAATTCCCGTTTTGCGTAAAGCAAATTCCCCCTCAACTGCCTAGAATCACTCCATCTTCGGCGGAGACGCGACATGTACCTGCGGCAGCGCATTCAAGGACGACTCAGGCGCCTGCCCCTGGCACGTGCCGGGCTGTCTTTGCTACTTGCCCTGCTGGTCAGCATCGCCAGCGTCTACGCCAACTGGGACTTTGCCGTCGTTCTGAAAAACGCCGAAGCGCGTTACGGCAATCTGGGCGAGGCGAAAGAACGTATCGTCGCCTGGAGCGACCTGATCAACGCCAGCGGCGAACTGCCGGAAAACGAAAAACTCAGCGTGGTAAACAAATTCTTCAACCGCGAGCTGCGCTTTGTCGATGACCTGCGCAACTGGCGCCAGGAAGACTACTGGGCCACGCCCCTCGAAGCCCTGGTAAAAGGCGCCGGCGATTGCGAGGACTACTCCATCGCCAAGTACTTCACCCTGCGTCGCCTGGGTATTCCCAGCGAAAAGCTGCGTATCACTTACGTTAAAGCGCTGAACTACAACCAGGCACACATGGTGCTCACCTACTACTCCAGCCCCACCTCGCAGCCGCTGGTTCTGGATAATCTGATCGGCGATATTCGCCCCGCATCGCAACGTAAAGATCTGTTACCGGTGTATTCCTTCAATGCCGAAGGTCTGTACCTGCCGGGCTCAACCGGCAAACGCAGTGACACCAAAAAGCTTTCGCGCTGGCAGGACTTGTTGAAGAAAATGAATGCCGAAGGCTTTGCCGTTGGTGAGGGTTAGGAGAACCTTATGTCGTTACTCAAACAGCTGTTTCTCGCCATCTGCCTGTTTCTGGTGGTGGCCTTTACCGGCAGTTTCATCACCAGCGTGGAAAGCTCGCGCGAGCAATTGCTCAGCCAGTTGCGCTCCCATGCCCAGGACGCCGCCACCGCCCTGGCGCTGTCGATGACCCCGCATATCGACGACCCGGCGATGATCGAGCTGATGGTCAGCTCCGTGTTCGACAGCGGCTACTACGCCACCATCCGCGTGGTACGCGTGGACAACGGCGAAACCCTGGTGGAACGGCGCACCACCACAACCGTCGACAAGGTGCCGAGCTGGTTCGTCAAACTGATCAACCTGCAACCCGAAGGCGGCGACGCCATGATCATGCGCGGCTGGGACCAGGCCGCCCGCGTGGAAGTGCTCAGCCATCCACAATTTGCCCTGGCCAAACTCTGGGACAGCGCCGTGGGCAGCGCCATCTGGTTGCTGCTGTGCGGGCTTGTCAGCTCCATCCTCGGCGGCTGGCTGCTGCGCACCCAACTCAAGCCGCTGGACAATATGGTGCAGCAAGCCCACGCCATCAGCCGCCGCGAGTTCTTCACCCTGCCCCGCGTGCCGCGCACCCCTGAATTGAAACGGGTGGTGTTGGCGATGAACCAGATGGTGGAGAAACTCAAAACCCTGTTCGCCGAAGAAGCTGCGCGCAGCGAAAAGCTGCGTGAAGAAGCCTACCAGGACAACCTCACGGGCCTGGCCAACCGCCGCCTGTTCGATATCCACCTGGTCAACCAGCTCAGCGCCCACGAGCAGAACGCCGAGGGCTACCTGATCATGCTGCGGGTCAACGACCTTGGCGGCCTCAACCAACGCCTGGGCGGCCAGCGCACCGACACCCTGATTGCCGCCATTGGCGAGCTGCTCAAACGCCTACTGGAGCACCCCGACCGCAGCAACTGGCTGGCCTCGCGCAGCCGTGGCGGCGAATTCACCCTGCTGGCTCCGGGGCTGTCAGGCGAGGACGCCGACCGCCTGGCCCTGCAACTGATCGACAGCCTGGAAAGCCTGCGCCAGACCGGCGCCAGCGACTGCACGCCGGTCGCCCACCTGGGTATTGCCGCCTTCCGCCCCGGCGAAGACGTGCCCGCAGTTATCAACCGTGGCGACCAGGCCCTGGCGCAGGCGCAAAGCAACAGCGCCAAGTTCTGGGAACGCCTGGACGACTTCAACGCGGCGCCCAGCCAGAGCCTCAACGACTGGCGCGGCTGGATCGACGAAGCGCTGAACAAAGGCAAGCTGGAGCTGTACTTCCAGCCCGTGGTGGACTGTTCCGACACGCGCCGCATCCTGCACCACAAAGTGCTGGCGCGGCTGATCGACCCGCAAGGCGAAGCCATCGCTGCCGGGCGTTTCCTGCCCTGGATCGAGCGGCTGGGCTGGACGGCGCGGTTTGACATCGCGATGGTCAAACACGCCCTCGCCCACCTGGCGGCGCACCAGCAACCGATTGCCCTGAGCCTGTCGGCCGCCACCTTGCGCGAGGCGCAAGCGCAGGCGCAGTTGATTGCCCTGCTCAAGGAAAACCCTGCCCATGCAGCGTTGATGACCCTGGAAGTGGACGAACGCCATTTGCCGCCACCGGCGGAGCTGGAACGTTTGAGTCAGGCGGTACATACCGCCGGGTTCAACCTCGGGCTGCAGCATTTTGGTGGTCGGTTCAGTTTGATCGGCAACCTCACGCACCTGGGGTTGGCTTATTTGAAGGTGGATGGCACGTATATTCGGGCTATCGATCTGGAGAGCGATAAGCGCATGTTTATCGAGGCGATGTTTCGCGCGACCAACAGTATTGATTTGCCGTTGATTGCGGAGATGGTGGAGACCGAGGGTGAGTTGCAGGCGCTCAAGGAGCTTGGCATCAAGGGGGCCATGGGGCGGTTGATTGGGGCGCCGGCGCCTTGGGGGATGTAACGGTTAATTTTGGCGGTGGTGGAGGTATTCATTACCGCGTGTGGTGGGCATTTTTGTTTCGCGCCTTACGCGCGAGTTTCTTTTTCCAGTCGATGAAAAAGAAACCAAAAAATCTTGCCCCTACCTGGGCCCTACGCTGCGCTGCGGGTCCCCTCCCTCCGTCGTTGCTCCAGGGGCCGGGCTGAAGGGCCATCCATGGCCCTCATCCCTCTCCGCGGCTCCCGGCCGCTACGACCCCCTACGCAACGACTCCACTCGGCCTGGCGCTAAAGGGGCGGGTAGATCACAAGCGGTAGATCAAAAGCCAGATCAACTGCCCCTCTCCCCCGGCCCCTCTCCCGCACGCGGGCGAGGGGTGACTTATGGCGACGATCGCATTTGATTTTGTAGGAGCCAGCTTGCTGGCGAACCCTGCAAACACAACTCTCGAATACCTTTTCCAGGATTCGCCAGCAAGCAGGCTCCTACGAAAAGCGCCCCCTCTACCGCCTGCGGGAGAGGGTTGGGGTGAGGGGCCTTTGATCTGCTTTTGATCTTGATCTGCCCGCCCCTTGAGCGCAGGCCGAGTGGAGTCGCCGTGGAAGGGGTTGAGCGGCAGGAGCCGCGAAAGGCAAAGACGGGCCATGGATGGCCGCGTTTTGCCGGCCCCTGGAGCGGCGACGTAGCGAGGGAAGTTTTCACGCAGTGAAAACCCAAGGTGGGGCGAGATTTTTTGGTTTCTTTTTCATCGACTGGAAAAAGAAACTCGCGCGTAAGGCGCGAAACAAAACGCTCAGCGCACGCGGTAACGAATACCACCGCCATAAAAAAAGCCCGCCATAAAGGCGGGCCCAAGTCAGGAACAACCGTCTAAACCGTATCAGTCTTCAACGTATGGTCATTAAGCATCCCATTGATCACCGTCGCCGCATCCGGCCCACCATAGGCCGCCGCCAGATCCACCCCGGTCAACACCACACTCTGCGCCACGCCACCGCCAGGTGTCGTACTGATATTCACCGTCGTGGTACTGCCAAAGTTGAAGCTCAGGTAGTCATCCAGCGCCGTACCGGTCTGCGTAACCCCGGACAGCAGTTGCGACAGATCGAGCACATCCGAGTTGGCACCGGTGAGGGTGAAGTCACTGATAGTGTCGGTGCCGCCCAGCCCGCCTTTTTCCCAGATAAAGGTGTCGTGGCCATTGCCGCCATTCAGGGCGTCGTTGCCCACACCGCCCACCAGGAAGTCAGCCCCACTGCCACCGCTTAGGCTGTCAGCACCCTTGCCGCCATACAGGTAGTTGCTGCTGCTGTTGCCGGTCAGGGTGTCGTTGTAGTCCGAGCCGATCAGGTTCTCGATGCTGCTGAAGGTGTCCACGCCACCGCCGCCGCTGGAGGTACCGGTAGCAAGGTTGACGACCACCGCCGAGTTGGCGTCGATGTAGCTGGCCGTATCCACCCCGTTGCCGCCGTTGAGCGCGTCATTACCGGCACCACCAGCCAAGATGTCATTGCCGTTGCCACCGTTCAGCGTGTCAGTGCCACCCAGGCCAATCAGAATGTCATTGCCATCGTTGCCGTTGAGGGTGTCGTTGCCGCCGTCACGACCGAGCAGTATCTCGTCGCGGAAGGTGCCGTCCAGGGTGCTTTCACCACTCTGACCGCGATCCACGGTAACCACGGACGTATCCAACGCCGTGCTGCCATCGATAGAGGCGGTGTAGGTGAAGCTGCCGCCATCGCGAGCGTTGTTGCTTTCCTCGTTGAATACCGGCGCGGTGGCGTTATGGGTGACGGTGCCGTCTACCGCATTACCCGAAGCGATAAGCGACAACAGGTTGTGGCTGGGGCCGGTGTCGTTGGCGAGCAGGGCCCAGGCTGGAATTGAGATCTGGTCAATGCCTGATTGCGCCTCGCCGTTGGTCAGCACCAGATCATCGCGCACCACCATCGGTGCCTGCCCGGCGCTGATGGCGATGTTCAACGCGGCACTGGCGGTGTCGCCGTCCAGGTCGATCAGGGTGAACAGAATGCTCGCCGCAATCGCCGTGCTCACCACACTCGGTGGCGTGTACGAGTACGCGCCGCTCGCCACGTTCACCGCCAGGCTGCCACCGGCACTCAAACCGAACGAGAGTACGCCTGAGCTGTAGGTGAAGCTGGCGCCAGAGGTGGCTGTCACGACGTTGGAGGTTTTGTCGTAGGTGTAGGTTTTGCCGTCCACGGTCAATGACCGGACATAACCACCATCAGCGCCAAAGCTGCCGCCTGCCGTGAGGTTACCGTTAAGTGGCGAGGCCTGGGCGGTGCTGACCAGCACCTGTGTAAGGGTGTTGAGGTCAGTCACCACGGTGCCGTTGGTGTTGCCGCCGCCCGCGGTGCCGTTATAGGCGATGGGGTTGAGCTCCGTCACGCTCACGCCGGTGCCCATGCCCAAGGCGTAGGCCCGCACGTTGTTGCTTGAGAGGAAGTTGATCCAGGCCTGTTCTTCGGAAATCCCCGCACCACCGGTTGGCCAGTTGCCGGAGCTATTGGGGTCATTGGAAATGCCCGCGTCGTTGCTTGGCTCGTTAGGCTCACCGTCGGAGAGGAAGTACGCCACGTTCTGCACGTTGCCGGTCGCCACCTTGCCGCCATCGCTACCAGTCTGGCCGTAGGCGGCAATCGCCTTGATCAGCGCATCGTCGTAGTTGGTGGTGTTGGTCGGTTGCAGCGCCAGCACAGCCGCTTTCGCATCGGCAATGCTCACCCACACTTCTTCAACGGTGGCGGTGGTGGAGAACGACACCACGCTCACTTTCACATCGCCCAGTGCGTCGTACTGCTCGAACAGTTCCAGCAGCGCGTTCTTCGCTATATCCATACGGCTCATATTGCCGACCCCGGAGCCGTCACCCATGCTGCCGGAGTTATCCAGCACAATCATCAGGTTGGTGTTCAGCGCCGCAGAAGCCTGGCCGCTCTGGGTGATATTCGCCGCGCTCGGTGCGTCGTCACGGAAGCTGATGGCGTTGCCCAGGTTCAGGGTAGTGCTGGCCGAGTCGCCGTCGGTGTCCTTGACCGTTGCCACCAGTTGCAGCAGATCGGCCGCCGCCAGACCCGTGGCTTGATCCGGCCCGGCATTGGGCAGGTGCAAGATGGCACGGGCCTGGTCGAGCGTGACCTGGCCGGTGGCGCTATCAACCGAGACGGTGAACACCGTGGTGCCACCCACGCGGCCAACCACGTCGTTGCCCACTTTGTACATCAGCACATCGCTGCCGGTAGCGCTGTCTTTAAGGCCACTGTTAACCCCGGCAGCACTGACATTCAGGCTGTAGGTAGTAGAGGCAAGCCCGTCTGCGCCGCCCGAGGCCGTAAAGGCGCCGGCGAAGTTACCCTGGGCGTTGGCGGCCAGGTTGGTTTCGTCCACTTGCAGAGTCAGCGGCGTGGCGTTGCTCAGGCTGATGCTCGGGCCGTCATCCTTGAAGCTGATGGCGCTGCCCAGGTTGAGGCTAGCGCTGGAGCTGTCGCCGTCCTTGTCCGTTACGGTGGCCACCAGTTGCACCAGGTTGGCAGCGCTCAGGCTAACTTCCTGATCGACTCCGGTGTTGGGGGAATGCAGCACAGCGCGCGCCTGGTCGAGGGTCACCGCACCGGTGGTGCTGTTGACCGACACGCTAAACACCAACTCATTGCTGCTGGCGGTACGGCCGACAATCACCCCGCCCTCGTTGCTTAGCAGCACATTCTGGCCGGTGGCCGAATCATCCAAGCCACTGTCCACACCCGCCGCGCTGACTTTAAGGCTGTAGCTGGTGCTGGCAATGCCGTCGGCGCCGCCTGCGGCTGTAAACGAGCTGGCGAAATTCGCTGTCGCGTTGCTAGCCAGGTTGCTTTCATCCACTTGCAGGGAATCGGCGACCGCCGTACCGGCGCTTATGCTTGGCGCATCGTCTTTGAAGCTGATGGCGCCGCCCAGATTGAGGGTCGAGGTGGCGGTGTCACCGTCCTTGTCGGTTACCGTGGCAGTCAGTTGCACCAGGTTACTGGCGGCCAGGCCAATGGCCTGATCCGGGCCGGTATCCGGGCTATGCAAGATGGAACGCACCTGATCCAGTGTCACCGCACCGGTGCTGCTGTTGACCGACACACTGAACACCAGCTCGTTGCTACCCGCTGTGCGCCCGACAATCACCCCGCCCTCGTTGCTCAGCAGAATGTTCTGGCCAGTGGCTGAATCATCCAGGCCGCTGTCCACACCCGCCGCGCTCACCTTCAAGCTGTAGCTGGTACTGGCCACCCCATCGGCGCCACCTGAGGCGCTGAAGGAGCTGGCGAAGTTGGCAGTGGCGTTGCCGGCCAGGTTGGTTTCATCTACCTGCAAGCTGCCCAGCGTGGCATTGGTCAGGCTGATGCTCGGGGCGTCATCTTTGAAGCTGATGGCGCTACCCAGATTGAGGGTCGCACTGCTGTGGTCGCCGTCATAGTCTGTGCGGGTGGCGGTGAGTTGAATAATGCTGGCGCCGCCCAGCCCGGCGACCTGGTCTGGCCCACTGTCAGGGCTGTGGGAAATCGCCAGGCGCTGGTCGAGCGTCACGTTGCCTGAGGCATCCACCGACACCACAAAGGAGGTCGCACCGCTGGTGCCCACCCGTCCGACAATATCGTTGCCCACTTTGTAGAGCAGGATGTCGTTGCCCGTGGCGGTGTCTTTCAGGCCACTGCTGACCCCGGCTGCACTGACAGTGAGGCTGTATGTGGTGGCTCCGCCGACATCGGCGCCGGAACCGCCGGTGAAGGCGTTGGCGAAGCTCGCGGTGGCATTGCCGGCCAGGTTGGTTTCGTCCACCTGCAGAGTAGGAACCGGCGTGGTGGCCAGGCCAACCACTGGTACGTCGTCTTCGACTTGAATCAGGAACCCGCCGGCCAGGGCCAAAGGATTACTGGCGCCGTCGGTGGCCTTGAGAATACTGGCGAAGTTCAGCGTCAGCAGTTCGTTGTCGTCGCCATTGCCGGTTGGGTGATCCAGCGGCCCCTTCAGGGTAAAGGTGTAATCGCCGTCGCTTTCCACCTTCAGCGTAAACACCTCAGGTCCGCTGGCGCCCGCTTTGGCTGTCAGTGTGTCACCCGACACGCTGTATACCAGCGCCGTGCCGTGGGAAGTGGCCGCCGTCAGGCCGCTGGTGTTGGTCAGCAGGCTGAACTGCGCGGTCGCCGGGCCAGACACCAGGTCACCGACATTGCCGGTGGCGATGGTGTTCACCGTATCGCCATCGGTGATGCCGTTGGCCACTTCGTCTTCGTCCACCCGACCGATGACTGGGCTGGCGTCTTCGACGTACACGGTCAGTGTGGCCGATGACGGGTCGCCGTCATGGTCGATGATGGTGTAGGTAAAACTTTCCACCTGGTCACCGGTAACCGAAGGTGGCGCGGTGTAAGTCCAGCCGCCGGTGCTGAAGTTGAACGACAGCGTGCCGCCCAGCGCGGTGGTGATATTGCTCAGCGAGTTGCCGCTGATGTTTGCGCCGGCGCCACTTGGGTCGATGGTGTTTACCCCGTCCCAGGTGTAGGTCACGCCATCGACCTGAATCGACTGGATATGACCAGGGCCGTCAGCGCCATAGCCGTCGTCATCGCCACCGCCCACCGCATTGTTGTTGCCCAGCAGCACATTGCCGTTCACCACACCGGCCACCTGCCCCACCAAGGTGTCCACCAGATCGGCAAAGTCGCCCACCAGAATCGGTGCACCGCTACCGTCCAGATCCACCTGTTGCAGGTGCGCGGTATCGATGCCATTGCCGACACCGATGGTGGTGACGTTGATGTGGTTGCTGTCGACGAAGTTGTTCCACTCGATGGCGCCGGCATCGCTCAGAGAATTGCCGCCGCTACCGGTGTTCTGGTTGGGGTTGCCGTCACTGATAAAGAACACTTGGTTGCTAGCCCCGGGAATCGGGGTGAAATCAGTAACGACCTGGTGCACCGCATCGGTGAAGTCGGTGTTGCCGTCAAACGGCCGTGTGCCGCCGGTGGCCGGGTTGAGGGCGTCGATCTTGGCCGCGAAGTCGGCGTAGTTGTCGAAGGTCGGGTAGGACTGCGCGTCGCTGGAGAACACCACGATCTGCGCGT
Organism: Pseudomonas turukhanskensis; assembly: GCF_027922365.1. Classification (GTDB taxonomy): domain Bacteria; phylum Pseudomonadota; class Gammaproteobacteria; order Pseudomonadales; family Pseudomonadaceae; genus Aquipseudomonas; species Aquipseudomonas turukhanskensis. Next base: position 22,083 of record NZ_BSFN01000012.1, read on the forward strand.
GCACGTCGCCCGTGGTGGCAGCAAACAGTGCCTGGGCCGCCGCTTTCACCGCCACCAGCATCTGGTTCAGCTCGCCGTTGTCGATGCTGCCGCTGAAGTCGAGCACAAACGCGGTGTTAAAGCTCTGCGCTGGCGCCACCTGCACATAGGCCTGGTCGCCTTTGGCCAGCGGGGTGTCGTCGTCAACGTTGATGCTCAGCGTGCCGATGGCCTTGTCGCCGTCCTTGTCGCTCACCTGATAGCCCAGGATGAATGACTGGTTGTTTTCCGCTCCGCCATCGGGGTGATCAATCGGCGCGTTCTGCGTCACGGTGTAGGCGCCGGTGCTGTTGTTCAGCGCTACGGTGACCACCGTTGTGCCGCCCTGCTTGATCAGCAGTGCGCCGCTGGGTGAGGTGTCGTAGGTGAAACCGCTCGGTGCACCCGTGGTTAGCCACTGGATAGACCCGGCGCCGTCGGCACCATAGCTGTGGGCCAGGGTACCGGTGGTATTTACCCCGTCGGCATCATCACCAATGCCGCTGGCGTTGCCATTGGGCAAGGTATCGTCATCGATGAACGCCGTACTGTTGCTGGTAACACTGGGGCCGTCGTCTTTGAAGCTGATGGCGTTGCCCAGGTTCAGCGTGGCGCTGCTGTGGTCGCCGTCGTAGTCGGTGATGGTGGCGGTCAGTTGCACCAGATTGGCGGCGCTGAGGGAGGCCGCCTGATCGACGCCTGTATCCGGGCTGTGCAGGATCGGGCGTTGCTGATCCAGGGTAACCACGCCATCGCCATCCACACTCAGGGTGAACACGGTCAGGCCGCCCGCCTTGCCGACTACGGTATTGCCCTCTTTGTACAGCAGGATATCCGCGCCGGTGCCGCTGTCTTTCAGGCCGCTGTTGGCGCCTGCGCTGCTGACATTCAGGCTGTAGGTGGTGGTGCCTGCAGCGTCGGCGCCGTGCTGGCCGGTGAACGAGCCGGAGAAGTCATGGCTGGCGTTGACCAGCAGATTGGTCTCATCCACCTGCAGCGCAGCCGGGGTCGCATTGCCGGCGGCAATGGTCGGTACGTCGTCTTCGATATTGACCAGGAAGCCACCGGCCAGTGGTAGCGGATTAACGCCATTGGTGGCTTGCAGAATGCTGGCGAAATCCAGGGTCAGCTGTTCGTTGTCATCGCCATTGCTCACCGGGTGATCCAGCGGGCCTTTGAGGGTAAAGGTGTAATCGCCGTTGCTTTCAACCTGCAGGGTGAATACCTGCGGGCCGCTCGGGCCGGCTGTGGCGGTGAGGGTATCGCCCACTACGCTGTACACCAGCGCCACGCCATGGGAGGTGGCGGCCGGCAGGCTGCCGGTGTTGGTGCTGAGGCTGAACTGCGCGCCGCTGCCGGCCGCACTCAGGTCGCTGACGCTGCCAGTAGCGATGGTGGTGAACGCGTCGTTATCGGTGATGCCGCCGGCCAGTTCATCTTCATCGACGGTGGCCACCACCGGCGAGGTGTCTTCCACGTACACCGTGAGGGTGGCCGAGGATGGGTCGCCGTCGTGGTCGACGATGGTGTACTGGAAGGTTTCCACCTTGTCGCCGTTCACCGAATCCGGGGCGCTGTAGCTCCATGCACCGGTGGCGAAGTTGAACGAGAAGCTACCGCCGCCGGGGGTGGTGATGCTGTTCAACTGGCTGCCGCTGAAGTTGGCGCCACTGCTCGGGTCGATGGTGTTCACGCCGTCCCAGACATAGGTCACGCCGCCCACCTGAATGGACTGGATATGTCCTGCGCCGTCCGCGCCATAACCGTCATCGTCGCTGGTGCCCGCCACGCCATCGCTGCCGTTGAGCACGTTGCCGTTGACGAAACCGCTTACCTGATCCAGCAGGGTATCCACCAGATCGCCAAAGTCGTCCACCAGAATCGGCGTGCCGCTGCCGTCCAGATCCACCTGTTGCAGGTGGGTGGTGTCGACGCCATTGCCGACACCAATGGTGGTGACGTTGATGTGGTTGCTATCGATGAAATTGTTCCACTCGATGGCGCCGGCATCACTCAGCGAATTGCCGCCGGTGCCGGTGTTCTCGTTGGGGTTACCGTCACTGATAAAGAACACCTGATTACTGGCCCCGGCAATCGGGGTGAAATCGGTGACCACCTGGTGCACGGCCTCGGTGAAATCGGTATTGCCTTCGTACGGCCGGATGCCACCGGTGCTGGGATTGATGGCGTCGATCTGCGCGGCAAAGTCGGCGTAGTTATCGAAGGTCGGGTACGACTGCGCATCGCCGGAGAACAGCACGATCTGCGCATGCACATCGCCGGTGGTGCCGGTGAACAGCGCCTGGGCCGCGGCTTTCACGCCCACCAGCATCTGGTTCAGTTCGCTGTTGCTGATGCTGCCGCTGAAATCCAGCACAAACACGGTGTTGAAGCTTTGCCCCTGGCCCACTTGCAGGTTGGCCACATCGTTTTGCGCGACCGGGGTGTCGTCGTCCACATTCACTTGCAAGGTGCCATTGGCCTCGTCGCCGTCCTTGTCGGTCACCTGGTAGTTGAAGGTAAATTCCTGGTTGTTTTCGTTGTCGGCGTTGGCGTGGTCAATGGGCGCGTTCTGCACCACGTTGTACTCGCCGGTACTGCTGTTGAGGCTCACGGTCATCACCGTGGTGCCGCCCTGTTGCACCAGCAGGTCGGTGCCCGAAGTCTGGTAGGTAAAGCCGGCCGGCGCACCGGTGGTGAGCCACTGGATGGAGCCTTCACCATCGGCGCCATAGTTATGCGCCAGGGTGCCGCTGACATTCTGAGCATCGGCATCGTCGTTCACGCCACCGGCAATGCCGTTGGCCAGGGCGTCGTCATCGAGTAGTACCAAGGCATTGCCGGAGGTACTGGGGCCGTCATCGTGGAAGCTGATGGCGTTACCCAGGTCGAGGCTGGCGCTGCTGCTATCGCCGTCGCTGTCGGTGATGGTGGCAGTGACCTTGATCAGATCGCCCGCCAGGCCCGTGGCCTGATCCGGTCCGGTATCGGGGCTATGGATAATCGCCAGTTGCTGGTCGAGGGTCACCTCGCCCGTGGCGCTGTTGATGGACACCACAAACGAGGTGGCGCCGGCGGCGCCGCCCACCTTGCCGACGATGTCATCGCCCACTTTGTACAGGAAGATATCGTTGCCGCTGGCCGAGTCTTTCAAGCCGCTGTTGGTGCCATCGGCCGCCGAGGTCAGGCGGTAGGTGGTGCTGCCGGCGCCATCGGCACCAAAGTTAACGGTGAAGTTGCTGCTGTAGTTGGCGTGGCCATCGACGCCCAGGTTGCTGTCATCCACTACCAGGCTGCCCACGGCGCTATTGCTGACGCTGATGGTCGGGCTGTCATCGTTGATGTTGACGGTCAGGGTGCCGCTGGCCTGGTCGTTGTCGCCATCGGTGACGGTAATGCCAACGTTGAGGGTGATGTCGTCTTCGGTATCCAACGCTTCATGAATCAGCGGTTGCAACAGGGTGACGGTGTAAGCGCCGGTAGCGGGGTTGGTGAGCTCTACTGTCACCAGCGAGCCGCGGGCGGAGCTGATGGTAAGGGTGTTGGTGCTGGCATCCCAGGTCGAGGTGACGCTTTCGCCACCCAGAGTGGTGGGGCCGCTCAAGGCAACGCTTTGCAGGCCATCGCCGCCGGCGGCGTAGTCGAGGTTGCCGCTCACGGAGGTAGCGGCGCCATCGGCATCGCCGGGGCCGCCGGGGATGCCACCAGAGAGGCCGTCTTCATCCAGCCCGCTGACCTTGGTATTACCCACGCTGGGCACATCGTCTTCAACATCGATGGTGAACAGGCCAGTGGCCTGGCCGAAACCTACCACCGGGTCGCCGTCGAAATCGGTGGCGGTCAGCAGGTGGGTAAAGTCGATACCCACCACCTCGCCGTTGCCTAGCAGTTCACCGTCGTTGCCATCGGCATTCAAGTGATCAAGCGGGCCTTGCAAGGTGAAACTGAAGCTGCCATCGGCCCCTACTTGCAGGGTGAACACGTCATAGCCGGGGCCGCTGGCGGTCAGTGTGGTGTAGCTGCCGTCGGCGGCGGCCTCCACGGTATAGGTGAGTGCCACGCCGCCCGAGGTCAGGCCCTGGGCCTGCATCAGGGCGTTGGCATCCTCGGTTCCCACCAGGCCAAACGAGCCGATGCCATCGGCACCGAAATTCACCAGGCTGGTCAGCGAGCCAGGGCCGGCTTCAATGCCCGCATGCACGGTTTGCGCCGGGTCGTTGTCGGCGCCTTGCGGGTCGCTGTCTTCGTTGTTGCCCTCGTAGGGGGCATTCAGGGGTGGCTGAGCAGGCAGCGCCGCGAGAGTCGGGCCCTCGCCTGACGGTGCCTGGGTAAGCGCATCTTCGTGCACGGTGCCGCCCACATGGGGGAAGGCCTGCACGGCCGGGCCGTCGCCATTGCCTTCGCCCTCGAAGGTCACCAGCTCGGGGCTGTCGTCGTTGACGTTGACCGTCAGGGTGCCGCCCGATGGCGTGCCGTTTCCGTCGGTGATGGTGTAGCCAAGTTGCAGATTCAGGGTGTCTTCGGCGCCCGCCACGGGGTGATCCAGCGGCAGTTGAACTTCAAAACTGAAATCGCCGGTCAGCGGATTGGTGTTGGTGGCGGTAAACACCACGGGACCATCTGCGCTGCCCTGGTGGGCTGTAAGAGTGGTGCCGTCGGCGCTGATCACCGCGACCAGCGCCAGACCGTGTGAGGTGAGGCCGGACAAATCCACGGCATTCCAGGAAAACCCGCCAGGGCCATCGGCGCCAAAGCTGTAGCCGAGGTTGCCGGTCAGCGAGGCTGGCACGCCGGGCTGGTCATCGCCGTACGGGCTGCCTTCGAGGCTGCCCGGCAAGTCGCTGTCTTCGTCCAGGTCAATGGTGACATTGCCGGCATCCGGCGCAGGGTCGGCGGCCGCCACGTTGATATCGGGCCGACCGGCTTCGGGTTCAGGAAATTCAGGGCCGCGAATCAGGCCTTCGGTGGGGAAACCGATTTCCGGCGCAACAGAACCGGCTGTTTCCGACAGCAGCACAAATGAGCGGCCACCCCCGGCGCCGCCTGGGCCGCCACCGGTGCCGGCACCTGGGCCTGCGGCAGTCGCTTCACCGGCTTGGGTTGGGTCGGCACCGGCCTCGATGGCGGCTTGCAGTTGTTCGACATCAGTCAGTTGCTGGTCGGTGGGCGCGGCTTCGTTGCCGTTGGCCGGGGGAGTGTCGGTCGCGTCGGGCGGCGCACTTTCGCCGCTGCCGGTCTGGGCCAGCATCGAGCCGTCGAGGGTCAAGCTGCTTTCACGGCCAAGGGTCAATTCCTGGCCATTGGTCAAGGCGACCGCCACTGCACCCTCATGACCGGTTACCAGCTGATCGCCGGCAAACACTCGATCACCTTCGGTGAGTTGACGTCGCGATCCATCGCTCGCTACCGCAAAGACCTCGCCGATAGTTTTACTGACGACACCAATCAACGTAGCCATGATTCCTTCCTCGGTACTGCTGCCAACGACCGTCGACACGCATTTTCAAAAGGGCCAACAGCCTTTCAAAACCTGAGGAATACCGTAAACACGCCGAAAGTTAGGCAGTGATGAATTACATCAAAAAGCCATGACGTCAAAAAAATATCGCCCTAGCCTGCTCAAACTGCACAGCAGTATTCACCCCGTTCCAAACGCTCTAAAACAGCAATTGGCCATACTTGACAAGCCCCGTCGAAGCCAAAGACCCCGCGAAACGTGACTTGTAGGCAAAAACAATGTGCCCGTTCTCACATCTTGCATAAGATTGTTTATTCATAAGACTTGTTCCAAAAATTTCTTAGGTCTGTCAAAAGATGTTCTTAGCTGGAATGTTACAAGCCTGAAACGGTCTAGTAGGCGCATAAGCCAATTTATTGGCATACCAACACAACGTACACACACCTGGAGAAGTACCCATGCCTGCACTATCGCCCCTATGGAGTAGCGTGCTGCTGGCCTTGTTCTGCGCCCAAGCGCAGGCAATGAGCCTGTCCGAAGCCATCCAAAGCACCATCGACACCCACCCAGAGCTGCAAGCCAGCATCAACGACCGCCGCGCCAGTAAAGAGCAGGTGGGCGTTGCCCACGGCGGCTATTTCCCGGTGGTTGATCTGATCGGCGGTTATGGCCGTGAAGAAACCGACAGCCCGACTACCCGCGCACGCGGCAACGGCAGTCATGACAAAGAGCAGCTGGACTACGGCACCTCTCAGTTACGACTGCGGCAAATGATCTTCGACGGTTTTAATACGCCCAACGAAGTGGCGCGCACCGAAGCGGTGGTCAACTCGCGTTCGTATTACATTCAGGGAACCGGTGAAGACCTGGCGCTGCGCACCGTCGAGGTGTACCTGGAAGTGCTGAAGCGTCGGGAGATGGTGGCGCTGGCGAAAAACAACCTGCAGGCCCACCAACGTATGGGCGACCAGATCAACCTGCGCAGCCAGCGCGGTGTGGGCAGCAACGCTGACTCCGACCAGTCCGCCGCGCGTCTGGCCCTGGCGGCCAACAACCTGTACACCGAAGAAGTGAACCTGCAGGACGCTGAAGCCAACTTCCTCAGCGCCGTCGGCCGTCCGGCCGATGAGCTGGAAGCGCCGGCGTCGATCAAGGGGCAGATTCCCGAAGACGTCAACGAAGCTCGCCAGCGTGTGGTCGATAACAACCCGCTACTGAAATCGGCGCAAGCCGACGTGATCGCCGCCGAGAAACAATATGAGGTGGCCAAGTCGCCCTTCTACCCGCGCCTGGATGCAGAGTTGGCCGCCAACGCCAACAACAACACCGCCGGCGAAGAAGGCCACGACAACAACTGGCGCGCCGGTGTGGTGATGACCTACAACCTGCTCAACGGCGGCCGCGACAAAGCCAACTTGCAGTCCACCGCCTACCAGATCAACCAGGCCATGGACATCCGCAACAACGCCCTGCGCCAGATTAACGAGAACGTCACCCTGGCCTGGAACGCCCTGCGCAACGCCCGCCTGCAAACGCCGATGGCACGTGATTACGCCGACTACACCAAGCGCGTACGCATGGCCTACCAAGACCAGTTCGGCCTCGGCCAACGCACCCTGCTCGATTTGCTCGACAGCGAAAACGAGCTGTTCACCGCCAACCGCCGCTACACCGAGGTGCGCTACACCGAAGAATTTTCGATGTACCGCCTGCAATCGGCCATGGGCGAGCTGTTGCGTCAGCAAGGCACCGTGCTGCCCATCGAAGCCACTGCCCTGAGCGAAGTGAAAAGTGCTGCACAGCTGCCGTCGATGAAGTAGTGAAAGCAGGTGCGCACACCTCCCGACGAAGCGGGTACGCACGCGCAGAATTGGATTCCGATTTGTCGGACCACCGCCTTGGCGCAGATAACGGGGTCGTTTAGGACTTCCTATTCATCTGCGCCAAGGTGGGATCCAGAATGGCGTGGCGTACACCTGTTTCCGCCAGCGGCGTATGGAGCGCATCGAGCGGTATCAGCCCCGACGTAGAAGTCCGGCAAAAAGATTGTGTGAACGCGTCCACAAAGGCGTGTTCACACAGCAGTCAGCCGAGTTCTCAAGGTCTGAATCAGGAGTAGCGAGACTGTGACCACCATGGAAAGGACCGGGCCCACCGGCGACCCGCGCTTAGACCACGACGACCCGTTGCTCGACGGGTTGCTGATTCTCTGCAGTTTGCATAACACCTCCGCCAGCCGAGGCAGCCTGAGTGCTGGCCTGCCGCTGCCCGAACAACGTTTGAGCCCCGATTTGCTGCCACGCGCCGCCGCCCGTGCCGGCCTGCAAGCACGTTTGCTGCGCCGTGACCTCAATGCCATTTCCGCACTCAACCTGCCGGTGCTGCTGCTGTTCAAAGGCGGGCGCTGCGCCGTGCTGCGCGAGTGGGGCCCCGACAACAAAGCGCTGATTTTGCCCAGCGAAGCCGAAGGCGGCGAGCAATGGGTCAGCCGCGAACAACTGCAAAACGAATACGCCGGCCAGGCGCTGTTCGCCCGCCCCCGCCACGAACTCGAAGACCTGCGCACGCCGCTGGTGCCCAGGGTTGAGGCCTGGTTTCGCGACACCCTGAAGCTGTCGCGCTGGCTGTACGCAGACGCGGTGCTCGCCAGCCTGCTGATCAACCTGCTGGGCATGATGGTGCCGCTGTTTGTGATGCAAACCTACGACCGCGTGGTGCCCAACCAGGCCACCGCCACCTTGTGGGTACTGTCCATCGGCCTGCTGCTGGGCACCCTCTTCGAGTTGCTGCTGCGGGTACTGCGCTCGCACCTGCTGGATGTGGCCGGTAAAAAAACCGACGTGGTGCTTTCGGCCACCTTGTTCGAACGGATCACCGGCATGTCCATGGTCGCCCGGCCAGCGAGCATCGGCGGCTTTGCCCAGAGCATTCACGACTTCCAGGGCCTGCGTGAATTTCTCACCGCCGTGACCCTCACCAGCATCATCGACCTGCCCTTTGCCTTGCTGATGATTGTGGTCATCGGTTTGCTGGGCGGCTGGATCGTGGTCATCCCGCTGCTGGCCTTTCCCATTACCATCGGCTTTGCCTTTATCATCCAGTCACGGCTGCGCGACACCGTGCAGAAAAGCCTGGCCCTTGGCGCCGAACGCCAGGCCCTGCTGATCGAAACCCTGAGCGGCCTGGAAACCCTGAAAGCCTGCGGCGCCGAAAGCGAGCGCCAGCACAAATGGGAAACCACCCACGGCGCCCTTACCCGCCTTGACGCCCATGCGCGCAACCTGTCGGCGCTGGCCACCAACGGCACGCTGTTTCTGCAGCAGTTCTCCGGCATGGCCACCATCATTGCCGGCGTGTACCTCATCATCGACGGCAACCTCAGTGTCGGCGCCCTGGTGGCCTCGTACATGCTGGGCAGCCGGGTGATGGCACCGCTGGGGCAGATCGCCGGGCTGATCACCCGCTACCAACAAGCGCAGATCACCATGCGCAGCACCGACGCCATGATGGCCATGCCCCAGGAACGCCAAGCCAGACAGCGTCCCTTGGAGCGCACCCAGCTCAAAGGCGCGCTGGACATGCACAAGGTCAGCTTTACCTACCCCGGCGCCAGCGGGCCGGCGTTGGTGGGTGCGAGCCTGCATATGCAGGCCGGTGAACGCATCGGCATCATCGGCCGCAGCGGCTCGGGTAAAAGCACCCTGGCGCGGCTGATCATGGGTTTTTACACCCCCGAAGAAGGCCAGCTGCTGCTCGACGGGCTGGACCTGCGGCAACTCGATGTAGCCGACCTGCGCCACCAGATCGGCTACGTCGCCCACGACCTGCCACTGCTCTCGGGCAGCCTGCGCGACAACCTGACCCTGGGCGCACGTTACGTCAGCGATGCGCGCATGCTTGAAGTGGCCGAAATGACAGGTGTCAGCGAGCTGGCCCGCCAGCACCCGCAAGGCTTCGAACGCCCGGTGGGCGAGCGCGGCCAACTGCTCTCCGGCGGGCAACGGCAAGCCGTGCTGCTGGCCCGAGCGCTGCTGCTGGACCCACCGATACTGGTGCTCGACGAGCCCACCAGCGCCATGGACAACGCCAGCGAAGAAGCCCTCAAAGCCAAGCTGCAACCCTGGATTCAGGGCAAGACCGTGCTGCTGATTACCCACCGCACGTCCATGCTCAGCCTGGTAGACCGCCTGATCGTGCTCGACAACGGCCAGGTGATGGCCGACGGGCCCAAAGATGCCGTCATCGACGCCCTGCGCAAAGGCCGCATTGGCCAGGCCTCGGTGTGATGTTCACGTAACGACTGTTCAACGGAAAAACCATGGACCTGAGCCAACCCCCACGCGGCTACTTCCAAAGCCTGCGGCAGAAAAAACAAGACACCGAGTTTATGCCCGAGGTCGAAGGCACCGTGCGCGAAGACTCGCCCTGGCTCTCGCGCATTACCTTGTGGGTGACCTGTGCCCTGCTGCTCACGGCGCTTGGTTGGGCCAACTTTGCCGTGCTCGATGAAGTGACCACCGGCGAGGGCAAAGCCATTCCGTCGAGCAAAGTGCAGGTGATTCAAAACCTGGAAGGCGGCATCGTCACCGAGATCTTCGTGCGTGAAGGGCAGATGGTGAACAAGGGCGACAAACTGATGCGCCTGGACGACACCCGTTTTCTCTCCAACCGCGGCGAAACCGAAGCCGACCGCACCGCCCTGGTGGCACGGGTAGAACGCCTGTCAGCCGAAGCCGAAGGGCGGCCCATGCAGCTCTCCCCCGACATTCTGGAAAAGGCCCCGCAACTGGCCGCTGACGAACTGGCCCTGTACAGCTCGCGCAAAAAACACCTGGAAAGCGAGCAGCGCACCCTCAACGAACAGCTGCGGCAAAAGACCCAGGAACTGGCGGAGTTCCGCTCCAAGGTCGAGCAGTACCGCTCCAGCCTGGGGTTGCTGCAACAAGAGCTGAATATGTCCGAACCGCTGGTGGGCACTGGCGCCATTTCCCCGGTGGAAATCCTCCGTTTGCGCCGCAGTGCCGTGGAAATTCGTGGCTCGTTGAACTCCACCACCCTGGCGATTCCGCGCGCCGAAGCGGCCATCGACGAAATCAAAAGCAAAATGCAGGAATCGGACCTGGCGTTTCGTTCCGACGCTTCGAAAGAGCTAAACGAAAAACGCACCGAGCTGCAGAAAATTACCGCCACCAGCGTGGCCATTGATGACCGCGTAAGCCGTACCACGGTGACCTCTCCCGTGCACGGCATTATCAAGACCCTGAAGATCAACACCATCGGCGGCGTGGTGCAGCCGGGCAGCGACATGCTAGAAATTGTGCCACTGGAAGACAACCTGCTGATCGAAGCCAAAGTGCGCCCGCAAGACGTGGCGTTCCTGCACCCAGGGCAAAGCGCGATGGTGAAATTCACCGCGTACGACTACACGATTTACGGTGGGCTAAAGGCCAAGCTGGAGCTGATTTCGGCGGATACGGTAACCGACGACAAGGGCAACAGTTTTTACCTGATTCAGGTGCGGACCGACCGAAATCACCTGGGCACTGATGAGCATCCATTGCTGATCATTCCGGGGATGGTGGCCAACGTCGGCATTGTGACCGGGCACAAGAGCGTGCTGGACTACCTGCTCAAGCCCGTACTGAAAGCGCGCTCCGAAGCCATGCGCGAACGCTGATTTACTTTCATACGTGTGCTCACCCCGCGCACGCAACGGTGCGCTTGATCTGGCTTTCGTAGGGTGTGCTCCGCGCACCAGCGATCACCCCGCTTACGCAACGGTGCGCACAGCACACCCTACAAGAGCAAAACCGCGCTTGATCCGGCTTTCGTAGGGTGTGCTCCGCGCACCAGCGATCACCCCGCGTACGCAACGGTGCGCACAGCACACCCTACAAGAGCAAAACCGCGCTTGATCCGGCTTTCGTAGGGTGTGCTCCGCGCACCAGCGATCACCCCGCGTACGCAACGGTGCGCACAGCACACCCTACAAGAGCAAAACCGCGCTTGATCCGGCTTTCGTAGGGTGTGCTCCGCGCACCCGGCGATCACCCGGCATACGCAACGGTGTGCAAAGCCCAGGCAGTTCTGCCTAGGATTTCAGCCGGTAGCCGACACCCGCCTCGGTGGTGATAAACCTCGGCTGCGACGGATCGTCGCCCAACTTGCCGCGCAAGTGCCCTACCACCACCCGCAGATAGTGGGTGTCCTCCACATGCGTCGGCCCCCAGATATCCTTGAGCAGTTGCTGCTGCGTGACCACGCGCCCGGCATGCTGTGCCAGTTGCGCCAGCACCGCGTATTCCTTGCGCGTCAGGCTTACGTCCTGGCCGTCCACCGTCACGCGCCGGAAGGCAAAATCGACGGTCAACGCCCCAACACTCACCGAGGCCGGAGCGCTCTCCCCTACCTGGCCCTGGCGTAACAACGCCCGCACCCGCGCGAGGAATTCCTGAATGCCAAAGGGCTTGGTGACATAGTCGTTGGCGCCGTTATCCAACGCCTTGACCTTCTCCCCTTCACCGGCACGCACCGACAGCACCAGCACCGGCACCTGCGACCACTCACGCACCTCGGCGAGCACCTGCTGGCCGTCCATGTCCGGCAACCCCAGGTCGAGCACCAGCAAGTCCGGCTTGGCCAGCGCGGCCTGCGCCAGGCCCTCACTGCCGGTGGCGGCCTCAAGCACTTTGTAGCCTTGCGCGGCGAGGCTGATGCGCAGGAATTTGCGAATCTGCGGCTCGTCGTCGATCAGTAAAATGGTGGCGGCGTTGCTGGTCATAGCGGGTCGGTATCGGCTGGCGGTTGCGGGTGCAGGGGCAAGTGTAGAGTCAAGCTGGCGCCGCGCCCATCCAGACCTTCGCCCACGGTCACGCGGCCACCATGGGCACCGAGCATGCCCTGGCAGATGGCCAGGCCCAGACCGGTGCCATGCCCGCCCCGGTCGCCGCGAGCGGCGGTGTAAAACATATCGAAAATCTTCGCCCGCTCGGCCTCGGGAATACCGGGGCCCTGGTCGCTGACGACAATGCGCAACTCAGCGTCGTCACTCTCCACCGCCACCCGCAAGCGCCCCTGGGCCGGCGAGAAACGCGCGGCGTTTTCCAATACGTTGATCAGCGCCTGCTCGATCAGCGCGGCATGTACGTAAAGCAACGGCAGCTCACTCGGCACCCGGGTTTCCACATTCAGCGGCGCCAGCAACGGGCGCAGGCGTTGCAGGGCGCTGGCGACGATGTCCACCGGCGCCACCCAGTCGCGCGCCAGCTTGAGGCCGCCGTGGCCAAGGCGGGTCATGTCCAGCAGGTTCTGGATATAGCGGTCCAGCCGCTCGGCCTCGTCGCGGGTGCTTTCCAGCAATTCAATGCGGTCGGCGTGGGGCAGTTGACCATCGAGGGTCAACAGGCTGTCGATAGCGCCACGCATGGCGGTCAGTGGCGTGCGCAGGTCATGGGACACGGAGGCCAGCAAGGCGCTGCGCAGTTGCTCGGTTTCGCCGTGCAGGCGCGCTGCTTCCAGGTCTTGTGCCAGTTGCGCGCGGGCCAGGGCCTGGGCCAATGGCTGGCCGAGGGCGGCGAGCAAACGGCGGCGTTCGACGCTCAAGGGTTGCTCGTCGTTGGGGCTGACACCGAGCAACAGCAGCGGCCCCTCTTCACCCGACAACGGCCACCACCACCAACGCCCGCTGGGCAGTGTGTCAGTCCCCAGCCCCGCCGCCTGCTCATGTTGCCAGGCCCATTCGGCGGCCATGCGTTCGGCATCGCTCAGGGGCCGCGCCACGCCACCCTCGACATTCCACTGGCCGTCGGCGCCGCGCCCCAGCAGGCACACCTGCACATCGCTCCAGCTCGCCAACTGCTGACTGGCGGCCAATACCACGGCCTGGCGGTCGGTGGCGGCGGTGAGTTTGCGCGACAGCTCCAGCAACGCGGCGGTCTCGCTCTGGGTGTCGCGCAGCACCCGCAATTGCCGCCGTTGGCGCGCCGCCAGGTTGCCGGTAAGCGCGGCCATCAGCAGAAAAAACAGCAGCGTCAGCACGTCCTCGTGGCGGTGAATGGCCAGGGAAAAATGCGGCGGAATAAACAGAAAGTCATAGGCCAGAAACGACAGCACCGCACACAGCAACGCCGGCCCGGAACTGGTGCGCACCGCCACCAGAAGCACGGCAGCAAGCAGCACCAGCGAGATATTGGGCAGCGGCAACACCTTGGCCACCGCCCAGGCAATGCCCGTGGCCACCACGGTGGCGGCAATGGCCAGCAGGTAGTCCCCGCGCACCAGCGGATGGTGCGCTCGGGGTACACGCGGGCGGCGTTCGGCTTCGCTGTCGAGCACGCTGATTTCCAGGCCGGCGCCATGGCGCAACAAGCGCTGCGCCACGCCGGCACCCAACCAGCGCTGGCGGCTGCGGCCCACCAGAATCAGACTGGCGCGGCGCTCGTTGGCATGTTGAATCAGGGTTTTGGCCACCTCGCCGGCGCGCAGGCTGACTACCTCGCCGCCCAGGCGCTCGGCCAACTGCTGTGCCGCCTGCAAACACGCACGGGCGTGCTGGTCGCGGGCAGCGCCGGTGTCGATATGCACCAGGCTCCAGGGCAAATGCCGGCGCTCGGCCACCCGACTGGCGTGGCGCACCAGGCGTTCGGCCTGGGCGTCGGCATCCACGCCCACCAGCAACCGACCGCGCACGGCGGGCGCGTCCTGGCCCAGTTGGCGGTACCCCAGGTTAAGGTCGGCATCCACCCGCGCGGCAGCGGTTTGCATGGCCAGTTCGCGCAAGGCGGTGAGGTTGGTCTGGCTGAAAAAGGCATCGATGGCGGCACGGGCCTGCTCGGGCACATACACCTTGCCGTCGCGCAGACGTTCCAGCAGTTCGCGCGGCGGCAGGTCGATCAGCAGCAGCTCGAAAGCCTCCTGCAACACCCAGTCGGGCACGGTTTCACGCACCTGCACGCCAGTGATGGCCTGCACCTGGTCGTTGAGGCTTTCGAGGTGTTGCACGTTGACGGTGGTGTAAACGTCGATGCCAGCGGCCAGCAGGTCTTGCACATCCTGCCAGCGCTTGGCGTGACGGCTGCCCGGGGCGTTGGTGTGGGCCAGCTCGTCCACCAGCACCAGCTTGGGCGGCTTGGCCAGCAGGCCGTCGAGATCCATCTCGGTGAGCTGCATGCCACGGTAATCGAGGCGTTTGAGCGGCTGTTGCGGCAGGCCGACCAGCAACGCTTCGGTCTCGGCGCGCGAATGGGTTTCCACCACCCCGGCGCGCAGGTCCACCCCTTGGCGCAACTGCGCCTGGGCAGCCTGAAGCATGGCGTAGGTTTTGCCGACGCCGGGCGCGGCGCCCAAAAACACCTTGAGCCGGCCCCGGCCATTACGGGTATCCACGTGCGCCAGTAAGGCGTCGGCGCGTTCGCTATTGCTCATGTTGCTCCATAGATTTGCGCCCTGACGCCGTCATCCCCGCGCAGGCGGGGATGACGGCGAGGGATTGGCGATATCGCGCACCCTACGGTTATTGCGGCTGTTCTGCCAGCGCGAGATTAAGGGCCAGCACGTTGACCACTTCCGGACCAATCAATGGCCGTTGGGTGTTCTGCTCGATCAACCGTTGCAACGCTGCCCCATCAATATTGCGCGCCGCCGCAATCCGGCTGATCTGGTATTGCGCCGCCGCCACCGGCAGGTCCGGGTCCAGGCCGCTGCCGGAGGTGGTCACCAGCGCCATCGGCACCGCGCCCTGCCCGGCTACCGCGAGTTTTTCGCTGTCGCCAGCTATCCGTTCGCGCAGCGCCGGGTTGCTCGGGGCCAGGTTGCTGGCGCCGCTGGAAACGGTGGCAAAGCTACCGGCCGAGGGTCGCGATTGAAACCACTGCGCGCCGTCAAAAGGTTGGGCAATCAGGCTGGAGCCACGCAGGTGGCCCTGGTTGTCGTGAATCAGGCTGCCATTGGCCTGGTCGTTGAACGCCAACTGGGCGACGCCGGTAATGGCCAGTGGGTAAGCCACACCGGTGAGTACGGTCATTAAAGCAATCAGGCTGACCGCAGGACGCAAGTAACTGTTCATGTGCAACTCCTCACGCCAGCCCAAGGCTGGTCAGTAACAGGTCGATCAACTTGATGCCGATAAAGGGCGCCACCAGACCGCCAAGGCCGTAAATCAGCAGGTTGCGGCGCAACAGGCTGGCTGCATCCACTGCTTCCACACGCACACCGCGCAACGCCAAAGGCACCAGGGCGATGATGATCAGGGCATTGAAGACAATGGCCGAGAGAATCGCGCTCTGCGGGCTCTGCAGGTGCATCACGTTGAGCACGCCCAGTTGCGGGTAAATGCTGGTGAACAGCGCCGGCAGAATGGCGAAGTATTTGGCCACGTCGTTGGCGATGGAAAAGGTGGTGAGCGCGCCACGGGTCACCAGCAGTTCCTTGCCCACTTGCACCACGTCCAGCAGCTTGGTGGGGTCCGAATCCAGGTCCACCAGGTTGGCCGCTTCACGCGCGGCCTGGGTGCCGTCGTTCATGGCCATGCCGACATCAGCCTGGGCCAGTGCCGGAGCATCGTTGGCGCCGTCGCCACACATGGCGACCATCTTGCCGTCAGCCTGTTCGGCACGGATGCGCGCCAGTTTTTTCTCCGGTGTGGCTTCGGCAATCACGTCGTCCACGCCCGCTTCGGCGGCAATGGCGGCGGCAGTCAGCGGGTTGTCGCCGGTGACCATCACAGTGCGAATACCCAGTTGACGCAGCTCGGCAAAGCGTTCGCGGATGCCGGGTTTGACCACGTCTTTCAAGTGAATGGCGCCGAGCAATTTGCCGTCGGCACAGACCAACAACGGTGTACCGCCGCTCTGGGCGATCTTGTCGATTTCGCGCGACAACACCGCCGGCATTTCCCGGCGTTGCATGCCGATAAAGGCGAGCAAGGCATCCACCGCGCCCTTGCGGTAGATACGGCCGTTGTAGTCGACGCCGGACAAGCGGGTTTCAGCGCTGAAGGGAATGGCTACCACGGCATCGCGCGCTGGTTCCTGCATGGGGTGCAGGCCTCGCAGGTACTCGACGATGGATTTGCCTTCGGGCGTGTCATCGGCGAGCGAGGCCAGCAACGCGCCTTCGGCCAAGTCCTTGCCGGTGACGCCTGGCGCTGCGAACAGCGCACTGCAGCGACGGTTGCCGAAGGTGATGGTGCCGGTCTTGTCCAGCAGCAGCACATGCACATCGCCCGCCGCTTCCACGGCGCGGCCCGATTTGGCAATCACGTTCAGGCGCACCAGACGGTCCATGCCGGCGATGCCGATGGCCGACAGCAAGCCGCCGATGGTGGTGGGAATCAGGGTCACCAGCAGCGCCACCAGAAACACCAGGGGCAACGCACCGCCGGAGTAAATGGCAAACGGCTGCAAGGTAACGACCACCAGCAAGAAGATCAGGGTCAGGCCGATCAGCAGAATATCCAGCGCCACTTCGTTGGGCGTTTTCTGCCGTTTGGCGCCTTCGACCAGGGCGATCATGCGGTCCAGCGTGGACTCGCCAGGGTTGACACTGATGCGCACCAGCAGCCAGTCCGAGACCACGCGGGTGTTGCCGGTGACAGCCGAACGGTCGCCGCCGGACTCGCGAATCACCGGTGCCGATTCCCCGGTAATCGCCGCCTCGTTTACGGCGGCAATACCCTCGATCACCTCGCCGTCGCCAGGAATCAACTCGCCCACTTCCACCCGCACCACTTCGCCTTTGCGCAAGCTGGCCGCCGGTACGGTTTCGAAGGTGCCGTTATGCAAGCGACGGCGGGCGAACAAGCCCTGGGTGCCGGCGCGCAGGCTGTCGGCGCGGGCCTTGCCACGGCCCTCGGCCAGGGCCTCGGCGAAGTTGGCAAAGAGCACGGTAAACCACAACCACAGGGCAATTTGCACCGCGATAAAGGTCGGCACCGGTTGGCCTGGCAAGCCGCAGAGCACGGTGGTGAAGATGGCGGTGAGTTCCACCACCAGCATCACCGGCGAGCGCACCAGTTGGCGCGGGTCGAGTTTGACGAAAGCTTGAATCAGTGCCGCCTGCCACTGGCTCCGAGGCTTGGTTGGCGCGGCCGGAATTTCGGTTTTAGCGTTCATGACAAATCCTTCTTAATGACCGAGCAGGCTGAGGTGTTCGGCCACAGGCCCAAGGGCCAATACCGGCAGAAAGGTCAAACCACCCACCAGCAAGATGGTGATGGTCAGCAGGCTGACAAACAGCGGGCCGTGGGTGGGGAAGCTGTTCTGCCCCACCGGCACCCGGCGTTTGGCCGCCAGGCTGCCGGCAATGGCCAGCACCGGCAGGATGTAGCCGAAGCGGCCGAGCAACATGGCCAGCGCGATCATCAGGTTGTGGTACGGCGTATTGGAGCTGAAGCCGCCAAAGCCCGAGCCGTTGTTGGCGGTGCCGGAGGTGTAGTTGTAGAGAATCTGGCTCAGGCCGTGGGCGCCGGGGTTACTCACCGAGGCATTGGCGAACGGCATGGCGGCGGTGAGCGCACCGAGCACCAGCACCCCGAGCGGCATGACCAAAAGGGTCAGCACCAGCAGGCGCACTTCGCGGGCCTCGAGTTTTTTGCCGAGGTATTCCGGCGTACGGCCGACCATCAGGCCGCAGAGGAATACAGCGATCAGCACGAACAACAACATGCCGTAGAGTCCGGCGCCAACGCCGCCGAAAATCACCTCACCGACCATCATGTTGAACATCGGCACCAGGCCACCGAGGGCGCTGAAGCTGTCGTGCATAGCGTTTACCGAACCGCTAGAGGCCGCCGTGGTGGCCACCGCCCACAGCGCCGAGGCGCCGATACCGAAGCGGCTTTCCTTGCCTTCGAGCGAACCGCTCTGCTCGATGTTCAGGCCGGCCAGCGCCGGGTTGGGTTGCAGCTCGCTGTACAGCGTCACGCCCACGCCCAGCACCAGCAGAATCAGCATGCAGGCGAGAATGGCACGGCTCTGGCGCAGGTCTTTGACGTAATGGCCGAAGGTGAATACCAGCGCTGCTGGAATCAGCAGGATGGACGCCATTTCGAACAGGTTGCTCCACACCGTCGGGTTTTCGAACGGGTGCGCCGAGTTCAGGCCGAAGAAACCGCCGCCGTTGGTGCCCAGTTGCTTGATCGCAATCTGGCTGGCAGCCGGGCCCAGCGGCAGGCTTTGTTCGCCGCCTTGCAGGGTGAGCGCGTCCAGGTAATGGCTGAAGGTTTGCGGTACGCCCTGCCACACCAGAAACAGCGCCAGACCAATGCACAGTGGCAGCAGGCCGTAGAGGGTGCCGCGGGTGAGGTCGACCCAGAAGTTGCCGAGGGTCTGGCTGGAGCGCCGGGAAATGCCGCGGCACAGCGCGACCAGAACCGCGAGGCCAGTGGCGGCGCTGACAAAGTTCTGCACACCCAGGCCAACCATCTGGCTGAAGTAGCTCAGGCTGGCTTCGCCGCTGTAGGCCTGCCAGTTGGTGTTGGTGACAAAACTGACGGCGGTGTTAAGCGCCAGCGTCCACTCCAGGCCCGGCATATTCTGCGGGTTGAGCGGCAGTACGCCTTGCAGCATCAGAATCGCGAACAACAGCACCAGACCGGCGAAGTTGAACGCCAGCAGCGCCAGGGTGTAACTTTTCCAATCCTGTTCTTGCTGGGCATCCACCCCGGCAAATCGATAGCTGAACCGCTCCACCGGCTGCAGCAGCGGCGAAAGCCAAGTACGCTCGCCCTCCATCACCCGGTAATAAAAACGCCCAAGCCAGGGTGCCGGTAACAGCACCAAGGCAAAGAAGGCCACCAGCAATAGCACCACATGACTGTCCATTACCGGCTCCTCAGCCACGACCGGCGCGCAGCAGCGCGACCAGCAGGTAAATGAACAGTCCACTGGCCAACAGCAGGGACAACCCGTCCAGAAGATGCATGGGGTATTTCTCCGTCATACGGCACGCGCCGCTTTGGGAGAATTGTCGGGATGGGGGGCGTAAAGGGGCGAGATGCAGAGCGCAGGGTTGGCGTAAAGAAGGTGTAAAAAACCAAACAAACTCAGCGGCTTTTCACCCCTCTCCCGCTAGGTCGGCGGACAGGCGAGAGGGGCCGGGCAAACTAACTCAACTGCTCTGCACCCCTCTCCCGCGTGCGGGAGAGGGGCCGGGGGTGAGGGCTGGGGCCACCGCCGTCCCAATCCCCCTCACCCCAACCCTCTCCCTCAGGGAGAGGGAGTTGACCGATAATTTCCCGCCACTGCGCTTTTGTACCAAGCTGGATACATTAACGACATGTTGTCGATACGCCCGCCCCTCAGCATGGCGGCCGCTTTGCCAATGCCCCACGAATTACGGAGCCTACGCCCGATGGAAGCCCTTAACGAACGGGACGTCCGCTCAAGAACTACACGCGCGCTGATCGTCGACGACAATATCGAGCTGCGCGAACTGCTGAGCGGTTACCTGACGCGTTTCAACATCGCCAGCGAAGCCGTTGGCGATGGCACCGGCATGCGCAAGGCGCTGGCCGCCAGCCGTTTCGATGTGATCATTCTCGACCTTATGCTGCCCGGCGAAGATGGCCTGGAGCTGTGCCGTGAGCTGCGCAGCAATTCGGATATTCCGATTCTGATGCTCACCGCGCGCTGCGAGCCCACCGACCGCATCATCGGTCTGGAACTGGGCGCCGATGATTACATGGCCAAGCCTTTCGAACCCCGCGAGCTGGTGGCGCGGATTCAGAGCATCCTGCGCCGGGTGCGCGATGACCGCGATGCGCCGCGCACCGATGAGCGGTCGAGCATTCGTTTCGACGACTGGCATCTGAACGGCGTATTGCGCCAGCTGCAGGCCCCCGACGGCTTGGTGGTGCCGTTGTCCAACGCTGAATTCCGCTTGCTCTGGGTATTTCTCGAACGCCCGCGCCGGGTGCTGAACCGCGAGCAATTGCTGGACGCCGCCCGCGGCCGTTCCATCGAAGCGTTCGACCGCAGCATCGACTTGCTGGTGTCACGCCTGCGGCAGAAACTGGGCGATGACCCCAAGTCGCCGCGCCTGATCAAGACCGTGCGCGGCGAGGGCTATCTGTTCGACGCACGTGAGATTGGTTGATGCGGTCTGCTGACACCCTGTTTGCCCGCCTGTTCGGCATGTTGCTGCTCTCGATCGTGTTGGCGCACCTGCTCGCGTTTGCCTGGTTTAGCCAGTACGGCGGCCCGCGCCCGATGCCGCCGGAGGGTGGGCCACCACCGGCACAGGAAATGCCCGGCCCACGGCCCGAAGGCCAGCAGATGCGCCCAGACCAGCCGCCCATGGAAGGCCGCCAACCGCCACGCCCAGGCCCAGGCCCAGGGCCGTTGAGTGGCCCGTTGGTGCCGCTGATGTTCCAGATGTTCACCCTGGTGATTGCCGGCTGGTTCGGCGCCAAGCTGCTGAGCCGGCCGATACAGCGGCTGTCCGAAGCCGCCGAGCGCCTTAGCGAAAACCTCGATGCCCCGCCCCTGCCCGAAGAAGGCCCACTGGAGGCGCGCAAAGCCGCACGCACCTTCAATACCATGCAGCAGCGCATCCGCGAGCAGGTGAAACAACGTGGGCGCATGCTGGCCGCCGTTTCCCACGACCTGCGCACGCCGTTGTCGCGGCTTAAATTGCGCCTGGAGCAAGTGCCCAACGCTCACCTGCGTGAACGCATGGGCCAGGACCTGGCTGAAATGATCGACATGCTCGACGCCACCCTGCGCTACCTGCACGAGCAGCGCGCCACCGAGGCCTTGCAATGGTTCGACGTGCAGGCGCTGGTGGAGTCGCTGACCGAAAACGCCCAGGACCAGGGCGCCGATGTCACCTTGCAAGGCCACTGCGCGCCGCTGCGGGTACAGCCGCTGGCCCTGCGTTCGGCCATCAGCAACCTGCTGAACAACGCCCTGCGCTATGCCGGCCATGCGCGCATCGAAATGCACGACCACCACGACTTTATTGAAGTGCACGTGTGCGACCACGGCCCCGGCATTGCTGCGGAACAACGTGAAAGCGTGTTCGAACCTTTCTTCCGCGTCGAAGGCTCGCGCAACCGCAACTCCGGCGGCGTCGGCCTGGGGCTGACCATTGCCCGCGAGGCGGCGCAGCGTCAGGGCGGCGATATTTCCCTGCGCGAGACCAAGGGGGGTGGTCTTACCTGCGTGCTGCGTTTGCCGCGCCAATAGCGCTTTTCTGGCGTACTAGCACTGCATCTGCGTACCTGGATCCCAGCCTTCGCTGGGATGACGGGAGTTTTGCACAGACATCCGTCATCCCCGCGCAGGCGGGGATCCAGAATCGTCGGTGCATACGCCGATACCAACCATCACGTTTGTACGTGTAGAGATACAAACTGCACACACCCTCGACATACAGTCCCCGGAATCTGGCATCACCGAAGAAACCCTCTTCGGGTTCCAACTTCACAGGAGCGACTCCCATGATAAGTGGTGTCAGCGGTTACTCGAGCTACTCCTATAGCTCGACGGCCAGCTCACGTAGCAGCAGTTCGAGTAGCAGCAGTGCTACCAGTTGCGTGGGTGGGTCGACGGATGCTCAGGAGAAACTGTTCAAGCTGCTCGATAGCAACAGCGATGGCAGCGTAGACAAAGACGAACTGACGACGGCGTTGAGCAAGGCCACGGAAAGTGATTCCAGCCTGGGCGAGATCGATATTGACGATCTGTTCGCGCAACTGGATGCCAACAGCGACGGCAGCATCGACGAAGATGAAACCGCCGCCCTCGCCCCGCCCCCGCCTCCGCCAGGCGGCCCCGGTGGCCCCAACCCCGAAGAGTTGTTTGCCAGCCTGGACAGCGACAGTGACGGCACCGTCACCCAGGACGAGCTGACCAGCGCCATCGGCGACAGCATGAGCAGCGACGATATTTCGACCCTGTTCGCCTCGCTCGACAGCGACGAAGACGGCAGCCTCAGCCTGGACGAAACCAAGTCCCTGGCCGGCCCGCCACCACCGCCACCGTCGGCTAGCGGTAGCGATACCGACGAGCTGTTCAGCCAGCTGGACGCCGACGGCGATGGCAGCATCAGCAAGGACGAACTGAGCACCCTGCTCAGCGCAACCGACAGCTCCAGCAGCTCCACCACCAGCAGTGACAGCGACAAGAACGCACTGTATGCCAGCCTGGTGCAGGCGTTGATGAAGCAGTATGAGACTGGGTCGGGCTACGAAGCATCGAGCGTGGGCTCGCAGATCAGTATCGCGGCTTAAGCTGCGATTCTGACCCGCAAACAACAAGGGCGCCTTCGGGGCGCCCTTGTTGTTTTGGGATTTGCGTTGGGCTGGCCCTCACCCCCGGCCCCTCTCCCGCAAGCGGGCGAGGGGTGAAAAGCCGTTGAGTTTGGTTTGCCCCCTCTCCCAGGGGAGAGGGCTGGGGTGAGGGGAACGCGCCCAGGCGCCGCCACCTCAAGCCTTATCTGGACGCCTTGCGCCGCAACGCCGCCGGGCTGAAGTTCGAATCATCCGGCGACGGCTTGCTGAAGTCCGCCGTGCCCGGTTCTTCGTTATCCAGCCATTGCACGCTATAGCGCCGTGCCTGCAGGTCATGGAAGGTATCCAGCGCGGTCCACACCGCCGGCAGCTCGTAGAAGCTTTTCAGGTAGGCCATCGACACCCGCCACAATTCGCCACGGCCGTCATACTGGTCCACCACCGCAGCGCCCCAGCTGTCTTCGTCGAGGAACAAGGTGCGCTTGGAGTAGATATGCCGTGCGCCGGCCTTCAGCTTGCCTTCCACCACCCACACCCGGTGCAATTCGTAACGGGTGTATTTGGGGTTGATATGGCCAGGCTTGAGCAGGTCTTCGTATTTCACCTCGGGGCTGGTAAGCAGGTAGTTGTTGTAGGGAATGTAGATTTCCTTCTTGCCGACCAGGGTCCAGTCGTAGCGGTCCGGCGCACCGTTGTACATGTCGGTGTCATCGGCGGTTTTCAGGCCATCGGAGGCTTCGATTGGCGTGTCGTAGGCCAGGGTGGGCGCACGGCGGACGCGGCGCTGGCCGGGGTTGTAGCCCCAGGCTTGGCGCGGTTCTTTCACCTGGTCGAGCATCTCTTGCACCAGCGCACCGTTACCGGCCAGACGCGCCGGCGCCGTGGTGAAGGTCATGTAATAGAACAGCGTGTTGTTCAGTTCGCTGTAGTTGCTCTTGGGGTTGTAGAAGCGAAACAGGGCTTCGTCTTGCGAGGTCACCAGCGAGTATTGGCCGTTGCGCTGCACGCCGGCCTCGGCGGAGCGGCGGATCACGTAGGTGCCGCGGTAGCGCACGATATGGTTCCACACCGCTTCCACGCCGCTTTGCGGAATGGGAAAGGGAATGCCGCCATAGGCATCGGCAAAACCGTTACCGCCGTCGAGCACCTTGGCGGAGGTGGCGTTGTTGAAGGTGTTGTCGTAGATCCATTGCGGTGCAGAGCCGGTGCGGTGGCTCGGGTAGACCGGCATCTGGAAGGTTTCCGGGTAGGCATTGAACAACGCGATCTGCCCCGCCGTGAGGTTGGCTTTGTATTGCTCCAGATTGGCCTTGGTAATGGTGAATTGCGGCTTCTCGCCGGCAAACGGATCGACGTGGTGCGCGCCCGGGCCTTTGTAGCCAGCAGGCGCCTGGGTCATGCCGCCGGTCCAGGCTGGAATGGTGCCGGCGGCGTTGCCGGCCTTCTCGGCGCCAAAGGGCGTCAGGGTGGTTTTCAGCGTGGCGGCTTGCTGCGCGGAAACGCCGGCCAGGCTATCGGTGGTGCCCAGGGCCAGCACAATGGCCGCGAGCAGCAGTGAGCTCTTATTCAACATGCACGGTTCTCCAGAATTCTGTCAGGCATCAAAACGAGTACTTGGCGCTTAACGACACGTTGTCGCGGTCGCGCATCGAGTTGTTCTGGCCGGCGCCGTAGTACTCGGTGTACTGCAGCCCTACTTCGAAAGCGTTCAGGTAGCTGGCATCCATCCCCAGGGTGTACGCCTTGCGCCCTTCGATAAAGTTGCCGGTACGGTCGGAGTTGCCTTGGAAGTCGTCCTGGTACACCACGTACGGGGACAATTTCACCCCGGCGTACACATCGTTCCAGCTACCGGAGAGCAGCAAGGTGTAGCCGTAGCTGTCGCGGCTGATCTGGTCGGAGTCGCTGTTGCCGCCGACATAGGCCTTGTCGGTGGTGCTGGCGAATTTGCGCGTGCTGCCATCAAACGCGGTGTAGCTCAGGCTGCTGCCACGGATATGTTGTGAGGCGATTTCCGCCACGCCCATCACCGAGTCGAAGCTCACCAGCGGCCCGAAGTTGTAGATGGTGGAAAGCGAGATGTTGTAGGTCTCGGCGCGCTCGTAGTTTTCGAACAGCGAAGAGCGGCACAGTTGTTTGCCGGACACGGCGGCGCACGCCTGGTCGCCAGCGACGTTGCTGTCCAGCAGCGGCGAGCCGAGCACGCCCTGGGTAAGCAGGTCGCCTAGCAGGTCGTCGGTGGCGGAAATGCTGATGGGCGCGTTCGGCCGGTAGGCCACTTCACCGGAGAACGAGGCATCACCGACCGTGGTGTTGAAGCTGAAGCCGTACATGCGGATATCTTCCACATAGTCGCGGCGTGCTTCGGCGTTACTGGCCAGGTCGAGGGTGGCAATCGCTCCGGCGCCCGGCCCGGCAATACCGCCCAGGGTGGTCAAATCCACACCGTTGTAGCGGGTCAGGTCGATGGCGATCTGCGGTTCCTTGGCATGGTAGTTAACGAAGTAAAAACCGAACTCGGTGGAGTTCAGCTCCTCGGCGATGTAGCGGAATGACACGCCGAACTGGCCGCTGTCATCGGCTTCGATGTCTTTGCCGATATTGGCCACTTTAAACACGCCAGTGGCTGGATTCAGGTAAGCGTTTGCGCCTTTGGGACCCTGGCCCAGCAGGCCGGGCGCGAGGCCAAGAATGGCGTTGTAGCCAACCATGGCCGGCGCCAGTGCCGCTTCGGTTGTGTAAGCCGTATTGCCGCCTTCGGCGAACAGGTCGGTATCACCGAAATAGGTGCCGGCCGGGTCCAGTTGGGTTTCTTTCCATTTCCACTGGTAGAAGGCTTCCATGGACAGGTCGTCGGTGAGGCCGACGTTGAAGCTGAACGCTTCCATGGGCACCAGCACTTCTTTGAGCTCGGAGCCCGGCAGGTGGAATTTGGCCGCATCCACCGGGTTTACGGTGTTCACGCCACCGCGGTAGAACACGCCCTCGCCCCAGCTGATGACCTGGCGACCGACCTTGGCGGCCAGCGGTTTTTCGTAGATATCCCAATTGCCGTACAGATACGCGTCGAGAATCTGCGCCTTGCGACCGGCGTTATGGCGGGTGTCTTCGGTGAATTCGTTGTCGTTGGGGAAGTTCTGGCTGGGGCGCTCGACACCGTCGGTGGTGCCGTAATAGTCGTTGCGCTTGTCCATGATCTGCGTGTCGTAGAACGCGGTGCCGCGCACGAACAGGCCGTAATTCTGGTACTTGGCCGACAGGTCGGAGGTGGCTTTGTAGACTTCGGAAACCAGGCCCGTGTCGAAGTTGCGGTTGCCGTCATCGGCGTTGATATCGGTGATATTGCTCTTGTCGCGGCCTTGCACGCGCCACATCGAGCCATAAGAAAGGGTGGTATCCAACGAGCCGGTTACCTCGTTGTCGGCGAAGCTGAATTCAGCCCCTTGCACCGTCCCTGCCACCAACAATGGCAGCAGCGCCAATGCCGCTCCTGCCTGCCATGGGCGCACTTTCAACCTGGAAAAGCACACACGTGTGTTCATCGACAACGCTCCTTATCGGCCAAGATTATTCGGGCAGCTGCTTACGGCCACCCTGTTTTTATTCGTCTCTCGGCTGCTGTGGGCAGGCGTGCACATCGCCTTGTGTTGCCCGCAGCAGAAACTCCATCGCCCCCATGCAGCATCACCGTGGTGGATGAGCACCTATGGTCAATTGGTACGATAGTGCAGGCAAAGTAACAAAGTGTTGCCTCGCTGCCAACCGGTGCAAGGAAATTAGCAGGCGCGAGGGAATCGGCGAGGCCTTGGCTTAACGCGCACCGTAGGATGGGTAGAGCCCGTCGATCGCGTAACGATGGGTTTCGCTGCGCTCTACCCATCCTACGAATACAAAAAAGCCCGAGGCGCGTGGCGGCTCGGGCTGGGTGGAGCGCAAGGGTTTACTGCACCGTAAAGGATTTTTGCGCCAGCAGGCGGTCCCCCTGAAACACCATAAAGCGCCACTCGCCTTTGGCCATTTCGCTGTACTCGCTGAATTCGTAGGCCATCACGTCTTGCGGCGCGCCGACCACCAGTTTCTGCTCGACCACCAGCTTGTCATGACGGCCATCGGCCGACTGAATGCCAGGGGTGAGGTACAGCAGGGTCAGCGGGGTGTCGTCGGCTTTCTTGTTCACCAGGGTATAGCGAATGCCGAACTTGGTGCCTAGCTTGGCCGGAATCACATCCGTGTTATGGATGGTTTGCTGAGCTCGGGTAAGTACGCGCTCGCCAGGTTGCAGGTCTTTGGCCGAGGTTTCGAAAATACCGAATTCCACCGGGCCATCCACGCGCACTTCGGCTACGGCCACTTGGCTCAAACCACACAGCAGCAGTGCCGCCAGCGAACTCATACGGATGACTTGCATATCGCGCTCCTTGATTGGGGATCGCGAGAGCTTATGACGCAGCAATGACAGTCTGATGACAGGTTTTCAGCAAGGCTGAGCGAAGGCTTATTTCAGCTTACGCGGCAGCACATTCAAAAAATTATCCCGCGCAACGTTCTGCGCCACATCCGCTGGCAAGGCGTCCAGAAACGGGTCGAAGCCATGCATCTGCTCGCCAATGCTGCCGAACTTGCCGACCACATCGG
Source organism: Pseudomonas turukhanskensis (assembly GCF_027922365.1). Taxonomy (GTDB): domain Bacteria; phylum Pseudomonadota; class Gammaproteobacteria; order Pseudomonadales; family Pseudomonadaceae; genus Aquipseudomonas; species Aquipseudomonas turukhanskensis. The sequence goes on from NZ_BSFN01000012.1 coordinate 49,424, forward strand.
AGCCCAGCATAAAGCGGTCGGGAAAACGTTTCACCAACGCCAGCCACTCGCCGTCCGGCTTGCCATTGTCGTCGAGCAAGTACGGCTTCAGCACGCTCCAGGACAGATCGATATACAAGTTGGGGTACGCCTCAAGCATGCGTTCCAGCGTCGGCCGTACGAAGTCCAGCTGGGTTTGATGGCGGTGCAACTCCAGGCTCGTGCCGGCGTGGGCCCAGATGAAGCGAGTGTGTGGATGGTTGCGCAGCGGCCCTTCCACCTCGGCCAGGTACAACGGGTTTTTCTCGCGCTTGGAGGTGATGTTGCTATGCAGCAGCACCGGCATATCGTGTTCGGCCGCCAGGTGGTAGACGCGCGCCATGGCCTCGTTGTTGGCCCGTGGCGTGTCGCCGGAGGTGATGGCGGTCAGGTCGTCGTGGCGGGTGAAGACCTCGCCAATGCCTTGCCATAAACCGGGGTAGAGTTTGAGCAGGCGTTCGATATGGGCGTCGGCATTCTTGTCCACCGGGTTGAAGCCGGAAATAAATGGGTGAAAGCGCGCGCGCTCTTTGTCGTTCAAATCGCCGAGCGCGGCTGCGACATAAAAATCAGTGGCGCTGTACCAATAGGCGTCGGCATCGTCGCCAGCGTAGTAGCGCGGGCGCTTGGGTTCGTCTTCGTGCCATTTCTTGGCCAGCGGAATGCCGGTGATCATCACGTGGTCGACGCGGTTGGCGTCCATCTGCTTGATCAGCTCGGCCATGCCTTCGGTTTCCTGAAAGAAATCGACGTAGTGCAGGTGGCCATCGGTGTAGTGGTAGTTGCGGGCCTGGCCGCTGGTGGCGAGGGTCAGGCCGGTGAGGAGTATGGCAATGCGCGTGAGGAAAATGGACAACGGTTCGCTCCCTGAAAATGCCTGCCAAGCATAGACCCTAAGCTAGTCTTGCAGGTTCAGGTAAGCCCTATCAGGATGTCTGCTTCGCCACTCTCAGAGAGCCGTCATGACCATCACCGTCACCAGTCAGTCCGCCACCAGCTATCGCCATACCATCCAGATCGCCGAATTGGCGCCGCTGTTGACCGATATGCCGACCGAACTTGGCGGCGAAAGTGCGGCGCCCGATCCCCACGATTATTTCGACACCGCCCTCGGCGCCTGTAAGGCCCTGACCGTCACCCAATACGCCCGCGCCCGTGGCATGCCGCTCAGCGGTATTGAGGTGGCCGTCAGCCGCGATAACAGCAAGGAACGCGAAGGCCACTACACGCTCAACGTAACCCTGACCTTGCAAGGCGAGCTCAGCGAGGAACAGCGGGCCAAGTTACTGACGATTGCCGACAAATGCCCGGTGCACAAGCTGATGACCAGCACCGAAGTCCACGTTGAAACGCAGCTTGGGTAACGCGCCATGGCCAGCCCGATTCTGATTCGCCCGCGCCCGGAAGATGTCGAAGGGCAACCCATTCTGCGGCCCCTGCCCTCGGCCCAATGCCGCAGCGTCGGGCCCTTTGTATTCTTCGACCATATTCTCAGCAACCGCTATACGCCGGGCACCGGCATGAACGTACGCCAGCATCCGCATATCGGCCTGTCGACCTTGAGCTACCTGTTCGAAGGCGCGCTGATCCACAAGGACAGCCTGGGCTCCGACCAGCAGGTGGCGGCCGGCGACGTGAGCTATATGACTGCAGGCTCAGGCGTCGCTCACGTGGAGCGCACTCCGGCCGAGCTGTGGCAGAGCGGCTCGCAGTTGCATGGTTTGCAGCTGTGGTTGGCGCTGCCCAAACACCTGGAACAGGGCAGCCCCAGCTACAGCCACCACACAGCAGCCGAGCTGCCGGAAAGCGAGGCCTTGGGCGTGCGTATCCGCTTGGTGGCAGGTGAAGGGTTCTGCCTGAAATCGCCGGTGCCGGTGCCCACCCCTACCCTGCTCGCGGATATCCATATGAGCACCGGCGCGGCGCAGTTTATTGCCGCTGAACACGAGCAGCGGGCGCTGTACCTTGTCAGTGGCGAAGCGCGCTTGGAGGACGAACCCTTGGCGGTGCAGAGCATGCTGGTATTGCCGGCAGGTGTTACTTACACGCTGTTCGCCGAGAGCGATTGCCACGTAATCATGGTGGGCGGTGAAGCGCTGGATGGGCCACGGCGGATGAATTGGAATTTTGTTGCCAGCGACTCGGCGTTGATCGACAAGGCGCGGGAGAAATGGGCGGCGCGGGATTGGCCGACGGTGGCGGGGGAAACGGAGCGGATTGAGTTGCCGCGTTAGGTAGGCAGACGTAGGGCGAATATCGGCGCAGACGATATCCGCGATGCGGATATTCGCCCTACGACCGTCGGTCGTTACAGCACTTCTTTGAGCAAATGCGCCATGGTGTTGAACGCCCGCTCGCTAACCACGGGGTTGTATTTCATCATCGGCATATTGTCGGCCTTGGGGTCGGTGAACGAGTGCACCGCGCCGCCGTAGCTCACCAGTTGCCAGTCCACACCGGCTGCGTCCATCTCGGCTTCGAAGGCCGGCAGTTGCTCTTTGGGTACCAGCGGATCAGCCGCGCCGTGCAGTACCAGCACCTTGCCTTGGATGTTGTTGGCATCGGCGGTGTTAGGGGTGTCGAGGGTGCCGTGGAAAGAGACGGCGGCTTTAACCGGCGCGCCATCGCGGGCCAGTTCCAGGGCGCAGCAGCCGCCAAAGCAGAAACCGAACACCGCCAGTTTGTCGCTGGCTACTGCCGCATGTGTCTGGCTTTGCAGGGTGGCGAGGCTGGCCTGCATGCGTTTGCGCAACAGCGCGCGGTCGTTTTTCAACGGCATCATGGCGGCAGCGGCTTGTTCGTTGCCGTTGGGGCGTACTTCGGCGCCGTAGATGTCGGCGACCAGCACCACGTAATCCTTGCCCGCGGCTTTCTTGGCCAGGTCGATGGCGCCGCCGGTGACGCCCATCCAGTTCGGTGCCAATAACAGGCCCGGGCGGGCGCTGGTGACGCTGGCATCGAACACCAGTTGGCCTTCGTAGGCTTGGCCGTCAACGCTGTACGCCACGGGAATAACGGTGAAATCGCTCATTACTCACTCCTATTGGTTGGGGATTTTGTAGGAGCCAGCTTGCTGGCGAACTGTGCAAACTTCGATTGCGACGTTTGCAGGATTCGCGACCAAGGTCGCTCCTACGGGCAATGCGTGGTGGTGAAAGCGCAAAAGACAAAACCCGCCGAAGCGGGTTTTGTTTTCACTCTAGTCGTTAAACCGACAACTCGACGAGCAGCTTGTTAAGGCGGCGCACGTACGCGGCCGGGTCTTTCAGGCTGTCGCCAGCGGCCAGGGCCGCCTGGTCGAAGAGGATGTGCGACAGGTCACCAAACCGCTCTTCGCTCTGCTCGTTGTCGAGCTTCTCGATCAACGGGTGCGCTGGGTTGAATTCGAAAATCGGCTTGGAGTCCGGCACTGTCTGCCCGCTGGCTTCGAGGATCTGGCGCATTTGCAGGCCCAGGTCTTGTTCACCGATGGCGAGAATCGCCGGCGAGTCGGTCAGGCGGTGGGAAACCCGCACTTCACTCACCGAGCTACCCAGCGCAGCTTTCAGACGCTCAACCAGACCTTCTTTGGCCTTGGCGGCTTCTTCCTGGGTTTTCTTGTCTTCGTCCGAATCCAGGCTGCCGAGGTCGAGGTCGCCACGGGCCACGTCGACGAATTGCTTGCCGTCGAAGTCGGTGAGGTAGCTCATCAGCCACTCATCGATACGGTCGGTGAGCAGCAGCACTTCGATGCCTTTCTTGCGGAACACTTCCAGGTGCGGGCTGTTTTTCACCTGGGCGTAGCTTTCGCCGGTGAGGTAGTAAATCTTGTCCTGGCCTTCTTTGACGCGGCCCAGGTAGTCGGCCAGGCCAACGCTCTGCTCGCCGCTGTCATCGCTGGTGGAGGCAAAGCGCAGCAGGCCGGCGATTTTCTCTTTGTTGGCGAAGTCTTCGGCCGGGCCTTCCTTGATCACCTGACCAAAGTTTTTCCAGAAGCCTTTGTATTGCTCAGGCTCGTTCTTGGCCAGTTTTTCCAGCATGTCGAGAACGCGCTTGGTGAGCGCCGATTTCATCGAGTCGATGATCGGGTCTTTCTGCAGAATTTCACGCGAGACGTTCAGCGACAGGTCGTTGGAGTCGACCACACCTTTGACAAAACGCAGGTACAGCGGCAGGAACTCGTCGGCCTGGTCCATCACGAACACGCGCTGCACGTAGAGCTTCAGGCCCTTGGGGGCTTCGCGGTGGTAGAGGTCGAACGGCGCACGGCCCGGTACATACAACAGCGAGGTGTATTCCAGCTTGCCTTCGACCTTGTTGTGGCTCCAGCTCAGCGGGTTTTCGAAGTCGTGGGCAACGTGTTTGTAGAACGCCTGGTATTCCTCGTCCTTCACTTCGGTGCGTGGGCGAGTCCACAGCGCACTGGCGCGGTTGACGGTTTCCCACTCCAGCTCGGCCGGCGCGTCTTCGCCCTCGTGCGCTTTGGGCAACTCGATTGGCAGGGCGATATGGTCGGAGTACTTGGTGATGATATTGCGCAGGCGCCAGCCGTCAGCGAACTCGCTTTCAGCGGCTTTGAGATGCAGCACGATGCGGGTGCCGCGCTCGGCTTTCTCGACGGTAGCGACTTCGAATTCGCCCTCGCCTTTGGAAGTCCAGTGCACGCCTTCGCTGGCCAGTGCGCCGGCACGACGGCTGAATACTTCCACCTGGTCGGCAACGATAAAGGCCGAGTAGAAGCCCACACCGAACTGGCCGATCAGGTGCGAATCTTTTTTCGCATCACCGGACAATTGCTTCATGAAGTCGGCGGTGCCGGACTTGGCAATGGTGCCCAAGTGGGTGATGGCGTCTTCGCGGCTCATGCCGATACCGTTGTCCTCGAGGGTAACGGTGTTGGCGGCCTTGTCGAAGCTCACGCGAATACGCAGGGCGTCGCCACCTTCCAGCAGGGCTGGATTGGCCAGCGCTTCGAAGCGCAGTTTGTCGGCGGCGTCGGAGGCGTTGGAGATCAATTCGCGAAGGAAGATTTCCTTGTTGGAATACAGCGAATGGATCATGAGGTGCAGCAGTTGCTTCACCTCGGTCTGGAAGCCCAGGGTTTCTTTTTGAGTTTCCACACTCATGGTCGTTTAACTCCAAGCTGATGGCAGATGCCGCAAACGCGGCGATGACCAACAGATGGGGGCATGGAGTTGGATTTCAAGGGGTTAGGATCGATGCACAGCGGGCCATTCTGGATCCCAGCCTACGCTGGGATGACGGAGGAACCGCCCACATCCCCGTCATCCCAGCGCAGGCTGGGATCCAGGTTCGAAGATATTGGAAGTTAGGTGCGCTAAGGCTCCAGCAACTCAATGGAGGTGATCTGCGCCGGCACCACCGCAAACGTCGCCCCGCCCTGCCCGTTGAGGTTGCGTTGCACCACGATCTGGCCGTCGGCGTCGATGCCGTTGAAGCGCCCTTCCACCATGCTGCCGCGCTCGGTAAGGATGCGCATTTTCAGGTTCTGGTAACGGCTGGGATTGCCTTGCAGGCGCTCCAGGCTGAAACGCACGCGCCGGTCCAGCGAGCTGTTGGGCACTGCCGTAGCGTTGGCGGTCAGCGGTTTTTCGCCGGTGGCTGGCGCGCTGGTTTTGGGTTTTTCTTCTACCTGATAACGGTCGCCTACCACCACCCAACCGCGGGTCGGGCTTTTGCGCAGAACAACGGGCAGATGCTCGTTGCGGCCATCAATGCGCGCGTCGATATCCAGGCTCATGGTGCTGGCAGGAAAATTCACCACCGGCAGAATGCCCAGCTCCACACGCTCTGTGGCGTAACGCCGCTTGAGGTAGTCGTCGATCACGTATTCCAGGGTTTCGCGCGAGTCGTAGCGGGTGTCAACCTTCTCGTCGACATAGCGCAGGTGGTTGGTAAATACCTCGATGGTGCCGCTCAAGGTGGTTTTGAACGGTGGTGGCAGCACCAGATGGAAGTCACCGGCCAGCTTGTTCGGCCCTAGCGGATCGAGTTTCAGGTGCAGGGTGTAGCCGTGGTTCAGACGACGCGCTTCGGGCAGTTCTTGTTCGGGCAGCAACCAGCTCAGTTGCACCTCGGGCTGGTTGCCGGTGTCCTGGGGCAGCACATCCACACGCACCGGGCCGTTGCCGGAGTTAGCCAGGCTGGGCATGCGAATGGTGACCTCGCGGCGGGCAAACACATCTTCGCCTTCGCGCAGGGTCAGCACGCCATCGATAAGCTCGGCTTGCTGCGGCGCAAACGGCTGGGCGTTGAGCTTGCCGCGCAGGTGGATCTCCAGCTCGGCCGGCGCCTGCACCACAGGGCGTGCCCAGTCGAGGCTGAGAATGGCCTGCAGGCGCTGGGCGTCCTGATTGGCCAGCATGGTCATGCCGACTATCAGCGGAATAAACCCCAGGCCGCTGAGCACCACGGCTTTGCGCGCCACGCGCCAATGGCGCAGCACGTACACCAGGGTGAGTGGCGGCAGCAAGCTGCCCAGGCCCCAGAGCAAGCTGGTGTCGAACGCCAACATGACCAACCAGACCAGACCGACCAGAATCAGCAGCAAGCCGCCGAGGATCAGCAAAGCATCCATTTCACTTTCCTATTGGTGCACAGCGGCGTCTGAGCGATGCAATTTACGACTCATCTACTTTGAAATGCGCCCGCGCGGTCGCTATCGGTTCACTGCGGGTGGTTTGCCAGGCGGTGATTGCCACGTTGGCCACGCGCCGCCCCTGGCGCCAGACCTGGCACGAGGCGAAGGTGTCACGATAGTGGCCGGCGCGCAGGTAATCTATCGAGAAGTCGATGATTTTGGGAAAGTGCGGCGCGCCCATAAACATCAACAAATGGAGCATGGCGCTGTGCTCCATAAAGCCGGCGATCACGCCGCCATGGATGGCCGGCAGAATCGGGTTGCCGATGTTGTCTTTGTTGGCCGCAATGCGAAACACCATGTCATCGCCCAGGCGCAGGCATTCAATGCCCAGCAGCTTGGCGTACGGGGTCAGTTCCAGCAGCTCGTCGTAGTTGTTTTTTTCGTGCGCGGCCTGCACCAGTTGGTTCAGGTTCAGGGGTGGCTGAATGAGGTCGCTCATGCCTTGCCTCCGTCGATGGCGCCTTTGAATTGATCGGGTTTGACCGCCGTGCTCTTGAGCTCGGTGTCGCCCTGCGCGCCTTTGCCCATGCGCATAAAGGTGCCGACCACATTGGCAATCGGCTGCTCGGGATCGTCCTGGTAGGCGTAGCCGCGGGTGAAGATGATGTTCGGGGTTACGCGGTAGCACTCGGCCACGCCGAACACGTCTTTGTTGGGCTCGGCCGGGCGCATGTAGTCGATGCGCAGGTCCAGGGTCGGGCAGATTTCGAAGTCCGGCAGCACGCAGAGGGTGGAGATGCCGCAGGTGGTGTCCATCAGGGTGGTGATGGCGCCGCCGTGAATCACGCCGGTTTCCGGGTTGCCGATAATCTGCCGGCTGTAGGGCAGGCGCAGGGTCAGGCGCTGGCTGTCGATGGCGTGTACGGTCAACCCCAATACCTGACAGTGGCGCAATGCCGACAGGAAGCGCTGGGCGCGCTCTAGAATCAGGCTATCGCTCATGTTCAAGGCCTATCTTGTTGATCCATAAGGGCCGCATCATACCTGCCCGGCCAGCGGTTGGGTGCCGTTCGCCGACGGCAACAACGACTTTGCTTGGAACTTCGCGCAACAGGTCACGCTCCAAAAGCGCAGCGATGAGAAAAATCGCCCCTATAAAGCGAAAAAGGACCAAGCCCATGAAAAACCCAATTGCCTATGCCCTGCTGCTTGCCGCGACCATGACCATGGCCGCCTGCGATAAAACCCCGGAAGACAAGATGGAGTCCGCCAAGGAGTCCGCCCAGGATTCGGCAGAATCGGCTCAAGACGCCGCACAGAAAACCGGCGAAGCCATTCAGCAGAAAGCCGAAGAAACCCACGACGAAGCCACCAAGTAATTCGTTGCGGTGTTACACACAAAGGCCCACAGATGTGGGCCTTTGTTGTTTCTGGAGCGCCACCCCCGCGTAGGCGGGGATCCAGAAGGTTGGATTTAGCGCAAATCTTTGCCTCACGCAAAAGTCTGGATTCCCGCCTGCGCGGGAATGACGGGTTAAGGCAACCTCAGCCGATCGGCTTCAGCGTAGCGTCGGGCTCAGCATAATGAGCAACGTGCACACCAACCCGACGATCCAAACCAGCGAGCGCTGCCAATGCAGGTCGCCCCAATACAGAAACAGGTAAAGCACGCGGCAGACCACGAAGATCACCGCCAAGGTATCGATAAGCCAGCCCTGGGTCTGCGTGACGGCCGCCATCAACACAGCGGCGGCGAACAGCATGAAGGCCTCGAACGTATTTTGATGCGCGGCATAGGCCCGCGCCCCCAAACCCGTCAACCGCGCCTGCTGCGCACGCGGATGGTGGTTATCGTACCCGCCACTTTCTTTATTCATTTCCCGGGCCACCGGAATCTTCGCCACGAAGATCAGCACGGCGGTAATAAACACACACCAGAACGGCAAGCTCATTGGTTGTTCTCCTTATTGTTGGGCTGCGTTTGGAGTGTAGCGCAGCGGTGGGGTTCATCTTTTCCGAGCATCGAGGCTGTTGATGTTGCGAGCTACGCCGCGCCACAAATCGAGATCGAGCGAGCTAGAGCGAGGCAAGGCGAAAAGGCTTTTTAAAGCGCAGTTGGCTGTAGCCAATGAGCATTTAAAAAGCCTTTTCAACGCAGCATCGCCGACGCGCAGCCGATCGTTCAGGCAAAAAAAAGACCACCCGAAGGTGGCCTTTTTATTGCCTAAAACGCTTACGCGTTTTTGGCGGTCCAGCCGGTCAGCTCGGCCAGTGCCTTGCCAATGTCAGCCAGCGAACGCACGGTTTTAACGCCGGCGTCTTGCAGGGCGGCGAATTTCTCGTCCGCAGTACCTTTACCACCAGAGATGATGGCGCCGGCGTGGCCCATGCGCTTGCCTGGAGGGGCAGTCACACCAGCGATGTAGGACACCACCGGCTTGGTCACGTGGGCTTTGATGTAAGCAGCGGCTTCTTCTTCAGCCGAACCACCGATTTCGCCGATCATTACGATGGCTTCGGTTTTCGGGTCTTCCTGGAACAGCTTCAGGATGTCGATGAAGTTGGAGCCTGGGATCGGGTCACCGCCGATGCCGACGCAGGTGGACTGACCGAAACCGGCGTCAGTGGTCTGCTTCACAGCTTCGTAGGTCAGGGTGCCGGAACGCGAAACGATACCGACTTTGCCTGGCAGGTGAATGTGACCGGGCATGATGCCGATCTTGCATTCGCCCGGAGTGATCACGCCTGGGCAGTTCGGGCCGATCAGGACTACGCCCAATTCGTCGCACTTGACCTTGGCTTCCAGCATATCGATGGTCGCGATGCCTTCGGTGATGCACACGATCAGCTTGATGCCGCCGAAAGCAGCTTCCAGGATCGAGTCTTTGCAGAACGGAGCCGGAACGTAGATCACGCTGGCGGTAGCGCCAGTTTTGGCCACGGCTTCAGCAACGGTGTTGAACACCGGCAGGCCCAGGTGAGTGGTGCCGCCTTTGCCCGGCGTCACGCCGCCAACCATTTGAGTGCCGTAGGCAATGGCTTGTTCGGAGTGGAAAGTACCCTGCGAGCCGGTGAAGCCCTGGCAGATGACTTTGGTGTCTTTATTGATCAGGACGCTCATTACTTGCCCTCCGCAGCTTTGACGACTTGCTGAGCAGCGTCGGTCAGGCTGGTTGCCGCGATGATGTTCAGGCCGCTTTCTGCCAGTACCTTGGCGCCCAGTTCAGCGTTGTTGCCTTCAAGACGAACAACAACCGGGATTTTCACGCCCACTTCTTTCACTGCGCCGATGATGCCTTCGGCAATCATGTCGCAACGAACGATGCCGCCGAAGATGTTCACCAGAACAGCTGCAACGTTGGTATCGGACAGAATGATTTTGAACGCTTCGGTAACGCGCTCTTTGGTTGCGCCGCCGCCTACGTCGAGGAAGTTAGCTGGCTTGCCGCCGTGCAGGTTGACGATGTCCATGGTACCCATGGCCAGGCCGGCACCGTTGACCATGCAGCCAATGTTGCCTTCCAGGGCTACGTAGTTCAGTTCGAACTTGGCAGCGTGGGCTTCACGTGGGTCATCTTGCGACGGATCATGCATGGCGCGCAGTTTTGGCTGGCGGTACATGGCGTTGCTGTCGATGTTGATCTTGGCGTCCAGGCAGTGCAGGTTGCCGTCAGCCTTGATTACCAGCGGGTTCACTTCCAGCAGAGCCAGGTCATAGTCCTGGAACAGCTTGGCCAGGCCAACGAAGATGTGGGTGAACTGCTTGATCTGGTCGCCTTGCAGGCCCAGTTGGAAGGCCAGGTCGCGACCTTGGTACGGCTGAGCGCCAACCAGTGGATCGATAGTGGCTTTGAGGATCTTCTCAGGGGTGTCGTGAGCGATCTTCTCGATGTCCACGCCACCTTCAGTGGAGGCCATGAACACGATGCGACGGCTGGAGCGGTCAACGACTGCGCCCAGATACAGCTCTTTGGCGATATCGGTGCAGGACTCAACCAGAATCTGGTTGACCGGCTGGCCATTGGCGTCGGTCTGGTAGGTCACCAGACGCTTGCCCAGCCACTGAGCGGCGAAGGCCTTGGCCTCTTCCTTGCTCTTGACCAGTTTCACACCACCGGCTTTACCGCGACCACCTGCGTGGACCTGGGCTTTGACAACCCACTCGGTACCACCGATTTTGTCGCAGGCCTCAGCGGCCGCTTCCGGGGTGTTTACTGCAAAGCCTTTGGATACGGGCAGGCCGTACTCAGCAAACAGTTGCTTACCCTGATACTCGTGAAGATTCATGCTTGTCTACCGTCTTCGTTAGGTATTGCGCATTCGACGCTGCGTGATAATTGCCGCGCCACCTGTGACCGTTTTCGAGAAACGATCCGCCTGGGCATTCCGCAGTACGTCTTCCAAAGAAGACGCACGAACGGGCCGCCCGGCGTGGTTCTTGTTGTCGCTTGTTAGCGCTTCTTGCGGTTGGCGATGTGGATGGCGCCGCCATTCACTGCCAAGGCCGCTTCGTGCAGCGCTTCGGACATGGTTGGGTGCGAGAACACCATCATGCCCAGGTCTTCGGCACTGGTGCCGAATTCCATACCGATTGCACCTTGTTGCACCAGCTCGGCAGCAGCCGGGCCGATTACATGAACGCCCAGCACGCGGTCGGTCTTGGCATCGGCGATGACCTTGACGAAACCGGCGGTGTCATTCGCTGCCATGGCACGGCCACTGGCGGCAAACGGGAAGGTGCCGACGTTGACAGCAACGCCTTCAGCCTTGAGCGCCTGCTCGGTTTTACCGACCCATGCGATTTCCGGGTGGGTGTAGATAACCGAAGGGATCAGATCGTAGTTCATTTGCGCTTTGTGGCCGGCGATACGCTCGGCAACCATCACGCCCTCTTCCGAGGCCTTGTGCGCGAGCATGGCGCCACGTACCACGTCACCAATGGCGTAAACGCCCGGAACGCTGGTGGTGCAATGGTCGTCAACGAAGATGAAACCGCGCTCGTCCAGGGTCACGCCGCTGTCGGAAGCCAACAGCTCGGTGGTGACCGGGCGACGGCCTACGGCCACGATCAGCTTGTCGAATACCTGCTTCTGCTCGCCTTCGGCGTCAGTGTAGGTGACGGTGACTTGCTTCTTCTTCACAGCCGAACCGGTTACGCGAGCGCCCAGTTTGATCTTCAGGCCCTGCTTGGTAAGGATCTTCAGAGCTTCTTTAGCGACAGCGTCGTCAGCGGCTGGCAAGAACTTGTCCAGCGCTTCAAGCACGGTCACTTCCGAACCCAGACGCGCCCAAACCGAACCCAGTTCCAGACCGATAACGCCAGCGCCGATCACGCCGAGGGTTTTCGGTACGGCCTGGAAGTCCAGCGCGCCGGTGGAGTCAACAATCACGTCCTGGTCGACTGGAGCCGGTGGAATGTCCACTGGGCGCGAGCCGGAGGCCAAAATCACGTTTTCAGCGTCATAGACAACGGCTTTGCCGTCCAGACCGGTCACTTCAACCTGTTTGTTGGCCAGCAGTTTGCCGTGGCCTTCGAGCAGGGTCACACCGTTGGCCTTGAACAGGGTGGCAACGCCGCCAGTCAGGTTCTTAACGATGCCGTCTTTACGGGCAACCATGGCCTTGACGTCAATGGTGACGTTTGGCGCGGTGATACCGTGGATGGCGAAGCCTTCGTGGGCTTCGTGGTACTTGTAGGAGCTGTCCAGCAGCGCCTTGGATGGAATGCAACCGACGTTCAGGCAGGTACCGCCCAGGGCAGTTTTGCCCTCCTTACCCTGATACTTCTCGACACAGGCAGTTTTCAAACCCAGTTGAGCGGCCTTGATGGCGGCTACGTAGCCCCCTGGGCCAGCACCGATAACTACCACGTCAAATTTTTGCGTCATAACTCATTCCTTATCGGATGAAACCGGCCAGCCCCTTGTGGGGGCCGCCGTGATCAGAGAACGGATTAGATATCCAGCAGCAGACGTGCCGGATCCTCCAGCAGGTTCTTGATCGTTACCAAGAAGCTCACGGCCTCCTTGCCATCGATCAGACGGTGGTCGTAAGACAGCGCCAAGTACATCATCGGACGGATGACAACCTGACCATTGATTGCCATCGGACGCTGAATAATGTTGTGCATGCCAAGGATGGCAGCTTGCGGTGGGTTGACGATCGGGGTCGACATCATCGAACCGAAAGTACCACCGTTAGTGATGGTGAAGGTGCCACCGGTCATTTCATCGATGGACAGCTTGCCCTCTTTGGCTTTCTTGCCGAAGTTGGCGATGCCGCCTTCCACTTCTGCCAGGTTCATCAGCTCGGCGTTACGCAGAACCGGAACCACCAGGCCACGATCGCTGGAAACGGCAACACCGATATCCTGGTAGCCGTGGTAGACGATGTCGGTGCCGTCGATCGACGCGTTCACCGCCGGGAAGCGTTTCAGCGCTTCAACCGAGGCTTTCACGAAGAAGGACATGAAGCCCAGGCGCACGCCGTTGTGGGTCTTCTCGAACAGGTCTTTGTACTTGGTACGCAGGGCCATCACTTCAGTCATGTCGACTTCGTTGAAGGTGGTCAGCATGGCCATGGTCGATTGAGCTTCAACCAGACGCTCGGCAACCTTGGCACGCAGGCGGGTCATCGGAACGCGTTTTTCCACGCGGTCGCCAGCGGCCAATACCGGTGCAGCGGCAGCCGGAGCAGCAGCGGCTTTGGCAGGTGCGGCAGCTGGAGCGTTTTTCTTGGCTTCGATGGCAGCAACAACGTCTTCTTTGGTAACACGACCGCCTTTGCCGCTGGCGGCAATGGTGTTCACGTCGATGCCGTTCTCTTCAGCCAGCTTGCGCGCGGCTGGAGCGAGGATCAGATCTTCTTTGCCGGCAGCAGGTGCGGCAGCCGGGGCGGCAGCAGCGGTGGCAGCAGGTGCAGCGGCAGCCGGAGCAGCAGCGGCGCCAGCATCACCCAGCTTACCCAGCAGTTCGCCGCTGAGTACGGTGTCGCCTTCATTCTTGACGATTTCAGCCAGAACGCCGTCGGCCTCAGCCAGCACTTCCATGACCACTTTGTCGGTTTCGATGTCGACGATCAGGTCGTCGCGCTTGACGGCGTCGCCCGGCTTTTTGTGCCAGGTAGCAACGGTGCCGTCGGCAACCGATTCCGGAAATTGCGGGGCTTTGATATCGATAGCCATTGTGTACGGTTCCTTAAATTCGGGTTCTTCAGCAAGCCGGCCGCAGGATTGCTGCAGCCGGCTCTTGGACGAAGGCGTTAAACAGTAAAGGCGTCCTGCAGCAGTTTTTCCTGCTGTTCGGCGTGCATCGAGGCGTAACCACAGGCCGGAGCAGCAGAGCCTTCACGGCCGGCGTACTCGAGGAACAGGCCTTTCTTGTGCGCGGTGGTAACACGACGCATGTGGTGCTGGCTGCAATACCAGGCGCCCTGGTTCATCGGTTCTTCCTGACACCAGACCACGTGCTCGAGGTTCTTGTACGGAGCAAGCACTTCGGCCAGGTCTTCTTCAGGGAACGGATACAGCTGCTCGATACGCACGATGGCGGTATCTTCGCGGCCTTCGGCGCGGCGTTTTTCCAGCAGGTCGTAGTAGACCTTGCCGCTGCACAGCACCAACCGTTTCACTTTCTTCGGATCGAGGCTGTCGATCTCCGGAAGCACTGTCTGGAACGAGCCTTCGGCCAAATCTTCCAGGGTCGAAATAGCCAATTTGTGGCGCAGCAGCGACTTCGGCGTCAATGCGACCAATGGCTTACGCAGCGGACGAATCACCTGGCGACGCAGCATGTGGTAGACCTGCGCCGGGGTAGTCGGCACGCACACCTGAATGTTGTGCTCAGCGCACAGCTGCAGGTAGCGTTCCAGACGCGCCGAGGAGTGCTCAGGCCCCTGCCCTTCATAGCCGTGCGGCAGCAGCATGGTCAGACCGCACAGACGGCCCCACTTGTGCTCGCCGCTGGTGATGAACTGGTCGATAACCACTTGCGCACCGTTGGCGAAGTCACCGAACTGGGCTTCCCAGATCACCAGCGCATCCGGCTTGGTGGTCGAGTAGCCATATTCGAAGGCCAGTACGGCTTCTTCCGACAGCAACGAGTCGTACAGGTCGAACTTCGGCTGACCTTCGTACAGGTGCTGCAGCGGAATGTAAGTGCCAGCATCCTTCTGGTTGTGCAGCACCGCGTGACGGTGCGAGAAGGTGCCGCGGCCCACGTCCTGACCGGTCAGGCGAATCGGGTGCTTGTCGAACAGCAAGGTGCCGTACGCCATGGTTTCGGCAAAGCCCCAGTTAATCGGCAGGCCGCCAGCGGCCATTTTCTGACGATCTTCGAGGATCTTCGACACCTGACGCTGCACCACGAAACCATCGGGAATTTCCAGCAGCTTGCTGGCCAGTTCCTGCAGGGTTTTCAGCGGCACGCGGGTGTCGTGACGGGCAGTCCAGGTGTGACCCAGGTACGGGCGCCAGTCCACGAACAGCTCTTTGTTCGGTTCTTTAACCAGGCTCTTAACGACGTGCAGGCCGTTGTCCAGCGCGTTGCGGTAGTCGTCGACCTTGTGCTGCACGCTTTCGGCGTCAAGGCTGTTGGACTGGGTCAACACGTCGGCGTACAGCTCGCGGGTGGTGCGCTGCTTGGCGATCTGCTGGTACATCAGCGGCTGGGTGCCGTTCGGCTCGTCGGCCTCGTTGTGGCCGCGACGACGGTAGCAAACCAGGTCGATCACCACGTCACGCTTGAACTGCATGCGGTAGTCAACGGCCAGCTGGGTCACGAACAGCACGGCTTCCGGGTCATCACCGTTAACGTGCAGGATCGGCGCCTGAATCATCTTGGCGACGTCGGTGCAATATTCGGTGGAACGGGAGTCTTCCGGGTTGCTGATGGTGAAGCCAACCTGGTTGTTGATGACGATGTGTACGGTGCCGCCAGTCTTGAAGCCGCGGGTCTGCGACATCTGGAAGGTTTCCATGACCACACCCTGACCGGCGAATGCCGCGTCACCGTGCAGGGAAACCGGCAGTACCTTGTCACCGGTGGTGTCGTTGCGACGGTCCTGACGAGCGCGTACCGAACCCTCGACCACTGGCGAAACGATCTCCAGGTGGGACGGGTTGAACGCCATCGCCAGGTGCACTTCGCCACCTGCGGTCATCACGTTGGAGGAGAAACCCTGGTGGTACTTAACGTCACCGGAGCCCAGCTCGACCAACTTCTTCTTGCCTTCGAACTCGTCGAACAGGTCGCGCGGGTTTTTGCCGAAGGTGTTGACCAGCACGTTGAGACGGCCACGGTGGGCCATGCCGATCACGATTTCTTTGGTGCCGTAGGAGCCGGAACGCTGAATCAGCTCATCGAGCAGCGGAATCAGGCTCTCGCCGCCTTCCAGACCGAAACGCTTGGTGCCCGGGTACTTGGTACCGAGGTATTTTTCCAGGCCTTCAGCGGCAGTGAGACGCTCGAGCAGATGGCTCTGCACCTCAGGGGAAACCGTCGGACGACCGCGCACGCTTTCCAGACGCTGCTGGAACCACTTGCGTTGCTCGGAATCGACGATATGGGTGAACTCGGCGCCAATGGTGCGGCAATATGTCTGCTGCAAGGCCACGTAGATCTCGCGTAAGGTCGCCTCCTCTTTGCCGATGTAAAGCTCACCGGTGCGGAAGGTGGTGTCGAGATCGGCGTCTGTCAGGCCGTAATGATTGATCGCCAGATCAGCTGGTGCCGGGCGCTGCCACAGACCGAGCGGATCGAGTTGAGAGGCCTGATGGCCGCGCATCCGATACGCCTGAATCAGTCGCAAGACTTCGACCTGCTTCTTCTCGTGCTCACTGCTCACGCTGCCGGCAGATACCGGTTGAGCGCGGCGCTGGTTCTTGGCCAGCAGCACGAAATGATCGCGTACCGTCGAGTGGGAAACGTCATTGGTGACGTTGCCATCGGCCGGCAGCTTCTGGAAGTAGGTGCGCCACTCTTCTGGCACAGCGTTGGGATCGTGCAGGTAGAGCTCGTAGAGCTCTTCCACGTAGGCAGCGTTACCACCGGATAGGTGGGCACTGTCCCACATGCGCTGCATCACGCTTTCTTGCATGCTTGGTCACCCTCGGTAAGGGGACACCACCGGCGTGGAAACCGCATGACCTACCCTGCCTAACCTCGACCAGGTAAAGCCACTTCGGATCCCGCAGATAGTCCGGGTACCAGCCCGGATGCCCCTGCTGGTCGTCATTTTTCAAATGAGAGTCGCCGCCTTTTGGGTAACGACTCGTTCTTAAACTGCGGCGCCGAAGAGTCGGCGCCGCAGGTACAGCTTATAAAACAGTTAAATCAGACACCGCTCTGCAACAACATGCTGCGTACGTGGCCGATTGCCTTGGTCGGGTTGAGACCTTTAGGGCAAACGTTCACGCAGTTCATGATCCCGCGGCAGCGGAAGACGCTGAACGGGTCATCGAGTGCAGCCAGACGCTCTTCGGTGTGGGTGTCACGGCTGTCAGCCAGGAAACGATAGGCTTGCAGCAGTGCCGCTGGACCGAGGAACTTGTCCGGGTTCCACCAGAACGAAGGGCAGGACGTCGAGCAGCACGCGCACAGAATGCACTCGTACAGACCGTCGAGCTTTTCGCGCTCTTCTGGAGTCTGCAGACGCTCGATGGCCGGCGCCGGAGTATTGTTCTGCAGGAAAGGTTTCACCTTTTCGTACTGCTTGTAGAAGATGCTCATGTCGACGACCAGGTCACGGATCACCGGCAAACCTGGCAGCGGACGAACGACCAGCTTGTTGCCCTTCACCACCGCCGACAACGGGGTGATGCAGGCCAGGCCGTTCTTGCCGTTGATGTTCATACCGTCGGAGCCACATACGCCCTCGCGGCAGGAACGACGGTAGGAGAAGCCTTCGTCCTGTTCTTTGATCAGTGCCAGAACGTCCAGGATCATGATGTCTTTGCCATCAGTATCGATCTGGAAATCCTGCATGAACGGAGCAGCATCCTGATCCGGGTTGTAACGATAAACGCTTACTTGCAGCAGTTTGGCATTAGACATTGCAGCCACCCTTAGTAAGTACGGATCTTGGGTTCGAACGCCGGAACAGTCTTCGGCGCAAAGTTGACGGCACGCTTGGTAACGCGTTTATCCCCTGGGAAATACAGAGAGTGGCAGAGCCAGTTCTCGTCATCCCGATCTTCGTAGTCTTCACGAGCGTGAGCACCGCGCGATTCTTTACGAACCTCGGCGGCGATTGCCGTTGCTTCAGCCACTTCAAGCAGGTTTTGCAATTCCAGCGCTTCGATACGAGCGGTGTTGAACGCCTGGCTCTTATCGTTGATTTTCACGTTGGCGATGCGAACGCGCAGATCGGCCAGCTGGGCAATACCCTTCTGCATGTATTCGCCGGTACGGAATACACCGAAGTAATTCTGCATGCAGCTTTGCAGCTCTTTACGCAGGGTAGCTACGTCTTCACCGTCGGTGCGCGAGTTCAAGCCGTCCAGACGAGCCATGGCTGCGTCGATGTCGGATTGGCGAGCGCGCGTGTAGTCGACGCCTTCTTTCAGGGTTTGTTCCAGGAACAGACCGGCAGCACGACCGAACACCACCAGGTCGAGCAGCGAGTTGCCGCCCAGACGGTTGGCTCCGTGTACCGATACGCACGCCACTTCACCTACGGCGAACAGGCCTGGAATGATGGCGTCGTTGCCTTCAGCGTCCTGGGTGATTGCCTGGCCATGGATGTTGGTGGCAACGCCGCCCATCATGTAGTGGCAGGTTGGAACAACCGGGATCGGCGCGACAGCCGGGTCAACGTGGGCGAAGGTCTTGGACAGTTCCATGATCCCTGGCAGACGGCTGTGCAGAACTTCTTCACCGAGGTGATCGAGTTTCAGCATTACGTGGTCGCCATCCGGGCCACAGCCGTTACCGGCAATGATCTCTTTAACCATCGAACGGGCAACAACGTCACGACCAGCAAGGTCTTTGGCGTTCGGAGCGTAACGCTCCATGAAACGCTCGCCGTGCTTGTTGATCAGGTAACCGCCTTCACCGCGGCAGCCTTCGGTAACCAGTACACCGGCGCCGGCAATACCAGTCGGGTGGAACTGCCACATTTCGATGTCTTGTACCGGCACGCCAGCACGCAGCGCCATGCCTACACCGTCACCCGTGTTGATCAGAGCATTGGTGGTGGACGAGTAGATACGGCCTGCACCGCCGGTAGCCAGCACGGTAGCGTTGGCGCGGATGTACGAGGTTTCGCCGGTTTCGATGCAGATCGCGATGATGCCGACAAAGGCACCCTCTTCGTTCTTCACCAGATCGACAGCGTAGTATTCGTTGAGGAATACGGTGCCGGCTTTCAGGTTGGCCTGGTACAGGGTGTGCAGCAAGGCGTGACCGGTACGGTCAGCTGCGGCGCAGGTACGAGCAGCCTGGCCACCTTTACCGAAGTCTTTGGACTGGCCACCGAACGGACGCTGATAAATGCGGCCTTGTTCGGTACGGGAGAACGGCAGGCCCATGTGCTCGAGCTCGAACACGGCTTCCGGGCCTACGGAGCACATGTATTCGATAGCGTCCTGGTCACCGATGTAGTCGGAGCCCTTGACGGTGTCGTACATGTGCCAGCGCCAATCGTCGTTCGGGTCAGCCGAAGCGATGGCGCAGGTGATACCGCCCTGTGCCGACACAGTGTGCGAGCGGGTCGGGAACACCTTGGTCACTACTGCAGTCTTGTGGCCGCCTTGGGCCAGCTGCAGTGCGGCGCGCATCCCGGCACCGCCACCACCAATAATGATGGCATCGAAGGAAAGCGTATTAATGTTAGCCATGAATCAGATACCCCAAAGAATCTGCACGCCCCAGACGAAGTAAGCGAACATGGCAATGCCACACGCTGCCTGGAACAGAAAACGCACACTGGTCGCCCACTTGCCCAACGCCATCGGGGTCAGGTAGTCAGTGGAGATCGTCCACATGCCAACCCAGGCGTGAACGCCCAAGGCAACCAGAGCCAATAGGCTGAAGATGCGCATCCAGTTCTGCGAGAACAGACCATGCCAGACGGTGTAGTCCAGGCCTGGGTGAACCACGAGGTATCCAATCAGGAAAAGGAAATAAGCCGCGAGTACAACCGCAGACACGCGCTGGGCCATCCAGTCATATAGCCCGGAGCGCGAGAAGTTCGTGACGTTAGTTACCATATCCATACTCCCGCCAGCACAATCACTACCGCCGAAACGACGAGTACGATTTGCGAGCCCAGCTTGCCGCCTTCCAGCGTCTCACCGACACCCGCGTCCATAATCAAGTGGCGTACACCAGCCACCAAGTGATACAGCAGCGCGGAGAGCAGGCCCCAAATCACAAACTTGGCCAGAGGGCTGGCCAGGCACGCGGCCACCTGCTTGAAGCCATCCTCGGATTCGAGGGACTTGTCGAGTGCGTACAACAGCACCGCCAAACCCACAAAGAGGATGACACCGGAAATCCGGTGCAAGATGGACGTGTAAGCAGTGACTGGGAGTTTGATCGTCCTTAAGTCTAGGTTTACAGGTCTTTGGCTATTCACGGCTTTTTTCACACGGAAGGGCCCCTAACAATCAGGGCAAAGTTGTCGGGAAGTGCACTGGTCAGACCCACTGCCCCGGGAGTGACAACCACCAGAATAAAGGCTTTAAGGCCCCTGGCGGTCGGTGGGGGAGTATAGACAGTTAGGTTACTAATGACAACGAAAAGGCCTACCCCAAACCGCTCATTGCGCTTACCGAATAAAAGGCGTAAATAGCGCGAAATTCAACGGGAAATACCTCTGCAACCCTTCTGGCATATGGGTTCTCGCAAATTGACTTTGGGATTTATCTCTCTATAGTGTGGCGGGCCCTGCGTGGGGGGCAGTCTGGTGATTTCAAGCATAAATAGGAGGCCACACATGGCTGACAAAAAAGCGCAGTTGATCATCGAGGGCGCAGCCCCCGTCGAGCTGCCCGTTTTATCCGGCACCGTTGGTCCCGATGTTGTAGATGTACGGGGCCTTACCGCCACGGGCCATTTCACTTTTGATCCTGGCTTTATGTCGACCGCCTCGTGCGAGTCGAAGATCACCTATATCGATGGTGACAAAGGCATCCTGTTGCACCGCGGCTACCCGATCGAGCAATTGGCCGAAAAGTCCGACTACCTCGAAACCTGTTACCTGCTGCTCAATGGCGAATTGCCTACCGAAGAGCAGAAAGCCAAGTTTGTCGGCACCGTCAAGAACCACACCATGGTTCACGAACAGCTGAAAACCTTCTTCAACGGCTTCCGCCGCGATGCTCACCCGATGGCCGTCATGTGCGGCGTAGTGGGCGCCCTGTCGGCGTTCTACCATGACTCGCTGGACATCAATAACCCGCAGCACCGCGAGATTTCAGCGATTCGCCTGGTCGCAAAAATGCCGACCCTGGCCGCCATGGTTTACAAGTACTCCATGGGTCAGCCGATGATGTATCCGCGCAACGACCTGACCTACGCAGAAAACTTCCTGCACATGATGTTCAACACTCCGTGCGAGATCAAACCGATCAGCCCGGTACTGGCCAAGGCAATGGACCGGATTTTCATCCTCCACGCCGACCACGAACAGAATGCCTCCACCTCCACCGTGCGTCTGGCCGGCTCTTCGGGCGCCAACCCGTTCGCCTGTATCGCTGCTGGTATCGCTGCGCTCTGGGGCCCTGCCCACGGTGGCGCCAACGAAGCCGTGCTGACCATGCTGGACGAGATCGGCAGCGTCGAGAACATCGACAAGTTCATCGCCAAAGCCAAAGATAAGAACGATCCGTTCAAGTTGATGGGCTTCGGTCACCGCGTTTACAAAAACCGTGACCCACGCGCCACCGTGATGAAGCAGACCTGCGACGAAGTGCTGAAAGAACTCGGTATCAAGAACGACCCGCAGCTGCAACTGGCTATGCGCCTTGAAGAGATCGCCCTGACCGATCCGTACTTCAAGGAACGCAACCTGTACCCGAACGTCGACTTCTATTCGGGCATCATCCTCAAGGCCATCGGCATTCCGACCAGCATGTTCACCGTAATCTTCGCCCTGGCGCGGACCGTCGGCTGGATCTCGCACTGGAAAGAAATGCTCTCCAGCCCGTACAAGATTGGCCGTCCGCGCCAGTTGTATACCGGCTACGAGCAGCGTGATATTACGGCCCTGAAAGACCGTAAATAAGCGTTACGCGATGACAAAAAGGCCACCCTAGGGTGGCCTTTTTTATTACGCATTCGCTGGATCAACAGCGAAGCTTTTGCTCTTGATTGAGAGCTTCGCGAGCAAGCTCGCTCCTACAAGAGCGCCCGTGACCGAGGCGTTATTTCTTCTCCGCCTTATCTTTCATACCCTTGAGGGTATTAAACGGCGCATCCACCACAAAGCTGTTCGCCAACCACGACGGCACGCTGCCGCCCGGTTCGGTGGTCACCTGGTACACCACTTCCACGCCATCGGCGCCTTTTGGGGTCAGCTTCCAGAAGCCGTCTACCTTGGCCACGCGCACATAGCCCTTCTCTTCTGGCTGATAGGTAGGCACGCCTTCAAGTTTGCGCAGCACGCTGCCGTCGGCTTCCTCGGTGGTGGTGACGTGAATGATCGAATCCCGTGCGGTTACCGGCCACGGCGGGGTGAATCGGGTATAGGTCCAGCTGTCGGCGCCTTCGGTTTTCAGCAGTTTTTGCTCGCTGCATTCGAAGATCCACTTGCAGGAGCCGCTGACGTCTTCCTGCAGTTTGCGCAGGGTAGCGATATCGGTCTTGATGGTGGTGACACCGCGGTACGCTTTGTATTGCGAGCCCGGAACCTCGCTCAAGTACACCTTGATACCGTCTTCGTCCTTCGCCACTTTCCAGTCTTCGGCTTGCGCCACGGCGGTTGCCAGCAGACTTACCGCGCACACAACGGCCACTTTACTTAGCAAACCCATCACGAACTCCTTACTGATAATGCCCAAGGTGCCCGGTAGGCCCTCGCGCTTTTATTGGATAGCGGCGCCCGCGCCCACTATTGAATAACGGCGCCCGCGCCTGTGGCAGTGGCCTGTTCAAGCCAACCCAACAGGCGAATCGCCTCGTCGCGGCTATCGCCACAGACGTCGGCGTCTGCAGCAAACGCCGAGCACACAGGTGGCCGCTCGGGCGAACCGAACAGCGCACACAAATTATCGACCGACAGATGCAAACAACGTTCGCCGGCTCGCTTGCCATTGGGCAAACCGGGAATCGGTGAACTGATGGAGGGGGCGATGCAACAGGCACCGCATCCTGCGCGGCATTTCATGACGACGTTTACCTCGTGACCTGGACCCGTGCAGCCCAGGGGGCGACGGTAACGGGCGGCGATTCTACCTGTGCCGTTACACGCCGCAAAGCCGCTACCGGCCTGATTCCTGGCTATTTCAGACGGGTAATAAGGCTGGACGTATCCCACCGCCCACCGCCCTGCCCCTGTACGTCGGCGTAGAACTGATCAACCAGTTGCGTCACCGGCAATTGCGCGCCGTTACGCTGCGCTTCTTCAAACACGATGGCGAAATCTTTGCGCATCCAGTCCACGGCGAACCCGAAGTCGAATTTACCTTCCAGCATGGTCTGGTAGCGGTGTTCGAGCTGCCAGGATTGCGCCGCGCCCTGGCTGATGACTTGCATCGCACTTTGTACATCCAGCCCGGCCTTGCGGGCGAAATGCAGGGCCTCGGCCAGGCCTTGAAGCAAGCCGCCGACGGCGATCTGGTTGACCATCTTGGTCAATTGCCCACTGCCCACCGGCCCCATCAGCTTGACCAGTTTGGCGTAGCTCTCGATCACCGGCGCAGCCCGCTCGTACAGTGCTGCATCGCCGCCGACCATCACCGTGAGCATGCCACTTTCAGCGCCAGACTGGCCGCCCGACACCGGCGCATCCAGAAAACCCAGTTCGCGCTCGGCCGCCAAGGTCGCCATTTCCCGGGCGATATCGGCCGAGGCCGTGGTGTGATCCACCAGCACGCTGCCCGCTGCCATCCCGGCAAAAGCACCGCTCTCACCCAGTAGCACCGCGCGCAGATGCTGATCGTTGCCCACGCAGGTCATCACCAGATCCGCGCCCTCGGCCGCCTCGCGCGGGGTTTCGGCGCTTTCGCCGGCGAACTCATCGCACCATAACTCGGCCTTGTCGGCGCTGCGGTTGTACACCGTTACCTGATGCCCCTCGCAGGCCAGGTGGCCCGCCATATGAAAGCCCATGGTGCCGAGCCCGATAAATGCCACAGTCGCCATTGTTCTTCTCCTTCATTGAATTACTGCGAAGTAGGTTTCTACAAGCGTAGAGGGCCCTGGCGATTTGGCCGGGAGAAAATCCCCGCCAACGCAGGTCTACACTCACGCAGGCGCCTGGAATGGGGTTTGCGGGCGGGCAAAAGGCCTTCCATACTCCAGCGCAACGGATGGAGAGAACGATGGGACATTGGTTGGTGATCGACCTGGAGGCCACGACTGAAGAAGGTGGTTGGCCGGTTACAGACATGGAAATCATCGAAATTGGCGCCAGCCTGGTGAACGCCGAAGGTCGCGAAGTCGATCACTTCCAGCGCTTCGTCCGCCCGCTACGGCGCCCGCACCTCACCAGTTTCTGCAAGCAGCTCACCCATATCAGCCAGACCAACGTCGACACGGCCGCGCCACTGTCTGCCGTGTGGCCGCTGTTCGAGCGCTGGCTGGCGGCGCACCAGCCGCGCCTGGTGGGCTGGGCCAGCTGGGGCGATTACGACCGCAAGCAGCTTGAGCAGGATTGGCAGCAGCACCAGCTCGCCAGCCTGCTTGGCCAAGTGCCGCACCTGAACCTCAAACAGCGCTTTGCCAAGGCGCGGCAGCTACAAAAGCCGGTGAGTCTGAGCACGGCGCTGCAGCTGGCCGGGCTGACGTTTCAGGGCCAGCAGCACCGGGCGCTGGAGGATGCGCGCAATACGGCAAGGTTGCTGCCTTTGGTATTACCGCTGTAGCCGCCCCGCGGCGCCGCCCACCTGTAGGAGCCAGCTTGCTGGCGAATCCTGGAAACAACATTCTCGAATGAAGTTTTCAGGGTTCGCGACCAATCGCAATACCGTCCAGTCGCTCCTGCAAAAAATACGAATGGCATGCATGCGGCGAAGGGGGTGTTGATCTTCAACTGCACACGTGACGACGCCCACACCCTTGGGCATACTGGCCGGCCCTTTTTCCGTCCCCTTTTAAGGAAACCCCCATGTTCAAGGTCAACGAGTACTTCGACGGCACCGTCAAATCCATCGCCTTCGGCATGGCAGAAGGCCCGGCCACCATCGGCGTAATGGCCGCCGGCGAATACGAATTCGGCACCAGCCAGCTGGAAGTGATGCACGTAGTGGCCGGCGCTCTGACCGTAAAACTGCCAGGCACCGACACCTGGGAAACCTTCGAAGCCGGCACTAAATTCACCGTGCCAGCCAACAGCAAATTCCAGCTGAAAGTGGCCGTTGATACCGCCTACCTGTGCGAGTACCGCTAAGCTTCAAATCGATAATAGGAGCGGCCAAGCCGCCCATTTGCGTTTGAGCGAAACGTATCGAGGCTCAAGCCTCTCCTGCAAACACTTCTGTCCCTGTAGGAGAGGCTTCAGCCTCGATCAGCTCCCACGCCAGCCTCGCTCACTGCCACGCTCCAACCGGACACTTCCATGCCTGGGTCCAAACCCGCTGTCTCCATTGCCATCCCTATTCTTTTGCTGATCATCGCCATGAGCTCCATTCAGGGCGGTGCCGCCCTGGCCAAAGGGATTTTCCCGGCGGTGGGTGCAGAAGGCGTTTCGGCCCTGCGCCTGAGTCTGGGGGCGGTCATTCTGTGTTTGGTGATGCGCCCCTGGCGTACCCCGCTGAACCGCGCCGGAGTGCTATCGCTGGTGGGCTACGGTGCTTCGCTGGGGCTGATGAACCTGATGTTTTACATGGCGCTCAAGACCATCCCGCTGGGGATCGCGGTGGCATTGGAATTCACCGGTCCACTGGTGTTGGCGATGCTGTCGTCGCGGCGCTTTATCGATTTCGTATGGATTGCCTTGGCGGTGCTGGGCATTGGCTTGCTGCTGCCCATCAACCCCAGCGACACCCAGCTCGACCCCACCGGCATCGCCCTCGCCCTGGGCGCCGGCGTGTGCTGGGCGCTGTATATCCTGTTTGGCCAGCGCGCCGGTGCCGAACATGGCAGCCACACCGTGGCCTTGGGCACGGTGGTAGCGGCCATCATCGTCTTTCCCATCGGCGTGTACTCGGCCGGCAGCGCCATGTTTCATTTCAGCCTGCTGCCCGTGGCGGTTGGCGTGGCGATTCTGTCTACCGCCCTGCCCTACAGCCTGGAGATGTTTGCCCTCACCCGCCTGCCAGCGCGCACATTCAGTACCCTGATGAGCATGGAGCCGGCTATTGCCGCGCTATCTGGCCTGATCTTTCTGCAGGAGCGCCTGAGCCATACCCAGTGGCTGGCCATTGGCGCGATCATTGTCGCCGCCCTCGGCGTGGCGCTGACGGTAAAACCACAGCCTGCCAAGAACGCGCCGCGGGATATCAAGCTGGCTGAGTGACCTGCGCCTCGCCATCGGCATGGTTGAACTGCAGTTCGGCCAAGCGCCGGTATAGCGGATTGCTGGCCACCAACTGGGAATGACTGCCCAGCGCCACCAGCTGGCCCTTGTCGATCACGGCAATGCGATCCGCGCTTTTCACCGTCGCCAGACGGTGTGCAATCACCAGCGTCGTGCGCCCGGCCATCAAGGTTGGCAACGCCTGCTGAATCAGGTGCTCACTTTCGGCATCCAGCGCGCTGGTGGCTTCGTCCAGCAGCAGAATCGGGGCATCCACCAGCAAGGCGCGGGCAATCGCCAGACGCTGCCGCTGGCCGCCGGACAAGCCCAGGCCACCGTCCCCCAGGTGGGTTTTGTAACCATCGGGCATCGCCATGATGAACTCGTGGGCGTGAGCCGCTCGGGCCGCCGCCTCCACTTCCGCTTGACTGGCCGAGGCGCGGCCGTAGCGAATGTTGTCCTCCACGCTGCCGAAGAACAGCGCCGGGTTTTGCGATACCAAGGCAAAGCAGCGGCGCAAATCGGTAGGGTCCAGCTGCGCAATCGGCAAACCTTCCACACGAATCTGCCCTTGCTGCGGATCGAAAAAACGCAGCAGCAAATCGAACAAGGTGGACTTACCCGCGCCGGACGGCCCCACCAACGCCAGGGTTTCCCCCGGTTCCACCTGCAGACTGATGCCGTCCACGGCAAACCGGTCGCGCCGCGTCGGATAAGCGAAGCGCACCTGATCCAGCTCGATACGGCCACTGACTCGCGTAGGCAGCACCCGCAAATCGCTGGTCGGCGCCTTGATTTCACTGCGCGCCTGCAACAGCTCGGCAATCCGCTCGGCGGCCCCGGCAGCACGCTGCAACTCGCCCAGTACCTCGCTCAAAGTACCAAACGCAGTGCCGACGATCAGGCTGTAAAACACAAACGCCGCCAGTTCACCGCCGCTGATGCGCCCGGCAATCACGTCCATGCCGCCCACCCAGAGCATTACCCCGACAGCTCCCAGCACCAGCAGAATCACTACGCTGATCAGCCAGGCGCGTTGGGAAATGCGCTTGCGCGCGGTTTGAAAGGCGTCTTCCACCGTGCCGCCGAAACGGTTTTTGTCCTGCTCCTGGTGGTTGTAGGCCTGCACCGTCTTGATCTGCCCGAGGCTTTCACCCACGTAGCTGCCCACGTCGGCTATCCGGTCCTGACTCAGGCGCGACAGGCTGCGCACCCGCCGGCCAAAAATCAGGATCGGCGCAATCACCAGCGGCAGCGCGGCAATCACGATCAGCGAAAGCTTGGGATTGGTGACAAATAGCAGCACGATGCCGCCGACCAGCATCAGCACGTTGCGCAGAAACAGCGACAAGGACGAGCCGATCACCGATTGCAGCAGCGTGGTATCGGCCGTCAGGCGTGATTGGATCTCGGAGCTGCGGTTGCTCTCGTAAAAACCTGGATGCAGGGTAATCAGGTGGTTGAAGACCTTTTTGCGGATATCGGCAACAAAGCGTTCGCCGATCCACGACACCAGATAAAAGCGCGTAAAGGTGCCAACCGCCAGGGCCACCACTAGCACCATAAAGAGCGCGATGGACTGGTTGAGCATATGCGGCGACTGGGTGGCGAACCCCTTGTCCACCAGCAGCTTCACGCCCTGCCCCATAAAGAGCGTGATACCGGCGGTAAACATCAGCGCAAACAACGCACCGATCACCTGCCACCGATAGGGCGCAACAAACTCGCGCGTCATGCGCAGCGTCTTGCGCTGGCGGGAAGACAGAATGGAGATCATGCGGGGCTCGCAGAGAGAGAGGGGGCTAGCGGTAGATGGGGACGGTGGGGGCGGACCTCAAGCGGCGGATGCATAAATCGAAGGTTTCACGGCGTACCCCCTCTCCCTCGGGGAGAGGGCTGGGGTGAGGGGATTCTCAATTCAATCATCAGCGCCCCGCCCTCACCGCCGGCCCCTCTCCCGCACATGGGAGAAGGGAGCTAAAGCGTCGACAGCGGGTACAACAACTCCTCCTTGTACCCCGCCCACACCCTTGCCACATCGGCAAAGCTGTCATCCAACGCGGCCTCGCCGCTATCGACCAACAGCGGCCGCCCATCAAGCGTGGCGAGTTTGCGCTTGGTCGCCACCACCCGCAGGTTGTCCAACCCGATAGCCCTTACCACCCGCGGACTGACCTGCTGATTACCGCGCCCAAGAATATGGCCCTGCCCGCCGATGGCGGTTACCAGCAGCATCGCCTGCTGGCCTTCCACCAGCTCGAACAATTGCGCTTCGGTCACATCCAGCGCCAGCACCCTGCCGTTTTCAATCACATCGACACCCAGCAAGGTGGTCTGCAAGCCGAGGTTCTGCGCCAACCCATGCAAGGTTGAGCCGGGTCCAAACACGTAGCGAACATCCTGCTGCCAGCTGTCTTCCAGCCACGCGGCGATTTCGCTGAGCACCAGCTCTTCCGACTCCACCCCGCCCTGCTTCACCTGCTGCACAAAGCCGCTCTCCTGCGGCACGCTGAGTTCACCATACCAGCGCGCCGCGATGCGGCCGGCGCGCAGGGCGGTTTCGTCGATGTCGCGCACTTCGGCATTGCCCAGGCGCACCAGGCCGCCTTCCACCAGCCGGCGGGTCAGCTCGCCTGCGGCTCGGGGGCTGACCGCGTATACGCCGGACTGAATCTTTACCCCGGCCGGAATACCCAGCACGGCCTGCCCCTCGCGCGCCACGGCGCATACATCGCGCGCCGTGCCGTCGCCGCCGGCAAACAGCAGCAAGGCTACGCCCTCGGCCTGCAACGCTTGCACGGCATTGCGGGTGTCTTCGGCACGGGTTTGCGCACCCTGCAGCTCGCCCAGCAGACGATGGCTAAAGCCCATTTCTGCCAGCAAGTCGCCGCCCATGGGGCCGGGAAACGTCAAAAACGCCAGGCGGTCGCGCAGCGGCAACAACAGCTCCAGCGCCACTCGTGTACGTTCTGCCGCACGCGGCTCGGCACCGCGCGCCAGGGCCTCTGCCGCCACGCCGTCGCTGCCCTTGAGGCCGGCGGGGCCACCCAGGCCAGCCAGGGGGTTAATGATCAGACCGAGATGAAAAACCGACATACGAGCCTCACAACCGGGGAACTACTTGGCCCCCGGCGATTCACAAAACTATACCCATGTTTGGGATGACTACACGTCTATACGGCGCTGCTGTCACCGAGCTTTCATCTATGCCGGCTACCCTCGGCATCCCACCTGATGAGGAGACGAGCCATGAGCTTGCACACCCAACATACCGCTGAACGCCGTATCGCTCCGTTGCCACCGCAGCACCCTGTGGGCGGCGCCTTGATTGATGCCCAGGGCCGGGAAATCCCGATCACCGAGGGCATGGTTCAACAGGCGTGCGAAAAAATGGAAGAAGCCGCACTCGGCGAGCCTGAGCAGGATTAGTCGACGCCCCCTTACGAGCGGCTCAGCCGCGATGCCCTTGAAGATCAAAAGCATCGCGGCTTAAGCCGCTCCTACAGGATGCAGGTCACGGCTAAACCAATGTCCCGCCCAACGCCCGCACTACTCGCGCCAGCTCCGGCGCGTCGCCGCTCAATTTCACATGCAAGCCATCGATCTCACGCCGCGCCGGGTAATGCTTGCGCAGGGCGTCGAACGCGGCTTTGCGCTCGGCGGCGCGGCCTTCCAGGCTGCGGCGAAAATCGGCGTCATCACGGCGCGGGTCGTAGATCGCCCGGCATAACGCCGCCAGTGCCACCGGTACCGACGCCGTGGCATCCAGGCCGAATTCGGTCAGCCAGTACGGCGGCAGCAGGTCATCAAGCAGAACGCGCGGCTCAAGGTTGAAGTGCTGGCAGAACGCCTGATAAATCTGCGCCGTGCCGCGCAATTTTCCATCCACGCTGTAGCCAGCGATATGCGGGGTGGCGAGCAGGCACAGTTCGGCGAGCTGCGGGTCTACTTGCGGTTCGCCTTCCCATACATCCAGCACGGCTTCCAAGTCGTCACGCGAGTGCAGCAATTCGCGCAAGGCGGCGTTGTCGACCACCGCGCCCCGGCTGGCATTGATCAGCCAGGCACCGGCATTCAGTTTGCCGAGGCGCTCGGCATTGAGCAGATGGCGCGTGCTGGCAACTAGCGGGGTATGCAGGCTGATCACGTCGCAGCGCTGCAAGATCTCGTCCAGGCTTACGTAGTCGCCGCCCTCCGCCGCTTGCCGGGGCGGGTCGCAGGCCAACACCTGCCAACCCAGACCCCGCAGCACATCCACCAATCGCCCACCGACTTGCCCCGCGCCTACAACGCCGTAAACACGCTGGGTAAGATCGGCGCCGCTTACCTCGGCCAGGCTCAGCAAACTGCCGAGCACATAATCCACCACCCCACGGGCATTGCAGCCCGGCGCGCTGGCCCAGCCGATGCCTTGCTCGGCGAAGAAATCGAGGTCCAGGTGGTCGGTGCCGATGGTGCAGGTGCCAACAAAACGCACCTTGCTGCCTTCGAGCAACGCGCGGTTGGCCTGGGTGACCGAGCGCACCAGCAACACATCGGCGCGGGCCACGGCTTCGCGGTCGAACGCGCGCCCAGGCATGCGTTCGATCTCACCGAACTCGGCAAAAAATTCGTCCAGCAGCGGGATATTTTCGTCGGCAAGAATTCGCATCAGCGGCTCCAGAAGTCTGGGCGACATTCTAGGACGTATGCCGGCCCGCGGCGACGAGCGATTGTGACGGCGTTATTTTCCGCGCCTCTTTCCTGACCGCTGCGTCAACGCGTAAACTCGCCACTCCTTTGCAAGCTCTGTCCTGACGCAGCCTGCGTTTTAAGCGCTTTTAACCACAAAAGCAGACTCGGACAGAAGCGAGTGCCCGGCCACCACTGCCGATACAGTGCGCACTTGATAACAAAATGGACTGCCTTGTGATCGCCCGCGAATCCCGCCTTAGTCGTTGCATGCGCGAACTGCGCGCCCTGCTGGTACTTGCCCTGCCCATCATGATTGCCCAGCTGTCGCACTCGGCTATGGGTTTTGTCGACGCCGTCATGGCTGGCCGCGTGGGCCCTCGCGACCTCGCCGCCGTGGCCTTGGGCAATTCGATCTGGGTGCCGGTGTTTCTGTTGATGACGGGCATTCTTCTGGCTACCACACCCAAGGTGGCCCAGCGTTTTGGCGCCGGCCAGGAAACCGAGATCGGCCCCCTGGTGCGCCAGGCCCTGTGGCTGGCGTTGGCCGTCGGCATCGCCGCTGGCGTGGTGCTGTGGAATGCCAAACCGATTCTGGTGGTAATGGGCGTCGACCCCGAGCTGATCGGCCCGAGCATGGTGTACCTCTACGGCATTGGCTGCGGCATTCCCTCGGTGGCGCTGTACTACGTGCTGCGTTGCTTTAGCGACGGCCTGGGCCGCACCCGGCCGAGCATGATGATTGGCCTGTTGGGCCTGCTGCTGAACATCCCGCTGAACTACGTCTTTATCTATGGCCACTTTGGCATGCCGGCCCTCGGCGGCGCCGGTTGCGGCTGGGCCACGGCGGTGGCGATGTGGTGCATGTTCTTCGCCATGCTCGCCTGGGTGCGCTGGGCGCCGGCGTACAAGAACGCCGGGCTGTTCGACCGCTTCGAATGGCCGCGCTGGGAGCCGATTCAACGGCTGTTGAGCATCGGTTTGCCGATTGGTATCGCGGTGTTTGCCGAGTCGAGCATCTTTGCCGTGATCGCGCTGCTGATCGGCAGCCTGGGTGCCGACGTGGTCGCCGGGCACCAGGTGGCGCTGAACTTCAGCTCGCTGACCTTCATGATTCCATACGCTTTAGGCATGGCCGTGACCGTGCGGGTCGGCCACGCCCTCGGGGCCGGCGACCCGCGCCAGGCGCGCTTTGTAGCCGGTGTGGGCATTCTTACGGCATTGGCGTTTGCCGCCTTTTTCTGCACCGTGATGCTCAGCCTGCGCAGCGAAATCGCGGCGATCTATACCCCCGACCCCACAGTGATTCAGGTCGCCTCAGCGCTGATCGTGTTTGCCGCGCTGTACCAGTTCTCCGATGCCGTACAAGTAACCGCGGCTGGCGCTTTACGCGGCTATCAGGACACCCGCGTGACCATGGTCATGACGCTGTTTGCTTACTGGGGCATCGGGCTGCCGGTGGGCTATGCACTGGGGCTGTCGCACTGGTTCGGCGAACCGAGCGGGCCGAAAGGCTTGTGGCAGGGGCTGATCGTGGGGCTGACATGTGCGGCGGTGATGCTGAGTATTCGCTTGGCGCGCAGTGCGAAAAAACGGATTCGCCTTCATAACGTCCGCACGTGATGGCCCGCGCGCGCTTGATCTTGTGGCGTGTGCTCTACGCACCTGGCGATTCCTCGGCGATCGCTACGGTGCGCGGAGCACACCCTAAAAAGGCGGGCGGCGTTTGCTTTTGATCCCGTAGGGTGTGCTCTGCGCACCAGCGATTCATCACCGAGCGAAGCGGCGCGAATCACTCTGTTTTCGTTCGAATCCAATACAGGTACGTGCCCGCCTCTTCCTGCTGCTGCACCAGCTCATGGCCCAGAAAGACGCAGAACTTTGGAATATCGCGGCGGGTGGAAGGGTCGGTGGCGATCACTTTCAGTAAACCGCCGGCCGGCAGGTCGCGCACTTTGTTGTGCAGCATCATCACCGGCTCCGGGCAAAACAGGCCGGTGGCATCCAGGGTGCCGTCCAACGGGGCAGCGGGATCGAATTCAGACATAAACAACTCCGGTAACGGGCGTGGCTATTTGCTCAGCCTACGCAGGTGACAGGTAACTTCTTCACGGTCGTGATACAGCTGCTTGCAGCTGATGCTGGCCTTTACGCCACGGGCCTTGAAGCCTTCTTCGATACGTTCGAGCAACCGCTTCACTTCGGCATAGCGCTGCTTCATCGGCAACTTCAGGTTGACCACCGCTTCACGGCAATGTCCCTCGCCAATCCAGGTTTCCAGCAAGGCGGCATTGCGCGCCGGCTTTTCGACGATGTCGCACACCATCCAGTCCACCGGCTGCTTGGGCGTCCAGGTAAAACCGTCGACCATGAGGTGCTGCACCAGCCCTGTGTCCATCAGGCTTTCGGCCATGGGGCCGTTGTCGATAGCGGTCACCAGCATGCCACGGCGCACCAGCTGGTACGTCCAGCCGCCGGGCGAGGCGCCGAGGTCAACGCCGGTCATATCGCCATTGAGGCGCTCATCCCACTCTTCACGGGGAATAAATTGGTGCCAGGCCTCTTCCAGCTTGAGGGTGGAGCGGCTGGGTGCTTCGCGGGGGAATTTCAGGCGCGGAATACCGCCGGGCCAGAACGCCGAGTTGTTGGTTTCGGCAAGGCCAAGAAACACTTCGCGGCCGCTTTTAAAGGTCAGCAGCAGGCGCGGCTTGCGCTCGTCGTCTACCAGGCGGCCGGCTTTTTTCAGAGCATTGCGCAGCGGCACTTCGAATTTTTTGCAGAAGTTCGACAGTTCCTTGCCATCGTTGGTATCCAGCACCTCCAGCCACAGGCTGCCGCATACCGGCAGATCTTGCAGGTGGCTGAGCAGCACGCTGATGCGGTCGGTTTCCGGCAGGTCGATAAATTGCCCGCGCGCCCACTGACGCGGAAAAATCAGCTGGGCGAAGCGCTGGCCACGCATCAGGCGCTCGGGGCCGTCGGCGTCGGTGCAGATAAATTCGGCGTAGGCGCTATTGGGTTTGGCCTTGGCATACCCCGCCACCTCCAGGCGCGCGGCGTGGTCGCTTATTTCCGAGCACACCTCGCTTTCGAAGCCGGGGCGGCAGTGCAGCAACAAAGTGGTCATCAGGTGTTCTCCTCAGGGCGCGCATGATAGCCGAGTTGGAACCCTGAGCGCTCAAGGGCAGTCAGTTGAAGGGCGCGAGCGAAAGCCGCTGCGCCAGCTAGGCTTGATCTGTCTTAGCACCTTCGACGCAGCCCAACTGCGCACCCCCGGGCCGTAACCGTGTGGCCCCCATAAGGAGATGAGCATGCCGTCCCTGAACAGCCTCAACAGCCGCCAGACCCTGACCGTTGGCGACAAAACCTATGAATACTTCAGCTTGCCGCAGGCCGCGAAAAAACTCGGCAGCCTCGACAAGCTGCCCATGTCGCTCAAAGTGCTGCTGGAAAACCTGCTGCGTTGGGAAGACGACAAGACCGTCACCGGCCACGATATCCAGGCCCTGGTGGACTGGCTGAAAACCCGTAGCTCCGAGCGTGAAATCCAGTACCGCCCGGCCCGCGTGCTGATGCAGGACTTTACCGGCGTACCGGCGGTGGTGGACCTGGCCGCGATGCGCGCCGCCATGGCCAAGGCCGGCGGCGACCCGCAGAAAATCAACCCATTGTCGCCGGTGGATCTGGTGATCGACCACTCGGTAATGGTCGACAAATTCGCCACCACCAGCGCGTTCGAACAGAACGTGGAAATCGAGATGCAGCGCAACGGTGAGCGCTACGCGTTCCTGCGCTGGGGCCAGAACGCGTTCGATAATTTCAGTGTGGTGCCGCCGGGCACCGGCATCTGCCACCAGGTAAACCTGGAATACCTGGGCCGTACCGTGTGGACTAAAGAAGAAGACGGCCACACGTTCGCTTTCCCCGACACGTTGGTCGGCACCGACTCGCACACCACCATGATCAACGGCCTCGGTGTATTGGGCTGGGGCGTCGGCGGCATCGAGGCGGAAGCGGCCATGCTTGGCCAGCCGGTGTCCATGCTGATTCCCGAGGTGATCGGCTTCAAGCTCAGCGGCAAATTGAAGGAAGGCATTACCGCCACCGACCTGGTGCTGACCGTCACCCAGATGCTGCGCAAGAAAGGCGTGGTGGGAAAATTCGTTGAGTTCTATGGCGACGGCCTGGCCACCCTGCCCCTGGCTGACCGCGCCACCATCGCCAATATGGCGCCCGAATATGGCGCCACCTGCGGTTTCTTCCCGGTGGACGACATCACCCTCGACTATCTGCGCCTTTCAGGCCGGCCGGACGCCACGGTTGAGCTGGTCGAGGCCTACAGCAAAGCCCAGGGTTTGTGGCGCGAGCCCG
Source organism: Pseudomonas turukhanskensis (assembly GCF_027922365.1). Taxonomy (GTDB): domain Bacteria; phylum Pseudomonadota; class Gammaproteobacteria; order Pseudomonadales; family Pseudomonadaceae; genus Aquipseudomonas; species Aquipseudomonas turukhanskensis. The sequence continues at coordinate 84,684 of NZ_BSFN01000012.1, forward strand.
GGCATGAGCCGCTGTTTACCGATGCCCTGGCCCTGGATATGGGCACGGTGGAAGCCAGCCTGGCCGGGCCGAAACGCCCGCAGGACCGCGTCGCCTTGCCCGCCGTCAGCCAGGCCTTCGATGATTTCCTTGGCCTGCAAGTAAAGCCGGCCAGTACCGAAGACGGCCGGTTGCTCAACGAAGGGGGGGGCGGCACGGCCATCCACGATGATTCGTTGGTGGGCGGGGCCAGTTACGAATTCGAAGGCAAGACCCATCGCCTGCAACACGGCGCCGTAGTGATTGCGGCCATTACGTCGTGCACCAACACCTCCAACCCCAGCGTAATGATGGCCGCCGGCTTGCTGGCGAAAAAGGCGGTGGAAAAAGGCTTGCAGCGCAAGCCCTGGGTCAAGAGTTCGCTCGCGCCTGGCTCGAAAGTGGTCACCGATTATTACAATGCAGCTGGCCTTACCCAGTACCTCGATACCCTGGGCTTCGACCTGGTCGGCTACGGCTGCACCACCTGTATCGGCAACTCCGGGCCGCTGCCGGAACCGATTGAAAAAGCCATTCAGCAATCGGACCTGACGGTGGCCTCCGTTCTGTCGGGCAACCGCAACTTCGAAGGCCGCGTACACCCCTTGGTAAAAACCAACTGGCTGGCCTCGCCGCCGCTGGTGGTCGCCTATGCCCTGGCCGGTAGCGTGCGCATGAACCTCAGCGAAGATGCGCTGGGTACCGGCAAAGACGGAAAGCCGGTGTACCTGCGCGATATCTGGCCCAGCCAGGCAGAAATTGCCGAGGCGGTGCAGAAGGTGGATACCAAGATGTTCCACAAAGAGTACGCCGAGGTGTTTGCCGGCGATGAAAAGTGGCAGGCCATTGAGGTGCCGGATGCCGATACCTACGAGTGGCAGGCCGACTCCACCTATATCCAGCACCCGCCATTTTTTGAACGCATCAACGAAGCGCCGCCGAAGATCGGCAATATCGCCGACGCGCGCATCCTCGCCCTGCTCGGCGATTCGGTGACCACCGACCACATTTCCCCGGCCGGTAACATCAAGGCCAGCAGCCCGGCGGGCCGCTACCTGCGCGAACACGGGGTGGAGCCGCAAGACTTCAACTCCTACGGCTCGCGTCGCGGCAACCATGAAGTGATGATGCGCGGCACCTTCGCCAATATCCGTATTCGCAACGAAATGCTCGGCGGCGAAGAAGGCGGCAACACCTTGCACGTGCCCAGCGGCGAGAAGCTGGCGATTTACGATGCCTCCATGCGCTATCAGCAGGAAGGCACGCCATTGGTGGTGGTTGCCGGCAAGGAATACGGCACGGGTTCGTCCCGCGACTGGGCGGCCAAGGGCACCAATCTGCTCGGTGTAAAAGCCGTGCTGGCCGAAAGCTTCGAGCGGATTCACCGCTCCAATCTGGTGGGCATGGGCGTGCTGGCGCTGCAGTTCAAAGACGGTCAAAACCGCAAGAGCCTTGGCCTCACCGGCAGGGAAACCTTGAGCATCGGCGGGCTCGATAATGTGGAGCTCAAACCTTTGATGCACCTACCGCTTACCCTGACCCGCGAGGACGGCAAACAGGAGCAGTTCGAGGTGCTGTGCCGTATCGATACCCTCAACGAGGTGGAGTACTTCCGCGCCGGCGGCATCCTTCATTACGTACTGCGACAATTGATCGCTGGGTAAGCGCGAAAGCCGCTGGCTGGCGCGTTGGGCAAGAGCCCTGACGCGCCAGCAAGTTGAAACCCCAGTCAGGAAACTGTGCGGCAGTTCAAAGTTGGTTACACTGCGTGGGAAATTTGACGTCGGAATTTTCTTCTCAACTTTGCTCTGCAGCGGCCGATCAGAACGGCACGGACATTACGGATAAAGCCCCATGCGCAACAATCAGCCCGTCACTCAACGTGAACGTACCTTTCCTGCTCAGCAACGTCTGATCTCCACCACTGACCTCAAAGGCGAGATCACCTACGTCAACGACGCCTTCGCGGAAATCAGTGGCTACACCCGCGAGCAGTTGGTTGGTTCGCCGCACAACCTGGTTCGTCACCCGGACGTGCCGCCGGCAGTGTTTGCGCATATGTGGACCACGTTGAAGTCGGGTCGACCGTGGATGGGCATCGTCAAGAACCGCTGCGTCAATGGTGACCATTACTGGGTGAATGCCTATGTCACGCCGGTGCTGGAAAACAGCCAGGTCATCGGTTTCGAATCGGTGCGGGTAAAACCTTCGGCCGAACAGATTCGCCGCGCCGAGGCACTGTACCAACGCATCAACAGCGGCAAGTCGGCCATTCCCTCGAGCAACTTCTGGCTACCGATTCTGCAGAACTGGGTGCCGTTTATTCTGATCAGCCAGATCGGCTTTGTGCTGGGCGCCTGGCTCGACTTTCACTGGGGCTTTCTGCTTGCGGCGGTGCTCTCGGTACCGCTGGGGTTGTTGGGGTTGAACTGGCAGCAGCGCGGAATCCGCCGCCTGTTGCGCCTGGCCGAACAGAGCAACTCCGATCCGCTGATCGCCACCATGTACACCGACAGCCGCGGCCCGCAGGCGCGCCTGGAAATGGCCATGCTCAGCCAGGAGTCGCGTCTGAAAACCTGCCTGACTCGTTTGCAGGACAGTGCTGAACACCTGACCGAACAAGCCCGTCAGGCCGATACGCTGGCGCAAAACAGCTCCAAGGGGCTGGAACGTCAGCGCGTGGAAACCGAGCAGGTAGCAACTGCCGTCAACGAAATGGCCGCCACCACCCTGGAAGTGGCCAGCAACGTGGCCCGCACGGCCATCGCCACCCAGGAAGCCAACCGCCTGACCGGCGAGGGTCGCAGCATTGCCGGCGAAACCCGCGAGGCGATTCAGCGCTTGTCGGTATCGGTGGGCGAAACGGGCGAAACCGTTACCCGCCTGGCGCAGGACAGCAACGAAATTGGCGGCGTGGTGGACGTCATCAAAGGCATCGCTGACCAGACCAACCTGCTGGCCCTTAACGCGGCCATCGAAGCGGCACGTGCCGGGGAAATGGGCCGTGGTTTTGCCGTTGTGGCGGATGAAGTTCGCTCGTTGGCACAGCGTACTGCCGAGTCCACCGGGCAGATCCACCAGTTGATTGCCAAGCTGCAGCGCACCGCCGAAGAGGCGGTACTGACCATGGAAATCGGCCGTAAACAGGCCGATGAAGGGGTTGAGCGCGTGCTCAAAGCTGACCAGGCACTGGCCGGCATCAGCGATGCAGTGGCCAATATTGCCGACATGGCTGACCAGATTGCCGCCGCAGCGGAAGAGCAGAGTGCGGTGGCGGACGAAATCAATCAGAACATCACCACCATCGCTCAGCTTGCCGATCAAACCTCCGGCGAGGCGCAGAACACGGCGCAGCTGAGTAAGGAACTGACGATTACGGCACAACGTCAATCGGCACTGGTGGAGCGCTTTAACCGCTGATACGCCGCCTGCTGCAACCATCAAAAACTCGAGGCTGAAACCTCTCCTACAGCTATAGCGCTGTGTGTAGGAGAGGCTTCAGCCTCGATGCTTTCAGGCCCTGGTCAAAAATGCGGTGACGGCCTCCGCCGCCTGTTGCAGGTGTTGCTCATGGGTGAAACCTGAAGCCTTCAACGGCTTTAAGTCATGGTCTGCCGCTGCCAGCCACAGTACTTCAATCTGCGCGGACAGCGCGTACTGCTTCACCGCTTCTCGATTGCCCAGGGCATCGCGCTCGCCCTGCACGATAAGGGTTGGCGTGCGCAGCTCTGCAAGATGGGCAACTCGCGGCTTCTCCGGCTTGCCAGCCGCATAAAACGGATAGCCCAGACAGACCAGCGCATCGGCCCCTAACTCATCCGCCAACAAACTGGCCATTCGTCCGCCCATGGACTTGCCGCCAATGGCCAATGCCCCTGCGACTTGTTGGCGCACAGCGGCGTACACCGCGCGCCACTCGTCGAGCAACCGAGCCTGCGGATTCGGTGGCCGCCGACCGCCGTCGATGCGTCGCTGCGCCATATAAGGAAACTCGAAACGGGCTACAGCCACGCCCTGCGCGGCTAGGCGCTGAGCCATGGTTTCCATGAACGGGCTGTCCATCGGTGCGCCAGCACCGTGCGCAAGAATGAACGTCGCCCGCGCCTCCCCGAGAGGCCTGTTCCACAAGCACTTCCCGCCCGGTGCAGCGCCAGATACCGGTTGATACAGATCAATATCGCCGCTGGTCGGTTTCGCCATGCTTCGCCTCGCCTTCAACAACTAGAGAAATCCGCGGATGGGCCTGACATGAGCACAACAACCACGACTGCCTACGACTACAAGGTGGTTCGCCAGTTCGCCATTATGACGGTGGTATGGGGCATCGTCGGTATGGGCTTGGGGGTGTTTATCGCCTCCCAACTGGTCTGGCCACAACTGAACTTCGACCTTCCCTGGATCAGCTTCGGGCGCCTGCGCCCGCTGCACACCAACGCGGTGATCTTCGCCTTCGGCGGCTGCGCGTTGTTCGCCACGTCCTACTACACCGTCCAACGCACCTGCCAGACCGCGCTCTTTGCGCCGCGTCTTGCTGCCGCCACGTTCTGGGGCTGGCAACTGGTGATTGTACTGGCCGCCGTCAGTTTGCCACTGGGTTACACCAGTTCCAAAGAATACGCAGAACTGGAATGGCCCATCGACCTGCTGATTACCGCGGTGTGGGTGGGCTACGCGGTGGTGTTCTTCGGTACGTTGATGAAGCGCAAGACCAAGCACATTTATGTGGGTAACTGGTTCTACGGCGCGTTTATCCTCACCGTGGCCGTTCTCCATATCGTCAATAACCTCGAAGTGCCGGTGAGCCTGACCAAGTCCTACTCCCTGTACTCCGGCGCCACTGACGCCATGATCCAGTGGTGGTACGGGCACAACGCCGTGGGCTTTTTCCTCACTGCCGGCTTTCTGGGGATGATGTATTACTTCGTACCCAAGCAAGCCAACCGCCCCGTGTACTCGTATCGTTTGTCGATTGTGCACTTCTGGGCGCTGATCACCCTGTATATCTGGGCCGGCCCCCACCACTTGCACTACACCGCACTGCCGGACTGGGCGCAGTCACTGGGCATGGTGATGTCGCTGGTGCTGCTGGCACCCAGCTGGGGCGGCATGATCAACGGCATGATGACCCTCTCGGGCGCCTGGCATAAGTTGCGTGACGACCCGATCCTGCGCTTTCTGGTTGTCTCGCTGGCGTTCTACGGCATGTCGACCTTCGAGGGTCCGATGATGGCCATCAAGACCGTCAACGCCCTTTCCCACTACACCGACTGGACTATCGGCCACGTGCATGCCGGCGCCCTCGGTTGGGTGGCAATGATCAGCTTCGGTGCGCTGTACCACATGATCCCGAAACTCTGGGGTCGCCCGCAGATGTACAGCATGGGCCTGGTCAACGCGCACTTCTGGCTGGCCACTATCGGCACCGTGCTCTACATCGCCTCAATGTGGGTCAGCGGTATTACTCAGGGCCTGATGTGGCGTGCCATCAATAGCGACGGCACCCTCACCTACTCCTTCGTTGAAGCGCTGCAAGCCAGTCACCCTGGGTTCATCGTACGCATGGTAGGGGGTGCGATCTTCCTCATCGGCGTGCTGCTGATGGCCTACAACACCTGGCGCACCGTGCGCAGCGCGCAGCCGGCAGAAATTGCCGCCGCCGCGCAGATGGCTTGAGGAGAGCGGCCATGAGCAAACATGAAGTACTCGAAAAGAACGTGTTCCTGTTGGTGCTGTGCATGGTGCTGGCGGTCAGCATCGGCGGCCTGACGCAAATCGTGCCGCTGTTCTTCCAGGATGTGACCAACAAACCAGTGGACGGCATGAAGCCCTACACCGCGCTGCAACTGGAAGGCCGCGACATCTACATCCGCGAAGGTTGCGTCGGCTGCCACTCGCAGATGATCCGCCCCTTCCGCGCCGAAACCGAACGCTACGGCCACTACTCGGTAGCCGGTGAAAGTGTGTGGGATCACCCTTTCCTATGGGGTTCCAAACGCACCGGCCCGGACCTCGCCCGCGTTGGTGCGCGCTACTCCGATGACTGGCATCGCGCGCACTTGTACAACCCGCGCAACGTGGTGCCGGAATCGAAAATGCCGGGGTATCCATGGCTGGTTCAGCATCAACTCGATGGCAAAGACACCGCCAAGAAACTGGAAGTGATGCGCTTGATGGGCGTGCCGTACACCGACGCCGACATCGAGGGCGCTAGCGCCGCCGTACAGGGCAAAACCGAGATGGACGCGCTGGTCGCGTATCTGCAAGTGCTCGGCACCGCCATCAAGAACAAGCGCTAAGCAGGGGGAATTGTAAAAATGACTGTTTTCTGGAGTTGGTACGTCTGCTTCCTGGCCTTGGGCAGCCTGCTCGCGTTGCTCTGGCTGGTGTTTTCCACCCGCAGCGGTGAAACCCCCAACGGCGGCGACAAAACCATGGGCCATGCCTTTGATGGCATTGAGGAATATGACAACCCCTTGCCACGCTGGTGGTTCCTGCTATTCGTCGGCACCATCTTCTTTGCCTTTATATACCTGCTGCTCTATCCGGGCCTGGGTAATTGGAAGGGGATTCTGCCGGGCTACAGCGATGGCTGGACGCAAGTCAACCAATGGCAACGCGAAGTGGACAAAGCCGACGCACAATACGGCCCCCTCTTCGCCCGCCTGGCCGCCATGCCGCTGGAAGAACTGAGCAAGGATCCCCAAGCGCTGAAAATTGGTGGCCGCCTGTTTGCCACCAACTGCTCGGTGTGCCACGGCTCTGACGCTAAAGGGGCTGTCGGCTTTCCCAACCTCACCGATAGCAACTGGCGCTGGGGCGGCGATGCCGAGACCATCAAGGCCAGTATCCTTCATGGTCGCATGGCTGCCATGCCAGCCTGGGGTCCGGTAATTGGCGACGCAGGGGTGAAAAACGTTGCGGCCTATGTGCGCACCCGACTGGCGGGCCTGCCGCTGCCAGATGAAAGTGATGCCGATCTTGATGCCGGTGGCACCACTTACGCCACTACCTGCGCCGCCTGCCACGGGCCGGAAGGCACCGGCACAGCCGTAATGGGCGCTCCAGACCTCACTCACCCAGGCGGCTGGATCTACGGCAGCAGCCTGACCCAACTGCAACAAACCATCCGTCACGGCCGCAACGGCCAGATGCCGGCGCAAGAGCAATTCCTGGGTAACGACAAGGTGCATGTACTGGCCGCTTATGTACTGAGCCTGTCGCGCCAGCAGTGACAGGTTGGTGATCGGTGAGCATGGCGCGACGGACTGCGGGTCATGCTCAATTGACACCTCAAACACCATGATCAACCGCGTCAATCGCTCCATCGAGCAAGCTGACCGAACGGCCAACCTCGCCCTTGGTCGCGATGCGACCCAGTGTCGCACCCTGACGACGGGTAACCTTCAGGGTGCGTTTTCATCTACTAAGCTGGCGCATTAGCCGTCAGTGTTTGCTATGAGGCACATGACCCATTCGTTGACGGTTAGGGATAAGGGCGGACACCTGAGAACCATCCTCATTTAGAGGCCGAAATAACTTGTTTCAGGTGTCTGAAAGCCTTATCGCTGCGGCCTGTGGCGTTGCAATGACTACGTCGTTTCCTCATACTTGCCGCCGATTTTTACCCCTAAAAAACACCCTAAACCGTGGAACCTTAGAATGAGCACAGCAATCAGTCCGACTGCTTATAACTATAAGGTGGTCCGCCAGTTCGCCATCATGACGGTGGTCTGGGGGATCCTTGGCATGGGCATGGGCGTCTTCATCGCCTCGCAATTGGTATGGCCGGAATTGAACTTCGGTTTGCCATGGACGAGCTTTGGTCGCCTGCGCCCCCTGCATACCAACTTGGTGATTTTCGCCTTCGGTGGCTGTGCTCTGTTCGCTACGTCGTACTACGTAGTTCAACGTACCTGCCAGACTCGTCTGATTTCAGACAGCATGGCGGCCTTCCACTTCTGGGGCTGGCAAGCCGTGATCATCGGCGCGGGTATCACCCTGCCGCTGGGCTACACCACCTCGAAGGAATACGCTGAACTGGAATGGCCGTTGGCCATCCTGCTGGCTGTGGTCTGGGTGACCTACGCCGCCGTGTTCTTCGGCACCATCATCAAGCGTAAAACCAAGCACATCTATGTCGGCAACTGGTTCTACGGTGCCTTCATTCTGGTAACGGCGATGCTGCATATCGTCAACCACATGTCGCTGCCGGTTTCGCTGTTCAAGTCGTACTCGCTGTATTCCGGTGCGACCGACGCGATGATCCAGTGGTGGTACGGCCACAACGCTGTAGGCTTCTTCCTGACAACCGGCTTCCTGGGGATGATGTACTACTTCGTTCCGAAGCAGGCCGAGCGTCCGATCTACTCCTATCGCCTCTCCATCGTGCACTTCTGGGCACTGATCACCCTGTACATCTGGGCCGGTCCGCACCACCTGCACTACACCGCTCTGCCGGACTGGGCTCAGTCCCTGGGCATGGCCATGTCCATCATCCTGCTGGCACCAAGTTGGGGCGGCATGATCAACGGCATGATGACCCTGTCTGGCGCCTGGCATAAGCTGCGCACCGACCCAATCCTGCGCTTCCTGGTTGTGTCCCTGGCGTTTTACGGCATGTCGACCTTCGAAGGTCCGATGATGGCCATCAAAACCGTCAACTCGCTGTCGCACTACACCGACTGGACCATCGGCCACGTACACGCCGGTGCACTCGGTTGGGTTGCCATGATCTCCATTGGCGCCCTGTACCACATGATCCCGAAACTCTGGGGCCGCCCACAAATGCACAGCGTTGGCCTGATTAACGCGCACTTCTGGCTCGCCACCATCGGTACCGTGCTGTACATCGCTTCCATGTGGGTCAACGGTATTACCCAAGGCCTGATGTGGCGTGCAATCAACGAAGACGGCACCCTCACCTACTCCTTCGTTGAAGCGCTGCAAGCCAGCCACCCGGGCTTCGTCGTGCGGGCAATCGGTGGTGCGTTCTTCGCCTCCGGCATGCTGCTGATGGCCTACAACACCTTCCGTACCGTGCGCGCCTCCCAGCCAGCTGAAGCAGAAGCCGCCGCTCAGATCGCTGTAGTTGGAGCTCACTGATGAGAAATCATGACGTAGTCGAGAAGAATATCGGCCTGTTGGCCTTCTTCATGGTTATCGCCGTAAGCATCGGGGGTCTGACTCAGATCGTTCCGCTGTTCTTCCAGGACGTTACCAACAAGCCGGTTGAGAACATGAAACCGCGCTCGGCACTGGAACTGGAAGGTCGCGACGTCTATATCGCCAACGGTTGTGTCGGCTGCCACTCGCAGATGATCCGTCCGTTCCGCGCTGAAACCGAACGCTATGGCCATTACTCGGTAGCCGGTGAAAGCGTTTGGGACCACCCGTTCCTGTGGGGTTCCAAGCGTACCGGTCCGGACCTGGCCCGCGTTGGTGGCCGCTACTCCGATGACTGGCACCGTGCGCACTTGTACAACCCGCGCAACGTAGTGCCTGAGTCGATCATGCCGGCTTACCCGTTCCTGGTAGAAAACAAGCTCGACGGCAAAGACACCGCCAAGAAAATGGAAGTTCTGCGTTCCATGGGCGTGCCTTACACCGACGAAGACATTGCCGGCGCCCAAGCTGCGGTCAAAGGCAAAACTCAAATGGATGCTGTGGTTGCCTACCTGCAAGGTCTGGGCACCATCATCAAAAGCAAACGGTGACATGAGATGGATATTGGGATGATTCGCGGTCTTGGCACCGTAGTGGTGATGGTTGCTTTCGTTGGCCTGGCCCTCTGGGTGTTCAGTGGCCGACGCCAGAAAGACTTTGATGAAGCCACCCTGCTGCCGTTCGCGGATGATCCCGAAGCCATCAAGCACGTCGAGCAAGAGCAAGCTTCTAGGAGTAACAAAGAATGACCCTCTTCTGGAGTCTGTACGTCACTGTACTCACCCTGGGCACCATCGCCACGCTGACTTGGATTCTTCTGTCCACGCGCAAAGGCCAACGTGCTGAAACCACCGACGAAACCGTCGGCCACTCCTTCGACGGCATCGAGGAGTACGACAACCCGCTACCCAAGTGGTGGTTCATGTTGTTCGTCGCCACCATCATCTTCGCCCTCGGCTACTTGGTGCTCTACCCGGGCCTGGGCAACTGGAAAGGCGTACTGCCGGGCTACTCCTACCTGAACAACGAGACCAAGCAGGAATTCTCGAATGGTCAGCCAGGCTGGACCGGTGTGCACGAGTGGGAAAAGGACATGGCCAAGGCTGATGCCAAGTTCGGTCCGATCTTCGCCAAGTTCGCCGCCATGCCGATTGAAGAAGTTGCCAAAGACCCGCAAGCCCTGAAGATGGGTGGCCGCCTGTTCGCCTCCAACTGCTCGGTCTGCCACGGCTCCGATGCCAAGGGCAACTACGGTTTCCCTAACCTGACCGACGCCGATTGGCGCTGGGGCGGTGAAGCATCCACCATCGAAACCACCATTCTCGGCGGTCGCCATGCGGTGATGCCGGCGTGGGGCACCGTAATCGGTGACCAAGGCGTTCGTGACGTAGCTGCTTTCGTTCTGACCCAACTGGACGGCCGCAAGCTGCCCGAAGACGCCAAGGCAGATCCTGCCAACGGCCAGAAAATCTTCGCGGCCAACTGCGTGGCTTGCCACGGCCCTGAAGGCAAAGGCACCCCGGCAATGGGTGCGCCTAACCTGACTCACCCGGCGGCGTTCATCTACGGTTCTAGCTTCGCTCAGCTGCAACAGACCATCCGCTACGGCCGTCAGGGCGTTATGCCTGCTCAGGAACAACTGCAAGGCAAGGACAAGGTTCACCTGTTGGCGGCCTACGTCTACAGCCTGTCCCACGGCAATGCCTCGGATGCTGAGAAAGAAAAAGCCGAGTAATCGCCTCGTAAGAAATTGCTTAGGAGTCTGCCCACAGGGCAGATTCCTGATGCAACCCCCGCCTCACTCCTGCTCCTCGCCCCTTTTCGCCCTCCCCCGCACTAAAACAAGCCTTACGCGACCTCACGTCGCAGCAATAACCCTGCAATCAGCGCGTATAATTCAGAGCGCACTAGTCGCTTTGACCTCCGTCGGCAAGCATCGACGAGGCTTTCTCCACTGCCGTGGTACGTATCGATGAGTAAGCAGATTCCCGTTCAAGACATCACGCCGTCTACCAAACCGGCGGATAAGTCCGTTGACCTCTACGCGTCTAGGGAAAAGATCTACACCCGCGCCTTTACCGGATTTTTTCGCAACCTGCGCATGCTCGGTGGCGCCGGTTTGTTTCTGTTGTACTTCGGTACTGTGTGGCTCAACTGGGCGGGCCACCAGGCGGTGTGGTGGAACCTGCCGGAGCGCAAGTTCTACATTTTCGGCGCCACCTTCTGGCCGCAAGACTTCATCCTGCTCTCCGGCATCCTGATCGTCAGCGCCTTCGGCCTGTTTTTTATCACCGTATTTGCCGGTCGCGTTTGGTGCGGCTACACCTGCCCGCAAAGCGTGTGGACGTGGATTTTCATGTGGTGCGAAAAGGTTACCGAAGGGGACCGAAACCAACGCATGAAGCTCGACAAAGCGCCGATGAGCGCCAATAAACTCCTGCGAAAATTCAGCAAGCACAGCCTATGGCTGCTGATCGGCCTGGTCACCGGCCTGACATTCGTCGGCTACTTCTCCCCCATTCGCGACCTGACCATCGACTTCTTCACCGGCGAAGCGGACGGCTGGGCGTACTTCTGGGTTGGCTTCTTCACCCTCGCCACCTACGGCAACGCCGGGTGGCTGCGCGAGCAGGTGTGCATCTACATGTGCCCCTACGCGCGCTTCCAGAGCGTGATGTTCGACAAAGACACCCTGATCGTTTCCTACGACCCACGCCGTGGCGAACGCCGGGGTCCGCGCAAGAAAAATACCGACTACAAAGCCGAAGGTCTGGGTGACTGCATCGACTGCACCATGTGCGTTCAGGTTTGCCCCACCGGTATCGACATCCGCGATGGCCTGCAGATCGAATGCATTGGCTGCGCCGCCTGTATCGACGCCTGCGACACCATCATGGACAAGATGGAATACCCGCGCGGCCTGATCAGCTACACCACCGAGCACAACCTGTCCGGACAGAAAACCCATCTGGTCCGTCCGCGCCTGATCGGCTACGCCGTTGTCCTGCTGGTGATGATGGGCTTTCTGGCAACTGCCTTTGTGCTGCGCCCACTGGTGGGCTTCGATGTCAGCAAAGACCGCGTGCTGTTCCGCGAAAACGCTGAAGGGCGCATCGAAAACGTCTACAACCTGAAGATCATGAACAAGGACCAGCAGTCGCACACCTACGTGCTCAGCGCCAAAGGCCTGGACGACCTGAAATTGACGGGCAAACGTGAGTTCCAGGTCGATGCCGGCGAAATCATTACCCAGCCGATCGAGCTGTCGGTGTCTCCGGAAAAACTGCCATCGAGCACCAACGAAGTGATCTTCGTACTGGAAAGCGCTGACAACCCGGATACCCACGTCGAAACCAAGAGCCGCTTTATTGGCCCGAGTATCCGCTGAGGCGATTGCCCCCTACACTAGCGCCCTGCAAAAACCAGGTAACCGATTCAGAGAGACAACCAATGCCCGCAACAGCAAGCAGTCCCTGGTACAAACACATCTGGCCGTGGATCATCATTGGCATGCTGGCCACCTCGGTGGCCCTGACCATGCATATGGTATTTATCGCCGCCGATGGCCAGGACACGCTGGTCACCGACAACTACTACGAAGCTGGCAAAGGCATCAGCCGGTCGTTGGATCGCGAACGCCTGGCCAAAGACCTGCATTTGGAGGCTCGCGCCCAACTGGATGAAGTCACCGGGGAAGTCAGCCTGGTACTCAGCGGCGGCAGCCGTCCCGACACACTGGAAATGAACCTGATCTCCCCGACCCAGGCCGAGAAAGACCGCAACCTGATCCTCAAGCGCAGCAGCACCGAGCCAGACCGTTACATCGGCCAACTACCCGAAGCCGTTGAAGGCCGCCGCTTCGTTGAATTGCTCGGCCAGCAAGGCGAGCAAACTTGGCGTCTGTTCGAGGAAGAAAAAGTCGGCCCAGGCGTGGAACTCAAACTGGGCGACGAACCTATCCCCGGCGCCGAAGAAGAGCAGCGTTAATCCTGCTGATATGAGCGCGCCCCTGCCCTGCTACCACTGCAGCCTGCCGGTTCCCGCCGGCAGTCGTTTTTGTGCGACCGTGCTCGGCGCGGGCCGCGAATTCTGCTGCCCTGGCTGTCAGGCGGTCGCCGAAGCCATCGTGGCCGGCGGGTTGGAAAGCTATTACAGCCACCGCAGCGAAAGCTCGGTCAACCCGCAAGCCCTGCCCCAACAATTGCAGGACGAGCTGGAACTGTACGATCGCGCTGACGTACAGCAGGCCTTCGTCCACCACGACGCTGATTTGGCGGAAACCACCCTGTTGCTTGAAGGCATCAGCTGCGCCGCCTGCGGCTGGCTGATCGAGCACCGTTTGCGGCAATTGCCGGCAGTAGCCGAGGCTCGCCTCAATCTGTCCAACCACCGCTTGCAAGTGCGCTGGGCCGATAGCCAACTGCCCCTAAGCGCGCTGCTCAACGAATTGCGCCTTATCGGCTATGCAGCCCACCCCTACCAGGCCGACCGCGCTGCCGAGCAACTGGCCGCGGAAAACCGCCTCACCCTGCGCCAGCTCGGCGTCGCCGGCCTGCTGTGGTTCCAGGCGATGATGGCGACCATGGCCACCTGGCCCGAATTCAATATCGACCTGAGCCCCGAGCTGCACCAGATCATGCGCTGGGTGGCGATGTTTCTGACCACGCCCATCGTGTTCTACAGCTGCGCGCCGTTCTTCAAAGGCGCCATGCGCGACCTGCGCACTCGCCATCTGACCATGGATGTGTCGGTGTCACTGGCTATCGGCAGCGCCTATGTCGCGGGCATCTGGACTGCCATTACCGGCAACGGCGAGTTGTATTTCGATGCCGTCGGCATGTTCGCTCTGTTCTTGCTCACCGGCCGTTATCTGGAACGCCGAGCCCGCCAACGCACCGCCGCGGCCACCGCCCAGTTGGTCAATCTGTTGCCGGCATCCTGCCTGCGCCTGGACGCCGACGGCCAGGGCGAGCGCATTCTGCTGCGCGAGCTGCAACTGGGTGAGCAGGTGCTCATCCACCCCGGCGCCGTGGTGCCGGCGGATGGGCGAATCGTGCAGGGTCAATCCAGCGTCGACGAATCGCTGCTGACCGGCGAATACCTGCCGCTGCCCCGAGGTGTCGGAGATCTGGTCACCGCCGGCACGCTTAACGTGGAAGGCCCGCTGCACGTTAAAGTGGAGGCGCTTGGCCCCGATACCCGCCTGTCTGCCATCGTCCGGCTGCTTGACCGCGCCCAAGCCGACAAGCCGCGTCTGGCGGAGCTGGCCGACAAAGCCGCGCAATGGTTCTTGCTGATCACCCTGGCATTGGTGGTAGTAATTGGCGCCGTCTGGTGGCACCTGGATTCGGACCGCGCCTTCTGGGTGGTGCTGGCCATGCTGGTTGCCACCTGTCCTTGCGCCTTGTCGCTGGCCACGCCCACCGCCCTCACCGCCGCCACCGGCACCTTGCACAAGCTCGGTCTGCTACTTACCCGCGGCCATGTGCTGGAAGGCCTCAACCAGATCGACACGGTAATTTTCGATAAAACCGGCACCCTTACCGAAGGCCGCCTGACCCTGCGCGCCATTCACCCCTTGGGCAGCGACAGCGACGACACCTGCCTGGCCTTGGCTGCGGCGCTGGAAAATCACTCCGAGCACCCGATTGCCCGCGCCTTTGGCCAGGCACCAGCAGCCGCCGAATCGGTCAGCAGCGTGCCGGGGCTGGGTCTGGAAGGTGTAATCGAGGGCCGTCGTTTGCGCATTGGCCAGGCCGACTTCGTCGCACAGCTAAGCGGCAAGCCCGCGCCGGTGATGCCCGCCGAAGCGGGCCAATGGCTGCTGCTGGGCGACGCGCAAGGCCCGCTGGCCTGGTTTGTTCTCGACGACCGGCTGCGCGGCGACGCGCCAACCCTGCTCGCTGCCTGCAAAGCGCGCGGCTGGAAAACCTTGTTGCTGTCCGGCGATACCTCGCCAATGGTCACCAGCGTCGCCCGCGACCTGGGCATCGACGAGGCCCATGGCGGCCTGCGCCCGGACGATAAGCTGGCCATGCTGCATACCCTGCACAGCCAGGGCCGCAAAGTGCTGATGCTGGGTGACGGCGTCAACGACGTGCCGGTGCTGGCCGCCGCCGATATCAGCGTGGCCATGGGCTCGGCTACCGATCTGGCGAAAACCAGTGCCGACGCGGTGTTGCTGTCCAATCGCCTCGACGCCCTGGTGCAGGCCTTCGCCCTGGCGCGCCGCACCCGCCATGTGATCATCGAGAATCTGTTGTGGGCCGGCCTGTACAATGGCCTGATGCTGCCGTTCGCCGCCCTTGGCTGGATCACCCCGGTATGGGCTGCGGTCGGCATGTCGGTCAGCTCCTTGACCGTGGTACTCAATGCCTTGCGCCTCACGCGCCATCGCGCGCTGACGCCAAGCGCTGGCAGCGTCTGACTGCCCGGAGCCTGTATGCCCGCTTTATATTTGCTGATCCCGATAGCCCTGCTGATCGTTGCGGTGTGCATCTTTATCTTCTTCTGGGCCGTGAACAGCGGCCAATACGACGACCTCGACGGCCCGGCCCACAGCATTCTGTTCGACGATCAGGACCCCAACCACTTGGCCGGCGTCGACCAGGCCAGCGGTCACGACGAAAACGAGAACACCCGCGACAAGCAGGAGCCGCCCCGTGCTTGAACTGGCGCCACTGCTGGTGTCGGCCGTTATTCTCGGTCTGCTCGGCGGCGGCCATTGCCTGGGCATGTGCGGCGGGCTGATGGGCGCGCTGACCCTGGCCATTCCCCCTGAGCAACGCAGTCGCCGCTTTCGCTTGCTGCTCGCCTACAACCTGGGGCGAATTCTCAGCTATGCCTGCGCCGGCCTGTTGATTGGTATGGCCGGCTGGGCCGTGGCCAATAGCCCGGCAGTGATGGTATTAAGGGTGATTGCCGCGCTGCTGCTGATCGCCATGGGTCTGTACCTGGCTGGCTGGTGGAGCGGGCTAACCCGTATCGAAGCGCTGGGCCGTGGCCTGTGGCGCTATATCCAGCCATTTGCAAGCCGCCTGATGCCAGTGTCGAGCCTGCCCCGCGCGCTGCTGTTGGGCGCGCTGTGGGGCTGGTTGCCGTGCGGGTTGGTGTACAGCACGCTTCTGTGGGCGGCGAGCCAGGGCAATGCGCTGGACAGCGGGCTGCTGATGCTGGCGTTCGGCCTCGGAACCTGGCCGGTATTGCTGGCCACCGGCATGGCCGCCGAGCGCCTCACCGCCGTGCTGCGCAAGCGCAACGTTCGCGTGGCGGGCGGGCTGCTGGTGATTGTGTTTGGCTTGTGGACGCTGCCTGGCCCCCATCAGCAATGGCTGATGGGACACGCGATGCACAACTAGAGCGGCATCACGCCATCAGGCCGGTCATTTCCGACATCTGGTCCGGGCTCAAACCCGCTTCCTTGATTGCCTTGATCAGGTTGCCGTTTACGGTGGCAATGGCGCCGTTCAAGGTGGCGATTTCGCTTTGGATGCCCTGTGCTTTCTGCATGCGCTCTTCGTCGGACAGGCTTTGATCTGCCATTACAGACTGCAATTGAGCCTGCTTCTCAGCCAATTGCGCTTTGAGCTCACGAAGCATTTTCAGCGCTTGCTTGATACTGTCCGGCAGGCTGCTTTTGTCGATGTCATCGTTGTTCGCGGCGGCGCTGATTTTCTGCGCCTGCTCCGACAACGTGACCTTGATGCCTTGCAGCGCGGTGAGCTTGTCCACCGGTGGATCTTCCGGATCCCGGTTGGCTTTGACAGACACCTGCTGGGCCAGATGGCCAGTGACGTTGCTGGTGTTGTTGATCGACAACATGTCCCTTCTCCCTAGGTAACGACACAAAGGTATCGGCGGTCGACCGCAGAACTTAAGCGCATGGTCAGGTCGTGTCCTAAGCTGATACCCTTACGGTCTGTGTGTGCTTGGCTACAAAGGATGCCTTGCGATGAATGAAATGATCAAAGCCCGTGGCCTGCCGGCCGTGCATTGCAAAGATTGCAGCCTCAGCGGCCTGTGCCTGCCGTTGTCGATGGATCTTGACGATATGGACGCGCTGGACGACATCGTCAAACGCGGGCGCCCGCTGAAAAAAGGCGAGTTCCTGTTCCGCCAGGGCGATCCCTTTACCTCCGTGTTTGCCGTACGCTCGGGCGCGCTGCGCAGCTTCAGCGTGTCGGACGCCGGCGATGAGCAGATCACCGGTTTCCACCTGCCAAGCGAGCTGATGGGCATGTCGGGCATGGACGAGGAGTCCTACCCCACCTCCGCCCAAGCGCTGGAAACCACCACCGTCTGCGAAATTCCTTTTGAAAAACTCGACGAGCTTTCGCTGCAATTGCCGCAATTGCGTCGCCAGCTGATGCGCATCATGAGCCGCGAAATTCGCGACGATCAGCAAATGATGCTGCTGCTGTCGAAGAAAACTGCCGACGAGCGTATCGCCTCGTTCCTGGTCAACCTCTCCGCACGCTTCCGCGCCCGCGGCTACTCGGCCAACCAGTTCCGCCTGGCCATGTCGCGCAATGAAATCGGCAATTACCTGGGCCTGGCGGTGGAAACCGTGTCCCGCGTGTTCACCCGCTTTCAGCAGAGCAACCTGATCGCGGCCGACGGCAAGGAAATTCAGATTCTCGACGCTGCGCAGCTGTGCGCCCTGGCCGGCGGCAATCTGGAGCAGTAAACACTCACCCACGGGGCCTGCTAGAATCGCGCTTTTGCCCCACTAGCAGGCCCTCGCGATGATCTTCGACGACTTCAGCATCAAATCCCTGATTCGCCCCGTGCCGGACTTCCCCAAACCCGGCGTCATCTTTCGCGACATCACACCTCTCTTCCAATCGCCCCGCGCCCTGCGCATGGTGGCCGACAGTTTTGTACAGCGTTATGTCGAAGCCGAGTTCACCCATATCGGCGCTATGGATGCCCGTGGCTTTCTGATTGGCTCGATCATCGCCTACGCCCTGAACAAACCTTTGGTGCTGTTTCGCAAGCAAGGCAAGCTGCCCGCCGACGTTTTGGCCGAGGGCTATCAGACCGAATACGGCGAAGCCTTTCTGGAAGTACACGCCGACAGCCTGTGCGAAGGCGACTCGGTGCTGATTTTCGATGACCTGATCGCCACCGGCGGCACCCTGCTGGCCGCGTCTGCCCTGGTGCGCCGCATGCGCGCCAGCGTTTTCGAGGCGGCGGCCATCATCGACCTGCCGGAGTTGGGCGGCTCGCAGAAGCTGCAAGACGCCGGTATCCCGACCTTCTGCCTCACCAGTTTCGCCCTGTCCGACCGCTAAATCCGCGGTGTCCCACCTGTTACCCCGCGCACCCCGGCCAGAATCTCTGGTCGGGGCGCTGCACTTAGGTTGGGTGTTCCTGTTGCCAGCTTGGGCCAATCATTGAATGCAATCGGTGATTAAACCTGAGCCGTACAACAAGAAAGATCGCGAGTAGCGATCGTCAGGAGCCTCCCATGACCGCCATTCCAACTCAATCCATTCCAACTCCATCCAAACTGACCAAGCCCAACGCTAGCTTTCCCGTGCGCCGCATGGACTTCACCTTTGCCGAAACGGAAAAGTACTGGTGGAGCGGCGACCCCTTCATGACTCACTTCATGAACAATCTGTCGTCGCTGTTTCCCTACGGCGAAATGTTCTTCGTCGATAGCGTGCGCGCCGTACGCGACACCATCACCGAGCCACAGCTGAAAAAGGACATCAGCGCCTTTATCGGCCAGGAAGCCATGCACTCCAAAGAACATGCGACCTACAACGAGTACGCCGCCCAGCACAATATCGACCTGGAAAAGCTCGAACTGCGTATCAAGGTGCTGCTGGAATGGGTGACCAAGATCACCACCAAGAAACAACGCCTGGCCGCCACCTGCGCCCTGGAGCACTTCACCGCCACCATGGCCCAGCAACTGCTGTTGCGCGAAGACCTGACCACCCAGATTGACGACCCGAAGATGTACCAACTGTGGATGTGGCATGCCATTGAAGAGAACGAGCACAAGGCCGTGTGTTACGACGCCTACCAGGCGGTGGGCGGTGGTTACTTCACCCGCGTGGCGATGATGGCGATCTCGACGGTGATCTTCTTCGGCGTGATCGGCTGGTTTCAGGTACACCTGCTGCGCAAAGACCGCCAGTTGTTCAACCTGCGCAGCTGGGGCCGTGGCCTGCGCACCCTGTTCAGTCTGCGCGATGGCTTCCTGACCAAGTTGGTGCTGCCGTATCTGGATTACTACCGCCCGGGCTTTCACCCGTTTGACCACGACACCAAGGTGCTGGAACAGCGGTGGAAGGATCGACTCGGTTTTAGCGGTTAACGCTGATGGGCCCCCTCTCCCGCATGCGGGAGAGGGTTGGGCTGAGGGGCCTTCAAATCGCCGACAGCAAAACCCTCACCCTAGCCCTCTCCCGGTCGCGGGCAGAGGGGACTGTTTCACGTCAGGGCCTCAATCTGCGCCCAGCTTCAACTCCCCCACCGCCTGCAGCACCGTCGCCCCGGCAAACATCATCAAAATCTGCGCCTGCGCCTGGGCGCAGATCGCCGGGCGGCGGTCCACTTGCTCGATGTAATCCAGCGATTGCTGAAACAACTGCCGGCTGATCATCGACGACACCTGGCGCACCGCCGCCGGCTCCAGACTGGGTAGCAGCTGCAATTTGCCGAGGTCCTCGGCCATGTCGCTGGCGAAGGCCTCCATCATCTGTTCTAGCGCCTCACGCAGCACCTTCGAGCTGCCGTGCAGCTCGCGCACACCGACAATAAAGGCGTGGGGGTTTTGCGCCGCGTAGGCGAAAAACAGTTCCACCGTTTCGCTGCATACCCGTTGGCCGCGCGCCAGATCGACGCCAAAGGTGAGCTTGGCTGGCGTGTCCCGCTCGGCGCGCTCAGCCGCCTCGAAGCGCAAAGCGCGCAGCGGCTGGCGAATACGCGCGGCCATCTCGGCAATCATCGCCAGGCCCAGATCGTCCACGGTTTTGAAGTGACGGTAGAAGGTATTTGGGTTCAAACCCGCTTCGCGCGCCAGTTCCCGCAACCCCAGGCCACTCAAGCTGCGGCTGATGGCTGCCAGGCGCAAAGCGGCGTCCATCAGCAGCCGTTTGCCCTGGGCGGTAACGGTTTTGGGCAGGTCGGTATCGGGCATGGATGTCATCAGAAGGTGCCGCCGTACGGAAGATTGGTTTGAGCATTCGGTATACGGGTGTATACATACTCCTCAAGTAGACAAGTGTATACAGCGAAAACAATCATAACAGGAGCTTGTTCATGGGCGCACAACCTGCCGTCTCACCTGCAGATGCCACCCCCACCGACGCCACGCCCGGCGCCGTTCGGCACACCAAGATCGCCATCATCGGTACCGGCTTTTCGGGCCTGGGCATGGCCATTCGCCTGAAACAGCAAGGTGACAACGATTTTCTCCTGTTCGAAAAGGAAGCCGGCGTTGGCGGCACCTGGCGCGTCAACAACTACCCCGGTTGTGGCTGCGACGTGCAATCGCACCTGTATTCCTTTTCCTTCGAACCGAACGCCGAGTGGACACGCATGTTTGCCCGCCAGCCGGAAATCAAAAGCTACCTTGAAGGCTGCTGGGAGAAATACCGCCTGCAGCACAACACCCTGCTGCAAACCGAAGTGGCCGGCATGCGCTGGGACGACCAGGCCGAGCTCTGGCGCATCCACGACCGCGCCGGCAATCAGTACACCGCGCAGTTTGTCGTGTCAGGCATGGGCGCCCTCTCCACACCGTCCATCCCGCACCTCAATGGCCTGGGTACCTTCACCGGCAAGGTCTTTCACTCTCAGCAGTGGGACCACGACTACGACCTCACCGGTAAACGCATCGCCGTGGTCGGTACCGGTGCCTCGGCCATTCAGTTCGTACCGCGCATTCAGAAACAGGTCGCCCAACTCGATCTTTACCAACGCACCGCGCCGTGGATCATGCCCAAGCCAGACCGCGCCATCAGCGACAAAGAACGCGCGCGCTTCAAGCGTTTCCCGCTGGCGCAGAAAGTCTGGCGAGGCCTGATCTACGGCATGCTGGAAAGCCGCGTGATCGGTTTTGCCCTGGTGCCGCGCATCATGAAATTGGCCCAATGGGTCGGCAAAGCCTTTATCCACAAACAGATCAAGGACCCGGTGTTGCGCGCCAAGGTCACGCCCAACTACACCATGGGCTGTAAACGCGTGCTGATTTCCAACGACTACTTCCCGGCCCTGACCCAACCCAACGTTGATGTAATCACCGACGGCATCGAAGAAATTCGCGCCAACAGCATCGTCACTGCTGACGGCAAAGAGCGTCCCATTGATGCCATCATTTTCGGCACCGGCTTCACCCCCAGCGACCCCATGCCCCGCGGTGTGATTTTCGGCCGCGAAGGCGTCGACCTGCTCGATACCTGGCCCGAAGGTCCGCAAGCCTACAAAGGCACCCTGACCGCCGGCTTCCCCAACCTGTTTTTCCTGATGGGCCCGAACACTGGCCTGGGCCATAACTCGATGGTCTATATGATCGAATCGCAGATTCAATACGTGCTCGGCGCCTTGAATGTGTTGCAGCAAGGCAACCTGCAAAGCCTGGAAGTGAAGCGCGACGTGCAAGACCGCTTCAACGCCAAAATCCAGGGCCAATTGGGTAAAACCGTGTGGAATGCCGGTGGTTGCATGAGTTGGTACCTGCACCCGGTGAGCGGGCGCAATTGCACCGTGTGGCCAGGTTTTACCTGGCGCTTCCGCCTGCTGACGCGCAACTTCGACCCGGCGGCTTATCACTTCAACCGCGCTCAGCCCGCGCACCCGGCCCAGGGCTACCTTCCCTCCGTGGCTCAACGCAGCGAGGTGGCAGCATGAAGTCCTTCGAAAACAAAGTCGCCGCCATCACCGGCGCCGGTTCCGGCATCGGTCGCGCCCTGGCTTACGCCCTCGCCCGCCAGGGCTGTCACCTGGCCCTGGCCGATGTCAACAGCGAGGCCCTGGCCGAAACCGCCGCCACCGCGCGCAAGCTCGGGATTACGGTGACCGAAAACCAGGTGAACGTGGCTGAACGCGAAGCCGTGCACGCCTGGGCCAATCAGGTGGTGCTCGACCATGGCCGGGTCAATCTGCTGTTTAACAACGCCGGCGTTGCCCAGGGCGGCACCGTGGAAGGCAATGACTACGCCGACTACGAATGGATCATGAACATCAACTTCTGGGGCGTGGTGTACGGCAGCAAAGCGTTTCTGCCGCACCTCAAGGCCTCGGGCGATGGCCATATCGTCAACGTCTCGAGCGTGTTTGGGTTGTTCGCGCAGCCAGGCATGAGTGCTTACAACGCCACCAAATTCGCCGTGCGCGGGTTTACCGAATCGTTGCGCCAGGAGCTCGATATGGCCGGCGGCGCGGTGTCGGCCAGCTGCGTGCACCCGGGTGGCATCAAGACCAATATCGCCAAGACTGCGCGGATGAACGACAGCCTGAGCAAAGTGACCGGCCAGGCGGCCGAACAGGCGCGGCAACAGTTCAACGACCAGTTGCTGCGCACCACGCCGGACAAGGCGGCACAGGTGATTTTGCGCGGGGTGCTGCGCAACAACCGGCGCATTCTGATTGGTGCCGATGCATGGGCGCTGGATGGCATGCAGCGGTTGCTGCCGTCGCTGTATCAGCGGTTGGTGGTGGGCTCGATGAAGTTGGCGGCCAGGTTTGCGCCCAAGCCTAAGCGCGGGGTGAGTGAGGGGAAGGTGACCGAGTAAAGGCCCCGCCCTCACCCCAACCCTCTCCCGCACGCGGGAGAGGGGGCTTAACCGAGTAGGACCAATAGCGTTCGGTCTGATTCCCCTCTCCCGCTTGCGGGAGAGGGGCTAGGGGTGAGGGGTTAGCCATTACGCCATATCCGACCTCGGCAACCACACCCGAATCAGCGAAAACAACCGCTCCAGATCCAATGGCTTGGCCAGGTAATCACTGGCCCCGGCCTTGAGGCATTGCTCCTGATCGTCCTTCATGGCCTTGGCCGTTACCGCGATGATCGGCAGCTTGGCAAAGCGCGCATCCTGGCGGATCCGCCGCGTGGCTTCGTAGCCATCCATCACCGGCATCATCACGTCCATCAACACCAGATCGATATCCGGATTTTCCTCCAGCTTGTCCAGCGCCTCCTGGCCATTGCCGGCGCTGATCACTTTCACGCCCTTCTCGTCCAATGCACTTATCAGTGCATACACGTTGCGCATGTCGTCATCCACCACCAGGAGCTGACGGTTCACAAACACTTCGTCGCGGCTACGTGCCGCCTTGATCTGGGCCTTGCGGGCGTTGCCGGCGGGGGTCTCGACCTTGTGCAGAAACAGCGTCACCTCGTCCAGCAGCCGCTCCGGCGAGCGTGCGCCCTTGATGATGATGGAGCGCGAATGCTTGCGCAGGCTCTCTTCTTCGCCACGGGTCAGCGGCCGCGATACATACACGATTACCGGCGGGTAATTATCGATATGCTCGCTGGCCATTTTCGTCAGCAGCTCATTGCCGTGCATATCCGGCAGTTCCAGGTCGATCACCATGCAGTCAAACGGCAGTTGTCGCAGCAATTTCAACGCCTGCTCGCCATGGGAGACAGCAGTGACTTCGATCTCCAGATCATCGACCAATTGCGCGATGCTATCGCGTTGGCGGGCGTCACCTTCGACGATCAACAGGCGCTGCACCTTCTGCGTCAGCCGCGCCTCCAGCCGCGAAAACACTTCCACGAGCGACTCGCGGGTGGCCGGCTTCTGCGCGTAGCCAATGGCACCCAGGTGCAGGGCCAGCTCGGTGCGGTCGTCCGTGGAAATCACATGCACGGGAATATGCCGGGTGCGGGCGTCTTCCTTCAGACGCTGCAAAATCGACAGGCCGGGTTCATCGGGTAAGCGCATATCCAGCAGAATCGCGTCCGGCTGGTTGGTGCTCAGCAACAGGTTGGCCTCGGTGGAGCTATGGGCCACCAGGCAGCGGTACTTCAGTTCATGGGCCAAGTCGAAAAGAACCTGCGCAAACTTCACTTCGTCCTCGATGACCAGCACACAGCGGCCCGGCATATCGCGTCTGTCGCGGTCATCGGGAAAGCTCGGTTGCAGGCGCGCAAGGGCTTCGTTGCGCGGCGTCTCGCTCTGCCTGCCGTCAGCGGTGGCGCGGCTGCTCGGCTCGGCGGCCATAAACAGGCGCTCGGGATTGAACGCAGGCGCAGGCAGCGGATCGCTGTAGCTCAACGGCAACCACAGCGTGAAGCGACTGCCCTTGCCGGCCTCGCTCTGCACCTGCACATGCCCGCCCAGCACCTCGGCCAGGCTGCGCGAAATAGACAACCCCAGTCCGGTACCGCCAAATTGCCGGTTGATGCTGCCATCGGCCTGGCGGAAGGCTTCGAAAATTACCGCCTGCTGCTGCGGGCTGATGCCGATGCCGGTGTCGCTGACCACAAAGGCCACGCCGCCATCGGCCGGTTCGATACTCAGGCCGACAGTGCCTTGACTGGTGAACTTGAACGCGTTGGACAGCAGGTTTTTCAGCACCTGCTCCACCCGCTGCGCGTCACTGACAAAGTGCACCGGCGCGTCGCTGGCCACACGCACTTCGAAGGCCAGTTTCTTTTCCTGTGCCTGCGGCTGAAACAGGGTTTCCAGGCTGTGGGCCAAGCGCTTGAGCGAGGTTTCTTCAGGGCGAATCTCCAGGCGCCCGGCCTCGACCTTCGACAGGTCGAGAATGTCATTGATCAACGCCAGCAAGTCCTTGCCGGAGGAGTAGATAAGCTCGGCGTGTTTGGTCTGTTGCTCGTCGAGATTGCCTTTGACGTTGTCTGCCAACAAGCGCGAGAGAATCAGCGAACTGTTCAGCGGCGTGCGCAGTTCGTGAGACATATTGGCGAGAAATTCTGATTTATACGTACTCGCCCGTTGCAGCTCAGTGGCGCGTTGCTCCAGCTCGGAACGGGCTTGGGCCAGGGCATGATTGCGTTCGTCCAGCTCGTCGCGCTGACGAGTCAGGAATTGGGTTTGCTGATTGAGCTGATCGTTGGTCTGTTCCAGCTCTGCCTGCTGTTGTTCCAGGTTGACCTGGGCTTCCTGAATCAACTTCGATTGGTCCTCCAGCTCTTCATTGGCGCTGCGCAGCTCTTCTTGCTGCACCTGCAGTTCTTCGTTCAATTGCTGGGTTTCGTGCAGTGATTCCTGCAGGCGTTGACGATAACGCGCAACCTCGATGGACGTGCCCAGGCCATCGGTAATCGAGCGAACGAAGGTTTGCTCGCGCTCGGTCAGCTCGCGCATAAAGCCCAGTTCAATCACACCGTTGACGTCGCCATTGTTCTGAATGGGCGCCAACATCACCGACGCTGGCGCATCGCTGCCAAGGCCCGAGTTGACCGTCAGATAACTGCCTGTAAGGCCATTGACCACCCGCGCGCGGCGTTCCACGGCCACCTGGCCGACCAGCCCGACGCCTTCATTGAACGACTGTGTATTGGCTTGCTGCTCGGCGTCAAAGCCATAGTCGGCCACCCGCTCCAGCTCGCCGTGGTCCTGACGCACATAAAACGCGCCCACCACCATATCCAGGTAGTGGCCGAGGAAGGCCAGGGCCGTCATGCCGATGGAGGCGGTATTGGGTTGGCCGATGATGCGTTCGGCCAATTGAGATTGGCCTTCGCGCTGCCACGCCTGCTGCTGCAATTGCTCGGTCACTTTTTCCTGTTGCTTGAGCAGGCTGGCGTAGAAACGCGACAGACCCAGCAATTCGCGGCGGCCGAAAAACGCCAGGATGCCGCTGAACGACAAGTTGAAAATGGCATAGAGGCTGATGGTGACAATGGCGGTAAAGCTGGCGCGGTCGTTGCGCTCATGGCGCAGCTGTTGCTCGGAGGCAATGAAGTCGTTGAAGTGCTTGCGGATGGTGTCCATCAGCGAGCCGCCAGCGACTTTGACTGTGGCCGGCGGCGCATTGGTTGTCTGGCGTTGCTCTATCAGTTTGGTGGCGGCAATGGCCCAACGCTTTTGCAAATCCTCGATATCGCGCAGACGTTCTAGCTGACTGGGGTTGTCCTTGACCAGCTCGCGCAGCCCCTGCATCTGGCTGCCGATACGGATCCTCGCTTCCTCGTACGGCGCGAGCACTTCCGCTTCGCCAGCAATCAGATAACCGCGTAGGCCGGCTTGCTGGTCGATGGTCAGGCGATAGCCTTCATTGGCCTGGGCAATCACCTGATCGGTGTGTTCCACCCAACTGAGTACATAGAGCAGATACGCGATCAGAGCGATAAACAAGCCCGTACCAACGACACCCGAACCAATTGGCAACGCCAGATTGCGGGTCAGCATACGGCGAAAGGCGTGCTCATCGACAGTGGCGGCACTGTTCATCTCGAGTCCTCCGATAGAACAAGTCTTGAAGCTAGGACATGGATGCCGGTTCCCTGACATCCGTTCAAACAACCTGAGGAGAATTCTTCAGTTGCTTGAAATGTAGCTGTATTGGCGGGGGCTTGCGTTGTAATCGGTGTGACGCGGGGTTAACAAGATCGAAACAAAAAACACCGTCGTTCCAGCGCAGGCTGAAACCCAGACTATTTCGCCGAGCACCTTTACCTGCGGCATTCTGGATCCCGGCTTTCGCCGGGATGACGGTGATTACGACTAACCGGCGAGCACCCGCGCCAACGTGGCGCGCACTTTATCCATGCCGTTATCCAGCGCGCGCTCGATTTCGGCCATGGTAATGATGGCGTGGGTCTTGCCCGCTGCCGGGTTTACCACCAGCGCCAGGCAGGCATAGGGCAACTCCAGCTCCCGGGCCAGCGCCGCTTCCGGCATGCCGGTCATACCGATGATATCGGCGCCATCGCGTTCCAGCCGCGCCACTTCCGCCACCGTTTCCAGACGCGGACCCTGGGTGCAGGCGTAAACGCCGTGGCTGCTGTAAGCCACGCCCTCGGCGGCCAGCGCCTCGACCAACTCGTCACGCAGAATGTCGTTGTAGGGGTAGCTGAAGTCGATATGGGTAACGTGTTCCAGCTCCCCGGCAAAGAAGGTGTGCTCGCGGCCGTGGGTGTAATCGATGATCTGGTGCGGTACGCAGAAATGCCCGGTGCCCATGGCGGCATGAATGCCACCCACCGCGTTGACGGCGATGATCACGTCGGCGCCGGCATGCTTCAACGCCCAGATATTGGCCCGGTAGTTCACCTGATGCGGCGGAATGCGATGCGGGTGACCGTGGCGGGCGAGAAACAGCACTTCACGGTCGGCATAGTTGCCGCGCAGGATCGGCGCCGAAGGCGCACCATACGGGGTTTCGATATTCAGCACTGCGCTGATGGTCAGGCCTTCGAGCTTCGTCAGGCCAGTGCCACCAATAATTGCGTAAACGGTCATGCGGGAAATCCTTAGATAAGTTGCGCAGCTTGTAGATCGCCCACGGCTTGCAGCCACCGCGGGCTTTGCTTGTAGTCAGTACGGGCAAAACCCTGGCCGCGCATACGTGCCAGACCCTGCGGAGGTGCGACCTGCAGGCGCTGCAAAGCGCTCAGTGCCAGCTCGGCAGCGGCGCGGTCGTTGCACACCAGGCCCATATCGCAACCGGCACTTAGCGCTGCCTCGATACGGTTGGCGGCGTCGCCCACCACATGGGCGCCGGCCATCGACAGGTCGTCGCTGAAAATCACCCCATCAAATTGCAGCTCACCACGCAGAACGTCCTGCAACCAACGGCGCGAGAAGCCGGCTGGCTGGTCGTCTACCTGCGGGTAGATCACGTGCGCCGGCATCACCGCCGCGAGCTGTTTGCTCAGGCGAGCGAAGGGTTGCAGGTCGTTGGCGCGGATCTCGTCAAGGCTGCGCTCATCCACCGGAATGGCGACATGGGAGTCGGCTTCAGCCCAACCATGGCCAGGAAAGTGCTTGCCGGTTGCAGCCATACCGGCGGCGTTCATGCCACGGATAAAGGCGCCGGCGAGCAAGGCGGCGCGCGCCGGGTCGCCATCGAAAGAACGGCTGCCGACCACCGCGCTGCGCTGGTAATCCAGGTCCAGTACCGGGGCAAAACTGAGGTCCAGGCCAACCGCCAGCACCTCGGTCGCCATCAGCCAACCGCACTGTTCAGCCAGCCATTGGGCATTGGCGTTATCGGCCACGGCGCGCATCGCTGGCAGGCGCACAAAGCCCTGGCGCAGGCGCTGAACGCGGCCACCTTCCTGGTCCACGGCCAACAGCAAATCCGGGCGCACGGCGCGGATGGCTTGCGACAATTCGCGTACCTGGCGCGGGTCTTCGATATTGCGCGCAAACAGAATCAAGCCGCCCACCTCGGGCTGGCGCAGAATCTGGCGGTCTTCGGCGGTCAGCCAGGTGCCGCTGATATCCAGCATCAATGAGCCTTGGAGGCCAACAGTCATAACAAATCCTTAGCAGAGGTCTGCCGTGGCCCACTGCGGGCACGCGGCTTCGTCGATTTTTACCGGGCAATGAAAGGGCACGCGGTCGAAGAGTTCCAGCACGTCGGCGTTGCGCAGGCGGATGCAGCCATGGGACAGCGGGGCACCCATAGGCTCGCTGTCTGGCGTGCCGTGCAGGTAGATGTAGCGGCGAAAGGTGTCGACCGCACCGAGGCGGTTGATCCCTGGCTCGCAACCGCTGAGCCAGAGAATACGGCTGAGAATCCAGTCACGGCCCGGGAACTGCGCGTGAAGGTCGGCATTCCAGGTTTCGCCGGTCCAGCGCCGGCCGCGCAATACCGCACCCAGCGGCAAGCCGGCACCAATCTTGGCGCGAACCTGATGCAAACCTCGCGGTGTGCGGTTGGAACCATTCTGCTCCCCTGCCCCGTTCAAGGCAGTGGAAACCGGCAGGCGCAGCACCAACTGCCCGGCGGTAAAACCGTAGAGCTGTTGGTCGGCAATAGAGATGTGCAGGGAATCGAGGATGCTCATGGGCGGCAAGCTTAGCCCATCAAGCCTGCCGCTTGCAGCAGGCGTTTTGCCGGTTTTACACCTTGCTGGGTGTAGGCGCCGGAGCCGAACTTTTGCTGCGCGGGCGTAATTGCGCAGTGGCAAGTGCTTCGTCTGTCACACCGGTTTCCGAACGCATGCCGGCGGCCAGGAACGGCACCATCAGACGCATCACTTGTTCAATCGAGGTGTTTACCCCGAAGTCGGTTTCGGCAATGGCCCGCAAGGCCTTGATACCCGACATGCTGAACGCCGCAGCGCCGAGCATAAAGTGCACGCGCCAGAAGAGCTCAATCGGCGGAATACGCGGCGCGGCTTCGTGGACCAGGCCCATGTAACGGCGGAACACTTTGCCGTACATGTCTTCGAGGTAACGGCGCAAATGGCCCTGGCTCTGGCTGAAGGCCAAACCCAGCAGACGCATAAAGATGGAAAGGTCATTGCCACTGCGTGGCTTGACCGCCAGCGCTTGCTCCACCAGCATCTCCAGCAACTCTTCGAGGCTGGCCTTGTTCTCGGGCTTGGCTTGACGTCGATCCAGCTCACGTTCGAGGCTGGCGCAGAAGGGGCCGAGAAACCGGGAAAACACCGCTTGAATCAAGGCTTTCTTGGAACCGAAATGGTAGTTCACAGCAGCCAGGTTGACCCCAGCCTTGCTGGTGATCAAACGAAGGGACGTCTCGGCAAAGCCTTTCTCCGCGAACAATTGTTCTGCGGCATCTAGAATGCGTTCGACTGTTTCTGACTGAGCCATGAGAATCACCTGACAAACACTTGTTTGAAACATACGTTTCAGCTGTAGAGGTTGTCAAGCCGCATAAACCGTAATTTGGCTGGTCAGTCACGAACTGCGGTAACTACCGCTGCCCCTTACAGTTCCTGCTTATTTATAGAGAAAGATGGCCCTTCCATAAAAAGGAGGATTGCCAAGCGGCGATCACTGTATATAATCCCAGTCACTGTATAAAAAGACAGAGACCGGACATGCTAAAACTGACGCCACGCCAAGCCGAGATTCTCGCCTTCATCAAGCAATGCCTTGAAGACAACGGTTACCCGCCCACCCGCGCCGAAATCGCGCAGCAGTTGGGTTTCAAATCGCCCAACGCTGCCGAAGAACACCTGAAGGCCCTGGCCCGTAAAGGCGCCATCGAGATGACCCCTGGCGCCTCCCGTGGCATTCGCATTCCTGGCTTTGAGCCGAGCAGCGACGAAGAGACAGGCCTGCCGATTATCGGTCGCGTGGCCGCTGGTGCGCCGATTCTTGCCCAACAACATGTGGAAGAATCTTGCCGCATCAACCCCGAGTTCTTCCACCCTCGCGCCGACTACTTGTTGCGCGTGCGCGGCATGAGCATGAAAGACATCGGCATTCTCGACGGTGACCTGCTGGCCGTACACACGACCAAAGAAGCACGTAACGGTCAGATCGTGGTTGCCCGCATTGACGACGAAGTGACTGTAAAGCGCTTCAAGCGTGAAGGCGACAAAGTTTGGCTAATCGCTGAAAACCCCGAATTCGCCCCCATCGAGATCGACCTGCACGAACAGGATCTGATCATCGAAGGATTGAGTGTCGGCGTCATTCGCCGCTGAGGAGGCTGTATGCAGTTCCCACAAGCGCTGGACCGTACCCAACTGCCATTGTTCGACGCCTTCCTGCCGCAATCGGTGGCGCCGTTGTTGACCGATATCGTTGAAACCGGTTGGTTCGAAGAACCAGAGCCAGAAACATTCAGCGAGCTGTCGCTGCGTGGCGCTGCCGGGAACTGCCTGCACCTGCTGGCGCCCATCCTGCGTGAACTGAGCCAGAATCAGGACGCCCGCTGGCTAACCCTGATTGCCCCGCCCGCCAGCCTGACCCAGGCCTGGCTGCGCGATGCCGGCCTGAACCGTGAACGCATTCTGCTGCTACAACCGCGCGCCGGGCAAAGCCCACTTGAGCTGGCCTGCGAGGCCTTGCGCCTGGGTCGGAGTCACACCGTGGTGAGCTGGCTGCACCCGCTGCACCGCCCTGCCCGCGATCAACTGGCTAACGCTGCACGGGAAGGCAAGGCGCAAAGTCTGAATGTCAGCCTCGGCTGATCGACGATAGGTAGGCTGCTCCCACAAAAAAAGCATCGAGGCTGAAGCCTCTCCTACGGGGAATTGACATGTAGGAGAGGCTTCAGCCTCGATGCTTTTGACTTACCTATTTCCTGGCTAACTACGAGGCCAGCAAAGGCTCAATGCAGAACGCGCGGGCCTTCATCCTTCTCGAAATCACCTTCGGCCAAACGACCAGCCATCTGTACGCCCACGTTGAGCATGGCTTTGGCGACTTCTACATGGTGGCCCTGGAGAAATGCCTTGGCATCCGCCGAGAAATCCAACACGACCAATGCCTCCTCATCCTCGGCGCGACGCAGCGCAATGCGCCCGTCAGGCAACTCGACAATTTCCAAAAAGGATGTAGGCATAAACTTAAATCTCCACGTAAGGCCGGCAGTGTATCAGCCCGTCGGCCTTCTTCCCTAGCCCAGCCATCCAATCACTTGACGGTTGGGCCAGAAAAAAACGTCAGCATTCGCTCAGGGTTTCGCGAAAACGCAGGGCCAAGACCTTGAGCTGCTGACGCCAGCTTTCCAGTTCGGCGCGGGGCAACAGCGGCTCTTCTTCGTCCAGGCTGTAAGCCTGAATCAGCGGCAAGGTCGGGTCGACCTTGGCTTTGGCAGGCGCTCTGGGCGGCTGGAACAGCGCCTGATAGGCGCTGATCAATTGCGCCAGCCAGGTTTCCGACTGTTGCGCCAACTCCACCAATTCGGCCAGTTCGGGGCTGGGCGTTGCGCCCAATACCGCCGGCGTGAGGATGGCTTCGACGCGAGGCACATTCACCTCTTCGAAGCGGTAGTAGCCGGCCACTTCATGGCAAATGCCCAGCAAGGCGCCATACAGGTGGAACAGGCAAGCTTCGCGCTCAGCGAGGATCAACGCCTGAGCATTGACTGCCTGGCCCTCCTCTGCACGACGCCAGGCCTCCAGCGACAAACCGGCGAAAAACAGTTTTTGATTGGTGCGGGTATAGAGTTCATGGGCCATTGCGGCGCCCTCCACAGCAGACAGACTCACTATACGCGCGCCAGCCGGAGCTGACGCGCGTGCTAGGGCTTAACGCTTGTCTTCGACCTTCCAGGCATTGCCATCGTAGAAGGCACGCCAACCGGTTGGTTTGCCCTCCACTTCGGTTTGCACGTACTGCTCTTTGGTCTTGCGACTGTAGCGTACGACGGCAGGACGGCCATCCGGGTCTTTCTTCGGCGCCGACATCAGGAAGTGGTACTTCGGATCGATCTCGTCTTTGTGCGGGATCAGTTCAATAATCAACGGCGCGCGGGTTTCGCGGTTTTTCGGGAACTGGCTGGCAGCGAGGAACAGGCCACTGGCACCGTCGCGCAGTACGTAGGTGTCGTTCACCTTCTCGCACTTGAGCTCCGGCATTTTCACTGCGTCCATTTTGGGTGGCGCAGGCTCGCCGCTACGCAGCAATTTGCGCGTGTTCTTGCACTCGGGGTTGGTGCAGCCAAAGAACTTGCCGAAACGGCCGGTTTTCAACTGCATCTGGCTTCCGCACTTGTCGCATTCAAGGCTCGGACCTTCGTAGCCTTTGATGCGGTACTGGCCCTGCTCGATCTCATAACCGGCGCAATCGGGGTTATTACCGCAGATATGCAGCTTGCGGGTTTCATCGAGCAAGTACGCGTCCATTGCCGTGGCACAGATCGGGCAGCGATGTTTGCCCAGCAGCACCAGGGACTCGGACTCACCTTCGTCGTCGGCGGCAATCTCGTCGCCCGGAATCAGGTTGATGGTCGACTTGCAGCGCTCTTTTGGCGGCAGGCTGTAGCCCGAGCAGCCAAGGAACACGCCGGTGGACGCGGTACGAATCATCATCGGTCGACCGCATTCACGGCAGGCGATATCGGTTGGGGTCGGCTGGTTGGCACGCATGCCTTTATCGCTTTCCGAAGCCACTTCCAGCTTTTTCTTGAAGTCGCCGTAAAACTCGTCCAGCACGTTTTTCCACTCGCGCTCGCCCTGGGCGACGTCATCGAGGTTTTCTTCCATGCCGGCGGTAAAGCCGTAGTCCATCAGGTTGGAGAAGCTTTCGCTCAGGCGCTCGGTAACGATGTCGCCCATTTTCTCCGAGTAGAAACGACGGTTGTGCAGTGCCACATAGCCGCGTTCCTGAATGGTGGAAATGATCGCCGCGTAGGTGGATGGACGGCCGATGCCGCGCTTTTCCATCTCTTTAACCAGGCTGGCTTCGGAGTAGCGCGCTGGCGGCTTGGTGAAGTGCTGGCTCGGGTCGAGGTTGATCAGCTTCAGTGCTTCGCCTTCGCTCATGTCCGGCAGCACGTCATCGTCGCCCGGCTTGCTGATTTGCGGCATGGCGCGGGTGTAACCGTCGAACTTGAGGATACGGCCCTTGGCACGCAGCTCAAACTCGCTGGCTTTGACGCTGACGGTGGTGGACAGGTATTCGGCCGGCGGCATCTGGCAGGCCACGAATTGGCGCCAGATCAGCTCATAGAGACGCTCGGCGTCGCGCTCCATCCCCGACAACTGGGTGGGCTTCAAGTTGACGTCGGACGGACGAATCGCTTCGTGCGCTTCCTGGGCGCCTTCCTTGCTGCTGTACACGTTCGGTTTGGCCGGCAGGTACTTCTTGCCGAACTCGCCTTCGATAAAGTCACGCACCATGGTCACGGCGTCGGCCGAGAGGTTGGTGGAGTCGGTACGCATATAGGTGATGTAGCCGGCTTCGTACAAGCGCTGGGCCATCATCATGGTTTTCTTCACGCCAAAGCCCAGACGGTTACTGGCCGCCTGCTGCAGGGTGGAGGTAATAAAAGGTGCCGACGGTTTGCTGCTGGTCGGTTTGTCTTCGCGTTTGACGATGTTGTAGGCCGAAGCCTTGAGCTTGGCCAAAGCGGCATCGGCCTGCTGCTTGTTCAGCGGCTTGAAGGCTTCGCCGTTCTGCCGGGCCACTTCAAAGCGCACGTTGGCGCCTTTGGCAGTGCCCAGGTCAGCGTGAATTTCCCAGTATTCTTCGGGGTTGAACGCACGAATCTCGCGCTCACGCTCCACCACCAGCTTGACCGCTACCGATTGCACGCGGCCGGCAGACAGGCCACGGGCGATCTTGGCCCACAGCAGCGGCGAGACCATATAGCCGACCACACGGTCGAGGAAGCGCCGCGCCTGCTGAGCGTTGACACGGTTGATGTCGAGCTCGCCCGGCTTGGAAAACGCTTCCTGGATGGCCTTCTTGGTGATCTCGTTGAACACCACGCGCTTGTAGCGGCTGTCGTCACCACCGATGGCTTCGCGCAGGTGCCAGGCAATGGCTTCCCCCTCGCGATCCAAGTCGGTTGCGAGATAGATGGTGTCAGCATCTTTGGCGAGACGGCGCAGCTCTTCGACGACCTTTTCCTTGCCAGGAAGAATTTCGTACTTGGCTTTCCAGCCGTGATCGGGGTCCACGCCCATGCGCGATACCAGTTGGCGCTTGGCTTTTTCCTTGGCGCTCAGTGCCGGCGCTTCGGCTGCAGCAGCCTTGCCCCGTTTGACTGGCTCTTTGGCTGCACTGGCCGAACCGCTGGTAGGCAGGTCACGGATATGGCCGATGCTCGACTTCACCACGTACTGGTTACCCAAATACTTGTTGATGGTCTTGGCCTTGGCCGGGGATTCCACGATGACCAGCGATTTGCCCATGGATCGGAGATTTCCTGAATATGAGTACTGAAAGACGGGGGGCCGCCTTTCGCGGCACCGCTATATATAGTGGCGACTAAGGTGAGGTCAAGGGCGGATCACGCTGGATGCCCGCTCAAGGCTGCACAAACTGCGCAGGTTCAGCCTTGATCAGAGCAAAGCGCAGCATAGTCTGCCCGTCCACCTCGACGGTGGAGGTAAACATGCTCAAGGGGCGCACCCACAAGCCGTATTCCCCGTACAGCGCCTGATATACCACCACCTCTTCCTCGGTTTCCGAGTGCCGCGCCACACCAAATACGCGGTACTCAGGCCCTTTGTAATGACGATAGAGGCCAGGTTGTAACTGCATCAGGGACTTCCTCACATCTGTAAAAAATAAAAGTCGGTTCTGACAAAAATAAAAACCGGGGCACTGGGCCCCGGCTTTACAACAGAGTCTGCTCGTTGCCGAGCGTTCCCTTAGATACGTTCGAAAACGGTGGTGATGCCTTGGCCGAGACCGACACACATGGTCGACACGCCAAAAGTACCGCCATTCTGCTTCATCACGTTCAGCAAGGTGCCGGAGATACGCGCACCAGAGCAGCCAAACGGGTGACCGAGGGCGATAGCGCCGCCGTGCAGGTTAACCTTCTCTTCCATCTTGTCGAGCACTTTCAAGTCTTTCAGCACCGGCAGGGCCTGTGCAGCGAAAGCCTCGTTGAGCTCCCAGAAGTCGATGTCGTTGATGGTCAGGCCAGCGCGTTTCAGCGCTTTCTGAGTCGACGGCACCGGGCCGTAGCCCATGATTGCCGGGTCAACACCAGCCACCGCCATCGAGCGGATCACGGCCATCGGCTGAATGCCGAGGTCTTGAGCGCGCTGGGCGGACATCACGATCATGCACGACGCGCCGTCAGTGATCTGCGACGAAGTACCGGCAGTTACGGTGCCACCCTTCGGGTTGAACGCAGGCTTCAGGACAGCCAGGCTTTCGATGGTGGTTTCCGGACGAATGGTTTCGTCGTAGTCGAACACCTTCAGGAAGCCGTTCTCGTCGTAGCCTTGCATCGGGATGATTTCATCCTTGAACTTGCCTTCGACGGTGGCCTTGTGGGCCAGACGGTGGGAACGCTCACCGAATGCGTCCTGCGCCTCACGGCTGATGCCATGCATCTTGCCGAGCATTTCAGCAGTCAGACCCATCATGCCCGAAGCCTTGGCGGCGTACAGGGACAGGTGCGGGTTTGGATCCACGCCGTGCATCATGCCAACGTGGCCCATGTGTTCCACGCCACCGATGACGAACACGTCACCGTTGCCGGTCATGATCGCCTGAGCTGCGGTGTGCAGGGCGCTCATGGAGGAACCGCACAGGCGGCTGACGGTTTGGGCGGCGCTTGTGTGCGGGATCGGGGTCATCAGCGACGCCATGCGCGCGATGTTCCAACCTTGTTCCAGGGTCTGGTTTACGCAGCCCCAGATCACGTCTTCCACTTCAGCCGGGTCCAGCTTCGGGTTACGTGCCAGCACGCCAGTGATCAGTTGCGCAGACATGGTTTCTGCGCGGGTGTTGCGGTGCATGCCGCCTTTGGAACGACCCATCGGGGTGCGACCGAAGTCGACAATCACCACGTCTCTTGGATTCAGGCTCATAAATTCACTCTCGCTCTATGCGTTACGCGCTTAACCGAAGAAGCTCTGGCCGTTGGCGGCCATCTCACGCAGCTTCGCGGTGGGGTGGTACAGCGCGCCCAGGTCGGCGTACTTGTCTGCCAGGGCGACGAACTCGGCTACACCGATGGAGTCGATGTAACGCAGTGCACCACCACGGAAGGGAGGGAAGCCGATGCCGTAGATCAAGCCCATATCGGCTTCAGCTGCGGTTTCGACAATGCCGTCTTCCAGGCAACGTACGGTTTCCAGGCACAGCGGAATCATCATGAAGTTGATGATGTCTTCATCGGTCACTTCACGCTGTTCAGTGATGACTGGCTTGAGCACTTCGTAAGCAACCGGATCGGTCACTTTCTTCGGCTTGCCGCGCTTGTCCATCTCGTAGGCGTAGAAGCCTTTGCCGTTCTTCTGGCCCAGGCGATTGGCTTCGTACATCACGTCTACGGCGGTACGGCCTTCAACAGACATGCGGTCCGGGAAGCCTTCAGCCATTACGTCACGGCCGTGGTGGCCGGTGTCGATGCCGACTACGTCGGAGAGGTACGCCGGGCCCATGGGCCAGCCGAATTTCTCCATGACTTTGTCGATGCGCACGAAGTCGACGCCAGCGCTGATCAGCTTGGAGAAGCCGCCGAAGTACGGGAACAGCACGCGGTTGACCAAAAAGCCTGGGCAGTCGTTGACCACGATCGGGCTCTTGCCCATTTTCTTGGCGTAGGCAACGGTGGTAGCAACAGCTACGTCGCTGGACTTCTCGCCACGAATAACTTCAACCAGCGGCATCATGTGCACGGGGTTGAAGAAGTGCATGCCGACGAAGTTCTCCGGACGCTTGAGGGCCTTGGCCAGCAAGTTGATGGAGATAGTCGAGGTGTTGGACGCCAGAATGGCATCTTCACGCACCACGCCTTCCACTTCGGCCAGAACGATCTGCTTGACCTTCGGGTTCTCGACCACAGCTTCAACCACGATGTCGACGTGACCGAAGTCGCCGTAGGACATGGTTGGGCGAATGGCGGTCAGGGCTTCAGCCATCTTGGCTGCAGTCAGACGACCTTTGGCCACGCGGCCACCCAGCAGCTTGGACGCTTCGGCCAGGCCCATCTGGATGCCTTCCTCGCGGATATCCTTCATCAGGATCGGCGTGCCTTTGGAAGCCGACTGGTAGGCGATACCGCCGCCCATGATGCCAGCGCCGAGTACGGCAGCCAGTTTCACGTCTTTGGCGATAGCGTCGTAGCCTTTGGCTTTTTTCTTCAGTTCCTGGTCATTGAGGAACAGACCCACCAGGCTCTGGGAAGCGGAAGTCTTGGCCAGTTTTACGAAACCGGCAGCTTCTGTTTCCAGGGCTTTGTCACGGCCAAAGTTGGCCGCTTTCTGGATGGTCTTGATCGCTTCGACCGGCGCCGGGTAGTTCGGGCCAGCTTGACCGGCTACGAAACCTTTGGCGGTTTCGAAGGCCATCATTTGTTCGATCGCGTTGAGCTTGATCTTTTCCAGCTTCGGAGCGCGCTTGGCCTTGTAGTCCAGCTCGCCGGAAATGGCGCGCTTGATCAGGTCCAGGGCAGCAGCGGCGAGTTTGTCGGCCGCAACCACAGCATCGACAGCGCCTGCCTTGAGGGCGTCTTCTGCACGGTTTTCCTTACCGCCGGCAATCCACTCGATGGCGTTATCGGTACCGATAACACGCGGCAGACGCACGGTGCCGCCAAAACCTGGGTAGATGCCCAGTTTGACTTCCGGCAGGCCTACTTTGGCGCTGCTGGCGATGACGCGGTAGTCCGCAGCCAAGCACATTTCAAAACCGCCACCCAGTGCGATGCCATTGATGGCCGCAACGGTGGGAACGCCGAGGTCTTCGAAATCGCTGAAGATTTTGTTGGCTTCGAGGTTGCCGGCTACCAGCTCTTCATCGGACAACTTGAAGTTGTCGACGAATTCGGTGATGTCGGCGCCGACGATAAAGACGTCCTTGCCGCTGCTGACAATTACACCTTTGATCGAGGCATCAGCCTTGATGGCGTCCACAGCCTGGCGCAGTTCGGCCAGAGTGAGACGGTTGAATTTGTTGACGGATTCACCCTTGAGGTCGAATTGCAATTCGACGATGCCGCTCTCAAGAGCCTTAACCGTGAT
The DNA here is from genome assembly GCF_027922365.1 of Pseudomonas turukhanskensis. Taxonomy (GTDB): domain Bacteria; phylum Pseudomonadota; class Gammaproteobacteria; order Pseudomonadales; family Pseudomonadaceae; genus Aquipseudomonas; species Aquipseudomonas turukhanskensis. The sequence goes on from NZ_BSFN01000012.1 coordinate 123,385, forward strand.
GGCTTTACCTTCGTAAATCATCAACTGATCTCCACGGTATGGAAGCTGAACAGTACACGTCGGACGCCAAGCAGCAGATTTATCTGCAGCAGAACCGCCGAGGAGATTAGCCTCGAACAGCCTGACATACCCGCCGACGCGATATTCGGGCGGCCTATGAACCAGCGCAGCACAAAGCAAACACTTGATTCATACGCCCGTTTGATTCGGGTGCGCACACCTTCGTGCAAATGAATGCACTTGTCAATTGGAGCGCTATTTCCTGAAGCGCCGTCAGGAAAGTTGGACCGTGAAGTAAGGGCAAACATTCCGACGGCTCTAATCCGGGCTTACCCCCACGTCGACCAATGCCATCACTGTGATGCCAGGCGCCGCTAGCCAAAGCGAAACGGCGCAGGTACAGTCGTCTCAACACGCCGAATGAGCGTGACTAAAAACAAAAACAATGAAGCCCCACGGAGTAACCATGTCGAGCCGTCTGCTTGCCATATCGCTGAGTCTCGTACTGACCACCCTTCTCCCTCTCGGCGCACACGCCGCCAATTCCGCTACCGATTCCGACAATCTGCTCAAGCTGCATCAGTTGCGTCTGGCCGCGCAGAAAAGCCTGGGCGACTTCTACATGTACAACAGCATGGATGGCGATCAGCGCTACGCGCGCCAAATCGAAGAGTCCGTGCATGACGCCGACGCCCGCCTCGCCGAACTCACTGAAATGCCAGGCGACGGTTCCAAAGCCATGCGCGCGCAGCTTGAACAGCAACTCACTGCCTACGAGTCGGAACTGAAAAACCTCACCACGGCGATGAAAACCCAGGGTTTCACCGAACTGCAGCCGGTGGCCGACCTGGCTACGCGCAACCAACAGCTGATGGCCCTGAGCAGTGAGCTATACGCCAAGATTCAGCAGGAAAGCGGCCAGGTCGTGCCGCCCATGACCCAGCAAAGCCGCGAGCAAAGTCTGCTGATGCAGGCCATCGCCGTGGACTATGCTTCACGCAGTGCATCGGTGGGCGGCACCTTTATTGGCAGCGCCGCCGGTGATGAGAAGACTATCGAAGACCTGGTTAGCCAGTTCGCTGGTCAGCTCAATACGTTGGAGAAGTCGCCACAGAACACCGCGCAGATTCGTGACTCGTTGAACGGCATCAACACCAAGTGGCGCTATATCGAGAAATCGCTGAAAAACTACAATGAGAACTCTGTACCATTCGTGGTCAGTAAGTACTCAGACAGTATCATCGACGGCTTGGAAGGAGTTTCGGCGCAGTATCTGGCCGCCAAGCTTTGACAACACCTACAGACTTTCCGGCCTGCCTGGCCACCCCAGCCCGCTTAATCCCGGGCTTTTTATTTAGGCGATATGGCGTTCGCCAGCCCCGTTGGAGCGACCTTGGTCGCGAACCCTGCAAACGGTATTCGAGACCGGTGCTTGCAGGGTTCGCCAGCAAGCTGGTTCCTACAACATCAAAATCAACGTCAAAAGCGCTAAGCCAAGGCCTTCAACACCGCCGCCACTGGCACAAGGCTCTCCGCCTCGCCCCGCTCGCCCCAACACAGCGCCACCATCTGCTTGCTGGCTTCAACTTTGTACACGTCAGACGGCAAGGTCTGCAGGTGAGGCAGCACGGTTACGTCAGCGCAGGGCTCGCGCCATTGGTTTACCCATTGCCCGGCACTCAACTGCCAGTAGCACCAGCTGTCCTCAGCCCCTTTGCGCCGCGCGCGGTGGTATTGCGGGCAGGGGCTGGGCGGATCTTCGGGCAGCCAGTGGGGCCACTCCTGGCGCGACAACTGCATTCCCAAGCCTTGCTGGCGCGCCGCCATGCGAATCGCCATGCGCCCCTGCTGCCGGCGCGAAGGCCGCAGCCAGGCCAGCGGGCTCAGCACAACAGCCGTGAGCAGTAACACGATCCACAGGGTCATACGTTAAGTCCCACAACAATAAAGGCTGCATTTAGCCAACATTCGTGGCCATACTTTGGTCATTCGTCTCAGGAGGAGTACCACCATGATCTATCAGCACATTCTGGTTGCCCTGGATCTTTCCGAAGAATGCGACCCGGTGATGAAGCGCGCTTACGCACTTGCCACCGCAAGCCAGGCCAAGCTGTCACTGGTGCATATCGTCGAGCCCATGGCCATGGCCTTTGGTGGCGACGTACCGATGGACCTTTCCACCCTGCAGCAGCAGCAATTCGAACAAGCCCGAGAACGTCTGGACAGCTACTCCGCCAAGTACCCGGAACTGGGCAGCGACAGCCGTCACCTGGTGTACGGCCAACCTCGCCAGGAAATCCACCGCCTGGCCGCCGAGCAAGGCGCCGACCTGATCGTGGTGGGCAGCCATGGCCGTCACGGCCTGGCGCTGTTGCTGGGTTCCACCGCCAATGACGTCTTGCACGGCGCGCCGTGTGATGTGCTGGCGGTACGTCTGAAAAAGCCGGACTAAACCCCCGCCCTCTGTAGGAGCGGCTTTAGCCGCGATGGGCCAGGCCTGGAAACAGGGTTTCTCCACGCCTGGCCGCCGCCGTTACTCCGGCAAATCCCCCGCACTCATCACCATCGGCCGAATCTTCTGCAGCTGCGTTTCCAGCGAATGGGTGATGCTCGTCGACATCGAGAAAAACGTCAGAAACGCCTTGAGGTTCGAGTCGCCTTCACACACATCGTGAATGCGCTGCCAGAACGCCTGGTTCACCAGCTGCAATTGCTGGAATAAACGCACCAGCCCCTTCAGCTCCCAGTCCGCATGACGTCCTTCGCGAAAGTTGAAGTACTGGCGCGCCAGATACAGCGACACCACCCGCAGAATAAATTCCTGATTATTGGCAAAAGGCAGATGGTTGAACGCCATCGGCTTCAGTTTGCTCAGCATCGGGCAGGCGCTGGTGGGCATGATCAGGCCGAGCAAGGCGCGCAAGCCCTCCTCCAGACCGGCCTGCTTGCTGTATTCACGCTCGGGCGTACGCACCCAGAAATGGGCTTTCTGAAAAGCCGGCAAACCCTGAAAGTCTTCGATTACCCGATGCAGATCCACCGCCGCCGGGCAGTGGCTGTACTGCTCGCGTTTGAGCGGGCAGTTGCTGCACTGGTGATATTCCAGCCGCGTCCAGGCCGGCGCCAATAGCGCCCGCTCCTGGTCGTATTCACGGTCAAGTTCGATGCGATAGCCAAACTCATGACTATCGTCGAGGGAAATCCGGTACTCGATGGCCATTCAGGTGTGCGCCCCGCTTATCAGTCGTCCAACTCTGCCCAACGCTCCAGCAGCGCATCCAGCTCTTGCTGCGCACTGTCGAGCAGAGCCAGCACCGCAGCGCTTTCCGCCGCCGGACGCTGATAGAAAGTTGGCCCGGCAATTTCTTCGTTCAATTCAGCGATCTTGCCTTCCTGCGCGTCAATCAAACCCGGCAGAGCTTCGAGTTCACGCTGCAGTTTGTAGCTGAGCTTTTTCTTCGCCACCGGAATCTCGGCAGCCTCCACCACAGTAGCGACCGGCGCCGGCGCGGTGGTTTCCGGCTTGCCGGATTTGCTTTCGCCTACGCCCAACAGTTTTGGCGAACCGCCCTGACGCAGCCAGTCCTGATAACCACCCACATACTCGCGCACCTTGCCTTCGCCTTCGAAAACCAGGGTGCTGGTCACCACGTTGTCGAGGAATGCCCGGTCGTGGCTGACCATCAGCACGGTGCCGGCGAAGTTGGACAGCACTTCTTCCAGCAGTTCGAGGGTTTCCACGTCCAAGTCGTTGGTCGGTTCGTCCAGCACCAGCAGGTTGGCCGGCTTGCTAAACAGCTTAGCCAGCAACAGACGGGCACGCTCACCACCGGACAACGCTTTGACCGGCGTACGCGCACGCTGCGGGCTGAACAGGAAGTCGCCGAGGTAGCTCAACACGTGGCGGTTCTGGCCATCGATTTCGATAAAGTCGCGCCCCTCGGCGACGTTGTCGATCACGGTCTTTTCCAGGTCCAACTGATGGCGCAACTGGTCGAAGTACGCCACTTCCAGCCGTGTACCCACTTCCACCGTGCCGCTGGTGGGCTGCAGGTTATCGAGCATCAGCTTGAGCAAGGTGGTTTTGCCGGTACCGTTAGCGCCGAGCAGACCGATACGGTCCTGACGCTGCAGCACCATGGAGAAATCCTTGATCAGGGTCGGGCCGCCCGGGTGGGCGAAGCTGACGTTCTCCAGCACCATCACCTGCTTACCGGATTTTTCCGAAGTATCCAGCTGAATGTTGGCCTTGCCGGTGCGCTCACGACGCTCACTGCGTTCAACACGCAGGGCCTTCAGCGCACGTACGCGGCCTTCGTTACGGGTTCGACGGGCTTTGATGCCCTGACGAATCCACACTTCTTCCTGGGCCAGGCGTTTGTCAAACAGGGCGTTGGCCGTTTCTTCGGCGGCCAGTTGCGCCTCTTTATGCACCAGAAAGCTCGCGTAATCGCCGTTCCAGTCGATCAGGCCGCCGCGGTCCAGTTCGAGAATGCGTGTAGCCAGGTTCTGCAAGAAGGACCGGTCGTGGGTAATAAACAGTACGGCGCCCTGGAAATCCTTCAGGGCGTCTTCCAGCCAGGCGATGGCGCCGATATCCAGGTGGTTGGTCGGTTCGTCGAGCAGCAGCAGATCGGGCTCGGACACCAGCGCCTGGGCCAGCAGTACCCGGCGACGCCAGCCACCGGACAGCTCGGCCAGCGTTTTATCGGCCGGCAGTTGCAGGCGGCTCAGGGTGCTGTCCACCAGTTGCTGCAAGCGCCAGCCGTCTTTGGCCTCCAGCTCTTGCTGCACGTGCATCAGCTTGTTGAGGTCTTCGTCGGTGACGATATTCATGCTCAGGTGGTGGTACTGGGCGAGCAAGGCGCCAACACCGTCCAGGCCTTCGGCCACCACATCGAACACGGTACGCCCGTCGGCCACCGGCAATTCCTGCGGCAGCTCACCGATTTTCAGGCCCGGGGCGCGCCACACCGCGCCGTCGTCGCCCAGGCGGTCGCCTTTCACCAGACGCAGCAGGCTGGATTTACCGGTGCCGTTGCGGCCGATGATGCACACCCGCTCGCCACGGGCGATCTGCCAGGAAATCTTGTCCAGCAGCGGCATTGCGCCATAGGCCAGGGAAACATCGGTGAACTTGAGCAGCATGGTCGCCTCGAGGGGAATAGCTGCGGCGGTTGGCGCGTGGCGCAACCGCCGCTGGAAATCTCTTTGCCGCACGCTTTTGGCAACGGCAAAACTGGGCGCGCATTCTACCGAGTTGCGCCGTGGGCCGGGTGGCATTTTTTTGCGCAGGCGCGCGCGTACTTTCAACCGGGGCGTAGGGCGTATATCGCCAAAGGCGATATACGCCGATACACAATCCGCGACCCATCGGTATACCGCGCCGAGACCCGCGGCGGATATCCGCTGCGCGCATATTCGCCCTACGCAAGCCCATACCAAAAGGCTAAGCTAGCCCCCTTGAGCGCCCAGCCAACGGCGCGTCTTTCAGAATATTCAGTTCGGAAGTGTCATGCGCGGTCGTCTGCTCTGCCTGTTTTCCTGCCTGCTTCTCTCCTCGGTCACCCTCCAAGCCTCTGCGGCCGCCAGCCTGGCGCAGCAACGCTTGTTCTACGACGAGGCCAAACGTGCCCTGGCTAAAGGTGACAGCGGCCCTTACCGCAAGTACGCCAATGCCCTGGCCGACTACCCGCTGGAACCCTACCTGGCGTATGACGAACTGACCTATCGGCTGAAAAGCGCGAGTAACGCCGAAATCGAGAAATTCCTCGCCGAGCATGGCGACCTGCCGCAAGCGAACTGGATGAAACTGCGCTGGTTGCGCTGGCTGGCCGAGCGCGGCGACTGGAAGCCGTTCGTCAAGTACTACGACCCCAAGATGAATTTCACCGAGCTGGACTGCCTCAACGGCCAGCACCAGCTCATCAGCGGCCAGACCGCCGAAGGCTATGCCAGCGCAGAAAAACTCTGGCTGGTTGGCAAGTCGCAGCCCGATGCCTGTGAGCCGCTGTTCAGCATGTGGGCCAATGCCGGTCAGCTCACCGAAACCATGCGCTGGAAACGCCTGAAACTGGCGGTACAAGCGCGCAATTACAGTCTGGCCAGCCACCTGACCCAGACCCTGCCGACCCTTGGCAGCCAAGGCCAGCTGATGATCGACGTGGCGCAAAAGCCGACCATGCTGACCCAGACCGGTCGCTTTATGCCCGCCAGTCAGACCATGGCCGACGTGGTGAGTATCGGCCTACGCCGCTTGGCCAAAACCGACCCGGAAAAAGCCATCAGCCTGCTGAACGACTACACCCAACGCTTGCCGTTCTCGATGGAAGAAAAGGTCGCCATCGCCCGCGAAATCGGCCTGACCCTGGCGAAAAGCTTCGATGATCGCGCCCTGCCGATCATGACCCAGTACGACCCTGAACTGCGTGACAACACCGTCACCGAATGGCGCGCGCGCCTGCTCTTGCGCCTGGGCCGCTGGAGCGAGGCTAACCAGTTGATTCGCCGCATGCCGGCAGACCTGGCCAGCACCAACCGCTGGCGCTACTGGCAGGCCCGCAGCCAGCAACTGGCCGACCCGAACAACCAGGGCCCGGCCCTGCTGCTATACCAACCGGTCTCCAGGGAGCGCGACTTCTACGGCTTTATGGCCGCCGACCAGCTGAAAACCCCGTACCAGCTGACCAACAAGCCGCTGCTGCTGGACCCCAAGCTGGTGCAGAAAGTGCGCAACACACCGGGCATTCGCCGCGCCCTGGAATTCCACGACCGTGGCCAGATCGTCGATGGCCGCCGCGAGTGGTACCACGTCAGCCGTCTGTTCAGCCGCGACGAACTGGTGGCCCAGGCGCGCCTGGCCTATGAAAAACGCTGGTACTTTCCCGCCATTCGCACCATCAGCCAGGCGCAGTACTGGGACGACCTGGACGTGCGTTTCCCGATGGCCCACCAGGGCACCCTGGTGCGCGAAGCCAAAGTACGCGGCCTGCATTCCAGCTGGGTGTTTGCGATCACTCGCCAGGAAAGCGCCTTTATGGACGACGCCCGCTCCGGCGTCGGCGCCAGTGGCCTGATGCAACTGATGCCCGCCACCGCCAAGGAAACCGCGCGCAAATTCAGCATTCCGTTCGCCCCGCAGCAACTGCTGGACCCGGACAAGAATGTGCAACTGGGCGCGGCCTACCTGAGCCAGGTGCATGGCCAGTTCAACGGCAACCGCGTACTAGCCTCAGCCGCCTACAACGCCGGCCCCGGCCGCGTGCGCCAATGGCTCAAAGGCTCGAACCACCTGGCGTATGACGTGTGGGTGGAAACCATTCCGTTCGACGAAACCCGCCAGTACGTGCAGAACGTGCTGTCTTACGCGGTGATCTACGGCTTTAAGCTCAATGCACCGCAGCCGTTGGTGGATTGGCATGAGCGGTTTTTTGACGACCAATAAGTTGTATTTTTTGTAGGAGCCAGCTTGCTGGCTCCTACCTCGAGGTTTACTCCAACACCTCGACATCCATCCCCACCGCCAACTCCCCTGCCCCTTCATTGATCAGGTTCTGCCCGAAATACACCTCGCCCTCTTTCTCTCGATAGGTTTTCAAGGTGGTGAGCGGTTCGCGATCGCTGCTGCGCTGGCCGGTCTTTGGGTCAATGGTGGTCATAATGCAGCGGGTGCAGCCCTTGACCACACGAAACTCGACGTCGCCGATGCGGATGCGCTTCCAGCTGTCTTCGGCATAGGGTTCGCTGCCTTCCACCACCAAGTTGGTGCGAAACCGCAGCATTTCCAGTGGCCGGCCAACGCGGGCGGACAGATCGTCCAGCGAGGCCTGGCCAATCAGCAGCAATGGAAACCCATCAGGGAAACCCACTTTCTCCTGCGGCCCGAGGCTGCCGGGAATATCCCGCGCACGATCCACTGGCACGTGTACCAGGCGGCAGGCCTTACCGAGAAAGCGGCTAAGCCAGTCGGCCGCCTCGTCGCCGGCATCCGGCACCACCATGCTGTCGCTCCAGATAAAGGCGCCGCGCATGTCCGCGTCCGGTCCCGGTACCGGCACATCCAGCGGTTGGAACCCCTCGGCGCTCAACGTCAGGCCGCCCTGCGCATTCCACAGTGCCGACAGCTGCGACATATGCGCCATTGCCCGCTGCGTGAAAAAACGCCCGTTATTGGCGTCCACCAGCATCCAGCGCCGGTCACCGAGCATGCCGATGTTGTCGAGCTGCACACGCGGCAGGCTTTCGCCAATGGCGGATTTCAGGGGGAAACGGTAAAGGGCGGAAAGACGCATAACGAAGGTCCTGGGTGGCGTTCACAAGGGACCGTTATACGGAATTGGCAGGGCGGCACTCAAGCAGTTCGATCACCGAACGGCGAAACGCGGTTGCTCTTGTAGGGTGTGCTGCGCGCACCGTTGCGATTGCGTAGGGATCGCTCGGTGCGCATAGCACACCCTACGAGAGCAAGAGCGTTACTGCACCACGATCAGCGCAGCACGCCCTACGAGTTATTCATCAAGCATCAGGCGTTCGCGAATTACGTCCACCAGCTTGTCGGGCTGAAACTTGGACAGGAAGTTATCGCAGCCCACCTTCTTCACCATCGCCTCGTTAAAGCTGCCTGACAGCGAGGTATGCAGCACCACATACAAGTCTTTAAGCCGCGCGTCGCTGCGAATCTCGGTGGTCAGGCGATAGCCGTCCATTTCCGGCATTTCAGCGTCGGTGAAGATCATCAGCAATTTGTCGGTCATCACGTGGCCTTCATCGGCCCACTTTTTCAGCTGATTGAGGCCTTTGAGGCCGTCGGTGGCCACGTGCAGTTTCAGCCCGAGTTGAGACAGGGTGTCACGCAGCTGGGCCAGCGCCACGCTGGAGTCGTCCACCAGCAGCACTTCGCGGCCACGGGCTTTTTCCAGCAGCGGGTCGGCCAGGCGGTCGCCGGAAATCTTGGCGTTGTACGGCACGATCTCGGCCAGCACTTTTTCCACGTCGATGATTTCCACCAACTGCTCTTCCACCTTGGTGATCGCCGTCAGGTAGTGCTGACGACCAGCGCCACCGGGCGGCGGCAGGATGGAGTCCCAATTGAGGTTGAGAATGCGGTCCACACCGCCGACCAGAAAGGCCTGAACCGAGCGGTTGTATTCAGTGACGATGATGGTGCTGTTCACATCCGGCACGATCGGGCGCATGCCGATGGCTTGCGACAGGTCGATGACCGGCAGGGTCTGGCCGCGCAGGCTGACCACCCCGCAGACAAACGGATGGCGATGGGGCATCAAGGTGAGCTTGGGCATCTGCAGAACTTCCTGCACCTTGAACACGTTGATCGCGAACAATTGCCGGCCTGCCAGGCGGAACATCAGGATTTCCAGGCGGTTCTCACCCACCAATTGGGTGCGTTGGTCCACTGAGTCGAGAATGCCGGCCATGCTGTGCTCCTGTTGTGTCTGTCGAGTCTAGCTGTTGCTAGCCACCTTATCGGCGGCAAGTGACACAACTGAAATGTGTCTGACGTGGGTGCCATCATGCCGTGCCATCACTGTAGGCACAATCGCACACCCTCGGCAGTCTGCTCCGGCTTTATTCAGCCGTCCATGCCCAACGCAATCGCATCCAACAGCGGTGAGCCTGGTGGCAGGTGTACACGCAACGCCGCCGGCCGGGCATTGAAGCGCAGGGCCTTGCTTTCCAGCGGCTCGCCGTCGAGGTTGAGGTCCAGACCTTCCGGCGCTTCGATTTCCACCCACGGCAGGCGCGCGTTGATCGAGACGCTTTCCAGCCCGAGGATGCCGCCCGACAACAAGGTGCCCAATGTACCCACCACATCCTGCGGCGCCGGAATGATGCAGATATCCAGCAACCCGTCGTTTACACAGGCCTGCGGGCACAACACATGGCCGCCGCCGGCCTGGCGACCGTTGCCGATACCGAGGGCCAGAAAGTCGCCCTCCCAGGAAAAATCCGGCCCGCTGAAGCGGCCAAACGCGGCATGCACATCGGAGAAGCGGGTCAGCCCGGTGAGGAAATACGCAGCGCCGCCGAGTACGCGTTTGAGGTCTTCGGAGGTGTTGGCGGTAATTTTCGAACCAAAGCCGCCGGTGGCCATATTGAGGAATAACTGGCCATCCACCTCGCCCAGGTCGATGGGCGTGGCGGCCTCATCCAGCAAGGCCAGCGCCTCGTGCGGCAACAACGACACGCCAGCGGCGCGGGCGAAATCATTGGCGGTGCCCAGCGGCAGCAGCACCAGGCTGGCGTCTGCGTCTGCGTCTGCCAGGGCCATGGCTTCGGCCACATCACGCAAGGTGCCATCACCGCCGCCGGCAATAATGGTCGGGTAACCCGCCGCCAGCGCTTCAGCCACCAGGCGCTGGGCGTCGCCGCCTTCCCAGGTCACCCGTACGGCCAAATCCCAGCCCTCATCGCGTCGGGCCTGCACGGCAGCGCGCACGTCTTCGTTGAGGGCTTGCTTGCCGTGCAGAATCAGTAAGGCTTTGCGCTCGGTCATCGGTTAATCCCTTAAATGCTTGGCCAACCCTAGCACCAGCAACCGAGGCCTGCCGAACCCTATGCAGGGTACCCGGTAATTTTGCGAATGCTCTGGTATAGCGGTTTGAGCTGCTTATACATGCGTTGGTACACCTCGCGGTACAAGCGTTCATAGATTCGTTGCGCTTGCGGGTTGGGCGTGAATACCTGGCCGACGCGGGTCATGGCCGCAATGGCGGTGGGAAAGTCCGGGTGCAGGCCTAGACCGACGGCACAATCGATGGCCGCGCCCAGGCCCGAGGTTTCATACACGTGCGGCCGCTCGGCCGGCAAGCCGAAGATATCCGCCGTCAATTGCATCGCCGCATCGCTTTGCGAGCCCCCGCCGGACACCCGCAGCCGGGTGATTTTGCTGCGCGAGCGCTTTTCGATCTGCTCTTTGCCCTGGCGGAGTGCATAGGCCAGGCCTTCCAGAATGGCGCGGTAGATATGCGCGCGGGTATGCACGTCGCCAAAGCCGATGATCGAGCCCTTGGCCTCCAGCCCCGGCTCCCGAATGCCCGGCGTCCAGTACGGCTGCAACATCAGGCCCATGGAGCCAGCCGGCACGCTGTTCACCAGTTCGTCGAACAGCGCTTCGGGCTCCACCCCCAGCTCCTTGGCCCGCTGCATTTCCCGCAGGCCGAATTCCTGCTTGAACCAACTGACCATCCAGAACCCACGGTAAATCATCACCTCGGTATTGAAATGATCGGGAATGGCGGCCGGAAACGGCGGAATCAGCGGCACGGTTTCCAGGTACGTGCGCCGCGTGGTGTTGATGGTGGCCGTGGTGCCATACGACAAACACGCCGTGCTCGGCTCCACCCCGCCCGCCCCTAGCACTTCGCAGGCCTTGTCGGCGCCGGCGGCAATCAGCGGCAAGCCTTCGGGAATACCCGTGTGGCGGGCGGCTTCGGCCGTGATCACGCCCAGGCGCTCGCCGGGTTTCACCAGCTCCGGCAGTTGGTGGGGCTGCACCGGCATCGCCTGCCATTTCCAGTCGCTGCGTGCCGCCCACTTCAGGCGTTTGTAGTCGAACGGCAGATAGCCGACGCAACAGGCCACCGAATCGACAAAGCGGTCGCACAAGCGGTGGGTGAGAAAGCCCGACAGCAAAAGCACCTTGTCCGTTTTGGCCCACAGCTGCGGTTGCTCCTGCGCCAGCCAGTTCACCTCGGCCTGGGCGCGGAAGTAATCCACCGTGGCCTCTTCGCGGATCAGCTTGAACAGCCAGCCCCACGGCCCTTTGATAGTGCCGCGCACCTCGGCCCGGCGCTGATCGAGCCAGAGAATGGCCGGGCGCAGCGGCTTGCCGGCGGCGTCCACGGTAATGATGGTGCCGCGCTGGGTGGTGAGCGATACGCCCTTGATCTGGCGCTTGTCGATATCCACCTGTTGCCACAGCAGCCGACACGCCTCGCCCAGGCTCTGCCAGTAATACTCGGGGTCTTGCTCGGCCCAGCCGGGGTTTTTCGAGTAGTAGGCCTGCAGGTCGACCTTGCCCTTGCCGAGCAGATTGCCTTCGAGGTCGAACAGCAAGGCGCGCACACTCTGGGTGCCGTTATCGATGGCCAGCAGGTAACTTTTTTCGCTCATGGCTCGGGCCTTTTATTGTTGTTCTGTCGGCAGGCTGTAGCAGCGCTGCCACAGGCTCAGATAATCCTGCTGCTCCTGCTGCCAGCGCGCGTCGCTCCAGTTCAGCCGCGCTTGGCACAGTTGGCGAACACGCGGCAGGTACTCGGCGGCGCCCTTGGCCAGCAGCAGGCCTAGGCGGGTGCGGCGTAGCAACAAGTCATCCAGATGCAGCACCAGCTCGTGCTCGGCGGCAAACGCCAGCTCGGCCCACAGGGTGTCACTGGCACCGACGCACTCGCTGCCAATCTCCTCCAGCAACGGCAGCAAGAGTGGCAACGTACAACCGTAGCGGCCGGCCAGGCGGCGCCGTTGGCCCGCCGTCAGGCCGGCGAGTTCAGGCAAAACAACCGGGCGGAAAACGGCGCTGCCTGAATCGCTCAGGGTTTTGCCCAGCATCGGCGCGCAGGCGTTCAGCACCTCCAGGGCGAGCAACCGGAAAGTGGTCAGCTTGCCGCCGGCCAGCGTCACGCTGCCGGGCTCGGTCCACAGCACATGCTCGCGTTTTTCATCCGACGGTTTGAGGCTGGCGGCGCCGCTGGCCACCACCGGGCGCACGCCGGCCCAGGTGGAGAGCACGTCCTGCGCGCCAATCTGTGCATGGGGAAACTGCTGGGCGCAGGCGCTCAGCAGGTACTCGACCTCCTGCGGGCTGATACGCGCCTCCAGGTCGATGTCCTCGCCGTGGTCAAGGTCGGTGGTGCCAATTACCGTGGCGCCTTCCCAGGGGAAAACAAACACCGGGCGGCGGTCAGCGGCGTGCATAAAGCTGAAGGCATGGGCCAGTGGCAGGCGCCAGGCCGACAGCAGCAGATGGCTGCCGCGCAGGGGGCGGATATGCTCGCCGCCTTCTTGCTTGCGCAAACGGTCCGCCCAGGCGCCGGTGGCCTGTGCTACCACGCCGGCCTTGAAGTGATAACGCTGGCCGCTTTCGCTGTCTTCAGCCTGCAGGCCGTTTACGCGCCCATCGGCGCGGGTCAGCTCCAGCACTTTCAAGCCATTGAGCGCCTCACCACCGTCGGCACGGGCTTCGCCCAGCACACGCATCACCAGCCGGGCGTCGTCGGTCACCGCATCGAAAAAACGCGTGCCGCCTTGCAATTGCTGGTCTTTCAGGCCAGGCGCCAGGTAGTGCAGGTCGGCCTTGGGGAAATATTGGTGGTTGCGTTTGCCGGCCAGAGCGTCATACACCCGCAGCAGCGTGCCGAATACTGCCGGGCCGGGAAACTGGCCCTGGTAATGGGGCATCACAAAACTCAGCGGATCGACCAGGCCGGGCGCTTCACCGAGCAGGCGCTGGCGCTCATGGACCGAATCGCGGGTGAGCTTGAACTGGCCCTTGGCGATATAGCGCAGGCCGCCGTGCACCATCTTCGACGAGCGGCTGGAGGTGCCCCAGGCAAAATCGCGCTGTTCGATCAACAGGCAACGCCAGCCTCGCCGCGCCGCCTCACGCAGAATACCGGCACCGCTGATGCCGCCGCCCACCACGATCAAGTCCCAGTCCCGCGCCGCCAGCTCGGCCAGCGCATGCTCGCGCCAGGCCGCGTTCCAGGCCGTTGTCATTTCAGCAATACGCCGGGGTTCAGGCGCTGGTCGGGGTCGAAGTGATTGGCCATGGCCTGCAAGGCGGCAATGCCCAGTTCACCCTTCTCCACCGGCAAATACGGGGCATGGTCGCGCCCCACACCGTGCTGGTGGCTGATGGTGCCGCGGTTGTTTACCACGGTGCTGCTGGCCAGGTGCTTGAGTTTTTGCCAGCGCTTGTGGGTGGTGGCGTAGTCACTGCCTGGGCGGAACACGTAGGTGGTGTAGATGCTAGAGCCTTCGCCATACACATGGGACAGGTGGGTAAACACATGCACCTGTTCGCCCTCGTCACTCAGCCCGCCGCGCAGGCTGGCTTCGATCTTGTTCAGCAGGCTGTCGACGTTGGCCCAATCGGTGGCGGTCTCCAGGGTGTCGACGGCATAGCCGGCTTGCCACAGGCCTTCACGCAGGTACGGAAAACGGAAGCGCCCTTCTGCCCACTTCTTGCCAAGCAAGGTGCCGGTGAACACGCCGCCAAAGCTTTTCAGCAGGCTTTTGGCCTGTTTGAGCGACAAGGCGTTTTGCCCGCGGTTACCGGTTACACCGAAGGTCAGCATGCATTTGCCGGCGCGGGCGCCGCGCAGGGCCAGGTATTTTTCCAGCCAGGCAATCTGCTCCGGATGGCCGGCCAGCGCCAGCTGGGTTTCGGTTTCGATGGCGTTGGACAGGCGCAGCATAGAGAGCGGCACTCGCGCCTGGCCCAGGGTACGAATCGCCTCCAGGGCCTTGGCCCAGGACGGCAGGAACACAGCGTAGAACTTCTCTTCCACCGCCAGCTTGGTCACCCGCACCTGCACCGAAGAAATCACGCCAAAACGGCCTTCGGAACCCAGCACCAGTTCGCGCAGGTCGGGGCCGGCGGCCGAGGCCGGGAAGGTCGGGATCTGCAAGGTGCCGGCGAAGGTTTCCAGCGTGCCGCCAGCAAACAACTGCTCGATACGCCCGTAGCGCAGCGACTGCTGGCCGCTGGAACGGCTGGCCACCCAACCGCCGAGGGTCGACAGCTCCCACGACTGGGGAAAGTGGCCGAGGGTGTAGCCGCGTGCGCGCAGTTGGCTTTCCACCTGCGGGCCGCTGGCGCCGGGGCCGAAGGTAGCGATCAGGCTCTGCTCATCCAGCTCCAGCAGGCGGCTCATGCGCTCCAGCGACAGCGTCAGCACCGGCTTGGCGCCGGCCTGCGGGTTGATATGGCCGGCCACCGAGGTGCCGCCGCCATAGGGAATTACCAGCACATCCTGCTCCGCCGCCCAGGCCAGCAGCTCGCGGATTTGCGCGGGGGTTTCCGGCAGTGCCACGCCGTCGGGGAACACCTCGAAACGGCCTTCGCGCATCGCCAGCCAGTCCGGCAGGCTTTGGCCGCGGGCATGGCGTACACGCACTTCGGCGTCCGTACTTACCAGCGGGTGCACCGCCAGGCGCGAAGCTGGCACCTGCGCCAGCACCTGCGCCAGGCTGGCGTCGGGCAGCGGCTGGCCGGGGCCGATCAACGCGGCGAGAAACGCGCCGCCATGGGCCGGCAACTCCACCACCGTGGCCTCATCACCCCAACCGTTCCAACGCCGCATGCCTGTCTCCTTGTGCCAGTTTCGAGTCGATATCCAGATCGCGTGAAACCGTAGCGAGCCTTGCCCGGCCGAGCGCAGTAGGTTTCGCGTGATCTGGCTGCCTATACTAGCGGGCCGCTGGATGCCGTCACTGTCGAAACAGGACAGCCTCTGTGGCCAATCAAGACAGTCCACCAAAATAAGAACGACGCCATGCAAGCACTTGGCTACACCTCAGTTCCTGCGCTGCTCAAGTACCTGCGCCACGCCGAACAGCTTGGCCTAAACCAAGCCGCCGCCCTCAGCGCTGCCGGCCTTGTGCCAAGCGATTTGGAAGACAACAGCCGGCGCCTGCCCAGCGAAGCCCACGAAAAACTCCTCGACTATTTGCTGCGCGAGTCCACCGACCCGCTGTTTGGCCTGCACGCGGCCCACTTCACCCAGCCAGGCTCCTGGAGCGTGTTGGGCTATATCACCATGAACTGCGCCACCCTCGGCGAAGCCATGAGCCGCATCGTGCCGTACGAAAAACTGGTGGGCGACATGGGCGTCAGCCGCCTGGAACCGGCGGGCGATCACTTGCGGTTGATCTGGAGTTGCCGCCATCAGCCGGCGGAAATTCGTCGGCATATGGTTGAGAACGTGCTGACCTCCTGGCTGCTCTACGCGCGCTGGATTGCCGATATGCAGGCCTCGCCGCGCGAGGTGTGGTTCGAGCATGCTCAGCCGGCCGGTACCGATGTGGCCGAGTACGAAAGCGTGTTTGGTTGCCCGGTGAAGTTTGGGCAAGACGTCAATGCCCTACTGGTGCCGATGGAATATTTGCAGGTGCCGCTGCGCCAGGCCGACGCCAATTTGCTGCGTACGTTGGAAGAACACGCCCTGACCTTGATGGCCGGTTTGGACGAAGGCGAGCCGCTGCCGCTGCGGGTGAAAAACGCCCTGCGCTTGTTGCTCAAAGATGGCCTGCCGCGCAAAGAGCGGGTGGCGGAAAAATTCGAGATGACCGTGCGTACCCTGCAGCGGCATTTGCAGCAGGCCGGCACCAGTTACCAGGAAATTCTCGACCAACTGCGGCAGGAATTGGCCGAGCATTACCTCACCCGCAGCACGTTGCCGGTGCAGGATATTGCGTATTACCTGGGGTTTACCGAATCACGCTCGTTCCACCGCAGCTTCAAGGGATGGACCGGGATGACGCCGGGGGAGTATCGCGAGGTGCATCGCAAGGGTGCGGATGCGTAATCCAGAAGCTGATGACACCTGCAATATTCTGGATTCCCGCCTGCGCGGGAATGACGGTGTCTTTGCGACAATCACCGTCATCCCCGCGCAGGCGGGGATCCAGGTGGCACTAATTTGCGAACAAACACTACATGCGGTGTCGGCTAGTTCAGCACTTCACTCAAGGGAATAAAGTTCACGCTCTCCCCTTCGCTCAACGTCCGCCCTTGCGGCACTTCCACCAAGCCTTCCGCCCACGCCGCGCTGCGCAGCACGCCCGAACTCTGGTTGCTGTAGAGCACCGCACGGCCGTCTTCGATACGCGCGCGCAGGTATTCACGACGCTCACCCGCGGTACGCCATACAAACCCGGCGGGCACTGAGAAGCGCAGCGGCATGACTTCTTGCACGCCCATACGGCGTAGCAAATACGGCCGGGTCAGCAACGCGAAGGTCACCAGCGTCGAGGCCGGGTTACCGGGCAAGCCAATCACTGGCACGCCCCGAAAATGGCCAAATGTAAGCGGCTTGCCGGGCTTGATGGCCAATTTCCACAGCGCCAGCTCGCCCTCTTCACGCAGGGCATGCCCAAGAAAATCCGCTTCACCCACCGACACGCCGCCGGTGGAAAGAATCAAGTCCACGCCGTTGAAGGCGCCGAGGCGTTCGCGCGTCATTTCGAGGTTATCCGGCAGAATGCCGCCGTCGATCACCTCGCAGCCGACTTGCTTCAACCACTGGATCAGCAAGGTGCGGTTGCTGTTGTAGATCTGCCCCGGGCCCAGCGGCTGGCCGGGCTCGATCAGCTCGTCACCGGTAGATAACACCGCCACACGTGGGCGGCGCACTACCTGCAATTGGGCCACGCCAAGCGTCGCGCACAGGCCGAGCTTGATCGAGTTCAACCGCGTACCGGTCACCAGCACGGTTTCCCCCACGCGGGTTTCCTGGCCTTGCGGGCGGATGTTCTGGCCCACCTTGAGGGGCTCGGTAAACCGCACGCGACCGTCGTCCAGCACCTCGGCGTTTTCCTGCATTTCCACCACGTCGGCGCCAGCCGGCACCGGCGCGCCGGTGAAGATGCGTGCACAGGTGCCGGGCTCAAGCGGTTGCGGCGCCTGGCCGGCAAAGATGCGTTGGGTAACGGCCAGTGGCTCACCGGCCCAGTCGGCTATGCGCAAGGCATAACCGTCCATGGCGCTGTTGGGCCAGGGCGGCAGATCGAGGCTGGCCACCAGCGGCTCGGCCAGCACGCGGCCATGGGCATCGGCCAGGGCCACGCGCTCTACCTCGGTAATCGGTGCGGCTTCGGCCAGCGCCAGCAAGCGCTCCAGCGCCTGCTCAACCGGCAGCAGGCCGGGGCGTTTGGCTTCGCTCATCCGCGCGTCGCGCAGGGCGCGGCCTGTTTCAGGTGCGGCACAAAATTGCACGGGCGATGACGGTTATCCAACTGCTCGGCAAGGATGCCGTCCCAGCCAGTGCGGCAGGCGTTGGTCGAACCGGGCAGGCAGACCACCAGGGTGCCATTGGCCAGCCCGGCCAAGGCGCGGGACTGGATGGTGGAGGTGCCGATATCGGCGACCGAAATCTGCCGGAACAGCTCGCCAAAACCGTCCACCTGTTTGTCCAGCAGGCAGGCCACGGCTTCAGGCGTGCTGTCGCGGCCGGTAAAGCCGGTACCGCCGGTAATCAGCACCACTTGCACGGTGTCTTCGGCAATCCAGGTGGCGACCTGAGCGCGGATTTTGTACAGATCGTCTTTAAGCAATACGCGCTCAGCCAGGTTGTGGCCGGCGGCAGTGAGGCGATCGACAAAGAGTTGGCCGGAGGTATCGGTCTCGACGGTACGGGTGTCGCTGACGGTCAGTACAGCGATATTCAGGGGCACAAAGGGTGCTTCAGCCTTGGTGTTCATAGGCTCGATCCGGTTGTAGGGGAGGCAGGTCGGTGTTTATATCACAGCCCTCGCCCTTATCGCGCCAGGAGCGCCCATGACCGATTCGACCTCCCTGCCCACCTGTTCGATTCTGTTACTGGCGGGCGGCCGCGGCCAGCGCATGGGCGGCCTGGACAAGGGCCTGGTGGCCTGGCGCGGCCAGCCCTTGATCGCGCATTTGCACACGCTGACGCGGCCCTTGACCGATAACTTGATCATCTCCTGCAACCGCAATCAGACCACCTACGCAACCTATGCCGACCAAGTGGTAAGCGACGACAACCCGGATTTTTGCGGACCGTTGGCAGGCATTCGCGCGGGGCTGGCCGTGGCTCGGCACCCCTGGTTACTGGTATTGCCGTGCGATGCGCCGTTAGTGGATTTGCCGTTATTGCAGGCCATGGGGCGCTTGGCGCAGCAGGCGCAAAAACCGCTGATGCTGCGCCGAGGCGCGCAGTGGGAGCCGTTGTTCAGCGTGCTGCCGACGAGCATTGCAGCGGGCGTCGAGCAAGCCTGGCAGGCCGGCAAACGCAGCCCGCGGCAGGTGTTTGAACGGCATGAGGCGATTTATCTGGATTTGGCCGAGGACGATGGGCGCTTGGCCAATCTGAATACACCGGAGTTGTTGGCGCAGACGGAGCAATAGCAGGCAAAGCGTAGGAGCGGCTTAGCCGCGATTCGTGCAAAAGCGCATCGCGGCTCAAGCCGCTCCTACGAAAAGCAATCACGGCCCCCACTGAACTTGACCGTTAGGCTTGCGTCTCATGCAGCGCAAAAAGCTGAGCCTCACGCGCAGACATTCGTCTGCCTATAACGGAGAAAAACCCATGACTCTGCGGACTATTCCCGCCCTCGCTTTGGCCTTTGGCCTTGCCGCTCTCGCCGGTTGCGCTTCGCCTTCGGTAATTACCCTGAACGACGGTCGCGAGATTCAAACCGTCGACGAACCTGAATACGACAGCGACTCTGGCTTTTATCAATTCGAGCAACTGGACGGCAAACGCACCAAGGTCAACAAAGACCAGGTTCGTACCGTTAAAGAACTCTAAGGCAGCACGAAAACGGGTTAGCCCGCGTAAGAAAATTTTCTGGCTAACCCCTTGTGCGCTAAAACTTTTTCAGTAAAATCTGGCCTCATTCGGAGTGTAGCGCAGCTTGGTAGCGCGTCTCGTTCGGGACGAGAAGGTCGCAGGTTCGAATCCTGTCTCTCCGACCAATCCCTGAAAAACCCGCCCTCTTGGCGGGTTTTTTATTGGGCTCGTTTTCGCCTTTAATGAACACGGCAACGCCAGCCCAACCATTCCTTTATCGAGAATAAATATGAGCGCGGAAAAAACCGTAAACGGTTATGTGATCAAGCAGATCGGCGCCGGTAACTGGTGGATGTGTTCAGCCGCTGGCGAACAGGTGGCCGGGCCTTTTCCGAGCGAAAAAATGGCGGCTGAAGTAGCCGCCGTGTTTGAAGACACCCCGCCACCGCCCCGCCGTCGTGGCGAGAAAGACGACGACTGACGGCTAGCGAAAAGGCCTCAGCGAAGAAAGGCCGCCACCTGATCGGCATCGAACGGCCAGTTCAGCTCCGCGCCGCTATCACAGCGGCGCAACACCGGAATACGCAGACTGTAGAGGTCCACCTGGGTTTCGTCGTCGCCGATATCCACCAGCTCCACGAGCAAGCCGTGCTCGACAAAGGGCATCAGCAGCGCTTCAGCCACTTCACAGAGATGACACCCTAGGGTGCCGAACAATTGGCATTCGGGAAGCATCGCTGCGCCTCAAGGAAAAAGATGAGGCGCAGTTTAGCCGACTCACACGTCGCTGGCAGTCGCCGTGGTCTGTTCTTGCGGGGTGACCAGACCTTTGAGGCCGCTGAGCAGGCGGTCGTTGAGGGTCTGCGCTTTGTCCAGGTCTTGCTGGTCGAAGCGGTCGTCCAGGCTGAACGCGCCCTTGAGCAGGTTGGACATGATTTTTGCCGGGTCATCCGACAGCCCGCTGGCGGTTTGCAGGCCATCCACGAGGCTCTTGGCATAGTCCTGCAACGCACTGTTGCTGGCCCCGGCTTTGCTGCCGCCGGCCACCGAGCCATAGGTTTCGGTGGCGCGTACGCTGGCGGTGGTCATGTTCAATGACATGGTCGCCAGTTGGGTGCCGTTGATATCCAGCTTCACGGCCTGGTCGAACGCGCCTTGCAGATCACCAGAGTAGAACTTGTCGGAAATATCGGAGACCTTGCTAAACAAGTCCTTCAACGACGCCATTTCCTCATCGCTCAAATCGCCGTCCACCTGCACCGAATAACCGGCCACTTGCATGGTCTTGGTCGATGACGAACTGCCGTCAGCCGACGACGTACTGTCGCTGGATGAAGCATTGGCCGCTTCAATATGTATCTTGTCGCCGTCCAGGGTGGTCAGGTCGAGATTGAAGCTCTGCGCCTGGGCCTGGTAGTTGCGGTCGCTGTAGTCACCGGTGATGGAGGTCGGCTCACCGGTACTGGTATCGCTGCCCGCTGCGGGCAAGCCAAATGCCTCGGCGAGCTTATCCAGGCCTGCGGTAATTTTGTTGAAGGTTTCTTCGATATCGGCGGCCACCGAGCCTTTGAGCACGCCAAGTCCATCAAGAATCTTTTTGGCCTCGGCAAAACCGTCTTCGACGCCTTTGCGCATCTTGTCCAGCATGTCTTGCAGCTCGGCCGGGTCCGCGCCGTCAGCCGCCTTGCTCTTCAGCACGCCACCGACAAAACCCACGATTCGGTCGGACACCTTGTCCGGGGTGAAATCGCTGGCCTTGCCATTCAACTCGCCGGGCTTCAGGCCCAGCTTGTCGGCCAGGCGGTTGGCCAGGGTTTTTTGCGGGTCAACGGCACCGCTGGAAGAAGTAGAAGCATTGCCTACATTGCCGGTGCGCAGATTGCTTGGCACAAAGGCAGCAGAAGAAGTAGCCATGGTCGTTTTCCTCGACAGGACATCTGCAAGGTTGACGGCACCGTTTGCCAATAGTTGAGGGCATTTCGCCACACGCCCGACAAATGGTCCTGCGCAACACCAGGACAACAACCCGAAAAATCAGCGCGCAGCCCTGGCAGCATCCAACAGCACCAGCGCGGCGGCCTTGGCCTCCGCCGCCTGCTGATCAGGCCCAAGCAAGTGGGCCATTTCCACTGCGCCCTCGAACAGAAACTGCAATTGCCGGGCAAGCATGCCGGGCTGAGCGACGCCGAGGCGCTGGAGGGCATCTTCGAAATAGCGGGCGAAAAAGCGCTTTTGCTCGGCGGCTTGCTGATGCACCGGATGAGCGCGATCAGAAAACTCGGCCGCTGCACTGAGAAACAGGCAGCCGCAGAAATCGTCCTGCTTTAGCCACTCCTGCAAGCCATCGAAAGCGCCCAGCACGGCGGCCCGGGGTTCGAGGTGCTCGCGGGCGAAATCCAGGCGCTGGCGAATCTCGCCAAAACGCGATTCAAGCGCGGCGACGATCAGCTCGTCCTTGGATTTGAAGTGGTTGTAGAGGGTCATTTTGGCCACGCCCGACTCGGCCAGAATGCGGTCGATGCCGGTGGCGTGATAGCCCACGCGGTTGAACAGCGACAGGGCGGTTTCGATCAATTGCTCGCGTTTGCTTGCTGCCATGTAAGGCCTCCTGAGGGCCGCCATTATGCGCGGGCCTCGCCAGCCCCTGAAAGACGCCAACCGGGTGTAGGAAAAGTTTTACTTGAAATAGACAGACCTGTCTATCTAGTATCTATTACCAACCTCACTACAAGAGCGAACCACTATGCGTCTTTACGATATGGAACTGTCCGGCAACTGCTACAAAGTGCGCCTGTTTCTCGGCCTGATCGGCCAGCGCGCGCAATTGCAGAGCGTGAACATCCTCGGCGGCGAGCACCGCGGTGAGGCGTACTTGCGCATCAACCCCCGTGGGCTGCTGCCGGCGCTGGAAGATGACGGCGCGATCGTGGTCGACTCCCAAGCCATCCTCACCTACCTCGCCCGCCGTTACGGCGCCGAAAGCTGGCTGCCGCTGGAACCGTTGAGCCAGGCCCGCGTGGCCTCATGGCTCAGCTTTGCTGCCCATGAAGTGCACCAGGGCCCGAACATGGCGCGGTTGCATAAAAAATTCGGCATGCCCATCGACGTGGCAAAAGTGACCGCCGCCTCGCTGGCCACCCTGGCCCTACTCGATGCCCACCTCGCCCAGCACCACTGGCTGGCCGAAGGCGATGCGCCGACCATCGCCGACATCGCCGTTTACCCCTACGTAGCGCTGGCTGGCGAAGGCGCTATCGACCTCAGCCCCTACAAGCACCTGCACGCCTGGTTCGCCCGTGTGCGTGCATTGCCCGGCTATATCGGCATGCCCGGCCTGTAAACACCGCCCT
Organism: Pseudomonas turukhanskensis; assembly: GCF_027922365.1. Classification (GTDB taxonomy): domain Bacteria; phylum Pseudomonadota; class Gammaproteobacteria; order Pseudomonadales; family Pseudomonadaceae; genus Aquipseudomonas; species Aquipseudomonas turukhanskensis. The sequence continues at coordinate 146,228 of NZ_BSFN01000012.1, forward strand.
CCTCGTCTTTGCCAAGGAACGCCCCGCCATGCGCCCGCGCCACTTGCTGTTGTTGTTGCTGTTCAGCCTGCCGAGCGTGGCCGATGGCCTGCGCTTCAGCCTGATAAAAACCTCGCAGACCGAAACCCTCGACGCCTTTACTTACGAGGGCGGCAGCTGGACCGACAAGGTCAAGGTCAACCACACCGCCGTGTTGGTCCAGCACCACGCTGCCACGCTGTTGTTCGATACAGGGCTCGGCCGGCAGGTGGACAGCCAGTTCGAAGAAATGCCGGCCTGGGACAAGCCGCTGCTGCAATACGGCCCGGTGACGCCGGCACGCGACCAGCTGGACCGCGACGGCATCACAATCGACCGCATTGTGCTGTCCCACGTGCATTGGGACCACGCCTCAGCGCTGGTGGACTTTCCCGAAGTGCCGGTGTGGGCGCCCTATGAAGATATCGAGTTCAGCCATATCGCCACGCCACCGGCCGTGCTGCCCAGCCAGTTCAAACATAAGGTGCAATGGCGACCGTATGCGCTGGAACCCGAGCCCTTTATGGGCTTTAGCGAAAGCCTCGACTTGTTTGGCGATGGCAGCCTGGTGCTGGTGTCGTTACGGGGCCATACGCCGGGGTCGGTGGGCCTGTTTCTGACGCTGGACGATGGGCGGCGCTTCTTTTTTACCGGCGATGCCAGTTGGCGACTCGAGGGTTTTACCGGGCCCCATGAAAAATTCTGGTTCAGCCGCAATATGGTCGACAACGACCGCGAACAGACGGCCAATGTGCTGAAAGCCGTGCATGATCTGGCGCAGCACAACCCCCAGCTGACCATTGTTCCGGCGCATGACGCGGCGGTGCAGGACAGGCTGGGTTATTACCCGCGATGGGTGCAGTAGAGCGGTGCACACTTTCTACTCGAAAATTTCGGATTCCAAATCGTCATTCCCGCGCAGGCGGGAATCCAGCCTCGTGAGCAGAACGCTGCTGGGGCGTCTGTCGGTGTACGCCGGTAAATTCTGGGTTCCCGCCTGCGCGGGAACGACGGTGGCTCGTTCCATCCATCCCCAAAAAAAAGCCCGCCAAGCGGCGGGCTTTTGATTTCGTAGGCTGTGCTCCGCGCACCAAAGTGCACTCGTTGAACCGCCTGGTGCGCGGAGTGTTCAGCCGGGGGACATAGGTAACGGGTGTCGGGAGACATAGGTAACGCATTTAGGCTTAAGGGCTTCATCGAATCGGGAGATCGAGTGATGCCT
>NZ_BSFN01000013.1 GCF_027922365.1 Pseudomonas turukhanskensis
GGAGGGGGTTGAGCGGCATGGATGCCGCGAGAGGCACGATGGGCCAGGGACGGCCCGTCGTGGCGTGCCCCCGGAGCGGCGATGTAACGAGGGAAGTTTTCACGCAGTGAAAACCCAAGGTGGGGGCTAGACCTTTTGCTTACTTTTGGGTGGTCCGGCAATCCGGCGATGCTAAAAGTAAGTCGCGCGTAAGGCGCGAAACAGACCGTTCAGCACACGCGGTAAAACAGAAAAAACAGTCGTCTGATAAACCGAAAAGGTGCGCAAAGCACACCCTACAAAAGCATCACCCGCACACGCGGTGATGAAGACCATCACCGCTCCCGAGAAACAAGCTAAAGCTATCAGGCTTCTACCAACCCCTGATCCACCAACCGCAATTGCCGCGAATGAAACTGCTGCAAACTCGACCGATGCCCAATACTGACGAGACTGCTCCCCGGCAACTTCTCCGTCAGCAACCGATAAACCGCCGTCTCATTCACCTCATCCATCGCGGAGGTGGCCTCATCCAGGAACAACCACCGCGGCTCCACCAACAACGCGCGAGCAATCGCCACCCGCTGCTGCTCACCCGGCGACAACACCCGCTCCCAGTGATCCTCTTCATCCAGCCGCGCCGACAGGTGCGCCAAGTTGCACGCCTGCAACACCTCCTCCAAACGCTCCGAGGAGTACGCATTCTCCGGCTGTGGATAACTCAACGCCGCCCGCAAACTGCCAATCGGCAAATACGGCTTCTGCGGCAAAAACAGACTGCTGTCCGGCAAATTCAACGCCCCGCAGCCAAACGGCCACAACCCACTCAACGCCCGCAACAACGTGCTCTTGCCACTGCCCGAGGCACCGCTGAGCAATACATGCTCACCAGGCGCGATAGTCAGGTCGGAAGGGTTCAACAGCACACGCCCATCGGCCAGGCTCAACTGCACCTGGCTCAGGTTCACCTGCCCGGCCTCACGGGTACGGTGGATGGCGGGGTTGGCGTCCAGACTGTCACCTTCGGCCAAGGCCTGACGGAAACTCAGAATCCGGTCGCAGGTAGCACGCCATGCCGCCAGGCTGGCGTACGCATCGATAAACCAGCTCATGCTCTCCTGCACATTGCCGAAGGCCGAGTTGATTTGCATAAGGTCGCCCAACTGGATCTTGCCGGCGAAGTAACGTGGGGCGGCCACGATCATGGGGAAAATAATGGCGATCTGACCGTAACCGGAGCTGAAGAAGGTCAGGCGCTTTTGCACCTTCATCAGTTCCCAGAAGTTGCCCCACACCTTGTTGAAGCGCCCCATCAGGCGTTGCTGTTCGTTGTTCTCACCGTTGTACAGCGCGATGCTCTCGGCGTTTTCACGAATGCGCACCAGACCAAAACGCAGGTCGGCTTCGTAACGCTGTTGGTTGTTGTTGAGCACGATCAAACGCCGCGCCACCAGATGCACCAGCCAGCTGCCGACCAGCGCGTAGAGCAGCGCGGCCCAGAACATATAGCCCGGCACGTCGATGCCGAAAATTTCCATGCTGCCGGACACGCCCCAGAGAATCACAGAGAACGACACCAGGCTGACCACGTTGCGAATCAGCCCCAGCCCAAGGCTCAGGGTGCTGTCGGTAAAGCTGTTGAGGTCTTCGGCCAGACGTTGGTCAGGGTTATCGGTGTAGCCGGCTTGCTCGAGGCGGTAGTAGTTTTTGTGCGCGAGCCAGGCGGCAAAGTGCTGCTCGGTGAGCCAGCGCCGCCAGCGGATGGTGAGCATCTGCGTGAGGTAGAGCTTGTACACGGCAATGGCAATTGCCACCGCCGCAATCCCGCAGAAGTACAGAATCAGCTGGGTAAACGCTGCGAGGTCTTTGTTTTGCAGCGCGTTGTAAAAGTCGCGATACCAGCTGTTGAACCACACCGAAATCGCCACCCCCACCAGCGACATGGCAATCACCACAATCAGCAGCAACCAGGCCATGCCCTTCTCTTCGCTGCGCCAATAGGCGCTGGCGAGCTGCCACACGCGGGAAAAGAAGTGACTGGGCAGCGCATCATTGACCGCTGAATATTCGGCGTTCTTGCTCATGAGGGGCACTCGCAATGGTTATAAAAAAACGCCTCTGAGGGCGCTCTTGTAGGGGGTGCGAAGTTCGGTGTAACGGCGGATATCGACGGCGTCGATATTCGCCCTACGGTATTCGTCCACGTAGGGCGGATACACCGATTAAGACAGCTTCCAGCGCTCTTGGATAGCCCGCCGAACGGGGAGTTCAGCGCCGTACCGGGCGTTTTTGCAGTTTGCGCTGCAAGGTGCGCCGGTGCATGCCCAAGGCCCGTGCGGTGGCGGAAATATTGCCGTCGTGCTCACCGAGCACGCGCTGGATGTGTTCCCACTGCAGGCGGTCCACCGACATCGGGTTTTCCGGCACCAGGGTGGACAAGTCGGCGTGCTCGGATACCAGCGCCGTCAGCACGTCGTCAGCGTCCGCCGGTTTGCACAGGTAGTTGCAGGCACCCCGTTTGATCGCTTCAACGGCGGTAGCAATGCTGGAGTAGCCGGTAAGAATCACCACACGCATTTCGGCATCGAGTGCCAGCAACTTGGGCAGCAGCACCAGGCCCGAGTCGCCTTCCATTTTCAGGTCGAGCACGGCGTAGTCGGGGATGTCCTGCTCGGCCAGGGTCAGGCCTTCTTCGGCCGAACCGGCGATGGACACACGCAGGCCACGGCGGCTCATGGCGCGCGCCATTACGCGGGTGAAGGTTTCGTCGTCATCCACCAGCAACAGGTGCGGTTGCTCTTCGCCTTCGATGGGGGTTTCTTCGCTCATTGGCTTCTCCGGTTCAGCTTGGCTGACGAGGCAGGCGCAGCTCGGTAAGCGTGCCGCCCTCTTCATGATTGTAGAGTTTCACCGAACCGCCAGCGCGGGTAACGCTGGCCTGGCTCAGAAACAGGCCCAGGCCGAAGCCTTTGCCTTTGGTGGTGATAAAGGGTTTGCCCAGTTGCTCGGCAATGGCCAGCGGCACACCGGCGCCGTGGTCGCGGATGCTGATGCACATTTCCAGCACGTTCCAGTCCACGCGAATATCGAGCTTATCGGCGCAGGCGTCGGCGGCGTTGTTCAGCAGGTTGAGCAGCGCCTGGGTGAGGTCCGGCGGCGGGGCCAGACGCGGAATCGAGCCGATGCCGAGGATCTGATAGCGGTAGGTGGCTTCCGGACGCATCAGGTGCCAGCGGTTGAGGGTGGTTTCCAGCCAGCCGGCCACCGATTGTTCTTCCACCGTCAGGCGCCGGTCGGCTTCGGCGGCGCGCACCAGTTGCTGCAGGGTGTCTTTGCACAGGCGCACCTGTTCTTGCAGCACGGCCAGGTCTTCTTGCAGCAGCGGGTCGGGGTGCTCGCGGCGCAGTTCCTTGATCAGTACGCTCATGGTGGCCAGCGGCGTGCCCAGTTCGTGGGCCGCACCGGCGGCCTGGGTGGCGACGGCGAGCAGTTGCTGGTCACGCATGCTTTCTTCGCGACGCTCGGCCTGCAGTTGCACCTGGCGGCGCACGGCACCGGCCATTTTCACCACGAAGAAGGTAATGAAGGCGGCTGACAGGGCGAAGTTCAGCCACATGCCGAACAGGTGCAGGCTGATCAGCATGGCTTCGTGCTGCACGCCATGCAGGTGCAGCGGGTGGTACCAGATGAGCAGCGCGGTGTAGCCGGTCAGTGCCAGGCCGCTGAGCACCATGGAGTACAGCCAGGGCAAGGTGGCGGCGGCGATGGTCAACGGCACCAGGTAGTAAGACACAAACGGGTTGGTGGAGCCGCCAGAGTAATAGAGCAGCACGCTGTGGATAAGCAGATCGCAGGCCAGCTGCGCGGCGTATTCCAGCTCGGTGACCGGCCAGGGCCCGCGCAGGCGCAAGGCGGTAAGGGCGCAGAGCACGGCGGAGCAGACAAGGGTCAGGCACAGCGGCAGCCAGGGCAGCGGCAGCAGGTCGAGCAGGTAGGCCACGCCCACGGAACTGGCCTGGGCGGCCAGCACCAGCACGCGAATCAGGCTCAGGCGCCACAGGTTTTGGCGACTGGCGGACAGCAGTAACACGGGGGCAAGCATGAGCGCTCCTGATGAGAGCTTCGAAGACGGGCGAGTATAACCACCGGTGCGACAAACAGTGCCAAGTGCGGCAACCAGCCGCAGCGTTTGGCCCGGCAGACGTGTTTGCCCGTGACGGAACCCACCCCCGCCGCTACAGTCTGATGCGCGTAATCCTGCCTCGCGCCAACAAGGAGTTTGCATGTCTTCGCTCAGCCGTCTTACCGCTGCCATCGCCCTCAGTGCTGCCACCCTGGCCGCCCTGCCCAGCCATGCCGATGAGGCTCGCTACAACCAGGTGGCGCTGCGCGCCGAAGTCAGCCAGGACGTGGCCCACGACCTGATGAATGTCACCCTCTATACCGAGGCGCAAAACGACGACCCGGCCAAGCTCGCCGCCGACACCACCGAAACCCTGAACATCGCGGTGGAGCGCGCCCGCCAGGCCAAGGGCGTTACCGTAAAACTCGGCAGCCGTAACAGCTACCCGATCTACGACAACGACGGCCAGCAGATCACTGGCTGGCGCGAGCGCGGGGAAATCCGCCTGGAAAGCGCCGACTTCGCCACCCTGTCCAAGCTCACCGCCGACCTGTTGAAAAACTTGAAGATGGGCGGCATGGACTTCGCCATCGCCAACCCCACGCGCAAAAAAGCGGAAGACGAGCTGCTCAAGGACGCCGTTGCCGCGTTCAAGGCGCGCGCCGATATCGCCACTGCGGCCGTGGGTGGCAAGAGCTACAAGCTGGTGAGCCTGAACCTGAACAGCGCCGGCTTCCAGCCGATTCGCCCAATGCGCATGGACGCCATGGCGTCGATGAGCAAGTCCGCGGCGCCGCAAGAGATTGAAGCCGGCACCAGCGAGGTGACGGTGGCCGCTGATGGTGTGATTGAAGTGCAGATGCCGTAACCCACCTGCTAACGCGGATACCGTAGGGCGAATACCCGAAGGGTATCCGCCGCGGCCTCCACGATCGCAACGGCGGATATCGCCAAGGCGATATTCGCCCTACGCCTGCACCAGGGTTACCGCGCAACGCCCTTCGCGAGCAAGCTCGCTCCTACAGTGCTCCGATCCGAAGCACTTTCCCCGCACACATCTCCCCGTCTTTTCCCCGACTCAGCAGTCAGCCCACCAACAGTTACAAAAACGCGACATCCTCGGACGATCCCGCCACAGCTTCTACACTCTTTGACTTATGTACCTTGTAGTGGGCACACGCCCTGCATAGTTTCTCGCTATTCGGCCGCTCATGACCTGAGGGCCGAACTCGAAAAAATGACAACAACTTGAGGCCACCATGCATAAGAAAGTTGCCCTTCCCTTTGTATTAGCAAGCGGATTGCTCGTCAGCGCTCCATTCGCCCAGGCCGCCAGCACCCTGGTGTTTTGTTCTGAAGGCAGCCCCGCCGGCTTCGATGCCGCGCAATACACCACCGGCACCGAGTTCGATGCCGCCGCCGAAACCATGTTCAACCGCCTCTCGCAGTTCGAGCGTGGCGGCACCGCCGTGGTACCGGGCCTGGCCACCAGCTGGGATGTATCGCCAGACGGCCTCACCTACACCTTCCACTTGCGCGAAGGGGTGAAGTTCCACACCACCGAGTACTTCAAGCCCACGCGTAATTTCAACGCCGACGACGTGCTGTTCACCTTCGAGCGCATGCTCAACAAGGACCACCCGTTCCGTAAGGCCTACCCCACCGAGTTCCCGTATTTCACCGATATGGGCATGGACACCAACATCACCAAGGTGGAAAAGGTCGACGACAAGACCGTCAAGTTCACCCTGGCCGCCGTCGATGCCGCGTTTATCCAGAACCTGGCCATGAGCTTTGCCGACATTCACTCCGCCGAGTACGCCGACAAGCTGTTGAAGGAAGGCAAGGCCTCCGACATCAACCAGAAGCCCATCGGTACCGGCCCGTTCGTGTTCAAGCGTTATCAGAAAGACGCGCAGATCCGCTACATCGGCAACAAGGATTACTGGAAGCCTGAGGACGTGAAGATCGACAACCTGATCTTCTCCATCGTGACCGACGCCTCGGTACGCATGCAGAAGCTCAAGGCCAACGAATGCCAGATCACCCTCAACCCACGCCCGGCCGACCTCGAGTCGCTGAAAAAAGACCCCAACCTGCTGCTGCCTGAGCAGGCCGGTTTCAACGATGGCTACATCGCCTACAACGTGACGCACAAACCGCTGGAACAGCTGAAAGTGCGTCAGGCGCTGGACATGGCGGTGAACAAGAAAGCCATTATCGACGCCGTGTACCAGAGCGCTGGTCAGTTGGCCGTAAACGGCATGCCGCCAACCCAGTGGTCTTATGACGACACCATCAAAGACCCGGCCTTCGACCCGGAGAAAGCCAAGGCGCTGCTCAAGGAAGCCGGTGTAGCCGAAGGCACCGAGTTCACCCTGTGGGCCATGCCCGTGCAGCGTCCGTACAATCCCAATGCCAAGCTGATGGCCGAGATGCTGCAAGCGGACTGGGCCAAGATCGGTATCAAAGCCAAGATCGTCAGCTACGAATGGGGCGAGTACATGAAGCGCGCCAAGGGTGGCGAGCACGACATCATGCTGATTGGCTGGAGCGGTGATAACGGTGACCCGGACAACTGGCTGGGCACCCTGTACGGCTGCGACGCGGTAGACGGAAACAACTTCTCCAAGTGGTGCGACAAGGACTACGACAAGTTGATTCAGGCTGCCAAGCGCACCACCGACCAGGCCAAGCGCACCGAGCTGTACAAGCAGGCACAGCAGATTCTCAAGGCCCAGGTGCCGATCACCCCGATTGCTCACTCGACTGTTTATCAGCCGATGCGCAAATCGGTTAAAGACTTCAAGATCAGCCCGTTTGCCCTGAACTCCTTCTACGGCGTAAGCGTAGAGAAGTAAGCCACCGACAACCGCCTGGTTCGCGCCAGGCGGTTTTTCTTTTTTGTTGAGCGCCGAGGGCATCCATGACAATTCGGGCACTGCGTTTATTGCCTTGCACCTTGTTGCTCGCCCTCAATTTTTCTTACGCCGCTGCCCCCGAACAATCCCTGGTGGTGTGCACCGAAGCCAGCCCCGAGGGCTTCGATATTGTGCAGTACACCGCTGCAACCACCGCCGACGCGTCATCGGAAACGGTGTTTGATCGCCTGGTAAATTTCGCTCCCGGCAGCACCGAGTTGATTCCGGGGTTGGCTGAACGCTGGGACATTTCCGAAGACGGGCTTACCTACACCTTTCACCTGCGCAAAGGGGTGAAGTTTCACCACAGCAAGGCGTTTACGCCGAGCCGCGAATTCAATGCCGAGGATGTGCTCTGGAGTTTCCAGCGCCAGCTCGACCCCAAACACCCCTGGCACGCCCTGGCCAAAAGCGGTTTTCCCTATGCCGAGTCGATGGGCATGGCCGCGTTGATCGCCCGTATCGAAGCGCCGGATGCCCACACCGTGGTGTTTACCCTGACGCATCCGGAGGCACCGTTTCTGGCCGACCTGGCCATGGGCTTTACCTCGATCTACAGCGCCGAATACGCCAGCCACTTGCTAGCCAGCGGCAAACCCGAACAGCTCAATCAACAACCCATTGGCACCGGGCCTTTTGTATTCGAGCGCTACAGCAAGGACGCGCAGGTGCGCTTTCGCGGCAACCCGGATTACTGGGACGGCGCGCCGCCACTCAAGCAACTGATTTTTGCCATCACCCCCGACCCCAACGTGCGCCTACAACGCCTGAAGGCCAACGACTGCCAGGTGGCGGTGTACCCGCGCCCCACCGATGTTCCGGCCCTGCGTAAGGAGCCGAACCTTAAGGTGCTGGAACTCGACTCGCTGCTGATCGCCTACCTAGGCATCAATACCCGCCACCCGCCGCTGGACGATGTGCGCGTGCGGCAGGCCATCAATATGGCGTTCGACAAGGCCGTGTATGTGCGCGCGCAGTTTGGTGAGGGCGGCGCCAGCCCGGCCGTGGCGCCCTACCCGCCGACGTTGTGGGGCAGCGACTCAAGCATTGCCGACTGGCCCCATGACCTGGACCGCGCCCGGCAATTACTCAAGGAGGCCGGCCAGGACAAGGGCTTTGAGCTGACCATCTGGACCCGCCCCGGCGGCGGCCCGACCAACCCCAACCCCGGCATCGGCGCGCAGCTCTTGCAGGACGACCTGGGCAAGCTGGGCATCAAGGCCACCATTCGCGTGTACGAATGGGGCGAGCTGCTCAAGCGCGCCAAGAATGGCGAGCACGATCTGATTTTCATGGGCTGGGCCGGCGACAACGGCGACCCGGATAACTTTCTGACGCCCAACCTTTCCTGCGCCGCCGCGCGCTCCGGCGAGAACCAGGCCGGCTGGTGCAACAGCGAATTCGATGGGTTGATCACCCAGGCGCGCGGCATCAGCGACCAGCGCCAGCGGGCCGAGCTGTACCGCCGCGCCTTGGCGATATTTCATCAACAGGCGCCGTGGATTCCGCTGGCGCACCCCAAGCAATTCAGCGTTATCCGCCGCGATGTGCAGGGCTTTGAGCTGAGCCCCATGGGTTCGAACAATTTCGCCAAGGTGCGGCGCATTGCGCCGTCAGAATGAAGCTACAAAGCCCGCAGGTGCCGTTGGGCCGGCCGTCAGGCAACGCCTATGCTGTGTTGCAGGACCCGGCGAATGGGCGAAAAATACGCGCCCTTTTGGCCAGGCCAACCGGCCAGAGCAACGGGGTGAACCGTTGCGGTTGGCGGGCTTCAAACGTGAGTACCGGGCAGGGGTCGAAATTCCCCCCTCACCCTAGCCCTCTCCCCTGGGAGAGGGGATTGATCGAGTAAGGCGCAACACCACTGCTTTGCCCCTCGCCCCAGCGGGGAGAGGGCTGGAGTGAAGGGGCTGGATTCAGGCCCCTGCACTGAACACGAAAAAACAGCACCACCGTCACGGGCACCACCATTGTCCCGCTGACCCATAACAAGGCGCGCGAACACCCACGCGCAGCCATAAAAAACGCCCGGCGCCGCTGACTCAGTGCAGCGCCAGGTATGCCTAACCGGCTGATGAGGAGCTATACCCCGCGATGTTCACTTTTATTGCCCGACGATTGGGACTACTGATCCCAACGTTCTTTGGCATCACCTTGTTGACCTTTTCGCTCATTCGCCTGATCCCCGGTGACCCGGTGGAAGTGATGATGGGCGAGCGCCGCGTCGACCCGCAGATGCACGCCGAAGCCCTGGAGCGCCTGGGCCTGAACAAGCCGCTCTATGAGCAATACCTGAACTACATCGGCGACCTGGCTCAGGGCAACCTCGGCGAATCGCTGCGCACCCGTGAAAGCGTGTGGCATGAGTTCCTCACCCTGTTCCCGGCCACGCTGGAACTCTCGCTGGCGGCCCTGCTGTTCGCCGGCACCCTGGGCCTGTTGGCCGGGGTGATTGCGGCGCTCAAGCGCGGCTCGCTATTCGACCATGGGGTGATGGGCATTTCGCTGGCCGGTTATTCCATGCCGATTTTCTGGTGGGGCCTGCTGCTGATCATGTTCTTCTCCGTGGGCCTGGGCTGGACGCCGGTGTCCGGGCGCATCGACCTGCTCTACGACATTGAGCCCAAGACCGGTTTCATGTTGATCGACACCCTGCTGAGCGACGAGGAAGGCGCGTTTGTCGACGCCCTGCGCCACCTCATTCTGCCGGCCATTGTGCTGGGCACCATTCCGCTGGCGGTGATTGCCCGCATGACCCGCTCGGCCATGCTCGAAGTGCTGCGCGAAGACTATGTGCGCACGGCGCGGGCCAAGGGCTTGTCGCCGGCACGGGTGATTTTTGTGCATGGCCTGCGCAACGCCATGATTCCCGTGCTCACCGTATTCGGCCTGCAAATCGGCGCGCTGCTGGCCGGTGCTGTGCTGACCGAAACCATTTTTTCCTGGCCGGGTATCGGCAAGTGGCTGATCGAGTCGATTGGTGCGCGTGACTACCCGGTGGTGCAGAACGGCATTCTGTTGATTGCCTGCCTGGTGATTCTGGTCAACTTCGTGGTGGATATCCTCTACGGCCTGGCCAACCCACGCATTCGCCATCAACGTTAAGGGAGGCCTGACCATGACAACTTCTACTTCCAGTCCGGCGCCCGTAGCCGACCCGAGTACGCTCTACCCCTCGCCACTCAAAGAATTCTGGCAGCACTTCGCCCGCAACAAAGGCGCCGTCGCCGGCCTGCTATTCATGCTGGTCATCGTGTTCTGCGCGCTGTTCGCCCCCTGGGTGGCGCCGCATCACCCGAGCGAGCAGTTCCGCGATTTCCTCCTCACCCCGCCGGCCTGGCTGGAGGGTGGCCAGAGCCAGTTTCTGCTGGGCACCGACGAACTGGGCCGTGACTTGCTGTCACGCCTGATCCACGGCGCGCGCCTGTCACTGCTGATTGGCTTGGCTTCGGTGGTGATGTCGCTGATTCCTGGCATCTTCCTCGGCCTGTTGGGCGGTTTTTTCCCGCGTTTGCTCGGCCCGACCATCATGCGTGTGATGGACGTGATGCTGGCCCTGCCCTCGTTGCTGCTGGCGGTGGCGATTGTCGCCATCCTCGGCCCTGGCCTGATCAATACCGTAATCGCCATTGCCGTGGTGTCGTTGCCATCCTATGTGCGCCTGACCCGCGCGGCGGTGATGGGCGAGCTTAACCGTGACTACGTAACAGCCGCCCGCCTGGCCGGCGCCGGGCTGTTCCGCCTGATGTTCGTCACCGTGCTGCCCAACTGCATGGCGCCACTGATTGTGCAGGCGACCTTGAGTTTTTCCTCGGCCATTCTCGATGCGGCGGCCCTGGGTTTCCTGGGCCTGGGCGTACAACCGCCGACGCCGGAGTGGGGCACCATGCTGGCCTCGGCGCGCGATTACATCGAGCGCGCCTGGTGGGTGGTGAGCTTGCCTGGCTTGACCATTCTGCTCAGCGTGCTGGCAATCAACCTGATGGGCGATGGGTTGCGCGATGCGCTCGACCCGAAACTCAAGAATGCCGTCTGAGGAGCCCGCCATGAGCCTGTTGAATATCAAGAACCTGAGCGTGCGCTTCGGCGACGCCAATGCAGTACCCGTGGTCGATGGCCTCGACCTGAACGTGAACAAGGGCGAAGTGCTGGCGATTGTCGGCGAATCCGGTTCCGGCAAGTCGGTGACCATGATGGCGCTGATGGGCCTGATCGACGCCCCCGGCATCATCAAGGCCGACGCCCTCACGTTCGATGGCAGCGACATGCTGACCCTCAAAGGCCGGGCGCGGCGCAAGATCATCGGCAAAGACCTGGCCATGGTTTTCCAGGACCCGATGACTGCGCTGAACCCCAGCTACACCGTGGGTTTTCAGATTGAAGAAGTGATTCGCCAGCACCTTGGCCTGTCCGGCAAAGCCGCCCGCCAACGCGCGCTGGAACTGCTGGAACGGGTGGAAATTCCCGGTGCTGCCAGCCGCTTGAATGCCTACCCGCACCAGTTGTCCGGCGGCATGAGCCAACGGGTGGCGATTGCCATGGCTATTGCGGGCGAGCCAAAGCTGCTGATTGCCGACGAGCCGACCACCGCGCTGGATGTGACCATTCAGGCACAGATCATGGACCTGCTGCTGGACCTGCAACGCGACCGCGACATGGCCCTGGTGCTGATTACCCACGACCTGGCCGTGGTGGCCGAAACCGCCAACCGCGTGTGCGTGATGTATGCCGGCCAAGCGGTGGAAGTGGGCCAGGTGCCGGCGTTGTTCGACGCCCCGGCGCACCCCTACACCGAAGCGCTGCTGGCGGCGATTCCCGAGCACAGCCAGGGCGCCAGACGCCTGGCCACCTTGCCCGGCATCGTGCCCGGTCGTTACGACCGCCCACAGGGTTGCCTGCTGTCGCCGCGTTGCCCGTACGTGCAACAGAAATGCCGCGATGTGCGCCCCACGCTAGACCCCAGCGCCCTGGGTGAAGTGCGCTGCTTCTTCCCGCTTAACCAGCCTAGCCACGCCAACCAGGAGCCCGCACGATGAGCGTAGTACTGACGGCTCGCGACCTTACGCGCCACTACGAGGTCTCCCGTGGCCTGTTCAAACCCCACGCCACCGTGCGGGCGTTGAACGGCGTTTCGTTTGATCTGGAAGCGGGAAAAACCCTGGCGGTGGTGGGTGAATCGGGTTGCGGTAAATCGACCCTGGCCCGCGCCCTGACCTTGATTGAAGAACCCTCCTCCGGCTCGCTGCAAATTGGCGGCCAGGAAGTGAACGGCGCCAGCAAGGCCGAGCGCAAGCAACTGCGCCGCGACGTGCAGATGGTGTTCCAGAGCCCGTATGCCTCGTTGAACCCGCGGCAGAAAATCGGCGATCAACTCGCCGAGCCACTGTTGATCAACACCCATCTGTCACGCAGCGAACGCCGCGAAAAAGTGCAGGCGATGATGCAGCAAGTGGGCCTGCGCCCTGAGCATTACCAGCGCTACCCGCACATGTTTTCCGGCGGCCAACGCCAGCGTATTGCCCTGGCCCGCGCCATGATGCTCAACCCCAAAGTGCTGGTGGCGGACGAACCGACCTCGGCGCTGGACGTGTCGATTCAGGCGCAGGTGCTTAACCTGTTTATGGACCTGCAGGCCGAGTTCAATACCGCCTACGTGTTTATCAGCCACAACCTGGCGGTGGTGCAGCATGTGGCCGATGACGTGCTGGTAATGTACCTGGGACGGCCGGCGGAGATGGGGCCCAAGGAGAAGATCTACGCCAAGCCGCTGCACCCCTACACCCAGGCGCTGCTGTCGGCGACCCCGACCATTCACCCAGACCCGGCCAAGCCGAAAATCAAGATTGTCGGTGAACTGCCCAACCCGCTGAACCCGCCAAGCGGCTGCGCCTTCCACAAGCGCTGCCCCCATGCGACCGAGCGGTGCGCAAGCGAAGAGCCGCAGCTGCGCTTGCTCGATGCGCGGCAGGTGGCGTGTCACCACGCCGAGGTGATTAACGGGTTGTGATACCTGATAGATTCTGGATCCCCGCCTGCGCGGGGATGACGGTGTGGTGTGGAATATCCCCGTCATTCCCGCGCAGGCGGGAATCCAGAATCGCAGCCGAGCGCATCACCCACTCAATACACATCCCGCCGATACCGCCGCTGCTCGGACAACTGCACCAACACTGCTTTTTGGGTGTGCTCCGCGCACCATCGCGCTCGCCGATGTAACCCGGGATACCCGCCTGCGCGGGGATGACGGTGTAGTGTGGAATATCTCCGTCATTCCCACGCAGGCGGGAATCCAGAATCGCAGCCGAACGGATCAGCCACTCAATATACATCCCGCCGATACCGCCCCTGCTTGATCAACTGCACCACCACTGCTTTTTGGGTGTGCTCCGCGCACCATCGCGCTCCCCGATGTAACCTGGGATACCCGCCTGCGCGGGGATGACGGTGTAGTGTGGAATATCTCCGTCATTCCCGCGCAGGCGGGAATCCAGATCGCAGCCGAACGCATCACCCACTCAATACACATCCCGCCGATACCGCCCTGCTCGGTCAACTGCACCACCACTACTTTTCGGGTGTGCTCCGCGCACCATCGCGCTCGCCGATGTAACACGGGATCCCCGCCTGCGCGGGGATGACGGTGTAATGTGGAGTATCTCCGTCATTCCCGCGCAGGCGGGAATCCAGAATCGCAGCCCGAGCGCATCACCCACTCAATACACATCCCGCCGATACCGCCCCTGCTCGGTCATCTGCACCACTACCTCATCTCCCAACACCTGGCGCAACGCCTGGTCCACCCCTTCGGCCATGCCCTTCAAGCTGCCGCAGACGTAAATCGCCGCGCCATCATCCACCCACGCCTTGAGCTCATTTGCCGCCGCCAAAAAGCGATGCTGCACGTAGACTTTCTCCGCTTGATCGCGGGAGAACGCCAAGTCCAACCGCGCCAACTGCCCGCTATCCAACCAGCCCAACAGCTCATTGCGGCAGAAGAAGTCGTGGGCCGCATTACGTTCGCCGAACACCAGCCAATTGCGGTTCAAGCCCTGGTTGACGCGTGCTTTGAGCAAGCTGCGCAGCCCCGCCAAGCCAGTGCCGTTACCCAGCAAAATCAGCGGCCGCGGTTCGCTCGGCAGATGGAAACCACTGTTGCGCCGCAGACGCAGACTGATGCCCTCGCCCACCGAGGCATGCACACACAGCCAACCAGAACCCAGGCCCACGCTGCCGTCCGCATGGGTTTCAACCCGCACCAGCAGTTGTAGCACGCCGTCTTCCATTACCGACGCGATGGAGTATTCACGGGCGTTGATTGGCACCAGCGCATCCACCAGGGCTTGCGCATGCAGGCCGACCAGATGCTCGCGGCTGCCCGGCAGCTGACGGTAGGCCAGGGCCTGAGCAAGCGTCTCCTGCAAACCGGCGATCTGCACCTGGGTGCTCGCAGCGATACCCAGCCCGGCAAGAAAGTTATCCACAGCAGCACTGCTGTTGCGCGGCATCACCTCCACCAGGTCACCGGCTTGCCAGCTGTGGTCGCCTTCGGGCGGCGTCAGGTTGAGCAGGTAAGTCGGCGAGCCGGCGCTGCCGGGGTTGAGCAGCTCGCGGGCGCTGAGCGTCCAGTTGCCGTAGGTGGGCGCCTGCCAGGTGGCCGGTACCGCGCTGCCGGAAATCTGCGCAAGTTGCTGTTGCCAGTGCTGCAGGGCGGCGCTGTCGCCGTTGTCGACTTCCACGGTAGCGAACAGCGGGTTACCGCCCTCCTGGCTGAGCCAGCCTTGCAGGCGATGAGCAAAGCCGCAGAAGTGCTGATACTGCCGGTCGCCCAGGGCCAGCACGGCGTATTTCAGTTCGCTGAGGCCCAGGTTCTGACCCAATAGCTTGCGCTCGAAACCACGGGCGCTGTCCGGTGCTTCGCCGTCGCCAAAGGTGCTGACTACAAACAGCGCATTACGCGCTTCACGCAGTTGCTGCGGGCTAAGGCTGGCCAGCTGCTGCACCTTTACGGCGAAGCCCTCGGCCTGCAATTGGCCGGCGCTTTGCCAAGCTAATTGCTCGGCAAACCCGCTTTGGCTGGCGAAGCCGATCAACCAGCTTTCGCCATCGGCCGACACGGCGTTAACGCCACCACGGGCTGCCCGCACCTGGCGCTTTTTACGGCGACGGTCGAGGTACAGCAGCCAGCCAGTAATAAAAAACAGCGGCATGGTCAGGCTGGCGGCGGTGACCAGAATGCGTCCGGGCAGGCCGAAGTAGCTGCCTACGTGCAGGGCGTAGATGCTGGTCAGCAATTGCTGGCCAAAGGGCTGTTCGGTGTACAGCGTGTGTCGCCGCACCTTGCCGGTTAAAGCATCAAGTTGAATTTCGTTCATCGCCCGTTCGTGGGCAGCGTCTTGCAGCAGATAAACCACTTGTACCGGCTGTTTGGCGTCCTGCGGAAGGCGGATGTTGTACATCGCCAACTGCGGGCCGGCCGTCTGGGTAACGCTGGCCCACAGTGCGTCGTAGTTGATTGGCACCGGCTCCGCAGCCTGTGGCGGCGGGCCTTTGCGTTCACCACGGCCGCCTTCACCGCGACCACCACCGGGCTTGCCACCTCGTTCACCTGCCGGGGCACTACCCAGCAGCGCATAGGCGCCCTGGTTAAACCATTGGTAAGACCAGGTCAGGCCGGTGACCGAGGCCAACAGGTAAAAGACCAGGCACCAGGTACCGGCCACGGCGTGCAAATCCCAATTGAAGGCGCGGCCCTTCTTGGCCCAGTCGAAGGTTAGCCAGGTGCGCCAGCTCAGCGCGTTGCGCGGCCACCGCAGGTACAGGCCGGAGAGGCAGAAAAACAGCAGCATCAAGGTACAGGCACCGGTGATGTTTTTGCCGAACTCGCCCATGGCCAGAAAACGATGCAGCTGGAACATCAGGTCAAAAAAGGCTTTGCCGGTCGGCTCGCCCAGCAGTTCGCCGGTGTAAGGGTCCAGGTAACGCATCGGCCCACGGCGCTCGCCCGGCTTGGGCATAAAGAACACCTGCGAAGCTTTGTTCTCCAGGGTGAACACCCGTAAGCCGGCGACCCCCATGCCGGCGGCGGCCTGCGCTTTTTCAACCAATCGTGCTGGCGGCAATACGCCGGTTTCAAGCACCTGCACTTGCAGGACGTCGGGGTTCAGGGCGGTGGAAATTTCATCCTGAAATGAATACAACGCCCCCGTGATGCCCATAAGGGACAGCACCAGCCCGCCCGTGATACCGAAGAACCAATGCAGTTGAAATACCACGTTCTTGAACACAACAACCTCACCTGAACCGGCGCCCTAGAGCGCTGCAAACCGTTAGTAGCGGCGAATTCTATTTGAGAATACCTAGCAACCACGCAACCTTTACGAATCGTTTACTAACACGAGCTTCCCGCCCATCTGCCTCGCCAATAAAAAGCCCCGAGCGACACATCGCTCAGGGCTTGCGCAGCGGCGGATGCAACACCGCTGGTTCTGCTCAGGTGGTTACATCCTTGGCTGTTGCTGTTCTGACACAGAGTTTCTGGGCCGGTGCTTCTGGAAAAAGCGCCAGAAGACCAGCTGTCAAACCCTAGAAGTGGAAGTTGGTGCTGAGCAATGCCGTACGGCCCGCTGCCACGTGGGCCATGTGGGTCGAGTAAACCTGATCGTAGTAACGCTCATCAGTCAGGTTCTGCACGTTCAATTGCAGGTCCAGGTTTTTGCTCACCACGTACTTGGCCATGGCGTCGTAGCGCCAGTAGTCCGGCACCTGCACGGTGTTGGCGGTGTTGCCGAAACGCGAGTCAACATAGTAGGCACCTGCACCCAGGGTCAGCTTCGGCAGCAATTGGTAGGTGGTCCAGAAACTGGCGCTGTTCTGCGGCACGCTGGGGATCTCGTTACCGTCATAAACGCCCTCGACATACCGCGGTGCAGCGGTGGTGCCCAGGTTTACCGCACCGCTCTTGGTCAGCTCGCCATTGAGGTAGGTGTAGTTGGCAAACACTTGCCATTTGTTGGTGATCTTGCCGCTGGCACCCAACTCGAAACCGTCTACGCGGGTTTCGCCGATGTTTTGCGTCAGGCCGTCTTCATCGGTAACCCGTGCGTTGGTTTTTTCGGTACGGAATACAGCGGCGTTAAGGCCCAGGCGCTCGTCGAAGAAGTCCCACTTGGTGCCCACTTCGTAGTTGCGGTTGCGCTCTGGTTCCAGCTCCTCGTTAGCCACGCCAAGGCCATCGGCACCTTCACCGCTGGTTTCACCGACCGGGTTGCTGGAGGTGGACCAGGCCACGTAGATGCTGCCGTTGGGCAGTGGGTTGAACACCAGGCCCAACTGGTAGTTCCAGAAGTGCGAGTTGTTTTCGTAGTCGAAGTCACCGTTGACGTTGTTGGTACCGCGCGCCACGGTCACGCCCTGGGAGCGCGTTTGATAGTCGTCATAACGGACACCGGCGTTCAGCGACCATTGCTCATTGAACTTCAGGGTGTCGAACACATAAGCCGACAGGGTTTTGCTGTCGGTATCGGTGTAGGCGTTGCTGTCGGTGATGGTGCCGGTGAACGAGTCGTTGTAGTTCGGGTTTTCCAGGGTGGTGCAATCGTGCGAGTTGATGTTCGCGGCGTTGCAGGTGTTGCCACCGGCCCCCGGGGTCACGAAGTAGTTGCGGTTGTGCACGCCTTCCTTGCTGAACTCGACGCCGGAGTTGAGCGAGTGCTCGATGAAAGCCGTGTTGAAACGTGCGCTGACGTCGGTCTGGTTGATCAGCCCTTCGGAGGTCGAGTTACGGCTTTTGGCCGAGCGCGAAACGAAGCCATTGGCCACGTTGCCACGCGAGTCATCGGGGTTGGTCGCAATGTAATCCAGCGTGGTACGCACAATGCGCGAGGAGTTGGAGATTGTGACGTTATCGTTCAGGTCGTGTTCGAGCTTGATGGTGCCGGTATCGGTGGTGCTGTCGCGGTAATCACGCGAGCTGAAACCGTAAAACTTGTCTTTGTCGCCGGTTGGGGTGCGCACGCCGTCGCTACCTACGGCGCTTTGCAGCGGATTGCCGAGGTCCGGGGTGTCTTCGCCCTCTACGTGGTAGTACGAGACGGTGGCGCGGGTCGGCGTGTTGAAACCGAAGGTCACGGTCGGTGCCACGCCCCATCGGCTTACATCCACACCGGCACGGCCGGCGACATTGGCGTCGTGCTGCATCAGGTTGATACGCGCGGCAATGGTGTCAGTCAGCACGCGGTTGACGTCGAGGGTGTAACGGCGGGTCTGGTCGGAGCCATAGGTGAAACCGGCATCGGCGAAGTCACGTTGCTTGGCCGATTTACTGATCAGGTTGAGGCTGCCACCGGTTGAGCCTGCGCCGGTGAAGGCCGAGCCTGGGCCTTTGCTCAGTTCCACTTGCTCGAGGTTGAACACTTCGCGGGTTTGCGATGCCACGTCGCGCAGGCCGTCAACAAACACGTCGCTCTCGGCGTTGAAGCCGCGAATGATCGGACGATCGCCTGCCGGGTTGCCGCCCTCCCCCGCTCCGAAAGTAATACCGGAGGTGGTGCGCAGTGCGTCGGCCAGAGAAAGAGAACCGGTGTCCTTGATCACTTGGTCGCTGATCACGGTGACGCTTTTGGGTGTTTCGCGCAGCGGTGCGGTGTACTTGCTCGACGCGGAGGTGTCGACCTTGTAGGTGTCGGCCTGATCCTGCTCACCGACCACGCTGGTAGCGTCCAGCGCTACGGGTTCGGCGGCATGCGCCAAAGGCGAAGCAGACATGGCAACACCCACTGCTGTGGCGAGCAAGCGTGGCGAAAAAACAGTCGATTCTGACGGCGTGGCGGTCATGCGGTTTCCCTCCCCAGGAATGGCAAAGGCCGCGAAATCTAGAGCAATGGATTGTCGTTAGCAATTGCAAATAGTTCGCATGTAACAATATTTACATAAAACTTACAGTTCTCACACCTCTCTGAAACCCTCGTACCACAAGGCTTTAAAGCGGTTGCACGCAGTCAGCGCAGCGCATTATCATTTGCGACTTGTTTTCAATAACAGTAGATACCGGCATGTTGCTGCATATTCCTGGGGTGTTCACGCGCGATGAAATTCAACAGATTCGCAGCGCCCTCGAGCAAGCCGACTGGGCCGACGGCAAAGTGACCGCCGGCCATCAGTCAGCCAAAGCCAAGCACAATCTGCAGCTGCCTGAAGACAACCCGCTGGTACGCGAAATAAGCACGCAAATGCTCACGCGCTTGTGGCAAAACCCGTTGTTTATGTCGGCAGCATTGCCACACAAAGTCTTTCCGCCGCTGTTCAATTGCTACACCGGCGGCGGCGCGTTCGGGTTCCATATCGATAACGCCATTCGCCAGGTGAGGAACAGCGTGGAGCGCGTGCGCACCGACCTGTCGGCCACGGTGTTTTTCAGCGACCCGCACGAGTACGACGGCGGCGAACTGGTGATTCAGGACACCTACGGCAACCAGCGGGTAAAACTGCCGGCCGGCGACATGGTGCTGTACCCCGGCACCAGCTTGCACAAGGTGGAAGCGGTAACCCGGGGCGCACGCTTTGCCTCGTTTTTCTGGACCCAGAGCCTGGTGCGCGAGGACAGCCAGCGTACGCTGCTGTTTGAGATGGACCAGGCCATCCAGCACCTGACCCGTGACGTGCCCGACCACCCGGCCCTGCTGCAACTGACCGGCAACTACCACAACCTGCTGCGCCGCTGGGCGGACGTGTAACGTGCCCGAGGCCCGCCTGCGCCGCGAAGAACACGTGAACGCCGAAGACTTGGTGGCGCTGCTGGCGGTCGACCCCGGCCGCGCTGCGAAGGCCATTCTGGCCGCCGCCAAACAAGGCCTGTTGGATGCGCAAACCCTGCTCGGCCAGTTGCTGCTGGACGGTCGCGGTATTCAGCGTGACCCGGCGCTGGCCGTCACCTGGTTTGGTATCGCCGCCCGCCAGGGCCACGCCATGGCGCACAACATGCTGGGCCGCTGCCTGGAACATGGCTGGGGCATTGCGCCTAACGTGCCGGCTGCCGCCGAGCACTTCCAACGCGCCGCCGACGCGGGGTTGGACTGGGGCCAATACAACCTGGCCAATCTGCTGGCCACCGGCCGCGGCGTGCCGCGCGACCCGCCGCAAGCGTTTGCCTTGTATCTGCGTGCAGCCGTACAGGGGCATGCCAAGTCGATGAACCTGGTGGGGCGCTTTTACGAGGAAGGTCAGGCCGTACTGCGCGACACGGCGCTGGCCCATGAATGGTATCGCCGCTCTGCAGAGGCTGGCGATTTTCGCGGGCAGTTCAGCTATGCGGCGGTGCTGGCGGAACAGGGAAATATCGAGCCTGCAATCCATTGGCTGCGCACGGCCCTGCAACACGGCAACCTGAATTTTTTGCGCGTGGCGCGGCATTCGTTGCAGCGGGCCGAGCAGCCGGAAATTCGTGCGTTGGCCGCCGACTATTTCCGCCGCGCCGCTGAGCTGGGCGATGACACCGACCGCCAGGCGTATGCCGCTTTTCTATAAGTCGCACTCACCCTTTTCTCCGTCATTCCCGCGTAGGCGGGAATCCAGAATGGTTCAGGAATACGCCTTACAGAGAACGATTCTGGGTCCCCGCCTGCGCGGGGACGACGGTGCTTTCTGATCAATCACGTGCAATAAAAAAATCGCACATGGTGGGCTTTTTGTTTCACACGTCTTGCAGCGGTCTGCCCATAAACCGCTTGGTGCGCGTAGCACACCCTACAAAAGCAGGCATAAAAAAGCCCCGCATCTGCGGGGCTTTTTAGTTCAGCAACGGCTTACAGGTAGAAGGCCTTCAGCGGCGGGAAGCCGTTGAATTCCACCGCGCTGTAGCTGGTGGTGTAGGCACCGGTGGACAGCCAGTACAGGCGATCACCAATGGCCAGGTTCAATGGCAGGCCGTACTTGTAGTTCTCGTACATGATGTCGGCGCTATCGCAGGTCGGGCCGGCGATGACCACTTCTTCCACTTCGCCTTTCTTCTCGGTCCAGATCGGAAACTTGATGGACTCGTCCATGGTTTCGATCAGGCCGGAGAACTTGCCCACGTCCACATACACCCAGCGCTCAACGGCGGTACGCGACTTACGCGCCACCAGCACCACTTCGCTGACGAGAATGCCGGCGTTGGCAATCAGCGAGCGGCCCGGCTCCAAGATGATTTCCGGCAGGTCGTCACCGAAGTCTTCCTTGAGAAAACGAATGATCTCTTCGGCGTAGGTTTCCAGGCTATTGGTGCGGGTGATGTAGTTGGCCGGGAAGCCGCCACCCATGTTGATCAATTTAAGCTCGATGCCGTCTTCTTCTTTAAGGCGCTCGAAAATCACTTTGACCTTGGCAATCGCCGCGTCCCATACCGAGATATCGCGCTGCTGCGAACCGACGTGGAACGACAGGCCGTACGGCACCAGGCCCAGGTCACGGGCCAGAATCAGCAGGTCCATGGCCATGTCGGTCTGGCAGCCGAATTTGCGCGACAGCGGCCAGTCGGCCGTGGTGGAACCTTCGGTGAGAATACGTACGTAGACCTTCGAGCCCGGCGCGGCCTTGGCGATGTTGCGCAGGTCGGCTTCGGAGTCGGTGGCGTACAGGCGCACGCCTTTGTCGTAGAAGTAACGGATGTCTTTGGATTTCTTGATGGTGTTGCCGTAGCTGATGCGCTCCGGGCCGACACCGGCGGACATGACCTTGTCCAGTTCGTAGATCGAGGCGATATCGAAGTTGGAGCCCTTGTCACGCAGCAGCTCGATGATCTCGATGGCTGGGTTGGCCTTGACTGCGTAATAAACCTTGGCGAACTCGAAACCGGCGCGCAGGTCGTCGTAGGCCTGGCTGATGATGCTGGTATCGATCACCACAAACGGGGTTTCTTGCTGGTCGGCAAACGCCTTCATTTTCTGAAAGGTTGCGCGCGGGTAGTAGTCTTCGACCTGAATCGACATGCGAGGGACTCCATGGGCAAAACAAACAAAGGTAGTTAGGGGTGGCTTTGTGACAAAGCCGCGAACGTCTAATCCGTTTCCCCACTTTGGTTCGCCTACTTCCCAAGGCTTGTCGCCGAGTATCGAAATCGATCTCTCGTCGTCAGTACTTGAGCCGCATGGATCGTTTCCAGCATGGACGTTCGGGCGCGAACTTTAGGAGCATGTGGGGGCAAGATCAATCAAAAAATGCCGCTGTTTTGCACCTATTTGTCGCCTCGTTTTGGATAACAAACAAAACGTCCGAAATGCTGCACAAACCGTTGCCAATCAAGGGTTGCAGCGTAGGTGCCCCAGTTACTGTTTGAGCAGTGTGCGGGTCTTTTTTGACAGACCGGCTATCAAGGTGAGGGTTCAGTTGGACTGACCGTTGGGCCCAGCCACCGCACCTGGTTATTTTGTGGGAGCCAGCTTGCTGGCGAAGCGGTTGATCGCCTCACTACCGCTTCGCGAGCACGCTCGCGCCTACACCGAACGCCGTGCACAAGCGGGCTAAACCATTGGGCCCGCCGCCTGCAAACGGGGCGGCCATCTGTGTATACTTCGCGGCCAATTTCCAGCTCCACGACCAGGTTCCCGCATGACCACTCAGGCCGCCGAAGTCGCGAAACGCCGCACGTTCGCCATCATCTCCCACCCCGACGCCGGTAAAACCACCATTACCGAAAAGCTGTTGCTGATGGGTAAAGCCATTGCCGTGGCCGGTACGGTGAAGTCGCGTAAATCCGACCGGCATGCGACGTCCGACTGGATGGAAATGGAGAAGCAGCGCGGTATTTCCATCACCACCTCGGTGATGCAGTTCCCCTACCGCGAGCACATGATCAACCTGCTCGACACCCCCGGCCACGAAGACTTCTCCGAAGACACCTACCGCACCCTGACGGCGGTGGACTCGGCGCTGATGGTGCTCGACGGCGGTAAGGGCGTGGAGCCGCGCACCATCGCCCTGATGGACGTGTGCCGCCTGCGCGACACGCCTATCGTGAGCTTTATCAACAAGCTCGACCGCGACATCCGCGACCCGATCGAACTGCTCGACGAGATCGAAGCCGTTCTGAAAATCAAGGCCGCGCCGATCACCTGGCCGATTGGCTGCTACCGCGACTTCAAAGGTGTGTACCACCTGGCCGATGACTACATCATCGTGTACACCGCCGGCCACGGGCACGAACGCACTGAAGTGAAGATCATTGAAAAACTCGATTCCGACGAAGCCCGCGCGCACCTGGGTGACGAATACCAGCGTTTTGTCGATCAGCTGGAACTGGTGCAGGGCGCCTGCCACACGTTCGACCAGCAGGAATTTCTCGACGGCAAACTGACCCCGGTGTTCTTCGGTACCGCATTGGGTAACTTCGGCGTCGACCATGTGCTGGACGCCGTCGTCGACTGGGCACCCCGGCCGCTGGCCCGCGAGGCCAACGAGCGCACGGTTGAGCCGGTGGAAGAGAAATTCAGCGGCTTCGTGTTCAAGATCCAAGCGAACATGGACCCCAAGCACCGCGACCGTATCGCCTTTATGCGCATCTGCTCGGGCAAATACGAGAAAGGCATGAAAATGCGCCACGTGCGCCTGGGCAAGGAAGTACGAATTGGCGATGCGCTGACCTTCTTCTCCTCCGAGCGTGAGCAGCTGGAAGAAGCGTTTGCCGGCGACATCATCGGTTTGCACAACCACGGCACCATCCAGATCGGCGACACCTTCACCGAAGGCGAGAACCTGGGCTTTACCGGTATCCCGCACTTCGCCCCGGAACTGTTTCGCCGCGTGCGCCTGAAAGACCCGCTGAAATCCAAGCAACTGCGCCAAGGCCTGCAAGAGCTGGCCGAAGAAGGCGCCACCCAGGTGTTCTTCCCCGAGCGCAGCAACGACATCATTCTCGGCGCCGTGGGTGTGCTGCAGTTCGACGTGGTGGCCAGCCGCCTGAAGGGCGAATACAAGGTGGAATGCCAGTACGAGCCGATTACCGTGTGGTCGGCGCGCTGGATCGAAAGCAACGACAAGAAGAAGCTCGAGGAATTCAAGGTCAAGGCGGTGGAGAACTTGGCCATTGATGGCGGCGGGCATTTGACCTACCTGGCGCCGACGCGGGTGAATTTGAGTTTGATGGAAGAGCGTTGGCCTGAGATTAAATTCCGGGCTACGCGTGAGCATCACTGATTTTAAAAGCCCCTCACCCCTGCCCCTCTCCCGCACGCGGGAGAGGGGTTCTGAATCGAGCTCTATCAGACGACGCCGTCAGGCTTGTCTCCCCTCGCCCGCTTGCGGGAGAGGGGCCGGGGGTGAGGGCCGCTTTTGCTCTTCTACCCATAAACGCATAGCCTCCAATACCACCTCCATTTCCTGCAGCACCTGATTGTTCCAATACCGCAGCACGGTATATCCCTGCTCAGCCAGCCACTGACTACGGCGCTGATCATAGGCAGCGCGTTCGATATGCTGCCCTCCATCCAGCTCAACAATCAGCTTCAACTCCCAACAAACGAAATCCGCGATATACCGCTCCAGTGGCACCTGCCGCCTGAACTTCAGCCCCATAAAACGCCGATCACGCAACCGATACCACATCGCCCGCTCCGCCTCTGTCGCCTCACTACGCAACCCTTTGGCACAGTCACGCAAATCCATTTACCCTGTCCTCCATGCGCCTGATAGACACCCACACCCACCTCGACTTCCCCGACTTCGACGCCGATCGCAGCCAGCTTCTGGCCAGTGCCCAGCAAAAAGGAGTGGAGCGCCTGGTGGTGCTTGGCGTCTATCAGAGCAACTGGCAGCGCGTATGGGACCTGGCCCAACAGGAAGACAGCCTCTACGCCGCCCTCGGCCTGCACCCGCTCTACCTGGAGCAGCACCAGCCCGAACATCTGCTCGAATTACGCACCTGGCTGGAACGCCTGGCCGGCCACGACAAGCTCTGCGCGCTCGGTGAGTTCGGCCTGGATTACTACCTGCCGGAACTGGACCGCGACCGTCAGCAAACCCTGTTCGAAGCCCAACTGCAGCTCGCCGCCGAATTCGAGCTGCCGCCGCTTTTGCACGTGCGCCGCAGCCACGCGCAGGTGATCGCCACGCTCAAGCGCTTCAAACTCAAACGCGCCGGCATCATTCATGCGTTTGCCGGCAGCTATGAGGAGGCCAGGGAGTACATCAAGCTGGGTTTCAAACTCGGCCTTGGCGGCGCGGCGACCTGGCCGCAGGCGCTGCGGTTGCGCAAGGTGGTGGCGCAGTTGCCGCTGGAGGCGGTGGTGTTGGAGACCGACTCGCCGGATATGGCGCCGGCCATGTTTCCCGAGCAGCGAAATAGTCCGGAGCATTTGCCGGAGATTTGTGCGGCGTTGGCGGGGATATGCGGGGTGGATGGGGAGGCGTTGGCGCGGGTTAGTTCCGAGAATGCACGTGGAGTGTTTGGCTGGTAAATATGCTTGCTGCGACCCTCACCCCCGGCCCCTCTCCCGCGCGCGGGCGAGGGGAGACAAGCCGGACAGCGATTGGAACCCCTCTCCCGCTTGCGCGAGAGGGGCAGGGGTGAGGGCAGTCCCAGCGCAGAAACAACAAGGCCGCCCAAAGGCGGCCCTATCATTTACCCACTAACCGTTAAACCCGGAACGCACTGATCAACTGCTTCAGATGCGCCACCTCGCCCGACAGCTCACGGCTGGCCTGCTCAGTCTGACTGGCACCCTCAGCCGTGCGCTCCCCGGCCAGGTTGATCTCGACAATGTTCTGATCGATATCGTGCGCCACGGCGGTCTGCTGTTCCGCTGCTGCGGCAATCTGTTGGTTCTGGTCGACAATCATGCCCACCGCGCCAAGGATATTCTCCAGGGCGATCTGCACCTTGCCGGACTCATTAACGGTGTTATCGGCCATGGTGTGGCTGCTGTGCATGGTTTTCACCGCTGCGCCCACACCGCCTTGCAGCTTGGCGATCATTTTTTCGATTTCTTCGGTGGACTGCTGGGTGCGCTTGGCGAGGTTTCGCACCTCGTCCGCCACCACGGCAAACCCACGACCTTGCTCACCGGCTCGGGCCGCTTCAATGGCAGCGTTCAGGGCCAACAGGTTGGTCTGCTCGGCAATGCCTTTGATCACATCGAGCACCTGGCTGATGGAGGCGCTGTCGTTGGCCAACTGGTTGATGACGCTCACCGATTGATCAATCTCATCGGCCAGACGCTGAATGCTGCCCACCTGCAATTCCACCAGGGCACGGCCGCTGACGGTCTCGTGGTTGACGCTCTGCGCGCTGTCTACCGCCGCAGCAGCACTGCGGGCCACTTCCTGAGCGGTGGCGGACATCTGGTTCATGGCCGTGGCCACTTGCTCGATCTGGCTACGCTGCCCGGCGACCGCCAGGTTGCTTTGTGCGGACACATCTTCTACACGGTCCGCCTGCACGCCCACGGCGCTGACGGTGTGGCCGACGCGCTCGATGAGGTGGTGAATCTTTTGCACGGTGCCGTTGAACACTTCACCCAGCTCGCCCAGCTCGTCGCGGCTTTGCGCGTGGAAGCTGACGGTCATATCGCCGGCCGCCACTTGATCCATTACCTTGCCGAGGCTTTTCAGCGTGGTGCGGGTGGACACGTAGAAGCCGCCGTACAGGTAGCCGATCAGAATGAACACCACCAACAGCGCCGCCACCAGCAGCACCATCTGGGTTTGCTTGCGCTCAAGGCGTTTCTGCAATTGCTGCTTGAGGAAGACCAGCGCGGCGTCGTTCAGTTGGTAGGTCTTGTCCATCGACACCGAGACCTTGTCGTAGAACTCCTGCCAGGGCGCATCGAGGGAGTCGGCCATTACCACTTGGTCTTCGAACAGCGTGCTGCTTTCTTTCAACGTGGCGCGGCTGGCGTCGGCCAGGCCTTTGAGCGCTTGCTGAGCAGCTGGGCTGCCGTCGAGGGCGTCGTTGATGGTCAGGCCGTACTCGGCGTGCAGTTTTTCCAGCAGCAGCAACAGCTCATCAAACTTGCCGCTGGCTGAAGAGTTCAGGAAACCCTGGGCCAGAGACGCCGAACCCAGCGAACGACCTGTGCTCAGCGCAGCCGTAACCGAGGTCGTGCCGTTGGTGACCAGCTCGATCATCTGCCGCACGGTGGTTTGGTTGTCTTGGCTGAGGCCGGCCTGGTTGGCGATGATCTTGATCAGCACCTGCATATTGCCCTGCAGCTTCTCGATCATCGGCGCCTTGCTTTGCAGCGAGGTCTCGGCGTCGGCGGCTTTCAGGGCTTTTTCCAGCTCGTCGCGCTTGCTGGTGAACAGCTCGACCTGATCGGCATCGGTCACCACCGGCTGCAGCTTGAGCAAGTCGGCTTCGATACGTTTGGTCAGCTCGCCAATGCGCGCTTCGAGGTCACCCGCCTTGCCGGACTGGCCGACGGCGGCGTTGATCTCGACCATGTCATTGAGGTTTTCCAGATCGCCACGCAGCTTGAGGCTGGCGCTCATCAGGTCGAGGCTTTGCAGCTCGGCCCGGGTGCCGACGAACTCGTTGTACGAGTCTTGCACCAGATAGAAGTTGGTCACCAGCATCGGCAGAAAGAACAAGACGCTGATAAGGCTGAATTTCATACCAAAACTAAGGCGATTCATCAGCGCGATGGCCGGATACAGCACGGTCTTCACAAGACGTCTCCTGTTCACATTATTGTTATGGATCGTCACAGGGTAGAGCGGTGGAGACAGCGGGGGTCGGCCGCTTTATCCCTGCCGGCCCTTGTGCGTCGGTATCGACGTCAACGGGCAGATCGAGCGTGACGCGAGTCACAAACTGCCGGGCGCGGCATTCTGTATACCCGATATCGGCAGGCACCTTTGTAACTTAAGGTTAAGCAAGCGTCTACACGCTGACAGACTCATTCACCGAAGTGATGGCATTTCACACCCATAGCTGCCGCCACCCCAGCTAAATCGGGGCTTGCGGCCCGACAGACGGCTATCCAAACACCTCAGAACAAGAGCGTCCAAACCGCAAAACCGGCGTACCAGAACACCCCGGCGCGCACCAGCAATTGCCACAGGCCATCCAGGCTGGAAACGCCACTTTCACCCAGGCTGGTAGTACCGAATTCTTCAGCGGCGCGACCGCTATTGGCGATCAACTGTGCGGCCGGCATATTCCAGTTGAGCAGCTCCTGAAGCAGCACGCGGCTGACGGCCACAAAACTGCCCACCAGTGCAAAGCTACCGGCCAACAGGCGTACGGGTAGCCAGTCGAACGCATGGCGCCACTGCGCAGCCCGTGCGCGCAACGCGGGGTCTTCACTGTGTTCAACGGTCAGCGCCAGCAGGCGATAGGCCAACGCAGCCAAGGGCCCTAGCAGGGCGTACCAAAAGATCACAGCGAAAAAGCTCTGGTAGCCCTGCCACAGCAGATAACCCTGGGCCTGTTGCAGCAGGCTGTCGGCATCGGCGGCCTCGACGCCCAGGTCACGCTGGGCCACCAGATACGCCGCCTCTACATCTTCACGGCGCCAGGCATCACGGAACGGCCCCAGCGCCACCAGCGGGTCGCCTCGCCCCAGGGCATACACCAACACCCACAGGTGCACCGGCAAGGTCAGCCAGCCGTGCAGCGGTACTCCTAATACCGCCAGCAACAAGGCCAGAGCCGCCAACGGCAGCAACACCAGCACTGCCAGCTGCAACCAGGGATTGTGCTGAAAAGCGCTGTGCCGTTGCGCCCAGGCCAGTAGCCGCAGCCAGGCGCCGTCTTGCTGGATTCTGGCGCGCCAGGACGAGAACTTCTCAACCCACAGCACCAGGAGCAGCACTAGAAAACTCATTGCGTATCTCCCTTGAGTGACCGGCTCTGGCCGGTCAGTCCTTGTTCAGCCAGGCCCGCCAAAAAGCGTGGCCATTGAAAAAACTCACCGGGGTCGGTCTTGCGCCCTGGCGCGATATCGCTGTGGCCGCAGATGCGCTGCGCCGTGATCGCCGGGTAAGCGCGGCAAAGCTGGCCACTCAATTGCGCCAGCGCGGCGTATTGCGCGTCGGTGAACGGCTGATCGTCCGTCCCCTCCAGCTCGATGCCCAGAGAGAAATCATTGCAGTTGTCGCGCCCCTCGAACAACGACACACCGGCGTGCCAGGCGCGCTCCAGACAGGACACAAACTGCGTCACCGCGCCATCGCGCTCGATCAAAAAATGCGCCGACACGCGCAGATGGCAAATACCGGCGAAATACGGATGCTCCTCGGCCTGCAGCTCGTTCTGAAACAGCTCCAGCACTTTGCCCGTACCAAACTGCCCCGGCGGCAGGCTGATATTGTGGATCACCAACAAGGAAATCTCGCCGTTCGGGCGAGCGTTGAAGTTAGGTGATGGGCAGTGGCGGATGCCGTCGCACCAGCCAGTGAGGGGGTCCAGCTGCATAAGTGCTCCTGAGAAGTGCCGACCACTGTACCGGGCCGAACCCGAAAACGACAACGCCCGGCTTAAGGCCGGGCGTAGTGGATAACACAAGAGACGATCAGGCGTTTTTCAAACGACGCAGGTTGCCGATCACCGACTCCAGTGCGCGGTCGAACAACAGCGCATCGTCCAGCAAGCGAATGGCGTTGCGACGGAACTCCACCGCCAGGCCCATGCGGGTTTTTTCCAGCACCTTCATGCCGGTGCGGTTAACGAAGATGTACTTGCCAGTGGGCTTGATGACCGCCGCCAGCTTGCAGCGCAACTTGTGCTCTTCGTCTTCCTGGAATTCGACCCAGCTGCCCACTACCAGGCTATCCACGCGAGCCAACGACTCGTCATCATCTGGCAGGGACACTTCCGGCTCCTGCACACGGCTTGCGCCGGGCGCCAGCAGCACAATTTCCTCGACCACCTCCACCATCGCCGGCACGGCAACAGCTTCGATTTCCTCGTCCGCCGGCAGCTCCAGCAACGGGGCCTCACCATCCAGGCTCGGCAGCGCTTCAGCACTGGTTTCTTCTACAGTTTCCGGCAGCGGGCGCTTGAAGCGCTGGAAGGCCTGCACATGCAGGTTTTCCAGCTGGCTGAAAAACTCGCTGGTGGAGAATGGATCAAACGCCGCGCTGGCCATGCCTTCGCGCAGCGCCTTGAGCAGGCCTGGCACCAGCTCCAGCAAACGCAGACGGGCTTCGGGGTCCTCGTGCGGGGCCACGCTCCACACCAAGTCGTCCATGGTGTTCAGGGTCGCTTGCCACTCGGGAGATTCAACGCCGTGCTTGAGGCAGGTGAGCATCATCACCTTGCTCCAGGCCTCCTGCAGCAAACGCACCACCACTTCTGGCAGGGTTTTGCCCAGCAGGCGCTCGTTCAGGGCGTGTTCCACTTCGCGGCGAGCCAGCTCGGCCTTGGCGCTGCCTTCTTCGGCATCGCGGGTGCGCTGTTCGAGCAGCTCGCTGCGGCGGCGCTCATCACCGGTAAAGGCGAGGAAATCGGCCAGCAGCTCGGAGAAAATCGCCGGGTCATCGACGAAGTCATTCAGCAGGCGCTGCACGATGCTTTCGATTTTCTGGTACAGGCTGTCGCGCTGGGCGTCGTCCTGTTCCGCCCAGCCCAAGGCTGCGGCGGCAATTTCGTTGAGCAGCCGGCGTGCCGGGTGGCTGCCACGGCTAAAGAAGGTTTTATCCAGCACGGCCACTTTCAGCATCGGAATCTGCAGGCGGCCAATCAGGGCCTTGAGCGAATCCGACAGGGTGCGGTCGTCGAGAATAAATTCGAACAGCATGGACACTAGGTTGATGACATCTTCATCAACCTCGCCCACCACACGCGACTTGCCGCTTTTCGCGCTGGCACGAACCAGCAACTGCTCAAGCTGGTTGCGCAGGTCGAAGTCGTCTTGCGCGGCGTTGGTGTACACCGGACGCTGTTGCATGTGCGACAGCAGGCGCATCAGGTCATTGCTGGAAATCGGCATTGCATCGGCCGGCATTTCGCGGCGCGGCATCCCACTGCCACGAACCTGCGACAGCAGCTCCTGCAGCACGCCAAACACTTCCTGCACATCTTCATTGGCGTAACCACCGCCCTGCCCGCCTTCGGCCTGCACGCCGGGCGCGCCGCCGGTGCTCGCACTGCGTGCACCGCTGGTACCAGGGCCGGCCTTGCGGCGCAGGGGCGCTGTTTTCAGCTCCGGCAGCACGCCTTCCTGAATCAGTTGCTGGTTGGTGTCGGCATAGAGCTGGTCGAGGTCGCTGAGTACGTACTTCTCGAACAGCTTGAGAATGATCAGCTTGACCTTGATTTCAACGCCCAGACGGCTGCACGCCTCTAGGAAAAACTCGCAGAGCACAGTCGGGCCCAGCGGGTTGGTCTTGTCGTCGATTTTCTTGCTGACCATCGCGTTGATGCGGGTGGTCAAGTGGCCGAGGGCAACCGCGTCGCGGCTCATCACCTTGGCGACCATGGAGTCTAGGGCTACGGTTTCTTCCAGCTCATCGTTCTGAATCAGCGCCAGGGTGTCGAACGACACGGCGTCCAACTGCGGCGCGCGGCCGATTTCGTACTGGTTGAGGTTGGCGAAGGTTTCGAACACTTTCTGCAAAAAGCCGCGCTCGATGCCCTTGCGCTTTAAGCGCAGGTCACGCATGGCCTCGAAAAAGGCATTCTGCTCAGCATTGCTGGTGGCGCGGTCGGCCATCTCGAAAAGAGTGTCGTCCGCGTTGTCAAACAACGCCTGCAAGGCTTGTTTCAGCTGCTGGGCAGCTTTGTCGCGCACGTGAATGAGTGCCACGGGCAGCCTCCCCGCCGGTGATGTTGGCGAGTGCTCGGGAGCAACCTTGTTGAGGTGCACCACTTTCGCATCAGTCATTGCAACTCTCCCGCAGACCGGCCATCTGGCTCTCACATCTGCATAACGATCAACTGAGCGTCATCCGTTACGTCAATGGCATGGCGTCAATAATAGGCAGTAGAAGCGATTATAGAGAGCCGTCGCAAGATAAAACCTTACTTCTTGCTCAGATATGACCTACTTCACACATGTACCGCATCTGATTCCAAACGGCTACTAACGGACGACCAACGCGCGATAAGACGCACGTTCAACCCACATAAATGGTACTAGCCAGAGGCTACCGCCTGCTTATAATCGCCCCCATACGAAATGGGAGCCCCCAATGCCGAATCTACTGCTCGCCGACCTTGGCGCCGAAATTCAAGCCAACGTACGCCGTGCCCTGCGAGAAGATGTCGGCAGCGGCGATATCACCGCCCAACTGATCCCCGCCGAACGCCTCGCCCACGCCACCATTATCAGCCGCGATGCAGCGGTCATTGCCGGCAGCGCATGGGTTGACAACGTATTCGCCCAAATAGATCCCCGCGTCGCTGTGCATTGGCACGTTCAAGACGGCGACCGCGTGCAGCCTAACCAAGCTTTGTTTCATCTAGAAGGCCCGGCCCGCGCGCTGTTGACCGGCGAACGCAGCGCCCTGAACTTCCTGCAAACCCTTTCCGCTGTGGCCACCCGCTGCCGCCACTACGCCGACATTGTCGACGGCACCGGGGTAAAACTGCTCGACACCCGCAAAACGCTGCCGGGGTTACGTCTGGCACAGAAGTACGCCGTTACCCAAGGTGGCTGCCATAACCATCGCATCGGCCTGTACGACGCTTTCTTGATAAAAGAAAACCATATTGCTGCCTGTGGCGGCATAGTCCAGGCCATTCAGGCCGCACACGGCATTGCGCCCGGCAAGCCGGTGGAGGTTGAAGTAGAAAGTCTGGCCGAACTGCAGCAGGCGCTGGATGCCGGCGCCGACATCATCATGCTCGACGAACTGAGCCTGGATGAAATGCGTACGGCGGTGAAGATGACGGCCGGGAAGGCCAAGCTGGAAGCGTCGGGGGGGATCAATGACACGACGCTAAGAACGGTTGCTGAGACCGGGGTGGATTACATCTCTATTGGTACGCTGACCAAGGATGTGAAGGCGGTGGATTTGTCGATGCGGTTGAGTTTGTGAAGGGCCGCTGAGGAGCGGCTATTCGCAGCCTTGGGGCATATATGTCGACTGCCAGTTGCCGGCACCTGTCTCATCTACATCGCAACTCCAGTCGCCCGCAACTGTGCGACTTAATGTTATGACTGTACCCGCGACAGATTGACTAGAGCTACCGCCTAATGTCCCCGTAAGGGTGCCGGAACCATCCGCATTAAAAGCAGCAACCCCCGCAGCATCAATCTCTAAAACATTAGAGCTAACGTAATCCAAATCTACATTACCAATAGGATATACGCCGCGCGACAGCAACTCATCTACCTTAAGCCGATAGGCTGAAAGTTCTGCATGCGCCCTTTTTATTTGAGCAGAACTCACATATCCCTGATAAATAGGAATTGCGACTGCGGCCAAAACACCCACAATCGCTACCACAATCATCAATTCGATCAAAGTAAAAGCAGCACTGAACTTTCTCATAGCAAACCTCCGAATTTCAAGAACAACAAGGCAAGCCCATATTCAAATCAGCTACGTTCAACAAATCACTTTATCTTGAACCGAACCCATGAGACTTTTTTCTCCTCAAAATAACGAGACCGCTCGTCCAGATCAGCAATAATTGGCTGATGGTCCCCCACAACAACAACCTCCACACCCTGCATACTTGGCCGCTGCAACAACTTAGCAAGTCCTGAAAAAAACTGAGCTTGCAGTTTTAGATTACGGCAGCTCTCAGAGCCCACCGAAATACTAAAACGATCACAGTCGAACACATCAACTCGGATATCACGTCTGTCATAAGCAAAATGGCTATTTAATGTTAACCAATAAAGGAACCGTGGACCTGATGGATCGAAAAATCCAGCTATATCGTCGGCCATATCCAGATCGCACGCCCCTGGAAAAGAGTGACATCGCCGAGGCCACTTATGACTCTCGAAGAATATGGATTTTTCAAATCCTGCTCTCGGGTACCAGTAAGCGCGATCGTACATCCGACTTACAGCCCCGTGTAAAGACGCTGTGGAGTAACCTTTCTGCCTTAACATCTCAGGCAAGCAATCAGAAAACCCATCTACCGTATTAGACAGGTTGAAGTTTGCCGGTTGACGCTTGCAAAGTTCACGCAACTCGCCCTCAATGGTCACACCGACGAACGGTAAAGTTCCTTGCTCGATAAATTCAAGCGGAAGCCCCATTACAGGCGCGAGGATTGAATCGCGAACACTAGGATCAAGCGGCGCCCCCCAGGATTCGTTAACAACTAGTAGCATACGCTGAGGAAGCGAATTATTCGCCTTCATCGCAAACCATGGATCAGTAGCACTCTGCCTCCCATAAGGAATCAGAGCATCAGATTCTAACTCCACATTTCTAAGAAACGATGCGGAGCGAGCCTCAAAAAAAGACACTGCCTGACTGGAAACCAACTCCCCTTCAGATGCGCGATAAAACCTAACTCTTTCGTCAGTCGATGTGTTTACATCGACCGCATATAAAATCAAAAAAACATTCAAGATAAACAAGACGGCGTGGCGATTTACATCCCGCCCGAATTTCGCCACCACCCAAAGGCTTACAGCAACGAAAACCAGCCCACTAGCAAGCAACGCCGGCATCTCCGGAGAAGCTGAAAAAACAAAACGCAACAAATAGAAGAAATCACCAATTCTGACTATTGGCAGAACCTGACCGAATAGGGACAGCATATCTACAACTAAAAATACGACACCTACTATTACACCCAGAAAACGAAAGCCAAACGCAAAAAAAACCAGCATAAATATATAATCAATATTCACATATGGCCTTCCGATTCCCAACCAGCTAGAAATACACAAAAAAGCCACGTTCGGCAAAAACACCGAGAACACCAAAGCGGATATCAACGACTTTAATGATAATCTAAAATTGGCAAGTCCGGCTGGCAAGCTTGCTTCCATAAAGCGACCACCCCAAAAAAAACCAGCAGGATAAAAAACGCCCCGCATAGCGGGGCGCTTTATACAACCGCTTCAACTCAAGACGGAGATGCTATTACGCACACCCGTCAAAGTTATCAGCTGCCTGCAGGGCAACCAGGAGCGTTGTATTTTGCTTCAGCGGTGCTGGTGCATTTCCAGGTACCCGACGGATCACGAGTCCAAGTGATTTCAGCATCTTTAATGGCCTGAGATGCACTGTTACCGAACTTAGCTACAATGAGGGTATTAGAATCGGCAGTTGCTGGCAGAGTGATACTCGGAACACTAGTGCCGGCAGGCAGAGAAGTTGCAGTCCAGGCATCACCATCCGCCATCAGCGACGAACCAGTAACCTGAGGATCGCAGTTGCCGGTAGTTGCCGGATCACCAATGTCAGCAGTTTTGCCATCCAGAATGCAAGTCTCAATTGCAGTCTTAACTGCACCAGTTTCCGCTACAACACGGGAAACCTGCGATTTAGCAACGTAGGTTTGGTATTGCGGAATAGCGATTGCAGCCAAAATACCGATAATGGCTACAACGATCATCAGTTCGATAAGGGTAAAACCCTTTTGCATTTGAGCTTTCATTAAGACATCTCCAGAAAGTGTGATTAGGCAACAGCCTGATTGGGCTATTGCAGGCGGCGTGCCAACTTTTGAAATGCCTGATTACAGCGCTTTTGCGTAAGCTTTCTCGCACAAGCGACAACACTAATTCGCACCTTGTGACGTTTTTTGCCACCTCAGCTCGCCGCGTTTGGCACGCTGCGTCATCTACGCTATAAGGCAGCATATTTGCGCCGCAGAGCCCCGCCGCCATGAATGACATCGTTACCCTCACCGGCCTTGCCAAACAGCTGGTTATTGCCGAAGTGCTGGATGAGAAAAGCGCCAAGCAGGCCCACGCGCAGGCGCAGCGCAACAAGATTTCGCTGGTGACCTACCTGGTGCAGAACCGCCTGGTTAAAAGTCGCGTGCTGGCGGAAATGGCCGCTGAACAGTTTGGCGTGTCGTTCTTCGACATGACCAGCCTGGACAAAGACTCGCAGCCCAAAGAGCTAGTGGCCGAAAAACTGGTACGTCAGCATCGCGCCCTGCCTTTATGGAAGCGCGGCAACAAGCTATTCGTGGCCATCTCGGATCCGACCAACCACCAGGCCATCACCGATATCCAGTTCAGCACGGGGCTGAATACCGAAGCGATCCTTGTGGAGGACGATAAGCTCGGCGAAGCCATCGAGAAGTTTTTTGAGTCTGCCACTGGCGGCCTGGACGATCTTGGTGATCTGGATCTCGACATTGAAGCGGTCGACGACGAGGGCGGCGGTAAAGAAGAGAGCCAGGAGGCGGACGACGCACCGGTGGTGCGCTTCGTTAATAAGATGTTGCTGGACGCCATCAAGATGGGCTCGTCCGACCTGCACTTTGAACCGTACGAAAAAACCTACCGGGTGCGTTTTCGTACTGACGGCATCCTGCATGAAATCGCCCGCCCACCGATTCAACTGGCGCCACGTATTTCCGCCCGCTTGAAGGTAATGGCCAGTTTGGATATTTCCGAGCGCCGTAAGCCGCAGGATGGCCGGATCAAGATGCGTATCTCGAAAAGCAAGTCCATCGACTTTCGCGTCAGCACCTGCCCGACGCTGTGGGGCGAGAAGATCGTAATGCGGATTCTCGACTCTTCCAGCGCGCAGATGGGTATCGATGCGCTGGGCTATGAAGAGTCGCAAAAAGAGCTTTATCTCTCGGCGCTTAAACAGCCCCAAGGCATGATTCTGGTTACCGGCCCTACCGGTTCGGGCAAAACCGTTTCGCTGTATACCGGCCTGAATATTCTCAATACCGCCGACGTGAATATTTCTACCGCAGAAGACCCGGTGGAAATCAACCTGGAAGGGATTAACCAGGTCAACGTTAACCCCAAACAGGGCATGGACTTTACGGCGGCACTGAAGTCTTTCCTGCGTCAGGACCCGGATATCATCATGGTGGGCGAGATCCGTGACCTGGACACCGCTTCCATTGCAGTAAAGGCCGCGCAAACCGGGCACATGGTGATGTCGACGCTGCACACCAACAGCGCTGCGGAAACCCTGACGCGCTTGCGCAATATGGGTGTGCCGTCGTTTAACATCGCCACCTCGGTAAACCTGATCATTGCCCAGCGCTTGGCGCGCAAACTCTGCAACCAGTGCAAGAAGGAAGTACAAATTCCTGCCGAAGCGCTGTTGGAAGAAGGCTTTCCTGCCGATGCCATCGGCAAATTCAAGATTTACGGCCCGGTAGGCTGTGATGCATGCAATGGTGGCTATAAAGGCCGTGTCGGGATTTATGAAGTAGTTAAAAACACGCCGGCGCTACAACGCATTATCATGGAGGAAGGCAACTCCATCGATATCTCGGTGCAGATGCGCAAAGACGGCTTCAATGACCTGCGTACATCGGCGCTGATGAAGGCCATGCAAGGTGTCACCAGCCTCGAAGAAGTAAACCGCGTGACTAAGGATTAAGCCATGGCCGTTAAAGCACTTAAAACCAGCACCTTCAGCTGGGAAGGCACCGATAGGAAAGGCGCCAAGATCAAAGGCGAAACCAGCGGCCAGAACCCCGCCTTGGTCAAAGCACAACTGCGCAAGCAAGGCATCAACCCTACTAAAGTGCGCAAAAAGTCCGCATCGCTGTTTGGTGGTGCCGGCAAAAAAATCAAACCCATGGACATTGCCCTGTTTGCACGGCAAATGGCGACCATGATGAAAGCGGGCGTACCGTTGTTGCAGTCCTTCGACATTATTGCCGAAGGCCTGGATAACCAGAATATGCGCAAGCTGGTTGAGGACCTGAAACAGTACGTCGCCGCTGGTAATAGCTTTGCTTCGGCCCTGCGCTCCAAGCCTCTTTATTTCGACGACCTGTTCTGCAACCTGGTGGAGGCCGGCGAACAAGCGGGCGCACTGGAAGATTTGCTGGACCGCGTTGCAACCTATAAAGAAAAAACCGAAGCGCTGAAATCCAAGATTAAAAAAGCCATGAACTACCCAATCGCGGTGGTTCTGGTTGCGTGCATCGTTACGGCTATTTTGCTGATTAAAGTGGTTCCGCAGTTTGAATCGGTGTTCGCCAACTTCGGCGCCGAACTGCCCGCATTTACCCAGTTCGTAATTGGCCTATCCAAAGGGCTGCAAGAGTGGTGGTGGGTGTTTCTCGGTGCCATTTTTGGTATTGGCTTTGCCTTTAGCGAAACAAAAAAACGCTCGGAAAAATTCCGCAACGGCTTGGACCGCTTTATCCTGAAAGCCCCCGTTGTCGGCGATATCGTCTACAAATCTTCGGTTGCCCGTTACGCTCGTACGCTGGCTACTACTTTTGCTGCCGGTGTACCGCTGGTTGAAGCGTTGGACTCCGTTGCCGGCGCTACCGGGAATATCATCTTTAAAAACGCAGTGAACCAGGTGAAGCAAGACGTCACCTCCGGCATGCAACTGAACTTCTCCATGCGTGGAACCGGCGT
This sequence comes from Pseudomonas turukhanskensis, assembly GCF_027922365.1. Classification (GTDB taxonomy): domain Bacteria; phylum Pseudomonadota; class Gammaproteobacteria; order Pseudomonadales; family Pseudomonadaceae; genus Aquipseudomonas; species Aquipseudomonas turukhanskensis. The sequence continues at coordinate 38,430 of NZ_BSFN01000013.1, forward strand.
TTTCCCCTCAATGGCAATTCAGATGACTGCCATCGGTGAAGAGTCCGGCGCCCTCGATATGATGCTGGATAAAGTCGCGAGCTATTACGAAGCCGAAGTCGACAACGCCGTAGATGGCCTGACCTCGCTGATGGAGCCCATCATCATGTCCGTTCTCGGCGTTCTGGTCGGCGGCCTGATCGTGGCGATGTACCTGCCAATCTTTGCCCTGGGTGCCGTGGTTTAAACATGCCCGTTATCGAATTTCTGGCCAGCTCAACGCTGGCCTTTGTTTTTTGCGCTCTTGTGCTCGGCTTGCTGATTGGCAGCTTTCTCAATGTGGTGATCTATCGCCTGCCGGTGATGATGAAACGCGACTGGCAGCAGCAAGCGCGTGAGATCCTTGAGCTACCGCCTGAGCCCAAGGGCAAAACCTTCAACCTGATACTGCCCAACTCCAGTTGCCCGCACTGCAATCACGAAATCAAAGCCTGGGAAAATATCCCCGTCGTCAGCTACCTGGCCCTGCGCGGCAAGTGCTCTTCGTGCAAAGCGCCTATCAGCAAACGTTATCCACTGGTTGAGCTGGCGTGCGGCGTGTTGTCGGCCTACGTTGCCTGGCATTTTGGCTTCACCTGGCAAGCCGGCGCCATGCTGCTGCTCACCTGGGGCCTGTTGGCGATGAGCCTGATCGATGCCGACCACCAACTGCTGCCGGATGCCTTGGTGCTGCCGTTGCTGTGGATCGGCCTGATCATCAACCAATACGGCTTGTTCGCCAGCCCGCAAGACGCGCTGATCGGCGCTATCGCTGGCTACCTGAGCCTATGGTCGGTGTATTGGCTGTTCAAGTTGGTGACCGGCAAGGAAGGCATGGGCTACGGCGACTTCAAGTTGCTGGCCATGCTCGGCGCCTGGGGTGGCTGGCAGGTGTTGCCGCTGACTATTTTGCTGTCGTCGCTGGTGGGCGCGGTGTTGGGCGTGATCATGCTGCGTTTGCGCAATGCCGAGACCAGCACGCCGATCCCGTTCGGCCCTTACCTGGCGATTGCCGGCTGGATTGCTTTGCTTTGGGGTGATCAAATAACCGGCACCTACCTTCAGATCGCCGGATTTAAATGACTACACCCTGGATTCTTGGGCTCACGGGCGGTATCGGCAGTGGCAAGAGCGCTGTCGCGCAGCACTTTATCGACCTGGGCGTGCATTGCGTGGACGCCGACCACGCGGCCCGCTGGGTGGTGGAACCCGGCAAACCGGCCCTGGCGGCCATCGTTGAGCATTTTGGCCCGGACGTGTTGCAGGCCAATGGTGAGCTGGACCGCACCGCACTGCGTCATCGCATCTTTCAAGCGCCGGAAGAACGTCGTTGGCTGGAGGCATTGCTGCACCCGCTGATCGGGGAAGAAATTGTGGCTAGCCTGGCCAGTGCAAAATCGCCGTATGCGATTCTGGTGTCGCCGCTGTTGGTGGAGTCTGGCCAGCATAAGTTGACCCAGCGCGTGCTGGTGGTGGACGCCCCCGAGCAGTTGCAATTGCAGCGCACCATGCTGCGCGATCAGGCGTCTGAGGAGCAGGTTCACGCCATTCTCAAGGCTCAGGCACTGCGCGAAGATCGCCTGAAGCATGCCGATGATGTGTTGCTCAATGACCGCGATTTACCCTGGCTGCAGAGCGAAGTCGAACGCCTGCACCGTTTTTATCTCACCCTTCATGGAGGCCAGCCATGAGCCAAGCTCCGATCGTTAAATGTCCAACTTGCGGCGCGCCCGTGGAATGGGGCCCGCAAAGTGTCAGCCGGCCGTTTTGCAGCGAGCGCTGCAAGTTGATTGATCTGGGTGCCTGGGCGGCGGAAGAACACGCCATTCCGGTCGACCCGCTGGAAGACGAGCTGTTTTCCAGCGACCTGGATATTCCGCCGCAGCGCCATTAAGGTTTATGGCCGCATAAAGCTGTAATCGCGGTCGTCGTCCAGGTTATCCGCTAAAAATTGCAGCTCTTGCGCCAAGTCCGCAGGGCTGCGATAGCCCTTGCTCGCCTCCACCACCGCACTGAGCAACGCGCGTAGCGCCAATGCAGGCTCGTAACCTTCAGTGCCCGCTGCCTCCATGCCGCGCTGCAGGTATTCCTTGGCCCAGGTGTGCACACTCATTTCACTAACTCCTCGGTGATTTGCCGACGTGGCAGTGGTGCAGCGTGGCGATTGTGCCCGCCACCTGAGTGATACAGATCAATTGGCGGCGCGCTATAAAACCGGCGAATCAGTCGTCATCTTTCCACGGCGCTTGTAGGTAACGGTCGCGGTTGAAGGTTTCCAGCCACTCCGGCTTGAACACCACCAGGGCCGTGATCAACGTGCCGTTGATAAACGCTTCGGGGAACATCACCAGCCACAGGTAGCCGATAAAGTCTTCTAGCCAGAACGGCATGGGAAAGCGTCCGTCCAGCCACAGCACCCACAGGCCCAGCAGCACACACAGCAATGCGGCCAGGGCAGCGGGGAAGAAGCCTGAGCAGAAGATATACACAAACAGGTTTTGCGATTGCTTGCGCTCGACCCATAGCGCGCAGAGCTCGGTGACCAGTACCGGCACCAGCACCAGCAGTACGCCGTTAACGCCGATGGCCGCGAGGTCTTGCCGGCCAATAGCGAGCAACCCCAATTGGGCAGCAAAGCCACCGAGCACCGCTAGCGGCCAGTCGAGCAACAGGGTCACGGCGGTCATGCCGATAAAGTGGAAGGAAACCCCCACCTCAAAATCGCGGCGCACCAGCCAGAGTACAAACAGCGTCAGCACCGTACCGAACAGCAAATGCTGGCGGCGGATATCGCTGAACAACTCCAACCACGGCGAGCGACAGGCCGCCCAAACAAGCGCCGGCAGGTAAATCAGCCAGCCGATGGTCAGCGTGGTGGTGGATAGCAGCTCGGCGGCGATCACAGCGTTGCCCCGCATGGTGCCCGGGTCGAGAACACCTGGATATCCTGGCGCGCCTCCCAGCCGTGTTGCGCGGCCCAAAAGGCCAATGCCGGTTCAGCATCGCTCAATACAAACACGTGGGATTTGTGGATACCCAATTCACGCAGTCGCGCCAGCGCCCCATCAAGCATGGCCTTGGCCAGCCCCTGCCCACGAAACGCTGGCGCCACCAGCAGGTGCTGCAAATAACCGCGACGCCCGTCATGGCCTACCATCAGGCTGCCCACCAGTTGCCCCTCGCGCTCAGCCACCACGCTCAGGCCCGGGTTACGTGCGAGGTAGGCGCAGAAGGGCTCGAAGGCATCGTCCGGGCGCAGGCGGATGCTGGGCTCGGCTTGCCACAGGGCGATCAGGGCGCTGTGGTCGGCGGGCAGCACGGGGCGAATCGACATAGAGGACTCCTGCCTGGATGAAAACGCAGTCTACACCGCCAGCAACAGCGGGCTAAGCTTGCAGACATGGATGACTCCGAGTACCTGCGCTTACTGACAGACCAGGCCGAACAGGCCAACGCCCTGCTCTCCAATGCACGCAAATGGGAGCGGGAGCGGTGGGTATGCCAACGCTTTTTGCAGGCATTGAACGTACCGCACCGGCTGGAAGAGTTCAGCGCGGCCGAGCAGGACCCGCCCGACGTGCTGTTTCACAACGCGCATTTCGAGGTGTTTTTCGTGCTCGATGAAGGCCGGCGCCTTAACGATGAGTGGCGCCAGGAACTGGAGCGCCGGCGCAATGCCTACTCCCTTAGCCAGCTGGTGGAGCACGAAGCGAGGCCGCGCAAGATTCGTGCTGCAGAACTGCAAAACCGTCTGGCCCCCACGCTGCGCAAAAAAGCGGCGAGTTACCGCGAGCGCGGGATCGATATCGCCAACCTCGACATGCTTGCCTACGTAAATCTCAAGCGCGAGATCACCGATTTCAACAGCGCTTTTGCGCCACCCACCGAGTTTCTGCACCAGGGCTGGCGCTCGCTATCGCTGCTGGGTCCGAACTTCGCTAGGGTGCTGTTTGCCCATCCCACGGCACCGAATTTTCTGCGGATAAACCTGGGGCGCACGGTGCTTCTGGATATCGGTATCAGCCTGTAAGCGTTATTTTTGTGTAATACGCGTATTACATTGAGCCAGATCAAATCCCACGACTAGAATGACTGCATCCCACACGAGGCCTGCCATGTCCAGCCGACTCAGTCCTGATGACCAACAACGTGTCGACCAGTACCTCAGTGCGCCCCAGCACCAGGTCGAGCGCAGGCCGTTTCGTCCGTGGTTTCTGCTTTTTATCGTGCTGGCCTCGGTCATTGGCCTGGGTCTACTCAGCCGCTTACTCAGCCGGTTAGTGCTATGAGCTGCTTCGCGCTCGCCTCGCCGGCTTTGCCCCGAATCCCTGAAAGCCTTATGAGATATCACCATGTCCCATCGCATCATTATTGTCGGCGGCGGCGCCGGCGGCTTGGAGCTTGCTACCCGCCTGGGTAAGACCCTGGGTAAACGCGACCTGGCGCGCGTTACTCTGGTCGACGCCAACCTCACCCATATCTGGAAACCGCTGCTGCATGAAGTGGCGGCCGGCTCGTTGAACTCATCCGAAGATGAACTCAACTATGTCGCCCAGGCCAAGTGGAACCACTTCGAGTTTCAGTTGGGGCGTATGGAGGGGCTGGATCGCAGCGCGAAAAAAATCCAACTCTCGGCCACCTTGGATGAACAGGGCGAAGAACTGGTGCCTGCACGCTCGCTGGACTACGACACCCTGGTGATCGCCGTCGGCAGTACTACCAATGATTTCGGCACCCCGGGCGCGGCGCAAAACTGCCTGTTTCTCGATACGCGCGTGCAGGCCGAGCGTTTTCACCGCCAGTTGCTCAACCACTATATGCGCGCCCATGCCAACCAGGCCGGAAGCGCCGAACAGATCAGCGTGGCGATAGTGGGCGCCGGCGCGACCGGCGTTGAACTGGCAGCCGAACTGCACCACGCGGCGCATGAGCTGGCCGCTTATGGGCTGGACAGCATCAAGCCGGAAAACATGCGCATCACGCTGATTGAAGCGGGCCCACGGGTGTTGCCGGCGCTGCCCGAGCGGATCGGCCAGCCCGTGCATAAAACTCTGGAGAAACTCGGGGTTACGGTGCTGACCAATGCAGCGGTCAGCGAGGTGACGCGCGACAGCTTGAAAACAGCGCAGGGGCAGGATATTCCCGCCAGCCTCAAGGTGTGGGCAGCGGGCATTCGTGCGCCGGACTTCCTCAAGGACCTGGACGGGCTGGAGAGCAACCGCATCAATCAATTGCAAGTGCGGCCGACGTTGCAGACCACCCGCGACGACAACATTTTTGCCTTCGGCGATTGCGCGGCGTGCCCGCAGCCGGGTGAGGACGGTCGCAATGTACCGCCACGGGCGCAAGCGGCTCACCAACAGGCGTCGCTGCTGGCCAAATCGCTGAAGCTGCGGATTGAAGGCAAAGCGTTGCCCACTTATCGCTACCACGATTACGGCTCGTTGATTTCGTTGGCGAGCTTTTCGGCGGTCGGCAACCTGATGGGTAATCTGACCGGCAGCGTGATGCTGGAAGGCTGGTTGGCGCGAATGTTTTACGTGTCGCTATACCGCATGCACCAGATGGCGCTTTACGGCGTGTTCCGCACCATGATGCTGATGCTCAGCGACCGTATCGGCCGCGGCACCGAGCCACGCTTGAAGCTGCATTAAAAACATACAAAAGGCGCACCTCGGTGCGCCTTTTGTATTTGATTTTTGCTTCTGCGCATTTCACCGATCGAGATTGAGCGAGCTAGAGCAGTGCAAGGCAAAAATCTTTTTTGAAGCGCAGTTGGCTGTAGCCAATGAGCATTCAAAAAAGATTTTTAACGCAGCAATGCCGACGCGCAGCCAATCGACTCCTGACAACACAAACAAAAAAGGCGCCCCGAAGGGCGCCTCTTTTGTTGGATACTCCGTCTTTCAACGTTTCTCCTAAGATTTAACTCTTTAAACATCAAGAGCCAAAAATGGTGGGTCGTGTGGGACTCGAACCTACGACCAATTGGTTAAAAGCCAACTGCTCTACCAACTGAGCTAACGACCCAAAAATGGTCGGGGTAAGGGGATTCGAACTCCTGACATCCTGCTCCCAAAGCAGGCGCGCTACCGGACTGCGCTATACCCCGGTTGAAAGATTGGCTCCGCGACCAGGACTCGAACCTGGGACCCAATGATTAACAGTCATTTGCTCTACCGACTGAGCTATCGCGGAACTACTTGCTTCCATCTCTTTACGTCATTTGCTGTTAGGCATTTGCCGTATCGAGGCGCTGCATTTTAAGGATATTCGAAACCCTGTCAACCCCCTAAATAGCTTTTAAGACAATGATTTGCAGCAACCCAATCGCCGCTCTATGTTTGCCTGAGATATGATCGCTGCAGGATGCATAAGCCGGCCGGCTTGAACAGGACAGTCCATGAGCACGCAGGACCTACCACCACTACCACGAACCAACCAGACGCTCGCCAGCCGCGGTATCCAACCGCGCTTTGGTGAACTGGTGCAGGGTTGCCGCAAGCTTGCGATGAACCGGTTGGCCGAACACCTCACCGGGGTTTTTGGCCAGGTAGATGACACGCTGTTTGAATGCGCAGAGAAAGCCGAGAACAATAAAGTGCAGTCGTTGTTCTTCGACAACATGCGCGAAATTCGTCGCCAGCGCCCGCAGATCGAACGCAGCTACCACCAACGCGTAGCGCAAAACTTTTCCAATTTTCTTGAAGGCACCCTCGAACCTGAGGCGGGCACGGCGTCACTGCGTGCCGAAGACCTGTCGCTGATCCAGAACGAGGATTACGAAGAAAGCCTGCAAGTCACCAATATGGTCAGCCGGGTTAAGGCCCGCTGTGCCGAACCGCTGTTTGCCCTCGAGCAGCGACTGGCAGTGCTGAACAACGGCCAAAAGCTGGGTGAAGACAGCAACCCGTTCGGCCCGCGCGCCATTGCCCAGGCTTTTCGCGAAGCGTTGGCGCCTACGCCGTTTCCGCCGCAGATCAAAACCATTCTTTATATGCTGTTCGATCGCCACGTCATGCAGAGCCTCGACCGCCTGTATGAAGCGATGAACCAACGCCTGATCGATGCCGGCGTATTGCCGAATCTGAAATACGCTCCACAACGCACACCCGATGCCCGTCGCGCCCCCACCTCGCCACGGGAGCCAGCACCTGCCGCAGCGGCAGCAGAAGCACCGCGCACCGCTGCGCCGCAACCGCCTAGCGCACCTGCAACTGGCAACGCCCATGCCGCACCAGGTGCCGACGCGCCGCGCGTACCGTTTGATGCATCCGGCCCCGAGCCAACCGACCCGGCGGTGCTGTTCAGCAGCCTGGCGGCGCTGCTCGGCGAGCGCCGTCACTACAACGTCGACGCGCCGCTGCTGGGCGGCACCCGCAGCATCGCCAGCTTTGCGCCGCAAGGCGCCACGCGCACCTACGCCGCCAGCGATCTGCTCGAGGCGCTCAACCGCCTGCAACAACAGTCGGCACTGGATTTCTCCCAGCGCTTGCAACGTCCGCAGCAGGTCGAAGACTTCAAGGTCGACCTGCAACAGCAACTGGAAACCCACAGCAGCCTGCCAGGCCAGCAAAAGCTGTCGGACCAGGAGGCGGACGTAATCGATCTGGTCGGCATGCTGTTCGACTTTATCCTCGACGACGAGAACCTGCCGGACAATTGCAAGACCGCCCTCTCCCACCTGCATACGCCGTATTTGAAGGTGGCATTGCTGGACAAGGCGCTATTTACCCAGCACCACCACCCAGCCCGGCGCCTGCTCAACGCCATGGCTCAGGCCGGCGTGTTGTATGGCGGCGAGGAAGACGACCGCGGCCTGCTGGCGAAAATCCACTGGGTAGTAGAGCGGGTTATTCAAGGTTTCGATGGCGACCTCAAGCTGTTCGACAGCCTGCTGGTAGAATTCAACGAGTTCACCACCAACCTGCAACACAAGGTGGCACTGCGTGAGCGTCGTGCGGTCGAGGCCGCCAAAGGTCGCGACAAACTGCTCGGCGCCCGCCAGCAAGCCGTGGACATCATTGCCCGCGCGCTGGCCAATCGTCAGCCGCCGCCACTAATCCGCAACTTCCTCGAACTCACCTGGACCGATGCCCTGGTATTCGTTCTCCTGCGCCACGGCGAACGCAGTGCCGAATGGCAGCGTTATAGCGAAGTCGCCGAGCATTTGGCCTGGAGCAGCACGCCACTGAATGCAGCGGGCCAGGAACGCTTGCAAAGCATTCGCGTGCAATTGCTGGAAGATTTGCGCAAGGGCCTGGAAATTCTCGGCGGTTACCACGAAGACGGTATTCGCCGCCTGCTGCAAGATATCGTGGCCTGCCAGCACGCCGTACAAGCCAAGCAACCGCAGGTGGCCGCCAAGCTCAATCCGATACTGCCGGAAAGCCCGCTGGGCGCCATGCTCGGCGAAGACGCCCAACTGGCGAGTTCGGCGCCCCAGGCGTCCGGCCTGTCACACCAAGCCCAATTGATTGCCAAGGAGCTGGGACGTATCGAGTTTGGTACCTGGTTTGAATTTATCGATGGCGCGCAGGTGCGTAACCTGAAGCTGTCATGGTTCAGCCCCACCACCCACAACTATATGTTCGTTGACCACAGCGGACAGCGCGTGGCGATCAAACCGCTCACAATTTTAGCCAACGAGATGGAACAAGGTTTGGTTCGCATCCTCCAAACGGAACGCGGGGCCCCTCTGGTGGACCGCGCCCTGACCGCCATCTACCGGGTGTTGCAGCGCTTCACCGGTCGCGCCGAATAAAGTTAAGGAGCCGTAATGGACGATCGACGCCAGCACAGTCGCCACACCGCTGAGCTGCACCTGGAAGTGTATGACCTGCACACCGAACGCCACCTGGGCCGCGTGGTGGACCTGTCTATTGAAGGCTTTATGATCTTCGGTGACTGTCCCCAGGAAGCCGATGCACTTTTGGAATGCCGCCTGGTGTCTTACCCACCAGTAGAAGGTTTGACCGAAGTTCGTTTGGGTGCCGATTGCCTGTGGAGCCGGCCGGGTGCCGATGGCCAGCATTGCTGGTCAGGCTTTCACATCATCGATCTGGCCGAAGACCAGGCGGTACTGCTCGAAGGCCTGCTCAAACGCCTCTAGGCTTTCGTAGGGTGTGCTCTGCGCACCAGGCGATAGCCGCGCGAACGCCATGGTGCGCAGAGCACACCCTACAAAAGCAAAAAGCCCCGCACTCGGCGGGGCTTTTTGTTGTTCCACGGGCGTTACTCGAAGACGATCTCGTCGCCATCGACCACACCGGTGACCGTTGAACCGGGCATAAACCTGCCACCCAGAATCAACTGCGCCAACGGGTTTTCGATCCAGCGTTGCACGGCACGCTTCAAAGGCCGCGCACCGTATACAGGGTCATAACCCACGGCGATCAGCTTATCCAGCGCCTCATCGCTCAACTCCAGCTTCAGCTCACGCTCGGCCAGACGTTTATCAAGCCGAGCCAACTGAATCCGTGCGATACCGGCAATCTGATCACGGGCCAACGGCTCGAAGATCACCACTTCGTCGATGCGGTTGATGAACTCCGGCCGGAAGTGGTTGCTCACCGCATCCATCACCGCCGCGCGCTGTGCTTCCTGATCGCCCACCAACTCCTGAATGGCCGCCGAACCGAGGTTCGAGGTCATCACGATTACGGTGTTGCGAAAATCCACAGTACGGCCGTGGCTGTCAGTCAGGCGACCATCTTCCAGCACCTGCAATAGCACGTTGAACACATCCGGGTGAGCCTTCTCGACTTCATCCAGCAGCACCACCGAGTAAGGCTTACGGCGTACCGCTTCGGTGAGGTAACCGCCCTCCTCGTACCCTACATAGCCTGGCGGCGCACCGATCAAGCGAGCCACCGAGTGCTTCTCCATAAACTCCGACATGTCGATGCGTACCAGCGCCTCTTCGGTATCGAACAGAAACTCGGCCAGGGCCTTGCACAGCTCGGTTTTACCCACACCGGTCGGGCCGAGGAACAGGAACGAACCGCTTGGGCGATCCGGGTCCGACAGGCCCGCGCGGGAGCGGCGTACGGCACTGGCCACGGCCGTCACCGCTTCGTTCTGGCCAATCACCCGCTGATGCAGCAGGCCTTCCATATTCAGCAGTTTTTCCCGCTCGCCTTCGAGCATTTTCGAGACCGGAATACCGGTCCACTTGGATACCACTTCGGCAATTTCTTCCTCGGTCACGCGGCTACGCAGCAACTGATTTTCCGTTTTGCCGTGCTGGTCGACCATCTGCAGACTGCGTTCCAGATCGGGGATGATGCTGTATTGCAGCTTGGCCATCTGTTCCAGATCGCTACGGCGGCGCGCCGCTTCCAGCTCCTGACGGGCCTGCTCGATTTTTTGCTGAATCTGTGCAGAGCCTTGTACTTCGGCTTTCTCCGATTTCCAGATCTCTTCGAGGTCGGCGTACTCGCGCTCGTACTTGGCAATGTCTTCCTGCAGCTTGTCCAAACGCTTCAGGGCGGCATCGTCGCTTTCTTTTTTCAGCGCCTCGCGTTCAACCTTCAGTTGAATCAGGCGGCGCTCAAGACGATCCAGCACTTCTGGCTTGGAGTCGATTTCCATGCGGATGCGGCTGGCGGCTTCGTCCATCAGGTCGATGGCTTTGTCCGGCAATTGACGGTCGGTGATATAGCGATGGCTGAGTTTCACCGCCGCGATAATCGCGCCGTCGGTGATTGCCACTTTATGGTGAACCTCATAACGCTCTTTGAGGCCACGCAGAATGGCGATGGTGTCCTCTTCAGTCGGCTCCTCCACCAACACTTTCTGGAAGCGTCGTTCCAGCGCCGCATCTTTTTCGATGAACTGGCGGTATTCGTTGAGCGTGGTGGCGCCGACGCAGTGCAGCTCGCCACGGGCCAGGGACGGCTTGAGCATATTGCCGGCATCCATTGCGCCTTCGGCCTTACCGGCGCCGACCATGGTGTGCAGTTCGTCGATAAACAGAATCACGCGGCCTTCCTGTTTCGACAGCTCATTGAGCACCGCTTTCAGGCGCTCCTCGAACTCGCCGCGGAATTTGGCGCCGGCAATCAATGCGCCCATGTCCAGAGATAGCAGGCGTTTGTCTTTAAGGCCGTCAGGCACTTCGCCGTTGACGATGCGCTGGGCCAGGCCTTCGGCAATGGCGGTTTTACCCACGCCAGGCTCACCAATCAGCACCGGGTTGTTTTTGGTCCGGCGCTGTAGAACCTGGATGGTGCGGCGAATTTCGTCGTCACGACCGATCACCGGGTCGAGCTTGCCTTCCTCGGCGCGCTTGGTGAGGTCGACGGTGTACTTGTCCAACGCCTGACGCGATTCCTCGACGTTCGGGTCGTTGACCGCATCGCCGCCGCGCAGGTTATTCACCGCGTTTTCCAGCGCTTTTTTGCTGACACCCTGGCCAAGCAACAGCTTGCCCAGCTTGGTGGTGTCGTCGAGCGCGGCCAGCAGCACCAGCTCGCTGGAGATAAATTGGTCGCCTTTCTGTTGCGACAGGCGATCGGCCTGGTTGAGCAGGCGTGCCAGGTCCTGGGACAGGTTCACATCCCCGGTGGGGTTCTGAATTTTGCCCAGGTGGTCGAGTTCCTTTGTCAGTGCCTGACGCAGACTGTTTACGTCGAAACCGGTCTGCATAAGCAGCGACTTGATCGAGCCACCCTGCTGCTCAAGCAAGGCTTGCATCAGGTGCAGGGGCTCGATGGCGGCGTGGTCCATGCCCACGGCCAGGGATTGGGCGTCGGATAACGCTAATTGCAACTTGCTGGTTAAACGATCGATACGCATAGGTTTACCTTCCTGTAGAGGGCAGCCGGCGCAGTGAACGCACCTGATGAAAAAAGTCTGCCGAGATGCTCAAGTAAGTGAGGCCGATTGTTTGGGATTCAAGGTGTGCGGGTGATGATCAATGTCAAACGGACCGACACGGTGCTTCATATGACTGTAGTCGGATGTAGGAAGGGGCGAAGCCCATGAGGCGGGGCAATACTGCCGTGTGCGATGGGATTAGCCAGCGGCTCTACCCGTCCTACGGATAAGGGCTTACGGCTGGAGCCAGACCAGGGAGGCGAAACGCCCCGTGCGAGCGGCACGGCGATAGGAGAAAAAGCGTGGATCGCTGACGGTGCAGAAACCGCCACCGTAGACAGCGTTAACGCCGCGCGCAGCCAGCCGCAAGCGGGCCAACTGGTAGATGTCCGCGAGAAACTTGCCGTCGTTACTGCTCGGCACAAAGGCCTGATCAGCTTCGGCCTGCACGGCCATAAACGCTTCGCGCACCTCGGGGCCGACTTCGAACGCTTGCGGACCGATTGCCGGACCAAGCCACACCATTACGTCTTCGGCAGGAACAGCCAACGCATCCAGGGTGGCTTCCAATACGCCATTGACCAAGCCACGCCAGCCCGCATGCGCAGCTGCCACGCGAGTACCGGCGCGGTCGCAGAACAACGCAGGCAGGCAATCGGCGGTCATTACCGTGCAGGCGATGCCGGGCGTGGCGGTCCAGCTGGCATCCGCTTCAGCGACGACGCTCGGGTCAGCTGCAGCCACGGCAACGCCATGCACCTGTCGCAGCCAGGCGGGCTGGCAGTTCAGGCGAGCAATGAGAGCGTGGCGATTGGCGGCAACGGCACCAGGCTCGTCGCCGACATGGGCGCCGAGGTTGAAGCCATCGAACGGAGCGTGGCTGACACCACCGGCCCGAGTGGTCACACAGGCCTTGACCCGCGCCGGGGCGGGCCAGTCTGGCGTCAGCCAGTTTTGCAGGTCATCAGCCGACAAAGGCTTCACGGTCCTGACGCAGCAGGGACAGCAGCCAGACAAAGTCGTCTGGCAGTGGCGACTCCCACTTCATGCGCTGGCCCGTCACCGGGTGCGTCAGCTCAAGAAAACGGGCGTGCAGGGCCTGGCGCGGAAACTCTTTGAGCGCCTGCACCATGGTGGGGTTGGCAGCCGGCGGAATACGGAAGCGACCACCGTAGGCCGGATCACCCACCAACGGGAAGTTGATATGCGCCATATGCACGCGAATCTGGTGAGTACGGCCGGTTTCCAGTTTGACCCGGGTATGGGTGTGCGAGCGGAAGCGCTCCAGCACTCGGTAGTGGCTGATGGCCTGTTTGCCGCCTTCCATCACCGCCATACGTTGACGCTGCTGGCCGTGGCGGCCAATCGGAGCGTCGATTTTGCCACCGGCGGTGATCACGCCAATGACAATGCATTCATAGATGCGGCTGACCGAACGCTTTTGCAGCTGGTCGACCAGCTGGGTCTGCGCCTGAATATTTTTCGCCACCACCATCAAACCGGTGGTGTCTTTGTCCAGCCGGTGCACGATGCCGGCGCGCGGCACGTTGATGATGTCGGGAATATGATGCAGCAGCGCATTGAGCAACGTACCGCTCTGGTGGCCAACCGCCGGGTGCACCACCAGACCGGCGGGTTTGTTGATCACCAGGATGTCGTCATCTTCATAGACGATATCGAGCTCGATGTCTTCGGCCACCCATTCGCCCTGGGCTTCCTGCTCGGCATCAAGCTCCAGCAGGCTGCCGCCATGCACGATGTCGCGGGGGCGCACCACCTCGCCGTCCACCGTCAAAAGACCTTCTTTGATCCAGGCGGTAAGGCGCGAACGCGAGTGTTCACTGAAGAGTTGGGCGGCGACTTGGTCGAGGCGCTGGCCGCCCAATTCGGACGGAACCTCGGCGCGCATCTGGATGGCTAACTTATTAATTGGAGGAATGCTCGGAAACGGCGCGGCGTAGGCTTTGGTTTCGGCTACGTGCTTGTGGTTAAATACGGCGTCTTTGTCCCGGGGTAACCGGGGCGCTCATCATAACAGGACGGCTCTGCTCAAGACAGCCAGCCGTCACAGGGACGCAAGCCGCCATGCAAGTGAAACACCTGCTGCTGATCGCCATCCTCGCTCTCAACGTTGCTTGTTCATCTAATGAAGTTGTAGACGAAAATCTGAGTGAGTCCGAGCTGTACCAGCAGGCACAGACCGATCTGGACAATAAGAGCTACACCAGCGCCGTTACCAAGTTGAAGGCACTGGAGTCCCGTTATCCGTTTGGCCGCTATGCCGAACAGGCGCAGTTGGAGCTGATTTACGCCAACTACAAGAACGCCGAGCCAGAGGCTGCCAAGTCTGCTGCCGAACGTTTCATCCGCCTGCACCCTCAACACGCGAACGTCGACTACGCCTACTACCTCAAGGGCCTGGCTTCGTTCGACCAGGACGTCGGCCTGCTGGCGCGCTTCCTGCCGCTGGACATGACCAAGCGTGACCCGGGCGCCGCCCGTGACTCGTTCAACGAGTTCGCGCAGCTCACCAGCCGCTTCCCCAACAGCCGTTACTCGCCGGATGCCAAGCAGCGCATGATCTACCTGCGCAACCTGCTGGCTGCCTACGAAGTCCACGTCGGCCACTACTACCTGAAACGTCAGGCCTATGTAGCCGCCGCCAACCGCGGCCGTTATGTGGTGGAAAACTTCCAGGAAACCCCCGCCGTCGGCGATGGCCTGGCAATCATGACCGAGGCCTATCAACGCCTGGCCTTGAACGACCTGGCCGACAGCAGCCTGCAAACCCTGAAGCTCAACTACCCGGACAACCCGAGCCTCGTGGACGGCAAGTTCGTGCCGCAAGAAGACGAAGCCGACAACCGCAGCTGGCTGAGCAAGGCCACCCTGGGCCTTATCGAAAGCGATGCTCCGCTGCCACCGGGCGAAACCCGCGCCAGCCAGGACGTGATCAAGCAGTACCAGGACGCCGAGCAAGATATTCCGGAAGACCTGCAGCCGGCCGATCAAAGCAGCGATGCCGAAGAGGAACACGAAGCAGAAGGCAACAGCGATGATCGCTCGTGGTTCAGCTACATGACCTTTGGCGTGTTTGATTGATGCGCTAGACAAAAAAAACGCCCTTCGGGGCGTTTTTTTTTGCATAAGCGATCGGCTGCGCGTCGGCGAGGCTGCCTTACCTCGCTCGAACTGGCTCGATCCAGATGTGTAGCGCGGCTGAAATCGCAGGATCAAACACCACTTGGTGTTCGGCTAATCCCTCAACCGCCACCCCGATGTGATCGGATACCGCCGATGCTGCCCAACGTTCGGCTCATCCCGACCTCCAACCCCACGCCGTCAAAACGTCGCAGCAATCACACTGCGTGGCAGTTCCCGGCTGTGCTGGCGCCGCGACCTTGGCTAAACTGCCTGCCTTACGAAAAGAAGAGTCACTTATGGGACGCCTGTTGATCTGGATCGGTTTGATCGTTGTCGTGTACTGGCTGTGGCGTCGCGCCCAGCGCCCAGCGCCGGCCAAGCCCAGTATCGGGGAAGCGCAGCCGATGGTCCGCTGCGCGCACTGCGGCGTGCACACACCGCGTGCCACTGCCTTGAGCCAAGATTCGCAATGGTTCTGCAGCCAAGCCCATCTTCAGCAAGGTGCCTCACCCAGTGACCGGTGAACCCCTGGCCCTGAGCAGCCAGCAAGGGCAGCGCATTCTCAAGATCTACCACCTGTACCGAATTGCAATCGGTGTGATGTTGGTGGTGCTGATTTCCAGCGACCTGGATAACCAGTTGCTCGAACTGGCCAACGACAAACTGTTCAAATACGGCAGTTGGCTGTACCTGATCCTCAATGGCTTTATCGCGCTGACGGTGCGACGCCCGCAACACCTGGCCCAGGTGTTCAGCCTCAGCATGGTAGACGTCATACTGCTATCCGGGCTGTTCTACGCCGCGGGTGGAACACCGAGCGGCATCGGCAACCTGGTAATCGTGGCGGTGGCCATTGCCAACATTCTGCTGCGCGGGCGGATCGGCCTGCTGATTGCGGCAGTAGCGGCGATCGGCTTGATCTACCTGACCTTCTATCTGAGCCTGAGCGACCCCGCCGCCGCCTCGCAATATGTACAAGTCGGTGCACTGGGTGCGTTGTGCTTTACGGCGGCGCTGTTCGTTCAGGGCATCACCCGTCGCCTGCAGGTGAGTGAAACCCTGGCGGAAAAACGCGCTGCCGATGTCGCCAACCTCGAAGCCCTCAACGCCCTGATTCTGCAACGCATGCGCACCGGCATTCTGGTGCTCGACGGTCAACATCGCGTACTGCTGGCCAACCAGGGCGCCCTGAGCCTGCTGGGGCGCGACGAGCTGGCGGGAAAAATTCTCGACCCGCACAGCCCGGACCTGATGAAGCGCCTGCAACACTGGCAGCGCAACCCTACCCTGCGCCCCTTGAGCATGCAGGCGGTTGCCGATGGCCCGGTGCTGCAACCCAGCTTTGTCACCCTGCAACGCGGTGAACAACAAGACACCCTGGTGTTTCTCGACGACATCTCGCAAATCGCCCAGCAAGCTCAGCAGCTCAAACTCGCCTCGCTGGGCCGCCTGACCGCCGGTATCGCCCATGAAATCCGCAACCCGCTGGGCGCCATCAGTCATGCCGCGCAGTTGCTGCAGGAGTCTGAAGACCTCGACGGTCCCGACCTGCGTCTGGCGCAGATTATTCAGGACCACTCGCGACGCATGAACCTGGTGATCGAGAACGTGCTGCAGCTGTCGCGCCGGCGCCAGGCCGAGCCGCAGTTGCTCGACCTCAAATACTGGCTGCACCGCTTTGCGGCGGAATTTCGCACCACCACCAGTGAAAACCAGTTGCTGCACCTGGACACCACCGGCGGCACTATCCAGACGCGCATGGACCCCAACCAGCTCACCCAGGTGCTGACCAACCTGGTGGAAAATGGCCTGCGCCACAGTGCCATGCAACACAAGCAAGGCCAGGTGTGGCTCAAGCTATTCCGCGACGCCGACAGCGACCTGCCGGTACTGGAGGTGCTGGACAACGGCGCCGGCGTGCCCGTCGAACACCTGCAGAATATTTTCGAGCCCTTCTACACTACGGAAAACAAAGGCACGGGCCTCGGCCTGTACATCTCCCGCGAACTCTGCGAAAGCAACCAGGCCCGTCTGGACTATAAAACCCGTGATGTCGGCGGTGGCTGCTTCCGCATTACCTTCGCCCACCCGCGCAAACTGAGCTGACCATGACCGCCCGGCAAAAAGCCCTGATCGTCGACGACGAGCCCGATATCCGCGAACTTCTGGAAATCACCCTCGGCCGCATGAAGCTGGACACCCGCAGTGCCCGCAACGTCAAAGAAGCCCGCGAGTGGCTGGCCCGCGAGCCTTTCGACCTGTGCCTGACCGACATGCGCCTGCCCGACGGCACTGGCCTGGAACTGGTGCAGCACATTCTGCAACGCCACCCACAGGTGCCGGTGGCCATGATCACCGCTTACGGCAGCCTCGACACCGCCATCAATGCCCTGAAAGCCGGCGCATTCGACTTCCTGACCAAACCGGTGGACCTTGGCCGCCTGCGCGAACTGGTGGCGACCGCTTTGCGCATTCGCAGCGGCGATGGCGAGGAAGTCACCGTTGACGATCGACTACTCGGCGACTCGCCGCCCATGCGCGCCTTGCGTAAACAGATCCTCAAATTGGCGCGCAGCCAGGCGCCGGTGTACATCAGCGGCGAATCAGGTAGCGGTAAGGAACTGGTGGCCCGCCTGATCCACGAACAAGGCCCGCGCACCGAGCTGCCGTTTGTGCCGGTGAACTGCGGCGCCATTCCGTCCGAGCTGATGGAAAGTGAATTCTTCGGCCATAAAAAAGGCAGCTTTACCGGCGCCATCGAAGACAAACAAGGTCTGTTCCAGGCCGCTAATGGCGGCACCCTGTTTCTCGACGAAGTGGCCGATCTGCCGCTGGCCATGCAGGTAAAACTGCTGCGCGCGATTCAGGAAAAAGCCGTGCGCACGGTGGGAGGCCAGCAGGAAGTGGTAGTGGACGTGCGCATACTTAGCGCCACCCACAAAGACCTGGCCGCTGAAGTGGCCGCCGGGCGCTTCCGCCAAGACCTGTACTACCGCCTGAACGTGATCGAACTGCGCGTGCCGGCGCTGCGTGAACGCCGCGAAGACATCGCCCAGCTCAGCGAGGTGATGCTCAAGCGCCTGGCCGAAGGCACGGGCCTGGCCGCCGCAAGCCTGGATGCCGATGCCCTGGAAAAGCTCAAGAACTACCGTTTTCCCGGCAACGTCCGCGAGCTGGAAAACATGCTGGAGCGCGCCTACACCCTGTGTGAAGACGACCGCATTCAAGCCAGCGACCTGCGCCTGGCCGACGCCGGCACGCCGGGCGAAAACGGCGAAGCCAGCCTGGCTCAGATCGACAACCTTGAAGACTACCTGGAAAACATCGAGCGCAACCTGATCATGCAAGCGCTCGAAGAAACCCGCTGGAACCGCACCGCAGCGGCCCAGCGCCTGGGCCTGACCTTCCGCTCGCTACGCTACCGCCTGAAAAAGCTCGGCATCGACTGATCAGCGCGCGCCCAATCGACCCTGCGGCGCATAAGGAGCAGGGTCGATAATGGGCGCATTGCCCAGCATCAGATCGGTCAGCAACTGGCAGGACGCCGGCGCCAACACCAGGCCATTGCGGTAATGGCCGCAGTTAAGCCATAAGCCGTCGAACCCCGGCACCGGCCCGATAAAGGGGATGCCCTCTGGCGAACCTGGCCGCAGCCCCGCCCAATGCCCAACCACCTGTGCATCCGCCAATTCAGGCAGCAATTCGATGGCTGATGCCTTGAGGCTGGCCAGCGCTTGCTCGGTCGGGGTTTTATCGAAGCCGCAATGCTCAAGGGTGCTGCCCACCAGAATATGGCCGTCCTTGCGCGGAATCGCATAACGGCCTTTGGCCAAGACCATGCTCGGCAGAAAGTCCGCTGCACATTTGAACAGGATCATCTGGCCTTTTACCGGCTCTACCGGCAGATCCAGACCCAGAGTCGCCAGCAACTCGCCGCTCCACGCACCTGCTGTCAGCACAACTCGTTCGCCGCGGATATCGCCCAGCGCCGTCTGCACACCGACAACCCGCGCACCCTCGCGAATAAAACCGCCGACGGCGGCCTGCTCATGAACCGTCACGTTCGGCATATTCAACAAGGCCGCGCGCAAGGCTTTGACCAGCCGCGGATTGCGCACATTGGCCACGCCACTCATATACACCGCGCGCTCATAGCCCGGGCCCAGCACCGGCACGGCGTCATATACCTTACTGACTGGCACCGAGGCGAGCGGCCGGCCGAGGTTGCTCGCCCAGGCCAAGGCTTCGGCCTCGTCATCCAGATCAAGCCAGTAAAGCCCCGTGACAAACACCTCGGGATCGACCCCGGTTTGCGCCAGCAACTGCTCGCCCAAACCCGGATAAAAATCCTGCGACCAATGGGCCAACGCCGTCACCGCCGGGCTGTAACGCCATGGGTAAAGCGGAGAAACAATGCCGCCGCCGGCCCAGGAAGACTCGCTGCCGACCTGCGCGCGGTCCAGCAACACCACAGCCTCGCCCTGCAGGGCCAACTTATAGGCCGACAACAGGCCCAGAGCCCCGCCTCCCACCACGATATTCAGCGCCACAGCCACTCCTGGTTACCGGTCTGCACGAAACAAGCCGCGCAAGAATGCTCAGTTTTAAACCTGACAACAAGGTCAATAACGCCGCAGCCGCCACCCTTTTATACGTATGCAAGCCGTACAAACCCAATAAGCGACCGAACATCCCCTAAATGTTTGTAGGAAATATCCGACCTGAGAGGATCCACTCACGAAACTCCAGAGGTTGATCATGCTTCGTTCCCGTGCATTTACGCTCATTGAGCTCTTAGTCACCATTGTGATCCTGGCGATCCTGAGCGCCATGGCCATGCCGGCGTTTACGTCGATGATCCAAAGCCATCGCTCGATGACGGTGTCCGAGGAGTTGACCACCGCCATTCAGTTGGCCCGCTCCGAAGCGCTCAAGCGCCGCAAAAACGTGATCATCTGCCGCAGCAATGACGCGCAGGATGACTGCGAAGACGGCGATGACTGGTCCAACGGCTGGTTGATTCGCCAAGCCGCGGGCGACGTTATCCGCGTGTGGGAACCTTCGACCACCACAACAGTTGCCGGGCCCAATGGCGGGCTGACCTTTCAGAGCAGCGGATTGAGCAGTGCGTCCGGCACGTTCGACGTTGAAGTCAGCGGCTGTGCCGACGGCAAGAAGCGCACCATCACCGTTTCTGCCACTGGCAACGCCACCCACAGCCAATCGACGTGCACGCCATCCTCATGAAAACACTCAACCTGCACCAGAAAGGCACCACGCTGATCGAAGTGTTGGTGGCGATGATTGTCCTCGCCATCGGCATTCTCGGTATTGCTGCCATGCAAACCACCAGCGTCAAGGCCAACCAGAGCGCTTACTACCGTTCCCAGGCCACGTTACTGGCGGCCGACATCACCGACAGAATGCGCGCCAACCGCGTTGTCGCCCTGGCCGGCAGCTACGACATCACCACGGCGCCCACCTCCTCGACCGCCAACGAAGTCGATGGCGACCAGGCCGCTATCGATAAAGCGCAATGGCTGAACCAGCTAGCCACCAGCTTGCCGGAAGGCACCGGGTCGATCACCCACGACAACAACAACGTGTTCACCGTCACCATCGTGTGGAATGACGGCCGCGGACGAATCAGATCAACCGAAGTGACCGACAGCGAAGACGCAGACAACACGGTCAACTTCACCTACAGAGCCAGACTATGAGACCCACCGCAGCCTTTGCCCAAAAAGGGCTATCACTGATCGAGTTGATGGTCGCGATGTTGCTGGCGCTGATTCTGATCGGCGGTGTCGTGCAGATTTTCCTGTCCAGCCGCCTGACCTATAGCACCACTTCTGCTTTGTCGGCCGTTCAGGAAAGCGGCCGCTTCGCCTCCGAGTTTCTGGCATTCGATATCCGCAATGCCGCTTACAAGGGCGAGTGCCTGGCCCCCATCAACAACCTGACCGGTTTGACAGACGCGCGCTTTACGCTGGACCTGGGCCTGGAGGGCTGGGACAACTCTGAGACCTCCTTGCCAACGTGGTTCGACGCCGATGATCGCCTCGAGGGCACCGATATCATTTTGCTGAAACATGCCGTTAATTCGTCCGGTGCCGTAGTGAACACCGGAGAAACGGTGGCGCCAGACGACACTGAAATAACCCTGGCGCAAGCCAGCGGCATTCCAACCGGCACCGTATTGGTAGCGTCCGACCCGATTGGTTGCGACATCTTCCTCAATCAGAGCGCCAATACCGACAGTGCAGTCAGCAGGGAGACATCGGGTACGTTCAGCCACGACTACGCCGACGATCTAGAAATCCTTAGCTACCAGAGCGCCGTTTATTTCATCAAAGCCGGCGCGGCGGGTGAAGTGCCTTCGTTGTGGCGCATTCGCTACAACAACGGCTCGGCAGGTATGGCCGCTGAGCAGATGGTTGAAGGCGTGCAGGACATGCAGATCCAGTACGCCGTTGGCGACGCCAATCTGGCCATCACCGGGGACTACGTGGATGCAGATGACATTACCGACTGGAGCAAAGTGGTTTCCGCACGCTTTTCGCTGCTGGTAGTGAGTCGCGACGCCAATGTCGTTGCGCAAAACCAGGTTATTTCCTTCAACGGCGCTGACGTAACCATTGAAAACCGCCGCCTGGCGCAAGTCTTTACCTCCACAGTCGGAATCCGGAATCGCCTGCCATGACGCCAATCCATTCTTCGTTTTCTTCGCGTAAACAAAACGGCGCGGTGCTGATCGTGGCGTTGGTCATGCTGTTGCTGCTGACCATTATCGGCATCAGCAGTATGCGTGGCACCACCATGCAAGAGCGCATGGCCGGCAACATGCGAGACCAGAGCCAGGCATTCCAGGCCTCTGAAACGAGCTTGCGCCGCGGGGAACTGGCGGTTCGCAACCTGTCGGTTTCAGAGATTCAAAACCTGACGACGGCGCCGAGCTGGCAGAACTCGGATGCCGTAACCGGTTTGCCGACTGCACCTAAATACAAGCTCACACCGATTCCAGGTGTAACGATCAAAAAAGCAGGCGAAAGCATTGGCGCTGGTAGCGCAGTGGAAATGGCCGTCGTACGCGTTGAGGCAGAAGGTTACGGCGCGTCGGAGAACGACGACGGCACCCCGGGTTCCACTGTTTCTGTTCGCTCCATTTATGTCAGACGTTAATTTTTCAGTTTCCAGCGGAGCGAGCAGCATGATTCTCCAGCCCACATTCAAGAAGCTGAAAGCGTTCAGCACCTACTTCGTTTTGGCCCTTGGTATTTTTACCGGCGCCAATGACGCCAATGCGGTCATTTCCCAAGCGCCCCTGGTAGCCGGCAGCACCGCGGTACCCGGCAGCCTGGCGCTAACGCCCTCGGTGGAATACCCGACGATTTTGACCCTGGCGAACCTGGGGACCTACAGCGCCAATACAGTGTACGCGGGCTATTTCGATTCAAAAAAATGCTACACCTACACGTATATAGCGAACGAGACGACCACTAACGTCAGCCGCTTTACGCCTAGCAGCGTAGCCACCACCGCCACCTGTGCGAACAACCTTAATAATGGACTTTGGAGCGGCAACTACCTGAACTGGGCCGCTACACAAACGATCGACCCCTTTCGCAGCGCACTGACTGGCGGATACCGGTATGTCGATACCACGACCCTCACGGTACTGCAGAAGGCCCGCCATACGGGGCAAGGCGGCTACAACTCCGAGCGCACTATTTCGGCTACCGTTGCAGGTTCCAGCGCCACGGTTAGAACCCGACTCAACAGTGGTGGCACCGGCTACGGCTACAAAATGCAGATTACGTTAGGCGACAACTGGTCGACCTATTGCACGCGTAGCAACGGTTGCACAGCACAGCAACTTACCAACAAAACCACGAGTACTTATCAAGGCGGCGCCTTGGCGGCAGGGGTCGTGTATGAGGCCTCGGTTCGAGTAGAAGTGTGCAAGGCCACCATGCCTGAATCCAACTGCGTGCAATACGGCAGCAACTGGAAACCCGAAGGGCTGATTCAGCAATATGCCGGGGATTTGCGCTATAGCGTTTTCGGCTATTTGAACGACTCCAGCGCCACTCGCGATGGCGGTGTGCTTCGTGCGGCGCAAAAGTACGTCGGCCCGACCTTGGGCGATCTGACTGACAACACTAAAAAGGAATGGAGTGCGACCACGGGTGTAATGGTCCAAAACCCGGACAGCATCACGTCCAGCATGGGTGTCACCATCGAAAACAGTGGCGTGCTTAATTACCTCAATAAATTCGGCGAGCTCACTACAAACCTGCACAAATCCTTTGACCCGGTGAGTGAGCTTTACTACACCGCCATTCGCTATTTCAAAGGTATGCAGCCGGTATCTACCTATTCCAGTTATACGGCGGCAAACGGCACTGACGGGAGCACGGCGGTTTGGGCCGACAAGTTCCCGGTAATTTCCAACTGGACCGGCATGGACCCTGTCACCTACGCCTGCCAGAAAAACTTCATTCTTGGCATTGGCGACACGAACAGCCACAAGGATAAAAACCTGCCAAGCGCTGAAGCGACCAGCGGGACCAATGAGCCTGCCAAGCCTCAGGCGGTAAGGGACGACACCACTGTCGATGTCGTGGCAGCGACTCGCCAAGTGCAAACGATCGAGAGAAACGACACCCCTGCAATCGATTTGAAAGTTACAGCGGCCGACTTCCGCGGCGGCAACAACAACTCTGCTTATATAGTTGGTTTGGCATACGACTCTCACACCAAGGACATCCGCCCACAGATTGACGGGTCACAGACCGTCTCGACTTTCTGGGTGGACGTACGCGAGGGCGGGACATTACAGGCCAGGGCACTTAACCAGTATTGGCTGGCGGCCAAATACGGTGGCTTTAAGGTGCCCACCAACTATGGCAATCCTTATGAGCGTACCACTACGCTGGATACCGCCTGGTGGACCAACAGCACCGCAGATGCGCCAGACCTGACCGCCAACAACGACATGCGCCCGACCAACTTCTTTGTCGCCAGCGATGCGACCTTGATGATCAAGTCGTTGAAATCGGCGTTCGCAAACATCGTGGCGCAGTCTGCAGGCACCGCGACCGCCTTGGCATCCAACTCCACGCAACTCGATACCGGCAGCGCCATTTTCCAGTCCGCATTCAATAACACGCACTGGAGCGGTGACTTGTCGATGAAAACCATCGACGATGGCGTCGTGCAACCCGCGTCCTGGAGTGCCGCTGCGGTGCTGGATGCGCGCAACGGTGTAACCACGCGCAATATCTATACAGCTAACACGTTGACCCCCAGCTCTGACGCGACCTACTCGACCTCCACCACTGGCGTAAACTTCGATTGGAGCACCCTCGACGCAGATACCAAAGCCGCGTTAAAGGCTACATCCAGCGATGCCACCTCGGTGGGTGACTCGGTAGGCGAACTACGGGTTAACTACCTGCGCGGTGATCGCACACAGGAGCGTACGGCTAATTCGTCCACCCAACCGTTCCGCCAGCGTGGCAGCCGCCTTGGCGACATCATCAACTCGGACCCAGTGTTCATTGCCAAGCAAGACTATGGCTACAACCTGCTGCGCAGCAGCCGCTGGACATCGAATGGCGCTACAGCGGGTGCGGCCTACCTGACGTTCCGCTCCAGCGACAGCTATCAGGGGCGTACCCCGCTGGTGGTGGTGGGCGCGAACGACGGCATGCTTCATGGTTTTAATGCCTCTGAGACGCGCTCCGCCGGTGGAGGCGACGAGTTGTTCGCCTACGTGCCGCGCAGCATTGCCGGTCAGTTGTACCGCCTTACATCCCCTGATTACGTTCACCGCTATTACGTGGACGGCCCTGCCACGTCCTCGGACGCGTGGATCAATGATGAGTGGAAAACACTCGTGGTCGGCACCACAGGCGCCGGCGGCAACAGTGTATTTGCACTCGACGTGACCAACCCTTCCAGCATGAGCAGCTCCAACGTTCTCTGGGAATTCACGGCACCCGACATGGGCGCCACCATGTTCAAGCCATCGATCATTGCCCTGGCCAACGGAAAATTCGCCGTACTGGTCAGCAGCGGCTACTCCAACTCCGCTGTAACAGCCGGGCACGTGTGGCTGCTGGATGCAGCCGATGGCTCGGTAATCAAGAAATTCGACCTGCCGACTACCGGCTACCTGGGCGAACCGTTGGCCATCGACTTGAACAATGACCGTATGGCCGAACGCGTTTACGTAGGCGATACCATGGGCAAACTCTGGCGCATCGACCTCAATGGCACCTCCGTCAATGGCTGGGGTGTGCCGAGCTCGCTGGAGTCTGGCGGCGAGCCTGGCCCGCTGTTTACCGCACAGGACGACGAAGGCAACGTGCAACCTATCACTGCGCCGCTTTCCGCAGCGCTCAACAAGGATGGCAACCCCATCATCCTGTTCGGTACCGGCACGTTTTACCAAACCACCGACACCGACCTGACGTTGACGCAACACACTGACAGCTTCTACGGCATCATCGACACCGGCGCCGTGGTGGCAACCGACCGGTCGACGTTGCAGGCGCAGCGAATCATCAAACAGGCGACAGCGTCGGGTCAGTTGAAAGGCCGTGTGCTAAGCAACTCCACTATCTCTTCCAGTAGCGAAGGCTGGTACCTGGATCTGCTCTGGAAGGCAGCTGATGGCGGCTCGGACAGCCTCACTGGCGAGCGAGTGGTTTCCCGTGCCGTGATTCGCAGCGGCGTGGTGGTGTTTGCTACGTTGACACCGTCCGCCGACCCCTGCACCGGCGGTGCAACGAGCTGGATCATGGCCATTGACCTGTTCAGCGGCGGCCGACTGACTTACGATTTCTTCGATATGAACGGCGATGGCTCGCTCAGCGACGACGACTCCTACACCGATGAAGAAACCGGTACTGATATTCCGTACTCCGGGCGTTCGAACTCGACCGAAGGTGTGGTCAAAACCCCAACGTTCTTCAACGGCAATGGCTCCGACGGTTCTGGTGGTGGCGACGATGACGATGACCTGATCTGCATCGCCGGCTCGAAAAGCGGTGAGGCCACCTGCAGCCCAGCCCCTAAAGGCACACGCCTCTCTGACCGTGTGTCCTGGCGCGAATTGAGATAAGGAAACCTATGAGTCAACTAACCCAAAACGGAGCCCGCGCTGCCCAGCGCGGCTTCACCCTGCTGGAACTCATGATTGTGGTGGCGATCATTGGCATCATCTCTGCCATCGCCTACCCCAGCTACATGAACCACGTGCGTACGGCCCACCGCGCCGACGCAGAAGCCTCGCTGGTGGAGCTGTCCCAATTCATGGAACGCCACTACACGGCAAACGGGTTTTATACCGATCCGGCTACCGGGGACGAGGCACCAGAACTGCCCTTCGACACCTCGCCGAAGGACGGTGGCAACGCGATGTATGACCTGAGCGTGAGTGCCATCAGCAATAACACCTTCACGCTTTCAGCAACGCCGGTAGACGGCAAGATGATGGCCGGTGATGGCTGCGCCAGCCTGACACTGACCAACACCGGCCTGCGCGGTGTCAGTGAGGACGCCACACTGGATAAAGCCGAGTGCTGGAAACGCTGATTCTTCCGACCCATAAAAAACCCCGCGAACGCGGGGTTTTTTATGGGTCCATTT
The DNA here is from genome assembly GCF_027922365.1 of Pseudomonas turukhanskensis. Classification (GTDB taxonomy): domain Bacteria; phylum Pseudomonadota; class Gammaproteobacteria; order Pseudomonadales; family Pseudomonadaceae; genus Aquipseudomonas; species Aquipseudomonas turukhanskensis. The sequence continues at coordinate 65,070 of NZ_BSFN01000013.1, forward strand.
CCAGCAAAGCCTCAGTTCAAATCGCCTTAACGCGCAATTCCTTCGGCATCGAAAACGTCACATTCTCCGGCCGCCCATCGAGTTCTTCAGCACCACTGGCGCCCCACTCCCGCAGCCTCTGCACCACGCCCAACACCAGCACTTCCGGCGCCGATGCACCGGCGGTGATGCCAATACGCGCGGCACCTTCAAACCAGCCTTGCTGCAGATCTTCCGCGCCATCAATCAGGTAAGCCGGCGTACCCAAACGCTCTGAGAGTTCCCGCAGGCGGTTGGAGTTGGAGCTGTTGGGGCTGCCCACCACCAGCACCACGTCGCTCTCGCTAGCGAGCTGTTTGACGGCGTCCTGGCGGTTTTGCGTGGCGTAGCAGATATCGTCTTTACGGGGGCCACCGATGCTGGGGAAGCGGCTGCGCAGCGCGTCGATCACACGACTGGTATCGTCCATCGACAAGGTGGTCTGGGTCACGAATGCCAGCGATTCGGGATTGCGCACCTGCAGGTTGGCAACGTCGGCTTCGTCTTCTACCAGGTAGATATCACCACCGTTACTGGCGTCGTATTGGCCCATGGTGCCTTCCACTTCCGGGTGGCCGGCGTGACCGATCAGGATGCACTCGCGGCCGTCGCGGCTGTAGCGGGCGACTTCGATGTGCACTTTGGTCACCAGCGGGCAGGTGGCGTCGAACACTTTCAGGCCACGGGCTTCGGCTTCCTTGCGTACCGCCTGGGAAACGCCGTGGGCGCTGAAGATGACGATGACGTTGTCCGGTACCTGGTCAAGTTCTTCAACGAAGATGGCGCCGCGGGCGCGCAGGTCTTCGACCACGAATTTGTTGTGGACCACTTCGTGGCGCACGTAAATCGGCGGGCCGAACACTTCCAGGGCACGGTTGACGATTTCGATCGCGCGATCGACGCCAGCGCAGAAGCCGCGGGGGTTGGCGAGTTTGATTTGCATGGCGGTCTCTTGCATGGGCTTGCCCTCATCCGCCCTGGGGCGGCTTCAAGGTAACCGGCCGATCAGGCCGGTTTGACCTCGATGATTTCCACCTGAAAGTTCAGGGTCTTGCCGGCCAGCGGATGGTTGAAGTCGATGGTGACCTGGTTGTCATCAAAGGCTTTGACCACGCCGGGCAGCTCGGTGTTGGCGGCGTCGTTGAAGATCACCAGCAGGCCGTCGGACAGCTCCATGCCTTCGAACTGCGAGCGCGGCATCACCTGCACGTTCTGCGGGTTGGGCTGGCCGAAGCCGTGCTCCGGCTCCACTTGCAGGGTGCGTTTGTCGCCGGCCTTGAGGCCGAACAGGGCAGCTTCGAAACCGGGCAGCAGGTTGCCGTCGCCCACCTTGAAGGTGGCCGGCTTCTTGTCGAAGGTGCTGTCCACCACATCGCCGTTTTCCAGGTTCAGGGCGAAGTGCAGGGTGACTTGCTTATCCGGGCCAATACGCTGTTCAGTTACTTGGGCTTCAGTCATGAACGGGCTCTCCGGATTTTTTACTCTTGAACATATCCAGGGCCAGCAGCACAGCGCCGACCGAGATGGCGCTATCGGCAATATTGAACGCCGGGAAATACCAGCGGTTCTGCCAATGCACGAGGATAAAGTCGATCACGTGGCCGAGTACGATGCGGTCGTACAGGTTGCCCAGTGCACCGCCAAGCACCAACGCCAAGGCGATGGCCAGCCAGGTTTCGTCAGCCTTCAGGCGTTTTAGCCAGACCACCAGGGTGGCGCTGACCACCACGGCGATCAGGGCAAACAACCAGCGCTGCCAGCCGGAACTGTCGGCCAGAAAGCTGAAGGCGGCGCCAGTGTTGTACGCCAGGGTCCAGCTAAACAGGTCGGGAATGACCACGATCTGCTGGTACAGGCTGAGGTTGGTTTCAAAGTACAGCTTGGTGGCCTGATCGAGGATCAGCACCAGCAGACTTATCCACAACAAGCTCAGTCGGCCAAAGCGCGCATTAGGCATAGTGACGAACCTCGCCAGCGCCGCTGATGTTGTCGACGCAGCGACCGCAGATTTCCGGGTGCTCCGGGTTCACGCCAACGTCTTCGCGGCAATGCCAGCAGCGCGCGCACTTGGCGTGGGCCGATTTCACCACTTTCAGTTTCAGGCCGGCTACTTCGGTAACCACAGCATCGGCTGGGGCACTGGCCAACGGCGCAACGGCGGCGGTCGAGGTGATCAGCACGAAACGCAGTTCGTTGCTGAGTTTGTTCAGATCGCTGACCAACGCGTCCTCGGCGTACAGGGTAACTTCGGCTTGCAGGTTGCCACCGATAGCCTTGGCTGCGCGCTGAACCTCCATCTCTTTGTTGACCGCCACTTTCACGGCCATGACGCGGTCCCAGTAGGCGCGGTCCAGCTCGAAGCCTTCGGGCAACGCCGTGAGGCCTTCGTACCAGGTATTGAGCATCACCGATTCGTTGCGCTCGCCCGGCAGGTATTCCCACAGCTCATCGGCGGTAAACGCGAGGATCGGCGCGATCCAGCGCACCAGCGCTTCGGCGATATGGAACAGCGCGGTCTGGCAGGAGCGACGCGCCTGGCTGTCGCTGGCGGTGGTGTACTGACGATCCTTGATGATGTCCAGGTAGAACCCGCCCAGCTCCTGCACGCAGAAGTTGTGCACCTTGGAGTAAACGTTCCAGAAGCGGTATTCGCCGTAGTGCTCTTGCAGCTCATTTTGCAGCAGCAAGGCGCGGTCTACCGCCCAACGGTCCAGCGCCAGCATGTCTTCGGCCGGCAGCAGGTCGGTGGCCGGGTTGAAGCCACTCAGGTTGGAAAGCAGGAAGCGCGCGGTGTTACGGATGCGGCGATAGGCATCGGCGCTGCGCTGCAGAATCTGATCGGAAACGGCCATTTCACCGGAGTAGTCGGTGGCCGAAACCCACAGACGCATGATGTCGGCGCCCAGGGTGTCGTTGACTTTCTGAGGCGCGATGACGTTGCCCAGCGACTTGGACATCTTGCGGCCGCTCTCGTCCACGGTGAAACCGTGGGTCAGCAGCTCGCGGTACGGCGCGTGGTCGTCCAGCATGCAGCCGGTGAGCAGCGAGGAGTGGAACCAGCCGCGGTGTTGGTCGGAACCTTCCAGATACAGGTCGGCGCGCGGGCCGGACGCATGGCCCATCGGGTGGGAGCCACGCAACACGTGCCAGTGGGTGGTGCCGGAGTCGAACCACACATCAAGGGTGTCGCTGATCTTGTCGTAGTTGCCGGCTTCAGCGCCGAGCAGTTCGGCAGGGTCGAGTTTGAACCAGGCTTCGATGCCTTCCAGTTCAACGCGCTTGGCCACTTCCTCCATCAGCTCGACGGTGCGCGGGTGCAATTCGCCCGTGGCTTTGTCGAGGAAGAACGGAATCGGCACACCCCAGTTGCGCTGACGGGAGATGCACCAGTCCGGACGGTTGGCGATCATCGAGTGCAGGCGTGCCTGGCCCCAGGCCGGCACGAACTGGGTGTCTTCGATGGCTTTCACGGCGCGTTGACGCAGCGTGTTGCCGGTGTTGGGTTGCTTGTCCATGCCAACGAACCACTGCGCGGTGGCGCGGTAGATCAGCGGCGACTTGTGGCGCCAGCAGTGCATGTAGCTGTGGCTGATGGTTTCGGTGTGCATCAGCGCGCCGACTTCGCTGAGTTTCTCAACGATGGCCGGGTTGGCTTTCCAGATGAACTGGCCGCCAAAGAACGGCAGCGATTCGACGTACACACCGTTGCTCTGCACCGGCGTCAGGATGTCGTCGTTGACCATGCCGTAGCGCTTGCAGGTCACGAAGTCGTCCTCACCGTACGCGGGCGCGGAGTGCACTACACCGGTACCAGCGCCGAGTTCGACGTACTCGGCCAGGTACACCGGCGAGAGGCGGTCGTAGAACGGGTGACGGAAGTTGATCAGCTCCAGCGCCGCGCCTGGCGCAGTGGCGATTACCGAGCCTTCCAGGCCGTAGCGGGTCAGGCAGGCCTGCACCAGCTCCTCGGCCAGAACCAGCAGCTGGTCGCCTACATCGACCAGGGCGTAGGTAAATTCGGGGTGAACGTTAAGCGCCTGGTTGGCCGGGATGGTCCACGGGGTAGTGGTCCAGATCACGATGGAGGCCGGCTTGCTCAGCGACGGCACGCCAAAGGCGGCAGCCAGTTTGGCTTCGTCGGCAACCGGGAAGGCAACGTCGATGGTCGAGGACTTTTTGTCCTGGTATTCCACTTCCGCTTCGGCCAGGGCCGAGCCGCAATCGAAGCACCAGTTCACCGGCTTCAGGCCTTTGAACACGAAGCCGCCTTTGACCATTTCGGCCAGGGCACGGATTTCGCCGGCCTCGTTGGCAAAGTCCATGGTTTTGTAAGGATTGGCCCAGTCGCCGAGCACACCCAGGCGGATGAACTCGACCTTCTGCCCTTCTACCTGCTCGGCCGCATAGGCACGGCACAGTTCGCGGGTTTTATCGGCAGGCAGGTTCTTGCCGTGGGTGACTTCGACTTTGTGTTCGATAGGCAGCCCGTGGCAGTCCCAACCCGGCACGTACGGCGCATCGAACCCGGACAGGGTTTTGGAGCGCACGATCATGTCTTTGAGAATCTTGTTTACGGCGTGACCGATGTGAATAGTGCCGTTGGCATAGGGCGGGCCGTCGTGCAGCACGAACTTGGGCCGATCCTTACCAATCTCGCGCAGCTTCTGATACAGGCCAATGCTGTCCCAGCGCTGCAGAATCTGCGGTTCGCGCTGTGGCAGGCCGGCCTTCATTGGGAAGGCGGTATCAGGAAGGTTCAGCGTGGCTTTGTAGTCGGTCATCTTTGGCTCTTCACTTAGGCGGTTGACCCTGCCATAGGGCACGGGCGGCGGCGACATCCGCGTGTATCGCCGTCTTCAGCGCCTCCAGGGAGGCGAAACGCTGCTCATCGCGCAGCTTGTGGTGGAAAGCCACCGTCAAACGTCGGCCATAGATATCGCCGACAAAATCTAAAAGATGCACTTCCAGGTGTGCGCTACCGTCGCCCTGCACCGTGGGCCGTACGCCAATATTGGCGACGCCGGGCCAGGGTTTGCCGTCGAGTTCGACAGTGACCAGATAAACCCCGGTCAACGGCACACGACGACGTTTGAGTTGTACGTTGGCCGTCGGCGTACCGAACTGGCGGGCCAGTTTCTGCCCGTGCAGAACGCGGCCGGAAATCTGGAATGGCCGGCCCAACAGGCGCTCGGCCAACGGGAAATCGGCTGCAGCCAACGACTCGCGAACCCGCGTGCTGCTGACGCGCAAGCCGTCGATTTCAACAGTGCTGGCCGCTTCCAGGGTAAAGCCTTCAACCTGCGCCGCTTGTTGCAAAAAGGCGAAATCGCCGGCGCGGTCGCAACCAAAGCGGAAATCGTCGCCCACTTCCAGGTGCTGAACGCCAAGGCCTTGCAGCAGAACGGTCTGCACAAATTCAGCGGCGCTGAGTTCACGCAAACGGCGGTTGAAAGACAGGCACAGCACGCGATCCACGCCGGCAGCGGCAAACAATGCCAGCTTGTCGCGCAACCGCGTCAAGCGGGGCGGCGCGGTGTCCGGGCCAAAGAACTCACGGGGCTGGGGCTCGAAAATCACCACGCAGCTGGGCACACCCAACTCGTCCGCGCGTTCACGCAGCCGTGCCAGGATGGCCTGGTGGCCACGGTGCACGCCGTCAAAATTGCCGATAGTGGCAACACAGCCCCGATGCTGGGGCTGCAAGTTTTGAAGCCCTCGAACCAGCTGCATAGGACGCTTCTTGCTCACAAAGTGGCCGATTATACGCACACCCGACGCCGGACAACAGGCAACACCCGTCGCGTGTTTGCACGTTTGTAAATAAGGGGTTTCTGGGAGATCAGGCCACCGAGCGACGGGCAAAATCGCGCAAACGAAAGCCCAGCAACAGCAGCACACCGAAATAGGCGGCGATACCAACCGCCACCAGCGCACCCAGGCGCAGCAAGCGCACTAGCATGCTGCCTTCGTCCCATGCTGGCATCACCGCCATCAGCCCGACCAGCACCGCCGCCATCACTAGCACCGCCACCACCAGCTTGAACAAGAACACACCCCAACCCGGCTGCGGCGTGAACAGCTGCTGCTTGCGCAACTGCCAAAATAGCAGCCCCGCATTCAGGCAGGCCGCCAGACCGATTGACAGCGCCAGGCCGGCATGCGGATACGGCAAGGTAAAGAAGAACACCAGGTTCATTAGCTGCGTGGCGGCGAGCGTCACCAGCGCGATACGCACCGGCGTGGAAATGTTCTGCCGCGCATAAAAGCCGGGCGCCAACACCTTGACCAGAATGATGCCGAGCAGCCCCACGGCGTAGGCGATCAGAGCGAACTGTGTCATCTGCGCGTCATGGGCGCTGAACTTGCCGTATTGGAACAGCGAGACCGTCAGCGGCTCGGAAATGATCGCCAGTGCCAACGCACACGGCAGCGCCAGCAGGAAACACAGGCGCAGCCCCCAATCGAGCAGACGCGAGTACTCGTCGGTATTTTTGCTGGAGAAGCTGCGTGACAGTGCAGGCAAAAGAATTGTACCCAACGCCACACCGAGAACGCCGGAAGGCAGTTCCATCAAACGGTCGGCGTAGTACATCCAGGACACGGAGCCGGCCACCAGAAAGGAGGCGAAGATGGTGTTGATGATCAGCGAAATCTGACTGACCGACACACCGAGAATGGCCGGGCCCATCTGCTTCATTACTCGCCATACGCCGGCATCGCGCAGGTTCAGACGCGGCAGCACCAGCATGCCGATTTTTTTCAGGTGTGGCAGTTGGTAGAGCAGCTGGAACAAGCCTCCGACCAGCACCGCCCAGCCCAGCGCCATCACCGGCGGGTTGAAGTAAGGCGTAAGAAACAGGGCAAAGACGATCATGCTGATATTCAGCAAGGTCGGCACAAAGGCCGGCACCGAAAAGCGGTTCCAGGTATTTAGAATTGCGCCGGCAAGCGAAGCGAGCGAGATCAGCAATATATAAGGAAAGGTCACGCGCAACAGGGATGAGGTCAGCTCGAACTTTTCCGGCGTGTCAGCAAAACCCGGGGCGGTTACCCAGATCACCCAGGGCGCGGCGATCATGCCGAGCGCGGTCACCACAGCCAGTACCAGAGTCAGCAGGCCGGACACGTAGGCAATAAAGGTACGCGTCGCCTCCTCGCCCTGCTGGGTTTTGTATTCGGCCAGAATTGGCACAAATGCCTGGGAAAAAGCGCCCTCGGCAAAAATGCGGCGCAGCAGGTTGGGCAGCTTGAAGGCGACAAAAAAGGCGTCGGTGGCCAGGCCCGCGCCGAAAATGCGCGCCACGATGGTATCGCGCACAAAGCCCAGCACCCTGGACAACATGGTCATCGAGCTGACCGCAGCCAGCGACTTGAGTAAATTCATAACGCTCGTTTCTACCGCATGAAGTATGCTGCGCCACCGAAAATCACGGCGCCGCGCTATAGGCCGCAAGGCAAAGGCGGCGAGTGTAGAACCGGCTGGCAAATAAATCACCCAATTGGGGTGGGTACGCTGGTCGGACTGCTGGTCGATCCGTAGTCAGCAAGGCTGATCCGCGCTTGACAAGCCTTCGACACATCGGCATGATTCGCGGCCTTATTTGTTTAGTCATTTCCTCAAAGTTTCAAGGAGCTCGACGGTGGCCAATACACCTTCTGCCAAAAAACGCGCTAAACAGGCTGAGAAGCGTCGTAGCCATAACGCCAGCCTGCGCTCCATGGTTCGTACCTACATCAAGAACGTGGTCAAGGCTCTCGACGCCAAAGACCTCGAACTTGCTCAGAAAGCGTACGTTCTGGCTGTGCCTGTAATCGACCGTATGGCCGACAAAGGCATCATCCACAAGAACAAAGCAGCTCGTCATAAGAGCCGCCTGAACGGTCACATCAAGGATCTCAGCCAAGCCGCTGCTGCCTAAGTGTGATGCGTTGAAAAGACCGGCCTAAGGGCCGGTTTTTTATTGCCCGAAAAAAAGCGAACGAGAAAAAGGCGACCCTCGCGGCTCGCCTTTTTTGTCCTTACTGGTGCCAGGGCAAGATCGGGATCGCGGTCACCGCATTCTGCGGGCTGCCCTCAATCACACGATCGCTGTAAACCAGGTACACCAGCGTATTGCGCTTCTTGTCGAAGAACCGCACCACCTGCATGGTCTTGAACACCAGCGAAGTGCGCTCTTTGAACACTTCCTCACCATCTTTGAGGTTAGCGGGCACCTGGATCGGCCCAACCTGGCGACAGGCAATCGACGCCTCCGCCCTGTCTTCCGCCAACCCCAAACCACCTTTGACGCCACCGGTCTTGGCGCGCGACAGATAACAGGTCACGCCCTCCACTTTCGGATCATCAAACGCCTCGACCACAATCTTGTCGTTCGGCCCGACCCACTTGAACACCGTCGACACCTGGCCAATTTCCTCAGCCGACGCGCTCAGCGCCAAGGGCAGCAGCAACGCGCCCAACCATCCATTGATCACTCGCACTGCACTCTCCTTTTACATCCATGGGCTTCGCCAGCAGGCGCGCTTACACCAGAATCAGATTGTCGCGATGCACCAGTTCAGGCTCGTCGACGTAACCCAGTAGACGCTCAATAGCATCGGAAGGTTGCCCAACAATCTTCTGCGCCTCGGCAGCGCTGTAGTTGGCCAGACCGCGAGCAATCTCGCGACCATCCGGATCGACGCACACCACCATTTCGCCGCGACGGAAATTGCCCTGCACGCTTTTCACACCAACCGGCAGCAAGCTCTTGTGGCTTTGCAGCAAGGCTTTTACTGCACCGGCGTCCAACTGCAAGGTACCGCGGGTTTGCAGATGCCCGGCCAGCCATTGCTTACGCGCAGCCAGCAGGCCGCGCTCGGGCGCCAGCAAGGTACCCAGGCGCTCGCCAGACTTGAGGCGCGCCAGCACCTGCTCAATAGCCCCACCGACGATAACCGTGTGCGCCCCGGAACGCGCAGCCAGCCGCGCGGCGCGCAGCTTGGTCTGCATACCGCCACGACCCAGCGCACCGCCCACGCCGCCTGCCACCGCATCAAGTGCAGGGTCATCAGCACGCGCTTCGTAAATCAGCTGAGCATCTGGGTTATGGCGCGGGTCGGCGTCGAACATGCCGTCGCGGTCGGTGAGGATAACCAGCAGATCAGCCTCCACCAGGTTGGCCACCAGCGCGGCAAGGGTGTCGTTGTCGCCAAAGCGGATTTCATCCGTGACCACGGTGTCGTTCTCGTTGATCACCGGAATAGCGCCCAGATCAACCAGCGTGCGCAGCGTGCTGCGAGCATTCAGGTAGCGCTTGCGGTCAGACAGGTCGTCGTGAGTCAGCAGAATCTGTGCGGTATGCCGGCCATGCTGAGCAAAGCTCGACTCCCACGCCTGTACCAGGCCCATCTGCCCGACAGCAGCAGCAGCTTGTAGCTCGTGAATGGCGCTCGGGCGCGACGCCCAGCCCAACCGGCTCATGCCCGCCGCCACGGCGCCCGAAGAGACCAGCACCAACTCGACGCCCGCCTCACGCAGCGCCACCATTTGCTCAACCCACACCGCCATGGCACCGCGATCCAGGCCACGCCCGTCAGCGGTCAGCAATGCACTACCGATCTTCACCACCCAGCGCTGAGCGCCAGTCACCTTGTCCCGCATCGTCATCCAACCTTGGCCAGAAGAGCGGCGCCATGCCGCTCGTGCGAATTAGTCAGCACAACGCCGCTAATTAGCGGCGTTGTGGTTTTACTCAGTCTCGAACGTAGATGATCTCTGGACCATCATCGTCATCTTCTTCATCCCAGAAGCCGTCATCGTTATCCTCGCTGCCGGCCACCTTGACGCCCGCGCGGCGCAACGCGCGCTTGTCGTCCAGCGCCTGCAGCTGGGCACGAGCCTCGTCTTCGATACGCCGATCCAGCTCCGCCAACTCCGCCGCATATTGCGGCTCTTCGGCGATGCGCAGGGAGCGCTCTTCGAGGTACTTCATGATATCGAAGCAGAGCTTTTCCGTGCCCTCTTTACCAATGGCCGAAATCACATAAACCGGACCGGTCCACTCCAGGCGATCAGTAATCTCCTTGACGCGAGCTTCGTGCTCTTCCTCAAGAATCTGGTCGGACTTGTTCAGCACCAACCAGCGATCACGCTCCGCGAGCGACGGGCTGAATTTGCCCAGCTCGGACACAATGGTTTCAGCCGCTTCAGCCGGATCACTAAGATCCAGCGGCGCCATATCGACAAGGTGTAGCAGCAACCGGGTACGTGCCAAGTGCTTGAGGAAACGGATACCCAGACCGGCGCCATCGGAGGCCCCTTCGATCAGCCCTGGAATATCGGCAACCACGAAGCTCTTGTAGCGATCAACGCTGACCACGCCAAGGTTTGGCACCAGCGTGGTGAACGGATAGTCCGCCACTTTCGGCTTTGCTGCCGACACCGAGCGAATAAAGGTGCTCTTGCCAGCATTCGGCAGCCCCAGCAGACCGACGTCCGCCAGCACTTTCAGCTCAAGCTTGAGGTCGCGGGACTCACCGGGCTTGCCCAAGGTGGTCTGGCGCGGCGCACGGTTGGTACTGGATTTGAAGCGGGTATTGCCCAGACCGTGCCAGCCGCCGTGGGCGACCATGATGCGCTGACCGTCTTTGGTCAGGTCACCAATGATGTCCTGGGTAGCCGCATCAATGATGGTGGTACCAACCGGCACACGCAGCACGGTGTCTTCACCCTTGCGCCCAGTGCAGTCGGCGCTGCCGCCGTTGGAACCGCGCTCAGCGTCGAAACGCCGGGTGTAGCGGTAGTCCACCAGAGTGTTCAGGTTTTCATCGGCGACCATATACACATGACCACCGTCGCCGCCGTCGCCGCCGTTCGGCCCACCGTTTTCGATGAACTTCTCGCGACGGAAGCTCATGCAACCGTTGCCACCATCACCCGCTTTTACAAATATCGATACTTCATCGACGAATTTCATCGGCACGCCTCCCGCCGCAATAGCGGGCTAGATAACACAAGGAACATAAGACTTTTGCAAAACCCAGCGAAACAGCTCCCGGTTGATTTTGCAAAAGCCTCAAGCATTCAGAAACAAAAAAGCCCCGTCGCGAGACAGGGCTTTTCCAGCAGCATCGCGATTAAGCCGCGACAACGCTCACGTAACGACGACCGAAGGCGCCTTTAACTTCGAACTTGATCACGCCTTCGACTTTAGCGAACAGAGTGTGATCTTTACCCATGCCAACGCCGTAGCCAGCGTGGAATTGGGTACCGCGCTGACGCACGATGATGTTGCCTGCTTTGATAGCCTGGCCGCCGTACATCTTCACGCCAAGGCGTTTAGATTCTGAGTCGCGACCGTTGCGGGTACTACCGCCAGCTTTTTTGTGTGCCATGAGTCAATACTCCTAATAAGGATTTGGGCCGAAAAAATTAGGCCGAAATACCAGTGATTTTGATCTCAGTGAACCACTGACGGTGGCCCTGACGCTTCATGTGGTGCTTACGACGGCGAAACTTGATGATGGTCACTTTGTCGTGGCGGCCTTGTGCAATCACTTCGGCTACAACTTTGGCGCCTTCAACAACTGGTGCGCCGATAGTGACGTCGTCACCATTGCCGATCAGCAGAACGCGATCGAAAGTTACGGCCTCGCCAGTGGCGATTTCGAGCTTTTCGATTTTGAGGTATTCACCTTCGGCGACTTTGTATTGCTTGCCACCGGTAACAATTACTGCGTACATAATTTTGCTCCGTTAAATCCTGCTCACCCAGCGCTTTATAGGAATAGTCGTCGGCTGGCATGGCTGCTTGGGGCCGGAAGGACGCCCTTGCAATTGCGTAAGGCAGGTGCTGCCCAGGGAAGTTCAGGGGCCGCGATTGTACGCAAGCCTTCGCGCCTGTGCAAGCACCCGCAGTGCTTGCCTTGACAGCCTCCCACCTGCCCCCTAGCATGCCGCGCAACCTTCGAGGAGCACTTGTCACTGATGCAACCACAGGCCTTCTATAACGTGGTGGCGGACGATTTTACCGCCGTCGATGGCATTATCAGACGACAACTGGTCTCCCGCGTTCCTCTCGTAGAGAAAATAGGCGACTACATCATCTCCGCCGGTGGCAAGCGCTTGCGCCCGCTGCTGGTTCTGCTCTGCGGCAAAGCCCTGGGCGGCCAGGGCGATGATTTGCGTCTGCTGGCTGCCACCATCGAATTTTTGCACACCGCTACCCTGCTGCATGACGACGTTGTCGACATGTCCGGCATGCGTCGTGGCCGCTCGACCGCTAACGCCCTGTGGGGCAACGCGCCGAGCGTATTGGTGGGCGACTTCCTTTATTCACGCTCCTTCGAAATGATGGTCGAGCTCGGCTCGCTGCCGGTGATGCAGATTCTGTCGCGCGCCACCCGCGTTATTGCCGAAGGCGAAGTGCTGCAGCTGTCCAAGGTGCGCGACGCCAGCACCACCGAAGAGACCTATATGGAAGTCATCCGCGGCAAGACCGCGATGCTTTTCGAAGCTTCGACCCACAGCGCTGCTGCCTTGATTGGCGCCACTGAAGAACAGTCTGCCGCCCTGCAAGCCTTCGGCGACAACCTGGGCGTGGCCTTTCAGTTGGTGGACGATCTGCTCGACTACCGTGGCGACGCCCAAACCCTCGGCAAGAACGTCGGTGATGACCTGGCCGAAGGTAAACCCACCTTGCCTCTGATCTACACCATGCGTGAAGGCACCGAAGAACAAGCCAGCCTGGTCCGCACCGCCATTCAGAAAGGCGGCCTGGAGGACCTGGAAAGCATCCGCGCTGCCGTTGAAGCTTCCGGCGCGCTGGACTACACCGCCAACCAGGCCCGCGACTTCGCCGCCCGTGCCATTGCCTGCCTGAACGTATTGCCAGCCAGTGAATATAAAGATGCGCTGATCGAGCTCAGCGAGTTCGCCGTAGCGCGAACTCACTGATCACCTGCCGCCACGCAAAAGCCCGGCCCCGCGCCGGGCTTTTTATTGCCACTGATCAAGCGCTACGCAGTCGTACAAATTAGCCCTTGCTATTATCTCAATAGGAATTATTCTCATCAAACCAAGACAAGGAGATGAGCCATGACCTATTTGATTGATGCCTGGCTGGACCGCCCTCACCCGTATCTACGCATTTTGCATCGCGATACCGGCAAGGTATGCGCCGTACTCGAAGAGGAAGCGCTGGACGAATTGCGCGAGCAAGGCGACCTCGACCTGACCGGCCTGAACTCCAGCGAACCCACTGTTTTAAAGGAGCTGGTGCGCAATCTGTTCCTGTTCTGCTACTCCCGCGCCTTGCGCCCGGCCTCTGAACTGCACTGATCGGGAACCCCACCCCTTGAAGTACCTAGCCCGAAAAAACAAAAGGCCGAGAGCTTCCACTCTCGGCCTTTTGCATTCTGGGCTCCCTGTGCGCAGAGAGCTCAAAACCGTAGCGAGCGAAGGTTTAGCAAGGCAAAAACAGGCGAGCAAGCGGAGTTGGCTGTAGCCAATGAGCATTGCGAGTCCGTTTTTAACGCCGCTAAACCGAGCGCAGTAGGTTTCTTACAGGATTTCCAGCAGCTCTACGTCAAAGACCAACACACTGTGCGGCGGGATGCTGCCAACAGCCTGGCCGCCGTAGGCCAGTTCGCTCGGCACGTACAGGCGCCATTTGCTGCCGGTACCCATCAGCTGCAGGGCTTCGGTCCAGCCAGCAATCACGCCACCCACCGGGAATTCCGCCGGCTGGCCGCGCTCGTAGGAACTGTCGAACACCGAACCGTCGGTCAGGGTGCCGTGGTAGTGGGTACGCACGGTGCTGTCGCGGGTTGGCTTGGCGCCTTCGCCTGCGGTCAGTACTTCGTACTGCAGACCCGATTCCAGGGTAACGATGCCAGCACGCTTGGCGTTCTCAGCCAGGAACGCACGGCCTTCGCCCGCAGCGGCTTCGGCCTTGGCAGCGGCCTCGGCTTGCATGATTTCGCGAATGACTTTGAAGCTGGCGGACATGTCTTCCTGGCTAACGCGGCTGGCGTGGCCACGGAACGCGTCGGTCAGGCCGACCAGAATGGCGTCCAGGCTTACGCCCGGTGGCGGGTTGTCGCGCAGTTGGTCGCCCAGTTGGCGGCCGATGCCATAGCTCACGCGGCTCTCATCGGTGGTGAAGGTGTCGATATTCTGTTCGGACATGGCGTTAACTCCGCTGAGGCCAAAAAAAGGGCGGCCAGACTAGCACACAAGCGCCGCCCAGCCGATGCCTGTCAGTGCTTGGTCAGCTTGTCCAGATAACCCATGGCAAAGGCCGAGATCACGAACGTCATGTGGATAATCACGTACCACATCAGGTATTGCGGCTCGATGTTCTTGGCATCCATAAACACCCGCAACAGGTGAATGGACGAGATCGCCACGATGGAGGCCGCCACTTTCATCTTCAGCGAGCTGGAGTCCATCTTGCCCAGCCAGCTGAGCTTTTCCTTGCCCTCGTCAATGTCCAGTTGGGAGACAAAGTTTTCGTAGCCAGAAATCATCACCATCACCAGCAGGCCACCCACCAGGGCCATGTCGATCAGCGACAACAGCACCAGGATCAGCTCGGATTCAGCCAGGGAAAAGATATTCGGCAGGATATGGAAGATTTCCTGAAAGAACTTCAGCGCCAACGCCAACAGGCCCAGCGACAAGCCGAAATAGATCGGGGCCAGTAGCCAACGGGTGGCGTACATCGTGTTTTCAATTAGACGTTCCATGGTCGCTCACAGCAGGTAAAAGTGAGCGCGAGTATACCCAGCGAACCTGTCGAGACAACCCGTCCCATCCGCCCGACGGCCAGCAAAACCACCACATTTTGTTATGTACAGCTTCTGTGGATAACTCTGTGGACGGCCTTCGGATAGACGGCGCCAGCAAGCGCAGCGGCAGGCTTTGCGCAGATCGTTCAAAAGCTGAGCAATGCTGACTTCTAAGTTTCCGGACGGAACTGGCAATCGCCCAGATGGCGACCGCGCTCGCCATTCACGCGGCGCAATTCGGCCTGCAAGTGCAGGCACCAGATGGATGGTTCATCGCTATAGGTGTAGCCGAGTTCGGCGAGGTTATCGGCGATGGCGCGAAGTACCTCTTCGGCCACAAAAGGCCCGTGGAATGGGCCTTGCGTCTTGATAGCGGAAGGTTGAGACGCGGCCATACCGGCGCCACAGATAAGTACCCACAGGCCATTTTCGCCTGCCAGCGGGCGGACCACACATTCGATACGGGTGATCAGGCCAAGACATTGACGGGTAAGGCAGAGGCTGCGTGGCATGACGGCGGCCCTCGCGAGGTCTGGCGTTCAGACTACGCCCGTCAAGCGGCACATGGAAGCCTCAAGGTTATCCCCGGCAGCTGTGGATAACTCTGTGGATGGACCGTGGGCAAGCAGGCCCAGCCACCATCTGCCGGGGCCGCGAGCCAACTGCTCAATGACTGACCAGCCATCGAGCAGTCAGTCCGTCATTTAGCGTCGGCTTTTGACTCTGCCTTGCCGGCCAACAGCGCCGCAGCTTCTGCCTCTACGCTTTTGTCTTCTTCCTCTTCCATGCCGATCTCGGAGATCTCCCGCAGGCGCTCCACCACACGGGCATTCACGCTGCCTTCCGGGAACTCGCCGTTCTCATCCGCCGCGCCGACTGCCTCGCCCACCAGCAACCCAAGCGCCTCATCCACCTGACGCACGGCATACACGTTGAACAAGCCCGCGCGCACCGCTTGCAGCACGCGCTCATCGAGCATCAGCGTGGCCACGTTGGCATACGGAATGATCGCGCCTTGCTCACCGGTCAGCCCGCGCGCTTCGCACAGGCGGAAGAAGCCTTCGATCTTCTCGTTGACCCCACCCACCGCCTGCACTTCACCAAACTGGTTGATGGAGCCGGTAATGGCATAGCACTGCTTGAGCGGCGTGCGCGATAACGCCGAGATCAGCGTGCACACCTCGCCCAGTGAGGCACTGTCGCCATCCACATAACCGTAGGACTGCTCCAGGGCGATGCTGGCGGAAATGGCCAGGGGGAATTCCTGTGCATAACGGCTGCCCAGGTAGCCGGTCAGAATCATCACGCCCTTGGAATGAATCGGCTGGCCAAGATTGACCTCGCGCTCGATGTCGACGATGCCGCTATTGCCCGGGTACACCGTGGCGGAAATCCGCGCCGGCACACCAAAGGCCGAGTCACCCACCTCCAACACTGTAAGGCCATTGCACTTACCCACAGCCGCGCCAGCGGTGTCGATCAGAATGATGCCGGCCAGCATGTCATCGAGAATCCGCGCCGATACACGACCGGTGCGCGTGGCCTTGGCCTTGAGCGCACGCTCGATGTGGCCGGCATCGGTGACGGTGTCGTTGGCCAACTGGCGAATAAAGTCCGCCTCGCTGACCAGTTGGAACAGGTCGCCAATACGCGCCGACAACCGCCCCTGGTGTTCGGCCAGGCGTGCGCTGTAAGTGGCCAGACGCGCCACGGCATCGGCCGTCAGAGGCGCCATGCCCTCCTCCGAAGTACGGGTTTTCAGCAACTGGGCAAACTGCTCCAGGCTGTCGTCGTGCAGGGCGATGTCTTCGTCGAAGTCGACCAGTACGCGGAACATTTCCTGGAAGTCTGGATCGTTGTCCTGCAAGGCGTAATACAGCTGGCGCGAACCAATAATGATGACCTTGAGGTGCAGCGGGATAACTTGCGGCGTCAGGGTCACGGTAGCCAGGCGACCCAACTCGCCCAACGGCGATTCCATTTTCAGCTTGCGCTGTTGCAGCGCGCGCTTGAGCGCTTCCCACACGAACGGCTCGCCGAGCATCTTCTCCGCTTCCAACACCAGAAAGCCGCCGTTGGCGCGGTGCAAGGCGCCGGGGCGCAGTTGCCGGTAGCTGGTGTAGAGCGCGCCCTGGTCGGTGCTGTATTCAATGCGGCCAAACAGGTTGTCGTAGGTCGGGTGCGACTCGAATACCACCGGCGCGCCACCGCTGGCGTGATGCCCCACCACCAGGCTCGGGCAGTACTGCTCTTGCAGAAACTTGCGTGCCTCGGCGTCCACCTTGTCCACATCCACCAGCTGCTCGACCACGGTCTTCAGCAGGTTGACCTGCACGGCTTGCAGATACGCGCAAACGCCGGCGTTCTCGGCGTACTTTTCCGAGAGCGGCCCCAGCAGTGGCTGCAACCCCAGGGTGATGGTTTCTTCATTCAACTGACGCAACTGGTTGCTCGACTCGCGCTTCCACTGCGGCAAGCTGGCCAGCTCTTCATTCAGGCGTTCTTCCAGCGCCGAGATATCGGCGTGATAGCGCTCGCGTTCGGCCTCCGGCAATTGCGCAAACTCAGCTTCGTCCAGCGCCTTGCCTTCTTTCATCGGCGTGAAGGCGATGTTGGTGCTGTCGCGGTACAGGGCGATTTCCTTGTCCAGCGACAGGCGCTCGATCACATCCAGGGCGCGGTCATACCGCTGGTTGAACGCGCGGTCGATGGCACTCTTTTTTTGCTGATAGGCCGGGTGTTCGAACACAGCAGGGAAAGTGGCCATCAGGTTGTCGATGAGCACTTCGATATCAGCGATAAAGGCCGTGGCCGTGCCCGGCGGCAATTCCAGCGCACGGGGCTCGCGGGTTTCGTCGAAGTGGTTGACGTACACCCAGTCAGAGGGCGTATCCAGGCGTTTGCCTTCGGCCTTGAGGTAGCGTTTTACAAAGGAGAAGCGGCCGGTGCCCGGCTCGCCCATGACAAAGACGTTGTAACCGGGGCGCGGCATGGCCACGCCAAACTGCAGGGCCTCTACCGCGCGCTCCTGGCCGAGCACACCACGGAAGGGCTCCAGATCATCGGTGATGGTGAACTTGAACTGACTAGGATCGAAGGGACGGGTTAGCGCGTCGGGCGCCAAGCGAAGGCCATTGGCAACGGGATCAGGCATCGAAAATCCTTAGTTCAGATGGGCAGTCATCGTTCGCGGCCATTCTGGCGCCGGCCGATTCTGTCTGGCAAGGCGTTCTTCCTTGACACCGGTGCCCTGCCCTACAAAGCTCCGTGCACCGCTTTAGAAGAAGAAGCCTTATCTTGAAACGGACTTTATTCACTCTGGCCCTAAGCATCGGTGGCCTGGCCCAAGCCGCTCCCACAGTCCCTCAAGAACGCCTGCAAGCGCTGGCTTTTGATCCGTACTGGATAGCCCTTAACCACTACGAAACCGGCAAGCTCGGTGGCTGGCGCAGCTATGTCGACGACCCGCGCTTTTTTCTCGCCCCAGACGGTGAAAACCATCCCGACGCCGAACTGGCCGCCACCCTCAAAGCCCTTTACGCCCCGGCCGGCAGCGGCGACCAACACGCGCAATGTGCTTACCCGGCGCGCACCCGCTGGCTACGTGAACAGCTGCAACTCACCGACCTGCCCACACCTGATTGCGCTGAATTCACTGCATGGTTCAAGGACATCGCGCCCCATAGCGCCGTGCTGATTTTTCCGGCGGCCTACCTCAACAGCCCGTCCTCCATGTTCGGCCACACCTTGCTGCGCATCGACCAAGCCGATATCGACAGCGACAACACGGCCCTGCTCAGTTACGCGCTGAACTTCGGCGCCTTTATCGAAGGCATGGACAACAGCATTCTGTATGCCTGGAAAGGCCTGATGGGCGGCTACCCCGGCCTGTTCGCCCTGGTGCCCTACCGAGAAAAACTGGCCGAATACCGCAGCCTGGAAAACCGCGACCTGTGGGAATACCGCCTGAACCTCACACCCGAAGAAAGCGCGCGCATGGTCGAGCATGTGTGGGAGCTCAAGCAGATCCGCTTCGACTACTTCTTCTTCGACGAAAACTGCTCGTTTCGTTTGCTGGAACTGCTGGAGATTGCCCGTCCGGGCCTGGAGCTGACCGAGCAATTCCCGATCACCGCCATCCCCACCGATACCGTGCGGGCGGTAAAAGATGCCGGCCTGGTAAAAGGCATCGAGTACCGGCCCTCGCGCGAGCGCGAATTGCTGGCCCGCGCCCAGCCGCTCAGCAACGACGAACAACAGTGGGCCCTGCGTCTGGCCGACGCCCCCGAGCACCTGCAAAGCGCCGAATTCCAGCAAGTACCCAAAGACCGCCAGGCGCTGATCCAGGACGCTGCCTTTCGCCTGCAACGCTACCGCAGCGCCGCCGGTGGACGGGACAGCGCCAGCGCCCAGCGCAGCTTCGCGCTGTTGAAAAGTATCAACCGCAATCCCCCTCCGCCGCTTGCGGTCGAGCGCCCCGGTTTACCGGAGCAAGGCCATGAATCGCGCACCTGGCAGCTGGGCGCCGGCAGCCGGGATGACCGTGCTTTTGCCGAATACGGCCTGCGCATGGCCTACCACGACCTCAACGACAACCTCTACGGCTTTCCCCTCGGCGCGCAGATCGAAACCCTCCAGCTCAAACTGCGCCAATACGAAGGCAACCACTGGCAACTGCAAAACCTCGACCTGGCCAATATCCGCTCCCTGACGCCGCGCAATGAACTGCTGCAGCCCTGGTCCTGGCAGGTCGCCAGCGGGCTGGAGCGAGTGCTGGGTAAAGACGGCGACGAGCGTCTGGTCACCCACCTCAACGGCGGCGTGGGCGGTACCTGGGCACTGAGCGACGACATGCTGGGGTTTGCACTGGGCACCGTGCGCGTCGAACACAACAGCGATTTTGCCGGTTTTTTTACACCCGCAGCGGGCTTCAACACCGGCCTGTTATGGCACAACGCAGTGGGTAACCTGAGCGCTGAAGCCAGCGCTGATTACTTCACCAACGGCGAGGTACGGCGCAGCCTGAGCCTGAACCAGCAATGGGAAATCTCGCGCAACCTGGGGCTGCGCCTTTCGGCCAAACGCGACTTCAGCCAATTGGCTTCGCCGCAGAATGAGGTGAGCCTGGAGCTGAAGTGGTACCACTATTGAACACTATTGAAATAGCCACGATGTGCAGGCGGATGTAGGGCGAATATCGCCTCGACGATATCCGCCGCTACGCAGACCGAGGTGCCATGGAAATCGGCGGATATCCGCGTTGCGGATATTCGCCCTACGCAGCCGGCAAATCGTGCAAC
The DNA here is from genome assembly GCF_027922365.1 of Pseudomonas turukhanskensis. Classification (GTDB taxonomy): domain Bacteria; phylum Pseudomonadota; class Gammaproteobacteria; order Pseudomonadales; family Pseudomonadaceae; genus Aquipseudomonas; species Aquipseudomonas turukhanskensis. Next base: position 85,160 of record NZ_BSFN01000013.1, read on the forward strand.
AACGGCGTTACACCAATTTGACGTTTTTCTCACAATCACCCGCGCACACTTTCTCCATCCGCCACCCGGAGATAACCCGTGCGCTCGTTTCTGTTGTTAATCCCTATTCTGGCCCTGCTCGCTGCCTGCCAAAGCAGCTATGAATACCTGGTTGCCCAGGGCTACCCGGAGCCCTTTGCCGCCGGCTATAACGACGGTTGCGGCAGCGGGCGCCAAGCGGCGGGGGCGATAACCGGCGGTTTCAAGAAAGACGTACCGCGCTACCTCAAAGATGCCCAATACGCCGAAGGCTGGAGTGACGGTTTCCGCCAGTGCCAAGCCGAAATGGCCAGCGCCCAGCAGCGTGCCTACGAAGAACAGCGCAACAGCGACCGCGATGAGAAGTGGGAGCACGACACCGACCAGGCGATGGCCAAGGCCCTGCGCTCTCGCTAATTCGCGTTACAGGCGCATCCCTACGTCGATGGCACGGCGCGCCAGGTTGATCACCGTGGTGCTCAACAACTCCAGCACCCAGCGCAGGAACGCGACCGTCACGTTGGCTGCGCTTGGCAATGGGCGTCCGAGAAAGCGAAAGATCTGCACGATCAGGCTGTTCAACGAATCGCCCAGCGCCTTGCAGGCATTCGCACCGCTGACCAGCAAACCGGCAATCTGGTCCAGCACCGTCATGCCCGCCACTACCACCGTTCCGGCGGCCACACCCAGCGCTTTAGCCAGCAGGTATTGCATGGCTTTGGAGATCATCTGCAACGAGGTGGCCGACAGCATCAACACGCTGCCATTGGCGTTTTTCAGCCAGGCCTGCACATCGCGCTCCAGCGAGGTCTGCTGTACCCGGCGCAGCCCGGTCCAGCTGGCGTCGCCGATGGATTGCCGGTAGTGGGCCATCTTGTGGGCGTCGAACGAAAACGAGCTGCCCCAGGGCAACTGACACACCGGGCCGTCGTCTGGCGCGTGGGCAAAGGGAAAGATCGGCACCATGCTGACCGGGTCGGCCAGGTGGTACACGCGGTGGATGTTCTCCACCCCCAGCTTGCTGGTGAGGTTGCGGGTAAACCCGGCAACGCCGACGCGCGGCGAGCCAAAGGTGTAGAGCTTGACCCCACCGACTCCGGCCTGACTGAGATGGTCCGCTGCCAACGTGGCCAGCGCACCGCCCAGGCTGTGGCCGACGCAATGGATGACGCTGGGCTTGCGCCCGCGCATATAGCGGTCAAGGCCCTCGCGCAACGACTTGAAGGTTTCGTTGAAGCCGGCATGCACCAGCCAGGCGCTCGGGCCTTGCTGCAAACCGCAGTTACCGTCGGTCAGCCAGTCCTGCATGATGTCAGTGCCGCGAAACGCCAACACCACCTCACCCTGACGGGTGCCCATGCCCTCGGCCCCGTAGGTGAAGCCGGTGGTTTTGCGGGCCAGAGCCCCGCTGGTACCGGTAGCCTGTTGCGCGGCCTTGAAATCGAACACGCCGTTGAGCTCCAGACCGTCAGCACTGAGTTGCAGAACGTCGGGCGCGACCATGTCGCGGGCGGTATACACATGGGTGGCAATGCCTGCCGCTTGTTTAGGCGATAAAGAACTCAAACCTGATTCCCTTCTGGCTCTGAAACACTGTGGGTAAAAACAGCGCGATTATTTTTGCAGCACACAGATACCGGAACTGCCGATTTCCGGGTGTGGCGCGGGCTCATCGTTCAGATCACACACCAGCTTCATCGGCCGGCCATTCAACTCGCCGAGATCGTCGTAGTTGTGCTTGGACTGATACCAACCCTGGTATTCCTTGCCCTGGTAATACAGCCGCATACGCTGCTCGACCACCGGCTCGTGCGGCAGCGCAGCGGTCAACGATTTGCCGGTGATAACCGGAAAGTGAAAGCGCCCTTGGGCGTCGGTGGTGGTAACTCGTCTGGCCTTCTCGCCTTTCCAGTGCCAGTGGTACTCCTGGTCGACCTCAACCCCTTCCACGGGTTTGCCATCGAGCAGAACGATGCCGTTTACCTCAGAAAACAGATACAGCGTTTTTGAAAATGCCATTGCGTGTCCCTGTACCAATAGTCCCAATAGAAGCATTGCCAACGTGGTTGCGATGCGACTCATCTGTAGATCCCTCTCGACCGTGCCGGCAGCAGCACGCAAACGCCTCTGACCACGCGCGCGGCAAAACGATCCGGCGCGCAAGCAGGCCCGGAGTATATCCAAGGCTCAACAGGGGTTCGTGGCGAGGCGATGAACAGATTGCCAGAGTTGGACGTGCGTCATGGTTTTTGGCTGCGCGTGAGCCATCGCTTTAATTGCCATCAGAGCCGCGCTGTAGACCACCGAAGCAAAAGCCGCTCCCCCAATGGCTCGCCTGTGTAGGAGAGGCTGTTGCCTGGCGCTTTTTAGCGGTCGTTACGCCTCGCCGAGCGAGGTCAGTTCGCGCTCCAGCAAATCCTCATCCCCGAGATTCAGCTCCACCAAGCGGCGCAGATGGCTGACCGAGTCCAGGTCAATATGCCGGCATTCAAAGCCGAGCAGGCCGCCGGCATCGCGAGCCAGGGCCACTTCCATGCGCACATGCACATCCGGGCTCAAGCGTACGTCGGCCTCGAACGCCTGGCTGACGTCGCCGCTCCAGTTTTCCGGGCGCTGTATCAGCAGGCCTTTGAGGGACAGGTCGTGCAGTTCAACCGTCCAGCGCTGATCGCCCTGAGCGATTTCGGTGCTGGCGTCGAAGGCAATGCGCTGAAAGCGCCGACGCTCGTTGGTTGACTCACTCATGGGGTTGGCTCCAGTTGGCAGTGACTATCCGAGTTCGTGGGGACAGTTCGGTTCCATCACTATAGTCAAGGCTGTGGCCGCGGCTACAGCTCGGCTGGCGGAACTGTGATGCGGCGCTTTTTTCGCCAATATCCAGCCGCCACTACACCGGCGACCAAGGCCAGGCCAAACAGCCAACCTTTGTAAGGACGAGCGGCGCGGCGCAGGGTGTCCAGACGCAGTTGCCAGAGGTCGCGGTCGACGGTTTCGAACCTCGGCTCCGGGCACTGGTTGCCGAAATTCGCTGCCCAAGGCACGGCCGGGCCATTTGCGACGTAGCGGCGGTAAAGATTCTGGGCCAGTTGCTGATCGCTCCACTGAATCCAGCCGGTGGCGTGACACAGGGTGGCGGCGTAGGCCTGACTGGTATGGGGCAGCAGGTCGGCAGCCTGACTGCCCAGCTCGGCGGCAACCCAACGGTAGTGGTAGCGGTTGTTGGGCGCTGCGAGGTTGGCGTTCTGCCGGTCAACTTCACCGCGGCTGAGCAGGCCACCGGGCTCCTGGGTCTGCACGCGGTCCAGCGAATACAGGCCATCGAACCAGGCGAAGTCCGGCGACATTTCATAGCCGAGCAATTCCATGCCTTGGCGGCGCGCCAGCTTGCCTGCCTGGTACAGCGCCTGGGCCTTGCCGGTGTCGGTCCAGCGCGATTCGGCGGCCTGCCGCGCCTGGCCGTAGTCGCGGGCGGCTTGCTGCGTGCTGACTTCGTAGAAATAGGCTGGCGCCTGGTCGTAACGCCCCTCCCGCAGCAGGCGACGACCGAGCAATTGGCGCAGCTCGGCTTCGATGGGGCGCGGTTGGTAGGCATACGGATCGGGTGGCGCGGCAACCGAGGGTGGCGCCGGCACGTTGGCATCGACGAAGGTTTTCAGTTCGTCGGTGGTCAACACTCGCTCGGCCACTTCGGCGGTGTCCGCCCAGTAGATATAGCCGCTGCGGTACAGGGCCTCGAAGGCCTGCAGATAGTCGCCGCGTTCCAGAGCCAGAATGGCGCCTTCGCCCTCAACCCGGCAGCGCGGCTTGACCGTTTCGCCATTCCAGTCGGCATCGCGTCGCCAGCCCCAGCTTTCATCCTCCGGGAAGGCGTGCGCGGCTTTAGCGTAAGCGGCCTGGGCGGCGGCTTTGTCACCGCTACGCAGGGCCATCTTGGCCCGTAGCCACCAAGTCAGGCCGTTGTCGGGCGCGTGTTCGAGCAGGGTGGCCGTGGCGTCGTAATCGCCAAACTGATAGCTCAGCGCGGCCAGGCGATCGGCGTTGGCCAGGTTGGCGATATCGCCCCGTTGCAACTGCTGCACCAAGGCTTTTTCGCCAGCCGGTTGCTCGCCGTAGGACCAGCCGGCATGGCTGATCAGGTACGCCGTCAGCAACTGTTGCACCGGCAGTTGTTGCAGCAGTGGCGCCAGTTGGTCGGCGGGCATTTGTGTCAGTTCAACGGCCAGCTGTTTCATCGAGCTGTAGCCGGTGGTGGAACCGAGTTTCAGTTGGCTGGCGTACAGGCCGATGGCGGTCGACCAGTCGCCTGCATCCAAGGCCAGCCGGGCTTCTTCGCCGAGGCTGGCAATACCTAACTCCAGCGGGTCGCTGGCACCGTCCACGGCCAGTTGCCGGGTCAGGCCAAAGGCCTGTTTGGCCGCCTTGATGTCCGCTTGCCGCGCTTGTGCCCGTTGTTCATCGCTTGGCTCGCCGTCCCGTGCGGCGTCTGCGCCTCGGGCCAGACTGCGGCCCAACGAGTACGCGGCCCATGTGCTACGCAACGGGCGTTCGCTGGCGGGCAGGGCCAGCACTTTTTGAAAATAGGCCTGGGCGCTGACGTCGTCACCTTGGGCAAACGCCACGGCGCCGGCCGTGTACAGGCGCAGCTCGGCAGGCAACTGGGCACCAGCCTGCTCCGCTTGAGCGGGGTCAGTGAGGCTGCGCAGGGCCTTGACCTTGGCCGCCTGCTCGGGCGTCAACCCTTGCGGCTCGGCTTCTTCGAGGCCGCTCTGCCCCTCGGCGTACCAGCGCGTTTCACCGTTGTAGCTGGCGGCTTGCTTCAGCGCCGGGGTGGCAACGGCCAGCCGACCTGCCTCGAAGTTGAAGTTACCTTCGGGCAGCTCCTGCAAGCTGCGCGCGCGGTCGCCTAGCAAACGCAGTGGGTAGTCCGGGCCGCAGGCCGAGGCGAGAGGCGTGGTTAATACCGCTGCCACGGCAACGGCGAGCAAACAACGAGGCAAGTTAAGGCGAGACACGAAATCCTCCATGATCCAGCTGTGAGCAACGCAACCATCCCAGCGCGCGGCTCTGGCCCGCGGCCAATTGACCAGGCGATTGGCGAACAAATTCAAGCGTGTTGGCTGCGCGTTGCAGGCGATAGCCTTGAACGCCGTCGCCGCTTTCGCAATGGGCGGCGTCGTTACGGATAAGGGTTGGCAGAGCGGCGCTCAGGTTGCCCGAGTTGACCAGGCGTAGCTCGAATAACTCGCCCTGCTGCTGCACGGTTACCTGCAAATTGCTGCGCAGCGGCTGCTGGTGGAGCACCGCTTGCAGAGTGACCAGCGGCCAGGCGCGACGGTCACCGGCCAAGGGCAGGCGAAACCAGATCAGGCCGGTCAGGTGCGGGACTGGCGCAGCCTGCATGTCGCGCAGCAGCTTAGCCACGTCCTCGGGCTTGGCGTGCAACTCCCGGCGGCTGCCGCCCTGGGGTAACGGCGCTTCGCTTTCGACGTCGCCGTTCTCGGTGAGTGCCACGCCATAGGCGGGCAGAGCGAGGTGAAAGGGTTTGCTGCTGACGGCGCCATAGGCGTTGGCCCAGCGCAGAGCCAGTTGTGCATCGAACAACCCGGCCTCGGGACGGCTCACGGCATGCACCTGCAGCACGGAGCTGTCCACCTCCTGCAACACCGTAGGCAAGGCCTTGCTGCTGAGCCACGCGGGCAAGGCGGTAATGCTCAGGGTCAGCCCGGCCGGCAGCTCGGCGCGCACGGTGTGCAGCAACTGCGCATAAGCGCTCAAGCGGTTGTTGGCGCAGTCATGGTCGATTTCCACACCGCGCAGGTTCAGGCCGCTGGCCTGCCAGTTGCGCACGGTGGTTTGAATGTGTTGGTCGATGGCGGAGCTATCCAGGCGCGGCAATTGCCCGTCCAGGCGAATCACCGCAATCAGCGGACGGCCGTCCTGGCGCAGCAGGTCGTTGTCGATTCGCGCTTGAATCCAGCCTTCGTTGGGGTGTGCCTGGGCGACCAGAACCCTGAGGGTGGAAAAGTCCGCGTGGCTGGCCACCAAGGCCTGGGCATGGGCCGCGCGCCATTGTCGCTGCCAGATATACACCTGCTGATCCAGGGCGATGGCAGACGGCCGATCGCAACCGGCCAGGGCCAGCAAACTCAGGCAACAGATAAGCAAGCGCCGAAGGGGCAGAAGGGCAAACACGCAAAAATGCTCAAGGCTGCGAAGGCAGCGCGGCATGGTGCCATCAGCTCTGATGGCGTGCCAAGCCTACCGGTCGTCCGGCGTTGGTTTGACAGGGGGGTATGTGTCACCAAAGCTGCAAGAGCATTTAAAAACAATTTACTGCGGAGCGCAGACATGGATAAGCGAATGCTTGGCAAAGTTTTGACACTTGCGATTCTGAGCGCGGCCAGTTTCGCGGCCCAGGCCGACCAGGCCGGCGGAGGCGGTTGTGGGTGGGGCAACATGCTGTTCGAGGGGCAGCGCGGGTTGGCGCCTCATCTGCTGGCGACCACCACCAACGGCACTTCCGGTAACGCCACGTTCGGCCTTACTTCCGGCACCAACGGTTGCGACTCCCACGTAAAACTGGGCTACGGCGGTCGCTCGATGTTGGCCATGAACGGCATGCTCGATTCCATTGCCGAAGACATGGCTCAAGGCCAGGGCGAGGCGCTGGATGCCTACGCCACCTTGTTGGGAGTAGAGAAAGGCGACCGTGAGCGTTTTGCGCAAGTCACCCACGCCAACTTCGACAACATTTTCTCCAAGGCCGATGTCACCAGCGAGCAAGTGCTGGCCAATACCCTGGATGTGATGAGCAAAGATGCACAGTTGGCGCGGTATGCCAAACAACCCGCCTGACAAGTCAAATCGCGGGCATAAAAAAGGGCTGGTGATACCAGCCCTTTTCGTTGCGCCCCCGCTATCTAGCCCTAGGAAGAGGGGCAGGGGGTCTGGATTGGAAGGAATAGCTGAACCCACCCCCCGGTTGTGGCTTTATCTGGATATACACCGTGGATGACTGGCCCAGCCCACTGCCGCGGTTTACGTACTCGGAACGCTCGCCCGTTACCACCTGCTGGCCGTGCAATGCCTTGAGGCTGGCGGCGTCGCTGATCGTGTGAGTGGTCAGTTTGCCATCCGCGCCTCGAGTCGTGACGGTCATCGGGTTGGCTTTGAGGTTCGCCTGATCTGCCTTATTCGGGCTGTTGAGCTTGGCCAGGACGTTTTTCAGATCTACCCCGGTAGTGGCTGACGTCATATGGCGGGCGTTGGTGTTTTTATTCACCACGTTGGTCTGCGTGCTGATGGTCTTCGTCTCTATGGGATCGGTCTGTGTGGACATCTCCCTCGTCTCTATGGGGTCGGTCTGTGTGGACATCTCCCTTGTCTCTATGGGGTCGGTCTGTGTGGACATCTCCCTTGTCTCTTTCTTCTTTACGTCATTGTTGTCTGGCGGTGGTGGAGGGTCATCATCACCGCCCTTTTTCTTCTTCTTCTTAAAGACGGGTAGCGCCAGCTCGACTTTAATATCGGTGCCAGCAACCATTTTATCCAGCGACACGTCTACCAACTTGCTCGCGTCGGTGTTCAGCTTGCCCGCTACCCCGCCGGCCACGTTCATTTCCATGCCACCCAGGTCGATAGTGGACTTCTGCGTGGCCTCGTACTTCACCTGATCCACTCGGCCCGTTTCAATAACAACACTCGGCACGCCGCTTTTGCTGAAACCGCCGCCGGCGCCGCCGTACCCACCGTCTTTGTCACGCATGTCCGCCAGATCGTTAGCGGTAAGCTTGCCGTCGACGTTGTAGGAGCCTTGCCCCGACTTGTTGATGATGTGTGCGCCGGTCAGATTCTGGTCGCCGCCGACATGAAAGTTCATGGAGCCTGCGCTGATGCCGGATTGCGCCGTCGTCAACTTGCTGTTGTCGTGATCCTTGCCGCCCGAGGCGGAAGCCCCGCCAATCGGAACCACGCCAAGGGTTGAAAGCGCTACACCGACACTGGCGCTCCAATTGCCGCGCTCATGGTCCATATTCGACACGTCTTGCTTGCTGATAATGTTCTGTGTGCCGGTAATGTTGTAGTTCAGATGGCCGGCGTCGATGGTGGCGCCTTCCATGTTGTGGTCGCCTTTGGCCTTGATGCTGACATTCGCACCGCTAATGTCGGCATTGGTATAAAAGGTCGCGGATTCTTCGGTTCGGTCATAGCTGCCGCTTGCTCCGACGCTAACGCCTACCCCTGCCCCCATAGGCCCCACACTCGCGGCCACTGTTACACCCGTTTGGTGGATATCGGTTGAGGATTTGCCAGTGCTAGAGGCTTCTGCCGCTAGCTGGTGGATGGCGCCGGCAGAGTCCAACGCTACATTTCCACCCTGAATATTGACGCCCTTGAGGGTTATGTCGCCCTTGGTGGTGGTCAAGCTGATATTGCCGCCAATCTGGTTGATGTTATCGCTGGTGCTCGAATATTCACTGCTGGTTTTGGTTACTTTCACCCCAATGGTCTCCGACATCCCGAGCGTATCGCCAAAGATTACCTGGGAGACGTTAGCGGCTTGCGCTGCTGCGGTGAGCGCACCATCAACGTCCATGCCTTCTTCAGCTTTTCTGGCTGTTTTCGCCATATTGCCGGCGACATTCAGGAGCGAGGAGTGGACTTCGGATTCTTTGCCAAAGAAGACCTCTTCGCGCTCGAACGTCTGCTTGTGCGTATCCTGGAATTTGGTGCTCTTGATCTCCGCTGCCGTGATGTCCAGTGTCGGCATTGCTGCGGTGACAGCGGCCAGCTCCTGGGGAGTCATGGCGGCGCGCTCCTCTTTCGTCAACTGAGCGTAGGCATTGATATCAGCGCCACCCAGATCGAAAGCGCCACCAACGTTCATGGTGCCGCTGCCCAGGTTCAACTGAGCGTTGCGGTACTTGGTGTCCTGGATAGTTTCCTTGGTTTCAACAATTTCTACCCCTATACGGTGGCGCAAGCCTGCCGTATCGCCCCGGTTCATGTTGGCGCCTGAAGCGGCACCTGCATATTCCTTAAGGTCCATGTCCGAGTATTCAAAAGCACTGGCGCCAGTCGCAGTTTGCTGGGTATCGAACTTGCTGAGGTTGTAGGAGCTCTCACGCCCCCCGCCTCCTGCGGTACCACCCATTACAAACTGCATGGTCTTCTGCACTTTTTCATAGCTAGCGGCGTTTTTGCCAGCGGCGATTGTTGCGTCACCCGCGACATTGATGTCGCTGTTCAGGGTGTTGACATCGCTACCGGTGACATTCCAATCGCCGCCCGCCGTGATGATCAGGTCATTAGCCGTGACCTCGTTGCCTCTGGATATCGCACTGGCAGACGTCTCGCGAGTGGTCTGATGGGCAAGGGCACCGTGAACGGTGCTGGACTTGAAGTCGGAGCTGACCTCGTGGATATCCTGCATATTCACGTCACCCGTGGCTTGCAGGGTGACCTTGTCGGCGATGGTCTGCGCTCCGATCAGGTTGATGTCGCCGCCGGAAATCACGGCAACCGATGACACCGCGTCTTCTGCCAGCGCGCCGGCGGCTGATCGCTGTTTGGCCTGTTCGAAAATGGCCCGTACATCTGGCTTTTCAACGACCAACTTTGGTTTTTCCGCCGGAGTTTCGTCGCCAGCCGCCGCTACGGTTGTTTCGCTGGTATCGCCACCGCCATCAACATCGGCAGTCTCGACGGGAGCCTCGACGGGAGCCTCACTTTCCGGTGCTTCACGGGGGGTAAGTTCGCCGCCCAGGATGCCGTTGTTGCGCACCAACAGGTTGCCATCTGCGTCGTAACCGGTGGTCGCTGTGCTGGTTACGCCTTTGCCACCTACTACCGTTTGCTCTAAACCTTGTAAGTTGCCGCCCTGGTTGTGCACTTCCCCTTCGGCGGCTACGACCAGACGGCCACGGTCGCCACCATAAATGCCGGTGTTGGAGCCGCCCTGGCTGATGTTGTTGATGTCGGTCTCGGAGTACACGAGCGTGTCGTTGCTGCCGCGGATAACACCGTTGACGTTGTTCACCGCAGTGGCATCGATCAGTACGTTCTTCGCTGCGATCAAGCCGCCATTGTTCTGGTCTTCTCGGCGGGCCACCAGCGTGCTTTGGCTGATATAGACCTTGGGTGCCAGCACGGTTATGCCGTTTACCACCTGGGGTTCATACCAGACGATGTCGCTGTCCAGTTGCTCGTACTGTTCTTGGGTTAAGGGCTGGCCAATTACCAGCCCCAGTTTGACCGCTTCACTGGCGGCGTTGTCCAACAGGTTTTGGACCAGACTGGCGCCGCTCAGTTGGCGCTGGGCAAAAAAGGTGCCCATGGAATTTTGGATGGTGCGCGTAATAAGTTCGTTGTCGAAGTACGCATCGCCTAGCACGGTGACGGTTTTACCCGGGTCGTAATCAAGCTTGCTGAACAGGTATTGCGAGCCGTAGAAGTCTTCCTGCTTATACGAAACCCGACTGATATACAGGGGGTACACGCCCTGGAAATCAGGCGTAGCCTTACCGGCAACGCCGTCGACGTTCGAACTGGCATCGGCCAGATTGACGTTAGCAGTGAACAAGGGGTTGTAATTGATCAGATCCTGCAAGTTGTTGGCGGAGTTGATGGCATCGCGCAGGGCCGGTAGATAGTCTTTGCCTTTGAAGTCGAAGGCGCTATCGCGGTTGAACACCGCATCCAGCTCGCCATCGACGGTGACCAGTTTTTCGTCGCCAATCTGCACGTCGACCGTACGGTTTTTGCCAAAGTCGGCACCGGTTCCGTTGGTCAGTGCGCCGCCAGTATGAACAAAGTCCTGGCCTGCCGAAATCTCGGCCTGTTTATCGGCGTAGAAATCCAAGGTTTTGTCGGGGCTGGCTTTGAAGGCTGCCCAGCGCTCACGCATGGCCTTGTGATCGAGGCTTTTCCAGTCTGCGCCGAAAACCGCGCTCATTATCGCGTTGGCTTCTGGGGTTGCGGTTTGGCGCAGTGAGAACATCCATTTGTCGGTGCCGCGGATGGTCGGTCCCGAAAGGAACCCGTTTTCAGCCCTGATTTGATCGCTTAGACGTTTGTCTTCTGCTGCAAATTCTGCCCTTACGTCAGTTTTGATTTGGTCATACTTCTGGTCGAGATAGTGATCAAAAGCGAACCACTCTAACAAGCCATCAACGCCAGTAGAGACTGGCCTGAAAGCTTTCTTCTCGGCTTCGTGTGCGCGGCTGACTTCGTCCAGGCGCGCCTGGCGTTCGGCCTGTAGATCGATCAACTCCGCACGAGAGTCGTGGAGTAACAGGTTTTTATCGAACAAGTCATACATGTTGGTATGGAGAGCAGGACCATCCCTGTAGCTACTTTCGGATGTGGTCCATTGGGCAAAGGCACTCGAGTCTTTCAGGTACTCGATCAGCGACAGCCCTATTTTGGAGCCCAGGTTTTCAAGGTTGCCGTCGATTTTAATATCGCCTGCCGCCGCCATCAGCCCACCCAGGTTACGTACTGAGGCTTTGCTCCCCTTGGCACCGTCCTGATTGAGCAGCAGATTGCCGCCGGCCGAGATAACCCCTTGTTTGACTTTCAGGTCTTCAGCGCTGAAACGCTTGGTCCAGAATTCGGTTTTGAAGTACTCGGTATCCCAGGCCCCCCACGCCTCGGTGTACCGGTTGACGGTATGCGCCTGACCGTCGGGCTTGAGCCCGCCCTGCAGTTCGCTGCGGTTTTCCAGGAGCGCGGTATCAATGGCTACATTTGCACCCGCATCAATCATGCCGACTTCGTTGATAACCGCCTTGTCAGCGATGAGGGTCAGGTCGGTGGTGGCGCGGATCAGGCCGTTGTGCTTGTTGATGATCGTGGTCCCGGCATTCAGCCGCATCTTCTCGGCCGACCACATCAGTCTGTTGGCCAGGTTTTCGATGGAGCCCTTGGCCAGTATATCGAGCCATTTGCCGGTGACGATTTCGCCATTGCTCAACACGCTTGCGGTCGCTTTTACTTCAATGGCGCCGGGGTTGCGCAATGAGCCGGCCACCCACAGGTTGTGGGTGTTGATGTCCAGCAGGTAATCGGCTGTGGGGTTATCCTGGCCCGCGCCAATGACCAGGCTGGTGCCGTCTTTCATGGTGACGGTGGCGGTGTTTTTGGAGTGAGCGGTGGCGGTGTTGGAAAACTCGCGAATGCTCAGGTCGAGGTGGTTGTTGGCCAAAATGTTGCTGGCAGAGGCCTCGAACCGATTGGCGTCGATAAAGACGTCATCGGCATGCAGGGTCGCACCGCTTTGGCTGGTGAAGGTGCCCTGGGCATTAGCGCGAACAGTCTGTGCGGTTATTTCGCCCAGGTTGCTGTTGGTGATGTGGTTGCCGTTGAGCACCAGCTCGGTTGCGTTAATCAACGCTTTATCGTTTGTGAGCGTGCTGCCGGCGGTAATCGTGGCCAGCAACCCGCCTTGGATGAGGGCGCCTCCTTCGTTACGCACCTGTTCGCTAGCGTTGATGGTCAAAGAATCATAACCACCGATTTGCGAGGCGCCGCTGTTGAACACGTTTTTTGCATTGATGTCGAGGTTGAGCGCGTCAATCCAAGAGCCGCCGTCATTGCGCAGGGCGCCGAGTGCGGTAAGGTGCAGGGTGTTGCCGGACGTCAGGATAGAACCGGACAGGTTGTTAATGTCCAACGCGCTTTCGATCACCAGCGAGTCATCGGCAGCGATGATCGCACCGTTTTCGTTGGTGATCGTGCCACCACTTTTCATGACCAGATTGTCGGTGCTCAGGATGGTGCCTTCGGCATTTACCAGTTGCCCCTTGGCCACGATGGTGGTGTTTGGCCCGCGGACATTTATCTGTGCTGCGCTGGTCAGGTCTGCATCGGCGCTCATCAGCAAATCGCCAGCAAAGCTCATGTTGCTGCCACGCTCGTTGATCAGGTTCCTGGTAGCGGTAACGGTTCCGTCGCCACCGGAGGTGATGGATGAGGTGCCCGTCGTGCGCAGGTCTTGGGCCGTCATGGTCAGCGCCTTGGCGCTTCGCACGACAGCGCCAGTTTCCAGGGTTTTGTCGATGTGAAGCTCGATGTTCTCGGCACTTGCAAGCTGCGAGCCGGCTGTATTGACCAGCCCATCGATCGCCACTTTGAGATCGCCGCCGGAACTCAGGCGCCCGGCGTTACGCAAGCTCGCTTGCTGACCTGGGGCCTGGGTGATGGTCAACCCCTGGCTGCCACTGATTTCGCTGTACACCCCGTTGGTGTGGGAGCCCTTGCCTAGTACCAGAGTCAGAGCTTGGTCAGCGACCAGGCTGCCTTGATTGGTAAGCAGCCCGATGTTGAAGTCGCCCAGGCCTGTGGCAATAAAACCGCCGCAAATGCTTTGGTTGGCGCCGCCCACAGCAGCTCCTGCGAAGCAGAGATTGCTTAGGGTTCCAGCCGTTACCCGGATGTCGCCCTGAGATTGCACCAGCCCCTCATTGAGGAAGTTGTCGCTGGTGATGGTGATGCCTCGGTTGCTGGTGTCCTCGATCACACCGCCCTCGTTATTCAGGCGTTTTGCGGCGATATCGATACCCCCGCCGGACTTCAGCATGGCGGACGTTACCAGTTTGACGCCGGCTTGTTGGTTCCCGTCAGGCTGCAAGGCTTGCACGGTGCCATCGCGAATGACCACAGTCTGGTCGTGCGGTACCAACTCCCCGTTATTGTTGAGCGCGTGCATAGCGCCAGACAGCGTGAGTTCGTTGGCAACGATGCTGATAGCTTTTTCTGTGCCGGCCCGTTGCGCGCCGATGGCCTCCACGGTGGCGCCGTTGATCAACACGCGGTCGGCTTCGGCTTTGACGTGATCTGCCTGAACATCGTTGCTGACGACGATGTCTTTGTTGGCTTTCATGTCCAGCAGGCCACCGGTTGTGAGGCCATTGCCTGTCTGTCCATCTCCTAGTTCGATGCTGTCCCAACTGCGCAGTTGAGTATCGCCACCGGCCGTCACAGCGTTAGCGCGTAGGCTGGCTTCGCTGTTGAATGTGACGTTTCGGCTTGCCCGCGCCGTATCGACGCTAACGGCATGGCCCTGAACGGAAATATGACTGCCGGCGTTCACGTGGTTGAGTTCGACGTCACCATTGGCCGAAATTGCAATATTGCGTGCTGAACGGATCAGCCCTTCTTGACGAACCCCGGCGCCGCTCTCTGTGCTGACCAGCGTAATGAAGCCCCCATACATGGCGCCGGCGGCGGTACCGTCGATGGCAACGACGGGCGTACCGCTGCCGCTATCGGTATCTTTGCTATGGATTCGGGTGGTCGCATCGTAGGTGTTGAGGCCTGCGACGGCCATGATGTCGGTCTGTGTGGCGGCGGAACCGACTTCGCCGTGGAGATCGATGCCACGCGCGACGATATCGAAATAACTCAGCCCTTCGGTGTTTACACCACCGGCCCCGATCAATACTCGACCACTGCGGTCATCGACGCGAAACTGCGGACCGTCATTGCCCAGCACAACGCGGCCGGTACTCACTGCCAGGCCGCTGGCGTTGTAGGTCATTACCCCGTTCAGCGTCACGCCGTTGGGGTTGGCAATGAAAATGTCGGCGCGGCCGCCGAAGACCTCCAGCGTGCCTTCGATGGAGCTGGCATTGTTACCCATAACCTCGGTGAGAATGGCGCGTGCTTCGCGAGTCAGCTTGGGGTTGTGTATGACGTGACCACCGATCTGGCTGTTGCCGTCACGCAGGCTGTTGTTGAAGATCAAGCCTGGGTTGGCAACATTGAACTCGCTCAGGCGGTTGTGGGAGAGCCCTTTGCTGTTGGGGTTGTTGATGTCCATTACCGGCACCCCGCCGGCAGAGTGGGTCATCTGCCCGGAGTTATGAGGAATGACGATCTGCGCCTGGGTGTAAGGCATCACGCCCAGCAAGGCCAAGGGCAGGGCTTTCAACAGCCAGGCGGCCGGCGGGAAAGCAGAGGTGGATGAAGCGCAAGTTCGCCCAGCTTTGCGTGCAGCGGTTGTTGTTTCAGCCACTGGAATCAAGAACCCCAGTACTTTGCTGAATATAAGGCGGTAACAGTGTTTGTTCATATCCGTAACCTTCGCTGGATATTAAGTATTTCAGAAACTCAGGTAGGTACTCAGGTAGAGCACGGATGAGTCGGTAGTTTTTTTAATCGCGTCATCCATAGATAAAGGAACTCCGAGGGTTAAAGAAGCGCCGCCATATTTCCAACTACCGGTGGCGCCAAGTGCCAATCCGGTGAGGCCGCCGCTTCGTTCTGCATAAGTGACATCGCGTGCATAACCGGAATCCAGTCCGATAAGCGGCGTTATCGTTCCACCCAACATTTGCAGTGGCAGGCTGAGGGTGTTGGAGATGTAGATACCTTGGTCTGCCCATAACGGTGTGCCCTGGAAACCGCGAACGGTAAACTCGTCGCCAAGTCCCATTTGCTCTGCAGTCATCAGGTTATCTTTTGAATATTGCCCGCCAATGCGAGAGGAGAAGTTGAATTCCTCATCAAGTACACGCAAGGAACGCGACCACGCAGTATTGAATTCAATTTTCTTGAAATTTTTTCTTTGTCTATTGTGACTGTCTGATGCCTCAGCTTCGTATGCGGCTGGCGCTGAGTTCCATAGGGAAAGCCCGTGATTGTATTTCACGTCGGAATACAATGAGCCGCCGAAGAATTGCGTTACATGCTCCAAACCAAACGCCAGACTGGTAAATGGCTCACTGTTTACATCCAGGAGCGAGCCTTCCAGAAAGTTGGCGTTTTTCTTGTGTTCCAGTTCGACCAGAGCCGTAAGTTTTTGGGTTTTCTCGCGCATTAATACGTGACTGAATTGACCGGTATACGTTTGTGAGTTTCCGGTGCTGCTATAGTCGCCATATGCCCCGCGCGAAGGTTTTTCGTACTGCGAATGATTGAAGCGCAGATCTACTTTGGAATAACCAAATGGCACGGAATAACTGGCGCCAGCGTTATACTCTGCATTCGTCTTAGGTTGCTGATAGCGGCGTGAACTGAGGTTCAGGCCAAGCGTATCGTTGCCCAGCAACAGGTCACTCAGGCTGGTGGAGGCGCTGAATCGGTAGCGGCCGCTGCTTGGGCTGCCCTGGCCTGAGTTGTCGCCGCGCAGGGTAAGCGTCAGGGGTTTTTCTTCGGTTACGAGGTTCAGGTATGAGTAGCCCAAACGCTGCGAGGGTTGGATATCAATTCGCGCAGTTTTTGCTGCGTTGTTGAGGTTTTCGACCATCTGGTCTACTTGCTGAATGTTTAACGGATTGCCAATTAACCCCGGCATTGCCAGCGCGGTAATAAGCTTCTGATAAGCAACATTTGGTTCTTCGCCATTGACCAGCCACCCTTCGACATAGCCCCAGTTCACCTTGAGTTCGACGGCCCCCTGCTTCATGTTCTTGGGTACCAGGCTGATGGTCGTGGTAGAAAAGCCCCGCTCGGCATAACGATTAGTGACATCTCGAATAAGCCCGAACAGTTCGGTATTTCCCAGTTCGCGATTTTCGTAATTATTGAGGATGTCTGAAATATTGGCGGCCAACGCGGCATGCTCGCCAGCATCAACAGTAATTGTTGTAATGAGAAACTTTGGACCAGTGTCTTCAGCTGCCGAATCTGGCAATTTGATGGGCGCCGGCGCTGGTGCTGTCAGGTTATCTTGGCGATTTCTATCAAGTTCACGGTTTATTTCGTCTTGCAGGCGCTGTTTCTTTTGAATGTCAAACTCTCGCACTGCAGGACTTACCGGCGGGCGAACGGCTTGCGCGTGCAAATAGGGCGTAAACACAATAAAAAATAAAGCAGTGGATGAAATAAGCGGGGCTGCGCGTCTTAAACATTTTTCACGCCTATGCAGGGTAAAGATGAATAGCAATAGAAACTCTTTGAGTTGGGAAATAGTGTCCGTGGCGGTGATATTCATGTCGATGCTTTTAGAATATGGGGTGAGGCTGTATTTTTCCTTCGTTTAGGGGGAACAGATAGAATTCGCTTCGCTCAACAATGTAGGCTCGAGACTACATGGATGTGCGCTCGTGCCAGGCACGTGATGAAGAAGTTCGCCTTTGGGTATGTAAGGGAAATGCTCAAACCCGGCAAAAAAGCGCTCAGCTGTATGCCTGTCACACTATGTCGGCGCTATATAGTTACTGGTAAGTAAGGAATAGGCGATTGGGGCTGCTGAGGATAACAAGAAGCCTTGAATTGAAGCCCTTTACAAACGGCGTTAGCCTGTGCAGCGCGATAGACCATCGTCGGATACCTTGCTTCTCAGAAGCGTCTAAACTCGAAAGGCCGCTTG
The DNA here is from genome assembly GCF_027922365.1 of Pseudomonas turukhanskensis. Taxonomy (GTDB): domain Bacteria; phylum Pseudomonadota; class Gammaproteobacteria; order Pseudomonadales; family Pseudomonadaceae; genus Aquipseudomonas; species Aquipseudomonas turukhanskensis. The sequence goes on from NZ_BSFN01000013.1 coordinate 102,492, forward strand.
TACGTCCATCCATTCGGAGTTTTACATGAACAATAACAATAGCGTCCTACGCCATCTGCCTTGGGCAGTTCTGGCGGTAGTGGGCGCGGGTGCCTTGGGTGTCGTGGCCTTGCGCCGCGGTGAAGCCATCAACGCCTTGTGGATAGTCGTGGCCGCTGTGGCCCTCTATCTGGTTGCGTACCGTTACTACAGTCTGTTTATCGCCAACAAGGTGATGCAGCTGGACCCTAACCGCGCGACCCCCGCTGTACTGAACAACGACGGTTTGGACTATGTGCCGACCAACAAGCACATCCTTTTCGGTCACCACTTTGCTGCCATCGCCGGCGCCGGCCCTCTGGTCGGGCCGGTGTTGGCGGCACAAATGGGTTATCTGCCCGGTACGCTCTGGCTGATTGCCGGGGTGATTCTAGCCGGCGCGGTGCAGGACTTTATGGTGCTGTTTATTTCCACTCGACGTAACGGCCGCTCGCTGGGTGAGCTGGTACGCGAGGAAATGGGCCAGGTGCCCGGCACCATTGCCTTGTTCGGCGCTTTCCTGATCATGATCATCATCCTTGCGGTGCTGGCGCTGATCGTGGTGAAGGCCCTGGCTTCAAGCCCATGGGGCATGTTCACGGTGATGGCAACCATCCCGATTGCCATGATGATGGGCCTGTACATGCGCTATGTGCGCCCGGGCCGCATCGGTGAAATTTCGGTCGTGGGCCTGGTGCTGCTGCTCGGTTCCATCTGGCTGGGTGGCCAGGTAGCTGCCAGCCCTGAGTGGGCACCGATGTTCACCTTCACCGGCATTCAGATCACCTGGATGCTGATCGGCTATGGCGCCGTGGCCTCGGTACTGCCGGTGTGGCTGCTGTTGGCGCCACGCGACTACCTCTCCACCTTTCTGAAAATCGGCACCATCATCGCCCTGGCGCTGGGCATTCTGTTCGTGATGCCCGACCTGAAGATGCCGGCCCTTACCCAGTTCGTCGACGGCACCGGCCCGGTGTGGAAAGGCGGTCTGTTCCCGTTCCTGTTCATCACCATCGCCTGCGGTGCGGTATCGGGCTTCCACGCCCTGATCTCCTCCGGTACTACACCCAAGCTGCTGGCCAATGAGTCCCATGCCCGCTACATCGGTTACGGTGGCATGCTGATGGAATCCTTCGTGGCCATCATGGCCATGGTGGCGGCCTCGGTCATCGAGCCAGGGGTGTATTTCGCGATGAACAGCCCACCCGCCGTCGTGGGTGCGGATGTGGCGTCGGTTGCAGCGACTGTCAGCAGCTGGGGTTTCATGATTACGCCGGAGGCACTGGAAGCCACCGCCCGTGACATCGGTGAAACCACCATTCTGGCCCGTGCCGGGGGCGCGCCTACCCTGGCGGTCGGTATCGCGCAGATTCTTCACCAGGTGCTGCCGGGTGAAAACACCATGGCCTTCTGGTACCACTTCGCGATTCTGTTCGAGGCACTGTTTATCCTCACCGCCGTGGACGCCGGTACCCGTGCCGGACGCTTTATGTTGCAGGACCTGCTCGGCAACTTTGTGCCGGCGTTGCGCAAGACCGACTCCTGGGCCGCCAATATCATTGGCACCGGCGGTTGCGTCGCAATGTGGGGCTGGTTGCTGTACCAGGGCGTGGTCGATCCGTTGGGGGGCATCAACACCCTGTGGCCACTGTTCGGTATCTCCAATCAGATGCTGGCCGGTATCGCCCTCATGCTCGGCACCGTGGTACTGATCAAGATGAAGCGCCAGCAGTACGTGTGGGTAACCATGCTGCCGGCTGCCTGGCTGCTGATCTGCACCACCAGTGCTGGCCTGATCAAGCTGTTCGACAGCAACCCGGCGGTGGGTTTTGTCGCCCTGGGTCGCAAGTACAGCGATGCGCTGGCGGCAGGACAAGTGATTGCCCCGGCCAAGGACGCCGAGCAGATGCAGCACGTGATCTTCAACGCCTACACCAACGCCACCCTCACGGTGCTGTTCCTGTTCGTGGTATTCAGCGTGCTGTTCTATGCCATCAAGGTGGGTCGTGAGGCTTGGGTTCGCCCGGAGCGCAGCGACAAGGAAACCCCGTTCGAACCTATCCCTCATATCTGAGTGGACGCGTGGGCCGGCGTTACGCCGGCCCACCCTTACTGAGGACAGACCATGTTCAATGACCTGAGTCGCATGGGCAAATACCTGGGGCAGGCCGCGCGCATGCTGGTGGGCATGCCCGACTACGACAACTACGTCGAACACATGGCCAACAAACACCCGGATACGCCGCCAATGACCTACGAGGAATTTTTCCGCGAACGTCAGGAAGCCCGTTACGGTGGTGGTAAAGGGCGGCCCATTCGCTGCTGCTGAGCCCACCGATGCAAGACCTCGCGCCACGCTTGTCGTGGCGTGTTTATTTTCGGTATCCAGACTTCAAGGTTTCTTTATGGCCACTTCCCAACCCATTCCCGTTACCGTGCTCAGCGGCTTTCTCGGTGCCGGTAAAACCACGCTACTGCGCCATATCCTCAAGGCCGAACACGGCCTGAAGATTGCCGTGATCGAAAACGAATTCAGCGAAACGCCCATCGATGGCCAGTTGCTGGGCAGCGAGCCGGTGCAGGTGATGACCCTGGCCAACGGCTGCGTGTGCTGCTCCATCCACGTAGAGCTGGAAAAAGCCCTATACCTGCTGCTGGACCGCCTGGACAGCGGCGAGCTGGCCTTCGACCGCCTGGTGATCGAGTGCACGGGCCTCGCTGATCCGGCGCCGGTGGCACAAACCTTTTTCGCCGAAGAAGAGTTGTGCGAGCGCTATGTGCTGGACGGCATCATCACCCTGGTGGACGCCGCCAACGCCGAACGCCACCTGGCCGAACCGATCGCCCAGGCGCAAGTCGGGTTTGCCGACCGCATTCTGGTGAGCAAACGTGATCTGGTGGATGACGCGCACTACGACGCGCTGGTGCAGCGCCTGGGCCGCATCAATCGGCGCGCGCCAATCCGCGTGGTGGAGCACGGCCGTATCGACCTGGCCGAGCTGCTGGATGTGCGTGGCTTCAATTTAAATGCAGACCTGCCGGCTACCATCAGTTTGCGCCCGCTCACGCCAGCGGCCAGTGCGGACCGCATCGGAACCCTGGTGCTGAAGAGTGAGCAGGCGCTGGATATCGACAAACTCAGCGCCTTTATGGAAACCCTGCTGGAAGAACACGGCAATTCGCTGCTGCGTTACAAGGGCGTGCTGGATATCGCCGGCGAGGACCGGCGGATGGTGTTCCAGGGCGTGTTGCGCTTGTACGGCTTTGACTGGGACCGCCAATGGCAGGCGGACGATGTGCGCGAGAGTGTGATCGTGTTTATTGGCGACCAATTACCGGAAGAGCAAATTCGCGCGGGGTTTGCCGAGGTAGTCGCGTAGGGCGAATATCGCCCCAGGCGATATCCGCCGATTCATGCTCATGCAAACGGCGGATATCCGCGTTGCGTATATTCGCCCTACGCAGAATTGATGGCCCACAAAAAAGCCCGGCACATGGCCGGGCTTTTTTATGTTTGCGAACGCTTACTTACCGCTCTTATTTGCCATAGACCGGCAGCTTGGCGCAGATGGCTTTGACTTTCTCACGCACGGCGTCGATCACCGCTTCGTTGTTCAGGTCCGCCAGGATGTCGCAGATCCAGCCAGCCAGTTCCTTGCACTCGGCTTCCTTGAAACCACGAGTGGTCACAGCCGGGGTGCCGAAGCGCAGGCCCGAGGTTACGAACGGGGAGCGTGGGTCGTTAGGCACCGAGTTCTTGTTCACGGTGATAAAGGCTTTGCCCAGTGCGGCGTCGGCATCTTTACCGGAGATGTCCTGCTTGATCAGCGACAGCAGGAACAGGTGGTTCTCGGTACCGCCGGACACCACGTCGAAGCCGCGTTCGATAAATACGCCGGCCATGGCCTTGGCGTTTTTCACGACCTGCTGCTGGTAGGTCTTGAACTCAGGCTGCAGTGCTTCCTTGAAGCAGATGGCCTTGGCGGCAATCACGTGCTCCAGCGGGCCGCCCTGGCCGCCCGGGAATACGGCGGAGTTCAGCTTCTTCTCGATTTCGGCGTTGGCCTTGGCCAGGATCAGGCCGCCACGTGGACCGCGCAGGGTCTTGTGCGTGGTGGTGGTCACGACGTCAGCGAATGGCACCGGGTTCGGGTAGACGCCAGCGGCAACCAGACCGGCCACGTGGGCCATGTCGACGAACAGGTAGGCGCCGACTTTGTCGGCGATGGCGCGGAAACGGGCGAAGTCCAGAATCTGCGAGTAAGCCGAGAAACCGGCCACAATCATTTTTGGCTTGTGCTCAACCGCCAGGCGCTCAACTTCGTCGTAGTCGATCAGGCCGTTGCCGTCGATGCCGTATTGAACGGCGTTGTACAGCTTGCCCGAGGAGGAAACGCTGGCGCCGTGGGTCAGGTGACCACCGTGGGCCAGGCTCATGCCCAGAATGGTGTCGCCCGCGTTCAGCAGGGCCAGGTATACGGCGCTGTTGGCTTGCGAACCGGCGTGCGGTTGCACGTTGGCGTAGTCGGCGCCGAACAGCTCTTTGGCGCGGTCGATGGCCAGCTGTTCAACGATATCGACGTATTCGCAACCGCCGTAGTAACGCTTGCCCGGGTAGCCTTCGGCGTACTTGTTGGTCAGCACGGAGCCTTGGGCTTCCATCACCGCAGGGCTGGTGTAGTTCTCCGAGGCGATCAGCTCGATGTGCTCTTCCTGGCGCTGAGCTTCTTGCTCCATGGCGGCAAAGAGTTCGGCGTCGTAGTTGGCGATAGTCGTAGAACGGCTAAACATGAGGATCTCCTTTTAAGTCGTGAACGATCTTCTGGTCGTCGGCCATGCTGCGTTGAGTTTTCGCTTTAACGGCTCACGTACTCAAGTACGCTGCGCTTTAAAGCTGCGGCTCGCCTTGCCTGACCTTAGCCCAGCAGATCTTGTGCTGGCCCGAAGATTGGAAGCGGCGGATTCTACCGGATTGGTCGTTATCTGGCACATGACAGTCGGTCATGTGGCGGACAAGTTCGCCTCATTGTGTTGGAAAGGCGCGGGATAGACAGCTTAGCTCAGCATAAACAACGCATTGCCGCTGAACTGCGCGGCCAGTTGGTGAGCGGTCATCGGCTTGCCGAGCAGGTAGCCCTGCACTTCGTCGCAGCCGTACTCACGCAGGAAATCGAGTTGCTCCTGGGTTTCCACCCCCTCGGCGATCACGGCCAGGTTCAGGCTGTGGGCCATGGCGATGATGGCACGCGCGATCTGCGCGTCCTGCTCGCCGCTGGGCAGGCCGTCGACAAAGCTGCGGTCGATTTTCAGCACGTCGATGGGGAATTGCTTGAGGTAGTTGAGCGACGAATAGCCGGTGCCGAAGTCGTCTACCGCGATGCTTACGCCCAGTTGCTTGAAGCCCATCAGTACCTGCATGGTTTCCTGCACATCGCGCATCAGAATGCTTTCGGTAAGCTCCAGCTCCAGGCTGCTCGGGCTCAGACCACTGCTGTGCAGAATATGCGCAATGCGCTGGCCCAGCTGGCCCTCGGCAAACTGACGGGCAGACAGGTTCACCGACACTTTCGGCACCCTCACGCCTTCGGCATGCCAGGCGTTCATTTGCCGGCAGGCTTCCACCAGCACCCAGTCGCCCACATCCACCACCAGGCCCAACTCTTCCAGCACCGGAATAAATTCGGCGGGTGCTATCAACCCACGCCGCGGATGCTGCCAGCGCAGCAACGCTTCGACGCCGATCAGGCGTTGGCCGTTGGCGCTGAACTGCGGCTGGTAATGCAGCACGAATTGCTGTTGATCGAGGGCATGGCGCAGGTCGCTTTCCAGCTCCAGACGTTCCAGGGCCGTGGCATTCATCGCCGCCTGGTAGAACTGGAAGTTGTTCTTGCCGCGCTCTTTGGCGTGGTACATCGCCGTGTCGGCGTTCTTCATCAACTGGCTCAACTCGTCGCCGTCCTGCGGGCTCAGCGCGATGCCGATACTGGCCGTGACGAAGAACTCGCGGCCTTCGAGAATGAAAGGCTGCGACAGGCTCAACAAAATTTGCTCGGCGACATGAATGGCGCGGGTCAGGGCGCCTTCACGGGTATCGCGGGCTTGCAGCAGCAGGGTGAATTCATCGCCGCCCATGCGCGCCACGGTGTCTTCGACTTCCACGCAGGCCGCCAGGCGCTGGGCCACGTCCTTGAGCATGCGGTCACCGGCCGCGTGGCCGAGCGAATCGTTGATCGGCTTGAACCGGTCGAGGTCCAGGAACATCAGCACCACCCACTCCAGATGCCGCTCGGCATGCTGCAAGGCGGTGTGCAAGCGGTCTTGGAACAGCGTGCGGTTGGGCAGGTTGGTCAGCGCGTCGTAGTAGGCCAGACGGTGAATCCGCTGTTCGCTGGCTTTGCGCTCGCTGATGTCGCTGAAGAAACACACGTAGCTGACCAGATCGTTTTCATCGTCATGCACGGCGGTGATGCCGACCCAGGCAGGGAAGTTTTCCTGATTACGCCGCTTGAGCCACACCTCGCCTTCCCAGCTGCCGTTCTGGCCGAGCTGGCTGAGAATGTAGGCTTGGTGGCTGGTCTGTTGGCGGTCGGCCATCAGCATGCCCGGCTGCTGGTCGAGCACCTGGGCGCTGGTGTAACCACTGACGCGGCTGAAGGCTTCGTTCACCTGGACGATATACCCGGCCGGGTCGGTAACCAGAATCGCGGCAGTGGAGTGTTCGAATACGGTGGCCGCCATGCGCAGGTCTTTTTCCGCCCTGCGCTGCTGGCTGATATTGCGGCCCACGCCCAGCACGCCTTCAAAGCGGCCGTCCTGGTCCCACATCAGGGTCATGCGCAGCTCGGTGGGCAACTTGTGGCCGTCGGCGCGTACGCAGTCGACCATAAACAGCCGCGTGGCCAGTTGCTGGCGCAGTTCGCGCAGCTTTTGCGGATCGCTCAGGGCTACGCGTACCCGTATCAACAATTGGTCGACGTCCGAGAGCTGGCGCGGGTTGGCGGCCAGCGGATGGAAACCGTTGGCGATGATCCACTCCGGCGTATAGCCAAACATCGGCAGTGCCGAGGGGCTGACGTAATCCAGATGCAGGTTGTTGTCGGTGGTGAAAATAACGTCGCTGATGTTCTCGGCCAACAAGCGGTAGCGGCGCTCGTTCTTGCGCATCAACTCGCTGGCTTCGATTTGCTCGGTCACATCCTTGGCTACGCCAATCAGGCGGTGCACGCGGCCTTCCGGTGTGCGGCTAAGGGCCTGTTCGCGGATGTCAAACCAGTGCCAGCTGCCATCGCGGTGACGCCAGCGCAGGTGGCATTGCAGTAAATGCCCATCGCCCACCACGTGTTGCAGGCTGCGCATGCGCGCGTACTGTTCGGCGTCGTCGGGGTGCAGCACCACTTCCCAGAAGTGGCCAGGCATCTCCCGCAGTTCCTTGCTGCTGTAGCCCAGTTGCTGGCCCAGGCGGTTGTTGCTGAACAACACCCGCCGGTCGGTCATGTCGTGCACGTACAGGGTGTCCGGCACAGCCCGCACCACATCGGACCAGAAGCGCTCACGCTCGATCAGCGACAGCTCGATGCGCTTGCGGCTGGTGATGTCGTTCATGCTCACGGTAACGGCGTGGAAGTCGTCGTTCTGTTCCGGCAGGCGCAACACCAGCCACAGGTGGCGTTCGTTGCCTTGCGGGGTGACGATCTGGCTTTCCATCTCGATCTGCCGCTGCTTGCTCAGCACCGCGCCGATCAGTTGATACCGCACGTTTTCCGGGGTGATGGGGCCGACATCCACCAGGTGGTTCCACAGCTCTTGCGTCGATTCGACGCCCAATAGCTGCTGGGCCACCTGGTTGATTTCGGTGATATGCAGGTGCTGGATCAGCTCGTCGTGCAACTGCGGGTGAGTGCGCAGCCAATGATCGAATTGGCCCAGCGTTTCGATCTGGTGGATATGCAAATACGTGCGCAGATCCGCTAGGTCGAGTACGCAGTGGGCCACGCCGCTGCCTTCGAAAATGTCCTGATAGCGCCTGCGTGTGTCTTCCAGAATATGCAGCGCCAGTTGCTGTTCGGTGGCATCACGCAGCACCCACACATGGCCGGGCTGGCTGTGTTCTTTGCCGTCTTTGAACAGGCTGCGGGTAACGCTGAATACGCGCTGTTGCTTGTGCTGCTCAAGCTCGACCCACACCGGGCTGAAATCGTCGTGGGGTTCGGCGTCCTGCAGCAGCAGCGGATTGAGGCTGGGCAACAGGTCCAGCAGGTGGCGGCCGCGGGCCTCGCCTGCCGACAAGCCAAATAGCTGCGCGGCCTGCGGGTTCAGGTAACGGACATGGCCGCCAACATCGGTAACCACTACGCGTTCTTCAATGGCGCCCAGGGCCGTGGCCGCATCGCGCAGTTCGCGGCGTGAAGCGGTGGTCATGGCGCGCAGGCGGGCTTGTTCACGCAGCAGGCGAAACAATGCCAGCAAGGTAAGCAGCGCGCAGGCCATGAACAGCAGGAACTTGCCGGTTACGGCCGACAACTGCTCGGTCCAGGCGCCGTTTTTGTCGACCACACTGCGCACCATCAGATCGGTGCCCGGCAACGCTACCAATTGCGCGGTATTGGCCAGCTCGAATTCGGTGGTCTCGCGGACGTGCTCGTTGGCCGGCGCTGGCTGCGTGGCGAAAACGCGATGACTGTAGCTGTCTTCCAGTTGCCAGCGGTGGTCGCTGCTATAGAAGTCGCGGATGCTGCGGCGCAGGTGCGTAAGGCCCATGCGCACCACCCAATAACCCTGCTCGCCGCCCTGGGGCAGAAAGGCATAGATCTGCCCGTCGCCATCGGGGTTGAACACATACTGGTAGGGCTTGCCCTGATTGCGCTGGAACAGGCTGCCAATAAAGGCGTGGTCGCTGGCAGCGGTTTGCGTATCGGCCAGCAGATGACCATCGCGGTCAAGCCACACGAGGCTGTTCAGCGCCGGGAAGATACCGCGCAGGCTGTCCAGCAATGCCGGGTACTTTTCGCTACTTGGCGGCTGCTGCGCCGTCTGCTTGAGCAGGGCGAGCGCCGCGTGGGCCCGCATCTCGATGCTCAGGCCCATGTGCTCGGCCAGTTGCTGGCCATATTCCTGCTCGCGTTTGTGCCGCGTTTCTTCGCCCTGTTCGAGCTCGTGATACAGCTGCCAGAACAGCAAGCCCAGCATCACCACGACAAGCACCACCAAGGCGCCCTTGACCGAATTGGGCAGGGTTGTGGCGAGTGAGTCGCCGGGTGCGCGCTGGTGGGTGAACAATCGAGGCACGGGCATAAGTCCTGCGCTGACGGCGTATAAAGATGTTGCAGCTACTCAAGACGCTAGCAGAGACGCCAAGGCTGCAAATAAAAGCGGCTAAGAATGCCTAGTTATGTGGCAAAGTGCCAGCTACGCCGACGAGTGCGCGTTTGCCCTGTAGGGCACATTCCGGTAGCTTTGCCGCACGCGCGTGACGCCCCGCCGGCAACTGCCCTAACGCATGCCCGAGCTTGGCTCCCGCCCCAGCAGTGACTAGGCTGACCTACTTACTGCTGCGCATACGCCTGTCGGCTTGTGCCTCCCTTATCAAGACACCTTTCATAGAAGCTGGGTTCCTCATGGGGTCTTATGGGGAGTTTTTTTTGTCTATATATTTGCTTTGATTTGATCCTGACGGCTGGAACCCCCGAATTAGAGCTGGTTCGAAGGTCATAACTTTTCGCCAACGGTTTTAGCGTTAGGAAAATTGTCAATTAATCGTGCTTTCGTGCGGGTTATTGACATTTTTTTTTGCGATTTGGAATTATCGGATCCTAGGCGTGAAAACGGGACGCGCCTCTACCGGTGTAGAGCCTTCGCCCACCTCTAGGCCGGCATACCATTTGTCTTCGGTGATCTTGAGGTATGGTGTGATTACACCGTTATTTTCTTGAAACTCTAGGATCTCGGTTAGGGATTCCATCTTCCATTCATTACTATTATTCACATAGCCCGGTGTGACGTAGAAAATCGTATTGATAGTTAGACTTTTGTTCTGGGTCGCAAGAATGGTTCTAAGTGCGTCATAGGATGTCAAAAAGAGCATTTCCCTCGCCATTTCACCTGATCGCCTGACTTCTACCTCCGCATAGAACCAAGGCAGGGGTACCCGTTGTTGTATTACTTGACGGTTTAAAAAATCTAGATTGAAAAGATTGGCGTACGACAGTTCGTTTTCAACACTTCCATTCATAAAACTCTCCTGCGGCTGGCTCAATGAGATGTTGGTAAATCGAGCAAAAAAACATCAATATACTCTATTGAGCATAGCGCTTTAAGGTTGTGAAAGGCTTCATCGTTCCTTTTGTGAGCTCTACAAATGGAACACAAACGAGCGGTAGGTGAAGCGATTTTGAGGGTTAGATTGCAGAAAGGATTGGCACAGGAAGGAGTTGGGGCGAGTCAGACCTACATTAGCGATGTCGAGAGGGGGCTAAAAAGCCCGTCGCTGGAAAAAATCAGCAAGATTTCGGCTGCTTTAGATGTTCACCCGACAAGCATTGTCGTGTTGAGTTATCTTCTCGAGAACCCAAGAACTTCATTGGATGAGCTGCTTAAAAAAGTCCGGTGTGAGGTAGAGGCTGCCCTTGGCGCAAACCAGCTTCTCTAGGGCCAATTCTTCGATTCCTTACGCCCTGCACCTGAGTATCGAGGCTGAATTACTATGGCTAAGAATGCGAACCACTGGGAGCAAGAAGCTCAGAGAACTCTTCGCGTCGTGGAAACTATGGATTACGCAACTTCAGTTTTCGGAAATAGGGGCCTAGCAGCTAGGTGGATGCATCAGCCAGCGCGGGGTTTGAACCGCCGAACGCCCATCGAGCTCGTCCTGACTGACCGCGACGGCTGTGAAGCGGTATTAAATTACCTCGGGCGAATTGAGTACGGCGTCTACTGCTAATCCACTAAGACCTTCCCACTCTCTTAGCTTTTTTGTTACCGGCTTAGCTTCTTGGCTCTTAGCGCCGCCACCTCTGTCCGCTCAAATTCCCCAAAACCTTCCGGGGGCGTACGCCGACTCCAGCCCTCTAGGCGGGAAGCTGTGGTACTGGACTTTCGTTTTAATGCAAGCCGCTGGGTTTTCCGCCGCACATTAAGCATTTGTTGTACGCGCCGTAACGGCCATCCAAATGGCGTAGGGCGCCACCACAATTGGTGCAGCCACCCACTAGCTGCCCCTGCATCCAACGAAACTCAAGCCAAGCGCGGTAGAGCGCCTACCAGGACGGTCGGCATGTTGTTCATGATCGAGGAAAGGAACGCGGTCAGAAGCCCTGTGCCGAGTGAGGCTCCCCAGATGCCGTGGCTCGCGAATACGTTGAGAATTTGCGCAATGTGATCCGTCAGGCCCGCATTTTTTAACCCGTAGATGACCAGGTACATCCCCAAAGAGAAAACCACTACCTGCCACGGCGCGCCTTTGAGCACTTTGCCGGTGTCGATGGCATGACCACGGGCTGCGATCACATACAGGATGACCGCACAGACCGCCGCTACCGCGCTGATCGGAACACCCAGTGGCTCAATTACGAAGAAACCCACCAACAGCACCGCAAGGATCCACCAACCGGCGATGAACGTCGGGCTGTCGCGGATGGCTTCTTTCGGGTGATGCAGTTGTGCAATGTCGTAGGTTCTGGGTAATTCCTTTCGGAAGAACCACATCAGCATGCCCAGCGTCGCCGCCACGCTAACCAGATTCACCGGCACCATGACGGATGCGTACTCGCTGAAACCAATGTTGAAGTAGTCGGCAGAAACGATGTTGACCAGGTTCGATACCACCAAGGGCAAGCTCGCGGCATCGGCAATAAATCCTGCCGCCATCACGAACGCCAAGGTTGCGGCGGGGGAGAATCGCAGTGCTAACAGCATCGCAATCACGATGGGCGTGAGAATCAAGGCCGCACCGTCATTCGCGAATAGTGCCGACACAGCGGCGCCGAGCAGGATGATAAAAGCGAACAGCTTGCGCGTGCTGCCTTTCCCCCAGCGCGCAACATGCAGCGCCGCCCATTCAAAGAACCCGGCTTCATCGAGCAGAAGGCTGATTATGATCACGGCGATAAACGTCGCCGTGGCGTTCCATACGATGTGCCAAACCTCGGGTATGTCGCCCAGTGTGACTACGCCAGTCAGCAGGGCGAGGACAGCGCCAAAGGTGGCGCTCCAGCCCACGCCTAGACCTCTAGGCTGCCAAATAACCAGGACGATAGTGGCGATGAAGATCAATACGGCAATAAGCATTTCGGTAATCCAGATAGGACGTGAATCAGTTGCAGACAGCTCGACTGCTAGGACGACCATCCATGCTGCATAAGCGCTTGGCCTCGGTCTGAAGCCAGTGCTGATTGGCGTCCACAACGTCTTTTAAAACGGCAGTCACCCACGCAGGTAGTTCAGGATGCAGTCGGTAGTAAACCCACTGACCTTGGCGGCGATCCATCAACAAACCGGCTGAGCGAAGTAACGCCAGATGGCGTGAAATCTTGGGCTGACTCAGGTCGAGAGCGGCTGTTAACTCGCATACACACAGCTCTCCCTCACTCACAACGAGGAGTGTGATCTTGGTGCGAGTGTCATCCGCCAGGCACTTGAACAATGCGGTGGGGGTCATGAGTTCTGTCATAGATTCTCCGTGTTCCACTAACATATGGATAAACGAATATATGAATTTGCGGATATTCAGTAAAGCGAACATCGTGCAGTGAACGTCGTCTCGCGCCAGCGAGGTGCTAGGGAAACGGGTTAAGGAGGCGGTGTGACAATCCAGGCAATACCAGTTGACCACGGGCAATGGCCGCGTTTTCGAGACGCGTTGAAATCCACCAATTTGCCCTTGGACGATATTGAGCTCCCGGGCCGCACCTTTTTTGAGTTCCAGCGGGACGGTCAGACAGTCGGATGGGGTGGGTTTGAGAATTACGGCGCTGACGGTCTGCTGCTATCCCTGGTAGTCGAGACGGCCCATCGGTCGAAAGGGATGGGGGTGGCAACGCTTCAGCTAATTGAAGTGATCGCCGCCGAGCAGGGAATTACTCGACTGCACCTGCTCCCGACTACGGCGTCAGGTTTTTTTGAGCGCTTTGGATATGAGGTAAGGGAGCGCGGTTCCGAGCCCAAGCTAATTTCGCAAACTGAGCAGTTCAAAGGCCTCTGCCTAGGCTCGGCTCGCTATATGAGCAAGGTGCTGTCCGCAAAAATTACGCCCGAGCTCACCCCCTAAAGCGCAGAAAAACACGGTAGGCACTGCGTCCAGACGGGGTGAACGCTCAATGTGCTACGGCATGCCGAGGGCCGTATCTAGGATGGAAACATCATGTTGATGATCGTCGATCATCAACATGTGGGTATGGTCTCCCCAGTGATCGTGATGGCTCTGGGCGGTGGTAGATGCAATCTCCCAGGAAGGTTGTAGCAGCGTGCTCAAGGCCAAGATAGGTATGCCCGGCCCAAGCAGTGAAAAAGGCTAGAGCCAGGGCAATTACCAATAGGGTTGGCCTGCTATTACCGTGCATATCCACTCTCGATGCCCCAACAAGGCCATCGTCTATTAAAAAAATAGTTCTTTGACTACATCCCCCCTAGGGGGATAGGATTTAAGCGTAATTCATTGGCCGACGAGGCTCAAGCATGACCGAACATACGCATGGCCATGACCATATCCATCAAAGTCATGACGCAATCATCAAGCGCCTGAAACGGGCTGATGGGCACCTGCGCAGCATCATCACGATGATCGAAGAAGGCCGCGAGTGTGTGGACATTGCCCAGCAACTGCACGCGGTTGAAAAGGCCGTTTGCCAAGCCAAGCGCACACTTATTCAAGATCACATCGACCACTGCTTGGAGGACACGGTTGAGGCCTTAAACAAAGGCGAACGTGGCCCTCTGGAAGCCTTTAAGCAAATCACCAAATACCTGTAGGTCGACATGCCCAATTTCGCAGAACTGCTGCAACAAGGCGGCGCTCACGCGTGGCTGTATTTCCCGAGCGCCATCTTGTTGGGGGCTTTGCACGGCTTGGAGCCAGGACATTCGAAAACGATGATGGCCGCTTTTATCGTCGCCATTCGTGGTTCGGTAAAACAGGCTGTTCTGCTCGGTCTGGCTGCCACGCTATCCCATACCGCTGTGGTTTGGCTGGTGGCTGTCGGGGGCATGTACCTCGGGCAAGGTCTCGATGCAGAAACCACCGAACCCTACTTTCAGCTTGCCTCGGCAGCGTTGATTATCGCCATTGCTTTGTGGATGCTCTGGCGCACTTGGCGCGGCGAACAAATGTTTCGCTTAGAGACTGCGCACGATCATCACGGCCATGATGAAACGCGGTTAGTGGATACAGGTCATGGCCAGGTGGAGCTGTCGATTTTTGAGCATGGCATGCCACCGCACTGGAGACTTAAATCGTTGAACGGCTCTCCGTGGGTCGCCTCCGACGTCAGCGTCACCACCACTCGCGCGGATGGAACCAGCCAGAACTTCGCCTTTGCTGAGCAGCGTGGATTTCTTCAATCAATCGACGCTATCCCCGAACCCCATGAGTTCAGCGTACGCCTGAGCTTGGGGCAGACCGGTCATAGTCATGATTATGATCTGGACTATGCCGAGCACAGCCATGGCCATGATCATTTTGAACTGGAGCTTGGCGGCGACGGCTATCAGGATGCCCATGAAAAGGCACACGCCAACGACATTCGTAAACGCTTCACTAACCGTGAGGTCACTACCGGTCAGATCATCGTTTTTGGTTTGACCGGTGGCCTGATTCCTTGTCCGGCCGCCATCACGGTTTTATTGCTTTGCTTACAAGTGAAAGCAGTCAGCCTCGGCGCAGTGCTGGTGCTGTGCTTTAGCTTGGGGCTAGCGCTAACCCTGGTAACTGTGGGCGCCGCTGCTGCAATTGGCGCCCGTCAGGCGTCCAATCGCTGGCCTTGGTTGAGCACAGTGGCCCGCCGCGCGCCTTATCTCTCCAGCTTGCTGATTATCGGCGTGGGTATATACGTCGGCATAAACGGCTGGATCGGTTTGAGTGCGTGAGGCAGCAGACGACACAAAAAATCGGCATGGGCGCAACGGTGTGCTTAGACCTGATCAAGTGGCTGGCCATCGTCACGATGGGGATCGACCACCTGCGTTATGTGTAGCCGGAGCTTGGATGGATGTTTGCCCCAGAGCAGCTGTCCTTTCCACTGTCCTCCTTGGCAATAGCGGCGAATGTAGCGAGAAGAGAGCCGTGTCAGATTTTTAGTGATGACGATGCGTGCTACTTGGAATACCCACTTAAAGCGATCATTGTTGGGCCCTCCATCTCTGGCTAGACTAGCTGGCATGAAACGTTACCTTCGCTCTTGCCTAATTGTGCTGCTCAGCCTGACGCTTCCCCTAAGCGGGATAGCGGGTCTCGCCGAAGCGACGGAACCATGCCCGATGAAAGCGGCGGGCATGGAAATGGTGGGGGATATGAGTCAAGACTGTTGCCAAGATCTGGGCAACCCTTCCGAGCATGGCAAACCCTGCAAATCTGGCCAGGAATGCAAGACCGCCACCCTGTTGCAGTTGTCTTTCGTAAAGCCGCCTATCACCTCGTCCAGCCCTGTTGGGGTTTCTTTTTCCAACGACTTCGCACCTGCCCAGGCCCCTTCCGGGGTGTGGCGACCTCCCCGCGTTTAATCCCTGTTACTAGCTGAGTTCCGCCCTGCCCATTGTGGGGTGGTTAGCCTGCGCACGCGTTTGAGCGGCGAGCAGGATCATCACAGGGATCATAACCATGTACTTCACACGCTATTGCTCAGGTTGGCCCGTCACGGCTGCCTTGGTGGCAACCGCGCTGGCATTGCCGAGCCCGGCCGCCCCCCTGAGTTTCGATGAAGCCCTGCGCTTGAGCGAAGCCAAAACCTTTATGCCACTAGCCGTTCACTGACAGCTTCTGGCCCAGAGTGTATAAAAACGCCGAGCCAAAATTGAAGTGCGCGCGTCTACGTGGAATCTGAAATTTATCGGTAGGTCAGCAGATAAGGATTTTGCGTAGAAACGCATTTTTCTGCGCGACTTGTGATCTTTGCTAACCTTGAAAACGTTTTTACACAGCGTCGGCCGGTCGGTGGAATGCTGAGAGCAACGCCTAGGGGGAGATGTGCAAACGCCAATCGTCCCCTCATAAAATTTTCATGTCCGGTTGATATAACCGTTGTCAGGTAAGAAAAAGAACACACTCAGAAGCAGGGCAGCCCATGAAAGTGACCGTTTTCGGCAGCGGCTATGTCGGTTTGACTCAAGCCACTTGTCTGTCGGAAGTAGGCCATCAGGTCTGCTGTGTCGATATTGACGCACTGCGCGTCGACCAGCTCAATTCGGGACTCTCTCCTCTCTTCGAACAAAACCTTGAGCCACTTCTGCGCAAGAATTTGGCTGCAAATCGCTTGCGATTTACAACTGATGCAAAGGTAGCGGTCGACTTTTCGGACCTTATTTTTATCGCCGTGGGCACTCCACCTCTTCAAGATGGCAGTGCGGATATGAGCCAGCTGTTTTCGGTGGTAGACAGCATCGCAAAACACGCCCAATCCGCGAAAACACTGGTCAACAAGTCAACATCTCCGGTAGGAACAGTGGCTCGCATTGAGGCGCACTTGCGGGCGATCGGCGGTAACGAGGCAAAAGTAAGTTTTCGGGTCGCTAGCAACCCTGAGTTTCTCAAAGAAGGGTCTGCGGTCGCCGACTGCATGCGACCTGAGCGAATAATCGTAGGTACTGACGATGAAGAAGTGGTTGCGCTTCTGCGTACGCTCTACAAGCCCTTTAGCCGCAGCCGTGAAAAATTCATTGTGATGGATTCGCGTAGCGCCGAGCTCAGCAAGTACGCCGCGAACTGCATGCTGGCGACTAAAATCTCCTTTATTAACGAAATGGCATTGTTGGCCGAGCACTTGGGTGCCGATATTGAGATGGTACGCAAGGGTATCGGCTCGGACCCTCGGATCGGCTACGACTTTATCTATCCAGGTTGCGGTTTCGGCGGTTCATGCTTCCCAAAAGACATCAGTGCCCTGCGCAAAGCAGCTGATGACATGGGTTCGCCCACGCCCTTAATGAAAGCGGTCGAAGACATCAATGCCGCGCAAAAACATCGGCTGTTTGAAAAGATCGATCGACACTACAACGGTCGACTCTCGGGGAAAAATTTTGCGCTCTGGGGTCTGGCGTTCAAACCTAATACTGATGATATGCGCGAGGCGCCCAGCCAAGTACTGTTGCGTGAGTTGTGGCAGGCGGGCGCAAATGTGGTGGCCTACGACCCGCAGGCAATGAAAGAGGCACGTCATATCTTCGGATATGACCTAGTACTAGCTGACAGTAAAGAACAGGCCCTACACGGCGCGGACGCGTTGATCGTGGTCACCGAGTGGCAAGACTTTCGAGTGCTGGATCTAGAGCTTTTACGTCATCACTTGACCGATTTGGTGGTGTTTGACGGTCGGAATTTGTATGAGCCCGAGGCGCTTGCCCAGGCGGGATTCTGCTATTACGCGATAGGCCGGGGCCTGCATCAACAGGTGCACCCATGAGAGTTTTGCTCACTGGTGCTGCAGGATTTATTGGTTTTCATACGGCAAAACGGTTATGCGAAGAAGGCCATCAGGTTATCGGAGTCGATAACCTCAATAGCTATTACAGCGTGGAGCTGAAACGAGACCGTCTCGCTCAGCTGGAGACGTATCCTAACTTTCAGTTTTGTCTCTTGGATGTAGCGGATAAACCGGCCCTACTCGGACTCTTCGTGGGCGGAGCATTCGACCAGGTTATCCACCTGGCCGCCCAAGCCGGCGTGCGTTACTCAATCGACAATCCGGACAGCTATGCCCAATCCAATCTGATTGGGTTCCTGAACGTCCTTGAGGCCTGTCGAGCCTTTGTCCCTCGTCACTTAATCTATGCCTCCAGCAGCTCGGTATATGGGTTGAGTACTGCGATGCCCTATGCCACCACGGACAAGGCAGATCGACCGGTTTCGTTTTACGCGGCTACCAAGCGGGCGAATGAATTAATGGCCCACACATATTCACACCTATACAACATCCCAATCACCGGGCTTCGTTTTTTTACCGTCTACGGGCCATGGGGGCGCCCAGATATGGCGCTGTTCAAGTTTACTGACGCCATCCTTAACGGTCGCCCGATTGACGTTTACAACGACGGCGACATGTCGCGAGATTTCACCTACATCGACGATATCGTCGAAAGCCTAACTCGGCTGCTCCCCCTTCCTCCGGCTTCTGAAAATGGTACGCCAAACACTGTGTTCAACATCGGCCTGGGCGCCCCGGTCAAGCTCCTGGACTTCGTCGACAACATCGAATCAGCGTTGGGTATCAGCGCCACTCGAAATTACTTACCTCTTCAACCAGGCGAAGTTATCAATACCTGGGCGGACACCAGAGATTTAGAAGCGCGTATCAATTTCCGCCCGCAGGTGACTGTAGCCAGCGGCGTGCGCGCTTTCGTCGACTGGTACCGCGCCTACTACGGCGTTTAGTCGTCCACACAACCTGCACTTAGTAAGGAAATCCGATGCACGAAACGCCTTATGTCTCGGTCTTGATTCCCGCTAAAAATGAAGCCGGCAACATCGCCCCCTTACTGGAAGAAGTCCGGACGGCCCTTGCCAAAGAGCGCTTTGAAGTCATCGTTGTGGACGACGGCAGCACTGACAGCACGGCCGCTGAGCTACAAGCACTGAAAGCTGCTGGCTATGCCCAACTTCGTATGCTCAGCCACGCGCGCTCATTAGGGCAGAGCACGTCTATCTATCATGCCGCCGAGGCTGCTCGTGGCCATTGGTTGGCAACGCTGGATGGCGACGGGCAAAACGACCCCGCTGACCTGCCAAAAATGCTTGAGTTGGTGCGAGGTTCGGAGGGCAAGCTCGGCGGAGTGAAACTCGTAGCCGGGCATCGTGTAAACCGGCGCGATACCGCGAGCAAGCGGTGGGCCTCGCGCTTCGCAAACAAGCTGCGTGCCAGCTTACTCAAAGATCAAACACCTGATACCGGTTGCGGTATCAAGCTGATAGAACGCGAAGCGTTTTTACGCTTGCCTTACTTCGACCATATGCACCGCTTCATTCCTGCCTTAATTCGTCGTCATAACGGGCGTATGTTGGTGCATCCCGTCAATCATCGTGAACGCGGCGCTGGTGTTTCCAACTACGGCAATCTAGATCGAGCCCTTGTAGGAATAGTCGATCTTTTCGGTGTTTGGTGGCTTATTCGCCGCACGCGCTTGGACGCCATCGCATTAGAAACCGAGGTTTGATATGGGCAGAGAGTCGTTGTGGTTGGCCATTGGTTTTGCTGGCCAACTCGCGTTTACGGGGCGCTTCGTTTTGCAGTGGCTGTACAGCGAATACAAAAAACGCAGCGTAATACCGGTGGCTTTCTGGTACCTGAGCATTGTAGGCAGCGCGCTATTGCTGGCTTACGCCATCTACCGACAAGACCCCGTTTTTATAGCCGGCCAGTCTTTTGGTTTCATCGTCTACCTGCGAAATCTACAGCTGATCGCCAAGCTTCGCGGGCAGGAAAGCGCCGACTCTGAGAGTAAGGACTGACACAGTGCGGATACGACTGTCTTCTGCGCGAATGGAGTTGTGGTGTCTTGTGACTTTGGCACTGCTTTTAGTGGGAGCAGGCCTTGGTTGGCGACAACCGCTGAACGTTGATGAGGAGCGCTTTCTAGGCGTAGCGCTAGAAATGCTGCAAAACGGCTCTTGGTTTATTCCCCACCGCGCCGGCGAAATTTACGCGGATAAGCCGCCACTGTTCATGTGGGCAGTAGCATTATTTGTGAAGCTCACAACCTTTCCCAAAGTTGCGTTGTATCTACCAGCTTTGCTCGCCGGCGCGGTGACTACTGCCTGTTTGTACGACCTAGGACGGCGCCTTTGGGGACGCCGAGTAGGTGTGATTGCCGGTCTTCTATTTCTCTCAACCTATCAAACCTACAGCATCTTACGTACCGGACAGATCGATGGTTTCCTGGCCTTGTGGGTAATTCTCGCCGTCTACGGTTTAGGTCGGCACCTTCTCATCGGGCCAGCCTGGCGCTGGTACTACATCGCCTGCGCAGCGATGGGGTTGGGCATCATTAGTAAAGGCGTGGGGTTTGTGCCGGCGCTGATGCTGATTCCCTACTTCTATGCAGCACGTAAAAACTGGAAGGGTGTGGTGCCTATGCCAGGCAAGGCCTGCGCCTGGTGGTTGGGGCTTCCGGTCGCGCTTATGGCCGTAGCGATATGGCTTGGCCCCCTGATCGTGATAGTGCTGAAAGGCAGCGCCGACAGCCTGGCATACGCCCAAGAAATCCTGCTTAAGCAAACGGCTGAACGTTATGCCAACGCCTGGGCCCACAAGGAGCCCTTCTGGTATTTCTTCGTTAAGGTCATTCCCAAATACTGGCTACCAATATTTTTAATGCTGCCCTGGCTGGTACCTGCGTGGCGCAAGCAATTGCGTAAGCACGATGGTCGAGTATTGGTGTTGCTGGGCTGGGTGCTATTAGCTCTACTGTTTTTCAGCTTGAGCAGCGGCAAACGCAAGCTATACATCTTCCCCGCCGTCCCAGGACTAATTTTGCTTGTGGCTCCACTTGTTCCATGGATGCTGAAGCGCTGGTTGCGCAATCGTCCGAGAGGTAAAGCGGTGGTAGCCGGCTTGACCGGCGTGTGGCTATGCGCATGGTTTATACGTGGAATGCTAGAGCCTCACAAAGACGGACCGAACCCCCACGAAACCATCATGCACGAGGTGGCACGGCTGACCGGCAACGCCGAACTTGTAATGGTGGGGTGGCGGGAAGGCCATTGGCTTTTTGCCAGGCAGCCCCTCATTCATTTTGGGTTCGTTCGCAGCAATGCTCTGGAACAGTCTGTCGTGTGGTTACGCAGTCATCACGATGCATTCGCCCTTGTTCCGGCTAGCGATATGGCCCGTTGCTACAACCCGGAAAAAGCCCGAAAAGTCGGTATTACCTCTAGGGCCGAGTGGTACATAGTGGATTCGGACGCGGACAACCACAACTGCCAGGCTGCAGTGCCGGAACAAGTCTATTCCTTCAGCTGGAAGTATCCGCTTTGACGATTTCGATGTGTGCCCTATGACCGTTCATATGAGTCCGGACATGGCTTTGCGGAGAAACAAGCTGCAACGGTGGCGGCTTTCACTATTCGGATTGAGCGTGCTGATTGGCGGAATTTTGGTTTTTGAATCGTCCCGATTTTACTGGCATCAGCAGCTTTACCAAACCGTCAAGCAACGCTGGAGCAACCCAGCCGCAGAACGGCGAGGCTTGTGGCTTCCTGGATTCTCGCCCGATGTAGTAGCGAAGCCATTGGCCGGGGTTTTGGATGATCTGTCAGGTATTACCTACGACTATGACCAGGATCGGCTGCTTGTCATTACCAACGGAGAAGGTGCACAAATTGTTGCGCTGAATACCTCCGGTAATGTGCTGGCGCGGTATCCGCTTGCGGGATTTGTCGATACAGAGGGGTTGGCTTATTTGGGAGGCGGGCGCGTCGTAGTAACAGAAGAAATTGATCAGCGCTTAAGCTTCATCCAACTTCCTGAAATGCCACAAACCATTCACCGAGAAGCAGACCAATTCATTTCCATTGGCATTAATAACAACACCAAAAACAAAGGGTTTGAGGGAGTAACATACGATCCAATAGGTGATCGACTATTTGTTATCAAGGAGCGCGACCCGCGACAATTATATGAGATCGGCGGCGTGGTGCGAAGTTTGAAAGGGCGGCTGTCCACTGAGATTATTGATCGCACATCGTGGGTAGATGACGGTGTTTTTGCGCGGGATTTGGCGGACGTCTATTACCATCCCACCACAGGACACTTAATTTTGCTCAGTGAGCAATCCAAGTTGTTGATCGAGCTAGATAGTGACGGACGCTACATTAGCTACCGCAGTTTGCTTGAGGGTTTCAAGGATGTTTTCACTCCAAAGGTCCATCCTGAAGGTGTAACGATGGATGCCCACGGCCGCCTGTACGTGGTCGCTGAACCGAATCTTTTTTACTCGTTCAGCCCACAACCTCCAAAGTGAACGCCTGCGCTGCAATAACCCCCCGCGCTCCCCGTATTACTTTTGATCCACCGCGCGTAAGACGTACACCCGCCACATAGCGTATAGCGGGAGGAAGTCTATTCGATCAACGATAACAAAACCCGCCTGCTCAAACTCCGCTTCAATCACAGATTGGGGAATCACGAAGCGGTTTTTCTCGTCCATCGACTCCTCTCTGCGGTCGGGTTTGGCCTCCAATTTTCTACGGCGCCACGATTTGAAATTGCCATCTACCCACAGTGAGACGATGACGGTATCGCGTGTGACCCGATGAAACTCTTTAAGCATTGCCTGTCGATTTTCTGCGCGACCAATGTGATGGAGAAGACGCATGCAAAAAATGCAATCGACCGAATGCTCAGGTAGGTCAATATCAAATGCAGATGTCTGCAACAATTCCACCCGCTCGACCACCTCGCGTGATTGCGCTTGGGAAGCGGTATTAAGCATATCGCGGGAACTATCAGCGCCAATAATGACCCGTCCCAGCTTCTCGGCGAGTAGTGGCCAAAATCGACCTGCACCTGATGGTAGGTCGAGGACTAAACCAGGATTACCAGCAACTTCAAGCGCCTGACGCGCTATGTGCTCTTCACGCAGGTGGGATAGTCGGCGAAAAATTCCGTCGCGATGCTTTTGCAGATATTTCTGCGAATGTTCTTTGTTGTACTTCTCTGAAAACTTCAGTTTGATCGGTGTGGTCATGGATGCCCCCTCAATAAGGATTCCAGCCTGAAATAGGGGGTAATCTTAAGAAATTCGACGTGGTCGATAAGTCAACAGGAAGTGAAAAAACCGTCGTCTCGTGCACTAAGTTTGGGAGAAAACTCCGTGTTTCAGGGTGTTGCACGTCTATACCTTCAGCAGTTTTTTTACCGGCGCTTGACGAAATTTTTTCAATTGCGCGGATAGATTCCCCTTGTCTCCTCCACCCTGGTCTTTACTCATCAAGCGTCTCCGCAGAAATGCTCCGTTTGCTCTGACGCATTGGCCACGTGTTCGTAATCAGGGAGGAGCGCAGATAAGGAATTGTTCATGCGTAAGCCCGCGTCATCCCCACTTAGATTTCTTTTACTGATCACTGGTCTTTGGCTGCTGATCTTCTTTCTTACCCGACTCGTGTTACTCAGCACCCACCTTTCCGAGGCAGGCACAGGTTTTGTGACGGTCTTTGGCATCGGGTTGCTCTATGACCTAAGTTTTCTGGTATACGCCCTGCTGCCAATGAGTCTGTATGTATTGCTTTGCCCGCCTGCACTGTGGCGATCCCATGGGCACCGCTGGTTTCTCCAAGCAATGGTAGCCCTCAGCGTATTTGTCATGCTGTTTACTGCGGTTGCGGAGTGGCTGTTCTGGGATGAGTTCGGCGTGCGTTTTAACTTCATCGCCGTGGACTATTTGGTGTACTCCGACGAGGTCCTAAACAACCTGTTGGAGTCGTATCCCATTGGCAAGCTGCTGAGCGGGCTAGCGGTTATCGCCGCGCTTATTTGCATCGCTTTACATAAACCGCTCGGCCAGATATTTCGCGCCCCGCTGCCCTCGTGGCGCATGCGTTTGACCACCTTGGCGGCGCTGCTAATCGTCGGCACGGGCATTGTGCTGGTGGTTGATCAAGACACCCCGGGCGGCCACGGCGGCAACACTTATCAGCGCGAGTTGGCCAGTAACGGGCCCTACCAATTTTTCGCCGCATTCCGTAATAACGAACTGGATTACCAACAGTTCTACGCCACATTGTCCAAAGGTGAGGTGGCCCAACACATTCGTGGCGAGCTCGCTGAAAGCAATGTGAGTTTCGTGGGTAAAGACCCACTGGATATACGGCGTCGCATCACACAGAGCACTGCCCCAGCGCATCACAACGTCATCCTGGTAACCATCGAAAGC
Organism: Pseudomonas turukhanskensis; assembly: GCF_027922365.1. Lineage (GTDB taxonomy): Bacteria > Pseudomonadota > Gammaproteobacteria > Pseudomonadales > Pseudomonadaceae > Aquipseudomonas > Aquipseudomonas turukhanskensis. The sequence goes on from NZ_BSFN01000013.1 coordinate 126,576, forward strand.
TTTAGTGCCAAGTACATGGGCAGCAATGGGCATCTTGGTGGTCTTACCCCCAACCTCGACCAACTGCGCAAGGAAAGTCTGTACTTCAATAATTTCTATGCCACCGGCACCCGCACCGATCGTGGCTTGGAGGCGATTACGTTGTCCATTCCGCCAACGCCGGGGCGTTCGATTGTTAAGCGTGTAGGCCGAGAGAGTGGTTTTTCCAGCCTCGGTCAACAGCTAGCCCACGTTGGCTATGACAGCGTGTTTGTGTATGGAGGGCGTGGCTACTTCGACAATATGAATGCGTTCTTCAGCGGCAACGGCTACCGCGTAGTGGACCAAAGCAGTGTCGACGAAGCCGACATCCACTTTAAAAACGCCTGGGGCATGGCCGATGAAGACCTCTACCGGCAAACCCTGAAATTGGCAGACGAAGACTTCGCCAAACAGAAGCCGTTTCTGCTGCAACTGATGACGACCTCAAATCATCGGCCCTATACCTACCCCGATGGGCGCATTGACATTGCCTCCGGCGCCGGTCGCGATGGTGCGGTGAAGTACACCGACTACGCCATTGGCAAATTTCTGCAGGATGCACGCAGCAAACCATGGTTTAACGACACTATTTTTGTGTTTGTTGCTGACCACACTGCCGGCAGCGCCGGTAAAGAGGATCTCCCGGTTCGTAACTACCAAATTCCCTTATTTATCTACGCGCCCAAACTGATAACCGCTAGAGAAGAAGTACAACTGGCCAGCCAAATCGATTTAGCGCCGACGCTGTTGGGTTTGCTCAATATTGGCTATGAATCCACCTTCTTTGGTCGCGATCTGCTGCAGCCATCCGCCCTCCCTGCGCGCGTGGTGCTGGGCAACTACCAGCATTTAGGCCTCTTCGATGGCAAGGACTTGGCCATTCTTAGTCCGCGTGGCGTATTGCGGCGCCATGACGATGCTCTGGGCGCCAGCCATGAGGTAACGGTTACAGCCGACGACCCGCTGATCACGCGCGCCATTGGCTACTACCAAGCAGCCAGTTACGGCTTTACAGAGCATCTGCTGGACTGGCCTGCGGCCAATTACGCCTCCGACAAATAGCAGGTCTACTCAATAAAAAACGCCCGTCTGATTGTCTCAGCGGGCGTTTTTTTATGCCTTGAAGGTGAGCGACTTTACGGTGTCCCCTGGCTGTCGAGCTTAGCGGACAATGTTTTTAATGCCTCGGCACTTGCTGCTAGATCGGGGATGGCGGTACGCACTTGGCGCAAGGCGCGATCCAAGGACTTATCTATGGACGTCCAGGCCTTGGCGTTGAGTGGCCGCATCTTTTCTTCTGCGCTATCCCAGGCGGTTTCCAGATCAGTTATGCGGGCTCTAGCACCCTTGGTATCACCGGTATCCAACAGTTTCTCTGTATCGGCAATGATCACTTTGAATGGACGCATGTCACCCAGCGAACTCGGCGCAGCAATTGCGGCAGATGCGGCGCCAGTTGGCTGCTTGCTGTCGATTTTAGCGATCAGCGTTTCCAGCGCTTGAGCGCAGCCTGCAGCATCGGGTTTTCCTGAGCGCAGCTGCGACAAAGCGCGGTCGATGGCTTTGTCGACAGCGGTCCAGTCGGCCGGAGAACGCGGTTGTAGTGCTTCTTCTGCCTGGTCCCATGCTGTTTCTAAGTCAGTAATCCGCGAGCGTGCGGCCTTCAGATCACCACCACCCACGATGGCCAGTGTGTCCACGGCAATCGCACGGAAGCTGCTGAGATCGCCGAGACTGGTAGCTTGCGCTGCCGCATTGCTGGCTTGGCCACTCACAGACGGCTGCGATGGAATCCAGAACCAACCCGCCAGACCCACTACGCCGAAAAGCACAAGTGATGCGATGAACGGCTTGGAACCGAGCGTCTCTTTCGAGCTGTTGAGGGAGATATCTCTTGCCTTGCGCTGCTGCAACGCAAGCCATAGAGCGCTGGACATAAAGATCGACGAGGCCGCGCCGGAGATCAATCCTAGTACCAATGCCAAAGCGAACATCTGCAAGGGCTCGCAAGCAAAAAAGTACAAGCTTGCGGAAGCCATCACCACCGTCAATACGGTGTAAAGCGAGCGGCCAAGCGTCTGCCTAATGCTCAGGTTGACGAGCGCTGCCAATGACTGCGGTGTGGTATCGGCGTTCTTTTTCCGGTTTTCCACGATGCGACCAAAGATCACAATTTTATCGTTCAGCGAATAACCGATGATGGTCAGCAAAGCAGCGATGTAGGTAACGTCGATCTCGAATTTAAACAGCGAGAAAATGGCCGAAACGATCAGGATGTCCTGAACGATTGGCAGCAAGGTCGCCAAGGCAATAGCCCAGGAGAAACGCAGACCGATGTATACGGCAATGCTAAGGAAAGCGGCGAACACGGCATAGATCGCCCGGTGTGCAAAGTCACGCGCTACACCAGGGTCGGCCGTGTTTTCTTCGTACTCGACGCTGTGATATTTACCTTGAAACGCGGTGATCACTTGCTTGAGCTCAGCCGGTTTAAGTACTTCGTCAAATCGCACAGCGATATGGGTATTCTGTGCGCCACCAACCGCTACGGTGGCCGGTACGGTGCCCGCCTCAGACATGATTTGAGTGGCGGCGTCCTGGCTGATTGCTCGGTCTACATCAATGTCCAACGCCGTGCCGGCAGTGAAGTCGATATCCAGGTTAAGGCCGTGGGCCCGGTAGTAAAGCGTGCCAGACACAATCACCAATACCGAGGCCAGCGCCGCCACTTTGCCCATTGCGACGAAGTTGAAAACGGTACCTTTTGCCGCGGGTTGCTTTGCCCTAGCAATCAGCCAAGACGGCTTAAGCCAACCGCTGTCGACCAACAACAGCATCAACGCACGAGCCAGGAAAAAGTTGGTGGCTATGCTGATCACGATGCTGACCAGCATTGTCAATGCGAAGCCCTGAATAGGCCCGATGCCGGCGACAAACAAAGCGATCATCGCTAACGCTGTTACTAGGTTGGCATCGCGAATGGTGGCCAACGAACCGTTAAAACCGTTGCGCACCGCCTCGCGCATACTGCGCCCAACGCCAAGCTCCTCGCGCACCCGCTCAAAGCAGATAATGCTCGCGTCCGCGGCCATGCCCAACCCCAACACAAATGCCACCACAGCCGAAAGCGACAAGGTGGCACCGCTGCCAGTGAAAACAATCAACAGCAGCCATAGGTAGACAACGGTACAAAATGCCGCGAGCAAACCGGCGGCACGGTAGATACCCAGGAGCAATAGAAATATGCAGGCGATGCCGATGAGACCCGCCTGCACGGTTTCAGCCAAGGCAGTTTTGCCCAGCACACTGCCAACCGTTTGTGTGTATTTCTCTGTCAGTTGCGTGGGCAGCCCTTGGGAGCTACCCAGAAGTGAACGTGATTCCTCAGCAGAGGTCAGACCCGCGAGTTTGACGCGAATGTGGTTGGCCCCTTCCAGGCGGATATCCGGTTCAGATATGCCAATGCTGTCTGCTCGTTTTTGCAGAATATTTACCGTCTGCAGTACGTCATTCTGGGAAAGTTCGGTTTTCCCCTGAGCCGGGCTCAACACGTAGTAAATTTCGTAACCACCGCGAAACTCAAGGCCAAATCGCACCTTGGCGGCCAGGGGTAGAAATGTGCTGGCCACCAGGCAAGCCAGTAAGCCTGCGACCAGAATAAAGCTGATACGACGTTTTGTGATTGACATAGTTCTGTCCGGGTTGCGGCGCCAAGGGGACGGATTAGTGCCGTAGATGCGCCAGTGCGAAGCACTCTATGACCCTTCGAGTTAACCGTTTATTAACGAAGCAAACTCACACGGCGCTTGGCTTGCAACAGGCGGCCCAACGTGCAATCAATGCCTGGCGGCGGCTCTCAAAACGAAGGATCAACGTGATGAAAGTCCTGATTGCAGAGGACAACGTGCTACTAGGTAAAAGCCTTAAACGCGGGCTTGAAGAAGCCGGCTGGACCGCCGATTGGGGCGCAGACGGCAAAGAAGCTTGGTACTTTCTCGAGGCCGGCTCATACGACGTAGTGGTGCTCGACTGGATGCTGCCGCAGCTTTCGGGCTTGGAAGTTTTGCAGCGCCTGCGCAGCAAGGGTAACAACGTCCCGGTCATCATGGTCACGGCCAGGGGCGCAGTGGATGACCGTGTTCAGGGCTTAGACACAGGGGCAGATGATTACCTGGCCAAGCCTTTCGAGATGGTCGAATTAATCTCGCGCCTCAATGCCCTTTATCGCCGTTCGGTTGCCCGAGGTGCATCAACGCTGGACTGCGGCAACCTGACCCTCGAACTGAATACTCTGAAGGTTTTTATCGCCGGGCAGCCGGTAGAACTGACCGGCAAGGAATACGACCTGCTACAGGCACTGGTCGGCAAAGCCGGGCACGTTGTGAGTCGTCACGCCATTGTCAGTTTGCTATACCCCTTTGATCAGGAACCGGATAGCAACAGTGTGGATGTGCTCCTCAACCGCCTACGACGCAAGTTGAGCCATTCCGATGTAGAAATCGCTACCGTGCGTGGCAAGGGGTTCATCCTGCGTGTGGCGTGACCTAGCACTGAACATCAAGCTTAGTATCGTCCTAGTGGCGGTGCAGGCGTCGGTACTGCTAGTGGGGTTTCTCTGGCTTGGCCACTGGGTGGAAAACAGTCGCCTGGAGGAGCTGCGCCATCGTCTCGATACACAATCAGACGTAATCGAATCGCTGATTCAGTCGCAAGGCGATCGGTTGCTCTACCAACGCAACGGCGAGTTTGCCGCCGAATTGGACCATGACCAAAACATATATTTCGCGTTGCGCAGTTCCGCCCGTAGCGAACTGCAATTTGAAAGCGAGGGGCCCACCCCGGCGCTCCGAAACAAGCTCAACGGCACGATGGTGCGAGGCCTCGACGCCGAGGAGAAACCGACCTTGCTTGTTGTGGGCTACGAGCATTGGCTAGCGCAAAAAATTAGTTTTGAGCGAGGTCCTCCGGGCGCTACTCAAACCGCTACGCTTTCGGTCGCCCTGAATGCTCAACCGGCTTTGGATGGCATCACGGAGGTGAGACGACTCAGCGCGTTTGCGGCTCTAGGCATTTTGGTATTGACCGCAGCGAGTAGTTTTATCGTGGTTTCCATCTCGACCCGCAATTTGCGCGGCTTTGCACGCCAGCTACGTGACCTCAAGCCCCCAGCCTTCACCCGACCGATGCTATTCGCCCCACACTCGGCAGAAGAGAAACTGCTGTTCGACAGTTATGGACAAATGGAGCGGTCGGTTCAAGGACTTCTAGAGAGTCAGCGGCTTTTCATTGCCAATGCCTCCCACGAATTAAAAACCCCGATTGCTGCCGTTATCGCAGCTCTGGAAGTTATCTTGGCCAACCCGCGGAGTGCTGAGGATTACGCTGACACGTGCCGGGATGTGCTCGCTGAAATGCAGGTGTTAAAACGACTTTCGCTGGGCCTATTGGATCTGGCCCTACTGGACCACTCCCCGGTCTTTGCCACCACCAGCACAGCATTGGCCTACAGCATGCGGCAAGCAGCTGCACGTTGGCAGAAAACGGCTCATGAGAGAGGCATTCGCCTATCACTCACGCTGCTCGAAAACCATGATGTTCAGGTACCCGGCACCTCAGAACAATGGGAGGTGCTGTTAAGCAACCTGCTGGATAACGCCATCAAGTACAGCGAGAGCGGTACCGAGGTAAGCCTAGGCGCCGCGGTGCTTGACGACCAGACCGTCCGCATTCGCGTCATCGATGAAGGTATTGGCATGTCGTTAACCGAGACTGAGCAGTTGGGCAATGTGTTCTTTCGCGCAGACACCGCGCGGGTTCAAGGCCAGTCGTTCGGCCTAGGGTTCGCCCATTGCCAGCGCATTGCTGAGCAACTGGGGGCGGCTCTGACCGTTACCAGTCAGCAGGGGATGGGCACCTGCGTAACATTGAGCATCCGCAGGGTTATTCCTTAAAACAAAGTAAATGGAGTAGAGCAAAACCACTAGCACGCTAGGGGTGTCTCTTCTCGTCCTGGCCATGGCGGCAACAATTCCAACCTCCACTAGCCTCGCTCAACATTTTTTTTACATGCAGGAGTGCATATTTCAAAAACCATAAGAAAAGGAATCAGTCGTATGCAATTTCGTATTACTCGCCTGCCAATTGCTCTGGTACTTGCTTCATGCGCCGCGATGGCTCAATCAGCCACCGACAATTCGTTTGAGCTGACGGTTCAAAACCATAAATTCACGCCTGCTCCGTTGACGGTACCGGCAGACACCAAGATCAAAATCACCCTGCACAATCAAGATCAGACAACGGCCGAGTTCACTAGCGACGATATTAAAGGCGGTAAATTAGTTGCTGGTGGCAAGACCGCAAGCTTCTTCATTGGCCCGCTAAAAGCAGGCACTTATGAGTTTTACGACGAATACCACGAAGATGCGTCTAAAACTCAATTGATCGCCAAGTAGTTCCGCGGAGTCCGCCCCATGCTATCCACAGCACTCATCGTTTTCCGCGAGATCCTTGAAGCGGCATTAGTGATTTCCATCGTTTTGGCTGCGACAAAAGGTGTGCCCCGTCGAAGCTTCTGGATTTGCGTAGGTTCGTTTGGTGGGGTGCTTGGTGGATGTCTGGTCGCTGTATTTGCCGAAGAAATCAGCGAGTGGGCTTCCGGCATGGGGCAAGAGGTATTCAATGCAGCGGTTACGCTGCTTGCCGTGTTTATGCTGGCTTGGCATAGCATATGGATGGCAAGACATGGGCGTGAAATGTCCATGCGATTGAATATGATGGGGCAGGCTGTTTCTAGTGGTCAGAAACCACTTACTGGACTTGCGGTCGTCATTGGCGTAGCTGTCTTAAGGGAAGGCTCCGAAACAGTTCTATTTCTCTATGGGATCGTCGCTGGAGATTCAGGCCAAACAGCGCAGATGTTGACTGGTGGTTTGTTGGGTATTGCTAGTGGTGCAATTGCCGGAGCAGCCATTTACTTTGGCCTGCTGCGGGTTGCAATGCGCCATTTGTTCAAAGTCACGAACGGTCTGATCATTCTTCTTGCCGCTGGAATGGCGAGCCAGTGCGTGGGATTTCTTGTTGCCGCTGACTTGTTGCCTTCGTTTGGCGATACATTATGGGATAGCTCCTGGCTGCTAACGGACAACAGCATTCTAAGCAAAGTGCTACATACTCTGATCGGTTACACATCCCAACCGGCGGGTATCCAAGTGTTCGCTTACGCACTAACTATCTGCAGCATTGTGACGCTAGCGAATGTTTTTGGGCAGCCTTACCGGGATGGCCTTACCAATAGCCGGTCGCGAGATGTTGTCGCCTGAACACACGGGGTAGCCCCCCATTTTATCTCTCGCCAAAACTAGACGTCAGGCCGCAAGCGCCCACCTTTATTGGAGCTCTCAGGCAACTTTGCGGAGATTACGGAACTTAAAACAGTCCGAAGCGCGTCGAGATACTCCACCGTCACATCGACCACGAGCTGGCGATCGACTGCAGCCCTCGCCGCGAGGCGCGCTCCTGCAGCGGCTCCGTGAAGCGCAAACCACTGTTTTTTTGGCGATTCGCATCATCGCATTGCCAACCCCTCTGCCATCTTCCCAGGTGCGGAATCGACAAGCCGGCCCTCGAAGGCACCTTCTAAAGATGAGTGCTTTGAAAAGGACCCGCGGGAGGTCCCCACGCTCTACTACCCAGCGTGAGACTCGCTATCGCTCGCACTCTCGGCCGCACAAATACCGTCGACAAACGATTTGAGCCACGGCTCGAGCGCATCCGACGCAGAAAGCGCATCATTGATGCGCAGATAGCATCTGCCTGGGCGTAGTTAAACCACCGCCCCTTTAATAAGAACCGAGCTCATGCTCGGTTTTTTGTTTTTGGCTGCGGCCGATCGCCCGCGCTATGAGCCGTCCGATCTTGGATGAAATCTCCTACCATGCATGCACAGAGAAACTTTATGCTGTATGGACGAGTTGCATCGTATTGGTGAGGAGCACGTGACTTGGGATTTTGAACAACATCTCCCAGGACTTTGCTCAGTAGCCACTTCCTTCGCAGATATTGCTGTAAGCGACGCCAGGTCGAAACACCCGCTCTACGGCGACCATTGCTAACTGTAAAAGTGAGCGTGTGTCATCGGTTGGCGCTGGCAATTGGAGAACCGCTCATTTGCGTATTTCGCTTCGTCCGAATTGAACCCCGGATCCGGCCCCTCGTCGGAGAGCTCGGGGCGACGAGCTTTAAGCTTTTCCTGGAGCCGCTAGGTGCTGTATCGAATTCAATAACTCGGATAGCACTACAGTCGCTTTACCAATCAGCATCAATTCTTTAGTGCCACCTAGCGAGACATCTATAAGATTTACATGAATTACCGTAGCTCCGGCGGCTAAGGCAATCTCGGGAATGTTTGCCGCTGGCATCACGACACCAGAAGTCCCAACTGATATCAAAACGTCGCAATTTTTCACCAATCTCATCGCTTCTTTCCACGCGCCCGCAGGTAGATTTTCTCTGAACCACACCACAGCGGGTCTTAACCTACCGTTGCAACGTTTACAGCGAGGAGGCTCTATCATCGCACCCTCTTCAGGTATCTGGGCCTCTTCGAGGGTTAGCTCAGCACCTCTATGACATGCAAAACACTTCGGCTGCGACAAGCTTCCATGTAGATGTACAATTTCTTCGCAGCCGGCACGTTCGTGTAAGTCGTCGATATTCTGGGTTATAACCGCAACTTGCCGCCCTGTAAGGGCAAGGCGGGGGGCTGAGAAATGAGCCGAATTCGGCTGACTCTGGCTTACTTGATGTCGTCGCCACAGGTACCAGCCCCAGACCAAAGACGGGTTCTCACGAAACGCAGATGCCGTCTCTAAGCGCTCAGGATTATATTTTTTCCAGAGCCCTGTGAGCTTATCTCGAAACGTTGGTATGCCGCTCTCAGCCGAAATTCCTGCACCTGTAAAGAACACCACCTTGTTGGCGAGTCGCAAGGCGGCGGTCGCTTTTTGCATGTCGCTCATTCTTGGTCCCAATGTTCGCTGATTGTTTCATTGGCCGGATGACTTAGCACTTGGAATTAGGGCTGGTCTGTATTGTTTCGACGTACCCGAAAGCAAATAGCGTTCTAACTTAATAAGACTCTCTGTAAAGTCGCCAATTTGAATTAGTTGTGGCAGAAATCTAATCTCGCGAGTCATACTTAAATAGTTCGCCATATATAGATTCGTACGTGGCGAGGATATATGTGCGCCGTGCAACCTCATTTCTGACGTCTTCGGCCCTTAGGTGGGTAGGAACCTTGATAGTCATCAGTGAAATCACCTGCCCGGCAGCTACATAAGACTCTATCCCCACTGACTCATGCCCAAAGTCATCGTCGTGGACGCCGGGGAATAATGCGAGGATGGCCCCTACAACTACATCCTCGTCAACGTTGACAGGTTGGTTGTCGACAAAGATTTGGGCGCTTTTGATAATCGCGGGACCTACCCCATCGTTAGTCACCTCAAATTGGTACGTGTCCTGCTCATTGTTTTCAACGTGTTTGTGATCTAAGTGTGGGCGAACCATTAACATATTATGCCGACGGGTTGCTCTTGCCTGCCAGAAACCCATAAGCAGAGCCACCGCAGCGGTGATACTGGAAGCCAAGCCGATGAGGACCGTCCAAGTGTCCACCGTTAGCCCAAGAAATGTCTCTTTTTCGGCGTTCATGTCAATCACATATACAAAAATCGGAGCGCTGTGGAGAGCATAGGCAATTGTTGCATCCATGTGGTCGTTCCTCGATGATGCCCGATGATATCTAAGTAAGCGCTCCATAAACCCCACCTCCCGCTGGTGGGGTTTTGCGTTTTAAAGTGGCGTTGTGGGTTTGCAGTTCCACGGCAGCAGCGCTTCGTAGCC
>NZ_BSFN01000014.1 GCF_027922365.1 Pseudomonas turukhanskensis
GGCATCACTCGATCTCCCGATTCGATGAAGCCCTTAAGCCTAAATGCGTTACCTATGTCTCCCGACACCCGTTACCTATGTCCCCCGGCTGAACACGTAACACACCCTACGACGTCAAAGGCCAGTGGCGACGGGGCGGCTCGGGTCGATGATCCATTCGCTCCATGAGCCGGCGTACAAAGGGGCCAACGGGTACCCGGCGAGGCTCAGGGCGAACAGGTTGTGGCAGGCGGTGACGCCGGAGCCGCAGTAAGCTACCAGGCCGTCTACAGAGCGTTCGCCCAGCAAGCCGGCGAAACGGGCATGCAATTGCTCGGCGGGCAGAAAGCGCCCATCGCTGCCGAGGTTATCGGTGAATACCGCGCACTGTGCGCCGGGGATATGGCCGGCCACCGGGTCAATAGGTTCGACCTCGCCTTTGAAACGCGGCAGGGCGCGGGCATCTATCAAGGTGAGCTCCGGGTCGCCTAGCAGCATTTCGAGCTGCTCGGCACTGAACACCAAGCTGTTATCAGCAACGCCCACAAAGTCGCCGGCGGTTCGCTCCGGTACCACGTGATCCAGCGGCAGGCCGGCTTCTTTCCAGGCCTTCAGGCCGCCATCAAGCAGGTAGACATTGTCGCGCTTGCCCAGCCAGACCAGCAGCCACCAGACGTGGGCGGCGAAGGCGCCGGGGCCGTCGTCGTAGAGAATCACTTCGCCGTCGTTGTTCAGGCCCCAGGCGCGCAGTTGCTCGACGAGCGTCTGCGGGTTGGGCAGCGGATGGCGGCCGGTGCGGCCTTTGACGATGGTGCCGGACAAGTGCTGCTCAAGGTCGGCAAACACGGCGCCGGGAATATGCCCCTCGTTGTAACTGCGCTGGCCGTACGCCAGGTCGTCGAGGGCAAAGCGGCAGTCGAGCACCAGGCGCGTGGTGTCTGCCGGGCGGCTGGCGAGTTCGGCGGGGGTAATCAGTTGCGCGAGGGGCATGATGGGCACCTGAAAGGAAATCGGGCGCTCATCATAAACGTAGATGTTGTTTTTATAAGGGGCTGCCAAAAACACGTAGGCATTAAAAAGCCCCGGTCGAAACCGAGGCTTTTGAAGTTGGCTTCACGACCTGGACTCGACAGCGAAGCTGAATGCGCTTTAGCGCTACCCGAAGGGTGAGGCCGCAGGCCGAATAACCTGGGACGACGTCCCGGAGAGAGTCCGACGGGAATAAAAAAGCCCCAGTCGAAACTGAGGCTTTGAAGTTGGCTCCACGACCTGGACTCGAACCAGGGACCCAGTGATTAACAGTCACTTGCTCTACCAACTGAGCTATCGCGGAACAGCTGTCTTGCGACAACGGGGCGTATCCTACTGATTCAAAAGGGGAAGTCAAGCGTGAGCTGGCGTCCCCTTTTGGTTTTTTTCAGTCAATGAATCAGAGCACGTTGGCGATAGCGTGAGTCACGGCGCCGAGGTTGCGGGTGTTCAGCGCGGCGACACAAATGCGGCCGGTGCTGACGGCGTAAATGCCGAACTCGTTCTTCAGGCGCTCAACCTGCTCGGCGGTCAGGCCCGAGTAGGAGAACATGCCGCGTTGCTGAGCTACGAAGCTGAAGTCGCGCTTTGCGCCCAGGGCCGCCAGTTGCTCGACCATGGCGGTACGCATATCGCGAATGCGCACGCGCATTTCGCCGAGTTCTTCTTCCCACAGTGCACGCAGCTCCGGGCTGTTGAGCACGGAGGCGACCACGGTGGCGCCGTGGGTTGGCGGGTTGGAGTAGTTGGTGCGGATTACGCGTTTGACCTGCGACAGCACCTTGGCCGCTTCTTCTTTCGACTCGGTGACGATGGACAGCGCACCCACGCGCTCGCCATACAGCGAGAAGGATTTCGAGAACGAGCTTGAAACGAAGAAGGTCAGCCCCGATTTAGCGAACAGGCGAACGGCTGCGGCGTCTTCTTCAATGCCGTCGCCAAAGCCTTGGTAGGCGATGTCGAGGAAGGGCACATGGTCGCGCTCTTTCAGCACTTCAAGAATGTTCAGCCAATCGTCGGTGCCCAGGTCCACGCCAGTCGGGTTGTGGCAGCAGGCGTGCAGCACGACGACCGAGCGGGCCGGCAGGGCTTTGAGGTCTTCCAGCAGGCCGGCGCGGTTTACACCGTGGGTGCTGGCGTCGTAGTAGCGGTAGTTCTGCACCGGGAAACCGGCGGATTCGAACAGCGCGCGGTGGTTTTCCCAGCTTGGGTCGCTGATGGCGACCACGGCGTCTGGCAGCAGACGCTTGATGAAGTCAGCACCGATTTTCAGCGCGCCGGTACCGCCCAGCGCCTGGGTGGTGACCACACGGCCTTCGGCCAGCAGGGCCGAATCAGCACCGAAAATCAGTTTTTGCACGGCCTGGTCGTAGGCAGCGATGCCCTCGATCGGCAAGTAGCCGCGCGGTGCGTGTGCCGCAATGCGGGCTTGTTCGGCTTGAGCGACGGCACGCAGCAAAGGAATGCGGCCTTCTTCGTTGCAGTAGACACCCACGCCAAGGTTTACCTTGGTGGTGCGGGTGTCGGCGTTGAATGCTTCATTGAGACCAAGGATAGGGTCACGCGGAGCCATTTCGACGGCAGAGAACAAACTCATGATGCGGGAGCTCGAAGAAGAGGGTGGTAAACCAAAACAACCGCCTTGCAACGCAGGTGCTAGGGGTTGCGCAAGTGGGCCGCTAGTATAGCGACCAAGGTTGCGTGGGGCGATAACGTCTGCACGCATTTCGCCAGGTTTGACGTAGGGTTTTTCGCTGCGTCACAGCCTTTTGTCGAGGTAAGTAATGTCGCAGTTTCAATTAGTGACCCGTTTCCAGCCCGCTGGCGATCAGCCAGAGGCCATTCGACAAATGGTGGAGGGCCTGGAAGCCGGGCTGTCCCATCAAACCCTGCTGGGCGTAACCGGCTCTGGCAAAACCTTCAGCATCGCCAACGTCATCGCCCAGGTGCAGCGCCCGACGCTGGTGCTGGCGCCGAACAAAACCCTGGCCGCGCAGTTGTATGGCGAGTTCAAAAGCTTCTTTCCGAATAACTCGGTGGAGTATTTCGTTTCCTACTACGACTACTACCAGCCCGAGGCCTATGTGCCGTCCTCGGATACCTTTATCGAGAAAGACGCCTCGATCAACGACCACATCGAGCAGATGCGCCTGTCCGCCACCAAGGCGCTGCTTGAGCGCGCGGACGCGATCATCGTCACCACCGTGTCGTGCATCTACGGCCTGGGCGACCCGCAGTCGTACCTGAAAATGGTGTTGCACCTGGACCGTGGCGACCGCATGGACCAGCGCGAGCTGCTGCGCCGTCTGGCCGATCTGCAATACACCCGCAACGACATCGACTTCGCCCGCGCCACCTTCCGGGTGCGCGGCGATGTCATTGATATCTTTCCGGCGGAATCGGACCTTGAAGCCATTCGCGTCGAGCTCTTTGATGAGGAAATCGAAAACATTGCCTCGTTCGACCCACTCACCGGTGAAGTGCTGCGCAAGTTGCCGCGCTACACGCTTTATCCGAAAAGCCACTACGTAACGCCGCGGGAAAACCTGCTGGATGCCGTGGAGCACATCAAGGTCGAGCTCAAGGAGCGCCTGGATTACCTGCGCGCCAACAACAAATTGGTGGAGGCGCAACGCCTGGAGCAACGCACTCGTTTCGACATCGAAATGATCGTGGAGCTGGGTTACTGCAACGGTATCGAAAACTACTCCCGCTACCTGTCTGGCCGCGCTTCAGGCGAAGCGCCGCCGACGCTGTTTGACTACCTGCCGGCCAATGCCTTGCTGGTGATCGACGAGTCTCACGTCAGCGTGCCGCAGGTAGGCGCCATGTACAAAGGCGACCGCTCACGCAAGGAAACCCTGGTGGAATACGGCTTCCGTCTGCCGTCTGCGCTGGATAACCGACCCATGCGCTTTGACGAGTGGGAGTCCATCAGCCCGCAGACCATCTTTGTGTCCGCCACCCCAGGCCAATACGAGGCTGAGCATGCAGGACGGGTGATCGAGCAAGTGGTGCGACCGACGGGCCTGGTCGACCCGCAAATTGAAGTGCGCCCGGCCCTTACCCAGGTCGACGACCTGCTTTCGGAAATCAAGAAACGCGTGGCCATTGAGGAACGCGTGCTGGTGACCACACTGACCAAACGCATGGCCGAAGACCTCACCGACTACCTGGCCGACCATGGCGTGCGCGTGCGCTATCTGCACTCGGACATCGACACCGTGGAGCGGGTGGAGATTATCCGCGACCTGCGCATCGGCGCCTTCGACGTGCTGGTGGGCATCAACTTGCTGCGTGAGGGGTTGGACATGCCCGAGGTGTCGCTGGTGGCAATTCTCGACGCCGACAAGGAAGGCTTCCTGCGCTCCGAGCGCTCGCTGATCCAGACCATCGGCCGCGCCGCGCGCAACCTCAACGGTCGCGCCATTCTGTACGCCGACCGCATCACCGGTTCCATGGAGCGCGCCATCGGCGAAACCGAGCGCCGCCGCGACAAACAGATCGCCTTCAACCTGGCCAACGGCATTACGCCAAAAGGCGTGAAGAAAGATGTGCAGGACATTCTCGAAGGCGCCGTGGTACCGGGCTCACGCAGCAACAAGCGCAAAGGCATGGCCAAGGTCGCCGAAGAAAACGCGCGCTACGAAAACGAACTGCGCTCGCCGAGCGAAATCAACAAGCGCATCCGCCAGCTCGAAGAGAAGATGTACCAACTGGCCCGCGACCTGGAGTTCGAAGCGGCAGCACAAATGCGCGACGAAATTTCCAAGTTGCGGGATCGCTTGCTGAAGGTCTGACGGGGCTTGGGTTACGGGATCAGATCAAATCCCGTGCTACCCAGCCGCTCTCCATTGACCAGCACATGGACTGCGTGGTGACCGTAGTAGTGCTTGCGGGTGGTCAGTTCGCGGATCTGCTGGCTGCGGCTCACCACCACCACGGCACCAGGCGCCAAGTCGAGGGTTTTCAGCTTGAACACCTTGCTGGCGCTCTTGCCCGAGGCTTTTACGTAGTCGATGGCGTAGTCCACCACTAACCGCTGCGCTGCTGCGCTGGTGGATTTGAGGGTGAACGACAAGGTCATGGTCTGGCCCAGCTGGAGCTGCTCGGGCGTAACGGCAAGTGCTGTCAACGCCACTTGCGCCGGCTCGCCCGCACCGAGCAAGGCCAGGGCGCGGCGGTTGCCCTGCTTGATCAGGCTGCGCAGGGCGTGGCGGATTATCCAGGCTGTGCGCGGGTCCGCCGGCGACCAGTTTCCCAATTGGCTCAGCAGCAGGTCGGGGTGGTCTTTGCTGATGTCGTTGAGGTGGTTGGCCACCGACTTGCGTACGTACAGGCTGGAGTCGGCCTTGAGGGTTTCCAGAATCGGCCAGGCCAGCAGCGGATCGGCTTGCAGGCGCGCCAGGCGAAATGACCACGGCAACCGTGGCCGCGGCCCTTCGCTGGCGAGGCGGCGAATGTGCTCGTGGTCGTCGTTGGCCCACGCGTGTAGGTAGGGCAGGGTGCGCTCCAGGTCGGCCAGCAGGAAATGGCGAATGGCGAATTCCGACGAGCCGAAGCAGGTGAAGTATTTCAGTGCTTGCATCGAGAGGTCGAAATGGTCGCGGCCATAACTGGCGACAAAGTGGGGCAGGCACAGGCAGACAAAGCCGCTGTTCAGTCGCGGGGCCAGGTCTTGGAGAATGGCCAGGGCGGCGGGAAAGTCGGCGGGCAAGGTAGCGTGTAGGCTTTCGCTAACACGCGCCATTCGCTGCATCACCGACAGCGCATCCAGCCCCTCACTGGCCAGGGCCACAAAGCGTTTGCCGGGGAATGCCGGATACACGGCCTGGGTCTGTTCGGCGATATGACGCAGGCGTTCGCGGTTGAAGATTTCCTTGAGCGCGGGCGCGCTGGTGTCGGTGGCGCTCATAAGAGTCCTGGTGGGCAAAGGCAATCAGGCGAGTCTATCGAGTATGTAGGACATACCGTACATCGGCTAACCCACAAATTTCGCTCGTTAAGCCCTGCGCGAAAGTGGCGCGGCGCTTGGGTTGGTGCCACTCTCAGCGTACAGCCAAATGTTTCACCGGGCTGTACGCGAAACATGCGGTTGCCACAGATCAAAGCACAATCGCTTTCAATAGGCGTAATCTGATCATAAGGTCGGGTAAGTCCTAGGAAGCATGGCCTTCGTGGTATGCCAGCGTGACTGTTTTGGGCTAGAGCGCTTGAGTTCCGAGGATGACGGCCGCATATAAAGAGGCGACCGCCCACTCGCTGTTTAGAGAGGAACAAACGATGAAAATGTGGCTACGTACTTTGGCCTGGAAACTGTCCGTTCTGTTGGGCACTACCCGTCTGCAACCCATCCCTATTCCCACCGAAGAACAGCAACGCCGAATGGCCGCGCAACGGCGCAGACGCTAAGCGCTCGCCGGTTTCTCATCAGCCCGGTGGTTGCCGGGCTGGCCGATTTTGTCGCCTGCCCTGGCGCTCATCGTCACTCCGGTCTGTTATACCCAGTGCTAGCATCCTCGGCTATTTCCGGGGGAGCTGCGCATTCGATGGACCGTCTGATTCAGGCCAATGGCCAACCGCATTTCGGCATTTTTCTTCAGGCGGTTGGTGAGGTTAACTACCGCGATTTCGACTTCCGCTCGCCCATGGGCCGTCCGCGCGGCGCCTTGGCCAAATGGCGGCGCTTTCACCAATTCCAATATTTCGGCCTGATCAGCGACCAGTTGATCGGCGGCTGCGCCCTGGCCAACCTGAGCCTGGCCGGTATCGGTTTTGTGTACCTGTTTCACCCGGCCAGCGGCCGCATGATCGAGCGTCAGTTCAAGCTGCCGCTGGGCATCGGTACGCGGTTTTCCCAACATCCCAATTCCGGCGTTTGCGAGTTGCGCAGCGGCAAGAACCTGCTGCGTCTGGAAAACCACGGCAGCGAAAAACGCCTATCGGTCGAGCTCGACGACGGCACCCGCATCGAGGCTGCCTTCAATGAGCTGGAACCGGCATTCCAGCCGATGTGCCTGAACACGCCCACGGCTACCGATGGTTGGGTGTATGCACAGAAGGTCGCGGGCGTGCGTTGCCAAGGCAGTGTGCAGAGTGCGCTGGGTCGTTTCGACCTCGCTGCCATCGATGCCTTTGCCCACCACGACTGGTCAGCCGGCTATATGCGCCCGGAAACCTTCTGGAACTGGGCCTGTTTGTCGGGCCAGGCAGGCGGGCAGCGGGTGGGGCTCAATCTGTCGTGCGGGGTAAATGAAACCAGCTTTACCGAGAACTGTTTTTGGCTCGACGGCGAGCTTATCAAGGTGGACACGGTGCGCTTCAGTTACGACCGCAATAACGAAATGGCGGCGTGGCGCATCCAGTCGTTCGACGGTCAGGTCGATCTGCATTTCGAAGCCCGCGGCCTGCATAAGGAGCGGTTGAACCTCGGGTTTATCGCCAGTAACTTCAAGCAGATTTTCGGACAGTTCCGAGGCGAGTTGCGACCCAATGGCCGTCCAGCCCTCGTAATTGATGGCTTATGGGGGTTTGTCGAGGACCAGTACGTCAAGTGGTGATGTGGGTACTTTCCTTGCTACGAACGTACTAAGTCTTACAACTCAACGTCTTCCACTTTGGTTTCGGTTATGGTTAGCTGGCTAATTATTAGTTTTAGCTGTGATGCCGAGCCCTTCTATGCCCCACACCGATCAACACCGTTTTGGTATGCAATTGGCCCAGCTGTCGCGCTCCTGGCGCGCCGAACTGGACCGCCGTCTCGCAGGCTTGGGCTTGTCGCAGGCGCGTTGGCTGGTGCTGCTGCACCTAGCGCGTTTTCATGATGAATTACCCACCCAACGCGAGCTGGCGCAGAGCGTCGGCGTAGAAGGGCCCACCCTGGCGCGCTTGCTCGACAGCCTGGAAACCCAGGGGTTGGTCAGCCGCCAGGCGGTGGCTGAAGATCGTCGCGCCAAGAAGATTTGCCTGAATGACTCGGCCCGGCCATTGATTGAACAGATTGAAGCGATTTCCAGCCAACTTCGCCTGGAGTTGTTTGATGGTATTGATGAAGACGAAATACGCCAGTGCCAATTAGTACATGCGCGCATTCTCGCTAATCTGGAAAAGCGTTAACTCCCGCAAGTAGTGGGGCAGACCAAGAGTGTCGTCCCCACCCGCCCAGTGTGCTTTGTAAGCTTTTTGACACCTTCGTCTCAAATTCCCTAAGTGCATCTTTTCTTTGCCATTTATTTGACTGTTTTTCCTTTCTTTTGCGTATCATGGCCAAATGCCGGGTTAACTACGTCACAAATTGCGAAACGTGACCATACTCTTAGGCTGGGGCCTACACGGATGTTTCTCCCCCATTCAGTCTTTTGCTAAACCTTTTGTTAGCACCACAAAACTGGAAGTGCGTGAATACTTGCGCGGTGGTGTGAACATGGAGCGGTAGTTACCGGGAGGCGCCGATGGTTCAGGTTCGACATTTATTGCTGGGGTTGGCCTCGGGCTCGGCTTTGTATTCTGGGTTGGTGTCTGCCCTGGGCCTGGGCGACATCACCTTGCATTCGGCACTCAACCAACCGTTGGTGGCTGACATCGAGTTGCTGGAAGTAGGCGACCTCACCGCCGCCGACATGAAAGTGCGTCTGGCCTCCGATGCCATGTACGCGCGCTCGGGCGTAGACCGCATCATCTTTCTCAACGACTTGCGCTTCACCCCCATGTTGCGTGGCGGCAAAAGCGTGATTCGCGTGGTATCGAGCAAACCGGTACGCGAGCCTTACCTGAACTTCATCGTCGAGTTGGCCCGGCCCAATGGCCAGCTGTACCGCGAATACACCTTGCTGCTCGACCCGCCAAATTCCTCGGCTTACAACAGCGTTGCCGCTACACCGGCAGCTTCTGCGGCGGCTTCGAGCAAGCCGCGCGCCAGTGCGCCGGCAGCACCGGCCAAACCCCGCGAAGTGCCACCAGCCAAGCTTGGCAAGCGTTATGTCGTGGCCAGCGGCGACAGCCTGTGGACCATCGCCACGCGCCTGCGCGCTCAGGGCAGCAACGCTTCGCAGCAACAGCTGATGGACGATATCCACGCCCTCAATCCGCAAGCCTTTGGCGGCAATGACATGAGCCGCCTGCAAGTGGGCGCCAATCTGTTGCTGCCCGATGCCGCGCCTGTTGCCGCCACACCAACCGATGCGGCCGAGCCGCCGCCCACCTTGAGCGTGGTGGATGACGCGCAGCCGGTCCCATTGCCAAGCACCCCGCTGGACCCGCAGGCCGAGATGATCGTGCAGATGCAGCGCCGTTTGGACAGCGAGCTGGCTCAACACGCGGACGAAAACACCAAGCTGCAACAATCCCTGGCTGACTTGCAGGTTCAGGTGCAGCAGTTGATGGAGCAATCTGCGGCCAAGGACCGGGAGCTGGCTGAGCTTAAAGCTAAGCTCAACGCCCAGCCGCCCGTTGCCCCTGCTGCCGATACCGACGCTCGCAAACTGCCGCCTGCCGTTGTTGCGCCCACTCCGGCACCGGCCGAAACCAATACTTGGCTCGGCGTGGCCTGGGGCCTGGGCGGTTTGCTCGTGCTGGCCTTGCTTGGCTTACTGTTCTGGCGCCGCAGCCGCCAGGAGCCTCAGCCCTCGCCGGTGGTCGTGGTAACCCCTGTACCGACGGCCGATGATGACGATGAGTTTGAGCTGGACGACATGGTCACTCCGGCCGCCGAGGTTGCCCCCGTTGCGGCTGCGCCGAGGGTAGCCGCCGCTATTGCCGAACCGCGCCCGAGCACTCCCAGCGACACCCTCGAAGGCGCCAATATCTATATCGCTTACGGCCGTTTCAGTGAAGCCGCCGCCAGCTTGCGCCGTGCCCTGGACGCTGAACCGCAGCGCAGCGATATTCGCTTCCGCCTGCTGGAAGTATTGGCGCAGTTGGGGGATGCCCGCGGCTTTCAGCAGGAGGAAGAAATTCTGCTCGACGCCGGTTATGCCGACGCGCCCATTGCCCAGCTCAAGGCCCGCCACCCCGACCTGCTTACCCGCCCGCAAACCGAGACGGCGCAGTTCGATGTGCTCGACGACGTGGTGCTGGAACTGGACGATGTGCAGCCGCTGGCCAGCGCAGCGCCGCCCGAGGACGATCAGTTCAATCTCGACGACTTCTCCCTGGACCCCGACTGGGACGTGATCAGCCCGTTTTCCGCCAGCGCCCGCAACAAAGCCGAGGCGGCGAACAAAGCCAGCAACGACGGCGAGCCGGCCGCCGACCTTGGCCAGGCCGTAGACGTGCTCAGCCCGTTCTCGAACACTGCCATGGTGGTGGAAGAAACCCACGACGAAGGCTGGTTTGGCGAAGGGCTGGATGATGACGCCTACCTAAGCCAACCGCTGGTGGAAGAGGGCGCTTCGTTGGGTGACCTGGACCATCTGGAAGCGCGACGCGACAACCTGGCCAAGTTCAACCAGGCGCTGGCGTTTATCGAACAGGGTCACCTGGAAAGCGCCTGCGACATCCTCAATGAGTTGATCAATGAGGGTGATGAGGAGCAGAAACGCGAAGCCTCTAAGCTCTTGGCAAAGATCGCTTAAGCGTTTGGTTTTTCGAACACCGCTCGCCGCGGCATTCTGAGTCTCGCCTGCGTGAGGGCAATGGAGTTAGCTCCCGTCATCCCCGCTCAGACGGGGATCCAGAATGTTGTGCCGAACACCCTCTTCCAAGGCACGTCATGACCCCAAAACCCGAAGTCACCATCACCTACTGCACCCAATGCCAATGGCTGCTACGCGCTGCCTGGCTGGCGCAGGAGTTGCTGTCCACGTTCAGCGATGACCTGGGCAAGGTCAGCCTGCAACCGGGCACCGGTGGCGTGTTTGTGATTACCTGCAACGGTGTGCAGATCTGGGAGCGCAAGGCCGACGGTGGTTTTCCCGAGGCCAAGGTGTTGAAGCAGCGCGTGCGCGATGTGATCGACCCGCAGCGCGACCTGGGCCATAACGACCGGGCCGCGCCAGCGGCAGACTGATCAGTTGATGCTGTAACCGCGCCCGTTCAGGCAGGCGCCCAGCGCGCGGCGGTAGTAGTCGGCAGCGCTTTGCGCAGGCGCCACGGTGGCGCTGGCGGGGTCGAAGCCGCTCTGGCTGACAGCCCAGCTGTGGCATTCATAGCGATCGCGGGCCTGCTGGTCGGCGGTCTGGCCGCGGGCCGGGTAGGCGATGACGTCGTAGCTGGTTGGTGGAACCGTCGCCACGGTTTGCGGTGCTTGCACCACGACGTATTCCTTACGATCGGCGTTCCACATGTAGTAGGAGCCGGCTGCGAGGAAGTACAGCGCGCTGCCAATCCACAGTTCACGCGCCGCATCCGGCAGGCCATGGCCGTGGCCGGGCCCGGGGCCGCCCCAGCCAGGGCCTGGGCCGCCGGGGCCACCCGGACCGCCACCAGGGCCGGCCAACGCCGGCAGCGTAATCAGGGCTAATAACAGGGCGATGCCCGAGCGGGGCAGTGAAGCGGTCATGTGGGGACTCCGATAGGTCTGGCGGCGCTTTGCGGCCGGTGTCCATTATCGAAGTGCCGGTGCGGCGTGGGTGTCAGGCCTGGGTAAAACCTGTGTAAACCCCTTGGTACATTTGCTTAGCTCAAGGCCGTGCGGCCTGGGCGTCCACCGGCTCCACGGCTTTGCCATCGCCCATGCGCGCCGAGAGAAAGATGGCGAAGATAATCAGGGCGCCGCCGGCCATCATCCGTACGGTCGGGGTCTCCGAGAAAATCAGCCAGGCGAAGGTGATGCCGTACACCGGCTCAAGCGCGAATACCACGGCGGCGGTGCGCGCCTTGAGCACATCCAGGCTGGCCACAAACAAGCTATGTGCCACGCCGGTGCAGAACACGCCGAGCAGCGCGATCCACAGCCAGTTCATGGCCGACACGCTGGCAAGTTCCGGCGCCGCAAACGGCAGCAGGCACAGGGCGACCACCAGGTTCTGACACAGCGCCGACTGCACCGGCCCGACCTTGCCGGAGCCGGCGCGGTTGACCAGCGACAGCAGCGCAAACAGCAAGCCCGAGAGCACACCCCAGAGCAGCCCCGTGGTGGCGCCGCTGGCCAGATTGAACTCGGGGGTGACCAGCACCAGGCCGATGCTCACCAGGCACACCAGCACGATTTCGTTGCGGCGAATACGCTCGCGGAAAATCAGCCCTTCGAGAATCACCGTTAGCGCCGGAAAACTGGTAAAGCCCAAGGTGGCGATGGCCACACCGGCGACCTTCACCGAGATAAAAAAGCTCACCCAGTGCCCGGCCAGTAACACGCCACCCAGCGTCAGGCGGCCCCAGTCATTGGCTCGCAGGCGTTGCCACGGAATGCGCGCAATCAGCCCGGCAAACGCCGCCAATGCCAGCACGGCAAACAGCGCGCGGCCAAACACAATCATGCTCGGCGTGGTGGTGGCGAGTTTGCCCAGCACCCCGGTGAAACCGAACATCAGGGCGCCGCAATGCAAAGCGGTAAGGGCGGAGCGGTGGTTCATGCTGGTCCTTGTCGGTGTGCTGTAGTGCTTTTGTGCAGGAGCGGTGTTTACGCCAGGCGTGCGCCGTTAGGCAAAGGCTGTTCGAAGGTGGCCAAGACTACCCGATTTTCCGCGTCATACGCGCCGGTTACCAGCACCTCGGAACGTACGCCGGCAATGGACTTCGGCGCGAAATTGCACACGCACAGCACCTGCTTGCCGATTAGGCTGGCAGCGCTGTAGTGGTCGGTAATCTGCGCACTGGAAGTTTTCAGGCCCAACGGCCCAAGGTCGATTTGCAGCACGTAGGCGGGCTTGCGCGCTTTGACGTTGGGCTCGGCATTGAGCACCGTGCCAACACGCAGTTCCACGCGCTCGAAGTCTTGCCACTCGATGGTCGCCATTGCCCACTCCCGATTGCTGAACGATCGCCGCAGTGTAGGGAGCGCCGCTCGCACTGTCTGTCGCCAGGCTCGCGGTTATTGTCGTCAGCCTATTGCTGGCGGCGCAGTTGCCGGGGTGTGGTGCCGTGGTGGCGGGCGAGGGCGGCGGTAAAGGCGCTCTGAGAGGTGTAGCCCACTCGCTGGGCAATTTCGCCCACGGCCAGTTGGGTATCGCGTAGCAGTTGCAGGCCGTGTTGCAGGCGCCGCTGGCGCACGTAGTCCATGGGCGTTTGCCCGGTTTGCTGCAGAAAACGTGCGTGAAAACGTGCCGCCGACAGACCGCTCACGCGTGCGAGGTCAGCCACTTGCAGCGGGTGGGCGGCATGCCGGTCGATATAGCTATCGAGGCTGGCCAACGGCAGTTCGCCGCGCTCGGCCAGCGGTACAGGCGCGCTGGCGATGCTCGCCAATAACAGCGCGGCACCTTGCTGGGCAATCACCGGGTCGTGAATCGGGCTCTGCACCAGCCAGCTCAGCAACTGCTGTTGCGAGGTGCCGAGGGTCAGGGTTTGTGGGCTGTCGAGCAGGCGTTGGCTGGTGGCAGCGTGGCTGCCGAGGCGGCTGTGCAGCCAGGCGCTGTCGGGCACGTCGAACACCATGCAGTCGCTACCCTCACGGCTTTCGCAGGCGTGGTGCGAACCGCCGGGGATCACTAGCAATTGCTGGCCGCGCAACAAGCTGCCATAGCCCTCCACCTCGAATTCCAAGCGCCCGTTCAAGCCGAAGACGATTTGCGCGTGCTCGTGGCTATGGGCGATCAGCTCATCGCTGTAATGACGCAGGGACAGTATCGAGTGCATGGAAAACTCCTCGGCAGAGAGGCGCAGTTTACCTGTGCAAAGGTCGCAGGAAAGGGTTGTCATCAGTTTGCCTTGCGCCTGTAATACGCAGGTCACCGCCGGGCCTCACTCTCCGATAAACCCTGCCGGAGGCCGCCCCATGAGCAGTGCTCAGCTCGCAAAACCCAGCCGCAAGCAACGTGTCCGCACCCTGTGGATTTCCGATGTGCACTTGGGTACCAAGGATTGCCAGGCCGAACACCTGGCGCAATTTCTCAAGCGCTACCAGGCGGACAAGGTGTATCTGGTAGGGGATATCATCGACGGCTGGCGCCTGCGCAGCGGCATCTTCTGGCCTCAAGCCCACACCAACGTGATTCGCCGTCTGCTCACCATGAGCAAGCGCGGCACCGAAGTGGTGTACGTCACCGGCAACCACGACGAGTTTCTGCGTCGTTACTCCAAGCTGATTCTGGGCAATATCCAACTGGTGGATGAAGCCGAGCACATCACCGCTGACGGGCGTCGCCTGCTGGTGGTGCACGGCGATCAGTTCGACGTGATCACCCGCTACCACCGCTGGCTGGCCTTTCTCGGCGATTCGGCCTACGAATTTACGCTCACCCTCAACCGCTGGCTCAATCACTGGCGGCGCAAGTATGGCTACGGCTACTGGTCGCTGTCGGCGTACCTCAAGCACAAGGTCAAAACGGCGGTGAACTTTATCAGCGATTTCGAAGAAGCCATTGCCCATGAGTGCAATAAGCGCGGCTTCAACGGCGTGATCTGCGGCCATATCCACCATGCCGAAATTCGTCAGATGGGCGAGGTTGAATATATGAACTGCGGCGATTGGGTAGAAAGCTGCACGGCGCTGATCGAACACCTGGACGGCAGCATCGAGCTGTATCGTCTGGCCGATGACCAGGCGCGACAAGCGCAGATCGCCGAGCTGGAACGGGCAGCGGCGGCCGTGGCGGGTGCTGCCGTCGGCGTGGCGATGGCCAGCGAGGCAGCCAGCGCCACGGCGCGCGAAACCGTTGTATGAGGATATTGATCGTCACTGATGCCTGGTCGCCGCAGGTAAACGGCGTGGTCACCAGCTTGCAAGCGTTGATTGCCGAGCTGCGTGGCCTGGGGCATCTGGTCAAGCTGCTGTCGCCTGCCGACTTTCGCCATGTGCCGTGCCCGACCTACCCGGAAATTCCGCTGGTGTGGGATGTGTGGAATGTGGGCGCAGCGATTCGTAACTTCCGTCCGGACTGCGTGCACCTGGCCACTGAAGGGCCGTTGGGCTGGACCGCGCGGCGCTGGCTGAAAAAGCGCGGGCTGGCATTCTCCAGCGCCATTCATACCCGTTTTCCCGAATACGTACACACCCGCTGGCCGCGGATTCCGCTGGCGTGGGGGTACGCCTACCTGCGTCGTTTTCACCAACCCAGCCAGGCCGTGTTGGTCACCACCGCACGCTTGCGTGCCGAGTTTCAGGGCTGGGGCTTGCAACGGCTACAGCTGTGGCGCAAAGGCGTGGACCTGGGGCGTTTCCAGGCCACGGTTGAGGTGCCCAGGCGCCTGGTGTTCCTTTACGTGGGGCGGGTGGCGCCGGAGAAAAATCTGGAGGCCTTTCTGCGCCTGGATCTTCCTGGAGAAAAACAGGTTATCGGCGACGGCCCGCAGCGGGCGGAGCTGCAGACGCGTTATCCGCAGGTCAGCTTTCTTGGTTACCAGCATGGCTCGGCACTGGCCAAGGCTTATAGCGAAGCCAGCGTATTGGTATTTCCGTCGCGTACCGACACCTATGGGCTGGTGATGCTTGAAGCCTTGGCCAGCGGTACGCCGGTGGCAGCGTTCCCGGTGCCGGGGCCGCTGGATGTGCTGGAGCAGGGTGTTAGCGGGGTGATGGACGAGGATTTGCGCAGCGCTTGTCTGGCGGCTTTGAGCCTGGACCGGCAGCGGTGTGAGCAGGCGGCGCAGAAATTGTCGTGGCGGGCGTCGGCGCTGGAGTTTCTGGTGCAGCAGCCGTTGTTGGATGGCGAGTTGGTTGAGGTGGGCGCTGAGAAGGTTGTGGAAGCTACCGCTTGAACCACATTCCAACACCGTCATTCCCGCGCAGGCGGGAATCCAGAATAGTCGTCACAGCGGAAATTCTGGATCCCCTCTGGTCGTAGTGCTGGAGGGTGAGGGACCTGCGCGGGGATGCCGGTAGAGTGGGCGCGGTTGTTAAACAATCACCTTGTCGCGCAACTTCTCCGCCGCCAGGTTCAGCGCCTGAATCACCCGCTCCTTGTCGTAGTTCTGAATGCCGTTGGTATCCAGGTACATGGAGAACCCCGGCAGTTCATGCTCGACATAGCTGGAAGCCGCGCCCAGGTCGCGGCGGAAATCCACCACCTGATAAATCTGCACCGGGCGGGTAAAGCCTTTGACGGTGATCTGACCCTTGTCGCGGCACATGATCACGTCTTTGACCAGCGAATAGGTTTCGTGGGAAATCAGAATTTCACCCGACTCGGCGGCACTTTCCAGGCGGCTGGCCAGGTTTACGTCGCGGCCGATGATGGTGTAGTCCATGCGCGTATCGGCGCCGAAGTTGCCCACGGTGCAGTAGCCGGTGTTCAAGCCCATGCGGATTTCAAGCGGCTTGGTAATGCCCTGGGCGCGCCATTGCTGGCGTAGCACTTTCATGTGTTTGCGCATGGCAATGGCCATGGACACGGCATTCACCGCGTCTTTTTTGGCGCCCTGGCTGGACGGGTCGCCAAAGAACACCATCACGCAGTCACCGATAAATTTGTCGATGGTGCCCCCGTACTTGAGGGTGATTTTCGACATTTCGTTGAGGTAGGTGTTGAGCAGGTCGGTCAGGGCTTCGGCTTCCAGCTCTTCGGACAGCTCGGTGAAGCCTTTGATGTCGGAAAAGAACACCGTCAGCTTTTTGCGTTGGGTTTCCAGGCGCACGGCTTTCTTGCCGCTGAAAATCGACTCCCACACCTGTGGCGACAGGTATTTGGCCAAATTGCGCGCCAGGCGGGCGGCTTTTTCCTGCTCACGTTTGATTTCGCCACGGGCGACGTCCAGCCGCAGGCCCTGTTGGTGCACAAAGTAAGCGGTGATGCAGATATACAAGGTACTGAACAGCACGCTGATTACCGATACCAGGGTCGGCGTGGTGGTTTTCAGCTCCGGTTGCACCAATACGCTGGTCAACACCATGGCGCTGACGGTTATCAGCAGCGCCAGGCCCAGGTAGCGCAGGCCGCCGATGATCAGCGCGCTGAACACCAGGGTCAGCACGATCATCAGGCTCGGCACCGCCGAGAAACCCAGCAGGGTTACTGCCGCACCGCTATGCAGCGCATCGATGAATAAAAGAACCAGATTGGTTTGCCGCGGGTGGTCGTGTTTGAAGCGTTGGCTCAGGTGGTGCGCCAGATGGGGATAGAGCAGGGCGTAGGGCACCATCCACAGGATGTTGTAGCCGAAGTAGTTGGTAAACGTGCCGGCCGCAATGCTGGCGGCCATGGCAATGTAGGCCAATACCCGCGAGTAGTACTCGCGAAGAGGCAAAGACGGTAAGTCAATGGGGCGCTCGATACTGGCTGACTTCATAGCGTTGACACGATCCCTGCTGATTTTCTGACGTCTCTGTAGGACGCCTTCGCTCTCTGCAAAACAGAGGCCATGCTTTAGATTGGTGGGGGATCATAACCAGCAAAAGTTTCAGCGCCAATAGCGCCCGCTGAAAGGCCGGAACCAGGGGCTCCGGCGGCTTTCAGGTGGCTTTATGCCATTACTTGGCGTGTTCGGTCGCAGCCTTGTAAACGGAGTTTTTCGGCTGGGCAAAAACCCGGCGCAGCATGGGTTCGAAAAACTCCAGCGGCAGGTGCTCGTATTCGGGGTCGAAGGCGGCGGCATCGTACTTGGCGCAGAACTCGATGGTCGGCAGGTATTGCGGGTGGTCCTTGAATTGCTCGCGCAGCAGTCGGTCCATGCCCAAGTGGTGGAAGAAGTAGTAGCCCTGGAAGATGCCGTGCTTTTCCACCATCCACAGGTTCTCTTCGCTGACAAAGGGCTTGAGCATCGCCGCCGCGATATCCGGGTGGTTGAAGGTGCCCAGGGTGTCACCGATGTCGTGCAGCAGTGCGCACACCACATATTCCTCGTCACGGCCGTCGCGGTGGGCGCGGGTGGCGGTTTGCAGAGAGTGGGTGAGGCGGTCGACCGGAAAACCACCAAAATCGCCGTCCAGCAGCTTGAGGTGGGTCATCACGCGGTCCGGCAACTGCTTGGCGAAGGCCATAAAGTCCTGGGCGATGATGGCCCAGTCTTCGGCGGTGCCGTCTTTCATATGGGTAAAACGGGCGTGTGCATTCATCAGGGTTCTCCGCGTTTTTATTGTTGTTTGGATAGAAAACTAATTCCCTTCTTAACGTGCCGCAGCGAAGGCCAGGCAAGGCAAAAGAGGTGAGCAAGCGCAGTTGGCTGCAGCCAATGAGCATTGCGAATCTGTCTTTGACGCCGCCTGGCCGAAGAGGCGGCGCGTTTAGAACGGAATTCGGCCGGTGAAGGCGTCTTTGAGCATCACCCAGTCGCCGGCGAGGCTCCAAAGTGGGTAATCGAATGTGGCAGGTCGATTCTTCTCGAAGATGAAATGCCCGACCCAGGCAAAGCCATAGCCGGCCAGCGGCATCGCCAGCAGCCACAACCACTGCTGCGTGAACAGGGCGTAGCCGAGAATGCTCAGCACCAACAGGCTGCCTACGTAGTGCAGGCGACGGCAAACGGGGTTGCTGTGCTCTTGCAGGTAGTAGGGGTAGAACTGCGCAAAGCTGGTGAAACGTTCGGCGGCTTGCGTGCTCATGGCACACCTCCTGTTTTTGTAGGTTGTAGGTAGGGCACGGTGAAACAAAGTGTAGGCCGAGTGTCTTCGTGGGCCAGTGACAATCAGCGCCACTTTGTTATCTTTGCGCACGTTGCGCGTTGGCGCGGCAACCCATTCTTGCCACAAGAACCTAGAACAAGAATTCCTGCATGAGCGAACGTACGACTTCTTCGAGTTGGGTCCTGGCCATCGTCAATGGCCTGGAAATGGGTGGCGTCGATTGCCGTCAGCTCTTTGCCGAACTGGGCCTGGACTACGAGGCCTTGACCGACCCCGACGCGCGTTTTTCCCAGGATGGCATGACCCGCCTCTGGGGGCGTGCCGTGCAGTTGTCGGGTAACCCGGCCATCGGCCTGAACCTGGCCAAGGTGGTGCGCCCGGCCTCGTTTCATGTGGTGGGCTATGCGTGCATGTCCAGCCGCAGCCTCAAAGAAGGCTTCACCCGACTGGTACGGTTTCAGCGAATTATTGCCGAGGGCGCCGACCTCAACTTCCGCCCGTTGCCCGAAGGCTACGCGCTCACCCTGGCCATCCACGGCGACCGCCTGATTCCGGCGCGCCAGAGCGCCGAGGCGTCGCTGGCCTACACCCTGGCGTTCTGCCGCTGGATTACCGGCAAAGAGCTGCGCCCGCTAAAGGTGTGTTTTCAAGGCGAGCCGCCGGCTGACCTGGCGCCGTACCAGCAAGTGTTCCAGGCCCCGCTGCAATTCAACGCCGAGCACTACGCGCTGGTGTTCGAACGCGCCGACCTCGACGCGCCGATTCCCAGCGCCAACCCGGCATTGGCACAGTTGCACGACCGCTTCGCCGGCGAATACCTGGCGCGTTTCTCCGAAAGCCGCATGACCCATCAGGCCCGCCAACTGTTGTGCCGTTTGCTGCCCCAGGGTGAACCCAAGCGCGACACCGTGGCCCAGGCCTTGCACTTGTCGCAGCGCACCTTGCAGCGGCGTTTGCAGGAGGAGGGCACCAGTTTTCAGCAATTGCTGGACGACACTCGCCGCGAGCTGGCGGTGCAATACCTCGCCCAGCCCGATTTGACGTTGTTGGAAATTGCCTACCTGCTGGGCTTTGCCGACCCCAGCAACTTTTTCCGCGCTTTCCGCCGCTGGTTCGACAGCACGCCGGGTGAGTACCGCGCGCAGATGTAGGGGGAATACTGTCGCGATCTACCTGCGAACCGCCGTTGTCCCCGCGAAGGCGGGCTCCCAGTGTGGTGTGACGTGCGATGTTAGCTGGCCTATTCTGGACCCCGTCTATGCGGGGGCGACGGTGAAGGCCCGGCGCGATTCGCCGTCAATGCCGCCAAAACGCCGGCACCATCAACACCAGCACGGTGATGATTTCCAGCCGGCCCAACAGCATGCCAAATGACAGCAGCCACTTCGCGCCATCCGGCAGACTGGCAAAGTTACCCGCCGGGCCGATCACTTCCCCCAGCCCCGGGCCCACGCCGGACACGGTGCTGGCTGCGCCCGTCAGCGCGGTAATCCAGTCCAACCCCATCAGCGACAAGCCCAGGGCGATGCCGCAGATGGTGATGCCGAAGAAAAACGAGAAGGTCAGAATCGAGCGCACCACGTCTTCGTCGAGGCGGTGGCCGTTGTAGTTCTGTTTGATCACCGCACGCGGGTGAATAAGCTGGTGCAGGTTGGCGCGCAGCAGGATATACGCCACCTGGAAGCGGAAGATCTTGATGCCGCCCGCCGTCGACCCCGAGCAGCCGCCGATAAAGCCCAGGTAGAAGAAGATCATCAGCGAGAAGTTGCCCCACAGGCTGTAGTCGCCCAGGGCAAAGCCTGTGGTGGTCATCACCGAGGTGACGTTCACGGCCACATGGCGCAGGGCGTCGTACCAGGGCAGGTCGGTGGTCGCCCAATACCAGAGCGTCATCACCAGCCAGGTGGCGAGCAGCAGGCCGATAAAGCCGCGCACCTGTTCATCGCGGATCAATGCCTTGCGGTTACCCCGCAACGTGGCGACATACAGGGCAAACGGCAGGCTACCCAGAATCATGAGCACCACCGCCACCCAATGCACCGCCGGTTGCGGCCAGTGCGCCAGGGATTGGTCCGAGGTGGAAAACCCACCCGTGGAAATGGCCGACATCGCATGATTGATGGCATCGAACCAACTCATGCCGGCCAACCACAACGCCACCGTGCCGAGCAGGGTGATGCCGGTGTACGCCAGGGCGATGTACTTGGCCACCATATGGGAGCGCGGCATTACCTTTTCCGAACGGTCGGAAGACTCGGTCTGGAACAACCGCATGCCACCAATGCGCAGCAGCGGCAAAATCGCCACCGCCATGCCGATAAAGCCGATACCGCCAAGCCAGTGCAGCAGCGAGCGCCAGATCAGAATGCCTGGCGAAATGCTGTCCAGCCCGCTGAGCACCGTGGAGCCGGTGGCGGTAATGCCGGACATGCTTTCAAAAAACGAGTCGGTGTAGCTGATGTGCTGGGTGAGCAGAAAGGGCAAGGCGGCGAAGATGCACACGGCAATCCAGCTGCTCACGGTGAGCATGTACATGTCGCGAGGGCGCAGGTGCACATGCTCGGGCTTGCCCGGCAACACCAGCGCCAGGCCCGCCAGAAAGGTGATCAGGCTGGACCAGAGAAAGGTATTGATCTCCGCCGCGCGGTTGAAAATCAGCAGGGTCACCACCGGCACCACCATGCTGATGGCCAGGGTGATCAGGAAAATACCGATGATAAAACCAATGGTGCGCAGCGTCGGTGAGACCATGCAGACAGGCTCTGGAAAGGGCAGTGGCACATTCTAGCGATAACCTGTGCAGCAAGGCGCGTGGTTTCTTGCCTGGCGGGGCCTGCGATTAAATCCGCGCGGTTATTTTCCGTATCACCCACTAGAATGCCCGCTGTACCTATTCAGGAGATGGCCCCCCATGGATGCGCTTGATGCTCTGCTCAACCGTGTTTCCGCACCTCGTTTGACTGAACCCGCCCCCGACGCCCTGCAACGCCAGGTGCTATTTCGCGCTGCCTTGCGTGCGCCGGACCATGGGCAATTGCGCCCTTGGCGGTTTCTGACGGTGGAAGGCAGTGACCGCAATCGTCTGGGCGAGCTGTTCGCCTCGGCGCTGGGTGCCGACGCCACACCGGAAGCGCTGGCCAAAGCCTTGGCCATGCCGCTGCGTGCGCCGCTATTGGTGGTGGTGATCGCCCGCGTGCAGGAACACCCCAAGGTGCCGGCCCAGGAGCAAGTGCTGGCCGCCGGTTGCGCGGCCCACGGCATTTTGCTGGCGGCCCATGCGCAGGGTATTGGGGCGGTGTGGCGCACCGGCGAGCTGTCTTACAACGCCCGTGTGGCCAAGGGGCTCGGTCTGGCAGAGAACGAACAGATTATTGCGTTTCTGTATCTGGGTACCCCGGAGCGTGAATTGCGTACGCCGCAGGACCTGCCGCTTGAGCAATTCGTTCAGGCCTGGCCATAAGGCTCCCGCGCCGGACGGTTTATGGGCTGTCTCGGGTGTTCGGATTTTTGTGTCTGCATGCACGGTTCTGGATCCCAGCCTGCGCTGGGATGACGGCGGTTTGGACCGCCATCACCGTCATCCCAGCGTAGGCTGGGATCCAGAATCTACGGAGCAGGCGGCGGCTCCGAAGCCACCCTCATACGACGACCAGTCGCAATAAATCTCGCGTCCCGCCATCCCCGTCTATCGCTGAATCCGCTCTAGAACGCCGGTCTGAACGCCTGGCTATAACTCAGATAGCCTATTGCCAGCAGGTAACGCGCCTGATACAAAGCCCGCCTGTGACACAAAACCAGCGCCATTTTTTTAACTATTCGAAGTTGGCGTTTGCCGCAGCGGCTGCTGCGGCAAGCCCTGCTGTATGACCTGCAAGGAAAGGGACGATGAGCATCACGATCAATGGAAACCAAACGGACTTCAGTTTCACCCGCGACGGCAGCACCCTTCAGGTTCTGAATGCAAACGGCGACGTGGTGCGCGAACTCACCAATGACTTCACCGTGGTGTTCGCAGACGGCACCGTTAACCTGTCTCAAAGCATCAATAATCTTGCCGCCGAGTCGTCCACGACCTCCTTTGGTTCGCCTTCGTCCACCGTCCTCACCGGCGGTGGTTATGTGCTCACCTGGGAGTACTACAACAGCGACGACTCCGAAAACGGCATTCTGCTGCAGCAGTACGATGCCGCTGGCGCGCTGGTGAAGCAGACCACGCTCACCTCATCCGAAGCCGAAGACCCCAGCGTTACCGCCAAAGACGATGGCGGCTATATCGTGGCCTGGAGCGCTTCGACCGACTCCACCAGCAGCATTCTGATTCAGCAGTTCACTAAGGCCGGCGTTGCCACCGCCAAGGCGCAAACGGTTGCCACCAGCACCGGTGCGGAGCTGGACGATGCGGTGATCGCGATGCTGCCTGGTGGCAAGTTTGTGGTCACCTGGTCGGCGATGACCGAAGACGACAGTAATGGCGACTGGACCGAAACCGGTGACCTGTTCTCGCAAGTGTTCAACGCTAACGGCACCAAAGTCGGCGCTGCGCAGAAAATCAACGGCGCCACGGTTGAAGGTACGGTGGCAGAAGATCAGAACGTGCTGCTTACCGACGATGGCTTTCTGGTTGCCTATGTCAAAGAGTGGTCGACCGCTGGCGTAGACGGCCCCGTTTACCACAGTGCTCTGGAAGTGCGCAGCTTCAACGCTAATGGCGTGCCGACCGCAGCGCCAAAGGAACTGACCAGCCTCGACAGCCAGTACCAGAACGCGTCCTACCCGGCGCTGCTGGTCACCGACGACGGCTATCTGATGACGTGGGTAGCCACCATCATCAACCCCAACCAGAGCTATGGTCGTGGCCTGCTTGGGCAGAAGCTGGATAAAGACTTCAACCCGGTCGGCGGCGAGCAGGCGTTGACGCCCACCACCGATTCCGGTGCCAACGATGCCAGCCTCACGCAGTTGTCCAACGGCCAATTCGTTGCCGTGTGGACCACCTTCGAGGGCGGCGCCGGCAATTCCGTGTATGCCCAGGTCTATTCCGATGCCCTGGAGAAAATCGGCGGCAGCATTCTCGTCAAGGCAGCGGCAGGCACCTATGAACCGAATGTAACGGCGCTGGATAACGGCGAGTTTCTGGTCAATTGGGTTGCCAATAGCTACTCCGAGCAGACCCAAGGCGCAGAAATGCTCAGCCAGCGTTATGACGCCAATGGTAATTCCATCGGCAATATCACCACCGTTATCAGCGGCGACGACAGCGACAACACCCTGACCTGGAACGGCGCAGGCGCCGTGACCCTGCAAGGCTATAACGGTGACGACACGCTCACCGGCGGTGCTGGCGACGACACCCTCGATGGCGGCAACGGTAACGACACCGTGATTGCCACCGGCAACCTGGCCGACAGCAGCTTCAGTCTGCAGAACGGTGCGGTAGTCCTTAACGGCCCGGCCGGCAAGGACGCCTTGATCAGCATTGAGAACGTGCAGTTCGACGACGCCACCCTCGCCATCAGTGACGGCAGCACCGACCTTGAAGTAGACGCCCAGGTCGCCAGTGAAACGCCAGCCACCGCCACGCTCGGCAATGGCGATCAGGTTGTGGTGTGGAAAGAGGGCGGCCTGGTGCAGGTGCAAATCCTGCGCGATGGTGTCTGGCAGCAAGCCAGCAGTAGCCAAATCGTGCTCGACGAAGATTCGCTCGGTGTTTCCGCGTGGCGCGATGGTTTTATCGTCACCGGGAGCAGCCAGAGCGCCAACAATGCACTTGTTATGCAGGTGTATGACCAAGATGGTCAGCCGGTGACCAGCATTTTGCAGCAGCCCGTCACTGAGGAGCGGGAGCTTGGCGATATCAGCGTCACTCAGGTGAAGGACGGCGGCTTTGTTCTGGCCTGGACCGAGCAGACGCCCGAGCACTGGGTAGAGGACGGCTCCGGGGAGGGGCATTACGAAGAGGCTGTGGGTAACGCCTACGTGCGGCTTTACGCCAATGATGGGGGCTTTGTCAGCGCGCCCGTGGCGCTGGCTACTGGCTCGCTGAGCGCGTTCGAACCAAGCGTCAGCGCCCTGCAGAACGGCGGTTTCGTGGTGGTGTGGGAATACGTTAACGACGCCAAGGAAAGCGAGGAGATCTACATCCAGCGCTTCAAAGCGGACGGCTCGCTGGACGGCAAGGCCAGCCAGGTGAATACCGGCACCAAAGGCGATCAGGGCGACCCGGCAGTGGCAACCCTGGCCGACGGCGGCTACGTAGTGACCTGGACCCGCGAGACTGACGACGACATCCGCGACGGCAACCAGGTTATCGAGCGCACCACCGCCATCGATATCTTCCAGCAACGCTACACCGCTGATGGCAAAAAAGCCGGCGGCGAAACCCAGGTGAACCAGGGCACTGGTTTCCACAACGACCCGGTGATCACCGCGCTCAAAGGCGGCGGCTACGTCGTCGCCTGGGCCACCAGCGATGAGCGTGAAATTTACAGCGGCGACTCCTCGCTCTTCGCGCAAATTTTTGACAAGAACGGCGTGAAAGTTGGTGACCAGCTGGTTGTCGCTACCTCCGACGACGAAGACTACTTCCCCTCGATCAGTGCGAGCGCCGATGGTGGCTTCCTGATCACTTGGGAAGCTGGCGAGCGCAACGACGACAACGCCCGCGACATCTACGCCAAGCAATACGACGCCAACGGTAACTCGACAACGCTGACCGGTGACAGCGGTGACAACACCCTGACCTGGACCGGCAAAGCCGGCATCACATTGAACGGCGGCGTCGGCGACGACACACTCACCGGCGGCGAAGGCAACGACACCCTGCTCGGCGGCGATGGCATGGACGTGCTCGATGGCCAGGGCGGCAGCAACCTGCTGATTGGCGGCGCTGGCGACGACACCTACGTGGTGCACAGCAACCGTGACGTGATTCGCGAAGCAGCGGAAGGCGGCTATGACGTAGTCGAGGCCTCCGTCAGCTGGACGCTGGGCGATAACCTGGAGCACCTGGTTCTGACCGGCACGGCCGCCATCAACGGCACTGGCAACGCGCAGGACAACCGCATCGAGGGCAACGATGGCGCCAACACCCTCAACGGTGGCGAAGGTCACGACTGGCTGTACGGTGGTGCTGGCGTCGACAAACTGTTTGGCGGCACCGGCGATGACACCTATCTGGTCGACTTGGTCATCAAAGGCACCGGCGCCAAGGCGACCGTTGCGCTGCAAGACACCGTCACCGAGAAAGCCGGTGAAGGCGAGCGCGACATCCTCGCCTTGCAACTGAGCCCCGAAGAAGTGGCCAAGCTGGCCAACGCCAGCAGCGTCACCACGCTCACCCTGGGTGCCAACATCGAAGAGTTCGATGCCACGCTCACCGACGGGCTGAAGCTCAATCTTACCGGTAACGCACTGAACAACACCCTGATCGGCAACGACAGCGACAACGTGCTCAATGGCGGCGCGGGTATCGACGCATTGGTAGGTATGGCTGGCGATGACACCTATGTAATCGACAGTCTTGACGAGCTGGAGCTGGTCAATAACTGGGCCGGCGAGCTGGTGACCGACGATGGCAATGACACCCTGCGTATCGCCCTGAAAGGCGGCACGGCAGCCAATTCGCTGACGATCAACCTCGATGAGTACGCCAACCTGATCGACGTCGAAAACGTACAGCTCACCGGCACCGGCGTGTTCACCGTGGTTGGCAACGACCTCGACAACCGGCTCGACCTGGGCAAAGCCACCGGCACGCTTAACGGCGGCCAGGGCAACGACACCTACGTGCTGACCAGCAAGGCGACTCAGGTTATCGAAACCGCCAACGCCGGTACCGACACCATCGAGGCATCGTTCACTGCCAGCCTGAACGACTACACCAACATCGAAAACCTGACCCTGACCGGCAAAGCGGCCATCAACTCCACCGGCAACGGCGAGGCCAACGTGCTGACCGGCAACGATGGCGCCAACATCCTCGACGGCGGCGCGGGCGCCGACAGGCTGATCGGCGGCAAGGGTAACGACACCTATATCGTCGACGACGCGGGCGATACCGTCATCGAAGTGGACGGTGGCGGTGTGGACACCATCAAGTCGTCGATCGACTTCAACCTCAGCAACACACCCTTTGTGGAAAATCTGACGTTGACCGGTACTGGCAGCCTGAGTGGTTTCGGCAATGCCCTGGCCAACACCCTGACTGGTAACAGCGCTGACAACCTGCTGTATGGCGGTGCGGGTGCCGACAAGCTGATCGGTGGTGAAGGCAATGACCTCTATATCGTCGACATGCTGGTAAAAGGCACCGGCAGCAAAGCCACGCTGGTGCTGGAAGACACCATCGTCGAGAAGGCAGGTGGGCCTGACCGCGACACCCTGTATCTGCAGGTAGGCGACGATGCGCAGGCCAAGCTCGCCACAGCCAAGGCCACCACCCTGACCCTGACCAACTACCTGGAAAACGTCAACGCCAGCGACACCGGCCTGGTGAAACTCAACCTGACCGGCAACGCGTCGGACAACGTCATCACCGGCAACAACGCCGGCAATACGCTCAACGGTGCTGCCGGCAACGACCTGATCATTGGTGGTAGCGGTGACGACCTGATCATCGGCGGCTTGGGTACTGACACCCTTACCGGCAATGGCGGTGCTGATACCTTCAGCTTCACTTCCCTGAAGGACCTGGGCCTGGGTGGCACTCAGGATGTGATCACCGACTTTGAGTCCGGCACTGACCATCTGGACTTCAAGGCTCTGAAAGGCTGGACGTTCAGCGGTGTAGTAGGTGAAGACCATCAAGCTACAGGTGCCAAGCAGCTGTGGGCGGTGGTCGAAAACGGCGACACCATCGTCTACGGCAACAGCGGTGGCAGCGCCGACGCGGACTTCTCCATCAAGCTGGCAGGTGTGACCAACCTGGCGAGTGCCGACTTCGTGCTGGCATAAACCGCCAACCGATGCTGTAGCCAAAAGGGCAATCCGTTACGCGGGTTGCCCTTTTTGTTTGTCGGCTAGAGAAATGTGATGCAGTTCACATCTGTTAATTGCTTAGGGAACTACTGGCCATTGCCACATGTCGCGCCGAAAAAATGGCCGATTGCCAGTATTTTTGGCCTCTGGTAGAAGTGTCGGGCCTGACACATATCCGTCCGGCTACCAATCAGCATTTTCTCGACATCATGTGCGCCTACACAGAAAGGACTCCTGTGAGTGTCGGGATCAACTAGCCAGGAATGGACTATGCCCACCTCAGTCAGCGGTAATCAGGCGCTTTATACCTTCAGTCGTCACGTTGATGGCACGCTTCTAATTGCTGAAAAGGCTGATCCGAGCATCGTCGTTACGGCGGCGTTGGGGGAGGAAATCACCTTTACCGGCGATGGTTCCATTCTGAGCTACTACGAATACTTTGATGACTCAGTCGCTCCGCCGGTTCTGGTCAGCGTGCTCGAACTGCTTGAGGGCACCAGCGATATCACCTGGACCGGTACCAGCCCCGTCGAGCTGTATGGCCTTGATGGTGCAGACATCTATAAAAGCGGCGCTGACGATGATTACATCGACGGCGGCAATGGTATTGATACCGTTATTGCCACCGGCAACATGGCTGATTACACATTCGAAGTAACCCCTGGCATTAACCTGGGCATGGACGACACCAGCGGTACCGATGGCTACGACGTGTTCCGCGACATCGAGAAATTCCAGTATGCCGACGGCACAATCACCGTGCACGACACCACGGCCAAGCTGGAAGACGACTACAACACCCTCTCCGAACCGCCGACCATCACCACCCTGGCCGACGGCACTCAAGTAATCGTCTGGAAG
The DNA here is from genome assembly GCF_027922365.1 of Pseudomonas turukhanskensis. Lineage (GTDB taxonomy): Bacteria > Pseudomonadota > Gammaproteobacteria > Pseudomonadales > Pseudomonadaceae > Aquipseudomonas > Aquipseudomonas turukhanskensis. The sequence goes on from NZ_BSFN01000014.1 coordinate 28,442, forward strand.
CAGGACACGGGCATTCGCGTTCAACATCGCAACGGCGATCAGGTGCTGTCCGACGATATTCTCGCCAGCACCGGCTCGGCCGTGGAGCCGGTGGTGTCGGCGCTCAATGATGGGTTTGTGGTGAGTTGGACGGTGAATTCCGAAGTCAACTCGTCCTCCCTGTTCACCCAAGTATTCGACCAGAACGCAGGCTCCGTTGCGCTGCACGAATACGTGGTGCCAAACCTCGCCGACCGTTGGGATCTGTCGACCGTTGCGCTGGAAAATGGCGGCTACGTCATCGCCTGGACCGAGGAAACTCAAGGTGGCGGCGCGCCAGACAAAGCCTATGTGCAGACATTCGACGCCAACGGCGTAAACACCAGCACGCCCGTTGCCCTGGCCACCGGCATCAGCTCCTACCCAAGCGTTTCCGCCCTGCACAACGGCGGCTTTGTGGCCGTATGGGAAAACGAAGACGCCAAAGGCAACGAAGAAATCTACCTGCAGCGCTTCACCGAAGCGGGCGCCAAAGACGGCAAGGCCGTTCAGGTAAACACCGGCACCACGGGCGGTCAGTACAACCCTGAAGTGGTCACCCTGGACGATGGCAGTTTTGTGGTGAGCTGGACCCGTGAGACAACCCAGAGCAACAACATTTTCATGCAGCGTTACAGCGAAACCGGTACCAAGCTGGGCGCTGAGACCCAGGTCAATACCACCAACGGTTTCTACGGCGAGTCGTCGGTCACTGCATTGACCACCGGCGGCTACGTGGTTACCTGGGCCACTTCGGATGACACTGAAACCGCTAACGGCACCTCGTTCGTCTACGCGCAAATGTTCGACAAGAATGGCGCCAAGGTGGGCATCGAGCTGATCGTGGCCAAGTCGTCCCACCATGACTTCTACCCAGCCATCACTGCGACCGCCGAGGGTGGTTTTGCGGTGGCGTGGGAAAGCTACAACCTTAACGCCGAAAACGACGGCAACATCACCTACAAAATCTTCGACGCGCAGGGCAACTTCCGCACCCTGACCGGTGATGACGGCGACAACACCCTCAACTGGAGCGGAACCGTTGGCGTGACCCTCGACGGCGGCCTGGGTGATGACCATCTTAACGGTGGTGATGCCGCCGACTTGCTGATTGGTGGTGTTGGCGCCGACGCCCTCAGCGGCGGCAAAGGCAACGATATTTATGTGGTTGACGATGAAAACGACGTGGTGACCGAGCAGCTCAACCAAGGCACCGACACCGTCCGCTCCAGCGTCAGCTACGCCCTCGCCGACAACGTGGAAAACCTGACGCTGACCGGCACCGCAGACATCAACGCCACCGGCAACAACCTTAACAACGTGATCACCGGTAACGCTGGCAATAATCAGCTCTATGGTGGTGCCGGCGCCGATACCTTGATCGGCGGCGAGGGCGATGATCTTTACCTTATCGATGACACCAAAGACACCATTGTCGAGAAGGCCGGTGAGGGCAGTGAAACGGTATTTTCGTCGGTCACCTGGACGCTGGGTGCCAACCTGGAAAATCTGGTTCTCAATGGCGCGGCCGCCATCAACGGCACCGGTAACGCGCTGGCCAACAACCTGCTCGGCAATTCCGGCAAGAACACCCTCAATGGCGGCGACGGCGACGACACCCTCGACGGCGCAGCAGGCGCTGACGCCCTGGTCGGTGGCAAAGGCAGCGATACCTTCAAGGTCGATCTGGTACTCAAAGGCACCGGCGCCAAGGCTGTGGTCGCGCTGGAAGACACCGTGACCGAAGCCGCCAACGTTGGCGATATCGACACACTGATTCTGCGCGGTGGTTTCAGCACCGACGCCGCCACCACCCTGACGCTCGGCGCCAACCTGGAAACGTTCGACGCCTCGCTCACTGGTACCACCAAACTCAACCTCACTGGCAACGCCCTGGCCAACACCCTGATAGGCAACGCCGCCGACAACGTGCTCAACGGCGGCGCCGGCATCGATACGCTGATTGGCGGGGATGGCAATGACACCTATGTGGTCGACAACGTTGCCGAGCTTGGACTAATTGAGGAAGGCATTGGCGAAGGTATCGATCTGTTGCGCGTTACCTACAAGGGTGGCGTCACTACCCCGCAAGCCACTATCAATCTGGGCGTGAGTAACCTCGTCAACGTTGAGCGTGTCGAGGTGACGGGCACCGGGCTGTATACCCTGGTCGGGAATGACCGGGACAACACGCTCGACGCCGGCAAGACCGCCAGCCTGTTGCTGGGTGGCAAAGGCAATGATGTCTACTTCGTGGCGCACAAAGACGCCCAGGTGGTCGAGGATGATGCGAACGGTGATGACGGGGTCGATACCGTGGTTGCCTCGGTGTCCTTCGCTATCGGCGACAACGTCGAGAACCTGACCCTGACCGGCAAAGCCGCTATCAATGGCACGGGTAACGAACTCGAGAACCAGATTATCGGCAACGACGGCGCCAATATTCTCGATGGTGGTACCGGCGCGGACACCCTGACCGGCGGCAAAGGCAACGACACCTATATCGTTGACGACGCCAATGACGTGGTGAGCGAAGACGCCAGTGAAGGCACCGACCTGATCAAGGCCTCGATCAGCTTTGACCTGGGCAACACCCCGTACGTGGAAAACCTGACGCTGACCGGCAGCGACGATATCAATGCCACCGGTAACGACGGGGCCAACACCCTGACTGGCAATAGCGTTGCCAATACGCTGGATGGCGGTGCAGGAGTCGACAAGTTGCTGGGCGGCGCGGGCGAAGATACCTATATCGTTGACTTGATTGCCAAAGGCAGCGGCGCCAAGGCCACCGTGGCGCTGCAAGACACCATCACCGAGAATAAAGGCGAGGGCGATCACGACACCGTGGTTCTGCGTGCAGACAGTGACCTCTTGATCTCGCTGTCCGGCGCCACCAAGGCCACCACCCTGACCCTGGCCAACTACCTGGAAAATATCGACGCCAGCGGCACCGGCACCTTGAAGCTGAACCTGACCGGCAACGCGGCCAGTAACGAAATTACCGGTAACGATGCCGCCAACGTGCTTAACGGTGGCGCGGGCGACGACATCATTGATGGCGGTGACGGCGCTGACGTCATCATTGGCGGGCTGGGTGCCGACACCCTTACCGGTGGTGCCGGTGCCGACTCGTTCACCTTTACCTCCTTGAAAGAGCTCGGGCTGGACGCTACGCAAGACGTAATCACCGACTTCACCTCCGGTGAAGACACCCTCAACTTCAAGGCGCTAAAAGGCTGGACCTTCAACGCGTCGGCCACCGAGGCGACGGGCACCAAGCAGTTGTGGGCTGTGTCCGACGGTGTCGACACCTACGTTTATGGCAACAGCGGCGGCACCCCGGTTGCAGACTTCGCCATCAAGCTGGTCGGGGTGACTGCGCCCTTGACCAGCGCCGACTTCGTGCTGGCGTGACCGATGCGCTGAAGCGCTAAACAGGCTGGAGCAAAAGGGGCAATACGCATCGCGTGTTGCCCCTTTTGTTTGGCGGGCGGATCAACGGTGGCGCTGGCAGCCGTGTAATCGACAGACGGGCGGGAATGACGCTTTAGTTGGCTGCAAGTGTGCCGACACTCTCAACTTCAAGGGTTTCAAGCGCTGTATCGTTTAGCGAAGCCGCTTTCTGCTTCGTCCAAGCAGCGCATTCAATTCCGCATCCTCAGTACGTCCGGGAGTGCTCATGGCGACGATCAAATCCAGCGATACCCGCACGGTTGTAGACGAACTGGCTACGCAACTGCTTGACCTGTTGCACAACGGCAACGAAACCGCGACCGACGTGAGTGCACTGGCAGGCTATATCGGCGGTGGCGGAGCCGTGGTCGACCCGGAAGATTCGGCGACGTACAACATTACCGACAGCAAGGTCACGCAAACCCTCGAGCTTGCCGGCGTAGACGGGCCACAGAGTACCTCCTACACGCTCACGGGCAGCAAGCTCAAGGATGCAACGCTCGCCAACGCCACCAAGCTGGTGGTGAGCCATTCGGAGACCGAAGAGCTCGCCGAAGATGAAACTTCGTCCACCTCGGTGACCAAAAGCACTGAGACCACCACCCTCAAGGTCAACCCTTATAACCCGGCGCAGCTGGACGTCACCCAGGTAGCGCTCGCCGGTCAATACACCGGCACGCAAACCGATGCCGATGGTTCGTTGAAAACCGTGGGCACCACGTCGGGCAAATTTGCCGGTTTGCAGCAGTACCTGCTTAACGACGACAACGAGCTGGCGCTGCAGACCATCACCATCAAGGCCTTTGACTACACCTTCCAAGGCACGCAAAGCGGCGCCTACTTCGGCACAAAGCTCACCGGCAGCTTTCTCGAAAACTTTGCCGTGCAGAGCAAAAGCGGCCTGACCTACGACAACAGCACCGGCGTGCTTTCGGGTGCGCTGGACAGCCTGTCCTATGCATCTACCCAGCTCACCAAACTGCAAGGTTTTTCCGACGGCTACGAGCACCGTTACACCGCCACGGCGTTTACCGCGCAGATGCTCGAAGCCCTGGCCAATGCTGCCGCCAACGACACCCCCGAGTTGCGCAAAGCGGCGCTGCTGGGTGGCGACGACACCATTACCGGCAGCAGCCTGGATAGCAATTACCTGGAAGGTGGCGCAGGCAATGACCGCATCACCGGCAATGCCGGCAGCGACGAACTGTACGGCGATGAAGGTGACGACCAACTGTTCGGCCTGGCCGGTGACGACACCCTGTACGGTGGCGACGGCAACGATGTGCTCGACGGCGGTGCTGGCAGCAACTGGCTGATTGGCGGCGCCGGCGATGACACCTATGTCATCAACAACGCGCTGGAACTGGTTGGCATCAACACTGACGGCACCCAGAGCTTCAGCGATACCGGCAGCGATACCCTGCGCATCACCTACAAGGGCGGCACTGCTGCGGCCCCGGTTACCGTGAGCCTGGTCGCCAGCAACCTGGCTGCGGTCGAGAACGTGCAGCTCGCCGGTGCTGGTGTGTTCACTGTGATCGGCAATGCCCAGAACAACATCCTCGATGCCGGTAAAACCGCCAGCACCCTGAGCGGTGGCAGCGGCCACGATACCTACTATGTGAACGTAAAAGGCACCACCGTGGTGGAAGCGGCTGCCGGCGGCACCGACACCGTAATTGCCGCCATCAGCTACGCCCTGGGTGCCGACGTCGAAAATCTGACCCTCGCCGGTAAAGCCGCGCTCAACGGCACCGGCAATGCACAGGCCAACGTGCTGATCGGCAACGACGGCGCCAATATCCTCGACGGCGGCGCTGGTGCCGATAGCCTCGCCGGCGGCAAAGGCAACGACACCTATATCGTTGACCACCTGGGTGACGTCGTCACTGAAGCGCTGAATGCGGGCATAGATACGGTCAAGTCGTCGGTATCGTTTACGCTGGGCATCAACCTGGAAAACCTGACCCTGACCGGTACCGCACAAACGAGCTTCTACGCCACCGGCAATGCGCTGAACAACACCCTGATCGGCGATGCCGGCAACAATCACCTCGATGGTCGTGCTGGCGTAGACAAGTTGCTTGGCGGCGCCGGCGACGACACCTACAGCGTCGACCTGATCGCCAAAGGCGTCGGCGCCAAAGCCATCGCGGCGCTGGAAGACGTGGTGACCGAGCGAAAAGGCGAGGGCGACAACGACAGGCTGGTGCTGCGCTTGAGCGACGACGCTGAAACCAAACTGGCCGGCGCCACCAAGGCCACCACCCTGACGCTGGCCAACTACCTGGAACACCTCGACGCCAGTGGTACTGGCGTGGTGAAACTCAACCTGACCGGCAACGCGGCCGGCAACCGCCTGACTGGCAACGACTGGGGCAATGTGATCAACGGCGGTGCGGGCAATGACAGCATTGATGGCGGCGCCGGCAATGACCTGATCATTGGCGGGGTGGGGGCGGACACCCTCACCGGCGGTGCCGGCAACGACACCTTCAGTTTTACCTCGTTGAAAGACCTGGGACTGGAAGCGAGGCAGGACACCATTACCGACTTTACCGTTGGTGAAGACACCCTAAATTTCAAGGGCTTCAAAGGCTGGAGCTTCGATGCAGCGGCGACTCAAGCGACGGGCGCCAAGCAGCTGTGGGCCGTGGTCGAGGCCGGTCACACTACGCTTTACGGCAACAGTGGGGGCACGCTTACCGAAGACTTTTCCATCAAGCTGCTTGGAGTCACTGAGCTGGGGGCAGGGGACATACTATTTGGCTAGACCCCACTTCCTCATTCAAGGCCGTAATGGCACTATGGTCCGTTGTATCAAAGCAGTAATAAATCGCGGGTAACGCCAAGGTTTCGGCGATAAAACACCATATCAGGGATAGAAAATGGCGACGATCAAATCCAGCGATACCCGCACGCTTGTCGATGACCTGGGTTCACAATTCGTGGACCTGCTGCGCACCGGCAGCGAAGCCGGCGAGCCGTTTCGCGTTATCAGCGACTACATCGCGCAAGGCGGCTCGATAACCGACAAGCAAGCCAGTCAGACCGTCGACTACCCCTTGGCCGACGCGCCCCATACAACGACCTACACCCTCACCGGCAGCCAGCTGCGAGACCCCGTGCTGGCCAATGGCACCAAGCTGGTCGATCAGACGCATGAAACTGAGTCGGGCTATGACGACGACAGTGAAATGAATTACGACTCCAGCACCCAGTACGTCGACACCTGGACGACCCAGGGCAACCCCTACGACGCCGGCCACCTGACAGTCACCGGTTACACCTCCACGGCCAAGGGTACGGGCACCTGGAGCGACGACGGCACCACCATCAAGGCGGTGCTCTCTGGTTCGGCAAAATTTGTCGGCCTGGAGCAGTACGTTGCCAACAACGACGGCGATCTGGTGCTGCAAACCATCACCATCAACTCGGCGGCCCTGACAGCCAACAGCACGCAAAGCGGCACCTCTTGGGGCACCAAATTCACCGGCAGCGTGGTGGACACGGTCTCTCTGCTGAGCAAAACCGGCCTCACCTACGACGCCGTAGCCGGAACCTTCACCGGCGTGCTGGACAGCCTGACGTACAACTTCGGCTATTCGGTGAAAGCCTCCGGCTACGCCGAGAACTATCAGGACAGTTACAGCGCCGGCGCCTTCACCCAGGCCATGCTGCAAGCCCTGGCCGATGCCGTGAGCAACGAAACCGTCGCCTTGCACAAGGCGGCCCTGTTGGGCGGTGACGACACCATTACCGGCAACAGCAAAGAGGGCAATTTCCTCGAAGGCGGGCTGGGCAACGACCGCGTTACCGGCGCTACGGGTGACGACACGTTGTATGGCGATGAAGGCAACGACCTGTTGTTTGGCCTGGGCGGCAATGACGTCCTGTATGGCGGTGACGGCAACGACGTACTCGACGGCGGTACCGGCCTTGACTACCTGATCGGCGGCGCCGGCGACGACACCTATATTCTCGACCGCGACCTTGAGCTTGGCCGTATCAACACGTACCTGTCGCAAACCTTCGATGACGACGGAACCGACACCCTGCGTGTCACCTACAAAGGCGGCACTGCTGGCGCCCCGGCGCTGATCGCCATGACCGGCAGTCTGGCCCAGGTGGAGAACCTGCAGATTACCGGCACCGGCGTTTTCGGCGTATCGGGCAACAACCTGAACAACGTGCTCGACGCGGGCAAAACCGCCAGCATGCTGAGCGGTGGCCTGGGTGATGACACCTACGTGGTGGCGGTGAAAGGCGCTGGGGTCTTCGAGAACGAGGCCAGCGGTACAGACGCCGTTCTCGCCTCGCTCGCCTACGCCCTGGGCGCCAACGTCGAAAACCTGACCCTTACCGGCAAAGCCGCCATCAACGGCAAGGGCAACGAGTTGGACAACACCCTGACCGGCAACGACGGCGCCAATATTCTTGACGGAGGCGGCGGTGAGGATGTGCTGGTAGGCGGTAAAGGCAACGACACCTATATCGTGGGTGACCTCGGCGAGGTGGTAACCGAAGCACTCAACGAAGGCATCGATACGGTCAAGTCGTCGGTGGCGTTCACCCTAGGCGCCAACCTGGAAAACCTCACGCTAACCGGCACGGCACAAGACAACCTGAGCGGCACCGGCAACGCGCTGAAAAACACCCTGACCGGCGATGCCGGCGCCAACCACCTCGATGGCGGAGGCGATGTCGACAAGCTGTTCGGCGGCGCTGGCAACGACACTTATACGGTCGATTTGATTGCCAAGGGCGTGGGCAGAAACGCCACCGTCGCCCTGGAAGACAGCATCACCGAGAAGAAAGGCGAGGGCGACCACGACACGCTGATTCTGCGCATCAGCCAGGAGACGCAAGTCAAACTGGCCGAGGCCAGCAAGCTGACCACCCTGACGCTGGCCACCCACCTGGAAAACCTCGACGCCAGCGGCACCGGCACCTTGAAGCTCAACCTGAGCGGCAATGCGGCTAACAACATCATCACCGGCAACGACGGTGGCAACGCACTCAATGGCGGTGTCGGTAACGATCTGGTGATCGGTGGCAGTGGCGATGACCTGATCATCGGCGGCCTGGGTGCCGACACCCTCACCGGTGGCGCTGGCGCCGACACCTTCAGCTTCACCTCGATCAAAGACCTGGGCCTGGACGCCACGCAAGACATCATCACCGACTTCACCAGCGGCCAAGACCTGCTCAGCTTCAAGGGGCTTAAAGGCTGGACGTTCAACGCCTCGGCGACACAAGCCAGCGGTGCCAAACAGCTGTGGACGGTGTTCGATGGCAACGACACCACGGTTTATGGCAACAGCGGCGGCAGCCTGGCTGCGGACTTCACCATCAAGTTGGTGGGCGTAACAGCGCTGGCGGAATCGGACGTTTTGTTCGCTTAACCCCACGCGGCCCCCATCGCACCTTTCACTGAAAACTAACCGCTCCAGAGCAGGGACTGAACAATGGCCACGATCAAAACGACCGACAGCAGAACGGTCGTTGACAACCTCGGCTTGCAACTGACCAGCCTGCTGAAAAACGGCACCTCTGTCGGCAGCTCACTCGGTCAGATCAGCAAGGACCTGGCCACTGACGGCGCTGCATCCGGAGCGGACCCGTACGCGATTACCGACACCAAGATGACTGAAACCGTTAGCCAACAGGCACCCAACCTGACCTCGTTGATAACCTACACGCTCACGGGCAGCCATCTCAAAGACCAGGCGCAGGCGCAGGCCTCCAAGTTGGTGTTGAACGGTACGGCCACGCTTTCGGCCAATGGCGTTACCTCGGTCGCCACGTACAAATCGACCGGCTCCCTGGCGCTGACGGGCAACCCGTACGATCCCGACGATATGGCAGTCACACAGGCGGCTTACTCCACGCAACAAATGATCAATTACGGTGGTCAGGGCAAAACCAATCAGAGCACCACAGTGTCGTTTCGCGGCGAGGAACAGTTCGGCGTTGATGGCGCCGGCAACACGTTCGAACAAAGCATCCTGGTCAAGAGTTTCACCAGCGCCGTGAAGCTCACGTCCACCAGCGCCTTCGTTAACAGCACCGCCCAGGAAAACATCAGCCTCACCAGTGCCAGTGGTTTGAGTTATGACCTCGGCACCGGCTCGATTTCCGGCGCATTGGACAAGCTGACCTATACCGCCAAGACAACCAGCTCCAACGACCTTGTCATACCGGCGTTTAGTAACAGTTACACCGGTGGTGCGTTCACCGCCGACATGCTCGACGCCCTGGCTGAGGCTGCCTTTGCCACCGGTGCCTTCGCCGACACCTATGCCGCGCGCAAAGCGGCGATTTTCGGCGGCGACGACACCATTACCAGTGATGCCAAGAAGGCTAACTACATCGAAGCAGGTGCCGGCAACGACAGCGTTACCGGTGGGGCTGCGGCCGATGAGCTGTACGGCGACGAAGGCAACGACAAATTGTTCGGCCTGAGCGGCAATGACAAGTTATTTGGCGGCGATGGCGACGACGTGCTCGATGGCGGAGCCGGTGTCGATGTGATGGTGGGCGGCGCTGGTAACGACACCTATGTCATCGATAATGCCCAGGATCTGGAGCGGGTCAACTTTGATGGTGTATCGGGGTATCTGGACGACGGCGTCGACACCCTGCGCATTACCTACAAGGGCGGCTCTGTCGCCACGCCGGCCGACATCCAGGTGCTCTTCGACGTCGAGAACCTGACCATCGCTGGTACCGGTGTATTCAGCGTGATCGGCAGCGACGCCGACAACGTGCTCGATGCCGGCAACACCGCCAGCACGTTGAACGGCTATTCGGGCGACGACACCTACTATGTCCGCATGAAGGGCGCCACCGTGATCGAGGACGACGCCAATGGCGCCAACGGCAATGACACGGTTATTTCCTCCATCACCTACGCCCTTGGCGCCAACGTGGAAAATCTCACCCTGAACGGCAAAGCCGCCCTCAACGGCACCGGCAACGCGCTGGCTAACGTGCTGACCGGCAACGACGGCGCCAACATTCTCGACGGCGGCAGCGGTGCCGACAGCCTGGCCGGGGGCAAGGGCAATGACACCTATATCGTCGATAACCTGGGTGACAGCGTGACCGAAGCGCTCAATGCCGGCATCGACACCGTGAAGTCGTCGGTGTCTTTCACCTTGGGCGCCAACCTGGAAAATCTGACCCTGACCGGTCTGGCGGCGGCCGACACGTCCGCAACGGGCAACGAACTGAACAACACCCTCATCGGTGATGCGGGCGACAACACAATCGACGGCCGTGCCGGTGTCGACAAGCTGGCCGGCGGCCAAGGTAACGACACCTACCTGGTCGACCTGAGCGTCAAGGGCACGGGCACGAAGGCGACCGCTGCCCTGGAAGACAGCATCACCGAGAAGAAAGGCGAGGGCGACCATGACACGCTGATTTTGCGTGCGAGCCTGGACACCCACACCAAACTCGATGCGGCGACCAAGGTCACCACCGTGACGCTGGCCAACTACCTGGAAAACCTGGACGCCAGCCAGACCGACGACCTGAAGCTCAACTTGACCGGCAACGCCGCCAACAACGTGATCACCGGCAACGATGCCGACAACCTGATCATCGGCGGCCTCGGTGCCGACACCCTCACCGGCGGTGCCGGTAGCGACACCTTCAGCTTTACCTCGCTAAAAGACCTGGGCCTGGACACCACGCAAGACATCATCACCGACTTCACCAGCGGCGAAGACCTGCTCAGTTTTAAAGGCCTCAAGGGCTGGACGTTCGATACCGGCGCTACGCAAGCCACCGGCGCCAAACAGCTGTGGGCGGTGGTCGACAATGGCGACACGATTGTGTACGGCAACAGTGGCGGAACGCCGGACGCGGACTTCTCCATCAAGCTGGTGGGCGTGACGACGCTGGCTGCCAGCGATGTCAGCTTCATCTGAACAGCGCTAACCGATCCGATGACTGAGCACGCGGCAAGGCAGTGATGCCAAGCCGCTCACCCCACACGCGCGCTCCACGGCAGGGATAGAACATGGCGACGATCAAAACCAGTGACACCACAACGCTTGCCGATGGCCTTGCCACGAAGCTTATCAACCTGCTCGGCTCCGGCACCGGGGCCGTCGGTGCGTTGGACGTGGTGGGCACTGCCATGGAGGCTGGCAGTGGCGGGGCAACCCCTCCCCAGGTAACGGACACCAAGGCCGTGTTGAGCGTCACCAACAGTGGGGTCACGACCGCCTTTACCCTGACCGGCACGCAGCTGACCCATGACGAGGTGGCGAATACCACGCGGCTGGAGGTTACGCAGTCGGGCACTTGGCTGTCTCAGTCCAACGGTTTCAACCGCACGGACACCGTAAAGGGCACGGGCACGCTGGCGATCTCGGGTAATCCGTACGCCCGCGATCCCGTGGAGATTTCGCAGATTTCCAACAATCAGCAATTGAGCTCCTTGCTTAAAGCGGCCGCTGGCTCGGTAAAGCAAGTCACGACCACGACCCTGTCGTTTACGGGGCTGGAACGCTATGTGCCCTACGATGCGGATGACTCGGAGCTGCAGAGCACCACCATCAAGACCTACAACGCAGCGGTCAAAGTCACCACCAACGGCTCCGTCAACGGCCCCGTCAAAGGCAGTTCCGAAGACAGCCTGGCGCTGACCAGCAAGGGTGGCTTGAGCTACGACGTAACCAGCGGCGTGCTGACTGGCGGGGTGGACAAGCTCTCCTACGTGTTGGCGGCGACCCAGACTCAGCAGGGTTTTACCGTGGCCTTCGAGCACCGCTATACCGCTGGCGTGTTTACCCAGCAGATGCTCGATGACCTGGCGCAAGCCGTGTTTACCAACAGTGCCAGCCTGGCCTACGACGCCATCCTGGGCGGCGACGACAGCATTACCGGCGCAAGCAAAACCGCCAACACCCTGGCCGGTGGCGGCGGCAATGACAGCATCACCGGCAATGCGGGGGCGGACACGCTCAGTGGTGATGCGGGCGACGACAAGCTGTTCGGCCTGGCGGGCAACGACACGCTGTACGGCGGCGACGGTAACGACGTGCTCAACGGCGGCGCGGGCATCGACAGCCTGTTCGGTGGCGCAGGCAATGACACCTATATCCTCGACAACGCCGCAGAGCTGGCCCAGGTCAATGCCTCGGGCGGCTTCGCCGATGCCGGCAATGACACCCTGCGCATCACCTTCAAGGGTGGCTCGGCGACCACGCCGGCGCTTATCGATATGACCGCCAACGCCAACCTCGCCAACGTCGAGAACGTGCAGATCACCGGCCCGGGCGTCTTCAACGTGATCGGCAACGCCCAGGCCAACGTGTTCGACCCCGGCAAAACCGCCAGCACGTTGAGTGGTGGTGCGGGCGACGACACCTACTACGTGCGCATCAAAGGCGTGACGATCACCGAGAACGCGGCCAGCGGTAACGACACGGTGATTTCGTCGCTCACCTACGTGCTGGGCAGCGATCTCGAAAACCTCACCCTGACCGGCAAAGCCGCCCTCAACGGCACTGGCAACACGCGCGACAACATCCTTATCGGCAACGACGGCGCCAACGTGCTCGACGGCGGCAACGGCGCGGACAGCATGAGCGGCGGCAAGGGCAACGACACCTATATCGTCGGTAGCGTGGGTGATGTGGTGGCCGAAGCGCTTAACGAGGGGATCGACACGGTCAAGTCGTCGGTGGGCTACACCCTGGGCGCCAACCTGGAAAACCTGACCCTGTTTGGCTCAACGCCTGCGGGCCTTTCGGCCATCGGCAACGAACTTAAAAACGTCATCACCGGCAATGGCGGCAATAACCTGATCGATGGGGCGGGCGGCGTCGACAAGCTGCTCGGCGGCGCCGGCAACGACAGCTATATCGTCGACCTGCTGGCCAAGAGCACAGGCGCCAAAGCCACCGCCGTGCTCGAAGACACGGTGATCGAAAAGAAAGGCGAAGGCGACAGCGACACGCTGTACCTGCGCATCAGCCAGGACACGCAAAACAAACTCGCCACCGCGAGCAAAGCCACCACGCTGACCGCCGCTGCCAACCTGGAAAACCTGGATGTCTCCGGTACGGGCACCGTGAAACTCAACCTGACCGGTAACGTGGACATCAACAGTCTCATCGGCAACGACGCCGACAACGTCATCAACGGTGGCGCCGGTAACGACTTCCTCTATGGCGGCGGCGGTGACGACCTGATCATTGGCGGCCTGGGAATCGACACCCTCACCGGCGGCGCCGGTAGCGACACCTTTAGCTTCACCTCGCTCAAAGACCTGGGTCGGGACACCACGCAAGACATCGTTGCCGACTTCCACACTGGCGAAGACGTGCTCAGTTTCAAAGGCTTCAAGGGCTGGACGTTCGATACCGGCGCTACGCAAGCCACCGGCGCCAAGCAGCTGTGGGCGGTGGTCAGTGGCAGCGACACGATTGTGTACGGCAACAGCGGCGGCAGCCTCGAAGCGGACTTCTCGATCAAGTTGCAGGGGACAACGACGTTGGCCTCCACCGATGTTGTTTTTGCCTAGGCAATTGAACGGGCCGCTCGCGCGGCCAGGTTTCTTCAGGGATCAACGTTGTAAAACAGGGACAGAAAATGGCAACAATCAAGACTAGCGACACCAAGGTCGTTATTGAAAACCTGGGTACCAAACTGCTCGATCTGCTTCATGCAGGCAGCCATACCGGCGAAGCTATCGATGAGCTTGGCTTCTACATGGTGGACGACGGTGCCGACGCCGGTCCGGGCCAGACGGTCCAGTACGCCATTACTGATACCAAGGCCACTCAGGCCATCAGCACCGCGTACGACAATGGAAAGTCGGCGATCAAGTACACGCTCAGCGGTACTGACCTGAAAGACTTTGATCTCGCCCACGCCAGCAAGCTGGTGTTCGACCGTTCAAGCGCTTTCAAAACCTTCGATGCCGGTAGCGGCATTACCCAGACCGATAAAAACAATTTCAGCAGCGCGGTGACGCTCACGGTCAATCCGTACACGCCGACGGCGCTGGAAGTTAGCAAGATCGTCGGCAGCGGCCAGCAGAGCACGTTGATGAAGATGGCTGGCGCCTCGTTGAACATCGTCGGCACAACGACGATGTCTTTTTTGGGGCTTGAGCAATATCACAGGGCTAGCGGCACGACCGAGCTGCAAAACATCACCATCAATAGCTATTCCGTTGCGCTCAAAGGCACCAATAGTGGCACCTATGATGGAGTTCCGTTCGGCGGCAACTCTACCGAAAGCTTCGCCCTCAATAGCAAAGGCGGTCTGAGTTACGACACCAGTTCGGGGCAGCTTACCGGGGCGCTGGATAGCCTCTCGTATGTCTCGTACCACACCACCAAAGCCGACGGCTATTCCGAGACGGTGGAACACCGCTACAGTGCTGGCGCGCTTACGCCGGAAATTCTCGACGCGTTGGCCGGGGCGCTTGCTGCCGACACCTACGCAACCCGCAAAGCAGCGCTGTTCAGCGGCGACGACATCGTCAGCGGCGTTGCCAAGCACAACAATTACCTGGAAGCAGGTGCCGGCAATGACCGGGTGACAGGGCATGCTTTCGCAGACACGCTGTATGGCGATGAGGGCAACGACCTGCTGTTTGGCCTTGGCGGCACCGACACGCTGTATGGCGGCGATGGCGACGATGTGCTGGACGGCGGTGCCGACGTGGACACGATGAGTGGCGGTGACGGTGATGACACCTATGTTCTCGACGATCAAAACGAGCTGTCCAAGATCAACCGCAACGGTGCTGCCGATCACGGCAGCGACACGCTGCGCATTACTTACAAAGGCGGCACCATTGCCGTCCCCAGCGGCATTGACCTGACGTTCTTCACTCTGCCGAGTGTCGAGAACGTGGTTATTACCGGCACGGGCGTCTTCGACATAACGGGCAATAGCGCCGATAACATTTTCAAACCGGGCAAAAACATCAGCACGATGACCGGTGGCCTGGGCAACGACACCTACTATGTCGCCGTTAAAGGCATGACGGTCATCGAAAGCGCCGTGCCTGGAAATGACACGGTTATCTCCTCGATCACTTACGCCTTGGGCGCCAACGTCGAAAACCTTACCTTGATGGGCACGGCCGCCATCAACGGCACCGGCAATGAGCTGGAAAACATCCTGATCGGCAACCAGGGCGCCAATGTGCTCGACGGCGGCGCCGGAGCCGACAACCTGGCCGGCGGCAAAGGCAACGACACCTATATCGTGGATGATCGCGATGATGTGGTGACTGAGGAACTCAATGCCGGCATTGATACGGTCAAGGCCTCGTTCGATTACACCCTGGGCGCGAACCTGGAAAATCTGACCCTTGTCGGCAGCGACGACGCAGGCCTGTGGGGTATTGGTAACGAGCTGAACAACACCATCATAGGCAATACCGGCAACAACTATCTCGCCGGCATGGATGGCGTCGACAAGCTGATTGGTGGCAAAGGCGATGACGTTTACTACGTCAGTCTGGCGGTCAAGGGCACAGGCAGCAGAGCCACTGTCGGCCTGGAAGACACCGTGGTCGAAACCAAAGGCGGGGGCGACCACGACTCGTTGATTCTGCACGCAGATCGTCCCGCTGTGGACGTCGCTAACGGTGCGGCAAAGACCATTACGGTGGTGCTGGCAGCCAACCTGGAAAATATGTACGCCACCAATACCGGTGCCATGAAACTCAACCTGACCGGTAATGCTGCCAACAATTCGCTTACCGGTAACAATGGCGACAACGTGATCATCGGCGGCGCCGGTAATGATGTGATTGAAGGGGCGGGCGGCGAGGACGTGATTGTTGGCGGCCTGGGTACGGACGTGATGCTCGGCGGCACCGGTAATGACACCTTCCGCTTCGACTCTGTCAAAGACCTTGGTCTGGATTTGGCCCAGGATCTGATCATGGACTTTACCAGCGGCGAAGACGTGCTCAGCTTCAAAGGCTTCAAAGGCTGGAGTTTCGATACCACGGCGTCTCAAGCCTCCGGCGCCAAGCAGCTGTGGGCCGTGGTTGATGGCGCCAATACCACCGTTTACGGCAACAGCGGCGGTAGCCTGGATGCCGATTTCGCCATCACATTGATAGGCACCACGACGCTGGCGGGGGCGGACATTGTATTTGCCTGATCCAACCGATTCAGCGGCTGAAGAACGCTTTTTTTGCACGCGGTAAGACAGTCATACAGAGCTGGTAAAAAGCCGGCTCGCACACACTAAAAAGTTCATGACAGGGATGGACCATGGCGACGATCAAGACCAACAGCACCGCGACCCTCGTGCAGGACCTCGGTGACAAGCTCGCAAAGCTGCTGGGCTCTGCCAGCGGAGTGAGTGCTACGGTGAAGGTGGTAAGCGATGAAATGGCTGCTGGCACCGCCAGCCAACTGACCGACACCCAGGCAACGCTGTCTGTGAACAGTTCGGGTGGCGGCAGTCAGCTGTCAACTACGTTCACGCTTACCGGCACTGACTTGAAGGACCAGAATGAGGCCAGCGCAAGCAAGTTGGTTATCGTGCGTTCGGGCACGGGAAAATCCTTCGAAAACCCGATTACTGCCACCGACACCGTAAAGAGCACGGCCACGGTAATGCTGGCGGGCAACCCCTATAGCCAAGACTCTCTGGATATTTCGCAGATCACGAGCAGTCAACAGCAAAGCACGTTGATGCGAGCCCCCGGCGGCTCAATGACAATTTCGGCTACAACCAAGGTTTCGTTCCTGGGGCTGGAGCATTACGAGGCCAGCGCCAATCAGAGTGCTTCGCTGCAAAGCACCTTCATCACCACCTACAGCGCCTCGCTTATCAGCAAAACCAGCGGCTCCTACCAGGGCTACGTGATCAAGGGCAGCTCCGAGGAGAGCCTGGCGTTGAGCAGCAAGACCGGCTTGAGCTACACCACCGGTACTGGCGAGCTGAGCGGTGCGCTGGACAGCCTCTCGTATGTGTCTTACATGAACACCAACGTGTCAGGCGAAACCGAGCGCACTGAGCACCGCTATACCGGCGGGGTGTTTACCCAGGAGATGCTGGACGCGCTTGCACTTGCGGCGTTCACCAAGACCACAGCGGCGAAGAAAGCGGCCATTCTGGGCGGCGATGACACCATTATCGGTGTCCATCCCGGCGCCAACACCCTTGAAGGGGGGGCCGGCAATGACACCATCACCGGCAACTCCGGTAGCGATACGCTCTATGGCGACGAGGGCGATGACCTGCTGTTTGGCCTGGCCGGTGAAGACACCCTGTACGGCGGCGATGGCAACGACGTGCTCGACGGCGGTGCCGGTATGGACAAGATGATTGGTGGCAGCGGTGACGACACGTATGTCCTCGACAGGGCGGTCGAGCTGGATTACATCAACTACAGCTATGGCATGGCTGGGTACGCCGTAGTCGCTGACGCCGGCAACGACACGCTGCGTATCACCTACAAAGGCGGCACTGCCAGCGCGGCCTCGGCCATCAACCTGACCGCGGTTAGCCTGGTCGAAGTTGAAAACGTGAGAATCACCGGTACCGGCGTTTTCAACGTGACCGGTAACGCTCAGAACAACATCCTGGATGCCGGCAAAACCGCCAGTACCTTGAGCGGTGGCCTCGGTGACGACACCTACTACGTTGGCGTAAAAGGCACCTCAGTCATCGAGAATGACGACAGCGGTACCGACACCGTGATCTCGGCAGTTACCTACGCCCTCGGTGCTAACCTCGAGAACCTCACCCTCACCGGCAAAGCCGCCATCAACGGCACCGGCAACGAACTGGCCAACACGCTGATCGGCAACGACGGCGCCAATATTCTCGACGGCGGTGCCGGTGCCGACAGCCTCACCGGCGGCAAAGGCAACGACACCTATATCGTTGATCACCTCGACGATGTGGTGACCGAAGCCCTCAACGAAGGCACTGATACGATCAAGTCGTCGGTGTCGTTCACCCTCGGCGCCAACTTCGAAAACCTCACCCTCACCGGCGCGGCGCAAGACAACCTGAGCGGCACCGGCAATGCATTGAAAAACACCATCACCGGTGATGCCGGCGCCAACTATCTGGATGGCGGCGGCGAGGTCGATACGCTGATCGGCGGCAAGGGCGACGACACCTACTTCGTGGACCTGATTACCAAAGGCTCGGGCACCAAAGCCACGCTGGCGCTGCAAGACAGCATCAGCGAAAAGAAAGGCGAGGGCGACCGCGACATGCTGGTTCTGCGTATCAGCGAGGAAACGCAGGACAAGCTGGCCACCGCCAGCAAAGTAACCACCCTGACGCTGGCTAACCACCTCGAAGACCTTTATGCCCTCAACACCGGCTTGCTGAAGCTCAACCTGACCGGCAACGCAGCCAACAACACGATCTTCGGTAGCGACGGCGGCAACGTGCTCAATGGCGGCGCCGGTAATGACATGGTTGTCGGTGGCACGGGCGATGACGTGATCATCGGCGGGCTGGGTGCCGATGTTCTCGTCGGTGGCGGCGGGGCGGATATCTTCCGCTTTGCGTCGTTGAAAGAGCTGGGGCTTGGCACTACCAAGGATGTGATCAGCGACTTCAACAGCAGCGAAGGCGACACCCTTGAACTCAAGTTCCTCAAGGGCTGGACCTTCAACGGTGTGGGTGCCGAGCATCAGGCCACGGCGGCCAGGCAGCTGTGGGCGCAAGCGTTTGACGAGAACGGGGAAACCGGGTTGATTCTGCACGGCAACAGCGGTGGCACCCTTGCCCCCGACTTTTCCATCAAATTGGTCGGTATCAACACGCTTACAGAGGGAGACCTTGTGCTCGGCTAACGGTAAGATATCGCCCCAATTCAGGCCCGGTCAGCGAATGCTGGTCGGGCCTGTTCATGTTCTGCTCAAGCCAGGCTGCAACGGAACTGCATATTCGCGTTAACCCGCTTGGCGGCGGGTGGGAATCGCTCACATGTCTGTCACCCCTAGAACCGAACTGGAACACGCGCTGACGCTGTGCCGCAGCAGCTTTATTTCCGTTGGTTTCTTCAGTTTTTTCGTCAACCTGCTGATGCTGGTCCCCAGCTTCTACATGTTGCAGGTTTACGACCGCGCCGTTGGCAGTGCCAGCGTGCCGACCCTGGTCATGCTGACCCTGATCATGCTGTTGCTGATGTCCACGATGGGCGCTCTGGAGTGGGTGCGCTCGCGCATCATGGTGCGGATCAGCACCCGTCTTGAGGTGTTGCTGGGCCAACGCCTGTATGACGCCAGTTTCAAGCAGGCGCTGCAAAGCGGCGGTATGCGCGCCTCGGCGCAACCGTTGAGCGACTTAAGTGGCTTGCGCCAGTTTCTGACCGGTAATGGCCTGTTCGCGTTCTTCGACACGCCGTGGATTCCGATTTATCTGGCCGTGATGTTTATGCTGCACCCCTGGTACGGCTGGGTGGGCGTGATCAGCGCGGTGTTGTTGGCCGCCCTGGCCCTGGTGAACGAAAAGGTCACCCACAAAGCCCTGCAGGACGCCAACCGCGAGCACCTGAGTGCCACCGGGTTTACCAACAAAAGCCTGCGCAACGCCGAGGTGGTGGAGTCCATGGGCATGCTGCCGCACTTGCGTCGGCGCTGGCTGGACAAGGTCGACCGGGTGTTGCAATTGCAGGGGCAGGCCAGTGAGCGCGCGGGGCTGATTTCGGCGCTGTCGAAAAGCTTTAGGCAGATCGTGCAGTCGCTGATTCTCGGCGTGGGCGCGTACCTGGCCATCAACCACGAAATCAGCCCCGGGCTGATGATTGCCGGCTCCATTCTGCTGGGCCGGGCGCTGGCGCCCATCGATCAATTGATTGGTAGCTGGAAAGGCTTTGTCGGCGCGCGTTCGCAATACGCCCGCTTGCACGAGTTGCTGGAAAAGATTGCCGCCCAGCCTGAGCGAATGTCGCTGCCGGCGCCGGAGGGTGCTATCAGCGTTGAAGGCCTGAGCGT
This sequence comes from Pseudomonas turukhanskensis, assembly GCF_027922365.1. Lineage (GTDB taxonomy): Bacteria > Pseudomonadota > Gammaproteobacteria > Pseudomonadales > Pseudomonadaceae > Aquipseudomonas > Aquipseudomonas turukhanskensis. Next base: position 48,877 of record NZ_BSFN01000014.1, read on the forward strand.
GGTGCCGCCGGGCGGCGCGTCGCCGGTGATCAAGAACCTCACGCTGCAGGTGGCCAGTGGCGAGTCGGTGGGCATCATCGGGCCGAGCGGGGCGGGCAAGTCCAGCCTGGTGCGCGCCTTGCTGGGCATCTGGCCGGCAGCCGCCGGTGCAGTGCGCCTGGACGGTGCCGAGATTACCCAATGGCGCCGCGAAGAGTTGGGCCGCTACGTGGGTTACCTGCCGCAGGACATCGAGCTGTTTGAAGGCACCATCAGCGAAAACATCGCGCGCTTCGAAGACGTGGATGCCGAGGCCGTGGTGCAGGCCGCGCGCATGGCCGGGGTGCACGAGCTGATTCTGCATTTGCCGCAAGGCTACGACACGGTTATCGGCGCGTCCGGCGGCGGGCTGTCCGGTGGGCAGCGCCAACGCATCGGTCTGGCCCGAGCGGTGTACCGTTCGCCGCGCCTGGTGGTGCTCGATGAGCCCAACTCCAACCTCGACGAAGCGGGCGAGCAAATGCTGGCCCAAGCCCTGCACAAGCTCAAACAAAGCGGCGCCACGGTGTTTGTGGTGACGCACCGTCCGAGCATCGTCGCCCACCTCGACAAACTGTTGGCCCTCAACGAAGGCCAGCTGGCGCTCTACGGCCCGCGCGACAAGGTACTGGCCAAACTGCAAGGCCCGGCAACCACACTGCCAACCAATCGGGCGAGCCAACAACCATGAGTACTGCGAACGCGATGGATCATTCCGCCCGCCTGAACAACCTGGCGACCGATGATCGACCGACGCGTCGCATCGGTTATCTGATTCTGCTGGCCACCTTCGGCGTATTTGGCGGTTGGGCCGCGTTCGCGCCGCTCGATAGCGCCGCCCTGGCGCCGGGTGTGGTGACGGTGAAGAACTACCGCAAAACCGTGCAGCACCTGGAAGGTGGCATTGTGCGTGAGCTGCGTGTGCGCGACGGTGACCAGGTCAAGGCTGGCGATGTGTTGCTGGTGCTGGATTCCACCCAGGCGCGCGCCGAGTCGGAAATGATCCGCAGCCAGTTGAGTGCCGCCCTGGCCCAGCAAGCGCGCCTGGTGGCCGAGCGTGACGGGCTACCGGCACTGGTGCCACCGGCCGGGCTGGATGTTAGCGACCCCCGTGTACGCGAGGTGCTGGACAGCGAAGCGCGGGTGTTCCAGACCCGTCGCACGGCGCTGCAAGGGGAGGTGGGCATTCAGCAAGAGACCATCGTGCAGTTGCAGGAGCAGATGCGCGGTCTGCAAGCCAGCACCCTCAGCAAGCAAGAGTTGGCAGCCTCGTACAAAGAGGAAATCGGCGACCTCAACGCCTTGCTCAAAGATGGCTTTGTCGACAAGCAGCGCCTGCGTGAGCAGGAGCGCAGCCTGTCGCGGCTGCAGGCGGAGATTGCCGAACAGCAATCCACTAGCGCGCGCACCAAGTTGCAGATTGGCGAGGCCAAGCTGCGCATTTTGCAGATCACCACCAACTTCGCCAGCGAAGTGGCCAACCAGTTGAGCGAAGCGCACACCAAGGCGTACGACCTGCGTGAGCGGCTGTCGGCGTTGCAGGACCGCACCAAGCGCACAGAAATTCTAGCGCCGGAGTCGGGCATGGTGATGGGCATGACCGTGCACACCATCGGCGGAGTGGTGGGGCCGGGTACGGCCTTGCTGGATATCGTGCCGGTAAGCGAAGCGCTGGCCATCGAGGTGCATATTTCGCCGCAGGATATCGACCGTGTGGCCGTGGGCCGGCTCGCGGATATTCGCCTCAGCGCGTTCAAGAGCAGTACCACGCCGGTGATTGAAGGCAAGCTGGTGTATGTGTCTGGCGACCGTCTGGTGGAGCAGCAAACGGGCCAGGCCTATTACCTCGGCCGTCTGGAGCTGACCGACAAAGGCCGCGAGCGCTTGGGCCCTCTCACCCTGGTGCCGGGCATGCCCGCCGAGGTGCTGTTGAACACCGGCGCGCGCACTTTGCTCGAATACCTGCTCAAACCGGCAAGCAATGCGCTGGCCCGCTCGCTGATTGAGGATTGACGGTGAAGTTTTACGTTGCGTGCGTATTCGCACTGTTGCCGGTAATGAGTGTGGCGAGCGAGGCGCAAACCGATCTTTGGCAGCTGCATCAGGAGGCCAGCAGCGCCGACCCGCGCATTTTGCGGGCCCAGGCGCAGATCCAGAGTGGTGAAGGGCGCGCCCGTGAGGCGTTCGGCCAGATGCTGCCGCAGGTAAGTGCCAACAGCAGTTTCAACCGCAGTACCCGCGATGACGAGTTCAGCCGCGACACCTATAACGGCCAACGCTATGCACTCGGGATTAGCCAGGCCATCTACGACCCGCAGGTGTGGCGCAGCTACAAGAAATTCGAGGCGCTGGCCGCACAAAGCACTTTCGAGGCTGAAGATGCGCGGATTCAAAGCAGCATCGATCTGGCCGGGCGTTATTTCGATGTGCTGGCCGCCGAAGACGAGCTCGAACGCACCAAAGCCGAACTGCAGGCCACCGAGCGCAACAAGCAGCAAGTGGATGCGTTGTTCGGGCGAAAAATGGCGATGGTCACCGACGTGCTCGAACTGCAAGCGCGCAGCGATACCTTGCAAGCCAACCTGATCGACGCCGAAAACCAGGTGCTGACCGCTCGTGAGGCGGTGTCCGAGCTGGTGGGGCGGCCGGTGGTCGAGCCGTTCAAACGCATCGCCGCATCGCCGGTGTTCACCCTGCCAGCCCAGCAGCAGGATTACTGGGTGGACACCGCGCTGCACAACAACCCGGCCATCAGCGCACGGCAGTTGCAGATCAAGGCAGCCGAAGCCGCCGTTAGCGAAGCCAAGGCCGGGCATCTGCCGCGTGTGGGCCTTAACCTCACGGCGCAGCGCAGTGACATTGGTTACGAAGGTTCGCTGAACCCGCGCACTGACAGCTATGTGGGCTCGCTGGACGTGCAGATTCCGCTGTACAGCGGTGGTTCGACCAGCGCCCGGGTGTCGTCGCTGTATGGCGACAAGGAAGTGGCCGAGCAGGAACTCGAAGCCTTGCGCCGGCAGGTGGAGCGGGAAACGCGGGTGGCGTACCTGAGCCTGAATTCGGGCATCAGCCGCATCAAGGCCACGCGCCAGGCGCTGGATTCGGCCAGCAAGTCGCGCGTCGCCACGGAAAAGGCCTTTGGTTTTGGGGTCAAGAATGCTGTGGATGTGCTGGACAGCATTCAGGAAGAATTCCGCGCCCGGCGCGACCTTTCCCAGGCGTATTACAAATACATCACCAGCCTGCTGGTGCTGCACCGCTGGAGCGGGCGCTTGAGCGATGCCGATATCCGCGCCGCCAACGATTGGCTGGCCGAGCCCTAGGCCATGATGCATTAGCCGATAGATGCGCTAGGCTTGCTGAGCGGCGCAGCGTATGATGCGCGCCCCTCGACGAGACCTCGTCGAGGTATCTGATGACTACACCGGGAGGTGCCTATGAGTGAATCGGAAGAATACAGCCCAGCAGGGGAAAAACTGCAGAAAGTCCTGGCCCGTATTGGCATGGGTTCACGTCGCGACGTTGAAGCCTGGATTGCCGAAGGCCGGGTCAAGGTCAATGGCAACTTAGCCACCTTGGGTCAGCGCGTTGATCTGCATGACGCCATCGCTGTCGATGGCCGCTTGCTCAAACGTGAAGAAGCCAGCGAAGAAACCCGCCGCGTGCTGATCTACAACAAGCCTGACGGCGAGATCTGCACCCGCGACGACCCGGAAGGGCGTCCCACCGTTTTCGACCGTTTGCCGCGTCCAAAAGATGGCCGCTGGATCAATATCGGTCGCCTCGACATCAACACCACCGGTTTGCTGATGTTCACCACCGACGGTGAACTGGCCAACCGCCTGATGCACCCCTCGTACCAGATGGACCGTGAATACGCCGTGCGCGTACGCGGTGAAGTCGACGACGAAATGATCGAGCGCCTGAAGGCCGGCGTGATGCTCGAAGACGGCCCGGCGAAGTTCACCGACGTGCAGGTAGCGCCGGGTGGCGAAGGCTTCAACCATTGGTACCACTGCGTGGTGATGGAAGGCCGCAACCGCGAAGTGCGTCGTCTGTGGGAATCGCAGGGACTGGTGGTCAGCCGCCTGAAGCGCGTACGTTTCGGCCCGGTATTTCTCACCTCCGACCTGACCATGGGCCGCTGGCGCGAAATGAGCCAGCGCGAAGTAGACATTCTCGCCGCCGAAGTAGGCCTGGCGTCTGTGCAGCAAGAGGGCATGAAGCAGAAGACCAAGGAAAAGCTCGACCGCTTGCAGCGCAAGTCGGCCAAGCCGGTCGGCCGTGGCACACGCCCGGAGCGTACCTTGCGCCCAGCGTTGGACGGCGGCCCGGAGCGTCCTGCTCGTGCTCCGCGTGGTGAGGGCGCTGATCGTCCTGCTCGTGCTCCACGTGGTGAGGGTGCTGATCGACCGGTGCGTGCGCCGCGTGGTGAGGGTGCTGATCGTCCTGCGCGTACACCGCGTCCGGAAAATGGTGAGCGTCCGCAGCGCAGCGGCCCACGTCCGGATTCGGCGCCACGTGGTCGTGGTACGCCGGTCGCTGAGCGCCCGAGCGATACCAACAAGAAACGCCCGGCCGGCAAGCCGGTGCGCGTCGGTATCGAGTTGGCTGATCGCCCGGCGCGCAAGCCAGCGCCCAAGCGTGGCGGGCCCTCGGGTGGTGCTGGACAGCGTCCGGGGTTCGGTCGCAAGCCGAAGTAAAAATTGAAGCAAAAAAAAGGGGCTCTTAATGAGCCCCTTTTTTATGCCGCCAATCAGATCACTTGCCAGCCCAGCGCTTCATTACCAAGGTAGCGTTGGTGCCACCAAAGCCGAAGCTGTTGCTCATCACGTGATTGAGGGTGACGTTTTCCTGGGTCTTGGTGGCGATCGGCAGATCGGCCACTTCCGGGTCCAGTTCGTCGATGTTGGCCGAACCGGCAATGAAGTTGCCTTCCATCATCAGCATGCAGTAGATCGCTTCGTGTACGCCTGCGGCGCCCAGGGAGTGACCGGACAGACTCTTGGTGGAGCTGATCGGCGGGGCCTTGTCGCCAAACACCGCACGCACGCCTTTGATTTCCGCCACATCGCCTACCGGAGTCGAGGTGCCGTGGGTGTTCAGGTAGTCAATCGGGCCGTCAACGGTGGAAAGCGCCAGCTGCATGCAGCGGATAGCGCCTTCGCCGCTTGGGGCGACCATGTCGTAGCCGTCGGAGGTCGCGCCGTAGCCGACAATTTCGGCGTAGATTTTCGCGCCGCGGGCCAGAGCGTGTTCCAGCTCCTCGACCACCACCATGCCACCACCGCCAGCGATCACGAAGCCGTCACGCTTGGCATCGTAAGCACGGGAGGCTTTTTCCGGGGTGTCGTTGTACTGGGTGGAGAGGGCACCCATGGCGTCGAACAGGCAGCTTTGGCTCCAGTGTTCTTCTTCACCGCCACCGGCGAAGACCACATCCTGTTTGCCCAACTGGATCTGCTCCATGGCCTGACCGATGCAGTGAGCACTGGTGGCGCATGCCGAGGAGATCGAGAAGTTCACGCCCTTGATCTGGAACGGCGTGGCCAGGCAAGCCGATACGGTGCTGCCCATGGTGCGGGTAACGCGGTATGGGCCGATGCGCTTCACGCCTTTTTCGCGCAGGGTGTCGATGGCTTCCATCTGGTTGATGGTGGAGGCGCCGCCGGAACCTGCGATCAGGCCGGTACGCGGATTGCTGATCTGTTCCGGGGTCAGGCCCGAGTCCTCGATCGCCTGCTGCATCGACAGGTAGGCGTAGGCCGCGGCATCACCCATGAAGCGGAACACCTTGCGGTCGATCAGCTCTTCGAGGTTGAGGTCAACGGAGCCGGAAACGTGGCTGCGCAGCCCCATTTCAGCGTAGGACGGGTTGTGGCGGATACCGCCCCGGCCAGCACGCAGGTTGGCGGAGACGGTGTCTTTATCATTGCCCAGGCAGGAGACGATACCCAGACCGGTGATCACGACGCGACGCATGCGGATAACCCTTAAAAATTGTCAGTGGAAGTGAACAGGCCGACACGCAGCCCTTCAGCGCTGTAGATCTCGCGGCCATCGACACTCACAGTGCCATCGGCGATGGCCAGCACCAGGGAGCGGTTGATGGTGCGTTTGATCTGAATGTTGTAGGTGATTTTCTTGGCGGTCGGCAGAACCTGACCGAAGAATTTCACTTCGCCCGAACCCAGGGCGCGGCCGCGGCCGGGGTTGCCTTGCCAGCCTAGGTAGAAGCCCACCAGCTGCCACATGGCATCCAGGCCCAGGCAGCCCGGCATTACCGGGTCGCCTTCGAAGTGGCAGGCGAAGAACCACAAGTCCGGGTTGATATCGAGTTCGGCGACCAGCTCGCCTTTGCCGTATTTACCGCCGGTGTCACTGATATGCGTGATGCGATCGACCATCAGCATGTTAGGGGCGGGCAGTTGCGCGTTACCTGGGCCGAATAGCTCGCCACGACTGCAGCGCAGCAAGTCTTCCCGAGTGTAAGCGTTCTGTTTGGACATGCGAGCTCCTCAATAATCCCCGTGCGGCAGGGCTAAGCGAATCATCTAGGCTGGTGCGATATTGGAATGATGCCCCATGTATGTAGGGCTTCGTAGCTACCAGCGTAGTCATAGACTGTTGCGTTGAAGTGAAAGTCACAGACTCTGAGCACAGTTGTACACCCAATGTTCCGTCTGCCCGGCAAAGGGCCATGCGCCACACCCGTGCCCGACGCACTCTACCATTGTCGGCGCCGGCTGGGTCCCACCCTGACGCGCTCATGTTGTAACGCTATTACGACTATGTGACAGCTAGGCATGTTCCCGTTCAACTGCCGCTCTGGCTACTCGCCAAAGGTCGGGGTGCCACCCAGGCTTGCAGAATGCGTTGCAGGTCGGCGCGCTTGAACGGCTTGGCCAGGTAATCGTTCATGCCAGCCTGCAGGCAGGCCTCGCGGTCGCCCTGCAAGGCGTTGGCGGTGAGGGCAATGATCGGAACCTGGGCACGCTCGGGCAGGCGGCGAATCTGGCGAGTGGCTTCGTAGCCATCCATCACCGGCAGCCGGCAGTCCATCAGCACGGCGGCAAACTCATGACGTTCCACGGTGCTCAGTGCCTGAGCGCCATCGCCCACCAGGCTGACTTGATAGCCAAGGCTGCGCAGCATGGCTTCGATCACCGTCTGGTTGACCGGGTTGTCTTCCACCAGCAGCACCTTGTGGCCTATGCCGGAGCTGGCGTCGTCCACGCTGGCCTCCACGGCCCGCTCGTTGTGGCGGGCAAAGGGCAGCGGAATTTCCAGGGTAAAGATGGAGCCCCGGCCTTCCTGGCTTTCGGCATTCAGGGTGCCGCCCATGCGCTCGGCCAGGGTGCGGGCGATGGGCAGGCCCAGGCCGGTGCCACCGTAGCGGCGGGAGATAGAATTGTCGGCTTGCTGGAAGGCATCGAACATATGCTCCAGACGCTCCGGCGAGATGCCGATACCGCTGTCGTGCACCGCGCAACTGAACCACAACACTTCGTTGTCCAATGCCTGCCAGCGGGTTTCGATGCGGATGTTGCCTTCCTCGGTGAACTTCAGCGCGTTACCCAGCAGGTTTACCAGAATCTGGCGGATGCGCGTGGGGTCGCCTTTGACCACCAACTGCTCCAGCCCTGGCTGCGTATCCAATTGCAGCGCCAGGCCGCGCTGGTGGGCGCTGTGCTGGAACACCTGGGCCGAACTCTGGATCAACTCCAGCAGGTTGAAGGTAATGCGCTCCAACTCCAGGGCGCCACGCTCGATACGGGAGAAGTCGAGGATATCGTTGATGACCTTGAGCAGGTGCTCGGTGGACTCGGTAGCCAGCGCCGAGTACTCGGCCTGCTCGTCGGTCATCTCGGTGGTTTCAAGCAGCTGCAACATACCCAGCACGCCGTTCATGGGGGTGCGCAGCTCGTGGCTCATCATCGCCAGAAAGTCGGATTTGGCCCGGTTGGCCTGCTCGGATTCTTCCCGCGCTTTTACCAGCTGGGCGATGCTTTGCTGCTGCTCCAGGCTGGCCTGTTCCAGGGCGCTGGCCAGGTTATTGATGTGCCGGGCCAGGCCGCCGAGTTCGTTGTCGTCCACCTCGGGCAGGGCGGTGCGGTAGTTGCCGGCCTGAATGGCTTTTACCGCATCGGCCATGGTGCTGATCGGTTGCGACAACCGCCAGGCCAGGCGGCGCGCCACCAGAAAGGTCAGCAGCAAGGCAAACAGGGCCAGCACTGTGGCTTTGAGCAGGATGGCCTGCTGCTGGCTATTGAAGGCATCGTTGGACATGCCCACCACCACGCGGCCGAGGTAGTCGTTGTCCATATGGTTGCCGCCGCTGCCGGCCGAATAGGGCAACTCTTTACTCAGGGCCAGGCGTTGCAGGTGAATGGGCGCATGGAAAATCTCCACCTGGGTGGCGCTTTTATCCTGCGGGGCGGCTTGTTCTTCGTAGGCGAGGATATTGTCCTGGCGGTCGCGCACCTCGATAAACCGCACATGGGGCGTGTCGAGCGTGGCTTTGAGCAGGGTGTTGAGCACCTGGATATTGCCGGCAATCACCCCGTATTCGGTGGCCGGTGCCAGTTGGTTGGCGATCAGCTGACCGGTGTGGTTCAGCTCCTGGCGCAGGTCCTGCAGGCGCACGAAGGTGAAAAAGCCGGTGAGCAGCAACGTCAGCAGCAGGGCCGGGCCTACGCTGATCAGCTGGGTGCGGGTATGGATGTCCCAACCACGGCGCAGCTTCATGGAATTAAAACTCCTCCGCTTCCATTGCGTGAAACGATCGTGTCCATGCCTGGCGCTGCGGGATGTTATTCAAAGCGGGCAAGTCTACCTGTTCATACGGCCATCGGCGCGGTGGGGCTGTGGTTTTTGCGTCACGCCCCGCAAAGGGTAGCGCGCAACACTGGCCGCAGCGCGGTTGCTCCGTAATAATGCCGGCAGCCCGCCATGCACGATGGCTCACTACGGATTGGTTATGACAGTTCAGCAACCCATTGCAGTTCTCGGCGGCGGCAGCTTCGGCACTGCCATTGCCAACCTTCTGGCCGAGAACGGCAACCCGGTACGCCAATGGATGCGCGACCCTGAGCAGGCCGAAGCCATCCGCACCAACCGCGAAAACCCGCGTTACCTAAAAGGGGTGAAAATTCACCCCAACGTCGAGGCCGTCACTGACCTCGCCGACACGCTCATCGCCTGTGAACTGATCTTTGTCGCCTTGCCCTCCAGCGCCTTGCGCAGCGTGTTGCAGCCTTTCGCCGACGTGCTGGCCGGCAAGCTGCTGGTCAGCCTGACCAAGGGCATCGAAGCGCAAACCTTCAAGCTGATGAGCCAGATCATCGAAGAAATCGCCCCGCAAGCGCGCATTGGCGTGTTGTCCGGGCCGAACCTGGCCAAGGAAATCGCCGCCCATGAGCTGACCGCCACCGTGGTCGCCAGCGAAGACGACGAGCTCTGCCAGCGCGTGCAGGCCGCCCTGCATGGCCGCACGTTCCGCGTGTATGCCAGCGGCGACCGTTTTGGCGTGGAGCTTGGCGGCGCGCTGAAGAACGTGTACGCCATCATTGCCGGCATGGCGGCGGCGTTGGAGATGGGCGAGAACACCAAGAGCATGTTGATTACCCGCGCGCTGGCGGAAATGACCCGCTTTGCCGTGAAGTTGGGCGCCAACCCCATGACCTTCCTGGGCCTGGCGGGCGTGGGCGACCTGATCGTCACCTGCTCCTCACCCAAGAGTCGCAACTTTCAGGTGGGCTACGCCCTGGGCGAAGGGCTGAGTCTGGAAGAGGCCGTTACCCGCCTGGGCGAAGTGGCCGAGGGCGTCAACACGCTCAAGGTACTCAAGGTGAAGTCTGAACAGCTGCAAACCTATATGCCGTTGGTAATGGGCTTGCACGCCATTCTGTTTGAAGGGCGTACGCTGGCGCAGGTGATCGAGCGGCTGATGTTGGCCGAACCCAAGACCGACGTCGACTTCATTTCCACCACCGGCTTCTGATAGCCGCTGGTTCTACGTGATAGGGAGAGTGCCATGAGTGACAACCTCGACAAGAGCCTGGAACGCGAGTCCATCGGCCTGCGTATCGTCTGGATGCTGGTGTTCACCCTGTGCTGGCAGATCGCCGCGACCCTGCTGGGTTTCGTGGTGCTGATTCAGTTGGTGTACCGGGTTTTCTACGGCGCGCCGAACGCCAGCTTTCTGGCCTTTGGTGACAGCCTCAGCCAATACCTGGCGCAGATCGGCCGTTTCGGCACTTTCAACACTGAAGAAAAGCCCTGGCCGTTCGCCGATTGGCCGACCGCCCGTGAACCCGATGGCGAAGCGGCCCACAGCATCCCGCCCGCGCCGCATCCAGTGCGTGACGAAGAGCCCAAGCTCTGATGCGCTTGTGGTTACTGCGCCACGGAGAAGCCTTTCCCCAGGCACCCACGGATGCCGAAAGGCCGCTAACGCCCCATGGTCGTGAAGAAGTGCTGCACAGCGCGGCGCAGCTGCACGGCCGGCCGCTGTCGGCCATTCTCGCCAGCCCTTATCTGCGTGCGCAGCAAACCGCTGAACTGGTGCGCCAGGCCATCGGCTTTCGCGGCGCGGTGGGCACGGCGCCGTGGGCGACGCCCGATAGCGACGTGCGCGAAGCGTTGAGCTACCTGGACGAGCGCGACGATGCCGAAATTCTGCTGGTCAGCCATAACCCGTTTCTGGGTGAGCTGGGCGGGCTGTTGATTCATGGCCACCGCCAGCAGCCGTTGCCGATGCGCACGGCCAGCCTGGCGGAATTGGAAGGGGATTTTGCGGCGGCGGGGTTGATGCAGTTGTTGGCGTTGGTGCATCCGCAGTAATTTTTGAGGCCTTCGCGATTCTGGATCCCGGCCTGCGCCGTTTTGAAAAAGAACGCCGTCATCCCGGCGAAGGCCGGGATCCAGAATCTCGGCTGAGACAAACCTCTACTGCTTCGCCAAAACCGCCTTAGCCGCCCGCGATCCATTAGCCTTGCCCAGCACCTCGCAAATCCCCTGACCGGCAGCAATCAGCCTGGCCATGTCGATGCCGGTTTCGATACCCATGCCGTTAAGCATGTACAGCACATCTTCGGTCGCGATATTGCCGGTGGCGCCCTTGGCATACGGGCAGCCACCTAAACCGGCCACCGAGCTGTCGTACACCGAAATCCCTTCCTGCAGGCTGGCGTAGATATTCACCAGGCCCTGGCCATAGGTGTCATGGAAATGCCCGGCGAGTTTGTCGCGGGGAATATCGCGGCCCACCACCTCGAACATTGTCCGGGTGCTGCTCGGCGTGCCGGTGCCGATGGTGTCGCCCAGGCTCACCTCGTAGCAGCCCATGGCAAACAGCTCGCGGGCCACCATCGCCACTTGCTCTGGCGCGACCTCACCCTCGTACGGGCAGCCCAGGACGCACGATACATAGCCGCGCACGGTGATCTGGTGCTGTTGCGCCAACTCCATTACCGGTTGAAATCTCGCCAGGCTGTCGGCGATGGAGCAGTTGATGTTCTTCTGCGAGAAGGCTTCGGAAGCTGCGGCGAATACCGCCACTTCGGTCACGCCGGCTTCTATGGCCGCTTCCAGCCCCTTGAGATTGGGCGTTAGCGCGCCATAGGTAATGCCCGGCAGACGCTGGATCTGCGCAAACACCTCGGCCGAGCCAGCCATCTGCGGCACCCACTTGGGCGAGACGAAGCTGCCTACCTCGATATAGCCCAGACCTGCGGCAGACAGCTGGTTAACCAACTGCACCTTGGCCTCGACGCTAATGGCCTGTTTTTCATTCTGCAAACCATCACGCGGGCCGACTTCGACCAGACGGACGTGGGAGGGCAGGGGCATAGTAAGTCTCCAAATGTGGTGCTACGTTGAACGCGCGCTGGCCTGCAATTCTGGGTTCCCGCCTGCGCGGGAAGGACGGATGTTTGCCCTTTAACACCGTCACCCCCGCGAAGGCGGGGGGCCAGGGGCGAAGGGACCACCGGCGACGAGCTTTTACGCCGAACCGGGTTCCAATTCCACCAACACCGCGCCTTCGGCCACCATCTCGCCTTCAGCGCAATACAGCGCTTTAACGATGCCGTCCTGTGGCGCGCGGATGCTGTGTTCCATTTTCATTGCTTCCAGCACCACCAAGGCGGTGCCGGCTTTTACAGTTTGGCCCGGTTCGACCAGCACGCGCACGATACTGCCGTTCATGGGCGCCGTCAGCCCGCCGTGTTGTTGATGGCTGGCCTGGGCAGCGGCAATCGGGTCGAACAGCTGCACGGCGTGCAGTTCACTGTGCCAGTGCAGGAACAGGGTAGCGCCTTGGCGGATTGCCAGGTGCTGGCGGCGCAGGCCGTCCTGTTCCACCTGCACATAGTCACCCTGGCGTCGCACGCTGGCGTCATTGCCGCGCAGGCGCACCACCTGTTGTTCGCTGCCGCAGCTCAAGTGCAGGTCGGTTTCGCTCGGCAAGCCGGCACGCCAGCCGCTGGTGCCAGCCCAGGGTGCATAAGGATCATCGTCGCGTTGCTGCGGCACTTGCGTCAGCTGCCAGGCGCGGGCGGCCAGTTGCCAGAATGCCGGCGGCAACTCGGCGGGCGCTGGCAGCAACTGCTCCTGATAGCGTGGAATAAATCCGGTATCCAGCTCTGCGGCCGCAAACGCCGGGTGGGCCAGGATGCGTTGCAGGAAAGCCAGGTTGGTTTTTACGCCGCCGACGGCAAACTCATCAAGCATGGCCAGCAGGCGCAGGCGCGCCTCTTCGCGGTTGGCGCCCCAGGCAATCAGCTTGCCCAGCATCGGGTCGTAGAAGGGCGACACCTGATCACCTTCGGCCACGCCGCTATCTACCCGGCGGCCTTCGCCCGGTGCCGATTCGCGGTACAACTGCAACGTGCCGGTGGCCGGCAGAAAATCATTTTGCGGGTCTTCGGCGTACAAGCGCACTTCAATGGCATGGCCCATCAGCGGCACCTGCTCCTGCGTCAGCGGTAGCGCTTCGCCACGGGCCACGCGGATTTGCCAGGCTACCAGGTCGAGGCCAGTGATGGCTTCGGTCACCGGGTGCTCCACCTGCAGGCGGGTATTCATTTCCATAAAGAAGAAATCGCCGCGCGCATCCAGCAGAAACTCCACCGTGCCGGCACCGACATAACCGATGGCCTGCGCCGCTTTTACCGCCGCTTCGCCCATGGCTTTGCGCAACTCGGGGCCGAGGCCCGGGGCCGGTGCTTCTTCGACTACTTTCTGGTGGCGGCGCTGAATCGAGCAGTCGCGCTCGTTCAGGTACAGGCAGTTACCGTGCTGATCGGCAAAGACCTGGATCTCGACGTGCCGGGGTTTGAGTACGTACTTTTCCACCAGCATCTGGCTGTTGCCGAACGACGACAGTGCCTCGCGCTGGGCCGAGGCCAGGGCTTCGGCCAGCTCGCTCTCCTGTTCCACCACCTTCATGCCCTTGCCGCCGCCACCAGCGGTGGCCTTGAGCAGCACCGGATAGCCGATGCGCTCGGCGGCCTCGCGGAAGGTGGCGATATCCTGGGCGTCACCGTGGTAGCCGGGCACCAGGGGCACGCCGGCTTGTTCCATCAGCGCCTTGGCGGCGGATTTGCTGCCCATGGCATCAATGGCCGACGCCGGTGGGCCGAGAAAGATCAGCCCGGCAGCTTCAATGGCGCGGGCAAAGCCGGCGTTTTCCGAGAGAAACCCGTAGCCTGGGTGAATGGCCTGGGCGCCGCTGACCTTGGCCGCCGCAATCAGTTTGTCCACCAGCAGGTAGCTTTCCGCCGGCTTGGCCCCGCCCAGGTCAACGGCCAGGTCGGCCTCGCGCACATGGCGGGCGTTGCGGTCGATGGCGCTGTGCACGGCCACGGTGCTGATGCCCAACGCTTTGGCAGTGCGCATCACGCGGCAGGCAATTTCGCCGCGGTTGGCGACTAATAGACGGTCGATCATGGCTGCGGCTCCTGCCAGGCGGGTTTGCGTTTATTTAGAAAGGCGTTCAGGCCTTCCTGCCCTTCGGCGCTGACGCGGATGCGGGCGATAGCATTTTCGGTGTAGCGACGCAGGGCCGGGGTCAGTACGCCGCTGCCCACTTCCTGCATCAGCTGCTTGCTCGCTTGCATGGCCTGCGGGCTGTTGAGCAGCAAATTGGCGGTCCAGTTAGCGACCTCGGTTTCCAACTGCTCCGGCGCGTAGCACTCGGCGAGCAGGCCCAACTGTTGCGCCCGTTCACCGTCGAAGCGTTCGGCAGTGAGCGCGTAACGGCGGGCGGCGCGTTCGCCAATGGCTTGCACCACAAAGGGACTGATCACCGCCGGCGCCAGGCCGATACGCACTTCCGAGAGGCTGAATTGCGCATCGCGTGTGCCGATGGCCATGTCGCAGCAACTGATCAACCCCAGCGCGCCGCCATAGGCCGCGCCCTGCACCACGGCCACCGTCGGCAGCTTAAGGTGATACAGGCTGTGCATCAGCTCGGCCAGCTCGCGGGCGTCGTTGAGGTTGGCGTTGTAGTCGAGCGCGGCGCACTGCTGCATCCAGGCCAGATCGGCACCGGCGCAAAAGTGTTTGCCACGCCCGCGCAGCAGCATAAAGCGCAGGCTGCGGTCGGCTTTGATGGTGTCCAGGGCGAGAATCAGCTCGCGGATCATCTCAGCGTTAAAGGCGTTGTTTTTCTCCGGACGGTTGAGCCACAGGGTGGCAATACCGTTGGCGCAGATGTCCAGTTCAAGAGTGGTGAAATCGGTCATGGCACAAGTCTCGTCGGGGTGGCCGGATTACATCCGGAACACACCAAATTGGGTCGGCTCGATGGGCGCATTCAGGCTGGCGGACAGCGCCAAGGCCAGCACGTCGCGGGTTTGCGCCGGGTCGATCACGCCGTCATCCCACAGGCGGGCGCTGGAGTAGTAGGGGTGACCCTGCTGTTCGTACTGGGCCAGAATCGGCTGCTTGATCGCCGCTTCTTCTTCGGCACTCAACTGCTGGCCGCTGCGCTCGGCCTGTTCGCGCTTTACCTGCGCCAATACGCCTGCTGCCTGCTCGCCGCCCATTACGCCGATGCGCGCGTTGGGCCACATCCACAGAAAACGCGGGTCGTAGGCGCGGCCGCACATGCCGTAGTTACCGGCACCAAAGCTGCCGCCAATGATCACGGTGAATTTCGGCACCTTGGCGCAGGCCACGGCGGTCACCAGCTTGGCGCCGTGCTTGGCGATACCGCCGGCTTCGTATTTCTGCCCGACCATAAAGCCGGTGATGTTCTGCAAAAACAGCAACGGAATGCCGCGCTGGCAGGCCAGCTCGATAAAGTGCGCGCCTTTTTGCGCCGACTCGGCGAACAAAATGCCGTTGTTGGCGATGATCGCCAGCGGGTAGCCGTTGAGGTGGGCGAAGCCGCACACCAGCGTGCTGCCGAACAGGGCTTTGAATTCGTCAAATACCGAGCCGTCGACCAGGCGCGCAATCACCTCGCGCACGTCGAAGGGCTGTTTGGCGTCGGCGGGAATTACGCCGTACAGCTCGTCGCTGGCATACAGCGGCGCCTGCGCCGGACGGCTGTTCACCAGGCCTTGCTTGCGCCAATTGAGGTTGCTGATGCAGCGTCGCGCCAGGGCCAGGGCGTGTTCGTCGTCTTCGGCGTAGTGGTCGGCAACGCCGGAGGTTTTGCAGTGCACGTCGGCACCGCCCAGGTCTTCGGCGCTCACCACTTCACCGGTGGCTGCGCGCACCAGCGGCGGCCCGGCGAGGAAGATGGTGGCCTGGTTACGGACCATGATGGTTTCGTCCGACATGGCCGGCACATAGGCGCCACCGGCGGTGCACGAGCCCATTACCACGGCGATTTGGGCAATGCCCATGGC
This sequence comes from Pseudomonas turukhanskensis, assembly GCF_027922365.1. Lineage (GTDB taxonomy): Bacteria > Pseudomonadota > Gammaproteobacteria > Pseudomonadales > Pseudomonadaceae > Aquipseudomonas > Aquipseudomonas turukhanskensis. Next base: position 64,758 of record NZ_BSFN01000014.1, read on the forward strand.
ACTCATATTCGCCTGGTTGAAGAAGATGCGGCCGAAGTGCTCGCGGTCGGGGAACACCTCGTCCTGGCGCGGCAAGTTGGCGCCGCCCGAATCCACCAAATAGATGCACGGCAGGCGGTTTTCCTTGGCGATGGTTTGTGCGCGCAAGTGTTTTTTTACTGTGAGCGGGTAGTAGCTGCCACCTTTAACCGTGGCGTCGTTGGCCAGAATCATGCACTCCACGCCCTCGACGCGGCCGATGCCGGCGATGACGCCCGCCGCTGGCACGTCTTCGCCGTACACCTCGTGGGCGGCCAGTTGGCCGATTTCAAGAAAGGCCGAGCCAGGGTCGAGCAAGCGGTTGATGCGTTCGCGTGGCAGCAGTTTGCCGCGCGAGGTATGACGCTCTTGCGCTTTCGCGCCGCCGCCTTGCTGCACCTGGGCGAGCAGGGCGCGCAGGTGGTTGACCTGCTCGAGCATGGCGCCGGAGTTGGCGGCAAACTCGGGGCTGCGGGTGTTGATCTGGGTGGTAAGGATGGCCATGGGGCGCTCCTGGGAATGCGATTTTTCTCCCCTCTCCCGCGTGTGGGAGAGGGGCCGGGGGTGAGGGCCAGCCACTCGCAGATCGTGCGCGCAGCGACCCTCACCCTAGCCCTCTCCCAGAGGGAGAGGGGACCGATCAGGGTTTAACGGGTTTCGTTGAACAGCTCGCGGCCAATCAACATGCGGCGGATTTCGCTGGTGCCGGCACCGATCTCGTAGAGCTTGGCGTCACGCAACAGGCGGCCGGTGGGGAATTCGTTGATATAGCCGTTGCCGCCGAGAATCTGAATGGCATCCAGGGCCATCTGCGTAGCGCGCTCGGCGCTGTAAAGGATCACCCCGGCGGCATCTTTGCGGGTGGTTTCACCGCGGTCGCACGCGTTGGCTACCGCATAGAGATAGGCGCGGCTGGCGTTGAGCTGGGTGTACATGTCGGCGACTTTGCCTTGGATCAGCTGGAATTCGCCGATGGCCTGACCGAACTGTTTGCGGTCGTGGATATAGGGCACTACTACGTCCATGCAGGCCTGCATGATGCCGATGGGGCCACCGGACAGCACCACGCGCTCGTAGTCCAGCCCGCTCATCAATACCTTCACGCCGCCGTTGAGCACGCCGAGGATGTTTTCCTCCGGCACTTCTACGTCATCGAAAAACAGCTCGCAGGTGTTGGAGCCGCGCATGCCGAGCTTGTCGAATTTGTTACTGCGCGAGAAACCCTTCCAGTCGCGCTCGACGATAAACGCCGTGATGCCGTGCGGACCTTTTTCCAGGTCGGTCTTGGCGTAGATCACGTAGGTGTTAGCGTCCGGGCCGTTGGTGATCCAGGTCTTGCTGCCGTTGAGCACGTAGTGGTCGCCACGCTTGTCGGCGCGCAGTTTCATCGACACCACGTCGGAGCCAGCATTGGGCTCGCTCATGGCCAGCGCACCGACGTGCTCGCCGCTGATCAGCTTGGGCAGATACTTGGCTTTTTGCGCGGCAGTGCCGTTGCGGTTGATCTGGTTGACGCACAGGTTGGAGTGGGCGCCGTAGGAGAGGCCGACAGACGCCGACCCCCGGCTTATTTCTTCAATGGCGACCACATGGGCCAGGTAGCCGAGGCCGGCGCCGCCGTATTCTTCGCTAACGGTGATGCCCAACAAGCCCATGTCGCCGAACTTTCGCCACATGTCGGCGGGGAACAGGTTTTCGCTGTCGATGGCCGCGGCGCGGGGCGTGAGTTCAGCGGCAACGAAGGCTTGCACCTGGTCGCGCAGCATGTCGATGGTTTCGCCGAGGGCAAAGTTCAGGGATGGATAGCTCATGGGGCACCTGCTGATTATTTTTGTTAGGCGTTGGCCGGGAATGGGTTAGGCGGGAACCTGGGCCATGGCGGCCAGACAGCGCTCTTCGGCGGTGTCGAGTTCCAGTTGCATCTGTTCGATATCGAGTAATTGCTGGCGCAGCTGTTCGCGGCGCTCGGCGATTTTGCGCATAAAGGTTTCGAGTTGTTTGTGGTTGCCGGTGGGGTCGTAAAGTTCGATCAACTCGCGGCATTCGGCCAGGGAAAAACCGATGCGCTTGCCGCGCAGAATCAGTTTCAACGACACCTTGTCGCGCGCTGAATAAATGCGCTCCTGGCCACGGCGCTCAGGGTTGAGCATGCCTTGTTCTTCATAGAAGCGAATGGCGCGGGTGGTGATATCCAGCTCGCGGGCCAGATCGGAAATGCTGTAGGTCGTCGGCATGGGAACACGCTCTAGGGGATGCTTACCTTTACGTTAACGTAAAGCAGCTTTCCCTACAGCGTCAAGACGGTTTTTTTGCTAGCGCGCCGGTTATTCGGTTTTGCGTGGGCTGTTCGGGGGCGGGTTGATGCCCATGGACACGTAGATGCTGGTAAAGGCATCGACGCCGATATTGGCCGGTTTTACCCATTCCACCGGTACGTAGAGCAGGCCGCCACCAATGGGAATAGGGGCGGTGGGCACCAGCACGGCGTAGTAATGGCGGCCGTCGATGTCGATGGGTTCGGGGTTTGGCATCAGCGCCAGAACAGCCACACCGTCGCCACTAAAGAAACACCACACCGGGCTCATGGCATTGATATCGGCGCCTTCTTTTTTATCCAGCAAGGCAACGAAGCGATCGGCCAGGTTGTATAGCTTGCCGAAGAGCGGAATGCGCCGCAGGGTTACATCCGTCAGCCAGGCCAATGGCTTGCGCAGGCCGAGCTGAACGGCCAGGCCGAGCACGTAGATCGCGACCACCAGTAGTACCGTACCCAAACCGTACGCCAGGTAGGTGTTGGTAGCAAAGGGTTGGCCCATGGCGGCGAATACGCCGCCGATGTAGGTAGACGGCCCGATCACGCGGTTTAGCAAGCTGACCACCCAGGTCAGCAGTACCAGCGTCAGGGTGAGCGGCAGCAGCACGATCAGCCCCGCCAACCAGGTGGTCAGCAGGGAGTTAACACTTTTCTTCAGCATCGGAACGTCCGGGATAGGCAATCAGGCGATAGCCTTGAGAGTGAAGACCTGGGTGATTTGTTGCAACTGACCGTCCCACACATAGCGCAGGTGCTCACCCTGTACCGGCAGGCTGGCCGCGGGTGGTCGGAACAGCGCGGCGCACTCGCCGTCGGCGTGCCGCACGCTGCGGTACAACAAACCCCAGGAGCGCAGCTTGCGGCGTTCGGCGGCAAAACGTTGGGGCAGGGCATAGGCCTCCGGATCGGGGTCGTAGAGTTCGTCGAAGCCCTGACGGATATCGTCCAGCGGCTGCACCACCTTGCACACGTAGGTACGTAGCGTCAGTTCCATGCTTGGCTCCTGAGTGGCGCGCATAAAACGTTCGCGGTGGTAGCGGGTTTCGGCAATGGCGGTTTGCAGGCTATTGCCGCAGTAGTACACGCCGTATTGACCGTCGGTGAAGCGGCTCCTGGCGCCAACGTGGGTAAATGCCGCCATCAGGGGCGAGGCGCCGGGCCCGCACACCCTGTCTTCGGGTGCTACATGGTTGAGCAGCCCCGCTTCTTCGCGCAGGCGGTCGTTGGTCAGGCTTTCAATGAGGAAGGCTGTTTCCAGATCGGCAGGGTCCAGCACATCTTCAAAAACCGAAATCGGCGGAAAGGCGCTGGAAACGATGCGATAGGCCCTCATCCATGGGGGCAGAACTTGAGTGGGTTCTTTCAACCACGTACTCCATCCAGGTAACGACGTACCACGGCAATATCCATCACGCTGCCTGCCAGCATCAACTGTAAGGCGCTGAGGCCGTTGAAGGGCGCTTCGCTGTTTGCCTTGCGAATCCATTCGTACGTCGAGGGTTTGTCGCCAAACAGAATACGCAGCGATTTGTGGATGCCCATCAAGTACGACACCCGCTCCAATGTATCGCGTGGCAGTCGGATTTCCGGCAACTGACGGTATTTGTACAGGGTGCTGCGGCCGATGGAGCCAAGCAGCACGGTCTGTTCCTCCACCGAGCAGTTCCATTTTTCCATCAGATTGAAGAAAAACTTCAGCGCCACGTGGCCCGCATGAGCTGAATCGAGATCCAGGGGGGCGCTGTTGGAGGGGCTGGCGAGCGACATGGTGACTCTCCACAAGTAGACATAATGAAGACTTTAGTCCGTTTGTGGAGATGCCGCAACCGGAGTGTCACATCAGGCTTCCTGCGCGCTTACCTGCTGAGCCAGTTCGATCATCTGCTCACGCATCCAGCGATTGGCCGGGTCCTGATCAGTGCTCTCGTGCCAGTAAAGGTGAGTTTCCACTGCCGGTACTTCAACCGGCACGCCGACGTAATGCAGGTCATGGCTGCGGGCAAAGCGTTCAGGCACGGTCATGGCCATATCGGTTTTCAGCATGACCATCGAGGCCATAAGGTAGTGCTGCGAGCGCAGGGCGATCTTGCGCTGAATGCCCATCTTGCCCAGCGTCAGGTCGACATAGCCCAGGCCGCTGCGACGGCTGGAAATATGGATGTGGGTGAGCGACATGTACTCATCCAGGGTTAGCTTTTCTTTCGCCAGCGGGTGGCCTTTACGGATGGCGCATACATAGCGGTCGGAAAGCAGTTTGACGTGGCGCACCTGTGGGTCGGTGTTCAGCGGCGCGTCGACGGCAAAGTCCAGGCGCCCGGCTGCCAGCTCCTTGGTGGTTTCGCGGCGTTTGGACAGAAAGCTCTCGATCTGTACTGACGGCGCCTGACGACGCAGGCGTTGAAACAGCGGCGGCAGAATGATCTCTTCGGTGAGGTCGGTCATGCTGATGCGGTAGGTCTTGTTCGCCTGCAGCGGGTTGAACGTGCGACTTTCCTGCACCGATACACGCAACAGCGACAGCGCATTGCGGACCGGGCCGATGATGTTCTGCGCCATTGGCGTTGGCACCATGCCTTGCGCGGTGCGTACAAAAAGCGGGTCGTTAAAGGTTTCGCGCAGGCGTGCCAGGGCGTTGGAGACGGCGGGTTGGGTGATACCGACAATCTGCCCGGCGCGGGTCAGGTTGGCTTCGGTATAGATGGCGTCGAAGACGATAAAGAGGTTGAGATCGACCTTGCTCAAATTCATTGCCAACGCGCTCCTGATCTTATTGGGATTGTGCTCAGTATCAGCCAATCATATATCGGTGATGAATGTTTATACACGCCGAGAATAGGTTAGATAAATTTTCGTGGCTGTTCTAGGCTCATTTCCACTCTCACCAACAGCCCGTCAGAAGGTGTCTCCGATGGATTTCGCTTACTCCCCCAAGGTTCAAGAACTGCGCGAACGCGTTACCGCATTCATGGACGCTTATGTCTATCCCGCCGAAGCGGTGTTCGAAGCTCAAGTGAACGAAGGTGATCGCTGGCAGCCCACCGCGATCATGGAAGAGCTGAAAGCCAAGGCCAAAGCCGAAGGGCTGTGGAACCTGTTTCTGCCGGAATCGAAACTGGGTGCCGGCCTGACCAACATGGAATACGCGCCGCTGGCCGAAATCATGGGTCGCTCGTTGCTGGGATCCGAGCCGTTCAACTGCTCGGCACCGGATACCGGCAACATGGAAGTGCTGGTGCGCTACGCCAACGAAGAACAGAAAAAACGCTGGCTCGAGCCGCTGCTGGCTGGCGAGATCCGTTCGGCCTTCGCCATGACCGAACCGGGTGTAGCGTCCTCCGATGCCACCAATATGGAAGCCCGTGCCGAGCGCGTGGGTGATGAATGGGTTATCAACGGCCGCAAATGGTGGACCTCTGGCGCTTGCGACCCGCGTTGCAAAATCATGGTGTTCATGGGCCTGAGCAATCCTGATGGCCCGCGTCACCAGCAGCACTCGATGATTCTGGTGCCGGTTGACACCCCCGGGGTGAAAATTCTGCGCCCATTGCCGGTATTCGGTTACGACGATGCGCCGCATGGCCACGCCGAAGTGCTCTTTGAAAACGTCCGTGTTCCTTACGATCACGTGCTGCTGGGCGAGGGCCGTGGTTTCGAAATTGCCCAAGGTCGCCTTGGCCCAGGTCGTATTCACCACTGCATGCGCTCCATCGGCATGGCCGAGCGCGCGCTGGAACTGATGTGCAAACGCGCTGTTAGCCGCACTGCTTTCGGCAAGCCGCTGGCGCGTCTGGGCGGCAACGTCGACATCATTGCCGACTCGCGGATGGAGATCGACATGGCCCGCCTGTTGACTCTGAAAGCGGCCTACATGATGGATACCGTCGGCAATAAGGTGGCCAAGAGCGAAATCGCTCAGATCAAGGTTGTGGCGCCAAACGTGGCGCTGCGCGTGATCGACCGTGCCATTCAAATGCACGGTGGTGCCGGTGTGTCGAACGACACCCCGCTGGCCTATATGTACGCCATGCAACGTACCCTGCGTCTGGCCGACGGCCCGGACGAAGTGCACCGCGCCGCCATCGGCAAGTTTGAAATCGGCAAGCACATGCCTGCGGATATGCTGAAAAGCCACTAAGGCCTAAGGGAAATGGAAAGCCCGCCCGGATAGACCGCGGCGGGCTTTTTTGTGCCTGGAAATCGCGCCGCCTAATCGCGGTAAAACACTTGCACCAAGTGGTAGCCGAACTGGCTTTTCACCGGGCCATGCACCGTGCGCAACTCTTTCTTGAAAATCACCGAGTCAATGGATTTCACCATTTGTCCTGGTCGCACCTCACCCAGATCACCGCCTTTTTTGCCGGACGGGCAGGCGGAGTACTTTTTCGCTAACACATCGAACGCCTCACCGCCGGCGATACGTTTTTTCAATGCGGCAGCTTCAGTCTCGGTTTTTACCAGAATATGGCGAGCCATTGCTTTTGCCATGTGGGCTCCTGAAAAGGTGCGGGGCCGACGCCACGCCTACAAAAATCAGTTAACTATTTAGCACTTGCATCGGTCTGGCTAAACGCTTGGGCGCCATAGTGTGCCAGTATTCGGCGCGTCGTATAAATGACGCCAAATACCTGCCAAATATATCGTTCACTTTGGCCTACCGTATTAACTCCACCGATTGAAGGAGATGTGCCCCATGGACTTGAATCCGATGCTGAAAATTCTGGCGACCCAGGATGGTTCAGATCTCTACTTGTCTACCGGGGCACCGCCCTGCGCCAAGTTCAACGGCGTGCTCAAACCGTTGAGCGCCGAGCCCTTGAGGTCGGGGGAAATTGCGGCGGTGGCCGATTCCATCATGGATTCGGCCCAGAGGGTCGAGTTCGAAAAAGAGCTGGAGATGAATCTGGCGATCTCTCTGGCGGGCATCGGTCGCTTTCGCATCAATATCTTCAAACAGCGCAACGAAGTCTCGATTGTGGCACGCAATATCAAGATGGATATCCCTAAGTTTGAAGACCTCAAGCTACCGGAAATCCTGTTGAAAACGGTGATGGAGAAACGAGGCCTGGTGTTGTTTGTCGGTGGTACGGGTTCAGGTAAATCCACCTCGCTGGCGGCGTTGATCGATTACCGCAATCGCAACAGCGGCGGTCATATCATCACCATCGAAGACCCGGTGGAGTACGTGCACCGGCACAAAAAATCGATCATCAATCAGCGCGAAGTCGGCGTGGATACCCGCAGCTTTCACGCGGCGCTGAAAAACACCCTGCGCCAGGCGCCAGACGTGATTCTGATTGGCGAAATTCGTGACCGCGAAACCATGGAGCACGCCCTGGCCTTTGCCGACACCGGTCACCTGGCGATTTCCACCCTGCATGCCAACAACGCCAACCAGGCGCTGGACCGCATCATCAATTTCTTCCCCGAAGAGCGCCGCCCGCAGTTGCTTAATGACCTGGGCAATAACCTCAAGGCTTTTGTTTCACAGCGTTTGGTAAAAACCGTCGACGGCAAGCGCCGCGCCGCGGTGGAGGTGCTGTTGGGTACGCCGACCGTGCGAGACCTGATCAAGCGCAGCGAGCTTAGCGAGATCAAGGAAATCATGGAGAAGTCGCGCAACCTCGGCATGCAGACCTTCGATCAGGCGCTGATCGAGTTGGTCAATGAGGGCGCGATTGATGAAGAGGAGGCAGTGAAAAACGCCGACTCGGCCAACAACGTGCGCCTCAAGCTCAAGCTCTACCGCGAAACGCCAACCGCCGCCGCGCCGGTTGCCGCGCCCGTGGCGCCTGCAGCCAAAGTGGCGGATGCCGGCGACTGGGGTATGGAGCTGAAGCTGGAAGACATCGAGGAAGAGGCGCCGCCGCCGGAAGATCCAGGCCGCCACGGTATTTGAGGGCTATTGGGTAGGCAAGCCGAGGTAGCGCGCGCGGATGCGGGCGATGCTGCCATCGGCACGTAGCGCTGCCACGCTGCGGCGCAATGCCGTGACCAGTTTTTCGTCGCAGGCTTTGGAGCAGGCCAGATACATCTCGGTGGTGGCCATTTCCGGGCCTCTGAGCAGTGCTTTGCTGTTGCTGCGGGCCCAGTCGTATTGGCCCTCGGGCACGGTGGTGAACCAGGCATCGATGCGGTTCAGTTCCAGCAACCTTATTGGTTTTTCACCCAGTTGCAGTGAGTAGATCTGGTCGGCACGGAAGCCTTGGCTGCGCAAGATTTCTTCCTGCGCCGTTCCAATTCCCACGCCAATGCGCTGGTAGCGCAGGCGTGCCTGCTCAAAGGTCTGTACCGGTTCGGTAAACGTGAAGAAGGCCCGCGGCAGGGGCAAAATCGTGGCAATCCACGTGTATTGCTCTTCCCGAGCGGGTGTGCGAGAGAGCGGAATCAACAGGATGTTACGGCCCTCACGCGCGTTCTTTTGTGCACGTAGCCACGGCTCTGACTTGATGACAGCTTGGTAGCCGGCGCGCTTGATTGCCTCCAATGCGGCATCACCGACCAGGCCGTGGCCATTGGGGTCGGTGGAAGCCAGGGGCATGGCATCGGGGATGTAGATGACAACGTGGGGCTGCTGGGCAAGCGCACCGGTTACAACCAGCCAGAGTACTAAGCAGGTTTTTCTCAGCAGCATGATGGCTTCCGGATGGCGCGGTAACGCTAGTATAGCGGCGCGTCAGCAACACACGCTGTGGAGTCATTAAGACAGCTGTGTGTCATTGTGACCTTTTGTTAGCGTATGTCTTATTGACTGCGTATCCATGCAAATGATTGATTTTTAATGATTTTAAAGTTGGCATGTATCCTGATATCCCTTGAGTACGGAACGAAGAACTTCCCGCACTTAATTGGAGGATCGACCATGTTTACTTACCTGAGCTGCCCCAGAAACGTACTGCATATCTCCAACCAACTGTTGCTCGGCGGTCTGGCATTGTTGGTGGTGGGCGTGTTCGTCGCCTACGGCTACGAAGGCCGTTTGAGCCTGCCAACGTTGGTAGCGGCGCACGCTGGTGTGATTCTTGGCCCAACCGCGCTGAAGATCGGTTATGTGATGCGTCTGATCGCCCATTACAACCTGAACAAAGCTCAGGCATTGGCCTGCTGAAATGCCTGGCGCGGCGATCAGTTGGCCGGGCAGGGCGGCACAATCAGCTCTATCAGCGCGTCAGCGGTGGCTTGCAAGCGATCGGTTTCAGGGTACAGCCGCTCAATCACCACAATGCCGCGCGTAAGGGTGACCAGCAGACGGGCGGCGTCGGCAACGGGTAGCGCCAACGGCTCGCTGGCCCGGCGCAAACGCTCGGCGAGCAGGCTTTCCAGACCGTCTACCATGCCGCGCAATACCTCGCGTATTGGCTCCGCGCTGGCGTTTTCGTCCACCGTGGTTTTCGTTGACAGACAGCCGCGCGCCGCCTCCCCAGATTTCATTGAGGCAATGGCAAAGGTGAAAAACGCCTTGAGCGCACTACGAGTGTCAGCAGGTGCCAGGGTTTCGCTAGCCGCAGCCAGAAAGCCTTTCTGGTAGCGGGCAAACACCGCCAGAAAAAGGCCCTGTTTATCCCCATACGCGTTGTACAGCGAACCGCGCTGCACGCCAGTGGCTTCGGCCAACTCCGGCATGGAGGTTGCGCCGTAGCCGTTACGCCAGAAAACTTCCAGCGCGCGCTCCAGGGTGTGTTCTTCATTGAATTGACGTATTCCGACCATGGGGCGAGTTTCACTCTTGTTTGTCAGTGCTGTCAATAATGCCTTGACAGAGGTTCGTTTGGTTACAACACTAGCAAGCATGACAGGTATGTCAAAGATGGCGCGGACAGCCGATCAGCCTATTGCCAAGCGAGCCCAGTATGCCCACTCAACGATGCGTGACCCATGGCGTTCCCGATGCGCCGCAGCCCAGTGTGATGCACGCCATTGTCGCCGGTCTTTGCGCCAGCCTGGTGGGCATTGGGCTGGCGCGCTTTGCTTACACCCCGTTGATCCCGTCCTTGATCGAAGCCCATTGGTTTTCGGCTAACGACGTGATGTACCTCGGTGCCGCCAACCTGGTGGGCTACCTGGCTGGCGCCCTGAGCGGTCGGCCACTGGCGCGGCGCCTGGGTGGGCCCTGGACTTTGCGGTTGATGATGGCCCTGGCCTCGCTGGCATTTCTGGCCTGTGCCTTTCCCGTGTCGGAGCTGTGGTTCTTCGCCTGGCGTTTTGTGTCTGGCCTGGCGGGCGGGGCGATCATGGTGTTGGCGGCCACCAGCGTGCTGCCGTTTATTCCGGGGGCGCGCAAAGGGCTGGCCAGTGGCGCGATTTTTCTCGGCCTGGGCATGGGGATAGCCGCCTCCGGCACCTTGGTGCCGCTGTTGCTTAACCTGGGCTTGCAGCAAACCTGGATCGGTCTCGGGGTGCTGTCCGGCGTGCTGACGGCAGTGAGCTGGGCCGGGTGGCCGCGGGTGCCGGAGGGGGCGCCGGTGGTGGCGCATGGCACGCAAGCGAAAACGCCGGCGGCAATGAAGTTGCTCTACGCCCAATACGCCTTGATGGCGGTGGCCTTGGTGCCGATGATGGTGTTTCTGGTGGACTACGTGGCCCGCGGCCTGCATTGGGGGGCGCATTGGGGCGCCATGGTGTGGGTGGTGTACGGCATCGGTGCGATTCTGGGGCCGATGGTGTACGGCGCGCTGGCCGATCGCATTGGCTTTGGCAGCACCGGCCGTGTAGTGCTGGGTGTGCAGGCGGTGGCCATTGCATTGTTGGCGCTAAACCACAGCGTGCCGGTCCTGGTGGTGGCGGTGCTGGTGATCGGCTCGTTCCCGCCCGGCATCGTGCCAGTCAACCTTGGCCGTATCCAGCATCTGTTACCGGGCGACCTGAGTGCGCAAAACCATGCGTGGAGCCGCGCCACTACTGCGTTTGCATTGTTCCAGGCGTTGGCTGGTTATGCGTATTCCTATCTGTACGCGGTAAGCGGCGGTAACTACACGCTGCTGTTTGCAATCGGTGGAGGCGCGGTGGTGCTGGCGCTTGCGCTGGACTTCATCGGGCCTTCAGCCAAGGCGGCGTCCAATTATTAAATTGCACACAATTGAATTGATCGCTATCTTGTTGGCTGCTAACCCCTATTCGCGGAGCCTGCACCCATGACCGACACTCTTTTCAGCATTCCAGCCACCACTATCAAAGGTGAGCAGAAAACCCTGGCCGATTTCGGCGGCAAAGCCGTGCTGGTGGTCAACACCGCCAGCAAATGTGGCTTCACTCCCCAATACAAGGGCCTTGAGGAGCTGTGGCAAACCTACAAAGATCAGGGGCTGGTGATTCTCGGTTTCCCGTGCAACCAGTTCGGTAAGCAAGAGCCAGGTAACGAAGGAGCGATCTCGGAATTCTGCGAGCTGAACTACGGCGTGAGCTTTCCGCTGTTCAAGAAGATCGACGTAAACGGCGCCGATGCTCACCCGCTGTTTGTGCAGTTGAAAAAGCGCGCGCCGGGTCTGCTGGGTAGCCAGGGCGTAAAATGGAACTTCACCAAATTCCTGATTGGCGCCGATGGCAAAGTGGTTAAGCGTTTTGCGCCGTTGACCAAACCTGAAGAATTGACCAGCGAGATTGAAGCGCTGCTCAAGTGAGCTTTTTGTAATGACTCAACATGAAGCCCCGCCGGCAGCGCCGCAATTGGACGCTGCCACCGCGCTACAGCTCGACCAGCAGCTGTGTTTCAAGCTGTATGCCGCCTCGCGCGCGGTGATCCGTGGCTACAAGCCGATGCTCGATCAACTCGGCCTGACCTACCCGCAGTACCTGGCGATGCTGGTGTTGTGGGAATGGCAGCAGGTGGCGCCCGAGCAGCCAACGGTCAAGGCTCTGGGCGAGCGTTTGCTGCTCGATTCCGGCACTTTGACGCCGCTGCTTAAGCGCCTGGAGCAATTGGGCCTGGTGGCGCGCCAGCGCAGTTCGCGCGATGAACGCGAAGTGCACTTGGCACTGACGGCTGAAGGGCTGGCCTTGAAGGCGCAGGTGTTGCCGCTCAAGCAGCAGTTGCTGTGCGAAAGCGGCTTTAACCTGGATGAACTCGATGGCTTGCGTGAGCAACTGGGCGGCCTGCTGGACCGCTTTATAACAGCGCCGTAGCCGGCAGCCATTGGTGTAGCAGGGCCAGCAGTTCGTCGCGACGGAACGGCTTGGCCAGGTAGTCGTTCATGCCCGCTGCTGTGCAGCGTTCGCGCTCGTCGGGCAGGGCATTGGCGGTCAGGGCAATGATCGGCAAGTCGGCCCAGCGCGCTTGCTGGCGAATACGTCGGGTGGCTTCGTAACCATCCATCACCGGCATATTGCAGTCCATAAGCACCAGGTCGATCTGTTCGCGTTCCAGCACCTCCAGGGCTTCCGCGCCGTTGAGTGCCAACAACACCTCGCAGCCGGCTTTGCTCAGCATGCCCTTGGCCACCAGCTGGTTTACCGGATTGTCTTCTACCAGCAGCACTCGTTTTTGCTCCAGCGCCACGGGCACGCCCTGCGGTGCGGGCGCGGCCACGGTTTCGCCGCCGGGTTCGAGTGAGCGTTGCAAGGCTTTATGCAGGGCTGCGCGGGCCAACGGGCGCGGTAGCTGAAAGATAGGCGCCAGGGCGCTGGCTTGTTCGCTGGGCAGGAAGCTGCCATAGGCGCTTATAAACAGTACGGTGTGTTTGAAGTGCTCGCGCAGGCGTGGCAGGTCGTCGGCGCGGTCGGTTATTACCAGGTCGGCGGTGAGCAGGGGTTGCGGGCTGCAATTGTCCAGGCGCTGGTACGCCAGGCCCCAGCCTGGCAACAGGTTTTGCAGCAAGTCGGCAAGTCCACTTCGCTCGTTGCACAGCGCCACCACCCGGCCTTGCAGGGCCGGCAACAGCAGCGGCGGGGCGGCGCTGGGCAGCGGCAGTTCAACGTAGAATTCACTGCCAGCGCCGAGTTTGGACTTCAGCGTCAGCGTGCCGTGCATCGCTTCGCACAGCTGACGGGTCAGTGCCAGCCCCAACCCGGTGCCGCCGTATTGGCGGGTGATGGTCGCACCGGCCTGGGCAAACGGTTGGAAGATGCGCGCCTGGGCATCTTCGGCAATGCCGATACCGCTGTCGGTAACAGTGATGCGCACGCCGGGGGCGGTATAGGTGATGCGGATATCCACCCGCCCGCTGTGGGTAAATTTGAGGGCGTTGGACAGCAGGTTGCTGACCACTTGCCGTACCCGGGTAGGGTCGCCCAGTAGTAGCGCGGGCAGGCGCGGGTCGATCAGGCAGGTCAGTTCGACATTGCTGGCAGCGTTTTGCGAGAGCAGGTTAGCGGTGTCTTCCACCAGCGTGGCGAAGTCGAACGGGATCGACTCCAGCTCCAGCTGACCGGCTTCGAACTTGGAGAGGTCGAGAATATCGTTTAGCAACTCCACCAGCACCTTGCCGGAGTTGTGGGCAATGCTCAGTTGCTGGCGCTGTTCGGCGCTCAGGTTGCTGTCCAGCGTCAGGCCGAGCATGCCCAGCAGGCCATTGAGCGGTGTGCGTATTTCGTGACTCATGTTGGCCAGAAAGGTGGCGCGGGCAAGGGCCATCTGGTTGGCCTGGGCGCGAGCGGTTTCCAGCTCCTGATTGGAGAGCGTGAGCCGAGTGTTGCTGGCCTTAAGTTCATTGGTGCGCGCGGAGATGATGTTTTCCAGCTCACCCAGGTACTGCGTGAGCTGGTCTTCGGCCTTGCGCCGATGCTCGACTTCTTCCGAGAGACTGGAAAGCTGCTGGTTGGTGACGTCCACCAGAATGCCGATTTCGTCGTTCTCGTGTCCGGCCGGGCAGGGCAGCTTTTGCCGGGTAGGGCGGCGCAGATCGCGAGCGCTAATGGCCTGAATCACATCGGTGAGTGGCTTGGTCAGCATGAAATAGAACACCACCAGCAAAATCAGCGACAGCAGCAGGCTGTAGGCAAAACCGCTGAGCAGCGTGACCAGGGAGCGACGCAGAAAGTTGTTGCCGAAGGCGAAGGTGTCCACTTCCAGGCGCAGCAGGCCGATGGTTTCTTGTGGCGAATGGCTGACGAACAGCGGGTCTTCGAATTGCCGGCTCTGGCCAAACAGGCGGTCGCTGAACCAGCGGTAGGGGCTGCTAATACGCGGGCGTTTGGCGCTGGCAAGGCTCGTGCCGGTGTCGTCGACGATCTGCGCGCTGTTTACCGCAGGCGAGCGCAATAGGCCGGCGACCAGTTCCTGAGCCAGTTCGGTGTCGATGTTGTAGGCAATGCGGGTCGCCGGGTTATGGCTGATCTCCAGCAATGCACGAATCTCGCGGTTGATCGAGGCGTCTTCACTGGCATAATCGCTGCTCACCTGCAGCAGGCTGAGCAAGGTGCCGAGGATCAACGCCACGAGAACCGTCAGACTGGCCTGTTTGAATGACAGGCGATGGGTGAACGTTATATCCATAAGGTAGTGCGCCGGCCTCGTCTCTGAGCACAGGGCAAGCATAGCTGAATAGATTCGCCGCTGACCCTGACCGCATCGAGTATTTCCCCACCAAGGAGTAAGTCGTGGACTCCCGTTTGAATGCCTTTCTGGAGCGTGCCGATTCTGTGTTGGCGCGCCTTGATCCCTTGCTGCCGACCCTGCGTGTTGAGCTGGATTGGAACGATACCGTGGCTGCCCGTTGGCACCGCGAGGGCCGTGGCGGCTACCTGCAGCCGTTGGAGGTGAGCCTGGACATGCGCCTGACCGATCTGATCGGCGTGGACACCCAGCGCGATCACCTGGCGCGCAACACCCGTCAATTCGTCGCCGGGCTGCCGGCCAACCACGCGCTGTTGTGGGGCGCGCGTGGTACGGGTAAATCGTCGTTGGTGCGGGCGCTGTTGGCCGAGCTGGCCGGCTCGGGCCTGCGCTTGATCGAGATCGAGCGCGACTACCTGGCCGACCTGCCGCGTATCGTCGAATTGATCGCCAAGCTGCCGCAGCGCTTTGTGCTGTTCTGCGACGACCTGTCGTTCGAGGCGGGTGAGGGCGATTACCGGGTGCTCAAGAGCGTGCTCGACGGCTCGCTCGAGCGGGCGCCAGACAACGTCCTGCTGTACGCCACCTCCAACCGCCGCCACCTGGTGCCGGAAAAGGAAAGCGATAACCTCGACAGCAAAATGGTCAACGGCGAGCTGCACCCTAGTGAGGCGGTGGAAGACAAGATCGCCCTGTCAGACCGCTTTGGTCTGTGGCTGTCGTTCTACCCCTTTACCCAGGAACACTTCCACGATGTGGTGCGTCACTGGATCGGTGTACTGGCGACCCAAGCCAACCTGGACTGGCAGTGGAACGAAGAATTGGGCGTGCTTGCTGCGCGTTATGCCACCAGCCGTGGCAACCGTAACGGCCGCTGTGCCTATCAGTTCGCCCGCAATTGGGTGGGCATGCAGTTATTGGAGAAACAGTCGTGATCGACTTGCAACAGACCGGAAATGGGTTGGAAGGCTATGGCCTGCTGGCCGCACAGCTGGAAGCGCTATTGGCCGATGAGCGCGATTTTGTCGCCAATGCGGCGCAGTTTTCGGCGTTTCTGTATACCCAGCTGGAGGACCTGAACTGGGCCGGCTTTTACCTGAACAAGCACGAGCAACTGGTGCTGGGGCCATTCCAGGGGCAGGTGGCGTGTGTGCGCATTCCCTTTGGCAAGGGCGTATGCGGCGCGGCGGCCAGCAGCCTGCAGACGCAACGGGTAGAAGACGTGCATGCGTTTCCCGGCCATATCGCCTGCGACAGCGCCTCCAACAGCGAGTTGGTGGTGCCGTTGGTGAAAGAAGGGCGCTTGATTGGGGTATTGGATCTGGATAGCCCGAAGCTTTCGCGATTCACCGAAGTCGACCAGCGCGGGATCGAAAACCTGGCGGCGATTTTTTTGCGGTTGACCGAATGCTAAGTCAGCAAAAGCATCGAGGCTAACGCCTCTCCTGCAAGGTAACGCGACCCACTGCAGGAGAGGCTTCTGCCTCGAGATGTTGATCTTGAATAGACACAAAAAAGCCCGGTCCTTAACCGGGCTTTTTTGTGAGCGACCCAGACCTCAGTCGTACATATTCTTTTTCTTCCAGTCTTCATCGCCGTCCAGAGATTTCAGGCCGTCGGTAAGCTCGTTGGCTTCGTCCACCACGGGCTTGGTGTTCTCCAGCACCATGGAGTTGGCCCGTGCCAGCTGCTTTTCCAGCACGCTAAGCGGCGTTTGATAGCGTTTGGCGTCGGGCTGCTTGCGGATGTACTGCACGCCGCGTTCGAAGGCCAGGCGCGCATGGCCCGGTTGCCCCTGCTGCATGGCGTTCTGGCCGGCATTGCTAAACAGCTCGATATGCACCTGCACCAGAATGTGCCGCACTTCTTCCAGCCAGCGCTTTGCCTCGCCACTGGGCAACAGGTTGTCCTGAGCAGCGCGGGTGATCTGGCCGTGGAGGATTTCCAGGGTCACGCGTACTTCTTTGGCCTTGGCCTCGTTGTGAATCAGCTGAGGCTGATTGCGCACGACAATGGCATCACCTTGGGCGACCAGGCCGCGTAACTCCTCAACCTGGTCTTTCACTTTGGCTTGGCTCTTGTCGACGGCCAGCAGGCGCTCGGCGAACTGCAGCATAAAGCGGGTGAGGAGCAGCTTGAGGCCAGGCGTCATGAACTGCCCCGGCAGTGAATCCGATACGTCTGCGCAGCGGCGCAGGCGGTCCGCAAGGTCGGCCTTCTGGCGGGCCTTCTCCAGCTTGTTGTTCTCTACCATATGGTTGATATAGCCGATCAGAAACAGGATCACGATGCCGGCTACTATCAGTAGAGTGATTACGAGTGGGGACACCGGATACAACCTCTCAACTACTGGGTTTTGCCCGAGTGTAGTGCCTATGTGCTATTGCGGATAGATACCCCCTACGTTCTAAGCAGAAGTCATTGATTTAAAATAATTTTCACTGAAGTGTTGACGACCTTCAAAAGGCTCCCTAGAATTCGCGCCACTTCGCAGCGTAAGGCAACAAGCAAGCGCTGGGGAGAGTGGAAAATGTGCGTCATGCACAACCTGTGTCCCCTTCGTCTAGTGGCCTAGGACACCGCCCTTTCACGGCGGTAACAGGGGTTCGAGTCCCCTAGGGGACGCCATTTTCCAGGTAAGACGCTGTAGATGCGGGAATAGCTCAGTTGGTAGAGCACGACCTTGCCAAGGTCGGGGTCGCGAGTTCGAGTCTCGTTTCCCGCTCCAAATTATGATCTACAGACGTCCATTGAAGTCTGTAAGTCATTGAAAGAAGGGCCGCAAGGCCCTTTTTTCGTTCCAGCGAAATCTACTGAGAACCACCCCCAGCCAGGGCTTTTAAGTCCATTTTTAAGTCCATCTTTACGGGGTGCGCGGTTTCCGGATTGTTGCTGGAGGAGTGAGGTCGGCGAGACAAGCATCTAGCCCTGACTTGTGTTCAGGAGCTATACCATGGCACTCACAGACGTCGCTGTCCGGCAGGCCCGGGCGACTGGCAAAGACTATACCCTTCCTGACTTCGATGGCCTTTCTCTGGCGGTATCCGCCACGGGCGGCAAGTCCTGGCACTTCAGATACTACTGGTCTGCCAAACAGAAGCGAATGTCCCTGGGCACCTATCCGGAGGTCAGTCTCCGGGAGGCGCGAGCGTTGCGCGATGAGGCCCGCGCCCTGTTGGCGAAGGGCATCAACCCCAAGATCGACCGTAAGCAGAAGCTCCGGACTGTCCGTTTGGCGACGGAGAACAGTTTTAAGGCGGTATATCTGCAGTGGCTTGAACACCGCAAGCTGGAACTCAAGGAAGGCAGGCAGAGCACGCTCTCGCAGATCCAGCGCATCTTCGACAAGGATGTGTTGCCTGTTTTGGGCACCATGTCCATCTATGAAGTCCGCCGTCCTGACCTGTTGGATGTACTCGCCAGGGTCGAGAAACGTAGAGCGTTCACGACTGCGGAGAAGGTGCGCACCTGGTTCGGGCAGTTGTTCCGCTTTGCCATGGTGAAAGTCGAAGGGCTGGAGAGTAACCCTGCATCCAATCTGGACGTGGTTGCTGCGCCTAAACCACCCGTCGCCCACAACCCCTACCTGCGCATGCACGAGCTCTCCGAACTGCTGCACAAGCTGCGTGGCTATAGGGGCAAGATCACCACGCAACTCGGTATTCGTCTGTTGTTGCTGACAGGTGTGCGTACCGGCGAACTGCGCTTGGCGACCCCTGATCAGTTCGATCTTGAGCGCGGCCTGTGGATCATTCCTCCCGAGGTGGTCAAGCAACTGCAGGACGGCATGCGCAAGCGTGGGCAGCGGCCGCAGGATATTCCGCCCTACGTCGTGCCGTTATCGGTCCAGGCCATCGAGATCGTTCGCTACCTACTGGAGCAGGTCAAACCTGCACAACGTTATCTGTTGGCTCACCGTGGTGATCTCAAGAAGCGCATCAGCGAGAACACGCTGAATGGAGCGCTCAAGCGCATGGGCTACAAGGACCTGCTCACCGGCCATGGCATCCGTGGCACGCTCTCCACCGCGCTCAACGAGATCGGTTATCCCAAGATTTGGGTGGATGCGCAACTCTCGCACGCTGATCCCAATAAGGTCAGCGCCACCTACAACCATGCTCAGTACGTTGAGCTTCGCCGGAAAATGAT
Organism: Pseudomonas turukhanskensis; assembly: GCF_027922365.1. GTDB lineage: Bacteria > Pseudomonadota > Gammaproteobacteria > Pseudomonadales > Pseudomonadaceae > Aquipseudomonas > Aquipseudomonas turukhanskensis. The sequence continues at coordinate 83,723 of NZ_BSFN01000014.1, forward strand.
GCAGGACTGGTCTGATCGGCTCGATCTGCTGGAGCAGGGCGAGGTTAAAGCTGCGAGTGCGCATTTGACTATGAGTGATTGAGACGAACGTAAGTGAACCATCGAAGAAGTGTCGATAATTGCAGACGATATCGAAACCAGAGACTCGACAACGCTCTGGGACAAGTCAGACGGGCGCCTGGGTTCTGGTCTGGCGGTATCCGGCATAGAGGTGGCGTGACGATCATTCAGGCACAGGTACGGAACATGGGAATCTGTCATTGCGATGCCAAGGGAGCGATTCAACCAGAGACCCTGCGGAGAATTTGAGTACCGATGCGCAATACAGAGGCGGAGTCATGCGTAGTAGTGATGAAGGGACTGTAATGGTTCTGGAGCAAAGGCATGGCCTTATTCGGCCGGATGATGAGGACAACTGTGCAGCAGGATGATCTTCGCCAGATGGCAAAACCCTTCGAAATACCCAAGCGAATTCTCTGGGAGGCTTGGAAGCGCGTGGCTGCCAATAATGGTGCGCCCGGCGTGGACAAGGAGAGCATCCAGTCCTTCGAGGGAAATCTTGGTCCCAATTTGTACAAGCTATGGAATCGGATGAGTTCGGGGAGCTATTACCCGTCAGCCGCTGGTACTGCACCAATGTCATCAACTTAAGAAATTTCCCTATAAATATCATATAATTAGCGCTCAAATCAGCGCATAGGAGAAACGCTCTTGGCCTCTCAATCCACACCGTTTGACAGCACCAGCCAAACCCTGGCTTGAAAATTGTACAAATTTTAACCAGTTCGCTTGATTGTCCCGCCTTTATCGCTGCCCACCGCCAGCAGCCGCAAGATTTTACCCGCCGCCGCCAACTGACCTTCAAGAACCTCGTCCTGTTCTTGCTGAATCAGCCGCGCACCGCCCTGCAAACCGAGCTCGATCAGTTCTATCGCGTACTCAATCAGGCCTCGGTCGAGACCCAGGTGGTCACCGCGCAGGCTTTCAGCAAGGCTCGCAACAAGCTCAAGCCCGAGGTCTTCGAGAGCCTCAACCAAGCTCTTCAGCAACAGATCGACAGCCTCGGCCTGCGTCAGACATGGCGCGGGCTACGCGTACTCGCCGTGGATGGCTCCAGCGTCCATTTGCCGCTGGAACCGGCCATGGGCCGCTTCTTCGGCCTGCACGGCGAGCAGCCTACGGCCCGACTGTCCGCGCTCCATGACGTAATGGACGGTCAAACCCTGCACAGCTTGATCGTGCCCGCCGAGGTCGATGAGCGTGATTGCGCCCACCTGCACCTCGCGCATCTGCCCGCCAACAGCCTGACGCTGTTTGACCGCGGCTACCCCGGGCACTGGCTGTTCGCGCTGTTTGAGCAGCAACAGCGGCATTTCCTGATGCGCCTGCCTCGTGGCTACAACGCGCAGGTCAAACAGTTTCTCCAGTCGGGTCAGGTCGAGGACACACAGTTCTTTGCTGCCAGTCACCCCGAGGCGCGCCTGTTCTGTACAGAGGCCGGCGTCGATCCCGCGGCCCAGCTCAAGTTGCGGTTGGTTCGGGTCGAGCTGGCGAGCGGCGAAAGTGAAGTGCTGGTGACCTCCCTGCTGGATCGACAGGCCTTCCCGGTGACGGTGTTTGCGGATATCTACCACCGCCGCTGGGGCATCGAGACGGACTACCGCCGCCTCAAGCAGACCCTGTGCCTGGACAACTTCAGCGGCCGCAGCGTGGTGGCCGTGAAACAGGACTTTCACGCCGGGCAACTGCTGAAGAACCTGACGCTGTTGATGCACCACCTGCTGCAGCCGGTCATCGAGCAGCGCCACAAAGAGCGCAAGCTGCGCTGGAAGGTCAACTTCACCCAAGGGGTATCACGTCTCAAAAACACCCTGATCGACCTGCTGGTGCGCCCCTGCGCGCAAGGTCTGGTTAACGTGATGAAGTTGATGGCCAACAGTCTGAGTGCCGTGCGCCCTGGCCGCAGCTTCCCACGCCAGCGTAAGCGCCTGGCCAGCCGTGGCTGCGAGGGCTACAAACCGACGCGCTAAGAACCAGCACTACCGCCCGAACTGTCGTGCAAAAAAAGCTGGCCAGAAGCGGCCGGCACGCGCTCGCCCGGAAAACGAGAACCCCGCCCGCCGAGGCGAATCGGCATTCAGTAAGCTGCCGTCAAGGCTGCGTCTGCGCTGAATTGGGGAGCAAAAATCGGTGACGGCGCTGCTGTAACCAAGCGCTCAAGTCCTGGGTTTGCTTGCCCCAGCCAGGGCTGGGGGCTTAAGTTGATGACATTGGGTACTGCACTCGGACAACGGCAGCGCGATACCTGCCGCGCCAGGCTATTTGTCGCGTCAGCTGATTTGTCGAAACTATAGGTTGGGGTGTCATAAGAGCTGCCATGTCGAGCTATTTACCGCTGTGCGTAAATTTCCCACTATCCAGAATATTTACTACACTTTAGTGTAGTTTATACATTTAACAATTGGAATATCATAAGAAGAGCGCTGTTCCACTGGAGCAAAATAGTAAAGTGAAAATAAGATCAATAAATCATGGTTTGCCGATTTCTAAAACAAGGTCGGGTAAAGTTGAGGCGCTAATAAATGCCAAGGTCTACAGTCGCATATATAGACCCCGATTGAGTTGCGCGAATGAAACTGCGGCCAGAGTATGCTTTTACAGAGCCCCGCCTGGATATGGAAAAACCGTGGCTCTAGCGTTCGAATGGCTACGCCACAGAACAACCGGATATCCTGCAGTATGGATTTCTTTAGGAGAAGATTCTTACAGTGAAGTTGACATCTGTGCAGAGATTATTGAGCAGCTTGAAACTTTCGGGCTAGTAAACTTCAGTCATGTCAGAGAGAACGAGAGCAAGCCAGCACTCTTGCGAAAACTTGCATCCAGTCTTTGGAATAACACCTCAATCAATGAGATAGAGGTGCTGATTTGTTTGGATAATATAAGCCATGACTTGGGCCTCCCGGTGCTGCACGCGATTGTAACATTCATATTAGAAACACCAAAAAATATTAGATTTGCAGTTGCAGGTAATACGATAAAAGGGCTATCCCAACTTAAACTTGCAGGCGCAATGCAGGAATATTCCGAGAAAGACTTAGCCCTTACCGTAGACGAGGCGGTGGCGTTAGCGGAGGCGGAGGCCGTTCTTGGACTTACTAAGGTGCAGATAGAGACCTTGGTACAAGAGGTGGAAGGATGGCCCGCTATTATAGGGCTTTTGTTAAAAAGTGAACTTCCAGCCAAGTCTATTTCAGAAGTATTTGAAGTAAATAATTACTTAAATGACGAAATATTTGAGGCGCTTTCCGAGCAGCAGCGTGTTTTTCTTGTGAACTCTTCGTTACTCGATTTCGTGACATATGACAGCTACAATTACGTGTTCAAATGCACCAATGCGACCAATTTTATTAGATTTTTTAGTGTCGATTACATGTTGTTTCGTCCGGTAAAAGGTGAGGCCGCGCAGTTTACATTGCATCCAGTATTGCGCGATTTTCTTCAACGTATTACATGGACTGAAAATCCTGCTAAAAAATCCTACCTGCTTAAACGCGCAGCTTTCTGGCACTGGCGTAGGGGCGAGTTCCAGTATGCTATACGTATAGCCCTTCGGGAGAATAACAGTCGCTGGGCAGTCGGCCTGAGCGAAGAGATAATTTTAGATTTAGCATTTCGCCAGGGCGAAATATTTACATTAAGACAGTGGCTATCGGAAATGCCGGTGAAGGAGTTGTACAAACATCCCACAATAGTTATTGGTTACGCGTGGGTGTGTTTTTTCAGTCTGCAGGGCGCGCGAGCAACCAAATTACTTGAAAATCTACTTGTCCAGTTCCGGCCCGATAAAACAAACAAATGGCAAGAAAAAGGATGGCCGCAGCTTGTGTTAGCAATAGGTAAAGCAACGAATGATGAAATGCTTTCGAGTGAGGACCTCTGTAACAAGTGGATTAGTTTATTTGGGGATTCAAACGCAGTTGGCAAGGGGGCTGCGTTGACCTGTTTGGCGTTTATCTTTGCCAGTGAGTATAGGTTTGCAGAGTTAGAGAAGGTGCTGGCCCAAGCTCAAGCCGTGAACAAATTTGCCAACCAGAAATTTGCTTTTGGTTGGCTGAATGTCGCCCAGATCCAACAAGCGCTAGCAAGCGGTAAAATTAGCAGGGCGAAGAAAATTTTGACTCAAGCACGCACGGACAGCGACACACAGAGTAATGAGACCGCGTTCACTTCCAAAATGTTGGATGCTCTAGAGCTTGAAATAAATTATGAACTGGGTCATTTGGACACATCAGAAGAAAAGCTTACCAAAATTCTAGAGTTCATTGCCAATCACGGAGTGACAGACTTGTTCTTTTCCGTATGCCGCACTGTGTCAGCTTGGCGGCTTGGAAGGAATGACCTCAATGGTTCCATTGAGATTTTGGAGTGGGCGAAGGCACATGCGATTGAAAAAAATCTACCTAGATTAGAATTTATGAGCCAAATTGATATCTGTCAGCGCTCAATTTTTCAAGGCGTAACGAATGTAGATAAGTTACAAGAATGTGAAGAATTAGAAGTTTTCTCCGGGCCGCACTCCCCCCCCCTCCGCGCACGCCTAATGCTTTTTCGATCAATCGAGTCCTCCCAATCTCATAACTTTAAGTTTGCCGCGCACAGAGCGTTATTGGCTATTCATCAAGCCCGAAAAATTGGCGCAGGCCAATTGGAAGTCCGCGGATTATTATATTTAGCGGGAGCACAAGCCGGTGCTGGCACACTAAATAAAGCCCGGCATAACATAGCTTACGCGTTGGAAATGGCAAAGCAGCTTCAATGTTTTCAAACAGTACTTGATGAAATGCGTTTAATTAAAATAGCAATACCGGCATCACGTGAAATGTTCGCAGTAGCTAACGTAGACCAAACGATTGCAAATTTGAGCCTGTCAAGAATAGTGGACACTATAAATGCCCCGTTGAATAACGATGGTACGTCTTTGACGCTGAAGCAGATCAGCGTCTTGAGATATGTAAAGGATGGTTATTCGAACAAAGAAATAGCGGCCGCTCTGTATGTTACCGAAGATACTGTAAAATGGCATATGAGGAAAATATTCACCTTTCTTAATGTAAAGAGTCGCACGCAAGCAATAATTGAAGCCGAGCGCCAGAGTTTCATCTGAGGTGACTGGCACTAAGTGAAAACAATGGAAGATATATCGGAGAGATTATATGAAAATTGTTATTGTTGGCGCCGGGACAGCTGGAGTAAACGCAGCGTTCTGGCTTCGTCAATATGGCTATACAGGGGAAATTAGGCTTTTGAGTAATGAGGCTGTTGCGCCTTATCAGCGGCCTCCTCTATCCAAGGCTTTTCTGACAAGCGAAACTGCGGCATCCACACCACTAAAATCCGAAGACTTTTATAAAAACAACAACATTAATATTTCGTTGAATACAGTGGTTGTATCAATTAATGTGGAGCGCAAGGTGGTTTCTGCTAAAAACGGGGAGGAGTACACATATGATAAATTGATACTTGCAACAGGTGCTAACGCGCGCAGGTTAACCTGTGAGGGATCTGAATTGTCTGGAGTTTGCTATTTACGCAACATAGAAGACGCCAAGAATTTACGTAGAAAACTTGCGGAAAGTACGTCTGTTGTTGTGTTGGGCGGCGGAGTGATCGGGCTTGAAGTCGCCTCAGCTGCGGTGGGCTTAGGGAAGAAGGTTACAGTAATAGAAGCCGCCCCGCGAGTAATGGCGCGCGTTGTAACGCCAGCAGCAGCCAATTTGGTCAGAGCCCGCCTTGAGGTTGAAGGAGTTGAGTTCATGTTAAATGCGAAATTAACCTCCATAAAGGGCATGAATGGCCATGTGGATAAATGCGTCTTAGCAAGTGGCGAAAAAATTCAAACAGATTTGATTGTAGTTGGAATCGGCGCTATACCTGAACTAGGATTGGCAGTTGAGGCAGCCCTTGAAGTGAGCAATGGTGTTGTGGTTAATGAACAAATGCGCACTTCGGATATTAATATATATGCAATCGGCGACTGCGCACTAGCAAGGAACCCTTTTTTTGAGGCAATGGTACGTTTAGAAACAATTCATAATGCTGTTACACAAGCTCAAATTGTCGCAAGCGGTATTTGTGGAACGTCAAGACCAACACCAACCCCGCCACGGTTCTGGTCTGATCTTAAAGGGATTACACTACAAGGACTTGGCGCTCTAAAAGATTACGACAAACTCGTTGTGGCAACCAATACAAAAGCTGTTGAACTAGAAGTTCTTGCGTATAAAAATGAAATACTGATTGCAACCGAGACAATAAATTTACCGAAACGTCAAGGTTTACTTGGCGAGAGTATAACAATGCCTGAGTATCAATGATTATCGGACATCCTAAGGATCCTCTGAAGTAGCCATGCATTTCTGGCTGACTTCAGCTTCCGCTGATTTTGAAAGCGGAAAAACGATCAGGTCACCTGCTTATTTTTGTATTTTTAGCTGCCGCGAGCATCTCGCGGCAGCTATTGCCCATATTACGGGCGCACCTCTCCTGCATTGGTCAGTAAATGTTTGGGTCGCGGTAGGGACGGCAGTTACCTGCCGCCCCCCGCACAGATCCGTACGTGCGGAACTAGGGGTTTGGGGAGCAATGGAACCAAAAACCAACGTAAGCCCTAAATCCGCAGTTTGGGAGCGACGGGGAACAGAAAGTGCACTTAAGTCGCCGCCAAGGCTGCCAGCCCCCATGCACATCTAATGGTTGTGCCGATGGTGTGAGTCTGGGAAGTGTGGATGCGTGTGGGTCAACGGCTCGTGTTGATGCCGATGTCGGTGCTTCGTGCCAGGCTCGACGGGTTCGTCGTGCAGATGTTGATGGTGTTCGTCATGGATATGCTCGTGCTCATGTTCCAGCGCCTCGTGCCTGTGTTCATGCTCGTGGCGTTCTGTCAGGTGTAGCCAGATGCCAAGCGCCATTAGCACTCCGGCGATCAGCAGCGGCAGCGTGATCGGATCACCCATCACTACCGCAAGGGTCGCCCCCAGGAACGGCGCTACAGAGAAGTAAGCACCTGTACGGGCTGTACCGAGATGACGCAGGCCGACGACGAACAAGGCCAAGCTGACGCCGTAGGCGAGGAAACCCACTATCAGCGCGCCGGCCAGGTTGGGTAACGGCGGCAACGTCGCGCCTAGCGCGAAGGCCAAGGCGAGGTTGACCGAGCCGGCGACCAAACCTTTGACCGAAGCAATCCAGGTGGCGTCTGACAGCGAAACCTTGCGCGTCAGGTTGTTGTCGATACCCCAGGCGAAGCAGGCACCTAATATCGCCAGTGCAGGCCACAAGCCGGCGAAGCGGGCTTCACCCGGCCAGCTCAGCACGACCGCACCGGCCACGATGGCCACCATGCCCAGCGCGATGCGGCGGTCAAAATTCTCCTTGAAGGCGAACCACGCCAGCAGGGCCGTGAACACGCCCTCGGCGTTGAGCAACAGTGATGCGCCCGATGCTGGCATGCCGGTCAGCCCCACCATCAACAACACCGGCCCAACAATGCCGCCTGCTCCAATCGCGCCGGCGAGCCACGGTACTTCGTGGCGCGGTAGACTAACCGCTGGGGCGCGGCTCAGGAGCCGGTACAGTGTTAGCCCCACCCCTGAGCCAAGGTAGAGCAGGCCCGCCAGCAGCCAAGGACTGACACTGTTCAACAGCAGTTTCGCCAGCGGTGTTCCCGCGCCGAACAGTACGGCAGCACCCAGTGCTGCCAACACGCCGGGTTGGCGCAGCCCTTCCTTCCAATTCATTCGTTCAGCTCCTCAGTTTGGTGGGACACAGCCGTGGTTATAGGCACCCGCAGATGCATAAAGCGCAGACCCGTTCAGATCACAGATCGTCGTCTGGATTGCGCAGCGGCCGCAGTTCGCCGCGCGCGACTTCTTCCGGCACCGCGAACGAATACCGCCCAAGCATGTTGATGTGCTCGTAGATCAGCGGTGATAGCCGGGCCAAATCCTCTTCCAGCACCGGGTAGCCGTGCTGCTTGAGGCGTTCCACGGCCGCTGTCATGTAGAGGGTATTCCACAGCACGATGATGTTCACCACCAGGCCCAGAGCGCCGAGCTGGTCTTCCTGGCCTTCGCGGTAGCGCTGACGTAGCTCGCCGCGTTTGCCGTGGAACACGGCGCGGGCCAAGCTGTGCCGACCTTCACCCCGGTTCAACTGGGTCAGGGTGGCGCGGCGCTTGGACTCGTCGTCGATGTAGGTCAGCGTGTGCAGGGTCTTCTCGATCCGTCCGAATTCGGCCAGCGCCTGGGCTAATCGAGTGGGGCGATCCCCGGTTTGCAAGGTGCGCATGATGCCGGTGGCCGGTACCCGGCCGAGCTTGAGCGAGCCGGCCAAGCGCAGCAGATCGTCCCAGTGTTCGGCGATCAGGTCGAGTTTGACCGACTGGCGGGCCAGCCCGTTGAGCTTGCCGTAGTCCGCGTCCGGGCGCGTGCGCCAGAAGCGGGTACCGCCGACATCGGCCAGCCGCGGACTGAAGTGATAGCCAAGCAGGCGGAACAGCCCGAACACCACATCGCTGTAGGCCCCGGTGTCGGTCATGATTTGCGTCGGCTGCAATTCGGTCTGCTGTTCCAGCACGACCGCCAGCAGTACCAGGCTGTCGCGCAGGGTACCGGGCACGGTGATGGCATTGAGGCCGGAGAACTGGTCGGAAATCAGGTTGTACCAGGTGACGCCCCGGCCGGTACCGAAATACTTCGGGTTGGGGCCGGCATGCACGGTGCGCACCGGCACGACGAAGCGCATGCCATCGGCGGAGGCGACCTCACCACCACCCCAGACCTGAGCCAGCTCCAGTTGGCTTTGCGCACCCACCAGAATGGCGTTAGCCGCTGACAGGGTGTCGTCACGGATATAGTTCTGGCTGACCCAGGACAGTCGGTCACGGCGCAACGCCGGATTGTCGTTGCGGATCAAGGGTTCCAGGCCGGTGTTGCAGGCCCCGCCCAGCAGCACCGCGCAGAGGCTGGTGATCAGGTTGTCGGCCCGTGCATTGCGTTCGGACACATGGCTGAACGCTTCGGCGAAGCCGGTGCGGGCGGCGATTTCCAAGAGGATTTCCGGCAGATCGACACGCGGCATCAAGTCGGCCACGGCCGCACGCAGTTGCAGCAACGAGTTGGGCTCGTCCAGCTTGTCCAGCGCGCCGAGCGACAGTTCGGTCTTGCCCTCGGTGTTCTCGCTCAGTTGGATCGCGGGGTTGTCGGGCAGGCGTGCGGCCACCGCCTGCCAGGTCGCATCCAGTTCCGCGCTCAGCGCGTCCAGGGTGGTGCCGGCGTCGATGGTCAGGCCCAGCGAACGGCAGATGATCGGCCGCGCCGCCAGCCATTCGGCCCCGTCGAGCAGGCCGAGGCGCGGATCGGAATAGCGCCAACTGGGCGAGACGAAGACATCGCGGCGGCGTAGCGCGGTACGCAGGGCATCGAGCGTGCAGAACACATAGGCGCCCATGTCGAGGGAACCATCTTCGCGGGTGATGTGCTTCTGCCAGCCCTTGGCCACGATCTCCTGCGGCGCATCATCCTCCGGTTTCCTACGGGGCAGGTTCAGTTGCAACCAGTCGAGGCTGGCGGTCACACCCTTGCCGGCCGGGCTGAAGCCAAAGCGGATGTGCTTGAGCAGATCAGGCAGGAAGCGGCGCACACTGCGGTAACGCTCTTCCAGTGCGAGGAAGTACACGTCATCGACCGGACGGATCAGCGCGTTGACCTCTTCCAGAGCCTTTTCCAGGGTAGTCCTCGGCAGGTCGTTAAACAGCCGGGCGCGCACGCTGTCATCGCTGATCGAGCTATCCAGCACGACCTTGCACGCGGCGGCGAGTGTCGCGGCCGCCCGATCCAGGTCTTTCAGGCTGCGCATGCGCGCCTTCTTGTCAGCCTTTTCCGCATTGCTGAACAGATCGCGCAGCAGCGCTTCCAGAACCTCCAGGGCGTCGTCGTGCGCCGTCGCCTCCAGACAGAGCGCGAAGGCCACCAACGTCGCCATCCGCCGCGATGCCGGCAGCCGATTGATGGCCGTGACCTTGGCGGTATTGGCGAAGCGGGCCAGGGCCGCGATACGACTGGGCGGGATGTGCGCCGCCGCCGGCAAGCTGATCCCAATGCCACGCACGTCATCGAGCCGACGTAGCGACCGGATCAGCGCGGGGCCACTGACCATCACCGGGCCGGAGCGCAGTTGATCCAGCCGGGAATAGCGGTTGCCTTCGGCCACCGTCAGCAAGTCTTGCAGTTGCAGTCGCTGTTCCTCGGTCACGCTGCGGCCCAGCGTGAGCCAGAGGCGTTCTTCGACCCGGCTACGCAGTTGGGCGATGAAGCGTTCCAGTTGAGAAACGCCAGGCAGGAGGACTTTGTGGGTCAGCAGCCAGGTAGAGGCGCGCTCAAACAGCACACCAGGCCGGTCGGTGCCCGTCCAGCAAAGCGCATAGAGCCAACGACTCAAGCGGAAGCCGACACCAGGGTCAGTAAAATGGCGATAGCCATAACGTTCTTGGATATCGGCCGCATGTATCCAACGGCGATGATCGCTATAGCGCTGAAGGCAGTCAGGATCGGCGATTACCAGCTGGCGACAAAGCACATGTAGGACTTCCACTGGCACGGCGGTGGGCTTGTCCGGCAAAACGCCCACGAAGCGGACGGTGGTCAGCAGAACTGCATAACCCAGGCGGTTATGGTTACCCCGCAGCACCTGGACGGCTTCACGGTCTTCATCGCTCAGGTGGAAGTAACGTTCCAGTTCTTCACGGCTGGGGGCATCGACATAGCGGCCAAAACCGTCGCGTTGCTCCTGAGTCAGAAAACCGACCGGCATCGATCACAGCACCTCGGCGCAGAACACGGCGGGCGTGACGATCCGCGTGCGCTCGATGTGCCCGCGTTGCAGCAGGCCAGCGCGGCGATCACCGGTCACCAGGTAGTCCGCATCGCCTGCCAAGGCCATGGCCAGCAGAAACGAGTCATCCGGATCATCGGCTTCGACCTCGATGGTCAAACGCTCCAGTACCACAGCCCGTTGCAGGTTATTGATCATGGCTCCCACTTTGGCGGGCTGAAGAATGGCCTGGAGCTTGGGGTAGCGGCTGGCCCGGCGAATTTCATCGAGCTGCATCCGCGAGGTCACCACCTCGAAACGCGAGGCGCGCCAGGCACGGTAGATCGCATCGGGCGCGCCATGCGGCGAGATCAGGGCGCTGAACAGGATGTTGGTATCCAACACGACCCGCATCAGCGCTTACGTGCCCAGGCGAGTGCTTCGTCAACCGCGTCGGTCAATTCTGCCTCGCTCAGATGGGCATTGGCGGCCTTGGCCTGCTCTGCGCTCAGTTCCAGGATGTGGGCGCGTACTGCCTCTTCGATGAAGCGCGACAAGTCGCCTTTCCGGCCACCGCCCTGGCTGGCCAGAAACATCCGAAGCGACTGGTCGGTGTCGGCCGAGACGGCGACATTCCAGCGAATGGTATTCATGGCGTTCTCCGCTAATAGGTGTTTGTGTGTTTATACGCCAATCGCAAAGGGCGATGCAATGGTTCGACAAAACGAAGGTTTTGCCGAACTCTATCGAGGAATGGCTCGGTTCGTTAACCTCCCCGCGCTACGGTTCAAATAACTGGTACGCTTTATCAAAGTTCTACTATCACTAACGCAGTCGAGTAAACGGTACTTTTGATGAAGATCGGTTATGCACGGGTGAGCACTCGGGATCAGAAAGCCGACCTCCAGGTCGATGCCCTGAAACAGGCAGGGTGCGAACGCATCTACCAAGACATCGCCAGCGGCGCGAAAAGCGCCCGGCCGGAGCTGGACAAGCTGCTGGCCAACGTACGGGCGGGCGATGCCGTGGTGATCTGGAAGCTGGATCGCTTGGGGCGCTCGCTCAAGCACCTGGTCGAACTGGTCGGCGAGCTGGCAGAGCGTAAGGTCGGCTTGCAGAGCCTGAATGACCCAATCGACACCACCCACGCCCAAGGTCGCCTGGTGTTCAACCTGTTCGCCTCCCTGGCCGAGTTCGAGCGCGAGCTGATCCGCGAACGCACCCAGGCGGGTTTGTCGGCCGCACGGGCGCGGGGCCGAATCGGCGGACGTCCCAAGGGCCTGCCAGCCAAAGCCGAGGCCACCGCCATGGCTGCGGAAACTCTGTACCGCGAGGGCCGACTGAGCGTCAGCGCCATCGGCGAGAAGCTGCACATCTCCAAGAGCACGCTGTACAGCTACCTACGGCACCGGGGCGTCAAGATCGGCGCATACCAAAAGAGCGCCCGGTTATGTGGCGCCCGGGCGGGGAAGTATTGCCACCCTTGGTGATGGCCGTTTTCTACGCCACATAAATCGGTGGTGGCTATGGTGGGATCTCCCTTGTTGAAACAGGAGATCCGATCATGTTCGAGCTCTTATTCAAATACCCTGCTGTGTTAGCGCGCCATCGAGAAGGGCCGTTGGCCGAAGACCGGGAAAAATTTCTTCAGCACTGTGCCGATCAAGGAATGGCACACGGCACTCTGCTTCGGGTGGCACGTGAGCTGTTGGTGATCGCCCGGCACGTCGATGTCGGCGCACAGGAGCCGGTCACTCCCCTGCAAATCGAGGCGGCGGCAGGTTGCTGGGGCGATTTGCAGCGACGACGAGGCCGCAGCACGGGCTCCCGGTGGTCATCGGAACTGTTCGTTCGGACTGCCACCAACTGGCTGCGCTTCCTGGGACGCCTGGCGGCGTCTGAGCCGATACGAACGGCTCATACGGCACTGATTGAGTCCTTTGCCGCAGATTTGTCGGAGGCTCGGGGCTTGTCCTCGCATACGATAAAGAGTCGCTGCTGGCATACCGAGGCGTTCCTCAATGGGCTCAGAGCGCAGGACCGCGCCCTTGGTGAGGTGACGGTTGAGGATGTGGATGCCTTTTTGCAACGTCGAGGCAAGGAGGGCTGGAAGCGAGTTTCCGTCGCCACTTGTGCAGCCGCCTTGCGATCGTTCTTTCGCTACGCCGAGCAACGGGGCTGGTGTGCCCTCGGCATTGCCGCCGGCATTGCGGGTCCGCGCGTGTTCAAGGACGAAGGGCTTCCGGTTGGACCGGACTGGGCCGATGTCCAACGCCTGATCGGTGACGCCCGTGGAGATTGCGCTCGCGACATCCGCGACACGACGATCCTGATGTTGTTCGCCATCTACGGGTTTCGCAGCGGTGAAGTGGCGGGGCTTCGTCTCGATGACGTGAACTGGACCGAGGACCGGATTGACCTGTCACGCCCGAAGCAGCGGCACCGCCAGGCGTATCCCCTCCTGCCGTCAGTGGGTGAGGCGATCCTGCGCTACGTGGAGCAGATCCGGCCGCACAGTCCTTGTCGTGAAATCTTCCTGACCTTGCGTGCACCGTTTCGAGCGCTCTCCGCCAGTGGCCTGTATCACGTGGTCAGAAGCCGCCTGGAAACACTCGGGATTCGGAGCCTGCGGCGGGGACCGCATGCGCTGCGCCACGCCTGTGCCGGGCGTCTCGTAGCCCAAGGGCTGTCGCTGAAGGAAATTGGCGATCATTTGGGCCACCGCAGCGCCGATGCAACTCGGACCTACGCCAAGGTCGATGTCGTTGGGTTGCGTGAAGTCGCGCAGTTCAATCTGGGAGATCTGCTATGAAACTCGCGGACGCTGTTGCCCGATACGTTGAACATAAACAGTCAATGGGGATGCGGTTTCACACCGAGCGGCGAACGCTGAAATCGTTCTGCCAGTGGCTCGGGGAGACCGACCTTGCCCAGATCGAGCCGGATCCGGTCCGTGCCTTCCTGGCCGGTACGGGCCCCGTCACCCGCTTCTGGCAACGCAAGCACGAGGTGCTGGCCGGTTTCTATCGCTTCGCGGTCGCCCGCGGATACGTGACCAACTCGCCGCTGCCGAGGACCGTGCCGAAGCCGTCTCAGCACTTTGTCCCCTACATCTTCTCGCTTGCCGAACTCAAGCGGCTCCTGGATGCCACTGAATCGTGCGAGCATTCGCGCGGTGCCATGACGGCCGCCACCTGCCGAACACTTCTCCTGCTGCTTTATGGCACAGGTCTGCGGATCAGCGAAGCGCTGTCGCTCACACTGGCGGACGTCGATCTGGATCGTGCGTTCTTGGTGGTTCGCGAGAGCAAGTTCTATAAGACCCGGTTGTTGCCGATCGGCCCGGATCTGCAAGGGATCCTGAGTCAGTATCTGGCTCGACGCCCAGGCGATCGGGCCGCCGACTCGCGATTCATCGTTTCGCGCACGGGGACCGCCGTTTCACGGGCGGCGGCCGAAGGCACCTTCTGCCGGCTGCGGCAGCATGCGAACGTGCTGCGTCACGATGATGCTCGCTATCAGCCGAGGTTGCATGACATAAGGCATACCTTTGCCGTTCATCGGCTGGTGTCTTGGTATCGCGCCGGCGCTGACGTGCAACGTCTCTTGCCGCATCTGGCTACCTACCTTGGCCACGTCAATATCGCCGCGACTCAACGGTATCTGACGCTGACTCCGGAGTTACTCGGCGAGGCGAGCGAGCGCTTCGAACGCTACGCCATGGGAGGACATCATGACTGACGTCTTGCTGCTCGGACCCTGGATCCGACGCTTTCTGCTGGAGCACCTGGTTGGCGAGCGGAACCTCGCACGCAATACGCAACTCAGCTATCGCGACGCACTCAGCCTGCTCCTGCCGTTCGCCGCCCGCGAACTTAACCGGTCCGTCGATCGACTGACCGTCCTGGATCTCTCGGTCGATCTTGTCCGCCAATTTCTGACTGACCTCGAGACTTCCCGGCACTGCGCGATTCCGACCCGCAACCAGCGGCTCGCCGCGATTCACGCCTTTGCCCGTTTCGTGGGCGAACACAGCCTGGAACACATCGCCTGGTGTGGGCAGATTCGTTTACTGCCGTTCAAGAGGACGACGCGCGCAGCCATCGCCTATCTCGATCAACCGGAAATGGATGCACTGCTTGCCGCGCCTGATCGCCGTACTGCCCAAGGAAGCCGGGAGTACGTGCTGCTCCTGTTTCTCTACAATTCGGGCGCGCGCGCAGACGAGGCCGCCAAACTGCAGATCCGGGACATCAACGTCGCCGCCTCGTCGGTTCGCATCCTGGGCAAAGGCGGGAAGGTGCGGCACTGTCCGCTGTGGCCGCGCACCCTGCGCGCGCTTGGCGAGCTGATCGGCGAGCGCGCCGGTGTCGAACCGGTGTTCCTCAACCGCCGCGGTTGCGCGATCACCCGCTTCGGCATCCACACCTTGGTCGAACGCAGCGCGCGCAAGGCACAAGTTAGCGCGCCCTCGATGGCCAACAAGCGGGTCAGTCCACACACCATTCGCCATACAACAGCCTGCCATCTGCTTCGTGCCGGCGTTGACATCAACACGATCCGGGGATGGCTTGGGCACGCTTCGCTGGACACCACCAATGTTTACGCCGAGATCGACCTGGAGATGAAGGCGGGGCCCTCGCCAAACTGGTGCTTAAGAAAATCCCGGACGAACGGCACGTAGTTGATGATCGTTGCCGTGACCAAACCACGTGCTTCGCACAAATACTGCGCATAGTCTTGGGCACAGCGCTCAACTGCGGTCAGTCGGGCGGGCTCGACCTTCTCCTTGGGAATCACGCCTTCACCACGCAGAAAGGTAATGAGGTGTTGCAGCACCGCCGTATCACCGCGACCAGGGCGCAGATGCCGGGTGCGATCACGTAAATACTCAACAGCGTGCGCACTGCAGATGCTTTGCACCTGGATTCCGCTTTGCCCTAGCCATCGACTGAAACCTGCAGCGATCCGGACGTGCCGCCTCAGCGAAAAGGCGCGGTACCCCTGTTCGCCCACGAAGTTCGCAAATGACGCAAGGTGTGCCGCCACAGGCCCTTCAGGCAGCCGCGATAAAACGACTTGCTCATGGATGAAGTAGGTCATGATCGACTCCTCTCCCCGAATGACGGGGGTTGCTGAGAGGAGTCCAGATTATCTTTCTCTAGGCTGCCGCAAGTACTTGATAAATCAGGAGCTGATAACAGGACAAGACATAGTCAGGAAGGGTAGATAGTGCCGTCTATGTCTTCAGCGACATAGGCGGCATACGACGGCCATGCACCTTCTGCAGGCCGGAGTGGACATCACCGTCATCGCGCTATGGTTGGGCCACGAAAGCCCGGTCACCACCCACGGTTATGTTGAGGCTGACCTGGCCATGAAGGAACGTGCGCTTGCCACCATCGGCCCACCCGAAACCAAGCGCACGCGCTATCGTCCGACTGACGCCCTGCTGAAGTTTCTGGAAAGTCTCTGAAATTATGCAAAGTCGGCAGTGGTTGGCGGCCAGGCGCGCCGCCATCCACTGCTGCATACCCGACATAATTTCCGACTGCGGATAATTGCGGCCGATGACGAAGGGCCGGATGGCCCGCTCGGCAGCGTTGTTGTCGATCGGCAGGTGTCCGGCCTCGATGTAGCGTTCAAGCCGGCTCCAGTGTAAGCGCTCCATAAACCCCACCTTCAAATGAACCGATAGCCCGCCGATGCTGAGCTCCCGATTTCTTTCTGGAGCCAGCTCATGATGCGTCCCGATCCCAAGGTCAAAGCCGTTTACCTCTACCCCAAGCCGGTCGATTTCCGTAAATCCATAAACGGTCTGGCGGCCCTGGTCGAGCTGGATATCAAGGTTGCGGTGTTCGACCCGGTGCTATTCGTCTTTCTCAACCGCACGCGCAGCCAAGTGAAAATTCTGTACTGGCATCGCAACGGCTTCTGTCTGTGGCTCAAGCGCTTGGAGGCCGAGCGGTTCAAGACCAAACCGGATGCGGGTGACGAAGCCATCGAGCTGACTGTTCGGGAACTGAACCAGCTACTGGAGGGGATCGACCTCTGGGGTAACCAACCGCACAAGGTGCTGACGCCACGTTTCGTCACCTGAGTCGGTATAATCCACGGCATGATTTCTGTGCCCGAAACCCTTCCTGACGACCCCGTCGCACTCAAGCAACTGCTCGCGGAGGTGCTGTCGTCGGCGCAGGAATTGGCCAAGGACAAGGACGGACAGATCGAGCACCTACGCGAACAGAACGCGCTGCTGATCCAGCGCCTGTTCGGCCGTAAATCCGAGCAGAGTGCCGACCCGGATTCGCAGCAGCTGGAGTTCTTCAACGAGGCCGAAAGCCTGGCCGAAGCCGCGCCTGAAGCCGCTACCGAAGAGATCGAGGAAGAGGTCGTCGCGCCGGCCAAGCGCCGTGGCAAGCGCAAGCCGTTGCCGGCTGAACTGCCTCGCGTCGAAGTCGTCCACGAACTGCCCGAACACGAACTGACCTGCGAGTGCGGCTGCCGCAAGCAGCCCATCGGTGAAGAAACCAGCGAACAGTTGGAGATCATCCCGATGCAGGTGCGGGTGATCCGCCATATCCGCAAAACCTACGCCTGCAAGGCCTGCGAAGCAGCGCCGGTCACTGCCGACAAACCGGCCCAGCTGATCGAAAAAAGCCTGGCCAGCCCCAGCGTGCTGGCGATGTTGCTGAGCACCAAGTATGTCGACGCAATTCCGCTGTATCGCTTCGAAAAGATGCTCAGCCGCCACGGCATCGACATCCCCCGGCAGACCTTGGCGCGCTGGGTGATCCAGTGCGGCGCGCAGTTACAACCCTTGATAGCGGGCAATCGCCTCACCGGCGGGCACTGGAAGGGGCAATTGCTGCACGCGTTTGCTCTTGCTAGTGCCGATCGTAAGCGTGCCGTTGCGCCAGTCGACCGATTGCAGTGTCAGGTGGGCCACTTCATCGCCACGCAAGCCGAGGTCAAGCAGGCAGCGTGCGATGGCGTAATCACGCAGTTCGACCGGATTTGAGCAATCGAACGCCTTGAGAAACGCCGCCAACTGGGCGTCCGAGAGCGCCTTGGGCAAGGTGGCATGCCGCCAGTCCGCGACTCTCGGGAGGCTAGCCGAGAGTGCGTCGGTCGACTCCCCCAGCAAGGCACGGAAACGAAAATAGCTACGCAAACTGTTGCACCCTGCCCGCAGCGAGGCCGGTCGCAAGCGCGGGATCAAGGTAGCTACAAATGCATCAATCTGGGCAACGGACAGTGGCGATAGGACAAGCGGCTCGGCTCCGAAGCAGTTAGCGAGAAGTGCCCCGACGTCTTTGCATCGACGAGCATTTGTTTGGGGGGCCACGCCGCAGATGTTCTGAAGATAATCGCCAAACCGGTCAAGCTCAGTTGTGATCGGATCATCTGTGGATGATTTCACTGGTCGCCGTTGTGCCAGCAGCTTCAGCAAGTGCCGGAGTGCCGCCCGGGTATTGACCGTGCCGGAATGCAGCGACATAGAACAGGTACAGGCAGGTAAATGCTCGCGTACGAAGCGCTCGGTGAGCACTGCGTCAATGCTCTCCACACACAGCGCTTTGGCCTTCATCCACTGGCCGAAGTGGGCCAGAGCATGCAGATAGAGGCCGATCGTGCGCTTAGCGTAGCGCTGGACAAGTAGGGCTTCGAGGTAAGGAACGACCGTGGCGCTGAGCGGGCTGTCGTTGAGCTCGTTGCGGCAAGAAAGTCTCGCCAGGTATTGATCCGTAGGCATGGTGTGCTCCTGTAGAGGGGGACGGGCTCTACAGAAAACCACCGAAAATTATGGCGTGTCCGAAACGCGCCGGGAGACCCGGACAGCAGGTGGACTATGCGATCACGAAACCGGGCACGGGCGAACTGAGCATAATTTCCGACTGCGGATAATTCTTATTATGCCAATCTTGGCAGAACCGCAAAAATTGGCTGTTTACTGGTTCAGAGCGCGCCGGCCGTCGCGCCGCAGCCATCCAGAGCCTGCTGGCCACTGCCAAACTGAATGGCATCGAGCCCGCCGCCTGGCTCAAGGATACGCTGGAGAAGCTGCCCACCTGGCCCAACAGCCGAATCGATGAGCTATTGCCACTCGGCTCCTCAACCTGAGTAAAGGGGGGCGGCTGGACGCTTACCGTGCCGATGAAAATCTGCGTGATCAAACATGTGCGTAAGGTCTACGCCTGCCGTGGCTGTGAAACCGCGCTGGTCACTGCTGAAAAACCGGTGCAACTGATCGAAAAGAGCATGGCCAGCCCCAGCGTTTTAGCGATGTTGCTGACCACCAAATACGTCGATGGCCTATAGCGACCGGTCAGTTTTCAGTCGGCAGAACAGCCCCTACTGGTCAGTTTTCGGTCAGCGGCAACAGGCCCTAAACCAGTGTCCAGAATTCGTTGGCCGCAACAGTCTGTGCGGGGGTGGGCAGGTGACTGCCATTCCTACCGTGACCCAAAGAACTACACCAATGGGTAGTTGAGGCGAGCTAGGGTGGGTGCGATTTTGACCATGTCAGATGTGGGCGGAGGTGGCTGATATTTACCTGTTGGGGTAGGAGCCAGGCTGTGTGGTGCTCGCAAAGACTTATTGAAAAATAGGAGAATAAAAATGATTGAAAAAAATAACGTTCTGGATTTAGTTCCAGAATACGTGGACAAAAAGAAATATTTTTGGATGCTTTCAACTCTCTGGCCGGCAACTCCGATGATTGGGATCTGGCTTGCCAATGAGACAGGGTGGGGTGTTTTTTATGGTCTAGTCCTAGCTGTATGGTACGGGTTTCTTCCATTGCTTGATGCGGCATTCGGTGAGGACTTTAACAATCCACCTGAAGAGGTAGTCGAGAAGCTGGAGAAGGAACGTTACTATCGGATTTTAACCTATCTAACAGTTCCAATGCATTACGCAGCACTAATCGTGTCTGCTTGGTGGGTCGGGACTCAGCCTATGTCGTGGTTCGAAATCGGCGCGCTAGCCTTGTCACTGGGCATCGTGAATGGTCTAGCACTTAATACTGGTCATGAGTTGGGTCACAAAAAAGAAGCATTTGATCGTTGGATGGCGAAAATTGTTCTGGCTGTTGTGGGGTACGGACATTTCTTTATTGAGCACAATAAAGGCCATCACCGTGATGTTGCTACACCGATGGATCCTGCGACGTCACGTATGGGGGAAAATATTTATAAATTTTCGACCCGTGAAATTCCAGGGGCGTTTCGCCGTGCGTGGGGACTTGAGGAGCAACGCCTTTCGCGCCGCGGGCAAAGCGTTTGGAGCTTAGAGAACGAGATTCTCCAACCAATGGTTATCACCGTTATCCTCTACACTCTCCTCCTTGCTTTCTTTGGTCCGAAAATGCTGGTGTTTCTTCCAATCCAGTTGGCCTTTGGATGGTGGCAGTTGACCAGCGCCAACTATATTGAACATTACGGTTTGCTGCGTGAAAGAATGGCAGATGGGCGATATGAACATCAAAAGCCACATCACTCTTGGAACAGTAATCACATCGTCTCGAATCTAGTTCTGTTCCACCTTCAGCGTCACTCTGACCATCACGCGCACCCAACTCGTTCATACCAATCATTACGTGATTTCCCAGGCCTACCTGCACTCCCGACTGGTTACCCCGGTGTATTTCTCATGGCAATGATCCCTCAGTGGTTTCGGTCGGTCATGGATCCTAAAGTGGTGAATTGGGCAAATGGCGACCTGAGCAAGATTCAAATTGACGACTCAATGCGTGCAGAGTACATGAAGAAATTTGCTCATGTTGAGGCTAGTGATAATCAAGGCGCAAAAGCAACGGTGTAATAGATGCCTTGATGGTCAGTTCTACAGTTGAAAGTGCCGGCAGGTTTAGGTTTTTGAATCTGTCGGCAGCACCCGATAACAGTATTTTCGAGAGTTTGGCTTGTGCTGTGTATACGCAGGTCGACGGACCTCGAACACAGGCTCTACAAGAGGGGGAATAATGGCTAAGTACCAGTGTCCAGACTGTCAGTATATCTATGATGAATGTAGAGGGGAGCCGCACGAAGGGTTTAAGCCCAGTACTACGTGGGATGAAATTCCCGAAGATTGGGCCTGCCCAGACTGTGCCGTTCGAGACAAAGTTGACTTTAAGATAATTTGGGATCCGCAGTGCGAGCTCGTACAACAAGAGAGCAACTATCCTGGAGTTAAAAATGAAAATCACGCTGCTGAATATATTTTATTAGATCTCAAAAAGACCAGTCCTGAACCAAAAAATAAGGCTGAAAAAATAAGTTTGGCCGATGAGCTTGAAGTGGTCACCATAAATCAGCGGCAAAGCCAAACGCAAGCTGTACGTAGGTCTTCCGCAAAGAAAAAAAAATAATGAACATCCTTTAAGGGTGGAGTTAATTAATAGGGTGATAAACATGGCTAGCTATAAGTGTCCAGATTGTAAATATATTTATGATGAAAGTAAGGGTGAGCCGCATGAAGGGTTTGCTCCAAATACTCTTTGGGTTGCCATTCCTGAAGAATGGTGTTGTCCAGATTGCGCCGTTCGAGACAAGCTAGATTTTGTAATGATTGAGGGGATCGCAGGGGAGGTAAATATCAGTCCAAGCAGTACTCTATCCGGTCTGAATAAAATGGGTGGTTCTGATGTAAACGCTGGAATATCAAATGCGACGATGATCGTAGAGAGCGCGCTTGACGTTGCAGTTGCAGAGCAGAAACTAGAAGGACAAAGTAAGCCACAGGTAACTAAACCACAGAGCGGAGCAGCATTACTTAAATGGATCTGTATTACTTGCGGCCATATATATGACGAGGAGTTAGGTGACGAGGTCGAGGGATTTGCTCCAGGTACTCGTTTTGAGGATATCCCTAATGACTGGTGCTGTCCGGATTGCGGGGCCACTAAAGAAGACTATGTGCTCTATCAAGAAAAATCAGCCTAATACATTTAAAGTTCTTCAGGAAAATAATAAAAATGAATATGCACACTGGGCTAGCTGGGTACAGTTCAAATACTGAAAGAAACTCGATAATTGAAATATTTAATTCGCAAAAAAAGGCAAGTAGCGCTCGCCGGGGGACACTTAGCTTAGCAGAGCGCATGGCTGCTCTTGATGTACTTAAAGAAATAATTCAGCGGCGTGAGTCAGAAATTATCGCTGCACTTGCGGCAGATTTCCGTAAGCCGGCGAGCGAGGTAAAGCTGACAGAAATATTTCCGGTATTGCAAGAAATAAGTCACGTAAAACACAACCTGAAAACCTGGATGAAGCCACGAAGGGTGAGGGCAGCACTTAGTGTGCTGGGCACCAAAGCACGACTTTGTTTCGAGCCAAAGGGGGTTTGTTTAATCATTGCGCCTTGGAACTATCCCTTCAATCTTAGTTTTGGCCCACTTGTCTCTGCGCTGGCAGCTGGCAATAGCGTTATTATAAAGCCATCTGAGTTGACCCCGCATACTGCTCAGTTGATAGGCTCTATCATTCGGGAAGCCTTTTCCGCGGATTTAGTCGCTGTGGTGGAGGGCGACGCCACTGTTTCTCAAGAGCTGTTGGCGCTACCATTTGACCATATCTTCTTTACAGGTAGCCCGCGAGTTGGGAAATTAGTAATGCAAGCCGCAGCGAAAACACTGGCTTCGGTTACGTTGGAGCTAGGCGGAAAGTCCCCAACGATTATTGGCCCGACAGCAAACTTAAAAAAAGCTGCTCGTAACATTGTCTGGGGAAAGTTTTCGAATAATGGACAGACATGCATCGCGCCTGACCATGTATTTGTGCACAAAAGTATAGCCCATGATTTTAATAAAATCATCATAAAAGAAATTATGCGGGTTTATGGAAAAGATTTTGAGGCGCAAAAGAAATCGCCGGACTATTGTAGGATTGTAAGTGATCAACACTTCAATAGACTCTACGATCTCATAGGTGACGCAAAAGCAAAAGGAGCGGAAATTTTACAGGGAGGTGATATTGATGCGCAGGAAAGATTTGTAGCGCCAACTTTAATATCTAAAATAACTCCGGAGATGGATATTTCGCGAGAGGAAATATTCGGTCCATTACTGCCTATTATTGAATATGATGATATAGACTATGTGGTTAATCAGATACGCGATAACCCTAAGCCTCTGGCGCTTTATATTTTCTCTGAAGATATAAGATTTGCTCAAGATATTGTGGCTCGCACGAGTTCTGGGTCAGTTGGAATAAATCTAAGTGTCGTTCAATTTTTGCATCCCAATCTTCCTTTTGGTGGGGTTAATAATAGCGGTATTGGCAGTGCTCATGGGTTTTATGGTTTTCAGGCTTTTTCACACGAGAAGCCAACTCTGCAGGATAAGTTATCAATTACACACTTGTTGTTTCCCCCTTATACGGAAAAGGTTAAGCGATTAATTAGCATGACGGTAAGGTACTTGAGCTGAAGTGGTACTGCGATATTTTTCTTTTAGGGATAACATGAATATGTATGATTATATAATTGTTGGTGCTGGATCCGCTGGATGTGTTCTCGCTAATCGCCTTTCAGCCGATCCGTTGAAGCGTGTTTGCTTACTTGAGGCAGGGCCGCGAGATACAAACCCGTTAATTCATATGCCGCTAGGTATTGCTTTACTTTCTAATAGTAAAAAACTTAACTGGGCATTTCAAACTGCACCGCAGCAACACCTTAATGAGCGCAGTCTATTTTGGCCCCGAGGGAAAACGCTAGGTGGTTCAAGTTCGATCAATGCGATGGTCTATATCCGGGGGCATGAGAATGATTACCATGCTTGGGAGCGCGCGGGGGGGGCTTATTGGGGATGGAACCGTGCTTTAGAGTTGTTCAAAACACTTGAGCGCAACCAGCGGTTTGATAAATCAAACTACCATGGTACGAGCGGAGAATTGGTTGTTAGTGATTTAAAGGATATAAATCCACTGAGCAAATCATTTGTCCAAGCTGGTATGGAGGCTAAAATTAGCTTCAACGGTGATTTTAACGGTGCTCACCAAGAGGGCGTAGGTTTTTATCAGGTAACCCAAAAGCATGGGCAACGCTGGAGCTCCGCTCGTGCATTCTTGCATGATGCGATTGATCGACCTAATCTAGATATCATTACTGAAGCGCATGCTACAAAAATACTTTTCGAAAATCGTAAGGCAGTAGGGGTGTCTTATATAAAACGCAATATGAATCATCAGGTTAAGACCACAAATAGCGGTGAGGTGATTCTTTCTCTTGGTGCGGTCAACACACCTCAACTTTTAATGCTGTCTGGAGTTGGTCCGGCAGCCGAGCTTAAGGAGCATGGCATTACCCTAGTACACGACCTTCCTGAAGTTGGACAAAATCTTCAAGACCACTTAGATATTACTCTGATGTGCGCTGCAAATTCCAAAGCACCGATAGGCGTGGCGTTCTCTTTTATACCTCGTGCGGTTGTAGGTTTATTTTCCTATATTTTTAAGCGTAAGGGGTTTCTGACGAGCAATGTGGCAGAGTCAGGTGGCTTTGTGAAAAGCTCTCCTGAACGTGATCGACCTAATCTTCAGTTTCACTTCCTGCCAACCTATTTAAAGGATCACGGTCGTAAAATAGCTGTTGGTTATGGTTACACGCTACACATATGTGATCTTTTACCTAAAAGTCGAGGGCGGATTGGTCTTAAAAGTGCTAACCCTCTGGATGATCCACTAATTGCTCCCAATTATCTTAGTGACCCTGAAGATATTAAAACTATGATTGCTGGCATTAAGATTGGCCGCGCTATCTTTAAGGCCCCATCCATGGCTCAGCATTTTAAACGGGAAATAGTCCCTGGTCCTGCTGTTGCTAGCGATGATGAAATAGTTGCAGATATTCGTAGTAGAGCTGAGACGATTTATCATCCAGTAGGTACTTGTAGAATGGGTAAAGATCCATCGTCAGTTGTTGATCCAAGCCTGAAAGTGCGTGGATTAACAAATCTAAGAGTTGTTGATGCGTCCATTATGCCGAATCTAGTCGCCGGGAATACAAACGCTCCGACGATTATGATTGCTGAAAATGCTGCGGAAATAATTTTGCGGAAAATTGATATGGATTCATCGGATGCGAGCATTAATTTTAGACACAATAATTTATCGCCAGAACTGCTTTAGCGTTGGTTTTCACTCAATGTATGAGCAAGCGTTTTACTGAAGTAACTGCTATAAATATGTTTAATCGTCGATCTGGAACCGCGCTATGATTGGTAATATGATGCATAAGCAGTTGATCATTAGTTCACTTATTGATCATGCTGAGCGATACCATGGTAATACAGAGGTAGTTTCTGTTGAAACTTCTGGCGAAGTAACAAGGACGTATTGGTCTGGGGTGGCACAGCGTGCCCGTAAGCTTGCGTCCGCACTAGGAAAAATGGGGCTCACACAAAGTGATCGTTGTGCAACCATTGCCTGGAACAATGTTCGCCATCTTGAGATTTACTTCGGTATTTCAGGTGCTGGGATGGTGTGCCATACAATCAACCCTAGGCTATTCAAAGAGCAGATCGCTTATGTGATAAATCATGCGGAGGACGAAGTAGTATTCTTTGATGAGACATTCTTGCCTATAATTGCTGAGTTGGATGGGCTATTAACAACGGCCAAAGCCTTTGTCTTGATGGGTTGTGCAGATTTACAAGCTTCCGCGAAGATACCAGGATTGCTTTTCTACGAAGATCTGATTCGACAAGGTGATGATGACTATGTATGGCCTGATGTCGATGAAAGTCAGGCTTCTAGTCTCTGTTATACTTCGGGTACTACGGGAAATCCTAAGGGCGTACTTTACTCACACCGCTCCACAGTTCTACATTCGATGACGACTGCAATGCCAGATACGCTAAATTTGTCTGCGCGAGATACAATTTTACCAGTCGTTCCGATGTTTCATGTAAATGCGTGGGGTATTCCATACTCAGCTGCTATGGTGGGTGCAAAATTAGTTCTTCCGGGCCCTGCGCTTGATGGCGCTAGCTTAGCGAAGCTAATTGACCAGGAACGTGTCAGTATTGCTCTTGGAGTGCCTGTTATTTGGCAGGGGTTGTTAGCCTCCTTAGCAGAAAGTGGATCGAAAGCAGAAAGCCTTACTCGAACTGTTGTAGGAGGCTCAGCGTGCCCTCCATCTATGATTAAAGAATTTAACGATCTATATGGTATTGAAGTTATTCATGCTTGGGGTATGACTGAGCTTTCGCCATTTGGTACGGCAAATACGCTGCTCGGGCATCAAGTGAATTTGCCATTGGATATAAAACTTGCATTGCGCCAAACCCAGGGGCGTCCACCTTATGGTGTCGAACTCAAGATAGTTGATGATGAGGGTGCCACACTGCCTGAAGATGGTGTCATCAAAGGCAATCTTATCGTTCGAGGTCATTGGGTTATTAAAGATTATTTTCGTAGCACTATTGGTACAACCCTGTCGAATGGATGGTTTCCAACTGGTGATGTGGCCACTATTGATCACGATGGATTCATGACGATTTGTGATCGTGCAAAGGATATCATAAAGTCCGGTGGCGAGTGGATTAGTACAGTAGAGTTAGAAGGTATTGCGATTTCGCATCCAGCGATAGTTGATGCTGCAGTCATAGCGGTAAAGCACGAAAAGTGGGATGAACGTCCGCTTCTTGTTGTAGTCAGAGCCCCAGATTCAAGTCTTACGGACAATGATTTGCTTTATTATTTCGAAGGAAAAGTGGCTAAATGGCAAATTCCTGATGCTGTAATATTTGTTGATGAGTTGCCGCGCAATGGAACTGGTAAAATTCTGAAGAATCGTTTGCGTGAGAGATACGCTGATATTCTAGCGTGACACTTTCGCTGCGTACTCAGGCTGATTTTTTGAAAGTCAGTCTCTGTGAAAGGTAGTGATTTGTTTCATAAGTTTACTTTTATAATAAAAATGGAGAGGCATCATGAGTCCAGCTTTTGTGAAAAATATCTCAATGTGGATTTCGGTAAGTGGTTCTGTGTTAGGTGCCGCCGACGCGTTGTCAGGCGAAACCTATTCGAGAGGAGCTGGTTACAATAAGGGCGACTGGGTTGCAAGCTTAAACCTGTCTAAAGTTTATGTCGACGAGACATTGGGGCCGTTAAATGTAGGCGGGTCTACTGTGCCTAGTGCTGCTGTAAGCATTGGCAATGACACAACAGTTACTTTTGATATTGCCTACTTTATTACTGATAAGGTGGCGCTGGATCTTTTTGTGGGAGTTCCAGCTAGAGCTAAGTTTCAAGGTGAAGGCTCCATCTCCGCGCTGGAACGAGTCAGTGAAGTTGACTATGGTCCTGCAATTTTATCACTCCAATATCATTTCGATAATTTCGAACGATTTCATCCATATGTTGGGCTTGGTGTCGGGCGGGTATTTTTCTTTGACAAAACTGATGGCGCCTTGACTTCATTTGATATCGAAGACAAATGGGCGCCTGCTGTTCAGGTCGGCCTTAGGTATGACTTTGGTAACTCATGGATGGTAAATTCAGATATACGCTATATTCCGTTTGAAACTGATGTCTCTGGCACACTTGGATCGGCGCCTGTTTCTACCAAGATCGAGGTTGATCCTTTCATTCTGAGCGTCGGTGCATCATATATGTTCTGATTGTTTATTGTTGTTCATTTAACAGCATTCTTTAGGTTGAAAAGAGTGCTGTTAAATTTATTTTTGAGATAAAAATATTTAACTTTTGTGGTGTTTGTTTAACTCTATATTTCTTGTGGTGGAGGGGGCGTGAGTATCAATAGTTCGCTACGGCATCGTTTTTTATTGATTGTTGCTATGGCAGTGTTTTTGTTTTTGGTTGCGCTGTTTGGTATGCGATTAATGTATAAGTTGACTGAGTTCTCTTATTATGAAAGGGAGCATGTTGTTGCCTTAAGTAATGTACATTATGAGTTGCAGAAAAAAGAAGCAAACATTATTTATATAATGGAGCAGGTTCGGAGGGCGCGCAGGCAAACTGTATCTGTAAATGGTATGTGGGAGGGTGACAAAGCTCTTTTAAAATTATTAGGGAAGGGGTTGATCCTAGAGCTTTCTGATACTTCATCAGAAAGGCTTGGGCAGTTCGTTGAGTATGCAAGTGGTATTTATAAAGATAGGATTTCTTCTGAGCAGATTAAGGAAATGAAACGGCTTGTGAGTTGGTCGTATAATAACTCTGATCGCTTTGGGGTTGAGCTTGCAGATATTTCGCGACGTGTTAAATCTTATGTATTTTTCACTTTTGTAGTAATTAATGGTCTCTTCTTTTTCATTATTTATCTTCTTATGAAGAGAACCCTTGAGTCGATGACTGGAATGATTCATGTGATGGATGGCATGTCAAAAGGTGATCTTACATACTGTGCTGCACCGAGAAATGATGAAATAGGTAAAATGCAGTTATCCGTCATGGCTATGGCTGCTGGAGTGCGCGCCTTGATTGAATCAATAAAAAACGTACAAGTTGATCTGTCTAATTCAGCACTTGAGGCTTTAAGGGTTTCACAGGGTACGTCTAGTGATCTATGTAAACAGTCAGCTAAGGTTGACGAATTTGTCAGTGCATTATCACAGATTTCTTCCGCAATAACGGAAACATCCAATGCGGCAAATAAGTCTGAAGTACTGTCATCTGAGGGGCAGCGGTTGGCGGTTCTTGGTCAAGAGTCTATTGGTAACGCTGTCTCATCTATAAATGCTCTGTCAGAATGGGTTAATGATTCATGTATGGCTATTAAGTGCATTGAAACTGATATTGCAAAAATAGGTACAATTGTTGATATTATTGATCAAATCACAGATCAAACAAATCTTCTGGCTTTAAATGCGGCAATTGAGGCGGCACATGCCGGCGAGGCTGGGAAAGGATTTGCTGTTGTAGCTGATGAAGTTAGAAGCTTAGCTCAGCGTACAAATAATTCCACCTATGAAATACAGGCAATGATCGCGTCTTTAAATAAAAGCATATTAGTTGCTCTCGATGTAATTAAAAACTGTGTGGTTGAGTCAGAAAATAGTGTCGTTGCAGCTGGCGAAGCTAGTAGATCAATTTATGAGATTGTAGATTCTGTATCCAAAATAATGTTGCAGATTTCACAAGTTGCAACCGCTTCAGAAGAACAGAGCGCAGTTGTAGAAGATATGTTGGGTAATGCGAATGTTATTAGAGACATTGCTGCGGGGGTTGAGCTGGGTAGTGTCAGGATAACGGAAGTAAATCAATCTTTAGTTAAATTGGCTGGCAGTTTGGGTGGGGCTGTAGAGGTATTTAAGTTAGATTGATTTTAGATTGCTCTGTAATTTTTAAAAGTGCGGTTTTTAAGGCTTCGTGTCGACCGTACCTAGATGCTGCGTGTGGCGGCGGTTGTTTCCGATTTTGGCCTATGAGCATTAGTAACGTGCAAGGCTAAAGACAGCGGCACCGAGCGGCCTTAGCGAACGGGTGTGGAAGTCACAATTCAAGTCTAGCGTGGCCGTGCCTGTGGTTGTCAATGTGACAGCCATAAAATTCGTCTACAAATCAGCGACTCACAAGAATTGCCATCCTGCAAAATAAACAGGTACCCCTGTGGGTGAACTAATGTTGTCAGCGGTGCTGAGTATAGGTTCATTAATCGTCGTGTTTGTGTACGGCGCTCCGATTTTGAAGGGACTGCCTTTTATTTGGTCTGCTTGGCTTCATCGATGCCATTCCTGGCAGTATCTGGTTGTTTAACTACATCTGGCCCAGCGGCAGCAAGGAATGAATAGACAAAATGTCAGCCGAGTTATTTGTCACGAGCGTTAGATCAGAAGGATAACGACATGACCTCTTCGCAGGATACGGACCATTCCGACTGCGGTGTAGTACCAGGGCAATCACGTAAAGTAGGCCTGGCGCTGGGCAGCGGTTCGGCGCGTGGGCTCGCTCATATTGGTGTGATTCGTGCCATCGAAGCAGCCGGCATCGAAGTGGACGTCATCGCTGGCACCAGTATCGGTGCACTGATCGGGGCGATCCAGGCTGCCGGCCAACTGGAAGAACTGGAAACCACCTTTCAGTCGTTCGACTGGAAAATGACGGCTTCTTTCTTCGATGTAGTGTTGCCTAGGTCGGGCTTGCTCGACGGTGCGAAAGTTAGCGCCTTGCTACGCGCGCACGTTCAGGCCAAGCCTATCGAGGCATTGCCTACGCCCTTTGCCTGCGTTGCAACCGATATCGTCAACGGCGAGGAGATCGTGATCCGCTCGGGCGACCTGATCGAGGCTGTGCGTGCAAGCGTCTCGGTACCCGGCATCTTCACCCCGGTGCGCAGCAACGGTCGGATTCTGGTAGATGGCGGACTCACCAATCCCGTGCCGATAAGCGTCGTGCGCGCTATGGGAGCCGGCCTGGTGATCGCAGTCGACCTCAATCAACAATCGTCCCCGGAAAGAACTTCAAACTGGTGCAGGATTGTGATGCTTCGACCAGTACAGGAGACGGTCCGGCAGACAAGTTTTCACGTTGGGTAGGTGACTATCGGCTAAGCATGACGGATATCAAGCGCAAGTTGATTGCTGGGGATGATTCCGTCTCGATGCAATTCAGGACATGGCTTTCCCAGGAACCGCTGCCCAATATTTTCGACGTGTTGCTAGCCTCGATTAACATCATGGAAACGAGAATCACACAATCGCGCTTGAGCTTGGATCGACCGGATTTGCTCATCCAGCCTCCGGTGGGACACATCCGTTTTCTGGACTTCGGGCACGCCGAGGAAATTATTGCCATCGGTTATGAACACACTCAGCGGCAATTGGCCTCACTATCACCCCATATCTTGCGAAGCCTGCAAAAAAGGAACACCCCCTGTGAATAGAGCCATCCACACCATACTGCTGGTATTGACTTCTGGCGTGCTGGCAGGATGCGGGCAGTCTGCGGATATGCCTTCAACTGTAGGTCTAAAAATCTGGAATCTGAGTACTTTTACAGTGGCTGCTGTCGATGTCCCTATTGACTACACGACCGTCGGCTCCGTGGTGTCCGACCAGCGCATAGAGGTCACGTCCAAGGTGAGTGGTTACATTCATGAGTTGCAGGTGCGGGAGGGTGACCGGGTGCAGCGTGGAGAAATCATTGCCAAACTCGATGGTGCCAACATCGAAGGTGACATCCGCCAGAGCAGGGCGGAACTTAGTGCGGCCAACTCAGCCTTTGCCGATGCCCAGATCGATTTCGAGCGTTTTAAGCGCCTCTATGAGCGGGGTTATATTTCCGAGTATGAGTGGCGCAAGATCCGCCTTAAGCGTGATGTTGCCAAAGAGTTACTGAATCAGGCGCAAGCCGTGCAGGAGACGGTGGATGCACAGCGCGCCTACATCGAAATAAGGAGTCCAGGTGACGGCGTGGTGGTGGCTCGCTTGAAGCGTGCCGGCGATATGGCCCAGCCGGGCGAACCGATGCTCATCCTGGAGGTAGGCCGTACCTTGCTGTTCGACACGTCTGTCAGCGAAGCCCATGTTGCTGCGATTGCAGTAGGGAGTTCGGTACGCGTGAAGATCGATGTGCTGCCTCAGGTGCTACAAGGTATGGTAAGCCGTATCGTGCCCTCGGGTGACCCGGTCAGCCGCAGCTATCAGCTGAAAATCGCGCTGCCCAATACCAAGAACCTGCTGCCGGGCATGTTCGGCCGTGCCAG
Source organism: Pseudomonas turukhanskensis (assembly GCF_027922365.1). Taxonomy (GTDB): domain Bacteria; phylum Pseudomonadota; class Gammaproteobacteria; order Pseudomonadales; family Pseudomonadaceae; genus Aquipseudomonas; species Aquipseudomonas turukhanskensis. Next base: position 115,265 of record NZ_BSFN01000014.1, read on the forward strand.
TTTTGTCATCGGGGACAGCCAGGCTGTGCTAATTCCGCCGCAGGCGCTGGTGGAACGAGGTGGACTGCGCGGAGTGTTCCTGGTTGACGACGCAGGGCTGGCAAGTTTTCGCTGGTTACGCACGGGCCGCGAGTGGCCCAAGGGTATTGAGGTCGCAGCAGGCCTTCTGGTGGGTGAACAGATAGTCGCAGTGGTCGCTCCTGGCCTGCGCGAAGGTGACCGCATCACTAGTGCTGAACATCCATGAGCCAGCGCAAAGTCAATATCGCCGGGCACTTGGCCGAAATCTTCGTCACCTCAAAACTGACTCTACTATTCATGCTTGCCTGCGCCGTGCTCGGCATGCTGGCCATCCTTCTCACGCCACGCGAGGAAAACCCGCAAATCATCGTCCCCGGTGCGCAGGTGCGGGTATTGCTACCTGGTGCTTCCGCTGTTGAGGTGGAGCAACTGGTGATTCGTCCGCTGGAAGACATCGTCAAGCAAGTCCCCGGCGTCGACCATACCTTCGCTACATCGATGAACTCCGTCGGCTTTCTTACCGTGCAGTTCGAGGTAGGTCAGGACAAGGAAAAATCCTTGGTCAAGCTCTACGACCGGATTCTCAGTCAGCGCGATCGTCTGCCCGCCGATGCCAGTGCACCACTCATTGTTAGCGTGGACGTGGATGACGTACCCATCGTAACGGTGACTCTGGCCTCGCAAACGTATGATGATTACGCTTTGAAGCGGTTGGCTGATCGCTTGCTTGACGGCTTACGCAGTCTGGAGTCAGTTTCCGCGACCTATATCAAGGGCGGACGCGACCGGGAGGTACGCGTGGAGCTTGAGCCGGATAGCTTGGAGGCGTTCGCCGTAACCGTCGATCAGGTTCGCGCTTTCCTTACCACTGCCAATGTCTCGGCTCCCTTGGGGAGTGTGGTGCAGCAGGGCCATAATCGCAGTGTATTTCTCGATGGCTATCTCACCTCAGAGGATGACCTGAAACAATTAATTGTTGGTAGTCATGCTGGTCGGCCCATTTACCTTGACGATGTAGCGGTCATCGTTGACGGCCCGGCCGAGGAACGCACTCAGCTGTCACGTTTTACCTTCGGCCCTGCAGACCCGCGTTTTGGCAAAAGTTCGGATCCTGAAATGCCTGCAGTTGCTCTAGCGGTTGCCAAAAAACCTGGCACCAACGCGGTGGTTGTCGCTGACGAGGTACTCGCCCGCATCGAGCGAATGCGGCAACAGTTTATCCCCGCTGGGGTGGAACTCGTGGTTACCCGTAACGATGGTCAAAAAGCTGATGCCGCCGTGAATGTGTTGATTGAGCACTTGGGTATCGCGGTCTTTTCAGTTTTTCTGGTCATGGTGCTTTTTCTCGGTCTGAAGGAAGCCTTAATCGTGGGCCTTAGCGTCCCCCTGATTTTGGGGCTGACCCTGGGCGTGAATTACCTGTTCGGCCCCACCATCAACCGTCTGACTCTATTCGCCCTGATACTGTCTCTCGGCCTGCTGGTGGATGCGGCCATCGTGGTTATTGAAAATATCCACCGACGCTACGCTCATCTGGGACGGCGTGACAAACGTGCGGTCACGGTACAGGCTACCAATGAAATTGGTAGTCCTACGAATCTGGCGACCATCGCCGTGATGTTGGTATTTATCTCGCTGATGATGGTAACCGGTATGCTCGGGCAATATTTCTACCCGATTGCTTTCACCGTGCCCGTTGCCATGCTGGCCTCGCTGTTGGTGGCCTATACCATTACCCCCTGGGCTGCCAACCGCTGGCTCCAGCCTGGCGAGGGACATGATCTTGAAGATCACAACAGCAAGGATCGGTTACACCGTTTCTACCACGCCCTGATGACACCGCTGATCGATCGTCCGCGGTTGCGTCGCGGCGTTCTGCTGGGCGTGGCTACTGCTATCCTGCTTTCTCTGCTGCAACCGGCGTGGCAGTTCATGCGCCCTGCGGGAATAAGCGGAGCGCAGTCCTGGCTTGGCGTCGAGATGGCCATGCTGCCAAAGGACAACAAGAACACCTTCAATATTGCCCTTGCCATGCCCGAGAGCAGCCCGCTAGAAACCACCGACCGGGTCGTACGAGAGATCGGTGCCGTATTGCGGCAAAACACTTTTATCCTTAACTATCAGAGCTGGCTCGGTGAGGCCGGTGTGGTCGACTTCAATGGCCTACTGCGCGGCACCGGCAACAAGACCGGGCCACACATTGCGGAAATACGGGTTAACCTGATTGATAAGACAAGGCGCAGCACGACGTCAATTGAAATTGTCCGAGATCTGCGTCAAAGCCTTCTGGCCATTCAGTCACGCTACCCCGGTAGCGTCATCCAGTTGCTTGAGGATTCCCCTGGGCCGCCAGTGCGCGCCATGGTCATGGCCGAAATCTACGGGTCAGACCTGGCGCAACTTAGGGCGATCGGCAAGCAAGTCGAAGAGGCTTTCAGGGCTACTTACGACATGGTCGAGGTGAATGACTCCGAACCGGATGATGTACCGGAGTATCGGCTGGTGGTGGACCGGGAAAAAGCTGCACTGTCCGGTGTGACCACCGCCGAGGTAGCGATTGCCTTGCGGCGTCTGCTGGACGGTGAAGAGCTCGGGCGAGTGCACATTGCCGGAGAAAAGAACGCCGTTCCCATCCGTCTGAAAATTCCTCGCCGTCACCAAATCGACCCGGCATTGTTGTCGCGGATTCACCTGGCTGGTCGGGAGGGTAAAAGCGTGCCCTTGTCCGGACTGGTTCGTATCGAGTCGACCCTGACCGAACGTCCCATCCAGCACAAAGACGGCGAGCGCGTCCTGTATGTCGGCGGTGAGCTTGTCAGTACAGCCCCAGTATTTGCCGTATTGGATCTGGACCGGCGGCTGGACGGTTTGCTGCTTGCCAACGACGAACGCCTGGGCACCGGGAATTTGCGTCTTACTCCTGCGGTGCCTGACACCATCGATGGTTACCATCTGCTGTGGGATGGAGAAATACGCATGACGCTGGATACTTATCGCGACATGCTCGGCGCACTGGGGCTGGCTCTTACGCTCATTTATCTAATGCTGGTGGCCTACTATCAGTCCTTCGCCATCCCTCTGGTTGCCATGGCTGCGATTCCTTTGGGGCTGGTGGGTATCTTTCCGGGGCACTGGCTAATGGGTCAATCCTTCACCGCCACTTCCCTGATCGGAGTCATCGCCCTGGCTGGAGTGGTGGTGCGAAACTCGCTGCTGATCATAGACTTTGTGCTCGATTATCGGCACCAGGGTATGAGCTTGCGCAAAGCCATCCTGGAAGCAGGGGCGGTGCGTCTGCGTCCTATTCTTCTGACTGCATTGGCGATCATCTTTGGCAGCATGATCATGCTTAGCGACCCGGTATTTGGTGGGCTGGCGATTTCTCTGATCTTCGGCACACTGTCCGCGACGATACTTACGTTGATCGTGGTACCGATTCTACTTTATCGACTGCTTAGGCCGCATTCTCCCAGTGAGAGTGCGACCGTGTGAACATTAATCCGATCAGACTGCCGCGAAGACTTCACCATGTTCGAGTCCAATAATCCGCCTGTTAGATGAGGTGTTGGCGCTGATAAAAAATTGACCCACCCTGCCGATTGAAATTTGACCCAGGGCGGATTGCTGATTTCTGTATCAGCAACTGTGGATAAGTCTATCAGTGCAGCTGCTCTTGAACCCACCCCTTCGCTAGCCCAGTTCAGTTGTTGAAGACCTGCCGCATGCCGTCATGCAGCAAGCCACCCGTTCGGCATGGTCAAAACGGTTCGTCGTCCTTCGGTTCCTGATTGCCCTTATGTTTTCGCTCCCTTGACTTGATCTTTGCCTGAGCCGCCAAGCTGCTGTGTTGCAGGCGGTAGGACTCGTGGCCCGTTTCGACGATGTGGCAGTGGTGCGTAAGGCGATCCAGCAGGGCTGTGGTCATCTTGGCGTCGCCGAACACGCTCGACCATTCGGCGAAGCTCAGGTTGGTCGTGATCACCACGCTGGTGTGCTCGTACAGCTTGGAAAGCAGGTGAAGCGTATGCGATCCACGAACCCCACCTGTTAAACGATGGGTGTTCGTTTAGCGTGACAGGGCTGGCGTGTAGTTCCACGGCAACAGCGCGTTGTAGTCCTCGACGGCCTTGGCGTGGGGTAGGTGCTCGAGGATGTGGCGCAGGTAGGTGTAGGGCTCCTGGCCGTTGGCCTTGGCGGTTTCCACCAAGCTGTAGAGCTGAGCACTGGCGGTGTCGCCCTTGGGCGTGTCGCTGAACAGCCAGTTCTTACGCTTATGCCAATCTTGGCATAAGTCTACAAGTGGCGGCGGGAAATCCAGGAGACGGTGGCCGGTGCCAAGGTCTGGGTGCTCAACGGCCCGGACACGCTGGTCAAACTGCTGAAGCTG
>NZ_BSFN01000015.1 GCF_027922365.1 Pseudomonas turukhanskensis
GTGTGCCCGGCTTTCAAACCCTCCCCCGATGATCAGTCGGAGACTATCTCCTCTTTCGAGGAGGAGTCGAGATACAAGGGTGTGCTCCGCGCACCAGGCGGTCTATCGGCAATCGCAACGGTGCGCGGAGCACACCCTACGAGAGCAAATGCATAAAAAAACCGCCCCGAAGGGCGGTTTTTTTATCGTGCGGCGGGTGAATTACAGGCCGTTCTTGGCTTTGAATTCACGACGACGACGGTGCAGAACCGGCTCGGTGTAACCGTTGGGCTGCTTGGCGCCTTCGATCACCAGCTCCAGGGCAGCCTGGAACGCGATGTTGTTATCGAAGTCCGGAGCGAGCGGGCGGTACACCGGGTCGTTGGCGTTCTGACGGTCAACCACCGGTGCCATGCGCTTGAGGCTAGCGACGATCTGCTCTTCGCTGGCAATGCCATGGCGCAGCCAGTTGGCCAGCAGCTGGCTGGAGATACGCAGGGTCGCGCGGTCTTCCATCAGGCCAACGTCGTTGATGTCCGGCACTTTCGAGCAGCCGACACCCTGGTCGATCCAGCGCACCACGTAACCCAGAATGCCCTGCGAGTTGTTGTCCAATTCGTTCTGGATTTCGTCTGCAGACCAGTTGGTGTTGGCGGCCAGCGGGATGCTGAGGATGTCGTCGATGGAGGCACGGGCGCGCTTGGCCAGCTCGGCTTGACGGGCGAACACGTCAACCTTGTGGTAGTGCAGCGCGTGCAGGGCTGCGGCGGTCGGCGACGGTACCCAGGCGGTGTTGGCACCGGCCAGTGGGTGAGCGATTTTCTGCTCAAGCATGCCGGCCATCAGGTCGGGCATGGCCCACATGCCCTTACCGATCTGGGCGCGACCTTGCAGGCCGGTGGCCAGGCCGATGTCCACGTTCCAGTTCTCGTAGGCGGCGATCCACTTCTCGGACTTCATGGCCGCTTTGCGCACAACGGCGCCGGCTTCCATCGAGGTGTGGATTTCGTCACCGGTACGGTCGAGGAAGCCGGTGTTGATAAACACCACGCGCTCGCTGGCGGCTTTGATGCACGCCTTGAGGTTGACGGTGGTGCGGCGCTCTTCGTCCATGATGCCGACTTTGAGTGTGTTGCGTGGCAAGCCCAGAACGTCTTCGACGCGGCTGAAGATTTCGCTGGTGAACGCGACTTCTTCCGGGCCGTGCATTTTTGGCTTAACGATGTACACCGAGCCGGTACGGGTGTTCTTGCGGGTGGTGTTGCCCTTGAGGTTGTGCACCGCGATCAGGCTGGTGAACAGCGCGTCCTGAATACCTTCTGGGATTTCGTTGCCCTGGGCATCGAGAATCGCCGGGTTGGTCATCAGGTGGCCCACGTTACGCACGAACAGCAGGCTGCGACCGTGCAGGGTCAGCTCGCTGCCGTCGGTTTTGGTGTAGACGCGGTCCGGGTTCATGGTGCGGGTGAAGGTGGTGCCGCCTTTGGCGACTTCTTCAGCCAGGTCGCCCTTCATCAGGCCGAGCCAGTTGCGGTAGATCACGGTCTTGTCGTCGGCATCGACGGCAGCAACCGAGTCTTCGCAGTCCATGATGGTGGTCAGGGCCGCTTCCATCAGTACGTCTTTGACGCCGGCGGCATCGGTCTGGCCGATGGGGCTCTTGGCGTCGATCTGGATTTCGAAGTGCAGGCCGTTGTGCTTGAGCAGCACCGCAACCGGAGCATCAGCCGGGCCTTGGAAACCGATCAGCTGAGCGTCGTCGCGCAGACCGGTGTTGCTGCCGCCTTTGAGGCCGACCACCAGTTTGCCGTCGATAAGTTTGTACGCGGTGGAGTCGACGTGCGAGCCAGCAGCCAGTGGCGCGGCTTCGTCGAGGAAGGCGCGGGCGAAGGCGATAACCTTGTCACCACGAACCTTGTTGTAACCCTTGCCTTTCTCGGCGCCGCCTTCTTCGCTGATCGCGTCGGTGCCATACAGGGCATCGTAGAGCGAACCCCAGCGGGCGTTGGACGCGTTGAGGGCGAAACGGGCGTTCATCACCGGCACTACCAGCTGCGGGCCGGCCATGTGGGCGATTTCTTCGTCGACGTTTTGGGTAGTGGCTTGGAAATCCGCTACTTCTGGCAGCAGGTAACCAATTTCTTCCAGGAAGGCTTTGTAAGCCACGGCGTCATGCGCCTGGCCAGCACGTGCCTGGTGCCAGGCGTCGATCTTGGCCTGGAAGTCGTCACGTTTGGCGAGTAGTGCTTGGTTCTTCGGTGCCAGGTCCTTGATGACGCTTTGAGCGCCTTCCCAGAACTGCTCGGCAGAAATCCCGGTACCGGGGATGGCTTCGTTGTTTACGAAGTCGAACAGGACTTTGGCGACCTGCAGGCCACCGACTTGAACGCGCTCAGTCATTACTTGCCTCTCTGCTCAGCTCTTAGCTGTACTCAATAGCTCACTGCGGATAGCCCTGTACGGACCCGGCGTTGGCCGTCTTGTAGTCCGTGGCGCGGCATACTACATCATGATCGGGTGAAAATCAGCGGGCGCGCGTCGAACCGCGACCGGCCTAGGGCCCGGCGGTCACAACGAGGGCGCGGATGTTCTCAAAAAATGGGGGTTTTGTTCCAGAAAAATCTGCATTTCGTACACGATTTTGTAGTGTTACTACCTGTTTTCCCCGTCTCGACAGCGGTTATCGGCTTTTGCCTATACTCGCGCAACCCCTCATGGAGTGCTGTGCATGCCTGTAAAAGCGGTGGTAGCGAGCGACCTTGACGAACTCGCGCAGTTGTTTGCCGGTTACCTGGAGTTTTATCAGGTGCCGCGCCCGGTTGACGTGATTGGTGAGTTTCTTGCCGCTCGTCTGCAAAAGGGCGATTCCACTTTGTTTTTGGCTCGCGATGCGTCTGGCACGGCCCAGGGCTTTGTGCAGCTGTACCCGTTTTACTCGTCGCTAGCCTTGGCGCCGGCGTTTTTGCTTAGCGATTTGTATGTGAGCCCGGATGCCCGGCGCCAGGGTGTCGGCGAGCTACTGATGAACGCCGCCCGGGGCCATGCCGAAGCAACCGGAGCCTGTGGTTTGCAGCTGGAGACGGCGAAAACCAACCTGGCCGGCCAGGCGCTGTATGAACGCCTGGGGTATGTGAAGGATGAGGTTTATCTGACGTATTGGTTAAGTCTGGCGTAGGGCAAAAATTCGTCCTAGCCCACAATCTGCCTAAATTTGAGGAGTCACCCCGTGAACCATTTGGTCCTTACCGTGATTGCCGAAGACCAGCCTGGCCTGGTGGAAAAGATCGCCAGTTGCATTTCCACCCACGGCGGCAACTGGCTGGAAAGCCGAATGTCGCGCATGGCCGGGCAATTTGCCGGCATTCTGAAAGTGAGCGTGCCGGCCGATGCCCATGCCGAACTGGTGGCCTCGTTGCAGGCGCTGAACGAGCAGGGCATTCGCGTGCTGCTGGCCGAAAGCGGCAGCGAGCCTGAGCGTAGCTTCAAGCCGATTCTGCTCGACCTGGTGGGCAACGACCGCCCCGGCATCGTGCGCGATATCACCCGCGTGCTCAGCGAGCTGTCGGTGAACGTGGAAAGCCTGGACACCGACGTGGCGCCCGCGCCCATGAGCAACGAACCGCTGTTTCACGCCGAGGCGAAGTTGGCGGTGCCGCTTTCGTTATCGCTCGACGTGCTGCAAGCGCGCTTGGAGACGTTGGCCGATGACTTGATGGTGGAGTTAGTCCTGCGCGGCGACGAGTAGTTTGTTGCGCTGCAAACTGCGCCACGCATCCACGCTATAGATCACCAGCGCCGCCCAGATAAAGCCGAAGGCAATCAGGGTGCTGGTGCTCAGGTGTTCGTCGAACAGCAGCACCGCCTGCAGCAGCACCAGGGTCGGCGCCACGTATTGCAGGAAACCCAAGGCGGCATACGGCAAGTGCCGCGCCGCTGCGTTGAAGCACAGCAGCGGCACCAGCGTGACCGGCCCGGCAGCCGCCAGCCACAGCACCTGGGTGCTGGTCCAGAAGCTGGCCTGCATGCTCACCGCGTCGGCGTTGAACGCCAGCCAAGCGACGGCAAACGGCACCAATAACCAGGTTTCCACTACCAGCCCCGGCAACGCCGCGACCGGCGCCTGCTTGCGAATCAGCCCGTAGAAGGCGAACGAAAACGCCAATGCCAGCGACACCCAGGGCACATGCCCGGCCAGCCACAGTTGCTGCGCCACGCCGATACTGGCCAGCCCCACGGCCAGCCATTGCAGACGGCGCAACCGTTCGCCCAACAGCAGCATGCCCAGCAGCACATTGATCAGTGGGTTGATGTAGTAGCCCAGGCTGGCCTCTAGCATGCGGCCGTTATTCACCGCCCACACGTACACCAGCCAATTCACCGCAATCAGCGAACCGCTGCCTACCAATACGGCAATGCGCCGCGGGTTGTCGCGCAGGTCGCTGAGCCAGCGCGGGTGCTTCCACACCAACAGCAGCAGGGCGCCGAACAGCGCGGACCAAAGAATGCGGTGAACGATGATTTCCAGCGCCGGCACCTGGGCGACGGCTTTGAAATACAGCGGGAACAAGCCCCAGATGGTGTATGCGCAAATACCAAGCAGATACCCGCGGCGCGGGTTGGCGGTGGTCATGGAAGTCCTTGGGCAAAAAACTCAGGGGCACATTCTAGTCAGCCCGGCAACGTCTGTCCGTATACAGCTGAGCGCTATGTAGGAACACACCTGAAGTTGGCATCCATTGCTTCAGGACAGCAAACCCGCTGTGCCAATGGCCTGCAATGGCGGCTGATCATTAGCGAACAGGTGACTTATGACAGCAGTACAACCGCGGGTTATTGCCATGTGCACGACGTTTATGGGGACCGCACTGCCGGCGGTTTCCACTTCGTCTACGCCGGTTAAGTGAGGGCCCTACCATGGATCGATTGGGTGCGGCCTTATTGGGATTGTTTGCAGTAGTGGGCGGTGAGTCGGTGGTACCTGACCGGCAAACCTATATGGCGGATGTGGCTGCTGGCACGGTGAAATATCAATTGCCGGAGGCTACGGGGCCAATCGAGGAGTCGGTGGAGGCTTTTCATATCATGCGGCGCCAGGTCAGCCAGGCCGAATATGCCGCGTGTGTGCGCGATGGCGGGTGTAAGGCGTTGGATAAGCCTTGGCACGAAAGCCGGGATGGCCGGCGGCCAGTGGTTGGCCTCAGTTGGCTGGATGCCAAGGCATATGCCCAGTGGTTGTCTGCCTCCACCGGCAACCGTCACCGTTTGCCGCGCTACGCCGAATGGCTACATGCGGTTGGCCCGGATTACGTGATGGATCAACCGCTGGCTGACGCTGCTGCAAATCCTGCGTCGGAGCAGGCGCAGCAACGCCTGCTGCGTTTTACCAAGCAAGGCAGCAGTGGCGCCTTGAGCCTCGCGGAAAACGTCTGGGAATGGACAGACACCTGTTTTGCCGGGGCAGCGGATGGCGCTTGCGGCGCACATATCGCTGCGGGTCGCCACCTAAGTGCGCTCTCCGACCTTGAACGCGACCCCGTTGCCGGTGCCGCCTCGGCAGGCGCGGTGCCCACCCATGTCGGGTTACGGTTGGTGCGCGAGTAGGGGCAACAACTCAGAACAGCCGCAACGGCTCTTCCTGAAGGGCCGACAACTGCTCGCGCAGAATCAGAATCTGCTCGCCCCAATAGCGTTCGGTGCCGAACCAGGGAAAGCTCATGGGAAACGCCGGATCGTCCCAACGCCTTGCCAGCCAGGCGCTGTAGTGCATCAGGCGCAGGGTGCGAAGGGCTTCGATCAGCGGCAGTTGGCGCGGGTTGAAGTCATGGAATTCCTGGTAGCCGTCCACCAGTTCGGCCAGTTGGCCCAGGCGCTCCTGGCGGTCGCCGGCCAGCATCATCCACAAGTCTTGCACCGCCGGGCCCATACGGCAGTCGTCGAGGTCGACGATATGGAACACCTCGTCGCGGCACATCATGTTGCCGGGGTGGCAGTCGCCGTGCATGCGGATGGGCTGATAGGGCGTGGCGGCGTACAGGTCTTCCACCCGTTTCAGCGCATCGCGGGCCACCGACTCGTACGCCGGCAGCAGGCTTTTGGGAATGAAGTTGCCCTCCAGCAAGGTATTCAGCGAATCGCGGCCAAAGGTCTGCACGTCCAGCTCGCCACGGTGTTCGAACGGCTTGCTGGCGCCGACGCCGTGCAGACGCCCGAGCAGTTGGCCGAGGCGATACAACTGGTCAAGGTTGCCAGGCTCCGGCGCGCGGCCGCCGCGACGGGGAAACAGGGTGAAGCGAAAGCCCTGGTGTTCAAACAGGGTTTTGCCGTTGTGCACCAGCGGCGCCACCACCGGCACCTCGCAGTCGGCCAGTTCGGCGGTAAAGCTGTGCTCTTCGAGAATGGCCGCATCGGTCCAGCGCGCTGGACGGTAGAACTTGGCAATCAGCGGCTGGCCTTCGTCGATGCCTACTTGGTACACGCGGTTTTCGTAGCTGTTTAGCGCCATGACACGGGCGTCGCTGAGAAACCCGATGCTTTCAACGGCATCGAGAACCAGGTCGGGCGTGAGGTCAGCAAAGGGGTGGCTCATGGGGCGTTCCAGGCGGCGTGGGGCATCAGTGTACGCCTTCGCGTCTGGCGTGCGTCGGCCTCAGGCTGTTTCACCGGGTTTCGGCGTGCGCGCCAGGCAGTAGACGTCCACACGCGTGGCGCCGGCTTTTTTCAACAGGCGCGCCAGGCTGTTGGCGGTGGCGCCGGTGGTGAGCACGTCGTCGACCAGTGCCAGGTGCTTACCCTTCACCAGGCTCGCTTCGCTCAAGGCAAACGCATTGCGCAGATTGCGTTGGCGCGCGGCGGCGTCCAGCTCCTGCTGAGCGTCGGTTTCCCGGTCGCGGCGCAGCAGGTCGGCACGTATCGGCAGGTTCAGGTGCTGGTGCAGCCAGTCGGCAAGCATGCCGGCCTGGTTGAACCCGCGCTGGCGCAGCCGCTGTTTGCCCAGCGGTACCGGCAGCAGCAGATCGGGGCGCGGCAGGCCACGGGCAAAGGCGTTTTGCAGATGGTGTGACAAAAGCACCCCGAGCAGACGTCCCAAAGGCCACTTGCCGTGGTGCTTGAAGCGCGTGATCAGCGCATCGACTGGAAAGGCGTAGCGCCAGGGCGTTTGCACCTGATCGAAATACGGCCGCTGCTTCTGGCATTCACCGCAGATGAGGTCGTCGGCCGGCATCGGCAAGGCGCAGATGCGGCAGGCCGCTTCCAGCAACGGCAGGTCTGCCTCGCACGGGCTGCAAATGGGCCGTGGGTAGTCGCCGCGCTGATCGCACAACAGACACGACTGTTCATTATTTAACCACTTGTAAACCTGTTTCCATCCGCCTGGTTGACAGCGCATTTCGCTTCCTTAACTATGCCGAACATCCATACCGCGCTTGTGGGCTTTACTTTTTTACGCCCCGCGCACGACTACAAGAAGGATTGCCCGATGAGCGCCACTACCACTCCTAACCTGCGTCACGATTGGTCCCTTGCTGAGGTTAAGGCGCTTTTTCAACAGCCCTTCAACGACCTGCTGTTCCAGGCCCAGACCGTGCACCGCGCGCATTTCGATGCCAACCGCGTGCAGGTCTCGACGCTGCTGTCGATCAAAACCGGTGCATGCCCCGAAGACTGTAAGTACTGCCCGCAATCGGGGCACTACAACACCGGCCTGGATAAGCAAAAGCTGATGGAAGTGCAGAAGGTTCTGGAGGCGGCGGCGGAAGCCAAGGCCATCGGTTCCACCCGTTTCTGCATGGGCGCCGCGTGGAAACACCCGTCAGCCAAAGACATGCCCTACGTGCTGCAAATGGTTAAAGGTGTAAAGGCCCTGGGCCTGGAAACCTGCATGACCCTCGGCAAGCTCGACAAAGAGCAAACCAGCGCCCTGGCTGAGGCCGGCCTGGATTACTACAACCACAACCTCGACACCTCGCCGGAGTTCTACGGCAGCATCATCACCACCCGTACCTACAGCGAGCGCCTGCAAACCCTGGCCTACGTGCGTGATGCCGGCATGAAGATCTGCTCGGGCGGCATTCTGGGCATGGGCGAGTCGCTGGATGACCGCGCCGGCCTGTTGATTCAACTGGCCAACCTGCCGGAACACCCGGAGTCGGTGCCCATCAACATGCTGGTGAAAGTGCAGGGCACGCCGCTGGCCAACGCCGAAGACGTCGACCCCTTCGACTTCATCCGCATGCTGGCCGTGGCGCGCATTTTGATGCCGAAATCGCACGTACGGCTGTCTGCTGGGCGCGAAGCCATGAACGAGCAAATGCAGGCCCTGGCCTTCTTTGCCGGTGCCAACTCGATTTTCTACGGCGAAAAACTGCTGACCACCGCCAACCCGCAGGCCGACAAGGACATGCTGCTGTTCAGCCGTCTGGGCATCAAACCCGAAGCGCGCGAAGAGCACGCCGACGAAGTGCATCAGGCGGCCATCGAGCAAGCGCTGATCGAGCAGAAAAGCAGCGAGCTGTTTTACGACGCCGCTTCGGCCTAAGCTCTCGATTTTTCGCCCAGACACCCGTAGGAGCGAGCTTGCTCGCGAAGCCTTTGAACCTCGCAGGCTTCGCAAGCAAGCTCGCTCCTACAGGGTTAACAGCAAAGACCGCCTTCATGAGCTTCGATCTCTCCGCCCGCCTGGCCGCCCGCCGCGCCGACAACCTCTATCGCCAACGCCCGCTGCTGGAAACCCCGCAAGGCCCCGAGGTGGTGGTTGACGGCAAACCGTTGCTGGCCTTTTGCAACAACGACTACCTGGGGCTGGCCAACCACCCCGAGGTAATCGCTGCCTGGAAAGCCGGCGCCGAGCGCTGGGGCGTGGGCGGCGGTGCCTCGCACCTCGTTATCGGCCACAGCACGCCGCACCACGAACTGGAAGAAGCTCTGGCCGAGCTCACGGGCCGGCCTCGCGCCTTGCTGTTTTCTACCGGTTATATGGCCAACCTAGGGGCGGTGACGGCGCTGGTGGGGCAGGGCGATACGGTGTTGGAAGATCGCCTGAATCACGCGTCTTTACTGGATGCCGGGCAGCTCAGCGGCGCGCGGTTTTCCCGTTATCTGCATAACGATGCCGAGAGCCTTTGTCTGCGGATTGCCCGCTCTAGCAAAAAAGAGCCGGAAGGCAACACGCTGGTGGTCACCGACGGTGTATTCAGCATGGACGGCGATCTGGCCGACCTACCCACGCTGGCCGCCACCTGCAAGAACGCCGGCGCCTGGCTGATGGTCGACGACGCCCACGGCTTTGGCCCGCTGGGCGCCAACGGCGGCGGCATCGTCGAGCACTACGGCCTGAGCATGGAAGATGTGCCCGTGCTGGTCGGCACCCTCGGCAAAGCCTTTGGCACGGCGGGCGCGTTTGTCGCCGGTAGCCAAGAGCTGATCGAAACCCTGGTGCAGTTCGCCCGTCCTTATATCTACACCACCAGTCAGCCGCCGGCGCTAGCCTGCGCCACGCTGCAGGCCTTGAAGCTGCTGCGCACCGAACACTGGCGGCGTGAGCACTTGAATGCCCTGATCCAGCAATTTCGCCGTGGTGCCGAAGCGATCGGCCTGGAGTTGATGGATAGCTTTACCCCAATACAGCCTATTTTGATCGGTGATGCCGGCCGCGCCGTGCGCTTGTCGCAGATGCTGCGCGAGCGCGGCTTGATGGTGACCGCTATTCGCCCGCCCACCGTCCCGGCCGGCAGCGCGCGTTTGCGGGTGACCTTGTCGGCCGCCCATAGCGAGGTGCAGGTGCAGCAGCTGCTTAACGCCTTGGCTGAATGCTGGCCGCTGATGGAGGCGGCCGATGCGTAATCGCCTTGTGCTGCTGCCCGGCTGGGGTTTGGGCAGTGCGCCACTGGAGCCTCTGGCCGCTGCATTGCGCGGCCTGGACGAGCGCTTGCAGGTGCAGATCGAGCCGTTGCCAACGCTGGATTCCAGTGACCCCGCCGATTGGCTGGATGAGCTGGATGCCACGCTGCCGGCCGATTGCTGGTTGGCCGGCTGGTCGCTGGGCGGCATGTTGGCGGCCGAACTGGCGGCCCGGCGTGGCGACCGCTGTTGCGGGCTGATCACCCTGGCCAGCAACAGCAATTTCGTCGCTAGTGATCGTTGGCCGGCAGCCATGCCGGAAAACGACTTCACGGCCTTTCTGCACGGCTGTGGGCAAAGCCCCGAGGCCACGCTGAAGCGTTTTACGCTGCTTTGCGCCCAGGGAGGCGAGGAGCCTCGCAGTCTGGCCCGTCAGCTTGCCGCCAGCGCACCCGGGCATCGCGCCGGCAATCTGCTGCAAGGCTTGCAGGTGCTGGCTGCGCTGGACACCCGCGGCGCCCTGCAAGCGTTCAGCGGCCCGCAACTGCACCTGTTTGCCGGCGCCGACGCGCTGGTGCCCGCCGAAGCCGCTGGCGCGCTGCTGGAGCTGCTCGGTGATGTGGAAGTGGGGCTGATCGAGCAGGCCTGCCACGCCTTTGTGCTGGAGCGTCCCCACGAAGTGGCAGCGGCGATTCAAGGCTTTTTGCACGAGTCTGGCGATGACTGATTTCAGCCAGGGCACGCTGCCCGACAAGCGCCAGGTTGCCGCGTCCTTTTCCCGCGCCGCCGCCAGCTACGACAGCGTCGCTGAGCTGCAGCGCGACGTTGGCCACCACCTGTTGCAGCAGTTGCCCACGGACTTTACCCCCGCCGACTGGCTGGATATCGGCTGCGGCACCGGCTATTTCACCCGCGCGCTGGGCGAGCATTACGGCACTGCGCCGGGCATGGCCCTGGACATCGCCGAAGGCATGCTGCAACACGCCCGCCCGTTGGGCGGCGCCACGCACTTTATTGCCGGCGACGCCGAGCGCTTGCCGTTGCGCGATGCCAGCCGCGACCTACTGTTTTCCAGCCTGGCGGTACAGTGGTGCGGCGATTTCACGGCGGTGCTCAGCGAAGCCAGACGCGTATTGCGCCCCGGCGGCGTGCTGGCCTTCAGTAGCTTGTGCGTCGGCACGTTGCAGGAGCTGCGTGATAGCTGGCAGGCGGTGGACGGCCATGTGCATGTCAATCGCTTCCGCCAATTCAACGACTATCAACAGCTGTGTGCCGATAGCGGCCTGCGGGTGCAGAGCCTGCAGGTGCGGCCCCATGTGCTGCATTACCCGGACGTGCGCAGCCTGACCCATGAACTGAAAGCGCTCGGGGCCCATAACCTCAACCCGGGTCGCCCTGGTGGGCTGACCGGGCGGGCGCGAATTCTGGCGTTGATCGAGGCCTATGAGCGGTTCCGCCAGCCCCAGGGGCTGCCGGCGACGTACCAGGTGCTCTACGCCGTGCTGGAAAAAGAAGGTTGATATGACTGCTGCATTTTTTATCGCCGGTACCGACACCGAAGTTGGCAAAACCACCATCGCCGCTGGCCTGCTATGCGCCGCCCGCCGCCAGGGCCTGAGCACGGCAGCCTGCAAACCGGTGGCCTCGGGCAGCGAGGCCACGCCCGCAGGCCTGCGCAACAGCGATGCGCTGGCGCTGCTGGGGCAGTGTTCGTTGCCGCTGACGTACGATGAAGTCAATCCGCTGGCGTTTGCCCCGGCCATTGCGCCCCATCTGGCGGCGCGTGAGGCGGGCGTCGAATTGACGGCGGCGGCATTGTTGGCGCCAGTGCGTCATGTGCTGGAGCACGGCGCCGATTTCACCGTGGTGGAAGGGGCGGGCGGCTGGCGGGTGCCGCTGGGCGACGGCGGCTATCTGTCGGATTTGCCGGTGGCATTGGGGTTGCCGGTCATTCTGGTGGTCGGTGTGCGCCTGGGGTGTATCAACCATGCCGTGCTGAGCGCCGAAGCCATTGCCCGCGACGGCCTGCAACTGGTCGGCTGGGTGGCCAATATCGTCGATCCGGGCACGTCGCGGCTTGAGGAAAATCTCGCCACCTTGACCGAGCTGTTAGCGGCGCCGTGCTTGGGCCGCGTGCCTCGCCTCGCTGATGCATCGCCGGAAGAAGTCGCCGAGCATCTGCAGTTATCACACTTGCCGCTATAAACAGTGGCAAACCGATAGCCTTTTGTTTGTACGTTTTTTGAGCGCGATCTGCTTAAATTGGCGTCAGAAATTTCTCTTTAGTGAGGTTGGCGATGGAAATCTCGGGTAGTGCTTTCAGCTCCGGGTTAAGCACCGTGCAATCTGGCCAGCGCCGGATTGATCAGGCTGCATCCGATATCGCAAGCAGTTCGGTTAACCGCAATTCCGATGCGGCCGACACCGCTGACAATCTGGTGCAGCTGAACGTTGGCAAGGTCGAGGCGCAAGCCGGAGCCAAAGTCATTGAAACCAGCGATGAAGTGCTGGGTACCCTGATCGATATCCGCGCCTGAATTTTGACGCGGTTGCCTGCTTGACGGGCGAGTTCTACCACGGGCGCGTACGAGGTGCCCATGCAAATCGGCAGTGCTGCGACGTACCCCCTCGCTACGCAGGCTTCGCTTCTTGCGAATGCGCGCTCGCCTGCAGCTACCGATGCCATCCAACCGATTACGGCTACTCAAGCATCGCCTGATGCCACGGTGACGTTGTCTGCCGATGGCACACGCCTGGCAGCCGAAGAAAAAGACCGTAGCGGCGCCGATACTGCCCAAAACTCGACGGATAAGGCTGGCGAAACGGACGAAACCGATCCCCGGCAAGCGCAGCTGGACCGTCAGAAAATCTCCGAGCTAGCCAGCCGCGATGCCGACGTGCGTTCCCACGAAGCGGCGCACGCGTCGGTGGGCGGTGCCTACGCTGGTTCGCCTAGCTACACCATGCAGCGCGGGCCGGACGGCAAGTCGTACGCCATCGGCGGCGAAGTGGGCATTGATGTCAGCGCGGTGGCCAATGATCCGGCCGCCACCATCAGCAAGATGGAAGTGGTGATGCGTGCGGCGCTGGCACCAGCCGACCCGTCCGCGCAAGACCTGCGTGTAGCGGCTCAGGCGCAAGGCCTGGCAGCGGCCGCTCGGGCTGAGTTGGCACAGGAGCGCCGTACGGAAAATCTGGACAAGGCCCGCGCCCGGCGCGAGGAGGAGAACGCTCAGGAACCTGCCACCGACGCTGCCCAAAACGCTGATACATCCGCTTCAGTTCAGCTGTACCAGAGCATCGCCTCGCCGGTGGATAGCACGCCACAGATAGAAGCCTTTGCCTAAAGGCCTGTAGGACTGATGCTTGACAAGGTTTCGGCGTAAACGTATGTTTCAAACGCCTGTTTGATTGCTGGGCTGAATCCTGGCCGCCGGGCAATCGAGAAAGATCTCGCACAAGACCGCCAAGCCGGTCTCCACATCGTAGAGGTTACCGCTATGCCTGATTACAAGGCCCCCTTGCGTGATATTCGTTTCGTACGTGACGAATTGCTCGGCTACGAAGCGCACTACCAAAGCCTGCCGGCTTGCGCAGACGCTACTCCAGACATGGTTGATGCCATTCTTGAAGAGGGCGCCAAGTTCTGTGAGCAAGTGCTGTCGCCGCTGAACCGTGTTGGCGACCTGGAAGGCTGCACCTGGAGCGAGTCCGGCGTTAAAACCCCGACTGGTTTCAAAGAAGCCTACAAGCAATACGTTGAAGGCGGCTGGCCAAGCCTGTCGCACGACGTTGAGCACGGCGGTCAAGGCCTGCCGGAATCGCTCGGCCTGGTGCTCAGCGAAATGGTTGGCAGCTCGAACTGGTCGTGGGGCATGTACCCAGGCCTGTCGCACGGTGCGATGAACACCATCTCCGAGCACGGCACCCCGGAACAACAGCACACCTACCTGACCAAGCTGGTATCGGGTGAGTGGACCGGCACCATGTGCCTGACCGAGCCGCACTGCGGTACGGATCTGGGCATGCTGCGTACCAAGGCTGAACCGCAAGCGGACGGCTCGTACAAAGTATCCGGCACCAAGATCTTCATTTCCGCTGGCGAACACGACATGGCCGATAACATCGTCCACATCGTTCTGGCTCGCCTGCCGGACGCCCCTCAGGGCACCAAAGGTATTTCCCTGTTCATCGTGCCCAAGTTCAACGTGAACGAAGACGGCAGCGTTGGCACCCGTAACGCCGTATCCTGTGGCTCGCTCGAGCACAAGATGGGTATCCACGGTAACGCCACCTGCGTGATGAACTTCGATGGCGCCACCGGCTACCTGATCGGCCCAGCGAACAAAGGCCTGAACTGCATGTTCACCTTTATGAACACCGCTCGCCTGGGTACTGCACTGCAAGGTCTGGCCCACGCCGAAGTCGGTTTCCAGGGCGGCCTGAAGTACGCTCGTGAACGTCTGCAGATGCGCTCGCTGACTGGCCCGAAAGCGCCGGACAAAGCCGCTGACCCGATCATCGTGCACCCTGACGTACGCCGCATGCTGCTGACCATGAAGGCGTTCGCCGAAGGCAACCGCGCAATGGTCTACTTCACCGCGCAGCAAGTGGATATCGTCAAGTACAGCCAAGACGAAGAAGCCAAGAAGAAAGCCGACGCTCTGCTGGCCTTCCTCACGCCAATCGCCAAGGCCTTCATGACCGAAGTTGGCTTTGAAGCCGCCAACCACGGCGTGCAGATCTACGGTGGCCACGGCTTTATCGCCGAGTGGGGCATGGAGCAGAACGTTCGCGACAGCCGCATTTCCATGCTGTACGAAGGCACCACCGGTATTCAGGCCCTCGACCTCTTGGGTCGTAAAGTCCTGCAAACCCAAGGCGAAGCGCTGAAAGGCTTCACCAAGATCGTGCACAAGTTCATCCAGGCCAACGAAGGTAACGAGGCTGTTGCCGAGTTCACAGGTCCTTTGGCCAAGCTGAACAAAGAGTGGGGCGAGCTGACCATGAAAATTGGTATGGCCGCGATGAAAGACCGCGAAGAAGTAGGCGCTGCTTCGGTCGACTACCTGATGTACTCCGGCTACACCTGCCTGGCGTACTTCTGGGCCGACATGGCTCGCGTGGCTGCTGAGAAACTGGCTGCCGGCACCAACGAAGAAGCCTTCTACAAAGCCAAGCTGCAAACCGCGCGCTTCTACTTCCAGCGTATTCTGCCGCGCACCCGCGCGCACGTAGACGCCATGTTGTCGGGCGCCAACAACCTGATGGACCTGGCCGAAGAAGATTTCGCCCTGGGCTACTAAGTTGTAACGGTTCCACCGCTCGAAAAAGCCGCTCGCCCTTACAGGCGGGCGGTTTTTTTTTGCGTAGGGCGAAGATCCGCCGTTGCGATCGTGGCGACGGATACCTCTGGTATTCGCCCTACGGTTGTGACGGAAATTGCGACACGAACGGGTGCCGAACGCGCGAGAAATAGGCAAAATGCCACCCGTTCGCCGCCTTCTTCTGGCGGCCCGTGGAACACATTCCGTGCATCGCCTGAAAGCCCTTCGTTTCAGCCATTTTCTGCCGTCGTTGCTGTTGCTGGTGGCAGGGATAGCGGCTGCCAGTCTGCAACTGCTCAACGAGTTCTTTACCTCGCTGTTCAATGTGCTGCCGACCTTGCTGCTGATTCTCGGCGGCGCCTTCTGCCTCATCTACTCTCGCCAGCGCGAGCTGTTTCTGCTGGTGGTGGTGTATTGCGCCTACTTTGTGCTCGATACACAGGCCGATTTCTTCCGTGCCACCGGCAAGGCGCGACCCGATACGGCGTTGGTGTTTCACCTGTGCAGCCTGCTGTTGCCGCTGTTTTACGGCATTTACGCCGCGTGGCAGGAACGCACCCATCTGGTTCGTGATCTGGTCGCGCGCTCGGCCGTGCTGTTGGCCGTTGGCGCCGTGGCCGTGGGCCTGGCGCAGCGCTACCCGGACGGCATGCTCGAATGGCTGGCGCAAATTCGTTGGCCCTCGCTGCACGGTGAGTGGATGAGCATGGTGCAACTGGCGTACCCGGTGTTCCTGCTGGCCTTTATCGGGCTGATCGCTCAATACATCTACAAACCACGCCCCCTGCACGCGGCGCAGTTGGTCGGCCTCGTCGGGCTGTGCTTGATGCTGCCCAAGACCTTTCTGCTGCCCCACGGCCTGAACGTGATGAGCAGCCAGGTAATGCTGATTCTGGCTGTGGCGGTGGCGCACGAGGCGTATCAGATGGCCTTTCGTGATGAGCTCACTGGCCTGCCGGGCCGCCGTGCGCTTAACGAACGCCTGCCGCGCCTGGGCCGCAACTATGTCATCGCCATGGCCGACGTCGACCACTTCAAGAAATTCAACGACACCCACGGCCACGACGTAGGCGACCAAGTGCTGCGGGTGGTCGCCAGCCAGCTGCGCAAGATTGGCGGCGGCGGCAAGGCCTACCGCTATGGCGGCGAGGAATTCACCCTGGTGTTCTCCGGCAAAACGTTGGACGAGTGCCGGCCGCATCTGGAAACCGTACGCCAGGCAGTAGAAAGCTACGTGATTCAGCTGCGCGACAAGGGCAACCGCCCGCAAAACGATGCCAAGGGCAAACAACGCCGGGGTGCGGCGGCAGCCACCAGCGTGACGGTCACCGTCAGCATCGGCGTGGCCGAAAAAGAAAGCGACCAGCGCACGCCGGAAGAGGTGATCAAGGCCGCCGACCGTGCGCTTTACGCCGCCAAAGCGGCCGGGCGTAACTGCGTCATTCAGCATGGTCAGAACCGTCGCGGTGCGGTGCGGGTGGCCGCCGCGAAAACCCCGGCCGCCTAGCGCCCGGTACGCTTATAGGCGCGCATTCAGCGCGCGCAACGTGATTGTTCAGGGTTCGGGGCGGCAGTAGTTTGTCTGCCACGAAGACGCTTACCGCGTCCCTGCCAAGGAGAATCCCCCATGCCCGAATACAAGGCCCCCCTGCGCGACATGCGCTTTCTGGTCGACGAAGTGTTCGACTTCCACGCTGGCTATGCGGCCATGGGCGCGGTAGACGCCTCGCCGGACATGGTCAATGCCATCCTCGAAGAAGGCTCGAAGTTCTGCGAGCAAGTGATTGCGCCGCTGAACCGCTCCGGCGACGAAGAGGAGTGCCAATTCGATAACGGCGTCGTCACCACGCCCAAGGGCTTTAAAGAAGCCTTCCAGCAATTCGCTGATGGCGGCTGGATGAGCCTCTCGGTAGACCCGACCTACGGCGGCCAAGGCCTGCCGCATTCGCTGGGCCTGCTATTCAGCGAAATGATCGGCTCCAGCAACTACGCCTGGGGCATGTACCCGGGCCTGACCCAGGGCGCCATGGCGGCCATCTACGCCCACGGCACCGAAGAACAAAAGCAGGCCTACCTGACGCGCATGACCGCCGCCAGCTGGACCGGCACCATGTGCCTGACCGAAGCCCACTGCGGCACCGACCTGGGCCTGATCAAAACCCGCGCCGTGCCCCAGGCCGATGGCAGCTACGCCCTCACCGGCAGCAAGATTTTCATCTCCTCCGGTGAGCACGATATGAGCAACAACATCGTCCACCTGGTACTGGCCAAGCTGCCGGACGCGCCGGCGGGCACCAAAGGCATCTCGCTGTTTATCGTGCCCAAGTTCCTGCCGGGCGCCGATGGTGAAGCGGGCGAGCGCAACGCCGTCTCGTGCGGCTCCATCGAACACAAGATGGGCATCAAAGGCTCGGCCACCTGCGTGATCAACTTCGATAACGCCAAGGGCTTTTTGATTGGTGAGCTGAACAAAGGCCTGAACTGCATGTTCACCATGATGAACCATGCGCGCCTGGGTACCGGGATGCAGGGGCTTTGCCTGGGGGAGACCAGCTACCAGGGCGCCCTGAAGTACGCCACCGAACGCCTGCAAATGCGCTCGCTGACCGGCGCCAAAGCCCCGGACAAATCGGCTGACCCGATCATCGTCCACCCGGACGTGCGCCGCATGCTGCTGACCATGAAAGCCTTCAACGAAGGCAACCGTGCGCTCTCGTACTTCTGCGCCCAGTTGCTCGACCAACTGCACGCCGACACCGCCGAACAGCGCCAGGAAGCCGAAGACCTGCTGGCCTTCCTGACCCCGATCTGCAAAGCCTTTATGACCGAGACCGGCCTTGAGGTGACCAACCACGGTATGCAGGTGTTTGGCGGCCACGGCTTTATTCGTGAGTGGGGCATGGAGCAACTGGTACGCGACTGCCGTATCGCCCTGCTGTACGAAGGCACCAACGGCATCCAGGCCCTCGACTTGCTCGGCCGCAAAGTGCTCGGCAGCCAAGGCAAACTGCTGCGCGGCTTTACCAAGCTGGTGCACAAGTTCTGCGAAGCCAACGCCGCGCATCCACAGCTGCAAGCGCAGTTCGCGCAATTGGCGACCTTGAATAAAGAGTGGGGCGATTTGACCACCAAGGTCGGCATGGCCGCGATGAAGAACCCGGACGAAGTGGGCGCTGCGGCGACCGACTACCTGATGTTCTCCGGCTACGTGGTGCTGGCCTACTTCTGGCTGCGCATGGCGGTAGTGGCGCAAGAGAAAATCGAAGCGGGCAGCGGTGATGCCGCGTTCTACCAAGCCAAGTTGGCCACTGCCGACTTCTACTTCAAACGCCTGCTGCCGCGCACCATGGTGCACCGTGCGGGCGTGGAAGCCGGGAGTGAAAGCCTGATGCAACTGAGCGCCGAGCAGTTCGCCGGCTAAGCGCCTAGGCTGAACAGAGCCCGCCTTTATGGCGGGCTTTGTTTTTTGCCTATAGCAAAAGCTCAAGGCTGAAGCTGATTAAGCACCCCTCGCCCGTGTGCGGGAGAGGGGCTGGGGGTGAGGGCCTGGCCCCGACGTAGATCTACGAAAAAAAGCCCCTCACCCTAACCCTCTCCCGCAAGCGGGAGAGGGGATTGATCGCGTTGCGGCTGCGATCGTGGTTAGACCATTCGGTCACACCATGACCCTATGTGTCTGAAAAGTTGTTCGGGTAAACTCCTAGCCCTGCCCCATACCGGCCGCTGGGCCGTATCGTTGGATCGTTCGAGGATCGTCACATGGCCGACTACAAAGCTCCCCTGCGCGATATGCGCTTTGTCCTCAATGAAGTATTTGAGGTCTCCAAACTCTGGCAGCAGCTGCCGGCACTGGCGGAAGTTGTCGATGCCGACACCGCTGAGGCAATCCTCGAAGAAGCTGGCAAGGTCACCGCCAAAACCATCGCCCCGCTGAACCGCAGCGGCGACGAAGAAGGCTGCCGTTGGAACAACACCGTGGTGAATACACCCGCGGGCTTCCCCGAGGCCTACAAGATTTACGGCGAAGGCGGCTGGGTAGGCGTGGGCGGCGACCCCACCTACGGCGGCATGGGCATGCCCAAGGTGCTCGGAGCGCAGGTTGAGGAAATGCTCAACGCTGCCAACCTGTCGTTCGGCCTGTACCCAATGCTGACTGCCGGCGCTTGCCTGTCGATCAATGCCCACGCCAGCGCCGAGCTGAAAGAAACCTATCTGCCGAATATGTACGCTGGCGTCTGGGCGGGCTCCATGTGCCTGACCGAACCGCATTCGGGCACTGACCTGGGCATCATCCGCACCAAAGCCGAGCCGCAGGCTGACGGCTCGTTCAAAGTTACCGGCACCAAGATCTTTATCACCGGCGGCGAGCACGACCTGACCGAAAACATCATTCACCTGGTGCTGGCAAAACTGCCGGACGCCCCGGCTGGCTCCAAGGGCATTTCGCTGTTCCTGGTGCCCAAGTTCATGGTCAATGCCGACGGCAGCCTGGGCGAGCGCAACACCGTTAGCTGTGGCTCCATCGAACACAAGATGGGTATCCAGGGTTCGGCTACCTGTGTGATGAACTTCGACGGCGCTACCGGCTACATCATCGACGGCCCGAACAAAGGCCTGGCGGCGATGTTCACCATGATGAACTACGAGCGCCTGGGCGTAGGTATCCAAGGCCTGGCCGCTGGCGAGCGCTCGTACCAGAGCGCAGTGGAATACGCCCGTGACCGTCTGCAAAGCCGTGCGCCAACCGGCCCGGTCGCCAAAGATAAAGTCGCCGACCCGATCATCGTGCACCCGGACGTGCGCCGCATGCTGCTGACCATGAAGGCCAGCAACGAAGGCGGCCGTGCGTTCTCCAGCTACGTCGCCATGCAGCTCGACACTGCCAAGTTCAGCGAAGACCCCACCACGCGCAAGCGTGCGGAAGAACTGGTGGCCCTGCTGACCCCGATTGCCAAAGCGTTCCTCACCGACCTTGGTCTGGAAACCACCGTGCACGGCCAGCAGATCTTCGGCGGCCACGGCTTTATCCGTGAGTGGGGCCAGGAGCAACTGGTGCGTGACGTGCGCATCACCCAGATCTACGAAGGCACCAACGGCATTCAGGCGCTCGACCTGGTTGGCCGCAAGATCGTCGGCAGCGGCGGTGCGTTCTATAAGCACTTCGCAGATGAAATCAAAGCCTTCACCGGCAGCGCCGACGCCTCATTGGCCGAGTTCGTCGAGCCGCTGAAAGCTGCCGTTGCCAACCTCGACGACCTGACCGACTGGCTGCTCAACAGCGCCAAGGGCAACCCGAATGAAATCGGCGCGGCCTCGGTGGAATACCTGCACGTGTTCGGCTACACCGCCTATGCGTACATGTGGGCACTGATGGCGCGTGCGGCGCTGGGCAAGGAAGGTCAAGACGAGTTCTACGCCAGCAAGCTGGGCACCGCGCGGTTCTACTTCGCGCGCCTGCTGCCGCGTATTCACTCGCTGACCGCCTCGGTCAAGGCCGGGAGTGAGTCGCTGTATCTCTTGGACGCTTCGCAGTTCTGATCGATCGGCTGCGCGTCGGCGTGGCTGCGTTAAAAAAGGCTTTTCAATGCTCATTGGCTACAGCCAACTGCGCTTGAAAAGCCTTTTTTGCCCGGGCCGTATTGGCCTTGCCCCGCTCTAGCTCGCTCGATCTCAAATCGTACGAGGCAACACGTGCGGTTACCGATTATTCCTGGGTTATCTGATCCGCCGCTGCCGGGGCATCGATGTACCGGTTGCGGTTGCCCTGCAGCGCTTCGATCCGGTCGTTGCGGGCTTTTTCTTCGGCGTCCGGCGGGTCGATCTGGTTCCAGCGTTTGTACATCTGCAACTGGCCGACGATGGGCAGGCCATACTCGCTGCGCATATAGAAAATCGCCCGGGCGACATTGCCCTTGGCGGTGTCCGGCGGCTCTATCAGTTGGAAGCTGGCTTTAAGCTGGCAGCCGATATCGCTGAACTTGCTCGATACCCCATCACCCAATTCGCCGAACTGCGCATTGCGCCGCGCCAGCTCCACCAAACTCAGGGCCGGATACATGTTGTGCAGGTCGCTCAACATATAGGGGTATTGAGGGTTGGCGGCAGCGCATTGCTCGTCGGTGACGCAGCGCAAGGCCGATTTTATCTGCTTGACCGTGTACACGAGGCTTGCCGACACCTGGCCGCGTTCACCGGTAAAGGGCTTAGCGCAATACAGGGTGGTGCCGCCGTTGGCGTAGAGCTGTTTCCAGAAGAATTGGTCGATGGCGACCTTGGGATCCTGAAGCTGGTTTTGCCCACCCGCGAACGCCGTGGAGCAAGCGCAAAACGTTAAACCTGCGACGGCAACTGCTACTGCGCGCATGTGACTGACCCCAGGGAACTGCACTGTCGGCAATCTTTCGAGTTGTTATTTTGTAGGACAATGCGAGTCTAACAAGAGCCCGTTCACAAAATAAAGCCGACCTAAGGCATGGTTTAAAGCTGTGTAAGCCAAAGCTTACATTGCGTGCTGCTTATCGCCGCTAGTGTTAGGAATAACAGCTGGTTACTCTCTTTTCCATGGACGTTGTGCAGGAAGCGCCAAGGAACCAACAGGGATACGCTGGATTTCCATCAGGATGATGGATGATTACGGATGTCAGGACACAGTCTGCAAAGCCCCGCCTCGGCGGGGTTTTCTTTTTTCTGCAGAACGAAAAACACCGACGTTGCGTCGGTGTTTTTGTTTGTATACCTCGCGTTACGCGGCCTCCAATGCCGCCTGACTGTCACGGCGATTCTTGTGCACCGTAGCCGCTACAACCAGCGCCAGAAGAATCCCAGCCAACACGGCCGATGAGCCGATGGTGCCGAAGTCCAATCCGCCTTTTTCGTGCGACTTGGTCAGCACGTCGCCCAGGGCGGGCAGACCGGTTGTGCGGCGTTCAGTCTTTGCTGTGCAACGCCACCCATTGGGCATAGGTGTCGATGAATTTCTGCAGGAAGGGTTTGATGCCGTCGCTCAGTTTGCCGTCTTCGCCGAAGAAACTGCCCGCGCCGCCCAGGTAGGCTTCCGGCTGCTGGAGCATATGCACGTCGAGAAACACCATGGACTGGCGCAGATGATGGTTGGCACCAAAGCCGCCGACCGCGCCAGGCGATGCACTGACCACAGCGCCCGCCTTGCCGCTGAACACGCTCTGGCCATAGGGGCGCGAGCCGACATCAATGGCGTTCTTCAGCGGCGCCGGCACCGAGCGGTTGTATTCCGGGGTGATAAATAGCAGCGCCTCTGCGGCTTTGACCTTGTCGCGAAACGCGGTGTAAGCCGCGGGCGCGGGGCTGACGTCGATGTCTTCGTTGTACAGCGGCAGGTCGCCGATTTCGACAATCTCCAACTGCAGCGAGGGCGGTGCCAGCTCGGCCAGGGCCAATGCCAGCTTACGGTTGATCGAGGCTTTACGCAGACTGCCAACCAATACCGCGACGCGGTGAACCTTGCTCATGGTGACTCCTTGGGCGGGATGGAAAAGGGTGAGCTAGGAACTATAGCTGGCGTTTGGCGCTGTACCGGGCCGTTTAGAGCGCTTCAGCGTTGCTGGAATGCGCTGAATAAATCAGCAGCAAACGCCTTCTGCGCTTCACTCGGCTGGCGGCCACGGTGGCTGCCCAAGTAGAAATTGACGCTAAAGCTCAGCTGTTTCGGCAGCAGCGCCCGCAGGCGTCCGGCCGCCACCCAGGGCGCTGCGATATGCGTAGGAAGGTAGCCCAGGTGCGCGCCAGACAAGACGAAAGCCAGCGTGCCTTCAACCTGCTCACTGCGCGCGCTGCTGACCTGCGCCTGCCACGGGTCGTCGGCCTGGTCGAACCGGTAGGGATACTTCACACCGTCCTGCGCGCTCAGTTCTTCCAGCGTCAGTTTCTTGCGCGCAAAAAACGGATGGGCATCGCCGCAGTACAGCGCCTGCTCCTCGGTAAACAGCAGTTGATGGTCGATGGCTGCCTGCACGCCGGAAAAATAGCCGATGGCCAAGTGCATCTGGTCCTGCAACAAGCGTCGCTCCAACTCGGCCGGCGCGGCACTGCGCAGCTCGATCTGCACGGCCTGGTTACGCTGGCGAAACAGGCGGATGGCCTCACTGACTTTGGCCAGTACATGCGGGTCCAGCGCCTCGGACAAACCGATGCACAGGTCCCCCAGCAGCTTGTCGGCCATGCCCCGGGCTTCGTTCTTGAACACGTCTAATGCGGTGAAGAGCTTGCGCGTGGCCAGCAGCACCTCTTCCCCTTTGGGCGTCAGACGAAAGCCGGCTTTGCCGCGCTCGCACACCCGAAACCCCAGGCGGGTTTCCAGCTTGGCCATCTGCGTGCTGATGGTGGACTGACCAATCCCCAGGTCGCCCTGCGCCGCACTGAAGCCGCCGTTCTCCACCACGCTGATAAACAGCCGCAGCAATTGCAGATCGAGGTCGCGTACTTGGCTCAGCATGGCAAGTCCAAACATTGATAGCTGTCGATGCCAAGGTATATCACTTTGCATTTATCAGAAGCAAAGCGCGGCGCAGTATCCACGCCATCCAGAGCTTCCTGCCACCGCTGAGTGGCCACTCCTTGAGAAGCGCGGTAACCGTTATCTGCCCAGGAGATCATCACCATGCGAATCGCCGCGTGCGCTTTACTGCTGGCCGCCACCTTGCCGCTGCACCTGTCGGCCCAGGCTGAAGAAAAAGTACTGAATATCTACAACTGGTCCGACTACATCGGCCCCGAAGCGCTGAAAGCCTTTCAGGCTGAGACCGGTATTCAGATCAAGTACGACGTGTTCGACAGCCCCGAAGCCCTGGACAGCAAACTACTCACCGGCGGCAGCGGCTATGACCTGGTGTTTCCATCCTCCAGCGGCCTGGCCCGCGCCGTGAAAGCCAAGGCCGTGCAGCCCATCGACCACAGCAGCCTTACGCTCTACAGCAACCTCGACCCCGACCTGCTGGGCAAGCTCGCCACCTCCGACCCCGGCAACCGCTACGGCGTGCCCTACACTTGGGGCACCGTCGGCCTGGGGTTGAACAAGCAAGCGGTGAGCAAACGCCTGGGCGCGGACGTGCCGCTCAACACGCTCGACCTGCTGTTCAAGCCCGAATACGCCAGCAAGCTGAAAGACTGCGGCATCGGCGTGCTCGACTCGCCGCAAGAAGTGATCAGCATCGCCCTCAACTACCTCGGCCACGACCCCTACAGCGACAAGCCGGCCGACCTTAAAGAGGTGCAGCAATTGCTCGCCCAGCTACAGCCGAACGTACGGTATGTCGCCTCCGGCCGGCAGATCGACGACCTGGCCAAGGGCGAAGTGTGCATGGCCCTGAGCTACAGCGGCGATGCCGCCACCGCCGCTGCCCGAGCGGTAGAGGCCAAGCAACCGTTTGAGGTGGTGTACCGCATTCCCCGTGAGGGCACGCTGGTGTGGTTCGACACCATGGCCATTCCGGTAGACGCCCCGCACCCACAAGCCGCGTTGGCCTTTATCAACTATATGCTGCGCCCCGAAGCCATCGCCGAAGTCACCAACACCGTGTTCTTCGCCAACGCCAACAGCGCGGCCACCGCGCTGGTAGACCCGGCGGTAACCAGCGACCCGGATATCTACCCGCCCGCCGAGGTGCGCGCGCGTCTGTTCAGCGACCAGATGCAAAGCCTGCCGGCACAACGTGAACGCACTCGCCTGTGGACCTCCTTCCGCAGCCACTACTAAGGAGCAACGCAATGGACCAGGCCTCTCGCAATGACCAAGCCATCACCCGTGAAAGCCTTTACGGCACGGCGGCGGAATCGACTTACGGCGGCATCACCAGCTTTATGCGCCGTCGCTACAGCCGCGACCTGGAGGGCGTAGATGTGGTGGTCAGCGGCGTGCCGTTCGACACCGCCACCACCAACCGCCCCGGCACCCGTTTTGGCCCACGGGCGATTCGCGCGGCCTCGTGCCAGATGGCCTGGGCGCGCCCCAGCGCCTGGGAATTCGACCCCTTCGATGAACTCGCGGTGATCGACTACGGCGACTGCGATTTCGACCATGGCCAACCGCAGCTCACCCCAGGCGCCATCGAAGCCCACGCCGATGAAATACTTGGCGCCGGCTGCGCCATGCTCACCCTGGGCGGCGACCATTTCATCAGCTACCCGCTGCTCAAAGCCCATGCGAAAAAACACGGCCCACTGTCGCTGATCCACTTCGACGCCCACAGCGACACCTGGCCCGACGAAGCGGTGCAGCGCATCGACCACGGCACCATGTTCTACCACGCCGCCCGCGAAGGTCTGGTGGATCCGGCGCGCTCGGTACAAATCGGCCTGCGCACCACCAACGACGATGTGATGGGGTTTCAGGTGCTCGACGCCCGCCATGTCCACCGCCACACCCCGGAGCAGATCGCCGAACAGATTCGTGCCCGCGTGGGTGACAACCCGGTGTACCTGACCTTCGATATCGACTGCCTCGACCCGGCCTTCGCCCCCGGTACCGGCACGCCGGTATGCGGCGGCTTGAGCAGCCATCAGGCGCTGGAAATTCTTCGCGGCCTGCGCGGCATCAACCTGGTGGGCATGGACGTGGTGGAAGTGGCGCCGCCCTACGACCACGCCGAAGTAACCGCCCTGGCAGGCGCCACCATTGCCGTGGAAATGCTCTGTCTGTACGCCGCGAAACATACGCACAAAGACTGAAGGCAACGTTAGGTTGAACCAGATAGAAGGAGGGCGGGTCGGTTAGGGGGTACGTTTTCTCACAATAGGAACTGATTTCATGGACCTGATCCGCATCCTGATCGCCATCCTCCTGCCGCCGCTGGGCGTTTTTTTGCAAGTTGGCTTTGGCGGCGCGTTCTGGCTCAACATTCTGTTGACCTTGTGCGGCTATATCCCCGGCATCGTGCATGCCGTGTACATCATCGCCAAGCGTTAAGCCCGCGCCGACGTTGGGTAGACGTTGGGTAGACGTTGGGTAAAACGCAGGCATAAAAAAGCCCCGCCTGAGCGGGGCTTTTCGTGCGTCGAGCGTTAAGGCTGCAGCGTTAGCTGAATGTCGTCGCCTAGGTCATCGGCCAGCAAGCCGAGCGAAAAACCCGAAATCGAGGCAATGGTGCCGCGCCACAACAGACCTTCACTGGCCGGCATCTGCCCGGACGGCGTGCTCAACTTGGCGTCCTTCAAGTGCAGGTATTGCACAGGCGGCGGGTTTTCACCATCGGTCTTGGGCAATCGCGATTTGCCCAGCTCCGCGTAGTGGGCGCGCAGGCGATCGGCGTCGGCCACCGGCCAGGAGCTGGCGAACGACTCGCCGAACAGGCGGAAATACTGCTCTACGCTGATCAGGATTCCGGAAATGACACCCGCTGGCGTCGACAGGGTAACGCCCACCTGCAGCTCGGTTTCATTGGTCAGTTGCACCAGATCCTGCAAAAACCAGTCGATGGTCCGACCGTGCCAGGTCAAGTCCTTCATCACCGGGTCGACCAGATCATCGGCCACTTGCTGATGCCAACTTGGTTTTGCATTGTCCTGAGTCATCTTCGCTCCATGCTGCCGATGAAGGCAGTTGTCTGTTATTTCGGGTGGATATAAGCCAAGTGTAGGCAACGCCTGACACAGAAGGCCAATATGCCGTCAGACCGTTACACCCACCTAATGTGCCGTCAGGCCATTACATCAATAGAGTTGCCCAGATTCGGCGGATTACTCGACAGCGCCGACAGGTCTGGAATCGCCTCGATCAGCGCCATCGCGCCTTCGGACTGCATATCCAAGGCTTTGCTCAGCATCTTGATCGATACATCGGACTGGAGTTTGGCCGACTGCGCATTCGAGACCGCCGCGCCAACGCTGGAAATGTCCATGACGTACCTCCGTATTTAACGGTTACCTAAGGTCGACTGGCCTATGGCCTGCGAAGTTCAAACTCGCCGCCGGCGCCAGACACTCGTGAACAGGGTTTATCGGCAGCAAGCGCGCTGGCTGTAGGCACCGTTGGTCCAGTGCCAAAAACGCTGATGCAGCTGGATTTGCAATACGAAGAAGCTGCGACTTTGGTAAGGGAACCCATACAATGCCGCACGAATTCGCACGTATGCACGCCTTCGACCAGGCCATTGGCAGTAGCGCCTCTTTAGCGTTTTTTGGAATGTATTGATGCCTCAAGCTTCACAAGGGTTTCGTCTCGATATCAATGGCTTGCGCGCCTGGGCAGTGGCCGCTGTGGTGCTGTACCACTTCGGCATCGTGCAGGTTGGCGGCGGCTTTATTGGCGTTGACGTGTTCTTCGTGATTTCTGGTTTTCTGATGACCAGCATTATCGTGCGAGGCCTTGAGACGGGCAGTTTTTCGTTTTGGTCGTTTTATCTGGCTCGCGCGCGGCGAATTCTTCCCGCCCTGCTGGTCGTGGCATTGGTGCTGCTGGCCGTTGGTTGGTTTCTATTGTTGCCCGACGAATACGAACTGGCCGCCAAGCACGCCTACCGAAGCCTGTTGTTTGTATCCAACCAGACGTACCTGAACGAAGCCGGCTATTTCGACGCCGCCTCCCACGACAAATGGCTGCTGCACACCTGGTCGCTGTCCGTGGAATGGCAGTTCTACATCCTGCAGCCGCTGGTGCTGGCCGCACTGTGGAAACTCTTGCCCGGGCGCAAGACCGTTGCTATTAGCCTGGCGCTGCTATTCGCCGCGTCGCTGGCCTGGTGCATTCACCTGACCAACAGCAATCCCGCCGCCGCCTTCTACAGCCTCAACCCCCGCGCCTGGGAACTACTGGCCGGCGGCCTGGTATTTCTCGCCGCACCCCATTTACGCATCACCGCACGCACCGGCCTCGCGCTGGAATGGTCCGGTTTTGCCCTGATTATCGGCGCCGCCCTGTTGCTGGATGGGCAAAGCCAATGGCCCGGTTGGCACGCCCTGATTCCCGTACTGGGCACGGCCTTTGTACTGCTCGCCGCCAACCAGACCTCCATACTCACCGGCTCACGCCTTGCCCAGTGGTTGGGCGACCGCTCCTACTCCATCTACCTCTGGCACTGGCCGCTGGTGGTGGCACTGGTGTACGCCCAGAAACACACCGAGCCGCTATGGATAGCGGGCGGGCTGTTGCTCACCGTTCTGCTCGGCGACCAATCCCACCGCTGGGTAGAAGTGCTCGCCCGCCAGCGCCTGGCGCGCTTGCAAGCCGCGCCCGCCACCGTACTGCTCGTGGTGATAGTGGCCCTGGCCATACTGCCAGCACGGCTGATCCGCACCCACGACGGCTACCCCCAGCGCGTGCCTGAAGCGGTGGCGGTGATCGAAGGCGAAAAGAAAAACTACGACCAACGCCGCGCCGAATGCCGCAAAGCCGATGCCGAATGCATCTACGGCGGCCCCAACGTGGCGGCCATTCTGGTCGGCGACAGCCACGCCGCTTCGGTCGTCAGCGCCCTGGTCGCCGCGCTGCCCCATGCCGACCAAGGCGTAATGCTGCGTGCCTCAGCCGGCTGCTACATCAGCTTCGCCCCAGACCTCGTTGCACCCAAAGGCGACTGCAAAAAACTCAACCACGACGTAAGAGAAGACCTGGAAACCCAATACCCCGGCCTGCCCGTCGTGATGGTCACCCGCACCACCGGCAACCTACTGGGCGGCGTAACCGGCGAAGCCGAAGACCCCGCGCTCGAACGCCCTGTATTTATGTTCAGCACCCACTACGACAGCTTCAGCCCCGCCTACTTCGCCGAAATCGAAAAAGACTTTATCGCCACCGCCTGCCAAATCACCAAACACCACCCCCTGTACCTGATGCGCCCGATCGCCGAGATGGGCGTCAACGTCCCAGGCACCGTCGCCCGAGGCCTCATCTGGGGCAAAGAACGCCCCGTATTCGTAACCCTCGCCGACTACCACCAACGCCACGCGTTTGTATGGGCCATGCAAGACAAAGCCAAAGAGCAATGCGGCGCGCAGATACTCGATCCGTTGCCGCTGCTATGCGACGGGGAGCGGTGTTCGGGGACGCATAATGGGTGGCCGATTTACTACGATGATGACCATTTGAGTGAGTCGGGGAATAAGTTGCTTCGGCCGATGTTTGAGACGCTCTTCAAGTAGGTAGCCTGGGTGCTCAATGCGCAACGGCCAACGTTTGGGCTGAGCCAATAATGCGCTCGACGCTTTGCTGGTGCTGGAACTCCAAGGCCTGCTCTTGCAGCCAGCTACAGAAGGCCTTTACTTGCGGACGGTTGGCCAGTTTTTTCAGGAATACGGCATAGACACCGTCGTCCTCGACGACATCGTTGAACAAGGGAACCAGCCGCCCGCGTGCCACCTCGGCGGCCACCAGCACGTGGCGCCCCAGGGCCACACCGCGGCCATTGAGAGCCGCACCTACTATCAGGTCCGCTTGGTTAAAGCGGTAACCGCCACTGCAGTCGACATGCCGCACGCCCCTTTCCGTCAACCAGCTCTGCCAGGAGGTGGCGAGTTTGGCGTGTGGTAGGGAGTCGTGTAGCAGTACGGTTCGGCGCAGGTCGCCGGGTTCGCGTAGGTCAACCTGCTCCAGCAACGCGGGGCTGATGACCGGATAAATATAGTCACTGAACAACAGATGCTGCTCCATCGCCGGCTGTTCGGCCGTGCCGTGGCAGATGCCGATATCGACGATTTCATTATGGAAATTGGGTTCGGCAAACTCGGCGATCAGGTGCAGTGCAATATGCGGATGCTTGCTATGAAAATCATGCAGACGTGGCATCAGCCATCGGTTGGCGAACGACGGCATGCAATAAACGGTGAGCTTGCTTTGCTGGCTGCGGGTATCGATATCGCTTAGGGTTTCGCTGAGCAAACCCAGGGCCGAGTGAACGGCCGGGTATAGCTGGGTGCCAGGCCCGGTAAGCACCAGTTGGCGGGTGCGGCGCTCAAATAGCTTGTAGCCCAAACGGTCTTCTAACTGAATGACTTTCTGGCTTACCGCGCTTTGCGAAACGCAGAGTTCATCGGCGGCCAGGGTGAAGCTCAAGTGCCTGGCTGCAGCTTCGAAATAGCGCAGCGCTTCAAGCGGCGGAAGGCGAATGGGCACACAGGCTCCTAAGGCGAAAAACGGACGCTCCTGCTGGTGCGGCCTTTCTACCCTTCTGCATGAGCACGCAGCGTGCCAAGCCCGCATGCGGCCTGCATGGGCGCCGCAGTGGCGTACGGGTCCACGCCCAGGCCGATACCTTGGCCTGGCGCTGCGCCAACATGGGGCATTAGCCCACCTTATGCATGGTTATTAGCAGATACCGTTTGTTGCGCTGCGAGCCCGTGCTCGAAGATGGCTTCAGCCTTTCAACCAAGCCGTCTATTGCTGGAGCATGTGCGTATGACCCCCAGGACCGTTACTCCGCTGAAAAAGCTGCTGTGCATGGCCGGCCTGTTACTGGCGGCCGTCCACGCCCAAGCTGATCTGCTTGATGAGATCAAGACCCGTGGCGAAATCGTGGTTGCCACCGAAGCACGTTATGCGCCCTTTGAAATGCTCGAGGATGGCAAGATCGTCGGCTATGGCAAGGACATGCTCGACGAGATTCTCAAAGACCTGCCGGGTGTGAAGCTCAAGCAGCTGGACCTGCCTTTCCAGAGCATACTCGCCGGCCTTAACGCCAAGCGTTATGACATCGTCGCGACTTCCTTGATGATCACTCGCCAACGCCTGGACGCTTACGCCTTCACCAACCCGATTTCCGATGCATCGGTGGCCATACTAAAGCGTAAGGCTGATGACAGCATCAATAGCCCGGCGGATATGGCCGGCAAGATTATCGGCGTGCAAGCGGGATCTGCGCAGGGCACTGCTGTGCGCAAGTTCGAGAAGGACGTGCTGGCGCCTAAAGGTCTGAAGGTCGCCGATATCAAAGAGTTCACTGACTACAACGAAGCCTACGCTGCGCTGGCTTCGCGCCGCGTGGATATTGTGCCCCAGGCCTTGCCAAATCTGTCCTCGGTGGTGAAGTCGCGCCCAGACATGTTCGCCATCGTGCAGCCGCCTTTTGGCGATAAGAGCTACTACGCCTGGGCTGCGCGTAAAGAGGCCGATTCAGCGTCGCTGGTGGCCTTTTTCAACGCTGGCATTCTCAAACTCCAAAAGAGCGGCAAGCTCGCTGAACTGCAGATGAAGTGGTTCGGTTTCACCATGGATGTGCCCGAAGGCGTGCTGCCCGAGCCGCTGAACTAATCGGCACCGCTGGCTGTTCGCACATGGGCTGCGCCCGCAGCCCGGTTTATTCCCTGTTGGAGCCAGGCCATGAGCGCTGACCCGAAAACCCAGCCGCGTTACACCGGCATCGCCACGTTTATGCGCACCCCTTTCAACCCTGATTTGGCGGATGTGGATATCGCCCTGGTGGGTATTCCATTCGACGGCGGAGTGACCAACCGCCCCGGTGCGCGTCATGGTCCGCGTGAAGTTCGCAATCAGTCGAGCCTGATACGCATCATCAACCAAGCCACCGGTATTGCGCCGTTTGAGCTGTGCCGGGTGGCTGATGTCGGTGACGCGGTACCAGAAAGCCCGTTCGAATTGACGGCTGCCCATGACTCCATCCAGCAGTTCTATGAGCCGATTTGTGCTGCTGGAATCGTGCCGCTGTCGGTTGGTGGTGACCACTCGGTAACGCTGCCGGTATTGCGTGCCCTGGCCAAGAACGGTCCCCTTGCGCTGGTGCATTTCGACGCCCATTGCGACACCGGCGACTTTTACCTTGGCTCGCGCTTTCACCACGGCTCGCCGTTCAAAGTGGCGGCCGAAGAGGGGCTGATCGACCCGTTAAAAACTATCCAGATCGGCATTCGCGGCAGCATTACGGACCGCGATATCTGGAAATTCAGCTATGACAGTGGCATGCGCGTCGTCAGCATTGAAGAGTTCTACCAATTGGGCCTGTCTGCGGTGATTACAGAAATTCACCGCGTGGTAGGCGACAGCCCGGTGTACGTCACCTTTGACGTCGACGGTCTGGACCCGGTTTACGCCCCCGGCACAGGCACTCCGGAAATCGGTGGCTTCACTACCTTTGAAGCGCAACAAATGATGCGCTCGCTCGCTGATCTGGACATCGTTGGCGGCGATGTAGTCGAGGTCTCTCCGCCATTCGATCCCAGCGGCACAACGGCGATGGTGGGGGCGACCGTACTCTTTGAGTTGCTCTGCGTCGCCGCTGTAGCCTGGCAGCGTCGCCACGGCGTCGACGAGGGTTGAGTATGTTCGACCTGAGTGTCGTGCTCGACTACCGCAGCGAGTTGCTAAACGGCTTGTGGATGACTGCGTGGATTTCTGCCTTAGCGATTTTACTCGGCTTTGTTATCGGCGTGCTGGCGTGCATTGCCCGGGTCTCGGGCTACCCCGTGCTGCGCGCCGTCGCGGCGTTTTACATCAGCACCCTGCGTGGCACGCCGTTGCTTGTGCAACTGTCCATGATCTTTTTTATGTTGCCCCTTATCGGCATTAGCCTGCCGCCGCTTCTCGCCGCCATCATTGCTCTGGCACTAAATAGCGGCGCCTCACAGGCGGAAATCTTGCGCGGCGGCTTTGAAACGCTGCCGTGCGGGCAAACCGAGGCTGGTTGGGATATTGGCCTGGACCGTTGGCAGATTCTTCGTCACGTACAACTGCCGCAAGTGGTCCGCGCGACCATCCCGGCGCTGGTCAATGAAACCATCGATATCATCAAAAACTCCTCGTTGGTCTCTACCATCGCCGTCACCGAGCTGATGCGCATCGCCCATACCTATTCATCCACTACCTACAGGCCGCTGGAGTTCTTTACCGCCGCAGGCTTGCTCTACCTCACGCTTACCCTAAGCGCTGGGTACATCGGGAAGTACCTGGAAAAACGGTTGAGCACGCGCTGATGGAGGCCCAATGAACCTGCACCTCTACATCGACTACGGACCGGTCCTGCTGCAAGGGGTAGTGTTTACTCTGCTGAGCAGCGCCGGTGCGTTGGTCATCGGCCTGCTCTGGGGCTTGTTGCTGTGCCTGCTTGGGCAAGTCAACAACCGGCTGCTGCGGCTTTTCTACCAGCTGTATCTCACGGTGTTTCGCGGCACACCGTTGTTGGTGCAGATCTACCTGGTGTTCTACGGTGGGCCGTTCATCGGTATTGAACTGAGCGCGTTGCAGGTAGGCATTGGTGGCCTCGGCCTATACAGCGCCGCCTACTTTGCGGAGATTTTGCGCAGCGGTTTTCTCAGCGTACCGCCAGGCCAAATCGAAGCCGCACGCGACCTGGGTCTTTCCCGCTGGCAGGTGCTCAGCCAAGTGAAACTGCCGCAAATGCTCGGGTTGGTTCTTCCGGCGATCCTTAACCAAACCATCCTGTTGGTAAAAGAGTCGGCGATTTTATCAATCATCACTGTGCCGGAAATGATGAGTGCCGCAAGCCGCATGTCCAGCGAGACCTTCACCTTTATTGAGCCCTACCTATTCCTGGGCCTGACGTACTGGCTGATCACCTTTTTGCTCGCCCGCAGCGTACGCCTGCTTGAAGGTACACGCGCCGCTACCAGCCTGGATTGTGAGGACACTGCATGCAAAACGTAGGCAAACCCGTGATCAAACTGATCAACGTAACCAAACGCTTCGGCGATAACTCCGTGCTCAAAGGTATCAGCCTGGATGTGCACGCAGGCGAAGTGGTGTGCATCATCGGTGGCTCTGGCTCCGGCAAAAGCACCCTTTTGCGCTGTGTAGACTTCCTCGAAAGCTACGACAGCGGGGAAGTGCTAGTAGAAGGCAGGCTCATCGGCTACGGCTCCGACCCCGCCGGCAACCTCACACGTCTGCCCGACTGGGTTATACAAAAAGACCTCGCCAACGTCGTTATGGTCTTCCAGCAGTT
Organism: Pseudomonas turukhanskensis; assembly: GCF_027922365.1. Taxonomy (GTDB): domain Bacteria; phylum Pseudomonadota; class Gammaproteobacteria; order Pseudomonadales; family Pseudomonadaceae; genus Aquipseudomonas; species Aquipseudomonas turukhanskensis. The sequence goes on from NZ_BSFN01000015.1 coordinate 34,022, forward strand.
CAATCTATGGCCGCATAAAACCGTGCTTGAAAACGTGATGGCACCACTGGTGCTCGTCACCAGAATGAACAAGACAGAAGCCAAAACCAAAGCGCTGGCTGTACTCGACAAAGTCGGCATGGCCCACAAAGCTGACGCTTACCCCAACACCCTCTCTGGCGGCCAACAGCAACGCGTCGCCATCGCTCGCGCCCTGGCGCGTGAACCAAAAATCATGCTTTTCGACGAACCCACCTCCGCGCTGGACCCCGAGCTGGTCGGCGAGGTGCTGAAAGTGATGAGGACGCTGGCAGATGACGGCATGACTATGGTCGTGGTGACCCATGAAATGGGCTTTGCTGCACAGGTGGCCGACAAGGTAGTGTTTCTCGCCAATGGCATGATTGAAGAACAAGGAGCGCCGGCGACCTTGTTCACTGCTCCGCAATCGCCACTTTTAAAGAGTTTCTTGGCTACGTGGGCAGAGCGGAATGTGGGTTTTTTTGGCTAGTGGAAGGCGCTCACTGCAAGCCCATCCTCGCACGACAGTCTTCGCTAGATGAGACCGACGGCATCTTCAATTGAAGGCAGCTGTGTTCCCGATTTTCCATGCAGTCAGGGAATTCAAAGCGGCGGCGAAGGCCCAGTTGTGACGAGCTAATCGGCACACAAACGACGTTGCGGAAACTGATAAAGCAGACAAGCAAAAGCCGCGCAACGCGCGGCTTTTTAATTGGTGGGCCCACACGGACTTGAACCGTGGACCAAAGGATTATGAGTTGCCTAGAAACGCTGCAAGCCCAGTGAAATCGGGCGTAGCTTAGCGCAGGTACAGTTAGCTGAAAGTAGCACCGTAGAGCGGGCTTAGCGTAATTGAGCGAAATCTGTAGAAGCTGGGCACTGTACCGCCAGTGTACTGTTTTTTGTACCGCGAAACGGTCAGTTTTTGCTTTTCCATCGACCTCTGCCTACGCAGATGCTCTGGGTCGTGTTGCGGATCAGGCATTGCACCGGCGGCCCCCGATCAGTCCCAATATGGGATTGATAAAGTCCCGATTGGGAGTTGCTTGAAATGAGAATCTACTAGGATGCCGAAGATCAGGGAATGACCAACAGCCAATGCTTGGCGCTATTGGAGGGAGCAATTTAGGCTGCGTGTGCGCCTGCTGAAGTCGGTGGCAGGGCTTGCGGGGTAGCTCGTGAATAAAATGTTGATTAGAGGCCTCAGCATCAGGTGTGTGAAGCACGCTCTTGCGAACGGTACCTCTCAACTCAGGGCTTTATTTAGACTTTGCGGGTCTGAATAAAGCAACGAGCGAAATGCGTTGTAGGATAAGAATCTATCGTCCAGCGCCATAGCAATCTTGACCTCTAACCAACAAGCACTTATTAACATTTCAATAGACGGGTTTCAACTCTTTTCGCTCTAGAAGTTTAATTAGGTCTAAATTCTTCCATTTTACAAACCAGAAATTATTCAAAAGCTCAGTTGCAAAAGCAGAGACGATATCGTCGGTGAAAACCTCATCGGGCTCGTATGAGGCGAGGTACTTTTTTATTAGCTCTATTCTTAAGTCGGCGGTGATGTATGGGCAGCATATTAGGTCCAAGAAAATGTGGGCTTGTTCCGACTCTTGCTGAAGGTTGAAATTTTCATTTAGTCTACCAATCGCTATCTTTATTAAGATATCCTTTGCAGTGCTATATATTGGGTAATTCTTAAAATAGTAGGTAAGGGCCACTATATCGAAGTACGTAATGTTTACTTCGTCTTTTTCTAAGTATGAGAAGATACTTGGCTGTAGAAGATAGTTGCTGCCAAACTCGCTAGTGGCAAGTATTATGTTTAGTCGTTCTAGCGATATAAAACCATTCCTGGTATCGTTCTTCTGCCTGTGAAATTTTAGCTTGTTAACATGGCTCATTATCTCCGTTCGGAAGAATTCAAGGTGGTGCGCTTTTTTTGTTTTTATGAATTGGTCTGTTGTTATTAAAGTTTTTGCAATTTTGTTAGAAGAAGGTACTGAGGGGTTTACGCTGTAAAAAAAGAAGACTAGACGAAATATTATTAATATGGCCTCTCGAAGTGTTAGCTCTTCCTCGGGTGTTTGCTTTGTGTTTGGTTTGTAGCTGGAAAGTACGTCAAGTGCGCGTGTGCACAAGACGGATATAATGTATGAGGATACCTCTGAGTAACCCTTGTTGTTGTCGGCTATTATGGATTTAACTTTGTTTATGAAGCTCTGGCATAATTTTTCAGGATTATATATGTCGTTCGGGGTTAGTTGGCGTTTTCCTTTGTGAGTTGTTTTGGTGAAGAGCGTTTTCTCAAGGTCGTCTAGTAGTAGCTTTGTCCCGATTATTGCTTTAGATTTTTCTGTGAGAAACGGTCGTTTATATTTTATTTTTTTTGAGTCGCTGATGTTTAGGTTGTAGGTGCTGAGTATGTCAGAAATCGTGTCTGCGATTAGCTCTGAATTGTCATTGTTGTGAGAGAAAACAATGTAGTCGTCTACATATCTTAATATGTCGTAATCTATTTCATGTTTTAGTCGGTGCTTCCCAAGTGCGCTAATTATCTTCATGTCAGCATCTTGGAGGATTATTTCAGCGAAAATTCTACTTACTTCTGAGCCGATAGGTATGCCGTTAGTTTCATTGTTATTGCTTCTTTGTATCAAGGTATCGAATTTTTGGCAAAATTGATTTGTGCTGGCGATGTTTTGCTTTATAAATTCTTTGTTTTTAATTGCCCAGGATATTGTGTGCGTATAAATGCTTTGAAAGCAGTTTGCTATATCTAGCGTCCACATTGAAGCGTATTTTTGCTCCAGATTGAAGTATCTGGATGAGTTGTAGAGTTTGTAAAGTCTATTGAATCCTTTGTACGCAAAGTATGAGGAGGCGTGTCTCCTATTTAGTTCCGTTTCGATCGTGTCAATGTTGATTTCTTTATATTTATTATGGGGGTCGGCGTCACTGGAATAGAAAGAGCCACCAATTTTGGCAGGAGCTCTTATGGTTAGTGGGCTTTGAGAGCATAGAGATATAATCGCACTTCCATATTCACTATAAAATGAGCAATAATTTTTTTGTGATCTGGGATGTATTAGAGACAACGTTCTCAGGCTGGTTTCATTTTTTATTATTTTATATTTGAGAGGGTAGGACTGTTTGTTTTGGGCGCTTGCTGCGTCGTCAATTTTCAGTTTCGTGCTATCAATGGGGCTTACAATTCTCTCATATAAGGATTTTATTATGTTGAAATTAGTTGGTGCGGACAGTCTTGCTTTGTGGTGGTTGATATAAAGTCCGTCATTGGAGAATATTATCGGTGTGTCAGAAGGTGCGGTATCTGTGAGAATGGCTCTGAAGTGATCTTTCTTATCAATTTTTGTGTATTTTTTATTTTTCATAGCCAAACCCTTGTTATTTCTTTTAGCCGGTTAGGACTGAATTTCCTATGTGCTCGCTTCTCGAATCCTTGAGTAAAGCTTAGCTTTAATAGTTTTGATTTGTGCTCGCTCGTGATGTGCGATGAATAAGTTTTGTGGAGTCTGCCGGATTTGCCTGTGAGTGTGCTTCTCAGGAATCTGTCGAGATTATTTAAACTGTCTGCCGGCGTATCAATTGAGGCGTAGTTGTAATAAATTCCAGTGGGTACTTTTCTGTCCCCGCCTTTGTTTTTAAGTTCCCTGTTGCTTGTTAGGAAGCTTATGCGGTCGAAGAGTAGTTTGAAGTCTTTGTTTTTTGCAAAGCTATATATAGCTTTGCATAGTTTTTCTTTGATTTTTCGGATCTTTTTTTCTTCTATATCTATGCGGACTTTTCTATATATAGAAGTTGCGGTCTTGCTATTTTCTACACCGTCTTTCAAGGGTAGTGGTGTGTCGTATACCTTGTATGAATACCCAAGAAAGTCAAAGCTGAGTACTAACTTTCCATTTGGGTTGGCTGTGCCTGCTTTTTTGCGGCGTGGCACCGGGTAAATTTTTGTTTTGGTGGAGTTGTATTCAAGGGGTGAGGGGAGAAGATCACATAGCCATTTATAAAACTCATCCTCTTTCTCGTTTGAGGATGTAATAATCAGTATGTCATCAACAAAGCGTGAATAATAAAAAACTTCATCGTGTGAGGTGACTTTCTTGTCATACTCGGATAGTAAAAGTTCTGAAAGTGAAGGGCTGGTTTCGACGCCTCTTGGAATCCCGCTGCCGTAGCGTTGCTTGAAGTGCTCAATGTGGGCTCGGATTATAAGTTTGGTTTGGTGCGACAGTTTTTCGCTGCCGTCAATTATATTTAGCAGTATATTTGTAGGTATGTTCTCAAAGAAGGATTTTATATCTAGGCGGTATACTTTGTATTTTGTGCCCTCTCTTAAGTAGGCTGGCAGCTCTCTAGAAATTGATTGTCTGTTTTTGGGGGCTATATTGTATGCTTTATTAATGTTTATGTTGCAGCGCCGAAGTACCATCTTGCTGGCGAGATTGCCAGCAGTGTATCCCGCCTTGTTGCTGATTTTAATTTGTTTAAGTGCTGGAGTTTTTTCGGTTGGGTTCTGAGCTATTTGCAAAGCATAAGCAATAACGCTTTTTCTATAATCGTCATCCGAAATTCGCTGATCGTCATAGAAGTCAGCTTTAAATAAGCAGCGTGCTAAAGATGAAGTACTGAAGGCTTGATTTGCCACTATGCTTCTCCATCAAAATAATCGCTATCTAATTTTGGTAACTTGATCAGCCGCGATGCGACTCCAACCTCGTGATCCATCATCAGGTTGACCAGCCGGTTTCCATCCACCAGCACCATGCCTTCTACGGAACGGGAGAAGTCGATTGCCTGTGCCGTAAAGCCTGAGGTGGTAATAAACACGCCACGCTTGGCTTTCTGTCCGGCGAGAGCGCCATAGAAGGCTTGCAGTTCTGGTCGGCCAACCGTGCCTTGCCAGCGTTTGGCCTGGACGTAGACCTTTTCCAGGCCGAGCTTGTCGAGTGAGATCACCCCGTCGATACCGCCATCGCCGCTGCCGCCGACGCGCTGCAGATCATTACGGCTAGCGCCGTAGCCGAGGCTGTGCAGCACATCCAATACAATGACTTCAAAACGGTTAGGGCTGACTTGCAGAAGGTTATCCAGCAGGTCTGCAGCCGTTGCTTCGCGTAGTTCACGCAAAGCCTGCTCCAGACGATCATCAGGGCTAACAGTGGCTGACCTGAGCGCCGCTGTAGGCTGCTCTTGCCCATCGAGTGGGACAGCATCTGTAGGGGTCTTGAGTTTTACATTCATAAAGCCAATGGCGAGCTGTTCGACCTTATCCGCAGTCAGAGGGGCGGGGTGTTGGACGGCATAGGTAATGCCTGCGTCAGTCAGCTTCCAGTACCCACGCTTAGCGCTGCTGGACAGGCCGGCGCGCTTGAGGCGGTCATGGGCCCAGCCTGCACGGTTCTTGTACGTGGCCTGGCCGCTGGCAATCAGCTCTTGGCGCTGTGCTTCCGACAGGTTCAGCGCATCAGCAGCTGCTTCATGGGCGTCACGCGCTGTCGCGCCTTCGGGCGTGGCGGCCAGGTAGCGCAGGATCGGCTCAATAAACTGGTCGTAGGTAGGGACGGGCATTGCGACTCCAGGCGCAGGATTGATGTTAGGGCCGCGTGCTAAAGGCTCTGCATGGTTTTGCATTTGGGGAAGGTCGAGCAGCCCCAGAATTGTTGGCCGACATTGGCCCCTGTTTTACGGGTGCGAATAACCAAGGCGCTGCCGCATTTCGGACATTCCCGCTCGGCTGTTGGGTCGCTACGGCGCTTAAGGTTTTGCACATGCTCTCGGTGTGTAGCGAGGGTCGGTGCGCGGCGGCCGGTTTGCAGGGAGTGCATCAGGGCGTCGAGTTCAGCCTCGGTGAATACCGGCTGCTGGAATGACTTGATATAGCGGATAAAACCGATGCCCTGTGTCACGTTTGCCGGCACTTCAGTTTTGAAGGTGCTGCCGCCGACAAAGGTGATGACCGAGTGCAGGTGCTCGGGGTTAACGCCAAGGGTGGCTTCCAGTGCTTTGAGGTGCTTGTAGTTCTGCCGCAGCGGGTTCTGGAATTTGAAGGTGCGTTTGTAGAGCTTCTGCGTCCACTGCGCCTGCTTCTCGCCGCCGAAGATCCAGCCGCTCATGTTCTTCGTTTCCAGTACGAAGATGCCGTAGGGCGAGAGGAATACGTGGTCGATCTGTGTGGTGCCGTCTGGCGTGCTCAGGGTGACGTTGTGCAGACGGCGGTAGGTCTGCTTATCCAGCTGCCAATGGGCAAATAGCCGCACCAGGAGTTCGCCGATATGACCCTTGGCCCAAGGCGACTTGAGTAGACCTATCAGCAGTGCTGCTGGAATAAACCAGATCAGCATGCCCCAGACCTGCGCGATGACGGGGGTGAAGTCCATTTCTTAACCTTCAGTAATCCTGAGTGAACTGGATATTACCGAAATTAAGCGTAAGTGGCCGAAAGTATTCAGTAGCACTTATAGCCTGGGTATTTGACTCCAGTACATGGAGTTAAGCCGTTGAGGCATGCTGATGGATAGGGTGGTATTCGTTATTGAGCTGCTGGAAGTTCGATGATGGCTTCCAGGCGCTGAAAAATGAGCTCTTCCCGTGCCGGCTGCTGGCGGGCGGCGGATTGTACGGCGTAAGCGAAGTCGCGATGGGCGAGTAGGGCGCTGATGGCGTTGGCGATGTAGTGCTGTAAGGCGGGCTCGGCCTTTGCCAGTTCGGCGTGCAGGCTGTCGCGGCCGTCTACCACAGCTAGGATGTCTTCAATATCACGACTGCCCAGAGGGTCGTTGTGGCCGCGACCCCGATAGGCTTCCAGCTTGGTCGCTAGAAAGTAGCTGGGGGTGACAACGCGGATCAGCGTGCCAGAGGGCAGTGCATGGTCTGCGGCAGTTTGCAGGGCGTCGCGATACCAGCGGTTAGTGAAGTTGAGGATGGCTTCGTCGTCGGGCATGAAGTCGACCAGCAGATCACGGCCGACCAGCGCGTTGGGCAAACGCAGGCGGCAGATAATGTCGTCCTCAGGGGATTCACGAAAGCCGCGCTGCCGCAGTTCAGTAAGCAAGCGTTGCCAGTTGCCATAACCGAGCACATGGACGATCACGTCGACATCTTCGGTAAAGCGCACGGCCTCGCGGGCGAAGGCGTCGGTGATCAGCAGCGCGGTGGTGCAGCCGCCGACAAAGGCGACCTCACGTAGTAAGTCCGGCCCCAGCGCATCGGCTACGGTTTGCAGCATCTGTTCCTGCATGCGCCATTCAGCTGCCATCGGGTTCGCCTCGCAGCTGTTGCGTTAGCAGAGTTTTGGCCAGGCTGGCCTCGCGCTCATTACCCAGCCGGATGGCGTCTACCAGGGCGAGCATGGCGTACAGCGCTTCATCCTGGCGTACGGCATTGGGCACGCTTTTGAACAAGGGCTCAATGCTTTGGCCCATGTCGCCACCCAATGCATCCTCCCAGACATAGATGTGCTCACCGCCAGACAGCAGCTTACCCGCCATCACGGGCGCAGCGTGTGCAGTGGCCAATCCACGCACGATAGGGCCGGGCCGTACCGGGAACACGTATTTCAAACCGTGGGCGAGAAATTCGTTGAGGGCGCGGGTGTTGACCTGTGGCAGTGCGCTGTTGCGCCCCAGCTTGGCGAGCCCGGCGGCAATGCAGCGGTTAAGCGCATTGCTGACTTCGGATTTGCTGATGCCGGTAGACTGTTCCAACGCACGCATGGAAAAGTGCTCGGCCGCTTGCTCGGGCTTGGGGTGCTGGTTTGCCAAGCTAACCAGCTTGAGCATTAACAGTATGTCTTGGCCTTTCATCATCGCAGTCGCTCCGCGTCCACTGTCCATGGACTGAGGACAGTTTGCTGGCCGAGCAGCTCATCTGTCAATGCGCAGCAAGCGGCTGCCAATGGGCAAACAAGAAGTTCGTAATATGGCCCTTGGCCCAGGGCGACTTGAGCAGGCCAATCAGTAGCGTATGCCTGTTATTTGCATCTGGGCTGCTTGGTCTCAGTCAGCGCGTTCCTGGCAATGGCATCCGCCACGGTTTCGCCTTCTTTCAGGCCATATAGCTCATAAGCGTTGGTTGTTGAGATAAAGGTGGGCAGTTCTTCGCACGGGCCATCCTCATCCATAAAGGCAGGCTCATAATCGTTATTGGTCATTGGGCCGTCCACTTGATCATCTTGGGTTCTCCCGTGGTTCAGGTACCGGTAGAAAAATTCTAGCCACGAAACACGTTATGTTCGCGCGCTTTTTAGCGGCTAAAACGCGCGGTTAATTTTGCGGCCAACGTCCTCGTCTCGAAAGCTCGCGATTTACGAGTGAGGCAGTTCCATCTTCTGCTGAGCTCTCGCTGCCGTTTACAGGTTTGAATTGCCGCCTAGTCTCGTTGCAGTCATGCGTGCGTTCTGCCACCTAAGCGGATATCCGGGCGAAGAGACTGGCTTGCGCCCGGATTTGATCGTCACGCTTTAGCTGCGCCTTAGCTAATCAAGCGCGCTGTTTGCGGGTCATAGGTAACACCGGTAATCGACCCGTCCCGAATGCGCTCAACCGCTTCATCGATCACATGCAGCGGTACCAGAAACCATTCCCTTGGCTTAACCGGATGGCCGAAGCGGTCTTCGATGGTCAAGTCCAGCTGCGCCGCGCCGAACAGGCGGTGGAAGATGTTTTCCAGCCTGGTGCGGTTCAGGTTGTGCAGTTTGTAAGTCGCGACCACCTCCACATCAGCCAGCAGGTAGGTGGCATCTTTGTCTGCGCCTGCGATACGGGTTTCTACTCGGCCTCCGGTTACGCCGATCTTGTGGATCAGCTCGCGGTGCTCGGCTACGAAGGGGTGGCTGGACTGGCTGCGCAGCACATAGATAGTGCCGCTTTCTATGTCGTCCGGCTCGGCGATGTCGCTGAACAGTGGGCCTGAGTCGACCTTGATCAGCCGAGATCCGGCACGCCCCTCACTGTCCTTATAAAGCGCCCGCTGCAGGGATCGTAGCAACAGATCGCTTTCCGTCTCATTGGAGTAGATGACGCGCAAACGCCCATTGGTCTCCGCATTCGGTGTTTTGTAGGTGTCCCCGACTTCTGCGACATAGGCAATGAGCCCGCTCAGAATAAAGAAGTCTCCAGCCTCAATACTGGCGTTCTTGCCAAAAGGCTTGGTCACCCAGCGCTTTTGCTTGAGGCCTATTTCCACTTCATCAAACAGCGGCTTGAACTTCTCGAAGTCTTTACATGGGTTCCGAGCGGCCATCTCTTCTGCCGCCTTTATTGCCGCACTGGAGCGCACATGCCGCAGCACTGTAATGTCGTCCTGGTCGACGGACTCGCTGCCGATGCCCAGCTCGGCGAGTAAGGCGTCCTCATCTAGGTCATCCACATTTACTGTAGCGACCGCAGTACCTGACAGTAGGCCGTGACTATCCAGGCCTGCCAGTAGAGTTTGTGCCTCCGGCAGTTTGCGCAGCTGATCCAGGCGCACGGCATACAAGCGCTCGAAGATGTCGTGGTCTTCGCCATGCAGTGGGGCGCGACCGTGGGCCTGATAGAAGCGCTGAATATCCTCGAAGCCAGCAATGATGCGCTCTTCGCGAGGCGTTCGAGAGGCTGTCTTGAGCGTGGGGACTTCTACCCCCAGCGCATCCAGCAGGTCGTCATCGTTCATATCAGCCATTGGCGGATTCCCCCTGCGCCGCTTTGGCTTGGGCGCGGTAGCGTGCCAAGGCGGCTACGCCTTCGGCCATACGTTTTTCCCAAGCATCTGCGGAGTTGATGTCAGGCAGGCGGCCGCGCTCGTTCTTGAACTGCAGAGCACGCTTGGCCAGCTCTCGCGCCTCATCTTCGGGGATGCTCACCTTCTTGGCTGCAATGCTGGCCTGCACCTGGCGCAGAGATTTTTCATCCATCGCCTTCGCCAGCACCGCATAGGCGGCATCGAAGGGGTTGATCCGGTCGATCAGGTCAATATCCAGCTCGCGCACGTTTACGAACTTGCGCACGCCATCCAGCAGCGCCGTACTGCCCTGCACGTTGTCGCTACCGTTAGCATCAACCTGCGCTAGAGCCAGCTTGGCCTGCTGGGTAATGTTCATGGCGGCGATGGCGTGCTGGCGAATGGCTTCCTGGTCAACGTCGCTCAAGTCCGGGTAACGCTCGCGCACGATCTTGCCCATGCGCAGTTGAGTCAGTTCTTCCGGCAAGGTGTTTTCCTTGTCGAACAGGCCGCGCTCCAGCACGGTTTTGTCCTGCAGGAAGCTGGTTACTACTTCGTTTAAATCTTCTTTGCAGATGCGTGTGGCTTCTGTGCTCTGCGGTGTGGTCAGGCCATTGACCTCGACATGGAACTGGCCCGTAGTTTCATTCACACCCAGGTTGGTGCCGCCCGCTTGATACCCCTCTGGCCCGTAATTGAAGCCCTCTTTCGGCCCGGTGTCTTTCGGGGTGAACTCATAACGCGGGGCCAACACCTGCTCCATCAGCAGGCTGGCGGAAATGGCCTTGAGCATATCGTTTACCGCTTCGGCTACAGCAGCTTGGTCAGCCATTGGCTCAGCGATCAGGTTGGTGAAGCGCGAGCGCTCCTTACCCTCGGCGTCGCGGGTGGCACGGCCGATGATCTGCACAATTTCGGTCAGGCTCGAACGGTAGCCGATGGTCAGCGCATGTTCGCACCAGATCCAGTCAAAGCCTTCTTTCGCCATGCCCAGCGCGATGATCACATCCACGTTGTCACGGTTGTTCTTCTGCGCCGGATCTTTCAGTGCGCCGAGCACTTTGGAGCGTCTGGCCGCGTCGCTGTCATCCACCAGGTCGGCCACTCTCAGCGTGCGGCCGTCCTTGGCTTTGATCAGGTGAAAGCCGGTGGCCGGGTCTACACCCTGCCACTCACCGAGCGCGCTCATGATCTCGTTAACCTCGCGCTCCTTGTCCTTGAGGCTCTCGCGGGCATTTACGTTGGGAATGTGGACGATGGTTTTCAGCGCCGGGTCCAGCACCTTGGCGACCGCATCCACGTATCTGCCGGTGTAGAAGAAGTAGCCAATATCCAGCGACTTGAGCCAGCGATAGCCGTTGAGCTGCTCGTAGTAGGTGTACGTCACTGTCTCAAATTTGTTCTCTTCCGATGGGGCCAGCACGGCCTCGCTGTCACCGCGGAAGTAGGAGCCGGTCATGGCAACCAGGTGAACCTTGTCGCGGTTGATAAACGCGCTCAGTTGGCTGCCCAGCTTGTTGTCCGGGTTGGCGGAAACGTGGTGGAACTCGTCGATGGCAATCAGGCGGTTATCGAATGCGTCGATGCCTAACTCTTCCACGGCAAAGCGGAAGGTGGCATGGGTGCAGACCAACACCTTGTCGCCGCTATACAGGAAGGCGCGCACGGCATCCACCTTGGACTTGGCCACACGCGGCTCATCGATGCCAGGGGCATTGCACAGGTTCCACTGAGGGGCCACCTGCCAGTCCCAGTAGAAACCGTGCTGGCTCAACGGCTCATCGGCAAAGCTGCCGCCAATGGAGCGCTCGGGTACGACGACGATGGCCTGTTGCAGGCCTTGGTTATTCAGCTTATCCAGCGCGATAAACATCAGCGCGCGCGACTTGCCCGAGGCCGGGGGCGATTTGATCAGCAGGTATTGTTCGCCGCGCTTGGCAAAGGCACGCTCTTGCATGGTGCGCATGCCTAACTCGTTAGCCTTGCTGGACGCCCCGGTGTGCGCAGTGGCAATGGATACCGATGGCACCGTGTAACTGTTGGTCGGGTTGGTTGAGTTAGTCATGCAAAATTTTCTCTAAATAGGTAATTGTCCAACAGCCTGTCGGGCAATTTAGGCAGCAGGCCAGATTGAGCTTCAACGGCTGGGCGCAACGCAATGGTGCTAGCACCTGTTGCACAAATTCTGCCCATACTCATGTGCTCTTTCCCTTTGGGCTGATCTTCGCACGCTGCGCAACCCGCGTTTCCAGCCGCTCGATTTCCTGCAAATCGGCAGCATCGGCCGCCAGCGCCTCGGTGGCGCGGCGCTGGCGGTCAAACAGCTCATAGCGCTCATGCACCACTCGCTCCATTCCCTCCCGGCTGACCGAGCCAGCGCCCACAAGAATCGGCTGGTCGTTAAACGCCAGCATCTTGTCTACATTGTTGCGCCAGAACTCCAGACTCAAGTCTTGACGCTGCTTGACCCGCAGCTCGGCCTGCTCCAGGAAGATCACCACCAGGCGGTTAAGGGTGTCGATTTCATCGGCCGTTAGGTAATTCTTGGCGACGATCACATCCTGCTTGCGCACACGTGAGCCGCTCCAGGTGGTCAACGCCATATTCGGTTCACCGGGATTGGCGCGTTTCACCACCAGCTCAGCGGCAGTGTGGCCGGTTGTGGCGTAAAGCAGCTTGTTCTGCACCTCGGCAAAGAACAAAGCGGTTTCCTGCTCGTGTGCCCGATAGTCGGTACTCAGGGCAAACAGCTCGCGCACCTTCTGGTAGAAGCGCTTTTCCGAGGCGCGAATATCGCGGATGCGTGCCAGCAGCTCGTCGAAGTAATCCCAGCCGCCGGGACTCTTCAGGCGCTCATCGTCCATGACGAAGCCTTTGAGCAGAAACTCTTTGAGGTGCGTGCTAGCCCACTGACGGAACTGGATGCCGCGTGGTGAGCGCACCCGGTAGCCGATGGCCAGGATCAGGTCGAGGTTGTACTGGGTCAGCTTACGGCGCACCTGCCGTCCGCCCTCGGTTTGAACTGTCAAGGAATCCTTGACAGTTGCCTGCGGGCTCAACTCCCCATCCTCGAAGATATTTTTCGCATGGAGGGAGACATTCTGCTTGGTGGTTTGGAACAGCTCGGCAAGCTCCAGCTGGCTTAACCAGACGCTCTCGCCCTCCACCCGCAGCTGCAGCCGGGTCTGGCCGTCTTCCGACGAGTAGAGAATCAGCTCGCTCATGCCATTTTCCCTCGTGGCTTTTTCGGTGTGGCCTTTGCTGTGTCTGCTGTCAACTTGGTGTAGAGGTCAAACAGCTTTTCCAGACGCTCGGTGTCGTTCTTGAAGCGGCGACCAATATAGATGCGCTCCAGCACTTCATCGTTGCGATCGTGGGCGTGGCGTAGGTTATCCGGCATATTCTCCGGGTCGTACAAGTCAGCGATCGTGGCGGGAAAGTGGGCTTCGCGGGCCAGCAAAATAGCCGCGGCGCAAGCAGTTAGATCGGCTTTGTTTTGCTCAGTGAGCTGCGGGATGGGGAAGGTGTTCCAGCCGAGGGTGTTGGAATAGCGAAAATCCGTTTTCAGCTTGCCACAGACAGTGGCGATCCAGACCAGATGTAGGCGTGAGGCGATGAGTGCCATGTTCCAAAGGGGGGCATCGTAGAGAGCAAAGGCGCTGTCGCTTACAATTGCGTTATGAGACAGCAAACCCACTGGCAAATATAAACGCGACTCCGATGAAACTCGTGGAACAACTAGCGTGCAACTCTTTCCAACATACGTTCGCTGGAACTGATGTGATCGGTGTGCAATATCCCTCGCCGTCTTTCCTCCGTTGAGACGCAGGCTTCGAACAGCACTAATTCGTTGAGCTATAGGCTCTATCGACTCGGCCTCAGCCAAGTGCTGATCTTCGATCCAAAAACAGTAACGTTCGAGACCGCGTATAAACTCAGCGGAACCATAATTGCGACGGACAAAACGGGTACGGTGCTCTGGCGAAAGCTGCAGCGATTCTAGCTCACTTCGAGACAGCAGTAAGTGCCCCCCATCTATGGGAGTATTGCCAAAGGTCATCTCGCTCTGTGGCCCCAGTGGCTGGCTTACCTTCTCCACTATGACGCCAGGACCCGCTACGAGATACGCGTTTATTTGCGAACATTGGCGTTCGGTAATTTGCCCAAAAGTGTCCAGCGAGAATAGTTGACGTGTACTGCTAGGCTGAGTCGTGATACCCACGATTATCACTGTTACGCCGGCATTATGACTGGCTAGGTTGGACCATTTGAATGAGGTGTGAGCAAACGATATGCTGCTCCCCGCCTCCTGAATCAGTGGCCAAAGAATCGCAACTTGTGCTCCCTGGCAGATTGAGTTCGTTGATACAAATGCAGAGGTGCAAGGAGTTTGCATTCCGTAATGGGCTGCCTTTATGAACCAGCCTGCGACGTAATCGAGAGACTTCCAGTTCTCTACGTGTCCGAAGAGAATTTGCAAGTCTGTTTTTTGCTCATCCTCCTGACCTCGAGCGCCGAGATAAGGTGGGTTTCCGCAGATGAATGTCTCACCTCCCTCGTTCTCGAACCCAATTTCCGCTTGCTCCAGCGGTGTGCCAAATAAGTCATCGGCCACCACTCTTACGCCTGTGCCGGTCGGCGGGCAAATGCTTAACCAATCCAGCCGGAGTGCATTGCCGCACACAATCCAGTTTTGCGCGTTCAGAGGTAAAAACTCAGCCAGGGCATCCTGTTGGCCGCGATACAGCACGTCACACTGGAACTCGGCGATGATCAACGCCAGGCGGGCAATCTCGGCCGGAAAGTCGCGTAGCTCTATGCCGCGGAAATTGGTCAGCGGAATTTCCGATTTATTGTTGGCCTCGCCTCGGCGGCGATTGATCTCTGCCTCGATCTCGCGCATCTGCTTGTAGGCGATGACCAGAAAGTTGCCGGAGCCGCATGCTGGGTCGAATACGCGGATGCGTGCCATGCGCTTGCGCAGATTAAGCAGCTTGGCTCTGTTGTCGCCTGCCGCCTCCAGTTGTTCGCGCAGATCATTAAGGAATAGTGGGTTCAATACCTTGAGGATATTGGGCACGCTGGTGTAGTGCATGCCCAGTGCGCTGCGCTCTTCATCATCGGCTACGGCCTGTATCATGCTACCGAAGATGTCTGGGTTGATTTTTTGCCAGTTCAGGTTGCCGGCGTGAAGCAGATAAGTGCGTGCCATGCGCGTAAAGCGCGGCACCTCGGTGCTACCTGAGAACAAACCGCCATTCACATAGGGGAAGGTGTTGGCCCAGCCAGGCAGGCGCGGTTCTGCACTGGCACGCTCGGCCAGCTTAATGTTCATGGCGCGGAAGATTTCCGACAGCACCTGGTCGGTGTTGGAGCCGTCGCGCTCGCTGTAATGCTCAACCGTCGTGGTAAACAGTCCATCGCCAGTGAAGATGTCGGTGTCTTCAGCAAAAAAGCAGAACACTAACCGAGACATAAAATGGTTCATGTCATGGCGGCGTTCGGCCTTGGCCCAGTCCGGGTTCTCGTTCAGCAGTTCGACGTACAGCTTGTTCAGGCGGCTGGTGGCGCGCACGTCGATGGGGTTGTCCTTGATCTCCTTGATAGTGGAGATGCCGGCCAGCGGCAGCAGGAAACCGAAGTGGTTGGGAAAGTCCCGGTAGTCGCAGGTGATGGTTTCACCCGTGATCAGCTCTTCGGCCTCCAGCGTTTGCCCGTCGGTGGCAAGGATGAACTTGGCTTTGGCTTTAGTGGTGGCCGGGCTGGCGCGCAAGGCCTTGAGCGTTTCGCCCACGGTGCCTGGCTCGCAGGCGGCGATATGAATATTGCTGCGCAGTAGTACGCCGCCCGGTACATCCGAGGCGTTGTTGTTGCCGGCGCGTAGGCGTTTGAGCGCGGTTTCCTTGTTGCCAAATGCGGCCAGGAAAGTGAACGGAAACTCCGCCGCGTCAAAGGGTTCAAGGGCCAGATCCGATATAGCGGATTCAATCTCTACTGCATTCATGGGTTACCACTGTCCAGATCGCTACTGCGCGAAGGCGACGATTTTAGCCGCTAAAATTGTGGGTGATGGCTACATCCCGGCCATTGATTTGGTCGCAGCTTTGGCTACTCAGCTCGGCCCCTCGGCCTAGGCCGAGGGGCCACTGGCCGCGATGGCCAAACGTCCTGAGCCAGTGACCGGGAAAGTAATCACCACACGATGCTAGGGATGATAAAGGAAGGCGCTTCTGTAATGCGAAAAAGCCGAGGGCTTAGGCGTTTTGGCGCGGAATGTGTAACTTTTCGGCAAGTATTCTGCCCCGTTCCTGCCTTCTTCCAGCACGGTTAGCTATTCGTGGCGGGGTAGGGGGGAGTCGGTGGTTTTTTCTTGGCGTCGACGAGCCAGTTCCTTACGCGTCCACTCGGCCGCCTGCTGCATATCTGCGCGCAGGTCGGCTATTTCTTGATCTGTGAGACGCCTCACGGGCTCAGTGGTTTTCGACTTATCCATATCGGTAGCTCCAGAAAAGGTTCGGCAGTGTATTCGTGGCTGGGGTCAGCCTGTTCTAATTCTGCAGCCCGTGCCTTGCCCTGCTCTTCGCTGTAACAGGGCTCGACGCCTACCCAGATGCCGGCCTCGTAGGCACGGTCACGTTTGTCGATATAGCCCCAGCCTTCCGGCTGATCATTTTGGGGATTCGTCACGCAGGCTCCTCCGTGGATACTTGGAATTTTAGCGGCTAAAGTTCGTGTGAAACGGTGATCAGAATAAGCAGCGCTGGTTTTAGCCGCTAAATTTCCAAAGCTTGATACGCAGGCAAAATTTATGAAATCACTGATTGATGCCATCGGACGCGAGCGCGCGAATAGGCTGATGGAGCAAGCAGTTGCTGATGCCATTCGGGACAATCAGAAGCTTGGGCTGAGTAACCCTGAGCAACACACTCCAAGGAAGTGCTCGCCCGATCAAGAACCCTCTTCGATGAAGAGGGTTCCCATTGCCTGAGCGCTCAGCCCGCCATATGGCCCTGAACTTTAGCCGCTAAAATTTCTCAGGTAGCCGAGCCGCGATCACGATTGACGAACTGGGCTATCTCGTCGTTCATATCGCTATCGTCTTGCCCCGCTGCTGACAGACTGTCCCCGTCGAAAGATGGCTCTCCCTGAATGCTCGATGCGAGCTGACCGCCGAAGGTTTGGCTGGCTTTCTCCTGAAAGTTGCTGACGGCCTCGCTGGCTTTTTCCTTGATCAGGCTGCCTGCACCTTTGGCTAATTCAGATGCAGTACCCGCTGCCAGGCTGGCAGCCTTTTGCATCATGCCGCCAGGTTCACTGCTGGAGTCGAACCCCATGGCAGCCTGCAGTGGTGATTCAGTGCTTGAGCCCGAACAGCCTGATGAGCCAGCTCCTAGCGATGGCATATCAGAACCGCCATCGGCCGAGGCTTGCGCCTTTTGAATGGCGGCTTTGAGCGCTGATGCGCCACCAGAGATATTCTGAGCACCGCTCATAACGGCGGAGCCGGCCATGCTTGCAGCACCCGCAGCTGTACCTGCTGCCCCAAGGGCGGCTCCTGCAATAGCTCCTGTACCGAAGCCACCAGCACCTCCGCCGCCACCCCCGCCACTGATGATGCCAGCAACCATTTTCGGCACCTGGCCGGTAAGGGTCAGCAACGCTAAGCAGAACACCAGCATCACGCCGAGCTCTTCAAAGTTGAGTGTTGCCTTGTTCATTTTGGCGTAGAAGCTGGTCAGCAGGTTGTTGCCTACCCCGACCAGCAGGATCATCACCAGCAGCTGAACGGCCAAGCCGAGAACGGTTTTGAAATAGTTGATGGCCATGTCCGATGTCCACCTGGAGCCACCAAAGCCCAGGAAGAAGATGCCGGCGTACATCAAGATCCAGCCAGAGATTAGAAGCAGCAGCATGTTCACGGCGATGGTGGCGAGCGCCAACATGATGCCTGCGCTGAGCACCAAACCGACCAAGCTGTCTACAGGGCTCCAACCCGATAGGTTGGAAATGGCCTGCTTCCAGATCATGAAACCAATATCGACTACGCCCGAGGGCGACAGGCCGGCTGTGCCGGCAGCGTTGTCGCCGATCTGGCGCAGGGAATTGATGATGGTTTCCGCAAAGTACGGGCCGTTCTGCAGCAGCCAGTAGAAGAAGCCAAAGAACAGAGTGAAGCGAATAAATTCGCTGAAGAAGTCGCCGATGTCTGCTTTGCGCAGAGCCAGCATACCCATCGTCCAGGTAAAGCTGATGGTGCCCAGCGTCCAAAATAACCAAGTGGCTGCAGCCATGATTACGCCTTGCCAGGCAGCGGCGCGACTGACGAACTCCTGCACGACTTGATCCAGTACACCCATCTGGGTGGCCGGGTCGTGGAAGGCCAGTTCAGCCGATGCGCCGGCCGAGTACAGAGAGAAAAGCAGGCCCACTAGCAGAGTGCTTTTAATGATCTTCATGGCATCACCACTTCTTCGGGTTGGCAGGTAGGGTGTCGGGGCCGCGTGGCTCCGTTGAGGCGCGATGAGCGCACTCCTGTTTTTGTTGCTGACTCTGTGGGGCAGTGCAGTCCAGGGTGGCCGACTCGCAGCCGGCCAGGGTTGCGGCTAGCAGCACAATGGCGAGGGGAATGGCTTTGGTCATGGCGTTTCTCCTCACCACTTCTTTGGATTCGTGGGAAGCGATTCCGGCCCGCGAGCGGCAGTAGATACCTCATGCGCAGCCAGCTCCTTGGCGGACTGGTCAGCGTCTGCCTGACTGCGAACGACTAGGGCATTCTGCTGGGCAAGCATCAGCCCGCGAATCTGTAGAAGCTGGTTCGATTGGTGGCTGGCCAGCTGGTTGGCATATTGAATGGCTTTGACCTGGCCATCGGCGGTAGATGCCGCTGATTGCAGGCGCTCCAGTTGGCGGGCATCTGCTGCCATATTGTCCTGCTGCTGGGCGATGGCCTTGAACAAGGAATCATTGGCCTGCTTCTGCGAGGCAGAGGCCAGGCGGCGATTGGCAGACATCGCTTCGCGCTCACTTGGCGTACATCCCCCACCACTGAAGCATGGCGAACTGCGGTAGTAGGCAGCGTCCTGGTATTTGGCCAAATAGGCGTCAAGGCTGCCAGCTTTACGCTGGTAGTACGCCAGCATGTCCTGCGCCTCGATCAACTTATTGATCGTGCGGTTGGCCTGATCCCAGATATAGGCCGCAGGCGCGGCCGTGTTCTGCAGCTGATTCTCATACTGCTGCAGCTGGGTCGAGTACTGCTCGACCTGCTTGGCGTATTGCTCTACCTGCTTGAGCGTCTGGGCAACGCTCTCCATGGCTGTCAGCACGTTCTGGGTTAGGTTGCCCCCATCGATCACGGGGATGCCTGCATAGGCCGGCAGGGCGGATGCCCCTCCCAGCAGCACAAGGGCCAATGAAATTTTAGCGGCTAAAATTTTCTGCTTTCGCATCAGTATCTCCTTTACGTTTTAGCGATGGATGCCCGAGGAGCGTGACTTCCTCGACTGCAGGCGGTTGCCGACCAGGAGGGCCAGGCGTGTTTGTTCAAGTTCTGGATCATCAAATTGCACGGCTAATCGGCGGGCGGCCGCGACTGATGCAACCTGCTGCTTAAACTCGGTTGTTCCGTTTACGGTGAGAGTCTGGCCAAAGCGCTGGATGGCAAGCTGCAAGGCTGCAGCAAGGTCATCGATGGCAGCGCCTTGAGAAACTTTCAGGGCATGGCCGTCATCACGGATTGCTGAGCCGCTGGTTCGATATATCAGCGTGCCCTTTTTGGTGATGCTGTCCGTATCGAGACCTTTAAGCGGCGCATGAACGCTGGTGTGTCTGCCGCTGACAGTGTTGCCTTTCAGGCTTTGAGCGGGAGCACGGGCACGCAATGCGGCCAGTGCGTGTTGATCTCCTGACATGGCCTTGTGCTGTAGCCAATCATTCCAGGTACGAGGCTTATGCTGCGAGGTAATCATCTGGCGCTCTTGAAGGTAGCGCTGATGGGCCTTGTTGATTTCGTTCTTAAACGTTTGGTTGATCAGCGCATAGAGCGCTTTCTTGGCCAGGCGGTCGGTGCTCACCAGTTTGAGCGCGGCACGTTTCATGGCACCGCTGCGCTTGGCGGCAGCAATCTTTTGAGCTTTGCGCTCATGCGCCTTTGTTCGGGCAGCTGAGCATGCTGCAGCGTTATTCAGTTGCTCGGTTTTGTACCTGGCGTACAACTCCGTTGTATCCATGCGCGAGCGCATGGGCTTTGCTTGATAGCTACGTTTCGGCTGGGCATCGGGGTGTTGCTCAGTCGATGCTTCAAACGGGCCAAGGCGCTCTTGCAGTTTAGCTTTCGATAAATCCCTTGAGGCCGAACTAGCTTTTATCGTGGTGCCTGCTTGATCGCTGATCACCAGGCCATTGCCGCGAAGGTGCAAAGCCAGGCCGTGTTCATGCATCACCTGGTGCAGTGATTGCCAGGTTTGTGCGCGCTGGATCTGCTCAAGGCACTCGCGCTTCACCCAGCCGATAAGGCTCTCGACACCCGCCGCATGCTCCATGTCAGCAGCGCGATTTTCTGCGCCACTTTTGCGCGCCTGGTGGTTGTCTTGTTCAAGGCTGTATTCGGTCTCTAGGGCCGCACATAACTCACCGAGCGTGCGGTAATCCCGAAACGGCTCATGCAGCGTCAGCCTGACAGGATGGATTTTGTTGATCGCGATATGTATGTGCAGGTTGTCCGTGTCGTGGTGTACGGCACTGACCCGCTGATGCTCTGCGAAACCCAGCCCGGTACAAATACGCTGCTCAATCTCGGCCAGGACTTGTGCCGGTGGCTGCTCGCCAGCGCGGAAACTGATGAGCAGGTGGTAGGTTTTATCTGAGGTGCTGCGAGTGTTCCTGGCCTGCGTCGCCATTACTTCTAGGGCGGCATCCTCTATCTCGGTTGAGTGGCAGTTACTGACGCTGACGACTCCAACCCGTTCGGACTTCTCCTGCGGGTTACTGATGTAGTTCGCCAGCTTGGCAAAGCTGCTTTTGCGCCCGGACTTGATGGGTACTCGCTTGGCAATCATGGTTGCACCTTTTTAGCCGCTAAAGGTGTGACCACTGCTGCCATGGTGGAGCGTATGGCTGTCTGGTTTTCCTGGATCGCGTCGAGTACGCCAAGAATGGTTTGCTGGATCTGCGGACGCCCGTAGATAGCCAGTTTTTCATCATTGGTCAGCCAGAGTTTGAGCAGGCCACCCAGCCGGCCAAGGTCGCCATTGATCCGCGCCAGGTCGTCTACGCGCTGATAATCGAGAATGCCATGCACCGGGTAGCCCAGGCCCACGCTGCGCAGATAACGCGATGTGCTGAGTCCACTGGCCCGAGCATTGGATTCAATCGCCGTTTTTTCTTCCGGTAGCACCCAAACATAGATCGGTGTGCTGCCTTTGCGGGTGGGCTGCTGTTCACTCATGGCGTCCACCGCTGGCCCCGCAGGGCAGGACTCCCATTGAGCACCGCAGGTGCGAATACGGGCAAAGTTAAGTGACTGTGCCGGCTTGCCGGTACAGGTACTTCACCTATCCTGCCCGTCTCCTTAACGCCTCTATAAGTTGCATGCTCCCGGTATCGGGTGGCGTTTGGGGCGTGCAGTGCAACGAGCCCATACATTGAACGGCAGTTGAACGGCGTAAACGCGGTTTGAACGCCAGGGAGGATGCTTTTGATCACAGCAGATGCTCCTTGGCGGGGGTTGGATTGAACGCGAAGGGGCGAGTTGTGGCGGTTGGTGTCTGCGCGGGTTTTGCTGCATGCCGAGACTGGTAATTGGGCTCTACGGTTGGGCTGTCGATCAGCTGGCGGGCGTAACGGCGAAAGGCCTGGTAGGTAAACGTGACGCGCTGTTCATCGAACAAAACCTGCCAGATGGCCAGCAGCGACCAGCCATCGGTGACGGCCTGCTGAATGTCTTCGCGCAGGGAAATGAATACGCTGCGGTTTCGCGCAGCTGTGCTGGCATCCGTCTGTTGCTGGATGCGTGCGGCTATGCGCTCCGACAGGCTTTTACGGGTGGCGGATGAGTGATGTTGTGGGTTGCTTGCTGATTCGGTCATTTGATAATCCCTCAAGTGTCAACCAATCACGTTTTCCCCAGCGACATTGGCGCTGCGTGGGTGCTCTGGGCGCTTTCGATCCGCGTTGATTGACACTTGAGGGATCGAGATCGCGGTTGGCCGATTCAATCGTTGTTGGGCTTGCCGGTTTGTAATGGTCTGCCTGGTTATGAACCGCGCATCCTCGGGAGGTATGCCGCCCTGGATTAGCTTCTGTTCAAACTCTTGCTCGGACATATCGAGAGCAGCCTGGGCGGATAGCGGCGCGCAGCCTCTGCGGCGGATGACTGCACGCAACCAGCGCGATGGGCTTGCTTGGATTTTTCCTCTGGTCAGCGCATCGACCAGCAGTGCCTTAGTTTCGGCGCGCTTTTCCTGTGGCAGGCTATCCATGATCGTCATGATTTTTTCGTGCTCTTCAGGTGCCAGCCGAGCAAGTACGCATGGCCGCGCTGGTGATGATTCTTTTTTGGGTTCATGTGGTGGTTGTAGGGGTGACATAGCTGTGTCACTCCCCCCGCGACATAGCTGTGTCACCCCGGGGGTGTCACGGCTGTCACCCCCCTCCTGTATCAATGCGGGGGAGGGTGACAATTTGTCAGGGGGGTGCATTTCGAGGGTGTAGCCGTTGGAAACCTGGCCGCCGAGCGCATTGAAACGAGCGCTGATCTTCAGCAAACCGCTATCTAGAAGTTCCTTGACGGTTCTCTGAGCTGTCCGCTCCGATACACAGCACTTAGCCGCAATCGTTTTGATCTTTGGCCAGCAGTAACCCTGGTCGTCAGCGTTATCTGCTAGCGCCATGAGAACCAACTTTGAACCTGGTGGAAGGTTCTGCTCCCATGCCCAGTTCATGGCTTTGATGCTCATCGTCGGCTCAGGCTTCGTCGATGAACCGAGCTAGATCTGACACGCAGAACAGAACGCGCTTACCTATGCGTTTCTTGGCCGGCCCTAGCTTGCGTGCGATTTCGTTGTCGCCGCTCAGAGTGATGCGCAACCCTTGAGGACTTCGGTTGAGGATTTGCGCGACCTGAGCGAGAGACAGGAGAGGGCTGTTGTAATGATCCAGAATGAGCTGTTCGGTACTGGTTGCCATTTGGATGTTCTCCATAGCGAACTGAGGTAAAGTAGATAAATGGGCAGTTATCTAGGATAAATAATCCTAGTTATACGAATAAATATCCTGATTTAGTCCGGAGGTCAAGCTTGTACGCCATTCATGATCGTTTTCGGGCGGTTATCCGCAGAAATACCTCTGAAACGCGTAAGTGGTCTGAGCTGGAGGCCCTCACGGGCATACCTGCAACCAGTTGGCAGAAGGCTTACAACGCTAAGCAGAGGCCTACAGCTGAGATGCTTGAAGCTATCTCTAGGCTCTGGCCGGAGTTCGCGTTCTGGTTAGTGACAGGCGTCTCTGACGCGAAGAATGGCCATGTGGCATGTGTTAACGGTAGGAGCAAGCAGTTCTACCCGGAGCGGCCGTGCTCGCTGAGAAATGCGACCAAGCCATATTTCACTCAGCTAATTGATATGTTTCGTCATTGCTACGGGGAGGGGGCTGGCTGGGAAAGCGGGGCTTCAGAGCGCGCCGCTCAAGTGCAGCTTTTGAAATTAGAGGTTGCAAGGGATGCAGAGCGGCAGGCTTTCTCTGAAATTGAGCCAAGCTCGACCGAGGTTTTGAATCTGGCTCGGGATTCCTATGACCGTGCGCTGGAGTCCGATTGGCTTTCTGGACTACCTTTAGATACTGATAATTGCTGATCAGTACCTGTGCATCGTGGTCATGCTCATGTCTGAGCAAGTCACACAGTGGCGACGTTGATACAGGTTGCAAGGGGCTAAATCGTAAAATCTATCCGTGTTGACGCTGCCTGAGCGGGTCAGCTTTGCCTGTGCAGGTTATCCAGCTTGCTAACCAAATCCTCAGCCCTCAGGTGCGTGTAACGCTTCAGCATCTGCATCGATTTGTGCCCGCTGATGGCGGATACCTCTTGGTCAGATAGGCCGCCCTCAACCAGCCGACTGACCGCCTCATGCCGCAGATCGTGGAAGCGCAGATCGGGCATGCCGAGCTTGGTCTTCAACAAGCCCCAGGTTTTGGTGAATGCGTAGGGGCCGCGCTTTCCACTTTTGCCTGGCTCACCAAAGAACACCAAGTCGCAGTCAATTGGACGTATTGGGTTGTTCAGCGCTGTCTGGAAAGTCTCTGTGGCCCATTTGCTGAGGGGGACGGTGCGTGCGCTGTCGTTCTTTGTGTCTGAGAGACGAACCACGCGCTTTTTCATATCGACCTGATGCCTGCGCAGGGATGTGATTTCAGATGAGCGCATGCCGGTTTCCAGGGCGATGCGGACGATCCAGCCCAGCATAGGGTTGCTGTGATTGTTTACTGCGGTCAGTAGGCGACGTTCTTCTTCTGTAGACAAGCGTCGGTCGCGGCCTTCGCCGGGGCTCGGTTTGCGGATGTTCAGCACCGGGTTGAAGCTCAGGCCAAGTCCCCACTCCTGAATTGCCACAGTGAACAGATGGCTGAGCAGTGCCAGCTCCAAGCGTACGGTGTTGTTGCTGGTAGGTTTGCCGCGATTGGTGATCGAGGCCAGGCGGGTGTCGCGGTAGCCGGCGATGATTTCAGCAGAGAGGGCGGCCATGGAGTATTTGCCCATGTGGCTGATCAGCTGTTGGGCTTTGGTGGCCTCGGCGCGCTGTGTAGTCGGCTTCTTGGTAGGGCTTACTTCGCTGAGGTAGCGTTTAAGTGCCATCTCCAAAGTCAAGCGCTCTGAGCCGCTGCGCTGGATGAAAACGCCCCTGACCATTTCGTCTTCGGTGCGGCGCGCCCAGTCTTCAGCATCGCGTTTAGTGCGGAAGGTTTTAGTGTTGGTCGGCCAGCCTGTTTTACGCACTAGGGCTTTCCATGTGCCGGCTTCCGTTTTGACGATGGTGGCCATCTTTTCCTGCTCCAAAAGTGCGCCGCTGTACCGGCACTGTACTGAATTTGTACCTTTGGACTATAGGACTGGTCTAGCTATTTTTCTGTGGACATGAAAAAGCCGCGCAGTGCGCGGCTTTAGAGTTGGTGGGCCCACACGGACTCGAACCGTGGACCAAAGGATTATGAGTCCTCTGCTCTAACCAACTGAGCTATAGGCCCTCAGAAAGTGCGCGGATTATACCGGTGCGGTTTGCTGTGTGCCAATTGCGTGGCGCGGGGTTAGGAAAGTGCCTGCAAATTTGTCGGGGGTTACGGCGCGGCTGAGGATAAAGCCTTGGATTTGTTCGCAGCCCTCAGTGACCAGAAAGCGTTCTTGCTCGGGGGTTTCGACGCCTTCGGCGATGACGGTGAGCTGCATGCTGCGGCCCAGGGCAATGATGGCGCGGGTGATGGCGGCGTCGTGGGTGTCTTCGGGTAGGCCGCGGACGAAGGATTGGTCGATTTTCAGTGTGTCGAGCGGTAGGCGTTTGAGGTAGCTGAGGGAGGAGTAGCCGGTGCCGAAGTCGTCGATGGCCAGCAGTACGCCGAGGTTTTTCAGGTCGTGGAGGATAACCAGGGCTTCTTCGGTCTGGTTCATGATGAAGCTTTCGGTGATTTCCAGTTGCAGCATGGACGGTTGCAGGTGGTGTTCGGCGAGCAGGTTGGCGATGCGTTCTACCAGGCGCGGTTGGCGCAGTTGAGCGCCGGCGAGGTTGACGGACAGCGGGCCGAAGGGCTGGTTGTGTTGTTGCCATTCGCCCATCTGTTTGCAGGCCTGGGCCAGCACCCAGTCGCCAATGGGCAGGATCAGGCCGTTGTCTTCGGCCAAGGCGATAAAGCGTTCGGGCGGGACGTTGCCGAACACCGGGCTGTGCCAGCGCAGGAGGGCTTCGGCGCCGACGATGTTGCGGGTTTGCAGGCATTGTTTGGGTTGGTAGTGCAGGCTCAGTTCGTTGCGTTCGATGGCGCGGCGCAGTTCGTTTTCCAGGGCGATGCGGTCGGTGGCTTGCTGGGTCAGGTCGCTGGTGTAGAGCTCGGCACGGTTGCGGCCTTTGGCTTTGGAGCGGTACATGGCGGCGTCGGCGTTTTTGATCAGGGTGGCGACGTCGGAGCCGTCCAGGGGAAACAGGCTCGCGCCGATGCTGGCGGTGATAAAGAATTCGTGGCCGTCGGCGTGGAAGGGCGCGCTCAAGCAGGTGAGCAGTTTGTTGGCGACCCGCTCGGCGTCGCTGGCTTGCTGCAGGCCGGGCAACAGAATGATGAATTCATCGCCGCCCAGGCGGGCCACAGTGTCGATGTCGCGCAGTTGGCTGCGCAGGCGTTTGGCGGTGGCTTGCAGCAGGATGTCGCCGACCGGGTGGCCGAGGCTGTCGTTGATGTGTTTGAAGCGGTCGAGGTCGAGAAACAGCACGGCGCCAAGGGCCTGGCTTGTCTGCGCGTCGGCGAGCATGGCGTGCAGGCGGCTTTCGAATAGCAGGCGGTTGGGCAGGCCGGTCAGTGAGTCGTGGTGCACCTGGTGATCGAGTTCGTCCTGGGCGTGTTTGAGCGAGGTGATGTCGGCGAATACTCCGACAAAATGGGTGATCTGGCCCTCGCTGTTGCGCACGGCGCTGATGGTCAGCCACTCGGGGTACAGCTCGCCGTTTTTGCGTTTGTTGCAGATTTCGCCTTGCCAGTGACCGACCTCGTCCAGTTGGTGCCACATGGCGGTGTAGAAGGCGCTGTCGTGTTGGCCGGAGGCGAGCAGGCTGGGTGAGTTGCCCAGGGCTTCGGCTTCGCTGTAGCCGGTGATTTGGGTAAAGGCGCGGTTGACGGCGGTGATGCGCCGTTCGATGTCCGTGATCAGCACGCCTTCGGCGGTGCTCTCGAACACGGTGGCGGCGAGCTGGAGTTTTTCTTGGTTGCGGGTGCGTTCGGTGACGTCGCGGGCGATGGTCAGCACGCAGCGTTCGCCTTTGATCTGCATGCCCTGCATGGAAATTTCGCACAGCCGCAGTTCGCCGTCTTTGGCGCGGATTACGGCGGTGTAGTCGCGCACGGTACCGCTGTCGCGCAGGCGTTGCATGATGGTGGCGCGGTCTTGCATGTCGTGCCACAGGCCCAGGCCAATGGTGGATTGGTTGGTTACGTCAACCATGGTGTAGCCGGTCAGGGTGCTGAAGCCTTCGTTCACTTCGAGGATCAGGCCGTCTTGCATGCGGGTGAGCAGCAGGCCGTCGGGTGAGGCGTGAAAGGCCTTGGCGAATTTTTCTTCGGAGAATTGCAGCTGCTCCTGGGTTTGCTTCACCTGGCTGATGTCGCGCACCACGACGACCAGCGCCGGTGTATCGGCCAGTTGGAACGGCTGCGCCGAGATCAGCCCGGTAAACAGTTCGCCGTTCTGCCGGCGAAACTGCATTTCCAGGTTGCGCAGGCTATCGCGTTGCAAGCGTTGCAGTACCTGGGGGCCGGCACCGGGTACGCCCCACAGGTTGAGTTCAGTGCCGCTTTTGCCGATGGCGTCGGCCGCGCGAATGCCGGTGTGCAGTTCGAAGCTGGGGTTCACTTCGAGCAGGCGGCCGTCGTCCTGGCGAGCGATCAGCAGGATGTCCGGGCATTGCTGGAATACGGAGGCGAATTTCTGTTCGGACAGGCGCAGTGCCTGCTCGATCTGTTTGGTTTCGGTGACTTCAATCATCACGCCGCGCAGCACGGTGGCGCCGCGGTGTTCGATTAGCGTGACGATGTCGTGCACCCAGATCAGACGGCCATCGGCGGCGTACATGCGGTAGTCGACGGTGTGGTCGCGGCCGGCGTCGGTTTCTGCCCGGCAGTAGCTCAGGGTGCGGTCGCGGTCTTCGGGGTGCAGGGCGTTGGCCCAAAAGTCGGGGTGTTGCCAGGCGCTTAGCGGGTAGCCGAAGAGTTTTTCGGCGTGGGGCGATACGTAGGAGTAACTGAAGTCGGCGAGGTTGGCTTCCCAGGTAACGGCTGACAGGCATTCCACCAGGCTGCGGTAGTGTTGTTCGCTGGTGCGCAGGTCTTGTTCCAGCGCGCTGCGGCGGTTGATTTCGCTGGTAAGGCGCCGGTTTACCGCGACCACGGCGATCAACACCAGCAGCAAGACCAGCAGGCTGGGCACGGCGAACATCAGGGTTTTGCGCCAGATGCCGCGTTGGTCGAGCACGCCGCCGAGCCAGTGCTCTTGCATGGCTTCGATTTCGCTGGCGGTCATGTCGGCGAACACTTTGTCGAGAATGTTCACCAGCATGGGCTGGTCTTTGGGCGCGGCCATGGACAGTTGGTAGCGGTAGGGTGTTTCGCCGGTGATGGCGATGCCTTCGAGCTTGAGCTGACGCAGGCCCCAGACGCTGGAGGCGAGGTCGCCGACCAAGGCGTCGGCCTGGCCAGTTGCCAGGGCTTGCAGGGCCGCAGCCACATTCGGCACGGGCAGCAGATTAAGGTCGGGGTGCTGGCTGCGCAGCAGCTCGTGGGGCGCGTAGTTTTCGACGACGGCGATTTTCAGGCCGTAGAGGTCTTTCAGTTCGCGCGGTTGTCGGCCATTGGTGCGGGCCAGAATGACGATGGGAAAGTCGAGGTAGGGGCGGGTGAAGTTCAGGTAGCTCTGGCGCTCGGGGGTGGACATGGCACCGGGCAGCAAGTTGATGGTGCCTGCTCGCGCCTGATCGAGCACTTCGCTCCAGGTGCTGGGCTCGTAGATCTCCATCTTCACGCCCAGGCGCTTTTCCACCAGGGCAATGTAGTCGGCAGCCAGGCCCATATAGCGGCCTTGCTCGTCACGGTATTCGAAGGGGGGCCAGGTGGCATCCACGCCCATGCGCAGGGTGCGGTGCGCGGCCAGCCAGGCTTGCTCGTCCTCGGTCAGCGTCAACGCGTAAGCGGGCACTGCCCAATAGGCCAAACACAGCAAAAGAGTGGCAAGCAGTCGCGGCATCACGCAGCCTCGAAACAGCGATAGGTGGTTCGCCGAGTGTAGCGCTTGTGGCGTGTTGCCAGCACGCAGAAAGCAAAACCCCCGGGCGGAGCCGGGGGTTTTGTTTGCGCTTTTGTTAAGCGCTACTCGTTGAGTAACGAATTACTCGTCGAGGAACGAGCGCAGGTGCTCGCTGCGGGTCGGATGACGCAGCTTGCGCAGCGCCTTGGCTTCAATCTGCCGGATCCGCTCGCGGGTTACATCGAACTGCTTACCAACTTCCTCGAGGGTGTGGTCGGTATTCATGTCGATGCCAAAGCGCATGCGCAGTACCTTGGCTTCACGGGCAGTGAGGCCGGCCAGTACTTCGCGGGTCGCTTCCTTGAGGCTTTCTACCGTGGCGACATCGATTGGCGACTGCATGGTGGAGTCTTCGATGAAGTCACCCAGATGGGAGTCTTCATCATCGCCGATCGGTGTTTCCATGGAGATCGGCTCTTTGGCGATCTTCAACACCTTACGGATTTTGTCCTCAGGCATTTCCATGCGCTCACCCAGTTCTTCGGGAGTAGGCTCGCGGCCCATTTCCTGAAGCATCTGACGGGAGATGCGGTTGAGCTTGTTGATGGTCTCGATCATGTGCACCGGAATACGGATGGTGCGGGCCTGGTCGGCAATCGAGCGAGTGATCGCCTGACGGATCCACCAGGTGGCATAAGTCGAGAACTTGTAGCCGCGACGGTATTCGAACTTGTCCACCGCTTTCATCAGACCGATGTTGCCTTCCTGGATCAGATCGAGGAATTGCAGACCACGGTTGGTGTACTTCTTGGCGATGGAGATCACCAGACGCAAGTTCGCTTCAACCATCTCTTTCTTCGCGCGGCGGGCCTTGGCCTCACCGATCGACATGCGACGGTTGATGTCCTTGATCTCGGCCAGTTTCAGGCCAGTCTCGGTTTCCAGGGCCACCAGTTTTTGCTGGCAACGCTGGATGTCGGCCTGCAGACGGCCAATGGCTTCAGCGTATTTGCTTTTGCCTTTGGACAGTTGCTCGGCCCAGCTTTCGTCGATTTCGTGGCTCGGGAACTGACGCAGGAAGTCGGCGCGCGGCATACGGGCATCACGCACACACAGCTGCATGATGGCGCGTTCTTGCTGACGCAGACGATCCAGGGCATCACGAACACGGGTTACCAGTGCGTCGAACTGCTTGGGAACCAGCTTGATCGGCATGAACAGGTCGGCCAGTTCAGCGAGTTCGGCCAGGCCTTGCTTGCTGTCGCGACCGTGCTTTTTCAGCACCTTTTTGGCCTTTTCCAGTTGATCGGCCACGGCGCCAAAGCGCACGCGAGCGATTTCCGGATCCGGGCCGCCATCACCTTCTTCTTCGTCTTCGCTGTCACCGTCGGCTTCTTCGTCTTCGGTTTCAGGTTCGGCCGCCGCAGCGCCGTCCTTGATTACCGGGACGGGTACTTCGGCCGGCGCGGCAATGCCGTCATCCGGATCGATGTAGCCGCTGAGGACCTCGGCCAGACGGCCGCCCTCGGTGGTAACGCGGGTGTATTCGGAAAGAATGCTGTCGACCGTGCCTGGGAAATGAGCAATAGCGCCCATAACTTCACGAATGCCTTCCTCGATGCGTTTGGCGATTTCGATCTCGCCTTCGCGGGTCAGCAGTTCGACCGTACCCATTTCGCGCATATACATGCGCACCGGGTCGGTGGTGCGGCCAATATCGGTTTCTACCGCAGCCAAAGCAGCGGCTGCTTCTTCGGCGGCCGCTTCATCGGTATCGGCTTCAGCCAATAGCAGAGCGTCCGCATCCGGAGCACTCTCGAATACGTTGATCCCCATGTCGTTAATCATGCGGATGATGTCTTCCACCTGTTCCGGATCTGAAATATCCTCCGGCAGGTGGTCGTTGACCTCTGCGTAAGTCAGGTAACCCTGCTCACGACCACGGCTGATCAACTCTTTAAGGCGGGACTGTTGTTGCGCTTTTCCGGACATAACACCCTATCCACTGAAGGTCTTGGCGGGCAAAAAACAAGCCGAGGATTATACCAGAGCTGAGACCTCACGCGCCAGTTGAGGTCGGGGTGACGGGAGTTGCGGTACGACTGAGCAGGTCGCGCAGTTGTTCTTTCTCCTCTGCGCTGAGCTCACTTTGACGGGCTTTACGCAGCAAATGTTCCAGGCTGCGCTCGCGTTGGCGTGCTGCCAGACTAGTTATAGTGTCGAAAAACTGTTGTTCAAGGTTGTCGGCATCAATCAACCATTCCTTTTCTGCCAATGCTTTGAGCAAGCGGCCCTGTTCGGTGCCGTGCCACCGGGCAATCAATTGCAGCGAACGCAGCTTCGGATTCTTTTGCATGGCGCCCAGCAGGGCGACCAGCAATTGGGCATAGGTGTCGTTTTCTGCGGCGAAATGGCTGGCATCTTCGACTTTTTCCGCCAATTGCGGATGGTGCAGCAGGGTGCGCAGCGCGGTAAGCGTGGGTGATTCCACTGGGGCGGCAACCCGCGGGCCGCGCGGGAAATCGTCGCGGTCACGGTCGCCTTTCTTGCTCCAGTTTTTTTCCCATTTTTTTCCGCCGCCCTGGCCTTTGCCTTTGAAGCCGGTTTTCGGCTGCCAGGCTTGCTCGGGCTGTGGCGCAAATTGTTCGTGGCCAAAATCGGCCGGCGCATCGTAGTAGGCGCTGGGGTCGTAATGCGGTGCGTCGTCCATGTCGTAGTGAGGCGACGATGGCACCGACGGGGCGCTGACCGGGTTGTGCGGCGGCGTGTTAAACGATTCGCTGCTCAGCCCGGTGATTTCCGTCAGGCGCTGACGCATCAGAATCTTCAGGTTCGCGCCTGGGATTTTGTCGATTAGCGGAGCGGCCAAGGTCGCCAGGTGTGCCTTGCCCTCCAGGGAGCGAGGGTCAGCTTCCTGGGTCAGTTGCTGGAAGAAGTAGTCGGCCAGCGGCTGCGCCTGTTGGTTGATGCGGGCACGGAAGGCATCGGTGCCCTCGGCGCGCACCAGGCTGTCCGGGTCTTCGCCTTCGGGCAGAAACAGGAAGCGCGCGCGGCGGCCGTCTTGCAGGCTCGGCAGGGTCGATTCCAGTGCGCGCCAGGCGGCGCTGCGGCCGGCCTGGTCGCCGTCGAAGCAGAACAACACGCTGGGGACGATGCGAAACAGGCGCTTGAGGTGTTCTTCGCTGGTGGCGGTGCCGAGGGTGGCGACGGCATTGCGCAGGCCTTGCTGGGCCAGGGCAATCACGTCCATATAGCCTTCAACCACCATCACTTCGTCGAGGTCGCGGTTGCTCTTGCGCGCCTCGTACAGGCCGTAAAGTTCCTGGCCTTTATGGAAGACCGGCGTTTCGGGTGAGTTCAGGTACTTGGGTTTGTCGTCGCCCAGCACACGGCCGCCGAACGCGATGACTCGGCCGCGACTGTCGCGAATGGGGAAAATCACCCGGTCGCGGAAACGGTCGTAGCGTTTGCCGCTGTCGGCATTTTCGATCAGCAGGCCGGCTTCGATCATCGCCTTCTGCTGCAGCGTGTCGGTGGCCAGGTGCTTCATCAGGTTGTCCCAGCCGGGCGGGGCAAAACCCAGGCCGAAGTCGCGGGCGATTTCGCCGGACAGGCCGCGGCCTTTCAAATAATCGACGGCCGCCTTGCGCGTCGGATGGCTTTTCAGTGCCTGGCGGTAGTAATCGGCGGCGGCAGTCAGCAGTGGGTACAGCGGCGAATCGGTGGGCTGCCGCGGTTTGTGCGGGCCGCCGCGGCCGTTTTCTTCGCGTACCACTTCCATGCCGGCACTTTTGGCCAGGTCTTCCACGGCCTGGACGAAGTCCAGGTTGTCGTGGTCCATGATAAAACCCAGGGCGTTGCCGCCGGCGCCGCAGCCAAAGCAGTAGTAGAACTGCTTGTCCGGGCTGACGCTGAACGAGGGTGTTTTCTCTTTATGGAACGGGCAGCAGGCGCTGAAGTTTTTCCCGGTTTTCTTTAATTGCACGCGCGAGCTGACCACATCGACGATGTCGGTGCGGTTGAGCAAATCGTCAATAAAGCTTTGGGGAATCAGCCCGGCCATGGCGCTCTCGAAGTCGGTCGAATCGCGGGCATTGCTGCCGCAATTTCAGGTGTTCGGAAATAGATGCAAAGCGCTTTCCCGGCGCACGAAGCGGCGGGGTGGCTAATCATGCCAAGAGTTGGCTATTGGCTCTACAGGCCTTTTACGGTCAGAATGCGCGGAAATTTTCCCGCACAAACGCGAAAAAGCGAGGCTTATCGCGGTTGCCAGGCAACGTTGATAACTTCGCTAATGCGTTTGGAGCGTTGTGCTATCGATTTTGCCGGCAGCCCGACTTGCGTCGGGCGTGGCAAAACAGGCGGCGTCAGTCTGCGTATTAGTACAGACGAACGGCGCGGCGCTGTTCGCGCTGCACTTTCTTGGCGTGGCGCTTAACTGCGGCTGCAGCTTTGCGTTTACGCTCGGAAGTTGGTTTCTCGTAGAACTCGCGGCTGCGAACTTCAGCCAGAACACCGGCTTTTTCACAGGAGCGTTTGAAGCGACGCAGAGCTACGTCGAAGGGTTCGTTCTCTTTAACTTTGACGGCTGGCATCCAGAGCTACCTTCATTCATTACCGGGGTAGACGTACTCGTTGCAAAAACAGAGCTGGAGGACGTCGGGTTTTTAAGGGTTGCGGATGTTAACGCCTCATTGCCAGGAATGCAAAGCCTCTGATCGAAAACCGCTAGGCGGCGCTACAGACGGCGATTATCATGCGCGCCTTCGAAATTGCCCAGTCTGAAGGGAACACCCATGCTTGTGCTGGGATTAGAAACCTCCTGCGATGAAACCGGCGTTGCCTTGTATGACAGCGAGCGCGGCTTGCTGGGCGACGCTTTGTTCAGTCAGATCGACCTGCATAAAGCCTACGGCGGCGTGGTGCCGGAGCTGGCCTCGCGTGATCACGTCAAGCGCATGCTGCCCTTGATTCGCGAAGTGCTTGAGCAATCCGGCTGCGCCACGTCGGATATCAATGCAATCGCCTACACCGCCGGCCCCGGGCTGGTAGGTGCCTTGCTGGTGGGCGCCGCCTGCGCGCAGGCGCTGGCGTTTGCATGGGATATCCCGGCCCTCGGCGTGCACCATATGGAAGGCCATTTGCTGGCGCCCATGCTGGAAGAAACCCCGCCGGAATTTCCCTTTGTCGCCTTGCTGGTTTCCGGCGGCCACACCCAGTTGGTGCGCGTCGATGGCATCGGCCAGTACCAACTGCTGGGTGAGTCGCTCGACGATGCCGCTGGCGAGGCGTTCGACAAGACCGCCAAGCTCATCGGCCTCGGCTACCCCGGCGGCCCGGAAATCGCCCGTCTGGCGCTCAGCGGCGTGCCCGGCCGTTTTGTTTTTCCGCGGCCGATGACCGACCGCCCGGGTCTGGACTTCAGCTTCAGCGGCCTGAAAACCTTTGCGCTCAACACCTGGACGCAGTGCCGCGATGCTGGCGACGACGGCGAACAAACCCGTTGCGACATCGCCCTGGCCTTCCAGACCGCCGTGGTCGAGACTCTGACCATCAAGTGCCGCCGGGCCCTCAAGCAGACCCACCTCAACCGTCTGGTGATTGCCGGCGGCGTGAGTGCCAACCAGGCACTGCGGCGCTCGCTGGAAAAGATGCTGGGTGAGTTCAAGGGCAATGTGTTCTACGCCCGTCCGGCGTTTTGCACCGACAACGGCGCAATGATCGCCTACGCCGGTTGCCAGCGGCTGTTGGCCGGTCAGCACGAAGGCCCGGAAATCTCGGTGCAGGCGCGTTGGCCCATGGAGCAGTTGCCGGCGATCTAGGGCTTAGAAATGCCGTTCGCGCCCGGCCAGCAGGTCGCGTAAATTGCTGCGGTGGCGCCACACGATCAAGCCCGTCAACACACACATGGGCAGCAAGGCGCCCGGTTGTTGCCAGGCCAGTAGCGGCAGGGTCAGCGGGGTGGCGATCAGGGCCGCAAGCGAGCTGGTACGGGTCAGCCAGAAGGTCAGCCCCCAGCCCAGTACGGCGAGCAGGGCGGCAGGCGGATAGAGCCCCAGCAGCATGCCCGCCGCTGTTGCCACCCCTTTGCCACCGCGAAAATTGAAGTACACCGGGTAGAGATGCCCGACCACGGCGGCCAGGCCGATCCAGGCTTGTTGTTGTACGTTGAACCCCAGAGCATGGGCGAGCAGCACCGGCAACAAGCCTTTGAGCAGGTCGCCGAACAAGGTCAGAATGGCCAGCTTTTTACCCGCCACCCGCAGCATATTGGTGGCGCCGGGGTTGCCGGAACCGGCAGCGCGCGGATCGGGACCACCGACCAGGCGGCTGAGCAAGATGGCAAAGGACAGCGAGCCGAGCAGGTAGGCGAGGATCGCCAGCAACCAGAACATGGTATCCATCCGGGGCGAGTGAGCCCCGATTCTAGCGGGGCACAGCGCCCTTGTCGTGCGGCGGAGCAGAGTGCTTGGACAGAGTGTTTATCGAAGGTCTGGAAGTCGACACCGTGATCGGTGCCTATGACTGGGAGCGTGACATTCGCCAGTGCCTGCGCCTGGACCTGAGCTTCGCCTGGGACAACCGCCCGGCCGCTGCCGGTGATGACCTGACCAAAGCCCTGGACTACGCCTCGGTGTCCACTCGCATTCAAGCCTTTGCCGAGCAGGCGCAGTTTCTGTTGGTGGAAACTTTCGCCGAGCGCCTGGCTGAAATGCTGATGAGCGAATTCAATATTCCTGGCTTGCGCCTGAAACTCACCAAGCCCGGTGCGGTGCCGGCGGCTACCGGCGGTGTGGGCGTGGAGATTCAGCGCGGATGTCTCTGACCCCCATCCTGCTGGGCCTGGGTAGCAACGTCGAGCGCGAAACGCATCTGACGGCGGGCCTGGAGGCTCTGGCCCAGTTTCTCCATGGCATGCAGTGCTCGCCGGTGTTTGAAAGCCAGCCGGTGGGCATCAAGAGTGGGCCGTTTTTCAACCTGGTGGTGCTCGCGCAAACCGATCTGCCGCTGCACGAGCTGGATCGCCGCCTCAAGCATATCGAAGCCGACAATGGCCGTTATGCGCCGAACCGCAAAGGCCTGCCGCTGGATATCGACGTGCTGACCTACGGCGATCTGGTCGGTGATTTCGACGGGCTGATTTTGCCGCGTGCCGAAATTCTCAAGAACGCCTTTGTGCTATGGCCGCTGGCGTTGTTGGTGCCGGATCTTCTACACCCAGGTGCGCGCAAGCCCTATGCCGAGCTATGGCGTGATGCACAGATTCAGCAGGAATTGGCGCCGGTGGCGTTTGATTGGCGCGGGCAGCCACTCACGCCACGCGCATGACCCCTGTAGGAGCCAGCTTGCTGGCGAATCCTGGAAACGGCGGATTAAAAGCTTCGCCAGCAAGCTGGCTCCTACGCAGTGTTATCGTCCGCGGCTTTGTACGCCTGTAGGGCCTTCAGGCGTTCACGCTTGAGGGCTTCGCCCAGCTCCGCGCCTTTGTGTCCCTGCTCCACCAACGGCTGCACCTGCACCGCACGCGCTGCTTGCGCGGCGCCGCGTAGGTACGCGGCCTGCGGATAATCGCGCTGCTCCAAACCAAGCCGCCCGCGAGCATCCATCTCGCACGCGGCAATAAACTCTTCGAAGCGCTGCGGCCGGCGATAAACGTCGAAGGTCTGCAGCAACTCCAGCAAGGTCGAGGCCTTCAGTTCCAGCGCCCGGTGCCCATGGGTATGGTATTCACCCACCAGTACCGCCAACTCCTGGCAATCACGCGGCGCCTTGCAACGTTCATTCACCGCCTTGATCAGCTTGATACCACGATGTTCGTGGGCGATATGCCGTGGCCACTCTTGCGGCGGCGTCACGCCTTTGCCCAGGTCGTGGAGCAGGCTGGCCCAGCGTACGGTCAAGGGTTGCCTATGTTCGGCGCATTGGCGCAGCACGCTAAGCACATGCTCGCCGGTATCGATCTCGGGGTGATGAGCCTCGGGTTGCGGCACGCCAAACAGGGCGTCCACCTCCGGCAGCATCGCCTTCAGCGCGCCGCAGCGGTGCAGCACCTCGATGAACACGTCCGGACGGTCTTCCATCAGCGCGCGGGAGATTTCCTTCCAGCTGCGCTCCGGGGTCAACGCAGACAATTCCCCGGACTCACTCAGGTTGCGCATAAGCGCCAGGGTTTCTTGCGCCACTTCAAAGCCCAGCGGCGCATAGCGGGCGGCAAAGCGCGCCACCCTTAGTACCCGCAGCGGGTCTTCGGCGAACGCGGGGGAGACGTGGCGCAGCAGGCGCGCCTCGAGGTCTTTCTGGCCGCCGTAGGGGTCGAGCACGGTGCCGTCGTCGTCTTCGGCCATGGCATTGATGGTCAGGTCGCGGCGGGTCAGGTCTTCTTCGAGCGTGACCTCGGGGCTGGCGTAGAACGTAAAGCCGCCGTAGCCGCGCCCGCTTTTGCGTTCGGTGCGGGCGAGGGCGTATTCCTCTTGGGTTTTGGGGTGCAGAAACACCGGAAAATCATCGCCGACCGGGCGGTAGCCCTGGGCGAGCATTTCTTCGGCGGTGGCGCCTACGACCAGCCAATCGACATCGGTAACGGGGCGACCGAGCAAGCGGTCGCGTACGGCGCCGCCGACTTTGTAAATCTGCATGAAAAACCCTCCATTAGCGCCACAGCATACCCGCTGCGGCGCCAGAGGCCAGGGTTTAGCGGCTGACGGGAATCTGTTGCAGCAGAGCGATTACCGCACCGTGCAGCAGCTCGGCGCGCTTCCAGGACGGGCTCAGGCTGGTGGTGATCAGGCCTTGCCACAGGGTTTTATCGGCGCGATCGCTGATGCGCAGGCGCAGGGTGACGGATTCGTCCTGAAAACGGTGCACCGCCAGGTAGCTACCCAGCGGGTTAGTGGGCGGGTTGTCGACGCGAAACTCCAGCGGCGTTTCGTTCAGGGTCAGCGTGTAAGCCACCCGTACTTCAGCTTTCTTGGTTTCGCGGTAGCCGTGGTTGAGCAAGCTCTGGCGCAGGCTGGCCTCCACCTGGGCGTAGTCGGTGGTAGGCGGCAACTGGCCGTCGGTGCTGGTGCTGGGCGGCAGCATTTCAAAGGTGTGGCGTGTGCCAAGCGACGGGGTGGCGGTCTGCACCACCAGCACTTGCGGCGAGGAGGTGGCACAGCCGGCGAGCAGCAGACTGAGTAGGATAATTCGTAGAACAGGCATAAACGACAGGCTCCGCTGAGGAAGCAATATGCTCAACGCAAGCCCGCCGTCGGTCAACCAATCAAATGGGCGGGATGGCCAGATCCAGCCGCGGGTACTCGTTACTGTCGCTCTCGCCACGGGGCGGCACGTGCTGGGTTTGTATCACTTGATCGCCGCGTACGGTTTCCAAGTGGATATCGAACCCCCACAGGCGATGCAAGTGCTTGAGCACCTCTTCGGTGGAGTCACCCAGCGGTTTGCGGTCGTGCTGTTGGTGGCGCAGCGTCAGTGAACGGTCGCCACGCCGGTTGATGCTGAAGATCTGGATATTCGGCTCGCGGTTGCCCAGGTTGTACTGCGCTGCCAGGGTTTCGCGAATGGTCTGGTAGCCGGGCTCGTCGTGAATGGCGGGCACCACCAGTTCGTCTTTCTGGTCGTCGTCCATCACGCTGAACAGCTTCAGATCGCGAATCACTTTCGGCGACAGGTACTGGAGGATAAAGCTCTCGTCCTTAAAGCTTTTCATGGCGAATTTCACCGCCGACAACCAGTCGCTCCCCGCGATTTCAGGGAACCAGCGTTTGTCTTCTTCGGTGGGGTTTTCGCACATCCGGCGGATGTCGCTGTACATGGCGAAACCCAGGGTGTACGGGTTGATGCCGCTGTAATAGGGGCTGTCGAACGGCGGTTGGTAGATCACGCTGGTGTGCGACTGCAGGAACTCCATGATAAAGCCGTCGGTAACCAGGCCTTCGTCGTAGAGGTCGTTCATCAGCGTGTAGTGCCAGAACGTGGCCCAGCCTTCGTTCATCACCTGCGTCTGGCGCTGTGGATAAAAATACTGGGCGATCTTGCGCACGATGCGCACCACTTCGCGCTGCCAGGGCTCCAGCAGCGGCGCGTGTTTTTCCAGGAAGTACAGGATGTTTTCCTGCGGCTCGGCCGGAAAGCGGCCGGCATCTTTTTCGTTGCCCTTGTCAGCGCCCTTGGGAATGGTGCGCCACAGGTCGTTTATTTGCCGTTGCAGGTGCTCTTCGCGTTCCTTCTGACGTTGGCGCTCTTCTTCGGCGGAAATCGGATACGGGCGTTTGTAGCGGTCGACGCCGTAGTTCATCAGCGCATGGCAGGAGTCGAGCAGGTCTTCCACGGCATCGATGCCGTAACGCTCCTCGCATTGCATGATGTACTGCTTGGCGAACACCAGGTAATCGATGATCGAGCTGGCATCGGTCCAGGTGCGGAACAGGTAATTGCCTTTGAAAAAGCTGTTGTGCCCGTAGCAGGCATGGGCCACCACCAGGGCCTGCATGCAGATGGTGTTTTCTTCCATCAGGTAGGCGATGCAGGGGTCTGAGTTGATCACGATCTCGTACGCCAGGCCCATTTGCCCGCGGCTGTAGGATTTCTCGGTGCTGAGAAAATGTTTGCCGTAGGACCAATGGTGATAACCCAGCGGCATGCCCACCGAGGCGTAGGCATCCATCATCTGCTCGGCGGTAATCACTTCGATCTGATTGGGGTAGGTGTCCAGTGCATAGCCTTCGGCGATCCGCGCAATTTCCTTGTCGTAGGCGCGGATCAGTTCGAAGGTCCATTCCGAGCCCGTGGAGATGGGCTGGCCTCTTTTCTTCTCTCGAGCGCTCATGGCGATACCTCAGCTGACGAGTCGGCGCTGAAACAGTTCGCGGAATACCGGGTAGATATCGCCGGCGGACACCAGTTGCTGCTGGGCAAACGTATCGGCAAAGGCCTCGCCCACCTGTTCGTATTCGAACCACAGCGCCTGGTGCTCGCGCGGGGTGATTTCCACATAAGTGAAGTACTGCACCAGCGGCATGATCTGTTTCATCAGAATGTCGCGGCAGATGGGCGAGTCATCGTTCCAGTTATCGCCGTCGGAGGCCTGTGCCGCGTAGATGTTCCATTCGCTGGTGGGGTAGCGCGCCTCCATCACTTCCTGCATCAGCTTGAGCGCGCTGGACACGATGGTGCCGCCGGTTTCCCGGGAGTAGAAAAACTCTTCTTCGTCCACTTCGCGGGCGCTGGTGTGGTGGCGGATAAACACCACGTCGATCTTTTCGTAATTCCGCTTGAGAAACAGGTACAGCAGGATGAAGAAGCGCTTGGCGATGTCTTTGGTGGCCTGTGTCATGGAGCCGGACACGTCCATCAGGCAGAACATCACCGCCTTTGAGCTGGGGTTGGGTTGCTTCACCAGCAGGTTGTATTTGAGGTCGAAGGTATCGAGAAATGGCACCCGTTTAATGCGGGCACGCAGTAGCACTATTTCGGCTTCTACGGCCTGAATATCAGCGAAGTTGTCGGGTTCTTCGACTTTAAGGCGGTCCAGTTCGGCGATGGCCAGGTGCAGTTTGCTGCGACTGCTGCCGGACAATGCAATACGCCGGGCGTGGGAGGCGCGCAGCGTGCGGACGATATTGATGCGTGAAGGGTTGCCGTCATTGCTGACCCCTGCGCGCACGGTTTTGAAGGTGTCGGTGCCGGTGAGCTGGCGCTTTACCAGGTTGGGCAGTTCGAGGTCTTCGAACATGAAATCGAGAAATTCTTCCTGGGTAATCTGGAAGGAGAATTCGTCCATGCCCTCGCCGGAATTGCTGGCCTTGCCCGCGCCCTTGCCGCCGCCACCGCCTTGGGGCCTTGGAATGCGCTCGCCGGTGGTGAATTCCTTGTTGCCGGGGTGAACCTGGGTCTGCTTGCCACCACGGCCGTGGTGCAGCAGCGGTTCATCGATATCGCGGCCGGGAATGCTGATTTGTTCGCCATGCTCCATATCGGTGATGGAACGGCGGCTGACCGCTTCCTCAACGGCCTTCTTGATATGGTCGCGGTACCGTCGCAAAAAGCGCTGACGGTTTACCGTGCTTTTGTTCTTGCCGTTCAAACGGCGGTCTATCACATAGCTCATGGACGCTCCTCAGAACCCCCGAGTCTTTCGCGCTCGTTACGGCGAGCACCGTAACGAGCAGACCCGCAGCGGTTCATGCGGCCGGCACGTATGTGCAGGCCTTGCGGCAACGACGCAGGCCCAAGCCTGCGTGGCAGGTTACTGCGACTTGCGAACCCGCAGGTACCATTCGGACAGCAGGCGAACCTGCTTGTCGGTGTAGCCGCGCTCGACCATCCGCGAGACAAAATCGTTGTGCTTGGTTTGGTCCTCCTTGCTGGCCTTGGCGTTGAAGCTGATGACCGGCAGCAGATCCTCGGTGTTGGAGAACATTTTCTTCTCGATCACGACCCGCAGCTTTTCATAGCTGAGCCAGGTCGGGTTCTTGCCATTGTTGTTGGCCCGCGCGCGCAGCACGAAGTTGACGATCTCGTTGCGGAAATCCTTCGGATTGCTGATGCCGGCCGGCTTCTCGATTTTTTCAAGCTCTTCGTTGAGCGCTACGCGATTGAGAATTTCGCCGGTTTCCGGATCCCGGTATTCCTGGTCCTGAATCCAGAAGTCGGCGTACAGCACATAGC
This sequence comes from Pseudomonas turukhanskensis, assembly GCF_027922365.1. Lineage (GTDB taxonomy): Bacteria > Pseudomonadota > Gammaproteobacteria > Pseudomonadales > Pseudomonadaceae > Aquipseudomonas > Aquipseudomonas turukhanskensis. Next base: position 75,402 of record NZ_BSFN01000015.1, read on the forward strand.
GATCGAAGATGTTCTGCCCGTATTCGCTGTAGGACTCCAGGTACGCGGTCTGGATTTCCTTGCCGATAAACTCGATATAACGCGGCGCCAGGTATTCCTTGATGTAACGCAGATAGCGCTCGCGCACTTCGGCGGGGAATTGTTCCTGCTCAATCTGCTGCTCGAGCACATACAGCAGGTGCACCGGGTTGGCGGCGATTTCGTGCGGGTCGAAGTTGAAGACCTTGGACAGAATCTTGAAGGCAAAGCGCGTCGACAAACCGTTCATGCCTTCGTCCACGCCGGCGCTGTCGCGGTATTCCTGGATCGACTTGGCTTTAGGGTCGGTGTCTTTAAGGTTTTCACCGTCATACACGCGCATTTTCGAGTAGACGTTGGAGTTGTCCGGCTCTTTCAGGCGCGACAGCACGGAGAACTGCGCGAGCATTTTCAGGGTGTCAGGCGCGCAGTGGGCTTTTGCCAGGGAGCTGTTGAACAGGAGCTTGTCGTAGATCTTGATCTCGTCACTAACGCGCAGGCAGTACGGCACCTTGACGATGTAGATCCGGTCGATGAACGCCTCATTGTTCTTGTTGTTACGAAAGCTGTGCCACTCCGATTCGTTGGAGTGGGCCAGCAGCACACCCATAAACGGAATGGCACCGAGGCCCTCGGTACTGTTGTAGTTACCTTCCTGGGTGGCCGTGAGCAGCGGGTGCAGCACCTTGATCGGCGCCTTGAACATCTCGACGAACTCCATCAGCCCCTGGTTGGCACGGCACAGCGCGCCGGAGTAGCTGTAGGCGTCGGCGTCGTTCTGCGGGAATTCCTCCAGCTTGCGAATATCGACTTTACCTACCAGCGCGGAAATGTCCTGGTTGTTGTCGTCCCCCGGCTCAGTCTTGGCCACGGCAATCTGGTTAAGGATGGAGGGGTAGAGCTTGACGACGCGGAATTGGCTGATGTCGCCGCCGAACTCGGCCAGCCGTTTGGTGGCCCACGGCGACATGATGGTGCTCAGGTAGCGCCGCGGAATGCCGAAGTCTTCTTCGAGGATGGTGCCGTCTTCGGCCGGATTGAACAGCCCCAGAGGTGATTCGAAAACCGGCGAGCCCTTGATGGCGTAGAAGGGCACCTTCTCCATCAGCTGTTTGAGCTTCTCGGCCAGGGACGACTTACCGCCGCCCACCGGGCCCAGAAGGTAAAGAATCTGTTTCTTCTCTTCCAGGCCCTGAGCGGCATGGCGGAAGTAGGAGACGATCTGGTCGATGCATTCTTCCATGCCATGGAAGTCTTCAAAGGCCGGATAGCGGCGAATCACCTTGTTGGAAAAGATCCGCGACAGCCTGGAGTTGTGCGAGGTGTCGATCAACTCGGGCTCGCCAATGGCCATCAGCAGGCGTTCAGCTGCCGTGGCGTAAGCGCTCTTGTCCTGTTTGCACAAGTCGAGATATTCCTGAAGGGAATATTCCTCCTGGCGAGTCGCTTCGAAGCGTTGTTGGAAGTGGCTGAAAATACTCATGACGTCACCTCGCTTGATGGTCGAGCCGGGCGGGATCGGTCGAGCGGGTGCTGGCAATCTGCCGACGAGTCGGCAAATGAGAATCCCCCAGAACACCTAAAGGTCGCTGCCGATAGCCCCGGAAGCCGGTGTGCCGGCTCTCCCCTATATGGATGGCCTGAGGCTAAGGATAGTTCGGAATTGGAGAGGTCAAGGACCGACAAACGATAAGCATGTGTCGGTCTTTGTTACAGAAGGGCGAGAGGCCAGGCAGGGCGCGGGGTAGACGCTTGGAAAAAATTATTCGGCAGACTCGCTGGCGGTCTCGGCCGGATAGGTGGCGCGCCACAGTTCAAAGCCGCCGTCCAGGCTATAAACCTCGGAAAAGCCCTGACTGACCAGATAGGCTGCTGCGCTCTGGCTGGAGTTGCCGTGGTAGCAGGAAACGATGAGCGGGGCGTCTAGATCGGCCTGGGTGATGAAGTCGTGCAATGAGTGGTTGTCCAGATGCCGCGAGCCACTGATATGGCCCATGGCATAGCTTTGCGGGTCACGGATATCCACCACCACCGCGCCTTGCTCGCGCAGGGCCTGGGCTTGCTCAGGTGGGATGCGTTTGAATTCGCTCATGGCATTAGCTCCTTGCAGTCGCAACGATAGGGCTCGCCGCTGTCGACGTTTAGTAAAGTCATGGCACCGCCCCAGACGCAACCGGTATCCAGGGCGGTAACCCCCGGCGCGTCGCAGCGGCCTTCCAGCGCGGCCCAGTGACCGAAGATGATTTTCTGCCCGGCCGTTTTACGCTGCTTGTGGTTGAACCACGGCAGGTAGCCGGGCGGCGCGCTGCCGACGCCTTCCTTGGTTTTCAGGTCCAGGGTGCCATCGGCTTTGCAAAAGCGCATGCGGGTAAAGTAGTTGGTGATCACCCGCAGGCGGGTGACGCCCTTGAGGTCACTGTCCCAGCGGCTCGGCTCGTTGCCGTACATGCCGTCTAAAAACGGCAGCAGGCGCGCATCGTCGCGCAGCGCGTCTTCTACTTCTTCGGCGCAGCGCAGCGCTTTTTTCAGCGACCACTGCGGCGGAATACCGGCATGCACCATGACGATGTCGCGTTCGGCGTCGTAGTGCAGCAGTTTCTGCAGGCGCAGCCAGTCGAGCAACTCGTCGCGATCTGGCGCCTCGAGAATCTCACGCAGGGTGTCGCCCTTTTTAAGGCGTTCGATATTGTGCGCGGCAGCCAGCAGGTGCAGGTCGTGGTTGCCCAGCACGCACACCACGGCTTCGCGCATGGCATACAGAAAACGCAGGGTTTCCAGCGACTGCGGGCCACGGTTGACCAGGTCGCCCACCAGCCATAGCCGATCTCTGGCGGGGTCGAATGCCACACGCGCCAGCAGGCATTTCAGTGGGTCCAGGCAACCTTGCAGATCGCCAACGGCGTACACCGTCATCAGTGCAGGGCCCCGGGAACGGCGAGGCGAAATGGCGCGATGACGGCGTCGAAGCGTTTACCGTCGTCGGCAACCATCTGGTAGCTGCCCTGCATGGTACCCACGCGCGTGGCCATGAGGGTGCCGCTGCTGTAGGTGTGGCTGCCGCCGGCTTCGATGGTCGGCTGCTGGCCGATCACTCCTGGCCCGCGTACTTCCTGCACGCGGCCATCACCGTCGGTAATCACCCAGTGCCGCGACAGCAGCTTGGCAGGTAGCTCGCCGTTATTGCGGATGGTGACGGTGTAGGCGAACGCAAAGCGGTTCTGTTCCGGCTGCGATTGCTCCGGAAGAAAACGGGTTACGACGCTGACGTCGATCTGGTAACGGCTATCGGACATGCGAAAGGCTCAGTTAAGCGAACAGCGGAGTATCGAGTTTAGTGTGCGGGCGCCACAGTTGTCTGCTCATGCAGCTTGTCGGCCAGGCGCACGAAGGCGGCGAGGTCGAGCTGTTCCGGACGCAGGCTGCCATCGACTCCGGCAGCTTCAATCGCCTCACCGCTGAGCAGGGCCTTGAGCGTATTGCGCAGGGTTTTGCGCCGCTGGTTGAAGGCTTCGCGCACCACGCGTTCCAGTAAACGCTGGTCTTTGGCCGGGTGCGGCAGGGTGGCGTGCGGCACCAGGCGGACAATCGCCGAGTCCACTTTCGGTGCAGGATTGAACGCCCCGGAGCCGACATTGAACAGGTGCTCTACCGCGCAGTGGTACTGCACCATGATCGACAGCCGGCCCCAATCGCCGCCGCCGGGTGTGGCGGCCAGGCGCTCAACCACTTCCTTTTGCAACATGAAGTGCATGTCGCGGATCAGGCTGGCGTTCTCCAGCAGATGAAAAATCAGCGGCGTGGAAATGTTGTACGGCAGGTTGCCGACCACGCGCAGGCTGTTGGGCGCTGGATTGAGGCTGGTGAAGTCGAACTTCAGGGCATCGCCCTGATGCAGGGTGAAGTTTGGGTTGCTGTCGAACTTGCCCTTGAGGATCGGGATCAGGTCCAGGTCCAGCTCCACCACGTCCAGCATGCCGCCGCTGGACAGCAGGCCTTCGGTGAGCGCGCCCTGGCCCGGGCCGATCTCCAGCAAACGCTCGCCGGGCTTGGCATGAATGGCGCGCAGGATGCGGTGGATAACGCCGGCATCATGCAGGAAGTTCTGGCCGAAGCGCTTGCGGGCGCGATGTTGGTAGTGCTCAGTCATAAAGGCTCTGCTGCGAAATAGGGCGGGCGGCATCTGTGCCAGTTAAGGCGCAGGACGCGACAAAAGAAAGGTCAGGCTAACGGCTTTCAGCCATCTGGTAGGCCGTTTCGAGGGCCACCTGCAGGCTGCCGGTGTCGATCTTGCCGCTGCCGGCCAGATCCAGGGCGGTGCCGTGGTCGACCGACGTGCGGATAATCGGCAGGCCCAGGGTAACGTTCACGGCGGCGCCAAAGCCTTTGTACTTGAGCACGGGCAAGCCCTGGTCGTGGTACATGGCCAGCACGGCGTCGCAGTGCTCGAGGTATTTCGGGGTAAACAGGGTATCGGCGGGGAGCGGGCCGATCAGGTTCAGGCCGTCGCCGCGCAGGCGCTCAAGCGTTGGCTCGATTACCTCGATTTCTTCGCGCCCCAGGTGGCCGCTCTCGCCCGCGTGAGGATTCAGGCCGCACACCAGGATACGAGGGGCTGCAATACCGAACTTGCTGACCAGGTCGGCGTGCAGAATGCGCGTCACCCGTTCCAGGCGCTCGGCCGTGATAGCAGCGGCCACGTCTTTGAGCGGCAGGTGCGTGGTCACCAGCGCCACGCGCAGGCCGCGGGTGGCAAGCATCATCACCACTTGATGAGTGTGGGTCAGGTCAGCAAGAAATTCGGTATGACCTGAAAAGGCGATGCCTGCTTCGTTGATCACGCCCTTGTGTACCGGGGCGGTGATCATCCCGGCGAAGTGGCCGTTTACACAGCCAAGCCCGGCGCGGGTCAGGGTTTCCAGCACGTAAGCGGCGTTGGCCGAGTCGAGTCGGCCGGCCACCACGGCGCTGTGCAGCGGGGTATCCCACACGTACAGGGTGCCGGCGGGAGCGGGCGCATCTGGCCAGGCCTCGGGCGTAACGGCTACCGCGCGCACGGCAACGCCAAGCTGGGCGGCCCGCTCATTGAGCAGATCGCGGCTGGCGATGGCGATAAGGGGGTAAGGCTGGGCGTGCTGCGCGAGCAGCAGGCATAGGTCGGGACCTATACCCGCCGGCTCGCCGGGTGTCAGAGCGAAGCGCGGTAGGGTCACAGTTTGACTTCTACGTACGCCTCGTCGCGGATCTGGCGCAACCAGGCTTGCAGCTCTTCGTCGTACTTACGGTTACGCAGGGCGTTGAGGGCCGCTTGTTTGCGGAACTCTTCGCTGCTGTCGGTGGCGCGGCGGCCAAGAACTTCCAGCACGTGCCAGCCGTAAGGGCTTTTGAACGGTTTGGACACTTCGCCACTGGCGGTGTTGGCCATTACCTTCTGGAACTCGGGCACCAGGGAGCTCGGGTCGATCCAGTTGAGGTCGCCACCGTTCAGGGCCGAGCCCGGGTCTTCGGAGAAGGCCTTGGCCAGTTCGGCGAAGTCTTCGCCCGCCATGATTCGGTCGTACAGGCGTTGAACCAGACGTTCGGTTTCAGCTTCGCTGCGGATTTCGCTTGGCTTGATCAGGATATGACGAACGTGAACTTCGTCCTTGACCTGGCTGCCGCCGCCGCGTTTTTCCAACAGTTTGATGATGATGAAACCGCCCGGAGTGCGCATCGGCTCGGTGACGTCGCCTACCGACAGAGCGCCGATCATGCCGTCGAACGGGGCCGGCAACTGAGCAGCTTTACGCCAGCCCATGTCGCCGCCTTCCAGTGCCGTTTCGCTGCCAGAGCTGGAAATCGCCAGTTGGGCGAAGTCCGCGCCTTGTTTCAGTTGCTGGTAGATCTGCGTGGCCTGCTTGTCGGCAGCCTGAATGGTTTCCGGCGAGGAGCTCTCCGGAACCGGGATCAGGATGTTGGCCAGGTGGAACTCTTCGGAGAGCTGCATCTTGCCCAGGTCTGAAGCCAGGAAGTTCTGCACTTCCTGATCGGTAACCTGAATGCGCTCGGCCACACGGCGTTGGCGCACGCGGCTGATGATCATCTCGCGACGAACCTGCTCGCGGGCGTCATCGAAGGACAGACCGTCCTGCGCCAGAGCGGCGCGGAACTGCTCGACGCTCATGTTGTTGCGCTGAGCGATGGTGCCGATGGCCTGGTTCAGTTCTTCATCGGTAATGCGAATGCCGGAGCGATCACCAATCTGCAGTTGCAAGTTTTCAATGATCAGACGTTCCAGCACTTGCTGGCTGAGGACGTGTTCCGGCGGCAGGGCGGCACCGCGCTTGGCGATGGTGTTTTGCACCTCGCGCAGGCGGTCGTCCAGTTGGCTTTGCATGATGACGTCGTTGTCGACAATGGCCACGACGCGATCAATGGACTGCACTTCGGCCTGTGCCGCGGTACCCAGAAGCACAGCGCCCAGCAACAGCGGGCGCAGACAATCAGTAAGCTTGGTCTTCACGTTCACGATAACCTTGAATGCCTTGGTCGAGGAAACTCTCAACTTTATTGCCGACAACGCCACCGAGGCCTTTCAGCACGATTTGCAGGAAGATCCCGCGGTCGCCTTTCTCTTCGCGTTGCAGGTCGAATTCGTCGTACTCAACCCAGTAACGGTTGATCAGACGCAGTTTCCAGCAGCAGTTGTCGTATTCGAAACCACCAAAGGCTTCCAGCGTACGGCTCTGGTTGTAGTCGAACTGCCAGCGCGCGATGGCGCTCCACTGCGGAACCACCGGCCAGATAACCGAGAAGTCGGACTGATCGATCTTGTACTCGTCGCCCGCCACTTCGAACTCGCCAGTGCGCGGGTTGAAGCGTTTGACGTCGTTACGGTAGCGGTAGCCGGCGTTGATGATCTTGCCGGGGTTGGCTTCAGGCTGGTAATGGGCCATGACGTTACCCGAGCGGGTTTCGCCGGCATCCGGGTCCCAGTTGAAGTCCGAGCTCACACGCCAGTCGCGGTTTACGCGGTATTCGCCGGTGAGGGCGTACGGCGATACCGAGGCCTCGTCCTTCCCGTCGATACCCGGCAACTGCACCTTGCGATCTTCGAAGTAGAAGGTCTGGCCAAGCGCGACGCTGGCGCGCTGGAAGCCGTTCGGTTCGATGAACTTGCTGCTGGCGCCAAGCGACAGCTGGTTGGCATCGCCAATGCGGTCACTGCTGGAGAAGCGGTTTTCACGGAACAGCGAGGCGTAGCTGAACGGTGTTTCGCTGGTGTCGAAGATCGGGATATCCGACTGGTCGCGATACGGTACGTTCAGGTAGTAGGCGCGCGGTTCGAAGGTCTGGCGGAAGTTATTGCCAAACAGCGTGGTGTTGCGGTCGAAATACAGGCCACTGTCGACGCTGTACAGCGGCACGCCACGGTCCTGGCTGCTGCTGTAGTCCTGGCCGGCGAGCAGGGTGGTTTTACCCTTCTGGTCGAGGTCCAGGCTGTAGTCGGTGTACAGGTATTTCATCGTCGGTTTGACGTAACCCCAGTTCCAGTTCAGCGGCAGGCTGACGCCTGGCTCCAGATGAACGCGGTCGCCGGTGGCGCGGGTCAAGCCTTGCAGAAAGCTGTCCGGGCTGTCGTTGCCGTTGTAAGTGTACTCGTCCAGGTTGCGGTCGAAGCGCACGAACTCGGTGTCATAGGTGAAGTTCAGGCCGCCGGGCTGGAACGGCAGCACACCATTGAAGGTCACCTGCGGCAGGCGGTCATACGGCGTTACGTCGGCAACGGTGGCCAGTTCGTAGGCGTGCACATTGAGCTTGGCGTCGAAGCTGTCGCCGCGATACGTCAGAGAGCCCTGCTGGTCTACGAAGGTCTTGTTGCTGACGTCCAGATCGGTTTCCAGATCCTGGAAGTAATACGGGTCGCTGATATTGGTGTAGTCGATCTCACCCAGCAGACGCGAGTCCAGGCCAGTCTGGTTTTCCAGGCTGTACAGGTAGCGGTTCTTCTCGTACTTGGGCTCGTCCTTGCGCTCGTCGTCACCGTCGTTCAGGTAAGCGGCGCTGACTTTGCCTTCGCTGCTTTCGGTGAGGTAGCGGAACTCGCCTTCCATCATCACGCCGCGCTCGGTCATGATGCGTGGGTACAACGTGGCGTCGTAGTTGGGCGCCAGGTTGAAGTAGTACGGCGTGACCAGCATCAGGCCGGTATCGCTCGACGAGCCGATGCTAGGCGGCAGGAAGCCGGACTGGCGACGGTCGTCGATCGGGAAATAGATGTACGGGGTGTAGAACACCGGAATGTCTTTTACCCGCAACGTCACGTTGGTGGCCGTACCGAAACCGGTGGCCTGGTTCAAGGTGATGTTGTTGCCTTTGAGGTTCCAGGCGTTGCTGCCGGGTTCGCAGCGGGTGTACGTACCATCCTTGAGGCGGATGATGGTGTCTTCCTGGCGCTTGGCATACAGCGCGCTACCGCGCACGTTGGCCTTGTGCAGCACGTACTCGGCGTTGTCGATCTGCGCTTCACCGGTGTCGAGCTGAATGCGGGCGTGGTCACCCACTACCAGCGCGCCATTGTCACGCAGGCGCACATTGCCGTTCAGTTCGCCGCGGTTTTCGGCTTGCAGCAGGCTGGCCTCATCGGCCTGCACCTGCATGCTGCCCTGGCGCATGATCACGTCACCGGCGAGGGTGGCGACCTGCTGTTCCTGCTCGTAGCGCGAAGCTTTGGCGGACAGATAAGTCGGCGCGTCTTTCTTCGCCGTCTTGTCGGTCATGCCCGGGCGTTCAGGCTCGACGTACGCACCGGAGCAATACGGGCCGGTTTCGGCCAGTTGCTCGGCGGTGAGCTTGTCGCGCGGAACCCAGTCGAGGTGACTGTAGTCAGCACTGCGAGATTTCAGGGCTTTGCCTTTGCTCTCGGTCACCAGTTGCGGTTTGGCCTCGGCGGCTTCACCCGAGGCGACCGTGCTGGTCTTCTCGGCCGAGGTGCCGGCCATGGAGCTCACCGCGCCGGCGCTATGCACCGGGCGAGGAGGCAACACGGCGGTGTCCGTTTTCGGCGCACACGCCCAACCACCCGAAGGCGACACCTGGCAGTCATACTGCTCGGCGGCGACCACATATTGGGTAGCAACAGGTTGCAAGGCCAATAGGCTGCCGGTAACCAGCAGAGGGAATTTTTTACGAAACGCGGGGTATTTTACTGCCATCTTGTAGTCCGGGCTTCCTGCGCGCCATCGGCCCGCTAGGACCGCACGCCTCTCGATGGGCTGAAAAAGATGCTGGATAATAAAGCATGACCCGCACAACGGCTAGGGCCGTCGGAGACCCTTGTAATGCTTGATGAAGATGTACGCCTGCAACAGCTGTCCGTGTGGCTCGATGAGCAACTGCCGGCCCTTTTTAGCGCTCGTGGTTGGGGCTCGGTTCCCCCCGCAACCCTTACTGCTGCTAGCAGCGACGCCAGTTTTCGACGTTATTTTCGCTGGCAGGGCGAGGGCCGAACGCTGATCGTGATGGACGCCCCACCGCCTCAGGAAGACTGCCGACCGTTCGTAAAAGTGGCCGGTTTGCTGGCGAGCGCAAAAATAAATGTGCCGGAAATTTTGGCCGAAGATCTCGAACGTGGCTTTTTGCTGCTGCCGGACCTGGGTCGCCAAACCTACCTTGACGTCATAAATGAGGAGAATGCCGACGCGTTGTTCGCCGATGCGTTGCACGCGTTGTTGGCATTTCAGCAGTTGCCGCATCACACCCCATTGCCCGATTACGACGTGGCGCTGCTGGACCGCGAGCTGCAGTTGTTCCGCGACTGGTATGTACGCCATGAACTGGGGTTGGCATTTACCGACGCCCAGCAAGCCGCTTGGCAACGGATCTGCACCGTGCTGATCGACAGCGCGCTGGCTCAGCCCAAGGTGCTGGTGCATCGCGACTACATGCCGCGCAACCTGATGCTGAGCGAGCCGAACCCCGGCGTGCTGGATTTTCAGGATGCCGTCTACGGTCCGGTTACCTACGACATCACCAGCCTGTACAAAGACGCCTTTCTCAGTTGGCCCGAGCCGCGTGTGCGTGCCTGGCTGAGCGATTACTGGCAGCAGGCCGCTGCCCTGGGCATTGCGGTGCAGCCGGACTTCGAAGACTTCCTGCAGGCTAGCGATCTGATGGGGGTGCAGCGTCACCTTAAAATCATCGGCATCTTCGCCCGCATCTGTCACCGCGATGGCAAGCCCAAGTACCTGGGCGATGTTCCGCGTTTCTTCTCCTATATAGAGACCGTGCTGGCCCGTCGGCCAGAGCTGGCCGAACTCGGTGAGCTGTTCGCCAGCCTCGGCCACACCAAGGCGGTTTCGCGATGAAGGCGATGATTCTGGCGGCAGGCAAAGGCGAGCGCATGCGCCCGCTGACCCTGCACACGCCCAAACCCTTGATCGCGGTGGCAGGCGTACCCTTGATCGAATACCACCTGCGCGCGTTGGCGGCGGCCGGTTTTCGCGAGGTGGTCATCAACCACGCCTGGCTGGGCCAACAAATCGAAGACCACCTGGGCGACGGCGCGCAGTTTGGTCTGCGCATCGTCTACTCGCCCGAGGGTGAACCGCTGGAAACCGGCGGCGGCATTTTTCGGGCACTGCCGTTGCTGGGTGACGAGGCGTTTGTGGTGGTCAATGGTGATGTCTGGACCGACTACGATTTTCATGCCATCCCCAGGCAGCTAAACGGCCTGGCCCATCTGATCATGATCGACAACCCGGCCCACCACCCGGCCGGCGATTTTGTCCTGGAGAACGGTGTGCTCAGTGACGCAAAACCAGGTGCTGCCACCTTGACCTACAGCGGTATCGCCGTGCTGGCACCGGCGCTTTTCACCGGCTGCCAACCGGGCGCCTTCAAGCTGGCGCCGCTGCTGCGCGAGGCGATGGCAGCCGGCAAGGTCACTGGCGAGCACCATCGTGGCCATTGGGTGGATGTTGGCACCCATGAGCGCCTGCAAGAAGTCGAACAGCTGCTCGCGGTGGCTGGCTGATGCTCTGGCCTGCGACCGTTGTAGGCGCCACCGCCGGCTTGGCGCTGGCCAGTATCCCGGGCGCTTTGCTGGGCATTCTGCTCGGTCAGGTGGTTGATCGGCGCATGGCCCTGGAAAGCTGGGCTGACCTGCGTGGACGCTTGAAAGGCGCTCGGCCGGCCGGTGTTAGCGATCAGGACCTGCTCTTTGTGCTGCTCGGCCGTCTGGCCAAGAGTGACGGTCAGGTGCTGGAAGTGCATATCCAGCAGGCGCGGGCCGAGATGCAGCGCCTGCAATTGACCGACGGCGAGCAGCGCCGCGCCATCGAGGCGTTTACCCGGGGCAAGAATGGCCAGGATGGTTTGCGCGTGCCGCTGCGCCGGTTGCGCAGCCAGGCCGCCGTGGCGGACGAGGTGCTGCGCGCTTGCTGGCGCATGGCCTGGGCCGATGGCCGCGCCACCAGCACCGAGCGCGAGTTGATCGTGTTGTGGGGCAAATGGCTGGGCAGAGGGCACGATACGGTGGCGGCGCTGGGGGCGGAATTCGAACCGCGCAAAACCACCAGCGTGAGCAGTACGGTCAGCTACGAACAGGCGCTACGGGTATTGAATGTTGCCCATGGTAGCGACGTGCAAGCCATCAAGAATGCCTACCGGCGTCTGCTGAGCCGCCATCATCCGGACAAGCTGGTGGGCGCTGGCGCCAGCGCGGCCAAGGTGCGCGAAGCCACCGAGAAAACCCGCGAGTTGCACAGTGCTTATGCGGTGGTGCGCGAGCAGCGCGGGTTTAGGTAGGGCTGCCTTGCGACCCCTGTTCTCAATTAAAACCACCGTCATTCCCGCGCAGGCGACGTTCTCCTGCTCGATTCTGGATCCCCGCCTGCGCGGGGATGACGGAGTTGAGCGGGCGAACACCGTCGTCCCAGCGCAGGCTGGGACCCAGAGTTTCGGAGCGAGCGGAGGATGCTTGGGCGATTCTGGATTCCAGCCTGCGCTGGAATGACGGTGGGGGACGCATACCTACCCAAACTACAAGAATCAGATCCCAGGCGACGTCGGCTCCGGCGGCGGTGGCGGCTCTGGCGCTTCTACCGGCGTCGGCTGATCGGGCTGCGCTGCGCCCGACTGCAGATGCTGACTCAACCACCCCTTCACCCGCCGATACAACTGCTCCTGCTCAGTCCCCCGGTCGCCCGGCAGCGACGCCATGGCCACCTGAATATAGGCTGGATGTTTCTGCCGCTTGCTGGCTTCCTTGCGCAATTTGGCGGCATCGCGGTCCAGCGGTTGATCGCCGTAGTAGAAGTCGCCGGTCGCCAGCTTCAGCTCCGGCACCAAATCCTCCAGCACGGGGCTGAAGCCCACTGGTTTTTCTGCGGCCACCAGAATCAGATTGCTCACCTGCTTGGGCTTGTTGTCGGCCAGATAACGCGCGGCCCAGTAGCCGCCACTGCCGTGGCCGAGCAGCACGATGGCCTTGGCTTTTTTCTCTTGGGCAAAGGCAATGGCTGCGCCGATTCGCGCACTGACGCGGGTGGAGTGGGTGCTGCGTTGTTCATCGCTAATGCCGCTGGGCGGCGGGGTGGTGTCGGCCGGTACGGCGGCGTTTTCGGGCGTGGTGGCCGGGGCTGGCTCGGCGGGTGCGTCGGCTTTCTTCTCTTCACCCGCGGCCGGCGCCACCTCCTCAATGGGCCGTAACGGCGGCTCATCACCCTGCGGGTCGGGCAGGCTCAGGCTCAAGGTATTCCAGCCAGCGTCCGGCAGTTTTTCCCGCAGGGGCGCCATGGCCAGCGGCCAGTCGGCGGTCTCGCCGTCGCCGGGGATCAGAATGATCACGCCATAGGCGTCACCGACATTGGCCAACTTCCACAGGGCGAGAAATTCTTCGTCACCGGCCGTGAGCTTTTGCTGTTCTTTTTCCGGCACCCGCTTGGCCAGGGCCGTGGCGTCATCCACGCTGCGCTCGGCCAGCGGCGCGCGCTCAACTACCGCAGCAGGGGCGTCGCCTTCCTTGGCTGGCGCCGGCTCATCAGCGGCCTGCACTGCGCCGCACAGCAGCAGAGACAACGCAGCAACATACGGACGAAGCGAGCGGGGCATCGGGTGAGTCCTTGGCGATGGCAATGGGTGCAGCCTAATCGGCTGTCGGCTATTTGTCAGGCGTGGAGTAAGGTAGGCCGCTTTCCACCCCTTCGCCGAGGTTTGCTGGGGATGATTCGTTACTTCCTGGGCGCCTGTTTACTGCTGATCGCGCTGCAGCCAGGTGCGGCTTTCAGTGAAGCGCCCCCGCCAACAGTGGCACTGAGCGCCGAGCAACGCGATTGGCTGGCCGCGCATAGGCAATTGCGTGTGGGCGTGGTGCTGCAAGCGCCCTATGCGCAAATGGATCGCCGGGTGCAGAAGCTCTCCGGCGCCCATATCGACCTGATGAAAGCCCTGGCCAGCGCCTTGAATGTGGAGCTGCTGTGGCAGACCTACCCGGACCAGGCCGCCCTCGAAGCCGCCGCCCAGGCCCGCCTGTTCGACCTCGCGCCAGGGCAGATGCAAACCCCGGCGGGCCTGCGCCAGTGGTTGTTTTCCGACCCTTATATGCGCGTGCCGCAGTTAGTGGTCGGCGCACGGGTTGGCGGCGCAGCAGTGGATTTCGAGCAGTTGGGTAGCAGCGACCCGGTGGCCGTGCGCACCCCCAGTGCGGTGGCCGATTACCTGCGCACGTCCTATTCCAATCTCAATCTGCACGGCGTCGACAGCGAGCGCCAGGCGTTGCAGAACCTGCTCGCCCAGCAAGTGAAATACGTGGTGATCGATGAGGCTCAGCTCAGTCGCTTATCTGGCGAAGCCGAGTTCGGCGAGCTGGCGGTGGTGGGGGATATTGGCTTTCCGCAACTATTGCGGGTGGCCTCGCGGCGCGATTGGCCAGAGTTGTCCGGTCTGATCGACAAGGCCCTGGCCGGCCTCTCGCCCAAGCAACTGGATGAGCTGCATAACCGTTGGGTGCAGATCAAATACCCGCGTTTAAGCGAGTCGCCGGGCTTTTGGCAAAACCTCACCAGCCTGTTTGCTGTCTTGCTGCTGGCGGCCGTCGCCTGCCTGTTCTGGCTGCGCCGCCAGGTGCGCAACCTGGAACGCGCATTGCTGCAAGCTCGCCACGCGCTGGAGCTGCGCGAGGCGGCCGAGGAAGCGCTGCGCCTGACCCAGTTTTCCATCGACCAGAGCACGGTCGGCATCCTGTGGGTCAACTGGGACAGCCACGTGCGCTACGCCAATCGCGCGGCGGAACAGATGCTCGGTTACCCGGCCGGCGGCGTGGTGGAAAGGCCGCTGGCGGCCTTTGATCCCAACCTGCATATGGACCGTTGGCTGGCCCTGTGGAAACGGGCGCGCGGCAGTGATGGCGAACCGCTGAGTTTTGAAAGCACCTTGCTGCGCTTTGATGCCAGCACCTTGCCGGCCGATGTGTCGTTGAGTTTTCTGCGCTTTCGCCAGGCCGAGTACCTGGTGGTGTACATCACCGATGTCACCGAACGCCGCCGGGCACTAGCTGCCTTGCAGGAAAGCCAGGCGCGTTTGCAGGGCATTGCCGCCAATGTGCCGGGCATGGTGTTTCGTCTGGAGCGGCCGCATGCCGGCGCCGAGGTCGACTTCGCGTTTATCAGCGACGGTAGCGAAGGCATGGTCGGTTATCCCGCCGCCGTGTTGCAGGCGCCGGATCGTGGCCTGCGCAGCCTGGTGTACAGCGAAGACAAAGCCAGCTACCACGGCAGCCAGGACCTGGCGTTTGCCAACGACCGTGACTGGCATTGGCAAGGCCGCATCCTTACCAAGAGTGGCGAGCAGCGGTGGGCCGACATCAAGGCCATGGCCCGGCGCCTGGACGACAACTCGGTGGTGTGGGACGGCATTGCCTGGGACATCACCGACAACAAACGCATTGAGCTGGAGCTGGCCGATTCCCGCGCCCAGCTGCGCGAGCTGTCAGCGCACCTGGAAAGCGTGCGCGAAGAAGAAAAAGCCCGTATTGCCCGCGAAGTGCACGACGAACTGGGCCAGGTGCTTACCGTGCTGAAGCTGGAAACCTCCATGTGCGAGCTGGCCTATGCCGAGCTCGACCCTGGCTTGCAAGACCGCTTGAACAGCATGAAGCGGTTGATCGCCAACCTGTTCCAGTTGGTGCGTGATGTGGCAACCGCGTTGCGCCCGCCGATTCTGGATGCCGGCATCGCCTCGGCCATCGAATGGCAAGCCCAGCGCTTCGAAGCACGTACACAAATTCCGTGCATCGTGCAGGTGCCGGACAACCTGCCGGCGCTGGCGGATGCCAAGGCCATTGGCTTGTTTCGCATTCTGCAGGAGGCGTTGACCAACGTGATGCGCCACGCTCAGGCGCATACTGTGGCCCTGCGTCTGGCGCTGGACGGCGACGACCTGTGCCTGACGGTGGTCGATGATGGCATCGGCTTTATCGCGCAGCCGGGCCGCACTGCGTCGTTCGGTCTGGTGGGCATGCGTGAGCGCGTGCTGATGCTGGGCGGTACGCTGCGCCTGGAAAGCCAGGTGGGCGAGGGCACCACCCTGACTGTGCATATTCCGTTAGCTTGAGTAGGAGCGTTTGCCGTGATTCGTGTACTGGTCGCCGAAGACCACACCATTGTCCGTGAGGGCATCAAACAGCTGATTGGCCTGGCCAAAGACCTGTGCGTGGTTGGCGAGGCGAGCAATGGTGAGCAGTTGCTGGAAACCCTGCGCCAGACTGAATGCGAAGTGGTGCTGCTGGATATCTCCATGCCTGGGGTAAACGGCCTGGAGTCAATTCCACGTATTCGCGCGCTGACCAACCCGCCGGCGATACTGGTGTTGTCGATGCACGACGAAGCGCAGATGGCAGCCCGTGCACTGAAGGCCGGCGCCGCCGGCTACGCCACCAAGGATAGCGATCCGGCACTGTTGCTGACCGCCATTCGCCGGGTGGCGTCGGGCGGGCGGTACATCGACCCGGAGCTGGCTGATCGCATGGTGTTCGAAGTTGGGCTTACCGATTCGCAGCCGCTGCATACGCGGCTCTCGGAACGCGAATTTTCGGTGTTCGAGCGACTGGTGCAGGGCGCCAACGTCAACGACATTGCTCAGCAGTTGGCGTTGAGCAACAAGACCATCAGCACCCATAAAGCGCGGTTGATGCAGAAGTTGAATGCCAGCTCGGTGGCGGAGTTGGTGAAGTACGCCATGGAGCACAAGTTGGTGTGATGAGTGACGCCGGGTAGGTTGGGTTGCGCGCAGCGAAGCCAACGATGCGCCACCATCAGCCCTCCGCCGAACCCCAGCAGAACGACCGCGTCGCCCGCCGTACTGTTTGGCTGCAGTGTGAGGGCTACCTTTTGCGTATCGTTGGGCTTCGCCTTTGGCTCAACCCAACCTACGGCTTGTCTATTTACGACTTCGTTCGCCCGCTCTGCCCCGCACCCCTGTGCTCGGCAATACCCAATCACGCCACCGGGGTAGGGCAATCCCTACCCTCAGTCTTCCGCTCTGCTTATAGCAATCTCTCATAGCCCCCGATTTGCGCTGCCTTCAGGTCCCTCTAGCCTTAAGGCACGACGTACAAAATCAAAAGGGTGGGGTCATGGGCGAGTCGCAAGTCAACGATGTGCTGGTCAGCTTTCGTGGCGTTCAGAAGAGCTACGACGGCGAGAACCTCATCGTCAAAGACCTCAACCTGGATATCCGCAAAGGCGAATTCCTCACCCTGCTGGGGCCGTCCGGCTCGGGTAAAACCACGAGCCTGATGATGCTCGCCGGCTTCGAAACGCCCACCAGTGGCGAGATTCTGCTGGCCGGCCGCTCCATCAAT
Source organism: Pseudomonas turukhanskensis (assembly GCF_027922365.1). Classification (GTDB taxonomy): domain Bacteria; phylum Pseudomonadota; class Gammaproteobacteria; order Pseudomonadales; family Pseudomonadaceae; genus Aquipseudomonas; species Aquipseudomonas turukhanskensis. The sequence continues at coordinate 92,257 of NZ_BSFN01000015.1, forward strand.
AACGTGCCGCCGCACAAACGCGACATTGGCATGGTGTTCCAGAACTACGCGCTGTTCCCGCATATGACTGTGGCCGAAAACCTGGCGTTTCCGTTGACCGTGCGCGGCATGAACAAGACCGATGTCAGCGAGCGGGTAAAACGCGCGCTGTCGATGGTACAGCTCGATACCTTCCGCAATCGCTACCCCGGCCAGCTGTCTGGCGGTCAGCAGCAGCGGGTGGCCCTGGCCCGTGCACTGGTGTTCGAGCCACAGCTGGTACTGATGGACGAACCGTTGGGCGCGCTGGATAAACAGCTGCGTGAACACATGCAGATGGAGATCAAGCACCTGCACCAACGCCTGGGCGTGACCGTGGTGTACGTGACCCACGACCAGGGCGAAGCCTTGACCATGTCCGACCGCGTGGCCGTGTTCCATCAAGGCGAAATTCAGCAGATTGCCCCGCCGCGCGAACTGTATGAAGAGCCGAAGAACACCTTCGTCGCCAACTTCATCGGCGAGAACAACCGCCTCAATGGCCGCCTGGTCAGCACCGACGGCGACCGCTGCGTGGTAGAGCTGGCGCGTGGCGAAAAGGTCAATGCGCTGGCAGTCAATGTCGGTCAGGCCGGCGAGCCCGTAACCCTGTCGGTACGCCCCGAGCGCGTACTGCTCAACAGCGCCAGCGACAGCTGCAGCAACCGTTTCTCCGGCCGTGTGGCCGAATTTATCTACCTGGGCGACCACGTGCGTGTGCGCCTGGAGGTGTGTGGCAAGGCCGACTTCTACGTCAAACAACCTATCGCCGATCTCGATCCGGCATTGGCGGTGGGCGACGTCGTACCCCTCGGCTGGCAAGTGGAGCACGTCAGAGCACTCGATCCGCTCTTGGAAAGTGCCTGACCGTTTTGAAGTTCGCAGTAAACGCGTCATTCAACTCAGCACTGTGGAGAACAACAATGAAACAAGCACTGAAACTCGTCACCGTGGCACTTGGGCTGGCGATTGCCGCTCAGTCCATGGCGGCCGATCTGACCGTTATCTCGTTCGGGGGAGCGAACAAGGCAGCCCAGGTCAAAGCGTTCTATCAGCCGTGGGAAGCCGCAGGCAAAGGCAAGATCGTGGCTGGCGAATACAACGGTGAAATGGCCAAGGTCAAAGCCATGGTCGACACCAACAGCGTGTCGTGGGACCTGGTGGAAGTAGAGTCGCCGGAACTGTCGCGCGGTTGCGATGAAGACATGTTCGAAACCCTCGACCCAGCCCTGTTCGGCAACAAGGCCGACTACGTGCCGGGCGCCATCCAGAGCTGCGGCGTGGGCTTCTTCGTGTGGTCCACCGTATTGGCCTACAACGCCGACAAGCTGAAAACCGCACCCACCAGCTGGGCCGATTTCTGGGACACCACCAAGTTCCCGGGTAAACGTGGCCTGCGCAAAGGCGCCAAGTACACCCTGGAATTCGCCCTGATGGCCGACGGCGTGGCGCCCAAAGACGTCTACAAAGTGCTGGCCAGCAAAGACGGCCAGAACCGCGCGTTCAAAAAACTCGACGAGCTGAAACCGAACATTCAGTGGTGGGAAGCCGGCGCACAACCGCCGCAGTACCTCGCCTCCGGTGACGTGGTGATGAGCTCGGCCTACAACGGCCGTATCGCTGCCGTGCAGAAAGAAAGCAACCTGAAAGTGGTATGGACCGGCGGCATCTACGACTTCGACGCCTGGGCCATTCCAAAGGGTGCGAAAAACGCCGAGGAAGCCAAGAAGTTCATCGCCTACTCGGTTCAACCTGAGCAGCAGAAGATCTACTCGGAAAACATCGCGTACGGCCCGGCCAACTCCAAAGCCGTTGCACTGCTGGACAAAGGCATCCTGAAAGACATGCCGACCACCCCGGAAAACATCGCTGATCAAGTGCAGATCGACGTGACGTTCTGGGCTGATAACGGCGAGCAGTTGGAGCAACGCTTCAACTCCTGGGCAGCCAAGTAATTAGCGTGTAACCCCACCGTAGGAGCGAGCTTGCTCGCGAAGAACCTGAGAGCGCCGCGTCAGACCGGCATTTCGTTGACGATCTTCGCGAGCTTGCTCGCTCCTGCAAGGGACCGAGATTCATCTTTTAGATCCGGAGTTTTCCATGGCCGTCGCCATTCCCGAAGCCACCTTGAAACAACGCCTGGCGCGTGCCGAGCGGGTCAACCGCCTCAAGGCACAAGCGCTGATCGCGCCGCTGGTGCTGTTTCTGCTGCTGGTGTTTCTGGTGCCGATCGTGGCGCTGCTGTACAAAAGCGTCGCCAACCCGGAAGTGGTCAATGGTTTGCCGCGTACCGTGGTGGCTGTCGCCGAGTGGGATGGCAAAGGCCTGCCTGCAGAGCCTGTGTACAAGGCCATCAGCGAAGACCTGGGCGAAGCCCGCAAGAATCAAGTCTTGGGCGACCTGTCCAAGCGTCTGAATATGGAGTCGGCCGGCTACCGCAGCCTGCTGATGAAAACCGCCAAAGCGCTGCCATTCGCCGAAACCCCGGCCTCTTATAAAGAGGCGCTGGAAGGGCTGGATGAGCGTTGGGGCGACCCCGCTTACTGGCAAGTGATCCGCCGCAACACCAGCAGCGTGACGCCGTATTACCTGCTGGCCGCTGTGGACCACCGCATCGACGACGTCGGCGAAGTGGCACCCGCCACCCCGGACCAGGCCATCTATCTGGATATCTTTGCCCGCACCTTCTGGATGGGCCTGGTGATTACCGCCATCTGCCTGGTGCTGGCGTATCCGCTGGCCTACCTGCTGGCCAACCTGCCGTCGCGCCAGAGCAACCTGTTGATGATTCTGGTACTGCTGCCGTTCTGGACCTCGATCTTGGTGCGCGTGGCGGCCTGGATCGTGTTGCTGCAATCGGGCGGCCTGATCAACAGCGCGTTGATGGCCATGGGGGTTATCGATAAGCCGCTGGAGTTGGTGTTCAACCGCTCCGGGGTGTACATCGCCATGGTCCATATCATGCTGCCGTTCATGATTCTGCCGATCTACAGCGTGATGAAGGGCATCTCCCCTACTTATATGCGGGCGGCGATTTCGCTGGGCTGCCATCCGTTCGCCAGTTTCTGGCGGGTGTATTTCCCGCAGACCCTGGCCGGTGTCGGCGCCGGTTGCCTGCTGGTGTTCATTCTTGCCATTGGCTACTACATCACCCCGGCGCTACTGGGCAGCCCGACCGATCAGATGGTCAGCTACTTCGTCGCCTTCTACACCAACACCAGCATCAACTGGGGCATGGCTACGGCCCTGGGCGGCCTGCTGCTGTTCGCTACCCTGGCCCTCTACGTGGTTTACAGCTGGCTGGTGGGCGCAAGCCGCCTGCGCCTGAGCTGATAAGGAGAACATTCGATGCAAAGCCCTTATATGTCTCCGATTGAACGCGTGTGGTACTACGCCCTGCGCGGTCTGTGCGCGCTGGTGCTGCTGTTTCTGATTCTGCCGGTGCTGGTGATCGTGCCGTTGTCGTTCAACTCCGGCAGTTTTCTGGTGTACCCGCTGCAAGGTTTTTCGCTGCACTGGTACCAGGACTTCTTCGCCTCGGCCGACTGGATGCGCTCGCTGAAAAACAGCCTGATCGTTGCCCCGGCCGCCACCATACTGGCCATGGTGTTCGGCACGCTGGCGGCCATCGGCCTGACCCGCGGTGAATTCCGTGGCAAGGCGCTGGTGATGAGCCTGGTGATTTCGCCGATGGTGGTGCCGGTGGTGATTGTTGGCGTGGCCAGCTACCTGTTTTTCGCGCCGCTGGGGCTGGGCAACAGTTACCTGTCGCTGATCGTGGTGCATGCGGTACTGGGTGTGCCGTTTGTAATCATCACCGTGTCGGCCACCTTGCAGGGCTTTAACTACAACCTGGTGCGGGCAGCAGCCAGCCTGGGGGCATCACCCATTACCGCGTTTCGCCGGGTGACCTTGCCACTGATTGCGCCGGGCGTAATCTCCGGGGCGCTGTTTGCCTTTGCCACCTCGTTCGATGAAGTGGTGGTCACGCTGTTCCTCGCCGGGCCGGGACAAGCGACATTGCCGCGGCAGATGTTCAGCGGCATTCGCGAAAACCTCAGCCCGACCATTGCGGCGGCGGCGACCTTGTTGATCGGTTTCTCCATCGTGCTGCTGCTGACGCTGGAGTGGCTGCGTGGGCGCAGTGAGAAGTTGCGCACCTCCTCAAGCGAAAGCTGAGCCCACGATGCGTTTGATCTGCTTTTGATTGCTGCGGTCGAGAGCTCTGGGGCTAGAGCCAGGCAAGGCGAGATTGCGCGGACCGCGCGGACCGTACTCCAGTACGTGAGCGCGGGCCGCGCAATCTCAACGCCGCATGGCCGACGCCCAGGAGGTCGGTTGTTAACACATCGGGTACAATGCGCGACGAATTTTGTCCGAGGTGCGCCATGCAGCCTTTCGCTATTGCCCCATCCATCCTCTCCGCCGACTTCGCCCGCCTGGGTGAAGAAGTGGATAACGTGCTCGCCGCTGGCGCCGACATCATCCACTTCGATGTGATGGACAACCACTACGTGCCCAACCTCACCATCGGCCCGATGGTCTGCTCGGCACTGCGCAAGTACGGCGTGACCGCGCCGATTGATGTGCACCTGATGGTGTCACCGGTGGACCGCATCATTGGTGACTTTATCGACGCCGGCGCCACCTACATCACCTTCCACCCTGAAGCATCCCAGCACATCGACCGCTCGCTGCAGTTGATCAAGGCAGGCGGTTGCAAGGCCGGCCTGGTGTTCAACCCGGCCACCTCGCTGGAAAGCCTCAAATACGTGATGGACAAGATCGACATGATTTTGCTCATGAGCGTGAACCCGGGCTTTGGCGGGCAGAAGTTTATTCCCGGCACTCTCGACAAACTGCGTGAAGCGCGCGCGCTGATCGACGCCTCGGGCCGTGATATCCGCCTTGAAATCGACGGCGGCGTGAACGTGCAGAACATCCGTGAAATCGCCGCTGCCGGCGCTGACACCTTCGTGGCCGGCTCGGCCATCTTCAACACTCCGGACTACGCAACCGTCATCGCCCAGATGCGCGCCGAACTCGCGCTCGCCCGCCCATGAGCGGCTTTGCGCAGGTGCTCGCCGGGCGCATGCCGCGCCTGGTGATGTTCGACCTGGACGGCACGCTGATCGACTCGGTGCCGGACCTGGCCGCCGCTGTGGACCAGATGCTCAAGCAACTCGACCGCGAGCCTGCCGGCATCGAACAGGTGCGTACCTGGGTGGGTAACGGCGTGCGCGTGTTGGTGCGTCGCGCCCTGGCCGGCGGCCTTGAGCATGAAGCGGTCAGCGAAGAAGAGACCGAGCAGGCGTTGGCGATCTTTATGGAGCTGTACGCCGACAACCATGCGCTGAGCGCCTTGTACCCAGGCGTGCGCGAAACGCTGAAGTGGCTGAAAAGCCAAGGCATCGAGATGGCGCTGATCACCAACAAGCCCGAGCGGTTTGTTGGCCCGCTGCTCGATGAGATGCGTATTGGTCGCTACTTCCGCTGGATTATCGGTGGCGACACGCTGCCTCAGCAGAAGCCTGATCCGGCGGCCTTGAACGTGGTCATGCAGATGGCCGAAGTGTCCGCAGGCGAAGCGGTATTTGTGGGTGACTCGCGCAGCGATGTGCTGGCGGCCAAAGCGGCCGGCGTGCCATGCGTGGCAATGAGTTATGGCTACAACCATGGTCGTCCGATTGCCGAAGAAGATCCGGCCCTGGTTATCGACGATCTACGCGAACTGCTGCCTGATTGCGCCGAGCGTGGCGCTGCGATAATGTTGCCCGACGCTGTCAAATCCCCCCGCCCAAGAGATGCCATCGTGGTGGTCACCCGCAAACACTGGTTCGTCAAATCCGGGATGAAAATCCTCAAGGCCCTGGCCCGTTGGCGTTGGCGCGCCTGATTAGAGCCTGGCCGGTTCTCCGGTGTGTTTGCCATTACGACCCTAAACCTGAGCAGTGCGGTTGCGATTAACAAAGCGAGGGCGTGCAGTTGAAGAGCTGCCAAGACGCCTGACGTGACGCAACCCCCAGCCAGGTTTTTACCCTCAAGCCATGAGGCTGTTTACATGAACCGCGAAGAATTCCTGCGTCTAGCCGCTGAAGGCTATAACCGCATCCCGCTTGCCTGCGAAACCCTGGCCGACTTCGACACACCGCTGTCGATCTACCTGAAGCTGGCCGACCAACCCAACTCCTACCTGCTCGAGTCCGTTCAAGGCGGCGAGAAGTGGGGGCGTTATTCGATCATTGGTCTGCCGTGCCGCACCGTGCTGCGTGTGCATGACCACCACGTCAGTGTGACCCACGACGGCGTGGAGATCGAAAGCCTGGAAAGCGAAGACCCGCTGGCCTTCGTTGAAACCTTCAAAGCTCGTTACAACGTGCCGACCATCGCCGGCCTGCCGCGCTTCAATGGCGGCCTGGTGGGCTACTTCGGTTACGACTGCGTGCGCTATGTGGAAAAACGCTTGGGCAAGAGCCCGAACCCAGACCCGATCGGTGTGCCGGATATTCTGCTGATGGTGTCCGACGCCGTGGTGGTGTTCGACAACCTGGCCGGCAAGATGCACGCGATTGTACTGGCCGACCCAGCGCAACCGAACGCCTATGAAGATGGGCTGGCGCGCCTGGAAGAGCTGCTGGAAAAACTCCGCCAGCCGATCACCCCGCGCCGTGGCCTGGACTTCACCAAGGAGTCCGGCCGCGAGCCGAACTTCCGCTCCAGTTTTACCCGCGAGGACTACGAGCGCTCGGTCGACACCATCAAGGAATACATCCTGGCCGGCGACTGCATGCAGGTGGTGCCGTCGCAGCGCATGTCCATCGACTTCAAGGCCGCGCCCATCGACCTGTACCGGGCGCTGCGCTGCTTTAACCCGACGCCGTATATGTACTTCTTCAACTTCGGCGACTTCCATGTGGTTGGTAGCTCGCCGGAAGTGCTGGTGCGTTGCGAAGATAACCTGATCACCGTGCGCCCGATTGCCGGCACCCGCCCGCGGGGTGCTACCGAAGAAGCCGACCGTGCGCTGGAAGAAGACCTGTTGGCCGACGCCAAGGAAATCGCCGAGCACTTGATGCTGATCGATCTGGGCCGTAACGACACCGGCCGGGTTTCGGAAATCGGCAGCGTAAAGCTCACCGAGAAGATGGTGATCGAGCGCTATTCCAACGTGATGCACATCGTGTCCAACGTCACCGGCCAACTGAAAAAAGGCCTCACGGCAATGGACGCGCTGCGGGCGATTCTGCCGGCCGGCACCTTGTCGGGTGCGCCGAAGATTCGCGCCATGGAAATCATCGACGAGCTGGAACCGGTCAAGCGTGGCGTCTACGGTGGTGCCGTGGGTTACCTGGCCTGGAACGGCAACATGGACACGGCCATTGCAATTCGCACCGCCGTGATCAAGAACGGTGAACTGCATGTGCAGGCCGGTGGCGGCATCGTTGCCGACTCGGTGCCGGCGCTGGAGTGGGAAGAGACGCTGAACAAGCGCCGTGCAATGTTCCGCGCGGTGGCGTTGGCCGAACAAACCACCACCCCGTCTGCCGACGTTTAAGGAGTAACTGCCATGCTGTTAATGATCGACAACTACGACTCCTTTACCTACAACGTCGTGCAGTACCTGGGCGAGCTGGGTGCTGACGTGAAGGTGGTGCGCAACGACGAGCTGACTGTGGCCGAAGTCGAAGCCCTCAAGCCCGAGCGCATTGTGGTGTCGCCCGGCCCCTGCACCCCGAGCGAAGCCGGTATTTCCATCGAAGCCATCGAAGACTTTGGCGGCAAGCTGCCGATTCTCGGCGTGTGCCTGGGCCACCAGAGCATCGGCCAGGCGTTTGGCGGTGATGTGGTGCGCGCTCGCCAGGTGATGCACGGCAAGACCAGTGCCGTGTACCACAACAACACCGGTGTATTCGAAGGCCTGAACAACCCACTGACCGTCACCCGCTACCACTCGCTGGTGGTCAAGCTGGAAACCTTGCCCGATTGCCTGGAAGTGACCGCCTGGACCCAGCATGAAGATGGCTCGGTGGACGAAATCATGGGCCTGCGCCACAAGACCCTGAATATCGAGGGCGTGCAGTTCCATCCCGAATCCATCCTGTCGGAACAGGGCCATGAGCTGTTTGCCAACTTCCTCAAGCAGACCGGGGGTGTGCGCGCATGAATATCAAGGAAGCCCTGAACCGCGTGGTCGCGCAGCTCGACCTGACCACCGAAGAAATGCAGGACGTGGTGCGCGAGATCATGACCGGGCAGTGCACTGACGCGCAGATCGGTGCGTTTTTGATGGGCATGCGCATGAAGAGCGAAACCATCGACGAAATCGTCGGTGCCGTTTCGGTGATGCGCGAGCTGGCGGCCCAGGTTGAACTGCCGACCCTCAAGCATGTGGTCGACGTGGTCGGTACCGGCGGCGACGGCGCCAATATCTTCAACGTCTCCACGGCGGCGGCGTTCGTCGTCGCGGCGGCGGGCGGCAAGGTGGCCAAGCACGGTAACCGCGCGGTGTCGGGCAAGAGCGGCAGCGCCGACTTGCTGGAAGCGGCCGGTATCTACCTCGAACTCACGCCGGTGCAGGTCGCGCGTTGCATCGACAGCGTGGGCGTGGGCTTTATGTTCGCCCAGGTGCACCACAAGGCGATGAAGTACGCCGCCGGACCGCGCCGTGAAATGGGCCTGCGTACCCTGTTCAATATGCTCGGCCCGCTGACCAACCCCGCTGGCGTCAAACACCAGGTGGTCGGCGTGTTCAGTCAGGAGCTGTGCCGGCCGCTGGCCGAGGTGCTCAAGCGCCTGGGCAGCGAGCACATTCTGGTGGTGCATTCGCGTGACGGTCTGGACGAATTCAGCCTCGCCGCGCCGACCCATGTGGCTGAGCTCAAAGATGGCCAGATCACTGAATACGATGTGCGCCCGGAAGATTTTGGTATCACCAGCCAGACCCTGATGGGACTGGAAGTGGGCAGCCCGGCCGCCTCGTTGGAGCTGATTCGCGATGCCCTGGGCCGGCGCAAAACCGACGCCGGCAAGAAAGCCGGTGATTTGATTGTGCTGAATGCGGGCGCGGCCCTGTATGCCGCCGATTTAGCGACTAGCCTGCATGAAGGTGTGCAGCTGGCCCATGACGCCCTGCACACCGGCTTGGCCCGGGAAAAGATGGAAGAATTGGCGTCCTTTACGGCGGTGTTCCGCCAGGAGAATCAAGCGTGAGTGTGCCTACCGTCCTGGAGAAAATCCTCGCCCGCAAGGCCGAAGAAGTGGCTGCTCGCAAGGCGGTGGCCACCCTCGCCGACGTGGAGCGTGAGGCCCGTGCAGCCGATGCACCACGCGGTTTTGCCACTGCCTTGCTAGCGGCGGCCAAGGCTAAGCAGCCGGGTGTAATCGCCGAGGTGAAAAAAGCTTCGCCGAGCAAAGGCGTGCTGCGCGAGAACTTCGACCCGATTGAAATTGCCCAGAGTTATGAGGCCGGTGGGGCAGCGTGCCTCTCGGTGCTTACCGATATCGACTTTTTTCAGGGCGCCGATCATTACCTGAAGCTGGCGCGTGGCGCCTGCAGCCTGCCGGTGATTCGCAAAGACTTCATGATCGATCCGTACCAGATTATCGAGTCCCGTGCCTTGGGCGCCGACTGCATTCTGTTGATCGTCTCGGCACTCGATGACGTGCAGATGGGCGAACTGGCGGCGGTGGCCAAGTCGGTCAACCTGGATGTGCTGGTCGAAGTACACGACGGCGAAGAACTCGACCGCGCGCTGAAGGTGCTGGATACCCCGTTGGTGGGCATCAACAACCGTAACCTGCACACCTTTGAAGTGAGTCTGGAAACCACCCTCGACCTGCTGCCGCGCATTCCCCGCGACCGCATGGTGGTAACCGAAAGCGGCATCATGAACCGCGCCGATGTTGAGCTGATGGAAATCAGCAATGTGTTTGGCTTCTTGGTAGGCGAAGCGTTTATGCGTGCGGCCAACCCTGGGCTGGAGTTGCAGCGCTTGTTTTTCCCGGAACGTAAAGGGCCGGTCAGCATCGACTAGGCTGGTAGCCAAATCGATCCCTGTGGGAGCGGCTTCAGCCGCGATGTTTTTGAGATCTAAAGCTCGAGGCTGAAGCCTCTCCTACAAAAGCGCCGCGCCTGGAAAAACCGCTACAAATAAAAAGGCCAGCTCCGAAGCTGGCCTTTTTATTGTTCGTGTTTTTATCCAAGCCTTGTGGGCTTAGCGGGTGCCGAACACCACCATGGTCTTGCCTTTGACGTTGACCAGGCCTTGTTCTTCAAGTGCCTTGAGCACACGTCCCACCATCTCCCGCGAGCACCCCACGATGCGACCGATTTCCTGACGGGTGATCTTGATCTGCATGCCGTCGGGGTGAGTCATGGCGTCGGGCTGTTTGCACAGGTCGAGCAGCGTGCGTGCTACGCGGCCAGTGACGTCGAGAAACGCCAGGTCGCCCACCTTGCGCGTGGTGTTGCGCAGGCGTTCAGCCATCTGGCTGCCCAGGGCGTAGAGAATGTCCGGGTCTTGCTGGGTGAGTTCGCGGAACTTGGCGTAGCTGAGCTCGGCCACTTCGCATTCGGTTTTGGCCCGTACCCAGGCGCTGCGTTCTTTCTCGATGCCGTCCTTCTCGAACAGCCCCATTTCACCGAAGAAATCGCCGGAGTTGAGATAGGCGATGATCATTTCACGGCCGTCGTCATCCTCGATAAGAATGGTGACCGAGCCTTTGACTATAAAGAACAACGTCTCGCCGCGATCGCCTGCGTAGATGATGGTGCTTTTGGCGGTGTAGCGACGACGGTGACAATGCGCGAGCAGTTTGTCGATGTTCTTTATTTTTGGTGTGAGAGTTATTGCGACCATGCCCTAGCCCCGAAGAAAAAATTAGTGCAACCCATTGTCTAGCAGCAAATTTTTTTAATAGTTATTCGAGCAAGTGTGCCAGTAAATTGTCGCCAGCTTAACAGACAGTCGCGGCCGTTAGTCGGTTTTGAGACGTGGCTAACAATGATGGCTAACTATCGACCTGCCGGTCTTGAGTAAGTGGGTCTATATGCTTGTGCTAAGCTCCCCGTCCCTTTTAACAGCGGAGACGTGGCAATGAAAGCGCGGATTCAGTGGGCTGGCGAAGCTCTTTTCCTCGGTGAGTCTGGCAGCGGCCATGTGGTAGTCATGGATGGCCCGCCCGAGAGCGGCGGACGCAACCTTGGCGTGCGGCCGATGGAGATGGTGCTCATTGGTCTGGGCGGCTGCACCAACTACGATGTGGTGAGCATTCTGAAGAAGTCCCGCCAGCCGGTTGAAAGCTGCGAGGCGTTTCTGGAAGCCGAGCGCGCCAGCGAAGAACCGAAAGTGTTCACCAAGATCCATGTGCACTTTGTGGTCAAAGGCCGTGGCCTGAAAGAGGCCCAGGTAAAGCGCGCGGTGGAATTGTCCGCTGAGAAATACTGCTCGGCCTCGATCATGCTCGGCCGTGGCGGCGTGGAAATTACCCACGACTACGAAATCATCGAACTGGGCTGATCGGCCCGACACGTTCGTTTCATAAAAGTGGCGCACACTCTTTCGATCGAAAGCAGGTGGCAAAGGCCCTGGCAGCCGCTGGCCGACCTCTGCATAATGGCGCCCCTTTTTCCGGGGCGTCGCTATAAGTGCGGCGCCACGAACCCATACCCAAAATCGCCAAAGCGAAGAGGTGTTAACCGTCCTACGCAGCTGTGTTGTTCACAACTGACGGGCATGCTCGATCACGCGGCCTCGCCGCATCGTTAAAAGAGAGTTCCTTACGGTGAAAAGCAAACTCAAGCTCCACGGGTTCAACAACCTGACGAAGACCTTGAGCTTCAACATCTACGACATCTGCTACGCGGAAACGCCGGAAGACCAGCAGGCCTACGTCCAGTACATCAATACCGAGTACGACGCAGCGCGGCTGACGCAGATTCTCACGGATGTCGTCGACATTATCGGTGCCAATATCCTCAACATCGCTCGCCAGGATTACGATCCGCAAGGCGCCAGCGTGACCATTCTGATCTCCGAGCAACCGGTCACACCGACTGAAAGCCAGATCGAGGAATCCCCAGGCCCGCTCCCCGATACCATCCTCGCGCACCTGGATAAAAGTCATATCACTGTGCACACCTACCCGGAAATTCACCCGGTAGACGGCATTGCCACGTTCCGCGTGGATATCGACGTGTCCACCTGCGGCGTAATTTCACCGCTCAAGGCGCTCAACTACCTGATTCACCAGTTCGACTCCGACATCGTCACCGTCGACTACCGCGTGCGCGGCTTTACCCGCGACGTGCAGGGCAAGAAGCACTTTATCGATCACGAGATCAACTCGATCCAGAACTACCTCTCCGACGACACGCAGGCGGCCTATCAGATGACCGACGTGAACGTGTACCAGGAGAACCTGTTCCACACCAAAATGCTCCTCAAAGAGTTCGAGCTGGATAACTATTTGTTTGGCGATGCCACGCAGAACTTGTCCGCCGAACAGCGCGACACGGTAACCAAGCGGGTGAAGCACGAGATGCTGGAGATCTTCTACGCCCGCAATATGGTTGGCTGATCGAAGATCAACTGCTCGAGGCTGAAGCCTCTCCTACAAGTGACCCCGACCTCTGTAGGAGAGGCTTCAGCCTCGATGCGCTTGCGCGTTACCGCAAATAAAAAGGGCGCCATCAAGGCGCCCTTTTTATTTGCGTAGAAACTTAGATGCGGTACGTGCTTTTAGTCATCACCTTGGACAACAAGCTCATGCCGAACTTCACCGGACGCGGGAACCGATAACCGCCGGCGTCCAATGCACTGGCCGAATGCTGCGCTTCATCGCTCAGCATTTGCTCCAGAATCGCCCGCGACTTTTCGTCTTCGACAGGAATCTGCGTCAGGTGATCATCAAGGTGTTTGCACACCTGATCTTCGGTGGCGGCCACAAAGCCCAGGCTGACCTTGTCGCTGATCAGCCCGGCCACCGCGCCAACACCAAACGACAAGCCATAAAACACCGGATTGAGAATGCTCGGGTGGCTGCCCAGCTCGCGGATGCGTTGTTCGCACCAGGCCAAGTGGTCGATTTCTTCTTCGGCCGCATGTTCCATGGCTTTGCGCACGTGGGGCAGCTTGGCGGTCAGTGCCTGCCCTTGGTAAAGCGCCTGGGCGCAGACCTCGCCGGTGTGGTTGACGCGCATCAGGCCAGCCACGTGGCGGGTGTCGTCGGCGTTCAGCTCCACATCAGGTTGAGTCAGCCCGGGCGACGGGCGATAGGGTTGGCCGCTGAACGGCAGCAGGGTACGCAGGGCGGCGTCGGCCTGCAGCAGCAGGCGGTCGACCGGGGAGTAGTGGCGTTCGGTAGTCATAGGATTACCTCCGGAAAAGTCTGCGGGCAGTTTACTCCAATCATAAGCCAGAAGCGGCACATGGCAGGTTCAGGGCAGCTCGCGGAGCACGCGAAAACCTAAAGCATAGTCATCTTTGCCGGGCTGCTTCATGTCACGAAAACTGCTGCGCAGGTACGTCGGGCCGGCATTCCAGGCGCCGCCACGCACCACCCGGGGGCTCTGGTCGAGCAGGCCGGCGGCCTGTTGCTCGCTGCCGTCGAAGGGGGTGACAAAGCGCGAGGCGGTCCATTCCCAGACATTGCCAGCCGTGTCGTACAGGCCAAACGCATTGGGCGCGAATTGGCCGACCTGGCTGGTTTTGTACTGATCGGAACGCGGCGAACCACAGCCTCGGCAATGGGCGCGCGGGTGGTCTTCGGGGCTGTCGAGCTGCTCGCCCCACCAGTAGAAACTGTTGCTACCGGCCCGTGCGGCATACTCCCACTCGGCTTCGGTTGGCAGGCGATAACGCTGACCGGTGCTTTTGGAGAGCCATTGCAGGTAACTCTGCACGTCGAACCAGGACACATGTATAACCGGCCGCCGCTCGGACAAGCCCCAGCCTTCGTTGTCGGGCAGTGGCTTGCCGGTGGCACGGGCGTAGCGTTGCCAGTCGGCGAAGGTCAGCTCGAAGCGGCCGATGGCGAAGGGTTTGGCGATGGTGACCAGATGCGCCGGCTGCTCGTTGTAATTCCCGCGCCCGGTACTGTCGCCGAACAGAAACTGACCGGCTGGCACTTTCACCAGTTCCGGCCCGGGTTCTTCGGTATTGAGCGTGTCGTGAAAGGCTTCGACGGCACCGGCCGGCCAGCTCAGCAGGCCGCTAAGGCCCAGGGCAATAAGCGCCCGCATCAACCCGGAGGCCAGGCCAGCTGGCGCTTGCCGAGCACATGCATATGGATGTGGTAGACGGTTTGCCCGCCATCCTCGTTGCAGTTCATCACGGCGCGAAAGCCTTGCTCGCAGCCTTGCTCCTTGGCCAGGCGCTGGGCGGTGAAGAGCATATGGCCGGCCAGGGCTTTGTCCTCTTCCCCGAGGTCGTGCAGGGTGGCGATGTGTTTTTTCGGAATTACCAGGAAATGCACCGGCGCCTGTGGGCCAATATCGTGAAATGCAACAACCTGGTCGTCTTCATAAAGCTTGCGCGCGGGAATGTCCCCGGCGACGATCTTGCAGAACAGACAGTCCACGGACAGGTCTCCAACTGGCGATAGGAAGCCGGAGTTTAACCACGCGCGCCTTTGAGGGCGAGCGCACATAGGGACGCGGTGTGAAGAACGATATCCATGACTTGGGCTTGGTACTCGACTCCAAAGTGAAACTGGTCGTGATCGAGTCCTGGGATGAACAGCGGGTAATGGAAACCCTCACCAGCCTTGCGGTGAAACGCGGCTTGGGGTTGTACACCTGGGCGGTGACCGAGGGCATGCAGAAGCTGGGCTTCGGTGGCGAGCCGCAGGGCGAAATGCCCAGCTTCGAGCCTGAGGCCGCATTGCGCCTGATCAAGCATGACCCGATGCCCAACCTCTACGTACTCTGCGATTTGCATCCGTTTATGGAGGACAACCCCAAGCTGGTGCGCCTGCTCAAGGAAATCGCCATGGCCCAGGCGCAACACAAGCCCACGGTTGTGCTGGTATCCCATGCCCTCAAGTTGCCGCCGGAAGTGCAGCGCTATGCGGCGCGTTTCTCCCTGTCCTTGCCATCCGAAGACGAGTTGCTGGCCATCGTGCGCGAAGAAGCCGCGCGCTGGAGCGAGCGCAACCGCGGCGCACGGGTACGTACCGACAACCGTACCTTGCAGCAAGTGGTGAAAAACCTGCGCGGCATGAGCCACGCCGAGGCGCGGGTGCTGGCGCGCGGTGTGATTTGCAACGATGGCGCCATCACCCAGGAAGATTTGCCCGAGCTGAACAAAACCAAATTCAAGCTGCTCGACCTCGAGGGCGTGCTCAGCTTTGAACACGACACCGCGCGGTTTGCCGAAGTGGGTGGCTTGCTTAACCTCAAACGCTGGCTGGCTGAGCGGCAGGATATTTTTCTCGCCGGCAAAGCCGCCGATCTGCCCAAGGGCATGTTGCTGGTCGGCGTGCAGGGCGGTGGTAAGAGCCTGGCGGCCAAGGCAGTGGCCGGGCTCTGGGGCCTGCCGCTGCTGCGCCTGGATTTCGCCTGTCTGTACAACAAGTTCTTTGGCGAAACCGAGCGCAACCTGCGTGAAGCCCTGCGCCTGGCGGAGCAGATGGCGCCCTGTGTGTTGTGGATGGATGAGGTGGAAAAAGGCCTGGCCAGCGGTGATCAGGACGGCGGCGTCAGCCAGCGGGTGCTCGGTACCTTGCTGACCTGGATGGCCGAGCGCAAGGCGCCGGTATTTATGGTGGCCACGGCCAACGCCATCGACCGCCTGCCACCGGAGCTGGTGCGCAAAGGCCGCTTTGATGAGCTGTTCTTCGTCGACTTGCCGGATGCCGACACCCGCGCCGATATTTTCCGCATCCACCTGCTGCGCCGTGAGCTCGATCCGCAGGCATTCGATCTGCCGCAGCTTGCTACGGTGAGTGATGGCTTTACCGGCGCCGAGATCGAGCAGGTGGTGGTCAGCGCCTTGTATGCCGCACAGGCACAACAGCAGCCGGTGGACCAAGGCTTGCTGCTGCGCACTATCAGCAGCACGGCGCCGCTGTCAGTGGTGATGGCCGAAGACCTCGCCGGGCTGCGCGCCTGGGCGCAGGGGCGTACGGTGTCGGCGGGCTGATGCCTATTGCGCGGTAAAGCGCTTGTTGATCGCCCCGGCCAGTTTGCGTACCAGCCAGCGCGGGGCGAAGCGTGAACTGCGGGCAGCCAGGCGGTTGCGCCAACCGGGAATGATGATGGCGCGGTTTTTCTCCAGCGCCCGTACGGTGTAAAGGGCCAGTTCTTCGGCGCTCATCATTAGCTTGCTGCCATCGAGCTTGCCCATTTCCATGGCTGCGCCGCGAAAGAACGCCGTACGGGTCGGCCCCGGGCAAAGCACGGACACTTTGATGCCACGGCTTTTCATTTCCTCGCGCAAGCCTTCCGAGAGATTCAGTACGTAGGCTTTGCCCGCGTAGTAACTGCTCATCCACGGGCCAGGTTGAAAGGCCGCTACCGAGGCGACATTCAGAATCTGCCCGCCGCCTTGCAGCGCCATGCTATTGCCCACGGCATGGCAGAGGCGGGTGAGGGCCAGCAGGTTGACTTCGAGTTGTTGCTGTTCGCGGCCCCAGTCGCTGTCCAGAAATGGCCCCGAGGTGCCGAGGCCGGCATTGTTCACCAGCAAGTCGATATGCAGCTCGCCTTGTTCCAGTTCATGGATCAGGCCGGTGAGTTGGGTGGGGTGGGCGAGGTTGCAAGTGCGAAACAGCACTTCCACGCCGAAGCGTTGGGTGAACTCGCAGGCGACGCTTTCCAGCACGTCGCGCTGACGGGCCACCAGAATCAGGTTGCGCCCGCGCCTGGCCAGGGCTTCTGCCAAGGCCAGACCGATGCCGCTGGAGGCCCCGGTTACCAGTGCATAACGGGGCATGGGGTTCTCCGCGCGGCTAGTGAAATGTAGGTCAGTGCAGGGCTTACTCTTGGCTCGACTCGGCTTCATCAGCCGGCTCGCCAGGTTCGGCCGGCTCTACCGCTTCGGCAGGCTCGGCCATATCGACAGAGGGCTCGGCCGAATCAACAGCCGGCTCGGAGTAGCTGCTTTCTTCGGCTTGCTGAACATAACCCTGATACGCCGGTAAGGCGATGGCAGCGAGGATACCGATGATGGGGACTAGCAGCATGGTCCAGGCCAGCACCACCACACCTTTGCTATTCGGTGGCGGCGGCGGACCATAGCGGTTCGGGCCGGGCGTACCGGGCACCACCAGCATGATGATGGCAAATACAGAGCCAACCGCCGGCACCAGCAACAGCAACCAGAGCCAGGCGGACCAACCGATGTCGTGCAGGCGCTTGGCGCCGATAAACACACCGACCACCACCATCGCGATGACGGCGAGAATCACCAGCAAGCCGCCGAAAATTGACGACAGTGCCGAAATACCGGCAAACACGCCCATGATCGGGATGGCCAGCAAGGTCATCGCCATGCTCCAACCCAAGTAGCGCACGCGGCCGATACGGCCTTCGACGGTGAAGTAGTTGAGCTCGCCGTATTCGGGCATCACATCGCCTACCTGGGCTTGCGGCGTGGCATAGGGCGAGGCGACGGCGGCAGCGGCTGCTGGCGCCGGTTCGGTAGCGCCGGCCTCAGCCAGTTGAGCCTGACGGGCCAGGTACTTCTCGATCACGATGCCGCAGGCGCTGCACTCGATACCCTGGGCCTGCTCATGACCGCACTTGGGGCAGGTCATGCGCACATTTTCGTCGGGCTCGACCGCCGCGGTGTGGTGGTCGTCGGTTTCCACCAGGCTGAGGCTGGAGGCCAGATCCTTTTCCTTGTAGACCTTGGCGCCGGCGTTCTGCAGAGCGCCTACATACTTGTCAGCCTCGGCATCGGTCAGGTCACGTTTGAGGGCGACGGGGTTGCCGGTGAACAGCCCATCAATCTTGTCGCGGTCACTTTTGAACAGGCGTGCCAGGTTGTCTTTAACAGCGTCCAGTGTCGCTGTCGGCATCAACTCGCCGGTGAATACGATCTTGTAGCGTGTATCGGTCATGCGCACGTCCCTGTCAGCGAGAGATGAAGTGGCCACAGCGTAATGGCCCTTTGGCGTTTCAGACAAGCGTGAGCGTGATGCGAGTCACGCTTCAGCCCATGTTTTGCGGTAACCAGCGACCTACAAGGCGGTTGTTGCGCACCAGTCGCAGTTCCGCGAAGTCATCCAGCAGGCCTTCGCTCAGTTGTGGGCGCAGGAAAACCCAGTCGTCGACCCGCAACGCCGTGGCGCTCGAGCCGTTTACCCGCTCCTGGTTGGCGCTGCGGCCGTACAGGCTGTCGTAGCTCAGCCCGGCGGGCGCAACGGGGTCTGCCTGCCAGCGGCCGCCATACAGGTAATAGGCTTGCTGGCGATTGCGGTCCCAGGTTTGCAGCGCCGTTTGCAGGGTTCGCAGATAGGGGAGTTCACCGGTCTGCGCTTTGAGCACCGGGGTCGCGATCCAGAGTGCGGGGAGATGCTCGGCCAGCAGGTCACTGTCGAACTCGCTGGGTTTGAGCAGGGCAGAACCGACCGAGACTTCGTTCAGCGGCGTATCGCCGCGCGCATGCAGGGCGTACGTCAGGCTACCAGCGCCATTGAGCAGCGGATCTGCGGGCCAGAGGTCGGCGAACGTCTGCGCCGTGGCAACAAACGCTCGGTAGCGCGCATTGCTGTCGGCCAAGGCGCGGTCACGGCCGATCCACGGCGGTGAATGGGCGACTTGGGCGTCATAGCCCATCAGACCGCGTACCGTTAGCGGCGCTTTGCTGGTACGTAACGCAGTCAGTGCCTGACCCAACGCCTGGGGATCGCTAAACCCGCCGCGCGCCAAGCCCAGGTCGATCTCCAGGGCGATTTGCAGTGGCTGTTTCAGGGCCGTCGCCAGCTCGGCGTATTGCTGCAGGCGCTGGGGTGTGTCGATCAGCCAGGTGACCTGGCGGCTCGGCTCGAAGGTCGTGGTATTGCCCAGTTGCTGGTAGAAGCCCAGGGCGGCGCTAAGCGGCAATGGTTTGCCCAGCAGCAGGTCGGCGTCCTCGAACAGGCGCGCCAGTTGATTCACCTGTGGTTGGTGGAACGCCATGAAGCGGCGTGTGCCGAGTTTTTTCGCCAGGTAGTCCAGCAGGCCATCGCTGGCCAGGGATTTGGCCACCAGGCGCAGCGGCAGCTTGGTGCCCAACCGCTGAGCCAGGAGTTCGGCATTGGCGTCCAGGCGCTGCATGTCTACTACTAACTGGGGAATGCCGCCGCCCTGCTGTTTCAACAGCTGATTGAGGGCACCAAAGTAGTCGTCGTACGGGCGACCGCTGTCGCTCGGCCGGGCCGCCCAGATACCCAACAGGCCCAGTGCGCCCAGGCCGAGCAGGTGGCGACGGTTCATCGCGGCCAGCGCTGCCCCAGTTGCACGGTGCGCTGCTGGGCGGCGCGGTATTCGTCATCCAGGCGCTTGACCAACTCGGCCACGGTCGGCAGGTCGGTGATGTCGCCGACGCCCTGGCCAGCCGACCATACGGTTTTCCAGGCCTTGGCTTCGTCGTTGATGGGCTTGAGCTTTTCGCCGTAGTTCACCGCGCCTTTGTCTTGCAGCTTGCCCAGGTCGAAGCCGCCTTGCTCCAGGCTCTGGCGCATAAAGCTTGCCGGTACGCCGGACACCGCCGGGGTGTGCACGATATCGGCGGCTTTGGCGCCGAGGATCATGTCTTTGTACGCCTGCGGGGCATCGTTTTCCTTTACCGCGATCATGCGGGTACCGAGGTAGGCAAGGTCGGCGCCGAGCATTTGTGCGGCAAGAATTTCGTGACCGTGGTTGAGGCAGCCGGCCAGCAACAGGGTTTTGTCGAAGAACTGGCGGATTTCCGCGACCAGCGCGAACGGGCTCCAGGTGCCGGCGTGGCCACCTGCGCCGGCGGCGACGGCGATTAGCCCATCAACGCCAGCCTCGGCAGCTTTCTCGGCGTGGCGGCGGGTGGTGACGTCGTGGAACACCAGGCCGCCGTAGCTGTGCACGGCATCCACCACCTCTTTTACGGCGCCGAGGCTGGTGATCACGATCGGCACGCGCTGCTCGACGCAGATGGCCAGGTCCGCCTGCAGGCGCGGGTTGGTGTTGTGCACGATCAGGTTGACCGCATACGGCGCGGCGTCGGCGTTCAGCCCTGCATTGATCTCGTCCAGCCAGGCCTTGAAGCCGCTGCTTTCACGTTGGTTGAGGGCCGGAAAGCTACCGACTATGCCGCTGTTGCAGCACGCCAACACCAGCTGCGGGTTGGAAACCAGAAACATCGGTGCCGCAACTACCGGCAAACGCAGACGTTGTTCGAGCAGGGCGGGCAAAGACATAAACAATCTCCAATCAAGTTGAGGCAGCTGTGCTGATTAGAACGGACGCACCACCACCAGAATTACGATAAACAGCAACGCCAGTACCGGCGCTTCGTTGAACCAACGGTAGAACACATGGCTGTGGCGTTGCTCGCCCGCGGCAAACCGCTTACGCATGGCGCCGCACATATGGTGATAGCCGATAAGCAGCAGCACCAGTGTGAGCTTGGCGTGCATCCAGCCTTGGCTGAGCAGTGTGGGGTTGAGCGTGAGGAGCCAGATGCCGAGGCCGACCGTGGCAATCATCGACGGCGTCATGATGCCTCGGTAGAGCTTGCGCTCCATGACGCAGAAACGCTCCTTGCTGGTGCTGTCTTCGCTCATGGCGTGGTAGACGAACAGGCGCGGCAGGTAGAACAGACCGGCGAACCAGCAAACCATGGCGATGATGTGAAACGCTTTGACCCAGAGGTAGAGCATTCGCAGGTTCTCGAACAGAAATAAAAGGGGCGGGGTTTAAATGCCCGGAAGTGGCCGTATTAAACAGGTTATATCGGCTATACGTCACCAATACGGTTGGCCCGTGGCCGGAGCACCCGTATCATCGGCACCTTTCCCCGACTACGGAACAGCTACTGCGCTCGGTCAGGCGGCGTTGAAAGCAGGTTCGAAATGCTCATTGGCTCCAGCCCACTGCGCGTTCTCACTTGCCTTCGCTTTGCCTACTCTTCGCTCGCTACGCTTTCCGCAGCCGGGTGTCCTTTTATCTGTAGGGGGTTCGTGATGGTCAAGGTCGGTATCGTCGGCGGCACAGGCTACACCGGGGTCGAATTGCTGCGCCTGCTGGCTCAGCATCCGCAAGCTGAGGTGGTGGTGATTACCTCGCGCTCGGAAGCGGGCACTCGCGTCGATGAGATGTACCCGAACCTGCGCGGCCACTACGACAATCTGTCCTTCACCGTGCCGGACACGCAAACCCTGGCGGCCTGCGACGTGGTGTTCTTCGCCACGCCCCACGGCGTTGCCCATGCCCTGGCTGGCGAATTGCTGGAAGCCGGTACCAAGGTGATCGACCTCTCTGCCGACTTCCGCCTGCAGGATGCCGAAGAGTGGGCCAAGTGGTACGGCCAGCCGCACGGTGCCCCGGAACTGCTCGGTGAAGCGGTTTACGGTTTGCCGGAAGTGAATCGCGAGCAGATCAAAAATGCCCGTCTGATTGCAGTGCCGGGTTGCTACCCGACCGCGACCCAGTTGGGTTTCTTGCCGCTGCTCGAAGCCGGTTTGGCCGATACCAGCCGTTTGATTGCCGACTGCAAGTCGGGTGTAAGCGGCGCGGGCCGTGGTGCGAAAGTGGGCTCGCTGTTCTGTGAAGCCGGCGAAAGCATGATGGCGTACTCGGTAAAGGGGCACCGTCATCTGCCGGAAATCAGTCAGGGCTTGCGTCGCGCCGCCGGTGGCGATGTGGGGTTGACCTTCGTGCCCCACCTGACGCCGATGATCCGCGGTATCCACTCCACGCTGTACGCGACCGTTGTGGATAAGTCGGTAAACTTGCAGCAATTGTTTGAAAAGCGTTATGCCAACGAGCCGTTCGTAGATGTGATGCCGGCTGGCAGCCATCCGGAGACCCGTAGTGTGCGCGGCGCCAACGTCTGCCGTATCGCCGTGCATCGTCCGCAAGGTGGCGACCTGGTTGTGGTGTTGTCGGTGATCGACAACCTGGTCAAAGGCGCATCGGGCCAGGCGGTGCAGAATATGAATATCCTGTTTGGCCTCGATGAGCGCTTGGGTTTGTCCCACGCGGCATTGCTGCCGTAAGTTGCAGCTAACGATCAATGCCCCGCTCCGGGGCGCTGATCAATAGTTGACCATTTTGGTAGGGGAAGCGGATAATGAGGCTATCCCCAAGTAATACGTCGGCCACTGGCCGGGAGAAAGACAGCATGAGCGTCGAATCCTTCACCCCCACTCCGCTGCAATTCACGCACGGTGCGGCGAACAAGGTCAAAAACCTGGTTGATGAGGAAGGTAATCCACGTCTGAAATTGCGCGTGTTCGTCACCGGTGGTGGCTGCTCGGGCTTCCAGTACGGTTTCACTTTTGATGAAGAAGTGGCCGATGACGACACCATCGTCGAGCGCGAAGGTGTAAGCCTGGTGGTCGATCCGATGAGCTTCCAGTACTTGGCTGGCGCCGAAGTCGATTATCAGGAAGGCCTGGAAGGCTCGCGTTTCGTGATCAAAAACCCGAATGCCACCACCACCTGTGGTTGCGGTTCGTCGTTCTCGATCTGATCGATTGCTGTGCCTGAAACGCCGCGCTTATGCGCGGCGTTTTCGTTTCTGCTAAACGCTTAGGGTCAGGCCGGGTAGATGGCGCCAAGCACGCGCAGGCCTTTGGCGCCGGTGACGCTGGGGCGATTGCTCGGAATGCCTTCCAGGCAACAATGGGCCAGCCAGGCGAACGCCATGGCTTCCACCCAGTCCGCCGGCACGCCGCGCTCGTCGGTGCTGCTCACCGTGCAACCCGGTAACAGCTCGGCCAGGCGTTTCATTAACGTGAGGTTATGTGCGCCGCCGCCACAAACCAGCAGGTGTTGCGTGCCCTGCTGAGCGGATTGCAGCGCGCCGATGATACTGCGCGCGGTCATCTCCAGCAGAGTGGCTTGCACGTCCGCGGGCGCGATGAGGGGGAACTGGCTCAGGTGCTGGTCCAGCCACGGCAGGTTGAACAGTTCGCGACCAGTGCTTTTCGGCCCTTGAGTGATAAAAAACGGATCGCCCAACAGCGTGTTGAGTAAGTCCGTCGATACCTGGCCGCTGGCCGCCCAGTCGCCATTACGGTCGTAGTCTGTGCCTTGATGACGATTGATCCAGGCATCCAGCAGGACATTGCCAGGGCCGGAGTCGAAGCCATGCACCGGTTGCTGCGGATCAAGCAGGCTCAGGTTGCTGAAACCACCTACGTTCAGGATCGCCTGGCGGCTTTTGCCGTCACTGAAGAGCGCATCGTGAAACGCTGGCACCAGTGGTGCGCCCTGGCCGCCGGCGGCGACATCGCGGCGTCGGAAATCGGCGACTACGGTGATGCCCGTCAGCTCGGTGAGCAGCGCCGGGTTGCCAATCTGCGTGGTGAAGCCTCGCGCCGGCTCATGGCGCACGGTTTGACCGTGGCTGCCGATGGCGCGGATGTCGATGGGGGTAAGATTGTGTTGATCAAGCAGGGCATGAACGCCTTGGGCGGCAAGACGAGCCCAGCGTTGCTCGGCAATAGCGCTTCGGGCCAGTTCATCGGGACCAGAACTGCACAGGGCAAGTAGCTCACTGCGCAGGTCATCGGGCATGGGCAGGTAGTGGGTGCCGAGCAGGGTGGTGTGTTGCTCCTGCTCGATCAGGGCGATGTCCAGACCATCGAGGCTGGTGCCGGACATCACTCCTATATAGCGCGTCATCGCCTTAGCGCTTGTTCAAGGCCAGCATGGTGGCCTTTTCCTGATCCATCTGCGCCATCAAGGGTTTGCTCATCTGCATAAAGCGGGTTTTGTCCGGCCCGGAAATTGGATCGGCCATTGCCAGTTTCTGACTGAGCGGGTCGACGTGCACGCCCTTGACCTGGAACTCATAGTGCAGGTGTGGGCCGGTGGACAGGCCAGTGGTGCCGATATAGCCGATCACCTGACCTTGCTTCACCATGCTGCCGGTTTTGATGCCTTTGGCAAAACCCTGCATATGGCCGTAGAGCGTGGTGTAGGTCTTGTTGTGCTGAATGATGATGGTGTTGCCGTAACCGCCGCGGCGACCGGCGAGCTGAATGCGACCATCACCGGCGGCTTTGATCGGTGTGCCACGTGGGGCGGCATAGTCCACGCCCTTGTGGGCGCGAATCTTATTCAGAATCGGGTGGAATCGGCCCATCGAAAAGCGCGAGCTGATACGGGCGAAGTCTACCGGCGTGCGAATAAAAGCTTTGCGCATGCTGTTGCCATCAGCCGTGTAGTAGCTGGTGGAGCCTTGCTTGTTGGTGTAACGCACGGCAGTGAATGGTTTGCCGCGGTTAACGAAGCGGGCGGCGAGGATGGCGCCGTCGCCTACCTGCTTTCCGTTGACCACTTTTTGCTCGTAGATCACTTCAAATTCGTCGCCTTCGCGGATGTCCTGGGCGAAGTCGATGTCGTAGCCGAAGACATTGGCCAAGTCCATGGTCATGTTGTGCGATAGGCCGGCGCGCTTGGCGGAAAGGAACAGCGAGCTGTTGATCACGCCATGGGCGTATGCCGAGCGAACCGTTGGCTTGGTCAGGTCGCGCTTGAAGTCGAAGCCTTTGTCGGTTTTTGACAGGGTGATGGTTTCAAGGTCGCTCAACTTGCTTTGCAAGTGCTGCAGGCCGCCGTCTTGGGTGAGCTTGACCTCCAGCACCTGGCCGACTTTCAGTTGGCCGAAGCGCTTGGCATCGTTGCTGCTGTTCAAGGCTTCGTGCAAGTGCGTGGGCGTCAGGCCTGCCTTCTGGAATACGGTCGACAATGTGTCGCCGTTGGCGACGGTAATCAGCTTGGTATACGGATCAACCGCTGGCGCTTCGGCCACGGGTTGCGCAGGTTTTTCCACAGGTTTTTCGGCCTGCTGGGTTTCAGGGTTCTGGGCATCAATCTGGGCGAACGGCGATGCGCTCGACTCGCCAGGCAGACGAGGCTGCTGCTCGTTCGGGGTGGCTTCGAGCTGTTCAGAGGCGTTGAGGTCCAGGTTGAGCGTGGTCTTTTTTGCTTCTACTTCGCGAGAGGGGAAAACCAGAAGAGCCAGACTGAGTAGGGCGGCGATCCCGCTAGCCGCTAGGAGATGGCTTTTGGGGTATGGCGGCGGTGTTTTGGAAATAGAGGTCATAAGGCAACTTTGACTTTGAAAAGGTGAAAAGAAGAGATGAAGAAACTGATGAATATGAAATAACTGTATAAAATATAACCAAAATCACCCTGAAGCAAGCCTACGAATTTCTTGTTCATGCCAGCGGCATAAGTCGCGGGCACAAACTTGTAATTAGTTGGTGATCTTGTAAGGTTGGTTCCCTTCGAAAATCAGGTGGTAGCGGGGCGGGTATGAAGTCGGTTGAAGAGCAGTTGGCGCTGATCAAGCGCGGCGCGGAAGAAGTGTTGGTCGAGGCTGAGCTGATCGAAAAATTGAAGCGCGGTCAGCCTCTGCGCATCAAGGCCGGCTTCGATCCGACCGCTCCTGATCTTCACCTTGGCCATACCGTGCTTATTAATAAGTTGCGCCAGTTCCAGGAGTTGGGCCATCAGGTGGTGTTTCTGATCGGCGACTTCACCGGCATGATCGGCGACCCGAGCGGCAAAAGCGCTACCCGTCCACCGTTGACCCGTGAGCAGGTGCTGGACAACGCGGAAACCTACAAGGCGCAGGTCTTCAAGATTCTCGATCCGGCTAAAACTGAAGTGGCCTTCAACTCCACGTGGATGGATCAGCTGAGCCCGGCTGACTTTATCCGTCTGGCGTCGCAGTACACGGTTGCTCGGATGCTTGAGCGCGATGATTTCAGCAAGCGTTACGCCACTAACCAGCCAATCGCCATTCATGAGTTTCTGTATCCGTTGGTGCAGGGCTATGACTCGGTCGCTCTGAAAGCTGACGTTGAGTTGGGTGGTACCGATCAGAAGTTCAACCTGCTCATGGGTCGTGAGTTGCAACGCGCTTACGGGCAGGAAGCTCAGACCATTCTGACCATGCCATTGCTCGAAGGTCTGGATGGCGTGAAGAAGATGTCCAAGTCGCTGGGTAACTATGTCGGTATCCAGGAAGCGCCGGGCGTTATGTACAACAAGCTGGTATCCATTCCGGATGCGCTGATGTGGCGCTATTTCGAATTGCTCAGCTTCCGTTCCATGGAAGAGATCGAGGCGTTCAAGGCTGACGTAGTAGCTGGCGCGAATCCGCGGGATATCAAAATCAAGCTGGCTGAGGAGATCGTCGCGCGTTTCCATGGCGAAGACGCGGCGGCCAATGCTCATCGGTCTTCGGGTAACCGTATGAAAGACGGCGAGTTACCGGACGATCTGCCTGAAGTCGAGGTCGTCTCGGCTGAAGATCTGCCTATCGCTTCCCTCCTTAATAAGGCGGGTCTGGTGAAGAACGCGGCGGGCGCACGTGATCTGCTGAATGCCGGTAGCGTGCGTATAGATGGTGAAGTTGTAGATCGCACCTTTATATACAAGCTCGGCGCGACCCATGTTTGCCAGGCCGGCAAGAAGGCTTTTGCTCGCGTTACGTTAAAAGCTGAGTAAAAGGTCAAATAAAGCCTTGACGGTATTTCATGGGTGCTTATAATGCGCACCACTTCCGGCGCGGAAGGCTCCGAAAACTTCAAGTTAATCAATAAGTTAGCTGAAAATTAGGGGTTGCAAAGCAGAGCGATCTGCGTAGAATGCGCCGGGCTGGCAAGGTTGAGTTTTGGTCTTGTTGGTCGGTCGGTTGAGTTGATCGAAAGCGGTGTAAAAGAGGGTGTTGACAGCGGTTTTAAACGCTGTAGAATTCGCCTCCCGCTGATGAGAGACTGAAGTTGATCTGAAGCGCAAGCGGTTGAGTTTGAAAAGAAATTTTCGAAATCGCTTGACGGAATGAGAGGCTGCTGTAGAATGCGCGCCTCGGTTGAGACGAAAGACTTAACCAACTGTTCTTTAACAACTGAATCAAGCAATTCGTGTGGGTGCTTGTGAG
>NZ_BSFN01000016.1 GCF_027922365.1 Pseudomonas turukhanskensis
GCAAGCTGCTGCACATCGCCTATGGTGTACTCAAATCGGGACAACCCTTCGATGTGCAAAAGGCGCTTGCCCACTGATGGGCAAGACGGTATCTACCCACAGCAAACGCTCAAACGTAAACGCTGATCCCCGCCTTGCTCTGCAACCAGTCGCGGTAAGTTTCCAGCGAGTCGGTCTGCTGGTCGGCGTTAAAGCCGGCTACCGACACCGAGTCGCCCAGGCCCTTGTCGATCAACTTCTGCACCTGGGGGAGCAGGCTCGCCGCATCGTCGCGGCTCATGCTGGCCACATCCGGCAACTCAATGGCGCTGCTGGCGCTGAAGTTGGAGGTCGGCGACTGGCTGGCGCTGGTCTGCTCCACACCGGCCATGGCACTGAATAACCCACCACGCGACTGCGCCACGATGGCGGCAGCGTATTTACGCAGATCGCCGATCGGGTCCTGGCTTTGTTCCGTGCTGGTGTCTGTCGCCGTGCCGGCACTGGTGCCGGTGGCGGCCTTTGTGCTGTCGCTGGAATCGGACTTGGAGATGGAGCTGATATAGCTCAGCAGCGAGAGGTTGCTCGATACGCTGGTCATGGGGGCATTGCCATTGGCTGAGGGGTGTAGCACCGATTGCACATCACGGGCCAACTTCAGTGATGGCTCTATATCGGGGCTTTCAGCCGGCGTGTGCGTGTGTTGGCGGCGCCGCTTTGCCAAATGCGGCAAGCGCTTGCCGCCTCGTCAGGGCAGGCAGCCGAGCAGCAAGGTCTGCGCGTGCGCTTCATCCACCGGCTCGGGGGTGAACAGCAGCCGGTAGACCACCGGCGCCACGAAGCGGTCCATTACCAGGCGGGCAGAGGGGACCTTTTCCCCACGGGCCACGGCGCGGTCGAGCATGATCTGGATAAGGCTTTCGGTGTAGGCATAGCACTGGCAGGGCGAGTCGTTTTCGCCGCTGCCGAGCACATCGCGGATCATCGCCTGGCCGGGCCCCGAGGCCGTTTCCTCGCGGTATTGTTCGCCCCAGGCCAGCAGATCACCGCGCAGGCTGCCGGTGTCCAGTGGCTCGGCGTCCGGGCGCAGACGCTCAACCGCTACGTCGGCCAACAGCGCCGTCAAGTCGCCCCAGCGCCGGTAGATGGTCGAAGGGGTTACGCCCGCTTGCGCGGCAATCAGCGGCACTGTGACCTCATCGCGGTCGCGCTCGGCCAGCAGGGCTTGCACGGCCTGGTGTACAGACTGTTGCACACGGGCGCTGCGCCCGCCCGGGCGAAGGGTTTCTCTGATGGCCATAATCGCCTTAGCTCAACGTACTTGGTTGGGTGGGTCGGAAGTTTTAGCACCGTAAAGGCTAAACATTAGCTTTAGAAGCCTCGAGATGATAGCCGCTTCAGCAACGATCCGTTCCGCGGATTGTTGGCGCAGCGCAGCGCACTCAGCCAGGGCCGGTCTGAGCGCCGATTTCTCTCGGCAGGTTGGCCGTTAGCCGACGCGATGCTGGGCCGTAGGGGATTTCGCAGCCAGGTGCTGTACAGCAGGCTAGCGCCGCTCAATAGGTGCGCGGAATAACCCTGCCATGCAGCTCTACCTTCTCAGTTTTCCCCTTTGGATATTGTTTGTTGTGCTGGTGCTGGGCGGTGCGCTGCTGGCTGCGGGAGCTTCCTGGCTGGCAGGCCGGCATCTGAGGTGCCAGCCCGATGAAAACGATGTAGGCGTGGCAATTTTCCAGATGGTGGGGGCAATTTTCAGTATCACCCTGGCCTTCACTATTTCGGCGGTATACGAAGAATTCGAGAACGCACGTAACAACGTTTCCCAGGAGTCCAACGCCATCGTCACGCTCTTGCGCCTCTCAAAAGAGTTGCCGGAGCCGCAAAGCTCGACGCTACAAGCGGCTCTGCATACCTATACCCAGCAGGTGGTGGAACGTGAATGGCCACTGATGATGAATGGCCAGCCCAGCGACGAGGTCAGCAAGGCGCTTCACCAGCTGTGGAATTTGCAGCGCGACCTGCCTGAAAACAACCATACCCAGCAGGTACTGGAGCAACGGGTGTACGAGAACCTGCAAAACCTGACCGGCCACCGTCGTATCCGCATATTCGATAGCCGCGAGCAGCTAGCCCCGATGATGTGGGGGCTGCTGCTGGGTGGGGGCTTTATTACCGTGGCGTTTGCGATATCGCTGCGCACGGGTAACAACCGCAGTCAGGCGCTGATGGTCGGTTCCCTGGCCGCTGCAATCTGTTTTTGTCTGCTGCTAGTGATGGCCCTGGACAGCCCGTTCAGCGGTAGCCTGCAGGTCACGCCAGACGCTTTCGACGAGGCCTTGAAGCTGTTTCAGGACGACCTCTGAAGCCACCGTTTCAGCATTCCAACCCCAATCGCTGGTGCCACTGGGCAATGGATTCCTGTGGATAACCTTCGAACGTCTTGTCACCTTTGCGCTTATCCATCTCTACCCAGCTGGCCTTGGAATCAAGCAACAGGTGGGTGTGCTCAGGTGGCACTGGCAACTCGCTGTCAATGGCGCTGGCAAACGGGTGAATCAACTCCGGCCACTCCGGGCTATACAGCCACAGGGCGCTGCCACACTGGCTGCAAAAATGCCGTTCGGCGCTGCTGGTATGGGCGCGAGCGCCGCCAGCCGCTTTGATTTTGGCGTGGTAGATGTTGATGTGCTTGCGCCCGCGTACTTTCATGCTGCGTGCGTCGCCGCTGAGGTTGATGGCATAGCCGCCGCCACCTTGGGTTTTGCGGCAAATGGAGCAGTAACAGCGCTGATAAGGGTACGGATGGGCGCTGGTGAGGCTGAAGGCGACGGCGCCGCAGTGGCAGGAACCTTTGAGCTGCATGGGCAATTCTCCTGGAAGGGCTGCAAGGTGCTTTCCGTTTTCTAGACCGCCTAAGGGCTAGTTTGGCCAATACGTCGGTCGGATAACCTCTCATGTGTGAGTAGTTGCCGAGGAAAATCTGTCTGCTATCTGTATATCGATACAGTAGAATCGCCCCATCTTCCTCAAGGCGTTTCCATGGCAGAGCAACCCCTACAGCAGGGCTTTTTATTGTCGCGGCATTGGCGCGACACCCCGGCGGGCACTCAGGTGAGTTTCTGGCTGGCCACCGATGAGGGGCCGCGTCTGCTGCGCTTGCCGTTACAGACTTCGGTGGCCTTTGTGCCCGCCGAACAGCGCTTGCGCGTGGAAGGCATGCTCGGCAAAGAAAAGGACGTGGAACTGCGCGAGCTCGAGCTGCAGGATTTCCACCACCGCCCGGTGCTGGGTCTGTACACCCGCCAGCATCGTCAATTGATGAACATCGACAAGCTGCTGCGCAGTGTCGGCGTGGACGTGTATGAGGCCGATGTGCGGCCGCCCGAGCGCTATCTGATGGAGCGCTTTATCACCGCACCGGTGCTGTTCTCCGGCACCCCGGATGGGCAAGGCGGTTTCGATGACGCCCAATTGAAACCTGCGCCCGATTACCGTCCGCAGCTCAGGCTGTGCTCGCTGGATATCGAAACCACCCGCCATGGCGAGCTGTATTCCATTGCCGTTGAAGGCTGCGGCCAGCGCCAGGTGTATATGCTCGGCCCGGCCAACGCCGATGACAGCCAGGTGGTTTTCGACCTGGAGTATTGCGCCTCCCGCGCTCAGCTATTGGAGCGCCTGAACACCTGGCTGGCCACCCACGACCCGGACGCCATCATTGGCTGGAACCTGGTGCAGTTCGACCTGCGGGTGTTGCTTGAGCACTCGCAAAAACTGCAAGTGCCGCTACGCCTGGGCCGCGATGGCGAGGCCATGGGCTGGCGTGAACATGGCAGCCGCAACAATCATTTTTTTGCCGAGGCCGCCGGCCGGTTGATCATCGACGGCATCGAAGCGTTGCGTTCGGCAACCTGGAGTTTTCCTTCGTTCAGCCTGGAAAATGTGGCGCAAACTTTGCTCGGCGAGGGCAAGGATATTTCCACGCCTTACCAGCGCATGGACGAAATCGACCGCATGTTCGCCGAGGACAAGCCCGCCCTGGCGCGCTACAACCTCAAGGACTGCGAACTGGTCACACGCATCTTCGCCAAGACCGAGCTGCTGAGCTTTTTGCTGGAGCGTGCCAGCGTCACCGGGTTGCCGGCTGACCGCAGTGGCGGCTCGGTGGCGGCCTTCACCCATTTGTATATGCCGCTGATGCACCGTCAGGGCTTCGTGGCGCCTAACCTCGGCGAAAAACCGCCCGAGGCCAGCCCCGGTGGTTTTGTCATGAACTCGCAACCGGGGCTGTATGAGTCGGTGCTGGTGCTGGATTACAAGAGCCTGTACCCCTCGATCATTCGCAGCTTTCTCATCGACCCGGTGGGCTTGGTGCAAGGGCTGCGCGAGCCTGATGAACGTGCCAGCGTCGAGGGCTTTCGTGGGGCGCGCTTTTCCCGCGAGCGGCATTGTTTGCCGGCCATTGTTTCGCGCGTCGCCGAGGGGCGCGAGCAGGCCAAGCGCGAGGGCAACAAGCCGCTGTCGCAGGCGCTGAAAATCATCATGAACGCCTTCTACGGTGTACTGGGTTCCAGTGGTTGCCGGTTCTTCGATCCGCGCCTGGCCTCGTCCATCACCCTGCGTGGCCACCAGATCATGCATAAAACCCGCGAGCTGATCGAGGCTCAGGGCCATACCGTGATCTATGGCGACACCGACTCCACCTTCGTCTGGCTTGGGCGCGAGCACGGTGAAGACGAGGCCGGCGTTATCGGCCGGGGGCTGGTGCAAATGGTCAACGACTTCTGGCGTGAACACCTGCAACGCGAGTTCGGGCTGACCAGCGCGCTGGAGTTGCAGTACGAAACCCACTTCCGCCGCTTTCTGATGCCGACCATCCGTGGTGCGGAGGAGGGCAGCAAGAAGCGCTACGCGGGGTTGATGGGCGAGCAGATGGTCTATAAGGGCCTCGAAAGCGTGCGTACCGACTGGTCGCCGTTGGCTCAGCAGTTCCAACAGGAACTGTATTCGCGCATTTTTCGCCGCCAGCCCTATCAGGCTTATGTGCGCGACTACGTGGCGGCCACCTTGGCCGGCGAGCACGACGATTTACTGGTGTACCGCAAACGCCTGCGCCGCCCGTTGGCCGACTACGAACGCAATGTGCCGCCGCATGTGCGGGCGGCGCGGCTGGCCGATGAATACAACGCTGAGCAGGGGCGGCCCCGGCAATACCAACGCGGTGGCTGGATCAGCTACCTGATCACGCTGGCAGGTCCTCAGCCGCTGGAAGCCATCACCTCGCCCATCGACTACGACCACTACCTCACCCGCCAACTGCAGCCGGTGGCGGATGCGATTCTGCCCTTTGTCGACGACGACTTCGGCACCTTGGTGGGCGGCCAGCTGGATTTGTTCTAACGCAAATCCGTGGGGCGAATATCTGTGCAACGGATATCCGCCACGCTTCATCTGGTTGTCATTTTCTACGCACAAATCGTCCATCCAGGCCCTTTGCATTTGTGCAAAGTGGCCGTGCAACCCTGTCTATTCCGCGCTTTTCAGCAACGGGTCATCATGGCTCCACGGTTTGCAAACAAACCAACGACTGCAAATAAACCCGTTACTCACACCATTAAAACTGAAAAGGAAATTTACCCATGGCAATCGCAAAAGCAGCTCCAGCCAAGACCCTCCTGAACCACGACGATCACACCCTGATCATGATCGATCACCAGTCGCAGATGTCTTTTGCCACCAAGTCGATTGATGCAGTAACCCTGCGCAACAACGCCGCGCTGGTAGCCAACGCAGCTCGTGAATTCAAGGTGTCCACCATCCTTACCACGGTTGCCGCCAAAAGCTTTTCCGGGCCGATCTTCGATGAAATCAAGTCGGCATTTCCCGACCACACCATCATCGACCGCACCAGCATGAACACCTGGGAAGACGAGCGCATTGCGGTAGAAGTGAACGCTGCCGGCAAACAGAAAATCGTCCTGGCCGGCCTCTGGACATCGGTGTGCATCGTTGGCCCGGCACTGTCGGCACTGGACCAGGGCTTTGAGGTGTACTTCATCGCCGACGCCTGTGGCGACGTATCGGTGGAAGCCCATGAAATGGCGATTCAACGCATGATCCAACTGGGCGCCCGCCCCATGACCTCGCTGCAATACCTGCTCGAACTGCAACGCGACTGGGCCCGTGGCGAGACCTACGACGAAACCGTGAAAAACTCCATCGCCTACGGTGGTGCTTACGGCCTGGGCTTGATCTATGCCAAGACCATGTTCAACGCGTCTGAAGGGCATTGATGGAAGGGTAAGCGCACCCCGCCAGTGTTAAACCCACTGGCGGGGATTTTTGTATTTCCACCGTCTTCCTCGCGAAGGCGGGCACCCAAAGCGTTGGATGTTTCGCGACGTTTGGCCGGCCGCCAGATTCTGGATTGCGGCCTGCGCCGCAATGACGGTGAACTGTGCTCTGTCGTTTTACCTGAACTATAGGCTGCCTGTGCCCTCAACCGAACGAGAGCCACAGCGCCAAAAGGACAGGATCATGAAACTGCTATTAAGCATTACCGCCGCCGCTACCCTGCTTGCCGCCGGTTCCACCTGGGCCAGCTGTACGCCCGAAGAAGCCGAGCAGAAGGCCCAGCAACTGGCGGCCAAAGTGCATCAGCTCACCGAACAGAATCCGCAGAAAGCCAAAGAGATCAACGACGAAATCGAGGACATGAACCTCAAGACCAAGTCTGCCGACAAGGCCAGCCACTGCGATATCTACGATAAACGCATGAAAGAACTGGAAACTGCCAAAGACAAAGCCGAGAACTGATCTCGGCCTTTGCATTTGTGCACAGGCCCTTTGCAGCCCTGTCTATTCTCAGACACGGCCAACCGGCAGATGATTGCTCCCACACCACAGGGAGCAACAGCCATGAACCGAATCGACCTTCGCCGCGTAGACCTCAATCTGCTGATCGTTTTCGAAATGATGATGATCGAGCGCAATGTCAGCCGCGCGGCGGAGCGTCTTTTTCTCGGTCAGCCGGCGGTCAGTGCTGCGCTGGGCCGGCTGCGTACCCTGTATAACGACCCCCTTTTCGTGCGTGTCGGCCGCAGCATGGAGCCCACACCGCGCGCCATCGAGCTGGAAACCCTGCTTCGCCCAGCCCTCGACACCATTTCCTCGGCCATAGGGCAGAGCGTTGAATTCGACCCCTGCACCAGCCGTGAAGTATTCCGCATCGGCCTGAGCGATGACGTCGAGCTTGGGCTGTTGCCGCAGCTGATGCGCGTACTCAGTGTGGAAGCGCCCCATGTAACGCTTGTGGTGCGCCGCACCCATTACCTGTCGATCTGCAATCAGCTGTCGGCGGGCGAGGTGTCACTGGGCATTTGCTATGTGGGCGACCTGCCTGCCAACGCTAAATGCAAAACCCTGCGCCGCAGCCGTTCGGTGATGGTGCGCGGCGATGCCGGCACCACGCCGATCACCATGGACGAGTATTGCGAGCGCCCCCATGCCCTGGTGACCTTCGCCGGTGACCTCAGTGGCTTTATCGATGAAGAGCTGGCCAAGCGCGGGCGCAAACGTCAGGTGAAACTGGCGGTGCCGCAGTTCTACGGCTTGAGCCAGTTGCTGCCCGGCACGCAAATGGTGGCCACGGTGCCGGATTATGCCGCCGCCGCGCTGACGTCCAACGGAGGGTTGCGCGTAGACGAACTGCCCTTCGAGGCGCCGGTTTATGATCTGTCCATGGCCTGGGGAGCGACCCAGGATATGGACCCTGCGCAACGCTGGTTGCGCAGCAAAATTACTGAATGCCTGGGTGATGCTGCATGAGTAACGCTATATCCCTGCGGGGATTGGAAAAAACCTACGCCAATGGCCATCAGGCCTTGCGCGGAATTGATCTGGATATCAAACACGGCGAAATCTTCGCCCTGCTGGGCCCCAATGGTGCCGGCAAATCCACCCTCATTGGCGCGGTCTGCGGGCTTGTAAAAGCCACGGGCGGCAGCATTCATATCGATGGCCATGAGCTGCCGCGCCAGTACCGCGAAGCGCGCGCCAAGGTTGGGCTGGTGCCGCAGGAAATGGTCAATGAAGGCTTTGAAAGCGTGTTGTCCAGCGTGCGCTTCAGCCGTGGCCTGTTCGGCAAACCGCCGGCGCCGAAGTTGCTGGAGCAAATCCTTCGCGACCTCTCACTGTGGAACAAACGCGATGACGCCACCATGACGTTGTCCGGCGGTATGCGTCGCCGGGTAATGATTGCCAAGGCCCTGGCCCATGAGCCGCAGGTGCTGTTTCTCGATGAGCCCACGGCGGGTGTCGATGTGGAACTGCGACGCGATATGTGGGCAATGGTGCGTCGCCTGCGCGACCGGGGCGTGACCATCGTGCTTACCACCCATTACCTGGAAGAGGCCGAAGAAATGGCTGACCGCGTGGGCGTCATCAGCGATGGCCGCCTGTTGCTGGTGGAAAACAAAACCGACCTGATGGCCCGCCTGGGGCGTCGTCAATTGCGCCTGCAATTGCAGCAGCCGCTTACCCAATTGCCCGCCGACCTGGCCGGCTTTCCCGTGGAGCTGGTGGACCAGGGCCGCGAGCTGGTGCTGGATGTGGCCCGCGATAACCAGGGCATTGCCGACTTCCTGCGGCGCCTGGCCGCCAACGATATCGACTTCAAAGACCTGCACACATCCGAAAGCTCCCTTGAGGATATCTTTGTGGAACTGCTGAGAAAGCCTGCATGAATTTCTATTCCATCCACGCCATCTTCCGTTTTGAAATGGCCCGCTCGGTGCGCACCCTGATGCAGAGCCTGGCGGCGCCGGTGTTGGCAACAGCGCTGTATTTCGTGGTGTTCGGTTCGGCCATCGGTTCGCGCATGGCCGAAATTGGCAGCATCCCTTACGGCAGCTTTATCGTGCCGGGCCTGACCCTGCTGGCGGTGCTCACCCAGAGCGTTTCCAACGCGGCGTTCGGCATTTACATGCCGCGCTACTCCGGGGCTATTTACGAAATTCTGTCGGCACCCTTGTCGCCCACCGAGATCGTGTTCGGCTATGTCGGCGCGGCAGTGGTCAAGTCGATGGTGCTGGCCGCTGCCATTCTGATTACTGCACGGGTGTTTGTGCCGTATGAAGTGGCGCATCCCTTCTGGGCGTTTTTCATTCTGCTGCTGTGCGCGGTGTCGTTCAGCATGCTCGGCTTTATCGTCGGCCTGTGCGTGGACGGCTGGGACAAGCTGGAAGTGGTGCCATCCCTGGTGATTACCCCGCTGACCTTTCTGGGTGGCAGCTTCTACTCCCTGAATATGCTGCCGCCGACCTGGCAGACCATCAGCCTGTTCAACCCGGTGGTGTACCTGGTAGACGCGTTTCGCTGGGCGTTTTTCGATGTCACCGAATTCAACCCCATGGTGGATGTCGCGTTTCTGCTCGGCTTTTTGCTGGTGTGCATCGTGATCGTTGGGCAGATATTCCGCACCGGTTACCGCTTGCAGCACTGATCTAAGCGCTGTCCTACTGCATCGCCTGAATCGTCTGACTTGCATCAACAAGCACCACCTGAACCGCGTGATACATAGCGCGCCACGTATTCAGGTTGGTGCTTCTCACCATGTGTTCGGCCCGGGTTTTCCCTAGCGAGCGCACGCTCGCTCCTTGTAACTGCCAACCACTGGCCAGGGAGGCCCGCACCCCTAACGCCGTGATGGTCTGCTCTTTTGAGCGGGCCAACACGGCGTTTTTTATTGCCCGCAGTTTGTCGGGCTTGCAGCGTTTTTCTTTCGCCACCGAGGTCTTCCCATGAAAATAAATCTGCCGGTCAGTGGCTGCGAAGTGGAGGTGGGCGCCAACGCCAGCATCTTGTCTACCACCGACCCCAAGGGCCGCATTACCTACGTCAACCCGGCCTTTATCCAGATCAGCGGGTTTGCCGAGCACGAGCTGCTGGGCAGCAGCCATAACATCGTGCGCCACCCGGATATGCCGCCGGCTGCGTTCGAACATATGTGGGCCACGTTGAAGAGCGGGCGCTCGTGGATGGGGATGGTGAAAAACCGCTGCAAAAATGGCGACCACTATTGGGTGAGCGCCTATGCCACGCCGGTACTGCGCAATGGCGCGGTAGTGGAGTATCAATCGGTTCGCAGCGAACCGTTGCCGCAGTGGAAGGCGGCGGCTGAGGACCTGTATCGGCAACTGGAAGCCGGCAAACAGCCTCGCGCGCTACGCCGGTCGGTGTTGTCAGTGCGCCAGCGGCTCAGCCTGACGGGCGCCGCCACCTGCACCGCGGGCTTTGCCTTGTTGGCGGCGAGCGGCGCACTGCCCTGGCTGACGGCAGCTGGTTCTGCCGGTGTGCTGAGCCTGGCGTTGTACCTGACCCTGCGCATGGGCCTGGCGCCATTGGACCGCCTGGCAAAGCGAGCCAGCAACCTGGCGGAGAATCCGCTGAGCCAGGTGCTGTACACCGGCCGGCAGGACCAGTTCGGCCAGATCGATTTCGCCCTGCATATGCTCAGTGCCGAACACCGCGCCGTGGTGGCGCGTATTTCCGATTCCGCCCGGCGCCTGCATAAGGAAGCCAGTGACCTGGTGGCCGCCGTGGCGTGTAGCAACACCGCTACGCTCCAGCACCAGGACGAAACCGCGCAGGTGGCCAGCGCCATCAGCGAAATGGCCAGCTGTGTGCAAGACGTGGCGCGCAGTGCGCAGCTCACGGCCAGTGCCGCCAGCGTGGCCGATCAGGAGGCCGCCAGCGGGCTCAGCCTGGTGGAACGCACCCGGCGGCATATCGTCAGCCTGGCTGAAGAAGTGCAGCAGGCCGACGGCGCCATTCACCAACTGCAACGCCACAGCCAGGAAATCGACCAGGTACTGGCGGTCATCCAGGGCATTGCTGAGCAGACCAATCTGCTGGCCTTGAATGCTGCCATCGAAGCCGCCCGTGCTGGTGATGCCGGGCGTGGGTTCGCCGTGGTGGCCGATCAGGTGCGGGCACTGGCGTCCAGCACTCAGCAGTCCACGGCGCATATCAAAGGCACCATCGACACCCTGCGCGCGGCGACTGAACGCGCGGTGGCGGCCATGCAGAGCAGCCACGTCGAGGCGAAAATCAGCGTCGAGCAAATGGTGCTGGCCGCACGGGCGCTCAGCGACATCAACCAGCGCGTGGGGGAAATCAGCGATATGAACGTGCATATCGCCGCTGCCGTGGAGGAGCAAAGTGCGGTGGGCGACAGCATTCAACGCAACCTCGATGGCATTAACCTGGCGACGCATAACAACGTGCAGGCCAGCCACCGCAGCCATACGGCGGCCGGGCATGTGGCGGGGCTGGCCGAGCACCTGCAGTTGTTGGCTGAGCAGTTTATGGGGCGGGCGCGTAGCGATTAAAAACCAAGTCTTACTTTGTGACTCCATCTTCCCCGCCAAGGCGGGGAGCCAGACTCCCGGCAAAGACTCAATTGTGTGTACGACGCAACATTCTGGATCCCCGCCTGCGCGGGGATGACGGTGGCGCACAGTCCACACAATCCCCGCAAATTCCTTTCCCAGGTGAGCACCAGAATTCTATGCTTGTGCGCTAACCGGCGGTGACGATGAGGGTTTGTCTGTCACCTCGACCTGAGGATAAGGAGCGCCTGTGGATTCCAATGCCGCGAATTTCGACTGGAATGACATTCCGCTGCTGCTGGCCCTGGCCCGTGAAGGCAGCATGAGTGCCGCCGGGCGCACGCTGGGTATCGACCCCTCGACCATGAGCCGGCGCCTGGCGGCGGCCGAAGCAGCCTTGCAGCGTCGACTGTTTATCCGCGACAACGCCGGCTACCACCCCACCGAAGCCGGCACGGTGTTTCTCAACTATGCCGAGCGGGTGCTCGGCGATGTGAAAAGCATGCTGGTGGACACCTGCAGCGAAGCCGACGGCGTGGCCGGCCCGGTGCGCATTACCTCCATCGACTTTCTCTTCAGCCACTGGCTGGTCGACCATATGCCCGCCTTGATGGAGTGCCACCCGCAGCTGCAGCTGCAATTGCTGGTGGCCAATCAGGCGCTGTCGTTCACCCGCCGCGAGGCGGACTTCGCGTTGCGCCTGGCCCGCCCGCAAGACGATGCCGCGCTGGTGATGCGCAAGGTCGGCGATCTGGGCTTTGCCGTGTATGGCGCCGAGCGCTATGCCGACATTCCCCGTGATCTGTGGTGCGACCAGCCTTGGTTGGCTTACGGCGAAGAGTTAGCGGAAATGGCCGAGATGCGCTGGCTGCGGGACATCGCCCCACTGGCGCATTACCCGCTGCGGGTCAGTAGCGTAAGCACCTTGGTCAATGCCTGCGAAACGGGTTTGGGCCTGGCGTTGCTGCCCTGTTTGCTCGGAGATCGCATCGGTCTACGTCGCTTGAGTGAGGATGTGGAAGTGCACCGTGAGGTATGGTTGCTCAGCCACCGCGATGCCGGGCGCATCGGCCGCTTTCAGGCGGTCGGCAACTGGTTGAAAGAGATTTTCGAAAACGATGCCGTGCGCCTGCGCGGCGAGTGCCGCAAGCCCACACCACCGCTGTAACCACAGGACGTCCCATGCTCGAGCTGATCAACAGTCACCTGCTGCTTATCGCCACGGCCTTGTTGCTGGTGGATATCGCTGCCTGGCGCCTGTTGCCGGCCGACGCCAAGCTCTGGCGCGTGGTGCTGCGGGTGGTGTTTTTTCTCACCTACAGCGTGGTGATTGTTGAAGCAGGCCTGAGCCCGTTGCTGCCGCCGCCCTGGTCATCACCCGCGTTGAATATGCTGGGCTCGATTCTGGGCATTGCCTGGTGGTTGCTGCTCGCCCGCACCGCCACGGTGGTGATGGGCGTGGTGCTGATGCCACGCAGCGGCCACACCGGGCGGCTGTTGCAGGACGTACTGGGTGCGCTGATTTTTCTGCTGGCCGCCGTCGCGGCAGCTGCCTATGTGATGCAACTGCCGGTGAAAGGCTTGCTGGCCACATCCGGCGTGGTTGCCATCGTCGTCGGTCTGGCCCTGCAGAGCACCCTGAGCGATGTGTTCTCCGGCATTGTGCTGAACACCACCAAACCTTACCGGCTGGATGACTGGATCAGCATCGACGGGGTCGAAGGCCAGGTGACTGAAATTGACTGGCGGGCTACCTACCTGCGCACCGCTCAGGGCAGCACGGTGGTGATTCCCAACTCGGTGGCGGCCAAGGCCAAGGTCATCAACTTCAACCGCGCCGCCAACACCCAGGGCGTGTCCATCAGCATCAGCGTGCCGGCCGCCGTGCGTCCGCGGGTGGTGATCGAAGCCCTGGAAAAAACCCTGCAAGGCGTCAGTGCCCTGTTACCCAAGCCGCCGGGCAAGGTCTCGATCAAAGGCTCCGATCTGGAGGCGGTGGAATACGAAGCCAGCGGCTTTATCGCCACCGGCCAGAACAGCGCCGAAGTGCGCAACCTGATGTTCGACCTCGCCCACCGCCTGCTCGAAGCGGCCGGTGTGCAGCGCAGTGGCGAAGCGCCGCGCAGCCGGATGCGCAGCGTATTGGACGACGTGAAGATTTTCCGCTCCCTGAGTAGCGAACAGAAGGACGAGCTCAGTCAGAACATGCTCGCCCAGCGTTATATCGCCGGGCAGGTGGTGTTGGAGTTCGACGAGGTCGCCGAGCACCTTATGGTGATAGGCACCGGTGTGGTGTCGGCCGCCGTGCACAACGCCCAGGGCGAATTTGTCGAAGCCGGGCGCATGGGCCCTGGGGAAGTTCTTGGCGAAGAAGGCATCACCAGCGGTGTACCGTCCCACGGGCGCTTTACCACCTTAAGCTCGGCAGTGATTTACCTCATCGACAAAGAGCATATCCAGCACTGCT
Organism: Pseudomonas turukhanskensis; assembly: GCF_027922365.1. Classification (GTDB taxonomy): domain Bacteria; phylum Pseudomonadota; class Gammaproteobacteria; order Pseudomonadales; family Pseudomonadaceae; genus Aquipseudomonas; species Aquipseudomonas turukhanskensis. The sequence goes on from NZ_BSFN01000016.1 coordinate 13,834, forward strand.
TGCAAGAGAGCACAGAAGTCTCCAACGCCCTTAAGAAACTGCATGCGTTCCGTACCACTGCCTCCGAGTCGTTGCTGCTGCAGAAGCCGGCAGAGGTGAAGAAGGGCAAGTTTTTGAGTTGGTTGCAGCGCACATGATGGCATCCGCGCGCCGCAGTTGATTGCTTCGTGGTTGATCGGTCCCAAAAAAGGACCTATCGTTCCCTTTTTGGGACCGATTGAGGGCGTCATGTCTATTTCTCTGAGCGAAGCGCTTTTCTCTGCAACTCAGCAGAAGGTTCTGGGCTTGCTGTATGGAAAGCCGGACCAGACGTTCTACACCAACGAGATCGCGCGCTGGGCACAGGTGGGCAAAGGCAGCCTTATGCGTGAGCTGGAGCGCTTGCACAGTGCGGGAATACTGACGCTTAGCCGTCAAGGCAACCAGACGCACTACCAGGCCAACGCGCAATGTCCTATTTACGCTGAGCTTCTGGGAATCGTGCGCAAGACGTTTGGCGTCGCCGAGCAATTGCGTGTAGCGCTGGCACCCTTTGCGGAGCAGGTACAGTGGGCGTTCGTGTATGGCTCCATCGCCAAAGGCAGTGACCATGCAGGTAGTGACATTGACCTTATGTTGATCGGCGAGCACCTCAGCTACAGCGATGTCATGGCGCGTCTGCTTCCCGTGGAAGAACAACTCGGGCGCACCATCAATCCCATGCTCCATACCCTTGCCGAGTGGCAGAGCAAGAAAGCCGTCGGCAACGCGTTTGTCATTCGGGTAGAGCAGCAGGAAAAAATCGATCTGCTAGGTTGCAACCCGGAGGAGGAGCGGGGTGGGAAGTAATGACAATCTGGAGAACCTGGTGCGCAGTGGCGGGCTGAAAGTGGAGCCTGTGGATCGCAGAGAATGTGAAGGACTGGTGCGCTCGGCAGCGCACCGATTGCACGATGCGCATAACAGCGCGCTGTCTTTCGCCAGTCGCTTTGACCTTGCCTATAACGCTGCTCATGCCCTGGCCCTGACGGCAATGCGGCTGCAGGGTTATCGCTCTGATCGCCGCTATCTGGTGTTCGAGTGTCTGGCTCACACGTTAGACATGAGCAGAGGCCAGGTGCGTTTATTCGCGCTCTGCCATAGCCGAAGAAATCTGGCCGAGTACGAGGGTTACATGGACGTCGATGAGGCTCTTTTGGATGAGTTGGTTGCAGCCACTGATGCGTTGCTCGAACGAATTCACGGCGTGATCAAGGGTTAACAAATACCGGTCGCTTTCCAATAAAAAAAGCCGCCAGCGCATACTACGCTGGCGGCTTTTTGTTGCGCCTCTTGGGCTTATTGCAGGTGTTTTTTCAGTTCGCTACCGGCTTGCAGCATTGCCGATTTGGCACCGCTGATATGGGCCAGCGGGTTGAGCAAACCGAAGTCGTGGATCATGCCGTTGTAGCGCGTGGTGGTGACTTCCACGCCGGCGGCATCGAGCTTGCGACCATAGGCTTCGCCTTCGTCACGCAGCACGTCGAATTCGGCGGTCTGGATCAGGGTAGGCGGCAGGCCTTTGAGTTGCTCCAGGCTGGCCCGCAGCGGCGAGGCGTGGATATCGGCACGTTCGGTGGCCGACGTGGTGTAGTTGTCCCAGAACCATTTCATCAACGGCTTGGTCAGGAAGTGACCCTGCGCAAACTGGTTGTAGGAACCGGTCTCCAGATTGGCGTCGGTCACCGGCCACAGCAGGGCCTGGAAGCGCAGTTTCGGCGTGCCTTTCTCTTTGGCCATCAGCGCCACAGCTGCCGTCATATTGCCGCCGACGCTGTTGCCGGCGACCGCCAGACGCGCCCCATCAACGTTGATTTCCTTACCGTGCTCAGCCACCCATTTGGTTGCCGCATACGCCTGGTTGATGGCGGTGGGGTAGTGGGCTTCAGGGGATGGCGTGTAATCGACATACACCGCCACGGCGCCGGAATTGACCACCAGGTCGTGGATCAGGCGAGCGTGGGTTGGGTAGTCGCCCAGCACCCAGCCGCCACCGTGGAAGAACATGAACACCGGCAGGGTACCGGTGGCGCCGGCCGGGCGAACGATGGTCAGCTTGATGCTCTGGCCGTCAGCGTTGATGACTTTGTCTTGTACCTGGGTATCAGAGAAATCGAACTTCACCGAAGCCTGGGCGCCTGTCAGTACAGCGCGGGCATCTTTGGGCGTCATCTGCTCAAGTGGTTTGCCACCACCGGCTTCCAGGGCCTGCAAAAAGGCTTGGGTGTCTTGTTCCACGCCCGGGCTACCTGCGGCGAAGGCGGCGTTAAAGGACAGGGTCATAGCGGCAGCGATCAGCGTTTTTTGCAGTTTCATGGTGAAGCTCCTTGAAGGTTTGAATGACTGAATTAGGTGTGCATCAGGTTTGGTCTGCGCTGTGTGTCAGACCGTGAGCAAATGATGGCGTGGGGCACGCAACGGCGGAATAGACAGGGCTGCACGGCCACTTTGCAGAACTGCACAGGCCCGATGGCCCGGGCAATTGCTCAGGCTGGCGTGACAGCGAGGGAGAAGAAACTACGGTATAGGTGTCGAACGCCTGTTGCCGTCGGCCAGACTCGTGGGGGACCTGCAATGCGCACAATCGTCAGCCGTGAACCCTGGTGGGCAAAACCACCGCTACCGGGGCAGGAAGAAATGCAGTTGGAATGGGGCTACCTGATTCTGTACAGCGACGGCGTGTTCGAGTTTGAACACCAGCGCCCCAGTGACCAGGAGATCCGTAACCGCAAAGGTTGTCGTGTACACCACTCGGAGATTGAACCCAATGCCAAATCGATTTTTTAGTCTGACCGTTGCGGGCCTGCTCTGCCCGCTGTTCAGCGGACTGACGCAGGCCGCGTCGTTCGACTGCAGCAAAGCCGCTGCCGGCAGCATCGAGGAGCTGGTGTGCAAAACCCCGGCACTCAGCGCCCAGGACGACCAACTGGCCAAGGTGTACAAGCAAGCGCAGGCCAAGGCCAAAAACGAAAAACCGCCCACCTTGAAAGCTGAGCAACGCGGCTGGCTTAAAGGCCGTGACGAATGCTGGAAGGCTGACGACAAACCTCAATGCGTGGCCGACGAATACCAGCGCCGCATTGCCGAGCTGCAAGCCCGCTACCAACTGGTGGCAGGCAAGGGCCCGGTGCGCTTTGTCTGCGACAACCAGCCCGCCAAGCAAGTGATCGCCACCTTCTACGCCACCGAACCGCCGACCCTGATCGCCGAGTTGGGCGACAGCACCTCGTTGATGTACGCGCAGCCCGCCGCCAGTGGCAGCAAATACCAGGGCCGCAATGAGTCGTTGTGGGAACACGAGGGCGGGGCGACAGTGGTGTGGGGGTATGAGGCGCCAGAGATGAAGTGCGTGCGCCGGTAGAGCGAAAAGTAACTTTGACGCATCGCAATGTCTCGTATAAGTTACTTTTAATTTAACAAGTCACGAATACGAGACATGTCGCCCGATCTTCTCACGCAGCGCATTGGCGCGCAGATTCGCAAAAAACGGCTGGCACGCGGCTACACCCAAGCTGCGCTCGCCAGCCTTGCAGGGTTGCCTCGACAAAAAATAGTGGCGATAGAACGTGGTGACGAGTCGGTCAACGTTGGTGCGTACGCCCGCGCTTTATCGGCGCTGGATTGTGAGGTGCAATTAACGCCTGCGGTGATGCCAACGCTGGATGACGTGCAGGGGTTGTTCGAATGAAGCTCTCGGCCCTCAACGTGGGTTGCCCGCAGGGCGACAGTGGTCGGCTATATTTTCACGACGAAAACTATCTGTTTCGTTATCAGGATGGCGGCGCTGCCAATACCGCAATCAGTTTGTTGATGCCGGTTCGGGTAGGCGAGTACCGGCACCGAGAATTGCACCCTGTGTTTCAGATGAACCTGCCTGAAGGCTATGTGCTGGAGCAGCTACGCAATCGCCTGGCTAAAACCGTTGATGTCGATCCGATGCTTTTGCTTGCCTTATCTGGGGGCAATGCGCCGATTGGACGGGTATTTGTACATTCCGAACAGCTTGAGAATTGGCTTAACCCACAGCCGTTTACAGGTGAAACCCTGGAAAGCGTGTTGCGTTGGGATGGCACCGAGGACCTGTTTGCCGAGCTGGTTGACCGCTACATTCTGCGAGCGGGTATTTCCGGGGTTCAGCCCAAAGTCCTGGTGCCGGAAAGACCGGACGTCGATGAACAGAAGTTCACTTCGAAAACCTCAGACCTGATCATCAAGAGTGGCCGAGACGAATTCCCCGGCTTGGCTATCAATGAGTTTCTTTGCATGTCTATTGCCAAAGAAGCAGGCATGCCGGTGCCGGAGTTCTATCTGTCGGATAACGCCAAGTTGTTTGTGATGCGCCGCTTTGATCGTGACGACGCACTCAATCCGCTGGGGTTCGAGGACATGGCAGTGCTGATGGGGCTTTCTGCTGAAAAGAAATACAGCAAGAGTTACTCGGCGATCGCCAAAGCCGTACGCCTGTACTGCCCTCCAGAGCAGATAAACATTTCCCTCAGGCAGTTGTTCGACAGCGTCGCCCTCAGTTGCATCGTCGGCAATGGTGATGCGCACTTGAAGAACTTTGGCCTGCTCTATTCCGAGCCTGGCCAACACGATGCTCGACTGGCACCGGCTTACGACATCGTTAACACCACGGCGTATATCGAGCAGGATGTGCTGGCGCTAGATCTGGTTGGTAATAAAAGCCTGTTCGCCTCACGCCAAGGACTGCTGGACTTTGCCGTAACCTGTGAAGTTGCAAACCCGGTCGAACGGATTCGCCACTTGCTGGCTGCCTACAAGACAGTTATCGGGCGTTTCCCCGAACTCTGTCAGCAAGTGCCTCATGTGGTGAGCGCGTTGAATAGGTCGGCTGAACCTTTTATGCGTAGTTTCGCTTGAGCCGATCGGGACCTTGCCCGTCGCTTCGGTCGCAAAGCCCCGCCGGAGTTTGGCGAGCAGGTGATGCGCTGGTGGGATAGCGAGCGGGACGGCAAGGGTGGAACGCCAACTTCCTGAGGCCATTGCGAGGGGCCGGCTTGCCAAAATGACACGGCTACTTGAAGATGCGATTAATTATCAAATGAAAGTCTTTGGTTTTAACGCATGTCATCCGCCGACCTCTCACTGCAAACCGCCGTGCATTCGCTTTACGAGAATCACCATAACTGGCTGTGCGGCTGGCTGAAAAAACGACTGGGCTGCAGCGAGAACGCGGCCGACTTGGCGCAGGACACCTTCATTCGCGTGCTCACCCTGCGCAAGGCCTCTGAGCTACGCGAGCCGCGCGCCTATCTCAGCAGCATCGCCCGCAGCCTGATGATCGATATGTTCCGCCGCCGAGCGCTGGAACAGGCGTATCTGGAAACCCTCGCCGCCATTCCCGAGCCTGTGGATATCTCGCCGGAAACCCGCGCGCTGATCCTCGAAACCTTGCTGGAAATCGACCGTCTGCTCGACGGCCTCGGTAGCCGCACCCGCGAGATTTTCCTGCTCTCGCAACTCGACGGCTTGAGTTACGTGGACATTGGCCGGCGCCTGAGTGTGTCGGTCAACACCGTGAAAAAACACGCCGTGCGCGCGCTCACCCACTGCCTGTTGCTGCTGGAAGACTGAGCCGTGAGCAGCCTGGATCACGCCACCCTGGAAGCCGCCGCGCGCTGGTATGTCGACCTGCGTTGCGACAGCCCGAATGATGCGCTGCGCGAAGCCCATCGCCGTTGGCTGGAGCGCGACCCACGGCATGCACAGGCCTGGGAGCGGCTTGGGCGTTTGCAAGGCAAGTTGGAACAGATCAACCCCGCCGTAGCGCGCCCAACCCTGGCCAGTGCGCGAGCCAAGCGCCGTGACGTGCTTAAGGTGCTGTCGCTGCTGCTGGCCTCCGGCGCTGCCGGCACCCTGGCCTGGAACACCACGGGGTTGCCGACCTTGATGGCGGATCAACGCACAGGTACGGGTGAGCGTCGCCAGCTGCGTCTGGAGGATGGCAGCGAGCTGCACCTCAATACCGCTACAGCGGTGGATATCCGCTTTAGCCCGCAGGTGCGCGACGTGCGCCTGCTAAGCGGTGAAATACTGATTGAAACAGCCCGCGACGCACTGGCGCGGCCCCTTGTCGTGCACACACCGGAGGGCAGCATTCGGGCCTTGGGCACGCGCTTTGTCGTGCGGCGCGAGGCGGGCCAAACACGGGTCAGCGTGCAGGAGCATGCGGTTGAAGTGCGCTCGGCAGGCTTGCCAGGCAAGGCAGTACGTGTGGAGGCGGGCCAGCAGTTGAGTTTTAACGATGAGCGCTTGGGTGATGTGTTGCTGGCCACTCCCCATATCGACGCCTGGAGCCGCGACATGCTGGTGGTCAGCGACTGGGCGCTGGAAGATTTTATCGCTGAGCTACAGCGCTATCGTCCCGGCCATCTGGGGTGCGATGGCAGCGTTGGGCGCTTGCGTATATCCGGTGCCTTTCACCTGGGCGATACCGACACCATCCTCGATAACCTGACCGCTACCTTGCCGGTGCGGATTCGCCGGTTTAGTCGGTATTGGGCGAGTGTTGAAGCGGTTTAATGCCTCGGTCCGCCGATTTATATCCGCCTCATTATTCTGGGTTCCCGCCTGCGCGGGAATGACGGCGCAAGCCAGGGCACCCCGGTGATTCCTGAGAAGGCAAAACTTTTTTTGCCGGGGGTGTTGTTGATTTCAATTCTTATTCGACTTGGTAGGTAGAGGCGCACAGACGCCGCCAACCACTGCCATAGGGCGAAAGGAAACCGCATGTCCCCTCGCATTACCGCTAGCCGCGCCGCTGCGCCGGCTTTCCGTCTGTCTTTGCTGCACGCCGCCATGCTTGGCGCCGCCTTGCTCGGGCCCGTGGGCGCCGTCACCCTGGCCACGCCCGCCTGGGCGCAGACGGCGCCAGAGTATGAGTTCACCATTCCCGCAGGCGCCCTGGAAACGGCCCTGGCGCAGTTTGCTGCCACCGCCGGCGTCACTGTTTCGTTCGAGCCGGCATTGGCCCGCGGCCAACAAACGGCCGGGCTACGTGGCCGTTTTGCACCCGACAGCGCCCTGCGCCAACTGCTGGCCGGCACCCGCCTGCAGGCCATGCAGCAGGCCAACGGCAGCTACTCGCTGAGCCAGATTGCCGATGGCGACAGCCTGCGCCTGGGCGCTACCGATATTTCCGGTAACAGCGAGTCGGCGTACGGTCCTGTGGACGGGTACGTCGCCACCCGCACCGCCACCGCCACCAAAACCGACACGCCCATTCTCGAAGTGCCGCAAACCATCAACGTTGTCACCGCCGACCAGATCGCCGCCCAGGGCGCGCGCAATATCACCCAGGCGCTGCGCTACACGCCGGGCTTGGGCGTCAACGGTTATACCGACCGCAACAACATCGCCGACGAAATCACCAGCCGGGGGTTTGCACCCACACCGCTGTACTTCGACGGTGGTTACCTGCCTTACGCCGGCAGCCTCGGCGGCGCGCCGCAGATCGACCCCTACACCCTTGAACGTGTGGAGGTGCTCAAGGGGCCGTCCTCTGTTTTGTACGGTCAGAACCAACCGGGCGGCATCGTCAATATGGTGTCCAAGCGGCCGACCACCGAGCAGCGCAGTCAGGTGAAACTGGGCCTGGGCAGCTACCACCGCGTGAACGGCGCCATCGACACCAGTGGCCCGCTCGATGACGCCAAGGCGTTCAGCTACCGCCTCGTGGCCGTGGCGAAAAAAGGCAACGACCAGCTCGACCACACCAACAGCCAGCGCAAGCTGCTGGCGCCGAGTTTCACCTGGGCGCCGAACGATGCCACTGCCGTCACGCTTTACGCCCAGGCCCAACGCGACGACGGCCTGGCCGACTACCAATCGATGCCCATGATCGGCTCGCTCAAGCGCGGCCCCAACGGCCAACGCATCGACCGGGATTCGTTCTTCGGCGACTCGCAGTACAACGACTACATGCGCAACCAGTATGTGTTCGGCTACGAACTCAGCCACGCCTTCAACGACAACCTGACCTATCGCCAAAGCGCCCGCTACATCGATGTGCAAGACCGCTACAAGGGCCTGTACCTGCGCAGTTTCGTGACCGATAGCGGCGGCGTGACCGATTACACCCAGGTCAACCGCACCAAGGTCGATTGGCGCCAGCACAACACCGCCTACACCCTGGATAACAACTTCGAATATAAATTCGCCACCGGCGCGCTGGAGCACACCAGCCTCGTGGGCCTCGACTACCGTCACTTCCAGCGTCAATACAGCGGGTACAACGCCTATAACGTGCCGGTCGACTTGTACAACCCCGACAACTCCAGCACGGCTGCCTACAAACCCACGCTGGCCACCCAATGGGACGACACCGTGCGCCAGACCGGCCTGTACGCCCAGGACCAGATCAAACTCAACAACTGGATTCTCACCATCGGCGGGCGCCACGACTGGGCCGAAGTGCAGAACAAAGACCTGCTTGCCGAAACCCGCACCACGCAAAAAGACAAGAAATTCACCGGCCGCGTCGGCCTGACCTACGTCACCGAATTCGGCCTGGCGCCCTATATCAGCTACGCCGAATCCTTTATGCCCAGCGTCGGCACCGGCGCGCCGCAACGCGGCGGCAAAAGCTTCGAGCCCACCGAAGGTGAGCAATACGAAGTGGGGGTGAAATACCAGCCGTATGAAAAGACCGTGATGACCGCCTCGGTCTACCAGGTGAAACAGAAGAACGTACGCACCATGGACATGCTCTACCCGGATTATGAAATCCAGTCCGGCGAAGTGCGCTCGCGCGGGGTAGAGCTGGAAGTGAAATCCAGCCTCGACAACATCGATGTATTGGCCGCCGCCAGCTACATGGATTCCTTCTACACCAAAGGCAACTGGGGTGAAGAGGGCAACCGCTCCGAAGCTCAGGCGCCGGTTTCGGCCACGTTGTGGATCGACTACCACTTCAGCCAGGCGGTGATCGACGGCCTCACCTTTGGTGCGGGCGCGCGCTACACAGGCGGTAAACCGGGCGACATGTACAACACCTTCGACGTGCCCTCGTTCGTGGTGTACGACGCCACCCTCAGCTACGACCTGGGGCGCCTGGACCGCAGCCTGGCCGGCCTGCAAACCAGCCTGAACATTCAGAACATCTTCGACCGCGAGTACGTCTCCGAGTGTAACTACAGCTTTGGCTGCTACTACGGCCAGGCCCGCGTCGCATCGTTAGACATGACCTACGACTGGTAAACCCCAGCCACAAAAAAACGCCCGCGTTCCTTCAACAGAACGCGGGCGTTTTTGTTTGCGGGCTGCGGGTTCAGGCGTCTTTCGCCGTTACCTGCACCTCGGCGATTTTCAGCACCTCGGCCTGCTCCAGCACTTCGGCATCGCTCGCTTCTGCGTCCGGCATCAACAGGCTGTTCTCGGCGTCGCCATGGTGAAGTTCGATGAGATGACGCACCGCATTGGCCTGCGACAGCCGAGGTTGGTTGAGCTCGATAACGTGGGTGCGGGGTTCGGCGTCGTATTTGTAGTGGATGGTGAAGTGGGGCATGGAGGCTTCCTCTGCGCGTGAACGGATAATATTTTGACCTAGCGGTCAGAAAAATCGTTCAAGAGCAATTTGTCCTGCTGAAATGCAGCACACCCAGCTGATCCGCAAGCTGAGACGGCAGAAGAGGCAGCTGTTTACAGGCTGCTGAGCAATCGGCGAGTGAGTAAGGTGGAGATATCGCGGCGACCGTCAGCAATAACGGAAATAACGACGTGATTACCGATAGTTTGGTAAATCGCTCGATAGGGTTTGAAGAAAACTTGGCGGAATTCTTTAACACCAAGCGCTAACAGTTCCTTTGGGTAGCCGCCCCTATCCGGAAAGCGCGCGAGTGTTTCTACCACGTCTGTCAAACCGTCCAACACGTAGTTAGCGCTGCTGACAGAGTCGACTTCGCAAATGTATTCGTAAATCGTCTCGAGATCTCGCTCGGCACCGTTGGTAAGCACAACTTCGAACGCTGCTGGTACGGGTGCCATTAGGCGTCAGACCTCTTGGCTCGAAGGCGTGCAACCACCTCTGCTACGGGCTTGAACTTGCCGGCAGCAAAATCTTGGTTACCTAGCGCGAGAAGTTTCAAAAGCGCTAGGGCTTCCTGGGTTTCCTCATAAGACGCTACATCCTGCAGAACCGCCTTGGCCTCACCGTTCTGAGTAATAACCATGGGCTCGCGGGTTTCTGCCAAATTAGTCAGCACCTCTGCGGCGTTTGCCTTGAGATAACTAATAGGTTTGACCTGAGATGAGTAGCGCATGGAGGGCTCCAGAATGATGTGAGGACCGAATATGGTCTTTTTATGGTTGGGTTGCAAGGGAGTGGTCCAGGTCCGGGAGAAGGACTGATGGATGGCTATTTTTCATTGGGCTGGCTGTGGTCAGGGCTGGTCTGCCCGATCTCAGGTGCAACCTCGCCGCTTACCAGCCACAACGCGTGTTGCGGAAAGAGCTCTACCAACACATCTATTTCATCCGCGCTAACCCTCACGGCACCCTTGCTCACATTCCTCCAGCGCTCGTAATCCCCGCCTTGTTCACTGGCTTTCTTAGGGCCGATTGTCTTTAACAGTGCGCGTGCTCTATCAGCGGAGCCTTTCATATAGAAATTTATTCCTGAGTAGCAATTGCTCAGATTTTGGCTGTGAGTAGCAATTGCTCTTGAGTAATAGATGCCCATTTTAAGCGGCAAATGTCGAGCATAGTGGCCCAAACCCAATGCCACCGGAAGCGCTCGCCCACGAAAACCCGTACAGGAGTAACGAGCATGAATGAAAAAGCGACAGGCCCCGAGTTCGACTATTGCGGCGTCGGCACCTTTGCCGCGATGACAGGTATTGCGGTCGAGAAGGTGGCCAACTGGCTTGAAATCGGCATGTTGCCGAGCGTGACGGTGGGCGAATTACGGATGGTGAATCTGGACCGCATCCGTCGCGATCTGCTTAAGGGTAAGAGTGGGTTTACCGAAGGGGATTACTCGGACAAAGACCCCCGTGGCAGTTTTCGCTTTAGTTAGGGGAGTAGTGCGAAAACGACAAGATCAGTGGAAGCAGCATTGATCGCTCGTTTAACAGGTTGCAACGCCAGTATCGGGCTTCGGATTCGCTCGCTGCGCCATCAGCGTTTTTTTACTAGGCGAGTGCGTTGCTTGCCTGTGTCACCGACTCAAGCGGCTCGTGGTCGCTATAGTTGAGTGAAAAATCGTAAAGTTGTACGACGCTGTAGTGAGCGCTTTGTAGGGTGGCTCATCCATTCGCGCACTTATCGCATTTAGCGCAGCATGTAGGCGCTGTAGCGCGCACGGTGTTCCTTTTTGAGAGTGACCTTGCGATTAAGCAGGCTTGAACAAGACGATTGTTTAAGGAATACTTTGCGCACGACTCAACCCTTGGCGAGCCGATTAAGTTCAGCTTCAGCCTTGGGTGAAAAAACCGGCCTAAAGCCGGTTTTTTCGTTTCCAGGGATTAGGAATTGTGCGAACAGCTTTCTTTGTCGACGGCTACAACCTCTATTACGGTGTGCTTCATGGCTCGCCTCATAAATGGCTGGACCTGCCAGCGTTATTAAATTCGGTCCTTGCCATTCAAGATCCGGCAGCCACGCTGTCGTCGGTCAACTATTATTCCGCACCGGTCATTGCTCGGCTCGCCACGCGCGGGCAGGCATCCAACGATGCACAGAGCCGCTACCTTCGCGCTTTGCAGGCGCGAGGTGTGGCAATCACGTTGGGTGCGCACCGACTTGCCAAGGGCTTTGCTCCCCGATTTGTAGAAGGGCAACAGGCATCGCGTCTGGACCAGATTGCTATCTGGCAGCTCGATGAGAAGGAAACAGACGTCAACCTTGCGTTGGGCATGTATCGCGCGGCCAGTCGCTCAGATCAGTTGCAGATTGAGCACATTGTGTTGGTGTCCGGTGATTCGGACCTTGCCCCAGCGTTGGCTGCAATACGCGCGGATTTTCCCCATATTCGTCTAGGCGTAATTCTTCCTCACCGCGCAAAAGCTGAGCGATTGCAGCGAGAGCCGCCCGGGTCGCTTAAACAGCACGCCGATTGGCTGCGTCGTTATATTTCAGACGCCGAACTAGCCGCGCATCAACTACCCGTGAAAGTGCCTTTACCCAGCAAGCCCGCAATCGTAAAACCAGATTACTGGTAGCAGTCCCTTTCCTTCACCCCACCCGCACTTGAAACCGTTTGCGATACGCCGCCGGCAACAGCCCCACGCGCTGCTGAAACAGCCGGCGAAACGAGTTGCTGTCTTCGTACCCGACCTTGTAGGTAATGCTGTCCAGGCTCATGCGCGTGTTTTCCAGCAGGTGCTTAGCTTTTTCCAGGCGTAGGGTCTGCAGGTAGGTTATGGGCGTGGAGCCGGTGGCTTCCTTGAAGCGGCGTTTGAAGTTGCGCTCGCCAAAGCCGAATTGCCGGGCCAGTTCGTCGATCAACAGCGGCTCGGCGAAGTGGTCGTCGAGCCAGTTCTGCACCCGCAGAATCTCGCCGTCGCCATGGTTTTTGGGCAGCGACCACATCACGTACACCGACTGCTCGCTGCGCACGGCGTCCACCAGCAGGTATTTGCTGCACTGCTGGGCAAGCTCCAGCGAGGCAAACCGGCGGACCAGATGCAGGAGCAAATCCATGGCCGCACTGGCGCCGCCAGACGTGATAACGCGGTTGTCTTCGCAGAGGATCTGCGCCTCATCGAGCAGCGCCAGCTCGTAGCGCCGACGGAACAGATCGGCGAAGGCCCAATGGGTAGTGGCGCGAATGCCGTTGAGCAAGCCCGCTTCGGCCAGCACAAATGCCGCCGTGCACATCGAGGCCAGCACGGCGCCCTGGGCGTGCTGGCGGTTTAACCAAGCGGCGTAGGCAGGGAAGGCGGGCAGGGCTTGTTTTAGCGTGAACAGAAAGCCCGGGATCAGTACCAGGTCGGTATGGGTAATGGCATCCATGGCGCACTGCACCTGCATGACTTGGCCGGCCTGTGAGCTCACGTCACTGCCGTCCAACGAGGCGACTGTCACTTCAAAAAACGGGGTGTCGGCAAATTGGTTGGCCGCACTGAGCACTTCCAGCGCCATGTTGGCGCTGGCGGCCGAGCAGTGTTCGGCCAAAAGCAACGTAACGTGCATAACAGCCCTATTGCGTATTTCGCATGTAAAAAGTCATTTGTGCATCTACTGTAGCGCAATGCCGCGCCCTAAGATGCCCGCCAACTCACACTGATTGGCGTACTTATGAATCTCTGGTTTCGACTTGTCCTGATGCTGCTGCGCCGCCCTTGGCGCAAACCGGTAGAGCCGATGGCCACCACAGTCGTGCGCATGCGCGTCTGGCCGCTGGACCTGGACCTCAATCGCCATGTCACCAATGGCCGCTACTTCACCCTGGCCGATATCGGTCGCATGGATTACGTGCTGCGAAGTGGCGCGTTTCGCGTGGCGCTCAAGCACAAAGCCGTGCCGATTGTGGGCGACACCTGGGGCAAGTTCCGCCGGGAGCTGCGTCTGTTCGAGCGCTTTGAAATCCACACGCGCATGCTGGGGTGGGATCACAAGTGGAGTTTTATGGAGCACCGTTTCGTCAAAGACGGCCGTGTGCTCGGTGTGGTGGTGATGCGCGGTCTGTTTCGCTCGCCCAAAGGCGGTGTTGCACCCGGCGAATTTGCCCGGCACCTGGGGTTGGAGGAAGCGTCTGTGGAAATGCCTGGGTGGCTAACCGGCTGGTCGCAAAGCTGTGACGAGATGAGCGCAGCGCTACGGGCAGAGGAGCGCTAGCAGATGCTGCCCTCGCTGAGTGGATAACTCGCTAACCGACGCACGGGCGGCTTTGCCTGGGCGGTGGTCCGATCGGTTTGATTTCGATCAATGTCCCAGCAAGTCTGTAGGGACAATCTGAAGCACATTTCGCTTTGGAGTCGATGCCATGCCGCTTATGAAAGCCGCCGTCTTTGTTGAAAAGAACCGCATCATCCTGGCCGATAAACCGATTCCGGATATCGGCCCCCTCGACGCCCTGATCCGTATTACCACCACCACGCTGTGCGGCACCGATGTGCATATTTTGCGTGGCGAATACCCAGTCGAAAAAGGCCTGACCATTGGCCATGAGCCGGTGGGTGTCATCGAGAAACTCGGCTCGCAGGTCAAAGGGTTTAGCGAGGGCCAGCGAGTGATTGCCGGCGCAATCACCCCCAGTGGCCACAGCTTTGCCTGCCTCTGCGGATGTGCCTCGCAGGACGGCCCCGACACCCCGCACGGCTTTCGCGCCACCGGCGGCTGGAAGTTCGGCAACCTGATCGACGGCAGCCAGGCCGAGTACCTGCGGGTGCCGGATGCCATGGCCAATCTCTGTGCCATTCCTGACCACCTGAGCGACGAGCAGGTGCTGATGTGCCCGGACATCATGTCTACCGGCTTTAGCGGCGCCGAGCGCGGTGACGTAAAAATAGGCGACACCGTGGTGGTGTTTGCCCTCGGCCCTATTGGCCTGTGCGCCGTGGCCGGTGCGCGACTCAAGGGCGCTACCTCCATTATTGGCGTCGACACGGTGCCGGCGCGTATGAACGTTGCTCGCAGCATGGGCGCGACCCATGTGGTGGACTTCAAGCAAGTTGATGTCGTGGCGCACATCATGGCCATCACCGGCGGGCGTGGTGCTGATGTGGCCATTGAAGCGCTAGGCACCCAGGCCACTTTCGAGTGGGCTCTGCGGGTGTTGCGCCCCGGTGGCACGCTGTCGAGTCTGGGCGTTTACTCCAGCGATCTGACCATCCCGGTCACCGCCTTCGCTGCCGGCCTGGGTGACTACAGCATCGTTAGCACCCTGTGCCCTGGCGGCAAGGAACGCATGCGCCGGCTAATGGAAGTGGTGTCCAGCGGCAGCGTAGATCTTAAGCCGCTGGTGACCCATCGCTTCAAGCTGGACGATATCGAAGCTGCCTATGAGTTGTTCGCACACCAGCGCGACGGCGTGTTGAAAGTGGCGATTACCCCCTGAGCCGGAGGCCAGCGAGGTTTGACTTCGATTGGCCAAAATCAGCGGGGGCGAGCAGGCATCAACCGCTCGATAACAGACCAGTAGCTCACTGGTAGCAGGCGCTCGATAAGGGAGAGCACCAGCGCGTCAGTGCCGACAATCACGCGCCCCTTATCACCTTCGATGCCGCGCACAATAATCTGCGCGGCCTTTGCCGGCGGCATCCGCAGAATCTTGTTGGCCGCTTTTTTCTGCCGTGCCAGTTCCGCCGGGTCAATGCCCTCGGGCGCCCGCGCATTGGTGGCGATGGACGTGGCAATGCCGCCCGGATGCACAACGGTTACCCCGATCGGCGTATTGGCCAGCTCGTGGCGCAAGCTGTTGGAAAAACCTCGCACGGCAAACTTGCTCGCGCTGTAGGCCGCTTGGCCGGGTGGCGATACCAGGCCGAACAGGCTGGAGATATTGACGATGCGGCAAGGAGCACGGTTGCCGCGCAGAATCGGCAGGAAGGCGCGGGTGCTGTCTACCACGGCCCGGAAGTTGATGTTTATGACCCAGTCGAAAACCTCTTCGGTCACCTGCTCGAATGTGCCCCCGGCGGCTACGCCCGCATTGTTGATAAGCAGGTGCACGGTCGCATGTTCTTTCAACACCTCGCTGGGCAAATCACGGATGGCCTGACGGTCCACCAGATCGACGACATGGATACTGAATGTGCGGCCACGCTGTGGAAGCTGGGCCAGGGTCTGGCGCAGGCCTGCTTCATCGCGGTCGACCAGTGCCAAGTGGCAACCACGCTCCGCCAGCACGATGGCCAGGGCTCTGCCGATACCGCTTGCCGCGCCGGTGAGCACGGCAACCTGATTGTCGATGTTCATTGTTGTTGTCCGATGTGGTGAAGGATCAGCGCCGCCAGGCGCTGCGCTTGAGGGGCATTGATCTCGTGGCGCATGCCGGCAATCACTTCATGCCTGGCATTAGGTATTACCTGCGCAGTGGCCACGCCGCCACTGGGGTGGACCATTCGATCCTGATCACCGTGCACGACCAGGCAGGGCACCTGAATGCTGCGCAGATGTGGCGTGCGGTCACCGGACTTGAGAATGGCACCGATCTGGCGAAACAGCGCACGCGCATCGGCCCGCTCGCCGTTGCGCAGCCAAGCCTGGCTGGCGTAGTTCTCCCAGAGCGCTTGCGCACCGGGGGCTGTGCCCTCGCCGATGTGGGTCATGGTGCTGCGGTAGCTTTCTACCGCTTGCGCCTGGTTGCGCGGCGCCTTGGCCCGCGCCATGCGCCAGAGCGTTGAGAGTGCCGGTTGGCCGACTTTGCGATGACCGGTGGTTGAGAATATGGAAACCAGCGACGCTGCCTTTTGCGGGTGCCGATAGGCCAGGGTCTGAGCAATCATCCCGCCCATGGACATGCCCACCAGGTGCGCCTGGCCGATGCCCAGGTGATCGAGCAGCAGGGCAGTGTCGTCCGCCATGTCCTCCAGGCTGTAGCTGCCTGCCGGCGCCTTGCCGGTGAGCTGTTGCCATTTGCTCGGGTGTGGGGTCGCTGCGCGCGCGGAGCGGCCGGCGTCGCGGTTATCGAAGCAAACCACTCGATAACCCGCTGTCACCAGTTGCTCGATCAGTACCGCCGGCCAATACACCATCTGCACGCCCAGGCCGGCGATCAGCAGTACTACCGGCGCTGATTCATCGCCATGGCTGGCGTAACAAAGACGCAGCCCATTGGGCAGGGTGGCGAACTGCTCGATGTGGGTAGCCAGGCTCATGGGTTCACCGCCTTGGCTTGGAACTGCAAGGCCGGATGATCGACCTCGCCGTTGCGCAGTATTTTCACGTCGGCCGCGTAGTTCCACGACATGGTCCACGGGTAGGCCTTGCCTTGCCGTGGCAGCTCGGACACCGACCGTTGCACATACCCGGCGCCGAAGTTCAGCAGCGGTTCGGTTTCCATCGTCGGGTCGGCTTTGGGCGTGCACACCGCATACCCGCGTTCGTCCATGTAGCTGAGCAAGCGCGTGAAGTGCTCGCAGAGCAGCCCGATTTTCAGCGTCCAGGAGGAGGAGGTGTAACCGACGGCGATGGCGAAGTTCGGCACGTCGCTCAGCAGCATGCCCTTGTAGGTCACGCGCTCGCTCAGGCGCACCTCCTGGCCATCGATTTTTGGCCGTATACCGCCTAACGGCAGCAGATTCAGCCCGGTCGCGGTAATAACCAGATCGGCCTCGATATGCTCGCCGCAGCGCAGTTGAATACCGCTGGCCGTGAAACGCTCGATCTGGTCGGTGATGATTGAGGCCTTGCCGTTTCCCAGCACCTGAAACAGATCACCACCCGGCACCGCACACATTCTCTGCTCCCACGGGTTGTAGGGCGGGTTGAAGTGCACGTCCACGGGGTAATTGGCCGGCAGCATTTTCGTGTTCATCTTGCGGATCAGCCGGCGGGCGGCATTGGGGTAGCGCTGGCAGAACGAGAACACCCACCGCTGCTTGGCGATGTTGAAACGACGTGCCATGGAATGGGCGATCTTGTCGCCCAGCAACGGGCGTATCCGCCGGGCGATAGGGTCTTTCGAGGGCACCGGCAACACATAGGTTGGGGTGCGCTGCAGCATGGTGACATGCGCCGCTTTGTCGGTCATGGCCGGCACCAGGGTGACAGCCGTAGCGCCGCTGCCGATCACCACCACGCGTTTGCCGCTGTAGTCGAGATTTTCCGGCCAGTGTTGCGGGTGCACGACCTGCCCCTGGAACAACGCCAGGTCGGGGAAATCCGGGGTAAAGCCTTGGTCGTAGCGGTAGTACCCGGCAGCGTTGAACAACCAGCGCGCTTCGATACTCAGCTCTTGGCCGGTGACCTCCTCGCGCAGAGTGACCTCCCAGCATTGCCGGGCTGTCAGCCAGTTGGTATCTACCACGCGGTGCTGAAAGCGGATCTTCTGTTCGATGCCATTCTCACGGGCTGTTTCGGCAATGTAGGCCTTGATGGACGGGCCATCTGCGATGGCTTTCTCACCCACCCAGGGTTTGAAGTCATAGCCAAAGGTATACAGGTCGGAGTCGGAGCGAATGCCCGGGTACTTGAACAGGTCCCAGGTGCCGCCCAGATCGGCTCGCGCTTCAATGATGGTGTACGTCAGGGTAGGGCAGCGCTTGTGCAGGTGGTACGCGGCGCCAATGCCCGAAACACCTGCACCGATTATCAGGACATCAACAGGGGTAAGGCTCTGGCGTTCGCGGGTCATCGGTTTTTTCTCTTATTGTGACAACGGTCGTTTTCACTACTTTGAGTGTGGCAACAGGTGTTGTCAATCTGTACGATCCGCCCATGACTGATAATCCAACACCCCCAATCGAAAGCACGGGTTCCAGAACCTATTCCGGTATCGCCGTGAGCGAGCGTGCGGCCAATCGCCGGCAGCGTTTCGTTGAAACAGGTATCGAGCTGTTCGGTACGGTCGGGTACCACGCCACCACCATGCGCACGCTGATCGCGGCCACTGGGCTTACCAATCGCTACTTCTACGAGTCGTTCGAAACGCTGGAAGACCTGCTGGTGGCCTGTTACGAAGAACTGATTGGTGACTACCGTGCCCGTTTGAACGGGGTGATGAACGGCGCGCCAGGCGGCGTTGAGGCGCGTACACGCGCTGGCCTGGCGTGCTTCTTTGAGGCCATGTCGGACCCCAGGTTTGCGAAAATTACCCACAGTGAAGTGCTCGGTGTCAGCCCGCGCGTGGATGCGTTGTATCTTCAATCGGCGAGTGATTTTGCGGCGCTGATGATGGAATTTCTCACTAGTGACGGGGTGCCAATCGCTTCACACGACCCACGGGAGATGCAATTGGTTGGAACCGCTCTGGCAGGTTCGGTCATGCACACGGGGATGCTCTGGGTACGCAGCCACTATGAACTGCCTATCGAGTTGGTAGTGGAGGCAACGCTCAAGGTCATTCTGGGGACGGTGAGCCAACTGCGTGTGGCGCCCGGCACATCGTAAAAATGCACGGTTGGTTATATCGCCGACGCTTTCCAGATTGCGGCACGCAACGTGCCGTCAGCGTTAGGCGTGCTGCCGCTGTTGGTTAAGTCAGTTGAGCAATGATGTCGCGGTTTCAGATAACGTAGAGTCGGGCGCAAAGCGCACCCATTCTCCGGGGAAACCGAATAATGCTCTTCGAAAATCTGGCGCTGTTTTTGTTAATTGTCGAGAAAGGCGGCATGTCGGCGGCAGGCCGCGAGGTGGGGCTTTCGCCGACCTCTGTGTCAGAGCGCCTGGGAGCGCTGGAGAAGCATTACGGGGCGACGCTGCTCACCCGTACCACCCGCTCGATAAGCCTCACCGACGAGGGCCGGCTGCTGGTGGAGGGCGCGCGGCGATTGCTCGCGGACGCGGAAAACATCGAGAGCGCTATCAAGCTGGGTACCGAGCGCATTTCCGGCCTTATAAGGCTGAGTGCACCGGTGGACCTGGGACGAAACCGTATCGTGCCTATCCTCGATCAGTTTCTCGCAGCCAACCCCAACATCAGCCTGGACCTGAATTTGACGGATGGTTTTCTCGATCTGGCCGGGCAAGGCATCGACTTTGCCATTCGTTATGGCGCGCTGGCTGACAGCACGCTGCGTGTACGAAAACTCAGTGAGGGACGCCGTGTTGTGTGTGCTTCGCCGGCTTATCTGCAAGCGCATGGCACGCCGCAACATCCATCAGAACTGGCCCAGCAGCAGTGCATCCTGATGCGCTTCGGCGCCAACATTCACCGGGAATGGCAGTTCCGCGCGGGCGGTCGTGCGTTCAAGGTGCGGGTGGCGGGCAGGCGTATCGCCAATGACGGCGACCAAGTACGGCAGTGGTGTCTGGCTGGCCACGGTATCTGCATCAAGTCGTACATTGATGTGCACGAGGACTTGCAAGCAGGGCGCCTGGTGGAAGTACTGCAGGCCTACTCGTTACAGGGGGTGGACCTGCAAATTGTCTATCCCTCCGGCCATGCGGTGCCCCGTCGGGTGAAATTGCTGATGGACGAAATCGCCTCGAAGCTGGCTATGTGAGCTCGCTTGGAGGCGATTGCAATCTGACCCGTAGCGCTTATGCCTGCTCGGACCAGGCCGGGAAGTCGGAGTACCCTCGCTCGGTGCCGCCAAACAACTCGGCACCTTCCAGCCCGGCCAGCGGGTAGCCCTTCTCCAGCCGCAGTGGCAGATCCGGGTTGGCAACAAACTTGCGGCCGAAGGCGACAAAGTCCGCATAGCCTTTATTCAATACCCAATCTGCCAGTTCGAGATCGTATTTGCCGGCCACCACAATGGCGTTGCGAAAGCGCTCGCGCACAGCCTGGCGAAACTCCTCAGGAAATTTAGGCGCGTCATCCCAATCGGCTTCCACCAGGTGCAGGTAGGCGATGCCTCGTTCCTGCAAGTAGGTCGCTGCTTCGAGAATCGTTGGCAGAATGTCCGGGCACGCCATGCCTCGCGCCGTCAGAAATGGAGCCACGCGAATCGCCGTGCGCTCGGCCCCCACTTCATCAATCACCGCATCCATGACTTCTTTCAGAAAACGCAGACGGTTCTCGCGCGAGCCGCCGTACTCATCGGTACGCACGTTGGACGTTGTGCGCAGGAACTGGTCGATCAGATAGCCGTTGGCTCCGTGCACTTCCACGCCATCGAAGCCCGCCGTCATGGCATTACGGGCGGCGTTGCGGTAGTCGTTGACGATGCCGTGTATTTCATCGCGGCCAAGGGCCCGCGGCGTTGGGCACGGGACCATGCTGCCCTCGCCGGTCGCCGGATCGACTTTCCAGATGCTGCCCTCGAACGGGATGGCAGAAGGCGCAACCGGCAGCTCGCCGTTATGAAAGTCCGGGTGCGACATGCGCCCCACGTGCCAGAGCTGCAAGAAAATACGACCGCCAGCGGCATGCACCGCATCGGTCACCAGGCGCCAGCCGGCAACCTGCTCCTGGCTGTAAATACCGGGCGTGAAGGAATAGCCCTTGCCCTGCGGGGAGATCTGCGTGGCCTCGGTGACAATAAATGCTGCCGATGCACGCTGCGCGTAATACGCCGCGTTCATGGCGTTCGGTACATCGCCCGGCTGAGTGCTGCGCGAGCGGGTCATGGGTGCCATGACAATACGGTTAGGGGTGTGCAGTTTTCCAACTGAACCTTGGGTAAATAATGTGGACATCAGCCTCTCCTGTTAGCGCGTCAGTGAACCTCGTGGGCACAGGATAGCGTTGCGCAGATTTCCAACAATCGAGCCAAAGCGGGAAACACATTACGGTTAAACCGGATAATCCGATGGGCCGCGCCTGCGCGGCCCACCCGCGGGTTCAGTACGCTTGCGGCATCTCGCCGGCTGCCAAACGTCGATCAATATCGGCGATGACTTGCGGCAGATCGTTGATGGTGTCGATCAGGTAGTGCGGACGCGAGCCGGCGAACAAGCCATGAATGCGCTCACGTTCAACCGCCAGTTTTTCCGGGTCCAAGGCCATAAATTGCTCGTAGGTCAGGCCCAGGGCATTGCCGGAGCACACCAGCGCTACGGTCCACATGCCGGCGCTACGCCCCTCCAGAATGCCGGGTACGGTGTCGTCCACCTTCACGCAGCTGGCCACGTCGTTGATGCCCAGGGCAATCACGTTTGCCAGCGCCTGGGCAGGATAGGGCCGGCCATTGGGTACTTCGTCAGTGGCCACCACGTGGTCAGCCACGTAGCCGTTTTGCTTGGCCAGTTCGACCACCTTGGCCATGACCACGGCGGGGTAGCCCGAGCAGGAACCGATTTTCAAACCCTGCTCGCGCAGGCCGGTAATGGTCGCCAGCGCGCCGGGAATCAGCGCCGAATGGGTGGCGATTTTTTCGATTTGCAGCGGCATAAAGCGGTTGTAGATCGCGGTGACATCGTCGTCGCTGGGCGTGCGGCCAAAGGCTTTCTGGTAGCGGGCGCTGATGGCCGGAATGTCGCAGAGCGTGCGGATATGGTCCCACTTGCCCATGCCCATCGGGCCGCGGGCTTCTTCGATGGAAACCTGGACGTCGAATTCGGCAAAGGCCTCGACGAAAATCTGCGTGGGCGCGAACGAGCCGAAGTCAACGACCGTGCCGGCCCAATCAAGGATCACTGCCTGGGTTTTGCTTGGGGAGTTGTAGTTCATAACGGGCTTCCGAAAGGGAGGAGAATTTACAGCGCCTGCATATCGCGCAGGGCTTGTCCGATGGCGTCTACGGCGGCCTGCATGCCGTGGCTGTCGACGCAGCCGATGCAGCCCACACGGAAGGTTTCCACTTGGGTCAATTTGCCGGGGTAGAGAATGAAACCCTTGGCTTTAACGCGTTCGTAGAAGTCCCTGAACGCGTAATTCGGGCTGTCAGGGGCGTGGAAGGTGACGATGATCGGCGCCTGGATGGCCGCCGGAATGAAGCTGCGCAGCCCCAGTTGTTGCATGCCCTCGAGCAAGGTGTCGCAGTTCTGTTGGTAGCGCTTGTGCCGCGCCGGCAGCCCGCCTTCTTCGGCGTATTGCAGCAGGGCTTCATGCAAGGCAGCTACCACGTGGGTGGGCGGTGTAAAGCGCCACTGACCGGTTTTGGCCATGTACACGTGCTGGTCGTGCAGGTCCATTGCCAACGAGCGGCTGTTGCCCTGTGCCTGGTCGAGCGCCTCTTTGCTGGCAAATACAAAGCCCATGCCGGGCACGCCTTCCAGGCATTTGCCGGAGGCTGCGATCAGCGCCTCGAACGGCACTTCACGGGCATCGATAGACAACGCGCCAAAGGAGCTCATGGCATCGATGATCAGGCGCTTGCCGTGCTTGGCCACCACCTCGGCGATAGCGTTCAGTGGGTTGAGAATGCCGGTGCTGGTTTCGCAGTGAATGAGGGCCACGTGGGTGATGGCGGCGTCTTCACGCAGCAAACGGTCAACGTCCTCGCCAGTGGTGGGTTGGTCTTCAGCGGTTTCAAAGGTGCTGAACGCAAGCCCCAGCACGCTGCAGATCTTTGCCAGGCGCTGGCCATACGCACCGTTGACCAGCACCAACACTTTGCCGTTTCGCGGCACCAGGGTGCCAATGGCGGCTTCTACGGCAAAAGTGCCGCTGCCTTGCAACGGAATGCAGTAATGGCTGGCTTCGCCATGAATGATGGCCAGCAATTGCTCGCGCACGCTGGCGGTCATCTGGTTGAAGTCGCGGTCCCACGAGCCCCAGTCCATCATCATCGCTTGGCGGGTGCGGGCTGAAGTGGTGAGGGGGCCTGGGGTCAGCAGGATCGGCGCTACTGGGTTCATAGAAGGTGTCTCGCAACGGTGGCTAAGAGTGGCGAGGCACAGGTTGCAATTTGCCTATGCATCAATCAAATTGTTTGTTGTTATCCGAACTATAAGTCAGGCCGATATGAATTTATTCCAGTTGCGCGCCTTTGATGCGGTGGCCCGCGAGGGCAGTTTCACTCGCGCTGCCGCGCGCCTTTTTATCAGCCAGCCGGCGGTGACCGGGCACGTGAAAATGCTGGAGGAGCACTACCAGATCACCCTGTTGCGGCGTACCGCCAGACGCGTGGAACTCACCGAAGAGGGTATTCGCCTGGCCGCCATTACCCGCGCCATGTTCGGGTTGGTCGAAGAAGCGCAGGTGCTGCTGGAAGCCAACCGGCAATTACTGACCGGGCGCCTGGAGGTGGCCGCCGACGGGCCGCACCGGGTGATGCCGATGATTGCCAGCCTGCGTGCCAAATACCCCGGGGTGGTGGTTAACCTGCGTTTGGGCAATGCGCAGGAAACCCTCGCCGCGCTGCTTTCAGAGCACGCCGATGTGGCGGTAATGACCGAAGTGGAGCCGCGCAAGGGGCTGCACTTGCAGGAAATGACGCCCTCGCAGATCTGCGCATTGGTTCCCGCAGGCCATCGTCTGGCGGGCAAACGCATCGACCTGAAGCAGTTGGACCAGCAGATCATGGTGCTGCGCGAACCGAGCTCGATCACCCGGCGTACCTTCAATCAGGCATGCGAGCTGGCGGGTGTGAACCCTCGGGTGTTGCTGGAGCTGGACAGCCGCGAAGCCGTGACCGAAGCCGTGGCCGCTGACCTGGGCATTGGCATTGTGTCGTCGGTGGAGTTGAGCCACGACCCGCGCGTGGTGGCGGTGCCGCTGGTGGGGGAGGGCCTGACCAACCGCCATATGATCGGCTGCCTGGAGCGGCGTACCGAGTCGCGCCTGATTGCAGCGTTTATGGGCCTGGTCGGTGATGCCGGGTAGCGCAGCAGGTCGGCGGGGTGCCGCCGTGCTGCGCTAGGCGTTCAGGCGTTACTTCTTCTCGGACTTGCCGTCGTAGCGGGCGCGCCACTTCTCCAACACAGCGGCACGTTGAGCACCGGCCTTGTCGAAGTCGACCGTGATCAGGCGGTCATAGTAAGCCTCAGGCATTTCGGCGAGTTTGACGTTGAACTCCGGACGAGCCAATGCCGCCGCATTGGGTTGGTAGAGCAAAAACGCCTGCTCACTGACGGCAAAGTCTTCGAGCTTTTTCGCCGCCTCCAGGTTCTTGCTGCCTTTGATCAAGGCCACCGAGTTGATATCCAACCCCAGGCCTTCGGTTGGCAAGACGATTTCCAGGGGCGCGCCTTGACGCTTGAGGGTAACAGCGCGGAAATCCAGGGAAATGCCAATGGGGTACTCACCCATCGCCGCCTGCGTGCACGGTTTGGAGCCAGAGTGGGTGTACTGGCCAATGTTGGCGTGCAGCTTGTCCATAAAGGCCCAGCCTTTTTCCTCGCCCATGATCTGCAGCCAGGCATTCACGGCCGAGTAACCGGTGCCGGAGGAAGCGGGGTTAGGCATGACGATCTTGCCTTGGTAAACCGGCTTGGTCAGATCTTCCCAACTGGTTGGAATGGGCAGGTTTTGTTTTTTGGCCTCGGCGGCGTTTACGCAAATCGCCGTGGCTTCCACGCCGTTACCCACCCAGAGCGGGGGCGTACGGGTGTCGCGGAATTTCGCGTCAATCTTGTCCAGCCCAGCCGGCGCATAAGCCTCCAGCATGCCTTCCTTGCCCATCAAGGCCACGCTGGAGGCGTACAGCCCCCAGATCACGTCGGCGCGGGGGTTGTCTTTTTCCGCCAGCAGCTTGGCGGTAATGATGCCGGTGGAGTCGCGTACCCATTTGATTTCAATGTCGGGGTACTTGGCCTCGAAGGCCTTTTTGTAGCCGGCCAGTTGTTCGTTTTCCATCGCCGTGTACACGGTCAATTCGGTATCAGCCATGACAGTGCTGATCACGCCGAAACTGAGCACGGTGGCGGCGAGCGTTTTCCAAGCTTTAGTCATCGTAAGCCTCATGCAAGGTTTGAGTTAAAGGAACGGCAGGTTTAAACGCGCGCGGATCGCCAATGCTGGGTGTGCACCAGCAAGCCACGGGAAATCAGGTACAGCGCCACCGACACCAGCGCCGAGGTGAGCAGAATCAAGGAGGCCAGGGCGGCAGCAGCGCCGACGTTGCCGGAGTCATCCAGGTTCAGCACGGCAACGGCGGCCAGCACGGTGTCGGGGCTGTAGAGGAAGATCAGCGCCGATACCGAGGTCATCGAGGAGACGAACAGGTAGCGAAACACCTCGAGCAGCGCCGGCAGGCAAATGGGCACGGTGACCCGCCAATAGGTGGTGGCCAACGGCACTTTCAGCGACAGCGAGGCGGCTTCAATTTCGTCGTTCAGTTGCCGCAACGCGGTGGTGGCAGTCATTTGTGCCGGGGTGAGAAAACGCATCACGCAGCACAGCACCATCAAGGCGATGCCCCCGTACATACCGCCCAGTGGGTTGCCCGGGTGGTTGAAGAAAAACACATAGCCCAGGCCCATTACCAAGCCCGGCACCGCCATGGGCAGCATGCACAACAGGCGCAGCAGCCCGTCAAACCAGCCGCCACGGGTTTTCTCCATCAGGTAGGCGCAGGTAAAGATGATCGGCGTACCGATCAGCGCCGTCAGGCCCGCCAGCGTCAGGCTGTTGCGATACGCCAGCCAGCCCACGCCGCCGCTGGTTTCGAAGTCATAGTGACGCAGCGAGAACGACAGGTCGTAAGGCCAGAAGTTGATCAGCGATGCACCGACGGCCACCAGCACCAGGCTCAACAACGCCAAGGCGATGGCGCCTGCGGCCAGCAACAAAACGGTGTCACGTACCCGGTTACGCGGCGCTACGTAGGTGGCCGCCTGGCTGCTCACCTGGCTGCCACGCAGGCGGCGCATCCATGCATCGACGGCAAAACTGATTAACGCCGGTACCAGCAGAATGCTGCCAATCAACGCGCCTTCGGAAAACTTCTGCTGCCCGACCACCGACTTGTAGGCCTCCATGGCCAACACCTGGTAGTCGCCGCCAATTACCACCGGAATACCGAAGTTGGTGATGGTCTGGGTAAACACCAGGCAGCTCGCGGCAAACACCGCATAGCGGGTGCCCGGCCAGGTGACGTTTACAAAGGTTTTCCAGTGGTTGGCGCCCATGCTGACCGACGCGTCGTAGAGACGGGCGTCTGCCAGGCCCAGGGCTGAGACCAGAATCATCAGGGCCATGGGGAAGTTGTAAAACGCCTGACCCAACAAGATGCCGGAGAACCCATAAATGCCGTCGGGGAACCAGGACTTGAGCATGCCTTGGTTGCCGAACAGGTAGATCAAGGCAATGGCCGACAGCATGGAAGGCGCCATCAATGGCAGCAGGGAAATACTGCGCAACAGGCGTTTTCCCGGAATCCAGCTGCGCTGCATGGCGTACGCGAACACATAGGCCAGGGGCACCACCAGCGCCACAGTACTCAATGAGACTTTTACGCTGTTGCCCAGCAGCCATAAAAAACGCGAGCTGGAAACAAACTGCCAGACACCCGCCAGGCCGTTTTGCACCTCCACCACCTTGCCGAGCATGGCGATCAGTGGCAGCGCCAGGCCCACTACCAGCAACACCACCATCAGCAGCTTTACGCCGCGCGCAAACAGCGCGTCGAGCAAAGCGGCCTGGGCGCGGCGTGGCGCTGGCTGCGCCGGTTGGGCCACTGAGCGCGCGTAGGGCAGGCTACTCATACCGCGCCCCCCGGGAAGGCTTGCATGCCGTGAGGTGGGAAAGTTAACCAGACCCGCTCGGCGTCAAGCGGAGCAGCACCGAGGTCGGCGCTGATGTCGGCCACCAATGGCTGGCCTTGCAACTGCTCCAGCTCCACCGTCAACCGATACCGGTTGCCCATAAACAGCTTGTGTTTGACCTGCGCCGCCACACTGTTTGAGGCCTGCGCCTGGTTGTCGATGCGCAGCACTTCCGGCCGGCAAAACAGGCGCCCCGGGCCGCCAGCCACGGCTTTATCCAACTGCAAAGACAACGGCCCCAGGTGCACGCGACCGTCGCTCACGCTTTGGTAGTCCAGCCAGTTGGCGTGGCCTACAAAGTTGGCCACAAAGGGCGTGGCCGGGTAGCGGTAAATGTTCTCCGGTGTATCGAACTGCTCGATGCGGCCCTGGTTCATCACGGCGATACGGTCGGCCATCACCATGGCCTCGTCCTGATCGTGGGTGACCATCACGGTGGTGATGCCAAGCTGCTGCTGCAACGAGCGCAGCTCCTGGCGCAGGTGCTCGCGCACCTTGGCATCCAGCGCGGACATGGGCTCATCCAGAAGCAGCAGCGAGGGCGAGGGCGCCAGGGCTCGGGCCAAACCGACCCGCTGCTGCTGGCCGCCAGACAATTGCCCCGGGTACTTGGTTGCGCTGGCCGTAAGCCCCACCAGCTCCAGCATCTGCGCCACTCGCTCGCGAATCTGCGAGCGCAGCAAATTGCGCGTGCTCAGGCCGTAGCCAATGTTTTGTTCAATGGTGAGGTTGGGGAAGAGGGCGTAAGACTGAAACAGAATGCCGTAATCGCGCTCCTGCGGGTGGGCCCGGGAAATGTCCCTGGGGCCGATCAACAACCGTCCGGCGTCCTGTCTTTCCAGGCCGGCGATAATGCGCAGCAGCGTGGTTTTGCCGCACCCCGACGGGCCTAGCAAACAGACCAGCTCGCCAGCGGCAACCTCAAGGGAAACATCGCTGAGTACGCTCAGGTTGCCGAAGGATTTACCAATGCCCTGTACCGAAAGCGGCATGGTTGAAATATGACCAGGGATAGAAGCCATGAAGTGTTCCTATGCAATGCCAGCCGCCAACAACAAAAGACGGCACGTGGTAAACGACCAATAACTAACAAGTTGCGGGGCAGATAGGTTCTCAGCGAGCGCGGGCACTCTTACGGTGCGGTGTGCGGTCTCTCGCTGGGTTTTGATGTATCACGCAGAAAATTCAGCGGCAAAGCGAAAACCGGAAAAAAACCGAGAAAACGCCCTGAAAGGACGCCGAAAGTTCCGCGGTAATCGCCGTATTAGATATACAAAACAATCACTTAGTGGCGCGAACGCACCTACCGCGCTGGCGGGCGCCGCTGCGCAAAATTGGCTATATGTTCATAGTTTTTTGTTTGCTCATGGGTAAAAACACAGGTTTTGAGCAGGGTCGGCTGCAGGATGGGCAAGGCAACAAAGCGGCGGCTATTTATAAGTCTGGCTGATGTTGGGGTTGCCAATAACCGATTGGATTGATGGGCGCAGGCTTGGCATGCTGGCCACCTTCTTTTAGTGAGCCCGCCCATGTCCGCTGCCAACCTGGCCACCTTGCTCGTATTGATTTCGGCGTTTATGCACGCCAGTTGGAACGCGGTAGTGAAGTCCAGCAGCGATCGGTTGGCGTCCATGGCCATGGTCGACACCGTAGCCTTTTGTGTGGCGCTGGTGCTGCTGCCTTTCGTTTCGCCCCCCTCGCCAGAGGTGTGGGGCGTGATCGCGCTCTCCACGCTGGTCAATCTGTTCTATCGCTACTTTCTTATTCGCGCTTACCAGTTCGGCGATTTCGGTCAGGTTTACCCGCTAGTGCGCGGCCTGCCGCCTTTATTGGTGGTGGTGTTTGCCGCGCTATGGCTGGGTGAGACATTACCGCTGCTGGGGCTCGTCGGCGTGGGGGTGTTGTCGCTCGGCGTACTGAGCCTGCTGCACTTCAACCAGCATTGGAAAGCACCGCGCAACGCACTGGCGGCGGGAATATGCGTGGCGCTGTACACGGTCATTGATGCCCATGGCGTGCGCAATTCGGCGGGCGTGTTGCAGTACCTGGTTTATTTCACGCTGGTACTGAGTGTGCCCATTCCGCTGTTCGCTGCCTGGCAACGTGGCCCCGAGCTGACCCGGCACGTACGTGAGCATTGGCGTTTGTCAGTGTTCGGTGGCCTGACCTATTGCGCCGCGTATGGGTTGGTGCTGTGGGCGATGACCCTGGACCACGTGGCGAAAATTGCCGCGCTGCGCGAGAGCAGCGTCATCATCGGGGCGGTGATTGCCACACTGCTGTTCAAAGAACCCTTCGGGCGGCGCCGCCTGATTGCGGCGGTAACCGTCACCCTGGGTATTGTGCTGATCAAGTGGGCGGCTTAGCCGAAACGGCGCTGCGCCACCTGCACAAACTCACTGATCAACCGGGCACCGCGACGCTCTTTCAGGCAGTACAAAAACTCATCCAGGAGCGTTGCCTGGTGAATCGTCACAATCCGCAGCTCCTGGCTGTCAGGCACCTCATGGCGGGCAATGATACTCACGCCAATATTGCGCAGTACCGCCTCGCGGATGGCTTCGCGGCTGCCGATCTCAATGATGTTTTCCAGCTTCAGTTGCGCGCGCACCAGCATGTCTTCCGTCAGTTGCCGGGTGTGGGAGCCGTGCTCACGCATCAACACGCAATGGCCCTCAAGCGCGCTCAGCTGGATGCGGCTCTGGTTCGCCAACGGATGGCTACGATGCACCACCAACACCAGTGGGTCTTGGCCCAACGGCAAGCAGAAAAGCCGTGAGTCGGTAAGGCGTTGGGAGGACGTCACCACGTCCACGCGGTATTCATCCAGGGCTTCGATCATCTGCTGCGAATTACCCAACTCCAGACTGACCTGACCGCCGTGCTGTTCGCGGAAGGCCTTTACCAAGTCGAGGATGTAATACGGCGCCGTGGCACCGATACGCAGCTTGCCGGCATTGCCGCTGGCGTTATTCAGAAAAAACTCGATGTTCAAGCTGTGCGACAGCATGGGCTTGATCAGCGGCAACAAGCGCGTGCCGGTTTCACTCAAGGTCAGGCGCCTGCCACCGCGATAAAACAGCTCCACCGCAAATTGGCTTTCCAATTGGCGGATCTGATTGGTCACGGTCGGTTGGCTCAACCCCAGTTTTTTGGCTGCCAGGGTAACGCTGCCCAATTGGGCAACCATGTAGAACGCTTTGAGCTCTGACTCCAGCATTGTGTGTTCTCTGACCTTGGGGAAGCCCGACGTCACAGGGCGGACGTCGGCAGATGCCAGGCATGTTAAATCGTCTACCAATATCGCGCAGCAAGCGCCCATCGCACGTTGGCAGCAGATTCTCCCGTGACAATCCACTGTATCCCTGGCCTGCGCTAAGGTTTAACTAGCTTTGCAGTCAGTGATTCCGAGGGGGCCGAGACCGTCGAGCAGCTTGAGTACTTGCAAGCCCGCCAGGTTCGCTACGCTCAAGGTTGACTGTTTGCCAAGGCGCTGCCGATCGACGGGTACCGGCAGTATTGTCAGCAGGAAGGCGCAGGCCTGCTGCTGGCGCCGCCTGTAACGACGGGCCTCTAGTATTTTGTATCACTGGGGTGGTGGACGATTGGCTACCCGTTTTTTTCATCGGGTCGCTTGCGATCCGCAACCGAATCAAGGACGGCTTTAGCGCATGGTAAATGATGCAGTGCGTGGGCAGCGCTCGGGGTTGGGGCGGCTGGATGTTGTAGCGGTTTCGCTGGTTATTCATGTGCTGGCATTGGCGTTGCCTCTGGCTCTATTACAGATATACGACCGCATTCTGCCAAGCCAGTCCTTCGGTACGGCGGTGGTGCTGGTGGCGGGCGTGGGCGCGGCCATTGTGCTGGAGGCCATGCTTCGTTACGGACGCACAGCGCTGTTCGCTCACGTGGCCGCGCGCTATGAAAGTGAGACAACGGTGCGCATCTTCGACCGTCTGCTAAAGGCCGATATCGATGCGGTGGAGCGCCTGGGCACGGCCTCGATCATCGATGGGGTTCGCTCCGTGGCCCAGGTTCGGGACATCTGGTCGGGAAGTGCCGCAGCAGCGTTCTACGAGGTGCCCTTCGTGGTGGTTTACATCGGCCTTATCGCCTACATAGGTGGCTGGCTGGCGCTGATCCCGACGACCCTGTTCTTTGTCGCGTTGGCGCTGACATTGCTGGTTAAAGGTAAAACCGAGGCGGCCCTCCAGCGCGTCGAGGGTGTGGACCGCAAGCGTCGGGATCTTATGTGGGCAGCCTTTGCCGGGGTGGTTGAAGTCAAGTCCAGAGGTGCGGAGCCTGCAGTCAGCGGGGTCTACAACATCATCAATGGGCAGTACATGGATGCCGCCGCACGATTGGAGGCGCTCGGTGCCTGGGTGAGAGAGAACGCCGCATTACTGGGTCAGTTGTCGACGGTGCTGATCGTGATTTTTGGTGCCATCAGCGTGATTGAGGGCCAGCTCACCACCGGCGCGCTTTCGGCGTGCACCCTGCTGGCCGGTCGCTCCATTGGCCCTGCCATGCTTGGCCTGGGTTACCTCACCCGCCTGTCTCAAGCACGTAACGCACAGGCCAAAATCGATGAGTTGCTCGACCTGCCGATTGGCAAGGGCGCTAGCGCGGACACCAGTGCGGTGATCACCGATGGGGCTTTCACGCTGAAGGGCGCTGATGGCCAGGGGGAAATTCTCAACGTAGCTGCCGGCGACCGCGTGCACGTCAGCAGTGCCGACGCCACGTACACCTCCAAATTGCTCGCCATGATCGCCGGCACCTGCCCCGAAGAGGGCGTGCAGGTGGCAATCGATGGCCATCCGCTAACGTCTTTTTCGCCGGCGGCGCTGCGCCAGGGCGTGAGCCTGGTGCCGCGTCATCCTGCGTTATTGCCAGGAACGGTGCTGAACAACCTGACCCTGTTCGATTCACGCTACAACCAACTGGCCCGCGATTACGCCGAGGCCTTGGGGCTGCTGCCCTTCCTTGCACGTTTTCACCATGGCGTGCTCACCGAAATAGGTGGGTTGGGGACTGAACAATTCGATGAGGGCGTCTATCAGCGTATTGCGCTGATCCGAGCTCTGGTCCGCCAGCCACGCGTGCTACTGCTCGATTACGCCGGCACCGGCCTTGACCTGGACGGGCAGAAGCGGCTGGTGGACTTGCTCCACAGCCTGGGCCGGCGAACCACCGTGCTGATCGCCAGTAACAAGCCGACGCTGATAGCAAGCTGCGACCGCAGCGTAAACCTGGATAGGGGGACTGCGCGTGTCCGCTGAACGCTCATTGCAAGCCTTGCAACGCCTGCGCGACTACTGGAGCGAGGAACAACGTATGCAGCGCATCTCGGCGCTGCTGGGAGAGGAACGTCTACGCCAGTCGGAATTGGCCCGCTGCGTGGCGCCGCTGTTGATCGCCCTCGACTGGTACGGCGCGCCGCGCACGCTTATCCCGAGTCTGCCTGCCGAAGGCGCTGGCTTCGAGATCGGTGATTTGCGCACCTTGCTGGCCGATATCGGTTTTCGCTCCGACTACATTGCGCCAGTAGCCCAAGACGCGCTCCTGGACCAACTGCCGCTGGGCACGCTGGCGCTGGCGGGCACGACTTGCCAGGTTTATCTGGGCCGCTTCGAGGAACAGCACTGGTGGCACAACGGCACTGAACTGCTCGCTGACTGGCGGCCGCCAGCCGATGCGCGTTATCTGCTCGTGCAGCACAACGCTGATTTCACCCCGATCGACGCGCCACACGCCGATTGGCTGCAACGCCTGCTCGGCAAGGCGCAGCGTGAGCTGGTCGGTCTGGGTGTGGTCAGTCTGGTCACCAATGTGCTGGCCTTGTCGGTCTCGCTCTTCACCATGACGGTTTACAACACCGTCATTCCAGGTGGCGCCATGAGTACCCTGACCACGCTCGGGCTTGGCGCAATCATTGCCGTTTTTGGCGGTTGGGGGCTGCGGTTGGGGCGGGCCATGGTGCTGGCCCGGCTCGGCGGTTGGGCCGGGGCGCAGATTGGTAGTGCCGCCTTTCGCAAAACGCTGGGTTTGCCGCTGGAGTACTCGGCACGCCTGAGCTTGAACAACAGCATCAGCCGGATGCGCTCGATGGAAAGCGTGCGTCAGTATTTAAGCGGTGATGCCGGCGTGGCCCTGATCGACTACCCCTTTGTGTTGTTGTTCTTGCTCGTCATCGCACTGCTGGGCGGCTGGCTCGTGGTTGTGCCTGTAGTCGGGCTGCTGTTGTTTGGGTTTGCCGCATGGCTGGTGCAGCCCTATGTGCAGCGCAAGGCACGCAAGGCCGGCCGCGCCAACAACCGTCTGATCGAGGAGTACGCCAGCGGCATTCAGCGCCTGCGGGCCTTGCAGGGCATCAGTGGTAACCACCACTGGCTGCGCCGCGTGCGCGACATCGCCGGCCAGGCAGCCTTGGCAAACCGCGAGCTGACGTTGGCCCATGCCCTGTTGCAAAGCGTCGGGCAAGCGCTGGGCATGTTGACGGTTCTGGCAACCATGGCTGCGGGTATTGCGTTGGTGCTGACGCAAGGCATGAGCGCAGGCGGTCTTATCGCCACCATGATGCTGATCTGGCGCGTAACCACGCCGGCGCAGCAATTTTTCTCGCTCAGCCAGCGCATGCGCCAGATCCGTGACTCCCGTCTTGAGCTGGAGCGCCTGATGCAATCTACCGGTGAGGTGCAAACGGCTGGCATCTATTCGCAACCGCAATCCATGGTCGCGCAGATTGCGGCCGACCGCGTTTTTTACCGCTATGCCCCCGATCAGGAAAGCGCGCTCAATGGTGTAGTGCTGGATGTACCGCCCGGTCAGCGGGTGGTCATCGTCGGTCCCAACGGCGCGGGCAAAAGCACACTTTTGCAATGCCTGGCCGGTGTGCGCACGCCGCAAAGCGGCCGCGTATTGTTGGCTGGGCGCGATATCCGCCAATTTGCCCCCTCCGATTACCGAAGCTGGGTCGGCTTTGTGCCGCAAGCCCTGCAAAACCTGCCGCTGCCGGTGGGTGACTTCGTGCGCCTGTCGCACCCCACGGCAAGTGATGCCCAAATAGCCGATTGTTTTGCCAAGGTGGCCGGTGCTGCGTGGTGGCAGTTACTGGGTTGCCAATCGGCCGGACAGGCCTTGGCCATGGAACTGGACACCTGGCGCGAAGACGCCCAAGCCCTGCGCGTGCGCTTTGTTGTCAGCCTGGTGGAAGCAACGCTGGATGCCCCGTCTTTGCTGCTGCTGGACGACCCGTTGCGCGACGCCGACCCGCTGCTTGACGGCCTGTTCAAACAGCTGCTGGACGCATTGCGCGGCACCACCACGGTGCTGATTGCCACGCACCGCGTGGACCTGATTGAAAGTGCCGATCTGATTGCGATCCTCGACCAGGGCAACCTGGTCCATTTCGGCGCGGTTGCACAAGAGCGCCATGTGCCCGCGCCGGCTCAAAATGCCAAGGAAATCACCCATGGATAAAACGCCTTTCCCACCACAGATCCTCACGGTGACTGGCGCCGATCAACGGGCGGGGGCGACCATCGTCAACCTGTTGAACGATGGCCAAAGCTCCCGCCGTCTGCGTCATCTGCTGATGGCTATCGTCGGCCTGGTCGCTGTGTTTGTGCTCTGGTCGTTGGTGGCGCAAGTGGATGAACTGGCCAAAGCGCGCGGCGAGATTCAACCGGTTTCGCGCATCCAGCTCCTGCAGTCCAAGGAGGGCGGCATTCTTTCCGAATTGCTGGTCAATACCGACGATCGTGTTGAAGCCGGGCAAGTGATTGCCCGTTTTGCCACCACTGACGTGGCCAAGGAACGCGCTCAGGCTGAAGTGCGTCGTGCCGGTCTGCAGATTGATCGGGAGCTGTGGGGGGCGATCATCGAGGCCCGGCAGCCCGATCTGGGCGCGTTCACCGGCCAGGCCGAGCTGGTGCAGGAAGCGCAAGATCGCTTTGCCGATGAAAAGCGGCTGAACGTCTCGCTACTGAGCGCCAAGCGCAGTGCACTGGAAGAACACAAGGCCGCGTTGACCGGCGCGCAAAGTGAGTTGCCGACCTTGCAGCGTGAGCTGCACCTGGCCCGCGATGTGGAGTCGCGTTACAACGAGGGCTTTCGGCGCCAGATCATCTCCTCGGTGCGTATGGCCGAGGCCCAGGAGCACACCGCCAACGTGGAGCGCACAGTGGCGCAGTTGCAGGCACGTATTGCCGAACTGCACAAGGCGGTGAGCACCGCCGAGTCGGAGCTGACCCAGGCCGAGGATGAAATCGTACAAAAGGCCAGTGCCATTCGCGCCGGGCTGCTGGAAAAAATCCGTGAGCTGGATGCCGAAGTCGCCGCGTTGGATGACCGTCAAGGGCGCACGGAAGTGGTGGCGCCGGTTGCCGGCTTTATCAAGCAATTGCCCGATACCCGGGTAGGCGCCGTAATTCCCCCTGGCGGCACGGTAGCCGAATTGGTGCCCAGCGAAGGCGGCGTGATGATGGAAGTGCTGCTGTCACCGCGCGATATCGGTTTTGTGCGCGTGGGGCAGACGGCGCTGGTCAAGGTCGATGCATTCGACTTCAGCCGGTTTGGCTCGGTCAGTGGCACCGTCAGCACCATTTCGCCGTCGGCGTTTCGCCAGGAGCAGACCGGCGCCACCTATTACAAAGTGGTTGTGCAACTGGACAAGCCTTACGTGGGGTCGCAAAGCACCCGCCAGCTGATCCCGGGTATGACCGGCGAGGCCGACATCGTGACCGGCAGCAAGTCCGTGTTCCAGTACCTCGCCAAACCCGTATTTCTTGGTGCCGATACGGCGTTCCACGAACGCTAGGCAGGAGAGGTTCGCATGGCCAAAGATTTTAGCGATTCCAAGGACGGCGTTCGCCCAGGCATGAACGCCGATGAAGCCGGCCAGCGCCTGCGCGCTCGCGACAAGAGCCTGGGGCAGCCCGACAGGGCCGACGAGAACAGTGCCGTCGGCTGGACCGAAGACGAGATCGGCCAGACCTTTCTGGACCTGCCGGCAACCGGCACGGGAGCAGGCGCAGCAGCCGAACACAGTGGCCCGCTCGCTAGCGAGGCAAGTGATGCGGCGCGCATCCCTTCCACAGCGAAAGCCGCAGAAGGGCTAAAGCACGAGGATAGTGAGACGCGAGCACCCGTTGAGGATGACATTCACCCGACGCCGCAAGACATAGCCCATGACAGGAAACCCGAGGAGAGCCCCCTGCTGCACGTCACGGGGCTGAGCGAAATTCGACCAGGCGCAGCGTCGGCGAATGTGGCGCAACTTTCGGAGCCAGGCGCTGGCAAACCTGATTCCATCCACGGTGGGGGCGAAGGCATTGCCCCGTTGCAGGTCACCGGCAGTGTCAACGCCGAACTGATTGAGGACAGCCGACAGGCCGCAGTAGGGCGTCTGGTGGCCACCGGCGGCGAGCGCGGGGTGCCATACCATTGGCAGGTGATGGCGCCGGACGGGGTCTACGGTCAACTGTCCGTAGACAGCAGCGGCAACTGGCTCTACGCGTTGAACAATGACAGCCCGCTGGTGCAGGCCCTGGGCGAGGGCGAGCATGTCAATGAGTCGTTTCTTCTGCGTGTGACTGCCGGCGGCGTGCCACCGCAGGATTTGCGCATCGTCGTGGACGTGCAGGGCACCAATGATCGCCCGCAGATTTTGCAAACCTCCTGGCTCAGTGGCGCCGTGCAGGAAGACCTGCACAGCAACGCCGATGGTTGGCTCAGAGCCAGTGATGTCGATGCCAACGACCAACTTCGCTGGACGCTGGGCTCCTCTCACGGCCGTTACGGCGAGCTGAGCGTGGATGCCGTTACCGGGCAATGGCATTACACACTCGACAACGGCCGCGCGCCGACTCAGGCCCTTTCCCAGGGCCAGCAAGCCAGTGAATCTTTCCTGGCCACCGTAACCGATGAGCACGGCGCCACAAGCAGTGCGCGTATCACCATCACCGTGGCTGGCAGCAACGACGGGCCGGTGATCGGGCAATTTCACGCGGCCCAGGCCACCGAAGATGGCGTCACGGTGTTGGGGCGAATTCCGGCGGACGATGTCGATGCGCTCGACCATCTGCGGTTCAGCACCTCGGCCCAGGTAGTGGGGTTCACCCTGCATGAGGATGGCAGTTACAGCTTTGACCCCAGTGACGCCAGTTACCAGCATCTGGCACAAGGCGCTGCGCAGCAGATGGTGGTTCCGGTAACGGTGACCGACGACCACGGCGCCAGCGCTACCCGCGACTTGACCATTATTTTGACCGGCAGCAATGACCTGCCGGTATTTACCGCGATAGCGCCGCGCAACGCGGTTGAACAAGGCCCTGTGCTGCACGGGCAACTGGTTGCCGCCGATGTTGATGCCGGCGATGTGCTGACCTTTGCCACGCCGGTCTCCGTTGCCGGCTTTGTTCTCAATGGCAATGGCAGCTATAGCTTCGACCCTGGCGACCCTGCCTATCAGTCCTTGCCAGACGGCGCGCAGCGGGTGCTGACGATTGCCTTGCAGGTGACGGATAACCATGGCGGCACCGCCCTGCAGAACCTGGTCATCAACCTGACAGGCACCAACCAGGGCGCAATCATCGGCGGTGTTAGCAGTGGCTCGGTGGTGGAAGACCGCGTTGTCGCCGGCACGCAACAGTTGGTGACCGGCGGCCGGCTCAGCATTCTTGACCCAGACGCTGGCGAGTCGGCGTTCGTGTCGCACCAAGGCCACGATGTGCTGCAAGGCCACTACGGCACCCTGGACCTCGATACTCAGGGACGGTGGCACTATCACGCCGATAACGCTCAGCAGGGTGTGCAGCAGTTGGGTCAGGGGCAGACCCTGACTGAGCATTTCCAGATTGCCAGCCTGGATGGCACCCCGCACACAATCGATATCACCCTGGTGGGCACCAACGATTTACCCGTGGTGGGCGCCACCTCGGTAAGCAGCGGAGCGCTGGTTGAAGACGCGCAACCGCACACCCTCGCTGGCCAGTTGCAGGCGACGGATGCCGACGCCACTAGTCAACTCAGCTGGAGTTTGCTGCCCTACTCAAGCCAATACGGCACCTTGGCCATCGACCCGAATACGGGGGCATGGACTTACACCCTCGACAACAGCCGAGCGGCCACTCAGGCGCTGGCCGAGGGCGAGCAGGTAATTGAACGCTTTACCGCGCAGGTTACGGACGAGCACGGAGCTGTTGCGCGGCAGGACGTTGTGATCACGCTCACCGGCAGCAACGACAACCCGGTGTTGCAACAGGTAACCACTCAGTACCTTACCGAGAACGGCGTGGCGGTACACGGGCAGTTGGCCGCCCATGATGTGGACCGTGGCGATACCCTCACGTATGGCTCGTCGGCGCCGGTTGCCGGCTTCAGCCTGAACGCCGACGGTAGTTGGTCATTCGACCCCACAAACCTCGCTTACCAGCCGCTCCCCGCTGGTGCTACCCAGACGATCAGCATTCCCCTGAGTGTGAGCGATGAGCACGGCGGCACTGGCACCCAGGTGCTGACACTAGTCATCACGGGCACCAACCAGGGCGCGCTGATTACCGGCGTGCACAGCGGGCACGTCACAGAGGATGCGGTAGTCGCCGGCAGTCACTGGCTGGAAACCAGCGGCAGCCTGATGGTGGTCGACCCCGATCGCGGCGAGTCACAGTTCACCCCGCACCTGGCCGCAGATGCCTTGGTGGGTGCCTACGGTACGTTGACCATCGATGCGGCAGGTACCTGGCACTACCGGGCCGACAATGAGCAGCCTGCTATCCAGCGGTTGGCCGAGGGCGGGAGTGCCGTCGACTACTTCACCGTCACCAGCGCCGATGGCACGGCGCAGCAGATCAGCGTCACGCTGCACGGTGTCAATGATGCGCCCGTGATCAGCCAGGTTTCCGTGGTGGCCGGTGGTGTGCAGGAAGACGCGCCGCGTACCAGCGTGATCGGCCAATTGCTGGCCAGTGATGTGGATACGGGCGCGCATCTGACCTGGAGTCTGACTGCCGGTGACGGCACCTACGGTTCCCTGGCACTGGATGCCGCCACCGGCGTGTGGACGTACATGCTGGACAACAGCCGGGCGGCCACACAAGGGTTACTCGGTGGGCAGCAGGCCCATGAAACCTTTCTGGTGACGGTCAGCGACGGCCTCGGTGGTACCGCCCAGCAGCAGGTGAATGTGGTTGTAACCGGCAGCAACGACCTGCCCGTGATCAGCGGCAGCAGCGCCGGCGCCGTACGTGAGGACGCGCCCGTACACACCGTCGGCGGCACTCTCAGCGCGGTGGATGCTGACAGTGGCGATACCCTGCGCTGGTCGGTAGTCAACGCTGACGGTGCCTATGGGCACTTCAGCGTCGACCCGCACACCGGCCAGTGGAGCTATGCCCTGGACAACGCCCGGGCAGCCACCAATGCGCTGCCCGAGGGCGCACGCGTGGAGGAAATCTTTGTGGTGCAGGCCACCGATTCCTCGGGCCAACCGGTCAGCCAACGGGTGACCATCGACATCACCGGCAGCAACGACCTGCCGGTGCTCGGGGGCTCCCATCAAGCTGCGCTGGTGGAGGATGCGACCAAACACCAGGCCACCGGCAGCCTGACCCATAGTGATCCGGATAAAGGCGATACCTTCCATTGGAGTGCGGTGGGCAGCAACCAGGGCCAGTACGGTGATTTTAGTTTCGACCTGAATACCGGTAAGTGGAGTTACACCCTGGACAACGCCCGGCCGGCCACCGACGCCCTGGGCAAAGGGCAGCAGGTGCAGGAGGTGTTTCACCTGGCGGGCACCGACTCCTCAGGCACCCCGGTGTTTCAGGATGTGGTGGTACGCATCACCGGTAGCAACGACCTGCCGGTGATCAGCGGAACCACTCAGGGCACCGTGACAGAAGACGCGCCTACTCATACCGCTGCCGGCACCCTGACGCACCATGACCCGGACAATGGCGACTCGTTCAGTTGGGCGCTGGTTAACGGCCATGGCACCTATGGCACCTTGAACTTCGATACCGCAACCGGCCAATGGCTGTATACGCTCGACAACAGCCGCGCCGAGACCCAGGCCCTTGGCGAGGGCGAACAGCAGGTGGAGCAGTTCACCGTGCGTGGGCAGGATGCATCAGGCACGCCGGTGTTGCAGGTGATCGCTGTGCAGGTCCACGGCAGCAATGACAACCCGGTCATCGCCGGCGTGCACCAGGGCAGCGTGGTCGAAGACGTGGCGATGATTGCCAGCGGCGCGTTGTCCTTCAGCGACGTGGACAACGGGGACACGCTCGGCGGCTGGCAAGTGCGCGCACCGCAGGGCAGCTACGGCACCCTGGCCATCGATGAACATGGCAATTGGACCTACCACCTGGATGCCGCTCTCTCGCAACCGATCCGCGCCGGCGATACGGTGCAGGACAGTTTTACCGTGCGCGTCAGCGATAACCACGGCGGCTTTGCCGATCAGCAGGTCACGCTGTTGATCACCGGCACCAACGACGCGCCGGCCATTGACCCACGTTCACCCGCACTCACCGGGCAGGTCACCGAAGACAAAGCGGGCGCCACCACTACCCAAGGCACCATCCCCAGCGGCGATCCGGATATCGGCGATAGCCACCGCTGGCAGATTACCGGCGGTACACGCAGCGGCTCTATCGAAGGTAGCTACGGCACCCTCAGCCTTGATCAGAATGGGCACTGGGTCTACACCCTTGATCACGCCAGGGCCGATTCGCTCGCTGAAGGCCAGACGGTAACGGAGCGGTTCCCGATCAGCGTTACCGACGCCGCGGGCGAACGCAGCAGCGCGTATGTGCAGGTGCAAGTGCACGGTGCCAACGATGGCCCGCACATTGGCGGCGCGAGCACCGGGGTGGTTACCGAGGACGTGGCCACCAGCGCCAGCGGCCGGTTGCTCTCCGGCGATGTGGACCGGCTCGACACCGCCCATTGGCAAGTGCTCGGCGATAGCCACGGCCAATTCGGCTCCCTGACTGTCGATAGCAGCGGCACCTGGCATTACCAATTGGACAACGCGTCCTCGCGGGTGCAGACGCTGGGCGACAACGACAGCGCCAGCGAAGTCTTTCGCGTGCAGGTCAGCGACCCCCATGGCGCCGTGGATATCCGTGAAGTGACCGTGCGGGTGCTTGGCCATAACGACGTGCCCTTCATCACCGGCGTGGATGCCGGGAAGGTTATCGAAGACACGGTGCTGAAAGTGTCCGGCCAACTGCTGGCGCACGACACCGACAACAATGATCAACCCGCCTTCCAGCCGGCGCATTACGCCGGCACATACGGCCAGTTTGTAATGGTGCCGGACGGACACTGGAGCTATGAACTCTTTGCGGGCCCGCAAGCCACTGTGCAGGCACTGAGCGAGGGTGAGACCGCCACCGAAAGCTTCACGGTTGCGGCTGTCGATCAGCACGGCGGCATTACCTATCGCCCGGTTACCGTGACGGTCCACGGCGGCAACGATGCGCCCGTCATCAGTGGGGTCAGCACTGGTGTGGCGATTGCCGCACTTAGCGAAACGGCAAGCGGGCGCTTGATCGGCACAGACATGGATCGCGCCGACACCACCACCTGGCAGTTACTCGACGGCCACGGCCAATACGGAACCCTGAGCCTGGACAGCCTGGGGCGCTGGACCTACGTACTTGAGCCGACCGACGCCGATACCCGTGCCCTGCAAGCAGGCGACCAGGTTACCGATACCTTCCGCGTGCAACTGCTGGACGACAAAGGCGGCACTGCCGAGCAGGTGGTCACCGTGACGGTGGTGGGCACCGACGTGCCGCCCACCAACCCCGGTACGCCCGGCGCAGGCGGGGGCGGGGGCGGGGGCGGGGGCGCGCCGGTAGCCACGCTGCCGGCCGTGAGCGTCGCCACTACCGAAGACGTTTCCACCGTGCGCACCGGCCTGCTGCAAGGCGCGCTGCCGAGCGGGCCCATCACCTGGCAGGTGGTGCCGGCCAACGGCGCTTTCGGCCAGCTCAGTCTCGGCGCCAACGGCCAGTGGCTCTATACGTTGAACAACGACGCACCGCAGGTTCAAGGCCTCAATGAAGGGCAAACCGTGCAGGAACGTTTCGCCGTGCACGGCGTGGATGCCGCCGGCAACCAGGTGCAGACGCAATTTAACGTGACCATCAACGGCAGCAACGATATCCCCCGTATCGTTGGCGTGGACACCGGCTCCGCCGTTGAAGACAAACAGCCCCAGGCCCACGGCAGCCTGACGGTGTTAGACCCGGATATGGGGGATGTCGCCAGTTGGAATGTGCAGCAGCCCCAAGGCGCCCTGGGTGTTTTTAGCGTCGACGCCAATGGCGACTGGCAGTATCAACTTGATAACGCCGAGGCTCAGCGCCTGAACGCTGGGGACTCGCTGATTGAGCGCTTCCAGGTGGTCGCCGAAGATGGCCATGGCGGTCGCGAGACCCACGAGGTTGTGGTGACTGTCCATGGCACCGCCGATGCGCCGATCATTCCCAGCATCACTCAAGGAACCGCAAAACCGGGTGCCAGCGAGACATTAAGCGGCCAGGTATTGGCCCACGATGCCGATGCCGGTGATTCCCAGGTATTTGCGCTGGTGTCACAACCCCACGGCCAGTTCGGTACGTTGAGTCTGGACGCGAATGGCAACTGGCAGTATCAGCTCGACCCGGCGTCGGCTAACGACGCGTTGCGCGCCCTGGCCGAGGGCGAACAAGCCGTCGACAGCTTTACCGTTCAGGTACGCGATAGCACTGGCAACATCAGTCAGCAGCAGATTCAGTTGCAGATCAGCGGCAGCAACGATGCGCCATCAATCAGCGGCGCCAGCACTGGTGCGGTGTTCG
This sequence comes from Pseudomonas turukhanskensis, assembly GCF_027922365.1. Lineage (GTDB taxonomy): Bacteria > Pseudomonadota > Gammaproteobacteria > Pseudomonadales > Pseudomonadaceae > Aquipseudomonas > Aquipseudomonas turukhanskensis. The sequence goes on from NZ_BSFN01000016.1 coordinate 56,871, forward strand.
ACCCGGTAACGCTGCAAACCAGCGGCCAGCTCATCGTCAGCGATCCGGATACCGGAGACGCCGCGGTGATTGCCGCCCAGTCGGTGGACGGTGCCCATGGCCATTTCGACATGGATGACAGCGGCCACTGGACCTACCGCCTCGACAGCCAGGACTCTGCGGTACGCGCGCTGAACGAGGGCGAACAACTGACGGAAACCTTCCATGTGCGCGCCACCGATCAGCATGGCGCGCAGGTGGGCCGCGACGTTGTGATAACCGTCCACGGCAGCAACGATATTCCGCTGGTAACGGGCGATACCCAAGGCAGCACCGAGGAAGATGGCAAGGTTCGCGCTCAAGGCGTTCTGTCCGTTAGCGACCCGGATACAGGCGACCACACCGAGTGGGTCAACATGAACACCGCCAGCGCCTATGGCCATTTCCAGATGGACGCCAATGGCGCCTGGGTGTACGCGCTCAATAACGACGCGCCGCAGACGCAGGCGTTGAAAGAAGGGCAGGTCATCACCGAAACCTTTACCGCCCATGGCAGCGACAGCCACGGCGCGCAAGTCACGCAAGTGATCAGCATAGAGGTGCATGGGCAAAACGATGCCGCCGTAATTACCGGGCAGCGCACCGGCGATATCAGCGAAGACGAAAATGTACTGGCCGGGCACTTGGTGGTCAGCGGCCAGGTGCATGTCAGTGATGTCGATAGCGGCGAAGGGCTGATCACGGCGCAGACGCTCACCGGCAGTTACGGCGCGCTGACGTTACGCAGCGATGGCACCTGGCGTTACAGCGCCGACAACAGCCAGCACGACATCCAGCAACTGGGTGCCGGCCAGACGTTGGTAGAGCACATCAACCTGACCACTGCCGACGGCACGCCTTACCAGATCAGCATCACTATCCATGGCAGCGACGACGCCCCGGTGCTGAGCGCCATCAGTGCGCAGACTGCCGATGAGGACGGCCCGCTCGTGACCGGGCAACTTCAAGCCAGTGATATCGACCAGGGCGACACCCTGGCCTACAGCACCACCGCGACAGTGGCCGGTTTTACCCTCAATGCAGACGGCAGCTACAGTTTTGACCCGGCCGACCCGGCTTGGCAGTACCTGGCCGAAGGCGTCCAGCACCGGCTGGATATTCCGCTCACCGTAACCGACAGCGGCGGTGCCAGCGCCACACAACATCTGCTTATCACACTCACCGGCACCAACGATTTGCCCGTGCTCAGTGTGCATGCCCCGGCCCCCGTCCACGATGGCAGCCAGCCCATTAGCGGCCATGTCACTGGTACCGACGTGGACATAGGCGACGTGCTCACCTTCACCACCAGTGCCCAAGTAGCAGGCTTCACCCTGGACAGCGATGGCACGTGGCATTTCAACCCCTCCCACGCCGACTATCTGAGCCTGCCGGAGGGCGCCACCCTCAGGCTCGCTATTCCCCTGACTGTTACCGACAACCATGGCGGCAGCGATACCCAGACATTGCTCATTACCCTTACCGGGACCAACCAGGGCGCGTCTATCACCGGTACCGACACCGCCACCGTCAGTGAAGACCAGGGCAGTGCCAACGGGCTGTTGCAAACAGACGGCCAGTTGGCCATTGCCGACCCCGATAGCCACGAAGCGATCTTTGTTGCGCAAGCGCTGTCCGGTGCGTACGGCACCTTCAACGTTGATGCCAGCGGGGCCTGGCACTACAGCGCCGACAACAGTCAGCCGGCCATTCAAACATTGGGTGCCGGCGAAAGCCTGAGCGAACAATTTGTGGTGCATAGCGCCGACGGCACGGCGCACAGCGTCACTGTCACGCTGACCGGCAGTAACGATGTGCCGGTGATGAGCGCACTGACCCAACGCGCAGCAGACGAAAACGGCGGCCTGATCAGCGGGCAAGCGCAGGCCAGCGATGTCGATGGCCATGCAGTGCTTACGTTCAGTACGGCGGCGGCCATCGCCGGCTTTACCCTCGACGCCGACGGCCACTACACCTTTGACCCGGCGGACCCCGCTTATCAGCATCTGGCGGCTGGAGAAACCCAGGTGCTAAGCATTGACCTGACAGTGACCGATGACCAGGGCGCAACCGCAACCCAGCCCCTGCTAATTACCCTTACCGGCAGCAACAACGGTGCCGTGGTAAGCGGTATCGACCACGGTGATCTGGTTGCCAATCAGGTCGAACCAGGCGGTTTTCTTCTGGAAACCGGTGGGCAATTGGACGTCGATGACCCGGACACCGGCCAAGCGCAATTTATTGCCCACGATGCTATTGGCGGCTTGTACGGCGCCCTGAGTATCGACGCCAGCGGCGCGTGGCATTACACCGCCGACAACGATCAGCAGGTCATTCAACAACTGGCACCGGGCGAAAGCCTGACCGACAGCTTCACCGTTGCTACAGCTGACGGTACTGAACACCCCATCGTCGTGACGTTGACCGGAGACGGCGCCAGTGCAGCGCCGCTGCCTGCGCCAGAGCCGCAGCAAACGGAGGTTGCCGATACTCCGGAGCCCGCGCAGCCGGCCGCCGCCGACGATACGCAGGCCAGTGCGGCCACCGAATCAACCGATGCTGCGCTGTCACACACGCAAGAGCAGGCGATGTCGCCAGTCGACCACTATCTGCAGTTCGCTCAGATGGAAACGGCACCCGAGGATGGTCAGGAACCAGAGGATGCGAGCGAGTCATCGCCCGCCGATGACGCGGCGCAGCAGTCGACGCCACTTGATGGTTATCTGCAGCATGCCGGCATCGATCCCGCCAACTTCAGCCCGCCGGATCCGGCGCATTTAGGCAGCCCCCCGCCCGACGATGCGCCGTTCTCGAATCAAGACACGTCGGTCGGTGAGCAATTTACTCCCGAGGAACCAGGCATAGCGCCCGAGGGCGAGGCTATTGCCCATCAGGAGCAGAATGCTCAATAGCCGCTTAACGTTTTCGAGGGCTCTCTTTACAGGTTCATTCCCTGTAGATGATCTTTAAACCAGCAGGGTCAAGTTGGGTGGGGCTGAAGATACTCGCGTAGCGCAAGGTGGCATTGGCGTGCTCGCGCATAAGCGACTCGGCCCTGGCGCCTTGCCCGTGTACCAGTGCATCGACGATGGCATGGTGTTGCATGTGGGCAAAGTTGAAGCGGCGAAACTCGCGTGTCAGGTCGTTGAGGTCAACGGCCAGCGCACTTACCGAGGCAAAGGGCAGGTGGTCGTTTCTGGCCAGTGCATCGGTAATGGCCGGGTTGTCGCTGGCTTCGATAATGAGCTGATGAAAGCGCATATTGAGGTCGTGGTAGAGGCGCAGATCATCCTCGACCACGTAGCCTTTCTCGAACAAGTGATCGCCCTGTTGCAGGCATTCATACAGCGCGTTTTTTATCGACGGAGCGAGCCCACGCTCTGCGGTGAGTCGTGCGGCCAAGCCCTCAAGCACACCGCGTACTTCCACCGCTCCGGCGATCTCATTGGCATTTACCGCCCGCACGGTAAAACCGCGGCCAGCGCTTTTTACCAGCAGGCCTTCCTGCTCCAGGGTGCGAAACGCAATACGCACCGGCGTGCGCGAGACCTGAAGCAGCTCGGCGGTGGCGATCTCACCGATGCGCTCGCCAGCGGCCAGCTCGCCAGAGGCGATCATTTTTCGTAGCGCAATAAGTACGCGCTGGCCGGGTTTGCTCATAACGTCATCCATCGTAAATCGCGCCGTAAGCGTGGGGTGGGCGAGAGTTTACGCCGTTTTCCACTGGCTTCGGCGACCTATAAATCCACGACCAAAAACGGCGTTTTGGCGCGCGAGCAACAGGGCAAAAACTGATCATTGGCGGCCTGCTCGGCCTCGGTGAGGTAGGTGTCGCGGTGGTCGGGTGTGCCCTCAATCACGCGGGTCAGGCAGGTGCCACAAAAGCCCATCTCGCAGGATATCGGGATGTCGAAGCCGTGCTCATGAAGTACGGCTACCGCGCTTTTACCTTCCGATACGGTGAGTTCCTGGCCGGTGCTGGCGATCTTCATCACAAAGCTGCCATCGCCCGCGGCGTCCACCGGCGCCGCCGCAAAATACTCCTTGTGCAGCTGCTCCTCATGCCAGCCGTTGGCGCGTGCGCTGCCCAGAATATGCTCCATAAAACCGCCCGGGCCACATACGTAGAGATGGGTACCGGCAGCTGGATTTTTTAACACCTGGTCAGCATCCAGGCGGGATCCGGCGTCGTCATCAAAATGGAAGACCACCTGCGAGGCAAACGAGGACGCTTTGAGCCGCCCGATAAATGCGGCTGAATCCTCGGAGCGGGCGCAGTAATGCAGCTCGAACGCCGCGCCGTTCTGCGCAAGATGTTCAGCCATGCACAGGATCGGCGTAATGCCGATGCCGCCTGCAAACAACAGGCTGCGTCGAGCCTCTGAGTAAAGGTTGAACAGGTTGCGCGGCGCGCTGATGTTCAGCACGTCGCCCTCGGCCACCGCTTCATGCAGGGCCACTGAACCACCCCGGGAGGCTGTGTCTTTCAACACGCCGATCACATAGCGATGCTGCTCCAGTGGGTGGTTGCACAGCGAGTATTGCCGGACCAGCCCGTTAGCCAGATGGACATCAATATGTGCGCCAGCGGTAAACGGCGGCAATGCGCCGCCGCCCGCACTCACCAACTCAAACGTGCGGATGGCGCTGGTTTCATTGCCGATGGAGGCCACCACTACTTCCATCATTGCGCCTGCCCCGCCAACTGCTCGGCGGCGAGCATCCGGTCGATCACCTTACGGGCTTGCACGCCGCCGGCGTCGATATTGAGCTTGAGCAGTTGTCGCTGAGGGTTGTCCAGCAAGTTGCGCTGCTGGCGCTCCAGCATTTCCAAGTCCTCGCTAAAGATCGTGCCCTGGCCCTCTCTGATGCTGTCCGTCAACGCCTGGTCTTGAGGGTTAAAGCTGCGCGCCATGCCCCAGAAATACCAGATCGAGGTCTCCGTCTCCGGGGTAATAAAATCGACCACGATGCTGGCGGCTTTATGTTCCGGCGCCGCGTGATAACCACCTTTCCCCGCATGGGCAACGCCCACCTCAATCAGCACGTGGCTCGGTGGCGTGAAACGGCATATCTGCCAACGGTCCACCGGCACGTCATCAGCCAGCCCATTGCCACGCAACGCCATACGCCAGAAGGGTGGGGCGGCAATGTTTTCCATATGCCGGGCCGTGGTGACGACGTCCCCCTCAACCGAAGTTACCGGCGCGACTTCGTCGATTTCCTTCTGACCAATGCTGGAGGCGTGGACATAGGTTTCGTGGGTCAGGTCCATCAGGTTATCGACCATCAATCGATAGTCGCACTGGATATGGTACAGGCCGCCGCCATACGCCCACTTGTCACTGACCGCCCACTCCAGGTGGTGAATAAGCGCCGGGTCAGCCTTAGCCTGATCGCCAGGCCACACCCAGATAAAACCGTAGCGCTCCACCGCCGCAAACGTCTTGTTGCACGAGAAACCGCGTACCCGCTGCCCCGGCATTGAAACCGTCTTGCCGTCGCCGCCCATTGCCAGCCCGTGATAACCACAGACCAGGTTGCCGTTCTCCACAAACCCCAGCGAAAGGGGCGCGCCGCGGTGCGGGCAGAAGTCCTCTACCGCCTTCACATGGCCTTCCAGGTTGCGGAAAAAGACCATCTTTTCACCGCAAACCTGGCGCCCTAACGGGCCCGTGGTTAGCTCGTCTGGTGTGCAGGCGACGTACCAGCAGTTTTTGGGAAACATAAGCGGGACACCTCATTGGGCTTTTTGTAATGGATCCAATGATGTGTCTGAATGGCGACTTAAACAATTTAATGGTTATTAGTGGATCCAATAAGTGTTCGGTAATCGGCCGAAGCGAAACTGGAAAAGCAGTGTTTCCAGCGCTGAACGGGTAACGGGGCTGGTATAGAAGGCAGCGCGCTGGGGAGCGGGAGGAGGGCGAACGAGGCTGACGGTTCTGCGTTGCACAGCGGGTGTCGGACTGATGTTCAGTTTAGGAAAGGGGATAGTTTATTTCCTCTTTTAAAGCGGTCTCTGAAATTCAAGAACAAGCCAAGCCTGACCATCGTTACCGTTTTTAACCCTGCCAAAACGGCATTTCTCCCGCCCAAAGAAAAACCCCGAAGGTTTTCACCTTCGGGGTTTTGTGTTTGGCGGTCCGGGATAATCTGAAGCAAGTCAGTATGTATTTGCCTGAAATACCAGTTGAAACGCTGCGTGGTTTGGCTTCCGATGGGCGGTGCTTTTTAAGCTCCCCGTCATTAACGAGTCGGCATCGAATCTATCAAGCAAATGGTCTTGTAAACGTTAGCCATGGCTGGTGACCAACTGCTGTCCATCGTTGCCCCTGCGCATACCCCCACTCGCGGGTACAGAGGTTGCTGGCAAACGATACCGTCAGTGACTGCTGTGTTGGTTAAGTCGACTCTCGAAGTATTGCGCAGTCTCTTTGTCGGTGCAGTACAGGTAGCAGCCCTTCATCCCGCGAGTCATCAAGGTTCGGTAAGTATTTTTGATGATCAGGTCTGTTTCTTTTTTCGCCGGGGTAGGTTGCTCCTTCATCATTTTTTTCCAGCCACGAATTGATTTATCGTGCTTGTCGCGCTTATCCGGGGATGTCATTACTTTGCCGTCACGTACGACTAGGTCTGGCCCGATGATCACTCCGATGTAATCGACTTCCAAACCTTGGCAGGTATGAATGCAGCCAACCTGCTCGATAGAGTTCTCAGCGATGATCCATAGGCTGCCATCCTGATCCAGGTTCCATTGGCGTTTGTAGCCACCAATGACGATATCAGCAGCGGTAGGGTCTTTCTTGCTCAACCAAGGCCAACAATAGCCTGCGACCACACGAGCTTTGTTTCCGTGGTTTTTGTCGTTGATTGCGTCATGCATCGCCTGAGGTGAGCCGAACACCTTAAACTCGTAGTCTTGGGTATCGAGCGTCGGATTTGCCGTGGCGCGAATGTCTAGCGCGTCATCCAGCCACGCCAGGTAACCATCAGAACCACTGCAGCGGAACTGCGAAGACAGCACGTGTTCCTCAACAACAGCACCCTTGGCTTTTGCAAAGGCGCGTATCGCCTGCTTGCTGCCGATATCGCTCAAGGTTACACGCTGGTCTTCATCAATGAAGAATATTGAGCATTTCGCTGATTCAATCAGCTCCTTGATCTGGTTTTCCCCAAGATTTCCATAAAGCCCGCTTTTCTCATTCAGCCGGTGGGCTTCGTCCACGATAAGCGCATCGAATGTGTTGGGCGCAGTGTCGATGAATGCCCCAGAGCCTGAAAAGAAATTCGAGAAATGGCTGCGTTTGATGGTGCCAACTAGTTTGCTTTCGTAGACCTTGCGTGGAGCAGCATTCTTGGAGACGTATTTGCTCATCAACTTGAGTTCAGTGAGCTTCACCAGCAGATTGATAGCCAGAACAGTTTTCCCGGTGCCCGGTCCACCTTCGATGATCATCACCTTGGGTGCTTGGTCCGAGGCCTCGCTTGCCGCCGCCAGCGCCGACTCAAAAATTGCTTTCTGATCGTCAATCAATACGAACTCGGGTTTGCCTTTCATCAACCCACCGAGGGCTTCGGCTAGCGCCTTGGAGGGGCGAATTTTTCCTTCGGATAGCTCGTAAAGAACCTCTTTGTTGTCGCCATGCCTTATATGTTTTTTCAGAAAGCTTCTGAGTTTACTGAGCTCTTCCGGGCCTTTCAGAAACAGCGGAGCCTTGCTGATGTGGGCCTCGTAGTGAGCCGAATCTATGATGCCGTCGCTGACGTAGTTATGAAGGTAGGCACACGGACGGATTTCGATGCTTTTGTCATACACCGCTTCGTTGAAGCCTTCCAACAGCGCTGCATATGACCACACCTGATAGGACGGGTGAATGGTTTCTATGAGGCCGCCACCCAATGCCGTTTTGACGATGGCATCCTTGGTTGTGGCGATGGCCTTGCTCCATTGCTTCAATTCGATCAATACGGCTTTTTTTGCCTGATTTTCGTCGCGACCGGTGAGTAGAAAGTCGATTCGCTTCGACGACTGCGGAATGTGCAATTCGATGGCCAGGCCTGCGTCGCTCGGCAGGCCTTCATCTCTAAGGACCTTGGCCATGTACGTGAGGGATCCTTGCCACGACCGGATTTCCGAGGTGCCAACGTTCTTGCCGGTAACTTCCTTGTAATGCCTGAGGATCACCTCCTCAATGTCATCGTTATCGTTGTCTTTAAGAAATTGCTGTTTGGTCGCAGCGTAAACGATCACGGGTTGTCCTTAGATTCGGGATGGTCAGAAACGGTCGTACTTTTTGCTGTTGCTTCTGGCTTTATCAACGGGATACTTCTGGCCATTCGAGGCAAATTTGTGTGTCACCGCCTCGTTGAGGTCAACGCCAAGTACGCTACTCAGTCGAACTAGGTACATCAGTACGTCCGCCAACTCGTCCTTGACGGCTTGGCCGATATCGGGATGTGTTGCGGCAGAGAGCGAGTCGGCGTCGCTCATCCATTGGAAAACCTCGCACAGCTCTCCTACCTCGCCAGTGAGAGCCAGGATGAGATTTTTAGGGGAGTGAAACTGCTGCCAGTCGCGATCATCTGCGAACTGCTGAAGGGATGCGGCAAGCTTCCCCACGTCAATCAGTGGTGCGGATGAGCTGTCTGAGTTACTCACGGGGCTATCTCTTGGGTATCAGTGGCGTGCAAAAAAAATGTGTAGGAAGTCCGGCTTTGGATTGTAAGAGTTTTCGTTGTTTGGACGAGAAAAGGGGAAAGATTTTTTTTACTACTCTGAGTTCAAAGACACGCCAAACTCAGCCATCCCCACCTTTTTCAACAATCGCCCAAGCATTTCCGCGACCCAAAGAAAAACCCCGAAGGTTTTCACCTTCGGGGTTTTGTGTTTGGTGGAGCCGGGGGGATTTGAACCCCCGTCCGCCAGTCCGCTGCTGTCGGTTCTACATGCTTAGCCGTGTCTATTGAGTTAACCCTCAGCCGCCCGACGGGCAGGGTGCTTTGGGCGAGTTGTGTAAGTTTTAGCCGGTTCGTCCACAACGTACTACGCGGCGATTCTGTTCTATATGACAATCACTTCGGGTTTACAGACATCCCCTCGTGATTGCTGGAGCCGAAGCTACCAGAAGTGCGACTAGGCTGCTTACGCAGCTAGTTGGGCACCGTAATTGTCATCATTGGCAATTATAGAGTTTTGCAACAGTGGATTTACGAGTTCTGTTACCAACTCGGCATGCCCCTCAAGTTTTGTAACCGGCGTCGAATCCTAATCGGCCCCAAAACCTACCGTGATACACGATTGGGACCGGCAGTGTACGGGAAAGGTTCAGGTGAGTCGACCTGCTTGCCGTACATCATTGGCGTGAACAGGCTATATGATTAGTCTCAAAAGCTTTCTGTAGTAACGTGCAGCTATTCCTGAGACCTGCCTTATGCCGCGTTCGCCGCGTTACCCCTTGCGCCAATGGATTTGGCGCGCGTTTGTGCAAAGTGCGCTGATTCCCCTGGTGTTGGTGGAGTCGGTGCTCATTGCCGTTTACCTGTTGACCAACACCGCCATCCGCGACACCCAGCTGGACTACCTGCAGCAGCGCGCGGCGCAGGATCTCACCGGCACGGTGCAGCGTGAGGGCGAGATTATTGGTCGGCGGCTCGAGGGGTTGGAGGCGCAGGCCAAGGTCTACCAGGCGGCCACCACTCGCGCGCTGAGTGACATGACGTACCACGCTGATGCCCTGGAGCGTTCGCGCTATTCGATAACGCCCGATGGTGTGCACTACACCCACCGCGATGACGGTCGCGCGGCTTCGTTTTATTCCAATGTCACGCCCGTGGATAAACAGGACCACGACAAAGCCCTGCGCCTGTCGCGGGTGGATGTGCTGATGCGCTGGATACGCGACGCCAACCCGCTGGTGTCGGCGTTGTATTTCAACAGTTGGGACAGCTACAACCGCATCTATCCGTTTTTCATGACCCCCGATCGCTATGCCCATGACATGGTTATTCCCGATTACAACTTCTATTACCTGGCCGACGCCAAGCACAACCCGGACCGCAAGGTGGTGTGGACCGACGTGTACCTCGACCCTGCGGGCCAGGGCTGGATGATGTCTGCGGTGGCGCCTGTGTACCGCGGCGATTTTCTCGAAGGTGTAGTGGGCCTGGATGTCACGGTGGGGCAGATGGTCAGCGAGATCGGCAATCTGCAGGTGCCGTGGCATGGCTACGCGGTGTTGGTCAGCCGTGATCAGAAGGTGATCGCGTTGCCGGCAGCCGGTGAACAGGATTTTGGCCTTAATGAGCTGACCGATTACAGCTACGCCGAAGCGGTACGCCGCGAAGTGCTCAAGCCGGACGACTTCGACCTCAAGGATCGCCACGATCTGCAACCGTTATTGCAGGCCATGAATTCCAGTGCCAGCGCGGTCAAGGAAGTGTCGTTGGGCGGCCGCAAACAGCTGGTGGCCTGGAGCGAAATTCCGCAAACCGGTTGGCGTTTGCTGGTGGTGGTGGATGAGGCCAATATTTTCCAGGCCACCAATAACCTGGCCGAGCGGTACCAACAGATTGGTTATCTGCTGATTGCCGGTTTGCTGTTTTTCTACCTGCTGTTTTTCGCCTGGATGTGGCGCCGCTCGCGCTTGCTGACGGCCAAGTTGGCTAAGCCCATGGCCGATGTGGTGGACATGATGGGCGAGCTGGGGCGCGGCAATTTCAAGCCGCAGGCCGATGATATCGAGATCGACGAACTGGCCTATATGGCGGAGTCGGCGCAGCAGACTGGTCGCCAGTTGCAGGCCAGTGAAGACGAGCGCCACAAGGCGCAAAGCCAGTTGGAGCTTGTGCTGGAAAGCACCACTGAAAGCGTCTGGGAAGTCGAGGCGCGCAGCATGACCATTACGGTGCGAGGGCGCGGGGTAAAACGCTATGGCCTGAATATCCAGTGCCTGACCTTCGCCGAGTTCAATCACCGTGTGCACCCCGATGACCTGGACCGTCTGCGTCAGCTACGTTTCGGCTTTGCCGACAGCATGGACGATACCTTTGAGGCGCAGTACCGCTTCGCCGATGCCGACGGCAATTACGTGTGGCTACTCAGCCGGGGCAAGGTGTTGGAGCGTGATTCGAACGGGCGTCCGCTGCGGGTGGCCGGCACCCATGTGGATATTTCCGGGCTCAAACAGGTGCAGGAAGATTTGCGCCGTGCCAGCCTGGAGGCCCAGGAAGCGAGCCAGGCCAAGAGCCGCTTTCTGTCGAGCATGAGCCATGAACTGCGCACGCCGTTGAACGCCATTTACGGTTTCGCTCAGCTCATCGAGTTGGATGCTCAGGAGCAACCCGGTGGTGAGCAGCAGGCCGATTACGCACGGGAAATCGTTAATGCCAGCCGGCACCTGACGGCGCTGGTGGAAGATATTCTCGATCTCTCCAGCATCGAAAGCCGGCGCCAGCAGCTGCGTTTTTCTGCGGTCGACGTTGCCGATCTGCTGCGCAGCTGTGCCGAGCTGGTGCTGCCAGAGGCGTTGCAGCGTGGCCAGCAGTTGCAGGTAATGGCCACCGAAAAGCCGGGCCTGTTTGTCTGGGCCGATGTGCGCCGGGTGCGCCAGGTTTTGCTTAACCTGTTGTCCAACGCGATCAAGTACAACAACCCTCAGGGCATGGTCAGCCTCGGCTTCGAGGTGCGGGCCACCGGTATTCGTTTGTGGGTGCAGGACACCGGGCCAGGCCTTGACAGTGAACAGCAAGCCAAGCTCTTTCAGCCGTTCCAGCGCCTGGGTTGGGAAAACTCGACCATCCCGGGTGCCGGCATCGGCCTGGTACTGAGTCGCGAGCTGGCCGAGTTGATGGATGGCGAGCTGGGGCTGCTGAGTACGCCTGGCATTGGTAGTCGGTTCTGGATTGATTTGCCCAGTGCGGCGGCGCCGGATACCAGCGTGCACGGCCAGGTTGATGTCATTGAGCAAGCCAAGGAATTGGCCGCCGTGCTCTGTGTGGAAGATCACCCGGCCTGCATGCGGGTATTGCAGGAAGGTTTGCGCGAGCTGGCCGATGTGCGGGGGGCCGCGTCCATCCAGCGCGCCTACGCAGTGCTGGAAAGTTTTACCCCGGACCTGCTGCTGCTCGATCTGGATCTGCCCGATGGCGATGGCTTGCACATTCTCGACATGATGCGCCGCACGCCGCATTTGAGTGAGGTGCCGGTGTTGGTGATCAGTGCTGCGGCCGACGACGAGGTGTTCGCCGATGCCATACGCCGAGGTGCCCAGGCTTGCCTGGCCAAGCCGATTGATCTGCAGCAGCTACGCCAAATGGCAATAAAGCTGTTGGAAGACGTGGTGGTCATCAATCAGTAGTGCGGCCGAATTTCGCCCATAAAAAAACCGGCAATGCGCCGGTTTTTTTATGGGCAAAGGCCGTGATCAGCTGCCGCTGCCTTTACCGCTGCCCTCGGTGTTCGGGGCTTCCAGGCGCTGTACTGCCGCCGAGGAGGCTTCTACACAGGCTTTGTCGTTACCGGCTGCCTTGGCGTCACTGGCTTTGGTTTGCAGTTCGGTCACTTCGGTTTTCAACGATTCGCTCAGGGTCGCCTCTTTGGTGGTGAGGGTGTCCTTGATTTTTTGCAGGTTGGCGTCGCACAGGTCGGCGGCGAAAACAGGTGATGCCATCAGGGTCGCGGACAGTAGTGCCGCTGAGTACAGCAGGGCGGTGCGCTTCATGGTGAATCTCCTTCTCGGGGCTGCAGCTCTCGTCCAGAACCCCCGAATGGGGCTCGCGGAGCCGTGAGGGGCGAGACTGTCAAAACCCGCGTAAACAAGCGGGCTTATACAGATGGACTTTCACCTAAACGAAGCGGTTCAGTGTTTTTTCCCCGAAAAAGGGTGGTGCCGCATGTAGGGCGAATAGCGCCGCAGGCGTTATCCGCCGTTTGGCTTGGTGGCAATGGAGCGTGAGCGCTGGACCGCCGGCGGATATCCGCGTTGCGGATATTCGCCCTACACGCGGGGCTGGGTTACCCGATCCACCAGATACACCAGCCCGTGATAGTCGATTCCGCCATGCTGGCTCAAGCCGATTTCACAGGTGCGACTGGTGGAAATACCCTCGTCGCAATACTGCACGGCGTCTTTCAACGTGCGCAGTGAGTGGGCATTAAGCTCCGGCGTGGTAAAGCCTTTGTCGCCGGCAAACCCACAGCAGTGAATGCCTTCGGGCACCACCACCTGTTTGCTGCACAGGCGCGCCAGGTCAATCAGCGCCTGGCTTTCGCCCAGGTGCTGAGTGCTACAGGTGACGTGTACGGCGATGGGCGCTTCCTGAGGTTCGAATGTGAGTTTGTCCACCAGATGGGTGCGGATAAACCGCACCGGGTCGTACAGGTCCAGGCGCTGTTCCCCGAGGTCTTGCACCAGCCGCAGGGTGCAGGGGCTGGTGTCGCAATAAATCGGATCGAGGCCGCCGCGACTGGCTTTCAGCAGGGCGCCGATCAGTTCCTGACGCTTGTTTTCTGCTTGTTCGTTGTAGCCCTTGGAGGCAAACGGCTGGCCGCAGCAGAGGTTATCCAGGTTGTCGGGGAACACCACTTGGTAGCCCGCTTTTTCCAGTAGCCCTTGGGTTTTACCGAGCAGCGATTGTTGCTCGCGGTCTCCCGCGGCCGGCCCCATCACTCGCGACACACAGGCTGCCAGGTAGACCACCCGTGGGCGCTGGTCTTCAACCGGCACGCTGAAGCGAATGGCGCGTTCGGGCTGCGGCATGGCGGCGTTCCATTGCGGAATGCGCTGTTGCGAAGCCTTGCTGAGCGCGGCGGATACCTTCGCCAGCCGCGGTGCGCCCAGCATCAGGCGCGCGCCGTTGGCCACGTGCAGGGTAAAGCGCGCGCCTTGCAGGGCCGCATGGAAATGGCGGCCAAGCCAACCGGCGGCTTTGCCCTGGTCGGCATGCTGGGCACGCAGTTTCTTCACCAGCTCGCCGGTGTTGATGCCTACCGGGCAGCGTTGTGCGCACAGGCCGGTCGCGGCGCAGGTGTCGATGCCCTGGTACTGGTAATCGCGCTCCAGTTCGGTGGTGTCGATGCCTGCGCGCTGTTTGGCCTGTATATCGCGCCACATCACGATGCGCTGGCGCGGGCTCAGGGTCAGGCCTTTGGACGGGCACACCGGCTCGCAAAAGCCGCACTCGATGCACTTATCCACAATCTCGTCAGCGGCCGGCAGCGGTTTCAGATTTTTCAGGTGCACCTGCGGGTCTTCGCTAAGCACCACATCTGGGTTGAGGATGCCGCGCGGGTCGAGCAGGCGCTTGAGCTGCCACATCAGCTGGTAGGCGTCACTGCCCCATTCCAGTTCCACGAAGGGCGCCATGTTGCGCCCGGTGCCGTGCTCGGCCTTCAGCGAGCCGCCAAACTCAACAGCCACTAACTGGGCCACGTCGTCCATAAACGCTGAGTAGCGCGCTATTTGCTCGGGGGTGTCGAACGCCTGGGTGAACACAAAGTGCAGGTTGCCCTCCAGCGCATGGCCAAACAGGATGGCTTCGTCGTAGCGGTGTTTGTCGAACAGGGCGATCAGGCGGTTTACGCCGATGGCCAGGTGTTCGACCGGGAACGTCACGTCTTCGATGATCACCGTGGTACCGGTTTGGCGCACGGCGCCGACCGCGGGGAAGGTGTCTTTGCGGATGGCCCACAGCTGGTTGTACACCTTGGGGTCGGTGCTGAAGTCCACCTGCTTTTCCACCGGGAAGCCGGTCAGGGCGGTCATGATCAGGCCGATCTGTTCCTGCAGTAGGGAGTCGCTGGCGGCGCGAGATTCGATCAGCAACGCGCACGCGCCTTCGGACAATTCACGTACAAAGGCAGGCATGCCGGCTTTGTTTTCCACTGAGCGCAGGCTGCGGCGGTCGAGCAGTTCCACCGCTGATACGGGCTGGCTTTTCAGCACGGTGACGGCGTTGCAGCAGCTTTCCACGTCGGTGAATACGATAAGGGCCGAGGCTTTGTATGGGTGGTCGACCACGGTGTCGTACGTGACCGCGCTGATAAAGCCCAGGGTGCCTTCGGAGCCCACCAGCAGATGGGTGAGAATATCCAGTGGCTGGTCGTAGTCGACCAACGCGTTGAGCGACAAGCCGGTGGTGTTTTTCAGTCGGTATTTGTGGCGGATCTTGGTCGCCAGTTCGCTATTGGCGCGGGTAGTACGACCGAGTTCGGCCAGTTGCTCCAGCAGAGTGCCATGGCTGGTTTGAAAGGCCGCGACGCTGGCCGGGTCTTCGCTGTCCAGGCGCGTGCCATCGGCTAACACCAGGCGCAGGCCGGCGAGGGTGTGGTAGGTGTTTTGGGCCGTGCCGCAGCACATGCCGCTGGCATTGTTGGCGACGATACCGCCGATTTTGCAGGCGTTGATCGACGCCGGGTCCGGGCCGATCTTGCGCCCGTATGGCGCAAGCCACGCATTGGCCTGGGCACCGATAACGCCAGGTTGCAGGCGAATCTGCCCGCCGTTCTGACGAATCTCGCGGCCATTCCAGTTATCGCCCAGCACAATCAGCACCGAGTCGCTGATCGCCTGGCCGGAGAGGCTGGTGCCGGCCGCGCGAAAGGTCACCGGCACCTGTTCGGCGTGGGCCAGTTTCAGCAACTGCACCACTTCCTCTTCGCTTTCCACCCGTACCACCAGCTTGGGAATCAGCCGATAAAAACTGGCGTCGGTGCCGAAGGCCAAGGTGGACAGCGGATCATCGAAACGCCGCTCGCGTGGGATCAATTGTTCAGCGGCGGCGAGGAAGGCGGCGGGCAGGCTCATGAGTTCTCCGGGGGCGAGCGTTCAACGTAGGGCGAATATCCCAAAGGGATATCCGCCGCTGCGGTCGTGCAAGGCAATACGTGGCATGACGTTTTACAGCGTGGTATCGGCGGATATCGCTTTGCGATATTCGCCCTACAGGTGTTCAAACTCCGACTTTCCGAGTTCACGTACCAAGGAGTCAGCGCTGATATCGGCAATGGTCTTGGCGCCGGTTAGCACCATGGCCACCCGCATTTCCTTTTCGATCAACTCCAGCAGGTTAGTCACGCCCGCGCCGCCGGCAGCCGCCAGTGCATAAATAAACGCCCGGCCGAGCATTACGGTGTCGGCGCCCAGGGCGAGCATGCGCACTACATCCAACCCGTTGCGAATACCGGAGTCGGCCAGAATCGCCAGTTCACCTTTTACCGCATCGGCAATGGCCGGCATGGCGCGGGCGCTGGAGAGCACACCGTCGAGCTGACGGCCGCCATGGTTGGAGACCACGATGCCATCGGCGCCGAATTTCACCGCGTCCTTGGCATCCTCAGGGTCGAGAATGCCTTTGATCACCATGGGGCCTTCCCAGAAATCGCGGATCCACTCCAGGTCTTTCCAGGAAATCGACGGGTCGAAGTTGGCGCTCAGCCAGCCGATGTAGTCGGCCAAGCCGGTTGGGTTGCCCCGGTAGGCGGAGATATTGCCCAGGTCGTGGGGGCGGCCAAGCAAGCCAACGTCCCAGGCCCAACTGGGGTGGGTCATGGCTTGCAGCATGCGGCGCATGCCGGCGTTGGCGCCGCTCATACCCGAATGAGCGTCGCGGTAGCGGGCGCCGGGCACGGGCATGTCCACGGTAAATACCAGGGTGGTGACGCCAGCGGCCTTGGCGCGCTCCAGGGCGTTTTTCATAAAGCCGCGGTCTTTGAGCACGTAGAGCTGGAACCACATGGGCCGGTCGATGGCCGGCGCCACTTCTTCAATCGGGCAGACCGATACGGTGGACAACGTGAACGGAATGCCTTTGCCAGCCGCCGCCTTGGCCGCCTGCACTTCGCCACGGCGGGCGTACATGCCGGTGAGGCCGACTGGCGATAAGGCCACGGGCATGGCCAGGGTTTCGTTGAACAGGCGGGTTTCCAGGCTCAGCTCGGACATATTGCGCAGCACGCGCTGACGCAGGGCGATGCTGGCCAGGTCTTCGACGTTGCGGCGCAGGGTGTACTCGGCATAGGCGCCGCCGTCGATGTAGTGAAACAGGAACGGCGGCAGCTTGCGTTGTGCGGCGATGCGGTAGTCGGAGGAGGCAGAAATGATCATCAGGTCGTCCCGTAGCTAGAAAGACGCGAGGCGCGTTCAAGTGAGCCCCGGCAAGGCGCGTGCGCCGCCGGGGCCAGCGGGTGGTCAGTGCACCAGCATGCCGGTGAGCCAGTAGGCTTGCGCCAGGGTGATCAGGCCGACAAAGGCGGCGAAGATCAGGCTGTGCTTGAGGGTGAAGCGGAACAGGTCCGACTCCTTGCCCACCAGGCCGGTCGCGGCGCAGGCCACGGCGATGGATTGTGGCGAGATCATCTTGCCGGTCACGCCGCCGCTGGTATTGGCGGCCACCAGCAGGGTGTCGTTAACCCCGATCTGGTGCGCCGTGGTGGCTTGCAGCGAACTGAACAGCGCGTTGGACGATGTATCCGAGCCGGTGAGGAATACGCCCAGCCAGCCGAGGAACGGCGAGAAGAACGGGAATGCCGCACCAGTGCCGGCCAACACCAAGGCCATGGTGGAAGACATGCCCGAGTAGTTGGTGACGAAGGCAAAGGCCAGCACCATGCCGATAGACAGAATGGGCCAGCGCAGCTCGAACAACGTTTCTTTAAAAGTGGTCAGACCAGTTTTAACGCTGACCTTCAGAATCAACATCGAGATCAGCGCGGCAAAGAAAATCGCTGTGCCGGTGGCCGAGATGGGGTCGAGTTTGAAGATCGCCGGAATAGCCGTTGGCGCGGTCACGATGGGCGCCGTTTTGATCACTAATTGATCAAGGTGCGGAATCGCAAAGTTGAACACGGTGCTGTACATCGCACCGCCGGCGGCGAACATGGCCTTGAAGGGCTTGAGCGTCCAGATGGTCACCAGCACGGTAAGGATCAGGAACGGCGACCAGGCTTTGAAGATTTCGCCCAGGGTATAAGGCGAGGCCGTGGTGGTGCGCGGCTGGCCGAAACCACCGGCACTGGCCACGGCGCTACCACCGGTGGCGCCGGCGATTTGCGCATTGGCGCTGCGGCGCGGCTGCCAGACTTTCAGGAACAGGGTGAGTGACACCAGGCTGACCAGCGCCGAGGTGATGTCCGGCAGTTCCGGGCCAATGAAGTTGGAGGTGAAGTACTGAGTAATGGCAAAGGACAAACCGGCCACCAGCGCGGCAGGCCAGGTTTCCTTGATGCCACGCCAGCCGTCCATCATCGCCACCAGCCAGAACGGCACAATCACCGAAAGCAGCGGCAGCTGGCGGCCCGCCATGGCGCCGATTTTGAAGGCGTCGATGCCGGTCACTTGGCCGGCGACGATGATTGGAATGCCCAGGGCACCGAAGGCAACCGGCGCGGTGTTGGCGATCAGGCACAGGCCAGCGGCATACAGTGGGTTAAAGCCCAAGCCCACCAGCAATGCGGCGGTGATAGCCACCGGCGCACCGAAACCGGCGGCCCCTTCAAGGAACGCGCCGAAGGCGAAGCCAATCAGCAGCACCTGCAAGCGTTGGTCATCGGTAACCGACAGCACCGAGCTGCGGATAATTTCGAACTGCCCGCTTTTTACCGTCAGCTTGTACAGGAACACCGCCGCGACAATGATCCAGGCGATGGGCCACAAGCCGTACAGGAAGCCATAACCGGCGGCCGCGAAGGCCATGTCGGCGGGCATCTGGAAGGCGGCGATGGCGATGATGATCGACAGTGCCAGGGTAATGCTGCCGGCCACGTGGCCTTTAAGGCGAAACACGGCCAGGGCAAGGAAAAAGAAAACGATAGGAACGACGGCCGCGAGGGCGGACAGCCCAAGGCTGCCCAGGGGCGTGTATAGCTGTTGCCAGGTTTGCATCGTGGGTTGGCTCCCTGATTATTGTTGGGTGTGCCTGGAGATTGAGACACTTCGGGCAGGCGCTTGTGGCGTTAACCGGGTGCTCAACTTGTTTGTCGGGTAAATTGGTATTACCAATTTACAAATTAGACGGCTCAGGGTAAAAGCCCTACATGAAGTCTGTCAATTTCCTGCTCTACTACTTTCGTCGTGAGCGTTGGTTGTCAGACGTATCTTGTTGTCATGTGGCTGTTGTCGTTAGGCTGCCGCGCGGTTGCCGCGCAGGGCCTTTGAGGCGAGTGGAGAAGGGCATGGGGTTCGGTCATATACAGCAGCGCCGTTTGTCGGACGATATCGTCGAGCAACTGGAGCGCATGATTCTTGAAGGCACGTTGAAGGCTGGCGAGCGCCTGCCCGCCGAACGTGCGTTTGCGGAGCAGTTCGGGGTTTCCCGACCTTCGCTGCGTGAGGCGATTCAAAAACTGGCGGCCAAGGGGTTGTTGGTGAGCCGGCAGGGCGGCGGCAACTATGTAGCCGAATCGCTGGGTTCGACCTTTAGCGATCCACTGCTGCACCTATTGGAAAGTAATCCCGAGGCGCAGCGCGACTTGTTGGAGTTCCGCCACACGCTGGAAGGCTCCTGTGCCTTCTATGCCGCGCAGCGCGCCACCGAGCTGGATCACCAGCGCCTGCGCGAGGCGTTCGAGGCCCTGCAGACCTGTTATGCCAGTGAAGGCAAAGTCGGCCGCGCCGAGGAGGGTGCTGCCGATGCGCGCTTTCACCTGGCCATTGCCGAAGCCAGTCACAACGCCGTGCTGCTACATACCATCCGTGGCTTGTTCGACCTGCTCAAGCGCAATGTGGTGACCAACATTGGCGGCATGTACGCCCTGCGCGGCGAGACCCGCAACATGCTGATGCAGCAGCACAGCGAGCTGTATCACGCCATTGTCGAAGGGCGTGCGGAGCAGGCGCGGGAAATCTCCAATCGCCATATTCATTACGTGCAGGAAGTCTTGGCCGAAGGGCTGCAGGAAGCACAGCGTGTGGCGCGGGCGGAGAGGCGTCAGGGGATTTAGAAACGCGTAGGAGCGAGTTTGCCCGCGAAGCTTTTGACCTGTGGTCTGCGCTTGGCAGGCGATCGCTTTCGCGACCAAGCTCGCTCCTACAAGTGGGATTGGGCTCGACGTTAGTCGTCTTTGCCCTTGGTGCGCACCGCGCGCTGCAGCTCGCGATCGGAATCACGTTCACGCTCGGTATGGCGTTTGTCGTATTCCTTCTTGCCTTTACCCAGACCGATTTCGATCTTGATCAGGTGGGCTTTCCAATAGATGGACAGCGCCACGCAGGCAAAGCCTTTCTGCTGCACCGAGCTGGTGATTTTCTCGATTTCGCGTTTGTTCAACAGCAGCTTGCGCGTGCGTACCGGGTCGGCGATCACGTGGGTGCTGGCGGTAGTCAGCGGCGCGATGTGGGCTCCGATTAACCAGGCCTCATCATTTTTCAGCAGCACATAGCTGTCGACCAGCTGTGCTTTGCCGGCGCGCAGGCTTTTGACTTCCCAGCCAGCGAGCACCATACCTGCTTCGAATTTATGTTCGATGAAGTAGTCGTGACGGGCTTTCTTGTTTTGGGCAATGGTGCCCTCGGGGTGTTTTTTTTGCTTGGCCATAGGCGGCGCATTATAGGCAGTAGTCCGGCCGCTGGCGACAGTTTACGCAGCCGCTACGCTATGGCTGTTTTCGCTTGCTTATTAACGGCCGCCGCCTTGAGGGGCGCAGTGGGCATGGCGGAGAATGCGCGCCTCTACGTTTGGCGCGCTGACCTTTGTAGTGTTCCGGTATTCTTGTCGTGTTTGCCGCGCAGTTATTCAAGTGAGATTCGCATGACCACCCATATTCAACGCTCCGCTTTGTTGCCTTATCCAGCGAAGGCCCTGTATGACCTGGTCAACGATGTGGCGAACTATCCGGCGTTTTTGCCCTGGTGTGCTTCCACGACGGTGATTGAGCACACCGACACCCTGATGCGTGCCAGCCTGCAAGTGGCCAAGGGCGGCATCAGTCAGCAGTTCGTGACGCGTAATACTCTGGTGCCGGGGCAAAGCATCGAGATGAATCTGGAGGAGGGGCCGTTCACCGAGTTGCACGGGGTCTGGCAATTCAAGGCCCTGACCGACAAGGCCTGCAAGATCAGCTTGGACTTGTCCTTTGAATACTCTGGGCAGTTAGTGCGCGCGACCTTGGGGCCGCTGTTCAATCAGGCCGCCAATACGCTGGTGGATGCATTTTGTCAGCGGGCCAAGCAGCTGTATGGCTGAGGCATTGATTGAGGTCGAAGTGGTTTACGCCCAGGCCGATGTGCAGCGCCTGGTGACGGTGCAGGTGCCGGTGGGCACTACGGCGCGACAGGTTGTCGAGCTTAGTGACCTGGGGTCGGAGTTTCCCGACTTGGATGTGCAGGCCTGCCCGCTGGGCATTTTCGGCAAGGCACTGGCCGATCCGCAGGCGCGTGTGCTGGAGGCTGGGGATAGGGTGGAGATTTACCGCCCCTTGATTGCCGATCCGAAAGAAGTACGCAAGCAACGAGCGGCGAAGGCCGCGGCCAAGCGCCAGTAAATCCTTCAAGTTCCATAGGCAAAAAAGCCCGGATATGTCCGGGCTTTTTTATGTCGCCAATGCAGCGAGTTACTGCGGCGAGGTTTCCAGCGGCGTAGGCGTTGGAACCGGTACGGTCTCGACGTCGACGTCTTTCTGGATTTTTTCCAGCAGCGAGCCGGGTTTGGCGGGCTCTTCGGGCTTGGCTTTTTCTTCTGCTTTTGGCTCGGCGGCTGGTGTTTCGTCCGGGCCAAGAATTTCCTGGTCGCGGCTCACGCCCGGCATAAAGTCGCCGGAAAGGCCCGCCAGTTGGTCGTTGGCGTCGAAGATGATGCTCACACGCTCTTGCAAACGCTGACGGCCACCCGGCTGAATGCTGTACAGGTAATCCCAGCGATTGGCGTGGAAGGTGTCGGAGATCATGGGGTTGCCCATGATAAACCGCACTTGGCGTCGGGTCATTCCGGGCTTCAACTGGTCTATCATGTCCTGCGTCACGACATTGCCCTGCTGGATGTCGATTTTATAAACCCCGGGGAATGAACAGCCGGCGAGTGCGAGTAAGCCCACAAAGGTGAGGCTAGTCAGCAAGAGCTTGGTGTTTTGCATCGGTGGGAGACTTCCACTATCTTGGCTGGGCAATTTGGCCACCGATCATACCTGCATTGAAGGAAGCTGCGAAGCAGCAACCACGAGAAAGCTGACCATGGTAGAAAATAGCGAACTACGTAAAGCTGGCCTGAAAGTGACCCTGCCACGGGTCAAGATTCTGCAGATGCTCGATTCTGCAGAGCAGCGCCATATGAGTGCGGAAGATGTGTACAAGGCACTGATGGAGGCTGGCGAAGATGTGGGTTTGGCCACGGTCTACCGTGTTCTGACTCAATTCGAAGCTGCAGGTCTCGTGGTGCGTCATAACTTCGATGGCGGCCATGCCGTGTTCGAGCTGGCAGATGGCGGCCATCACGACCATATGGTCTGTGTCGATTCTGGTGAGGTGATCGAATTTTTCGACGCCGAGATCGAGAAACGTCAGAAGGAAATCGTGCGTGAGCACGGTTTTGAGTTGGTCGATCACAATCTGGTTTTGTACGTACGCAAGAAGCGTTAATCGCTTATAGCTGCGCATAGAAAGCGCCGCATCCTTAATAAAGGGTGCGGCGTTTTTTATTTTCCAGAGTTTCTAAGCACTTGCAGCGCTATTGACCATTTTGCGTGCGTGGGCCAAGGATTCCTTAGTCAGATCCACACCGCCCAGCATGCGCGCTACTTCTTCTATGCGCCCGGCGCTGTTCAGTGTGGCCACGGCGGTGTGCGTTTCACCATCGCCCCGAGCCTTGTGCACGAACAAGTGTTGATGCCCCTGCGCCGCCACTTGCGGCAAGTGGGTCACCGTCAGTACCTGGCCGCGCTCGCCTAGGCGGCGTAGGAGCTGGCCGACCACTTCAGCTGTAGGGCCGCCGATACCGACGTCCACTTCGTCGAAGACCAGGGTCGGCACCCGCGAGGTTTGTGCGGTGATCACCTGAATGGCCAGGCTGATGCGTGACAGCTCACCACCGGATGCCACCTTGGCCAGCGCTTTGATGGGCTGGCCGGGGTTGGCGCTGACCAGAAACTCCACCTGCTCCAGACCCTGCGGATGCGGGTCGCTGCTGCTGGTTGGGTGCAGCTCAATGCTGAATCGTCCGCCCGGCATGCCCAGGCGCTGCATTTCCACCTCGACGGCACCGGCCAGATTTCCTGCTGCGCCGTGGCGCAACGTACTCAGTTCCTGAGCCTTATCTTGGTAGTGGCGCGCAAACGCCGTCAGTTCTTCTGCCAGGCGTTCGGTGGCCTGGTCATCGGCATTGAGGCTTTCCAGCTCATCGAACAGCTGTTGCTGCATGGCCGCCAGTTCACTCGGCAGAATGCGGTGTTTGCGCGCCAGGGTGTAGATGCTGTCCAGGCGCTCTTCCAGCAGTTGCAGGCGTTCGGGGTCGGCATCGAAGTGATCAAGGAAGCGGTTGAGCTCGCCCATGGCTTCTTCAACCTGGATTTGCGCGCTGGCCAACAGATTGACCGCTTCGCCCAGGGCGCCAGGTTGGCTGCGGAAATTGCTCAGGCGGCCGACGCTGCTGGTGAGTGCCGATAGCACGTTACCGCCGTCGTTTTCGCTGCATTGCTCGATAACCAAACGGCATGCGCTGAGCAAGCCTTCGGCGTTGGTCAGGGTTTTATGTTCCTGCTCGAGCTGCTCCAGTTCGTTCTCGCCCAGGCCCAGGTTATCCAGTTCTTCTAGCTGATAACTGAGCAACTGGTGGCGAGCGCGCTGCTCGTCGCCCGCGCTGGAGAGACGCTCCAACTCATTGCGGGTTTGCTTCCAGCGTTGCGCGGCCAACTGCACCTGGCGCGCCAGGTCCTGGCTGCCGGCGTATTCGTCCAGTAGGCGGCGGTGGGTTTCCGGCTTGAGCAGCGATTGGTGTTCATGTTGGTTGTGGATGTCGATCAGCAGTTCGCCAATGGCTTTCAAGTCGCCCTGGGGGCACGGCGAGCCATTGATGTAGCCGCGCGAGCGACCTTCGGCGGTGATGACGCGGCGCAGGATGCAGGGGCCGTCGTTATCCAGGTCGCGTTCGGCGAGCCAGGCTTTGGCTTCGGGGATGTCGGCAAGATCGAAGCTGGCGAGGATGTCCGCCTTGTCGGCGCCGGGGCGCACCACGCCGCTGTCGGCGCGGTCGCCCAGGGTCAGGCCTAGCGCATCGAGCATGATCGATTTGCCGGCGCCGGTTTCGCCGGTGATTACGCTCATTCCGCCATTCAGCTCGAGGTCGAGGTGCTCGACGATGGCGTAGTTATGTACGGAAAGATGTACCAGCATGGCAGAGGCTCCGGGCGCAAAGTCTGGTTATTTATACAGTGTTTGTTTTGCGCCTGACAATCCTCCTTTGCTCTTGAATCGTTAGATTGTGACCCCATATAAGCGGCACAAGCGTGAGTTAAGGCTCGCGAACCGGATAGTCAGCGCTCTTAAATGCTTTAGCTGAGCTCGCGAGCGATATAAACAGGAGGACCCTATGGCCGACGAACAGACCCAGAATTCCCAGCATCCCGATATCGAAACCGCTGGCGAGACCACCGCAGGTGAAGACCTTGCTCTGCGCGTGCAAACGCTGGAAGAGCAACTGGCGGCTGCCCAGGATCAAGCACTGCGCGTAGCGGCTGATATGCAGAACGTGCGTCGCCGCGCCGAGCAGGATATTGAAAAGGCGCACAAGTTCGCCCTGGAAAAATTCGCCAACGACCTCCTGCCTGTAGTCGACAGCCTGGAGCGCGGCCTGGAGCTGTCCAACCCCAACGACGAGGCCATCAAGCCTGTGCGTGAAGGGCTGGAGCTGACCCTCAAGCTATTCCAGGACACCCTCAAGCGTTACAACCTCGAAGCCATCGACCCGCACGGCGCGCCGTTCAATGCCGAGCACCACCAGGCCATGGCGATGCAGGAAAGCACCAGTGTCGAGCCCAACAGTGTGCTCAAGGTGTTCCAGAAAGGTTACCTGCTCAATGGCCGTTTGCTGCGCCCCGCGATGGTGGTGGTGAGCAAGGCGCCAGCCGAGCCGCAACCTTCTATTGATGAGCAGGCTTGAAATTCGCCGTAAGGCCCCCATCTATCAGTCAAGCGTTTAAGTGCTACCGCAGTTAGCCACCACTGCTGCGGCAACCAAATTCAGTTTCAGGAGAGCAAACATGGGCAGAATCATCGGTATCGACCTGGGGACTACTAACTCCTGCGTCTCGATCCTCGAAAACGGCAGCGTCAAGGTGCTGGAAAACGCCGAAGGCGCGCGTACCACTCCGTCGATCATTGCTTACACCAACGATGGCGAAATTCTCGTCGGTCAGTCGGCCAAGCGTCAGGCAGTCACCAACCCGCACAACACCCTGTATGCGGTGAAGCGTCTGATCGGTCGTCGTTTTGAAGAAAACGTCGTACAGAAAGACATCCAGATGGTGCCGTACAAAATTGTCAAAGCTGACAACGGCGACGCCTGGGTGGAAGTGAAGGGCCAGAAAATGGCACCGCCACAAATTTCTGCCGAAGTGCTGAAAAAGATGAAGAAAACCGCCGAAGATTACCTCGGCGAGCCAGTTACTGAAGCGGTAATCACCGTTCCGGCCTACTTCAACGATAGCCAGCGTCAGGCGACCAAAGACGCCGGCCGTATCGCAGGTCTGGAAGTCAAGCGCATCATTAACGAACCCACCGCAGCCGCTCTGGCTTACGGTATGGACAAGGCCAAGGGCGATCACACTGTGATCGTTTATGACCTGGGTGGCGGTACCTTCGATATCTCGGTTATTGAAATTGCCGAAGTCGATGGCGAGCACCAGTTCGAAGTGTTGGCCACCAACGGCGACACTTTCCTGGGTGGTGAAGACTTCGACATCCGTCTCATCGACTACCTCGTTGACGAGTTCAAGAAAGAAAGTGGCATCAACCTTAAGGGCGATCCGCTGGCCATGCAGCGTCTGAAAGAAGCCGCTGAAAAAGCCAAGATCGAGCTGTCGTCCAGCACTCAGACCGATGTCAACCTGCCTTACATTACGGCAGATGCCAGCGGTCCGAAGCACCTGAACGTGAAAATCTCCCGCTCCAAGCTGGAGTCGCTGGTTGAAGATCTGGTGCAGCGCACCATCGAGCCTTGCCGTATCGCGCTGAAAGACGCCGGTATCGACATTGGCGCGATCAACGACGTGATTCTGGTCGGTGGTCAGACCCGCATGCCGCTGGTGCAGAAGGCCGTGACCGAGTTCTTCGGCAAGGAAGCACGTAAAGACGTGAACCCGGACGAAGCGGTTGCCATGGGCGCTGCCATTCAGGGCGCGGTACTGGCGGGTGACGTGAAAGACGTGCTGCTGCTGGACGTGAGCCCGTTGACCCTGGGTATCGAGACCATGGGCGGCGTGATGACTGCGCTGATCGAGAAAAACACCACGATTCCTACCAAGAAATCGCAAGTGTTCTCGACCGCTGACGACAACCAGGGCGCTGTGACCATTCACGTGCTGCAGGGCGAGCGCAAGCAAGCCGCGCAGAACAAGTCGCTGGGCAAGTTCGACCTGGCCGAGATTCCGCCAGCGCCGCGCGGCGTGCCGCAAATCGAAGTAACCTTCGATATCGACGCCAACGGTATCCTGCACGTGTCGGCCAAAGACAAGGCTACCGGCAAGCAGCAGTCGATCGTGATCAAGGCCAACTCGGGCCTGTCCGAGGAAGAAATCGAGCAAATGGTGCGTGACGCCGAGGCCAACGCCGAGGAAGACCGCAAGTTCGAAGAGCTGGCCGCTGCACGCAACCAGGGCGATGCGCTCGTTCACGCCACTCGCAAAATGATCACCGAAGCAGGCGACAAAGCCACTGCGGACGAGAAAGCAGTCATCGAGAAAGCGTTGGGTGAACTGGAAGCGGCCGTAAAAGGCGACAGCAAGGAAACCATCGACGCTAAAGTAGCCGCTCTCTCTGAAGCGACCGCTCCACTGGCGCAGAAAATGTATGCCGAACAGCCTCAGGCTGGTGAAGCTGCACCTGGCCAGGATGAGCCGAAAGGCGGTGCCGACGACGTCGTCGATGCCGAGTTCGAAGAGGTTAAAGAAAACAAGTAAGCGTCCATTTGCTTGCTCCCCAACCCGGCCAGCCATTGCGCTGGCCGGGTGTTATCCGCCACGCGGGAGCTTGCTCCCGCGTTGGCGTGTCTGGGGAAGCCGATTTAAGAGTGTTGAAGAATTATGGCTAAGCGTGACTTTTACGAAGTGCTGGGTGTTGAGCGTGGTGCCAGCGAAGCGGAACTGAAGAAGGCTTATCGCCGCCTGGCAATGAAGCACCACCCGGACCGCAATCCTGGCGACAAAGAGGCCGAGGAACGCTTCAAGGAGGCCAACGAGGCCTATGAAGTGCTTTCCGATGCCAACAAGCGCGCAGCCTTTGACCAGTACGGTCATGCCGGCGTCGACCCGAGCATGGGTGGCGGTGGTGCAGGCGGTGCCGGTTTTGGCGGCGCGAACTTCTCCGATATTTTCGGCGACGTGTTCAGCGATTTCTTCGGTGGTGCTCGTGGCGGCTCCCGCGGCGGCGCGCAGCGCGGCAGCGACTTGCGTTACACCCTGGAGCTGGATCTGGAAGAGGCTGTGCGCGGCACGACCGTCACCATCCGCGTGCCGACGTTGGTCAATTGCAAAACTTGCGATGGCTCTGGCGCGAAGAAGGGCACCAGCCCGGTTACCTGTACGACCTGTGGCGGTATCGGCCAGGTGCGTATGCAGCAGGGCTTCTTTTCGGTGCAGCAAACCTGCCCGCGTTGCCACGGCAACGGCAAGATGATTGCCGACCCGTGCGGCACCTGCCACGGCCATGGTCGTGTCGAAGAACACAAAACCCTGTCGGTAAAAGTGCCGCCAGGCGTGGACACCGGCGATCGTATTCGTCTCTCCGGTGAAGGCGAGGCGGGCGCCATGGGCGGCCCGGCTGGCGACCTGTACGTGGTGGTGAATGTGCGTGAGCACTCGATCTTCCAGCGTGACGGCAAACATCTGTACTGCGACGTGCCAATCAGCTTTGCTGACGCGGCGTTGGGCGGTGAGCTGGAAGTGCCAACCCTGGATGGTCGTGTGAAGCTGAAAATTCCGGAAGGCACACAAACCGGCAAGCTGTTCCGTCTGCGTGGCAAGGGCGTGGCCCCGGTGCGTGGCGGCGGTGCGGGCGATCTTATGTGCCGGGTGGCGGTGGAAACGCCGGTCAATCTGGACAAGCGTCAGCGTGAGTTGCTGGAAGAGTTCCGCAAATCGCTGGCTACCGATGACAGCCACTCGCCTAAAGCCAGTGGTTGGTTCGAGGGCGTGAAGCGTTTCTTCGGCGACGTGTAAATCGGTTGAGCGGAGCGCCCTGGGCGCTTCGCCAGCTGCAAGTAATTAGCGGGAGCTGGATACATGGCAGGTATAGCGCGACGTATAGCCGTAGTGGGCGCCGCCGGACGCATGGGTAAAACACTGATTGAGGCGATTGAACTGGCCGATGGCGCCAAGCTGACTGCCGCGATCGATCGTCCAGACAGCAGCCTGATTGGTGCGGATGTGGGCGAGTTGGCGGGTATGGGCAAGCTGGGCATCACCTTGGCGGGTAATCTCGATGATGTGCTGGATCAGTTCGATGTGCTGATCGATTTTACCCATCCCACCGTCACCCTGAAAAACCTGGAAGTTTGTCGCAAGGCTGGCAAATCCATGGTGATCGGCACCACCGGTTTTAGCGTCGAGGAAAAACAGCTGCTGGCGGATGCGGGCAAAGACATCTCGATCGTGTTTGCGGCCAACTTCAGCGTCGGCGTCAATCTGTGTCTGAAGCTGCTGGATACCGCGGCGCGGGTTCTGGGCGATGACGTTGATATCGAGATTCTCGAAGCGCATCACCGTCATAAGGTTGATGCGCCGTCAGGTACGGCTGTGCGCATGGGCGAAGTAGTGGCCAAGGCGCTGGGGCGTGATCTGCAGAAGGTGGCGGTGTACGGTCGCGAAGGCCAGACCGGTGCGCGTGATCGCGAAACCATCGGCTTTGCGACCGTGCGCGCAGGCGATGTGGTCGGCGACCATACCGTATTGTTTGCCGCGGACGGCGAGCGGGTCGAAATCACCCACAAAGCCTCTAGCCGTATGACGTTCGCACGCGGTGCCGTGCGCTCTGCATTGTGGCTGGATGGCAAGTCTGCCGGGCTCTACGACATGCAGGATGTGCTTGATCTGCACTGAGACGACTAAACGGTTGTCATCCTGGGTAGACCAAAAATGCCTTTTTCTGTAAGCTACAGCTTTAGTGTGTCCACTAAAAGCGCGCAGTTAACTTGAAAAAGTGATTCTAAAAAAAGCGGGGTGACGTGTCTAAACGTCATCCCGCTTTTTTACAACCTGCGTATGCCCTGTCAGGCTTGATTTACGGGAGGTCTTCTTGACTAAGCCAGCCATACTCGCCCTTGCTGATGGCAGCATTTTTCGCGGCGAAGCCATCGGAATCGACGGTCAAACCGTCGGAGAGGTGGTGTTCAATACTGCTATGACCGGCTATCAGGAAATCCTTACCGATCCTTCCTATGCCCAACAAATCGTTACCCTGACTTATCCACATATCGGCAACACCGGCACCACGCCGGAAGATGCCGAGTCCAACCGTGTCTGGTCCGCCGGCTTGGTGATTCGTGATCTGCCTCTGGTAGCCAGCAACTGGCGTAACACGCTGTCGCTGTCGGATTACCTGAAAGCCAACAGCGTCGTTGCCATCGCCGGTATCGACACCCGCCGCCTGACCCGCATCCTGCGTGAGAAAGGCGCCCAGAATGGCTGCATTCTGGCGGGCGACAACATCTCCGACGAGCAAGCCTTGGCAGCCGCTCGCGGCTTCCCCGGCCTTAAAGGCATGGACCTGGCCAAAGTCGTCAGCTCCACCGAGCGCTACGAATGGCGCTCCAGTGTCTGGAACCTGAAAACCGACAGCCACCCAGAGATCGCCGCCAGCGAACTGCCGCACCACGTGGTTGCGTTCGACTACGGCGTAAAGCTAAACATCCTGCGCATGCTGGTCGAGCGCGGCTGCCGCGTCACCGTGGTGCCGGCGCAAACGCCTGCAAGCGAAGTGCTGGCGTTGCAACCCGACGGCGTGTTTTTGTCCAACGGCCCGGGCGACCCTGAGCCGTGCGACTACGCCATTCAGGCCATCAAAGACGTGTTGGAAACCGAGATTCCGGTATTCGGCATTTGCCTCGGCCACCAACTGCTGGCCCTGGCCTCCGGCGCCAAGACCGTCAAAATGGGTCACGGCCACCACGGTGCCAACCACCCGGTGCAAGACCTCGATACCGGCGTGGTGATGATCACCAGCCAGAACCACGGCTTTGCTGTGGACGAGGCGACTTTGCCAGCCAACCTGCGCGCTACTCACAAGTCGCTGTTCGACGGCACTCTGCAAGGCATCGAGCGTACCGACAAAGTGGCCTTCAGCTTCCAGGGCCATCCCGAGGCGAGCCCAGGTCCGCTGGACGTTGCCCCGTTGTTCGACCGATTCATCGAAGCCATGGCCGCGCGCCGTTAAGCCTGCCGACTGACCAAAGGATTCGAGAGTAGAAAATGCCAAAACGTACAGACATCAAAAGTATCCTCATCCTCGGCGCCGGCCCCATCGTCATCGGCCAGGCCTGCGAGTTCGACTACTCTGGCGCCCAGGCCTGCAAAGCCCTGCGCGAAGAGGGTTACCGGGTAATCCTGGTGAACTCCAACCCGGCCACCATCATGACCGACCCGGCCATGGCGGATGCCACGTATATCGAGCCGATCAAATGGCAGACCGTTGCCAAGATCATCGAGAAAGAACGCCCCGACGCACTGTTGCCAACCATGGGCGGCCAGACTGCTCTGAACTGCGCGTTGGACCTGGAACGCCATGGCGTTCTGGAAAAGTTCGGCGTGGAAATGATCGGTGCCAATGCCGACACCATCGACAAGGCTGAAGATCGCTCGCGTTTCGACAAGGCGATGAAAGACATCGGCTTGGCGTGCCCGCGTTCCGGTATTGCCCACAGCATGGAAGAAGCCAACGCAGTGCTCGAGAAGCTTGGCTTCCCGTGCATCATCCGTCCGTCCTTCACCATGGGCGGCACCGGTGGCGGTATCGCGTACAACCGTGAAGAGTTCGAAGAAATCTGCGCCCGTGGTCTGGACCTGTCGCCGACCAAAGAGCTGCTGATCGACGAATCGCTGATTGGCTGGAAAGAGTACGAGATGGAAGTGGTCCGCGACAAAAAGGACAACTGCATCATCGTCTGCTCCATCGAGAACTTCGACCCGATGGGCGTGCACACCGGCGACTCCATCACCGTGGCACCGGCTCAGACCCTGACCGACAAGGAATACCAGATTCTGCGCAACGCCTCCCTGGCGGTGCTGCGCGAAATCGGCGTGGAAACCGGCGGCTCGAACGTACAGTTCGGTATCTGCCCGGAAACCGGCCGTATGGTCGTGATCGAGATGAACCCGCGGGTTTCTCGCTCCTCCGCTCTGGCGTCCAAAGCTACCGGCTTCCCGATTGCCAAGGTCGCCGCCAAGTTGGCGGTGGGTTACACCCTCGATGAGCTGCAGAATGACATTACCGGCGGCAAGACCCCGGCATCGTTCGAACCGGCCATCGACTACGTCGTTACCAAGATTCCACGTTTTGCTTTCGAAAAATTCCCCAAAGCTGACGCGCGTCTGACTACTCAGATGAAGTCGGTGGGTGAAGTCATGGCCATCGGCCGCACCTTCCAGGAGTCCCTGCAGAAAGCCCTGCGCGGCCTGGAAGTGGGCGTAAACGGTTTTGATCCGAAGCTCGACCTGACCAACCCCGAGTCCAAGGGGGTTCTCAAGCGCGAGCTGACCGTGCCAGGCGCCGAGCGTATCTGGTACGTAGCCGACGCGTTCCGTGCCGGCATGAGCTGCGACGATATCTATGCGCTGACCATGATTGACCACTGGTTCCTGGTGCAGATCGAAGACCTGATCAAGGACGAAGAGCGCATCAAGACCCTGGGGCTGTCGTCCATCGACCGCGATGTGATGTACAAGCTCAAGCGCAAAGGTTTCTCTGATGCGCGTTTGGCCAAGTTGCTGGGCGTGACCGAGAAGAACCTGCGTAGCCACCGTCACAAGCTCAAAGTGCTGCCGGTGTACAAGCGCGTCGACACCTGCGCCGCCGAGTTCGCCACCGACACCGCTTACATGTACTCCACCTATGAGGAAGAGTGCGAAGCGAACCCGTCGACCCGCGACAAGATCATGATTCTGGGCGGTGGCCCGAACCGTATCGGTCAGGGTATCGAGTTCGACTACTGCTGCGTACACGCAGCGTTAGCGATGCGTGACGATGGTTATGAAACCATCATGGTCAACTGCAACCCGGAAACCGTTTCCACCGACTACGACACCTCGGACCGCCTGTACTTTGAGTCGGTAACCTTGGAAGACGTGCTGGAAATCGTCCGCGTCGAGCAGCCGAAGGGCGTGATCGTTCAGTACGGCGGCCAGACTCCGCTGAAATTGGCTCGTGCTCTGGAAGAAGCTGGCGTACCTATCATCGGTACTTCGCCGGACGCCATCGACCGCGCCGAAGACCGTGAGCGCTTCCAGCAGATGGTTGAGCGTTTGAACCTGCGTCAGCCGCCAAACGCCACTGTGCGCAGTGAAGACGAAGCCATTCGCGCCGCCAACAAGATTGGTTACCCGCTGGTGGTGCGTCCGTCCTACGTATTGGGCGGCCGGGCGATGGAAATCGTCTACGAAGAAGAAGAACTCAAGCGTTACCTGCGTGAAGCCGTGCAAGTGTCCAACGACAGCCCGGTGTTGCTTGACCACTTCCTCAACTGCGCCATCGAAGTCGATATCGACGCGGTGTGCGACGGCGAGACCGTGGTAATCGGCGCGATCATGCAGCACATCGAACAAGCGGGCGTGCACTCCGGTGACTCCGCGTGCTCGCTGCCGCCTTACTCGCTGCCAGCGCACATCCAGAACGAGATCCGTGAACAGGTCAAGAAAATGGCCCTGGAGCTCGGTGTGGTCGGCCTGATGAACGTGCAGATGGCCGTGCAGGGTGAGGACATCTTCGTGATCGAAGTAAACCCGCGAGCCTCGCGTACCGTGCCGTTCGTGTCCAAGTGCATCGGTGTTTCTCTGGCCATGATCGCGGCGCGCGTGATGGCTGGCAAAACTCTGAAAGAAGTCGGTCTGACCGAAGAGATCATCCCGAACTTCTACAGCGTGAAAGAAGCCGTGTTCCCGTTCGCCAAGTTCCCAGGCGTTGATCCGATCCTCGGCCCGGAAATGAAGTCGACCGGTGAAGTGATGGGCGTGGGCGATACCTTCGGTGAGGCGTTCGCCAAAGCCCAGATGGGCGCCAGCGAAATTCTGCCAACCGGCGGCACTGCCTTTATCAGCGTGCGTGACGACGACAAGCCTCTGGTAGCCGGTGTCGCTCGCGACCTGATCAGCCTGGGTTTTGATATCGTTGCTACCGCTGGCACCGCCAAGCTGATCGAAGCGGCCGGTTTGAAAGTGCGCCGCGTGAACAAGGTGACCGAGGGCCGTCCGCACGTGGTCGACATGATCAAGAACGACGAAGTTACCCTGATCATCAATACCACCGAAGGTCGTCAGTCGATTGCTGACTCTTACTCAATCCGCCGTAACGCGCTGCAGCACAAGATCTATTGCACCACCACCATTGCTGCGGGCGAGGCTATCTGCGAAGCGCTGAAATTTGGTCCCGAGAAGACCGTGCGCCGCTTGCAGGATCTGCATGCAGGATTAAAGGCATGATCAAGTACCCAATGACGGTCCAGGGCGCTCGCGCCCTGGAAGAAGAACACGCCCACCTGACCAAGGTCGTGCGTCCGAAGCTCAGCCAGGACATCGGCACGGCCCGCGAATTGGGTGATCTCAAGGAAAACGCCGAATACCACGCTGCCCGAGAGCAGCAAGGTATGGTCGAAGCGCGTATCCGGGATATCGAAGGCCGTCTGCAGAACGCGCAGGTCATTGATGTCACGGCTATCACGCCGACCGGCAAGGTGATTTTCGGAACCACGGTGGAGATCGCCAACGTCGAGACTGACGAGCGCGTGACCTACCAGATCGTTGGTGAAGACGAAGCGGACATCAAGCTCGGCAAGATTTCCGTCGGCTCGCCTATCGCTCGCGCCTTGATTGCCAAGGAAGAGGGCGATGTGGTCGCTGTGCGCACGCCCGGCGGCCTGATCGAGTACGAGATCGTCGAGGTTCGTCATATCTAAGCGAGTGCCGGTCAACGTCGGTGCCACTAGTTGGCAGCTGGCTCAGACATTCTGGGTCGGCGGCCTCTGGCTACTGCATTTTGTAATGTTGCCCGCGCTGGAACGCATTGGCCTGGCGCCGATGCTGGTCGAGGAGATTGCCAATACCCTGAGCCCGCTGCTGGTGTTGCTGGCTGTGGGCGGGGTGTTGTTGCAAACACTGATTCTGTTGCAGGCCGAGCGCTTTTCGGCGCTGTGGCAGGACATGCGCGGCAAATTGCTCGTCGCCAGTTTTCTAGTGGCGTCGGCATACGGCTTGCTCCATCACTTTGCGCCGGGCGCGCTGCGTCTGCAGCTATTCTGTTTTCTGATCTTGGCGTTGTGCGGTGCGCTGCTGGTGTTGCAGCCAGTGCCGGACGGCAGAGCAGCCAGGGCGCGCATGGCGCGCCACTGACCGAGAGAGGGCAATCAGCTGAAGCGGGTAACGTTGGACAGCTGTTTGTTGGCCTTCGGGTTCTTGCGGTAAATCAGCGCCATTTTGCCGATGA
This sequence comes from Pseudomonas turukhanskensis, assembly GCF_027922365.1. Classification (GTDB taxonomy): domain Bacteria; phylum Pseudomonadota; class Gammaproteobacteria; order Pseudomonadales; family Pseudomonadaceae; genus Aquipseudomonas; species Aquipseudomonas turukhanskensis. The sequence continues at coordinate 91,715 of NZ_BSFN01000016.1, forward strand.
CTTGCACCAATTCGCTCTTCGCCGTTTTGCAAAGCTCGTCAATCACGGCCAGGCGGCTTTCTCGCTCGGTGATTCTGAGCTGGATTTTGATCAGTTCGTGATCAGTCAGCGCGCGCTCCAATTCAGCAAGCACGCCTTCGGTCAAACCATTGTCAGCAACAATCAATACCGGTTTTAGATGGTGACCGATAGATTTGTACTGTTTCTTCTGCTCTTGAGTGAGCGGCATAATCTGACCCCTGCGTCTGATCTTGTAAAAAGCGGCGGCTAGTTTACCCGAGCGCTCTCGGAACCGCCCAGATAATCACGGCCCGTTAATTTTTGAGGTGCCCAGTGGCACGTTCCAAGACAAGTCAAGGTTGGTTGAAAGAGCATTTCGACGACCCCTACGTAAAAATGGCGCAGAAGGACGGCTACCGTTCGCGCGCGAGCTACAAATTGCTGGAAATTCAGGAAAAGGATCGAATTCTGCGCCCTGGCAATACGGTGATCGACCTTGGCGCTGCTCCAGGTGGGTGGTCGCAGGTCACCAGCCGAGTATTGGGCGACAAGGGGCGCTTGATCGCGTCCGATATCCTCGAAATGGACAGCATTCCTGACGTCACCTTTATTCAGGGCGACTTCACGGAAGAGTCTGTATTGGCGCAGATCCTTGAGGCCGTCGGCAATAACCCGGTAGACCTTGTGATTTCGGATATGGCCCCCAATATGAGTGGGGTGAAGATGGCAGATCAGGCGCGTTCGATGTACTTGTGCGAGCTGGCACTGGATCTCGCTTCCCAGGTTCTGCGGCCCGGTGGTGATTTTTTGATCAAGATCTTCCAGGGCGAAGGATTTGATGTCTATCACAAGCAGGTGCGCGCGATGTTTGAAAAAGTGCAAATGCGCAAGCCATTGTCTTCCCGCGATCGGTCCCGTGAGCAATATTTGCTGGCCCGAGGCTTTCGCGGGGCGCAAGATTGAACCCATGAAGAACGGGTTCAGTCGAACGTTATACGAATCGAGCGTTGTTTTGCCGCTTTACCACGGCAGTGCCTCATAAAGGGTTACAGACGCTTCCTGCCTAGGTTCGGAAGTTGTGTAGTAAGTTAGGCTGATCAATATCCAGCCGTAATGCGAGGTTCGTCCCGCGTGGGGCCTGCTTCAGAGGGTAGCTAATTGAACGACATGGCAAAGAACCTGATCTTGTGGCTGATCATCGCTGCCGTCCTCGTGACGGTGATGAACAACTTCTCCAGCCCGAGCGAGCCTCAGACGCTGAACTACTCGCAATTTATCGAGCAGGTCAAAGACGGTGGTGTGCAGAAAGTAACCATCGAAGGCTTCACCATCACCGGCATTGGCACAGACGGCAAGCCGTTTACCACCGTGCGCCCGATGATCGAAGACCGTGGCTTGATCGGTGATCTGATCAACAACAACGTGACCGTTGAAGGCAAAAAGCCTGAACAGCAGAGCATCTGGACGCAGTTGCTGGTCGCCAGTTTCCCAATTCTCGTCATCATTGCCGTGTTCATGTTCTTCATGCGTCAGATGCAGGGCGGGGCCGGCGGTAAAGGCGGCCCGATGAGCTTTGGCAAGAGCAAGGCGCGACTGCTTTCCGAAGATCAGGTAAAAACTACTCTGGCTGACGTTGCTGGTTGCGACGAGGCTAAAGAAGAAGTGGGCGAACTGGTCGAGTTCCTCCGCGATCCCGGCAAGTTCCAGCGTCTCGGCGGCCGTATCCCTCGCGGCGTGCTGATGGTGGGCCCACCAGGTACCGGTAAAACGTTGCTGGCCAAAGCCATTGCAGGCGAAGCTAAGGTGCCGTTCTTCACCATTTCCGGTTCGGATTTTGTGGAAATGTTCGTGGGCGTCGGCGCCAGCCGTGTTCGTGACATGTTCGAGCAGGCCAAGAAGCACGCGCCATGCATTATCTTCATCGACGAAATTGACGCCGTTGGTCGCCATCGTGGCGCTGGCATGGGTGGCGGTCACGACGAACGTGAACAGACCCTTAACCAGTTGCTGGTTGAGATGGACGGCTTTGAAATGAATGACGGCATCATCGTTATCGCCGCCACCAACCGTCCAGACGTGCTGGACCCGGCGTTGCTACGCCCTGGCCGCTTCGACCGTCAGGTCGTGGTCGGCCTGCCGGATATTCGTGGGCGTGAGCAGATTTTGAAAGTGCACATGCGCAAAGTGCCGATGGGCGACAACGTCAAGCCGGCGGTAATTGCTCGTGGTACCCCGGGCTTCTCCGGTGCTGACCTGGCCAACCTGGTCAACGAAGCATCGCTGTTCGCTGCCCGTGCCGGTAAGCGCATCGTTGAGATGAAAGAGTTCGAGCTGGCCAAGGACAAGATCATGATGGGCGCTGAGCGCAAATCGATGGTCATGTCTGAAAAAGAGAAAATGAATACCGCGTTCCATGAGGCCGGCCACGCCATTGTCGGTCGCCTGGTGCCTGAGCATGATCCGGTTTACAAGGTGTCCATCATTCCGCGCGGTCGCGCCCTGGGCGTGACCATGTTCCTGCCGGAGGAGGACCGCTACAGCTTGTCCAAGCGCGCGCTGATCAGCCAGATCTGCTCGCTGTATGGCGGCCGTATCGCTGAGGAAATGACGCTGGGCTTCGACGGTGTGACCACCGGCGCGTCCAACGACATCATGCGTGCCAGTCAGATCGCTCGGAACATGGTCACCAAGTGGGGCTTGTCCGAGAAACTGGGCCCGCTGATGTACGCCGAAGAAGATGGTGAAGTGTTCCTCGGTCGTGGTGGCGGTGGCCAGCAGAGCAGCATGTCTGCGGATACCTCCAAGCTGATCGACCAGGAAGTGCGCAGCATCATTGACGAGTGCTACGGCACCGCCAAGCGTTTGCTGGAGGAGAACCGCGACAAGCTCAACGCCATGTGCGATGCGCTGATGAAATACGAAACCATCGATGCCGATCAGATCGACGACATCATGAATGGTCGTACGCCGCGCGAGCCTCGCGACTGGCAGGACGACGGTGATTCCGGCCCCACGATCAGCAAGCAGGATCAGGCCGAAACTCCAGAGAAACCTATCGGTGGCCCGGCTGCCGAGCATTAAGGCCTGACATGTCCCTGACGCAACACCCGAACCGGCTGCCCTGTGGCAGCCGGTTTCTTGATTTAAGCCGCCCACACGTAATGGGCATCCTCAACGTTACCCCAGACTCTTTCTCTGACGGCGGGCGCTTCAGTCGTGTCGATCTGGCGTTGCAGCATGCGGCAGCCATGGTCGCCGCTGGCGCCACCTTGATCGATGTCGGCGGAGAATCCACGCGCCCGGGTGCGCGGGCAGTATCGCCGGTCGAGGAGTTGGAGCGGGTGGCGCCGGTGGTCGAGGCCATCGCCCGTGAACTGGATGTGATTATTTCGGTGGATACGTCTACGCCTGCGGTGATTCGTGAGTCGGCGCGTCTGGGGGCCGGCTTGATCAACGATGTCCGCTCACTGCAGCGTGATGGCGCACTTGAGGCCGTGGCTGCGACCCAGTTGCCCGTGTGCCTGATGCATATGCGTGGCGAGCCCGGCACCATGCAGAACGATCCGGTTTATGCGGATGTCGTGAGTGAAGTGCGGGATTTTCTGCTCGAGCGCATGGCCGCTTGTGCCGCAGCGGGTATTGCTGCCGAACGTGTGGTGCTTGATCCCGGGTTTGGCTTTGCCAAGACCTACGAGCACAACCTGACGTTGTTCAACCATATGCAGGTGCTGCACGCCCTCGGTCGGCCCCTCTTGGTGGGTGTGTCACGCAAGAGCATGATTGGCAAGGCGCTGGGTCGTGAAGTAAATGAGCGGCTCTACGGCAGCCTTGCCTTGGCCGCGTTGGCGGTTGCCAAAGGCGCACATATTTTGCGTGTGCATGACGTGCCGGAAACGGTCGACGTGGTGCGCATGATTGCCGCTGTGCAAGCGGCAGAATAAGAAGATCGGAGAATGTATGAGTAAAAAGTATTTCGGCACCGACGGTATTCGTGGGCGCGTAGGTGAATATCCGATCACTCCTGATTTTATGCTCAAGCTCGGTTGGGCCGCCGGCATGGCGTTCCGCAAGCAGGGCACCTGCCGCGTTTTGATCGGCAAGGACACGCGAATCTCCGGCTATATGTTCGAGTCTGCCCTTGAGGCCGGACTTTCGGCCGCCGGCGCTGACGTGATGTTGTTGGGCCCAATGCCTACGCCTGCCATCGCGTACCTGACGCGCACCTTCCACGCTGAAGCGGGCATCGTCATCAGTGCGTCGCATAATCCGCACGATGATAACGGCATCAAATTCTTCTCCGGCCAGGGCACCAAGTTGCCCGACGAGTTGGAACTGATGATCGAAGAACTGCTGGATGCGCCGATGACAGTGGTCGAGTCGGCGAAGCTGGGTAAGGTCTCGCGTATCAACGATGCCGCCGGTCGCTATATCGAATTCTGCAAAAGCAGTGTGCCGACCAGTACGGACTTTGCCGGCCTCAAGCTGGTGGTCGATTGCGCTCATGGCGCTGCCTACAAAATCGCGCCGAGCGTATTTCGCGAGTTGGGTGCTCAGGTTACGGTGCTCTCAGCTCAGCCGAACGGCCTGAACATCAACGATGACTGCGGCTCCACCCATATGGGTGCGCTACAGGCTGCGGTGGTCGCGCATGAGGCGGATCTGGGCATCGGTTTTGACGGTGACGCCGACCGCGTACTGATGGTCGATCACACGGGCGCTCTGGTTGATGGTGACGAGTTGCTCTATATCATCGCCCGGGACTTGCAAGAGCAAGGCAAGCTGCAGGGAGGTGTCGTCGGTACCTTGATGAGCAATCTGGGGCTTGAGCTGGCCCTGGCCGAGTTGAAAATTCCTTTCGTGCGCGCCAATGTGGGCGATCGCTATGTCATCAGTGAGTTGCTGGAGCGTAACTGGCAGATTGGCGGGGAAAATTCGGGGCATATTGTCTGCTTCCAGCACACGACGACGGGTGATGCGATTATCGCTGCGTTGCAAGTGCTTTTGGCCCTGAAGCGCTGGGGCAAGAGTCTGGCGGCGGCGCGTCAGGGGCTGCGCAAGTGTCCTCAGGTGCTGGTGAACGTGCGTTTTGCTGGCGGCGTCGACCCGGTTTCCCATCCTGCCGTCACCGATGCCTGTGCCCGCGTAACTGAGCGTATGGGTGGCCGTGGCCGCGTATTGCTGCGTAAATCCGGCACCGAACCGTTGGTTCGCGTGATGGTGGAGGGTGACGATGAAGCCCAAGTGCGTAGCTATGCTGATGAATTAGCTCGAGTAGTTACCGAAGTCTGTGCCTGATTCGGCTTGCTAATCCCTAATCTCTTGGGTAGCATCTGCGCCCACTTTGATCGACGAGGTAGAACATGCGTCGCCCCTTGGTAGCTGGTAACTGGAAGATGCACGGTACCCGCGCCAGCGTCGCTGAGTTGATCAAAGGCCTGCACGCACTGGCATTGCCAGAGGGTGTTGAGGTTGCGGTGTTTCCGCCAAGCCTTTACATCAACAACGTGCTCGCTGGTCTGGAGGGTAAGTCCATTGCGGTAGGTGCGCAGAACTGCGCAGCCGAGCCGGCGCAGGGCGCTCTGACTGGCGAAGTTGCTTCGAGCCAATTGGCTGATGCAGGTTGCACATTGGTGCTGGTTGGTCACTCCGAGCGTCGTCAGATTCTGGGTGAGAGTGACGAGCTGCTGGTGCGCAAGTTTGCTGCGGCGCAAGCCTCTGGTCTGACGCCTGTGCTGTGTATAGGGGAGACTCTAGAGCAGCGCGAAGCTGGACAGACCATCGAGGTGGTCAACCGCCAGCTGGGCAGTGTGATGGACGTGTTGGGTGTTGAAGTGTTTGCTCGTGCTGTTGTCGCGTACGAGCCGGTCTGGGCCATTGGTACCGGGCTGACCGCAACACCAGAGCAAGCGCAGGAAGTACACGCAGCAATTCGTGCACAACTGGACGCTGAAGATGCCGAAGTAGCTCGCGGTGTGAGAATTCTCTATGGCGGCAGTGTCAAGGCGGCCAATGCGGTTGAATTGTTCGGCATGCCGGATATCGATGGGGGGCTCATTGGTGGAGCTTCTCTGAATGCGGATGAGTTTGGTGCGATCTGTCGCGCCGCAGGAAACTAAGAAATGCTGGAAACTGTCGTTGTAGTTCTGCATCTGCTGGCGGCCTTGGGCGTTGTTGCGCTCGTACTGTTACAGCAGGGTAAAGGTGCCGATGCCGGTGCCTCGTTTGGTTCGGGTGCTTCGGCAACTGTTTTTGGTAGCCAAGGTTCCTCTACCTTTCTTAGTCGTTTTACTGCTATACTTGCCGCCGCTTTTTTCATTACTAGCTTGGGCTTAGGCTTCTTTGCTAAGGAAAAAGCTCACACGCTGAGCCAGGCTGGTTTGCCTGATCCGGCTGTGTTGGAAGTACCGCAGCAAAAACCGGTCGCAGATGATGTGCCGGTGCTCGAAGAGCAAAAGCCAGCGTCTAACGCTAGCGACGTACCTCAAGCTCCAGAGCAGAAGTAAGCGCGTTAATTGCCGAGGTGGTGGAATTGGTAGACACGCTACCTTGAGGTGGTAGTGGCCATAGGCTGTAGGGGTTCGAGTCCCCTTCTCGGTACCAATTAAACAGCAAAGCCCGCTTCATGCGGGCTTTGCTGTTGCTGGGGGTTGGATTGACCCTTGCGTTAGTTAGGCCGTATACTTCGGCCCCAGCTTTAACGTGGGGATCGGCCGTTTGATAGCTCGATGGGCTCATGGCATGCAGGTTGTGGTTTAACCTTCCTTCCCCTGCAATCGGTTGTAGCGGAGCCCCTTTTTAGGGGCTTTTTGTTAGCCGGTTGCTTTGTTGGCTTGGCTGTTTTGTCGTCGAATCTAGCGTTCGGCGGCGTCAAGGGATGGGCGTTTCGCCCATTTTTTATTTGTACGACATGCACGAGGGGTTCAAGTGTCGAGCAAGCTAGAAGAGTTGCAGGCCTTGCTGGCCCCGGTAGTCGAGGCCCTTGGCTATCAATGCTGGGGTATCGAGTTCCTGTCCCAGGGGCGGCATTCCCTGCTTCGCGTCTATATCGATCATGCCAATGGCATTCTTGTCGAGGACTGCGAAAAGGTCAGTCGCCAGTTGAGCGGTGTCCTGGATGTCGAAGACCCGGTAACCAGCGAGTACACCTTGGAGGTGTCATCGCCTGGCATGGACCGGCCGCTGTTCACCATTGAACAGTTCGCCGCGCACGCCGGTGAGCAAGTGAAGATCAAACTGCGTTCTCCCTTCGATGGGCGGCGTAACTTTCAGGGCCTCCTCCGCGGAGTAGAGGAACAGGACGTTGTGGTGCTGGTTGATGACCATGAATACCTGTTGCCGATCGATTCGATCGACAAGGCCAATATTGTTCCCAGTTTTGACTGAGACGCGGATCCCGCGGATCCAATGGATTGCGAAAGGCGAGGCGTACGATGAGCAAAGAAGTACTGCTGGTTGTTGAGTCGGTATCCAACGAAAAGGGCGTACCGGCCGGCGTTATTTTTGAAGCGTTGGAGTTGGCTCTGGCCACTGCGACGAAAAAACGTTTCGACGTTGAAGTTGAACTTCGCGTAGAGATCAACCGTGTCACGGGCAGCTACGATACCTATCGTTGCTGGACTGTGGTCGATGATCAATCGCTGTTCAACCTGGCATCCGAGCTGACGCTCGACGAGGCGCGCGAGATCAAGCCTGATGCCCAGCTTGGCGACACCATCGAAGAAAAGATCGAATCGATCGAATTCGGTCGTATCGCGGCGCAAACCGCCAAACAAGTAATCGTGCAGAAAGTACGCGAAGCCGAACGTGCCCAAGTGGTCGAGGCTTACCGCGAGCGTCTGGGCGAAATCATCTCCGGCACCGTGAAAAAAGTAACCCGCGACAACGTCATTGTTGACCTGGGTAACAACGCTGAAGCACTGCTGGCCCGCGAAGACATCATTTCTCGCGAGACCTTCCGTGTAGGCGCACGTCTGCGTGCCTTGCTCAAAGAAATCCGCACCGAGAACCGCGGCCCGCAGTTGATCCTGTCGCGTACCGCGCCTGAGATGCTGATCGAGCTGTTCCGTATCGAAGTGCCAGAAATCGCTGAAGAGCTGATCGAAGTGATGGCCGCTTCCCGTGATCCGGGTTCGCGCGCCAAAATTGCCGTGCGCTCCAAAGACAAACGCATTGACCCGCAAGGCGCCTGCATTGGTATGCGCGGCTCGCGTGTACAGGCGGTGTCGGGTGAGTTGGGCGGTGAGCGTGTCGATATCGTGCTGTGGGATGACAATCCTGCTCAGTTCGTGATCAACGCCATGTCACCGGCCGAAGTTGCCGCCATCATCGTTGACGAAGATGCCCATGCCATGGACATCGCGGTCGGTGAAGACAATCTGGCGCAAGCAATCGGCCGTGGCGGTCAGAACGTTCGTTTGGCCAGTCAACTGACTGGCTGGACACTGAATGTCATGACCGAAGCGGATATTCAGGCCAAGCAGCAAGCTGAAACTGGCGACATCCTGCAAAACTTCATCGACGAGCTGGAAGTCGACGAAGACATTGCTCAGGTGTTGGTGGAAGAAGGCTTCACCAGCCTGGAAGAAATCGCCTATGTCCCGATGGAAGAGATGCTCAGCATCGATGGCTTCGACGAGGAAATCGTCACCGAGCTCCGCGCTCGCGCCAAAGATCGCCTGCTGACCAAAGCCATCGCGACAGAAGAAAAGCTGGCAGACGCACACCCCGCCGACGACCTGCTCTCTCTCGAGGGTATGGACAAGGCGCTGGCGCATGAACTGGCAGTACGCGGCGTGATTAACCGCGAAGACCTGGCCGAGCAGTCGATTGACGACCTGCTCGACATCGACGGTATCGACGCAGAGCGTGCCGGCAAGTTGATCATGGCCGCCCGAGCCCATTGGTTCGAGTAAGTTCGCGGCCTGAGGAGAGAAGTGCATGACGCAAGTCACGGTCAAAGAATTGGCCCAAGTGGTCGCCACCCCAGTAGAGCGTCTGTTGTTGCAGATGCGCGAAGCGGGTCTGCCGCATACCGGTGCCGACCAAGTTGTGACCGATAGCGAGAAGCAGGCCCTGTTGGCGCATCTCAAAAGCAGTCACGGCGAGAAAGTGGAAGAGCCGCGCAAGATTACCTTGCAGCGCAAAACCACGAGCACCCTGCGTGTGGCGGGTAGCAAAACCATCAGCGTAGAAGTGCGCAAGAAGAAAACCTTCGTCAAGCGCAGCAACGAAGAAATCGAAGCTGAGCAAAAACGCGAGCAGGAAGAGCGCGCGGCGGAAGAGGCTCGCGTGCAAGCGGCCGAAGATGCCAAGCGTCAGGCCGAAAACACTGCTCGCCGCGAAGCCAACACTGCGAACGCTGCGCCGGAATCGGCTGCTGAAGCGGCGCCGGTTGCGCCAGTTGCCGAACCAGCAGTGGTCGATATCGAGCTGCCACCGGTTGTTGCACCGGTTGAAGAGCGCAAAAAAGACGATCAGCGTCGCCCGGACAAGCCGCGCAACGACGACGATCGTCGTGGCGGCGACCGCAAGGCCACTGCCCACCGTCCTTCGGTTAAAGAGAAGGAAAAGGCGCCGGCTCCACGCGTTGCCCCACGTACCACCGACGAGGAAAGCGACAGCTTCCGTCGTGGCGGGCGCGGCAAGGCCAAGCTGAAAAAACGCAATGCTCACGGTTTCCAGAGCCCGACCGGTCCGGTTGTGCGCGACGTGTCCATCGGCGAGACCATCACCGTTGGCGAGTTGTCGGCGCAGATGTCGGTCAAAGCGGCTGAAGTGATCAAGTTCATGTTCAAGATGGGCACCCCGGTGACCATCAACCAGGTACTGGATCAGGAAACTGCACAGCTGATCGCTGAAGAACTGGGCCACAACGTCAAGCTCGTTAGCGATAACGCCCTTGAAGAGCAGTTGGCCGAGTCCCTGAAGTTTGAAGGTGAGGCCATTTCCCGTGCGCCGGTTGTGACCGTAATGGGCCACGTTGACCACGGTAAAACCTCGCTGCTCGACTACATTCGTCGCGCTAAAGTGGCCGCCGGCGAAGCGGGCGGTATCACCCAGCACATCGGCGCCTACCACGTAGAAACCGAGCGCGGCATGGTGACCTTCCTCGACACCCCGGGTCACGCCGCGTTTACCGCCATGCGTGCCCGTGGTGCCAAGGCGACCGATATCGTGATTCTGGTAGTTGCAGCGGACGACGGCGTAATGCCGCAGACCGTTGAAGCTGTTCAGCACGCCAAAGCTGCCGGCGTTCCGCTGGTGGTCGCGGTGAACAAGATCGACAAGCCTGGTGCTGACCTGGAACGCATCAAGAGCGAACTGGCTGCGCACGGCGTGACCCCGGAAGAGTGGGGCGGCGACAACCCGTTCGTGAACGTGTCGGCGAAGATGGGTACTGGCGTAGACGAACTGCTTGAAGCCGTTCTGCTGCAAGCCGAAGTACTGGAGCTCAAGGCAACCCCGTCGGCCCCAGGCCGTGGTGTGGTGGTTGAGTCCCGTCTCGACAAGGGCCGTGGTCCGGTTGCTACCGTTCTGGTTCAGGACGGTACATTGCGCCAAGGCGACATGGTGCTGGTCGGTTCGAACTTCGGCCGTATCCGCGCCATGCTCGACGAGAACGGCAAGTCCATCAAGGAAGCCGGTCCATCGATTCCGGTCGAGATCCTCGGCCTGGACGGCACGCCGGATGCTGGCGATGAAATGAGCGTACTGGCTGACGAGAAGAAAGCCCGTGAAGTCGCGCTGTTCCGTCAAGGCAAGTTCCGCGAAGTGAAACTGGCCCGTGCCCACGCTGGCAAGCTGGAAAACATCTTCGAGAACATGGGCCAGGAAGAGAAGAAGACGCTCAACATCGTCCTCAAATCCGACGTCCGTGGTTCGCTGGAAGCTCTGCAGGGCGCCCTGGGCGGTCTGGGTAACGATGAAGTGCAAGTGCGTGTAGTTGGTGGCGGTGTCGGTGGTATCACCGAGTCCGACGCCAACCTGGCACTGGCCTCCAACGCTGTACTGTTCGGCTTCAACGTGCGTGCCGATGCCGGCGCGCGCAAGATCGTCGAGCAGGAAGGCCTGGATATGCGTTACTACAACGTGATCTACGACATCATCGAAGACGTCAAGAAGGCCCTCACCGGCATGCTCGGCAGTGATGTTCGCGAGAACATTCTGGGTATCGCCGAAGTGCGTGACGTGTTCCGCTCGCCGAAGTTCGGCGCCATCGCCGGTTGCATGGTGGTTGAGGGTACGGTTTACCGTAACCGTCCGATCCGTGTACTGCGTGAAGACGTGGTTATCTTCGAAGGTGAGCTGGAATCGCTGCGCCGCTTCAAAGACGACGCCTCCGAAGTTCGTGCCGGCATGGAATGCGGTATTGGCGTGAAGAGCTACAACGACGTCAAGGTCGGCGACAAGATCGAAGTGTTCGAGAAGATCCAAGTGGCTCGCAGCCTTTAAGCTCGAGCTGTTTTACGCAACGCCCGGTCCGGCTCACGCCTGGCCGGGCGTTTGCCGCTTTCAGACCGTCAGGGTTTTGCGCCGTGGCGGGAGGTAACAGGTAGTTAGATGGCCAAAGAATATAGCCGTACCCAACGTATCGGCGATCAGATGCAGCGCGAGCTGGCACAGCTGATCCGTCGTGAAGTCAAAGACCCGCGTGTTGGTCTTGTGACCGTGACTGCCGTGGATGTAAGCCGCGACGTCGGTCATGCGAAGATTTTCATCACCGTGATGGGCCAGGACACTGCCGAAGAAATCGCGCAGAACGTCAAGGCGCTGAACGACGCTGCCGGTTTCCTGCGTATGCAGCTGGCCCGTGCCATGAAGCTGCGTAGCGTGCCGCAGCTGCATTTTCATTACGACGAAAGCGTAATGCGTGGTGCACACCTGTCGGCGCTGATCGAGCGTGCAGTGGCTGAAGATGGCCAGCACGCCGATGTCGACACACCGCCTGTTGCCGATAAGGAGTAACCGGTGGCTCAGGTCAAACGCATTCGCCGTAACGTCAGTGGCATCATTCTGCTCGACAAGCCCAAGGGCTTCAGTTCCAACGCGGCGCTGCAAAAGGTGCGCTGGTTGCTGAACGCCGAGAAGGCCGGCCACACCGGCAGCCTTGATCCGCTGGCGACTGGCGTGTTGCCACTGTGTTTTGGCGAGGCCACCAAGTTTTCCCAATATCTGCTTGATGCCGACAAAGGCTACGAGACACTGATGCAGATGGGCGTCACCACCACCACGGCCGATGCCGAAGGTGAGGTGATCGAACGTCGCGAAGTGACCGTTGGTCGTGACGATATCGAGGCGGTCCTACCCCGATTCCGTGGCGAAATCAGTCAGATACCGCCGATGTACTCCGCCCTCAAGCGTGACGGTCAGCCGCTGTACAAGCTGGCCCGTGCCGGCGAAGTAGTGGAGCGCGAAGCGCGTTCTGTTACTATTGCGCGCCTGGAAATGCTGGGCTGCGAAGGTGGGCAGGCGACGTTGTCTGTGGCTTGCAGCAAAGGCACCTACATCCGGACCCTGGTGGAAGACATCGGCCAGGCGTTGGGCTGTGGGGCGCACGTCGCTGAATTGCGCCGTACCCAGGCCGGGCCCTTTGTATTGGCGCAGACGGTGACGCTCGAAGAGCTGGAACAGGTGCACGCCGACGGTGGCAACGAAGCCGTCGACCGCTTCCTGATGCCCTCCGACAGCGGCCTGGAACACTGGCCTCTGGTGCGGTTTTCGGAACACAGCGCGTTTTACTGGTTGCATGGGCAGGCTGTACGCGCCCCGGACGCGCCGAAATTCGGCATGGTCCGCGCATATGATCACAATGCTCGCTTTATCGGGATTGGCGAAGTGAGCGAAGACGGGCGCATCGCGCCGCGTCGTTTGATTCGGTCAGAATGACCGAACCATGCCGGGAAACCGGGGTGGGCGAGGGTGGCTGTTAATAGGCACGGTCACATCTCATTTTTTAATACGAGGATTTGTCCTCGGCCTATTGGAGTCGTATTCACTGGAATGCAGCTCCTTACTGAGAGGAAGCCCACATGGCACTCAGCGTTGAAGAAAAAGCTCAGATCGTTACCGACTACCAACAAGCCGTTGGTGATACTGGTTCGCCAGAAGTGCAAGTTGCACTGCTGACCGCCAACATCAACAAGCTGCAAGGTCACTTCAAAGCCAACGGTAAAGACCACCACTCCCGTCGTGGTCTGATCCGCATGGTAAACCAGCGTCGTAAGCTGCTGGACTACCTCAAAGGCAAAGACGTTACCCGCTACAGCACCTTGATCGGTCGTTTGGGCCTGCGTCGCTAATAGCGAAGCTGCTAGAGGTTGGTTGTTTGTCGTTATTGATTGGGTATGCTCTGGCAGCCCGGTGATTAACGGCAGGCAGCCAGCCTCAAGTTTTATCTGCACCATCGGTTTTGTTTGTATCACCTGGACAGTGCTCGGGTCCGAATCCCGAAGTTGCCCAAGAATTCTGCAAGAACACGATTTCCCCAAGGCAAAAAAGAAGGTAAATACACCGTGAACCCGGTAATCAAGAAATTTCAGTTCGGTCAATCGACCGTCACCCTCGAGACTGGCCGCATTGCCCGTCAGGCCTCCGGCGCAGTATTGGTCACCGTTGACGACGACGTCAGCGTATTGGTGACCGTGGTTGGCGCCAAGCAAGCCGACCCGAGCAAAGGCTTCTTCCCGCTGTCCGTTCACTACCAAGAAAAAACCTACGCTGCCGGCAAGATCCCTGGTGGCTTCTTCAAGCGTGAAGCGCGTCCTTCGGAAAAAGAGACCCTGACTTCCCGCCTGATCGACCGTCCGATCCGCCCCCTGTTTCCTGAAGGTTTCCTGAACGAAGTTCAGGTGATCTGCACCGTGGTTTCCACCAGCAAGAAAACCGATCCGGACATCGCTGCCATGATCGGTACTTCGGCTGCCCTGGCAATCTCCGGTATCCCATTCGAAGGCCCGATCGGCGCTGCCCGCGTTGCCTTCCACGAAAGCACCGGCTACCTGCTGAACCCGACTTACGAGCAACTCAAGGCCTCGAGCCTGGACATGGTCGTAGCCGGTACCAAAGACGCCGTGCTGATGGTTGAATCCGAAGCCAAAGAGCTGACCGAAGACCAGATGCTGGGCGCCGTGCTGTTCGCCCACGACGAGTTCCAATCGGTGATCAAAGCCGTTGGCGAACTGGCTGCCGAAGTCGGCAAGCCTACCTGGGCGTGGGCACCTGCTGCCAAGAACACCGCACTGCTGGACGCTATCCGTAGCGAATTCGGCGACGCGATTTCCCAGGCTTACACCATCACCATCAAGCACGAGCGTTATGGCCGTCTGGGCGAGTTGAAAGACCAGATCGTTGCCAAGTTCGCCGTTGAAGGCGGCCCGAGTGCGGGTGAAGTGAAAGACGCTTTCGGCGAGATCGAATACCGCACCGTTCGCGAAAACATCGTGAACGGCAAGCCACGTATCGACGGTCGCGACACCCGCACCGTACGCCCGCTGGCCATCGAAGTTGGCGTACTGGGTAAAACCCACGGTTCGGCCCTGTTCACCCGTGGTGAAACCCAGGCGCTGGTTGTGGCTACCCTCGGTACCGCGCGCGACGCACAACTGCTGGACACCCTCGAAGGCGAGCGTAAAGACCCCTTCATGCTGCACTACAACTTCCCTCCGTACTCGGTGGGCGAGTGTGGTCGTATGGGCGCCACTGGCCGTCGCGAAATCGGTCACGGCCGTCTCGCACGCCGTTCGGTTCAGGCCATGCTGCCTGCTGCAGACGTGTTCCCGTACACCATCCGCGTTGTGTCGGAAATCACCGAGTCCAACGGTTCGAGCTCCATGGCTTCGGTGTGCGGTGCTTCCCTGGCGCTGATGGACGCTGGTGTGCCGATGAAGGCGCCGGTTGCCGGTATCGCCATGGGCCTGGTTAAAGAAGGCGAGAAATTCGCCATCCTCACCGACATCCTCGGTGACGAAGACCACCTGGGCGACATGGACTTCAAAGTGGCTGGTACCGCCAAAGGTGTTACCGCGCTGCAGATGGACATCAAGATCAACGGCATCACCGAAGAAATCATGGAGATCGCCCTGGGCCAAGCCCTGGAAGCTCGCCTGAACATCCTCGGTCAGATGAACCAGGTGATCTCGACTTCCCGTAGCGAACTGTCGGCCAACGCTCCGACCATGATCGCCATGAAGATCGACCAGGACAAGATTCGCGACGTTATCGGCAAAGGTGGTGCAACCATCCGCGCGATCTGCGAAGAAACCAAGGCCTCGATCGACATCGAAGACGACGGCTCGATCAAGATCTTCGGCGAAACCAAGGAAGCGGCTGAGGCGGCACGTCAGCGCGTTCTGGGTATCACCGCAGAAGCGGAAATCGGCAAGATCTACGTCGGTAAGGTTGAGCGCATCGTCGACTTCGGCGCATTCGTGAACATCCTGCCGGGCAAAGACGGTCTGGTGCACATCTCGATGCTGAGCGACGCGCGCGTTGAGAAAGTCACCGACATTCTGAAAGAAGGTCAGGAAGTCGAAGTGCTGGTACTGGACGTGGACAACCGCGGCCGTATCAAACTGTCGATCAAAGACGTAGCAGCAGCTAAGGCTCAGGGCGTTTAACCCCGACTTTATCGCAGCTTGAAGAGAGGGCCCTTGCGGGCCCTCTTTTTTTGCCCGGAGAATAGGTAAATTAATGACGGCCAAGACGCACAAGGAACGCAGCATTCATGGAAAAGAGTCTTTGCCACTACCATCCCGCCCAGCCCGCCACCTGGCTGTGCCGCTCCTGTCCTCGGCATTACGGCGACTGCTGCACGCCGCTCAATGACGAGGCGCCGGAAGAAACCCCGACCTGCCCGCTGTGCGCCAATCGCCTAGAGTTTCTCGGCGCCGCCAATACAGCGCAGCCGTTCTGGGAACGTATCCCGACATTTTTCGCCTACGGCCTGCAAAGCGGTCCCTTGGCGTTCAGTGCCTTGCTCGCCGTCGCCAGCTTGTTTATGCCGGCCTCACTCATTCTCTGGGCCGTGTTGTTCAGCATCGCCACCAAGTACTTCTACAGCGTGATAGAAGTCAGCAGCGAGGCGCAGAAGGCAGCGCCGACCTTGGCTAGCGCGTTTACCGGTCCCGGTTTTAGCCTGTTCTTCAAGCAGTTGGTGGTGTTTATCCTGTGTTTCGTTGCGCTGTGGATAGCCAGCGATTTCGACAGCGAGGCGTTGTACTGGCTGGTGAACATCAGCCTGTTGCTGGTAATGCCCGCCAGCATCATTCGCCTGGCCCTGGACAAGACGCTGGGCGCGGCCCTGAGCCCGGAGGAAGTGGGGCAGGTCATCAAAGCCATGGGCTGGCGTTACCTGATCCTTTGCGCGTTTCTGTTTATCCTCTGGCAGTCGCCCAGCTGGGTCACCCTGATGCTGTCCCACGGCTTGCCACGGGTGGTGCTGTTCCCGATAGCCGCATTCCTGTTCAGTTATTTCACCGTGGTGATGTGCGCGATGATGGGCTACGCCGTGTTCCAGTATCAGGGCGCACTGGGTTACGCGATTGCCGAAGAAGACAGCCACAACGGCTATCCGAAAGCCGAATACCAGCGCCGCCGGGCCCTGGCCGAAGCTGAAATCCGTATCAAGGAAGGGCAGAGCGAACACGCCCTGGAAACCCTGACACAGGCACTGGAGCGAGCCCCCGAAGACCTCAAGCTCAACGAGCGCTTTCACCAATTGCTCTTCAACCTCAATGCCAAAGAGCGCTGCCTGCGTCATCTGGCCCACTACCTGCCGCTGGCCACTCGCAGCAGCCCGGCATTGGCCTCTACGGCGCTGCTCAATGCACGAAAAATCCAGCCCGACTACCTGCCGGACGACCCCCTGGTGTGCGAGCGCATTGCCGCCGCGCTGTTGGAGCGCCACCGCACCCGCGAAGGCTTGAGCCTGCTGCGCAACCTGCATCAGCGCTTTCCGGACTATCCGCATATTCCCCGCGCCTATCTGCTGGCCGCGCGAGGCTTTGCCGAGGGGCTGGGGCAGGTAGAACCTGCGCAGAAGCTGCTGGCGTTCGTCCGTGGCCGGTATCCACAGTCGCCGCTAATGGCGGAAGTGGACACGCTGCAGCTGATTATCGACCGAATGGCGACCAATGGTTGAAGGTTCATGCAGATTGCATGTAAGCGAAGCGGCTAACTTGCAATCTGCACGATGAGTCAGGTTTGCTTGAAAATTTAAGTCATTGATAAATAACGAATAATTAATGTTTTAAAAGTTGGCACACGCCTTGCGATATCTCCTATGAAACCGCAGCCAGGACAGGTGGCGGAATTTTCGAATGAACTAGGAGTGAGACGTTATGAATAAGCCTTTCAATAAATTCGTTATTGCAGCTGCCACTGCCGGTGCCCTGCTGTCCCCTCTGGCATTCGCTGATGTAGCCAACTCCCACAGCGCTCCGCTGATGATGGCCGCTACTACCGATACCGCTGAAGAAGCAGTGACCGACACCTGGATCACCAGCAAGGTCAAATCCACTTTCGTAGCCGATAGCGCACTCAGCGCATTGGACATCAAGGTTGAAACCAACAAAGGCGTGGTTTCGCTGTCTGGCGTCGTGAAAAGCGATGCTGAACGCGACCTGGCCGTGGCCAAGACCAAAGGCATCAAAGGCGTGAAGGCGGTTTCCGCCGACGGCCTGAAGTCGGCTGAGTAATCAGTCGACCGCCTGAAAGCATTCCCTCAGGCGTTCCGGACCACCGGTGACGCCTGATCCGCCCAGACACAGGAGGATTTGTCATGAATTCCGACGTAATCAAAGGCAAGTGGAAACAGCTCAACGGCAAGATTAAGGAACGTTGGGGCGACCTGACGGACGACGACTTGGATGTCGCCGAAGGGCATAGCGAATACCTGGCAGGGAAACTTCAGGAGCGCTATGGATGGACCAAAGAAAAGGCTCAGGATGAGCTACGCGACTTCTCTAGTAAGTTGTGAACACAAATAAAAAGCCCCCTTCATTGGGGGCTTTTTATTTGTGTTCAACGAACGGCTTCCGGGGCGTCGGCCATGCGGCGTTGCTCCTCGCTTTTGATGCTCACGTACTCGAGTACGCTGCGCTCAAAAGCTCCGGGGCGCCTGATTCGCTGGCGCTCACCCTTCGGGCCAGCCTGCGGCTGTTACTCCCACTGGTCGTTGGTCCTGACCTTAGCCCGAAACCCTCGACCGAGTGACGGCCCCAATCGAAACGGCAACGCATCTCCCTGTAGGAGAGGCTTTAGCCTCGAGCTCTTGATCTCGCGATACCTCCCCGAATCGTGGCCGCTTTTGTAGAAGCGAGCTCGCTCGCGAACCCTGGAAACGGCATTCACCACCGAGCGGTGCAGGGTTCGCCAGCAAGCTGGCTCCTACGGTTAACGCTTCCGAAACCCTCGACCGAATAACGGCCACAATCGAAACGGCAGCGCATCTCCCTGTAGAAAAGGCTTCAGCCTCGAGCTCTTGATCTCGCGATGCCTCCCCGAATCGCAGCCTCTTTTGTAGGAGCGAGCTTGCTCGCCAACCCTGGAACGGCATTCACAACCGAGCGGTGCAGGGTTCGCCAGCAAGCTGGCTCTTACGGTTAACGCTCGTGCTAACGCGCTATATGCTGCTGATAAACCCCCAACTGCTGCGTCTGCTCTGCATCCGGGTACACGGCGCGCAGGAATTCGTGGAGTTCACTCACGCTCCTGCGGTCGTCTTGCTGCCCGAGCAGTTTGGCCAACTGCAGTGTCAGCGCCGGCAACTGCGGTGGGCGGTTGCGGGTCTGGATGAGTTTGCGCCAGGCAGACAAGCCACGCGTACCGTCGCGGGCTTGCAGCAGCCTTTGCAACAGGTGCAGTTGCACGGCGGGGTGTTGCAGCAGGGAAAACTGGGCGCTGTCGTCGGTCAGGCGTTGCAGTTGCGGCAGGTTGGCAGTGGCCGGGGGCAGGGCGAAGAACTGTTTGAGCACGGCGCTTAGCAGCACTTTGTCTTCGCGGCTTTTGGCCACTGGGTACAGGCGTTCAAGTAACAACAGGCGACCGGGATAGCGGTTGAGCAGGTCAACGCCTCGGGTAGCGGCTTGTTCCAGGTTGAAGTTGCTGATCAGGTTGTCCAGCGAGGCCACTTCGCGTTTGAACGGGGCGTCCGGGTCTTCCTTGTTGAGGTAGGCTTCGTCGACGTTCAGCTTGCCGATCTGGCGCGGCAGCCACACGGCAAGAAAGCCGGCGCCCATGCCACCCAGGTGCGCGTAGTAGTTGACGTGATCGTCGGCCAGCAGCAGGCCGTACAGTTCTTTGCCCACCCAGATTGGCAGAATCCACAAGGCCGGCGCGCGGAAGTAGCCAAACATTGGCCCCAGCCAGTAGAAGAAATTGATACGCCGCAGGCCGTATATGCCCAGGTACATGCCCATCAACCCGGC
Source organism: Pseudomonas turukhanskensis (assembly GCF_027922365.1). Lineage (GTDB taxonomy): Bacteria > Pseudomonadota > Gammaproteobacteria > Pseudomonadales > Pseudomonadaceae > Aquipseudomonas > Aquipseudomonas turukhanskensis. Next base: position 111,139 of record NZ_BSFN01000016.1, read on the forward strand.
AATCGCCCCGGAGGCCCCGATGCCTGTCACCCATACCGGGTCCATCACCCACCACAGCAGGTGCGAGGCCAGGCCGCTAAGCAGATACAGCCCGATATACAGCACCCCGCCCAGCGCTCGTTCCAGGGCGAAGCCGAAGATAAACAGGAACAGCATGTTGCCAGCCAGGTGGCCGAAGTCGGCGTGCAGGAACATGGCGCCGAACAGGCCCTGTACGGTGAACTTGGCCGGGATAAAACCGAAGCGGTAATGGCTCATCTGATTGCGCGCGGCTTCAGCCTTGGCGCGAGCCGCTTGCCAGACAGGGTCGTCCTGGTAGGCGGGGGTGTAATGCAGGGTATTTTCGAATTGCAGATCGCCGAGGATCGCGGCCGCCAAGTGTATACGGGGTATGGCCGTCAGCGATTTGCGCTCCTGCTCATCCAGCTCGTTGCGGCTGCTGAACGATTCGATAAACAGTGCTTTCTCGCGGTTGAGCAAGCCGCCGTCAAGGTAGGCCTTGACCGCCACCTCCTCGCGCGCGCTGTCGCCGCTCTGGTAACCGAAGTAGATCAGCGTGTTGAGCAGAATCAGCAGCAACGTCAGGATCGGCGGTTTTTTCCAATCCAGCGGGTGTTCGGCGGGGATGATGAGCACGCAGGGTCTTCCTTGATTCTACGGTCGGTCGATTGCTAAGTAGGGCGAATACCGCCCCAGGCGGTATCCGCCGCTAAGTCGCAACGGCGGATATCCACAAAGCGGATATCCGCCCTACGTGGATCAAGCGCGTTTGCTGTCGATGCGTACCAGTCGCCCGCCTTCAAATCGGAGGAAATACATCATCCCGCCCTCACGTGGGCCATACACCCATTCCTGCACTTCCACTTCGGTGCTGCTGGAGCCGTGGCGGGTTTTCTCGTAGCCCACCACGCTGCTGCTGGCCGGAGCGCCGCACTTGGTTTGCACTTCAACGGTACGGTCACCCTCGCTGGCGATGCCGTTGTCGCAACGCAGGGAGGCGTGGCTGGCAGCAGCGAACGCCATGAGTGGCAGGCAGAGTAAAAACGACTTTTTCATGGCTGGGCATCCTGTCCAGTTTGTTTATAGAGGAGCGGTTAGCCGCCCCGTTTGGAATCGATATCAACCAGGCGATTGCCTTCGAAACGCAGGTAGTAATACATGCCGTTGCGCGGACCGTAGGCCCACTCTTCTACCGGCACTTCGCTGCGTTCGCCGTAGTAGCCGTACACCACTTTGTTGGCCACCACGCTGCGGCTTATCGGTGTACCGCATTTGTTTTCCACCTCGAGGGTACGGTCGTCCATGCTGACCAGATTGCTGCCACAGCGCAGCGTCGCGGAGGCGAACACGTTGCCGCAAAGGGTCAGGCCAAGCAGGGTGAGGGCGTAAAACAAGGAAGCTTTCACGGAGGCTGTCCGAGGGCGATGTAGGCGATAGGCTACACCCGTGTATCGTCCCTGTCACACAGCAGAACAGTGCCGGAGCCCCTGTGTAGAGGCACCCGGCCGTGCACTTTATTCGCTGTCGAGGTTTAGCGGCGAGGCCACCCGGCCGTTGCTTTCGGCTTTGCCGAGGCTGACGTCCACCATGTAGATGCGCTCATCGGCCAGGCCGCCCTTGCTCACCAGATAATGCTTGATGGTGGCTGCGCGGGCCTGGGCCAGTTTGCGTAACAGCACTTCGTTATTGCTCCAGTTGGCGAGGATATCGGCACGCAGTTTGGCGCTGCGTTCGTCGTCGCTGAGCTCTTTCCATTCTTCCGGCGGCTGCTTTTTCAGACGGGTGCGGTAAATGCCTTCGAGCATCGGCGCCTGCTCGTCTTCCGGCACCTCCAATAGGCCGGCCTTGGCCGGCACCTTGTCGCCACGGCGTTGCAGCATTTTGTAGTAGATGTACTGGTATTCGCGGTGCAGACGCTGTTCGGCCAGCAGCGGCCCATCGGCCTTCGCGGCGCTCAGGCCTTCCACTTCCAGACGCAGGTTCGGCCGTTGTTTCAAGGCTTCGGCCAGGGTATTGAGGCCACCTTCGGCAGGGCCGTCCAGGTTGCTTGCGCCCGGCGCGAACTGCACGGTGCTGATATCCACATCCGAGCCGCCGGACACCAGCCCGGCGATAAATTTGAACGGCGCCGACACCGCGCGCAGCACCAGGTTGCGCAGGGTTTGCCACACGATTGGCATCACGCTGAATTGCGGATTATTAAGGTCGCCGGACACCGGCAGCTCCAGTTGGATCTTGCCGTCGGTGTCTTTGAGCAGCGCCACCGCCAGGCGAATCGGCAGGTCGACGGCGTCGGGGCTGTCCACCTGTTCACCCAGTTGCAGCTTCTCCACCACCAGCTTGTTCTCGGCGTTCAACTGGCCTTTCTCGATGCGGTAATGCAGGTCGAGATTGATCCGCCCCTTGCGAATACGGTAACCGGCGAACTTGCCGGAGTAGGGCGTCAGGGTGGTGAGTTCCACGTGTTTGAAGCTGGTGGTCAGGTCCAGCGCATCCAGCGGCTCGAACGGGTTGAGGCTGCCGACAATGCTCACCGGCGCGTAACGGTCCACCTTGCCCTTCACATCCACCTTGGCGGCTTGCGGCTTGCGGTTGTCGAGGGTGCCGATCTGGCCGTTGAGTTGTTGAATGGCGGTGCCGAAGTTGGGCTTGAGGCTGAAGTCGGCGAAGTTGGCCGAGCCGTCATCAATGCTGATGCCGCCGATATGAATGCCTAACGGTTTCCCGGCCGGGTCCTGCTTTTTCGACGCGGGCGCCTTCCCGTCGGCCGGTTGCGCAATCACCAGGTCGCTGACGTTGGTACTGCGGTCTTCGTTGATCATGAAGCGTGCATAAGGCTGGGCCAGGCTGACTTTCTCGATCGCCAGACTGTCGCCGTGCTGGTAATCAAGGCCGTCCAGGGTCAGTTGCTTCCACTTCACGAAGTCGCGGCTTTTCAGGGTGTCCAGCGTGTGCAACTGATTCACCTGCGCCCGCCCGGTCACGCTGAACGCCAAGGGTTCGGTGCTCTTCAGGTTCACGGCCAGGTCACTGCCCAGCAGGCCGCTACGCAGTTCAAGGCGCACAAAAGGCTCCAGATAGGACTGCGCTACCCGCAGGTCTATGTCCTGGGTGGTGACCTTCAATTGCGCGTTAACCGGGTTCAGGTTCACCTGCCCGGCGGCGGTGAGCTTGCCCTGCTTGCCCAGGCCCGTATCGAGCTTGAGGGTGAAGGGCGAGCCATTGAGGCTGTCGAATTTTTCCAGGTCCAGGTTCAGCGGGCCTACATCCAGCGCCACCGGGTCTTTGGGGACGCGGTCGGCCAGGTGAATGCGGTAGCCGCGCAGTTGCGTGTCTTGCAGCAGCACCTGCCAGGGTTTGGCGGGCTCGGTGGGTGCCGGTACTTGCTGGGCGGCGACTACATTGGGATCGGTCTGTGGGGTGGGGGCGGGAGCCTCGGTGCCTTCCGGCTGCTCGGCAACCGAGTTGGGTGCCGGCTCGACTTTCTTGTTGATCGGTTTGCTGGCAAACAGCTTCTGCCAATCGAGTTGCCCGTCTTTTTCACGAGCGGCCCAGGTTTCCAGGTTCTGGCTGCGGATTTTGCCAATGGTCACCAATTGCTTGGCCAGGTCCAGCGAGGTTTCGCTGACTTCCAGGCGTTCCAGGTTTACCAGAGGACGGTTGTCGACGGCCTTGATGGCAAACGGCGCCACGGTGATGGCGGCGTTGGTCAACAGCAACTGGGTGCCCTTGCTCAAATCCAGGCTGTAGTCGGTGCTCAGGCTCAGCGTTCCTTTTTCCAATACCAACGGCACCGCGTCGCGTACGTACGGCCAGAATGCCTTCATGTTGCCGTCGGTGATTTTCAGCTGGCCGCTGGAGGTGATGGGCGCAAGGCTGACCTTACCGGTCCAGTCGACCTGCCCGCCGTACGGCCCTTTGGCTACCAGCGTCATATCGGCGTTGTCTTCGGGCAGGGTGCTGAGATTTTTCAGCTCCAGGTTCAACGAGTCATACACAAACTGCACCGGCTCGCTGGGGCGCAGGTCGGCAAACTGCAGGGCGCCTTCAATCAGCTGCAGGCGGTCCAGTCGCAGCGGGAAGGGCTTGGCATCAGGGTCTTTGACTTCGGGTTGGGGGCTGGCCGGCAGCTTGAACAACTGGGTCAGATTCAGCGTGCCGTCTTTACTGAATTGCACCGCGGTCTGGGATTTTTCCAACTCAACATCAGCCAGGTGTAAAGCACCGGTCCACAGGCTATCGAGTTGCAGGTTGGCGTACAGGCGCTGAAAACCGATCTGGTCGGCCGCCGGTTCGCCGATATGCAAGCCCCAGGCGCTGACTTCGAGGCTGAACGGGTTGAGCTCCAGCCGCTCAAGTTTGGCAGGCACGGTGGCCATTGCCGCCAATTGCTGGTTGGCGATACGCAGGGCAATGCCCGGCAGAATGAGAAAGCCCAGCAGGCTGTACAAACCAAGGGCAATCAGCAGGGCGCCGACGGCGCGTTTCAATCCTTTGGGCATGGCGACGCTTCAACTTTCCTGGCAAGAAGTGGCTTGGAGTATGGCACGCGTCTGAGGTTCGGCGCGTGCGCCACGTTTCCTTTGTAGGGCGTGCATGCAAAGCCACGCACAACACCAGCAAATGCTAGAACTGCAGAATCAGTGTCTTGAGCGGCGGGCGGCCATCGCTGGACGGGAAGTCCGCCGCCGGCGGCAGCACCTGCCACTCCCGCACCGGCCGGCCGAGCTTGTCGGCGCAGCGCAGTACTTGCTCACGCCAGTCCTCCATGGCGACCTTGGCCAGGTTGTTACAGCAAATCAGCACACCTTCCTCGGCCGTGGTGAGAATCGCCGGTTTCAGCAGGCTCTGGTAATCGCGCAGCAGGTCGACGGTGCCAAAAGCGCTCTTGGCCCAGGCCGGCGGGTCAAGCAGCACCAGGTCGTACTGGCCTTGCTCCAGGCGCGGGTAGCTGGGCAGTTTTTGCCCACGGCGCTGGGTAATAGGCAGGCCGGCCAGTTGGCGAATGGCGGGAAAGTAATCGGACTGGATGAACTGCATGGGCGCCAACGTCGGGTTAAGCGCGCTATTTTCCTTGCCGACTGCCAGATTGCCCTCGGCAAAATCCAGATTGCACACCTCGCGAGCACCGCCCGCGGCCGCACTCAGGCCAACGCCGCACGTATAAGCAAACAGGTTGAGTACACGCTTGCCGGCGCTATTGGCTTTCACCCAGCCGCGCGCGTTGCGCAGGTCCAGAAACAGCAGCGGATCCTGCCCGGCATGTCGGCCGCGCACGCGGTAATTCAGGCCCCATTCGTGACCGATCATATCGACCAGCGCCTGGGGCTCGGCCTTATAAACCGCGTCGCTGCGATCAATACGCGAGTTGGTGCCAGAGCGGTCGTTGTAGACCAGCAGCAAATCGAGGTTCAGTTCGGCATTGATCAGCGCATGTGCAGCCAACAGCGCATCGCGTTCCAGCGCTGTGTGGAAGCTTTGCACCAGCAATTGCGGGCCGTAGCGGTCGATGGTGAGGCCCGAGGCACCTTCCTGGCTGCCGTGGAACAGGCGATAGCAGTCTGTGCCTTGGCTGTGCAGCTCAGCCAGAAGCGGCTGACGAGCGAGGAGGGCGGCGCGCAGCGCCTGATCGAGAGAAGACATGCGCGACGGCTCGGGAGGATGAAAGGGGCGCGCAGTTTACCACCGAGAGTTTGACGTTGGGCTCTCGTAGGGTGTGCTTTGTGTTCAGCCGGGGGACATGGTAAACACCTGTCGGGAGACATGGGTAACAGGTTGATGATCATGTTGCCCGCTGTCTCAGGTCTATCTGACGCAGTGCTTTGTTGATGAAAACCACATCGTAGACGCCATCTTCGGCAGTGGCGCGGATGGCGACTTTTTCCCCCTGTAAACCGCCGCTCACGAACACGTTCAGTCCTTTGAAATACACCTGCCCTGTCTGGCGTACTTTCACCACGTGATCGCCCGGTTCGTATTCGATTG
>NZ_BSFN01000017.1 GCF_027922365.1 Pseudomonas turukhanskensis
CGCAAGCTGCTGCACATCGCCTATGGTGTACTCAAATCGGGACAACCCTTCGATGTGCAAAAGGCGCTTGCCCACTGATGGGCAAGACGGTATCTACGAGATCAACAGCATCGCGCAACCCACAACAACAAGGTCTCCCCCATGAACGACGAACTCGAACCCCACTACCACGCCATCCTCAAAGGCGTCGGCGAAAACCCGCAGCGTGAAGGGTTGCTGGACACCCCCAAACGCGCCGCCAAGGCCATGCAGTTCCTCTGCCATGGCTACCAGCAAACCCTCGATGAAATCGTCAATGGCGCGCTGTTCGAGTCGGATAACGACGAGATGGTGATCGTGCGTGATATCGAGCTGTATTCGCTTTGTGAACACCACCTGCTGCCGTTCATTGGCAAAGCCCATGTGGCCTATATGCCGACGGGCAAGGTGCTTGGGCTGTCCAAGGTGGCGCGCATTGTCGATATGTATGCCCGGCGTTTGCAGATCCAGGAAAACCTCACCCGGCAAATCGCCGAAGCGATTGCCGAGGTTACCCATGCGGCCGGCGTGGCGGTGGTTATCGAGGCCAAGCATATGTGCATGATGATGCGCGGGGTGCAGAAGCAGAATTCGCAGATGTGTACCTCGGTAATGCTCGGGGCGTTTCGCGACTCGCAAAACACACGCCAGGAATTTCTGCAGTTGATTCGCGGGCACTAGCCACTAGGTTCTAACTGAGCATCAGCATGCCGCCGTCGATCATCAGGGTTTGCCCGGTCACAAACCGCGAGCCCTCGCCTGCCAGAAACACCAACACCGGCGCCAGGTCGCGCGCCGGCTCGCCCAAGCGGCCACCTATCGGCACCTGAGCGGCCATATAGGCATCGTGCTGCTGCAGCTGTTCGGCGTTCATGCTGGCACGGGTGGTGTCGTACATTGGCGTCCACATAGCGGGGGCAATGGCATTTACGGTAATGCCCAGCGGCCCCCACTCGCGCGCCACGGTACGCGTCCAGGCCAGCACCGCGCCTTTGCTGGCGGCGTAGTGCGCTTTGCCGGGCTGGCCCATCACGCCGGCGGCTGAGGCGAAATTGATGATGCGTCCGCCGTGGTCCTTAAGCCGTTCATAGGCGGCACGGTTGGTCAGAAAGGTGCCGCGTGTGTTCACGGCAAAGACCTTCTCCCACTCATCTAGGGTAATGGCGTCGGCCGTGGCATTGGGCGCGATGGCGGCAGCGTGTACCAACACATCCAGGCCATTGAGCTGCTCACTGGCCCAGGCAAAAGCGGCGGTTACCGAGTCGCTGTCCGAGATATCGCAAACCCGCGAACGGGCCCAGCCACCTTTGTGGCTTTGGATGGAGGCGGACTCGCCCACGTCCAGGCTGACCACATGGGCACCTTCCTCGACGAACGCGTTGACTACCGCCGCGCCAATACCCCTCGCGCCGCCGGTGACGATGATGCGTTTACCTGCCAGTTGCATGGTGTATGTCCTTATCGTTCGGGCCTGACGTTGAGCCCTGTAGGAGCCAGCTTGCTGGCGAATGCAATTTCAGCGTTTGCACAACATTGGAGAGCTTCGCCAGCGAGCTGGCTCCTACGGTTGGTGGATACGGTTTAGGGCGGTGGCGAACAGGCGCACGGCCGAAGCGTGGTGCTTTTCCCCGGTAGCCATGGGCGCCTTGCCTGCGCAGGCGCGGGCATAGCTGACTTCGAGAAAGATGCCGAGCTTGAAGCCGGCCAATACCAGGTACCAGGTGAAGTCGGCCAATGAACGCGAGCTGCCGGCGCGGTAGTGGGCGACCAGTTCGTCGCTGCTGCAGAAGCCATCCCAGGGATGAACCTCAATGGTGCCGGCGCCAAAACCATTGGCGTCCGGCCAGGTGACTACCAGCCAGGCCAGGTCCAGCAACGGGTCGCCAATGGTGGCTAACTCCCAGTCGACCACCGCCGCCAGCTCGGCGCTGTCGGGGTGGAACATCACGTTTGAGAGGTGGAAGTCGCCATGGGCAATGCCGGGCTGAAATTGCCGCGGGCAGTTGCCATTTAGCCAGGCAGCCAGGCGCGCCAGCCCCGGTAGGCCATCGGCGCCCGGCCAGCCGGGGTAGTCTTTGACGCTATCCAGATGCAGCAGCCAGCGCGTTACCTGGCGTTGGTGAAAGCCCTCGGGCCGGCCGAAGTCTGTCAGGCCCACTGCTTGGTAATCGATTTCACCGAGGTGCAATAACGCATCGACCATCGCCAGCCCCATGCGCCGGCGCAATGCCGGCTTGTGGCTGTGGGGCTCAGGCAAGCCTGCTGCGGAGTTGGGGTTAAAACCTTGTACAGGTTCCATCAGGTAGAAGCTGGCACCCAGCACGCTCGGGTCATCACAAGCCGCGATAAGTGCTGCATGCGGCACCGCCGAACCGGCCAGCGCCTTGAGCAAGCGCGCTTCACGGGCGATGGTTTTGCCGCCGACTTCGCTCAGCGCTTTGGAGGGCCGCCGCAGCACGAATTCCCGTGTACCACGGCGAAACCGCAGCAACAGATTCTGTGTGCCCCCGGTCAAGCGTACGGGCGAATTGATAGACCCGCTTTCCAGCCCTTGCCTATCCATCCACTCGGCCAGGCGCGTGAGGTCGACCAACTCCTGCCAGTCGCTCATGCGTCGTGCTCGCCCATGCTGGCTAACGCATCCGCGTATTTTTCTCGGGCACGGGCGGCGGCAGTCGGGCGGTGGTAGTCGGGGAACAGCTCCTCGCAGGGCTCGTAGTCACGCAGCAGTTGCTTGGCGACGGTGACTTTGTGGACTTCGGTCGGGCCGTCGGCCAGGCCCATTTGGAAGGCGCGGACGATATAGCCGGTAAACGGCATTTCTTCCGAAACACCCAACGAGCCATGCACATGCAGCGCCCGCGCAGCGATGTCGTGCAGCACGGTCGGCATCGCTGCTTTTACAGCGGCGATGTCTTTGCGCACCCGTTTGTAGTCCTGGTATTGGTCGATTCGCCAGGCGGTGCGCATCACCAGCAAACGGAACTGTTCGAGTTGAATCCAGGAGTCGGCGATCTTCTCCTGCACCATCTGTTTGTCCGCCAAACGACTGCCTTGCGTACTACGCGACAACGCCCGTTCGCACAGAGCATCCAACGCTTTCTGCGCCTGGCCAATCACGCGCATGGCGTGGTGTACGCGGCCGCCGCCAAGGCGTACCTGCGCAACCACAAAGGCCTGTCCCGGCTCGCCCAACATATCGCTGGCCGGCACTCGTACCTGGTCGAACGACAGGTAGGCATGGGTAGCAGCCGGGTCATCGGCGATGCCGACGTTGCGGATAATGCTTACCCCCGGCGTATCGGCCGCCACGATAAACATCGACATGCCGTGGTGGGCTGATACGTTCTTGTCGGTAACCGCCATCACGATATAAAACGCGGCGTAGCGGGCGTTGGAGGCAAACCATTTCTGGCCAGTGATCACCCAATGGTCACCGTCACGTACCGCTTCGGTGGTGAATACGGCCGGGTCGGCACCGCCTTGCGGTTCAGTCATGGCGAAGCAGGAAACAATGTCGCCATCGAGCAGCGGTTGCAGGTAGCGCTGCTTCTGCGCCGGCGTGCCGTAGTGGGCAAGAATTTCACTGTTGCCGGAGTCCGGCGCCTGACAGCCGAAGACTATGGGGCCGAACAGCGAGCGGCCGAGAATTTCGTTGATCAACGCCAGGCGCACTTGGCCGTAGCCGGCGCCGCCCAGTTCAGGACCGAGGTGGCAGGCCCATAATTTTCGCGCTTTAACCTGGGTTTGCAGGGGTTTGACCAGCTTGCGAAACAGCGGGTCGTGGATATTCCACGGGCTGCCCAGCACATGGTCCAGCGGTTCGACTTCTTCGCGCACAAACTGGTCGATCCAGTCGAGCTCCAGCTGAAATTCGGGGTCGGTCTGAAAATCCCAGGCCATGGTACGTCTCCTAGCAAAAGGGCTCAGGCCAGCAGCATGCCGCCGTCGACCAATAGGGTTTGGCCGAGCACATAGCTGGCCAGGGGCGAGGCGAGAAACAGGGCGACATTGGCCATGTCTTGCGGGGTGCCGAGGCGCCCTTGCGGAATGCCGCGCAAGGCGCCTTCCAGGCGTTTCGGGCTGCTGGTGGTCACGCGCGTGAGCTTGGTTTCCACCAGGCCAGGTGCGATGCCGTTTACCCGAATACCGTCGCGCGCCCAGGCTTCGGCCAAGGTGCGGGTCAGGCCAAAGGCGCCGGTTTTGGAGGCGTTGTAGGCCGGGTTGCCACGCGTGGAATGGAAAGCGGCCGCAGAGCTGACGGTAATCATCGAGCCCTGGGCCTCCTTCAGCTGCGGGTAAAACTTCTGCGCGCAGACCATCAGGCTGGTGAGGTTGACATCTAGCACCCGTTTGAAGCCTTCGGTTTGAAATTCCTGCCGGTCGTAGAGCACCGTGCCCTGGGCTTGCACCAGTACATCCAGGCGGGTAAACGGGATGGCGGCGGCTTCGATCAACGCGGTATCCGCGACATCGACCTGGGCGTAGTGCAGGCCTTCCAGGTTCGAGTCTGGCGAGTCGGCGTAGGCCGCCGCGTTAGCGCGGGTGCCCCAGACATACACCTCGGCACCGCGCTGGCGGAAGCTTTGGGCAATGCCATTGCCGATGCCGCTGGAACCGCCGACGACCAGCACGGTTTTACCGCTGAAATCCAATTCGTTCATGGGTACTCCGTATGGTTTTTGTGGGTGAGGCTACGGCCGTCACGCTTTTGATCTCGTAGGGTGTGCTGTGCGCACCGTGCGATTTCGTGGGAGATCGCTTGGTGCGCACAGCACACCCTACGATTACAGCGTCAGCAGGCCAGCAGCGGCCAAGCGTTCCAGTTCATCGCTGGCAAACCCCAGCCCTTCCAGCACCTGCCGGGTGTGTTGGCCCAACGCCGGTGGCGGTCGTTGCAGGCTCAGCGGTAAATCGCCGAAATCCCAGAACGCGCCAATCTGTTGCAGGTCACCGTAAACAGCGTGGGGGTAATGGGTGTGCAGGCCGGCAGCGGCGTGTTCGGGGCTGTCGAGGAAGGCATCGAGCTGGGCTTCCAGCACGGCTTCGGCAGGTACGTTGGCGTCGGCCAGATGCTCCAGCGCGGCGTGCTGGGTAAGCCCAGCGAAGTAATCGACGGGATGTTCTCCGGTCACCGAATGGAATCGTTCGACCTCATCCGGCAGCAACGCCGCCACCGCAATCCAGGCATCACGGCAGGCGTACAAACGATGGCTGTCACTCAGGCCGGTCTGCTCGCCATCCATATGCTCAATGGCGCTGACGCTGCCGTCCGCGCGGCCGACCGCTTCGCTCATGGTCAGCAAGGTAGCGCCGAGTAACGACGAGTTGACCATCTGCCCGGCACCTGTGTGGTTGCGCTGGTACAGGCCGAGCAACAACGCATACACCGACGAAAGCCCGGCAAAGAAATCACCCACGCCAAAACGCAGCCACATCGGCGGTTGCCCGGCGCCGCCCTGCTCCACTTCCCAGCCGCACGAGGCTTGCATCAGTTGGTCGAACCCCGGCCAATCGGCACGCGGGCCGCTGGGGCCATAGGCGCTGACATGACAGTAGAGCAGCTGCGGATTCAGGGCCTTGAGGCTGTCGTAATCGACCTTGAGTTTGCGTGCCGCCGGCAGGCGCATATTGTGGTGCACCACGTCCGCCCAGCGCGCCAATGCCTGCACGACGGCCTCGGTTTGGCTATCGCCCAGTTGCAGCGCCACACCGAGTTTGCCGCGCTGGGTGCCGCTGAAAATTCGCTCGAGGCGGCGCATGGCATCGCCTTTGGGCGCCTCGACCTTGATCACCTCGGCGCCCAGGTCCGCCAGCAGCAGGCAGGCGAACGGCCCGGCCAGGTAGGCGCCGAGGTCGAGCACTTTGAGGCCGTGCAGCGGCGCTAACGAACCACCCGCACTTGCTGCCAATGCTGGTTTCGGCGCGGCATTCAGCAGCTGTTTATTGCCTTCCCCGGCGACCGGCGCACTGCCGCCGACCCGCGCCGGCGGCTGTACTTTCCAGGCTGGGCCCGGCTGCAACGTTTTGCCTAACACGACATCGTCCACTTCAACCACATAGCCGTTAAGCCGTGCTTGCTCGTCGAAGTAGATCGCGCCAAAGGGCGCGGCGATTTGTGCGGCCACGTCGTGTTGCCAGAAATGCTCGACCCAGTCTTGCGCGGGCCGGGTGGCAATGACCGCTTTGTTGGCGCCGAAGTTGGGTGCCACATGGCTGGGCGGCCAGAGGGCATTCAAGCGCGTGACTTCAGCTTCACCCAGCGCAGCCAAGGCGGTGGCCATCCACGGTGCCTTGTCCGGCGAATAATGCACGTGCAGCCAACGGCCATCGGCGCATGGGTGCAGGGGAATGGGGATGTGTTTGTCGAGTCCCTTGGCAAAGGTCGGCGTCGGCGTTTGCGCGCGGTTCCAATGCATGGTCATGGGCACCAGCGCGGCTTGGGCCAGGCTGGTATGGGCGATGCCGCCACGGCCGTCTCGGTCGCGGGCGATCAATCGTGCCATCACACCGATCACACACAGCCAGCAGGCCAGCCAGTTAGCGAAGGGCATGCGCACAAATACTGGTCCTTCACGGTGGCCGGGCTGCTCATCCAGCAAGCCCAGGCGCGCGAGGATGAGGGTTTCGCGTGGCAGCGCATTCGCCAGCGCATAGCGCTGTGGCCAACCACTAATCGCGGAGATGACCAGGTTAGGGAACACCTTGATTAGCTGCGCGTCTTGCAGCCCGTGGGCGGCGGCAACCTGCGGGGTAAAGTCATGGAGCACTACATCGGCGCTGGCCAGTAGCCGCTGCAGCTGCTGGTGGTCGTTCGCGTTGTGCAGATCGAGGGTAATGCTGCGCTTGCCCCGATTGAGTGTGGCAAACAGCGCGGCGTTAAGCCGGGCGGGATTGCTTGGCGACTCCACCATCACCACCTCGGCGCCGGCTTCACGCAATTGCAGGCCAGCGGCAGAGCCAGCGATTCCGGAACACAAGCTGATAACGCGAATACCGTGGAGGATGGCTTGGCTCATACAGCACCTTTTGGTGTCTTGTTTTGCTCACAGCGCCCTGCAGCAAAAGCTGCAGCACGAATCCCATGGCTGCACCCTACTCCACCGCCTATAAATTCCATATTTAGATTAGGATTCCGAATATAGAACCATAAGTCACAATATGCACATTTCCCTATACTTTGTTCCATTTTCTGTAAAACGGGCGTTGCCGATGATTACGCGTATGGACCACTTCACCCTCGTCAGCGACAATCTGGATGCCACTCGGCAGTTCTATGTCGAGGTGCTTGGCCTTGCCGAAGGGCCGCGTCCGCCCTTCCCGGTACCGGGGTTCTGGTTGTACGCGGGAGAGCATCCGGTACTGCATGTGGTCGGTGTCACGCAGATGCCGGAACCGCGCCGTGGCGTGCTCGACCATATGGCGTTTCGGGCCGAGGGTTTGGCACGCACATGGCTGATTCTGGAACGCTACGGCATCCGCTTTTCGGTGGTGCGTGCACCCGGCGCCGAACGTACCTGGCAGCTGTTTATGCAAGACCCCAACGGCGCTGAGGTGGAGCTGGATTTCGACGCCACTGAGCTACCGCCCGCCGATTGGAAAACCCGCCTCGAGCGCTAGACCAGCCCCGCATAACTGCCGCCATCGACCTGCAGGTTTTGCCCGGTGATATAGCCCGCCTGCGCCGAACACAAGAAGACGCAGGCGGCGGCAAACTCCTCGGGTTGGCCGAAGCGCCGCGCTGGGATGGGTTTGAGCATTTCCAGGCGTGCCTGTTCCAGGCTGAGCGTGCGCTGCTTGGCCACCTGCTCGGTCATATAGCGCAGGCGGTCGGTTTCGATGCGCTCGGGCAGCAGGTTGTTGAGGGTGACGTTGTCGCGCGCTACTTCGGTGGCCAACGCCTTGCTGAACGCGGTAAGCCCGGCGCGTGCGGCGGTGGAAAGGCCCATGGGCAAACGGGGCGACTTGACCATCGCCGAGGTGATATTGACGATGCGTCCAAAGCGCCGCTCACGCATGCCGCCGACCACCGCCTGAATCAGCAGAATGGCCGACAGCATATTGGCCTCAAGCGCGGCCAGCCACGCTGCATGGTCCCAGTCTTCCAGCCGCCCCGGTTCCGGTCCGCCGTTGTTGGTGACCAGAATGTCCACCACTGGGCAGGCGGCCAACAACCTGGCACGCCCGGCCTCGGTGGAGAGGTCGGCGACCACGGTGCGCGGTAGATACCCACTAACCTGCAACACCTCCTGCGCCACCAGGGCCAACGTGGCCGGGTCGCGGCCATTGATCACCACTTCGCACCCTTCTTCTGCCAACGCCACGGCACACGCCTTGCCCAGCCCGCGAGACGAGGCGCAAACCACGGCGGCACGTCCTCTGATACCCAGATCCATTGCGGCGCTCCTGCTCAGTCGTTCATGCCCAATAGGCCTGAGATATCCCGTCCGGGCTCGGCATCGCTGCCATAAGCGAACTGCCCGGCGGCCTGGCGCTCTGCCAGTTGCTCCATCTGATAGCGGTAGCGGGTGCCGGGTTTGTCGAAGCGCGAGTGCATGTCCAGACGCTCGTCCGCTTCGAAGTAGCGCTGGTTTTGGGGGCGCACCACGGAGTTGTCTTGCGGCTGAATGATGTAGTTGATGCGCGGCATCACATAGCGAAACGGCGCCGGCGCGGCGGTGGTGTTGAAGGTGACATCGCAGCGGGAGCGGTGCTTGCCCACCGGCAGAAACGGTTGCAGGTTGGGCACGTCGTAACCGGGGCGAAAACGCGGGTAGGAGATACACACGTTGCTGCGCAAATGAATATGCAGCACGGCGCGAAAGTCTTGGTACTTGGCGCGCACACCGCCGACCCAACGCATGATCGGCGCCACGGATTTCTGCGCTACGGTGCGGGTACGGGTGACGGTTTCCGAGGTCCACTCCACCTCCACCACGTCTGATTCGGAAATGCCGTCGCCGATGGTATTAGCATGCAGAAAGTCGGCGTGGGTGAGGTCGATGAGGTTCTCCACCGACAGCGCCGAGGTCGCATCAAACCGCACGGTGCGCTGGGTGTAACCGGGGATATTGCCGTCTTCGGGCAGGAACGGAATATGGGGCAACTGCAACGGGTCGGCGGCGTCCGGATTGCCGTACCAAGCCCAGATATAGCCGTAGCGTTCCACCACCGGGTAGAAGCCACTGCCGCCGGTAAATTCGCTGAGGTGCAACGCCTCGCCTTTGCTGCGTTGCGGGTGAAATTCGGCGGCAATCGGCAGGCCGTTCTCGCGCCACAGGTAATAGGGCTGGGCGTGAATGATGCGGCGGATCGGGCGCGCGCATAGGTCGCGGCTGTGGGACACCGGAAACCAGGTATCGCGCAGGTCGTAGTTGATAGGTGTCCAGTCGCCGCGCAGTTTGCGCGCGGGTGCTTCGCCGGTAGTTGTTTCGTTGGTGCTTGGAACGGCATGCATGGCAGTTCTCCTGGCTCAGACCACCGCGCTCACGGGGATCAAACGGGGCGGGCGGGCGGCGTGCAAATCGCGCGATGGGGCTTCCAGCAGCGCGGCTACCGCCGACCCATCGATCAGGCTGTTCACGGTAAAGGGCGCCTTGTGCCACACCCGTGCCGTACGCCAGCGCAACGGCGCCTTGGCGGGTACTTCGGCATGCACAAAACCGCGCCAGCACAGGCTGGTGGTGCCACGCCGATTGGCGCCGGAGGCGATGGCCAGGCTGATCAGCGGGGTTTCATCTTCGCTCAGCAAATCGACCCGAATGCTGCCGCCCTGCACCGGCACCTCGGTGCGCACGATCAGCGGGTAATCGACGACAAAGTTCGACGGCAGAATCTGCGTGGTCCATACCGCGCCGCGCTCCAGCACCAGGCGGCCGTGTTCTTTGCGCACATCGCCAAGGAAGAAATCGGTCATGCGCACATGGGCGAAATTCAGCAGGCATTCGGGGCCATCGAGCATCGCGGCGAGGTACTGCTCGTGGCTCATGTTGACGATGGTCGAGCCGGTGAACTGCTGGCCGACGGGGCGGTAATCGTCGGTGGGCAAATCGATATCCGGCACGCCCTCTCCCAGCCACACATGTACAAAGCCATTGCCTTCGCTAACCGGAAAAGCACGCGCGGCGTAGCGCGGGGGGACCGGTTCGTTAGTGCGCAGATTGGGGATTTGTGTGCAGCGCCCGCTGGCGCCA
Organism: Pseudomonas turukhanskensis; assembly: GCF_027922365.1. GTDB lineage: Bacteria > Pseudomonadota > Gammaproteobacteria > Pseudomonadales > Pseudomonadaceae > Aquipseudomonas > Aquipseudomonas turukhanskensis. Next base: position 10,212 of record NZ_BSFN01000017.1, read on the forward strand.
TCGAAGGTCCAGCCGTGGTAGCCGCATTGCAGCCCGGCGGCCACTACCCGGCCCAACGCCAACGGCACGCGGCGGTGCGGGCAGCGGTCTTCTAGGGCGAAGGCTTGGCCCTCGGCATTGCGGAACAGCACCAGTTCTTCGCCGGCGAACGCTACGGCCAACGGCGTTTTGTCGTTTACAGCCTCGCAGAGCGCCATGGCCCACCAGCCAGGAGTCGTCATCGGGTTTTGCCTCGTTTTTGTTATGTAGGGCATCACGGTAGGGTTAACGGTAGCGCTGCAAGGCGGAGGCAGCAACAACAAATAGACACTTTTCTTTTATCTGTACAAATTAAATTGCCCAAAACCGCTTAGCCTAAATATCATAAGCATGCTCATGGACTTCTCAGGTATGCCCAGATGCCCCAATCAACCCTTGGTTTTGTGCTGCACGATGTCGCGCGCCTGATGCGCAAACGCTTCGAACAACGCGCCCGCGCGGCCGGCCTGACCCGCTCGCAATGGCAGGTGCTGGCCAAGCTGTCGATGCACGAAGGTATTCACCAGAAAGGCCTGGCCGACCTGCTGGAGATCGAGTCCATCACCCTGGTACGCCTCTTGGACAAGATGCAGGAGCGCGGCCTGATCGAGCGCCGCAGCCACCCCACCGACCGCCGCCTCTCCCTGCTGTACCTCACCCCCGGTGCCCACCCCCTGCTGGAATTTATGCGCACCATCGGCGAACAGACCCGCCTGGAAACCATGACGGATTTCACTGCCCAGGAGCACGACCACTTGCTGCACTACCTCGAACGTATGCGTACCCACCTGCTAACCGCCTGCGCCCAGCCGATTGGCGACGCCCTTGAGCATGAGGTGAAACATGGCTGAGCCCGTGATGGAGCGCCCAGCCGTGCAGGCGGACGTAAAACCCGTGCAAGACATCGCGCCGGCAGCGGAGCCACCTGGCGAGGAGCCGGGTCCCGCTCGCTCGCGTACGCGCCTGGGTTTGTTCGTGCTGGCGCCGTTGGCCGTCGCCGCCTTTGCCGCCTGGTATGTGCTGGGCGGCAGCGTGGTCAGCACCGACAACGCCTACATCCAGGCCGAGCGCGTGGGCGTGACCACCGATGTCGCCGGCATCGTGGCCGCCATCGAAGTGACCGATAATCAGGTGGTGCATCAGGGTCAGGTATTGTTCCGGCTTAAAGCCGAACCCTTCGAAATCGCCCTGGCCAGTGCCAACGCGCAGCTGGACAGCGCGCGCAACCAGATCATGTTTCTCAAGGCCAGCTACAACCAGTCACTGGCCGAAATCGCCCAAGCCGAAGCAAAGCTACCGTACTACCAGACCAACTTTCAGCGCTTGGAAAAGCTGGTGAGCGTTAACGCGGTGTCCAAGACCAACTTCGACGACGCCCATCAAGACCTGGACAACACCCGGCAAAAAGTCGCGGTGGCCAAGGCGCAGGCAGCGGCTGCATTGGCCCAATTGGGCGGCCGGCTGGACACGCCGGTGGAGCAACACCCGTCCTACCTGCAAGCCCAGGCGGCGGTGAATGAAGCCGAACGTAACCTACGCAACTCTGTAGTGGTTGCGCCCTTCGATGGCGTGGTTACCAATGTGGATTCGCTGCAAGTGGGCGCTTACCTGCAACCACCGCAGTCAGCCTTCAGTCTGGTCTCGAGCGACCACCTGTGGGTGGCCGCATCCCCCAAAGAAACCGAGCTGACCCACGCCCAGCCCGGCCAGAGCGTGACCATCGAAGTGGACACCTACCCCGGCGTTATCTGGCACGGCACGGTGGAAAGCATCAGCCCGGCATCCAGCGCGAGCTTCTCGCTGCTGCCGGCGCAAAACACCACGGGCAACTGGGTAAAAGTGGTGCAGCGCATTCCGGTGCGCATCCGCATCGATGACAGCGCCGGCAAGCCGCCCTTGCGGCACGGCATGAGTGCGGTGGTGGATATCGACACCGGCGCCGCGCGCGGCCTGCCGAACCCCCTGGCCAGCCTGTTCGCCAGCCACCATGAGTGAAGTGCTCGGGCCACTGCCGCCCTCCCCGCTGCGGGTCATCATTACCCTGTGCGTAGTGCTGGCGGTGGTGATGCAGGCGTTGGATACGACCATCGCCAACGTGGCGCTGCCATATATGCAAGGCAGCGTTTCGGCCAGCGCCGACCAGATCAACTGGGTGCTGACCAGCTATATCGTCGCCACAGCGGTGATGACCCCGCCTTCGGCCTTTCTGGCTCAACGCTTCGGCCGCAAGCGTGTGCTGCTGTGGTCGATCTTCGGTTTCGTACTGACGTCAGTGCTGTGCGGCATCGCCCAATCGCTGGAAGAGATCATTCTGTTCCGCCTGCTCCAGGGGATTGCAGGCGCTGCACTGGTGCCGCTGTCGCAGGGCATTCTGCTGGACATTTACCCGCAGAAGGATCGCGGCTCGGCCGTGGCCTTGTTCGGCGTATCGGTAATGGTCGGCCCAGTGCTGGGCCCCATGCTCGGCGGCTGGCTGACGGAAAACCTCAGCTGGCGCTGGGTGTTCTTTATCAATCTGCCCATCGGCCTGCTGGCCTTTATCGGCATGACCCGCTTTATTCGCGAAACCCCGCCTGACCGCAGCGCTCGGCTCGACTGGTTAGGCTTTGGTTCGCTGAGCGTGGCGATCATGTCGATTCAGCTGTTTCTGGACCGCGGTGAACAACTGGGCTGGTTTGACTCCGGGGAGATCATCATTGAAGCGCTGGTCGCCGCCGTGGCAACGTACATCTTTATCGTGCACACCCTTACCCACGACAAACCCTTTATCAGCCTCAAGCTGTTCAAAGACCGTAACTACTCGGTGGCGGTGTTGTTCATCTTCATCATCGGCATCACCTACCTGGCGTCGCTGGCCCTGATGACGCCCTACCTGCAAACCTTGATGGGTTACCCGGTACTCACCGCCGGCCTGGTAATGGGGCCTCGAGGGTTGGGCACGATGATGACCATGTTTCTGGCCGGCAGAATCATGGGCAAGGTGGATATTCGCCTGATCCTGTTCACCGGGCTGGTGATGTCCGCCTGGTCGATGTACATGATGACCGGCTGGACCCCGGCAGTTTCCATCGAAACCATCGTCTATGTCGGCTTTATCCAGGGCGCAAGTCTGGGGTTTCTGTTTGTACCGCTGACCACCATCGCCTTCGCCACCCTGACGCCGGCGCTGCGTGGCCAGGCCACTGGGCTGTACAACCTGTCGCGCAACGTGGGATCGAGCGTGGGGATCTCCATCGTTACGGTACTGCTGGCGCAGAACACGCAAATCAACCACGCGGAAATAGGCGCGTATGTCACGCCGTTCAATCGGCTATTCGAGCAGTGGCCGGTAAGCAGCTATCTGAACCCACTGACCGCGAGCGGACGCGCCGCGCTGGACGGGATGATTACGGTCCAGGCCAGTTGGGTTGCGTATGTGGATGACTTCAAACTTCTGATGCTGCTGTCGATTGGGGTGATGCCGCTGTTGTTAGTCTTCAGCAACGCGAAGGTGCCGGCACCGACACCCGCGAGGTCTTAACCGACGGCTGGCACGTGGGGTCGCGTCGGCGGTTGGACACCCCGCCGTTTAAGCGAGCGCGGCTTCGATGGCTTGAATCAAGCGCAGATCTTCAGCGGTCACGTCTGGAGAGAAGCGGCCTACAACCTCGCCCTGACGATTGATCAAAAACTTCTCGAAGTTCCACAACACATCGGTGGGCTGGCCCGGCTCAATACCGTAACCGCTGAGTTTCTCGCGGAACGGACCATCCCCGGTGCTGGTGGGCTGAGCGCTGGTCAGGGACGCATAAAGGGGATGTTGATCGTCACCCAGCACTGATATTTTCGAGAACAGCGGGAAGCTGACGTCATAGGTCAGCGAGCAAAACTCGCGGATCTCTGCATCGGTACCAGGCTCTTGCCCTTTGAAGTTATTGGCCGGGAACGCCAACACCTCCAGCCCTTGCTCACGCTTTTCTTTATACAGTTTCTCAAGACCTTCGTACTGTGGCGTCAGGCCACACTTGGACGCCACGTTCACCACAAGCAAGACCTTGCCCTGATAGTCGGCCAAGGTTTGCTCGACACCGGCAATGTTCTTGAAGGGAATACTTTGAATTGAGCTCATACGTTGTACCTCCGTTTCATTCAGGAATTTCAGCCAGCCAAGAAGATGGCATAACCACCAGTGGCTGAAGGTTACCCATTCGGCTCGACCCAATCGCACAGAAATACATGCACTACAAGCTGCTCACCAAATGCCCACCATCCACAGCCAACGTAGCCCCAGTCATAAACGAGCCGGCGTCGCTGGCCAGCAACAAAAACGGCCCTTCCAGCTCTTCAAGCTGCCCCAGCCGTGCCATGGGCACGCCGTTGCGGATGTAGGCCTGCCCTTTCTCGCTGTCGAAATAGGCGTCGTTCATTTCGGTTTTGAAGTAGCCCGGTGCAATAGCATTCACCCGGATGCCATGCCGCGCCAGATCCAGCGCCAGCGATTGGGTCAGCTGCACCACGCCAGCTTTGGCCGCACTGTAGTGGCTGTAACCTGCGCCCGCGCGCAAGCCGAGGATGGAAGCGATGTTGACGATGCTGCCGCTTTTTCCCGCGTTGACCAGGCGCTGGGCGGCGCACTGGGCGGTGCGCCATACGCCGTCCAGGTTGGTGGACAGCATGGCGCGCCAGTCTTCTTCGCTGATGTCCAACGCGCGCTGACCGTTGCCGATGCCGGCGTTGTTGAGCACCACATCCACAACACCAAAATGGGCCTCGGCGGCGTCAAAGGCGGCTTCGACGCTAGCGCGATCGGTCACGTCCATGGCGACTTCAAACACCTTGCCACCTGCCGCGCGAATATCATTTGCCACCTGTTCCAGGCGCTCCAGACGTCGCGCGCCAATGACTACGCGCGCGCCGGCACTGGCTGCTGTTTTAGCTAAGTGCGCACCGATACCGCTAGAAGCGCCAGTGACCAATACCACGTTGTCCGTCAGAGAAAACCGATTCATCCAAACTCCTCTATTAGGCCAGTTGCTCCAATGCCGCTGAAGCCGAATTATTTTTTGCCTTTTAGCTGCTTCATAAACTGGACGAAATGCGGCCTGAATTCCTCGAACAGCACGTGGTCCTTGTGTTCCAACATCACCTCGCTAAACAGCTTGAGACCCAGGGCAAACGCCGTAGCAGTATCAGGCTCGAAATCGCCGCGAGCGCGCATCAGTTCTACGATGTGAAAGATGTCGTCATGGTTCCCCACCTCAACGCTCAACGGTGCGCGTGACACGGGCTGGCCCTTGGGGTCTTGGAGGTATTCGACTTGAATCCGGTAGCGATGCTGTTTCATATGAAAGTTCTCCAGGTGTTAGGTCAGGGAGGGTTTCAAGCTCATCAGTTGCCCGTTTTGAGGGCTGCGGCAATCTTTTCTGCAAACGCACCGTCATCCACCGATGCTCCGCCAGCGACGCCGACTGCTCCCGCCAACTGACCATTAATAACAACCGGTACGCCGCCCTCTATTGGCAAAATATCCGGCAGATTCTGAAAGCCTGGGTGACCTTGAACGATTTGCTGCTCAAGGGCCTTGGTTGAGAAACCATAGAGCGCGGCCGATTTAGCTTTCTTGATAGATGCGTCTACCATGCCACTGGCAGCACCGTCTGAGCGCTCCAGGTATATCAGCTGCCCGCCATCGTCCACCACCGTGATCACCGAACCTGCGCGCTCCTGTGGTGACCGTTGCAACGTGGAGGATATAGCCGTTTTTGCGCTGCCCAGTGTGATCACGGGCTTGGTGGCCTGCGCTTCGGCAAATGCCATATCAGTACAGAGAAGCGCCAACGCCACTATCGGCCAGATCGTTTTTGCAGTCATAGCGCACCCAACGAAGTTAAAGAAATTAAGTGCGTCGATTGTCCCAAATCACCGCCTTACATACGCTCGAATATCCAGCGCATTAACGCCAAGAATATTGATAGGTCAGTCGACCTTAACGCATGAATCGAGCTGAGCACAGCGTCGATGGCCAGCACGCACCTGTTCACCCCGCCATACGTTGCAATACTGCATGCATGATTGCCGATTCCCTGCCCCCTGGTTTGCCCAAGCCATGACCGACACGATCACCCCTTACCAGATACCCCAATGGGTGCCCGGTGAAACCGTGGGCAGTAGCGACGCCCTCGGCTGGAAAGAGGTGATCCAACGTTCCTATCGGCTGTGCGCGGTGGATGTGGTGGTGCCGCCGGTGGATCACTTCGCGGTGATGTTGCAATGCGCCGAGCCGGTGGAACTGCAGCGGCGTTCGGGGCCGCGCTGGCAGCGCGAGCGGTACGCGAAGGGCGATGTTTCCTTGCTGTCGGTTGCTCAAGAATCCCACTGGCGCTGGGTGGATACGCTGGAGGTTTCGCATGTGTACCTCAGCCGCCGGTTATTGATTACGGTGGCGGAGGAATTGGCCGCGCGTGAGGTGAGCGAGGTCACCTTGCGCGATGTATTGGTGACCACTGATCCGGTGCTCACTTACCTCGCCACGGCTATTACGGCCGAGGCGGCGCTGCCGGGTTTGGGGGCTGGCGTTTATGTAGAGGCACTGGCAACTCAAATGGCGGTCCACCTGCTGCGCCGCTACTCCACCGTTAGCTTTCAACCCCACACCAGCCATTCCAAATTGGATGGCCCACGCCTGCGCAAGCTGCGGCACTACGTCGATGAACATCTTCACGATACGTTGTCCGTTGCACAGCTTGCCGAACAGGTGGGCATGGGCAGTTGGGCCTTTTCACGGGCGTTCAAGCAAGCCACTGGCAGCCCGGCGCACCAGTACATTGTCAGTGCGCGGGTGAAACGGGCGCAGGCCTTGCTCACCGACGCCAGGCTGCCGTTGCGCGACATTGCCGCGCAGTGCGGTTTCTCCGACCAGGCGCATATGACCCGCTTGTTGAAGGCCGCCCTGGGCCTGACACCCCGGCAGTTGCGCACCCACCCGCACGTCACCTGATTATTCAAAAAATCCCACCGTTTCCTTCAAGACCGGCCCCTCCCGGCTCTGTAGCGTGGTCATTACCGGACTGTCGGCTGCCCCCCCACTCACCGGGGCAGCACTGACGCTTCGCCGACTATAAAAATAAAACTGGAGGCCGTATGAACACCCCTTTAGCAACTGCTCGCCCGTCCGCTGCACAGAACACCCAACGTTATGACGCGGTGATTATTGGCGCCGGTATCGGTGGCCTTTACCAGCTCTACCGCTTGCGTGAGGCGGGGCTGAAAGTGCTGGCCATCGATGCCGGCAGCGGCGTTGGCGGCACCTGGTATTGGAACCGTTACCCCGGCGCCCGCGTCGACTCACCCAGCCATGTGTACCAGTATTGGTTTTCCGAAGAACTGAACAATGCCTGGAACTGGAGCGAGCGTTTTCCGGCACAGCCCGAGACCGAGCGTTACCTGAATTTCGTCGCCGACCGGTTTGCCTTGCGCAAGGACATCCAGTTTTCCACCCGCGTGCTGGCCTGTGATTTCGACGAGACCCAGGAACGCTGGCAGATCACCACCGACAAGGGCATTACCCTCAATGCCAAATACCTGATTTCCTGCGCCGGTACGCTGTCGACGCCGCTGAAAAACCTGTTTGTCGGCGAGAAGTCTTTCAAGGGGGAGGTCTATCACACCGCACGCTGGCCCAAGGAACCAGTGGACTTCACCGGCAAACGTGTTGGCGTCGTCGGTACCGGCGCCACCGGCATTCAAGTGGTGCAGACCATCGCCCCGCAGGTCAACGCACTGACCGTTTTCCAGCGCACCGCGCCCTACACCATACCGATGCGCAACCAGCGCTACACCGATGCCGACCGTGCCGCGCTTAAGGCGCGCTTCCACGAGATCAAGGCGCTGGCCCGCAACAGCTTTGTCGGCTTTGATTTCGATTTCACCTACGGCGCCTTCTACGATGCAACGCCCGAGGCACGCCGGGCGATTCTGGAGATGCTCTGGAACGATGGCTCGCTTGCCCTGTGGGCCGGCTCGTATGGCGAACTGTTTGTCGACGAGGGGGTGAATAATGAGGTGTCCGCGTTCGTCCGGGAAAAAATGGCCGCGCGCATCAAGGATCCAGCCCTGATCAAAAAACTGGTGCCTACCGACTACGGTTTTGGCACCCGCCGAGTGCCGCTGGACACCGGCTACCTGGAGACTTTCCTGCGGCCAAATGTGGAGATCGTCGACATCAAGGCGGCGCCCATCGAACGCATCGTCGAGAACGGCGTACAAACCGCCGATGGCAAGATTCACGAGCAGGATGCCCTGATTCTGGCCACCGGTTTTGATGCCTCCACCGGCGCGCTAACCCAGATCGATATTCGTGGCCGCGACCAGCAGTTGCTGCGTGATGAGTGGGCCCACGACTTGCGTACCACGTTGGGGTTGATGGTGCACAAATTCCCCAACCTGTTCCTGACCGCCGCGCCACTGTCGCCCGGGGCTGCGCTGTGCAACGCGCCGACGTGCCTGCAGCATCAGGTTGAGTGGATTACCGACTGCATCGATTTCCTGGAAAAAAACCAACGCGCGGTTATCGAACCCACCTTGGCGCAGCAAGACCGGTGGGTGGCCCACCACGATGAAATGGCGGCGACTTCGTTAGTGGCCAAGACCCGCTCCTGGTACACCGGCGCCAACGTCGACGGCAAGCCGAAACGCCTGCTGGCCTACGCAGGCGGCGTCAACGTGTACCGCGAACACTGCGACGCCGTGGCGGCGCAGGGCTACGCGGAATTTCGCATTAACTGACCGCTGCGCCGGCTCTCGGGCCGGCGCTTTCGCCACCGTCTGCTCCACTGGGTGCCCCCATGACTCACGCCTACTACAACCCTGAACATCACGGTGCGTACGAACTTATCGGCATCGGTGACCTCGCCCTCGCATCGGGTGCCACCTTGCGCGATTGCCGGTTGGCGGTTGCCCTGCACGGCCAGCTCAACAGTGCCAAAGACAACGCCATCCTGATTCCCACGTGGTACTCCGGCACCAGCAAAATCATCGAGGACGTCTTTATCGGCGCCGGGCGCGCCATCGACCCGGCGAAGTACTTCATCATCGTTGTTAACCAGTTGGGAAACGGGCTGTCCAGCTCGCCACATAACACTGCAGGCCCACACGCCCGCGCGGGCTTTCCGAGCATCGCAATTGCCGATGACGTGAGTGCTCAGCATCGCCTGCTTACCGAGCACTTGGGGATTAACAGCCTGGCGTTGGTAATGGGTGGCTCGATGGGCGCGCAACAAGCCTACGAGTGGGCGGTGCGGTACCCGTCGATGGTGCACCGCTTAGCCGCAATTGCCGGCAGCGCGCGCACCAGCGAGGTCAATCAACTGATTGCCGACGCCATCATGCATGGCCTGCGCACCGACCCTGGGTTTGCCGGGGGCAATTACGCAGACTCCACTGCGGTCAGCGAGGGCTTGAAACAACACGCCCGGCTGATGACGCTGCATGGGTTGAGCGCTGACTTCTTCGAACAGCGGCATTACCAGGCGATGGGGTTTGCCACGGTTGCCGATTTTGTTGAAGGGTTTATGACGCCGTACTTCGCGCCCATGGACCCCAACGCGCTGATTACGATGTTGGAAAAATGGCGAGGGGCGGACGTCGGCCATGGGTGCGGCGGCGATCTTGCGGCGGCATTGGGGCGCATCACGGCCAAAACCCTGGTGTTGCCGATTACCCAAGACCTGTATTTCCCACCCGCGATTTGTCATTGCGACGCGCAGTTGATTGCCCAGACGCGCTTCACTTCCATCGACAGCCCGTTTGGCCATTTGGCTTTGTTTGGCGCTGACGCGAGTTGGCTGCAGCAGGTCGACGCCGAGCTTACTGCGTTGCTGCGTTAAGCACTGTTTTTGGCCACCGCGAACCTGTCTTGGCGCGCGGTGCGCTTTAAAATAGCCGCACTCGATTACCGTCGATGCCAGCAGGGGCTGCGCCTTACCACCGCTCCACTCCTCTGCCTGGCTCACCTGGCTTTGCCCTTGGTTCAGGTGAATTTTTTCAGGCGCCCCCCGGCGCCTTTTTTATGTCCCGTTGCCGGTAAAGCGCTCATAAAAAAGGCAGCCCTTGGGCTGCCTTCGACACGCGTTAAACCCAGCGCTTTAGTGCATACCACCCACGAGTCCGAGCGAGCGCAGTACGTCATCCGCTTGCAAGTGGGTGTGCGGGCTGACCATCTTGCCGCCCTGCTCCACCCAGCCCATAAAGTTCTCGCCGGCGTCCCAACCCAACAGACGCTGCACGTCTTCCGGCAGGCCTTTGAGCACGTCGAATGGCACCGACAGGTATTGGTTTTCTTCTTGGCGCACGCAGCCCAGGTCGATGCCCATGGTCAGGCCGGTACGTGGCGCGTCACTGCTGTTAGTGCCGCCACCGTGGTAGGTGGAGCCGATAAACAGCAACGCGGAACCGACCGCCATCACCGCATCAATGGCTTCTTCAGGTTCCGGACGGCGCTCGTCGTCCCACTTGTGGCTGCCTGGAATCACTTTGGTGGCGCCGGTGGTTTCGTTGAATTCAGTCACGGCCAGCATGATCTGCAGGCGCGCTTCGCGGCCGTAGTTGGGATGGCGCCACAGAAAGCTGGTGTCGTCGCGGTGCAACGGCTGCTTGCCCTGCCCCGGATGAATTTGGATGGCCTGGGTCATGCCAATCTGAATTTGCGGGGTGACCGTGGTGCGTTCATGACCAAACCAGACCGATACCGGCTTTTGCAGAATTTGCCGGGCGGCGCCCAGGTATAGAGGGTGCATCACTACGTCAACCATGCGGCTGCAGCGGGCGAACAGGCGGCTGGCACGGCGAGTCGACGTGCCCACGAAGAAGTTTTCGTGGCCAAAGGTGGACGTGTCCAATGCCGCGTCGATCTGCTGCTTGAGCTCTTGAAACGCCGTGCCGGTAATGAAGTCGGCAATGATCACACCGCCATCGCGTTCGATAATTTCCACGACCTGTTCGACGGACGCTGTGTTGGGCAGTGTGACAAGAGAGGCCTTGGACATGATGGATTCCTTACGGATCAGTGGGCGGAAACAGCGCGTGGCTGCGCTTGGAAAAATGGATTCGTCATGAGGAAATATAGGGGGACGCGCGCCTACGCCACAGGTTGCTGCCAGACATTAACAGGTGAATAACGGCCACCTGGTCACGCACGAAAAGGGGCAATGACGCCCCCTCCGAAACTGCGATTAAAACGTCCAGGTCACCAGGGTTTGGAACAGCTGGGAACGCTCGTTATCGCCGTACAACTCCTTGGCACCATCACCTGGCACAGCCACCGCATACACCGCGCTCAGTGACAGCGCAGGCGTAATGGCCCAGTTCACATACAGGTCCACTTCATTGGCAAAGTCGTTGCTGGTCACGCCATCAGGCTTTTTTTCCAACTGGAAGCGATAGCCGACCAACCCGACGCCCACATCCTGATGCGGCTGCACGGCTAGCCTGAGCATGTCAATGTTTACGTTGGCGTTGAACACCATGTACTCGCCCACCACCTCGCCCTGGTACCAGGTGCCGTACTCGCCACCGTAGCCGTAGCTCATCGGGTCGTAGTCGTCGGAATACTGGGTACGGCGGTAGGTCACCGCGGGGGTCCAAGGCAGGTCGGTGAACGAATAGGTGGCTTGGGCATACCAGCCATGGGCCGATTTGTCCGGCTCACCACCGTCCTCCCACACGTATTCGGCCGCCAGGCTGACTTGTGGCAAGGCCTTGAACGGCGTGCCCTTGGCGCGCAGGTCGTACACATCGATACCATCGCGAAACGAGTTGTCGGCATCGGTGGTGTGGAAATACGTGGCGCCAAGGGTGCCCACGGAATCACGCCACTCGAAGTTGCCGCCACGTAACCGCATGCGGTCGCGGTAGTCGGCGTAATCCAGGTCGGCGTTGGCGGTAAGGTCGAATAGGTCGGCGTGCACCTTGCCGGTGTCCAGCGAGGCAATCAGGGTTTTGGTGAATGCGGTGCGCGGCCCGATCCAGGCTGCGGCATCTTTGGCTTGGTCGGCATGGCCGTCGCCAATCAGAAAGCCGTTGTCGATCATGAAATTCTGCCGCCCGGCGCTGATGCTGATTGCATCTTTGCCCAGGGACGGAAACAGGTCGGCGCTTTTCCAGCCAACAAAAGCGGTTTCCAGCCCAATCGACTCAGGATTGTCGCGCGTAAAACCGCCGCCATCGGTGCCGCCACGGGTTAATGCGCCGACCGCCGACACACCGCCGAATACGGTGCCGTAATCCGTCGCCGGCCCGGTGATGCTCAAGCCGGGAAGCACAAACCCTTCAAAGCGGCTGGAGCTGCGATCCACCTCCAGGCCGATGCCGCTGGTGCGTGCGCCGAACGCTTGGTTCTTGTGATAGAGGTAGGCGCCGCCCACTGTGACGCTGGGCTCCACCAGCACCTCGCCAATCTGGAAACTGTCGAGTGCGAAACTGGAATTCGCGTACAACGCGCTCACACCCACTGCGATAAAACCGACTGCTGCCTTCATGACATTTTTTCCCCGTGTCCTATGGTCTGAACCGCGACCTATGCAGGCCGCTTGGGACCGATTGTCGGAGCTATGGGCAGAGCGCTGAAGGCGCAAACAGGTCAAAAAAGGGGATCGTGGGAGACATGCCCCCATTCAATGTTTGGCGTGCGAGCGGTACTGCGACGGCGTGCAACCGCTCCAGCGTTGAAACGCTCGGCGAAAGGCGGCGGCCTCGCTAAAACCCAGGCTTTCAGCGATGCGCGCCACCGGCATTTCACGCAGTAAAAGCTCTTGCGCACGCTGGTAACGAGCCTCACACAACAGCTCGTTAAAGCTGGTGCCCGCTGCGCGCAGGTGACGCTGCAAGGTTTTGCTGGAACAGGCCATTGAGGTGGCCACATTGCTTAAAGAGGGTGACGTGTCGAACCCCAAGCAGATGGCCGAGCGTACGTTGGCGAGGAAATCCCGGGGGCTTTCCAGGTGGGATTTAAGCACCGAACAATGCGCGCGCATTTCACTGTGCGCGGCCGCGTTTGCGCAGGGTAAGGGGTGGTCCAACCACGCCGCATCAAACGACAAACTGGTGGGCCGCGACAGATCAAACGTCACCGGGCAGTTGAAGTAGCGCTGATACGGCGCCGCCTGCGGCGCAACCGCAAACCCGATGTTGATCGCGTTCAGCGGCAGGGGTTGGTAGAGCAGATCGGCCATCACGCTTTGCAGCGCAGTCAGCGAAAACTCGATGGCAAGCCAGCGCAGCTCATCTTCAATGTCAAACAAGGCGTCGACGTTGAGCCAGCCAGTACGCTGTTCCTGCACCAAGCTTAATTCAAAGCCCGTGCCCAGCGGCAACGGGTACTCGAAAAACAGCTCCAGCGCAGCGCGCAGATCGCGGCTGGACAGCAGGGTAAAACCAAACACCCCATAGGCGGCCAAGCGGCAGCGTTGGCCCAGCTCCAACCCAAGGTGCTCCGCCTGGGTAAGGCGCTGGGCGTTGCGCAAAATCATGCACTCCTGCTCCACCGAGATCAGCTTGTCGCCAGCGCGCAGGTCGTCGGCCACCAACTGAGTGCCCTGCAGCAGGCGAGCGGTTGAGTGTCCGGATTCAGCGACGAAGGCATCAACCAAAGCAATGAAGTGCAAGGTGGCCAGGCGGTCGATGGGTTGTAGCGAGGTAGCCATGGTGCTCACCCTGGAAGCGGATTCGATCCCGAGCTTAAAGCGCAGGGCCAACCTTCCAACAGGTGAGTAATGACCTAAAAACGGGGCGTCATGGCCGACTGCAACCGGTCACCCGGCGCGAATCATCATCAGCCACATGGCCAGCGTGGTGTCGACGGTCTCTTGCCAGTTTTGCTTAAGCGCGCTGGTGTGCTTGTGATAGAACAGCAAGCCTTCAATTTGCGAGGCGATCAGCACGGCAAACACCTGCGCACGGCCCGGAGCAAGTTGCGGATTCACTTCCTGGATCAACTCACCCATCACCCGGCAAAAGGTTTCGTAAATGGCGCTGAGGTGCTCACCGACGGCTTGATCGTGTTCGGCCAGGGCCCAGCTTTGGAAGGAAAACGAGGCGATCCAGGGGTCGCGCGCCGCTTCCATGTCTTGCGTAATCACATCAATCAGGCGCTGCTCGGCGGGCCGAGACGTGTCGCCGGCGATGGCCACGAACTGAGTCACAAACACTTCGATTTTGGCGCGGATCATCGACAGCAACAGATTTTCGGTGGTGCCGCAGTAGTGCTGAAGGTTGCTCAGGCTGATGCCCAACTCGCTGGCAACCCGGCGCGCGGAAAACTGCGCGTAACCGTCGCGGACGAAGATAAGTGCAGCGGTGTCGATAATGTCCTCGATGCGCTGGACACGTTTCTTTTCACGCGGACTGGCGGTGCGCTCGAATAACGATTCGGCCCGCGACGCTTCACTCAACATCGACTTACTCCAAAAGCCACTAACTCCGACACAGGATGCCTGCCGCAGAGCGGACGGCGCAACCCTGCAACGCTGCGCGCCGCGCCAGCGCGCCGTGCTGATGGGCTGGAGTGTACTGAACGGCGCGCACCAAGGTCAACCGACCTAAAACAATCCAGACCGGACTGGCTGGCTGGCTCGCTGGCCCGTGACTGAACGATGAAAATCGTTGACTTAGGTCAACAGACCTTGTTTTATAGGTCGCACGACCTCTTCGACATAAGTGGAGGCGAAGAAACCCGCCCTTCACCGCGCAGCATTAAAGCGCGGCCCCTGCACCACCACGATGATCCCCGGCCTGCCAAGACCGAAAGTGTTTCCTGCAACGTTCGCCCCCTTCAGCGGGCGGAAAGACTTGGCTAGCCGATGAGGGCCGTAAAAATGGTGTCAGTGCATGCGTCACCCATCACTCCAGAAGACCGCGTCTTCTCTACCGTCGAACTCCAGGCCCTGGTCGCCAGACACAGTGGCGAGCCTGCTGCGTTGGCCCACGTATTGGCCCACCACGGCCTGCACCACGCGGCGGTATTTGACCCCGCCACTCGCCTATCGCTTAGCCAATGGCTGGGCACGCTGACTGGCTGCTGCCAGGACCCCCTGCTGGCACTGCACATTGGCCAACAGATGCACCTGACTGCCTACGGCATGCTGGGCTTCACCCTGCTCAGTAGCGCCTCGTTAAGCGAAGCGCTAGACATTGCCAACCACTTCGGGCTGCTGGCCAACCTTAAACATCAGTTGCATCTGGAGGTCGACGGCGACGTCGCTACGCTGTACTTGCGTGAGAGTTTCGCGTTGCTAGGCGCCGAGAAATATTTCTCCACGCTGCTGGAAAGCGCAAAAATTCTGACCCTGCTTGGCGACATTCTGGGCCACGGCTTCAAGGCTCAGGCTCTGCGCCTGAATCTCAACGCCGACCCAGGCGAAGCCCAGGTCATTTCCGATGCTCTCGGCGTGCCGACCCAGGTCAATTGCCAGGACAGCTGCATCAGCTTTAGCAGCCACTACGTCGCGCAACCGTTACCGCAATCCCACGTCATGACGCATCAGTCCTGCAAGGCGCTGTGCGGCACTCAGTTGCGTGAAATCAGCCAGCGCTACGACCTGTGCTACCAGATTCAAAAAATGCTGTTGGCCTCGCCAAGCCGAATTCCGCCGCTGCCTGAGGTCGCTTCGCGGCTGCACCTATCGCCTCGCACCCTGCGCCGCAAGCTTGAGGCGGTGGGCAGCTCGTACAACCTGATCCTTGAAGACGTGCGCAAGAAACTGGCGATCCGTTACCTGCTCGATACGCCCCTGACCACCGAGGCCATTTCCGAAAAACTCAGCTACAGCGATGCAGCCAATTTCCGTCACGCATTCAAGCGCTGGACCGGCACCGCCCCCCGCGCCTTCCGCTCGCAAAACCGCGAAATCGACTGGGCTCTGCCGCCAGCATTCACCCTACCCGGGGCACGGGCCGGTGCCGTCGTTCACGCCCACGCGTAGGCCATGCAGAAACAAAAAACCCTGGCCAATGACCAGGGTTTTTTTCACCTCAATAACGCGTTACAACCCTACCCTCACCTTCTTCTCGGACAGTTGTTGGACGTTGCGGTAGCCGCCGCGCACACCACTAGCAATCACCACGCGCATGGCCAAGTAATAGGCCAGCATACAAATCGCCAAGGTCGGCATGGTGGCACCCACATAACGGAAGGTGGGTCCCACTTGAAGGGTCAAGGGGTCAAACAGCAGCAGGTACACCACGCCGCCCAGGGCAATGGTCGCCATGGCCACCCAGTTCACCCCGCCCCAGAACCAGTAGGCGCTGTGCTGATCTTTCACAAACAGGTGCGCTGGCAACACCACCTGACGGCGCAGCAGCAGGTAGTCGACCAGCATCACCGCCGCGATGCCGACAAACATGGCGCTGTTATAGGCCAGCCAATTCATCACATGGGCGATTAACCACTGCGTATTGAACGCCACCACCAGGCCGGGCAATAACAGGATGGCGACGATAAAATCCCAGCGCATTTTGGCGAAGAAGCGCACCTGCTGCACCGAAACCCCGGCAAAGTAGAAAAAGCTGATTAACGTGCCCAGGTTTGCCAGCAGCAGCAACGACACGATCACGGTGCCAAACCCATTGCCGGCTGTTTTAACCACCCACTCAGCCGGTTCGGTGGAACCGGTGGCAATCGCAGCCAGCGCGCCGACCGCAGACGTAAACACTGCGCCGATAACGCCAGCGCCGAGCAACGACGGTGTGATGACGTGTTTGCGTTTCTGGATCAACCGCGCAATGCCGCCAAAAAACGGCACGCTGGTCAGCGCATTGGCCGCGCCAAATTCAACACCGTAGGCCAACTGCAACAGCGGATCGCTGGCATAGGCCAACTTGGGGTCGACATTGGTGTGCAGCAGCGTGGTCAGGCTGACATCGCGGGTGATCAGGTACACCAACACGCAGGCGATGATCAGAATCGCGGGCGAGGTATAGCGCGTCAACAAGGCAATCATCAGCGGGCCTTTTCTGAGCAACACCCAGATCAGCACTAGCATCGCCGCCGACACCACCGCGACAAAGCCGTTATTGATCTCGCCACCCGGGTTGAACAGCACTTGCTGCAGACGCCCGGCAGCCTGCCCCGTCATGGCGATCAATACAAACGACCAGCCTAGCGTGGTGATCAAAATCAGCGCCAACAACAAGGACGAACCGCGCGTGCCCATCGAGCTTTTGGCAGCATCCACCGGGTCCACACCATGACGGTAGCAAATCAGCCCGGAGGCCAGATACACCGGAGCCAGCCCGACAATCAAACCGATCAGGTAGCCCAGAATGCCAATACTGGTGTTGCCGATGTAGGCTATCGAGGCGCCGAAGAGGTAGTTAAAACTCGCCGCGCCGATGGCCACGCACGCGGCCAGTAACGAACCGAAACCGGTGTAAAGGCGATCAGCGCCCCGAATCGGCAAACGCCCGGCCAGCGCCTCGCGCGCCGTGACTGCGCTGATATCGCCGCTATTGGCATCACTCATGTACGTCCCCGCCTTGATCATCGAAACCAATCAGGCGGTGATTATGCGTCCGTCATGGCCGGCTAACAGGTGCGCCGCGGTCAACTTTCAGGTGAGCCAATGGCGTGAAAGCAGAAACGCCAAGGCCCCGACGCAGTGCCGGGGCCTTGGCTGACGACAGCGTCTGTTTTACAGGCCCACGGCAACCTTTTTTGTTGCCAGTGTGGCGGTGCCGCGATACCCACCTTTGTTCGTCGCCGCAATCACCAACCGCATGGCAGCGTAGTAAACAACGATGCTCAAGAAGAACGACGGCATGGCAGCCCCTAGGTAGCGGAACGAGCTGCCCACTTCCAGGGTCATCGGGTTAAAAAACGACAGGTAGCTCGCTGCGCCCAACACCACCACCCCAATGGCCACCCAGTTCACACCGCCCCAGTACCAGTAGGCACTTTCGCTGCTCTTCACGAACAGATGGGCGGGCAAAATGTGTTGGCGACGCAGTAGCAGGTAGTCGGTGAACAGTACCGCTGCAATGCCGGCAAACATGGCGCCGTTATAGGCCAGCCAGTTCATCACATGGGCAATCAGCCAGTCGGTTTCGAAGGCGACAAACACGCCCGGCAGTAGCAACACCGCAATGATCACGTCCCAGCGCATTCGGGCAAAAAACCGGATTTGCTGCACCGACACTCCAGCCAGGTAGAAGAAGCTCACCAGCGTCCCCAGGTTGGCTAGCAGCAGCACGATCACAATCACCGAGCCCAACCCATTGCCAGCGGTTTTAACCACCCACTCGGCAGGTTCCGTCGAGCCGGTTGCCACCGAGGCCAATGCCCCGACTGCCGTGGTAAACCCGGCGCCGATCAACCCGGCTCCCAGCAGGCAAGGCGTAATCAGGTGTTTGCGTTTGTGGATCAAGCGCGCCATGCCGCCGAAAAAAGGCACGATGGTCAGCGCATTGGAGGCACCAAATTCAACGCCATAGGCCAGTTGCAGCAAGGGGTCGGTCGCGTACGCCGAGCTCTCCGGCACATTGGTGTGCCATAACGTCGATAGGCTGACATCACGGGTAATCAGGTACAGCAAAACAGCCGCAATGATGAGCACCGCAGGGGAGGTAAAGCGGGTCATCAGTGCCATCATCGCCGGTCCTTTGCGCAGCGCCAGCCAAACCAGCACCAGCATCGCAATCGAGACCGTCGCGACAAACGTGTTGTCGATACCACCGCCCGGGTTCATCAGCACCTGTTGCAGCCGTCCGGCAGCCTGTCCAGTCATGGCCACCAGTACGAAGGCCCAACCCAACGTGGTGATCAGAATCATAAAAAGCAGCAGCGCCGAACCACGGGTGCCCAGCGCGCTTTTGGCGGCATCAACCGGGTCTACGCCATGGCGATAGCTGATCATGCCGGAGGCCAGGTACATCGGCGCCAGGGTCATCATCAGGCCAATCACATAGCCCATGATGCCCAGCGAGGTACTGCCAACCGCCGCCACCGATGCGCCAAACAAGTAGTTGTAGCTGGCGGCGCCAAGCGCCACGGCCGCGTTCAGTAACGTGCCAAAACCGGTATACAAGCGCGCGGAACCTGCTACCGGCAAGCGCCCGGCGAGGGTTTCCCGTGAAATTTGGCCGCTTACATCTGTGTTCGAGTTACTCATGGTTGCACCCTCTTCAGATGGAGAAGCCCACCAGGGCCCACAACGCCACGCCGGCAATAAACCAGGCGGCAGCCGAAATAATGATGGAGCGAGTGGGCTGACGGGTTTCGTCACTGGCATTTTCGGCCGATTCCAACGCCACCAAGCTTTTCACCAGATCAAGGTCAAGGTCGCCAATGGATTCATCAATCAGAAACGAGTGATCGCCGATTAAATGAAGGCTGGATGCATCACGCATACGGTGCTCCTAAATACGAAAGGCGGCAGAGTTCGGGAAGTTATTGTTATTTTCAGCACATCGCCCCCTGAAGATCGGGGCCTGTCCATGGGCTGATTATGCGCTCGCTGCAAGGGCCAAACAGGTGCGCAGCGGTCATCCTGAAGGATCCTGCAGGATCATTGCGGACGGAATACCTCATAGGCCGCAGGCAGCTCATCCGCGCCGTGACCATTGCTCAGGGCTCGGTCAACGTAGCCAGAAAACAACGCCAGCAGGCCATGTTCAACGCCGGCATTTTTCGCCCGTTCCAGCAACGACTGCACCCCCAGCGAATGCACATAAATCGACGCTTCTTGGCCCGCGTAGTTTTGCTGGTCAATGGCCTCGATGGTGCGTTTCCAGGTGCTTTCGATCACGGGTTTGAAGGCCTGCAACGCCGTGGCGAAATCTTTGATATCCACTTGTTCGGCCTGCAGCATCGCGGCGCTTTGCATCAAGGCGAACGTGTTGCCGTAATACATGGTGAGCAGGCTGCCATCGAGCACATTGGCCGAGCCCGGTTTTGCGCCGACGTAGGTCATGCGCCCGCCCAGCAAGCGCATCTCGTTGGCGCAGCTGTTCCACACGGCCTCGGGGCCTGAGACCAGCAGCATGCATTCGGGCCTACCCACCTTGGTGGGGTAATCCATGATCGCGCCGTCCAGATAGTTCAGGCCGATCTCTTCTGCCCATTGCGCGCCCGCCTGCGCCTGCCGGGCGTCACCGGTGGTGAATTGCACCAGCGTCTTGCCTTTGAGCAGCGGGGTGATTTGCGCTTGAAGCAACAGGGCGTTGCTGGAGGCGTAGTCCGACAGGCAAACAATGATCAAGTCGGAGGCGTTGATGGCATCAGCAATATTAGCTTGGGCAGTGGCACCCATGGCCTCCAGTGGCTCGGCCTTGGCGATTGAGCGGTTCCACACAGTCACCTGCAACCCCGCCTGAATAAACGGCGGGACCAGCGCCGCGCCCATTTGCCCCAGACCAATAAACGTCACGTTCGAATGCGTCATGCCGGTTCCCCTCAGTGGTGTGCGTTGGCGACGGTGCGCCGGAATGCCACGACTGTAGGCACGCCCTGCGCCGCACAAAAGGTGATTGGGGGCCAAGAAAATGATCGTGGCGGGACACCGCTCTTTTCCCACTGCCGGCATGCCCGGTTGGCCGCATCGCCTTGCTAACTTGGCCCCACCTCACCTGTTGGCCCTGCGTCTGCCACTCCTAAGATGAACCCACAGCTACACGGGCACGGCGCGCTGCAACCGGCGCCAATTCATTCTTTAGAAGAGAGAGCGCGATGACCATCATCCAGGCAGACCACATCATGTTGAACGATCCGGCGCACACCCGAGTTGCCCACGCTCCCGAGTATGCGCACGGCTCGGCGTTTATCCATGGCACCTACGTGGACCTGGATAACGCCGCCATTCCAATGTCCGACCTGGGCTTCACCCAGGCCGATGCCTGCTATGACGTGGTCAGCGTCAGCAAGGGCTACCTGTTCCGCCTGGAAGATCACCTGGAGCGTTTCGAAAGCGCGTGCCGCAAGTTCCAGTTGACCAATCCCTACTCCAAAGCAGAAACCGTCGAGATTCTGGAAAACCTGATCAAGCAAGCAGGCACCAAGGAAGCGTACGTGTGGTGGGCCGTCACCCGGGGCTTCATGCCCGACGGCAACGACCGCATCAACCCGCAGGCCTATGAAAACCGCTTCTACGCCTTTGTAGTGCCGTACGTGTTCATTTCTGACGACGAACAGCGCAGCCGTGGCATCGACGTATTGGTCAGCAAGCTGTTTATCCGCATCCCGCCAAAAGCGGTCGACCCCACGGCGAAAAACTTCCACTGGATGGACCTAAAGCTGTCGCTGTTCGAAGCACAGAAGGCGCAGAAAGAATGGTCGGTACTGTGCGACGCAGACGGCTACCTGACCGAGGCACCGGGCTCGAACATTTTCCTGATCAAAGACGGCGTGCTGTTCACCCCGGACTCCGGTTGCCTGGAAGGCATCACCCGTAAAACCACCTTGGAGCTGGCGAAAGAAATCGGTTTGCCGCTGCACGTTGAGCGGGTGCATGTCGAACAACTGCTTAACGCCGATGAGGCCTTTCTGACCTCCACGGCGGGCGGCGTCATGCCGATCAACAGCGTCGACGACCGCGTGCTGGGCGGTAAGGCCGGCCCTGGCGCGCTGACCACCCAGCTGCACAACCTGTACTGGACCAAACGCTGGGACGGCTGGCTGGGCACCGCGGTCGACTTTGACACGCCTGCCACGGTGTAACCCCACACAACGGCGGCCACTTGGTCGCCGTTTCTCATTTTGCAGAGGACTGTTTTATGCCACACGCTACTCCTTCGGTCAGTGTGCTCGGCCTTGGGGCCATGGGCGGTGTCTTGGCCCACACCCTGTTGCAAGCCGGCTGCGCAGTGACCGTGTGGAACCGCAGCGCCGAGCGCGCGGCGCCCCTGGTAAACGCCGGCGCTACGTTGGCTCACGACGCACAGTCAGCCCTGCTGGCCAGTGACCTGACCATCATTTGCATGATCGACAAAGCAGCCTGCGAAACCGTGCTGGCAAGCCTGGGCCCGACCTCTGACCTGGGTGGCAGAACCGTGGTGAACATGAGCACCGGCACGGTGGACGATGTTGAACGGCTGGCGCACTGGGCAGACGAACACAACGCCCGCTATCTGGACGGCGGCATCCTCTGTTACCCCAAGGATATTGGCGCGGCAAAAACCGCCATCCTGTATTCCGGTAACCCCGACGCCTGGCACGCCCACCAGCAAACACTCACGCTGCTGGCCGGCAGCCCACGCTATCTCGGCGCCGATCCTAAAGCCTGCACCCCCACGTACCTGGCGCTTTACGCGTTTTACTTTGGCGCGTTTGCAGCCTGGCTTGAAGGCGCTGTGCTGGCAGCCTCTGCCGAGGTGTCGGTGGACGCCTTTAAGACGTTGTCGTCGATCATGACCGACATGCTGGTGGACGGCATCGACACGGCCGCCAACCGCATCACTGCCGGCGAGTACGGCGGCGAACAGGCGTCGGTGGATGTGCACGTGGCCGGGCAGGAAGTGGTCCTTGATGCGCTGGTGAGTGCCAACGTGCCCCACGCCAGCACCGATGCCTACCTCGCGTATTGCCGCATGGCGCAATCGGCCGGCATGGGCGAGCTGGATATCGCCGTGTTGTTCAACGCCATGCAAGCCTGAACATCGTCTAACCACAGAGCGCTAGATCATGACCTCTGCACTCCTTGCGCTTCACGCGCAACGCATCGCCATTATTGGCCTGGACACCTATGGCAGCAGCATCGCCCGCGCCTTGGCGAAACAGGGTTTTGCCGTGGCCGGGCTCGACCCGTTGCGCCACAACCTGGTGCCGCCTTGCGACGGCTTTACCTTGCTGCGCAACCTCGAACAGGCCGTTGAAAGCAGTGATGTGTTGATCACCTGCTTTCCCGACCAACTGCTGATGAACGCGCGGCTTTGCAGCCCGGAAACCACGTTTGGCCTGCACGGAAAAACACTCATCAGCTTTAACACCGCGCAAACCCGGCCGGCTTCCTCGGCCCGTTCGATGGCCGAATGGGCGCGCAGCGAACACATCGATTACCTGGAAATCACCCTAAGCGGCCACGCTGAGCAGATCGGCCAGGACGACTGCGAACTGCTCTGCGCCGGTCCGCAGCGCGTATACGAGCGGCTTGAACCGCTGTGCCGCAGCCTGGGCGCGGCACTGACTTACTTGGGCAACGACTGCGGCGCCACACTGGAACCGCACCCCACACCGTCCACCCGACCGTCTCTGGCAAGTGCAGCCAGGCTGCAGTAATCGCCGCGTACCGCGCATAAAAAACTCACCCCAACGGTGAGTTTTTTTATGGAAAACGCCAGTCGGTTACTTGACCTAGGTCAATCGACCCTATTTAATCGGTCGCACGACCTAGTTATCCGAATCGGGTTTTCCAGGTCCTGCGTGAACGTGCAATTCCTACCTGATAGACCAACAAAAAACAGGGCACCGCCTGCTGGGCCCGCAAGGTCAGGAGATATAAAAATGAGGTCCAAGACCCCGAACACCTGCGTTGCCTTACCGCTATCAGCACCTCCCCGGCCTGCCCAAGCCAATGCGTTGACTCTGCCGTGCGTTACGTACCCCAAACAAACGACGCACTAGATTCGACGCGGATATCTCCTTTCGATCGCGCCGTGTTGCGCGGTCCAGTTGCGTGAGTATCGCTGTGAGGGCTGCATGATGGGACTGATCGACACAACACCGATTACCTGCGACGACAAGATTTTCTCGACGGCCGAGATTCTCGCCGCCATCACCGTCACCAGCTGCGGCGAGCAACAGCTCAGCCACTGCCTGGCAGCCGGGGACCTGACCCTCGCTGATCTGTATAACCCCCAGAGCCGAATCTCGCTCAACCAGCACGCGCATATTCACGCGGCGTTCCACCAATGCAGCGACAACCCGTTGCTGGGCCTGGAGGTGGGCAAACGCCTGCACCTGACCTCCTACGGCATTGTGGGTTTCGCCCTGTTGAGCAGCGCTACGTTGCGCGAAGCGCTGACGGTCGCCGCGCAATTTAGCCTGCTGATGAACTTCAAACTGGGCCTGCACATCAATGAGGAAGGCGACAGCGCTCGCCTGGAGCTCAGCGACCGGTACGGGCTTAGCAGAGGCCAGGAAGGATTCTGGTGTTACCTGGAAATTTCCAAACTCATCACCCTGCTGCAAGACATTCTCGGGCTCGGTTTCACCTGCCAGGGTATTGACTTGGCCATCGACGCCACGCCCGAAGAACAAGCGCTGGTTCGGCAAAGCCTGGGCCTGGACGTGCGCTTTAACTGCACCCGCACCGCCATCCGGTTCGCCGGGCAGTGGCTGGACGCCAAGTTGGCGCAAGCCAACAGCATCACCCACGCCAGCTGCAAGGCCACTTGCCAGGCGCAGCTGCGCGAGGTCATCCAGAAATACGACCTCAGTTACCAAGTGCAGAATTTGCTGCTGGGCTCCGGCCACTGCATCGCCTCGCTCTCGGATATTGCTGATCGCCTGCACCTGTCGCCGCGCACGCTGCGCCGCCGTCTGGATGCGCTGGGCACCTCCTACAACGCCCTGTTGGTGGAAGTGCGCAAGAAGCTGGCAATTCGCTATTTGCTCAACACGCCGATGACCACCGAGGCCATCTCCGAACAGTTGAACTACAGCGACGCCGCCAACTTTCGCCATGCCTTCAAACGCTGGACCGGGCGCTCTCCGCGCGAATACCGGGTGCTTAACAACGGCGGCAACCATGCATCGCGCTACGGCCATGGCAACAACACTGTCGTCCAGCCGCTGCAAGCGCCCGCCCAGTGGGCCGAGCGCGGCATGGCAGCAGTCGGCTGAAGCCCCACCCACACCCGCTGCCACAGCGCGGTGGCAGCTACCACTCCCTATAAGGACCTCATTGATGGACATGAAACTGGCGGGCAAAGTCGTGGTTATCACCGGCGCCAGCACCGGCCTTGGCCGCGGCATTGCGATAAAACTGGCCGCCGAAGGCGCGCACTTGGTCATTGGCGATATCAGCGAAGCCAGCAACCCAAAAGGCTTCGACGACGAACCCGAACTCACCACCGCGCAACTGATTAATAAACGTGGCGGCCAGGCGATTTTTCAGCGCTGTGACGTCACCCGCCGTGACGACCTGACCACCCTGGTAGGCGCTGCCACCGAGCAGTTCGGGCGCCTCGACATCATGATCAACAACGCCGGCGTGTACCGCGACGGCAAGCTGATCCATGACTTCAGCGAAGAAGAGTTGGACCTGTGCTTAAACGTCAACGTCAAAGGCAGCTTCTTTGGCGCCCAGGCGGCGATCAACGCGTTCCTCAGCCAAGGCGGCGGCGGCAACATCATCAAACTGGTGTCCACGGCGGGCTTGGGCGGCCACCCGTGGCAGTCGGTTTACAACATTTCCAAAGCGGCGCAAGCCAACCTGACGCGCTGCCTGGCCATCGAATACGGCCACGTGGGCATCCGGGTTAACGGTATCTGCCCCACCTACGCCAAGACCGCCCTTACCCGCGCCCTGATGGAACAACCCGGCTACGTCGATGACTTCGCCGAGACCATTCCCCTCAAGCGCTGGGGCGAGATTGACGACGTCGCTGACTTGGCGGTGTTTCTGGCGTCCGAACGCTCCAGCTATATCCACGGCGACCTGGTGCGCATCGACGGCGGCGAAACCCTGTCGCGCTACTCGGTATGACGCCCTCTTCTACGCCCGTACTGGAACCACGCCTATGAGCATTTTCAAAGCTTTCACCTTCGATACCGTTGGCTCGCTGGTCGCTGAATGGGGCGCCGCACGGCGCCTCGGCGACATTCTGGGCAACTGGACCGAGTCGCGCAGCCTGCTGATTGTCACCGACAAATTCCTCCACACTGGCGGGCTGCTGGACAACGCCAAAGCCTCCCTATTGGAAGCTGGTTTTACCCTCAGCGTGTTTGACGATGTGGTCGCCGACCCACCGGAATCCGTACTTCACGACTGCGTGGGCCAAGCCCGCGCTGCCGGGGTGGATGTGGTGCTGGGTCTGGGCGGCGGTTCGTCCATGGACATCGCCAAACTGGCTGCCGTACTGATCCCCTCCAACCAGCAGTTGGCCGACCTCTACGGCATCGGCAAGGTAAAGGGCAGTCGCCTGCCGCTGGTGCAAATCCCGACCACCGCCGGCACCGGTTCGGAAGTCACCAACATCACCATTTTGACCACCGGCGAAACCACCAAAATGGGCGTCGTGGCCCAGCAGTTGTATGCCGACAAAGTCATCCTTGATGCTGAGCTGACGCTCGGCTTACCGCCGCTGATTACCGCCGCGACGGGCATCGACGCCATGGTTCACGCCATTGAGGCGTACACCAGTCGCCACCGGAAAAACCCGCTCTCCGACGCGCTGGCCCGCGAAGCGTTGCGCCTGCTGGCCGGCAACCTGATCGCGGCCTGCGAGGACGGCAAAAACCGGCTGGCCAGAGAGGCCATGTTGCTCGGCGCCACCCTCGCCGGCCAGGCATTTGCCAACGCGCCGGTGGCGGCCGTGCATGCCTTGGCCTACCCGTTGGGCGGCCACTACCACATCCCCCACGGCCTCTCCAATGCGCTGATGTTAGGGCCGGTGTAGCGCTTCAACCTCGCGGCGGCGGCGCCGCTGTATGCCGAGCTCGCGGACGTGTTGCTGGGCGCCAGCACCGCCACGGTCACCCACCGCGCCTCCCGGTTTGTCGAGTTTATGGAAGACCTGATGAACCGCTCCGGCGCACCGCGTCGCCTGCGCGACGTCAAGGTGACCGAGGACAGCCTGGCGCTGCTCGCCCGCGACGCCATGAAGCAGGAGCGCCTGCTGATGAATAACCCGGTGGACGTGCGCGAGGCCGATGCCTTGGCCCTCTACAAAAAAGCCTTTTAATCCAGCCGCCCACGCGTCTACTCCGAGGAAACCGCTCATGTTGCACACCGCAAAATCGTCTTACGACATCGTTATTCTGGGCGCCGGCTTTGGCGGCCTCGGCATGGCCGCACAGCTGAAAATGCAGGGCATCGATAACTTCATCATTCTTGAACGGGGCAACCGCATCGGCGGTGTCTGGCGCGACAACGCCTACCCGGGCGCTGCATGCGACACCGAATCGCACCTGTACTGCTACAGCTTTTACCCACACCTGCGGGTGAGCAAAATGTACGCCGACCGCGACGAGCTGCTGCGCTACATGGACACCCTCGCCGAGCACTACGCCCTGATGCCTCACATTAAGCTGGGCAGCGAACTGACCCAGGCACGCTGGGATGAAACCGCCCAGCACTGGGCCTTCGAACTGGCCGATGGCGCGCGTTTGCAGGGGCGATTTTTTGTGCCGGCCTGGGGTCAGTTGAACAAACCCGCCATCCCCGCCTTTAAAGGGCTGGATAACTTTGCCGGCCAGTATTTCCACTCCGCGCAATGGCCTGCCGACGCGCAACTGGCGGGGAAAAAAGTGGCCAGCATCGGCGCCGCAGCCAGTGCCGTGCAGTACGTGCCGGAAGTAGCCAAAGAGGCTGCCCACCTGACCGTGTTCCAACGCAGCGCAAACTGGATTATGCCGCGCAACCAAATGGTGTTTTCGCAGCAGCAACTCGATGCCTACAGCGCGCAACCCGAGCTGTTCCACGAAAGCCGCCGCGACCTGCATGCGTTCCGCGAAAACGGTTTTGCCCGCACCCGCCACGGCACCGATGCGCAACAAGAAGGCATCAAATTGGCCAGCGCCCATTTGGCCGGCCAGGTGCCCGATCTCACCTTGCGCGCCAAACTGACGCCCGACTATGAGTTCGCCTGCAAACGCATTTTGCGCTCCGACGATTACTACCCGGCGCTGACACGCAGCAACGTCAGCCTGGAAACAACGGCCGTCGACCATTTTGTGCCCGAGGGCATCGTCGACAAAAACGGCGCCTTGCATGAATTCGACGTGGTGATTTTCGGCACCGGCTTTGAAAGCCAGGCCTTCCAGGGCGACCTGGAAGTGATCGGCCGCAAAGGCCGCACCCTGCATGAACGCTGGCAGAGCGGCGCCGAAGCCTACCTGGGTATGACGGTTCCGGGCTTTCCCAACATGTTCATGATCTACGGCCCAAATACCAACCTGAACCACAACTCAATCATCACGATGCTGGAGATCCAGCAACGTTACATCATCGAGGCGGTGCAACACCTGGACGGTCAGGCGGCTGACGTTCGCGACGATGCTTTCAACGCCTACAACGATGCATTGCAAGCCAATATGCAGTCCTCGGCGTTTTCTTCTGACTGCTCAAGCTGGTACAAGAATGCCGCAGGCAAAGTGATCAACAATTGGTCGGGCACGGTGGAGGAATACCGCGCCCTGGCCAACCACTGGCACGCCGACGACTACCATCTGCTGCGCGTCAGCGAACGCGCCGAGGTCACCTCATGACAGAAGCCATCGCACTGGACCAGGTCGCAGCTGACGCGGTGGCCCTGGTCCGGGCGTTTCGCGCTAACGGCGCCGTGTCCTTTCAAGATGTGCCGCTGGCCGATGCGCGCGCCAGTTACCTTAAGGCCTGCGCAGCCAATGGCGTTGCTGCGCAGGATGTGGCGGCGGTGCGTACGCTGGAATTCCCGGTGGCAGACGGCACGGCGAACGTGCGCGTGTACCGGCCACTGGGCAGCCATCCCGACAGCGTTACGCCACTGGTGGTGTTTATCCATGGCGGCGGCTGGGTGATCGGCAATCTGGATAGCCACGACAGCCTGTGTCGCAGCCTGGCCAATCAGTCGGGCGCGAGTGTGGTGGCGGTCGACTATCGCCTGGCACCGGAACATCGGTTTCCGTTGCCGCTTGACGATTGCCTGGCAGCCATCCACTTTATTCGCGACAACGCCCTCGACCTGCAGGTGGACCTGAACAACGCGGTGATTGCCGGCGACAGCGCCGGCGGCAACATGGCCACGGTGCTGGCCAATCACCCGGAGTATCAGGTCGACGGCCTGCGCTTCACCGCGCAGGTGCTGTTCTACCCAGTCACCGACCTGACTGCCAGCCACCGCTCCTACCAGCGCTTCACCGAAGGCTTTGCGCTGACGGCGGCGTCCATGTACTGGTTCCGCGAGCAATATGTGGTGCCGGGCCAGGACCTCAGCGATGCGCGCCTATCGCCCCTGCTCCACGCCGAGGGCCGCACGCAACCGGACCTGTTTATCCTCACCGTCGGCCACGATCCGCTGGCCGACGAAGGCATTGCCTATGCGGCTGCAGCGGCAGGCGCCGGAACCGTAGTGATGCATCACCATTTGCCCCGCCATGCCCATGGCGTGCTTACCAGCGCCGGCAAAATCGAAACCGGGCGTACGCTGCTCACCCAGGCGGCGCATTTTATTGCCAGCCGGTTTACAGCGCCGCGTTAATCCCACGGCGGGCGATGGCGTTTAGTGCCACCGCCCGTTTTCCCTTACGGCTGCACAGCCTGCGGTTTACCCAACGCCACCGACCTCACCAGCCCCAACACGGGCGCCAGTAGAAACACGAGCGGCAGGTGGTTGACCCACCACTGATCACTGCCGGTCATCACCGCGTAGTTGTCGATCATCAACACAAACGCCACCAGCATGCTCACGCCACCCAACAACGGCGCAACCGCCGTACTCCACAGCGACTCTCCTCTGCGCTCGCGGCTAAAAAAACGCAGCACCGCAAAGCTGGTCAGGCACTGCAACAGCACAATGCCCAAAACGCCCATGCCAAACAGCGCCACGCCCATTTGCAGGTACGGATGCTGACCGGCGGCGACAAACACCACCGTCACGCCAGCCACCAACGCAAGCTGCACCACGGTGCCGTTGAAGGGCGAGTGGTGCTTGGGGTGTGTCTTGCCCATCCACGCCGGCAGGATGCCGCTGCGCGCCAGGGAGAAGTGGTAGCGCGCCGCACTCATGTGCAACGCCAGGAACCCGGCGAACAGGCTGGTGATCACCAGCACCTGCATGATCTCGGTGGCGAGGGGGCCAACGTATTGGGTGTTGATGATGAACAAGAATGAGGCGGGATCGGCGGCAGCCGTTTGTTTAGCCTGCTCGACACCGACGGCCGAGACCATCGCCCAGGTGGTGGTGAGGTAAAACACCGCGATCAAGGCAATGGCGATATACGTCGCCCGCGACACCGTGCGCCGCGCGTTGCGTGCTTCCTCGCCATAAATCACTGTCGCCTCAAAGCCGATAAACGAGCCCAAGCCAAGTATCAGACTCAGCCCCGCGCCACTGCCCAACACCAGCGACGGGTTGAAGACCTCGAGGGAAAACCCGTGGAAGCCCTTGTCCCACAATACCGCCAGGTCAAAGGCAAACAGGCTGAGCACTTCCAGCAGCAGCGCGACGGCCAGCACCTTGGCGCTGGCGCCGACGTCCAGGTAACCCAGCACCAGCGTGGCGGTCAGCCACAACAGCCCGAACCACTGCCAGGCGATGTCGATGCCGGTGAGGTCTTTAAGCACCAGGCTGCTGAAAAACGACAAGCTGCCAAACGTGCCGATGGTGATCGCGTTGTAGGTCATCACCGCCAACCACGCGGCGATGTGCCCTGCCCGCTCGCCAAAGCCGGCAGTGATGTAGGCATAAAAGGCACCGGCATTGGTGATGCGCTGGCTCATCTTCAGGTAGCCCACGGCAAACACTGAAAAGATCAACGCAGCGACGATATAGGTGCCCGGCGTACCGGCGCCGGTGCCCAAGGCAATGGACAACGTCGTAAGGGACACCACGATGCCCATCGGGGCAACGGCAGCAAGTACCAGCAACACCAAATCTTTGGTGTCCAGGGTGTCGCGTTTCAAGGAATGGGCTGCAGGTTGGGACATGAGTTGTAGTCTCGGCACAGGGGTAAAAGTGTGAACAATCACCCCGAGCCTACCGCCCTGCATTCCCCATCCAACAGGTTGCCAGCGGCCATTTTTCGGCGGTGTGCGGCTGTCCCTTTTGCACCTGTTAACGCCCGCGCAGCGTTTTTAGACTCCCCGGCGAGACACGCGAAGCGAGGGGCCAACCCCTCTGCTCACACCCTGCTTGCCGATGGAGGCGACCCTATGCGATTCAACAATAAAATAGCCATTGTCACCGGTTCGAGCTCAGGTAACGGCCGCGCCATTGCGCTGGCTCTGGCCGCCGAAGGAGCCCACCTGGTGTGCTCGGACCTGACCAGCAGCGCCCGCCCGGAAGGTTTTGAAACCGATCTGCACATCAACACCGACCAGCTCATTCGTGACAAAGGCGGCGAGGCCATTTTTGTCAAAGCCGACGTCTCCCGTTACGCCGACATGGAAGCGCTTGTGCAAGCTGCGGTCGAGCGCTTTGGTCGTCTGGACATCATGATCAACAACGCCGGTGTGGCAGTGGAACTCAAGACCATCGTTGAAGAAACTGAAGCCGATTACGACCTGACCATGAACGTGAACACCAAGGGCACCTGGCTGGGTTGCAAGTTCGCCATCACCCAGATGATGAAGCAGGAAGTGAGCGCCACTGGCACCCGCGGCAAGATCGTGAATATCTCGTCCATTGGCGGCCTGGTGGGCTTGGCTCAGGAAGCGTCGTACTGCGCCTCCAAAGGTGCAGTCAACAACCTCACCCGGCAATTGGCAGTGGATTTCGCGGCGCACAAGATCAACGTCAACGCCGTGTGCCCAGGCTTTCTTGCCACCGCCATGGTGCGCCAGGAGCTGGACAATCCAGAGATCAAAACGCTGCTGGAAAACCTCACCCCGTGGCCGCGCATTGGCAACGTCGAAGACGTGGCCAAGGCCGTCACCTTCCTGGCCTCCGAAGATGCGCAATGGATGACCGGCTCGCTGCTGACCGTGGATGGCGCCTACACCGCCCAGTAAAACCCAGACAAAAAAAAGCGGCGCTGCCTTCGCAGCGCCGCTTTTTTAATGCCAGGCAATCAGGCTTCGGCAGCCTCTTTAACAGCCAGACGCGCAGCGCGCTCGGTGGCCGCGATAAACCCATCCACGTCCGCTTCGGTCATCACGGTCGACAAGAACGCCTTGCCGGTTTTCGCAATGTGGTAACCCTCCAGCACCAGGTTGCGCTGCAGGCGAGTCACCCATTTGGTCTCCTCTTTGTTGGAGTAGCCGCTGCGGTAATCACGAATGTCCCGCTGGTGACCAAACACCATAAACATTGAGGAGAAACCGGTGACCTGGCCGGGAAAACCCGCGTTGGCAAACGCCTCAGTCACCCCGGCGCGCAGGCGATCGCCCAGCACATCCATACGATCGGAGTCGGCTTGCGTATACAGATCGAGGGCAATTTTGCCGGCGGTCATGGTGATCGGGTTGGCGGTGAACGTACCGCTCCAGGGCAGCAACGGCTTGCCCTCGCGGTGATCGAACACCTGCATGAATTTACGCAACCCGGCCACAGCGCCGACCGGAAAACCCCCGCCAATAATCTTGGCCAACACGGTGAGGTCTGGCTTGATGTTGAAGCGCGTTTGCGCGCCACCGGCGTGCACCCGAAAGGTGATCACTTCATCAAGAATAAACACCGCGCCAATCTCGGTTGCCACGCGACGGATCATGCCAATGAATTCTTCTGTCACCGGAATAAAGCCAAAATAACTGGGCGCCGGGTCTATCAGAATGGCCGCAATCGCGTCGCGGTTGGCCAGGATAATCCGCTCGGCCGCTTCCACGTCGTTGTACGGAATTACCACCACGTCGTTCTTCACGCCTTCCGGCACGCCCTTGGAATAGCCGATGGACTTGGGGTCATCACCCCAGTTTTCCGGCGACGAGTCGAGGCTGACTTCTGCGTAGTCATACGAGCCGTGATACACGCCCTCGCATTTAACGATTTTCGAGCGCCCAGTCAGCGCGCGTGCCGCTTTGATCGCACACATCACCGCTTCGGAACCGGAGTTGGAAAAGCGAATCCACTCAAAGCTTTCAGCGCGGGCGCAGATGGTTTCGGCTAGCGCCACTTCCGGCTCCGTAGGCAAGGTAAATGCCGTGCCTTTGGTGACCTGCTCTTGAATGGCCGCCACGATGGCCGGGTGCGCATGTCCATGAATCAGCGAGGCGAAGTTATTCAGCAAGTCGAGGCGACGGGTGCCGTCAACGTCGGTGACATAAGCGCCCGAGCCGCTGCCGGCGTAAACCGGAAACGGTTCCTGCCACGGCAGAATACGGGTAATGCCGCCTGGCATTACCTTGCTGGCGCGTTCATACAGGGCTTTGGATTGGCTATGGTTTTCGGGCCATTTTGCAGCGGACATAGTGGGTTTCCTTGAAACGAGCAGACCGGTGTTGAGGTTAAAAAAGGCCGATCACAGGTGGCGTTTGAACCACTCGATCGCGGCGCCGCTGGAAGCCTTGAACTCGCTCAGGTACGGGTCGAAGTGGCCGCAGTTGAGCAACACCAGGTTCTTTGGCTGCAGGGCTTTCTCGTAGGCGCGTAGCGCGGCGTCGGGCACGGTGACGGTGTCTTTAAGCGCGACGATCACCTGCAGCGGCGTGGGGCTGATGCGGTCGATGGCGTATCCCGGTTCGTACTCGTTTAGCAGCTCGATACTTTTGAGCGTGACCTCGTTGCGCCACGCCGGCGCGACGCTATTGCCGCTTTCGGTAAAGAACTCAAAGCAGTCTTGGCCCGGCAGCGCGCAATCGGCTTTAGGGTCTTCGGCGACCACCTCCATGAGCAGCGGCTGCTCGCCTGCGTAAACCGCCGCGCGGTCGGCCTCAAACGCTTCGATCAAGCCGGGCAGCAAATCCGGGCGAACTGCCATGCGCACGTCGGCCGAACCGCTGATGGCCGGCACTTGGGACGACACACACTTCACCCGACGATCAAACGCCGCCACCTGCAGCACATGGCCGCCGCTGTAGCTGGAACCCCATACGCCAACCCGCGCCGCATCGATGTTGTCCAGGCTGCTGACGTAGGTAATGGCGTCGCGGTAATCGCGCACCTGCAACAGCGGGTCGGCCTCTTGGCGCGGCAAGCCTTCACTGGCGCCGAAGTTGCGGTTGTCGTAGACCAGCACGGCAAACCCCTGCCCGGCGAAGACCTCGGCATAGCGGTCGAGGTACTGCTCTTTCACCGCCGTAAAACCGTGGGCCATAACGATTACAGGAAGTTTGGCGGTGGCGTCTACGGGGGCATACAGCCAGCCTTTCAGGGTCAGGCCGTCAGTGGTTTTGAAGCTGATATCGCTGCGCATAAACATCTCCTGCCGAATGGGAACCAGAGGTGGCAAAGGTTCTTTTCAGCAGATGGTGCCGTTGACGAAAACACCCGCACAGGTTCGCGGTGGCCAAACTTCTGTGCGCGCTAGCCAATCGTTGCGGTGACCGGCAAAGCCCAGATAAATGGCCGGCATCCACCTGTTTGGCCGTGCATGCCGGTCCTACTATCGGTCCATGCCTTGCGCCGTTGCGCAACGTGCTCAGCGTCCCACACGACTGGAGAAAATCATGCTCGCCACCCAGACCCAAGCTCACCACGAACCGATGTTGAAACTGCGCGAAGTTGCCGCGGGCACTGCGCCAGACATCGTCAAGCGCATCATTGACGAAGACGGCGGCGTCATTATCAAAGGGTTGTTCAGCGCCCAGGTCGACCGTTTCAACGCCGAGATGGACCCCATCGTCGCCGACTGGGCATCGGGCAACAGCACCTGCCCGGAATGGATGCAGGAGTTCACCGGTAAAAAGACCAAGCGCGTGACCCAGTTAATTCGCCGTAGCAAAACCTTTCGCGAAGAGATGCTCGACCACGAGATTCTACTGTCGTACATCGACACCATGATGCTGGAAACCAGCGATGCCTACTGGATGAACGCGGCGCAAATCATCGAGATTCAGCCCACCGAAAAACTCCAGTACCTGCACCGTGACCTGGAGAACTACCCGGTGTTTCGCAGCCTGGGCCCAGCGGGGCCGGAAGTGATGTGCAACTGCCTGGTGGCGCTGTCTGAATACACCGAAGAAATGGGCGCCACGCGCATCATTCCCGGCAGCCAGAGCTGGCCGGATTTCAACGACCGCGAGCGCATCGACAACACCCCGACCATTCCGGTGGTGATGGAAAAAGGCGATGCGTTTTTGTACTCCGGCAAGGTAGTGCATGGCGGCGGCGCCAATATCTCGGACCGTCCGCGCCGCGCCCTCGCCCTGGCGTTCTGCCCGGGCTGGCTGGTGCCAGAAGAAGCCTATCCATTTGCCGTGCCGCTGGAGATGGCGCGCACCCTGAGCAAGCGTGGCCAGCAACTCACGGGCTTTCGTTCCCAGCACAACGAAAAGCTGGGCGGCGGCACCTTGTGGAGCCTGGACTACGTCGAGCTGGCCAAAGTACTGGAACTGGACTGACTCACCCGCGTTGTCGGCAAGGAAACCTGATGCCAGGCTCGATTGATTCATTCGCCACAAAAGACGTGCGCTATCAGCTGCACTCCTACGCCGATGCGCGGGCGCACGAGCAGAAAGGGCCGTTGATTATCGAGCGTGGCGACGGTGTGTTTGTCGTTGATGACAAGGGCAACCGCTACCTGGAGGCCATGGCTGGCCTCTGGAGCGTGGCCCTGGGTTTTAGCGAACAGCGCTTGGTCGATGCGGCCCACCGGCAACTGCAAACGCTGCCCTTCTACCACACGTTCGGGCACAAATCGCACACGCCAAGCATTGCGCTGGCCGAACGCCTAATCGAGTTGGCGCCGGTGCCAATGAGCAAGGTGTACTTCACCAACTCAGGCTCCGAAGCCAACGATGTGCTGATCAAACTGATCTGGTACCGCAACAACGCCATCGGCCAGCCCCGGCGCAAGAAAATCATCAGCCGCGTGGGCGGCTATCACGGCGTCACAGCGTTGAGCGCCAGCCTGACCGGGCTGTCGAGTGTGCACACGGGTTTTGATTTGCCGCTCCCCGGTTTCCTCCATGTATCCACCCCACATTTCTACCGCCAAGGCCGGCCCGGCGAAACCGAAGAACAGTTCGCCGCACGCTTGGCCGATGAGCTTGAAGACCTGATTCTGCGCGAAGGACCCGAGACCATCGCCGCGTTTGTCGCCGAGCCGGTGATGGGCGCCGGCGGCGTGATCGTGGCGCCGGCGACGTACTGGGAACGGGTGCAGCAGGTGTGTCGCCGCCACAACGTGTTAATGGTCGCCGACGAAGTGATTTGCGGCTTTGGCCGCACCGGCAAACGCTTTGGCTGCGAGACCTTTGGCATCACCCCCGACGCCATGATTCTGTCCAAGCAGCTGTCGTCGTCCTACCAGCCCATCGCCGCCGTGCTGATCAATGAACACCTGTACAGCGCCATCGCCGACCAAAGCCACGCGCTAGGCGTGCTGGGCACCGGCTTTACCGGCAGCGGTCATCCGGTGGCGGCTGCCGTGGCCCTGGCCAATATCACCATCATTGAACAAGACCAGTTGATCGAGCACGCCGCGTCCATGGGCCAACGCCTGCACGCCGCGCTCCAGCGTCTGAGCGCTTCGCCACTGGTGGGCGAGGTACGAGGCTGCGGGTTGATCGCGGCGGTGGAACTGGTCGGCGATAAACCCGGCAAAACGCCCTTCGGCACGGTGGGCCGCCTCGGCAAATACTTCACCGAGCGCGCCCAAGCCAACGGTTTGATCGTGCGCGGTATCGGCGACAGCATTGCCTTGTGCCCACCGCTAATCATCAGCGCCGACGAGATCGACTGGCTGGTAGAGCGCTTCGAACGCTCGCTCAACGAAACCTACGATTGGATGACCACAGGAGCGTAAGACATGGGGCTGTTCAACGGTCGTAAAACCCTCGTGCGTCACATGGTGGAGGCACTCGGGCAGGTGTTGGCCGGACAGCGCGTTAGCACCCCACTCCACACATTTCCCGAACTCTCGCCGGTGCTGGCGCAAGTGGCCGAACGCGTCCAGCAGGTGGAAGCACTGCGGCGCGACCTGCGCGAAACGCCCCCACCGCCCTGCAGCGCCGCACAATTCGCCGAGCTGCAAACGGAACTTGCGCAACGCACCGCCCAGTTGGAAGACATGCACAGGCAACTGCAACGTAGCACTGACGAACAGCAGACACTGACCGAGCAACTGGCCCACTCACACACCGAACAGCACGTCTGGGAAATGATGCAGCTCACGCTGACCGAAGGCTGTTGGGACCTGCAGGTCAACAATGGGGACCCCCATCGGGCTGACAACATGATTCGCTGGTCCGACCAATTCCGCCTGCTCATCGGCCGTACCCCCGCCGACTTCCATAACGACTGGGAAAGTTTTCTGGCCGTCATCCACCCCGATGACCTGCCACGGGTGACACAAGTCACCAACGACTACCTCGCCATTCCCAACAACCGCGAGACGTACGTCAACGAATACCGCATGCGCCACAAAACCCGTGGCGACCTGTGGTTTCGCGAACGCGGGCGCTGCGTCTACGACGCCACCGGCGTGCTCACCCGCGTCATCGGCGCCGTACGCGACATCAGCGACGAACGCTCCGCACTCGAACTGCGCGAACGCGAACAAGCCGGCATGCGCGACACCTACGCCAACATCTCGCAACTCGCCAGCGTCATCAAAAGCGTCGCCGAACAAACCAACCTCCTCGCGCTCAACGCCGCCATCGAAGCCGCCCGCGCCGGCGACCAGGGGCGCGGCTTTGCCGTGGTGGCTGACGAAGTCCGCAACCTGGCGCGCCGCACGCAAGACTCGGTGGGGCAAATTGAAAATATGCTGAAGCAGCGGCAATAGAGAACACCATGCCGCCGCGTAAGCCATCGCTACTCACCCGAATTCATCTCTAAACGTTGGATTGTTAGACGGTTGAAAAAGCGGCAGATTTATTTTTCCTGCTCTAAAACGTGGAGCGACGCTGCGACTTACTTGCATCGGACCGGGTCCGAGTTCCTGATAAACTCCTCGCCCTCCACGCTTTCTAGATACCGACCATGACCGCGCCACTCGCCCTGCCCATCCAAGCTGAACCGTCCCGCCGTTTTTCCGTGGCTCCGATGATGGATTGGACTGACCACCACTGCCGTTTCTTTCTCCGCCTGCTCTCCAAAAACGCCCTGCTCTACACCGAAATGGTCACCACCGGTGCGTTGCTGCGTGGCGACAACCCGCAGCGTTTCCTGCAGCACGATGCTGCCGAATACCCGTTGGCGTTGCAGTTGGGCGGCAGCGTGCCGGCGGAGTTGGCGGCGTGTGCGCGTATGGCGCAGGAGGCGGGTTATCAGGAGGTGAATTTGAATGTGGGCTGCCCGAGTGATCGGGTGCAGAACAATATGATTGGCGC
Source organism: Pseudomonas turukhanskensis (assembly GCF_027922365.1). Classification (GTDB taxonomy): domain Bacteria; phylum Pseudomonadota; class Gammaproteobacteria; order Pseudomonadales; family Pseudomonadaceae; genus Aquipseudomonas; species Aquipseudomonas turukhanskensis. Next base: position 48,482 of record NZ_BSFN01000017.1, read on the forward strand.
GTGTTTGATGGGCCATCCGGGGTTGGTGGCGGATTGTGTGAAGGCAATGCGCGACGCGGTGTCGATTCCGGTGACGGTGAAGCACCGTATTGGGATTGATGGCCGCGACAGTTATGCAGAGTTGGTGGATTTTGTTGGGCAGGTGAAAGACGCGGGGTGCCGCAGTTTTACGGTGCATGCGCGGATTGCGATTTTGGCGGGGTTGTCGCCAAAGGAGAACCGTGAGATTCCGCCGCTGCGCTATGACGTGGCGGCGCAGTTGAAGGCGGATTTTCCGGAGCTGGAAATTGTGCTTAACGGCGGCATCAAGACGCTGGAGGAGTGCCAGACGCATTTGAAGACGTTCGATGGCGTGATGCTGGGCCGTGAGGCGTACCACAACCCGTACTTGCTGGCGCAGGTGGATCAGCAGTTGTTTGGCAGCGAGGCGCCGGTGATCAGCCGTCTGGAGGCGTTACAGGCGCTACGACCTTATATAGCCGCACACGTAGCCAGTGGTGGCACGATGCACCATGTGACGCGGCATGTGTTGGGCTTGGGGACGGGTTTTTCAGGGGCCCGCAAGTTTCGCCAGATGTTGTCGGTGGACATTCACAAGGCGCCGGACCCGCTGGCCTTGCTTGACCAGGCAGGTGAGTTGTTGCGGGGGAAATAGCCTTCTCTATTCGACACTGGCGGCGGATACCCCAACGGGGTATCCGCCCTACGTAGCCAAGTTAATCGTTTACTTCAATTACCACGCGACCCTGTTTCGGGCATTTTTCCATGTAGCGGTGTGCTTCCACGAAGTCGTTAAAGGCGAATACCTTTTCTACTCGCGGTTGCAGCACGCGGTCGCGGGCCAGTTGGTTGAGCGCGGTCAATGCGTTGGCCACGGCTTCCTTGTCGGGCGGAATGTCCAGCTCGGGCTTGCCGGTAAAGTTACCGATGCAGTGCACGAAGAACTGAATATTCTTCTGGAACGCGGCGCAGGCCGGGAACGGGGTCTGGTTGCCGCCCTGCAGGCCGTACAACACCAGGCGACCACGCGGGGCAATGACATCGCCCAGCAGGCACATCTGCGGACCACCCAGGCCATCGAGCACCACATCTACACCGCGCTTGTCGGTGTATTTGTTGATGGCGGCGACCAGGTCCTGCTCTTCGGTGACGATCACTTTTTCAGCGCCCAGGGCGATCAGCGACTCGCGGTCTTCCGGGTCTTTGGTGGCGGCGATTACGCGCAGGCCCAGTGCTTTACCCAGTTGCACAAACGCCGGGCCCGAACAGTGGGAGGCGTCGGTGATCAGCACGGTTTGCCCGGCCTTGGCCTTGGCCAGTTCCACGTAGGCAAAGTAGGCGATCAGCAGCGGGGTATAGAAGCCGCTGGCTTCAACCGGGCTCAGCACGTCATCGGGGTAACGGGTCAACGAGGCGCGCGGCAGCACCAGTTCGTCGCCGTAACCGGGGTATTGGTTGGCGCTGTGACCGGGAAAGCTGGCGACTTTATCGCCCACTTTCAGGTCGTCTACGCCAGCGCCAACGGCAGTCACCACGCCGGCTACTTCCTGGCCGATACCGGCAGGCAAATGGGCTGGGCTGGGGGCCAGGTTCTGGCGCCAGAGCACGTCGTGCCAGCTGACGCTGATGGCTTCAACCCGCAGCAATACCTCTCCAGCCGCCGGTTGTGCGGTAGGTTGTTCTTCCAGCTTCAAGACCTCAGCTGGGCCGAACTGATGGAATCGGATTACACGGGACATCGCTCACCTCGCATGTGGACTCCCAATGGCCACGGACTTTATCGGGGCTTTGCCAGCAAAACCACCCGCGTCTATCAATAGTCGACATAAATGCCAATGATGGCGCCGCTTGACGCCAGCTTCGCCGCCCGTCAGCCTCTTGCCCCAGGAACCGCTCTAGAGCACTCAGGTACAGGGTAGCGCTGAATGAATCGTAACGACCTCCGCCGCGTGGATCTCAACTTGCTGATCGTGTTTGAAACGCTGATGCACGAGCGCAGCGTGACGCGTGCGGCGGAAAAGCTGTTTCTCGGTCAGCCGGCGATCAGTGCGGCGCTGTCGCGGCTGCGCAGTCTATTCGACGACCCGCTGTTTGTGCGAACCGGTCGTAGCATGGAGCCTACGGCGCGGGCCTCGGAAATCTTCGGCTTGCTGTCGCCGGCGCTCGATTCGATTTCCACCGCGGTCAGCCGCGCTTCGGAATTCGACCCGGCCACCAGCACGGCCGTCTTTCGTATAGGCCTCTCGGACGACGTTGAGTTCGGACTACTTCCTGCCCTCTTGCGCCGTGTGCGCGCCGAAGCCCCCGGCGTGGTGATTGTGGTACGCCGCGCCAACTACCTGTTGATGCCCAACTTGCTGGCCTCCGGCGAGATTTCGGTGGGCGTGAGCTACACCGACGAATTGCCGGCCAACGCCAAGCGCAAAACCCTGCGCAAGAGCAAACCGCAGCTGCTGCGGGCCGACTCGGCGCCGGGAAAGCTGACCTTGGACGAATACTGCGCACGGCCTCACGCGCTGGTTTCCTTTGCCGGCGACCTCAATGGCTTTATCGATGAGGAGCTGGAAAAGGTTGGGCGTAAGCGCAAAGTGGTGCTGGCGGTGCCACAGTTCAATGGGCTGGGCACGTTGTTGTCGGGTACCGACCTGGTGACCATCGTGCCGGACTACACCGCTGCGGCGTTGACGGCTACCGGCGGCGTACGGGCTGAAGATGTACCCGAAGGTATACCGGCGCGCTCGTTCGAGCTGTCCATGGCCTGGCGCGGCGCGCAGGACAACGACCCGGCCGAGCGGTGGTTGCGCTCGCGCATTACGATGTTTGTGTCTGATCCGGATAGTTTGGGTTAGCTGCAGGTTTTGCGTCGGCCTGCAATTCTGGGTCACCGGCTGCCCGGGGAACGACGGTGTTTTAATTTCAAAGCCCCGTCATTCCGGCGCAGGCCGGAATCCAGAATCGTACAGGCACCACTCATTTAAGCCTCAGTTCCCCCTCCCCGTACTATTACCGTCAGATGAACCAAACATCATTAATATTGATATCCAACTTCGGTTTGTTCGATTCGTCTGACGTCTCATTGCGCCATCACACTCCGCCCATCCTAAGAAACCTATGGCGGAGTCCCACCCATGCAACAGTCCCTATCAGCCTTGCGTTACCCATTGGCCGCCCTCGCCCTGGTGATTATCAGTGCGTGTGGCAAAGCGCCCGAAGCCACCGCGCAGTTGCCGGTCGCCAAGGTCAGCGTTGCCGAGGTGTTGCAACAACCCATCAATGAGTGGGACGAGTTCACCGGCCGCCTCGAAGCGCCGGAAGCCGTCGATATCCGCCCTCGCGTTTCCGGTTACATCGACAAAGTGGTGTTCACCGAAGGCTCGCTGGTGAAGAAAGGGGATCTGCTGTTCCAGATCGATCCGCGCCCGTTCGAAGCCGAAGTTCGCAGCCTGGAAGCCCAGTTGCAGCAGGTTCGCGCCAACTTGAGCCGTACCGAAAACGAAGCCAAACGTGGCGAACGTCTGCGTGCCAGCAACGCCATCTCTGCCGAGTTGGCCGATGCCCGTACCAGCGCCGCGCAAGAAGCCCGTGCCGGTGTGGCCAATATCCAGGCGCAACTGGAAAACGCCCGCCTCAACCTGAGTTTTACCCGCATTACCTCGCCGATTGATGGTCGCGTCAGCCGTGCCGACATCACTGCCGGCAACCTGGTGAACGCCGGGCAAACCCTGCTGACCAGCGTGGTTTCCACCGACCGCGTGTACGCCTACTTCGACGTTGATGAGCGCGTGTTCCTCAAATACAACGAGCTCGCCCGTCAAGGCCAGCGCGGCCAGAACAGCCCGGTATACCTGGGCCTGACCGGCGAAGACGGCCACCCGCACCTGGGCCAGATGAATTTCGTTGATAACCAGGTAAACCCCAAAACCGGCACCATCCGTGGCCGCGCGGTATTCGATAACACCGATGGCCGCTTCACCCCTGGCCTATATGCCCGCCTGAAACTGGTTGGCAGCGCCACCTACAACGCCACCCTGATCAACGACGAAGCCGTCGGCACTGACCTGGGCAAGAAGTTTGTATTGGTGGTCGACGCTGAGCATAAAGCGGCGTACCGCGCCGTAGAGCTGGGGCCGAAGCTGGAAGGCTTGCGCATTGTGCGCAGCGGCCTGGCCAAAGGGGACCAGATCGTGGTGAAAGGCCTGCAACGCACTCGCCCAGGCTCGCCGGTAGAACCTCAGGTGGTACCGATGGCTAGCGAGGCCACCATCGCCGCCCTGGCGCAGCAACGTCAGGCGCTGGAAAACAACAACGCGGCGCAAGCCAAGAACGACAAAGTCGTGCAGCAGAAGCTCGCCAGCACTGCTCCGGTACGTGGCTAAGGCCTCTGGCTTACAGGAATCCTTGCGATGAATTTTTCCCAGTTCTTCATTTCCCGGCCGATCTTCGCCGCAGTGTTATCACTGCTGATCCTGATCGCCGGCGCCATCTCGCTGTTCCAGCTACCGATCAGCGAGTACCCGGAAGTAGTGCCGCCAACCGTTGTGGTACGCGCCAACTTCCCGGGTGCCAACCCGAAAGTAATCGGTGAAACCGTAGCCGCACCGCTGGAACAGGCGATTACCGGCGTCGAGAACATGCTGTACATGAGTTCGCAGTCGACCGCCGACGGCAAAATCACCCTGACCATCACCTTCGCCCTGGGCACCGACCTGGACAACGCGCAGGTGCAGGTGCAAAACCGAGTGACCCGTACCCAGCCCAAACTGCCCGAAGAAGTGACGCGCATTGGTATTACGGTGGACAAGGCATCGCCGGACCTGACCATGGTGGTGCACTTGACCTCGCCGGATAAGCGCTACGACATGCTTTACCTGTCCAACTACGCCTTGCTCAATATCAAGGACGAGTTGGCCCGCCTCGGCGGTGTGGGTGATGTGCAGCTGTTCGGTATGGGCGATTACTCCCTGCGCGTATGGCTGGACCCGAACAAGACCGCTTCGCGCAATCTGACTGCAACTGATGTGGTCACCGCCATTCGCGAGCAGAACCGTCAGGTTGCAGCCGGCCAACTGGGTGCCCCACCCTCGCCTAGCTCCACCAGTTTCCAGCTCTCGGTTAACACCCAGGGCCGTCTGGTGAGCGAAGAAGAGTTCGAGAACATCATTATCCGCTCCGGCGAAAACGGTGAAATCACTCGCCTTAAAGACATCGCTCGCGTTGAGCTCGGTTCCAGCCAGTACGCCCTGCGCTCCTTGCTGAACAACGACCCGGCGGTCGCCATCCCGATCTTCCAGCGCCCTGGCTCCAATGCCATCGAAATCTCGAACGAAGTGCGTTCGAAGATGGAAGAGCTGAAGAAAGGCTTTCCGGAAGGCATGGACTACAGCATCGTTTACGACCCGACCATCTTCGTTCGCGGCTCTATCGAGGCAGTGGTGCACACCCTGTTCGAAGCCCTGATTCTGGTGGTGCTGGTAGTAATCCTGTTCCTGCAAACCTGGCGCGCTTCGATCATTCCGTTGGTGGCGGTGCCAGTCTCGCTGATCGGTACGTTTGCCGTGATGCACCTGTTCGGCTTCTCGCTTAACGCGCTGTCGCTGTTCGGCTTGGTGCTGGCCATCGGTATCGTGGTGGACGACGCGATCGTGGTGGTGGAGAACGTGGAGCGCAATATCGGCCTGGGCCTGACGCCCGTCGAGGCCACCAAGCGCGCCATGCGTGAAGTGACCGGCCCGATCATTGCCACGGCGCTGGTGCTTTGTGCGGTGTTTATTCCGGCGGCCTTTATTTCCGGCCTTACCGGGCAGTTCTATAAACAGTTCGCCCTGACCATCGCCATTTCCACCGTGATTTCGGCCTTTAACTCGCTGACCCTGTCGCCAGCGTTGGCGGCGGTGTTGCTCAAAGACCACCATGCGCCGAAAGACCGCTTTACCAAGGTGCTGGACAAGCTGTTGGGCGGCTGGTTGTTCGGGCCCTTCAACCGCTTCTTCGAAAAAGCCAGCCGTGGCTATGTCGGCACCGTGGCACGGGTAATCCGTAGCAGTGGTATTGCGCTGGTGGTGTACGGCGGTCTGATGGCGCTGACCTACGCCGGTTTCGCCTCGACGCCCACCGGCTTTGTACCGGCGCAAGACAAGCAGTACCTGGTGGCGTTTGCCCAATTGCCCGATGCCGCAAGCCTGGACCGCACTGAAGCAGTGATCAAGCAGATGTCGGAACTGGCCATGAAGCAACCGGGTGTGGCCAATGCCATTGCCTTCCCGGGTCTGTCGATCAACGGATTCACCAACAGCCCGAACAGCGGCATCGTGTTTGTAGCCCTGAAGGACTTTGATCAGCGCAAAGACCCAAGCCAGTCGGCCGGGGCTATTGCCGGCGCCTTGAACGCCCAGTACGCCGGGATTCAGGAAGCCTATATGGCGATTTTCCCGCCACCTCCGGTGCAAGGGCTGGGCACTATCGGCGGCTTCCGTCTGCAGATTGAAGACCGGGGCGGCCTGGGTTACGAAGAGCTGTACAACGAAACCATGAACATCATCGCCAAGAGCCAGAACGTGCCGGAACTGGCGGGCTTGTTCACCAGCTACCAGGTGAACGTGCCTCAGGTGGATGCCGCGATTGATCGGGAAAAAGCCAAGACCCACGGCGTGGCCATCAGCGACATCTTCGACACCTTGCAGGTGTACCTGGGCTCGCTGTATGCCAACGACTTCAACCGTTTTGGCCGGACCTACCAGGTGAACGTGCAGGCTGAGCAGCAGTTCCGCCTGGAAGCAGAACAGATCGGTCAGCTGAAAGTGCGCAACAACCTGGGCGAGATGATTCCGCTGGCGACCTTCCTGAAGGTCACTGACACCTCAGGCCCGGACCGCGTGATGCACTACAACGGCTTTATCACCGCCGAAATCAATGGTGGCGCAGCGCCAGGGTTCAGCTCGGGGCAAGCGGAAAAAGCCATGGAAAAACTGCTGAAAGACGAACTGCCAAACGGCATGACCTACGAGTGGACCGACCTGACCTATCAGCAAATCCTCTCAGGCAATACCGCGCTGTTCGTATTCCCGCTCTGCGTACTGCTGGCCTTCCTGGTATTGGCTGCTCAGTACGAAAGCTGGAGCCTGCCGCTGGCCGTGATTCTGATCGTACCGATGACCCTGCTGTCGGCCATTACCGGGGTAATCATGTCCGGTGGCGATAACAACATCTTTACCCAGATCGGCTTGATCGTACTGGTGGGGTTGGCCTGTAAGAACGCGATTCTGATCGTTGAGTTTGCCAAGGATAAACAGCTGGAAGGCATGACCCCGTTGGCTGCGGTACTGGAAGCCTGCCGCCTGCGTCTGCGGCCGATTCTGATGACCTCGTTCGCCTTCGTGATGGGTGTAGTGCCCCTGGTGTTCTCCAGCGGTGCCGGTGCGGAAATGCGTCATGCCATGGGCGTGGCGGTGTTCTCCGGCATGCTCGGGGTGACCTTCTTCGGCCTGCTGTTGACCCCGGTGTTCTATGTGTTGATCCGCAACTTCGTGGAGCGCCGCGAAGCGCGCAAAGCTCCCAAAGCGCCTGCACTGGAGGCACACGCATAATGAATTTGAAAGCAGCCTTCGCCCCTACCCTACTGGCACTCGCGCTTAGCGCCTGTGCTGTAGGCCCGGACTATAAAGCGCCGCAAACCGAGCCGGCCAACGTGGCGGCCGCCGCCCAAGGTAACTACGACCGCAGCAAATTTGAAGTGAGCTGGTGGCAGCAGTTTGACGACCCCACCCTGAACCAGCTGGTGAGCCAGTCGCTGCAGGAAAACCGTCAACTGCGCGTGGCCTTCGCCCGCTTGAAAGCGGCCCGCGCCATCCGCGATGACGTGGCCAATGACCGCTTCCCGGTGGTCACCAGCCGCGCCAGCAGCGAAAACGGCAAGGCCCAGCAACCGGGCATTACCGAAAACCGCGTGCGTAATGAGCGCTATGACCTGGGGCTGGATATGGCCTGGGAAATCGACCTGTTCGGCCGAATTCAACGGCAACTGGAAGCCAGTGACGCCGAGCAGGATGTTGCCGAGGCTGAGCTGTATCAGCTGCAAGTGAGCCTGATTGCCGAGCTGGTGGATGCCTACGGCGAACTGCGCGGCGCGCAATTGCGCGAGAACATCGCTCGCAGCAACCTGAAAAACCAGCAGGAGTCCCGCAACCTCACCGACACCATGCGTGAGGCCGGCGTGGGCAGCGAGTTGGACGTTCTGCGGGCCGATGCACGCCTGGCGGCCACCGAGGCCACCCTGCCGCAGCTGCAAGCGCAAGAGGTGCGTTCGCGTAACCGTATCGCCACCCTGCTCGGCCAGCGCCCGGACCAATTGACCGTGGATTTGAGCCCGCGGGCGATCCCGGCGATTGCCAAGGCCTTGCCGATTGGCGACCCAGCGGAGCTGCTGCGTCGGCGCCCGGACATTCGCATTGCCGAGCGGCAACTGGCAGCGGCTACGGCCAATGTCGGCGTGGCCACGGCGGACCTGTTCCCACGGGTGAACGTCGCCGGCTTCCTCGGCTTTACTTCGGCACGCGGTTCGCAGTTGGGTTCCTCGGCGGCACGGGCCTGGGGTGTGGCGCCAACCATCAGCTGGGCGGCATTTGACTTGGGTAGCGTGAGAGCGCGTATCCGTGGCGCCGATGCCGATTCCGAAGGCGCGCTGGCCAACTATGAGCAGCAAGTGTTGGTGGCCCTGGAAGAGTCGGAAAACGCGTTTAGCGATTACGGCAAACGCCAGGAGAGTCTGGTCTCGCTGCTGCGTCAGAGCGAGGCTAGCCGTGCGGCAGCTGATCAGGCCTCGATTCGCTACCGCGAAGGCACCTCGGACTTCCTGGTTCTGTTGGACGCTGAACGTGAGCGCCTGGCTGCCGAAGATGCGCAAGCGCAGGCCGAGGTGGACGTGTATCACGGCATCGTGTCGATCTATAAAGCGTTGGGTGGCGGCTGGCAGGCGCCGGCGACTGTCGCTACACGTTAACCCGTGCCCTTGTAGGAGCCAGCTTGCTGGCGAACCGCGCAAACGCCATTTCGAACGTTTCCAGGGTTCGCCAGCAAGCTGGCTCCTACAAAAGCGATCTGATTTCGTCGGGAAACTGGCGCATCGGGGTGGCAACGTCAAAAACACCGTTGAATGTCACACGTCAGCCGTTGAGCCGGGCTAGCCGCTCGGGTAAGGTCTAAGCATTCGTTGCATTCGTTACCACAAGGCCGCGCCATGACCTCCAAGCTTGAACAACTCAAACAGTTCACCACCGTGGTTGCCGACACGGGCGATATCGATGCCATTGCCCGTCTGAAACCTGTCGACGCCACCACCAACCCTTCCCTGCTGCTCAAAGCCGCCGCCATGCCAGGCTATGCCGACCTGCTTAATCAGGCCGTGGCCGATTGCAATGGCGACCTGGGCCTGGCCAGCGACCGTTTTGGCGTAGCCGTGGGCCAAGGCATTCTCAAGGTGATTCCGGGGCGTATTTCCACCGAAGTGGATGCCCGCCTGTCGTTCGATACCGACGCCACCCTGGCACGTGCTTACCGCCTGGTAGAGCTTTATGAAAAAGCCGGCGTTGGGCGCGAGCGCATCCTGATCAAAATCGCCTCCACCTGGGAAGGCATCCGCGCCGCCGAACAACTGGAACGCGCTGGCATCCAGACCAACCTGACCCTGCTGTTCTCCTTTGCTCAGGCTGCCGCCTGCGCCGATGCCGGGATCTTTCTGATTTCGCCATTCGTGGGCCGAATCTACGATTGGTTCAAAAAGGCTGAAGGCCGCGATTTTGTGGGCGCCGAAGACCCGGGCGTGAAGTCGGTGACGCGCATCTACAACTACTACAAGGCCAACGGCTACAACACCGTGGTGATGGGGGCGAGCTTCCGCAATATCGGCCAGATCGAACAGCTGGCCGGCTGCGACCGCCTGACCATCAGCCCGGAACTGCTGCAGCAACTGTCGGATGACGACGGTTCGCTGGTGCGCGTTCTGCGTGAGGGCAATGCCGGTGAACCCAAGCAGGTGCCGACCGAAAGCAGCTTCCGCTGGGCGATGAACGAGGAAGCGATGTCGACCGAAAAACTGGCCGAAGGTATTCGCCAGTTCGCGCGCGATCAGGAAAAACTCGAAGCGCTGCTGGCGGCTAAACGCTAAAACGCGGCCATAAAAAACGCGCGAGGCCCCTCAGACAAAAAGGGCTCTCGCGCGTTTTTTTATGCCGCCAATTTGGTAATCAGCCGCGTTCCAGGGCGTTTACCAGGTCGTGGAACTCTTCACGATTGGACTCGTTCAGGCCCATCAGAATGCGGTGCGCTTCCAGCACCTTGGCCTTCACCACTTCTTCGGACTGATCTTGCGACGGCAGGTCGGCCATTGTTGGCGGACAGGCGACCGGCTGATCAACGATATTGAACACCTGGTCAAAACCCATGGATTGCAGCAAACGGGTGATGTCGGCGTGGGTGGTGACCACGGTGGGCAGCAGCCCGACCTTCTGCCGCGACAGAATCGACAACTTGGCCAACAGGCCCAGCGTGGTGCTGTCGATGCTGCGGGTTTCGGTAAGGTCGATAACGATGGCCGAGAAGTTCAGGGCAGTGAAGATCTTCTCGATCGTGGCGTCCAACGCAGAACAAAGTGTCAGGCGCACTTCACCCACAAACTTGAGAACGAACGTGCCGTTCTGCTCGGCAAACTGAATTCTACCGGTACTCATGCAACGGTACCCTTCCGGCTCATACGGCGCGCGGTCATACAGATCATGCAAGGTTCCTGCTTAACACCAGCAAGGCGATATCATCTGGCATCTCTGCGAGATTGGCCAGCCCAAGCACCTGGCGCAAGCCTTCCAGGCTGCCACCTGCCGTGCACACCAACTCAGGCAACAACGCTTCCTTTTCTTTGAGTGTGTCGCTCGGCAAAAGATCCAGAATGCCGTCAGAAAGCAATGTCAGGCTGAACGAGGCCGGCAAATCGATCACGTGATCGCTGTAGGTCGCCTCATCGAACAAGCCCACTGGCAGGCCACGGCCTTCCAGATAATGCGCCTTGCCTTCGCTGTACATGATCGGCAGCGGTAAATGGCCGCCAATGCTGTAGGTGAGCTTGCCACTCTGCTCGTCAATCACGCCGCCCAACATGGTGACGTGCTTGCCGAGCTTGCAATTGATCAAGCCGCGGTTGATGTGGCCAAGCACATCGGACGGTTTGAATTCGGGGAGCAGACCGCCACGGCGCGATTCGTACAGCAGCCGGGTGGTCATGAATTTCAGCAATACCGTGATAAACGCCGAAGATGCGCCATGGCCGGAAACGTCGGCCAGGTAGAAGGCGATACGGTGGTCATCAAGGCGGAAGTAATCAACGAAGTCGCCCGAGAGGTACAGCGACGGGATGATCTGGTGAGCAAACTGCAAACCATCGACCGACCACGGCGTTACCGGCAACATATTCATCTGCACCTGGCGGCCGGCGTTCTGGTCTTCCTGCAGCAAATTGAGGCTGGCCTGGAGTTCGCGGTTGGCGATTTCCAGTTTCTCGCGATAGCGCTGGTTTTCCAGCCGCAGGTTGGCGCGATCGAGCGCACGGCGCACCGAATGCTCCAGCACGGCGAGGTCTTCGAGGGGTTTGATCAGGTAGTCGGCGGCACCCAGGCGCAAGGCCTCGACTGCATCGCTCATCACGCCCGCACCGGACACGACGATAACCGGGGTTTGCACCTCGAGAGCGTTGATCCGTCGGATCAGTTCTAAGCCGTCGACTTGCGGCATGCGCAGGTCGCAGATTACCAAGTCAGGTTTTTCCTGCTCGAATATCTGCAGACCCTGCAAGCCGTTGCCAGCTTGCAGAACGCTGAAGCCACTGTCTTCCAAGTAGGCAGCCAGGCTGGCGCGCACTACTTCGTCGTCATCAATAATCAGCAGCGAGGCACTGGAATTGTGCATGGGGTACCAGGCAAACGGCGCCAGGGGTGGTTGGCGTGTACGTCAGGCCGATCAGCCGGGACGCGTGTACTAGGGAGATCATGTCAAGGCGCAGACGGTACTCCCATCCGTGCGGCGATTCAAGCTTACGCCGATCATCGTCTGATGCCTTTACAGCTGAAAGAGGCCAAGGTTATAAGGGCCACCGGAGAGTCCATAAAACCAGAGGAGCGGGTCAATGAGCCAGAGTGATCATGCCTACACCGAAAAACGCGACTACATCCGTATGCGCCTGGAAGCACCCGTTACCTTGAAACACGCCGGCCGCGACATTCCGGCCCTCTGCCTTGATCTGTCCAGCACCGGTATGCAGTTGGAAGCCGAAAGCGACGCCAAGGTGGGCGACAAGGTTCGTGTCCATATCGCATCCGAACACAACGAATTACGCGGCCTGGACGCCGAAGCCGAAGTCATCCGCGCCAGTGCGCTAGATGGCGGCAGACAATCGTTGGGGTTGGCGATTGTGTCGATGAAGTAACGCTGTTGCGAATAAAAAAGGCGACCCTGAGGTCGCCTTTTTTGTTTTGCGTTCCGATATCAGCCTCACCCAACTCAAGGTCGAGCGAGCTAGAGCAGTGCAAGGCGAACAGGCGTTTTTAAAGCGCAGTTGGCTGGAGCCAATGAGCATTTAAAAATGTCTGTTCAACGCAGCAATGCCGACGCGCAGCCGACCGTTTGCTCACTCAGAAGTCGTCTTCGACCTGCCCGTCTTTGACTTTAAATTCACGCATCTGCAGATAGGCGTTGCGGATAAAGCTGTATTTATCGCCGCTGATGAATTTTTCCGCCGACAACAAACTCGCGCGGGTATCAATCACACCCACACCCCGCGCCACATTCCGCGCAGGCACGTCATTGATGTACGGGTAGGGCTGCAAAAAGCTGTCCGGAATTTTGCCGGAAGCGTCGCGCACGGTGCTTGGGCCGAGCAACGGCAGTACCAGGTAGGGCCCGCTATTCAAACCCCACGCGCCAAGCGTTTGGCCGAAGTCTTCATCGTTACGCTGCAAACCCATCTTGGTGCCGACATCAAAGAAGCCGAGCAAGCCAAAGGTGGTGTTGAACAGGACGCGGCTGGTATCTACGCCAGCGGCCTCAATCTTGCCTTGCAGCAGATCGTTGGCCAGGTTGCCGACGTCACCTACGTTGCTGAAGATGTTGTGGATGCCGTCTTCGAGGAACTGCGGTGTCACTTTCTGGTAGCCCTGGGCCAGCGGCTTCAGCGCGTAGGTGTCGAGTGTGTCGTTAAAGGTGAAGACCGGGCGATTGAAGCCTTCCCAGGGATCGCTCTCCGCCGCCAGAGTCGCTTGGGACAGCAGCGCCAGGCCGGAAAACAGGCAGAGTTGGCCAAAACGCGCGGCCCAATTGCTGGCAAACACTTCCATTGCAAGGCTCCAGATACACAGTGAGATATCGCTAGCCAGCATAGGTGCTGGCGCAAAAGGTGCCCAGTATAAGGGCTGGCAGAGGTATTGGGCAGCTAACGAACGCGTGAAAACCAAGCGCTGGCACGAGGCGTTCTCGCCAATTGTCACAAAGTGTTCATCCACCCGTCATCGTTGCTCATTACTTTGCCTATACCTCTTCTCGCTCGGATGCGTGCCATGCCAGCTCTCGCCTCATCGTCTGCCGACTTCACCGCTGTTCTGTTCGGTCTTTCCGGTTGTCTGGTCGACTTTGGCGCACGCACCTTGCCCGTAACGCTGCAACGCCTGTACCCCGAAGCTGCCAACCAGCCTTGCACCCAGTTGTCGCCGCATGCCGCCTTGAGTGCGGCCCTCGGGCGTGAACCACACAGCAACGACCTCAGCGCCCTGCAGCAGGCCTTGCAGGAATGCGCTAACGAACACGCGCAAGCCACACCGGGCGCCTTGCATGTATTGGAAACCCTTCAGCAACAAGGCGTGCCCTGCGCCTGGCTGGATGAACTGCCGGCCAACGCCAGCAACCAGTTGGCCAGCGCCCTGCCCGGCTGGCTGCCCGGCACCGACACCAGCGCCGCCCGCCCCTGGCCAGCACCGGATGCCTGCTGGCAGTCGCTGTCGGCATTGAAGGTCAACAACCTCGAAGGATGCGTATTGATCAGCGGCGAACCGCGCTTGTTACAGGCCGGTTTGAATGCTGGCCTGTGGACCGTCGGCCTCGCCGCCTGCGGTCCGCTGTGTGGCCAGGCCCCGGCCGATTGGCAAGCCCTGCCGGCGCCGGAACGCGACCACCTGCGCGCCCAGGCTACCTTGAGCCTGTACCGCCTCGGCGTGCATTCGGTGATCGACCAACTGGCCGACCTCGGCCCCAGCCTGGCGGACCTGGTGCAACGCCGGCAGAAGGGCGAAAAGCCCTAAAGCGTTACATCTTGCTGTGCGCTGAATCAGGCAAAACGGCAGGCCATGGATTACCCTCAGCTAACCGGCACTCGAACCTTTGGCGCACGCCCAGGGTCAATGCTGTTGCCTATTACAGAGGGAGAAACACCATGCCTGCCCGCGAACTGCAGCACCAACTGGACTTACTGCGCGAGCAACTGCAAAGCCAGCCACCGGTTTCCGCCGAGCAACACGAAGAACTCGCCGCCCTGGCGCAACAAATCGAACTGCAGCTGCAACGTGAAGCCAGCGCTCCGGATACCAACCTGGTAGATGGCGTAAACCTCGCCGTGGAACGCTTTGAAGTGGAACACCCGACAATAGCCGGTACCTTGCGCAATATTGTGCAAAGCCTGGTGAGTATGGGCATCTAGAAACCCGGCCAACAAAAAGCCCCGCCAAGTGCGGGGCTTTTTGTTGTGAAACCCATCATTACGCGATTCGCTGGGTTTCGGCCAAGGCCTTTACCCATCCTGAGTCCACATCGTTACTGGCGCACCAACCGGCGATTGTCCGGTTTGATGGCCGCCAGACTGCGGTACGGGTTGATATCCAACCCACCGCGGCGCACATATCGCGCATACACCGTGAGGCTCTCGGGCTGCAGCAACCGTTGCAGGTCGAGGAAGATACGCTCGACGCATTGCTCATGAAAATCGGCGTGCTGGCGAAAGCTCACCAAGTACGCAAGCAGGCTCGCCGCATCCAGGGCCGGACCTTTATACGAGACCACTACGGTGCCCCAATCCGGCTGGCCGGTCACCGGGCAGTTGGATTTCAGCAGGTGGCTTTGCAGGCTTTCTTCCACCACCCTGCTGTTGTCGCAACGCAGCAATTCCGGCTGCGGCCGCTCGTAGTTGCTGATGGCCACATCCAGCTCATCGATGCACTGGCCCGGCAAAGCACTGACGCCCTCCGCTTCCACATCCGCAAGACTGCGCACCCGTACACCAACCGTTTTACCGGCAGCCGCACTGAGGTCTTTTTCCAGCACCGCCTGCAACTCGGCCGCCGTGGCGAACACGCTCTGGTTCAGGGAGTTGAGGTATAGCTTGAAAGACTTGGACTCGATGATGTTGGGCGAGTCGGCGGGAATGGCAAATTCACCAATGGCCACCACCGGCTTGCCCGATGGCAGCAGCCAGGACAGTTCGAAGCAGTTCCAGAAGTCCACGCCCTGATAGGGCAAGGTGTCTGCCGTCAGGCCCAGCTCGGCCCATTTTGGCGCGCGAGGAATGGGGTACAGCAAGCTCGGCGTATAGGTAGCGATGTACTCGCTGGCCTTGCCCAAGGGGGAATGTTCGACGGCGGAATGCATGGCGGCGACCTGAATGAAAAAACGCGGCAAGTGTATACAACTTGCCGCGTTTTTTTAACCGATAGCCTGCCTTACTGACGCATGCCGCGACCGCTGACCAGCAGGCGCACGCAAGCGATGTAGAGCACGGTGGTGGCGCCGAGCATAAAGGCGATGGCAATGCTGATGCGGATATCCGACACGCCCAGAATGCCGTAGCGGAAGGCGTTGACCATATGCAGCACCGGGTTGGCCAGCGACACGGTCTGCCAGAACGGCGGCAACAGGTTGATTGAATAGAACACCCCGCCCAGGTACGTCAGCGGCGTCAGCACAAAGGTCGGGATGATGGAAATATCATCGAAATTGCGCGCGTAAACGGCATTGATAAAGCCGCACAGCGAGAAAATCGTCGCGGTCAGCAACACCACCAGCACCGTGACACCCAGGTGGTGCACCTGCAATTTGGTGAAGAACAACGACAGCAAGGTGACGATAAAGCCCACCGCCAATCCGCGCAGCACGCCACCAATCACATAGCCGATCAGAATGGTATGCGGCGACACCGGCGCCACCATCAGCTCTTCCACCGAGCGCTGGAACTTGCTGCCGAAGAAGCTCGACACCACGTTGCCGTAGGCGTTGGTAATCACCGACATCATGATCAGGCCCGGCACGATGTACTGCATGTAGGTGAAGCCACCCATGTCGCCGATCTGCCGGCCAATCAGATTGCCGAAGATGACGAAGTACAGAACCATGGTGATGGCTGGCGGAAGCAAGGTTTGCGGCCAGATCCGCATAAAGCGGCGCACTTCGCGGTAGACGATGGTCTGCAGCGCGACCCAGTTGGCCTGCAGTTCGCTGTTCAGATACTCGGGCTTCATACCGCCACCTTCGCCAGGTTCTTCTCAACCAAGGACACGAATAGCTCCTCCAGGCGATTGGTTTTATTGCGCATGCTCAGCACCTGAATGTTCTGCTCGGCCAGTTGGCGAAACAGCTCGCTGATGCCCAGGCTTTTCTCCACTTGCACCGACAGGGTGTGATCATCGACCAACTGCACCGGGTAGCCCGGCAGGTTTGGCAGCACGGTGAGCGAGTCTTTCAGGTCGAGCAGAAAGGTTTCCACATGCAGCTTCTTCAGCAGCTTGCGCATGCTGGTGTTCTCGACGATTCGCCCGTGGTCGATGATGCCGATGTTGCGGCACAACTGCTCGGCCTCTTCCAGGTAGTGGGTCGTCAAAATGATGCTGATGCCCTGCTGGTTCAACTCGGTCAAAAAGGTCCACATCGAGCGGCGCAGTTCAATGTCCACGCCCGCAGTAGGCTCGTCGAGAATCAGTAGACGCGGCTGGTGAATCAGGGCACGGGCAATCATCAGGCGGCGCTTCATGCCGCCGGAGAGTTCGCGTGAAGCGGAGTTGCGTTTGTCCCACAGGCCCAGTTGCGTGAGGTATTGCTCGGCGCGCTCTTTGGCGATGCGCATCGGTATGCCGTAGTAACCCGCCTGGGTCACGACGATGTCGAAGACTTTTTCAAACTGGTTGAAGTTGAATTCCTGCGGCACCACGCCCAGGCAGCGCTTGAGCTGCGACGGCTCGCGGTCCAGATCATGGCCAAACACGTTCACCGTGCCGCTGGACTTGGTCACCAACGTAGACAGGATGCCGATGGTGGTGGATTTGCCGGCGCCGTTGGGGCCGAGCAAGGCGAAGAAGTCGCCCTCGGCTACATCCAGATCGATGCCGTGCAGTGCTTGAAAGCCGTTGCCGTACGTCTTGGTCAGGCCACGGATAGACAGGGCAGAACTCATAGGAAATACACACTTGTATAAGAAGAATTGGAGCGGAAATAACGCAGCTGCTCACTTCAAGCCGCGCAGTTTAGCGCCAGAACGGTAGGCCGCTAAACAGTTTCCCGGCTGGTTTTTTATGGTCAGGTCAACGCCGTCATCACCGCAGTCTGAAAGGCCGGCCGTGCTTTAAGGCGCTCGTACCAGGCAAGCAGGTTCGGTTGCTCCGGCCGTTCGATGGGCATTTCGAACCAGGCATAGATAAAGCAGCCTAGCGGAATATCGCCCATGCCGAAGGTGGCACCGCAGAGATAAGGCTGCTCGGCCAGCACCTGCTCGGGCATCGCCAACAGTTCGCCACAGCGTTTCAACGCGGCCGCGATTACCTCAGGGTTACGCTGCTCGACCGGCGTTCGCAACGTGCCCCAGAACAGATCGCGAAACGGCATGGCGAAGTTGGAGCTGGTCCAGTCCATCCACTTATCTGCCTGCGCACGCTCGCCAGGGTCTTGCGCATACAGCACGCCGTCGGCGTACTTGGCCGCCAGGTAGCGCACGATGGCATTGGACTCCCACAGCACCAGGCCGTCGTCCTCGATTACCGGTACTAAACCATTGGGGTTCATCGCGCGATACTGGGGATCGTTAACCACCCCGAAGGCACCGCCCGCATCGTGCCGCTGATAGGGCACTGCCACTTCTTCGGCCGCCCACAATGCCTTGCGCACGTTGGTGGAATTCTTGCGTCCCCAAATCGTCAGCATCCGCTTGTTTCCTTCTATGTCAGAAATTTCCGCACAGGCATCCTACCTGCCTGAGCCGAAGAAAACAGACGTGGAAATTGATGTTGGCTATCAAGGCGCTTTATGGTTTGCGCCCCTCAGCCGGCGACTTCCTTGTGCATATCACCCATCACCAGCGGCGCATCGTCAGCAAAAAGATGGGGATAGCAACGCTGCAAATGGTCGAAAAACAGTTGCTCCGGCAGGTCCGCGAATTGGCCATGATCGACCAGATACTCCATATGCCGCTGGCCGGCCTCGTTGTACGGCTGGAAGACGCTGTCAGTTAAGCCATCGAACTCAAGCGGCGCTACCTTGAACAGCTGGCACAGCGTCAGGTTGAACGCCGGCGTGGCTTTCACCCAACGCCCTTCCAAAAACAGCTCGGTGTAACCGTGCATGGCAAACACCTCACTGCGCAGCGCTTCGAGCAGGCGCGGCGTGGACAAGTGATTACGTACATCCGCCAGGCCAATGCGTGAAGGAATGCCGCAGTGCCGGGCACAGGCGGCCAGCAGGGTGGCTTTCGGCACGCAGTAGCTTTCTCCGGCCACCAACGCAGCGCTGCCTTTGAGGCTGTCGGGGTCGCGACTGAAGCTGTAAGGGTTGTAGCGAATACCGTCACGCACGGCGTAGTAAAGACTGACCGCCTGGTCACGCAGCACGGGGCTTTGGCCGCGATTATGTTCTGCGAACTCAACTACGAGGGGGTGGTCACTATCAATGAAGCGGCCGGGGGCAAGGTACTCGCGCATGGGGCTCTCCTGAGGGCTACCGGGTGGTGCCAGGCTCAGTCTAACGACCCCCAATCGACCGCGCTCACGACGATCAGGCCAAGCTCGGCGCTCTTCTCGCCAGCCCTACTACGCTTAGCGCAGTTGGCTTCCGGCCTGCCGTCTCATGGAGGATTTTGCATGCTCGCTGTCTGGTTACTGGTTTTAGTTGTGGGCGTAGCGGTACTGGCCCACCGTCGCGTCTCTCCCCTGCCCGCCCTCGGTATTACCGCTGTTTTCCTGGTGGTGATGGGCATCTATAGCCACGCACCCACGTGGCTGATGGCCATTCTCTGGCTGCTGGTGATCGCCATTACCGTACCGCTGGTACTGCCGGAACTGCGCCGCAAGCTCTTCACCGCGCCGCTGTTTGCCTGGTTCCAGAAAGTACTGCCGCCAATGTCGGAAACCGAGAAAGATGCAATTGAAGCCGGTACCGTCTGGTGGGACGGCCATCTGTTCAGCGGGCGCCCGGACTGGGACACCTTGCTCGCCTACCCTAAGGCGCAGCTCACCGAAGAAGAGCAGGCCTTTATTGACGGCCCGACGGAAGAGCTCTGCGCCATGGTCACCGATTGGGACATCGGTCAGCAGATGGACCTGCCCGAAAAAGCCTGGCAGCACATCAAAGAACACGGCTTTTTTGCCCTGATCATTCCCAAGGAATACGGCGGAAAAGGCTTCTCGGCTTACGCGCACTCGCAAGTGGCGATGAAACTGGCCACCCGCAGCGGCGACCTGGCCTCCACCGTAATGGTGCCCAACTCACTCGGCCCGGCCGAGCTGCTGCTGCACTACGGCACCGACGAACAGCGCCAACACTATCTGCCGCGCCTGGCGCGCGGTGATGACATCCCCTGCTTCGCTCTCACTGGCCCGCTGGCCGGTTCCGACGCCGGCGCCATGCCCGACGTGGGCATCATCTGCAAAGGTGAGTGGGAAGGAAAAGAAGTGCTCGGTCTGCGCCTGACCTGGGAAAAGCGTTATATCACCCTCGGTCCCGTCGCCACCCTGCTCGGCCTGGCGTTCAAAGCCTACGACCCGGATCACCTGCTGGGTGAGGAGGAAGACCTGGGCATCAGTCTGGCGCTGATTCCGACTGACACCCCCGGGGTGGAAATCGGCCGTCGCCACCTGCCGCTGGGCGCCGCATTTATGAACGGCCCCAACTCCGGCAAGGACGTGTTCGTGCCACTGGACTTCCTGATTGGCGGACAGCCCATGCTCGGCAAGGGCTGGATGATGCTGATGAACTGCCTCTCGGTAGGTCGTTCCATTTCGCTGCCCGCCGTCGGCACTGGCGCCGCCAAGTACACCAGCCTGGTCACCGGCCAATACAGCCAGGTGCGTGAACAATTCAATGTGCCGCTCTCGGCCTTTGAAGGCATTCAGGAAGCGCTGGCCCGCATCGGCGGCAACGCCTGGATGATGGACGCCGCGCGCATTCTGACGGCAAACGCGGTCGACCTTGGGGAAAAACCCTCGGTGTTGTCGGCGATTCTCAAGTACCACCTCACCGAACGTGGGCGCGAGTGCATCAGCCACGCCATGGATGTGCACGGTGGCAAGGGCATCATCATGGGCCCCAACAACTACCTGGGCCGCTCGTGGCAAGGTGCACCTATCTTTATCACCGTGGAAGGCGCGAACATTCTGTCGCGCAACCTGATGATCTTTGGTCAGGGCGCCATTCGCTGCCACCCCTATGTATTGAAGGAAATGGCCCTGGCCGGCCGCGAAGACCGCGACCGTGCCCTGGTGGAGTTCGATGAACTGCTGATGCAGCACATTGGTTTTGCCATCAGCAACGCCGCCAGCAGCCTGGTTCTGAGTCTCACTTTCGGCAAAATCGGCAGCGTGCCTGGCGACAACTTCAGTCAGCCGTACTTCCGCGCCCTGAACCGTCTGGCCGCCGCGTTCGCCATGCTGGCCGACTTCAGCATGATGCTGCTGGGCGGCGAGTTGAAGCGCCGTGAACGCCTGTCGGCTCGTCTGGGCGATGTGCTCAGCAACCTGTATCTGGCTTCCGCTGCGCTCAAGCGCTACCACGAACTGGACTACCCAGAGCATTTGCGCCCGTCTGTGGCCTGGGCCCTGGAAGAAAGCCTGGGCAAAGCCGAAGACGCGCTGGCTGCCCTGCTGGAAAACTTCCCCAACCGGTTCTTTGGCTGTGTGTTGAGCCTGCTGGTGTTTCCGTTTGGCCGCCGCCACAAGGGCCCATCCGATGCGTTGGACGCCGAAATCGCCGGCATCATCGGTCGCCCGGCTGGTGACCCGGCGTTGGAGGCAGTGCTCGCCGGCTGCTACCGCCCGCAAGACCCAACCGATGCCGTCGGCGCGCTGCAACATGCGGTGAGCCTACTGGGCGCGAGCCACGGCCTGTCGAAAAAGCTGCATATGGCGGTGAAAGACGGCCGCTTGACCCCAAAACCGGGGGAAAGCCTAATCGACGCCGCTCTCGCCGCCGGCGTGCTGCAAGCCGAGGAAGCGCAGAACCTGCGCGATGCCGAGGCAGCGCGACGCCGCGTAATTGATGTGGACGACTACGCCAAGGAGGAGCTGCTGCTGACGCCCGGTCAGATCCGCTAATTCAGGCAGTGTGACGACAGCGGGCGCGAGGGCCTTTATACTTCGCGCCCGTTTTTGTTCCTGAGGAACCGCCCATGTCCAGCCCCTACCTCGATCACCATCTGGCTTTGCTGGCGCACCTGCGCAGCATTCTGGTCGCGCTGGGCGAAGCCGAGCAGGTGCCGGAGGAAAGCCATGCGCTGTTTCTCGAACGCTTCGACGAGTTGCTCACCTTGCTCCCGCAAGAACCCGAGCAAAGCCTGTACCTGGGCCAGGACCTGATGTGCCAGGTGATCCACCGCTACCCGCAAATCGCCCACCTGGTGCCGCGCGACTTGCTGTGGTTCTTCGGTGGCGACTGCCTGCACTTTATGCCCGACGAAGAAATCACCCTTTTCCAGGCCCTCGACGAACGCCGTTATGAAGCCGAACAGAACGACGAACCGTTCGATTGGGAGCGCGAGAAACAATTCCTCGCCATCCCGCAGGAAAGCGCCAAGCACTAAATCGCTCTTGCACAAAAAAACCCGCTCGGCGTTCAGGCCAAGCGGGCTTTTTTGTGGGCGGCGCTTTTTTCCGCACAAACAAAAACGCCGCTCAAGTGAGCGGCGTTTTTGTTTACTTGGAGCGGGAAACGAGACTCGAACTCGCGACCCCGACCTTGGCAAGGTCGTGCTCTACCAACTGAGCTATTCCCGCAATGCATCTACAACTTGAATGGCGTCCCCTAGGGGACTCGAACCCCTGTTACCGCCGTGAAAGGGCGGTGTCCTAGGCCACTAGACGAAGGGGACATCAACCTTTTTACCAGCAACGCTTTACAGCACTGCCTTTGAATTTGGAGCGGGAAACGAGACTAGAACCAAGCCTCTAACCTTTTGATTTAAAAAGATTTTCCGCAACCACTGCCTTAGCAGCGGACGCAATTATGGACTTGTTTGGACGGCCAGGCAACCCCCAGGTCAATTTTTCTTCCAAGGTGCGCTGGAGATGACCACCAACATCCAGGTGCCCGGCTCCCCCCTCATGGCTTAAGCCCAAGGACGTAAGACGCCGACTGCGGCTTCAGTTCCGCCTCCCCAACAGCCCTTTGCTCTCCCCGCCACACGATCACGCCATGACCAGCAAGTCAAAGATGCGGCGTACTTCTCAATTTCTCCAGATAGCATGGCCCGTGTAGAGGGGGAAATTGACATCGGCAGTAAACTTCGATGTCTGGTTCAGTCGCTATCAGCGATCAGGCAAGGGCCAGCAATCACCAAGAAAATTCGATGAGCGATCTTCAAATGATGGACTCTCCAGTCCGTGCTCGAGACTAAATGACGGCGTTCCGTCCCTATGGAGC
The DNA here is from genome assembly GCF_027922365.1 of Pseudomonas turukhanskensis. Taxonomy (GTDB): domain Bacteria; phylum Pseudomonadota; class Gammaproteobacteria; order Pseudomonadales; family Pseudomonadaceae; genus Aquipseudomonas; species Aquipseudomonas turukhanskensis. The sequence continues at coordinate 71,393 of NZ_BSFN01000017.1, forward strand.
AAATCGCAACACAGCAAGGAGGCTGTTTTATGAGGATACGTCACCTACGTTACTTTCTGGTCGTCGCCGAAGAGCTGAGCTTCTCGCGGGCCGCAACCAGAGTCCACATCGAGCCTTCGCCCCTCTCCCGTGCGATTAAGGAGCTGGAGTCTGAGCTTGGGGTCCGCCTGCTCTATCGCACCCAAGGGCGCATTCGCCTGACCTGGGCTGGTGAAGTCTTCCGAGAAGAAGCCCATCGTATGCTTTTACACATGGAGGGCGCACGAACCCGCGTGCATGCTGCGGCGCGCGGGTATCGTGGATGGTTGCGCATCGGTCTAACCGATAGCCTTGCCCAGCCTCGACTGACCAGATTATTGGCTCGGTGTCGCGAGGAAGAACCCCTCACCGAGATCAGGATCGTCGAAATGACGGTCAACGAGATGGTCAAGGGCCTGAGTCTCGACCAGATCGATGCCGGCTTCACCGTACATACCGAACAAAGCAGCGGGATCGTCAAAGAGGCGGTATGGACAGATCGTCCTGCCATCGCCATCCCCCGAAACCATCCCCTTCTCGCGCTCGACAAGGTGCCGCTCCACGAAGTGGCCCGACATCCGTTGATTCTCTGCCATCCTGAACGATGCTCGGGCGGGCACGATGTCATTCGCAGTTGGTTCTGCGACCCTGCATTGCCATCATTGAATGTTGCCGAGCATGTGTCAGGTCATGAACCAATGATGATGCTTGTGGCTGCCGGCTACGGCATTGGCGTAGGGCTTGCCTCGCAGATCACCCTGTATAGGCACTCCGATGTGATCATCCGTCCCATCACTGACGATGTACCCAGTACCGCGACCTTCATAACCATGCTCGACAGACCACCATCGGACGAATTGCGTCGGTTCGTCGCTCGTGCCCGGCAAATTGGCAAAGCAACGAACAGCTGATGGACTGCTCTCAAAACGCCAAGTGTGCCCTGTCGTTGGTTGGCAGGGCCCTCTTTTTTCGGCGGTTCCTCGACTAGAAAAGTCTCCTGGCTGCGGAGTACACGCCAGGTCACACTGCGAAACAGGCCAGATCGTCGCCGTCATATCCCCATAGTTAGGTGAGAACAGCTCCCGCCTTCGTATGACTTTTTTTGTCACCTGGATGACGAAAAGATACGAATCTATCAACTCATCAATCACGCAAAAAAGTGCTGTTCCTTTTTGATCTTGAATGCCCCCGGGGTGCTACCAATAGTGAAACGCCTACGGGTCAGCTTGACGCTGTACGCCATCGAATCAGTAGAAAATCGGATAAGCCGAATGTCATGGCTCTCCGATGAATCCGGTGGTCAGCACGATCCGATTGTTTGATGCGCCAACGGAGTGACGCTCTTCTACTACGTGTCACGCCTACGAGTGCTACCAAGCGTAAAGGAGTGACCACCATGTCCACTGAGCATATTGCTACTGCGGAGCGCCGTATCCTCCGCCGCGCAGAAGTTGAAGCCAAGACGGGATTCAAGCGCGCACACATCTACAACTTGATGAAAGAAGGTAAGTTCCCCAGGGCCTTGCGCTTGGGCGTTCGCGCTGTCGGCTGGGACTCTGCCGAAATCGACGACTGGATCAGCGAACGCCTCAAAGAGCGCGCTTGACACCGCTCCACTGCGAAAAAGGAGCGAGTCATGCACGTGATCGCGATCATTTCGACGAAGGGCGGGGTAGGTAAAACCACCGTCGCGGCGAATCTGGGCGGCTTCATCGCTGATGCCGGTCAGCGGGTACTGCTGGTCGACCTCGATGTACAGCCCACATTGTCGTCCTACTACGAACTCACCCACCGCGCCGCCGGCGGCATCTACGAGCTGCTGGCATTCAATGCGCAAACCCTGGCGCAACTGGTGTCGCACACAACCATCCAAGGCCTGGATGTGCTGCTGTCCAACGACGAGCACCAGCAACTGGGAACACTGCTGCTGCATGCTGCGGATGGACGCTTGCGCCTGCGCAACCTGCTGCCGCTGTTCCGACCGCACTACGACCTGGTGCTAATCGATACACAGGGCGCCCGCAGCGTCATGCTGGAGATGGCCATGCTCGCTGCGGACATGGCGGTCTCCCCGATCACCCCGGAAATTCTGGCAGCCCGGGAGCTGCAGAGAGGCACGCTGCAGCTTATCGATGCAATTGCCCCATACCGCTATCTGGGCATCCAACCGCCGCCACTGCACTTGCTGCTCAACCGCGTGCCAGCAATCTCGTCGAACGCAAAACTGGTTCAGCAGACGCTGCGCCTGATTTTCCGTGAGCACAACGAGGTCCAGATACTGCGCACCGAAGTGCCCGCCATCGAGGCCTTCCCACGCGCCGCAACGGCGAGCCAACCCGTACACAGGATCGAATACCGACGCCCGACCGGGCGTCAGGCGCCGGCGGCCCTGGAGACCATGCGTGCCCTCGCGAGCGAACTTTGCCCGCAATGGCAGGAGCAGTTTGTCGGCGTGACCGGCCGAGCCGGCGGGAGACGTTCACGTGTCGAGCGCTCATGAACTCTGCCGCGGCCACAAGCGGCTACTACCGCTGATTGAGTTCGCCCTGAGTGAGGGCTGGGAAGTCAGCCGCACGCCAGGGGGACATATGAAGTTCGTGAAGCCTGGCCTACCGCCGATCTTCACCAGCTCGACGGCGAGCGATCACCGGGCAAGCCAAAACGCCTGGGCACGGCTGCGTCGCGCCGAACGGAACTAGCCGGGAGATTGGAATGGCCAATGTCACTCCCCAGGAAATGGCCGGCAAACTGATGGCCGAGGGGTTTTCCCGCTCCGGCCCTGCCGCGCAGGCGTTGAGCGATCCGCTCACCGACACCCCGATGGTGGTCACGCTCGACGAGTTGCGCCCCTATGAGCTTGATCCACGCCTGACGCGCAACCCGCTCTACGACGAAATAAAAGCCTCCATCCGGGAGCGCGGCCTCGATGCCCCGCCGCCGATCACCCGGCGTCCGGGTGCCGACCACTACATCATCCGCAACGGCGGCAATACCCGTCTCGCCATCCTGCGCGAGTTATGGTCCGAGACGAAGGCGCAACGCTTCTTCCGTATTCCTTGCCTATACCGCCCGTGGCCCGAACGCGGCGAAATCATCGCGCTGACCGGGCACCTGGCAGAGAACGAGTTGCACGGTGGCCTGACCTTCGTTGAGCGCGCGCTCGGCGTTGAAAAGGCCCGCGAGCTCTACGAACAAGAAAGTGGCAAGCCGCTGTCGCAATCCGAACTCGCCCGCCGCCTCAGCGCTGACGGCTACCCGATCCAGCAATCGTACATCAGCCGCATGCAAGACACCGTGCGCTACCTGCTACCCACCATTCCCAACGTGCTGTACAACGGGCTCGGGCGGCACCAGGTTGAGAAACTGGCGGTATTGCGCAAGGCCGCCGAACTCACGTGGGAAAAATATGTGTGCGGGAAAGCGTTGGCCGTCGATTTCGAGACGCTATTCCACGACGTCCTCGTCCCCTTCGATGGACAGTCCGATACCTTTTCCGTCGGCCGCGTCCAAGACGAACTGATCGGCCAGATGTCGGAGCTGCTCGATATCGACTACAACGTGCTGGTGTTGGATGTCGACAGCACCGAGCACCGCCAGCGGGCGATAAGCAGCCCGCCACTGCTGCCAGTCGAAGCCGCGCCCGTCGTCACCGCCATCAAAACCGACAGTGCGCACACTACCCCGCCGGCCTCGACTCGGAACGATAGCGCCGTAGCAAGCGTTTCAGGGGCTGCACCCAACGACACAACTGCCCCACCATCACCGGAGCAGGCTACGAAGACACATGCGGCTCCTGACGAAGGTGACACCGAAGCCCGCCTGCAGGGCCATATCGTCTCACCGGCCGACAACACCGAGCGACTGCAAGCCATCCAACACATGGTCGCCGAGCATACCGGTGATGCTCTGCCCACCTTTACGGACACTGTGCTGCAGGCCATTCCGGTGCAAGCCGGCGGGCTGTTTCCGATCAGCGACGTCTGGTACATCGAGCCGGGACTGGATTCGCCCGACCGCCTGCGCATCCACATTGCGCAATTCGCCCAGGAGATCGCCGAGGAAGCCGAACTGCTCGACTGCATTGAAACGGCCAACACCGGTGTAGGGTTCACCTGCACTCGGCCCCGTCACGGCGCATCGCCCCCTGCCTTCGGTCAGGTGGTGTTGGCGTTGTTACGCGCTTTGAGTCTCCCCCACACTGCGGCGTCCGATCAGGGCTATCTGCGCCTGGACGACAACCTGGGGGCACTGTTGCTGGGAGGCGGTGTCAGCGACGCAGACGCCCTCCCCCGTCTGAGTGATAGCGGCTTGGTCAAGTTGTTCCGTCTGGTCCGACTGGCACGCCGGCTTTTAGATCTGGAAGCCAATCCAGATGAGACCGACCCCTGAAACCGGCCGGAGGGAACCATATGTCGGCACCTCATCCCTTGAACCAAGCGGTCGTCGCCCAAGCCTTGCACGATTTGCGCAACGGCCAGCTGCGCCGTTGCCTGTCCATGGGCTTCAGCGAGCGCGAACTGGATGTACTGAAGCAGCCCGCGCTGGTCAGCTTGCTGGCCAATGCCCAGGTGCCTTGGTGTTCAGTGACGGTCAATACGGACGTCCTCTGGCGCGTGGTCGGCCAGATCAACGACATCGAGCGGGAGATCGCCACGGTCGATCGCATGTTGCGCCTGGGGGCCAGCACCGAAATGGTCAGCAAGTTTTTCGGCCTGACCCATCAGGAAGTAGCCCTGCGCCGCGACATCATCGGGCTGCCCAAACGCCGGGGGCGGCATCCGGTTCTGAATGAAGAACAGGACACGACCCTGTGGAAACACTGGAAATCCGGCATTACCGAGCGCGGCATCGCGCTGGACGATGACAGCGCGATGCTGGCGCTGACGATGGATCTGGCCGAAGCCCTATCTTTGCCCATGTCCGTGATCTGGGCGGCGATAGGAAGCTGGGTCGACCAAGGCCTGGTGTGACCCATGGTCTCGCCGGCAGGCCCCGCCTCTCTTTCGACGCTGCTCGACAACGCCCTGCAGAACCTGGCACCCGCCAAGGACAACGACCCGGCCAGCGATGGCTTCCTCTACAGCGGCAATCGCCATGAAAGCGTGCCACGCGCGCTGTTTCTCGACTGGCGTTTGACCCCGCTGGAACGCAATGCCTGGCAGATCGTCCGGCTCTTGCTCAACGCCGATGGGGTGACGGCGTTTCCCACCTACGATCAGCTGCGCCCTTACCTCGCATCGACGCCCTGTGCGCAGCAAGCTTCGCACGAAACCGTGGCGCGGGCGCTGACACTGCTGCGGCTGACGCGCTGGCTCAGCCTCGTGCGCCGTCGGCGCGACCCCAAGACCGGGCGCATCCAGGGCAATCTCTACGTCCTGCACGACGAACCGCTCACGCCCTTCGAAGCCATGCAGCTCGATCCCGAATACCTGGGGCTGGTGAGCCATGCGCTCGATCATGCCAGTAAGGCGGTTCAACGGGTGGGCTACCGCACCATTCAGGACATCAGCGAAGATCCGTTGCTCAGCGGCCGCGTGTTGCCGACCCGGCTGCAGGTGCTGGCCCAGCGTATGGCCCAGGGCGGCGTCAGTCCCCTGGAAAGTTATCCACAGGAGCAGCCCAGCCACGAATCCGAAGAAGGTGAAAATGCCCTTCTTCGGAATGGCGAACGGCCCTCTTCGGATTCCGAAGCAGGTGAAAAACCCAGCAAAACCGTCCTTCTTCGGAATCCGAAGCAGGACCGTACTGAAGTACTCAGTAAATTAGTAAGTACAGTACTGCGCGCGCGCGAACCCCAGGGTCTTCGACTGCCCGAGCGTTTTTTGGCGTTGCAGGATGAACAACAGGCCGGCGCCCTGGTGGCGCTGCAGCAGGTGGAAGCCGAATTGCGGCAAGCCGTGCTCGACGAATGGGCCGCGCGCTGTCGCAGCAGCGAGGTGCGCAAACCCGCCGGCTATCTGTTCGGCATCATCCAGGCCGCTATTCGCGGCGAATTCAAAGCATGGGCTGGACAGGGACAGCGCAACGCCGTCGCTACCGATCCGCCACCCGCAACCAATCCTCGACCGGCGAACCCCGAGGTCGTCCAGGCACACCTCGCCCATCTGCACGCCCTGCTGAACCAGAAATGACGGCTGGGGAAACGTCCCTGGATCACCCTGGCGCTATCCCCAGGGGATAGTTGTAACAGGCAGCCTTCCCAGCTTGCACCAAGCAGGCACCTCCCATCGTCGCGCCAGGCTGACAGACTGGATCTCCATGGAGCTATCCCCTGGGGATAGTTGCAACACACAGCCTTCCACTATCAACAAACCGGGCAGGCATCGGGTGCGGTTTGTTGACTGACCGCCTTCCGTCCGCTGTCCAAGCTGGCGACTCGTTCCTCCACCGCGAGTCGCCCCCATGGCCACCGACAACGCCTTGCAACTGAACCTCGGATCGCTGCGCAGCGCCATGTCGCTGACGCTGCACACCCATCACGCCTCACGCATCTGGCACGGTCGAGCGGCCGGCGACGGGAAACCCGGCATCGTCGGCTTGAACGGCTTCATCGCCATCGCCAACAAGATCAAGCGCGGCGCCGAGCAGGACGACCCTTACTCGGACTGGTGGATGCTGAGAATCGAGGAAAAGCTGACGCAGACCAAGGACACCTTGCTGGCCTTGCGTGAACAGGTTGACCAGGCCCTGGCCGACGTGCCGCCAGCGCTGTCGCTGGGCGAGAACATGAACGTGCAGCCGGTAAAGCTGCCGCTGTTCGTCAACGCGCAGCTCGGCTTCCTCGCGGTGTACCTGCTGGCTGACTACGACGACCTGGCGCGCAAACTGATCCTGGCCCACCACACCGCGCTGATTGATCGCAGCACGCTCGAACGCTGGCTCAACGAAGGCGCCCACGCGCTGCGCAGCCTGTTCTCGCTTGTGCAGCAATATCGCTTCTCGGGCTGCACCCGGGATGACTTTGCCGCCAGGAATGCCGCAGCCAGGGCGGCCATCGAGAAACTCGGCGAACTGCCTCAGGACGTGCTCGAAGGCACTCTGCGCTCCCGCTACGCACCGCCGATCATCCGTCGCTCGGCGCTAGCGTCTGCAAACCAATGAGCAGCGGACGCCAGCGACGACGACGTCCTGGCTGAAAGCGCCGACATCACCCTGACCGCGTCCGGCGATAACGAGGAGGCACCAGCATGATTTCTAATCCGGCCTCTGCGGCAACCCGCCGCTTTTACCCCCTGGAACAGGCTGACTTCCAGCGCTTGGAACACGCAGCCTCTCTAAAAGGCCTTTTGAAGCCTTTTAAAGGTAAGGGGACGCTTACCGAGTGGGCCAGCCAGTGCCATGCCCTGCGCGACGGTTTGATCGAGCTGGCGCAGCGACGCGTCCTGGCGCAGGCGAATGCCTACCCCTTCCGCCTGCTGCCCGTGGAGCTGGCCCAGCAGACCACTGGCGCAGGTACAACGTTTCTGCGCTGGCGCAAACCTGATCGCTCAGCCATGGGCGTGGCGCTGTGGCAGACGCTGATCAGCAGCGCCACCACGCCTGACACCCTGATCGATGACCTCCACGCCATGGAGGTCCAGCGCATCGTCCTCAACATGCAAATCAGCCTGCTGCACACGTTGGGTCGTCAGGCTCACGAATGCGCCAGCAAGCTGGCCCAGGCCGAATCGACTTACCTGCAGCGTGTCCACGGAAACGCTGCGTCCATCCGCACCACCTGTTCCAAGGAGTCACTATGAGCACGCACTTTGTTGGCGAAGGCAACATCGGGTCAACGCCGGAGTTCAGGGAGTTTCCAAGCGGCAACGACGAACCCAGGCGGTTGTTGCGCTTGAACGTGTATTTCGACAATCCGGTTCCGACCAAGGATGGCTTCGAAGATCGCGGTGGCTACTGGGCACCCGTGGAGTTGTGGCACCGCGAGGCCGAGCACTGGCAAACGCTGTATCAGAAAGGCATGCGCGTGCTGGTGGAAGGTCGCACGGTGCGCGATGAATGGGAGGATGCCGACGAGAACGAGCGCGTGACCTTCAAGATCGAGGCCCGCCGTGTCGGCATCCTGCCTTACCGACTCGATGCGGTAACGCTGAGCCCGAAACAGGCCAGCGAGCCAGCCCAGCCGGCCGAGTGATACTGCACAAGACCTCGGTGGAACTATCCCCAGGGGATAGTTCCATGGAGTTCCACTGAGGTCCGGTGCCGCAGTGAACGAAGCTGCTGGTGATTGGGCAACACCGGCCCTGTTCACACATCGCTGGAAAGACACCTGCCACCGCACAACTGGGGAGCGGCCGCTCCCATGTTATTTGCTGCCGCCGATGCCGCGGATGGCCATGCTGAGGCTCACTCGATGACCATCCCCCGGAGACTGTATGCGCCTGTTCCTCTGCGAGAAGCCATCCCAGGGTAAAGACATCGCCCGTGTGCTGGGTGCCGGCCAACGCGGCAGCGGCTGCTACAGCGGAGCGGGCACCGTGGTGACCTGGTGCATCGGTCATCTGATCGAAGCAGCACCACCGGAGGCCTACGGCGAACAGTACAAGCGCTGGTCCATCGAGCAGCTTCCCATCATTCCCGAGCGCTGGCGCGTCGAGCCGAAGGCCACAACCGCCGCGCAACTCAAGACCGTCAAACAGCTCGTCGGCCAGGCCAGCGAGCTGGTGATCGCCACCGATGCAGATCGCGAGGGCGAGATGATTGCTCGCGAGATCATCGACCTGTGCGGCTATCGCGGGTCGATCCAACGGCTGTGGCTGTCGGCGCTCAACGACGCGAGTATTCGCAAGGCGCTGAGCGCGCTGAAGCCGTCGAACGAGACGCTGCCGCTGTACTATGCGGCGCTCGCTCGATCCCGAGCGGACTGGTTGATCGGCATGAACCTGAGCCGGTTGTTTACCGTGCTCGGGCGTCAAGCCGGCTACGACGGCGTGCTCTCGGTCGGCCGGGTGCAAACACCGACACTGGCACTGGTGGTCGCCCGCGACCGCGAGATCGCCCGCTTCGTTTCCGTGCCGTTTTGGGCCGTCGAGGTCGCGCTATCGGCGGGCGGGCAATCCTTCCTCGCCAACTGGATCGCACCGGACGGTTGCACCGATGACGCCGGCCGCTGCCTGCAGCAGTTGGTGGCACAGCAAGCAGTCGATCGCATGCGCGCTGCCGGCAGCGCCCAGGTAATGTCGGTCGAGACGGAACGTGTGCGCGAAGGCCCGCCGCTGCCATTCGACCTGGGTACGCTTCAGGAGCTGTGCTCTCGGCGACTCGGGCTGGACGTGCAGGAGACGCTGGACATCGCACAGTCCTTGTACGAGACGCACAAAGCCACGACATACCCGCGTTCGGATTCGGGTTACCTGCCCGAAAGCATGTCCGCCGAGGTGCCGGCCGTGCTCGATGCCGTGCTCGCCACCGATCCCAGCCTGCGTCCGCTCATGGACCAGCTCGACCGTACCCAGCGCTCACGCGCCTGGAACGACAGCAAGGTAACGGCGCACCACGGCATCATCCCCACGTTGGAACCAGCAAAGCTCTCCGCCATGTCGGAGAAGGAGCTGGCAGTCTATAGGCTGATCCGCGCGCACTACCTCGCGCAGTTCCTGCCACATCACGAGTTCGACCGCACGACCGCGCATTTGCTGTGCGGCGGCCAGAATCTGCAAGCCATCGGCAAGCAGGTGATCGTCTCCGGCTGGCACCAAGTGCTGGCCGTGCCGCCAGCGGACGACGTGGACAGCGAATCGGCACCGCGCAGCCAGGTATTGCCAGCCCTGCGCGAAGGACTGTCCTGCCAGGTCGGCCAGGTCGATCTGAAAGCCCTCAAGACGCTGCCGGCCAAACCCTACACCCAGGGCGATCTGGTCAAGGCCATGAAAGGCGTGGCCCGCTTGGTCACCGATCCGCGCTTGAAACAGAAGCTGAAAGAGACCACGGGCATCGGTACCGAGGCGACACGCGCCAGCATCATCAAAGGCCTGCTCGACCGCGGCTACCTGATCAAGAAAGGACGCGCCATCCGCGCCTCCGAAGCCGCTTGCACACTCATCGATGCAGTGCCAACGGCCATCACCGATCCCGGCACCACCGCAGTCTGGGAACAGGCCCTGGACATGATCGAAGCTGGCAGCATGACGCTGGACACCTTTGTCGAAAAACAATCCGCCTGGATCACCCAGCTCGTGCAGCAGTATCGCGGTGCCACCCTGTCCATCAAGCTACCCGAGGGACCCGCCTGCCCGCTGTGTGGCAGTGCCACATGGCAACGCACCGGCAAGACCGGTCCCTTCTGGTCCTGCCGCAGCTATCCCGAGTGCAAAGGCACCCTGCCCATCCAGCAAGCCAGCGCGACACGCAAGCCGCGACAGATCCCAAAATAGGTCGCTGCCCATCTCCCCCATCGTATCGACCACGGTTGATGCGCATACCTCGCGCCTGCGGGGAACCCAGCACGCACCATCCTTCTGCAACGTGTGCCCGTCGCCGGCGTTTTGCCGGTCAGACGTGAAGGCAGACTGATCTGCAGTCCGTATTGCACGGACACCCTGTTCGGCTTGTTTCCGCGGTCCCGAAGGGTCCCCTGGTGTCTTGTCTCGATGACCGGACGAGCCCCCAGGAGACCCCTCGGGTCGAACGGTATTCAGTGCCGGCGCCCACCGGCGGAACAACGGGTTCCTTTTGTACGCGGATGCGTGCCAAAGGATGTCGACCCCAGCCACGACAAGGGTCGAGTGCAATCGCTGCGACAGCGGGTGGCTTTGACGACGGCCAATCCCTGCATCAGCTCACAGGTGGTGTCTTCCTCGACAGCCGAAGGCCCAGGCCTTCGGCACCTTTCTCCTGCTTGCCCGAAATCGCCGGCTCGACGAATCCTCGTCGAGCCCATAAACGAATGCACCTTCTGACCTTCCCCTCCCTCAATCGGGAGGTCGCCGGTTTCCCATTTCCCGCTGACTCACGCCCCCACGCAACTCGATGCTGCTCTGCATGCGTCGTCGGCCTCGGTCGGCACCATGCCCGCAGCACGGGTCCCTGGCTGCACCGCGGAATCCCCCGCGCTGATCCGACCAGTCCGCTTCGCACCACCGTGCGGACGAGCGCCTGCAAGGCGTCGGTGCCTTGCTCCACTCCAGCGAGGAGGTTCTTCCATGTCCCATGCACCTTCCGTGTCGCCCAGCGCTACCCAGGCCCGAGCCGAATCCATCGGTTATCTGGCCCTGACCTACGTGGGGAAAAGCCTGCCCCTGCAGGTACGCCACAGCGCCGCCGGCTACTTCATCGGCACCGCCGACGAAAACGGCCCGGTCTCGCGCGAGCCCGTCGAGTACTTCCGCTCGTATCAGGCTGCCGACCAGGCCCTGACAACAGGGTGCTGGCAACAGCGCCTCCATCCCTGAACCCTACCCATCGGGAGAACGTCATGAACCAGTCTTTACCCCAAGACGTACTTGATCAGATCGCGCGGGAGATCCTGCACTTCGACAATGCGCCTGCAGCCTTTTTGGAAGCCTGGAAACGAGGCATCCAAATCGCCGGTGTCGAGTGGTTCGGCGATGGCACCCACGCAGGGCTGCAGCAAGCCAAGAGCAAGTGGGAGCTACGGCCGAATGTGCCGAGGCTCAACGACACCCTGGGTGTTCTGAGCAGCGGCCAGCGGATGTTTCTGTCCGCCATGGTCAGCTTTTACAACGCCGATGAAGGCGGCGCGCTGCTCAAACGCTGCCAGTTCGAGGGGCTTGCCGATCTCGGCGGTCTCGATCTCGAACGCCGCAAGGTCATCGCCGACTTGCTGCTCCACTACCACGGCTGGTGAGTCGGCCTCCCCCGCCATTTTTCTCACACCCCACGAGGGACATGCGTCCCTTGGGGCCATGTCCCTCCATTTCTATAGGAGCGACAACATGCCCCGTCATCCCAACCCCTTCCTCCGCGGTTACCAGAATCTGCACATCAGCCGCAGCCTGTTCATCACCTACGAAGACGACTGCCCGCCGGCCTGGCGTCCACTGCATCCCAGCCAAGCACATCTGCCTGACGATGAGGTCGCACGTTTCCCCTGCATCTTCAACGACGACTACGCGCTGATCACTGAGGGGCAGGAAATACCTGACGACCTGGACGCACAGTACCAGAGCCTAGGCGTGGTCCGAACCGTAGTCTATGCCGTCAACGGCGACGACTTCGGCCAACCTGTCCATGCCGGTGACACCTACGCCGAAGACGCCGCGCGTGAAGTCGTGCGGCGGCTTCGCTTCGAGACCGGCCACTACAGTCGCTGCTGGGAGATCAGCACCGCACATATCACGGAGGATGCGAATCGCTACCTGGAAGAACTGGCGGACATCGCCACGCCAACCGGGTTCCTGTTTGTCGCCTTTCACATTCCGTGCAGTCCTGCGCTCGGCGTGAAGCTGATCGCCACGCCCTGGACGGACACCAATCTGGAATACGTCGAAGGCATCTCCGCCGAGCAGTTGCGGCAGGAACACTTGAGCAAGGGCGTACCGCAATCCCTCGTCGAGGTTCTTCACCTGGCCGCACTGGCTGATGCGCGAATGCTCATGTTCGATGCCGATGCGCCGGAGCTGGACGGACTGATGCTTTACGACGAATAACCCTTTGAACCCCGATGTGGGGCTCTTCTTATTTGTCGAACCCGGTAGTGGCGCGTTACCGATTTCCGGACGACTGACGCCGACACGTACCCCACGCTGTCCTCATGTCCGCTGGCGTAGCCGGCAGCATGCCCAGGCAGCCGAGACCTTCGAGGCTGCGGTGCGGCTCATCGCACTGGTTGCTCTGTTACTCCCGCGCATGTCGCGCCATCCACCCACCCCACAAGGGACATCCTCCCTTGCGGGCGGGAGTCCCTTTTTCATCAAGGAGTCTCCCATGGATACCCAAGCCATCCGCGCACAAATGCCCGTTCTGGTTGCCGGTCATGTACCCCGCAATGTCCGCTCGTTCAAGTTCAATATCTTCGACGGCCAACCCAAGGTCTCGACGTGGGGCTTCCACATCGACCCGAAACCGTTCGAGGGCAAGGTGATCGCCGACACCGGCGAAGCCATCATCGTCAAGATCGGCCGAGCCGAATTCGCCGTGCTCGATCGCTCACTGCTGACCGAAGTGCCTGTTGAAGGCGCCAAGGTGCAGGTCCAGCCGTATGTCCGGCGCCGTTTCGACGGTCTGCGCGCGGACACGCCGGAAGAACGCACCGAGTACACCGCAGACGGAACGCCCTATACGGTGCAAACGCACATCCTCGGTTCAGCACCGGCCAAGCTGCCGATCCCGCAACCACGCTGCCCGGAGTTGCAGGAACTCATCAATCAGCTTGAACAGTTGCCAGCGCCGGACGGATTCCGCCGCGTGACCCACTTGCTGGTGGATGCCGGCGCACGGGACTTCTCCTTCGTCGACCCGCTGCCCAGCGACATCATCAAGACGCCTCCGGCAATCAGCTTCACCGTTGCGACCGCGAAGTTCCAGGGTCAGGTCACCCTGCTGTACGAACGTGCCGATGATCTCTATGCGATCGAGCTGAGACGCGACGGGGAACTCGTCGAACGTGTCGCTGAGGTGTTCTTCGACTCGCTCGGGGAAACGCTGGAGCGACTGATCGACGATGGAAGCTGGCGACGCATCCACGTTCAGTGCCTGTCTGGCTCCAAACCTGTCCGTCACTGAGCAGCAGGAGATCAACCATGTCCCTTCGATTCAAAGGCGCAGAACTGCGTCCCGTGCTTGCCGAAGCGGTTGCCAACCAGTGCCGTGTGGTCCTGGCCAAAGACCAGGGCGTGTACTTCCTTGCCGAACGCGGCGACCGCCGTCCCGAGGACGGACGCCAGAAGCTGCTCGCCTACGCTGTCGGCTGCAACCCTGACGTCGACCCATTCGACGACTGGTGGGAACTGGCCCGCACCGAGCTTGGTGGCGACGACTTCGGCGAATACTTCAACCCGAAATCCACGGTGTTCACCCGCATCCTGAACAGCGAGGACGACTTGGAGCTGTCCGCTACCGCCACACACCTGTCCCTCAAGCCAGTACCGCCGACGTCAGGCGACAGCTGACTCTCCCCCACCACAGCCCCCGCTCGCGGGGGCTTCTTCTGTTTGCACCGCCCCCTCGTTCGCGTACACACCGTATCCAGACCGCACCGGCCTTCCTCGCCGACTGACGCCGGCCTGCCCCAGGAGACGACTGCATCCGCGACCCGCTCAAGGTCGACCACCTCACCTGCATCAGCTCAGTGGCGGCCGCACCAATACCGGCATGCGCTGACGCTGCTGCAGGCCAGCAACGGATTACCCCGGACACCATGGTCTGTTTTCGGTCAGCGGCAACAGGCAAGAAAGTAGAGGCCACCTTACGCTTGGCACGACTGCGCCGAACGCTGGCAGGTGGAATCACGAGAGAGAAGCAGTATCCTCCAAGCCACTCAGGTGAGCTGCGGTCTGCTGTGCTTTTTCCAGATCGAGATACATCGTAGCGAAAGACTGCATGAGCAGTTCAGGAGGTAGCGCCCAGTCCCACTTCTCCCTGATCATATTCTGCACATTCTGGAGGACCGTACTCGCCTTAAGCTCCTTCAAAGCAGCAACCTCTCGAAGCTTGCTTTCAAGCAACGCCACTCCCCCCTGCACTTCGATGACTAGCCCTGAGTTCTCAGTGGGCAAACCGACGTACTCCAGAAGAACGGCCAAGGCGTCGTTGGTCCAATCGCCCTGCCAGATGAAGAGACAGGTTCTTCCTCCGCTCTCAATAAAGCTCTGGTGGCCCAACTCAAGATCAGCAAAGCTTTGCCGCGCCTCCATCAGCAGCCTCTGTGCCACTGGATCAAGGTAGGGATAAGGCTCCTCTTCCTGCAGGACGTTTTTCATCTCCTGCCGAACATTGTCGTGAACTCGAGCAGCCAGACCATCAAAAGCTGGAGGGGCACCTCCCGGGGAGGGTTTGACGACAATCACCTTGCCTTCCGTATCAACGTTAATCACCTGCCAACGACGCCCGGCGAAGATGATGCGCTGCTCAGCACTCAGTGGTCGCGAGACAGGCAGGGCCCCAAGGGGTCTTCCATCGCAAATAACTCGGAATTCTTCATTACTAGTGAATGCACTGTAGAAGTCGTAGTGGTTGACCAGCCGCTCACCTAACTCACCAGGCAGCAGGAGCCCGGCAGGCTCCTGAACGATCAGATCTCGCTCACCCAAAGCACGCAGGAGGTTCAGAAAGCTGTCCTGCTCGACAGCCAAGAAAGGGCCATTGCGTACTAGCGTTCCCCATAACTCAGCCGCAGTGGCACCACCTCGTTGCGCAATCACCGAGAGGCATTGTTGCACCAGAGTCGACAAATGCAGGCCCTGCGCTCTTGGCGGTTCAAACCATCCCCTCATCAGTAGCCGGATCATCGCGATGCTTTGTACCAATCCTTGGCGCAAGCGATCTGATATTGGAGAGTCATCCGTCAATCGACGCTCCTTGCAGTATCCACGCAGGATGGCTGCCTCTCCTGGGCGACGTCCGGAGCGTCCAAGACGTTGGCGCAAACTGGCAACTGAAGGCGGCGGACCTATCTGCACAACGGTTCTGATGCTGCCAATGTCGATGCCCAGTTCCAGCGTGGTGGTACAGATCGCCGTCGCCGGTCGGTCTCCCGCTTTGAGGGCCCGCTCGGTATCTTCCCTGATATCTTTCGACAGGCTGCCATGATGTGGCCAGAACTCATTAGGTACACCGTCTTGCTCGCAGCGACGCCGTAGCTGATCAGCAAACCATTCGACTTGAGTCCTGCTGTTAGGGAACACCAAGTTGTTGCTTCCCCGCAGCACCTGGAAGAGGTGCTCGGCAATTGTGTGATCTGAATCCGATTCGTCTTCTGGGCTCTCCTCCTTTTCGGGCTGTTGGGGTGTGCCTTTCTCTGGTTCCTGAAAGCCCCTGATCTGAACTTTCAGAATTTGCCCCGAACCTTTCGATTCGATCACCGTCACCTTGCTCGGGGAAGCTGGGCGCAAGAAGGTAGCAGCCAGCATCATGTCGCCCAATGTGGCTGACAAACCTATTCTCGGGAGAGGGCGTCCGATCACCTGCTCCACCCGATGCATCAAGGACTGCAGTTGCTTGCCTCGCTCACTGCCGATAAAGGCATGCAGCTCATCGATCACGAGGTAGCGCAGGTTCGCGAAAATTCCGGGCAGGCTCGTCCCCCGGTTAACGAACAGGGCCTCAAGAGACTCTGGTGTGATCAACAGCACGCCTTCGGGGGACTTGAGAAAGCGGTGCTTGCGGCTCGACGAGATATCGCCGTGCCAGGCAATGACGGGAATCTCGAGTTCGTCGCATAGCGTGCTCAATCGCTCCCATTGGTCATTGATCAGTGCCTTGAGCGGACTGATGTAAAGCACTGAGCCTGGCGGTTCCTGCTGCTTCAGCAGGTTCGTCAGAATGGGTAGGAATGCGGCCTCGGTTTTACCGGCCGCCGTCGCCGCGGCGATGATGACGTCCTGATCAGCACCGAGTAGTGCGGGGATGGCCCGCTCCTGGGCATCACGTAGTGAGGTCCAGCCTTCCATCCAGATCCAGCGCTGAATTCGGGAGTCAAGAAGGCTAAAGCCCTCCGACTCAGAGCTGGAAGGTTGCAAGTTCATCGTCGGCATTTACTTGAGTATCGGCCTCGCCGCCTCTATCCGGGCTCAGCTCCACAGCCCCCAACAAATGTCTCCAGTCCGCGCCCGGGTTCTGCTCCAGCACGGCCAGCAAGTTGATGAATGCAGTGATAGTTGTGCGGGGTGTACGGAAATAGGCATCCCCCAACCGTTGGTTGCAATGCGCCATGAACAAAGGCAGCGCCTCGTCAGGCAGGAGGTAGCGTGCGCTGTCGCCCGAGGCGTAGACATGGCGCAGCTTCTGGAGAAGCACATAGAAGTCTTCGGGTGTCAGGCTCGCCAGGCGGATGACCGGTCCTGACAGGTCCACCAACCCAGACTTGGCGAAACTGTTTTCGGCCAGACGCGACTGCAAGGCCGGATAGCTGTACAAGCCGCGGCGGGTATCCATCAGGAATTCGGGGGTGCCTCCGAGCACGAATCCAAGGCCTTCGGCAGAACCCTGCAAGGAGTCGTTGAGGATGCGCAGGATCTGTTCGTAGTTGGCGTTACGTGCCTGGGTATTAGCTAGCTTATAGAGATTGACCAGCTCATCCAGGCAAACCATCAACCCCTCAAAGCCTGCCAAGCGGACAAACCGAGCCAGGAGTTTGAGCTGATCATAGACGGAAGCATCGTCGATGACTGTGCGTACCCCCAAGGCAGCACGCGCGTCGGTTTTGGTGGTGAACTCACCCCGCAACCAGCGGATGGCGTCGGCCTTGAGCTGCTCGTTGCCCTCCTCGAAGCCCTTGCAATAGGCCGCGATCACATCAGCGAAATCATAGCCGTTGACCATCTCGGTCAATTGGCCCAATTGTTCGCGTATCACCGCCTCGCTGTCCTTACCGGACGCCTTGGCCTCGCTCTTGGCCTGGGAAATAAACCTTTCGACAATGCCCTGCAAGGCTCCGCCATCAGGCTTTGTACGCGTGGACATGTTTTTCGCCAGCTCAGCATAAAGCGAGCGAGCCTGGCCACCAGAGGCATGGAGCCGGCGATCGGGATTCAAATCCGCATGCATGGTCACGAGCTTGCGCTCCATCGCAATGGAGCGCACAAGATTCAGGAAAAAGGTCTTTCCCGCGCCGTACTCACCAATCACAACTCGAAACGCTGAACCGCTCTCGGTCAAGCGCTCGACATCACGAATGAGCGCTTCCAGCTCACCAACCCTACCCACCTGGATCAGGTGTTGACCTGCCCGCGGAACGACTCCCGCACGAAGGGACTGAATAACCGCATCGCGATCTTTGGCTCTGATGCTGCTCATAACGGTAGTTTTCCCATGATGTCAGGATTGATCTCGAGGGGATCTTCACCTTCGGTAATAGGCATATCGAAATGCTCGAAGGCCATGTCGTTGATGTGCTCAAGCGCGCCATCGAGCATGAGATCCATATCGCTGGCCACCGCTTCCAACTCCTCTCGTGACCATTCCATCCGAGAGACAAGCAAGCGAAGGAAGGCCGAGTGATCAGCATCCAGCCCACAGATGCTGCTAGTGTCATCCAGAGCGCCACTGTTATCGGGTTCCTCAGGCTCGACGATTTGCTCATCCACGAAAACTTGGGCCAGTAACGCCGACACCTGCTCGGTTTCACGTTGCAGTTGGGCAATCCGATCATGATCCAGCGCGAAGCCAGTCACCGATGCTGGCGATGCGAAGGAAGGTGGTATCGACGCAACCGTAGGAGCAGTGCTCGTCGACGCGCCACTAGCTGCCACATGGAGGTCGCCGTATAGGAGCTGGGAATCCAGTTGCAGAGCCTTGTAGACACGCTCAAGCAACTTCACTTCCGCAGGGCTGACCTCGCCATCGGCTTGAGCTAAGTGGGCAAGGAACGCCGCCACGGTTCTCTTCGCCGAACTGGCCAACGGCTCCAGCTTTTTCTTCAGGCTTTGCAAGGTCGGCGGCTGGTTGAGCTGTAGACGGAGATGGGCCTTCAGGCGCTTGCGATGTGCCCCACTCAAGTGGTTCCAGGAATCGACGTGACGGGACAGCAGCATGATCTCTTCTGGAGATGTGTCGCCATCCGCCGCCGCAACGGCACTGGCTAGATCCAAGGTGACCGAGGCAGCATTGTAAGCGGGAGATGCTCGTAGATCCCCGTCTTCTATCTGGGTGGCAAACAGCGCTACGGTATCTTCCGCCTTAGGTGTTTTGCTGCCGGCTAATACATCCGGCTCAATGCCGATATGCAATGACTCCAACGCGCGCGCCAGCGCGATCACCTTGTCCCGCGAAAGGGCACCGGCACTTCTCAGTCGCCCCGCCAGTTCGCCAAAACTCATGACCACCATGCCGTCGCCTATGCGCTGCTTCAGCGCATCCAACTCGGCACGCGCAGCCGCCGGCCACAGCATGATGGGAAGCTGCAGCAAGCCTTCCAAAGCATCGGGGGTATCGGGATTACGACCTAGGTATCGGCTGTAGGGCTCCAGCTCCGTCGTGCATTCGTCGACTATCTGCTGAAGTTTTTTACGGGGTGTTGAAGTTGCTGTTACGTCGGGGATATCACCGAACCCCTCGAGAGTTTGAGCCGGCAAGGCAGCCGACGCTGCGTTGTACTGCAACTTCAACCTGGTCTTGTTCAGCGGCAGAACCATGCCGTCGCCATGAAGCTGCTCATACTTGATCTTGAACAACGCAGCGAAGGCGTCCTGGCAACGGCTCACAGGCGTCCGTTTGCCAATACTGTGATCCGCCAGCGCCCAGGACAAGGCCCATGTGGCAGGCACACGCTGCTTGTCGGTAGCTAGCTGCCCCAGGCCAATACGCAATTCAATGGGCATTTCATAACCGTAAGCCTGATTCTCCGGAGGCGGTGCCAAATAACTTCTCGGCGGGGTCTCACCCATGCGCAGAAACGCGAGAAACCGACCGGCGTAGTTGCTGAATGAACCGCTCCCCCCATAGATGACAAGAAGGCGCTCGACTTCCGACACGATGCTGGCGATTTCGGAGGCGGCATTGGGATCGCTCTTCGCATCAACGAATACTCGCCGCTCAAGACCGTAGAAGAACAGGAATACGTAGCCGATATTGGCATGAGGTGCTTTCCGCCCACTGGACAGCCATTGCAAGTAGGCGCGCCGCGCCTCGGCGGAAATCGAGTCGTAACTGGACCAGTAGCCAGTCAGCCGCTCGGCGATGTCGACAACACCACGTGCAACCTTGAGCTTGGGGTTGATCAAAGATGGCTCGGGTGCAGCATAACGATCAGCTCGCCCGGTACCGACATAGATCATGCCGCCTGGAATCTTTTCTCCGGCTACCTCAACGAGCTCACCGGCCGGAATCCAGCGGACCTTTTCATCCATCAGTGTCGCCGGCGCACTCGGCAGGCGATATGAGGATGGCTTCGAGACCTCGAGGGTAACCGTGAAAAGTTCTGACTCCACTTGCTTTCTTACATGCTCATCCGCAGCAGGCACCAACTTCTGAGAGCGACCTGTATAGGCATGATCTTGAATCTCGACCTCGTCCAGAGAAAACACCAGGCCATGGTTTTGATCAATCTCTGCCGTTCGCGACTGAGTTCGCGAAGATGGCGCGCGGTGCTGTGGATGAGGCTGCGGGGCGACGTTTTTGGGTGAGTTGCTATTGGCTTTTACTATCAGCCATACGCCGAAGCCGATAACCCCGACTCCAGCAAGAGCAATCCATGCCTCTTTGGGGATGGAGGCAATCGCTCCCAAGAACAGGGCTCCGAGGATAGCCACCCCAGAAATTTCAGATTTGTTTCTTCGCTTCCTTGCCATCAGATCTGATCGCCCCTCTAAATCAATACTGGCTCATTGTCAGTATCGGCAATTTGAACCCAGCAGCCAATCTTTTTGATCTCGGGGATATTGCGTCGACTGACGAATAAGGTCACCGGCAGTAGCCGATTCCCCCTGGCCGGGGACATCGCACAGCGCCAGGCTCACCTCATGTTCCGCTGACGTCGTCAGCGACATGCCAGGCAGCTTCGGTCCTCAAGGCTGCCCACGGTTCCCCCGTGTGACCGACCCCGTTCGCACCGCATCCCTCGCGCGAACGACTACCGGCTTGCCGGTGGTGGATGCAGATGTTCCTCAACCCACCGCGGGGTTACGCACCTCCCCGCCCTGGGTCGGTGTGTCTCCGCTTTCTTGTTCTCAAGTTAATGGAGATTCACCATGACCCACACTCCTTCCAACCAGAAGTCGTACTTCGACATCCACACCTCCGGCATCGGCTACATCCAGCGTGCCCGTGAGGTACCGGTGAAAGGCGGCCGCAAGGCGCAACCCTTCCTCGCCTGCACCATCGCCGCGCTGGTCGGTCCTGCCAATGACCCGATTCTGCGCTACTTCGACGTGAAGGTCTCCGGGACCGAAGCCAAGAAGCTGGTCCAGAACTACATCGGTGTCGATGATCCCAAGCATCGCCCGCTGGTGCGCTTCCGCCTGGGCGACCTCTGGGTTGATCCCTTCATCCGTCCCAGCGGTGAGCACAAAGGCAAGGCCGCTGCCAGTCTCAAGGCCCGTCTGCTGAAGGCGGAGTTGATCGACCGCGCCGAGCTGGTACAAGTCGAACAGCATGAACTGATCACCCACGGTATCGGCTACCTGAACCGTCCCAAGGACGTCACACCGAAAGATGGCGATCCGTTCCTGGCATGCTCCATCGCTGTGCTGGCCGGGCCGGTCGATGATCCGGACTATCGCTACATCGAGACCATCGTCACCGACACGGATGCCCAGCACCTGGTGCGTCGCTGCGTCCAGGCCGTCGAAGCCGAGAAGAAGGTGCTGATCGCCTTCAAGCTCAACGACATGCGGGCCGATCCGTACCTGCGCACCAAGGGCGAGAAGGCCGGTGAAGCGGCTGCCACGCTGGAGTCCAAGCTCGTCCACATCGGCCTGGTCAAGGTCGATGGCGAGCAGGTCTACCCGCTGAAGTCCGAGGTTCCCGTCACCGAAGACGCACCTGCGCCCGAAGAAACGGTTGCCGCCGAGGACGAAAACGAGGGTCCGCAATCCAGCGAATCCGAGCAGTCCCCTACTGAGGAGCCCGCTCTGGCGGCTTCGTTCTAGCCCGCGAGGCCCGTCCTGGACCTTGTCCTTCATCCCTCGTCCATGCCCCGGCACCTCGGTGTCGGTGGCATGCGATCGAGCTGTTTTCCACCCCGTCCCGCTCGCGGGGCTTTTCATCCAATGCAATCACCCGTGCCGGGCTGCCCGCCTCCGCGCGCCGATTGCCGTACTGTTCAAGGAGTCAGCCATGCAACTCGCCTCTCGTTTTGCGCCCCGTTCTCCGATACTGCGCGCAGACCGTCCCTTGTCGGACGATCAGATTCGCTCGGTGGTCCCGTCTATCTTCGCGGAAACCCCGCATGAAAGCCGATCCGAGCGGTACAGCTATATCCCCACCGCTTCCGTGCTCGCCGAGCTGCGCAGCGAAGGGTTCCTACCCTTCATGGTGTGCCAGACCCGCGTGCGTCACGAGGACCGCCGCGAATACACCAAGCACATGCTCCGTCTTCGCCACGCCAGCCAGATCAACGGCGACGAAGCGAATGAAATCATCTTGCTCAACTCGCACGACGGCACCAGCAGTTACCAGATGCTCGCCGGCATGTTCAGGTTCGTCTGCCACAACGGATTGGTCTGCGGTGACACCCTGGCCGACGTGCGCGTGCCCCACAAAGGCAATGTCGCGCAGCAAGTAATCGAAGGCGCCTACGAAGTCCTGAAAGGCTTCGAGCGGGTTCAGGAGTCCCGCGACGCCATGCGCATCATCACCCTGGACGAGGGCGAGCAGGACGTGTTGGCCCGCTCTGCGTTGTCACTCAAATACGACGCGCCAGACAAGGTGACGCCGGTCACCGAGGCTCAGGTATTGATGCCCCGCCGCTTCGACGACCGGGGTAGCGACCTGTGGACCACGTTCAATCGCATCCAGGAAAACCTCGTCAAAGGAGGTTTGAACGGACGTAGCGCCCAGGGTCGACGCCAGCGTACTCGGCCGGTCCAGGGGATCGACCAGAACCTGCGGCTCAACCGCGCGCTGTGGATGCTTGCCGAAGGCATGCGCCAACTCAAGGCCTGACGCCGCTTGCTCGTTCCACCAACGGCACGCCACCTGGTTTCTGACCAGGTGGTCGCCTTCTTCATCCCATCCACACAAGGAGAAACACCATGGATTCCACGGTAGCCCCTCGGGCAGCCTCACCCATCATCGTTCCGGGCCAGCTCACGCTGCGCACGATTCGCGGCCGCAACGGCCCGTTCACGGTCGGTCGCCTCACCACGCACCTTGGTGTGTTCGAGGTGAAGGATGCGGAACTGGAGCAATACCCCGAAGGCAAGTACGACGGGGAGTTCGTCATCAGGTACATCTACCCGAAGGCCTATCCCACCGGCGGCGGCATGCGGTTCGAGATCCGCGCCAACCTGGATGGAATGACGCTCTCGGGCATCGACAAGCTGAGCCGCGACGAAGCACGCGGCTTCGTCTCCCAGGACGTCGATCCGCTCGATGAAGAGCTGGGCACGCAAGCGGTGGCGACACCGACTGCAACACCGCAGCCCGCACCTGCCCCCGTGCAGGCATCTAGCGACCCACTGGTCGATACCACGCCCTTCGGCGTGGATACGCCATCCGCTACGTTAGCTGCCTCCAGCGCTGCCGACAGCGACGATGCCGCATTGTTCGGCCTGCTGTGGCCGCTGGCCGAGTCAGTAAAACTGGACTCGAGCATCGACCGGCGCACGCTACGCGCACAAATCGCGCGCTTGGGTGCGCTGGGCTACGCGCTCGACTTCAAGTCGCAGCAGTGGAACCGGCAGCCTGACCTGCAGGCAGCGTGACTTTCACCACACCGAGTGCGGTGCTTCGCTTCAACCCACAACTGGGACTTCGAGCCAGTTCCGTATCCACCCCACGGGGCAGTGCCTGCCCCTGCGGGCAAGGCTGCCCCTAGTTCATCGAGGACATCACCATGCCTGCACTTTCATCACCTGCAACGCTGTATCGCATCGACGAATGCCCGGACCTGATGGCCGACGCCTGCGTCGGTGACGATCAGGGCAACCTGGTCTTCGTCTCCCTCTGGGCGCGAGACACCGCCATCCAGCAGTTCATCGCCCGATTGACCTTGGGTCGCGACGCGGACGGACTCGACCAGTTCCACCTCGTCACGGCACAGGGCTCGTCGATCCCGCTTTTCATCGGCAGCGTCGATCGCCTGGAAAAACGCATGACGCGCGCCTACCGGCGCACGTTGTTCGGCTCGATGGTCAACCTCTGGCTGTTCGACCGCCGCTGCACGCGCCCGGACAAGAGCAACGCCAGCGCACTTGCGCTGCTGCCGCGCTCCACCATCGATCCCACCGCTCGCCTCTGGCGGCTAGTGCGCGATACCTGCCCGCTCCCCTTGCTCGACCATTGGCAAGATCAGGTGCTGGCTCACCTACGTGCACACGACATGCTCCATCGCTTGCCGTTGGCCATCGGCCCGCTCGACGGCTACCACCTGGCGATGGACGTTCCCGCACTCACCCAGGCACTGGGCGACCTGATCCGACACGGCACCCTCACCGCGCACGAGCTCATTTCCAAGAGCGACACCTTCTTCACCCTGCCGTTCGCGGCAGTGGCTTGAGGGTTATCCAGCAGACATGCGCGTGCGCATGTCTGCTTCCTTTCATCGACATCGCCCAGGAGACTCCGATGGCACTCATGTTCCCGCGGCTCGCCCGCAACTTCGTCAAGAACGGATACTTTCCCACGGATGAAACCACGCTCGAAAGAGCACTCGCCGCACTCGCGCCCGGAGGCGGGCCTATGTGCATCCTCGATCCCTGCGCCGGCGAAGGCGTGGCGATCGCCGAAGCTGCGCATGCCCTCGGGCGTGAACAGGTCCAGGCGTTCGCCGTCGAATACGACGCCGAGCGTGCGCGCCACGCCCGGCAACTGGTCGATCGGTGCATTCACGGTGACCTGATGGATACGCTGATCAGCCGACAGTGCTTCGGCCTGCTGTGGCTCAATCCGCCCTACGGCGATCTGTCTAAGGACGCCAACGGTAACATCGGCTACGACGGCAAGGGTCGCGCCAGGCTGGAAAAGCTGTTCTACCAGCGTTCTCTACCGCTGCTGCAGTACGGCGGCGTGCTGGTATTCATTGTGCCGTCCTACGTGCTCGATGCCGAGCTGGTCGGATGGCTGACGCACCACTTCGCCGACCTGCGCGTGTACCAAGCCGTGGATAAGCAATTCCGGCAAACAGTGATCTTCGGTCGGCGGATTCGCCAGCGCGACCAGGCATCGGAATCGGTCAAGGCCATGCGCGTGCTGCTGTTGCAGATCGGGCAAGGCGATGCCGACGCCGAGGAACTGCCGCTCGAATGGCCGTTCATGCCGTACAGCGTCCCAGCCGCCTTGGCCGAGCCGGAGCACTTCTACCGCGTGACGATGGAACCCGAGCAGTTCGCCGATGAAGTCAGCCGGCTGCAAGGACTCTGGCCAACGCTCGATACCCACCTCGGCGCCGCGCAGCAGTCGTTGCGGCCGCCAGCGCGGGCCTTGTCGCACTGGCATCTCGCCCTGGCCCTGGCCGCAGGCGCGATTTCAGGCGTCGTGCAATCCAAGACCGGGCGCGTGCTCGTCGTCAAAGGTGATACCCACAAGGAGAAAACGCTCCAGACGCAATACACAGAACGCGACGACGGCTCCGTCGCCGAGACGCGCATCCTCACCGACAAGTTCGTACCCGTCATCCGCGCCTGGGACATGACGCCCGACTCCCCGACTTTGGGGGAAGTGCTGACCATTCGCTGATCGCTGTTCCCTGACGGTTCGCCGTCATTTTCATCCACCCACCGGGGTCACATCACTCCGTTGGGGTGCCGTGGCCCTTCATCACTGAAGGAGAAAACCATGGCATCCGATGCCCATGACAATGGCGGCCGCAAGCTGTTGTTCCCGATCGGTGCATTGATCTTCAGCGCAGACGTCGACCGACTGATGCGCGAAGGCCGGCTCGATCCGCTGCCGTACTTCCAGCGCCACGCGCGCGGTGACTGGGGCGATGTCGCGGACGACAGGTGGCAGGAAAACAATGCCGCGCTGCTGTCGAGCGATCGCCTCGATTCGTTTTATGTAGTCACACGCGAACTGAGTATCCGCATCCTCACCGAGGCGGATCGCAGCGCAACGCACATCGTACTGCCGACCGAGAACTGACTCGGGACGTACAGACGTTGTTTCAACGCAAGCCGCCAGCGCTTGCCTTCACCCATCGGGGTCACATCACCCCGATGGGGTGCCGTGGCCCCTCTTCCACAAGAGGTAATCACCATGGCACTCGTAGTTCTGTCCCAATCACGTTTTCGGGCTGGACATATGGTCATGACCGCAGGCGTGAATGACTTGGTTCAACGGGGGATATTCAACCCCACGCCTTATCTCCAGCGCCATCTCAATGGTGACTGGGGAGATCTCAGTGACGACGACCGGCGGCAGAACGATGCCGCATTGCAGTCCGGCGAAGATCGGCTGTTCTCGTCCTATCAGGTCACGCGCGACCTGAAGCTCTGGATCATCACTGAATGGGATCGCAGCGTCACCACGCTGCTGTTGCCCAGCGAATACTGATCCACATCCAGCGGCCTCACGCCGTTCTTCTCTTCCCACCCAGGGGCATGCCATCGCCCCACGGGGGAGGTGCATGCCCCATGTTCTTTGGAGCATCACCATGTCCCTCGATCTTGAAACTGTTCCCGCTACCGCTGTACAGGGTGGCCTGCTTGAAGCCGCGGCCTCTCCCCTCACACTCAGCCTGCAGGACTTCGTGTCCGAGTTCGGCGACGAGCTGCTCGACTCGCTCAACCGCGCCAATCCACCGGTCTACACCGGTCAAGCGCGGGTGCATCGGAAAATCATCGTCACCGGCCTCAAGCGGCAGTTGTTCGCGGCGCAAGCCGATGTGGTCCACGCCGTCGCCGAACTGCTGATCGATCGTGGCGAGCGTGCGGCGATCGTCAATGGCGAAATGGGCTGCGGCAAGACGACCGTGGGCATTGCTACCGCCGCCGTGCTCAACGCCGAAGGTTACCGCCGTACCCTGGTGCTCTCGCCGCCACATCTAGTCTACAAGTGGCGGCGGGAAATCCAGGAGACGGTGGCCGGTGCCAAGGTCTGGGTGCTCAACGGCCCGGACACGCTGGTCAAACTGCTGAAGCTG
>NZ_BSFN01000018.1 GCF_027922365.1 Pseudomonas turukhanskensis
GAGCCAGCTTGCTGGCGAACCCTGGAAAAGGTGATTCGCGACCTGCGTTTGCAGGGTTCGCCAGCAAGCTGGCTCCTACAAAATCAAATGCGATCGTCGCCATAAGTCACCCCTCGCCCGCGTGCGGGAGAGGGGCCGGGGGTGAGGGGCTGTTGATCTGGCTTGTGATCTATCGCTTGTGATCTACCCGCCCCTTGAGCGCCAGGCCGAGCGGAGTCGTTGTGTAAGGGGTCGTAGCGGCCGGGAGACGCGCAGAGGGATGAGGGCCATGGATGGCCCTTCAGCCCGGCCCCTGGAGCGACGACGGAGGGAGGGGACCCGAAGCGAAGCGTAGGGCCCAGGTAGGGGCAAGATTTTTTGGTTTCTTTTTTATGGTGCGGCATTCCAACGATTGGAAAAAGAAACTCGCGCGTAAGGCGCGAAACAAAACGTTCAGCACACGCGGTAACGAAGAAGAACAACGATAGCCAAAATACCGCTTAAAAAGCATCGAGGCTGAAGCCTCTCCCACAAAAACCGCGCCGATTCGGCGGATAGCCGTTGCGCGAATAGTCGCCTTCAGCTCGGCCTGGAGCAACGACGCAGCGAGGGAGTTTTCACGCACGCCCCTACTCATCCTGCGAAGTCCGAATATGCTTCGCCCGCTTCTCAAGCACCGCATACACCACCACCGCCACCGCCAACGGAATCAAAAAGTAAATCACCCGATACCCAATCAACGCTGCAACGATACTGCCCTTGTCCACCTGATGCTGCAGCAACGCCAAAAACACTGCCTCCAGCACCCCGAGCCCGGCCGGAATATGGGTAACCACCCCGGCAATGCTGCTGATCAGCAGGATGCCGAGAATGTCCCAATACGACACCTTGTCCGGCAGCAGAATAAAGATCATCGCCGCCATCAACCCCCAATTCAGCGTGCCCAATACGATCTGCGCAGACGCCATGCGCAGACTCGGCAAGGTGATTTCCTGTTTGCCGAAATGCCAGTTACGCCGCTTGCTGAATTTGCAGGCGAACAGGTAAACGAACGCGGCCACCAATAACCCAAAACCAATGTATTGCAGGGTGGTCTCGCCTATTTTCCAGTGCGCGGGCAAATCCACCAGCCGCAGGGAAAACACCCCGCCGGCCAGCAGGATATAGCCCAACCAGTTGGTCAGCAGGCTGATGCTGATGACCTTGGTGATGGTCGGTACATCCAGCCCCAACCGCGAATACAGGCGGTAGCGCATGGCAATGCCACCCACCCAGGAACTCAGGTTGAGGTTGAAGGCGTAGCACACGAAGGTGACGGGGATGGTTTGCCGCGCCGGCAGCTTGTGTTCGGTGTAGTGGCTGCCAATCAAGTCGAAGCAGCTGTACACCGCGTAACTGGCGGCGCTGGCAGCCAGCGCCAGCAACAGCGTCTGCGCGCTGTAGGCGTGCAGCGCGGTTTTCACTTCCTGCCAGTTGAGGTTGCGCACCAGCAGGTACAGCAACACCGGCACCAGGCAGAAGAAGAAAATATTCAGCAGGCGTTTGCCCCACACCTTCCAGGCCGGCTGCGGTTGGCTTTGCTCGGCGGTCACGCTGTCGGAGGTCATCGGCTTTCCTCGGCGTTACAGGCAGATGCGACGGGTTCCTCGACAACACCCACGGCGTCGTCCACGGTCAGCGGTTTTAGCCGTGGCGAATGCGCGGGAAACCACCCGGCAATGGCAGGGAAGTGGCGCAGAAAGTGAAAGGTTAAGAAGATGATCGGCGCGCGCCACCAGTAGCCGCGCATCACGCGTTCCAGCGTGACCTTCTTGCATTTGTTGGCGCCAAGGTCGGTGAGGTGGTCGTGCAGTTGCTGGTTGAAGGTGTGGTCGCGAATGATGAGGTTGGCCTCCAGGTTCAGCGACAGGCTCAGCGGGTCGAGGTTGCTGGAACCCACCGTGGCCCATTCATGGTCTGCCAGGGCCACCTTGCCGTGCAGGGGGCGCTGGCAGTACTCGTGAATCACCACGCCGTCACGCAGCAAGTAGTTGTAAAGCAGGCGAGTGCACAGGCGCACGATTGGCATATCGGGCATACCTTGCATCACCAGGGTGACCTTCACGCCACGGCGCGCCGCATTACGCAGCTCGCGCAACAGCCGGTAGCCCGGGAAAAAGTACGCATTGGCCACCACCAGCCGGTAGTTGGCCGAGCGTATGGCCTGCATATATTCAGCTTCGATGCAGTTGGGGTACTGATCGTTGTCGCGCAGCGACATGCGCATGCGCACATTGCCGCGAAAATGGTTGGCCGGTGACAACGGCTGCTTGCCGGGCCGCTCGCCACGGCGCACGGCCAGCAGTTCAAGGGCGGCGCGGTGCACGTCGGTGACAATGGGGCCGCGCACTTGCACGGCGTAGTCCTGCTTGGCCATGGGGCCGAAGTCAGCCAGGTGATCGGCGCAGAAGTTGATGCCCCCTACAAACGCCGTCTCCGCATCCACCACCACAATCTTGCGGTGCAGGCGGCGAAACAGGTTGGTGCGCATGCCCAGGACGCGCGGACGCGGGTCAAAGACATTGAGCTTGACCCCAGCCTCGGTAAGCGCGGCCACATAGGGCGCACCCAGGTCGGCGGTGCCGTAGCCATCCACCGTCACTTCCACGTGGACGCCGCGTTTGGCAGCGGCAATCAAAACCTTCTGCAGCTCCTTGCCGACCTTGTCTTCATAAATG
Source organism: Pseudomonas turukhanskensis (assembly GCF_027922365.1). GTDB lineage: Bacteria > Pseudomonadota > Gammaproteobacteria > Pseudomonadales > Pseudomonadaceae > Aquipseudomonas > Aquipseudomonas turukhanskensis. Next base: position 2,697 of record NZ_BSFN01000018.1, read on the forward strand.
ATAAAGGTCTCCAGCAGTACCTCTTTGCGTGCCGCCTGAATGCAAGCAAACACACGGGGAAAAAACGCCTCGCCGTTGATCAGCAGCTGTACTTCATTGCCTTCGCGCCACTCGTAGTTCATAGGCGTACCTCCACAGCCAGGGGGGCGTGGTCGGACAAGTGCGACCACGGCCGGGTCGACAACACCTGCGGCTCATGGCTCTTGGCGTTGCGGATATAAATACGGTCCAGGCACAACAGCGGCCAACGCGCCGGAAAGCTGCGCGCCGGCATGCCGTAATGCTGCATGAACACTTCCTGCATGCCAGCTTTGGCCAGCACGCTATCGGCGCGCAGGCGCCAGTCATTGAAGTCGCCGGCCACGATCACTGGGGCGTCCTGGGGCAGAGCATCAAGCAGGGCACAGAGCAGCTCCAACTGCTTTTGCCGGTGCGCTTCACGCAGGCCCAAGTGCACGCAAATGGCGTGCACTTCGCGATGGCCCGGTACATCCAGCACGCTGTGGAGCAGGCCGCGTTGCTCGTGCACACCGACCGACACATCGAGGTTGTCGTGGCGCAGAATCGGGAATTTGGACAGCAGTGCGTTGCCATGGTCGCCGTCGGGGTACACCGCGTTGCGCCCGTAGGCGAACTGCGGCCACATGCTGTCGGCCAGAAACTCGTACTGCGGCGTCGGTGGCCAGTTGCTGTAGCGCTTGGCATGGGTTTGATGGGTGCCGTGCACCTCCTGCAAAAACACTAGGTCGGCTTCCATGGTGCGCACCGCATCGCGCAGCTCCGGCAGGATGAAGCGCCGGTTGAACACGGTAAAACCCTTGTGCATGTTCACCGTGAGAATGCGCAGGCTGTGCACAGCTGGCCGTAACTGATTGACGGGCAGAGGCACGGAGGTGACGGTACTCATAACTCGATTCCTTGCGGTAACACACCGGGCCGTGTGGCCAGCGCGGCGGTGAGGTCGAACGACTGCAGCAATGCGTGCGCATCGAAGGGCGCGCGGGTTTTGATGTCGTTGTCGAAGTAGCAGTACACGTCCCGTGCACCGCGTGTGGGTTTGCTGTCCGGGCTGATCAGGTGAGCGTCGGAGGGCTGTTTGCCGTGGGTCCAGGCGTCGATGCGCTCATGCCAGCGCTCCAGCGCGGCCGCCGAATAGCCGCTGCTATAAAGCTTCTTGTCGCCGTGCAGGCGCATATAAACGAAGTCGCTGGTGAGGTCTTCGGCGTACGGCCATTTCTTCGCGGCATCAGCTATCACCAGCGCGACGTTGTGTTCGCGTAGCAGGCTGACAAAGGCGTCGTCGACAAAACTGTCGTGGCGAATTTCCATGGCGTGGCGCAGTGGCTCTTGGCCGGGCCAATCCATATAGCCCTCTACCTGGCGGCGCTCATCGCTGTGGCTGGCCAGGCGCTTGGCGGCGCGGCGGCTGCTGGGCAGTTGCTGGAAAAAGTCTTCAATCAGCGCCGCGTCGAATTTAAAGCTGGGCGGAAATTGCCAAAGAATTGGCCCAAGCCGGCCATTTAACTGGCCAAGGCCGGAGGCGAAGAAATTGGCCAGCGGTTTTTCAACATCGCGCAGACGCTTGATGTGGGTAATCAGGCGCGGCGCCTTGATGCTGAAAACAAAGTCGTCCGGCGTATCTGCGGCCCAGTTGCGATAGCGTTCCGGGGTTTGCAGGGCGTAAAACGAGCCGTTGATTTCGATACTGTTGACCGCACGCGAGGCGAACTTGAGCTCTTTTTTCTGCACTAGGCCCTTGGGGTAGAACTCGCCGCGCCAGGGGCCGTAACGCCAGCCGGATATCCCGATTCGAATGGCGGCCATGGGCTAGCAGGGCTTTCTGAGGTGGCTGGGGTTTCCTTTCACGACAGTAAGCATGGGTAGTCCTCCCTAGTAAGTTAGACGGGCGCACGGCGCGCCCAGTACTAGTTCGGACTTAAGGTGCCAGGGGGCGGTTCAGGTTTTTTGGTCGGGGTAAGTCGGGGCCCTGTTATGGGTCATTGTTGGGCAAGAGCAACGCCTACGCCGTGGCTTGCCTATCCACTGCCGCCTTGACGCCCAAAGCTGCTACCTCGCCGATTACCATCACCGCCGGCGCCTTGAGCTCAAATGCCAACGCCGCTTCCCGCATTCCCGCCAAATCACTGCGGCACTCGCGCTGCTGGGGCAACGAGGCGTTTTCGATCATCGCCACTGGCGTGCCTGCCGGCAGGCCACCGGCCAGCAACTCTTGCTGAACCTCTTCCAGTTTCGCCACGCCCATATAAATCACCAATGTGGTGCCGCTCTGGGCCAGCGCCCGCCAATTCAGGCTGCTGTCATCTTGCGTGTGCGCCGTCACCAGCGTTACACCACGGGCCACGCCGCGCAGCGTTAGCGGAATGCCGCACTGGGTCGCACCCGCCAACCCCGCGGTGATGCCGTTCACCAGCTCCACTTCAATGCCGTGGGCCTGCAGCCAGTCCGCTTCCTCACTGCCTCGGCCAAATATGCACGGGTCGCCGCCTTTGAGCCGCACCACGCAATACCCCTGGCGGGCGTAGCGCAGCATCAGCCGATGAATAAAGGCCTGCGGGGTGGAACGGCAGCCGCCGCGTTTACCGACGGGAATGACCTTGGCGTTGGGGCAATGCTCAAGCACAGCCGGGTTGACCAGGTCGTCGATCATTACCACCTGCGCGGCATTCAGCGCGCGCACGGCTTTGAGGGTCATCAGTTCCGGGTCACCGGGGCCGGCGCCCACCAGCCAGACTTTTGCGCTCATTGCAGATCCTCCGAAATAGGGGTTGAAGCCGCCAGCTTGCTGGCCAAGCGTGCTTCGGCCTGCGCCATTGGCGGGGGGCTGGCAGCGCCTTGGCGAGCAAGCTCGCGCCTACGGCAATCGATTGGCTCATTCATGTGTGTAATAGCCACGCGAGCAGCAGCATGTTTATCAGCAGCGAGACGAGGGCCAGCCCGCGCCAGACTTTCAATGGTTCCCGCTCCAGCAACGGCCGTGGTCGCGCGAGCGGTTGGTGTTCGCCCTGTTGCAACGCCAATAACCATTCTTCCGCCGTCTCATAGCGTTGCGTCGGGTCGTTGGCCAGTGCCTTGTCCAGGTTGTGCACCAGCCATTGCGGCACATCGGGCCGATACCGGCTGACGGCCACCGGGGCACCGAAGCGCGGACGTTGAAAGGCTTCGATTTCGCCGTGGGGGTAGTGGCCGCTGAGCAGAAAGTAGAGCGTCACACCGGCGCTGTAGAGGTCCTGCGCCACACTCGGCGCTGTGCCTGCATAAGCTTCCGGGGCGATAAAACTGGGGGTGCCGGGTAGCTCGCCTTCGTCCTGGCGCGACAGGCCAGGGCAAAAGGCAAGGCCGAAATCCAGCACCCGCAGTTCGCCATCGCTGCCCAGCAGCAGGTTTTGCGGTTTGATGTCCCGGTGCAGGATATTGCGCCGGTGCAGCATGCCCAGCGCCCGAAGCAGGCGCTGGGCGATGTCGAGCCATTGGTTTAGGCCGACGTTGCCGTGCAGTTGGTAGTGCTCGGCCAAGGTGATGCCTTGGTGTTCGCGCATCAGGTAGTACAGGTGCTGACGCTGATTGGCGTGGTGCACCTCGGGAAAGTAACGACCGGCTACCCGGCGCAGAAACCATTCTTCCTGCAACAGCGCCTGGCCGGCGTTGCTGTCTGTTTCCCGGCTGGCTGGCAGGGTTTTGAGCAGCCAGTTTTGTTGCTGGGGGTCGCTTACGCGGTAAACCAACGACTGGCGCGTGTGGCTAAGCAAGGCCTCCACCTGCCAGCCTTCAAACTGTTGGCCCGGCTTGAGCAGCGGTGGCAGGGGCCATTGTTCGATCTGCCCCAATACATCGCCCAGGCTGGCCTCGCCGAGTTCATCAACACGCACCAGCACTGCACTGGCGTTGTCCTGGCTACCGGCCTGGTGAGCGGCGCGTACCAACGCGTGGCTGGCCGCTTGCAGCTGGGGCTCATCGCGCAGAATGCCGGCAATGGAGGCTTCACTGAGCGTGGCCCAGATGCCATCACTGACCAGCAAAAAACTCTCGCCCTGGCGCAAGTCGCCGTCCAGGTAATCCACCACCAGGTGTTGCTCCAGGCCCATGGCGCGCTTGAGCACATGCTGCATGCCCGGCTGGCCCCAGACATGGTCTTCGCTTATGCGTTGCAACTGCCCGGCAAACCAGCGGTACACCCGGCAATCACCGATATGGGCGAGGGTAAAGTGCCTGCCGCGCACCACCAAGGCACTGAGCGTGGTGAGCAGCGGTTGCCCACCGCCGTTGGCGTGCAACCAGCGGTTTTGCGCCAGCAGCAACCGATCCAGAGCCTGCGCCACGCCCCAGGTTTGCGGTGTGGCGTAATAGTCCGAGGCCAGTGCCTGCAAGGTTGAGCGCGCGGCCAGACCGCCGTCGGCGCATTGGCTCACGCCGTCGGCCAGGGCAAACAGGTAGCCCTTGCTGGCGGCCAGCGGCGGGGCGGGGGTTACCAGGCGCACGGCGTCCTGGTTTTGCTCCCGAGGGCCGCTGGCGCTGGCTTCGGCGTAGCTCAACTGCAGGCTCATGGGGCGGCCTTACACGCGTGCAGCAGTGAAGGCAGCCGAACCCCAGGTGGTTCTCCAGCGGCGTTTAACCCCGTGCAGACCAAACCAGGCCACCACGCCGAGGCTGGCGAACAGCCACAGGCCGAGCTGGTAGTCGCCCGTGTTTTGCTTGATGGCGCCAAGACCCGCCGCCAGCAGAAAGCCGCCGATGCCGCCGGCCATACCAATCAGCCCGGTCATAACCCCGATCTCTTTACGAAAGCGCTGCGGCACCAGCTGGAACACGGCGCCGTTGCCAGCGCCAAGGCCGAGCATGGCGGCCACGAAGAGCGCCAGTGCGGCAACCGAACTGGACAGGTGGAAACCCACCGCCGCAATGCAGATAGCCGCCAGCGCATACATGCCGAGCAGGGTGCGAATGCCGCCGAAGCGGTCGGCCAGCGCGCCACCCAGCGGGCGCATCAGGCTGCCGCCAAACACGCAGGCGGCGGTGTAGTAGCCGGCAGTCACCGGGCTGAGACCGTACTGGTCATGGAAATAGCCGGGCAGGGCGCTGGCCAGGCCGATGAAACCGCCAAACGTGACGCTGTAGAAAAACATAAACCACCAGCTGTCGCGGTCACCCAAGGCCTTGAAGTAATCGGCCATGGATTTGGGCTTGGCGCGGTTGGGGGCATTGCGGGCCAGGAGGCCGAACACCGCCAGGGTGATGACCAGTGGAATCAACGCCAGGCCAAACACGTTAGTCCAGCCAAAGGCGACCGCCAGCACCGGTGCAGCCAGGGCCGCGATCACCGTGCCCGAGTTGCCAGCCCCGGCAATGCCCATGGCTTTGCCCTGGTGTTCGGCCGGGTACCACTGCGAGGCGAGCGGCAAGGCGACGGCAAACGAAGCGCCGGCCATGCCAAGGAACACACCGAGCAGCAGCGCCTGCTCATAACTGTGGATGCCCAATTGCCAGGCGGCTGCCAGGGCCGCGATCACGATCACCTGGCCAATGATGCCGGCGGTTTTCGGCGACACCTGATCGGCCAGCATGCCCATCAGAAAACGCAGAAAGGCGCCGGCCAGAATCGGCGTGGCCACCATAAAGCCGCGTTGCTGGGTGGTCAGTTGCAGGTCGGTGGCAATCTGCACGGCCATCGGGCCGAGCAGGTACCAGACCATAAAGCTCAGGTCGAAATACAGGAAGGCAGCAAACAGCGTGGGGGTATGCCCGGCTTTCCAGAAACTGTTGTTATTCATTCAACACCTCATCTGCAAAAAGAGTGGTATTTGCAGGTGGGCAGCCCGGCGGCTGCTCCACCAAAACGCAAAAAACGCCGCACTCCACTGGGCTTTTGGCTCAGGGAATAGCGACGTCTTTGTCGGGGTGGGGCAACCGCCGTTGGCTACCTGTGTAAATGTATGAGCAGGTTGTGTGCCAGGTTCGGTGGGAGGCTCTAGGGCGGGGGTTCTGGTGTTTATGGCGTGGGTGGTTGGAGTGGCTGTGCTGCGTTATGGCGCGTGGAGGGCGTTCTGCGCACCGTCGTGTACTCCTGGGGATTCTGGATCCCAGCCTGCGCTGGGATGACGGCGTACTTGAAAAAACTCCGTGTGATGCCAGGTGTGTTGTGCGCACTGTCGTGTAGGCCTAGAGATTCTGGATCCCAGCCTGCGCTGGGATGACGGCGTACTTGAAAAAACGCTGTGTGATGCGAGGTGCGTTGTGCGCACTGTCGTGTAGGCCTGGAGATTCTGGATCCCAGCCTTCGCTGGGATGACGGCGTACTTGAAAAAAACGCCATGTGATGCGAGGTGCGTTGTGCGCACCGTTGTGCAGGCCTAGAGAATCTGGATCCCAGCGTTCGCTGGGATGACGGTGTACTTGGAAAAAACTCCGTCGTCCCAGCGCAGGCTGGGACCCAGAATGTCGAACCAGACGCTCGCCCGCGACCCGCTAATTCAACATCTCACTCATCGCAATAATCTGCTCAGCCACCTGAATCAACTTCTGCTGCCGGCTCATGGCTTGGCGGCGCATCAGGGTATAGGCCTCTTCTTCGTTGCAGTCTTTCATCTTCATCAACAGGCCCTTGGCCAACTCCACCCGTTTGCGCTCGGCCAGTTGCTGGTCGCGGGCGTGCAGTTGAGCGCGCAGCACCTGATCGCTTTCAAACCGGGCCATGGCTACGTCCATGATCGGCTGCAAACGCTGGGCGTGGATGCCTTCGACGATATAGGCACTCACCCCGGATTTGATCGCCTGGCGCATCACGTCTGGGTTGTGCTCGTCGGTGAACATCACGATGGGCCGTGGCTGGTCGCGACTCACCAACACCACCTGTTCCATCACATCGCGGCTGGGGGACTCGGTGTCGATGAGCACCACATCCGGGCGCACGGCTTCCACGCGTGCGGGCAGATCGATGGTCAGGCCGGACTCGTCTATCACTTCAAAACCCGCCTCACTCAAGGCCGCGCGCAGGCGCCCGACCTTCTTCGAGGTGTCGTTGATCAGCAGGATTCGCAACATGGTCAGCGGCTCCTTACTGCAACGCATGCAGGGCAAAGCTGCGGGCGTAGGCGGCCGGGTCGCTGCCGTCCCACACACTGCCATCGAGCAAGGTGCTGCTGCGCAGCGGCGAGGCGGGCAGGGCGATTTCCAGGCTGCCAGCGGCGCGGCCGTAGAGTTCAAGCTGCTGCACCTGTTGCGCTACAGCCAGGTAATCCGGCTCTTCACGCAGCAAACCCCAACGGCGGAACTGGGTCATAAACCACATGCCGTCTGACAAGTACGGGTAATTGGCCGCGCCGTTGGCATGCAAGCGCAGGGCGTGGTCGTCTTGCCAGGCGTTGCCCAGGCCATCGCTGTAACGGCCCAGCAAACGCGGCTCGATACTCGCCACCGGGGCATCCAGAAATTCGCTGGCGCTCAACAGCTGTGCGGTGCTGCGCCGGTTCTCCGGGCTTTGTTCGATAAAGCGGCTGGCCTCCAGCACGGCCATCACCAGGGCACGGGCGGTGTTGGGGTAGTTTTCGACAAACTCGCGGGTACAGGCCAAGACCTTTTCCGGGTGGTCCGGCCACAACGCCTGGCTGGTGCTGACGGTAAAGCCCTGGCCCTCGGCAATGGCGTGCGCGCCCCACGGCTCGCCTACACAAAACCCGTCAATCCGCCCGGCTTGCAGGTGCGCAAGCATTTGCGGCGGCGGCACCACCACGCTGTTTACATCGTTGAGCGGGTGAATGCCGTGGCTGGCCAGCCAGTAGTACAACCACATGGCGTGGGTGCCGGTGGGGAAGGTCTGGGCGAAGGTCAGCGGCGAGCCGCTTTGGTGCGCGCGTTGTTGCAGTGCACCGCCGCTGGTCACTCCGGCGTCCTTGAGCGGCTGCGACAGGTTGATGCTCTGGCCGTTCTGGTTCAGGCCCATCAGCACCGCCATATCGGTGGCCGGCGCGCCGCTGATGCCCAGTTGAATGGCATAGACCATGCCGTACAGGGCATGGGCCGCGTCGAGTTCGCCGCTGAGCAATTTGTCGCTCAGGCCGGCCCAGGAGCTTTGGCGTTTGAGGTTCAGGGTCAGGCCGTAAGGCTGGGCAAAGCCTTGAGTGGCGGCCACCACCACCGAGGCGCAGTCGCTCAGTGGCATGAAGCCCAGGTTCAGCACATTCTTTTCCGGTGCGTCACTGCCGGCCACCCAGGCCAGGGCGTGGAGGGCATCCAGGGAGTTGCTGTGATCGCTCATGCCGCGTAGTCCCAAACCGTTTTTGCAAAAAAAAAGCGACGTGTCTCCCGGCCTGTTGCCAGTCGCGCACGACGCCATTGTCATGTCAGTGGTGGCCGGGTTCCAGCAATGGACGTCGGCCCTTGGGTTTGATGAGCAAATGCTGTGCCGGGTGATTGGCGGCAGCCTGCAACATTCTGGGCCCCAGCCTGCGCTGGGGCGACGGTGCACGCCCAACCCACCCGTCATCCCAGCGCAGGCTGGGATCCAGAATCGAACGTCAATACACATCGCGCAGGTAGCGCCGGTCTTTGCTCATGCCACTCACATACAACGTCGCCGCCCCGGCGCTCATCTTGCCGTGCACTTGCACGATTTTCTTCAGCGCCGCGTCCACGTCCTTGGCCATACGGCTGGCATCACCGCACACGCACACGTAGGCGCCTTGCTCCAGCCACTGCCAGATCGCCGCGCCTTCTTCGAGCATGCGCTGCTGCACGTAGATTTTCTCGTGCTGGTCGCGGGAAAACGCGGTGTCCAGGCGCGTCAGCAGGCCGCTGCGTTGCCAGGCGCGCAATTCGTCGTGGTAGTAGAAGTCGGTTGCCGCACGCTGTTCGCCAAAGAACAGCCAGTTCTTGCCGCCGCCCCCTCGCGCCTGACGCTCCTGCAAAAAGGCGCGAAACGGTGCGATGCCTGTGCCGGGGCCGATCATGATCAGCGGCGTAGTGGGTTCTTGCGGCGGGCGAAAGTGGGTGGAGCGTTGCAGAAAGATGCGCACACCCGTATTGACTGCGCGGTCGGCCAGAAAGGTCGAACACACGCCGCCGCGCGCCTGGCCTTGGTGCTGATAACGAACGATGGCAACCGTCAGGTGCACTTCATTGGCCGTCACCCTGGGGCTGGAGCTGATGGAGTACAGGCGCGGTTGCAGCGGCTTGAGCAGGCTGGCCAGTTGCTGGGCATCCAGGGCAATGGGGTATTCGCGCAGCAGCGTCGGCACTTGCCGGCCCCAGAGCCAATCCTGAAGCGCCGTTTGATTGCCTTCGTGCAGCAACTCGTCGAGGAACGGGCTGCCATTGTGCCCGGCCACACGGCGCAGCAGGTCCGGGCTGATACGGGCGATTTCGAGGTGTTCGGTGAGTGCTTCGCGCAGCGGCATGTGTGGTTGAGTGACCAGTTCAACCGGGCTGTCGCCGTCCAGGCGCAGGGTGGTGAGCAACTCGTCTACCAGCGCCGCGTCGTTGCTCGGCCACACGCCGAGGGCATCGCCGGCCTGATAGGGGAAGTCGTGCCCCGTGAGGTCGAAGGCCAGGTGGCGGGTTTCCTTGGCGGCGCCCGGGCGGTTCAGCACCTGGTTGTGCAAGAGTGTGGTGCGCAGCGGGTTGGCGCGGTTGTAGGTGCTGCTTTCTACCGGCGTTGGGCGTAACAGCGCCGCGGGTTCAGGGCTGGCACTGACGCGGCTGCACAACGCGTCAAGCCACGTCTGCGCCGGTGCCTCATAGTCCGGCTCGCAGTCCAGGCGCGGCTGCAAGCGCTCTGCACCCAGGGCGGCCAGGCGCTCATCGAGCTTGCGGCCAAAGCCACAGAACTGCTGGTAGCTGGAATCGCCCAGGGCCAACACGCTAAAACGGCTGTTGGCCAGAGCCTGCGCTTCGGCGTTTTGCAGGCTGTGCCAGAAGTCGCTGGCGTTGTCCGGTGGGTCGCCGTCGCCAAAGGTACTGGTGACCAGTAGCACGCCAGCAGCGTTGCGCAAATCATCGAGCTTGGCCTCGTCCATCGGCTGCAAGCGCGCGCTTTGGCCGGCGTTGCTCAAGCGGTCGGCGCAGGTGGCGGCGAGGGTTTCGCTATTGCCAGTTTGCGAGGCCCAGAGCACCAGCCATTGCGGTTCAGTGTTTTCAACCAGGGGCAGCGGTGCGACGTCATTGTCCGCGCGGGAAAACATGCCGGCCAGCAACCCATCCACCAGCAGGCGTTTAGCCGCGGCAATCGGCGCGCTGGCTGGCAGCGTCGGCACACCGGCCTGGCGCGCCTCGGCGTGTCGCAAGCCCAGTAGAAAACCCTGCATATACCGCTGCTCGTCGGCGGTCAACGCCAGCGGGGCCGGAGCGTCGAGGTTGAGCTGACGGGCGAGCGCATCGAGTGTCATCGGGACAGATTCCTTGGCGGCTGGCGGTGCGGGCGGGCTGATCGGGAGCAGGGCTACGGCGCAGAACTTGAACGCCGGTTGCAGGGAGATCGGGTCAATGGCATCGCTGGTAACGGCGTTGATGGCCAGGTGGTCGCCAAACACATCGTTCCAATGAAACGGTGCAAAACAGTTGCCGGGGCGCACCCGTTCGCTGAGCACGGCCGGTAAAACCGCCCGGCCGCGCCGCGAGCGGATTTCCACCTGGCTGCGCTCGACAATGCCCAGGCGTGCGGCGTCGCCGGGGTGAATTTCCACAAACGGACCGGGGTTGAGTTTGTTCAGCGTTGGCACCTTGCCGGTCTTGGTCAGCGTGTGCCACTGGTGCTGTACGCGGCCGGTGTTGAGCACCAGTGGGAAGTCGTCGTCGGGCAGTTCGGCCGGTGGCAGATAGGGCCGGGCAAAGAACTGCGCTTTGCCGCTGTCGGTGGCAAAGCGGGTGGTGTGTGCGTCGCGGTAGCGGATGGGGTTGCGCACGCTACCGCCGGCATCGGTGCAGGGCCATTGCAGCGGTGCCTGGTGCAAGCGGGCGTAACTGGCACCGCGGATGTCGTAGCCGGTTTTCGGGTTGGCGGCCTGTTTGAGTTCTTCGAACACCTGCTCGGCAGTGTCGTAGCCAAAGGCCTCGCTAAAGCCCAGGGCGCAGGCCACGCGGGCAATCAGTTGCCAGTCGGGCAGGGTGTCGCCGGGCGCCTGCACCGCCGGTTGCATCAGGGTCAGGTTGCGCTCGGAATTGATCATCACGCCTTCGGCCTCGGCCCAGAGCGCGCCGGGCAGCAGAATGTCGGCGTAGCGATTGGTTTCGGTGTCCAGGTAGGCGTCCTGGGTAATCACCAGCTCGGCGGTTTGCAGCGCCTCGATTACGGTTTGCCGATTGGGCGCGCTGGCCACCGGGTTGGTGCAGATAATCCAGCAGGCCTTGATGACGCCGGCGCGCATCTGCTCAAACATCGCCACGGTGCCGTCGCCGGCCTCGCTGCGCAGGCTGCCGCTTGGCAGATTCCACATCTGCTCGATAAAGGCACGGTCCTCCTGCACCAATGCCGAGCGCTGGCCCGGCAAGCCCGGCCCCATGTAACCCATCTCGCGACCGCCCATGGCGTTGGGTTGGCCGGTCAGGGAAAACGGCCCGCTGCCGGGGCGGCAAATGGCGCCGGTGGCCAGGTGCAAGTTGCACAGCGCGTTGGTGTGCCAGGTACCGTGCACGCTCTGGTTCAGGCCCATGGTCCAGCAGCTCATCCAGTTGTGGGCAGTACCGATCCACTGCGCGGTCTGGCGAATATCGGCTTCGCTGAGGCCGGTAATTTCGGCGACATGCTCGGGCGTATAGACGGCAAGAAAGTCCTCCATTACCTCCCAGCCTTCGGTAAAGGCCTGGATAAACGCCGGGTCGGTATGGCCGTTTTTCACCAGTAGGTGCAGCAGGCCATTGAGCAGCGCGAGGTCGGTGCCAGGGCGTATCTGCAGAAACAGATCGGCCTTGTCGGCGGTGGCGCTGCGCCGTGGGTCGATCACCACCAGCCTGGCGCCGGCCTTTACCCGGTCGAGCAAGCGTAAAAACAGAATCGGGTGACAGTCGGCCATATTGGCGCCGATCACCACAAACAGGTCGCTGTGGTCGAAGTCATCGTAGGAGCCTGGCGGGCCATCGGCGCCGAGCGACAGCTTGTAGCCGCTTCCCGCGCTGGCCATGCACAGCCGCGAGTTGGACTCGATATGGCGGGTGCGGATAAACCCCTTGGCCAGCTTGTTGGCCAGGTACTGCGCTTCCAGCGACATTTGCCCGGACACATAGAGCGCTACGGCATCCGGCCCGTGCTTATCAATGATCGCGCGCAGGCGGCCGGCAGTGGCTTCAACGGCCTGGTCGATGCCTACACGCACCGGGTCGCGGTTGCGCTCCTGGCGCATAAAGGCGTGCTCCATGCGGCCGCTGTTGGCCACCGCCTGGCCGCACGTGGTGCCTTTGGTGCATAAGCGACCCGCATTGCTGGGGTGCTGTTTGTCGCCCGAGACTTTGACGATCAGGTTGTTTTCCACCTGCATGACAATGCCGCAGCCCACCCCGCAATAGGGGCATACGCTGCGTACGGTTTTGCTGCTGGTGGCTGCCTGTGTGTCGACCATGGTTTTCCCGCCGAAACGAAAAAGGCGCCATGCAGCCGGGCCGTTTTTCAACGGGAGCTGCATGGCGCCTTTGCCTCTAAATGCGGCCATCGTCGTTGATGGCCTTTGCCTGTGTGTAGCAATGGCTGGGCCAATGTGTTCGCCGCCTCATTCTGGAACCCGGCCTTCGGGGGATGACGGCGGTTTTTCCGGCGTTCACCGTCATTCCCGCGCAGGCGGGAATCCAGGTGCGCCGCTATTTTTGCCCGCACTATTCGCGTCACGTTGGGGCGCCGTGCACCGAGTTCGCACTGTTTTGGTCCCGAATCGTTCAACAGGCAATGCACAACCACTGCACCTTGAACCCGCCAACAACGGCTGCTCAGGTGCATTCAAAGCCTTCTGGCACAACCACTGCATACACCCCAGCAACCCGCCGCGTCGTCGCGTGTGGGATGCCCTGTTGATCAATGGCGATCATCTGGCCGCAAACGGCCCGGGTACTACATGACTGCGTCGGGCTTATGGGCCGGCAGCACGAACAGGCAAAGGCGCCTGGAACCTTTTGGTTCCAGGCGTTTTTTTTTGCTTCGATTTTTTGTTTACAAAAACCGGATAGACCTTGCGGGTGCACACATGAACAGCACAAATGAGCGGCAAACCCTGGTGGTAATCGGCAACGGCATGGTGGGCCATCACTGCGTGGAGCAGTTGGTGGAGCGGGGCGCCCTGGCGCATTACCGCATTGAGGTGTTCAGCGAAGAGCCGCTGCGTGCCTATGACCGTGTGCACCTTTCCGAATACTTCGGCGGTCGCGATGCCGAGTCGCTGGCCCTGGGCGAGGCGGGGCTGTATCAGACGCCGGGCGTGACCTTGCACCTGGGCGTGCCGGTGCTGGAAATCGATCGCGCTCGAAACGAGGTGATCACCGCCAACGGCTGCGTACCCTACGACCATCTGGTGTTGGCCACCGGGTCTTATCCCTTTGTGCCGCCTATTGAAGGTGCTGCCGGCGACTCGCGCTTGGTGTACCGCACCCTGGCGGACCTGGACACCATTCAGGCCGCCGCAAAAAACGCCCGCCGTGGCGTGGTGGTCGGCGGCGGCCTGCTCGGTCTGGAAGCAGCCAACGCCCTCAAGTCCCTGGGCCTCGAAGCCCATGTGGTGGAGTTTGCGCCGCGCTTGATGCCCGTGCAGCTGGACGACAACGGCGGCCAGGCCCTGAAGGCGCGAATCGAGGCGCTGGGCGTCAGCGTGCACCTGTCAAGCGGCACTCAGTCGATCACGCCCGGCAGCGACTACCGCTACCGCATGAATTTCGCCAACGATGAGTTTCTGGAAACCGACCTGATCGTTTTCTCCGCCGGCATCCGCCCGCAGGACGCCCTGGCCAAAGCCTGCGAGCTGGACCTGGGAGCCCGTGGCGGCATCGCCATCGACAGCCAATGCCGCACCAGCGATGCGCGCATTTTTGCCATCGGCGAATGCGCGGCCTGGAACGGCAGCATCTTCGGCCTGGTTGCACCGGGTTATCAGATGGCCCGCAGCGTGGCTGCGCAACTGTGCGATGCGGTGGGCTTGAGCGATGACAGCGCGGTGCCGTTTCTCGGTGCCGATATGTCCACCAAACTCAAGCTGCTGGGCGTGGACGTTGGCTCCATTGGCGATGCCCACGGCGCTACGGCGGGTGCGCGCAGCTACCGGTTTATCGACGAAGCCACCTCCACCTACCGCCGCCTGATCGTTTCTGCCGACGGCAAACAAGCCCTCGGCGCCGTGTTGGTAGGCGACAACAGCTACTACGACACGCTGCTGCAATACGTGCAGAACGGCATTGCCCTGCCGGCCGACCCGGCGACGTTGATTCTGCCGCAAGGCAGCGCCGCACCGGCGCTGGGCGTGGACGCATTGCCGGCCACCGCCACCGTGTGCTCGTGTCATAACGTCAGCAAAGGCGCAATCTGCTGCGCCATCGACAGCGGCTGCAGCGACCTGGCCGCCCTCAAAACCAGCACCAAAGCCGCCACCGGTTGCGGCGGCTGTGCGGGCTTGCTCAAGCAGGTGTTCGAACACGAACTCAGCGCCCGTGGCGTGGCGGTGGACAAGAGCCTGTGCGAACACTTTGCCTATACCCGCCAAGAGCTCTATTCACTGGTGCGCGTCGGCGGCATCGAGACCTTCGAGGACATGCTCGCCCGTCATGGCAAAGGCCATGTCGGCTGCGATATCTGCAAACCGGCCATCGGCTCCATTCTGGCCTCGTGCTGGAACCGGCCCATTCAGGAGCCGTGGCTGGTGCCGCTGCAAGACACCAACGACACCTTTATGGCCAATATGCAGAAGAACGGCACCTACTCGGTGGTACCGCGCATACCCGGTGGTGAAATCACTCCGGATGGCCTGATTGCTATCGGCGCAGTGGCTAAAAAATACGACCTGTACACCAAGATTACCGGCGGCCAGCGCATCGACCTGTTCGGCGCACAACTGCACGAGTTGCCGGATATCTGGGGCGAGCTGATTGCCGCCGGCTTTGAAACCGGCCACGCCTACGGCAAGTCCACGCGCACGGTAAAAAGCTGCGTGGGCAGTACCTGGTGCCGCTACGGCGTGCAAGACAGCGTGAAAATGGCGCTGTTTATTGAAGACCGCTACAAGGGCCTGCGCTCGCCGCACAAGCTCAAGTTCGCGGTGTCTGGCTGCACCCGTGAATGCGCCGAGGCCCAGAGCAAAGACGTAGGCGTCATCGCCACCGAGAAGGGCTGGAACCTGTACGTAAGCGGCAACGGCGGCATGCGCCCGCGCCACGCCGAACTGTTTGCCACCGACCTGGATGACCAAACACTCATCCGTTACATCGACCGCTTTCTGATGCTGTACATCCGCACCGCCGACAAACTGCAACGCACCTCGGTGTGGCGCGAAACCCTGGAAGGCGGCCTCGACTACCTCAAGGCCGTGATCATTGACGACAGCCTGGGCCTGGGCGCCGAGCTGGAAGCGCAGATGCAACTGGTGGTCGACCGCTACGAATGCGAATGGGCCAACGCCCTTAACGACCCGGAAAAACTCAAACGCTTCCGCACCTTCGTCAACGCCAAGGGCGGCGATCCGGATATTCATTTCGTCAAAGAACGCGGGCAGATCCGCCCGATGCAGCTCGACGAACTCAAGCTCATCAGCGCAGTGGAGGTGGTGTGATGCAGGCCATGGCAATCGAACAACAGGGCTGGACCGTCGCCTGCGCGCGTAGCGACCTGGTGGCCAATTCCGGGGTGGTGGCGTGGGTGGAAGGCGTGCAGGTGGCGCTGTTTTATCTGCCGGACGGCGAGCAGGTATTTGCCGTGGAAAACCGCGACCCCTTGTCGGGGGCCAATGTGATCGGGCGGGGCATCGTGGGTAGCCTGGCCGGTGACCTGGTGGTGGCGGCGCCGTTGTACAAGCAGCACTTCCGGTTGCAGGACGGCACGTGCCTGGAATACCCCGAACAGGTGTTGAAGGTGTGGCCGGTGCGGGTGAGTGGGGATGTGGTGGAGGTGTATTTAGGCGGGTGAGGCGCTTGACCAGAGATTCTGGATTCCGGCCTGCGCCGGAATGACGGAGGGGTTGCTGGCCCCCATCGTCCCAGCGCAGGCTGGGACCCAGGCTCGTGCAGGAAAATACAGAATGTCTGGCGAGCCAGGGTTGTCTAGAGTGCTATAACCGACTCAACCGATCTTTCAGGCGGACAATACTATCAGACACCTCCTGTGCGCCGTTCTCTGCCTGGCCGCCCTCGGCAGCCAGGCCAACGCCGCGACGCCGGTTTTGACCATCGCCACCAGCGAGCTGCCGCCCTACGTCAGCAGCAACCCGGCGCGCAGCTTTCTTACCGAGCTGTTGCCAGAGGTGGGCAAGGAAATGGGCGTGAAGTTTAAATTCCGTTTTCTGCCCTGGCCGCGCTGCGAACTCGCCGTGCAAGACCTGCAAGCCTGGGCCACCATGCCCTATGTGCCTACGCCCGAGCGCGAGGCGAAGTTTCTGTTCTCGCAGCCCTTGTACGCCAAGAAAACCCTGCTGTTTTATTACCAGCAGGACGAGCGCGAGTACCCGCAGACTTTTACCGCGCTGAGCGAGTTGCAACCCTACAAAATGGGCGGTGTGCGCGGTTACTACTACGAAGCGATGTTTGCCGAAGCCGGGCTTAGCCTGGATTTGGCTACCAGCGAGGAGTCCAGCTTCAAGAAGCTGCGTGCCGGCCGGGTGGACATGGTGGCGGCGGTGGAGGGGGTGGGTTGGGATGTGATTCGCAAACACTTTTCCGTCGATGAACAGCAGGGTTTTCACACCCTGAAAACACCGTTGGCGGTGGGGCACAACTTTCTGATGACCTCGCGTAACTATCCGCAAACCGAGCAACTGTTGGAGCGTTTTAATCAGGCGTTGGCCAAGTTGCGGCGCAATGGTGTTTATAAGGCGATTGCTGAGCGCCATGGGGTGACGGTGGATAACTAGTTGCCTGTAGAAAGGGGACTGTCGTCCCCTCTGCACGCGCTGCTTGACCTTACCTGGGCTTTCCGCTTCGCTCCAGGTCCCTCACTCCGTCGTCGCTCCAGGGGGCGGATCGGAGTGAGGCGGTTGGCATACGTCACCCCTCGCCCGCTTGCGGGAGAGGGGCCGGGGGTGAGGGGCCTTTGATCTTCTTCAGGCCAACGCATCCAACGCTGTCAGCAATGCGCTCCAGCCCATCCGCATAGGCTCATTTGAAAAACTGACTCGGCGTTACCCCGAACTGCTTTTTAAACATCGTGGCAAACGCACTCGGGCTTTCGTAGCCGAGCGCGCCGGCCACATCGATGATGCGTTCGCCTACGGCAATCCGCTCCAGCGCCTGCAACAACCGCGCTTGCTGACGCCACTGGCCAAACGTCATGCCGGTGCCTTTCTGGAACAGCCGTTGAATGGTTTTCTCGTCCAGGTGCAGGCGCCCGCTCCAGTCGGCGAGGGTGGCGTGGTCGCCGGGATTTTCTTGCAGGCTGGCGCAGATAATCGCCACACGCGGGTCGGCCGGTTGCGGCAGGTGCAGGGGCAGGGTGGGGAGGATTTTCAGTTCGTCGAGAATCAGGTTCATCACCCGCGCTTCTCGCGAGTTGTCGGGGTAGGGCTCGGCGATGCCGATGGAAGCCTGGATCAGTTCGCTCAGCAGCGGCGAAATGCTCACGGCCTTGGGGTCGTTGGGCAGGTCGAGGGACGCGTCGGGTTGCACAAATACGCTGCGCATTTTCACCTGGCCGATACAGCGAATGGCGTGCTCCTGGCCGCTGGGCATCCAGATGCCACGACTCGGTGGCACGGTCCACTGGTGCAACGCGGCATGCACGACCATCACGCCGGCGATGGCGTAGATCAGTTGGTGCTTGTTGTGGCTGTGGGGCGGGATGTGCCAATCGGCCGGGTAGTCGTTGGCGCTACTGCTGACGCGCCAAGGCGCAGCGTCGATTTCCCGCACGTGTTCATCAATCGATCTGAACATTGTTTGCTTGGGATAGAACATTGTCTGTTTTGCGATAGTTGTTGTCTGCATTTCGCGAGACAGGCGCTTTTGTTGGCCCGTAGGATAGCGCCGACCCACGAAATTGCCAGCGCATGTTTCTGCGCCTGGCCTTTGTGGCGTGTCTTGACTGTCAGGAAGCTGCCCTATGTCTATCAGTGCCACCGCTTCACCCTCGGCTGCCGCCCCGTCGGTAGCCCAACACGCCAGCCCCTTGGTTATGCGCGTGATCGGCGCCTGCGCCCTGGCGCACCTGGTCAACGACCTGATCCAGGCCGTGCTGCCCTCCATCTACCCGATGCTCAAGGCCAACTACGGCCTGACCTTCGCCCAGGTGGGCCTGATTACCCTGACCTTCCAGCTGACGGCTTCCTTGCTACAACCCTGGGTCGGTTACCACACCGACCGCCACCCCAAACCCTGGCTGCTGCCGGTGGGTTCGCTGTGCACCTTGGTGGGCATTTTGCTGCTGGCGTTTGTCGGCAGTTTTCCGGCGATTTTGCTGGCCTCGGGGTTGGTGGGCATTGGCTCCTCGACCTTCCACCCGGAAGCCTCGCGCATTGCCCGTCTGGCCTCGGGCGGTCGGTATGGCCTGGCGCAGTCCACCTTTCAGGTAGGCGGTAACGCTGGCACCGCGTTCGGCCCGTTGCTCGCCGCCGCCATTGTGATTCCGTATGGCCAGGGGCATGTGGCCTGGTTTGGGGTATTTGCCGTGTTCGCCATTGGCGTGCTCTACGGCCTGAGCCGCTGGTACCGCAACCACCTGAACCTGTTCAAGCTGAAAAGCGGCGGCGTGGCTACCCATGGTTTGTCGAAGCAACGTGTGATCGGCGCGTTGGTGGTGTTGGCGCTGCTGGTGTTCTCCAAGTACTTCTATATGTCGAGCCTGACCAGCTACTTCACGTTTTTCCTGATCGAGAAGTTTGATATCTCCATTGCCAGCTCGCAGCTGTACCTGTTCCTGTTTCTCGGCGCTGTGGCGGCCGGCACCTTTTTCGGCGGGCCGATTGGCGACCGGATCGGGCGCAAGAAAGTGATCTGGTTTTCGATTCTGGGCGCGGCGCCGTTCACCTTGATGCTGCCCTACGTGGACCTGTTCTGGACCAGCGTACTGAGCGTGATCATCGGCTTTATTCTGGCCTCGGCGTTCTCTGCCATCGTGGTGTTTGCCCAGGAGCTGGTGCCGGGCAACGTGGGCATGATTGCCGGGATTTTCTTCGGCTTGATGTTCGGTTTTGGCGGTATCGGCGGCGCGCTGCTTGGCTATATGGCCGATATCCATGGCATTGAATATGTCTTTCGCCTGTGCGCTTTTCTGCCGCTGCTGGGCGTTTTGACGGTGCTGTTGCCGTCGACCAAAGGCGTTTGAAGCGCCGCGGCCAGGGCAACCCTGGCCGCGCGGTGAACGCCCGCTGTCTAGCTGCCCAATGCCTTGGCGGGCAGCTTTGGTGCGCTAAGGGGCGCCAGCCACTGGGCGAGGGTCTCGGGGTGTTGGTCAAGCCACTCACCGGCAGCCTGGTCGGGCGATTTTTGCTGCCGGTTTACGGCGTAATCCAGTTCGGCGACGATGGCATTGGACAGGCAAATACTGGCCAGCACCTGAATCTGTGCCGGCGCCAATATGCCCATGCGATCTTCGCGGGCCAGCAGCACGGCGCGGTCCACGCCTCCGAGCAGGCCTTTGGGATCTTGCAGTTCGCGGATGTGGTGGCGGTGGTGCAGAAATTGCGGGTGCCAGAGCGGCACCACGCCCCATTCGCCGTGGGCAATCAGGCGTTCAAACGCGGCGATGCAGTCTGCTTGGCTGCCGGTACGAAACGCATAGCCGGCGGCCTGTAGGCCATAGTCCAGCATGATTTGCTGCGAAAAACGGCTGATGCCGGCCCCGGGGCCAATACCTTGAATGGTGCGTTGCATACGCGCCAGCACGGTGGGTTTAAGCAGGTCCTCGATGCTGAAAACCGCTGCCTCGGGCACGTAGTCGGGTACGCCCCAGAGGGCATAGGGCTGGTAATGCAGGCCCAACTCGCGGGTGGCAACCGTTTCTTCCACCATCGCCTTGTAACCGCCGTGGCTATCGGGCAGCCAGGCCGAGGCGAGCATGTCGATAGCCCCGGCACGCAATTGCGCGAAGTTGTCCTGGTGCAAGGCATAACTGCGCACTACGTCAACGCCGATGCGTTGCAACACCTGGGTGATGATGGCCGCGGTGGCCCGGTGAAAAGACAGGTCGGTCACGCCCAGGCGCAACGTCCGCGGTAGAGGCGTGGGCTTATTCATAGCGCGGCTCCCACTGTGCAGAAACGTCCAATGCCGGCATGGCCTGGCCAACGATGCGGTCATCGGCTGAGCAGGGGAAGATCATTTCCACGGTGATGCCGTTGGGGTCTTCGAGAAACAACTGGTGCTCACCCACTTCGGGAATCACGCGCTCACGAAAGCTGATGCCCAACTTCACAAAGTGCGTCTGCATCTCGGCCAAACCCTGGCACCGCAAGGACACGTGGTCGATGGCGCCACCCCCGCGCTGGGCAGGTTTGACGCCCAGGTAGGCTTCCAGCTCGCTGCTCAGGTGGGTCAGGGAAACGATGTGCAAAATCGGCTTGCCGCTGGCGTACAGCCAATACCCGCGGAAGCTAAAGGCCGGGCGTGGGCCCATTTGCAAGCCCACCACCTCGCTAAAAAACGCGGCGGTTTCTTCCCAGTGTTCGGTGCGGATGGTGAAGTGGTCCAGGCGTTCGATGTTCATGGTGTCAGCTCCGTTTGCTGCGGTCGGTTTACGTGAGCTGATGCTGCTGTTTTTCCCAGGTTTGAAAAACCAGCGGTGCCCATTAGCACTTTCGTCATTTTGTTGAAGGTTTGCCACGGTGTATGGCCAATGGCGATAGGTGCCAGCGTCAATTGCGATTGGTCTATTCACACGCTGCGCTCTAGGGTCAGCTACCGCCGCTGTCTGTGAGCTGAACCCATGCGTTACCGCCGCCTTGACCTCAACCTGCTGATTGCCCTGGATGCCCTGCTGAGCGAATGCAGTGTCACCCGCGCCGCCGAGCGTTTGTGCCTGGGCCAGTCGGCCACCAGTTCGGCGCTGGGGCGCTTGCGTGAGCATTTCAATGACCCATTGCTTGTGCAGGTTGGCCGCAGCCTGCAGCCCACTACGCTGGGGCTGTCGTTATTGCCCAAGGTGCGCGAGGCCCTGGCCCTGACGCGGGAAATTACCGACGCCCCGGTGCTGTTCGAGCCGGCCACCTGTGACCGACGCTTTACCCTGGTGGCCTCCGATTACGTGGCGGCGGTGTTGCTGCCTGCCGTCAGCCGCGCGTTGGCCCAGGTTGCGCCGCAGGTGCGTCTTACCCTGCGCGACCTGCCGTTGCCGCGCGATGGCGATGTGGTGAGCGAAGCGTTGGACTATCGGCGCAGTGATTGCGTGGTGGTGCCCCAGCGCCGGCTGAATACCAGTTATCCCCATCAGCCGTTGCTCAGCGATGAGCTGTGCTGCCTGGTCAGTGCCGAACAGCCTGACTACGCCCATGGCCTGAGCTTGGCCGCTTACTGCGATGCCGAGCATGTGGTGCGCGAGTTTGCCGATGGCAGGCATTTGGCGCTGGATGCGGCGCATCTGGAGGAGTTGGGCATCCAGCGGCGGGTGGCGGTGGCGCTGGAGAGTTTTGCCTTGATGCCAGATTTTATTGTCGGCACCAAACGGGTGGCTACCTTATTTCGGCGCCAGGCTGAGCTGTTTGCCCAGCGCTATCCACTGCGGGTGGTGGCGGCGCCGTTGGCGTTTCCAACGGCGATGCAGGTGGTGCAGTGGCATCCGTATCAGGATCGGGACCCGGCGCTGGCGTGGTTTCGGGGGGTGTTGCTGGAGCAGGCGGAGATTGTGGGTGCATTCTCCCTCACCCCCGGCCCCTCTCCCGCACGCGGGAGAGGGGAGCAGAGCCGTTGAGTTCGTTTGCCTCACCGCCCGCCGCTCTCCCACAGGCGGGAGAGGGGAGCTCGGGCGCGCCTCGGTCTAGTCCCCTCGCCCCTTGGGGAGAGGGTTAGGGTGAGGGGTTGAAGCACTCAAGCAACCTGCGGGTCACCACAGTCCGCCTGCAACCCCACCGCCGCAATCCCCTCCAACGCACAGCGCTCGTCGTTATCCGAGGTATCCCCGCTCAAACCAATCGCCCCCAGCACCTGCCCGGTCGCCGAGCGAATCAGCACACCGCCGGCCACCGGAATTACCTCACCCCCGGTCAAACTGTTAATGGCATCGAAAAACGCCGGCATGGCCTGCGCGCGGCGGGCCAGCTCGCGACCACCAAAACCCATGCCCAGACAGCCGCGGGCTTTGCCGGTGGCGATCTGCGGACGCAGAAAGCTGGCGTGTTCATCGCGCAACACCGCCAGCGGGTGTCCGGCGCTGTCGAGCACGGCAGCGGCCATGGGTTTCAACCCCAGCTCGCGCGCTGTTTGCAGGGCGGTGCTGGCGATAAGTGCGGCGGTGGTAAAGGTCAGTTCGGCCATGCTCATACGCTCCATTTGCCCAGTTGCGCGACACGGTCGCGGGTGTAGAGGTCGGTCCATTTCAGGGAGTTGAAGTCCGACACCTGCTTGGGGTTGTAGGGGCTGCGCTCCATCCGCACCGGCTGCCCGGCCTTGTACACGGCCTTGAGTTTGCTGCGGTCTTGCAGCACGCAAATGTCGTCCAGCGGCGAGCCGTCGAGCAGCAGAAAGTCCGCTTGCTTGCCCACTTCCAGGGTGCCGAGGGTTTCGCCTCGAGGCATGCAGCGGGCGCCGACGTTGGTGGCGGCAAACAGGGCTTCGGCCGGGGTAAAGCCCAGGCGCGTCACCAGCAGTTCCAGCTCGCGTGCATGCCATTCGCCGTAGGGCGTGACGGCAAAGCCGCTGTCGCTGCCACAGGCGAACGGAATGCCGGCGGCCTTGGCGCGTTTGAGAACCTGGCTGCCCACTTCGAGGGTGCGTGCGCAGTAGCCGGCGTAACCGGTGGTAATGGCCGGGTCGTGGGGTTGGCAGAAGTCCACGGTGTTCTGCGGAAAGGTCATGGTCGGCGCCAGAATGCTGCCGGCTTGCAGCAGCGCTTCGATACAGGCGTCGTCCATATAGAAGGCGTGAAACACCAGGTCGACGCCGGCCTTGGCGGCGTACATCACCGCCTCGCGGCCGTAGGCGTGGGTGGCCACTTTGCAGCCCAGGCGATGGGCTTCGTCGACCATCTCCTTGGTTTCGTCAGCGGTGAAGGCGGCAATGATTTCGCCATTGGGGCGGCGGTGGGTGCCGTCCATGGCGATCTTGATCAGGTCCACGCCGTCTTTGGCTTGCTTGCGCACTTCGGCGATGGCTTCGCTGCGGCTGGTCACCAGGCGTGCGGTGAAATATTCGGGGGCGCCCACGCGGCTCGGGAACCAGTCGTTCAGGCTTTGCCTATTGGTGATCACTCGGCTGCTGGCGGCGATACGCGGGCCGTCGAACATGCCGGCGGCAATCGAGTTGCGCACAGCAATGCTCAACTGGCCGCTGTCGCCAGGGCACACCATGCTGGTGACGCCGGCGGCCAGCACATGCTGAGCGAAGAACAGGCCGCGCAGGGCGCGAAATTCATCGGTGGTCCAGATATCGATGTCTTCTTCGCTTTGGGCATTGCCGAATGCCAAGTGGGTATGCACGTCCACCAGGCCGGGCATTACGAAGTTATCGGCGGCATCCACCACCTGAGCGCCAGGTTGGGGAGCAGGGGCGCTGCTGCGCGGGCCCACATAGGTGAGCAGGCCGTTTTCCACCACCAGGGTTTGCTGCTGGCGGGTGTTCAGGCTGGCGCCGTCGAACAGGGTTTGGCAGTGCAGGTGCAGGGTGCTCATAGCAGTTGGTCACTGTGTTTATGGTTGTGCGGGCAGGCTGCCGGGCAGTGCCGGCGAGCACCAACAGATTGCATCGATGGCCAGGTATCGACGGCCTCAATACCGGCGCAGCGTCAGCGCGGCCGGGCCCCACGCCGCTTCAAGCGAACGCGCCCGGAGGTATCGCAAGTGGCGATGGGTGGCATCGTCATCGGCGATTTTTTCGGCGTGTGTGGCAGCGCCTAAGGTGCGCGCTCTTAACCAAGGAGCTGCACCCATGAGCACCACTCAACACCTGCTGGACCTGGAACAAGAACGCCGCCGTGCCCTGGTGGAAGAAGACCACGCCCGCGTGGCCCAGCTGTTTGCCGATGACCTGGTGTACGTGCACACCACGGGCCTGGTGCAAGGCAAGGCCGACTACCTCGACTACGCGCGCACGGCTGTGCAATACCTGGCCATCGAACGCGGCGAGTTGCAGGTGCGGTTTTATGGTGAAGGCTTGGCGGTAATGACCGGGCCGCAATGCAACACGCTGCAAAAGCGCGGTGGTGATCAGCCGATCAGAGGGGAGGGGTTCGCCACCCAGGTGTGGGCGTTAGGGGAGCAGGGCTGGCAGATAGCGTCGTTCCACGCCACGCGCTCGCCGGCATAACGCATCGCGGCTCAAGCCGCTCCTACAAGGTTGCACAAACCGTAGGAGCGGCTTGAGCCGCGATAGCGGTATCAGGCCGTACGCCCACCCAAGGTTTCGGCAATCCAGTCGGCAATGTACTGCCCGGCATTAATGCTGTTATCAAAGCTCGAATGCTGCACGCCGCCTTCACGCTCGGTGAAGATTTTCAGCTCACGTTTGGGGCTGTTTACCAGTTGCTCGTAAGTGCGATGGGCCCACTTGAGGGGGATCTGCGAGTCTTTCTCGCCATGGGTGACCAGGAACGGCACCTTGATGCGGTCAAGCACGCCATCCAGATGCACGTTCTCGGCAATGGCCATAAAGTCGTCCTGGTCTTTGGCACCCCACACCCAGCGCACATGCGCCCAGTAATGCGGCACCGGGAAGCTGCCCTCTTTTTCCAGCCGACGTTTTTGCACATCGCGCCAGTCGTGGTTGGCGCCCCACACCACGCCGCAGGCAAAACGCGGCTCGAATGCGACGGCCCGCGGGCAGTAGTAGCCACCGAGCGATACACCTTCCAGGCCAATACGTTTGGCGTCGAATTCGCTGCGGGTTTCCAGCCAGTCCACCACACGGCTGGCCCAGTGCTCGCTATCGTAGCGGGCAGTGAGGTTATGCAGGCGCAACGCTTCACCCGTGCCGGGCTGGTCGATGATCAGCGAGGCCACGCCACGCTTGGCCAACCAGGCGGGGAGACCGACGCGGTATTTCATTTCCTTGGTCGAATCCAGGCCGTTGACCTGCACCAGAATCGGCTGCGGACCGGTGACGCCTTCGGCACGCACCAGCAGCCCGGAAATCACGCTGCCTTCGTAGGGGATTTCCACGCGCTCGCAGTTTTCTCTGGACAGCTCGATGCCGCGGGCAAAGGTGTGCAGAAAGGTCTGGTAAAGCGCCGTACGGCCTTCGGCACCATGGGCTTGCAGGCGTTCGCAGGTGAGGTAGTAGGTGGCGGCGCGGTTGTATTTTTCCCCGGCCGAAAGCAGGCGGCCGGCGGCTTCATCTTCTTCGGCCAGGCCGCAGAGTTTGTCGGCCATTTTCTGCCAGGTTTCGCGAAAGGCTTTGGTACCGGCGGCATCGGGCTGCTTGGCGGCTTCTTGCAGCGGCGCGCACATTTCCTCGATCTCGCCCATGCGGGCGCCCATTTCAATGGCCAGGTCGACCGACAGGTTCCAGACGTAGTTGGTGGGGAAGTAGCGGAACATTTTTTATTGTCCTTTTGCGGGCGAAAAAAGGCGGGCCAGGCAGGCCCTTTGCGCACGGTAAGGAGCAGGCAGGTATTTGGCCAATCGTGAGTGGGGATGCGAGGTATCACAGCGCGCGATAGGTGGGCACCGCGATATCGATGCCTGGAACAAGAGCGTCGTGTGCACAGTTCAAGGTGTAAATCCAGATACCTTGTATCGCGTTTGACGATGCCTCATAACAAATCATGCGATTGGTTGAAATGATGATTGCGCTTGTACGGTAGCCTCACTTCTTGGCGTGCGTCCAAGGTGTTCGATAACAACAAAAAAGGAACCGCATAAATGAGCGACAACATTGCAGCTATCAGTAACGGTGCCAAGGGCAAACGCATCGCGATCATTGGCGCAGGCCCCGGCGGTATTGCTGCTGGCGTGGCACTGCACCAGGCCGGTTTTGCCGTTACGGTGTTTGAGCGTAACCCCGAACTGCGTCCGCTTGGCGGCGCCATCATTCTCAATGCCACCGGCATCGTGATTCTGCGCAGTCTGGGTGTGCAGGTGGACGATATTTTCTCGGCTGGCCTGCCGGAATTTCGCCGCTATGACGGCCGTGTGCGGGTCAATTTCGATATCGATATGGCACTGATGGAGCAAGCCGGTGTGACCGGTTGGCAGTCCGGCATGATGCGCTCGGAGCTGTACAAACGCCTGCTCGCCGCCGCGCCCGCCAACCTGATCAGCACCAGCCACAGCTTTACCCACTATGTGGAAAAAGAGGGCGTTACCACCGTGCATTTTGCCGAGGGGCAGCAGTACGAATGTGACCTGGTGATCGGTGCCGACGGCATTCAGTCCAAGGTGCGCGAACAGCTCTGGGGCGCCTCAGAACTCAAGCACCTGGGCATTGCCGTGTGGTTGGGGTGGTGCGAGCTGCAAGGGCCGGAGCGCAAGAAAATCGTCATTAGCCATGACCATGCCTATCAAATGGGCTACGCCCCGTTGCGCTATCAGGACAAGGACTGCTTCGAATGGTGGTTCGTGGAAAAATGCGCTGAAAACCAGATCGAGCCTAGCGACCCCGCCGCGTACGTGCGCGAGCGCATTGGCCACTTCAGTTATCCGATGCCCGAGATTCTGGCCGCCACTGACACAGCCCATAACCTGTTCCGCTGGGTGGTGAAATACCGTGAGCCGCTCAAACAGTGGTCCAAGGGGCGCGTGACTATCATGGGCGACGCGGCGCACCCGACATCGCCGTATGCCGCGTATGGCGCGGGCATGGCCATTGAAGACGGATTCTTCCTCGCCAAATACCTGCGTGGCCGCGACCTGAGTGACAGTGCCGCGCTGCAGGCCGGCTTGCAGCGTTATGACGAGCAGCGGGTGGACTACACCAACCAGACCACGGCGTTTGCACGTTTCCTCGGGCGGCTGTACCACGGCATTCCCGCACCGCTTAACCGCTTGCGCGACTTGTTTCTCGACCACTCCAGCCTGCCGGCAAAAATGATCAGCAAAGGCGTGACTGGCGAGGCCCAGGCGTTGTTGCGGGCGGTGCTGGAGCCGGTGGATTGATCGCCGGTCAGGCCGCCTGCATCTGTTCCACGCTGTGAACAAAGGCGGTGATCCGATCGCGTAACCAGCGGTGCATCGGATCGCCGTCCACGCTGCGGTGCCACAACATCACTTCGCGCATCACCGGGATCTTTACCGGTGGCGGCAAAATCCGTAGGGGCAAATGGGCGGCATACAGCCGCGCCAGGCGCTGATGCATGGTGGCGATGCGTTGAGTGCCCACCACCAATTGCGGCAGCGTGTTGAAGTCGTTGGTGATCACTTCCAGGCGCCGGTTGAAGCCGTACTGGGTGATAAACCATTCCTCGATGCTCATATGGCGGGTTCGCCCAAACCCCACCGACACATGGCCCATCTCCATGTATTTTTCCAGTGTCAGGTGATCACCGACCTGGGTGTTGCCATTCCACACCACGCACACGTGCTCTTCCTCGAACAGCAATTGCGAGGGATGACCTTCAAGGGTGTAGCGGTCGGGAACGATCATCAGGTCGACTTCACCGCGCATCAGCAGCTCGCCCGAGTTGTCGCTGGGGCCAATCATTTCGAACGTGATATGCGGCGCTTCCTGATGGATGCGCTCGATGACCTGGGCGAACAGCACGCTGATCAGGTAGTCGGAGGTCATCAGGCGGAAATGGCGCTTGCTGGTCGCCGGGTCGAACACCGGCTTGGCGGTGATGGAGCTCTGAATGGTCAGCAGCACTTCGCGTACCGGCGCCATCAACTCCAGGGCGTAGGGCGTGGGCTGCATTTTGCGGCCTACCTGCACCAGCAGTTCGTCTTCGAAATAGGTGCGCAACCGCCCGAGCACACCGCTGGTGGCGGATTGGGTCATGTGCAGACGTTCAGCGGCGCGAGTGATGTTCTGCTCTTCGAGCAACACATCCAGCGCCACCAGGAGGTTCAGGTCCAGGTGGTTGAATCGCATGGCGGCCAATCTCTTTGTTGTATTTATTTTCGCGATACATTCCGGACAAAGTATCAGCGCGTCAACCCTTCCTAAGAAATCTCCTTCTCCGTTTTCAGTCATTTCCGCACGAGTACTGCTGTGCCAACAGGTATCGCGTTTGCTGATAGGTCACATCCCAACACGCGATTAGTCAGCTGCCACCACCGGCGGCACAGTTCGCCGCAGTCGGCCGTGACCGACACCACCACCGGCGTTCCAATCAACCGCCGGATCATAATTTCAATGGAGTGGTAGCCATGAATATCATTGGCCTTGACGCCCTGATCTTTGGTGTCGATGACATCCAAGCCTGTACCGATTGCCTGCGTGATTACGGTTTGCACCCTGTGGGCGTAGATGCCAACGGCGGGCGCTTCGAAGCCCTGGATGGCACCGCAATCATCATCCGCCGCGCTGATGACGCCACCTTGCCGGCGGCCATGGGTCCAGCGCCCTCGATTCGTGAAACTGTCTATGGCGTCGCCAGCGCCGCCGACCTCGATGCGATCGAAGACGAACTGGCCCGCGATCGCCTGGTAACCCGCGACGAGCAGGGCGTGTTGCACAGCGTCGACGACCTGGGTTTTGCCATCGGCTTCCAGCTCACCGTGCGCAAGCCCTTCACCGCACCGAACGATTTGAGCAACGCTCCCGGCCATGCACCGCAGCGCCCGCTGAACCAGCCTGGTATCACCCTGGACATGGCCGCTGTGCCACGCACGCTGTCCCACGTGGTGTATTTCGTGCCGGATGCGGCCAAAGGCGAAGCGTTCTACGCCAACCGCCTGGGTTTCAAAACCACCGACACCTTTATCGGCGCCGGCCCCTTTATGCGCCCGGCCGGCTCCGACGATCACCACTGCCTGTTCATGATCCAGACCCCGCCGCATATGAAGGGCTGTGAACACTTCACCTTCCATATGGGCAGCGGCACTGAAGTGCTGCTGGCCGGCCGACGCTTTGAGCAAAAGGGCTGGACCAGTTTCTGGGGCCCGGGCCGCCACCTGTTTGGTTCCAACTGGTTCTGGTACTTCAACAGCCCGCTGGGTTGCCACATCGAATACGACGCCGACATGGACAAGCATGACGACGAATGGGAAGCCCGTGTGGCGCCAATGAGCGCCGATAACTCGCAGCTGTTCCTGTTTACCTCGAAAGAAAAATGGGCGCCGGGTGGTCCGCCACCGAAGCAGGGTTGAGTGGTGGGTTTTTCCCTGTGTCGCAGTGACGAAATAGTTGAGGGCCAGGCGCGCGGATTCGACCCCGAGCAGCGTGGCAGAGACAGCATTTTTGCCCTGCGCCACGACGGCCAGATCCGCATTTACCGCAACAGCTGCCCGCACCTCGATGTGCGCCTTGAGTACCGCAAGGACCGATTCATGTCGGCCGATGGCCAACTGATCATGTGTTACGCCCACGGCGCGCAGTTTTTACCGGCGACGGGGGAGTGCATTTACGGGCCTTGTCTGGGGGAGCGGTTGCAGGCGGTGCAGTGGTGGGAAGAGGGTGGTTGGGTGGTGTTGGACACCACGCAAATTGAATCCCCTCTCCCGCGTGCGCGAGAGGGTTAGGGTGAGGGCAGCGGTTTTGGCGTGTGCGGCGATTGTGGAACGTGCGCGCAGTTTGCCCTCACCCCCGGCCCCTCTCCCGCACGCGGGAGAGGGGTGAACAGCAGTTGAGTTTGTTATGCCCTCACCCCCGGCCCTTTGCGAGCGCGGGAGAGGGGAGCAGAGCAGTTGAGTTGGTTTGGTATCTCGCGCCGCGATACATCCCATCCCTATAAGCGATTAGTCATCTTCCTGGTTTGCCGGGAAAGTGGCCCACAACGAAGCGGCGCCTGCGCCGTTCGATGAACAAAAATAATAAGTGAGACATGCCATGAATGCAGTCAACGCTTCAGCCGTGAAGAAGGTCCTCATCGTAGGTGGTGGCATCGGCGGTCTGTGCGCTGCCATCGCGCTGCGCCGCAAGGGCATCGCGGTTGATCTGATCGAACTCAAGGCCGAATGGACCGTTTACGGCGTCGGCATCATCCAGCAAAGCAACGTCGTGCGTGAGATGGCCAAGCTGGGCGTACTCGACGGCTACCTCGACGCGGCCTACGCCTTCGAGGATGTGGCTATCTACGGGCCTGGCGGCCAGCTCCTGGCGCGCATTCCCGGTCAGCGCCTGGCAGGTCCGGAGTACCCGGCCAACGTCGGTATCTCGCGCCTGGCACTGCACAACGTGCTGTGCAACACCGCGCTGGAGCTGGGTGCCAAGGTGCGCCTTGGCCTGAGCGTGGAAACCCTTACTGAACAGGCCGATAGCGTCAGCGCGCTGTTTACCGATGGCAGCAGCGGCGATTACGACCTGGTGGTCGGTGCCGATGGCCTGTATTCCAAAGTACGTAGCCTGGTGTTCGGTGATAAATACACGCCACGTTTCACCGGCCAGGCGGTATGGCGCTACAACTTCCCCCGCGCGCCGCAGATCGACCACCTGGCCAATTTTCAGAGTGCCGAAGGCAACGCCGGCCTGGTGCCGTTGGCCGGTGACCTGATGTACCTCTTCCTCACCTCCCACGAACCCGACAACCCCTGGATGGATACCGCCACCCTGGCCGAGCAGATGCGCGTGCGCCTGCAGGGCTTTACCGGCCTGATCGGCGAGCTGCGTGAGCAAATCACCGACAGCGCGCAGGTGGTCTACAAGCCGATGGAAGTGGTGTTCGTCAACGAGCCCTGGTACCGCGGCCGAGTGCTGTTGATTGGCGATGCCGCCCACGCCACCACGCCGCACCTGGGGCAGGGCGCCGGTATGGCCATTGAAGATGCCGTGGTGCTCAGCGAAGAACTCACCGCTGGCGGTGATATCGCCCAGCAGCTGCAGCGCTTTATGGCGCGGCGTTTCGAGCGCTGCAAGTACATCAGCGAAAGCTCGGTGCTGGCCGGCGACAAAGAGATGGCGCACGACCGTGAGTTCGACCGTATCGGCCTGGTCAAGCAAATGCTCGCCCGGACCGCTGAACCAATCTGAGGAAACAGATCCGCACCGAGGCGCTCGGCGGGCGCGCTCGGTGGAGCTGATGCTCAGTAACCCTGAGTTGTAACCGTAAGACCTGCGTGCGACTGGCGCCTGAAGGTGCCGGCGAAACTAAAAGAAGAACAATAGCGAGGTTTCTCCATGGCTCGTTTTCACACTGCTGCCTTGCGCGGCGGACGCCCTCCCTTTGCCCTCAGTTTGGCCGGGCTACTGGTTGGCGTGCTCTCGGCAAATGCTCAGGCATTTGAGTTCGACACCGGTAATCCGGACCTGCGGGCCCGGTGGGACAACACCCTCAAGTACAGCGCCGCGTGGCGCACCGAGGGCAAGTCCGACAAGCTCAGCGAGGCGCAAAACCTCAATGACGGCGACAACAACCTGGACAAGGGGCTGATCTCCAACCGCCTCGATGTGCTGTCGGAAATGGACATCACCTATAAGAACGTCGGTGCCCGCGTCAGCGGCGCAGCCTGGTATGACGATGTCTATAACAAGCCCAACGACAACGATGCCGATGGCGGCGTAAACAGCTATTCGGTAGACCCCGACCACTTCACCGACGACACCCGCAAGCTGCACGGCCGACAGGGCGAGCTGCTGGATGCGTTCCTCTTTGGCCGCAGCGAAATCGGCGATATGCCGGTGTCCGGGCGCATTGGCCAATACGCAATGCAATGGGGTGAAAGCCTGTTTTACGGCATGAACGGCATTGCCGGGGGCATGGCACCTATCGATGTGGTCAAGGCCCTGTCGGTACCCAACACCCAGTTCAAGGAACTGATCCGCCCGGTGGAGCAAGTGTCCGGCCAGTTGCAACTGACGCCCGACGTTACCCTCGGCGCTTACTACCAGTTCGAGTGGGAAGCCAACCGCCTGCCGGCCGCGGGCAGCTACTTCTCCAGCGATGACTTCTTTGGCGATGGTAACGAACGCTTGTACGTCGGTGCGCCGCTGTTCCCCGGTGCCCAGCCGCTGGCCTTCTACCACGGCAAAGACAAAGACGCGAAAGACTCCGGGCAGGGCGGTATGCAACTGCGCTGGCGCACCGAAACCGTGGACTGGGGTTTCTACGCTATCCGTTTCCACGACAAGTCGCCGCAGCTGAATGTGCGCCCCAACTTTGCCGCGCTCGATCCGTTTACTGGCAAGGCCGGCGAGTACTACTGGGTGTACCCCGAAGGCATCGAGTCGGTGGGCGCCAGCTTCTCCACCACGGTTGAGCAATTCAACATTGCCGGTGAGCTTTCCACCCGCTGGAACCAACCGCTGGCCTCCACCAACCAGCACTCGCTGGCTGTAGACGAAAGCATCAGCAATGACCCCGACGATGCGATTTACGCCACCGGCCGCACGCTGCACGCCAACCTGTCGTGGCTGGCCAGCCTGGAGCCTTCGTTTATTGCGCCCGAAGCCAGCTTTATTGGCGAGATCGCCTGGAACCGCACCTTGAGCGTCACCCGTAACCCGGACGCCGTAGACCCCAACGCCGACCGCGACGCCTGGAGCGTGCGCGCTGTGTACGAGCCGATGTACCGCCAGGCGTTCGCCGGCATGGATATCAGCGTGCCGATGGGCATGAGCTTTACCCATGGCAAGTCCGAATCCCTGGGCACCGCGTTCGGTGCTGACCGCGGCGGCGATATCAACATCGGCATCAAGGGCAACTACCTCAATACCTGGAGCCTGGGCCTGACCTACACGCACTACTACGGTCCGGAAGACACCTTCCTCGATGCCAATAACAACTACACGTTCGAGCAATCGCTGAAAGACCGCGACTTTGTCGCCGTCAGCGTTAGCCGCACGTTCTGAGGAGCTACTGATGCAGACTCGTAACCACTTCACAGCCTTGCTGACTGCCTTGGCTGCCTCCCTGCTGTTCGCCCAGGGGGCGATGGCCGCCGATGCCGCCAGCCTGAAAACCACCCTGACGCCGCTGGGTGCCGAGCGCGCTGCCAACGCCGATGGCAGCATTCCGGCCTGGGATGGCGGCTTGACCAAAGCCGACCCGGCCTACAAAGACGGCGGTAAACGCAGCGACCCGTTCGCTGGCGAAAAACCGCTGTTCAGCATCAACGCGCAGAACGCCGCGCAGTACGCCGACAAGCTCAGCGTGGGCACCCTGGCGATGCTGAAAAAGTACCCCGATTCCTATCGCCTGGACGTGTACCCCACCCACCGCACTGCCGCCGCGCCGCAAGCCGTGTATGACGCCACGGCGGCCAACGCCAGCAGCGCCAAACTGGTGGACGGCGCCTCCGGCCCGACGCCGCAGAACGCTCAGGGCGGCATTCCATTTCCGCTGCCACAGAATGGCGCCGAAGCCATCTGGAACCATCTGCTGCGCTGGCGCGGGGCGTCCTGGCACACCACGTTCACCCAGTATTTGACCACCACCGATGGCAAGCATGTGCTGACCAACGATTCGCGGGCCGACATGCAGATGCCGTTCTACCTCCCCGGTGGCGCTGAGAAAGACGGGGTGTTCTGGGCGATTCGGTTGATCAACGACGGACCACCTTTGCGCGCCGGCGAAGCCATTCTGGGGCGTGAAAACCTCGATGCCGACAAAGCCGGCGCCTGGACCTATCTGCCCGGCCAGCGCCGTGTGCGCCGGTTGCCCAACGCCTGCTGCGACACGCCGACACCGGCCACCGCCGGGGTGATGAGTTTTGACGAACTCTACGTGTTCAACGGCCGTATCGACCGCTTTGACTGGAAGCTGGTCGGCAAGAAGGAGCTGTATATCCCGTACAACTCCAACCGCGTGCTGACCGCCAAAGGGCCCGACGAGTTGTTGAGTGATCACCACCTCAACCCCGACGTGCTGCGCTGGGAACTGCACCGCGTGTGGGTAGTGGAGGCAACGCTGAAAAGCGGCAAGCGCCATGTGTTGCCAAAAAGCACCTACTACCTCGACGAAGACACCTGGGCCGCCGTGCTGGGCGAGCGCTACGACAGCAAAAACCAGTTGGCCAAAGTGCTGTGGACCACGCCTGTGGTGGTGCCCGATCTGCCTGGCGTCGTCACCGTGACCAACGGCTTCTACGACTTGCTGTCCGGGGCCTGGTTCGCCGGCGACATCTTCGCTGGCAAGAACGAGCAATACCGCATCGTCGCGCCTTACCCCGAGTCGGTATTCACCCCCGATTCATTGGCCGGTGAAGGTATTCGCTAGGCACCCGCTGTAGGTGTAAAGGGCAGCGGTGCAACACCCGCTGCCCGTTTTTTACGAGGCAGTAGTCATGAATAAAAACCGCAAAGCACTGGCGCTGTTGGTACTGGCGATGGCCAGCGCATCTGCCGGTGCCGTGGCACCGCTGGACGTGCTGAGCCTGCCGGCGGTGCAGGGCGCGCAGGCGCAACACGCTGTATTACTGGGCATAACCCGTGCCGGCGAGCGACTGGTAGCGGTGGGTGAGCGGGGCATTGTGCTGCTGTCCGACGACAACGGTGCCACCTGGCGCCAGGCCGGTGTGCCGGTCAGCAGCACGCTGACGGCGGTGCAGTTTGTCGACAGCAAACAGGGCTGGGCCGTGGGCCATGCCGGTGTGGTGCTGCACAGCGGCGACGGTGGCGAAAGCTGGAACCTGCAACTGGACGGTAAGCGTGCAGCGGCCGTGGAACTGGCGGCGGCGCAAGCGGCTGCGGATGCTCCCCGCCAAGCCAACGCTGAACGGCTGGTAGCCGATGGCGCGGACAAACCGTTGCTGGCCCTGAGCTTTGCCAATGGCCGTGAAGGCCTGGTGGTAGGCGCATACGGGCTGGCCCTGCACACGGACGATGGCGGCCAGACCTGGACGTCATGGATGGACCGTCTGCCCAATCCACGCGGCTTGCACCTGTATGCCGTGGCGCAACAAGGCCAGCAGCTTTATCTGGCTGGCGAGCAGGGCTTGCTGCTCGGCTCGCACGATGGTGGCGGGCAATTCAGCGCGCTTACCAGCCCTTATGAGGGTAGCTATTTCAGTCTGGCGTTGGAGCCTGCTGGCGGCGTGGTCGTCGGTGGCCTGCGCGGCAATCTGTTTCGCTCGGTGGACCAGGGTGTGAGCTTTCAGGCCCTCACCAATCCCATTCCCATTTCCATCAACGCGGCCGTGGTTGCCGACCGCCAATTGCTGCTGGTCAATCAGGCCGGCGGTTTGCTGCAAGGCGCCGTCGGCAGCGATGCCCTGCGCCCGGTAGCGTTGCCACCCGGCGCACCGTTATTGGCCGTTGCCAAGGCGGCCGATGGCGCCCTGGTAGGCGTTGGTTTTGCCGGGCCGCAGCGCCTGGCAGCGGGTGCTACGGCGCCACACACATCGATTGCGGAGTAACCCCATGCACGTTCCGAGTTCATCCGCGGCGACGCCGATTCACAGCACCCTGGAGGACTTCGACAGCCGCTCCGGCTCCCTGCTGGAACGCGCGCTGTTCAACCATCGGCGCCTGGTGTTGCTGATATGCCTGCTGGTGACCGCGCTGCTGGGCTGGCAAGCCACGCGCCTGGAACTCAACGCCAGCTTTGAAAAGATGATCCCCAACGATCATCCCTTTATTGCCAACTACCTGGAGCATCGCCAGGAACTCAGCGGCCTGGGCAATGCTGTGCGCATTGCGGTGATCAACAAAAAAGGCAGCATCTACGACGCGGCGTACCTGCAAACCCTGCAGCAACTCAATGACGAGGTGTACCTGCTGCCGGGCGTGGACCGCGCCTTTATGAAATCGCTGTGGACGCCCTCAACCCGCTGGGTGGGTGTGACCGAAGAAGGCCTGGAAGGCGGCCCGGTCATTCCCGATGGCTACGACGGCTCGGCGCAGAGCCTGGAAGCGCTGCAACGCAATATTGAACGCTCCAACGAGATCGGTCAGCTGGTGGCGTTCGACCAGCAGTCGAGCATTATCTACCTGCCGCTGCTGGCCAAAGACGCCGACGGCAAACCGCTGGACTACAGTGCCCTGGCCCAGCAACTGGAAAGCCTGCGCGGTAAATACCAGCAGCAGGGCATCGAAATTCGCATCACCGGGTTCGCCAAGGTGGTGGGCGACCTGATCGATGGCCTGCGGCAGATTCTGCTGTTCTTCGCCGCTGCCATTGTCATCACGGCGGTGGTCCTCTACTGGTACACCCGTTGCCTGCGCAGCACCACGCTGGTGATGGCGTGCTCGCTGGTGGCGGTGGTCTGGCAGCTGGGTTTGCTGCCGTTGCTTGGCTATCAGCTGGACCCATACTCGGTTCTGGTGCCGTTTCTGGTGTTCGCCATTGGCATGAGCCATGGCGCGCAGAAAATGAACGGCATCATGCAAGACATCGGGCGCGGCATGCACCGCCTGGTGGCCGCGCGCTTTACCTTTCGCCGTCTGTTTCTCGCCGGGCTTACCGCGCTGCTGTGCGACGCCGTGGGTTTTGCCGTGCTGATGATCATCAAGATCCAGGTGATTCAGGACCTGGCGGTGATCGCCAGCATCGGTGTGGCGGTCCTGATTTTCACCAACCTGATTCTGCTGCCGGTGTTGCTGTCTTATGTCGGCGTGACGCCTGCAGCGGCGGTGCGCAGCTTGCGCAGCGAACAGGCTGAAATCGACGGTGCCGGCAAACAAGCCATCTGGCGCTTTCTCGACCTGTTTACCCAGCGTCGCTGGGCTACCGTTTGCGTGCTGCTTGCCGCGGTGTTGGCCGGCGGCGGCTATTGGGTCAGCCTGCACCTGAAGATCGGCGATCTGGATGCCGGTGCCCCCGAGCTGCGTGCCGACTCGCGCTACAACCTCGACAACGCCTACCTGACCCAACACTACGGCGCCAGCAGCGACATCTTTGCGGTGATGGTCAAAACCCCGGCCGGCGGCTGTTCCAGCTACGACACCTTGCAGCGGGTGGACAACCTCGACTGGCAACTGCGCGGTTTGCCCGGCGTGGACGCAACCAACTCGCTGGCCTTGCTGAACCGCCGCGTGCTGGTCGGCCTCTCCGAGGGCAACCCCAAGTGGTACGAACTGGTGAACAACCAGGCCACCTTGAACATGGTCACCGCCGGTGCACCACGCGGTTTGTACAACGAGGACTGCAGTCTGCTGACCCTGTACGCCTACCTCACCGACCACAAGGCCGACACCCTGGGCCGGGTGGTTGACAGCGTGCAGGCCTTTGCCAAAGACAACGACAGCGAGCAGGCGCAATTTCTGCTGGCGGCCGGCAGTGCCGGCATCGAGGCGGCCACCAATATCGTGGTGAAACAGGCCAGCCACGAGATGCTCTGGTGGGTGTATGGCGCGGTCATTGTGCTGTGCCTTGTGACCTTCCGTTCATGGCGCGCGGTGCTCTGCGCAGTGCTGCCATTGGTGCTCACTTCCATTTTGTGTGAGGCGCTGATGGTCTGGCTGGGTATCGGCGTCAAGGTGGCCACCTTGCCGGTAATTGCCCTGGGCGTGGGCATCGGCGTGGACTATGCGCTGTATGTAATGAGCATTGTGCTGGCCCAGTTGCGCCAAGGCGCGAGCCTGTCGCAGGCCTATTACCAGGCGCTGCTGTTCACCGGCAAAGTGGTGATGCTCACCGGCGTGACGCTGGCCATTGGCGTGGGCACCTGGATATTTTCGCCGATCAAATTCCAGGCCGACATGGGCGTGCTGCTGGCCTTTATGTTCGTGTGGAACATGGTCGGAGCCCTGATTCTGCTGCCGGCGTTGGCCTACTTCCTGTTGCCGCAAAAACCTGTGGTCAGCCAAGCCGTTGTTAAGCCCCAGACCTTACGGGAAACCCTGCCAGAGCCTGCTACCAAGCCGCCGCTGCACGCGGCTATTCGCTAATAACCAGAACAACAACAAGCCAGAACAACAACAAGAGAGAAATGCCATGCGTAGCCCGACCCTGTTTCTCCATCAGCTTTGTTCCGCTTGTGCGGTCTTCGGTGCAGCGTTTTGCGGCACTCCGCTGGAGGTGTTCGATGAGCGTTGATCGCCAGGCAGGCTTACCACAATCCCTGCTTCTGCTGCTGGGCAGCTGCTTACCCGTACTGGGCGCCGTGCTGTTGGCCCCGGTGTTGCCGCGCATGCAGGCCCACTTTGCCGACACCCCGGGTGCCACCGTTTTGGTGCCCATCGCCCTGACGTTACCTGCGTTGGTTATCGCCCTGGTCGCCCCCTTCGCCGGCCTGATTGCCGACCGGGTAGGGCGCAAGCCGTTACTGCTCTGGGCCATGGCGCTCTACAGCCTGTGTGGCCTGCTGCCGCTGTGGCTGGACTCGCTGACCGCCATCGTCGCCAGCCGCGCCGGCATCGGCCTGGCCGAAGCCGCCATCATGACCGGCTGCACCACGCTGATGGGCGACTACTACAGCGGCGCCCGGCGTGAACGGCTGTTTGCCTTGCAGATGGTGGCCACCTCGTTATCGGCGGCGATCTTTATGGCCGTCGGCGGTGCGCTGGGTGAGAACGGCTGGCGCACACCCTTTGCCCTGTACGCGGTGGGCCTGCTGTTTCTGCCGTTGATGGCCAAGTTGCTGTGGGAGCCGCAGGGCGATATCGACACGCCTGTCGCTGCCAACGCTGGCGCATTCCCGTGGCGGCGGTTGGCGCCCTTGTATGTGCTTACCGTGCTGGCCGGCGTCAGCCTGTTTGTGGTGCCGGTGCAGGCCGGTTATCTGCTGAGCCTGATGCACGTCGACGGGCCGCAACAAATCGGCATGACCATGGGCGCCAACCAACTCGGCGTGCTGGCCGGTGCCCTGGGCTTTCGCGTGCTCAGCGGGGTGAGCCCGCACAAGCAGATGGTGCTGGCCTTTCTGCTCGCCGGCATTGGCGGGCTGCTGATGGCGATAGCGGGCAACCATGCGCTGGTGGTGATTGCGGTGTTGGTTAACGGCCTGGGTATTGGCTTGATGCTGCCGACGCTGATCACCTGGATCATGAGCCAGGTCGACTTCCAATTGCGCGGCCGCGCTGCCGGTGGTTTTACCGCCGCGATCTTTGCCGGTGAATTTGTAAGCCCCCTGGTGGTGCTGGCCATCACCGCCGGCGAGCCCGGGCAACTGCCCACTGCCCTTGGTGTGCTCGCCGTGGCCCAACTGTTGATTGCCCTGGCCTGCCTGGGCCTGCCCAAAACCGCCCCGATTGCTGCTGCGTCGCTCTGAGCGAGGAGTTTTTATGCACGAATTACCATCGTTCAAACGTGTCGTTACCGGCCATAACGCCAACGGCCAGGCCGTGGTCGCCAGCAGCGGGCCGACGCCCAACGTCTTTCCGTTAGCTGCTGTGCCCGGCACGGTGTTCTACGAAATCTGGAACAGCAGCGCCAGCCCGGCCGTGCTCGATAACGCCAGCGACCCGACCGCCAAACCCTTGCAGTTGAGCCCGGGGCCATTGGGCAGCGTGATTCGCGTGGTGGATATTCCGCCGGACAGTCTGCAAAACCAGATCAGCAGCGATGCCGCTGCCGCAGCCTTTGCCGAAATTGGCCAAGCCCATGCCGGTACCGGCAAGGCTGATTCCAAACACAAATTGATGCACCGCACCGAAACCCTCGACTACGGCATCGTCACCGAGGGCGAGGTGTGGCTGGTACTGGACGACGAAGAGGTGCACCTCAAACGTGGCGATGTGGTGGTGCAGCGCGGCACCAACCATGCCTGGAGCAACCGCACCGAAGCGATGGCGCGCATGGTGTTTATTCTGCTCGACGGCCGCTTTGCACCTGAACTGGGAGGTGGCCAATGAAACTTGCCACGTTGAAAAACGGCGGCCGCGACGGCCAGCTCGTGCTGGTTTCGCGCGATAACCAATGGGCGCTGGATGTCACCCCGGTCGCGCCCACCTTGCAAGTGGCGCTGGAAAACTGGGCCAGCGCCGAACCGCGTTTGCGTCTGCTGTCCGATGAGCTGAATGCGGGCCGGGCAGTGGGCGCCTTTTCGTTTGATGCAGCACACGCCATGGCGCCGTTGCCACGTGCCTACCAGTGGTGCGATGGCTCGGCCTATATGAGCCACGGTGCGCTGATGCAAAAGGCCTTCAACCTCAAACCCATCGACGGCGCCGAGCACACGCCGCTGATGTACCAGGGCGCGGGCGATGATTTTCTCGGCGGCCGCGAGGACGTTGCCCTGCCCAGCGAAGCCCAGGGCATCGACTTTGAAGGCGAGTTCGGCGTGATCGTTGACGAGGTGCCGATGGGGTGCAGCGCCGAGCAGGCCTTGCAGCACATCAAGCTGATTGTGCAGATCAATGACGTCAGCCTGCGCGCCCTGGCACCACGGGAAATGGTGACCGGCTTCGGTTTTCTGCAAGCCAAGCCTTCCAGCAGCTTTGCACCCCTGGCGCTGACGCCGGAAGAACTGGGTGACGCCTGGCGCGATGGCGCCGTGCAACTGCCGTTGCAGGTGCAGTGGAACGGCCAATGGTTTGGCCATCCGCACGGCGGCGCGATGAACTTTCACTTCGGCCAATTGATTGCCCACGCTGCGCTTACCCGCCGGTTGCGCGCCGGCACGGTGATTGGTTCGGGCACCGTGTCCAATGCCGACCGCAGCGTGGGCTCGGCATGCATTGCCGAGCGTCGGGCCATCGAGATGATCGAGCAGGGCAGTGCGCAAACCGCTTTTATGCGCTTCGGTGACCGGGTGCAGATGGAGGTGCTCAACAGTGACGGCCAATCGCTGTTTGGCGGCATCGACCAGCGCGTCGTGCAGGCTCGTCCATGAGGAGCTGCGTATGCGTGTACTGATCACCGGCGCCAACGGCTTTGTCGGCCGCGAACTGGTGCGCTGCCTGTTGGCGCGCGGCAGCCTGCGTGGCCAGGCCATCGACTCGTTGTTGCTGCTAGACCGCGAGTTTGAAGGCCCGGCCAGCGACCCTCGGGTACGCCAGCAAGCGGGCAGCATAACCGACGCCGCCTTGCTGCGCCGGGTGCTGGCCGATGGCGTGGACGTGGTGTTTCACCTGGTGAGTGTGCCGGGTGGGGCGGCGGAAACACAGTACGAGCTGGGCTATCAGGTGAACCTCTTGGCCAGCCTCGAATTGCTCAACCAACTGCGCGACAAAGCGCGCCCCCCGGTGCTGGTGTACGCCAGCAGCGTGGCGGTGTACGGCGGCGACCTGCCGGCGCGGATGACCGAGCAGGCCGAGCTGAATCCGCAACTGTCCTATGGCACCCACAAGGCCATGGTCGAGTCGTTGGTAGCCGACCTGGCGCGGCGGGGCGAAGTGGATGGCCGCGCGCTGCGCCTGCCCGGCATCGTCGCCCGCCCGCGTGAACCCA
This sequence comes from Pseudomonas turukhanskensis, assembly GCF_027922365.1. Classification (GTDB taxonomy): domain Bacteria; phylum Pseudomonadota; class Gammaproteobacteria; order Pseudomonadales; family Pseudomonadaceae; genus Aquipseudomonas; species Aquipseudomonas turukhanskensis. The sequence continues at coordinate 44,257 of NZ_BSFN01000018.1, forward strand.
ATGGCTTGCGCTCGGCGTTTATGAGCGACCTGCTGCGCGCCGTTGCCGCCGGTGAGCGTTATAGCTGCCCGGTGGGGCCGGAGGCGACGTGCTGGTGGATGTCGGCGCGCTGTTGCGTGAACAACCTGATTCGCGCTGCCGAAGTGGACGGCCTTGAATTGGGCACGCAACGGGTGTGGCAACTGCCTGTGCTGCACCTGTCCGTTGCCCAGGTAATGGATGCCTTGGCCGTTGCCTACGGCGATGAACGCCGCGCGCTGGTCAGCTATGCGGCCGATGAGCACCTGCAAGCCTTGTTCGGCAGCCTGCCGCCATTGAAAACACCCCGTGCACGCGCCCTCGGTTTCAGCCACGACGGCAATGCCGCCACGCTGATCCGCAACGCCTTGAACCCTGCCGCACCGCGGCCTTTGTCCTTATCTGGAGCGCTTGCCCATGCCCGCCGTTAAACCCTCGCGCCGCCTGGTCGACCTGTCGGTAACCCTCGACAACAACCCCTACACCGACCCACCACCCTTGCTACCCAAGATCGACTACATGGACCACCAACAAGGCTGGCCGGAAATGGCCGCGATGTTCCCCGGCCTTCAGCTTGAGCAAATGCCGGGCAACGAAAGCTGGGCCGCCGAGCGCTTGCAGATCACCACCCACAGCGGCACCCATATGGACGCGCCCTGGCACTATGCCTCGACCACCGACGGCGGCAAGCCGGCCTTTGGCATCGACGAGCTGCCGCTGGACTGGTGCTTGCAGCCGGGCGTGAAGCTGGACTTTCGCCACCTGCCCGATGGCCACGTGGTAACGGCCGCCGAGGTCGAAGCTGAACTGGCTCGCATCGACCATCAGCTGCAACCCTTGGATATTGTGCTGATCAACACCCGTGCCGGCGCCTTGTTCGGGCAGCCGGGGTATCTGGACGCCGGTATCGGCATGGGCCGCGAGGCCACGCTGTATTTGCTCGAGCGCGGCGTGCGCGTGGTGGGCACCGATGCCTGGAGCTGGGACGCGCCGTTCAAATACACCCGCGAGCGGTTTGCCGCTTCGGGTGATGCATCGCTGATCTGGGAAGGGCACAAGGCCGGACGCGATATCGGCTACGGGCAAATGGAAAAACTCGCCAACCTCGATAGCCTGCCGGCGACCGGGTTTGTGGTGTCGTGCTTCCCCTACAAGATCAAACATGCCTCGGCCGGGTTCGTGCGGGCGGTGGCGATTTTTAACGAGTGAGCCCGTCATGAAATCGATCAAAGCGGTAGTGGTGTTTGTGCTGCTGGTATGTGCCTATTCGGCAAGCGCTGCCGAAACGGCCCAGGCCTTGTTGCAACGAGCCGTGGAGTACTACCAGGTGCAAGGCGACGCAGCGCTGGCCGCGTTCAGCCGTCAGGGTGAATTCACCACCACCGAACGCTACGTGTTTGTGGTGGATACGCACGGCACCATGCTGGCCAGCGGTGGGGCCTCCGCCGTGCTGATTGGCCGTAACGTATCCAGCGTATTGCCGCCGGAGTTGCACAGTGCGTTTGAGACGGCGCTGAAAACCGACGCCACTGCCGGCGTGCAGACCGCCGACTATCGCTGGAAAAGCTGGGCCAATGGCAAGGTCGAGCGCAAGCGTGCGTACTTCCAGCGCGTGGGCGACCGCATTCTGGCCGTGGGCGAGTACGTTCCGCGGGCAACACCGGAGCAGGCGCAAGCCTTGCTGGAACATGCGGTGCAGGCCATTGAAAAAGACCCGACGGCGAGCTTCAAGGCCATCAATGGGTTGTCTGCCGACTTCCACGAAGATGATCTGTATGTGTTTGTAGTGGATATGGATACACATCGCTATGTCGCCCACGGCTACAACCTGCGCCTGCTGGGCGTGGACTTCGCCACCATTCACGACCCGCAGCGCAAGCCTGTGGGCGCGCCGATACTGGCGCTGATGGCCAAGCAGAAGGAGGGCGGCTACGACTATCGCTGGAAAAACCCGGTGACCGGCAAGGTGGAAGCCAAGCATGCGTTGTTGCGCAGGGTGGGCAACTATCTGGTGGCGGTGGGGTATTACAAACCGTGACGTACGATGGTCAAACCGTATAACGGCTAACCCTCACCCCTAGCCCCTCTCCCGCGAGCGGGAGAGGGGAACCGACCACAATCGCCGGGCCAACGCCATAAGGCTCCTTTCCCGCGTGCGGGAGAGGGGAATCGACCACGCTCGCCGGGCCAACGCCATCAGACTCCTCTCCCGCGTGCGGGACAGCGGACTCGACCACGCTCGTCGGGCAAACCCCATCAGCTCCCTCTCCCGCGTGCGGGAGAGGGTTGGGGTGAGGGTCGCTCTTGGCTCTGGCGGGTAGCGGGTCGGTTGGGTTGAGCAAAGCGAAGCCCAACATTGCAATCTCTACCTGTTACACCCTCCGCTCAGCCCAGCACTCGCAAGCGGGACCTGCGTATTCGAGCTGTCGTGCGCATCCGTTGAGCTTCGCGGGGCGCAACCCAACGTACGGGGCTGGCCACTCGCGGCTGATCTTGGTTAACGCGGGTACAACGGCGGCAACGGGCTGGTTTCCTGCGCGGCCGCTGGCGCTTCGGCGGCAGGCAGGGCGCGGATGGCTTTCCACAGCTCTTCGCCTTGCCAATATTGGCCGCTTTCGCTGTAAAGCGCGCCGTTCAATCCATCCAGGCTTTCGGACAACGGCACAAACCGCGCGGCCATATCGGCCAGGGTTTCCGGCTGCTGCCTGGCCCAGGCATCGAGCGCCTGGCGTGTGGCTTGCGAGTCGTTGGCCAGGCACGCGCGCTTGAGGTCGTCGAGCAAGCTGCGCGGGCTTGGGCCCGGTTGCGTGGTGCGCGAAACGGCCGGTTGGCGCCGAGCGTGCCACCACAGGCCGAAGCCGAGCAGGGTGGTCAGCGCCAGAACCAGCGTTGCCAACTGCCACGGCCACAACGGCGGGCCTTCTATCAACGGTTCGGCGCTGTCAGTGTTCACCGGCGCTTCCACGTCCATGGCCGGGTTGTCGGCGACCATCAAGGTGCGCGCCGGCACGCTGGTGTGTTCCAGACGATCTTCTTTGGTGTTCCACCACACCAGGTCTACGGCAGGCAACTCAATGCGTCCACTGCGGTTGGGCACCAGCGCTTCGCGTTCTTCACGGCTGCCGATCAGGCCACGGTCGTTGGTGCTGTTGCTCAGCTGCGGCTGGTCCGGGTAGCGGCGCAAGCCCGGTACCGAGGTAGCGGGCAGCGGCGGCAGTTGGGCGCTAGAAAGGCCGTCTACTTTCAAGGTCAGGCTGCGGGTTAGCGAGTCGCCTACCTGGGCTTTGTCCGGCTCCGGGCTCCAGCCTTCGTTAAGCGCTACGGCACGGGCGGGCAGCCATGGAGCGTCGGCCGGATAGCCGTCGGGCTTGGCTTTTACCTGCAACGGAATCACCGGCGATTTAACCCGCATCAATCGCCCGGGGCGTGGGCCGAACGGTTGATAGGTGTTGTTGTTCTGGCTGCGGTCGGCAACGGTGGCGCTGAACACCAGCGAGGGAATCTCCAGCTCGCCGCTTTGCTGCGGGTAGATGGCGTAACGCAGTTCGATCACGCCATGGCGCACGCCGTTGATTTCTTTTTCGTAGGTGCGCGGGTCGCCAAGGGATTCGATACGGGCATTGCCGATTTGCAGCGGGGTGAGGGCGCTGTCGTCGTAGAGCGAAACGGAGTGGTAGATGCGCAACGTCAGAATGGTCTGAGCCTGCACATAGACGCTGTCGGAATCGAGGCTGGCGTCGATAAACACCGGCGCCACGGTTTCGCTGTCGCTGTTCTGCTCGGTCTTGATCACTTGCAGGGTGATGGGCTGGCTTTTGTTGTCGCCCAGGGCAATGGAGGGAATGACCACAGTGCCCGCGTCTTTGGGTTGCAGGGTAATGATCCAGCGAGTTGTGGCGCGGGCCGAACCGTCGATGGTGGTCAGGCGGTTGATCTGCCTGGTGCCGAGCACGTCGAAGGCTTCATCCAGCGGCGCCAGGTCGGGCTTGCCGAACAGCGTGGCATCGTCGGACTCCAGCGACAGCTCCAGGGTTTCCCCTTCGCTCAGGCGGCTGCGGTCCACCGAGGCGGTGAAGTTTGCGGCGCTGGCCTGCATGGCCAGCAGGCTCAGCAAAAAGGCGCAAAACAGACGGGTCATCAACTAGTTCCTAGGCTCTTGGCGTTGTTGCTGTTCGTACCAGAATTTGCGGCGCAGCAGTTCACCCGGGTCGTCGGGGATCTGCCGCAGCCACTGTTCCATGGCTTGGCGCTGTTCGGCGCCCAGGTGCTGCTGTTGGCCATCATCGGCCTGGGGTTTGCCGCCTTCCTTTTGCTCGGCTTTCTCGGCCTTGCTGTCGCCTTCGCCGCCAGCCTGGTCACTCTGGTGGTCGGCTTTGGCGTCTTGCTTGCCACCTTGCTGGCCGGCTTGCTGTGGGTCTTGCGGTTTGTTCTGTTCGTCTTGTTTGTTCGCTTGGTTCTGCGGTGCCTGGGGCTGTTGGGTTTTGTCCGCGTCGTCGCCGGGGCTTCGTTCCGGTTGCTGTTGCTGCCCCTTTTTGCCTTGCTGTTTTTGCTGCTGTTTGTCTTTTTGTTGCTGCTCTTTTTCTTGTTGCTGCTGTTGTTTGAGCAGCTCTTCCACCAGGGCTTTGTTTTTCAGCGCCTGCGCCAGTTCGGGTTGGCGTTCCAGCGCCTGGTCGTAGGCGTCCAGTGCTGCTTCCAGCTCCCCGCTGCGGGCCAGGGCGTTGCCACGGTTGTAGTGATCGGCTGCGCTGTTACCGGTGGCAAAGCGGTTGGCGGCGCCGGCGTAGTCCCCAGCCTGGTACAGCGCCTGGCCTTGCCATTTCGGGTCGCTGAAGGTGTCGGCCGCTTCTGCGGCCTTGTGCTGTTTGAGCAGGCGTTCGCCCTGCTGGTCGGCGCGCAGCCACAGGTCGTTGAACTCAAACGCGTAGCTGGGCCGAGGGCCCATCATCAGCAGTAGCGGTATGCAGAATAGCCAGCCACGCCGCCCGGCACAGGCAGCCAGCAGCAAAAGCGGCAAGAGCAGCCAGTAACCCTGGTCGGCCCAGGTTTCGAGCTGCGTGGGTTCGCTGTCGCGCAGGCTCTCGGTGTCTTGCAGCAGGCCGAGGTCGCGCAGGTCGGTTTCGTCCAGGCGCGAGCGCAGGTAATTGCCGCCCAGTTCGTTGGCGAAACGCCGCAGGCCGCCACTGTCCAGGCGCGGCAGCAAAATACCGCCCTGGGCGTCTTTGAGGAAACCACCGCCTTCCTGGGCGATGGGCGCCCCCTGGGCGGAGCCGACGCCGAGAATTTCCAGGCGGTTGCTGTTTTTGCCCAGGGCCTGACGAATGCCTTGGCGCTCTTGATCATCCAGCGCCGAGGTAATGAGCAGCAGCCGGCCTTTGCCTTGCGAGCCTTGGTCGAGCAGTGCCAGGGCCTTGGCCACCGCCAGATCGGCACGGCGACCGGCCTCCGGCATGATCGCCGGCTTGACCGATTCCAGCAGGTTGCGCGCAGTGCCCAAGTCGTCCGACAGCGGCACCAGGGTGTGCGCACTGCCGGCATACAGCACGATGCCGGTCTGCGCATCGTGGCGCGCTTCCAGCAGGTCGAGCACCTTGCGTTTGGCGTGTTCGAGGCGGTTGGGCTGGACGTCGCCGGCGAGCATCGAGGGCGTCATGTCGAGCATCACCACCAATGGGTCGGCGCGTTTTTGCGTGCTTTGTTCTACGTGCTGCCAGCTCGGGCCCAGCAGGGCCAGTAGGCACAACAGCCACGAAAGGCCGAGGGCAATCCACGGCAAGCGGCTGACGCGGCGGTTGCCGCCACTGAGCAGCACTTTATGGAAGGCCGGTGGCAGCAGCATTTGCCAGCGCCCGGCACGGCGTTGGCGATGCCAGAGTTGCCAAAGCAGCCACAGCAGCAGCGGCAGCAATACCAGCCAGAAGGGGCGTAACCAGTGGGGCCAGAGGGCAATCATTGGCGCTTGCTCATGCGTGGGCGCCATTTAGGCCGCGCTGGCAGGGCTTGTTGCAGGCGGCTTTGCAGCAGGTGCGGCCACAGCGAGTTGATCACCAGAATCAGGCTCATCAACAACGCGCCGGCCAAAGGCCAGGCATACAGCTCGAGGGCAGGGCGGGCGATGGTGGGTTGCTGGGCCACGGGTTCGAGTTTGTCCAGGCTGGCTTCGATCAGGGTGAGTTCGTCGCTGTCGCGGGCGCGGAAGTACTGGCCACCGGTCATGTCGGCGATTTTCTGCAGGGTAGGTTCATCCAGGTCCAGGCCTGGGTTTAACCCAAGCATGCCGAAGGCGCCGCGTTCCGGGTCGGCACCGATACCGATGGTGTACACCTTCACCTGTTCTTCAGCGGCCAGGCGTGCGGCGGTCAGCGGGTCGATCTGCCCACCGTTGCTGGCGCCATCGGTGACCAACACCAGCACGCGGCTGTTAGCCGGGCGTTGGCGCAGGCGTTTTACTGCCAGGCCAATGGCATCGCCAATAGCCGTGTTTTTCCCGGCGATGCCGATCAAGGATTCATCCAGCCAAATGCGCACGGTGCGACGGTCGAAGGTCAGCGGTGCCTGCAGGTAGGCTTGGCTGCCAAACAGAATAAGGCCGACGCGGTCGCCTTTGCGGCCTTCGACGAAGTCGCCGAGCAGGTTTTTCACCAGGGTCAGGCGGCTGACGTCGTTGCCGTTCCATTGCATGTCTTGGTAGGCCATGGAGCCAGACACATCCACTGCCAACAGCAGGTCGCGGCCACTGGCCGACACCGGCAACGGTTCACCCACCCACGCCGGGCGCGCGGCTGCACATAGCAGTAGCAGCCACAGCAAGGCGAATGGAGCCTGTTGCCGCCAGGCCGGCAGGTTGGCGCGAGCACGGCGACCGGCCAGGCCTTCAAGTTCGTTGAGAAAGCTGACTTTGAGTGCGGCTTCGCCACTGTCAGCAGCGGGCAAGACCAGGCGCAGCAACCAAGGCAGCGGCAGCAGCACGAAGAGCCAGGGCCAGGTGAACTCAAACATGTTTGCGAATCCAGGTTTCGACGGCCTGGTTCAGGCCATCAACGGCCTTGTCGTCAAGTTTGGGTTCCGGCCGGTAGCCACCTTCCACCAGAATCATCCAGCGGGTAAGGCCGGCCGCCGGGCAGCGGTTGTCCAGGTACGCCAACCAGGCGCGCCCGCTCATGGTGTGGCTTTGGCTGTTGGGATAATGGCTGCGGCACAGGCGTTTGAGCAGCGCATTCAACTGTTGCAGCCAGGGGCCTGCGTTTACACCGTCGTAGGGCTTTCTAAGCTGCGCGAGTTCTTGCAGGGCGGCCAGGCGCAAGGGGTCGAGCGGCGCGTCGGTGCCGGTCTTTTTATTGCGTTGCGGCAGGCGTTTACGCAGGCGCCACAACCCCCAAAGCAGCACCGGAATCAGCGCTGCCAGTAACCACCAGCCAGGCGCCGGCGGCCACCAGGAAATGGGTGGCGGAGCAATCAGCGGTTGCAGTTGGTCGAGGGCATTCATTGTTTCTTTCTCGGCCGCTGGCCTTGCAGGTGGTCGCGCAACTGTTCAATCGGGTCGTTCAGGGTGGTCAGCGGAAACAACGGCACGCCAAGCTTTTGCGCCAACACTTGCCAGCGTGCTTGCCGCGCCTCGCCCAAGGCGTGATACGTCTCGCGCAGTTCGCTGTTGTGGGTATCCAATTCCAACAAGGCGCTGCGTTGGCTGAACTGCAGAAGGCCCGCGGCGGGTAGCGCGTGATCCAGCGGGTCGGACAACGGCAGCAACAGCAGATCGGTATGACGGGCGAGCAGGGTGAGCTGCTGTTCGGCGCTGTCGTTCAGCGCGCGTTCATCACACAGCACCACCGCGAGGCTCCCAGGGCGCAGCACTTCGCGGGCGCGGCGCAGGGCGAGGCCGAATGTATCGCGGCCGGCGGGGATTTCGCTGTTGAGGTTCTGGTTGGCGCGCACCAGACGGTTGAGCAATTGCAACAGGCTCATCTTGCTGCGCCGCGGTTTGATTTCGTGGTGTTCGTTGTCGCCAAACACCAGCCCGCCAACGCGGTCGTTGTGGCTCAGCGCGGCCCAGCCAATGAGCGCCGCAACTTGCGCCGCCAGCACCGACTTAAACGCCAGGCCCGAGCCAAAAAACAGCCGCTGACTTTGCTCCACCAAAATAAAAATCGGCCGCTCGCGTTCTTCATGGAACAGCTTGGTGTGTGGCTCTTGCGTACGAGCGGTTACGCGCCAGTCGATGGTGCGCACGTCATCACCGGGCTGGTAAACGCGCACCTGGTCGAAGTCCACGCCACGGCCGCGCAATTTCGAGTGATGCAAACCCACCAACGGGCTGCGCCGTGCCGGCGTGGAAAACAGCTGCACTTCGCGAATGCGGTGACGCATGTCGATCAGTTCGGCAAGGCTGACGCGAATGCCCGGTTCGCTGGCGGCAATGGGTTGCATGGCGATCAGGCCACGGCAACCACATCGAGGATGCGTTGCAGCACCCGGTCCTGGTCGATACCGGCGGCCTCGGCCTCGAACGACAGAATGATGCGGTGACGCAGCACGTCGAACAGCACGGCCTGAATATCTTCCGGCGATACAAAATCGCGGCCGGCCAACCAGGCATGTGCACGGGCGCAACGGTCGAGGGAAATGGAACCGCGCGGGCTGGCGCCGTAGGAAATCCACTCGGCCAGTTCCGGGTCGAACTTGGCCGGGGTGCGCGTGGCCATGACCAACTGCACCAGGTACTCCTCCACGGCGTCGGCCATATACAAGCCAAGTACTTCCTTGCGCGCGGCGAAGATGGCTTGCTGGCTGACTTTATGTTCTGGCTTGGTTTCGCCGTTCAGGGCTTCACCGCGGGCTTGCTGGAGAATCTTGCGTTCCACCGAGGCGTCGGGGAAACCGATTTTTACGTACATGAGAAAGCGGTCGAGCTGAGCCTCGGGCAACGGATAAGTGCCTTCCTGCTCAATCGGGTTTTGCGTGGCCATTACCAGAAACAGCGGCGACAGATCGTAGGTGCTGCGTCCCACGCTCACCTGGCGCTCGGCCATGGCTTCGAGCAACGCCGATTGCACCTTGGCCGGGGCCCGGTTGATTTCGTCCGCCAGCACCAGGTTGTGAAAAATCGGGCCTTGCTGGAACACAAAGCTGCCGGTTTCCGGGCGATAGATTTCCGTGCCGGTGATGTCGGCAGGCAGCAAGTCGGGGGTGAACTGAATGCGGTGGAACTCCGCCTCGATGCCCTCGGCCAGTTCCTTGATCGCCTTGGTCTTGGCCAGACCTGGCGCACCTTCAACCAACATATGGCCATCGGCGAGGAGGGCGATTAGCAGCCGCTCGATGAGTTTTTCCTGGCCCAGAATCTGCGTGGAGAGAAATTGACGCAGGGCGACTAGCGCTTCGCGGTGTTCCATCGTGGAAGGTTTCCTGGCGGATTGACGAGGTGCAACGGCTCACAGCCAGCGGCATAGGCCTGCGGGGTGGCTGCGAATGGCGTGACACTTTAATGCATAACGTGGAGTGGCGGCTATCGCGGGTAGGGGAATGAGCGGCGGGTCACGCATGATTCCGGCGTTGTTGCGCAGGCGGGAATCTTGAGTCTTCCGGAGAATGGTGATCCCTCCGAAATTCTGGGTCCCCGCCTTCGCTGGGACGACGGAGGTTTGGGGTTGTTTCACCGTCATTCCTGCGCAGGCAGGAATCCAGAGTCTTTCAGGAAAGTGGTGATCGCTCCGAGATTCTGGGTCCCAGCCTTCGCTGGGACGACGGAGGTTTGGGGTTGTTTCACCGTCATTCCGGCGAAGGGAGGAATCCAGAGTCTTTAGGAAAGCGGTGATCGCTCTGAAATTCTGGGTCCCAGCCTTCGCTGGGACGACGGAGGTTTGGGATTTTTTCACCGTCATTCCTGCGAAGGCAGGAATCCAGAATCTTTCAGGAAAGTGGTGATCGCTCCGAGATTCTGGGTCCCAGCCTTCGCTGAGACAACAATGATTTTTTCCAAGTGGTGTTCAAACGCCGGAATAGAGCCCCGCATCTGTTGACCGAATATGTCGCCCCATCGCAATCCAGCGGTCACAGCCTATCGTTAAGCTACGCGTGACTTGATGGTCGTCGTGTGCACTGGCGGGTTTCAACAATGGCCTAGACTGTTGTGCAACTCGATTGGCAAGGTGTCCTGCCCAGGTAATTGTCGGCACCGGCATACGGCGCGTTCAGTCATGTATGAATTCAGCGAGCTCTTCCACGAATAACAACCCCCGCGGAGCACAACCATGGCGTTCTTTACGGCGGCCAGCAAAGCCGATTTTCAGCATCAACTGCAAGCGGCACTGGCGCAGCACGTTAGCGAACAGGCGTTGTCACAAGTAGCCCTGTTCGCCGAGCAATTTTTCGGCATCATCGCCCTCGAGGAACTGACCCAGCGTCGCCTCTCCGACCTAGTCGGCTGCACCTTGTCAGCCTGGCGTTTGCTGGAGCGCTTCGACAGCGCCAAGCCGCAGGTACGAGTCTTTAATCCCGATTACGAAAAACATGGTTGGCAATCCACCCACACCGCCGTGGAAGTGTTGCACCCCGACGTGCCGTTTCTGGTGGACTCGGTACGCATGGAACTGAACCGCCGCGGTTACAGCATCCATACCCTGCAAAACAGCGTGATCAGCACCCGTCGCAACAAGAAAGGCGAGCTGCTGGAAGTGTTGCCCAAAGGCAGCACCGGCAAAGACGTGCTGCAAGAGTCGTTGATCTTTCTGGAGATTGACCGCAGCGCCAACGCCACCGATATGCGCACCCTGGAAAACGCGCTACAGGAAGTATTGGAAGAAGTACGCATCACCGTTGCCGACTTCCAGCCGATGCGCAACAAGGTCACCGAGCTGCTCACCTGGCTGGGCAAAGCCAAGCTTAAGGTTGACGCTGCCGAGCTTGCCGAAATCAAAGTGTTCCTGCAGTGGCTGATGGAGAACCACTTCACGTTCCTGGGCTACGAAGAATTCACCGTGGCCGACGAAGCCGAAGGTGGCCATATCACTTACGACGAGTCGAGCCTGCTCGGCCTGTCCAAGCGCCTGCGCACTGGGCTTTCCAGCGCTGACTTGCATATCGAAGAATACGCGGTGAAATACCTGCGCGAGCCGGTGCTGCTGTCGTTTGCCAAGGCCGCGCAACCGAGCCGCGTGCACCGCCCGGCGTACCCGGATTTCGTTTCGATTCGTGAGCTGGATGCCAAAGGCAAGGTTGTGAAGGAGTGCCGTTTTATGGGCATTTACACCTCCATCGCCTACAGCGAGAGCGTGCGCAGCATTCCGTACATCCGCCGCAAAGTGGCTGAGGTCGAGCAGCGTTCGGGCTTTACCGCGCAGGGGCACCTGGGCAAAGAGCTGGTAAAAGTGCTGGAAGTGCTGCCGCGCGATGACCTGTTTCAAACCCCGGTAGACGAGCTGTACAACACCTCGCTGGCCATTGTGCAGATTCAGGAACGCAACAAGATCCGCCTGTTCCTGCGTGCCGACCCTTATGGCCGTTTTGTCTACGCACTGGCCTATGTGCCGCGCGACGTGTACTCCACCGAAAGCCGCATTCGCATTCAGCAAGTACTGGTTGATCGTCTGCAAGCCACCGACTGCGAGTTCTGGACCTATTTCTCCGAATCCGTGCTGGCCCGTGTGCAATTTATTCTGCGCATCGACCCGAAAACCAAGCTGAACATCGACCAGGCGCAGATCGAGCGCGAGGTCATTCAAGCCTGCCGTTCGTGGAAAGACGATTACGCCGGTTTAGTCGTGGAAAGCCTGGGCGAAGCCAAAGGCACCCGCGTGCTGGCCGACTTCCCGAAAAGCTTCCCTGCCGGTTACCGCGAGCGCTTTGCGCCGCACTCGGCCGTGGTGGATATGCAGCACCTGCTGAGCCTGTCGGACGAGCGTCCGCTGGTGATGAGTTTCTACCAGCCGCTGAGCGCAGGCGGCCAGGAACTGCACTGCAAGCTCTACCACGCCGACACGCCACTGGCGCTCTCCGACGTGCTGCCTATTCTGGAAAACCTCGGCCTGCGCGTGCTGGGTGAATTTCCGTATCGCCTGCACCACCAGAACGGCCGCGAATTCTGGATTCACGACTTCGCCTTTACCTACGCCGAAGGCCTGGACCTGGATATCCAGCAGCTCAACGACACCCTCCAAGACGCCTTCGTGCAGATCGTCGGCGGCGCTGCCGAAAACGATGCCTTCAACCGCCTGGTGCTCACCGCCGCCATGCCATGGCGCGACGTGGCGCTGCTTCGTGCCTACGCCCGTTACCTGAAACAGATTCGCCTGGGTTTCGACCTCAGCTATATCGCCAGCGCCTTGCTGAACCACGTCGATATCGCCAAGGAGCTGGTGCGCCTGTTCAAAACCCGTTTCTACCTGGCGCGCAAGCTCACGGCTGACGACCTGGCAGACAAACAACTGCGTCTGGAACAGGCAATTCTGACCGCCCTGGACGACGTGGCGGTACTGAACGAAGACCGCATCCTGCGTCGCTACCTGGACCTGATCAAAGCCACCCTGCGCACCAACTTCTACCAGACCGATGCCGAGGGTAAGGCCAAGTCGTACTTCAGCTTCAAATTCAACTCGCGAACCATCGCTGACCTGCCCAAACCCGTGCCGTTGTTCGAAATTTTCGTGTACTCGCCTCGGGTAGAAGGCGTGCACCTGCGCGGCGGCAAAGTGGCCCGCGGCGGCTTGCGCTGGTCCGACCGTGAAGAGGACTACCGCACCGAAGTGCTGGGCCTGGTAAAAGCCCAGCAAGTGAAAAACGCGGTGATTGTGCCGGTGGGCGCCAAGGGTGGTTTTGTGCCACGCCGTATGCCGATTGGCGGCAGCCGCGATGAAGTGCTGGCAGAAGGCATCGCCTGCTACCGCATCTTTATTTCCGGCCTGTTGGACATCACCGACAACCTGAAAGAAGGCGACGTGGTGCCGCCGCAAAACGTGGTACGCCACGACGAAGACGACCCGTACCTGGTAGTGGCCGCCGACAAAGGCACCGCCACCTTCTCCGATATCGCCAATGGTATTGCCGGCGAATACGGCTTCTGGCTGGGCGACGCCTTCGCCTCCGGCGGCTCGGCCGGTTATGACCACAAAGGCATGGGCATCACCGCCAAGGGCGGCTGGGTTTCGGTGCAGCGCCACTTCCGCGAACGCGGCATTGACGTGCAAAAAGACCTGACAACCGTGATCGGCATCGGCGACATGGCCGGCGACGTCTTCGGCAACGGTCTGCTGCTGTCGGACAAACTGCAAATGGTGGCCGCCTTTAACCACCTGCATATTTTTATCGACCCCAACCCCGATGCAGCGAGCAGCTTTGTCGAGCGCAAGCGCCTGTTCGACCTGCCGCGCTCCAGCTGGGCCGACTACGACGCATCGCTGATTTCCAAAGGCGGCGGTCTGTTTTTGCGCAGCGCCAAAAGCATCGCCATCAGTCCGGAAATGAAAGAACGCTTCGACATCACCGCCGACAAACTCCCACCGACCGAACTGCTGAACGCCTTGCTTAAAGCGCCGGTCGATTTGCTCTGGAACGGCGGCATCGGCACCTACGTAAAAGCCAGCAGCGAAAGCCACGTAGACGTCGGCGACAAAGCCAACGACGCCCTGCGCGTAGACGGCCGCGAACTGCGCGCCAAAGTGGTGGGCGAGGGCGGCAACCTCGGCATGACCCAATTGGGCCGCGTGGAATACGGCTTGAATGGCGGCGCGAGCAACACCGACTTTATCGACAACGCCGGTGGTGTGGACTGCTCCGACCACGAAGTGAACATCAAGATTCTGCTCAACGAAATCGTCGCCGCCGGCGACATGACCGGCAAACAGCGCAACAAGCTGCTGGCCGAAATGACCGACGCCGTGGGCAGCCTGGTGTTGGCCAACAACTACAAGCAAACCCAGGCACTGTCCCTGGCCCAACGCCGTGCCCGCGGCAGCATGGGCGAATACAAACGCCTGATCACGGCCCTGGAAGCGGCCGGCAAACTCGACCGCGCCATGGAGTTCTTGCCCACCGACGAGCAACTGGCAGAACGCGTAGCCAACGGCCATGGCCTGACCCGCCCGGAACTGTCGGTGCTGATCAGCTACAGCAAAATCGACCTCAAGGAATCGCTGCTTACTTCCCTGGTACCCGATGACGACTACCTCGCCCGCGAAATGGAAATCGCCTTCCCGCCGCTGCTGGCGAAGAAGTTCGGTGACGCCATGCGCCGCCACCGCCTGAAACGCGAGATCGTCAGCAACCAGATCGCCAACGACCTGGTCAACCACATGGGCATCACCTTCGTGCAGCGACTGAAGGAATCCACCGGCATGAGCGCCGCCAATGTGGCCGGTGCCTACGTGATCGTGCGCGACGTGTTCCGTCTGCCGTACTGGTGGGCACAGATCGAAGCACTGGACTACAAAGTGCCCGCCGACCTGCAACTGCAACTGATGGACGAATTGATGCGCCTCGGTCGCCGCGCCACACGCTGGTTCCTGCGTAGCCGGCGCAACGAACTGGACGCCGCCCGCGACGTCGGCCACTTCGCCCCACGCCTGGAGGCGTTGGCCAAACAACTCGACGGCCTGCTCGAAGGCCCGGCGCGTGAACAATGGCTGGCCAAATTTCAGAATTACGTGGAGCAAGGCGTACCCGAAGAACTGGCGCGCGTAGTGGCCGGCACCAGCCACCTCTACACGCTGCTGCCGATCATCGAAGCCGCCGACATCACCGGCCAGGACCCGGCCCAGGTAGCGGCCGCGTACTTCGCAGTCGGTGGCGCGCTGGAACTGTCCTGGTACCTGCAACAGATCACCAGCCTGCCCGTGGAAAACAACTGGCAAGCACTGGCCCGCGAAGCCTTCCGCGACGACTTGGACTGGCAACAGCGGGCCATCACGGTTTCGGTACTGCAAATGACAGACGCCCCGGCGGATATGGAAGAACGCACACAGCTGTGGATCGAACAGCATCGGCCGATGGTCGAGCGCTGGAAGGCCATGCTGGGTGAGCTGCGTGCCGCCACAGGAACGGATTACGCCATGTATGCGGTGGCGAACCGGGAGTTGATGGATTTGTCGCAGCGCGGGTGAGGGTTGTGACGCTGTAAAGGGAAAGCCCCGCTTATGTGGGGCTTTTTTATGGGTATTGATTGGGCCAATGCGTCTACTCGGCGACCGCCCGGTGCGCGGAGCACACCCTACAAAAAAGCTGGATCAAGCGCGGCTTGGCTCTTGTAGGGTGTGCTCCGCGCACCAAGCGATCTAAAGGCGTGCGCAACGATTCAGCATCGATTCCTGCAAGCGAAACTCCCGAGCGACGCAAGAGCATTCATGCAACAGTCGCAATGCCCGCCACCCCATGCCGCTGTAACTGGTCGTTTCAATCGCGGCCGGACTGAAATACGGCAAATCGTATCGGTGGGATGCACTGGCTAATACAGTCTTGACGCTGTCCATTGCTCTGGTCGTAGTTATCGTTTGGTTTAGCGGTATTAGACGGTGTATAGACACGCTCGAGAGGGCGTATTGGAACGACAAGGTGCGTAGTGATTATTCGATACCCAAGCAAGGATTTTGTCAGAACGGGTAAGTCGCTCGCGAATCGACGGCAATCCTTTTCGGTCGAGTTTATTGGCACAAAGGACCTCAAGCGCTTTTCGAAGGTAAAGGATGTTTTCTTGGGCGAAGAGGATTTTGTGTTGGCGACGGCCCACCCCTTTTTCATGATGGGGCCGTTTTTTCTGGTTCATTTTTACGCGCTGGCATCAGGGGCGAGTGCGCACCATGAAGGCAATGTCGCTCATTACAAGTTCTGAGCGATTGCACCAACCGTGGCCCCATCGTGTAGCTCGCGTTTTACTGAAGTGACCAGAGACAAATCCTGTGCGCGCAGCACAACCTATGCGAGAAGATTCGCAAAGCCGCTTGAGGCGCAAAAAAGCCGTTGCCATCTGCGTTAGGCCGCCCCTATAGTCCCGCCGTCGCTGCCAATTCAGCGACCGGGTTTGGCGACCCGAGTGGATTAGAGGCGCACAGCGCTCTCACCAAACTGCAGCGCTTTTTTTCTGTCTGCTTTTTGGTGCTATGGCGGCTGTGCGCGGGATACCTTCGGGTATGCCGGGTTCCTCTGTCCCCGGTTCGCCAACCTGCGTACAGCTGCCACCCTTCGTTTGGCGACGAGTGTGACAGTTCCAATAGACAGCAGGAGCTTCACCATGAACGACAAATCCAATGTAACCACGTCCCAACCCTTCGACCTGGCGGGCACCGCACCGCTATTTATGGTCAACGCCGGCGTACCCATCGACGAAGCGCTCTCCCGAGCGGCGGACCTGATGATGTATGTCGAAACCCTGGCCGCCGCTGACTCGCTGATGAACAAAGATCACGAGCGAGCCATTCTGCAAACCCTGAGTGAAATGGCTAAAGCGCTGACCAGAGCGTGCCAAGGCGCTGCTGCCTGAAGGGTATTTGCCGTGCGTGCAGATAAGGAGGCCAAGGCCTCCTTTTTTATGGGTGAAGTCCTAAAAACGACAGAGGGAGACCAAAACGCGACCGCGCCTAGCTGAGGAGTGTGGCGCAGTTGGCATGTGGCTCGCGCGAGATTTTTTTGCCTATTGCTAATCCCTAGGTGCCTATATAGAAGGTTGAATAAATAGCCCTTTACAAAAACGGGGCGAAGTTCTGCAAAGGAAAGCAGATGTCAGAAGAACACCAGGGACCGGCTCTTCAAACCGAGGCCGACACGGGCCTCGCCTGCCTGATCATGTTGGCGCGCTTTCACAACGTAGCGGCATCCCCCGAACAACTTGCCCACGAATACTTGGAAAAGGGCCGCCACTTTGGGCGCGCCGAGCTGTTGCTGGCATCCAAGCAACTGGGCCTGAAAGCACATTCAGTGCGCAGCAAAATTGAGCGTCTACCGCATCTACCGTTGCCTGCCATTGCCGTAAGCGTTGATGGAGATTTTTTTATCATCGCCCAGCTCGATGGCGAGAAAGCGCTTATCCATGACCCGCGCTCCGCTCGTCCTGAAGTCGTCACATTCGAAGACTTGAAAGGGCGTTGGAGCTGGGAATTAGTGCTGGTGCGCTCCCAGGCATCCCTGGCTGCCGAGCTCGCCAAGTTCGATTTCACTTGGTTTATTCCTGCCGTCGTCAAATACCGCAAGCTGCTGGGCGAAGTTATCCGTTTGTATTGTCGTGGTCGTTGTTAGAGGCTATGGCCACGGGGTGTTTGATTGTAGGGTCAGATACGGCACCGGTCCGAGAGGTGATTAAAGGTAGTTGGAATGGGATTTTAGTAGATTTTTTTGACTCTAAGAAATTAGCCGAAAAGATTGGCGATGTTCTGGGGGGGACGGTGCGAAGATCAGAAACTTTGCGCAAGAACATGCACAATTTTTCGATACTATCAACGGAATTTTAGAATACAACTATTTGGCAGCCGTCGATTCTAACTCGCCTGCGCGGTTTGTCTGACATAAAAGGATTACTTATGAGTCGGCTTTCTGTTTCTTTCCTGTCTATTTGTAAAAAAATTGCTGTAGTAATAATTTTTGCGCTATTAATTATGTTGGCGAAATATGTTCTCTTTAGTGAATCGCGACCCGCTTCAAATTCTGAAGAATACTTAGTTCAGCACGGCATAAAAAAAGGATGGGAAAATGAGCTAATTATAAGAGGGGTCGCACTAAAATTTCCGGCTGGTTATCCAGTTAACCCTTATACGGACAGGGATAAAAATATTGTCAAGGGAAGGGCGGATAGTGTTGAGACTTCTATTGATGTTAACAGTGATAAGTTCATGCCTCCAAAGTATGCGAGCGGGACCGTGCAAATAAGAATTTCAGATAAGGGATCTGAAGATTCGGAAAGTCTAGCGGATTACCTTAAATATACAACTAAAGGTGCCGGCAGCAAAGTTGAGAACCTAGAGCTGAACAACTATATTACTGCTGGCAGGGGTGGATGGGCGAACCTAATTCTTGAACCATTTGATGGAACCAAAACCCCGATGGGCGGGAGAATTATTTTTAGTTGCAATGGCAAAAGCTTGAGTAGTCCTGGCGGATGCCGAACTTCTTACCAGCATTCTTCAGGGTTGCTGGTTGAGTATTTTTTTTCGGGCTATTCCCTCTCTCGCTGGAAGGAAATAAATTCTCAGGTTGTAAGTTTCGTTGACTCTATAACTTTACGAAGGGAGATATGATAAATGGGTTTGTATCTGACGCAAGTGCAGGTAAATGAGATAAAGAGTTTATTTGATGCGGGGTTGAATTCTCAGGGTAACTATAGCCACATTTATCAGGCTATAGCAGAAATGCTACCAGCAAGCGACGAAAAAATTGGTTTCTAGGGGCTGCTCAGGCGAACTCTGGCCAAGGTGTCTATTCTGCAATGATCCGAGGTTATTCGGAGCGACAAATGAATTTGAACAACCAGTTGAAAGGCAATAGCGGCGCAAACAGCCTTACTGGTGCAGCCGGTAACGACACGCTGGATGGTCAAGGTGGCGCAGATACATTGACTGGTGGTGTAGGCAACGACACCTATCTACTGGGCAGGGGCTACGGCAGTGATACGGTTGTAGAAAGTGACTCGACTGCCGGCAATACAGATGTAGCGCTGTTCGCAACCGGCATTGCCACGGACCAGCTGTGGTTTACCAAAGCTACTAACAACCTTGAGGTCACCATTATCGGCACGAGTGATAAGTTGGTTATCAAGGACTGGTATGTAGGCAACGGTAACCATGTCGAGCAGTTCAAAACCTCTGATGGCAAAACGTTGTTAGACAGTCAGGTGCAGAACCTGGTCAACGCCATGGCCTCGTTTGCACCTCCTGCTCCTGGACAGACTTCGTTGCCTTCTAACTATCACGCCTCGCTGGACACCGTTATTGCGGCAAACTGGAAGTAACCGCTGAGTGAGTAGGATCAGAAGCCCCGCCTAGTGCGGGGCTTTTTGGTGCGTGTCCTACCGGTAGAAACGCAAAGCTCACCCTAACTTCCGTCGTCCCCCGCGAAGGCGGGGACCCATGGCTTAGGAGAGCGCCGATCTCTCCGAGATTCTGGATTCCGAATCGTCGGCCCGCCGCCTACGCAGAAATGACGGTGATAGAGGACACCGGCTGTGAAGATCAGCCGTCCAAAACACCGGCATCCGCTGGGCTGTGCGCATGCGCCGCACCGTTGTGCTGGTAGTGAATAAAGCTCGCCAGGTGCAGGTAGTCGAGGATTTCCATGGGCTGCTGCTCGGCGTTGGCCGCCTGTTTTTGGCCGTCGTGTTCAGACTCGTGTTGACAGTTCATCACTTGCTCCAAATACTGTATGCATAACCAGCTTACAGGGATTTTGTCATGACCTTCAACCTCAGCCAGCTTCCTGCCGCCGAACGGATGGCCATTCAGCAGCATCGCCAATTCTGCTTCGAGAGTTACCAGCGCCAGCATGAAACCGATGCGCAGTTGGCCGTCGAGGCGGCTTGGGAGTGCAGCCGGTTGCTCGATGCCCGTGGCGAGAAGAAGGCCGGTTGGCGCCAGTGGGTTTGCGAGCAGTTGGAGGCGCTGGACAATCCTGTGCTGGTGGCCAGAATCAAGCGACGGCTCAATGGCTACGTAAAAGGGGCAGGGCAGAGCACCCATGGTTGAAACGCTGATCAAACTCGTACTGGCGCCATTGCTGTTGTTGCAGGGCCTGTATGTGCGCCGGGTTACGCCGAAGCTACCGGAGCCGACGGGTGAGCGAGCAGGCGTAGTGGGCAGCGGGCCGCATATGCGGGTGTTGGTGCTCGGCGACTCGGCCGCCGCCGGTGTTGGCGTTAGCCACCAGGCGGACGCGCTGAGTGGGCAACTGGTGGCCAACCTGGCAGCGGATTATCGGGTGAGCTGGACGCTGCTGGCGCAATCGGGGTTTGGCATTCGCGATGTGCGGGCGATGGTGGAGCGCACGGCAACCGAACCCTTTGATGCGGTGCTGGTGTCGGTGGGGGTGAATGATGTGACCGGTGGGCTATCGGCCCAAGCGTGGAGCGAGGCGGTGGCGCATTTGCTTGATTTGCTGCTGTGGAAGTACAGCGCGCGCTGCGTATTGCTGGCCCCGGTGCCGCCCATGCATGCGTTTGCGGCGCTGCCGCAGCCGTTGCGCTGGTACCTGGGGCGGCGCGCCAGGCAGTTCAACGTGGCGTTGGCGAAGTTGGCCAGTGAGCGGGTGGATTGCCAAGTGCAAGCCAGTGAGTTTGCGTTGCAAGGCGATGCGTTGGCCGTGGACGGTTTTCACCCAGGGGCGCCCATTTACAGGCTTTGGGCAGCTGATACGGCTGCGGCCTTGCGTCGGTATTTTGCCGATCCGGTTTCATTGGGTGGGCGGTTGGTGACGGTGCCCGCACCGTTGTAGGAGCCAGCTTGCTGGCGAAAACGGTAACGGCGGCTAACTGAATACCGCAGCGCCTGCTTCGCGAGCAAGCTCGCTCCTACGGTTCGGCGGTGTGGCTAACTTCTTAGCCGCGCAAAACTTACACACGCCGCCAATGCCGCCGCAGCCGCTGCCACCGCAATAGTCAGGTGCATGGCATGAATATTCTCGGCAACGCCAGTCGCCGGGCTGGCTGAGTCGCTGGTGTAGGTGGCCAGAATGATCGCCACCAACGCGGCGCCAAAGCACTGGCCGAAGGTGCGCACAATGGCCAACACCCCCGATGCACTGCCGCTGCGCTCACGGGTTACGTTGGCGAGCATTTCCCGGTTGTTGGGGCTTTGAAAAAAGCCAAAGCCCACGCCGCACAAAAACTCTTTCCAGAGAATATCCAACGCCTGCGGGCTGGGTACAAAGGCCAGCAGCAACAGCCCCAGCGTAAACAGGGCGAGCCCGATGGTGGAGAGCATGGCCGGGCGGTAGTGGTCTGCCAGGCGCCCGGCCTGCGGCGCGGCCAGCACGATGCCTATGGGCCAGGCAGTAAACAGCAATGCGGCGTGAAACACGTTGTAGCCGTAGGCGTTCTGGAACAGAAAGGGCAGCGAAATAATGATGATGCCCTGGCTTACAAAGGCAACCAGCGAGGTCATGGCGGCCAGGGAGAACCGCGACGATGTGAATATATCCAAGGGCAACAGCGGCGCCGGCGCACGCTGTTGGCGCCAGACGAATGCCAAGGCCGACAGCAGGGTTAGTGCGCTGTACAAGGCCGCCATCATCAGGTCGGGCCCGGCGCCTTGGCCGTTGTTGGTAAAGGCATCGGTCGCCAGAATCGCCGCGCCCATGGCGATGGCTGAGAGGCAGGCGCCGAGGAGGTCAAACGGGCCTTTGACGGTGGCGGTGCGAGGTATAGCGCGCAGCGCAAGGGTAACGCCAACGATGCCCAGCGGAATATTCAGAGCGAAAAGCCATTCCCAGCCAGCCACCGACAGCACAATGCCGCCCAATGTCGGGCCGATGGCCGTGCTTGCAGCCACCAGCAGCGCGTTCAAGCCCAGAATGCGGCCGAGCAAACGCGTGGGAAATACGGTGCGGTATATGGCCGGCCCGATGCTTAATGCTGCCGCGCCACCGATGCCTTGCAGCACCCGCATGGCGGTAAGCATTTCCAGGTTGGTCGAGAGCGCGCAGCCCAAGGAGGCCAGGGTAAATACCGCGCCGCCGCTGGCGTACAGCGCGCGAAAGCCAACGCGTGTGGCCAGGGCCGAGAAGGTAATCAGGGTCATTGCCGCCGCCAGCAGGTAACCGTTGGCCACCCAGATGGTGTCGGCAGCGGAAACGTTCAGGGCGTTAGAAATGGAGGGCAGGGCGACGTTGGCGATGGTGCCGTCGATCACGGCCATGGCCGTGGTGGTCATGACCGCGATGGTGGCCAATCGGCGTTCCTTGCCAGGGGCGCCGTCGTCGCCGGGTTGGTCTGCAAACAATCCCATACGCTCTAATCTGCCTGTTTGGCTGCACAGGCGTGGCACCTTACCGTGCATTGCCGTGCCATGGAACTGCCGGATTAGCGCGTGGGCGTGTCTGTCGTTACTTGGCCAGTGCCTCGATAAGCACTTTGTTGAAGCCTGCCGGGTCTTCCATCTGCGGCGCATGGCCTTTGCCCGGGAACTCGATCAGCCGGGAGCCGGGAATACGTTTGGCCGTGTCTTTGCCCAGCACTTTGTAATTGCCGAGCTTGGCTTTGACGTCGGGCGGGGCGATATCGCTGCCGATGGCAGTGGTGTCGGCGTCGCCGATCAGCAGCAGGGTGGGCACTGCGAGGTTGGGCAATTCGTAGTACACCGGCTGGGTGAAAATCATGTCGTAGATAAGTGCCGAGTTCCAGGCCACGCGCTTGTGCCCGGGGCCTTTGTTTAGCCCGGCCAGCATGTCTACCCAACGATCGTACTCGGGCTTCCAGTGCCCGGCGTAGTAAGTACTTTGTTCGTACTTGCGTACGCCTTCGGCGGTCAGTTTCAGTTCGCGCTGGTACCACTGGTCCACGCTGCGCCACGGTACGCCCAGGGCTTTCCAGTCTTCCAGGCCGATAGGGTTTACCAGTGCCAGGTGGGCGCTGTTTTGCGGGTACATAAGGGCATAACGCGCCGCCAGCATGCCGCCGGTGGAGTGGCCGATAATGTCGGCTTTGTCGATACCTAGGCTGGTGAGGAGGGCGTGGGTGTTGTCGGCCAATTGTTGAAAGCTGTACTGGTAGTTCTCCGGTTTGCTTGAGGTGCAAAAGCCGATCTGGTCGGCGGCAACCACTCGGTAACCGGCTGCGCTCAAGGCTTCGATGCTGTCTTCCCAGGTGGCGGCGCAGAAGTTTTTGCCATGCATGAGCACGGCTGTACGCCCGTTTGCCTTGCCACTGGGTGCGACGTCCATATAACCCATTTCCAGGGCTTGTCCCTGGGAGCTGAAGCGGAAGTGGTTCAAGGGGTAGGGGTACTGAAAACCTTCCAGTTGCGGGCCGTAGCCGTCGGCTGGGCTGGCATCGGGAGCGGCCAGCGCATGGAGGGGAAGGGTGCAGGTGAGGGCCAGACCAAGCCTTGTTAGTGCGTGCACTGTAAGTTCTCCGGGCAAGTCGATTGATCAACGTGTGCAGAACAGACCTGCTTGGCAGCAGCGCGTTCCAGCAAGAGGTCGCGCCGTGTCATTACAAATTGCGTGCAACTGAATCAGACCGTTGCCGGTTCACGCGCCACCACGGTATTACGACCATTGGCCTTGGCCGCGTACAGCGCCTGGTCGGCCAATACATAGGCTTGGTCAAAACAATGGCCGGGGTCCACGTTGACCAGGCCGGCACTGACGCTGATGGCACGCCCGTCGGCGGCCGTTATTTCGGCAGTGTGGCGACGCAAGCGCTCGACAACGTCGCGGGCAACGGTCTGATCGCAGCCATAAAACAGCACGGCAAATTCATCGCCGCCCAGACGCCCGGCGATATCGCCTTTGCGGATGGTGTGTTTCACCAAGCTGGCAAAGCGCTGCAGTATGGCGTCGCCTTCGGGGTGGCCAAGCTGGTCGTTGATCCGCTTGAAATCGTCCATGTCGCAGAGCATCAGACACACGGGCGCGCGCACCTTGTGGGCGAGTTCTATGAGCTGATTGCAGGAGGCCTCGAAGTGCGCGCGCGAGTACAGGTTAGTCAGCGAGTCGACGTTGGCACGCTGTTCCAATTGCACTGTGGCCTGCTTGAAGCCGCTTTCGACACGCCCATGCAAGAGCAGCAACATGGCGCAAATTCGTAGCACCGCAGCGATGACCGTGGCGATCATCAGCACCGAGAGCAGGCCCTGATCGGGCGGCAATGCCATGCCAAGCGCCGGCACGGTATTTACGATGCGGTACAGGGTGACCAGTAGCACCACGGCAGCGCTGACCAGCATGATGCGAATGGGCAAGCGCGGCGCCAGTTTGCCAATGCCTAGCAAAAACGCCGTAAACAGCAGCACCTGCAGCCCGGTGCCAACGGAAAACACGATAGCCCGTTCGGCAAAACCCAAGCCTGTTATCCAGGCAAGCAACAGCATTACATAAGCGCCCGCAGCCAGGCCCCAACGCAAGCCCATGCCGACAAAAACCGGCTGGCCGAACCAGGCGCGCAAGCCAGTCTCAATCAGCGGCATGGCTGCAAAGAAGGCGACGTTGGCAACGATCAGCATCAACGGGTGTGGCGCCACCGTGAAGGCAATGAGCAGAAAACTGCCCAAGGTCAGCAACGCCTCGTTGGTGACCCACCAGCCAAAGCCAATGCTGTGGCTCGACGAGCGCCAGAACACGCCCAGCAGAAAAGTCAGCATCACATGGATGATGGTGGAGAAAATCAGCACGCTAGGCAGATCAAGCGGTTGAGCCATGATTACTACTACCTGTGGTTTGCGGCTTCAGACGCTGCGAGTGGTCGCAACGAAAAAAGCCCATCGCGAACGAATGGGCTTTGAACGGTCGTCAGGCATCAGAGTGTCGCAGCCGGAGCAAGGCGCAGACTTTAACGGATGCCGCTTTAAATGTCTGTGACGTGATGGCTAAAACCCAGCATGAATGTTCGCATAATGTATATTATGTTAAATAGCGTATTGATGTGCGAAACCCATTGCCTAATACGTTGCTCGGTAGCTGCTTGCTTGATGCGCCGCCATAGGATGACCACTCGGGCAAAAAAAGCCCCTTGCGGGGCGTCTCGCTAATCTCGATCAAAACCTGGGAGCTTCATGGATCGAGTGAAACGACAAGGAAACTACAGGCATGCACTAGCCAACGTATCCGAGTGACTTGGCAGCCTCCGTTAGCACGCTGGAATCGAAATACCTTTCCGGCGCATTGAGCCCTGATATTCCGATAGCCTGGGCAAACTTGATCATTGCTGCTTGCTGATCTGGCGTGATGAGAAACGGAACACCAGTATTGCTGGCTTTTGCGAGCTTCAGGTTTTCAGCCAGCACTTGTTTCTGGTTCGCAGCGTCGAGCCCAAGATCGCTACCGTCATTCTCGACAACCTGCAGGACCGCTTTATCTGGGTTCTCGGCACAGAATGCTTGCCCTTCCAGCACGCCCTTGAAGAACGACACGAGTTGTGGGCGGTTGCGCTCCAAGACGTCTCGCTTAACGGTAAAAATCGAAGAAGGTAACGGGTAGTTCATCTCCGACAGCATGGTCACGATGAAGTCTTTGCCCCGGACCATCCCCCTGGCTTCCAGCTCTAGAGGCTGGTTTGTGATGTAGGCCAGGTACCCTTCCCCATCGCCGGCGAACAGCGAGTCAGCGGTAAAGCCGGTAGGACGAACAGCGAATTCGCCCTGAATCTGGTTGTACGCAAGAAGCCCTTTGAGCTCCTCTTCCAGCGATGGGAATTGGATCAAAAGAGTTTTGCCGACGATGTCAGCCGCAGTACGAATCGGCTTTCCAGGCAACGAAATAATGCAGCCAGGATTTACCGGGAAAGCCGCTCCGAGAATGACAAAGTCGTTTTGCTTTTGCACGGCATTCAAAAACGGAGTCCAGATGCATTGCCCAATCTGAGCCCTGTTGGCCGCGAGTGAAACCAAGGGATCGGGCGCAGACGGACCGCCGGGGATATAAGAAACATCCACCCCATGCTTGGCAAAGTAACCATTGGCCCGGGCAACAAAAATGTTGGAGAACTCCACATCCGCAACCCAGTCCAGGGCAACGGTCAGGGGAACAGCTGAAGCTGCGAATGCTGTCTTTGAAAACGACATCGGTACGCAGGCAGCAAGGGCTGCCATCGACGTTGCCGACAAGAATGTCCGGCGAGAAAGTTTGGTTGGCTCACGCATAGGGTAAGTATCCAGATCGATTCATGAGGGCAGTCGATAGAAAAAGTCTCGCGTACTGTCTAGCGCAGCTTCGAGCGTTTCGGGCAAGTCTGATCCCTACCCTACCCCCACCTCGCGAGGATTTTTTTACAGGCAATTTGGGCTAGGGAAAGGAAGAAGATGGACATGACTGTTGAAAGGAGAGCACCACCCACAACTCTGTCAGTTGCGAAGTTGGCCATAGCCGAACGCAGTTGATACCCCAGCCCTTCCGATCCAATCAGATACTCAGCGGTCATCGCGCCGATAACGGATGATGGTGCCGAAATACCGAGCGCCATCATGAAGTGCGGCACTGCTGCCGGTATGGCCAGGTAACGGAGTTGTTGCCATTTTCTGGCGCCGAAAACCTTGAAAAGACTTTCGTGAGAATGCTCGACTGCATGCAGACCAGAGCTCACCGCGACAAATGTCGGCAGGAACGTCACCACAGTCACTACACACAGCACCGAAGACATTCCTGGGCCGAAAATTCGGGTGATGATTGGGATGATGGCGACCACGGGTA
This sequence comes from Pseudomonas turukhanskensis, assembly GCF_027922365.1. Taxonomy (GTDB): domain Bacteria; phylum Pseudomonadota; class Gammaproteobacteria; order Pseudomonadales; family Pseudomonadaceae; genus Aquipseudomonas; species Aquipseudomonas turukhanskensis. The sequence continues at coordinate 70,579 of NZ_BSFN01000018.1, forward strand.
TCGTCGCGAGCAGTAAGCTCACCGGAAGCAGCATCGACTTCAAAGCAAAGCTGCACCAAGAAAGCAATGCCATGCCGGTACCCATGAGCACGCCCAGTAGCAATCCATAAACAGACGCTCTGAAGGTGACACCGCCTTCATGCAGGTACACATCTGGGTGGCCGATCACGTCCTCTAGTACAGAACCTGGTGACGGAAAGATTATCGCGTTGACGGGTAGTATCTGTGCCACCAGCACCCAGGCGATGAAGACCAGTGCTATGGGTAAATTGGTCAGCAGCCAATGTTTAGCAAATCGCGCGGTCATAGCATGATCCTCTTTCGAGCATAGGCTTCAAGCGACCCGACGACGCCATAAAATGCCAAGGCAAAGCACGCCACGAAGAGCATTGCACTCCATAGAAGTGGAATCTGAAAATTGCGCATGGCGCTTAGCATCATCAGCCCAAGGCCGCCTTGACCACTGAACCACTCCGCCAAGACCGCGCCGACAACTGCAGCAGGAACGGCTTGTTTCATACCGTTGAGAATCATAGGGGCTGCATAGAGGACGTCGTACGCGAAGAAGCGCTGGTACTTCGACGCGCCGTAAACTTGAAACAGATCCACGTGCGCGGTGTTGAGACGCCCAAGCCCTGATAACGAAGCCATGTACACCACGAAGAATACATAGATGGCGGCCAGAATTAGGCCAGACAGCTGCCCGCCCACGAGGATGATTAGGATGGGAGCAATTGCCACAGCTGGAACCGCATTAACGAAGGTGACGAATCTGTCGGCACCTGGTCGATAGATCGGGAACAGGTGAACGAGGCTGCTTATCACGATCGCCAACGTGACTCCGACTGCGTATGCGTAGAGAATAACTTTGGACGTTTTACCCGTGGCCAACAGTAATGTTTGCACTACTCGGCGCTGGCAGATGTATTCAACCACTGTTGAAAGTGGCGGCCACGCTGGGCCGGCAAGCTGAAACGTTCCTACCAGTTGGATTGAGCCGATAAAAACCAGAATTCCGAATGCAGCATAGAAGCGCTGCGTCGTTTTTATATCAAGTGACATTGGTCGCGGGCTCCAACAGTTCGGTGAGGTAATCCGTTAACTTATGAAACTCGGCAGTACGCATTAGACTCGATGATCGAGGACGTTCGAACGGAACGTTAATCACCTCTCGAATTCGCCCTGGGTTGGCCTCTAAAACAATAATCCGATCAGCTAGAAATATGGCCTCATCAACGCCGTGAGTGACCAATACCGTGGTAATTTTTTGCTCTGTCCAAATCGACTGAAGTTCGATATTAAGCTGCTTACGGGTTACCGCATCAAGTGCACCAAAGGGCTCATCCAGCAGAAGAAGCGATGGATTAAGCATCAAGGACCGAGCGATGGACGCCCGCTGTTTCATGCCGCCCGAAACCTGAGATGGTTTTGCATTGGCATAGTGCGCCAGTCCAACAAGCGCCAGAAGTTTTTCAACTCGTTCATTGTCGACTGGCCGGCGCGCCAGTTTAAAAGGCAAACCCACGTTTTCTTTTATAGACAACCAAGGTAGCAACGCATGATCTTGAAAAGCGACGCCGAGACGGTGCTTTCTCGCCAGTTCTCGCGGTTCCTCTGCGCAAATAGTTACACGCCCCTGAGTGGGAATCTCCAGCGCCGCAATAAGTTTAAGCAATGTGCTCTTGCCACATCCTGAGGGCCCAATCAGCGCGACAAATTCCCCCGGACTAATTTCAAGATCAATACCCGCCAATACTGTGGACGATGCGCCACCCTTACCGCGATAAGACATGGAAATACCATTAAGTTTTACCGCTGTCTCTGAAGCCTGGTATCGCGTGGAGCCCTCTACTGACTTAGCCGCAATCATCACTTTTCCTCACTACGTCTGAACCGAACCGCGACGATTATAAAGGGTGTTAAACGATGATAGTCAAGGCCTTTACAAAGCTTATTTCGAGTTCGCGCTGTAACGTCTTAACAGCGCACTGCAATGACTCACTCCATCCTGTCTTTTGCACAAAACCTGTGCGCCGAGTCAATTTTCGAATCCGATCGAAGACAGCCTATCGGTCTGGTCTAAATCGTCATTTGAACTTCTAAAGTACTGAAATACCTAACTTAATTTCTTTTTGTCAAGGCGTTTACAAAAATGGCATTGTCGTTGCTGTAGGCCTCCTTGCCCGATTTTCAGGGTGGCACTAAACCGACAAAAAGGAAGGATGATGAAATCTGCGTACAGCACTGCGTTCACGCTCGCTCTAGCTCTTTTTTCAGCGGCAGCATCAGCTGAGGATCTGCTGCAGTGGCAGCAAACCGATGCCGCCTATCGATACGGAAAAACCAACAAAGTAACGCCGGAAATCGAACAGGTTTTCACCCTCGAACAGTCCAGCGGTTGGTCTTTCGGGGACCTTTATTGGTTTGTGGACAACAGCTATTTCAACGGGGCAAGCGATCCTATAGCTGGGCATTTCACCTATTACGCAGAGTTCTCCCCACGGTTGAGCTTCAATAAGATTTTCGATAAGAAATTCAGCTTCGGGCCTATTACTGATGTACTTCTTGCAGCCACGCAGGAGTTTGGCGAAGGTCAGGTTGAAACAGCGCTACTAGGCGTTGGCGTAGACTTGGCTGTGCCGGGGTTCGATTTCTTTCAACTGAATATCTACCATCGTAATCCAAGCGGAGATCGAGACGGCGATACATGGCAGGTAACGCCTGCATGGGGTGCTACCTTCCCCTTCGCCGGATCAGAACTTCTGTTCGATGGGTATATCGACTGGATTCCTGATAACGACGAAACGTTTCACGCGAACTTCCACCTCGCAACCCAACTAAAATATGACATCGGTCGGTTCGTAGAGTTTGAGCCGCGCAAGCTCTATGTTGGTCTGGGTTACGACTACGCAAAAAACAAATATGGTGTTAAAGACGGCGACTTTGGTATAGATGCAAACCAAAGCGTCCTGCAGTTCGTGGCGCGCTACAACTTCTAATAGCGCAAATTACTGACTCACGCAGTCTTGCACCCCTTTAACATCTGACTGAATTAGAAATTTTGGCAAGTTGCTTGTCGGGGCTTGTTGCGCGCGGATTTTAGCTAGTCATCATTTTTCAATAATGCTGCACTCGTTAAAATCCCGCGCCCATCCAGAAAGAGAACAATTAGCATGATAAATAACAGTGATCTACTGACTACTGCTGAAGCCGTTAGGCTCTTACCCAAGGCCGAGCTACACCTCCATCTTGAGGGGTCTATCTCACTTAAAACTCTTATTGAACTGGCGCATCAGCATCACGTGCAATTACCTCCCAAGCTGCATGCTGAGGCAGTGCTGGAATATCGTGATCTTGATGAGTTCATTGATGTGTCCATGTTTGCTTTCCAGGTGATACGCACCTCAGAAGACTTCACCCGAGTCACCTTCGAAATGCTGTCACATTGCGCCGAACATGGCGCGAGGCATGTGGAGTTCTTTTTTAGTCCGAGTTCGCACAGGCACTTGGGCTATCCACAAATTCTTCAAGCGATTTGCGGTGGGATGCGCCTTGCTGAGCAGCGCTTTGGTATTACATCCCTGATCATTCCGTCGCACAACCGAATGCTCGGCGCAGAGGCGGGGCTAAACTTTTTAAAATTGATCGAGAGCTGCCCTGCTCCTGAAGTCGTAGGAGTAGGTTTGGAATTTGCTGAGCGCAATTATCCTCCCGAGCTATACGGGGTGCTGTTCGGAAAGGCAAAAAAGATGGGACTTCGACTTACCGCCCATGCTGGCGAAGATGGTCCGGCAGCTTATGTTGAGACCTGCCTCACGCTCTTATCGTGCGACCGCATCGATCATGGTTACCACGTCATCGATGACAACGATCTGATGGGTTATTGCAAAGATCGAGGTGTCTGGTTCACCTGCTGCCCGACTACTACCAAGCATACGACGACCTGGAAGCAGCTAACCTCTAGCGAGCATGCAATCCATCAGATGATAGCGGCAGGTTTGAATGTCACAATCAACACCGATGACCCTGGGTTTTTCCAGACAGATTTGACCCAGGAATATCTATCCCTCGGACTCCCCCTCGAAACCCTCGCTTGCCTTGCACTCAATAGTCTCGAAGCGTCATGGATGCCTGGGCCTGAAAAGGCACGGCTACGTGAACTATGGCAGGCAGAGATCGACGACATTATTCAAAGACATCAAGCCCACTAACCTGGCCGCATTACCGGCACCCAAGGCGATAGCGACTTGCGAGACAGGTGTCGGTTAAACCGTTCAAGCGATTGACTCATACACCAGGCCGTCGGTGTATGAGCCTTAGTTGCTAACGGCGGCTATCGAGTCGGTAGCTGCCAGGTTGGCCGAAGCAACCCGAGGTTTTCGCGCAGTGTTCCGCCACAATATTCAGTCTTCATCAGCCCTCGTTGTTGGAGGATTGGTACGACATGATCGACAAAATCATCCAGGCTGTTGGGCATTGCGTGCAGGTAGAGATTGAACCCGTCTGCCCCACCTTGCTGATACCAAAGCTGCATAGCGTCAGCCACCTGCTCAGGCGTGCCGATGACCGATAAGTGCGCATAGGCACTTGCCAACCAATGAAAAGCCTCACGTATCGTCATCCGGCGACCTGCACGGTTGAAATCAATCTGCTGTCCGTGCGCAAGTTTTTGCAGTTCGGGCAAATCTGGAATCGGGCCGTCCAGGTCGTACCCCGTCAAGTCGACTTTCCATAGCCCCTTGATCATTGCTAAACCGCCGCCATCATCAAGGTAAGTCTGACGCTCTCTGAATTTTCGCTGCGCGTCTTCTTCCGTCGCACCTATTACAGGGAAAAAGCCAGGAAGAATCGCCAACTCGCCACCGGCTCGACCGTGCTTCTTCATCGCTTCATGCATTTTGGTTTTGAAAGCGCGCCCGCCTTCTAGCGTGCCGTACTTCGCATACATAATGTCGGCGGTCCGAGCAGCGAGATCATGACCCGCATCTGACATGCCGGCCTGAGAGATCAGCGGATAGCCCTGAGGTGGACGGGGAATGTTGAGAGGGCCCTCAATGCGAAAAAACTCCCCTTGATAGTTCAATTTGTGCATCTTGCGTGGATCGAAATACTGGCCTGACGCCTTGTCACGCAGAAAAGCATCGTCCTCAAAGCTATCCCATAACCCCATTACGGCGTCGATGAATTCGTTGGCGCGACGGTATCTGACTTCTGAAGAAAGCTCGCTGGTGTGGCCAAAGTTTTTAGCCTCTTCCGGAGAACCCGAGGTGACCAGGTTGAAGCCGCTACGCCCCTTAGTCAAAAAGTCGAGGGAGGCAATTTGGCGCGCGATCGTGTACGGATGATGGTAGGTCGCCGAGACGGTACCGACGAGTCCCAACTGAGAAGTTACTTGGCTTAGCGCCGCAAGCAAGGTGGTCGGTTCGAAGTGAACATGAGTGCCGCCTCGACCAAAATGCCCTTCACGAATGCCTGCAGTTTGAACCCCCACTCCGTCCGCCAAGAACATCACATCCAACTTACCTTTTTCACACGTCTTGGCCAGCGTGGAATACATCTCGAAATTCATATCGCCTTCGCAATAATTTCCGGGATATGTCCATCCCATCGAACCTGGATGGTTATTACATAGCACTGCCAGCTTCATGAAGTTGTGGCTTGTCATCGACTCTCTCCTAAACCACCATTTTTGATACTGCGGTTAAATCGCAGACTGTTCTAAGTTCATACACTGCCCGGTCAATTCTCGAGATGAGCGCTTCATCAACCGGCTCACCATTTAGAAAATCTGCCTCGCAGGCATAAACAGCCGTCGGGGTAGTCGCTGCACTAAAGAAGCCGAACAACGGACGTAACGAGTGCTCTACCACCAGCGCATGCTTTGACCCTCCCCCATTAGCTACAAGGCAAACGGGTTTATGGATCAGACACTCTGGGCTGAGTAAGTCAAAGAAGTGTTTGAAGTGCCCAGAATAGGCACCTTTGTAAACAGGGGAGCCTACAATGAGCGCATCAGCTTGGCTAACCTGATCGAATATGCTTCTTGCATTTACACTGAGTTCGTCAAGCGATGTAGCCATACCGAACTCAATGCCGATATCCACAAAATCGTATAGCAACACTTGCACGCTGTTTGAATCAGCAAGGCGCAGAGCGATGGCGTTAACGAGGGACCTTGTTCTAGACGGGCGGCGTGTGTTCGCGGAAAGAGCGACGACCCTTGTTGGTTGCTTGTTCATTTTTTTCGCTGCTCCGGGATGGAAAATAGCCAGGAGCAGATTGCCGAAACGCCCAATTATTGTCAAGGCCTTTACAAAGCTTAGAGGGATGGTACATTGGCTTAGCCTGGGGAAATCTTACCTATCTGTTTTGTTAGCCCTAACACGGGCCTTCCAGAGCGTTTGTATGGGTTTCTGAAAGCTTGCGCATGACTAAACGGAACATCATAATCCGGCGTAAAGGCGCTTTTTAAAGATGCTCAATCAACCGGCATCGCTGCGCGACTTTAATAACGGCCACATTTATTTGCGGGAAAAAGATAAGTGAACTCGATCAAGGACGCTAAACATGAATTACTACAACTCATGGATGATAATAACGTCGCTGGCTTTGTAGATGTCGCAGTTAGAGAGGGTTCCAAACGACTACCGCACATGAACTTGAAAGCACATCGTATGATCTTGATGCTTTTACGTGTGGGCGATCTAATTACATACGATCATATGGTAAAGATATTGCGACCTCTCGGGCTTACAGGTGCGGGCCACTATCTTATGTGGGTTATATGGTTGACCGGCCCAATTGAGGGGATTATGGCAGCTCGCCTCATGGGAGCCAGTCGAGCCAGTGTCTCGGGTATTGCAATCACATTGGAAAAAGACGGGCTTATTTCAAAAGTTCCCTCTCCCTCGGATGGTCGTGTCACGTTGCTGACTTTGACCGAAGAAGGAAAAACCAAGATTGAACAAGCCATGATGCAAATCAGCGACTCTGCGGGACTTGTACTTGAGGGGCTCACTGAAGAAGAATCTACCATCTTGTTAACTTTGCTCGAGAAATTTTCGGCGGCCACAGTTTCCAAGTCGAGGCTTCGAGCGCTTTAACAGTTCAGCGGTTAGTTAAGGTACTTTGTGAGGCAGGGAAAACGATTACCGATGATCCCTCGGTATATTCGTATGAAGCTTACCTGCATGTGCGCTAGCGAATTCTTCTGTGAGACTTAGTTCAGGAAACTGGCGAAAGGTAAGACTGATACGTGGGCCGACTTGGGCCACTGTTTTTCGCAGAGCATGAAGCCAGTACCTCTGAGTTTCACCACGCATCACAATGAGTTGTCCATGATGTAGTTCCAGATCGCGCCGCTCGCCTGATGCCTTGTGCTTAAACGCAAACTTGCGCGTGCCCCCAAGGCTCAGCGACGCAATTGCGTCATGCCGCCCTTGGGCCTCCGGATCGCTGTGCCAGCCCATGCCTTGCGAGCCATCCTGATAGAGGTTGAGTAGGCAGGAATTGAACGTGGTTCCACAAATACGCTCCACCCTGCTTCTCAGCTCACTCAGCACGGCTACACCCCAGGGTAGCGATTGCCGCTGGACACCTGAGTGCGTGTAACTAAGTGGTAAATGGGCATACCACACCGCCTGGCGGACGGTTTGGATCAGTTCGCCATTGACCAGTGCGGTGTCTGGCGCCCAGGCAACTTCGCGCAGCAAACGGGCAAAAAACGTATCGGCCTCTGCCGCCGTTAAAACGACGCCGTAGTTATGCACGGCGCCGTCCACGGGCAGCAGATTCAGGTCCTCCGGCCGGGTCAGAAACAGGTCTGCCTGCATGGCCTGGTGTGGCTCACTTGGCCCAAAGCACGCGGCCGAGGAACGTCAGCGTGCGGTCCCAGGCCAGTTGCGACCAGACTGGATCAAACTGAGTGCCTTCGATTCGCCCCTGCCCCACCGCCGTTTCGTTGGCGAATGCATGGTGCGCCAGGTACTGGTGGAACTCGGTTTTTACCCCGGCGCCGTTCAGCTTGGTTTCCAGCTCGCCGACGGTGGCGATCGGGAAGAAGGCGTCCTGGGTAGCCCAGTGGGCCAGCACTTCACCTTTAATGGCCGATGCATCGATATAGTCTAGCGGCGGAAAGCCGTACCAGACCACACCGGCTTTCAGTTCCGGGCATTGGGTGAGGCTCAGCAGTGTCAACGCACCGCCCATGCAGAAGCCGGTAACCGCGATATTGGCGGTTTTTTTCAAGAGGAAATTCACCGCGCCTTTGATGTCTTGTGAAGCCGCGTCGCCAAAGTCGAGCCCTTCCATCAAGTGGTGCGCTTCCTCTTGCTCGACGGTAGATTGCCCTCGGTACAGATCCGGCACCAAGGCCAGATAGCCGCACTCGGCCAGCCGGTCAGCCACCCCGCGAATTTGATCGTTCAAGCCCCACCATTCCTGGATGACCACCACGGCCGGAGCGTTTTCGCTCTGTGCTGGTGTTGCCAGGTAGCCTTGCAGCTCACCACCGTCCGGCCGGGTGAAGGTGACCATGGTTCCTTTTATCGCTGTCATGTCTGTGCTTCCTCAGGTTGGATTGCTGTCTTGAAGGTATTGAACAGGCTGCGCCTCGATCAACCGCGGCGCTTGGGTAACATGCCGAGCAAGATGTCGTCTTTGTCGATGAAATGGTGTTTGAGCGCGATCAGCGCATGCCCGCCCACCAGCGCGCCGCAGAACCAGGCTGTCCACGTGTGGATGATTTTGGCGATGTCGTAGAGGTCTTTGTTCGGCTCTACCAAGGGCGGCAAGGTGAACAAGGTGGCTACCAGAATGGGCTTGTCGGCCACCGAACTCCAATACCAGCCCGACAGCGGCAGCGCCAAGAGGGCGATACCGTAGAGCAGCAGGTGCCCTACTTTTGCACCGCGTTGCATAAGCGGGCTCATGGTGCTGGGCAGGGCTGGCACGGGGTGCAGTAGACGCCACGCAATACGCACAACAATAAGAAACACCAGGGTGCTGGCGAGCGCCTTGTGCGTGAAGGTCAGGCCGTGTTGTGGGTTGAGCTCTTCACGCCAATGGGTGGCGAGAATGCCGATTACCCAGCTGCACAGCCAAATTAGCGCCATGCCCCAGTGCAGTAGTTTCGCTGTACTGGTATAGCCGACGTTGTTTCCTTTCATACCGACGTTTTCCTGGTCTATCAGGTTAGATAGCGGTCCTTTATATGGACCCGTTTTGCACATACAGGAAAGCCCGCCCCCGTGATGCAAACGGATGGCGGGCTTTTTTCTTGCTTGGTTTAGCTAGCAGCGGTAACGCCGTTGAGCTTTGCCACTTGTGTTGCCAGCGCGTCCATCAAGTCTGGGGACAAGCAGTCATAGGGTTCCAGATTCAACGCGCGCAGTTGCCCACGAATGGCCTTCATATTTGCCGGCGGCGTGCCGGTTTCGATGACGGACGACACAAAGGCCGCAAAGCCCGGCGCCGACCAGCCCTTTTGCGGCGACAGCTCGGTGTGGACGAAATCCAGACCATAGAACGCGTGGTCCTTATTCTCGATTCGGCCATACAAGTGAGCGCCGCAGTCCTTGCAGGCGTGACGCTGGATGGCAGCCTTTTCATCGACGATGGCAAGTTTGTCAGCATTAGCTGTGACGCTCACTTTGTCGCGGGGCACCACGGCGATAACGGCAAATTTGGCGCCCTTGGGTTTCCAGCACTTGCTGCAGCCACAGGCGTGGTTATGCAGCGTTTGCGCGTCGATTTTGACTTCGACCTTGTTGCTCTCGCACAGGCACTGGAGCGTGCCACCGGTGAAATGTTCTGCGCCTTGCTCGAAGCCGTTATCCAGTGTCGGATGAAGTTTTACAGTGCTCATTGCGTGTCTCCGTTACAGGGCTGTAACGCCCGCGACCCAAGGCTGCGGACGTGCGATCAATATTTGATGACGGTGCGGATCGACTTGCCTTCGTGCATCAGGTCGAACGCTTCGTTGATGCGTTCAAGCGGCATGGTGTGGGTCACAAACGGGGCCAGATCGATCTCGCCGCTCATGGCGTCTTCCACCATTTTTGGCAGTTGGGATCGGCCTTTTACACCACCGAATGCCGAGCCTTTCCAGGTGCGACCGGTGACCAATTGGAACGGACGAGTAGAGATTTCCTGGCCGGCGCCGGCCACGCCGATCACGATGGACTGACCCCAGCCACGGTGGGCGCATTCCAGAGCCGAGCGCATGACGTTGACGTTGCCGATGCATTCAAACGAGTGGTCCACACCCCAGCCGGTGGCCTCGATGATCACTTGCTGAATCGGCTGTTCGTGGTCTTTCGGGTTGATGCAATCGGTGGCACCAAACGAGCGCGCCAGGTCGAACTTGGATGGGTTGGTGTCAACGGCAATGATCCGCCCGGCTTTGGCCTGACGTGCGCCTTGGATAACGGCCAAGCCAATACCACCCAGACCGAATACCGCAACCGTGTCGCCTTCCTGAACTTTGGCTGTGTTGTGCACGGCGCCAATGCCAGTGGTTACGCCGCAACCCAGCAAGCAGACGTGCTCCGGATTGGCATCCGGGTTGATCTTGGCCACCGACACTTCAGCGACCACGGTGTATTCACTGAAAGTCGAGCAGCCCATGTAGTGGTACAGCGGCTGGCCGTTGTAAGAGAAACGGCTGGTGCCATCGGGCATTACGCCTTTGCCCTGGGTCGCACGTACGGCCACGCACAGGTTGGTTTTGCCCGACTTGCAGAACAGGCACTCGCCGCACTCGGCGGTGTACAGCGGAATAACGTGGTCGCCCGGCTTCAGGCTGGTAACGCCCTCGCCCACTTCCACCACAATGCCAGCACCTTCGTGGCCTAGCACCACGGGGAACAAGCCTTCCGGGTCGTCACCGGACAAGGTGAAGGCGTCGGTGTGGCAAACACCGGTGTCGGTGATGCGGATTAGCACTTCGCCGGCGCGCGGTGGCGCCACGTCGATCTCAACAATTTGCAGCGGTTTGCCGGCCTCGAAAGCCACAGCAGCACGAGATTTCATAAGCATTCTCCAAATGAATAAAAGGTTCGCGGCGCTTCCCAGCGCTTAACGTAGATAAGTTCGGACTAAGGACACGACGTCGTCTATGGAGGCGCGTTGCGCTTCGCTAACGTCGCCAAGACCGGTGAATTCTTCGCGGAGATGGCTCTCCAGCACACCGGCCATCAGGCCGTTCACGGCACCGCGTATGGCGGCAATCTGCTGAAGCACGGGCGCGCAGTCAGCCCCTTGTTCGAGCGCCGCTTCCAGCGCATCCAGCTGCCCTCTTACCCGGCGCACACGGCCCAGTACGCGTTTTTTCTCAGCAGGTGAATGCGGCATGGTTTGACTCCCGAAAAGTACTGGGGGGGAGTTTATTCCTGAGGGCGCGCCGTGATTAGGGCGCGAATCGGCGGGACAGTTGGGTCGTTTTGTTTGCAATCGCCGCGTTTGGGCTTCGCTCACCGCAGCGAAGCCCAACAAACCTGCGTTCCGTCCGTTTCAAAACCAGGCACAGGCTTATCGCGACGTTATTCCTGAAGCGCCCTTGGACGAAGGCTGCGTTTTTCGTCGGTTGTGTCATCAGCCTTCTGCAACTGAAAGTTGAATGACAGCTCGGCAAAGCGGCCGGCTACGCCGCGCGCGGCTGCCAGCGCCGGGTCTTCGATAAAGCTCACATCGCCAATCAACCCATCACGGGTAGCGTAGGCGAAGTCGTCCCACAGGTATTTGTCGCCGGACAAATTGATCTGCGTGGTCAGATGACGATAGCCCGGAGCCGAGATGAAATAGTGGATATGCGCCGGGCGCTGACCGTGCCGGCCTAGCAAGTTCAGGCATTCCTGGGTGGGGCCCTGCGGGTCGCAGCCGTAGCCGGACGGCACGATACTGCGCGCGCGATAACGCCCGTCGGCGTCTGTGACAATGCGTCGACGCAGGTTGTAGTCGGATTGGCTTTTGTCGAAGTACGAGTAGTTGCCCTTCGAGTCAGCCTGCCATAGATCGACGGTGGCGCCGGCAATCGGTTTGCCGTCCAGGTCCAACACCTGGCCTTGGATAAAGAACGGCGTTGCAACGCCCTCCTCGCTCCCATCGTCCATCCGCGCTTCGCCGTGCGACAGCGGCGCGCCAGCTACATAAAGCGGCCCCTCGATGGTTCGCGGCGTACCCCCCACCAAGCCAACCTCGGCGTCTTTGGCATCGTTAAGCATGTCGAGAAAATGCTCGACGCCGAGGCCTGCAATCAATAACGCTGCCTCGCTGCGGCTACCCAGGCGGTTGAGGTAGTCGATGGTGCTCCAGAACTCGTCGTCGGTGACTTCCAGGTCTTCAATAAGCTTGGCGGTGTCCTGCAACACGCGCAGCAGAATTTGCTTTACCCGCGGGCTGCCCTGGTCATTGTCATAGCCGGCGGCCTGTTCAAAAAACAGCTGAATCTCGGGTTGGTGGGAAATGCGTACGGTCATGGTCGGGTCCTTATCTTGTTGTTATGGGGCGCAGAATCGGTCAGGTTTCAGCGGTCGTCGGTGTGAATGGACGAGGGGTGACGGCAGAGGCCGTTGATCTCGATATCCATGTAGGGAAACAACGGCAGTTGCATCAACGTGTCGTGCAGCGCTTCGACGCTTTCAACGTCAAACACGCTGTAGTTGGCGTAATGGCCGGCAATACGCCACAGGTGGCGCCACGTGCCCTTTTGTTGCAGGCGCTGGGCGAGTTCTTTTTCATCTGCCTTTAGCCGGGCGGCCACTTGCGGGTCCATATCGGCCGGAATTTTCACGGTCATCTTTACGTGGAACAGCATGGTGTTATCTCCCTAATCAAACGCGGTTCAGGTACGACGGAAACGCGCCAGGCGCTCTTCATCCAGGGCCAAGCCAAGGCCAGGCGTGTTGGGTACGTGCAGCTCGAAATCGCGGTATTCAGGCGCTTGCTGCACGATTTCTTCGGTCAGCAGCAAGGGCCCGAACAACTCGGTGTGCCAGACCAACTGGGCAAGGGTGAGAAAAGCGTGAGCCGAGGCCATCGTGCCGATGGTGCCTTCCAGCATGGTGCCGCCGTACAGTGCGATGCCCGCCGCTTCAGCGATTTGCGCAGTGCGCAGCACGGCACGCGGGCCGCCGTTTTTGGCGATTTTCAGAGCAAAGATGCTGGCCGCGCCGTCGGCGGCCAGGCTGAAGGCGTCTTCCACACTTTCAATGGACTCATCCGCCATGATCGGTGCCGGGCTGCGCTGGTTGAGGCGGATCTGCCCGCCGCGATTGATCCGCGAAATAGGTTGTTCGATCAGGTCGATGCCGTTCTCGCCAAGCACCTGACAGCCGCGAATGGCCTGGGACTCGCTCCAGTACTGGTTAACGTCTACCCGTACGCTGGCTTGCGCACCCAGGGCCTTTTTGATCGCCACCACATGGCTAAGGTCTTGCTCCAGCGGGTTGGCGCCGATCTTCACTTTGAAGATGCGGTGACGACGCTGCTCAAGCATTTGCACGGCTTCGTCGATGTCCTTGCCGGTGTCGCCGCTGGCCAAGGTCCAGGCCACTTCCAACGAGTCGCGCACGCGCCCGCCAAGTAGCTCGCTTACTGCCAACCCAAGGCGTTTGCCCTGGGCGTCCAGCAGTGCGGTTTCAACCGCAGAGCGCGCAAAGGTGTTGCCCTTGATGGCCTTGTCCAGACGCTGCATCGCTGCGTTGATGTTGGTTGCATCCTGGCCAATCAGCAGCGGCGCGAAGTGATGATCCAGGTTGCTCTTGATGCTCTCAGGGCTTTCGTTGCCATAGGCCAGACCACCAATGGTGGTGGCCTCCCCCAGGCCTTCGATGTCGTCACTGCAGCGCAGGCGAAGGATCACCAGCGTCTGCTGACGCATGGTGTGCATGGCCAGTTTGTGCGGGCGAATGGTGGGCAGGTCGACGATGATCGACTCCAGGCTGACGATCCGGGCTGAATTCATTTTGGCTTCCGTTTACGCAGTAAAAACACGGCACAAGCACAGCGGCGCTTGATACCTCACGAATCTTGTTTCAGGCTGTTAAGAATCCCGCTAGCGTATTCACGGGGTCCAATATCGTTTTTATCTCGCACCATACCCAGGAGGTATCATGGAGGTTCGGCATGTTCGCTATTTTCAGGCGGTGGCAGAAACCCTGAACTTCACCCGCGCGGCCGAGCGTTTGAACATCGCTCAACCGCCGCTGAGCCGGCAGATCCAGCAGTTGGAGGAGTTTCTCGGCACCGAATTGCTTGAGCGCAGCCGCCCTCTACAGCTGACAGAAGCCGGGCGCTACTTCTATGAGCAAAGCGGCACCTTGCTGCGCCAGTTTCAGCAGCTTGGCGAGAACACCCGGCGTATTGGCGAAGGCCAGCGGCAATGGCTGGGTATCGGCTTTGCGCCCTCTACCCTGTATGCGGCGCTGCCTGAATTGATCCGCCAATTGCGTGGTGACGCCGACCTGGAGCTTGGTCTGCATGAAATGACCACTCTGCAACAGATCGAGGCGCTTAAAAGCGGCCGCATTGATATCGGCTTTGGGCGCATTCACTTCGACGACCCTGCCATTCACCAGCAGGTGCTCAGCGAAGATCGCCTCGTCGCCGTGGTGCCTGTCGGGCACCCTTTGCTGGCGCAACCGGTCACCCTAGAACGGTTGAGTCACGAGCGCTTTGTCCTTTACCCAGCCAACCCTCGGCCCAGTTACGCCGACCATGTGCTGGCGCTATTTGCCAACCACGGCATGGGCATTCAGGTGTCGCAATGGGCTAACGAATTGCAGACCGCCATTGGTCTTGTGGCCGCTGGGTTGGGCGTGACGCTGGTACCGGCTTGCGTACAGCAACAGCATCGCGCCGATATTGCTTACGCTGCTTTGGAAGACAGCGAGGCGGTGTCGCCGATTATCCTCAGCCGGCGCACCGGCGATATCAGCCCCATCGTGCACCGTTGCCTGTCGCTTATCGCGGCGATCAAGCAATGAGTCTGTTCGCCATCTCGCCCCTCTTCCAGCGCGCCGTGGTGGAACTGGTTTCTACCCAGCGGCGATTTCGGGCGTGTTTATCACCCATCGGCTCGACTCTATCCTGAGTGACACTGGGAACTCTGCGCGCTGTGAGGCGCCGCCACGCCCCAGCCAACATAAATGACAGCAGGCAGAACCATGCAACTGCGCGACTTAGATCTGAATCTTTTACTGGTTTTTAACCAACTGCTTATCGACCGCCGCGTATCGACTGCGGCCGACAATCTCGGGCTTACCCAGCCGGCCACCAGCAATGCACTCAAGCGTTTGCGCAACGCACTAAATGACGAGCTGTTCGTGCGTACCCATCAGGGTATGGAGCCAACGCCCTACGCGCTTCAGTTAGCCGATTCCGTTGCGCTGGCGATCGAAACCTTGCGTGAGGCCTTCAAACACGAAGAGCAGTTCGATCCGCTGTCGGCCAAACGCACGTTTACCCTGGCCATGACCGATATCGGCGAGCTGTATTTTATGCCGAAGTTGATGAACACCCTCGCCCGCCTGGCGCCCCATTGCCAGGTCAGTACCGTGCGCACCAGTACCGAGACGTTGGCTGAAAAGCTGCAGAGCGGCGCGGTGGACATAGCGGTAGGCCTGCTGCCCAACCTGCAAGCGGGATTCTTCCAACGGCGCCTGTTTCATCACCACTATGTGTGCCTGTGCCGGCGTAATCACCCGGCGACCAAGCGGCCTTTCACGCTGGAGGCTTTCTCGAGTTACGAACACGTGCGCGTGGTGGCTGCCAATACCGGGCATGGCGAAGCCGATGCGTTTATTCAACGCTCCGGCGCCCAGCGCAATATCCGCCTGGAAGTGCCGCATTTTGTGGCCGTGGGTCATATCCTGCAGCAGACCAACCTGATCGCCACCGTGCCTGAACGTTTTGCCTCCAGCTGCGCAAAACCCTTCGACCTTGTGCAGTTGCAACCGCCAATGCCACTGCCCGAAATTGCCATCAATCTGTTCTGGCACGCCAAGTTCAACAAGGACCCGGCCAATCGGTGGATACGCCAACTGATGTTCGATCTGTTCTCAGAATCGAGTGCTAAATCACCCCACTGAAGGGTGGTCAAAAATCTGGTCTAAATGGGCCTTCGTAGTCGCTCGAACGCTCGGGTTAGAGCATCTTCAGCATCAGAGACAGCCTCCCTCGCGACCCTACCAGTATTCACAAACGACATAGTCAACATGGGCTTTGCGGTATTTACGCGGCTTGCGAACGGGCCAGATATTGCCGGCACTTTAAAAAAATAAAACCATGAGTACCTTGCTATGCACCTGTCTTCTTCTGCTTTGCGAATTGGCATTGTCGGTGGCGGTATCGCCGGCGTTGCACTGGCTCTGGACCTTTGCCGTCATGCCCACCTCAAGGTCCAGCTTTTCGAAGCTGCACCAGCTTTCGGTGAAGTGGGCGCCGGTGTTTCTTTCGGCGCCAACGCGGTTCAAGCCATCAGCGGCCTGGGTATCGGTGAACCGTATCAGCGGGTAGCCGACCGCACGCCAGAGCCCTGGCAAGACATCTGGTTTGAGTGGCGCAAAGGTGAAGACGCCAGCTACCTCGGCGCGAGCGTCGCCCAAGGCGTTGGCCAATCTTCGGTACACCGTGCCGACTTCCTCGACGTACTGGCCAATCAGTTGCCCGAAGGCATTGCCCAGTTCGGCAAACGGGCCGTTCGCGTCGAGCAGAGCGGCGACCAGGCCGAGGTGTTCTTTGCCGACGGCAGCCATTACCAATGCGACATTCTGATTGCCGCCGACGGCATCAAATCCTCCATTCGCGACCACGTGCTACAGGGCCTAGGTCAGCCATTGGCAGCGCCGCGTTTCAGCGGCACCCTCGCTTATCGCGGCATGATCGACAGCCAGCAATTGCGTGCCGCCTATCGTGAGCGCGGCCTGGATGAGCACTTGGTCAACGTGCCGCAGATGTACCTGGGCCTCGACGCCCACATTCTCACCTTCCCGGTCAAACAGGGTCGTTTGATCAACGTTGTTGCCTTCGTTTCCGATCGCAGTCACGGCACACCTGTCTGGCCGAGCGATGCACCCTGGGTGCGCAATACCTCCCAGGCAGAAATGCTCGACGCGTTTGCCCACTGGGGGGATGCCGCGAAGGTACTGCTGGAATCCATCCCCAACCCGACCCTGTGGGCGCTGCACGACCTGGAAGAGCTTCCCGGTTACGTGCATGGCCATGTTGCCCTCATTGGCGATGCCGCTCACGCCATGTTGCCGCACCAGGGCGCTGGCGCCGGCCAGGGTCTTGAAGATGCCTGGTTGCTCGCACGCCTGCTCAGCGACCCTCAAGTGCTCAGCGCTTCGCCTGCCGCCGTGCTTAACGCCTATGACGCCATCCGCCGCCCCCGCGCCTGCCGCGTGCAACGCACCTCCTGGGAAGCCGGGGAACTCTACGAACTGCGTGACCCCATGGTCGCTGACAACGAACCGCTGCTGGGGCAAACCCTGGCCTCGCGCTTCGACTGGCTGTGGAACCACGACCTGCACGCCGACCTGAAGACTGCCCGCTCGCAATTGGGCTGGTAACTGCCCAGCCCGTTTGATTCGCACTGCTACAGCAGGGCTGCCGTGTCCCTGCCTTTTAACCACTACAGACAAAAACAAAAGGTGCTTTTGCCATGACCATTCGTATTACCCAACAACCTGAAATCCAGCAGTTCTTCCGCGAGGCCGCTGGTCTGGAAAACGCCGGCGGCTCAGAACGCAGCAAAGCCATCATGCTGCGCATCCTGCAGGAAACCGCCCGAATCATCGAAGACCTGGAGATTACTGACGATGAATTCTGGGCCGGCGTCAGCTACCTGAATCGCCTGGGCGCCAGTAACGAAGCCGGCCTGTTGGTCGCCGGTCTTGGCATCGAACATTTTATTGATCTGCTGGCCGATGCCCGTGACGAGGCCGCCGGTATTTCCGGTGGCACACCCCGCACCATCGAAGGCCCGCTGTACGTGGCTGGCGCCCCGCTCTCCCAAGGCGAAGCGCGGCTGGACGATGGCAGTGAAGACGGCGTGGCCACGGTGATGTTTTTAGATGGCCGCGTCGTCGATCTGCACGGCAAACCCATTGCCGGCGCCATTGTCGACCTCTGGCAAGCCGATACCAAGGGCAACTACTCGTACTTCGACAAGAGCCAATCGGACTACAACCTGCGTCGGCGCATTGTCACTGATGCCGACGGCCGCTACCGCGCACGCAGCATCGTGCCGTCCGGCTACGGCTGTGATCCGGCTGGCCCCACCCAGGCGTGCCTGAACCAACTCGGTCGCCATGGCCAGCGCCCTGCGCATGTGCACTTCTTTATTTCCGCCCCGGGCTTTGAGCACCTCACCACGCAGATCAACCTCTCCAACGATGATCACTTGTGGGACGACTTTGCCTACGCCACCCGCGACGGTCTGATCGGTGAAGTGCGCTTTGTCGATGACAGCACGCAGAGCGCCAAGCGCAATGTCGACGGTCGTTTCGCCGAAATGACCTTCGACTTCCAACTGCGCCCTGCCCTCAGCGAGCAAGCCACACAGCGCAGCCAGCGCCCCCGCGCGCTGCAGGCATAACGCCGCCCCCTATCACCGTCAAGAGTCCATTACCTGAGGAATAACAATGTCCCAGCCCAATGCTCAACCGCTGCAGATCAAAGTCGCTGTTCTCCGTGAAGCCGGCGCCCCGCTGCAGATTGAAAACGCCACCTTAGGCGCTCCTGCTCCCAACGAAGTTCGTGTGCGTGTGGTGGCCACCGGTGTGTGTCACACCGATATGGTGGTGCGTGATCAGCTCTTCCCCACGCCGTTGCCGATCATCCTCGGCCACGAGGGCTCCGGCGTAATCGAAGCCGTCGGCTCGGCGGTTACCACCGTGGCACCGGGCGACCACGTGGTGATGACCTATATGTCTTGCGGGCTGTGCCTGCCCTGCGAAACCGGTCACCCCGCGCACTGCTCGCATATGCACCCGCTGAACTTCGGAGGCGGTCGTATCGACGGCAGTACCTCCAGTTGCAGCTGTGGCGACGAACACCCGATTCACGATCACTTCTTCGGGCAGTCATCGTTTTCCACGTACGCCATGGCCAACGAGCGCAATGTGGTCAAGGTGTCGAAAGAGGCACCGTTGGAGTTGCTTGGCCCATTGGGTTGCGGCATCCAAACCGGTGCCGGCTCGGTGCTCAATGCGCTCAACGTTGAAGCGGGTTCGAGCTTCGTCGCCTTCGGTGCTGGCGCCGTTGGCCTGGCTGCGGTGATGGCGGCCAGGGTCGCAGGCGCCACTACGATTATCGCCGTGGACGTCACTCCCAGCCGCCTGGAACTGGCGCTCAAACTGGGCGCCACCCATGTCATCAACAGCCGCGAAGAAGATCCGGTGCAGCGCGTTCACGCCATTACCGGCGGCGGCGCCAACTACAGCCTCGAATGCTCCGGGCGTGCCGAAGTGCTGCGTCAGGCAATCGACTCCATCACCATCCTCGGCACCTGCGGCATCGTCGGCGCGACCAAGATGGGCACCGAAGTGTCGTTCAACATCAACGACGTGATGATTCCGGGCAAACGGATCATGGGCATCGTTCAGGGCGATGTCGTGGCCAACGCGTTTATTCCCAAGCTGGTCGACCTCTACCTGCAGGGTCGTTTCCCCTTCGACAAGCTCTGCCACTTCTATCAGTTCGACGAAATCAATCAGGCCATGGCCGACAGCGAAAGCGGCATCACCATCAAGCCGATCCTGCGTATGCCTGCGACTCAAGCCTGAACACCTGTTTTCCACACGAGGAACCTTTGATGACCGTTCAAATCACCATCGACAATCGCAAGCGTGATGCTTCCGACGGCAAGACCTTTCAACGCATTGACCCGGTCAGCGGCAAGGCCGTGAGCGTAGGCGCGGCGTGCACCGTCGAAGATGCCCTGCAAGCCGCTGAGTCCTCGGCACAGGCATTTCGTACCTGGTCGCTGACCGGCCCGACCGAGCGACGCCGTATTCTGCTGGCCGCCGCCGACGTGCTGGAGTCGAAAATGGCCGAGTTCTGCCGCGTGATGGCCGAAGAAATCGGTGCCTCGCAGCTGTGGGCGCAATTCAACGTCGGCGCCTCTGCTGGTCTGCTGCGTGAGGCCGCGGCCATGACCACGCAAATCAAAGGTGAAACCATTCCGACCGACAAGCCGGGCGCGCTTTCGATGACCTTGCGCCAACCGGTCGGCACTGTATTGAGCATCGTGCCGTGGAACGGCCCAGTGATTCTTGGCGCCCGTGCGATTGCCTACCCGTTGGCCTGCGGCAATACCGTGATTTTCAAAGGCTCGGAAAACAGCCCACGGACGCATGCGTTGTTGGCCGAAGCCTTCTATGAAGCCGGTCTGCCGCCTGGTGTGTTGAACTTCCTGATCAGCGCGCCGGCCGACGCCGCTGCCGTGACCGAAGCGCTGGTCGCCCATGACAGCGTGCGCCGGGTCAACTTCACCGGCTCCACCAAGGTCGGCCGCATGATTGCCCAGACCTGTGCCAGCCACCTCAAACGCTGCCTGCTGGAACTGGGCGGCAAAGCGCCCTTTATCGTGCTGGACGATGCCGATATCGATGGCGCGGTGAATGCTGCCGTGTTCGGCGCGTTTCTGTACCAGGGGCAAATCTGCATGTCGACCGAGCGTTTTGTCGTCGATGAGCGCGTGGCAGATGACTTCGTCGCCCGTTTTGCCAAGCGTGTGGCAGCGCTGGAAACCAACCTGCCGAGCGAATCGCCAGCCTGCGTGATCGGCCCGATGATCGCTCAAGGTTCGGTGCAGCGGATCAATCAACTGCTCGACGATGCCATGGGTAAAGGCGCCAAGGTTGTGGCTGGCGGGTTGGCCGAAAGCGCCTTGATGAAACCCACCCTGGTCGACGGCGTAACCCGCAGCATGGCCATTTACGACGAAGAAACCTTTGGCCCGGTAACCACCATCGTGCGCGTGAAAGATGCCGAAGAAGCACTGGCGGTGGCCAATGACACAGCCTATGGCCTGTCGTCGTCGATCTTCAGCGCCGACGTTACCAAGGCGCTGCAACTGGCTGCGCGCCTGGACGCCGGCTGCGTGCATATCAACGGCGCGACCGTGCAAAACGAGCCCCAGGCGCCCTACGGCGGCATGAAGAAAAGTGGCTACGGCCGCTTTGACGGCAGTGCCGTGATCGAGGAGTTCACCGAGGTCAAGTGGGTCACGGTGGAGCCTTCCAACCAGCCTTACCCGTTCTAAAGCAGCAGGCCCGGCCGGTGTTCTGCCGACCGGGCCCGCAACTGGTTGCTCCCGTGCGCCGGTTAAGCGCCGGCGATTTACAACGTCACCAACTACAACAACAACGTGGTGCCTATGAACATTCGTCCTTCTGTAATGCGTGCTCCGTATTCCCCCCTATCTCGCCTGCTCGCGGGCTCCGTTGCCATTCTCGCGTTGCCTGTTGCTCAGGCCACCGAAGGCGGCGGCTCTTCGTACCCCATGGGTGCAGAAAACTACATGACCGGCGCCATGCCACCGCCCGGCTTCTATGCCCAGGTATTTGCCGAGCGCTATAGCGCCGACAACCTGCGGGATAACAGCGGCCATGATGCCGTTGAGCACTTTGACCTGGACGCTGCCGTGGTAGCGCCGAGGTTGATCTGGGTGACCGAGCAAAAGGTGTTGGACGGCAACCTGGCGTTTCACCTTAACGTGCCGCTTGTGGATTTAAAGGTTGAAGTAAACGACCAGCATCAGCGCCGCAAAGGCATGGGCGACGTCATTTTCGGCCCGGCACTGGGCTACCACTACAGCGACAAGCTCCATGCCATCTACGCCCTGGATATTTTCGCCCCCACCGGCCGTTATGACCGCGATGACCTTGCCAATATCGGCCGCAATTACTGGGCGGTGGAGCCCATTGTGGCGCTGTCCTATGTCGACCCGGACGGCCTCAACCTGGATGTGAAGTTGATGTACGACTTCAATGCCCGCAACCCGGACACCGACTACCGCTCAGGCCAGGAAGCCCACGCGGACTACTCCGCTGGCTGGGGCTTCGGTAATGGCTGGGTGGTTGGTGTTGGCGGCTACATCTACCGCCAGGTCACCGACGACAACCAGAACGGCGATACCGTGGACGACAACAAAGGCCGCGCATTCGCCATCGGCCCGTCCATCAAGTACAGCGACAACAGCGGTTGGTTTGTCACCGCCAAGTGGCAGCAGGAACAGGCCGTACGCAATCGTGCTGAAGGTGATGCCTACTGGTTGAAGCTGACGGTTCCGCTTTAACGCCTCGTGGGTGCAGGGCCCAGCAACGGGCCCGACGTTCCCGGGTCGATTGACGACAAAATAGCTACATACCGGCGATTTACAGCGTGTTTATCGCCTTCAGGATCTCTCCTATTCTTCCGTCACTGCCCAGCCGCGTCACGCGGCAGAGCACGCGCTACCCACTTGAATAGAGGATTACCCCATGCCTGTTGTACGAGTTAGCTGGTTCGAAGGGAAAGACCACGCCGCGAAAGAAGCCGTCGCTGCTGAAATCACCCAAAGCATCGTGAAAAACACCGGTACCGACGCCAACTACATCTACGTCATTTTCGAAGACGTAGCGCCATCGGATTGGGCCGGTGCCGGCAAGCTGTACGGCGAAGACCCGAAGAAGACCTAAGCGTTAATCGCCAGTGGGCTGTCGGAAGCGTTATTTCTTCTTGGCAGCCCGGGCTTTGTTCTTCTGTGTTGGATATCCCGACTCCCAGTCGACGTGTTCAAACTGTTCGACCAGAAAATTGATAAACGCCCGCACCTTCGATGCCAGGTGTTTACGGGTTGGATACACCGCGTATATCCCCAGCTCCACCGAGCGGTACGCCGGTAGCAACTCCACCAGATCGCCCCGCCGAATATCCTCGCTGACCATAAAACTGGGCTGCAGCAAGATGCCGCATGCGTTAAGTGCAATAGACCGGCACGTGTCGCCGTTATTGCAGCGTATGACCGAGCGTGTGGTGACTTTATGCTCGCCGTCAGGCCCGGTAAAACTCCATTCGTTGCCGCTGGAGAAGTTGCTGTAAGCAATAACGCGGTGCTCGGTGAGGTCCTGCGGCACGGTCACTGGCGGGTGGCTGCTGATGTAGTTCGGGGACGCGCACAAGCGCATCTGCGTGCTGGCAAAGCGGCGCCCCACCAGCGACGAACTTTCCATTCGCGCAATCCGCACCGCCACGTCATAGCCCTCCTCCACCAAGTCGACCTGACGGTCGTTCAGACTGATCTCCAGCTCAATTTTCGGGTTCTGATTGAGAAAAGCCGTCCACAGTGGCGCCAGGTGCAACACGCCAAAACTCACCGGCGCGTTCACCCGCAGTACCCCGGAAGGTTCGTGATTGCCAGACGAAACCGCGTTTTCCGCCTCGCCCATCAAGGCCAGCACTTCCCGCGCCTGCTGGTAGAACACCCGTCCCTCTTCCGTCAACGACAGACGCCGCGTGGTGCGCTGCAACAGGCGCACACCCAAGCGTTCCTCAAGAGCGTTTACGTGCCTGGAAACGGCGGCCTTGGACATTTCCAGCGCATCGACTGCGCCGATAAAACTGCCCTTGTCGACCACTGCGCAAAACACCTGCATTTCCAACGCGCGATCCATAATTGCCTCATTTATCGGAACTATAAGTCACATTAAAGCAGCTTTATCTCGCTAATCGAATCTTTAAACTGGGCCCCATCAAACACACATCACGAGGCACAAGACATGAACATTACCCTTATCGGTACCGGCAACATGGGCTCGGCTTTCGCTCAACAGTTGTCTAACGCAGGCCACCAAGTACGTATCACTGGCCGTGACCTGGACAAGGCGCGCGCTGTGGCCGCGCAACATCAAAACGTCGAAGCATTCGCCGCTGACCAGGCACTGGGCCAGAACGAAGTCGTGATTGTCGCTACTGCATACCAGGACGCTGTAACCGCTCTGCAGAGCCTGGGCAACCTGGCAGGCAAAGTGGTGATCGACATCACCAACCCGCTGACCGCCGATTACATGGGCCTGACCATCGGCCACAGCACCAGTGCTGCCGAAGAAATCGCCAAGGCATTGCCCGGCGTAGAGCTGGTGAAAGGCTTCAACACCCTGTTTGCCCAGGTATTGGCCAGCGGCCCAACCTTCGCCAACGACCAGCAAGGCAGCGTATTTCTGGCCAGCGATAGCGCACGGGCCAAACAAACCGCCGTATCGCTCGCCCAAAGCCTGGGCTGGAAAACCGTGGATGCTGGCGGCCTTGTGAACGCGCGTTATCTGGAAGCGGTGGCCGGTTTCAACATCTACCTCGGCTACGGCGCTGGCCTGGGCACGCAGATCGCGCCGGCCTGGCTGGCTCGTTAATCCCCCTTCAACAGCAGCTGGCGCCATGACTAATACGTTGTGGCGCTGGCCCCTACTCCCCACAAAAATAGGAAGTTCGCCATGACCAACCCTTCTCGTACCGTTCCTTACGCTGCACTGATTCTGCGTTTGATCCTGGGCGTTATGTTTCTCGCCCATGGCCTGACCAAGCTGCTGGTATTTACCCCGGCAGGCACTGCTGGCTTTTTTGAGTCCATCGGCTTTCCAGGCTTTCTTGCCTACCCGGTCATTGCATTCGAAGTGGTTGGGGGTCTGTTTCTGATCCTCGGTGTCTTCGCCCGCTGGGTAGCCGCGATTGCCACCGTGCAATTGTTTGTCGCCGCCACCGTGCACTTCGGTAATGGTTGGAGCTTCACCAACCCAAATGGTGGCTGGGAATACCCTGTGTTTCTGTCGCTGACCGCACTCGCCTTGGCTTTGCTGGATGACGGCGCGTTTGCCCTGAAGCGTTCGTTCCGTAACTAAGCGCTCGCTAGCTGGCCGTTGCCGGGTTTTCACCAAACTCGGCAAGGGCAAAATCCAGAAAGCTTTTCAGCTTCGGCGTCATGCGCCGGTCCGGCGCATACAGCACATGGAACGGTCGAGTGGGCACAGGATAGTCGTCCAATAGCGTCACCAACTCACCCGCCTGCAACGCCTCTCGGACCAGCTCCAGTGGTTGCAACAACAACCCCAGCCCAGCCAACGCCGCACACAACAGTGGTTCGCCGTGATCGACCATCAACCGGCTGGTGACCGGCACCACAATGCGCCCGTCGGGGCCTGTAAAGGTCCACTGTGTGCGCAGCTCCGTGTGAGCAAACCCCAGGCAATCATGGTCTTTCAGATCCCAAGGTGTCTTCGGCGCCGGCTTTCTCTGCAGATAGACAGGAGCCGCGCACAGCACCAGTTTGTAAGGCGCCAGAGCCCGGGCGATCAGCCCGCTGTCCGCCAACTGGCCAACCCGAAAGATAACGTCGTAGCCTTCATCAATCAGGTCCACCGAACGGTTGGACAAATTCAGCTCAACTTCCACTTCAGGGAATTGCTGCATAAACCTTGGCAATACCGGCGCCAGACTGTTCATGCCAAAGCTCACCGGCGCATTAATTCGCAAACGCCCGCTGGGCAGCGCCTGTTCATGGGCAGCCAGGTTTTCTGCCAATTCAACTTCGGTAACGATGTGTTTGGCCCGCTCGTAAAACGAGCGGCCAAAATCGGTGAGGCTTTGCCGCCGCGTTGTGCGGTTAAGCAGCCGGACACCCAAGCGTTGCTCCAGGGCATGCACATGTTTGCCCACCAACTGTGACGACATTTTCATCGTCTCGGCTGCGGCGCTGAACGACCCCAGATCCACTGCTTTTACAAACGCCTGCAAGCTGGTCAGTCGATCCATTGGAAACGCTCTATTTGGAATGTCGGCGCATTTTGACGATTTATCATTTTGGCTTTCAAGTCTTAAATGGCTGCCCTGCCCTATTTGCCGAACAGACTGATAACACGCATGAAGACCAAGACAATCAAGACCTTGCTGCTGGCTGCCTCACTGAGCGCCGTCAGCCCCTTCACGCTCGCCGCCTCTGCACTTTCTGTGATCGGCCACGACGGGGAGCCCGCAGAATTCGGAAAAAATCGTACGCTAAGGTTTTCCGGGCAACCGTAGCGGCCTGAACTTCCCGTCCTCCAGCCTGCGGCTCTGCCGC
>NZ_BSFN01000019.1 GCF_027922365.1 Pseudomonas turukhanskensis
CATCACTCGATCTCCCGATTCGATGAAGCCCTTAAGCCTAAATGCGTTACCTATGTCTCCCGACACCCGTTACCTATGTCCCCCGGCTGAACACGTAGCACACCCTACGGGGCAGTGATTGCTTTTGTAGGGAGTGCTCCGCGCACCAAGCGATGGCACGGCGAACGTTATCCCCGCCCAGGCTGCCATTGCGGGTAAGCCGCAATCCCGTCCGTGCTCAACCATTCCTTGTCGAACTCCGTCCAGATATGTTGCTGTGGCCGCTTGCCCGGGTCTTCATCCAAGGTTGCCACCCGCACAATCACATGCGGCTGCGCCGGCCGATCGGCGATCAGCTGGCTGCCGCACTGCGAGCAGAAGCATCGAAATTTACCGGGCGAGGATTCATAGCGGGCGAGCTTGTCTTCGCCACTCAGCCAGCGAAAGTGCTCGCGCATCACTCCGGCGGTGGTAGCAAACGCCGCGGCATGGGCTTTGCGGCAGGTGTCGCAATGGCAGTGGCTGATGGGCATGTCGAGACTGACGGCGGATACCCGCTCGCGGGTATTCGCCCTACGCCTCTCCCACAGTAGTTCCAGTGGGCTTTAGAACAGTTCGGTGGCGTAAAATGCCGTCAGCACCTTCACCAGATGCTCCAGGTCGTGGCTGCCGGCCAACTCGCGAATCGAGTGCATGGCAAAGGTCGGCAAGCCGATATCCACCGTGCGTACGCCCAACTGGCTGGAGATGATCGGGCCGATGGTCGAGCCGCAGCCCATGTCACTGCGCACCACAAAGCTTTGTACCGGCACTTCTTCGGCCAGGCACAGGTGGCGGAAGAAACCGGCGGTTTCGCTGCTGGTGGCGTAGCGCTGGTTGCTGTTGACCTTGATCACGGGGCCGGCATTGAGTTTCGGGCCGTGGTTGCCGTCGTGTCTGTCGGCGTAGTTGGGGTGCACGCCGTGGGCGTTGTCGGCCGACACCAGCAAGGACTTCTGAATCACCCGCACAAAATCTTCGTCCTGCGGCAGCACGCGGCGCAGCACCTGTTCCAGCATCGGGCCATCGGCGCCGCAGCAGGAACTGGAGCCGACTTCTTCGTGGTCGGTGCAAATCAGAAAGCAGCTTTCGTCGTCGGCACTGTGCAGCAGTGCTTGCAGCCCGGCGAAGCACGACAGCAGGTTGTCCAGGCGCGCGCCGGCGATGAAGTCGGCATTAAGGCCTATCACGGCCGCGTCCTGGGTGTCGTAGAAGCTCAGCTCGTAATCCAGCACGGCGTCGGCGTTCAGGCCGTGCTCGCGGCCAAGTTGGTCGGCGAGCAGGGCGCGGAAGTCGTAGCGCTCATCGCCTGCCACCTGGGCCAGAATCGGCGGCAGCTCATTCTGCGCATTGATCGCCCAGCCCTGGTTGGCTTCACGGTTCAGGTGGATGGCCAGGTTGGGGATGATGGCAATCGGCACCAGGAAGTCGATCAACTGGCTTTCCACCTTGCCGTCGCGGCGGAAGGTCACACGGCCGGCCAGCGACAGGTCGCGGTCGAACCATGGGGCGAGCAGGGCGCCGCCATACACTTCCACGCCCAGTTGCAGAAAGCCGTGGCGTTGCAGTTCCGGCTGCGGTTTTACCCGCAGGCAGGGGCTGTCGGTGTGCGCGCCGACCATACGCAAGCCGCCTTCCAGCGGCGGACGCTTGCCCAGCTTGAAGGCAATGATCGAGGAGTCGTTACGGGTGACGTAGTAGCGGCCACCGGCTTCGGTGTGCCAGGTTTCGCGCTCGTTCAGGTGCACATAACCGGCGGTTTCCAGGCGCATGGCCAGGCTGGCGGTGGCATGGAACGGGGTGGGCGAGGCCTTGAGGAAATCGATCAGGCCTTGGTTCAATTCTTCGCGCATAGGGCACTCCAGGCGGCAATGCGCGGAGTTTACCGTATCCCGCGATCTCTGTAGGAGCCTCAGAACGGTGCCGGGCACTCGAAGCGCAGGCGCTCGCCGGTTGTGGGGTGGGTAAAGGCCAGCATGGCCGCGTGCAGGCATAGGCGCGGGTAGGCGGCCAGGGCCTGCTCATGGGCGTACAGGCCGTCGCCCAGCAGCGGGTGGCCAATCGACAACATGTGCACGCGCAGCTGGTGCGAACGACCGGTGATGGGCGTCAGCTCCACGCGAGCCCAATCGCCGCAGCGTTCCAGCACTTTCCAAAATGTGAGCGCGTTGCGCCCGTGTTCATGGTCCACCACATGGCGCGGTTTGGTGGGCGGGTCGTAGCGCAGGGGCAGGTCGATGCTGCCGCTGTCCAATTCCGGCTGGCCCCAGCACAGGGCGATATAGGCTTTCTCGGTTTCGCGGTCGTGGAACTGGCGCGACAGTTCGCGGTGGGTATCGGCATCGCGCGCCAGCAGAATCAGGCCCGAGGTTTCCCAGTCCAGGCGGTGCACGATGCGCGCCTCGGGATAGCCGTTTTCCTGCAGGCGGGTGATCAGGCAGTCCTTGTTGTCGTCGGCACGCCCCGGCACCGACAGCAGCAGGGTGGGCTTGTTGACCAGCAGGATCTGTTCGTCCTGATAGACGATTTCAACGTTCGACAGCGGCATGCGTTACACCCACAAAAACCATGTTGCAAAAACGACAACGGCGGCCGAAGCCGCCGTCGCCGGAACCCTTGCGATCAACGATCGGGCAGGGTGATGTTGAGCTCGAGAATGGAGCAGCTGCCTTGGTTTTCCAGGGCGACCTGCACTTGGTCCGAGTCGATATTGACGTACTTGCGGATCACCTCGACCAGCTCCTGCTGCAAGGCCGGCAAGTAATCGGGCTTACTGCGCTGACCGCGCTCGTGAGCAACGATAATCTGCAGACGCTCTTTCGCAATGGACGCGGTGGTTTCTTTTTTGCGCTCGCGAAAGAAGTCGAAAATATTCATTCACGACCTCCAAACAGGCGTTGCATGAAGCCCTGTTTTTTGACATCGAGGAAACGGTGCGCGACTTCCTTGCCCAGCAGGCGGTCGACGGCATCGCTATAGGCTTGGCCAGCATCGCTCTGGTCATCGAGAATCACCGGCACGCCCTGGTTGGAGGCCTTGAGTACGGCTTGCGACTCAGGGATTACACCCAGCAGGCGGATGGCGAGGATTTCTTCCACGTCTTCCACTCCGAGCATTTCGCCTTTTTGCACGCGCTCGGGGTTGTAGCGGGTCAGCAGCAGGTGTTCCTTGATGGGCTCTTCGCCGAGCTCGGCGCGGCGCGATTTGCTCGCCAAAAGGCCCAGCATACGGTCGGAGTCACGTACCGAGGACACCTCCGGGTTGGTAACGACAATGGCCTCGTCGGCGAAGTACATCGCCAGGTGCGCACCTTTCTCGATACCGGCCGGCGAGTCGCAGACCACATATTCGAAGGTCTCGCGCAGCTCGTTGATGATTTTTTCCACGCCTTCCTTGGTCAGCGCGTCTTTGTCGCGGGTCTGGCTGGCGGCGAGGACGTAGAGGTTTTCCAGGCGTTTGTCTTTGATCAGGGCCTGGGTGAGGGTGGCTTCGCCGTTGACGACGTTGACGAAGTCGTACACCACGCGGCGTTCGCAGCCCATGATCAGGTCGAGGTTACGCAGACCGACGTCGAAGTCGACGATGACAGTCTTGTGCCCACGCAGGGCGAGGCCGGTACCGATGGCGGCGCTGGTGGTGGTTTTACCGACGCCACCTTTGCCGGATGTGACTACGAGGATCTTGGCCAAGGTGATTCACCCCAAATATGAAGAAATGCGGGAATCTGGCGCCAATTTGTGGCGTCCGGATGCCCTTTTTTGTGTCCTGAAAAGTGGCCGCAGTATCCGTTAAAGCCGGGTGATGTTCAACACGTCACCGGTCAGGCAGACCTGAACTGCATCGCCCCAGAGCGGGTCGCGGCGCAGGTCTTCGGCGACCTTGTATTGCCCGGCAATGGACAGCATTTCGGCGCCCATCTGCTGGCAGAAAATCCGTGCCTTGGTGTCGCCTTTGACGCCGGCCAGAGCCCGGCCGCGCATTGGCGCGTAAACATGGATGTTGCCGTCGGCGAGAAGTTCCGCGCCGGCACTGACGGGCGCCAGCACGATCAGATCGCCACCTTGGGCGTATACCTGCATGCCACCGCGCACCGGGGTATTGATCACTTTTGTAGGCTTTACCAGCGGCTCAGGCGGCTTTTCCGCTTTTCGTTTGGCCGCAATCTCCACCGGCTCCACCAGTTTTTCCCGTGCACCGGAGGGCGGCAGCACGGGAATGTCGAGGGCTTGGGCGGCGGCGATGTCTTCTTCGCGGTTGGCGCGAATGGCCAGGGTGCGCAGGCCATGGCGGCGACACAGGGCCATAAGCTCGGCGAGGTCGAGCACGCCTTCGGCGGCGGGCAGCTTGTCGAGAGCCAGTACCAATGGAATATTGCTGAAGAAATTCGGGGCCTGGGCAACCTTTTCGGCCAGTTGCTGTTCCAGGCGCTCAAGGTCATTGTGCGCGAGCTCGAGCACGGTGATGGCGAGCATGCTGCCTTTTAACTGGAATACGGGGTCTTGGTTGAGCAGATCGGCTTGGCTCATGGGGTGCCTGATGCGCCTTACAAAAAATGGGGCTGAATGCAGAAGTGCCTGCAGCGCTCGGAGGCGCTGATTTAAGACCGGACTTATAGCGAGAACGCGGTTGGGCCGCAAGCCGCGTCAGTCCTGTAGAATGCGCGCCTTTGTTTGATTTTCGGAAAGCTCGATGGATCGTCCGCAGTTTCGTCGTCAATTTCTTCACCCCCGCTACTGGGCGCTCTGGCTTGGTCTGGCGCTGCTCTGGCTGCTGGTGCAACTGCCGTATTCGGTTTTGCTGGGACTCGGCCGTGGCCTGGGCTGGCTGATGTATATAGGCGCTCGTTCGCGTCGTGAAATCGCCGCCCGTAACCTGGAACTGTGTTTCCCCCAGATGAGCAGTGCTGAGCGTAAAAAGCTGCTGAAAGAAAACTTTGCGTCTACCGGCATCGCTTTTTTCGAAATGGCCATGAGCTGGTGGTGGCCGACCAAACGCCTTGCCCGTCTAGCCCATATCGAAGGCTTGGAGTATTTGCAGGAAGCCCAGTTGCAAGGGCAGGGGGTGATTCTCATGGCCGTGCACTTCACCACCCTGGAAATCGGCGCCGCCCTGCTGGGCCAGCGCCACACCATCGATGGCATGTACCGCGAACATAAAAACGCAGTGTTCGACTTCGTCCAGCGCCGGGGCCGCGAGCGCCACAATCACGACGCCCAGGCCATTGAGCGCGAAGACGTGCGCGCCATGCTCAAGGTGCTGCGCGCCGGTCGGGCGATCTGGTACGCGCCCGACCAGGACTACGGCGCCAAACAAAGCGTGTTTGTGCCGCTGTTCGGCATCACTGCTGCCACGGTAACTGCCACCAGCAAGTTCGCCCGCCTGGGCCGCGCCCAGGTGATGCCGTTTACGCAGAAACGCTTGCCCAATGGCGGCGGTTACAAGTTGGTGATTCACCCGCCGCTGCGCAACTTCCCCGGCGACACCGAGGAGGAAGATTGCCTGCGTGTGAACCAATGGGTGGAGCGCGCCATTCTTGGCTGCCCCGAGCAATACCTGTGGGCGCACCGTCGCTTCAAAACTCGGCCGCCGGGTGAGGCCAAGTTGTACAGCAAGCGCGGCTAGGCAAGCACTTCTATACTCGCGAAAACCCCCGTAGAGAGGCTTCGATGAATCTGGCGCACGATCCAACAAAACCGGTGACTGGGCTGATTCTTTCGGGCGGCGGGGCACGTGCCGCGTATCAGGTGGGGGTGCTGGCGGCGATTGCCGACCTGTTGCCCGACACCACGCAAAATCCTTTTCCCGTCATCGTCGGCACCTCTGCCGGCGCCATCAACGCTGTGGGGCTGGCCTGCGGAGCATTGCAATTCAACGAGGCCATCAAGCGCCTCACGCATGTCTGGCAAAACTTCCACACCTACCAGGTATACCGCAGCGACTTTTCCGGTGTGGTACGCCAGGCCAGCCGTTTTTTCGGCCATAGCCTCCTGGGCCTGGGCAAGCGTGCGCCGGTGGCCTTGCTCGACAGCTCGCCTTTGGGCGGACTGCTCGCCGAGCACCTGGATTTTTCCGGTATCGCCGCCGCCGTGCGCATGCGTAAATTGCGCGCTGTGGCCGTAACGGCGTTTGGCTACGACTCTGGGCAAGCGGTGACCTTCTACCAGGGCCGCGCCACCATCGACCCCTGGTTTCGCCACCGCCGCGTAGGCGTGCCGACCCGCCTGCAGCTCGAGCATTTGCTGGCGAGCGCGGCCATTCCGCTGATTTTCCCGCCGGTAAAAATCAACCGAGAATTTTTCGGCGACGGTGCCATGCGCCAGTCTGCTCCGATCAGCCCGGCACTGCACCTGGGCGCCAATCGCGTGTTGGTGGTGGGTGTGAGCGGCAATGGCAACCCCGAGAACGTGCCGGTGCGCTCACGCGTGGCGGGGCCGCCGAGCCTGGCTCAGGTGAGCGGCCATCTGCTTAACAGCACCTTTATCGACAGCCTGGAAAGCGATATCGAACTGCTGGAGCGCATGAATCAGATGTGCCGTTTGCTGCCCACCGACCTGCCGGCCAAAAGCACGGCGATAAAGCCGGTCGAAGTGCTGGTGATCGCCCCGAGCAAACCGCTGGACCGCATCGCTGCCCGCCATTGGCACGAGCTGCCGCGCACCCTGCGCATGTTTTTGCGTGGGCCCGGGGCGAAAAAGGCAGGTGGGGCGGGGGTGTTGAGTTATCTGCTGTTCGAGTCGGGGTATTGCAATGAACTGATCGAACTGGGGTATCAGGATGCAATGGCTAAAAAGGCCGAGTTGGTGCGGTTTCTGGGCTTGGAGCCGCAGGTGGCGGCGTCCTTGGGATAGGTGAAGACCAAAGGCGCCGACGCTCAAGCCATTGCTATAGGGGCAGTGCGCGCGCTTAGGCGAGTGCGATAGCCTCGAGTGGCCAGGCCGTAACCAAATGCCTTAACACGCTAGCGAACAATAATCTCGACCCGCCTGTTGCGCGGCTCAGGCGTGTCGTCTGGCGTCTTCACCAGCAGGTTGCTCTCGCCGTGGGACGTAACCACCAACTCGATCACCTTGATCCCTTCCTTCTTGAACATCTCGGCAATGGCGGTGGCGCGCTTGAGGCCAATCTGTTCGTTCCATTTGCTTTTGCCTTCGGTATCGGTATGGCCGATGACCGATACCGCCGATGGACCGCGTTCGCGCAAAGTGGTGAGCACGTTCTGGAAATCGGCCTTGGAGGCTTTGGTGAGATTGGCCGTGCCGGTTTCGAAGTACAGGCGGAAGGTGATGGGCAGGGCCGGCTGCGCTTTGAGGGCGGCGGAAAAATCCTGCTCGATACGCGGCGGTTCAACGGCAAAGGTCTTGGCGCTTTTACCGTCCAGGGCAACGGCGTCCATTTTCTTGTCGACCCGCGTGGTGCCGTTGGCGGTTTCCACCACGATGGCACCGGTGGTGCCGTCCGGGCTTTCCATCAGCACCACGTAGGATTTTGGCGTCGCACAGCCTGTTGCGCACAGGGCCAGCAGCACAAGGGTCAGGCCGCGTAGAAACGAAAAGGGCATGGAGGCGCTCAACCGTCGACTTTCACCAGGAAGTGGGTACCGCGCACACCGATAGTGCCGGTGGGCGTGTTGATTTCCACTGCCTCGGGCTTAAGCTTGGCAATGACACCGGAGATGTAATTAAGGGTGCCGTGGGTGATTTTCGCGCTGAGCTTGAGGTTCTGTTCGGACGGTTGATACACGAAGGCATCGAAGCTCAGTTGGCTGTTGGGGCCGAACGACATCAGGGTGTTGTCTTCCAGCGTCACGCCGAGCGCGCCATTGGCGGCGGTCTTGATGGAGCTGCCAACGAACACTGGCATGCCGACGGTGGCCGGTTGAGCCTTTCCATCGACGATGACCGAGGCATCGCCTTCAGCCTTCATGACATAGCCAATCGCCTTGCCAGCAGCCGGTTCTGCGGCAAAGGTGGCGGCTGTGCCAAAGGGTAGGGTCATGCAGAGTATGAATAGCCATTGAGTGGCTTTTCGGGTCATAAACATACTAGTCTCCCTGAATCTCCGATTTCCTGATTGAACGCTGCTGCGCAAGCAAGTAGAACCGCATCATGTACGTGATGTCAGATTGACGCTACTTTTATTGACGCTTCATCATAAAAGCTGCGATCAACGGTTTTTGCCAGTCAGGCAAAAGGAATTTCTAATACGGGTTGCAGATGAACACAGCATTTTTCAAGTTCCGTTTCAAGAACTGGTCAGTTGTTCTTACCGCGTTTTTTGTTTTGCAGTTATTGCCGATTCTGGCCCTGACCTTTGGTTTGTCCGCCACTGCCGTGTTGATTATCTCGGTGGTCGTGCTGCTGTGCACGCTGCCGTTGGCCCTTAATGGCATGGACAGCATCAACCGCACCATTGAGCGTCTGGCCGAGGACACCCGTCTTATCCGCAAGCTGGACTTCTCCGGCGAGCAACCCAAAGCTTCGATGTTTCATGAAGTCGACAGTCTCAACCGTAATCACGGCAGCATGAAAGAGGCGCTGCAACACCAGACGCAGACCTTGCAGGAAACCCAGCTGAAACTCGCCAGCCTGGTGGAAAACGGCTTGCTGTTGTCCTCCGAGCGCGACCGCGATGCGCTGCTCAAGCACATCCTTATGCAGGGCAAGCTTATTTGTAATGCCCAGGCCGCCACGCTGTACCTGAAGACCGAACATGACACCCTGCGTTTTGCCTTGCGTTCCATGGAAGATGACCTGCCGGCCAGCGAAATCCCCCTGCATGACCCCGTGAACGGCCTGCCGAACGAGCGTCATGTGTCCACGTACACCGCGCTGCACAACGAGGCGGTGGTCATTGACGATGTGTACGCCGAAACCCGTTTCGACCTCAGCGGCACCCGCCATTTCGATACCCAGTCGGGCTATCGCACCGTGTCGATGCTCAGTGTGCCGCTGGCGCCGCGCCAGGGCGAAGTGATCGGTGTGCTGCAATTTATGAACGCCCTGAACCCGCTGACCGGCGAGGTAATGGCGTTTTCCCCGCAGGTGCTTTCGTTCGTTGGCGCCCTGGCTTCGCAAGCGGCGATTGCCCTGGATAACCACAACCTGATCGACGCCCAGAAAGCGCTGATCGACGCCATGATCGAAATTCTCGCCGGCGCCATTGACGCCAAGAGCGCATACACCGGCGCCCACTGCGAGCGCGTGCCGGAGCTGGCGCTAATGTTGGCCGAGGAAGCCTGCAAGGTCACCGAAGGCCCGCTGGCCGAGTTCAGCTTCAACTCCGCCGATGAGTGGCGCGAATTCCGTATCGGCGCCTGGCTGCACGATTGCGGCAAGATCACCACGCCCGAGCACGTGGTCGACAAAGCCACCAAGCTGGAAACCATCTACAACCGTATCCACGAAGTGCGCCTGCGCTTTGAAGTCTTGCTGCGCGATGCTCATATCGCTTGCCTGGAAGCGATTCGCGACGGTGTCGAAGAAGACATTGCGCGTTCGCAGTATCAACAGGCAATTACCCACTTGCAGGATGAGTTCGCCTACGTGGCCGAGTGCAATATCGGCAGCGAGTTGATGGCACCCGAGCGCATTGAGCGGTTGCAGCACATTGGCCAGCGCCCGTGGTTGCGGCATTTCGATGATCGTCTGGGCCTGTCCGAAGGCGAGCTGCACCGTGTGGCGCATTTGCCGGCCAGCCCGTTGCCCGCGCGTGAAACCCTGCTGGCCGACAAGCCGCAGCATATCTTTCCGCGCCCGGTCAGCCGTGAGTACGACGCCAAATACGGCTTCAAGGTGACAGTGCCTGAGCACCTGTACAACTACGGCGAGCTTTACAACCTGAGCGTCAGCCGCGGCACGCTAACGGCCGAAGAGCGCTTCAAGATCAACGAGCACATCATCCAGACCATCATGATGCTGGAGAACCTGCCGCTGCCCAGCAACCTCAAGCGCGTGCCCGAATACGCCGGCACCCACCACGAAAACCTGCTGGGCACCGGTTACCCGCGGCAACTGGATAAAGACAAACTGTCGGTGCCGGCGCGGATCATGGCGATTGCCGATGTGTTCGAAGCGCTGACCGCCTCCGACCGCCCGTACAAGAAAGCCAAGACCCTTTCCGAGTCGGTACGCATCCTGGCCAACCTGCGCGACAAAGGCCATATCGACGCCGACCTGTTCGCCCTGTTTCTGCAATCGGGCATGCACCTGCGCTACGGCAAGAAGCACCTGCAGGCCGAGCAGATTGATGAGGTGGATATCGAAGCTTTTCTGAAGCCGGCGCTGGTCGAGTGACATGATTTAACGCATCGAGGGTGAAGCCTCTCCTACAAGAACGATATACCCGGTAGGAGAGGCTTCAGCCTTGAGCTTTTGATCTGTTAACGCCGAGCGCGATCTTCGGCATAACGCCGCATGATCCATTGCCCCGCTGGCCGCGCATGCAGCTCATCCAGAAAACGTTGCGTCTGGCCGTCATGCCCGCTGATCTCGGCCCACGGCGTTCCCGCCGGCGTAAAGATCGGCGCATACAACGCCGCCGCCGCGATATCGGCCAGGCTCAGGCGATCACCTACCAGATAGCGCGCCGGATCATTGCCGGTCAGCTCTTCGATCAGCGCCAACCCCTCCAACAATTCCACGCGCGACCTCTCCACCCGTGGTGGTGTAACGCCGTATAAACGCAACACGCCGCGCTGCAGCACAGGCTTCATGGCATCGCGCAGGCCGAACAGCGGGCGGTAGGGTTTGAGCATGGCGACCATCACCGTGCGCCAATCGCGAATCTGTCCATACAACCAACGACGCACGTGCACGCCCATGCGGTCGAAGCGTTCTTCCAGGGCGAGGATGGCGGCGCGTTGTTCAGCGTCGTCAGGCAACAGCGGATGGTCGGGGTACTGCGCCTCCAGATACAGGGCGATGGCGCTGGAGTCGCCGATGACCTTGGCGCCGTCGCGCAGAATCGGCAGCGTATCGATGCCGGCCATGGGGCGGCTTTGCAGGCGATGCAGGCCGGGGAAGAGGTCGTCTACGTTAAAAGCCAGGCCCTTGTGGTCCAGGTGCCAGCGGGTCTTTTCGCAGTAGTGGGAAATCGGGAACTGGTAAAGCGTACGCATGGGCGCTGGCCTGGCTGCAGAGGGGTGGCCAGTTTAGAGGCTGGGGGTGTGACCGCCGAGTCTTGCGGGCCCCAGCTTTGGTTGGGCATTTAAAGGTATCGAGGCGTCTACAACCGCCACAACGGATCCTCACCCATGGTGGTCATCGCCCATTCCGTAAACACCCGCACCCGCGCCGACAAGCGTCGCGCATAGGGATACACCAGGCTCATCGGCATACTCGCCAGTTCCCAATCCGGCAGCAGCTGCACCAGTTTGCCGCTGGTCAACAAGCCGCGCGCCTCGCACAGCGGCACGCCGACAAACCCCAAGCCTGCTTCGGCGGCGGCCATATATGCGCCGCCGCTGTTAAAACGCATGACCGGCGTTTGTTCCAGCACTACGCTGTCGTCCCCACAGCTCAAACGCACCGGGTTCTGCCGGCCGGTGGCGGGAAATACAAACGCCAGGTAGCGGTGCCGGGCGAGGTCGGCGGGGGTGTGGATCGGCGGTTTGCCGTGCAGGTACTCGGGCGCCGCGCAGAGCACAAACCGCATCTGGCCGATGGGGCGGCAGACCAGATCCGGGTCGGTGACCACGCCCCCTCGAATCGCGCAGTCGACACCTTCCTGCACCAGGTCCACCACGCGCTCGCTGCAACCAAGGTCCAGCTGGATATCCGGGTACAGCTCCACAAAGCCGGGCAGCGCCGGTATCAGCAAAAAACGCCCGACCGGTGAGGGCATGTCCACCTTTACCTTGCCGCGCGCCACGGTCCGGGTTTGCGACACGCTGGCTTCCAGTTCATCCATGTCTTCCAGCAAGGCGCGCGCCCGTTCGTAGTAGGCGGCACCGTCGGTGGTGGGGGTTACGCGGCGGGTGGTGCGGTGCAGCAGCTTGACCCCCAGTTGGCTTTCCAGCGCCTGAATCTGCCCGGACAGCGTGGTTTTTGCCGTGCCCAGGGCATCGGCAGCGCGGGTGAAGCTGCCCAGCTCCACAATTCTGCAGAAGGCACGCATTGCATCGAGTCGGTCAAAGGCCATGATTGTCCGGATAGTCGTCTAATGTTTCCGATTCTAGCTTGTTTATCCGTGCAGTTCGCAGCAATACAGTAAGCCCATTCCCGGCATCCAGCCGGGGCACATTGAGGAAACTGTCATGAGCACCCATGCACGCGTCGCCTACGCCCAAGTCGCTCCCCACGCTTTCAAAGCCCTGCTGGGTCTGGAAAAAGCCATGGGCGAGTCCTCGCTGGAAAAGTCCCTGCACGAGTTGGTAAAAATCCGCGCCTCGCAGCTCAACGGCTGCGCGTATTGCATCGATATGCATACCGCCGATGCCATCAAGCTGGGTGAAACCCCGCGCCGGATCTTCGCCCTGTCGGCCTGGCATGAAACGCCGTTTTTCAGCGAGCGTGAACGCGCAGCGCTGCTGTGGACCGAAACCCTGACGCTGCTGGCCGAACGCGGCGCCCCGGACGCCATCTACAACGAGGTTGCCGCGCAATTCAACGAACGCGAACTGGCCGACCTGACCTTTGCCATCGCCACCATCAATGCCTGGAACCGTTTCGGTGGGGGCTTTGCCATGCAGCCGGCGGTGTGAACATGGCCACTACCCTTCGCTTGGCAGCATTGGCGCTGGTATTGCTCAGCGGTTTGGCCCACGCCCACGGTGGCGGCGCGGGTGATGAAACGGTAACGCCGGTGGCGCACGCCACCTTGCCGGCGACGGTCGGCTCCGACGCCGCGGCGTTGCGGGTGGAGTTTGCGCCGGGCGCCACGTCGCGTCCGCACACCCATCCGGGGCCGGTGTTTGTGGTGGTGGTTTCCGGGGAAGTGGAGTCGCAGTTGGATAACGGCCCGGTGCACACCTACAAGGCCGGTGATGCCTGGTACGAGGCGCCGGGGCAAGAGCATCGGGTAACGCGTAATCCAAGCCAGCGCAGGCCTGCGGTGTTGGTGGCGTGGTTGGTGTCGGATGGCAAGGCGCCGTTGGTGAAGCCGTTACAGCCTTGATCGGCGTTTCCAGGAATCGAGGCTGAAGCCTCTCCCACAAGGCACCCAGTCGTTTGTGGGAGGGGCTTCAGCCCCGCGCTTTTGATCTTAGTGCTTTGGCTCAAACCGCCACGCCACAAAAAACACCAACAACCCCGCCAGCGCTGTCGCCGTCCCGATGTAACCGGTGGACGTCCAGCCATAACCGGCACTGATGGCCATACCACCCAACCACGGCCCCAGGGCATTGGCGAAATTGAAGGCGGCGTGGTTGGACGCAGCCGCCAGGGTTTGTGCTTCCTGCGCCACGTCCATCAAATGGGTTTGCAGCGGAGCGCCCAGTGACACCATGGTGCCTACGGCGAATACGGCGGGGAAAATGGTCCAGGCCGACAACGCGGCGCTGGGGAAAATCGCCAGCACCAGTGCGCTCCACACCAGCAGCCAGGCCACGGCCTTGAACTGCAATTTATCGAACAGCCAGCCACCGACCATATTGCCGACGATGCTGCCCAGGCCAAACGCGGCCAAGGCAAACGGAATCCAGGCTGTGGATAAGTGGGTTACCTGCAGCAGGGTGGGCGCCATATAGCTGAACACGCAGAACATGCCGGCAAAGCCGACCGAGCTGATGGCCAGCGCCAGCCACACTTGCGGGCGATTGAAGGCGCGTAGTTCGCGCATCGGGTTGCTCTGTGGCTCGCTGGCATCAGGCGGCAGAAACCAGGCCACCATAGCCACCGTGGACAGGGCAATGATGCCGACCAAGGCAAACGCATAGCGCCAGCTGGCCATCTGCCCCATCCAGGTGGCCAACGGGTTGCCCACCAGAATGGCTACTGTGAGGCCGAGCATCACCCGGCTGACCGCCTTGGCCCGCTTGTGCGGCGGCGCCATGGAAGCTGCCACCAGCATCGCCACGCCAAAATAGGCACCGTGCGGCAGGCCGGCGAAGAAGCGGAACACCATCATCGAGTGGTAGTCCGGCGACAGCGCCGTGGCGAAGTTGCCGATGGCAAAAATCGCCATCAGCAACAGCAGCAAGCTGCGCCGGGGCAAACGCGAACCGAGAATGGCCAGCAGCGGCGCGCCCACCACCACACCCAGGGCATAGGTGCTGATCACGTTGCCCACTTGTGGTTCGGTAATGCCCAGGTCCGTGGCGACATTGGGCATCAGGCCCATGATCGAGAACTCACCGGTACCAATGGCAAAGCCGCCAAGGGCCAAGGCCAGTTCAATCAGCAAAATGGCGCGGGCCGACAGGCGCTTGGCCAGCGGCGAGGTTTGCGCCGCAGCGGGCAATACTTCAGGCATGGGTACAGCCTCAAATCCAATAACAAAGAGTGGTGAAGCATTTCACCGGCGGGGCAGGGTGACAGAAACCTGTCAAGAATGGGGCTTAGCGGTAGTTGGCGAGTATTTTTTCGAATTCGCCGTCGTTACTCATCTGCACCAACGCACGCAGTAATTGCATGGTCGGTACGTCCGGTTCGTCGCGGACAATGCACGAGGCCAGGTCCGACGAGAGTTCTTCAACGGGCTGCAGTTTAAGGTCTGCTGGCTGGCCGTGATTAAACCAGTTCAGGGTCAGTTCGCTACTGACGGCGTAGTTGTTGCGCCCGGCTTCGAGCTTCATCAGCGCCAGTTCCTGGGTGCGGGCATCGTCGCGTTGCAGATCATTGGCGTCGAAGCGCGGTTGCAGTTTGGGGTAGATATAGCCCAGAACGGTGCCAACCAGTTCGCCATGCAGGTTTTCCAGCGTCACGTTGCCTTTGGTGCGGGCCACCAGCACGTCGCGCTGGGTCATGAACGGCACGCTCCAGATGTACTGGTGGTGAGACTCGGTGAGCCAGGTGGGGTTCACGTAGCAGCGCACGTCGATTTCGCCGCGTACCAGCATGGCCTGCACGCGTTTGCGCGGTAGCACCATCATTTCTGCACGGCGGCCGACCTTTTGCGCCAGGCGCATTTGCAGGTCGTAAATGATGCCGCCGACGGCCTCACCGTTTTCGACCTTGATCAGCGGCATAGCCCAGCTTTCGATCACGGAAAAACGCAGGGGACGCTCTTCTGCAGCGCTGCAGGCGCAAATCAGCAAAAGGGCAAAAGGCAGAAAACGCATGGCGGTACCGGGTTGAGTCATTCGCCCGGTTACTGGTTTCTAACTGGCAGCAAACGGGCGAGGGCACCCAAATCTAACCACAAAGCCCGCGCCCGTGTCGCCGCGATCAAGGCAGCAGAATAAATTTCTCGCTACTGCCACCGTTCACCGCCTGATAGCGGGCCACACCTTCGCTGAGCGGCACTTCATGCAATTCATCGGGCAATGGCAGCAGCGCCTGGTCGAACAGGCTGCCGAAACCGTCGAGCATCGCTGCGCATTCCTTCGGGGTGTAAAGCAGCGAGTTGACGCCCACCAGCACGCCGCCGCGACGGTACAAGGCCAGAGCCGGCAGCTGCACATTGCCATCCACCGGGGCGGCAATGATGGCGATGCGACCAAAGGTGCCAAGCGCAGGCACTGCGGCCGGTAGCCAGAAACCAGTGGTGTCGAAAATGACTTCTGCGCCGCCTTGGAAGTGTTCTTCCACCTGGGCGGGCAGGGCGGCGGGGTCGCCCAGCAGAATGCCGGGAATGCCGCGCTGACTGAGCTCGGCCAATGATTCCGGGCGACGTACCGCCGCCAGCACCTGCGCGCCGCGCGCCTTGGCCAAGCTGACAGCCGCATCGCCCACGGCACCATTGGCGCCGATCACCAGAAAGGTAGTGCCGGCTTTGACGTCCGTGCGTTGCAGGGCATCCCAGGCGGTGGTGAACGGCACACCGCAACTGGCAGCCTGGGCAAAGCTCAGCGCTGGCGGTTTCAACGCCACATCCTCCGCGGGCAAGGCGATATGGCTGGCGTGGCTGCCGTCGCGGGTAAAGCCTAAGCCCTTGCCGGTGCCCCAGACCGCCTGGCCGAGCAGATGGCTTGGGCCTTGGACCACTACGCCGGCGAAGTCGCGCCCGGGAATACGGGGCACAGTGGTGTACGGAAAACGACCGAGGACGTTTTTCACATCGCTGGGGTTCAGGCCGGCGGCGCGGATTTCCACCAACACCTCGCCGTCGCCTGCGCTCGGGGTTGGCACTTCAAGGTACTGAAGAGAATCGAGGTCGCCCTTAACGGTAAATTGCAACGCGTGCATATGCGCTCCTTGTACATGGCAGTAGAAACAGGAAATCAGGACAACCAGTGGCTAACCAGTTGGCGACCCAATGGCAGCAACTGCTCGCCCGCCAACATGCCTAGCAAACCCACCAGGGCAATGGCTGGCGGCGCGGGTGAACGCACGTCCAGGAGGTTATAGATGACGCCGACCAACAGACCGGCCGCCAGGGAAATGAGGTAGTTCATGCTGAGGCTCCAATCGGGTGAATGGGCTCAGTCTAGCGACCGGGAAACGGTGCTCAGGTCAAAGACTTCTGTTTATCGGCCAAAAATAGCCCGTAGGAGCGTTAGGACAGATAGTCAGACGGCGCGACACCTAGCTCGCGTCGAAACATGTCGCTGAAGCTACTGGGCCGGTAGCCAAGGTCCGCCGCGATGCGGCTGACCGGCGTGCCCTCGATCAACGCCGCCACCGCCGTGGCCAATTGCACTTGCCGCCTCCAGTGGGCGAACCCCATGCCGAGGCTGTCCTGAAACAGCCTCGCTAACGTGCGCACGCTGGCGCCGGCCGCTGTGGCGTGTTGCTCGAACGAGAAAGCTTGCGAGGGCGAAGCGATTACCGCTTGGCACAGGTTAAGCAAACGCCGGTCTCGTGCATCGGGCAGCGGTACCCGCAGGTGGGAGTGCTGGGCGCGCTGCAGTTCCAGCACGGCCAGGGCGCTGAGGCGCTGGTAATACTCGGTGTCTTCGGCACCTTGTTCAGCCACCAGGCCGAGGATCAGCTCGCGCAACAACGGCCGCACTTCTAGCACCTGGGTGCTGCCGGGCAGGCTGTGGGGCTGGTCGGGGCGCAGGTAGATATTGCGCATTTCCAGCTCCGACACCACCCGCACGGCATGGGGAACCTGGGCGGGCAACCACACCGCGCGTAGCGGCGGCACCAATACCGCCTCGCCCGGCGTTTCCACCCACATGATGCCGCTCTGGGCGTACAGCAGTTGTCCCCAGTCGTGGGCATGGGGCTCGATAAACAGCCCGCGCGGGTAACTGCGTGCCACGGCGCGCAAGGCGGCGCCGGGGCGGTGCAAATCAGGTGGGGCGGCGCGGGCCATGGCTTAGCGCAGCGTCGGCAGGGCGGCGCCCATCAACGCAAACACACTGCCGCAGCCGCGGTTGAACCCTTTGCCGCTGCGCTCCAGCCACGGTCGGATACGATGCGCCAGGCGCGCCAACAGGTATTCGACAAAGCCCTCGAACAGCACAAAGGTCAGCACCATGATCACAAACTGCAGCCAGAGCGCGCGGCCGGGGTCGAGAAACTGCGGCAGAAAGGCGCCGAAAAACAGAATGACTTTGGGGTTGGAAATCGCCGACAGCAAACCCTGACGAAACAGCGCATGCCCCGACTTGCTCGGCGCCACGCCCTCGGTGCTCAGCTTGATCGGCGGTGCCCGCCACAGCTGCACACCCAGCCACACCAGGTACGCGCCGCCCACCCACTTCAACACCGTCAAAGCATGGGCGGAGGCCTGCAACAGCGCGCCAATGCCGAACATCGACAGGGCCATCAGCACGGTAAAACCGAGCATGCCGCCGCTGATGGTGAACAAGGTTTTGCGCTGGCCATACAGCGCACCATGGCTCAGCGCCAACAGGCCATTGGGGCCGGGCGTAAGCGACAGACCGACGACGGCAATCAGATAAACGAGCCAGGTGTGCAATGCCATGGGAGAGAGTCCGTGCGGGCTGAGTGATCGAGAATACCCGAGGCTTACATCGGAAAGAATGGTTCAGCCGGGTGATCGCCGAGTTGGTTTTTTGCGTCCTGGTGCAACTGCTGAATATGCCGAACCAGCACTGTCCAGAACGCTGGTTCGTTTACCGTGCTCGCCACCAACCGCGCAGGAAGAAAGCGGCTCATCTCGTGGCGAAAGTCCGCAGCGATGTTCGCGTCGCTTCCCATCAGCGCTGCGCGCTGGGCGAAAGCCCCGAGGAAATCAGACGGCGTGCAACGATGGTCCGCCAGTTTGCGCTTGAGCAACGGCCAGTGAGGAACCACCGTTTGCTGGCGCAGCCAGAGCAAATCCCACAGATCGCGGTTTTTGATGCGGTTGGCGCGAAGCGCAAAGGCCACAACCTTGTCGATATAGATTTCTTCCCGCGCCTCAGCCTGCAGAATCAAACCACTGGTACCCATGTCCGCCCCGTAAGGATTGAGCAGCAACGACGGTTGCGGCAGATAGCTGGGAATGGCGAAGACATCGATGTTGATACGTTGCGCGGGCAGGGTTTTGCTGTGGGGGCGGGTCTGGATTTTCAGCTTCCAGGTATCGACACTGCCCGTCTCTTTGGTCGGTTCGCTGACCGCCACATCCAGTCCGTATTTTTCCTTGAGCGTATCCACCAGCACGTGCGCCAGTTCCTTCAACTGCTCGCGGCTGAAATCGGCGCCGCCGGTGAAGTCGAGGTCCTCGCTCAAGCGAT
Source organism: Pseudomonas turukhanskensis (assembly GCF_027922365.1). Taxonomy (GTDB): domain Bacteria; phylum Pseudomonadota; class Gammaproteobacteria; order Pseudomonadales; family Pseudomonadaceae; genus Aquipseudomonas; species Aquipseudomonas turukhanskensis. Next base: position 18,749 of record NZ_BSFN01000019.1, read on the forward strand.
TGGAACCATAGCAAGCTCGCAGACACGTGCCGCCAATAAACGTGAGTTTTGCCAGTAACCCCGCGCCGCTCAGCGCCAGCATGATGTCGTGGTGCAACAACTCCTTCTCCACCACCATGCGCAGCGGCGCCAACTGCTCGGTATTGCGTAACGCTTCATCCACTAGCCGATCAAACAGGTTCATCCGTACTGCTCCCATCCATCCGATCCGGGGCAACCAAATCCATACTGCGGCGCGTAGCACGCATATCGCGCAGAGCCAGCTGGGTGGTTGCACGCCACAGCCGGCAGCGGGCATCGTACTGCAGATGTTCAGCCACATCGGCGGGCTGTTGGCGGGTATGCACGAACTCCAACGTGCCCCAACGCCCACAATCTATGCGGCTGCTGCGTGCGGACGACATCACCGTGAGCCAACTGATAGGCACCTGGGAAATCGCCCCGGCGTCACTCAGCGCCGTCTCAAGGCTGATGTAATTGAAATGATTCGCCCGCAAGCGCGCGGCGGCATGAAACAGCAACAAGCCATCACGCGGCGCTGCCGGCTCGAACACATACAAACCCCGACAGACACGCCGCAGCAGCCCACTTCTATCAGCCCGACTGAGCAACGTTTTAAAAGCCCCATCTGAAAGCTCCGGCAGCAAGCCTCGCAGGTCCTCCGGGGTAAAGAGATAACGCTCCGCACTCGCCAGCGCATACAAACTGTGGAGCAGCTGACGCATTGGTTGAATGGGAGTGCTGGAAAGGAGCATGTGGCGACTCAACGAAAAGTTACACAAACAGAAACTTAGTGTTGAGTGAGAAAAAATGCAACGTAAAACACTGTACGGAAAGTTTCATAATATGTAACTTTCCGTAGAGAAAACGTCGTTGATCTACCCGTTGACGTACTTCTGACTTGGCTCTTGATCTCCCGCTTTTGATCTTGCGCTTTTGGCTCCGCTTTTGATCTACCCGCCCCTTGATCGCCAGGCCGAGTGGAGTCGTTGCGTAAGGGGTCGTAGCGGCCGGGAGCCGCGCAGAGGGATGAGGGCCATGGATGGCCCTTCAGCCCGGCCCCTGGAGCGACGACGTAGCGAGGGGACCCGAAGCGCAGCGTAGGGCCCAGGTAGGGGCAAGATTTTTTGGTTTCTTTTTTATGGTGCGGCATTCCGACGACTGGAAAAAGAAACTCGCGCGTAAGGCGCGAGACAAAACCCTCAGCACGCGCGGTAACGAAGAAAATCACAGCATGCCGGCCAACCGGAAACGAACCTCCAGCACACCGAACAAAGCCCCGCCGACAAGACGCAAAAAAACCTACACGCTCTGTATCGCATCCAGCTTCGCCGGCGCCGCCGGCTGATGATCCGGCTCCTCAGGCGCCGCCTCAAAACTATCAGCCCGCGCCATCTTCCACATGCGCTCATAAAACTCGCCACTGATCTTGCCGCTCAGCAATTCGCCGGGTTTGAGGAACACATGCTCCTGAGCAAACATTTTGATCTCGGTGGCCGAAATCCGCCGCACCAGATGGCGCGCATCCAGCTGCTTGGGGTGGGAAAGCCCAGCCGCCGCCAGCATCTCGGCCAGGGCTTTGAGCGTATTGCGGTGAAAACTGAAAACCCGCTGCGCCTTGTCCTCAACCACAAGCGCTCGCTGGCGCAAAGGGTCCTGAGTCGCCACCCCGGTAGGGCACTTGTTGGTGTGGCAGCTCTGGCTTTGAATACAGCCGATGGCAAACATGAAACCGCGCGCCGAGTTGGCCCAGTCGGCGCCGATGGCCAGCACGCTGGCGATATCGAAGGCGCTGACAATCTTGCCGCTGGCGCCCAGCTTGATCTTGTCGCGCAGGTTCAGCCCCACCAGGGTGTTATGCACAAACAGCAGCCCCTCGCGCATCGGCACGCCAATGTGGTCGGTGAACTCGACCGGCGCCGCGCCCGTGCCGCCTTCCTTGCCGTCGACCACGATAAAGTCCGGCAGAATGCCGGTCTCCAGCATGGCCTTGGCGATGCCCATGAACTCCCATGGATGGCCCAGGCAAAACTTGAAGCCTACCGGTTTGCCGCCCGACAGTTCGCGCAACTGGGCCACGAATTGCAGCAGCTCTATGGGCGTTGAAAACGCGCTGTGGCGCGACGGCGACACGCAGTCTTCGCCCATCGGCACCCCACGGGTTTCCGAGATTTCCTTGGTCACCTTGTGCTTGGGCAGAATGCCGCCGTGCCCCGGCTTGGCGCCTTGGCTCAGTTTGATTTCAATCATCCGTACCTGCGGGCTTTGCGCCTGTTTGGCAAAGCGCTCAGGGTCGAACAGGCCGGTGCTGGTGCGGCAGCCGAAATAACCGCTGCCCAGCTCCCAGGTAAGGTCACCGCCGTGCTCGCGGTGGTACTCGCTGATGCTGCCCTCGCCGGTGTCGTGAATGAAATTGCCGAGCTTGGCGCCTTTGTTCAGGGCGCGAATGGCGTTGGCACTGAGCGAGCCAAAACTCATGGCCGAGATATTGAACAACGAGGCGGAGTAGGGCTGCTTGCACGCCGGGCCGCCGATGATCACGCGAAAGCTGTCGGGGTCGGTGAGCGTGGCCGGGCGCATGGAGTGGCCGATAAATTCGAAGCCGTTCTGGTACACGTCAATCAGGGTGCCGAAGGGTTTGTCGGCCCCTTCGTTCTTGGCGCGTGCATAAACCAGAGAGCGTTGCGCGCGGGAGAAGGGCAGCTTGTCGCCATCGGCTTCGAGCAGGTACTGGCGGATCTCGGGGCGAACGCCTTCGACCAGGTAACGAATATTGCCCAGAATCGGATAATTGCGCCGCACCGCATGGCGGGTTTGCAGCAGGTCGCCGATGCCGATCAACGTCAGCACCCCTGTCAGCAGGGTAAATGGCCACAGCCACTCATGGTGGTAGAACGGCAGACTGGCGAGGGTGAACACAAGACAGGCAACAAAAAACGCGTAGCGGCTAAGCAGCGAAAGACTCATGCGGGCTCCCTTGGGGCATGGACGGCAGGGCTGAGCGTAGACGGCCCGGTTAAGGCAGTCGAGGGTAGCGGGCAATTGTTGCGTGACAGCTGGCCCTCACCCCCGGCCCTTCTCCCGCCCGCGGGAGAGGGGAGACTCGATACCGCGTACGATCAACCCCCTCTCCCTAAGGGAGAGGGTTGGGGTGAGGGGAAGGGCAGCACTCGGTCTATGCGTTCTGCGCCTGCAGAAAAATCGAAAACAGCTCCGACTGCGATTTGATCCCCAGTTTGCTGTAGATATGTTTCTTGTGAACCTTCACCGTTTCGGCCGAGATATCCAGCTTGCGGGCGATTTCCTTGCTGGAGCAGCCGCTAAGCATCAGGCGCGCCACGTCCAGTTCGCGGGCGGTGAGTTGCGCGCCCTTGAGTTGCAGCGCCGAGGTTTCCAACTGTGTGCGCCACACCCCACTGGCCGGCATCGGGGCGGTGGGGACCACTTCTTCAAACGGCATGCGCTGGCGCAGCAGGGCGATAACCCAGGGCTGGATCAGCGACAGCAAGGCTATCTGCTCGGCGCTAAAACGCTGCGTCGAGCCCAGCGACAGGCACAAGGTGCGGTCGCCATCGAGCTGGCAATTGAGCTGAATTTCATCGGCCACCACATTCAGGCGGAAGTAGCGCTGGTAGTACTCGGTCTGCTCGAAATACTCAGGCGCCACTTCCGCCAGGCGGAAGAAGCCGGTTTGCGCCTGTTCACGGCTGGCAATATAGAAGGGGTCGAGCAGGTACAAACCCTTGAGGTAATCCTGAAACAGGGTGTCCGGGCCGCCGTCGTTTCCGGGGCATTCGGCGAACACCAGGGGGCGCTGCTCGGAGCTGAAGAGCAAAACCACCCAACTGTCGAACGCCACATACTGTTCCAGCAGGCGCACCAGCAGGGTCCAGAAATTCGGCTTGGGCAGGGCTTCGATCAATTGCCCCACCGAGCGGTGCCAGGCGATGTCCTGCAGCGTCAACGACATTTTCCTACCCCATGCTCAAAAACGACTAACCCCGATGGGTTACCACGCCTGCGTGATTACGAGCGCCCGGCGTGATGCGCATACTGCCCCGACTGTGGCGCTCATGGCGAGGCCAACGCCGCGGGATAACGATACCAACGCTACGCGATAACGAGAAAAGGGAACCTCCATGAAGGTCGAATTCGCCCAGCTTGCCGGTCGTGACGCAGACACTGCCTACAACCTGCAACGCACCCTGGATGCCATCGTCGCCTGTGCCAGCGATACCCAGTTGCTCGTCTTTCCGGAAACTCACCTGATGGGTTTTCCCAGCGCGGAACAAGTTGCCGCCGTTGCCGAACCCCTCGATGGCCCGACTCTGAAAGCCGTACAAAGCGCCGTACGCGAGCGTGGCATCAGCGTGGTGGTGGGTGTGGCCGAGGTTGATGACGGTCGTTACTTCAACACCACCGTGCTGCTCACCCCCGAAGGCATTGCGCTGAAATACCGCAAAACCCACCTGTGGGCCTCGGACCGTGGCGTGTTCAGCGCCGGCGACCGGTACAGCACCTGCCTGTGGAACGGCCTGCGCGTTGGCCTGCTGATTTGCTACGACATCGAATTCCCGGAAACCGCCCGCGCCCTGGCGCAGCTGGGCGTAGAGCTGATCATTGTCACCAACGGCAATATGGACCCCTACGGTCCCACCCACCGCACCGCGATCATGGCCCGCGCCCAGGAGAACCAGGCGTTTGCGCTAATGGTCAACCGCGTGGGTGAAGGTGATGGCGGCTTGGTGTTTGCCGGTGGCAGCGCGCTGGTCAACCCGTTCGGCACGCTGCTTAAAGAAGCCGGCCGCGAAGAAACCCAATTCAGCGCCGAGTTCGATGTAAGCGAACTGGCCGCCGCCCGCCGCGATTACCGCTACCTCGACGACCAACGCCTGCAATTGCCGGGCGAGGTGATCGAGCATGCCGATGGGCGTCGGGAGTTGCTGATTCCCTGATCACTGTTGTGCACACGCGTACCTCATCTCTGCTGGCGGTGACCCGCAGAGCAACGAATAAGAACCACCGCCCCATCCAATGGAGTCTTCTGGCAGCGACCGGAAGACCGGGGCCCAAATCTACTGCCCAAAAAACTAAAAACATCAGGAGTAGTCCCCATGGCTCGTCTGCAACGAACGCTGTCCCTCGGTTCAGTGGTGCTGTTCGGCATCGCCTACATGACCCCCATTATCGTGCTCGGCACCTTCGGCATTCTGTCCACTACCACCGGCGGCGCGGTGCCTTCGGCCTATGTAGTGGCGGCCATCGCCATGCTCTTTACCGCCTTCAGCTATGCCCGTATGGCGGCGGCCTTTCCGGTGGCCGGCTCGGCGTATAGCTACGTGCGCAAAGCCATCAGCCCCAAACTCGGCTTTCTCGCCGGCTGGGCGGTATTGCTCGACTACCTCTTCTTGCCCATGGCCATCTGGCTGATCGGTGCGGCGTACCTGGCCTCGGCCTTCCCGGCTATTCCGCAGGCGGTGTGGGTGCTGGCGTTTATCGGCGTCACCACGCTGATCAACGTGGTCGGCCTGAAGCTGGCCAACACCATCAACATCGGCCTGATGCTGGTGCAGTTTCTGGTGCTGGTGGCCTTCGTGGTGCTGTGCATTCACTACGTGGCCGGCGACGCCACGCAAGCGTTGTGGACGCTAAAACCATTCTTCAACGGCGACGTGCACTTGCCGATGGTGATGGGCGGCGCGGCGATTGCCTGCTACTCATTCCTGGGTTTTGACGCGGTCAGTACCCTTACTGAGGAAACCCACGAGCCACGCAAAACCATTCCCAAAGCGATTTTGCTGATCACCTTGATCGGCGGCGCGATCTTTATTGCCGTGTCGTACTTCGTGCAGCTGGCGCACCCCTCAATCGAGTTCCAGAGCCCGGATTCGGCCGCCACGGAAATCGCACTGAATATCGGTGGCGACCTGTTCGTGACCTTCTTCCTGATTGGTCTCATCGTCGGCCAGTTCACCTCGGGTTTGTCGGCTCAGGCCAGCGCCTCGCGCCTGCTGTTCGCCATGGGCCGTGACGGGGTGTTGCCCCAGGGCTTCTTCGCCCGTCTGGGCCGCTTCGGTACGCCGGTCAACAGCATCGTGCTGTGCGGTGTGGTGGCGCTGCTGGCGCTGAAACTGGACGTCACCACCTCCACCTCGTTTATCAACTTCGGCGCCTTTCTGGCCTTCAGTCTGGTGAACCTGGCGGTGATTTTTCACTACTGGATCAACGGCGAAAAACGCGGCGGCCGCGAACTGCTGTTGTTCCTGCTGTGCCCGTTGGTGGGGTTAGTGGCGGATCTATGGCTGATGATCAGCCTGGATCATCTGGCAATCATTCTGGGGCTGAGCTGGCTGAGCCTGGGCGTGATCTACCTCGCTGCGTTGACCGGAGGCTTCCGCCGTCAGCCACCGGAGATGGATTTCAACGAGGCTTGAGGCTAGCCGTGCGAGCCTATCGAGGCTTCAGCCTCGATAGGGCAATCGGAGGTTTTGCGTCATAACGCCTTCAGCATGCCACTCAGTTCCTGCAAGCTGGCTTCATCGGCCTGCAAACGCTCAGGCAACGTGTCGCGCAAAAACTCCACCCAGGTACGGATCTTGGCATCCAGGTATTGCCGCGACGGGTACAGCGCAAATACCTTCAACTGGTACAGCCGGTACTGCGGCAGCACCCGCACCAGGCTGCCGTCGCGAAGGCCGGCGATGGCCGAGTACACCGGCAAGGCGCCAATGCCGATGCCGGCCTTTACCGCTTCGGTCATGGCGTCCGCCGTATTCACCTGAAACACCGAACGGTTGATGGTCACCATTTCGTCGCCATCGGGCCCTTCGAATTCCCATTTATCCAGGCTCATGGCTGCGTTCACCAACCGCAGGCAGCGGTGCTGCTGCAGCTCACCCGGGCGATGGGGAAAGCCGTGTTCGGCGATATAGCCAGGCGATGCGCACAGCACGCTGAAGGTGCTGCCGATGCATTTGGACACCAGCCCCGAATCCGGCAACTCCCGGGCGATTACCACCGACACGTCGTAGCCCTCGTCGAGAATATCGGTGGTGCGGTTGGCCAGGGTCAGGTCGAAGCTCACGTCCGGGTATTTGCGGTTGTAGGCGGCGATAGCCTTGATCAGGTAGTGCTGGCCGATTCCGGTCATCGAGTGCACTTTCAGGTTGCCGGCCGGGTGTGCGTGGGCGTCGCCAGCCTCGGCTTCGGCTTCTTCGATATAGCCCAGAATCTGTTGGCAGCGCAGCAGGTAGCGCTGGCCCGCTTCGGTGAGGGCGATGCGCCGGGTGGTGCGTTGCAGCAGGCGGGTGCGCAGGTGGGTTTCCAGGGTGGCAACGGAGCGCGAGACGTAGGACGTCGTGAGGTCCATACGTTGCGCGGCGGCAGTAAAACTGCCGGTTTCGACCACACACACAAAGGTGCGCATATTGAACAGGATGTCCACCCGGTAAATTCCTCTGAGGCGCCAGCCTGCAGGCTGGGCGGGTGCGCAGTCTGGCAGGAAACCTGCCAAGGATTGTCGCAGTTTAGTACACAATGATTCGCCTAAAACCTCGCTTATCCATCCTTCAACGGCCGCCTAGAATCGCCCCCCGAGTCGGCCATCAAGAGCCGCCCCCCTTTTTAGCCGCCGCCTTGTCAGGATGTCTCGCAGTGCCCCGCACCCATGGGCAATGGCTTCGCCTTGCCAGCTTGTGTCTGTGTTCGTTTTCCTTGAGTGCCTGCCTCGACAGCAGCGGTATTCGTCCTTTGAACCAGGCGCCTGCGCCGCTGGATTCGGCGTCTGTCGATATCGCCTGGCCCAGCGAACAGTGGTGGCAGGCCTACCGCGACCCGCAACTCAATGCCTGGATGACCCAGGCCTTGGCCGCCAACCCCAGCCTGAAAATGGCCGCTGCCCGCGTGCGCCAGGCCCAGGCCATGGCAGGTGTGGTTGAGGCCGACGAGGCGGTGCAGGTCGACTACGGTGTGCAGATGCAGCGCAAGCGTTGGCCGGACGACGGCTTCTATGGTCCCGGCACCCTCGGCCGCACCACCAGTTGGAACAATACCCAGGGCCTGAGCCTGAGCTACAACCTCGACCTCTGGGGCCGCGAACGCAGCCAGCGTTTGCAGGCGCTGAACCTGGCGCAGGTGGCGGCCACCGACGCGCGTGCCGCCGCGTTGGAACTGCAGGGCAATGTGCTGCGCGCTTATGTCGGCCTTGCCCTGCGCTTTGCCGAGCGGGATATCGCCGCGGCGGCGGTGGCGCAACAACAGCACTTGGTCAGCCTGGCGCAGCGGCGCTTGCAGGCCGGTATAGGCACCCAATACGAGCTCAGCCAGGCGCAGACGCCCTTGCCGGAAACCCTGCGCCAGCTCGATCTGGCCGAAGAAGCCATCGCCCTCAGCCGCCATCAACTGGCCGCGTTGACCGGCCAACCGCCCAATGCCGGCGAGGGCTTGCGGCGCCCGCAATTGCAACTGAGCGAAGTGCCAACCTTGCCCCACAGCCTGCCGCTGGCGCTGCTGGGCCGACGCCCGGATATCGTAGCCCGTCGCTGGCAGGTGGCGGCCGAGGCGCAGGGTATTGAAGCGGCCAAGGCCGAGTTCTATCCCGACATCAATCTGCTCGGCAGCCTGGGTTCGGCGGCGGTGCAGGGCGGTGGTCTGGATTTTCTGCGTTACGACAAACTCACCTACGGCCTTGGCCCGGCGCTGACGTTGCCGATCTTTGATGGCGGTCGCCTGCGTGCGCAATTGGGTGAACGCTCGGCCAGCTACGACTTGGCCGTGGAGCACTACAACCAGACCGTGATCGCGGCGCTGCACAGCGTCGCCGATGTGTTGACCCGCCTGCATTCGCTGCATGAGCAACAGCAGCTGGTCGCCCACTCGCTCGCCCTGGCGCAAACCAATCGGCACCTGGCTGGGGTGGCACACCAGCGTGGTCTTACCGATTTTCGCGCGGTGCTGCAGGCGCAAACCGACGTGTTCCAGCAGCAGCGCTTGCAGCAACAGGTGTTGGCCGCGCAACTCGGTAGCCAGGCGCAGTTGTGGGTCGCCCTCGGTGGTGGCGTGCTGAGTACAGATGAGGTAGCGCCATGAGCACGGTAACCCTGCAACCGCTGCGCGCGCTGCTGGCCGACTGGGGCCGCAGTGAAGGCCTGAGCTGGGTGTTTGTAGCCAAGGCATTGGTCACTGCGTTTCTGGCCCTGTGGTTGGCGTACCGCCTGCAGCTGCCGCAGCCAAGCACGGTGCTGGTGACCGTCTTTATCATCATGCAGCCGCAAAGCGGGCAGGTGCTGGCCAAGAGTTTCTACCGCCTGATCGGCACCTTTGTCGGCCTGGCGATGATGGTGCTGCTGATTGCTTTGTTCGCCCAGGAGCGCGTGCTGTTTTTGCTCAGCCTGGCGTTGTGGATCGGCCTGTGCACGGCAGGTGCTACCCGCTACCGGGACTTTCGTGGCTATGCCTGCGTGCTGGCCGGCTATACCGCCGCCATGATCGGCCTGCCGGCCACACTGCACCCCGAAGGCGCGTTTATGGCCGCACTGTGGCGAGTGCTGGAAATCAGCCTCGGCATTCTCTGCACCGGCGTAGTCAACGGCCTGCTCTTGCCGCAAACCAGCAGTAGTTCATTGCGCAGCACCCTGGCCGTACGCTTTCGCGACTTCGCCGGGTTTGCCTGGGAAGGCCTGGCCGGTGAGCTGCCGCCCACTCGGTTCGAACAACTGAATGCACGCTTTGCTGCCGAAGCTGTGGGCCTGGAAAACCTGCGTAATGCCAGCGCCTTCGAAGACCCGCATTACCGCCTGCGTAGCGGTCGGCTGGCGCGGCTGAACAACGAGTTCATGCTGCTCTCCACCCGCTTTCACGCGCTCTATCAGTTGCTGCGCCGCCTGCACGTGGCGGGCGAGCAGGGCGTGGTGGACGCGTTGCAACCGTGCCTGGCCGAAGTGGCCGCCGTGCTGGCGCCGTTGCGCACGCGCCTGTGCAGCGATGCCGAAGCGGTGCAATTGGCCGAGCGCGTGGAGGCCTGCAAGGTGGAGCTGATGGAACAGATTCGCCGCGCCCGCTTGCAACTGAATATGCAGCAGCCTAATGAAGCGCAGATGCTCGATTTCAATACCGCCGCCGAGCTGCTCTATCGCTTTGCCGACGACCTGCACAGCTACGCACTTACCCACGCCTCCTTACTCGATCATCACCATGTGCGCGAGCAATTCACCGGGGCTTTTACACCGCGCGCCAATGGCACGGCCGCCATCGTCGCCGGACTGCGCGGGTCGCTGTTGATGCTGGTGCTGAGTGCGTTCTGGCTGGCCACCGCCTGGCCCAGTGGCACCACGCTGGTGATGACTGCCGGCATGATCACCGGTTTGGTGTCGGCCGGCGCCAACCCCAAGCGCCTGGCCGGGCAACTGTTTGTCGGTGCCTGCGGCGGCGCGGTGCTGGGTTTTACGCTGCTGTTTTTTGTGCTGCCCCGGCTCGACGGGTTTGCCTTGCTGTGCTGCGCCCTGACGCCGGTGTTTGCGCTCGGCGCCACCTTGCTTACGCGGTCGCAGTGGTCCGGCATTGGCACCGGTTTGCTGGTGTGGTTTTGCATGCTGTCGCTACCGGCCAACCTGACCCTTTATAACCCCTACGGCTTTATCAACGAATACCTGGCCGCGCTGCTGTCGATGGCCATGGCAACGCTGGCTACCGCGCTGATTCTGCCGCCCAATCGCCCCTGGTTATGGCGACGTCTGGAGCATGACTTGCGCATGCGCGTGGTGTTTGCCGTCAGCGGCAAACTCAAAGGCCTGGTGGCCGGGTTTGAAAGCGGCACACGGGATTTGCTGAACCAGGCCCACGGCTTTTCCAGCAGCCGGCCGGATGTGCAGCGCCAGCTGCTGCGCTGGATGTTTCTGGTGCAGGAAGTGGGGCATGCGGTGATCGAGCTGCGCCAGGAACAAGCTGCTCTGCCAGCTCAATCTTGCTACGGCGAAAACACCCGTTGGCGCCGGGCCATTCGGGTGATGGGGCGGGCGCTGATCCGCTTGTTCGTACGCCCGACCGAGCAGCACCGCCAACGCGCGCTGACGGCGGTGGAGCATGCCATTGCCGCCGTACGCGGTACCCCTGAACCGCGCGCACCGCAGTTCGACACCTCGCCACTGCGCCGAGTACTCAGCTACCTGCACTTTATCCGCAGCGCCCTGCTCGACCCCGAGTCCCCGCTGGCACCTGCTGCCGGAGCTGCCCATGCCGCGTGAAGTGCACGTGCTGGGCGTGTACATGCCCAGCCTGACCCTGCTGTTTCTGCTTTGCGTACTGCTCGGCTGGGGCCTGGACCGGTTGCTCGCCTGGCTCGGTGTCTACCGCCACGCCTGGCACCCCACGCTGCTGCGCGTCAGCCTGTTTATTTGCCTGTATGGCGCGTTGGCGCTGTGCATTTATCGTTGAGCCGAGCCCCCACCATGTCCGCGAAAAAAGTCATCAGCGTATTGGTCAGCCTGCTGGTGTTTGCCCTGGCGCTGTGCGTGCTGCGCACCCTCTGGACCCACTACATGGATGCGCCCTGGACCCGCGATGGGCGGGTGCGTGCCGATGTCATCAATATCGCTGCCGACGTCGGCGGGCTGGTGGAAGAGGTGGCGGTGGCCGACAACCAGACGGTGAAAAAGGGCGACCTGTTGCTGCGCATCGACCCCACGCATTTCCAGTTGGCCGTGCAGCAGGCCGAAGCCGACGTGGCGGCGCGCAAAGCAGCGTTGAATCGGCGCCGGGACAACGCCCAGCGCCGTGCCGATATGGATGAGCAAGTGGTGTCTCGCGAGAGCCGTGATGACGCCAGCCACCTGGCCGACGCTGCCCAGGCCGATTACCAGAGAGCGCTGGTGCACCTGGAGGCCGCGCGCCTGGACCTCAAACGCACCGAAGTGCGCGCGCCGGTCGACGGCTATATCACCAACCTCAACGTTTACCGTGGCGACTTCGCCCAGCGAGGCCAGGCCACCATGGCGCTGGTGGACAGCCACTCGTTTTATATCAACGGCTACTTCGAAGAAACGCGCCTGCCGCTGATAGCTGTCGGTGCGCCGGCCGAAATACGCATGATGAGCGGCGCTCGTTTGCAGGGGCATGTGGACAGTATTTCCCGCGGCATTTACGACCGCGACAACCCGCAGAGCCATGAGCTGACGGCGGATGTGAACCCCACATTCAACTGGGTGAGGTTGGCGCAACGGGTGCCGGTGCGGATTCGTATCGACAGCGTGCCCGATGGGTTGCTGCTGGCAGCGGGGATGACGTGCACGGTGGTGATCGAACCCGACAGTAATGATGCGAATGAGCTGTTGTTGGAGGTTGAGTGAGCGACTCGGTCGTTCACCGTCATTCCCGCGTAGGCGGGAATCCAGACGCTCGCGCCTTACTCAATACACCGCCCCGATCAACAATCTGAATCCCCGCCTGCGTGGGGATGACGGAGGTCTTGATTCATTTTGTCGTCCGTCTTCTACGGCCGATTATTGCGATTCCAGTCAACAGTCCTTGGCCATCTTCGCGCTTAAACCGCACCCGGCCAAAACCTAAAATAAACACGCCCTCCACGCAGGGGCACATGCTCGGAAAGGCATGGTTTTACCGCCGTTTTCCACCCGATTTCGGCGGGCTCCAATCGACACCCAAGCAGCAACCTCGGCTGGCAAATTTTCCACGAAAAAAGGCGCCAGCCGACTACTCCTCGAAGCACCACCTAACAGGTAAACACCCCATGAAAGCTCTAGTTTTACTGGCGATGGCGGGCTACGCCTGCGCGTCTCTGGCCGGCGAGTTGCCGAACCTCAGCGATAGCCAGGAACAACCTGCAGTCGAGCAATATGCCTACGGCATGGAAATGGATGTGGCCCGCGTCATTTCCATTTCCAATGACAACCACGAATGCGCCGTCGGCCCAGCGTGGATGACGTTCGAAGACCATCAAGGCCGGCGCCATACCGTTGAGTATCGGCAGATGGGCGATGGCTGTTCGAATGGTTGACCACTAGCGGTCAGCAGGCCCTCTCTGCGCAATGTAGGGAGGGCGAATCAGACGGTCGATCTGGCTCAGTATTTCCCTACGCGGCATATCGAAAATACTTCCGATGCATAGGAGTTTTCGCGCCAGTCTCTGGCTCAGGTCTGACGTCATATAGCTCCACCAAACCCTAAGGTACTCACGCCGCCAACTTGCGGCGCAGGGGTGTGCACCTTCATGCAAAAGCGTGCCGCTCATCAATCACCCAAGCAGTACCTGAGGGGTAATACCGATGAAAGCCAAAGCTTTAGTGTTTCTCGTATTGGCCGGCTATGTCGGCGTCACGCTGGCCAGTCAGACGTCTACCGACCACGAAAGCCCGGATCAACCACCGATCAAAACCTATGCGTATGGAATGAAGCTGGACATCGCACGGGTTATTTCGATTAAAACCGATAACCCGACGTGCACGGTCGGCCCGGCCTGGATGACTTACGAAGACAGCGTCGGCGACCGCCATGTCCTTGAGTATCGGCGCATGGGTGATGGCTGCTGACAGCGTCGCTTGCCAGGAGTCGGCAAGCCCTCTCTGCACAGGGTAGAGAGGGCGAAAGGCTTCACTTTTCTTTCGCCGCGCTCACGCCTTCAAGGGTGGAGAACGAGGTGTCTTTAGCGGTCAGCAGAAAGTCGCGCATAAATGGCGCATCAAGCATGTCGGTGCGAATACCGGCATACAGCGTGGCGAACAGCCCCTTGTCCCCCAGCCGTTTGGCCGTCACATAACCGCGCGAGCTGTACTCGTGCAGCGCCCAGTTCGGCAGGCCGCACACCCCGCGGCCGCTGGCCACCAGTTGCATCATCATCACTGTCAGTTCCGAGGTGCGCACTTGTGCTGGCTCGATATCGGCCGGTTCCAGAAAACGGGTGAAAATATCCAGGCGGTCACGCTCCACGGGGTAAGTGATCAGGGTTTCCTTGGCCAGGTCGCCGGGCACGATATAGGGCTTTTTGGCCAGGTCGTGCTGGTTGGCCACTGCAAGCATGGCTTCGTAGGTAAAGAGTGGTACGTAGGTGATGCCGGAGAGGTCGATGGGGTCGGAGGTGACCACCAGGTCCAGATCACCGCGGGCCAACGCCGGCAGCGGGGCAAAGGAAAACCCTGACGCCAGATCCAGTTCCACTTCCGGCCAGGCGTCACGGAATTGGTCGATGGTGGGCATTAGCCATTGGAAGCAGCTGTGGCATTCGATGGCCATATGCAAACGCCCGGCTGTGCCGCCAACCAGTCGCGCCATATCTCGCTCGGCGGCGCGTAGTTGGGGTAGCAGCGAGTCGGCCAATTGCAGCAGACGCAGGCCGGCGCTGGTAAAGCGCACCGGCTTGGTTTTACGCACGAATAGCGGCATGCCCAGGCGCTCTTCCAGTTCCTTGAACTGGTGAGAGAGAGCCGATTGGGTAAGGTGCAGGCGCTCGGCGGCGTCCACCAGGCTGTCGGTTTCGCGCAGCGCGTGCAGGGTTTTGAGGTGGCGCAATTCCAGCATGGTGGGCTCTCGACGCGGGTGGTGGGGCGAACGTGAGCGAAACTAACGTGAATTAATCTATCGATCAATTGCTTTGTATTGAGTGCCGCTCATTTTGGTGGCGAGCGTCGTAGGAGCGAGCGTGTTCGCGAAGCGTTGCCCGTGCGCACCTACGGCGTAGGTCTGAATACCAATTCGCGAGCACGCTCGCTCCTACAGAAATTGTGTTGAAGTCATGACCGTTCGGCGCCCTTCATCAAATTGTCACGGTTGTGTGGCAGCGCGATCCTGCGTCTGTCAGCACAATCCGGCCTTACTGGGGTTTGCGTGTTGGTGTTTTCTTATGCGTGCGTTTCTTTTCTGGGCCGCCTTGTGGTGTGCCTTGCCGTCTTTTGCGGCCTCGCGGTGTGATGTCAATGTTCCAACTCAACGGGCCGATCTGGGCGAAGTGAACCTCGCTTACCAGAGCATCGGCCGTGAGTCCGACCCTGCATTGCTGCTGGTGATGGGTCTGGGCGGGCAGTTGATTCATTGGCCGGATGAGGTAGTGGTTGCCCTCTGCCAGCAAGGTTTTCGGGTTATTCGTTACGACAACCGCGACGTCGGTCTGTCCACCTGGGCACAGGCGCCGGAGTCGGCCAACCTCACCTATGAAGTGCTGCGCTACAAGCTCGGCTTTTCGGTCGCGGCGCCTTATCACTTGACCGATATGGCGCAGGACGCCCTGGGCCTGATGGATAACCTGCATGTCTCGCGCTTCCACGTACTGGGCGCAAGCATGGGCGGCATGATCGCTCAGCACATGGCCGACATGGCGCCCGGGCGTGTGGCCAGCCTGACCCTGATCATGACCAGTTCCGGCGCCCAGGGCCTGCCAGAACCCAAGCCGGCCTTGCTGGCGTTACTGGCCCGCCGCGAAGCGCCGAACCGCGAAGTGGCCATTGAGCAACAAGCCGACCTGTTGGCCGCCCTCGGTAGCCCCACCGTTCATGACGACCGTGAATTGCTGAAAGAACAAGCCGCCATCGCGTATGACCGCGCGTTCAATCCCGCCGGGGTGCAACGTCAGATTCTGGCGATTCTGGCCGAGCCCAGCCGTGTGGCATTGCTCGATCGCCTGCGGGTGCCGACGCTGGTGGTGCATGGCACGGCCGATCCGCTGCTGCCGGTGATGCATGGTGTGCATGTGGCGGCACATATCAGGGGCGCTCAGTTGAAGTTGATTCCGGGGTTGGCACACCGCTTTCAGGAGGCGTTCAAGGCGCCGTTGCTGGCGGCGGTGTTGCCCTATCTGGCTGAGCATCGGCAACCGGTGGGGTTGGCGCAGCTTTGAAATCCCAGCGTCGTCCCTGCGCAGGCGGGGACCCAGACTTTTGGATCGGGCGTAATTCTGCGTAAACACCACTATTCTGGATTCCCGCCTGCGCGGGAATGACGGAGGAGGGCGTCGCTCCTGCACATCCCCACCGCGTTTCTGTCGCCACCCATCCCATGTATCTGCTCTACCCTCGCGACATAACCCGGCAACCGCGCTATGGTCGCCGGCTATTTTGGTTCATGGAGCAGACATGAAGCTCTCCGGTCGCGGGGTGGCATTGTCGGTGACAGCCTCCTTGCTGTTCGCCTTTATGCCGGGCTATGTAAAGCAGCTGGCGCCGCTCGACGGTGTGCAGATTTTTGCCCAGCGTGTGCTCTGGTCCATTCCCTTGGTGTTGCTGCTGGTTGCGTTGTCGCGGCAATGGGGCCTGCTGTTCGGCGTGTTGCAGCGCCTGCGCCGCGAGCCGTTGCTGGTGCTGGCGTTGCCGGTAGCGGCGGCCCTGATCGGCATTCAGTGGGGGCTTTTTCTCTGGGCGCCGCTGCAGGGCATGATGCTGGACGTCACCCTCGGCTACTTTTTGCTGCCCCTGACCATGGTGCTGGTCGGCCGGGTGTTTTATCAGGAGCGCCTGAGCCCGCTACAGGGCATCGCCGTGGGGCTGGCGTTGCTGGGGGTCCTGCATGAACTGTGGCTGACCCGCGCGTTTTCCTGGGCCACGCTGGTGACGGCGTTGGGTTACCCGCCGTATTTCATGCTGCGCCGCTGGATGCGCCTGGACTCGCTCTCGGGTTTTATTCTGGAAATGCTGATGCTCGCCCCGGTGGCGATCTGGCTGATCCACATTTATGGCCCGGCCGATCTGTTCACCCAGGCGCCGCACATGTGGTGGCTGCTGCCGGGCATCGGCCTGCTGGGCACCCTGGCATTTGCCGCAATGATGGCTTCCAGTCGGCTGCTGCCGCTCGGTGTGTTCGGCATTCTCAGTTATGTGGAGCCGGCGCTGCTGTTTGCCGTGGCGGTGCTGTTTCTAGGGGAGACGTTCAACCCGGCGCAGTTGTGGACCTATATCCCGATCTGGCTGGCGATTGTGCTAACCGGCTGGGACAGCATTCACGTGCTGCGCAAGCAGGCGCGGCAGCACGTGCAAGCGCAATAGCGGCGCCAGGTCGTCGCGCTCGGGGGCGTGCAGGTCGAGCCAGGCCAACTCTTCCAGCTCGGCAGCAGCGGCCACGCTCTGATTGAGCGGCGCGATAAAGATGTCGGCGTCAATCCAGGTATCGGGCTCGTTGGCCGCCGGCGCGTGAAACTGACCGAGCACGGTGAAGGCTTCGCTTGGCAGCGCCAGGTTCAGTTCTTCGAGCAGCTCACGCAGCAAGGCGGCTAGGGCCGTTTCGCCCGGTTCGCGTTTGCCGCCGGGCAGCATAAAGGCCTGGGTGCCGCGTTTGCGAACCAGCAGCAAACGGCCTTGAGCGTCGATAAGGCAAGCAGCGGCAATGGCGAGAACGGTCATGGGGTTTCCTGTGGGGCGGTTTTTTCCGGGCGCAAGAATGCCAGTTCAAGGCGTTTTTGTAATGCCGTGCGGCGCGCCTCGCGTCGATAGCCTGCACAGACTGCGGGCGTTCCGGGGCAACAACCGGTAACCTATGCGGCTGTTTAGTGATCTTCGCCGAGGTAGCCCCCCGTGTTTTCCCAATTCGCCCTGCATGAACGCCTGCTTAAAGCCGTGGCCGAGCTGAAGTTTGTCGAGCCCACCCCGGTACAAGTCGCGGCCATTCCGCCGGCGCTGGAAGGGAAAGACCTGCGGGTTACCGCGCAAACCGGCAGCGGTAAAACCGCCGCCTTCGTGCTGCCGATGCTCAATCGCCTGATGGGCGATGCCAAGCCCCGCGTGGTCATCCGCGCGCTGATTCTGCTGCCAACCCGCGAGCTGGCGCAGCAGACCTTGAAAGAGGTGGAGCGTTTTTCCCAGTTCACCTTCATCAAATCCGGCCTGATCACCGGCGGTGAAGACTTCAAAGTGCAAGCCGCCATGCTGCGCAAGGTGCCGGATATTCTGATCGGCACCCCGGGCCGTTTGCTGGAGCAATTGAACGCCGGCAACCTCGACCTCAAGGCCGTGGAAGTGCTGGTGCTGGACGAAGCCGACCGCATGCTCGACATGGGGTTTGCCGAAGACGTGCAACGTCTGGCCGGCGAGTGCAAAGGTGCGCACCAGACCATGCTGTTCTCCGCCACCAGTGGCGGCAACGGCCTGCGTGAAATGGTTGCCTCGGTACTCAAAGACCCGCAGCACCTGCAGCTCAATGCCGTCAGCCAACTGAGCGATGGCGTGCGTCAGCAGATCATTACCGCCGACCACAACCAGCACAAAGAGCAGTTGGTGTACTGGTTGCTGGCCAATGAGACGTACCAGAAAGCCATTATCTTCACCAACACCCGCGTGGCGGCCGACCGCCTCTACGGGCGCCTGGTCGCTGCCGAGCACAAGGTGTTTGTGCTGCACGGCGAGAAAGACCAGAAAGACCGCAAGCTGGCGATTGACCGCCTGAAGCAGGGCGGGGTGAAGATTCTGGTGGCCACCGACGTCGCCGCCCGCGGCCTGGACGTGGACGGCCTGGACCTGGTGATCAACTACGACATGCCGCGCAGTGGTGACGAGTACGTGCACCGCATCGGCCGCACCGGCCGCGCCGGTAACGAAGGCCTGGCGATTTCGCTGATCTGCCATGGCGACTGGAACCTGATGTCCAGCATCGAGCGCTACCTCAAGCAGAGCTTCGAGCGCCGCACCATCAAGGAATTGAAAGGCACCTACGGCGGCCCGAAAAAGGTCAAAGCCTCGGGCAAAGCCGTGGGCGTGAAGAAGAAAAAGACCGACAAGAAAGGCGACAAGAAGGCCGTGGCCAAGTCGCCGACCAAGCGCAAAACCGCTAACAAGCCGAAAAGCTCGCTGGTGAGCGGTGATGGTATGGCGCCGTTGAAGCGCAAGAAGCCAGAAGCGCCTGCGGCGGAGTAATTGCTCAACCTTCACCGTCATCCCCGCCTGCGCGGGGACGACGGTGTTGTTTTTACTTCGGCACGATCAAAATCTTGCCTTCGCGCTCGCCACCGGCCGCTGCTGCTACAGCCTCTTTGATCTGACTCACGTCGTAGGTCGCGGCAATCCGGGTTTTCAGCTTGCCGCTGGCAATCAGTTGCACCAATTCCCCAAACACCTTGCCTTGCTCGGCCTGACTGGCCGCGCGGAACCATTTCGCCAGCCAGAAGCCTTTTAGCGTCACGTCGCGAAAGACGATGGCCGATGGCGATACCTGGCACGGCTCGCCACTCATCATGCCGTAGTTCACCACGGTGCCGCCTTCACCCAGGCACGCGGCCAAGTGGTCGGTGGCCGCGCCGCCGACGGCGTCGATGGCCAAGCGGATGGTGGCGCTGCCGGTAGCTTCGCGTACGCGCTTGGCCAGGTCGGGGCCGTCTACCAGCACCACATCGCCGCCGTCTTGTTGGGTAGCGGCAATCGCCGACTCACGGCGCACCACGTTTATGGTCTTGAAGCCGCGCAGTTTGGCCAGTTGCATCAGGTAGCTGCCGACGCCGGAGTTGGCAGCGTTCTGAATCACCCATTCACCGGGCTGCAAGTCCACGAACTGGCTGAGCAACAAGGACGCAGTCGGCGGGTTGACGGTGAGCATTGCCAGTTGCTGCGGGTCGGCATCGGGCAGGGCAATCAGCTTGCTGGCGTCGGTGTTCAGGTGGGTGACCCAGGTGCCGCAGCCCACGGGCAGCAACACGGTCTGGCCGACCTTGAGGGCGGTGACGTCCGGCCCCAATTCTTCCACTTTGCCCACACCCTCATTGCCGCCAATAGCTGGCAGCGGCGGCAGCATGCCGTACTGGCCGGTGAGGGTGAGTACGTCGGAGGGGTTGATCGGCGCGGCCAGCACTTTAATGCGCACCTGGCCTGCAGTTGGTGCCGGCAGTTGCAGGTCGACGGCTTCGATCACGTCCTGCGGCACCGGGCCGCGAGTCTGGTATTGGGCTTTGAGCATGCTGTTCTCCTGGCAGGTAAAACGAGCAGTGTAGGGCGAATATTCCTACAGCGTATCCACCGCACGTTCTATGTATGGGCGGATATGCGTTCAGCGAATTCGCCCTATCGAACCCGGTCTCGACTCTCTACCGCCAGGTCCAGGGCTTTCTGCATATCCAGCCGCGCCGAGCGGCCGACATCCTTGTTGTTCAAATCGTAGTCGCGCTCGGACGGCAAAATCGGTGCCGTCAGGTCTTCGGCATCGGCGGGTTCGAAGTCGAAGTTTTTGCCGATGGTCATGGCGCTACGGCGCAGCAGCATGCGCACTTGCTCGGGGTGCAAATCGGGGTTGATGGAAAGCACGGCGGCGATAATGCCGGTGACCATCGGTGTTGCGTAGGAGGTGCCGCAGTGGGCGTCGCCGGCGGCATCGGCCTGAACGGTGGAGGCGTGGGCGCAGGCAGCGGCGGTAATGTCGACGCGCATGTCGCTGTTGGAAGAACTGCGTTTGACCACATAGGCCGGATCGTTCACCGCCACGTCCTGGCGCTCGCTGCGCTGATGACCGCCGACCACAAACAACTGGTCGGTGATAAACGAGGAGGGCAGGCGGTATTCGTCGGCGCCGGAGTAGGAGGAGCCATTGCCGGCCGAGTTCACCACGATTACATCCGGGTGCTTGGCGCGCAGCCAGAGAAAAAACTCTTCGAGCAATTCTTCATAGCCATTCATGGCCAGGCCCGAGCGCACCAGGGAATCGATTTCATCGCCCTGGATATTCTTGGCACCCACGCGGTGAATGCCCCAACTCCAGTTCAGCACCCGCACGCCGTCTTCCACCAGGTTTACCGAGGCGGCGATATTGGCGGTAATGCCGGCATCGGAATTGCGCTCCACAATCACTTCAAAACCCGGCCCGGCGCCGTCCAGGCCCCGCAGAAAACCGGTGTTGCCGCCTTTGTCCCAGCGCGCCGCCAGAATGCCGGCCACTGTGGTGCCGTGGCCGTCGGGCTTGCTGGCATCGCGGGCGTAGAGGCGGGTGTGCGGCTTGCCGTCGCTGCGCGGGGCAGCGCCGAGGTAGTCGCTGAAATCGGCGGTGTCGAAGTCCACATTGCGTTCAATCACGCCGATACGAATCGGCGTGGTGGGCACCGGCTTGTGGGTGGCGGGAATTCGGCGTTGATAGTAGTTCACGGCATCGAGAAAACGATTGGCGGCCCACTCGTCGCCGCTGGGTTTTTCTTCCGGGGGTTGTTTACCGGCGGCCAGCTCGTTGCTGCCTTCACCTTCTTCGGCGCCGGACTCTTCGACCACCACCGCATCCACATTCACCTCGGTGCCCAGGCGCAACACCAGCGCATCGCGCTCCAGCAGCGTGGTGGCGGGCAGCCGCAGTTGGTAGGTGTTGAGTGGCGGGATGGCACCTACCACCTCGGCGCCGTATTTTTTCGCCAGTTGCCGGGCCGTGCTCAGGCCGTCGGCGTTTTCCTCGATGATCAGGCTGACCAGATTGGTGTATGTGGTCAGACCGTCCATGTTCTTTGCCACTTCATTGGGCTTGGCGGCTAGCACATGGCTGCTATTCAGCGAGAGCCATACCGGGTTGCTGGCCTGGCCTTCCTGCTCCAGCCAGATGGGCGCGCTTTTGTAGGTGTCGGGGTCCAGTTGCAGGCGTAGCTGTTGGCCATCGCGCTGGACATGTTGTTCGGCCAACGGCTGGCCGTCGAGGAGCACCCGCACCGCACCGGCTTGCAGGCCTTGGGCGCTGAGGCAGTAACTTAAAGGGCCGCTTGCCAGCAGGTCGCCGCAGCGCTGCAGATGCACCAGGCGCAGCGGTTCGGCAGCCAGGCTGGGCAAGGCCGTGGCCATTAGCAAAAGGGCCAGGCCGGCAAAGGGGAAAAGGGGCATCGATACGCTCCGGGGCAGACCAAGGTAGCTGTGTGACGCCGTACAGCGCGCATTGGTTCAGGCCAACGCCCACGGGGCAGCTATGCTCAGGTAACGCGTCCATGGACCAAGGAGGTGGCATGTCCCGCTTGCTCCAAACCTTGGCGCTGTTCTGGCTGCTGAGCCTGCCGGCGTTGGCTGATCCGCTTCGGATCGGCTTTGGCACCAATAAACCGCCCTATGTATTCGAGGCCGAGCATGCGGGCCTGGACTACGAGTTGGTGCAGGCCTCCTTGCGCAGTGCGGGCTATGAGATGGAGCCGTACTTTGCGCCGATGGAGCGTTTGCATGTGATGCTTGGGCGGGGCGAAATCGATTGCATCGCTACCACCAACGAGATGAGCGGTGTGGCGGCCTACTACTCGGATGTGTACATCTACTACCACAACACCGTGGCGGCGCTGGCCTCGCGCAAGCTGCAGATTCGCACCCTCGAAGACCTGCGCTCGGTTTCGATCAGCGCCTTTCAACGTGCGCGTTTTCTCTTGGGGCCTGAGTTCGCGGCGGTGGTTAAGGACCATCCCAACTACCGTGAAGAGGCTCAGCAAGTGGCGCGAAACCGCCTGCTCTACAGTGGGCGGATCGACGTGATCATCGGTGATCCCAAGGTGATCCGCTATTTCAACCGAGATGTGCTCGATATGGTCGACGTTACACAGCCGCTGACGTGGTACCCGCTGTTCCCACCCACGCCGTACAAGGTGGGGTTTCGTTTTCAGATCCAGCGCGAGCAATTTAACCAAGGCCTGGCCGCCATTCGCCGCAGTGGCGAGTACGAGGCCATTGAGCGCAAGTACGCGGATTATTAGGCGCGCTTCGTAGTTTCCCGTTGCAATTGCACTCAGCCGTGGCGGCGTTTTTTTGCCAGTCTTTTGCCCACTCGATGTTCGGCAGGGAGATGGCGTGATGGTTTTCAGAACACTGGCGGTAGTCGGTTTAACGGTGGCAAGCGGTTGGGCAACGGTTCAGGCCCAAGACAACTTTCAACAAGCCAGCGAGCGCGGCACCTTGCAGGTCGAGTACCTGGTGAACGATTTGCAGCACCCGTGGGGCATGAGCTTTTTGCCTGATGGCCAGGTGCTAATCACCGAGCGGCCGGGACAGTTGCGGCTGGTGGCCAGCGATTTCAGCTCTTCTGCTGTGGTGAGCGGAACGCCGTCGGTGTTCAGTCGCGGGCAGGGTGGCCTGCTGGATGTGGCGGTCTCGCCGAGCTTTGCCGAAGACCGCTGGGTGTACCTGGCCTACGCCGAGGCCGGTGACGACAAGCTGGCCGGTACGGCGGTGGGGCGCGGCAAATTGTCGGCCGATAACAGCCGTCTGCAAGACTTTCAGGTGATCTTCCGCCAGGCGCCGAAGTTGTCCACAGGCAACCATTTTGGTTCGCGCCTGGTGTTCGACGGGCAAGGCCATTTGTACGTGACCCTGGGGGAGAACTATCAGCGCATGGCCGCTCAGGACCTGGGCAAGTTGCAGGGCAAAGTGGTGCGCCTTAACGCCGATGGCAGCGTGCCCAAGGACAACCCGTTTGTGGGCAAGCCCGGCGCGCGGGAGGAGGTTTGGTCTTACGGGCATCGCAATGCCCAGGGCGCGGCGCTCAACCCGTGGACCGACGCGCTCTGGCTGCATGAGCACGGGCCCCGTGGCGGCGATGAAATCAATATTCCGCAAGCCGGCAAAAACTACGGCTGGCCACTGGCGACCCATGGCGTGGATTACACCTTGCTGCCCATCAGCGAGGCCAAGGGCAAGACGGCGCCCGGTACCGAGCCGCCGCATTTTGTCTGGGAAAAGTCGCCGGCCGTCAGCGGCATGGCGTTCTACAACGCCGAGCGGTTCAGCGGCTGGCAGCACAACCTGTTTATCGGCGCGTTGGCCGATCAGTCGCTGATTCGCTTGGAGCTCAAGGGCAATGAGGTGGTACACGAGGAACGCTTGCTCAGCGACAAGCTGGGGCGGATTCGCGATGTGCGCCAAGGCCCGGACGGCTATCTGTATCTGCTTACCGACCAGGCCGCCGGCAGCCTGGTGCGGGTCGGCCTGGTGGAATAAACGCAGTTAGAGCTCGACCTGATCGGTGCTGGGTGCTTCGTTGTCTTCAGGTTCCAGCTGGGCGCTCTCTTCGGTTTTTTCCAGATCGAGCAAGTCCGGCGGCAGCAGCGGCTGGGTGATTACGCTGAAGTCGGTGATCTCGATGGCACCACGGCCCTCGCCGAGCAGGTGAAAAGAGAAGGCCTTGCGGGTTTCCAGGTTATCGAAACCAAAGCTGACCTTGAGGGTTTGCCCGGGCTTGAGATACGGCAACTCGGGAATCAGGCCTGCCACATCGCGGTCGAACTCCTTGGTTTTCAGCAGCAGCCGAGCCCCTTGCCTGGCCAGGCGCACGGCGCGAATCGTCAGGGTGACCTTGGTGTGGGTGCCTTGCGGCAACTCCAGGTACTGGGCGCCAATCAGGTTGTCGGCCCAGTCGTCCTTGGCTACGGCTTTAAGGCTGATGCGCTCGTTATTGGCG
This sequence comes from Pseudomonas turukhanskensis, assembly GCF_027922365.1. Lineage (GTDB taxonomy): Bacteria > Pseudomonadota > Gammaproteobacteria > Pseudomonadales > Pseudomonadaceae > Aquipseudomonas > Aquipseudomonas turukhanskensis. The sequence goes on from NZ_BSFN01000019.1 coordinate 43,058, forward strand.
AACTGGTATTGCTGGCCGATCTCGCCATTGCTCAACGACTGATCCAGCAGCGCTGCGCGCGCACTGATCAGCCGCGCCTGTTTGCCGCGCTCGCGGCCCAGGTATTTGGCCTGGTCGGCAATAAAGCCGGCGCTGGCGTAGCGCCGGCAGATCTGCTGAAAGTCGCACTCGGTAAAGGTGCCCTTGCCGTCATGCTGGCGCAGCAAGCCATTGGTGTAGGACATGATTTCGCGGCCCGTGCTGTAGTCGCGAAACAGCGAGCGACCGGAGAGGTTGGGCGGAACCTGGAAGTCAAAGTAGTCGAGCACCGAGGCGGTGAGATCGACATGGCCATACACGCCGCTTTTCAATTTCGGCAGGCGGCTTTGCTCGGGCGCCAGAACCAGGTTGAAACCCCAGGCCGAGGCCAGGCGCACGTCATCGATGCCGTGGGATTCGTCGGAGGTGACGATTACCAGGGTGTCTTTGAGTACGCCTTGTTTCTCCAACCCAGCGAGGAAGTCGGCAACGGCGTCATCTAGATAGCGAATGGCCGCCTGCTTGGCATTGGGGTAACGGTCCAGGTAGTCCTGCGGTGCGGAGTAGGGCTGGTGGGTGCCGACGGTGAGCAGGGTGAGCATCCACGGTTTTTTCGACTGACGAAGTTCACTCACTTGTTTGAGCGCACCCTCGAAATAGGCCTTGTCGTCCATGCCCCAGGGGAATTCCAGGTACGGCTTGTTCTTGAACCAACTGCGGCCCAGGGTTTGCTCGAAGCCCATGTGCGGCATGATTTTGTCTTTGGCCATAAAACGCAGGCCGGCACCTTGTAAAAAGGTGGTGCGAAAACCCTGGTCGCGCAGTTGCGCTGGTAAGCATTGCAGGTTGCGCGTGGTGCTGTTGAGTAGCTCCAGACCTTTTGGTGTGCCGCTGTCGAGCTTGCTGTAGTCGCCGCAGAGCATGGCGTACAGGCCGCGAATGGTCTGATGGCTATGCAGCACGTAATCGGGGGTATTCATGCCGCGTTCGGCCCACTGGCTCAGACGTGGCATCAGGTCTTGCTGGTAGCTGCTGTTCAGGGCCTGGCGATCGGCGGCGATGTAGGCACCGGGAATGCCTTCCAGGGTGACGATCAAGACGTTCTTTGCCTGGCCTTTGCCGGCGAACAGCTTGGTGCCGGCCAGGTCGAGTTGGCTGAGGCCGGCGATATCCGGTTTGCTGTCCGGTGCGTCATCGTCCAGCCAGGCTTCCAGGCGCAGTTGCCCGCTATTGAACGCTTCGGCGAGCAACTTGTGGGGCAGGTTGAACTGCTTCCACTGCACCGCTTCGCTGGGCTCCACATATTGGCCGCTGGCATGCAGTGCGGCAAACCCGAGCGGCAAGGCGAACGTATAGAGGGGAAGGCGCACGGCGTTTGGCTGGCGACGTATCAACAGATTGGCCAGCAGGCCGACCGCCAGGCCGATAGCCAGCAGCGGGTAGGTAAGGCCGCCACCCTGGGTGGAATGGCCAACGAACTGTGGGTCGGTGAGGTATTGGAGGTCGCTGACTTCGGGCATGCGCCCGACGGCGCCCACCAGCTCAGCGGTGCTGAGGGTAAACAGGCTCCATACCAACAGTACCGGCACAGTTAGCCAGAGCGGACGGTTGTGCAGCAGCAACAACAACAGGCTGCCGATGGCCAGGTCGGACACATAGCCGAAACCATTCGACCAACCGAGGAAAAACCGGGCCAGTAGCGGCACAGCGAGCAACAGAAAAATGCGGGCTGTCACTGAATAAGCCGGGTGCTGCAGCCAAAGGCTGGAAATGCGCACAGGAGCTCCTGAGATAAGGCAGAGAGAATCCGAGCCAGTCGACGAGTAAAGGAGAGGCCTTGAAGGCGGTGTGACACGATTCTGAAACAACTCTGTGCTAGAGGCCAGAGGCTTGTTCCCAGGGGGCAAAATGAATGTGTGAGCAGCCGTGTAGCCACTGGGCCTGTCAGGCCTGAGGTGCAGAAGGGAATCGGGGTGAAGCGGGGCATTTACTACAGCTGTTCGAGCGCTTTATTCGAAACGGCAAAATCAAGCGCTTGGAACAGCAGCAATAGAGAGCGACTTACGTAGAGCGACTTACTTTTTACCGAGAGTGATGTGGCGCGACGGGGCGAACACCTGACCGCTTACACCTTTTGGAATTTCCTGGATTTGGCCGCCGGCCTTCAGGAATGCCGTCACCGCATCGTCAATCGAGCTGTGGGTTTCAACGGCTGGAGGGGCTTTTTTCTTCATTTCGGATGCTTTAACGCGCATGGCGGCCATTTAACCTATCAACAGTAATTTGGCCAGGCATTGTACACAAAATGAGCGCTCCTGGCCCGGCTATTAATGGTCAATATGGCGACGGCCCGAACGTGGGCTTTTGCCGCCAAGCCAGATAAGCGCCTGTTAACGCTTGAAAACCCGGGAAATCAGAGGTTTTGGCTGCATCAGCCGCTGGTCAGCGCAATTTGGTGCGCAGGTACAAAGCTTCGACTTTTTCTCGGGCCCACGGCGTTTTGCGCAGAAATTTGAGGCTGGATTTGACGCTAGGCTCACTCTGAAAGCAGCGAATGGCGATCAACTGGCCCAGTTTTTCCCAGCCGTAGTGCGCCTCTAGCGCGGTAACTATGGCTTCCAGGGTGATGCCGTGAAGCGCATTTTGGTTCTGTTCGCTGGTCATGGCCGGCCCGTGGTCAGAGGTGGAAGCGTGGCGCCCTGTGACGCTGCGCCGTGCCGCGCGATTATCCGGGTTTGGCGTTCGGCCGTCACTTGCCGACGCGCATCGGGTAGAATGCCGGCCACGCAACGAGGGCAGTGCACATGGCTTTAATCGGACGTTTCAACAGTTTGCAGGTGGTTAAACACACCAACTTCGGTCTTTATCTGGATGGCGGCCCCGACGGCGAGATCTTGCTGCCCAACCGCTACATCCCCAAAGACACGCCGAGCGAAGTCGAAGACTGGCTGAACGTTTTTATCTACCTCGACAGCGACGACAAACTGATCGCCACCAACGAAAAGCCCAAGGTGCAGGTGGGCGAATTCGCCAGTTTGAAAGTCAAGGAAGTGAACAGCATCGGTATCTTCCTCGATTGGGGTCTGTCCAAAGACCTGCTGCTGCCGTACTCCGAAGAAAAGCGCACCCTGCAGGCCGGTGACTATTGCGTGGTGCACGTGTACCTCGACAAACACACCCGCCGCATTACCGCCACTGCTCGCCTGGACCGCTACCTGGACAACGCGCCGGCCAACTACAAGGTGGGGCAGGCCGTGGACCTGCTGGTGGCCGAGTCCACCGACATGGGCTTCAAGGCCATCATCAACAACCAGCACTGGGGCCTGATCCACAAGAACGAAGTGTTCAAATTCCTGCGTGCCGGCAAGCAGGAAAAAGGCTTTATCAAAGAAATCCGTCCAGACGGCAAGCTCAGCCTCAGCCTGCAACCGGTTGGCAAAGAAGCCGCTACCGGCCTGCACGAACAGATTCTGAACAAACTGCGCGAAAGCGGCGGAACGCTGGCCGTCAGCGACAAGAGCCCGCCCGAAACCATCGCCGGTCTGTTCGGCGTCAGCAAAGGCAACTTCAAGAAGGCCATCGGCGCTTTGTACAAACAAGGCGAACTGGTCATTCACCCCGACCGCATCGAACTGCCCTGACGTTCGGCGGATTTAGCGCTCCGTGTTGGAAAAAAATGCGGGCGCTGTTCTAGAGTGTCGGGGGTTACACGCCGTTGTAGCTCAGTCGGTAGAGCATCTGATTCGTAATCAGGAGGTCGGGGGTTCGATTCCTCTCAACGGCACCAGTATTTTCGGGGCTTCAAGCGTGCTGGCGGCCCGGAACCATTCAGAAGTACTTACATTCCAAAGCATGAAGCGCCTTCGTCGGGCGGCTGAGTACCAGACGCTGTCGTTTTTGTCGCAGCGGTGAGCATACATTTAGTGGCAGTACGCCATATAATGGCCTGCTGCCACTAAATGACGCCGTTGGTACTACCGTGCCTCTGCGCTTCACGCATAGGGATATTTCGATGAGTGCTCGTCCAACCGCGTTTGTTCTGCTAGCTCATGGCTTTGGTGCTACCAGTTGGAACAGCCGTTTCCATGCCGGAAAAATCATCGGCCTGAACGAAGAATATGCCTACGGCTATCACCATGCCGAGAAAGAAGGCGTTCACGTTCGCTATTCCGAGGACGTGCCGGAAGGGCGCTTCAGCAAACTGGTGCGGTTTGCGGTGCGTGGTCTGATTGGATTTGATCTTGTGCATGCCTGGCGCAATCGCGCGGCGTTTTTTGCCGCCGATGTGGTGTGGACCCACACCGAAAACATGAGCCTGGCCGCCGCACTCTTGTGCCGCCTGTTTCCGAAAAAAACGCCACCCAAGCTGATTCTGCAGTCGGTCTGGCTGTGTGATAACTGGACGCAGATGTCCAGCGTTCGACGTCGGCTCTACAAAGCGCTGTTGTCCCAGGCCGACGTGCTTACCTTTTTATCGCCGCTCAATACCGCCCAAGCCCGTACGATTTTTCCCAATAAGCGCTGCGAGTTCATTCGTTTCGGTATCCCGTCCTCTCGGACCAACCCGCCCAGAGCACCGCGCGGCCAACGGCCTTTGCGATTGCTCTCGCTCGGTAATGATCGCCATCGCGATTGGACCACGCTGGTAGAGGCCGTGCGCAATCAGACCGACATCAATCTGGTGATTGTGTCCGGCACAGCCCCGAAAAGTCTCGTCAGCGATAAGGCCAATTGCCAAATCACCTCGCCCAAGCAAAACAGTGAGTTGAGCGCCCTGTTCGATGACGCCGACATCATCGTCGTGCCGCTCACCGAAAACCTGCATGCCTCGGGCATTACCGTGGTCGAAGAGGCCATTGTCAAAGGCTGCCCGCTGATCGTTACGGATGTGGGCGGTCTGCGCGGTTATGTTGAAGACAGCGACGTCTGGTACGTCGAGCCGCACGATCCGCTGGCGTTGCGCGATGTCATTCGCCAGGTGGCCAGCGACCCAAGCGCTGCCCTGGCCAAGGTTGTCTCGGCACAGGAAAAGCTCAAGCTCAATGGCATGAGTTCGGTTGCCTATGCTGCCGAGCATGCGCGGTTGAGTCGGCAGTTGCTTGGGTTGGCCAATACCCAGGAACCTGCGAGTCGGCGCGAGCTTGCATGAGCGAGTGGCGCACTGCCCGTCATTAAGGCATTTCGCGGTTCGGGGTACGTTAAGGCCAGGTCAATGGCTGACAACTCATAGAGCTACCTCGGAGCTCGCCCCTTCGCCGCCGTAAACTTGCTACCGCCGTCCCTTTACGCGTCTGGAAACGGTCCGCCCTGGATCGTATCGGACTGATTTCCCTGCCTTTTAAAAATGAAAGTGCCTGTGGCTATCGCCAGCTACGGCGGACATGAGGTGAACGGCAAGCTGATTGCCGCGTCGTTAAATGCAGTGATGAGATAGGTGCCGCCAACCCTGCGGTTTTGCAGGAAGCCCTGTCGGAGTCGTTTTTGATGCAAGGGATGTTGAGGGTAAATTCGTTTGTTCTGCTGCTGATTTCTTTTCTTTCCGCCTGTACCACGGTCTCGCAGCCCTATGAGAGCGCACCGCTGGCCGTTCAGCCGATGGTCGATCACTGCTCGGTGGGCTGCCCGGCAGGAGGAAGCGCGCTCACGCTAAACCGGCAGGCCTACAGCCTGAACAACAACGGCATCACCAGGTTTGCCAATTGGGTGGCTTACCGCATTACCAACGACACACCCGCCAGTGCCCGTCCGCGCAACTGGCAGGCTGATCCTGCCATTGCAGTCGGTGAAACCCTTGTGCCCAGCGACTACAACGGCGCCAATACGGCGCTGAAAGTGGATCGCGGTCATCAAGCCAATCTGGCTTCGATGGGGGGCGTGGAGGATTGGCAGGCATTGAACTATCTGTCCAATATCACCCCGCAAAAATCCGACCTTAATCAGGGTGCCTGGGCCGCATTGGAGGAGCAGGAACGTCGTCTGGGGAGGGACAGCAACATCGACCAGGTGCATGTGCTCACCGGCCCGCTCTACGAGCGCTATATGGGCACACTTCCGGCTGCAACCACGCCACACATCATTCCCAGCGGCTACTGGAAGATCATTTTTGTAGGCAAAACGCCGGAAAACGGACTGTATGCCGCGTTTGTGATGGACCAAGAAACGCCGCGCTCGGCCAATTATTGCCACTACCAGACTACGGTCGACCAGATCGAGCGCCGTTCCGGGCTTACCGTGTGGAGCAATCTGCCCAGTTCGGTGCAAGCCAACCTGAAATCCGCGCCTGGGCAATTGGCTGGCCGAGTAGGCTGCTGAGCGCTTCAGTCGTCCTGCGGCACTACCCAGAACAGATGCACGCCACCATCATCGCGATAGGCGATGGTCACGTTGTCGGTTTCGCCAATCTCCTGCAGTACCTGTATCCAGTCGTCCTCGGACTCATCCGGCGCCTTGTAGAGCAAGGCAGTCTTGGATTTCTGCGCAGCAGGGGAATTGATGATTCGCTGCAGGCGAGTAGCAAGCAGCTCGTATTGGCTGGGCTGGCGGGCGGCGTTGGGCATTCAGCTAGATCCTTTTTACTGTTCGGATATACAGTATTCTAGATCGCTAATTTTCCTGTTGTCGAGTCCGCTTTCAGGCTTTTTTCCAACCACGGCTGCAGCAAGGAAGGCCCCGCGCCCGGCGGGGCGCGGACAATCCGGTAGGCTGACGCGCGATCAGAAGCCCCTGAATTTGGTGAACTCGTCCACGCTCGCCCGTTCCGAACGCAGCTGGTTTATAGCGGCATCAGGGTCGGGATACCCCAGCGCCATGCCGCAATACACCACCTCGTTGTCCGCCAGGCCGAAGTGCTTGTGCAGGCTGTCGCGGGCCATGCCCCAGGCTTCCTGCATGCAGGTGCCCAGGCCGCGTTCTTCGGCGAGCAGGGCGAGCGATTGCATGAACATGCCGACATGAGCCCATTGGCCGTTGCCCATTTCCTTGTCGATGACAAAAAACAGGCCCACGGGAGCGCCGAAGAATTGGTAGTTGCGCGACATCCATTTCAGCCGTGCGCCTTTGTCTTCGCGGGGAATGCCGAGAAGGGCGTACATGTCTTCGCCGATTTTGTAGCGGCGGGCGCGGTAGGGGTCTTGCAGGCCCTCGGGGTAGATCGGGTAGTCGCCGACTTCGCCTTTGGGGTTTTTCATGATGGCTTCCACGGCGAGGCGTTCCAGCGCGGATTTTTCACTGCCGGCTACCGCGATCACTTTCCAGGGTTGCAGGTTCCCGCCCGAAGGTGACCAGCGCGCGTCGTCCAGCAAGGCATGGACGGTTTCGGCGTCCAGCGGTTTGTCCAGAAACGCCCGCGTGGAGATGCGTTTTTTCAGGGTGTCGGCTACAGACATGAAGGACTTCCTTGGCGGCGACCTATTGTTTTTAGGATGAGTCAGAACATTCTTCTAAGGATTCTGCCCGCCAAAAGCAATGAGTTCGTGGGCACCAAGAAAACAGCAGGCAACAAAAAGCCCGCACGGTGGCGGGCTGTTTGCAGATAGGTGCTGGTCCTTCAGCTGCTTCGAGTATTGCTCGGAAAATGTGAAGATTTCGTGAAGAACGCTGGAAAATTCTGATCCTTATTTATTTCTGGCGAAAAAAAGCCCACCGCATCGGTGGGCTTTTTTGTACCGCATTACCAGCGGCCGCGATGGCCATAGCCATAGCCCCGTGGCGCGTAATACCCCGGCGGTGGGGGTGGCGGTGCGTAGTAACGGGGGCCGTAATAGCGCGGCGCTTCCACCACTACCGGTTGGTAATACACCGGTTGCGCGTACACCGGCTGTGGCGGCGGGTAGTAGGCAACGGGCGGTGGCGGTGCGGGCTGGACGTAAACCGGGGCACGCTGCGAGGCGACAACCGCGCCACCCACCACAGCACCGACAACTGCACCGAGCACAAAGGGTCCACCGTCTCCACCGTGGGCGGAGGCCTGGCCGGCGAGGGCGAGGCTGCCGAGCAACAGCGCAACTTTGGGCAGACTGAACATGATGGTCTCCTGATGCCCGGTGAGTTGATTCCGGGTTATCTGTAAGACGTGCGATACACAGCGAAGTGCCGAAGCGGCGTGTAAAGGTTATGTAAGGGCAAAGCTGGCCTTAGGCTTGTACGAACTCGGCGAAGCGCACGCCAGTGCCGGTGGGGCGTACGTCCTGAAACAGGGAGTCGCGGTCGGCAGAGAGTTCGAGGCTCACGGTGGCGTTACGGCTGCCTTTATTGCGGGTTACCAGACCTTCCTCGTGGGTGCGCAGGTACAGAGTAGGTACACGCAGGTGGTGCAGTTCATCGGTGACATGGTTGTGCATCAGCAGGTGCACCCATTCGTACTGACCGATTTTCAGGCGCCCGACGGGAATGTCGAACCACCAGATGTTCTTGTTCAGGTTGATGGTCGCAAAGTGCGTGTTGTTGACGCCGAGCACTGCGCCGCCCAGTTGCTGGTTACGGCGGGCGATGGCGGTTTTTTTGTCGATTTTCATGCTGTTCCTGACACGCAAGCGAGGTGGGGCGGGCGGCGGCCTGGGCGGCGCCGGCGCGTAGTGTAGCAGTCAGCCGGTGCAGGCCAAAGGTTGGCCATCGCGGTGCAGGGCGACCAGGGGTTTGCTGCGCCGATAACGGTTCAAACGTTCGGCCAACTGCTGCGGCAGGTGCTCGGTCTCGGCAAACCCGAGTGCGCTATAAAAGCCGGCAAGGCTGGGATGGCAGAATAACCACACCGAGCCGCCGGCCTGACTGCACGCCGTGTTCACCAGTTGGCTGGCCAGCCCTTTCCGGCGCATGCCGGGAGCCACCAGCAACCCGGTCAGCCACAGCCCCGCGTCCTGCGCGACAGGCCGCAAGCACAGGCCGCCGATAATCTCGCCGGCTTTGGCCACCCACATCTGGTCACCGGTTTTGGCCTGCATACCGTTCTGATGGGCGCGGTAGAACTTGTTCAGCAGCGGCTGCATTGCGTCGGGCAGAAGGCTGAAAGTGAGGTCGGACATTGCAAGTTCGCTGATAAAAAAACGCGCTGATTAAAACATTTACCGCCTGTGCGTTGGCACAAATGCCCTACTAATCGGCGGTGCACAGCCAGCGCGGCTAGGCATGATAGGGGCCCCATCGGTTTTTGCCAGGAGCGGCCCATGTCCTACAGCACCCTCAGCTATCAGGTTAACGAGCAGATTCTGACCCTCACCCTCAATCGCCCCGAGCAGTTGAATGCCTTCACTGTGGAAATGGCCCACGAGCTGATCGACGCTTTCAACCGCGCCAGCAACGATGACGAGGTGCGCGCCATTGTCGTGACCGGTGCCGGCCGGGCGTTCTGTGCAGGCATGGATTTGTCTGTCGAGGGCAACGTATTCGGCCTGGACGAAAGCCAGCAACCCACCCTGCACGACATGCAAAACCGCCTCGACGACCCGGCCATCCGCGACGGCGTGCGCGATACCGGCGGGCGCGTAACCCTGGCGATTTTCGACTGCAAGAAACCGGTGATTGCCGCCATCAACGGTGCGGCGGTGGGCATTGGCGCGAGCATGACCTGCGCCATGGACATCCGCCTGGCCTCGGAAAACGCCCGTATCGGATTCGTGTTCAACAAGATCGGCATCGTCCCGGAAGCCTGTTCCAGCTGGTTTTTGCCGCGCATCGTGGGCATTTCCCAGGCGCTGGAATGGGTATACAGCGGCGATATTCTCAAGCCCGAAGAGGCCTTGCAGGGGCGCTTTGTCAAAGCGGTGGTGCCGGCCGACCAGTTGCTGGAAGAGGCCTACAAGATTGCCCGGCGCATTGCTCAATACAACCCGGTAGCCATCGCCCTTACGCGGCAGATGATGTACCGCAACGCGGCGCAACCTCACCCGCTGGAAGCCCACAAAGTCGACTCGCTGGGCATGTTCTACACCAGCGTAACTGGCGGCAAGGAAGGGGTGCAGGCGTTTCTCGACAAGCGTCCGGCCGACTACAGCGCACAGTCAGCCAATGCCATGCCGAGCTTTTACCCGTGGTGGGAGTAGGCCTGGGTCAGCGTGGCGCTTAGAACCGTCCGAGAATCATATGCGCGGCCTTGACCAGAGCCGCCACTGGTTTGCCCGCCGTCAGCGCCAGTCCATCGGCCTGGGCATTGCCGAGTACTGCCACCAGCGTGGCGCCGCCGGATAATTCCAGGCTCACCTCGGTGTCGGTCGAGCCACGGGTTACCTGCTGCACTTCGCCGTGCAGGAGGTTGTCGCTTGGCTCGGCGCTGGTGTAGTCGGCGGCGACCAATTGCACCCACGAGGCCTTGATCAACGCATGCAGGGCGGCGCCCGGTTGCAGTTCCAGGCGTGCCGTACTGTCGTGGGTGATGGAGGCCGTGAGGCGGTCGCCGCTGTTGAGTTGAAACTCCACCAGGTCATTTACCTCGCCGTTATGGATGGCCAGCACGGTGCCGAACAGTTGGTTGCGTGCGCTGGTTTTCATCCGCAGGCGCTCCATGAATTCCAGCAGCGTGGACACCCCGGCGTCATCGCCCAGGCGCTGCAAAAACAGGGCGTGTTCCTGTTGATAACGCTGGTAGGCGGCAATCAGCGCATGGCCGGCTTCTGTCAGGCGTGTGCCGCCGCCACCCTTGCCGCCGGCGCTGCGTTGCACCAGGGGGCTGCCCGAGGCGCCGTTCATGGCGTCGATGGAGTCCCAGGCAAATTTGTAGCTGATGCCCACGGCCTTGGCCGCCTGGCTGATCGAGCCGGTGGCGTCGATGGCGCGCAGCAACGCAATACGGCCCTCGCCAGCGACGTCATTACCGTTGTGGGTAATCCAGAATTGACCTTCGAGTTTCATGGGTAATGCGTCAGTTCTTTCTAGGTGGCAGGGGATATTAGCATCAGATAAAAAGCATCGAGGCTGAGCCCCACGCGCGAAAATAAACCTTCTCTTACTGGGTATAGGCGCAGCCATCCGATCTAGCTTCGACAGGATCGTCTAGCACTACACAACCCGATTAGGCGTGCCCCATTTTGAAAATTGACTTTAAGGTCAGAAATTTTCAAGATGTGGACCATTGTCGGGTTGGCCCAGTAAGCAGTCGATTTCGGTTAGCTCCAAGTCGAACTTATGCCATGGCACCGGCGATCTGCCGTCCTGCTATCCGCCGTTACCCTTAGCGCTATATATTCAGGAATATAGCGTAAGCGTTGAGCTATCTCATCGCAGCAAAACCAAAAACAAGGAGTTGTCCATGATTCATCGTATGTCTCGCCTGGTTGTCGCCTTATCCGCCACGTTTGCCTTGAGCGGTGCCTTTGCTGGTGAAGTCCAGGTGGCTGTGGCTGCCAACTTCACCGCCCCTATCCAGGCGCTGGCCGCTGATTTCGAGAAAGACACGGGCCACAAGCTGGTGGCTTCCTACGGCGCTACCGGCCAGTTTTATGCCCAGATCAAAAATGGCGCGCCGTTCGACGTGTTCCTGGCGGCCGACGACACCACGCCTGCCAAACTGGAAAGCGAGGGCGAGACCGTCAAGGGGTCGCGCTTTACCTACGCCATTGGTTCCCTGGCGCTGTGGTCGGCCAAGGAAGGCTATGTGGATGACAAAGGCGACGTGCTGAAGAAAAACGCCTTCCAACACCTGGCCATCGCCAACCCGAAAGCCGCGCCTTACGGTTTGGCTGCTACCCAGGTGCTGGAAAAAATGGGCCTGACCGCCGCTGTACAGCCCAAGATCGTTGAAGGCCAGAACATCACTCAGGCCCTGCAATTTATCTCCACCGGCAACGCCGAACTGGGTTTTGTTGCGCTGTCGCAGGTGTACAAAGACGGCAAGATCACCAGCGGTTCGGCCTGGTTGGTGCCCGCCAGCCTGCACGAGCCGATCAACCAGGACGCGGTCATTCTGAACAAAGGCAAAGACAGCGCGGCAGCCAAAGCGCTGGTTGAATACCTGCACGGTGCCAAGGCCGCTGCTGTGATTAAATCCTACGGTTACCAACTCTAAGGTCTGAGGAATTCTGCCGATGTCATTGACCAGCGCTGATTTCGCTGCGATCTGGTTGACCCTGCAATTGGCATCGCTTACCACCGTGCTTTTGCTGGTGATCGGTACGCCCATTGCCTGGTGGCTGGCGCGTACCCGTTCCCGGCTAAAGGGGCCGGTGGCCGCCGTGGTGGCACTGCCGCTGGTGTTGCCACCGACGGTGATCGGCTTTTATCTGCTGATCACCCTCGGCCCCCACGGCTTTATTGGGCAACTCACCCAGAGCCTGGGCCTGGGCATTTTGCCGTTCAGTTTTGCAGGTTTGGTGGTCGGCTCGGTCTTCTACTCCATGCCCTTTGTGGTGCAGCCCATTCAAAATGCTTTCGAGGCCATCGGCGAGCGGCCGCTGGAAGTGGCGGCCACGTTACGGGCCAGCCCGCTCGATACGTTTTTCAGCGTGGCGCTGCCCATGGCCCGGCCAGGCTTTTTAACCGCCGCCATTCTGGGCTTCGCCCACACCATTGGTGAGTTCGGCGTGGTGCTGATGATTGGCGGCAATATTCCGGACAAAACCCGCGTGGTGTCGGTGCAGATCTTCGATCACGTCGAGGCCATGGAATACGCCCAGGCCCACTGGCTGGCGGGGGGCATGCTGGTGTTCTCCTTCGTTATCTTGCTGGTGTTGCAGGCCAAGGGCCGGACAAAGGCGGTAGTTCGATGAGCGACGATGGGATGATCGACGCGCGCTTTAAAGTCGACTATTCAGGCTTTGGCCTGGACGTCGATCTGCAGATTCCCGGCCGCGGCGTCACTGCCTTGTTTGGCGAGTCCGGCTCCGGCAAAACCACTTGCCTGCGCTGTGTGGCCGGGCTTGAACGTGCCAACCACGGCTACCTGCGGGTAAACGGCGAACTGTGGCAAGACAGCGCCGTAGGCTTTTTTCTGCCCACGCACCAACGTGCCTTGGGCTATGTATTTCAGGAAGCCAGCCTGTTCGCCCACCTGACGGTGCGGCGCAATCTGGAGTTCGGTTTCAAGCGCATTGGCGGCGCAGCGCAGCGGGTGAAGCTGGCCCAGGCCGTCGAACTCTTGGGCATCGATCATTTGCTTGAGCGCATGCCCGAACACCTGTCCGGCGGCGAGCGCCAGCGCGTCGGCATAGCGCGCGCCTTGCTTACCAGCCCGAAGCTGCTGCTGATGGACGAGCCGCTGGCGGCGCTGGACCACAAACGTAAAAACGAGATTCTGCCGTACCTGGAACGGCTGCACGACGAGCTGGATATTCCCGTGCTGTATGTCAGCCATGCCCCGGCTGAAGTAGCGCGCCTGGCCGATCATCTGGTGTTGTTGGCCGAGGGCCGCGCTGTTGCCAGTGGCCCGGTGAGCGAGTTGATGGCGCGACTGGACTTGCCCCTGGCCCAAAGCGACGACGCCGGCGTGGTGGTGCAGGCGCAGGTGCGCGCGTTCAACGCCGACTATCAATTGCTGAGCCTTGGGTTTGCCGCCAGCGAGTTACGTATTCAGGTTGCCCACGCGCCGCTGCCCGTGGGCAAACAGATGCGCTTCAAGGTGCAGGCACGGGATGTCAGCCTGGCCCTGGAAAAACCGGCCCACAGCAGCATTCTCAATGTGTTGCCGGTAACCGTGGTGGCTGAGGTTGCCGCGCAAAACAGCGCCCACGTGCTGGTGCAGCTGGATATGCAGGGCACGCCCCTTTTGGCGCGGATCACGCGTTTTTCCCGGGATCAGCTTGAATTGAAAGTCGGCCAGGCTCTTTGGGCCCAGGTAAAGTCGGTCGCCGTGCTGGCCTAAAAAATGGAGAGCGCCATGCTGGAAAAACTCGACACCTGCCGCGCCCTGGAAGAACAACTCTGCGCCGGCCAACACTGGCCGCCGGAGCTGCGGGCGGCGCTGCATGAGCTGCTGGAAAAAATCACCCTGGCCGGGCATGAAATCAACCTGCTGAGCCTGGGCCTGTTTCTCGCCGACTTTGTGCCGCGCCATAGCCTGGACCGCGCCGAAGAGTGGCAGGAGCGGGCGGCCAAGCGCTGGCTGAGCCATAGCAAACCGCTGCTGATCGAGCGCCTGGCGGACTTTTTTATTGGCGCTGATGCGGCCTACAGCAAGCCTTCGTAAGCCAGGTCGTAGGCTTTACCCAAGTCGATGGTGGTCGGCTTCTGTGCCTTGCTGTCGCCGGCCTTGCGGTCGGTAGCTTTCATAGTGGCCGGGTGCGCGAAGTCCACCGGCACGGGCGAGCAGGCCAGCAGCACGCCTTCAAGCAAAAACGTTCCGGCGCCGCCGGCACCCTGGCCCGCTGTGGCCCGGCGGTTAAGCACCAGCTTTTCAATCTTGTTGGCCGCACAGAATGCTTGCAGCGCCTGAACAAACGCCGCCACGTCTTCGCGGGTGGGGTTCTTCGCCACGGCCAACTTGTTTAATTTTTCCGCCACCAGGCTATGGCTGGCGCGCGTGCCGCTCAGGGTGACGATGCGCGCTTCATTGGCCTTCAACAGCAGGCCTGCGACCACGCTACTCAACGTTTGCCCATCGAGCGACGCGTGCCATTGGGCGCGCGGCCCGGCTTCTTGTCGTGGTTGGACTTGTCGATGGGCTTGTAGCCCAACTGGGTTTTGTCCTGCGCGCCTTTGGCAAACGCCGAGAAGGGAAAGCTGAAACCGGCTTTCTTTTCGGCAGGGGCGGTGGTGGCATCCACTTCGCTCGGTTGTTCAGGCTGGTCGGGCGAAGGTGTTGGGGTGGTCATTGGAGGAGTCCGGGGAGGTATTAAAAGAAGAGAGCAGGCATCACGGCCAAAACCGCGATGCCCTTGGTGGTATCAGCCCGACAACCCGACGTACACGTTCTGCACGTCGTCATGGTTATCCAGCGCTTCAAGGAAGGCTTCAACTTCTTCCATTTGCGCCTCGGTCAGCGAAGTCACCGGGTTTTTCGGGCGGTAGCCCAGGCTTGCCGAGTTCACGGTAAAACCGTGGTCGGGCAGGGCGCGGCTGACGGCGTCGAGGTCGGTGGGCTCGGTAATAAACAAGGTGGCGCCTTCTTCGGCCGGCTCAAAGTCTTGAGCGCCGGCTTCGATAGCGGCTTCTTCCGGGTCGGCAGCACCTTCGGGGCTGGCTTCGATCATGCCCACGTGGTCGAAGTCCCAGGTAACCGAACCTGAAGCGCCCATCTGGCCCTTGCGAAACAGCACGCGAATTTCGGCGACGGTGCGGTTGATGTTGTCGGTCAGGCACTCAATGATCACCGGCACCTGGTGCGGCGCGAAGCCTTCGTAGGTGGCGTGGTGAAAGGTCACGGTGTCGCCCAACAGCCCCGCACCCTTCTTGATGGCACGTTCCAGGGTTTCTTTGGGCATCGACGCCTTTTTCGACTGGTGGATGGCCAAACGCAGCTTGGGGTTGAGGTCCGGGTCGGCGCCGTTACGGGCGGCGATCATGATTTCCTTGACCAGGCGGCCAAAAATCTTGCCCCTGGCGTTGGCGGCGGCTTCTTTAGGTTTGGCTTTCCACTGTGCGCCCATTGCTGGCTCTCTTGCTCTGACGGGTAAGTAAGGCTCGTGGCGCGGTTTAGGGCTGCCTGGGGGCAGGAAAACCAGGGCGACGAAATAAGGTTGCCGATTTTAGTCGGTCTGCCGCCGGCTCGCACCCCCTCAAATCGAGTTGCCTGTCGTATGGCCAAGGCTCGACTGTTTAACACTTTTGCGTAAAAGCGATGACAGGGCTCTAGCAGGGTCGCATCATTCAGCGTCCTTTTTCCTACAACTTACTTCGAACCGGACTGCCAACGGCTTATGCCCACTCCCTTTGCTCCCGTCTCGCTTGGCTATGCGGCCCTCTCGGTCAGTGGCCGGGTGCGCTCGCACAACGAAGATGCGGTGCTCTGCTGCCCGGCCCTGAGCCTGTGGGCGGTGGCCGATGGCATGGGTGGCCACCAGCGCGGTGAAGTGGCCAGCGCATTGGCGCTGGACACCCTGCTCGAAGCGGTGCAACAGGGCGAAACCCTGGAGCGCGCCGTACACAGCGGCAATGCCGCCATTATTTGCGCCGGTGAGCAGGACGCCGACTCCGCAGGCATGGGCACCACCCTGGTGGCTGCCAAATTCACCGGCGCGCAGTTCGAACTGGCCTGGGTCGGTGACAGCCGCGCTTATCGCGTGAGCGGGCAGGGCATCGAGCAGGTCAGCCGCGACCACAGCCTGGTGCAGGAGTTGGTCGACAGCGGCCAGCTCAGCCCGGCCGAAGCGCGCAATCACCCGCGCCGCAATGTGGTCACCCGCTGCCTGGGCCAGCCCGAGCTGGAGCTGGAAGTCAGCCTGGTACAGGGCACGCTGGCGCCAGGCGAGTTACTGCTGCTGTGCAGCGATGGCCTTACCGGCGAAGTACGCGATGAGCAGATTCAGCAGCTATGCGCCGCTGCGAGCACCCTGGACGAGTTGGTGGAACAGTTGATTGCCCGCGCCAACGAGGCCGGTGGGCGCGACAATATTTCGTGCATCGTGATCGGCCTCGCAGTCGTGGAACAAATCGGCGCGAATCAGCGCCCGCAAAGTTTCCTGCGGAAACTTTTGAATCTAGGAAAACTCTGACAATTTGTTGGAAAATGCCCCGAATCTCAGAGAATGTTCGCTGAGCGCATTTATGAACCAACGGGCGGCACTGCCGACGCTCCACTCGCCCCTGACCTAGAGCCTTCGGGCTGATAACTACAAGACACGCACCTTCTTATGAATGACAGCTTGCTAGAAATTCCCGGTTACTCGGTGCACGGCCGTTTGGGCAAAGGCGGCATGGCCGAGGTGTACCTGGCCACCCAGGAGTCGTTGCATCGCCAGGTGGCGATCAAGGTGCTGCTCAGCGCCGACGACGAAGCCTTCAGCAAGCGCTTTATCAAAGAAGGGCACATCGTTGCCTCGCTGCATCACCCCTCGATCATCACCATTTATGACATCGACCAGCTGCCCGATGGCCGTTATTACCTGGCCATGGAGTTTGTCGCCGGTGGCGATCTGGCCCAGCACAAGGGCGAAAAAATCGAGGCGCAACGCGCGCTGACCATCGTGCGGCAGATCGCCAGCGGCCTGGCCGTAGTGCATGACAAAGGCATGGTGCACCGCGATATCAAGCCGGCCAATATCCTGTTCCGCGCCGATGGCACGGCGGTAATTACCGACTTTGGCATCGCCAAGGAACTGGACCTCAACAGCGAACTTACCCACTTCAATGTCGCCGTCGGCAGCCCGGCCTACAGCAGCCCCGAGCAGGCCCAGTGCGAACCGTTGGATGCGCGCAGCGATATCTACAGCCTCGGCGTGATTCTGCTGGAGATGCTCACGGGCACTAACCCTTACAAGGGCGCCAGTTACACCCAGACGGTGATGAATCATGTACAGATGCCCGCGCCGGAGTTGCCCGATCACCTGCGCCACTACCAGTTTTTGCTCAACCGCATGCTGGCCAAAGACCCGAATGACCGTTTCGCTGACTGCCATGTGCTGTTGGCCAGCCTCGCCGAACTCAATGAGCAAGACCTCGACCACACCCGCCTTGCCCCGGTGGTGCAGCTCAAGGTCAAGGACAAGCCCCGGGGTGTCGCCAAGCTGGCGGTAGCCAATGCATCGGATGCGACTGTGCCGAAAGCCCAGCAGGGCAAATCGAAGCTGTGGATGGTGGCGTTGGGTCTGCTACTGGTGGTCGGCGCCGGCGGCGTGGGTGGTTACTACTACCAGCAACAGCAGAAAATCACCGAGTTTTTAACCCAGGGCGAACTGAGCCTGAACGAAGGCAAGCTGGTTGACCCGCCCGAGCACAACGCCGACTACTTCTACCGCCAGGTGCTGCTGATCGACCAGAACAACAGTGACGCCCTCGATGGCCTGCAGCGGGTGCTGCAAGCGCGCATCGCCAACAGCCTTAACCTGGCGCAAAAGGCCGCCAGCGAAGACAAGCTGCTGCAACCCGAAGGCAACAATGCGGTGTTCTACTACCAGCAAGTGCTGGGCTGGTCGCCGGGCAACGAGCAGGCGCTTACCGGTTTGCAGGCAGTGGCCGAGCGCTTTTTTGACTTGAGCGAAGTGGCCTACGACAAGTTGCAGTTCGACCAGGCCTTGCAGTTGGTCAAGAGCGGCCTGGAAGCCCAGCCCGATAACGAGAAATTGCTGAAAAGCCTGGACGGCCACGACGAGCGCGTGCGCAAAACCCAGGCAGCCATTGCGGCACGCGCTGCAGCGAAGAAAAAGGCCGCTACGGCCGCCGTGGTGCCGGTGCGCAATACCGCCCCCAGCAGTGCGCCGGCTGCGCCAAGCGAAGAAAAAAATCCGAACGTAGTCAAACGCTTGTGGAATAAACTCTTCAACTAGTGGCAAAGTGATACTTCGCTTGCGTAACGCCCCGGCGGGCGGTGCGCGGGGGATTATCTGGCCTCCGCTGGCTGTCATTTCTCAAGGTCGTGCCGTATATGCTCAGGATTCATTTCAGCGACAACCGTCAGGCCCCTATCTGGTTGGTCGACGAGCGTTTCACCATTGGCCAGGACAGCCGCAACAATCTGGTGCTGGCCGACACCGACATCAGCCCCTTCCACGCGGAAATCCGCCAGGACCACGGCCTTTACTACCTCACCGATTGCGGCACGGCCGCCGGCACCTTCGTCAATGGCGAACGGGTGAACGCGCGCTATCAGTTGCGCTCGGACGACATCGTGCGCCTGGGCAGCCTGGAACTGACCCTGATCGACCCGGCCAAAAGCAAACCCAAGCCGGCCGCCGCGCGGCGCTGGTTCTTGCAGGTAATTACCGGTGAGCAGCACCAGGGGCACAAATTCCACGTCACCGGCTCGATGACCTTCGGGCGCTCGGTGAAATGCGAAATGTGTTTTGCCGACCTGGAGCTGTCGCGTCGCCACGCTGAGTTTTTCCTTAAAGACGAAGTGCTGGAAATCAAGGACCTAGCTTCGGCCAATGGTGTGTTTGTAAACCACCAGAAAGTCGGCATGGCCGTGCTGCAACCGGGCGACCAGGTGCGCATGGGCTCGGTCACCTTGCTGGTGATTGGCCCGAAGGTAGACGTAACCCAGACCGACGACGAAGACGCCACGCTGTTTATGACCGTGGTCAAACCCACGGCGGTGAAGCCCGCGGTTCAGGCGGCGACGGTCAATCCCATGAAAGTGGCTGCTGCCAATGCCGCTCAACAAGAAGAAGTGATTGAAGCGCGCCCGTTGAACAAATTGCTGCTTGGCGTGCTGGCGGTGGTGCTGGCGGCCGGCGGTGCGTTTGCGGTGAAGACGCTGCTCTGAGGCCGTGAGAGGGTGTGCCGCTTTTCGTAGGGTGCGCTTGGCGCACCTTGCGATTTCTGCGCGACCGCAACGGTGCGCAGAGCACACCCTACGAGCTTGAAAAGCACCTAACCAACTGATAATTAATATATTTCACCGCTATCATTCCTATCGATGACAGCTATCGCGAGCGTTCACTTTTTAATCAGCTGGCGATCCGTAAGATTGGCCCCGTACTCACTTACGCCACCCCAATCTTCTGGAGCACCATCATGAAATCTCAAGCATTCGCCGCACTGTTCATCGCTGGTCTGTTCACCCTGCCAGCTGCCCACGCCGAAAGTGGCGCTGACCGTCTGCAACAAGATCACCGCATCGCATACGAAGGCGGCTACATGGTTCTGGACCGTGTTGCCGAAGGCGGCGCAGAACGTTTCAACCGCGTAGCCGAAGGTGGTGCCGATCGCACCAACACAGTTGCTGAAGGCGGTGCCGACCGTACCAACACCGTTGCCGAAGGTGGCGCAGAACGCTTCAACCGCGTAGCTGAAGGTGGCGCTGATCGCACCAACACTGTTGCCGAAGGTGGTGCTGACCGTACCAACACCGTTGCTGAAGGTGGTGCTGACCGTACCAACACCGTTGCTGAAGGTGGTGCTGACCGCACCAACACTGTTGCCGAAGGTGGTGCTGACCGCACCAACACTGTTGCCGAAGGTGGTGCTGACCGTACCAACACTGTTGCTGAAGGTGGTGCTGACCGTACCAACACCGTTGCTGAAGGCGGTGCCGACCGTACCA
The DNA here is from genome assembly GCF_027922365.1 of Pseudomonas turukhanskensis. Taxonomy (GTDB): domain Bacteria; phylum Pseudomonadota; class Gammaproteobacteria; order Pseudomonadales; family Pseudomonadaceae; genus Aquipseudomonas; species Aquipseudomonas turukhanskensis. The sequence continues at coordinate 63,138 of NZ_BSFN01000019.1, forward strand.
ACACCGTTGCTGAAGGCGGCGCAGAACGTTTCAACCGCGTAGCTGAAGGTGGTGCCGATCGCACCAACACCGTTGCTGAAGGTGGTGCTGATCGTCTGCAAGCGCACACCCTGGCCTGATTCTCGGCCAGGTTTCACCCCTTCAAAGCCCGGCACTGGCCGGGCTTTTTGTTGCCCGGCGTTCAGGCAGCCGCTTCGTCCTGCATGGCAACCAACTCCCAGATATGCCCGTCCAGGTCTTCAAAGCCATGGGCATACATAAACCCGTAATCCTTCGGCTCGCTCAAGGTGCGCCCACCGGCGGCCTGCGCTTTGCTCACCAGGTCATCCACGGTTTCGCGGCTCGCCACTGCCAGGCAGGTCAGCACTTCACTATGGGTTTTGGCGTTGCACAGAGCCTTGGGGGTAAAGCCCTGGAATTTTTCCTCGGTCAGCAGCATGGCGTACATGTGCTCGCCCAGAATCATGCAGGTGGCGGTGTCGTCGGTGTATTGCGGGTTGAAGGTAAAGCCAAGCTCGGTAAAAAAAGCGATGGCCTTGGGCAGATGCTTTACCGGCAGGTTGACGAAAATGTCCCGAACCATGGTGGTCACTCCTAAGTGTCGGGGCGCTGGGTTCAGCGCCTACAACCCTGGTCGAATGCCAGCGCGGCAATTCGACAGGGCGTAGCCATTTATTTAGCCCAAGGCGGGTTACAGCAGGGTAATGGTGGGCAGCCGTTCGGCTGATTCGTGGTGGGTATGGCCGTTTTTGCAGGAGCCGTTCCGGCAGTCGCCGCTGCAGGTTTTTTGCAAGCGGCGTTCGGCGCGAATTTCTGGCAGGTCGCGACGGCGCATGTACACGTGCAGCTCAGGTGCGAGGTCGAGGCGGTCGTCGATGTTCTGGTCCAGAAGCAGTTGCAGGCAATCGCGGCTTAGGGTCATCAGGTCGCCTTCGACCTGCACCCAGACGAATTCGCAAGTCGGGGTAATACTGCTTTCCACCACGTCGAGGCCAAAGGAGTCCTCGCTGAAGCGCACCAGGTGCTGGCCGGTTTTCGTGTTGAAGCCAACAAAACCCTTCAGGTTGTCGGCGGCGGTGCAGATGCTTGCGGATGTAAGTTTCATGCTGACCTCATGGGCTAAGACGTGTGAGTCGCACGGTTATACGGCGGCCCCCACGGCATCCACTTGCCACAGGTCAATATGCAATCAATGAGAACGTCTTGCGTTTAAACCGCCCGTCGGCCGCTCGAAACGCGCAAACAAAAACGCCCCGGGCGCGCTTACGTAAAGCACACCCGGGGCGTTGGCGGCAGGATCAGTCCTGGCGGCTGGTCACTTCCAGCAAGTGGTAGCCGAACTGGGTTTTCACCGGGCCCTGCACCACGTTTACCGGCGCGCTGAACACCACGGTGTCGAATTCTTTAACCATCTGGCCGGGGCCGAACGAGCCGAGGTCGCCGCCTTGACGGCTGGACGGGCAGCTGGAGTTGTCTTTGGCAACCTGGGCGAAGTCGGCACCGCCTTCGATAGCGGCCTTCAGTTCATTGCACTTGGCTTCGCTGGAAACCAGGATGTGGCGGGCGGTGGCTTTAGGCATGGCAGAAACTCCTTATAAGAAAGGCCACGAGCCTACCCGAATTGCCAACGTATTCAACCCGCATCAGACCGTTTGCAAACGTTCCAGCGCTTGCGCTGTGTTCATTCGTTGGGCCAGATCCAGCGCGCTCAGGCCGCCCTGTTCGCGCGCCTGCTGGTTGGCGCCGTGGGCCAGCAGCACGTCGATGGCCGCGCCCTGGTTGAACATGGCCGCCATCATCAGCGCGGTTTTACCGTCCGGGGTGGCGCCTTCCACATCGGCGCCCTTGGCCAGCAGCAGCTCCAGCATCGGCAGGTTGCCTTTGAACACGGCGCCGGCCAGCGGCGTTTGCCCGTTGTTATTGCGCAGGTCCGCGTCGGCGCCGTGGTCGAGCAGCATGGCCACCGTTTCCAGATGGCCGTGGTAGCTGGCCAGCATCACCAGGCTGTCGCCCTTGTGGTTGCGCAAGTCGGCGGGCAAACCCTGCTGCAGCAACGCCTGCAGCTCGGCCGTGGCGCCGCTTCTGGCCGCGTCGAAAACACGTTCGGCAAAGGCCAGGGTTTCATCATCGAGGGCGGGGAGGGTGTCGCTCATGGGGCTGCTCCGTGCAAAGGCTGAATGCGGTATGGGAGGCAGCTTAGCCGTCAGTAGCACGCCGGGCTTATTGAGATTGTTGATGGCAGCGATGGGGAAACCGGCGATGGCCAAAAAACGCTGAAAAAAAATGATCAGGCGTTTAATTGTTTCGCGCGTTGGGTCGCCTTTTCCTCTGTGGCCTGTTTTTTCACCAGGCTCTGAGGAGTTGCCTCGCAGCGTGCGAGGTGTGGTCGAAGACTGCCGTGCGGTGCTGCCAGGAAGGCGGGCCGGTGGGGAATACAAGAACCAAGCATGCGCCAACACACTCGCGTCACCTTTCGGCCTGCCAACCGTATGCAGGTGCTTCTTCGCAATACTGAAGATTCGCTGGGCCTGATCGCGGACATTTCCGCCGGCGGTTTTCGGCTGATGTCCGAACTGCCGATTCTGGTGGGGCAGGTGTATGCCGTAAGCATCGAAGTGCCCATCAGCGCCGCGCGCTTTCGCCTGGTGGAGGCGTCGGTGATTTGTCAGTGGTCACGCAAGACCGGACGCTCGGGACGGTTTGAGCAGGGCTTTGCGTTAAGCGAACCGGCGCAGGCGTATACCGATCTGGTGGATTCGTTGAAGGCGACGTTGGTGCTTTCGCGGAGCCAGAAAGTGTGAGGCCCGGCCGGCTGCCAATCACGTAGGGCGAATATCCGCATAGCGGATATCCGCCGTTACGCCGGTGTGTATCGGCGGATATCGCCCGAGGCGATATTCGCCCTACGCCGTCTAACCGAGGCTTCCGAGAATATTGACCGCCACCTTCTCCGGAATCTCATTCTGCGAAAGCACATGCAGCCCCGGGCTAAACACCCGCGCATAGCGCGCCAGCAGCGGCCGTAACTGCGGCATCACGGTCAGAATCGGCGGATGCCCATCCTTGCGCAGTTTTTCCTTTACCACCGGCATCGCGTTCTGCAATTGGTTGAGCAAATTGGGCTCCACCGGAATATTGTCCAGGCTCACCGGCCCGGCTTGCTGGGCAATGCTCAAGGCACTGAGCAAGGTGTTTTCCAGGGCGTTCTCCAGCACAAACACCGACAGCTCCCGACGCTCACCGGCAATGCCGCCGACAATGCTGCGGCGCAGCGCGTAGCGTACGTCAGAGGCCAACAGCACCGGGTCTTTGGTGGTTTCGCTGCCTTCGAGCAGGGTGGTGGCAATGGTGACGATATCTTTGAGCGGTACTTCTTCGAGCAGCAATTGACGGTACACCTTGTGCTGCTGGGTAAAACTCAGCGCACCCTTGAGGTGTTCGGCCAGCTTGGGAGCCTGCACGGCCAGGCGTTGCATCAGGTGGTCGACGTCGTCGTGTTTGAAGATTTCCGGCAGGTGTTCGCGTACCACTTTGTTCAGGTGGGTGGCAATCACGCTGGCGCAGTCGATCACCTGGTACCCTAGGTTGAGGGCGCGGGGTTTATCGGCCGGCAGAATCCACACCACCTGCATGCGGTACGCCGGGTCGGTGCCGAGAATGCCGTCTATTTCGCCGTATAACTCAGCGCCTGGAATCGCCATCAAACGATCGGCATGCAGCTCGGCGCCGTCGATGCGTTCGCCGTTGATATGAATGTTGTACTGCGCCGCCTTGAGCCGCAGGCTGTCGCGAATCTGCACTTCGGGCAGCAGAAAGCCGAGGCTTTCCGACAGCGTCTGGCGAACCCCGCGCACCCGCTGTGGCAAGGGCGAGCCGGACGCTTCGTTAACCAGCCCCACCAGCTTGTAGCCCAGCGAAATCGACAGCCGTTCCACCAGCGGAATATCTTCCCAGGCCAGGTTCTGCGTGCGCTCCTGGTCCATGGCTTTGCTGATGGCTTCGGCCTGTTCCAGGGTGGCTGCTTCCATCGGCGGCTCGGCACGGGCCACGCGCCAGGCGATAAAACCGATCAGCGCGGCAAAGCCGATAAAGGCGATATGCGGCATGCCCGGCACCAGGCCGAGAATCAGCACAATGCCGGCCACGGTGTACAGCAGCGGCGGCGAGGCCAGCATCTGCTTCTGCACCAGGCTGGTGATTTCCGCCGATTCGTTTACGCGGGTAACGATAATGGCCGCGGCGGTAGACAGCAGCAGCGCCGGAATCTGCCCGGCCAGACCGTCACCGATGGTGAGCAAGGCGTACTGGCGGAAGGCTTCGCCGGCTGGCAGGTCGTACATCATCACGCCGATGGCCACGCCGCCGAACAGGTTGATCAGCAGAATCAGAATGCCGGCCACCGCATCGCCGCGCACGAACTTGGAGGCACCGTCCATGGCGCCGTAAAAGTCGGCTTCCTTGGATACATCGGCACGCCGCTGTTTGGCTTCGTCCTGGGTGATCAGGCCAGCGTTCAGGTCGGCGTCGATGGCCATCTGTTTGCCGGGCAGGGCGTCGAGGGTAAAGCGCGCTGTCACCTCGGAGATGCGCTCGCCACCTTTGGTGATCACCATGAAGTTGATGATCATCAGAATCACGAACACGATCATGCCGACGATAAAGTTGCCGCCGATCACCACCTCACCAAAGGCCTCGATCACCTTGCCCGCGGCGTTGGTGCCGGTATGGCCGTCGAGCAATACCACCCGCGTGGAGGCCACGTTCAGGCACAGGCGCAGCAAGGTGGTGATCAGAATCACCGTTGGCAGCAGGGAGAAATCCAGCGGCCGGCGCGACGACACGCTCACCAGCAGCACCAGAATCGCCAGGCCGATGTTGAAGGTGAACAACACATCCAGCAGCAGCGGCGGCAGCGGCAGAATGATCATCGCCAGCACGGCCAGAACCAGCAGCGGAATGGCGATGCGGCCGCTCTTCAAGGTGAGGGTCAGTTGCTGCAGTAGGTTCATGGTGATACTCGGCTCAGCAATTCATCGGGGATTTCAAGGTTGCGCGCCAGTACCGGCGCGCTGCGGCGCCCTTGGCGGTGAGCCTTGAGCTGCAGGATGTAGGTCAATACGTGGGCCACGGCCTTGTACAGCTGCGCCGGGATCTGTTGGTTGACCTGGGTGGTGAAGTAAATGGCGCGCGCCAGCGGCGGCGCTTCGATCACGTCCAGTTGGTGGGCGTTGGCCATCTTGCGGATATACAGCGCGGTTTCATCCAGGCCCTTGGCCAGCACAAAGGGCGCCTGGGCTTTCTTCGGGTCGTACTTGAGCACCACGGCAAAGTGCACCGGGTTGACGATCACCACGTCGGCTTTCTTGATCACGCGGTTGATCTGCCGCTGCGCGAGCTGGCGCTGTACCTGTTTGATCCGCGCCTTGACCTCGGGGCGGCCTTCCTGGGTTTTGTGTTCTTCCTTTCGCTCCTGCTTGGTCATACGCAGCTTTTTGCGGAAGAAGAAAAACTGCAGCGGAATGTCGATGACGGCAAACAGGATGAACACCGCCATCAGCACCAGAATCAGGTCGTAGGTCATGCTGAACGCGCTGCCGATGGCGGTGGGCAGGTCGCTGCGTTGCAGGGCGATCAGCTTGGGCACGGCGTGAATGATCTGCAGGTACGCCACCGTAACCAGCACAGCAATCTTGGCCAACGACTTGAGCAACTCCACCCAGTTCTGCATGCCGAACATGCGGCCCAGGCCACTGATGGGGTTGAGCTTGCTGAGTTTGGGGCTGAAGTTTTTTGCCGAAAACACCCAGCCGCCGGGGACCAGGCTGAACAGCACTACCAGCACCGGAGTCAGCAGCAGCGGCAATAGAATCTGCATAAACAGCAGCAGGTTGTGGGTGAGGATCAGGTCCAGGTCGTCCAGGCCCATTTCGCTGTGGCGCAGGTCCAGGTACGCCAGGGAAAAACTCTGGCGAATGCCCTCGTAGAAATACATCGCGCTGAACTTCAGCACCACCAAGGTCACCATCAGCGAGATGGTGGTGGAGAGGTCTTTGGAACGCGCGCTCTGGCCGTCCTGCTTGCTCTTTTTCAGCTTCTGCTGGGACGCGTCTTCGGTCTTTTCCTGGGCGCTATTCTGTTCAGACACGCGCACCTCCACGCAGCAACTGGCCGATGTTATTCAGCAACTCGCGGCTCAAGTGCAGGTAGCTGTCGGGCAGGTTGGGCAGGGTGAGGTAAATGCACAGCAGGCCCACCAGAATCGACATCGGAAAGCCCAGTGAAAACAGATTGAGGGTCGGCGATACGCGGTTGAGCAGGCCAAAACAGAACTGCACCAGCACCATGCAGAACACCAGCGGCAGGGTGATCAGCACTGCCGCTGCCAGCACCCAGCTCAAGGCGTAAATCACTGTTTCAAAGCCGTCGTAATGCAAGCCGCTGCCCACCGGCCAGTAGATAAAGCTCTGGTACAGCACGCTGACGGCCAGCAGGTGGCCGTCGATGGCGAAAAACAAAAACACCAGTAGCACGAAGTACAGCTGGAACATGATCGAAGAGGACGACACGCCATTAATCGGGTCGTTGAACACCGCCATGCTCAGGCCCAACTGGGTCGACACCACATCGCCCACCAGGGTGAACACGGTAAACACCAGCTGCAGCGCAACGCCGAGCAGAATGCCGATGGCGATCTGCTCCAGGGCAGTGAGCAGGCCTTTGGCCGACAGCGGGTCGATGCTGTCCATGCGCGGCAGGGCGGTGGCCAGGGCCAGAGTGACGGCCAGAGCCAGCAGAATGCGCACCTGCTTGGGCAGCGCCTTGTGGCTGAAGATGGGCGCCATGCTGAACAGCGCCAGAATCCGGCAGAACGGCCACCAGTACACCTGCATCTGCTGCAGGTAATGGCCGGCCTGAAAGATCGATTCGCTGGCAGGCATGGCAGTCAGCCGACCATCCCGCCAGCGTTCTTGAAGGTCTGAATAAACAGGTCGCACAGCGTGCGCACAATCCAGTGGCCGGCAAACACCAGCATGCCCAGGGTAATCAGCAGGCGCGGCAGAAAGCTCAGCATTTGTTCGTTGATCTGCGTGGCAGCCTGGAACACGCTGACGATCAGGCCGCCAACCAGGCTCGGCACCACCAGCACACAGACGATCAACGCCACGATATGCACGGCGTTGGCCACAATCTCTACAGCGCTTTCGGGCGTAATCATCCGGGCCGTCCCTAAAATGGCTGCACGCTGGAAGACAGCGTGCCCATGGTTAATGCCCAGCCGTCGACCAGCACAAAGATCATCAGCTTGAACGGCAGCGAGATCATCATCGGCGACAGCATCATCATGCCCATCGCCATCAGCACACTGGCCACCACCAGGTCGATGACCAGAAAGGGGATGAAAATCATGAAGCCCAACTGAAAGGCGGTTTTCAGTTCGCTCAGCACGAAGGAGGGCAGTAGCAGGCTGAAGTCCAGGGTGCTGAGGTCCTCCGGCACGGTTTCACCGGCCAGGGCCACCATGGTGTCCAGCGCGCTCTTGCTGGTTTGCGCCAGCATGAATTTCGACAGGGTGGCCTTGCCGATGGAAAGGCTTTGGGTGAGGGTGATCTGGTCGGCTTCGAACGGCACATAGGCGGTGCTGTACACCTCCTGCCACACGGGGCGCATCACCAGCATGGTCAGGCACAGGGCAATGCCGATCAGCACGTTGTTCGGCGGGCTCTGCTGCAAGCCGATGGCCTGACGCAGAATGGCCAGCACGATGATAAAGCGGGTAAAGCAGGTCATCATCATCAACATGGCCGGCAGAAAACCCAGCAAGGTCATGACGATCAGAATCTGCAGCTTGACGCTGACTTCCTGGCCATTGGCCGTGTCATTCAGGCTCAGCAGCGAAATCTCGCCCCCGGCCGCCTGCGCCGCCAGCGGGCACAGGGCCGCGAACACAAGGCCGAGCAGGGCGAGGGCGCGGCGGGCTGTCATGGCTTGATATCGCTGATGCCGTTGCCGCATAGCTCGACGATGCGCAAGCCGTAGCTGCCGTTCATCACCACCACTTCGGCCTTGGCGAACAGCGCGCCATTGACCTTCACATCCAGCGGCTCGCCGGCAAGTTTGTCGAGCACGATCACGCTGCTGGCATCCACATCCATCAGCTCCTTGAGCGAGATTTCGGTAGAGGCCACTTCCAGGGTGACATTCACCGGAATGCGGCCGAAGAAACTCAGGTCCTGCTGCGGCAAGTGCGCGCCGCTGTCCTGGCTGCTGCTGGTGTCGGCGGCGGTGCTGGCGGTGGCCAGATCGTCGTCGTTGATCAAAGACTCGAAATCGTTATCCGAAAGTTGGCCGTTCATGGGGTTTTCACACTCTCAAGCGAGGTAACAAAGAGGGAGCCGTCTTCTTCGAAGAGGGTGCCGCGGAAGAGTTTGTGCTGGTTGATGCGCACCTCGGTGTGCTCCAGCAGGCGCACCATGAGGATGTCGTTGACCTGCAAGGCGAGCACCTGCGACAGCGGCATCTGCAACGCCGCCACCACACATTCCAGGCGCACCGGCAGGTGCTGGATATGCTTGGCCGGGTTGCCCGCCAACGTGCTGCTGGCCGGGCCGCTGAGGCGCGCGGTCAGCTCGTCGACCAGTTGGTTATCCAGATAAAGGAAGATCGAAGACTGGGTGCCGGACAGGTGACTCAAGTACGTGAACTCGGCCACGTACTCCCACACCGCCGGGTCGAAATCGTTTTCGTGCGGGGTGAGGTTGCCCAAGGTCGAGCCCGAGAGCAGGGCGCGGGCGAAGATCTGGGTGACGTCGATACCCAGGCGATTGCGCATGCGCTGCTCGGAGGTGCTCACCGGCGGTGCCTCTTCGCTGGGCAGGCCGGTACCGCCGTAGTAGCACTCCAGCGCCTCGGTCAACAGCGGGCGGTCAATGGCAAAACCGACCTTGCCGTAGATGGACTTATATATACAGTCCGGGTCGCTTGCGCGCTCTTCCAATACATCAACTTTAACCAGCTCCAGGTTGATGCGGTAATTGCGAAGAAAGTAGTCGCCAATAATGCGCGGGTATTTGCTGGCCACCTCGAAGATGTGCTGAGGAATCTTGTGGTAGTGCCGTCCAAGTTTGTGCGGTTTCAACCGCGTCAAACTTTCCGCAGGCACGCGGTGATGGACTTTAGAGTGACCAGTCATAGTTAAGGCCATATTCCTGAATTACCCGCAGAACCCACCTGATGATCTCTGCAGAAGATTCAGGGGTGCTGATGCGTGGCTACCGAAATGGTCGGCGGCGCAAACGCGACATAGCCGCGCAAACCCGATGGGGCTGCTCTGGCATGGGGTGGAGTCTGGCGTGAGAGGGGTGAAAATTTAAATCAATAGAAATCAAATGCTGTTTTTGACAGGCATTGCGCCCGCTTGATTTTAATTAAGAACAAGTAATTTCGTGAATTGCGTCACTGTTGTGTAGGGTATTTCCTACGAGCTGATCTGCGACGTACATACGACTTGGCGAGTTGCACGAAAGTTCAACTGCGGCGCTTAAAAAGTTTACCGCGCAGATGCAAATGGCGACCCTGGTGACAGAAGTATTAAAGGGTTATTGAAAAAATATTTCGTGCTACCCGTTCACACTTGCGTGCCGTTATAAACAGCTGCAAGTGCATGAGCGACCACCACAGGTAAATGACCTTGAACAGTCTTAGCCCCGCACAGCATTACACTTCACGCGTGCACTTCGAAGTGCCTGCAGTTTCCCGCCATGTGGTGGTGATCGGGCATGGCGACGAAGCCAGTTACGCCCTGTTGCGCCAGCAGTTGGCCGACCAGGGTTGCCGCGTTCGGCGCTGTGCCAGCTTTGTGGAACTGGACGCGCCAGCCCTGGCTGCGGCGAGCCTGGTGTTCGTATTTGTCAGCGGCCAGAACGCCGCCGACCTCTATGCCCAGGCCGGCGCCTTGCTGCGCCAGACCGGGCAGATCAGCCTGGTGCCCATCGTCGAATACGCCGACCAGGAAAAGGCCGCCGCGCTGTTGGAACTCGGTTGCGTCGACTACCTGCTGGCCCCGTTCAGCGAAAGCCAAGTGGCCGCACTGCTGCGCCGCCAGGAACACGCCAGCAATGCCGAAGAAGGCTTTGTGTCCTGCTCCCAGGCCGGCCGCCGGTTGCTCGCCATGGCGCAACGTGTAGCCCTGACCCGCGCGCCCATTCTGATTACCGGCGAAACCGGCACCGGCAAGGAATTGATGGCGCGCTATATCCATCGTTTCTCTACTAACGGCGAGCGGTCTGCCGCCGATGCCCCCTTTATTGCCGTCAACTGCGCCGCCATTCCGGAGCAGATGCTCGAGTCCATTTTATTTGGCCACGAGCGCGGCGCTTTTACCGGTGCGGTCACCGCACAACCCGGCAAATTCGAACTGGCCAACGGCGGCACCTTGCTGCTGGATGAAATCGGCGAATTGCCCCTGGGCCTGCAAGCCAAGTTGCTGCGCGTGCTGCAAGAACAGCGCGTGGAGCGCCTGGGCGGGCGCAAGGAAATTGCCCTTAACGTGCGCATCGTCGCCGCCACCAACCGCGACCTGCAGGCCGAAGTCGCCGCTGGGCGCTTTCGTGCCGACCTGATGTTTCGCCTTGACGTACTGCCCCTGCATATCAGCCCGCTGCGCGAGCGCAAGGAAGATGTGCTGCCGCTGGCGCGCCGGTTTATTCGCCAATACGCGCCGCAGGAAAACAGCGACAACCTGCTGACCGCCGAGGCGTGCCAGGCCTTGCTCACGTACGACTGGCCCGGCAATGCCCGCGAACTGGAAAACACCCTGCAACGCGCTCTGGTGCTGCGCAACGGCCTGTTTATTCAGCCGCGCGACCTGGGCCTGAACCTCGACAGCCTGCCAGCGGCCGAGCCGATGTTCGCCGTTTTGCCCCCCGGCGAAGGCGGCAAGGCGGCCTTGCGTGCCAGCGGCAAGTGGGCCGAATACCAACATGTGATCGACACCATCCGCCGCTGCGGCGGCCATAAAACCCGTGCCGCCGCGTGCCTGGGCATGACCACTCGCGCGCTGCGCTACCGCCTAAATGCCATGCGTGAGCAAGGCGTGCAGGTGCCGGTTTAACACGTCAGGGAGAAACAGCATGAGTGCCATCAACACGGTTCAACAGGGCTTGCTCAGCCAGCTCAATCAGCTCAGCCAGATTGCCGAGGGCGAGGCCATCCGGCCTGCCATGCAGCTGCCGGGTACGCAACAACAACCCAGCATCGGCGCCTCCTTCGAGCAGGCCCTGCGCGCGGTGGATGCCGAGCAGGTGAAAGCCAGCGCATCCATGGCCGCCGTTGATAGCGGCGAAAGCGAAAACCTGGTGGGCGCCATGATCGATAGCCAGAAAGCCAGCTTGTCCTTCACCGCCTTGCTGCAAGTGCGCAACAAGCTCAGCGGTGCCTTCGACGACATCATGAGAATGCCCCTTTAACGGGGTGGGATAAGCCAACGTGCTAGCGCAAATCAAAAGCCGGCTGCCGGCCAATTTCAAACTTGATCCACGCCTGTCCTTGCTGGGCATGGCCGCCGTGGCGGCGGTGATTGCCGTGGCGGTGGTCTATTCCCTATGGCGTGACAACGATTCCTTCCGCCCGCTCTACGGCGCTGGCGAAGGCTTTCCGGCCGCCGAAGCCATGCAGGTGCTGGACGCCGAAGCGCTGCCGTACCACCTGCACCCGCAGAGCGGGCAGATTCTGGTGCGTGAGGCGGACCTTTCGCGGGCGCGCATGCTGCTCGCGGCCAAGGGCGTAAAAGTGGCGGTGCCGGCCGGCTACGAGCTGTTCGACAAGGAAGAGCCGCTGGGCACCAGCCAATTCGTACAGGACGTGCGCCTCAAGCGCAGCCTGGAAGGGGAACTGGCGAAAACCGTCATGGCCCTCAAAGGCATCGACCACGCTCGCGTGCACCTGGCGCTGGAAGAAAGCAGCTCCTTTGTGGTCAACCACCGCGCGCCGGCCAAAGCCTCGGTGATGCTGCAGCTCAACCCCGGCTACAAGCTCAAGCCCGAGCAGGTCGCCGCCATCGTCAACCTGGTGGCTGCCAGCGTGCCGCAACTCAAACCCGAAGACGTCAGCGTGGTCGATCAGCATGGCGCGCTGCTCTCGCGCGGCATCGGCGCCTGGAGCGGGCCGTCGCAGAACTGGGAAGTGGTGGACGACTACCAGCAAAAAGCCGTGGCCAATATCGAGCAGGTGCTGGCACCGATTCTGGGCAACGACAACTACCGCATCAGCGTGGCCGCCGATATCGACTTCAGCCAGAAGGAAGAGACCTTCCAGGCCTACGGCGAGGCGCCGCGCATGCGCAGTGAAGTGATACGCGAAGAAACCACGCTGGACCAACTCGCCCTCGGCGTACCGGGTTCGCTCAGTAACCGCCCGGTGCCGACGCCGGCCGACCCGAAAGCCACCGACCCGAAAGCGGCAAACACCGCCGAAGCGCTGAAAACCGAGAACAAGGCGGCCACCTCGACGCGCAACGAAAGCACCCGCAACAACGATTTTGACCAGAGCGTCACCCATATCAAATACCCCGCATTCGCCCTGCGTCAGCAGAGTGTGGCGGTGGTGCTCAATGCCGCAAACGCCGCCGAAGGTGGCTGGACCGACAAGGCCCGCAGCGACCTGGAAGCCATGATCAAAAGCGCCGTCGGCTTTAACGAAAAACGCGGCGATAGCGTGACGTTGAGCGTGTTCCCGTTTACCGCAGGCGAGCTGGCCCCGGCCGAAGAGTTGCCGTGGTGGGAGAAAGACTCAGTGCTGGCGCTGATCAAACTCGGTGTGTTCGGCCTGATCAGCCTGCTGTTGTTGCTGATGGTGGTGCGCCCTGTGGTGCGCAACCTTACCCAGCGCACGCAACTACCGGCGCTGCCCGATGCCAGTGACCCCGACCTGATGCTGGCCCGTGAAGGGGAGCGGCGTATGCACCTGAACCCCACCCCACGAGCCGAGGATGCGCTGCACGGCATCAACATCCTTGGCGAGCTGAATCCGCTATCGGAAATCCGCCTACCAGCGCCGGGCTCCGGCCTGGAGATGCAGGTGGAGCATTTGCAGATGCTGGCGAAAAACGACCCCGAGCGCGTCTCGGAAGTGATCAAACACTGGATAGGCCGAAATGACCGAGATCTCAAACCCGCCTAACGACGGCCGTGCCCTCAAGCCGCGCCCTGCCGCCCGTGCGATCAATTCCATGGAGCAGGCCGCGATTTTGATGCTGAGCATGGGTGACGACATTTCCGCCGGCGTGCTCAAGCACCTGACGCGCGAAGAAATCATTGGTATCAGCCAGGCCATGGCGCGCCTGTCCAATATCAAGCAGCCGATGGTCTCCGATGTGATCGGCCGTTTTTTCGAAGACTACAAAGAGCAGAGCAGCATCAAGGGCGCCTCGCGCCATTACCTCTCCGGCATGCTCGGCAAGGCCTTGGGTAGCGACATTACCCGCAACCTGCTGGACAGCATCTACGGCGAAGAAATTCGCGCCAAGATGGCCAAGATGGAGTGGATCGACCCACGCCAGTTTGCCGCCTTGATCGCCAAGGAACACGCGCAGATGCAGGCCGTGTTCCTGGCTTTTCTGCCGCCGGGCATGGCCACCGATGTACTCGAATGCATGCCGGTGGAACGCCAGGACGAGCTGCTGTATCGCATCGCCAACCTGAGCGAAGTGAACAGCGACGTGATTGCCGAGCTGGAACAGTTGATTGATCGCAGCCTCAGTGTGCTGTCCACCCAGGGCTCGCAAGTGCGCGGGGTCAAACAGGCGGCGGACATCATGAACCGCTTCAAGGGCGACCGAAACCAGATGTTCGAGCTCTTGCGCGCCCACAACGAAGGCCTGGTGACGCGCATCGAAGACGAGATGTACGACTTTTTCATCCTCTCTCGGCAAAACCAGGACGTGCTTCAGGTGCTGCTCGAAACCATTCCGCTGGAAGAGTGGGTGGTGGCCCTCAAAGGCGCGGAGCCGGCGTTGGTCAAAGCCATTCAGGGGGCGCTGCCCAAGCGCCAGGCGCAGCAGATGGAATCCATCAGTCGCCGCCAGGGCCCGGTGCCCTTGAGCCGCGTGGAGCAGGTGCGCAAAGACATCATGGCCGTGGTGCGCGAAATGTCCGCCGAAGGCGAGTTGCAGGTGCAGTTGTTCCGTGAGGCCACTGTCGAATGAAGCCGCCACTGATGAAGGCCAGAGTGCTCAAAGGCGAAGGCCGCAACTGGCGGCCGTATCGTTTTCCACCTCGCTGCAATGCGTTGCCCGGCGGCGACTGGAACGGCGACCCGGCGCAGTTGCAGCGCGCCGTGGCCGACGGTTTTCAGCAGGGCCTGGAAAAGGGCTATCTCGAAGGCCTGCAACAAGGCCAGGACGCCGGCCAGCGTGAGGGCTTTGAACAGGGCCGCCAGGAAGGCCTGCGCAACGGCCGCGAAGAAGGCCGCGCTGACGGTCGCCAAGCCTTCGATGCCGCCGCCCGGCCACTGGATGCGCTGGCTGCCGAGTTCCAACGCTTTGCCCAGGACTTCGAACGCTCGCAGCAAAAGCAATTGCTCGAGCTGGTGGAAAAGGTCGCCAAGCAAGTGATTCGCTGCGAGCTGACCTTGCACCCGACCCAACTGCTGAGCCTGGCCGAAGAGGCGCTGGCCGCCATGCCGGGCGAGCAGGGCGACGTGCAGATTCTGCTCAACCCCGAAGAGTGCGCGCGCATCAAGGAACTGGCCCCGGAACGGGCCAGCGCCTGGCGGCTGATTCCTGATGAACGCTTGGGGCTAGGCGAATGCCGCGTGGTCACCGCGCAGGCCGAAGCCGATATCGGCTGCCAGCAGCGCCTGGACAGCTGCATGGAAACCCTCGCTGACCACGTGCAAGGCGAGGCCTGATCATGGCCCTGGGCGAGGCGTTCAAACTCGACGAAGCCCTGCGCTCGCTCGACTCGGTACAACTGGCAAAGGTCAGCGGCCGCCTCGTGCGGGTGTCCGGCATGCTATTGGAAAGCCTCGGCTGCCGGCGCATGACCGGCCAGCGCTGCATGGTCGAACAAGCCGACGGCACGCTGCTGGAAGCCCAGGTGGTGGGTTTTAACCGCGATATCACCTACCTCATGCCATTCAAGAAACCCATGGGCCTGACCGCCGGCTCGCGGGTATTTCCGGCCGAGGAAGAAACTGCGCTGCGCATTGACGATTCGTGGCTGGGCCGGGTGGTCAACGGCCTCGGCGAGCCGCTGGACGAACTTGGCAAACTCACTGGCCGCGATCCGTTGCCTACCGAACTGCCACGGGTCAATCCACTGAAACGCCGGCCCGTCACCGAAGCGCTGGACGTGGGCGTACGCGCCATCAACGCCTTGCTCACCGTCGGCAAAGGCCAACGGGTTGGTCTGTTTGCCGGCAGCGGCGTGGGCAAAAGCGTGCTGCTGGGCATGATCACCCGGCAGACCAAGGCCGATGTGGTGGTGGTCGGGTTGATCGGCGAACGGGGCCGTGAGGTACAGGAATTTATTCTGCATGCCCTGGGTGAAGAAGGGCTGCGCAAGGCCGTGGTGGTGGTGGCTCCGGCTAATGAATCGCCGCTGATGCGCCTCAAGGCCGCCGAGCTGTGCCACAGCATCGCTGCGTATTTTCGCGACCAGGGCAACGACGTGTTGCTGCTGGTGGACTCGCTCACCCGTTACGCCATGGCCCAGCGCGAAATCGCCCTGGCCCTGGGCGAGCCGCCGGCCACTAAAGGCTATCCGCCGTCGGTGTTCGGCATGCTCCCGGAGCTGGTGGAAAGCGCCGGCAATGGCGCCGATGCCCGTGGCAGCCTGAGCGCGCTGTATACCGTGCTGGCCGAAGGCGACGACCAGCAAGACCCCATCGTCGACTGCGCCCGCGCCATTCTCGACGGCCATATCGTGCTGTCGCGCCGGCTCGCCGATGTGGGCCATTACCCGGCCATCGACATTAGCGCCTCGGTAAGCCGCTGCATGACCCAGGTCAGCGCCGTGCCGCAGCAGCGTGCCGCGCGTGCGTTCAAAGAGTTCTACAGCACCTTTGAAAAGATCAAAGAGCTGATTCCCCTCGGTGGTTACACCCCGGGCATGGACAGCAAAACCGACCGCTCGGTGCAACTGGCTCCCGCCCTCGAGCGCTTCTTGCGTCAGGAAGTGGGCGAGGGCAGTGAACTGGGCGTGAGCATCGCCACTTTGCAGAGCATCCTCAAATAGCCATGAAAGAGCAGATCAACGTACTCGCGCGCCTGGCCAGTTTGCGTGGCAGCAAGGTGCAGGAAGTGATGGGCCGGGTGAACTATCAGCGCAACCTGTGCCAGCGCTACCGCAACAACATCACCGGCTTAAGCCGCCTGTGTGGCTTTAGCGTGCCGGTCACCACCTCGTTGCAATGCAGTAACCAGCAGCAGTACAAAGCCACGCTGTTCAAAATGCTTGAACTGCAGCGCCGCGAGCTGGGGGTGGCGGAAGAATTTCTCGGACGCATTCAGGCCGAGTTGCTGCGGGCCATGCGCAACGAGAAAGTCATTACCCAACTGATCGACAGCAAAATGAGTCAGTGGCAAGACCTGCTGGCGCGCCAGGAGCAAAAGATTCAGGACGGCCTGGCCGCGCAGGCGTGGTGGCGTGCGCAGGTGTCATAATTTTTTTCGTAGATCGATTTAAGTGGCGCATACAAACGGTCGCCTGTTGCTCTGTAACCACCTTCGTTGGACGCAATCATGGAAATAACCCGGCAGTTCAAGCCCGTCGTCGCCACCCAGAGCGAGGCTCCCGTTGTGGCTTCCAATGTGGCGGCGCAAAAGAAAACCGCCAATGCCCAGGCCGGTAGCGAAAGCTTGCCGCTGGAGCAACTGCAAGACGCGCTCGGCAGCTTGCCGGAGATCGACATGGACAAGGTTCAGCAGATCAAGGCGGCCTTGCAGCGCGGCGAAATCAGCCTGGATGTGGGCGCCTTGTCGCGCAGCATGCTGGCCTATCACACCGGCAGTGATGCGTGAGCGATAAGCGCGAGCAGCTGCTGAGCGCGCTTGAGCGCGATATTCAGCAAGACTGCACCGACTACCTGCGCCTGCGCGGTCTGATGCAAGAGCTCTACGAGTTTTTGCTGAGCCGCGATATGCCGCGCATCGATGTGATCAACCAGCAAGTCAGCGAGCTGGTTGAAGCCACCCGCCTGCGCGCCGAGCGCCGCAGCAAAGGCCTCGGCGCCTTTCGCCTGCAAGGCGACGCCGCCGGCCTGTACCGCCTGTTCGAACTCTACCCCGGTGTGCGTCGCACCCAGTTGCAACAGTACTGGAGCGAACTCGGTCAACTCGCCAGCCAGTGCCAGCGTCTGAACGAACGCAATGGGCAGTTGCTGGCCATGCACAACGACATTCTTGCGCAGCTGCTCAGCCAGCACAGCGACAGCGGGCTGTACGGCCAGCAACCGTATTGACCTCGGGCTTGGCGAATTGGCAGACCGCCGCTAGCGCGCAAATAACGAAGTTCTATATCAAACCCTCCGTCATCCCTGCGAAGGCAGGGATCCAGAATATCCCGGCGAACATATTTCCCTGCCCAATTCTGAATTGCGAATCGTCGGACCGCCGCCTGCGCGGAAATGACAGAGTTCCGTATCAAAGCCACCGTCATCCCTGCGAAGGCAGGGACCCAGAATGCTCCGCCAAGCCTATTTGTTCCCCTTAATAAATCCCCCTCGACGGTCGCCTGTTCTACCCCGTGGGCCTGCGTGCGACCACAAGCGGAAACGGGCTTTCCCCGTGCTTGCCAACGTCGCCCAGGCGGAAGTTTTTCTTCTCCATGCAACTCGATCTAATCCCTTATAAATCAATGATTTATAGGTTGGCATAGAACGTGCTCAATGGAATTCAGAGGGGTACTTAAACATGGCAATTGATTCCGACTACGTGCAACAGATGGCAACGCAACTGGCTCAGTACGACGTCCAGGCCGGGCAGGCGCGTGCCCAACGCAGCGAGACCAAATACAACGCCGAGTTGAAGGCGGTCGGCGATCTGAAAACCGCCCTGAGTACCTTCGCCACTGCGGCCAAGGCGCTGAAAAGCACCAGCGCCAGCAGCGACAGCATGCTGATCAACAGCGCTAAATTCAGCAGCGAAGGCGCGGCCACGGCCAGCGTCGGCGCCAGTGCGGTCAGCGGCAGTTATGAGTTCTTCGTCAAACAGCTGGCCAGCAAAGACCAGGTGGCCTTGCAGGGCCTCACCGATGCCGATCTGGGCAGCGGCAGCCTGACGCTCGGCCAGGACGGTGAAACCTTTTCCATCGACATGAGCAGCATCACCACCCTCGACGGCCTGGCCTCGGCGATCAACAACGCCAGCGACAACACCGGCCTCAAAGCCACCCTGGTACGCAGCAATGGCCAGGTGAACCTGGTGCTCACCAGCGAGAAAACCGGCAGCGACCAGGCCATCTCCCTGAGCAGCGACAACGCCGCCGTGCAGACCGCCGTCGATGGCCGCAAACAGCTCTCCACCGCCAAGGACGCCATCGTGTACCTGGGCGGCGAGGGCGGTGTGGAGTTGATCAACGGCAGCAACACCTTCGATGCCGCCATCACCGGCGTCAGCCTGACCTTCAACAAGGTCACCGGCGCTGATGACGACTTGCTCACCGTGGATATCGGCCAGGACGTGTCGGCCACCAAAGACAAGCTGCAAAGCTTTATCGACGCCTTTAACACCCTGATGACCAGCATCGGCTCGCTTACTGCCAGCGGCAGCGACACCGCGGCCCGTGGCGCCCTGGCCGGGGATGCCAGCGTGATAGCCATCAAGTCGGCGGTGAACAACCTGGTGCGCACCTCCTTTGGCGACACCTCGTTGATCAACTTCGGCGTCAGTGCCAACAACACAGGCAAGCTGACCCTGGATGCCACCGCCTTCGAAAAAGCCATCGCCGCCGACCCGGACGGCTTCGAAGCGTTGTTCACCGGCAAGGGCAACCTGCTCGACAGCCTGGACACCTCGCTCAAGGTCTACACCAGCAGCACCAACGGCCTGCTGACCTCGCGGGTGAACAGCCTCAACGACAAGCTCAGCAAGATCAACGACGACTACGACACCTTGCAGGTGCGCTACGACAGCTCGTACAGCCGCTACCTCAAGCAGTACACCAACCTCATGCAAGTCATGAGCTCCATGGAACAAACCAGCAGCCTGTTCGTATGAATACCTACAACCTGAACGACGGCTACGACAGCTACCGCGCCGTAGACCTGGAAGCCAAAGCCGCCTCGGCCTCGCCGTACGAGTTGGTGCTGATGCTGTTCGACGGCCTGCTCGATGAACTGGCCCGTGCCCGTGGCCATATCGAAGGCAAACGCTTTCAGCAAAAAGGCCGCTCGCTGGAGAAGTGCCTGAACATCCTCAACGGCCTCAACAGCGCCCTCGATTACGAGCAGGGCGGTGAGCTGGTGCAGGGCCTGGCGCGGCTTTACGACTACTGCATTTACAAGGTCTCGGATGTGAGCGTCAGCCTGTCGCTGACCGACCTCGACGAAGTGGTGCGCCTGCTCGGCACCCTGCGCGAGGGCTGGGAGGGTGTCAGTGCCTCGCGTTGAACGCCTGCGCCTGTTGCACGAGCGGTTGCAGCAGGTGCTGCTGGCCCGTGACTGGCTGGCCCTGGGCGAAGTGGATGCAGCGATTCGTGAAGAGTTGCAGCGCGATGTGCCGCCAAGCCTGGAGCGCCAGCGCCTGCAACAGCAGCTCAAAGAACTGCACGGCCGGGCCTACCAGGCCTGCGCCGGCGAATGTGAGCGGGTGCGCCAACTCATGCTTTCGCACCTGGAATACGCCGAAGGGCGCTCGGCTTACGAGCGCGTCGAATTGCTGCAAAACCGGAGCTGACTCGTGCTGCAACTGATCAACACGTCGCCTGCCCAAGGCGCCTTGCCGGGGGACGAGGCCATCGCGCCGCAAGCGCAGGCAGGTAATCGCCCGGCACCCACCAGCGAAGGGTTTGTGCTCGATGCCAATGCGCTGTTGGCCACGGCCGTGCCGACCACTGCGCCCGTGATGGATGTCGCGCCCGCCGAGGCAGAACCGGCGTCGGCCGAGCCCACCGAGGTGCTTGATGGCCTTACCCAGCTGCCGCTCGACCCGAGTTTGCAACAACAGGAACTGAGCGCCGAGCAGTGGCTGCTGAGCATGCTGGGCCAGCGCATGACCACGGTACAGGCGCGTGACGGTGACGCGGCGCAGGGTGCGGATAAACCGCAGGCTGAGGCCGTAAGTGGTCAGGAGCAGGCGCAGCCGGTGATGTCGGGGCTGAGCAGCAAGCTCGCGGTGCTGTCCACCAGCAGCACGCCGGCCACGTTGGCACCGGCAGCCAATCAAGACCGTGACAGCGATGCCCTGACCGCGCTGCTCGCCACCCTGGCAGCAAGTGCCGAGCAAGCGCCGGTTAGCAGCACTGCTGGCAGCGCTGACTCCAGCGCCACCACCGCCGTGACCGCGTTGGCGAGCAGCAGCCCAGCACCGATTACCACCGCCGTGCCGCAGGAGTTGGCCACGCCGCAGCTGGAACGCCACCTCAGGCTGCAAGCCCCGGAGGCAAAGTGGGGCGAGCAGATGTTGGTAGCCCTGCGTGACAACGTGGAGCTGCAACTGCAGCAGAAAGTGCAGAGCGCGACCATCCGCCTCGACCCGCCGGAGCTGGGCAGCATGGAGATTCTGCTGAGCCACGAATCCGGGCGCCTGACGGTGCAGATTTCGGCCGCCAACAGCGACGTGGCGCGCCTGCTGAACAACACCAGCGAACGTCTGCGTCAGGAGTTGGTGGGGCAGAACTTCCTGCAGGTGAACGTGCAGGTGTCGTCCGATACCTCCGGTCAGCAAAGCCAGCAGCACGCGCGGCAACGCGTGCCGGTAGAGGAACAGATTCTGGCCGCCGCGCCTGCCACCGAGCAGGACAAGCGCCAGGGCCAGGCGGGCGAGAGCGACGTGCTGGTCACCGTCTAAGCCCATTAACAACAGCCCCCCAGGGCTTTTATTTCACCGCATCTGGATAGCGAGTTTTTTATGGCAGTGCCACGGGTCATTCTTATCATGCTGGTCCTCAATATGGTCGTCGTGCTCGGCGGCGTGGTGACCAACTACCTGCTGCTCAAACCACTGCTGCACAGCGGCACGGCAATGGCTAGCAGCGCGCCTGCGCCAGCGACCACTGCGCCCGGGGAAGAAACCGCCGCTCAGGCCCTGGCCGGCAGTAGCGAAGAGCCGGGCGAGCCTGGCGAGTTCACCTTTTTCCCGGTGCAGAAAGTGATCGTCAGCCTGCGTGGCGGCGAGCGTGAGCACTACTTTGTGCTCGACCTGGTGCTGCAAGCCGATGCCGATGCCGAACCGAAAAAACTCGAGCAAGCCGACCCCATGGTGCGCAGTTCGGCTGTGGCCTATCTGTCGGCGCTGAAGTTCGAGGAGCTTCGCGGTCTGACCATTCCCGCGCTGCAAAGCCAACTGGAAACCGCACTGTTGGCGGATTTCGCCAACCGCAAAGTCGTCGCGCCGTTCCAGCATGTGCTGGTCAGCAAGATGCTCGTGCAGTAAGCCGCCATGCATGCCGTCGACTACGCCGCCCAGCCCACGCCCCGCGCCCTGTTCGCCCCTGGTGCCGAACAGCGTTGGGTGCGCCAATACCTGCCGCTGGTAAAACGCATCGTCAGCCAGCTGTCGCTGCAGGCCAGTCAGGCCATGGACCGCGAAGACATGGAGCAGATCGGCCTGATGGGCCTGCTCGAATGCCTGCGCCGCTATGGCGAACCCGACGAGCAATTCGGCCGCTTTGCTGCGCTGCGTATCCGTGGCGCCATTCTGGACGAGCTGCGCCGTCTCGACTGGCGCCCACGGCAGGTGCGGCAGCAGGTGCACAAGGTGCGCGATGCCATTCGAGCTCTGGCACGCCGCCTTGGCCGTGTGCCGAGCGAGGAGGAAATCCTTGCCCATACCGGGCTTGCGGCCCAGGACTACCAGGACTACCTGTGCGCCGACGCCTCCGAAGCCATCGAAAGCCTCGATGAACTGCTACAGAACGGCCATGACCAGGCCACGGCCGGCTTCGAGGACCGCGTGCACAAAGAGCGGCTGCTGGCCCAGGCCCTGAGTGTGCTCAATGAACGTGAGCAACTGATTCTGACCCTTTACTACCAGCACGAGCTCAGCCTCAAGGAGATTGCGCTGGTGCTGGATTTGACTGACGCCCGGGTGTGCCAGTTGAGCAAACAAGCGCTGGCCAAGGCCTGCCGATTTTTAACCGACAAAAGCTAGGGCTCGTGTTATGCAGAAGTTAATTGGAGCACTGATCATCGTCGGCTGCGTACTGGGCGGTTACACCATGGCTCACGGCGTGTTGTCGATGCTCTGGCAGCCGGCCGAGATGCTGATCATTCTGGGCGCCGGCATCGGCACCCTGGTGGTCGCCAACCCCAAGGAAGTGCTGCATGAAATGTGCGTGCAGCTCAAAGACGTGTGCGTGTACAAACGCCGCGGCGAAGAGTTTCAACGCCAGTTGCTGATGATGCTTTACGAGCTCCTAGAGATGGTCGATGCCGGTGGCCTCAAGGTGCTCGATGCGCATATCGAAGAGCCTGAGCAAAGCGAGCTGTTTGCCAAATACCCGCTGATTCGTCAGGAGAAAAACCTGATGGCCTTTATCGCCGACAACTTCCGTCTGATGGCCATGGGCAAGATCAGCGCCCACGAGCTCGAAGGTTTCCTCGAACAGGAACTCGAAGCCATGGAGCACGCCCTGCTGCAACCGGCGCGCTCGCTGCACAAGGTCGGTGAAGCCATGCCCGGTTTCGGCATTCTGGCGGCGATCATGGGCATCGTGATCACCATGGGCAACATCGGTGGTTCGGTGGCCGAAGTCGGTGCCCACGTGGCCGCGGCACTGGTGGGGACCTTTCTGGGTATCTTCTGCTGCTATTGCCTGATGGACCCGCTTTCCAGCGCCATGACCCAGCGGATCAAGACCGAACTGTCGGCCCTGGAGTGCGTGCGTACTACCCTGGTGGCTCACGTGGCTGGTAAGCCGACACTGTTGGCGGTGGACGCCGGGCGCAAACTGATCGAGCAGGACGTGAAGCCGGCGTTCAAGCAGCTTGAAGTCTGGGTGACCCAGTACGAGGAAGAAAGGGACGCCGCATGAACAAGCGCGCCGGCAACAACAAAGACCGCGAAATCATCATCAAGCGGCGCAGCCGCAAAAACCATGAAGAAGCCCACGGCGGCGCCTGGAAAGTCGCCTTCGCCGACTTCACCATGGCGATGATGGCGCTCTTTATGGTGCTGTGGATCGTGCAGCCGCAAAGCCACCTGGAAAACCCCGCTTCCGGCGAGCTGGAAGCCAACCCATTGGTGGACGGCGGCGCCGGCGTATTCGACGGCACCAGTAAAACGCCAATCGAACTGGACGGCCTGCCGATGCCAGCCAAGCCTGAAGTGCTGGCCCAAGGCAGTGGGCAAGCCAGCGGCACGAAGGCCGATACTGCTGAACAGACCGAGGCCGACGGCAATGCACCGAAGCACTACCAGACCAGCGCCGATTTGCAGGAGCTGGCGGCGCTGATACGCGAGGTGTCCGGCAAGGTCGATGCGCTGGCCAATATCGAAGTGAATGTGGTGCCCCAGGGCCTGCGCATTCTGATCAAGGACGACCAGAACCGGTTTATGTTCGAGCGTGGCAGCGCCACCCTAAACCCGCATTTCAAAAGCCTGCTGGTGGCGCTGTCCGGCGTACTGGCCAAGGTCGACAACAAGCTGATTCTCAGCGGCCACACCGACGCCGTGCAGTACCGCGCGCGCCAGGGCTACGACAACTGGAACCTCTCCGGCGACCGCGCGCTACGGGCGCGCAATGTGCTGGTGGAGGCGGGCATGCCGGCCAGCAACGTGCTGCAAGTGGCCGCGCAGGCCGATGTGATGCCACTGCGTGCGGACGACCCCAAGGATGGCGCGAACCGGCGAATTGAAGTGCTGCTGCTCACCGACAGCGCCGAGAGTTTGTACCGGCAGTTGTTTGGCGAGAGCTATGCGCGGGTGAAGTTTTCGCAACAGGGCGCGGAGTTCGAGGGTGCGCAGCCGTAGGGCGAATATCGCCTGCGATTTGCGTTGGGACACGGCGGATATCCGCTGCGCGGATATTCGTCCTACGACCTGATGTGTCTGGCGGTCAATCCGCGCAATAAAGCTGCCGCGTTTCCACTGCGAAATAGCACTTGCCGATCGGCCGCAGATTGATCACCGAATCCACTTCGCCGCCGTACATCAGGTTGAACAACAGGTCGTTGTCGATATTGCCCGAGGCATCCAGGTCGGTGGCTTTGCCTTTTTCCACCCGCAAGCGCATGCGGTTGAGAAAGCCCGACTCCACGATGCCCGAGGTTTCCATGATGCTCAGCCCCTGGCGTGTAAGGGCGTAGAAACGACCGTCCTTGATCAGCAACGTATGGTTGACTTCGATCTTGTGGCCATCGCGCAGAATCACGTCGCCGCTTGAGCTGTAACGGCCGTTGAATTCGTTGCTGGATTTGAAATTCACGCACACCACCAGCAGTGCCCCCAATGCAGCGGCCACCAGCAGCGCGCCACCTGTGTACCAGCGGCAGTTTTTGCTCAGGGTCATTGCAGGCAGCTCCGCAGTTGCTCGTCTTGCACCTTGGGCAACTGGGCGCGGTTGATCATCAGCCAGCGCGTGGTGTCGCGCTGCACGCAGAGCAATTCAAAAAAACCGGCATTGGCGCCCAGGCGGAATTGCACCGGTTGTTCCACCAGCGCGGCCAGGCGTTCGGTGAGCCCGCCGGTGTCATTGCGCAACTGTTCCAGCGCCTGCGGCGTGGTGGCGGCGTAGGTAAAATGTTTGTTGCCGATATCGCGCTCGGCCACCAGCACCTGCGACTGGAACAGCTCGTGGTAGATGTACGCGAACACCACCAGACTGAGAATCAGCAAGGCCGAAGCCGCCATCATCAAGGTCGCCATACGTTGCTGGTTGAGTGTGCGATTGGCCCGCCGTGGCAACGCCAGCGGCGGAAAGAAACCGGGGGCAGGCAGGTCGGCCAGATCGTTGAGGTTGACCAGGAATTTGGGGCTGAGCATGTAGCCACGGCGGGGCAGAGTCTGGATGATTTCGCGGTTCTTCTCATCCCCCAACACCTGACGAAGGGAGTAGATCTGCTGGTTCAAGCTGCCCTGGCCAACGATGCGGTCGCTCCAGGCATAGGCCAGCAATTCGTCGCGGCCCACCACTTCGCCAGGCACTTGCAACAGACGTTCGAGCAAACGGCTGCCGGAAAAACCCAGGTCGATCTTTTCCTCCACACCCTCACGGCTGAACACCAGTTGATAGCGTTCAGGGTGAAAGTGCGCCTGGCATCCATCCGGGCGCCCGGTACGGATGACCGACGCGGGCTTGACCTCATGGGTTCCCGCGCGCGGCATGGTTTCACTCATTGTCATATGTGCCTGCAAGGAACCGGTGCTTTGTGGCCGTTTACTCACGCGGATACAAAAAAATACAAAGCGGTCGGCATTTTGGCGTCAAAAAAAGGCCGCAGCAAGGACTGTGTCGGAAATATCTTACAGTCCGGCTATTTTTATAGGCGATTACCGCCCACTTGCGCAGTACCTGCCCGCTAAAAAAACGCCGCCAACGACAAACGCCCCGAACCAGTCGGGGCGTTGCTACAGCAGGGTAGTGCGAAGGGCTTAGCCCAGCAGGGACATGACCATGCCTGGCATCTGACCGGCTTGCTTGAGCATCGAGATACCCGACTGCAGCAGCATGCTGTTTTTGGTCATGGTGGCGGACTCGGAAGCGAAGTCAGCGTCCATGATGGTGCCGCGGGCTACGTCGGTGTTGTCCTTCATGTTGGCCAGGTTGTTGGCAGTGTGGTTCAGGCGGTTGATGTTGGCACCGAACTGAGCACGCAGGGAGCCGATGTCGTCCAGCGCGTCGCTCAGGGTGGTGATCATGCCGTTGGCAGCCGAACCGTCAGCGCCAGCGATTTCAGTACCAGGAGTGGTGCTGTCCGGCGTGGCGTATTGAGCCGACAGGGTGTCCAGCGCAGCGGTCAGATCGGTCAGCGGGGTGCTCACGTCCAGGGTCAGCTTTTCATCAGCGCTGGCGCCGATCTGGAAGTCCAGGGCAGCGGAGAACTTACCGGCCGAGCCGTCGGTTACAGCCGACGCGCCGCCGTCGGAGAACAGGCCTTCACCGGCGTATTTGGTGTTCTTGATAACGTTGCCCAGTTCCTGACCCAGTTGGTCGTACTCGGCTTGCATGGCGTCGCGGTCGTCGGAGCTGGCAGTGGCGTTCGCCGATTGGGTGGCGAGGTCTTTCATGCGCTGAACGATGTCAGTCATTTCGCTCAGTGCGCCTTCGGAGGTTTGCAGCAGCGAAACGGCGTCGTTGGTGTTGCGGGTGGCAACGGCCATGCCGCGGGACTGGGCGTTCAGACGGGTAGCGATCTGCAGGCCGGCAGCGTCGTCGGCGGCGCTGTTTACACGGTAGCCAGTACCCAGGCGTTGCTGGTTAGTGGACAGTGCGCTGTTGGTTTTGCCCAGGTTGGTTTGAGTGACCAGAGCGGAGTAGTTGGTATGAATCGACAGAGCCATGATGGTAATCCTTCGAGCGAGTGGGCTTGAGTGAAGCTGGCTGTGATCGCCTGCTGAAAAGGTAAGGCGACAGGTCGATTGGTTGGATTAAGGGCAAGTGTGAATTTTCTTTTGAAGCGCTGTCGTTCGCTTGAGAAAGACCTGCGAGCGAAGCGTGATTTTTCTTCTTTTGTAGGGGTCGTAAGGCGCCCCTCAGGCGTTTAAGGCCAGAGTTTGGTTTGCCGGTGTGCTAACGGCCGAGCTTTCCTACAGGCAAGCGCTACCTAGTTTTCTTACCGTGACTGAACTCCCATCTGGATGGAATTGGTCATGAATACGCGCTGTTTTCGCCTGATTTTCAGCAAGCCGTTAGGCTTCCTTATCCCTGTTGCCGAAATCACCCGCGCGCAACGCAAACCCGGCCAACAGCAAACAGCGTCACCACCCGCTCTCCCCCGAATTAATCCTGCTTTTAAGCCCTTGGTGCTCTCTGTATTTCTTGCTGGTTTACCTGGCTGGGCAGTAGCCGAGATTGTGCTGGACCCGACTCAGCGCGCCGGTACCAACGTGATCAGCGCCGCCAACGGCGTGCCGGTCATCGAAATTGCCAACCCCACTGGCAACGGAATTTCCCACAACCGCTTTACCGAATTCGATGTGCAAAACCCAGGCGTCATCTTTAACAACAGCCTGGTCAACGGCACCAGCCAGCTGGGCGGTGCGGTGTTGCGCAACCCCAACCTTTCACGCGCGGCCCGGGCGATTCTTACCGAGGTCACGGGCAACAAGCCCAGCTCCATTTCCGGCACCCTGGAGGTGTTTGGCACCAAGGCCGATCTGCTCTTTGCTAACCCCAATGGCCTGACCTTGAACGGCGTTACCACCCTCAACACTTCAAGCCTTACGGTAAGCACGGGCCGTGTACGCGATGCGGCGAGCGGGTTGCAGTTTGTGGTGGATGGGCAAAGCGGCCAGGTCATGATTGGCGCTGATGGCGTTAACACTGAGGGGTTGAGCTACTTCGACATCGTCGCGCGCTCGGTGGCCTTGCAGGGGGCCGTGGGTTCGCAGACGCGGCAAACCGATCTGCAGATTGCGGCCGGCCAGGGCACCTATGACCCCAGCACTCGCGCATTCACGGCCAAAGCAGAGGCTGAGGGTTCGGGTCTGGCCATTTCCGGCTCGGCGGCGGGCGCCATGCACGGCCGCTTTATTAACCTGATCAGCAGCGACAGCGGTGCCGGGGTTCGGCACCAGGGGCTGATTGTGGCGGCGCGGGATATTCAGATCAGCGCCGATGGCGAAATTGCCTTGAAAGACACAGGTGCCGGCGGCCAGGTACAAATTGCATCGACGGCCACCGTTACCAACACAGGCACGCTGGATGCCACCACAGGTCTCACTATCAAGGCCCGTGATGTGGTCAATGAGCAGGGTGCTTCTATGGGCTCCGGCGCGGACCTGAGCATTGATGCCGCCAATAGCCTGACCAATGCCAAAGACGCCACGCTCTTGGCCGAGCGCGCGATGCAGCTCAAGGCCGGTAGCCGCCTCAACAACGCCGGTGGCCTCCAGGCCGGCCAAACCCTGGCCATCAACACCCAAAGCCTGAGCAATAACGCAGGCCTGGTGCGGGGTAAAACCCTGACGGTGACTGCCAAGCAGGT
>NZ_BSFN01000020.1 GCF_027922365.1 Pseudomonas turukhanskensis
CCGAAGCGCAGCGTAGGGCCCAGGTAGGGGCAAGATTTTTTGGTTTCTTTTTCATCGACTGGAAAAAGAAACTCGCGCGTAAGGCGCGAAACAAAACGTTCAGCACACGCGGTAATGCAGAAACACAAATGTCGCCTGGTAAACCGCAAGGTGCGCGGAGCACACCCTACAAAAGCGTCGCGCGTAAGGCGCGAAACAAAACGTCCAGCACACGCGGTGCAGAAGAACACCACCGCTCCCAGAAACCCCCAATCAAAACACCTCATTGGGCTGCACAATCCCATGCTTCTTCATCTTCCGATAAAGCGTCGACCGCGATATCCCAAAGCTCTGCGCAGCAGCCGTGATATTCCACTGATACTGCCGCAGCGTGGCATACAAATGCCGAACCTCATCCCCACCTAATTGCTCTGCCAGGCTATTGCTCAACAGCGCAACCGGCGCAACAGGCGCCACCCCAGCAACCTGCAATTCCGCCGGCAAACACTCCCGATCAATCACCCCATCTTCGGCCAGCGCCACGGCATAGCGCAGGCTATTGAGCAACTGCCGAATATTCCCTGGCCAGCCATACCCTAGCAGTCGCGCCCGCGCCTCGGCGTCCAGGCGCAAACCCTTGGCGCCCGGCTGCGCGGCCAACAACTGCTCGATCAATTCTTCGCGATCACTGCGCTCGCGCAACGCCGGCAAATGCAGGGTCATGCCACTCAACCGATAAAACAGATCCTCACGAAAGTGCTTGGCACTGATCATCCCGGCCAAGTCCTGGTGGGTGGCCGACACCACCTGCACATCCAACGCCACCGGTGCTTCAGCACCTATCGGTGAAATCTCGCGCTCGGCCAATACCCGCAACAATCGGGTTTGCAGATGCGCGGGCATATCGCCGATTTCATCGAGAAACAGCGTGCCGCCATTGGCCAGTTCCAGCTTGCCTTTCTGGCCTTTCTTGTTGGCGCCGGTAAAGCTGCCGCTGCGGTAGCCGAACAGTTCGCTCTCGATCAGGCTTTCCGGAATAGCCGCGCAGTTCAGCGCCACAAACGGCCCGCTGCGGCGAGCGCTGGCCTGGTGAATGGCGCGGGCGAAGGCTTCTTTGCCGGTGCCGGTTTCGCCGGTGATCAGCACCGCAATACCCTTGTCGAGCACCTTGCGAATGCGCCGTACGCCTTGTTGCAGCAGGGGGTCGTTGCCGCCTAACTGGTCGAGTTGCGGGTGTTGCGGCGCCGCCGGTTTCGCTGGCGGAGTAATCACTTGCGCCGGCCGCACCCGGCCCACGGGAATGCGCAGGCCCACGTCCACCAGGGCTTCATCCACCAAGGCGCGCATCTGCACGCCACGGGCGCCGCCGCTGGTCATGCTCAGCAGCTCGTCGACGCTGGCCGGCAGCAGGGTGTCGATACGCCGGCCGAGCAGCGCCTGGTGTTGCACCTGGTCGTAGGCGACAAAGGCCGCGCGGTTGGCGCCGATGATGCGGCCGCTTTCATCGACGGCCAGCAGTTGTTCGTTGGCCAGGTCGGTGATGTCGTCGCGCGGCTTTATGGCCAGGGTCAGGCAGTCGCGGTAGCGCTGGCGGAAGTGGGAGTTTTCGATCATCCGCGCGTACATGATCACCAGTTGCAGGGTCAGGTACTGCGCTTCTTTCGGCCCGTCGCTATTGAGGCTGGTGGCGTTCAGGCAACCGCGCAGCAAGCCCTGGGCATCGAAGATCGGCGCTACCGAGCAGCTCAGGCGAAAGTTGGAGGTCAGAAAGTGTTCTTCGCGGTGGATGGTCATCGCCTGCTCGGCCGCCAGTGCGGTGCCGATGCCGTTGGTGCCGGCCACCGCCTCATCCCAGCGGGCGCCGACGATCAGCCCCGACTGGGTATACGGGTCGCGCTGGTTGGGCAGGCGTGAGTCCAGGGTAATGCCGTGTTCATCGCTGAGCAGCACGGCAAAGCCGGCCTGCACCACGCGCTTGGCCAGGCCCGTCACGCCCTGGCTGGCGATGGCCAGGTAGTCCTGATGTTGCTGCTGGTGCTGGCGAATTTCTTCGGCGGTAAGGATATGTTTGACGTTCACCGCGCGCGGGTTGAGCCGGTGCAGGTTGACGCTTCTGTACAGCGATTCGGCAATCACCCGGTCGGGGCGAAAACTGCGCTCGGGGAAGTGGTCTTTGACAAATGCGGCCAGTTCGCTGGCGTTGGTTTCCACGGCATGCAAAGGCATAGCAGTACTCCCGGTGACCGATGCCGCTAGCGGGTGAGGCGAATCGGCGTCTTGTTGTTTTGGTCATGCGCGGTGCAGACATGTTTCGTACTGCAACCATAGCCCGATGGTCTACCTCTTGCAGTCATCCTTCCGTCGCATGCCGGCTGATGCAGCAAGCGACATGCCGTAAGCCCGGCATCCGGCCACAAGGCCCGAGCCAGCGCGCTGCAAGGCGTGCACGGTAGGAGAGGGTGGCCGGTGCAGGTGTGCCACGGATGACACACCTGTCGCAACGCGCTTGGCCAGGTGTCGCAGCGGCGCTACTAAATCAGGGGCAAAACTCGTTCGAAAGTAGCATTCGGGCAGTGGCACCCCCGGTGGTTAACTCAGGTAGCTGGTGAAAACCGGCACGTGCAAACGCAGTACTCACTCAACAAGAAGAGGATTGACCCATGTGGACTAAACCCGCCTACACCGACCTGCGTATTGGTTTTGAAGTGACCATGTACTTCGCCAACCGTTGAGCGGCTGACGTGCCCCGGCTTGCCGGGGCATTTGCTAAAGCGGCCCTCAATGAGATCGTCTTATGTATATCCAGATTCTCGGTTCCGCTGCCGGGGGTGGCTTTCCCCAGTGGAACTGCAATTGCCGTAATTGCCGAGGCGTACGCGCCGGCACCCTGCGCGCGCAGCCGCGCACCCAGTCGTCCATTGCCTTGAGCGATGATGGCGAACACTGGATTGTGTGCAACGCCTCGCCGGATATCCGCGTGCAGCTGGAGTCCTTCCCCACGCTGCAACCTGCGCGCAAGTTGCGCGACACCGCCATTGGCGCGGTGATTCTGCTCGACAGCCAGATCGACCACACCACCGGCCTGCTCAGCCTGCGCGAAGGCTGCCCACATCAGGTGTGGTGCACGGAGATGGTCCACCAGGACCTGAGCACCGGCTTTCCCCTGTTCCCCATGCTGACCCATTGGAACGGTGGCTTGCAGCACAACCTGATTGCGCTTGATGGCGAGCCCTTCAGCATTGCCGCCTGCCCGGCTCTGCGCATTACCGCCATCGCCCTGCGCAGCAGCGCGCCGCCCTATTCGCCGCACCGCGGCAACCCGCACCCGGGCGACAACATCGGCTTGTTTGTCGAAGACAGCCGCACTGGTCGCTCACTGTTTTATGCACCGGGCCTGGGCCAGGTAGACGACAAGGTGCTGGCCTTTATGGGCCGCGCCGATTGTGTGCTGGTGGACGGCACGCTGTGGCGCGACGACGAAATGCGTGTGTGCGAAGTGGGCGACAAGCTCGGCAGCGAGATGGGCCATCTGGCCCAGAGCGGGCCCGGCGGGATGATTGAAGTGCTCGATGGGCTGGTTCCGGATGGAAAGCCAGCGCCGCGCAAGGTGCTTATCCATATCAACAACACCAACCCGATTCTCAACGTCGACTCGCCCGAGCGCGCGATTCTTGAGGAGCACGGCATTGAAGTGGCGTGGGATGGGATGAGTATTGAGCTTTGACGGCCCAACCTCGTCGTCCTCGCGAAGGCGGGGACCCAGAATGCTGAATGGTGCGGGAGTTGGCGCACGACAGGAGATTCTGGATTCCCGCCTGCGCGGGAATGACGGCGAATAACCCGATGCAGCATCGATAACAATAAAAGGATCACTGCATGCAACGCACTGCCCTAACCCCCGCCGACTTCGAGCAGGCGCTGCTCGCCAAGGGCGCCTATTACCACATCCATCACCCCTTCCATGTGGCGATGTACGAGGGCCGCGCCAGCCGTGAACAGATTCAGGGTTGGGTTGCCAACCGCTTTTACTACCAGGTGAATATCCCGCTCAAAGACGCCGCCATCCTCGCCAACTGCCCCGACCGCGACACCCGCCGCGAGTGGGTGCAGCGCATCCTCGATCACGACGGCGCGCCGGGCGAGGAGGGCGGTATCGAAGCCTGGTTACGCCTGGCCGAAGCCGTGGGCCTGGACCGCGAGCAGGTGCTGTCGCAGGAGCTGGTTTTGCCCGGCGTGCGCTTTGCCGTGGACGCCTACGTGAACTTCGCCCGCCGCGCCAACTGGCAGGAGGCGGCCAGCAGTTCGCTGACCGAACTGTTCGCCCCACAGATTCACCAGTCGCGCCTGGACAGCTGGCCGCAGCACTACAGCTGGATCGACCCCGCCGGCTACGACTACTTCCGCACCCGCCTTAAACAAGCCCGTCGCGATGTGGAGCACGGCCTGCGTATCACCCTGGCGCACTACACCACCTTCGAGGCGCAGCAGCGCATGCTGAACATTCTGCAATTCAAGCTGGACGTACTGTGGACCATGCTCGACGCCATGAGCATGGCCTATGAACTCAAACGCCCGCCGTACCATTCGGTGACCGACGCCAACGTATGGCACCGGGGGATCACCTTATGAGCGCTGTTGTAGGGTGTGCTCCGCGCACCAAGCGATTCACCGGCGTGCGCCATGGTGCGCTGAGCACACCCTACGGGAGTTCGCCATGACACCTGTGGATAAAGTGCCGGTGCTGCGCCGTGGCTATCGTTTTCAATGGGAGCCGGCGCAAGCCTGCCACGTGCTGCTCTACCCCGAAGGCATGATCAAACTCAACGACAGCGCCAGCGAGATTTTCAAGCTGATCGACGGCCGGCAGGATGTGGCTGCCATCATCGCCAACCTGAGTGAGCGCTTCCCCGATGTGCCTGGCATAGACGAAGACATCTTCGCGTTTATGGAGGTGGCCAGTGCTCAGTTCTGGATCGACTTTCTCTAAGGTAGCGAGCGCTAAACCCAACGTGCCCAAACCCGGTCCGCCCCTCTGGCTGCTGGCCGAGCTCACCTACCGCTGCCCGCTGCAATGCCCGTACTGCTCCAATCCCCTGGACTTCGCCAAGCACGGTAAGGAACTGACCACCGCGCAATGGATTGAGGTATTTCGCCAATCGCGGGAGATGGGCGCCGCGCAGTTAGGGTTTTCCGGCGGTGAGCCGCTGGTGCGCCAGGACCTGGCCGAGCTGATCAAGGCTGCCCGCGACATGGGCTACTACACCAACCTGATCACCTCCGGTATCGGCCTTACCGAAAAGCGTATTGCCGAGTTCAGCGAGGCCGGTCTGGACCATATCCAGATCAGTTTTCAGGCCGCCGACGAGGAGGTGAACAATATGCTCGCCGGCTCGAAAAAGGCCTTTGCCCAAAAGCTGGCCATGGCCCGCGCGGTAAAAGCCCATGGCTACCCGATGGTGCTGAACTTTGTGACCCACCGGCACAACATCGACCGTATCGAACGCATCATCGATTTGTGTCTGGAACTGGAAGCCGATTTTGTCGAGCTCGCCACCTGTCAGTTCTATGGCTGGGCCGAGCTCAACCGTGCCGGGCTGTTGCCTACCCGCGCGCAACTGGCCAACGCCGAGCGCATCACCAACCAATACCGCGCGCGCCTGCAAGCGCAGAATCACCCGTGCAAGCTGATCTTCGTCACGCCCGACTACTACGAAGAACGCCCCAAGGCCTGCATGAACGGTTGGGCCAACCTGTTTCTCGATATCACCCCCGACGGCACCGCCTTGCCCTGCCACAGCGCGCGGCAATTGCCGGTTGAGTTTCCCAATGTGCTGGAGCACAGCATCAGCCATATCTGGAACGAGTCCTTCGGCTTCAACCGCTTTCGCGGCGACGACTGGATGCCCGAGCCATGCCGCTCGTGTGATGAAAAGCACAAGGACTTCGGCGGTTGCCGCTGCCAGGCATTTATGCTGACCGGAGATGCCAGCAATGCCGACCCGGTGTGCAGCAAGTCGGCCCATCATGGCGTGATTCTGGCGGCGCGCGAGGAGGCCGAGCGGGCATCGCAAGGTATGCAGGCGTTGACCATGCGTAATGAAAAGGCATCACGGTTGATCGTGAAGGTTTGATCGTTGCCCAGAGAGGCGTACGCTCTGGCGCATCAACCAGAGCCTGCTCTTATGCCCACTAGCGATGCGCGTTATGGTTTTTTCTCAAGCGACTGGTCGGCCCGCCACGCCGCGTCGGCCAGCCGCGACTTTGCCGAACTCAAGGTCAATGCCCACGGCCTGTTCTGGGTGGAATTCAACCCTGAAGATGGGCGCAATACGCTATGGCGCTGGCAAGGCCAGCAAGCCCACTGCCTAACCCCGGCGCACCTCTCCCTGCGTAGCCGCGTGCATGAATACGGCGGCGGCGTGTTTTGCCTCACCGAGGTCGGTGTGGCCTTCGTCAACGACAGCGATCAGCAGCTCTACGAACAGCGCCTGGACGACGGCAGCGTGCGGCGCCTGGGTGACGCCTCGCAATGCCGCTACGGCGATTTGCACTACGACCACGCAGGGCAGGCGCTACTCGCCGTGGAGGAATGCCACGGGCCGGGGCGGGTGCGTAACCGTCTGGTGAGCATTGCCCTGACTGACGGCTACCGAACTGTGCTGGCCGAAGGCGCCGACTTCTACACCTCGCCCGTGTTGAGCGCCGACGGTCAGCGCCTGGCCTGGATCGAATGGGATCGCCCCGCCCAACCCTGGACGCAAACCCGACTGTGCAGCGCCCGTCGTGACAGCCGTGGGCAGTGGCCGCTGCTGCGGGTGGTGGCTGGCGGCATTAGCGAAGAGTCCCTGCAACAACCGCGCTTTGATGAAGGCGGTCGGCTGATCTGCCTGAGCGACCGTGACGGTTGGTGGCAGCCATGGGGCGAAGTGGACGGGCAGTGGCAGCGCCTGCCCCATGGCGTCGAAGCCGACCATGGCAGCGCGCCCTGGCAACTGGGCGCGTGCAGTTATCTGCCAATAGGCCAAGGCGGGTTGTTGCTCAGCCGTCTGGTCAAGGGTTGGGGCGAATTGCTGACCCAGCGTGTTGACGGCGGCGAGCAACGACTGGCGACCGACTACAGCCGGTTTCGGGCGTTGGCGGCAGACGCCGATTTCTTCTACTGCATCGCGGCGGCGCCAGATCGCCTGTCGGCGGTTCTGGCAATTCGCCGCAGCGATGGCCAAATGCAAGTGGTAGCCGGTGGCGAACAGCCTTTGGCACCCCAGCACGTTGCCTTGCCCGAGCCCCTTGAATACCGCAGCAGTGGCGAGTGCGCCCAGGGCTTTTTTTATGCACCGCCGCAGGCGTCAGCGCTGGCCGAAAAGCCCCCGCTGGTGGTGTTTCTGCACGGCGGGCCGACGTCTGCGTGCTACCCGGTGTTCGATCCACGTATTCAATTCTGGACCCAGCGCGGCTTTGCCGTGGCCGACCTCAACTACCGTGGCAGCAGCGGGTTTGGCCGAGCTTACCGGCAGCGATTGCACGAGCAGTGGGGCGTGGTCGACGTGGAGGACGCGGTCGCAGTGGTCGCTCACCTTGGCGAAGCGGGGCGGATCGACCCGCAGCGAGCGTTTATTCGCGGAGGCAGTGCCGGCGGTTATACGGCGCTGTGCGCGTTGGCATTTCATGCCGTGTTCCGTGGAGGCGCGAGTTTGTACGGCGTAAGCGACCCGCTGGCGTTGCGGCGAGTGACGCACAAGTTTGAAGGGGACTATCTGGACTGGTTAATTGGCGACCCCATCGCCGACGCCGAGCGCTATGAAGCGCGCACGCCGTTGTTTCATGCCAAACGCATTACCGCGCCGGTGATCTTCTTCCAGGGCGGACGGGACGCGGTGGTGTTACCTGAACAGACGGCCAGTATGGTGGCGGCGCTGCAGGCGCAAGGGGTGTTGGTGGAGCAGCATTTTTACCCGGACGAGGGGCATGGATTTCGGCGGGCGGAACATCTGCAAGAGGTGTTGGAATTGGAGTTGGGGTTTTATCAGCGGTTGCTTTGAATTGTTGCGGTGGTCTTCAGTAGCGTGAGTGCTGTGGGTTTTGGTTTGCGCCTTACGTGCGACTTGCTTTGCCCTCCACTCTGCCTTCTGGGGCGGGTAGATCAAGATCAACTGCCCCTCACCCCAACCCTCTCCCGCACGCGGGAGAGGGGGCAGATCGAAGTGAGGCGGCCGCCATACGTCACCCCTCGCCCGTTAGGCCGGCCGGGCAGGCGAGAGGGGCTGTTGATTTGGCTCTTGATCTACCGCTTGTGATCTACCCGCCCCTTTAGCGCCAGGCCGAGCGGAGTCGTTGCGTAAGGGGTCGTAGCGGCCGGGAGCCGCGCAGAGGGATGAGGGCCATGGATGGCCCTTCAGCCCGGCCCCTGGAGCGACGACGTAGCGAGGGAAGTTTTCACGCAGTGAAAACCCCAGGTAGGGGCAAGATTTTTTGGTTTCTTTTTCATCGACTGGAAAAAGAAACTCGCGCGTAAGGCGCGAAACAAAACGCTCAGCACACGCGGTAACGAAGAAAATCGCCGCTCGCCGGAAAACCGAAAAGGTGCGCGGAGCACACCCTACAAAAGCCTAGCGCGTTGGGCGCGAAACAAAACGCTCAGCACACGCGGTAACGAAGAAAATCGCCGCTCGCCGGAAAACCGAAAAGGTGCGCGGAGCACACCCTACAAAAGCCTAGCGCGTTGGGCGCGAAACGAAACGTTCAGCGCACGCGGTAAGGAAAACCACCGCAACACTCCAAGCAACCATCCAGAAAGCACCCAAGCGCCATACCTTAAGGTCGCATTGCAATACCCCACCAATCCAGTAGCCTCACCCCCACTCAAAACAAAAAAACACCAGGCCCCTCGATGAGCCACGATCTCAGCCTTTTGCGTAAATTCGTATCCCCGGAAATCGTCTTCGGTGCCGGTTGCCGCCACCATGTTGCCAACTTCGCTGCCAACTTTGGCGCGCGCAAAGTCTTGGTGGTCTCCGACCCCGGCGTACTCGCCGCCGGCTGGGTCGCCGATATCGAAGCCAGCCTGCAAGCGCAGAACATCGCCTATTGCCTGTACACCGACGTCTCGCCCAACCCCCGCGTGGAAGAAGTCATGCGCGGCGCCGAGGTGTACCGCGAGAACAACTGCAACGTCATCGTCGCCGTCGGCGGCGGCAGCCCCATGGATTGCGCCAAGGGCATTGGCATTGTGGTGGCGCACGGGCGCAGCATTCTTGAGTTCGAAGGGGTGGACACCATTCGCGTGCCCAGCCCGCCGCTGATCCTTATCCCCACCACCGCCGGCACCTCGGCGGATGTCTCGCAGTTTGTGATCATCTCCAACCAGCAGGAACGGATGAAGTTTTCCATCGTCAGCAAGGCGGTGGTGCCCGATGTGTCGCTGATCGACCCGGAAACCACGGCCAGCATGGATCCGTTTCTCTCCGCCTGTACCGGCATCGATGCGCTGGTGCATGCCATCGAGGCCTTTGTGTCCACCGGCCACGGCCCGCTCACCGACCCCCATGCCCTGGAGGCCATGCGCCTGATCAATGGCAACCTGGTGCAGATGATCGCCAACCCGCAAGACATCGCCCTGCGCGAAAAAATCATGCTCGGCAGCATGCAGGCCGGGCTGGCGTTCTCCAATGCCATTCTGGGCGCCGTGCATGCCATGTCCCATAGCCTGGGCGGCTTTCTGGATCTGCCCCACGGCCTTTGCAATGCCGTGCTGGTGGAGCATGTGGTGGCGTTTAACTACAACTCGGCGCCGGACCGCTTCAAGGTGATTGCCGAAACCCTGGGCATTGACTGCCGTGGGCTTACTCACAATCAGATTCGTGGCCGTCTGGTAGAACACTTGATCGCTCTCAAACACGCCGTGGGCTTTCGCGAAACCCTGGGCCTGCATGGCGTCGGCACCTCGGATATTCCGTTCCTGTCGCAACACGCCATGGGCGACCCGTGCATCCTTACCAACCCCCGCGAGTCGAGCCAGCGGGACGTCGAGGTCGTGTATGGCGAGGCCCTCTGAGGCGCAGCAAAAGGCTCTGGCCGGCTTGCTCGGCCTGGGCAGTCAGTCGGCGCGCAAAAGCCATTACCCGGAACTGTTAGCGCGGCTGGAGGAGTTGGAAACCGAGCGCAACCGCTATAAATGGCTGTTCGAGCATGCAGTGCACGGCATCTTTCAGGCCAGCCTGCTTGAGGGCTTGCGAGCCGCCAACCCGGCGCTGGCGCGGATGCTCGGTTATGACGACCCGCAGCAGGTGCTCTGGACCCTCACCGATATGGCCAGCCACCTGTTTATGGGCGGTGAGGCTGAGCTGTTGCATATTCGCGAGCGGCTGCGGGTTGATGGTGGCCTGTTCGGCTATATCACCCGCTTGCGCCGTAAAGACGGCAGCCATGTCGATGTGCTGATGAACTTGCTGCTCAAGCCCGATGAAGAAGGGTTGGTGGAAGGCTTTGTCGCCGACATCACCGAGCGCATTCAGGCCCAGCAGCGTTTGCAGGCCTTGAACGACGAATTGGAAGAGCGGGTGGCCAGCCGCACGGCCCAACTGCAAACCCTCAACCAGCAACTGCGCGAGGCCCGCGATGTGGCCCAGGCGGCGAACCTGAGTAAAGACAAATACCTGGCCGCTGCCAGCCATGATCTGCTGCAGCCGCTGAATGCGGCGCGGCTGCTGGTGTCGACCCTGCGTGAGCGGCAATTGCCGGCCGCCGAAATTCTGCTGGTGGAGCGCACGCACCAGGCACTAGAAGGCGCCGAAGATTTGCTCACCGACCTGCTGGATATTTCCAAGCTGGACCAGGCGGCGATCAAACCGGATATCGATGTATACCGTCTGGACGAAGTGCTGGCGCCCTTGGCCTCGGAGTTTCAGTCGGTAGCAGCCGCTGCGGGGCTAACGTTGCGCGCGCGCATTCCAAACTATGCCATTCACACCGACCTGCGCCTGCTCACCCGCATTCTGCGCAACTTTCTCAGCAACGCCTGTCGCTACACCAGCCAAGGCGGCGTATTGCTGGCGGCGCGGCGCCGTGGTGAGCGGCTGGTGCTGGAGGTATGGGACAGCGGGCGGGGGATTGCCGCAGACCAGCTTTCGGCGATCTTTCTGGAGTTCAATCAGCTCGATGTGGGGCGCGCCGCCGACCGCAAAGGGGTAGGGCTGGGGCTGGCGATTGTCGAGCGCATTGCGGCCATCCTTGGGTGCCCGGTGCAGGTACGCTCCAGGCCCGGCCGCGGCTCGGTATTCAGCATTGACGTGCCGCTGTGCCGTGACGTACCGGCACCAGTGGCGGTGGCCACACCACAGCCGGTGATCGGCAACCCGCTGCCAGGGCGGCGTTTGCTGGTGCTGGATAACGAAGTGAGCATTCTTGAAAGCATGGCCGCGCTATTGGGCCAGTGGGGCTGCGAGGTACTGACCGCCACTGATCAGGAGGCCGCCTTGCAGGTGCTGCAAGAACAGGCACCGGAGTTGATTCTGGCCGACTTTCACCTCGACCACGGCATCACCGGATGCCAGGTGGTGCAGCATTTACGCGAACATTTCGGGGTGGCGATACCGGCGGTGATGATCACCGCCGACCGCAGCAACCGCTGCCGCCAAGCGCTTCAAGCGCTGGGGGCGCCGTTGCTCAACAAGCCGGTGAAACCGGGGAAGTTACGCGCGGTGTTGAGTCAGTTGTTGCGTTAACCCGCAGGCGAGCCGATAAAAACCCAGATCAACCGCCTCCCTGCGTATGCTTTTTGCCATCGAACCTGGATCCCAGCCTGCGCTGGAATGACGCAGGAGGGTACAAAAAACACCGTCGTCCCAGCGCAGGCTGGGACCCAGAGTTTCGCAGGAGCACGGCGCTCCTGCTGCGAACCAAGCGCTCTGCTGTTGATCTGGCTGCTGATTGGCCTTTACTCAATCGCCTCATACGGCAAGCCCACATAGTTCTCCGCAATGGTTTTGCGCCCCGCTTCGGAGCTGACAAAGTAGTCCAGCTCCGTCTGCTGCATCCGCAGGCTAAACGCATCGGTATCGGGAAAACGGTGCAGCATCGAGGTCATCCACCAGGAAAAGCGCTCGGCCTTCCACACCCGGCGCAGACAAATCTCGGAGTATTTCTCCAGCAAGTCGGTGCGCCCCTCGCCGTACACCTTGAGCAGAATGCGGTACAGCGTGCTCACGTCACTGGCCGCCAGGTTCAAGCCCTTGGCGCCGGTAGGCGGCACGATGTGGGCGGCGTCGCCGAGCAGAAACAGCCTGCCGTATTGCATCGGCTCGACCACGAAGCTGCGTAGCGGCGCGATGCTTTTTTCTATCGACGGCCCCGTGATCAATCGCGCCGCGACCGGCGCCGGCAAACGGGCTTTGAGCTCGTCCCAGAAGCGCTCGTCGGACCAGTCCTCCACTTTCTCATCGCTACCCACCTGCACGTAGTAACGGGTGCGTGTGGGCGAGCGCATGCTGCACAGGGCAAAGCCGCGCTCGTGGTTGGCGTAAATCAGCTCTTCGTTTACCGGTGGCGTGTCGGCCAGGATGCCCAGCCAGCCGAAGGGGTAAACCCGTTCGAATTCCTTGAGCACACCGGCAGGGATAGCTTGGCGAGACACGCCATGAAAACCGTCGCAGCCGGCGATGTAGTCGCAGTCCAAACGCAGGGTTTCGCCGTTGTGCTCAAAGGTAACGTAGGGCTGCTCGCCCTTGAGGTCGTGGGGCTGCACGTGGCTGGCGCTGTAGTAGGTGGTGGCGCCAGCGGCCTCGCGGGCGTGCATCAGGTCGCGGGTGACTTCGGTCTGGCCGTAGACCATCACGGTCTTGCCGCCGGTCAGGCCCTTGAGGTCGATATGTTCACTGCGCCCGTCAAAGGCCAGTTCGAAGCCGTCGTGTACCAGGCCTTCTTCGTCCATGCGCTGGCTGACACCGGCTTCGCGCAGCAGATCGACCATGCCTTGTTCCAGCACGCCGGCACGGATGCGGCTGAGTACATAGTCAGGGGTTTGGCGTTCGATGATGACGTTGGCGATACCGGCGTTGTGCAGCAGTTGGCCGAGCAACAAACCGGACGGGCCGGCGCCAATAATGGCGATCTGGGTTTTCATGGGCGTTTTCCTGTCTCTGTCGAGACTTAGTTGTTTTTATAACGCCTGTATTTTTTGTGGTTAATGCCTGGCTTAGAAGGCAATATCGAACAGCTTTCTGGTACTT
The DNA here is from genome assembly GCF_027922365.1 of Pseudomonas turukhanskensis. Taxonomy (GTDB): domain Bacteria; phylum Pseudomonadota; class Gammaproteobacteria; order Pseudomonadales; family Pseudomonadaceae; genus Aquipseudomonas; species Aquipseudomonas turukhanskensis. Next base: position 13,203 of record NZ_BSFN01000020.1, read on the forward strand.
TTCGTGGGTGTTGCTTGTGCTCAAAACCGCAGAAAATCCCGTTCCGGTATTCAAACTCTATGGTGAAACCGGCGCCTGGCCGACGCCGGACCTGTTTCATTGCGAGTCCATTCCCGAGCGCAGCCGCTTGCACCATTGGGAAATCAAACCGCACCGCCACAGCGACCTGGTGCAGTTGTTGTATGTGCAATCGGGCCAGGCGCAGTTGCAGGTGGAGGACGTGTTGACCCAGGTGGTCAGCAGCTCCTTGCAGGTGGTACCGGCACTTTGTGTGCACGGGTTTCGGTTTTCCGATGATGTGCAGGGCTACATCCTCAGCCTGGCCCAACCGCTGGCCGAACAACTGGCCGCAACATTGGACAGCCAGGTGCTGCGCACGCCGGCCTGCTTTGCTATCGGCAGCGAGGGGCGCTATCTGGACGCCCTGTTCGAGTCGATTGCCGCCGAGTACGACCAGCAGCAGAGCGGCCGCGACCTGATGTTGCAGTCGCTGATCAGCGTATTGCTGGTGTCGCTAAGCCGCCGCGCGCGGGCGCAGTCGTCTGCGCAGGGGCCGGACCGTGGCCGTGAGCATGTGGATGCCTTTACCCGCCTGCTTGAAGCCCATTACCGCCAGCACCTGCCCATCGAGCATTACGCCAGCGCGCTTTCCATCAGCGCGGCGCACCTCAATGCCCTGTGCCGACGTCTGGCCGGGCAATCGGCGTTGCAGATGATCAATCAACGGCTACTTTTAGAAGCAAAACGCTGCCTGGTGTACAGCGCCATGACCGTTAATCAGGTCTCCGACAGCCTGGGGTTTTCCGATCCGGCCTATTTTTCCCGCTTCTTCAAGCGCGGCACGGGGCTCTCGCCCAAGGGCTTTCGCATTCAGCGCTAGCGTTGCCAGCAAGCGCTTGCTAGCTTCAAGGGTGTGGCCCACACGCGGTGTCGGTGCGCTGAAAAAAGTTGCCTATGATTTCTAATAAGCCGTTCAACTGAGAGTGAGCTCATGGATATAGAAACACTGTTCGCCGACCTGCACGCCCTGCCCAGCATTCCCAAGGTAGCCCTGGAACTGATTCAGCAATTCGACAGCCCCACCTCCAGCCTGGACGCCGTGGCCCGCAATATCGCCCTGGACCCGGTAATCGCCGCGAAGGTGCTGCGCCTGGCCAACTCTTCGCGCTACCGTGGCGCGCGTGAATCCACCAGCATTGAGGACGCCGCCTCGCGCCTGGGCTTCAACACCTTGCGTACCCTGGTGATGGCCTCGGCCGTGACGGGCGCGTTCAAGGCCGACGCCACGTTCGATCTCAAGGGCTTCTGGATTCACAGCTTTCAGGTCGCCAGTATCAGCCGCCTGCTGGCCAAGCAAGCCGGCCAGGACGCCGATACCGCCTTTACCTGCGGCATGATGCACAACATCGGTGAGCTGCTGATTCAGACTGGCGCCCCGCAATACGCGCCCAAATTGAACGCCAGCAAGCATGGCAACGCCGCTGGCCGTGCCGCCAATGAAACCCTGCAACTGGGCTTTGGTTACCCGGAAGTGGGCGCCGAACTTGCCCGGCGTTGGCAGTTGCCCAAGTTGATCCAGACCGCTATCGCCCTGCAGGGCAAGCCGTCCCAGGCCCCGGCCGATAACCCGTTGCCCAAAACCCTGGCGCAGGCGGTGCTGATTGCCGAAGCGCTGCAAGAACACGGCGGCGCGACCGAGGAGGCCAAGGAATCGTTGAGTGGGCCGTTGGTGGAAGACCTGGATTTGGACGCGGTGTTTGCCGCGTTGCCAGCGGTGCTGGAAGCGGATAAAGCCTTTGCCGAATTGCTGGGTTAACTGCGGTCCCTTTTGCCGGTTAATCACGTACCTGGATCCCCGCCTGCGCGGGGACGACGGAAGTTTTTGCTGCTACCACCGTCGTCCCCGCGTAGGCGGGGACCCAGGCGCGGAGGTCTTCCATTCATCCTGGCCTAAAGCCGAGCCGGCAGCTCATCCTCTTGCGGCAACCGACACCGCCCCACCTCCCACCACGTCGGTAATAGCCGCCGTACCGCCGCTTGGCTAAAGCGGTCATCCATCAGATAAACCACCCCTGAATCCTGCTGCGTGCGGATCACGCGCCCGGCCGCCTGCACCACTTTCTGTAAACCGGGGTAGAGGTAGGTGTAGTCGTAGCCGCTGCCAAACATGGCCTGCATGCGTTGCTTGATCTGCTCGTTGATCGGGTTGATCTGCGGCAGCCCCAGGGTGGCGATAAAGGCGCCGATCAGGCGGTTGCCGGGCAAATCGATGCCTTCGCCAAACGCGCCGCCCAGCACAGCAAAGCCGATGCCCTGGCCGCTTTCCTGAAACCGTTCGAGAAAATGGTGGCGCTCGGCTTCGTCCATTTGTCGCGATTGCACCCAGATTGGCACCCGCGGGTGCGCCGCCACGAACTGGTCGCGCACCTGCTCCAGGTAGGCGTAGCTGCTGAAAAACGCCAAGTAGTTGCCGGGCCGCTCGGCAAACTGGCGGGCCATCAGCGCGGTGATGGGGGCCAGCGAGCGATCACGGTCGACGTAGCGGGTGGAGAGGTTGCTCACCGCCTGTACCTGCAACTGCTCGGCAAGAAACGGCGATTCCACATCCAGCCACGGCGTCTGTTCCGGCAAGCCGAGCAGGTCGGCGTAGTAGTTGGCCGGGCTCAGGGTGGCAGAAAACAGGGTGCAGCTATGGGCCGCGGCCAGGCGCGGGGCCAGAAACGGTGCCGGCACCACATTGCGGATACACAGGGTGGACTGCGACTTGCCGCCCGGGCCCAGGTGGCGGCTGATGTCGAACAGCGAGTGCGCACCAAACACCTCGGCCAGGCGGCAGAACAACATGGCATCGAGGTAGAAATGCAGCAGCTCGGCTTCGTTGCCGGTGGGTTGGTCGGTAAGGTGGTCGGTGATGGCGCTGACGGCTTTTTGCAGGGCCATGATGAACAGGTCCGGTGCGGCAGGGTACACCTGGTACAGCGCTTCCTGGTCTTGGTGCAGCTGGTTCCAATGCCGGTTGACCCGGTCCAGCACGCTTTTCAGGGCCTTGGGCGCCAGGCCGCGCATGATTTTGAAGCGCGCCTGCTGCAATTCGGCGCTGTACATGCCACGGCCGCGCTCCACCAGGTTGTGCGCTTCGTCCACCAGCAGGGTGACTTTCCATTCGTTGAGCTGGGTAAGGCCGTAGAGCAGGGCGGTCATGTCGAAGTAATAGTTGTAGTCGCACACCACCACATCGCTCCAGCGGCACAGCTCCTGGCTCAGGTAATACGGGCAGATGCCATGGGCCAGGGCGGCATCGCGCACGGCGTTCTGGTTGAGCCACTGGCTGTCGAGTGCGGCTTTGCGCGCGGCGGGCAGGCGGTCGTAGAAGCCTTTGGCGAGCGGGCAGGAATCGCCGTGGCAGGCTTTGTCCGGGTGTTCGCAGGCTTTGTCGCGGGCCACATGTTCCAGCACCCGCAGGGCGATTTTCGGCTCCTGGGCGCGCAGGGTTTGCAGGGCATCCAGCGCCAGGCGCCGGCCCGGGGTTTTGGCGGTGAGAAAAAACAGCCGGTCGAGCTTTTGCTCAGGGAAGGCTTTGAGTTGCGGAAACAGCGTGCCGATGGTTTTGCCAATGCCGGTGGTGGCCTGGGCCATCAGGCTGTGGCCATCGCGGGCGGCGCGGTACACCGCTTCGGCCAACTGCCGTTGGCCGCTGCGAAAGCTGGCGTGGGGGAAACGCAGTTGCTCCAGGCTGGCATCGCGCGCAAGGCGGTGCGCCTGTTCCTGCTTGGCCCAGGTGATAAAGCGCTGGCAATGCAGTTCGAAAAACGCCTGCAAGGCGCTGGCGCTGAAGGTTTCGCGAAAGCTGGTTTCCTTGTGGGTGAGCACATTGAAATACACCACCGCCAGGTCGACTTCTTCCAGCTCGTACTGCGCGCACAGCAGCGCGCCGTACACCTTGACTTGCGCCCAGTGCAGCAGCCGGTGGTTCTCCGGTATGCGCGAAATATCGCCACGGTGGGTTTTGATTTCTTCCAGCAGGTTGTCGTCGGGGTTGTAGCCGTCGGCACGGCCGCGTACCCGCAGCCCTTCATATTCGCCGGCGAGCGGCAGCTCGGCGATATAGCCCGAGCCGCGCCGGGCCACCACGCTCATATGCCCGGCAATGCCTTCCTGGGCGGTGGGCGAGGGGGTGAAGCGCAAGTCGAGGTCACCCTGCTTGGCGGTGAACTCACACAAAGCCCGAACGGCTACCTGGTAGATCATGCCTCGCTTGCCCATTGCACATAACAGACGTCCACCGGCATACCGTGCTCGGCGCAAAAGGCCAGCCAGCGTTTCTGGTTGTCTTGCAGGCGGTCGCCGGGGCCTTTTACCTCGATCATCCGGTAGCGCTGTTCGGCCGGCCAGAACTGGATCAGGTCGGGCATGCCGGCGCGGTTGGCTTTGATATCGCCCAACAGGCGCTGGAACCACGCGCGCAGGTGGGCGGCGGGCAGGCAGGCGAGGGCCTGTTCCAGCAATTCTTCGGTCAGCAAGCCCCAGTACACGAAGGGCGACTGGATGCCGAATTTTTCCTGGTAAGCGGCACGGATGCGGGTTTTATAGGCCTCGCTGTCCAGCGCGGCCAGGCAGTCGGCGAATAGCGCGGCGCGGCGCTGGGAAAAGTCGGCGCGGAGCAAATCCACCGGGCCGCTGTGAAACGGGTGGAAAAACGCCCCCGGCAGCGGCGCGTAAATGGCCGGCCAGCACAGCAGGCCGAACAGGCTGCAGATCAGCGTGTTTTCCACGTAATGCACCGGCGCATGCGCTTCGCCCAGGTGCAGTTGCACCCGTTGTTCCACGCTGAAATCCGGGTGAAAGGGCAGCGTCAGCTCGATCAGCCCAGCCTCCACCTTGGGTGGCTTGCTGGCTTTGGCCAGGCCCAGTTGCCGGTTTAGGCGCGCAAGGGCGCGGGCCACCAGTTGTGCTTCGGCATCATTGACCGGCGCGGCCGCCGCCTGCTGCGCCAGGGCGTGGGCCTGTTCGTAATGGGTGAGACGTTCCAGCACGCGGATCTGCCGTTGCCGTGCCTGTGGATAAGCGCTCACGCCATACAAAGCCAAGGCATGCTCCAGCTCGCCGAGGCGCTCCAGATGCTGGCCGATGGCGAAAAGCAGCTTGCCGCGCCGCTCCACCAGCAAGGGGTTGTCGGTGTGCACCTCGCCAATCTGCTCCAGCACCTCGGTCAGCGGCTCGCCGGCCTCGAAGCGTTGACGGCACTGCCACAGGTGCAGGTAGGTATCCACGTCTTCACGGCGGGTGAAGCCGCGTGAGTCGGCGCCCAGTTCCACGTATTCGTAGCGGAAGATGCCCAGGTCCGAGAGCACAAATTCCACCCAGTCCTGGTGCAGGTTGCCAAAGAACATCAGGCGCAGGCGGTCGACGAGTTCGCCAATGCCCAGGGTCAGCAGCGGGTCGTCCAGCTGCGGGCACCACTGGCTGAATGGCCGTTCGCCTTCAAGCTGGCTTTCCAGCTGTTCGAGCAGTTGCGGTTTATTGGCGCTGCGGCTGGCGAGCAGGGCGCCGAATTGGTGTAGCACCTCGTCTTTGCGCAAATAGGCGAAGAGTTCCTGCACGCTCAACGCGTATTGGTTGCTGACCCAGCCGTGGGCAAGCAGTGGCTCGGCTGCCTGGCGCGGGCAGCCGATTTCCTCGTAGCTCAGTTTGCTGGCGCGAAAGTGCGGGCCCTTGCGCATGATCATGCGCGTGAGCAGGGCCTGGGAGGCCAGCGGCAGCTCGGAAAATTGACGCACGAATGCCGCTTCGTGCGCGTCGAACAGGTCGTTGTAGCGCGCAGCCAGCCAGGCCAGCGCTTTATGAAAGTTGGCCAGGTAATAGAAACGGGGATCGTCGAGGGAGTGCATCGGTACGCCAAACCACTGTGTGCATGTACAGATACCAGCGCAGCGGCGCGCTGGCAATCGCAAATTGATCGGTGGCGGCGTAGCGGTCGGTTAGGTTCAGTTGTAGGTGAAGGTGAGCACCTGATTGTCGACGCTGGCTTCGCCGGGGTTGAGCGGCAGGTATTGGGTTGTAAAGGCGGGGAAGTCACGGGCGCAGGTGCTGGGGTTGCAGGTTGGGTAGACGATCGAGCCTTCGAACTGCAGGGTGCCGCCGTCGGCAAAGGCGGGCAGGGTGGCGACGAGGGCGAACAGCAGGACAGCGAGGCGGGTAGGCATGGTAATGGCTCCGGGGTTAGCTTGCAGGGGCAAGTTAAGAGCGGAGGAGAGCTGTCTGCCAGATAGATAATTTTGTTTTGTAGGCGTGTTCTGGAAAAGAGCATTTTCTGAACACTGTAGGACGGGGTGCTGTGGTTATCTGAAGGTTTGCGCCGGGTTTTGCGGGTTCGCCCCTATCTGCCTTCGGCCGAACTGCCCGACGACGACTGCGTGCCATCGTGATCGGCTCTGAATCGCTTGGTGCGCGGAGCACACCCTACAAACGCTGAGCGTGCGGGCATAAAAAAGCCCCGCACTGGGCGGGGCTCTTCACAACGGTATGGGCTTAGCTGCCTTTCACCGCTTTGCCGTCGACGCTGCCGTCTTTGAGCATGATCTGGTATTCCTTGCCGTCTTTCTCTACCTGGAACAGGCGCACCAGCAGGTAGTTCCAGTCTTTGGCGAACCACAGCACGGTTTTGCGGCTGCTCTGGGTAGGGTCGCGCACGCGCTCTACCTTGATGGCGTCTACGCTGCCGGCCATTGTTTCGACCTTCTCTTCGCCCAGCACGCGAAAGTCGTAGGTTTCGATATCGCCGCCGTCCACCACTTGGTAGCTCATGGTTTTCTTGCCGGCTGCCACGTCGGCTTGCAGCACCACCTGGTAGGTGGATTTATCTTGCACGCCACGGTTGAGCGGCAGGGAAACCTGGTCGCCACGGTCACTGCCGATGACTTTCTTGGCGTCCCAATCGAAGTCCAGCTCTACGGTTTTGCCCTTGCCCAGGCCGCTGCGTTCGTAGCGGTAGGTTTGTGGCAGGAAGGATGTGCCGTCCAGACGGAAGACGCTTTCTTCGGTGAGGCCGGCCACCAGCATGGAGGCTTTGAAGTTCAGCAGCCAACGGCCGTCAGCCTGCTTTTGCAGACTGCGCTCGGCAGTACCGCTAACGGGAACCTGCTTCCAGTCGGCGGTGTAGCTGGCCGAGAAGGGTTTGAGTTCCAGGGCCTGCGCCGGCAGGGTGAGCACGGCGAGGACGAACAGCAAGGCACGACGCATAAAGTCTCCTAGGTTCGGATCAGGTGGCCGGTGGCCGGTAGCAACTGCTCGTTCAGCATTGCCCCCTCGCTACCAAGACGCAAGTCGCCATTGGCGAACCAGCGCACAGCGAGCGGGTATATCTGGTGTTCTTGTGCATGTACACGGTTGGCCAGGCTTTGTGCCGTGTCATCCACGCGTACCGGCACAACAGCTTGTACGACCAGAGGCCCCCCATCGAGTTCCTCTGTAACGAAATGCACGCTGCAGCCGTGTTCGCTGTCGCCGGCATCCAGCGCCCGTTGGTGGGTGTGCAGGCCTTTGTATTTGGGCAGCAGGGAGGGGTGGATATTCAGCAGCCGCCCTTCATAGTGGCGCACAAAGGCACCACTTAAAATGCGCATAAAACCTGCCAGCAGCACCAGGTGCGGTTGGCAGCTGTCGATCAGCGCCATCAGCGCGGCGTCGAAGGTTTCACGGTCGGGGAAGTTTTTGTGGTCGAGCACATGGGTGGCGATGCCGGCTGCCTTGGCCCGTTCCAGGCCAAAGGCATCGCTGCGGTTGGAAATTACGGCGCAGATCCGGGCGGCGCTTTCGCTGCCCTGAATGTCATCGATCAACGCCTGCAGGTTGCTGCCCGAGCCGGACAGCAACACCACCACATTGCAGGGTGAGGCGTTGGGCATCAGTGGGTTTTCAGGTTGTTCAACACAACACGTTCGGCATCAGCGGCACCTGCGTTGATCTGGCCGATGACCCACGGTTGCTCACCGCTGGCGCGCAGGTTGGCCAGGGCGCTTTCCACGTGCTCCTGGGCTACGCAGATCACCATGCCCACGCCGCAGTTCAGCACGCGGTGCATTTCGGTTTCGTTAACGTTGCCTTGCTCTTGCAGCCAGTCAAACACCGCCGGGCGTTTCCAGCTGGCCACGTCCACCACCGCTTGCGCGCCGTCTGGCAGTACGCGTGGAATGTTGTCCAGCAGGCCGCCACCGGTGATGTGGGCCATGGCTTTCACGGCGCCGGTGTCTTTGATCAGCTTGAGCAGCGGTTTTACGTAGATGCGGGTCGGCGCCATCAGCAGTTCGGTGAGGGCTTTGCCTTCGAGCTGCACGGTTTGGATATCAGCGCCGGATACTTCGATAATCTTGCGGATCAGCGAATAGCCGTTGGAATGCGGGCCGGACGAGGGCAGGGCGATCAGCGCGTCGCCGGTGGCCACTTTGGAGCCGTCAATGATTTCGGCTTTTTCCACCACGCCCACGCAGAAACCGGCCAGGTCGTAGTCTTCGCCTTCGTACATGCCCGGCATTTCGGCGGTTTCACCGCCCACCAGCGAGCAGCCGGCCAGTTCGCAGCCAGCGCCAATGCCGGTGACCACGGTGGCGGCCACGTCAACATTGAGTTTGCCGGTGGCGTAGTAGTCGAGGAAGAACAACGGCTCAGCGCCGCACACCACCAGGTCGTTGACGCACATGGCGACCAGGTCCTGGCCGATGCTGTCGTGCTTGTTCAGGTTCAGCGCCAGGCGCAGCTTGGTGCCCACGCCGTCGGTGCCGCTGACCAGAACCGGTTGTTTGTAGCCGGCCGGAATTTCGCAGAGGGCGCCGAAGCCACCCAAGCCGCCCATCACTTCCGGACGCGCAGTGCGCTTGGCCACGCTTTTGATGCGCTCGACCAGGGCTTCACCTGCATCGATATCGACGCCGGCGTCCTTGTAGCTAATGGAGGGTTGCTTGCTCATAGATCCAGGCCTTTATGAAAGGGATGTTCGGGGAGCGACCGGAACATGAGGTGGCGGTTAGCCTGGCCGGTCTGCGAAGGCGCGCGATTTTATCAGGCTTGCCGGCAGGCGGCCATCCGCACAGCCGGACGGCCTTGAAAAATCCACAACTTAAGTGGCCTACAACCGAAAACGATCCACCGACAACGACAACTTGCCCGCCAACCCCGACAGTTCATCCGTCGTTGTAGCGGTTTGGTCTATCACCGTACTGTTGCTAACCGACATGCTGGCAATGGTTTCCACCTGATGGGCGATCTCGTTGCTGGCCAGGCTTTGCTCGCCAATCGTGCGGGTGATGTCGTTCACCAGTTGGGTGGTGCTGAGCGTCGCTTCGAGAATTTCGCGAATCGCCTTTTCCACGTCGGCGGTCACCGCCATGCCTTTATCCACCTGGGCCACGCCGGCTTCCATGCTGGTGGCGGCATCGCGTGTGCTGGTTTGAATACGCTGCACCATGGCGGCGATTTCCTGGGTGGAGGCGCTGGTACGCCCGGCCAGGCTGCGCACCTCATCGGCGACCACGGCAAAACCGCGGCCCTGTTCACCAGCCCGCGCGGCTTCGATGGCCGCGTTCAGGGCCAGCAGGTTGGTCTGGTCGGCAATGCCCTTGATTACCTGAATGATGCCGAAGATCTGCTCCGACTCCTGGTCCAGTGTGCGGATCACCTGCGCCGACTGCTGCACCGAACGGGCGATGCCGTCCATGTCCTGCACCACTTGATGGATGACCTTGCCGCCGTCTTTGGCCAGGCGTTCGGCCTGGTTGGCCATATCCAGCGCCTGCCCGGCGTGGCGGGTGATTTCCTCGATGCTGGCGGTCATCTCGCTTGCTGCTGCCGCCATGGTGTTGGCCGCCTCGCTCTGCTGCGTGCTGCTATTGGCCACCTGATGGCAGCCGGCGCTCAACTGCTGGCTCAGATCATTCACGCTGTCGGCATTGCTGCGCACCACGCCGATCATGCCGCGCAGGTCGCGCTGCATAGTTGCCAGGCTGCGAATCAGAGCGCTGGCTTCGTCTTGTTGGGTCGGTTGTTCGATGTTGCGGCCCAGGTCGCCCTGGGCAATGCGGCTGGCAATGTGGCTGGCCGCCAGCAGGGGCCGCATGATGCCGCCGATAATCCACGCACCTTGCACCACCAGTAGCACCAGGCTGGCAATCAGCACGATGGTGAGGGTGAGGTTGGCGGTGCTGAGCGCGCTTTCGGTGTCTTTGCTGGTCTGCTCGGTGTTGCCTTCAATCAGCTCGCTGAGGCTGGCCATTTCGCCTTCCAGTTGGGAGAAGGCGGCATTGAAGGTAGGCAGTTGGCCCTGGGCGGCCTCGGGGTTGGTCAGGGCCTGGCCGACGATGGATTCGGCGGCGGCGATATACGAATCGAGGCTGGGTTTGACCTTGTTAAGCCCGCCCTTGATGGCAGCGTTCACTGGCAGCTGGAGGTTTTCCGTCAGCACTTCGCGAAAATGCCCGGCGTGTTCTTCCAGGCTCGACCGTGCTTCATCGGCACTGGTGGGGCTTTTGCCCAGGCCCACCAGCATGGCGGCCAGCACATCAGCGCGCAGGGCGTCGTGCATCATGTCCGCTTCCATGTGGTTGCGCAGGGCACTAAGGCTCACCTGGTTGGCCCGTACCGCGTCGGCCACCTGATGGTTACCGATGAAACTCACCAGACTGAGAATCAGCGCTGCCACCAGGCCTGTGCCGGTCAACAGCAGCAAACGTAATTTTATCGACACCGCAGGTACCTCTTTTTATGTGTTTGCTATGCGCGCACAGGCGCCGTACTGAAAACGTATCGGCTGGCCGTTACGCTTGTTGAATACCTCTTTGTTTAGCCTAGTTAAGCCGCTAATTGGCAGTGCTGCTCGACAGCGCCCAAGTGGGCTGTTTAAGGTAGAGCACTTTGTCGCAGCGCCTTGCATTGCAGGCGTGTCGCCACCTCCCGAGCTGAGAGCCCACCATGCGTTTTTCTGCCTCACTGTTCAGTCCGTTGTTGGCCCTTGGGCTGTCGTTTTGCAGCGTTGTCGCCCAGGCCGCGCCCGTTGAAAACCTTTACCAAGTGCGCCAGCCGGTCGCCAGCCAGCAATCGGCCGACCGCGCCACGGCGCTTAGCAGCGCCCTGGACACCCTGGTGCTGCGCCTGACGGGCGACAGCAAGGCCCTAAGCAACCCGGCGATTGCCGCACTGCGCAAAGACCCACAACAGTTGGTGAGCCAATACGGCTACGAAAACGGTCCGCCTCAGGTATTGGTGGTGGATTTCGATGCCATCAGCACCGACCGCAGCCTGCGCCAGGCGGGCATTTCCCTGTGGAGCGCCAATCGTCCGGCCGTGCTGGCCTGGTGGCTGAACACCAGCACCGACGGCGCCAGTTTGGTGGGCGATAGCCAACCCGCCGCCGCACCGCTGCAACGCGCCGCACAAAACCGTGGCCTGCCGCTGCGTTTGCCGATTGCCGACCTGAACGAACAGCTTGCCGGCACCGCCGAAAACCTCACCGCCAGTAACCCCGATGCCTTGAAAGAGCCCTCGGCCCGCTACGGTGCCGACGCCCTGCTGGCCGTGAGCGCCCAGGAAGATGGCGGCAAATGGCAGGCGCAATGGCGCCTGTGGCTGGGCGACAGCCGCGAGCAAGGCAAAGTCGAAGGTGCTGATGCCGACGCCGTGGCCGACGCGGTACTGCTGGCCGTGAGCCAGCGCCTGGCCACGCATTTTGTCGCCGCCCAAGGGGCCGCGCAGGACTTGACCCTCGATATCCAGGGCGCCGACCTCAACCGCTACGCCGAACTGCAACGCCTGCTCGAACCTTTTGATGCACGCCTGCAAAGCGCGGTGGGTGATCGCCTGACGTACCGCGTCAAAGCCAGCGGCGAGCAATTGCGAGCGCAACTGGCCCTGGCCCGTATGCGTGAACTGCCGCCGGAGCCGGTTGCGGCGGCGCCGGTAGATGCCAGCGTCACTCCACCTGGCCAGGCCCCGAGCCCAGTTGAGCCAGTGCCAGCAACTGCTACCAACGTGCTGCATTACGGCTGGTAAAAACAGGTTGGTAAAAAACAGGCTGGTGAACCCTTTTCCCCTGAGGTTTTTTGAGCATGACTGACACCCGTCATTGGCTATGGATTGCCGCGCTGTTTCTGCTCGGTGCGTTGTTGTGGGCCATTCACCCGATTCTTTCGCCCTTTCTGATTGGCATTCTGCTGGCCTATATGGGCGACCCGATAGCCGACCAACTGGAACGCTGGAAACTCTCGCGCACCTGGGCGGTGATCGTGGTGTTCAGCGTGTTCACCCTGATTCTGGTGATCGCCCTGCTGGTGCTGGTGCCGATGCTCGGCAAACAACTGGTGCGCTTGTACGAACTGGCCCCGCAAATGATCGACTGGGCGCAAAACAGCGCCTTGCCCTGGGTGCAGGCCAAACTCGGCCTGGGCGAAGGCTTCTGGAAGTTCGACAAGATCAAAGCCGCCGTTACCGAGCACTTGGGCCAGACCACCGATATCGTCGGCACAGTGCTGGCCTCGGCTGGCGCCTCCAGCCTGGCGCTGCTCGGCTGGCTGGGTAACGTGGTGTTGATTCCGGTAGTGAGTTTCTACCTGCTGCGCGACTGGGACATCATGATCGCCAAACTGCGCGGCCTGCTGCCACGCAGCCGCGAAGGTTTTATCGTGCAACTGCTCGGCGAATGCCATGAAGTGCTTGGCGCGTTCTTGCGCGGGCAACTGCTGGTGATGCTTGGCCTGGGCATCATCTATTCCGCCGGCCTGATGCTGGTAGGCCTGGAACTGGGCCTGCTGATCGGCATCATCGCAGGCTTGGCCAGCATCGTGCCGTACATGGGCTTTGTAATCGGGTTTGGCGCCGCCATTACCGCTGGCTTCTTCCAGTTCGGCACCGAGTTCTACCCGCTGCTGGGTATTGCCGCGGTCTTTACCGTCGGCCAACTGCTTGAAGGCATGCTGTTGACGCCGCTGCTGGTGGGTGATCGCATCGGCCTGCATCCGGTGGCCGTGATCTTCGCCATTATGGTCGGCGGCCAACTGTTCGGCTTCACCGGCATTCTGCTGGCGCTGCCCGTGGCGGCGGTGATCATGGTGGTGCTGCGCCACGCCCATGACTTCTATAAACAGTCGGATATTTACGACGATGGGCAGGCGGTGGAAACGGTAGAGGTGGTTGAGGTGGTGCCGGTAACACCGACCGAATAGAACTCGTGCACTACCCGTACGAGCGGCTTCAGCCGCGATGCTCTTCAAGGTCAACAGCATCGCGGCTGAAGCCGCTCCTACGGGAGTGGCGTGGTGCTACGCCACCGGATAATCCCCTTCGGTAAACCCCTTCTTGCCGCGATTCAAATCCGCATGAAGGCGGCGCAGGTCGACCAGGCGAACACCGCCCACCATCACACTCGGAACCATCCCAATTTCGACCCAGTTGCGTACCTTGTCGGCCGGTAATTTCAGCATGGTGGCGAAGGTACCCACGCCGCAAAAGTCGAAGCCTAATTCTGCATTTTTCATCACACTTACTCCTTGTCCTTGAGTTGTTGGGTTAGTAGCACCACATTCACCATCGTGTGTTTGCCCAGCTTCTGTGTGGGCAGGTAGCCTTTTCGTATCCAGCCCCACACGGTGGGGTACTCGTTGTTCATCTGGATCCAGTCGGCAAATTGCCGCCAGGGCATCAAAGGCGGCGCAATAAATACGCTGTATCGCGGGGAGGGGCTTTCTTCCACGTCCATGGGCTTTCCTGCACTATGTTGGCTATTGTTGGTTGCGGTTGTTAATTAAGGCTTAACACTATGTGCAAACGCTAACATGCACTTTGTGTTTGGACATAGTCGGAAGCCATTGAGAAGTAGGTTCTAAATGTCCATTACAGATAGAGCTTTGCTATTAATTGGCATGGCGAGTCTCACCAGTCTTTCCCAAGCAGGAGAGACCAATTACCCGCGTTGGGTCAGCATCAAGCGAGGCAGGGCGCGGGTTGGCGCCGAGGAGATAGAAATTCTGGGGAAGGTGTTCCCCGCGTTCCGCTGGTGGCTGATTACCGGCGAGGTGCTACCAGAGATCGGGCAAGTCAGCCCTGAATCGGTAAACGAACCTACGGATGCCTGAGTAGCTTCACTGGCAACGGACAGGAATCCGATTACAGGCAAACCGAGAAAGGTTGGCTTTTGCCATCAATGACTTAGCCGCAATAAGCCGATAAACTTCGCCCCCTTTGCTGTGCGCCTCCCCGGCGCCACCCGGAACCGCCTTACTCCTGCATGAAACCGATACAGCTCCCCCTTGGTGTGCGTCTGCGTGATGACGCCACATTTGCGAACTATTACCCCGGGGCCAACGCCGCGGCGCTTGGCTACGTTGAGCGTTTGTGCGAGGCCGATGCCGGCTGGACGGAAAGCCTGATGTACCTCTGGGGCAGCGATGGCGTGGGCCGTACCCACCTGTTGCAGGCGGCGTGTCTGCGCTTTGAGCAGCGCGGCGAGCAGGCGGTGTATTTGCCGCTGGCGGACGTGGTGCAGCACGGCACGGAGTTGCTGGATAACCTGGAGCAGTGCGAGCTGGTGTGCCTGGATGACCTGGACGCCATTACCGGCAATACGGTGTGGGAAGAGGCGCTATTCCATTTGTTCAACCGCCTGCGCGACAGCGGCCGGCGGTTGCTGTTGGCCGCCGGTAGCTCGCCGCGCGAGTTGGCGATAAAACTGCCGGACTTGAAGTCGCGCCTGACCCTGGCGCTGGTGTTTCAGCTGCAGACCCTGTCGGACGAAGACAAGCTGCGTGCGCTGCAATTGCGCGCGTCGCGGCGCGGGCTGCACCTGACCGATGAGGTGGGGCGCTTTATTCTCACCCGCGGTACCCGCAGCATGAGTGCGCTGTTCGAGTTGCTGGAGCAACTGGACCAGGCCTCCTTGCAGGCCCAGCGCAAGCTGACCATTCCTTTCCTGAAAGAAACCCTGGGCTGGTAAGCCAACCACCGTCGTCCCCGCGTAGGGCGAATATCCGCTTGCGGATATCCGCCGTTACGGTTTCACGTCATGCGTATCGGCGGATATCGCCTGTGGCGATATTCGCCCTACGTGACGATGGTTTACAGCCGAACCCATTACTCGCCGGCCAACTTCCGATCATGCTGAAACCGCCAGCGGGTGTAGAGCAGTGCGCTGGTGAACAGTGCCAGGCTCAGCAGTGCTTCGCTCCAGCCCAGCCAGCTGCGGTGCGGGTCGAACGCGGCCAATACGCCTTTGATGAAGTACAGGTTCACTACAAAGCAGGTCCAGGCGTGGGCGCGGGCGTTGCCTAGCAGCAGGCCGGGGGCGAGCATGGCCAATGGGCCGAGCTCGATACACAGAATCACCCAGGTGCGCGCGCCGTGCAGGTCGGCGTACACCAGGTTCCAGGTCAGCAACAGTGCGGCCAGGGCAAAGAAGCTGATGAGGGTAAGCACGCGGCTAATGGTCAGGCGCGGGGCCAGCCAGTCGAGTGCTGGCAATGGCTTCGGGGTTTTAGCCACGGGTGGTCTCCAAACGTAGCGCAGTGTTGCCCAGCCGTTGACCGAGGGCGCGGCACAGGCTGATTTCATGTTCGTCAAGGGCGCGTTTGCCGTCGGCACCGGCATGGTGGCTGGCGCCGTAAGGCGTGCCGCCGCCACGGGTTTCCAGCAGCGCGGTTTCGCTGTAGGGCAGGCCGGCGATGAGCATGCCGTGGTGCAGCAGCGGCAGCATCATCGACAGCAGGGTGGTTTCCTGACCGCCGTGCAGGCTGGCAGTGGAGGTGAACACGCCAGCAGGTTTGCCGACCAACTCGCCGGTGAGCCACAGGCTGCTGGTGCCGTCGAGAAAGTATTTGAGCGGCGCGGCCATATTGCCGAAACGGGTCGGGCTACCGAGCGCCAGGCCCGCGCAGTTTTTCAGGTCCTCGAGGGTGGCGTACAACGCACCTTCGGCAGGAATGCTCGGCGCCACGGCTTCGCATTCGGTGGAGATGGCTGGCACGGTGCGCAGGCGCGCGTCGAGGCCGGCCAGTTCTACGCCCCGGGCGATCTGCTTGGCCATCTCGAGGGTGGCGCCGTGGCGGCTGTAGTAGAGCACCAGAATGTACGGCTGGCTCATGGCAACAGCTCCAGAATGCGCTCAGGTGGGCGGCCGATGACGGCGCGGTCGCCTGCCACCAGAATCGGGCGCTCGATCAGTTTTGGGTGTTCGGCCATGGCGGCGATCAACTGGGCTTCGGTGAGGCTGGCGTTGCCGAGGTTGAGGGTCTTGTACTCGTCTTCGCCGGTGCGCAGCAACTGGCGGGCAGTGAGCTTCAGCTTGCCGAGCAGGGCCGTGATTTGGGCGGCACTTGGCGGGGTTTCCAGGTAACGAATGACGGTGGGCTTCAGGCCACGGGCCTCGAGAAGCTCCAGCGCGCCACGGGATTTTGTGCAGCGCGGGTTGTGATAAAGCGTCAGGTCGGTCATGTGCGTATCGCATCTTGCCTAGGGTGGCGGCTATTCTACCCGCGTCGGCAGCCTGGCCTGAACATGGCATCGCGTTCTCGCGGCGATTTACTACTAAACAAGGGAGTGGGCATGCGCCAAGGTTTCGATGATTTTGTGGAATTCTGGCGATTCCTGTTGGCGCGTTTTCTCGCGGATCACGGCCCTAACAGCGCGGCGGCGCTCACCTATACCACGCTGTTCGCGGTGGTGCCGATGATGACGGTGACGTTTGCCATGCTCTCGGCGGTGCCGGCGTTTTCCGGCGTGGGCGAACAGATTCAGCACTTTATCTTCCATAACTTTTTGCCCGCGTCCGGCGAGATGGTGCAGGAGTACCTGAACAACTTCACCACCCAGGCCCGGCAGTTGACGTGGATTGGTGTGGTGTTTCTGGCCGTCACCGCGTTTGCCATGTTGGTGACGGTGGAGAAAGCGCTGAACAACATCTGGCGGGTGCGCCAACCACGTCGCGGCATTTCCAGTTTTCTTCTGTATTGGGCCATTCTCAGCCTCGGCCCGCTGCTGCTGGGCGTGGGCTTTGTGGTGAGCACCTATATCACCTCGCTGTCGATGATCTCCGGCCCCGATGCGGTAATTGGTGCCAAGGCGTTGTTGCGCCTGACGCCGCTGATGTCGAGCGTCGCAGCCTTCACCCTTATTTATGCCTCCGTGCCCAATACCCGCGTGCCGCTGAAAAATGCGTTGCTGGGCGGCGTGTTTGCGGCGGTGCTGTTCGAGATTGCCAAGGCGCTGTTCGGTTTGTACGTGCGCCTGTTCCCCGGCTTCCAATTGATTTACGGCGCCTTCGCCACGGTGCCGCTGTTTTTGTTGTGGGTGTATCTGTCGTGGCTGATTGTGCTGTTTGGCGCCGAGCTTGCCTGCAACCTCGGCTCCTCGCGGCACTGGCGCCGCCGTGCATTGCCGCGCTTGCTGGTGATGCTCGGCTTGCTTCGCATGTTTCACGATGCCCAGGTGCGTGGCGAAGTGTTGCGCCTGAACGACGTGCATGCCTTGGGCTGGCGCTTGCCTGAGGATGAGTGGGACGAGATTGTCGAGTTTCTCGAAAACGAACTGCTGATTTGCCGCGCCAGTGGCGGTGGCTGGGTGCTGTGCCGAGACCTGGGCCAATACAGCCTGCATCAGTTGTTGCTGCACAGCCCCTGGCCAATGCCGCGCCTGGAGCAATTGCCGGCGCACATGGATGAGGCGTGGTACCCGGGTTTGCATGCCTCACTCAAAGCGCTGTATCAGCACAGCGAGCAGTTGTTTGGTGCCAGCTTGCTGCAATGGCTGCAAGCAGCGCAGGAAAGCGAGGGCGGGGCCGACTGACAAAAAACGTCAGTTTGCGCGTAGCGGTGCGGACGTGGGCGGCTGGCGCAGCGGTGCAGCCCACGAAATGGACTACCTTTCACTTGGCACGTTTTTGGCTCTCTCCTCGTAGATTGCTATCAAACTGCCAGCCTGGCACGGGCTAGCCAAGGAATTCGGGTGCTATGAGTAACCCCAAAAGCCACACCGGTAAAAAACAGGGCACTGTCGTTGCCCTGCAACACAGCCATCCTGAGCAGGCGCTGGAAGGGCTCAACCGCATTACCGGGTTGAATTTCGCCCGCTGGCCGGAATCGTTGGTGCCCCACACCGCGGCGGTTGCCACGCAAGATGCCGACGCCGAGTTTGCCCCGGAGCGGGTGAGCTGCAACGGTACGCCGCGCTAGCCGCCAATCGCCCCTCTCCCGCCCTTCGGGCACCCTCTCCCGCAAGCGGGCGAGGGGATTGGCCCAGAGACCGTGATTTAACTGAAACAAAAAGCCCGCGAAAATCGCGGGCTTTTTGTTTTTACCGCCAGTGTTCAAGCCAGCGCTGTGCGGCTCTGCGCCACGGCCACTTCCACGGCCTGCACAAACAGTTCTTCCACTACCAGGCTGGTGGCGGGAACGGCCGAACGCAGGCACACCTGCATGTCTTCAATTTTCTGTTTGACCGGCAGCCGCCCGATGCCGGACAGCAGTATTTTGCCCTGGCCATTCACTTTGCCGTGGTCCACCAGCACTTCACGACGAGCGCCGGCATCGCGGTAGGTAATCAGCAGCGACACCGGCAAGTTGGCCAGGCCCGGCAGTTGCAGCCAGGCGGCGACGTTGAAGTCGGCTACGCGACCGTCGTATTCGGTAACGGCCAGGCGGGCGGTGTCGGTAATGCGCGATGGCACAGGGCCGATCAGCTTGTCGTGGGCTTGGGACATAGTGGCTTCCGAGCTGATTTTGGAATGATGGCGTACAAGGCAATGGGCGAAATTATAGGCACGGCGGTACCTGCAAACTGTGCGCTTGGCCGCCGCTGCGCGTGACCGGTCTCGCACTTTTGACCATTAAGCCAACTTCAATGGGTGGCGGCTGACCGAAGCGGTTTCGAGGTTGGCAGGGGGCAGGGGCAGCGCGGCCTGGTTGTTGACGCTCACCAGTTGCAGCCACAGGTTTTCCCCGGCACTGAACTGGCCATTGGGCAACCACAGCCCGTGGTTCCAGCCGCCGCCGGCCACGGGCGTGCTTTGTAATACTCCTGGGTGGGTCTGCGTGCTGGGGCTGCGGCGCAGCCACACCGGGCGCGGCAAGCCTTTGAGGTAACGCAGGCCCAGGTGCAGGCCTTCGGCGTTCTGATGGCGCCAGCGCAGCAGCGCAAGCGTGGGCGTGCCGCTGTTGCTCAGCAGCAACACCAGTTGGCCGACTGGCAGCAGACGGCCCTGGTCGGCGTGGCATAGCAGGCGCGCGCCGCCGGGGCTGGTGTCGAGCATCTGCGCGGCGCAATGGCCAGGGCGGTGTTCCAGCAGTTGCGCGTGAATAGCGGGCAGGCCCACCACCAGGCTGCAATCGCCCACTTGGTCGGAACGCTCGTGGCGACGCTGTTGGCGGCCCATCCAGTGGTGGCGCACGCGCTGCAGCAGCTCGCGCTCCTCGTCGGTTTGCAGCGGCGCCGGCTCATGCAAGGCCACTAGCAATGCGCCCAGCTCGAAGCGGCGCAAATACGTGGGGTCGCCTTCTACCGGCTGTTCGAAGGCCAGGCAGGCTTGCGACTCGCTGAGGTCCACAATCGGGCCTTCGGCATCGTCTTCTTCGTCATCCCATGACAGCAGGCGCCCCAGCTTGGCCAACGGCGCCAGGGCGCTGAACAGCAGCGGGCTTTCGCCTTCGGCGAGGTGGAATGGGTTGCTGAGGGCCAGCAGCAGCATTTGCTGATAGAGGCCGCGCAAGGTGCTGGCCGGCAGCGGGTGGAAGGCGGCAGCGACGGGCTCGTCGAGGCAGTCCTGGCGTTCGCCGATCCAGTACAGCAGGTGGCTGTCGCGCCACAGGCTGGCAGGCGGTTCCTGATAAAGCTGGTAATGACGCAGCAGGCTCTGGGCGAGAAAGTGTTGGGCCATATACAGGCACCAGGCCAGGTGCGGACGCGACGGCTGCCGGCCTTGCAGAATCTGTAGCAGCAAGCGTTTGAAGCCGACGGCCATTTCCCCGCAAAAACGCACGAACAGCATCGGCGGGGTGCCGCCTTGGCGGTAGAAGTCGGCGTAGTGGCGGTACTCTTCGCTCAGGCTTTGCAGCGCGCGTTGCCTTTCGAGTAAGGTCATGGCGCTGCGATTAAGGCTGAACAGCAGGCCCAGCACCAGGTGCAATGCGCTTTCGTGCGATTGCTTGCGGGCCTCTGATAAACGCTCGTTGAGGTCGCTGAGCGGTGCCGCCACTTCGTCGAGGATGTCCGGCACTTCCAGGCGTAGGGCGTCCAGTGTCATATCAACCCTGCTGGTGCGAGGATCGAATGCATGGCTGCGCCTTTGCGTATGGTCATTAAGAAAGTGCTCATGGGGCAGATTGCCTTGGGGTTGTGTGCCGGGCTTCTGTTGGCCGGCTGTGCTGAGGACTATGGCCTCGATCAGCATGGAAGAAAGGTAACGGCTGAGCAGATGGAAGGCCAGTGGTTAGTGATTAATTACTGGGCCGAGTGGTGTGGCCCTTGCCGCACCGAGATCCCCGAGCTCAACGCCCTGGAGGAGCAGGTAAAGGATAAGCACGCCACGGTGCTCGGGGTGAACTTCGATGCCTTGCAGAACGAGGCATTGAGCAAGGCCGCCGACACCATGGGCATTCGTTTTACCGTGCTGGCACAAGACCCGGGCGAGCGCTTCAAGCTGCCGCGCAGCGAAGCCTTGCCGGTGACTTATCTGGTAGACCCCAAAGGCCAGGTGCGCGAGCGCCTGATGGGCGAACAAACCGCAGCCGGCCTGAGCAAGCGCCTGGCTGAGCTGCAAGCGAAGGAGTAGGGCGATGGCGCGTATCTGTTTGCACGGTTATGTGAGCGGCAAGGTGCAGGGTGTGTTTTTTCGCCAGAGCACCGAGACCGAAGCCACACGGCTCGACCTGGATGGCTGGGTGCGCAACCTGGCGGATGGGCGGGTCGAGGTGTTGTTCGAAGGCGAGGAGCAGGCCGTGCGGGAGCTGGCGGCGTGGCTTGAGACCGGGCCGAAGAAGGCCAAGGTGACCGGGGTGGAGTTGGACGAGCATCCGGTGCAGGGGATTGCGGGGTTTATAGTTCGCGGGTGAATCGCGGCGTTGCGCAAATCGGTGTAACGGCGGATATCGCCTATGGCGATATTCGCCCTACGGTTGCGGGACAAGGTAGGGCGAATATGCGCGAAGCGTATATCCGCCGATGCGATGCAATTTTTTCGATTACGGTTTTACGTACCAATAATCCTGCCAATACCCCACCACTTTTCCCGAGTAGGTGGTCTTGCCCAGACTCCCGTTGTACCTGGCCAACGCCCGATTCAAGTCGCCGTTCTCTTTCTTCAGGTAGTAGCTGAGGATGGTGCAGCCGTAGCGCAGGTTGGTGGCGTTGTCGGTGAGGTTGTCTTGCTCGCGGCCCAGCTCGGCTTTCCAGAACGTCATCACCTGCATCATGCCCTGGGCGCCCACCGAGGAAATGGCGAAACGGTCGAAGCGGCTTTCCACGTGAATCAGCGCCAACACCAGGTCGGGCTTGAGCCCAGCCTTGCTGGCTTCGTGGTGCACTTGCTTGAGGAGGGTCAGACGCGCTTGGGCGTCGGGCATATAGCGGCTAAGGCGGGTGGACATGTCCAACAGCCAGACTTCAGCGTCGTAGCGATCTACAAAACTGTCGGCTTCGGACACGGTGCGTTGCAGCAGGTCACGCAGTTCGGGTTCGGGGGCTTGGCGCACGTTGGCGCCAGCAGGTAGGGCCAGCCATAACAGGCACAACAGCGCCAGGCGGATGCACGCTGTCATGCTGGGGCTCAGTGACTGGCGCCCGGATCGGCCACCAGGCGGCCAGCGTCCTTGCGCAGCGACTTGAGAAATTCCTGCTGCAACTCGGGATCGTTGCGGGTCAGCTCGATCAGGCTTTGTTCCAGCTCGTTGGCCTCTTCTTCCAGGCCAAGGTCGGACAGGCGTTTAACCCGGTGCACCCACTGCGATACCTCGTCGTCTTCGAGGTCGTCGTAGATCAGCGCGTGCGCTTCGAGGAGCTTGCCGCGCAGGGTTTTGCTCACTTGCAGGCTGGCCTCGGCGCGGGTGTTGTCTTGCTCGTCTTCCACGCTTAACAGCAATTTGCCGACGCGGCTGACGTCTTGTTCGGCAAACGGGCCATCGAGCAGGTTGAGGCGCAGCACGCCGTTGCGGTCGGTGCTCAGCTCGTGGGTTTGGGGGCCGGCGGTAATCAGCACCGGGCGCTCGGCCCAGGGAAGGCTCGAGTATTCGGTGCGTTGGTCTTTCTGTTGTTCGTTGATGCGCGCCAGGTTCTGTTGTGAACGCCCATTGGACTGGGTGTTCATAAATGGGTTGAGCCCCGCAAAGCCGTAGTCGATCCAGCCTTTGGTGGCCGTTTCCGGCACGTTGCCGAGCAGCACCACATTCAGCACGTTGGCACCCACGCCTGCTACCACAGCCACCGCGCCCAGGGGCACTTCATACAACTCGCGCCAAGCCTGGTAGGGCGTGTAGCGGTCGTAAACGCGGGTGACTTCGAACTCGGTGACTTCGAAGGTTTTCTGGTCCTGAATGCGTACGCGCCGCTGCGGCAGTTCGAGTACGTCGGGTTGCCCCACGTCGATCTGCAGGCTGTGGTTGAGCAATTTGCGCTCAGCGCGCTCCTCGTGCTCGGCACGCTGCGACATGTGGTTGGCGCAGCCGCTGAGCAGCAAGGCGCCGCACAGGGCGGCGCCGATGAGGCTGGTAGAACGTGGCTTGAACATGGGGGCTCGGGTTAACAATCTCTGGCTGACAATCAACGACCGGTACGGGCCTGGATAAAGGACAACACGTCTGCCACGGGAATGGCTTGCGCCTCGGTGTCGCGACGGTTCTTGTATTCCAGATTGCCGTCGGCCAGACCACGGTCGCTGATCACGATGCGGTGCGGGATGCCGATCAGTTCCATGTCGGCAAACTTGATGCCGGGGCTGGTTTTCTTGTCACGGTCGTCCAGCAGCACTTCGAAGCCGGCAGCCGTAAGGTCGGCATACAGCTTGTCGGTGGCGGCGCGTACGTCTTCGTTCTCGTAGCGCAGTGGCACCAGGGCAACCTGGAACGGTGCCAGGGCTTCAGGCCAGAGAATGCCGCGCTCGTCGTTGTTCTGCTCGATGGCGGCTGCCACCACGCGGGACACGCCGATGCCGTAGCAGCCCATGGAGAGGATGGCAGGTTTGCCGTTCTCGCCCATTACGGTGCAGTTCATAGCTTCGCTGTATTTGCTGCCCAGTTGGAAAATATGCCCAACCTCGATGCCGCGTTTGATTTCCAGGGTGCCCTGGCCATCCGGGCTTGGGTCGCCGGCAACCACGTTGCGCAGGTCAGCCACTTCCGGCAGCGGCAAGTCGCGCTCCCAGTTCACGCCGAAGTAGTGTTTGTCGTCGATGTTGGCGCCGATGGCGAAGTCGCTCATCAGGGCAACCGAACGGTCAATCACGCACGGCAGTGGCAGGTTCAGCGGGCCGAGGGAGCCGGCGCCGGCGCCAATGGCGTTGCGCAGTTCGGCTTCGGTGGCGAATTCCAGCGGGCTGGCCACCTGCTCGAGGTTGGCGGCCTTGATTTCGTTGAGCTCGTGGTCGCCACGAACGATCAGCGCCACCAGCTTGCCTTCTTCGGCAGCGTGCACCACCAGGGTCTTGATGGTTTTTTCGATTGGCAGGTTGAAGCCTTCTACCAGTTCGGCGATGGTTTTCGCATTCGGGGTGTCGACCAGGCGCATTTCCTCGGTGGCGGCGCCACGGGACGTTTCGCGCGGAATAGCTTCGGCTTTCTCGATGTTCGCGGCGTAGTCGGAGACGTTGCTAAAGGCGATATCGTCTTCACCCGACTCGGCCAGCACGTGGAATTCGTGCGAGCCGGTGCCGCCGATGGAGCCGGTGTCGGCCTGTACCGGGCGGAAGTTCAGGCCCAGGCGGCTGAACACATTGCAGTAGGCTTGGTGCATGCGGTCGTAAGTGACCTGCAGGGATGCCTGGTCGCTGTGGAAGGAGTAGGCGTCCTTCATGGTGAACTCGCGGCCACGCATCAAACCGAAGCGTGGACGGATTTCATCGCGGAATTTCGTCTGAATCTGGTACAGATTGATGGGCAGCTGTTTATAGCTGCTTAGCTCGTTGCGCATCAGGTCGGTGATGACTTCTTCGTGGGTTGGGCCCACGCAGAATTCACGGCCATGACGGTCTTTCAAGCGCAGCAACTCTGGGCCGTATTGTTCCCAGCGACCCGATTCCTGCCACAGCTCAGCCGGTTGAATGGCAGGCATCAGCACTTCGAGCGCGCCGGCCGCGTTCATTTCTTCGCGAACGACGGTTTCCACTTTGCGCAATACACGCAGGCCCATCGGCAGCCAGGTGTACAGGCCGGAGGCCAGTTTGCGGATCATGCCGGCACGCAGCATAAGCTGGTGGCTGACCACGACGGCGTCGGTTGGGTTTTCTTTCAGGGTCGAGAGCAAATACTGACTGGTACGCATGTTTGGCCGTTATATCAGTTGCGAAGGCAAGGAAGTGCTCGGCATTGTACGGGGCCTGTACAGCCGCGTACAGGATTCAGGCCATTGCAATGTAAGGGGTTTCCAGTGACCGCGTTGACTGCTGAACAAGTGCAAGCACTCATCCGCTTCGGTGTGCCGATGGCTGAGGATATCGACCTGTGCGTCGACCGCCTGGACGCTGATAACGCCTACGCTCGCGTGCCGTTCCAGGCCAAATTGGTGCGCCCCGGCGGCACCGTTTCAGGGCCCACCATCATGGCGCTCGCCGATGCCGCCATGTATGCCGTGGTGCTGGGGCGGCTGGGCAAGGTGGAGATGGCGGTGACGGCTAACCTGAACATCAACTTTCTCGCCAAACCCAAACCCGTGGACTTAATTGCCCATGCGCAAATTCTGAGAATAAGTCGGCGCCAGGCTGTTTGCGAAGTGTCGTTATATTCGGCAGGCGATGATGACAATTTAGTGGCTCATGTAACGGGCACATATGCATTGCCGCTTTAAGTTAGTTAATCCGTACCAAGTAGCAGACGAAAAAAAGCCCGGCTAATGCCGGGCTTTTTCTTATATCGAATTACCTGCTGGATTCTGGATTACAGAATGCTCAGTGGGTATTCGACGATCAGGCGCAGTTCGTCGATCGAAGGCGAACCGTAGTAAACGCCATCAGCCGAACGGTAAGTCGCTTGACGTACACGCAGGCTCAGGTCTTTAGCAGGGCCGTCTTGCAGAACGTATTTAACATCCACGTCACGTTCCCACTCTTTACCGCTGTCGGTGCCTTCAACGTTGGCGCCTTTACCGGTTACATAACGGGTCATGAAGGTCAGGCCCGGAACGCCGAGAGTGGCGAAGTCCAGTTTGTAGGTAGCACCGTAGGATTTCTCGTCTTCGGCGTTGAAGTCCGAACGCGCGATGGAGTTGGCGAGGAATACAGTGCCGCCGCCGTCTACGCCGTAGCCATAGTCGCCGTCGCCGGAAACTTGCTGGTACGACAGACCGAAGGTGTGAGCGCCGATGGTGTAGGAACCAAAGATGCTGGCAACGGTGTTGTCCAGTTTGTCGCCGTCATAGGCGGTGTACAGGTCTTTGCCCGAGCTCTTGGTGTCATAGAGGTTGAAGTCGAAAGCCAGGGACTGGTCTTCGGCCAACGCCAGGGTGTAGTTGACGTTGGCGTAGTATTTGCGCCAGTAGTCTTCTACTTTCGAGTAGTACAGGGTGGTGCTCAGGGTGTCGGTGAAGGCATAGGTGCCGCCGAACACGTCGGCTTGGGTCAGGCCCAGGCTGTCGTGGTTGGTTTCCGATTGAGCGTTGGAAGCGGTGAAGTGACCTGCGTTGAGCTCCAGGCCTTCGATTTCCTTGCTGGTAACCAGGAAGCCTTCGGTGGTTTCTGGCAGCAGGCGGCTATCGTCAGTTGCGAATACCGGCATAGCGGTGAACTGGGTGCCGTACTTCAGGACGGTGTTGGAAACGCGCATTTTGACCGCGCCGCCCGACTCGCCGTAGCTATCTTGCGAGCTGCCATCGCTGTCAGTCGGGAACAGACCCGAAGCGTTACGGCCACGGCCGCTGTCCAGTTTGATGCCGGCCAGGCCGATAGCATCAACGCCGAAACCTACGGTGCCTTGGGTGAAGCCGGACTCGAAGGTGCCGATGAAGCCCTGGCCCCATTCACGGGTCTGGGTGTTTTCGGTGTTCGGGTTGTTGCGGAAGTCACGGTTGAAGTAGAGGTTGCGAGCCAAAACGCTGAGGCTGCTGTCTTCTACAAAGCCCTTCGAATCGGACTGTTCACTGGCTACTGCCAATTGGGTGCTGCCCGCCACTGCGAGGGCGATCAGGCTCCACTTCATCACTTGCATCGTGATTGCTCCTTTGGTTTAGAAGAGTTGCGCTGCCCATCTTATTTGTTGTATGGGCGGCTCTTTCTTTTTGTGTCGGCGCTCAAGTTATATCACGGCGACAATGTTGGCGACAGATAGTGCATGGTCCTTACAAATTCTTAACGGCGATGTCGCAAAAGCTTATGGGACATGTCGCAAATTCGTAGTTTTACGCTTGCATCCCAGCGATAACTTTTCCGTGATTTCTGATGATTAAAGTGCCGATAAAAACCGGTCTCATTAATCCCCTGTTGAGCCCAGCCGTTAATTCTTGTCCCTTGAGTTAACTGCTGCACTAAGCAAGGTCCACAAACACTGTTGGGTGTCGGTGTTCATTGATCTTGCTAGGCATAAAGCAATTAGCGTGCACAAAAGCCAAAAGCCTCGAGAAAAAATTGCGATGTGCGATTTTTTGAGCGCTACGTCGTGGAAAAAACAACAGGGCGGCGGCGTGCCGCCTGCTTCTGGCGCACTTGACTGCCTGCCAATGCGTTACTGCCGGTGGCAATGGCAGGGTAAAAGTGGGGCTTGTGGCGCTTGGGTAACAGGATGTGCACAGCTTGGGTGCGCGAAATTTCCCTTCGTGCGTAGCGACAGCGCTTTTTTGGTGCGAGGTGTGAGTCGGTGTTTCATACCGGCGAGTGATGAAACAGTTGTGCGCTGTTTTCGAGCAGTGGAACGGTTTTGGGTGAGGGCGAGTTTTTTCGCCCATAGGGGTATCCTGTGCGGAAAACGTGCTGCCGTTCACCTGGAACTGTTGTAGCTATATAAGTAGGAGTCTGTATGTTCGCCCTGGATTCACGTTTGCAGAACGACACCGTGCTGATGGGTGATTTCCCGCTTTGCCGGTTGTTGTTGATGAATGACGATCACTATCCATGGTTCATTCTGGTTCCGCGCCGTGAAGAGGTCAGCGAGTTGTTTCAGCTCAGCAGCGATGAGCAGAAACAGCTGTGGCACGAGACGGTCACCCTGACTGAGCTTTTAAAGGACACTTTCGCTGCCGACAAGATGAATGTCGCCACCCTGGGTAATGTGGTCAGCCAGTTACATATGCATGTGGTTGTCCGTCGCCGTAGCGATGCTGCCTGGCCGGCTCCGGTTTGGGGTAAGTTTGCCGCTCAGGCTTACGGGGCTGAGCAGGTGGCGGCGATTCGGGCCAAGTTGCGTCTGGTGCTGGGCGGCGACTTTGTGTTTTCCGAGGAGTAAGCGATGAGTCTGGAATTGCGTGTGATGGAGCTTGAAACGCGCCTGGCGTTTCAGGACGACACTATTCAGGCCCTTAACGATGAGCTGGTGGCGCAGCAGCGCAACATTGAGCGTTTGCAGCTGCAGATCGCTGCTTTGGCCAAGCGACAGGAAGACATGCAGAGCGGCTTTGGCATGTCGGAGGAAGAGGCGCCGCCGCCCCACTATTAATAGAGGGGCTGCTCATAACGAAAAAACCCGCCATCGGCGGGTTTTTTTGTGGCTGTGCCGCCTTGGTTAGCGGCGTTGCGGCAGGGCAGCGATCACGTCTTCGGCTTGCAGGCCTTTGTCACGCTGCATGACGGAGAACTCTACACGCTGGCCTTCGACCAGTACGCGATGGCCTTCGCCACGGATGGCGCGAAAGTGCACAAAGATATCGTCGCCCGAGTCGCGGGAAATAAAGCCAAAGCCTTTGGAGGTGTTGAACCACTTTACGGTACCGGTCTCGCGATCACCCAGGTCTTGCGGTGCGGCAGCACTACGCCCCTTGATGCGCAGGTTGGCGGCCAGATGCAGTACCACGGCCAGCAGTACGGTCAGTAGGCTGAGCAGAACAGCCGGCTGCCCGCCAATAACAGGCAATGGAGCAAGCAGAATCAGAACTTGCAGCACGACGGCCAGGACCAGCAAAGCGCTAACCAGCCCTTGGACCTGTTGGCGTGCGCCCATGTGCCAGATGGGGAGAAGAGGAGCGAGCAGCAAGTTGGTCAAACCGAAGAGGGCGAGGTAAATGGCATCGGGTTGTTGCAGGTAAGGAAGACTCTCGGCGTGAAGGCTGGGGATAAATGAAAGGAGCAGTGCAGCAACTCCTACAAGCAGGTGGACGATTTTCAGCATGTGTATTGAACTCACTTATAAGGATGGATCAGCAGAAGAGCTGGCGTGACGCGGGTTGCCGTAAATAAAGATCGGCTCTGGGCACGCGCTGGCACCAGCCTATGCGCCGCACAGGGCGGCGGCACGGAGGGTATTTAACAGCAAAGCGTAGGGCTACTCAAATCAAGCGCTTAGCGCAGGCTCTGGTAGATGAGGGTGAACTTGATTGCGGCCACTGCGTTTGGCTTGATAGAGCGCGTCGTCGGCCCGCGTAAGCAGGCTTTCGAGGTTGTCACCCGGTTCGGCCAAGGCAAAACCGAAAGAGGCGGTGATGGTGTCAAGAATCTGGTCGGTGCGCCGTACTTTTACCCGCAGGGCCTGAATTTTCAGGCGCAGGTGTTCGGCGAAGGCATGGGCGGTTTCCAGTTCCGTGCAGTCGCGCAAAATCACACAGAACTCTTCGCCACCGTAGCGGGCAGCCATGGCGCGCGGCGGCAGCAGTTCGCGCAGCAACTGGCCAACATGTTGCAGCACGCGGTCGCCCAGTGGGTGGCCGTACTGGTCGTTGAATTGCTTGAAGTGGTCGATATCCAGCATCACCAATGCGACGCCCTGATGGCCAGCGGCCAGGGTTTGTTCCAGCAGGCGGGTAAAGGCGTGGCGGTTGAAAACGTTGGTCAGGCTGTCCAGGGTCGCTGCCATATGGGCGCGTTCCAGCTGGCCACGCAGGTGCGAAATTTCTTCCTGAGCGCTGCGCAGGCGGTAGAGGAATTTTTCTTGCTGGTCCTGCATCAGTTGCGTGCTTTGCTGCAAGTCGTTGAGCACGCTTGGCAGGTCGTCGATCAGCGGCTCCTGCAGGGCACTCAAGCCGTGGTTGAGGCTGTCCTGATAGGCCTTGCTGGTTGTTACGCTATGGCTGATGCCACCTTCTATATCGTCGACCAGCTCGATGACTTGCTGCTGGCCGGCACGGGCTTCTTCCAGTTCGCCACGAATGATGTAGTCGCGGAACAGTTTGGCGGCGGTTTCCGGCGGGAAACTGTCGAAATCTTTGACGGTCTTGTCGAGCCGACGATTGAGCTCCGGTTCCAGCCCTTTGCTGTACGTGTACCAGAGTGCGTAATGCATGGGGTTGGGCGGAATATCGTGACGCATCATCAGCGGTACGGCTTGTTTGAGCAGGTCCGCTGCCTCGCGGGTCTCCTCCGGATAGAGACTTAAAATACTGGGCGATTTCGGCGGCTGGCTCATTCGTCGTACAAGTTCAAACTATTGATTGCCAGAGCATAGAGCAGCACTGCCGCTTGCGCCTAGCAAAAGGCCCGGTTTTGCGCCGGGCCTTTGCCGTTTTTTTGTGTTGGGTGTGCTTACACGGCCAACAGGCTGCGCAGCATCCAGGCGGTTTTTTCGTGAACCTGCATGCGCTGGGTGAGGAGGTCAGCGGTCGGCTCGTCGCTGACCTTGTCCAGTAGCGGGAAAATACCGCGGGCGGTGCGCACCACGGCTTCCTGGCCCTGGACCAGTTGCTTGATCATGTCTTCAGCGCTCGGCACGCCTTCTTCCTCTTTGATCGAGGACAGGCGCGAGTAAGCCGCGTAAGTGCCCGGTGCCGGGAAGCCAAGGGCGCGGATGCGCTCGGCAATGGCGTCGACGGCCAACGACAGTTCGGTGTACTGCCCTTCGAACATCAAGTGCAGGGTGTTGAACATCGGGCCGGTGACGTTCCAGTGAAAGTTGTGGGTTTTCAGGTACAGGGTGTAGGTGTCGGCGAGTAAGCGGGACAGGCCTTCGGCGATAGCAGCGCGGTCCTGTTCGGCAATTCCGATATTGATTTCCATGGCATTTCTCCTTGTTCAGGCTGATAAGGCGGTCTAAAACGATGGCTAGAG
The DNA here is from genome assembly GCF_027922365.1 of Pseudomonas turukhanskensis. Lineage (GTDB taxonomy): Bacteria > Pseudomonadota > Gammaproteobacteria > Pseudomonadales > Pseudomonadaceae > Aquipseudomonas > Aquipseudomonas turukhanskensis. Next base: position 43,549 of record NZ_BSFN01000020.1, read on the forward strand.
CCTAGCATGGGCCTTGGGGGGGATGTCTCGGGGGCGCGGTCAATAAATGCTATTGGCCAAATACATAGCGCGCTTGGACGCCTGCGCCATTCAGTGCGTCGGTTTTCTGGGTAATTGACGGTTATTGGGGTTTGCCAAGCACGGTTTTTGGGTTTATTGACGGGCGCGATCCGTCATATACTCCCGCACCTTGTTGCGAGGGGCCGCGCCACGCGGTTTCGCGGCACAGCCGGGGCCAGCCCCGAGCTGATTTTGCAGAACGCAAGCCGAGATGAGCCAATGCCAATTTACGATTACCAATGCGCTTCCTGTGGCCATCAGATGGAAGCCATTCAGAAATTCAGCGATTCGCCTCTGGTCGATTGCCCGACCTGCAAGGCCCCCGAGTTGAAGAAGTTGTTGTCCATGCCCGGCTTTCGCCTCAAAGGCAATGGCTGGTACGAGACCGATTTCAAGACCGGCGCTAAAAAGAACCTGGCTGGCGGCGACAAAGCCGATTAAGCAGCACCCGAATAGTCGAATTACGAGAAGCGAACCACCATCATGATGCGCAGCCATTATTGCGGCCAGTTGAACGAGAGCCTGGAAGGTCAGGAAGTCACCCTTTGCGGTTGGGTACATCGCCGCCGAGACCACGGCGGAGTGATTTTCCTCGATATCCGCGACCGTGAAGGTCTGGCCCAGGTGGTGTTCGACCCGGACCGCGCGCAAACCTTCGCCAAGGCTGACCGCGTGCGCAGCGAATATGTGGTGAAGATCACCGGCAAGGTGCGTCTGCGCCCGGCCGGCGCCAACAACGCCAACATGGCCTCCGGCGCTATCGAAGTGCTGGGCTATGAGCTTGAAGTGCTGAACGAAGCGGAAACCCCGCCGTTCTCGCTGAACGAATACACCGACGTCGGTGAAGAAACTCGTCTGCGCTATCGTTTTATCGACCTGCGCCGTCCGGAAATGGCTGAAAAGCTGAAGCTGCGTTCGCGCGTGACCAGCAGCATTCGTCGCTACCTCGACGAAAACGGCTTTATCGACGTGGAAACGCCGATTCTCACCCGCGCCACGCCTGAAGGCGCCCGTGACTATCTGGTCCCCAGCCGTACCCACCCCGGTAGCTTCTTCGCCTTGCCGCAATCGCCCCAGCTGTTCAAACAACTGCTGATGGTGGCCGGCTTCGACCGTTACTACCAGATTGCCAAGTGCTTCCGCGACGAAGACCTGCGTGCCGACCGCCAGCCGGAATTCACCCAGATCGACATCGAAACCAGCTTCCTCGACGAAGACGACATCATCGGTATCACCGAGAAGATGATCCGCAAACTGTTCAAGGAAGTGCTGGACCTGGAATTCGGCGAATTCCCGCATATGCCGTTCTCCGAGGCCATGAGCCGCTACGGTTCCGACAAGCCGGACCTGCGTATTCCGCTGGAACTGGTAGACGTTGCCGACCAGCTCAAAGACGTGGACTTCAAAGTATTCAGCGGCCCGGCCAATGATCCGAAGTGCCGTATCGCCGCCCTGCGTGTACCTGGCGGTGGCGCCATGCCGCGCAAGCAGATCGACGATTACACCAAGTTTGTCGGCAACTACGGGGCCAAGGGCCTGGCGTACATCAAGGTCAATGAGCGCGCCAAAGGCGTTGAAGGCCTGCAGTCGCCCATCGTGAAGAACATTCCGGAAGCCAACCTCAACGTCATTCTTGATCGTGTAGGTGCTGTGGACGGCGACATCGTGTTCTTCGGTGCCGACAAGACCAAGATCGTGTGCGACGCCTTGGGCGCGTTGCGTATCAAGGTTGGACACGACCTCAACCTGCTTACCTGTGAGTGGGCGCCGATGTGGGTCGTCGACTTCCCGATGTTCGAAGAGGCCGAAGACGGCAGCCTGAACTCGCTGCACCACCCGTTCACCTCGCCCAAGTGCACCCCGGCCGAGCTGGAGGCCAACCCGGCCGCCGCGCTGTCGCGCGCTTACGACATGGTGCTCAACGGCACCGAGTTGGGCGGCGGTTCCATCCGTATTCACGACAAGGCCATGCAGCAGACCGTATTCCGCGTGCTAGGCATTAGCGAAGCCGAGCAGGAAGAGAAGTTCGGCTTCCTGCTCGATGCCCTGAAATTCGGTGCGCCGCCCCACGGTGGTCTGGCCTTCGGTCTTGACCGTCTGGTGATGTTGATGACCGGGGCGCAGTCGATCCGTGAAGTGATCGCCTTCCCGAAAACCCAGAGCGCCGCCGATGTAATGACCCAGGCGCCGGGCGAAGTCGACCCGCGTCAGCTGCGTGATCTGCACATTCGTTTGCGCGAGCAGGTTAAAGCCGACTAAGAAGTCTTGGCCTTCGGGCCGGGCTTTCTTGCAGCGCCCCTCTCTCATTCGGGACAGGGGCGTTTTCAATTCAAGAATTTGTTATTGGGTAGGACGGAGCGCGTTATGGCGGGTCATTCCAAATGGGCCAACATCAAGCATCGTAAAGGGCGTCAGGACGCCAAAAAGGGCAAGATCTTCACCAAGCTGATCCGCGAGCTGACGGTTGCGGCCAGCCAGGGTGGCGGTATTGCAGCCGATAACCCGCGCCTGCGTCTGGCGGTGGACAAGGCCCTCGGCGCCAACATGACGCGCGACACCATTGATCGCGCCATTGCTCGCGGTGTGGGTGCCGACGATGGCACCAAGGTAGAAGAGCTGAGCTATGAGGGGTACGCGCCGAATGGCGTGGCGGTGATTGTCGAAGCCATGACCGACAATCGCAATCGCACGGCGGCCGCTGTACGCCATGCGTTTACCAAGTGTGGCGGTAACCTCGGCACCGATGGCTCCGTGGCCTATATGTTCGACCGCAAGGGGCAGATCAGCTTTGCGCCCGGCGTAAACGAAGACGCCTTGATGGAAGCAGCGCTGGAAGCCGGTGCCGACGACGTGGTGACCCACGAAGACGGCTCCATCGACGTGTTCACCAGCTTTGTCGACTTCATTTCGGTGAACGAGGCGCTGACCAAGGCTGGTTTTAAAGGTGAGGAAGCGGAGATCAGCATGATCCCGTCGATCACCGTAGAGCTCACTGAGTTGGAGGTGGCGCAGAAGGTGCTCAAGCTGATCGACATGCTTGAAGACCTGGACGACGTGCAGAACGTGTATTTCAACGGCGAGATTCCGGAAGAAATCATGGAGCAGGTTGGCTAGTAGGAGCGAGCTTGCTCGCGAACCCTGCAAACCCCGATATCCGAACGGGCCCCGCAGCCATCCTTCGCGAGCAAGCTCGCTCCTACATGTATAAGCTGGCGTCTTTATTTCGCCGTTAAATTGCAGGTGTTATGACCCTTATTCTCGGCATTGACCCCGGTTCGCGTATCACTGGTTACGGCGTGGTGCGTGACATTGGCCGTGGCTGTGAATACGTCGCCTCGGGTTGCATTCGCACCGGTTCCGGGGAGCTGCATGAGCGCTTGCAGATTGTGTTTCGCGGTGTGCGTGAGGTGATCGAAACCTACGGGCCGGTGACCATGGGCATCGAAAAGGTGTTTATGGCCAAGAACGCCGACTCGGCGCTCAAGCTCGGTCAGGCCCGTGGCGCGGCCATTGTCGCGGCCGCCGAGCACGGGCTGGAGATTGCCGAATACACGGCCACCCAGGTCAAACAGGCCATCGCCGGCACGGGCGGCGCCGACAAGCAGCAAGTGCAACTGATGGTGATGCATTTGCTCAAGCTGACACAAAAACCGCAGATCGATGCCTCCGATGCGCTGGCAATTGCCTTGTGCCATGCCCACACTCGCGCAAGCCTTATTCCTCACGGTCTGGTGGGCGCTCGCAGCCGCGGTGGGCGCCTGCGTCTGTGAGGCCGTGCTTCTTTATTAAGGAACTGATGTCGTGATTGGACGCTTGCGCGGGACCTTGCTGGAAAAGCAGCCGCCGCACCTTATCGTTGATGTGAATGGTTTGGGCTACGAGCTGGAAGTGCCGATGACCACGCTCTATCGTTTGCCCTCGGTGGGCGAGCCGGTAACCCTGCATACCCACCTGGTGGTCCGCGAAGACGCTCACTTGCTGTTCGGTTTTGCCGAAAAACGCGAGCGTGAGCTGTTTCGCGAATTGATTCGCCTTAATGGCGTAGGCCCGAAGCTGGCGCTGGCACTGATGTCCGGTCTGGAAGTGGATGAACTGGTGCGTGCCGTTCAGGCGCAGGATGCCTCGGCGCTTACCCGCGTTCCGGGGGTTGGCAAGAAAACCGCCGAACGCCTGCTGGTCGAGCTGAAAGATCGCTTCAAGGCGTGGGAAACCGTTCCCGGCATCGCCACCTTCGTTACTGAACCTCGTGCCGGTGGCACAGTCTCAAGTGCGGAGAATGATGCCGTGAGCGCCTTGATTTCGTTGGGGTTCAAGCCGCAAGAGGCGAGCCGCGCGGTATCTGCCGTGCAGGAAGAAGGCTTGAGTAGCGAAGAATTGATCCGTCGTTCATTGAAAGGAATGGTTTAAGTGATAGACGCCGATCGCCTGATCACCGCTTCCGGCCGTGACCGCGATGAACAACTGGATCGCGCCATCCGGCCGCTGCGTCTGGCCGAATACATTGGTCAGCCGAAAGTGCGTGAGCAGATGGAGCTGTTTATCCAGGCCGCTCGCGGCCGCCAGGAATCGCTCGACCACACCTTGATTTTCGGTCCGCCGGGTCTGGGTAAAACCACCTTGGCCAATATCATCGCCCAGGAGATGGGTGTTTCGATCAAGAGCACTTCAGGGCCGGTATTAGAGCGCCCAGGTGACTTGGCTGCGATGCTGACCAACCTTGAGCCCGGTGATGTGCTGTTTATCGACGAGATTCATCGTCTGTCGCCCATCGTCGAAGAAGTGCTGTACCCGGCGATGGAGGATTTCCAGCTTGACATCATGATTGGCGAGGGTCCGGCGGCTCGTTCCATCAAGCTCGACCTGCCCCCTTTTACCCTGGTCGGCGCCACCACGCGTGCCGGCATGCTGACCAATCCGCTGCGTGATCGTTTCGGCATCGTGCAGCGTCTGGAGTTCTACAGCACGACCGACCTGGCCACCATCGTGCAGCGTTCGGCCGGTATTCTCGGTTTGCCGCTGGACCCCGAAGGTGCTTTCGAAATCGCACGTCGTGCCCGTGGCACGCCGCGCATCGCCAACCGCTTGCTCCGTCGGGTGCGCGACTTTGCCGAAGTGCGGGCGCAGGGGCACATCACCCGAGCTATCGCTGACCTTGCGCTTAACCTGCTGGATGTCGACGAACACGGGTTTGACCATCAGGACCGTCGCTTGCTGTTAACCATGATCGAGAAGTTCGATGGTGGCCCGGTGGGCGTCGATAGCCTGGCCGCGGCCATCAGCGAAGAGCGTCATACCATTGAAGATGTGCTGGAGCCTTACCTGATTCAGCAGGGCTACATCATGCGCACGCCGCGCGGTCGCGTGGTGACCCGGCATGCCTATCTGCACTTTGGCTTGAATGTGCCCAAGCGTATGGGCGACCTGCCGCAGACCGATATGTTTGCGGTGGATGAGTAAGCATGGCGATAGCATTGCAAATGGTTAAAAAACAGTTGGTTTGCCCGATTGGCAACCTGGGGAGTAAGCACTAGAGTATGCGCGCGCAAAATGGGCTGGAGCCGTTCACGCATCGCTGTCGCGTTTATTACGAAGACACCGATGCCGGCGGCATCGTTTATTACGTCAATTACCTTAAATTCATGGAGCGGGCTCGTACCGAGCGGCTACGTGATCTGGGCTTTGCTCAGTCACAGCTGGCTGGGGAGATGCTGTTTGTCGTGCATTCCAGCGAAGCGCGTTACCACGCGCCGGCGCGTCTGGACGATGAACTGCTGGTCAGCGCCGAAGTAACCGAATTAAACCGTGCCAGCCTGCGCTTTCGTCAACAGGTCAGGCGGGCTACGGATAAAACGCTGCTCTGTGAAGGGCAGTTCCTGGTGGCCTGTGTGCGCGCCGACAGTTTGAAACCCCGGGCCATTCCCGAAGCGTTGCGTTTAGCCTTTGCCGGCTTGAGCGACGCGGGTACATCTAAAGCAGGAGATTAAGCGTGGAAGCCACCGTCGTCGACCATACCTCTATGTGGAGCCTGATCAGCAACGCCAGCATCGTGGTACAGCTGGTCATGCTGGTCCTTGTAGGCGCATCGGTAACCTCATGGATCATGATTTTCCAGCGCAGCACCATGATTCGTGCCGCGCGCCGCTCGCTCGAAACCTTCGAGGAGCGTTTCTGGTCGGGCATCGACCTGTCCAAGCTGTACCGCCAGGCCGGCGCCAACCCCGACCCGGATTCGGGCGTTGAGCAGATATTCCGTGGCGGTTTCAAAGAGTTCTCGCGCCTGCGCCAGCAACCGGGTGTTGATCCAGACGCGGTCATGGACGGCGTTAACCGCGCCATGCGTGTAGCCATTTCCCGTGAAGAAGAAAAGCTCGAGCAGAGCCTGCCGTTCCTTGCCACTGTAGGTTCCACCAGTCCGTATATCGGTCTGTTCGGTACCGTGTGGGGCATCATGAACTCCTTCCGCGGCCTGGCCTCGGCGCAACAAGCCACGCTGGCCACCGTTGCTCCGGGTATTGCCGAGGCCCTGATCGCCACCGCCATCGGCCTGTTTGCTGCGATCCCGGCCGTAATCGCCTACAACCGCTTTGCCGCTCGTGGCGAAACCCTGATCGGCCGTTACTACACCTTCGCCGATGAATTCCAAGCCATCCTGCACCGTAAAGTGCACACCAGCGACGAGTAAGCCGCGGGTTTTACTGAAGGCTTTAGGAAAGGTTTAACTCATGGCACGTATTCGTAAGAGACGTAAACCAGTTGCCGAAATGAACGTGGTGCCCTACATCGACGTGATGCTGGTGCTGCTGGTGATTTTCATGGTGACTGCCCCGATGCTCAACCAGGGGGTGAAGGTCGACTTGCCCAAGGTGTCTAGCGATGCCTTGCCGCAAGACAACAACACCCAGGTGCTGACCATCTCGATCAAGGCCGACAAGACCTACTACTGGAATCTGGGTAGCGAAGTGGACACCGACAAGGTGCAGGCCAAAGCCCTGACCCTGCCGGAAATGACCACCGCCGTGACGGCGATCATGAATCAGAGCCGCGCGCAGGGTAAGCAGACCCAAGTGTTTATCCGTGCCGACAAAGTGGTCGACTACGGCGCTGTAATGGCCGCCATGGGCGGGCTGCAGCAGGCCGGTGTGGGTAACGTCGGCCTGATTACCGAGGCGCCCTAATGCAGGAACGCGAGCGCTCCTCATCGGAAGGCTTTTTCTGGCCAAGCATCTGGGCGATAGGGCTGCACGTTCTATTGTTCGGCATGCTGTTTGTCAGCTTTGCTTTTACGCCGGAGCTACCACCCGCCAAACCGATTGTTCAGGCTACGCTCTACGAGCTCAAGTCCAAGAGCCCGGCGACTGTGCAAACTAACCAGAAAATTGCTGGCGAAGCGAAGCAGACCAAAGCCAAGCAGTACGAAGTTGAGCAGTTGGAAGCCAAGCGGGTTGAGCAAGAAAAGCAGGCCGTAAAGGCAGCGGAACAAAAGAAAGCGGACGAAGCTCAAAAAGCCGAAGCGGCTGAGCAAGCCGAAGCGGAGGCGGCCAAGGCAGCTGAAGCGAAGAAAGCTGAAGAAGCGAAAAAGGTCGAGGAAAAGAAACTCGCCGACATCGCCAAGAAGAAAACCGAAGAAGAAAAGAAAAAAGCTGAGGAAGAGGCAAAGAAAAAGGCCGACGCCGAAGCTGCCAAGAAAGCGGCTGAAGACGCTAAGAAGAAAGCGGCAGACGCGGCTAAAAAGGCCACCGAGAAGAAGCTGGCAGACGCCGCAGCCGCCAAGAAAAAGGCTGCCGAGGCTGCGCGCAAGGCGGCAGAAGACAAGAAAGCTCAGGCCCTGGCCGAGTTGCTGTCGGACACCACAGAGCGCCAGGCGACAACCGCTGATGAAGTGGGCGACACCGTCTCCGGTAACTTTGACGACCTGATTCGGATGCGTGCTTCTGAAGTGTGGAGTCGCCCCCCAGGCGCTCGGAACGGCATGGCCGTGGTGCTACAAATCACCATGCTGCCCGACGGCACCATCACCAGTGCCACGATTGCGAAGTCTAGCGGTAGCGCACCATTTGATAACTCTGCTGTAGCGGCAGTGAAAAACATTGGGCGTTTAGTAGAAATGCAGGGTCTGAGTCCTAGCGACTTCAATCCCTATCGTTCGTTCAAGATGACCTTCAAACCTGAGGATCTAGATTTGTGATCAACATTCTTCGCGGATTGCTAGTAGTCCTTTGTTGCGCTGCGGGAATGGCGGCAGCAGAGGAAAAAAACATTCTGGTGGGCACCGGCCAAGACCGTGCCATCCCGATTGCAGTGGTTCCATTTGGCTGGCAGGGCGGCACCGTTTTGCCTGAGGACATCTCCGATGTCGTCGGTAAGGACCTGCGCAACTCCGGCATCTTCGAGCCAATTCCTCGCCAGAACATGATCAGCCTGCCGTCCCAGGCCAGCGAAGTGATCTACCGCGACTGGAAAGCGCTTGGGGCTCAGTACGTGCTGGTGGGCAATATCGTGCCCAACGGCGGCCGTCTGCAGATCCAGTTCGCGCTGTTCAACGTGGCCACCGAGCAGCAGGTATTCGCGGGCAGCGTAGGCGGTACCACTGACCAACTGCGCGACATGTCGCACTACATCTCGGATCAGGCATTCGAGAAACTCACCGGTATCAAGGGCGCGTTCTCCACCCAGATGCTGTACGTGACGGCCGAGCGCTTCTCCGGTACCAATACCCGCTACACCCTGCAGCGTTCGGACTATGACGGCGCTCGCGCAGTCACCCTGCTGCAGTCGCGCGAGCCGATTCTGTCGCCGCGTTTTGCCAGCGATGGCAAGCGCATCGCCTATGTGTCGTTCGAGCAGAAGCGTCCGCGTATCTTCATCCAGCACATTGACACCGGTCGCCGCGAGCAGATCACCAACTTCGAAGGCCTCAATGGTGCCCCGGCGTTCTCGCCTGATGGCAGCAAACTGGCGTTCGTGTTGTCGCGCGATGGCAACCCGGAAATTTATGTGATGGATCTGGGCTCGCGCCAGATGACCCGTGTGACCAATCACTATGCAATTGATACCGAACCCTTCTGGGGCAAGGATGGTCAGACCATTTACTTCACATCCGACCGCGCCGGGAAACCGCAGGTCTATAAAACCAATATTGCTGGCGGTGCAGTTGACCGGGTGACCTTTGTAGGTAACTACAATGCCAACCCCAAACTGTCTGCTGACGAGAAGACGTTGGTGATGATTCACCGTCAGGACGGTTTCACCAATTTCAAAGTTGCGGCGCTGGACTTGCAGTCGTCCCGGTTAAAGATTCTTTCCGATACCAATCTGGATGAGTCGCCTACTGTCGCGCCCAACGGCACCATGGTAATCTACGCCACCCGCCAGCAGGGCCGTGGAGTCTTGATACTTGCCTCCATCAATGGACGAGTAAAACTCCCGATTCCAACCGCGCAAGGCGAAATCCGAGAGCCATCCTGGTCGCCCTTCCTGAACTGACGCGGCGCTACACCTTTTACTTAACACACTGGGGTTCATTAGGAGTTTTACTATGGAAATGTTGAAATTCGGTAAGTTCGCAGCTCTGGCTCTGTCCATGGCCGTAGCAGTAGGTTGCTCCTCCAAAGGCGGCGACAACGCTGGCGAAGGCGCTGTTGATCCAAACGCTGGTTACAACGCCAACAACGGCGCTGTAGACGGTAGCCTGAGCGAAGAAGCTGCTCTGCGCGCTATCACCACCTTCTACTTCGAATACGACAGCTCGGACCTGAAGCCAGAAGCCATGCGCGCTCTGGACGTTCACGCCAAGGACCTGAAAGCTAACGGCGCTCGCGTTGTTCTGGAAGGCAACACCGACGAACGCGGCACCCGTGAGTACAACATGGCTCTGGGCGAGCGTCGTGCGAAAGCCGTTCAGCGCTACCTGGTTCTGCAAGGCGTTTCCCCAGCTCAGCTGGAACTGGTTTCCTACGGTGAAGAGCGTCCTGTTGCTACCGGCAACGACGAGCAATCCTGGGCTCAAAACCGTCGCGTTGAACTGCGTAAGTAATTCGACATGCGAACGTGCCGTCGTGCTCTGACTATATTGACTCTCAGCCTGCCGCTTGCGGCTTGGGCTGCGGTTCCGGTGGAAGACAGCAACGCCAGTGATGGCGGTGGTAGTTACCCACCAGCGGGTTATGGCACGACCGGCGCCTATGCAGGGGGAGGGGTTACGGCCCCTGCCTCGGCACAGGGCGAGCTGTTCATGCAGCTGCAACAGATGCAAGACGAGGTCGCGCGTTTGCGTGGCATGGTCGAGGAGCAACAAAACGAAATTCAGCGTCTGAAACAAGAAGGCTTGGAACGTTACCAAGACCTCGACAGACGTATAGCCGGCGGCGCCTCTGGTGCACCTGCCGCTACTCCAGATTCCAGCAATGCCGGTGCTATCAATGCCGGTGCTGCTCCTGTTCAGCCAGCAGCGCAACAGCCTGCGGCGAGCACCGAGCCGGGCGATCCGGCGAAGGAAAAGCTCTATTACGATGCGGCCTTCGACCTGATCAAAGCCAAGGATTTCGACAAAGCCAGCCAGGCCTTCAGTGCCTTTCTGCGCAAATACCCACAGAGCCAATACGCCGGCAACGCGCAGTATTGGCTGGGTGAAGTGAACTTGACCAAGGGCGACCTTCAGGGCGCCGGGCAAGCATTTGCCAAGGTCAGCCAGCTGTATCCGACCCATAACAAGGTGCCGGATTCGCTCTACAAGCTGGCTGATGTCGAGCAGCGCCTCGGTCACACCGACAAAGCCAAAGGCATTCTGCAGCAGGTCATTGCTCAATACCCTGGCAGCTCGGCAGCGCAACTGGCTCAGCGTGATTTGCAACGCCTGTAAAGCCTGACCCGTCGTTCAATAAAACCCGCGCCTGTCGCGGGTTTTTTCGTTAGAATCGCCGCCCCAATTCCCGCAACGGAGGCGGATGGCCTGTTTCGCCGTCACGCCCGTGGCCGATATGCAAAAAAACCTGCGCATTACCGAGATTTTTTACTCGTTGCAGGGCGAGACGCGCACTGCCGGTTTACCGACAGTGTTCGTGCGCCTGACTGGCTGCCCACTACGCTGCCAGTACTGTGACACCGCCTACGCATTCAGCGGCGGCGAAATCATGTCCCTGGACGCCATAGTCGAGCAGATCGCCGCGTATAAGCCGCGTTATGTCTGCGTCACCGGTGGCGAGCCACTGGCTCAGCCCAACTGCATTCCCTTGCTTGAACGCCTGTGCGACGCCGGCTATGAGGTGTCACTGGAAACCAGTGGCGCGCTCGATGTGTCGGCGGTGGACCCGCGCGTCAGCAAAGTGGTTGACCTGAAGACGCCCGGCTCAGCTGAGATGGCGCGCAATCGCTACGAGAACATCGAATTCCTCACGCCCAACGATCAGGTCAAGTTCGTGATCTGTTCTCGTGAAGACTACGACTGGTCGGTGTCGAAGCTGATTCAGTACGGCCTGCAGAATCGTGCGGGTGAAGTGCTGTTTTCGCCGAGTCATCAGCAGGTGGATGCCCGTGCGCTGGCCGACTGGATCGTCGCCGACAACCTGCCTGTGCGTTTGCAGCTGCAGTTGCACAAAATTCTTTGGAACGACCAGCCGGGACACTGACATGACAGAAAAGAAAGCCGTAATTCTACTCTCCGGCGGCCTCGACTCCGCCACCGTAGTTGCCATGGCCAAGGCCGACGGATATGCCTGCTACACCATGAGCTTCGACTACGGCCAACGCCACCGTTCCGAACTGCAAGCTGCTGAGCGCGTGGCGCAGCAGTTGGGCGTGGTCGAACACAAAGTCATCGGCCTTAACCTCAATGGCATGGGCGGCTCGGCGCTGACCGACAGCAGCATCGCCGTGCCGGAAACGCCAGGCGAAGGCATTCCGGTCACCTATGTGCCGGCACGCAACACAGTATTTTTGTCGCTCGCGCTGGGCTGGGCCGAAGTGCTGGGAGCGCGGGATATTTTTATTGGCGTGAACGCAGTGGACTACTCCGGCTATCCGGACTGCCGGCCCGAGTTTGTCGAAGCCTTCGAGCGTATGGCCAATCTGGCCACCAAGGCCGGCGTAGAAGGGCAGGGCTTTCGCATTCAGGCGCCGCTGCAATTTCTCAGCAAGGCGCAGATCGTCGAAGCGGGCATGGCCCACGGCGTGGATTACGGCCTGACCGTGTCGTGCTATCAGGCTGACGAGGATGGCCGTGCTTGTGGTAAGTGCGACAGCTGCCGACTGCGCGCCGCGGGGTTTGCCGAGGCGGGTGTGAAAGACCCTACGCGTTATTTCTAAATCTTTACCGCATCCTGTTGATTTTATGAATTAAATCAGTATTATGCACACCGCGGGTCGTTAGCTCAGTTGGTAGAGCAGTTGGCTTTTAACCAATTGGTCGTAGGTTCGAGTCCCACACGACCCACCATATTTCCTTCGTAAGAAGGATCGAAAACCCGGAATGCTCAGCAGTGAGTGTTCCGGGTTTTTTCGTTTCTGATCCTTTAGTTTTATCTCGGTAGCACGCGTGCGCCGACTTCGGACGGGTATACTGCGCGGCACTGAAAGCATATTCAGAGCCTGATGACATGACCCAGATTTCCGAGCGCCTGCTGGTCCAAGCGCACCTCGACGCCAAGCAACCCAAACCCCTTTCGTCTGAAGAAGAAGCTCTCTTGCGCGCAGAAATTGCTGCCGAGCTCAAGGCGCAAGATGCGGTGCTGGTGGCTCACTATTATTGCGACCCGGTAATTCAGGCATTGGCCGAAGAAACCGGCGGCTGCGTGTCTGACTCCTTGGAAATGGCCCGCTTCGGCAATCAGCACTCGGCGAAAACCGTGCTGGTGGCCGGCGTCAAGTTCATGGGCGAGACGGCAAAAATCCTCAACCCGGAAAAACGCGTGCTGATGCCGACCCTGGAGGCGACCTGCTCGCTGGATCTCGGCTGCCCGGTCGATGAATTCTCCGCGTTTTGCGACCAGCACCCCGAGCGCACCGTTGTGGTGTATGCCAACACCTCGGCGGCGGTAAAAGCCCGCGCCGACTGGGTGGTGACCTCCAGTTGTGCTTTGGAAATCGTCGAAAGCCTGATGGATAACGGCGAGACCATTATCTGGGCGCCAGACAAACACCTGGGCCGCTATATCCAGAAGCAGACCGGCGCGGACATGCTGCTGTGGGACGGTGCCTGCATTGTGCACGAAGAGTTCAAGTCCAAGCAGCTGGAAGATATGAAGGCGCTGTACCCGGAGGCCGCCATCCTGGTGCACCCGGAGTCGCCGGAGTCGGTGATCGAGCTGGCAGATGCCGTCGGCTCCACCAGCCAGTTGATCAAGGCCGCGCAAACGCTGCCGAACTCGACGTTTATCGTCGCTACCGACCGCGGCATCTTCTACAAGATGCAGCAGCTGTGTCCGGACAAGATCTTTATCGAGGCGCCCACCGCCGGTAATGGCGCGGCTTGTCGCAGCTGCGCGCATTGCCCGTGGATGGCGATGAATACCTTGGAGCGTACGCTGCAATGCCTGCGTGAAGGCAGCAACGAAATATTCGTGGATCCGGCTCTGATTCCGCGGGCACTCAAGCCCCTGAAACGCATGCTGGACTTCACGCAGGCGGCGCGGTTGAAGGTGGCTGGTAACGCCTGACCCTTTTTTCGCTGGCTTGAAAGCAATCGAGGCTGAAGCCTCTCCCGCAAGGGATCGTATTATGCGATCTGCAGGAGAGGCTTCAGCCTCGATGCTTTTTATAGTTGTCGAACGGTTAGCGCATCAACTGCTTGATCATGCGTTGCTGTTCCATGATCTCTTTCTGCCGCGCGTCGATACGTGAGGCCAGTGGGAAGTTGTTGATGGCCCGCCGTTTGGCGAAGTCCAGTTGCTCCAGCGCCTGTTCGAAGTCGGCCGTGAGCGCAAAGTATTCGGCGCGAGCCTGGTGTAGGCCGATGATGTCGCCCGCCTGACCCCGCACTTCGGCCACCTGATACCAGACGTCCGGGTCGTTCGGGCGCGCTTTGAGCAACTCCTCAAGCGCTTTCTGCGCCTGCGGCGCCTGATTCTGTTTCAACAGCAGATCAATTCGGCTTTGTTGCAGCGGATAGTTGTCCGGGAACTGGGCGAGCATTTTGTCGACCCGTTGCTTGGCGTCCGGCAGCCGGTTGGACGTAATGTCCAGTTCCACCTGCGCGAGGTTATAGGTGACGTTATTCGGCTCTTTCTTCAGCAGCGGCGCCAGGCTATCTCGCGCCTCGTTGAGTTGCCCGCTTTTTACTTGCGCCAGCGCCAAGCCATAACGAGCAGCGTCCATGCCTGGGTCGTCCTGCAGCATGGCGCGGAAGCGTTTGGCGGAGATTCCCGGCGTCTCCTCAAAGGTAAGTTGCACGCGGGCACGCATCAGTTGGTATTGCAGCGTGTCTTCGCGGCCGCCCTGGCCATATTGCTCGGCACGGTTGCGGGTGTCAGCGATACGCGACTCGGTAACGGGGTGAGTCAGCAGGAATTCTGGCGGACGTTTGTCGTAGCGGTATTGGCGAGCCATGCGTTCAAACATGTTGGGCATGGCGCGCGGGTCGTAGCCAGCGCGCTCGAGGTTGACCACGCCAACGCGGTCGGCTTCCTGTTCGTTCTGCCGGGAAAAGCGCAACTGGTTCTGAATGGCCGCTGCCTGGGTACCCATGATGGTCGCCATGCCCACATCACCAGCACCGGCGGCCGCGGCGATAATGCCGGCGAGCATCGCTGCCATGACTGGAATCTGCATTTGTTGCTGAGCCTGCAAGCCGCGCGCGTAGTGGCGTTGAATCAAGTGCCCCAATTCGTGCGCCAGTACGGCGGCGTATTCGGCCTCGGTTTGCGCATAAAGAAACAGGCCGCCGTTTACCCCGATTACGCCGCCGGGTGCGGCAAAGGCGTTGATCTGCGGGTCTTTGATCAGAATGAACACCAGCCGGTGATCGTGCAGGTCGCTGGTTTCGGCGAGCCGGTACACGCTGCTTTCAACGAACTCTTTGATCTGCGGGTCGTTGAGCTGCGGCACCTGACTGCGCACCAGGCTCAACCAGGCTCGTCCCAGTTGAAACTCTTGCTCGGGAGACACAATCGAGGAGCTTGAATCGCCCAGCGAAGGCAAGTCATCGGCGATGGCGGGGGAGGCGAGCAAGATGGCAAGCGACAGCAAGGTAGGGCGCAGAAGATTCATGCACGAAGCTCATGGCGGCAAAGTCTCTACTGTAGCCGCCATGGCGGTCGGCTGACCACCTCGGTATCCTGCGCTACCGATTTTTGGAGCCGATTTATGAGTGATGCCGTGATAGTGGATGCCGAGCTGGATGCCAGCGGGTTGAATTGCCCACTGCCATTGCTCAAGGCCAAGCTTGAGCTCAATCGTCTGGCCAGTGGCGCAGTGCTCAAAGTTATTGCCACCGACGCTGGCTCGCAACGCGACTTCCGTGCATTCGCCACGCTGGCTGGCCATACCTTGCTGCACGAAGAGGTGGTAGATGGCGTGTACCGTTATTGGTTGCGCAAGGCTTAGTTAAGGAACTCAGATGTTCAACGTGTTACGCAATTGGGTTCAGCGCTATTTCTCGGATGAAGAGGCGGTGGTGCTGGCAGTGCTGCTGGTACTGGCTTTTGCCGCCATTCTGACGTTCGGCGGCATGTTGGCACCGGTGCTGGCCGGCTTGGTGCTTGCGTTTCTGATGCAGGGGCTGGTGCGCACACTGCGACGCTTACGCGTACCTCAGGTGGCGGCCGTGTGGCTGGTGTTTGCCTGCTTTATGGGGTTGCTTGGCGTGTGTTTGTTGGTGTTGGTGCCATTGCTCTGGCAGCAGGTCATCGCATTGGCCAACGAGCTGCCAGGTATGCTGGGCAAATGGCAATCGCTGCTGTTGCTGCTTCCGGAGCGTTATCCACAGTTGGTGTCGGACGAGCAAGTGCTGCATGTGATCGAAGTGGTGCGCAGCGAAATCGGCAGCTTCGGGCAGATGGCGCTGACGGTTTCGCTATCCAGCCTACCGCTATTGGTCAACGCCATGATTTACCTGGTGCTGGTGCCGATTCTGGTGTTTTTCTTTCTCAAGGACGGCGCACTGATCGCACGCTGGTTCCGCGGCTACTTGCCGCGCGAACGCACCCTGATCACGCGGGTGGCGCGGGAAATGAACCAGCAGATTGCCAATTACATTCGCGGCAAGGTGATCGAGATTTCGATCTGCGGCGGCGCCACCTACGTGGCGTTTATCGCGCTGGGCCTGAACTACGCGGCGTTGCTGGCTTTGTTGGTGGGCTTCTCGGTGGTGGTGCCGTATGTGGGGGCCGTGGTGGTCACTGTGCCGGTAGCACTGATTGCATTGTTTCAGTGGGGCTGGGGCGATCAGTTTATTTACCTGATGGCGGTGTACGGCATCATCCAGGCGCTGGATGGCAACGTGTTGGTGCCGCTGTTATTTGCCGAGGCGGTGAACCTGCACCCGGTAGTGATCATCTGCGCGGTATTGCTGTTCGGCGGGATGTGGGGCTTCTGGGGGATTTTCTTTGCCATTCCCCTGGCAACCTTGTGCAAGGCGCTGCTCGATGCCTGGCCCAGACAAGAGCCGGTAGTCGCCCCTCTTATGTAGGACGACACCCATAAAAAAGGCCGCTTACGAGCGGCCTTTTTGCGTCTATGTGCGCTTAACCCTGGTGTAGCGCCTGCGCCGCTGCCAACACGGCATCCACATGCCCTGGCACTTTCACACCACGCCATTCCTGACGCAGCACGCCGTTGGCATCGATCAGAAAGGTGCTGCGATCCACACCCATGTATTCCTTGCCGTACAGCTTTTTCAGCTTGATCACATCGAACAACTGGCACAGTGCTTCGTCTTTATCCGACAGCAGCTCAAACGGGAACTCCTGTTTGCACTTGAAGTTCTCGTGGGACTTCAGGCTGTCGCGCGACACGCCGAACACTTCGGTATTGGCCGCTTTAAAGGCCGCGTACTGATCGCGAAAGCCTTGGCCTTCGGTGGTGCAGCCGGGCGTGCTGTCTTTGGGGTAGAAATAAATCACTACCTGCTGGCCTTTGAGCGCCGAGAGGGTGATCTGCTTGCCGCTGGTGGCCGGTACGCTGAAGTCGGCCACGGCCTGGTCGAGAGAAAGGCTCATGCAGTTTTCCTTATGCCGGCGTCTGCGGGCGCCACGGTTCGATCAGGGCGTCCAGGTTCAGCGCGTCGGCGAAGTCGAGAAATTGGTCGCGCAGCCAGCTGATTTGCGTGCCGGCGGGGAGGGTGACGGTCAGGGTGGCGTTGAGCATGGTACCGCCGGTTTGGGGTGCCAGGTAGGTATCGCAGGTGAGGTTCTCCAGCTCCACGTTGTGGTCTAGAAAGAACTGACACAGCTCGTTGAGGATGTCTGGGCGATACACCGAGCTTACGTAGGCGACATAGGGCAAGGCCTGCGGGCGGATTTCAGCGGCGGCACTGCGCACCACGCTAACGGTGAAAGCATGTTTTTTCGACAGCGAGGGCAGGCTGGTTTCCAGGCGAGCCAGGGCGTCCCAGTTACCCGACACCTGCACCACCAGCGCACTGAACTCGCCATGGCGGCTCAGGCGCGTGCTCACGACCGCACACCGGTTTTCATGGCTGGCGCGGCAGAGAATGTTGGTCAGTTCCATCGGGTTGGTGCCAAGGGCGCTGATGACAAGGAATTGTTCGCGGACGATGGGGGTGGACATGCAGCATTCCTAAAGCGATGAGCGGTCGGCAGGTGAACTGTCGATCAAAGCCGGAAGGTTAGCGAAAACTGTCGCTCAGGGGAATGCTCATAGCGCGGTACTTCGCTTGTGCAAGGCAGGTGGCGCCAGTACCATTACGGCTCTCTTTTTCCGGCAGGAGCGGTTGCATGATTGCGGGCAGTATGGTGGCACTGGTCACGCCTATGGATGCGCAGGGTCGTCTTGATTGGGACGCGCTGAGCAAGCTGGTGGATTTCCACCTGCAAGAAGGCACCAACGCCATTGTCGCGGTCGGCACCACAGGTGAGTCGGCGACGTTGGATGTTAATGAACACATCGAAGTGATCCGCCGGGTGGTGGACCAGGTCGCTGGCCGCATTCCGGTCATTGCCGGCACCGGTGCGAACTCCACCCGTGAAGCGGTCGAGCTCACTACCAACGCCAAAACCGCAGGCGCCGATGCATGCCTGCTGGTAACCCCGTACTACAACAAGCCGACTCAGGAAGGCCTGTACCAGCACTTCCGCCACATTGCCGAGGCAGTGGCCATTCCGCAGATTCTCTACAACGTGCCGGGTCGCACCGTGTGCGACATGCTGCCGGAAACCGTTGAGCGTCTGTCGAAGATCTCCAATATCGTCGGCATCAAGGAAGCCACCGGTGACCTGCAACGCGGCCAGGAAATACTGGACCGTGTCGACAGCGACTTTCTGGTGTACTCCGGTGACGACGCTACCGCCGTCGAGCTGATGCTCATGGGCGGCAAGGGCAATATTTCCGTGACTGCCAACGTTGCACCGCGCGCCATGAGCGAGCTGTGCGCGGCGGCGATGGCCGGCGATGCGGTGACTGCGCGGGCGATCAACGATCGTCTGATGCCGCTGCACAAAACGCTGTTTATCGAATCCAACCCGATTCCGGTGAAATGGGCCCTGCAGGAAATGGGCTTGATGGTGGAAGGCATTCGTCTGCCACTGACCTGGCTTAGTCCGCGTTGTCATGAACCGCTGCGTCAGGCCCTGCGCCAGTCCGGCGTATTGGTTTAATTGAGGAAGCACTACGCATGAAGCGACTGGCCGGACTTTCTGCCCTTGCCGTAATCATTTCCAGCACCAGCGGTTGCGGGTGGTTGTGGGGTGATGATGGTTATTTCCGTGATCGTGGCAGTGATTACCTGACGCAACACCAGACCCCGGCAATGCAAGTGCCGCAGGGCTACGATGTAAAACCGCTCGACCCTCTGCTGCCGGTGCCACGCAACGTGGCCGATTCCACCGTGCAGGGCGAATATGACGTACCGCGGCCACAGCCGTTGGCGGCAGTTGCCGACGCAAGTGAGTTCAGTCTGCAAAAGAGCGGCGACAGCCGTTGGCTGGTGGCGCAGCGCCCACCGGCTGAAGTCTGGCCCGTTGCTCACCAGTTCTTCGAAGATAACGGCTTCCGCATCAGCGAAGATCGTCCGCAAACCGGCGAATTCAGCACTGACTGGCAGCGTTTCGAAGAGCTGTCCGCCCCGATGGCCCGTCGTTTGAGTGGCCGTGTCGCCGACGTCGATCCGAAAAGCGAAACCCGCGTTCGCGTTCGTATCGAGCCAGGTGTGCAGCGCAATACCAGCGAAATCTATGTGGTCAGCGCCGAGCGTCCGGCCGATAGCACCAGCGACGTCGCCTTCCCTAGCAAATCGACCAACGCGAGCCTCGATGCTGCGTTGCTGGACGAAATGCTCGCCAGTATGGCTCGTAGCGCCGAGCAAGGTGGTTCGGTTTCCCTGCTGGCCGCCCGCGACTTCGATGCACCGAGCCGCGTAAGCCTGACTGAAGACGGCAACAACAACCCGGTTCTGAACCTGGGCGCCGATTTCGACCGAGCCTGGTCCAGTGTTGGCCGCTCGCTGGAAACCGCCAACGTTCGCGTTGACGACCTGAACCGCAGCCTGGGTGTGTATTACATCAACCTGGCCGAGGGCGCCGAAAGCAAAGACAAAGAGCGTGGTTTCTTCAGTCGTCTGTGGAGCAGCGAGCCGACCAAGGAAGAGATCGACGCCCGTGCCGAGCGCTATCAGGTGCGCCTGACCAAGGCTGCCGACAGCGTGCAAGTTACTGTGGAAAAAGACCTCAATACCGTTGCACCGGCCGAAGTGGCTCGTCGCGTATTGGCCTTGATCCAGGAAAACCTGGGCTGATGATGGCGTGACTGGTCTCGCAAGGGGCCAGTCAGCGTTTCACTCAGTTCGCAGAATCGATAGGCGAAACCACTGTGGTTTCGCCTGTTTCGTTTAATAAAGGCGGAAATCTTCCATGACCACTCCCTCCACCTTGAGCTTGAAGAAAATCTACTCCGGCAAGGTTCGTGATCTGTACGAAATCGACGCCAAGCGCATGCTGATGGTCGCCACCGACCGTCTCTCTGCCTTCGACGTGATCCTCGCCGAGCCGATTCCGGACAAGGGCAAGATTCTCACTGCCATTTCCAACTTCTGGTTCGACAAACTGGCTGACGTGGTGCCCAACCACTTCACCGGCGACCGTGTAGAGGATGTGGTGCCGGCTGCCGAGTTGCCGCTGGTGGAAGGCCGCGCGGTGGTTGCCAAGCGCCTGCAACCTATCGCCGTTGAAGCCATTGTGCGGGGCTATATCGTCGGTTCGGGCTGGAAGGAATATCAGAAGAGCGGCACGGTCTGCGGTATTCAACTGCCGGCCGGCTTGCAAGAAGCCTCCAAGCTCGCTCAGCCGATCTTCACCCCGTCCACCAAGGCGGCTGTTGGCGATCACGACGAAAACATCTCCTACGAGCAATGCGAAGCCGTGATCGGCAAAGAGCTGGCTGCCAAGGTTCGCGACACCGCCATTGCCCTGTACAGCGCAGCGGTCGAGTACGCGGCCACGCGCGGCATCATCATTGCCGATACCAAGTTCGAGTTCGGTCTGGATGAAGACGGCACGCTGACCCTGATGGACGAAGTGCTGACACCCGACTCCAGCCGTTTCTGGCCGGTGGAAAGCTACGTGGAAGGCAAGAACCCGCCAAGCTTTGACAAACAGTTCGTGCGTGACTGGCTGGAATCCACCGGATGGAATAAAGAGCCCCCGGCGCCTGCCGTGCCCGCAGAGGTCGCACAGAAAACCGCCGACAAGTACCGCGAGGCGCTGACCAAGCTGACGGCCTGAAGGTAGCGGTGTACATGCGAAGAGAGGCGTGGGCCTCTCTTTTGCGTTGCAGGCCAGGCGCGCAGGTAATTGGCGCAAGCATCTGAATGCAGGCGAAAAATTTCCAATTTTGGGTTTCACCAACGGCAATTGAGCTGTTATCATGCGCGCCGCTGGGGAGATGCCGGAGTGGCCGAACGGGACGGATTCGAAATCCGTTGTGTTAGCGATAGCACCTAGGGTTCGAATCCCTATTTCCCCGCCATATTCAAAAGGTCCAGACGTGAAAGCGTCTGGACCTTTTTTATTTCCTTCGAAAAGTCACGAAGCGCTCCTTTTCTCGGTGCTTGTGCCAGGTCCGATTGGTTCAGCAGAACCATCCCGCAGTGAGATGTTGTTTGGCTTCAATCTTTCGTCTGTATTGAATGCTTTTTATCGAAAGTTCTTACATAAAAATTTTCCTGAAGTTCGTAAATTTGCACTTCGCCGTAAATATTTATGGCGGCAATTTTTATTTGGAGTGCAAAAGAAATGAAATTTAATCATTTAACTCTGGGCTTGTTGGTAGCTGGTGCTTTCGGCTGTTCGACAGCTTTTGCGTCCAGTAATAGTGATAACAGTGCTGCACGACAGTGCCTTACGCAATCTGGAAGCGGCTCAAGCTTTTCTTATTCGTATAAGAACCCCGGGTGGGATGGTAAATCTTGCACGAAACCGGTGAAAGTTTATGCCTGCAAGGGCGCAACGTGCTCCAGCAGTGCAAAAAGTTCGGATAGCAATGGTGTAGTGCGCTGGAACACTCCATTCAGACCAGGCTTTACCCCTAAATCTTCCGCGACCGTTTGGGAATAATTCAGTTGTTCAAAGGCCGTTAAGGGAAGAACGGCCGCTCTGGGGGCGGTCATCCGTGCTTTCTTTTAAAACTCCATTTAATCTGCCATTTTTACTGAGTCGGCGAGCACAATCAATTCTGGGTTTTTCATTGGTGTTTTTACCCGGATTAAATACGTTTGCAGAGCCCTATACAGTTACAGATCATTTATTTTGTGAGGGTGAAACTGACGTAACGCTTGATGATGTCGTCGTGGCGCGTAGAGCCAGTGACGAATATCGCAGTATGGCGTTGCGTTTGCGTGAAACTGAAGAGGATCAGAAGGTTATCGATACCTACTATAGGCCTGTCTTTAAGGTACTCAGTCGCGCTGTAAACAGTTCAAGTGACGAGGTGAATAGAGATGGGGTGAAGGCGCAGCAGTTTGGATCCGCTGCGACAGACAGCAGCCTCACAATTACTGCTACACAGCGCCTACCGGGAGGCGCAACGCTGGGGCTTAGCGTGGGAAAGGAGTTGGGGCACCACAAGAGCAGCGATAATCTGGCTGGCGACAACACCATTCGAAGTTCCCAGCACTCCTATCAGCTGGAGGTCCGGCAGCCGCTGCTACGTGGCGCTGGTGCTCCCGCTTCGGTGGAGTTGAATATCGGCAGGCTTGCCATCGCCCAGGCCCATCTGAGCCACGAAGTGTTCATTCAGGAAGACCTGCTGAGAACGGTGGCCGTGTATTCGGACCTGCTCTCTTGCCAACAAAATGTTTTGCAGGCCGAGCGCTCGTTACAAGCATCCAAAGACTTTATGGCGGCGACGCAGGCCCAAGTAAGCCAGGGCGTCTTGGCCAAGAGTGAAATGGAACAAGCTCAGTTTTCTGTTTCTCAAGGTGAACTTGAGCTGGCCTATGCCCGGCAGGCAGAAAAAGATGCCATCGATCAACTACGGGTATTCAGTGGTTTGGCAGTGGAAGATGGCCAACGCGTGCGCAACTTTCCGCAAATTGACGTAGGCAGTGCCACTCACGCCGATTTTTCATCTATGGCTGCCGAAATTGAGGCAGCCAAGATAAATGTGCAAATTGCCGAGCAACAACGTACTGCCGCGAAAGACGGTGATGCCATTGAACTTGATGTCGTGGCATCGACCGGCAAGGGATGGGCTAACCGGTTTTCTTCCAGTGCTCATGAACACCGGAACTACGGCGGTTGGCGATCGCAGTCCTATGTCGGTCTAGAAATGAGTAAAACACTAAACGATTATTCTGCGCGAGCGGCGTTGCGTAAATCACGCCTGGCGCTCGAGGAGCGAAAGCTTGAGTTGCAGGACGCTAAATTGCGCGTGAATGTTCGTCGTGCTGCCGCCAAACGTGGACTTTCAAGTGCTTATCAGTACGTGCAACTAATCAAGAAGAAAATTGAAGTGGCCAGTAAAAATCTGGCTAATGAACGCTTGAAAATTGATAGCGGCCGGTCCACGGCGTTTATGGTTTATTCCGCTCAGAGTAATTTGGACCAAGCGCAGAGCGAATATATCGACGCTAACTCCAGGTACATCGTTGCGGCTGCTCGGCTTTATAAAGAGCTAGGTAAATTGAAAGAGTTTGTCGATGAGCTTTCTTCGGTAGAGTGCTCGTCGGGAACCTTAAGCAAATCCCCGCGCGCGATGGCGAAGGAATAGTTTATGCGTTCCGGACTCCATGCGCTCAACCGGCATACGTGGCTATGCAACGGCACTTCCCGCAAATGGCACAGAGCTAATCGCTTACTGGGGTTGTTTCTGCTGGCGTTGGTCTGCGCCGTTCCGTTTGGTTTGGCATTCGCCTATGAGTCAGGTTTGGCGCCTTACCTGGCCTTGGTCGCGTTTACGCCTGCTATGTATGTAGTCGGCCGCCTGCGGGCTGCAGCCGAGGTGGTGCTGTTCTCTCTAGTGACCTCAGTGCTTACCATCGCGATGGTGACGTATTGGGTGCCCACGGCCATCGCCGATATGGTCGCCGTAGGTACAGCAGGCGCGGGCTTGTTAAGCGCGCTTTTGTGGTTGCTCTGGTGCGGTGGAAACGCGCTTTTCCTGATCGTTTACCGTTACTGGCATGCCCGTCACCTGTTGCAGGTGGCTTGTCTTGGGGTGGTGCTAGTTAATCATTGGCCTTCGGTGTTCGGCGTAAATCCGTTTATCTCCTTGATGCATGCCGATGCGCTCAGTGGAGGCGCTTTTTTCATCGGCACGACTGCCATTGAGCTACTGGCCATTTTGTTCAGCGCCTATCTGGCGAAGGCCGCTGCCGAGGCCAGCCTTCGGCCTCTGCTTCGAGCACTGCCAATCGTTCTGACACTGTTGGTGTTGGACTATGCGGCGGTGTGGTATTCGTCCTTGGCAACCTCGCGCAGCCTCACCGTGGCCCTGGTGCAAGCCGGGAACGTGTATTCCCAGAAGCTCGCCTCCGCAACGGACATCGAGAAGTTCGTTCGACAGATTACTGATGGCCCCGGGGGCGGGGCCGATCTGGTTGTGTTTTCCGAGAATGTCTTTTCGTTCAATTTTGCCGACGACCCCACTTCTGCCAATGCTGCCCTCGAGGCGCTAAAACGCTTTTCGGCTGAGCGCGAGGTCGCGTTTTTGCTGTCTGCCGTTCAGGCTTCCCCTGATGAAGAGCCGACGGAGCCTGGGCGCGCCAAGAACACGCGAGTATCGTCGCAACTGATCAACCAAGGTCAGTTACAAGGTTACGCCGACAAAGCAAAAACCATCCCCTTTGCCGAATACACACCGTCCTGGGCGGTTGCACCGTTCAGGTGGCTGGGCGTCAAGGTGGAGTCCCGGGCACCCTCCTATGACTACCACCAAGGAATGGTGAAAGGGGTTCGGATCATTCCGCTTACCTGCTTTGAATCTATTGACCAGGCCGTCGTTGAGACGCGCCTGGACGCGCGGCCGGGACTGTTGGTCAGTCAGTCCAACCTCGACAGCTTTGGTCAGCCGGGCTCTTCCACATACCGGGCGGCGCTGTGGGCGCATATGGCGCACGAGCGGCGTTGGACCACTCAATGGCAGGTGCCTGTGGTGCGCGCCGTGAAGGGCGGCGGATCGACACAGGTGAACGCGCAGGGCTATCTCGATCAGGCCCTGCTGCAACAGTCTTGGGGGCAGGAGTGGGTTAGCGCGACCGTGACTGTGCCTGAGTTCACCGCGTTGAATGGCGCTCTGGCGCTGCTGCGCCAGGTTTCCGCCTGGCTGATCGGTACCTTGGCTTTTTGTTACGTTGCACAAGGCGCGGTCCTTTACGTGCGTCGCAAGTGGTTGCCAGGGAAGGCCGATTGATGCGCGTCAAATATGTGTTTTTGACCCTGGCTTCGGCGGCGGCGCTTTTGGCTTTAACGGACCACCTGTGGGAGCGTTCCTTGGTCATTGCCCAGCCATTGCCCGAGACCCTTGAGGGGCACATTCCGATGGTGTCGCAGCAGTCGCCAGTAACCCAAATGTACCCCGTCGAACTTGAAGGCAGCGTGGTGGCCGCACAGACGTTGACGGTACGTGCGCCCATCGACGGCGTTGTGCAGTATTTGCACGAAGCTACCGATGAAACGGTCGAAGCCGATGCACAGCTGGCTGTGGTGGAAAGTGTCGAGCTGACGCTGAAGCGTTTGGATAACGACAGTAAGCTCGCGGAGCTGCGTGCCACCTTGCAGCTGTATGCGCAGAACAGCAGTCCTGACCTGAGAAAGCTCCAGGCAACAGTCGAAGGTGGCAAGCAAAGGTACCGCTACGCCGAATCGTCCTTTCAGAAGGTGCAAGAGTTGTTTCAGCGCGGCCTGGTGTCCGGCAAAGAGCACGCTGATGCGCGCGTTCAACTGGAGGCCGATAGGTTGGCGTTGGCGGCGGCTGAGCGCGAGTTTGCCGATGCCCGTTCGCTGGGGCCGGCCCACCACCTGAAGGTTTACAACCAGTTGCAGGCTGCCCAGCTGGAGCGTGATCAGTTGGCCAAGGCCCAGGCCAATTTAACCATTCGTGCTCCGTTTGCCGGGCACTTACGGCGCTATGCCCCGGCTATAACCCACGACTCCAGCGTCTGGAGAGTGGGCGATAGCATCAAGGCCGGGGAGGCACTGTTTTATCTCGAGTCCACTAGCCGGTTGGTCAAGGTCGATGTAAGTCCTGCGATGTTGGCCCACTTTCGCCCTGGCGATTCCGTGCAAGTACACAGCAAAGGTGAAGCGTCGCTAGCGGTTCAGGGCATCGTGCAGGACATTATCCGGGCGCCGTATGACAGTGGTACGTCTGCCTCCGGCGAGTCTGTGGCACAGGTTCGAATTGCCTTGTCTGATCCGACTTTTGACCTTGCTGGAATTCGCAAGGTGATGGTGAGCAAGGCACTACCGCAGCTTGGCATGCCGGTGCCAGCCGGCGCTGTGCTGAATGAAGGTGGTGAGCGTTTTGTGTATGTGCGGCCTTGTGCCGAATTTGCAGCGCAGTACACGCGCCGACGTGTGGTGGTGAGTGTGGAGCAGGCTGGTATGGCGCTGATCACTGGCGGGCTGCTGGAGGGTGAATGCATCGCCCTGGTTGCGGAGGGCACGCCATGGGGCCGTTGATCCGGGTAAGTAATGTGAGCAAGTCGTTCGGCGGTCAGCCGGCGGTGCTCGACCATGTCAGTTTTGTCGTACAGCCTGGAGAAATCGTCGCGCTCGTAGGCGGCTCCGGTTCTGGCAAAACCACCATGATGAATATTCTCGGCCTGCTCGATGTGCCTGATCAGGGGCAGTACCTGCTAGCCGGGCAGGATGTGACGGCGTTGTCGCAACGACAACGCTCTTCGGTGCGGCGAGAGGCCCTTGGATTTGTCTTCCAGTCATTCAATCTGCTGGCGCGGCTGAACCTGCTGGACAACGTTGCCCTTGCCCTCAAATACCGGGGTTACAGGGCCGATCAGTGCATCTCCCAGGCGAGGCAGGCGCTAGAACGCGTGGGCCTGAAATCCAAGGCCGGGGCGTATCCTCATCAAATTTCCGGGGGGCAGCAGCAACGAGTGTCCATTGCCCGTGCCATTGCCTGTTGTCCAGGGCTGGTGTTGGCGGATGAGCCCACCGGCAATCTGGACCCTGCCACCTCGGCAGATATCTTTCGCCTTTTCACTACGTTGCGCGCCGAGATAGGCATGACGTTCTTTATCGTCACCCACGATCCGCTGCTCGCCAGCAAATGCGATCGCACCATCGAGTTGATCAATGGCCAGGTTGTCTAGAGCGCTGCAAATGCTTGCCCTCAACTTTTATCTGGCGCTGGATCAGTTGCGAGCCGATCCACGTTTCGTCTTCCTTACCGCGTTTGGTGTCGTGATCGGCACGGCAGTGTTGGTGGCAGCCATTGGGGTGGCCGCGATGGCGCAAGAGCGGCTGAGGCTTATCAAGGAGGAGATCGGTACACAGGTTCTTTTTCTTGCGGCAGGGACCAGCGATGTTGCCGATTTCCACCGAAAGAAAGGACGGTTGATTGATGAGCAGGCGCTTTCTGTTCTGGGCACGACCTCAGGCAGGTTCACCCTGCAAGCGACCTATCTGCGCGGTAGTGTGATGTTGGATGATCAAGGTGTGCAGCGCGACGCCAGTGTGTTGGGGTTTGATCCGGATGACTTTTCCGAGCTGGCAATGGCACTGGCTTCAGGCCGGCTCGCCAGCGTAGATGACTGCTATCTCGACGTCGCGAGTGTGCCGCTGACCTCGCGACGAACGCTACGTCTGAGCGGCAGTCGCTGCGTGCTGGGCGGTACCTTCCGGCAGGCGGGTTTTCTTCGCTCGATACTCAATGGTGAATCGGGCAGCGTGGTGGTGACATCCTTCGACAAGGCATACGCAGTGATGGGCGGACAGACAGCGCTCCCTACGTTAGCGATCACCCTGCGTCTTGGCAGTGAGGCCGATGCTTTTCCCGCCCTCGCTGAGGTCGGACAATTTATGCAACTGCGCTATCCGAATCTGCAGTTTTCCCTGGATTGGCCTGGCTCTCGGCTGATACCACTCAATCAATTGCTTGATCAGGTGCGTCTGGTGGCGGTCCTGGTAGGCGCTTTGATCATGTTGATTTCGACAGTGGCAATGGTTAACGCGATGCTGGCGCAGATTGGTCAGCGCCGTCGTGAGTTCGGCATTCGCCTGGCAATTGGAGCAACGCCTCAGGATCTGATTCTGCAGACACTATTTGAAGTGCTGGGCATATTTGGCGGTGGCATGCTGATCGGCTTCGGCATTGCTATCAGCATCATGTACCTATGGTGCCAGTTCTCCGGCTGGGCCTTTACGCTCTCGCCTTCGCTGTTTCTTCTCAGCGCCGGGGTCACCCTGGTCTGTGCGCTTTGCAGCGGCCTTTACCCGGCGTTGAAAGCAGCGGCGATACAACCCATCAAGGCCATGCAGGACATTTGAAACCGCTGGCCTAATCCTGGAAACAGCGGTCGAACATGTACAGACTCGTGGGTCTCAGATTTTGCAGCGTGGCTTGTGGGCGTCCACCTTCACCCTGTTTCTTGCGTCCGGTTTCCAGCAGGTGGCCGGCTTCGGTCATTTTCAACAGTCGCTGACGCATGCTGGTTTTCAGCACGGGGCGGCTTAACACCACCGAGAAGATATTCACCGCTTGCGGTGCGCTAAATTCAGTGTCCAGGAACATCAGCGGCAAACTGCTGTAAAGCGCCTTGGACAGTAACCGCTCATGGCTGGCAGCCACCAATTGGTTGTGATCGAACGGCAGCTTGAGGGCGCCGGATGCTACTTCGCTCAGTGAGAAAAACGCCTGATGGCTGCGCAGCGTCGGATTGCCGCTGACAATGCCCAGGTAAAACGTCGAAGAAGACCAGCACCGCGGATCACGGAATGCATCGCCTACAGTACCCACTTGCTCGATATAGGCGAGCGGCATGCCGACCTTGGTAGAGTTTTCCAGGCGCTTTACGGCGTCGTCCAGGCTCAGGTCGGCTTTGTCACCATTGACCACTAGGCCCGGTAACGCCCAGTGGTCGGCAAATGGAGCGGCTTGGCGTTTATTGAGCAGCACCTGCAGGCTTTGGCTGTCGCTGCAGTAGCGCAGCACGCACAGGTCGACAGTGTGCAGATAAGCGCTTTTTTCTTCGCGGTCTGTTGGCATGGCACTTTCAATCGGCAGGGTGGGACAGCTGCTCACGAAGGTATATGTCGTGTACGCGAATTTCAAGTTTGAATTGAGTTGGTGCGGAAATTCTCGATTAATCTGTATTCCATAGCTTGAAACAAAAGTACATGACGTGTACTTTGTGCTTCATTCACAGGAGAAGCCGCTATGCAGAGCTCGACGATGAAAACCGCTTCCTTCGATGTTGATGCGCAAAAAAGTTTCACCCCGCTGTGCCCGGATGAGTTGCCCGTGACCGGCGGCGACCTGATAGGCGCCGAACTCAACTTCATGGCAAGCCTGGCGCGTCTGCGCGTTGGTAGCAAAGATGCCCACACGCCCATGGCGCCCTGGGTGGTCGCCGAGCATGCGCAGATGCTTCAGCCAACCGGCCTTGAACATGCCGACATCACCTGGGTCAGCCACTGCGTGCCGGGCACGCCCGGGTTCGCGTTGCTGGATGAGCTGCCTACGCCCTATGACTATGACTATTTTGTCTGGAAGGGCGTGGAGCCTGATCTGCACCCCTACGGCGCCTGCTACCACGACCTGCACAATAAGTTATCCACTGGCGTTATCGAGTATTTGAAAGGCCAGGGTATCGAGCGGGTGATTGTCGGCGGCTTGGCATTGGATTTTTGCGTCAAGACCACAGCGCTGCAGCTGGCTGCTGCCGGATTTGCTGTGATGGTTTTTCTTCCCGCTTGCCGCGCGATTAGCGAAGATGGCGCCAATCAGGCGGTTGCCGATATGCGTGCGGCGGGCATTCGCATGGCCAGCAGTCGCGAACAGTTAGCCTCACTGGCAGGCCAATAAGGACATCACCATGGAAAGTGCATACAGCCGCGAAGGCGGGGTGATTCAGAGTCTTCTGGATACCGACTATTACACCTTCACCATGATGCAGGCGGTGTTGCACCAACACCCGAACGTCGATGTGGAGTACCAGTTCATTGTGCGTTCGAAGGAAAATCTTGGGCACCTGATTCCGGAAATCCGTGAAGAGTTGGAGAAGCTGGCTGGTCTGCGCATGCGCGATGACGAATTGCGGTTTCTCTTCAGCAAGCGCCGCGAATACCTCACCGCCGACTTTGAACAGTTCCTTGGCTTGTTCCGCTTCAACCTGCGCTACATTCTGGTCAATGAAGTGGATGGGCAGTTGAACATCAGGGTTCGTGGGCCGATGTTGCACTGCATCATGTTTGAACAGCCGGTGCTGGCGTTAGTAAGCGAGCTGCGCAACCGCGAAAAATATGCGCAGGTCGAACTCGAAGATGTCACACGCAAGCTCTATCAGAAGTTTGAGTGGCTGGAGAAAAATGTCAGCAAGGAAGAGCTCGCGGACTTTCGTGTATCTGATTTTTCCACCCGCCGACGTCTGTCGTTCAAGGCTCAACGCGAAGTGGTCGATATCATGCGTCGGGACTTCCCCGGTGTATTTGTCGGCACCAGCAACGCCCATATCGCCTACGAGTTTGACCTGCCGTTGATTGGCACCATGGCCCACCAGTGGCTGATGGTTCACCAGCAGCTCAGTCGTCTGCGCGAGAGCCAGAACGTGGCGCTGGAAAATTGGGTGCACGAGTACCGCGGGCGCCTGGGGATTGCCCTGACGGACTGCATCAGTACCGACTTCTTTCTGAAAGACTTCGATCTGTATTTTGCCAAGCTGTATGACGGCCTGCGTCAGGACTCTGGCAATCCCATCGTCTGGGCTGACAAGGTGCTGGCCCGCTATGAGCAGCTGGGCATCGATGCGATGACCAAGGAATTGATGTTTTCCGACGCGTTGAATTTCGAGAAATGCCTGCCGATTCTGCGTCACGTGCGTGGCCGGGCGAAGTTCGGCTTCGGTATGGGCACCAGCCTTGCTTGCGATGTGGAAGGCGTTGAACCCTTGAGCATCGTGATGAAGTTGGTGCGGGTGCATGGGGAGCCGGTGGTGAAGTTCTCC
Organism: Pseudomonas turukhanskensis; assembly: GCF_027922365.1. GTDB lineage: Bacteria > Pseudomonadota > Gammaproteobacteria > Pseudomonadales > Pseudomonadaceae > Aquipseudomonas > Aquipseudomonas turukhanskensis. The sequence continues at coordinate 74,393 of NZ_BSFN01000020.1, forward strand.
GACGACCCGATCAAAAATGTGTGTGAAGACGCGTCGTTTCTGCAGTACGCCTCCAATGTCTTTGGCGTACGTGACACAAATCAGCCAGTAGGAGTTTGAAATGGGCACGCCAAAGCAAGATGCAATTGCACGGGAGCTGGGGGTTGACCGGCAGTTGGTAAAAGGTGGGGAGCAGGCTGAAATTGCTCGTCGCATCGGCTTTATCAAAGGTGTATTGAGTAACTCGGGCTGCAAGTCGCTGGTGCTGGGTATCAGTGGCGGCGTCGATTCGCTGACCGCCGGCCGACTGTGCCAATTGGCCGTCGAGCAGCTGCGCGAAGAAGGGCAACAGGCGCAGTTCATCGCTGTGCGTTTGCCGTATAAAGCGCAGGCCGATGAGTCGGATGCCCAGGCGTCGCTGGCGTTTATTCAGGCCGATCTCACAACCACGGTGAACATTGCCGATTGTGTTGAAGGTCTGATGGCCAACGTGGCGATTGAAGGGTTGCAGCCTAGTGACGGCTTGGTCGATTTCACCAAAGGCAACGTCAAAGCGCGTTCGCGTATGGTGGCGCAATACGCCATCGCCAACTTCACCAATGGCCTGGTGGTTGGCACTGACCACGCTGCTGAAGCCTTGATGGGATTCTTCACCAAATTTGGCGATGGGGCATGTGATCTGGCGCCCTTGAGCGGCCTGTGCAAAAGTCAGGTGCGCATGCTGGCAGCAGCCCTTGGCGCCCCGCATAACCTGGTATTCAAGGCGCCGACGGCAGACCTCGAAGAGCTGGTGCCCGGCAAACTCGATGAAGAGTCCTATGGCTGCACCTATGAGGAAATCGACAACTACCTACTTGGCAATTCCGTACCCGCTGCTGCCACCGAAATCATTGAGCGGGCCTTTGCCAAAACCGCGCACAAACGCGCGTTGCCGAGAGTGCCTGAGTAAGCAGCGAATGGCCTGTCAGACACGTCGCTGCAGTTGCCGTTGTCCGAGCAGATATGTCTGATTTTATACAGTGAGCAATGCGTTGTATCGGTCACAGGGTTTGGCGATACTGCGCGTGGAATTATTCTCGCCGATAGTTTGCAGGAGGCTCGGCATAGAGCGCTCAAGGTTGGTGAGAGCGGTGCTAAGGATGGCAGTTGAGGCATGTGCCCGGTTAGAGGTGCAGCCAGGAGCAGAACCGTAATTGCATCCAGAAACTGAAACAGGCGCCGCATAAGGACACTGTATGAAGCGTCTTTTGATACTGCTGACCGTACTGGCGATTGCTGGTTGTTCGTCGTCCCCTACGGTGCACAAAAAGTACGGTAAGAAAGCAGGCTTGCACATTAGTTGTTCGGGGTTGAGTTCGTCGTGGGAAGACTGCTTGAGCGAGGCCGCCAAAAACTGCGGCAGCGCTGGGTATAAAGTGTTGGCGAAGTCGGGTGTGGGGGAGGGGGATTACGATGAAAATTACCCCTTCGGTTTGAACCCGGACGGTTTCTCCAGCCGCAACATGATTGTGCTTTGCCGTTAGTTGTTGCTGCCAAAGGACGGGCTAACGGTTTGGCTTAAGCTGACTGAGCGCTCGTAAGGTATGACTATGGCAAGGTGGATTGAAGGCGGTTTGGCAACAACGCTGCTGGTAGTACTTGCTGGTTGCGCGACAGTAAACGAAACCATCACCAAAAATGGTGATGAGGCCTTGAGCATCAATTGCTCGGGCCAGGCGCTTAAATGGCAACACTGCTACGAAAAGGCGGCGCAGAGCTGTCCCGGTGGTTACGAAGTCGTAGGTAAGAAAGGGCGCGCCGACGCAGCGCCAGACGACCGCGTGCTGGGACTCGAACCGGGCAACTATGCCGATCGCAGCCTGGTGATTACCTGCAACTGAGTGCAGGCAAGCCGGCCATAAAAAAACCGGAATCTGTGGATAACAGACTCCGGTTTTTTTTCGCCTGGCTGGGCAATCAGACGGGGATGTAGCTCATCACGCCGGCGTTATCCACCAACTGTTTTCTGATCTCTGAAGAGAGCGAGCCAGCACGTACGCAAAGCTCGCGACGCACGCCTTCTACCACCTGGCCGAACACTTCGGCGCTGACCACTTCGTCGGAACTGATGACGCGGCTGTAGGCCATTTCATCGTTGCTGTCAGCGAGGGTGAGCACGACGCTGCCATCGGGCCGCCGCTGGCCAAGGGAAGGGCGCAGCGGGTGGAAGGCTTTCTCGAGCAGGTCGAAATTAACATAACGCATATCAGCGCTCCGTCGCGGGTGAGTTAGCTCTGACCGCCCCGCTTCCCGGAGGTTCAGGCGGCCAGGCCTTTGGTTGCCAGTGACTGGCGTGTTCGGTCGATCACCTGCTGCAACGAGCCATTGGCGTATTGCTCGGGGTACAGGCGTTCGCAGTGACGGGCAACGCCGCGGTCGTTGACGACGGTGAAGCTGAAGCAGCCATTGCGTACGGCCTGGATATGGCAGGCCAGAGGGGCGAAGGCATTACGCAGGGTGCTGATGGCATCCTGAACTTGGGGTTGGGTATTCATCATTATTAGATGTTCCTACACACTTGCGGCGTTCTTGCCGCTAACAAAAAAACTCCGATATTGGCCGCCAAATGGGCGAGCGCAAATGACTCTAATCGGAGCAGGACCGCACGATTAAGTTCCGCCAAAAGACATTACTTGATGATGCAGGTAGGTACTTCGGAGGGCAGGTTTCACGGAACACTTTTTAGGTGCGGTTCCAGTGGTAAACCTGATCAATCAACGGATTGGCCGTTGCAGAGTTGGAGGCAACACGGCGGTCTTTGCAGAGGGCGGTGGAGCTTTATCTGGAGGCCAGCCAGGTGCGCTTTTGAGCAATCACTTGGCATCAGGCACTTCACATCAGCTGGGCTCGGTTGAGCGAGGGGCTGTAGAGGAGGGCTTAAATTGATTTTCAGACGTGGTACTAACCGGGCGGCACCCTACGGGAAAAAGCGCGCCGTGAACAGCCTGTCTGACGGACGGTTGAAATGCATAGGCAGATGGTCTTGGTTAAAACCCGGTTTTTTTGTACTGGGCTTCAGCGTCGAGTGGTGAAAACAGCGATTGCGCAGGCATAAAAAAGCCCCACCGAAGTGAGGCTTTTTACATTCAGCGCAAGGCTGAATTAGGCAACCTGAACTTCTTCAGCTTGCATGCCTTTCTGGCCTTTGGCAGCTACGAAAGTAACCGACTGGCCTTCTTTCAGGCTTTTGAAGCCATCGGATTGGATGGCTTTGAAGTGTACGAAAAGATCGTCGCCGCCCGATTGTGGAGTGATGAAGCCGTAGCCTTTTTCATCGTTGAACCACTTAACGGTACCAGCTTGGCGATTGGACATGGTGTAGCTCCTTGAACAAAGTTAACTGAGGTCGTGAGACCAGGTCGGGACTGAGTGCAAAGAGTAAAAGGAGTCGTGTGGCAAGAGCGAGCTTCCATTGCGATTCACGGTGACACAAGCAGCACAGTGGCAACACCATACAAGGTTTATTCGTGGAGTGCGAGTCCTTCGCAACGGCCGAAAAGCACCTTTTTTCAGGTGTGAATCACGGCCCATTCTGCTCGGTGAATTTACTCAGAAACTGTTGCGTGCGCAGCTCGCGCGGGTTGGCAAACAACGCCTTGGCTTCGCCCTGTTCGACGATCACGCCCTGGTCGATAAAAATCACTCGATTGGCCACGTCGCGGGCAAAGCTCATTTCATGCGTGACGATCAACATGGTGCGATTTTCCTCGGCCAGACTGCGAATCGCCGCCAGCACTTCACCGACCAATTCCGGGTCCAGCGCCGAGGTTGGCTCATCGAACAGAATCACGTCAGGCTGCATCGCCAGCGCCCTGGCAATGGCCACGCGCTGCTGTTGGCCGCCGGACAGACGCCGTGGATACGCGTCTTCCTTGCCAGCCAAACCCACTTTCGCCAGCAACGCCCGAGCCCGTTCGATGGCGCTGGCGCGGGCCTCTTTCTTGACCACGATGGGCCCTTCGATAATGTTCTCCAGCGCCGTGCGGTGAGGAAACAGATTGAAGTTCTGAAACACGAAACCCACGCGCTGTCGCAGGCTGCGAATCAGCTCTTTCTGTTTGGCCAACGGCTTGCTGGCATCGATAAACATATCGCCGACCCGAATGCTGCCCGCGCTCGGTTCTTCCAGCAGATTCAGGCAACGCAGGAGCGTCGTTTTACCCGAACCACTGGGGCCGATGATGGCTACCACTTCGCCTGCTGCCACATCCAGATCAATGCCCTTGAGCACCGTTTGCCCATTGAACACTTTCGTCAGTCCACGTACTTCGATCATGGGCATTTCACGGCTCTTGGTTGTGGCGATTGACCCGCGCTTCGAGGTGGTTTTGCAGCAGCGCCAACGCGCTGGCAAGTACCCAGTAAATCAGTGCGGCAGCCAGGTACATGGTGAAAATCTCAAAGGTGCGCGCGGTAATCAGCTGCGCCTGGCGGAACAGTTCCGGCACCTGGATGGTCGCTGCCAGGGCCGTGTCTTTTACCAGCGAGATAAAGCTGTTGCCCAAGGGCGGCAGAGCCGTGCGCGCAGCCTGCGGCAGAATGGCCCGGCGCAGGGTTTGCGCACGGGTCATGCCGATGCTGGCAGCCGCTTCCCACTGCCCACGGTCGATAGAGCCGATGGCTGCGCGCAGAATCTCGCAGACATAGGCCGCCATATTCAGCGAGAAACCCACCAGGGCAGCCGGCAGCGGGTCCAGTTGGATGCCCAGCTGCGGCAGGCCGTAATAAATCATGAAGAGCTGCACCAACAGCGGCGTGCCACGAAAGAACGACACATAGATGCGTGAAGTCCAGCTCAGCACCCGCAGTGCCGACAGCCGCATCAGCGCCAGGGCAAAGCCCAGCAGCAGGCCGAAGAACATGCCTCCCAGGCTTAGCACGATGGTGTAGAGCGCGCCCTTGAGCAGGAAGGGCGCAGAGTTCAGGGCGAGCTGTAGGCTAGCTTCCATTACTTGGCTTCAATCATTTGGTCACGTCAGCCTTGAACCACTTCACCGACAGTTTTTCCAGGGTGCCATCGGCGCGCAGCTTGGCAATGGCCTTGTCGATGGCCGCCAGCAGTTGCGGGTTGCCTTTGCGCAGGGCAATACCGGCTTCCTGAGGGGCGAAGGGTTTGCCGGCAACGGCCAGGGTGTCACCGGTTTTTTCGATCAGTTCGAAGGCGGCCAGGCGGTCGCCGAGAATCGCATCGAGGCGGCCGACACGCACGTCCTGGTTGCGGCTGGCGTCATCGTCATAGGTACGGATATCGGCTTCAGGCACGTTATCCTTCAACCACTGTTCGTAGTTGGTGCCCAGTACCACGCCGACTTTTTTACCGTTGAGGTCGGTGGGTTTGCTGAACTTGTCTTCCTGGCCTTTGCGCGTCAGCACCTGGATGCCGGAAACGGTATAGGGGCTGGAGAAATCGTATTTCTTCTTACGTTCTTCCGAGATGGTGACCTGATTGACCACGATATCCAGGCGCTTGGATTCCAGCGCCGCGAGAATGCCGTCCCATTTGGTAGGCTGAAACTCGGCTTTTACCCCAAGCTCCTTGGCTACGGCTTCCGCAAACTCCACTTCGAAGCCGGTCAGCTTGCCGCTCTCATCCTGAAAGTTGAACGGTGGATAGGTGCCTTCCAGGCCGATCTGGATCGAGCCCTTTTTCTGAATGGTTTGCAGCAGGTCGTCAGCAGCCTGGCTGTTGCCAATGAAGCTGGCGCCGAGCAACAGGCTCAAGCCGCCGAGAATGAAGGTACGGCGCAGTGCAGAAATAGTCATGGCGAATCCCTTTAACCGTGGAGTGGCAGTGAGTGGGATAACTATAGAGCGAAAAATAATATGCAATAAAATAATTAAAAATTAGATATTGGTAACTTTTAGGAATATCTGCGTGCATCTTTCAGGCAGGCTGATAAGCAAATAACGCTGGCGAGCCACCGGTATGCAAAAACAACACCGGGCCATCGCCAGAAAACCGCTTCGTGGCAATTCCATCTAGCAATCCGGCGAACGCCTTACCGGTATACACCGGGTCCAACAGAATGCCTTCCTGGCTGGCCAACAGCTTGATAGCGGCGAGCGTGCCGGCATTCGGTTCGCCATAACGCGGGCCGAAATACGCGTCCCACAACTCCACCTTGAGCGCGGCAGGCACCGGCATGCCCAGCAGTTCGGCGGTGCGCTCGGCTAGCCCCTGCACCTTCGGCAATTGGGTCGCAACGGGGCGCGAAACGGTCACCCCAATCACCGGCAACTGCGGCAAGCGCTCGGCCAGAGCCAGCGCCAACCCGCTGTGGGTGCCCGCGCTGCCGGAGGCCAGTACCAACGCCGCGAAGTTCACGCCACTTGCCTCGATCTGGTCGGCCAGCTCAAGGCCGGCACGCACATAGCCCAGCGCCCCGAGGGCATTGGAGCCGCCGATAGGCACCACATAGGGCTGCTTGCCCTGGGCGCGCAAGCGTTCGGCGGTTTCCTGCAAAAGTTGATCGGCTGTGTCGAGGTTGGCGACCAGCTCGACCTCGGCCCCAAACAGGTCCAACAGCAGGCGATTGCCATTGCCCAGGTAATTGCGGTCGGCGGTGCCGATCGGGTTTTCCAGCAATGCCACACAGCCCAGCCCCAGGCGCGCGGCAACGGCAGCGGTCTGGCGCACGTGGTTGGACTGAATGGCTCCGGCCGTTACCAGCGTGTCGGCGCCCTGACGTTGCGCATCGGCCAACAGGTATTCGAGTTTGCGCACCTTGTTACCGCCCAACGCGAACTGGGTCGTGTCATCACGCTTGATATACACAGCCCGCCCCAGCGTGGCCGACAAGCGCGGCAGCGGTTCCAGTGGCGTCGGGGCGGTAAACAGCGGCAGGCGCGCAATGCGCTCAAGGTGGTGGCTGATCATGGTGGTCGGCAGGCACTCGCAGGTAGGAAGCAGAGGACTATAGGTAGCCATTCGGGTCTTCACAACTGCGATGTTCATGGTGGCGATCTGATCGGGCTGCACAGGTTTAGCGCATGCCTGTTGCAATCATTGAGGGTAGGGAAAACGACTTTGCTGAGGTTGCCACGAGGGCACCTAGCACAACTGCATGATGAAAATGTGTCGGTTCACTAACCGGCGACCAAGCCGCGCCTCAGTAGTTCCAAGGCTTGCAGCATTTAAGGCAGCGAAGTGACCCGTTATTGCGCCTGTAACTGCCCTTAAAAAGGGCGCCAACGGAGCGACCGTCAAAACTTGTGCACAATTGGGAAGCGAGCTCGCAGGGACGGCGGAAAATCCTATAAGGTCCTTCCAGGTTTTTTGTTTGCCGATTAAGTCAATGAAAAATATAGACTTTTTGAGTTGGTGAAAAAATCATCAATTCGACTTTGAGGCCCACGCCATCGGGGTTAGCGAGCCTTGCTCCCAAGTTACCCACTGAGTTATCCACAGGTTCTGTGGATTGTCCCAAGCGCTTGCTCTAGATCGCGGGTGTCCATTTTTTTCAAGACTTTACCCACGAAAAAATCGGAGTAAAGTGGCCGCCCTCTGTCGCCATCGCCCTTCTTTATGCCGCGCAATTCCATCAATGCCGTTACACAGACGACGCCGCGTTTTCCGTTACGCGTTGCGTTGTGGCTATTGGATAGCCCTCGCTTTGGCCATAAGGTCAGCACCAAACAGTTTGCCGGACGCTTGCTCAAACAACCTGCCCGCCAGGGTGTGGTCGTGGCGCAAACCCGCCTGGGCGAATTGCTCTGTCGCGATTGTGGCAACACCCGCGACCGGCGCATCGGTTTTGAATTGTTGCGCCAGGCCGGCCGTTCCCACGACCGCCGCGCGCAACTGGAGTTGGGCCGCCTCTACAGCCAGCCACGCCATTACGATCTGGCCGAAGCCAAGCATTGGCTGGAGCAGGCGGCTGCGCAAGGCTGCGATGAAGCCCGCCGACGCCTGCAGGCATTGCCAGCGTCACTGTAAACCGCGCTTGCAAGGCTGGTTATACTGCCGGGCATTCTTGCGCGGAGCTTTTCATGCCTATCGATGTACCCTCTTTGTTAGTAGGTTTGGCGGCCATTGCCGTGCCGTTGCTGGCGCTGCTTTGGCAACAGCAACGGCGTTTGGCGCAGGTTCAGGCGCACAACGCGCTGCTCGATGAACGCCTGAGTACCGCGCAACTGGCCCAGGATGGTTTGGCTGCCCAACTCGACGGCTACCGCGCCGACATCGCCGAGCTGATTGAAACCAAAGCCGAACAACAGGCCGAACTGGCCGCCTTGCGCCGCGAAACCGACCTGCTGCAAAGCGAGCGCAGCCGCGCCCGCGAAGCCGCGCAGGAGTGGCGCAGCGAGCGCGAAAGCAAAGAAGCTGAACTGCGCCAGCTCAGCGCCGAGCGCGCCAGCCTGACCGCTGAATTGCGCGAGCAGCACGACAACCACCAGCAACGCCTGAATGACCTGCAAGGTTCCCGTGATGAGCTGCGGGCGCAATTCGCCGAGCTGGCCGGCAAGATCTTCGACGAGCGCGAGCAGCGCTTTGCCGAAACCAGCCAGCAGCGCCTCGGCCAGTTGCTCGACCCGCTGAAGGAGCGCATCCAGTCCTTCGAAAAACGCGTGGAAGAGAGTTATCAACAGGAAGCCCGCGAACGCTTTTCCCTGAGCAAGGAACTGGAGCGCCTGCAGTTGCTGAACCAACGCCTGGGCGACGAAGCCACCAACCTGACCCGCGCCCTGCAAGGGCAGAAAACCCAAGGCAACTGGGGTGAGTTGGTGCTGGAGCGGGTGCTGGAACATGCCGGCCTGGAAAAGGGCCGCGAATACCAGACCCAGGTAAGCCTCAAGGGGCAGGACGGCGCGCGTTTTCAGCCGGACGTCCTAATTCAGCTACCCGGCGAGCGCCAGGTCGTGGTCGACGCCAAGGTCAGCCTCACCGCCTACCAGCAATACGTGGTGGCCGAGAGCGACGGTGCTCGTCAGCAAGCACTCAAGCAGCATGTGGTCTCGCTGCGCAGCCACTTGAAAGGGTTATCGCTGAAGGACTACCAGCGCCTGGAAGGGCTGCACAGCCTGGATTTCGTGCTGTTGTTCGTGCCCATCGAAGCCGCTTTCGCTGCGGCGTTGCAGGCCGACCCCGGGCTGTTTCAGGAAGCCTTCGAACAGAACATCGTGATCGTCAGCCCCACCACCTTGCTGGCGACCTTGCGGGTGATCGACAGCCTGTGGCGCCAGGAGCGGCAGAGCCAGAACGCCCGCGAAATTGCTGAGCGCGCCGGGGCGCTGTACGACAAGTTTGTGGCCTTTATTGTCGACCTGGATGAAGTCGGCAGCCGCCTGGGCCAACTCGACAAAGCCTATGCCGCCGCGCGCAACAAGCTCGCCGATGGCCGCGGCAATATCATCAGTCGGGTGGAAAACCTCAAATTGCTGGGGGCTCGAGCCAGCAAGAGCCTGCCCAGCGAGCTGCTCGAACGTGCGGCCGGGTTGCCGCATTTCGATGATGACGAACCCGCAGAACCCACCCCGGCCCCGTAGGGCGAATATCGCCCCGGGCGATATCCGCCGTTTAACCAACGCGTAAATAGGCGGATATCCACGGTGCGGATATTCGCCCTACGCAATGCTCGCTACAAACGCCCTGATCCACCCCGCCAAGGTCGCGGGCTCGGCCAACAACTGCCAATGCCCGGCCGCCACTTCCCGGCGCGTAAGGTTGGGTGCCCAGTGCTGCAAGTTGTCGAACAGGTGGGGCCGCACAAACCGGTCGCGGGTCAGCACCACCAGCTGCACCGGCACCTGCGTAAACCGCTGGCGGGGCGTCAACAGGCTGCGAATAAAGTTGGCGCGATAGAGTTTCACGCCGTGCTGGCCATCTTCACGTTGCGTGCGGCTGATGCGCACCGGGCGAATGCCCTCCACCCGGCGCAAAAAGTGCGGCCACAGCTTGGCCATGCCATGGCGCCAGGCCAGTTCCGGAATCCACGGTAAGTGGAAAAACCCGATGTACCAGGAGCTGAGCAATTGCCCGAGTAGTTGCCGCAGCGCACCGAGGGTGCCGGCTTTGCCGCGCTCCCCCATCCAGTAGCCGACATGGTCCAGGCACGGCCCCGAGAGGCTGGTGTAGGACGCCAGGTGCTTCTGCAGGCGCGGTTCGGTCACGCCTTCCCAGCTTTGAATCGAGCCCCAGTCATGGGCAATCAGGTGGACTGGGCAGTCGGGGCTGTGGGCCAGAATCACCGCTTCAAGGTCATCGGCCAACAGCGGCAGGCGGTAGTGGCGCGAGTGTTTGGGCCGGTCCGATGCGCCGGCACCGCGTACGTCATAGGCGATGATCTGAAAATCCGCAGCCAGGTGGTTGATAAGTGGCAGCCAGACTTCATGGTTGTCCGGGTAGCCATGTACCAGTAGCAAAACCGGCCCCTCCGGATTTCCCCAGCGGTAAGTGGCCAGTTGCACGCCGGCGCTGTTCACCATCAGCTGCTGGGTAATCGGGGCGGGGCAGGCGATCTGTACGGCAACAGTCATGGCGGCAGTCCAATCGGGGCAGGGCGCCAGTATTGAAGGGTGGTAGCGGCCGTGACCAGCATGCAGAGGTGAGTCCAACCCAAGGTTAGGGCTGCCGCTTTGCTCTCGTAGATACCGTCTTGCCCATCAGTGGGCAAGCGCCTTTTGCACATCGAAGGGTTGTCCCGATTTGAGTACACCATAGGCGATGTGCAGCAGCT
>NZ_BSFN01000021.1 GCF_027922365.1 Pseudomonas turukhanskensis
CGGGGCGCATCATGGGCTGGCTCCAGAAAGAAAATCGGGAGCACAGCATCAGGTCGTACTTGGGTCATTTGAAGGTGGGGTTTATGGAGCGCTTACGTCGCAATTCACTTTGGCCGCCGATACCAAAAGCGGCCTGCGCCCGAGCTTTTCTACCGCTGCGCCGCCAGCGCTGGGGGCCGAATTATTCGATTACCTGGTGAATCAGGCCAAAATAAAACACCCGGTGGTGGCCACCGGGTGTTTTGGCGCGGATATGCAGGTGTCGCTAGTCAACGACGGGCCAGTGACTTTCCTTCTCGTCGTTTAAGTATCTTGTGTCGCTCAGTCGTCGACGGCGGGGTTGCCGCTATAAAGTAGTTTGGACGTCCTTGGGGTGCCGTAACTGTCCCCAGTTTTGCCAGGTACTATGCCGACCTGAACGGTAGGTGTACCCGTCACGAAAGCCGACGGGATACGAACAAGGCCGCCAACAGAGTACGGTTGGCGAGCACCGTAGTAATTCACACCGTTATAGAATTCGGATGAGTAGACCCCGTTTACCCAGGTAACTAAGCGAATGGGCGCATTGAACATGTCCGGGCTGATGTGGACGTCAAAACGTTTGCCGTTGCGAACGACATCCTGAATGCCGGAAAGTCGGCCGCTATAGAGCAACACCGAAGCAGCTGGTGAGTTGATGTTAGTGAATACGCCAATCTGTACGAGATCACCGTACTGGACGCCACCTGTTTTGAAAATTGTTCCGCCAGTAACATCTTGTCTAGATAGGGAGTACGCACTGTTGTTTTGGACTTGGCCGTGATAAGCACCGTTGACCCAGATGCCGATCTTGTGCCCGGAGTTGATCAGTTGGGTACTCATTTTAACCGAGAGTTGGCCACCGTTAATGCTGACATCTTCGACGCCGCCAGGAACCTTTTCATACAGCAATTTTGCCGCTTGGGGATTGTTTGCTCCGGTAACGATACCAATTTGTACGATATCCGTGTCGTTAACCCGGAAGCCGCCCATTCGATAGATGGCACCGCCGTTGATATTTTCTCTGGTCGCGTAGTAAGCGCCATTTTTATTAACCTCCCCCAAATATCGGCCATTAACCCAGACTACAATTTGCTTGCCTGAATTAATGAGTTCGGAGCTAATCGTTACCGAGACAGCGCTGTTTTCAACCTTGACATTGCTGATTGGCAGCAACGCAACAGGGTTTTCCGAGGCAGAACGCATTTCGCGGGCGTGCTCAAGTTGGCGGATGGTGGAAAGTGCCGGCGCAAGCCCTTGGAACTCACTAAACAAAACGCCACGGTGCGTGAAGTCTGCGGAAAGAATGCCTACCAGCATGTCATTGATAATTAGCGGCCCTCCAGAATCTCCACCTTCGGTTTGTCCATTAAGCCCCTGCACCACAAGCGCTTCGTTCAATAGTTTATTTTTGTGATGTGTAAAAACTTTTACGTCCAGGCTTTTTTGCTCGTCCATAAACGCAGACCCGTCGCCTCCATAAGCATACAGCGTACCTAGGGTGCCTGGAGGGAGGGGATTGTTCTTGGCAAGATAGTCTGGCGCTAGCTGTGGATATGAGGCGAGACGGTGCGCAGTTTGAAGAACAACTACCTGTAGGTCTGTTCCTTCGACGGGATGAGTACTGGCGACCATTGATTGCTGGAACTGTGTCGAGTCTTTGGCGCTATGAAATACTACTAGACTGACATTGCAGTGCTTGGCCGTGACAACCATCAGTTCGTTAATTGCCACTCCGGAACAGTATGTATAGTCCATCATGTCAGAAGTGAGACCGAAAGTTTGTACCACCCAAGGTTGGTTTGCACGCTCACCGCCAACTATGGCCAGTGTAGGGCTGGATGCCAACAAACTTCCTGCAGCTAGGGTAGTGGCGGTAACAGTGCACAGGGTACTTGATAGCTTTCGTAGCTGACTGTTGAATTTTTGATTGATGCCGTTCTCAGGTTTTTTGTTGGTATTCCTTGAAGGAGTTGAGGAATGGCTGATAGAGCTATTTGCAGTATTCATGCGGCGATCCTCTAGGTGGCTAGAATATTAGCGTGCCGGCAATGGGCGAACTTCTGAAGCTGCGAAAAGTTCAGCGTTTGGAGTTTGCTAATTAGCCGGTAGAGGAAAGCGTCTACCCGTTGGAGGAGTTAATCAATCCGCCAAGTAGTTGCTGGGAAAAAGGCTACAGAAATAACGTAGTTGTCGCTGGCTAAATTTTTATATGAGGTTTTATGTGCGTTAAATTTCAAAATTTTATTAGTGGTTTTGGCTTGGAAGGTTGGTGCGATACTCGCGCTTCGTCTTGTAAGTGATTAACTGCCTTCGGGCCTTTTTCCGGCGGTATATGGTGCAGGCGTATTAACCCGCCGCGAGTTCAAGTCGATCACGGCCATTGCGTTTGGCCTGATAGAGCGCGTTGTCGACGCGCTTGAAAAAGTGTTCGGCGTCCACATCCAGCAACGCATCGAAGCGGCCTACTCCCAGGCTGGTAGTCAGAGGCAGGTGTTCGCCTTGCAGGTCGATTCCGTTCTGGGCCAGCTCGCGGCGGAACTGTTCGGCCATTGACTGCGCCTGCTCCAGAGAAGTGTTGGGCATCAGCACACCGAACTCCTCACCTCCCAGGCGCAGCAAGGCATCGCTGTCGCGGCGAAAGACCTGGCGCATGCGCTGGGCAAATTCGCTCAGGCACGCATCGCCGCCGGCGTGGCCGCGCTGGTCGTTAACCTTCTTGAAAAAATCGATATCCAGCAACACCAAGGCCAACGGTTCGCCCGAGCGCTTGGCGGCAGCCACCATGTTCTGGAACAGGCTGTTGAATTGGTAGCGATTGCCCAGTTGGGTGAGGGTGTCAGTGCGGCTGAGCTGGTCCAGGGTGGCCTGCTGTTGCAGCAGGCGCAGCTCCAGGTCCAGGGTGCCGAGGTATTCGCGATGGCTGCGATTGAGCGCCAGCAACAGGTAGCTCAAGTAGAAAAGCAGGGTGATCAGCACGTAGTGGCCATTGCGCCAGTCCAGCGCCATCACCACTAGCCCAGGCACATACAGCAGCAGAATGGCTACAAACGCGCGCTTCTTGCGCATGGCGAAGTTGAAGGTCATGGCCGTGCTGAAGGCGATGGTGCTGAGGGTGGCGATAATCGCCGAGTCTTTCAGCGCGTCGCTGTACAAGGCCCAGGCGTGGGCTTGGCCCCAGCAGAGGGAGGTCAGCAACACCAGGCCCCAATGACGGTCGAGCCAGCCTCGCAGCTCGTGCTCATTCTGGGCTTTTGGCGGTGTGTGCAACAGGCGGGCAGCCATAAGCAGGGCGAACAGCACGCTGCCGGTGATGCCGCTTAGCCAGAGGGCAGAAGGGGTAGCACTGAAAATCCAGGTGAGCAGCCAGGCCAGCAAGTAGTAAATGCCGCCTAAGCGAGTGCGTACACGGGTGTCCTGTACTTCACGCCAGAGAGCAAAGGTTTGCGGCGAACGCGGTAATTCGGCGTCAGTCATTATTTGTGATCACAGGAGCAACGTCCTGCGAGCATAGTGCTTTGGCCGTGAAAAAAATATCAAAAGGCTATCATTCTGACCACTCGCCCGTCGGCGTCACAACGGTTTACGAAATTGCAGCAGCGCCACCCGTTGGCCCAGGTGGTTGCGACGCTCTTGCACGCCAACTACCTGATAGCCCATAGCGGGGTAGAGCAGCAGCCCGGCGGTGTTGGCGTTAAAGCAGCTGAGCTGCATTTCCCGCGCGGAGAAACGCTCACGGGCTATGTGCTCCATTTGCTCAATCAGGTAATGCGCCACGCCTTGACCGCGCGCCCATGCGGCCACCATCACATTGCCCAGTGCGCAGTACTCACCCGGCACGCAGGTATAAAAATTGGCGAAGGCAGCGATTTTTCCGTCCAACTCAACCACTGTGCTCGCCTCACGCTGGTCCACCGCTTCGCTCAATTGCGCCACGGTGAACGGCCAGGAGCCTTTGGGATAACAGAAGAACAGCTCGTCCGCGTGCTGGGGAATGGCGACGACGGTGGGCAGGTCGTCGGCCGTGGCGGGGCGATGGCGCAGTATCGGCATTGGAGGCTCGCAGTAGCTGGCTCGGAGGGGCCAGCTTAATCCGAGGGGCGGGGCGAACAACCCTAAGGTGTCCGCCTGGCACGTGGGTCAGTCCTTGAGTGCGGTCTGCACGACAGGATCTTCAATAAGCTGTTTCAACTGCTCGCGGTAGGCGCCCAGGATGTTGTTCTGCGGCGAAGAACTGGAGGTGACCGTGATGACGTCGCGCTCTTTTACTTGATGCTCTGCCACCCGCCCTCGCTCGCTGCGGAACACCGACACATCGGTGTCGGTATCGAAGTTGAAGTCCGATACCCAGTTGAGGTTGATGCTGAAGTACCACTCTTTAATGTCCAGCACGATCAAGCTGTCGGCATT
Organism: Pseudomonas turukhanskensis; assembly: GCF_027922365.1. Taxonomy (GTDB): domain Bacteria; phylum Pseudomonadota; class Gammaproteobacteria; order Pseudomonadales; family Pseudomonadaceae; genus Aquipseudomonas; species Aquipseudomonas turukhanskensis. The sequence continues at coordinate 4,429 of NZ_BSFN01000021.1, forward strand.
GTTTTGCAGCAGCAGCGCTTTGGCTTCTTCTTCGCTGGGCACGCTGGTGAGGTTCAGTGGTTGAGCCGCCCAGCCTTGTTTTTGCAGGCCATTGGTCAGGCGGTGTTGCAGGAAGGCCGAGAGGTCGCGGTTTTTGTCACCGTCTTCGACGTCCAGTGCCTGCGGCACGCTCCAGTCGAAGGGAATGCCGAAGCTGCCATGCACCACACCGATGAAGTTGCGCGGCTTGCCCGCTTTAACGCGAGCACGGTTGTCGACCACGCTGATCAGTACGTCGCCATTTTTGCTGTATTGCGGCTTGGGCAGTTGTTCGTCGAAGGGGATGTGCGTGACGCAGCCTGTGAGTACTGCGGCGGCGAGCAGAGCAAAGAGGGTGCGCAAAAAGCGGTAGTTCATCGGGGCAAGTCCTTGTGCAGTCAACTGCGTAATTAGCGATTCGTCCGGCAAAGCGGCGGGAAGCACAGCAGTTTTTCTTTCGGCTTCCTTGCCGGGGTAGGAACGTTACTTGGCTGATAGCACTTTGCCAAGTAGCGGCGACCATTCGTCCAACACCTTGCACTCCCGACTCGCCTAGTGGCTCAAACCTGTACATCCAGCTAACGAGCCAGCGGCTCAGGGAGTGACAGATGAACCCACTTATCCACAAGCCGGCCCTGTTGGGCGCGGCCTTGCTGCTGGCCATGAGCGCCAGCGCGCAGACTTATGCTCTGGAAGCCGGTGCGTCGGGTCGAGCGGTGCAGGGCGCCAGTCCTTCGGGTTCCTCCACGCAGACGGCACCGTCTGGCGGCAGCAACACCAATTCCACCAACAGCAATTCGACCAACAACAATTCCAACACCAATGGCTTCAACAGCAATGGCTACAACAACAGCACCGGCAGCAGCGGCAGCGTGAACAACGGCGCCGATACCGGCACAGGTGACGGCAGTAGCTCGCAGCAGTTGAATAACCAGAGTGGCACCGGTGGCTCCACCAGCGGATCTTCCGGGACTTCTTCCGGGACATTGGAAGAGCAGCGTCGGGCCAGTGGCGAGGCGATGGAGCGCGAACGCACCGGCGAGTGACGTGCTATGCCCCGCCTGGAATCAATGCGGCGGGTATTGGCTCAAGATCTTGGCCACGGTCTGGCGAATCGCCGCCTCGCGTTCCACCGGGCTGGTCTGGTTGTTGCGCACAATCTGCTCGGCGCTGCCGCGCCAGACCAGCTTGCCGTCTTTGCCGTCGAATAGATCGACCTGCACGGTGCCGACTTTGTAATCGACGTTGCGGGTTTCGGTGTACGCCGGCCCGCCCCAGTAGCCATTCCAGTAACCGCCCCAGGCGCCGCCATAGCTGGTGCTGACTTGGTCGGTCTTGTTCTCCACAATCAGCCAGGCCTGCACACTTACATCGCCTTTGGCGCCGGCCGGCGCCAGGCGCAGGCCGCGCTGGTCGAGTTGTTCGCTCACTGCATCGCGCACCCGTTGTTCGGTCAGGTCGCTCTTGATGCGTGGGTCATCGGGGCTGTACTGCAACGCCGGCTCTTTCCAGGTGAAGCTACGGTACGCGGCAAAATCGCGGTTTTTGTCGAAATCCTGGTTGAGCTGGGTGCTCTGGCAGGCAGCCAGCAACAGCAGAGTAGGCACTAATAGAAGACGGGCAGTCATGGTGATACTTCCTTCTTAGCGCGGACGCGCTTGAGTCTAGACGTGGTTGAGACCCGCTAGCGCGGTGGGTAGGCGCTAAGGGCTTTGTTCACTGCCGAGCGCAATGCCTCTACGCGCTCGCTCTGGCTTCCACGGTTACTGGCTTCGGCACTGCCATTCCAGATGCTTTGCTGGTTGCGGCTATCGAGCAGTTCGACGCGCACCACCTGCACCTCTTCTTCATAGGTACGTACCAGCGGCACGCTGCCGTACACGCCCCCGTAATTGTTGCCATAAGGGCCGCGGCCGTAGTAGGTGCCGACGTCATCCTGAACCTGGCGCAGGCGGCGTTCCACCCGGACATCGGCGCGCACCTGCACATCGGCGACAGCGCCCTGGCGCGCCGGGCGCAGGCCGCGCTGGTCGAGGCTGTTACTGAGGATATCGGCCATTTGCTCGGGCGTCGCGCCCGCCGTGCCACCGGGCAGGCGACCGGCTTGCCAGGCCCAGGTCTGGTAGCGGCCGTAGTCGCGCGGGGCGGCTGGGTAGGCGCTGAGGTCGAGCGTCTGTGCTGCCGTCGGCGGCGCCGGCGGTAGCGGATTGGAGCTGGGCGTGTAGGGGTTCTGGCTCTGGCAGGCAGCCAGGCCCAGCGCGCAGATCAGCAGTGGCAAACGGCAGTTCATCATGCACTCCTTATCCTGAACAGCAGGGCCGCCAGCTACACCTCGGGTACCTAGCGCGGGCGGCAAATCCAATGCAGGTAACGCCCAAGGCCCATAAAGCTCGGATGGCGGCGGTGGGCCAATTCCATCTCCAGCAGGTCGATCAGCTCGGCCTTCAGCTGAAAGTCGCGCGGCATATAGTCGTGAAAAACCCGCACGCCGCTCTGGCTTTCGACTCGCCAAAGCGCAGCGAGTTGCGTCGCCAGCTCTCGCGGGTCCAAGGGCATTTGCGGGGTCAGGCTTTGCTTCTCGCCGGCAAACTCCTGTTTGCGCAGCTTACGGAAATGACCTTTGAGCAGGTTGCGGTAAATCAGCGCGTCTTTGTTGTAGAACGCCAGCGACAACCAGCCGCCCGGTGCAGTGAGCTGGTGCAGCACGGGCAAAATGGCATGGGGCTCGGCCAGCCATTCCAGCACGGCATGACACACCACCACGTCGTAACGCTCGGTCAATTGGCCGAGCAAATCCTGCCAGGGCGCCTGGATAAACGTGGCGGTTTGCCCGGCTGCCGCGAAGCGCTCGCGGGCACCTTGCAGCATAGGCTCGGCTGGTTCGGTTACGGTGAGTTGATGGCCGCGTTCGGCCAGCCACAGCGACATATGGCCAAGACCGGCACCGATATCCAGAATGCGCAGCGGCCGCTCGGGCAGCGCTTGGGCAAGGTCGGCCTGGAGCACGGCGAGGCGAATGGCACCCTTGGCGCCACCATAGATTTTTTCGGCAAAACGCGTGGCCAGTTCGTCGAAGTGGCGGTCACTCATTTGGCGAACCGCCGCTCGCTGTCGGCCAGCTTGGCGCGCACCACCTCGTTCATATCCAGCCCCAGCTCGCTGCACAGCAGCAACAGATAGAGCACGATATCGCCCACTTCCTGGCCGGCATGGGCCAGATCGGCAGCGGGCAGTTGGCGCGACTGGTCTTCGCTGAGCCACTGGAAAATTTCCACCAGTTCGGCCATTTCCACGCTGGCGGCCATGGCCAGGTTTTTCGGGCTGTGGAAACCACGCCAGTCGTTGTTGTCACGAATGGCATGCAGGCGGGCGGTGAGTTCTTCGAGGTTCATGCGGCTGTCCTGAGTGAAGAGCCGCATTGTTTCACGCAGCTAGATCACTCGCCAGCTGCCGGACATATGCGGCACATCGTTATTGCCGACCAGTTTGAATTGGCCGCTGCTGGCCGGGTTGCTCGCTTGCAACGTTACGGCGCTGGGCAGCAGCACAGGTTTTTGAAAGCGCACGTCCACCACATAACCGGCGGCGGGCACACGCTCGCCGAGCGCCGCCAGCGTGCGCGCCTTGTTCCACAGGCCATGGGCGATGGCGCGGGGAAAACCGAACAGCTTGGCGCTGACGGCTGACAAGTGAATGGGGTTGTAGTCGCCGGCCACGGCGGCGTAACGGCGGCCTATGTCTGCCGGCGCCTGCCAGTGCGCAATATCTTCCAGCGGCAGGGTGATTTCTTCACTTCGTTCGGCTGGCTGGCCGCCGAGTTTCACGGCCCGGCACAGAATCCGACTATCGCCTTCCCAGAGCAGGCCGAGCTGGTCTTCCAGGCGGGTGATCAAGCTGAACACCGCGCCCTTTTCGTGGGGCTGAAGGTTTTCCACATGCACGCTGACAATAAACGGCCCCATGCCGCCCAACGGCCGCACGCCGCGAATACGATTTTCCAGATGCACAAGGCCCAGCAGCGGAAAGGGAAAGCTGGCATCGGTGAGCAACTGCATCTGCAAGGGGAAGGCGAGGATATGGGGATAGGTTGGCGGCAAATGGCCGTCGTCGCTGAAGCCGCATAGCTGTCGGTAGCGTTCGAGTTTCTTGCCATCCACGCTGATGGCGCAGCGCAAACCGAGGTCGGGCAAGGTCTGCCCACGCACGCCCCGTCGCAGCGCCGCACGGGCAAACAGGCCGGGCAGGGCAGGGACGGCGGGCAGGTCGAGCCAGGTAGTGGTCATAGGCAGCTCCTTAATTTTTTATAAAAAACGCGATTGCCAGCAGCTTAGACTGCCAGCGCGTTGCGGCATTGGCCGCGCGGCCCGCTCTGTCGGCGGGCCAGCCAATTGCTGCTGGCAGGGCAAAGCGCGGCCTTGAGCCTGCAAGGCAAAACTGCCTAAGATGGCCGCGCCTCACGAACCTATAAGAATCCTAAAAATGACGCGTGATCTGACCGACGATGTGGCGCTGATGCGCCCGGTGATCGACGCCCTGCGAGCCAGCGGGACCGACCCTGATCGGGTGCTGGCGCGGGTCGGTTTGCCGCCTGGTGGCTTGCCTGCCGGGCGCTTCCCCCATTCGGCACAGGCGTTGTTCTGGAAAGCTGCCAGCGAGGAATGCGGCGAGCAGGATGTCGGCCTTTACCTGGCCCAACACCTGCCGGCATTCCACGGCCTGTTGCTGGAATACCTGTTTCTCTCCAGCGAGACCTTCGGCGAAGGCCTGCGCCACGCCTTGCGCTATGTGCGCCTGCTCTCCGATACCCTCAATGCTCGCCTTGAAGTTGGCGGTGACGTCGCCACCCTGTTGCTCGGCATGTCCGCCGGCGTGCCTCGGCATTTCCCCGAGATGCTCGCCGGTGCGGTAATTCGCCTGTTCGACGCCCTGACCGAAGGCCACTTCAAACCTCGCCTAGTGCAATTGATGCACAACGAAGGCGCTGCCCCTGCCCGTTACGTCAAGGTATACGGCTGCCCGGCCGAGCTGGGTGCCGAGCGCTATGCGCTGCAATTTGATGCGGATGTGCTGGCGCGTGCATCACGTCATGCGGCGCCGGAGTTGCTGCGCATGCACGAGTCGCTGGCCCGTCGGCAGCTCGCTGAAGTGGAACGGCTGGACTTGGTGCGCCAGGTGCGCGAGTTGATTGGCGAGCTGCTGGTCGACAGCGGCGCCACCCTGGAACAGGTCGCTGGCCGCTTGAATATGCCGCCACGTCGACTGCGTGAACGCTTGGCAATGGCGGGCGTGCGCTTTAACGATCTGGTCACCGACTACCGCTGCCGATTGGCCAAGGAACTGCTGCTCAAGACCGATGAGCGCATTGAAGTAATCGTCGAACGCACCGGTTTCTCCGAACCCAGCACCTTCTACCGCGCTTTCAAGCGCTGGGTGGGGGAGACGCCGGTGGAGTTTCGCAAACGGGGTAAACCGTCGGGCGAGCAGTAAGCGCCACTCGCCCAAACCCTTAGCGCTGCAACGCCTCGGCCACGAAGTCGAGGCGGTCCTGGCCAAAGTGCATTTCGCCGTCGACAAAGAAGATCGGCGCACCGAAAGCGCCGCGTTTGATGGCGTCTTCGGTGATGTCTTTCAGACGCTGCTTCACTTCTTCATCATTCACCAGGCGTTCAAATTCCTGCGGGTCCAGGCCAGCCGCGCTCAACACCTGCGCGACCACCGCTGGGTCGCCCATGTTCTTCTGCTCCACCCACAACGCGGTAAACACTGCCTGCAAGTACGTGTGAAAATTGGCCGTGCCCAGGTAGCCGGCCGCGCCGCGCATCAGAATCAGGGTGTTGATCGGGAAGAACGGGTTAAACGCCATCGGCACGCCGTAGCGGGTGGCGAAGCGCTGCATATCGGCGAGGGTGTACTTGCCTTTGGCCGGGATGGCGATGGGTGACTGATTGCCCGTTGCTTTGAACACGCCGCCCAGCAGCATGGGTTTCCAGGTGATATCCACGCCGGCATCGGCGGCGATTTTCGGCAGCTGCGTCCACGCCAGGTAGGTGGTCGGGCTGCCGACGTCGAAGAAGAATTCCAAGGTTTTGCTCATGGGGTTTCCCTGTCTTTATTGTTTTACGCACGGTTTGTCGGGCGGGTTATTCGATATATTTTTTAACACGAGCCCCGCCAGAACTGCCGTCATTCCCGCGCAGGCGGGAATCCAGAATCTGCCACGAAGCGGTGTTATCCGCCCGAGCCTGGGTCCCCGCCTTCGCGAGGACGACGTAGCGGGGGTAGGAGCGCGCATACCGGTAGCAGCCGCTTTAGAACGTTTCTAGCCAAGGGCGCAGATCCAGTTCGTGAGTCCAAGCGTCTTTGGGCTGCATATGAATCTGCCAGTAGCTGTCGGCAATGTGGTCCGGATTCAAAATCCCGCCTTCGTCTTTCAAGGCGTAACGCTCCGGGAAGTTGTCACGGATAAACGCGGTATCAATGGCCCCATCGATGATCGGGTGGGCCACATGAATACCTTTGGGCCCCAGCTCACGGGCCATGCTCTGGGCGGTGGCACGCAGGGCGAACTTGGCGCTGGCGAAGGCGCAGAAGCTTTTGCCGCCGCGAAGCGAGGCGGTGGCGCCGGTAAAGATGATGGTGCCGCGAGCGCGTGGCAGCATCACTCGCGCTGCTTCACGGCCAGTCAGGAAACCAGCCAGCGCCGCCATTTCCCACACCTTGCGGTACACCCGCTCAGTGGTTTCGGTAATGGAAAACTGCACGTTGGCGCCGATATTGAACACCACCACTTCCAGTGGGCCGATCTCGCGCTCGATGGTGGCGAACATCTCCAGCACTTGTTCCTCAACGCGCGCATCGCAGCCAAATGCGCGAGCTTCACCGCCAGCTGCGGTGATCTCCGCCACCAGCGGTTCCAGCTTCTCGGCGTTACGGCGGGCCACGCAGGCCACGTAGCCCTCACGGGCAAAACGTTTGGCTATCGCACCGCCGGTGGCATCGCCGGCTCCCACCACTAACACTGCTTTGCGTTCGCTCATTGTTGTTCTCTCGTCGGTTGCGTGAGTAAGTTCCTTTTTGGAACTGATATGGATAGTCAGTTCCTTTTTAGAACCTGTCAAGCTAGAGTGGCCAGCAGAATTGGCGACAACAGAACTACGTAGAGAATTCTTATGCGTTGGGAAGACCTGGGCGACCAGCCCTGCTCGTTATCGCGCACCTTGTCGGTGGTCGGGGACCGATGGACCCTGCTGGTGCTGCGCGAATGTTTTATGGGCGTGCGCCGGTTCGATGACTTCGAAAAACGTATGGGCATCACCCGTCATGTGCTGGCCGAGCGCTTAAAGCGCCTGACCGAGCACGGCGTACTGATGAAAAGCGCCTACCAGCAGCGGCCCGTGCGCGAGGAGTATAGGTTGACCGAGAAAGGCCACGACCTGTACCCGGCCATACTGGCGCTGGTGAACTGGGGTGACCGGCATATGAGCGATGACATCGGCCAGCCGATTCGTCATGTGCATAAAGCCTGCGGCCATGAAGTGCACGGTGTAATGGTGTGTTCCGATTGCGGCGAGCCGCTGCGGGCGCGGGATATGAGCTTGCGAGAGGCGCCGGAGCTGGAAGGGCAGTTATTGCCTGCGCATTGGCAAGCCAAGCGCTGATCCGATTTTTGTAGGAGCCAGCTTGCTGGCGAAGCTGCTGATTGTGGATCGCGCGCTGATCTAAGACCGCTTTCGCGATCAAGTTCGCTCCTACGGCAGAGTTAGAACAGTCTTGCGAGCAGCGCAGTCACCGCCGTTTCAACCCGCAGAATCCGCTCACCCAACTGCACTGGCTGCAAGCCCGCCTCGGCGAGCTTTTCCACCTCATACGGAATCCAGCCACCTTCCGGGCCGATGGCCAGCGTCACCGGGCCTTCGACGGCACGTGGACAGCTCGGATATTGGCCAGGGTGCCCCACCAATCCCTGCGTTCCGGCACAAATCTGAGCCAGCTGATCTTCCACGAAGGGCTTGAAGCGCTTTTCGATGCGCACCTCGGGCAGCACCGTGTCGCGCGATTGCTCCAGGCCGAGAATCAGTTGCCCACGAATAGCCGCAGGTTCCAGGAACGGCGTCTGCCAGAAGCTTTTTTCAACCCGGTAGCTGTTGAGCAGAATCAGCCGCGGCACGCCCATGCTGGCGACGGTTTGCAGTACGCGGCGGAGCATTTTTGGGCGCGGCAGAGCGAGCAACAGGGTCAGTGGCAGCTTGGCCGGTGGCGGCTGGTCGAGGGTGATGTGCAGCTCGGCCTCGCTGGCTTCCAGGCGCAGAATCTGCGCTTTGCCCATCTGCCCGCCAATACGCCCGACGCGCAGGCTATCGCCGGATTCGGCGCGATGCACTTGCTGCAAGTGGGTAAGGCGGCGGTCGCGCAGAACCACGCGGTCGGCGCCGACAAAGTCGGCGTCTTCCAGAAGCAGCAGGTTCACGGCTGGGTGGCTGGCGGTTGGGCGTCCTGGTCGGCGCTGTCTTCATCCTGGCGCTTTTTGCGCACCATGGCGCCGAAGAACACGCCGATCTCGTACAGCAGCCACATCGGCACTGCCAGCAGCGTTTGCGACAGCGGGTCCGGTGGGGTGAGGATCATACCGACCACGAAACAGCCGATGATCACGTATGGGCGAATCTTGCGCAGGTAGGCGACGTCGACGATGCCGATGATCACCAGCAGAACCACAGCCACCGGAATCTCGAAAGCCACGCCAAAGGCAAAGAGCAAGGTCAGCACCGAGTCGAGGTAGGTGTTGATATCGGTCATTGGCGTTACGCCAACCGGCGCCGAGCCCAGCAGAAAGTGGTAGATCAGCGGCAGCACGAGGAAGTAGGCGAATGCCATGCCGCCGTAGAACAGCACTACGCTGGACGTCAGCAAGGGCACGGCGATGCGCTTTTCGTGCTTGTACAGCCCCGGCGCAATAAAGCCCCAGGCCTGGTGGAGAATCACCGGCATGCTGGCGAACAGGGCAACCACCAAGGTCAGTTTTAACGGCGCAAGGAATGCCGACGCCGGGTCGATGGCAATCATCGTCGCGCCTTCGGGCAGAAAGCGGCGCAGCGGCTCGGAGGCCAGGGTGTAGATATCCCGTGCGAAGTAAAACAGCCCGGCGAAGATCAGAAAGGTCGCGGCCACGCAGCGTAACAAGCGCGTGCGCAACTCGGTGAGGTGCGAAACCAGCGGCATTTGCTGGTCGTTTTCCGGGGTATCTGCGCTCATGGGGCTCGCGGCGGTTGAGGAGGGACGGGCAGTTCCAATTGGCCTTGCAGCTCGTTGACGGGTTCGGCCACAGGGGCCGTTTCTGCCGGGGCAGCGGGCTGTGTGGTGGCGGGTGCAACGGCGGTGGCTGGCGCGGGAGTCGCGTTCACGTCGGCTTGCGCCAACGGCGGCGCGGCTGGCACCTGTGGTGGGGCGATAGCATTTCTGGCTTCTTGTTCCAGGGCCAGAATGTGCTCGTTGTGCAGCTGCCGACGAATTTCATCGGCGCCGATTTCGCGTTCCACTTCCTGTTTGATCGCATTGAAGCTGCGTTTCAGGCGGCCGATCCACAGGCCTGCGGTGCGTGCGGCACCGGGCAGACGCTCAGGGCCGAGCACCAACAGGGCCACCAGGCCCACCAGCAGCAATTCGCCGAAGCTGATGCCAAACATGAATTAGTCCTTGCGCGCCGGCTCTTCGACTTTCTGTGCTTGCACGTCGATGGTGTGCGGCTGGTTCAGCGGAGCGCTCTGGCCCGGCGCGGGCTGCGCTTGGGTAGGCTGTGCCGGAGCTTGCTGCTCGGCCGGTTTTTCGTCGTCGTTCATGGCTTTGCGAAAGCCCTTGATGGCTTCGCCGACATCGCCGCCCAGGCCCTTGAGCTTCTTGGTACCGAAGACCAACACGACGACGATCAGAATGACGACCCAGTGTTTCCAGTCAAAAATACCCATGGAGCTGTTCCTCTAGATAGATACGTTAAGAAGGGTCGCGAGCGGCTTTTTCCGCATGCCCGGACAACCCGAAGCGCCGGTCCAGTTCGTCCAGCACGGCCTGTGGGTGCTGGCCGAGAGCGGCAAGCATGACCAGGCTGTGGAACCACAGGTCGGCGGTTTCGTAGATCAGGTCGCTGCAGTCACCGCTGACGGCTGCGTCCTTGGCGGCGAGGATGGTTTCCACCGATTCCTCACCCACCTTTTCCAGAATCTTGTTCAGGCCCTTGTGGTACAGGCTGGCTACGTAAGAGCTGTCGGGGGCGGCGCCTTTGCGCTCTTCGAGCACTTGGGCAACGCGGCTTAAGGTGTCACTCATGGGCGTGTCCTGCGGCATAAATGGCGTGCGGATCTTTCAGCACGGGGTCGACGGCTGTCCAGGCGCCATTTTCATACACGCGATAGAAGCAGCTCTCACGGCCCGTATGGCAGGCAATGCCACCTAGCTGTTCGACCATCAGGATAATCACGTCTTCGTCGCAGTCCAGGCGCATCTCATGCAGCTTTTGCACATGGCCGGACTCTTCGCCCTTACGCCAAAGTTTGCCACGCGAGCGCGACCAGTAGATGGCGCGCTGCTCGGCGGCGGTGAGGGCGAGGGCCTCGCGGTTCATCCAGGCCATCATCAGCACGCGCCCGGTTTTGTAGTCCTGGGCAATTGCCGGCACCAGGCCGTCGCTGTTCCAGTTGATCTCGTCTAGCCAATCGTTCATTGCAATTCCGTAATACGGGCGTGGCCCGGTCAATCAGGCGAGTTTGCCAGTTGAGGCCGCCACTGGCTATCGGCGCAGAATCAGGTAGAGACCGCTGGCACTCATCAAACCGGCCGGCCACAGGGCGGCGACGGTCACACTGGCCGCTGCCAGGGCCAGGGTGATACCGCCGCCCAGCAGCGCTGTACCGACCAGGCGCAGGGCCCAGTGATCGCGGTCGGGTTGCTGCTGCAGTGGCGGGTTGTGCAGGTGCGGCTGCGCCATGCGCTCGAGCAATTCGCGCGTCATGTGAGCCAGGTGCGGCACTTGCTCCACCTGCGATTGCAGATTCTGCAGCAGGTTTTTCGGGCTTACGCGCTCGCGCATCCAGCGTTCCAGAAATGGTTGAGCGGTGGTCCACAAGTCCAGGTCCGGGTACAGCTGCCGCCCCAGGCCTTCGATATTGAGCAGGGTTTTCTGCAGCAGCACGAGCTGCGGCTGAATTTCCATATTGAAGCGTCGCGCAGTCTGGAACAGGCGCATCAGCAGCAGGCCAAAGGAGATGTCTTTCAACGGCCGCTCGAAGATCGGCTCGCACACGGTACGAATCGCCGCCTCGAAATCATTCACTTTGGTTTCTGCCGGCACCCAGCCCGAGTCGATATGCAGCTGGGCAACCTTGCGGTAATCACGCTTGAAGAAGGCGATGAGGTTACGCGCCAGGTAGTCCTGATCTTCCGGGGTCAAGCTGCCGATAATGCCGCAGTCGATGGCAATGTACTGCGGGCTCCACGGCGTGCGGGTGCTGACGAAAATATTGCCGGGGTGCATGTCGGCATGGAAAAAGCTGTCGCGAAACACCTGGGTGAAGAAGATTTCCACGCCGCGTTCGGCGAGCATCTTCAGGTCGGTGCGCTGGTCGGCCAGGGTTTCCATATCGGTGACCTGCACGCCGTAGATGCGCTCCATCACCAGCACCTGCGGGCGGCACCAGTCCCAGTAAACCTGAGGCACATACAGCAGCGGCGAACCTTCGAAATTGCGCCGCAACTGGCTGGCGTTGGCGGCTTCGCGCAGCAGATCGAGTTCGTCGTAGATGGTTTTTTCGTAGTCGCTGACCACTTCCACCGGGTGCAGGCGACGCGCTTCGGTGGACACCCGCTCAGCCAGTTTGGCCAACAGGAACAGCCAGGCGATATCGGCGCGAATCACCGGTTTGAGGCCCGGGCGAATCACCTTCACCACCACTTCTTCGCCGCTGCGCAGTTGCGCGGCATGCACCTGCGCGACCGAGGCCGACGCCAATGGCTGGCTGTCGAAGCGGGCAAATACGTCACCGACCTTGGCGCCCAGTTGCGCTTCGATCAGCGCCAGGGAATGGGCCGAATCAAACGGCGGCACCTGGTCTTGCAAAAACGCCAGTTCATCGGCCATGTCCACCGGCAGCAAATCCCGGCGGGTGGAGAGCAGTTGGCCGAACTTGATGAAGATCGGTCCCAGGTCTTGCAGCGCCAGGCGTACGCGTTCGCCACGGCTGAGCGCCAGCTTGCGTCGGGGCAGCCAGCGCCACGGCAGAACGTAGCCGACGGCGCGCAGCCACCAGGGCAGCGGCAGGTCGAGAATCAGATCATCGAGGCGGTAGCGAATAACCACGCGCTGGATGCGCAACAATCGGCGGACGGCAAGCAGGCTCATGCGGGTTCGCTAGGTTTTGGGGTGAGTGTCAGGGCCAGACGTTCAACCCGCGCATCGAGACGATCGAGGGCCATCTTGAGGTCATCCAGTTCGGCAAAGCGCGCTTGCGCTTCGTTGTTGCCCACCAGCGAGCGCGACTCCTCGGCCAGGTAATCGGCGAGGTTGTGGCGCAGGCTGTCGAGGTTCTGGCTTGTCCAGCGCGCGCGGCTTTTCAGGTGGCTGCTGAGCAGCTGGCTGCCCACCGGGCCTAGCCAACGGGCCAGCTCGTATTCCCAGTCCAGCTCCAGGTCTTGCAGCACGCCGGCAAGGTCGAGCAGCACGGCGCTGTCACCGTCCAGCTCCACCTCGGGGCTGTGCAGCACGGCGGTTTTATCATTGCTGGTGGCCAGGCGGAGCAGGCTGCTGGCCGGTGCCCGCAGACGGCAAGCGATGTCACCTTCCCAGCGGGCGGCCAGGCGCAAGCCGGCCTCATCGGCGAGGATAAACAGCTGTAACGCCGGTGCGCTGCACTCCACCTCGATCACTTTGCCGGCCAGGTGCGCCAGGCGAGGCAGGGCGGTGGCGTCCAAGCGTAATACGCGGTTGATCCCGGTTTCGGCAGTGGCCAGCAGCGCCTGGGTAAACATCAGGGCTTGATACCGCGGTGCAGGGCGACGATGCCGCCCGTCATGTTGTGGTACGTGGCGCGTTCGAAACCGGCTTCGACCATCATGGCCTTGAGGGTTTCCTGATCCGGGTGCATGCGGATCGATTCGGCCAGGTAGCGGTAGCTTTCCGAGTCATTGGTGATCAGCTTGCCCATCAGCGGCAGCAGGCTGAACGAGTAGGCGTCGTAAGCCTTGGACAGCAGATTGCTGGTGGGTTTGGAGAATTCCAGGATCAGCAGACGGCCACCGGGCTTGAGTACCCGCAGCATGGAGCGGATCGCTTGATCTTTATGGGTGACGTTGCGCAGGCCGAAGGCGATGGTCACGCAGTCGAAGTGGTTGTCCGGGAACGGCAGCTTCTCGGCATCGGCCTGCACGAACTGCACGTTGTTGGCCACGCCGCTGTCGAGCAGCTTGTCGCGCCCCACCTTGAGCATCGAGGCGTTGATGTCGGCCAGCACCACTTCGCCGGTAGGGCCTACCAAGCGCGAGAACTGGCGAGTGAGGTCGCCCGTGCCGCCGGCGATGTCCAGCACGCGGTTGCCAGTGCGTACGCCCGACAGCTCGATGGTAAACCGCTTCCACAGGCGGTGCACGCCGGCGGACATCAGGTCGTTCATCAGGTCGTATTTGGCAGCTACGGAATGGAAAACCTCGGCGACTTTGTCGGCCTTCTGGCTTTCCGGCACGCTCTGGTAGCCGAAGTGGGTAGTCGGTTCGGCATCACTGCCTTTGCGCGGATCGTTCATATGCGGTCACCGGAAGAAAGTGCCGGCCATTCTAATCGCCGTCGTGGGCTTTGTCTTGGCAAGGCGTGCGGCTGGGGACGTGGCAATGCTGCCCTTGGTCCTGTGCTCGCGTTATAGTCGCGCGACTTATGGTCGCAGGAGTTGCCAGGTTATGGCCCGCATTACCGTCGAACGTTCCCACACCCTTGGTCTGGATGGTGCTCGTGCCAAGGCCGAGGCGCTTGCTGAACGCCTGGCTGGCGAATATGCCGTGCGTTATCAATGGAAGGGCGATGTGCTGGAGTTCAAGCGCAGTGGTGCTGACGGCACTATTAAAGTCGGCGAAGACAGCGTACGCGTGGAGTTGAGTCTGGGGCTGCTGCTGTCCGCCATGAGCGGCACGATCAAGCGCGAGATTGAAAAAGGGTTGGATGAATCCTTGAGTTAACTCAGGTCAGGCGAGAGCGGCTTTGGCCGCAAGCGTTTTCAAGCAACAGCATCGCGGCTCAAGTCGCTCCCACGAAAACGCTGCGTCCATACCTAGTATGTGAATTCTAATTTTCCCGGCTAGTTTTGCTGCATGCCTGTAGACACAGGTGTTTCTTCCTTCCTTTCTTGTGGGGTGCACCATGGCCAAAGTTGCAGCTAAAAAAGTCGTCGCTAAAAAAGTTGAAAACACCGTTGAAAGTACCGCTACCGTGCTGACTGATGTAAAACATTACAGCCGTCAAATCTGGCTGGCCGGTTTGGGCGCTTACGCCAAGGCAGGCAAAGAAGGTCTGGGTTATGTAAAAGGCCTGGTCAGCGCTGGCGAAGGTATCGAACGAGAAGGAAAAAAACTGGTCACAACGCAAGTCGAAGCAGCGAATAGCCAGATCGACTCGGTTAAACAAACTGTCAGCAGCAATGTCTCCAGCGTCAAAAGCAAAGTTGAAGTGCAGTTCGACAAAATCGAAAAACTTTTCGATCGTCGAGTCGCCAGCGCGCTAAATCGTTTTGGTATTCCATCGCGCCAGGATGTTGATGCGCTCTCTGCTAAGCTGGACGTGCTGAATGCGTTGGTTGCACGTGTCGCTAAGACTCAATAAGGAGAGCGGGATGGTTGCTAAAAAGAAAGTCGAAAAACAAAGCAGTTCGTGGATTGGCGAAGTTGAAAAATACTCGCGCCAAATCTGGCTGGCTGGGTTGGGCGCCTATTCGAAAATCAGCAAGGACGGCACCAAGCTGTTCGACACGCTGGTAACCGATGGCGAGAAAGCTGAAAAACTGGCCAAGACCGAAGTCGAAAAACAAGTTGGCGCAGTTAAATCGTCAGCTAAAACATCTGCACGGTCGGCCAAAGATAAAGTCGACGAAGTAAAAGGTCTGGCGCTCGGCAAGTGGGGCGAGCTCGAAGAGGCCTTTGATAAACGTCTGAACAGTGCCATTTCGCGCCTGGGTGTTCCAAGCCGTAATGAAGTGAAGTCGCTGAACAGCAAAGTTGATACCTTGACCAAACAGCTGGAAAAACTGACTGGCATTTCTTCCAAGACAGTAGCCGCCAAGCCAGTTGCCGCAAAACCAGCTCCCAAAGCCGCTGCCAAACCTGCCGCGAAAGCAGCAGCAAAACCAGCTGCCAAACCAGCCGCGAAAGCCGCTGCCAAACCAGCTGCTAAACCTGCGGCTAAAGCGGCCGTTAAAGCTGCAGCCAAGCCAGTTGCCAAAGCGGCAGCGGCAGCCAAGCCAGCAGCAAAAGCTGCAGCCAAGTCGGTGGCAAAACCGTTGGCCAAAGCGGCGGCTAAACCAGCAGCCAAACCGGCCGCCAAAGCGGCTGCAAAACCAGCGGCCAAGCCGGCTGCAAAACCTGCCGTTAAAGCCGCCGCTAAACCGGCTGCCAAACCAGCGGTGAAAGCAGCAGCCAAGCCTGCGGCAAAACCTGCTGCCAAACTGGCCGCCAAGCCAGCAGCCAAACCCGCTGCCGCTAAACCGGCTGCCAAGCCTGCGGTGAAACCTGCCGCTAAACCCGCACCCAAGCCGGCCGCTGCCAAGCCTGCTGCACCGAAGCCTGCGGCCCCTGCCGCGGCCAAACCGGCTGCACCAGCTGCTGCGCCGACACCAGCACCCACTGCTGCGACCACAACCACGCCGGTTGCTTCGCCAGTTCCGCCGGTGACCCCAAGCACGTCTTCTTGAGTGCGTGTGCGGTAACTAAAAACCCGGCCAGATGGCCGGGTTTTTTATGCACCGTCATCCCAGCGAAGGCTGGAACCCAGTGTTTTGGATAGGACGGGGAACTGGGATCAACCCGATATTCTGGACCCCAGCCTGCGCTGGGATGACGGATGGTTTGCTCGAGATTTCCATTCAGCCTTCACCAGCGGGGTGGGCAGATCAAAAGCAGGAAAGCCAAACCGCGTTACGCTTGGAGATACCGTTGGGCCAACAACTCAGCCGCGCCGCGCGAGTCTTCCTGCATATGCGGGCTCACCAGCATCATCACCTGAAACACCACGAGCCGAATCTCGCCGACGTTGCCCAGAATGCGTTGGTAGTCGAGGGAGAACAGCAGGGTCAGGGTGATCTGCTCCACGAGCAAACCCAGCGCCTGGGTGCTGCTCACAACATGCCCCTGGGCTTTCAACCCGGCCAGCAGCGCCGCCAGGGTGCGTTTGAGCGCGTTAAGCCACAGGCGAATGCCCCGGGCCAGTTTAGGCAGACGACCGGCCAGGTTGGACAGGTCCTGGAATAGAAAGCGGTAGTGGGCCAGGCGTTCGACGATCAGGTGCAGAAACAGCCAGTAGTCTTCGACGTTCAAGCGCGCATCGGCGGGTGGGTCGAGCAGCGGGGCCATGTCGATTTCGAAGCGTTCGAACAGCTCCATCACCAACGGCTCTTTGCCGTGGAAGTGGTAGTAGAGATTGCCGGGGCTGATTTCCAGCTCGTTGGCGATTTCCAGGGTGGAGACGTTGGGTTCGCCCTGCTGATTGAACAACTGCAGGGCGCATTCAAGAATGCGGTCGCGGGTTTTCATCCATTCTTCTTATTGGTTTGACGGTCCGTTGGCCGACGTTCGTTCGCCGATGACGTAGGGCGAATACCGCGTAGCGGTATCCGCCGTTCCGTTATAGCGGGTTGCGGCGACGGTGGGTATCTGTCGTTAAACCTCGTGAACGTACGTCCCCGGCGCTGCCTGCATCGGTGGGTAGTTCTGGTTGCCGATGGCGAGCAGGGTTTCGCGTTGTTCGCCGGAGCGTGCCTGAATCCATTCCATCCACACCGGCCACCAACTGCCGGTGTGCTGCTGGGCATCGTAGTACCAGGCGCGTGGGTCGGAGGTGAGTTTGGCGTTCTCGAAGAAGTTGGCTTTCGGGTTGCCCGGCGGGTTGAGGATGCTCTGGATATGCCCGCTGTTGGACAGCACAAAACGCCGATCCCCGCCCAGCAGCAAGGTGGAGCGATACACCACGTCCCAGGGCGTGATGTGGTCGTTAATGCCGGCCACGCTGAAGCTGTCGACGTTGACCTTCTGCAAGTCGATGGGCGTGCCGCAGACTTCCAACGCGCCGGGGCGGGTAAGCGGGTTGTGTTTGAAGAAGTCCAGCAGGTCGCCGTGGAAAGCGGCTGGCAGGCGGGTGTTGTCGTTGTTCCAGTAGAGGATGTCGAACGCGGGCGGTTGTTTGCCCAGCAGGTAGTTGTTCACCCAGTAATTCCAGATCAGGTCGTTGGGGCGCATCCAGGCGAATACCCGGGCCATGTCGCGGCCGTCCAGCACTCCGTTCTGGTAGGAGCGACGCTTGGCTGCCTCCAGGGTTTTCTCGTCGGCAAACAACATGGCCGGGCTTTCGATCTGGCTGTCCAGCAGGCTGACCAGGTAGCTGGCGGAAGTGACTTTGCGCAGCTGCCGTTTGGCTTGCAGGTGGCCTTGCAGGGCGGCGATGGTCAGGCCGCCGGCGCAGGCGCCAATCAGGTTGACCTCTTTGCAGCCGGTGATGGCGCGGGCGACATCCGTTGCTGCTTCCAGTGCCTGTACGTAGCTCGACAGGCCCCATTCACGGTGACGGGCGTCGGGGTTGCGCCAGCTGACCATAAATACTTGCAGGCCGTTTTTCAGGCAGTACTGAACGAAGCTCTTCTCCGGGCTCAGGTCGAAGATATAAAACTTGTTGATTTGCGGCGGCACGATCACCAGGGGCTTGGCGTACTGCTTTTCGCTCATCGGCTTGTACTGGATCAGTTCCAGCATCTCATTGCGAAACACCACCGAGCCGGGTGTGGTGGCCAGGTTGCGGCCGACTTCGAAGGCCGTCTTGTTTACTTGGCGGGGCATGCCGCTGTTGTGCAGCAGGTCGTCGTAGAGGTGGCGCATGCCTTTGAAGATGCTGGTGCCGCCGCTATTGAGCAGTTCCTTGATCGCCAGCGGATTGAGCAGGCTGTTGGACGGCGCCAGCGCGTCGCCAAGCAAGGTGGCGATAAAACGCGCACGGGTGCGGTCATCGGCGGGCAGGTCGCTTTCTTCGATCCAGCGGTTGAGTTGCTGCTGCCAAGCCAGATACGCCTGCAGGCTGCGACGGTAGAACGGGTTGAGTTGCCAGGTAGGGTCGGCAAAGCGGGCGTCGTTGGGGTTGGTCTTGTGCAATGTGTCGCCGATCAACACGCGGCCCAATTGGCCGCCCAGCGCAAGGGCGTGCTTGGCGCTGTATACAGGGCGTCGCAAGCCCTGCATGGCCAGGGTGCGTACGGTGCTCAGCACATCGCGCCCGCGCAAACCCATCACCGCGTTTTGCGCATTCATTTTATTGGCCGGTGGTGTCACCGGGGTGGGCACAGATTTGTCTCGCATGGGGCAACACTCCGTCGTCAAACCAGCAAGGGACTCAACGTCAAATTGGTACAGAGCAAGGCTTGTACCAAGGCGCGCCGGAGGTGCATTCCAGACAACCGCGCAAAAAACAGAAGGTGGTGCGCCCGGCGCCCTAATGGGTCAGGCGCGTACTGACCGAACTGAATCAGTGCGCGCTGCCGGGGTGTTGTTAGATCAGTGATCGCGAGCCGGCGAAGGTGTCGGCTGTGGGTGCATCACCGCACGTTGGCGTTCCTCTTGTAAGAATTTCATGATGATTGGCGCGACCGCTTCGGCCCGCGTGATCAGGAAAAGGTGACCGTCGTCGATCACGTGCAATTCCGAATTGGGAATTCTCCAGGCTAGCAGACGCATGTTGATCAGGGGGATCAATGGGTCATCGTCGCCGGCCAGTACCAGGGTCGGCTGGGTGATCTTGTGCAGCCAGTGCACGCTCGTCCAGCCAAGGCCCGCGAACAGCTGCCAGTAATAACCCAGCTTGCCGGAAGAACGAACTTTGCTCGCATGGGCCATCGCCAGGTTGGGGTCGCGACGGAAGGCACCGCCGTAGATATCCGGGGCAATCTGCACGCCGTACGAGGGCTGCACATAGCGCCGCGGACTGGCCATGCGCCAGAGCACTTTCGGTTTGCCCGGTACCATCACGGCGCCGGCGGAAGTGGCGGCGAGCACTAGCTTCTTGCAGCGTTCGGGATAGTCATGGGCGAACTGTTGGGCCAGGGCACCGCCCCAGGACACGCCAATGGCATTGACCTGGCCGTAGTCGAGGTAATCGAGCATGCGCGCGGCCAGTTTGGCCAGGCCGGGAAAACGGTAGGGTTGGTTGGGCGTAGATGAGCCGCCCACGCCGGGCACGTCGAAGGCGATCACTTCGAGGTCGGGATCCAGCGCGGCCACGAACGGAAAGACCAGCTCCAGGTTGGCACCAATGCCGTTGAATATCAGCAACGGCGTCAGGTGCGGCTTGCCGGGACGGACCGCCGTGCGAATGGTTTGCCCATCAAGATCGATGGTGCGAAAAACAAATGGTAACGGCATGCGCTAGCCCTATGGGTGACCCTATGACGCTCTGGCGGCGCCGTCCCGCGCGCCTTTCCAGAATAACGAAGCGTGCTCCCTGCGGGCTTCTTGACAACTGCCGGCGCCTTGTGGGCGCTGGCAGCGGGCGGCACATCCGGGTGCCGCGGGCAGTGTATGCAGTAAATCCTGGCGTTCGAGTTTCGTGAACTATCGACGGGTTGGATTGCAGTTAACGGTTCGGCCGCTAGCGTTCGTGAACATAAGTCCCCGGCGATGCCTCACCCGGTGTATAGCTTTTATTGCCCAGGGTAGCCGGTGCTTTTTTCAGTTTGCCGGAACGATCCGCCAGCCACTTTTGCCAGTGCAGCCACCACGAGTCGGTGTGCTTGGTGGCGTCTTCCTGCCAGGATTTGGGGCAGTCCGGCAGCTCGCCCTCGCTGGTGGAGAAACGCGCTTTGGGGTTGCCCGGTGGGTTGAGAATGCTCTGGATATGTCCGCTGTTTGACAGCACGAACTCGATCTTGCCGCCGAACAGGCGGGCCGATCGGTAGCAGGCTTCCCACGGGGTGATGTGGTCGTTGGTGCCAGCCAGGCTGAAGATATCGGCGGTGACTTTTTTCAGATCGATCGGCGTGCCGCAGACTTCCAGCGCATCGGCGCGGGTGAGCGGGTTGGTTTTGAACAGCTCGATCAGATCGCCATGGAACGCAGCCGGCAAACGCGTGGTGTCGTTGTTCCAGTAGAGGATGTCGAACACCGGCGGCTCGTTGCCGAGCAGGTAGTTATTCACCCAGTAGTTCCAGATCAGGTCGTTGGGCCGCATCCAGGCAAATACCTTGGCCATGTCGCTGCCCTCCAGCACACCGGCCTGATAGGAACGGCGCTTGGCGGCTTCGAGAGTCTGCTCGTTGACGAACAGGGCCACCTGGGTATCGAGCTTGGTGTCGAGCACGCTTACCAGCAGGGTCAGGGCATTGACCTTCTTCTCGCCGATGGCCTGGTAGTGGCCGAGCAGGGCCGCGGTGGTAATGCCGCCGGAGCAGGCGCCGAGCATGTTCACGTCTTTGCTGCCGGTGATGGCCAGGATCACGTCGATGGCTTCTTTCAGCGCCTCGATATAGGTCGACAGGCCCCACTCGCGCTGCGCCTTGGTCGGGTTGCGCCAGCTGACGATAAAGGTCTGGATGCCGTTGCGCAGGCAGAAGCGCGCCAGGCTTTTTTCCTGCGACAGGTCGAACACGTAGAACTTGTTGATCTGCGGCGGCACCACCAGCAGCGGGCGTTCGTGTACTTGCTCGGTGGTCGGCTTGTACTGGATGAGCTCCAGCAGGTTGTTGCGAAACACCACCGAGCCTTCGCTCAAGGCCAGGTTTTTGCCGACCTCGAAGGCGTCCATGTTCACTTGGCTGGGCATGCCGCCGTTGTTCACCAAGTCTTTGGCCAGGTGGCCGAGACCATCGAGCAGGCTCTTGCCGCCGGTTTCGAAGAAGCGTTTGAGCGCTGCCGGGTTGGCCATGCTGTTGCTCGGCGCCATGGCTTCGGTGAGCAGGTTGATCACGAAGTGACCGCGGCTGATATCCGTCTCCGACAGGTTGCTGTGCTCGACCCAGCTGTGCAGTTCTTTGCGCCAGGCCAGGTAGCTTTGCAGGTAGCGCTTGTACAGAGGGTTCTGGCTCCAGGCCGGGTCGGCGAAACGTTTGTCGCCCACTTCGGATTCCAGGTCGGAACTGCCGAGGATGACGTTCTTCAATTCGATGCCCAGGTGGGCAAGGTGCTTGGCGCTGTGCAGGGGTTGCTTGTAGGCCTGCGCCAGAATCATGCGGGCAGAAGCGAGAATGTCTTTGCCCCGCAGGCCAATAACAGGATTGAGCCCTAGGGTGTTGTCCGAGGCCTGGCGTTGCAGGTCTTCATTATTTTTGTTGCTCATCAACGACGCTCCATTGTCCTGAGGCTGATACCGGCATGCTGCTGTGCGCGGACACAGGGCGTTAGCGCCTAGTACTGCTCGGGTTACCGGGGGCGGAGCTAGCTCCGCTTCATTCATTGCATCTGACACAGTCAAATGCACGGAACCTGCCAGGTAATTGGTTACCCGAGTTTCAGCGTTTGCGCAAGCAGGCCAGTCACTTGGCCAAGCGCAGCGGGGAGTATGCCGAGGGAGTTTAGAAAGTTCGCCCTAACCTGCTCGAAGGGTCGAGCTAGAGCATCAGCTTGACCACGGACTCGGCCGGATCGCGGGACTTTCCGGCGCGTGCAAGCTCTTGAAGATAATCGGCCCAGAGTTCGTCCTGACGTTGCGCCAGTTGCTCCAGGTAGTCCCAGGTGAACAATCCGCTGTCATGCCCGTCGTCGAAGCACAACTTTAGTGCGTACTGCCCGGCCGGTTCGATCTTGCTCAAACCTACGCCCAGTTTGCCGAATTGCAGAATCGGTTTGCCGTGGCCCTGTACTTCGGCCGACGGCGAATGCACGCGCAAAAACTCCGCCGGCAATGTGTAGCTTTCATCGCCGTATTTCAGGGAGAGGGTTTTCGAGGCCTTGTGCAGCTCGATGGCCGAGGGGATACGCATGGTGGATGTGCTCTGAACGTAGCGGGCCGGGGCGATCTTTTATCGTAGGAGCCAGCTTGCTGGCGAACCCTGAAGACAAAGGGCTTCGCCAGCAAGCTGGCTCCTACGGGAGTCGCGGGGGTTAGAGAATATAGCGCGACAGGTCTTCGTCTTGCGCCAACTCGCCGAGGTGGCTGTTCACGTACTCGGCGTCGATGCTGATGGCCTCGCCATTCTGGCTGCCGGCGAGGTCCCCGGCACTGAACGACACTTCTTCCAGCAAACGTTCAAGCAGCGTGTGCAAGCGACGGGCACCGATGTTTTCGGTTTTTTCGTTTACCTGCCAGGCGATTTCGGCCAGACGCTTGATGCCGTCGGCGGCGAATTCGATGCTCAGTCCTTCGGTTTGCAGTAGCTCGCGGTACTGCTCGGTGAGCGAGGCGTGCGGCTCGGTGAGGATGCGCTCGAAGTCATTCGGGGTCAGGGCTTTGAGCTCCACGCGAATCGGCAGCCGGCCTTGCAGCTCGGGCACCAGGTCGCTGGGCTTGCTCAGGTGAAACGCGCCAGAGGCGATAAACAGGATGTGGTCGGTTTTGACCATGCCCAGCTTGGTATTCACCGTGCAGCCTTCAATCAGCGGCAGCAAATCGCGCTGTACGCCTTCGCGCGATACATCGGCGCCGCCCACGTTGCCGCGCTTGGCCACTTTGTCGATTTCGTCGATAAACACGATGCCGTGCTGCTCGACAGCTTCCAGAGCCTGGGCCTTCAATTCCTCTTCGTTGACCAGGCGCGCAGCCTCTTCGTCGCGTACCAGTTTCAGTGCTTCTTTCACTTTCAGCTTGCGGGCTTTCTTCTTGCCCTTGCCCATGGTGGAGAACAGGTTCTGCAACTGATTGGTCATTTCCTCCATGCCGGGCGGGGCCATGATTTCCACGCCGCCGGGCAAGTCGGCTATTTCGATTTCAATTTCTTTGTCGTCCAGTTGGCCTTCGCGCAGGCGCTTGCGGAACAGCTGGCGAGTGTTGGAGTCGTTGCTCGGTGTCTGGTCTTCGTTGAAGCCCACGCGCGCCGGTGGCAGCAAGGCATCAAGGATGCGGTCTTCGGCGGCGTCTTCGGCACGGTGACGGACTTTGACCATCTCCTGCTCGCGCAGCATCTTGATCGCGGCATCGGCGAGGTCGCGGATGATCGATTCGACGTCACGGCCAACGTAACCGACCTCAGTGAACTTGGTGGCTTCCACTTTCAGAAATGGCGCGTTGGCCAGCTTGGCCAGACGGCGGGCGATTTCGGTTTTACCAACGCCAGTCGGGCCGATCATCAAAATGTTCTTCGGTGTGACCTCGGCACGCAGCTCGGCAGGCAGCTGCATGCGGCGCCAGCGGTTACGAAGGGCAATGGCAACGGCACGCTTGGCTTCGTCCTGGCCGATGATATGGCGGCTCAGTTCGTGAACAATTTCGCGGGGAGTCATGGGCATGGAAATGGTCGGGGCCTCAGACAGCGAGGTCCAGCTCCTCGATAGTCAGGTTGTGATTGGTAAATACGCAGATATCGCCGGCGATACCCAATGCGGTTTCGGCCACTTCGCGGGCGCTGAGTTCGCTGTGCATCAGCAGGGCGCGGGCGGCGGCCTGAGCGTACGGGCCGCCGGAGCCCATGGCGATCAGGCCGTCTTCGGGCTCAACCACATCGCCGTTACCGGTAATGATCAGGGAGGCGTCTTTGTTGGCGACCGCCAACATGGCTTCCAGACGGCTCAGGGAGCGGTCGGTGCGCCATTCTTTGGCCAGCTCTACGGCGGCACGCACCAGATGGCCCTGGTGTTTCTCAAGTTGCCCTTCGAAGCGTTCGAACAGGGTGAAGGCGTCGGCAGTAGCGCCGGCAAAACCGGCAATCACCTGGCCGTGGTACAGGCGACGAACTTTTTTCGCGTTGCCTTTCATCACGGTGTTGCCGAGGGAAACCTGGCCGTCGCCGCCCATGACGACTTTGCCGTGGCGACGAACTGAAACGATGGTGGTCAAGGAAGAGTCTCCACGCTGGGGGCGAAAGTGCCCTAGTGAAAACTCATATGGGGGGAGGTCACTGGCATTTCAACCGCGGATGACAAACGCACGGGAGTTGGCGGTTTGTCAGATTGTTTCGGTAGGGGCAGCAGGAAATTGCCGCAGGCAATCTCCGCTGCCGGGGCGAAGGCGTTATTGGCGCGTCCAGGCCATCTGCCAGTGCGAGCCGGTGCCAGGTTCGTACTGGGTGGCGCCGGTGCTCCATTGCACGCAATAACCACTGTAGGGGAAGGGTTTGCAGGTGTAGGTGTTGCCGTCGCGCGCCAGAACTTTGGTTCCGGCCTTGTAGCTCTTCAGACCGTTGGGGAACACAAAGTCATGGCCACCGGTAACAGGTGCTTCGATGGTGAAGCGGTGGGTCTTCTGCAGTGGTTCACCTTTCTCAGGTTGGCCATCACCACCAGGTCGTAGATACCGCCTGCGGGGTTGTCCAGGGTGAGCATCATGTGGGGCGATGTGGAGCCTTCGGCGCTTTGCTGGTGGGCCACACTTTCACCTTTGGCGTTGAACACCGTGGCGCTGACGGTATAAGGCCCGCCTTGGGTCAGGGCATTGAAGTGCAACTGGGTTTTGCCGCCCTGGACGTTGTAGGTGTCTTGCAACCCATCCAGAGACAGGCTGCCGATGTTGCCTGGCTGGGCCTGCACTTTCTGGATCTCCACGCGAACCACGTCACTGCCAGTCTCGGCGTAGACAGTGTTTTTGCCGTAGTTGGGTACCACTTCATTGCTGCTGTTGAGCTCGCCCATCAAGTAGCCAGCGTTGGCCTTCGCCACTTTTTGCGCCAGCAAAAATGGCCAGGTGTTTTCCTGTGCCTGCTCGGCGCTGTCGATGGTCAGCGTGGTTTGCCGGTTGGTTTGTTCGCCTTGTGCAGTGAACACGCGGGTCGTGATGGAATCGCCAACTTGCAGGGCTTCAGGCTGCACGACGCCGATGTTTTTCCAGGCGGCTACGGGAGCCGTGGCGCCAGGTGGGTTAGCTGCGCCACTGATGTTGACGTCAATCACTTGGTAGAACGTGGCGGCAGTGTCGGCAATTTTCCATGTGGCGAGTACCACGTGATAGCCGCTGCGGTCGGCGGGGATATTGACGGTGTGCGTACTGGTACCGCCGCTCGGGGGCCGCACGCCGTGTGCGTCCTGGTGCAGCAATGGAGTGAGCTCGAAGGCGTCGCGTGTCAGCGGCTGATTGGGGTTCCAGTCCTTTTTGGTGATGTAGAACTGGTGGTACGCCGTGGCGTGGCCGGCGGTATAGCGCCAGGTAAAGGTGTTGGGGCCAGGCTTTAGCAAGTTTTTGGCCCAGCGTGTGGCGGTCTGTTCATTGAGTTGGCCAAACGCGGCCATACCGCCAGCGGCGATGGTGGCGTCGGCTGGGCCGCACTGGGTGAAGTCACCAGCGCAATAGGCGCCATGGTAGTGATGGTTGACCGACGGGCCGTACTCGATGCTTTGTGGCTCGTAGGCGACGCTGCCGCACAGGCTGTTCTGGTTGCCGGCTACGGCGGTGCATAACACCGCGCGGGATTTGGGTTGTTCCACGTAGCCGTGGGCATTGGCGTGCTGGGCGCCAAGGCTGGCCAGGGTGATAACGGTGAGGAGGGGAAGTACGCGCGAGGGTTGGCGTAACGGAGCGTTCGGCATAGGAAGCGACCTTTTGGAAAAAGAGGGCGCTCGGGTTTAAGGCGTTAACTGTTGATTGTTTCAGTCGCCGCGGTTTTAGGCCCGAGCGGTCATCACTATGTCGCTCGGTACGCAGGCTTAATGTAGGAAGCCGCCCACGAAGCGGGCGGCTCGGTTGCTGCGTAGGGTGGCTTATCGCCCTTGACGCTGTTGCAGCAGCAGATTGCTGAAGCCGCTACCGGCCAGTTTTTTCTGCGCAGCCGTAAGTTGCTCACGGTTGCTGAAGGGGCCGACCAATACGCGGTACCAGGTTTCATCGCGGACCATGCCGGACTCCACCTGCACGTCCTGGCCGAGCAGAATGATCTGCGCGCGAACCTTGTCGGCGTCGTCCTGCTTTCTGAACGAGCCTGCTTGCAGGAAGTACTGGGTGACCGCTGCTTTCACCGCAGTAGGCAATGGCGGCGGCGTTTCACCTTTGAGCGCGGCTTCGGCGCGGGCTGCGTCGGCCTTGGCCAATTCGGCCGGGGAGGCCGGTGGCGGCGTTTGCTCAGGCACGGCTTCAGGCGGCACGATCACTTCCGATTCGGGTAGCAGCGTATAGAAGTCGTACTTGGGTTTGACCGGTGCATTGGGCGTCGGTGTGTTGCTGTTTGCCGGCGCCTTGGGGGCTACGGCGGTTTTGGTCGCTTTGTCGTCCGGCTTTTCGCGCTGGATTTCCTTGCGCCCAGGCTCAAGCTTCATCAGCAACACGATAAAGGCGCCGATAGCCAGGCCGCACGCCAGCCAGATCCAACCAGGGACCGGACGTTTTGGCGGGGCTTGGTAGCGGCTGGCGCCGCGCTTGGGTGCAGGTTTTTTCTTGGCCGCCAACTTACATACGCTCCAGGGTTTCCAGACCCAGCAGTTCCAGACCTTGCTTGAGGGTTCGCCCGGTCAGGGCGGCCAGGCGTAGGCGGCTTTGCTGGGTGGTCGGATCCTCGGCGGCGAGGATCGGGCAGTGTTCGTAGAAGCTGGAGAACAAACCAGCCAGTTCATACAGGTAGGTGCACAGGGTATGCGGGGTGCCTTTGTCGGCAACGTTGCCGAGCACTTCGCCGAACTGCGCCAGCTTGGCGGCCAGGTCTTGCTCTGGCGTGGCGTCGAGGCGGATCTGGCCTTCGACCTGATCGTAGCCCTTGCCCAGTTTGCGGAAGATGCTCACTACACGGGTGTAGGCATACAGCAGATACGGTGCGGTATTGCCTTCGAAGCTGAGCATCTGTTCGAAGTTGAAGCTGTAGTCGCTGGTGCGGTGTTTGCTTAGGTCGGCGTATTTCACCGAGCCAATGCCCACCACGCGCGCGATGGTGCGCAGCTCGTCTTCGCTGAGTTCGAGGTTCTTTTCCTTGACCAGGGCATAGGCGCGTTCTTGCGCTTCGTCCAACAGGTCGATCAGTTTTACCGTACCGCCGTCGCGGGTTTTGAATGGCTTGCCGTCGGCGCCGTTCATGGTGCCAAAGCCCATGTGTTCGAGCCGCATGCCGGGGTGTACGAAGCCTGCGCGGCGTGCCACTTCGAATACTTGCTGGAAGTGCAGGGCCTGACGCTGGTCGACGAAGTACAGCACGCGGTCGGCTTTCAAGACTTGGCTGCGGTAACGCATGGCGGCCAGGTCGGTGGTGGCATACAGATAGCCGCCCCCGGCTTTTTGCACGATCACCGGCAGCGGGTTGCCTTCGGCATTCTTGAATTCGTCGAGGAATACGCACTGTGCGCCGCTGCTTTCCACCAGCAGACCGGCGCTTTTCAGGTCAGCCACAACATTGGCCAGGTCGTCGTTATAGGCGCTTTCACCTTTGACGTCGGCCGGGGTCAGTTTGACGTTCAGGCGGTCGTACGCTTTCTGGCAGTGGGCCAGGGAGATGGCGTTGAAGCTGTGCCACAAGCGCAGACACTCAGGTTCGCCGGCTTGCAGTTGCACGACCAGTTCACGGGCGCGTTCGGCAAATTCCGGCGACTCATCGAAACGCTGTTTGGCGGCGCGGTAGAAGCCTTCGAGGTCGGACAGCTCGGTTTCGTTGGCGACCGGGTTTTCCTGCAGGTAGGCCAGCAGCATGCCGAACTGGGTGCCCCAGTCGCCAACGTGGTTTTGGCGGATGACGGTGTCGCCAAGGAATTCAAGTACGCGCGCAACGCCGTCGCCAATGATGGTGGAGCGCAGGTGGCCCACGTGCATTTCCTTGGCAAGGTTCGGCGAGGAGAGGTCGACCACCACGCGCTGCGCCGGACTGCTTTTGCGCACAGCCAGTTTTTCGTCGGCCAGGGCCAGCTCCAGACGCTGGGCCAGGGCCTGAGTGTCTTGGTAAAAATTGAGGAAGCCTGGGCCGGCGATTTCCACTTTGCTGATTTGCGCATCGGCAGGCAGGGCGGCAATCAGTTTTTCCGCCAGATCGCGTGGCTTCATGGCCGCAGGCTTGGCCAGCATCATGGCGATGTTGCTGGCGAAATCACCGTGGGTTTTATCCTTGGTGTTTTCGACCTGGATCACGGGCGTCAGGCCCTCAGGCAATACGCCGTCGCTGACGAGGCGGGTGAGGGCGTGCTGGATCAGCTGGCGGATGGTGTCTTTCATGGTCTGCTCGTACGGCCATCGCGGCGCCGGGGCGTCGGGAGGCGGGTGAAAAGGGGACCATTATCCGTGGCCATGGCGCTATTGCCAACCGCGCCGCCTAGAAGAGGTCGATCGGGTCGACATCCAGCGACCAGCGCACCGCGCGGCCGGCGGGCATTTTTTCCAGCGCCGTCAGCCAGTAACTGAGCAGCTTGTGCAGCGGCGCCCGGGCATTGGCCTGTACCAGCAGTTGCGCGCGGTAGCGGCCGGCTCGGCGTTCCATGGGAGCCGGCACTGGGCCCAGTAGTTCAATGCCGCTGAGGCGCAGTTCGCTCAGCAGGTGTTCAGCTTCGGTACAGGCTTGATCCAGGAAGCCTTCTGCCTGCCCCGGCTTATGCGCTTCGGCGCGCAGTAGCGCCAGATGGCAGAAGGGCGGAAGGCCGGCAGCGCGGCGTTCGCTCAACGCCTGCTCGGCAAACGCGAAATAGCCTTGCTCGGTGAGTTGCACCAGTAGCGGGTGGTCGGCCAGGTGTGTCTGGATGATCACTCTGCCCGGTTCTTCGGCACGCCCTGCGCGGCCAGCGACTTGCACGATCAATTGGGCCATGCGCTCGCTGGCGCGGAAGTCGGCGGAAAACAGGCCGCCGTCGGCATCCAGGATCGACACTAACGTAACGCGCGGAAAGTGGTGACCTTTAGCTAGCATCTGCGTGCCAATGAGGATGCACGGCTCACCCTTATTGATAGTCGTAAACAGATTCTGCATGGCGTCTTTGCGCGAGGTGCTCTCGCGGTCGACGCGGAGCACCGGCACATCCGGGAACAAAGTGGCCAAACGGTCTTCGGCGCGCTCGGTGCCGGCGCCGACCGGGCGCAGGTCTACCTGGGCGCATTTGGGGCAATTGCTCGGCTGGCGTTCGGCATGGCCGCAGTGGTGGCAGCGCAATTCCCGTGAGCGTTGGTGAACAGTCATGCGCGCATCGCAGCGCGGGCATTCGGACAGCCAGCCGCAGTCGTGGCACAGCAGCGTCGGCGCAAAACCGCGGCGGTTGAGGAACACCAAGACTTGCTGGCCGGCCGCCAACGTTTGACCGATGGCTTGCTGCATGGGGCCGGAGATGCCGCTGTCCAGTGGTCGACTCTTGATATCCAGGCGCAGAAAACGGGGCTGCTGAGCGCCACCGGCCCGTTGGGTCAGGCGCAGCAGGCCGTAACGGCCGGAATGGGCGTTTTGCAGGCTTTCCAGCGACGGCGTGGCCGAGCCGAGCACGATGGGGATGTTCTCCTGCCGCGCGCGCACCAGTGCCAGGTCACGGGCGTGGTAGCGCAGGCCTTCCTGCTGTTTATAGGACGCGTCGTGTTCTTCGTCGATGATGATCAGGCCGGGGTTTTTCATTGGCGTGAACAGGGCCGAGCGGGTGCCGATAATGATGTCGGCTTCGCCGTCGCGCGCGGCGAGCCAGGCGTCCAGGCGTTCGCGATCGTTGACCGCCGAGTGCAGCAGGGCGATGCGCGCGTTAAAGCGACGTTCGAAACGCGCCAGTGTCTGCGGGCCCAGGTTGATTTCGGGGATCAGCACCAGGGCTTGTTTTCCGGCCTCCAGGGTTTCGCGGATCAGTTGCAAATACACTTCGGTTTTGCCGCTGCCGGTCACGCCGGCCAATAAAAAGGCGTTGAAGGTATCCAGGCCACTGCGGATGGCTTCGGTCGCCGCGCGTTGTTCCTCGTTAAGCGGCAGTTCCGGCTGTGCCAGCCAATTGCCGTGCCGCTCGATTGCCGCATGGCGACGGGCTTCGATGGTGACCAGGCCTTTTTCGCGCAGCAGGTCGAGGCTGTCTTTATTCAATTGCAACTGGCTGAGCAGGCGGTGAGCAACACCGTGGGGGTGTTGCGCGATGGTCTTCAAGGCATCGCGCTGGCGCGGGGCGCGGGCCAGGCGTGGGTCGTCGAGGGAGGCGCCTTGAGCAACGTGCCAGTAGCGCTCCTGGCGCGCTTCAGCCGGCTCGCCCTGACGTAGCAGATTGGGCAGTGCCCAACTGAAGGTGTCGCCGAGGCTGTGCTGGTAATACTGGGCAGTCCACAGGCACAGCTTGAAGAAGGCGGGCGGCACGGGGGATTGCGTATCGAGCAGGGCGATGGCCGGCTTTAGCTTTTCCAGCGGCACGTCACTGGTTTCGCTGACTTCCACCAGAATGCCGATGATCTCGCGTTTGCCAAACGGCACGCGCAGGCGCATGCCCGGCTGCAAGGTACTGGCCGGCACGCCTTGGGGGGCCAGATAGTCGAACAGGCGGCGCAGCGGAGAGGGCAGGGCGAGGCGCAAAATGGCGGCGGGCACGCGGTATATGTCCTGGAAAACGAGGCGCGATCTTAGCATGCAAGCGCCTGACGATCGGTCTTGCGTGCTTGGCGTTCTCTGGTAAGATGCGCGGCCTAATTCCGTGCGGTACTCGACAATAGTGTTGGGTGGCGGCGCGATAGCCCTGAGGAATACACCATGAAAGCTGATATCCATCCAGTATACGAAGCCGTAACCGCTACCTGCAGCTGCGGTAACGTGATCCAGACTCGCTCCACCCTGGCCAAGCCTCTGAGCCTGGACGTTTGCAACGAGTGCCACCCGTTCTACACCGGCAAGCAGAAAGTGCTGGACGTTGGCGGCCGTGTTGATCGCTTCAAGCAGCGTTTCGGTGTGTTCGGCTCCAAGGCCTAATTGGCTTTGTTGCTTCGGGAGGCCTGATGGGCTTTTCGGTGCTGATGAAAAAGGCGTCCCTTGTGGGCGCCTTTTTCGTTTCTGCGATTTGCTTCGGGCCGGCGTGGGCATTGTGCCCAGCGCCGGTCGGGCTGCCTGTGGTGGCTGTAAAACAGGTGGTGGATGGGGATACCTTGCGTCTGGCTGACGGTCGCAGCGTGCGCCTTATCGGTATCAATACGCCGGAAGTGGCGCACAAGGGGCGGCCGGCTCAGCCATTCGCTGAGCAAGCCAAGCGCCGTTTACAGGCATTGGTTGCCGCCAGCTCGGGGCGCGTAGCCGTGCAGGTGGGCCAGCAAGCGAAGGATCATTACGGCCGAACGCTGGCGCATGTCTATGATGATCAAGGGCACAACCTTGAAGCCCGGTTGCTGGCAGAAGGGCTGGGTTTTCAGGTGGCTATCGCGCCGAATGTGGCGCTGTTGGAATGCCAGCAGGCGGCCGAACGCACTGCTCGAGCGGCCAGAGAGGGTGTGTGGCGAGATGCGCCGATACTGACGGCGGCGAAACTCAACGACAGTGGCTTTGCATTGGTTCAGGGACGGGTCATTAAGGTGGAACAGAATCGCGGCGGGCTCTGGTTGCAATTGGACGGGCCGCTGGTGCTGCAGGTGGCGAACAAGGCGTTGCCGGCATTTGACCCCAAAGCGCTGCGCGCCTTGCGTGGGCGCTCTGTCGAAGCGCGTGGCTGGGTAATTGACCGCGCGCGAAGCGGCAAGCCGCAGGCCGGGCAAGCGCGCTGGATGCTGCCACTGACCCACCCGGCCATGCTGGAGGTGCGTCCATGATGCGGCGTCTGTTGGGCGCGTTGATCGCGCTGATGCTCCTGCAAGGCTGCGCGCAGAACCCGGCCACCGGCGAGCGCAATTTCGTGATGATGAGCGAAAGCCAGGAGCTGGAGCTGGGGCGTAAATACAGCCAGGAAATTGCCAAGGAGTACCCGCGCTATCCCGATGAAAAGCTGCAGGCCTATGTGCAGCAAGTGGGTGAACGGGTGGCCAGCCACAGTCATCGCACCAACCTGACCTACCACTTCACCGTTATCGATAGCCCGGATATCAACGCCTTCGCGCTGCCGGGCGGCTACATCTATATCCACCGTGGCTTGCTGGCCTATCTGAGTTCCGAGGCCGAGCTTGCTGCCGTGCTTGGTCATGAAGTGGGGCATGTCACCGCCCGCCATAGCGTGCAGCAGCAAAGCCAGTCGCAGGCCTGGGGCATCCTGGGTCAGGCGGTGGCCATTGGCACGGGTGTCGGTGCGGCGGGGGATATCACCGGTGCGCTCGGCTCGGCCTTTGTGCGAGGCTACGGGCGTGACATGGAGTTGCAGGCCGACGGCCTGGGCGCCCAGTACCTGGCGCGCGCCGGCTATGACCCGCAGGCCATGATCCAGGTAGTCGAGGTGCTGAAAAACCAGGACGACTTTGCTCGCGATGAAGCGAAAAAGGCCGGCAAACCCGAACCCACCTCCAGCTACCACGGTGTATTCGATACCCATCCCGGCAATGACCGACGTCTGCAAGAGGTGGTGGGGCCCGCGCGTGCCTTGGCGACCGGCCAGCAAGAGGTGAACCGCGACGTATTTATGCAGCACCTCAACGGGCTGCCCTATGGCGATTCCGAGTCCACGGGCATTCGCCGCGGCCAACAGTTCTACCATGCCGAACTGGATTTCACTTTTAGCGCCCCGCCGGGCTGGGAGCTGCTCAATCGCCCGAATGCAGTGATCGCCCATACGGCTGATCAGAATGCTTTTGTCGCCCTGGTATTGGAGAAAGTGAAAGCCGGGCAGACCCCGCAGCAATTTGTCCGCTCCAGGGTCTCGGGCAAGCTGGCCGATGAGCGTGAGCTTTCGCAAGCCGGGTTGCAGGGCTATACGGCGGTCATTCCCGGGCGGCCCGCCAAGCGCGTGGCGGTAATCTACAAAGACAACTCGTCTTATGTGTTTATCGCCAGCGTGAAGGCGCCGGCGTCGCTGGAAACCGAAGACGAAAATTTCCTTAAAGTGATCAATAGTTTTCGACCTCTGAGGGCGGAGGAGCGTAAGCTAGCGCAACCTCTCCGGCTGCAACTGGTGCGTGCCACAAGCGCGCAAACCATGACCAAGCTAGCCCAGGGCAGTACGCTGCCCGGTGACGCCGAGTCCCGTCTGCGCCTACTCAATCATCTATATCCAAGTGGCGAGCCCCGTCCCGGGGATTGGCTTAAAGTCGTACGTTAGAGCCCTTGACAGACCTGACTGACCAGTCTTGTTCGCGTTGGGCATCTTGCGTATCCTCGCTGCCTGTCTGTTTAACAGCATAAAAAAGCGGAAATGCCACCATGTCTGATTTGAAAACTGCCGCTCTGGACTATCACGCCAATCCTCGTCCGGGGAAGCTGAGCGTCGAGCTGACCAAGCCTACTTCCACCGCCCGTGATCTGTCCCTGGCCTATAGCCCGGGCGTGGCCGAGCCGGTGCGTGAAATCGCCCGTGACCCTGAGCTGGCGTACAAATACACTGGCAAAGGCAACCTGGTTGCAGTGATTTCCGACGGTACCGCCATTCTCGGTCTGGGTGATCTGGGTCCACTGGCATCCAAGCCGGTAATGGAAGGCAAAGGCGTACTGTTCAAGCGTTTCGCTGGTATCGATGTGTTCGACATCGAAGTCGACTCCGAAAGCCCGCAAGCCTTTATCGACACCGTAAAACGCATCTCCATCACCTTCGGTGGCATCAACCTGGAAGACATCAAGGCGCCTGAGTGCTTTGAGATCGAGCGCGCGCTGATCGAGCAGTGCGACATTCCGGTGTTCCACGATGACCAGCACGGCACCGCCATCGTGACCGCCGCCGGCATGCTCAACGCGCTTGAAATCGTTGGCAAAAACCTCGCGGACGCCAAGATCGTCTGCCTGGGCGCTGGCGCTGCTGCCATTTCCTGCATGAAGTTGCTGGTAAGCATGGGCGCGAAGATCGAGAACATCTTCATGATCGACCGCAGCGGCGTGATTCATTCCGGTCGCACCGATTTGAACCAATACAAAGCCGTATTCGCCCACGAAACCGACAAGCGCACGCTGTCGGACGCGCTGGACGGTGCTGACGTGTTTGTCGGTCTGTCGGGTGCCAACCTGTTGAGCCCGGAAAACCTGCTGCGTATGGCGCCGAACCCGATCGTGTTCGCCTGCTCCAACCCGGACCCGGAAATCTCCCCGGAACTGGCGCATGCCACCCGCAGCGACGTGATCATGGCCACCGGCCGTTCGGACTACCCCAACCAGGTCAACAACGTGCTTGGCTTCCCCTTCATTTTCCGCGGTGCGCTGGATGTTCGCGCTACCCGTATTAATGAGGAAATGAAGATTGCCGCTGCTGTGGCCCTGCGTGAGCTGGCCAAACTGCCGGTGCCCAAGGAAGTATGTGATGCCTATGGTGGCGCGCCGCTGTCGTTCGGTCGCGAGTACATCATTCCGAAACCGATGGATGTACGTCTGATCACCGTGGTGGCTGATGCCGTTGCCAAGGCGGCGATTGAAAGCGGTGTGGCAACGCTGCCGTATCCGAAGCACTATCCGCTGACCTCCGTTGAAGATGTGTTCAACGGCTAAGTCCAGTAGATAAAAAAGCCCCGCAGATGCGGGGCTTTTTATTGGCTTCGATTTGGGTGCGTAGGGCGGATATCGCCGCTGGCGATATTCGCCTTACGGTTCAGAAGTTGATCAGAACAAGTCGATTGGTGCGGCGTCATCCGCCGGTAACGGACTGCCCGGGGCGCTGGTGCCTGGGTCCAGTTCGTTCATGGGTGGCGGTGAGTCTTCGTTCTTGAACACTTCGAAGTACGCGTTCGGCGTGCCTGGCGAAGCGGCGCGGCCGCTGACGGGGTCGATACGCAGGGTCAGCAGGCCAGGTGGTTCGGGCAGCATATGTTCGGGTTTGTCTTTGAGCGCTGCGCTCATGTAGCTCATCCAGATCGGCAGTGCGACAGTGCCGCCGAACTCGTGGCTACCCAGGCTTTCCGGCTGGTCAAACCCGGTCCACACGGTAGTCATGTAGTCGGCGTTGAAGCCGGAAAACCAGCTGTCTTTCGACTCGTTGGTAGTACCGGTCTTGCCTGCGATGTCGCCTCGGCCCATGGCCAGGGCACGGCGACCGGTGCCGCGTTTGATAACGTCCTGCAGCATGCTGGTGAGGATGTACGTGGTGCGTGCGTCGACAATGCGCTCGGCAACCGCTGGAGTCGGCACTGTGCTGGCCGGTGCGGGAATGTTTTCGGCGAGGGCCGCAGGGTCGACCACAGTGGCCGGTTGATCGTCATTTTCACCCGGTGCGCTCGGCGGGTTGGCGATATACAGCGGATCGCCGTTGCGGCTGTGGATGCTCTGGATCAGATAGGGCTGAATCTTGTAGCCGCCGTTGGCAAAGGTGCTCCAGCCGCCGGCGATTTCCACCGGCGCGAGGTTAGCCGTACCAAGAGCCATCGAAAGGTTTCGCGGCAAGTCCTGCTTGTTGAAACCAAAGCGGCTGACATAGTCCAGGGCGTAGTCGATGCCGATGGCCTGTAACAGGCGGATCGAAACCAGGTTGCGGGACTTGTACAAGGCTTCGCGCAAACGGATCGGGCCAAGGAACGTGTTGGTATCGTTCTTCGGGCGCCAGACCTGATCGAGGTTGTCGTCAGCGAAAACAATCGGTGCGTCGTTGACCAGGGTGGCGGCGGTATAGCCCTTGTCCAGTGCCGCGCTATAGATGAAAGGTTTGAAGCTCGAGCCCGGTTGGCGCTTGGCCTGGGTGGCGCGGTTGTAGTTGCTCTGCTCGAACGAGAAGCCGCCGACCAGGGCGCGGATGGCGCCGTTTTTTGGATCAAGCGAGACCAGTGCGCCTTGTGCTGCCGGGATCTGGCTGAACGCCAGGTTGCCATCTGGCTGACGCAGCACGCGAATCAGGTCGCCCACTTGCACCACGTCGTCCGGCTTTTGCGGGCGGGGGCCGAGGCTATTGGTGTTCAGGAAGGGGCGTGCCCATTTCATGCTGTCCCACGCCACGGTTTCTTCCTGGCCGCTACGGGTCAACACCATGATCCCGCTTTTCAGGACCTGGGTAACGAAGGCCGGTTCAATGCCGTTCTGGGTTTTCTGTTTGGCCAGCTCGGCCTGCCACGCTTCGCGGGTCATACCGGGTAGACGGGATTCCGGGCCGCGGTAGCCATGACGTTGGTCGTAACTGATCAGGCCGCTGCGTACCGCTTCGTTGGCCGCTTCCTGAAGGTTGCTCGGAACCGTGGTAGTAACGTGGAAACCTTCTGTATACGCCTCGCTCCCATAACGCCCCACCATTTCGGCGCGGGCCATCTCGGCAATATACGGCGCCTGCACTTCGGGGGTGGGGACGTGGTAGCTGGCGTCGATGGGTTCGGCCAGGGCGGTCTGGTATTGGCCCTGGTCGATTTTGCCCAGCTTGTACATGCGGCCCAGAATCCAGTCGCGACGTTCTTTACTGCGCTGCGGGTTGACCAGCGGGTTGAAGCGTGACGGTGCTTTTGGCAGGCCGGCGATCATCGCCATCTGGCCCAGGCTCAAATCGTGCATGGGTTTACCGTAATAAACCTGCGCCGCCGCTTCGATACCGTAAGCACGGTTACCGAGGTAAATCTTGTTGACGTACAACTCAAGAATTTCGTCTTTGCTCAGTTCGCGCTCAATTTGTAATGCCAACAGTATTTCATTGATCTTGCGCGAGAAACTGCGTTCGTTAGTGAGGAAGAAGTTCTTCGCCACTTGCATGGTGATGGTGCTACCGCCGGATTGGATTTGGCCGCCACTTTTTAATAATTGCGTGGCAGCGCGCATCAGGCTGCTGAGGTCGACGCCATAATGATTGGCAAAATTGTCGTCTTCGGCCGAAAGCAGGGCTTTGATGAAGTTCGGTGGAATGTCTGCAAAGCGAATGGGCGTGCGGCGCATCTCGCCGAATTCGGCAATCAGCTTGGCGTCGCTGCTGTAGATGCGCAGGGGGATCTGCAGCTGAATGCGGCGCAGCGAGTCCACGGATGGCAAACCGGGGCTAAGGTACAGATAAGCGCCAGAGAGACTGAGCAACAGTCCACAAAAAACGGCTACGCAGGACCACCAGAAGAACTTCAGCAGGCGCATCAAAATGTTTGGATTTCCAGATAAAAGAAAGAGTTAAGCGTAGGGCGATGTCGAAAGGGAAAAACTGTTCACATTATAAGCGCTTTTTTTGCTAGGTAGCCATTTGCGCTTATGTCAAGACTGTTATTTAATGTGAAAAAACATAAATAGTCCGTAAGTCGCGGATGCCAATAGGAAATCGGTCGTGCTAGGGCTCTTCAATAAGAAAGCGAATACGCTGCTGGGGATCGATATCAGTTCGACCTCAGTCAAGCTCCTCGAATTGAGTCGCTCAGGAAGCCGCTACAAAGTAGAGGCTTATGCTGTAGAGCCGCTCCCACCCAATGCAGTGGTCGAGAAAAACATTGCTGAACTGGAAGGTGTAGGCCAGGCATTGTCGCGCGTATTGGCCAAAGCCAAGACGGGCGTCAAAACTGTAGCCGTAGCTGTGGCCGGTTCCGCTGTCATTACCAAAACCATCGAAATGGAAGCCGGGCTTTCAGACGACGATCTGGAAAACCAGCTGAAAATCGAAGCCGACCAGTACATTCCCTATCCGCTCGAAGAAGTCGCCATCGACTTCGAAGTGCAGGGTGAGTCGGCGCGCAACGCCGGGCGTGTGGATGTATTGCTTGCCGCTTGCCGCAAGGAAAACGTCGAAGTTCGTGAAGCGGCCTTGGCGCTGGCCGGCATGACCGCGAAAGTGGTCGATGTCGAAGCCTACGCACTGGAGCGCGCTTATGGGCTACTGGCTGCCCAACTGGGCAGTGGTCACGATGAGTTGACCGTGGCAATTGTCGACATCGGCGCCACCATGACCACCCTCAGCGTGCTGCACAACGGCCGCACCATCTACACCCGCGAGCAATTGTTCGGTGGTCGTCAGCTGACGGAAGAGATTCAGCGCCGTTACGGCCTGTCGGTCGAAGAGGCTGGGCTGGCCAAGAAACAAGGTGGCCTTCCGGATGACTACGAGACTGAAGTGTTGCAGCCGTTCAAGGAAGCGGTGGTGCAGCAAGTGTCTCGCTCGCTGCAGTTCTTTTTCGCAGCCGGCCAGTACAACGATGTCGACTACATCCTCCTGGCGGGTGGTACGGCTTCGATCCCGGATCTGGATCGCCTGATCCAGCAGAAGATCGGTACGCAAACCTTGGTCGCCAATCCGTTTGCCGACATGGCGCTCAGTGGCAAGGTCAATGCGGGGGCGCTGGCTAGCGACGCGCCTGCCTTGATGATTGCCTGTGGTCTGGCAATGAGGAGTTTCGACTAATGGCGCGTATTAACTTACTGCCGTGGCGCGAACAGCTGCGCGAGGAGCGCAAACAGCGGTTTCTGGTAACCCTGGCCGGGGTGCTGATTGTGGCCGGTGGTGCTGTTTTCCTAGGCGATCAATATTTGAGCGGGGCGATTGACCAGCAGAACGCGCGCAACGATTTTATTAAAAAAGAAATTGCAGTGCTGGATGCGCGAATCAAGGAAATCAGCGAGTTGAAAACCCGCCGCCAGCAATTGCTTGAGCGGATGAAGATTATTCAGGACTTGCAGGGTAACCGGCCCATTATTGGTCGAGTGTTTGATCAACTCGCGCGCACCTTGCCGGATGGCGTTTATTTCACGTCGCTGAGTATGAAGGGCAATAAAATTGCCATTGAAGGCGCCGCCGAATCGAACAACCGTGTTTCGAACCTGATGCGTAACCTCGATGCTTCTGACTGGCTCACTGCGCCCAACTTGACTGCGGTAAAAGCAGTTACTGCCGGCGAAGTCGATCAAGCCAACGTATTCCAGCTGACGGTCCAGCAGACCCAGCCATCGGTTGAAGCAGAAGGGGTCAAGAAATGAGCTTTGCTGACTCTCTAGAGAATTTACGCAAAACAGATTTTTCGGATCTGGATCTGAACAATCTCGGTTCGTGGCCTGCTGCCGTTAAAGGCTTGGCCTGTTTGATTCTGTTGATCGTGGTGTTGTTCCTTGGATACAACTTCCACCTCAAAGACTTACAGGCGCAGCTCGATAGCCAGCGCGCTCAGGAAGAAACCCTAAAGAAACAATTCTCTTCCAAGGCGTTTCAAGCGGCCAACCTGGAAGCCTACAAAGACCAGATGAAAGAAATGGAAGTTTCTTTCGGTGCGCTGTTGCGGCAACTCCCAAGTGATACGGAAGTGCCTGGCTTGCTGGAAGATATCACCCGCACCGGTCTGGGCAGCGGGCTGGAGTTTGAAGAAATTAAATTGCTTCCAGAATCCACTCAGCAGTTCTATATCGAGCTGCCGATTCAGATTTCGGTAGTGGGCGCTTATCACGACCTGGCAACTTTCGTCAGCGGCGTGGCGAGTTTGCCGCGCATCGTCACTTTGCATGATTTTGCGATCAAGCCTGTCGAAGACAGTAATACCAAATTGCGCATGACAATCCTGGCCAAAACCTATCGTTACAACGACAAGGGGTTGGAGCAGGCTCCAGCAGGTAAGGGTAAGGCGCCGGCTAAAGCAAAACCGGGAGCCAAGAAATGAGAGCCTCCAAACTGATTCTCGGCACCTTGTTGCTCGCGACATTGGCCGGTTGTGATTCGAGTGGTGATTTCGCTGACCTGCAGGCCTTCATGAGCGACGTTCGGGCCAAGCCAAAGGGCTCCATCGAGCCTTTGCCCAAGTTTCAGCCATATGAAGCCTTTACCTATAGCGCCGCTGCACTCAGAAGCCCGTTCCAGCCGCCAGTCAAGATCGACCTGGTCAATCGTCAGAAAGGCTCGAAAGAGATCAAGCCTGACGAAACACGCATCAAACAGTTCTTGGAAGGCTTCAATATCGAAGTCTTCCAGATGGTCGGTACGCTCTCCAACGAAGGTGGCATGTTTGCCTTGGTTAATGGTGCAGGGGGCGTCCATCGCGTGAAAGTGGGCGACTATCTGGGGCGCAATAACGGACGCATCATTGCTATCAGTGAAGCGAAAATCGATGTAGTCGAGATTGTTCCTGATGGTGAAGGTGGCTGGCTAGAGCGGCCGCGAAGCCTCTCTCTCAAAGAGCGCTCTTAAGGGTGGGGTGGAAAATGACAAACAATTACCGGTCGGTACAACGGAACCTGAGTATGAAAAGTTCGCTCTCGCGCATCTGCATATCTGTTTTGGTCGCGGTTATGTCGCCAACCCTGTTGGCCGCAAACTTGAAAAACCTTGATGTAGCCGCCTTGCCGGGTGATCGCGTCGAGCTCAAATTGGCGTTTGACGAGCCTGTCGCCGCCCCGCGTGGTTACACCATTGAGCAAC
Source organism: Pseudomonas turukhanskensis (assembly GCF_027922365.1). Taxonomy (GTDB): domain Bacteria; phylum Pseudomonadota; class Gammaproteobacteria; order Pseudomonadales; family Pseudomonadaceae; genus Aquipseudomonas; species Aquipseudomonas turukhanskensis. Next base: position 45,034 of record NZ_BSFN01000021.1, read on the forward strand.
CGGCACGCATCGCGCTGGACCTGCCGGGCGTCAGCAACCAGACCGGTTCGAAGAATCGCGAACTGGGTGTGGGCAACGCCCGTAGCGTGACGGTGGTTGAAGCCAAAGACCGCACCCGCCTGATCATCAACCTGGCGAGCCTGGTTCCATACAGTACCCGTGCCGAAGGTAACTATCTCTACGTGGTTGTCGGTGAGGGGGCAGTTTCGGGTGCTTCCACCGCTGCGGCTCCGGTTGCGGCTCCAGTCGCGCCAATGGCCTCTGCTGCGCCGGTAAAGAAGAGTTTCGCGCCGGTCAACAAGAGCATTTCCAATATTGACTTCCAGCGCGGCGAGCAAGGTGAAGGTAACGTCGTTATCCAGCTTTCCGATGCCTCGGTGAACCCGGATATTCAGGAGCAGGGCGGCAAAATTCGTCTGGCCTTTGCCAAGACTGATCTGCCCGAGTCGCTGCGCGTTCGTCTGGATGTAAAAGACTTCGCAACACCGGTGCAGTTCGTTAGCGCGGTAGAGCAGGATGACAAGGCGATCATCACCGTCGAGCCTACCGGCATGTACGACTACCTGGCCTATCAGACGGATAACAAGCTGACCATCAGTGTCAAACCGCTGACCCAGGAAGACGCAGAAAAACGTAAGCAAGACCGTTTTGCCTACAGCGGTGAGAAACTGTCGCTGAACTTCCAGGACATCGATGTGCGTTCAGTTCTGCAATTGATCGCAGACTTTACCGATCTCAACCTGGTTGCCAGTGACACTGTGCAAGGCAATATCACCCTGCGCCTGCAAAACGTGCCATGGGATCAGGCACTGGACCTGGTGCTGAAAACCAAAGGCCTGGACAAGCGCAAAGTGGGCAACGTGCTGATGGTTGCCCCAGCTGACGAAATTGCTGCACGTGAGCGTCAGGAGCTGGAGTCGCAGAAACAGGTCGCCGAGTTGGCGCCGCTGCGCAAAGACATCATTCAATTGAACTACGCCAAAGCGTCGGACATTGCCAAAATCTACGAAGCCGAAGGCAAGAAAGGCGCCCTGAAGGACGACATGCGTGGCTCGGTGATTTTTGATGACCGTACCAACAGCCTGATCGTGACCTTGACCCAGGAGCGCATCGACGAGCTGCGTCGCATCATTACCCAATTGGACATCCCGGTTCGTCAGGTAATGATCGAAGCCCGCATCGTTGAAGCCAACGTCGACTACGACAAGAGCCTCGGCGTACGTTGGGGCGGTACCAAAACCTTCGGCAATGGCGTGGTTTACGGTAACGACGACAGTGGTGACGAAAGCGGCGATAGCGGCGAAGACAGCACCGGCAACTATCCATTCGTGGATATGGGTGTGGCCAACCGCACCGCAGGTATCGGCATCGGTTTCGTAACCGATAACCTGATTCTCGACCTTGAACTGACTGCGATGGAAAAAACCGGTAACGGTGAAGTAGTTTCCCAGCCCAAGGTTGTTACCTCGGACAAAGAAACCGCGAAGATCCTCAAGGGCTCCGAGATTCCTTACCAGGAAGCCAGCTCGAGTGGCGCCACCAGCACCTCCTTCAAAGAGGCATCGCTGTCGCTGGAAGTGACGCCGCAGATCACCCCCGACAACCGCATCATCATCGAGGTGAAAGTCACCAAGGATGAGCCTGACTTCGCTAACGCCCTTAACGGTGTTCCGCCGATCAAGAAAAACGAAGTCAACGCCAAGGTTCTGGTGGCAGATGGCGAGACCATCGTGATCGGTGGTGTGTTCTCCAACACCCAGACCAAGTCGGTCGACAAGGTGCCGTTCCTGGGTGACCTGCCATACCTCGGTCGCCTGTTCCGTCGCGACGTGGTGGCTGACAGCAAAAACGAACTCCTGGTTTTCCTGACTCCGCGTATCATGAACAACTCGGCAATCGCTGTGAGTCGCTAAATCTGTGCGAAATTTGATTCTCGTAGGCCCGATGGGGGCAGGTAAAAGCACCATCGGGAGGTTACTGGCAAAAGAGTTAAGGCTGTCATTCAAAGACTCGGATAAGGAAATCGAGCAGCGTACCGGAGCCAATATTCCCTGGATCTTCGATGTTGAAGGGGAGGCTGGTTTCCGTGAGCGTGAGCAGGCCGTTATCGGCGAGCTGTGTGAGCTCGACGGTGTTGTGCTTGCAACCGGGGGCGGCGCGGTGCTGCGTCCGGAAAATCGCTCGGCGCTGCGTGCCGGTGGCCGCGTGGTGTACCTGCATACCTCGGTTGATCAGCAGTTGGACCGAACCTCTCGTGATCGCAACCGTCCGCTGTTGCGCACGGCCAATCCGGGCAAGGTGCTGGCTGATCTGATGCGCATCCGTGACCCGCTGTACCGCGAAATCGCCGATGTGATTATCGAAACCGATGAGCGTCCGCCGCGCATGGTGGTGCAGGAAATTCTGGAGCGCCTCGAGGCGCTTCATCCACGTTAAAGCGCACGCCGATATGCGCTATCCTATGGCCCTTTTATCGTGGGGGCTTCATGCAGACTCTTCAGGTTGAGCTGGGCGAACGTAGTTATCCCATCTATATCGGGGCAAACCTGTTGGTTCAGCCCGCGCTTTTTTCTCGGCACATTGCGGGTAAGCAAGTTGCCATTGTCAGTAACGAAACCGTTGCACCGCTCTATCTCGAGTCAGTGAAGCAGGCTTTGGCTGGTTTTGACGTGACGACGGTGATTCTTCCGGACGGCGAAGCCTTTAAAGGCTGGGAAACCCTGCAACTGATCTTTGACGGTCTGCTCACCGCGCGCCATGAGCGCAGTACCACGGTGATTGCCTTGGGTGGTGGTGTAATCGGTGACATGGCTGGCTTCGCGGCTGCCTGTTACCAGCGTGGTGTCGACTTTATCCAGGTGCCCACCACGTTGCTGTCGCAAGTCGACTCCTCGGTAGGCGGCAAAACCGGCATCAATCATCCGTTGGGCAAGAACATGGTCGGTGCGTTCTACCAGCCCAATGCGGTGCTGATCGATACCTCTACCTTGAATACTCTGCCGGCGCGCGAGCTGTCTGCCGGGCTTGCCGAGGTGATCAAGTACGGTCTGATTTGCGATGAGCCGTTTCTGACTTGGCTGGAAGCCAATGTCGATGCGCTGCGTAAACTTGACCAGGCAGCGCTGACTGAAGCGATCGCCCGTTCCTGTGCAGCCAAGGCCAAGGTCGTGGGCGCTGATGAGCGCGAGTCCGGCGTTCGTGCCACGCTCAACCTGGGGCACACTTTTGGCCATGCCATCGAAACCCACATGGGCTATGGCGTGTGGTTGCACGGTGAGGCTGTGGCGGCGGGTACGGTGATGGCGTTGGAGATGTCCTGCCGCCTGGGCTGGATTACTGCCGCCGAGCGCGATCGCGGTATTCGCCTGTTCATACGCGCCGGTTTACCGGTCATTCCACCGGAAGAAATGACCGCTGAGGATTTTCTCACCCATATGGCGGTCGATAAGAAAGTCCTTGGCGGTCGACTGCGGCTTGTCTTGCTTCGCCAGATGGGTGAAGCAGTGGTGACGGGCGATTTGCCGCGCGAGATTTTGGATGCCACCCTGGTTGCGGATTACCGCGCCATGGTGGAACACCTTGAAGACTAATTGAGAGCCACATGACCAGTCTGCATGCCGACGAGGCCTTTCTCGGCCACTACCAATTCAGTCACGATCCCTTTGCTGCGCGTGTACCAGGCTTCAAGTTCTTTCCGGCGCAGCGCAAGCCCGTGCTTGGCCAATTGCATCACCTGGCGCGCTACAGCCAACTGCTTCTGGTCGTCAGTGGCCCGCAGGGCAGCGGTAAAACCCTGCTGCGACAGGCGCTGGTCGCCAGTACCAACAAGCAGGCGGTGCACAGCGTGGTGTTCTCAGCCCGCGGCGCGGCGGATGCTGGCGGCGTGATGCGCCAGATCGCTCAGGGCCTGAATGTTCAGCAGTCCGACGCGCGTTCGCTCCTGTCTCAGGTTGCCCAGCTGTCGTTGACCGGTCAGGAAGTCTATCTGCTGATTGATGATGCCGAGTCGCTGGATAACGATGCCCTGGATGCGCTCTTAGCCCTGGCTGCGGGCAATGCCGAAGGTCGCCCGCACGTGTTTCTGTTCGGTGAGTCGGCCCTCTTGCCGCGCCTTGAACTGCTGGCCGATGGCGAAGAGCGTTTCCACGCCATTGAACTGAGTGCCTACAGCGAAGACGAAACCCGCGACTACCTGGCGCAGCGACTTGAAGGCGCCGGGCAAGGTATCGAGCTGCTTACTGACGAGCAGGTCGCCGATATCCATCTGCAATCTGCCGGCTGGCCGGGCGCGATCAATCAGGTGGCGAGAGAAACCCTGATCGACTCGATGCTGGCCAATCGTGGCGGTGCAGCCAAAGGGGGGATGGCTTTGAAATTACCGAAGAAACATCTGTTGGCGTTGTTGGTGGTTGCTATCGCCGTTGGCGCTGCCTGGATGATGCAAGGGCGGAGCAAGTCGGAGCCTGAAGCCCCGGCTACTGCGCAATTGCCGCTGGGTACTGCACCGGCACCGACCGTGGATGCAGCCGCGCCGACCGCACCCGCCGATGGTAAAGGTCCGGCAGTAGAATTTGCCGGTTCCACCCAGCCACTGCCGCTGCCATTGGTGGGCCAAGCGCAGCCGGTTATTCGTGAGCCATTGGCGCAGGCCTCCGGTTTGGGCGACAGCGACGACGATGGCGCCATTGAGCCGCCTGCCAGCGCTGTGCCGCCAACCGTCACCACCGTGGCGCCGCCACAAGGCGCAACCGCGAGCACCGCGCCTGCGGCGCCAGTGATTGCGCCGGTTATCAAACCGGCTCCTACGCCGGCGCCAACTGTAGCGGCCGCTGCGAAGCCGCAAACGCCGGCACCCGCGGCGGCAAAACCTGCTGCGCCGGCTACCGCCAAACCCACGACTGTAGCCAAAGCTGAGAAACCAGCTGCCGCAGCTGCTAGCGGTTCAGCCAGCGGCTGGTACGCGAGCCAGCCAGGCGGCAACTTTGCGCTGCAAGTGTTGGGAACGGGGACTGAAAGTGCCGCTCAGGCCTTTGTGCGTGCGCAAGGCGCCGAATACCACTACTTCAAGAAAACCTTGAACGGCAAACCGCTTTACGTGGTGACCTACGGCAACTTCTCCAGTCGCGCTGCTGCGCAGGCTGCGATCAAGACCCTGCCTGCCAAGGTCCAGGCTGGCAAGCCTTGGCCCAAGACCTTCTCCAGCATCCAGCAGGAGGCTCAAGCACGCTGATTTAATGCGCGCTTGAGGGCAATGACTGGGTGGTCTTTAGCACGACCGCCTGGTACTTTCTTATAAAAAGGCGACATAAGGTTTCGCGCTTTCGCCGCGCGACATTTGTTCGCTGATATTCGTCTGTGTACAATGACCCCCCTTTTGCCTGCGCAAAGCTGGCGCAATGACCTGCGCGCACGGTAAGTGTTTGAAATAGATCAAAGTTTGCCTGGTGAGAGTCCCTATGAAAGCAGGTCTATACCATCCTGATGAGTTCAAGGATAACTGCGGCTTCGGCCTGATCGCCCATATGCAGGGCGAGGCGAGTCATCACTTGCTGCAGACGGCTATTGAAGCGCTGACCTGTATGACGCACCGCGGCGGTATCAACGCCGACGGCAAGACAGGTGACGGCTGTGGTCTGCTGATCCAGAAACCCGACGCCTTCCTGCGCGCGGTGGCCAAAGAGCAATTTGCCGCCGACCTGCCGGCCCAATACGCCGTCGGCATGGTGTTCCTCAACCAGGACGCGGCCAAAGCCGACGTCGCACGCGAGAACATGAACCGCGAAATTCTCGCGGCGGGTCTGCAATTGGTTGGCTGGCGCAAAGTGCCGCTGGACACCAGCGTGCTCGGCCGCCTGGCCCTCGAGCGTCTGCCGCAGATCGAGCAGGTGTTCATCGGCGGTGAAGGCCTGAGCGATCAGGAATTCGCGATCAAGCTGTTCAGCGCCCGTCGCCGTTCTTCGGTGGCCAACGCTGCTGACACCGATCACTACATCTGCAGCTTCTCGGCCAAGACCATCATCTATAAAGGCTTGATGATGCCGGTCGACCTGCAGCAGTTCTATCCGGATCTTGGTGACGAGCGCCTGATGACGGCGATCTGCGTGTTCCACCAGCGCTTTTCCACCAACACCCTGCCGAAATGGCCGTTGGCTCAACCGTTCCGCCTGCTGGCGCACAACGGCGAAATCAACACCATCACTGGCAACCGCAACTGGGCGGTGGCCCGTCGTACCAAGTTCGCCAACGACCAGTTGCCCGACCTCGACGAATTGGGCCCGCTGGTTAACCGCGTGGGTTCGGACTCGTCGAGCATGGACAACATGCTCGAGCTGATGGTCACCGGCGGCATGGACCTATTCCGTGGCATCCGCATGATCATTCCGCCGGCATGGCAGAACGTGGAAACCATGGACGCCGACCTGCGTGCGTTCTACGAATACAACTCCATGCACATGGAACCGTGGGATGGCCCGGCCGGCGTGGTTCTCACCGACGGTCGCTATGCCGTGTGCCTGCTCGACCGTAACGGTCTGCGTCCGGCCCGTTGGGTCACCACCAGCAACGGCTATATCACCATCGCCTCGGAAATCGGCGTGTGGGATTACAAGCCCGAAGACGTGATCGCCAAAGGCCGTGTTGGCCCCGGGCAAGTGCTGGCTGTGGACACCGAAACTGGCCAGGTGCTGCACACCGACGACATCGATAGTCGCCTGAAATCGCGCCACCCCTACAAGCAGTGGCTGCGTAAAAGTGCCGTGCGCATTCAGGCCACCATGGACGACGACCATGGTGCCGCCACCTACGGCAGCGACCAGCTCAAGCAATACATGAAAATGTTCCAGGTGACGTTCGAAGAGCGTGACCAGGTGCTGCGTCCGCTCGCCGAGCAGGGCCAGGAAGCCGTGGGCTCGATGGGTGACGACACGCCGATGGCTGTGCTGTCGCAGCGCGTACGCCCGACTTACGACTACTTCCGTCAGCAGTTCGCGCAGGTCACCAACCCGCCGATCGACCCGCTGCGCGAAGCCATCGTCATGTCCCTGGAAATCTGCCTGGGCGCCGAGCGCAATATTTTTGAAGAGTCGCCGGCTCACGCTTCCCGCGTGATCCTCAGCTCGCCAGTAATTTCGCCGGCCAAGTGGCGCTCGCTGATGAACCTCGACACCCCAGGGTTCGAGCGTCACGTCATCGACCTCAACTATGAAGAAAGCATCGGCCTCGAAGCCGCCGTGCGTAACATTGCCGACCAGGCCGAAGAAGCCGTGCGCAGCGGCAAGTGCCTGCTGGTGCTGACCGACCGCAATATTGCCCCCGGCAAGTTGCCAATCCACGCCTCGCTGGCTGTAGGCGCTGCGCACCACCGCCTGATCGAAAAAGGCCTGCGTTGCGACTGCAACATCCTGGTGGAAACCGCCACTGCCCGTGACCCGCACCACTTTGCCGTGCTGGTTGGCTTTGGTGCGTCGGCTGTTTACCCGTACCTGGCCTACGAAGTGCTGGCCGACCTGATCCGCACCGGCGAAGTGCTGGGCGATCTGTACGAAGTGTTCAAGCACTACCGCAAAGGCATCTCCAAAGGCCTGCTGAAAATCCTGTCGAAGATGGGTATTTCCACCGTGGCCTCGTACCGCGGTGCTCAGTTGTTCGAAGCCGTCGGCTTGTCCGATGAAGTCGTCAACCTGAGCTTCCGTGGTGTTGCCAGCCGTATCAAAGGCGCGCGTTTCGTCGACATCGAAGCCGAGCAGAAATTGCTCGCGGCCGAAGCCTGGAACAACCGCAAAACCATCCAGCAGGGCGGTTTGCTCAAGTTCGTGTACGGCGGTGAATACCACGCTTACAACCCGGACGTGGTCAACACGCTGCAGGCCGCCGTGCAAATCGGCAGCTACGAAAAATTCAAGGAATACACCACGCTGGTCGACACCCGCCCGGTGTCGATGATCCGTGACCTGCTGAAAGTCAAAGAAGCCGAAACGCCGCTAGCCCTCGACCAAGTCGAGCCGCTGGAAGCGATCCTCAAGCGCTTTGACTCGGCCGGTATTTCCCTGGGCGCGCTGTCGCCGGAAGCTCACGAAGCCATCGCCGAAGCCATGAACCGCCTGGGCGCGCGTTCCAACTCCGGTGAAGGTGGTGAAGACCCGGCGCGTTACGGCACCGTGCGCAGCTCGAAAATCAAACAAGTGGCCACCGGCCGTTTCGGCGTTACGCCGGAATACCTGGTGAACGCCGAAGTGCTGCAAATCAAGGTGGCCCAAGGCGCCAAGCCAGGCGAGGGCGGCCAACTGCCAGGCGGCAAGGTCAACGGCCTGATCGCCAAGCTGCGTTATGCCGTACCGGGCGTGACGTTGATTTCGCCACCGCCGCACCACGACATCTACTCCATCGAAGACCTGTCGCAGCTGATCTTTGACCTCAAGCAGGTCAACCCATCGGCGCTGGTGTCGGTGAAGCTGGTAGCAGAAGCTGGCGTGGGCACCATCGCCGCCGGTGTGGCCAAGGCCTATGCCGACCTGATCACCATCTCCGGTTATGACGGCGGTACCGGCGCTTCGCCGCTCACCTCGATCAAATATGCCGGCGCACCGTGGGAGCTCGGCCTGGCCGAAACCCACCAGACCCTGCGCGGTAACGACCTGCGCGGCAAAGTGCGGGTACAGACCGACGGCGGCCTGAAAACCGGCCTGGACGTAATCAAGGCGGCGATTCTCGGCGCTGAAAGCTTCGGTTTCGGTACCGCACCGATGATCGCGCTCGGTTGCAAATACCTGCGTATCTGCCACCTGAACAACTGCGCCACCGGTGTCGCCACGCAGAACGAAAAGCTGCGCAAGGACCACTTCATCGGCACCGTCGAAATGGTGATGAACTTCTTCACCTTCGTCGCCGAAGAAACCCGCGAGTGGCTGGCCAAAGTCGGCGTGCCGAGCCTGGAAGAGCTGATCGGCCGTACCGATCTGCTGGAAATGCTGCCGGGTGAAACCGACAAGCAGAAATTCCTCGACTTGAGCCCGCTGCTGGGCAGCGACCATATTCCTGCGGACAAACCCCAGTTCTGCCAGGTCGACCGCAACCCGCCGTTCGACGAAGGCAAGCTGGCCGAACACATGGTCGGTTTGGCCAAGTCGGCCATCGACGGTTTGACCGGCGCCGAGTTCGAGCTGGATATCTGCAACTGCGACCGTTCCATTGGTGCCCGTGTGTCCGGCGAAATCGCCCGTGTGCACGGCAACCAGGGGATGGCCAAGGCGCCGATCACCTTCCGCTTCAAGGGCACTGCCGGGCAGAGCTTCGGGGTGTGGAACGCTGGCGGCCTGAACCTGTACCTGCAGGGCGATGCAAACGACTACGTGGGCAAGGGCATGACCGGCGGCAAGCTGGTTATCGTGCCGCCGGCCAACAGCGCGTTCAAAACCCAGGACGGCGCCATTGTCGGCAACACCTGCCTGTACGGCGCCACCGGCGGTAAGTTGTTCGCCGCGGGTACTGCCGGTGAGCGGTTTGCTGTGCGTAACTCCGGTGCTCACACCGTGGTTGAAGGCACGGGCGATCATTGCTGCGAATACATGACTGGCGGTTTCGTCTGCGTGCTGGGCAAGACTGGCTACAACTTCGGTTCGGGTATGACCGGCGGTTTCGCCTACGTGCTCGACCTGGACAACACCTTCGTTGACCGCGTGAACCATGAGCTGGTGGAAATCCAGCGCATCAGCGGCGAGTCGATGGAGTCGTACCGCAGCCACTTGCAACGCGTGCTGGAAGAGTACGTACAGGAAACGTCCAGCGAATGGGGGCGCAACCTCCTGGAAAACCTGGACGACTACCTGCGCAAGTTCTGGCTGGTCAAGCCGAAAGCCGCCAGCCTTGGGTCGCTGCTCTCCAGCACCCGTGCTAACCCACAATAATTTGCGCCTGCCGTAGTGTGATGAGGTTTTTACAATGACTGAACGTCTGAACAACGACTTCCAGTTCCTCGATGTCGGGCGCAAAGATCCGAAGAAGAAGCTCTTGCGCCAGCGCAAGAAGGAATTCGTCGAGATCTACGAGCCCTTCAAGCCGGCCCAGGCCGCTGACCAGTCGCATCGTTGCCTGGGCTGCGGTAACCCGTATTGCGAGTGGAAGTGCCCGGTGCACAACTTCATTCCGAACTGGCTCAAGCTGGTGTCGGAAGGCAATATCCTGGCCGCCGCCGAACTGTCCCACCAGACCAACACCCTGCCGGAAGTCTGCGGCCGCGTGTGCCCGCAAGACCGTCTGTGCGAGGGGGCCTGCACCCTCAACGACGGCTTTGGTGCGGTGACCATCGGTTCGGTGGAGAAGTACATCACCGACACCGCCTTCGCCATGGGCTGGCGTCCGGATATGTCCAAGGTGGTGCCGACCGGCAAACGCGTCGCCATCATCGGTGCCGGCCCGGCGGGCCTGGGCTGCGCCGACGTACTGGTGCGTAACGGTGTGTCGCCGGTGGTGTTCGACAAGAACCCGGAAATCGGTGGCTTGCTGACCTTCGGCATTCCCGAATTCAAGCTGGAGAAAAGCGTACTCAGCCGCCGCCGTGAAGTGTTCACCGGCATGGGGATCGAATTCCGCCTGAACACCGAAGTGGGCAAGGACGTTACCGTCGACCAACTGCTCGAAGAATACGATGCCGTCTTTATGGGCATGGGCACCTACACCTACATGAAGGGCGGCTTCCCCGGCGAAGACCTGCCGGGCGTACACGATGCGCTCGACTTCCTGATCGCCAACGTGAACCGCAACCTGGGTTTCGAAAAGGCCCCGGAAGACTTCATCAACATGAAGGGCAAACGCATCGTCGTGCTCGGTGGCGGCGACACCGCCATGGACTGCAACCGCACCTCGATCCGTCAAGGCGCCAAGTCGGTGACCTGTGCCTACCGTCGTGACGAAGAAAACATGCCCGGCTCGCGTAAAGAGGTGAAAAACGCCAAGGAAGAAGGCGTGAAATTCCTCTACAACCGCCAGCCAATCGCCATTGTTGGCGAAGACAAGGTTGAAGGCGTGAAAGTGGTCGAGACCCGTCTCGGCGAGCCGGACGCCCGTGGCCGTCGCAGCCCCGAGCCGATTCCGGGTTCCGAGGAAATCATCCCGGCCGAAGCCGTGCTGATCGCCTTCGGTTTCCGCCCAAGCCCGGCGTCGTGGTTCGAGCAGTTCAGCATCCAGACCGACAGCCAGGGCCGCGTGATTGCACCCGAGCAGTCCAAGTTCAAACACCAGACCAGCAACCCGAAGATTTTCGCCGGTGGCGATATGGTGCGCGGTTCGGACCTGGTGGTAACCGCGATCTTCGAAGGCCGTCAGGCGGCGGAAGGTATCCTGGATTACCTGGAAGTCTGAGTCCCTACACCATGCCTTAGGAGCGGCTTCAGCCGCGATGCTCTTGAACCTTAAAAGCATCGCGGCTGAAGCCGCTCCTACGAGGTGTGTGAGTTCGCAATACCGCGACAAATTGACTCCATAGACAAAAGGCACGGCACTCGCCGTGCCTTTTGCTGTGCGCTCTGCGAAAATGCCGGCACTTTTTTGCTGCCTACTTTTCATCAGGAAATGCCATGACCGCCCTGAAGAACGACCGCTTCCTCCGTGCTTTGCTGAAACAGCCTGTCGACGTCACTCCTGTGTGGGTGATGCGCCAGGCCGGTCGCTACCTGCCGGAGTACCGTGCCAGCCGTGCCAAGGCTGGCGACTTCATGGGGCTGATGCAGAACCCGCAGTTTGCCTGCGAAGTCACCCTGCAACCGCTGGACCGCTACCCGCAACTGGACGCGGCCATTCTGTTCTCCGACATCCTCACCATCCCCGATGCCATGGGCCAGGGCCTGTATTTCGAGACCGGCGAAGGCCCGCGTTTCAAGAAAGTCATCAGCAGCCTGGCCGACGTCGAAGCCCTGCCCATTCCGGACCCGGAAAAAGACCTTGGTTACGTGATGGACGCCGTGCGCACCATCCGCAGCGCCTTGAACGGCCGCGTGCCCTTGATCGGTTTCTCCGGCAGCCCCTGGACGTTGGCCACTTATATGGTCGAAGGCGGTTCTTCCAAGGACTTCCGCAAATCCAAGGCCATGCTCTACGACAACCCGCAGGCCATGCACCTGCTGCTCGACAAGCTCGCGCAGTCGGTCACCAGCTACCTCAACGGCCAGATTCTGGCCGGCGCACAAGCTGTGCAAATCTTCGATACCTGGGGCGGCAACCTGTCGTCAGCGGCGTACCTGGAATTCTCGCTGGCGTATATGAAGAAGATCGTGAGCGGTCTGATTCGCGAGCACGAAGGCCGCAAGATTCCAGTGATTCTGTTCACCAAGAATGGCGGCCTGTGGCTGGAGTCGCTGGCAGATGCCGGCGCCGATGCACTGGGCCTGGACTGGACCTGCGACATCGGCCAAGCGCGTCGCCGCGTCGGTGGCCAGGTGTCGCTGCAAGGCAACATGGACCCGACTGTCCTGTACGCTCAGCCTGCTGCTATTCGTAGCGAAGTGGCGCGCATTCTGGCCAGCTACGGCGAAGGCTCGGGGCATGTGTTCAATCTCGGCCACGGCATTACCCCGGAAGTGAATCCGGCGCACGCCGGGGCGTTCCTGGAGGCGGTGCACGAGTTGTCGGCGCAGTACCACCAGTAACAAAAAAGGCCGCTCAATGAGCGGCCTTTTCGTCGGGTGTGCTATGCGCACCGTTGCGATTCCCTGATGTCGCTTGGTGCGCGAAGCACACCCTAGGACGAGCGTTACGGCAACGGCGCAAACGGCGAGCCACCGTCTGCGGTCTGCAACTCGATCAGGTAATTGCGAAAAATCTGCCCCAGCACCTGGGTGGCGATTTCCAACTGCTCACGCGGCATCTGCGCGGCCACCTGGTCGGCGGTATCAAGCGCATCTTCGGCGCCATTCACGGCCGCCATTTTCAGCACGATATAGGCCTGCACGTTGTTGGCCTGCACGCCTTCGCCACGGAAGAACATCATCCCCAAGCGGTATTGGCTTTGTGCGTGGCCTTGTAGCGAGGCTTGTTCGAACAGGTTCAAGGCTTGCGGCAGATCACGCGGGGCGCGTTTGCCGTCGTAGAAGAACTCGCCGAGTTCGTATTGGGCTTCAGGGTCACCGCTCTGCGCGGCTTGCTGGCAGGACGAAAGGGCTTCGGCCTGGTCTTCGGGAAGGGTGTTGAGCGAACAGCGGCCGGCGGCCGGAATCAGCAAGGAGTTGCCGCCAGCTGATGCAACCAGTGGCAGCAGGAGCAACAGGCAGCCCAGGGACAGGGTGCGGCCGATGCAGTTCATAACAATCAACACGCCTCATCAAGCAGTGCGGGCACACGCCCGGCCATCGGAACGCGACAGCCCGCGCATTATGGAATAAGCCGGGCGCCTGTTACAAAGTCTTTACCGACTTTTCTGTCCGCGCTGATACATCGTGCTGACTGCGCAGTGCCAATAGCAGCCCACTCAGCAGAACATAGGCCAAGCTTAGCAGGGCATGAAATACGTCAACCCGCAGCAGCGAACCCAGGTTGCCCTCGGTTCCGACCACCAGGCCTGCGACGATAAACAGCGCCACCACGGCCACCGCTGCGGTGAGTGGTTTACGCCCCTGGGTAAAGCCGGCGTAAAGAATAAGCAGCAACGTGACCAGGTTGAGTACGAGCTTGTAGGTATCCAGCACGCCGAGGCGCTTGGCCCCTTCGAACAATAGGCTCAGGCTGATAATCACCCAGCACCACCCCAGGCGCTGCCACGCCCAGCCGCGCACCAGTGCCACCGCCGCGATGCCCAGGGCCGGCAAGGCGAGCAGGCTGCTGGCTTGGCTGAACTTGGCGTGCAGCGGTTGCCAGCTTTCATCCAGGCCAAAGTGCAGCACGCCGACCACCGCCGTGGCGCCGGTCAGCAGCAACGCGGCGATTATCAGCAACCAGGTCGCCCGCAGGTTTTTCTCGCCCCAGCGTGGGCTGCGCAGAATGCCGATCACGCAGGCGAAGCAGGCCAGCGCCAACAGCCCATCGGAGGCGGCGGTGCTGTATTGCATCAGCGCAGGGCCGCGAAGGCGCGTTCGGCGGCGTCGAGGGTGATTTGCAGCTCCTTGTCGCCATGGGCGATGGAAGTGAAACCGGCCTCGAACGCGCTCGGCGCCAGGTACACGCCGCCGTCGAGCATCAGGTGGAAGAATTGCTTGAAGCGCTCGGCATCGCTGCTCATCACGTCGTCGAAGGTGACGATGTCATCTGCGCCGCTGAAGTACAGCCCGAACATGCCGCCCGCCTGGGTGGTCACGAACGGAACGCCCGCCGCATCGGCGCGCTGCTGCAGGCCGTCGAGCATGCGCGTGGTGTAGGCGGTGAGTTCGTCGTGGAAACCCGGGCGACGGATCAGGTTCAGGGTGGTCAGGCCGGCGGCCATCGCCAGCGGGTTGCCCGACAGGGTGCCGGCCTGGTACACCGGGCCGAGCGGGGCGATCTGCTGCATGATTTCGCGCTTGCCGCCGAAGCAGCCTACCGGCATGCCGCCGCCGATGATCTTGCCGAAGGTCGACAGATCCGGCGTCACGCCGTAGTAAGCCTGAGCACCGCCCAGGGCGACGCGGAAGCCAGTCATCACTTCGTCGAAAATCAGCACCACGCCGTGTTTGTCGCATTGCTCGCGCAGGCCTTCGAGAAAGCCTGGTGCTGGCGGCACGCAATTCATATTGCCGGCCACTGGCTCGACGATGATGCACGCCACATCCTTGCCCACTTCGCTGAGCATTTTTTCTACGGCCGCGATGTCGTTGAACGGCAGGGTCAGGGTGTGCTTGGCGAATGCCGCTGGCACGCCCGCCGAGCTTGGCACGCCCTGGGTCAGGGCGCCGGAGCCGGCTTTCACCAGCAGGCTGTCGGAGTGACCGTGGTAGCAGCCTTCGAACTTGATGATGCTGTCGCGGCCGGTGTAACCACGGGCCAGGCGAATGGCGCTCATGGTCGCTTCGGTGCCGGAGCTGACCATGCGCACCATCTCCATCGACGGCACGATGGCGCACACCAGCTCAGCCATCTCGGTTTCCATGGCCGTGGGCGCGCCGTAGGAGAGGCCGTGTTCGAGCTGCTTGCGAACGGCCTCAAGCACGTCCGGGTGGCTGTGGCCGAGGATCATCGGGCCCCATGAACCGACGTAGTCCACGTACTGCTTGTTGTCTTCGTCGGTGACATAGGCGCCGATCGCATGTTTGAAGAACAGCGGCGTGCCACCCACGCTGCGAAACGCACGTACAGGCGAGTTCACGCCACCGGGGATGTGTTTTTGTGCGCTGGCAAACAGGGCTTCGGAACGGGACTGGGTCATGGGCAGACTCCTTTAATTGAGCTGGGCGGGCAGGGCAGGCCTGCGTCCACAAGATTCGGGTTTAAGCGTGGAACAGCGCACTGAAGGCGCGGGCGCGGCGGTTTACTTCCTGGGCCGTGTCGGCGCTGAACAGGGCATGGATGACCGCCAGCAAGCTGACGCCGCCGGTCACCAGGGGCGCGGCGTTGTCCAGGGTGATGCCGCCAATGGCGCACACCGGCAGTTGCACCCGCGCGCGGGCTTGTTGCACCAACTCCAGAGTGGCCGCCGGGGCGCCGGGTTTGGTTTGGGAATTGAAGAAACGACCAAACGCCACGTAGCTGGCGCCATCACGGGCGGCCTGTTCGGCCAGCTCTACCTGTGCCAGGCAGGTGCCGCCGATAATGGCATTGCGACCAAGCAGCGCGCGGGCCACCGACAGCGAGCCATCGCCCTGGCCCAGGTGCACGCCCACGCCCAGGCGTGCGGCCAGTTCGGCGTCGTCATTGATCAACAGGCTGGCGCCATAGCGCTCGCACAGGGTTTTCAGGGCCTGGGCTTCGCGCAGGCGGCGGGCGTCGTCGCTGCTCTTGTCGCGGTACTGCAACAGCGTGGCGCCGCCGTCGAGGGCCGCTTCCACATAAGGGAGCAATTTGCCGCCGGCCAACAGTTGGCTGTCGGTGATGGCGTAGAGACCGCGCAACGTGCTCATGAACAGAAGTCCAGCGGCAGGCGGCGCGGCACATACTGGCCACGGCCAAGCTGTTCGGCATCACGCAGGGTGCGCCACGTGTAGGCCAGGGCAGACTCCACGGCGCTGGCCAGGTTTTCACCCAGGGCCAGGCGGCCGGCCAGGGTGCTGGCCAAGGTGCAACCCGAGCCGTGATAACTGCCCGGCAAGCGCTCGCAGGTAAAGGTGTGCTGGCTGCCGTCGCGGCTGTACAGGCGGTTATGCACCTGGGATTCGTCGCCATGGCCGCCGGTAATCAGCAGGTGCTGAATAAAGGGCAGCAATTTGGCGGCACATTCGTCGGCGGTGCCCTGCGGCAGTTCGGCGAGGATTCGCGCTTCCGGCAGGTTCGGCGTGGCGATGGTCGCCACCGGCAGCAGGCGCTCGCGCATGGCGTAACCCACCTCGTCCTTGCCCAGCGCGCCGCCACCACCGGCACGCAGTACCGGATCGCACACCAGCGGCACACCCGGCAGCTTTTGCATGATTTCCAGCACGGTCTCAACCATCTGCACCGAGCCGAGCATGCCCAGTTTAACGGCGGCTACCGGCAGGTCGGCGATCACGGCGTCGGCCTGGGCCAACACCCATTCGCGATCCAGCACGCGGAAGTCGGTGACATTGACAGTGTCTTGCACGGTCAACGCGGTTACCGCCGGGGCGGCATGGCAGCCTTGGGCAAGCAAAGCTTCGATATCGGCCTGAAGACCGGCGCCACCACTAGGGTCGTGGCCGGAAAGGCAGAGGACAACGGGGCGGGAGGTATAGGTAGTCATGGTGCGCGAGCTTATCACTTTTCACCTTTTTTGCTGCAGGGAGCGCGGTGGTTTCAGTTGGGCAACAGTGAGATGCCAGCCACGCTTGGCAGGGCACCGGGCATTTTCCACAGCAGGTGGCCACTATTGCTGCTGGCACCCGCCATGCCTTGCCGGCGGCGGCTTTCAGCGCCATGTGGCTATGCTAGAGTGGCCCCTTTCGAATAAATCAGGTCGGCGTGGTGATGTCGTTACGGAGATGGGGCTCCGACGTCACGCGTCAGGCCATTGCGGGGCAGCATGCGCTACGGTCTTTTTCTTCTTCTGTGTCTGCTCGCGAACCTGGCCAAGGCGGTCGAGTTCGACGAGCACACCACCCAGCTTGTACTCGGGCAACAGATGGACGTGTTCGAGGATGTGCGCGGCGATGCCACCATCAACGACATCACCTCGGCGGCCCTGCAAGCCAGCTTCCGCCGCCACGACAAGCCGGTACTCAACGCCGGCTATTCCCATTCGGTGTTCTGGTTGCGCGTAGACCTGGCCTACCGCCCGCAAGACCTGGTCGGCCAACAGCCGTGGTTGTTGGAGCTGGCGTACCCGCCGCTGGACCATCTGGACCTCTATCTGCCCGACGGCCGCGGCGGTTTCCGGCTGGCGCAGCGCACCGGCGATGCCTTGCCGTTCGAAAGCCGGCAGATCAAACAGAACAACTACCTGTTTGAAATCAACTTGCAGCCTTACCAACCCCAGCGTGTCTATCTGCGCATACAGAGCCAGGGTTCGATCCAGGCGCCGCTAAACCTGTGGTCACCCAAGGCTTACATGGAGCAGATTCCCGGCCGTATCTACTTGCTGGGCATCATTTATGGCGTGCTGCTGGGCATGCTGATCTACAACCTGTTCATCTTCTTGAGCGTGCGCGACCCCAGCTACCTCTACTACATCCTCTATATCGCCTCGTTCGGGCTGTATCAGGTGTCGGTCAATGGCGCCGGTATCGAGTATTTCTGGCCGAACAACCCTTGGTGGGCCAATGCGTCCACGCCGTTTCTGGTGGGTTCGGCGGCGCTCTTCGGCGGCCAGTTTGCCCGCAGTTTCCTGCATACCAGCGAACACAGCCGGTGGATGGACCGCACGTTGCTGGGGATTATGGCCGTGGGTGCGTTGGTCATGGTGTTGGCGCTGACGGTGAGCTACAGCGTATCGCTGCGCCTGGCCACCTACCTGGCGCTGCTGTTCACCATCGTGATGTTCTCCGCCGGTCTGCTGGCCTGGCGCCGCGGCATGCGGGTGGCGCGTTACTTTATCTTCGCCTGGACCACCTTTCTGATCGGCGGCGTGATCAACACCCTGATGGTGCTCGGCTACCTGCCCAACATTTTCCTCACCATGTACGCAAGCCAAATCGGCTCGGCCATTGAGGTGGGGTTGCTGTCGCTGGCGCTGGCCGACCGCATCAACTCCATGAAGGAAGAGCGCGCGCGCATCCTCTATGACTCTGGGCGCAAGCTGGAAACCCTCAACCTGGAACTGGCCAACAGCAACCGCCTGAAAGACGAATTCCTCGCCACCGTCACCCACGAGCTGCGCACCCCCATGAACGGTGTGATTGGCTCCCTGGAGTTGATGCAAACCGTGCCCATGGACGTGGAACTGGAGCAATACCAGAAAACCGCCAGCGCCTCGGCACGCGACATGATGCGCATGGTCAGCGACATCCTCACCCTCACCGAACTGCAAGCCGGCAAGCTCTACCCGTGGCGCGAGCCCTTCAGCCTGCGCGGGCTGTTCGGCGGCTTGCGCACGCAGTTTGCGCAACGTGCCGAAGAGAAAGGCCTGGGTTTTACCCTGGAAATGGACGAGAGCTTGCCCGATACCCTTGAAGGCGACGCAGGCAAGCTCAGCCAATGCATCGGTTACCTGCTCGACAATGCCATCAAGTTCACCCCCGGTGGCGCGGTGACCTTGCGCGTGTCGGCTGCCGAACGCGGTCGTGAGGGGCTGATTCTGAAGGTGGGTGTGCTCGACAGTGGTATCGGTTTCAGCACCCCGCAGGACGGCTCCTTGTACCAGCGCTTCCATCAGCTGGATGGCTCCATGACCCGTGAATACGGCGGTCTCGGTGTGGGCCTGGCCATCTGCCGCAAGCTGGTAGGCCTGATGGGCGGTGGGCTGAGCCACCAATCGGAAGTAGGCGAGGGCAGCAACTTCGAGCTGACGGTGCCGCTGTTTCTCACCGGTAATGCCACACCTACTGCCAGTGCTACCCCGCGCGAACAGCCACGCCGAGTGACTGGCCAGGCGCTGCGTCGGCCTGAGGACTGCACCGTGCTGGTGGTGGAAGACAACGGCATCAACCAACTGGTGATGCGCGGCATGCTGCTCAAACTCGGCTACCGCGTGCGCTGTGCCGACAACGGTGCCGATGCCCTGGAGCTGCTGCGCCGTGAGTCTGTAGACGCTGTGCTGCTCGACTGCCAGATGCCGATCATGGACGGCTTCGCCACCTGCCGCGCCCTGCGCTCGATGCCCAATTGCGCCGAACTGCCGGTGCTGGCCATCACCGCCCACAGCCACAGCGGCGACCGCGAACGCTGCCTGGCCGCCGGCATGAGCGACTACCTGGCCAAGCCCGTAAAGTTTGAAGCGCTGCAGGCGCTGCTGCACGACTGGTTGTTGTGTTTGGAGCTTCAAGAGTAGGCGGCCTCGCCGCCTTCCTTCCGTCATCCCCGCGTAGGCGGGGGCCCGGCATCTCCCGTCTTAATCACTTGCTGGCCCCCTTCACCATTCTGGATCCCAGCCTGCGCTGGGATGACGGAGTTGGCGCCAGTGGTCTCGGTAAGCCCCCTTTTTTGACCGAAATACCCCTTCATCCAAACTCTGAACCATGATTCACTGTTTCCAAATGAATCAGGATTCAGACTATGGCCTACCGTCACAGCGCCGCCCGTATCGACCGCGACCAGGAGCTGCGCGAGCGGATTCTCGAAAGCGCCCTGCTGTTAGTGGTCGAGGGTGGTTTTGCTGCGCTGACCATGACCACCCTGGCCGAGCGGGTGGGCATTGCCACGGGCAGCCTGTACCGGCACTTTCGCGGCAAGGGTGAATTGGCCGCCGAGGTGTTTGCCCGTGCCAGCCAACGTGAAGTGGATGCCATGGCCGCCGCGCTGAATTTGCCCGGCAGCGAGCCCGCGCGCATGGCCGGCGCGCTGCAGCAATTTGCCGCCCGTGCCTGGCAGAGCCGTCGATTGGCGTTTGCGCTAATTGCCGAGCCGGTTGACCCCGAAGTCGACGAACGTCGCCTGGAGTTTCGCGAAGCCTACGCCGCCCACCTGAGCACCGTCATCGAACAGGGCGTGCAGTCCGGCACCTTTCGCACCTCGTCTGTTGCCGTCAGCGCCGCCTGCCTGGTGGGCGCCATCAGCGAAGCGTTAGTCGGTCCGCTTTCCCCGCAAGCCCGCGCCGCGCGCGAGGCGGGCCAACCCACACAACAATTGGCGGACGTCAGCGCCGCCCTGGTTTCCTTCTGTCTGCGCGCCCTTGCGGCCGAGGAGTCATCGTTATGAACAGCCACGCCGTGCTCGCTGAAACCCATGAAGTCAGCAACCAGCCACCGTCACTGGATGGCATCAACCTGTACCGCGCCGACCTGCCGCTGCAGGAATGGACCCGCCACTTCGGCGGTGCCTGGGCCAACGACCGTATCGATGCCTACGGTGCCCTGGCCGGCGGCCCGCTGATGGCCGCCGGTTTTCTGGCCAACGAAAACAAGCCCGTGTTCAAAAGCCATGACCGGTATGGCCATCGCATCGATATGGTCGAGTTCCACCCCGCTTATCACCAGCTGATGGCTGCGGCCATCGAGCATGGCCTGACCTCGCTGCCCTGGACCGACCCACGCGCCGGTGCCAACGTTGCCCGTGCCGCCATGACTTATATGCACAGCCAGGCCGAAGCCGGCAGCGGCTGCCCGCTGACCATGACCTACGCCAGCGTGCCGGCCCTGCGCATGCAGCCGGACGTGGCGGAGATATGGCTGCCGAAAATCCTCGCCACCGAGTACGACCCACGCAACCTACCGATCGGGCAAAAAGCCGGCGCTACCATCGGCATGGCCATGACCGAAAAGCAGGGCGGCACCGATGTGCGCGCCAACACCACCCGAGCGTATCCCGTGGGTATGCCGGGCCCTGGCCAGGCGTACGAGCTGGTCGGCCATAAGTGGTTCTGCTCGGCGCCGATGTGCGATGCCTTCCTGACCCTGGCGCAGACCGACAAAGGCCTGAGCTGCTTCCTGCTGCCGCGCCATCGCCCTGACGGCACGCGCAGCGAGTTCTATATCCAGCGTCTGAAAAACAAACTGGGTAACTGGTCCAACGCCTCCAGCGAAGTGGAATACCGCGGCGCCCTGGCCTGGATGCTCGGCGAAGAAGGCCGTGGCGTGCCGACCATTATCGAAATGGTGTCCATGACCCGCTTTGACTGCATGGTCGGTTCCAGCGCCCTGATGCGTCAGGCCCTGAGCCAGGCCGCGCATCACTGCGCACACCGCCGTGTTGGCGGCCGCGTGCTGAGCGAGCAAGCCCTGATGCAGAACGTGCTGGCCGATCTGGCACTGGAAAGCGAAGCCGCCATCGCCCTGAGCATGCGCATGGCCAAAGCACTGGATAACGCCCACGACGAGCAAGAGGACAAGTTCGCCCGCCTGGTAACGGCCGTGGGCAAATATTGGATCTGCAAACGCGCCCCGGCCATGATCAACGAGGCCGCCGAATGCATGGGCGGCGCCGGTTATGTGGAAGACAGCATTCTGCCGCGCCTTTACCGCGAAGCGCCGGTGAACTCCACATGGGAAGGCTCCGGCAACGTGCAATGCCTGGACGTGCTGCGGGCGCTGTCCAAAGAGCCGGGTGTGCTCGATGTGCTATTTGCCGAGCTGGGCGATGGCCATGGCGACGCGCGTTTGAAAGCGCATATCGAAGGCCTGAAAGCGGGTTTTCGCGACACCACCGATATCCAATACCGCGCCCGCCAACTCACCGAAGACGTGGCGGTCGGCCTGCAGGCCAAACTGCTGCTCGAAGGTGGCAATGCCGTAGTCGCCGATGCCTTTATTGCCAGCCGGCTCGGCCAGGGTGGCCGCGTGTACGGCACCTTGCCACGGGGCGTGGATGTAGAAGCCCTGGTGGCGCGCAGTACGCCGCATTTGATGGGTTAACGCTGCACCTGTAGGAGCGGCTTCAGCCGCGATGCTGTTGATTTAGGAGCATTGCGGCTGAGGCTGAACCTCGCATGCCTTTTGTTGGCGATGCAGGCAAGATAGGCGTCATGCGAGTCCAGACAGGAAGGCCGATCGTGACCAGCAACACCGACAGTTTTGTTATTGCCTACACCCCGGAAGAGGCGGTGGACCGCCTGGCCGCGCTGCACCAACAGGCCGTCGATGGCCTGAGCCAGGCGCTCAAGGCCTACCTCAAAGAGCGGATCAAACCCGAGCCCGATCAACGCGACCGTTTCCGCTATCCCGAATTACGCCTCACCTACCAGACCCAGGGCGAAGTACCCACCACCATCCGCGCCTACGCCAAAGTGCAGGTGCCCGGTACCTATGCCATCACCGTCACGCACCCGGCGGCGTTTCGCAAATACCTGCTCGAACAACTGCGCCCTCTGATGAACGACTTCACCGTGCAGGTGGAAGTCGGCGTCAGCCAGCAGAACATTCCTTACCCCTACGTGGTGGACGGCGGCGATGAACTGGCCGGCTCCGGCGTTACGGCGGCCGAGCTGTCGCGCGTATTCCCCAGCACCGATCTGTCGGCGGCAACCGATGGCATTGCCGACGGTTTGTATGACTGGCAGAACATCGACCCGCTGCCCCTGGCCTTGTTTGACGCCGCGCGCGTCGACTTCTCGTTGCGGCGTCTGGTGCACTACACCGGCAGCGACTGGCGCCATGTACAACCGTGGATTCTGCTGACCAACTACCACCGTTACGTTGACCAATTTATCCGCCACGGCCTGGCGCAACTGCGCGACGACCCGCGCTTTGTGCGCATGGTGTTGCCGGGCAACGTCATCATCGAGCGCGGCACGTCCGAAGAAGACGCCCAGGCCGTGGCCGATGCCGTGGTGTGGCACCGCTACCAGATGCCGGCGTACCACCTGATCGCCGCCGATGGCCATGGCGTGACCCTGGTGAATATCGGCGTCGGCCCCTCGAACGCCAAGAACATCACCGACCACCTGGCCGTGTTGCGTCCGCACTGCTGGCTGATGATTGGCCACTGCGGCGGCCTGCGTCAGTCGCAGACCATCGGCGACTACGTGCTGGCCCACGCCTACATGCGCCGCGACGGCATTCTCGACCGCGTGGTACCGCCAAATATTCCGATTCCTGCTCTGGCTGAAGTGCAGCTTGCCCTGCAAGACGCGGCAGCCGCGGTGACCGGCGAGAAAGGTGAAGCGCTGAAGCGGCGGCTGCGCACCGGCACGGTGCTGACCTACGACGACCGTAACTGGGAACTGCGTTGGGCCCAGGAGCGGCCGTTGATCAACCTGGCCCGGGCCATTGCCGTGGACATGGAAAGCGGCACCATCGCCGCCCAGGGCTATCGCCTGCGCGTGCCGTACGGCACGCTGCTGTGCGTATCGGATAAACCGCTGCACAGCGAAATCAAACTGCCGGGCGCGGCGGGGGCGTTTTATGAGCGGGCGGTGAGCCAGCACCTGCATATCGGCATCACCGCACTGGACCTGATGCGCACCCAGCTCGACTCGCTGCACTCACGCAAACTGCGCAGCTTCGACGAGCCGCCGTTTCGGTAAGAGAGGCGTAGGGCGAATATCCGCATCGCGGATATCCGCCGATTTGCGATCGGTGTATCGGCGGATATCGCCCGTGGCGATATTCGCCCTACGGCACCAACCGATTTATTCGCGAACGCGCGTTACGGCACCAACCACGTGTCGCCCGGCTGCGGCACGCGGAAGGTTTGCGGGTCCACCTCTTGTTCCTGCAACGCTGCCGCCAAATCGGCCGGCGGGGCGAACTGGCCTTCGTCGGTAAGGCGGAAGGTGCCGAAGTGAATTGCCAGGCTGTTTTTTGCCTGCAACTGCCGGTGCGCCTGTACGGCATCGTCCGGGTTCATATGGTGGTCGCGCATAAACCAGCGCGGCGCGTAGGCGCCGATTGGCAGCAGGGCAAAGCGCATCGGCCCGAAGCGTTCGTTGATCAACTTGAACTCCGGCCCCAGCCCGGTATCGCCGGGAAACAACATCGGCCCACTCGGTGCTTGCAGCACAAAGCCCAGCCACAGGGTGTGGTTGGTATCGGCGCGGGTGCGTGAGGACCAGTGCTGCACCGGCACGCCATGCACGGCGAGGGTTGGGCTGAGGGGCAGTTCCTGCCACCAATCGATCTCGGCCACGTCGGTAAAACCGGTTTGTTTGATCAGCTCGCCGTTGCCCAGCCCGGTCACCACCTTGGCCGTGGGAAAACGCAGGGCCAACTGGCGCAGGCTTTCCAGGTCGAGGTGGTCATAGTGGTTGTGGCTCACCAGAATCAGGTCAATCGGCGGCAGTTGTTCAATGCTCAACCCCGGCTCCTGAAAACGCTTGGGGCCGATAAAGGTGAACGGGCTGACGCGCTTGGACCACACCGGGTCGGTAAGGATATTCAGCCCCTGGTGCTGCAACAGCACAGTGGCGTGGTTGATATAGGTAACCTGCAACTCATCGCCGGGCACCCGTTCGCGTACCACCGGTGGGCTTTTCAGTGCCGGTTGCGCCACCCAGGCGTCGGTGCGCTCGCGGTTGAGCTGCCACTTGAGCAGGTCACGCAGGCTTTTCTCGGCGGTGGGCTGGATATTGTGAAAGCGCTCGCCATCGAAATGATCGCTGACGGGGCCTTGGTACGCGGAGTTATTACAGCCGGCCAGGGTCAGCAGGCTCAGCAACCATGTAGGACGAAGGTTACTTGGCATTGAGAAAACTCATACGGGGGTACATGCAGGCAAACCTAGCATGGCGCTTTTGGTTTGCCTGCCCCCCTTACATGTCTTGCAAACTACTTGCTAGCGTCCAGCACCACGCGGTAGCGGGCCTTGCCGGCACGCAGGTGATCGATGGCCTCGTTTACCTGGCTCATCGGGAACATCTCCACCTGCGGCACGATCTGGTGACGGGCGCAGAACTCGAGCATTTTTGCCATGTTGGACGGCGAGCCAACCGGCGAACCGGAAATGGCTTTTTGCGCCGGAATCAGGCTGAACACATGGACCGCAATGGCGCTCGGCACAATGCCGACAAAGTGCAGACGACCGCGGCCGCGCAAGGTCGCCATCAGGCTATTCCAGTCCAAATCGGCGCTGGCGGTAACCAGAAGGAAATCCAGGGTGCCGGCAATCGCCTTCATGGCCGCAGCATCAGTGGAGGCCACCGCGTTGTGCGCGCCTAAGCGTTTGGCTTCCTCCTGCTTGCTGGGCGAGGAAGTGAAGGCGGTGACCTCACAGCCCCAGGCATTGAGGAATTTCAGCGCCAGGTGGCCAAGGCCGCCAATGCCCACCACACCAACGCGATCGGTCGGCTTGATATCCAGTTCCACCAGCGGGCTGAACACCGTGGAGCCGGCGCAGAACAGCGGGCCGGCCAGGCTTGGGTCGATGGCTGCCGGAATCGGAATGGCCCAGGCCCAGTGGGCGCGCAGGCGATCGGCGAAGCCGCCGTTGCCGCCGATGATGGTTGGCTGCACGGTGCGGCACAGCTGGTGCGAACCTCCCATGCACGAGGCGCAATGCATGCAGCTGCCTTTGTTCCAGCCAATGCCCACCCGCTGGCCGAGCTTCAGGCCGCGTACCTGGTCGCCCACGCGCACCACGGTGCCGACCACTTCATGGCCTGGAATAAACGGGTAGCGGGTGCGGCCCCATTCGTTGTCGATCATCGACTGGTCGGAATGGCAGATGCCGCAGAACTCCACAGCCACTTCCACGTCCTCGGCGCCCAGAGGGCCCGGGTCGTACGTGTAGGCTTGCAGCGGGGCATTGGGCGCGGTGGCGGCCCAACCGGTGAATGTCTGAAGGTCGGAGGTGCTCATGCAGGGGTCCTTTTTTTGTTGTATTGCGCAGCCCAGCAGCATTAACCATAGACAGCAAATGATGAAGCGAGATAAGCCAGGCTGATGGTGCATGCATGGCCTCGGGTTACACTGTGCCGTCCCCGTTTGTTACCCGGATTGCCCATGCCGCGCCCACCTCGTCCCCCCGCCCGAACTGCCCGCCCGGCGCCACGCCGTGTTGCCAAGGCACCACCGGCCGAGCCGAAACTGCTGTTGTTCAACAAGCCGTTTGACGTGCTCACCCAGTTCAACGACGAGCAGGGCCGCAGCACCCTCAAGGATTTTATTCCGGTGCCCGGCGTATACCCGGCCGGACGCCTGGACCGCGACAGCGAAGGCCTGTTGCTGCTGACCAACGACGGCCAGCTGCAAGCGCGCATTGCCGACCCCAAGCACAAGCTGGCCAAAACCTACTGGGTGCAAGTGGAAGGCGAGCCAAGCGAAGAGCAGCTGCAGCGCCTGCGCGATGGCGTGGAGCTCAATGACGGGCCGACGTTACCGGCCCAGGCGCGGCAGTTGCCCGAGCCGGATTTGTGGGCGCGCACTCCGCCGGTGCGGTTTCGTAAAAGCATTCCCACGGCGTGGCTGGAGCTGGTGATCAAGGAAGGGCGCAATCGCCAGGTGCGGCGGATGACGGCGGCGGTGGGATTGCCGACGCTGCGCTTGGTGCGGGTTAGGATCGGGCCGTGGAGTATTGAAGGGTTGGGGTTGGGCGAATGGCTAGAGGCGGAACCGCTCTTGTAGGGTGCGCGCCGCGCACCGTTGCGTTCTCACATGAAGCGCAAGGTGCGCGGAGCACACCCAGCACGCTTAGAAACCTTCCAGGCTTCCGATCACCACAGTCTTGATGATAAAGCCCAGCACGCCCAGGCCTAGTGCCAGAAAGAGAACCATGGTGCCGTATTTGCCGGCTTTGGATTTTTTCGCCAGGTCCCAGACGATAAACCCCATAAAGGCCACCAGGCCGCCGACCAGGATGATCATCATCCACTCTTCAAACTTTTCCGGTTCCATCACAACCTCGGGTATTCACCAGACTTGAATGCATCGCCCAGGCCGTACGGCCGGGTCAAGGCCGGCGATTATACGCCAGCGCCACGTGCCAGGGCCTCTGCTTCGTCGCCGCACACCCACTAGCTGCGCAGGTGCTGCAACGGCAGTTGCGTGCTGGAAATCACCTGGTTGAGTACAAAGCTCGACTTCACGCTGGTCACCCCTTCAATGCGGGTGAGTTGGCCGAGCAGAAATTTCTGATAGTGGTCCATGTCCGGCACCACCACCTTGAGTTGGTAGTCGGCGTCCATGCCCGTCACCAGGCTGCACTCCAGCACTTCCGGGCATTGGCTGATCACCGATTCAAAATGCTCGAAACGCTCGGGGGTATGGCGGTCCATGCCGATATTCACAAAAGCGGTGAGGCTCAAACCCAGTTTCTTGCGATCCAGCAGCGCCACCTGACGGAGGATGTACCCGTCGTCTTCCAGTTGTTTTACCCGTCGCGAGCAGGGCGAGGGCGACAGGCCGATGCGTTCGGCCAGCTCTTGATTGGAGATGCGCGCATCGCGCTGCAGTTCCGCAAGAATATTCAGGTCGTAGCGGTCCAGGTTGTTCAAGATGGCGCTCCTTTCGGTTCTGATTGCGCAGCATGGTGCGTTAGTGAGGAAAGATTGCGCAAGTCATAACTCTATCAGCAATATTCGCAATCATCTGTCGTTCGCCCAGGCCTACACTTTCCCCCACGTTAAATGACCCGGACGCAAGTCCAACTGGCCCGCCCAATCAGGCGCGCCAGAGCCGCCGACCCCACCGGGTCGCCCACGGCAGCCGGGTCCGCACTGCCCAACCAGGCGGGCGACACAGGCAGCGACACAATCGCTTGCAGCGGACAGAAAAAACCAAGGGGCCTTCAAGGCCCCTTTTTGCTGCGTGCACAAAATAGCGTTGGGGGCATGGCCCGCCGCTCAATCTCGAATGATGGAAAGCAGATATTTTTTCTTCAGGTGTGCTGGCCGATGCAACTCCGTATTTGGCCGTTGTCGAAGTTGTTACCGATCGGCTACAACAGCCCTCCGCTCAACGATAATGAGCGCTAGGCCATTGGCGGTAATCGCCCCCCTCGGAGTAGAAGTTCATGAAGTCGCAGATCTGGCGCCTGGCAGGTGTAAGCGTGCTTTCCCTGGCGATGTTTGGCAGCGCCCTGGCCGATGACGGCCCGGACCCGCGTTCGGTACTGGGCGGCGGTGGCTCGCAACGTGATCAGGGGCGTAGCAATTCTGGTGGTTATCAGGGGGGCGGTAATCAAGGCGGCGGCCAGAGCCGTCCGCAACAACAGCAAGGCGTGCAAGGCCCCGCTCGCGTGCTGGGGGGCAGTACGCCAGCGCCGCGTGACGACCGGGGTGGTTACGGTAATGGCCACAATCAGGGCGGCTATAACCAGGGCCATAACAATGGCAACGGTGGAGGCTACAACGGCGGTTATAACGGCGGCGGCTACCACAATGGCGGCTACAGCAACGGCGGCTACAACGGCAATGGCAATGGCCATAGCGGCGGTCGTGACGACGATGACGATGACCATGGCCGCCCTGGCAACAACGACTCGCGCGGCTCCAAAGGGCCAGTTGGCCAGGTAGGCGCCAAGTCGCCGCCACCGCCCGGCAACCAATGGCATGGCGGCCGCCCAAGTGGCGGCTGGGGCCCCGGCCCCCGCTGGCAGCCGGGCTATCGGGTCGAGCACATTCCCCAGGGTCGCTGGCGTGTGCCCCACGGCGGTATCGACTACTACTACGCCGACGGCTACTGGTACCGCCCCTATGGCCCAAGCTATATCGTTGTGACGCCCCCCTACGGCGTGCGCGTGCGCACTCTGCCGTCCTACGCCGAACAACTGTGGATCGGCAGCGCGCTGTACTTCATTGCCGCCGGCACCTACTACCTCTACCAGGCCGATCGCCAGGAGTACGTGGTCACCAGCCCGCCTACGCAAGTCACCAGCAACAACGGCTGGCAGGGCAATGGTTATGACGTGGTGGCGTACCCGGCCCGTGGCCAGGGCCAAGCGCAGATCGCCCAGGACCGTTACGACTGTCACCGCTGGGCCGTCAACCAGAGCGGTTTCGACCCCTCGCAAGCGGCCTATGCCCCAGCGCCGAATGTGGCGGACATCTATCGTCGCTCACTGGGTGCGTGTTTGGCAGGGCGCGGTTATAGCGTGAATTGAGATCGGTTTTTGTAGGGTGTGCTAGGCGCACCCTTGCGGTTGCGCGGTGATCGCAAGGGTGCGCACAGCACACCTTACGGTCGAGGTTTGACCACTTCTTGCGGGTCGGCGTGCACCAGCACTTCCGCTCGGGGATAGGCCGCAATAATCGCCCTCTCTACCTGCTCGCACAGGTCATGCGCCACTGTCAGGCTCAAGTCCCCCGGCAACTCCAGGTGCAATTGCACAAACCAGTGCGAGCCGGAAATGCGCGTGCGCAGGTCGTGGGCGCCAAGTACGCCGGGCACCGCACACGCCAGTTCCAGCATCTGCGCGCTAACGTCCGGCGGCAGCTCTTGATCCATCAGCACCGCAATCGCCTCACGCACGATCTGTACGGCACTCCACAGGATGTAGACCGAAATCGCCAACCCAAACAACGCATCCAGTTGCTGCCAGCCGAACCAGGCCAGCACCAGGGCAGCGAGAATGCTGCCGTTGAGCAGCAGGTCGGAGCGGTAGTGCAGGGAGTCGGCACGAATGGCCGTAGAGCCGGTAATGCGGATAACCCGGTACTGGAACGCCAGCAAGGCGACGGTTAGCGCCAGCGACAGCAGCATCACCGCAATGCCCAACTCGGGCGAGCCGAGCGGCTCGGGGTGGCGCAAATGCTCCACCGCCTGAATCGCCACCAGCACCGCACTCACGGCAATAAACAACGCCTGGGCAATGGCCGATAACGCTTCGGCTTTGCCATGGCCATAGCGATGATCGTCATCGGCGGGGCGCAGCGAGTAATGCACGGCCAGCAGGTTGAGCAGCGAGGCGGCGCCATCGAGCAGCGAGTCGGTCAGCCCGGCCAACAGGCTGACAGAACCGCTCAACCACCAGGCCACGCCTTTGGCGACAATCAGAATGATCGCCACCGACAGCGAGGCCAAGGTGGCCTGACGTAGCAGGCGCTCGTGCGCCTGGCTCAGTTTCATGCGGCTGGTTGCAGACCGAACGCGGCCAGTTGTTGCAGGCTGCCTTTGTGCTGGATCAGGCGTGGATCATCCAGCGGCAGGGAGCGGCCGGTTTCGCTTTCGATCAGGGCTTTGAGGCGCACGTTGTCGACTTTGCCATCAGTGCCGATGGTGTCCTGCAGTTTCTGCGGGTCGATCTGTGCGCTCTGGCCTTCGGGGAAATAGATGGCGCCGGTGGCGAAGTCGATGCCGAAGGCGATGAGGCCAGGGATGATATAGAACAGCAGGCCGATGGCATCGAGGCCAGCCACTACCGGGTCGATCTTGCCCTCGATCTGGCCACGACGATCAGGGAAAAAGATGCTGCCGCACGCGCTCAGCTGGGTGAGCAAGGCAACGATCAAGGCACCGCCAATAACACGAGACTTCATGTGCATAACTGCATCTCCATGGAAAAAGTTGCGCAACTATACAAGCGTTCGTAATGCACTTGCATGGGGGTATGGCCAATACCGCCTGTGGCGGTATCCGCCGCTGCGATGGGTGAGACGGCGGATATCCGCAATGCGGATATTCGCCCTACGACCCGAGGTTACGAGGGAAAGTTCGCCGTTATACTCGCCGCCTCACTTTGCCTGTTGCCAATGACCTTTCCATGTCCGTGACTCCACTGCCCATCGACGCCGTTTTACCCGCCCTGCGTGCCGCGCTCGCCGAACGCCACGAGGCCGTACTGGAAGCGCCGCCCGGTGCCGGTAAAACCACCCGCGTGCCCTTGGCGTTGCTCAATGAAAGCTGGCTGGCGGGGCAGTCGATCATCATGCTCGAACCCCGTCGCCTGGCAGCGCGTGCCGCGGCCGAACGGCTGGCCAGCGAGTTGGGCGAAGCGGTCGGTGGCACGGTCGGTTATCGCATTCGGCTGGAAAGCAAGGTGAGCGCGGCCACCCGCATCGAAGTGGTGACCGAGGGCATTCTTGCGCGGCGATTGCAGGACGACCCGGCGCTGGAGGGGGTCGGCCTGGTGATCTTCGATGAATACCACGAGCGCTCCCTGGACGCCGACCTGGCCTTGGCCCTCACCCTCAATGGCCGCGCCTTGCTGCGCGATGACCCGCCGCTGAAAGTGCTGCTGATGTCGGCCACGCTGGAAGGCGAGCGCTTGTCCGCGCTGCTGGATAACGCGCCGGTGGTGCGCAGCGAAGGGCGTATGTATCCGGTGGAAACGCATTGGGGCCGGCCGTTCCAGCCGGGTGGCCCTTACGCCAAAGAAGGGTTGGAGCCACGCGCCGTGCAAACCGTGCTGCAAGCTCTGAACGACGAGCCCGGCAGCGTGTTGGTGTTTCTGCCGGGGCAGGGCGAGATTCGTCGGGTTAACGACCAACTGGCCGAAGCCCTGCAAGGCCAGCCCGATGTTTTGTTGTGCCCATTGCACGGGGAACTCGACCTCAAGGCTCAGCGCGCCGCCATCGAGCCGGCGCCGGCCGGCAAACGCAAAGTGGTGCTCGCCACCAATATCGCTGAAACCAGCCTGACCATCGACGGCGTGCGCGTGGTGGTGGATGCCGGCTTTGCCCGCGTGCCGCGTTTCGACCCCGGCAGCGGCATGACCCGCCTGGACACCCAACGCATTTCCCGCGCCAGCGCCACCCAGCGCGCCGGCCGTGCCGGACGCTTGCAGCCGGGTGCCTGTTATCGCCTGTGGTCGCAAGCGCAGCACGAGCAAATGGCCGCCTACGGCAGTGCCGAAATTCTACAAGCCGACCTTGCCGGCTTGGCCTTGCAACTGGCGCGCTGGGGCGTGACCCCGCAAGAACTAACCTGGCTGGATGCGCCGCCGAGTGCCTCCTATGCCCAGGCGCAAGACCTGCTGGTGCGCCTCGGCGCCCTGCAGCCCAACGGCCAACTGACGCCCCATGGCCAGGCCATGGCCGAACTGCCGGCCCATCCGCGCATCGCCCATTTGCTATTGCGCGGCCAAGCGTTGGGCCTCGGCAACCTGGCTTGCGACGTGGCGGCCTTGCTCGGCGAACGCGATATCCAACGCGGTGGCGGCGCAGACTTGCATAGCCGCCTGGCCCTGCTCAGCGGCGAAGAGCGTGGTCAGCGAGGCGGGCAGGGCGGTGTGCAGCGGGCGCGGCAGCTGGCCAAACAATTTCGCAGCTACCTTCGCGGCAAGCCCACCGAGCCAGTCAGTGATCCCGAGCACCCGCGCTGGCTGGGCGCGCTGCTGGCCTTTGCCTATCCCGACCGCGTGGCCCAACAGCGGCGTGCCGGCGGTGGCGAATACCGCCTGGCCAATGGCCGCGCCGCGCAGTTTGGTGAACCGGATGCGTTGATGAAACAACCCTGGCTGGTGGTGGCCGAGCTGGGCAGCCGTCAGGGCCAGCGTGAAGAGCGTATCTACCTCGCCGCCGAGCTGGACCCGGCGCTGTTCGACAGCGTGCTGCGTGAACAAGTCAGCGTGCGCGAAGAACTGGAATGGGACGAACGTGAAGGCGCGCTGAAAGCCGAACGGCAATGGCGCGTCGGCGAACTGGTGCTCAACCGCGAGCCGCTCAAGGACCTCGACGAAACCACCCGCAGCCGCGCGTTGCTAGGCCTGGTGCGGCGAAAAGGTTTGGAACTGTTGCCCTGGACGCCCGAGCTGCGCCAATGGCAGGCGCGGATTGCGCTGTTGCGACGGCTGGATCTGGCTGGCGGCAGCAGCAGCGAATGGCCGGATGTCAGCGACGCGGCGTTGCTGGCGAGCCTGGAAAAGTGGCTGCAACCGTACCTTGGCAAGGTCACCCGCCTGAGTCACTTCGGCAATCTGGACCTGCACAACATGCTGCAAACCTTGCTGCCCTGGCCGCTGCCGCAGCGCCTGGAAGAACTCGCGCCCAAGGCCGTGCAAGTGCCGTCCGGCTCGCGCATCGGCATCGACTACAACGAAGAGCCGCCGGTGCTGGCGGTGCGCATGCAGGAACTGTTCGGCCTGGCCGATACGCCGCGCATTGCCGGCGGCCGCCAGGTGGTGAAACTGCATCTGCTGTCACCAGGACGTAAGCCGGTGCAGGTGACGCAGGATTTGGCCAACTTCTGGCGCAGCACCTACGCCGAGGTGAAGAAGGAATTGAAGGGCCGCTATCCCAAGCACTACTGGCCGGACGACCCGCTGATTGCCGAGCCGACTGCGAGGGCCAAGCCCAGACGCTGAATTGCTTCGTAGATACCGTCTTGCCCATCAGTGGGCAAGCGCCTTTTGCACATCGAAGGGTTGTCCCGATTTGAGTACACCATAGGCGATGTGCAGCAGCTTG
>NZ_BSFN01000022.1 GCF_027922365.1 Pseudomonas turukhanskensis
GCAAGCTGCTGCACATCGCCTATGGTGTACTCAAATCGGGACAACCCTTCGATGTGCAAAAGGCGCTTGCCCACTGATGGGCAAGACGGTATCTACCGGCCTCCCCTCTCTCCCCTACCTTCGTTTGGCGCCACTCGGCCGCCTATCAATTTTGTGCACAATCCAAAATAAAATTGTTCCACATAGTGTCCACAAGTGATTATGATCGGCACATTCTGACCAGGTAGACAGCTTTCAAGCCTGGCGGATCAAGAGGGCAACACGCGGCCCTCTGAGCCCATGACCGAATAAAAACAATTGGCAGGCTAACTATGACAACCCCCGATAGCTCCACCCGCTCGGACCTCATCTACGGCCTGGACGACCGCCCGCACTTCAGCGCCGCGCTCTTTGCCGCTCTGCAACACGTACTGGCCAGTTTTGTTGGCATCATCACCCCCACCCTGATCATCGGCGGCGCCCTGGGCCTGCAAAGTGAAGTGCCGTACCTGATCAGCATGGCGCTGTTCGTGTCGGGCCTGGGTACGTTTATTCAGGCACGCCGTTTCGGCCCCATCGGCTCGGGCCTGTTGTGCCTGCAAGGCACCAGCTTTGCCTTTATCAGCGTGATTCTCAGCGCCGGGTTTCTGGTGAAGTCGCGTGGCGGCGGAACTGATGAAATTCTCTCGACGATTTTTGGTGTGTGCTTTTTTGCTGCCTTTATCGAAGTGGCCCTCAGCCAATTCATTGGCAAGCTGCGCAAGCTGATCACCCCAGTGGTGACCGGCACCATCATCACCCTGATGGGCCTGTCGCTGATCAAGGTGGCGGTTACCGATATGGCCGGCGGCTTCGGCGCGCCGGACCTGGGCGCCATGAGCAACCTGGGCCTGGCCTTTCTGGTGCTGGGCATCATCGTGGTGCTGAACCGTTTCGATATTCCGATTCTGCGTCTGGCCGCCATCATCATCGGCCTGGGTATCGGCTTTGTGGTGGCCTGGGCCATGGGCAAAGTGGACTTCGCGGCCATGCCGGACGTGCCCGCCGTCAGCATTCCGGTGCCGTTCAAGTACGGTTTCTCGTTCGACTGGTATGCCTTTATTCCGGTGGCGGTGGTGTTTCTGATCACGCCGCTGGAAGCCGCTGGTGACCTCACGGCCAACTCGATGATTTCGCAGCAGCCGGTGCGCGGCCCGGTGTATATCCGCCGGATCAAGTCGGGCCTGTTGGCCGACGGCCTCAACTCGGCGATGGCAGCGTTGTTCAGCAGCATGCCGATGGTGACCTTTGCGCAGAACAACGGCGTGATTCAGCTGACCGGCGTGGCCAGCCGCTATGTGGCGTATTTCATTGCCGTGCTGCTGGTGTTGCTGGGCCTGTTCCCGATGGTGGGCGCGGTGCTGCAACTGATGCCCAAACCGGTATTGGGCGGCGCCACCTTGATTATGTTCGGCACAGTGGCTGTGGCCGGCATCAAGATCCTCTCCGAGGCTGGCCTGCACCGGCGCAATATGTTGATCGTGTCGATATCCCTGGGCCTGGGCCTGGGCGTCGCCGCCGTACCGGAAGTACTGCGCGAACTGCCAAGTGCCCTGCACAACATCTTCGAGTCGCCGATCACCGTCGGGGCGTTTGCGGCCATCCTGCTGAATATCTTCCTGCCGGAGGAATACCTGGATGCCATCGAAGAAGACGAATTCGACCCGGAAGCCTCGATCGTTGAAGTGATGCAAAACCCAAGCAGCGAAGACATCGCCAACGACCTGGCCCGCGCCGGCAAAGTCAGCCTGCAACGCTGATACGCCGGCCGCCCCTTCAACTCTCGTACCGCAACGCGCCCCAAACTGCCTGGTTTCGGGCGCTGTAGGGGCGCGAGCTGGAAAGCGCTGTAACCACCACAACAACAAGGAAAACCCAATGAACCTGAAGCATTTGCCGCACTGCCTCGCTCTGACTGCCGGTCTGTTCACTGGTAGCCAGGCTGCGTTGGCGGATGACCTGCTGCAATGGCAGAACAACAGCCTGACCTACCTGTATGGCCAGGATTTCAAGGTCAACCCTGAAATCCAGCAAACCGTAACCTTCGAGCACGCTGACGGCTGGAAATACGGCGATAACTTCCTTTTCATCGACAAGATTTTCTACAACGGCAAAGCCGACCCAGGCGTTGGCAACAACACCTACTACGGCGAATTCAGCCCGCGTCTGTCGCTAGGCAAGATCACCGGCGAAAAAATCGCGTTCGGCCCGGTCACCGACGTATTGCTGGCCATGACCTATGAGTTTGGTGAAGGCGATGTGGAGTCCTATCTGATCGGTCCGGGCTTCGACCTGGCCATTCCGGGCTTCGACTTCTTCCAGATCAACTTCTACAACCGTCAAACCGATGGCAACCGCCCAGGCGACGACGTGTGGCAAATCACCCCGGCCTGGAGCTACACCATTCCAGTGGGCGATTCCGACATCCTGATCGACGGCTTTATGGACTGGGTCGTGGACAACGACGAAAACGCCCGTGGCACGTACCACGCCAACCTGCACTTCAACCCGCAGATCAAATACGACTTGGGTAAAGCGTTGAACTGGGGCGCCAAACAGTTGTACGTCGGTATCGAATACGACTACTGGAAAGACAAGTACGGCATCGACAACGACAGCTTCCTGGGCGACGAGATCCTCGACGGCACCAACCAGAACACCGCCAGCCTGCTGGTGAAAGTGCACTTCTGATGCACATCTGATTGGTCTGTGAGGTGCGAATGACCGCTGGGTAGGCGGTGTCATTCGGCCACGGGGCGAACCGGCTTATGGACGGTTCGCCCCTTTTTTGTTGCGCTGCACATCTTGCGCAGCGCAGCCCAACATCTGCCCCTCAATGCCTGCTAGCCTTGACGCTTCGAACCACAAAGTGAGGGAAGCACTTTGAAACTGGCCGCCATCGTTCTGATTCTCTTGCCTGCATGTGCCCAGGCCCAGGTGTACAAATGCGTCGCCAGCGACGGCAGCACCAGCTACGCCACCGTGCCCTGCCCAGCCGGCAGCGGCGAAACCACCCGCATCATCGAACCGGTACCGCCTAGCGGCGTGCTGAATATTCCGGCACTCGCGCCACCTGCAAGCGCAGACTCGACAACCGAGAACGCAGACGCTTCCGCCGAGACCACCGACGAAGCCCCGCAAGCCCCCACTGTCACCGGCATCACCGTGATCGAAGACAGCGAAGAAGCCAGCCGCGAGCAGAAACGCACGCTGATGCGCGAAGAAGCAGAGCAGCACAAGAAAGATATGTACGACCAGGACCTGCGCAAGAAAGAGAACCAGCAGCGTCAGGAAGAATATCGGCAGCGGCAGGAACGCGAGCGCAACACCAACATAAATAACAGCAACACCACCCGGTAAGCCCCGCCACCGCCCTATTTCGCTGCTTCGGCTATCAACCACTGCTTGAGCGCCTGCACCGCCGGGCGCAGCGTGGCGCCTTGCGGGTGCACCACGTAATAGCCTTTGCTCAGGTGCAAGCGGTCGCTGAATGGCTCTATCAGGCTACCGTCCGCGACCTCCTCTTCGGTCAGCAACGAACTGGTGAGCAGCACCCCCTGGTGCCGGCTCGCAGCTTCGATCGCCACCAGCGACTGATCGAAATACAACCCCGGGATGGCTGCTTGCCCGTTGGGCGACAAGCCGCTGAAACGCTGCAGCCAGTTTTCCCAATGCGGGTGCAGGGTGTTGTGCAGCAGCGTGGTTTTGCTGATGTCGGCGCTGGTGCGCAGGTTCAGGCGCTCGGCGTACTGCGGGCTGCAGTAGACGCGCGCATCGTCCATACAGAGCAAGTGCGCCTCAAGCGTCGAGTCATTGCCATCGAAATAGCGCACGGCCAGGTCCACCGGCTCGACATTGAAGTCCACCACGGCCGCAGATGAATTGAGGTGCAGCGCCACCTCGGGGTTATGCGCGACAAAACCGGACATGCGCCGAGCAAACCAGCGCGCGGCAAAGCTGGGCGGCATATTGACCCATACGCCATTGCTGCGGCTGTCACGCAGTAACCGGCTGGCGCTGCTGATCTGCGCCAGCGCCGGCTGGATGCGCGCCCAATACGCCAAGCCATCGGCAGTGGGCTGCAACTGGCGAATATGGCGGGTGAACAGGCTGATGCCCAGCCATTCTTCGAGCTTGCGAATTTGCTGGCCGACGGCGCCGGGCGTCACGTTCAGCTCCTCGGCGGCAAGAGAAAAACTATTCTCGCGCATGGCAATATCGAAGTAATGCAAGGCCTTTAGCGGCGGCATCTGGCTCATGGTGAAGTTTTTCTCTTGCAAGGCGGATTCTTAATCGGTTGTAGCACGGCGCTGGGAGCCCAGACAATTGCGCCACCTCGCTTACCCGGACACCCTCGCCATGAAGTTCCTCAGCAAACACATCGCCTACGTCGCCTTTGCTCTGCTGGGGCTGATCTGGGGGACCAACTTTATCTTCACCAAATGGGCCTCGGCCCTGATCAGCGCCGAGCAGATCGTGTTGCTGCGGGTGCTGTTCGGCTTTGTGCCACTGCTGATTGTGGCGCTGGCGCGGCGCGCCCTGAGTTGGGCGCACCTGCGTTACGCCCACCACTTTCTGGCCATGGCACTGATGGCCACCGCGCTCTACTACTACGCCTATGCCAAGGGCGCATCGCTGTTGCTATCGAGCGTGGCCGGTATGCTGAGCGGGGCGATTCCGTTGTTCACCTTTGCCTGTGCGTTTGTGTTTCTGCGTGAGGAGCCGCTGAACCGGCACACGGCGCTGGGCGTGTTATTCGGCTTTGCCGGCGTATTGATGATCGCCCGGCCGTGGCAAGCAGCCGGGCTGAATATCGATGGCGTGTTGTATATGGTGGCGGGCTCGTTGTGTGTGGGCTGCTCGTTTGTGTATGCCAAGCGTTTTCTTACCGGCCTGCCCATTACGCCGTTGGCGCTGTGCACCTACCAGATCGGCACGGCGCTGGTGTTGATCGCGCTGGTCACGCACCTCGACGGCATCGGTCGCATCACCACCGACACCCGCGCCATGCTCGGTTTGTCGTTGGGCCTTGGGCTACTCGGCACCGGCGTGGCGTATATCCTCTATTACTTCATCGTGCAGAAGCTGGGCGCGGTAAAAGCCTCGGCGGTGACCTATATTCCACCGGTGATTGCGCTGTTGATCGGCGTATTTCTGGCCCATGAGCCGGTAAAGGCTCAGGACCTGATCGCGGTGGCGGCGATTCTGGGTGGCGTTTATATCCTCCAGACCGGCCGGCGCGTGCCGGCGTAGGGCGAATATCCGCTCGCGGATATCCGCCATTGCAATCTGGTGTCATGCGCCACGGCGGATATCGCCCATGGCGATTTCGCCCTACATCCCACGGGGCATTATTGATGGGGCTATAATCGCCGCCTCGTGAAAAAGCTGCCGGGTTACCTCCGGCCCTGATACTGGAACGCCCCATGTTACGAATCACCGAATTCAAGCTGCCTATCGACCACAGCGACGAGGCCCTGCGCCCTGCCCTGGTTCAACGCCTGGGCCTTGCCGATAGCGAACTGCTGGACTTCACCCTGTTCAAGCGCAGCTACGACGCGCGGAAAAAATCCGCCGAACTGTGCTTTATCTACACCATCGATTTCGCTGTCGCCGATGAAGCCGCGCTGCTGAAAAAATTCAGCGACGACCGCCATATCAGCGTCGCCCCGGATACCTCGTACAAATTCGTCGGCCAGGCTCCTGAGCAATTGGCCGAGCGCCCGTTAGTGGTCGGCTTCGGCCCGTGCGGCATCTTCGCCGCCTTGCTGCTGGCGCAGATGGGATTCAAGCCCATCGTGCTGGAACGCGGTAAAGAAGTACGCCAGCGCACCAAAGACACTTGGGGCCTGTGGCGCAAAAGCGTGCTCAACCCCGAGTCCAACGTGCAGTTTGGTGAAGGCGGCGCGGGTACCTTCTCCGACGGCAAGCTCTACAGCCAGATCAAAGACCCTAAATTCCTCGGCCGCAAAGTGCTGCACGAGTTCGTCAAGGCCGGCGCGCCGGAAGAGATTCAGTACGTCAACAAACCCCATATCGGCACCTTCCGCCTCACCGGCGTAGTGGCCGATATGCGCGAGCAGATCATTGCCCTCGGCGGTGAAGTGCGCTTCGAGCAGCGCGTGACCGATGTGCAGATCGAAGACGGCCAGCTCACCGGCGTCACCCTGGCCAGCGGCGAGCAAATCCACAGTCGCCACGTGATTCTGGCCCTCGGCCACAGCGCCCGTGACACCTTCCGCATGCTGCACAGCCGCGACGTATTTATGGAAGCCAAGCCCTTCTCGGTGGGTTTCCGTATCGAGCATCCACAGTCATTGATCGACCAGGCGCGCCTCGGCCGTTTCGCCGGCCACCCGAAAATCGGCGCCGCCGACTACAAGCTGGTGCACCACGCCAAGAACGGCCGTTCGGTGTACAGCTTCTGCATGTGCCCGGGCGGCACCGTGGTGGCCGCCACCTCCGAGCCGGAGCGCGTGGTCACCAACGGCATGAGCCAATACTCGCGTAACGAGCGCAATGCCAACTCCGGCATCGTGGTCGGCATTACCCCGGAGGTGGATTACCCCGGCGGCCCGTTGGCCGGCGTAGAGTTGCAGGAGCGTTTGGAGTCGCACGCCTATGTGATGGGCGGGCGCAACTACAACGCGCCGGGGCAATTGGTCGGTGACTTTATTGCTGGCAAGCCGACCACCGCCCTGGGCAGCGTCGAGCCGTCGTACAAGCCCGGCATCAACCTCATGGACCTGGCCGACGCCCTGCCCGCCTTCGCCATCGAAGCCATCCGTGAAGCACTGCCGGCGTTCGACAAGCAGATCAAGGGCTTTGCCATGCACGACGCGGTGCTCACCGGCATCGAAACCCGCACTTCATCGCCGCTGCGCATTACCCGTGGCGATGACCTGCAAAGCCTGAACGTGCGCGGCTTGTTCCCGGCCGGTGAAGGCGCCGGCTATGCCGGTGGCATTCTCTCCGCCGGGGTCGACGGCATTCGCATTGCCGAGGCGGTAGCGCGGGATATTCTTGGAATTCAGGAGGCGTAGGGCGAATACCGCAGGTATCCGCCGTGGCGGCGTTCGCGCCAACGCATAATGGCGGATACCCACGGCGGGTATTTGCCCTACGAAGCCGGTCCCACCAACGCCGACAATCGCTTCTCCAGCCCCAACGCCTTGAACCGCTCCACCACAAAATCCACAAATACCCGGGTCTTCTGCGGCAGCAGTTTTTGCCCGGCGAAGTACAACGTGGTGGCGCCGGTATCCACATACCAATCCGGCAGCACGCGCTGCACCGTCCCCCTCTCCAGATACGGCAACGCATGGGCCACGCTGACCAGGGCGATGCCCAGGCCGATCTGTGCCGCCGCGCAGGCAGCCTCGGGGTCGCTCAGGGTCATGCGCGGCTGGATATCGATAGGCGCCAGCAGGCCGTCGCGATTGCGTAGCGTCCAGGGCCGCACCCGACCGGTTTGCGGGGAGCGGATAAGAATGCCGGCATGGGCGGCCAGGTCGGCCGGCGAGTTCAACCTCGGGGCAGTTTCCAGGTAGGCCTTGGAGGCCAACAGCACCCGGTGCGCCGGTGCCAGCTCGCGCGCCACCACGCCCAGCGGCAAATCGAAACCACCGCCCACCGCCGCATCGAAGCCATCGGCAATCAAGTCCACCGGGCGGTTATCGAAATGCCAGTCGGGCACTACGCGCGGGTAGCGTTTAAGAAACTCACCCAGCAGCGGCACCATATATTCGCGGCCGAACGACAGCCCCATGCTCACCTTCAAGGTGCCGGCCGGCTGGCTTTTAAGGCTGGTCAGATTGCCCATCGCCAGTTGCAGGGTGCTTAAGCCGCCCGCGGCTTCGGCCAGAAAATATTCACCGGCCTCCGTCAGGCTGAGCTTGCGGGTACTACGCTGGAACAGCCGCACATCCAGGCTGTCTTCCAGCCGGGCGACGTTCTTGCCCACCGCCGCCGGGGTCAACCCTAGGCGCCGCGCGGCCTGGGCAAAGCTGCCGGCCTCGGCACTCCGAATAAAACACTCGATGCAGTTGAGCGTGTCCATGGTCGATTCCATACCGTTTGGATCGAAAGCATATCCGTATTACCAGCTATTCGCAGGGTAATTAGCTGCGGATACTAGCCCCAACACCAAACGACACACCCTTAACGCTTCCCCCCTAACGAACTTTGGAGAACACCATGACTACTCAAGCATCCCTGAACGGCACCGCACTCAACGGCAAGGTCGCATTCGTACAAGGCGGTTCCCGCGGTATCGGCGCGGCCATCGTCAAACGCCTGGCCCGTGACGGCGCTGCCGTTGCCTTCACCTACAGCCAGAGCGCCCAGCAATCCGAAGGCCTGGTGGCCGAGATCGTTGCCGCCGGCGGCAAAGCCCTGGCCATTCGTGCCGACAGCGCCAGCGAGCAAGCCATTCGCGGCGCCATCAGCCAGGCCGTGGAAACCTTCGGCGGGCTGGACATTCTGGTGAACAACGCCGGCGTGCTGGCCGTGGCTCCCATTGAACAACTGAGCATGGAAGACATCGACCGTACCCTGTCGATCAACGTGCGCAGCGTGGTGATCGCCAGCCAGGAAGCCGCCCGCCATCTGCGTGACAACGGCCGAATCATCACCATCGGCAGCACCAACGCCGACCGTATTCCTTTCGCGGGCGGCTCGATCTACGCCTTGAGTAAATCGGCCATCGTCGGCTTTACCAAAGGCCTGTCGCGCGACTTGGGCGGTCGCGGCATCACCGTGAACAACGTACAGCCAGGCCCGGTAGACACCGACATGAACCCGGACAGCGGCGACTTCGCCGACACCCTGAAACAGGGCATGGCGCTGGGCCGTTACGGCAAAGTGGAAGAGATCGCCAGCTTTGTCAGCTACCTCGCAGGCCCGGAAGCCGGCTATATCACCGGTGCCAACCTGACGATTGATGGTGGGTTTGCGGCGTAAGTTGCGCCAAGCAGGAAATCAACGTACCTGGATCCCCGCCTGCGCGGGGATGACAGAGTAAGCCAAACGCTCACCGTCATCCCCGCGAAGGCGGGGATCCAGAATGTCGGATCAACCGCTGTACCGCTGATAGCACACGGTAGTGCGCCGCGAGCCATTGGGCCGGCGCTGTGGATCGGCATAGGTATGCAGTTCGCTGAAGCCGGCTTTGCGCATCATGCCGGCCGAGGCGATGTTTTCTTCGTGGCGGTCGATGTAGATATCGACCAGTCCTTTCGCTCCAAGCCGGGCAACGGCTTGCTCAAGCAAGGTCGAACCCAGCCCCTTCCCCGCCATATCCCGATGCACCACCGCTTCGCAGATATAGCCTTG
Source organism: Pseudomonas turukhanskensis (assembly GCF_027922365.1). Lineage (GTDB taxonomy): Bacteria > Pseudomonadota > Gammaproteobacteria > Pseudomonadales > Pseudomonadaceae > Aquipseudomonas > Aquipseudomonas turukhanskensis. The sequence continues at coordinate 9,352 of NZ_BSFN01000022.1, forward strand.
GGCATCGTCGCGCCGCGCCGCCGGTTGTTGATCGGCAAACTGGCGGGTCTGGATGTAACTCACAAACCCCACGATTCGCTCGCCTTGCTCGGCCACCACGGCCTCTACCGAACCATCGGCGATGGCATTGAGGTGCTCGCGTATGCCGTCTTCAGGCAGGTAGTTCCAGGGGTTGGGACCGTGCTCAAGCAGCAGTGCGGTGAGTTCGGCAATGTCTTGCGGTTGGGCGGCGCGAATCGTTGGGGCAGCGTCACTCATGGCGTCAGATTCCTGCAGTAGGCAAATCAGGCAGCGCCTCGCCCCGTTCGGCGCAGGCGGCCACCCGTTCGATCAGTGGGTCCAATTGGTAGCCCTGGGCTCTCAGCCACTCAGGGTTGTAATAACGGGTGGCGTAGCGTTCGCCGCCATCGCACAGCACCGCCACAATCGAGCCGCGCTCGCCGGCGGCAACCATGCGTTGCGCCACCAGCAGCGCGCCAATCAGGTTGGTGCCGCTGGAGCCGCCAACATGCCGGTCCAGGCGCCGCGCCAGGTAGTGCATGGCGGCCAGCGACAGGGCATCGGGCACCTTGCACATGGCATCGATCACCGCCGGCAAAAATGAGGCTTCCACCCGCGGCCGGCCGATGCCTTCGATGCCCGAACCACAGTCCAGGCGCAGGCTGGCATCGCCCGTGCGGTAGTAGTCGAAGAACACCGAACGCTCGGCGTCGGCACACAGAATGCGGGTGTCATGGCGCCGGTACCGCACATAGCGGCCCAGTGTTGCCAGCGTGCCGCCGGTTCCGGGGCTGGACACCAGCCAGCTCGGCTCGGGGAAGTGCTCGAAGCGCATCTGCTGGAAGATGGACTCGGCGATGTTGTTGTTGGCGCGCCAGTCGGTGGCACGCTCGGCGTAGGTGAACTGGTCCATAAAATGACCACCGCTCTCTCGCGCCAGGCGCTCGGACTCGGCGTAGATCTGCGTCGGGTCTTTGACCAGGTGACTCTGGCCGCCGTAGAACTCGATCTGGGCGATCTTCTCTTTCGAGGTGGTCGCCGGCATTACGGCTATAAACGGCAGCCCCAGGAGGCGGGCGAAGTAGGCTTCGGAAATGGCGGTGGAGCCGCTGGAGGCTTCAATCACCGGCGCCCCCGGTTTCAACCAGCCGTTGCACAGCGCATAGAGAAACAGCGAACGCGCCAGGCGGTGTTTGAGGCTGCCGGTGGGATGGCTGGACTCATCCTTGAAATACAGCTCGATGCCCGGCAGGCCCGGCACGCTCAGGGGAATAAGGTGGGTATCGGCGCTGCGCTGGAAATCCGCCTCGATGATGCGGATAGCCTCGCGGGCCCACGCTCTGGAACCAATAGAGCTGGAATTGCTCATGCATCACCTTCAATCAAGAATGCCAGCTGGCGTCGGCACGTTCGGGTTCTGGCGCCACTGGCTCAGCCCCACGCCAATAAAGACCAGGCCCACGGCCAACAGTTGCCACGCATTCAGGCGCTCGCCCAAAAACAATGCGGCCATCAGCAAGGTGAACACCGGTATCAGATTTGTAAAACCGGAGGCCTGGCTGGCCGGCAGCCGGCCCACGCCAAAGTTGTACAGGCCATAGGCGCCCACGGTCACCACAATGCCCAGGTACACCACTGCGCCCCAGCCTTGCGCGCTGATATGGCTGGGCAGCTCGGCGTTGAACAGGGCCAGCGGCAGAAAGAACACTGAGCCGACAAACGCCTGCAACGCCGTTAGCGCAAACGCCGAGTAGCGGCTGGAAAGGTGCTTGAGCAACAGGGTGTAGCCGGTGGCACAGAGCATGGCCAGAAACTCGAAGAAGTTACCCACCAGTGGCGCCGGGGCATGCACATCGGCCTCCCCCGCCACGCTAAGCCACACGGCCCCTACAACCGCCAGCAGAAAGCCGGCCAGGGTGGTGCGGGTGATGCGCTCGCGCACAGTGAGAAAGGCACCGACGGCCACCAGCAGCGGCAGTAAGGCAGTGATCATGCCGGCCTGGGAGGCGCTGGTGCGTTGCAGCGCCAGCGCTTCGAAGATGAAGTACAAACACGGCTCGCAGGCGGCCAGGCCCAACAGATATTTCCAATCGCCGGGGCGGTATTCGATGCGCCCACGCCAGCGCCAGGCCAGCAGAAACACCAGGCTGCCCAGGGCCATACGGCCGAAAATCACCCACATGGGCGGTATTTCACTGAACGCCAGCTTCAAGGCGATAAACGAGCTTCCCCACAAAGCCATGGCAATTACCAGACACCCCCAGGCAAGCGCCTGACCTTCACTTCGCTGCACAACCACCTCCAATTTATTGACCTGCAGTATAGAAACCGTACCTGGCGCCGCCCAGTTACAGTGGAGCAGCTATCCTCTGCGCAACTGTTTTATGGTCCGCACTGCAGGAGCACTGCCTTGTCTTTTCGTAATGTCCTGACCCGCTTCTTTCGCCTCGAAGCCGCCAGCGGTCTGCTGCTGATTGCCGCCGCCGTGCTGGCGCTGACCATCAATAATTCGCCCCTGGCATTTCTCTATAACGGCCTGTTGACCACCCCGGTGGCGGTGCAGGTCGGCGCGCTGGAAATCGCCAAACCGTTACTTCTGTGGATCAACGATGGGTTGATGGCGCTGTTCTTTCTCACCATTGGCCTGGAAGTGAAACGCGAAGTGCTGGAGGGGCACCTGTCCCATCCCTCGCAGATTGTGCTGCCGGGCATGGCGGCCATCGGCGGCATGCTGGTGCCGGCGCTGGTGTATTGGGCGATCAACCGCCACCACCCAGAGGCCATCGGCGGCTGGGCGATTCCCATGGCCACCGACATCGCCTTTGCCCTGGGTGTACTGGCACTGCTCGGCGCCCGCGTGCCGCTGACGCTCAAGCTGTTTCTGATGACGTTGGCAATCATCGACGACCTGGGGGCGATCATTGTGATCGCGCTGTTCTATTCCGCCGACTTGTCCACCCGCTCGCTGCTGATGGCGGCCACCTGCATTGTGATACTGATCGCGATGAATCGCGCCGGCGTGCAGAAACTCAGCCCCTTTATGGTGGTGGGCCTGATTTTATGGGTGTGCGTGCTGAAAAGCGGCGTGCACGCCACGCTCGCCGGGGTCACCTTGGCCTTTACCATCCCGCTGCGCACCCGCGAGGGCGTGCCCTCCCCGGCCCGCGCCCTGGAGCACACCCTGCACCCGTGGGTGATTTACGGAATATTGCCGTTGTTCGCCTTTGCCAATGCCGGCGTACCGCTGACGGGCCTGGGGCTGGACAGTTTTCTGCACTCAGTGCCGCTGGGCATTGCCACCGGTTTGCTGGTGGGCAAGACCGTGGGGGTGTTCGGCCTGGCATGGCTGGCGATTGCGGTGGGCATAGCCAAGCTGCCCGAAGGCGCCAACTGGGGCCAGGTGCTAGGCGTGGCGGTACTGTGCGGGATTGGTTTCACCATGAGCCTGTTTGTGGGCTCGCTGGCGTTTGAACCGGGGGTAAGTCCGCTGGCGGGAATGGACCGGATCGGCATTCTGGCCGGGTCGTTTTTTGCGGCAGTGATCGGTTACGCGGTTATGGCCAAGGCCAGCGCGAAACCGCTTCTGTAGGGTGTGCTTCGCGCACCGTTGCGATAACCGGGAGATCGCCGGGTGCGCACAACACACCCGACGAGCGCAAAAGCGCTTACGGATGCAGGCGATTGAGGCCCGGCGGAATTTCGCTGCTGTCGGTGTTTTTCCACGGCCCGTTGGCGTACGTCGCCCAGCTCCAACCGTTGTTCCAACGGTAGTAGGTGCGTTCGCGGTAGTACAGGTTCGGCACCTGATCCAGCACATACACACCCAATTGCGTATCCCAGTAGCTGCTTACACCTGGCGGCGGGGCGAAGTGCGGATGGGCTTTCATGCGGGTGCTGGCCGGGGTTTGCGTCGGCAGCGGCGCGCTTTTGGGCTGCTGGGTGGAACGTTGCGGGGTGTCGGGCGTGGTACTTGGCGGCAGCGGAAAAGGCTGGGGCTGCGTCTCTGTCGAAATGGGTGGTGCGCTACAGCCAGCGAGCAGCGCAAGCAATACCGCAGCAGCGCAACGCGCTGCATTTACACCCATCTGAATTGTCATTGTGCCTGTCCGTCTGCCGAGTCGATGGTCAGCTGTTGCTGATCCGTGCTGCTACTGGCCAAAGGCTGACTGCGACCGATCCACTCGCCCGCCTTGGCATTGCCTGCCCGCGAGATGCGAGCTTGCAGTATGACCTGAGGGAAGTTGGAGAGTTTCAGTTGCGGCATCATCGCGTCGCTGTCGGCCAGGCTGACCTCGGCCGGCAGGTCGGCGACGGTCAGGCGTTTTACCGCCAGTGGCATCGGCGGGCCGCTGGCGGCACGGGCGAAGACAAACACGCTGTCGCCTGGCTGCACCTTGGCCTGCACCTCGGGCGACAGTTGCACACGCACCTTCAAGACTGAACCGGTGGCGGCGGCAACGGCGGGCTGCTCGGCGGTTTGCTGGTCGGCCGGCAGATTGCTGCGGGCGCGCTCGATACCGCCTTCGATGGCGGCGCGCGATGGATCATCGGCCGGCATCAGGGCCACCAGGCGACCCCAGTACGTCACCGCGTCCTGGAAGCGCTTGTCTTCGAACGCGGCGATACCGAGCAGACCGAGGCTGGTGACTTCTTCAGGGTTGCCCTTCAGGGCTTCGTCGGTCAGGGCCTGAAGGTCCGGCGACCATTTCTTGTCGTTGGCGAAGTAGCGGGCCTGGGCCAGTTGGCCGAGCAATTCGGGCTGGCGGCCGGCAAGGCTGATGGCGCGTTCGAAGGCGCTGGCGCCGTCGCCCGGACGCTCCTGGCTCATATAGGCGCGACCGAGGTAGTACCAGGCTTCGGCGGATTCCGGCTGAGCCTTTACCGCTTGTTCTAGGCGAGCGGTCATCTCTTCGATGGTACGCGGCGCCTGGGTTTCTTCCTGTGCCAGTTCAACCTTGGCCAACGAACCCCACTGCCAATACATGCCCAACGCCAGCACCGGCACCAGCACGGCGGCGGCCACCGGCACCCACTTGCCCAGCTTGGAGGTACGGCCCAGGTCTGCGCCTTCGGTATCGGCTAGCAGCTCGCGTGCGGCTTCGGCTTTGGCGGCTTGCCACTGCTCGTCACTCAGGGTGCCGGCCTGTTGCTGGGCTGAAAGCTCGGCCACGCGCTCCTGGTACAGCGCCACGTTCAGAGCGGTGCGGTCTTCTTCGCGCTGGGCACGGCGGCCGCGCAATACGGGAATCAACAGAAATGCCAAGGCCACCAGCAACAGCAGGCCGGCAGAGAGCCAGAATTCGATCATTGGGAAAGTTTGTCCGCAGGCACAGAATTAGGGTTTTGCTCGGCGCTGAGCAGCGCATCAAGGCGCGCTTGCTCATCGCCCGACAGGGTGGTGTCCGGGCCGGCCACCGTTTTACGACGGCGCACGCCAATCACCACCATCACCAGAAAACCGGTACCCAGCGCCGCGGCCGGGCCAAACCAGAGCAGCCAGGTGCGGGCGGTAACGGCCGGTTTGTAGCGTACGAACTCGCCGTAGCGGTCGACCATAAAGTCGACGATCTGCTCGTTGCTCTTGCCCTCGCCCAGCATGCGGAAAATTTCCTTACGCAGGTCGGCGGCAATCGGCGCGTTGGAGTCGGCGATATCCTGGTTCTGGCATTTAGGGCAGCGCAGTTCCAGGGTCAGCTCGCGAAAGCGCTCCCGCTCGGCTTCATTGGCAAATTCATAGGTATCGATGGCCGCCTGGGCCACGCCGACCAAGCTCAACCCCAGGGCCAGTGCGGCAAGCCAACGCTTCATTGCGCTGCCTCGTCGACCAGTGCCTGATACAGACCGGCCAACTGCTCACGCCACACCACCTCGTCGATCACACCAACGAACTTGTGGCGGATGATGCCCTTGCTGTCGATCAGGAAGGTTTCCGGTGCGCCGTACACGCCCAGGTTCAGCCCCAGGCTGCCTTCGGCGTCGTTGATATTGAGCTGATAGGGGTTGTGGAACTCCTTCAGCCATTTCAATGCGGCGGCGTTTTCGTCTTTGTAGTTCACCCCGTAAACACGCACACCTTGCTGGGCCAGCTTGTTCAGCACCGGGTGTTCCACGCGGCAGGAAATGCACCAGGTGGCCCATACGTTGAGCAGCGCCGGTTTGCCAAGCAGGTCGGCGCGGGTCAGGGTTTTATGCCCCTCCACCGCCGGCAGTGAGAACTCCGGAACCGGTTTGCCGATCAGCGCCGACGGCAGCTCGGACGGGTCGAGAAACAGGCCGCGGTACAAAAACACCGCGCCCACCAGAAATACCGCCAAGGGCAGCAGCAACAACGCCCGCTTCATGCCTGTGCTCCACCGAGGCCCAAGGCTTCACGCACTCGGGTTTTGACTTTGACGCGGTAGCGCCGGTCCAGCGCTGCCAGTAACCCACCGAAACCGGTGAGCAAACCACCGAACCAGATCCAGCGCACAAACGGTTTGACATGAATACGCACGGCCCACGCGCCGTTATCCAGCGGCTCGCCGAGGGCGATGTAGATATCGCGGGTAAAACCGGCATCGATGCCGGCCTCGGTCATCACCGACTGCTGCACGGTATACAGGCGTTTTTCCGGGTGCAGCACCGCCACTTCCTTGCCGTCTTCAATCACTCGCACCGTGCCACGGTCGGAGGTGAAGTTCGGGCCCTGGAAGTGTTCGGCGCCGTCGAAAATAAAGTGGTAGCCGCCCAAGTCGGTGGACTCACCGCGCTCCATGCGCATATCGCGCTGGGCGCTGTTCTGGCTCGACAACACCACGCCGAGGGCGCACACGGCGATGCCCAGGTGAGCGATCTGCATGCCCCAGTAACTGCGGGTGAGCTTGCCTACACCTTTGACCAGGCCGGTGTTGCGGGTTTTATCCAGCAGGTCGCGAACGCCAGCCAGCAACACCCAGGCGGCCAGCAGGCAGACGGCGAGCACGGCCCAGTTGAAGTCGCCGAGCACCATCGAGGCCACGCCGCCGAGCACCACGCTGGCGACCAGCACGGGGCTGAGCATGCTCAGCAGCCATTTCACCGGGGTGTCTTTCCAGCGCACGATCACGCCGACCGCCATCACTACCATCAGCAGGCTCATCAGCGGCACGAACAGCGCGTTGAAGTACGGCGGGCCGACCGACAGCTTGGCGCCGGTCAGGGCATCGAGTACAAGCGGGTACAGGGTGCCGAGCAGAATCATCGAGGCGGCAACCACCAACACCAGGTTGTTACCCAGCAGCAGCATTTCTCGCGACCACGGGGCAAAGCCCACCTGGCTTTTTACCACCGGCGCGCGCAGGGCGAACAGGGTCAGCGAGCCGCCGACCACCACCAGCAGGAACGCCAGAATAAATACGCCGCGCTCCGGGTCGGAGGCAAACGCATGCACCGAGGTCAGCACGCCGGAACGCACCAGGAAGGTACCGAGCAGGCTAAGGGAAAAAGCGGCGATGGCCAGCAGCACGGTCCAGCTTTTGAACACGCCGCGTTTTTCCGTAACTGCCAGGGAATGGATCAGTGCCGTACCCACCAGCCAGGGCATGAAAGAGGCGTTTTCCACCGGGTCCCAGAACCACCAGCCGCCCCAGCCGAGTTCGTAGTACGCCCACCACGAACCGAGGGTTATACCGATACCGAGGAAGGCCCAGGCGACGATGGTCCACGGCCGCGACCAGCGCGCCCAGGCGGCATCCAGGCGACCGCCAAGCAAGGCAGCGATGGCAAAGGAGAAGGCGACGGAGAAACCGACATACCCCATGTACAGCATCGGCGGGTGCACGATCAGGCCGATGTCTTGCAGCAGCGGATTAAGGTCGCGGCCGTCCACTGGGCTTTGTGGCAGCAGGCGCTCGAAGGGGTTGGAGGTGATGATCAGAAACAGCAGAAAGCCGATGCTGATCATGCCCATCACGCCCAGCACGCGGGCCAGCATCACTTGTGGCAACTGGCGCGAGAACACCGACACGGCGAAGGTCCAGCCGCCAAGAATCAAAGCCCAGAGCAGCAAGGAACCTTCGTGAGCGCCCCACACGGCACTGAATTTGTAGTACCAGGGCAAGGCACTGTTGGAGTTGTTGGCGACATAGGCGACCGAAAAGTCGTCGTTCATAAACGCCCAGGTCAGGCAGCCGAACGCCAACATCAGAAAGCTGAACTGGCCCCAGGCCGCCGGCTGGGCCAGGCCCATCCATTGGCGGTCGCCGCGCCAGGCGCCGATCATCGGCAGCGTGGCCTGCACCAGGGCCATGCAAAGGGCGAGAATCATCGCCAGGTGGCCGATTTCCGGAACGATCAGGGCCGCCATCATGGTTGTTTCTCCTCGGTCGCCGGGGCATAGGCCGCGCCGGCCTGGGGAGCGGACTGGCCGCTGTCTTTGAGGGCCTTGGTGACCTCCGGCGGCATGTATTTTTCGTCGTGCTTGGCCAGCACTTCATCGGCAATCAGCACGCCGTCGGCATTCAGCTTGCCGAGGGCGACGATGCCCTGCCCTTCGCGGAACAGGTCCGGAAGAATGCCGCGGTAACGGATGGTCACGCTCTTGGCGAAATCGGTAACCACGAACTGCACGTCGAGCGAATCGCCGCTGCGTACCAGCGAACCTTTTTCCACCATGCCGCCGGCGCGAATGCGCGTGTCATGAGGCACTTCGCCGTTGGCGATCTGGGTGGGGGTGTAGAACAGGTTGATGTTCTGCTGCAGGGCGCTGAGCGCCAGGCCCACGGCAATGCCGACACCGGCGACAATGGCGAGGATGATAAGCAGGCGTTTTTTACGCAGCGGGTTCACTTCTGACTCTCCCGGCGCAAACGACGCGCCTCTTCTTGCAGGTAACGGCGACGCGACAAAAGCGGCAGGGCGACGTTGAGTGCCAGCACCGCCAGGCTGATGCCATAAGCGGTCCAGACATACAAACCATGGTGACCCATGGCCAGGAATTCACTGAACGAGGCAAAGCTCATCGCACGCCTCCTTGTTCAATCTGTTTTGCCACTTCTTCTTTGACCCAACTGGCGCGCGCTTCGCGCTTGAGCACTTCCAGGCGCATGCGCATCAGCAGCACGGCGCCGAAGAAGCAGTAGAAACCCAGCACCATCAGCAGCAGCGGTAGCCACATTTCTGCCGGCATGGCCGGGCGTTCGGTGATTTTGAAGGTGGCGCCTTGGTGCAGGGTATTCCACCACTCCACCGAATATTTGATGATCGGAATATTCACCACGCCCACCAGCGCCAGTACCGCACACGCCTTGGCGGCGCTGTCACGATTGCTGATGGCATTGCCCAGCGCAATAACACCGAAGTACAGGAACAGCAGAATCAACATCGACGTTAGTCGCGCATCCCACACCCACCACGACCCCCAGGTCGGCTTGCCCCAGATGGCACCGGTGAGCAGCGCGATAGCGGTCATCCAGGCGCCGATGGGCGCGGCAGATTGCAAGGCGACGTCGGCGATTTTCATCTTCCACACCAGCCCCACCAAGCCGGCGACCGCCAGCAGCACGTAGCAGGACTGCGCCAGCATGGCCGCCGGCACGTGGATATAGATGATGCGAAAGCTATTGCCCTGCTGGTAATCCGGCGGCGCGAACGCCAGGCCCCAGACTACACCGGTGGCAATCAGCAGCACGGCCGCCGCGCTCAACCAGGGCAGCCAGCGGCCGCTGATCTGATAGAACCATTTGGGCGAGCCCCATTTGTGAAACCAAGTCCAATTCATCAGGGTAACCACGTAGTTATTATTCGCCGACGCTAATGGCCAGGCCTGCGGCGGTCGCAAAAGGTGTCAGGGTAACGGCCAAGGCAGCAAGGCTGGCCATCCACAGCAAGTAACCGACTACTGGTAGCCCCTGCAACGAGGCCTGCAGTGCCCCGCTGCCGAGGATCAGCACGGGGATATACAGCGGCAGAATCAGCAGCGCCAACAATAGGCCGCCACGTTTCAGGCCGACGGTCAGTGCCGCACCCACGGCGCCCAACAGGCTGAGTACCGGGGTTCCCAAGAGCAAGGTCATCAACAGCACAGGAATACAGTGGCCAGGCAGGCCGAGCATCAGCGCCAGCAAGGGTGCTAGCAAGACCAGGGCCAGGCCGGAAAACAGCCAGTGTGCCAGCACCTTGGCCAATACCAGAAGAGCCAAAGGGTGCGACGAAAGGACCCACTGCTCGAGCGAACCGTCCTCAAAGTCACTACGAAACATTCCATCCAACGAGAGCAATACCGCCAGCAACGCCGCGACCCAGATCAGCCCCGGCGAGAGCGTTTGCAGCAGTTGGCTTTCCGGGCCAACGGCCAACGGAAACAGGGCGATGACGATGGCAAAGAACACCAACGGGTTGGCCAGCTCGGCCGGGCGGCGAAAGAGCAAGCGTGCCTCACGGGCGACCAACAAGGTGAATACGTTGCTCATGGTTGTTGCTGCCCCAAGTCCAGTTCGCGGTAACCGTCGGGGGTGTTGGCCAATGTGTGGTGGGTGGTGAGCACCACCATGCCGCCGTTTTCGCAGTGCTGGGCCAGGTGACGCTCCAACTGTGCAACACCTGCTTTATCCAACGCGGTAAACGGCTCATCGAGAATCCACAGCGGCGGCGCCGCCAGGTACAACCGCGCCAGGGCCACGCGGCGTTGCTGGCCGGCCGACAGCGTGTGACACGGCACATCTTCAAACCCGCGCAGGCCTACCTGTTCCAGCGCCTGCCAGATGGCATCGCGGCTGGCCGGTTGGTGCAAGGCGCAGAGCCAGATGAGGTTTTCTTCGGCAGTCAGCAGGCCCTTGATGCCAGCGGCGTGGCCGATCCACAGCAGGTTGCGGGCAAGTTCGGCGCGTTGTTTGGCCAGCGGTTGGCCGTTGAGCAGCACGTCACCGGCAGTCGGCTGCATCAAGCCGGCGAGCAGGCGCAGCAGGCTGGTTTTGCCGCTGCCGTTGGGGCCGCTGATTTGCAGCATTTCTCCGGCCGCCAGGCGCAGCTCCAGGCGCTCGAAGAGCATGCGCCAGTCCCGCTCGCAGGCGAGCGCCACAGCTTCGAGTAAGGGGCTATTCAAGGATAGGCTGACCTTCGGGCTAGGGGCCGGAGAAAAAATCCGGGGAGGCAGGTTTTTGCCCTGCATTTGCTATCAAGTCCAGGCAAGCTTGGCCGCTATACTCAGGCAAGCCAACAGCACGGCCGACCCGGACGGGGCGGCATTATACATGTCATGCCCGCCCCTCGAAGCTGGCTTTTTCGACAGGTTGTAAACCGCCGATGAGCGAAATCAGTAGCACTCGCCCACTCCCCGCGATCACGCCGACCACCCGCCCTGCTCCCTCGGTGGCGGATGCGGCGGTGAAACTGCTGCAGCCGCTGGGCGACCTGATGGCCGTCGGCGACAGCACCACCGCCGAAGTGGTGAGCGTCAAAGACCTCGCGCAGAACTTCCAGCAAGTGTTGCTCAAGCTGACCCTCAGCGGCGGCCAGCAAGCCACCGTGCAAGCCACCACCAATCAGCCATTGGTGCCGGGCAGCACGGTGGGCGTTACCGCTGTGTCCGATACCCGCTTGTCCGTGGTGATGCAGATCGCCGCTGGCGGCAATCCACTGACCAGTCTTGACGGCGATGCCATGCCCACCGGCACGGTGATTCAGGGCAAGGTGGAGTCCACCCAGGTCTTCGTGCAGCCGCAAACCCAGCAAGTGCTGAACAAAGTGGTGATGAGCCTGCTCAACACTTCCATGGCTGGCAGCAAGCTGGCGCTGGAAACGCCGTTGAGTCTGCCGGTCGGCAGCCTGCTGACCGCCCAGGTGCAAAGCAACCAATCCCTGGCCTTTTTGCCGCTGAGCGGGCGTCTGGACCAATTGGAACTGGCGCAACAGCTTGGCAGCCAGCAGGCGCGTCAGGGCTCGCTGGAGGGCTTGCTGAAGTCCTTGCAAGGCTTGAGCGGCAAGGAAGGCTTGCCTGAAGGCCTGCGCACCAGCATCGACAAACTGCTCGGCGCCCTGCCCGACGGCGCTCAATTGAGCGACTCCAAAGGCCTGTCGCAGGCCTTGGAAAAAAGCGGCATGTTTCTCGAGGCCAAGCTGCTCAGCGGCAACGCGTCCGGCCTGTCCCAGGACATGAAAGCCAACCTGCTGCGCCTGATTGCGCAGATTCTCCCGGCCTTGCCCAACGGCACCGCCATCAACCCGAACACCATTGGCGGCAATCTCGGCCAGGCGCTGCCGGTGTTTCTGCGTAATGCCCTCGGCGCGCTGGGGCAAACTGGCGTCAAACAACCAGGCCTGACTTTTCCCCTGCCAAGCAAGCTGCAGAAGGAAATGGAAAAGGAAGGCGATCTGGAAAGCCTGCTAAAGCTCGCCGCCGCTGCTGTTTCCCGCCTGCAGACCCACCAGCTGTCGAGCCTGGCGCAAAGCCAGCTGACACCCGAAGGCAACCTGCTGACCACCTGGCAGATGGAAATCCCCATGCGCAACCAGCAAGACCTGGTGCCGCTGCAATTGAAGATGCAACGTGAAGACGCGCAGGAAGAAAAACAGAACGGCAAAGGCGGCAAGAAAGGTCAGCAGCAAGAGCCGGTCTGGCGCGTCGAACTGGCTTTCGATATCGCCCCGCTCGGCCCATTACAGGTGCAGGCCCAGATTGCCCGCGGCAGCCTTACCAGCCAGCTGTGGGCAGAAAAACTCAGCACCGTGCAACTCATCGACAACGAACTGGGCACCCTGCGTGACCGCCTGACTGCCGCCGGCCTCAATGTCGGCGAGCTGGAATGCCAGCAAGGCTTTCCTCCGCAAGGCCCGCGCACCACCCTCGAACAACGCTGGATCGACGACAAAGCATGAACCCCGAAGCCCCCCGCCAGGCCATTGCCCTCACCTACGACGGCAAAAGCGCGCCGAACCTGTCTGCCAAAGGCGATGACGAACTGGCCGAAGCCATTCTGGCGATTGCCCGTGAATACGAAGTGCCCATCTACGAAAACGCCGAGCTGGTGCGCCTGCTGGCGCGCATGGAGTTGGGCGACTCGATTCCCGAAGAGCTGTACAAAAGCATCGCCGAGATCATCGCCTTTGCCTGGTATTTGAAAGGCAAGTGCCCGGAAGGGTTTGTGCCGGATGATGGTGGCGAGAAAGATGTCACCCCACATACGCCACGGCCATTGCTGGACTGAGCCTGTAAGAGCGACCTTGGTCGCGAATCCTGAAAAAGGTGATCGCGACCGGTGCTTGCAGGGTTCGCCAGCAAGCTGGGTCCTACAAACACCAGATCAGCGTTTGGCTTGGTGAAGCTTGCTAACCAGTTCGGCTTCGGCGCGGCTCAAGCCGCACGACTGCGTCAGGTCATCGACGCTGGCGCCCAGGCCGACCAGCCGCGCCGCCTGGGTAAAGGAGAGATTGCTGGGGTCGCGCTGCTCGATCTGGCTGAGCTTGTCCGGAATCGGCGCCACAGTGCGGCGCAGCTCGTACAGTTCTTCGCCCATGCGGATACTGCCGGTGAGGTAGGTATCCAGGCGTTTTTTCAGTTCTTTGATGGCCTGGTCGCGCAACGCGTCGCGCTGGGCCTGGAATTCAAACTGACGGACGAACTCGCGCTGCCGGCCTGCCAGCCAGATGCAGGTGCCGCCCAGCCCTACACAGGCCAGGGCCAGCACCAACAGCACGACGTCGAGCATGGGTTAGATGCTCTCCAGTTCGGACCATTCTTCTTCAGACATCATTTTGTCCAGCTCAACCAGAATCAGCAGCTCGCCGTTCTTGTTGCACACGCCCTGGATAAACTTGGCCGACTCGTCGTTGCCGACGTTAGGCGCGGTTTCCACTTCCGATTGGCGCAGATAAACCACCTCGGCCACGCTGTCGACCATGATGCCGACCACTTGCTTGTCGGCTTCAATGATAACGATACGGGTGTTGTCGGTGACCGAACCGGAGTCCAGGCCGAAGCGCTGGCGGGTGTCGATCACGGTCACCACGTTGCCGCGCAGGTTGATGATGCCCAGCACGTAGCTTGGCGCACCCGGCACCGGGGCAATTTCGGTATAGCGCAGGACTTCCTGCACCTGCATCACATTGATGCCGTAGGTTTCGTTATCCAGGCGGAAAGTCACCCACTGCAGAATGGGATCTTCGGAACCTTGTGCGGACGTTTTCTTCATATCCCTACCCTCATCAATGCTGCCAATGCAGCGTACGGGTGTGCCCCGCCGTTTACGGTAAAGCCCCGCACTGGCAGGGCTGTTCAATCATCAATGCACGCGACCATCGCTGGTCAGACGCTTGGCGGCGCCGCTGGCGATCAGTTCGGCCAGCACGGCCACATCCACCAGTGCGCACATATGTTCGATTACGGTGCCAGCCAACCACGGCCGCTGGCTGCGCTGACTGCGCCACTTGACCTCTTTGGGGTCCAGGCGAATCGAGCGGCTGACCTGGTGAACCGCCAGGCCCCATTCGTAGCCTTGCACGGAAATCACATACTGCAAGCCCTGGCGAAAATCATCACGGTAGCGATCAGGCATCACCCAACGCGCGGTGTCCAGCACCCGCAGGTTGCCAGCCTGGCACGGCAGGATACCGAGGAACCAGTCCGGCTGGCCAAATAATGGCGTCAGCTCCTGGCCCACCAGCGGGTAGATCGAGCCCAGGCACACCAGCGGCACCGCCAGCGTCAGGCCGGCGACATCGAATAACAGGCATTCAAACGGCTCTTCACCCCAGCTCGGCTGGCCGCTCAGTTGCAACGGCGGCGGGGTTGGCGACATATCGGCGTGGATCTGCCGTTCCACCACGGAAGCGACCACGGGAGCTTCAGCAACAGGAGGCGTGAGCACCACCGGTTTTTCCGCGACCGGCTTTTCAACGACCGGCGCCGGCTGCTCGACCAACAGCGTCGGCATCAGCACCGGCTTGGCCATTTCCAGGGTAGGCAATACCAGCGTCGGGCGTTCCAGTTTCACCGCCGCGGGTCTGGCGGCGGCAGGCGGCGCTTGCAGACGGGCATCACGCACCTGCTCTTCCAGCACCGCGGCTTCGAATTCATCGAGGGAAATGGCGTCGTCGTCAACCGGCGCCGGTGCAGCCTTGGCCACGGGTGCAGGCACGGGGACCGGACGAACCGGCGCCGCTGCCACGACGGGCGCGGCAATTGGCGCAATGACATCGGCCAGTTCGGCAGCCGCTTCCTGTAGCAGGCCGTCCAAATAGGACTGCAAAGCCAGCTGCGGGCGCGAAGCGGTTGCGGTAGGACGGCTCATAGACAAAACCCGACTAAATGGACTGACTCATATATCGGCAGCAAGGGCCTGCGACTTGAGCCAGCCTTGATAGCAAAAATGGCCATATTCAGGCGACCTGCGCGGCCAGTTCGTTGCTGAGCAAATGCTTGAGCAGCGCTCGGTAGGCCAGCACGCCGCGGCTCTTGTCGTCGAACTGCGAGGGCGTCTGCCCCGCGCGGCTGGCGTCACGCAAACGGGTGTCGACCGGGATATAGGCCGGCCACAAATGATCCGGGTAGGCGTTGCGCAGCGTGCGCAACGTACTCAGCGAGGCTTGCGTACGGCGGTCGAACAGGGTCGGCACGATGGTGTACGGCAGCGCCTGTTTGCGCGAGCGGTTGATCATCGCCAGGGTGCTGACCATGCGTTCCAGGCCTTTTACCGCCAAGAACTCGGTTTGCACCGGAATCGCCAGCTGCTGGCTGGCCGCCAGCGCGTTGACCATCAGCACTCCGAGCAAGGGCGGGCTGTCGATAATGGCGTGGTCGAAATCGTCCCACAGCTGCGCCAGGCTTTTGGCGATCACCAGCCCCAGGCCGCTCTGCCCCGGCGATTGACGCTCCAGGGTGGCCAGCGCGGTGCTCGAGGGCAGCAGCGCAATGGAAGGATGGCTGGTCGGCAGCAGCAGTTGGCCCGGCAGCCCTTGCGGCACGCTGCCCTGGTGCTGGAACAGGTCGAAGGCGCTGTGTTCCAGGGAATCGGGGTCGTGCCCGAAATAGCTCGTCATGGAGCCATGTGGATCAAGATCGACCACAACCACGCGCTTGCCAGCGTCGGCCAACAGGCCCGCCAGTGCGATGCTCGTGGTGGTCTTGCCTACCCCACCTTTTTGATTGGCTACTGCCCAGACTCTCATGTTCGTTATCCTCCCGGCGCACCAAGGGCTTACCGAGAACAAGTGCCGCCCTACGGGGTCGGCGACGGGGAATTGACAGCGCCGCCCTCAGGCGGCTGCACATCTGGCGATGGTGCAGGTTGTGTGCCAGCCCGCTCTAATGCCGCATCGGGCTTGGCATGACCACTTCCTACACCACTAACACTGCGTCGCACATCCAAGTTGCGTGACACCACCAGCACTACCCGGCGATTGCGCGCTCTTCCCTCTGCCGTCGCGTTATCCGCGATGGGCTGAAACTCTCCATAACCGACCGCCGCCAGGCGCCCGGCGTTCACGCCATCCATGGCCATCATTCTTACAATGCTAGCTGCCCGCGCCGTAGACAGCTCCCAGTTCGTGGGAAACTGCGCGGTATTGATCGGAAGATTATCTGTGAACCCTTCCACATGAATGGGATTCTCGTAAGGCGCCAGAATTTTGGCAACCTTTTCGATAATGGTGAAGGCCGTGTCGTTGGGAATCGCATCGCCGCTGGGGAACAACAGGCTCGAATTCAGCTCGATTTCAATCCACAGTTCGTTGCCACGCACGGTCAACTGGTCACTCTTGATCAGGTCGCCAAAGGCGGCCTTCACCGCGTCACTGATTTCCTGCAGGGCCTTGGTCGGGTCGTCACCGGCTGGGGTGTCCTGGTCCAGGGGCCGTTCCGGCTCGGTGGTCAGCGGCCTTTCATCACCGACCGGAATCGGCTTTATAGAACGGTCGGGCTGATTGAACGCACCGACCAGGCTGTCGGAAAGAATCTTGTACTTGCCCTCGTTGATCGACGAAATCGAATACATCACCACGAAGAACGCGAACAGCAAGGTGATGAAGTCCGCGTAGGACACCAGCCAACGTTCGTGATTTTCGTGCTCTTCGTGATGCCGCCGACGGGCCATATTCAGCCGAACCTTTTAGTCCATGAAGCCTTGCAGCTTGAGCTCGATCGAGCGCGGATTTTCCCCTTCGGCAATGGAGAGAATTCCTTCCAGCAACATTTCCCGGTAGCGCGACTGACGCAGGGCTATGGCCTTGAGCTTGTTACCCACCGGCAACAGCAGCAGGTTGGCAAACGCCACACCGTAAATCGTGGCGACAAAGGCGACCGCGATGCCGCTGCCGAGCATGCTCGGGTCCGCCAGGTTGCCCATCACATGAATAAGCCCCATCACCGCGCCGATAATGCCGATAGTGGGCGAATAGCCACCCATGCTGTCGAATACCTTGGCAGCCTGGATATCGCGGCCTTCCTGGGTGTACAGGTCCACTTCCAGAATGCTGCGAATGGCTTCAGGCTCAGCACCATCGACCAGCAATTGCAGGCCCTTGCGCGCGTAGGGGTCGGGCTCGACATCCGCCACCGCCTCCAAGCCCAGCAAGCCTTCCTTGCGTGCCGTCTGGCTCCAGCCCACCACGCGGTTGATGCCGCCAGCCAGATCGATACGGGGCGGAAAAATAATCCAGCGCACGGTAACCAGCGAGCGTTTGAACACCGCCATCGGGGTTTGCAGGAAGGCTGCACCTAGCGTGCCGCCCACCACAATCAGAAACGCCGGCCCATTGAGCAGCGCACCGACGTGACCGCCTTCCAGGTAGTTGCCCCCCAGAATGGCGACCAACGCCAGGATCACCCCAATAAGGCTGAGTACATCCATCAGACACAGGCCTCCACCAGGTGCCGACCGATGTCATCAAGGCTGTAGACCGCGTCTGCCAGGTTGGCTTTGACGATGGCCATGGGCATGCCGTAAATCACGCAGCTGGCCTCGTCCTGAGCCCATACCTGGCTGCCGCCCTGCTTGAGCAGGCGCGCGCCTTCGCGGCCGTCGGCGCCCATACCGGTAAGCACCACGGCCAATACTTTGTCGCCGTAGGCCTTGGAGGCCGAGCCAAAGGTGATATCCACACAAGGCCGATAATTCAGGCGCTCATCGCCCGGCAGAATTTTCACCGTACCGCGACCATCGACCATCATCTGCTTGCCGCCAGGGGCCAGCAGGGCCAAGCCTGGGCGCAGCTGGTCGCCGTCTTCGGCTTCTTTCACGCTGATGCGGCATAGCTTGTCCAGGCGCTCGGCAAAGGCCTTGGTAAAGGCCGCCGGCATATGCTGAATCAGCACGATAGGCGCGGGAAAGTTGGCAGGCAGTTGGGTCAGCACGCGTTGCAGCGCCACGGGGCCGCCGGTAGAGGTGCCGATGGCCAGCAGTTTGTACGCCTTGCGCTTGGGCGCGGCACTGGTCGATGCCGCCGGCGCTGGCGCAGCGGTTGGCCGCGGGGCTGCGGGTGCCGGGCGTGCG
The DNA here is from genome assembly GCF_027922365.1 of Pseudomonas turukhanskensis. Lineage (GTDB taxonomy): Bacteria > Pseudomonadota > Gammaproteobacteria > Pseudomonadales > Pseudomonadaceae > Aquipseudomonas > Aquipseudomonas turukhanskensis. The sequence continues at coordinate 27,792 of NZ_BSFN01000022.1, forward strand.
GGCGCAGTGCTGGTGGTGGTCGGCGTGTGTGCAGGGGCTGGGGCTGGGGCTGGCGTCGGTGCAGGCGCTGCCGGGGCGCTGGAAAAACTGCTGTACCGGCGGTTACTGCGGGCGATGGTATGTACCTTCTCGCACAGCAGTTGTTTGACCTTCTCGGGGTTGCGCGAGATGTCTTCGAAGTTCTTGGGTAAAAAATCCACGGCACCGGCGTCCAGCGCGTCGAGCGTTACACGCGCGCCTTCGTGGGTGAGCGAAGAGAACATCAGAACCGGGGTTGGGCAACGCTGCATGATATGACGTACGGCGGTAATGCCATCCATCATCGGCATTTCGTAGTCCATGGTGATCACGTCAGGCTTGAGCGCCAGAGCCTGATCGATCGCTTCACGACCATTGGTGGCAGTGCCGACGACTTGGATATTCGAATCGGCGGAGAGAATCTCCGAGACACGCCGGCGAAAAAAGCCGGAATCGTCCACTACCAGAACCTTAACTGCCATAACCGCTCCTTTGAACCCGCCCGAGGCCCTGGAAGGCCTTCGTGCTTGGTGCTGCGCGAGCAGGCGAAGCGCTTATTTACTCCGAGTAAATGCCACGCCCCCTGCTGTCACGCTTAGTCTCGAACACGCCGCAATCAGATACGGCGCGCGTAACGCTTGAGCATGCTCGGCACATCCAGAATCAGGGCAATGCGCCCGTCGCCGGTGATGGTCGCCCCGGACATACCCGGAGTGCCCTGCAGCATTTTGCCCAGCGGCTTGATTACCACCTCTTCCTGGCCGACCAGTTGATCGACCACAAAGCCGATCCGTTGGGTGCCCACCGACAGAATCACCACATGGCCTTCGTGCTGTTCCTCATGCTGGGCACTGCTGACCAACCAGCGCTTGAGGTAGAACAGCGGCAGCGCCTTGTCCCGCACGATCACCACTTCCTGGCCGTCGACCACGTTGGTACGCGACAGGTCGAGGTGGAAGATTTCGTTCACATTCACCAGCGGGAAGGCAAACGCCTGGTTGCCGAGCATCACCATCAGGGTCGGCATGATCGCCAGCGTCAACGGCACCTTGATGACAATTTTGGTGCCCTGGCCCTTGGCCGAGTAGATGTTGATGATGCCGTTGAGCTGGGAAATCTTGGTTTTCACCACATCCATGCCCACGCCACGACCGGACACATCGGAAATCTCGGTTTTGGTCGAGAAGCCCGGGGCAAAAATCAGGTTGTAGCATTCGGCTTCGCTGAGACGGTCGGCGGCGTCTTTGTCGAGCACGCCCTTCTCTACCGCCTTGGCGCGCAACACGTCGGGGTCCATGCCGTTACCGTCGTCAGAAATCGACAGCAGGATATGGTCACCCTCTTGCTGCGCCGACAATACGATCTTGCCGCCGCGGCTCTTGCCGGCAGCTTCGCGTTTTTCCGGCGATTCGATGCCGTGGTCCACCGAGTTGCGCACCAAGTGCACCAACGGGTCGGCCAGGGCCTCCACCAGGTTCTTGTCGAGGTCGGTTTCTTCCCCTACCAGTTCCAGGTTGATTTCTTTTTTCAGGCTGCGCGCCAGATCGCGAACCAACCGTGGGAAACGGCCGAAGACTTTCTTGATCGGCTGCATGCGGGTTTTCATCACCGCAGTCTGCAGATCAGCCGTTACCACATCGAGGTTGGAAACGGCCTTGGACATATTCTCGTCGCCGCTATTCAAGCCCAGGCGCACCAGACGGTTACGCACCAGCACCAGCTCGCCGACCATATTCATGATCTCGTCGAGGCGCGCGGTATCGACCCGCACGGTGGTTTCCGCTTCGGTAGCAGGCCCGGCTTTGTCGGCGGTGGCGGCCGCAGCAGCAGGCGCCGGTGCAGGCGCCGCAGGTTTGGCCGCAGCCGGCTTGGCCGGTTCGGCTTTTGCCGCAGGCTTGGCTGCTGGCGCGGCAGGTTTGGCCGGCGCAACGGCCGCAGGCAATGGTGCCTGAGCAGCCGGTTCGACAAATTTGCCCTGACCATGCAACTGGTCCAGCAAGGCTTCGAATTCGTCGTCGGTAATGTTATCGCCACCACCACTGGCAGCCGGTGATGCCGCCTCTACAGGCGCCGGTTCCGCTTTTGCAGGCGCAGCAGCAGCGGGCTCGACAAATTTGCCTTTGCCGTGCAACTGATCCAGCAGGGCTTCGAATTCGTCATCGGTGATTTCATCACCACCACCGGCAGCCGCCGGAGCCTCGCTGGCAGCAGGAGCACTGACCGCAGCGGCCGGTGCGGCAGGCGCCGACGGCGCAGCGAACTGGCCTTTGCCGTGCAACTGGTCGAGCAGGGATTCGAATTCGTCGTCGGTAATTTCGTCGCTGCTGCTGGCAGCAGCAGGCGCTTTGGGTTCGTCATGCAGGGCATCGAGCAACTGCTCGAATTCGCTGTCGGTAATGTCGCCAGTTGCGGCGGCAGGCGCCTCTGGCACCTCAGGTTCGGGCTCGGCGGCAGCAGGCTCGGCCGCAGCACCGGCCAGCTCATCTGCGCTTTGCGGCTCAGCCAGACGCGACAACGCGGCCAACAACTCCGGCGATGCCGGCGTGGGCGTGGTGCGCTCGCGCACTTCGGAAAACATGCCGTTAACGGCGTCCAATGCTTCGAGGACAACGTCCATCAGCTCCGAGTCAACGCGACGCTCACCCTTGCGCAGGATGTCGAACACGTTTTCGGCGATGTGGCAGCACTCCACCAGCTCATTGAGCTGGAGGAACCCGGCGCCACCTTTGACGGTGTGGAAACCACGGAAAATAGCATTGAGCAGGTTGGAGTCATCCGGTCGGCTTTCCAGCTCGACCAACTGTTCCGATAACTGCTCAAGAATTTCGCCGGCCTCTACCAGGAAGTCCTGGAGGATTTCTTCATCGGCGCCGAAGCTCATTGGTGTGCTCCCTAGAACCCTAGACTGGATAGCAGATCGTCGACGTCATCCTGATTAGAGGCGACATCCTCACGCTTATCGGCATGAATCTGCGGACCTTCACCACGAGAAGGCTCTTTTTGTTGTTCTTGCTCGGCGCGTAGCACGGAATGGTCGTGCTCAATGCCGGCGAAACGGTCTACCTGGCTGGCCATAAGCACCAGTTTCAGCAGGTTGGCTTCGACTTCGGTTACCAGTTGCGTAACGCGCTTGATCACCTGACCGGTAAGGTCCTGGTAGTCCTGCGCCAGCAGAATGTCGTTGAGGTGGCCCGACAACTTGCTGCTGTCGCGTTCGCTACGGGCCAGAAACAGCTCGATGCGCTTGGCCAGCTCGCGGAAGGCTTCGGCGCCCAGCTCGCGGCGCATGAAACGGCCCCAGTCGGCGCTCAGTGCGGTGGCATCGTCATTGAGGTCGTTCACCAGCGGCGCACTCTGCTCCACCAGATCCATGGTGCGATTGGCCGCTTTCTCGGTCATCGTCACAACATAGTTCAGGCGTTCGGTGGCGTCGGTGATTTGCGACACTTCCTTGGCGTGCGGCACGCGAGGGTCGAGCTGAAAATTGACGATGGCGTTGTGCAGCTCACGCGTCAGTTTGCCAACCTCGTGGTAAAGCCCACGGTCACGGACTTTATTGAGCTCATGGATAAGCTGAACCGCGTCGCCAAAATTACCTTTTTCAAGGCTCTCAACGAGCTCTCGGGCATTGGTTTTTAGGGACGACTCGAGGTCGCCCATGGGTATATCGTCGTGCGCCATATTGCCCCCACGGCCGGGATCAGCCGTTAACACGCTCGAAGATTTTTTCGATCTTCTCTTTCAGAACCTGCGCCGTGAACGGTTTGACTACATACCCGTTCACCCCGGCTTGCGCCGCTTCGATAATCTGGTCGCGCTTGGCTTCGGCGGTCACCATCAGCACCGGCAGGTGCTTGAGACGGTCATCGGCGCGAACCGCGCGCAAGAGGTCGATACCGGTCATACCCGGCATGTTCCAGTCAGTCACGAGAAAGTCGAAGCTGCCGCTATGCAGCATGGGTAGAGCCGTTGTTCCGTCATCTGCCTCAGCGGTGTTGGTGAATCCCAAGTCGCGCAAGAGGTTCTTGATGATCCGTCGCATCGTTGAGAAGTCGTCAACGATGAGGATTTTCATGTTTTTGTCCAAGTCGACCTCCGTACAGTCCTAAACGCACCCAGCACCTGGATGCGCGTTGAATCGAGAAACTGGCAGTACCGCTCAGCTAGCGCGCCACTCGCTCAAGCGTGCACGCAAACGAGCGGCACACTGGCTATGCAACTGGCTGACCCGCGATTCGCTGACCCCCAGCACTTCGCCAATTTCCTTGAGATTCAGTTCTTCGTCGTAATACAGCGACAACACCAACTGTTCGCGCTCCGGCAGCCCGGAAATGGCCGCTGCCAATGCTGATTGGAAACGTTCATCTTCCAGATCGCGCGAAGGCTCGAAGTGGGTAATGCCAGCGTCTTCACGCAGACCCGTGTGCTCGCCGTCCTGAAGAAGGTCGTCGAAACTGAACAGGCGACTGCCCAAAGTGTCGCCAAGAATGCCGTAGTAATCCTCGAGACTCAATTGGAGTTCGGCCGCAACTTCTTGATCTTTAGCGTCTCTACCCGTTCTGGCTTCAATTTTTCGGATTGCGTCACTGACCATGCGACTGTTGCGGTGCACCGAACGAGGTGCCCAATCGCCCTTGCGCACTTCATCCAGCATAGATCCGCGTATGCGAATGCCGGCGAAAGTTTCAAAACTGGCGCCTTTGCTGGAGTCGTATTTTTTCGAGGCTTCGAGCAGGCCGATCATGCCGGCCTGAATCAGATCTTCCACCTGCACGCTTGCCGGCAAACGTGCCAGCAAGTGGTAGGCGATGCGTTTGACCAGTGGGGCGTAACGCTCGATCAACTGGTGCTGGGAGTCCTGCGCCTGTGCCTTGCTATACATACGGAGCCCATTGCCTGATGTCATACGGCCGTATCAGCTAGCGGTTGCTGTACCAAACGCTCCACGAAAAACTCCAGATGCCCGCGTGGGTTGGCTGGTAACGGCCAGGTATCGACCTTCTGCGCGATGGCCTTGAATGCCAGTGCGCACTTGGAACGAGGGAAGGCCTCATAAACTGCACGCTGCTTCTGCACTGCCTTGCGTACCGATTCGTCGTAAGGCACAGCGCCGACGTACTGCAGGGCGACATCGAGAAAACGGTCAGTCACCTTAGTCAGCTTAGCAAACAGGTTGCGACCTTCCTGCGGGCTATGGGCCATGTTGGCCAATACGCGGAAACGGCTCATGCCGTGGTCGCGGTTCAGCAGCTTGATCAGGGCGTAGGCGTCGGTGATGGACGTGGGCTCATCGCACACCACCACAATCACCTCCTGGGCCGCGCGCACAAAGCTCACGACCGCATCGCCGATACCGGCGGCGGTGTCGATCACCAATACATCGAGGTTATCGCTGATATCGCTGAACGCCTGGATCAGGCCAGCGTGCTGCATGGGCGTGAGCTGCACCATGCTTTGTGTACCGGAGGCTGCCGGCACGATGCGAATACCGCCCGGGCCTTGCAGCAGCACATCGCGCAATTCGCACTCGCCGCTGATGACATCTGCCAGCGTGCGCTTGGCCGACAGGCCCAGCAGCACGTCCACGTTGGCCAAGCCCAGGTCGGCATCCATCAGCATCACCCGCCGACCGAGGTCGGCCAGGGCCAGGGAGAGATTGACCGATACATTGGTCTTGCCGACGCCACCTTTGCCGCCGGTCACCGCGATCACCTGTACGGGATGCATACCCATGTTATCCACACACCTTGTCTAGCTTCGACTGGGGCCACTTGGCTGATTACGCCCCGGTGCCCTTAAAGGGCGACCCGAACGGTTTAAAACTTTATTACCAACGCGCCAACAAGCGCGTTCAACCTGCCCGGCGTGCCGGGTTCTGATACAGGCCGGCGAACATGTCGGCCATTGCATCTTCACTCGGTTCCTGCGGCGCTTGCAGGCTCACTGCACGGCTTACCAACTGGTGACTGCGCGCTACGTGCAAATCATCCGGAATCCGCGGGCCATCTGCCAGATAGGCTACCGGTAGATGCTGGCTTATAGCCAGACTTATAACTTCACCCAGGCTGGTCGCTTCATCGGCCTTGGTAAGGATACAGCCAGTCAGACCGCAACGCTTATAGCTATGGTAGGCGGCCTTGAGCACTTGGCTCTGGCTGGTAGCTGCCAAAACCAGATAATTTCTCGATTTGACCCCACGACCGGCCAAGGTTTCCAACTGCATGTGCAGCGCCGGGTCATTGCCAGGCAGGCCGGCGGTGTCGATCAACACCACACGCTTGCGCGCCAAGGGCTCCAGCGCCTGGGTCAGCGACTGGCCCGGGTCTACCTGAGTCACCGACACATTCAGAATGCGGCCCAAGGTTTTCAACTGCTCCTGAGCGCCAATGCGGTAGCTGTCCATGCTTACCAGTGCCACGTGCTGGGCGCCGTACTTCAGTACATAACGGGCAGCCATTTTTGCCAGTGTAGTGGTTTTACCCATACCAGCCGGGCCCACCAGGGCAATCACACCGCCCTCCTCCAATGGCTCGACCTTGGGCGTTTTGATCGCGTGGGCCAGGTGAGCGAGGATCATGCGCCAGGCTTGACGCTGCTCCGGCACCTTGCTCACCCGCTCCAGCAGCACGCGCGACAGCTCGGCTGGCAGGCCCATGCGCTGCAGGCGGCGCCACAGCGCAGCCTGTTGCGGACGGCGACTTTGCATCTGACCCCAGGCCATGGAGCCCAGTTGCACTTCAATCAGCTCACGCAGGCCGTTCAATTCGAAACGCACGGCATCCAGGCTGCGCTGGTCGGTTGCCACCGCCATTGCAGGTGCCGGTGCCGGTGCCGGTGCCGGCGCAGCGGCAGGCTTTGGCCGCTCCGGACGGACAAAGGATGCCGGCAGCTCAGGTGCCACGATGGACTCATTGGCAAACAGCTGGCCGTCTTTCATTTTTTCGCCAGACACACGGGTGGCCAGGTCAGCGTGGGCCGACACCAGCATCGACTGCGTACGACGCAGCTCCACCTCAAGCTCAGGGTTGGGCTGACGCGCAGGCATCACCGGCGCCTGGTAGTCCAGGGCGGCGGTCAATTCCACGCCCCCGGCTACCCGGCGAGTGCCGATGATGGACGCATCGGCGCCCAGCTCATCGCGAACCAATTTCATGACTTGACGCATATCGGCGGCGAAAAAGCGTTTAACTTGCATGACCTAAGCCTCAGTTCAGTTCTGACCCACCGTGGCAACGATGGTGACCTGCTTGTTGTCTGGGATTTCCTGGTAAGCCAACACGTGCATGGTCGGTACTGCCAACCGTGCGAACCGCGAGAGCATCGCCCGAACCGGACCGGCTACCAGCAGGATGGCTGGCTTGCCGAGCATTTCCTGACGTTGCGCAGCGTCCACCAGGGAACGCTGCAGCTTCTCGGCCATGCTTGGCTCCAGGAGAATGCCATCCTCGGAGCCTTGCCCAGCCTTCTGTAGGCTATTGAGCAATATCTGTTCCAACCTGGGTTCAAGGGTGATCACAGGCAGCTCCGGCTCTAGTCCCACAATGCTTTGCACGATTGAGCGTGACAGCGCGACGCGTACCGCCGCCACCATCGCGGCGGGATCTTGACTCTTCACATTGGTGATCGCCTCGGCGATGGAACGGATATCCCGCACCGGTACCTGCTCTTGCAACAGCGACTGCAATACCTTCAGCAGCGTTGACAACGACACCGCACCCGGCACCAGCTCTTCAGCCAGCTTCGGCGAGGCCTTGGCCAGCAGTTGCAGCAACTGCTGCACTTCCTCGTGGCCCAACAGCTCGTGGGCGTGTTTATGCAGCACCTGGTTGAGGTGGGTAGCAACCACGGTGCTGGCATCCACCACCGTGTAGCCGAGCGATTGCGCCTGATCGCGCTGAAACTGGTCGATCCACACTGCCTCCAGCCCGAACGCCGGATCTTTGGCGGCCACGCCATTCAAGGTGCCGAATACCTGGCCAGGGTTGATGGCCAGCTCGCGGTCCGGGTAGATCTCGGCTTCAGCCAGGCTCACGCCCATCAGCGTCAGGCGGTAGGCGTTAGGCTGCAGGTCGAGGTTGTCGCGGATATGCACCGAGGGCATTAGAAAACCCATCTCTTGCGAGAGCTTTTTGCGTACGCCCTTGATCCGCGCCAGCAACTGGCCGCCCTGGTTGCGGTCCACCAGCGGAATCAGGCGATAGCCCACTTCCAGGCCGACCATATCCACCGGCGTTACGTCATCCCAGCCCAGTTCTTTGACTTCCTGGGCACGCTGGGCCGGCAGCAACTCCTGTTGGCGTTGCACCTCGGCCACTTCAGCCACTTTGACTTTGCGCTGCTTGTTGGCGATCCAGTAGGCGCCAGCGGCGGCGATCAGGCCCAGGCTCAGAAACGAGAAATGCGGCATGCCGGGCACCAGGCCCATGACGATGATCAGCCCGGCCGCAACGCCCAGCGCTTTGGGTGAAGCGAACATCTGCCGGGTGACCTGCTGGCCCATGTCTTCGGAGCTGGAAACACGGGTCACCATGATCGCAGCAGCGGTCGATAGCAGCAGCGACGGAATCTGCGCCACCAGACCGTCACCGATGGTCAGCAGGGTGTAGATACGGCCCGCATCGCCAAAACTCAGGTCGTGCTGAACGATACCGATGGCCATACCACCGATCAGGTTGATAAACAGAATCAGCAAGCCGGCAACGGCGTCACCGCGTACGAACTTGCTCGCACCATCCATGGAGCCGTAGAAGTCGGCTTCCTGCGCCACTTCACTTCGGCGCAGCTTGGCTTGTACCTGATCGATCAGGCCAGCGTTGAGGTCGGCGTCGATGGCCATTTGCTTACCGGGCATGGCGTCCAGGGTGAAACGTGCGCTTACCTCGGAAATACGCCCGGCACCCTTGGTGACCACCACGAAGTTGATGATCATCAAGATGGCGAACACCACGATACCGACCACGTAGTTACCGCCGATCACCACCTCACCGAAGGCCTGAATCACCTTACCGGCCGCGTCGTGGCCTTCCTGACCGTGCAGCAGTACCACCCGCGTGGAGGCTACGTTAAGCCCCAGGCGCAGCAAGGTGGCGGCCAGCAGAATGGTCGGGAATACGGCGAAGTCCAGTGGTCGCAAGGCGTAGATCGCCACCAGCAGCACGACGATGGCCAAGGCCAGGCTGAAGGTAAACAACACGTCCAGCAAAAACGGCGGCACCGGCAACATGACCATGCCGAGCATCACCATCAGCAACAACGGAATACCGATGTTGCCGTGGCGCAAACCCGCCAGGTTGGTCTTCACATCACCGATCAGTTGTGTGCGATCTATTGCCACAAGCCCTTTCCTCGCCATTCAAACTTTTGACGCAAACGCGTCGATAGCGGGGCTTTTGCAAGAAGTCGTCCAACTTTGGCGCCGTAACTTTTTTGATTTCGCAGGGTGTGCTGTGCGCATCCAGCGGTAGCGGGAAAATCACTGCAAATCGAGATTGAGCGAGCTAGAGCGGGGCAAGGCAAAAACAGTTTTTTAAGCGCAGTTGGCTGTAGCCAATGAGCATTCAAAAAGTGTGTTTAACGCAGCCCCGCCGACGCGCAGCCAATCGGTTAGTTACTCATCGCGACGAAGATCTGGCGGGATGGGGAGGTCTTTCAATGGATCGGGGCGCTTGCCCTTGCCAGAACGGAATTGGCGAAGCTGATACACGTACGCGAGCACCTGCGCCACGGCCAGGTACAACCCGGCGGGAATCTCCCGATCCAGTTCCGTGGAGTGGAAAATCGCCCGCGCCAGGCCTGGCGATTCCAGCACCATCACCTTGTGCTCGTTGGCAATCTCGCGAATTTTCAGGGCCATAAAGTCGCCGCCCTTGGCCAGAAGCACCGGCGCACCGCCGGTCAAGGGGTCGTACTTGAGCGCCACGGCAAAGTGCGTCGGGTTGGTGATTACCACGTCGGCCTGCGGCACGGCGGCCATCATGCGGCGTTCGGCCATCTCGCGCTGCATTTGGCGGATACGCTGTTTAACCTCGGGCTTGCCTTCGCTGTCTTTGTACTCGTCGCGCACTTCCTGCTTGGTCATCAGCATTTTTTGCCGATTGTCGTAGAGCTGGAACGGCACATCGACGGCGACGATAAACAGCAGCCCCCACGCCATCCACATGGCGCTGCGCCCCACCACCGTGATGCTGTGCAGAATCGCCGACTCCAACGGCTCATTGGCCAGGGCCAGCAAGTCGCGGGTATCGGCCTTGAGCACCACCAATGCCACGATCAGCACCAGCACGAACTTGGCCAGCGCTTTGAGCAGCTCCAGGCCAGCCTTGGCCGAGAACATCCGTTTGAGGCCCGGCAGCGGGTTCATGCGGCCGAAGTTGGGCGCCATCGATTGCGCCGAGAACAACCAGCCGCCCAGAGCGATGGGCCCGAGGATGGAAGCCACCAGCAGCACGATAAACAACGGAAACAACGCCATCAGGGCGATGTATACGGCGTTTTCGAATTGCAGCGCCATGCTGCCGTCGTTCATCAGCAGTTCGCGGCTCAAGGTGAAGTTGTCTTTCATGATGTCGATCATGGCGTTGCCAATGGCGCCGCCATAACTCATCAGCCCGCCAACGCCTGCTACCAGCACGGCAAAGGTATTGAGCTCGCGCGAACGCGCAATCTGGCCCTTCTCTCGCGACTCGCGGCGTCGCTTGTCCGTGGGCTCTTCACTCTTCTCCGCGCCATTCTCGTTTTCGGCCATGGCTTATTTCGCCTGTACCAGTTCACGTAGCAGCTGCAGACAGTCGGTGACCATCGCCTGATAGTGAGAGAGAAAGTCCGACAGGCTGATCCAGATGATCACAAAGCCCATCACCAGGGTGAGCGGAAAACCGATGGAGAAAATATTCAGCTGCGGCGCCGCACGGGTCATCACGCCGAAGGCGATGTTCACCACCAAGAGCGCGGTAATGGCCGGCAGCACCAGCAACAAGCCGGCGGCCAGCACCCAGCCCAGGCTGGTGGCGATATTCCAGAAATGGTTGGTGGTAAGCCCGGTGCCAACGGGCATGGTCACAAAGCTTTCGGCCATGATTTCGAAGGTCACCAGGTGGCCGTTCATGGCCAGAAACAGCAAGGTCACCATCATGGTGTAAAACTGGCCGATGACTGCCACCGACACGCCGTTGGTGGGGTCCACCATCGAGGCAAAACCAAAGCCCATCTGCGTGGCCAGAATCTGCCCGGCAATCACGAACGCGTGGAAAAACAGCTGCAACACAAAGCCGAGCATCACGCCGATAAGGATTTCCTTGGCGATCAGAAACACCGCGCCCACGTTGATAGCATCCAGCGGCTGGGCCGCCGGCAGGTTGGGGTAGATCACCAGGGTAAAGGCCAGCGACAGGTAGATACGCACGCGCATCGGCACCAGTTGGGTACCAATGATGGGCATGGTCATCAGCAGGCCGGCGATACGGAAGAACGGCAGAATAAAACCGCCCACCCAGCCGCCGATTTGCTCACTGCTCAGCTCGAACATGGCCTAGCCGATGACGTAAGGAATGTTGGTGTACAGGTTGGTGATGTATTCCATGAACGAGCGGATCAGCCAGGGGCCTGCCCAGATCAGGGTTACCAGCATCACCAGCAGGCGCGGCAGAAAGCTCAGGGTTTGTTCGTTGATCTGCGTGGCCGCCTGGAACATCGCCACTATCAGGCCCACCACCAGGCTCGGCACCACCAGAATGGCCACCATCACGGCGGTTAGCCACAGCGCTTCGCGGAACAGGTCTACCGCTACTTCGGGAGTCATGTGCGTTCTCCTGGCTCGGGCCGGCTACGTGCCGCCAAAGCTGCTCGCCAAGGTGCCGATGATAAGGGCCCAGCCATCGATCAGAACGAACAGCATGATCTTGAACGGCAGGGAAATGATCAGCGGCGACAGCATCATCATGCCCATCGCCATCAGGATACTGGCGACCACCAGGTCGATGATCAGAAACGGAATAAAGATCATGAAACCGATCTGGAAGGCGGTCTTCAGCTCCGAGGTCACGAATGCCGGCACCAGAATGGTCAACGGCGCCTGGTCAGCCGAAGGAATATCGGTGCGCTTGGACAGGCGCATAAACAGCTCCAGGTCCGAGGAGCGCGTCTGCGACAGCATAAAGTTCTTCACCGGCACTTCGGCCTTGGCAATCGCTTCCGGTGCGGTCATCTGCTGGTTCAGGTACGGCTGCAAGGCGTCCCTGTTCACCTGGTCGAACACCGGCGCCATGATGAACATGGTGAGAAACAGCGCCATGCCGGTGAGGATCTGGTTGGACGGCGTCTGCTGCAAGCCCAGGGCCTGACGCAAAATCGAGAACACAATGATGATGCGGGTAAAGCTGGTCATCAGCATGACGAACGCCGGGATAAACGTCAGCGCCGTCATGATCAGCAGAATCTGCAGGCTGACCGAATATTCCTGCTGCCCTGCCGGGTTGGTGGTCATGGTGATGGCCGGCATGGTCAACGGGTCGGCGGCCAATACCATCGGTGCCGCCAGGCTCAATCCAATGGCCAGCAGCAGACGCAACGCACTCATCAAGGTTTGTCCTTCTGGTCCTTGCCCAACAGCTCCATCAGGCGCTGGGCGAACTCTGGCGTGGCCGCTTCGGTATCGGCGACGTGCACCGGCTCTTTCAGGGTGTGCAACGGGGTAATGCGACCGGCACTCAGGCCGAGCAAAATCTGTTCACTGCCCACCTGCACCAACACCAGCCGATCACGCGGGCCTAGCGCTTGACTGGCCACCAGCTTGATCACCTGGCCGCCACGCGGGCCGATCTGCTGCACCCGGCGCAGCAGCCAGGCCAGCACGAAAATCATGCCGATCACCAGCAAAAGGCCCAGCAGCACCTGCACCAGCTGGCCGCCCATATGCCCTTCGGCCATCGGCGTGGCGATGGGTTTGCCGGGCTCGGCGGCCTGCGCCAGCAGCGGCAGTGCCGAGGCCAACAGCGCCATCGGCAAACGTGAATACAGAGTGGTCATGGGTTAGCGCAGCTTCTTGATTCGTTCGCTTGGGCTGATCACGTCGGTCAGGCGGATGCCGAACTTCTCGTTCACCACCACCACTTCGCCGTGGGCAATCAGGGTGCCATTGACCAGCACATCCAGCGGCTCGCCGGCCAGGCGGTCGAGCTCGATCACCGAGCCCTGATTAAGCTGCAGCAGATTGCGAATGGTGATTTCGGTGTTGCCCACTTCCATGGAAATAGAAACCGGAATGTCCAGAATCACATCCAGGTTCGGCCCTTCCATGCTCACCGGCAGGTTGTTCTTCGGCGCGCTGCCGAACTCTTCCATCGGCGCACGCGGCGCGGAATTGGAGGCGCCGGCGCTCTGGTTGAGCATCGCGTCAATGTCGTCCTGGTTCGCGTCGCCAGCCTCGGAGAGCGCAGCAGCCCATTCGTCTGCCAGGGCCTGCTCTTCGGGGGAGGTTTCTTCTTCGTCTGCCATGTGTTCCTCGCCTTGCCTTAACCGGTGCGGTGCTAAATAAAGGGGTGCTGCAATCAGCGTTCAATGGGTTCCAGCACCTGGAAAGCCAGGTTACCTTTGTGCGCGCCAAGCTTGACCTTGAAGGCCGGTACGCCGCTGGCGCGCATGATCATTTCTTCGGGCATGTCCACGGGAATCACATCGCCCGGCTGCATATGCAGAATGTCGCGCAGCTTGAGCTGACGACGGGCAATGGTGGCGCCCAGGGGCACACTGACGTCGAGGATGTCTTCGCGCAGGGCCTTGACCCAGCGCTCGTCCTGGTCGTCCACGTCGGACTGAAAGCCGGCGTCGAGCATGTCGCGGATCGGTTCGATCATCGAATACGGCATGGTCACGTGCAGGTCGCCGCCACCGCCGTCCAGTTCGATATGGAAGGTCGACACCACCACCACTTCGCTGGGGCTGACGATGTTGGCCAGCGCCGGGTTCACTTCCGAGTTCATGTACTCGAAGTTCACATCCAGCACCGCGTGCCAGGCTTCTTTCAGGTCGATAAACGCCTGGTCGAGCACCATGCGCACAACGCGCAGTTCCGTGGGGGTGAACTCACGGCCTTCGATCTTGGCGTGGCGGCCGTCACCGCCGAAGAAGTTGTCCACCAGCTTGAACACCAGCTTGGCGTCGAGAATAAACAGGCCGGTGCCGCGCAGCGGCTTCATCTTCACCAGGTTGAGGCTGGTGGGCACGTACAGCGAGTGCACGTATTCGCCGAACTTCATCACCTGCACACCGCCTACCGCCACGTCGGCGGAGCGGCGCAGCAGGTTGAACATGCTGATGCGGGTGTAACGGGCGAACCGCTCGTTGATCATTTCCAGGGTGGGCATGCGCCCGCGCACGATGCGGTCCTGGCTGGAGAGGTCGTAACTCTTGACGCTGCCGGGGATGGCGGCGTCTTCGGTTTCCACCGCGCCGTCGTCGACACCATGCAACAGGGCATCGATTTCATCCTGGGACAACAGGTCTTGGACGGCCATGTGAGTTACCTACTGACAGTTTTTTGGAAACGGGATTATTGAAGAACGATGTTAGTGAACAGCACTTGCTCGACGGTGGTGTCGCCGACTTCTTTCTTGGCCAACTCCTGCACGCTGGCGGTGGCCAGCTGACGCAGCATTTCCTTGCCGACAGGCGTTGCCAGGTTGTCAAAACTTTGCCCGGAGAACAGCAACACCAGGTTGTTGCGCAGCACAGGCATATGGGCCTTGAGCGCATCGAGCTTGGCCTGATCGCGGGCCATCAGGGCGACGCTGACCTGCATATAGCGCTGACGACCATTAACGTTGAAGTTGACGATAAAGGCCGGGGCCAGCACCTCGTAAATCGCTTCTTTCTTGAGGGGTTTGCCGTCCGGGCCTTTACCCTCTTCACCCTCGGCTTGTTCACCTTCCTTGCCGACTTCAGCTGCAGGCGGTGCGCTCTTGTGCAGGAAAAACCAGGTAGCGCCCACGGAGCCACCAATGGCAATCAGCAGACCCACCACGATCAGAATGATCAGCTTCAGCTTGCCCTTGCCGGGCGCCGGCGCGGCGCCATCGGCCGGTGGTGCTGCTTTCTCTTTCTTAGCCATGCCAATAATCCGTCACTGATCGGAATTCTATCCGTGTTCAAAGGGTTAGGAGCAAGTGTTATGCCAGCTTGCCAGGCACGCTGGCTAACAAGCTGTTTTGCACGACAATTGCGCCCCAGTGGATACCACCAACATTGCCGGGGAATATACCAGCAACTTTGCCCTGCGCCGGTTTTCCGTCCGGCCTTTTTTCTAGCGCAGCGCTTGCTGGGGGCGCAGAAACAAGAACGCCCGCTTGCCAGTACGGCAAGCGGGCGTTGTCAGTCTAGTTCACCCCGGTGCGGCGAGGGTCAGGCGTAATAGTCGACCAGACCGCGACCACCGGCCACCGAACCGCTGCTGCGGATTTCGCTGGTACCAATGCTGATGTCCTCATCTCCCCCTCCAAAGCTGTTACGGCCCGAATCGCCCCGGCTCTGCTGCCCGTCGTTGCCGTTCTGGCCGTTCCAGCCGCGGTTCAGCGACTGGTCGGAGACGTTGACGTCCATGGTCATGCCTTGCTGGGTGAACATGTCGCGCAGGCGTTGCATCGATTCAGTCACCGCATCGCGCACAGCCATATGGGGGCTGGCGAAGGTCACCTGAGTGGCCGCGTCCTGAGCCATGTTGATGCGCACCTCGAGGCGGCCGAGGTCTGGCGGATCGAGGGCGATGTCAGCCGACTTAAGGTTCTGGCTGGACATCCACATCACCTTGTCCACCACCTCGTCGGTCCATACGCCTTGCTGCATGGACACCGGCGCGCCCGGCACCAGCGGCGTACGCTGAGCCTGGGTGACCTGCTGGTTTATCGCCTGGTTGAGGGCATTGAGCTTGCTGGCGGAGGCGTCGATATGCAGATCGGCATTGCTGTCTTTCAACGCCTCGATGCCGTCTTTGCCTTGTTCAAACAGGGCCAGCTCATCAGTCACCTTGCTCTCCCCGCCTTCGGGGTTGGCTGTTAGCTGCGCCATGGCTGCAGCGAAGTCCTGCCCCCCGGTCTGCCCCGCCTGGGCCGCCGACGGGTTGGTGCCAGCCTTCTGCACGGCGGCTTGCGCTTTAGCTGCCAGGTCCAAAACCAGATCGACACCCGGTAGCTCGCTCATGGCGTCCACCTGCGGGTCGTGGCCGTTGTCTTCAGTCTGGGTGATCTGGGGCGTAGCCAGGCCTGTGAGCGACAGCGGAATCTCAAGCGCCGCATCGCCTTCGCCCGTGGTCGGCAAGGCGCTGTCTTCGGTGGTCGGCTGCTGCATTTGCTGCCCGGCCATGGCCAGGAGAATCATCGGGTCGATCACCGGATCGGCCGGCGCCTGGTCAGTCGGCAAGGGATTGCCGCTATCGGCAACTGCCGGCTCTGCAGTGGTTGCCGCTGCCGGTGTTTCGGCGGCCGGTTCTTTATCGTCAGCCTTGTCATTGGCCTTGGAATTCTTGGCCTTGGTCGCCGCTTCATGGCGGTCGACAGCCTTGTCCTGACGTTCCTTGGCGTACACGTTGGCAAAGCTGGAAGCATCGTCCTTGCTGGGCTCGGCCTGTTTGGGCTGAGGTTTGGCAGACGCTGCCTGTGGCTTGGCCACCGGGGCGGAATTCAGGAGTGGATCTGAGGCAACGGACATTTAGCACTCTCTCCGTGCGGATGGGTCGTGCAGGAGAGGTAGCAAGCCTTGGGCCAACTCTGTATCAGCCTTGAAAACTACTGCGCTCGGCCATGCGGCGTTAAAAACAGACTCGCAATGCTCATCGGCTACAGCCAACTCCGCTTACTCGTCTGCTTTTGCCTTGCCTGGCCTTCGCTCGCTACGTTTTCTAATTCAATTCAGAGCGAAGAAAAACGCTGGCGTTCGGACTTGAGGAGGATGCGCACAATGGCGAATTCGCGTTCGATCTGCTCAAGCACCGCTGGCGCCTCGACCAGTACATCGGCGTTGCGCGAGTCGTCTTCCAGTTGCTTGCACAAAAGCGCCAGGGCCGGCGCACCCATATTGCTGCAACTTCCTTTGAAGCTGTGGGCGGCCAGGCGCAGCTCGTGGGCGTCGCTGTTGGCCAGGGCTTCGTGCAGCAGGCGCAGACGCTCTTCGGAATCGGCGATAAAGGTATCGAGCAAGAGCGGGTACTCGGCTTCCATGATGTCTTGCAAACCCGCCAGTACGGCGCTGTCGAGATGAATATCAGCCACCGGATCTCTCCCTGAGCAACACGCGAGCGATTATGCCTGATCGTTCCACGAGAACTCCACGCTCACGCCACGTCCGTCTGCGGCCCAGGTAGAGCGCTCGGTTAGTCGGCGGATCAGACCCAGACCCCGTCCCGATAGACTCTGCGCCGTGCGCTGGCGTTCCAACACCTGTTGCACATCAAAGCCCGTGCCGCTGTCCTCAACCTTGATCACCAGCCGCCCGCCGCTCGCTTCGGGCAGCAGTTGCAGGTGAAACCGCACATAGCCCTGGTCCAGCTCGGCCAGGCGTCGCGTGCGCTCGCGGTAGTAATGGGCAAAGCCTGGGGCATCGCATTTGAGTTGCGAGTCCAGCCCCAGCACCCCATGTTCCAGGGCATTGGAGTACAGCTCGGCCAGCACGCTGTACAGCGCCCCGCCTTGCAGACGCAGGCCCTGCACTTCCAGCAGCAGCTGCAACAGAAACGGCAGCGGGTTGAAGCGTTTGAGGGTCTGCGCGCGAAATTCGAAGCTGGCGGCCCAATCCAATGGGCTGCTCTGGCCGCTATCGGCAAAGGCCAGCGGTGGACGTGGCAGGGACTCGGCCTCCACCAGGCACACCTGGACCATGCTCACATCGTCTTGCGCCTTGCCGCGAAAGGCGCTGAGCGCCTGTTGGATTTCATCGAAGAGCAAATCGGGTTGGCGATTGGCAGCAAATACATTCAGCAGGCGCGACTCACCAAACAGCTGCTCGGCCGGGTTGCTGGTTTCCAGCACACCATCGGAGAGCAGAAACACCCGATCGCCCAACTCCATCGGGTAAATCTCGCAGGCGTCGTTGAAGTCCGACGGCTCCAACACGCCCAATGGCAAATGCCGCGACACCAGCGGCAAACGCTCGCCAGTGGCGATACGGTGCACGTAACCATCGGGCAGGCCACCGTTCCACACCTCGACGATACGGCGCTGAAAGCTCAGGTTAAGCAGCGTGGCGCAGCAGAACACGCCCACCGGCAGAATGCGTTTGAGCTTGGCGTTCACCTCGCGAAGAATTTCCGACAGCGAATAGCCCTTGGCCGTCATGCCATAAAACACTTCGGCCAGCGGCATGGCGCCAATCGCCGCCGGCAGACCGTGGCCGGTGAAGTCGCCTAGCAGCACGTGCATTCCACCGGAAGGTTTGAAGGCAGCCAGCAGCAGGTCGCCGTTGAATACGGCAAACGGCGATTGCAGGTAGCGGATATTGGGCGCATTCAGGCAGCCCGAATGGGCCACTTTGTCGAACACCGCCTTGGCTACCCGCTGCTCGTTGAGCAGGTGCTCGTTGTGCCGGGCGATCAGGTCGCGCTGTTCAAGCACCGTGGCCTGCAGGCGGCGCAGGCGGTCCATGGCCTTGATCTTGGCGTCGAGAATCACCCGGTTGTAAGGCTTGGCGAGAAAGTCGTCACCGCCGGCTTCCAGGCAACGCACCAAGGCTTCGCCTTCGGTGAGCGAGGTGAGAAAAATGATCGGCACCAGCGCTTCGCCTGCCTTGAGCTTGATGCGCCGCGCCGCTTCGAAGCCGTCCATCACCGGCATCAGGGCGTCCATCAACACCAGGTCCGGCTGCTCCTGGTCGAACATGGCCACCGCCTCCAGCCCGTTGCTGGCGGTGAGCACTCGATGGCCCTGACGGCTGATGATGCTCGACAGCAGCATGCGGTCGGCGGCGTTATCTTCGGCGATCAGGATGGACAGACGTGCGTCCATGCTCAACGGAACTCAGATGATCTTGAACAATTGTTCGAAGTTGGAAATGGCGAGGATCTTGCGCACGTCGGCGTTGCAGTTCACCAGGCTGATCTGCGCATGGTCACCGCCGGCGTGGTCACGTAGAAGCAGCAGCATGCCCAGCGCCGAGCTGTCCAGGTAGGTGGTGTGATCGAGGTCGACCACATAGCGCTTGGGCGTGAAATTGATGCGCTCGTAGGAATCGCGAAATGCTTGGTGGGCGCCGAAATCGAAACGTCCCTGAATGCGAATGGTCAGCTCTTGCCCGTCGCTGGACGGCAATGAAGTGATGGCCATGGAAGCTCCTCTACCCCAAAAAAAACCAAGTGAGTGATAACGCGAAAAAGCCTGACAACACAAACGCTTGTAGCTTCAAACACTCTAGCAGCAGAAATCAATTGCGCTCACGTTGCAACAGCCGCTGTGATAACTCGTCGAGCAATTTCTGTTCGCGCTTGTCGGCGGCCACACGGGCTTCGTCCATGTACTTCTGCACCAGCTTGCGCAGGCCCTCAAGCCTTGCGTATTTCTGCTGCCACAGTTCCCGCGCCTGATGGAGGTTGTTGCGGTGCCATTCCACGCTCTGGTTCTGCTGTTTGATGGCGGTTTCCAGCTGCGACAAAAAGCGCTGGTAGTTCATCATCCACTGCCCGGAAACCCCGTTCTTGCCCTCGGTAATCCACTGCTGCTGGTAGTCGCCCAGGTAGCGGTGCAGGTCTTGGAGTTTGCCTTCGGCCTGGTTGACCTGGGTCTGGCATTGGCCAAGGTTGCGCGCGGCATCACGCTCTTCGCGTTCGGCCATGTCCACCACCGGGGCCAGGCGTGAAGCTCGACTGGGCAAAGCCATTTAACGCGTAATCCTTGGCAGCCTATCAACGGGGCGGCGGCGCGGGACCAAACACCGCGGCGAGGGCTTCTTTGCTTTTCTGCAGGCTTTCATTGTCGTTGAGCCCCTGACGCAGGTAACTGACCATTGCGGCGTGGCGGGAAATGGCCAAGTCGGTTTCCGGGTCGCCGCCGGGCACATAAGCGCCGACGCTGATCAAATCGCGGCTTTGCTGGTAGCGCGACCACAGTTGCTTGAAGCGTTGCGCATTGCGCATATGTTCGGCGTCCACCACCGCCGGCATCACCCGGCTGATGGAGGCTTCGATATCGATGGCCGGGTAATGGCCTTCTTCGGCCAGGCGCCGGGACAATACAAAGTGACCATCAAGCACGCCCCGCGCCGAGTCGGCGATGGGGTCCTGCTGATCGTCGCCTTCTGATAACACAGTGTAGAAGGCGGTGATGGAGCCACCACCAGCTTCGGCATTACCGGCCCGCTCCACCAGCTTGGGCAGCTTGGCAAATACCGACGGCGGATACCCTTTGGTGGCTGGTGGCTCGCCGATGGCCAGGGCGATTTCCCGTTGTGCCTGGGCGAAACGAGTGAGCGAGTCCATCAGCAGCAAGACGTTTTTGCCCTTGTCGCGAAAGTACTCGGCAATACGGGTGCAATACATGGCGGCGCGCAGACGCATCAGCGGCGCGTCATCGGCAGGCGATGCCACCACCACCGAACGCTTGATGCCCTCCTCGCCGAGGATGTGCTCGATGAACTCCTTCACCTCACGACCGCGCTCCCCGATCAGCCCCACCACGATGATGTCGGCGTTGGTAAAGCGGGTCATCATGCCCAGCAGCACGCTCTTGCCCACGCCGGTACCGGCAAACAGGCCCAGACGCTGGCCACGCCCCACAGTCAGCAGGCCGTTGATGCTGCGTATGCCGACGTCCAGCGGGGTATCAATGGGGTGGCGGTTCAGCGGGTTAATGGTGGGGCCGTCCAGCGGCACCCAGTCTTCAGCCTTCATGCCGCCCTTGCCGTCCAACGCGCGACCGGTGCCGTCCAGTACACGACCGAGCATGGTCATGCCCATCGGCAAGCGGCCGCTGTCCGGCAACGGCACTACCCGCGCGCCCGGGGCAATGCCGGCCAGGCTGCCGACTGGCATCAGGAAGATTTTGCCGTCACCAAAGCCCATTACTTCGGCTTCCACCTGCACCGGGTGGTAGCTGCCGTTGTTGATCACCAGGCAACGGCTGCCCAGGGCAGCACGCAGGCCTTCGGCTTCCAGCGTCAGGCCCACCATGCGCAACAGGCGGCCTTCGACAATGGGTTGTGCCGGCAACTCGACCGCCTCGTTATAGCCCGCCATGCGTTTGGCGAAGCTGAGCCGGTTAAGTCGCATGAATGACCTCGGGCTTGTCCAGATCGATCTGGATGTCCGGCTCGGCCGGCGATGTGGCTTGCTCGCGCTGTTGTTCGAACAGCTGCTTGAGCATCTGCGCCAGGCGGGTCTCGATGGTGGCGTCGATTTGCGATTGCTCGGACTCCACGCGGCAACCGCCGGGCTGCAGGGTTTCATCTTCGAGCAGGCGCCAGGTTTCTTCGTGGCGATCACGCAGGGCCTTGATCAGCTCGAAGTCCTGCGGGTGAATATGAATGCGTACATTGGCCGCGCCCATGGGCAGCAGCTTGAGGGCTTCGCGCAGCACCTGGCGGATCTGGGTGGAGTCGGTGGTCAGCTCGCGCTGCACCACCTGCTTGGTCATATTGCTGACCAGCTGCACCAATGCCACTTCCAGTTGCTGATCTTGTTCGGCAATGGGTTCCATCAATTGCGTCATCAGCCGTTCAAGGCTGGCCAGCTTGTCGGCCAGGGCGGCGTCAGCCTCCTGCTTGGCTTTTACCTGGCCGGAACGCAAACCGTCTTTTTCGCCGGTGGAAAACCCTTCGTTGTAGGCCTCCTGGCGAATGACCTCCAGCTCATCGAGCGTCAAGGGTTTGACATCTTCGAGCTGCACCTCTTCGCCCTGAGCGTTTACTTCCGGCTCAGGTGCGGCGGGCGCGCTGTGCTCGGTCGCGGCCGGCGTCAATTCTTCGGCTGGTGCCTCGCCTTCGGGGTCGAAACTGGGCAACGCCCAGCGGGCCAGGCCACTGACATCCTTGGCGCGAATCAGCTCGCTTGGACCTTCCTTGTTGCTCATGTTTTGCCTTAAACCATTTCTTCGCCGCCTTTACCACCGAGGACGATTTCCCCGGCTTCGGCCATGCGGCGGGCGATGGTGAGAATTTCTTTCTGGGCGCCTTCGACATCGCTGACGCGCACCGGGCCTCGGGCCTCAAGGTCGTCACGCAGTAGTTCGGCCGCCCGTTTGGACATGTTCTTGAAGACCTTTTCTTTGATCGCTTCGTCGGCGCCCTTGAGCGCCAGTACCAGCACGTCGGACGATACTTCGCGCAGCAGCGCCTGGATACCACGGTCGTCGACATCGGCCAGGTTATCGAACACGAACATAAGGTCTTCGATCTGCGAGGACAGGTCTTCGTCCACTTCGCGGATGGAATCCATCAACTGCCCTTCTACCGAGCTGTCGAGGAAGTTCATGATGTCGGCCGCGCGCTTCACGCCGCCCATGGTGGCGCGCGAGGTGTTGGCGCTGCCGGAGAATTGCTTCTCGAGAATCAGGTTGAGTTCTTTGAGCGCCGCCGGCTGCACGGTGTTGAGCGAGGAGACGCGCAACACGATGTCCAGGCGCACCTTGTGGTCGAAGTGGCCGAGCACTTCGCCAGCCTGATCGGGGTCAAGGTAGGCCACCACGATGGCTTGAATTTGCGGGTGCTCGTAACGGATCACGTCGGCAACGGCGCGGGGTTCCATCCATTTCAGGCTGTCCAGGCCGCTGGTACTGCCGCCCAGCAGAATACGGTCGATCAGGCTGCCGGCTTTGTCTTCGCCCAGGGCTTGAGTGAGCATTTTGCGGATGTAGCTATCGGCGCCGACGCCCACGCTGGTCTGGTCGCCCACGGTTTCGACGAACTCGCCCATCACCTGCTCAACCTGCTCTTTCTGCACGTTGCGCATATGCGCCATGGCCACGCCGACCTTTTGCACTTCTTTCGGGCCCAGGTGCCGCAGCACCTGCGCAGCGTCGGTTTCGCCCAGAGAGAGCAACAGAATCGCGGCCTTATCGACCTTGCTCAGCTTGCCTGCAGGTGCGCGGTTCTCACTCATCGGCATTAATCCACTCTTTAACCACTTGTGCTACGCGACCCGGGTCTTCGGCCACCAGACCCTTGATCGCATTCAGTTGTGCATCATACCCCTCGGACGGGCTCGGCAGCATGATGCTGGCCGGGCCACCGAGGCTTACACGATCAGCGGACAGCTCGCCGTCCAGACCGCCCATGGCGCCCAGCTCGACGTCGCCGTCGCGGCCGTCGTGGCCCAGGGCGTTGCTGCCTTTGCCGCCACCGGTAATGTTGTTCAGCACCGGACGCAGCACGCCAAATACCAGTACCAGGATAAACAACACGCCCAGTACCTGTTTCACCACGTCCCAGAACCAGGGCTGGGTGTAGAACGGAATCGACTCGATCTCTTCGCCCTGGGTGGCGGTGAATGCCGAGTTGATCACGCTGACGCTGTCGCCACGGGCCGCATCAAAACCAACCGAGTCCTGCACCAGGCGGGTAAAGCGCGCCAGGTCGGCGGCACTCCACGGCACATGGGTCACTTCGCCGGTCTGTGCATTGATCTTGGCCTGGTCATCAACCACCACGGCTACCGATAGGCGACGCAGACGGCCCTGTTGCTGCTTGGTGTGGCTGATGGAGCGGTCCAGCTCATAGTTACGGGTGGCTTGCTCGCGTTTGTCGGCCGGGTATGGCGCAAGTTTAGGCTGGCCAGTGGCCGGGTCGACGATCTGCGTGCCATTGGCATCGAGCAGCGGTTGCCCAGCGGCAATCGGGCCGGCTGGCGCCGGAGCACCTGCGGCAGCGGTCTGCGGCGTGGTGGTCGGGCCAGGTGGCTGATTGCTCACCGCGCCGGGAATGCCTTGGGAGCCGGCTGCGCTGGAGCGCTCTTCATTTACTTTCTGTTCGCTGCGCAGTGCCGGCTGGTCGGGGTTGAACATTTCCGAGGTCGATTCAACCGCACTGAAATCCACGTCTGCCGACACTTCGGCCTTGTAGCGGCCGGCGCCGAGCACCGGTTGCAGAATGCTGTCCACGCGTTGGCTGAACATGCCTTCCATGCGCCGGCTGTAGTCGAACTGCTTGCCGGCCATGGTCAACTCGGAGAGTTCTTGCTGGTCGGAAAGCAGGTTGCCTTTCTGATCGACCACCGTAATTTGCGATTTACTCAATTCAGGAACGCTGGTGGCGATCAAATTGACGATTGCCATCACCTGACTTGGCTCCAGCGCACGGCCTGGATACAGCTCTACCAGCACCGAAGCGCTGGGCTTGCGGTCGTCACGAACGAACACTGAGCTTTTCGGAATAGCCAGGTGCACACGGGCCGCTTTTACGTTGTTGAGGCTGGACACGGTGCGCGCCAACTCGCCTTCCAGGCCACGGCGATAACGGGTGGCTTCCATGAACTGGCTGGTGCCCAGCCCCTGGTCGCCATCGAGAATTTCAAAGCCAACGTTGGCATCACGCGGCGCCACACCGGCTTGGGCCAGTTGCAGACGGGCACGGGACACGTCGCTGGCCTTGACCAGCAGCGCGCCAGAGTTCGGCTCCATGGTGTACGGAATATTGGCGGCAGTCAGGGTTTCCGTCACTTGTTTGGCGTCCATCCCTTCCAGGCTGCCATAAAGCGGACGGTAGTCCGGCTGCTGCGACCACAGCACCACGGCAAAACCAATGGCCACGCTGGCGGCCAAACCGACCAACAGGCCGATTTGCCGAAGCATGGTCATCTGCGACAGGTTGTCGAGGAACGTCAGGCCAAACAGCGGCTTTTTCGGTTCGTCGGAGCCTGTCTTTGCGGGTACGTTGCTGATCGCTGCTTCTGCCATTTCTTAACTCACTCTCACTATTCCAGGTCCAGGCCTGCGTGTTTTCGCGGGGTTGGGCGGGGAATTAAACCGGCATTTGCATTATGTCTTGGTATGCCTGAACGAGCTTGTTGCGTACCTGCGTCACCGCCTGGAACGAAACGCTGGCCTTCTGCGACGCAATCATCACGTCAGTGATGTCCACGCCACTCTTGCCAATTTCAAAGGCTTCGGCCAGTTGGCCTGCGGCTTGCTGGGTTTCGTTAACCTTGTTGACCGCCTGGCCGAGCATGTCGGAAAAGCTCGGCGCACCGATCTCTGCCGGCGCTGGCGCAACTTTTGGACGGGCCATGGCTTCCATTTGCATGGAGCGCATTTCCAACATTAGGCGATTGAACTCGACACCCTGACTCATGACACTTCTCCGGTGACCGCAGTTTTTTGACGCAATGCGGTGGGTAACCAGGGGATTGCAACAAGGGTGCCAAGAACAGAAGCCTGATTGGCAGGCATAAAAAAGGCGACCCGCAGGTCGCCTTTCCAGAGCAAGAAGGCCGCGCTTTTAGTGCGGGTACTTCTGGTGGAACAGCGCAATTTGTTTTTCTGGTTTTTTCTCTTCTTTCATCAGGCCGTACACCACGCGCTCGCCTTTTGGGCCACCGCCGATTTCGGTGTAGCTGAAGGTTGGCTCGCCGGTTTTGTACATGTCCATCATGTCGCCGTAACGAGCGAACACGTAGATCACGCCGTCTTTGCGAATCTCACCGTAGAACGGGTTGCCAGGCACCAGGCTCACTTCCAGGAAACGAGCAGCCGCGATGTCTTTCAGGGCCAGGTTCTGGTCTTCGGCTTTCAGGCCGAGGATGAGGGTGCGACCGAAGTTGTCTTTCTTGTCCAGCGGCTTGAGCACAGGCGCCTGGCCAGTTTGCAGGTACTGGGTAAAGACGGCGTAGTCGTCGAACACAACCACTTGGTCCTGGGTACGCACCTGATACCAATCAGTGTTGTTCAGCGCTACGTCCGGTGCCTTGGGCTTGGCAGGCGTCTGCGCCGTACTTGCGCAGGCGCTGACAGCAGCGGCCAGCAGAGCAATGGCAACGGGTTTGATGTAACGCGACGGGGTAAACAACATGGCAACTCCTCATGGGTAAACGCAGGCTTGCAAACTGCCCGAGTTCCGTGACGGAGGAATTAATTTTTGATGTATGAATCATGACAATAGGCGCGACCACTATCCTTCAAATCACCGTCGTTCCCGCGCAGGCGGGAATCCAGAGTCTCGTGTCTTGCTCGGTACTGCGCACAGCTCACTAATCTGGGTCCCCGCCTGCGCGGGGACGACGCAAGAGGGGCAGCGATCAATGCCCCGCGCTCGCCTGCGGCCCGGCCTTGGCGGTGAACGGTGGTTTGGCCAGCCAGACGATCAGAATCAGTGACATAAACATCCAGCCGAGCAAGGTGAAGTAGTCCACCGTCGACAACATATACGCCTGACTGGTGACCATCTGATCCAGCTGCGTATATGCCTGTGCACTGGCCCCGCCCAAGTTATGCAGCGCTTGCTGGGTGGCCGGGTCGTAGACGTTGATGCTCTCGATCATATAGGCGTGGTGCTGATCAGCGCGGCGTATCCAGATCCAGGTGGTGAGCGAGGCGGCGAAGCTGCCGCCCAACGTGCGCAGAAAGGTTGCCAGGCCCGAGCCCTCGGCAATCTGATTCGGCGGCAGGTCGGACAGCAGAATGGTCAGCGTCGGCATAAAGAACAGCGCCACGCCGATGCCCATAAACAGTTGCACCAGGGCAATGTGCTGGTAGTCCACATCGGTGGTGAAGCCGGCGCGCATAAAGCAGCTCAGGCCCATGGCCAGAAACGCCAGGCCCGCCAGCACGCGCAGGTCGAAGCGCGGGGCGTACTTGCCAATGAACGGCGACATCAGCACCGGCAAAATCCCCAGCGGCGCTGCGGCAAAACCGGCCCAGGTGGCGGTGTAGCCCAGCCGGGTTTGCAGCCATTGCGGCAGAATCAGGTTGATGCCGAAAAAGCCGGCATAGCCCAACACCAGCACCAGGGTGCCGTAACGGAAGTTGCGGTAGGCAAACAGCCGCAGGTTCACCACCGGGTGAGCATCGGTCATTTCCCAGATGACGAAGAAGGCCAATGCCACCACCGAAATTGCCGTGCCGATGATGATGAAGTTGGACTCGAACCAGTCCGCGTCGTTGCCCTTGTCGAGCACGATCTGCAACGCACCGACGCCTACAATCAACGCCATCAGCCCCACGTAGTCCATGGGTTGGCGGCTGGTCACCACCGGCCGCTCGGCCAACTGCTGACGCACCACAAAGGCGGCGAACAAGCCGATGGGCACGTTGATAAAGAATATCCACGGCCAGCTGTAGCTGTCGGTAATGGTGCCGCCGAGAATCGGCCCGGCAATGGGCGCCACAACCGTCACCATCGCCAACAAGGCGATGGCCATCCCCCGTTTCGCCGGCGGATAGATGGCGATCAACAACGTTTGCGCCATCGGGTACAGCGGCCCGGCGACCACGCCCTGCAATACGCGAAAACCCACCAGCTCCGGCATGGAACGGGAAATACCGCACAGAAACGAGGCCAGCACAAACAGCAGCGTGGCCCACAAAAACAGCTTTACCTCGCCGAAGCGGCGGCTGAACCAGCCGGTCAGCGGCAAGGCGATGGCGTTGCTCACGGCAAACGAGGTGATGACCCAGGTGCCCTGCTCCGAGCTCACCCCGAGGTTGCCGGAAATGGTCGGCAACGCCACGTTGGCGATGGTGGTGTCCAGCACCTGCATAAAGGTTGCCAGCGACAGGCCAATGGTGGCGAGCACCAGGCTGGGCGGCGTGAATGACGCTTTGGTATCCATGGCACGTCCTGCGGGGTAAAGCTCAGCGCTTAACGCTGAGCGGTTTTAGCCACGGCACTGTTTTGCTCAATCAACTGCTGGATCAGCGCATCGGCCTGGGCCAGCTGCTGCTGATACACATTGGTTTCCAGCGTCGGCTTTTGCGGCGGCTTTTGTGCCAACACCGGGCCGCTCTGGTCGTGCAGGTCGACATCCACCTGAGTCGACAGTCCGATACGCAGCGGGTGCTTGCTCAGCTCCTCGCTGTTGAGCACCACACGCACTGGCACCCGCTGGACGATCTTGATCCAGTTACCCGTGGCGTTCTGCGCAGGCAGCAAGGCGAATGCACTGCCGGTACCGGCACCGAGGCTGTCGATGGTGCCGCTGAACTTGACGTCGTCGCCGTAGAGGTCGGAGGTAATCTCCACGGCCTGGCCGATGCGCACTTCGCTGAGTTGGGTTTCCTTGAAGTTGGCGTCGATCCACAGCTGGTCCAACGGAATCACGGCCATCAGCGCGGTGCCTGGCTGCACACGTTGGCCCAGTTGCACGGTACGTTTGGCCACGTAGCCGGTGACCGGCGCAATCAGCGTGGTGCGCGCGTTTTCCAGGTACGCCTGGCGCAGTTGCGCGGCGGCCGATTGCACATCCGGATGGGAAGCGACGCTGGTGTCATCCACCAGCGCGCTGCTGGTGTTCAGGCGTTGCAAGGCATCGTTCAGCGAGCCTTGGGCGGCGGTCAGGTCATCACGGGCGTGGGACAGCTCTTCCTGGGAAATCGCGCCGCTGGCGGCCAGAGTTTTGCGCCGGTTGAAGTTTTCCTGTGCCTTTTGCACGGCAGCTTTCTGCGCAACCACCTGGGCTTTCTGGCCATCGACGTTGCTGTATAAGCCGCGGACCTGGCGCACGGTGCGGGCCAAATTGGCCTCGGCGCTTTGCAGCGCGACTTCGGCATCGTTGGGGTCGAACTTGAGCAGCACCTGGCCTTGCTGCACCAGGTCGCCATCGTCGGCGCCAATACTGATAACGGTGCCGGTCACCAGCGGCGAGATGGACACCACGTTGCCGTTTACATAGGCGTCATCGGTGCCGACGCTGAAGCGGCCATAAAAGTGGTACCAGGCCCAGGTGCCTGCGCTGGCGATCAACACCAGAACCAGCAAGCCCAGCAGCATGACTTTGCGTTTGCCTGGGTTCGCGTTCGTGCGTTCATTGTTTGCAGATTCAGAGGGTGCGGTAGGCGTGGCCATGGCGATTACCTTGTTTGTTCAGACTGAGGGGCGTTGCTGGCTGGGGTGACTGTGGCGAGGTGTTCGCCTTGGTAACCGCCCCCGAGGGCCTGCATCAGTTGGATCGACAAATCGATTTGCTCGGCATTCAGGCTGGCGAGCTGGCGTTGCGATTGAAGCAATTGCTGTTCGATGGTCAGCACGTCCAGGTAGTTGCCAATACCTGAGCCATAGCGTTGGGTGGCGGTGTTGAACGACTGCTGGGACACATCGGTGGCCCGTTGCTTGGCCACAATCTGCTGGGAGATGGCATGCAGCTGGTTGATGGTGTCGCTGACCTGGTTGAGGGCGCCGACCAGGCTTTTGTTGTACTGGGCAACGGCCAGGTCGTAGTCGGCATCACGGCTGTCGAGGTCGGCCCGCAAGCGGCCGCCGTCGAAGATCGGCAGCGAAATGGCCGGGGCAATATTGAAGAAGCGGCTGGGGGCGCCGAACAGCGAATCACCGAGCAGGGATTGCGTGCCGGCAGCGGCGGTCAGGTTGAGGTTGGGGTAGAACTGGGTTTTACCCGCCTCGATATCCTTGCTTGCCGCTTCTACCCGCCAGCGCGCGGCCACCAGATCGGGGCGACGGCCGAGCAGCTCGGCGGGCAATGAGGAAGGCAACGCGACGGCACTGGGTTGCAGCACGGCCGGGCGGGCAATCTCATTACCCCGGTCCGGGCCCTTGCCGAGCAACACGGCCATAGCCACGCGGGCGCTCTGCAGGTTTTTCTCGGCGTCGATCAGTTGTTCCTGCGAGCTGGCGGCCAGGCTTTCGGTTTGCTGGTATTGGTATTCGCTGTCGATGCCCGACTGCAGGCGACGCTGACCGAGGTCGAGCATGTCTTGGGTGCGCTTTACATCCTGCTGCGCGAGATCGCGAACGATAAAAGCTTGTCCCAGGTTGCTGTAGGCACGGGCGACGTCGGCGGCCAGCGTCAGGGCAGCGGCCTGGCGGTCGACCTCGGCGGCGCGGGCCTGGCCCAATGCCGCTTCCCAGGCAGCGCGCTCGCCGCCCCAGAGGTCGAAGGTGTAATTGAAACCAAGCTGGGCGCTGCGCAGGGTGCTGTAGGCACCGCCTTGGCCAAGCGGGTCCTGGTCGCGGGCCAGGCGCGAACGGCTGACGCTGGCTTGGGCATCCACACTGGGCATCCGTGCCGCGTCGGCGGCACTGGCAGCGGCGCTGGCCTGATGGGCACGGGCGCTGGCGATCTGCATATCCGGGCTGTCGCGCAGGGCTTCGTTGATCAGGCCGTCGAGCTGGTTATCGCCCAGGCTTTTCCACCAATCGCGCTGTGGCCAGGCGGCTGGGGACAGCGTTACGCCGTCGAGACTCTGCCCGGCTTTCAGGTTTTTTGCGTCCAGGCTGACGCCCTCGGTCTCCAGGCCACGAAAGTTGGCGCAACCGGCCAGCAGCATGGCGGCCAGCGTAAGGCTCAGGCCGGTTTTCACGGATTGCTTCATACGTCACCCAATCGTTCGCGGACGATGGTGTCCCCGGCTGCGAGCAGCATCTTTTTCAGAAGGCCTTCGAGGGTTTGCAGTTCCACTGGCGTGAGGGCCCTGGTGAAATCGTTCATGGCCGCCGCACCGATGGTTGGCAGCAAGGCGTTGAGCGCCCGCCCCTCTTCGGTCAGCGCCAGACGCACCTGGCGGCGATCGCTTTCGCTGCGGGTGCGGCCAATCAGGTTCTTTTGTTCAAGACGGTCGAGCATGCGCGTCATCGAACCGCTGTCCAGCGACAGGTGGCGGCACAGTTCGGCCGGGGTGTCGTAGCCCTGGAGGATGATCATCAGCACTTTGAACTGCGCAGCCGTCACGCCGTGGGGCACCAGGTAGCCGTCCAGAATGCGGTCTTTGAGCAAGGCAGCGCGCCCTACCAGCAGGCCGATGCGGATGTAATCGAAGTTTTCGGAGGTGTAATGGGTCATGGAATCACCGATAGCTGCCTAGGCAGGTAGTGGCGTCCAATTTACTGCCTAGGCAGTTAAAGTCAACGAAATAGTTAGCTTGCTAGCGGTTTATTTCGGATAGGTATGATCGAACCGTCCGATGAATCTCGGACGGCTTCTGGTTTTCGCGTAGGGAAAGGAGCTCACCTAAGGGCGGGGACGCCGCTGTGGATATCTGCGCCCCCCACCGCCGTGACAAGCTGCTAAAGGCCATAACGTCAGCGAGTCTGGGACATCGGCCGTCAGCTAAATGCGCACTTGAACACCATGGCCATCAAAACCGCTTGAGATTTGGCACAGGCAGATGCTGCAACGCTTCGTCAGCGGTTTTCCGTGGTAACCGAAAAACCGGCCCGTGAACTTCGCGGCATTCCATGCCTAGAACTGGAAGAAGCCGTATCGCCAAGAAAAGAAATCTGTTGCGGTCAGATGTTTGGCCATCGGCTGAAAGACCTTCCATCAATCCGTGAGGCCGTGACCAGTTATTGCACCGGGGCTGCAGAAAAACTAAGGGCACAACAGTCTGTATGCCATCAAATCCGAGTCAGCATTCGTACCGGATGTTTAACCCTGATGAAGCGAAATACGCAAACGGCGTAGTCCACCAACAGCCCTACCCTACCGATGACATTCGCGCTCTCGTTCAAGCTGCAATTGCGACTTTGGACAAGGTTTTCAGGCCAGGTTTTTCCTACAGCAAAGCCGAAGTCATGTTGCTTGGGCTATACAAACGCAACGAGGTGACCCAAGACCTTTTCACCGCTGGCCAAACATCAGCCAGCGAAAGAACCGTGGACGTGTTGGCCCGCATCAACAGCCGCTGGGGTAAGAGTTGCCTTAGACCGGCAAGGGTGCCAGGTGACCCGGAATGGGTCATGCGACGTGAAATGATGAGCCCTGGTTACACGACTAACCTTGGCCAATTACTGGCTGTTGGATGAGCTGATCGCGCGGTTCAAGCTACCATAACTGGACGTTACGCATGTACATCCATCCTGCCGTCAGGCAAGATTAGCTACGGTATCCTTATAACTCTCGCTGACTAATTCAACAGGGAAGTTCATGGCGAAGATAAGAAGTGTATTAATTAAAAATTTCCGCTCTATTGTTGAACTTGAGGTAAACGCCCAGGATTTAACAATCATCGTAGGCGACAATGATAGTGGCAAGTCCAATATATTACGGGCGTTAAATCTCTTTTTTAACGGCCATACAAATCCAGACACTCCATTCAACTTTACCAATGATTACAATCGGTACGCCGAAGTAAAAGAAAAAAAAGCAGCCGAAATAGTTATAGAACTCCGAATTGAATTACCCGCGAGTTATCGTGAAAACAACGGCGATTACATACACTGGTCCAAACGGTGGCGGTCTAGTGGATTATCTTTAAACGAAATTCATGGCGTACGCCTTAAAAAAAAGAAAAGAGGGAGTGGATTCATTGAAGAAAAGGTTGATTTATCCAACAAATCACGCGTTCGACCTCTTTTAAATAAAATACGATTTGAATATGTGCCTGCCGTCCGCAGTGCGGATTTTTTCAAAAACTTACGAGGCAGAATTTTTCAAGTAATAGCACAAGCTACAGAAGGCAACGTTAGGGCAAGCAGTGGCGCACTCGAAAATGTTATCGTGCAGTCGGTATCAGATTTGCTTTCAAGCATTTCCACCGAACTGAATGATAATTCAAAATTAAGCCTACCGAATGACCTAACTGCAATATTTGAAAGTCTGGACTTCTTAAGCGGCGAGAAGTTGATTTCTCTTGACAATCGTGGTGATGGTATCAAAGCGCGCTATATCCCCCTTATTTTGAAATTCATTGCAGAACAAGGAAGGGCCCGTTCGGGTATCGCCACAAACTACATCTGGGGTTACGAAGAGCCTGAGAACAATTTAGAATTCAAACGCGCCCAGGAGCTTTCGGAGTCTTTCAAAAAACTTGCTGAAAGTGATTTTTCACAGGTAATTCTGACCACGCACTCACCTGTTTTTTACAACATGCATTTGCAGGAAGATTGCGTGGATTTTTGCAATGCTTACCATGTTGCGCATCATGGGGTGAGCATCGGGACAACAGCTACTCTTGCCACCGAGACAGTGCAAACATTAGACGAATCCATGGGGGTGATGACTATAATCGCGCCTTATATACAAGGCGCCCAGAAAGCGTTGGCCGAGGCAGTAATTCAAGCCGAAAATTTACAAGTCCAAATTGAACGCATGGAAACTGTCAAACCTACACTATTCGTAGAAGGATCTACTGAACACCTAATTTATCAGAACCTAATTGACCGATTCAGACCTCATCTAAACGACAAGATTTTTCTAGCTGAGCCGCCTAAACGTGCCGGTGCCAATTACGTGGCAAATATGTTACGTTCTTGGGAATATCGAATCAAGCACTGCGCTAAAGATCAACGAGTACGTGCGGCGGGTATCGTCGATCGTGACGATGAAGGCATCGGCGCCTGCGAAAGATTTAAAGATGAATCGACAGGGTTTTCTCATGTAAAACTCTGGCAACTAGACGTCCCAAACCATTTAGATAAATTATATGCGGAAGGAATTAAAATCCCCGTTTGCTTAGAAGAGTGCTGGCCTCAAGAGTATTGGGAATTAGCCGAACAATCGGGTTGGCTTATTGATAGGCCGAAAAAGAATATTTTTAGCGAGCATGTTTTACAGAAACTGGTAGATCAAGATCTAAAGTTCAGTGAATACTTCGATCCAGCTCATGCCATTTACTTCCACAACGTCGCCAACCCTGATGTGAACACGCATATAAAAAAAATATGGGCAGAACATATGATCTCGCTACACGACGATGAGCTTGAAACTGCTGCCGCGTCCATTCTAAAAATGCTAGACAAGGTAGCGAAGGATTTGTTACCGAAACAGGCTTAAACACCTTTAAAAACCGCGCTGTTCAATACAAATAGGCTCTAAGTCTATGCCAGAGCAGGTGCCTTAAAATTCATAAAAAAAAAGGGCCAGAACGGCCCTTTCATGCATCTGTTTATCACGGCATTTCAGCAAGCCTTGCCTCTAAAGCTATACACTCAAGCAAATGCACCTTCTTGTCGAGGACTTAGCTAAGAAAGGAATTCAAATCAAATTCGATAAAGAGAACCTTTTCTTCACCGGTGAACACCATCCAACTCAGGAACTGATGCTTTCCATCATGGGTTCGGTTGCACAATTCGAACGCGCAATGATCCGTGAGCGTCAACGTGAAGGCATTGCCAAGGCAAAATAAAATGGAACGTACAAAGGCCGGTCCAAAAAGATTGAAGATGTAGCCATTCGGCAGCACGTCGGTCCGGGGAATAGCTTCAGGTCAACTGCAAAGTACCTTGGCGTAAGCCTATCGACAGTTCAACGGGCCATGAAGACTGCCTGCCCCCTACCAGGGGGGGATCGCAGTTCTTGATGGTACCTAGATGGTGACTAGTCAGATGGGAACCCAAAGGTTCGAGCATTTCAGGATGCTATTACTTAGTTCGGGCTAAAAAATGGCATTAACCTCTCAAGCCTTTCAATCAGAAAATTCCGTAGCGAAAATTATAATTACCAAAGCCTATTTTTTCTGACCCCGCTTTATAACATCGTCTAACATCGCATTAAAATTAAAGCCAACCCCTGCAAAGTTCGGGTTTAGCGTGACATACCTGTTAATCCTTGCCAGAATCGAATCAGCCTTGGTATCGATAATACTAGGCGTTAATTCATATAACTGAACAATCAATTCCTTATTCATTTGCATGAACAACGGGTCATTGGTCTTGACATCCTTCATTACAGAAAGAGACTTATCAATGTCAGCCTGAACACGATACATAATGGCCAATTCACACAACGAGATAGCATAATCAAATTTGTTTGCGTCTGAAAACTTGGAAACATCAATTTTTTCTAGGAGCTGTCGTGCTTCGTCTGGTCGCTTAGTCGCCACTAGCACCCTGGACAAAAAGACCTCTACTAACGGATTATGGTGGACCTTTAAAGCTCGTAGATAGTTTGCCTCCGCCAACTTGAAATCATTCAAGTTTCTTTGGCAGTCGCCAATCTCGAACCATATATCCGCAATAGCTGATTCTGCCAACTCTGGCTCGCTTACCAAGCCTGCATAGATTTCTACTGCTTTATTAATATGCAATTCATTTGACGAAACTTCCCCTAAAGATTTGTAGGCCCTAGCCCAACATACACGACCATAGATCGTTCTCGCTGCCTCTGGGCAAGCTTCATACTCCATAACAGCATATAATGCTCGCTTTTCACCTTCTTGGATGTCGTTCAAATTGAAATACGCAACCGCAGCTACTAAGCGGTATTGAAGTTTGCTAGCCGCTTTGTCAGTTAGCTCAACGACCCGTTCCGCCAATGTGACAACGGCAACATGATTTAGCTTACCTGAAAAGACATCTAGATAAACTTCAATTAATTCTGGGTTAGATGTCTTATACGGATCATGTCCAGACAGAATTTTTTGCGCCTTTGCACGATCATTAAACCTAACCAAATGATGCAGCGCGTGATTTATGTCAACTTCCACAACCCAGCGTTCATCATCAATAGCTAACGCGAGTTCTTCAGAAGCCAACTCGAATTTCGAGGATATCTGATTTATATCATAAATACGCTCCAACTGTTGCAGAAGCGAGCCCATCGTTTCTACATCTAAGTCCAACCACTTCTTAGCTTTCACAAAATTCCATTTTATCATAGGCACAGTATGACCCTGATGGCACAACCGATACCACGTGATGTGAGCTCTAGTTAATTTCAGCTTCTGCCGATTACTCAAGCTATCGTCGCTTTCATAACCCTTTAAATGTGGCGTATTCTTATATTCATCCTTACAACAGTTCTTAAATCTTTCCCCGGACCCACACAAACATGCTGCACGCCCCGTAGGTTCAAACTGTTCTAAACGGTCCGATTGCATTGCATCCCTCTAAGAAAAAAATTTATTCGCGATAAGAAACGAGCACACCATCCAAAAACAGGCGTTGGGTCTGAATCCATCGTCCACCGTCCCCCAGAGAAAGGGCTGGGGAGCCCAGCAACTATCCTGCCAGCGAGCCCACCAAAGCTTTTATCTAAAGGGGCAGCGGCTTTTTCGGGTCATGATCCTTAATTTCCAGCGTATCTACGTTCAACAACTTTGCAGACTTACCATCCTTATGAATGTAAAGAGCATCTGTACTGAACGTACCCGCGCGGTGCTCCAACTTAAACCCATCACTGACAAGTTGGTTTCTCACCACGACCAGTTCAGCGCCACCAAACGTATAATCTAGTTTATAGCCACCCATTGTCCCTTCGGTTTCAAACCGAAGGGTTGAACCGTGCTCTTCAAAGAAGTGCTTAGCATCTTTCTGCGACTCCCTTAGCTCGAACAGTGCCATTTCTATTAGCTTCGTCAGGTGTTCGTCAGATTCTGCTTCAACGGCGAGGGTAAACATCCTTGCTTCACGCTTCATACAAGCTCCGAGGTTAGGTAGGAATGAACCGATGTTAACTCCCGGCTACACGGGTTACGAGTTACATCTGTCTATACTGCGGAGATTAACTACATCAAACAGGCTCCATGAAAACAAAAAACCCGACAAATCAATGACCTGCCGGGCTCTTTGGCTAAACGGTAAGATGGAACTAAAGCCTTACAACGGCATACCACTATGAAAACGAAATTCTTCATCCGAGCTTTCAATTAGCTCACGCTCAACCGCCCTCACCTTCCCAATTACTGCATTCACGTCCGCAGCATCGCCGAACTGGTAAGCCAATTTGAGATACCCCTGATAATGACGCGCCTCGCTTTTCAGCAAGCCGAAATAGAACTTGCCTAGTTCTTCATCTAGATGGGGCACCAACGCTTCAAAACGCTCACATGAGCGTGCTTCGATGAATGCCCCCACCACCAGCGTATCCACCAGTTTTACTGGTTCGTGATTTCGCACCACCTTGCGAAGACCCGATGCATAGCGCCCAGCAGACAATGGGCGCAATGGCACATGTCGCCGCTTCATGATGCGCAACACCTGCTCATGGTGGACCAGCTCTTCACGGGCAAGACGCGACATGAAATTGATCAGGTCAAGGTGGGTGTTGTATTTGGCGATGAGAGCCATGGCTGAGGCCGCAGCCTTGAATTCGTTGTTCTTATGGTCAATCAGCAGGGTTTCCTGGTCCGCCAAGGCAGCCACAACCCAAGCCTGCGGTGTCCGACACCCCAGAAAATCGTTGATTTCAGGCAGGTTCACAGGCTGATCTCATTTCGTAGTTGCATTGCTGCCTTTTGCTCATTGTTGGCATGGTCGATAAGCAGGATATCGAGGTTATTCAGCGCCGCTTGCACCCAACTGGCGGGCGTGGGGCACAACAAAAAGGCATCGATTTCAGGAAGGACAGGCATAAATCACGGCTGGGCTATGGGGCAGGCGCGGGATTATACGGGGGTGCGTGGTCTTACGCGCGTGGGAAAGGGTTGATCTGCATCAGCAAGCGCAACGCTGGGCTAAATTTATAGTGAAGGCGCACGCTACTGCCGTCTCCCCAGTGAGGACACAACCATGCAAGCCGTTCGCAGCATCCTGGTAATCATCGAGCCCGAGCACCCTGAAGGCTACGCGCTAAAACGCGCCAAGCTGATTGCCGGCGTAACCCAGTCGCATCTGCACCTGCTGGTTTGCGACAAAAAGCACGACCACTCCGGCCTGCTCGACGTGTTGGCCAACGCGCTGCGGGTGGACGGTTACAGCGTGTCGAGCCAACAAACCTGGCATGAGAACCTGCACCAAACCATCATCACCGTTCAACAGGCTGAAGGCTGCGGCCTGATCATCAAAAACCACCGCCCCGACAACCCGCTGAAAAAAGCCCTGCTAACGCCTGAGGACTGGAAGCTGCTGCGCTATTCACCCTGCCCCGTACTGATGGTGAAAACCGAACGGCCGTGGGCCGAAGGGGTGATTCTGGCGGCAGTGGATGTCGGCAACTCAGACGGTGAACACCGCACCCTGCATGCCAGCATCATCAGCCACGCATACGAAATTGCCGGTTTGGCCAAAGGCAGCTTGCATGTCATTAACGCACACCCCTCGCCAATGCTCGCCTCTGCCGACCCGGTGTTTCAATTGAGCGAGACCATCGAGGCCCGTTACCGCGAACAGTGCCGCTCGTTCCAGAACGAATTCGGGTTCGACGACGAGCAATTACATATCCTCGAGGGCCCGGCGGATGTGCTGATTCCGTTTATGGCCAAGAAGCTCAGCGCTGCAGTCACTGTGATGGGCACCGTTGCCCGCACCGGGTTGTCAGGCGCACTGATCGGCAATACCGCTGAAGTGGTACTGGATATGCTGGAAAGTGATGTGCTGGTGCTCAAACCGGATACTGTCATCGCCCATCTGGAAGAGCTGGTCGAACAGCGTTGAGCTGGGAGATATAAAAAACCGCCTCATCGGCGGTTTTTTTATGGGCTCACACCCGGCTTTCCATCCCTTCGCGCAAAAAACGCGGGGCGATATAGCGGTCGTAGTGCGCTTCTGACAGCAGGAAGAATTCGCGGTCGATGGCATCGCGCAACTCCGGCAGCGCCCAGTCGCGAAACTCGGGCAACAGCACCATGCCGTACGCCTCCAACTGGTTGATCACCCGCGCTCCGCGAGCGATCAATTGGTAGGCCCAGCAATATTCCGATTGCTCAGGCACAAAGCGGATCTGCCGCTGTTCAAGCTGCTGGCGTAGGCGCGCGGGGTCAAATACGTCGACTTTTGCCGCCATCACCTGCACCAGAAGAATTTCCAGCCGCAGCCAGACGGCGCGTTTTTCTTCGTCGTTATAGAGGTTCCAGTTCACCACCTCATGATGAAAACGCTTACAGCCTCGACAGACCAGATCCCCGTAGACGGTGGAACACAGGCCGACGCAGGGCGTTTTAATGCGGTGGTTGGACATAGGCAGGTGGTTACAAGGCAACTGGAACAGGCCGGCATCTTAGCCCTTTGTCTAAGGAGGGTCACCCCGGTGTATGTAGGGCTTTGTCTTACCTTTACTGCGCTTTTCCAGTAGAATCGGCGGGCCATTCTTAGGCGTGATGTCCGTTAGAAGCTGTTTTCAAAGCGTCACGAGCACAGTTAATCCCGCAGGAACGCAGTTGGTTGGGTTGCCTTGAAACACCGGCAGCCCAGCCAGCCCTCATCAAAACGTCCTGCAGGCGTAAAACTTTGAAAGCAGCTTCTGGATGCGTCCCGGACAACCCTATGGGACCACTGATGAGGGTAATAACTGTGCTTGAAGCCTATCGCAAACACATTGCAGAGCGTGCAGCTCAGGGTATCGTGCCCCAGCCGCTAAACGCCGAACAAACTGCCGGCCTGGTTGATCTGCTGAAAAACCCGCCTGCTGGCGAGGAAGAATTCCTCGTTGATCTGATCACCAATCGCGTACCGCCAGGCGTAGACGAAGCTGCCTACGTTAAAGCCGGTTTCCTGTCCGCTGTCGCCAAAGGCGAAGCCACCTCCCCGCTGATCAGCAAGCAACGCGCTGTTGAGTTGCTGGGCACCATGCAAGGCGGTTACAACATCGCCACCATGGTTGAGCTGCTGGACAACGCCGAGCTGGCCGCGACCGCCGCCGAACAACTCAAGCACACCCTGCTGATGTTCGATGCGTTCCACGACGTTGCCGAAAAAGCCAAAAATGGTAACGAACACGCTAAAGGCGTGCTGCAGTCCTGGGCTGATGGCGAGTGGTTCAAGAAGCGCCCTACCCTGGCCGACAAGATCAGCCTGCGCGTCTTCAAAGTAACCGGCGAAACCAACACCGACGACCTGTCCCCGGCGCCAGACGCCTGGTCCCGTCCGGACATCCCGCTGCACGCCCTGGCCATGCTGAAAATGGCTCGCGACGGCATCGTGCCGGACGTTCAGGGCTCCATCGGCCCGATGAAGCAGATCGAAACCATGCGCGGCGAAGGCTTCCCTATCGCTTACGTGGGTGATGTGGTCGGTACCGGTTCTTCGCGTAAATCCGCCACCAACTCGGTGCTGTGGTTCTTCGGCGACGATATTCCTTACGTGCCGAACAAGCGCGCCGGCGGTTTCTGCTTCGGCTCGAAAATCGCTCCGATCTTCTACAACACCATGGAAGATGCCGGCGCCCTGCCAATCGAGTTCGACGTGTCGAACATGCACATGGGCGACGTGATCGACCTGTACCCGCACGCTGGCAAAGTCTGCAAGCACGGTACCGACGAAGTGCTCACCACCTTCGAACTGAAAACTCCGGTTCTGCTGGACGAAGTTCGTGCCGGTGGCCGTATTCCGCTGATCGTCGGCCGTGGCCTGACCGAGAAAGCACGCGCCGAGCTGGGCCTGGGCCCAACCGACCTGTTCAAGCTGCCAGAAGCCCCGGTCGACACCGGCAAGGGTTACACCCTGGCGCAGAAAATGGTCGGCAAGGCGTGCGGTCTCCCAGTGGGCAAGGGCATCCGTCCTGGCACCTACTGCGAACCGAAGATGACCACTGTCGGCTCTCAGGACACCACCGGTCCAATGACCCGTGACGAGCTGAAAGACCTGGCGTGCCTGGGCTTCTCGGCTGACCTGGTAATGCAGTCCTTCTGCCACACCGCGGCTTACCCGAAACCGATCGACGTAACCACCCACCACACCCTGCCGGACTTCATCCGCACCCGTGGCGGCGTGTCCCTGCGTCCTGGCGACGGCATCATCCACAGCTGGCTGAACCGTATGCTGCTGCCGGACACCGTCGGCACCGGTGGTGACTCGCACACCCGTTTCCCGATCGGCATCTCCTTCCCGGCCGGTTCTGGCCTGGTTGCCTTCGCCGCTGCCACTGGCGTTATGCCGCTGGACATGCCGGAGTCGGTACTGGTGCGCTTCAAGGGCAAGCTGCAACCCGGCATCACCCTGCGTGACCTGGTACACGCCATCCCTTACTACGGCATCAAGAACGGCCTGCTGACAGTTGAGAAGAAAGGCAAGATCAACGCCTTCTCCGGCCGCATCCTGGAAATCGAAGGCCTGGACGAGCTGACTGTTGAGCAGGCTTTCGAGCTGTCTGACGCCTCGGCTGAACGCTCCGCTGCAGGTTGCACCATCAAGCTGCCGGAAAAAGCCATTGCCGAATACCTGAAGTCGAACATCACCCTGCTGCGCTGGATGATCAGCGAAGGCTACGGCGATGCCCGCACCATGGAACGTCGCGCTCAAGCGATGGAAGCCTGGCTGGCCAATCCGGAACTGCTGTCGGCAGACCCTGATGCCGAGTATGCCGAAATCGTTGAAATCGACCTGGCCGACATCAAAGAGCCTGTGCTCTGCGCGCCAAACGACCCAGACGACGCTCGCCTGCTCTCGACCGTTCAGGGCGAGAAGATCGACGAAGTGTTCATCGGTTCGTGCATGACCAACATCGGCCACTTCCGCGCTGCCGGTAAGTTGCTGGACAAGGTCAAAGGTTCGATCCCGACGCGTCTGTGGCTGTCGCCGCCGACCAAGATGGATGCTCACCAGCTCACCGAAGAAGGCTACTACGGCATCTACGGCAAAGCTGGCGCGCGCATGGAAATGCCGGGCTGCTCGCTGTGCATGGGTAACCAGGCACGCGTAGCGGCGAACTCGACCGTCGTGTCGACTTCGACCCGTAACTTCCCGAACCGTCTGGGCGATGGCGCCAACGTGTATCTGGCATCTGCTGAACTGGCCGCTGTAGCGTCCATCCTCGGCAAGCTGCCTACCGTTGCCGAATACATGGAATACGCGGCGAGCATCGACAGCATGGCTGCCGACGTTTACCGCTACCTGAGCTTCGACCAGATCGCGGAATTCCGCGACGCTGCAGCGAACGCGCAGATTCCAGTCGTTCAAGCGTAACGATGTAGTGCATTAAAGAGCCCCGCCCAGTGCGGGGCTTTTTTATGGGCGCACTGGCGAGGCGCTTACGCCCTGCTAGGGTAAACACGTGTCGCACCTTTTGCGGCGCCCGTGTTAACTGTCAGGGAGTTCGACACCATGAAGCACTGGATTCTCGCCGCTGTTTGCCTTGTCAGCCTGGCGGGCTGCTCGAGCGAATACATCATTACCACCACCGACGGCCAGATGCTGACCAGCGATGGCAAACCCGAATTGGACAAGAAAACCGGCATGCTGGAATTCGAAGACAGCGAAGGCCGAATGCAGCAGATTCCGCAGTCTTCTGTAAAGCAGATGCTGGAGCGCTGAATCTCAAACAGGGAGATCCGCCCCACAGATGGGATTTTTCCCCAGTACAGACAGTTGAAATTTCTTACACCCTCTCGACAAGCGTAACGGCCGCACTTATCTTCGCCACTGGCCAGCGCACTGGCCAACGTCGCTCGGACGGTTCCGGGCGCTTACGTCTTCGAGGAACACATGGCTGAACAAGCTTCGCGCCGCTTTGCGCGCATCGATCGTCTCCCCCCCTATGTTTTCAATATCACCGCTGAACTGAAGATGGCTGCGCGTCGGCGCGGCGAAGACATCATCGATCTCAGCATGGGCAATCCCGATGGCGCCACACCGTCGCATATCGTGGAAAAACTCGTACAGGTTGCTCAGCGTGAAGACACCCACGGCTACTCGACTTCTCGTGGCATTCCGCGCCTGCGCCGGGCGATTTCGCGCTGGTATCAGGATCGCTATCAGGTAGAGATCGACCCGGAACATGAAGCCATCGTCACCATCGGCTCCAAGGAAGGCCTTGCGCACCTGATGCTGGCCACCCTGGATCAGGGCGACACGGTACTGGTGCCTAACCCCAGTTACCCCATTCACATCTACGGCGCGGTGATTGCGGGCGCGCAGGTGCGTTCGGTACCGCTGGTGCCAGGTGTCGACTTCTTTGCGGAAGTGGAACGCGCCATTCGCGAGAGCATTCCGAAGCCGAAAATGCTGATCATTGGCTTCCCCTCCAATCCCACGGCGCAATGCGTGGAGCTGGACTTTTTCGAGCGCATCATCGCGCTGGCCAAGCAATACAACGTGCTGGTGGTCCACGACCTGGCGTACGCCGATATCGTCTATGACGGCTGGAAAGCGCCGTCGATCATGCAGGTACCGGGCGCAAAGGATATTGCGGTGGAGTTCTTCACCCTGTCCAAGAGCTACAACATGGCGGGCTGGCGTATCGGCTTTATGGTCGGCAATCCGGAATTGGTAAACGCCCTGGCACGGATTAAGAGCTACCACGACTACGGTACGTTTACGCCGCTGCAGGTTGCAGCTATCGCCGCATTGGAAGGCGAGCAGACGTGCGTGCGTGAGATCACCGCCAACTATCAGCAACGGCGTGATGTGCTGGTGCGCGGGCTGCATGAGGCGGGCTGGATGGTCGACAACCCGAAGGCGTCGATGTACGTGTGGGCCAAGATTCCCGAACCCTATGCGAAGCTAGGTTCGCTTGAGTTTGCTAAAAAGCTGCTGGCCGAAGCCAAGGTCTGCGTCTCGCCAGGCATCGGGTTCGGCGATTATGGTGACGATCATGTGCGCTTTGCCCTGATTGAAAACCAGGACCGTATTCGTCAGGCGGTTCGAGGCATAAAGGCGAT
Source organism: Pseudomonas turukhanskensis (assembly GCF_027922365.1). Taxonomy (GTDB): domain Bacteria; phylum Pseudomonadota; class Gammaproteobacteria; order Pseudomonadales; family Pseudomonadaceae; genus Aquipseudomonas; species Aquipseudomonas turukhanskensis. The sequence goes on from NZ_BSFN01000022.1 coordinate 71,348, forward strand.
GTTCCGTGCCGACGGCCTGCTCGCCAAAGGCAAGGGCGACTCGGTGTAAGAAGGAACGCCGCTAGAGAGGGGCCACTGCTGGATCAATGGTGGCCCCGCTCATCCATTACCGCTGAACTTGTCTTGTCGCGGGATACCGAATGGGGGCTTTCCTTTCCCGTACAAGGCCCCTTTGATGCTTGATCTCACCACCTGGAATCTAACGGTACCCGCTCACGGCTCCGCCACCGCAATCGACACTGCCCGCCTCAACAATGGCTACCGGAGTCAGTACTTTCGTCGCCATTCAGACCACAGCATCACCTTCTGGGTACCGGTCACCGGTAGCACCACCGAAGACAGTCGCTACCCCCGCACCGAACTGCGCGAAACCCAGACTGATGGAACACTCAGCTATTGGCCCTACCAGCTTGCCGATAGCTATCTGAGCGCCGTGTTGTCGGTGAATCAGGTGCCGAGCAAAGGCAAGATCATCATTGGCCAGATTCACAGCAACGACCAGCCGGGGAGCCAGAACGACCCACTGCTCAAGCTGCAATATCACTATCTACGAGGGGTGGGTCGCCTAGAGGCCTTGGTACGCAAGCGTCCGGGAGATACTGAGGTGGAAAACGTGCTGCTCGCTGAAAATGTGCAGCTCAATGAGCGCTTCAGCTATGACCTGCGCCTGACACCCACGGGCAAACTTGGCATTCAGGTACGGAGCACAGATGGCGACGCCGGTTCGTACTATCGACAACTCAGTGGTTACTGGGGCAACCAGAGCTTCTACTTCAAGGCTGGCGCCTATGTGCAGGACAACTATGGCCCGACTAACGAGGGCGGCCGGGTGACGTTTTACTGGCTTAATAGCGTTCATCGGTAGAAGCGCAATAGCCTGAAGTACACGTGCCTTTTGCCGGGTAAAATGCACTCACTTCCGCCAATGCTATAGAGACTGAAATGGCCCGCCTGCAGCTGCAATTCCCCGAAGACCAATTTTGCTACAGCACACACCTGACCGTTAGGGTTACCGATATCAACGCAGGCAATCACCTGGGCAATGACTCGATGATTTCGATGATTTCCGAGGCGCGTGCACGCTTCCTTTTTGACTTTGGTATTCAGGAAACCAACGGCACGGGCCTCGGCATTATCGTCACCGACTTGGCCACTACCTATAAGGCAGAAGCCCATGCACGGGACCAATTGCTATTTGAGGTCGGGGTTATGGACTTCAACAAATATGGCGGCGATATCACCTTCCGCATCACACGCTCCGCCGATAACAGCCTGATTGCCATGGCTAAATCAGGGTTCGTATTTTTCGACTATAGCGTGTCGAAGGTTGTACCGATGCCGGAAGACTTCTTTGGGAAATTCAGCAAGGTTAACTGGCTGAGCTAACTCTGCGCGCTCCGCACTAAGCGCGTCCCGCGCCTGGTGCAAGCTGCCGCCAACTTTTCTCAGCGCAAAAACAAACCCCCCACTCGCTTGCGCGAGTGAGGGGTTTGGAATTTAAGCTTGACGATGACCTACTCTCACATGGGGAAACCCCACACTACCATCGGCGATGCGTCGTTTCACTACTGAGTTCGGG
>NZ_BSFN01000023.1:0-58771 GCF_027922365.1 Pseudomonas turukhanskensis
TATGGCCTAAGGGTGTGCCCGGCTTTCAAACCCTCCCCCGATGATCAGTCGGAGACTATCTCCTCTTTCGAGGAGGAGTCGAGATACAAGGGTGTGCGTTGCGCACCATTGCGATCCCCGGAGAAATCGCCCGGTGGGCGGAGCACACCCTACGTCGAGGTAGGGCTTAAGCGGTCGGTTTGCCGGCGAGAACGCGCAGAATCGCGTTCAGCAACACGCCATACAACGGCACAAACAGCAGCAGGCTGATGGTGAGTTTTACCCCGTAGTCGACCGTGGCGATTTCTACCCAGTGCTCGGCCATAAACGGGTTGCTGCTGTGCCAGAAGGCCACGGCAAAGAACACGAAGGTGTCCAGAAGGTTGCCGAAAATGGTCGATACCGTTGGCGCAATCCACCATTGGCGCAAACGCCGCAGACGGTCGAACACCTGGATATCGAGAATCTGCCCGAAGGCGTAGGCCAGGAAGCTGGCCAGGGAAATGCGCAGCACAAACTCATTGAAGTGCAGCAACGCATCGACGCCGCGAAAGCTGGCTTCCTGGAACAGCACCGAGACGATGTACGACACCAGCAGCGCCGGCACCATCACCTGGGCGATGACCAGGCGTGCCGGGCCCTTGCCGAGCAGGCGTACGGTGAGGTCGGTGGCCAGGAAAATAAACGGGAAGCTGAACGCGCCCCAGGTGGTATGCCAGCCGAACAGGGTGATGGGCAACTGCACCAGGTAGTTGCTGGCAATGATGATCAGGATATGGAACAGCACAAGGAACGTCAGCGCCACGCGGCGACGTTCGGGAGTAATCAGGGACATGGCAGGGCCTTTTTGATCGATGGGGTTAGGGAACCCATGGAAACGGCGCGCATTCTACCTGTTGCGGGCAAACAAAGTCACAGTGCTCTGCCCCCCTCTCCCGCGTGCGGGAGAGGGGCCGGGGGTGAGGGCAAACAGGCAGCCGGTATCCCCGCCGGTGATATCGCCGTCTGGATTAAGGCTAGCGAATATCCTTGTGATCAATCTCCACCGTATGCCCCGGCCCCAGTTCCAGCAGCACGTAAAACCCGCCGTCGGGGCGGGCGAAGGTAAAGCTGGAGTCGTCCCCCAACTTGCCGGCCAGCAGCGTGTTGTCGTCATAGCCGACGACGTCCAGAGTGGCGCCGGGCAGGGCGGTGCCATCGGACATTCCGCCATTGCAACGGATTTGTTCGCCACCGATGGCCTGGCACTGGCAATACAAACCGTGGGCCGTTACCTGAGTGCTGGCGGCCAGGGCCAAGGTGGCGAGCACGAGGGAGAAAACACGGTTCATGGGCGAGCTCCGGGTTGGCGTTCAAGCCAGCTGATCAGCGAGGGCGAGGCGTTGGCCAGGGGGATGGCGGTGTGGTGCACGCTGCCGTCCCAGCCTTCGACGGTCAGCCACAGGTCGCTGGCGGCCGTGGTGTTCTGGGGTACGACTACTTCGGCCATCAGCCGGTACGGGCTGCCGGACAGCAAGGCGCCGGCGGTGCGCAGGTTGCGGGGTTTGCCAATGCGCAGGTAAGCGGCCTTCACCTTGGGCAGGCAGGCTTCGCATAGGGCTACGGCGAACTCCTTCATATTGCCGGCTTTGCCTTCAGCCTCGGGGTCGCCCACATGCCATTCGGCCACTCGAGCGCTCCAGGGGCCGACTGTGAACTCACCAATCTCGCGCTCACCCAAACCGAGGGTGCCGCGGAACATCGCCGCGTTCTCGAAGTACGCCGGCATAAAGCCCAGGGGAATCGCCAGCATGGCGATATTCAGGTGGAAGCGGTACCTGTGCCACAAGCGCTGGGCGGTGGTCTGCGGTGCTGCGATGGCCTTGCTCATGGCTGACCCTCCGAAACAATTGTCGCGGCGTGCTGCGGTTTCACCCGCTGCGCGCGCCTGGTCAGGTTGGCGGTGGCCTGCACCGTGCGTTTACTCCAGATCAGCAGGCCGCTGAGCACCATCATGCTCAGCACCAGGCCGAAGAAGGCCCAGATCAGCTTGATCCACAGGCCACCGAAATCGCCGGTGTGCAGCGGGCGCATCGACTCGGTGACGAACTCCAGCGTGCTGCGATTACTCAGCAGATTGGCGCCGGCTACCGCGCCGGTGTAGGGGTTGATTTCGGCGGTCTGGAACATCAGCGGGTACCAGCCACGGCCGCCGATGCCGTAGTGGCTGAAAGCGTCTTCGGGCAGGGTAATAAAGCTCACCTCCAGGCCGGGAATCTTCTCGGCGGCAATGGCGGTGATCTGGTCCAGGCCCAGGCGCGGCGGCGCCAGACCGTCGGCGGTTATCGGCACCTCGTGGCGTGCAACGAAGGAGGGCGGGCCTTCGGTGGAAATCGAGATATGGAAGTCCGACAGCAGCGCCTCGATCAGAAACCAGGTGCCGGTGATGGAGATCACCGCGATAAACCAGATCGACCAGATGCCGCTCAGGCGATGGAAGTCGCCCCAGAAAACCCGCGCGCCCTGGGTAACGCGCAGGCGCGGGGTAAAAAAGCCTTTCCAGAAGCGCTTGTAGACCACCAGGCCCGTGATCAACGACACCAATAGCGGCAGGCCCAGCAACGACACCAAATACCAGCCCCAGCTGTAGCCATTGGTAAACGGCACCAGCCACCAGCCATGCAAGGCGCGGGTAAAGGCGCTGAAGTCGAAGGTGGGGCTTACGCCCTGAATCGCGCCGCTGTAGGGGTTGATGTACAGCCGATAGCTGCCGCCGCCCGGCTCGCTGACGCTGGCCGTGAGGGCGAAGTGCGATTCTTCCGGGCTTGATAGCCATTCCACCGCCAACTCTGGGCGTTCTTTGTGGATGGCGGCCAGCACCTGGCCATAGCTCAGCGGTTGGGCATCGTCATCGGGTTGGCTGGCACGAATTTCCGGGTTGGCCAGCCAGACAATCTCCTGACTGACTACCGCCAGGGTGCCAGTGACACACACGATCAGCAGGAAAAACCAGATGGGCAAGGCCAGCCAGCTGTGCACAAGGAACCAGGTTTTGGCGCGGTTTTTCTTAGACATGGGTTTGGACATAAACAAGAGGGCTTAAATAGCGAAATAAACCAGCGCAAAGGCAGGCGCGCAGGACAAGGCGAGGCGAAACTTTTCCAGGTTTCAACGTCTCTACCTACAAGACGGATAGCTGCGGCAAAACCCGCACCGGCAGATGCAAGGAAATGTTTCCAGCAAGCGGCTGCGACGGCCAGGGCAAAAAAATCACCGCTCGTGCAAATTCTTTTGCGGTTTTTTGTCTGCTCATCCGTCTTGTTAGTAAGGCGCCAAATTTTCAACGAGCGCCGTGGTCAAGGAGTTGCACATGAACACACTGATTCAACCGGGCCAGGGCAGGGCAGCTCCGGGTCTGGCAAGCGTGCAAGGCGGCTGCGCCGAGGTGGCGTCGGCAACTGTCTCAAACGCGGAGGTGCGGATATGAACCAACCACAGATGCTGCGCTTGAGTGGCTTGCCTGCTCAGCATGGCAACCAGCGTTTCAAACGAATTCTCGGTGCGGTCGGCCTCAAGTGCAGCCAGCCGCGGTTAAAAATTCTCGACGTGTTGTGCGAATGCAGCGAAACCGGCGAAGCCCTGACCCTGCAGCAAATGCATGCGCGGTTAACCGATGCCGACGTGCCTATTTCCCAGCTGTGCCTGAGCCAGGCGTTGCGCCGGATGTGGCAGGGTGGGTTGGTGTGGCGCAATGAAGCGCATGCGTATGCGCTGGTGCCGGGTGTGTTGGATATGGCGGAGCAGCGCCGGGCGGGCTAGCGCTTGTAGGGTGTGCTGTGCGCACCATTGCGGTGTATGCAAGATCGCTTGGTGCGCATAGCACACCCTACAAAAGCGCAACAAAAGGCGAGTCGTTGTTTGAGCCATAAAAAAAAGGGATGCCATTGGCATCCCTTTTTCACATCCGAAGATTTAAACGAGCGGCTTGCTCTCGTTTTTGTCTTCTTCTTTTTCAGCTTCGGTTTTCTCGGCGGCTTCTTCCGGCGCAGCCACTTCTGCGGCGCTGGTTTCTTCTACCTTGATTTCTTCGACGCTAACTTCTTCAGCGATCACAGCCGGCTCAGCCACTTGCACTGGAGCGGGTTCAGCCGCGTCTTCCTGCTTGGCCTTTTCGGCTTCAACGGTGTGCTCTACATCGGCAACCGCGTGGGCGGTAACGCCAACTGGTTCAGCAGCAACCACCGCTTCAACCACGGCAGCTGAGGCTTCTTCAGCTTCCTTGGCCAGGCGCTCGGCTTCACGCTGACGGCGACGCACTTCACGTGGGTCGTTCGGCGCGCGGCCATTGCTCGCTACAACCGGAGCAGGCTCGGCCACCACTTCAGCAACCACGGCGACTTCAGCAACTTCCACAACCGGAGTTGGCTCAGCAACAACCGGTGCAGCTTCAACCACGGCTTCTGGAGCCGGCGAGGCTTCAACAGCCGGAGCAGCTTCAACCACAGCCGGTGCTTCTTCGAAAGCAGGCGCAGCCTCTACAACAGCCGGTGCTTCGACGGCAGGGCTGGTTTCGGCAACGGGTTCAGCAACAACAGCTTCAATCGCAGGGGCAGCTGGTTCGTTGTACTCACCTACCGGCGCGGCCACGGGCTCGCTGGCAGGCTGGCTTTCAACGGTCTCGCTGGCCTGGGTTTGGGCAACGATTTCGCTCACGACTGCGGCGGTGGTTGCCGCAACAGCAATGGTAGCTTCGGCGTTGGCTGCTGGAGTTTCGGCGTTGCCGGTGGACTCTTCGCTGCTGCCTTCTTCGCTGCCTTCGATAATGTTGCCGTTGGCATCGCGTTGACGCTCACGACGGTTGCTGCGACGACGCTGACCACGGGAACGGCGACGTGGACGATCACCGCCCTCGGCGTTCTCTTGCTCTTCGTCGTGCTGCTCTTCGGCGTTCAGCAGTTCTTCTTCATTGCCATTGGCATCGGCAACTGGGCGCAGTTGACGCTCTTCACGCGGGGCGCGTGGTTGACGCTCTTCGCGCGGCTTGCGCTCGGCACGCTCTTCGCTCGGGGCTTCCTGGCCCTGGGCGCCCAGCGGCTCACGCAGTTCGCGTTGCGGGCGGTCTTCACGTGGGGCGCGATCTTCACGCGGTGCACGTGGCTCGCGTGGTTTGCGTTCTTCACGCGGAGCACGTGGCGCACGTTCTTCGCGCGGGGCACGTTCTTCACGTGGCGCTGCATCTTCACGCGGCTCGCGGGCTTCACGAGGGGCGCGCTCTTCACGCGGCTCGCGCGGTGCACGTTCTTCACGTGGGCCACGGTCTTCGCGCGGTTTGCGCTCTTCGCTGTCGCGACGACCACCACGGTTGCGATTCTGCTGACGACCGTTACGACGCTCGTCGCTGCGCTGTGGGCGCTCGCTGGTGGTTTTCTTCTCGACCACGACTGGCTTTTCTTCTTCCTTGCCGGCGAACAGGCTGACCAGCGACTTCACCAGGCCTTTGAACAGGCTTGGTTCGGCTGCCGGGGCAGGTTGTTCGGCAGCAGCGGCCGGAGTCGGCGCAGCGCGTTGCGGGGTGGCCTTGATGGCGGCTTCCTGGCGAACCAGGGTGCGGGTAGCGGTGGTTTGTGCCACTTCCTCCACTTCGGCGGCAGCCATTTCGTAGCTCGACTGCGAGGTCTGGGCTTCCGGGCTGTCGTCACGGATACGCTGCACTTCGAAGTGCGGGGTTTCCAGGTGGTCGTTCGGCAGAATCACGATACGGGCACGAGTACGCAGTTCGATCTTGGTGATCGAGTTACGTTTTTCGTTGAGCAGGAACGCAGCAACCGGAATCGGCACCTGGGCGCGTACTTCGGCGGTGCGGTCTTTCAGGGCTTCTTCTTCAATCAGACGCAGAATGGCCAGCGACAGCGATTCCACATCACGGATGATGCCTTGACCGTTGCAGCGTGGGCAGACAATGCCGCTGCCTTCAGCCAGGGAAGGGCGCAGACGCTGACGGGACATTTCCAGCAAGCCGAAACGCGAGATGCGGCCTACTTGAACGCGGGCACGGTCGGCTTCCAGGCTTTCGCGGACTTTTTCTTCCACGGCGCGCTGGTTCTTGGCCGGGGTCATGTCGATGAAGTCGATCACGATCAGGCCGCCGATATCACGCAGGCGCAGTTGGCGGGCAATTTCTTCGGCCGCTTCGAGGTTGGTTTGCAGCGCGGTTTCTTCGATATCGCTGCCTTTGGTGGCGCGCGCCGAGTTGATGTCGATGGACACCAGGGCTTCGGTCGGGTCGATAACGATGGAGCCACCGGACGGCAGCTTCACTTCACGCTGAAACGCGGTTTCGATCTGGCTTTCGATCTGGAAACGGTTGAACAGCGGCACGCTGTCTTCGTACAGCTTGATCTTGCTGGCGTACTGCGGCATCACCTGGCGGATAAAGCTCAGGGCTTCTTCCTGGGCTTCAACGCTGTCGACCAGTACTTCGCCGATGTCCTGGCGCAGGTAGTCGCGGATGGCGCGGATGATGACGTTGCTTTCCTGGTAGATCAGGAAAGGGGCCGCGCGGTCCAGGGACGCTTCTTTGATGGCGCTCCACAGTTGCAGCAGGTAATCGAGGTCCCACTGCATTTCTTCGCTGCTACGGCCAAGGCCGGCAGTGCGCACGATCAGGCCCATGTCGCTAGGAGCAACCAGACCGTTCAGTGCTTCACGCAGTTCGTTACGCTCTTCGCCTTCGATGCGGCGTGAGATGCCACCGGCGCGAGGGTTGTTGGGCATCAGTACCAGGTAGCGACCAGCCAGGCTGATGAAAGTGGTGAGGGCGGCGCCCTTGTTACCACGTTCTTCTTTTTCGACCTGAACGATAACTTCCTGGCCTTCGCTCAACACTTCTTTGATGTTGACGCGGCCTTCAGGGGCTTTCTTGAAGTATTCGCGGGAAATTTCTTTGAGGGGCAAGAAGCCGTGGCGTTCGGAGCCGAAATCAACAAAAGCGGCTTCAAGGCTAGGTTCGATGCGGGTGATTTTGCCTTTGTAGATGTTGGCTTTTTTCTGCTCACGGGCACCCGATTCAATATCGAGGTCGTAGAGTTTCTGGCCATCTACCAGCGCGACACGCAACTCTTCAGGTTGAGTTGCGTTAATCAGCATTCTTTTCATGTAGTACCGTCGGTTTCCGGGCTGCCGGAAACGGCGTTCGGCACACACGACTCTCAGGGTCGGTGTCAGGGCTCGTCAGAAACGGTTGTAAGTCGTTCCATGTCTAACAACGCCAGCCAACGGGGCTGGGGTGGCGACGGACGTCTCCTGCTTGCTGTAGTGAAACAAGCACTTGGTCAGGAGGAGGAATCAACCAGCGGTAGCGGACGAGATAACACGTCTTCTAAAGCTACGCCTGCCGCGGTTGTGCATCTCCACCCTACACGTATCGCTGAAAATCGGGTGCCGCTCGCAGAATCTGCAGCGGGTTGGCATTTACCGCTAACTCCCCCGAGGGTAGCCAGCGCGTCATGGCTCAAGGCGTTATTTCCGGGATGTTCGTGGCCCTTTTCAGCCATCTATCGTTGAACAATCCCGTCGGACGGCCTTACGTCCTGAATCACGTTGCACACGGAAGGGGCTTGCAAATTGGCAAACGTCCACAACCGGGCCACTTTTGGCGGCGTTCGGGACTATAGCAGCAATGATTAAGTGCTTCAAATCAATAAAAAATTGTTATCATCGCGGCCATGACAGAACCCACCCCTCCGACCTCCGGCGTCCAGTTGCTCGAGGTTGAACCGGAACTTGCCGGCCAACGAATCGATAATTTTCTCCGCACTCGTCTCAAAGGTGTGCCCAAGACCTTGATTTACCGAATTTTGCGTAAAGGCGAAGTTCGCGTGAACAAGGGGCGGATCAAACCCGAGTACAAGTTGCAGGCCGGCGACATCGTGCGCGTGCCGCCGCTGCGCCTGTCCGAGCCGGACGAAGAAGTGCCGCTGGCCCAGGGCCTGCTCGAACGCCTCGAAGCCTCGATCGTTTTCGAAGACAAAGCCCTTATCGTCATCAACAAGCCGGCGGGTATCGCCGTGCATGGCGGCAGCGGCCTGAATTACGGCGTGATTGAAGCGTTTCGCCAGCTGCGTCCGGATTGCAAGGACCTTGAGCTTGTGCACCGTTTGGATCGCGATACCTCCGGCCTGCTGATGATCGCCAAAAAACGCAGCATGCTTCGCCATCTGCACGAAGCACTCCGCAAAGACGGCGTGGACAAGCGCTATATGGCGTTGGTACGCGGCCATTGGGCGACGGCCAAGAAGCAAGTGAACGCGCCGTTGCTCAAAAGCAACCTGCGCTCGGGCGAGCGCATGGTGGAGATCAATGAAGAGGGCAAAGAAGCGCTGACCTTGTTCCGCGTGCTGCGCCGCTTTGGCGAGTTCGCCACGTTAGTTGAAGCCAAGCCAGTAACCGGTCGTACGCACCAGATTCGCGTGCACGCCAAACATGCCGGGCATTGCATCGCTGGTGACCCCAAGTATGGCGACGATGATTTCACCGCTGAAATCCGTGGGCTGGGCGGCAAGCGTCTGTTCCTGCACGCCTATGAGTTGCATGTGCCACTGCCCGAAGGCGGTGTGTTGAAGGTTGAAGCGCCGGTGGATGATATGTGGCGCAAGACGGTGGAGCGTTTGAGTGCGGGCTGATTACGATCTGTTGATTTTTGACTGGGACGGCACGCTGGTTAATTCCATTGGTCGCATCGTCGCCGCGCTGCACATGGCAGCGCGCGAGTGCGATCTGCCGCCGCGCAGTGATACCGAACTCAAAGCCATTATTGGTCTGGGGTTGCCGGAAGTGGTGGTCGCTCTATATCCCGACCTTGATGACGTCGAGCTGGCGCACCGCTATTGCCGTGCGTACAGCGAGCAATATCTGTTGCTGGAGGGCACGCCTTCCCAGCTATTCCCTGGCGTCGCTGAGTCGATGGCGGCCTTTCGTGCCGCGGGCTACCAGTTGGCGGTGGCGACCGGCAAGGGTCGTCACGGGCTGAACCGGGTGTTGGCGGACCAGGGCTGGAGTGAGTTCTTCGATATCACCCGCTGTGCCGATGAAACGGCGAGCAAGCCTGAGCCGTTGATGCTTGAGCAGATCATCGAGTTCTGTGGCGTATCGGCTGACCGCGCCCTGATGGTCGGCGACTCCGTCTTCGATTTGCAGATGGCGCGCAACGCCGGCATGGACTCCGTGGCGGTGGGGTATGGCGCGCAATCGCTGGAGACGTTGAAAACCTGTGGTCCGCGCTTGATGGTCGAACATTTTTCCGAGTTGCGCGCCTGGCTCGAAGCGCGCGCGGCTCAACCAATGCTAGGGATAAGTGAACATGTCGAACGAGTCGAATGACGACAAAAGCTGGAAGTTGCTGGAAAAGACCCTGCTCGCCAGTGTGCAGGAGCAGCGCCGGTCACGTCGCTGGGGCATTTTTTTCAAGGTTCTGACCTTTATCTACCTATTTGGCGCGATTGCGGTGTTTTCGCCGGCGCTGAATTTCTCCAAGAATGCATCGCGCGGCGCCGCCCATACGGCGGTGATCGAAATCAACGGCATGATCGCCGACAAGGAAGCGGCCAGCGCGGACAACGTCGTCGGCAGCCTGCGTGCGGCCTTTGAGGACAAGAGCACCAAAGGTGTGGTGCTGCGCATCAACAGCCCGGGCGGCAGCCCGGTGCAGTCGGGCTATATCTACGATGAGATTCGTCGGTTGCGTGCTGAGCATGCGGACATCAAGGTGTATGCCGTGATTTCCGATCTGGGTGCTTCGGGTGCCTATTACATCGCCAGCGCGGCGGACGCGATCTACGCCGACAAGGCCAGTCTGGTGGGTTCCATTGGTGTGACGGCGGCGACCTTCGGTTTTGTCGGCACCATGGAAAAGCTGGGTGTGGATCGCCGGGTGTACACCTCGGGTGAGCACAAGGCGTTTCTCGATCCGTTCCAGCCGCAGAAGGCGGATGAAACCGAATTCTGGCAAAGCGTGCTCAACACCACGCACAAGCAGTTTATTGCCGCCGTCAAGCAAGGTCGGGGTGATCGCCTGAAGGATGCTGAGCATCCCGAGCTGTTTTCCGGCCTGATCTGGACCGGCGAGCAGGCTCTGGAACTGGGGCTGGTTGATGGTCTGGGCAGCACCAGTTCGGTGGCGCGTGATGTGATCGGCGAGAAAGAGCTGGTGGATTACACCGTGCAGGAATCGCCATTTGATCGTTTCGCCAAAAAGATCGGCGCCAGCGTGGCCGAGCATGCAGCGATGTGGATGGGCTTTTCGGGGCCGACCCTGCGCTGATCGAGGTGGTGTCAAAAGGCCCGGCTAATGCCGGGCTTTTTGTTGGCGCTATATAAAGGCGGGGTTTTACGGAATCTCCACGCCTTCGCGCAGCAACATATCCACCAGGCGAATCAGCGGCAAGCCGACCAGGCTGGTGGCATCGCTGCCCTCGGTGGCGCGAAACAGGCTGACGCCCAGGCCTTCGGCCTTGAAGCTGCCGGCGCAGTCATAAGGTTTCTCGGCGTGTAGATAGCGCGCGATGCGCTCACTGCTCAGCTCACGAAAGTGCACGGTGAACGGCACACAGTCGACTTGGCAGTGGCCGCTCGTCGTGTTGAGTAGGGTCAAACCGGTCAGAAATGTCACGCTGGTGCTGCTGGCATTGCTTAGCTGGCGATGGGCGCGCTCAAAATCATGGGGTTTGCCGAGAATCTGCTCGCCCAGCACGGCGACCTGGTCGGAGCCGATGATCAGATGCTGCGGATAGGCGGCGCAGAGGGCGCGGGCTTTTTGTTCGGCCAGGCGGCGTACCAGCGCTTGGGCTGATTCGCCCGGCAGGCGGCTTTCGTCGATATCCGGGCTCGCGCATGTGAAGGGTAGGCGCAAGCGGCTCAACAATTCGCGGCGATAGGCGGAGCTCGAGGCCAGGAGTAGAGGCAACATATTGATTCCTTTATAGTCGCTGGCGATTCTAACCAGCGTGCTGCTTGGCGCCCAGGCAGAATTTCCCTTTGACAGAGGCAGGGTGCATCCCTAGAATGCTGCGCCTATGTTGAATGGCCCGATTCCTCCTCACGTTGATCCGCGCAAACTGGCTGATCGTGGTGCCACCCTTGAAGGTGAGCTGCCCCTAGCCGATTTGCAGCGTCTCTGCGACCCGCTTGCCGACAATGTCGGTGTCGTCCGTGCGAAGTTTGTTTTCGAACGCGATGAGCGCAGATCGCCAGTGATGCACAGCACGATCGACGTTGAGGTCAAGATGGTTTGTCAGCGTTGTCTGGAGCTGGTCGCCCTGCCTATCCACAGCGAGTGTAGTTACGCTGTGGTGAAAGAAGGTGCGAATACCCAGTCTGTGCCGCAAGGCTACGACGTGCTGGAATTGGGTGAGGATCCATTGGATCTGCCGGCGTTGATCGAGGAGGAGCTGTTGCTCGCCTTGCCCATCGTCCCTCTGCATGATCCAGAAGATTGCCAGCAACCGGCGGGCCTTGAAGAGCCTGAACCGAGCGAGGACGAGGTATCGCGGTCCAACCCGTTCAGTGTATTGGCACAGTTAAAGCGTGACCCAAACGTTTAGGAGTTAATTAATTATGGCTGTTCAGCAGAACAAAAAATCCCGCTCCGCTCGCGACATGCGCCGTTCCCACGACGCTCTCGAGTCTGCAACTCTGTCGGTTGAGAAGAGCACCGGTGAAGTTCACCTGCGTCACCACGTATCGCCAGAAGGCGTATACCGTGGCCGTAAAGTGATCGACAAGGGCGCTGACGAGTAACTCTTGTCCGCTCCGATCATCGCGATTGACGCAATGGGTGGGGACTTCGGTCCCCACAGCATTGTTCCAGCCTGCATTGCTTGCCTGGCTGAATTCCCTTCGTTGCACCTGGTCCTTGTCGGCCAAATCTCCTTACTGAACGAACTGATTGCCCGCCACTCCGGTGTCGATCGCGCGCGTCTGCATCTTGAGCAGGCCAGCGAAGTGATCGCCATGGATGATCGTCCCGCGCAGGCCCTGCGCAGCAAACCCGATTCCTCGATGCGCGTAGCGCTGGAACTGGTACGCGACGGTCGCGCTCAAGCCTGCGTCAGCTCGGGCAATACCGGCGCCCTGATGGCGCTGTCCCGCTATTTGCTGAAGACCCTGCCTGGCATCGATCGCCCCGCGATGATGACGGCTATTCCCACCGAGCGTGGCCATTGCCAATTGCTGGATCTGGGCGCCAACGTCGATTGCAGCGCCGAGCATCTCTACCAGTTCGCCGTGATGGGCTCAGTTGCGGCTGAAGCGCTGGGTGTAGCGCGGCCGCGCATCGCGCTGTTGAATGTCGGCACTGAGGATGTAAAAGGCAATCAGCAAGTCAAATTGGCGGCCAGCTTGCTGCAGCCGGTCAGTGAGTTGAATTACATCGGGTTTATCGAAGGTGATGGCCTGTATCGTGGCGAAGCGGACGTGGTGGTGTGCGACGGGTTTGTGGGAAATATTCTGCTCAAGTCCAGCGAGGGCCTAGCGTCGATGATTTCGGCGCGCATGGAGGCGCTGTTCAAGCAGAACCTCGGCTCGCGGTTGATTGGCTCCCTTGCATTGGCGGTACTGAAGCGTTTGCAGGGTGAATTGGCGCCAGCACGGCATAACGGTGCCAGTTTTCTTGGCTTGCAAGCCATTGTGGTTAAGAGTCATGGCGCGGCGAGGCCGGAAGGTTTTCAGAGCGCTATTCGCCGGGCGGTCATGGAAGTACGCGAAGATCTACCGCAACGCTTGCACGGCCGTCTCGAACATCTGTTGCTGTAATGCGTGTGCCGCCGATGTGACTGCATTCGGTGGCCTGTCATCCAACTGTCAGTTTGTTGCGCTCGACTGACTCGAGCGTGATCCTCCCGACGATAAGACCATTAGGGACCGTTCACATGTCTGCATCCCTCGCATTCGTCTTCCCAGGCCAAGGCTCACAGTCTCTGGGAATGCTTGCCGAGCACGGCGCACAGCACAAGCTGGTGCTTGATACCTTCGCCGAAGCGTCTGACGCTTTGGGTTACGACCTATGGGCGCTGACCCAGGCAGGTCCCGAAGAAACCCTGAATCAAACCGATAAAACCCAGCCAGCCATTCTCGCTGCCTCCATCGCGTTGTGGCGGCTGTGGCTGGCCGAGTCTGGCGCCCGCCCGGCATTCGTTGCTGGTCATAGTCTGGGCGAGTACTCGGCGCTGGTCGCCGCTGGCAGCCTGGGTTTTGCTGACGCGGTAAAACTGGTGGAGCGCCGCGGCCAACTGATGCAAAAAGCCGTGCCGGCCGGGCAGGGTGGTATGGCCGCGATTCTCGGCTTGGAAGATGCTGATGTGCTGGCCGCTTGTGCTGAGGCGGCGCAGGGCGATGTCGTCAGTGCGGTGAACTTCAACGCGCCGGGCCAGGTGGTAATCGCCGGCTCAGCCGCTGCCGTTGAGCGTGCTATCGAAGCCTGCAAAGCTCGCGGCGCCAAACGCGCCATGCCGTTGCCGGTGAGCGTGCCGTCGCATTGCGCGTTGATGCGCCCTGCGGCTGAGCAATTTGCTGAATCGGTAACTGCCATTGACTGGCAAGCGCCGCAAATTGCCCTGGTGCAGAACGTCAGCGCTGCGGTGGTCGAGGACCTCGAGGTGCTCAAGCGCGACCTGCTTGCCCAGCTCTACAACCCGGTTCGTTGGGTTGAGTCCATTGTGCGGTTGTCGGAATCGGGAGTAACCAGTCTGGTGGAGTGTGGCCCTGGCAAGGTGCTATCCGGTCTGAACAAGCGCTGCGTCAAAGGCATCAACACTTACAATCTCGACACCCCAGACGCCTATGCCGCCACCCGCGCGGCCCTGGCCTGATTAGGAGAAGCTTCCATGAGTCTGCAAGGAAAGGTTGCGCTGGTTACCGGCGCCAGTCGTGGTATTGGCCAGGCCATTGCCCTCGAATTGGGCCGCCAGGGCGCCACTGTCGTGGGTACCGCTACGTCCGCCTCGGGTGCGGAAAACATCACCCAGTACTTCAAGGCTACCAACATCGAAGGCGCAGGTTTTGTGCTGGACGTAGGCAGTGATGAGTCGGTAACCAGCGTGCTGGAAGCCATTTCGCAGCAGTTTGGTGCGCCACTGGTCGTAGTAAACAACGCTGGCATCACCCGCGATAACCTGATGCTGCGCATGAAAGATGAAGAGTGGCACGACGTCATCAACACCAACCTCAGCAGCCTGTACCGGGTCACCAAGGCTGTTTTGCGCGGCATGACCAAAGCCCGCTGGGGCAGAATTATCAATATCGGTTCGGTTGTGGGCGCCATGGGCAACGCCGGGCAGGTAAACTACGCGGCAGCCAAGGCCGGGCTGGAAGGTTTCAGCCGTGCCCTGGCGCGTGAAGTAGGTTCGCGGGCGATTACCGTTAACTCGGTGGCGCCAGGTTTTATCGATACCGATATGACCCGCGAGCTGCCCGAAGCGCAGCGTGAAGCGCTTCAGGCACAGATTCCGCTGGGTCGTCTGGGCCAGGCAGAAGAGATCGCCAATGTGGTTTCTTTCCTGGCTTCCGATGGCGCAGCTTACGTGACCGGGGCTACTATTCCCGTGAATGGCGGAATGTATATGAGTTGAATGTGACGTGGCCCTGCGGAAAACTGTCATACGAGCTGTCTAAAATCCGTTATAAAGCTGCAATTGGTTTATAGACATATCGTTGGAGTGATCCAGAGGGGCTACGGCATTCAGCTTGAAATGCGCAAAACCCTTTCTATACACTGACACAGACCAGCTGCCTGGATTTGTTCATTAGGAGTGAAAACAAGGTATGAGCACCATCGAAGAACGCGTCAAGAAAATCGTTGCCGAGCAACTGGGCGTCAAAGAAGAAGAAGTGACCAACAGCGCTTCCTTCGTTGAAGACCTGGGTGCCGACTCCCTTGACACCGTTGAACTGGTGATGGCTCTGGAAGAGGAATTCGAAACCGAAATCCCGGACGAGCAAGCCGAAAAAATCACCACCGTTCAGGAAGCTATCGATTACGTTACCGCTCACGCGTAATAACCCGTAATCGTCGACTCCCGACATGGAAAAACCGCACTGCCCACAAGGCGTGCGGTTTTTCTTTAAGCGCCTGTCGAGCGCTGTATAAAACGCATAAGAGGAGATTGCTGTGTCGCGTAGACGCGTCGTGGTCACCGGTATGGGCATGTTGTCGCCCCTGGGTACCGATGTTCCAAGCAGCTGGCAGGGTATTTTGGCCGGCCAAAGTGGTATTGGCCTAATCGAGCACACTGACCTTTCGGCCTTCACCACCCGCATCGGTGGTTCGGTGAAAGGCTTCAACGTCGAGGAGTATCTCTCGGCCAAAGACGCTCGCAAAATCGACCTGTTCATTCAGTACGGCCTTGCCGCCAGCTTTCAGGCTGTGCGTGACGCCGGGCTGGAAGTCACCGACGCCAACCGTGAACGCATTGGCGTGGCCATGGGTTCGGGCATTGGCGGTCTGACCAATATCGAAAACAACTGCAAAGCCCTGATCGAACAAGGCCCGCGGCGCATTTCGCCGTTCTTTGTGCCTGGCTCGATCATCAATATGATTTCCGGTTTTCTGTCGATCCATCTTGGTCTGCAGGGCCCCAACTACGCCATTGCCACCGCGTGCACCACCGGTACGCACTGCATCGGCATGGCCGCGCGCAACATCGCTTACGGCGAAGCGGACGTGATGATTGCCGGCGGCGCCGAAATGGCCGCCTGTGGCCTGGGCATTGGTGGTTTCGCCGCTGCCCGCGCGATGTCTACCCGCAATGACGATCCGACCCGCGCCAGCCGTCCTTGGGACAAAGGCCGCGACGGTTTCGTGCTGGCCGACGGTTCTGGCGCCCTGGTGCTGGAAGAGCTGGAACACGCCAAGGCGCGCGGCGCGCGCATCTATGCCGAGCTGATCGGTTTTGGCATGAGCGGCGACGCCTACCACATGACCTCGCCACCCGAAGACGGTGCCGGCGCTGCACGTTGCATCAAAAATGCCCTGCGCGATGCCAATGTGAACCCGGACCAGGTGCAATATATCAACGCCCACGGCACCTCGACGCCAACCGGCGACCTGGCTGAAGCCCAGGCGGTGAAGACAGTGTTCGGCGACCACGCGTATAAGCTGGCCGTGAGCTCTACCAAGTCCATGACCGGTCACCTGCTCGGTGCTGCCGGTGCGGTCGAGGCGATTTTCAGCGTGCTGG
This sequence comes from Pseudomonas turukhanskensis, assembly GCF_027922365.1. GTDB lineage: Bacteria > Pseudomonadota > Gammaproteobacteria > Pseudomonadales > Pseudomonadaceae > Aquipseudomonas > Aquipseudomonas turukhanskensis. Next base: position 16,188 of record NZ_BSFN01000023.1, read on the forward strand.
CTATCCGCGATCAGGTAGCACCGCCGACCATCAACCTGGAAGAGCCTGACGAAGGCTGCGACCTCGACTTCGTGGCCAACGAAGCGCGTAGCATGCCGATTGATGTTGTCGTGTCCAACTCGTTCGGTTTTGGCGGTACCAACGGCTCCCTGGTGTTCCGCCGGTTCGCCGAGTAATGCTGAGCTGGGTGGATGGTCGCCCGGCGCAGGCCGCGTCCCTCACGGATCGCGGCCTGGCTTATGGCGATGGGCTGTTTGAAACCATCGGCATCAAAGGCGGCCAACCCCAGCTGTTCGACCGTCATCTGGCCCGTCTTGCCGAGGGCTGTCAGCGTCTATCCATTCCTGCCGATCTGGCGTTGATACGCGCCGAGCTGTTGGCGTTCGCCGCCGAAGTCGGGGAGGGCGTGGCCAAGTTGATGCTTACCCGGGGTGACGGCTTGCGTGGTTATGCAGCGCCGGCCTCGGCAACTGCGCGCCGAATTCTCCTGGCCTCGCCATTTCCCGCTTACGCTGCCGCTAATGCGGAGCAGGGCGTGCGCCTGTTTCCCTGCGCCACCCGCCTGGCCGAACAGCCGTTGCTGGCAGGGCTCAAACACCTCAATCGCCTGGAGCAGGTGCTGGCCCGCGGCGAGTGGCGAGACAGCGACCACGCTGAAGGCCTGATGCTGGACGTATCCGGCCGCGTGATCGAAGGCGTTTTCAGCAATCTGTTTATCGTCCGCGATGGTCAGTTGATCACGCCCGAACTCGATCGCTGCGGAGTTGCCGGCGTGATGCGCGCCGAGCTTCTGGCGCAGGCCAAAACCCTCGCTATCCCGCTGTCGATTCAGCCCCTCAGCCTGGAGCAACTGCTGGCCGCCGATGAAGTCTTCGTCTGCAACAGCCTCTACGGCGTGTGGCCGGTCACCGCGCTGCAAGGCCACCGCTGGCCCGTTGGGCCGCTCACCCGTAAACTGCAAAGCATTGCCCGCGACCTACTGGACTGCTAATTCGTGATTCGTAAATTACTGCTGCTATTGGAAGGCGGAGTGCTGCTGGCTGGCCTGCTGCTGGCGATCTTCGTATGGCAGCAAAACGGCGCGCTTAAACAGCCGCTGAATGTGCCCGCCGGTTATGTGATGGAAGTGCCGGCTGGTGCCACCCCGGGTGGTGTGCTCAATCGGCTGGAAAGCGAAGGGGTATTGCACGATGCGTTCTGGCTGCGCCTGTACTGGCGCTTCAACTTGTCCGGTCAGGCGCTGCACAGCGGCGAATACCAGCTCAACCCTGGCGCCACCGCGCAAGACATGCTGACCCTCTGGCAGCGCGGCGACGTGGTGCAATACAGCCTAACGCTGGTGGAAGGCTGGAGCTTCCGCCAAGTGCGCGCTGCGCTGGCCAAGCAGGTCAAACTCGAACAGACCATTACCGACCTTACAGATGCCCAGATCATGGAGCGCATTGGTCAGCCCGGCGTATTTCCCGAAGGCCGTTTCTTTCCCGACACCTACCGCTACGTGCGCGGCATGAGCGACGTCGACCTGCTCAAGCAAGCCTTTGCCCGTCTGGCCGCGGTGCTGGACGAAGAGTGGCAGAAGCGCGACGCCAACCTGCCGTACAAGGAAGCCTACGACGCGCTGATCATGGCCTCGATGATCGAAAAGGAAACCGGCGTACCCCAGGAGCGTGGACAGATTGCCGGGGTGTTTGTGCGCCGTCTGCAACAGGGCATGCAATTGCAGACCGATCCCACCGTTATCTACGGCCTCGGCGAGCGCTACACCGGCAAACTGACCCGCGCCCACCTGCGCGAAGCTACGCCCTATAACACCTATGTGATCGCCGGCATGCCGCCCACGCCGATTGCCATGGTTGGCCGCGAAGCCATTCATGCGGCTGTGCACCCGGTCGACGGCAAGAGCCTGTATTTTGTCGCCCGTGGTGACGGCAGCCATGTATTCTCCGACGACCTCGACGCCCACAACCAAGCTGTTCGCGAGTTTCAACTCAAGCGACGCGCCGATTACCGCTCCAGCCCGGCGCCTGTGCCGGCTGTGCAATAAGCATTAAGGGACCGCCTGTGACTGGCCTGTTTATTACCCTCGAAGGCCCGGAAGGCGCCGGCAAAAGCACCAACCGCGAATACCTGGCCGAGCACCTGCGTGCCCAGGGCCTGGACGTGGTGCTGAGCCGCGAACCGGGTGGCACGCCGCTGGCCGAGCGCATTCGCGAATTGCTATTGGCGCCGAGCGACGAGCCGATGGCCGCCGATACCGAACTGCTGCTGGTGTTCGCCGCCCGCGCCCAGCACTTGGCGCAGGTCATCCGCCCGGCGTTGGCACGGGGCGCCGTAGTGTTATGTGATCGATTTACCGATGCTACCTACGCCTACCAGGGCGGTGGTCGTGGTCTGTCGCAGGAGCGCATCGCCACGCTGGAAAGCTTTGTCCAAGGCGAATTGCGCCCTGATCTGACACTGATCTTCGACTTGCCCGTCGAGGTCGGCCTGGCCCGTGCCAGCGCCCGTGGCCGTCTGGACCGTTTTGAACAAGAGGGGCGGGCGTTCTTTGACGCCGTGCGTCAAGCCTATCTACAACGGGCCGAAGCCGATCCACAGCGTTACCGCGTGGTAGATGCCGCGCAGTCGCTTGCTGAAGTGCAGGTGCAACTGGACGCTCTGTTGCCGGAATTGCTGGAGCGCGCCCGTGGCTGAAGTCTTCCCCTGGCAGGCAGCGCTCTGGCAAACCCTGGCCGGCCGTGCGCAACATGCCCACGCCTATCTGCTGCATGGTCCGGCCGGTATCGGCAAGCGTGCCATGGCGGAAAACCTTATGGCGGCGCTGCTGTGCCGTTCGCCGCAGGACCTCAAAGCCTGTGGTCAGTGCAAATCCTGCTTGCTGTTGGCAGCCGGCACGCACCCGGACAATTTCGTTCTGGAGCCTGAAGAAGCCGATAAAGCCATCAAGGTCGACCAGGTTCGAGAGCTGGTGAGTTTTGTGGTGCAGACCGCGCAGATGGGCGGACGCAAAGTGGTGCTGGTCGAACCGGCCGAATCCATGAATCTCAACGCCGCCAACGCGCTGCTGAAAAGTCTGGAAGAGCCGTCCGGCGATACCGTGCTCCTACTGGTTTGTCACCAGCCCAGCCGCCTGCTGCCCACGGTGAAAAGCCGCTGCGTACAACAAGCTTGCCCATTGCCCAGCGAGGCGCAGAGTTTGGCCTGGCTGGCGACCGCGCTCCCGCAAAGCAGCGAAGAGGAGCGTGTCGAGTTGCTGACCCTGGCTGCCGGCTCGCCACTCAACGCCGTCAAGCTCAACGCCCAGGGCGTGCGCGAACAGCGGGCCCAGGTGGTCGATGGCGTAAAGAAATTGCTGAAACAGCAGGTTGCCGCCAGCCAATTGGCCGAAGGCTGGAACAGTATTCCGCTGCTGCAATTGTTCGATTGGTTCTGCGAATGGGCGCAACTGACGCTGCGTTACCAACTCACGAAGGACGAAGAGGGGCTGGGCCTGGCCGATATGCGCAAGGTCGTGCAGTACCTGGCCGACAAGTCGGGGCAGGGCAAAGTGTTGGCGATTCAGGAGTGGTTGCTGGCGCAACGGCAAAAAGTGTTGGGCAAAGCCAACTTGAATCGTGTTTTGCTACTCGAAGCACTCCTTGTGCAGTGGGCAAGTCTGCCCGGACAAGGCTAGAATCAGCCCTTGAATCAGTAAGCTAGGAATGCAGCATGAGCATGCCACCGAATCTTGGCCCGCGTAACGGAATCCTGTCCCTGACGATCAAGGACAAATCCGTGCTCTATGCCGCATACATGCCCTTTATCAAAAACGGCGGTTTGTTCATCCCCACCAACAAAAGCTACAAGTTGGGCGACGAGGTGTTCATGCTGCTGAACCTGATGGACGAACCGGAAAAAATCCCGGTCGCCGGCAAAGTCGTCTGGATCACTCCCAAAGGTGCGCAAGGCAACCGCGCAGCCGGTGTAGGTGTGCAGTTCAACGACGGCGACAACACCGCCCGCAACAAGATCGAAACCTACCTGGCCGGTGCACTGACCTCCGATCGCCCAACCCACACGATGTAAGCCCGCCGCACATGCTTGTCGACTCCCACTGTCACCTCGATCGCCTGGACCTCGCCGTTCACGGCGGCTCTCTGGATGCCGCACTGGACGCCGCGCGCGCCCGGGGTGTCGGCCATTTTCTGTGCATAGGCGTCAGCGCCGATAACGCCGCCGCCGTCAAAGGCCTGGCCGAGCGTTACGCCGACGTTGACTGCTCGGTAGGCGTGCACCCGCTTGACCTCGAACCCGGCGCCGCCCCCGCGCTGGACTGGCTGCTGGGCGAACTCAACCACCCACGTGTGGTGGCCATCGGCGAAACCGGCCTGGACTACCACTACGAACCCGAAGCCGCCGAGTTGCAGCGCGAAGCCTTCCGCCTGCACCTTGAGGCCGCCAAAATCACTGGCAAGCCCGTCATCGTCCACACCCGAGAAGCCCGCGCCGACACATTGGAACTGTTGCGCGACGCCGCACTGCCAACTGCCGGCGTGTTGCACTGCTTCACCGAAGACTGGCCGATGGCCAAGGCCGCGCTGGACCTGGGCTTCTACATTTCCCTATCCGGTATCGTCACCTTCCGCAACGCCGACGCACTGCGCGAAGTCGCCCGCCAGGTTCCGGCCGACCGGCTGTTAGTCGAAACCGACGCACCGTATCTCGCCCCGATTCCCTTCCGCGGCAAACCCAACCTGCCGCAATACGTCCGCGAAGTCGCCGAATTCCTCGCCCAGCACCGCGGCGTCGACTACGAAGCCTTTGCCGCACAGACCACCGAAAACTTCAAACGCCTGTTCCCGCTGGCGCATGTAGCCAGTTAACGGCCGTTACCCTTTAGTGCGACTCGGCGGATATCCGCTTTGCGGATATTCGCCCTACGCCTAACCAGCGTATCGGAAAAATCGGCCGGCGAGCCTCGGAGTGCCAAACGCTCGAGGCTAAAGCCTCTCCTGCAAAGACCGATCTCTGGCCAGCGAAGCGAAGCCGCTCTTGATCTTGATCTTCCCGGCGTACTTGAGAATTCGGATTTTTGAGCGTCGCGAGCGAAGGTCAGGCAAGGCGGAGGTAGGGCGAGAAAGCGGAGTTGGCTCTAGCCAATGAGCATTTCGATCCCTGCCGCCAACGCAGCATGGCCGAGCGCAGCAGCTCAAAAACCGAATTCAAAAAAAACCCGGAGTCTGGGGGTGACTCCGGGTTAAGACCATTAGGAGTAAATCAAGGTACGCAGTCCACGGTACCTTGGCTGGCGGGACACTTGGGGGAGATGCCCCCTCCAGTACTCTCAAGTATTGGTTAACTTCCCCAATCCGCCAGTGCAGCCGCCCCGTTGCTTAAACGGATTTGGAATACTGGCGCAGCTGTTGAGTTCTCAGCCAGCAACCGCCTGTGCAAGCAAGGCCAACGTCTCGTCGATCACCCGCTTCTCGGTATAAAAATGCGGCGACAGACGGATGCCTTTTCCGCGCGGAATGCACACCACGTTCGCCTCTTTCAGCCGCTGATACAGCGCCTGAGTATCCTGGCCCTCCACGCTAAACGTAATAATGCCCGCCCGTCGCAGCGGATTGAGCGGCGTATGCAGCACCACGCCTTCAATGGCGCCAAGCCCATCCTGCAGCCACTGGACGCGCTCCTCGATCAGCTCGGCCACTTGCGCCATGCCCACGTCTTCCAGCAACGACAGGCTGGCTTCCAGCGCCATGGCCCCAAGCATATTCGGGCTGCCGCATTCAAAGCGCCGCGCGCTGCGGGCCGGTTCCCAGTCGGTGCGGGTGTAATCACCCATGCGTTCCAGCATATGCCAGCCGTATTCATGCAATTTCAGCTGTTCACGCAGCTCGGCGCGGCAGTAGAAAACCCCTAGACCTTCCGGCCCTAGCAGCCATTTATGACCGTCCGCCATGGCGAAGTCGCATTGGTTGGCTTGCACATCGAACGGCTGCGCGCCCAGCTGCTGGATGGCATCCACGCAAAACAGCACATCGCGCTGACGGCAGCCGTGACCTAGCTTGTTCAGGTCCAGGCGCAGGCCACTGGCAAACTGTACGGCGCTGATGGCCATCAGGCGGGTATGCGGGCCACAGGCATTGAGCAGGTTCTGCTCCGGGTCCGGGCCGCTGAGGCTTACCTGCACCACTTCCACGCCAAGAGGTGCCAGGGCTTCCCAGACGATCCGGTTGGAGGGAAATTCTTCGTCGCTGATGATGATTTGCTGGCCTGGTTGCCAGTCCAGACCAAATGCCACGAACGACAATGCTTCAGAGGTATTTTTTACCAGCGCGATATCGTCGGTCGACGGGGCGTTGAGCAAGCGCATCAGGCGTTCGCGTAGGCGCTGCTCCAGATTCATCCAGTTCGCATAGTCTCGCGCGCCGAGTAAAACGTTCTCTTCGGCGAACTGCGCCACCGCCAGCGAGGCCCGTCGTGGCCAGGGTGCTACGGCGGCGTGATTGAGATAGCGCAGCTCGGGATCTTGCTTAAACTCGTCATGAAAGGCGTACATGGTCTGATGATCCGTGCAATTTGGCACTAAATAGGCATAATACGCGGCTTCGATTTTTGACCGCCGCAGTCTCTTCCTATGCAGAAAGAACCCCGAAAGATCCGTGAATTTCGCCGCCGCGAGCAAGAGATTCTCGATGTCGCGCTGAAACTCTTCCTTGAACAGGGTGAGGATAGCGTCACGGTCGAGATGATCGCCGACGCCGTGGGTATTGGCAAAGGCACTATCTACAAGCACTTCAAATCCAAGGCCGAGGTTTACCTGCGCCTGATGCTCGACTACGAGCGCGATTTGAATGAATTGCTGCATTCGGCAGACGTCGACCGCGACAAGGAAGCGCTGTCGCGCGCCTACTTTGAATTCCGCATGCGCGATCCGCAGCGCTACCGCTTGTTCGACCGCCTGGAAGAGAAGGTGGTCAAGGGCAATCAGGTGCCGGAAATGGTCGAGCAACTGCACAAGATCCGTGCCTCCAACTTCGAGCGCCTGACCTTGCTGATCAAAGGCCGCATCGCCGAAGGCAAGCTCGAAGACGTGCCGCCGTACTTCCACTACTGCGCCGCCTGGGCCTTGGTACACGGCGCTGTTGCGCTGTACCACTCGCCGTTCTGGAGCAACGTATTGGAAGACCAGGAAGGCTTCTTCCAATTCCTGATGGACATCGGCGTGCGCATGGGCAACAAGCGCAAACGCGACGGCGAGACCCCCGCCATTTGAGCCCATTCAGTCAGCCTATTTCGCCTACCAGCGTATGCGAATTGGCTGACTGCGGGCATATACTGCGGCGTATTCCTCGTCGGAGTTATCCATGATCGTCGACCGCCAGGGCAGACGTTTCCGCAATCTGCGAATCAGCCTGACCGCCGCCTGCAACTACGCCTGCACCTACTGCGTGCCGGACGGCAAACGTCTGGTCGCGGCACAGGACGAGTTGTCGGCCGAGGCCTTGGTGCGCGGTGTCGCCTACCTGATCGAGGCGGCGGGCATCGAACAGCTGCGCATTACCGGCGGTGAGCCCCTGGTCAGCCCCAAGCTCGAAGCCTTGTTGCATGGTGTCAGCACTTTGGGTTTGCGCGATATCAGCCTGACCACCAACGGGCAGTTGCTGACGAAGAAACTTCCGGTGCTGCTGAATGCCGGCATCCGCCGACTCAACGTTTCCCTGGATACCCTCGACGCCACCGCGTTTCGCCGTATCGCCCGTGGCGGTGATCTGGCGACCGTGCTGGACGGCCTGGAGCAGGCGCGTGCGGCGGGTATCAAGATCAAGCTGAACATGGTGCCGCTGCGCGGCCAGAACATCGATCAGGTACTGCCACTGCTGGACTACTGCCTGGAACGCGGCTTCGAGCTGCGCTTTATCGAGCTGATGCGCATGGGCCACCTGGCGCGCGACGGCAACAGCTTTCAGCAGCAATTCATCAGCATGCCCGCGCTGCTCGAGCTGATCGGCGAACGCTACGAATACCAGCAGGCCGACGCGCCGCTCGACGCTACCGCGCTGCGCTACGAAATTCCCGGCCACGGCCATTTTGGCGTGATCGCCAACGAAAGCGTGCCGTTCTGCCGTACCTGCTCGCGCCTGCGCTTGTCCTCGACAGGCTGGCTGCATGGTTGCCTGTCGTCGAGTAATCGCCACTATGTGGGCGACCTGCTGGAAAAACCTCGCCATCAGGCGCTGCCCGCTTTGCAAGGGCTGCTGATGAAAGCGCTGGGTGACAAGCAAGAAGTCGCCTTTTCGGGCGGCGTTACCGTGATGAAAATCATCGGCGGCTAACCATCAGCCTTTTCCACCTCCATTCAAGAGTCGTTGTGCATGGGCGCTCAGTCTTTCCCTATTAGCTATATAGAACCGGTATTCCGCCCGCCGAGCGAAGCCCATTCCCTGATTCTGCCGGTGACCAACGGCTGCTCGTGGAACAAGTGCGGCTTTTGCGAGATGTACACGCCTGAGCAAAAGAAGTTTCGTGCGCGGGATGAGGCTGACGTGCTGGAGGAGATTCGCCGCTGCGGCGAACAGCTGATTGTGCAGCGCATATTCCTGGCCGATGGCGATGCGCTCGTGCTGCCGACACGGCGTCTGCTCACGATCCTGCGCGCCATCCGTGAACATATGCCCGAAGTCGACCGTGTTTCGAGCTACTGCCTGCCGCGCAACCTGCGCAAAAAATCGGTTGAAGAACTGAAGGAATTGGCTGATGCCGGCCTGAGAATGGCCTATGTCGGCGCCGAGTCGGGGGATGATGAGGTGCTGGCGCGAGTGAACAAGGGCGAGACCTTCGAGTCTAGCCTTAGCGCGCTGGATAAGCTCGGACAGGCCGGCATCACTCGCTCGGTGATGATCCTCAATGGTTTGGGCGGTACGACCCTGAGCGAGCAGCACGCCGACAATTCAGCGCGTTTGATGAGCGAAGCGCAGCCGGAGTTTCTCTCGACGCTGGTGGTGAGCTTCCCCCAGGGCGAGGCGCGTTTTCGCCAAGGGTTTGCCGATTATCAGCCGCTGAGCCAGCACCAGTTGTTTGTCGAGGTCGAGCGCTTGCTGCAAGGGCTGGAATTGAACAACACGGTATTTCGCAGCGACCATGCCTCCAATTACCTGGTGCTCAAGGGCAATTTGGGTGCCGATAAGGCGCGCTTGCTGGCGCAGGTTCGTCAGGCCATCGAGCAACCGCAGCAGGCGCGTTTGCGCCAGGAATGGCAACGCGGCCTGTGAGCTGGCGCGGAAGCTGCAAGACCCGCGTTGTTCGCCGGTTTTCCGTCACCGGCATGCGGAGATTCACCATGCGTAGCCTGATTGTGCTGCTGACGCTGCTGGCCCTTGGGGGCTGCATGAAAGTCAGCGATATGACCGATGGCGTTCTCAATCAGATGAGCGATGCCGGTTTTCTTGACCATAGCGACATTCGTCGGTCGAGCCCGTGGCGTTTGCAGCCCGATTCCTTCATCTATATAGCCCAGGGCCATTTTGTACCGCCGGGCGGTCATACACCGCGCCCGAACGTTGTGGCGGAACAGGCGTTCGATGGCTTTGTCGAATATTTTCCCATGGTGCGTCGCGCCAGAGCGCCGGCCGGGCTGGATGAGTCATTGAGCCAGGCCCGCGCGGCCGGGGCGAATTACCTGCTGTATGCACACTTCGCCAATGCCGATGACCGCATTGGTACGCAAGAAGAGTGGGAAGATCAGGAAGCGCTGGACCGCCTGGGCGTAGACCACAGTGTGATTCAGGTGATGTTGATCGAGACCAACACCCGCTACCTGGTGGACACCGTAAGAGTTCGCAGTCGTGGCGGTTTTCTGACGTTATACGACAATAAGCCCGACGATCTGCTCGGGCCACCCATGCAGGAATACGCGCGACGCCTGCTGGGTTTGAATGAATAAAAGGAGAGGGCATGACTGATCCAGGCAAGGCGGGCGACCTGCTCGGGCAAATTCCCAAAAGCAAAGGCCTGCCGCCGGTGCACCTGTGGAACCCTGATTTCTGCGGCGATATCGACATGCGCATCGCCCGCGACGGCACCTGGTATTACCTGGGTACGCCTATTGGCCGCAAGCCCATGGTGCGGCTGTTCTCCACCATCATTCGCCGCGACGGCGATAACTACTTTCTGATTACTCCGGTAGAAAAGGTTGGCATCAAGGTCGACGACGCACCCTTTGTCGCCGTGAGCGTCGAGGTGGAAGGCGAGGGCGAGGCTCAGGTGTTGCGCTTTACCACCAATGTTGAAGATATGGCCGAAGCCGGGCCCGAGCATCCGCTGCGCTTTGTGATCGACCCGGTTACCCAGGAGCCGGCGCCTTACGTGCATATCCGCACCAACCTTGAGGCGCTGATACATCGCAATGTGTTTTACCAACTGGTTGAGCTGGCCGTGCCGCGTGAGATTGATGGCCAGAGCTGGCTGGGGTTGTGGAGTGGTGGCGAGTTTTTCCCGATAGCGCCGCAGCCGGATTGATTCGGCGAATAGGTGACGATTGCGCCATCGCTTTTGGCTTTTGGGGTGTATGCCTCACGCAAATCAAGATCGAGCGAGCTAGAGTCGGGCAAGGCAAAGTTGTTTTTTGAAGCGCAGTTGGCTGTAGCCAATGAGCATTCAAAAAAACAGCTTTAAAGCCGCCCGGCCGATGCGCAGCTGATCGGCAGGTAATAAAAAAGGCTCCCGAAGGAGCCTTTTTTATTACCCAACTGAATCACATATTGGGGTAGTTCGGACCGCCAGCGCCTTCAGGCGCCACCCAGTTGATGTTCTGGGACGGGTCCTTGATGTCGCAGGTTTTGCAGTGCACGCAGTTCTGCGCGTTGATCTGGAACTTCTTCTCGCCGCTTTCCTGCGTGACGATCTCGTACACGCCAGCTGGGCAATAACGCTGCGCAGGCTCGTCATAGAGCGGCAGGTTTTTCAGCAGCGGAATGCTCGGGTCGATCAGCTTCAGGTGGCAGGGTTGTTCCTCTTCATGGTTGGTGTTGGAGAGGAATACCGAGCTGAGCTTGTCGAAGCTGAGTTTGCCGTCCGGTTTCGGGTAGGCGATCTTTTTCGCTTCGGCGGCCGGCTTCAGGCAGGCGTAATCCGGCTTGGTGTCGTGCAGGGTGAACGGGATCTTGCCGCCGAAAATGTTCTGGTCGACGAAGTTGAACGCGCCACCCAGCAGCGGGCCGAACTTGTGCAGCGCCGGGCCGAAGTTACGGCTGCGGAACAGCTCGTCGTACAGCCAGCTGGCTTTGAAGGACTCGACGTAGCCATTGAGCAGGTCGCCGCCTTCGCTGCCGGCGAACAGCGCATCGGCTACGGCGTCAGCAGCGAGCATGCCGGACTTCATCGCGGTGTGGCTGCCTTTGATCTTGGCGAAGTTCAGGGTGCCGAGGTCGCAACCGATCAGTGCGCCGCCATTGAATACCATCTTCGGCAGCGAGTTGAGGCCGCCTTTGCAGATGGCGCGAGCGCCGTAGGAAACGCGTTTGCCGCCTTCCAGATACTGTTTGATTACCGGGTGATGCTTGTAGCGCTGGAACTCATCGAACGGCGACAGGTGCGGGTTGGCGTAGGACAGGTCGACGATCAGACCGACCACCACCTGATTGTTTTCCAGGTGATAGAGGAACGAACCACCGGTGTTTTCGGTGCCTACGATGTCCAGCGGCCAGCCGGCGGTGTGCACCACCAGGCCTTGCTCGTGCTTGGACGGGTCGATGTCCCAGATTTCCTTGATGCCAATGCCGTAGTGCTGGGCGTCGGCGTCGCTGTCCAGGTTGTACTTCTTGATCAGTTGCTTGCCGATATGGCCACGGCAGCCTTCGGCGAACAGGGTGTACTTGCCGCGCAGTTCCATGCCGGGGGTGTACACGCCTTCTTTAGGATGGCCTTCACGGTCAACGCCCAGATCGCCGGTCAGAATGCCGGTGACCACGCCGTTCTCGTTGATCAGCGCTTCCTGAGCGGCGAAGCCTGGGTAGACTTCCACGCCCAGGTTTTCAGCCTGCTGGGCCAGCCAGCGGCACAGGTTGCCGAGGGAGATAATGTAGTTGCCTTCGTTGTGCATGGTTTTCGGCACAAACAGGTCAGGCACTTTCGAAGCGCTGGTCTCGTTCTTGAGGACATAAATGTCGTCACGCTTGACCGGGGTGTTCAGCGGGGCGCCGAGCTCTTTCCAGTCCGGGAACAGTTCGTTCAGGGCGCGGGGTTCGAAGACAGCACCGGAGAGGATGTGGGCGCCGACCTCGGAGCCTTTCTCGACCACGCAAACGCTGATTTCTTTACCCGCTTCAGCGGCTTTCTGCTTCAGTCGGCAGGCGGCGGACAGGCCAGCTGGGCCGGCGCCAACGATGACGACGTCGAACTCCATAAATTCGCGTTCCACAGGCTATCTCCTACTCAGGCTCTATCTATGTTTTATTTGAGGATCGGGCTCGTTCCGTAAGCCATGTCGGCGCATTATATCCACGGACCCCGACGGGTCCAATACAAACGTTTGTTTGAATTTTCAAATAGGCTGCTAGAATCAGGTTTACACGGCTTAAAGTGGCCATTTTGTCGTATTGACCCGTTTGGGTGATACGGTCAAGATACGGGCGGTTTTGCGCTAGCCGTGCTGTAGGCTGACCGTCGGTTCCGGCCGACGAGCATCGCCCGCCATTGTTTATTGGCGACTTCTTATTCACCGGAGAGTAACGAGGAATCAATGAAGGTTCTTGTAGCTGTCAAACGAGTGGTTGACTACAACGTCAAGGTCCGAGTCAAAGCGGACAACTCCGGCGTTGATCTCGCCAACGTCAAAATGTCGATGAATCCCTTCTGCGAAATCGCCGTAGAAGAAGCCGTCCGCCTGAAAGAAAAAGGCGTGGCTACCGAGATCGTCGTGGTTTCCATCGGCCCGAACACGGCTCAAGAGCAACTGCGCACCGCGCTGGCTCTGGGTGCTGACCGCGCCATTCTGGTCGACACTGCGGAAGAGCTGAACTCGCTCGCCGTGGCCAAGCTGCTCAAGGCTGTAGTCGATAAAGAGCAGCCTTCGCTGGTCATCCTCGGCAAACAAGCCATCGACAGCGACAACAACCAGACCGGCCAGATGCTGGCTGCCCTGAGCGGCTACGCCCAAGGCACCTTCGCCTCCAAGGTTGAAGTGGCTGGCGACAAGGTCAACGTAACCCGCGAAATCGACGGCGGTCTGCAGACCGTTGCGCTTAACCTGCCGGCTATCGTGACCACCGACCTGCGCCTGAACGAACCGCGCTACGCGTCGCTGCCGAACATCATGAAAGCCAAGAAGAAGCCGCTGGAAGTTGTTACTCCAGACGCTTTGGGCGTCTCCACCTCGTCCACCGTCAAAACCTTGAAAGTAGAAGCGCCGGCTGCTCGCAGCGCGGGTATCAAGGTCAAGTCGGTTGCTGAACTGGTCGAGAAACTGAAGAACGAGGCGAAGGTAATCTAAATGACTATCCTGGTTATCGCTGAACACACCAATTCCGCCCTGGCACCTGCCACCCTGAACACTGTGGCTGCTGCTGCAAAAATCGGTGGTGACATTCACGTGCTGGTTGCAGGCAGCAATGCCGGCGCCGCTGCTGAAGCTGCTGCCAAGATCGCTGGCGTTTCGAAAGTGCTGGTAGCCGACAACGCTGCCTACGCTAACCAACTGCCGGAAAACGTCGCACCGCTGATCGCAGACCTTGGCAAGAGCTACAGCCACATCCTGGCTAGCGCTACGTCCAACGGCAAAAACATCCTGCCGCGCGTTGCCGCTGCACTGGACGTTGATCAGATCTCCGAGATCATCTCGGTAGAAAGCGCCGACACCTTCAAGCGTCCGATCTACGCCGGTAACGCCATCGCTACCGTGCAGTCTTCGGCTGCCGTGAAAGTGATCACCGTGCGTTCCACCGGTTTCGATCCGGTTGCTGCTGAAGGCGGTTCCGCTGCTGTTGAAGCAGTTAGCGGCCCGAGCGACGCTGGTAAGTCGTCCTTTGTTGGCGAAGAGCTGGCCAAGTCCGACCGTCCTGAGCTGACCGCTGCCAAAATCGTCGTTTCCGGCGGTCGTGGCATGCAGAACGGTGACAACTTCAAACACCTCTACGCACTGGCCGACAAACTCGGCGCTGCCGTGGGTGCTTCGCGCGCCGCTGTCGACGCCGGTTTCGTACCGAACGACATGCAGGTTGGCCAGACCGGCAAGATCGTCGCACCGCAGCTGTACATTGCGGTCGGTATCTCCGGTGCCATCCAGCACTTGGCGGGTATGAAGGACTCCAAAGTCATCGTCGCCATCAACAAAGACGAAGAAGCGCCGATCTTCCAGGTTGCCGATTACGGTCTGGTTGCGGACTTGTTCGAAGCTGTACCTGAGCTGGAAAAACTGGTTTAAGCCCAGCGCTTCCCGCCCAAGAAAAACCCGCTCAGTGAGCGGGTTTTTTTATGCCTTACGATTTCATCAAACTCGAACCGTAGGATGGGTAGAGCAAAGCAGAACCCATCGTTACGCGAATCGAAGGGGTTCGCCTATGGCTCGCCTCATCCTACGATCTAGCCTTTCACGCTGTTCAAAAAGTCCTGGTAATGCCCGGCTGTTTCTTCAGGCCGCTCAATCATCGGCACATGCCCACAGTTCTTCATGATCACCACCGTCGGGTTCTTCAGCAGCGGCTTCATCACATCAATGCTGGATACATCGAGCGTGCGATCCTTGTCGCCCCACAACAGCAGGGTAGGGGCCTGGATTTTCGGCAGTTCCGGTTCCAATGGAATCGGGCGCGCGAGCAGTTGGCTGAATATCTTGGCGTTTTGCTCACTTCTGGCGCTTGCCTGCTCCGCCATGTAGCGCCGCACGTTGGCAGGCACTTTCGGCGGTTCAACAAATACGAAGCTTACCAACCTGTCAAAACCCTCCGCGTCGCGGGCAACCAGCGGGTTGGGTTCGCCGCGTTGCAGAATTTCGTAGAGCTCGCTTTTAACCGGTGAGGTCACGCCGCTGTTGTCGAACAGCGCAAGGGAGCGCACTTGCTCAGGGTGACGCGAGGCCAACAGTGCAGCGATTTGCCCGCCCATGGAGTTGCCGACTACGTGCACTTTGCCCACGCCCAGCGTTTCTACAAACGACGACACTCGCTCGGCCTGAGTCCCCACGTCGTAACTGGCATCGGGTTTGCTGCTATCACCGAAACCGGGCAGGTCGAGGGCAATCACGTTGTAGCGTTTGGTGAAGAACTTGGAAAAGCGCACCCAATTGTCTTTGTTGGCGCCGAAGCCGTGAATCATCAGCAGGGTTTCACCGTCTGCCGGGCCTCCGTGGTAGTAGTGAATGCTCAGGTCGCCCACCATGACCTGCTCATTGCTCAAGCCGGCCCCTTGGCGTTCGGCAAATTGCGCAGTAGCCATCAACGCAGCCGGGGAGAAATAGAGCAGGGCGGCAATTGCTGCCACACAGATCGCAAAGCCAACCAGTAGTTTTTTCATGGGCCGTCCTTATCGCCAATAATTATTTCAATTCGTCTAAGCTAGCATGACGCTGTGTATTGTCAGCTTCTCGCGCCTGCAATCCAAACCATCGTTCTGTTCGGGAAATCCGTTAATGCAGATACGCCACTTTATCGCGCTGTTGTTGCTGCTCGCCGGTGTTCCGGGCTTGAGCGCTGCCGCTGGAAAGTGTGAACGCCTGGTGGCTACGGGCAACCCCGAATACCCCCCTTATTTATGGCGCGACCCGGCCAACCCCAAAGTGCTGATTGGCGCCAACGCCGATCTGCTCAAGCAATTGGGCAGCGAGTTGGGCGTAGCCATCGACGTGATCTACACCGGCCCCTGGTCACGGGCGCAGGAAGATGTGCGCACCGGCCGGGTCGACATGATCGCCGGCGCGTTCCTGACGCTGCCGCGCCTGGAAACCATGGACTACATCCATCCCGCCTTCCTCGAAACCGCCAGCGTGGTCTGGGTCAAGCGCGGCAAAGGTTTCCCGTACAACCAGTGGGAAGACCTGCGCCTGCACACCGGCGGCACCCTGGTGAACAACAGTTTTGGCCAGGC
This sequence comes from Pseudomonas turukhanskensis, assembly GCF_027922365.1. Classification (GTDB taxonomy): domain Bacteria; phylum Pseudomonadota; class Gammaproteobacteria; order Pseudomonadales; family Pseudomonadaceae; genus Aquipseudomonas; species Aquipseudomonas turukhanskensis. The sequence continues at coordinate 32,250 of NZ_BSFN01000023.1, forward strand.
CTTCGATCACTACGCCAAAGACAACCTCAACCTCGAAACCGTGCCGAGCCTCACTCAGGCTTACCAAAAGCTGCTGCTCGAACGCACCGACTACGTTCTTTACGAGCGCTACCCCGGCTTGGCCTTGGCCGAAACCCTGGGCATGACCGCCGACCTCGAAGCGCTGGAACCGCCGATCTCCAGTGAAGGTCTGTACCTCACGCTGTCGTTCAACTCCGCCTGCAACGAGCCCTGGCTGCGCGGACAACTGGCGAAAAAGATGACAGAATTGGCCGCCTCTGGCGTGCCGGAAACCCTGCTGCAACGCAACCTCGAGCTATGGAAAACGCAGCAGTTACAACCGGCAACTCCCCCGAAACAGTAGGAATTTTTCGTGATTCAAAGACGCATACTGGCAACCAGCCTGGTCGTGATGGCCCTGGTCGGTTGTACCAAAGACCCCGCGCCCAACGAGCAAATGCGCCTGACTGAACAGGCCGTCGAGCAAGCCAAGGCAGTAGGCGCCGACGAGCAGATCCCGGAAATGGTGCTGGCTGAGCAGAAGCTGGCCCGGGCGCAAAAGAACATGAATGAAGAAGACTACAAACGCGCCCGCATGTTTGCCGAGCAGGCTGAACTGGACGCGCGCCTGGCCGAAGGCCGTGCGCTGACCAGCAAGAGCGAAAAGCAGCTGGCCGACCTCAACGCCCGCATCAAGCGTCTCCACAAGCAACTGGGGGAGATGCCATGAACGCCAATTCCATGCGCCTGACCCTGGCCCTGCTGGCCGTTTCGCTGCTCGCCGGCTGTGCCACTCAGCCCGATGCCGAACAAAGCCTGGAAGCAGCGCGTGACAGCTTCCAGAAAGTCAAAGAAGACACCGACGCGCTGCGCTATGCCCCCCGTGATGTGATCCGCGCTGGCGACTCGCTGTCGCGTGCCGATCGCCTGTCCACTTACTGGGGCAGCGACGCTGATGTCGAGCACTACGCCTACCTCAGCCAGCGCTACAGCGCGATTGCCACCGAGCACACCAAGCTCAGCATCAACCAGGAGCGCCAGGCCAAGCTGCAACTGGAAATCGAGCGTCTGCAACTGAACCTGCGTGAAGCCAAGCTGGTGAGCGTGCAGCAGCAAGGCAAGTGGCTCGAAGAGCAGATCAACCTGGCCACCACCGAGACCGACCGCGGCCTGGTGCTGACCCTGGGCGACGTGCTGTTTGACCCGGCCGACAGCGAGCTCAAACCCGCCGCCAACCGCACCCTGCTCAAGCTCACTCAGTTCCTGCAACTCAACCCACGGCGCGTGGTGCGGGTTGAGGGTTACACCGACAACCGCGGCAGCAGCGAGGAAAACCTCACCCTGTCCAAAGCCCGCGCCCAGGCCGTGGCCGATACCATGATCGACCTCGGTATCGACGAGAAGCGCATTCAGGTAGTGGGGTACGGTGCCGATTTCCCGGTCACCGAAAACGCCTCCAATCGTGGCCGCGCGCAAAATCGCCGGGTGGAAATCGTGTTCTCCGATGACCAAGGCAAGCTGGGGTCGGATCGCTAGAGCGCCCTTCGCTTTAGAAAAGCCCCGGTTGCCGCAAGCACCGGGGCTTTTTATTCCTGTTCTGTATGCAAAACAAAAACCCCAACTGTGCCGGTTCAGTTCTAAACTGTTTCGCTACTGTATCGGTGTTCGCGTACAACCCAGGAAAGCCGCCATGACCAGTCTGTTGCTCTATCAACGTATCGCCCAGCAATTGGCTGAGGATATTCGCCGTGGCGTTTACCAGCCGGGCGAGCGCGTGCCGTCGGTGCGCAAGATGAGCTCACAGCTGAACGTCAGCCATGCCACAGTATTGCAGGCCTACGCCAATCTCGAAGACCAGGGCCTGATCCGCGCGCGGCCGCAGTCGGGTTTCTACGTGCACCAAACGCCGGCCCTGACCGCTGCCACCCCCGATATCGCGCGGGTAGAGCGCCCAGGCCTGGTCACCCGCAGCTCCATCATTCATCAAGTACTTACCGAAGCACGCCGCGAAGGCGTGTTCCCCTTCGGCGCTGCGGTGCCGCACGTGGACTACCTGCCGGTGCGCGCATTGCACCAGCAGTTGGCCAAGGTCACCCGCTTTCAAAGCCCGCGCGCCTTCAGCTATATGTTCAGCCCAGGCTTCGAGCCGCTGCGCCGTCAGGTGGCCATTCGTATGCGCGATGCCGGCGTGGTGGTGGACCCGGCAGAAGTGGTGATCACCCACGGCTGCGTTGATGCCCTGCAGATGTCGCTGCGCGTGCTGACCAAACCGGGCGACCTGATTGCCACCGAGTCACCCACCTATTACGGCTTGCTGCAATTGGCCGACCTGCTGGGCCTGAAAGTCATCGAAATTCCCAGCGACCCTGGCACCGGCATCAGCCTTGAAGCGCTGCAACTGGCCGCCAGCCAATGGCCGATCAAAGCACTGGTGCTCACCGCGCGCCTGAGCAACCCACTGGGCGGCACCATTCCCGAAGACCGGCAGAAACAACTGCTGCGTCAGGCCCGCGAGTTCGATTTTCATATCGTTGAAGACGATATTTACGGCGAGTTGCTGTTCGAACAAGGCCCGACCAAAGCCTTGAAGTCGCACGATAGAGAAGGGCGCGTACTGTACTGCTCCAGCTTCTCGAAAACCCTCTCGCCGGGCGTGCGGGTCGGCTGGATCATCGCCAGCAAATACCAGGACGACATCCAGCGCTTGCAAACCTTCACCACCCATTCGGCGTGCAGCGTCACGCAGATGGGCGTGGCGGCCTACCTGGAAAACGGCGGCTACGACCGGCACCTGCGCTACATCCGCCACGAATACCGCAAAAACCTCAGCGCCTTTCAACTGGCCGTGCAGCAGTACTTTCCCGAAGGCACCCAGATCACCCGGCCCAAGGGCGGCTTTATTCTCTGGGTCAGCCTGCCGCGCCGGGTAAACACCAAAGACCTGCACGTGCGCGCCCTGCAACAAGGCATCAGCATCGCGCCGGGGCTGATCTTCAGTAATACCGAGCAGTTCAACCACTGCGTGCGGTTGAACTGCGGGATACCGTGGAACCGGGAATCGGAGCGGGCGATCATGACGCTTGGGATGTTGGCGAATCAGTTGTGCCAGGAGACGCCGAATCTGCTGTAAACCACGCTCGACTCAGCATTCTGGATTCCCGCCTACGCGGGAATGACGGAGTTTCTACAACTATCACCGTCATCCCTGCGCAGGCAGGGATCCAGAATCTCGGCACTTTTCACATTCTCGAGAATTTTCTCACCCCCGCTTAACCCCAACCGCAAAACCCCTCCGTCTACCTGAGCGAATGGCCCCCCAGGAGACGCCCCCATGGCTCACTATCTCGTTCTATCCCGCTTGCCCCTGTTCTACGGTTTCGCCGGTGGTCTGGCCCTGGCGCTCAGCGCCTGCTCGGTGAAGGAATCGGACGCCGTTGCCGCGAAACCCCCGGCTGCCCCCGAGCCGCTCAGTTATTCCCGCGACGTGCTGGCCGAGCAGGCCGCGCCCGCCGAACTTAGAAAAAGTACCCCCGTGGCCGGCAGCGTAATGCCCGCCCCACGCATTGCAGTCGCCCCCATGGCCGACACCCAGGCACCGGGTTACCAGGACGTCTACCGCGAGCAGTATCAAAAGCTAGCCGACAACCCGATCCACGCCGTCGCCCAGGACCCGGTGTCCACCTTCAGCATCGACGTCGACACCGGCAGTTACGCCAACGTACGTCGCTTTCTCAACCGTGGCCAACTGCCGCCCGAAGAAGCAGTGCGGTTGGAAGAATTGGTGAACTACTTCCCCTATAGCTACCCGCCGGCCAGTGGCGACACCCCCTTCGGCGTCAGCACCGAGCTCGCGGTTACGCCGTGGAACCCCAATAGCCGGCTGCTAAAAGTCGCCATCAAAGCCTCGGAGCTGCAAAGCCAGGCCATGCCGCCGGCCAATCTGGTGTTTCTGGTGGATGTCTCCGGTTCCATGGACCGCCCCGATGGCTTGCCGCTGGTGCAGAGCACGCTGAAGTTGCTGGTGGACCAATTGCGCGCCGAAGACAAGGTGTCGCTGGTGGTGTACGCCGGCGAATCACGGGTGGTACTGGCGCCGACGCCGGGCAGCGAAAAAGCCAAGATCCGCGCCGCCATCGAGCAGTTGCAGGCCGGCGGTTCCACGGCAGGGGAGTCGGGCATTCAGCTGGCGTATCAGCAGGCGCAGCAAGGCTTTGTCGCCCACGGCATCAACCGTATCCTGCTGGCCACCGATGGTGACTTCAACGTCGGCATCAGCGACTTCGACAGCCTGAAAAAACTCGCCGAAGACAAACGCCAGACCGGCGTGTCGCTCACCACCCTGGGCTTTGGCACCGACAACTACAACGAGCAGTTGATGGAGCAACTGGCCGATGCCGGCAACGGCAACTACGCCTATATCGACAACCTGCGCGAAGCCCGCAAGGTGCTGGTGCAGCAACTGAGTTCGACGTTGGTGACGGTGGCCAAAGACGTGAAAATCCAAGTGGAATTCAACCCCGCGCACGTCAGCGAATACCTTTTGCTCGGCTATGAAAACCGCGCGTTGAAACGCGAAGATTTCAGCAACGACAAAGTGGATGCCGGCGAGATTGGCGCGGGCCACACCGTAACGGCGTTGTACGAAATCGTGCCGGCGGGCAACAAAGGCTGGCTGGAGCCGCTGCGTTACCAACAGGCCGATGCCAAGCGCGCCGCATCCAGTGAAATGGCCCTGCTGCGCATTCGCTACAAAGCCCCGGAGCAGGCGCAAAGCCGGTTGCTGGAAGTGCCGATTGCTGCCGACGCCAAGGCGCCGGCCATCAGCGAAGCCAGCGCCGACCTGCGCTTTGCCGCCGCGGTAGCGGCCTTTGCCCAACAGCTCAAAGGTGGCCAATACACCCAAGGCTTCGACCTGGCTGCCAGCGCCGAATTAGCCCGTGGCGCCAAGGGTGACGACCGCTTCGGGCTGCGTGCCGAGTTCGTGCAACTGGTGGAACTGGCGCAGAGCCTGCACACTGCGGCCAATCCGTCTTCCACCCCTAAAGCCTCAACAACCATGGCCAAGGTCGACTAGCGTGACAGCCGCTCCTTCTCCCTCCACGTTACTGCCGAGCGACGCCGAGCTGTTGCGTCGCTACCGGCAGGGCGATAGCCAGGCGTTTGCGGTGCTCTACGGCCGCCATCGCCTGGGGCTGTTCCGTTTTCTCTGTGGCCTGTGCAACGACGCCGCATTGGCCGAAGAAATATTCCAGGAAACCTGGATGAGCCTGATCCGCAGCGAATCGCAGCAGCGCGAGGCGGTGCAGTTCACCACCTGGCTGTACCAGATCGCCCGCAACCGTTTAATCGACCATTGGCGCAAGCACGGCAAGCGCCAATACCTGCAAGACGAGTACGACGAACAGCTGCACGCCGAGGTCGACAGCCAGCCCAACCCGGAGCAGCAGCTCAGCCTGACCCGTGATCAACAGCGTCTGCAGGCAGCGCTGGACGATCTGCCGGCTGAGCAGCGTGAAGTGTTCCTGCTGCGCGCCCACGGTGACCTGGACCTGGGCGAAATCGCCGCGCTGACGCAAACCCCGGCGGAAACGGTAAAAAGCCGCCTGCGCTACGCATTGAGCAAGTTACGACGGTTGCTGACGGACCCGGCCACCGCCGACGAGGTATCCCCATGACACACGACCCACGCGAAAGCGCTGCGCTAGAACAGCAGATGCTCGAGCACTACCGCCGCCACAGCGAACAGGTGCCGCCGCCCGAGCTGGATGCGCGCATTCTGGCCGCCGCCCAGGCGCACGCGGCGAACCAGCAGCGACCGGCAGCCAAGGCATCAGCTTTGAGCCGCCTGCATGGCTGGTGGTTTGGCGGCAGCCAGCGTGCGCGCTGGTCCATGGCTTTTGCCAGCATTGCCACCCTGGGTATTGGTGTGGGGCTGGCCACGCGCACCATGGAGCAAGCGCCAGAGCAGCAATACGACGCCGCGCCGATGGCCTTGTCTGTACCGGCTCCGGCCATGGCGCCGATGGCGGAAAAGAAGGCCAGCGAGGAAGTGGCACGTCCCCGCGCCGAGATGCGCAAACAGGCGCCAGCCGTTGTCAGCGGCCAATTGAATGAGCAAATGGGCAAGCTGGAAGCCACGCCCCCTGCGGCGGCTGCGCCCTTTGCCGACGCTGTTGCACCGGCTGCGCCGCCCGTTCTGGCGCGCAAAGCCCAGGCCGACGCCAGCCATGACCAGGCGCAGTTGCAGCGCAGCCTGCAGCAGATTCTGCAGCTGCAACGCAGCGGCCACACCGCGCTTGCCGAGCAGCAATTGCATACTTTGCAACAACTCTACCCACAACAGGATCTACGCGAGCAGTTGCAACGTTTACAGCATGAACGTGGTCAGCAGTAGAAGGGCAGCAGAACCTGTTGCCCGGAATGCGCGCTTGCCAGTGATGGCTGAGCGCGCGAGCATGTTGGCCTCTGTAGAGTTCGACTACTGCACCATGATGACTATTCGATCCGTTGGTTTGTTGCTGGCCCTTTTGGTAGTGGGCGCCTGTGACAAAGACCCGACCCCGCCCAAAACGCCGCCGGCGCCGCAAGCGCCGACCGTGACCCAAGCCCCTGCGCCAGTGGCCACGCCCAGCGAACCCGCCAAACCCGAGCCCAAACCGGCAGCGGTGAAAACCGCCAAGCCCTTCGAGCCACTGGTGAAAAGCGAGCTGAAGCCGCTGCCCGAACCGCCGGCTGCAAAGCCCGCCACCACACCGGCAGAAAAGCCCGCCGTTCAAGTGCGCGCGCCACAACCGCCGGACAAGATTCAGCGGCTGCAAGTGGCCAAACCGCAAACCCCGGCCCAGAAAAAAGCCAGCGACGCGGTAAAACAGGCCAAGATCGACAAGCCCAAATTGAACCTGCACCTACCCAAAGATGCCGTGCAGAAATTGCAGCCGGAAGTGGCTGCGTTTGGCGCCAGTGAGCCTGCGCCAAACAAAGAAGAGACCCCGGCTCTACTGCCGCAGATGTTTGCGGAGAAGCCCGGTGCGCAAAGCCCATTTGAAGTGGGCGGGCGGGTCATTACCAACGAACATAGCCGCGATCAGAACAAGGATGCGGGGTTGCTGGATACGGTGGATGGGGCGGAGTTGCAGTTCAAGTTTCGCCACTAAAGAGCCCCTCACCCCCAGCCCCTCTCGCCTGTCCGGCCGACCTAGCGGGCGAGGGGAGCCGACCTGGATGCGGTCTGATCCCCTCGCCCCCCTGGGGGAGAGGGTTAGGGTGAGGGGGTAATTGCAGACGCTGCGGTTCCCCGTTAAAACCGATGCACCCCCGCCTGAATCGCCTCATACACCGCCCCATCCAACACCTCGAACTGGCCGCTGCCCGGTAACCGCACATACAGCGGGTCAGTCACCAGCTGCGGGTTATAGGCCGCGGTTTTCAAATCATTCTTTTTGTACTTGAACGTCCCGGTGGTCTCCACCTCGCGCAGCAAGCGCACAAACTGCGGCGCGGCGTACGCCGGCAGCTCTCGGTCCAAATGTGCCGCCAATTCGCTGCAATCGAGCTGCAACCCCGGCGCCAGGCGCAGCGCCGCCATGCCGCAGCGGCCATTGGTTCCGGGAATTTCCACGCCGTACACCACGGCATCTTCAATTCCGGCAAAGCTGCCCAAGGCATTCTCCACTTCCGTGGTGGACACGTTTTCACCCTTCCAGCGGAACGTATCGCCCAGCCGATCCACGAACTGGGTGTGCTTGAAGCCGATATCGCGCATCAGGTCGCCGGTGTTGAACCAGGCGTCGCCCTTCTTGAACACATTGCGCAGAATCACCGCTTCGCTTTTGGCCGGGTCGGTGTAGCCGTCAAACGGCCACTTGGCGCTGATCTCGGTAATCAGCAAGCCCGGCTCGCCCTTGTCGGCCTTTTGCAGAAAGTTCTTCTTGGTGCGCAGCGGCCGGTCGTTTTCCAGGTCGTAGCGCACGATGGCGTAAGTGGCCGGGGAATAGCCGACGGTATTGTCGAAGTTGAATACGTTGGTAAAGCCGATATTGCCCTCGCTCGAGGCATAGAACTCGGTGATGCGCTCGATGCCGAAACGCTGTTTGAACTCGCCCCAGATTGAGGGCCGCAGGCCGTTGCCGATCATGCAGGTCAGGGTGTTGTTCAGCTCTTGCGGGCACGCCGGCTGGTTCAGCAGGTAGCGGCACAGTTCGCCGATATAACCAAAACAGGTGGCCTGGTAGTGCTGCACGTCTTTCCAGAAGGCGCTGGCGGAAAAGCGCCGGCGCAGGGCGATGGCCGCGCCACCGGCCAGGGCCGCGCTCCAGCACACGGTTACGGCGTTGTTGTGGTAGCAGGGCAGGGTCAGGTAGAGCACGTCCCGCTCATTGAGGCCCAAGCCCGAATGGCCGAAGCCGCCGTAGGCCTTGATCCACTTGCCGTGGCTCATGATCGAGGCCTTGGGCAGGCCGGTGGTACCGGAGGTGTAAATCAGAAAGCACGGGTCTTTGAGGCGCACCTTGGCGCTGTCGGGCAGGTTGTCGTGGCGCTCGCTCCAGGCCAGGTCCATCAAATCCTGCCAGCCATCCGGTGCGGCGCTGGGGGTGTTAAGGCTGTCGCCATCGCTCAGCCAGTAACAGTGTTGGTCGCTGCCGTGCACTTGCTCGCGCACGGCTTCAAAGGGTTCGCGCAGCTCTTCACCAATCACAAAATGACTGGGCGTTACCAGATTAAGGCTGTGCACCAGCACCTGGCCGCGCTGGGTGGTATTGACCAACGCACCCACCGCGCCGAGCTTGGCCAGAGCGGCCAGCAGCAACAGCACTTCAATGCGGTTTTCCAACATCACCGCTACCACACTGCCATGCACTACGCCTTGCTTTTGCAGCGCGCGCGCCAGGCGGTTGGCCCAGGCGTTGAACTGCGCGTAGCTCAGCTGACGGTGTTCTTCGAGCACCGCCGGGCGCTCGCCATACAGGTCGGCGGCACGCTCCAAGGCCCAAGCCAACGAGAGATTCTTTTCGCGGTTGCGGATGCCGGCGTAATACAGCCCACGCAACATACGCGGCACGCGGCTGAAGGTGGCGGGCAGGTGAGCGATAAAACGGATAGGGGTAATCAGATCGGCTTGGCTCATGTTCGCGTCGTTATGCTTTTTGTCGGGAACGAGCCTTCACTCTAGAACGGCTGCGCCAGAGGCACTATGGCCCTGGCGCAGGCAAAGCCGGGCAGATGGGCAAACCCATCACTCCACAAACAGGTCCTGAATCAGCGGACCGCCAGCGGGGTCGAAGCGGTAGTGCTCGAACTCGCTTTGGCCCTGCTCACGCAGGATGTCCTCATCAATCAGCAGGCGCCCGGTAATGGCCCGGCCGCTGCTGGCGAGAATGGCATGCGCGGCATCGGCCATGATCGCCGGCACCCGCGCACGCTTGAACGCCTCACGGCTGCCCAGCTCGAACTCGATGGCGGCGGTGGCAATCATGGTTTTGGGCCACAGCGAATTGACGCTGATGCCGTACTTGGCAAATTCCTCGCTCATGCCCAGCGTCAGCATGCTCATGCCGTACTTGGTCACGGTGTAGGGGCCGTGTTGGGCGAACCATTTGCTGTCCATGTTCAGTGGCGGCGACAGGTTGAGGATATGGCCCTTGCTCTGCTTCAGGTACGGCAGGGCGGCCTGGCTGCAGACCATCACGGCGCGGGTGTTGATCTGAAACAGCAGGTCAAAACGCTTGGGTGGCAGGTGCTCCACGCCTACCAGCTTGATGGCGCCTGCGTTGTTTACCAGCGCATCGATACCGCCGAAGTGTTCGGCAGCCTTCGCCATGGCGGCTTTTACCGCCTCTTCGTCACGCACATCCAATTGCAGGGCCAGGGCTTTGCCACCGGCGGCTTCGACTTCGGCGGCCACCGAGTGAATGGTGCCCTCAAGCTTGGCGTGGGCCTCGGCGCTTTTGGCAGCGATGACGATATTGGCGCCATCGGCGGCGGCCTTCAGGGCAATTTCACGGCCAATGCCGCGGCTGGCGCCGGAGATAAACAGGGTTTTGCCGGACAGGGACATAAGGTGAATCTCCAAGGGTTTTTATTGTTTTTAAATCGCTTGTTTTGATGAATCCGGGATGTCACAGAGCTCTTCACACAAACACCCGTCGTCCCCGCCTGCGCGGGGATGACGGTGGTTGGCAGTCAGGTCAGTGGGTCTGCCTCGATTTCCACCAACACCTGCCGACCCTTCACCTGGTCGCCCTTGTTGGCCTGCACCCGCCGCACCACGCCGTCACTGGCCGCTTTGAGCGGATGCTCCATCTTCATCGCCTCCAGCACCACCAGCAGTTGCCCTTTGCTGACGCGCTCGCCCTCGCTAACCAGCACCTCGACAATCGCCCCATCCATCGGCGCCTTGATCACCCCCGAGGCTGCCGCACCGGCTGCGCTGACCGGCTCATGGGTGACGTCGTGCAGCTCCAGGTTGCCGTTATGGCCATACAGCCACAGCTGCTGGCCAGCGTGATAATAGGCCAGGCGCTGGCGCACACCGTCGATGTTCACGCTGGCCCAACGGCCGTCGTGACTCAGCAATTGCAGGTCCAGTTGCTGTTCGCCTACGCTGGCCAACAGGCGCGGTTGCGGGCCCGATTGCTGCACCGCCAGCTCCACCGGGTATTTGGTCTCGCCATGCTTGAGCACAAACCGCCATGGCGCATTGCCGGCGTTACGCCAACCCGCCAGTTCCGGCTGATGCGCCCGCGCCTCGGCGCCGGCCTGGTAGAGCAGGGCGGCAGCGCTGGCCAGTTCAAAGGCGCTGGGCGGCTGCGGGCTCAGGCTTTCATCGGCCTGGAAGTGCTCGGCAATAAACGCGGTGGTGGCGTTGCCCGCGGCAAATTCCTCATGGGCCAGCAGGTTGGCGAGAAAGCGCTGATTGCCGTTTACACCCAGCAGCACACAGTCTTCCACCGCCCGCACCAGCTTGCGCCGAGCTTCGTCGCGGGTGGCGCCGTAGGCGATGACCTTGGCCAGCATAGGGTCGTAGAACGGCGTGATGCGCTGACCTTCCACCAGGCCATGGTCGATGCGAATGCCGTCCAGCAGCGCCGGCTCCCAGCGCAGCACGGCGCCGGTTTGCGGCAGAAAGTTATTGGCCGCGTCCTCGGCATACAGCCGCACTTCCATGGCATGGCCAGTCAGCTGAATTTTATCCTGAGGCAATGGCAAGGGTTGGCCAGCGGCGACTTGCAGCTGCCAGGCCACCAGGTCTTGCCCGGTAATCAGCTCGGTAACCGGGTGCTCCACTTGCAGACGGGTGTTCATCTCCAGAAAGAAGAACTCACCGCTTGGGTCGAGCAGAAATTCCACAGTGCCGGCACCGACATAATTCACCGACGCCGCCGCTTTTACCGCCGCCTCGCCCATGGCCTGACGCAGCGCAGGCGTCATCACCGGGCAGGGCGCCTCTTCGACCACCTTCTGATGGCGCCGCTGCACCGAGCAGTCGCGCTCGCCGAGGTAAACGATGTGGCCGTGCTGGTCGCCGAACACCTGAATTTCCACATGCCGGGGTTGCAGCACAGCGCGTTCCAGAATCAGCTCGCCGGAGCCAAAAGCGTTTTGCGCCTCCGAGCGCGCAGTGCGGATCTGCGCCAACAACTCACCCGCCTCATGCACCAGACGCATGCCGCGCCCACCGCCACCGGCGCTGGCCTTGATCATCAGCGGGTAACCGATGCGCTCGGCTTCGCCGGCCAGCACCTCGTCGTCCTGCTCAGCGCCTTCGTAACCGGGAATGCACGGCACCCCAGCGGCCAGCATGGCGATTTTCGACAGGCGCTTGCTGCCCATCAGGTGAATGGCTTCTACAGTGGGGCCGATAAACACGATGCCGGCCGCTTCGCAGGCCTGGGCAAAGGCGGCGTTTTCCGAGAGAAAGCCGTAGCCGGGGTGCACCGCATCGGCACCGGTTTTTTGCGCGGCGGCGATGATGGCCTCGATCGACAGGTACGACTGATTGACCTGCGCCGGGCCTATGCACACGGCCTGGTCGGCCAGTTGCACATGACGGGCGTCGGCGTCGGCTTCGCTGTACACGGCCACGGTGCGGTAGCCCAGGGCGTGGGCAGTGCGCATGACCCGGCAAGCGATTTCGCCGCGGTTGGCAATAAGGATTTTGTTAAAGGCTGGCATGGGCTAGTGGGCTCCTGTTTTTATTGTGGTTGCAGCTTGCCCTCACCCCCGTCCCCTCTCCCGCACGCGGGAGAGGGGAGACAAGCGGTTCCCTCTCCCCTTGTGGGAGAGGGCTAGGGTGAGGGGTAAAAGCGGTCACACCGCCCACCCAGGCTTACGCTTCTGCATAAACGCCATCGTCCCTTCCACCCCTTCCTCACCCACCACAGCGGCGGCAAACAACCCGGCAGCCTCGTCGAGTAAGGTGTTTAAAGGCTCGTTTTCAGTCGCCAACAGCAGCGCTTTGGTCGCCGCATTGGCGCCCGGCGCGCATTGGCGAACCTGTTCCAACACCTGCGCCAAACGTTCCTCCACCTCGGCCTCGGCAAAATGCACCAGGCCCAGGCGCAACGCCTCTGCACCATCAAACCGCGCCGCCGTAAGCGCCAGACGCCGGGTCTGCGTGAGCCCGATGCGCTTGACCACAAACGGCGCAATTTGCGCGGGAATGATCCCCAGGCTGGTTTCCGGCAAACCGAATTTGGCGCCGCTCTGCGCAATGGCGATATCCGACACACAGGCCAGGCCAAACCCACCGCCCAGCACCGCGCCTTCAAGCACGGCAATCAGCACCTGCGGGGCGTTCTGCGCATCTTCCAGCAAGGCCCCGAAGGCGCGGTTGAGGTGGCGGTAGGCGTCTTCACCGTCGGTTTGCGCACGGGCGCGGGCGCCGGCCATGTCCTTGATATCGCCACCGGCACAGAAATGCCCGCCGGCACCACGCAGCACCAGGGCGCGGATGCTGGCATCGGCGGCGCTGGTGCGCAGCACGGCGCGTAGTTCTTCCACCATGGCAAGGCTCATGGCATTGCGCACGTCCGGCCGGTTAAGGGTGATGGTGAGCACGCCTTGGGCGCGCTCCAGCAGCAAGGTGGTGACGGCGGGTAAGGTCATGGCTCAGCCCTTCTTCTTGCCTGGCAGGGTGCCCATCAGCTTGGCGATGATGCCCAGCATGATTTCGTCGGCACCGCCGCCAATGGACACCAGGCGCACGTCGCGATACGCGCGGGCCACCGGGTTGTCCCACATGTAACCCATGCCGCCCCAATATTGCAGGCAGCTGTCCGTTACTTCGCGGCCCAGGCGCCCGGCCTTGAGCTTGGCCATGGAGGCCAGTTTGGTCACGTCGCGGCCTTTGATGTACTGCTCGGTGGCCTGGTAAACCAGAGCGCGCAGGCATTCGATTTCGGTGGCCAGCTCACCCATGCGGAAGTGGATGACCTGGTTGTCGATCAGCGGCTGGCCGAAGGTTTTGCGCTCTTTGCAGTACTCGATGGTGGCGTCCACGCAGTACTCCAGGCCCTTGATCATATTGGCCGCGCCAAACAGGCGCTCTTCCTGAAACTGCAGCATCTGCATCATAAAACCGGCGCCTTCGTGGCCGATGCGGTTGCGCTGCGGCACGCGCACGTCGTCGAAGAACACCTGGGCGGTTTCCGAGCTGCGCATGCCGAGTTTGTCCAGGTGCGGCGACACGCTGATGCCCTTGGTGGTCATCGGCACCACAATCAGCGATTTATTGACGTGCGGCTTGTCGTCCGAGGTGTTGGCCAACAGGCACATAAAGTCGGCCGAGGGCGAGTTGGTGATCCACATCTTGCTGCCGTTGATCACGTAATCGTCGCCGTCTTTACGGGCGGTGGTTTTAAGCCCGGCTACATCGGAGCCGGCGCCGACTTCCGACACGCCAATGCAACCGACCGCTTCGCCGGTGATGGCCGGGCGCAGAAATTCGTCGCGCAATTCATCGGAACCAAAGCGCGCCAGCGCCGGGGTGCACATATCGGTCTGCACGCCAATGGACATCGGAATGCCGCCGCACTGGATGGTGCCGAACTCTTCAGCTGCAACGATGGAGTAGCTGTAATCCAGCCCCATGCCCCCGAATTTTTCCGGCTTGGAAATGCCCAGCAGACCGAGCTCGCCGGCCTTCTTGAAAATGTCGTGGATCGGGAAACGCCCGGCCTTTTCCCATTCATCAACGTGCGGGTTGATTTCCTTGTCGACAAAGTTGCGCACCGTGCGGCGAAGTTCTTCGTGTTCCTGGGTGATGATCATTTTTTTTGTTCTCCTCAGAAAATCGGTGATTCGGTCAAATCGTAGGTTGGGTGGAGCGCAGCGAAGCCCAACATTGGCGGCGTTCCGGGTTGTTGGGCTTCGCGTTGCTCAACCCAACCTACGGTCGATACGTTAAAACCGTGCCACACCAAAGGTATTGGCCTTCAAAGGCCGCACCTCGGCTTCGGCACAGATATCCAGCAGAAAACCCAGCAGCTTGCGCGTATCGCGCGGGTCAATCAGGCCGTCGTCCCACAGGCTGGCGGTGCCATAGAGCGCGGTGGATTGGCTGTCGAGTTTTTGCGCGGTCACGGTTTCCAGCATGTCGAGCATTTTCGGGTCGGCTTCCTTGCCTTCCTTAAGGTGTTTTTCTTCGGTGACGATGCGCAGCACCTTGCCGGCCTGGGCGCCGCCCATTACCGCCGTGCGGCTGTTGGGCCAGGCGAAGATAAAACGTGGGTCCAGGCCACGGCCGCACATGGCGTAGTTGCCGGCGCCGTACGAGCCGCCGACCACGATGGTCAACTTGGGCACTCGGGCATTGGCCACCGCCTGAATCAGCTTGGAGCCGTGCTTGATCACGCCGTGCTGTTCCGACTCGGTGCCGACCATAAAACCGGTGGTGTTATGAAAGAACAGAATCGGCGTATTGCTCTGGTCGCACAGCTGAATAAATTGCGCCGCCTTGGCCGCCCCCTTGGGCGTAATCGGGCCGTTGTTGCCGATAAACCCACAGGCCAGGCCTTCGATTTTCAGCTGGCCGCAAATGGTCTGGTTATCGAACTCGGGTTTGAAATCCAGGTACTCCGAGCCGTCGGCAATACGGGCGATGATCTCGCGCACGTCGTACGGTTTTTTCGCGTCGCTGGGGATCAGGCCCAGCAACTCTTCGGCCGGGTACAGCGGCTCGCGCACCGCTTTGCGCGGGCGATGGGGCAGTTGTTCATTCCACGGCAGCATGGCGACGATTTCGCGGGCAATGCGCACGCCGTCGGCATCGTTTTCGGCCAGGTACTCGGCGGTGCCGGCGGTTTGCGCATGCATCTCGGCGCCGCCCAGTTCTTCATCGGTGGCCACTTCGCCGGTAGCGGCTTTAAGCAGCGGCGGGCCGGCGAGAAACATCTTGGCCTTGCCGCGCACCACCACGGTGTAATCCGACAACCCCGGCTGGTACGCGCCGCCGGCCGTGCTGGAACCATGCACCACGGTAACCTGCGGCAACCCCATGGCCGACATGCGCGCCTGGTTGGCAAAACCGCGCGCGCCTTCCACGAAAATATCCGCCGCGTAGTTAAGGTTGGCGCCGCCGCTTTCGGCCAGGGTGACCACCGGCAATTTGTTCTCGAAGGCAATCTGTTGCAGGCGCAGGGTCTTTTTCAGGCCGCTGGGGGAAATGGTACCGCCCTTGATCGCGCTGTTGCTGGCGTTCACCAGGCAGCGCACGCCGGCAATATAACCAATGCCGGAAATGATGCCGCCACCGGCCTGGGTGCCGTCCTTGTCGTCATGCAACTTGTAGCCGGCAAGCGAAGCCAGCTCCAGAAACGGCGCGCCGGGGTCGAGCAGCAAATTCAGGCGTTCGCGCGGCAGCAGCTGGCCGCGTTTGTCGAACTTGGCTTTGGCCTCGGCCGCCTTGTCCAACACCTTCTGTTCCACCTCGCGAAAGGCGGCAATGGTGGCCAGCATGGCCTCGCGGTTGCGGGCGTAGTCGGCGCTGTGCACGTCCAGTTCGGATTGAATCACCGGCATGACTTACTCCTTGTTGTCCGCAGGTTTGAGCACGTCCGGCACATAGGCACGGTGAAAGCCGTTGTACGACTCGCTGTTCTTCGCCTTGCCCAGGCTCCAGGCACGGCTGCCCTGGCTGGCGGCGCCGTCGATACGGATGGTGTTGCCGCTGATGAAATTGGCGCCGGGGGTGAGCAGAAACACGATGGCCGAGGCCACTTCCGATTCAGTGCCGATGCGTTGCAGGGGCACATGGTCCTTGAGCGAGCGGATCATGGTTTTCATCGAGTCGGGGTAGGTGTCCATGCCGCTGGACGCAATCCAGCCTGGCGCCACGGCATTGACCCGCACACCGGCGTGGCCCCATTCCACGGCGGCGGTTTTGGTGAAGTTTTCCATGCCAGCGCGGGCGGTGCCGGAGTGGCCCATGCCGGGCATGCCGCCCCACATGTCGGCGAGCATATTGACGATGCTGCCGCCCTGTTTGCTCATGCACTGGGTAAACACTTCGCGGGCCACCAGAAAGCCGCCCACCAGGTTGGTGCGCACCACCGTTTCGAAACCTTTCTGATTGATCGACACCAGTGGGGCCGGGTACTGGCCGCCGGCATTGTTCACCAGATGGTGGATCTGGCCGTGCTCGGCCAGCACCTCGGCGACCATGGCTTTAACCACCTCTTCCTCACGGATATCGGCCGCTTTCCAACTGGCGCTGCCGCCATCGGCGACGATTTCGGCGGTGGTCGCTTCGAGTTTTTCCCACTTGCGCCCCACCAACACCACGTGGGCGCCGAGGGCGGCGAGCTCATGGGCAGTGCAACGGCCAATGCCACTGCCGCCGCCGGTGACCATGATGGTTTGGCCCTGGAAGAGGGTGGGTTTGTAGATGGAGTCGTAGCTCATGTGCGGCTCTCTCGCTTTTTTGTTTTTTACCCGCATGTCCACCTTCTACTCCGTCATTCCAGCGCAGGCTGGAATCCAGAATGGTGCGGCGTACACATCTGTAAGTACCGCGCCTGGGTTCCAGCCTGCGCTGGAACGACGGCGTTAGTTGGCCAATTTCTCCGCCAACGCCTTGGGCACCGGCACCGGAAACTCCAGCAACTGCTGCGCAAACGCCTTGCCCTGCGGGTCGATACGCAAACTCGCCACGCCGCCGCCGCCCAGCGCGTTCTCCAGCAAAAAATTCAGCCCATGGCAGCCCGGCAAATACCATCGGCTGATTTGCCCGTGCACGGGGTCAAGCACATGGCCCATCCAGTCGGCCACTGCTTCCACACTCAACGCGGCGGCAATCCACGGCAGGTACTCCGCCTCGCGGGCCATAACGCCGATATTGCTGTGGTTGCCCTTGTCGCCGGAGCGCGCCACGGCCAGTTTGATCAGCGGCACGCTGGCATCGGCGTCGCCTTCGGGCAGCGGCGCTTGCTGGTTTTCACGCAGGCTGGCGAAGTCAAAGGCATCAACTTCGGGCAGGGCAACCGGGTGGCGTTCGCCATTGAGCTCGACCGAGAGCGTGCAGGCGGTTTTATCCACCAGAAAGGAAAACAGGCGAATCACCGGGTACACGGTAGGGCGGCCGCCGACAATGCCAGTCAGCCCCGGCGCCATGCCGGTAGCAGCCTGGGCAATCTCGCGGGAGAACAGCACCAGGGCTTCTTTCTTGGCATGCCGTACGGCCAGCTTCACCACTACTTCGCGGCTGTCCTGGCGCTGGCCGTGAGGGCCGTAGGTGGCCTCGCTGCCGAGCAGTTCAATGTTGGTTTCCACATAACCGGGCCAGCCACGGTCGGCAAACATCTCGGCGGTTTTGCGGATGATGGCCGTGCTTACCCGTTGGGCTTTTTTCACCGCATCCATGCCGGCGATCAGGCAACTGGCGGTGCAGCGGAAACCGTCGGGGTAGGTGGCAGACACCTTGTAGTGGTCGGTAGGCGGCAAGCCCTTGGCGCCGCGCACCTCCACGCGGTTTTCGCCCACTTCGCTGAGCTGCACCTGGGTGAAATCGCACACCACATCCGGCAGCAGGTAAGCGCGCGGGTCGCCGATTTCATACAGCATCTGCTCGCCCACGGTAAACGGCGTAACCAGGCCGCCGGTGCCCGCCGGCTTGCTGACGATAAAGTCGCCGCCTGCGTGCACTTCAATCAGCGGAAAGCCGATGTGCTCATAGTCCGGCACGCTTTCCCAGTCAGTGAAATTGCCGCCGGTGCACTGCGCGCCGCACTCGATGATATGGCCGGCGAGGGCGGCCTGGGCGAGCTTGTCGTAGTCCTGCCAGCTCCAGCCAAACTCATGCACCAGGGCGGCGCTGACCACCGCGCTGTCGACCACCCGGCCGGTGATCACGATGTCGGCGCCCAAGGCCAGCGCCTCCACAATGCCCGGCGCGCCGAGGTAAGCGTTTACCGATACACACATGGGCGGCAGCGGGTTGCCCGTGAACATTTCGCGGGTGCCGGCCTTGTTCAGTTCCGGCAGTTTGCTTTGCAGGTTATCGCCATGCAGCACAGCAATTTTCAGCGATACCCCGGCTTTCTCGCAGGCCGCCGCCAAGGCCGCCGCGCAGGCCTGCGGATTGACGCCGCCGGCATTGCTGATCACGCGGATTTTCTTGCTCGCCAGGGTGGGCAGCAGCGGGGCGAGCACCTCGATAAAGTCGCCGGCATAACCTTGCTCGGGGTTCTTCATGCGCGCGCCGGCCATGATCGACATGGTGATTTCGGCCAGGTAGTCGAACACCAAGTAATCCAGTTCGCTGCCGTTTACCAACTGCGCGGCGGCAGTGGACGTGTCGCCCCAGAAGGCGGAAGCGCAGCCGATGCGTACGGTTTTTGTCATTGGAATTAAGTCCGTTGGCCGATCGATGTGCTGACCATACCAAGCAAGCGCTTGGTTATGGAAGTGGCAACTTCACCTTTCTCAACGAAAGCACGGCCAAGCGCTTGCTTGGTTCGGCTGGCACGCTTAAATTTCACCAATGCCGACAAGCACTTGCCACTTCTAAGGCCGGGCGTCGGGCTAGGGGGAATACGCGTGGACGAGCAACAAGCCCAGAAGGTGATGCGCGCGCTGGTGGACGACGGCCAGGTCACAGACCCGGAAAGCGCCCGCGGCAAGCTACTGCAAACCGCAGCGCACCTGTTTCGCAGCAAAGGATACGACCGCACCACCGTGCGCGATCTGGCCAGCGCGGTGGGCATTCAGTCAGGCAGCATCTTTCACCACTTCAAAAGCAAAGACGAAATTCTGCGCTCGGTGATGGAAGAAACCATCCTCTACAACACCGCCCTTATGACCGCCGCCCTGGCCGATGCCAGCGACGTGCGCGAACGCGTGCTGGCGCTGATCCGCTGCGAACTGCAATCCATCATGGGCGGCACCGGCGAAGCGATGGCCGTGCTCGTCTACGAATGGCGCTCGCTCTCAGAAGAAGGCCAGGCCTACATCCTCAACCTGCGCGACACCTACGAGCAGATCTGGCTGCAAGTGCTAGGCGAAGCCAAGGCAGCGGGCTACTTCAAAGGCGACCCGTTTGTGCAACGCCGGTTTCTGACCGGGGCGCTGTCGTGGAGTACCACGTGGTTTCGCGCAGAAGGGCCAATGAGTCTGGATGAGTTGGCGGAAGAGGCGTTGAGTTTGGTGATCAAAGCTTAGTTGCCGCTGCTGAACAACAATCAAAAGCTCAAGGAAAAGCCTCTCCTGCATAGAGCCTCGACTCCCTGTAAGAGAGGCTTCAGCCTCGATTGGGCGGGCCTGGAAAAGTGCATATGGCTGATCCCGCGTATTACAAGCTCAAGGCTACATAACCGCCCCCACCACTTAGAGCAGGCCGCGCAAAAAGCACGCGGCCTGTTCCGACGCCTTATTCCACAGGGCGGGTGGCGTCTACCAGGGCTTCTGCCATCTCGGTGAGGTATTGCAGGACGGTGGCGTGTTTGTCGAGATCGGTGGTGTCACGGATCACGATCAGGTGCTTGATGCAGTCCAACAGAATGGCCGATTGCTCCAGCGCATCACTGACGGGAACGCCAGCGTTGACCGAAAAAAGCGGCAAGCCGTCGGGTACACAGAAGGTGCTGGTTTTGGTTACTGCGGTTTCGTGGTTCATGAGGTTTTACCTTTGAAGGAGTTTATCTGCCTCCGTTCGCGGTCAAACGAATTAGGTGGCAGCTGTACATGGGTTGACCGACCGGTAACTCCCAAACCCGGCACACCCGAAGGTGTCCCACGTACAGCCGCCATAGCTGAAAGTCGAGGCACAAAAAAAGCGCCAGCTTCCAGATGGGACGGGGCGCTTTTGCGCCGGAGCTAAGAAGTCGAGCGGTCAAACCCGGTCGTTGATTTGGCAACGACGAAACGACTATAGGCCCAGCGGCAGCACGCGAATAGGTTACAGGCGTAGACGCGTTGCGTGGGATGTTTGTAATTTTTCAAGCGCCTGGCGGCTGTAGCGAATGCCTGTTTCCCGCTCTCCTACGCGTGGCCGAGATCGACTGCGGGTGAGGAGGGCGTCCGATTCGGTGGTGTTGCTTTTGATCTCGTCAGGTGTGCATAGCAGATGAGCAAACGCCGATTTTTGTAGGGTGTGCTCCGCGCACCAGGCGATGGTTGTATGTACGCCGTGGTGCGCACAACACACCCTACGAGGCGACGTTGCCTCTTGTCGTTTGCCATTGACCAGCCCCCGCTTATTTAGGTTTACTGTATACACATACAGTAATTTCCTACTGAGCTGCACCATGCTTCCTACCCCACTCTCTCTTGCCGACGCTGCCGTGGCAGGCAATGTCGTCTCTTTGGAATCCTTGCTCGACCGCCGTCGCGTGTGGAAGGGCCGGGCCATGCCGCAGCAGGCGGGGCATATCGCCACCGGCCACGCGACGCTGGATGCGCTGTTGCCCACGGGTGGCTGGCCGGAAGCGGCGTTGAGCGAAATTCTGCTGAATGCCCCGGGTGTCGGGGAGTTGCAGTTGCTTTGGCCGACCCTGGCGCGGCTGACGGCGGCCGGTGAGCGGGTGGTGTTGGTGGCGCCGCCGGGCATTCCGTACCCGAGTGCCTGGCTGGCGGCCGGTGTCGACCTGCGCTGGCTGAGCATTATTCAAACCAGCGGCCGCGATGCGTTGTGGGCGACCGAACAATGCCTGCGCTCGGGCAGTTGCGGTGCGGTGTTGAGTTGGCCGCAGCAGGCCGATGACCGCTCGCTGCGCCGCCTGCAGGTGGCTGCCGAAACGGGGCAAACCCTGGCCTTCGCTTACCGCCCGCTCAAGGAGGCTGTTAACCCGTCGCCCGCCGCGCTGCGCATTGCCATCGACACCCAGCCGGCGCAGTTGCGGGTGCTCAAGTGCCGGGGCGGGTTGGCGCCGGCCATGCCCGTGCCGCTGGCGCGCTGACCATGCGCTGGGTGTGCATTGTGTTGCCGCAGTTGGCTCTGGATGCCGTATTGCGCGCCAGCAGCGAGCCCGAGGCGCCGCTGGCGCTGATTACCGGCACGGCGCAGCGCCGCGTGGTGCAGGCGGTGAACGACGCCGCCCGCGAGCTGGGCTTGCAGGCGGGGCAGAGCCTGACCACGGCCCTGGCCCTGAGCCGCGATTTCACCCAGGTGGAATACGACCACGGCGCCATCGCCCGCTGGCATCAGTTTCTGGCGGCCTGGGCGTATTCCTTCAGTTCCCAGGTGAGCCTGCGTTACCCGCGCGCTTTGTTGCTGGAGATTGAGTCCAGCCTGGCGCTGTTCGGGCCCTGGCCGCGTTTTGAGGCGCGTTTGCGCAGCGAGCTTACGGCGCTTGGGTTTCGCCATCGCCTGGTGGCGGCGCCCAACCCGGTGGCCGCGCGCATGCTCGCCAATGCTTACGACGGCCTGGCGGTCAGCGATAGCCAGATGCTGCACGAGGTGCTGGCGCGCATGCCGCTCAATCGCCTGGGCCTGGACAGCAAAACCGCCAGCGCCCTGGCGCGCATGGGCTTGCGTACTGTGCAGCAGGTGCTGGCGCTGCCTCGCCATACCCTGGCCAAACGCTTTGACGCCGGGCTGTTGCTGCACCTGGATACCTTGCTCGGGCAACGCGCGGTGGCGCTGGAGTGTTACCAGCCGCCGGAGCAGTTTGAGGTGCGCATCGAGCTGAATTTTGATGTGGAGTCGAACCAGGCGCTGCTGTTTCCCCTGCGCCGGCTGACGGCGGACCTGGCCGCTTTTCTCGCCGGGCGCGACAGCGGCGTATTGGGGTTTGTGGTGCACCTGGAGCATGTGGACGGTAGCCGCAGCCAGGTGGACGTCGGCCTGCTCAGCGCCGAGCGCGAACCGAACATGTTGTTCGACCTGGCCCGTGGCCGCCTGGAGCGGCTGCTGGTGCAGTCGCCGGTGCGCGCGGTGAGTTTGCAGGCCAAGGATTTGCCGGCCTTTGTGCCCGAGCACCGCGAGCTGTTTGATGAGCGCCCGCAGCAGTCGGTGCCCTGGCAGCAGTTGCGCGAACGCCTGCGTGCGCGCCTGGGCGATGAGGCGGTGCAGGGCATTCAGGCCCACGCCGACCACCGCCCCGAGTGCGCCTGGCAGGCCACGGCCGGCAGCAAGCCGCCGCTGTTGGGCGACAGTCCCCCTCGGCCCGGTTGGTTGCTGAGCGAGGCCCAGGCGCTGCGTGAACGGGCGCCGCAGATTCTGGCGGGGCCGGAGCGCATCGAGTCTGGCTGGTGGGACGGCGGCGATGTTCGCCGCGATTACTACCTGTTGCTCACCCGCAGCGGCCAGCGCGTGTGGGCTTACCGCACGGTGAGCCAGGACGAACCGGGGCCTTTTATGGTCCACGGCTGGTTCTCGTGAGCGCGGCGTACGCCGAACTGCACTGCCTGAGCAATTTCAGTTTTCAGCGCGGTGCATCGAGTGCCACCGAGCTGTTCGAGCGCGCCAAGCGCCACGGTTATCAGGCCCTGGCGATTACCGATGAATGCACCCTGGCCGGCACTGTGCGGGCCTGGCAGGCGAGCAAGGACGCCGACCTGCCGCTGATTGTCGGCAGCGAAATGGCGCTGGAGGACGGCCCGCGCCTGGTGCTGCTGGTGGAAAACCTCACCGGCTACCAGCACCTGTGCCGGCTGATTACCCAAGGCCGGCGGCGCAGTGAAAAGGGCCAGTACCGGTTGCTGCGTGAGGACTTTGCCGCGCCGCTGGAGGGCCTGTGCGCGCTGTGGCTGGCGGACCTGGCTGGCGATGTGAACGAGCAGGGCGCCTGGCTGCGCTCGCTATTTCCCCACACCTTGTGGCTGGCGGTGGAGCTGCACCACGGCGCCGACGATGACCGGCGCCTGCAACAGTTGCTGGCCCTGGCCGAACGCCTGGCCATTCCTGCCGTGGCCGCGGGCGATGTGCATATGCACGCCCGTGGCCGCCGCGCCCTGCAGGACACCATGACCGCCATCCGCCATCACTGCACGGTGGCCGAGGCGGGGCTGCGGTTGTTTGCCAATGGCGAGCGGCATTTGCGCCCGCTGGAAACGCTGGCGCATTTGTATCCGCCGGCATTGCTGGCCGAAACACTGACCATTGCCGCGCGCTGCACCTTCACCTTGGCTGAGCTGAAGTATCAGTACCCCCACGAGCTGGTGCCGGCCGGCCACACGGCTACGTCTTGGCTACGGCACCTGACGGAGGAGGGCATGCAGTGGCGCTGGCCCGAGGGTATTCCGCAAAAGGCGACGGACCTGGTGGAGCGCGAGTTGGCGCTGATTGCCGAGCTGGGGTACGAGAGTTATTTCCTTACGGTGCACGACATTGTCCGTTTCGCCCGCAGCCAGGAAATTCTCTGCCAGGGCCGTGGCTCGGCGGCCAACTCGGCGGTGTGTTTTTCCTTGGGCATCACCGAAATAGACCCGGCGCGGATGAATATGCTGTTCGAGCGCTTTCTCTCCAAAGAGCGCAACGAGCCGCCGGATATCGATGTGGACTTCGAGCACGACCGCCGTGAAGAAGTGCTGCAGTACATTTTTACCCGCTACGGCCGGGGCCGCGCGGCGCTCACGGCCGTGGCCAGCACCTACCACGGTGCCGGCGCGGTACGTGATGTCGGCCGCGCCCTGGGGTTGCCGCCGGATCAGATCAATGCCCTGGCCGACTGTTGCGGGCGCTGGAGCAAGGACGGCCCGCCGTTGGATGACCTGCGTGAAGCCGGCTTCGACCCGACCCTGCCCGAGCTGCGCCGGGTGCTGGCGCTGACCGCCGAGCTGATTGGCTTTCCCCGGCATTTGTCCCAACACCCCGGTGGTTTCGTGATTTCCGAGCAGCCGTTGCACATGTTGGTGCCGGTGGAAAACGCGGCCATGGCCGAGCGCACCATCATTCAATGGGACAAGGACGACCTTGACCTGGTGGGCTTGCTCAAGGTGGATATTCTCGCCCTGGGCATGCTCAGCGCCATTCGCCGTACCTTCGATTTGATTGAGCACCATCGAGGGCGGAAATGGAGCCTGGCAACGCTGCCGGCCGAGGACAAAACCACGTACGAGATGATCAGCCGCGCCGACACCATCGGCGTGTTCCAGATCGAGTCCCGCGCGCAGATGGCCATGCTCCCGCGCTTGCGGCCCAACACCTTCTACGACCTGGTGATTCAGGTGGCCATCGTGCGGCCGGGGCCGATTCAGGGCGATATGGTTCACCCGTACCTGCGAAGGCGTAATGGTGAGGAGAAGGTGAGCTATCCGTCGGATGAACTGAAAGTGGTGTTCGAGCGCACCCTGGGCGTGCCGTTGTTTCAGGAGCAGGTGATGGAGCTGGCGGTGGTGGCCGCCGGTTATAGCCGTGGCGAGTCGGATGAACTGCGCCGCTCCATGGCCGCCTGGAAACGCCATGGCGGCCTGGAGCACCACCGCCAGCGCCTCACCGAGGGCATGCTGGCGCGCGGTTACGAAGCAGCGTTTGCCGCGCGCATTTTCGAGCAGATCAAAGGCTTTGGCAGCTATGGGTTTCCGGAGTCCCACGCCGCCAGTTTCGCCTTGCTTACCTACGCCAGCTGCTGGCTGAAATGCCACGAGCCGGCGGCCTTTGCCTGCGCCCTGATCAACAGCTGGCCCATGGGTTTTTATAGCCCCGACCAGTTGCTGCAAGACGCCCGCCGCCACCAGATCGAAACCCGCGTCGTGGATGTACAGGCCAGTGATTGGGACTGCACGCTGGAATTTGCCGCCGACGACCCGCACTGCACCGGCGAGCCGGCCATTCGCCTCGGGTTGCGCATGATCAAGGGCTTTCGCCAGGAAGAGGCCGAGCGCATTGCCGCGTTGCGGCCGTTTACCAGCGTGACCGAGCTGATTCAGCGCGCCGGGCTGGACGCTCGCGCCCGCGAACTGCTGGCCGATGCCGGCGCCTTGCGCAGCCTGGCCGGGCATCGGCATAACGCGCGGTGGGCAGTGGCCGGGGTGCACGAGCAGGCGCCGCTGTTTGCCGACTTGCCGGTGGTGGACGAGGCCGTGGCGCTGCCGGCGCCGAGCGTGGTCGATAACGTGTGGGTCGACTACGCCACGCTGGGCACCACGCTCGGCCCGCACCCCTTGAGCTTACTACGGGGGGAATTGCGCAGCCGCCGTTGCCGCAGCTCGGCCGAGCTGAAAGCCACCGAAGATGGCAGCGCCGTGCGCGTGGCCGGCCTGGTAAAAGGCCGCCAGCGCCCACAGACCGCCAGCGGGGTGATTTTTGTCACCCTGGAAGACGAGTTCGGCATGGTCAATGTGGTGGTGTGGAACGAGCTGGGCGAGCGGCAGCGGCGGGTGTTGGTGGGCGCAAGTCTGATGCAGGTGGAAGGCAAGCTGGAGGCCAAGGATGGGGTGCAGCATTTGATTGCCAAGCGGTTGGTGGATTTGACGCCGTTGTTGAGTGGGTTGCAGGTGGGCAGTCGGGATTTCAAATAGAACGCGGTGTTGTAGGCGCTGGCTTGCGAGCGAACCTTGCAAACGACGGACCTGCCGAGGTTTGCAGGTTTCGCGACCAAGGTCGCTCCTACGGGGGGCGGTGTTGGGGGGCAGTTGAAGGGCCGTATTGGTGAGCAACGTCGCCTTCAGCAGTGAATGTGAGTAGCCGGGTCTTTCGCTGAATTTATGCTAACCCACCGTCATCCCAGCGCAGGCTGGGACGACGGTGTTGGGGCACAGGGTGGTGTTGAAGGGTCGTGTTGGTGAGCAACGTCGCCTTCAGCGGTGAATATGAGTAGCCGGGTCTTTCGCTGAATTTATGGTAACCCATCGTCATCCCAGCGCAGGCTGGGATCCAGAATGTTGGATGGGGCGCGGTGCTGGGTATGACGTGAGATTCTGGGTCCCAGCCTGCGCTGGGACGACGGTGTTGGGGGGCAGGGTGGTGTTGAAGGGCCGTATTGGTGAGCAACGTCGCCTTCAGCAGTGAATGTGAGTAGCCGGGTCTTTCGCTGAATTTATGCTAACCCACCGTCATCCCAGCGCAGGCTGGGATCCAGAATGTTGGATGGGGCGCGGTGCTGGGTATGACGTGAGATTCTGGGTCCCAGCCTGCGCTGGGACGACGG
>NZ_BSFN01000023.1:58870-64399 GCF_027922365.1 Pseudomonas turukhanskensis
GTCATCCCAGCGCAGGCTGGGATCCAGAATGTTGGATGGGGCGCGGTGCTGGGTATGACGTGAGATTCTGGGTCCCAGCCTGCGCTGGGACGACGGTGCTGGGGCACAGGGTGGTGTTGAAGGGGCGTGTTGGTGAGCAACGTCGCCTTCAGCAGTGAATATGAGTAGCCGGGTCTTTCGCTGAATTTATGGCAACCCACCGTCATCCCAGCGCAGGCTGGGATCCAGAATGTTGGATGGGGCGCGGTGCTAGGTATGAGGTGAGATTCTGGGTCCCAGCCTGCGCTGGGACGACAGTGTTAGGGCACAGGGTGGTGTTGAAGGGTCGTGTTGGTGAGCAACATCGCCTTCACCGCCGGCCACTCGCTGTCGATGATGCTGAACCGCACGGAATTGCGCTTGCGCCCATCGGGCATGATGCGCTCGTGCCGCACGATGCCTTCTTGCGTCGCGCCAATGCGCAGAATCGCCGCGCGGGATTTTTCGTTCAGTTCATCGGTGGTGAATTGCACGCGCACGCAGTCCATCACTTCAAACGCATGCTGTAGCAACAAAAACTTCGCTTCGGTATTGGCGCCGGAACGCTGGGCCGATTGCCTCAGCCAGGTATGGCCGATTTCCACCTTGCGGTTAACGCGGTCGATTTTCCAGAAGCGGGTACTGCCGAGCACCTGGCCGTCGCTGTGACGCACCAGCACAAACGGCATCACCGTGCCCGCCGCGCGCCCGGCCAGGGCGGTGGCCAGGTACTGCTCCACGGTGTCGGGGCCGGGTATGACGGTGAGCTTCATTTCCCACAAGCGGCCATCGCTCGCGGCTTCCAGCAGGCGCGGGGCGTCGCTGGCGTGCAGGGGCTGTAGCGACAGGTGGGTGCCGGTCAGCACCGGGTCCAGGGCAAAGGTCATGGGGCTGCGCTGTCGGCTGGCACAAAGTCGAATGCGGCCAGCTGAAACCCTTGGTCATCCACCTGCAAGGCCCAACCCTGTTTGTCCCAGTCGCCGAGCACGATGCGTCGCGCCGGCTCGCCGTTGATTTGCAGACGGTGCACGGCGGGGCGGTGGGTGTGGCCGTGGATAAGGGTGCGCACGCCGAATTCCTGCATCAGGCGCGGCACTTCTTCAGGGGTGACGTCGACGATATCCGCCGCTTTCATCCGCGTTTGCGTGCTGCTTTCCTTGCGCAGTTTGCGCGCGAGTTTCTCCCGCGTGCGCCGCGGCAGGTTGCGCAGAATAAACAGGGTGAGGGGGTGGCGCAGGTAGCGGCGCAGGCGCATATAGGCCTCGTCGCGGGTGCACAGGCTGTCGCCGTGCATCAGCAGCACCGGTTCACCGCCGAGCTCAACCCGGGTGGGGTCGGCCAGCAATGAGCAGCCGGCGGCGCGGCAAAAACCTTGGCCGAGCATAAAGTCGCGGTTGCCGTGCATCAGGTAGATGGCGGTGCCGCTGTCACTCAGCTCGCGAAGGGCCTGGGCGATGGAGGCCTGGAAGGGGGTCATGGCGTCGTCGCCAATCCAGGCCTCGAAAAAGTCGCCGAGGATATACAGGGCGCCGGCCGTACGGGCGCGGCCGGCGAGAAAATGCACAAACGCCCGGGTAATGTCCGGGCGTTGTTCTTCGAGGTGCAGATCCGAGATCAGAAGGGTGATCAATCGGCTTACTCGGCAACGATCTCGGCGCGTTCGATGATCACGTCATCAACCGGAACGTCCTGGTGGCCGGATTTCATGGTGGTGGCCACGGCGCGGATTTTGTTGACCACGTCCATGCCGTCTACCACTTCACCAAACACGGTGTAGCCCCAGCCTTGAACGGTCGGTGCGCTGTGGTCGAGGAAGTTATTGTCGGACACGTTGATGAAAAACTGTGCCGAGGCCGAATGCGGCTCCATGGTGCGGGCCATGGCAACGGTGCCCACTTTGTTGGAAAGGCCGTTGTTGGCTTCGTTCTTGATGGTGGCGCGGGTGGCTTTCTGCTTCATGCCTGGCTCGAAACCGCCGCCTTGAATCATGAAGTTGCTGATCACGCGGTGGAATACGGTGTTGTCGTAATGACCGGCCTTCACGTATTCCTCAAAGTTGGCAACGGTCTCCGGTGCCTTGTCAGCGAACAGGTTCAGGGTGATGACGCCGTAATTGGTGTGCAGCTTGATCATGGGAAAATCCACTCTGTCGAGAAATTCGAAGGCCTGTCAGGGGGTTGACAGCTTCGGCTATGATAAGCGCTTTGTTTTGGTCGGCCTACCCTGGCTGCGCACCTGTACGTTCAAGGATCCTATGAGCAAGCCTACTCACGACTCCGCTGCCGTTCCCTCTGCCGATGGCAAAGCTGCCCCTGTTGTTCCTGCCAACTTCCTGCGCCAGATCGTTCAGGCTGATCTCGATTCGGGCAAGCACACCAAGATCGTCACCCGCTTTCCGCCGGAGCCCAACGGCTACCTGCACATTGGCCATGCCAAATCGATCTGCGTGAACTTCGGCCTGGCCGAGGAGTTTGGTGGCGTATGCAACCTGCGCTTTGACGACACCAACCCGGCCAAGGAAGACCAGGAATACATCGACGCCATCAAAAGCGACGTGCAGTGGCTGGGCTTTCAGTGGGACGGCGAAGTGCGTTTTGCCTCGCAGTATTTCGACCAGTTGCACGATTGGGCCGTTGAGCTGATCAAGGCCGGCAACGCCTACGTCGATGACCTGAGCCCCGAGCAAGCCAAGGAATACCGCGGCACGCTCACCGAGCCGGGCAAGAACAGCCCGTTCCGCGACCGTTCGGTGGAGGAAAACCTCGACCTGTTCGCGCGCATGAAAGCCGGTGAATTCGAAGACGGCGCCCGCGTGCTGCGCGCCAAGATCGATATGGCTTCGCCGAACATGAACCTGCGCGACCCGATCCTGTATCGCATTCGCCATGCTCACCACCACCAGACCGGCGACACCTGGTGCATTTACCCGAACTACGACTTTACCCACGGTCAGTCGGATGCCATTGAAGGCATTACCCATTCCATCTGCACCCTGGAATTCGAAGGCCATCGTCCGTTGTACGAGTGGTTCCTGGAGCACTTGTCGGTGCCGGCCAACCCGCGCCAGTACGAGTTCTCGCGCCTGAACCTGAGCTACACCGTCACCAGCAAGCGCAAGCTCAAGCAACTGGTGGACGAAAAGCACGTAAATGGTTGGGACGACCCGCGTATGTCCACGCTGTCGGGCTTCCGTCGTCGTGGTTACACCGCCGCGGCCATTCGCAAGTTCTGCGAAATGATCGGCACCAACCGTTCCGACGGCGTGGTGGATTTCGCCATGCTCGAATTCGCCATCCGTGACGACCTGGACCACAACGCCCCGCGCGCCATGTGCGTGTTGCGACCGCTGAAAGTCGTGATTACCAATTACCCGCAAGGCCAGGTCGAAAACCTCGAGCTGCCGTGCCACCCGAAAAACGACATGGGCGTACGCGCCTTGCCGTTCGAGCGCGAGATTTACATCGACCGCGACGACTTTATGGAAGAGCCGCCAAAAGGCTACAAGCGCCTGGAGCCGGGCGGTGAAGTGCGTCTGCGTGGCAGCTACGTGATCCGTGCTGACGAGGCGATCAAAGATGCCGATGGCAATATCGTCGAACTGCGTTGCTCGTACGACCCGGACACCCTCGGCAAGAACCCCGAAGGCCGAAAGGTCAAAGGCGTGATCCACTGGGTGCCGGCCGCTGCCAGCGTGGAATGCGAAGTGCGTCTGTACGACCGTCTGTTCCGCTCGCCAAGCCCGGAAAAAGCGGAAGAAGGCGCGAGCTTCCTCGACAACATCAATCCCGATTCGCTGCAAGTGCTCACCGGTTGCCGCGCCGAGCCGTCGCTGGCCCAGGCCAAACCCGAAGACCGCTTCCAGTTCGAGCGCGAAGGTTACTTCTGCGCCGATATCAAAGACTCGCAACCAGGCCGTCCGGTGTTCAACCGCACCGTGACCCTGCGCGATTCGTGGGCGTGAGGAGCTAACGTGCTTTCGATCTACAACACGCTGACCAAAACCAAAGCGCCGTTCAAGCCGCTCGATGGCAACAAGGTGCGCATGTACGTGTGCGGCATGACCGTGTACGACTACTGCCACCTGGGCCACGGCCGCAGCATGGTGGCCTTCGACCTGATTACCCGCTGGCTGCGCTTTAGCGGGTATGACCTGACCTACGTGCGCAACATCACCGACATCGACGACAAGATCATCAACCGCGCCCGCGACAACGGCGAGAGTTTCGATGCCCTGACCGCGCGCATGATCGATGCCATGCACGAAGACGAAGCCCGTCTGAACATCAAAAAGCCGGACATGGAGCCGCGCGCCACCGACCATATCGACGGCATGCACGCGATGATCCAGACCCTGATCGACAAGGGTTACGCCTACGCGCCGGGCAACGGCGACGTGTATTACCGGGTCAACAAGTTTCTGGGCTACGGCAAGCTGTCGCGCAAGAAGGTCGAAGACCTGCGCATCGGCGCGCGCATCGAAGTGGACGAAGCCAAGGAAGACCCGCTGGATTTCGTGCTGTGGAAAGGCGTGAAACCGGGCGAGCCAAGCTGGGAGTCGCCATGGGGCGCGGGCCGGCCGGGCTGGCATATCGAGTGCTCGGTGATGTCCACCTGCTGCCTGGGTGACACCTTCGACATCCACGGTGGTGGCAACGACCTGGAATTCCCGCACCACGAAAACGAGATTGCCCAGAGCGAGGCGGCCACCGGCAAGCCGTACGCCAATGCCTGGATGCACTGCGGCATGATCCGTATCAACGGCGAGAAGATGTCCAAGTCGTTGAACAACTTCTTCACCATTCGTGATGTGTTGGAAAAGTATCAGCCGGAAGTAGTGCGCTACCTGTTGGTGTCCAGCCACTACCGCAGCTCCATCAACTACTCCGAAGACAACCTGAAAGAAGCCAAGAGCGCGCTGGAGCGGTTTTACCACGCCCTCAAAGGCTTGCCGGTTGTGGCGCCTGCCGGTGGCGATGCCCTGGTGGAGCGCTTTACCGCGGCCATGAACGACGACTTCGGTACGCCGGAAGCGTGCGCGGTGCTGTTCGAGCTGGTGCGCGAAATCAACCGCCTGCGTGACAGCGATATCAACGCGGCGGCCGGTTTGGCGGCGCGTTTGAAAGAGCTGGCGAGCGTGCTGGGCGTGTTGCAGATGGACGCCGACGACTTCCTGCGCGCTGGCGCCGAAGGCAAGGTGGACGCCGCGCAGGTGGATGCCTTGATTGCTGCGCGCCTGCAGGCGCGTGCCGACAAGAACTGGGGCGAATCCGACCGTATCCGCGACGAGCTCACCGCCATGGGCGTTGTGCTTGAAGACGGCAAGGGCGGGACGACCTGGCGTCTGGCGGACTAAGGTCTGCGTTAGCCCCGGTAGGGTGTGCTGCGCGCACCAGGCGGTTTCAGCGAGTGCACTTCGGTGCGCGGAGTGTTCAGCCGGGGGACATGGTAAACACCTGTCGGGAGACATGGGTAACAGGTTGATGATCATGTTGCCCGTTGTCTCAGGTCTAT
>NZ_BSFN01000024.1 GCF_027922365.1 Pseudomonas turukhanskensis
TTTGCGTCCACTCTTCAGCCTTGCCCTGGCCGTTGTCCGGGTTGGTGAAGTTGCGGTTGAAATAGGCGTTGCGCAGGTTCAGCGTGGCCTTGGTGTCATCCAGAAACCCTTCGGCATGGGTGACTGAGGTGAAACCGGCAACGGCCAGGGCGATCAGAGCTGGGGCGTGAGCAGGGCGCAGTGAGCCCTTGGTGTAAGCGTTATGCAGCATCGGAGTAGACCTTTTTTGTAGTTGTTGGTCATCGCAAGCGCCGCCAGGCGGCGTTCAATGTGAGAGGCATAGTGGAAGTTGTAACTAAACGGTTCAATTCGATAATAGTCGTATTGTTCGGTTATCGAACGCTAATTAACCGGATAGTACATTCGTTCCGGGCTTCAGCCAGCCGCTATAGTTCAACGGCCTGTAAGCTTCTTTTTGATTGTCAGTGCACGTATTTTTGAGAGCCGTATGAGTTTGCCAAGCTCCCCGCTGTCCACTGCCCAGCAGCCGTTTCGCGGCATTTTGCTGATTTTGCTGGCGACGTTTCTGTTTGCCAGCCACGACGCCTTGTCCAAATACCTCTCCGGTTTTTACCCGGTGGTGATGGTGGTGTGGGCGCGGTATGTGGTGCACACCTTGTTGATGGCAGGTATTTTTCTGCCGCAGTCGGGGCTGCGGGTGCTGCGCAGTAAACGCCCCGGTTTGCAGGTACTGCGGGCCGTGTGTTTGCTGGGCACCAGCCTGTTGTTCACCACGGGTATTCGCTATATCCCGCTGGCCGAAGCCACGGCGGTGAACTTTCTCGCGCCGCTGCTGGTAACCGCGCTGTCGGTGCCACTCTTAGGCGAGCGCGTCACCAAAGGCCAGTGGGCCGCCGTGCTGGTGGGGTTTTCCGGGGTGCTGGTGATCGTCCATCCGGGCGGCGAATTGTTTACACCGGCAGTGTTGCTGCCCTTCGGTTCGGCGCTGTGCTTTGGCGTGTACCAGATTCTTACGCGCATCCTCGCCACGGTAGACACCCCCACCACCAGCAACTTCTTCGCCGGTTTATGCAACACCCTGCTGGTGAGCCTGTTGGTGCCGTTCTTCTGGCAAGTACCGACCTGGGGGCATGCGGTGCTGATGATTGCTCTGGGCACCTGTGGCATGACCGCTCACCTGATGCTCACCCAAGCCTTCCGCTTCGCCGCCCCGGCCCTACTGGCGCCGTTTGGTTACTGCCAGATCGTATTTGCCGGTCTGCTGGGCTTTGTGGTGTTTGCCCATACACCGTCGGCCAGCGCCATGCTGGGCATTGCCGTTATCTGCCTGAGCGGGTTGGCGGCGGCGTGGTTGCAGAAGCGCGGGTAGAACGTGAAAGCTGACGCTGAGGGAGGGGGTTCACTGTCTGTCCTACAGTGGTTCGCCTTCCTCCGCGAGCACACGTTCAATCTGTTCGATACTGGGGAGGCTGGTTTTAAATTCTTCAGGCAGCGACGCCACCAACTGGTATTCGGCCACTCCGATGGGCTTTGCGTTATCACGTAGCGCGTATTCGGCCACGACCTTGTTTTTACTTTTGCACAGCAGTAAGCCGATCGTCGGGCCATCCTGCTGGTGTTTGAACTGCGCATCCACCGCTGTGAGGTAAAAGCCCAACTGACCCAAGTGCTCGGGCTTGAATTTTCCGGCCTTCAATTCGATCACCACGTAGCAGCGCAGATTGAGGTGATAGAACAACAGGTCGATGAAGAACTCGTCGCCTCCTACTTCCAGGGCTATTTGCTGGCCGACAAAAGCAAAGCCTGCGCCCAGCTCCAGTAAGAACTCGGTGACATGCTTGACCAGCGCGACTTCAATCTCATGCTCCTGCGCTTGTGCGGTAAGGCCCAAAAAATCAAAGCGGTAAGGGTCTTTTAAGGTTTCGCGAGCAAGGTCGGACTGTGGTTTGGGCAAGTGATTAGCGAAATTGCTGACCGCTTTTCCGCTGCGCTCATATAACCGGCTCTCTATCTGCATCACCAAGACGTTGCGCGACCAGTCATTTTCCAAGGCCTTGGCAGCGTACCACCGGCGGATTTCAGGGCTGCTGAGTTTGTCGAGCAGCGCCAGCTGGTGGTACCAAGGCAATTGTGCAAGCACCTCTTGCACAAATTCGGTATCGGGCCAGGCTTGGGCGAACGCGCGCATGTACTTGAGGTTGCGTGGTGAGAAGCCCTTCATTTCCGGGAAGGCGGAGCGAAGGTCCTGGGCCAAGCGGTCAATGACCTTCGTTCCCCAGCCTTGATCAGTCTGGCGCAAAAGTATGTCGCGCCCGATCTGCCAATAGAGCAAAACAAGTTCGCGATTTACAGCCAGAGAGGCGCGTTGCTGGGCGTTGTGGATACGTCGTTTGAGTTCGGTTAGCCAATCACCATAGCCATTGGGAGTGGCAGTCAGGCCAATAGGTTTTTCGGTCATGCCTTTCTCCCGCAGTTATCGGTGCTTGGTGTCGGTTACACGCAAGCTGCAAGATATAGGACGGCGCGATATGTAGTTTCTTGTACCCGTAAAAAAAGCCCCGAAGGGCTTCTTTTACTGCACAGACGTTACTTCACCTCAGGCACTTTTCTAGGCGCCATAAAGTAAAGCCAGGTCAGCGCCAGGAAATACATGGTCGGAATCAACGTAAACAACACGGCGTAGTTGTTGTTGGTAACGGTCAGCACGTAGCCCACGATCTGGGTCATAAACATCCCGCCAATGGCGGCGCACATGCCGCCAAAACCAAACACTGTGCTCATCATGTGCTTGGGCGTGTAGTCCATGACCAGGCTCCAGATATTGGCGGTCCAGGCCTGGTGCGCACCCACGCCCAGGGCGATGGCCAGTACGGCAATCCACAGGCCGCTGGCATGGGCTGCGAAGATCACGGCGATGATGGCGCAGGCGCAGACCAGCATCGACAGCAGCCGCGCCTTGATCGGGTTCATGCCACGGCCAATCAGCCACGACGACAACACGCCGCCGCCAATGCTGCCGAAGTCGGCGGTCAGCCAGATCAGAATCAACGGAATACCCATCTGCGACACGCTGATGCCCAAGTTGTATTGCTGGTTCAGAAACGGCGGCAGCCAGTACAGGTAGAACCAGAACACTGGAGCGGTCATCGAGAAGGCAATGGCAAACGCCCAGGTGCCACGCATGCGCAGAATCTCGCGTAGCGGTACGCGGGCCTGGGCCGGTTCTTCGTTGTGCTGGATGTAGTCGAGCTCGCTTTGCTTAACGCTCGGGTGGTCTTCGGGGTTGAAGTATTTCAGGCCCCAGAACACCAGCCATATGGCGCCCAGTGCGGACATGCACAGGAACACCGCCTGCCAGCCCCAGGCCACCAGAATCAAAGGCAGCAGGGCAGGCGTCAGCATGGCGCCGACGTTGGTGCCAGCGTTGAAGATGCCGGTGGCCACGGCGCGCTCGCCGGCCGGGAACCAGATGCGCGCGGTTTTTACACAGGCCGGGTAGTTGGCCGCTTCCGTGAGACCGAGGATAAAACGGCAAACCATAAAGCCGACCGCCGAAGTGGCCAGGCCATGGGCGCCGGTGGCCAGGCTCCAGAGCAGCACGGCCAAGAAGAATGCGCGCTTGACGCCGACGCGGTCGATAAAGCGACCTTGCAGCAGGAAGCCGATGGCATAGCCGACCTGGAACCAGAAGTTGATGTTGGCGTAGTCCATCGCCGTCCAACTCATCTTCTCGGCGAGTACCGGTTGCATCACCCCGAGGGCGGCGCGGTCGATGTAGTTCAGGGTAGTGGCGAAAAACACCAGGGCAAGCATGGCCCAGCGGGTTTTGCCCACGGCCATGGCGCCGCGAATCTTGTCGCCGATGCCGGCGTGGGGCGAAACGGTTTGCGCCGTTACGGGAGTGCTTTGGGACTGAATCATGGGTGTGGCCATCCGTTCTAAGACTGCTGGGCAGTCCTGCTTCTGGAGTAAAGCAGTCGACTCGAGGCAGGCGGCTTGCGTGCGGACCATTCGCCGGAGGTCGGCGGGGCAGGCGGGTGCAGGCGGTGTCTGCGGCTAAGGGCGTATCAGGGGCGCAAGGCCGGTCTGAGCGCTGGCTGAGTAGACGAAGGGCTGGCGTTAGGCGTGGTAGTGAGCATGAGGGTGTACCTGTTTTTTGAAATTGTTATGGTCCAAAGCCTTGGGCTTTTTTTAAACCACAATCGCTGGATATCGGCCCTTTGATAACGGCATGCACGGCAAGGGGACCGAAGAAGCGACTGCAATGTGAGGCCGATGTTGGCCACTGGCGAAAAAATCGTCAATTCGATAAACGGCCAATTGGTCGATAATCGAACACAAAACTAACCAGTTCGTACAAAATTCTTTTCGCATTAAAGCCGATGGCGAATACTCCATGCACCCTGATTCGCATGGTGTGCCTGCTTATTTGTAGTCAGCGCCGCCCATGCCCCGATTCGTCGCCTTGCAACAAGGTGCGCGCCAACAAAAACAGGAGCTGAAGCATGCAGCGTTCAATCGCCACCGTTTCTTTGAGCGGTACCCT
Organism: Pseudomonas turukhanskensis; assembly: GCF_027922365.1. Taxonomy (GTDB): domain Bacteria; phylum Pseudomonadota; class Gammaproteobacteria; order Pseudomonadales; family Pseudomonadaceae; genus Aquipseudomonas; species Aquipseudomonas turukhanskensis. The sequence goes on from NZ_BSFN01000024.1 coordinate 4,508, forward strand.
GCCGGAAAAGCTTGAAGCCATTGCTGCCGCCGGTTTCGACGGGGTGGAAATCTTCGAAAACGACTTGCTCTACTACGCCGGCAGCCCGCGGGAAATCCGCCAGATGTGCGCCGACCTCGGTATTGCGATCACCCTGTTTCAGCCCTTTCGCGATTTTGAAGGCTGCCGCCGCGACCGCCTGGCGCGCAACCTCGACCGGGCCGAGCGCAAATTCGACCTGATGCAGGAACTGGGCACCGACCTGGTGCTGGTGTGCAGCAACGTCGCTGCCGACTCGTTGGGCGACACCCAGATTCTGGTCGACGACCTGCGCCTGCTTGGCGAGCGCGCTGGTGCCCGTGGCCTGCGCATTGGTTACGAAGCCCTGGCCTGGGGCCGGCATGTGAACACCTACCAGCAGGTGTGGGACATCGTCCGTCAGGCCGACCACAGTGCCGTCGGCGTGCTACTGGACAGCTTCCACACCCTGTCGCTCAAGGGCGACCCGGCCGCCATCGCCGATATCCCCGGCGACAAGATCTTCTTCGTGCAAATGGCCGACGCGCCGATTCTGGCCATGGACGTGCTGGAGTGGAGCCGGCATTTCCGTTGCTTCCCGGGGCAGGGTGAGTTCGACCTCGCCGGCTTTCTCGCGCCGATCATTCGCAGCGGCTACACCGGGCCGCTGTCGCTGGAAATCTTCAACGACGGCTTCCGCGCCGCTCCGCCGCGTGCCAATGCCGCCGACGGTTTGCGCTCGTTGCTGTACCTGGAAGAGAAAACCCGCAACCTGCTGGAACGTCAGACCGCCGAGGGCACCATTGCGCCGGTGCCGCCCGCCAGTCTCGACATGCTATTCGCGCCACCGGCTGCCAGCCGCTACGACGGCGTGGAGTTTGTCGAGTTCGCCGTCGACGGCGAGCAGGGCACCAAGCTCGCCGGCTGGCTGGAGCGCCTGGGCTTTGCCCGCGCCGGTCAGCACCGTTCCAAAGACGTCAGCCTGATGCGTCAGGGCGATATCAATATCGTGCTCAATGCCGAGCCGTATTCGTTTGCCCACAGTTTTTTCGAAGCCCATGGCCCGTCGCTGTGTGCCACGGCACTGCGGGTCAAGGACAGCCACAGCGCGTTCGAGCGCGCCCGTGAATTCAAAGGCCAGCCGTACCGGGGCCTGGTTGGCCCCAATGAGCGCGAGATTCCGTCGGTGCGTGCACCCGATGGCAGCCTGATTTACCTGGTGGGCCAGGCCGAAAACGGCCTGTACGACACTGATTTCGTGCTTAATCCGAACGCGACCCCCAGCGGCAACCTGCAGCGCATCGACCATATGGCCATGGCCCTGCCGGCCGACAGCCTCGACAGCTGGGTGCTGTTCTACAAGGCGCTGCTGGACTTTGAAGCCGACGACGAAGTGGTGCTGCCCGACCCCTACGGGCTGGTCAAAAGCCGTGCCCTGCGCAGCCGTTGCAGCTCGGTGCGCTTGCCGCTGAATATCTCGGAAAACCGCAACACCGCCATTTCCCATGCGCTGTCCAGTTACCGGGGCTCCGGCGTGCACCATATCGCCTTTGCCTGCGACGACCTGTTCGCCGAGATCAACCGCGCCAAAGACGCCGGCGTGCCGCTGCTGGATATCCCCCTGAACTACTACGACGATCTGGCCGCGCGGTTTGATTTTGACGACGAATTCCTTAGCGAACTGGCCTACTACAACGTGCTGTACGACCGCGACGCCCAGGGCGGCGAGCTGTTCCACGTGTACACCGAGCCGTTTGAAGGGCGCTTCTTCTTCGAGCTGTTGCAGCGCAAGAACGGCTATGTAGGGTACGGCGCGGCCAACGTGGCAGTACGCCTTGCCGCCATGGCAAAAGTACGCAGCGGATCGGCTCGTCAGGCCCGTTTATAAGGGCGATACCTGGCGCTGAAATCTTCGGCGCCAGGCTTTCTTCAAGCCCCGGCCAGGACCATAATCGCCGCTACCTTGCCAACCGGCCGTGAGCCTCGTATGACCCTTATCCAAGAACTTCCCGAGGAGCTGCCGGAGGCACCTCGCAAAAGTCGCAAGAACAATCCGGAAAAAACCCGAGAGAATATCTTGCAGGCCGCCATCGCCGAATTCGTTCAGCAGGGCCTGTCGGGTGCCCGCGTGGACGCCATCGCCGAGCGCACCCACACCTCCAAGCGCATGATCTACTACTACTTCAACAGCAAAGAGCAGCTCTACGTTGAGGTGCTGGAGAAGCTCTACGGCGATATCCGCCGCACCGAAGCCCAGTTGCACCTGGCGGAGCTGGAGCCGTTTGAAGCCATTCGCCGGCTGGTGGAATTCACCTTCGACCACCACGACCGCAATTCGGATTTCGTGCGCATCGTGTGCATCGAAAACATCCACAACGGCGCCAACGTCAAACAATCGCCCACCATCCGTTCACTAAGCCACAACGTGCTCAACCTGCTGGACGAAACCCTGCGCCGTGGCGAAGCCGCCGGGCTGTTCCGCCCCGGCTTGCAAGCCATCGACATGCATCTGCTGATCAGCTCGTTCTGTTTTTACCGGGTTTCCAACCGCCACACATTTAGCGAGATCTTTCAGATCGACCTACCCGATGAGCAGGTGAAAACGCGGCACAAAGCGATGATTTGCGAATCGGTGCAGGCGTATCTGCGCAAGTAACGCGGTGTGACGTCGAGCCCCCTGCAGGAGCGGCTTCAGCCGCGATCCTGGAAACGATGCGCGTAAAAAAAAACGGCCCTCAGGCCGTTTTTTAATTGCGAAGCATCAGTTGCTCGCGCGCACCGCTTCCACTGACTCGTACATCGCTTTGACCAGCGCCGGGTCCAGGTCCTTGGAAAACTGCGCGATCACCGGTTTTACCTTGTCGCGAAAGCGATCCATCTCGGCCGGCGAAATGGAGTTGGCCTGCATTTCCACCGACAGTTCAGAGTAGGCAGCGTCCTGAGCGGCGGCTGTGATCTGCCGTTGGTAAGCCGTGGCTTCCTTGGCCGCCTCAGTGATCACCGCTTGCTCATCACTATTGAGCTTGCCCCAGCTTTTCGCGCCAATCACAAACGACTGCGGGTTGTAGATGTGCTGGGTCACGCTCAGGTACTTCTGCACCTCGTTGAATTTGCTGCCCTTGATCACCGTGAAGGGGTTTTCCTGACCGTCCACAGTTTTCTGTTCCAGGCCGGTGTACACCTCGGGGAATGGCATCGGCACCGGGTTGGCGCCCAGGGCCTTGAAGGTTTCCAGGTAAATAGGCGACTGAATCACCCGCACCTTGAGGCCGGCCATGTCTTCCCATTTGGTGACCGGCGTTTTGCTGTTGGTCAGGTTTCTGAAACCGAGATCCCAGTAACCCAGGTTTATCAGCCCTTTGCTTTCCAGGCGCTTGGCCAGCTCCTGCCCCACTTGGCCGTCGATCACCGCCTGGGCCTCCTTGGTGTTGTTGAACAGGAAGGGGAAGTCCAGCAGGGCGAACTCGGGCACCTGCGCGGCGAGAATGCCGGAGTTGAGTACGGTCAGGTCCAGGGTCGAGCCTTGCAGGGCAGAAACCGTTTGCAGGTCACCGCCCAGCACGCCGCCGGGGAACAGGCGCACGGTCATCTTGCCGCCGCTTTTTTCTTTCACCAGGTCGGCGAATTTTTGCGCGCCCTGACCTTGCGGGTGCTCTTTCACATTCTGAAAGGCAAAGCGCAGGGTGTGCTCTTTGATTTCGGCATGGGCCAGGCCATTGAGCAGCAGGCCGGCCGCGCAGGCAGAGGTCAGTAAGGGTTTCAGCCATTTTTTCATTGTCGGTGTTCTCCATTGTTGTTGTTTTGAAGCACGAAACTGCTTTTTGAACGCCGGCGCTTAGCCGGTGAAAAACTTCAGGGGCACCAGCACCAGCTGCGGGAACAGCACCAACAAGGCCAGCACAATCAATTGCGCCAACATGAACGGCCAGACACCGCGGGTGATCTCTTCCAGGCTCAGCTTGGAAACCCCGCACACCACGTTGAGCACGGTGCCCACCGGCGGGGTGATAAGGCCAATAGAGGTGTTCACCAGAAACAGCACGCCGAAATACACCGGGTCGATGCCGGCCTGAATCACCACCGGCATCAGCACGGGCGTGAGGATCAGGATAGAAGGCGTCATGTCCATCACCGTGCCCACCAGCACAATCAGCAGCATGATCATCAGCAGCAGCGCGGTGGGTGAGTCGAGGAACGGCGCCAGCACGTCGCTGAGTTGGCCGGGCAGGTCGGCGATGGTGATCAGCCAGGACGACACCATGGCGGCTGCCACCAGCAGCATGACCACCGAGGTGGTTTTGGCCGCTGACAACACCACTTCATAGAGCTGGCTGAGCTTGAGTTCACGGTAGATAAACAGCGACACAAACAGCGCATACACCGCCGCGACCACGGCCGCTTCGGTTGGGGTAAAGATGCCGAATTTGAGGCCGAACACGATGATCAGTGGCAGGCCCAAGGCCCAACTGCCATCAAGCAGGGTCTTGATGATTTCGCTGCGGCTGGCCTTTGGCGGAGTGGCGATATTTTCACTGCGCGAGACAAACCACCAGGCCACTGCCAACGAAAGGCCGAGCAGCAGACCGGGCACGATACCCGCCAGAAACAGCTTGGAAATCGATACGCCCGAGGCCACCCCGAACACGATAAAGCCAATGCTCGGCGGAATGATCGGCGCCAGGATGCCGCCCGAGGCGATCAGCCCGGCTGCCCGCTCACGGTTGTGGCCAGCCTGCACCATCATCGGCACCAGTAACGCCGCCAGGGCGGCGGCATCGGCCACGGCCGAACCCGACAGCGAGGCCAGCAGGCACGAGGCGATGATCGCCACGTAGCCCAGGCCGCCGCGTTTATGGCCCACCAGCGCCATGGCGATATTGACGATGCGCCGCGACAGGCCGCCAGCGTTCATGATCTCGCCGGCCAACATAAAAAACGGCACGGCCAGCAGGGGAAAACTGTCGGCGCCGTTAAGCAGGTTTTGGGCAATGATCTGGGCATCGAAGAGGTCCAGTTGCCACATCAACACCACGCTGACCAGCAGCAAGGCGAAGGCAATCGGAATACCCAGGGCCATGGTGCCGAGCAGGGAGCCGAGGAATAGAAGAAGGGTCATGGGCGGCTTCCCTCGTTGGCGGGCAGGTGCACCGACTCGATTTCCGCCTTGCCCAACGGCAAGCGGCCCTGCAGGGCCAGAATCAGCTCGCCAATGATGATCGGGATGGCCGTGACGCCAAAGACCACGCCAATGCCGTAGAACCAGGCCATGGACAAACCGGAGGCGGGGGCCGCCACGTCCAGGTTGATGACCGCTTGCTGCCAACTGCCGCTCAGGATCAGCCAGGCGATGTACAGCATCATCAGTTGGCCGATGGCCAGGCACAGGTTGCGTCCGCGTGCGGGCAGTTTCTTGATCAGCAGATCCAGGCCCAGGTGGCCGCGTTCGCGCATGGCAATCAGTGAGCCGAGAAACACCATCAGCACAAACAACCAGCGCGACAGCTCTTCGGAAACGGTGAGGCCGGAGTTGAAGGCGTAACGCATCACCACGTTGCCAAACACCATCACCACCATGCCGAGCATGCACAGCACGACGATCAATTTCAGCAAGCGGAAGTACAGATCGATAATTTTTGTCATTGTTGTTGATCTCGTAAGGCTGACCGCAGGGTAGGCCGCGGGCGCCATTTTTATTGTGGAGTAGCGGTTATCGGTTACGCGGTCATCCCTTTGAAGTGCGCTTGCATACGCTGCGCATCGGCAGCCACACCGCTGAACAGCTCAAACGCTTTCACCGCCTGAAACACCGCCATGGTGCCGCCGTCCAGGGTGCGGCAACCCAGGGCACGGGCTTCGCGCAGCAGTTCGGTTTCCAGTGGGAAATACACAATCTCGGCTACCCACAGGGCGGCACGTAGCAGTTCTTTGGGCACCGGCATGCCGGGCAACTTGGCCATGCCCATGGGCGTGGTGTTGACCAGGCCGTCGGCGTTGGCCATCGCGGCGGCAAGGTCGCTGCCGGCCTGGGCGCGGTTGCCGGGGAAGTGCTGGTTGAGGTTGTCGGCCAGTGCCTGGGCACGGCTGGCATCCACATCGAAAATGCTGAGCTGCTGCACGCCTTCAATCAGCAGGGCATGGGCCACCGCCGCGCCGGCGCCGCCCGCGCCCATTTGCACCACGCGCTCACGGGCCACGTCATTGAGGCCACGGCGAAAGCCTTCGGCAAAGCCCAGGCAGTCGGTGTTGTGGCCGATGCGTTTGCCGTCTTTAAACACCACGGTGTTGACGGCGCCGATGCCGCGCGCCTCTGGCGACAGTTCATCAAGCAACGGAATGACCGCCTGCTTGCAAGGAAAGGTGATGTTCAAACCGGTGAAGCCGCTGCGCTCGGTGGCGCTGAGCAGGCTGGCCAGGTCGTCAAGGCCGAGCTTCAAGGTGTCCAGATCAATAAGCCGGTACAGGTAGCGCATGCCCTGGGCATCGCCTTCGTGTTCGTGCAGCGCCGGGGTGCGTGAAGCCTGGATGCCGGAGCCGATCAGCCCGGCCAGGATGCTATGGGGACTGGACATGGTCAGGCCTTCAACAAATGGGCGAAGTGTTCGACGGCCATGCGGTAACCGTTGCTGCCAAAACCGGCCAGCACGGCCACGGCAACGCCGGACACGTACGAGTGGTGACGGAATTCTTCGCGCTTGTGCACGTTGGACAGGTGCACTTCGATCACCGGCAGTTCGCTGGCGACCAGCGCGTCGCGGATGGCGACCGAGGTGTGAGTCCAGGCGCCGGGGTTGATCACAATGCCCGCGCAGCGGCCACGGCTCTGGTGAATCCAGTCGATCAATTGGCCTTCGTGGTTGGTTTGCTGAAACTCCACCTCAAGGTCCAGCGCACTGCCGGTGCGGCGGCAGAGGTCGGCGATATCGGCCAGGGTTTCGTGGCCGTAAGTGGCCGGCTCGCGGGTGCCGAGCATATTCAGATTGGGGCCGTTGAGTACCAGCAGGGTACGAGGCATGCGGCAATTCTCCATTGTTATTGTCGGTTTGCTGGCGATAGCCGCAAACGCTTGGGGAGAAAATGTACTAACCAGTTAATTCGGTCAATGGCTGGATGATGCGCCGTTCGATAATCGACCGGTTTTGTGTAGGGCATCGAGGCGTGTGGGTAATTGCCGTGGGGAGACGGCGGATACCGCCGGGGGCGGTATTCGCCCTACGTGAGCCGAATGAACCAGCCAAGGAGGACCTTGCTTATCGCCGCCTATTAGGTCGTCAAATCGCGCTTAAGGTTGTGTAGGGGAAGTCGATATATTGCCTGCGGCTCAGCCGACAAGAGCTGACCCTATCTGCCTCGCAGTTCCCTTGGAGAACACTCCCCATGTTTGGATGGCTTACTCAGGCGCTGAGCAATATCAGCGTCGGCGCAAAACTGGCCCTCGGTTTTGGTTTGGTGCTGTTGTTGACGCTGTTCATCACCTTCGCCGGTTGGGTGAGCCTGAGTTCAGTGCTGGAGCGCGGCGACAAGCTGGCCGCCATTTCCAAACTGAGCGCTACGGCGCGCGATGTGCGCATTGCTCGCCTGAGCTATATGCAGGCCAGCGATAGCGCCCACAGCACCACGGTGCTGGAAAACCTCGACAAGCTCGATGCCGGTATCCAGAACGGCAACCACACAATGAAACAGCCCAGCGACCTGGCGCTGCTCAAGCAGGCCGGTGATGCCAGCGCCCTGTACCGTCAGGCGTTCAATCAGATGACACAGGGCATTGCCACCCGCGAAGGGCTGCGCAGCCAGTTTGGCAAATACGCCGATGCGGCGGTGGCCGAGTTGGGTAATGTCAGCACGGCGCTGCGTGGCGAAGTGGTCACCGAGGAAAATGCAGAGCAGCATCAGCAGGCCGTTGATGCGCTGATCGCCCAGGGGGCGCTGATCCAGAATGCACGCTTTGAACTGCGCGGTTTCACCTACAGCGGTAAAGCCGAGCTGCAGCAGCCGGCACTGGCGGCTATCGATCACGCCCTGAGCAATCTCAAACCCCTGGGTGAGAAGCTGTCGAGCGAGCAGGCGGCGGGGTTGCAGAAAGTGGCCGACGCCTTGACCCGCTACCGCGCCACCGTCGACCAGTTTGCCGGTGCACTGGCCACGATCAGTGCGGCGCAGGCCGTGCTCGATACCCAGATCGCACAGATTTTCGATGCCTGCTCCAAGCTCACCATCAGCCAGAACGCCAAACGCGATGCCGAAGAAAACGAGGCCCGCGTGATCTTGCTGGTGGCCTCGCTGGTGGCCATCGTTCTGGGCCTGATCGCCGCCCTGTTTATCACCCGGCAGATTGTCGGCCCGCTGAAAACCGTACTGCGCCGGGTTGAGCGCATCGCCTCGGGCGATCTGAGCCACGACATCGAAACCCGTCGCGGCGACGAGTTGGGCCAACTGCAGAGCAGCATGCAGAACATGACCCTGGGCCTGCGCGACTTGATCGGCGGCATTCGCGATGGCGTCACCCAGATTGCCAGCGCGGCCGAACAGCTGTCGGCCGTCACCGAGCAGACCAGCGCCGGCGTGAATAGCCAGAAAGTGGAAACCGATCAGGTGGCCACCGCCATGCACGAAATGACCGCTACCGTGCAGGAAGTGGCGCGCAACGCCGAAGAGGCCTCCGAAGCTGCCAAGGCCGCTGACCTGCAAGCCCGCGACGGTGATCGGGTGGTGGGCGAGGCGGTGGCGCAGATCGAGCGGCTGGCCGTGGCGGTGGGCAGTTCCACCAACGCCATGAACGACCTCAAGCGTGAAAGCGACAAGATTGGCAGCGTGCTGGACGTGATCAAATCCGTGGCCCAGCAAACCAACCTGCTGGCGCTAAACGCCGCCATTGAGGCCGCGCGTGCCGGCGAAGCCGGCCGTGGCTTTGCGGTAGTAGCCGACGAGGTGCGCAGCCTGGCGCAGCGCACCCAGCAGTCCACCGAAGAAATCGAAGAGCTGATCAGCGGCCTGCAAAGCGGCACCCAGCAAGTGGCAACCACCCTGGAAAGCAGCCGCGACCTGACCGACAGCAGCGTGGAACTGACCCGCCGCGCCGGTGAGTCGCTGGGCAGCATTACCCGTACCGTGTCGGCGATTCAGGCCATGAACCAGCAGATCGCCACGGCTGCCGAGGAGCAGACCGCGGTGGCCGAAGAGATCAACCGCAGCGTGTTGAACGTGCGCGATGTGTCCGAGCAGACGGCCGCAGCGAGTGAAGAGACAGCGGCTTCGAGCGTTGAACTGGCGCGTTTAGGTGGTCACCTGCAGAGCCTGGTGCAGCGTTTTCGCGTGTAACTAACCGATCGGCTGCGCGTCGGCGATGCGGCGTTAAAAACGGCTTTTGAATGCTCATTGGCTACAGCCAACTGCGCTTCAAAAACCGTTTTTGCCTCGCCTTGCCTCGCTCTAGCTCGCTCGATCTTGATCTGTGGATGGCGGGGATCAAAAAATCTTCTGCAAGCGTCGGTTACCAACCGCCGCCACCCCCACCACCACCGCCCCCGCCTGACGAACCACCGCCGGACGAACTGCTACTGCCCGAGCTCGAACTGGAACCGGAGGAGGGGCTTGGCGGTGGTGTCGAGGCGCTGGCCGTCGCTGCCAGCAAGGCGCCGCTCATTGCACTCGGCGTGCTGAAGCGGCTGCTGTTGCGGTACCACTCGGGCTGGTACGTCGGCTCGCTCCACTGCACCACACCACTGGCAATGGCCGCGCTCAGGCGCGCGGTCCATTGCTGTTCCACGCCCAAGGCCATGGCGTAGGGCAGGTGCTGCTCGTACAGGGCAATGGTCATGGCCGGCGCATCGGCGGCACGAGCCAGGGTGTCGCTTTCGGCCAGTTGCAGGTAGTCGCGGTAGCCTTCCAGCGCGTCGAGGGTGGCGCGGCCTTCCACGGTCGGCGCTTCCAGCCAGCGCCGGAACAGCCAGACCATCAGCACAATCAGCACCACGCTGGCCGCTACATAGGGCGAGGTGCTGTAGAGCATGGCCACCGCCGTACCTAGCCCGCCCAAGGCGAACGGCAGGCCGAACAGCATGGGCACGATGCCCACCAGATTGGACGGCCCACCGCCGGTGAGGGTTTGCCAGCCAAACGCCATAAGGCCCATGCCCACGGCGACGAAAATAATCGGGAACAAGGCGAACAGCATCACCGGGTCGCCCAACAAGCCCATGGCCACAAACGCCAGCAAGGCGCCGAGTATCCCCAAATACCAGGTTTTACGGTTTTTGCTGAACAGGCGGTCACCCCATTCGCTGAGTTTTTGGCTGTGGGCCGACAGGGCTTCGCTCAGGGCTTTGACGTATTTGTTGCCAACCCGGATCTCGCTTTTGGCGTTGGCAAACAGCTCCTGGTACAGCGCCTGCTCGTGGGGCTGGGCGCTGGCGTCCAGCTCCCCTTTGCTGAGGATAAACGCGGTGCTCTTCGGTGCGTCGGCGATGCTCAGCGCCTTGCGCCGGGCGAGGTCGGTGACCGTGATGGTCATCGCCTCCAGGTCGCTGAATTGCTGACCGAAGCCTTCATTCCAGACATAGCCGGCACGCGCCGGGCTGACGTCTTTGGGTGCCTGGTAGCGGGGAATGATCACGCCCTTGGCCGGGTCGCGGCCCACCTTGCGCCACCCGTGCATGTAGTAGGCAAACAGGCCCAGCACGGCGAGCACGGCGACCAGCACCGACAGGTTGTCCCACACCAGGCGCAGCGCGTGCACCAAGGCGTTGGGGCGTTTAACCAGGCCGGCCTGCCAATCGAGGGCCACGGTAAAGCCTTCTTCGGCGGCCAGGGGTTCGGTGGTGGCAAGCTCCACGACGTTGTCGCGCTGGCTCACTACTGTGTAAGCGCGGCCGTCAGTCCGGCCGGTATAGCCGGTGTAGCCGGTCATCTGGTCGATGCGCGCGCCGTCAGGCAATTCGATGCGGGCGGTGACCGCATGGATCGGAAACTGCCACTGGTTGCCGGTCAGGTTCCAATACAGCTCGTCTTTGCTTGCGCTGAAATGCAGCTGCGCATCCATGCGGTACTGCAGTTCATAGACATGCTGGCCTGGTTCGACGAATTCCTCCGGTGAGCCCAGGTAATAGCGCACGCCCCACTGGGTGCTTTCCTTCTTGTACGGCTCCGGGTTGCCGTCGCGCTGCACGCTGAGCACGTCAATCGGCGTATGGCGGCGCAGCCCGCCGGGCAGGCTGTAGGTAGTAGGAATGTCGCGGTAGATGCCGTGGCGGATCTGGTCGCCCTCGGCCGTCACCTGAATGCGCTCGGTAATCAGCAGCTCACCGTCGGGTTGAACCTTGAGGCTGATAGCGAAGTGGTCGATTCGCTCCTCGGCCAGCGTCAGCGCCGGCAGCAGAGCGCAGCACAACAGCGCGGCGCGCAACAGTCCTCCTGACATGCTTAGAACTCCATGGTTGGCGACTGGGCCTGGCCGGCGTCGTCGAGGGCAAAATACGCCGCGCCGCTGAAACCAAAGGCTTTGGCCAGCAGGTTGGTCGGCACCGATTCCACCAGAATATTCAGCTCGCGTACCGCGCCGTTGTAGTAACGGCGGGCCATCTGGATCTGGTCTTCGACCTCGCTCAAGGTGCGCTGCAGGTCCAGAAATACGGCGTCGGCTTTGAGGTCGGGGTAGGCTTCGGCGCGGGCCATTACCTGTTTGAGCGTGGCCGACACCTGGCCTTCCGCAGCGCCGCGTTCGGGTGCCGCGCTGCCTTCGACGCGTTGCGCCCGGCTGCGTTGCTCGGTGAGCGCCGTGAGGGTGGCACTTTCGTGGGCCATATAGGCTTTCAGGCAGTCGACCAGTTGCGGAATCAGGCTGGAGCGACGCTTGAGCTGCACGTCGATATCACTCCAGGCCGCGGCCACCCGCACGCGGTTGAACACCAGGCGGTTGTAGCCCCAGATAACGCCGGCCACCACTAGCAACGCCCCTGCAATTGCAGCCCACACCACCATTCCCTGCATGCCATTACTCCCTTGCGCAGCTGCTCGTTTCTGGCTGGCGATGCTACTGCAAACGTCGTGGCATCGCTTCCCCTAGATATGGGACGCAGCCTACCGCGCGGTAAAAGACGTCGTAAATCGCTGAAAGGTCTGCCGGCGTAACGTCGTTCCGTGGGTTTTTTTCCGCATTTCGCGGGGCGAGCAGGAGGTAAGTGATGAGGCGGGTAGAAGCATGTCTGGTGTGGGCGGGTTTATTGCTGGTGGCCTTGGCGATGGTGCTGCTGGTGGTGCATGACAACCTGGCCGTCTGCGTTGAATTGCTCAACGGCAAATGCCAGGAGGCAGCGTTCGCCTACGAGGGGGGCGGCAAGCTGGCGTTGTTGCTGGGCTTTGTGTTGTTGCTGCTGGCCGCCTTGCACGGTTTGCTCAGCAGCCCCGATCACCGTGACCGCTGATGCATCCACTCAACCCAGGCTTCAGGCCTCACTGCCGTGCTTGCGTTGGCCCGCGTCGCGATACGCCAGGTATTTGCGCTGGGTAGCGATATGGTCGGCGATGATCTTGGCGTCATGCCACACGCCCCAGATAAAGGTCGAGCCCCGACGCAGCAGCCACGGCAGGCCAAGGAAATACACCCCCGGTTCGCTGGACACCCCGCGCTGGTGCTGGGGTTTGCCGTTGGCGTCGAAGGCATTTACCTGCAGCCAGCTGTAGTCCACGGCATAGCCGGTGGCCCAGATGATCGACGTCACGCCCGCTGCCGCCAGGTCCAGCTCCAGCAGTGGGTGCGCCACGCAATCGGGTTCTGGCAGAAACACACGTGCTTGCGGTTCCAACGGCAAGTCCAGGCCGTTGCGGGCGATATAGGCATCGGCCGCATCCAGCAATGACAGGTAGTTCTGATCGCCGGCAGCGAGGTTCTGCGCCAGGTCGGCCTTGAACTTCACCACATTGCCATCGAACGAATCGGTCAGGCCCACCAGGGTGATGCCCAGTTTGGCCAGGGCACGAAAATCCACGGTATGGCCGCCACGGGCGCCGCTGACGGCGATGGTCACGTGCTCCTTGCCCGGCTTGCTGGCCGGCGCATCCCACTCGCCAAGCACGCCCAGCCACCAGCAGAAATCACGGTTCCGGTAGGAACGCGGCGGGCGGTCATGGGCGCCGACGGACAAATACACCTGCCTGCCGGCCCGCTGCAATTCATCGGCAATCTGCACCCCCGAAGACCCCGCACCCACCACCAGCACTGCGCCCTGCGGCAATTGCTCGGGGTTGCGGTAGTCGGCCGAGTGAAGCTGGTTGATGCCACTGAGCGTCGGCGCAATCGGCGGAATCACCGGCTTCTGGAACGGGCCGGTGGCGGCCACCACGCGGTTGGCCTCGAACACGCCTTGCGAGGTTTGCACGGTAAAGCCTGGGCGGTCGGCGTTGCGGGTGACTTTTTGCACCTCGACACCGGTGCGAATAGGCGCCTTGAATTTTTCCGCATAGCGCACGAAGTAGTCGGCTACCTGCTCTTTGCCGGCGAAGTCATCGGGCTGCATGCCATCGAATTCCAGGCCGGGAAAGCGGTCGTGCCACACCGGGCCGTTGGCCACCAGCGAATCCCAGCGCCCCGAGCGCCAAGCCTCGGCAACACGGCTGCGCTCAAGCACCAGGTGCGGTACGTCAAGGTTGGAAAGGTGTTCGCTCATGGCGATACCGGCCTGGCCTGCGCCAATCACGAGGGTGTCGATACTGGTTTTTTCAACGGTCACAGCGGCGTCCTTCTTAACGGCGGTTTCACGCACGAGCGAGAATTCGGAGAAGCGATGGGCGCATTCTGTTCAGCCGCCGCCAATAGCGAAAATATGATTTATGTAGTCGCTGCCTAGGAAAAAGTTGCCCCGCTCGCGGGCCCGCTGGTTGGCAGGTCGGGTTGCGCAGCGGAGGGTTGCCATAACCGTTCATCACAAGTTGCAGAAATACTTGTACAACACTATCGGTCTTGTACAATTTTTTGGTAGTGTCGTTTGATGGCAGTCGGCCATGTTTTCTGTCGCGTTTCACCATCGCGCCAGGGTCAGGGTTCCACAAGCGAGGTAACACCATGTTTTCCAAGAGTCTTAAGCTAGAGCTGGCAGCCAGGACGGCCGAAGTGGAAGGATTCAAAGGAATGATGGCCGCGCTGGAACGCTCCATGGCCGTGGTCGAATTCAACCTGGAAGGCCGCGTGCAGCGGGCCAACCAGAACTTTCTCGACACCCTGGGCTACCGTGCCGAGCAGGTGGTCGGCAAACCCCATCGCGACTTCTGCACCGCCAGCCACGCCAATAGCCGCGAATACAACGAACTGTGGGCCAGCCTGCGGGCAGGCAAATTCGTATCCGGCACGTTTCAGCGGGTAGACGCCCACGGCCGCAAGGTATGGCTTGAGGCCAGTTACAACCCGGTGCTCGATGGCACCGGCAAGGTGATCAAGGTGATGAAGTACGCCATGGACGTCACCGCCAAGGTGATGCGCGATAGCGACATCCGTGCTCGTCTGGAGGCTGTGGACCGGGCCATGGCGATTATCGAATTCGACCTCGAGGGCAACATCCTCGGCGCCAATGACAACTTCGTGCACGCCATGGGCTACGGTCTGAACGAAATCATCGGCAAACCGCACCGAATGTTCTGCGAACCTGCGTTGGTGAACAGCGCTGAATACGCCGAGCTATGGCGTGGGCTTAACCGTGGCGAAATCCGCGGCGGCCAATTCAAGCGCCTGGCCAAGCACGGCCGCGTGGTCTGGCTGGAGGCCACCTACAACCCCGTGTACGACGCCGACGGCAAACTGTGCAAAGTGGTGAAATTTGCCCGCGATATCACCGAGCGCGTGGAGAAACAGGAGCAAGACGCCGACAGCGCGGCGCGTGCCTACCATATCTCTGCCGAAACCGAGAAGGCAGCGGAACACGGCACCGACGTCATCCAGCAAACCGCCCGCGAAATGCGCCAGATCGCCGACAACATCGGCGCCTCGGCACTCCTGGTGGCGCAGTTGGGCGCGCGTTCCGAACAGATCACCGCCATCGTCAACACCATTCGCGGCATCGCCGACCAGACCAACCTGCTGGCGCTGAACGCCGCCATCGAAGCAGCACGGGCCGGCGAGCAAGGTCGCGGCTTTGCCGTGGTGGCCGATGAAGTGCGCAGCCTGGCCGGCCGCACCAGTGGCTCCACCGCCGAGATCGCCCAGTTGATCGGGCAGATCCTGCAGGAGACCCGGGAAGCAGTGGCCAGCATGGACCTGACCCAGGAAGTGGCCAACCACGGCGTGGAACTGGCCGATCAGGCCGGCGCCGTGATCGTGCAGATTCGCGATGGCGCCAGCGGCGCCGTGGAAGCGGTCAGCCGCTTTGCTGCCGCCCAGGAAAATGCCGAACGACAACCTGCCAGGCTCATGGACAAGGCCTAAGATCAAGGGCTTGTGGCCAGCCTGTTTATCGTCCAAACGGGTTACAGGCCACGGACCCAAGGGTTCTACCCAATTGAAGCGCTCTAGAAAACAACTTACTGATTGATAGGCTTGTTGCGCCGGCAGCGCTCAGAGCAATAGCGCACGTCATTCCAGCATCTGGCCCACTTCTTTCGCCAAGTAAATGGACGTTCACAGGTCACGCAAGTTTTGACCGGCAGGTTGCCCTTTTTCAAAGTGACCCACCCGCGTCCAGCCGAGCTAGCAACATCTCCCCGCGCTGCCATAGCGCACGCTGCTTAGTGTCAGCCATGCGGTCTAAGTTTTTATAGACCATGCCCATACGTTGATTCCCACGCAAAAGCTCGTCGTGGCGCATAAGAAAATGCCAGTAGAGGGCGTTAAAGGGGCAGGCATCTTCTGTGGTGCTTTCGCTGACCTTGTAGGCGCAGCCTTTGCAGTAGTCAGACATGCGTTTGATGTACTGGCCGCTGGCGCAATACGGCTTAGAACCTAAATATCCACCATCGGCGTGCATCACCATGCCCAGTGTGTTCGGCAGCTCCACCCAGTCGAATGCATCCATGTAGATGGCCAGGTACCACTCACATATCTGCGGCGGTGCGATACCGGCTAGCAGGGCAAAATTACCGGTCACCATCAGCCTTTGGATGTGATGCGCATAGGCATGCTCCAGGCTCTGACTAATGGCCTGATGCATGCAGTTCATCTTCGTCTCGCCGGTCCAGTAAAACTCCGGAAGCGAGCGCGTGTTACCTAACGCGTTGCCGGTGGCGTAGTCCGGCATCTTCAGCCAGTAGACGCCGCGCACGTATTCGCGCCAACCGATTAGCTGGCGGATAAAACCTTCGGCGGCATTCAACGCAATGCCACCGGACCAGTAAGCCGCCTCCACATCACTGCACAGTTTTCGAACATCCAGTAGGCCGATATTGAGCGCAGCGCTTATGCGGGCATGGAACAGAAAGGGCTCATCCGTTGCCATGGCGTCTTGATAGTCGCCAAACGCGGCCAGCCCCCAATCAAGGAAGTACTCCCACAAGGCTTGAGCGTCGGCGTGAGTTACCGGGTAGTCGAACGTATCGAGCGTCCCGTAGTGGCCTGAGAAGTGTTCAGCCACCAGCGCAAGCACATCTGCGGTGATGACGTCTGGCGTGAAGCGGGCGGGTGAAGGCGGTCTTGCTCCCTTGGGCAACTGCTTGCGGTTGTCTGCATCGAAGTTCCATGCGCCGCCTACGGGGGTGCCGTCGCCATTGAGTAACAGCCCACTTTTTCTGCGCATTTCTCGATAGAAAAACTCCATGCGAAGTTGTTTTTTCTCGGCTGCCCAGTCAGCGAATTCGGCACGCGTGCAGAGAAAGCGGCTATCGCTGTGCCAGTGGATGGCTAAGCCGCAAATGCGTAAGGATTGCTCCAGACGCCAATCGCCGCAGTCGGTTATGTGCAGCTCATCTGGTTTTATCAGCGACTGCCATCGTCGTAATTCGCTCGGCACAGACCCTGTGTTCTGAGGGTCATCGAGGGTGACGTAGTGCACCTGAGTTCCACGCTGCTTTAGCGCTTCGGCGAAGTGACGCATGGCACTAAAAATCAGGGCGATCTTCTGCGGGTGGTGAGGCACGTGGCGGGCTTCCTCCATAACCTCAACCATGAGCACCCTGTCGCGGTCTACGTCGAGCCCCTGCAGCGAAGGAAGGTCGAAAGACAATTGGTCGCCCAAAACAAGGCATAGCCGGCGAAGTGAAGTCATTAAGCAATCCTGGAGAAATCCGCAGAGATACGAGGTTGGAATACTCATGACCTCGACGTAGCGGCCAAAAATCGATGCGCAGCTCTCAAATATTTATACAGGAATTAATTTATGTACAACTTTTATGTGGGCTTGCACCCTTGAAAATTCAAATTGTGTCGGTCAACCAGACAGATAATGCTCAATCCATCAGCCATAACCCGCCCAAAAAGCTCGGAATTGCGAAGGGGTTTAGTGGCACTGATGGGCAAGGGAATTAGATTATTTCGGGCATAAAAAAAACCGGCTTGTGGGCGGCATTTTTGAATATATAATATATTGATTTTATTAAGTTTATTTTTTATAAAGCTATCTGTCCCCCCACTTGTCCCCCCATGCCAGCGCTGCGTGACATTATCCGTTCTCTGGGTGCATGGACAGATGCGCTGGGTCGCTGATATCTTACTAAAAGGTAATACCTTTAGATAACGAGGGTTCGGCTATGGCCACTTCTATCAAGATTGATGACGAGTTGAAAGGCCGCATTCAGCATCTGGCGGGACTGCGTCAACGTTCGTCCCACTGGATTATGTGCGAAGCAATAGCGCAGTACGTCGAGCGCGAGGAAGCCCGCGAGAGCTTCAAACAGGAAGCTTTGGCGTCGTGGGCAGCGTATCAGGAAACTGGTCGGCATTTGACCGGTCGAGAGACTCGGGCCTGGCTCAATACCTGGGGTACTGAGGCTGAGGCGGAGCTTCCCAAGTGCCACGATTGATTATCACCGAAGGTGCTGCGCAAGGATTGGAGCGCTGTCGTCAGTTTCTTACTGAGAAAGGCTCGCTGGTAGCCCGGCGAGCCGCTCAGGCGATTGAGCGACAGTTCGCTCGGTTAGAGGAAGGCCCGGAAGTAGGTCGCCCATTTCCAGAGCTGCCGGAGCTGCGTGAGCTGATCATCGAGTTCGGTGATTCGGGTTATGTTGCACTCTACCGGCATGAGCGTGCGGATGACGCTGTTTATATACTGGCCTTTCGGCATCAGAAAGAAGCCGGTTACTGAGTTTTAGTTCTTGTGATCACGAGTCCTCGGAGCTCAGGCCACATGAAGGGCAATAGGCATTTAACACATCGACTTCATCAACACTCTACTTGGTGATTACCTCAGAGGTGTACTCAAGCCGGGCTCGAAGCTGAAGATCGCTGCTTCCTATGCCTGAGCATTGCCAGATAGAACTAGTCACCTTCGCCATGACTAGCTTCGACTGGTCATGCCGCTTATTCCTTTGAGGGGGGCAGTTCTCAGCTAACTCTCCCAAGACGAAATACGAAAAATCTCTCGGCAGACCAGGCGATGTTGTTCCCCATTGTCTTGTCTCGCCGGGATAGTTGGCAGTGGGCAGAACTGCATCTATTGATATAGCTATCATCTATCTATTGTGGCCATTCAATAGCAATCAACGCTAATTCTACTCGGCATGGACTACCAGCAGAGGAAAAGGAGAACGGTCAAAAAATACACATCACGTACTTGGTATGAATCAACCAACCAGGTACCCACCATGAGCAATCGTAAGACCTACACCCACCTCTCCCAATCTGACATAGCCCTGCAGATTGAGTCACTGGTACAAGCCATCGAGAAGTCCGACACACCAGCATTCCGAATCACGCAAAGCCGATCAGGCTATGAGCGTCTCGAAGAGACCAGACTCTCCCGCTACTTCACCCACATCAAACAAATGGTCGACTTGTTCGATGATCGGGTGGAGTACAGCTACAGCGAGCAGCTGCAAGCATTCAAGGCGGCTTGTCAGGACATAGGCCTTGAGCGTCGTCTTGACGGTCCTGTCTGTCCGAATGAACTGGGTACGGCTTACCTGGATCACCACCACAGCATGAATGTACTGACAGCACGGATTCGTCAATTGACCCGTAAGCAGAGGTATCAGCGTAGGTGTGGGGATCGTCGGTTTGAGGCCCGTAAGCAGGAGAGGGAGATCGTGGAGTACACGGATGCTGTAATGAGTCTTTACTCCCGCACCACGATAATCAGACTTGACTTTCACTATCGCCCTGAAGCTCAAGCCAGGCTCCGAGTCGAGCATGTCCTTAATGATCTCGACGCCTTGATCGCCAAGCATCGTCGTCATTCGACCTTCGAGCACCTTATCGGCTACATCTACTCGGTGGAGCAGGGGGATCGCAATGATGGGAGGGGCTTCCACATTCATGCGGCCTACTTCTTCAATGGCAACCTAGTCTGCCGGGATGTCTGGAAGGCGATTGAGATCGGGGCGTTATGGGAGGACATCACGCGTGGCCAGGGTTATGCGCACAGCTGCAACCATGACAAGGGTCAATATGGCGACAAGTGTGGCATCGGCCATATCCAGAGAAGTGATCAGGCTATTCGGCCTCATACCCACAGGGCTATGAAGTACCTGGTCAAGGATGGTCAGCACCTGCGCCTGAAGCCGGAAGGAGCTCGATGCCTGCGGACGGGGCTATTGAAACACCGCCGAGGGTGAAGGTGTCTGAAACGTCAGGTTTCCTAGCGACCTTGCACAGGCCGGTAGGAAGTCCTTCGGTGATCGTCTGCGTGGATTTGGTGCTAGCAGGGCGCGGTGCCTGCTGAAATTCTCAGCGATGCTGAGCTCGCACTCGTATACGTCATACGCATGGGTGCAGCGGAGTCGTAATTTAAACAGCAACTGTTGCAGCGCCAGCAGGCTGTTCACGCGTGCTGTAGAGGATGATAAGCAGGGCTCGACCGATTGAGAGATAACGCTCGACCTTGCGACGGAGGCAAGGTCGAGAATATCCCCAATGCTAAGCATGTGTTGCTTAGCCCTAGCCGGCTGGCACTGTCGCCTGAAACAGCCAAAGGGGATTACGCAATGAGCAGAATCGAACTAAAAGTCCAAGGCATGAGCTGCAGCTCCTGCGTCAAACATATCAACGCAGTGCTGCGGCCTATTGCGGGCGTCAACGAGGTAACTGTTGACCTACCCTCTGACCAAGTCACTGTCAGAGGCGACACCGCAGCGCCCTGCTGATTGCCGCTCTGCGAGAGGCGGGTTCCCCAGCTCATTTACGCACGCCAAGCATTTCTGCTGGTCCCAACCAGTGGTTCCGGCTGCTGCTGTCACTGAGCGCCAATTCTGGGTTTCTAATATGCACATACCATCGAGGATGGCCGAGGTCGCAGCATTGCGGCTGAGAGCAGGGGCCTCAAATCGATACAGTGGCAGGAGAGTCATTTAATATTTTTGAGCTACTAAAAAGCCCCCTAATACTGCAATTACGAAGATGTAATTTTCGCTTCACTTTGATGACAGGTGCCTGCGTTTATATTTTCACTACAACCTAAGTAGAGGAATTAAACGTGAACATTCTTAAAGCTGTCTTGGCGGTATCTATTCTTTCTGCATCGTCCCTGGTTATGGCCGAAGGCGGCGGTGACCGCGTCTATGGTCGAATGATTCAGGATAATGAAAGAGCGATGCAGGAATACGCTGCTGCTCGTGGCAAGACTCCGCCCGAGGTGACTCACTATCGCTACGGCATGAAGCTGGACATCGCGAAGGTTGTACATACGAGTCCTACAGGCTCTGGTTGCGAGGTAATGCCGGCTCAGATGACCTATGAGGACTCCAGCGGCGATTTGCAGACTATTGAATATCGGGCAATGGGTACAGCCTGCCGGAATCAAAACTGAGCTACATAGGAGCTTACAGGTCACTGACTTAAAAGTAATTTTCAAGTCACCCTGGCGTTATTTGGCGTGTGGAAGTATGGCGTGAGCGCGCACGGGCGATGCTTGGCGCGCTACGGCAACTACTACAAGAAATCTCACCGAGATAAAACTGCCAAATAATTTAGGAGTGTCACATGAATAACCCCCTTTTTTGCTTATCGCTGATAGCTCTGAGTATCGGCACCGGACAGGCTGCAATTGCCGCCGAAGAAAAGGCCGAAGGCTTCGTCGAGGGCAGCAGCCTCACTATTCTGAATCGTAACCTCTATTTCAATCGCGACTTTCGTAAGGGTCAGTCGAGCGGCACAGGTAATGGTTACTCGGAAGAGTGGGCCCATGGAATCATCGGGCAGTTTGAGTCTGGATTCACCGAGGGTACCGTTGGCTTTGGTATCGACGCGTTTGCGATGCTGGGCCTGAAACTCGACTCTGGTGATGGGCGATCCGGCGCAGGTGGCTCCGTTGATGTGATGCCTTACAACAGTGCAGGGCAACCCGAGGATGACTACTCCAAGGTGGGAGGTGCGGTTAAAGCCAGGTTCATGGGTACAGTTATCAAAGCTGGCGATGTTTTCCCTGTCAGCCCCGTCGTTCAATACGGCGACTCGCGACTCCTGCCCGAAAGCTTCCGCGGTATCACCGTGGCCAACAACAGTATTGACGGCTTGGCCCTGCAAGGTGGCCGCCTGCATTCAATGAGCGAGCCCAACTCAAGCAGCATGCGCGATGGCTTCGCAACGTTCTATGCGGGCTCCGTCGACGCCCCCTGGATTGCCTATTTTGGTGGTGATTACTCGGTCAACGACAACGTCGGCATCAGCCTCTATACCAGCCGTCTCAAAGATGCTTGGAACCAGTACTACGCTGGCACCACGTTGAGCTATCCGCTTTCCGACGATGTTGCCTTGATCGGTGGACTTAATTACTACAAAGCTGTCGATGAGGGAAAACAACATCTGGGCAGCTTCGATAACAACATCTGGAGCGGTAAGGCTGGAGTGCAATTTGGTGCCCATACCGTCATGGTTGGCATTCAGCGCAATAACGGCGATGACGATTTCGATTACCTGCGTCAGTCCGACTCGATCTACCTGGATAACTCCATCCAGTACAGCGACTTCAACTCGCCCAAGGAAAAGTCCTGGCAGGTGCGCTATGACTTGGACATGGAACCTTTTGGTGTGCCCGGCCTGAGCTTCATGACCCGCTACGCGCAGGGCTGGGATGCTGACTACACCAACGCCAACGAGGTTTACATGCGGCGCGACGATGATGGTAATCCGCTGACCGATCAGAAGCGATGGGAGCGCGACATCGAAGCCAAGTACGTCGTGCAAGCCGGATCACTGAAAGACATGTCCTTCCGCATTCGCCAGGCAACGACCCGTGCAACCGATTTCGAGTCGGACCTGGATGAGGTTCGCCTCATAGTCGAATATCCGCTCGAAGTGCTTTGACGCGTTGTCGGCGAGTGCCTGCGGGCACTCGCCTTGCTCGGCTGCTGCCTCCTCAGTGCTCCTTTGGTTTGGAGGTAGCCTTCGGCACCCTCGGGTGCCCTTTTTTGGCGCAATTGCAACGCGTTTGACCATACACTTCCACGCGACCCGAGCGGTCATTTGTATTGGGTTTGACCACCGATGGCAGAGAGTTTGGTCGACCATAAGTCGAAGCTAGGGGCTCATACCCGCCCTAATCTGCCTTGCACAGAGGGCGAACAGGGGCAAAAGCGGACATTACCTTAGTCTGCCGGAGGCGGAGCTGGTTGACCGAGAGGTTGGAGCGCATTTTTCCGAACAGCGCATCTGAATGGCGAACATCTGTGGGCAATAGCGCTAGAGAGCGACCAGCTCGGCGATTTTTGCCGCGACCACTGCCATTGAGTCTTCCTCAGTGTCCAGACCACTTCGGGAGGCGAGCAAGGGGCTGACATTGCGGAGAGCTTCATACGTCGTGTTATGCACGATGGGAACGAGCTGATTACCCGCCAGGAGTGCCGAAAGCTCTTTGTCGGCGACGCTCTCTTTGGGGAGGCGGGCAAGCAGCGCAGGGGTCACCAGCACAAGTCCAATTCGCGAATTTGCTAAGCCCTTGTCGATGGCGCGCATCATCGGAACGCCGAGGCCAAGGTCCTTCTCACTGAACCAAACTTTGACACCAGCCGCCACGAGCAACTCGTGCAGCTCTTTGGCCGGCCCCTGCCGGTCGTCCCAAGCGTGGCACAGGAAGACGTCACGAAGATCAGGCTGCGCCGCTGCTCGCGCCTCAACGGTTTCGCGGATTGGTGTGAGTGACTGCACCTGGGTAGGCGTGTACGACACGGACGACCCCGCTCTCGACCAGCGCGGCCTTGAACTGCTGCTGGACCTGCCACCACCACCATTGTTGCCAAAGCTACCTCCGCTGATACCCGACGAGGAGTAGGATGAGGGCGAATATGAGTTTGACCTGTAACTGCTATAGCGGCTGCTACATGCGGGGCAGTCCGCTGCCGCGCTCGCTGAGCGATGTCCTCTTGTTGGTGCTGTGCATCTAGCCATGTCGTAATCCTTCCATTGGTCAGTCCCTTTGCAACACACGGATGTAGGTCTGACTGAACAATAGCTTAGTGCCATGCCCAGCAGAAGAGGAAATTCGGCCACCCGTAGGCGCGAGAAATATTGGTCAACTCAGCGCAATTACCCATTTTCATATGGATATACAGCGGCTAATTGCTTGGCCAGTCGTACTTTATTTGGGTTTGAAAGAGGGCGCAGTGATGATTCCGAGCACTCACTCTTTTAAAGAGTGAGTGCTCGGTTTTAGCGGGAGTTACTTCGCGGGGTAGTCGGCAATAACTTGGTCAGTACCCGCCTTGGTCAACCCGATAACCTGATAGGCATGCTGCGTACCACCAACTTCCATACCAGGTGAGCCTGCCGGCATGCCGGGAACGGCGATACCAGCCAGAACATCACGTTTGGATAGTTCGATGATTTGCGCTGCTGGTACGTGACCTTCGACGAATTTGCCGTCGATCACGGCGGTGTGGCAGGACGCCAGTCGTGGTGCAACACCGAGTCGTTGCTTCACCGAGGTCATATCGCCCTCGACA
This sequence comes from Pseudomonas turukhanskensis, assembly GCF_027922365.1. Taxonomy (GTDB): domain Bacteria; phylum Pseudomonadota; class Gammaproteobacteria; order Pseudomonadales; family Pseudomonadaceae; genus Aquipseudomonas; species Aquipseudomonas turukhanskensis. The sequence goes on from NZ_BSFN01000024.1 coordinate 28,505, forward strand.
TGGTCGATGACTTTGAAGCCGTTCGCTTCCAAGTGTGAGATCCACTTCTTGCAGCAACCACAATTTGCATCACGGTGCACGTCGATTGTCAGGGCATCTGCTGATTGAACTGCCGAGGTCATAAACAAGGCGGCCAGCATCGCCACCCGCGCTCCTTTACATTTAGCTGTCATGAAGGTGCTCTTTGCCATCGGCATGGGTGTGAGTGTTGGGAGCAGCGGCCGGGGTCTGCTCCTTTTGAGCTGGCTCTGTTTCGTGATGACCAGCAGCACCTTCCGCCGTTTGGCCATCCGTCGCATGGTGGTCTGCGCCGCTGCCTGATGGCGTCATATCTGCTGCGTGATGATCTGCACTGCTCGACGAATCACCGTGATGATCGGCACCTGCGTTCGCCTTTGAACTATCAGAAGCATGATGATCTGTCGCAGCCTCAGGCTCGGCGTGATGATCCGCCTTGGCGCTTCCATGTTGACCTTCGTGGTTATGCATCTGGGTCTCACCGCCGCCATGATCGTGACCGCCGCTCGATGCAACTAGGGCTTGATACTGCCCGGCATCCATTTTCGGCAGTTGATCGAGGAACGCGACCATGCCCCAGATGTACTGATCACCCATGCTCTTACCCCAGGCCGGCATGCCTGTGGCCTTGATACCGTGCTTGATCACCCAAAATGCAGCGGCTGGATTGCCATCGATGCCAACCTTGGTCAGGTTCGGCGGAGCGGGATACAGCGATTGGCTAAGTTCTGTTTCAGCAACACCCGGTGCCAAATGACAGCCGATGCACATAGAGTTGTAGTTGCCAGCCCCGGCTTTGATGAGCGCGTCATCATTGAGGTTGGGCACTTCTATATCTTTGGACCGCACTTCGATAGAGCGGTCTCTGGCCATTGTCAGGAAAGCATGTACTGCCGGGAAGTGAGGGTCATCGGCACCCACGTTGACCAAGCCCAAGTAGGCACCGCCAACTAATGCAGCGCTTCCGACGACACCCGCTGCCACTAAGGTTTTAATTGCTCTTTTCATGTCAGGCTCTCAAAACCACATCCGAATACCGGCAACGAAGCGTGCCTCCTCAACATCCTCACCCTCATCTCGCACCAAGTCGGCCGTGTTGCCGAAGGAGCGACTCCAGGAAACGCCGATGTAGGGTGCGAACTGGCGAATGATCTCGTAACGCAGTCGCAGACCGACCTCGGCATTGGCCAGGCCGGAGCCGATGCCTCGCTCGGGATCGTTCTTGCCGTAGAAATTCACTTCAGCGGTCGGCTGAAGGATTAGGCGATTGGTCAGCAGGATGTCGTACTCGCCCTCTAAGCGCGCAGCCGTCTGGCCGTTCTCGCCGACAAAGGCCGTGGCCTCCGCCTCAAAGGCATACAGCGCCATACCCTGGATGCCGAATGCGGCCCAAGTCTGTGGCGACTCTGGCTTGAAGTCTTGGCGAACACCCGCGACTACATCCCACCAAGGACCAATCGAGCGCCCATACAAGGCCTGCAATTCAGCATCCTCAGTGACGCCATTGGTGCGCTCACCTTCGGAGCGAAGCCAGAGACGATTGATGTCTCCGCCAATCCAGCCGGACGCATCCCAAGCCAAGGTGCTGCCTTCATCGGCATCCTGGTATTCGAGTTGGTCGAGCAGGAAAAAGCTGTTGATGGCGCTGTCGTGAACCTTGTGGCCTGGCAAAGGCGGGAACGCTGCTTCACGATCCGCATCTGTCAGCACCGGGATAGGCGTGCGACTGGTAGTTCTCGGGGCTTCAGCGGAACCATGGTTCATCTTTGAATGATCCATGCCGCCCATCTGCCCCTGCATAGCGCCGTGACCCATCTTGCTGTGGTCCATAGCCGGAGCCTTTTCTTGGCTCTGGCTCTGGCCCATCTGGCTATGATCCATGCCCTCCATCGGCTCTTTGGCAGAACCGTGGTTCATTTTGCTATGGTCCATCGGCATGGAGCCGTGGCCCATTGCCGAGTGATCCATTTCTTCCGCAGCGAAGGTGAGCCCGCTGCCAAGCATGCTCAGCGACACTGCCAGTGCTGTTAGGGACGGACGTAAAAACCTAGTGGTCATGGTTCGAACCTGCTTCGGCTTCGGTGCCGCCATGCTTATCCATCATGCTCTCGTGGTCCATGCCGCCATGGTTCATGTCCCCGTGATCCATCTGCTGACTAGCAGCCTTTTCCTTCGCTTGTGCGGCCTTTTTGTCCGGTACGGATTTAGGAGCCTGTGTCTCAGTAGCATGTTGTTCGTGCTCACTGTGACCTTCGCCGGCCAACAACACCGGAGCATGCAGGGCAGCCAAAAGGCTCAACACGGTAGCGCTGCCAACCAGGGCCTTCCGCTTCATAAAAGTACTCATCAGATATCTCCTTTACTCATCCACACGAACTTCACGGAACATGCCCATTTCCATGTGGAGTAGTAGGTGGCAGTGGTAAGCCCAGCGACCCAATGCATCGGCAGTCACTCGATAACTGCGCTTGGAACCTGGCGGCATGTCGATGGTGTGTTTACGAACCATGAATTTGCCGTTCGCATCCTCCAGATCACTCCACATGCCGTGAAGGTGGATGGGGTGAGTCATCATGGTGTCGTTTACCAGCGTGATACGGACACGCTCGCCGTACTTGAGGCGCAGAGGCTCGGCATCAGAGAACTTGATGCCGTCGAAGGACCAGGAGAACTTCTCCATGTGTCCGGTAAGGTGCAGCTCGATCGTTCTGCTGGGTTCGCGGCCATCCGGGTCGGGGAAGGTGCTTTTCAAGTCGGAATAGGTCAGTACACGACGACCATTAGCGCGTAGGCCAATACCTGGATCGTCCAGTTTGTGGGTCGGTGTCATGGTTTGCATGTCGACCAGCGGGTTATTGGTTTCAGAGGCTGGGTGCGATTGCATTGCTGCACCCATACCACCCATGCCAGCCATGCCTGAATGGTCCATGCCGGCCATTTTGCTGTGATCCATACCCGCCATATCGCCTTGCATCCCGGCCATCGTGCTGTGATCCATGCCGTCCATGCCACCTTGCATGCTGCCGTGGTCCATACCTGCCATGCTGCCGTGATCCATACCCATGTCGCCCATGGCGATCAGGGGGCGAGGATCAGTTTCTGGTACTGGCGCGCTCAAACCTTCACGCGTCGCCAGAGTGCCGCGGGCATAGCCGGTGCGATCCATGGACTGGGCGAAAATCGTGTAAGCCTCTTGGTCCGCGAGCTCGACAATCACGTCGTAGGTCTCTGCCACGGCGATGCGGAGCTCATCGACGCTGACTGGCTTGACGTGCAGCCCATCGGCCGCAACCACCGTCATCTTCAGACCCGGAATACGCACATCGAAGTAGGTCATGGCCGAGCCGTTGATGAACCGTAAACGGAGTTTTTCGCCCGGCTTGAAGATGCCTGTCCAGTTGCCATTTGGAGCTTGGCCATTCATCAGGTAGGTGTAGGTATAGGCGCTGACGTCGGCAAGATCGGTGGGGCTCATCTTCATCTCGGCCCACATCTTGCGGTCGGCAACCGCTGCCGACCAACCTTGCTCGCTCACGTCATTGATGAAGTCGCCAACGGTGCGCTTGTGCTGGTTGTAGTAGTCCGACTGCTTCTTGAGCTTGGCCAATAACCGGGTTGGGTCTTCATCAGTCCAATCAGTCAGCATTACCACGTAGTCACGGTCATAGCTGAACGGCTCGGGCTCTTTGGCATCGATGACCAGGGCACCGTAAACGCCGATCTGCTCCTGCAAACCAGAGTGGCTGTGGTACCAGTAGGTGCCATTCTGATTGACCTTGAATTTGTATTCGTACATGCCATCGGGCGCGATGCCGTGGAAGCTCAAGCCAGGCACACCATCCATGTTTGCGGGCAAAATGATGCCGTGCCAGTGGGTCGAAGTGTCTTCGGTTAGGCGGTTTTTCACGCGCAGCGTGACGGTATCGCCTTCTCGCCAGCGCAAAATTGGTCCTGGAATGGACCCGTTAATCGCCATCGCAGTCCGGGCGGTACCGGTTATATTCACGGGCGTTTCACCAATGAATAGGTCGAAATCAGTGCCCGTTAATACGTTGGGTTGTCCGGGACTGGTCACCGCCCAAACGGGTGTGCGCCACAAGCCAAGGCCTCCGAGAATGCCGGTAGCGGCCAGGCCTTTAACGAAGGTTCGTCTTGAGGTTTTGCAGTGCATGCCGTTATGTCCAATCAGTCAGAGGAGTCAGGGCGGAACAACCATGACATTGGGTTATTTTCAGCTTCATCCTGGGAGGTTTTCCCTACCAGCCTTGCCCACTGTCGTGGCTTTTCAAATCGTTCCGACAGCGAGCTTGAGAAATTGCCATATCTCAACCGGCTAAGTGATTACATTTCTGTCAGGTTGACCGCGAATTAGCAGTTGGCGTGATCGGCTGTTTTGGCTTTAGTACCAGCTACCGGCGACTCTTTTTTCTGTTGTTGGGCCAGTTGGTAGGCTTCCATCGAGATCTTGCTGGCCTGTTCCATGCGCGCAAAAGTACGGTCAGCACCGCCTTCTGCCATTGCCAACGAAGACGCGGTAAGAGCGATAACCACGAACAGGGTTTTGATTGATTTCATCTGGAAAGTCCTCGATTTAGTTCAGTTAGCCTAGTGACCCTGAGTGGGTCGCCATCAGGCATTGAGCTTCAGGCTCGAAGTAACCTTAACCAGAGTGCCCTGTCATAAACCTGAGCTGAACATTACAGTTCTGTCAGGTTGCTACTTCTTTCTTGTGGAGACTCTGCAGGGCTCTGTAGTGTCTGTTCATGCCCGCTAATGAAGCCTGTGCGGATTCGTTTTATGGCATGCCTGGCAGCGATGCCTAAGCTTCTTCGGGTCAGTGGCACTAAATAGTCCTGACCTCCACATAACGCTCAAGAGAGATTGCCACTATGTCGACCAAAAATACCGTTGCTACCGGTGCTGCATTGGCACTCGTTGCCGCCAGCCTATTTGCCACCCTGCCTGCACAAGCGGCTCAGGATGCAAAAACTGCCGAAGTAAAATGCTTTGGTGTGAATGGCTGCAAAGGTCAAAACGATTGCATGACTGCCAAGAACGCCTGCAAAGGCCAGGGAGAATGTAAAGGTCAGGGCTTCAACTTGATGACCCAAGAAAAATGCGATGAGGCCGGCGGTAAAACCAGCGAGTAAGCCCATCCAAGGGAGTGCAAGTCACTCCCTTGACTCGGAGTCCTAATGAGTAAAAGCAACATGCTGGGCTTTGGCCTGGGCTTGCGTAGCGAGTACTACCAGCAGATTCTGGAGCAACGCCCCGCAGTCGACTGGTTCGAGATCATTTCCGAGAACTACATGGTCGGCGGGGGAAAAGCCCTCTACTTCCTCGATGCGATCAAAGAGCAATATCCGCTGGTCATGCACGGGGTTTCCCTGTCGATTGGCGGTCCTCATGAGATCGACGCTGATTACTTGCGCCAATTGAAAAATCTAGCCGACCGAGTTCAGCCCCGCTGGGTAGCTGACCATCTGTGTTGGAGCCGGGGTAGTGCTCACCAGTTGCATGATCTACTTCCACTGCCATTCACCCAGGAGAGCCTGCTGCATGTGGCATCAAGGGTTCGGCTGGTTCAGGATGTATTGCAGCGGCCCTTGGTGCTTGAGAACGTGTCGGCCTACGTGCAGTGGAAAACGTCCTGCATGAGCGAGTCTCAGTTTCTGGCCGAACTGAGCCGCCTTACCGGCTGCGAGCTACTGCTCGATGTAAACAACGTCTACGTCAGTTCGAAAAACCAGGGGTTCGATCCTTGGCAGTTCATCATGGAGTTGCCCCGTGAGCGGGTTCGCCAGATCCACCTGGCCGGCCATAGCGACTACGGCCACTACCTCATTGATACCCATGATCAGCCGATTGCCGATCCGGTTTGGGCTCTGTACAGCAAAACGTTGAGCTATCTGGGTGATACTGCCACCTTGATTGAGCGAGATGACCATTTCCCGCCCTTTGACGAGCTATTAGCGGAGCTGTCCAAGGCGCGCTCTATCTCCGCCAATGCTCTAAGGGCTGCCGCACCATGCGTCTGAGTGCTCAGCAGCAAGCGCTGGAGCGTTACCTGGCCACCGGCGATAGCGTTATCCCGCCTGAGCTGTTGGAGCAGATTCAAGGTAGCAATACGCTGCCTGCCGCAGATGGCCTGATGATTTACCACAACGCTTATCGCGCCAGGCTTCTTGGCGTCATGCGGGAAGACTTCCCAGCGTTGCATCGCTGGCTGGGGGATGAGTCATTTGCACAGTTGGCCACCGCTTATATCAGCGCGTGGCCATCGCGACATTTCAGTTTGCGCTGGTTAGGCGAGAAGCTACCGCAGTTCATCCGCGGCTATATTGCCGAGCCGCAACGCTCCCCGATGATAGAACTCGCCACGCTTGAATGGGCCTTTACCCTGGCCTTCGACGCACCTGATACAGAGCCACTGTCGCTGGATGTGATGAGTCGTTTTTCAGCTGATGACTGGGTCAATCTGCGGGTATGCCTCACGCCCTCGGTTCGTTGGTTGCAGCTGCAGCACAACACGGTGGGCATGTGGGTGGCAGCCAAGGCCGATGCCGATATTCCTGCTGTCATTGCGCTGTCCGCTCCTCTGGATTGCTTGGTTTGGCGGCATGAGTTGGTATGCCAGTACCGTACTCTGGAGCCGGGTGAAGCTTCTGCTTTGCGCTTACTTACTGATGGAGGCTCGTTCGCTTCGCTGTGCCAGGACCTAGTGGGAATGCATGGCGAGCAGGCTCCCATGCAAGCGGCCATCTGGCTGAAGCAGTGGGTCGGTGAGGGGCTACTAGAGCCTAGGTAGATAGTGCCGTGGATGTACGGGGGCGTGGTGTCATTGGCCGAGAGTTGCCTCTTCCGCCAGTTGACGAAAGAGGCAAAAGCCTTAAATAACGCGTTTGACGCTCAGGTACTCGCCCTTGGTCTTCAGCGTGATGGTCACGTCTTTGTTGCTGCGGTTGCGCCAGAACCAACCATGGGTGCCGTCGAAGATGGCGGTGAACTCGCCTTTGTCTCCCGTGATCTGCTTGGCCTTGCTGTAGCTGTGGTAGTAGCCCTTGGGGCCGTTGTAAGGCTCGCCATGGGTGTCGTGGTTGACCGGTACGCCATTGGTCGTCCACTCGTAGCTGACCGTGGCCTTGTCCAGCATCTCCAGCTTGATTTCACTGGCCTCGCCCGGCTTCAGCGTGACGGTCACTTCATCCGACTTCACGGCTGGCTCAGGCTCAGCTACGGGTTCGGCCACAGGTGCTGCTGCAACAGGCTCTTGAACTACCGGCTGAGTAGGTACGGGGGCTTGCACGACCGGAGCCGCAGCGGGCTGAACCGCTGCATCCGCTGCCGCTTCTTCGGCCAGGGTTTTCTTCATTTCACCCATCTGGGTCAGGCCGAGTACGCGGCCAACGCCCGTTGGGTCGATGGCGTACTCCGAAGGCATCACCACGGTGACCAGCAAGGCTGCGGCAACACCCACGGCGATCACAGTGGAGCGCAGCAGTTGGCGGCTGGTCGGCAATTCGCTTTGAGTTGGAAGTTTGCTATTGAACATGCTGAAAATTCCTTACTGAGAGACGATCAGGCCGGTGAGCTGGTAACCCATCAAGAGGAAACCGGCGCTCATCATGGCGACGTTGGCGGTGTAGGCATGGCGCCAGAAGCTGGCGGTGCGTCGCCAGTAGCCCATGACAATCAGGATGGCGCTCAGGGCCAGGAGTTGGCCGATTTCGACGCCGACATTAAAGGCGATTAGGTTGGTGATCAGGCCGTCTGCCGAGATCTCGTATTCCTGGATCTTGGTCGCCAGACCAAAGCCATGCAGCAGGCCGAAAATCAGCGTGGCCGCTTTGGTGTTCGGCTGGTGGCCGAACCAGCGCTGGAATGCGCCCAGGTTATCGAGCGCCTTGTACACCACCGAGAAACCAATGATGGCGTCGATCACATAGGAGCTGAAGTTGATTTCCGCCAGTACGCCGAGCAGCAGCGTCACGCTATGCCCCACGGCGAACAGGGTGACGTAGAGCCCCACATCCTTCAGGCGGTAGAGAAAGAAGATCACCCCGAACAGGAACAGCAGGTGGTCGTAACCGGTGATCATGTGCTTTGCGCCCATGTAGATAAACGGCAGCACCATCACCCCGGAGCTTTCCTGGATAAAACCCTTGTCGCCCTCGGCGACAGCGTGGGCAAGCGCGTCAGGCATGCCGAGAAACAGCAGCGCCGTGAACAACATCAGCAGGAGTAGCGAGCGATTCGAGCGCACGACAGATGCGTCCATTGTGCCCATAGATAGCGAATGCATGGTTGAGTCCTGAATTAAAGGGAGCTTGGGCCGTATAGCGGCCTGTGTCAGAGCACGAATATGGCGCGCGGTGGCCGCTCGATCAGGAAGATCGGGCTGGGCGGAATGGAATAGCGCGGGGCTTGTATCGGCTGCGCACGCTCTGGTTGTGTGCTGATGCTGAGCAGCGTGGTCAGGTGCGGTGTTTCATGCAGATGGTCGGCGGTCAGCGGCGAGTGGCAGTGATCCCCGTATGCCGCACAGGCCAGTGGCTCGTCACCATGGGTATGCGAATGAGCGCCATCGTTGCCACTCCCGGCTGGCTGACTCGAACCCATAAACAGCGCAGAGGTATGCCCGGCCCAGGCCATCAGGATGGCGAGGGCAAGGACAAAAATCACCTTGGTGCTGATGGGATTGCTGAGCAAGTCGTGCTTCTTTCAATGTTTAAACGGCTGAATTTTCTGTCGGCGCGACAGGTTTGCCATATCCCCCCCAGGGGGATAGCATGCGAGCGTAATTCATCGATGCACGAGACTCAAGGCATGAGCGATCACGAACACGGCCATCAGCACCAAAGTCATAGCGATATCATCAAAAGGTTGAAGCGTGCGGAGGGTCACCTGCGCAGCATCGTCAGCATGATCGAAGACAGTCGGGCCTGCGTCGACATCGCTCAGCAGCTGCATGCCGTGGAAAAAGCCGTCTGCCAGGCCAAGCGTGTGCTTATCCAAGACCATATCGACCACTGTCTGGAGCACACGGTCGAAGCGCTTGCGATAGGCGAGCGCGCATCACTCGAAGATTTCAAGCAAATCACCAAGTACCTCTAGGCCCCTCCCATGTCGAGTTTCGCCGAACTGCTGCAACAGGGGGCCTCGCAGGCCTGGCTGTACTTCCCCAGCGCCATCCTGCTGGGTGCCCTGCACGGCCTGGAGCCTGGGCATTCGAAAACCATGATGGCGGCATTTGTCGTGGCCATCCGTGGCACTGTGAAGCAGGCCATTCTGCTGGGGCTTGCCGCAACGCTTTCGCACACTGCCGTGGTCTGGCTGATAGCCATGGCCGGCATGTACCTGGGCCAAAACCTGAATGCCGAAACCACCGAGCCGTATTTCCAGCTCGCGTCCGCCGTCATCATTATCACCATCGCCCTGTGGATGCTCTGGCGCACCTGGCGTGGCGAGCAGATGTGGCGCTTCGAGGAAGGTGATGAGCATCAACACGAGCACCACGATGAAACGCAGCGCATCGATACCGGACACGGGCGTATCGAGCTGTCGATCTTCGAAGAAGACGTCCCACCGCGCTGGCGACTGAAGACCTTGAGTGGCCATGCCTGGCCGGCTGCTGAAGTGAGTCTGCTGACGACTCGCCATGATGGCCCGGCCCAGCAGTTTCGCTTCGTAGACCGGGGTGACTACCTGGAGTCACTGGACGAGATTCCCGAGCCCCATGAATTCACTGCGCGCCTGAGCCTCGGCCATGCCGGTCACTCCCACGACTATGACCTGGAGTTCCGCGAGCACAGCCACGGTCATGAGCATGATCATTCCGAGCTGGAGGGACTGGAACTGTCGCTGGAGGGCTACCAGGATGCCCATGAACGAGCGCATGCCAACGACATCCGCAAGCGCTTCAGCAACCGCAACGTCACCACCGGCCAGATCATCCTGTTCGGTCTGACTGGCGGACTGATTCCCTGCCCGGCAGCGATCACCGTGCTGCTGCTCTGCCTACAAGTGAAGGAAGTCGCGCTGGGGGCCGTCCTGGTGCTGTGTTTCAGCATCGGTCTGGCCATAACTCTTGTTACCGTTGGTGCTGCCGCCGCTATCGGCGCACGCCAGGTATCCAATCGTTGGCCCTGGCTCGGTGTTGTGGCGCGTCGCGCTCCTTACTTCTCCAGTCTGCTGATAATCGGTGTGGGGATTTATGTAGGCGTCCATGGCTGGATCGGTCTGAACGCCTAGCCTGATGTGAGAGCTTATCGGTTATTTCGGTCTGTTCCTTGCCGCCTTCGTTACTGGCGTAGGACTGCTGGTATTTGGTTTTACTGGTAGTGCCCGCCTCGCTGGAGAACTTTGATTTTGTAGCCGTCGGGGTCCTGAATAAAAAAGGAGCGGGCCAGCAGCTCGTCTCCTCTTTTAAATTCTTGATGGGTGCAGGCTTTAAACCGAGGTTGCAAAGCTGTTTGAAATGCAGGCCCAGATCGTCGACGACGAACGCGACCTGACAGTAACAACTGCCGTGGCTGTACTCGGCCTGTCCGCTGTTCCAAGTGAGTTCGATTTCAGCCTCGCTGCTGTTGGATCGGCGGGCACTTCACCGAGCCGAACGAACAGAAAACGCAGCAATCCCCTGGGTTGGGGCGCAGCAGCGCCTTGCAGTTGCTGCACTCGTAATAGAACTGGCAGGCGTCCGTGGGCATGGTTTCCGATTTGGCAAAGCCGCAGTGCGGGCAAGTCAGCACGGATTCGAGGATGACGGTGCTCATCGTGGCGTCACTTCTGTACCGTGGACGGGTAGCCCGCATTCGAGGTCGCTTCGGTCAATGCCTCGGGCTGGGCCTTATCGGGGTCGTAGGTGACGGTGGCTGTTTTCTGGTTGAAATCGACCTGGACGTCACTCACGCCGGATACCTTCTCCAGCGACTTCCTGACCGTGATCGGACAGACCGGGCAGGTCATGTTCTGCACGTCGAGCGTGACGGTCTTCGGGGGAGCCGCCAGCGACGCGAGGGGCAAGGCAACGAATGCGGCGATCAGCAGTTGGCGCATGGTTAATCTCCTTCAATAGAACAGCGGCGCAAACCACGGCACGGCCAGTAGGCCAAGCAGCAACCCGGCGACGATCCAGAACACGAGCCGCTGGCGCGTGAGCGTGCGCGGATCGGCACAGGCTGTTCCAGGCGCGCAGACCTGCGGCACCAGGTAGAGCTTGCGAAAGGCCAGTCCCAGGAACAGCAGCGTCAGACCAATGAAAAAGGGACGGTAGGGCTCCATCACTGTCAGATTTCCCACCCACGTGCCGCCGATACCGAGTGCCAACAGCACGAGCGGCCCGACACAGCACACCGACGCGCCGATGGCAGCCAGTACGCCCGCGACCAACGAGCGGTTTCCAGTGTTCGTAATCATCTGCATGTCCTTCTCTTACGCGGCCAGGGCTGGAATCACGACGAAATAGGCATTCAGCAGGTACAAACCAGTCGCGACCAAGGTAAGTGCTGCCACCAGATCGAACGCACGGCGGAATCGGTTCAATGCGCGCAGCGCTTCGAGCCAGCCGATCGCCCAGGCTCCCAGCACGATCGGGACCGCACGGCCCAGCGCAAAAGCTAGCAAGACAGCCGCTCCGAGCCAGGGGGAACCCAGTACCGCGACAACCCCGAGCAGCGCGAGCAAGGTCGGCGTGCACACTGGACAAACCGCCACCGAGAACGGCACCCCCAACGCAAAGGCACCCCATGCGCCCGTTGGCCTTTTGGCGCGCCTTACCAGTGCAGGCAATGGCAGCTTGACCCAGCCGCCCCAGATCAGACCCAGCCCAATCAGTAGCGGGCCGAGCACCAAACCCCAACCGCGCCCCATCAAGTCGGCGACCCAGCGCCCACCCAGTCCGGCGATCAGTCCGAGCAGGAGATGGGTGGCGAGCATACCAGCGACAAACAGACCGCCCAGACGCAGCGCCTCGCGCCGTTCGCGCGCCTTCGTGACGTAAGCGAGTGCAACCGGAATGGCGGCCACGGCGACAGGGTTGACGCTGAACGCCAGGCCTGCCAGGAAACCGATTCCGACCGCACCGTAACCCATGGCTTCGACGGCCTGGCGCAGCGCCTCGGGTGTCAGCTCAATCATGTCCAATCCTTTTCAGCAATGCCTGGCGCAACTGAACCGGTGTGGGCAGCGCAGCGAAGACCAACTCGCCGTCAATCGCCAGTGTCGGCAGCGTCAGCACGCCCAGTTCGACGGCACGGTCGAGCGAATCGAGGACGTTGACCTCGTACCACTCGACGTCGCCAATCATGGCAGCGGCCGCCTGCAGCTCAGCCTTCACTGGCGCGCAACGCTCGCAGCCAGGGGCATAGAACAGCTCGATCTTCATGGTGTGCGCTCCGTGTCGACATCAACCTGTTCCAAGGCGGCCAGGATAGGACACTCATCGACTGGCTGCGCCCCGTCCGCGCATTCCACGATCAGCCGGTCGAGTGCGGCAGACATGGTCTGCATGGCGCGAATCTTGGCGGCGAGCTGGAGCTTCTTCTCGATGGCGCGCTGCCGCACATCGTTGCAACAGGCGCTGTCGCTTTGGCGCAGGAGCAGCAGCTCGCGGATTTCCGCCAGGGTGAAACCACAGGCTTGGGCGTGTTGAATGAAGCGGACGCGGCGCACCGCGTCCTCGCCATAGAGGCGGTAGCCGCTGTCGGTCTTCGAGGTGGGGGCTATCAGCCCCTCGCGTTCGTAGTAGCGCAGCGCGTCCGCGCTGATATTGCCGGCTAGGGCTAACTTGCCAATGGTTAACACGGCGCAGTGATTACGGCTGGCCGAGGCCAGCTGCGCGTAGCGTGGCCTCGTCTACGCCACGTCCCGCGCAGCAGCCGGCCAGTTTACCATTGATCGCCACGGCCGGCACCGAGCGTACCCCGAGCGCCTTGGCGCGCTTTGCCACCTCAATGTTGCGCATGTCGAGGACATCGACCGCGCACGACGGGCAGGCCAACCCTTGCACTAGGGCAACCACCTCATCACAGGCCGGGCAACCGGCGCTGAACACTTCGATTTTGCGTTTGGCAGTCATGTTCAAGCTCCTTTTCAGGTTGGTGACACAGGACCGGTCTGGAGACTGCCGCCCTGTCACAAGATCAGGATAAACCTTGGAGCCAACTCCAGAGTCAAGCAGCGTTGGTGCTTCCCCGATGATGCTGGTACTCGCTGCTTGAACTGCGCTCGGTGAGGGCGCGATCTGACTCGTGCCCTGTGGAGTGCCGGGGACTCCTTGACCATGATTGTCGAGGACTATCTGAGGCCATTCATGAGGCAGGGCACCAAGCCGCCCACCGCGCGGGGTATGCATCTTCATCTGCTTCCCTGGCCGCAGCAGGAACTGCTCAACCTAGGCAGCATCGAGGTGGAAATGCGAGTGACACTTTCCTACTTCGTAGAGCCAAACCCCGGCATAGCCGAGCGCGGTATCAAGGGGCGCTATCGCTACGAGTCGCATGGCTTACGCTTCGATGTCAGCCGCCCAAACGAAGATCGTGACCAGTTCCGCCAGCGCATCAACAAGCGTGCACGGGATGAAGAGGAAGGTCGTTACCAGGGTGGCGGCTCCGATCCGAATTGGTTGCTCGGTACCCAGACACTGAGTCGAGGCTCCCTCCACTCGGACATCTGGCGGGGCACGGCAGCCGAACTGGCTGGACGGGGAATGCTTGGTATCTATCCCGCACTGGGGTGGTGGAAAACGCTTGTTAAGCAGCAGCGATATGACGACACCGTAAGGTACAGCCTGGTGGTCTCGATCAAAACTCAGCAAACGGACGTTGACCTCTATGCGGCAGTGGAAACTCTGATCGAGGCACAGACAGTGGTACTGGTCTGATATCAAGGGTTTCAAATGAGGTCATGGCCCTGAAGCCATGACCTCATTGCTCGCAAAAGCTCGGATTGAGGGTGTCAAAGGAGTCGATCACAACTCAGTCGGCTCTTACGGGCTGACCTGCGCGGTATAGCCCAGATCCTGAATCACCTTGCGGATAGATTCCGCGGGTTCTTGGCTGTCTACCGATACCTTACCGGCAGCACGGTCAATCTCCACTTTTGCGGTTTCATCTACCGCCTGAATTGCCTTTTTGATTTTGCTGACGCAACTGCCACAACCCATTCCTGATACCTGTAGAGCGAACATAAATCACCTCGTTGGTTAGGCGGTATAGATGCCGTAACCTGAGCATCGACCTTGACGCGATGGTAAGGTCAAGCTTGTTTTTTAGCGCTGGCAGATGTTTTTAGGACGTTGATGGAATTACTAATACCTGACGACTGGCTTTAGATTCATGTTCATTTCAGTCGATGTGGATTTTCCGCAGCCTCAATGCGTTGAATACAACCGATGCTGAACTGACGCTCATAGCCAATGCCGCAATCATGGGTGACAGCAAGTGGCCAGTCAGGGGGTAAAGCACCCCTGCTGCGAGTGGAATTCCCATGGCGTTATAGATGAAGGCAAAGGCTAGGTTCTGCCGCATGTTTTTTACTGTGGCCACGGACAATGTTCTTGCCCGTAAGATGCCCATCAGATCCCCTTTGACCAAGGTCACCTGAGCACTGTTCATCGCCACATCTGTACCGGTTCCCATCGCGATACCCACATCGGCACGAGCCAGCGCAGGAGCGTCGTTGATGCCATCGCCAGCCATGGCTACTCGGCGACCATAGCTCTGCAGATCGGCAACCAACTTTTCCTTGTCCTGGGGTTTAACCTCGCCATGGACTTCTTCGATACCCAACTCCCTGGCTACAGCCCTTGCGGTTGTAAGCCCATCGCCAGTGGCCATGATGACTTTCACATCGACCTCTTGAAGCCTGGTGACTGCTTGTTTGGAGGTTGGTTTGATCGGATCTGAGACCGCCAGAAGTCCTGCCAGAACGCCATCCACCGCCAAGAAGACAATGCTGATGCCCTCCAGGCGGAGCTGCTCTGCCCGGTTACTCAGGGGGGCGGCATCTACTCCGGCGTCTGCCATCAATGCCGTATTACCCAATTGCAGCTGCCGACCTTCCACTTGGCCGCGCACACCGATGCCGGAGCCCGACTCGAAAGAGTCCGGCTTGGCCAACTCAATACCCTGAGCGCGGGCGTAATCAACGATCGCATGGGCCAGCGGATGCTCACTGCCTTGATCAAGGCTTGCAGCCAATCGCAGCACCTCGTTCGGCTCGAATCGGCCGGCACCTTCTGCGCTGTGGAATACAGGCCGTCCCTCGGTCAGCGTGCCGGTCTTGTCGACGATCAGCGTATCGATCTTGCACAGGTTCTCGATGGCACTGGCATCGCGGAACAAGACACCACTGGTTGCAGCCTTGCCAGTCGAAACCATCACCGACATAGGGGTCGCCAGGCCCAGTGCACAGGGACAGGCGATGATCAGTACGGCAACCGCGTTGATCAGACCAAATACCCAGCCCGACTCCGGGCCGAACAAGCCCCAGCCGAAGAACGTGAGGATCGCGATGGCGATCACGCCAAGCACGAAGTAACCCGCTACGGCATCGGCCATACGCTGCATGGGTGCCTTGGAGCGTTGTGCTCTGGCGACCATCTGCACGATCTGGGACAGCATGGTATCGGCACCCACCTTCTGCGCTTGCATGACCAGGCTGCCGTGGGTATTCATGGTCGCGCCAATCAGCGTATCGCCAACGCGCTTGGTCACCGGTAGCGGTTCGCCGGTCAGCATGGCTTCATCGACGGCGCTTTCGCCTTCGAGAACAGTACCGTCCACTGGGACTTTCTCGCCGGGGCGTACTCGCAGATGGTCGCCCAGGTGCACATGGGTCAACGGAATATCTTCTTCCTGGCCGTCAGGCTTGATGCGCCGCGCGGTTTTGGGTGCCAGGCCCAAGAGCGATTTGATAGCGGCTGAGGTTTGTGAGCGAGCCTTGAGTTCGAGCATCTGGCCCAATAACGTCAGGGAGATGATTACCGCCGCAGCCTCGAAGTAGACACCAATGCGCCCGTCCTGGAAGAAGGCTTGGGGGAACAGCTGTGGGGCCAGGGTCGCGGCAACGCTGTAAAGATAGGCTGCCGCTGTACCCAGGCCAATCAGTGTCCACATATTCGGGCTGCGATTACGGATCGAGTCGATGCCTCGGGCAAAGAATACCCAGCCACCCCAGAGTGTCACAGGCGTTGCCAAGGCAAGCTCCACCCAGTTCTGCGTTGCGCCATGGAATAGCGTTAACGAGTGGCCGGCCATAGCCAAGACAGTCACGATGATCGTGAGAGGGAGCGTCCACCAGAAGCGCCGGGAGAAATCCTTGAGTTCTGAATTCTCCTCTTCCTCCAATTCCGGGATCACTGCCTCCAGGGTCATGCCGCAGATGGGGCAGTTGCCAGGTTGTGGCTGACGTATTTCCGGATGCATCGGACAGGTGTACTCCGCAGATCCAGAGGCTCCAGGTGCGGTAAGCGGTGTTTCATGATGTATATGTCCATCATGCTGGGGACGGCTCACATAGCGGGTAGGGGCTGCGCGAAACTTCTCCTGGCATTTGGCGCTACACAAAAGGTATGCCTGGCCTTCGTGGCTTTCAGTGAATTGGCTGTCTGGCTTGACGGCCATGCCGCACACCGGATCGTGCTGACTTCCATGCTGGTGTTCCTGATGCTTGGAATGTTCATGGTCGAGATGGCACTGGGTGGTGTGCATTGAGCTTAATTCCTGTTGTCGTCCTTGGGAGTATCGGTCTCGCTGCGATGGGAATGCCCACCGTGGTTGTGGCCGAACATGTGCATCAGCGGGCACAGCAGCAGAATCAAGTAAGGCAGTGCCTGGGAGATGTGGCCAAAATGCTCGCGGGCCACATAAAAAACGCCGATGACAGCCAGCATGATCAGCGCAATGCCAGTTTTGCTTTTCCAGAATGGCAATTCAGAGCATGGCTGGTGGGAGTGGTCCATGGCTCGATCCTCGTTTGAGTTGAGGCCGTATTGGTGGAGCAGACATGACAATAGTCTCTACTGCGCCCGAGCGATTGACGTATATCAATCCGAACTCAATGATTAGCGTACGTTCACTTTGCCGACCATTCCCGATTGATAATGGCCTGGGATGTTGCAGGCGAACTCAAGCCCCGTTGCTTGGGTAAAGGTCCATACCAGTTCTTCAGTGGCCCCCGGTTCGATCAAGACGCTGTTTGGATCGTCGTGTTTCATGCCGACCATCTTCATCCCGCCCATGGCGTGATCCATGTTGCTCATGTCCTGTGCTCCCATTGGAGAAAGCGTGCCGTTCTGAAACATTGCGGCCATTTCTTTTTGATGGGCTGCATGTGCGGCTGCCATGCCCAAGTTGAACTCATGCAGCAGCGAGCCCTCATTCTTGAGTACGAAGCGGACGGTTTCGCCTGCTTTGATATCAATACTCTTCGGCTCAAAAAAGATATCGCCCATCCTGATTTCGATGGTTCGATCCGCTTTGGCGGAGCCCCCAGGCTGACCGATATCGCTTTTACTATGGCTCGGACTAGCCATGGCTACAGAGGCGGAAAAAATCAGGGTTGTGGTAATAAACAAAGAAGCGAGTTTGGCTTTCATAATGAACCTCAGGAACAGCGATTTTTGGGGTGTCACCAATGCCTGCTAACTAGGCTGAGCTATCGACTGGCTTACGCGAAAATTACATATCTGAAAGACGCACTAAAACCAGGTGCGGCCCGGCATTTGTCGGGGCACCGGCTTTTGATTCAACGCATTACGAACTCACCGACCATCCCTGCCTGATAATGTCCAGGGAGGGTGCAGGCGAAGTTGAGGTTGGCCGTGTCGTGGAAGGTCCAGACAAATTCCTTGGTAGTTCCGGGCTCAACAAGGATGGCGTTGGGATCATCATGTATCGCTTCAACGACTTCAGGAATGCCCGGTGGATTGGAGTCCCCCAAGCCTGATCGTTCACGCCAGACAATGGACGTTGCTTTGCCAGTTGGCGTCAGTGTGCCGTCTTTGAACAAGGCAGCCATTTCGCGTTGATGTTCCAGTTGCGATAGGGCTTTACCGACATTGAATTCGTGCATCAGCGCGCCTTCATTCTTCAACACGAAGCGGACAGTTTCGCCAGGTTTCACATCGATAGATTTCTGGCCGTAGCTGATGTCATCCATCTTGATGAAAACGGTACGCGTAGCGGGGGTCGCTTGGGCCTGCTGGCCAATGCTGGGTGCGCTGCTGGAAGTTTGCGCAGAGGCTTGAGCTACAGCTGCGAAGAGAAGTGCTGTGACCAACAGTTGTGGACGTGAACGTTTCATGATGAGACCTCACTGAGGTGATTGGAAACCTCATGCTATTCCCCGCATCCTGCCGGGGGGCTTACCCCAAAACTACAAATTAGTCAGCTTGAAAAAAATGCGGCACCGTCAAGGTGCCGCTAGGCCAAAGGAGCAATCATGAAGGCCTTGAAGATGGGAATTTTTATGGGTGGCACTCTTTATCAGCCATCATCAGCTTGTGCTCACGCATCATCTGCGCGAGGACGTCATCAACCAATTTGTCGTGACGCTCCATCCATGCGAGATGTTCTTCCGTAGACATGCCGGGAGCTGGATGCTCGTTGTGCAGCTGGTTCATCATCTCGTCGAGCATCTTCATGTGCTCCTTCATGTGCACATGGCGCTCGCTGGCGGGAGCCTTTTCCGCCTGAATCAGTACCGCTTCGGCTTTGTCGCGCATGCTCTCGATGCGCTCGAAGATGCGGTCGCTCCCACCCTCTGCCAGAACGGCTGAAGAAAGCAGGAGCGAACCAGCCAGAAATAAGGGTTTAAGCAGTTTCATAGGGCAGTCTCCTCAGTTGACGCTGTGGCTGGGCACCTCTGGTTGTTATTCATTCGAGGGCCAAGAGCACAACCTAGTGCTCATGCCTGCACCCTAGACAAGGCTCCCTGACAGAGAGCTGAGGCTAGGATTACATTTGCGTAAGCTTCTGGTTGGGAGGGGGATTTGACTGCACACTCAGGCCACTCAAAATTTGGGAACAGCCCGCATGAAACTTCTGGTCGCTGAAGACGAGCCAAAAACAGGCACTTACCTGCAACAGGGCCTCACTGAGGCTGGATTCAATGTCGACCGCGTTATGACGGGAACGGATGCGCTTCAGCATGCACTGAGCGAAGCCTATGACCTGTTGATTTTGGACGTGATGATGCCGGGCCTGGATGGGTGGGAAGTGCTGCGAATGATTCGGGCGGCCGGGAAGGAGGTTCCGGTGTTATTTCTGACGGCGCGTGACGGTGTCGAGGATCGTGTGAAAGGTCTAGAGCTGGGGGCGGACGACTACCTGGTCAAGCCATTCGCCTTTTCTGAGTTGTTAGCCCGTGTCAGGACATTGCTCCGCCGCGGCAATAGTTCGCCCACGCAGACCACCATGAAAATAGCCGACCTTGAAGTTGATCTGCTGAAGCGACGTGCCGTGCGCAGTGGCAAGCGAATTGATCTGACGGCGAAGGAGTTCGCGTTGCTCGAACTACTGCTGCGCCGGCGCGGCGAAGTCCTTCCGAAATCGTTGATCGCTTCCCAGGTCTGGGACATGAATTTCGACAGCGATACCAATGTTATCGAAGTAGCCGTCCGGCGCTTACGGGCGAAAATTGACGATGAATTCGAGCTGAAACTGATTCATACCGCTCGCGGTATGGGTTACATGCTTGATGCTCCGGAGTCGGAATGAAGCACCTGTCACTGACCGCGCGCATGAGTTTGATGTTCATGCTTGCGGTGATTGCAGTCCTCACAGTGGCAGGCCTGAGCTTCAATGAGCTCAGTCGACATCACTTCATGATGCTCGACCAGCAGACACTGGTTGAGAAACTCGAATCGACTCAGCAGATTCTGAGTAATACACGGAGCGATGCAGACCTTGAAGGAGTGTTGCCTCAGCTAAAAGCGCTGTTAGGGGCTCACAACGATCTGGCGGCGGTCATCCTTGCAAATGACGGCACTGTACTTTTTGCCGAGCCACAAGCGTTTAATGTTCCCGAAAAGTACCGCCTCAACTCTGATCACGGTATGTGGGAGTGGGAGCAGAGCGGGCACATGTACAGAGGGATGACTGCGCAGGTATCGACCCCTGATCAGCCCGCGTTCCTAACAGCCTTGTTGATCCTTGACGTGACTAACCATCTTCATTTCTTTGAAACGCTGCAGCGGTGGTTCTGGATTGGCTTGGTCATTAGCGCACTGGTCAGCGCTGCGTTGGGTTGGGTTGTAGCGCGTAGTGGGTTGAGACCCCTGAGGCAGGTGACCCTGGTTGCTACGTCAATGTCGGCGAGGTCACTGAAAGAGCGTATCCCACTGGAGCCCGTACCCCTTGAGCTTCAGCAGCTGGTTACTTCGTTTAATGCGATGCTTGCCAGGCTCGACGACGCATTTATTCGACTCTCAAATTTCTCTGCCGATATCGCTCATGAGTTACGCACACCTCTCAGCAACCTGATGACGCACACCGAGGTGGTACTCACCCAAAAACGCAACCTCGAAGCCTATGAAGAGAACCTCTACTCGAATCTAGAAGATCTGAAACGCATGTCGCGCATGATCGATGACATGCTGTTCCTAGCTAAATCGGACAACGGCTTGATCATTCCCGAGCAGACGCGCATTGAGTTCAGCGAGGTAGTCACCAAGCTATTTGAGTACTACCACCTAATAGCGGATGAGCATGGCATCCAGTTGGTTGTGACCGGTTCAGGCCGCGTGCTGGGTGACAAGCTGATGCTGGATCGGGCGATCTCGAATCTGTTGTCGAATGCACTGCGCTATACACCTGCCGGGAAGACGATCTCGGTAATGATCAAGTCGACTGCAAGTGCTATCACGCTCATCGTCGAGAACCCAGGCGAAACCATCAAACCGGAGCACCTGGATAAACTGTTCGACCGTTTCTATCGAGTAGACCCGGCTCGCCGTGAAGGCAGTCCGAGCAATGCCGGGCTTGGCTTGGCCATTACTCGATCAATCGTTGAGTCCCACAAAGGAAAGATCTGGTGCACCTCCGGCAATGGCATCACCGCCTTCCACATGGAATTTCCCCAGCAACCATCATAGGGTCGTCATGACCAAAGACGAGTTAAGAGCCGAACTTGAGCGACAAGCACAAAGCTTTGTTGCTACCACAGGCGGTGAAGTCGTGTTGTACGCCGCTCAGCGCAAACCTGACCGCCAGCCATGGCGCAAGAAGCCGAGCCTGCTCGATGAGGCTTTTCAGGCCGAACTCCGCAAAATCGAACATCAGCACGACACAAAGGCCTGAGGCGCTTAAATGGCCATTCCCGAGGGTGTCTGCTGGCGTGGAAAAGCCTGGGTATCGCCAGGGCTGGGGATCTTCTTGGGGCACGCTGGCAGCCATGACCTGCATCGACATATGGCGCACCAAGTGACCATTGGCCTTAGCGGTCAAGTAACGGTGCGAAGGCCGAGTCAGGCGCTTACTGCACCGGCCATCTGCATAAAGGCCGGCACACTGCATCAGATTGAAGGCACTGAAGTGCTTTCGATATACCTTGATGCGCTGTCGGAAGAGGCCCGTGGCATGAGCTGTATATCGGCCGCCCAGTTGGTCTCGATCCCTGTCGGCAATACGTCTGCCATCGAGCAGCTACTTGAAGCGCCGGAGGTATCTGCTCAGCTGGTTCGTGAGGAGGTCAGGCGGTTGTTGGGTCTGAAAATGCCGCAGGCTGCTGATCCGCGTATGCGGGCTGTGCTTCAGGCGCTTGATGAGCGACACGATGATCGGGCACGACTGGCCGAGCTTGTGCATCTGTCGCCCACTCGGTTTTCTCATTGGTTCGTTGAGCAAACTGGTCTTCCGCTGCGTAGCTATCGCAAATGGAATCGGCTGGTTGTAGCGCTACGGTTCGTGTCTATTGGCCATAACCTGACAGCCGCCGCCCATGCTGCTGGATTTGCCGATGCCGCCCATTTTTCACGCTCTTTTCGAGCGTTGTTCGGGCTTGATCCCTCTTCCGCACTCGGTCACGTGAAACTAACAAGCTGATATTCACTTCGACTGAGATGCTTCCTCCGATGCGGTTTGCATATCTGCAGCCCAAGTGATCAGCTCCTTCGTTCAAGCGTGTAGCGGCCGGATAGTTCAGAGTGAAACCTACTGCATGGAGGGTTCACAATGGGCAACACTTCGAGGTTTTTACTTCGCTGGTTTAGTTATCCAGCCATTTTCGGTGGCGTATCGGCCGGTATGGTCTGGCTGCTCTACCAAGGCATTCCTTACTGGCCGAGTACAGCCATATTAGCGGCCTTGGGAGTCGGCTGCGTAGCTGGCTTGGAGCGATTTCAGCCGTATCGGCAGGACTGGCTCGACGACCATGACGATACCCTGACGGACCTGATTCACCTTGTAGTGAATTTGTCGGTCATCCAGTTCACTGCCACCGTACTATCGCGCCTGGGGGACCTAGTGCCTGCTGAACTGAGCGGGTTCCCCACCGAGTTGCCTCTTTGGTTACAACTGCTCATTGTTGCAGCCATCTTAGACCTGAGTTTGTATGCCATGCACCGCCTCAGTCACCACATCCCTTGGCTGTGGTATTTACACGAGCCTCACCACAGTGCGGAGCGGCTCTACTGGATGAACGGGGAGCGTCGGCATCCCCTTCATGCCGCAATCATGGCCGGCCCTGGATTGCTCGTACTTTTCGCGATGGGCACTCCATCAGAATTGGTGGCAACTTGGTTCGGGATACTGACAGTGCACTTGGCCTTCCAGCATTCCAATGTGGACTACTCGCTAGGATGGTTGCGGCGCATTATCGGCGTAGCTGAAACACATCGTTGGCATCACAAGCGCGATTTCGAGGATGCCCAGGTCAATTTCGGTGAGTTCCTGCTGGTGTGGGATCTGCTCTTCAAAACCTTCTACGACAGTGTCAATCAACCAGGTAGCAATGATGTCGGCCTGCGTGATCGGCGTTACCCCACCGGATATGTAGATCAGTTAGTTGAGCCGTTCAGAGGTAAAATTTAGAGTTGCACGTGGTAATTCATTCGTCGATTTTGGTCAGAAGGGTTGGCTAGCTGTCTGGTTTGTTTGATCATCCAAGTGCCTGCAGGTACATCGCAGATAGAATTGCACTGCGGAGAGATTAAAACTGACTGTGGTAGCCTCAGTCATGCTGGTTTTTATCGGACTTGCATTTCGTTTCGTAGAGGTTTCTTCGCTGGGTGACGCTTGCGCGAGGCTTGGGCCATTACCTTGAGGTTGTGCCGGATTATGAAGTATTTGGCCTGGTTGAGGTGCCCAAGAAGGCTACTTATCGTTTGAGTTCTGAGTCGCGCCATTTCTTTAATCCTGATAATGCTGACGCTTTTAGCAAAATCTTCTACAGGGCGAGTTATCTCTGTACGGCCGCGACCAAGGTATATGGTGATGGCAGGCATAAATCCGGATGTTGTCGGCTCTAGTGCTTTGAACATGTAGGGAAAAGAAAAGCCATTAACCAATGAGGGCAGCTTTGGGCTGCCCTCATTGGATGGTAGAGCGCATATCCGCTTAAGAATGCCTGTTACGGTTGCTTCCCTTCGTTACACCAGTCTTTCCACTCATCGAGCTGCTCACCCACGATCATCGCATCCTCCCCCATCTCTTCGCGGAAGGCGCTAATCCAAGCGTCGAGGCAGTTTTCAGCCGAGGGGGCCTGTGTGTTGGAGGCTGTTAATTGATTATTTGCGGGGCTGAACGTTTGGGCCGTTTTGTAGGCAAGATACTGGTCCCTGGATACTGAGCTGTATCCAGTGAATTGGTTGTTGATGTCTTGTATTTGAAAGTCTGGCTCCTCGTTTTCGTAGTGCTGAAAATATTGCTTTACTTTTACTCCGTCAATCCAGAACTCTTCGCCTTTAAATGAATCAAGATATTTGTCGTATTTCTTAACAAGACCGTCTGGTACTAGAGTGCCTGGGTAGTCGTCGTAAAAGCCTTTTCCCTCATCATTCGGTGCTCGAACAAGATTGATTTTCTGAATAAGGCTTCCGTCTACTTTATAAAGATTGAACCAGCCGGAGACAGGGTCGTTATTCTTGTAAAGAATTTCTAGTTTCTGCTGAGGGGTATCTGTGTTTCTGAGGGTGGTATATTCTTTAAATGTGCCGTCAAGTTTGCCGTTTGTGTAGTTCTTGACGAGGTATATGTATTGTTTTCCACTGTTGGTTTTGCTGTAAGTTATTTGTTCACCATGCAGTTGGCCGTTTAAGTATTTATATTCACCTTGTGGCGTTGTTTCAAATCCGGTTTGCTTGGTGTTGTTGCTCCAGATAAGCTCGGTTAGGATCGTTTTACCGTCGTCTGACCAGCGAAGCTCCTTTCCGTCGAGTTTGCCATTTTTATATTCTTTTTGGCTTGTCATTATTCCGGCAATGTATTCCTGAGAAAGTCCGTTAAGGAGATTGTCTTTCCAGGTTTTAATGGATATCTCTTTTCCAGAGTTTGCATCGAATATGATTTCTTTCCCGTCCTTGTTTCCTGCCAAGAATTCGACCTCGTATATTTTTTGATCCGCCTGGAAACATTCTTTTTTTCCGTTGAGTCGCCCTTTTTTAATCTGTACGTTGCATAAGCCATCAATGCCTCGTTGGTCTGATGGAATGTTTAGTACAGCGCCGCTAAAAGGATCTTTCTCGCCGTATTTATAAATTAGGCCGTTTCTTACGACAACCTCTGCGTCGTCTATTTCAGTTTTGCACCCTACTAGTGCAGTTGCTGCCAACAGAAGTATTATTAATTTTTTCATGATGCGCTCGTGTGTGCGTAATTATTGATATGGGTTTTTTATGGTGCTTGTATGGGTGTGCCATGTATGGCTTGGGGGATGCACCCCAGCCTTATTGTTTGGCTTGGCGGTACTGTTATAGGCGTTGGCCATTTTCCTCGTAGAACCACATATTCTCGGTTGTTGTGGTTGAGGGCATCTCCTTCATTTTGAGTTTTCCTTTTGTATTGGCACTTACGCTGACGCACTGTTCGTCATCTGCACTTCATCACCAGGGGAACTGAAATGGATTTCAGGCTGCGTATCAACCTTTTAAGGTGAGTTTCGGTTCGTCAAGTCCTTCATGTCAACAGGGTGGTGCTCGACCATTTGAGTTGACTTGGAGGGCGGAATGCCAAAAATCGATTCGAAGCAGTTGGCGACACGCGTTGGCCAGGCGATTGCGAGACAGCGCGTTCGCTGCGGCCTGAGCCAGGAGCAGGTCGCCGAGATGCTTGAGATTGGCAGTGAAGCGGTGTCGCGCATTGAACGGGGGATCGTGATGCCCAACGTCGAGCGTTTGGTGGAGCTGGCAGCGATTTTTAACTGCGATGCAGCCGACTTGTTGACCGAGGGGAGTTCACGCCCTGAGGATCAGGCGCGCAGGCTCTACGAATTGCTGTCCGCGTTGGATGCGGATGACCGCGCACTCGTAGTCGATGTGGTGGAGCGTCTTGTCGTTCGGCTTGGCCGCGAGTGAGTCGCCATTTCACGGCTGCCGATGTGCTTGCTCGGTCGCTTCCTCAGCATCTGCATTGAACAGAGCCCCGTATCGCAGGCAGATGCAGTCGAACCCCGCGAAGTGATACTTGGCCACATCTTCAGCTGCCCGCAACGCTGTTGGGTAGGTTGGGCTGATGGCTGCCAGCCCGCTCAGCAGCGCGCTGTATCCGAGACGGTCTTGCCCGTCCGGCTGCGCATTTTGAGCTCCGTGTAACGCGCCATTGGCTAGACCGACCAACAGAGCGATACCCATGGCTGCCTCCTGCGTCAGGACGGCTCTGGACTCGCAGATCAAACACTGTCTGAGCATGGGTCCTTCTCCCTATGAGTGAATGCGGCCACGCCTTGGCAGGCCGCTTATGAAGGTTGTTGAGGTCACCGCTGCGACGCGGAATCTGACGTGGGGGGATTTGAGCGGAGCGTGTGCAGCAGTTTGAGCAGACGGCTCAAGATCCAGCACGCCAGGACTACGGCGATCAGCAACGGCGGAAAACGCAGCATCAGCAGAATGCTCAGAACCAGTGCTCCAGCCGCAGCCAGTGCGCCGATGAAGATGAACAGGCACAGCAGAAATCGAAGCACGGTCATGACGGTTCTCCGAAAGAGCCCGGCTGGCCGATAGGCTCAATCGGGGGTAGTGGTCAGTTGGCTGATGAGGCGAGCGCTTCCAGCTTGCCCGCAAGCGACGTGGTAGCCGGTTGCAGCACTTCACCCTGGACCTTGGCAGTGATGGTGTCCGCGCTCGAATAGAACTCTTCGATCACGGCACCGGCATCCTCCTCGCTGTCCTCGAACGCACCGTTGCCAAAGCCCCGTCGTGCTGCCTCATCCAGCGCAACCTGATCGAAGCCAGATGCTTGCCGCAGAGCATCGAGCTCATTTGCTGCCTGCAGTGCTGCAGCCATGTCCATGCCGCTGCGTACGGTAAGGTCGACATAGAAGATCGGCGTGCCATGGCTTTGCCGGGTGGATTTACCACGCAGACGCAATTCCAGCGGCAGACAAGCCAGCCGGTTGCCCGAGATGGCCTGGAAGTAATGAAATCGAGCAGCTAGGGTGCGGATGCTGTTGAAGCCGGTGGTACGGAACACAAAGCTACCCAGCGGATCGTCATCACCGATCAGCACATTCAGCCGGCCGTAAGGCTTGCAGGCACCGCCTTTGGCTAACGGACAAGCATCGGGTGAAGGGCAAGGCAGTGATTGCATGCCGTCCTGGGTGACGCGCTTGCACGTCTCGCCATTACCCACGCACAGCGGCCTGCCAGACTGCCGATCAAACAGCGTGTAGTCAGCACGAAAATTCAGCTCCGGTTCGTTGAACAGCAGGCGCACTGGGATACTGCGCAGCTTGTCTTCTTGACCTTTACGCAGCTCGTCATTGAGCGGGTGCAGCAGCCAGCCGTCCTTGCCTTGCACCTGCGAGGTGATGGTGAATTGGTCATCTTTCTCTGGCAGGCGTTTGCCGTTCTTCTCGATGACCTTGCCGATGGAAATCCGCCCGAGTACCGGCGGGGTGATAGCCAGACCTTTGAGCATGGTGGTTCTCCTGCAAACGAAAAAAAGGCCAGCCACACAGCGCTAACTGCATGGACTGGCCAAAGGGAGGGAATGGTTGAAGGGGATGAGAATCAGCTGACCAGAAAGCGCCGCGCACCGGGTTTCGGCAACGGGTACTTGGCCTGCAGGTAGGGCTTGTCCTTGAGCAGCTGAGTGACGTCCAGGCCAACGCTATCCTTGGCCTTGCGCCAGCTGATATAGCCGTTGCTGAACTCCGCTCGCGTGGCCTCGCCCATGGCCTGCTGCAGCATCTGCTTGAGCTGGGCCTCGCGCGTTTCTTTCTCGCTGATGGATTGGCGCACCGCCTTGAGCTCCAGGTAGGCTGCTGCCAAACCAGCACGGCCGCTGAAATCGACGGTCTGGCCGTTGTCTTCCGGATAGAGTGCGCGCAGAGCCATTTCAGCCGAGGCTGAGCCATCAGCAGGCGGCGGCGTGTCGGTCTCGACGTAGTGCCAGAACTTACGCTCTAGCTCGATCAGGCGAGCAATCATCTGCTCGTCCCGTTCGATGCGGTGGATCTCCAGCGTCTGGCCACCCAGCAGTACCGCGACATCTGCCGCCTGCTTGCCGGTGACGGCGAGCTGGTGCATCACCTGCAGCTGCACATACTCGGGCACGCCTTCTCTCCAGAGGCGTGCGCCGTTTATGCCGGCTGTCTTGCATTCAAGAATCTGCACATCGTCAGCACCGATCACCTCACGGTCGATGTTGGCCAGCATCCAGGGCAGCTCAGGGCCAGGGTGTTGCAGTACGGCGTTGATGCGCCGAACCTTGTTCTTCGTGCGTTTGCTGTAGTGCCAGGCCACGACTGGTTCCAGCACATTGCCCCAGTACATCGGGCTTTCTTCATCGTGCGGATCTGCCTTCGGTAACGTGGTGTCACGCCCGGTTTTCTCCATCCACAGTTCCAGCTGCGATTTGTAGGGATTTAGGCCCACCGCAGCACCAGCATCCGAACTGCCGATGCCCTGCTTACGTACCGCCAGCCAATCCTCACGCGGTAGTTCCTTGGTACTGATCAAGCGCAGCGCCGGGCGCGCCTTGCTGGTGCTGCTCAACGGAGTAGCTGTCATAGCGTTCACCTTGCGGAAATAGAAACGCCCGATCAGCAACTAGGCTGATCGGGCGTTATGGGGGGAAGTAAGAGGTCACGCGACAAGTTGCAGCGCTGTGTCCAGGGCGCGTTGCTTGATCTGCGCGCCCTGGCCGAACCAGGCCGAGTCCATGCGGTACTCATTGCTGCGTGCACGCCGCTCGTGATCGACAAACTCGGTCACGGAATTGAGCAGGCCCCAGGCGGTGCCGCGTGCCGAGTCAAGCTGGCTGCCCCGGCCGCGGCCTTCGTAAAGCTCCTGAACCTTGCGCAAGGCACGCTCGTTTGGCAGCACCTCCGGTAGAGCACCGGTCGGATTGGTCTCGCACAGCACGTTCATAAAGAAGCCCAGCGCCTCATGCCACTGCACTTTGCGTTCGGCCAGCGCACGCATGCGGTACATAAAGTCGTCCCATTGCGAGACGGCGATGCCGAGTTGCTTCTTTACAGCGTTCGGATCAAAGCGCGTGTTGTGCGGCACCTTGATAGCGCGGCTGGTGCCGTCCAGGGCGATGGTCAGGGTGTTGTTGCACACCACGCGCACGGTTGTCGGTGTTGCCGTGGTGGCCAGGGTTCCGTCACAGGAGGTGGCCAACAGCAAGTAGCCGTTCACCTGGTCGTTACCCTTGATCACAGCACCTTGACCGGTACGCGCCAGCGCCCAGAACTTGCGGCCACCTTTGAGCACTCCAGCCGTTTCCAGCTCGTAGCCAGAGACCTCGGTCAGATCACGATAAAACTCTAAAACTTCCCGTGGCTGCACTGTGTGATAACGGTTAGAAACCACCGACAGTGGGGCCTTGGTGTCCGAGCGGAACAGCACCTTTTGCTCAGGGAACGAATGGATAGCGCCCAGGTGACCGACGGCATCCGATTTGAAATGCACAGGGCTTTCCTGGATCTGCCAGTCCATGCCCGCTTCGCGTTGCCAGACATCGATGGGTTGTTTCTGCGTGAGTTGATTACCCAGGCCGTGCCACGGAGCAGCGCCAGCGTAGGCCATAGTTTCGATGAGATGAGCCATGGTTGAGATTCCTTTGGGTGTAAGCGCTCCATAAACCCCACCTTCAAATGACCCAAGTACGACCTGATGCTGTGCTCCCGATTTTCTTTCTGGAGCCAGCCCATGATGCGCCCCGA
>NZ_BSFN01000025.1 GCF_027922365.1 Pseudomonas turukhanskensis
TCGTTACATCGCCGCTCCGGGGGCACGCCACGACGGGCCGTCCCTGGCCCATCGTGCCTCTCGCGGCATCCATGCCGCTCAACCCCCTCCACGACGATTCCACTCGGCCTGCGCTCAAGGGGCGGGTAGATCAAGATCAAAAGCAGATCAAAAGCCCCTCGCCTAGCCGGCCGCCCCCAGCCCTCTCCCGCAAGCGGGAGAGGGCTGGGGGAGAGGGGCCGTTGATTTGGCTTTTGATCTACCGCTTGTGATCTACCCGCCCCTTGAGCGCCAGGCCGAGTGGAGTCGTCGCGTAAGGGGTCGTAGCGGCCGGGAGCCGCGCAGAGGGATGGGGCCATGGATGGCCCTCAGCCCGGCCCCTGGAGCAACGGCGGAGGGAGGGAACCCGGAGCGCAGCGTAGGGCCCAGGTAGGGGCAAGCGCTTTTGGTTACTTTTCTGGCGATTGAGAAAAGTGACTCGCGCGTAAGGCGCGAAACAAAACGTTCAGCGCACGCGATAACGCAGAAAAACAACAGTCGCCTGGCAAACCGCAAGGTGCGCGAAGCACACCCTACAAAAGCCCCGCGCGTAAGGCGCGAAACAAAACGCCCAGCACACACGCCATGGAATGTTTCCACCCCATAAGCGCAGCAACCCTGCGCGCCAAGGTCGCGAAACCGACCTCTATCCCCCAAGGGATATATACGCCCCCAAACCCCCATTGCTAGTTTCGCTCCACGAGCACAAGAACCAGAACAAGGGGCGAGCGGTGAGCGATTCCAGCCAAGCAGTCGATATCGAGTTCCGTCAGGTGGTCAAGCGCTACGGCGCCACCCCGGCGGTCAACGGTGTGAGCTTCCAGGTGCGCCGCGGCGCGTTCCATTCGTTTCTCGGCAGCTCAGGCTGCGGCAAAACCACCACCTTGCGCATGATCGCCGGCTTCGAACAGCCGTGCGAAGGGGAGGTGTTGCTGGCCGGCCGTTCGGTGGCTGGCGTGCCGGCGTTTCAGCGGCCCGTCAACATGGTGTTCCAAAGCTATGCGTTGTTCCCGCACTTGAGTGTGGCCGACAACATCGCTTACGGCCTGCGCTACCAAACCCCGCGCCCGGACAAAAAAGAACAACGCCGCCTGGCCGACGAAGCGCTGGAAATGGTGCGCCTCAGTGGCTACGGCCACCGCAAGCCGAGCGAGCTTTCCGGTGGCCAGCAGCAGCGGGTGGCCCTGGCCCGCGCGTTGGTGAACAAGCCCACCGTGCTGCTGCTCGACGAACCGCTGGCCGCCTTGGACCGCAAGCTGCGCAAGGAAATGCAGTCCGAACTGCTGCGCTTGCAGCGTGAGGTCGGCATCACCTTTGTACTGGTCACCCACGACCAGGAAGAAGCGCTGTCCATGAGCGACAGCATCAGCGTGATGCAAGACGGCTTGATTGTTCAGACCGCCACCCCCGAACAGCTCTATGAAACCCCCGCCAGCCGCTACGTGGCTGACTTTATTGGTGAGTCCAACCTGTTCAACGGAACCGTGCGCCGCATCGAGGGCAACAGCGTGGTGCTGGAAACGCCACAGGGCCTGCAATTGAGCAGCCCGCGCAGCCCCACTGGCCTGGCTTTGAGCCCGCAGGTGCAAGGCTGCATCGCCGTGCGCCCGGAGTTGATCAGCATCGGCGCGGCCAACTCGCCGCTGGGCCGCGAAGTAACGCTCGATGGCCAAGTGGAAGACCGCATTTACCTCGGCAACCTCACCGAGTACCGCGTTCGTACCGAACCCTTCGGCATCGTGTGTGTGCGCGTGCCTCGGGTGCGGGAGCACAACCAGGCGAGCTTTGAACACGGCGCCGCCGTGCAGATCGGCTGGGACCAGGCCAATGGTCTGGCGATGGGCCTTTGACAGGCAGCGCAGTTCGGCAAGTACACCCATAACTCACCGACACGTTTAAGGGGATCACGCGAAATGGACAAAAAAGACTTCATCAAAACCATGCGTAGCTGGCAGAACGGCTCCATCACCCGCCGCGACTTTCTCGGCCGTACGGGCCTGGGGGTAGCAGCCGCCGTCGTCGCCACCAATATGCCCGGCATCCTGACCAGCCAGGCCTTCGGCGCCGACAAGGGCTCGATTGGCGACCGCGTGGCCATCGCCACCTGGCCCAACTACCACAACCCCGCCAACCTCGAAGCCTTCGCTAGCCAGACCGGCGCCAAGGTACAGATGAGCGTGTTCGGTTCCAATGAAGAAATGCTCGCCAAGCTGCAGGCCGGCGGAAGTGGTTGGGATGTGTTCGTGCCCACCAATTACACCATCAGCACCTACGTGGAGCTGGGCCTGATCGAGCCGCTGGACCTCACGCGCCTGTCCAACTTCGACCCCAACGCCTACGAAAAACGCTTTATGGAACAGGGCATCGTCAACGGCAAGGTGTACGCCGTGCCGAAGAACTGGGGCACCACCGGCTTTGTGTACGACAGCAAGAAAATCGCCGGCAAACCGGCCAGTTGGAAAGAGTTCTGGGACCTGGCCAAAGGTCCGGCCACCGGCCGCGTCATGGTGCACGACTACCAGCTCACCGCCATCGGCAACGCCCTGAAATCCTTCGGCTACAGCTTCAACTCGCTGGATGAAAAAGAACTGGCCGATGCCGAGAAACTGCTGATCGAAGTGAAGCCACACCTGTTCGCCATCAACTCCGACTACCAGCCGAGCATGCGCAGCGGCGATGCCTGGATGTCCATGTGCTGGACCGGCGATGGCTCGCAATTGCACCGCGATCTGCCCAACCTGGAGTTCACCCTGGGCAAGGAAGGTGGCGAATTGTGGAGCGACTTCTTTGCCATTCCCAAAGACGCCGAACACCGCGATGCGGCGTATGCGTTTATC
Source organism: Pseudomonas turukhanskensis (assembly GCF_027922365.1). Lineage (GTDB taxonomy): Bacteria > Pseudomonadota > Gammaproteobacteria > Pseudomonadales > Pseudomonadaceae > Aquipseudomonas > Aquipseudomonas turukhanskensis. The sequence continues at coordinate 2,856 of NZ_BSFN01000025.1, forward strand.
AACTTCCTGCTCAACCCGCAGGTAAACAAGCTGGAAGTGGAAGCGCACGGCTACCCGAGCGGCGATAAACGCGTGGATGCGCTGCTGCCCAAGGCCATGCTCAACGACCCGATCATGTACCCGGCGGCGGAATTGCTCAGCACGCTTGAGTTCGGTGCCGCGGCGACCCTAACCAGCCCGGTGCGAGCGGAGTTGATGGCGCGGTTTAAAGCCGCGTAAGCCACCACGGTCCGTCCCCTCTGCCCGCGTGCGGGAGAGGGCTAGGGTGAGGGTTTTGCTGTTAAAGGCCCCTCATCCCCAACCCTCTCCCGGAGGGAGAGGGGGCAAACCGCGTGAGATTTGAAACTATGCCCAAGGATTCCCCCATGAACATAGCCGTTAGCGCACCGCTGCCTGCGGTGGCTGCCGCTGCGCCGGCCAAGGCGCACGGCCTCGGCCGGCGTATCACCTGGCTGCTGCTGTTGCCTTCAACCCTGTGGTTTGTACTGCTGCTGTTGATGCCGCTGGTGGTCATCCTGCTGTTCAGCCTGGGTGAGCGCAGCGCGGTGGGTGGTTACAGCCCGGCCTTCACTTTCGCCAATTACCTCAACCTGGCCTCTCGCGCCGCGGCGTTCAGCAACACCCTGGTGCTGGCCCCGCTGGGTACATTGGTGTGCCTGCTGGCGGCATACCCGCTGGCGTATTTCCTCGCGGTAAAGGTGCAGCGTAACCGCTCGTTGCTGCTAACCCTGGTGATCGTGCCGTTCTGGACCAGCTTTCTGATCCGCACCTACGCCTGGATTTTTATCCTCAGCGGCAAGGGCATTCCCGCGCTGCTGGCCAGCCTGGGGCTGGACGATGTGCGCCTGATCAACACCCCCACGGCGGTGCTGATCGGCATCGTCTACGGCTACCTGCCGCTGATGGTGTTTCCGATTTTTGTCAGCCTGGAGAAGCTCGATAAGCGGCTGCTGGAGGCCTCCCATGATCTGGGCGCCGGCGCTTTCGAAACCTTCCGCCGGGTAACCCTGCCGCTGTCGGCACCGGGGGTAATCACCGGCGTGATGCTGGTGTTCATTCTGCTGATGGGCGAGTTTCTGATTCCGGCCATTCTCGGTGGCGGCAAGGTGTTCTTTGTTGGTAACGCGCTGGTCGATCTCTTTCTGCAATCGCGCAACTGGCCATTCGGCAGCGCGGTAGCCATGACCCTGGTGGCGATGATGCTGGCGATCATCGCGGTGTATCTGAAACTGGTGGCGCGCTTCGGCGGCCGCCAGCAAGACGGGATGCTTTGAGATGAACGACAAGGCCCTGTGGCTACGAAGCTACTCCACGTCGGTGTACCTGTTTCTGTATGCGCCCATCGCGCTGATCATGCTGTTCAGCTTCAACGCCGGGCGCAGCGGTTTGTCATTCGAGTGCTGTTCCACGCAGTGGTTTGGCCGCGCCTTCGACAACCCGTTCATCATGGAAGCGCTGGGCAACAGCGCGCTGATCGCGCTGTGCTCGGCGCTGCTGGCCACCCTGTTCGGCACCCTGGCGGTGTTCGGGTTGCAGCGGGTGGGCGGGCGCGTGCGGATGCTGTTCGATGCGCTGACCTACTGCGCGATCATCGTGCCGGGCATCGTAATCGGCATTGCCACACTGATCGCTTTTATCACCTTGTTCGACCTGTTCAACCCGCTGCTGGCCGCGCTGGACATGGGCATTCCCAAACTGCGCATGGGCTTTTTCACCGTGATTGCCGCGCACTCACTGTTCACCATGGCGCTGGTGATGGTGATTGTGCGAACCCGGGTAGATGCCTTGGACAAGGCGTTGCTGGAGGCGTCCGCCGACCTGTATGCGCCGCCGCTGGACACCTTCTGGCGGGTAATCCTGCCGCAGATTGCGCCGGCGATTCTGGCCGGGTTTCTGCTGGCGTTCACCTTCAGCTTTGACGATTTCATCATCGCGTTTTTTGTGGCCGGCTCGGAGTCGACGTTGCCGATCTACATCTTCTCGTCGATCCGCCGCGGCATCACGCCGGAGATCAATGCCATATCCACCGTGATCATCCTCGCCTCGCTGGCGTTGCTGTTCACCTCCCGTTATCTGCAGGGCCGTCGGGCCGCGTAAGCCCGGCCTGCCAAGGAGAGATGCGATGCGCGATCAGCTGTATATCAACGGGCAGTGGGTAAACCCGGACCTGGGCGGGTATTTCGAAACCCTCGACCCTGCCACCGAAGAGGTGATTCAGCGCGTGCCAGCCGGCAGCGAAGAGGATATCGACCACGCCGTGCGTGCGGCGCGGCGGGCCTTCGATAATGGCTGGGGGCAAAGCAGCGGCGCAGAGCGTGCCGACTGGCTGGAAGCGCTCGCCACGGAACTGGAAGGCCGCCAGGACGCCCTGGCCCTGCTGGAGGTGCGCGACAACGGCAAGCCACTGCCCGAGGCGCAGTGGGACATTGGTGATGCCATCGGTTGCTTTCGCTACTACGCCGAACTGGCGCGCGAGCTCGATCAGCAACAGAACGAACCACTGGCGTTGCCGGACGAGCGCTTTCGCTGTCATATCCGCCGCGAGCCCATTGGTGTGGCGGGGCAGATTATTCCGTGGAACTACCCGTTGCTGATGGCTTCATGGAAGGTCGCCCCGGCCTTGGCGGCGGGTGCCACGGTGGTGCTCAAACCTTCCGAGCTTACGCCACTCACTGCGCTGGAACTGGCCGCGGCGGCAGACACGATCGGCCTGCCGGCGGGGGTGCTGAATATTGTCACCGGCCTTGGCGCCGATGCCGGCAGCCCGTTAAGCCAACACCCGCAAGTGGACAAGCTGGCCTTCACCGGCAGCGTGCCGACCGGGGCAAAAATCATGTCGGCGGCGGCTGCCGATATCAAAAACATCAGCCTGGAGTTGGGCGGCAAGTCGGCGTTTATCGTGTTCGACGATGCCGATATCGACGCTGCTGTGGAATGGATTCTGTTCGGTATTTTCTGGAACCAGGGCCAGGTATGCAGCGCCACCTCGCGGTTGCTGGTGCAGCAGGGTATTGCCAGCAAACTGCTGGAGCGGCTGGTGGAAGCGGCGCGGGCGATTACCATCGGCAGCGGCCTGGAGCAGGGCGTGTTGCTCGGACCGTTGGTAAGCAAAGGGCAGCTGGAAAAGGTGCTCGGCTTTGTTGAGCAGGCCACCCGCAGCGGCGCCAGATTGCTCACCGGCGGCAAACGGCCGGCGCATCTGGAACGCGGCTACTTTATCGAGCCGACCATCTTCGATGAGCCGGCCGAGAACAGCATTATCTGGCGCGAAGAAGTGTTCGGCCCGCTGCTGTGTGTCAAACGTTTCAACACCGAAGAAGACGCCATCCGCATGGCCAACGCCAGCCGCTTCGGCCTTGCTGGCGCGGTGATGAGCGCCGACCCGCAGCGCGCCACACGGGTAGCCAATGGGCTGCGCGCCGGGATTGTCTGGGTGAACTGCTCGCAACCCACCTTCAACCAGGCGCCGTGGGGCGGCATGAAGCAGAGCGGCATCGGCCGCGAGCTGGGGCGTTGGGGGCTGGATAACTATCTGGAAGTGAAGCAGGTGACGGAGTACATCGGTACCGAGCCGTGGGGGTGGTACTTGAAGTAATCGGGGTGGCCTAAACGCATCGAGGCTGAAACCTCTCCTGCAGGGCAGAGCTCTTGGGTAGGAGAGGCTTTAGCATCGAGCTGTTGCACTAGGAACGTTCCATATAGATGTGATCCGGCACTCCAGCCAACGTCGAAACCCGCTGCACCACCACACGAAACCCCAGCCGCTCATACAACGCCTGCGCCAACGGATTTTCCGCCGACACATCCAGCGCCGCCTTGGGCAACCCACGGGCACAGCCCAGTTTCAGAAAGTAGTCAATCAACTGGCTGCCAATGCCCTGGCCCGTCAGCCCGGTTTGCACGCCAAGGTGAGCAAGGTAGTTCAGGCCCTTTTTCGGCGGCTTGATCAGGTGCTCCATCTGCAAGCCCCTGCGGATGACACCGACCGAACTCCATAGCCCGTAGAACCGCAGAATCTGCCAGGTGGCCGCGAGCATATTGCGCAGGTTGGCATCGGCGCTGATGAGGGTTCCGGCCACCACCACCCGGCCATGTTGTTCACCGACCCAATGCTGGCGATGACTAAATTGTCCCTGCGTGCCGACAAACGCTTGGCGCAGAAAATCCTGCACGCGGTCGGCGCCAAATACGTAGTTGAAGGCGGCAGGGCCAGAGCTGTAGATGAGCGGAACTGCGGCGTCGACATCATCGGCGCGGGCGGGGCGAAAGGTCAGGGACATGGCGGCCTCGTGCAGGCGGGGAGAGGGATGAATCTAGCACGATGGTTCCAGTATTTGGCAGGGGCTTATTGCAGCCAGTCGAGCACACCCAAACCGGCCGCACGGCCGCTGGCAAAACAGGCGGTGAGCAGGTAACCACCGGTGGGTGCTTCCCAGTCGAGCATTTCGCCGGCGCAGAACACACCGGGCAATTGCTGGAGCATCAGGTGGTTATCCATAGCCTCGAAGGGCACGCCGCCGGCGCTGCTGATGGCTTCATCCAGCGGGCGTGTGCGCACCAACGTTAGCGGCAGGGCTTTGATCGCCTTCGCGAGCAGCGCGGGGTCGCCAAAGGTGGCGGCGTCGGTGAGTTCACGCAGCAGGCCGGCACGCACGCCTTCCAAGCCAAGGGCGCTACGCAGGTGGTTGCTGATGGATTTGCTGCCGCGCGGTTTGTTCAGCAGGGCCAGCACCTGCGCGGGGCTTTTGTGGGGCAACAAATCCAGGTGCACGATGGCGCTGCCGTGTTCGCTGATGGTGTCGCGGATCGGCGCCGACAAGGCGTACACCAGGCTTCCTTCCACTCCTTGTGTGGTGACCACAAATTCGCCCAAACGCGGCGCCGCACCCCGGAGAGAAATCGCACAGGATTTCACCGGCGCACCGGCAAACTTGTCGGCGAACACGGCGCTCCAGCCTGCCACTTCAAACCCGCAATTGCTCGGTTGCAGGGGCGCCAGCGCAACGCCACGTTCAGCCAGCAGCGCTTGCCAGGCACCGTCGGAGCCCAGCCTTGCCCAACTGCCACCGCCGAGGGCCAACACCACGGCGCGGGCTGCAATCGCCTGTTCGCCCTCTATGCCGGCAATGCGCAAACGACCATCCGCGTGCCAGCCTAGCCAGCGCTGACGGGTGTGAATAACCACACCATGCTCACGCAGGCGCTTGAGCCAGGCGCGCAGTAGCGGCGCGGCTTTCATATCAGAGGGGAAGACGCGGCCGGAGGTGCCGATAAAGGTGTCGATACCCAGCCCGTGAATCCAGGTGCGCAACTGCTCAGCATCAAAATCCTGCAGCAGGGTTGCGATCTCATCGGCACGTTTGCCGTAGCGGCCGATAAACGCCGGCTTGGCTTCGCTGTGGGTGATATTCATGCCGCCGACGCCGGCCAGCAGAAACTTGCGCCCCACCGAGGGCATGGCATCGAACAGCTCAACCTTTACCCCGGCCAGCGCCAGCACTTCGGCGGCCATCAGGCCGGCGGGACCGCCGCCGATAATCACGACGGGCAAGGGCGAGGTGGGGCTGGCTACGGACATGGTGGCGGGCTGCGGCTAAGGAGAGCGGCATTCTAACCGAGCTCGGCGCAAACGGCCGCTACACTGACTGCCGACCAAGCCAACCAGGGAACGAACCATGGCAAACGACACAGGTAACGCACCACCGGCCAAGCTTGGGCTGTTTTTACTGAGCGGGGTGGTAATTGGTTCAATGATCGGCGGGGGCGGCTTCAACCTGCCGCAGAACATGTCGGCCCACGCGAGCCTGGGTGCCATCGCCATCGCCTGGGCGCTGACCCTGGTGGGCATGTTCTTCCTTGCCAACTGCTTTCGCCTGCTCTCCACCCAACGTCCCGATCTGACTGCCGGTGTTTACGCCTATGCCCGCGAGGGCTTCGGCGACCTGGCCGGTTTTCAGGTGGCGTGGGGTTACTGGCTTAGCGCGGCATTTGGCAATGTGGCGTTTGCGGTGTTGATCATGAAGTCGCTGGGCTATCTGTTTCCGGTGTTCGGCGATGGCAAGAACTGGCTTTCTATCGGCGGCGCATCGCTACTTATCTGGATTATGCACTTTACGGTGTTGTTCGGCGTGCGTCGGGCGGCGGTACTTGGCTCGATTGCCAGCGTACTGAATGTCAGCAGCCTGTTGGTGACCATCGCGATCATGGCGTTGATGGTCAAAGCCGATATGTTTCGCCTCGACCTTTGGGGCGAAGGCCAGCAGTTGGGTAGCGTGATGACCCAGGTGGAAAGCACCATGCTGGTGACGCTCTGGGTGTTTATCGGCATTGAAGGCGCAGTGGTGATGTCGGCGCGGGCGCGCAAACCACAGCAGGTGGGCCAGGCCACCTATATCGGCCTGATGGTGTGCACGCTGCTGTATTTCCTGCTGTCGGCGCTGCCGTTCGGGTTTATGACGCAGCCGGAACTGGCCGGGCTGGATGAGCCGGCGGCGGCCTATATTCTCGAGCGCCTGGTGGGCCGCTGGGGCGCGGTGTTCGTGATTTGTTCGTTGCTCATTTCGCTGCTCAGTTGCTGGCTGGCCTGGACCATTCTGGTGGCCGAGCTGCCGTTTGCCGGGGCCAAGGACGGTGTGTTTCCGCGCATTCTCGGTCGGGAAAACCGCTTTGGTTCACCGGCGCCGTCGTTGTGGTTATCCAGTGCGGTCATGCAGATCATCGTGTTTGTGGTGCTGTTTGCCGAGAACGCCTGGATCTGGCTGATCAGTGTGACGGGCGTGATGATTCTGCCGGCGTACTTAGCGAGTACGGCGTACCTCTGGCGTTATGCGCTGCAGCATCGGTATATGGATGAGTGGGGGCGGGCACTGCGCAGTGGTGTCTTGGGCAGTGTGTATGCGGTGTGGTTGTTGTATGCGGCCGGGCCGCAGTATTTGCTGATGTCGAGTTTGCTGTTTATGGCGGGGCTGCCGGTGTTTTATTACGCGCACCGGCAGAATTGGCCGCATGCGCCGTTGTTTACGCGCGCTGAGGGCGTGGCGGCAATGGCGTTGGTGGTGGTGGCGGGGTTGGCGTTGTGGGCGTTCTGGACGGGGTTGGTGGAGTTGGGGTAGCGGGTTGCGTCTTCCGACGATCGTCGTTTTTCTGGTTCAAAAGATCGAGGCTAAAGCCTCTCCACAGAGGCTTCGTTTTTTGTAGGAGAGGCTTTAGCCTCGATTCCTGCAAACGTCTATGGCGGGTCATTAGGGTTGTTGCGATGCCGCTTCGATAAACGCTTTGATCACCGGCGGCACCCTGCCTTCCAAACCGGCCCGCTCTGGTTGGAACAAGGTACCGACGAAAAACGGGTGCTCTTGCAGCTCAATCCCCCGCGCATCGCCTTCGTCGTCCCACGCGGTGATGCGCAGCGGGCCGCTGGCGAGCGCCTTGGCAAACTCCGGGTTCAGGCCGTAACGGCAGTGGTAGCCCTCGGTGATGCGCAACTCACCGTAGACGTTGGCCAGCTGCGAGTTCGGCGCCAGTTGAATATCGCCGCTCACTTCTACCAACCCACAGCTCAATGGCGCAATCACCAGGCGTTTGCCCTCGGGGTGGGTTTCGGCGTGTTCGGCATCGGCCCAGCCGAGCACTGAGCGGGCGTATTCGAGCAGTGCATGTTGGAAGCCGCCGCAGCTGCCGAAGAAGGGCACTCGCTTTTCCCGGGCGTAGCGGATGGCGTACAAGGCGCCGTCCATATCGCGGTATGGCGTGGCCGGCACGGCCCATAGGCCGTGGTACTCGGCGAGGTGTTTGTGCCCGTTCAGGCTTTCGGTGGCCAACCACTGCGGTTCCACATGCACGCCAACTGCCGCGCCGGCCAGGGCGAGTGCTTTGGGGATGGCTTGGTGGGCAATGACGTCGGCGTTGTAGTCGCCGATCAGGCCGATGTGCAGGGTGGTCATGGGCGGTGCTCCGTCGTTGGGTTAAACGAGGTTTAACCCAACATACGTGGCCTTTACTCCCCAGGCCAGACACGCATTACCAGATAGGGTGGTTTGCCGCTGTCTTGCTGTCCGGTAAAGGCTGTCGTTTTGTAGAGCTGGTTGACCGAGATATACAGCCAGCCGTTGTCGCTCACATGCACGCTGTCCGGCCAGTCGAGGCGGGCATCGCGCACTAGCGGTCGAAGACTGCCGTCGGTGTTCAAAACGTCGATGCCATTTTCGTTGAGGTTGGTGAAAAAGTGCCGGCCGCGGGCGTCGGTGGACGCGCCATCGGACACCGGTTTGGGCCCTACACGTTTAATGGCTGCGCCAACCTGCTTATCGTCAGCGTCCTCGCGCAGCAGTTTGGTTGGCAGCGAATACCAGGTTGTGCCGTTCATGGCGCCGAAGAACAGGGTGGCGCGATCTTTGGACAGCGTCAGCGGGTTAACTGCCACGCTGGCGGGTTTGCCCTGATATTCGATGGCTTTGCCGCCGATGATCATCTTCGCTTCTGGCTCCGCTTGCAGCGCGGGGTGGCCGCTGAAACGACGTGCCTTGCCAGTGGCGATTTCAACGGCAATCAGACCGGGGTTGGCGATATCGGCGAGGTAGACCCAGCCGGCCTGGTCATCCACGGCCAGTTCTTGCACGAAGCTGCCTTTGGGCGCGATGGCTTGCGGCAGCTCGATGCGATACAGCTCGCGGCCGCTGTCGATGTCGAAACCCCACACGCGGGTTTTGCCCAGGCTCAGGCCCATGTCGGTTATCCACAGGCGATTTTTGCTGTCGACGACGATGCCCAATGGGCTGTCGATTTTTTCGTCGCTGGCGGTAGCGGTGCCTCGTTGGATGGCGGCGTGGGGCCAGGGTTGATAGTGCGTGCTGTCGATGATTTCAATCAGTTGCGCGGGGCCAGGGGCGCCCAATGGATGTACGGTGGCGAAAAGACGGTTGTTGGGCGCCGGGGCGACATTGCCAGGGCGAATCGGCAATTGGGCAACCAGCTCTAAGTCGCCGGTCTGGGTTGCGGCCGTCGCGCTGTTGAGCGTGCCGATGCTCAAGGCTAGCCATGCGGCGCTGGCAATGAGGTGAAAGGGGGCTGTAACGGACTTCATGGCAGGGCTTCCTATTCAACCAGAGGGGGGGGGCAGAGCTTGGTGTACGCCCGGTCGTTGAAGAAGCGCAGTGGCGTTGAACCTCTTTCAAGTCGAAAACGAAAGTTGCCGGATGTTTCCCCCAGGGTTACAGCACAAAGAACAGGATGGCGACAAAGTGCAGCAAGCTGCCGGCCATTACGAACAGGTGCCAGATACCGTGCCAGTGGCGGAAGCGGCTGTCGTTGGCGAAGAAGATGATGCCGACGGTGTACAACACACCGCCGGCGGCCAGCCATTTGAAGCCGGTCATGCCCAGGGCGGCAATCAGCGGTTTTACCGCGATCAGCACGATCCAACCCATCACCGCATAAATGATCAGCGACAGCACCCGCGCCTCCGAGCGCGGTTTGATTTCCTGCAGCATGCCGATCACGGCCAGGCCCCAGACGATGCCGAACAGCGTCCAACCCCAGGGCCCGCGCAAGGTAATCAGGCAGAACGGCGTGTAGCTGCCGGCAATCAGCAGGTAAATGGACAAATGATCGAGCTTTTGCAGCAGCCGTTTCGAAGGACCCTGCACGCTGTGGTAGACGGTGGAGATGCTGTAGAGCAGCACCAGGGTGACGCCATAGATGGCCACGCTGACGATCTTCCAGGCATCGCCCGTAAAGCTCGCCAGCACCAGTAACCAGACCGCGCCGATGGCGGCCAGTACGGCGCCGATCAGGTGGGTCCAGGCGTTGAATTTTTCGCCGTAGTACATGGGTTTGTTTGCCTTGAAGGAGTGTTCAGTGCTGGCTTTGCCAGACACGGTTGGCACTGTGATGAAGCAGCCCGTGGCGCCTGGCCAGGGCCACACGGTCCTTGTCGTAACCGCCGCCAATCACCCCCATCACGGGAATATCCCGCTCCAGGCAATGGCGGATCACGCGTTCGTCCCGTTCGGCCACGCCCTTGTCGGTTAGTTGCAGATAGCCCAGGGCATCGTCCTTGTGCACATCCACGCCGGCGTCATACAGCACCAGGTCGGGTTGATACAGCGGCAACAAATAATTAAGGGTGTCGTCGACCACCTTCAAGTAGTCGGCATCGCCCATGCCCATGGGCAGCGCAATATCCCAGTCACTCTCGGCCTTGCGCGCGGGGAAATTTTTTTCGCAGTGCAGCGATACGGTGATGGCCTCCGGCGTGTCAGCGAGAATGCGCGCCGTGCCGTCGCCCTGGTGCACATCGCAGTCGAAGATCAACACACGCTGCACCCGGCCCGCGGCCAGTAGGTAGCGGCTGATGATTGCCAGGTCGTTGAAAATGCAGAATCCGGCGGCGTGATCGTAATGGGCGTGGTGGGTGCCGCCGGCCAGGTGGCAGGCCAGGCCGTGTTGCAGCGCAAGCTCGGCGGTCAGTAGCGAGCCGCCGACCGCGCGCACGGTGCGCCGCGCCAATGCCTCGCTCCAGGGCAGGCCGAGGCGGCGTTGTTCGTCGCGGCTGAGATCGCCGCTGAGAAAACGCTCGATATAGCTGGGCTCGTGGGCCAGGGCGAGAATGTCGGCCGGGCAGATGTCCGGGCGAATTAACTGAGCATCGGTGGTCAGGCCGCTGTCGATCAGGTGGTCGCGCAGCAGGCGGAATTTTTCCATCGGAAAACGATGGTCGGCCGGAAAGGGCGGGCTGTAGTCGTCGTGATAGACCAGGGGCAGACGCATACACTCAACCAGGTAAAAGAGGCCGCCAGTATCCCCGCAGGGCCGGGCGACCTCAAGCCACTCGCCAGACAGGATGTTGTCATGACTAAACCGATAGAACTGCACACCGACCGCCTGCTGCTGCGCGCCTGGCGGCCGGAAGACCTGACGCCCTTCGCCGAAATGGTCGCCGACCCCGAGGTGATGCGTTTTTTCCCCGCCACCCAAAGCACCGCCGAAGCCGCCGCGTTGATGGAGCGCGTGCATGCCCATATCGCTGAACATGGGTTTGGCCTGTGGGCGTTGGAGCGCAAAGACACCGGGGCTTTTATCGGTTTCACCGGGCTGGGGGTCGTGGGTTTCGACGCGCCGTTTTGCACGCCGGGTAGCCCCACCATCGAAATTGGCTGGCGGTTAGCGCGCAGCGCCTGGGGCCAAGGCTTTGCCACTGAAGCGGCGCGGGCATCGCTGGCGTGCGCGTTCGAGCAGTTGCGGTTGCCCGAAGTGGTGGCCTTTACCGTGCCGGCCAACACGCCCTCGCGAGCGGTAATGGAGCGCATCGGCATGCAGCGCAGGCAGGCGGATGACTTCCAGCACCCCAATCTGCCGGCCGATCACCCGCTGCGCGCCCATGTGCTGTATCGCATCAGCCGCGCGCAATGGTTGGCGCAAAAGCCGCCGAGGTTGGACTGATGGCCACCGGCCTTTTTTACCGTGAAGGCCGACATCGGCGGGCAAAGCCATTACCATTTCCCCAGCCTGAATAAATGCGTGATGAGGAATAACCGATGAGCCAACTACTCGATGATCTGGTGGCGTTGCTGAGCCTGGAGCAGATCGAGGAAAACATGTTCCGTGGCGTCAGCCAGGACCTTGGTTTTCGCCAGCTCTACGGTGGCCAGGTACTGGGCCAATGCGTGTCGGCGGCCAGCCAGACAGTTGAGCCCGAGCGTCATGTGCATTCCTTGCACGGCTATTTTTTGCGCCCGGGTGACGCCAGTTTGCCGGTGGTGTACCTGGTGGACCGCGTGCGCGATGGCGGCAGCTTCAGTACCCGCCGCGTAACGGCCATTCAGAAAGGCGCGCCGATCTTTACCTGCAGCGCCTCGTTCCAGGCCGATGAAGAAGGCTTCAGCCATCAGATTCAGATGCCCGATGTGCCTGGCCCGGAAAACTTTCGTTCGGAAACCGAGCTGGCGGGTGAGGCTGCTGCGTTTATTCCTGCGCGCATGCTGGAGCGTGCCACCAGCCCCAAGCCGATTGAAATTCGCCCGGTCACCAGCGGCAACCCTTTCGAGCCGGTGGTGCGTGAACCGGTGAAGTACGTGTGGTTTCGCGCCGACGGCACCCTGCCGGACGAGCGTCAGTTACACAAATACCTGCTCGGTTACGCCTCGGACTTCAACCTGCTGACCACCTCTATGCTGCCCCACGGTGTGTCGGTGTTTCAGAAGTTTATGCAGGTGGCCAGCCTCGATCATTCCCTGTGGTTCCATGCCGACCTGCGCATGGATGACTGGCTGCTGTACGCCATGGATAGCCCGTGGTCGGGCAACGGTCGCGGCTTTGCCCGCGGCAGCATCTTTAACCGCGCCGGCCAGTTGGTGGCCTCGGTGGCGCAGGAAGGTTTGACCCGTGTTCGGGAAGACTGGCGGTAATAAACCGGCGCACGGCAACTATCCCTGATGGGATAGTTGCCGTTGAAAGTTGCACTGCCGCACATCGTCAACTTGCTCGTTTAAAAACAGATTTGAAATATGGGTTAGTGCGACTGGCTATATATAACTGCACTTCTCTTGATGGTTAGTTCGTCGGCCGACTAACTAAAAAGCCCATTAACACAATTGTTTATCTGACATGGCGTTTTGCCGTTAGTCGGGTTCCAATCCCACGAAATACGACGCTTCGCTTGTTTTTAGGTGGCCCTTCTCATCGTAATGTTATGTAGGACATTGGCTATAGGTCATGGCTATTATTTCCTACACAACTAACTGTCCGGTACATAGAACAAACACTTACGTGAAACGCGCGTTAGTTGGCCGGTTCAATGATTGATCGTTGACGCCATAAAGTTGTTTTGAAAGCGGCCGAAAGTCTACTAACTTCCAACCAAGCGTGAATACACGACTAATTTCGTAGGAGTTCTTAGACATGAAACGCCGCTTTCTGCTGCTCCCTGCAGTGCTGCTTGTACCCATGGCCTTGAACGTTGAGGCTGCGGGAACCGTGCAGGGTCAACTGGGCATCCAGATCATCATTGGCGCCGGCTGCACCGTGAATAACGGCACCAGCAATGCCACCACCAACAATTTCGGCAGCATTACTTTCGGTTCGTACCCAAGCCTGGCCAACAACATCGACGCGCAGTCGGTAGGTGCCACTGCCGGCAGCTCCTTCGGTATCGAATGCGCCAACGCCACCAACTACAGCGTGGCACTGAACTCGGGCCTCAACAGCACCGGCACTCAGCGGCGTATGGCCAGCGGCGGCAATTACGTGCTCTACAACCTGTACCAGGACGCCGCGCGGTCTACTCCATGGGGCAATGGCACCAACGGCGGCACCGCATTGGCCGGGGTCGGCAACGGCGCCAACCAGGACATGGTGGTTTACGGCCGGGTACCCAACCAGACCACCCCGGCCACCGGTACCTACACCGACACAGTGCAAGTCACCATTACCTGGTAACAGCGCAAGTCCGCCCGTAGCCGGGTCATTACGAGGGTTTCGCCACCAACGCGACACGGAAGCACCTCTTCTCTGCCAGGAATTGCCATGCGTTGCCTTCGCGATTTTCGGGGGGCGTGGCTGCTGTTGAGCATGCTCAGTTGCAGCCCGGCCGCCTACAGCGTTACCAAATCCGCCACTATCGGCCTGAGCGCCGAGGTGTTGCCGGCGTGCAGTGCCGGCAGCACGGCACCGGTTACGCTGGGCCAGTTCGGCACCTTGAATTTTGGCACCTACTTCTCCCTCAATGCCCTCGTATCGGTGGCCAGCAGCGTTGGCAACGGCTCGCTGCGGGTTAACTGCCTGCTCAACACCCCGTATCGGGTGCTGCTCAGTGCCGGCGGCAGCGGTAATGTGGCGACACGGCGCATGACCGGCCCGGCCTCGGCGCAGATCACTTATAACCTCTACACGTCGGCGGCCTACACCACCATCTGGGATAACACCACCGGCGTAACCGGCACCGGCACCGGGGCCGACCAATACCTGCAAGTGTTTGGCCGTGTGCCAAAACAGGCAGCACCGACCCCGGGCACGTACACCGACACCATCACCGTAACTGTGAGTTGGTAATGAGCGGCTGGTCGTTGCGTTACCTGTTTCTGGCGGCCTTGCTGTGCCTGCTCAACGCACGGAGCTGGGCTGACACCGGCGTCAACGACGTCCCCATCAACAAGGCCTTCGTGGTCAAGGCTGCCATCGTCAACGGCTGCATCCTTGGCTCCGGGGCTGCGGATGTCACCAGCTACGGCAACATCAGCTTCGGCCAGGTCAGCCTGCTGCCCAGCAATGTCGATGTCACCAGCAGCACCGGCGCGGACTCCATCCTGCTGCAGTGCACGCCGGGTACATCGCTCACCATCGGCCTCAGCGCTGGCCTCAATGCCACCAATATTTCCGCTGGTCGTTTTCTGATCAAGGGCAGCGAAACCTTGCGTTACCAGCTCTACCAAGATGCAGGTACTACCATTTGGGGTAATGGGTCCAATGGCGGCACGGTGAAAAGCCTGACGTTTCCTGCCGGCACCGCCACGGTGGCCTATCCGGTATTCGCGCGTTTGTTCGCGGTCACGCCTATGCCTTCAGCGGGGATTTACAACGACACAGTGACAGTGACCATCACCTACTGAGCCGCATAATTAAAAAACAGGAGTTACCCATGGCCGAATGGAGTCGTTCTCGGATACTGCCCATCCTCGCCTTGCTGCTACTCACCAGTGGCCTGGCGCAAGCCGCCAGCTCCGTGTTGATCTGGCCGATCAATCCGCAGATTGAAAGCGCGCAGAAAGCGGCAGCGTTGTGGTTGGAAAATCGCGGCCAGGCGCCCATCGCCTTGCAGGTGCGGGTACTGGCCTGGAACCAGGCCAACTACGGCGACCAGCTCAGCGCCCAGCGCGCCGTGGTGGCCAGCCCGCCGGCGGTCACCATTGAGCCCGGCAAGCGGCAGATGATCCGCCTGATGAAAATGCAACCGGTGCCCGCTGCCAGCGAGCAGACCTTTCGCGTGCTGGTGGATGAATTGCTGCCGCCCGATGCCAAGACGGATGCGGCGCTGGGGGTGAAGTTCCAGATGCGTTATTCGGTGCCGCTGTTTGTCTTTGGCGATGGCGCCGGCCTCGCCAGTGCCGCCGCCAAGCCGACCCCCGGTATTCAACTGCTGCAACCAGACCTGCGTTTTCAGGTGCAAAACGAGGGCGGCAAGCGCTATCTGGAGCTCAACAATCAAGGCCCTGCACATGCCCGGCTGGCGAGCGTGGCGGTGACCCAAGGCGGCAAGAAAACCGTGATCGCCGAAGGCTTGCTTGGCTATGTATTGCCCGGCGCACGAATGCGCTGGGAGTTGCCGACGACGGTGGCGGGCAACGCTTTTGCCCTGGAAGCACGAATAAACGAGCTGGCGGATATCCAGCCCATTTCACCGCACTGATCGCGCGAGAGCCGCGTGCAGAACATCAGGGACGAGCAAACGCCATCGCCAGGCAGGCGATGCGCTGGCCTCGTGCATCCGGCGTTTGTGCTGCTGGCGTTGTTGCTGCTGGGGGTCGGGCCACCCGTGCGTGCGGCTGAAGGGGCCAGACCCATTCCCGGGCCATTGCGCGATGCCCTGGCCGCCGCCGATGCCGCGGCACCCACAAACAACGCGCTAATGCCTGCTGCGCCACAGGCCGCAGCTGACCCGGTAAAACCGGCCAGTGCCATGCCCTGGCCACTGCGAGATGCCTTGGCGGCGGTGCCGGTACCGGCTTCAGCGCCGACCTTGCCAGGCGCTGTGACACCGGCCGATACCGTTCCCGCCGCCCGAATGCAGGCGCCGGGTGCCGCGCAGCCCGAGCCGGCCCCGGCTACCGCGCCCGACGTGGCGGCAACAGCGGGTGAGTACACCCTTTTTCTGGAGTTGGTGGTGAATGAATTGCCCAGCGACCGTGTGGCCCAGGTGACTGTTCGTGGTGAGCGCTACTTCGTCAGCAGCGAAGACTTGCTTGCGGTCGGCGTACGCCTGCCCGACGGCGCCAGCGGCGGGTTGGCCCTGGATACCATCACCGGGCTGCAATTTTCCTACGACCAGGAACTGCAGCGCCTGAAACTGGTGCTGCCCAGCGACTGGCTACCCGACCAGCAACTGGGCGAGCGCTCGGTGTATGCCGCGGTGCCGGCGCAAAGCTCGTTCGGCCTGCTGTTCAACTACGACGCCTACTACAACGACACCGAAGAGGGCAGTCACTACCTCAGTGGTTTTCTCGAGCAGCGCGTGTTCGGCAGCGCCGGCGTTGTAGGCAACACCGGCGTGTACCGCCACAGCTTCAATGACCTGGGTGCCGACCAGGACGGCTACATGCGCTATGACACCTACTGGCGCTACAACAATCAGGAAACCATGACCCGCTATATCGCCGGCGACCTGATTACTGGCGCTCTCACCTGGAACAGCGCCGTGCGCCTGGGCGGTGTGCAGGTGTCACGCAACTTTGCCCTGCGCCCGGACCTGATCACCTACCCCTTGCCGCGCTTTACCGGCGAAGCGGCGGTGCCCACCTCGGTGGACCTGTTTATCAACAACGCCAAGGTCAGCAGCGACCAGATCAACCCCGGCCCCTACACCGTCAGCAACGTGCCCTATATCAGCGGAGCGGGTAACGCCACCGTGGTCACCACCGATGCGCTGGGCCGTCAGGTGGCCACCGATGTGCCGTTTTACGTGACCAACTCCCTGCTGCAAAAAGACCTGTACGACTACTCACTGTCGGTGGGCAAGATTCGCGAGGACTACGGCCAGGAAAATTTCTCCTACGGCACGCCGGTCAGCAGCGGCACCTTCCGCTACGGCCTGACTGATTACTTCACTGCCGAAACCCACGCCGAAGTGGGCGAAGAACTGCGCCTGGGCGGCGTCGGGGCCACCATCGGCCTGGGCAACGCCGGCACCCTCAGCACCTCGGTTGCGCAAAGCCAGTACGAGGGCAAGAAAGGCCTGCAAACCAACGTCGGCTACAGCTATTACTCGAACACCTTTGGCTTTGGCGCCCAGCATGTGCAACGCAACGAAAAGTTTGTCGACGTCAGCATGCTCAGCGCCCTTGAGCTTGGCCGCGACGAACTGAGCCTGGCCAAAACCACCGACCAGGTGACCTTTTCCTTCAGCCCCGGCGATATCGGCAACGTGGGCATCGGCTACTTCGCCAGTGAAACCATGGACGGCCAGCGCACCCGCCTGGTCAACCTGTCGTTCTCGCGCAGCCTGTGGGGCAACAGCAGTATGTACGTGGCGATGAACCGCGACCTGGATGGCGAGGGCTATTCAGCGGTGCTGCAACTGATCGTTCCATTCGATGTGCGCTCCACCTTCAGCGCCAGTGTGGAGCGCGATACCCAGGGCCAGTTTCGCGAACGGGTCAACTTTGGTCGCACCGCGCCCACCAGCGGCGGCGTGGGCTACAACCTCGGCTACGCCACGGGCGACAGCACCTACGAACAGGCCGACGTCACCTGGCGCACGCCCTATGCCCAGGTACAAGGTGGG
Source organism: Pseudomonas turukhanskensis (assembly GCF_027922365.1). GTDB lineage: Bacteria > Pseudomonadota > Gammaproteobacteria > Pseudomonadales > Pseudomonadaceae > Aquipseudomonas > Aquipseudomonas turukhanskensis. Next base: position 20,344 of record NZ_BSFN01000025.1, read on the forward strand.
GTGTACCGCGATAACGGGCGGCTGACCCAGTGGGGCGATGTCACCGGTTCGTTGATCGCCATGGACGGCGATGTGTTTCCCGGCAACCGCGTGGATGACGCTTTCGTACTGATCAGCACTAACGGCGTTAGTGATGTGCCGGTGAGCTTCGAACATCAGTTGATGGGCAACACCAACAGCAACGGCCATCTGCTGGTGCCCTCGGTACCGTCTTACTACGGCGGCCAATACGAGATCGACCCGCTTGGCCTGCCGGCGAACATGCGCGTCCCCCAGGTTGAAAACAAAATTGCGGTGCACCAGGGCAGCGGCGCCTTGCTCAGTTTCGACCTGCGGCGCGTGGTGGCCGCCAGCATTGTGTTGATCGATTCACGCGGCGAAGTGATCCCGCGTGGCAGCGAGGTGACGGTTGAAGGCACCCACCTGCGTGCCTTCGTCGGCTGGGACGGCCTGGTGTATTTCGAAGGCTTGCAGGCGCAAAACCAGCTGCGTGTAACCCGGCCTGATGGCCAGCAATGCGGGGCGGCGTTTGCCCTGGCCAATACCAATGAAGAAGTGAGTCTGGTCGGTCCGTTGACCTGCCGGTGATCCTCTGGGAGTGCAACATGGATGGAATACAGCAGCGTATGAAACGGATCTGGGCGCAGGCTCGACGCGGCTTGTTGTGTCTGCTGCTGGTGGGCAGCGGCGGCGTGGCGCACGCCGCGTGTGTCACCTCCGCCACCAATGTCAGCCTTGGCACCGTCAGCTCGCTGGCGCTGCAAACCACCACCATGGGGAACTACGGCGCTTCGGGTATCAGTTGCACCGGCGGGCTGTCCTTGCTATCGGGGTCGTATGTAAGGCTGATGCTCAACACCGCCAGTTTGAACCTGACCAATGGCGGCTACTCGATTCCCTACACCGTCAGCACTACCCAGGGCGGCGCACCCTTGCAAAACGGTGTGACCGGCACGGCGACTGGCCTGACCGTGCTGTCGCTGGGCGGGGGCAGCAACGGCATCGCCCTGTATTTCACCGTGCCGATGGGCCCCAACGTGCAGGCCGGCACCTACACCGGCACGGTGAGTTTCCGTTGGTATTACGCCATCTGCGACGCCGGCGTGCTCGGGGCATGCGCCTGGAGCCGTTCGCCAGGGCTAGTGCAAGGGTGCGTCACGGTAGTGGTGGAACTCTGTAGTGACCCTACCAACTGGGGCACGGGTGTACTGACCAGTGCCACGCTGACGCTGGTGGTGACCAAGTCCTGCCTGATCAACACCGCCACGCTCGACGTCGATTTCGGCAGTAAAGCGTTGGTCAATCAGTTCACCAAGTTCACCCAGACCGTCAATGTCACCTGCACCAACAACGAGGGTTACAGCGTCAGTTTCGACAACGGTGGGAACTACTCGGCACCCTGGCGCCAGATGGCCAGCGGCGCCAACCGCATGCGTTACAACCTCTACCAGCCCAATACCACGGTGATCTGGAACGCCACGCAGCCCATGGCGTTTCTGGGAACGGGGTTGGGGCAGAGCTTCACCTTTGATGCGGCGGTGGATGCGACGCAGAACAATGTCCCAGCGGGGGCGTATCAAGACAACGTGATCATGACGCTGAGCTATTGAGTTCTTCGTTTGCAGGATTCGAGGCTGAAGCCTCTCCTACAACGGCTCACCGTACCTTGCAGGAGAAGCTCCAGCCTCGATGCGCTTGAGCCCGACCCCGTATACTCCGCCGCTCCCCTCGCGCTGGAGTTAACCGATGAGCCTGGCCCCGATCCGTCACTGGGTGTTCGATATGGATGGCACCCTGACCATCGCCGTGCATGACTTCGCGGCCATTCGCCGTGAACTGGAGATTCCCGCCGAAGACGACATTCTTCATCACCTGGCGGCATTGCCTGCCGAAGTGGCCGCGGCCAAACATGCCTGGCTGATGGAGCATGAGCGCGAGCTGGCGGTGAATGCGCAAGCAGCGCCGGGGGCTATCGAGCTGGTGCGTGAGCTGCACGGGCGCGGCCACCAGTTGGGCATTCTGACCCGCAATGCGCACTCACTGGCGCTGCTGACGTTGGAGGCGATTGGCCTGGGCGACTGTTTTGCCACGGTGGATATTCTCGGCCGCGACGAAGCGCCACCCAAGCCGCACCCTGGCGGGTTGTTGCACCTGGCCGAGCAATGGCAGGTGGCGCCGAGTGAGATGGTGATGGTGGGGGATTACCGCTTTGACCTGGACAGTGGCCGCGCGGCGGGCACGCATACGGTGCTGGTGAATGTGCCAGAAAATCTGTGGCCGGAGCTGGCCGATTGGTATGCCGAGGATTGTCTGGCGCTGTTGCAGTTGAGCCGCGGGTAACGACTATCTCCCCCCCAAACACCCCGTCATCCCAGCGAAGGCTGGGATCCAGAATGTTGGATGGGGTTCGATTCGCGACCCACTGCAAAAATCTGGATCCCAGCCTGCGCTGGGATGACGGTGTCAGCTTTGAGGTTGTGCTTTAAAACAAGAATTACCGCTGCGCCTTGGTATGCCGAGGACTGCCTGGCGTTGTTGCGGTTGAGCCGCGGGTAACGACTATCTCCCCCCAACACCCCGTCATCCCAGCAAGGCTGGGATCCAGAATGTTGGATGGAGCTCAATTCGCGACCCACTGCAAAAATCTGGATCCCAGCCTGCGCTGGGATGACGGTGATAGGGGCGATAGGTAGTGGTTTAAAACAAGAATTACCGCTGCGCCTTGGTATGCCGAGGACTGCCTGGCGTTGTTGCGGTTGAGCCGCGGGTAACGACTATCTCCCCCCAAACACCCCGTCATCCCAGCGAAGGCTGGGATCCAGAATGTTGGATGGAGCTCAATTCGCGATCCACTGCAAAAATCTGGATCCCAGCCTGCGCTGGGATGACGGTGGTAGGGGCGGGAAGTAGTGGTTTAAAAAAAGAAATACCGCTGCGCCTTGGTATGCCGAGGACTGCCTGGCATTGTTGCGGTTGAGCCGCGGGTAACGACTATCTCCCCCAACACCCCGTCATCCCAGCGAAGGCTGGGATCCAGAATATTGGATGGAGCTCGATTTGCGACCCACAGCAAAAACCTGGATCCCAGTCTGCGCTGGGATGACGGTGGTAAGGGCGGGAAGTAGTGGTTTAAAACAAGAAATACCGCTGCGCCTTGGTATGCCGAGGACTGCCTGGCATTGTTGCGGTTGAGCCGCCGGTAACGACTATCTCCCCCAACACCCCGTCATCCCAGCGAAGGCTGGGATCCAGAATGTTGGATGGAGCTCGATTTGCGACCCACTGCAAAAACCTGGATCCCAGTCTGCGCTGGGATGACGGTGGTAAGGGCGGGAAGTAGTGGTTTAAAACAAGAAATACCGCTGCGCCGTGGTATGCCGAGGACTGCCTGGCGTTGTTGCGGTTGAGCCGCGGGTAACGACTATCTCCCCCAACACCCCGTCATCCCAGCCTGCGCTGGGATGACGTTGGTAGGGTGGTTTAAAACAGAAAATACCGCTGCGCCATCGGCAGTTCATCGGCCGCTTCACACCACAGCAATTGCCCGTCGGCTTTCACCTGATAGGTCTGCGGGTCCACGTCGATCTGCGGGGTGTAGTCGTTGTGGATCAAGTCGCTCTTCTGCACGGTGCGGCAACCTTTCACTACGCCAATCAGCTTCTTCAAGCCCAATTGCTCAGGCACGCCGAGGTCCATCGCTGCCTGGCTGATAAAGGTCAAGCTGGTGGCGTGCAGCAATCCGCCGTAGCTGCCGAACATGGGGCGGTAGTGCACCGGTTGTGGTGTGGGAATCGACGCGTTGGCATCGCCCATGAGGCTTGCGGCAATCGCGCCGCCTTTGAGAATCAGGGTCGGTTTTACGCCGAAAAACGCTGGGCGCCACAGCACAAGGTCCGCAAATTTGCCCACTTCAATCGAGCCCACTTCATGGCTGATGCCATGGGTGATGGCCGGGTTAATGGTGTACTTGGCGATATAGCGTTTGACCCGGAAGTTGTCGTTGCCAACGCCATCACCGGGCAGCGCGCCGCGTTGTTTTTTCATCTTGTCGGCGGTCTGCCAGCAGCGCGTGATCACCTCGCCAACCCGGCCCATGGCCTGGCTGTCGGAGCTGATCATGGAGAAGGCGCCGAGGTCATGCAGGATGTCTTCGGCGGCGATGGTCTCGCGGCGAATGCGGCTTTCGGCGAAGGCCACGTCTTCGGCAATGCTGGGGTCCAGGTGATGGCAAACCATCAGCATGTCCAGGTGTTCGTCGATGGTGTTGCGGGTGAACGGCCGGGTCGGGTTGGTGGAACTGGGCAGCACGTTGGGCAGGCTGCAGGCCTTGATGATGTCCGGCGCGTGGCCGCCACCGGCACCCTCGGTGTGGTAGGTGTGGATGGTGCGACCCTTGAAGGCGCCCAGGGTGGTTTCGACAAACCCGGATTCGTTGAGGGTGTCGGTGTGAATGGCCACCTGCACGTCGTACTGGTCGGCCACGCTCAGGCAGTTGTCGATGGCCGCAGGCGTGGTGCCCCAGTCTTCATGCAACTTCAGGCCAATGGCGCCGGCTTTGACCTGCTCGATCAATGGCTCCGGCAGGCTGACGTTGCCCTTGCCGGTAAAACCGATGTTCATCGGGAAAGCATCGGCGGCCTGTAGCATGCGCGCCATGTGCCACGGCCCCGGCGTTACGGTGGTGGCGTACGTTCCGGTGGCAGGGCCGGTGCCGCCACCAATCATGGTGGTGGTGCCGCTCATAAGCGCTTCTTCGATCTGCTGCGGGCAGATGAAGTGGATATGGGTGTCGATGCCGCCGGCGGTGAGAATCATGCCTTCGCCGGCGATCACTTCGGTGGCACCGCCGATGGCGATGGTCACGTCCGGTTGAATGTCCGGGTTGCCGGCTTTGCCGATGGCGGCGATGCGGCCGCCCTTGAGGCCGACGTCGGCTTTGACGATGCCCCAGTGGTCGATGATCAGCGCGTTGGTGATCACGGTGTCGACCACATCGGCTGCGCACAGTTGGCTCTGGCCCATGCCGTCACGAATCACTTTGCCGCCGCCGAATTTCACTTCGTCGCCGTAGACGGTGAAATCTTTCTCCACCTCGATCCACAGTTCGGTATCGGCCAGGCGCACCTTATCGCCGACGGTGGGGCCGAACATATCGGCGTAGGCTTGTCTGCTGATTTTCATAATCGGTTTCCCAGAAGTGCTTCTGCGTAATCTCTTGCCCTCACCCCCAGCCCCTCTCGCACAAGTGGGCGAAGGGAGCCAAGCGGCGTTCGTACCTCCAACGCCCCCTCTCCCGCTTGCGGGAGAGGGCTGGGGTGAGGGGCTCTTTTAAAGATCGCCCATCACCCGCCCGGCGAAGCCGAACACCCGGCGCCCACCTGCCAGCTCCACCAGTTCCACATCACGCGACTGCCCCGGCTCAAAGCGCACGGCGGTGCCGGCCGGAATATTCAGGCGCATGCCACGGGCCACGGCACGGTCGAAGGCGAGGGCGTCGTTGGTTTCGAAAAAGTGAAAGTGCGAGCCCACCTGAATCGGGCGGTCGCCGCTGTTGGCGACGTTCACCGTGGCGGTGCGCCGCCCCACGTTGAGTTCGATGTCGCCGGGCTGGATCTGGTATTCACCGGGAATCATGGCGCGCTCCTTTCAGGGGTCAGGATCAGTTGCATAAAGGTCAGGTCCAGCCAGCGTCCGAACTTGCGGCCCACCTGCGGCATCTGCCCGGTGGTGATAAAGCCCAGGCGCTCATGCAGGCGAATCGAGGCCGCGTTGCCGCTTTCGATGGCCGCCACCATCACGTGTTTGCCACCCGCTTTGCAGCGCTCGATAAGAGCGCGCATCAGCAATGGGCCGACGCCCTTGCCGCGCTGGTCACTGCGCACATACACCGAGTGCTCGACGGTGTTGCAGAAACCGTCGAACGGCCGCCAGTCGCCATAGGAGGCGTAGCCCACCACCGCATTGGCTTCATCGACGACCACCAGGATCGGGTAGCCCTGCTGGGCGCGGGCGGCGAACCAGGCCTCGCGGTTGGCAAGATCGACCACTGCGTCCATCCAGATGGCGGTGGTGTTGAGGACTGCGTCATTGAAGATGTCGCGGATGGCGGGCAGGTCGGCCGGGACGGCGTCGCGAATAATCATGGGCTCTCTTCTTTTTCTCAGGCGATGGGCTGGTGCACGGTTACCAGTTTGGTGCCATCGGGAAACGTCGCTTCAATCTGGATTTCCGGAATCATTTCCGCGATGCCTTCCATCACTTGTTCACGGGTAAGCAGGGTGGTGCCGAAATGCATCAGCTCGGCCACGGTGCGGCCATCGCGCGCGCCTTCGAGCAGCGCGGCGGAAATATAGGCCATGGCCTCGGGGTAGTTAAGTTTCACCCCCCGCGCCAGACGGCGCTCGGCCACCAGGCCGGCGGTGAATATCAGCAGCTTGTCTTTTTCGCGTGGGCTCAGGTCCATCGGTCAGGTACTCCAGATTCGCGGCGGTACGGCAGCGCGGCCCAGCAGGGCAGGGCGCAGCACACGCCAGAGGTCGATCAGCCAGGCCCGCGCATGCAGCGCCTCGACAGCGAGGCACCGTGCAACCACCAGGCCCGGCAATTGGCTGAGGTCACCGCGCACCCGGGCATGGGGTCCGGCGCAGAGTTCGCGGCAGTGTTCGAGTAACTCGGGGGCCAGGTCGCCGGTAATCAACAACGTGGCAAACACCGGGTTGCCGGCCAGCCCAATGGGCGAGTCGAGCAGGCCGTCGCCACCGACCACGCGTTGGCGTTCATGCCAGAGCAGCTTACCGTCGCGGCGGATATCCAGGTGGGCCTGAAAGTGGCCCTTGTCGAAGCGCTCGCCGGCAGCGGGGCGGCCGAGGGCGACCATGTCCCAGTACAGCAGGTTGGCATCGCCCTGCAGTTCGATACGGGTAGTGAGTTCGGCCTGGGCGGCGGCGTACACAATGGTTTCCTGCGGCAGCCATTCCAGGGTGGCGCCGGCTGCAACCTGTACATCGAGCTGCTGATACGCCGGGCCGGCGGCGCGGTACCACTTGGCCGCACCGGGGCTGGTGAGCTGCGCCCAAGCCTGCTCCTGCACCTGCACGCTGATATTCAAACGGTCGCCGCCAGCAATGCCGCCCGGCGGGTGCACGATGATGTGCTGACACACCTCCGGGCCCTCGGCATACAAGTGCTTCTGCACCCGCAGCGGGCCCTGGTGGCGACGCATTACCGGGCGCGTGCTATCGCCCTGACGGGCATAGGCCAGCTCCAGCTCGGCGTACCAGTTGGGGGTGAACAGGGCAGGGGGCAACGGTGCGTTCATCAGCTTCTTGGTTAATTCGGACTGTTGCAGGCTAGAGCAATAGCCGTGCCTTTTGCGCCGAAGTAGTGCGATGAAAGGCTGGAGGTGGCGAGCGCGGGGAATTTGTTGGCGTATTGATCAGGTTTTTGCTGGGTCGCTGCTACAGGGCGTGTGCGCGCTTTTGGTGCGCCGCAAGGTCTATGGGCTGAAATGGTGCGTAGTGCTGCTGATGCTAATCGAGGCTGGCTCAACCACTGCTCCCAACTGGCTCTCTCGCCACGCTCGGTCTCAATCCTACAGTCAGCCCTCCACCATCAGGGGCGCCTGACATGTTGTTGATTCTGGCCTTTGCCGCCGGCCTGCTGCGCGGTTACAGCGGCTTTGGTTTTTCCATGGTGCTGGCGCTGGGCTTGCTCACTGTCAGCCCGCCGGCTCTGGCCATTCCGGTGGTGTTGCTGCTGGACCTGGTGTGCAGCGTCAGCCTCTGGCCAGGCGCGCGCAAAACCTTTGATGCCGGCGTGGGCCTGCGCTTGCTGGCCGGCATGCTGTTGGCGGTGCCGGTAGGCTCGCTGGCCTTGGCACGGTTGCCGGAACAGTGGATGGCGCCGGTGGTGGCGCTGATGTGCTTGCTGGGCGGCGTGCTGGTGCTGTTCCGTCAGCCAGTTGCGGGCCGCCCGATGGCGACGAAGTGGGCCATGCCGGCGGGCTTTGTTTCCGGCTTGGTGACGGCCATGGCGTCAGCCGGAGGACCGCCCGTCGTGGTGTATCTGCTGCGCAGTGGCCTGTCACCCGCCAGCGTGCGCGGCACCGCCATCGTATTTTTTGCCGTGAGCGATGTACTGGCCCTGGCGAGTTTGTGGTGGTTGCAGGTGCTGAGCCTGGCACACCTGCAACTGGCTGCCAGCCTGCTGGTGCCGGCGTTATTGGGCAATGTGGCAGGGCAGTTATTGTTCCGCCGCAAGCCCATGTCGTTGCACCTGTTGATTGGTGGTGTGCTGGTGTTGCTCTCGGCAGCCACGTTGGCCAAAACGCTGTTGTAGCTATCAGCAGCGCTGCATATTTTTTGTATACAAAAGTCAGCGTTCCTGGTTACATTATTTGCGCGCCTACGACACCGGTAATCGCCGGTGTGTATTGCGTTGGTCTCAAGCCATGCAACATGCCGTGCTGCTCGAACCCCCTGAGCGTCTTCTGCGAACGTCGCTCCACGTCAATCAGGCTCGCCAGAGCCCGCGTCCCAGCGACGAACTCCGCATGACCCAAACCGCTCGTTGAAATTGGCCTCCAAGGGGGAGCCTTACCCATGCCCAAGACTTTATTGGTCAAGAACGCTGAACTGTTAGTGACCATGGACGGCGAACGCCGCGAGATTCGTCGCGGTGGCCTGTATATCGAAGACAATTTGATCAAGCAGGTCGGCCCCAGCGACACGCTGCCGGCCACCGCCGATGTGGTGCTGGACATGACCGGCAAGGTGGTCATTCCCGGCCTGGTCAATACCCACCACCATATGTACCAGAGCCTCACCCGCGTGGTGCCGGCCGCGCAGGATGGTGAGCTGTTCAACTGGCTGGAAAATCTGTACCCGATATGGGCGCGCCTGACGCCGGAAATGATCGCGGTGTCCACCCAGACCGCCATGGCCGAGCTGATTCTCTCCGGCTGCACCACCTCCAGCGACCACCTGTACATTTACCCCAACGGCTGCAAGCTGGACGACAGCATCCACGCCGCCGGCGAGATCGGCATGCGCTTTCACGCCGCCCGCGGCAGCATGAGTGTCGGCCGCAGCCAGGGCGGCCTGCCGCCAGACTCGGTGGTAGAGAAAGAAAGCGACATCCTCAAAGAATCCCAGCGCCTGATCGAGGACTACCACGACGCCAGCCATGGCTCGATGCTGCGCGTAGTCGTGGCGCCGTGCTCACCGTTTTCGGTCAGCCGTGACCTGATGCGTGAAGCCGCCGTGCTGGCGCGCCAATACGGGGTGTCGCTGCACACGCACCTGGCCGAGAACGTCAACGACATCGCCTACAGCCGCGAAAAATTCGGCATGACGCCTGCCGAATATGCCGAAGACCTCGGCTGGGTGGGGCACGATGTGTGGCACGCCCACTGTGTGCAACTCGACCAGCACGGCATCGAGCTGTTCGCCCGCACCGGTACCGGCGTTGCCCACTGTCCGTGCTCGAACATGCGCCTGGCCTCCGGCATCGCGCCAATCCGCAAAATGCGTGACCACGGCGTGCCGGTAGGGTTGGGCGTTGACGGTTCGGCCTCCAACGACGGCGCCAGCATGATCGGCGAAGTGCGCCAGGCCTTGCTGCTGCAGCGCGTGGGGTTCGGCCCGGATGCCATGACCGCCCGCGAGGCGCTGGAAATCGCCACCCTGGGCGGCGCCAAGGTGCTCAACCGCAACGACATCGGCGCCTTGGCGCCGGGCATGATCGCCGACTTCGTGGCCTTCGACATGAGCCACGTAAGTTACGCCGGCGCTCACCACGACCCGCTCGCGGCCCTGGTGTTCTGCACCCCTACCCAAGTTCATACCAGCGTGATCAACGGCCGTGTGGTCGTTCAGGACGGTCGCATTACCACCGTCGATTTGCCGCTGGTGCTGGAACGTCATAACCAACTGGCCCGCCAACTGGTGACCGGCGAGTAATACCCCCGGCCGTTGTTCCGAGCCTTGGGTGCGGCGGCCGGAAAACCCAGGCAACACAGAACTCATCGACTGCTGTTAGACGCATAAAAACGACAAAAGCGAGCTACCTACCATGACTTCTCCTGCTACATCTCGTCCCGAAGACGAAAACCTCGGTATCGGCGCCAACCTGGCGTATGGCCTGCAACACGTTCTGACCATGTATGGCGGCATCATTGCCGTGCCCCTTATCGTCGGTCAGGCGGCTGGCCTTGCGCCTGCCGAAATCGGCCTGCTGATTGCCGCCTCGCTGTTTGCCGGCGGCCTGGCCACGTTGCTACAGACCCTGGGTTTACCCTTCTTCGGCTGTCGCCTGCCGTTGGTTCAGGGTGTGTCGTTCTCGGGCGTTGCCACCATGATCGCCATTCTTGGCAGCAACGGTGCGGGTGGTTTGCCTGTGGTGTTCGGTGCAGTAATTGCAGCGTCGGTGATCGGTCTGCTGATCACGCCGGTGTTCTCTCGCATCATCAAATACTTCCCACCACTGGTGAACGGCATCGTCATCACCACCATCGGCCTGACCCTGATGCCCGTCGCGGCACGCTGGGCCATGGGCGGCAACAGCCAGGCGCCGGACTTTGGCAGCGTGGCCAATATCGGCCTGGCGGCGCTCACCCTGGCCTTGGTGCTGCTGCTGAGCAAGCTGGGTAGCGCGAGCATTTCGCGGTTGTCGATTCTGCTGTCGATCGTCATCGGCACCCTGATCGCGACCGCCACCGGCATGGCCGATTTCTCCCGTGTGCTGGAGGGGCCCATTGTTGCCCTGCCGGGTTTGCTGCACTTCGGCATGCCGCAATTTCAGCTTGCGGCCATTCTGTCGATGCTGATCGTGATAGTGGTGACCATGGTGGAAACCTCGGCCGACATTCTGGCCGTGGGCGAAATCATCGACACCAAGGTCGACTCCAAACGCCTGGGCAACGGCCTGCGCGCCGACATGATCTCCAGTGCCTTGGCGCCGCTGTTCGGCTCATTCACCCAGAGTGCGTTCGCCCAGAACGTGGGCCTGGTTGCGGTAACCGGCGTGAAGAGCCGTTACGTGGTGGCCACCGGTGGTCTGATTCTGGTGACCCTCGGCTTGTTGCCGGTAATGGGGCGCCTGGTCGCTGCCGTGCCGACTGCGGTACTCGGTGGTGCTGGCCTGGTGCTGTTCGGCACCGTTGCAGCCAGCGGCATTCGCACCCTGGCGCAGGTGGACTACCGCAACAACATGAACCTGATCATCGTCGCCACCTCGATCGGCTTCGGCATGATCCCGATTGCGGCACCGACCTTCTACCACCAGTTCCCGAGCTGGTTCGAAACCATCTTCCACTCCGGCATCAGTTCGGCGGCGATCATGGCCATCCTGCTGAACCTGCTGTTTAACCACCTACGCGCCGGCAACTCCGATCAGCAATCGGTGTTCGTAGCCGCGAGCGACCGCACCGTGCGCTACCGCGATATTGCCTGCCTCAACGACGGCGACTTTGTCCGCGATGGCAAGCTGTTCGACTGCGACGGCAAGGAAGTGCCGATAGTGGAGGCCGATGAACACCATGGGCCGGGTGCGACGTTGAACCAGAAGCGTACAGAGCACGCGCACTGATAGTCGGATCAACGGCCCCTCTCCCCCGGCCCCTCTCCCGCGAAGCGGGCGAGGGGTGACGTAGGGCGACGACCTCACTTGGTCAGCCCCCTCTCCCGCTTGCGGGAGAGGGCTGGGGTGAGGGGCCGTAGATTGTGATCCACCGTTTTTGATCTACCCGCCCCTTGAGCGCAGGCCGAGCAGAGTCGTTGCGTAAGGGGTCGTAGCGGCCGGGAGCCGCGGAGAGTCCTGAGGGCCATGGATGGCCCTTCAGGACGGCCCCTGGAGCGACGACGTAGCGAGGGGAGTCGGAGCGCAGCGTAGACCCAAGGTGGGGGCTAGACCTTTTGCTTACTTTTAGGGCGATGCTAAAAGTAAGTCGCGCGTAAGGCGCGAAACAAAACGTTCAGCGCACGCGATCAAAAAACCACCGCAATCCCAAAAGCCAACAGCTGGTGCGCAGAGCACACCCTACAAAAGCATCGTGCGTAAGCGCGAGATCACTTATCCCGATCTACCGCAAAAGCCGACCATGCCTGCCGGCTCGGCATAATCTCCAACCGGTTGATATTGATGTGATCCGGCAGATTCGCCACATAGAAAATCTGCTCAGCAATATCTTCCGCACTCAACGGCGTAGTGGTGCCATACATGGCATCGGACGCCGCCTGATTGCCCTTGGTACGCACCAGGGTAAATTCGGTTTCAGCCATGCCCGGCGCAATGTCGGTCACCCGCACGCCGGTGGCAATCAAATCGCACCGCAGGTTGTAACTGAACTGCTTCACGAACGCCTTGCTGGCCCCATACACATGGCCACCCGGATACGGCCATTCACCGGCCACCGAGCCGATATTGACGATGCTCGCGCCCTTGCCGGTTTCCAGCAATTTTGGCAGCACCGCGTGGGTGACGTTGACCAGCCCGGTGATATTGGTATCGATCATGGTGTGCCAGTCTTCCAGCGCCACTTTCTGCGCCGGCTCCGGGGCCAGGGCCAGGCCGGCGTTGTTGATCAGGCTGCGCACGTGGCGAAAGCCTTCCGGCAGGTCATCGACCATTTTCTGCACAGCGGCCGCATCACGTACGTCCAGCACAGCGATATGCACAGGCACCTTGGCCGCCAGCTCTTTCTGCAGCTCGATCAGGCGCTCCTCGCGGCGCCCGCTCAACACCAGCGACCAGCCCGCTTCGGCAAAACGCCGTGCTGTGGCGCGGCCAAAACCCGATGTTGCCCCTGTGATAAATACCACCTTGCTCATGTTTACCTCGTCTTCACGGCGACTTGATGGAGCGGTCAGTTCGACAGCTCGAGAAATTTGCGCACCCGCTCGGTTTCCGGGTTGCTGAAGAATTTGTCCGGGGCCGATTTTTCGATGATCAGGCCTTTTTCCAGAAACACCACCTGGTCGGACACAGCACGGGCGAATTCCATTTCGTGGGTGACCACGATCATGGTGTAGCCCTCGCTCGACAGATTCTTCATCACCTGCAGCACTTCACCGACCCGCTCGGGGTCCAGCGCTGAGGTGGGTTCGTCGAACAATATCACTTCCGGGCTCATGGCCAGCGCGCGGGCAATGGCCACACGCTGCTTCTGCCCGCCCGACAGGGTAAAGGGATAGGCGTCTTTGCGCTCGCTCATGCCAACCTTTTCCAGCAACTGCTCGGCGATGGCGCGGGCCTGATCCTTGGCCATGCCTTTTACGTAGATCGGCGCTTCCATTACGTTCTGGATCACCGTCAGGTGCGGCCACAGATTGAAGCCCTGGAACACCATGCCGGTCTTGGCGCGCAGGGTGGCCAGCTCTTTGTTGTTCATCTTGCGCCCGGCGGCCTCGTTCACGCCGATGCGCTCGCCGGCGATATGAATGCTGCCGCGGTCCGGTACTTCCAGCCAGTTGATGCAACGCAGCATGGTGGATTTACCCGAGCCGCTGGAACCCAGCACGCTGACCACTTCGCCTTTTTTCACTTCCAGATCGATATCGCGCAACACCTCGATATCGCCAAAGCTCTTGGACATGCGCTTGATGCTGACTGCCAGCGCAGCGTTTGAATCAGACATAGTCAAAACCTCGTTTGGCGCCGAAGCGGCCGGCCCATTTGAGTGCCAGTTCCAGGCAGATGCTGATCAGCCAATACAGGATGATCACCAGCACGAAGGCCTGGGTGGGAATGAAGTAAGTGGACTGCGCCGAGTTGGCGGCGGCGGTCAGTTCCTGCACGGTGATGATGGTCAGGAAGGCGGTGTCCTTGAGGGCGATGATGAGTTGGTTGCCGAGCAGCGGCCGGGTCTTGATCACCAGTTGCGGCAGAATAATGCGCCAGAACAGCCGCCCCGGCGTAAAGCCATGGGCCAGGGCTGCTTCCACCAAACCGGCTGGCATTACCAGGCGGCTGCCACGCAGAATCTCGGCAAAGTAGGCCGCGTGGTAAATGATCAGGCTGATAAAACCGGCGGTCCAGGCGTCCATGCGCACGCCCAACTGCGGCAGCCCGTAATAGAGCAAGTAAGCCAGGATCAGAAACGGCAAGGTGCGCATCAGGTTTATCAGGGTGCGAATCACCCAGGAAAAACGGTCGCCTGCTTCCAGCCGGTACACCGCCAGGCAACCCAGCACAAACGCGCACAGCGTCGACAATACAAACAGCACCAGGGTGCCGATCAGGCCGTTGATAAAGGTCTCGCGGGCTTCCCACAAAATCGTCCATTCAGTCATGGTGTGTCGCCCTTACATGGCCAGTCGGTTGGCTTTCTTTTCCGCCATTGCCTGCAGCTTGAGCAACACGCTGATGATCAGCATATACAGCAAGGCAGCGCACAGAATCGGCGGCAACGGCTCGTAGGTGACGGCGGAAATCCGGTTGGTCACCCGGGTCAGATCGACGATGCCGATCACCGCGATGGCCGGGCTGCCCTTGATCAGAAACGACATCTCATTGACCAGGCCCGGCAGGCTGCTGGTGATCATTTGCGGCAGCATGATGCGGCGGAAAAACACCCCGCCGGTCATGCCGCAGGCCAGCGCCGCTTCGCGCTGATCGCGGGAAAAACTGAGAAAGGCCGCGCGCCAGATTTCGGCATTGAAGGCGGCGGTGTTCAACGTCATGGCCACGATGGCGGCGGTGTTGCGGTTCATGTTGATGCCAAACATCGGCGCCGACAAAAACAGGAACAACACAAAGGTCACCAGCGGCGTGGCGCGGGCCAGGCTGATGTACAGAACCAGAATCTGGTCAACGAAAGGGATCTTGGCCATGCGCACCAGTGCGACGCCAAGGCCCAGCACAACGCCGATGGAAATGGCGATGCCGCAGAGCCACAAGGTGGTCCAGGCGCCTTCCAACAGCAACAACCAGGCTTGACCGTTCATGCCTCGGCTCCTTATTTGAAAACGGGATTAATGCGAGCCAGACCGTGAGTGGTTTTTTTAAGGCTTGGGTGAAACAGAAGCAAAGCGGGGGCCAGGTGTGGGGGTAGAATGAAGATGGGTGGTTCGAGTATCCCAACACCACTCACCGTCATTCCCGCGCAGGCGGGAATCCAGAATTGCCCGGCGAACACGGTTCTCCTGACGACTTCCGGGTCCCCGCCTGCGCGGGGACGAAGGTGTTGGGGCTTACATCCCCGCCAGCTTGTGAAACTGCTCGACGTTGGTGATCGGCTCTTTGGGCATATCCGGGAACGCTTCACCGAACCACTTGGTTTGCAGCGCCGCCAGGCGGCCGTTGGCGCGCACTTTGTCCATGAAGCCGGTGAGGAATTTCAACAGCTCAGGGCTGTTCTTCGGCATCGGCCAGGCAGCGAAACCAGGGCCGGATACCGCGATGCCCTTAGCGAAGGTGTCGCCACGGGTTTTGATCAGGTCATTTACCGAGATCAGCGCGTTGACCGCGTAATCCAGACGGCCGTTGGCCAGGTCCGCGTACACCTCAGGGTAGGATTGGTACTCAACCACCTTGCCCATCTCGCAGCCTTTTTCTTTCATCATCGCCTTGAGCTCAGGCAGGCGAGCGAGCAGGGCGCTACCGGCTTGCACGCCGACAGTTTTGCCGCACAGGCTGGCGATATCGCTGAGGCTCTTGTCGTCGGCGCGCTTCACGTAATAGTGCTGGGCGCTGGCGAACGGCGGGGTGAAGTTGAACACGCGCAGGCGCTCGTCGGTGACCAGGGCGCCGGTGAAGGCCACGTCATACTGGCCGGACGACACCGACGCAAGCAGGCCGGTCCAGGGCAGGATGTCCTGCTTTACATCGATCTTCTGTTCCTTGGCGTAGGCAACCAGGTCTTCCAGTAGCTCCTTGTGAAAACCCTCCGGCTTGCCGTCGACGATGTAGTTGAACGGTGCGTAGTCATCTTCGGTCGCCACGGTGAGCACGCCTTTGCTCTTCACCTCATCGAGGTCGGCGTGGGCGAACGGGGCACTGAGTACCAGGGTGGCGAGGGTCAGCTTGCGCAACAGGCCAAGCGATTTGAGGGCCAGCGAACCGTTGTTCGTGTGCTTCATAAGTGCTGCTCCAGTTGTCGTTAGAAGTTGGCTGGACTCAACCATAGAGAGGGCTGCAAGCGAGGGGATAGGGACAGATTTGGCCATTCGACTGGCCAGTCTTGCGGGCCAAAACCATGGCGCGCGAATTGCAAAGCTCATCGGTCGGCAAGCGAGAAAACCCACCATGATCGATCACCTGTTTCATCTGGATTTCGACCACCAGCGTGGCCTTCAGGAGCAACTGCGCGAGTCGCTGGTGTCCACCATTCTCGGCGGCGGCTTCCCGGCAGATGAGCCCTTGCCGTCGTGCCGCAAACTGTCCCAGCAGCTGTCCATTTCCCGCAACACCGTGGCGCTGGTGTACGAAAGCCTGCTCGACAACGGCTACCTGGTCAGCCGCCCACGCAGTGGTTACTACCTGCACCCGGACTACTGCGGCGCCGACTTCGACGACAGCGTGCTGCGCACCACCGCGCAGCGCCAACCCGACCACCTAGAGGATGGCGAGCGTGCACCGAATTGGGCTGCGCGCTTCAAGATGCAGCCCAGCCTGAAGCATGGCGTGCTGCGCCCCAGCAACTGGCCCGGCTTCACCTACCCGTTTGTTTACGGCCAGCCGATTCGCGACCTGTTTCCGCTGGAGCGCTGGCGCGAGGTGTCGCGCAACACCCTGCGCAGCGAGCGCGACCAAGGCTGGTTGCGCGACCGTTTCGACCGCGACGATGAAATGCTTATCGAACAACTGCGCACCCGCGTGCTGCCCAAACGCGGCATCTGGGCGCGGCCCGATGAAATTCTGGTCACCCTCGGCTCGCAAAACGCCTTGTACCTGCTGGCCACACTGCTGATGGGCAAAGGCGTAAAAGTGGCCGTGGAAAACCCCGGCTTTCGCGACGCCTTGAGCATCTTCGACCTGCAAGGTGCGCACGTGCAGCTGCAAGACATCGACCGTGAAGGGCTGGTGGTCGATTCGCGCCTGAACGACTGCGAATACCTGTACGTCACCCCAGGCCACCAGGTGCCCACCGGCATCGCCATGAGCACCGAGCGGCGGGGGCAATTGCTAAAGCAGATTCGTGAGCACGATCAGGTGCTGATCGAAGACGACTACGACGCCGAACTGAACCTCGACAACCACCCGCAGCCGGCGTTGAAAGCCAGCGATAGCCAGGGACGAGTGATTTACCTGAGCAGCCTGTCCAAAGCGTTTTCGCCGGGGTTGCGCATGGGCTACATGGTGGCCGATGCCGAGCTGATTGATGAGCTACGGGCGTTGCGGCGGCTGATGTACCGGCATCCGCCACTGAACAACCAGCGGATGTTGGCGGAGTTTCTTGCGCAGGGGCATTACGACGCGCATCTGCGCAGATTCCGTGAAGAGCATGCGCGGCGGCGTGAGACGTTGAGCCTGGCGCTGCGTGAAGAACTGCCGGGGTGTGAGCATGTGGGTAGCCCCGGGGCGAGTGCCTTCTGGCTGGCGGCGCCGCAGGGGGTGGATACACAGAAGCTGGCCTGGGCGGCGGCGCAGCAGAGCGTGTTGATTGAGTCGGGGGCGCAGTTTTTCTTTGGACAGCATGTGCCGGTGAATTTTATGCGCTTGGGGTTTCATGCGATTGATTCGGAGCGGATTCGGCCGGGGATTCGGGTGTTGGCGCAGGTGTTAGAGCGGATGTGATTGCTCGTGGTTGGGTGGTGTTCTTCTTTGTCGCGTTTGCGGGAAGTTTTATTTCGCGCCTTACGCGCGAGTTTCTTTTTCCAGTCGTCGGAATGCCGCACTATAAAAAAGAAACCAAAAAATCTTGCCCCCACCTTGGGTTTTCACTGCGTGAAAAGTTCCCTCGCTCAAGGGGCGGGCAGATCAAGATCAAAAGCAGATCAAGTTCCCCTCGCCTAGCCGGCCGCCCCCGACCCTCTCCCGCACGCGGGAGAGGGGGCTGCTTCTCGTAGGGGCCAGGGGGCGGCCATCCGATTGCTGGCGAAGCCTGGAAAAGGTAATTCCAATCCTACGTTTGCAGGGTTCGCTAGCAAGCTAGCTCCTACAAGATCAAACGCGGTCGTCGCCCTACGTCACCCCTCGCCCGCTAGGCCGGCCGGGCAGGCGAGAGGGGCCGGGGGTGAGGGGCTGTTGATCTGGCTTTTGATCTACCGCTTGTGATCTACCCGCCCCTTGAGCGCCAGGCCGAGTGGAGTCGTTGCGTAAGGGGTCGTAGCGGCCGGGAGCCGCGAAGAGGGATGAGGGCCATGGATGGCCCTTCAGCCCGGCCCCTGGAGCAACGACGGAGTGAGGAAAGTTTTCACGCAGTGAAAACCCCAGGTAGGGGCAAGCCCTTTTGGTTTCTTTTATGGCGACTGATAAAAGAAACTCGCGCGTAAGGCGCGAAACAAAACGCCCAGCGCACGCGCCAATGAGTTCCAACACCTCACCCCAAGCAAACAAAACCATGGCGCCGAAGCGCCACAAAAATCAAAGCGGCTGATGCTTATCCACACCCGGCGGCACCACCTGCTGCTCGGACTTCAACAAATCCCGAATCTCCGCCAACAACACCACCTCAGCCGTCGGCGCAGCCGGCGCCTTGGCCTGTTCTTTATGCAACTTGTTGATCACCTTCACGCCCATAAAAATGGCAAAGGCAACGATCAGAAAGTCCAGGCAGGTTTGCAGAAATTTGCCGTAGGCCAGCAACACAGCAGGCTTGTCGTCCACCGCCGCACGCAGGGTAATGGCCAGGTCAGAGAAGTCCACGCCGCCGATCAATAACCCCAATGGCGGCATGATCACATCGCCCACGAACGACGACACAATCTTGCCGAACGCCGCGCCAATGATGATACCGACCGCCATATCGACGACATTACCTTTGACGGCAAAGGCTTTGAATTCACTGAGTATGCTCATAGATGGACTCCCTGTTACTGATGATGTTTGGAGGGCAGTGTAGAGCAGCGCTTTGGCGACTCCCAGCTTCAAGTGACCGACCTGGGCGCTCAGTGTTCCCCGTTTTTGCCTCTGGTCTAGGCTGTAGGGGTTAATCCACCTACCGCGACAGGAGACGGCTTATGACCCTTGAACACCACCCGCTGCATCAGGAGTTCCCCGAGTTTCAGGGCGAGTTGCAACGGCTGCTGGGCCAGGATGCACACTTCAGCAAGCTCGCTGCCGACTACTCGGCGTTGGATAAACAGATTTTTCAGGTCGAGGACGGTCGACAGGCCATGGACGATATGGCGCTCAAGGCGCTGAAGAATGAACGGGTCAAACTCAATCTGGAAATCGCCAGGCAACTGCAGGCCGCCAGTAAGGCCTGACAACCGAGCCACCGGCGCCGGTAGCTGAGCTATCATCGGCGCTTTTCGGCAAGGGGGTTGAGATGGCCAAGGCCAAGCGTATGTATGGCTGCACCGAATGCGGTGCGACCTTCCCCAAGTGGGCCGGCCAGTGCGGCGAGTGCGGCGCCTGGAACACCCTGGTGGAGAGCATGATCGAGGTGGGCAGCGAAACGGCTGCCAGCGGTCGTGCCGGCTGGGCCGGGCAACAGGCACAACTGAAAACCCTGGCCGAAGTCAGCGTGGAAGAAATGCCGCGCTTTTCCACGGCCTCGGCCGAGCTGGACCGCGTGCTCGGCGGCGGCCTGGTCGATGGCTCGGTGGTGCTGATTGGCGGCGACCCCGGCATTGGCAAGTCCACCATCCTGCTGCAAACCCTCTGCAACATTGCCACGCGTATGCCGGCTCTGTACGTCACCGGTGAGGAATCCCAACAGCAAGTGGCCATGCGCGCCCGCCGTCTGGGGTTGCCGGAAGACAAGCTCAAGGTGATGACCGAAACCTGCATCGAGCAGATCATCGCCACGGCCAAGATCGAAAAACCCAAGGTTATGGTGATCGACTCGATCCAGACGATCTTCACCGAGCAGTTGCAATCGGCTCCTGGCGGCGTCGCCCAGGTGCGCGAGAGTGCGGCCCTGCTGGTGCGTTATGCCAAGCAGAGCGGCACGGCGATTTTCCTGGTGGGCCATGTGACCAAGGAAGGCGCGCTGGCGGGCCCGCGCGTGCTGGAGCATATGGTGGACACCGTGTTGTATTTCGAAGGCGAGTCCGACGGCCGCTACCGCTTGCTGCGGGCGGTGAAAAATCGTTTTGGCGCGGTGAACGAACTAGGCGTGTTCGCCATGACGGATCGGGGCTTGAAGGAAGTGTCCAACCCCTCGGCCATCTTTCTCACCCGCGCCCAGGAAGAAGTGCCGGGCAGTGTGGTAATGGCGACGTGGGAAGGCACCCGGCCGATGCTGATCGAGGTGCAGGCTCTGGTCGATACCAGCCACCTGGCCAACCCGCGCCGGGTAACCGTCGGGTTGGACCAGAACCGGTTGGCCATGCTGCTGGCGGTGCTGCACCGCCACGGTGGTATTCCAACCCACGATCAGGACGTGTTCCTCAACGTGGTGGGCGGGGTGAAGGTGATGGAGACCGCCTCCGACCTGGCGTTGATGGCGGCGGTGATGTCCAGCCTGCGCAACCGGCCGTTACCCCATGATTTGCTGGTGTTCGGAGAGGTGGGGTTGTCGGGTGAAGTGCGCCCGGTGCCGAGCGGTCAGGAGCGTTTGAAGGAGGCGGGCAAACATGGCTTCAAGCGCGCCATTGTGCCCAAAGGCAATGCGCCGAAGGAGGCCCCGGCTGGGCTGCAGATTATTGCCGTGACGCGTCTGGAGCAGGCGTTGGATGCGTTGTTCGAGTAAGGGCTATCGAGGTTAAAGCCTCTCCCACGATGGACCGCCTATCTGTTCAGAACAGGCATCAAACTCGATGCCTGGAAAAATATATGTAACCTGAACAAAAAACGGAGCCCTGCCAGGCCGCTTAACCGAGCGCAGCAGGTTTCACACGGCCTGCTGCGGCTCCGTTTGCTGTTTTTTCATCAACCTCGCGCTTATTGCGCCAGCTTTTTGTGCCGTACGCGGTGCGGTTGGGCAGCGGCATCGCCGAGGCGTTTTTTGCGGTCGGCTTCGTACTCGGTGTAGTTGCCTTCGAAGAACACGGCTTGCGAGTCGTCTTCGTACGCCAGGATGTGAGTGGCCACGCGGTCCAGGAACCACCGATCGTGGGAGATCACAATGGCGGCGCCAGGGAAGTCCAGCAGGGCTTCTTCAAGCGAGCGCAGGGTTTCAACGTCGAGGTCGTTGGACGGTTCGTCGAGCAGCAGCACGTTGGCGCCCTCTTTCAAGGTCAACGCCAGGTGCAGGCGGCCACGCTCACCACCGGAGAGGTCCTTGACGAATTTCTGCTGGTCGCCGCCTTTGAAGTTGAAGCGGCCCACGTAGGTACGCGATGGCACCTCGTAGTTGCCGATCTTGATCATGTCGGAACCATCGGAAACCATTTCCCACACGGTCTTGTTGCCGTCCAGGTCGTCGCGGCTCTGGTCGACGCACGCGAGTTTGACGGTTTCGCCCACTTCGATGCTGCCAGAGTCCGGGGTTTCCTTGCCCATCAGCATGCGGAACAGGGTCGACTTACCGGCACCGTTACCGCCGATCACGCCAACAATGGCGCCCTTGGGCATGCTGAACGACAGGTTGTCGATCAGCGCGCGGTCGCCGTAGCCCTTGCTGACGTTGACGAAGTCGATGACTTTGTCGCCCAGACGCGGGCCCGCCGGGATGTAGATTTCGTTGGTCTCGCTGCGCTTCTGGAATTCCTGCGATTGCATTTCTTCGAAGCGTTGCAGACGGGCCTTGGACTTGGACTGGCGGGCTTTGGCGCCTTTGCGCACCCACTCCAGCTCTTCCTTCATGGCCTTCTCGTGCGCCGACTGCTGCTTGGACTCTTGCGCCAAGCGGTCGGACTTGGCTTCCAGCCAGCCGGAGTAGTTGCCTTCGTACGGAATGCCGGCGCCGCGGTCGAGCTCCAGAATCCAGCCGGCAACGTTGTCGAGGAAGTAACGGTCGTGCGTGATTGCCACGACGGTGCCCGGGAAGTCGTGCAGGAAGTGTTCGAGCCAGGCCACCGAGTCGGCGTCCAGGTGGTTGGTGGGTTCGTCGAGCAGCAGCATGTCCGGGGCGGACAGCAGCAGACGGCAGAGGGCCACGCGGCGCTTTTCACCACCGGAGAGGTGCACCACCTTGGCATCCCACGCGGGCAGGCGCAGCGCGTCGGCCGCGACTTCCAACTGGCGCTCCAGGTTGTGACCGTCAGCGGCTTGCAGAATGGCTTCCAGCTTGCCTTGCTCGGCAGCCAGGGCGTCGAAGTCTGCGTCAGGTTCGGCGTAGGCGGCGTAGACCTCGTCCAGGCGGGCCTGGGCGTTCTTGATCACGCTGACGGCTTCTTCCACCACCTCGCGCACGGTCTTTTCCGGATCCAGCTGTGGCTCTTGCGGCAGGTAGCCGATATTCAGGTCGGGCATGGCGCGGGCTTCACCGTTGAACTCGGTGTCAACGCCGGCCATGATTTTCAGCAAGGTGGATTTACCCGAACCGTTGAGGCCGAGTACGCCGATCTTGGCGCCTGGGAAGAAGGACAGTGAGATGTTTTTCAGGATTTCCCGCTTCGGCGGCACTACTTTGCCCAGCCGATGCATGGTGTAGACGTATTGAGCCAAAATGTAGCACTCCTTAATAAAAGTAAATAACCAAGCTGAAAGACCATCATTATAGGCTTATCGTCGCTATTGACAAAAGCAGAAGCGCCTCCTAAAACTTTATTTATTAGGTACTCGACGAGATTGCAAATAATGATGCACTTCTATGTCAAAATCATCAGGTGCGCAAGCGGCGAGCGCCTTCCCACGCTCATAGATCGCTCCACTGGAATACCGAACTTCGACGCAACTCTATGGACAGTTTCCGCCCTTAGACCAAGCAACGTGGCCAGCGCAACAATCGATCAAGCGCTCAGAAGCATTGCCATTTTGCTAACTGTGCTCCGCACTCGGGAGATAGATCTTTCCATAAGGCTAAATAACTCAAGATTTTTAGACGCTGAAGAGATTGATGCCATCGTCAAAGCGGCTGGAATACCAAACGTATCACTTAGAGATTACCTGACGCCAACAAAGCAAAAGCACATAAAACCATTCCTGGTTCACTCATTAGAATCTTTTAGAATGAGTAAGCAATCCGAAAAAAACCCTGCCAGCGTTTCCCCCAGCACTACGAGCATTCGACTATTTTATATCAAACAGTTTATAGACTGGAGATTAACGTCCGAAATATTAAAAAGTGACACGACCAAAAAGTCAGAGCTTAGTGCATTAAAAACACTTATCGACTTGGATTTGAAAAATAGATCGCCAACCCAAACCACCAGAAACAACTTATCAGCACGCACGGGAATAAATCGAAAAGCGCAAAGTATTTTGATTTCTTGTATCAACTTAGAAATTAATACAACGCTGTGGCATTCAACTTTCGCCAAGCAGCGTAATGAATTGATCATTCATTTCTTTCTGGGAACAGGCATACGTAGATCTGAGTTGCTAGGGCTTCGCATACAGGACATCAGACCTAGAATGCAGGAAATGCTGATCCTGAGGCGACCTGACGACCGCGACGATCCCAGACTAGTTGAACCGAATGCAAAGACTCAAGATAGGGCGATTCCGCTCACATCTGAGCTTTATAAGCTGACAAAAAACTATCTAATCACTCGAAATAAAATTGTCAAAGGAAAACACGACTTCCTGATCACATCAACATCTGGATCGCCTTTAAGCAAATCTGAAATCAATCGAATCTTTAGAGAATTTGATAGCACCCCAGAACTTAAAGGCTTATCACCTCATATTCTCCGTCACACATACTGTGAAAATCTAGCCGAAGATCTTCACGCTAGTGGTTACTCGCAAACAGAAATACTAACGTTCCTAAGAAGGCTAGGAGGCTGGAGCGACTCATCCAACACGCCTCGAAGATATATCTCTAGATTTATCAACGAAACCGCCGCAAACGCCGGATTGGAGCTTCAAAAGAAGATATTCATTTAGTTCTCGGAGACACATATGCCCTCCAGCGCTGAATTATATTTACACGAAAAACAACATCAAGATTTACCCAGACGTTCCAAGACCAGAAATGGTAGCGTCTTCTCGCCCTCAAGTAACGTCTGGAAATTTCGAGAGGGCACAACTAACGTAAATTTCAACTTCAGCTTAATGCCTGAAAACTTTGGCACCTTAATATCGAGTATAAAAAAGTCCCTAATCTGGTACTTAGAAAATCGAAGCCCCAACACTGCATTCAATGCGTTCACAAACATATTGTGGTTTTCACGAGCAATTGAATCTACTAAACATCAAAAAGGAGACACTATCGAAATAGCGGAAACGCACATACAAGAAATACTAGCCATGGGAAAGTCCGCTGAACATAAACTTTCCAGCTTAAGACCTTTTCTATTGAAATGGCACAGCCTAAATGCTCCAGGAATAACACAACAGGCAGCTGACTTACTCCGAAAGAAAGTACTAAAACAAAATCCTACAGGCGTAGCAGTTGCCACCATGGATCCCTATGAAGGCCCCTTGACTGACTCTGAGTTCGAGGACCTACAAGCAAAGATCAAACAAGCAGCAATAACGGGGCGGATAAGCGAGCCCAAGCTACTTATGTCCTACTTGATGATTGCATTAGGCATACGGCCAATACAAATTGCTTCATTAAAATGCAAAGACTTTATTCAAGGTCCTCTTGCTATTGATGACCACTTACTTAACGTACCTCGCGCAAAACAAAAAAACACTTTAGATCGATCTGAGTTCAGGCTGAGAAAATTGAATCGAGAGCTAGGTGATAGACTAAAATCTTACATTCAGACTCTCTCTAAAAAGCACTCTAAAAAAAACACGAACATAGCTGATCTACCTATGTTTCCGAAGGAGCGCCAACATCGATTCCCTGATGGCCCAGGCTTTGAGTTTCATTGTACCGCGCAAGCAATCGGCATTAAAATTAGTAGAGCTCTGAATTCATTAGACCTTAATTCCGAGCGATTGAACGGAAAAACTCCTATTACCCCTGTTCGTCTGCGAAGGTCATTTGCCACTCGTGCAGCGGAAGAAGGTTGGTCATCACTAATAATTGCAGAATTAATGGACCACACTGACACCCGGCATGTGGAAGTTTATGCAGGGTTAACAACTAAAATCAAAGCCAAGTTCAGCAGGCAGATAGCTTTTGATTTGGCCCCTATATCGCAAGCATTCAGCGGAAAAATTATTGCATCAGAATCGGATGCATCTCGACCAGGACCATCTTCACGCATAATTGACTTACGCATAGATAGAAATGGAGCACCTATCGCCAGTTGCGGCAAGAATTCTCAATGTGATTTTTCCCGCCCCTACGCCTGTTACAACGGTTGCTACGATTTTGAACCTTGGCTTGACGGGCCTCACGAGGCAGCTTTAGATCATATGCTTGCCCGCAGGGAGCATTTACTTGCGACTACCGATTCAAAAATAGCAGCCATAAATGATCGGTCAATTTTAGGCTGTGCACAGGTAATACTTCGGTGCAGAGAATTACTGGAGAAAAAATAATGAGTAAACACATTAATTTTTCACATCTTTTCTCTGAGACCAACAAAAAACTTCAGGATTTTATTCTCAACAAAAAAAACCAACCAAGCATACTCTTAAAGCATAGCAAATTCGAAGAAAACGGATGGTACGTTAAACATATCGGACAAAAGAGCAGCGCAAGAAATTTTGTTTACTTTTCAAAACCGGAGTTCAAACCCAAAATCTCTAAGCGAAACAACGCCAACCCGATTCCAGCTCCACTTCCAGACGAAATGCGCCTATCTGAGCCGTTCAATAGCTTCGCGAAAGCACTACTAATTTCACTAAATGAATCAAATCCAACCGTTGCTAATCACATTCGAATAGTACCTCTAAAGTATCTAGAAGGAGTTCTGGTCAAAACACACGGCAATAGCAACCCGATACGAATCTCTAAGGAAATCCTAGACACTGTCGTAAACCTGTTTAGAAAAAACTTCAGCGAGGAATCTGCATACTCATATACTAGCCAACTTCTCCTGATATATAAGCATATGATAGAACAAGCCATCATAACGGCGCCTATCATCTGGAAGGTTCCTTTAAAACCTAAGCAAAAACGCCGCACTCGTGTCGGCAAAAAGTTTGATGAAGAACGCGCCAAAAAACTTCCGTCTCCTGCCGGAATTTATGCCTTAGCTGAAATATTTAACTCTCACACAGAAAACAGAGCAGCTATTTTCTGCTCATCCATTTGCGCTCTGATGCTATGTGCCCCCGATAGAGCCTCCGAAGCGCTGTTAGCCCCCGTAGATCTGGTAGCGCCTGATTGGACTGATCCAGAATCTGGAGAAGTAGGAACAGGCTTACGATGGTTTCCGTCCAAAGGCGCTCCACCGTTAGTTAAAACTGTTCCGCCATCGATGCGAAATATAGCCTTAAAAGCTGTTGGGAAAATTAAGGAACTGTCCGCGCCCGCAAGAAAAATTGCAGTTTGGTATGAGGAAAATCCTACAAATATATATCTCCCCAGCCAACTTGAGCATCTACGAAAAAAGACGAGACTCACAGAAATCGAATTATTCTCGGTTCTTTTCGGCACCCCAAAACAGCAGATTTCGCCCTCGGAAAGAGACAGAGCCTTGAAATGGTTAAGAAGAAATAATATTCAATCTATTAATCCATCGAATAAAATAAAAGCATTTAAATTTAAACTAGTTGAAGAAGCAGTACTAAAATTACTGCCGATTGATTTCCCGCTCATGGACGCATCGAGCAATATGAAATATAGCGAGGCCCTATGCATAGCCCGTGTCTCGGAATTTCGCTCAAAATTACCTTTCTCTTGTATTTTCTCCAACATCCCTTTCTCCACGCTATCTATGGCATTGAAATCTAGAGGAAAAAACATGTCCATATTTGAGCGCTTTAACTATAGGGACGAAGACGGAGCATTCATAGAAATGACAAGCCACCAGTTTCGTCACTATCTCGATACTTTAGTTCGTCACTCCTCGGGCATCACCGAAGAAAATATCGCTCAGTGGGCAGGCAGAAAGTCTATTTCCCAAAACATAACATACAACCATCAATCCGATAGAGACGTAATCACCAAGCTTCGGGATGCATTAGGTGATCCAACGAAAGCCTTCGGCCCGTTTGGTGACATTAGCAAACGAAACTTCATTACTAGAGACGAATTTGCGTCTTTAAAAATAATTACCGCCCACACGACTGAGAATGGCTTCTGCATACATGATTACACTCAATCCCCATGCGAGCATCATAACAATTGTACGAGTTGCGAAGATCACGTATGTATTAAAGGAGATATAAGAGCCGAAAATAATATCCGTGCGAGCTACAAAGAACTATTAATACTTCAGGATGACGCGCGCAAGGCCTTTTCAACGGACGTATTGGGCAGTGCCGAATGGTTCATCTATCAATCCCATCAAATTCAACGCATGAAAGAACTCATCACCTTACTGGACGATCCAGATGTACCTGTAGGATCTGTAATTCAAATTAGTCCGACTCCGTTTCTTACGGGAATTATCAGGGAAAAGGAGACTCAGAACCTGACAGAGAAGAAACAGATCGAATTTTCTTCGCTTGATGATTTGAGACACTTACTTTCAGCCCCTACTCGAGAAAGTTACGATGATTAAGAAAACCCGCTTCCGCAATTCTAACCTGGACGACGCGATGGTTATTAGGATCGTTCAATTATTAGATGGTTGGCCGAATGAAAGGTTAAGCTGGAAGGCTTTCATCGAAAAAATCGAGTTGGCAACTCGCAAGCGCTATACGAGACAAGCGCTGCATAACCACGCGAGAATTAGAGACGCGTTCGCTCTTAAAAAAACAGTTTTAAGAAGCTGCATAAAGCCACAAATTCCGTCGCCCACCCCAGATCAAGAGCGAATACTAAGACTAGAAGCAGAGGTCAATCGCTTGAAAATGGAAAACAACAACCTACTTGAACAGTTTCATCGCTGGGTTTATAACGGGCACTTATACTCGCTAGGGGAAAACATGCGAAGCATAATGAACTCTCCACTGCCCTCAAACTTTCGCGACCCATCCAGAATCGACTAGCCTCAGCGAAGCTGGTGCAAATTAAAACTACTGCACGACCACGAAAATGATCACCTAGGTAGTTCCCATGCAATATAATACTTATTTATTGACATGTTAGGCTCAGTGATAATTACTCTTTAAACATACTTACGTCATTCAAACTTTCTAAAAATCGGGAAATATCAAAGTATCCCGCACAGTACTTTCTCGATGGCTACTGCCATTTGAACTGAAACATATCAACTAAACCATCGCCTGGTTGTGGTCCGAATATGTCACTTTCAAACCCCAGGCATCTCTCGCCTCTCTGTACTAGGTGTAGACCAGATCTACAGCGGTCGTTGAAGCTGGCTGATCAGAGGCCTTCGATAGCTAGGAATCCATTTTCGGATCTTAACGCTCTGTTATTAGTGCAGGCGAATCGCGTACGAGTTAGATATGTAAGCGCTCCATAAACCCCACCTTCAAATGACCCAAGTACGACCTGATGCTGTGCTCCCGATTTTCTTTCTGGAGCCAGCCCATGATGCGCCCCG
>NZ_BSFN01000026.1 GCF_027922365.1 Pseudomonas turukhanskensis
CACTGCGTCAGATAGACCTGAGACAGCGGGCAACATGATCATCAACCTGTTACCCATGTCTCCCGACAGGTGTTTACCATGTCCCCCGGCTGAACACGGAGCACACCCTACAAAAGCGACGGAGTAGGCCAAAAGAGCAGCGTCAGCAACAACATGCCGCTGTACATGCCGATTTCCAGGGTTTCGCTCAGCGGCTGGATACGTTTGACGGCGCCGTAGATATGCACCAGCACCATCAGCGCGGCCACGGCAGCCAATACTTCGAACGTGGTGGTAATGGCTTCGCCGGTAAGGCCGGCGCGAACCATCAGGGCTTCGACAATCAGGATAAACGCGCCCAGGCAGCGGCCGAAGTACACCGCGAGGTCGGTGTGCTCGGGCAAACGCCAGCCCATCAGGCGTGCCCAGGTGAGCGGCCAGAGGGTGATGGGCAAGGCGAATACCAGGGTGGTGATTGTCGCTAGAACCAGCAGGTAGGTGTGTGCGTGGACAGTCCAGAGTCCCAACATGAGGTCAGTTCCTTGAGGGCAAAAAAAGGCGCAGTGGCGGGGGCCATTGCGCCAAGCACGATGCGGGTGAGGCTTTTGTAGGGTGTGCTATGCACCGTTGCGGTAGCGGGGAGATCGCTTGGTGCCCGGCGCACACTCTACAAAAGCAAAGGCGGTTACCAGGTGAGGGACATGCCTAGCGCCAGGGTGTCGGTGTCTTCCAGATTGCCCGTCCCATCCTTGCCATCAATCTCGAACTGGTTGTACTCGGCAATCAATCTCAGGTTGGCGTTGATGTCGCGGGTGTAGGCGATAGCGCGGGTTTCGTAGTCGGCTTTCACGCCCAGACCGTTGCCGTCGTCTTCGGTTTTGCCGTACGACAGGGCAATGCGATTTTTGCCGAAGCGGTATGAGCCCTGCAGCAGGTAGCCGCTGCTGTCCATATTGCGCAGCGAGGCTTCGCCCAAGTTGTTGGTGAAGAAGGGGTTGATGCCCTTGGCGGTAAAGCCCGACCCCACCAGGGTGAAGTCGGCGATCTTGGCTTGCACGCCATAGCCCAGGCCTTTGGAGGTGACGTCGCTTACGGTGTCGTCGGTGTTCTCGGAGGTTTGGTAGGCGCCATTGATCCAGGAGTAGATCTTCGCCCCGGCCAGGTCGAACTCGTAGGTCACCTCACTCTCGAGCCGCGGGTTTTCCTGGTAGGCCTTGCCGGTTGGGCTGTCGTCGTTGGTGTCGACCGGGTCCATGATGCCGGCCGCCACGCGCAGGCCGTCCATCACTGGCGTGCGGAAGGTGATTTGCGAGGTGGGGAACGGGTACGGGTAGCCGCTGCCGATATTGCCGAACGACACACCGCCGCCGTCCACCAGGCCCAGGGTGTCGCTGACCTGGCCGTAGCCGCCGAGCAACTCGTCGAGCAGGATGTTGGAGCGGGCGAACAGGCCGAAGTCTTTGCCGATCAGCACCTGGCCCCACTCTCCGTCGACGGTTCCGTAGAACTGGCGCACGTCGATGGCGGTGTCGGTGCCGTTGGTTTCGCTGTCGTTGATGGTGACCCAGAACGAGGAGCGCGCACCGAGCTTGAGGTCTTCGACCTGCTTGCTCATGTTGAAGCCGATCCAGTTGGGCAGAAAGCCCATTTTTACCCGCGCCTGGTTGCGGTCGTATTGATCGCCGGGGCGGTCGATGTCGCTGTTCACGTAGAAGGCGTTTACGTAGCCGTCGGCGGAAAAGGTGGTGTCGTCTTTGTCGTACAGCATGATCTCGGCAAAGGCCGGCTGGGCGAGGCCCACAGCCAGGGCCAGAGACAGAAGTGGGCGAGTGGCGATGTTGTTTTTGTTGTGGCGCATGGCGTGCTCCGCTGTGTAGGCGACTGAGGATGCAGTCGTGGCGGGGCGATTATGGAAAGCCAGACCAGCGCGCCCTATGCGGCGTTGGCCGCAGTCGAGCAGTGCTTTGGCCGGGCTTGGTGAGCGTGGAAACAAGTGCTAAACCAGGCTCAAGCCGGTGGGCAGTGCTTTGGAACCGATTCGAAATGCCAAGCAGGTCAGCTAGGGTCACTACCTTGGAAGGACCAGAGCAAGCTGGGGTGATGCATTGTCGGCCGTTGACCGATTACAAAAACACCCAGCCTTCATCGAAGAGCCGGGCGTTTTTGATGGTTACGCGACCGAAGACGATAAATCGCAGCGTTACCCTGGCGCCGCCGTAGCCAAAGCCTTAGCGGTGGCGCAGGGCGAGGCGATAAACCGCCACGCGAGAAGCCACCCAAGGTGTGCGCTGGGTTACTACTGCCAGTGAAATGCCACTTTGCTGAATAACCTGCATCTATTTTTTAGCGCCACCAATAATAATACCGCTACTAAAACCGGCACTAGCACCGGCACCAGTACTTATACCCGTACTCCCACCTACACTTACGCCTTTTGTACCTATACTTCCTCCAGTAGTTACACCTACATTTTGGCCTACACTTTCATTCGAGCCCATAATTACATCTGAGCCTTTGATAATCACCTCCCCGCCCGAACTTGGCGACGAGACATGCGCGCCACTCCCATACCCTTCCCGATCGTAAAAATAAATCATGCCGCCATCATCTGTTGTTGCAATATAGTTCCAAATTTTTCCATCAATGCGGTCGTGTACATTATCCGGAAAGCAGGCTAGCGCTATATCAGCTCCAGCTTCCCACGTAAAAATATCAACCACGTCTGCAGTTCGAACTTTTCGATAGTAGGGCTTGTTCTTATCAAGAAAACCATTTAAGCCGCCAAAATTACCCTGTATTCCAACCTCTGAGCCCCAACCGGTATTTTCGCCGCCCGCGTAAAATGGTCCAAGTTTTTCCCATGACCCGCTATTTCCGCTCTTAGAATAGTACGCGATAGGTAACCGCTCACTGGAAAATCCAAACCTTACGTGACCCACATCGCAGGACATTGTGATGCAGCCTTCTCCAGCACTACATCTATCTGGATCTACGACTCGGTTAGCGGCGATTACCGCCTCGATAAAACCGGCCCCAGGAAAATCAGTAGCGACCACCCCGACGTAACGTCCATTAGGGCGTTGTTCATCAATTACACCCGCCTCATTCTTGCGAGGGTTGGTATTTTTAATATTGGCCTTCTTGATAAGTTCGGTCGCAAGAATGTTGGTTCCCTCAAAAGCAATGGTGCAAAGACTTCCAAGACAATCTACCCGGGGAAAATCCTGCCACTTCCACGACCACCCTGGTGTCGTATACCCCGTGGCCAAGCGTGGAGCACCTGTGCCAGGTGAGGAGTGACCACTAACGACGAAGTACGGAAACGCAATATCGGCACCAGAGAGATAGGTAAGCCTGGCCCGGCCGGCCACTTGCGCCGCGTTGAGCGCGGACTTCTTTTTTTCCCAATGGCTATAAAGATCCCAGTTGGTATTCACCACCCAGCTATCGTCAACATGATAGTTAGAATAAGCAGCTCCGACCGATTCACTCATATACTGAGAATCAAACGCCTCTCGCAATAGAACAATCTTGCCGCGAACATCACCTACCGTTGTCCGTCTGTAGACCGTCCACCCCCGACTATCCGTCCAGATATATGGCTTATTTTGCGGCGCTGTTACATAGTTATTAAGCGCCTGCAAAAACGCTTTCTCATTGTTACTATGCTCCTCCTTGACACGCATCAAGACAAATTCGCTAGGATTTTCTCGAAGAAATGTAATCACTTCATTCAGCACTTCGCCAAACATCTTATTTTGAAACACTTCACCGTGATGAATAGCCAGACTGCCGTTGGTTGGCCGGCCGCGAATATCCAGAAAACGAATACCTGCCTTCAACTGTTGAGGAATGGTCAAGGTTTGAGTTTGAACATAGGGACCACCATACAAACTGGCGGAGTCATGCGTACCCGGAATTGATATCGACAACACCGGATCTTCATTTGCCAGGTTGCGCATCCACGCGTTGCCATTGGGCACATTCAGGTTTCCTCCACCATAATAATACCCGCTATGGGTGTGCGCATTGGTGAGCATTGGAAGTAGGAACAATAGCGAGGCCAGGTACTTTTTCATGAACCAATACCCCAACAAGACATTCGTTTCATTTACACCACTCTATCCAGTCAGAATTTATTTAAGAACTGCGGACAAAGTAGATATAAAAGGAAATGAATAACCAATAAGAGCGCTCTGAGCTTCCCCTGCGGAATTTCCCACGAGATGTAATTGCTACTCAGTCGATTGGGTGTTCCAAGTGCCGCCTGGGCTGGGTGCATTGCCCGCCCCATAAACGCCGCCGGCGGCCTCCAGCAGAAGCTGGAAGTGGACGCGTAAACCATCGGGCTCGATGGCCTCGAGATCTTCAGCGGCGATGAGTGGGCGGGCACTTTGCTGGCTAGCCCAAATCAGGTCAGCGATTGCGGCACAACAGCTGGCCTGATTGCGCAAATACTCCGCCAGGTTGAGGCGCAGCTGTTGCAACTGCTCGTGATCCAGTGTGGCTATTCGTTCACGCTGCGCCAGCAGAAAGGCATCTATGTGCTCGGCTATCTGCGCCACACTGGCATTGGGCGATTGAACGGCAAAAAGCAGTCCCGGCCTGCCAGCGATCTGTCGATAGCCGCAGAACACCGCGTACCCCACCTGTAGCTCGCTACGCAGCCGTTGAAAAAACGGACTCTCCAACCACTGGCCAAGGAGCCGCCAGGCCACCTCGGTCGAGGGCAGGTGATCGGGCAAGAGGTAGAACAGCACCAGCGCTGCCTCGTCACCACTGTTTGGAGACTGCAACCAGAACCGCCCTTGTTGTGCCACGACAGGCGCTTCTTTGGGCGCGTGACCTTGCCCTGGCAACGCCGCAAACTGCTGCTGCAATTGGCCCCGCAACGCGTCGGGGACGCCCACAGCCAGGGCCTGATATCGGGCCTCTGCCCAGCACAGCGCCAGCGCGTTGGGTGTGGGCAACAATTTGTAGCCGTCTACCTGAGGCGCCTGGAACAGCTCCGGCAGCCGCTGCCACAACTGGCGCACCAACGGCTCATTCGCCGCACGCAAGGCGAGTTCGCGGTGCAGGCGCATGCCCTGACCCCAGGCCAGGTTGGGTGGGTGCACCAGCACGTGAGTGAGGTTGGCGAGCAGCGGCGCAAACACGTCGGGGCGGCCATTGAGCTGCAATTGCCAGCCACTGCCCTGCTGCTCGAAGCGCACCTGCACCCCAGCCTGTTCGGCCAGCTGGAGTTGGGCGCGCAGGGCCACTTGCAACACTTCGAACAAGCCATGAGGCGGCGCTTGAGTAAAGCTCCATCGCACGTAAAACGCCGCATCCTGTTCTTGCCCCGGGCTCTGCGGGCCAGGTAGGCAGGTGAGCCCGGCGATGGCGGCTGAGTGTAGCGGTTGCACAACAGGCGAGGACGGCTGCAACAGCGGATTGGCCCCAGGCAGATGCCAGTTCCAGTACTCAACGGCAGCCGGTTGGCGCGGTTGCTCTTGAAGATGCAAGGTAAAACCCAACTGCCGCTGCACGGGCACCGGCGCTGTACTGCTGAACAGCTCCAGCAGGTTGCCTGGCTGCAGTTGGCTCAGCAGCTTGCGCAGCGCCCACAGCGTCTGGCTGTCCAGTTGTCCATCGGCCAGCGGCCTGTCGCTCCAGTAGCGGGCCAGTTGCAGTGGCGAGGCTCGGCCAAGGTGTTGCTGGGCGATGCGGCCGTATTCTTCGCGCCAGGGCTGCCAATCGTCCTGATCACTGAAAAAGCTCAGCCAGTCGAACAAGGCCGCGCGGATGGACGCCCGGTTGTGGGCATTGGCGGTGTCGCTGAGCTGAAAGTCGATGGATAGCAGCGCCTGATCACCATGCTGATACACCTGTCGCACCTGCACCGCGTCACACCAGCCACGCGAGCGCAGGGTGTCCAGCAGGCCGTCTTCAACCTCGTGGCACAGCCAGGTTTGCAGAAAATCTACCGCCTGCGGGTAGCCGGCCGGCAGGCCTTGCAACGCAAAGCACAGGCTCAGTTGCGCCGTGCCCGCCGGCACTTGCAGTTGCAGGGCCTCACAGCGCAGCGGCAACAAGGCCGGGGCGGCACTTTGCAACAGCGCCGGCGCGGCGCGCAGCACGCCCGCGTGTTGTTCGGCCAACTGGCGCAATTGGCTCAGCGGTTGTGGCCCGGCCAGCACCAGTTGCAGTTGGCCGGCCTGGTAGAAGCGCTGGTGGAAATCTTCCAGCGCTACCTGAAACGCAGCGTGCTCGACCTTGAGGGTGTCGCGGTTGCCGGCATGAAACCCCGAGCACGGGTGACCGTAGGCCAGGGCCTGGCCGATGGCGGTGTCGACCAGGGTGTTGCGGTCCTGGCCCCTGGCAACGAACTCGGCATGCACCACCTCGCGTTCGCGCAGTTGCGCCGCGACGTCGAATAAAGGCCGTGCGAGCATGTCGCACAGCCGGGCCAGGCCGTCCTCCAGTTTGTTGGCGGGGGCTTCGAAAAAATAATCGGTGTGCCGCTCTCGGGTGCTGGCGTTTACCTCGCCGGCGCAGGCGCGTACATAGGCCAGCAAGCCGTCCTGAGCGCTGAAGCCCGTGCTACCGAGAAACACCAGGTGCTCCAGAAAATGCGCCAGCCCCGGGTATTGCAGCGGCGCATCATGGCTGCCGGCGGCCACCCTTATAAAGGCCGACGCCCGGCGGGCGTTGGGTAAATGCAACAACCGCACGAGCAAACCGTTGGCCAGCTGCAGTCGCACAGGCTCGCCCTTGGTGGGCTCAAGGCGCTGGGCAAGCGGTTGGGTTCGGTCGTGGGTGAGCATGGGGAATCAACCTGCGGCAGGATGGCTAGCGTCGGGCTTTGCCTCGCACGGGGCAATGCGTCTTTGGCAGTAAAGCGACGTCAAAAATACGCAGGCCTGACCGTATAAAAGCAGATACACGCATTAATGAAGAACAACTGACTCGCATTTTTTTGATAACACCCGGATTTACGGCGGTTTTTAGCGCGTCCGGCTGACACCATCCACCCCGCGCGCCACCGAAACAATTTGTTGCATCCACCGCTTAGCGTTTATTTTTCTTCTACGCTTCAGGAACATTTAGCCGTGCCGACCTATCAAGCAAATGGAATGCACTTCTTTCAAAGGCGGGTTAACGAGCATGTTCAATTCCCAGTTAAAACAGCGATTGGCCCTTCTCGAAGAAGAGGTGGCCCGCACCCGCCAGGTGAAAGAGTCGCTGTATGACGAAATGTTGGTGCTGGAAGTCGATACCGACGGGCGTATCACCTTCGCCAATGACAACTTTCTGAGCGAGATGCTCTACCGGCCCGACCAGGTGGTCGGTCATGCGCTGGACGAGTTTTTCCCGCAGAATTTTCGCAGCGAGGAAAACTACCGGCGCATCAAACACTCGCTGCAAGTTGGCGAGCACCTGCGTGGTGCCTATCGCTTGTTGCGCGGCAATGGCGCTGAAGCGTGGCTGCGCATCATCTGGCAGCCCATGCGCAACAGCAAAGCCCAGTTGATGAGCTTCTCGATGTTCGCCGTCGACCTGACCCGCACCATTGAAACGTCCAAAGAGTACGAGGGCATCATCAATGCGCTGCTGCGCTCCACCGCGGTGATTGAATTCAACCTCAAAGGTGAAGTGCTTACCGCCAATGACCGTTTTCTCGGCGCCATGGGCTACAGCCTTGAGCAGATTAAAGGCAAACACCACGCCATTTTCTGTGAACCACAGGAAGTGAACAGCTCCGGCTATAAAGACTTCTGGGCCAAGCTCAACCGTGGTGAATTCGTGGCCGGGCGCTTTAAACGGGTGGACGCCTACGGTCGGCCCGTGTGGTTGGAAGCCTCTTACAACCCGGTGCATGACGCCCACGACAAGCTGTACAAGGTGGTGAAGTTCGCCACCGTGATCTCCGACCAAGTGAACCAGGAAATCGCCGTGGCCGAGGCCGCCAACATCGCCTACAGCACCTCCCAGCAAACCGACCTGAGCGCCCAGAAAGGCGCGACCGTAGTGCGCCAGACCGTGGACGTGATGCGCCAGATCAGCCTGCAAGTGCAGGACGCGGCCGATGGCATCGAAGCGCTGGACAAGCAGTCTCAGTTAATCAGCTCCATCATCAAAACCATCAGTGGCATTGCCGGGCAGACCAACCTGCTGGCGCTCAACGCCGCCATCGAAGCGGCGCGGGCCGGTGAGCAGGGCCGCGGTTTTGCGGTGGTCGCCGATGAAGTGCGGCTGCTGGCCGGGCGCACCAGCCAGGCGGCGGAAGAGATTGTGGAAGTGGTGCAAAAGAACCAGCAACTGGCGCAGACCGCGGTGGACAGCATGTCCAGCAGCCGGCAGCAGGCTGAGCAAGGGCTGGACCTGGCCAACGAAGCCGGCGCAGTGATTGTGGAAATTCAGGATGGCGCGCAGAAAGTGGTGGATGCCATTGGCCAGTTTGCCAGCCAGTTAAAAGCGTAGGTGACGACGTTCGTGCCATGTGAGGGACTTTTCTCAATGTCTTATATGCAGCATCCGTATTACGCGAGTTGACACTGTTCAATAACCTGAACGACCCACTTTACAGCCCGTGCCCGGCGGGCTGGCAACTTGTTTTGACTAACTATTCAGTTCATCCATAGTTACGTCGATATAACTTTGCCGGATTAACGGTGGATAGATTTACTACTTCGCTTGGCTATAATCGCCCTCGCGACGTAAAAACGTCGGCTACTTGCCTAATTCAAGCGCCCGACATAAGCGCTTGAATTTTTTTAATATTTCCAGAAAACGCAATCAACAAACCGAACGGGGCACGCCCCTTTCCTTCCGGCGCTAATACAGTGATGCCAGCAGGCATCCCGGGCGCCGGGTTCATCAGACTCGAGAAATGACGTGACCAAAGACGAACTGCGCGCCGAACTTGAGCGCCAGGCGCAGCGCTACAAGGACGTTTACGGCGGGGAAGTTGTAACCTACGCCGCCCAGCCGGAACCGGAGCGCAAACCCTGGCGTAAACGGGCCAACTTACGCGATCAAGCGTTTGAGCGGGAGTTGGAAAGGATTGAAAAAGAACATCAGGCTCGAGTGGAATCGGCTAACGAGACGGATGTTTAAGTAGAAAGAAGTTTGTTGTTCTTTTAACCGTTATTTCGCGCCTTACGCGCTTGGCTTTTGTAGGGTGTGCTTTGCGCACCGTTGCGGTTTTTCAGGGGACTGCGTGTTTCTGCTTTACCGCGTGCGCTGAACGTTTTGTTTCGCGCCTTACGCGCGAGTCACTTTTCTCAATCGTCGGAATGCCGAACCACATAAAATTAACCAAAAGCGCTTGCCCCTACCTGGGCCCTACGCTTCGCTCCAGGGGCCGGGCTGAAGGGGCGTGCAGATCAACATTAAAAGCAGATCAAAAGGACAATCAACGGCCCCTCACCCCAACCCTCTCCCGCACGCGGGAGAGGGGGTAGCTCTCGTAGGAGCCAGCTTGCTGGCGAACCCTGGAAAAGGTGATTCGCGACCTGCGTTTGCAGGGTTCGCTAGCAAGCTAGCTCCTACAAGATCAAGCGCGGTGGCTGCCTTACGTCACCCCTCGCCCGCTAGGCCGGCCGGGCAGGCGAGAGGGGCCGGGGGTGAGGGGCTGTTGATCTGGCTTTTGGTCTACCCGCCCCTTGAGCGCAGGCCGAGCGGAGTCGTCGTGGAAGGCCTACCGCCTCTTTTTCCCCATCAAAGACCCCAACAACCCCCTCACCAACTCCCGCCCAATCTGATTGGCCGCCTGCCGCGCCGCGCTTTTCAGCGCCTGCCCAGCCACCCCACCCAACAACTCCCCCGCCATATCGGCAAAACTCCCGCCTGCCTTCGGTGCCACAGGCGGTGCATCCTGCGCTTCACTCGCCGCCGCAGCGCGAGTGGTCAAACGTTCGTAGGCCGACTCCCGGTCCACCGCCTTGTCATACCGCCCAGCCTGCGGCGACTGGCGAATCAATGCAGCACGCTCAGCTTCGTTCAACGGCCCGATACGCGATTGCGGTGGCGCAATCGCCACCCGTTGCACCATGGTCGGCGTGCCCTTCTCTTCCAGGGTGCTCACCAACGCTTCACCAATGCCCAGCTCGGTCAGCACGCTCAAGGTGTCGAAGGCCGGGTTGCTGCGAAACCCGTCGGCCACCGCTCGCAGTGATTTCTGCTCCTTGGCGGTAAACGCCCGTAACCCGTGTTGAATTCGCAGCCCCAGTTGCGCCAGCACCGCGTCCGGCAAGTCGCCAGGTGACTGGGTCACGAAATACACGCCCACTCCCTTGGAACGAATCAGCCGCACTACCTGCTCCAGCCGCTCCTGCAGCGCCTTGGGCGTATCGGCAAACAGCAGGTGCGCTTCGTCGAAGAACAGTGCCAGCAGCGGTTTGTCGGCATCTCCGCGCTCGGGCAGTTGCTCGAACAGTTCGGCCAACAGCCACAATAAAAACGTCGCGTACACCTTCGGCGCTTCATGCACGAGGCGGCTCGCATCGAGCAGGTGGATGCGCCCACGGCCATCGGCACCGGGGTGCAGGATGTCTTCCAGTTGCAGCGCCGGCTCGCCAAACAGGGCATCGGCGCCCTGCTGTTCCAGAACTGCCAGACGCCGCAACACGGCCTGGCTGGACCCACTGGTGAACAGCGCGCTGTCGGCACCCAGCAGTTCGGGGTGGTCTTTGAGGTGGTTGAGCATGGCCTTGAGGTCTTTGAGGTCCAGCAGCAACAGGCCCTCGCGGTCGGCCACTTTGAAGGTGGCGTACAAGGCCGCCTGCTGGCTGTCGGTCAGCTCAAGCAAGTTGCTCAACAGCAGTGGGCCCATTTCACTCAGGGTGGTGCGCAGTGGGTGGCCGCTGACGCCCTGCACGTCCCATAGCGTGACCGGATACGCCTGCGGCCTGTGGTTGAGCCACGGCATGCTGGCGATACGTTCGGCCACCTTGCCCTGGGGCGTGCCGGCGGCGCCGATGCCGCACAGGTCGCCCTTGATGTCGGCGGCGAACACGGCCACGCCGGCGTCGCTGAAGGCTTCCATCAGGTGCTGCAGCGTTACGGTTTTACCGGTGCCGGTGGCGCCGGCAATCAGGCCGTGGCGGTTAGCCAGGCGCAGTGCTTGTGCCACTGGTTGCCCAGCCGAATCGGCGCCGATGAAAAATTCATTCTGCCCTGGCATTTCACTCTCCCGTTTTAAAGCTTTAATGCAGTGTGGCCGACAC
The DNA here is from genome assembly GCF_027922365.1 of Pseudomonas turukhanskensis. Taxonomy (GTDB): domain Bacteria; phylum Pseudomonadota; class Gammaproteobacteria; order Pseudomonadales; family Pseudomonadaceae; genus Aquipseudomonas; species Aquipseudomonas turukhanskensis. Next base: position 11,190 of record NZ_BSFN01000026.1, read on the forward strand.
AACGAAAGACACGGAGCCGAGTCGATCGACACAACGCCTGCTAACCAGCCAAGACTGGTACCAGCGCCCACCGGACGCAAGAAGCCATGACCAATAACCTGAAGTTCAGCCACAAGATTCTGCTTGCGGCTTCATTGGTGGTGATCGCAGCCTTCGCGCTATTCACCCTGTACAACGACTACTTACAACGCAACGCCATTAAAGACGACCTCAACAGTTACCTGCAGGAAATGGGTGAGGTCACGGCGAGCAACATCCAGAATTGGCTGTCGGGGCGAATCGTGCTGGTGGAGAGCACCGCGCAATCGATTGTCAGCAACAGCCAGGCCGATGCGGTGGCCAAGCTGCTGGAGCAGAAGGCGCAAACCTCGACGTTCGATTTCACCTACCTGGGCAGCGCCGACGGCGCCTTTATCATGCGCCCCAGCAGCGAGATGCCGGCCGGCTACGACCCGCGCACCCGCCCCTGGTACAAGGACGCCATGGCGGCCGGCACCACCACCCTCACCGAGCCCTATGTGGATGCGGCCACCGGTGCGCTGATCATTACCATTGCCACGCCGGCCCAGGCTGCGGGCGTGGTGGGCGGTGACCTGAGCCTGACCGCGCTGGTGAAAATCATCAATTCCCTGGACTTTGGCGGCATGGGCTACGCCTTTCTGGTGAGCGCCGACGGCAAGATTCTGGTGCATCCGAACAAAGACCTGGTGATGAAAAACCTCAAGGACCTGTACCCCAACAACACGCCGAGCATCAGCAGCGCCATCAGCGAAAACGAGTTGAACGGTGAAGACCGTATTCTCACCTTCGCCCCGGTAAACGGCTTGCCATCGGTGAAATGGTACGTGGGTGTGTCGGTGGATAAGGGCAAAGCCTATGCAATGCTCACCAAGTTCCGCGCCTCGGCCGTGGTGGTGACAGTGATCGCCGTGGTCGGCATTTTGCTGTTGCTTGGAATGCTGATTCGCGTGCTGCTGCAGCCGCTGCATGTGATGGCCAACGCCATGCGCGATATTGCGCAGGGTGAAGGCGATTTGACCAAGCGTCTGGCGGTGCAGTCCAACGATGAGTTTGGCGACCTGGCCTCTTCGTTCAACCAGTTTGTGGAACGTATTCACAGCTCGATTCGCGAGGTGTCCTCGGCCACCGCACAGGTAAACGAGGTGGCCAAACTGGTGGTCAACGCCTCCAACTCGTCGATGGTCAATTCCGACGAGCAGGCCAACCGCACCAACAGTGTGGCAGCGGCCATTAACGAGCTCGGAGCAGCGGCGCAGGAGATTGCGCGCAATGCGGCCGATGCCTCCATCCAGGCCTCCGATGCCAAGGTGCTGGCCGAAGACGGGCGGCAGGTGGTGGAAAAAACCATCCTCGCCATGAACGAGCTCTCCAGCAAAATCCGCACCTCGTGCGGCAACATCGAGACGCTCAATGGCAAGACCGTGGATATCGGCCAGATTCTCGAAGTGATCAAAAGCATTTCCCAGCAGACCAACCTGCTGGCGCTGAACGCTGCCATCGAGGCTGCGCGCGCCGGTGAAGCCGGGCGTGGGTTTGCGGTGGTGGCAGACGAGGTGCGCAACCTGGCCCACCGCACCCAGGAGTCGGCGCAAGAAATTCAGAAGATGATCGAAGAGCTGCAAGTGGGCTCGCGCGAGTCGGTCACCACCATGACCGAGAGCCAGCGCTACAGCGAGGAAAGTGTGGAAATCGCCAACCGCGCCGGTGAACGGTTGGGCAGCGTCACCCAGCGCATTGGCGAAATCGACGGGATGAACCAGTCGGTGGCGACCGCGACCGAAGAACAGACCTCGGTGGTGGAGTCGCTGAATATGGATATCAGCGAGATCAACATGCTCAACCAGGAAGGGGTGGAAAACTTGCAGGCGACGTTGCGCGCGTGTGGGGATCTGGAGCAGCAGGCGACGCGCTTGAAGCACTTGGTGGATAGCTTCCGCATTTGAATATACGGCGTAGGTTGGGTTGAGCGCAGCGAAGCCCAACGATACGCTGCACCTCACCCCAACACCGTTTCCAGACAGGGCAACCAAGAAACGCCTCGGACGTCTTGTTTGGCTGCGGTGTTGATGCGGACCTTTGCGTATCGTTGGGCTTCGCCTTTGGCTCAACCCAACCTACGTCGCTTCTCTATTTCGGTTGGAACCGACATCAATGAATCGCAATGAACTGCGCAAGGCCGACATCAACCTGATGGTGGTGTTCGAAACCCTGATGCAAGAGCGCAATGTCACCCGCGCGGCGGAAAAGCTGTTCCTCGGCCAACCCACCATCAGCGCCGCACTCAATCGCTTGCGGGCCATGTTCAACGACCCGCTGTTTATCCGCGTGGGCCGGCGCATGGAGCCTACGGCCCGGGCCGAAGAACTCATTCAGCATTTGTCGCCGGCGTTGGACGCGATGTCGGTGGCCCTCAGCCTCACCCATGATTTTGACCCTGCCACCAGCACCATGACCTTTCGCATCGGCCTGTCCGATGACGTGGAGTTCGGCCTGCTGCCGCCGCTGTTGCGCACGTTGCGCCAAGAGGCGCCGAAGGTGGTGTTTGTGGTGCAGCACGTGGACTACTGGCGTATTCCGGACTTGCTCGCCAGCGGCGAAATTACCGTGGGCATCAGCCAGACCCGTGGCCTGCCGGCCAACGCCAAGCGCAAGTTGCTGCGCCATATCCACCCGCGTCTGCTGCGTGCCGATGCCTCGGACAAACCACTGACGCTGGATGAATACTGCGCCCGGCCCCATGTGCTGGTGTCGCACACGGCCAACGTCAGCGGCCTGGTGGATGAGTGGCTTAACGATGTGGGGCGCAAGCGCCATGTGGTGTTGTCGGTGCCGCAATACAGCGCCCTGCCAGCGCTGCTGGCCGGCACCGATCTGCTCGCCAGCCTGCCGGACTATGCCGCCAACGCCATGGCGGCGTCAGGGCAATTGTTTGTGGAGACGATGCCCTTCCCCACGCCGACCCTGGACTTGGCCATGGTGTGGTTGAGCGTCATGGACACCGACCCGGCCGAGCGTTGGCTGCGCTCGCGGCTGGAGGCGTGCATGAGTGATCGAATGGGGATGGCGTATTAAGGAAGATGTTACGAAGTGGGTTTTTCCGGCGCCGGGTGCAACTCTTCCCAGAGCTTGGAGGCGTCCTCGAATGCGGTGCCAGTCTCTTCGTCCATCGCCTCGGGGTCGTAGCGGCTCAGGCAGCCTTCTCCCAGAGTCGGTGGCGGGGTTGATGTAGCGCGGTCCAGTGGGTCATCACTCATTACGCGTACCTCGTTTGCCGGGCGATCCCTGGTGCGCGGATCGCACCCCACAAGAACAACCGCTGCTCCGTAGGGTGTGCTCCGCGCACCAGCGGCTGATCAGTCGAACACTACCGTCTTGTTGTTGTGCACCAACACACGGTCTTCCAAGTGATAGCGCAAGCCGCGCGCCAACACCATTTTTTCCACGTCTTTGCCCAGGCGTACCAGCTCTTCGATGCTGTCGCGGTGGCTGATGCGCACCACGTCTTGCTCGATGATCGGGCCGGCGTCGAGTTCTTCGGTGACGTAGTGCGAGGTGGCACCAATCAGTTTCACGCCGCGCAGCGATGCCTGGTGATACGGCTTGGCACCAATAAAGGACGGCAGAAAGCTGTGGTGGATGTTGATCACGCGCTGGGCGAATTCCTGGCACAGGTCCGGCGGCAGAATTTGCATGTAGCGCGCCAGCACCACCACGTCGGCACCGGCTTCACGCACCAGACGGGTGACTTCGGCAAAGGCCGGCGCTTTGTCCAGCGGGTTCACCGGTACATGGTGGAAGGGAATGCCATGCCACTCGACCATGCTGCGCAGGTCGTTGTGGTTGGAAATTACGCAGGGAATGTCGCAGTCCAGTTCATCGCTGTGCCAGCGGTGCAGCAAGTCGGCCAGGCAATGGGATTCGCGGCTGGCCATCAGCACCACGCGTTTTTTCTGCTCGGAGTCGGTGATGCGCCATTCCATGGAAAACTGCTTGGCGATAGGCGCGAACGCCTGACGGAAACCGTCGATATCGAATGGCAGAGAGTCGGCACGGATTTCATGGCGCATGAAGAACCAGCCATTGTGGTTATCCGAGTGGTGGCTCGCTTCAGTGATCCAACCGTTATAGGTCGCCAGAAAGTTACTGACCTTGGCAACGATACCGACGCCGTCGGGGCAGGCGATTACCAAGCGAAAAGTGCGCATGCGGAAACTCCAGAAACTCACAAAGGCCGCCATTCTAGCGACAGCGCGGAAAAACTTCAGCAGCCGCGCTTGGCCGAGTGCCAGCGACGCCTGGGCAAAGCCTTGCTTAGTGCAGGGGTTTAAATGTCCGACAGGCTTTTAATGGGCAGAGCGAAGTTATTTAATCGCCGCCACGAGCTGTAACAGAACACGCGCAATAGTGATGAAACTAATTCAGCTAAAACTATTCAAACATGTTTACTTGCATAAAGTGCGTGACTATTATTACCAACACTAACCCCAGACCACAGATTTCAAGGTGTCGCCCATGTCCCTGATCAATGAATATCGCGCTACAGAAGAAGCCATCAAAGAACTGCAAGAGCGCCTGAAAAACCTCTCGCAAGATGACAAGCTGAAAAAAGAACTGGAATTCGAAGGCAAACTGCGCACCTTGATGGGCGAATACCAGAAGTCGCTGCGTGACATCGTTGCCATGCTCGACCCGGAAGCCAAATCGAGCAAAAGCCCGCGCGCTGCTAAAGCCACTGGCACCAAGCGCGCTCGTAAAGTTAAGCAATACAAGAACCCGAACACCGGTGAAGTCATCGAAACCAAAGGTGGCAACCACAAAACTCTGAAAGAGTGGAAAGCCAAGTGGGGCGCCGCCGCCGTTGAAGGCTGGGCAACTCTGCTGGACTGATCACTAGGTCCGCTTTCGCTGCAATAAAAAACGCCGGTTTTTACCGGCGTTTTTTATTGCCTGAGTTTTCACCCGCGATCATTGCAGTTCATAGCGCTGGCGCAGGCTGGCTGCATAGTCGCGCCACTGCTGCAAAATAATTAGCTGGGAGGCGTTGGCGCCGGCCCAGGCTTGCTGCAAGGCGCTGTCGAAGTCGGCCAGGGTATTAGGCGCGCCCCATTCTGGCGCAGACAGGCGTTGCTGACAGAATAATCGCCATTGCTGTTGTTCGGCCTCTGACAGGGTGTGTGGAAAGTTTCGCGCGCGGTAGCGAAATAATAATTCGGGCAAGCGTGCGTCATCGAACGGCCATTGCTCGCGCGCCAATCGCTCGGGCTCGGCATTACGTACTTGTTCACACAAACGCCGATCGCGGTCGCCAATAAAGCCGTCATATAACTGTTGTTCGGGATCTTCGCTGGGGCTGAAGTCCTCGCTGGCATACAGGGTTTGCAGTTTGGCCTGCCAAGTTGCCTGACTGCCCACTAGCTGTGCAGCACGGCTTTCAATCTCGGTCATATTCAGTTGCAAGCGCTGTTTATCTTCTTCACGCAGTACACCCATCGGCGCCACCACCGGGCAACGATTGATGTGCACAAGTTTCAATGGCACCGGCAACTGCCCTTCGGCCAATTGCTCACGACGGGTGTAAAGCAATGCGCGCAAGTTCTCGGCATCAAGATCCAACAAGGGGCTCGGGTCTTGTTGCAAGTCACAGACAATCAATGCGTTGCGATTACGTGGGTGCCAGGCCAACGGCAATACCACCGCCAGATAATTACGCGCCGCCGAGAAACGCCCGGATATATGCACCAAGGGTTGCAACAAGCGAACTTGGTCGAGCACCTTCTGTTTGCTGCGCAGTTGATAGAGGTAGTCGTACAGTTTCGGTTGCTGGTCGCGCACTAACTTGGCCAGGCCAATGGTGGCGCGCACATCGGACAGTGCGTCGTGAGCCTGACCATGGTCGATGCCATTGGCGGCCGTCAGGCGTTCGAGTTTGAGGCTGACGCGGCCCTCCTCTTGCGGCCAGTTGATCCCGTCAGGGCGCAGGGCATAGGCGGTGCGCACCACGTCAATCAGGTCCCAGCGCGTATTGCCGCCCTGCCACTCGCGGGCATAGGGGTCGAAGAAGTTGCGGTACAGGCTGTAACGGGTGACTTCATCGTCAAAGCGCAGGCTGTTGTAGCCGGCGCTGCACGTGGCCGGCGTGGCCATTTCGGCGTGCACGCGGGTCATGAAGTCAGCTTCGTCCAGGCCCTGGGTCGCCAGGCGCTGCGGGGTAATGCCGGTAATCAGGCAGGCCATGGGGTGCGGCAGGATATCGTCGCTGGGCCGGCAGTAGAGGTTTACCGGCGCGCCGACTTCATTCAGCGCTTCGTCGGTGCGAATGCCGGCCACCTGCAACGGCCGGTCACTGCGCGGGTCGATGCCGGTGGTTTCATAGTCGTACCAGAAGATGCTTGCGCTCACGGCGGTTCCTTATATACGGCGTCGATAAAAGCCGGCGGCAGTCTAGCACTGGGGAAATGGGCGGCTCATTACCGAGGGTATTGCGAGAAGATTAACCGTCAAAGCCAAGAACCTTGATCCGCCGCACAGCCCGCGCAGGCCGTGGTTGTCGGGAGACTGGCCGGTCGCTAGCATGCTGCTACTGGGAAATTACTCACAAGGACGTAAAAATGACCGACTCCATTGTCTCCAATCCCTACGCCGTACCCGCCAGCAACCTGCAGGCCCTCCCCGACGCCGCCGGCGTACCTACCCTCGAAGAAGCCCTGAGCCGCCGTTACGACTTTGGCATCAGCGATCTGCTGGGCGAAGCCTGGACCCGCACCAAGGGCACCAAAGGCATCATCATCGGTGGCTTCGTGGTGTTTTACGCCGCACTGTTTGCGGTCATGAATGTGCTCGGCATCCTGCTCACCATTTTTGGCGTGGCCGGTATTGCCGGCATGGGCCTGCTTGGTGGCGCGGACGACGGCTCGCTGGCCCTGGGTGCCATGGCAGCCTTCTTCTTCGGTTCGATGCTGGTGGGTTTTCTCGCCACCGCCATGGTTTATCCGTTCCTGGCCGGTATCAATATGGTGGGCATCCGTGCCGCCGCCGGGCAGCCGGTGCGTTTCGGTGAAGTGTTCGCGCACTTCGGTCGCACGGTTCCGGTGATCATCACCGCGCTGCTGATGACCTTGCTGGTAGTCGTGGGCTACATGTTGTTTGTAGTGCCCGGCATCTACCTTAGCGTGGCGTACATTCTGGCCATTCCGCTGGTGGTCGAACGTGGCCTGTCGCCATGGCAAGCGCTGGAAGCATCGCGCAAAGCCATCAACCAGCACTGGTTCAAAGTGTTCGGCCTCTTCCTGCTGCTGGGCGTGCTGATGTCGCTGAGCATGATTCCTTTGGGTATCGGCCTGCTGTGGACCATCCCCTTGATGGTGGTTTCGCTCGGCGTGCTGTACCGCACCATCTTCGGCGTCCGCCCGGTGGCAACCAACTGAGTCGAACCGAACCGGGCCATTTGTGTGGCCCGGTTGCTTCCCAGCCTGCTGCTCGATAGCATCGGGCTTTCCTCGACGCAGTGCGCCAATGCCCCACTCCCCCGCCCCTGCTATCCAGACAACACCGGTGCCTGGCACCCTGCTGGATACCCGCTTTCATGTGGAAACCCCGGAAGGTATCGACCTGGTGATGCGCCCTGCCGGCTTGCTGGTGCGCGCCCTGGCATTTGCCATCGACCTGGCGATTCGCGGGCTGATTCTGGGCGTGGGGTTTTTCCTGCTTAGCCTGCTTGGGCAACTCGGCATGGGCCTGGGCGCCATCATGTTTTTCCTGGTGAACTGGTGGTACATGGTGCTCTTCGAGGTGCTCAACCAGGGGCGTTCGCCGGGCAAGCAGTACATGGGCCTGCGGGTGGTGCATGACGACGGCACGCCAATTGGCTGGGCGGCTTCGCTGACGCGCAACTTGCTGCGGTTTGTCGATGTGCTGCCCTTTGCCTATGCCTTCGGCATTCTCAGTTGCCTGTACAGCGGCACCTTCAAACGCCTGGGCGATCTGGCCGCCGGCAGCCTGGTGGTGTACCGCGACACAGCGTTGCAACGCCCGCCGCTGGTGGCTGCCGAACCGCTGCGCGCGCCCTTCCCGTTAAGCCTCAATGAACAGCGCGCGTTGATGGGTTTCAGTGAACGGCAAGCCGAACTGTCGGCCGCGCGGCGCCAGGAACTGGCGGCCATTCTCGCCGAGCCGTTGCAGGTGCCGGCTGACCAGGCCGAACACCAGCTCAACCGCATTGCCAGTGGTTTGCGGGGGCCGGTATGAAACAGAGCCTGTTCGAAACCCGCCATCAAGCCGACTGGCAGCGCTTTACCAGCCTGCTCGATGCCCTGGAGCGCGGCAAAGCCGACCGCCAGGCCAGCCAGACATTTGCCGGCGAGTACCGCCGCCTGTGCCATCACCTGGCCCTGGCCCAGGAGCGCGGTTACAGCAGCCACCTGATCGATCAGCTGCAACTGTTGGCCATGCGCGGCCATCAGCAGTTCTACCGCCACCGCAGCCACCTGGGCGCGCAGATCATTGCCTTTGTGCTCGGCGGCTTCGCCCGGCTGGTGCGTGAGGAATGGCGCACGGTGTTGCTGGCGACCTTGATGTTTTTCGGCAGCCTGATTCTGATGGGCGTGCTGGTGTATGTGTTTCCCGACCTAATCTACAGCGTGATGGCCCCCGATCAGGTTTCCGACATGGAGCGCATGTACGACCCCGAAGCGCGGCGCATCGGCCGCAGTGAACGCGACGCCGGTGACGACTGGATGATGTTCGGCTACTACATCATGAACAACATCGGCATCTCCTTTCAGACCTTTGCCAGTGGGTTGCTGTTTGGTTTGGGCAGCCTGTTTTTCCTGCTTTTCAACGGCCTGACCATCGGCGCCGTGGCCGGCCATCTGACACAAGTGGGTTACACCGAAACCTTCTGGTCGTTTGTGATTGGCCATGGCGCCTTCGAACTCACCGGCATCGTGTTCTCTGGCGCGGCCGGCCTGAAGATGGGCTGGGCGCTGCTGGCGCCGGGCCGTTTTACCCGTGCCGAAGCCTTGCGCCTGGCTGCCGGGCGCGCCGTGCAGCTGGTGGCCGGGGTGATTCTGTTTTTGCTGATCGCCGCGTTTATCGAGGCGTACTGGTCGTCGATGACCTTCACCACGCCGCTGGTGAAATACATCGTGGGTGCCGGGTTGTGGACCTTCGTGTTGAGCTATTTCGTGTTTGCCGGCCGGGGTGCCCATGCGCCTGACTGATGCCAGCGTAGCGATTCGCCCGCGCAGCAATTGGGAAGCCATCGACCTCGGCGTGCTGCTGGCGCGCCAACACCTGCGCCTGCTGTTCTGCAGTTGGTTGGTGATTACCGTGCCGGTGTTTGTGTTGCTCACTGCGGTGTTGTGGCAATTCCCCAGCCTGTCGATATTTCTGTTCTGGTTGCTCAAACCGGCCTTCGACCGCCTGCCGCTGCACGTGCTGTCCCAGGCCTTGTTTGGCAATGTGCCAAGCGTGAAGCAGGCCGTCAAAGCCTGGCCACGTCTGCTCAAACCCCAACTAGTAAAAAGCCTGACCTGGCGCCGCCTGAGCCTGACCCGCAGCTTCGACTTGCCGGTCATGCAACTCGAAGGCCTGAACGGCGAGGCCCGCAGCAAGCGCCTGGTGGTGCTTGGCCAGCGCAGCACCGGCGCTGCCACGTGGCTGACGGTGCTCGGCGTGCATGTGGAAAGCGCCTTGGTACTGGGCCTGAGCGCGCTGTTTTACCTGCTGCTGCCGCAACAGATGAAAACCGACTGGGACTGGCAAAGCCTGATCAACCCGCAAGCCGGGCAATGGCTGTGGCTGGAGCACTTGTCCAACGCCGGCTACGTGCTGGTACTGGCGGTGTGGGAACCCATTTACGTCGCCTGCGGCTTCACCCTTTACCTGAACCGGCGCACCACGCTGGAAAGCTGGGACATCGAACTGACCTTCCGCCGCCTGCGCCAACGCCTGACCGGCATCGCCTATGTGTTGGTACTCGGCTTTGCTGCCTTGCTGCTGCAAATGCCCAACGCGGCCTGGGCCGCCGACAAACCCGAGCCCGTCGGCAGCTGCCCGATACCTTTTGACGACCCCGTCGGCCCGAGCAAGGACCGCCTGCTGAACCAGTCCCTGACCAGCAAGGCCGCACAAGCCAGTATCGACAAGATTCTCGACCAGCCGCCCTTCGAAAACCGCGAGACGGTGACCCGTTGGCGCTTCGGTGAAGACAGCAAAAAAGCAGAGAAAAAGAAAGACAGCAGTTCTGACTCGGCGCTGGTCGATGGCCTGAAAAAACTGATCGAGGCCTGGCAGGGCTTGAAGTGGGTGGCTGTGGTGGTCGAGGTCGTGCTCTGGGGCGCCGTGATTGCCCTGGTTGCGCTGTTGATCTGGCGTTACCGCGAGTGGCTGACCATCTTTACCGGGCGCCTGTCGCTGCCCAAACGGCAGAAACGCGAAGTGCCGAGCATGTTGTTCGGCCTGGACGTGGCCCCCGAAAGCCTGCCCGAAGACGTCGCCAGCGCAGTCGAACGCCTATGGGCTGAACAGCCGCGCGAAGCCCTCGGCCTGCTGTACCGCGCCCTGCTCAGCCGCCTGTTGCACGACTACCACCTGCCGCTCAAAGGCTCGCACACCGAAGGCGAAGTGCAGCAGTTGGTGCTCAACCTTGAACACAATGACCTGAGCCGCTTTACCCAGGTGCTCACGCGCCACTGGCAAAACCTTGCCTATGGCCATCAGGCGCCGCCGGACAGCCTCAAACGCGGGCTATGTGAAGGCTGGCGGCGGTTGTTCCAGACGGGAGCGCAGGCATGACCAGGCGCACCGCGTTCGCCCTCGGGGCGGTACTTTTCCTGCTGCTGGGTTTGACGGCCGTGTATGTGCTGAGCCAAGTCACCCCGTACCAGAAAGAAATCAAACACGGCCCCTCGCCGGAAGTGGGCGCCGACCCGTACCTGGCGGCCGAAAGCTTTCTCAAGGAACGCAACATCAGCGTGCAGCGTGCCGACAACGTGCATGTGCTGAGCACCTTGCCCAGCCAGGGCCACACCCTGTTGCTGCTGGCCAGCCGCGAAAACATGACGCCACGCCAGACCGAAAACGTGCTGGCCTGGACCGCCAAGGGCGGGCATGTACTGGTGGTCGCCGAGTCGTTGTGGGACGAAGAAGAAGGCAAAAGCGACGACCTGCTGCTCGACAAACTGGGCATTCACCAATTGCTTACCGAAGACCTCGACAAGGACACCGACGCCAAGGCCGAAGGCGATGAGGACAGTGAGCAAAGCGAAGAAAGCGACGAACCCAGCGATGAATCGGCTGCCGAAACACCGGTGCCCGGAGAAGAGCACAGCGATGCAGACCTCGACCGTTATCCGTCGCTGACCAAGCTGTATCTGGAAAACGAAGAAGCGCCGGCGTACGTCAACTTCGATACCGACTACCACCTGTTCGACGCCAAGAACCAGGCCCAGGCCTGGGCCAACAGTGCCGACTCCACCCATATGCTGCAGCTGAACTACGGCGACGGCCTGGTGACAGTACTGACCGACACCTGGATCTGGCAGAACGACGGAATTGCCGATTACGACAACGCCTGGCTGCTCTGGTACCTGACCCAGGACAGCAAAGTCACCCTGCTCTACCGCGCCGACCGCGACGACCTGCTCACCCTGCTGTGGCGCAACTTCCCGGAAGCACTGGCCGCCCTGGCGCTGCTGATCGTACTGGTGCTGTGGGCCAATGGCCGCCGCCAGGGGCCGTTGCTGGCACCGGCCAACCTGGCCCGTCGGCAACTGCAAGAGCACCTGCGCGCCAGCGCTGACTTCCTGCGCCGCACCAGCGGCCCACAGAGTTTGCTGCAAGGTTTGCAACGGGATATCCAGCGCCAGGCACGGCGCCGACACCCCGGTTTTGAACGCCTGGATATTGCCACGCAGTGGCAAATCCTTGGCCGCCTCAGTCGCTTACCTAGCAGTGCCATTAGCCAAGCCATGCGCCCGCTGCCAACACAGCGAATGTCCGCCACCGAATTCACCCGTCAGGTCGCCCACCTGCAAACCCTCAGGAATGCCTTGTAAGCCTCGTCTCTAGGCGTCGCGATCGATGGCGTATGCCGCCCAGGCCTGACGTGTGGGCACCACTTCCAGGCGGTTGATATTGATGTGATCGGGCAGGTTGCAGACGTAGAAAATCTGCTCGGCAACGTCTTCGGCAGTCAGGGGCGTGGTGCTGCCGTACAGGGCGTCCGAAGCGGCCTGGTTACCGTGGGTGCGCACCAGGGTGAACTCGGTTTCGGCAATGCCGGGGGCGATATCAGTCACCCGCACGCCGCTGGCGATCAGGTCGCAGCGCAGGTTGTAGCTGAACTGCTGGACGAAGGCCTTGCTCGCGCCATACACGTGACCGCCCGGGTACGGCCACGCGCCTGCCACCGAACCGATATTGACGATGCTCGCGCCCTGGCCGGTTTCCAGCAGGCTGGGCAGCAGCGCATGGGTGACGTTGACCAGACCGGTAATATTGGTGTCGATCATGGTGTGCCAGTCGGGCAAGGCCACGGTTTGCGCCGGCTGCGGCGCGAGTGCCAGGCCGGCGTTGTTGATCAGCGCGCGAATGCGTTGAAAGCCGGGCGGCAAGGTGGCGACGGCTTGTTGCACGGCGTCGGCGTCACGCACATCCAGCTGGACGACGTGCACCGGCACCTGCGCGCTCAGTTCATCCTGCAGCGCCAACAGCCGCTCCAGGCGCCGCCCTGTGATAATCAGCGTCCAGCCGGCTGCGGCAAAACGCCGGGCCGTAGCGCGGCCGAAACCGGACGTGGCGCCGGTGATAAAAACAACGTGGCTCATGACATCCTCATCGGCGCGTTCAGCAGCTGGCCTGCAGCTCGTGATACTGGCGATTGAAATAAATCAGGCTGTGCGCCTGTGCGCTGCTGTGGATGGCCAGCACGTCACAGATCAGCACGTCGTGAGTGCCGACTTCGGTGATCTGCCGCAGGCGGCAATCGAAGGACACGCTGGCCTGTTCCATTACCGGCGAGCCGGACACGCCGGTCTGCCAGCTAGCGGCGGCGAAGCGCTCAGCCATCGAGGTCTTGCCGCCGAACAGATTGGAAATGTCCTGATGGCCGGCGCCCAGCACGTTGACGCACAGCACCGCGTTGCGCTTGAAAGTTTCGTACACCGAGGCGCTGCGGTTCAGGCACACCAGCAGGCTCGGCGGCTCATCGCTGACGCTGCACACCGCCGAGGCGGTAAAGCCCGCGCGGCCCGCCGGGCCGTCGGTGGTGATGATATTGACGGCAGCGCCGAGGCGCGCCATGGCACTGCGAAAGTCGGCTTTGCTGGGGGCATCGGCCGCCGGGGGGCAGAACGTTTGGGCAAGGTTGCTGGACATGATCGTTCACCGCATTTTTCGGGTTGGTTTCAGAGCAGTTGGCAGGCGTCTTCAAAGGCCAGGCGCGGCAAGCGGCCGAAGAGTTTCTCCGGGTTGCCGTAGCCGAGGTTGACGATGAAGTTGGCGGTCCAGGTGCTACCGGCGAAGAACTCGGCGTTGACCTGGCGGGTGTCGAAGCCGGACAGCGCGCCCACGTCCAGCCCCAGCGCGCGGGCGGCCATGATCAGGTACGCGCCCTGCAGCGAGCCATTGCGAAAGGCGGTTTCGTGCGCGGCCTCGGGGCTGTGGGTAAACCAGCTCTTGGCGTCGGCATGCGGAAACAGTGCGGGCAGGTGCTCGTAGAACGCCGTGTCCCAGGCAACGATCACGCTGACCGGCGCCGTCATGGTCTTTTCCAGGTTGCCCTTGGACAGCGCTGGCGCCAGGCGCTCCTTGGCGGCTGGCGTGCGCAGAAATACAAACCGTGCAGGCGAGCAGTTGGCCGAGGTAGGCGCCATTTTCATCAGGTCGTACAGCTGGCGCAGTACATCGTCAGCGATGGGCTGGTCGGTCCAGCCGTTGTGGCTGCGGGCGGCGCTGAACAGGCTGGCCAGCGCGGCATCATGCAGGGGTTGGCTCATGGTTCAAGTACCTGTGACTGAGCGGCAAGAAAGGTCAGCAAGCGCGCATTGAACGCACTGGCGGCAGTAATGTTGTGGGCATGGGCGCCATGGTCGACGCTGTGCAACTGCGCGTTGGGCAAGCCCTCGGCGAGCTGCTGCGAGCAGGTCCAGGGCACCAGCACGTCGTCCTTGGCCACCGACACCAGCGTGGCCACGCCGATCTCGGCGAGCCGCGCGCTGATATCGAAGCGCCGCAGCGCGGCAATGCGCGCCTTCATGGTGGCGGCGCCTGGGAAGTGCGCGGCGGCGTGGTCGACCTCGGCCTGCACCTGCTCGGCATGGGCTGCACACCAGCTGGCGGGGTAGAGAAAAATCGGCTGCGCCTCGACATAGGCGCGCGGGCCGACGGCGTCGAGCAGCGCCAGGCGCGCCTCGAAGCAGCGCGCCGAATGTGGGTTGGGTGCAGCCCAGGCGTTGATCAGGGTCAGGCTGCGCACGCGCTCGGGGAAATCGAGCGCCAGCTGCAAGCCGGCCAGCCCACCGAGCGCATGGCCGATCAGGTGGCAGGCGCGGGTGTGCGTGGCCTCCAGCACCTCGCCAATATCGGCGGCCATGTCAGCAATGCTGTAGTGCGCCGGCAGCGCCTCACGGCTGCGGCCGGTGCCGCGCTGGTCATAGGCGATGACCTTGTAGCCCGCCTCGACCAGCACCGGAATCAGCCCCGTCCAGTAGCCCGCCGACCCGCCGAGCCCGGACGACAGCAGCACCGCCTGCCCACCGGCAGGCCCGTGAACCTCGTGGTACAGGGCGCTGTTCACTGCGCTTTGCCGACGTGCGCAACGCTGGCGATTTCCACCAGCGCATCGGGTTTCACCAGGCCGGTCTGCACGCAGTAGCGGGCCGGTTTTTCGCCTGGGAAGAACTCGGCGTACACGCCGTTGATGGCGGCGTAGTCGTCCCAGTTTTTCAGGAACACGTGGTTGAAGGTGACGTCGTCCATGGTGCCGCCGGCGGCCTCGACCACGCCCTTGATAATGGTCAGCACGTGGCGGGTTTGTGCAGCGGCATCGCCGACGTGCACTACGTTGTTTTCGCTGTCGAACGGCAGCGTGCCGGATACATACAAAATGCCGTCGGCCAGGGTGCCCGGCACGTAAGGGGCCAGCGGTTTGCCGGTACCGGCGGGAATGATCACTTGTTTAGGCATGGCGGTTCTCTCGTTGTGAGTGGGTAGAAAAATCCGTACGACGCTTAGTGCGCCGAAACGCTGCTGACGAACTGCTGCACCGTGGACACCCAGCCGAAGAAGCTTTCCACGTTGTAAACCGTGCTGGCCTGAATGCGCTCGCCGCCCAGTTCGTGGGTGGCGTCTTCGAGCATCACGCCGAAGTATTCGAGGTGGAACGCGTCGCGCAGTGTGCTCTCCACGCAAACGTTGGTGGCGATACCGGTAAACACCAGATTGCGGATGCCGCGTGCGCGCAGGGTGCTGTCCAGGGCGCTGTTGAAGAAGCCGCTGTAGCGCGACTTGGGCACCACGATGTCGCCCGGCTGCGGGGCCAGTTCGTCGACGATCTGGTAGTCCCAGCCGCCCTTGGCGAGAAAGCGGCCCTGCAGTTCGGGGAACTTGCGCATGGTTTTCAGGGCGTTGGATTTGTACCAGTTCGGCGAGCCCGGGCCGCCGGCTTCGACGTAGTCGCTGTCCCAGCCGTTCTGCAGATAAACCACGCAGATGCCTGCAGCACGCGCCGCGCGAATCGCGTCGCCGACCTTGGCGATGACGCCCTGGGCGCCGGAAATATCAAAGCCGGCCGAGTCGACATAACCGCCGAGCGAGGCATAGGCATTTTGCATGTCGACCACGATCAAGGCCGTGTTGGAGGCGTGCAGGTACAGCGGCTCCGGGCGCGCCGGCAACACAATGGCCGCACCGGCGCCGGGCACTTGGGCAATGCCGGCCGGGGTGGTTGAGGTCAGGGTGACGTTTTTTTCCGCGCTCATGATGCCGCCCCCACCGCCGCCTGCACGGCGCCAACCTGGGTCGGCACCGGCGTGGCGACCTCGACCCGGCTGTTCATCAACGGCTGGATGCGCTGGCCGAATGCTTCGACACCTTCAACAAAGTTGTCGAAGGTCAGCAGTACGCCTTCGGTGCCTTCCACTTCGGCCACTTCATCGAGCATGCGCGCGACGCTGGCATAGGAACCGACCAGGGTGCCCATGTTGATATTCACTGCCGAGGTCGGGTCGGCCATTTGCCGCACATTGGTGTCGGCGCCGGAGGTTTTATCCACCGCACCCTGCACGCCCAGCCAGGCCACGGCTTCTTCATCGACGCCGGCTTTGTAGTGGTCCCACTTGGCGCGGGCGGCCTCGTCGGTTTCGTCGGCGATCACCATCATCAGCACAAAGGTGCTGACGTCACGGCCGGTCACCTGGGTTGCCTCAATCAGTTTTTGTGCAGCCGGAGCAAAGGCTTTTGGCGTATTCACACCTTTGCCAAAGCAGAAGTTGTAGTCGGCATGCTGCGCCGAAAAGGCCATGCCGGCATCGCTTTGCCCGGCGCAGATAACCTTGATGTCGGCCTGCGGCTGCGGGCTGAGGCGGCAGTCGTCCATATGGAAATGCGCGCCTTGGAAATCGGACTTGCCGGTGCCCCAGAGGTCACGCAGCACCTGGATGTATTCGGACAAGTAGTCGTAGCGGTTGGAGAAGAATTCGTCGCCGGGCCACATGCCCATCTGCGAATACTCGGGCCGCTGCCAGCCGGTGACCAGGTTGACGCCGAAGCGGCCATTGGCAATCGAATCAATGGTGGAGGTCATTCGCGCCACGATGGCAGGCGGCATTACCAGCGAAGCAGCGGTGGCGAACAATTGGATACGGCTGGTGACTGCCGCCAGCCCCGCCATCAGCGTGAAGGACTCTAGGTTGTGGTCCCAGAATTCGGTTTTACCGCCGAAACCGCGCAGCTTGATCATCGACAGGGCAAAGTCGAAACCATAGTGCTCGGCCGCCAGGGTGATCTGCTTGTTCAGTTCGAATGTCGGCTTGTACTGCGGCGCGTTTTGCGAAATCAGCCAGCCGTTGTTGCCAATAGGGATAAAGATACCAACCTTCATAACCGTCTCCATTCGTCTCGGGCATCCACCTGGATGCGTGTCGAACGAAGCGTTTGCATGCGTCATGCCAGTTATTTTTTATGGTTACTTTTCAAATACTTATTTAATTATTCGGATTTGTTTCAGACCAAATGGTCTGTTTTGAACCATTTGATTCTTCAAACATGCCCGATTGTGATGCGCCAACGAGCCGGCTTGGGGCATTTATCACCTCAGGCACGTGCAGGCGCATCGGTGTACGCGCCCCCGTCCTGCGTCCACGGCCAAGCCTGATACACTCGCCTATCGATTCGTTTGGCGGCTCAGTTAGTGAAAAGTAAATCCATCGAAGACGTGGCAGGCCCTGGCAAGCCAGCGAAGAAAAAAGCACCAGCCAAGAAACTCGGCGCCAAGGCCGACAAGCCTGCGGCCGGCGTCAAGGCCAAGGTGGCGCGCACCATGAGCGCGAAATCGGAACAGCGCCGTGAGCTGCAAATAAAGAACAAGCGTGAGTCGATCATTCAGGCTGCCCTTGGCCTGTTTTCGCAGTTCGGCATGCACGGCACCAGCCTGGATCAGGTGGCAGTGGCGGCGGATGTCTCCAAGACCAACCTGCTTTATTACTTCTCCAGCAAGGAAGAGCTGTACACCAATGTGCTGCAGCATCTGCTGGAGATCTGGCTACTGCCGCTGGGTGACTTCGATGCCGAGCAGCAGCCGCTGGATGTGATTGGCCGCTACATTCGCGCCAAGCTGGAACTGTCGCGTGATCACCCCGCCGAGTCGAAGCTGTTCTGCATGGAAATCATGCAAGGGGCGCCCCTGATAAAAGCCCAACTGCAACAACAACTGCAGCCGCTGGTGGCCAACAAGGTGGCGGTGATTCAGCAGTGGATTGATGCCGGTAGCCTGGCACCACTCGATCCCTATCACCTGATCTTTTCGATTTGGAGCATCACCCAGCATTACGCCGACTTCAGTACCCAGGTGCAGGCCATCACCGGGAAAACCCTGGCTGATCCGGTGTTCTTTGACCACGTGTTGTGCAACCTGCAGAACCTGATCTGCGAAGGTGTGCGCCCGCGCTGATAGCGGGTTTTCTGCTTTGCGGCAATCGCGGCTGAAGCCGCTCCTACCGAAGGTGCAATCTCGTAGGAGCAGCTTCAGCCGCGATGCTTTTGACCTCCCCGAAACGCCTCCCGCCCCACCCCGCCCGTTTCCCGTGCGCGACGCACAAACTAAGTGCTCTAGATCAGACCATTTGATCCGTTTTTGTGTTAGGCAAACCACAACCCACTGTAAATAAACGCTTTATTTTTATGGCACGGAAGCTGCTATCGCCATTGCCATGCTGAGCCCATGGCCAGCGGGATCAGCCTCGTGCTGTCGATCATTCGCCTACCAACAGGAAAACTACGTATGTTCAGGAATGTTTTGCAGGGGACTGTGTGTGCGGCTGTTCTGCTGGGTGCCGTCGGCAATGCGCAGGCCGAAGGGCTGACGCTCAAGGCGCCGGCGAAGATCGCCATGGTGTACATCAGCCCACGCAACGATGGCGGCTGGACCCAGGCGTTTGATGAAGCACGGCAAAAACTGGAAACCGAGCTCGATCAGAAAATTCAGTTCGTCGAAAGCGTGCCGGAAAACGCTGCGGCAATTACCCCGGTAGTGGATCGCCTGATTGCCCGCGGCGCCAACGTGATCATCGGCACGGCGTTTGGCTACTCCGATACATTCCTGGAATTGGCCAAAAAATACCCTGATGTCGCCTTTCTCAATGGCTCGGGTACAACCAACGCCGCTAACCTCGAATCCTTTTACGGCCGCACCTACGAAAGCCAATACCTGTGTGGCATGGCGGCCGCTGCTGCGTCCAAGTCCGGCAAGCTGGGTTTCGTCGCAGCCAACCCCTTTGGCCAGGTGAATTGGACCATCAACGCCTTCGAACTGGGCGCTCAGCAAATCAACCCTGAAGCGACCGTTAATGTGGTGTACACCGGCGCCTGGAATGACCCGGTAAAAGAACGCGCCGCCACCATGGCCCTGATCGACAACGGTGCCGATGTGATCGGTCAGCACGTTGACAGCCCGACCCCGCAGTTGGTGGCCCAGGAGCGCGGTGTGCATGGCACCGGTTACCACCGCGACCTCAGCGAGTTCGCCCCCAAAGCCACTGTGTGTTCATCGATGTGGGTGTGGGACCGCTTCCTGGCGCCGGAGCTGAAGAAAGTCATCGCCGGTAACTGGCAGCCCTCGGCCACCGGCGCCCTGCTGTCGATGCAGGAAGGCGGTACCGACATCAGCCTGACCAAAGACCCGATCATTTCCGCCGCCAACCGCGCAAAAATCGAGGCCGAGCGTGCCCAGTTGCTGGCCGGAAAAAAAATTCTCTACAGCGGCCCGCTCAGCGACCGTGACGGCAAAGAACGCATCGCCGCCGGCCAGGTCATGCCGGATGCCGATCTGTGGAAAATGGACTGGTTCGTCAAAGGCGTGAAGACCCAGCAATGAAACAGGTCAACGCCCTGCAACTGAGCGGCATCAACAAGTCGTTCGACGGTTTCCAGGCGCTCACGGACGCGCACTTCACCGCCTGCTGGGGCGAAGTGCACGCCCTGCTGGGCGAGAACGGCGCCGGCAAGTCGTCGCTGATGAACATTGCCGCCGGCCTGTACGCGCCGGAGACCGGCAGCCTAATGGTCGATGACAACCTGGTGCGGCTCAGCGGCCCGCGGGACGCCAGCCGCTACCAGATCGGCATGGTGCATCAGCATTTCAAGCTGGTGAAACCCTTCACCGTGGCGCAGAACATTCTGCTCGGCCTGCCCGCGGAACCGGGCAGTTACCGCACGCGCTTGCAGGCGCTGGAGCAGCAGATCAGTGCTAAAGCGCAGGAGCTGGGTTTTGTCCTCGACCCGCGTCAGCCCGTGGAGCAGTTGTCGATTGCCGAACAGCAACGCGTGGAAATCCTCAAGGTGCTGCTGGCCGGTGCGCGCATTCTGATTCTCGACGAACCGACAGCGGTGCTCACCGATCAGGAAGCCGAACGCCTGCTCAGCACGGTGCAGACGTTCGCCCAGCAAGGCGCTGCCGTGGTGCTGGTGACGCACAAGATGGCCGACGTCAAACGCTTCGCCGACCGCGTTACGGTGATGCGTGGCGGCAAAACCATCCAGACCCTCAATCCACAACACGTCAGCGTTGATGAGCTGGTGCGCCTGACTGTCGGTGAATCAGCCCAGGCCGGCTACACACCCGGCCCGCCGGCCGGGCCGCTACGGCTGCAGGTACGCGAGCTGCGCAGCCCGACCGGCAGCGGACCGCTGGCGGGGGTGAATCTCAGCCTGCACGCGGGGCAGATTTATGGCATCGCCGGGGTGGGCGGCAATGGTCAGGGCGAGTTGGCCAATGCGCTGATGGGCCTGCCGCAGCCAACCGAGGGCGAGATTCACCTGGAGAGCTTCGGCGACCTGCGCGGCGCCAGCGCGGAGCAGCGCCGCGAGCTGCGCATTGCCTGCATTCCGGCCGACCGTTACGGCGCCGCCCTGGCGGGCTCGCTGAGCGTGGTCGAAAACTTTGCCATCGGCCAGGTGCATGGCGGGCGCTATGGCTCGTTCTGGCGCCTGCTCGGCACACGTATGCGCAGCGATGCAGCGGCCGCGGTGCAAGCATTCGACGTACAGGGCGTACGCTCGCTGGAGCAGAACGCGGCGCTGCTCTCCGGCGGCAACGCACAAAAACTGGTGATTGCCCGCGAGTTCAGCCGCGACCCGCAACTGGTGGTGGTGCACAGCCCGAGCCGCGGCCTGGATGTGCGTGCGACGCAAGCCGTGCATGCGCGCCTGCGTGCCGCCCGCGACTCCGGCGCCGCGGTGCTGGTGATCAGCGAAGACCTCGACGAAGTCCTGACCCTGGCCGACCGCATCGGTGTGATGAACAGCGGACGCATCGTCGCCGAATTCGAGCACCCGGCCGACCGCCAGGCAATTGGTAAAGCAATGGTGAGCCATGACTGACACAACCCTGCCTCAGCCCACGGTCAGCACGCGGCAACCGCTGTTCGGCCGGCGTTACACCCTCGAAACCCGGCAGCAGATGGCCATGCACTGGCAGGCGCTGGTGATCGGCCTGGCGCTGCTGTTCGGCCTGGCGATCTGCGCGCTGATTCTGGTCGGCGCCGGCGTGCCGGCGCAGGAGCTGCTTAACGAGTTTGTCGTGCAGACCCTGTTCGATGCACAGAACCTGCGAGCCGTATTGTTTCAGGCGGCGCCGATGATCATGGTCGGCCTGGCCGGTTGCATGGCCTTTCGCGCCCGCTTCTGGAACCTGGGCCTGGAAGGCCAGATGATCTGGGGCGCCATCGGTGCCACGGCAATTTCGCTGTTCGATATTGGCCCGCATGCCCTGCGCCTGCCGCTGATGATGCTCACGGCAATGCTCTGCGCCATGCTCTGGACCTTGACCCCTGTGCTTTTGAAGCTGCACCTCAAGGTCAATGAAATCATCTCCACGCTGATGCTCAATTACATCGCCGCCAACTTCCTCCTGCACCTGGTGTACGGCAGTTGGAAAGACCCGCGCGACAACTTCCCCTACTCACCGCCGCTGCAAAGCTTCGAGCGCCTGCCGGATTTCCTCGCCGGCTATAACGTGGCCATTCTCATGGCCCTGGTGATCACCGCCATCACCTTGTGGTTCGTCGGCATTTCGCGGGCGGGGCTGTACCTGCGTTTCGTCGATGCCAACCCACGGGTGGCAGGTGCGGTTGGCGTGCCAGTGCGCAAGATGATCGTCGCCACGGTACTGCTGTCCGGCGCCCTGGCCGGGCTCGCCGGTTTTGTGGTGACCGCTGGCCAGGAAGGCCGACTGACCCAATCGTTCTATCAGGGCTACGGTTTCTCCGGAATTCTGATCGCCTTTCTGGCACGCAATAACCCGGTGGCGGCCACGGTGGTCGCCCTGCTGATTGCCTTGCTGTTTGTCGCCGGGCGCAACTTGCAGGTTTTCTACCAAATCCCCTTTTCGATGGTGCAGCTGATCCAGGCGATTCTGGTGATTTGCGTGGCCTCCTCGGACTTTTTCATTCGCCATCGCATGCGGCGTATTCAGGCGGGAGACTGCTGATGGACCTGTTGACTCACTGGCTTGGCAACGCACCGGATTTCGCCGTGCCCTTCGCCCTGGCGGCGCTGGGGCTGATTCTCACCGAGCGTGCCGGGGTACTGGCGCTCGGCGCCGAAGGCTTGATGCTGGTCGGTGCGCTGGCCGGCATCGGTATGCAATTGGGCGTCGGCGTAGCCGGGGTTTCGCTGCTGGTGGCGATGGTGGCTGCCGGGGCGGTGTCGCTGCTGTTTGCGCTGATGGTGCTGGTACTGCGCATTAACCAGGTGATCGCAGGCCTGGCGCTGGTGTTCTTCTGTCAGGGCCTGACCGGGCTGGCAGGCACGGTGTTCGGCTGGACCAACCGGCCGGTCAGCGGCCTGAACACAGTCGAGCTGTGGCCGCTGTCGGAACTGCCGCTGGTGGGCAAGATTTTCGTGCAGAACCCGCTGGTGTACCTGACCGTGCTGATCTTCATTGCCGTGGTCTGGTTTCTGTACCGCACGCAAACCGGCCTGCGCCTGCGCGCCGTTGGCGAGAACCCGCAAGCGGCCGATGCCGCCGGCATTCCTGTGCTCACCTACCGTCTGGCAGCGATTGTTGCCGGGGCGGCGCTGATCGGTCTGGCCGGTGCCTATATCGCCGTGCTGAGCACCAAGATGTGGATTGCCGACATGACGGGCGGGCGCGGCTGGATTGCCGTGTCGCTGGTGATCTTTGCGCGCTGGTCGCCGTGGCGGGCGCTGGCCGGCGCCTTGCTGTTCGGCGCCATCGAAGCACTGATTCCGCAACTGGCCGCCACCGGTGTGCGTTTGCCGCAGTACTTCGTGCTGATGACACCTTATGCGGTGACCCTGCTGGTGATGATCTGGGTGGCGCTTGGCAGTCGCGAATCGGCCAGCCAACCCGGCGCCCTCGGCGAACCCTTTATCCGCGAACAACGGCGGTAACCGTGTCACTACAACTCCAATAACAGCCTTACCCACACTCTTTAGCCACCGCCTAAAAACAACACACACAACAACTCATAACCCTTCACACGCTATTCGGGAGCACCCTCAATGAAGCGCAGCACCATTTCCCTGATGTTGGCAGGCGGTATGCTCGTGGCCGGGCAGAGCATGGCCGACGACCTGCTACTGTGGCAGGACAACAGCCTGACCTACCTCAACGGCATCGACTTCAAGGTCGACCCGCCCAAGCAGCAGACCGTAACCTTCGAGCACGCCAGCGGCTGGAGTTTTGGCGACCTGTTCGTGTTCGTCGATGGCATCAAATTCAACACCGACGCCACCAACAATGTCGGCGATGGCCACACCTACTACGGCGAGATCAGCCCACGCCTGTCGTTCGGCAAAGTCACCGGCACCGACCTCTCCTTCGGCCCGATCAAGGATGTACTGCTGGCAGCCACCTACGAGTTCGGCGAAGACGACAACGAAAGCTACCTGCTCGGCCCGGCCGTCGACTTGAACATTCCCGGCTTCGACTACTTCCAGATCAACACCTACTACCGCGAAACCGACGGCAAACGTGACGGGAGCGGCGTCTGGCAGGTGACACCGGTGTGGAGCTACACCGTGCCGGTCGGCAATTCAGACGTGGTTATCGACGGTTTCATGGACTGGGTGGTGGACAACGACGACAGCTACCACGCCAACCTGCACTTCAACCCGCAGATCAAATACGACCTGGCCAAGGGTTTGGGGCTGGGCAAGAAGTTTTACGTGGGCGTGGAGTACGACTACTGGAGCGACAAGTACGGCATCCAGGACACCCAGGCCTTCACCACCAATCAGAGCGCCATCAGCCTGTTGCTAAAGGCGCACTTCTAAGCACACCAGCCCGTCACCCCGACGGGCTTTTTTTGCGCTACTGCATGTGGTTGCAAAACGGGCAGCAATCGACACATTGGCATTGGACGAAAACCGGGTGCTTGCGGCTAAGATGGGCGACCTCAAGGTGGTCCATCTGGCTGTACGCAAGCCGAGAGGGTAGATTGATGCCGCCCCGGTTGGCAGTCCTCTCGTTCTGCACAGCAGAAATCTCAAAAAGTCAGATCAGGTCAATTGTTGATTTATGGAAGATAAAACGCCTGTAACCGTTAACAAGTCTGCGGACAGCACCAACGAATTGTCGCCCGCTCAGCCCGTCAGCCCCGCCGACACTGCCCCTGCCACCGAATTGGAATTAGACCCGCAAGCCCTGGCGGCCGCCCCTGCGCCAGCTCCGGCTGCGGCCATCGTTGAGGCCCTGACGCCCCCGCCCGCGCCCGCCCCGGCCGCTGCACCGGCCAACAGCCAGCGCCAACGCGCCACGCAACTGGCCCAGGCCCTGCGCCAGGAATTGCAGAAAGCCCTGATCGGCCAGACCGCCGTGATCGACGACGTACTCACGGCCCTGCTCGCCGGCGGCCACGTGCTGCTCGAAGGCGTGCCGGGGCTGGGTAAAACCCTGCTGGTGCGTGCTTTGGCGCGCTGCTTCGGCGGCGAGTTTGCGCGCATTCAGTTCACCCCCGACCTGATGCCCAGCGACGTCACCGGCCACGCCGTGTACGACCTGCAGTCCGAGCAATTCAAACTGCGCAAGGGCCCGGTGTTCACCAACCTGCTGCTGGCAGACGAAATCAACCGCGCCCCGGCCAAAACCCAGGCCGCGCTGCTGGAGGTGATGCAAGAGCGCCAGGTCACCCTGGAAGGTCGCGCCTTGCCGGTGGCCCAGCCGTTTATGGTGCTGGCCACACAAAACCCGATCGAGCAGGAAGGCACCTACCCGCTGCCCGAAGCCGAGCTCGACCGCTTTATGCTGAAACTGCGCATGGACTACCCGCAGATCGACGAAGAGCTGAGCATGGTTCGTCAGGTCAGCCGCTCCTCGCGCGCCGACATGCTCGACGTGGTGCCCTTGCGCCCGCTGCTGCAAGCCAAGGACGTGCTGGCGCTGCAGAAAATCGCCAGTGAACTGGCCCTCGACGAACAGGTGCTGGACTACGCCGTACGCCTGGCGCGCACCACCCGCAGCTGGCCGGGGCTGGCCATCGGCGCCGGACCGCGTGCCTCCATCGCCCTGGTACGTGGCGGGCGTGCCCGTGCACTGCTGCGTGGCGGCGACTTCGTGACCCCCGACGACATCAAAGGCTGCGCCCTGGCCGTGCTGCGCCACCGCGTGCGCCTGTCGCCGGAGCTGGATATCGAAGGGCTGTCGGTGGACCAGGTGCTGCAACAGATGCTCGATCAGGTGGCAGCACCGCGTCTATGAAGCTTGCCCAATGAAACCGACGCGTCTGCTGTTACTGCTGGTTGGCGGCCTGCTAAGCCTGGCCGTAGTGCTGGGCATTGTGCATGCGCTGGCCGTGCACGTGCCCGCCACCCTGCACACCCTGTGGTGGGCGGGGTTGTTTGCCTTGGCGGTAGTAAGCGCACTGGATGTGCTGTGGCTGCGGCAATTGCCTTCGCCGCAGATCAGCCGCAGCCTGCCCGGCAACCTGTCGCTGGGGCGTTGGGGCGAAGTGCAGTTGCTCGCCCAGCATGGCTTCAAACACCGCCAGCAACTGGACGTGTTCGACCATGTGCCAGTCGGTATGGACGTCGACTTTCTGCCCCAGCGCATCGAACTGCGCCCTGGCGAGCAGACCCAGTTCAGCTACCGCGTTCGGCCCCTGGTACGCGGCCACTTCAGCTTCGACCGCTGCGAACTGGGAATGCCCAGCCCGCTGCGTTTATGGCAAGGCCGGCGCTACCTTGAACTGCCCGGCGCCACCCGCGTCTACCCCGACTTTGCCCGCCTGTACGACGCCAGCCTCAAAGGTGTGGACGACTGGCTCGGCCAGCTCGGGGTGCGGCAACAACAACGCCGCGGCCTGGGCCAGGAATTTCAGCAACTGCGCGAATTCCGCGATGGCGACACGCTGCGGCAAATCGACTGGAAAGCCACCGCGCGCAAACGCACCCCCATTGCCCGCGAATACCAGGACGAACGCGACCAGCAGATCATCTTCCTGCTCGACTGCGGCCGCCGCATGCGCAGCCAGGACGGCGACCTCTCGCACTTCGACCACGCCCTAAACGCCTGCCTGCTGCTCAGCTACGTCGCCCTGCGCCAAGGCGACGCCGTGGGCCTGGCCACCTTCGCCAGCGACCAGCCGCGTTTTCTCGCACCGGTCAAAGGCCAGGCGCACCTGAACGTGCTGCTCAACACCGTGTACGACCTGAAAAGCACCCAACGCCCTGCCGACTACGCCGCCGCCATCGACAGCCTGCTCGCCCGCCAACGCCGTCGGGCGCTGGTGGTAATCGTCAGCAACCTGCGCGACGAAGACGACGAAGAACTGCTGGCCGCCGCCAAACGCCTGGGCCGCCACCACCGCGTACTGATCACCAGCCTGCGCGAAGAAGTGCTCGACCGGGTACGCCACGAACCCGTGCACACCTACGAAGAAGCGCTGGCCTACTGCGGAACAGTGGACTACCTCAACGCCCGCGCCGGGCTGCATGAACGATTGGTCGCGCATGGGGTGCCGGTGCTGGATGCGCGGCCGAGTCAACTCGGGCCAGAGCTGGTCGAGCGGTATCTCGCGTGGAAAAAAGCAGGCGTGTTCTAGTGGTGACAACCGATCGACGAGTCGTCGGCCTGGCGGCGTTGCGTCCTCGCGTTTAATGCTCACGTACAAAAGTACGCTGCGCTTAAACGCTGCGGGGCGCCTTGCCAGACCTTAGCCTCGGCGATCTCGATTTACGTGATGCCAGTAAAGAGCCAAAGCTCTACAGCACAGAGCTTTCGATCTTGATCCGGCATGTGATTTTGCTTTGGATTTTGATCTGCCCGCCCCTTGAGCGCCAGGTCGAGTGGAGTCGTTGCGTAAGGGGTCGTAGCGGCCGGGAGCCGCGAAGAGGGATGGGGCCATGGATGGCCCTCAGCCCGGCCCCTGGAGCGACGACGAAGCGAGGGAAGTCGGAGCGCAGCGCAGACCCAAGGTGGGGGCTAGACCTTTTGGTTTCTTTTGGGGCAATGCCAAAAGAAACTCGCGCGTAAGGCGCGAAACAAAACGCTCACCAGACTCGGTAATGAAGAAGAAAAACGATCGCCGTACTAAACCGGAGTAGCTAACGTCTGAAACGTAAAGTACTGACGCAAAGCATCAACCATCTCCACATACTCCGCCGGCGGCGCCACCAGAGAAAACCCCGAATCCCAGCCCCCCGGCGTCACATCCTCCCGGCACCACTGGCAGGTGGCGGAGAAATTGATCACCCGCAGCCCACCGGGCCCAGGAATCTTCAAACACATCTCAAACCGCGCGCCCACCAACATCGGCAACTCGCTGATCAGCATCAAGCCATCCAGCGACACATTGCCAATATGGCCCATCGGCTTGTCGGTTATACGGTTGAAGACATTCAGGTAATACGGCAACTGATGTCGAT
Source organism: Pseudomonas turukhanskensis (assembly GCF_027922365.1). Classification (GTDB taxonomy): domain Bacteria; phylum Pseudomonadota; class Gammaproteobacteria; order Pseudomonadales; family Pseudomonadaceae; genus Aquipseudomonas; species Aquipseudomonas turukhanskensis. The sequence goes on from NZ_BSFN01000026.1 coordinate 38,814, forward strand.
CGATTCGGCGTTCACTTCGCATGATGGCAAATCGCTACGGGCGGCCTTTGAGTATGGTCTCAGGATCGCGGTTGAGCCAGCCTTAGTCGCAGTCTTGAGCGATTTGCTGGCTGATTTGGCGACGAGCGGCGTCAAGCTCCTGGTCCGAGTAATACACCCGCTCGCCCTTGGCATCGAGCGAATAGTAAGAAGGCCCGGCAGCAATCTGCCCCAACTGATGGCGCAAACGCCTGCAGAGTTGTTGCTGCTGCGCATACGCCTTGCTCTCGCGCTGTTGGGCTACGGCCTCTTCGTCGCGACGGGCTTTATAGAAATTGTCGGTGCGTTGCTGACGCTGGCGGGTGGCCTCGTCACTTTCGATCACTTGGGGTTTGACCGTCACCGGCGTGGCGCCTGCTACCGAACGCTGGTCGAAATGAACCTGTCCCTGGGCATCGGTCCATTTGTAGATTTCTGCCATCGCCATCCCCGGCAACAACAGCGTGCATAACAGCACAGCGCGCATGGCTTTCCTCCTTGAATCAAGCCCGATACCCGGCACACCGCCAGGCCGGGCTATCTTCGCCAAATGCTCAGGACTTGCCAAGAACACAATGCCATCACCTAACCACTTACAGCGGCGCAGCCGACACCTTCGCCGGTTCGTTTACCTTGTGGCCAAGCTGCTGCAAGGTGTCCAGGCGCGCGCGGGCGCGGTAGGCATACTCGCTCGACGGGTAGCGGCCAATGATGAATTGGTAGGTCTGGGCTGCATCGATGTACAGGTTCTCGCGCTCCAGGCACTGGCCGCGCAACAACGAGATTTCCGGCTGCACATAGCTGCGTGAGCGACTTCTACGCTCGGCCTGCGACAGCTCCAGCATGGCCTTGTCGCAATTGCCGGCGTTGTACTGCTCGTAAGCGTTGTCCAGGTGGTAGTCCAGCGAGGCGCTGTTGCACCCCGCGACACTCAGCGCGCCAACCAAAATAAGCAAAATTCGCATAGGCATATCCTCCAATACGGAGTGTATCGACAGCCGCTGAAAAAACTGCAGAGCCAATGTGCAGCATATCCTCCGATTGGAACTGCGCCAGCGCCCTTGGTCCTGCGCCGTGGCGTGACTAGACTCCGGCAACAACTATAAGAACAAGGAACGTCCATGCCCGCCCGCCTGCTACTGCCACTGTTGTGCTGTTTTTCCCTCGCTGCCTGCGCGCCGACCACGCCGCTGTTTCTGGCCCAAGTGGGCACCCAGGGCGTGGCCGAATCCAAGGAGATGAAAAGCAACCGCATGCTGGCTGCCATCGAGGATGAAGGCGACCTGCTGACTTACAGCGCAATGGCCATTCGCGACGGCACCAGCGCGACGGCCGAAACCACCTATATGAAGGGTTACCAGGACCAGCAGTTAAGTGACGAGGTGCGGGCCATTTCCCTGTACCAGATCGGCCTCGTATACATGAGCCGCTTCAATGATCAGCGCGACGACACCAAGGCGCTCAACACCTTTTACAAAGTGCACAACGAATTTGCCCAGACCCGCGCGGCTGCCCGCAGCCAGCAGCGCATCGAGCTGATCAACCAGCGCGCCAACGAGCCCTTGCAGCAAACCGCTCGCGAGCTGTTGGCCAACTGGAAACCAAGCCAGACCCTGGACCTCGATAAAGCCAGCCTCGACCCGGACCTGACCTTGCTGTCGCGCCGCGCCGTGCTCAAAGACCGCGTGCCGGACGCCGAAGAGTTGTACGGCGTGGCGCTCAAAGATCCGGCCGTGGAGGCTTCCATCAAGGAAGAAGCGCTGTACCAGGTGGCGCTGATGTACCTGGCCGCCGACAACCCGCACCCCAGCCGCGACAAGGCCATCGAGTACCTGCGCCAGTTGCTGGCGCAATACCCCAACAGTGAACTGCGCGAGAAGACGGCGCGACATCTGGATACCGCGCTGAACACCATCACCCCTTGAGCGCAGCACCATAAACCCGAGGTGAAGGTAGTGCAGCGGAACAATGACTACAGCGCACGGGCATAGTAGCCTCGGCTTCTGCTCGCCCTTTGGAGTCTTTTCGCATGACCTTTCGCCGCACCAAAATCGTCGCCACCCTCGGCCCTGCCAGCAACTCGCCTGAGGTTCTGGAACAACTGATTCTCGCCGGCGTCGATGTATGCCGCCTGAACTTCTCCCACGGCACCCCCGACGAACACAAAGCGCGCGCCAACCTGGTTCGTGAAATCGCCGCCAAGCACGGTCGCTTCGTGGCCCTGCTGGGCGACCTGCAAGGTCCGAAAATCCGCATTGCCAAGTTCACCGACAAGCGCATCGAGCTCAAAGAAGGCGACAGCTTCCGCTTCTCGGTCACCCATCCGCGTGATGCCGGCAACCAGGACGTGGTCGGCATCGACTACCCGGACCTGATCAAAGACTGCAAAACCGGTGACGAGCTGCTGCTCGACGACGGCCGCGTGGTAATGCTGGTGGAAGCCACCACCGCCGACGAACTGCACTGCCGCGTTCTGGTCGGCGGCCCGCTGTCGGACCACAAAGGCATCAACCGCCGCGGTGGCGGCCTGACCGCGCCGGCGCTGACCGCCAAAGACAAAGCCGATATCAAGCTGGCTGCCGAAATGGAGCTGGACTACCTGGCCGTGTCCTTCCCGCGTGACGCGGCCGACATGGAACTGGCCCGTCGCCTGCGCGATGAAGCCGGTGGTACGGCCTGGCTGGTGGCCAAGATCGAGCGCGCCGAAGCCGTGGCCGATGACGAAACCCTCGACGGCCTGATCCGCGCCAGTGATGCGGTGATGGTGGCCCGAGGCGACCTCGGCGTGGAAATCGGCGATGCCGAGCTGGTGGGCATTCAGAAAAAAATCATTCTGCACGCACGTCGCCTGAACAAAGCGGTGATCACCGCCACGCAGATGATGGAGTCGATGATCAGCAGTCCGATGCCGACCCGTGCCGAAGTTTCAGACGTGGCAAACGCCGCGCTGGACTTCACCGACGCGGTGATGCTCTCGGCCGAAAGCGCCGCCGGCCTGTACCCGGTCGAAGCCGTGAAGGCCATGGCACGCGTGTGCGTGGGTGCGGAAAAACACCCCACCAACAAACGCTCTAGCCACCGCCTGGGCCACACCTTTACCCGTTGCGATGAAAGCGTGGCCCTGGCGGCCATGTACACCGCCAACCACTTTCCGGGTGTGAAAGCGATTATTGCGTTGACCGAAAGCGGCTACAGCCCGCTGATCATGTCGCGCATCCGTTCCCAAGTGCCGATCTTTGCCTTCACCCCGCACCGCGAAACCCAGGCTCGCGTGGCCATGTTCCGTGGCGTGTACACCGTACCGTTCGACCCGGCGGCGCTGCCGGCGAACAAGGTCAGCGAGGCGGCGATTGAAGAGCTGGTGAAACGCGGCGTGGTACAGCCGGGGGATTGGGTGATTCTGACCAAGGGCGATAGCTACCACACCACCGGCGGCACCAACTCCATGAAGATCCTGCATGTAGGCGAACCCCAGGTCTGACGCTTGCTCTTGTAGGGTGTGCTATGCGCACCAAGCGATCTTGCCGAGATCGCAACGGTGCGCGGAGTGTTCAGCCGGGGGACATGGTAAACACCTGTCGGGAGACATGGGTAACAGGTTGATGATCATGTTGCCCGTTGTCTCAGGTCTATCTGACGCAGTGCTTTGTTGATGAAAACAACATCGTAGACGCCATCTTCGGCAGTGGCGCGGATGGCGACTTTTTCCCCATGTAAACCGCCGCTCACGAACACGTTCAGTCCTTTGAAATACACCTGCCCTGTCTGGCGTACTTTCACCACGTGATCGCCCGGTTCGTATTCGATTG
>NZ_BSFN01000027.1 GCF_027922365.1 Pseudomonas turukhanskensis
ATGGCCTAAGGGTGTGCCCGGCTTTCAAACCCTCCCCCGATGATCAGTCGGAGACTATCTCCTCTTTCGAGGAGGAGTCGAGATACAAGGGTGTGCTCTGCGCACCGAGCGATCCGGCTGATATCGCAACGGTGCGCGGAGCACACCCTACTGAATAGGTTTATAGGGCGTTGTCATCTTCCGGGGTGTCGTCATCGGCGTCCGCGTTATCGGCATTGATCCCGGCCAGCGCTTTCAACTCATGGCTGCCTTTGTCGTCGCTGATGGCCCAGCTGTCGGTCGCGACGTTGTGCTGGGCCGCTGCAATCTGTTCCAGGCTGAACTGCCATTTGCGCAATTCGCGGCCGTCCATGCATTCGATACGCAGCGCCGGGCCCACATGGGCCGGGTCGCTGTGCAGTTCGAATTGCCAGGCATACAAGCCGTTGATTTCCAGCATGTCGGCGGTTTGCAGGACGGTCAGCAGGGTCATGGATTCTCTCGGGTAATAACGAAACAAGCGGCCATAGTGGCCGCTTGTTTATTGATAGACAACGGTTAGCGGCCCAGACGCCGCAGTTCGTCCGACTCGACAATACGCACGCCTTCACCTTCCTCCAGCGCCAGGCGCCACAGTGCGCGCGCCAGGGTGCAGGCGGGAATGCCGCGGTACTTGCCCGGCACCCAGCGCATGATCGGCGCCAGCAGGCGTTCGCCGAAGCGCGGTTCTAGGCGGTCGCCAATCAGCAACGATGGGCGGGCGATGGTGAGTTGCGGCCAGTTCTGCGCGATCAATGCCTGTTCCACTTCACCCTTGACCCGGTTGTAGAACACCGAGGATTTGGGGTTGGCGCCCATGGCGCTGATCAGCAGGAAATGCCGCGCACCCAAGTCCCGCGCGCGTTGGCTGACGGCCAGCACCATGTCGTAGTCCACGGCGCGAAAGGCTTCCTGGGAGCCGGCCTGCTTGATGGTGGTGCCCAGGCAGCAGAAGGCGATGTCCTGTTTGCCGCCCAGCATGGGCAGCAGCGTCAGCAAGTCGCCTTGCGGGTTATCCAGGTGGGTGTGTTCGGCCAGGGCCCGGCGCGTGGGTGCCAGCACACGCTGCACCGTCGGTTCGCTGAGCAAGCGGTCGAGCAGGTGTTCACCGGTCAGGCCGGTGGCGCCGGTCAGCAGGATATTTTGCGGGGTCAAATACATGGCTGTAGTCCCTCCTGGAGTCACAACAACCTGAGTTTAGTTGCTGCTGGCTGCTTTGTTGCCAGCACTTGCCGTCAACGCCCGCTTGGCCTGGCTCTCACGAAACGTGCGCCACTGCGTGAGCACGCCCTTGGGCGCCCATATCTGCGGTTCGGATGGCTCGAAGTCATCTTCCTGCTCGCGTTTGGCCACGCTGGCCTTGGCTTGCTCGAAGGCGCGTTCGAGATCGTCCGTGGTGCTCAATGCTTCAGCGAACAGGGCGCGACCGAAGTAGGTGAAGTCCGCCTCATCGGAGCAGCCGAACGAGGTGCGGTCGCTACGGGCCGCGGTCATCACCAACGTCTTGTCATCCTTGAGCTGCGGGATAAACCCGCCGGAGAAGCACGCCGATACCACTACCACTTTGTAGTGACTCTTTAGTGGCAAAAGCAGTTCCGCCAATTCGCTGGCTGGCATATTGGCAAGCTCGAGGCCCGGCTGCACCAGGCTTAATTGATGGTCGCGCGAGCCGTGGCTGGTGAGGTAGACGAACACCATGTCTTCGGGGCCAGCGCGTTCGGCCAGCACCTTCGCCGCGCGGCGCAGGTTTTCGCGGGTGGCCAGCGGGCGATCGAGCATATGGTCGCGGTGGTTCACCAGGGTGATCTGGCCGTGGGCGCCGAAGCGTTCGCGCAGCAGGGTGGTGACGTAATCGGCCTCGCGCAGGAATACGCTTTGTTCACCGTCGCCGGCCAGGGTCAGGGTGTAGAGCTCCACCGCCGGCGTGGAGGCGGGAACGGCGGCCAGAGCCTGGTCGAGCAGTTTGCCTTGTTCCAGCAGGCCAACTTCCAGAGGGTCGGGCAGGGCGTTGCCCTGGGCGTCACGCACTAGCGCGCCCTTTTTCCACGTGCCGGTTTTTACACTGCCGTCGGCGGCGGTCAGCGTACCGATGCCGTCGTATTCGCCGTGGGCAAAGTGACCTTGGTAGTGGCTGCCGTCGGCGAGCTTCAGCAGCCCTTCGCCGTGGTAGCGCCAGTAGCGGAAGTCGCCTTCGTAGTGGCTGCCGTCGGCACGGTCGAGCTGCCCTTTGCCGGTGAGGCTGCCTTTACTGAACTGGCCCAGCCAGGTGTCGCCATCTGCCGTCTGGTAACGGCCTTTGCCGTCGAAGTTGGAGTTTTTGTAGGTGCCGACGTAACTGTCGCCATCGTTGCTTTTATAGGTGCCTTCGCCGTCCAGTTTGCCCTTTTTGAATGTGCCGCTGAGCTGGTTGCCATTCTCGTCGGTGGTGGTACCAAAGCCCTGTGGCTCGCCCTTGCTGAAACTGCCTTCAAAACTGCTGCCATCGGCGCGCTGCAATTTGCCGATGCCGTGGTAGAGGTCGGCCTTGAATTCGCCCTGGTAGGTATCACCGCCTTTGATCTGCAGCTTGCCGACGCCGTCTTTGAGCCCCGCCTTGAAGCCGCCCTCATAGCGGCTGCCTTCGCTGTAGGTCAGTGTGCCCTGGCCGCCGAAGTCGCCGGCGGCAAAGCTGCCGACGTAGTGTGTGCCGTCGGCGTGGTGCAACTCGCCCTGGCCTTCCATCTGCCCATCTTTGAACGAGCCCTCGTACCAACTGCCATTGGGGTAATCGATGCGACCTTTGCCTTGCAGCAGACCGTCGACCACCTCGCCGCGGAAGCGGCCACCGTCTGGAAGCACGGCGTTGGGCGGGGTGATGGGTTCGCCCTTGCCGCAGGCGGCGAGCAGAAGGGCCAGGGCGAGGAGAGAGAGGCGGCGCATGGGAACGTCCATGTTGAATGTGGCTTTGGGCGGAGTATGCCTTTACGCCAAAGGCTTCGCGAGCAAGCTCGCTCCTACAAAAGCGTGCAACCCGTAGCTGCGAGCTTGCTCGCGAAAATACAAAGGGCGCCGAAGCGCCCTTTGTATACCCAAGCAACTGATCAGACGAAGTACAGGCTCAGCGATTCAGCGATATACGCCGGCTTGGCCTGGCCTTCGATTTCCAGGGTGACCTTGGCCTTGAGCAGCCACTGCCCCGGGTTTTTCTCGGTGACATCCATCACGCTGGCGGATACGCGAACGCGGGAGTTGACCTTCACCGGCTGAATAAAACGCAGGCTGTCGAGGCCGTAGTTCACCGCCATTTTCAGGCCTTCGGGCGCCAGCGCGATCTGTTCCATCAGCACTGGAATCAGCGACAGCGACAGAAAGCCGTGGGCGATGGTGGTGCCGAATGGCGTCTTGGCGGCTTTTTCCGGGTCGACGTGGATGAACTGGTGGTCGCCGGTGCATTCGGCGAACTGGTTGATGCGGTTCTGGTCGATGGTCAGCCACTCGGAGTGGCCAAGTTCTTTGCCGATGTAGGATTTCAGGTCAGCGACGGGTACCAATGGCATATGTCCTCCTTGAGGAGACGGGTTTTGTTTTTGTTGAAACGTCCATTGACGCTAGATCATCACGCACGGTTTGGTCGGTCAACCCTGCATCGCTAGCGCGAATAACACGGCATACAGCGAGCGCACCGGTCTGGTTGGGGCGTTTTGCTTAGCATGCTTATAATGGCCACCGCTGTTTTTGCCTGGGTGCCTATCGCGCGCCCGGTCCGGATTGGAGAACTCCATGCTGTTACGTGGCCTGACCTGGTTGGTGGTTTTCCAACTGCTTGGCACGGTGTTGAACGTGCTGTTCCTGCATATGCTGCCGGGGCCGATCATTGGCCTGGTACTGCTCCTGGTTTACCTGATCTGGCAGGGCGAAGTGGCTGAGTCGATCTCTGTGGCTTCCAGCAGCCTGCTGCGTTACCTGCCCCTGCTGCTGGTGCCGGCCGCCGTCGGCGTGATGGTGTATGCCAAGGCCATTGCTGCAGATTTCTGGGCGGTGGGCGGCTCTCTGGTGTTGTCGGTGCTGCTCTCGATGCTGTTCGCCGGCTGGCTCATGCAGAAGCTGATCGACCGCCAACAGCGCAAGCGGGGTGAGGCCGATGTTTGATGTTGCCGGCGCCTGGCAGGCGCTGATCCACCATCCGCTGTTTGGTGTGGGCGTCACCCTCGGTGCCTATCAGTTGGCCCTGGCCGCCTACGAGAAAACCCGCTGGTTTTTCCTGCAACCGGTGCTGGTATCGATGCTGGCGGTAATCGGTGTGCTGGTGGCTTGCGGCCTCAGCTATGAGGAATACAAGGTGAGCGCCCAAGCCCTGACCATCTTCCTGGGCCCTGCCACCGTGGCCTTGGCGGTGCCGCTGTTTCTCAACCTCAAACGCATTCGCCAACTGTTCTGGCCGACCTTGCTGACGCTGCTGGTCGGCGGGGTGGTGGCAACCGGCATGGGCGTGCTGCTGGCCTGGTGGTTCGGTGCCGACCATATGATGCTGATGAGCATGGCGCCCAAATCGGTGACCTCGCCGATTGCCATGCTGGTTGCCGATCAGATTGGCGGCATTGCCGCGTTGGCGGCGGTGTTCGTGCTGATCACCGGGGTGATCGGCGCCATCCTTGGCCCCGAGTTGCTACGACGCATTGGCGTACGTCACCCGGCAGCGCAAGGACTGGCAATGGGCATGACCGCCCATGCGGTCGGCACCTCAAGGGCGTTGCAGGAAGGTGAGGAATGCGGCGCCTTTGCCGCGTTGGCCATGAGCCTGATGGGCGTGGGCACCGCCGTTGCGTTGCCGCTGGTGGTGGCACTTTTCAGCTGATCATCCACGCTTGAGCGTTGTCACAGCTTGGTAGCTGACCCAGGAGCAAAAAAAGATGGTGCCGTTGTTTCCCCTCAATGTGGTGTTGTTTCCCGGCAGCGTGCTCGACCTGCAGATTTTCGAGGCCCGCTATCTGGACATGATCAGCGCCTGCATGAAGCGCGACGAAGGCTTTGGCGTGGTGTGCATTCTCGACGGCGCGGAAGTCGGTGAGGCGGCGGGCGACTTTGCCCCAATCGGTTGTGAGGCGGTGATTCGCGATTGGAAACAGCAAGCCAATGGATTGCTCGGCATTCGCGTGGAAGGCACCCGGCGGTTTCAGGTGCAGCGCTCGGAGGTGCAGCGCGACCAACTGACCACGGCCGAGATTGCCTGGTGCGATGAGCCGGCGGATTTACCGCTGCTGCCGGAGCATGCCGATTTGGCGGCGCTGTTGCAGGCGCTGGCGCAGCACCCGATGGTGTCCGAGCTGGGCATGGGGGATGAGGCGGTCAGCCAGCAGAGCCTGGGCTATCAGCTGGCTTATCTGTTGCCGTTTGATACTGAGCAGAAGCTGAAGCTGTTGGCGGTGGATGATCCGTTGGAGCGGTTGGATCTGATTCAGGCGATGCTTGATGACTTGCAGGGTGAGATGACTGCTTAACGGGTTCTGTCGTTCTTTTCACCGCGTGTGCGGGGAGATTTTGTTTCGCGCCTTACGTGCAAGTTTCTTTTTCCAGTCAGGTTTTTCACTGCATGAAAACTCCCCCTCGCTAAAGGGGCGGGTAGATCAAATCAAAAGCCCCTCACCCCAACCCTCTCCCGCACGCGGGAGAGGGGGCCGCTTTTCGCAGAAGCCAGGGGGCGGCCATCCGATTGCTGGCGAACCCTGGGAAAGGTGATTCGCGGCCTGCGTTTGCAGGATTCGCCAGCAAGCTGGCTCCTACGGGATCGAGACCAAACGTCACCCCTCGCCCGCGCGTGCGGGGCTGTTGATCTGGCTTTTGATCTACCGCTTGTGATCTACCCGCCCCTTTAGCGCCAGGCCGAGTGGAGTCGTTGCGTAAGGGGTCGTAGCGGCCGGGAGCCGCGCAGAGGGATGAGGGCCATGGATGGCCCTTCAGCCCGGCCCCTGGAGCGACGACGCAGCGAGGGAACCCGAAGCGCAGCGTAGGGCCCAGGTAGGGGCAAGCCCTTTTGGTTTCTTTTATGGCGACTGATAAAAGAAACTCGCGCGTAAGGCGCGAAACAAAACGCCCAGCACACGCGGTAAAGAAGAAAATCACCGCCCGCCAGGAAACCGAAAAAGGTGCGCGGACCAGCCAAAAAACCTCAATACCGATACCGCTCCAACGCCTGCGGCAACGCCCAACTCGCATAAAACCCCAACACCGCCACACACGCCGGCACAATCAACCACCACACCCTCGGCGACATTGCCGGCAACGGCTCGCGCCATTGCGAAACTGTCAGGCTGATCGCGCACGCCGTGGCCGCCAGCAGTGCGCCGGCAATGATATCGGTCGGCCAATGCACGCCCAGGTACACCCGCGACAAGGCAATCGACAACGCCGGAATCACCGCCAGCAACAGCCAGGTCAGCCTCATCCGCACCGGCTGCCCACGTGCCGCCAGTACTGCCAACGTCAGGAAAAACGCGAACGCCGCCGAGCTATGGCCGCTGGGCATGCTGAAGCTGTGCAGCGGTTCCAGCAGGATTTCCGGCCGGGCACGACCAAACAGCAGCTTGAGAAAATGATTGGCGATAGCGCAGCCCAGCAGCGTGCCGGTGGCAAAGAAAAAGGCGCGGTATTGGCGCGCTACCAGCAGCATCAGGCACAGCATGACGCCGACCGTGACCTGGGTACGGAAGTCGCCCAGGCGCGTGATGATGGTGACGACACCGTCCATGGCCGGTTGCCGCTGTTCTTGCACCAGCGCCATCAGGCCCTGGTCCAGCTGCGCCAATAGTGGGTAGCCGATCAGCAAGGCAATCAGCAGCACCGCGCCAAGCCCGGCCATGATCGCCGTGGCCCAGCGTTGCTGGCGCCAGCTGGCTTGCAGGCTCACGCCAATGAGTACCGCCAGGCCTGCGGCCACCACGGCGGCCTGGCCCCAGAAGCCTTCTGGCAACGGCAGGCGCATGGCCGCGCCGGTGGCCCAGCCGGGCAGCAGATACGCCACCGACCAGCCGGCTGCGGCAATCACGCTGACGATGATAAAGCGCGGCAGCGGCATGTCGAGCATGCCCGCCACCATCGGCAGCATGGGCCGCAGCGGGCCGATGTAGCGACCCACCAGTAGGCTGATGACGCCGTAGCGCTGAAAATAGTTTTCCGCACCGGCCAACCACTCCGGGTGGCTGCGCAGGCCCGGAAGGCGGCGGATGTTCTGGTGAAAGCGCCGGCCAAGGCCGTAAGAAAGTGCATCGCCGAGCAGGCCGCCGGTGTAGCCCAGCAGTAGAGTTTCACCGAGGGTCAGCGCACCGCTGCCGGCCAATACGGCGATGGCGAACAGCAGCACGGTGCCCGGCACGATGATGCCGGCAATGGCCAGGCATTCGACGCAGGCCACGACAAAAATGGCGATGCCCAGCCATTGGGGGTTGGCGCTGAGCCAGCCGGTAAGTTGGTTGAGCCACTCGGTCATGGGGCAAGGTCCTGTTGCAGACGCATAAGGTAGAAGTCCTGATTTTCCAGTTGCCCGCGTCGCAGCGGATTGCGCGTGCAGTGGCGGGCGTAAGCAGCATCGACAAAGCGGTAGAGCAAATGTTCATCCCGGCCCGGTGGAATACCTAAACGGGTGGTTTGAATTACCTGCTCGGGGGTGTAGCCAACGTCCTCGACAAACAGCCGCTCGGGGTCGAAGCGCTGGGCATCCCAGGCCGGCACTTTAAGGCCGAGGGCGCGGCAGAGCAGGGTCTGACCGTTACAGAGTTTTTCCAGGGGGCGGGGTTGGCCGAGGCTATCGGGGTTGTTGGTGCGCAGTTGCGCGAGGCTTTGCGGGCCGCTGTGGGCGTCGGTGTACGGGAACGCCGATTTGATCAGCACCGCATTGCCCGGCCCGTGGGCGCTGAAGTTCAGCGAGTCGCCGCCACGGGCGTAGTACATATAAATGTGCCCGCCATCGAGAAACAGCGCCCGGCGTTTCTCGGTGTAGCCCAGGGAGGCATGGCTGCCTTTTTCGGCGAAGTAATAGGCCTCGGTTTCGATGATGCGTGCGGCCAGCCACAGGCCGTCGACCTTGTGGCGGATGACTTTGCCCAGCAGTGCCTGGGCCAGCACTTGGGCGTCGCGGTCGAAGAAACTGTCCGGCAGTGCACGACCTTCAGGCCAGTCAGACAAACTAAGGGTGGGTTCACTCGGCATGGGCTGTTATCGCAACGGGGCAGGGCTTAGGCTCGGGCGATCATAACAATAAGAGCTTTGGCCATGTCCGACCGCAGCCGTGCCGACAGTGCCCATATCAGCCCCAGCGCCCATTACACCGGGTACGTCTGGTACCGCCACCACCTCAGTGATGCCGCCTTTGCTACCCCCTTTGGGCGTTGGGTGCATGGCCTGCTCACGCCCATTGCCTGGGGCGCGCGCGTGGGCTTCGGGCTGGATATCGAACACCTGCTGTTGCAACGCCATCTGCTGCTGGATGCGCGGCTGACGGCAGCCATCGAAGAGCGCGGTGTGCGTCAGGTGGTGGAGATTGCCTGCGGGCTGTCGCCTCGGGGCCGGCGCTTTTGCCAGCGCTATCCCGAGCTGCGTTACCTGGAGGCCGACCTGCCGGGCATGGCGGTGCGCAAGCGGCTGCTGCTGCACAGCGAGGGTTGGCTTAACGGCCGCCATCAAGTGCGGTCGGTGGATATTCTCGCCGAGCAGAGTCTGGAGGCTCTGTTCGCCGGGCTGGACCGCACCGAGCCGGTGCTGGTGATCACCGAGGGGCTGGTGAACTACTTTGAGCGGCCGGTGATTGAAGGTTTCTGGACCGTGTTGGCGGCGCAGTTGAAAGCGTTTCCACAGGCGACGTACCTGACCGATCTGTACCCGGACCTCAAAGAGCACCCCCGCTACCGGCAGTTGCGCTGGGGTGTGGATATCGTCGGACGGCTGACGCGGGGCAATTACCCGCTGCATTACCGTAATGCTGGCGAAATTGTTGAGGCGTTTGCGCGGTGTGGGTTTGCGCGAACACAGGTGTTGGACCCTGCGCTGCATAGTCAGGGCTTACCGCCAATTACGCAGGCGACCTTGGTGCGGGTGATTGAGGCCTCAACCTGAATGTAGGGCGAATATCCGCTCTGCGGATATTCGCCTTGCGGTCTCGAGGCGATCGCCACGGCGGATATCGCCTGCGGCGATATTCGCCCTACAGCGTTGCGCCAACGCCGCGCTCCCGGCCGCATCGGTATGCGCAAACACCCACGCCAGCTCCGAGCTGCTATTGCGCAGCGGCAAAATCGCCAACGCCGGCATATCCATCATCTGCAATTGCCAGCCACGCTGCGGCACCTGGCTCGGCAAGTCGCCATGCAGTAGGCCCCCAAAAAAGCCCAACTCGCTAACGTCCACGGTCAGTTCGCCAACCTCGGCGTGCTGCAACCGCGCTCGACTGTGCAGCGGTGCATGGCGTGGCTCGTGGCGTTTTTCCAGTTGCAACCACTGGCTGCGTGGCAGGTGCGTACTGCCGGGGCTGATCAATGGAAGCGGTTCGCTGCGTAGAAATGGGGTGTACAGGCTGGCACAGGCAGTGCGTTGTTCGAAGTTCGCCAGGTGGTCGGCGTTGTGGATAAGGGCGCATTCGGCCGCCGCACAGGAACTGGCGAACAGGGTGTGTTCCCAGGGCTGGGTGAAGTGGTCGTATTCGCCAGCCAGCACCAGGGTCGGGCAGCTGGGGTGCTGGCGGAAGCCTTCGAAGTCGAGCAGGCGCTGGCTGTTTTGCCGGTAGCGCTCGATTTCGCTGGGCGACAGCCGCTGCAATTGGCGCAGCAGGGCCTTGCGAAAAATCGGAGCCACGCCGGTTTCCTGGGCGCGGGTAGGGTTGAGCAGCCCCGTGACTGCGCCGTGGGCAAATTCGGCGGCGCGACCTTCGGCGAGCAGCGCCAGGCTTTCTTCCAGCAACACCCGCGCGCCACGCCGGCCAAAGGCGGTGATACCGGCCAGCAGTAGGCGAGAACAATGCTGTGGGTGGCGCGCCGCGAACAGCGCGGCCAGCGCCGAGCCGTAGGAGAGGCCGATGGGCATCAGCGGCGGCAGGTTCAGCTCCTGGGCAAACGCAGCGATCAGGTCCGCCAGCGCGGGCAGGTTCAGCTCGGGGGCCAGTTGCAGGTTGCTGCCCTGGCTCGGCAAGTCGAGCAGGATTACCGGGTGATCGGCCAGCAGTTCTTCGACTTCGCTGGCGAACGAGCGAAAGCATTGGAACGCACCGCCGAGAAATAGCACGGGGTGACGCGCGTCTTCGGCGCGGGTGGAGTAGGCCTGGTAGTGCAGGTGCCACTCGCCCAGTTGCAGGTGTTGGCTGGTGTCGCCGAGCAGGGCCGAACTGTAGTCGGTGTGATAGCGCATGGCCGCTTCTCCTTGTTGTTGTGGGCGCCCGTCCTTGGGGTGGGCGGTTGGCTATGCCTGCAAGGTAGACATCTGCGGCCTGTTTGTTTACCTAACCTTCGGGCGGGCAATGGCTGGCCTGAGCGGGCAAGTGTCACCGTCTCCCGGCAAGCCCCGGCCGCTGCGCTTGCGAGTGTTACCGGGGCAGGAGTTGTAACGCCCTGTTTACCACCCGCCAGACGCCGCTGGGCGTGGGCCCGTCGCGCCGCTATAATCAGCCGCTTTCCCCACTGCCAGACCACCGAGACCATGACTGAGTCCGTGCTCGACTATATGACCCGCCTGGGTCGCACTGCCCGCGAAGCCTCCCGTGTGGTGGCCCGCGCCAGTACCGCGCAGAAGAACCGTGCCCTGCACGCGGCCGCCGCCGCCCTCGACGCTGCGCGCGCCGAGCTGGTTGCCGCCAATGAACAAGACCTCGCCAATGGCCGCGCCAATGGCCTGGAGCCGGCCCTGCTGGACCGCCTGGCCCTGACCCCCGCGCGCGTCGACGAAATGATCGAGGGCTTGCGTCAGGTGGCCACCCTGCCGGACCCAATCGGTGAAATCCGCGACATGCGTTACCTGCCCTCGGGCATTCAGGTCGGCAAGATGCGCGTGCCGCTGGGTGTGATCGGCATCATTTACGAGTCGCGTCCTAACGTGACCATCGACGCCGCCAGCCTGTGCCTCAAGTCCGGCAACGCCACCATCCTGCGCGGCGGCTCGGAAGCAATTAATTCCAACCGCGCCATCGCTGCCTGCATTCAGCAAGGTTTGGCCGAGGCCGGTTTGCCTGCGGCTGCCGTGCAAGTGGTGGAAACCACCGACCGCGCCGCCGTCGGCGCGCTGATCACCATGCCCGAGTACGTGGATGTGATTGTGCCGCGGGGTGGCAAAAGCCTGATTGAGCGCATCAGTCGCGATGCCAAAGTGCCGGTGATCAAACACCTGGACGGCATCTGCCACGTGTACATCGACGTGGCGGCCGACATCGACAAAGCCATCCGCATTGCCGACAACGCCAAAACCCAGCGCTACTCGCCGTGCAACACCATGGAAACCTTGCTGGTGCACGCCGGTATTGCCGAGCGCGTATTGCCGCCGCTGGCTGCCATTTACCGCGACAAGAGCGTTGAGCTGCGCGGCTGCGAACGCACCCGTGCGCTGCTGGGCAACGATGTGCTGCAAGCCACCGAAGAAGACTGGCGCACCGAGTACCTTGCGCCGATTCTGTCGATCCGAATCGTCGACAGCCTCGACGAGGCCATCGAGCACATCACCAAATACAGCTCGCAGCACACCGACTCCATCGTCACTGAAAACTTCACCAGTGGCCGTCGCTTTATCACCGAGGTGGATTCGGCCTCGGTGATGATCAACGCCTCGACGCGCTTTGCCGATGGTTTCGAATATGGCCTGGGCGCGGAAATCGGTATTTCCACCGACAAACTGCACGCCCGTGGCCCGGTTGGCCTGGAAGGGCTGACCAGTGAGAAGTATGTGGTGTTCGGCGACGGTCATATCCGTACTTGAGCACCGAGCAGACATCCGTGGGCAAGCGCATCGGCATCCTGGGCGGGACTTTCAACCCGGTGCATGTCGGCCATTTGCGCAGCGCCCTGGAAGTGGCCGAACAGCTTGATCTGGACGAGCTGCGTTTGATTCCCAACGCTCGCCCGCCGCACCGGGAAGCGCCGCAGGTGTCGGCGCAGGACCGTTTGGCGATGGTCGAGCAGGCCGTTGCCGGGGTGCCCTTGCTGACGGTGGACGACCGCGAACTCAAACGCGACCGGCCGTCCTACAGCATCGACACCCTGGAGTCGTTGCGCGCTGAACTGGCGGTTGAGGATCAACTGTTTTTAGTGTTGGGGTGGGACGCCTTTTGTGGCCTGCCAACCTGGCATCGCTGGGAATCACTGCTGGACCATTGCCACATCCTGGTATTGCAACGCCCGGATGCCGACAGCGAAGCGCCGCAAGCGCTGCGTGATGTTCTGGCGGCCCGCAGTGTCAGCGACCCGCAGGCCCTGGCAGGGCCGAGCGGCCAGATTGCTTTTGTCTGGCAGACGCCGCTCGCGGTGTCTGCTACCCAGATCCGGAATCTGCTGGCCAGCGGAAAGTCGGTGCGTTTTCTGGTGCCCGATGCGGTGCTGGCCTACATCAATGCACGCGGACTGTACCGCGCGCAGAACTGAACACGAGAAAGAGTCAATTATGAGCAAGCCTGTAATGCCGAGCGAAGACCTGGTCAAACTGGCCGTCTTTGCCCTCGAAGACGTCAAAGCCCAAGACATCACCACCATCGATGTGCGCGGCAAAACCAGCATCACCGATTTCATGGTGATCGCCAGCGGCACCTCCAACCGCCACGTCAAATCCCTGGTGGATAACGTGCTGGAAAAGGTCAAGGAAAAGGGCGTGCGCCCACTGGGCAGCGAAGGCCTGGACACTGGCGAATGGGCCTTGCTGGACCTGGGCGATATCGTCGTGCACGTGATGTTGCCGACCGCTCGCCAGTTCTACGACCTCGAGCGTCTGTGGCAGGGCGCCGAGCAGAGCCGCGCGCAGAACCAGAACAGCCCGGAACAGTTCAGCAACGACGGCGAGTAAGGCTTCCCTTGCGTATACGTCTGATCGCTGTCGGTTCGCGCATGCCGCGCTGGGTGGAGGACGGTTGGCAGGAATATGCCAAGCGTCTGCCGGCCGAGCTGCCGCTGGACCTGGTGGAAATCCCCCTCAACACCCGCGGCAAGAACGCCGATGTGGCGCGCCTGATCCGTCAGGAAGGCGAGGCCATGCTGGCCAAGGTGCAACCGGGGGAGAAGATCGTCACGCTTGAGGTAACCGGCAAACCGTGGAGCACCGAGCAGTTGGCGGTGGAACTGGAGCGCTGGCGCCTGGATGCGCGCACCATCAATTTGATGGTCGGCGGCCCGGAAGGGCTGGCGCCTGAGGTGCAGGCACGCAGTGAGCAGCGCTGGTCGCTGTCGCCGCTGACCTTGCCGCACCCGCTGGTGCGGATTCTGATTGGTGAACAGATTTATCGCGCCTGGACCGTGTTGTCCGGGCACCCTTATCACAAATAAGCCCTCGTAATGCCGCAGCCGATCCGCCTCAAGGACCACGAGAAAGACGCCCGCCAAGTTCGCAATCGCGTGGTGGTGGGGGCGGTCGCCATCTGTTTGCTGATTATCGTGCTGATCGCACGCCTGTATTTTCTGCAGGTGATTCAGTACGAGTACCACTCGACCCTTTCCGAAAACAACCGCGTGCATGTGCAGCCGATTCCGCCCACCCGTGGGCTGATCTTCGACCGCAATGGCGTGGTGGTAGCCGACAACCGGCCCAGTTTCAGCCTGAGCATGACCCGCGAGCGGGCCGGCGATTGGGAGCAGGTGCTGGATGTCATCGTCGAAGTGCTGGAGCTGAGCCAGGAAGACCGCACCCTGTTCGAGCGGCGCATGCGCCAGGGCCGCCGGCCTTTCGAGCCGGTGCCGATTCTGTTCGAGCTCAGTGAAGAGCAGATCGCCCGCATTGCAGTAAACCAGTTCCGCCTGCCCGGCGTGGAAGTGGTGGCGCAGTTGGTGCGGCATTACCCGCAGGGCGAGCACTTTGCTCACTCGGTGGGGTATGTGGGGCGCATCAACGAGGCCGAGTTGAAAGTGCTCGACCCGGTCAATTACAGCGGCACTCACCATATCGGCAAAACCGGCATCGAGCGCTTCTACGAACCGCAGCTGCACGGGCAGGTGGGGTACGAGGAAGTAGAAACCAACGCCCGAGGCCGCGTGCTGCGGGTGCTCAAGCGCACCGACCCGGTGCCTGGCGCCGATATTGTGCTGAGCATGGACATTCGCCTGCAGGAAGCGGCAGAGGCGGCGCTGGGCGGGCGCCGTGGTTCCATCGTGGCGCTGGACCCCAATACCGGTGAAGTGCTGGCGATGGTCAGCCAGCCGAGCTTCGACCCCAACCTGTTCGTCACCGGTATCGGCTTCAAAGCCTATTCCGAACTGCGCGACTCGCCGGACCGTCCGCTGTTCAACCGCGTGCTGCGCGGCCTCTACCCGCCGGGTTCGACCATCAAACCGGCGGTGGCCATTGCCGGGCTGGACAGCGGTGTAGTGACGCCGAGCACGCGGGTGTACGACCCGGGCTTTTATCAGTTGCCCAACTACGAGCACAAATACCGCAACTGGAACCGCTCCGGCGATGGCTCGGTGGATCTGCAAGCCGCGATCATGCGTTCCAACGACACCTACTTTTATGACCTGGCCCACAAACTGGGCATCGACCGCCTGGGCAATTACCTGAGCCGTTTTGGCATCGGGCAGAAAGTCTCGCTGGATATGTTCGAAGAGTCCCCCGGCTTGATGCCGTCGCGCGAGTGGAAGCGGGCGCGCTATCGCCAAGCCTGGTTCCCGGGCGAAACGCTGATTCTCGGGATTGGCCAGGGCTACATGCAGACCACGCCGTTGCAATTGGCGCAGGTGTCGGCGCTGGTGGCCAACCACGGCAAATGGATTCGCCCGCACCTGGCCAAGACCGTGGACGGCGTTCCGCCGGTAGACCCCAACCCCATGCCCGATATCGTGCTGCGCAACCCCGGTGACTGGGCGCAAGTGAGCGCCGGTATGCAGCAGGTGATGCACAACCCGCGCGGTACGGCGCACAAGGTTGGTGACACGTCCAGCTACCGCATCGCCGGCAAAAGCGGTACCGCGCAGGTGGTGGCGATCAAACAGGGCGAGAAATACGACCGCTCCAAGCTTGATGAGCGCCATCGCGACCACGCCCTGTTTATTGCCTTCGCCCCGGCCGAGGCGCCGAAGATTGCCGTGGCGGTGATGATCGAGAACGGTGAGGGCGGTTCCAGCGTCGCCGCGCCCGTGGCCAAGGCGGTGATGGATGCCTGGCTGCTGGGCGAAAACGGTCAGCTCAAAACCCAGTACGCACCCCCTGTAACGGCCGAGGCGCCTGCACGTGAGTAACAACTTCGACCGCTCAATCTCCGACGAAGACGTGATGCGCCGGCGCGCCAGCCTGCTGCAGCGCCTGCATATCGATGGCCAGCTGTTTCTGCTGCTGACTGTGCTCGCGGCCGGCAGCCTGTTCGTGCTGTATTCGGCCAGCGGCAAGAATGTCGACCTGCTGCTCAAGCAAGCCACCTCCTTCGGCCTGGGTGCCGTGGCCATGTGCGTCATCGCCCAGTTCGAGCCGCGCTTTCTCGCGCGCTGGGTGCCGCTCGGTTACCTGGCGGGTGTGGGGCTGCTGATCGTGGTGGACGTCATGGGCCATAACGCCATGGGCGCCACGCGCTGGATCAACATTCCCGGCATCATCCGTTTCCAGCCGGCCGAGTTTATGAAGATCCTGATGCCGGCCACCATCGCCTGGTACATGGCTCGACACAATTTGCCGCCACGGCTCAAACACATCGCCATCAGCCTGGCGCTGATCGGCATTCCGTTTGTGCTGGTGGTGCGCCAACCGGACCTTGGCACCGCGCTGCTGGTGCTCGCCTCCGGCGCGTTCGTATTGTTTATGGCGGGCCTGCAATGGCGCTGGATCCTAGGCGCAGTCACGGCTGTAGTGCCGGTGGCGGTCGCCATGTGGTTCTTTGTGATGCACGACTATCAGAAGCAGCGGGTACTCACTTTCCTCGATCCGGAGAGTGATCCGCTGGGTACCGGCTGGAACATTATTCAGTCCAAAGCGGCCATTGGTTCGGGCGGCGTTTTCGGCAAAGGCTGGTTATTGGGCACCCAATCGCACCTGGATTTTTTGCCGGAAAGCCATACGGACTTTATCATCGCGGTTTTGGGCGAAGAGTTCGGTCTGGTCGGCATCTGTCTGTTGTTGCTGGTGTATGCGTTGCTGATTGCGCGCGGCCTGGTAATTACTGTCCAAGCGCAGACGCTGTTCGGTAAGCTGCTTGCCGGCAGCCTGACAATGACCTTCTTTGTTTACGTCTTCGTCAATATCGGCATGGTCAGTGGCCTGTTGCCGGTGGTTGGGGTGCCGCTTCCTTTCATTAGCTACGGCGGAACTTCGCTGGTGACGCTGATGTCAGGGTTTGGGCTTTTAATGGCTATCCACACGCACCGTAAGTGGATTGCTCAGGTTTGATTGGGGTGAGGGATTTAATGCTAGGTTTGCGTCGCTGGGCCACGCGCACGGCACATTTGGCCAGCCTTGCTGGTATCTGCGGTTTCGCCCAGCAGGCGCCTGCCGCTGGTTACGAAGGGTCGCCGCAAGTTGCCGAATTCGTTGCCGAGATGACCCGCGACTATGGCTTTGCCGGTGAGCAACTGGTGAACCTGTTCCGCGAAGTGGAGCGCAAGCAGTCGATTCTCGACGCCATTTCCCGCCCGGCCGAAAAGGTTAAAACCTGGGCTGAATACCGTCCCATCTTTATCACCGACCGCCGTATCAACCAGGGCGTCGAGTTCTGGAAACAGCACGAAGCGGCTTTGGCCCGTGCCGAAAAGGAATACGGCGTGCCCGCTCAGGTGATCGTTGCCATCATCGGCGTCGAAACGTCCTATGGCGCCAACACTGGCAGCTACCGGGTCATCGACGCGTTGTCGACCCTGGGCTTCGACTACCCGCCGCGCGCCGATTTCTTCCGCAAGGAACTCAAGCAGTTCCTGTTGCTGGCGCGTGAACAGCAGGTCGACCCGCTGACCCTCAAAGGCTCCTACGCCGGCGCCATGGGCATGCCGCAGTTTATGCCGAGCAGCTTTCGCGCCTATGCCGTGGATTTTGACGGCGACGGCCATATCAATATCTGGAACGACCCGGACGACGCCATAGGCAGCGTTGCCAGCTACTTCAAACGCCATGGCTGGGTAACCGGCGAGGCCGTGGTGAGCGTTGCGCAAATCAGCGGCGAGCAGGCCGAAGAAGGGCTGACAGTTGGCCTGGACCCGGTGAAGACCATAGGCGAGCTGCGTGCCATGGGCTGGTCGAGCCATGAAGCGGTGCGCGATGATGTGTCCGTGATTGCCTTTCGTCTGGATGGTGAAGCCGGCCCGGAATATTGGTTAGGCTTACCCAATTTTTATGTCATCACTCGTTACAATCGCAGCGCGATGTACGCCATGGCGGTGCATCAGCTGTCCGATTTGATTGTTCAGGCCCGGGGCACCAAGTAAATGCAGGCAACGCCGTTCAAGCTCTTCGCCTTTGGCGCTCTGGCCGTGATGTTGGCCAGTTGCTCCAGCAGCCGCGCGCCCCAGCCTACGCAAAGCACTGCTATTTCCGGTCCCGGTGATTTTGCCCGCCCGCATCGCGACGGCGCGCCGTGGTGGGATGTGGATATCTCCAAAGTGCCGGACGCCGTGCCGATGCCGCACTACGGCGCTTACAAGGCAAACCCCTACACCGTGCTGGGTAAAACCTATTACCCGATGCCCGATGCCAAGCGCTACCTGGCCACCGGCACCGCCTCCTGGTACGGCACCAAGTTTCATGGTCAGGCCACGGCCAACGGCGAGAAGTACGACCTGTACGGCATGAGTGCCGCGCACAAGACCTTGCCGCTGCCCAGCTACGTGCGCGTGACCAACCTGGAAAACGGCAAGAGCGTGATTCTGCGGGTCAACGACCGCGGCCCGTTCTATTCCGACCGCATTATCGACCTGTCTTTCGCCGCGGCGAAAAAGCTCGGCTACGCCGAAGTCGGTACCGCGCGGGTAAAAGTTGAAGGCATCGACCCGGCCGAGTGGTGGGCGAAACAAGGCCGCCCGGTGCCCATGGTATTGGCCCAGCCGCAGATGGCCGCCGTGCAACCGGCCAAGCCGGCGCTGGCGCAGACCATGGCGCAGCCCGTTGAACAATACACCCCGCCGCCAGCGCAGCACGCCGCCGTCGTCGTGCCCGCGCAGGTGCAGATCGACGCAAAAAAAAACGCTTCACTCGAGCCATCTGGCCTGTATCTCCAGGTCGCAGCCTTCGCCAATCCGGACGCTGCGCAACTCCTGAAGGACAAGCTGAGCACGATGGTGAGTGCCCCGGTGTTTATCAGCTCGGTGGTGCGCAACCAGCAGACCTTCCACCGCGTGCGGATGGGGCCGGTAAGCACGCAGGGTGAAGCGACACAACTACAGAACAGCGTGCGGCTGGCCAACCTGGGCCAACCGACATTAGTGAAGCCCGAATAGCTGCCCCTATTACGGCTTCGACCGACTTGCTCGCCAGAGCCTGTTTGCCATTAGTAACTTGAGAGACTGATGAATATCACCGCCTTTACCCGTCGTCTGAGTCTGTTCGCCCTCCTGATCACCGCCCCGGCTACCTGGGCCGCCGAGACTGCCGTACCGGCCGCACCCGAGCTGGCTGCCAAAGCCTATGTGCTGATGGACGCCGCCAGCGGCAACGTGCTGGTGGAAAACAACGGTGACCAGCGCCTGCCACCGGCCAGCCTGACCAAGCTGATGACCGCGTACATCGCCACCCTGGAAATCCGCCGTGGCCAGATCAGCGAAACCGACAAGGTGATGGTCAGCGAGCACGCCTGGCGCACCGGCGGTTCGCGCATGTTTATCAAGGTTGGCACCGAGGTCGCCCTGGGTGACCTGCTGCACGGCATCATCATTCAGTCCGGCAACGACGCCAGCGTCGCCACCGCCGAGCACATTGCCGGTAGCGAAGACGCGTTCGCCGACATGATGAACACCACCGCCGAAAAACTCGGCATGACCGGCAGCCACTTCATGAACGCCACCGGCTTGCCTAACCCGGAGCACTACTCCACCGCGCACGACATGGCGCGCCTGGCCCGGGCGATCATCTACGAAGACCCAGCGCACTACGCCATCTACTCGCAGAAAGAGTTCTTCTGGAACAATATCAAGCAGCCCAACCGCAACCTGCTGCTGTGGCGTGACAAGACTGTCGATGGCCTGAAAACTGGCCACACCGACGAAGCCGGCTACTGCCTGGTGGCCTCGGCCGTACGCGACGGCATGCGCTTGATCGCCGTGGTGTTCGGCACCAACAGCGAGCAGGCCCGTGCTGCCGAAACCCAGAAGCTTCTGACCTACGGTTTCCGTTTCTTCGAAACCCAGACCTTCTATCAGAAGGGCACCGAGCTGGCCCAGGGCACCGTATGGAAAGGTGCCACTCGCCAGGTCAAAGCCGGTCTGGCCGAAGACCTGACCATGACCATGCCGCGTGGCCAGCTGAAAAAGCTCAGCGCCAACATGACCATGAACCCGCAGCTGGTCGCGCCGATCAAGCAAGGCGACGTGATTGGTAAAGTGGAAGTGAAACTGGAAGACAAGGTGGTGCACAGCGCCGACCTGATCGCGCTCGAGACCGTTGACGAGGGTGGCTTCTTCCGTCGCGTGTGGGATAGCATCCGTCTATTCTTCTTCGGCCTGTTCAACTGACCGAGCGCTTTTCCGATAGCCCCAGACGCCGCCTCCTGGCTCCAAAAGAGCCGGCCGGCGTCTGATTCCGCGGACCACAAGTCCGCCGAGACCACCATGACAGACGCCACCTCCGTAACCATCGAGTTTCCCTGCGAGCGCTACCCGATCAAAGTGATTGGCGATGCGGGCGAGGGGTTTACCGAACTGGTCATCGATATTCTCAAGCGCCACGCGCCCGATCTGGACGTGGGCACCCTGGTGCAACGCGACAGCCGCAACGGTAAGTACCTCACCGTGCAACTGCTGATTACCGCCACCGGCATCGAACAACTGCAAGACATCAACAGCGACCTGCGCGCCACCGGCCGCGTACACATGGTGCTCTGATGACCCAGCGCCTGGGCTTTCGCGAGCTCGGCCAGGTTCCTTACGAACCGACCTGGCATGCCATGCAGCACTTTACCTATTCGCGGGCGGCGGATACGCCTGACGAAATCTGGCTGCTTGAGCACCCGCCGGTGTTTACCCAAGGCCAGGCCGGCAAGGCCGAACATGTGTTGTTTCCGGGTGATATTCCGGTGGTCAAAGTCGACCGCGGCGGCCAGGTGACCTATCACGGTCCCGGCCAGTTGGTGGCTTACCTGATGCTGGACGTGCGCCGCTCGAGTCTGGGCGTGCGTGAGCTGGTCAGCCGTATCGAGCTGAGCCTTATCGAGCTGCTCGCCAGTTATGGCGTGCAGGCCGAGGCCAAGCCGGATGCGCCTGGCGTGTATGTAGACGGGGCGAAGATTGCCTCGCTGGGTCTGCGCATTCGCAACGGTCGGTCCTTTCATGGCCTGGCGTTGAATGTGGACATGGACCTGCAACCCTTCCAGCGCATCAACCCCTGTGGGTATGCCGGGATGGCCATGACCCAACTGCGTGACCAGGTGGGGCCAATTGAATTTGCCGAAGTAAGTGCCCGGCTGCGTGCGCAGCTCGTCACACACCTCGACTACGCTGAACAGACGACCCTGACGGGCGGAATTGAATCGCTATGAGCATTGAAGTAGCTGGCAACGAAGCAACCGGCACCGCTGTGAAAGCCCCACCGGCCAAGGTGGAAATGGGCGTGAAGCTGCGCGGCGCCGAAAAGATGGCGCGTATTCCGGTGAAGATCATTCCTACCGAAGAGCTGCCGCGCAAACCGGACTGGATTCGCGTGCGCGTACCGGTTTCGCCGGAAGTCGACCGCATCAAGCAGCTGCTGCGCAAACACAAACTGCACAGCGTCTGCGAAGAAGCCTCGTGCCCCAACCTGGGTGAATGCTTCTCCGGTGGCACGGCCACCTTCATGATCATGGGCGACATCTGCACCCGTCGCTGCCCGTTCTGCGACGTCGGCCACGGCCGACCAAAACCGCTGGACGCTGATGAGCCGATGAACCTGGCCGTGGCCATTGCCGACCTGCGTTTGAAATACGTGGTGATCACCTCGGTAGACCGCGACGACCTGCGCGACGGTGGCGCCCAGCACTTTGTCGACTGCCTGCGGGAAATTCGCAAGCTGTCGCCGGGCGTTCAGTTGGAAACCCTGGTGCCGGACTACCGCGGCCGCATGGACGTGGCGCTGGCCATCACCGAGCAAGAGCCGCCAGATGTGTTCAACCACAACCTGGAAACCGTACCGCGCCTTTACAAGGCCGCGCGTCCTGGCTCGGACTTCGAGTGGTCGCTGGACCTGCTGGAAAACTTCAAGAAACGTGTACCGCACGTGCCGACCAAATCGGGCCTGATGCTGGGCCTGGGCGAAACCGACGAAGAAGTGATCGAAGTGATGAAGCGCATGCGCGAACATGACATCGACATGCTCACCCTCGGCCAGTACCTGCAACCTTCGCGCAACCACCTGCCGGTGCAGCGCTTCGTGCACCCGGATACCTTTGCCTGGTTTGCTGAAGAAGGCACCAGGATGGGCTTCAAGAACGTCGCTTCTGGCCCTCTGGTTCGCTCTTCCTACCACGCGGATCAGCAAGCGCACGAGGCGAAGAAAGGCTAAGCCATTCAGCGCAAAAAAAGGGCGGCCCATAGGTCGCCCTTTTTGTTTGTGTGAATCGTCGAACCGTAGGATGGGGGAGGAATAGCCGATACCCATCGTGATTTGCGCTGGTAACGCATTGATGGGTTTCGCCTGTGGCTCCACCCATCCAACACGCCGTTGCTGGTCTTACTGGCTGCGTAAGCGGTTTAACAAGCTGTGATCCGGATAGCCATCGGCGGGCAGATTCAACTGCTGCTGGTAAGCCCGCACAGCCTTGCGGGTGTTGGCGCCGATAATGCCGTCGGCGCCGCCTGGCTCGAAGCCATGTGCTGCCAGCAATTGCTGCAATTCAATGCGCTCGCTGCGGCCCAACTGCGGGTCGTCGCGCGGCCAGTCGGCGATTACCGCCGCGTTGGCGCCACGGATGCCATCGGACAGCAAGCCAACCGCCAGCGCATAGGACGATGAGTTGTTGTACTTGAGGATGCTGCGGAAGTTGCTCAGCAACAAGAACGCCGGGCCGCGATGGCCGGCGGGCAACAGCAGCGTGGCCGATTCACCGGACAGCGTCGGCGCCAGTGCTTTGCCGCTGGCGGGCATTACCCCCAGAGCGGTCCACTCGGCCACGCTCTTGCGGGTTTCCGGGTCGGCCAGGGCGTAGTCGAACCCTGTGGGCAGGCGCACTTCAAAGCCCCAGGGTTTGCCCAGTTGCCAGCCGGATTGCTGCAGGTAGTGAGCGGCCGAGGCCAGGGCGTCGGCCGAGGAGTACCAGACGTCCCGGCGGCCATCGCCGTCAAAGTCCACTGCGTGCTGGTTATAGGTGGTGGGCATGAACTGCGTCTGGCCCATGGCGCCGGCCCAGGAGCCCACCAAGCGCTCGGGCGCGATATCGCCGTGCTGGAGAATCTGCAAGGCCGCAATCAGCTGTTCACGCCAGAATGCGGCGCGTCGGCCTTCGTAGGCGAGCGTCGCCAGCGAGCGAATCACGCTGTTGCTGCCGATGTTGTTGCCATAGGCGCTTTCCATGCCCCACACCGCCACCAGTACTTCGGCCTGCACGCCATACCGTTGCTCGATGCGGCTCAAGGTTGCCTGCTGCTGGGCGTACTGCGCCTGGCCATTGGCGATGCGCCGGGCCGACACGGCGCCGTCGAGGTATTCCCACACGGGGCGGGTGAATTCGGGTTGGCTGCTGTCGGCGGCGACCACGGCAGGGTCGAGAGTGACGTTGGCGAAGGCGCGATCAAACAGTGCGGCACTGATGCCGGCATTGAGCGCGTCACTGCGCAGTTGGCTGCGCCATTGTTCGAATGTCTGGGTTGGCAATGGGGCGGCGGGCTGGGGCGCAGCACCGGCAGCGGTAGCGGCAGTCGCGGTGGTCGGAGCCGGGGAGGCAACAGGTTGCGGCGCTTGTGGGGACTCGGCGCAGGCAGTGAGCAGGTTGAAGTGAAAGCTCAGTACGGCGCAGGCCAGGGTGCGCGATGACAGGTTGAACATCAGCAGGTCTCAAAGCGGTAAACAGCGGCCACCTTAACACGCTGACGACAGGGAAACCCTTCAGGCCGCTGCAAAGGCTGTCGGGAAATCGCCAAGCCCCATAAAGACAGAAGCCCCCCAGTTTTGCTGGGAGGCTTCGCGGCGGTAGCTGCCTTTGCCTTTTTTCGGCTGTTCCTGGCGGCTGCGGAACAGGGGCTGGGCGATGATGGATTTGGCTTTATTGGGGCGTTTCTTCGATGTGGCCATTACAGTCCTCGGGCGGGGCGGGTGGCTGAGCGCTGGTAAGTGGCGCGGCCCCGCGGCGCGGATCATCGGCCTGTGCCGGGCCGCTGTCCAGTGCCGTTTATCACTCCTGGGGAAGCGACAGACGTTGCCCTGCGAGCATCAGCGTCAGGCGGCTGATGTCCAGCCACGGATCGCCCGCTGCCTGGCCTTTGATCTGCGCGTCGATGCGTTGGGCGTCTTGCAGCATCTTGTTCCAGCGCGCGGCGGGGTGACGTTGTAGCGCTTTGCTCACGAGTGGGCGGCGTTTGTCCCACACCGGCGGGCGTGCCTGGCTGAAGGCTTTTTCCAGCGGGATGCCTTGGCCATATTGCTGGGCAATGTTAGCCAGCAGGCGCAGTTCGCGGGCCAGTGCCCAGAGCACCACCGTGCTGTCGACACCTTCACCGCGCAGCCCTTCCAGGGTGCGTAACGCATGGGTGGCTTCGCCATTGAGGGCGGCATCGATAAGGCCGAATACATCGTAACGGGCGCTGTCTGCCACTGCAGCCTGCACGGTGCCGGCGTCGATCTGATTGCCCTCGGCCAGCAGCTTGAGCTTCTCGATTTCCTGGGCGGCCGCCAGCAAGTTGCCTTCCACGCGGGCGGCGATGAGGTCGACCGCTTCCTGAGTGGCGGTCATGCCCGCCTGGCTCATGCGTTGACGTATCCACTGCGGCAGCTGATGAACTTCCACCGGCCAGATCTGCACGAACTGCGCATTGGGACCATCGATAACCGCCTTGGCCCACTTGGTTTTCTGCGTGCTGCCGTCCAACTTGGGCAGGCTGATCAGCAGCAGCGTGTCTTCCGGTGGGCGCGCCAGGTATTCGAGCAACGCTGCCGTGCCTTTATCACCCGGCTTGCCGTTGGGAATGCGCAACTCCAGCACGCGCTTTTCGGCGAACAGCGAAAGGCTGTTTCCGGCCTGCAGCAGCGTGCCCCAGTCGAAGCTGGCATCGGCGTTGAACACCTGTCGTTCAGGAAACCCTTGGCTACGGGTGGCAGCACGAATGGCGTCGGCCGCCTCCTGGCACAGCAACGGGTCATCGCCGCTGATGGCGTACACCGGGGCGAGGCTGCTTTGCAGGTGTTTGGCGAGTTGCGCGGGGGCGAGCTTCATAGGCGGGAATGCCGGGCCGCTAGCGCGGCCCGAACGGTCTTACTGGGTTTGGATCGGCAGTTGCAGCGGCGATTGCTGCGGCGTTTCGGCCTCAGCCTTGCGTGCTGCTTCAATGGCGTCCGCTTCGGCTTGCGCTTTGGCATCGGCTGCCGCTTGCAACTCTTCCAATTGGGCCGGGGTGATCAGTTGAAGGCGTTGGGCCAACTGGGTCACCAGTTCGTGGCGCAGCTCGTCTTCAAGTTGCAGCGACTCTTGTTCGGAACCGATCAGGTTGTTTTCGTCGTGGACGTAGGTGTTTTGCACGTCGACGGTATTGGTCAGCAACACGGTGTTTTTGGCGCCGCGCAGCTCATAGGTCACTTCCATCGTGGTCTGGTATTCGGCGCTACGCGCGCTACCGGTGTAGCTGACGGTGCGGCGGGTTCTGGTTTCCCGGTTTAGAGCCACGGTGTAAGGCGCGCCGGGGTGTACATTGACGTCGTTATTGATCAGCGTCTGGCGCAGGTCTTTTACCAGCGGGCCGTAGGCGTCACGGGCGGTGACATTGACTTCCTTGAGGGCGAAGGCCATGTCGCCGGTGCCGCGCAGCTGGAAACCGCAAGCGCTGAGCAGGGTTGCCAGGCCGACTACCATCAGATTCCGTTTGATCATCTGTTATCCCCTTAAACCATCTGTAGCGCTGCCCATGGTGCAGCGCCAACTCAAATAGGTGTTCGCGGCGCCAGCGGCTACCGCGATACGTCATCAGCTCGCGACGATATTGACCAGCTTGCCCGGCACCACGATGACCTTGCGAATGGTCAGGCCATCAAGGAAGCGCAGGACGTTTTCGTTGACCCGCGCTGCCGCCTCGACCTCTTCGCGGCTGGCAGTAGCCGGCACGTCGATTTGGCCGCGCAGCTTGCCGTTCACTTGAACCACCAGTTGCAAGTTGTCCTGCACTAGGGCGCTTTCATCCAGCACTGGCCACTGGGCGTCGATAACCGCGCTTTCGTGGCCCAGTTCCAGCCACAGCTCGTGGCTGATGTGCGGAGTGATCGGCGCCAGCAGCAGGGCCACGGTTTCCAGGCCTTCTTGCAGCAGGGCGCGATCGGAATCGCTGTGCTGCGCGGCTTTTTCCAGCACGTTCATCAGCGTCATCACCTGGGCAATGGCGGTGTTGAATTTGTGGTGTTGGCCAATGTCCTGGCTGGCTTGCTTGATGGCCAGGTGAATGGCACGGCGCACGTCTTTCTGCGCGTCGCTCAGGCCAGCAACATCGAGGCTGCCAGGTACGCCACGTGCCACATGGGCCTGGGCCAGACGCCAGACGCGCTTGAGGAAGCGGTGCGCGCCCTCGACGCCGGAGTCGGACCACTCCAGGCTCATGTCGGGCGGCGAGGCGAACATCATGAACAGGCGGCAGGTGTCGGCGCCGTACTGGTCGATCATCGACTGCGGGTCAACGCCGTTGTTCTTGGACTTGGCCATCTTCTCGGTGCCACCGATTTCCACCGGCAAGCCGTCGGTCTTCAGGGTGGCGCCAATGATCTTGGCTTTGGCGTCGCGCTCGATTTCAACGTCGGCTGGGTTGAACCAGGTTTTGCTGCCGTTGGCTTCAACGCGGTAGTAGGTCTCGGCAATCACCATGCCCTGGGTGAGCAGGTTCTTGAACGGCTCATTCGAGTCGAGCAGGCCTTCGTCACGCATCAGCTTATGGAAGAAGCGCGCATAGAGCAGGTGCAGAATCGCGTGTTCGATACCGCCGATGTACTGGTCTACCGGCAACCAGTGGTTCGCGGCAGCCGGGTCGACCATGCCCTTGGTGTAGTTGGGCGATGCGTAGCGGGCGAAGTACCAGGACGATTCCACGAAGGTGTCCATGGTGTCGGTTTCGCGCTTGGCCTGGGCGCCGCATTTCGGGCAGGTGCAGCTGTAGAAGTCGGGCATACGCGCCAGCGGGCTGCCCGCGCCATCGGGCACGACGTCTTCTGGCAGCACTACTGGCAGTTGGGCTTCCGGCACCGGCACATCACCGCAGGTATCGCAGTGAATAATCGGAATCGGGCAACCCCAGTAGCGTTGACGGCTAATGCCCCAGTCACGCAGACGGAACTGGGTGCGAGCCTGGCCGAGGGCTTTCTTTTGCAAGGCCACTTCAATGGCATCGAAGGCGCCGGAAAAATCCAGACCGTCGAATTCACCGGAGTTGATCAGTTGGCCGTGCTCGCCGTAGGCGGCCTGCCAAGGCGCCGGGTTTTCGTCGCCGGCACTGGTGCGCACCACCGATTTGATCGGCAGGCTGTACTTGTGGGCGAATTCGAAGTCGCGTTCGTCGTGCGCCGGCACGGCCATTACCGCGCCGTCGCCGTAGTGCATCAGCACATAGTTGGCGACCCACACCGGCAGCTTCTCGCCGGTCAATGGATGTTCAACAAAGAGCCCGGTCGCCAGGCCTTTCTTTTCCTGGGTGGCGATATCGGCTTCGGCCACGCCGCCGCGTTTGCATTCGTCGATAAAGGCTTGCAGCTCGGCGGCTTTGTCAGCCGGCAGCTTTTGCAGGGCAATGCTGGCTAGCGGGTGTTCGGCGGCCACGGCCACATAGGTGGCGCCCATCAGCGTGTCGGCGCGGGTGGTGAACACGTTCAGCTTGCCGGCCTGGCCGATGGAGGCCTGGTCGTACGGGAAGCTGACTTCCATGCCACGGGATTTGCCAATCCAGTTGCGCTGCATGGTCTTGACCTGTTCAGGCCAGCCCGGCAGGTCATCGAGGCTGGTCAACAGCTCATCGGCGTAGGCGGTGATCTTGAAGTAGTACATCGGGATTTCGCGCTTTTCGATCAGCGCGCCGGAACGCCAGCCACGGCCGTCGATAACCTGCTCGTTGGCCAGCACGGTCTGGTCGATCGGGTCCCAGTTTACGGTGCCGTTCTTACGGTAGATCACGCCCTTTTCGAACAGGCGGGTGAACAGCCATTGTTCCCAGCGGTAGTAGTCCGGCTTGCAGGTGGTGACTTCGCGCGTCCAATCCACCGCCAGGCCCAGGCTTTTGAGCTGGTTCTTCATGTAGGCGATGTTTTCGTACGTCCATTTGGCCGGCGCGACGTTGTTTTTCATCGCCGCGTTTTCCGCTGGCATACCGAACGCATCCCAGCCCATGGGCTGCAGAACGTTTTTGCCTTGCATGCGCTGATAGCGGGCAATCACATCGCCAATGGTGTAGTTGCGCACATGGCCCATGTGCAGCTTGCCGCTGGGGTAGGGGAACATCGACAGGCAATAGAAGGTGTCTTTGCCTGGTTGTTCACTGACTACGAAGGACTTCTGCTCGTCCCAGTAGGTTTGCGCGGCGGCTTCGGTTTCACGGGGCTGATAGTGTTCGTGCATGGCTACTTTTGGACTGGAAAATGGACGTTGCGAAGAACGCCGTAGCATACATGACCCACGTAGGAGCAGGGAAACCCTGATTGCTCTGCCTGCCAGGGGTACGCCCGTCGGCTGGGGCCTCGCCGTTGGTCGCGGCAGCCGGCTCGTTGCACCGCTGAAACTATGCTTGCAGGAACATCAATGACACGGAGCTGGCGAGGTTGCAGATGGCTGAGTTACGGCACGAAGAGGCACAGGGCGGTCTGTACGAGCGCCTGTTGCATCGGCTTGCCATAGCGCTGGATGAGGCCGACAGCGACAGCCGATGGCACAACAAAACCCCGCAGGAACTTGAACTCAGAGGTCTGAGCCCGGCCGAGCTGGAGCTGATTCGCGCCTACCTGGATCGTGACCTGCACTGGCTGCGCGGCTGGCATGCCGCCGCCAAGGAGCTGGCGCTGATCGAGCAAAGCCCTGCGCCCACCATCAAAGCGCCGCGCCCTGTGCATATCGCCAAAGTGGCCAAGCCCAAGGGGCTGATGCGTAATCGGCAAAAACTGCTGTGCGCCTTGTGCGGCACCGCCGCGTTCTGGCGTCCCGGTGAAGGCATTCAGGCGTGCAGCGCCTGTGGTTCGCAGTTGTTCCGAGCCTCAAAACCCCGGTAGGCTTCGGGCACCCTGGGAGGTGCTCGATGGTCCTGCGTTATTTCTTCAAACAACTTCTATTGCTGCCCGGCTGCCTGTTTCTGCTGCTATTGCTGGCCTGGTTTCTGCGTCGGCGCATGCCGCGGTTGGCCGCGTGCTGTTTCGCTGTGGGGCTGGGCGGGCTGTGGCTGAGCAGCGCGCCGGTGGCGGTTGAGCAATTGGCGCGGCTGGTTGAGCGCGAACCGGCGCTGGCGCACCAGCAGTGGGCCGGTTTGGCGACACAGGCCGATGCCATTGTGGTGCTGGGCGCGGGGCGCGAGCGCGACGATCCAGCCTGGGGCGGCGACCAAGCCAGTCAGCTGGCGGTAGAACGGCTGCGCTATGCCGCGCGGCTCGCCAAGGCCTCCGGCTTGCCCGTGTTGATCAGCGGCGGTTCGCCCTTCGGTGAGCCGGTGAGTGAAGCGGCGCTTATGGCGGACGTCATGAGCCAGGATTTCGGCGTACCCGTGCGCTGGCAGGAAGGCCAGAGCAAAACCACTTGGGAAAACGCCCAGCTCAGCGCCAGCATCCTGCACGCTGCCGGCATCCAGCGTGTGGTGCTGGTCACCCAGGCCGCGCATATGCCGCGCTCGCGGTGGTGCTTCGAACAGGCCGGCTTGCAGGTGGTAAGCGCGCCGGTGGGATTTATCAGCGTGCCCAATCAGCGGCCATTGGGCGGCTGGCTGCCCGAAAGCAAAAGCGTGTGGCAGACCGGCCTATTGCTTAACGAAGTGGCAGGGCAGATCGCTTATCCGCTGTTTTATCGGTAACCCGCGGCCTTCCGACTGTATCGCCGTCGTCCCCGCGCAGGCGGGGACCCAGAACTTCGAACGGTACGCAAACCCGCGCACGAGGCGAGACTCTGGATTGCCGCCTTCGCGGGAATGACGAAACGAATGAGTCAAACCGTCTTGGCAATCCGACCCGCCAACAGCGCCCAGCCAAACAGCACAAAACACACAATCACCAGCGGCCATGAGCGCCACTGCAGGTACGGCGTCAGCTTCTGCATCGGCACCACTTCGCCGTACAGCACACCCTGCTCAAACTGGGGAATCTGCGTGGTGATATGGCCGAACGGGTCGATCAACCCGGTCACACCATTGTTGGTGGCGCGAATCATCCATCGGCCGGCTTCCAGCGCGCGCATCTGCGCCATCTGCAAATGCTGTAACGGGCCGATGGAAGTGCCGAACCAGGTGTCGTTGCTCACCGTTAGCAGCAGCTGGCTTTGTGCCGACAGGCCGGCGGCGAATTCCGGGTACACCACTTCGTAGCAGATAAAGGGCGCGATCTTGTAGCCCTTGGCATCCAACAGCGTCTGATCGGCCGGGCCGCGGGCGAAGTCGGACATCGGCAAATCGAAGAAGGCGATCAGGCCGCGCAGCACATCCTGCAGCGGCACGTATTCGCCGAACGGCACCAGCTTCTGTTTCAGGTACGTGCCGCTGCCCTGGCCGACAACGGTGATGCCGTTGTAATACCGTTTTTCGCCCTGGGCATTGGTTTCGCGCACCGGCACGCCGGTGATCAGTGTGGCCTGGCGGTCATTGGCGAAGCGGCCCATGACATTCAGGTACCCCTCAGCAAACTCTTTGAGAATCGGCACTGCTGTTTCCGGCCAGACGATCAGGTCCACTGGCTTGGCGCTGAAGGTCATGTCGCGGTACAGGCCCAGTTGCGCATTCAGGTGCTCGGGGTTCCACTTCATTTCCTGGGCCACGTTGCCCTGAATGGCCGCCACTTTCAGCGGTGCGCCGGCGGGTTCGGTCCAGGCATGGGTTTTCAGGCCCAGGGCAATGGCCCACGGCGCGATCAGCAGCACCACGCCCACGGCCAGAAACGCTTTGCGCTGGCCCAGGCGCGGCAGGTTGATCAGCAGCGCTGCAGTCAGTGCCAGTACAAAGGAAATCAGCCACATGCCGCCCACCGGCGCCAGGCCGCTCAGCGGCCCGTCGAGCTGGCTGTAGCCGGCATACAACCAAGGGAAACCGGTGAGGAACCAGCCGCGAAACGCCTCCTGCGCCAACCACAGGGCGGCGAACGCCAAAGCATCAGCCAAAGGCGCTTCAACGCGGCGCAGCCAGCGCGCCCATGCAAAAGCCGGGAGGGCAAAAAACCAGGCAATGCACGCACAGAAGCCGACAGTGAGGAACGCCGCCAGTGGCGCCGAGGCACCACCGTAGTCATGGATGCTGACGTAGATCCAGCTGGTGCCGGCCACGAACAGGCCAAAACCAAAGCACCAGCCACGGCCCATGGCCTGGCGTGGCGTAAGGTCGCGCAGGCCGAGGTAAAACAGGGCGATGGACAGCAGGGCCAGAGGCCAGATATCGAAGGGGGCGAGGGCGAGGGTGGTGATGGCGCCGGCGGCGAGGGCGACGAGATTGCCGACCCAGCCGGCGCGAGAAATCCAGTTCATTGTTTTCCTGTTGTCGGTAGGTCGGTCTGGACGTGTGTCCGAACTGTTGGGCTTCGCCTGCGGCTCAACCCAACCTACACATCGGGTGGAGGCGTGTCAGCGGTCGATCCGGGTCAGGCGCAGCAGGTGAATGCGGCGGCTGTCGGCGCTCAGTACGCGGAAACGGAAGTCGCCGATCTCGGCAATTTCGTTGCGCTTGGGCAGATGGCCGAACGCGCTCATCACCAGGCCGCCGACGGTATGGAATTCATCGTCGGTGAATTCACTGTCGAACGACTCGTTGAAGGCGTCGATAGGCGTCAGCGCCTTGATCAGGAAGTCGCCGCTGGGCAGCGGCTTGATATAGCTGTCTTCCTCGACGTCGTGCTCGTCTTCGATGTCGCCGACGATCTGTTCCAGCACGTCTTCGATGGTCACCAGGCCCGCCACTCCGCCGTACTCGTCGATGACGATGGCCATGTGGTTGTGGTTGGCGCGAAATTCACGCAGCAGCACGTTGAGGCGCTTGGACTCGGGCACGAAGGTGGCCGGGCGCAGCATGTCTTTGATGTTGAATGCCTGGCCTTCGTCGTGCAGCACCAAGGGCAGCAGGTCTTTGGCCAGCAGCACGCCGATCACGTCATCGAGGCTTTCACCGACGACCGGGTAGCGCGAGTGGGCGGATTCGATAATGGCCGGAATCAGCTCCCTGGGCGTCAGGCCAGCCTTGATGCTGACCATCTGCGAGCGCGGCACCATGATGTCGCGAACCTGCAGGTCGGCAACCTGAATGGCGCCTTCGACAATGGCCAGCGCTTCGCTGTCCAGGAGTTTGTTCTGATGGGCTTCGCGCAGCAGCTCCAAGAGCTCCTGGCGGTTTTTCGGCTCATGGGCAAAAGCCTGGGTAATTTTGCCTAACCAGGATTTTTGCCCGCTGCTCGATCGGTCTTCGCTCATGCTGTTTACTCAGTGTTCCTTTCTGGTGCCTGGGAGCCAGGCTATTCGTCGCCTGCATAGGGGTCAGGGTGACCCAGTTCAGCGAGCAATTGTTGTTCCAAGGTTTCCATTTCGACGGCTTCGTCATCGTCGATATGGTCGTAACCCAGCAGATGCAGGCAGCCGTGAATCACCAGGTGGGCCCAATGGGCCTCCAGGCTTTTGCCTTGTTCGGCGGCTTCACGGGCCACTACCTGCACGCAGATCACCAGATCGCCCAAAAGCGGGATATCCAGCAACTCATCGGGCACGTCGGCGGGAAAAGACAGCACGTTGGTGGCGTAGTCTTTCTGCCGGTAGGTGTGGTTGAGTTCGCGCGCTTCGGCTTCGTCGACCAGGCGAATGGTCAACTCCGAATCGGCCGTGCGCTGGCGCAGCGCCAGTTCACACCACTGGCGGAACTGCGCTTCGCTTGGGCTGGCGGCGCTGCTGGCGTTCTGCAGGTCAAGCTCAAGCATTGCCGCGATCTGCCTCGGGTGCCTTCTTGTTTGCAGAGGCTGCGCTTTCGGCGGCCACTTCGAAGCGCTCATAGGCTTCGACGATGCGCTGTACCAGGGGGTGGCGCACCACGTCCTTGGACAGGAAGTGGGTAAAGGAGATGCCCGGCACGTCCTTCAGCACTTCAATCACGTGGGTCAGGCCCGACTTGGTGCCACGCGGCAGGTCGACCTGGGTGATGTCGCCGGTGATCACAGCGGTGGAGCCAAAGCCGATACGGGTGAGGAACATCTTCATCTGCTCGAGAGTGGTGTTCTGACTCTCGTCCAGAATGATGAAGCTGTTATTAAGGGTGCGGCCTCGCATGTACGCCAGCGGAGCCACCTCGATCACCTGTTTCTCGATCAGCTTGGCCACTTGCTCGAAGCCGAGCATTTCGTACAGCGCGTCGTAGAGCGGGCGCAGGTACGGGTCGATCTTCTGCGACAGGTCGCCCGGCAGGAAACCGAGTTTCTCGCCAGCCTCGACCGCCGGGCGCACCAGCAGAATGCGGCGGATCTGCTCGCGCTCCAGGGCGTCCACGGCGCACGCCACGGCCAGGTAGGTTTTACCCGTACCGGCCGGGCCGATGCCGAAGTTGATGTCGTGGTTGAGGATCGACTTCACATAGCGCTGCTGATTGACGCCGCGCGGGCGAATCATGCCTTTGCGGGTGCGCAGGGCCACGCTGGGTTCCACCGTGTTGCTGGCCAACTCTTCAACCGCAGATTCCTGCAGGAACAGATGGACAATATCGGGGGACAGCTGGGTCGCGTTGGTTTCCCGGTACAGGCGGCGCAGCAGTTGCTCGGCGGCCTGAGTGGTTTCGGGAGCGCCCACCAGTTCGAACTGGTTGCCGCGGTTGCGGATCTCGATGGCCAGGCGCTGTTCGATCAAGCGCAGGTGCTCGTCGAATTGCCCGCACAGGTTGGCGAAGCGGCGAGCTTCAAAGGGTTCGAGGATAAAACGATGCGGTTCTATGGGTGCGTTCAAGGTCGTGTGTAGCCGCCACTCGGCAAGTAAGGTGAGGCGAAGGATAACCCCGGATGCCCGAGCGGGAAAGCTCGGGCATCTGCGGCTTTAGTGGCAGTCGGCCACTGCTTCGTCTTCTGTGACCAGACTACCGCGTAGGGAATGCGGTCTGGCCTCGTCTATCCGTACGTCGGCGAATTGCCCGATCAGGCGCGGGTTGTCGCAGCGGAAATTGACGATACGGTTGTTCTCAGTGCGCCCGGTGAGTTGGCCGGGGTCGCGCTTGGAGAAGTCATTGACCAGCACGCGCTGAATACTGCCGACCATCTTGCGGCTGATTTCAAAGCCTTGCTGGTCCAGGCGGTGTTGCAGGCGTGCCAGGCGTTCGCGATTGGTTTCGGCTGGTATGTCGTCCGGCAAATCCGCTGCGGGTGTACCCGGGCGGGCGCTGTAAACGAACGAATAGGAGAAGTCGAAACCGACGTCGGCCACCAACTGCATGGTGTTCTCGAAGTCTTTTTCGGTTTCGCCGGGAAAACCGACGATAAAGTCCGACGTGATGCTGATATCCGGCACGGCGGCCTTGAGCTTGCGGATCTTGGACTTGTATTCCAGCACCGTATGGTTGCGCTTCATCGCCGCCAGAATACGGTCGGAGCCTGCCTGTACTGGCAGGTGCAGGTGTTTGACCAGCTCCGGCACTTCGGCGTGGGCACGAATCAGGCTGTCGGAAAACTCCAACGGGTGCGAGGTGGTGTAGCGAATGCGGTCGATGCCGTCGATGGCGGCGACCACGCGGATCAGCTCGGCCAGGTCGGCCGTGCGGCCGTCATGGGTCACGCCACGGAAGCCGTTGACGTTCTGGCCCAGCAGGGTCACTTCACGCACGCCGTGTTCGGCCAGGTGAATAACCTCGGCCAGCACGTCGTCGAATGGTCGGCTGACTTCTTCGCCGCGGGTGTAGGGCACCACGCAGAAGGTGCAGTACTTGCTGCAACCTTCCATGATCGATACGTAGGCGCTCGGGCCGTCGATACGCGGCTCGGGCAGGCGGTCGAATTTTTCGATTTCCGGAAAGCTCACATCCACCTGGGGCAGGCGGGTAACGCGCGCGGCGTCGATCATTTCCGGCAGGCGGTGCAGGGTTTGCGGGCCGAAGACCACGTCCACATAGGGCGCTCGGTCGCGAATCGCCGCGCCTTCCTGGCTGGCCACGCAACCGCCAACGGCAATCACCATGTCCGGCTTGGCGAGTTTCAGTTCGCGCCAGCGGCCCAGCTGCGAATACACCCGGTCCTGCGCGCGCTCACGAATCGAGCAGGTATTGAGCAGAATGACATCGGCGTCTTCGGCACGGGCCGTGACTTCCAGGGCCTGATGTTCGCCCAGCAGGTCGATCATGCGCGAGCTGTCGTACTCGTTCATCTGGCAACCGTGGGTTTCGATATACAGCTTCTTGCTCATGCGCGTTCAGGATCTCAAAGAGATGGGGTGTCGTGTGAATCGCGCATTATAGGGACGCCGACCCAAGAGGCCTAGCATTGCCTGCCGGGAGGCTATGCTATGATCCCGCCCCCAAAATTTTCCACGGTTTTTCTCCCTCCCATGAGCAAGCGTGAACCTATCTATAAGGTGATCTTCCTCAACCAAGGCCAGGTGTTCGAGATGTACGCCAAGCAGATCTATCAAAGCGATCTGTGGGGCTTTCTCGAGGTGGAGGAGTTTGTCTTTGGCGAGCGCACGCAGGTGGTCGTCGACCCGAGTGAAGAGAAACTCAAAGCGCAGTTCGAGGGCGTTGTGCGCAGTTTTGTGCCGATGCATGCGATTGTGCGGATTGATGAGGTGGAGCGATTGGGCACGCCGAAGATTAGTGAGGCGCGGGGTGGGGTGGGGAATGTGATGCCGTTTCCGATGCCTATGCCGGATAAGTAATTCCGCGCTTTTGCGCACCGGGCGATCTTCGGCTGAAGGTGTTCTTCTTCGTTACCGCGTGTGCTGAACGTTTTGTTTCGCGCCTTACGCGCGAGTTTCTTTTTCCAATCGATGAAAAAGAAACCAAAAAATCTTGCCCCCACCTTGGGTCTACGCTGCGCTTCGACTTCCCTCGTTACATCGCCGCTCCGGGGGCACGCCACGACGGGCCGTCCCTGGCCCATCGCGCCTCTCGTGGCATCCATGCCGCTCAACCCCCTCCACGACGATTCCACTCGGCCTGCGCTCAAGGGGCGGGCAGATCAAGATCAAAAGCAGATCAAAAGCAGATCAAAAGCAGATCAAAAGCAGATCAAAAGCTCCTCTGCCTGAGGGAGAGGGGGCCCGATTGCTGGGCACGAGCGCCGATGGGTTCCCCTCTCCCGCGTGCGGGAGAGGGGCTAGGGGTGAGGGCCGGGCCAAACGCAGATTCTTCATGTAGGAGCCAGCTTGCTGGCGAACCCTGCAACCCTCAGTCTCGAACCCGTCTCCAGGATGCGCCACAAGCTGTACACCCAATCCCATCCCCCGCTGTGCCTGTTCGCTTCCCCGCCGTAGCTCCTACACTCCCTCTCTTGCCTGCCTTTCGCCGAGCCTTCCATGCGTCCGCGTTTTCCCTTGCTCTTGATCGCTGCCTTCGCTGCTCTGTACATCATCTGGGGCTCCACCTATCTGGCAATTCGCATCGGCGTCGAAACCTGGCCGCCTTTGTTGATGGCGGCGGCGCGTTTTCTGATTGCCGGTAGCCTTATGTATGGCTATCTGCGCCTGCGCGGCACGCCGGCACCCACCTGGCGTGAGTGGCGCGCGGCAATCCTGGTGGGCACGTTGTTGCTGGCGTTTGGCAATGGTGGGGTGACGCTGGCGGAGCACGCGGGGGTGGCTTCGGGGGTGGCGGCGTTGGCGGTGGCCACGGTGCCGCTGTTTACCTTGCTGTTCAGTCGCTGGTTCGGCCACAGCAATTCAAAACTGGAGTGGGCGGGCATCGCCCTGGGCATGACCGGCATTGCGTTGCTCAATGTCGGCTCCAACTTGCAGGCAAGCCCAGCCGGAGCGGCGTTGATACTGTTTGCCGCCGCCAGTTGGGCGTTCGGTTCGGTTTGGAGTAAAACCCAGCCGCTGCCGGCGGGGCCCATGGCTAGCGCCACCGAGATGCTTGGCGGCGGCGCAGTGATGCTGCTGGGCAGTGTGCTCAGCGGTGAGCGCATGACACAAATGCCCAGCGCCGCCGGCTGGGGCGCGTTTTTGTATCTGATTTTCTTCGGCTCGATCATCGCCTTCAGCTCCTACGTCTACCTGCTCAAGCACGTGCGCCCGGCTGCGGCCACCAGCTATGCCTACGTCAACCCGGTGGTGGCGGTGTTGCTCGGTATCCTGTTTGCCAACGAGCAGATCGGCGGCGAGGAGTGGCTGGCGATGCTGGTGATCATCAGCGCGGTGGTGTTGATCGGACTGCCCCAATGGCGCCGCCAGCCTGATCAGTAGTGGCGCTGCCCGCCTGCCCGGTAGTAGCGTCGGCAGTCAGGCTGGCTAAGCTAGCTGAGCAAGCTCACGCAAGGGAGGCAGTATGGGTGGTTGCAAGGCATGGCTGGTGGGCCTGCTGCTGGCAGTGGTTGGCACGCAGGTGCCCGCGGCGCCGCTGAACCTCACGACCGAGGAGCGCGCCTGGGTGGCGGCCCATCCAGTGGTGCGCGTCGGTGTGCAGCGCGGCGGCTGGGAGCCTTTCGATGTGTTTGGCGAGCAGGGCCAGCACACGGGGATTTCCGGCGACTACCTGGCCTTGCTCGGCCAACGCCTGGGCATTCGCTTCGAAACGGTGCAACTGGCTGACTGGGCTGCCGTGCAGGAGGCCTTGCGCGCGGGCCAGATAGACCTCTTGCCCTCGGTGGCGAAAACCGAAGCGCGGCTAGCGCGCATGACCTTCACCGAATCGTACCTCACCAGCAATAGCCTGATTTTTACCCGCCACGAACTGCCTATTCACCGCACCGAAGACCTGGTGGGCAAGCGCGTGGCCATCGAGCGCGGCTATGTCACCGAAGACCTGCTGCGCGCTGCCGTGCCGCAGGCGCAAGTGATAGAGGTGACCAGCGCCGAAGAGGCCTTGCGCGCCGTGTCGTCCGGCGGTGCCGATGCCTATATCGGCAATATGATTGTGGCCAGTTACCTGGTGCGCAAACTCAGCCTGGCCAATATCGAAACTCGTGGCGAGTCGGGTTTGCTGCGCAGCGAACTGCATTTCTCCGTGCGCCGCGATTGGCCGCTGCTGGTCACGGTGCTCAACAAAGGGCTGGACAGCCTGGAGCGCGAAGAGCGCGAACAGATTCTGGACCGCTGGCTGCCGCCGCTCGCCGTCTTCAACTGGCAAAGCCTGTTTATCGTCGGTTGGCCTTACATGCTTGGCGTGCTGGCGGCGCTGGTTGTGGTGGTGCTGTGGAACCGCCACCTGCGTACCCAGATCCGCCAGCGCCGCCTGGCCGAAGCCGAGGTGGTGCGTCAGCGCAGTACCTTGCTGGCGATCATCAATGCCATTCCCGACCCGATCTGGTTCAAGGATATCCAGGGGCGTTACCTGGGTATCAACCAGGCCTGTGCCGAGCTGTTCGGGCACAACAGCGAACAGGTGCTGGGCAAGCGCGACCATGAATTGCTCAACCTCGAGTGGGCGGCCAAGCGCGAGGAGCACGACTACACCGCCATCACCCGCGACGGCACTTACGAAAGCGAAGGCAAGGTGCGTTATCCCGATGGACACTGGGTGGTGTTTGACACCCTGCGCACCATCTTTCGCGACGACCGCGGCGTGCCGCTGGGGCTGGTGGGGGTAAGCCGTGACATCACGGCGCGCAAGCAGGCCGAGGCGGCCATGGCCGATGCCAAGGAGCTGGCCGAAGAAGCGGCGCGGCTCAAGTCCGACTTTCTGGCCAATATGAGCCACGAAATCCGCACGCCCATGAACGCCATTATCGGCATGGCCCACCTGGCGCAGAAAACCGAGCTGCAGCCGCGCCAGCGTGACTATGTCGACAAGATTCAACAGGCCAGCCAGCACCTGCTGGGGGTGATCAACGACATTCTCGATTTCTCCAAGATCGAAGCCGGCAAGCTGGGCATCGAGCACATCGACTTCAACCTGCAACAGGTGCTGGAAAACGTCGCCAACCTGATTGGTGAAAAGGTCGCCGGCAAACACCTCGAACTGGTGTTTAACCTCGACCCCAAGCTGCCCTTGCAACTGGTGGGCGACCCGCTGCGAATTGGTCAAATTCTGATCAATTACGCCAATAACGCAGTGAAGTTCACCGAGCGCGGCGAGATCGAACTGCTTATTCGGGCTGAACAGCAGAATGCCGAACAGGTGCAGGTTTACTTCGCCGTGCGGGATACCGGCATCGGCATCAGCCACGAGCAACTGGAGCGTCTGTTCGAGTCCTTCCAGCAGGCCGACAGCTCCACCACGCGCAAATACGGGGGGACGGGGCTGGGCTTGGCGATTTGCAAGCGCCTGGCCGAAGCCATGGGCGGGCGCGTGGGGGTGCAGAGCCAGGCCGGGCGCGGGAGTCTGTTCTGGTGCCGGCTGCCACTGGGCATTTCTACCGAGCGCCAGCAGGTATTGCAGGCTCAGCCGAGCCTGCGCGGGCGCAAGGTGCTGGTGGTGGACGACAACGACAGTGCGCGCCGGGTGCTGCACGATATGCTGGTGGGCATGAGCTTTCGGGTGGAAACCGCGATTTCCGGTGCGGCCGCCCTGCGTCAGGTGCAACTGGCCGACCAGGGCCGGCCGTTCGACCTGGTGTTGCTCGACTGGCAGATGCCGGAAATGGATGGCATCGAAACCGCGCGCCAGTTGCAGGACCTGGCCTTGCAGGCGCAGCCGCGTCTGCTGATGGTCACAGCCCATGGCCGTGAAGAAGTGCTGCACGAGGCCCGCCAGGCGGGTGTCGACGATGTACTGCTCAAACCGCTAAACGCGTCGGTGTTGCTGGACGCGGTGGTCAGTACCCTGGCCAGCCATAACGGCGAGGCCGCCGCTGCGCCGCGCGCGGCCCTGGCGACGGGCCTGCCCAACCTCGCCGGCAAGCGCGTGCTGCTGGTGGAAGACAACGAATTGAACCGCGAAGTGGCCTGCGGCCTGCTGGAGGAAAGTGGCCTGCAGATCGAACAGGCCGAGC
Organism: Pseudomonas turukhanskensis; assembly: GCF_027922365.1. Classification (GTDB taxonomy): domain Bacteria; phylum Pseudomonadota; class Gammaproteobacteria; order Pseudomonadales; family Pseudomonadaceae; genus Aquipseudomonas; species Aquipseudomonas turukhanskensis. Next base: position 39,700 of record NZ_BSFN01000027.1, read on the forward strand.
ATGGCGGCGAGGCGGTGGAAATATTGCTGGCCAGGGGCGGCGGTTATTTTGACCTAGTGCTGATGGATATGCAGATGCCAGTACTCGATGGCATTGCCGCCACCCGCCGGCTGCGCGCCGAACACCAGTTTGCCCAGTTGCCCATTATCGCCATGACTGCCAACGCCATGCCGGCCGACCGTGAACGGTGCCTGGAGGCCGGCATGGACGACCACCTGGGCAAACCGCTGGACCCCGACCAGCTATGGCGCACGCTGGCCCACTGGTTGCGGGTGGACGCACCAGCCGAGTCGCCCGTGACCAACGAGCCACCGGCCTGGGCGCTGCCCGGCGTGGACCTGGCCAGCGGCTTGCGGCGGGTGTTGGGCAAACCCGAGCTGTACCAGCGGCTACTGCTGAAATTTGCCGCCAGCCAGAAAAATTTCACCGCACAACTGCGTTTGGCTTTGAACCAAGGCGAGGGCGAAGCTGCCGAACGTCTGGCCCATAGCCTCAAGGGCCTGGCTGGCAACCTCGGCGCGGTGGATTTGCAGACCCAGGTGGCCTTGCTGGAAAACGCCCTCAAGGACCACCACGCCGGCGACGAACTGGCGCCCTTGATCCGCGATGTGAACCAGAGCCTCGACTCGTTGGTGCAAGCCATCGAGGCGTTATGGCCGGCCACGACGCAAGAGACCGTGGCGGTAGACCCCCAGCAGCTAGCAGTCGTCTGCCAGCAGTTGGCCGGGCTTTTCGCCCACGACGACCCGCGGGCGGGCAAGGTATTTGAAGCGCAGGCCGGTTTGCTGCGCAGCGCCTTCGACAGTGATTACCCGCCGTTGGCCGAGGCGGTTCGCTGCTACGATTTTGAACAGGCCCTGACGTTATTGCGGCAAACCAGTGAACAGCGCGGTTTGAGCCTTTAGTGCTCAGCCTTTTAGGACAGGAGAGGGTGAAATGGACGGGATACTCGACCGACCCGAGCAGGCGCTGGTGCTGGTGGTGGACGACACGCCGGAAAATCTGGAACTGATGAGCGAGTTGCTGCTGCCCAGCTACCGGGTCAAGGTGGCCAGTTCCGGGCTCAAGGCCCTGCGCATTGCCATCAGCAGCCCGCCGCCGGATCTGATTCTGCTGGATATCATGATGCCGCTGATGGACGGCTACGAAGTGTGCAAACGCCTCAAGGCCGATCCGCAAACCCGCGATATTCCGGTGATCTTCCTCACCGCCAAAACAGAAGTGGCCGATGAGCAGCATGGCTTCAACCTCGGCGCCGTGGACTACATCACCAAGCCCATCAGCCCGCCGCTGGTTCTGGCGCGGGTAAAAGCCCACTTGCAGGTAAAGGCCAGCGCCGATTTTCTGCGCGACAAGAGCGAATACCTGGAACTGGAAGTACGCCGCCGCACGCGAGATATCGAAAAACTGCAGGAAGTCACCATGGAAGCCATGGCCAACCTCGCCCGTATGCGGGAAAACCCGGGCGGTGGGCACCTGGCGCGGATTGAGCCGTATATGGTGGAACTGGCGTCTACGCTGGCCCGCCAGCAACCCGCGCTGACTGACGAACTGACACCGGCGCGTATTGCTCGTCTGGGCAAGTCGGCGCTGCTGCATGGCATTGGCCGGCTGACGCTGCCGGACCGCATTCTGCACAGCCTGGTGCCGTTGGAGCCGGCAGACGTGGCCATGCTGCACCGCCATGCTGAGGCGGGGTTTGCCGCCTTGCAGGCTGCCGAAGACAAATTGGGCAGCACAGAAACATTTTTGACTGACGCCAAACATATCGTCCACAGCCAGCACGAGTGCTGGGACGGCAGTGGTTATCCACAGGGCCTGCGCGGCGAGCAGATCCCGCTGCCGGCGCGCCTGATGGCTGTGGTCGGCCGTTATGAAGAACTGACCGCCCACCATCCCTACCGGCAAACCGCCAGCCACGCGGAGGCAGTGGAGCGCATAAGCGCTGGCAGCGGCACGGAGTTCGACCCCTTGGTGGTGATGGCGTTTTTGGGGGCGGCGGACGAGTTCTGCAGCCTGGCGCTGGGGTTGGCCGATGATGCGCAAGCCATTCATTCCGACTTGCAGCGCTTGGATGAATCGTTTGGCGAGACCATTGAGTTGACGTTGCCGCAGGAACCGGCGTGAGGTTTGTGTTGCCTTCGCAAAACTGGATTCCGGCCTACGCCGGAATGACGGTGAAAGGCGCAAAAAAACCTGTCATTGCGGCGCAGGCCGCAATCCGGAGTGTTGGGGCTGACGTTTAATTCGCGTCGTAAACTGCCGCCGTAACTGCTTGCCCCGCAGGTTTATGTTGCCTTTGCGAGCCTGGATTCCGGCCTACGCCGGAATGACTGGGAAAGGTGCAAAAACCTCCGTCATTGCGGCGCAGGCCGGAATCCGGAGTGTTGGGGCTGACGTTTAATTCGCGTCGTAAACTGCCGCCGTAACTGCTTGCCCCGCAGGTTTATGTTGCCTTTGCGAGTCTGGATTCCGGCCTGCGCCGGAATGACTGGGAAAGGTGCAAAAACCTCCGTCATTGCGGCGCAGGCCGGAATCCGGAGTGTTGGGGCTGACGTTTAATTCGCGTCGTAAACTACTTCCGTAACTACTTGCCCGGCAGGTTTATGTTGCCTTCGCGAGTCTGGATTCCGGCCTACGCCGGAATGACGGTGAAAGGTGCAAAAACCTCCGTCATTGCGGCGCAGGCCGGAATCCGGAGTGTTGGGGCTGACGTTTAATTCGCGTCGTAAACTGCTGCCGTAACTGCTTGCCTGGCAGGTTTATGTTGCGTTTGCGAGCCTGGATTCCGGCCTACGCCGGAATGACGGGGAAAGGTGCAAAAACCTCCGTCATTCCGGCGCAGGCCGGAAACCAGAGTATTGGGGCTGACGTTTAATCGCGTCGTAAACTGCCGCCGTAACTGCTTGCCCCGCAGGTTTATGTTGCCTTT
>NZ_BSFN01000028.1 GCF_027922365.1 Pseudomonas turukhanskensis
TTTGGGGCTGTCCCGCCAGCAGAACAAATTCACGCCTTATCGACATAGTGCTGCGCTCCGGCCAAGGCATCACTCGATCTCCCGATTCGATGAAGCCTTTAAGCCTAAATGCGTTACCTATGTCTCCCGACACCCGTTACCTATGTCCCCCGGCTGAACACTTTGCGCACCGTGGCGATATCGGGGAGATCGCTGGTGCGCGGAGCACACCCTACGAGATCAAGCGCGTTCCAGCGCCAACGCCACGCCTTGCCCACCGCCGATGCACAAGGTCGCCAACCCCTTCTTGGCATCACGCTTGATCATTTCGTGCAGCAAGGTCACCAGCACGCGGCAGCCTGATGCGCCAATGGGATGGCCGATGGCGATGGCGCCGCCGTTGACGTTCACTTTGCTGGCGTCCCAACCCAATTCCTTGCCCACCGACAGTGCCTGTGCGGCGAAGGCTTCATTGGCTTCGATCAGGTCCAATTGGTCGAGGGTCCAGCCGGCCTTTTCCAGGCAGCGTTTGGTCGCCGACACCGGGCCGATGCCCATGATCGCCGGGTCCACACCGGCATTGGCGTAAGCGGCGATTTTCGCCAGCACCGGCAGGCCGAGAGCTTTGGCTTTTTCCGCGCTCATCAGGATCACGGCAGCAGCGCCGTCGTTCAGGCTGGAGGCGTTGCCGGCGGTTACGGTGCCGTCTTTTTTGAAGGCTGGTTTCAGCTTGGCCAGCGCTTCGGCGGTGGTGCCGGCGCGCGGTTGTTCGTCAGTGGCGAAGACAAGCGGGTCGCCTTTGCGCTGGGGAATCAGGATCGGGGTGATCTCGTCCTTGAAGCGCCCGCCTTCGATGGCGGCTACAGCTTTTTGCTGCGAACCGGCGGCAAAGGCGTCTTGTGCTTCGCGGCTGATGTCGTACTTATCCACAAGATTCTCGGCGGTGATGCCCATGTGGTAATCGTTGAAGGCATCCCACAGGCCATCGGTGATCATGCTGTCGATGACCTGCGAGTGGCCCATGCGCAGGCCGGTGCGAGCGCTGGGCATGACGTATGGCGACAGGCTCATGTTTTCCTGGCCACCGGCGATGATCACGTCGGCATCGCCACAGCGAATGGCTTGTGCACCCAGGTGCAGGGCTTTGAGGCCCGAGCCGCAGACTTTATTCAGGGTCAGCGCCGGTACGGCCACCGGCAGGCCGGCCTTGATGGCGGCCTGGCGCGCCGGGTTCTGACCGGCGCCGGCGGTAAGTACCTGGCCGAGGATTACTTCATCCACCTCGGCGCCATCGAGGCCGGTCTGTTCCAGCAGCGCGCGGATAACGGCGGCGCCCAAGTCCACGGCAGGAACACCGGCGAGCGAGCCCTGAAAGCTGCCGACGGCAGTACGGGTGGCGGCAACGATTACGACGTCTTGCATGGCGCGAATCCTCATCTAAGCAGGGCGCGGCCAGGCCGCGGCGGGCGGTTATGGTGGCACAGGGGCGGGGCCGCAGCCACACGCATGGCTGACTAGCGGGTCAGCGCAGCGCAGGTAAGCCCATGCGTTTGCGCGCCCGGTGATAGGCGCCGCTGCGCACGGCCCAGCGCAACAACGGCGCGCTACGTTTTACCGCGCTGCGTATTAGCAGACGTTGGCGTTCCGACAGTTGCAAGCCCAGCATATCGGCCGCCCACGGCGGTAACAGGTCGATGCCGGCACGCATCATCAGCGCCCCAAATGGCTTGGCCACGGTACTGGGTGCCGGCGCATTGAACAGCACGTCCATGATCTCGAGACTGCGTTCATCGCAGAGCAGTTGCGGGCGAATGCGCTGCAGATAATCGGCGACTTCCTGGCAACTGCGCGGCACGTCAGTGGCACCCAGGCGTTCGGCAATCAAGGCGATTTCGGCGTAGTAGCGGTCTTGCTCTGCTGTGGATAAGTTCGGATTGCAGTAGCGCAGGTGCGCCGCCAGAAAACTGCTGACTTCGGCCACATGCACCCAGGTGAGTAACGCCGGGTCGCTGGCGGCATAGGGGCGGCCGTCCTTGGCGGTGCCGGTGACCTGCAGGTGAATGGTGCGTACCTTGTCGATCAGCCAGTTGGCGTCTTTGGTTGAGCCATAGGTGGTGCCGGAAATAAATTGTCCGGTGCGGCGCAGGCGGCCGAGCAGGTCTTCGCGAAAATTCGAGTGGTCCCACACCCCGGCCAACGCCAGTGGATGCAGGGCTTGCAGCAGCAGGGCGCTGATGCCGCCGATCATCATGCTGGTGAAGTCGCCATGCACGCGCCAGCATACGGCGTCGGGGCCAAACAGGCCGGGGTCGCCAGCGGGCTGTTCAAAGTCGATTTGTCCGAGCGCCAGGCCGGTAAGGCTTAGCACTTGGCGTTCGATGCGCTGGCGCAGAAATTCCATCGGTAACTCAAGGTCAGGCCCGGCGCCGCATCAGCAGCGCCGGGCGCGCAGGCTAACGGTTCAGGCGGTTGTCGATCAGGCTGTCTACCACGGACGGGTCGGCCAGGGTCGAGGTGTCTCCCAGGCTGTCCAGTTCGTTGCAGGCAATCTTGCGCAGAATGCGCCGCATGATTTTGCCCGAGCGGGTTTTTGGCAAGCCCGGCGCCCATTGCAGCAGCTCCGGTTTGGCAAAGCTGCCGATTTCCTTGCCGACCAGGGCCAGCAGTTCTTTCTGCAGTTCGTCGCTCACCTCGATGCCCTGCATCAGGGTAACAAATGCATAGATGCCCTGGCCTTTGACGTCGTGTGGATAACCCACCACCGCGGCTTCGGCTACCGCGTCGTGCAGCACCAGGGCGCTTTCCACTTCGGCAGTGCCGATACGGTGGCCGGAGACGTTGATCACATCATCGATACGCCCGGTAATCCAATAGTCCCCATCGGCATCGCGGCGCGCGCCGTCGCCGGAGAAGTAGTAGCCGGGGTAGGGCTTGAAGTAGGTGTCGATCATCCGTTGATGGTCGCCATACACGCTGCGGATCTGGCTTGGCCAGCTGGCTTTCATCACCAGCACGCCAGCGCCAGCACCTTCGATTTCCTTGCCTTGCTCATCCAGCAATGCCGGCTGTACGCCGAAGAATGGCTTGGTCGCCGAGCCGGGTTTCAGCACTGTGGCGCCCGGCAGCGGGGTGAGCATGATGCCGCCGGTTTCGGTCTGCCACCAGGTGTCGACAATTGGGCAGCGGCATTCGCCGACCACATTGAAATACCACTCCCAGGCCTCCGGGTTGATCGGCTCGCCGACGCTGCCGAGCAGGCGCAGGCTGGCGCGGGACGTTTTTTCAACCGGCGCCGAACCTTCGCGCATCAACGCACGCAGGGCGGTGGGGGCGGTGTAGAAGATGTTCACTTCATGCTTGTCGATCACTTGCCAGAAGCGCGAGCTGTCCGGGTAATTGGGCACGCCTTCGAACACCAGGGTGGTGGCGCCGTTGGCCAGCGGGCCGTAGACGATATAGCTGTGGCCGGTCACCCAGCCGACGTCGGCGGTGCACCAGTAGATATCGCCTTCGTGGTAGTCGAACACGTACTTGTGGCTCATGGCGGCCACCAGCAGGTAGCCGCCGGTGGTGTGCAGCACGCCCTTGGGTTTACCGGTGGAGCCCGATGTGTAGAGGATGAAAAGCGGGTCTTCTGCGTCCATCGGCTCTGGCGGGCAGTCACTATCGGCGGCGCTTACGGCCTCGTGGTACCAGAGGTCACGGCCTTCGCTCCAGGCCACGTCACCCTGGGTGCGTTGCACCACCACCACGGTCGAAACGTTCGGGCAACTTTCCAGGGCCTTGTCGACATTCTTCTTCAAAGGCACATATTTGCCGCCGCGCACGCCTTCGTCGGCGGTGATTACGGTACGACAGTCGGCGTCCAGAATGCGGTCACGCAGGGCGTCCGGGGAGAAGCCGCCAAACACCACCGAATGCACCGCGCCAATGCGCGCGCAGGCCAGCATGGCGTAGGTGGCTTCCGGCACCATGGGCATGTAGATGCACACCCGGTCGCCTTTCTGCACGCCACGGCCTTTCAGCACATTGGCCAGGCGGCTGACATGGTGGTGGAGTTTTTTGTAGGTGATATGCGCCGACTCGCTGGGGTTGTCGCCTTCCCAGATGATGGCCACCTGGTCGCCACGTTTTTCCAGATGACGGTCGATGCAGTTGTAACTGACGTTGAGCTTGCCGTCCTTGAACCAGGTGGCATGGCCTGTGCGCATATCGCCGTGGTACACGCTGCGCCAGGGCTCAAACCAGTCGAGAAACGCCTTGGCCTGTTCGCCCCAGAATTGCTCGGGCTGCTCGATGGATTGCTGGTACAGGCGCTGGTAGCCCGCATTGTCGAGCCAGGCGCGCTCGCGCACGGCATCGGCTACCGGGTGGTCGGAGATCTTGAACATGGCGGAGTCCTTGTTTTTGTTGACCGCTAGTTATGACCGCTGAATGTAGGAAACGGTGAAGCTAAAGATAGACCGCTAGGGTGCACTCTAGGCGGCGCGAGGTACAACCCCTCCTTTTTCCAGGCCTGCCCTATCGAGGCTGAAGCCTCTCCTACAGGAGGAAATGAGGTCCCTTGTTGGAGAGGCTTCAGCCTCGAGCTGTTGATTTCTAAAGGCATAAAAAAACCGGCCTGGGACAAGCAGGCCGGTTTTTTGGAACGCTACACAATCAACCACGGTGACGGGCGCGGAAATAGTCGATCAGACCCTGGGTGGAGGCATCTTCAGCTGGCTGTTCGTTACCGCCAGTCAGACGCTGATAAACGCCTTTGCCCAGCTCCTTGCCCAGCTCCACACCCCATTGGTCGAAGGCGTTGATGCCCCAGACCACGCTTTGCACAAACACCTTGTGCTCATACAGCGCCACCAGGCCGCCGAGACGGCGGGGGCTGATACGTTCCATAGCCAGGGTGTTGCTCGGGCGGTTGCCAGGAATGACTTTGTGCGGCGCCAGGCGCTCGACTTCCTCTTCCGGCAGGCCTTTGCTGCGCAGCTCGGTTTCAGCTTCGTCGCGGGTTTTACCCAGCATCAGCGCCTGGCTCTGCGAGAGGCAGTTGGCGTACAGCCATTGATGGTGGTCGGCCACCGGGTTGTAGCTGACTACCGGCACAATAAAGTCGGCCGGAATCAGTTGGGTGCCTTGGTGCAATAACTGGTGGTAAGCGTGCTGGCCGTTACAACCCACACCACCCCAGATCACCGGACCGGTTTCGCAGGTAACCGCGCTGCCGTCCTGGCGCACGCTTTTGCCGTTGGACTCCATGTCCAGCTGCTGCAAGTGCTTGGTGATGTTACGCAGGTAGTGGTCGTACGGCAGGATCGCGTGGCTTTGCGCGTCCCAGAAGTTGCCGTACCACACGCCGAGCAAGGCCAGCAGCACCGGCATGTTCTTCTCGAACGGTGCGGTCTGGAAGTGCTGGTCCATGCTGTAGGCGCCGGAGAGCAGTTCCTTGAAGTTGGCCATGCCGATGGCCAGGGCGATTGGCAAACCAATGGCTGACCACAGCGAGTAACGCCCGCCCACCCAGTCCCACATCGGGAAGATGTTCTCTTCGCGGATACCAAAGGCCACCGCCGCATCGCGGTTGCTGGAAACGGCGATGAAGTGTTTGTACAGATCACCTTCCGAGCCGCCTTGGGCCAGGTACCAGCTGCGGGCGGCCTGGGCGTTTTTCAGGGTTTCGAGGGTGTTGAAGGATTTGGACGAGACAATAAACAGGGTGGTCTCGGCTTTCAGGCCTTCGGACAGCTCGTGGAATTCACTGCCGTCGATGTTCGCCAGGTAGTGGCAGCGTACGCCGCGCTGGGCATAGGGCAGCAGCGCTTCGGAAACGAGCTGCGGGCCGAGGAACGAGCCACCGATACCGATGTTCACCACGTCGGTGATTGGCTTCTCGGTATAACCACGCCACAGACCGTTGTGAATGCGGGTGACCAATTCGGTCATCTGGTTGAGTACGCGGTGCACATCGGGCATCACGTTGACGCCGTTCACCGTCAGGCGCTCACCCACCGGGCGACGCAGCGCGGTGTGCAGCGCCGGCCGGCCCTCGGAGGCGTTTACCAGCGTGCCGTTGACCATTTCACTGATGGCGTCTTTGAGGCCGACTTCTTCTGCCAGTTTCACCAGCAGGTCGCGGGTTTCGGTGGTGATCAGGTTTTTCGAGTAGTCCAGAAACAGGCCGCAGCTGCTCAGGGAGAATTCGTTGAAACGCTTGTCGTCGGAGTTGAAGGCTTCCCGCATGCTGAAGTCTTGCATGGCTTCGCGGTGCTGGCGCAGTGCCTGCCAGGCCGGCAAGGAGGTAACGTCGAGTGGATGTTGGTAGTACGCCATAGCCTGCAAATTCCTTTCTGACTAACGTGAGAAACCTATGACCATTAAAAAGCCCGGACGGCTCCGGGCTTTTATCTTAGCGAGTAACGCCGCTGGTGCTGTCACATACGGTCACAGCGGCTTTCGTGCCAACTGCGCGGTCGGGACGGCGGTGCATCATAGCGACCTTGTTACGCGACTTGAACAGGTATGGCATCGCTGGTGTGGCTGAGTTCATTGCCCGGCGCCATATATAGCATCTTGGGTTTGAAATTCAGCAGCTCGGCTTCGCTGTAGTGGGCATAGGCGCAGATAATCACGCGGTGACCGACGTGCGCCTTGTGCGCCGCTGCGCCGTTGACCGAGATGATGCGCGAGCCTTCTTCGCCACGGATGGCGTAGGTGGTGAAGCGTTCACCGTTGTCGACGTTGTAGATCTGAATCTGCTCGTACTCACGAATGCCGGCCAGGTCCAGCCACTCGCCGTCGATGGCGCAGGAACCTTCGTAGTCGAGTACCGCGTGGGTCACTTCGGCGCGGTGCAGTTTGGCCTTGAGCATAATGGCGTGCATGGCGACTCCTTGGCGGCGGCGCCTTTTGTTATTGGACGGGCGCCGCAGGTTTTATGTGTGGGGGGACGTTCAGGCGCCTTCAGGCAACTCGAAGGCAATGTTGTCGATCAGGCGCGTGGTGCCGACGAACAGAGCGACCAGAATCACCAGGTTGCGGTCCTCGGCGGTAACCGGCCGCAGGTTGTCGGCGCGGCGCACTTCCAGGTAGTCCATGCGAAAGCCGGCGCCTTCCAGCTGCTGCTTGCCTTCGACGATCAGTGCCGGGTAATCACGGGCACCGGCCTTGATGGCCGTGGCCATCTGGTGCAGGCACTGATAGATGGCGGGTACCGCAGCGCGCTGGGTGGCGTCGAGGTAACCGTTGCGCGAGGACAGCGCCAGGCCGTCGTCGGCGCGCACAGTCGGTTCGCCAATGATCTGGATCGGCATATTCAGGTCGCGCACCAGAGTGCGGATCACGGCCAGTTGCTGGTAATCCTTCTGGCCGAAAATGGCGATGTCTGGCTGCACCATCTGGAACAGCTTGGTGACCACGGTGGAGACACCGTCGAAGTGCCCTGGGCGACTGCCGCCGCACAGGCCTTCGGAAACCCCGGAAACATGCACGATGGTTTGCGCGGCCATGCCGTCGGGGTACATCTCTTCTACGCTGGGGGCGAACAACAGTTGGCAGCCGGCTTCAATTAGGCGTTCTTTGTCGGCGGCCAGGGTGCGCGGGTAGCCTTCCAGGTCTTCTTTCGGCCCGAATTGCAGGGGGTTGACGAAGATACTGGCGACAACGAAGTCGACCCGTTGGGCGGCTTTTTCTACCAGCGCGGCGTGGCCGGCGTGCAGATTGCCCATGGTCGGCACCAGGCCGATATCTTTGCCCTCGGCACGCGCCTGGGCGACAGCGGCGCGTAGCTCGCGGACGGTGGTAACCGTGTTCATGCAGAGAATCCGTGTTCAGCGGCAGGGAATGAGGAATCTTTGACCGCCGCGACATAGGCGCTAATGGCGCCGTCGATGCTGGTCTGGCCGACCATGAAGTTCTTCACGAACTTGGGCATGCGGCCGGTGAGGGACAGGCCGAGCATGTCGTGCAATACCAGCACCTGGCCGTCTGTGGCGTTGCCGGCACCAATGCCGATAACCGGAATTTTCACCGCGTCGGTGATTTCGGCCGCCAGTTCGCTGGGCACGCACTCAAGCAGCAGCATGGCGGCGCCGGCCTGTTCCAGGGCAATGGCATCGCTGCGCAGCTGGCGCGCCTGGGCTTCGTTACGGCCCTGCACTTTATAACCACCGAGCACGTTCACCGATTGCGGCGTGAGGCCCATGTGGATGCAGGTGGGTACGCCGTTGTCCGCCAGGCGGCGAACGATCTCGGCCAGGAAGGCGCCGCCTTCGAGCTTGACCATATGTGCACCGGCCTGCATGACCGCGGCGCTGTTGACCAGGGCTTGTTCGAGGGTGGCATAGGCCATGAAGGGCAGGTCGGTAACGATAAAGGCACCACGGTTGCCGCGCTTGACGCAGGCGGTGTGGTAAGCCATGTCCGCAACACTGACCGGCAGGGTGCTGTCATGGCCTTGTACGACCATGCCCAGGGAATCCCCCACCAGCAGAACTTCCACGCCAGCCTTGGCGGCAACGGAAGCGAAAGTGGCATCGTAGGCAGTGAGCATGACGATTTTCTCGCCTTTTTGATTCAGCTCTTGCAGGGTGCTCAGGGTAACGTCAGGCATCATATTGGTCCTCTTAGAGCCTCGCGCGCACCGGCGCGGGGCAACGGGACGCCTATAGTCGTGATGCGAAAGGGCGAAGTCAATTGCAGGTGTTACCGACTTGTTACTGGCGTTACCGCCAATGCCACGCTTGTAGTTTTACTACCTCAGCCCAGCAACCATGCCGGTTACAGCGAAGCAGGCAGGCGTTCCAAGCCCTCGAAGGGGCATGCCTGGAGCAAGTCGGGAAGCCGACGGCCATCGGCCAGGGTTAATTGTGGCGCGAGTTCGGCGAGTGGATAGAGGACGAACGGCCGTGCATGCATATGGTAGTGCGGCACTTGCAGGCGGGGTTCGTTAAGCAGGCGCTGGCCGAAGGCGAGGATATCCAGGTCCAGCGTGCGCGGGCCCCAGCGTTCGGCTTTGCGTTCACGGCCTTGTTCGCGTTCGATGGTTTGCAGGGCGTCGAGCAACTGCAGCGGTTCGAGCGTGGTGTCCAGTGCCGCTACCGCATTCACATAACGCGGCTGGTCGGCGGGGCCGAGCGGGTCGCTGCTATAGAAGGAGGAGTGTTGCGCGAGGGTGCTGTTCGGCAACTGCGCCAGCGCCGCCAGGGCGCCGCGCAATTGTTGCAGGGGTTCGGCCAGGTTGCTGCCCAGGCCGATATACACACGTTCCATCAGTCTTGCGCCGGGCTCGGGGTAGCACCGCGTTTGCGGTTGCCGCCACGACGGCGTTTGCGTGGGGCGCTGCCGGTTTCGTCCGGGTTGGCGGCCAGCTCGCGAATCATGGCGCGGCGCTCGCTGTCGGTGCAGTCCTGATAATCGGTCCACCAGTCGCCCAAGCCGTTGGTTTTCTCGCCGGCGCTTTCGCGCAGTAGCAGGAAGTCATAACCAGCGCGAAAGCGTGGGTTTTCCAGCAGTAGGTCGGCGCGTTTGCCGCTACGACGTGGCAGGCGCTCCTGCATGTCCCAGATTTCGCGAATCGGAATGGTGAAACGCTTCGGCACCGCGATGCGCTGGCATTGTTCGGCGATCAGTTCGTGGGCGGCTTCCTGCATCGCCGGGATCGGCGGCATGCCACGGTCTTGCAGCTTGATCACGCGGGCCGGCAGGGCAGGCCAGAGCAGCGCGGCGAAGAGGAAAGCGGGGGTAACCGGCTTGCCGTCTTCAATGCGTTGGTCGGTGTTGATCAAGGCCTGGCTGATCAGGTTGTAGGTGTACTCGGGGCTTTGCTTGAGTGCAGCGGCACTGGCCGGGAACAGCGGCTCGAACAGGTCGTACTCCAGCAGCAGTTCAAACACATGCTCGGCGTAACCGGACAGGAACAGCTTGAGCACTTCATCGAACAGGCGGGCCGAAGGGATATCGCGCAGCATCTTGGCCAGGCGCGGAATCGGCTCGGCGCTGTGGCTTTCGATTTCGAAGTCGAGCTTGGCGGCAAAGCGCACGGCACGCAGCATGCGCACCGGGTCTTCGAGGTAGCGTTTTTCCGGGTCGCCAATCAGGCGGACCTGGCGGTTACGAATGTCGTGCATGCCGCGGGCGTAATCGAGGATGCGCTCGCCGGTGACATCGAAGTACAAGGCATTGATGGTGAAGTCGCGGCGCTGGGCGTCGTCTTCGAGGCTGCCATACACGTTGTCACGCAGAATGCGGCCGCTTTCGTTGCGCGAGGACTGATTGCTGTCTTCGTCTTCCTCGCTTACCGGGTGGTTGGCACGGAAGGTGGCCACTTCAATGATTTCGCGGCCGAAGTGCACGTGCACCAGCTTGAACCGGCGACCGATCACCCGCGCATTGCGAAACTCGGCGCGTACTTGCTCGGGCGTAGCGCTGGTGGCGACGTCGAAGTCTTTGGGTTCAATGTCCAGCAGCAGGTCGCGTACGCAGCCACCGACCAGGTAAGCCTGGTAACCGGCGTTTTGCAGGCGTTCGACGATGCTCACCGCATAGCGACTGATATGCGCGCGGCGCAGCGGGTGCTGGTGACTGGTCACCACTTCGGGGGTGCTGCGCGGATGCTGCTTGGCGCGGCGCAATGGAGAACGTAGGGACTGGAACAGCTTTTTCAGCATGGGATGCACTGTTTGACGGGATGACCGGCCAGAAAAGGAAATGACCGCATGATGGCTGCGGATTCTAGCATTGTGTCGGGGGATGGTGTAGGACGCTGCGAAAGAGGGGTATTGCGAGCCAAGCGGGGTGTTACCGGAGGAGGGTAGCGAAAGCTACTGGGGGAGCCGAAGCTCCCCCCCAAGTAGGTGCGTGCTTTATTTTTATTATTATGTCGGGCTTGTTGTTTTTGTTTGTTGACCCGTTCCATCGGCCTAGTGGCCTCAGGAAAAACCTCCAATTTGGAGGTTAATAGCAAACGGATTGCTTTGGATGCTGATGTAGCCATGATCATTCGATCCAACCAGTTCGGGCTCTGCCTAGTAGCAGTTTTGTTGTTCTCAGCCTGGTCGCGGGGCGAACCCCAAAAGCCATTCCTCTCCAAAAGAATCAGTTAGCTGCGCCTCCCGCGATTTTGTTTTTGTTGTGCTGGAGTCGGTACGTCTTATTTTTATTGTCTTTGGCGTTGCTTGTTATTGTTGTTGTACCAAACATATAGCAGAAGCCGTGCCAGTTTTAGTGAATCGTTGTAAATCAAGGGTTTAGCTAAATTCACTGTGTCAGAACAGGCACAAAAAAGCCGGGTTTCCGTTACCGTTAGACCCGGCTTTGTTACGCGATATTGAAGCGGTAACAAAGTGTGGCGACTTGGCGCGCACGACCTGTGTTACCGCCACGCTGTCAACCCTCGAGCGCCGCGCCGGTTTTGCGCCGTGGAATGCCCAGGCGCTGACGACGCTCCCACAGGCATTTGCGGCTGATGCCCAATTTGCGCGCCAGCTCGGTTTCAGTCATGTGGTCCTGGTGCTCAAGAACGAAGTGCTGGAAGTAGTCTTCCAGGCTCAGGTCTTCGGTGGGCTCGTGGGCGTTGTTACTGGTGTGGGCGAGGGGAGCGCCGAGGAAATCGCCGTCTTCGAGATCGTCCAGTTCCACATCTATACCCAGCAGCTCTGCCGAGATATCCGAACCTTCACAGAGGATGACGGCACGCTCGATGGCGTTTTCCAGCTCGCGCACGTTACCCGGCCAGGTGTAGTGACGGATGGCCTGTTCGGCATCGGGGGCAAAGCGCAAGTCGGTGCGGCCCATCTTGGTCGATTGGCGGATGAGGAACAGCGCCGCAATTTCGCTGACGTCCGCGCCTCGCTCACGCAGCGCCGGCAACTTCAGGGCAATAACGTGCAGGCGGTAGAAAAGGTCTTCACGGAACTGGCCGGTTTTGGCCAGGGTTTTCAGGTCGCGGTGGGTCGCCGCAATCAGGCGCACATCCACCTTCTGAGATTGCACCGAGCCGACGCGGCGAATCTCGCCTTCCTGTAACACGCGTAGCAGGCGCGCCTGCGCTTCCAGGGGCAGCTCACCGATTTCGTCGAGGAACAGGGTGCCGCCGTCAGCCGCTTCCACAAGACCGGCGCGGCCAGCGCTGGCACCAGTGAACGCGCCTTTTTCGTGGCCGAACAGCTCGGACTCGATCAGCGTTTCCGGAATGGCTGCGCAGTTCACCGAAATCATCGGCGCCTTGGCGCGCTTGGACAGGTTGTGCAGGGCGCGGGCCACCAGCTCTTTACCGGTACCCGATTCGCCTTGAATCAGCACGGTGGAATCGGTAGGGGCGACCTTGCGGATTTTGCTGTACAGCTCCTGCATCGAGGGGCTGGAGCCGATGATACCGATCTCGCCGTTACTGTTACCGGCGACGGCCTTGTCACCGCCGCGGCTGCCATTGCTGGTGCTGGCGGCCGGTGCCGGCTTGTTGTCCTGGCGGTCACGCAGAATGCGCGCTACGGCCTGAAGCATTTCGTCGTGGTCGAACGGTTTGGCGATGTAATCCACCGCGCCCATTTTCATGGAGTCGACCGCCGAGCGCAGGCTGGCGTAGCTGGTCATGATCAGCACCGGAATGCCCTGGCCGAGTTTGATCAGCTCGGTGCCCGGCGCGCCCGGCAGACGCAGATCGCTGACGATCAGGTCAAAGCTGGGAATGCTGAAGCGTTCCTGGGCCTCCTGCACGGAGCCGGCTTCGCTGACTTCGTACTGGTTGCGCTCCAACAGGCGGCGCAGGGCGGAACGGATAATGGTCTCGTCTTCGACGATCAGAATATGTGGCATGAATTCAGCTCTCTCGACGATCTCTGGTCACTACGGACGTCGCTTCGACATGTCGCGGTAACGTTACCCGAATCCGGGTTCCGCGTTGTAGCTCCGGGTCTGCCGGGCTGTCGATGGTTATTTGCCCATAATGCTCTTCCACGATGGAATAGACCAGAGCGAGGCCCAGGCCGGTTCCTTCACCGGGGTCTTTGGTAGTAAAGAAGGGTTCGAACAGGCGGTCCATGATCGCTTTGGGAATGCCGGTACCTTCATCTTCGACGATCAAATCCACGGTCTGTTCGCTCGCTTCGCTTTTCACCCGGATGGCGCCGCGCGCAGGCGAGGCGTCACGGGCGTTGGACAGCAGGTTGATCAGCACTTGCGCCAGGCGCTGCGGATCGCCCACGGCCCAATGGTCCGGGTCGCACAGATTGAAGAACTGCACTTCGATGCTGCGCCGGTTCAGGGCCAGGAGACCAATGGCGTCTTGCGCCACCTCGGCCAGGCACACCGGCTCTTCGGACTGCTGGTGCGCGCCGGCATGGGCAAAGCTCATCAGCGACTGCACGATGCGCGACACCCGTTTGGTCTGCTCGATGATCTGACTGCTGATTTCCGCCAGCTCGGGATCGGTTTCCCGTTCTTCGCGCAGGTTCTGCGCCAGGCAGGCAATGCCGGTGATCGGGTTGCCGATCTCATGCGCCACGCCGGCGGCCAGGCGGCCGATGCTGGCCAGGCGCTCGGAGTGCACCAGCTTGTCTTCGAGCATCTGTGTTTCGGTGAGGTCTTCAACCAGTAACACAAGGCCGGTGTTACCGGGTGCCAGGGGCTCGTCGATGGCGGCTTTGTGCAGGTTCAGCCAGCGAATCTGGCCGTCTAGGGCCAGGCGTTGTTTGTGCAGATGCTCGTCGGGCAGATTGATAAAGCCTTCGAGCAATGCCTTCCACGGTTCGCCAATGGTCGACAACCGCGAGCCGACCACGCGGTGGGCGACGATGCCGGTGAGGTCTTCCATTGCCCGGTTCCACATCAGAATTTCCTGGTCCTTGGCCAGTGAGCACACGCCCATCGGCAACTCTTGCAGGGTTTGCCGGTGGTAACGGCGCAGGGCGTCGAGCTCGGCGGCCAGGCCCGTCAGGCGCGAGTGGTAGTCCTCGAGGCGGTTTTCGATGAAGTGGATATCTTCGGTCACATAGCTTTCGCTGCCGGACTTGTACGGCAGGAAGGTCTCGACAATATCCTGTGCCACGCTCGGGCCCATGAGGCCGGAGAGGTTGGCCTCGATCCGGTCGCGCAAGCGGCGCAGGGCATACGGTCGGTTCTCGTCGAACGGCAGGTGCAGGTCACGCAGTGCCTGCTCCACTTCCCGTTGCGCGGTTTTGGCGCCCAGTGGTTTGGCCAGTTGGGTGGCGAATTCCTGTGGCGAGGTGGCCAGCAGTTCGCGGCGTTGCGGGCGGCGCACGTTATCCACCGCGCAGGCTTCGGCGGCGCTTTCTTCCTCGGGGCTGGACTCGGTAAACAGCGACACCAGGGTAAACACCAGCACGTTGGCCGCCAACGAGGCGATGGCCGCCAGGTGCCAACTGGTGTCGTCCAGCACGTAGGCAAAGTTGAACAGCGGAATATAAATGCCCTGCACATTACCAATCAGCGGTAACAGCATGCTCGCGGTCCACACCGAAATGCCCACTAGCAGCCCGGCGATAAAGCCTTTGCGGTTGGCGGTCGGCCAGTACAGCACCGACAGCACGCCCGGCAGAAATTGCAGGGTGGCGACGAAGGCTACGATGCCGAGGTTGGCCAGATCCTGCTCGGCACCCAGCAACAGATAGAAACCATAACCGGCGGCGATGATTGCGATGATCAGGGCGCGGCGCGTCCATTTCAGCCAGCGGTAGATATTGCCTTGGGCCGGCGGCTGATACAGCGGTAACACCAGGTGGTTGAGGGCCATGCCCGACAGCGCCAGGGTGGTGACGATGATCAGGCCGCTGGAGGCTGACAATCCGCCCACATAGGCAAGAAGCGCCAAGGTGTCGTTGTTCACCGCAATGCCGATGCCGAGGGTGAAGTATTCCGGGTTGGTCGTGGCGCCCAGCTTCAGACCGGCCCAGAGAATCAGCGGTACCGTCAGGCTCAGCAACAACAGGAACAACGGCAGGCCCCAGCTGGCGCTGACCATGGCGCGCGGGTTGAGGTTTTCCGTGAAAGTCATGTGATACATGTGCGGCATTACGATCGCCGAGGCGAAGAAAATCAGCAGCAGCGTGCGCCACGGCCCTTCTTGCAGCGGCGTATGCAGCGCGGCCAGGGTGGCCTGGTTTTGCAGCAGCCACAGTTCGAGTTCATGCGGGCCGCCGAATACGCCGTACAGCGCGTACAGGGCGATACCGCCAAGGGCAACCATTTTCACGATGGATTCAAACGCGATGGCAAATACCAGGCCTTCGTTCTTGCCCCGGGTGGCGATATGGCGAGCGCCGAACAAAATGGTGAAGAGGGTGATCAGCGCGCAGTAGCTCAGCGCCACCCGCTCATGCACCGGCTCGCGGGTCAGAATGCCAATGGAGTCGGCCACCGCCTGGAACTGCAGGGCCAGCAGCGGTAACACGCCAATCAGCATAAACAGTGTGGTTAGCGCCCCGGCCCAGGTGCTGCGAAAGCGGAAAGCGAACAGGTCGGCCAGCGACGACAGCTGATAGGTGCGGGTAATGCGCAGGATGGGATAAAGCAACACCGGCGCCAGCAGAAATGCCCCGGACACCCCAAGGTAGCTGGCCAAAAAGCCGAAGCCATATTGGTAGGCCAGCCCCACCGTGCCGTAGAAGGCCCAGGCGCTGGCGTAGACGCCGAGCGACAAGGTGTAGGTCAGCGGGTGCGACACGATCCAGCGCGGAATGATGCCGCGCTCACTGATCCAGGCCACGCCGAACAGTACAAGTAGGTAGGCAGCGCTGATCAGGATCAGCTGACTCAGGCTAAAGCTCGTCAGCATCACGTCCGCTCTGCAAGATAAAGGTCACCACGATAAGGATCAGCCACAGCAGGTACGGCCGGTACCAGGCGCCGGTCGGGTCGATCCACCAGTCCATGATGGCCGGGGAGAAGAGATAAATCCCCACCACCAGAAGTAAGACCAATCGGTAGATGTACATGCCGTTTCTCGTGGTTGGCGAGCGGCGATGGTAACGGAATGATGGTGAGGGCTGGAAGCGGTCGAGACCGTGCAACGGCTATCGCGGCTGAAGTGTTGATTAACGCAGCTGCGATTCAGCCAACGTCAGCGTCTGCGGAATCCGCGTTGCATCCCAATGCCGAGCCCCCCACGCCAGAATCTCGCTCGGCGTCCCTGCTTCCAACTCGGGCACCACTGTTTGCCCCAGCGCCCGCAAGGCGCGTAACAACAACTGCGCCGCTTCATGTGACTCCAGTGGCGGCGAGCGGTACGACTTGCCTAGCTTGTGCCCATCGGGCTGGATAATCAGCGGCACATGCAGGTAACGCGGTTGCGGCAGGCCGAGCAGCTCTTGCAGGTAGAGCTGGCGCGGCGTGGAGTCGAGCAAGTCAGCACCGCGCACGATATCGGTAATACCTTGCCAGGCGTCATCCAGCACTACCGCCAATTGATAGGCATACAACCCGTCGCGGCGGCGAATCACAAAGTCGCCCACATCACGGCCCAGGTGCTGGCGGTAGTCGCCTTGCACACGGTCGGTAAAGTGGTATTCCAGCTCCGGCACCCGCAGGCGAATGGCGGCGCCTTGCGGGTCATGGCCGGCATTGCGGCATAAACCGGGGTACACGCCCTGGTAGGCTTCGAGCTGTTTGCGCGAACACGTGCAGGCGTACGCCAGGCCTTGCTGAAACAGGCGCTGCACCAGGCTTTCGTAGGCGTTGTGGCGGTCGCTTTGGCGCACCAGTTCGCCGTCCCATTCAAAGCCGTAGCTTTCCAGGGTCTGCAAAATGGCGGTTTGCGCGCCGGGGACTTCACGCGGTGGGTCGATATCTTCCATGCGCAGCAGCCAGGTACCGCCGCAGGCTTTGGCGTCGAGGTAGGAGGCAAGTGCCGCCACCAGAGAACCGAAGTGCAGGTAGCCGCTGGGGGTCGGGGCAAAGCGCCCGATGTAGGCTGGAGAGGTCATACGCGAAGAATAGGCATGGCAGAAATGAAGCGGGGCGCCTAAGCGCCCCGTTCTCAGATCAGGAACCGATCTGCTTTTCTTTGATTTCCGCCAGGGTTTTGCAATCGATGCAAAGGGTGGCGGTAGGGCGGGCTTCGAGACGGCGGATGCCGATTTCTACGCCGCAGGAATCGCACCAGCCGTAGTCGTTGTCTTCGATCAGTTGCAGGGTCTGGTCAATTTTCTTGATCAGCTTGCGTTCACGATCACGGGCGCGCAGTTCCAGGCTGAATTCTTCTTCCTGGCTGGCACGGTCGGCTGGGTCTGGGAAGTTGGCCGCTTCGTCCTGCATGTGATGCACAGTCCGATCGACTTCCTGCATCAGCTCAAGCTTCCACTTGCCAAGGATATTGGTGAAGTGTGCACGCATTGGCTCACTCATGTATTCCTCGCCCTTTGTTTCTTTATAGGGTTCGAAGCTACGGTTGAGTGGGTCGTTCTTTGCTTTTGCTTTGGTGGGCATGGATGACCGCCTCTTGAAAACTCTCTAATCCACTGCGCAGGATTACTGTCCATTGCCGTCATTTATGCCGGCCCTGCGGCTGCAAGCGGGCGAACTTACCAGATCGCCTTCGGGTATGCCACTCCCGGTTGTCATCGTGCTGCTGTTTCGCCAACTGGTTGGGTAGAATCGCCGCCTGAACTTATATAAAGGAAGGCCGATGACTTCGCCCTACAGTGCTCGCAGCCGCGCTATCGAGCCTTTTCACGTGATGGCGCTGCTGGCCCGGGCCAATCAGTTGCAGGCCGACGGCCATGATGTGATTCACCTGGAAATCGGCGAGCCGGACTTTTCCACCGCCGAGCCCGTCATCAAAGCCGGCCAGGCCGCCCTAGCCGAAGGCCACACGCGCTATACCGCTGCCCGTGGCTTGCCGGCCCTGCGTGAGGCGATTTCCAGTTTTTACGCCCAACGTTACCGCTTGAGCATAGACCCCGAACGTATCCTGATTACCCCTGGCGGTTCGGGCGCCTTGCTGCTGGCCACCGCGCTGTTGGTAGACCCCGGCAAACATTGGCTGCTGGCAGACCCCGGCTACCCCTGCAACCGGCACTTCCTACGTTTAGTAGAAGGCGCCGCGCAGCTGGTGCCGGTCGGCCCGGACGTGCGTTACCAGCTCACCCCGGAATTGGTGGACCGCCATTGGGACCGCGATAGCGTCGGCGCGCTGGTGGCTTCGCCGGCCAACCCGACCGGCACGCTGTTGTCGCGTGACGAACTTGGCGGTCTGTCCCGGGCGCTGAAAGCCCATGGCGGTCATTTGGTGGTGGACGAGATCTACCACGGTCTTACTTATGGCTCCGACGCCGCCAGCGTGCTGGAAGTGGACGATGACGCCTTTGTGCTCAACAGTTTTTCCAAATACTTCGGCATGACCGGCTGGCGCCTGGGCTGGCTGGTGGCGCCGCAACCGGCGGTGGGCGAGTTGGAGAAGCTGGCGCAGAACCTGTATATCAGCGCACCGAGCATGGCCCAGCACGCCGCGCTGGCCTGCTTCGAGCCGGCTACGCTGGCCATTCTGGAAGAGCGCCGTGGCGAATTTGGCCTGCGTCGCGATTTCCTGCTTCCGGCCTTGCGCGAGCTGGGGTTCGGTATCGCCGTGGAGCCCGAAGGCGCCTTCTATTTATATGCAGACATCAGCGCCTTTGGTGGCGACGCCTTTGCTTTCTGCCAGCACTTCCTGGAAACCGAGCATGTGGCCTTTACGCCGGGCCTGGATTTCGGTCGTTACCAGGCCGGCCATCATGTGCGCTTTGCCTACACGCAAAGTCTGCCGCGCCTGCAGGAAGCGGTGGAACGCATTGCCCGTGGCCTGAAGACCTGGCGGCCCTGATGCAGTTCGACCCACCGCTTGAGCAAGGCCGCCTGATCCGCCGCTACAAACGCTTTCTCGCCGATATCGAGTCCTGTAGCGGCGAACTGCTGACCATCCACTGCCCCAACACCGGCTCCATGTTCAATTGCATGGTGGAGGGCGGGGCGGTGTGGTTCAGCCGCTCCAACGACCCCAAGCGCAAGCTGCCCGGCACCTGGGAACTGGCCGAAACGCCGCAAGGGCGCTGGGCCTGCGTAAATACCGCGCGGGCCAATCCGTTGGTGGAAGAAGCCTTGCGCGAAGGGGTGATCAGCGAGCTGGCCGGCTTCACCACGCTCAAGCGCGAAGTGCCCTACGGCGAAGAAAACAGCCGCATCGATTTTCGCCTGGAATATCCCGGCGGTCCGGCCTATGTCGAAGTGAAGAGCGTCACCCTGGGCTTTGACGGCACGAAAGTGGCGGCCTTTCCCGACGCCAAGACCCAGCGCGGCGCCAAGCACCTGCGCGAGCTGGCCAGCCTGGCACGTCAGGGCATTCGCGCGGTACAGCTTTACTGCGTAAACCTGTCCGGTATCGAGGCGGTTCGCCCGGCGGAGGAAATCGACGCGGCCTATGCGGCGGCGCTACGTGAGGCCACATTGGCGGGTGTGGAAGTGCTGGCTTACGGCGCGGTGCTGACGCCCACTGAGATCCGTCTGACCCAGCGTCTGGCTGTGCAGCTGTAAGGGCTTAGCGGGGCAAGGTGATCCAGATGCCGGTGGCATCTTCGTGGCAGGACAGGGCGCTGAGGGAATCGCCCTCACACGGCCCGGTCACGCATTCGCCGGACTCGATCAGAAACAACGCCCCATGCCGGGCGCACTGAATCAGGGTTTTGCTGCTATCGAGAAATTCGTCCGCCTGCCATTCCAGCGGCACGCCCTTGTGCGGGCAGCGGTTGAGGTACGCGTGCACCTGGCCGTTTTTACGCACGGCCAATAGATTTATCCCGCCCAATAAAAAGCCCCGGCTTTGACCTTCGGCCAAAGAGTCCGGGGCGCAGAGAAACTGCATAGTCGCCTCCAGGTGAGCGGGGATTATCCCGCGCACCCGGGGTGGGCGATAGTCAGATTTCCCAGGTCAGGCTTTAGATTTCCCAGATGAAGTTGACGGCTGCGTGGCGGCCAGGCTGGGAGTAGCGGTCCAGGCTGACGCTCTGCGAGGACAGGCCTTGCACGTCGCCCCACTGCCAGTATTGTTTGTCGCCCAGGTTGTACAGGCCTGCGTTAACCGAGAACTCGTCGGTAACTTGCCACCAGCCGTTCAGGTCCAGCAGGCCGTAACCGGCGGTCTCGTACTGGTCGGTCGTGGTGCTTTTATCAACACGGTCCTTGGCCGCCACCAGGGTCCAGTTCAGCGCGCCGCCAAACTTGCCGCTTGGCTCGGCATAACCCAGACCAAACACACCTTTGAGTGGGTCAACGCTGTTGATTGGCTCGCCAGTGCCCTCATCATTGCCACGGGCATAGGCCACGGAACCGATTGCTTTCCAACCGCTTGGCAGCAAGCCCAACTGGTCGAGAAACAGCTCACCCTTGGCTTCGGCGCCGCGGATGGTGACGCGGTCTTTGTTGACGTATTGGAAGTCCGAGGCGAATCCACTGCCTGTTGGCGAGGCGAAGGCGTCCTGCTCAATGAAGTCCTTGTAGCGGTTGTAGAACACGGCCGCGCCAAAGCTGCCGACACTGTACTTGCCGCGCAGGCCCACTTCGTAGCTGTCGCTGGTTTCCGCTTTCAGGCTGGTGTTGGCCAGGGTGCGGTAGCCGAAAATCGGGTTCTCGAACTCCCCGAACATTTCTACCGCTTGTGGCGCGCGGAAGCCGGCGGCGTATTGGCCGTAGACGCTGTGCTGTTCGTTCAGTTGGTAAGTCACGCCCAGTTTTGGCGAGACATGCTCGTCTTTGGTGTCGTCCGGGTTGGCGTCGGACGCGCCGCCGTTCATGTACTCCTCGGTTACGTGCGGCTTCATCTCGAAGCGGTCGTAGCGCAGGCCCGGCAGAATGGTCCAGCGGCCGATGGTCATTTCGTTCTGGGCAAACAGCGCATATTCCTTGGTGGTCGGGTCCGGGAAGTCGCTGATCGGGAACGCGTCACCGCCCGGTGCCACAGGCACCACGGCACCGGTGGCGCGAACGATTTCGCCGCCGCGACGCAGGTCGCTGTTTTCCAGGCGCTTGACGTCGAAGCCGTAGATCAACTGATGGTTGACCGGGCCGGTGGCGAAGGCTTTGTCGAACTTGGCGTTGAGCACCCAGAGTTTTTCTTCGTAGCTGGAATCGCGGTAGCGATCACGGAAGGCGTTAGCCACAAAGCGTTCTTGCTCGGTGCGTTGACGGGTCTCGCTGTCCTGGTAGTCCAGGTGCCAGTCGACCTTGTCCACCAGCAGGCTGTTGAGCTCGAAGGTGTGTTGCAGGCTGTAGCGCTCGCGATCGGTGCTGTCGATGGCGCTCGATTTGCGCACGCTGCCGGTGTTGGCGTAGTCACTGAGCAGTGTGGTGTCGGCGTCGACGGCGTAGCGCTCGTAGGTCAGTTGCAGGCGGTCGTTACCGTAGTAGTTCCAACCGCCTTTGACCAACAGGTTTTCAGCGTTGTAGTCCTGCGGGTTGGCTGCCCCGCGCTGAGCGCCAATGCCGCCCCGGCCGCTAAAGGTATCTACAGCCTGGCCGTCGCGACGACCGATATGCACCACGCCATCGACACTGCCAGCGCGGCCGGCCAGGGTGGCGCTGCGCATCCAACTGTCGTCGGAACCGTCGTAGCCGGTTTTCAAACGGGCATAGGCGTCGTCACCTTCTTCCAGGTAGTCGGCGGCATCTTTGGTCAGGAAGCTGACCGCACCACCGATAGCATCGCTGCCGTACAGCGACGAGGCTGGGCCGCGAATGATTTCTACCTGCTTCATGGTGTCCGGGTCGATGTAGTCGCGACGGGCCTCCATAAAGGGGCCGAAAGCGAAGGCATCGGGAACAGCCACGCCATCTACCTGGGTGAGTACGCGGTTGCCACCCAGACCGCGGATGGTAAAGCCCGACAGGCCGAAGCGGCTGCCCGTCCCGCTCACCGAAACGCCCGGCTCGTAACGCACCACATCCTTGATGTCTTTGACGTTGTTCTGATCGAAATCGCGTTCGGTCTGAACCGAAACAGTGGCCGGAACTTCGTCGAGCTTCTGCTCGGTACGGGTCGCGGTGACGGTAACTGTGTCGAATTGTGTGGCTTTCTTCTGGACGTCATCGGCGGCGAATGCCAGCGACGGCGAGAGCAACAGGAGGACCAGCCAAGGCTTGTGGGCGAAGGGCGGACGAAGGGACATGGATCTACTCCTAGATCGTTGACGGCGGGCGGCTACTTTGGCCACCGGTTTGATATCGGGGCGGAACGTTAGCGATCTTGACATGCAAATGCAAAAAATTATCAAATGGTTTCGTATTTGGTGGATGTTGGCATTCGATGCGGCGTTTTTCGATGTATTTCCTGGTTTCGCTCGCGCTGCATGCGATGGCGAGCTTCTTCCTGCGCGAGTCCGTCGTAGAGGCCGGGCGCGCGCAGAATTTGGCCAAGGAACCCGCTGCGATGCTGATTCAACTGCCGCCGGCCGCCGAGCCGGCGACCGTGGCGATGGTGCAGCCGGTTGCCGTTGAGCCGGCAAAACAGCAGGAGGCGCCCGTCGTAATTCCCGAGCCGCCGGTGGTCAAGCCGCTGATCGTTGAGCGCAAGGTCCATCCGCGGCCGGTGGCAAAGGCCACGCCGCCTAAAGAGGCACCCCGCAAACCGCAGCCGCCGAAAGCGGCACTGCCCAAAGCGGTTGAGCCGCAAGCGGCTCCCGGCCCTGAACTGGCAAAGGTGGAGTTACCCAGCGCGGCAACCTCTGCCGGTCCGGTAACACCGCAGCCGGTCAGGGAAGTGTTCAGCAGCAAACCGAGTTACCTGCAGCCACCCCGGCAGCCGCATTACCCGAATCTGGCCAAGCGCCGTAATCAGCAGGGCGTGGTGTTGGTGGAGGTGCGTTTGGATGAGCGCGGCCAGCAGCGCGCATTGCAAATCGTGCGTTCGTCCGGGGTTGAAAGCCTGGATGAAGCCGCACTGGAGGCGGTGGCCGACTGGCATTTCCGCCCCGAGACCCTAGATGGACGAGCCGTACCGAGCCGCGTGCAAATACCTATTGAGTTCGCCCTGACGGCGAGCCGTTGATTGTGATCGAGGAGTTGTCCATGACTAGCCATCTTCAGGCTGAAAACCCTAACGCCGGCGTTGCCAGCGATCTGTACCTGGCCTGGCAGGCCCTGCGCGGCGAACAGCCGAAAATGCGTGCGCGCGACGCGGCAGCCCACCTGGCTGTGAGCGAAGGCGAGCTGGTTGCCAGCCGCCTGGGCGTCGACACCGTGCGCCTGAACCCCGAGTGGGCCACCTTGCTGCCAGCCCTTGGCGAGTTGGGCTACATCATGGCCCTGACCCGCAACGAGGACTGCGTTCACGAGCGCAAGGGCTACTACCGCGACGTCACCGTCATGGCCAACGGGCAGATGGGGCTGGTGGTTTCCCCCGACATCGACCTGCGTCTGTTCCTCGGTGGCTGGGCCAGTGTGTTCGCCATCGCCGAAGAAACTGCCAAGGGCACCCAGCGCAGCATCCAGGTGTTCGACTACCAGGGCGTGGCCGTGCACAAAGTCTTCCTCACCGAAGACAGCAACGAAGCCGCCTGGGCCCCGCTAGTTGAACGTTTTCGCGCGCAAGAGCAGACATCCCGGCTGGAATTGAAGCCCCTGCCAGCGCCTGTCGTGGCCAAGCCGGACAGTGAAATCGATGTCGAGTCGCTGCGCTCTGCCTGGTCGACCCTCAAAGACACCCACCACTTCTTCGCCTTGCTGAAGAAGCACGAGACCACCCGCACCCAGGCCCTGCGCCTGGCCGGTAGCGAGTGGGCCGAGCCGCTGGCACCCAGCGAACTGCCGAAACTGATGGAAGCCGCCGGCGCTACCGCAGTGCCGTTGATGGTTTTTGTGGGCAACCGCCACTGCATCCAGATCCACAGCGGCACCGTGAAAAACCTGCGCTGGATGGACACCTGGTTCAACGTGCTGGACCCCGAGTTCAACCTGCACCTCAAGAGCCATTCGGTCACTGAGCTGTGGCGCGTACGCAAGCCAAGCAGCGACGGTGTGATTACCAGCTTCGAAGCCTTTGATGCCAACGGTGAACTGATCGTGCAACTGTTTGGCGCGC
This sequence comes from Pseudomonas turukhanskensis, assembly GCF_027922365.1. Taxonomy (GTDB): domain Bacteria; phylum Pseudomonadota; class Gammaproteobacteria; order Pseudomonadales; family Pseudomonadaceae; genus Aquipseudomonas; species Aquipseudomonas turukhanskensis. Next base: position 24,026 of record NZ_BSFN01000028.1, read on the forward strand.
GCAAACCGGGCGTCCCGGAGTTGACCGAGTGGCGTGCACTGGCCGAGGCTGCTCCCGTTCTGGAAGCGTGATCCCCGGTAGTTAGCTACATCGCAACCAGCCAGAGCCTTATATGTAGGTACTGGCTGGTTTTTTACTGTTTACGTTTTTCCAAGAATTTATGGAGCCTTTCATGCGTGTGACTGCCCGTATTGCCAGCTTGTGCTGCGCTGTTCTTCTGAGCCAAGCGGCGACTGCCGCCGACGCCTTGCCACAGCGCTGGGTAAGTGCCGGCGGTTCGATCACTGAGTGGGTGGTCGCGCTGGGAGGTGAAAGCAAACTGGTGGGCGTGGATACCACCAGCTTGCACCCGATTGAATTGAAAAAATTGCCGAGCATTGGCTACCAACGTCAATTGGCCGCTGAAGGCATCTTGAGCCTGAAGCCGGATTTGCTGCTGGGCAGTGAAGAGATGGGCCCGCCGCCGGTGCTGGCGCAGGTCAAGGGCGCTGGTGTGAGCGTCGAGGCGTTGCCGACCAAGTCGGACCTGGCGACCCTGGAACACAATCTCGGTCGTATTGGTGCGTTGCTGGGCGACGAACCGCGCGCTGCCAAAGCGCTGGCCGACTACAAGGCGCGCCTGCAAACCCAGGCCAAGTGGGTGAGCACTGCGCAGGCGGACAAACCGGCACCGACCGTCTTGCTGCTGCTTTCCCATTCCGGCAGCAGCCCGATGGCGGCAGGCCAGGACACCATCGGTGCCTGGCTGATCGCGCAGGCCGGTGGCCGTAGCATCACCACCCATACCAGCTACAAGGCATTGTCTACCGAGGCGCTGCTGGCGCTGGACCCGCAAGTGATCATTTTCGCCGACCGCAGTATTGCCGGTCCCGAAGCCAAAGCGGCGCTGCTCAAACAAAACCCGGCGTTGGCCGCCACCCGTGCCGCAAAAAATGATCGCCTGCTGGCGCTGGACCCAACCCTGCTGGTGGGCGGCCTCGGCCCGCGCATTCCGGATGCGCTGGCGGTGCTGGGTGCAGCCTTCTATCCTGCCGCGACTCCTTTGACTGCCGTCGCTAAGCCGCAACCATGAATCCAGTTGTTCTTCCGCGCTCACTATTTATTGCACTGGGCCTGTTGCTGGCGCTCGCGCTGCTGTTTTCGCTGGCGCTCGGGCCGGTCAGTTTGCCGTGGCTCGATACCCTGAAAGCCACCCTGCGCGTGTTCGGCGCGCCGCTGGGCGGTGCCGAGCTGGACCAGGCTGAGTTGATCATCGGTCAGATCCGCATGCCACGTACCTTGCTCGGGCTGGCGGTCGGTGCTGTGCTGGCGCTGTCGGGTGTGGCCATGCAGGGCCTGTTTCGCAATCCCTTGGCCGACCCTGGCCTGGTCGGGGTTTCCAGCGGTGCAGCGCTGGGTGCGGCCATGGCCATTGTCGGTGGCGCCTGGCTTGGCGGGCTGCCCGATGCCATTGCGCCGTATCTGTTGTCGGCCTGCGCCTTCGCCGGCGGGCTGGTGGTGACGGCGTTGGTCTACCGCCTGGGCAGCCGCAATGGTCAGACCAGCGTGTCGACCATGCTGCTGGCCGGTATCGCCCTGACGGCTTTGGCCGGTGCGGTGATTGGCTTGTTCACCTACCTTGCCGACGACGCCACGCTGCGCACACTCACCTTCTGGAACCTGGGCAGCCTGAACGGCGCCAGCTATTCGCGGCTGTGGCCGTTGCTGGTGGTCACCCTGGCCGTTGGTCTGTGGTTGCCCAAGCGCGCAAAAGCGTTGAATGCCTTGCTGTTGGGTGAGTCCGAAGCGCGGCACCTGGGCTTTGAGGTGGAACGCGTGAAACGCGAGCTGGTGTTTTGCACCGCGCTGGGTGTGGGCGCTGCCGTAGCGGCTGCGGGCATGATCGGGTTTATCGGCCTGGTGGTGCCCCATCTGGTGCGCTTGCTGGTCGGGCCGGACCATCGCGTACTGCTTCCGGCCTCGGCGCTCGCCGGGGCGGCCCTGCTGTTGTTTGCCGATGTGCTGGCACGCATGGTGCTGGCGCCGGCCGAGTTGCCGATTGGCATTGTCACGGCGCTGATCGGTGCGCCGTTCTTTCTTTATCTGTTGCTGCGAGGGCGCGCCTGATGCTTTGTGCAGAAAATCTGGCCGTTCAGCGTGGCAGCAAATTGGTGCTGAGCGGCATCAACCTGACTCTGCAGCCCGGTGAAGTGCTGGGTGTGTTGGGCCCCAATGGCGCCGGTAAAAGTACGTTGCTTGATGCGTTGAGCGGCGAACTGAAGCCCAGCGAGGGCCAGGTGACGCTCGAGGGCAAACCTTTATCCGCGTGGGTGGGGCCCGAGCGTGCCCAGCGCCTGGCCATCCTGCCGCAAACCTCGACGCTGAACTTTGCCTTCCGCGTGGAAGACGTGGTTGGCATGGGCCGTTTGCCCCATGCCACCGGCCGCGTGCGCGATCAGGCAATCATCGCCGAAGCGCTGGCGGCGGCAGACGCCGCGCACCTGGCGGGGCGCAACTACCTGGAGCTGTCCGGCGGCGAACGCCAGCGCGTACATCTGGCGCGGGTGCTGGCGCAGTTGTGGCCCGGCGCGCGGGGGCAGACGCTGCTGCTTGACGAGCCCACGTCCATGCTCGACCCGCTGCACCAACACACCACCTTGCAGGCGACGCGCACTATCGCCGCCAGTGGCGTGGCGGTACTGGTGATACTTCATGACCTGAACCTGGCGGCGCGTTACTGCGACCGCCTGTTGCTGCTGCAAGGCGGTCGCCCCCATGCGCTCGGCACGCCCTATGAGGTTCTGCAGGCCGAGCCGCTGCAGGCGGTGTTCGATCTGGAGGTGCTGGTGCAGCACCACCCCGAGCGCGGCCATCCGTTGATCATTGCCCGTTAACGACTTTTCAAGGATTCGGTCATGCGTTTTGTTTTGCTGTGTTGTGTCTTTTTAGCCGGCTGCCAAGCCCCGCCGCCCTTGCCAACCTGGCAAGCCCCGAATGGCCGGGAGCACGCCGACCTTGGTGTGATTCGCGACTTGCGCACGGGCGAGCAACTGACTCCCGAGCAACTGGTCGACCGCTTGGCGCCGGCGCCGCGCGTGCTGGTGGGCGAGCAGCATGACAACCCGGATCACCATTCCCTGGAGTTGTGGCTGTTGCAGGCCCTGGAGCACAAGCGCGCGCAGGGCAGTGTGTTGATGGAAATGCTGAACCCGGACCAGCAAGCCAAGGTGGATCAGGCGCGTGGCCAGAGCCTTGTCGATTTGCCGGCAGCGCTGGCATGGCAGAAGAATTGGGAATGGTCGATGTATGGCCCCATCGTTCGCCACGCCTTGGCTCAGCCCTATCCGCTGCTGGCTGCCAACCTGGATCGCAGCGAAATCATGAACATCTACAAGACGCGCCCGGTACTGGAGGGCTCGGCTTCCACGGCGAAGCGCGTGCAGGCGCCGCTGCTGGACGATATTCGCGATTCCCATTGCGGCCTGCTGCCAGAGGAGCAGTTGCCGTCGATGCTGGCGGTACAGCAGCAGCGTGATCGGCGCATGGCGCAGCGTCTGTTGGCCGCCCCGCAACCGGCGCTGTTGTTTGCCGGTGCATTCCATGTGCGCCGCGATTTGGGCGTGCCGCTGCACCTGGCCGATCTGGGGGCGGGGCAGGGGAGTATCAGTGTCGTGTTGGCGGAAGTGGGTAAAGCAGTGCCGGCTGAGACGGCCGACTACGTGTGGTTCACACCTGCATTACCGGAGAAGGATCATTGCGCGCAGCTGCGTAAGTAGTTGCGCTCGCTGTTTCACGAAACCCGCTTCGGCGGGTTTTTTGTTGCCTGCGGCAGCCACTTTTTCGCAGGCAAAAAAAGACCCGGCAAAGAGCCGGGTCAAAAACCGTGATTAGCCTGATGAGGAGATAATCTGAAAAGTCCGACTGAAGGTCTCTCAGAATATCGACTGATCTCGCGACCAGTTGCGATAATAATAACAATTCTCATTTCTAAGTCAACACCCCATCTTCATCTTTTTTCCCGGGGGCGAAAGAGCCTGCTCCAGAAACGCAAAACCCGGCGCGAGGCCGGGTTTTACAAGGCCTGCATCTTATTCAGCTGGCGGCAGACGCAGCTGAGTGACTTCCTTGTTCAGCAGGTCGATGCGGCGCGCCATGCTCTCGATAAGGCTGTGGGCGATGCGCGGATTGCTTTGTGTCAGGCTCAGGAACTGCTCTTTGGGAATCACCATTACCGTGCACGGCTCACTGGCCAGAACGGTGGCACTGCGTTTCTCGCGGGTGAAAACAGCCATGGCGCCGAAGATTTCATCTTTCTGCACATCGCCTACTTTGTGCCCGTCGACATAAGCCTCGGCATGCCCTTCGATGATGATGAAGACGTGGTCGGCTTCGTCGCCCTGGTGAATCAGCTCCTCGCCGGCAGCGAAGTGCTGGAAACCGGTGGCGGGGCGAATCTCCGGCTGTTTCAGACGCGCAAGCGCATCGGACAGCAGCGCGGTATGGCCAATGAGGTACTGAACGAACAGCTCCAGGCGCACTTCGCTGGCGTAGATGTGTTTGAACACTTCAGTGCGCGTGTACGGCACCAGGCTCAGCGGCTCTTCGCTGGTGTAGCGGCAGGTGGGGAATTCAATGCCCTGGCGCAGGCCGAACAGGTCGCCTTCCTGCAGGTAGAACAGCGGACGCTCATCGACCAGCGAATGCAGCAAGCCGTTTTCGATGATGAACAGCTGATTGCCCGGCAGTTCCTGCGCGAGGTCGTCGGTACGCTCCAGGCGCACGGTGGCACCCGAAGGCGCAAGCCCTTCCAGCAGTTGCGTGGGGATGCCTTGCAGTCGGTTGATCAGCTGGTCGGCGTAAGCCGGTTGCTCCCCGAGTAGGTACATACAGTAATTCCTTGAACTGGCTGGGCTTACGAGAACGCACGAACGTCCCTGAAACAATAGTGCGCGCCCGCCCCGGCGTAAATCATCGAGCGTAGAGGATGTGAGCTAGCTCTTGTTGTTGGGCTGCATAGCGTCGAGTTGGCCATTCAACTCTGCTTTATGGGCAGGAGGCAACTCATTCCAATGCACATCCAGCAATGCCCCTTCGATTGCGTAGAGTAAAACCTTGGAGGCTCTGAAACCACGGGCCTGCACGGCGCGATATGCGCCCACTGCGCCCAGGCGTCGCAAGTCAGTTGCGCTATGGATGCCGACGGCATGCAGCCATTGCGATGAGGTTTTACCGAGGTTTTTCAGGTGTTGCAGTTCGTCGTTCATCGCGCCTCCTTGGCTGCCGTGCGTAACCCGCTGCGGTCGGTGCGGCGGGGCCTTGCCAGAAAGTGTAGCGGTCGGGGAATAAAACGTGGCGGTTTGACATCTCTGGTGTCACTTGCCTTGTGGCCGATAGCGCATGCGCGTGCCGTAGGTGAGTGACATCACGATTTCATCAGCACTCAACTCGATCGGAAAATAGGCGCCGGATATCTGCGCGTGGGCAATGCTGGCGCCGTCCATGCGGGTGGTGCGCAAGTCGACGCCGCGCAGATCGGCGCCGCGAAAATAGCCATTGGTGAAGTTGATCCCTTCGGCTTCCAGCAGCCGCAGGTCCAGGCCGCGGAAGTCGCCGTCGGTGAAGTCGATATCGCCGCCCTGGGCCTTTTGTGCATTGAAGCCCTCGATGTCTTCGTTATGCAGCAGGGCGTATAGGGGGGAATCCAGTTGACGCGGCTTGTTCATGGTGCTTATCCGATGAGGGGTTCATCGGCAGTATAGAAGCCGTGCCCAGCTCTGCCTGTCGGCGGAGCTGGGAAACACCGGTGGGCTTAGAGGCCCGGCAGACGCTGGCGAATGCGCTCGATCAGCGAGTCGAGGCTGGCGCTCTCGTGGGTGTCCACGCGCTTGGTGTGTGCCAGTTCCTCGGCATCCAGTGGCTCACGGCTGGCTTGCTGCGCGCGGACCACGTCCAGGGTGGCATCGGAAGGGTCCTGAGCGGCGGCCTGGCGTTGCGCCAGCCAACTGGCGATAACGGTTTCCGGGGCCTGACAGTCCAGAATCAGAAAGGGTGCGCCGGTTTCCAGGGCAACGTCCCATGCAGCTTCACGCTGGGTACGTTTGAGGTAGGTCGCGTCGATTACCACTGGGAAGCCTGCGCGCAGTGCCGCGTCGGCCAACTGGTGCAGGCGCTGGTAGGTGGCGACGCTGGCGTCTGCGCTGTAAATGCCGGCCGTCAATTGGCCCTTATCGGCAGCATTCTGTTCGCCGAACAGGCGTTTGCGCTCGACGTCCGAGCGCAGGCGTATGGCGCCGAGGGCTTCGACCAAACGCATGGCTACGTGGCTTTTGCCCACTGCAGACACGCCGTGGGTAATGGCCAGCAAGCGCGACGGAATGGCGCTGTAGCTTTCAGCCAGTGCGGCATAGCTGCGGTATTGGCGCAGAATCACCGCGCGTTGCACGGCGCTTTCTTCCTGACCGAGGCGGAACAGGCCGACCTTGCCGCGCACCATTGCCCGATAGGCTTTGTAGAAATTGAGGATCTGCAGCGCGTCGTAATCGCCGGTTTGCTCAAGCCATGCGCTGACAAAACGGCGTGACAGCGGTTTCAGTCCACGGTCCTCAAGGTCCATGGCCAGGAACGCGGCATCGGCGGTCACGTCGGTGAAACGGAAGGGTTCGTTGAACTCGATGCAGTCAAACAGCACCACTTTGTTGTCCAGCAAGGTGGCGTTGCCCAGGTGGATATCCCCGTGGCACTCGCGAATAAAGCCTTCGGCTTTGCGTCGCTCGAACAGCGGTTGCAGCCGCTCGAAGCTGGCTTCGGCCCAGTCCTGCAGGGCATCGAGCTGCGCCAGGTCCGCCTTGTCGGAAAGCATCGGGCGGATCTGTTCGAAGTTCTGGGTGACCGGCGCCATGATTGCCGCCGCGCTGCCCAGTGGGTGCTCTTGCGGCACGCGTGGTGCGTTGAGGTGGAATTGCGCGATCTGGCTGGCAAGGGCGTCGATGTGGTCGGTGGTCAACTCGCCACGGCTTTGCACTTCGCCCAGCAACTGGCTTTGTGGGAACTGGCGCATTTTCAGCACGTATTCAATCGCCGGGCCGTCGCCATTGAGCTGCGGTGACTCGGCGCTGCCGGTAATGGGCAGTACGTCCAGGTACAGGCCTTCGGTAAGGCGCTGGTTCAGGCGCAGTTCTTCTTTGCAGAAGTGCTGACGGTCGCTGAGGTTGGTGAAGTCCAGAAAACCGAAGTTCACCGGTTTCTTGATTTTGTAGGCGAAGGGACCGGTCAACACCACCCAGGAGATGTGCGTTTCAATGACCTGGAAACCTTCTACCGGATGGGGGTAAAGGGCCGGGTTCTGCAAAGCAGCGATCAGGGTTTGGCTCACGGTCTTTCCTTGAATAACGGGCTGAATTCAGGCGGCCATTATGGCCGCTGTGAGCGAGTGTGCAAACCGCTGGGAGGCGTCTGTCTGGCCCTGGCAAAGTGCGTATAATGCGCCGCCATGACACGTACCCGATCTTCTCGCCCCTCTCGTTCGCGCCCTAAATCCCGTTCCGGTGGCATGCGCCCCTGGTTGGGTTGGCTACTCAAACTCAGCATTGTCGGCGTTGTGGTTGTGGCCGGTTTTGCCGTGTACCTCGACGCCGTGGTGCAGGAGAAATTCTCCGGCAAGCGCTGGACCATACCCGCCAAGGTGTATGCCCGGCCGTTGGAGTTGTTCGTGGGCCAGAAACTGGCCAAGGCCGACTTCCTGACCGAACTCGATGCCCTGGGCTATCGGCGTGAGACTACCGTGACCGGTCCCGGCGCGGCCGTGGTGGCGGGCAACAATATCGACCTCAATACCCGCGGCTTTCAGTTTTATGAAGGCGCTGAACCTGCCCAGCGTATTCGGGTGAAATTCTCCGGTGACTATGTGGCAGGGCTTACTCAGGCCAGCGGCCAGGACCTGGCGGTGGCGCGACTTGAGCCGCTGTTGATTGGTGGGCTGTACCCAGCACATAACGAAGACCGCATCCTGATCAAACTCGACCAGGTGCCGCCGTATCTGGTGGAAACCTTGGTGGCGGTCGAAGACCGTGAGTTTTTCCATCACTTCGGTGTGTCGCCCAAGTCCATCGCCCGCGCGTTCTGGGTTAACGCCAGCGCCGGCCAGATGCGTCAGGGTGGCAGTACGCTGACTCAGCAGTTGGTGAAGAACTTCTTTCTGACCAGCGAGCGCAGCCTTACCCGCAAAGCCACTGAAGCCATGATGGCGGTGCTGCTGGAGCTGCATTACAGCAAACAGGAAATTCTCGAGGCATACCTCAATGAGGTGTTCCTGGGGCAGGACGGTCAACGGGCGGTGCACGGTTTCGGTCTGGCCAGTCAGTACTTTTTCAGCCAGCCACTGGCGGAACTGAAGCTGCACCAGGTGGCGCTGCTGGTCGGTATGGTCAAAGGCCCGACCTTCTACAATCCGCGTCGCAATCCGGACCGCGCGCTTGAACGCCGTAATCTGGTCATCGACCTGCTGGCCGCACAGAACGTGGTGACGGCGGAACAAGCGGAAGCTGCGAAGAAAATGCCGCTGGGCGTGACCAAACGCGGCAGCATGGCTGACAGTTCCTACCCGGCTTTCCTCGATCTGGTTAAGCGTCAGCTGCGTCAGGACTACCGCGACGAAGACTTGACCGAAGAAGGTCTGCGCATTTTCACCAGCTTCGATCCGATTCTGCAGCAGAAAGCGGAAAACGCCCTGCACAGCACGTTGAAGGGCTTCAAAGGCCGCAAAGGCGCCGATGAAGTAGAAGCGGCGATGGTAGTGACCAATCCGGAAAGCGGTGAGATCCAGGCCATGCTCGGCAGCCGGCAACCGCGCTTTGCTGGCTTTAACCGGGCGCTGGATGCGGTGCGCCCGATCGGCTCGTTGGTAAAACCTGCGGTTTACCTCACGGCACTGGAGCGCCCGAGTCAGTACACCCTGACCAGTTGGCTGGAAGATGAGCCGTTCTCGGTCAAGGGCAAGGACGGCCAGGTGTGGACGCCGCAGAACTACGACCGCAAAGCCCATGGCACCATCTACCTGTATCAGGGGCTGGCGCACTCCTACAACCTGTCGACCGCCAAACTGGGGTTGGAATTGGGCGTGCCCAACGTGTTGAAAACCCTTGAGCGTCTGGGGGTGTCGCGCGAGTGGCCGGCGTTCCCATCCATGCTGCTGGGTGCCGGCGCCCTGGCGCCGATTGAAGTGGCAGGCATGTACCAAACCATCGCCAACGGCGGCTTCAATACCCCGCTGCGCGGTATTCGTAGTGTCTTGACAGCCGAAGGGGAACCTCTCAAGCGTTATCCGTTCCAGATTCAGCAGCGTTTCGACCCAGGCGCCATCTACCTGGTGCAGAACGCCATGCAACGCGTGATGCGCGAAGGCACCGGGCGCTCGGTTTACAGCCAGTTGCCGTCTTCGCTAAACCTGGCCGGCAAGACCGGGACCAGTAACGACTCGCGCGACAGTTGGTTTGCAGGCTTCAGCCAGGACTTGCTGGCTGTGGTGTGGATGGGTCGCGATGACAACGGCGGCACGCCGTTTACCGGTGCTACCGGTGCATTGCAGGTGTGGACCGGCTTTATGAAGCAGGCCGATCCGTTGCCGTTGAACATGCCGCTGCCCGATAACGTGGTGCAAGTATGGGTAGACGCCAACAACGGCCAGGGCTCCGATGCCAACTGCCCGAACGCGGTACAGATGCCGTATATTCGCGGCAGCGAGCCGCCAGCCGGTACCGCCTGTGGTGGGCAAACGCCTGCGACCGAAGTGATGGACTGGGTGCGCGGTTGGATGAATTAAGTGATGAGGTGCTCAGTGAACAAGTGGTTGATTTGTGCAGTTGTGGCCACCAGCGTGCTGTCCGGTTGCGCCAGTGTTCAACGCGGTTCCATTCCAGTGGTCGACTCCGGCGCGCCGCTGTCCAATGACCGCCCGCCGGCCAATGGCCGGGCCACGACTGGCGGTTATGCCCAGGCGCCGGCACAGGCGCAAACCCAGGCCGTACCGCAGGACTCCGGTGTAGTGGTAATGGTGCCAGGGCAGGGCAAGGTGGCAGCGCCTATTCAGACCTATCCTGCAGGCGGTTCGATAAGCAGTGCGCCCATTTCCACAGGCGGTATCACGCCGGGGCCGATCACTACCGGACCGATTACGCCGGGGGCCGGTGCAAGCTACAGCGTGCCAGCGCCGGTAGCGCCTAGCGGTATTCCTTCAACTGGCGGTCTGGCTGCTGATGAGCAGTTGGATGGACCGGTTCTGGCCCTGTTGACCACGGCACAACAGCAGCAAAGCAACGGAGACCTCAATGGTGCATCGTCCAGCCTTGAGCGTGCGCAACGTATCGCCCCAAGTGAGCCGCAAGTGCTGTATCGCCTGGCTCAGGTACGTCTGGCCCAGGGTGACGCCGCGCAGGCTGAGCAGGTGGCTCAGCGTGGGCTGACCTACGCCAGCGGTCGTCCGACGCTGCAAGCGAGCTTGTGGGGCCTGATTGCCCAGGCTCGTGAGAAACAGGGCAATGCATCCGGCGCCGCTCAGGCCCGTCAGAAGGCTCAGGTAAACCTCTGATGGATCGTCGTTTGCCCGAGCTGGCAGATCACTTGCTGCTGATCGAGCGCGAATTGCGTGCGCAAGGTTGGTGGTCGGCCACGCCACCATCGGCCGAGGCGCTGGCCAGCGTCGAGCCGTTCTGTGTGGACAGCCTGTCGTTTGAAGAGTGGTTGCAGTGGATTTTTGTGCCGCGCATGAAAGTCATCATCGAGAGCGGGCAACCATTGCCGTCGGTGTCGGGTATCCGGCCGATGGCAGAAATGGTCTACAGCGCCAACCTCGGCAAGGCGTTCGGGCTGCTGGTGTTGCTGGGGGAGTTTGATGCTTTGATCGGTAAGGCAACGTCATAGCTGAAGTTGCCTTACCCGGCAGGGATCAGTCGGCGCAGGTGTCGGCGATTGATTTCTGGTCTTCAGCGATTTTGGCCTGACGTTCGTCTTCGGTGAAACGACGCTTTTCGCCGTCCACTTCAATCATCAATCGTGGATTGTTCTGCAGCTGCGCAAGGTGAGTGCGCACGGCCTCACAGTACTTTGCTCGCTCCACCTCTTTTTGCGCGACTTCCTGCTTCACCTTCTCATCAATGGCTTTTTGTGCCGGATCGTCGGCTGCTGTGCCGGGTAGTGGCAGCGGCGCCGGTGCAGGTGTCGCAGGCTTGGGCTGAGCGACGCCGGTGTTGACCTGAGTGGCGTCCTGGCCCTGCGGCGGCTGATTGCCAAAGTGGGTGTTGCCCTGCGCATCGACCCATTTGTAAACCTGGCTAGCCGATGCCGTGGCGCTCAAGGCAAGCAGCAGGCTGCCGGTGATGATCATGCGTCGCATGAGGTGTCCTTCTGATTAACGGCGGAACATGGTGCTAACTATAACCAAAACCGGCCACTCGTCACCCTGTACCGTGTCACAGCTCTAATTCGAAGAAAGCACAACGGATGACTTGACTTGGCTGCGCTGAATCCGAACAATTCGACGTTCGCTGTAGTGGAGTCGGCCGCAAGCAGGCTTTAGCTCAGCAGACATGAGGCGCATACCCGTGCCGACCTGTTACACCCGCAACGCGTTACCTCGCGCTGGGTGGGAAAACCCCGAAACACTCAGGGGCCTTCCCAATACTTGCTCAAGTAGTAGCTGGCGTAGTCGGCGACCACCGTCGCTCATGCTCTGCTTGGCGGTAAACCTATTCGGACCCGTTCGTTTGTGAGCGGTTCTCTAAGCGTTTTAGAGGTGAATAACGTGGAGCTTTTATCTGGCGCTGAAATGGTCGTCCGCTTTTTGCGTGACGAAGGCGTTAAGCATATCTACGGGTACCCAGGCGGTGCCCTCCTGCATATTTACGATGCCCTGTTCAAAGAACCGGAGGTGAGCCACATCCTTGTTCGCCACGAGCAGGCTGCGACCCATATGGCTGACGGCTATGCCCGTGCCACCGGTAAAGCCGGTGTGGTACTGGTAACTTCCGGCCCGGGCGCGACCAACGCCATCACCGGTATCGCTACTGCCTACATGGACTCCATTCCGATGGTGATCCTGTCCGGCCAGGTACCGAGCAACATGGTTGGCACCGATGCGTTCCAGGAAACCGACATGATCGGTATCTCCCGCCCAATCGTGAAGCACAGCTTCATGATCAAGCACGCCTCGGAAATACCGGAGGTCATGAAGAAGGCTTTCTACATCGCTCAATCCGGCCGTCCAGGCCCGGTTGTGGTCGATATCCCGAAAGACATGACCAACCCGGCCGAGAAATTCGAATACGTCTACCCGAAAAAAGCCAAGCTGCGCTCTTACAGCCCAGCCGTTCGTGGGCACTCCGGGCAGATCCGCAAAGCCGCCGAAATGCTGCTGGCCGCCAAACGCCCGGTTCTGTACTCCGGTGGTGGCGTGATCATGGGCAATGCCTCCGAGCCGCTCACTGAGCTGGCGAAAATGCTCAATCTGCCAGTGACCAACACGCTGATGGGCCTGGGTGGTTTCCCCGGTACCGATCGCCAGTTCGTCGGTATGCTGGGTATGCACGGCAGCTACACCGCCAACCTGGCGATGCACCATGCCGACGTTATTCTTGCTGTCGGTGCGCGTTTCGATGACCGTGTTATCAACGGTGCTCCGAAGTTCTGCCCGAACGCCAAGATCATCCATATCGACATCGACCCGGCTTCGATCTCCAAAACCATCAAGGCCGACGTGCCTATCGTGGGGCCTGTGGATAGCGTGCTGACCGAGATGGTCGCCATCCTGAAAGAAATTGGCGAGACCCCGAATAAAGAGGCGGTCGCCAGCTGGTGGAAACAGGTGGATGAATGGCGTGCCAATGGTGCGTTGTTCCCCTACGAAAAGGGCGACGGCAGCATCATCAAGCCGCAAACCGTGATCGAAACCCTAAGCGAAGTCACCAATGGCGATGCCTTTGTGACTTCGGATGTGGGCCAGCATCAAATGTTCGCTGCGCAGTACTACCGCTTCAACAAGCCGAACCGTTGGATCAACTCCGGCGGTCTGGGCACCATGGGCTTCGGTTTTCCTGCGGCTATGGGCGTCAAACTGAGCTTCCCGGATGACGATGTTGCGTGCGTGACCGGTGAAGGCAGTATCCAGATGAACATTCAGGAACTGTCGACCTGCCTGCAGTACGGTTTGCCGGTGAAGATCGTCAACCTGAACAATGGCGTGTTGGGCATGGTTCGCCAGTGGCAGGACATGAGCTACAGCGGCCGCCATTCGCACTCCTACATGGAGTCGTTGCCAGACTTCGTGAAGTTGGTCGAAGCCTATGGTCACGTGGGTATGAAAATCACCGATCTGAAAGACCTGAAGCCGAAGATGGCTGAAGCGTTTGCCATGAAAGATCGCCTGGTGTTCCTCGATATCCAGGTTGATACCAGCGAGCACGTTTACCCGATGCAGATCAGAGATGGCTCCATGCGTGACATGTGGCTGAGCAAGACGGAGCGGACATAATCATGCGACATATCATCTCTCTGCTTCTGGAAAACGAACCGGGTGCGCTGTCCCGCGTAGTGGGGCTGTTCTCCCAGCGTAACTACAACATCGAAAGCCTGACCGTGGCGCCAACCGAAGACCCGACTCTGTCGCGTCTGACCTTGACCACCGTTGGTCACGATGAGGTGATCGAACAGATCACCAAAAACCTCAACAAGCTGATCGAAGTGGTCAAGCTGGTAAATCTTTCGGAAAGCGCCCATATCGAGCGAGAGCTCATGTTGGTAAAAGTCAAAGCGACCGGCGCCCAGCGTGCCGAGATCAAGCGCACCACCGATATCTTTCGTGGCCAGATCGTGGATGTGACCAGCAGCGTCTACACCATCCAGCTCGCGGGAACCAGCGACAAGCTGGACAGTTTTATCCAGGCCGTAGGCACTAGTTCGATTCTGGAAACTGTCCGCAGTGGCGTCACTGGCATCGCCCGTGGCGACAAAGTGCTTAGCATCTAACTCATTTAGCGCGAGACCCCAGCGGGTCTCAGAAATCAGGGGAAATTCATGAAAGTTTTTTACGATAAAGATTGCGACCTTTCGATCATCCAGGGCAAAAAAGTAGCCATCATCGGTTACGGCTCCCAAGGCCACGCTCAAGCGTGCAACCTGAAAGACTCCGGCGTTGACGTGACCGTTGGCCTGCGCAAAGGCTCCGCCACTGTTGCCAAAGCTGAAGCCCACGGCCTGAAAGTGGCTGACGTGGCATCTGCTGTTGCCGCTGCTGACCTGGTGATGATCCTCACCCCGGACGAGTTCCAAGGCCAGCTCTACAAGAACGAAATCGAGCCGAACATCAAGAAGGGCGCCACCCTGGCCTTCTCCCACGGGTTCGCGATTCACTACAACCAGGTTGTGCCGCGCGCTGACCTCGACGTGATCATGATCGCGCCGAAAGCGCCGGGCCACACCGTGCGTACCGAATTCGTAAAAGGCGGCGGTATTCCGGACCTGATCGCTGTTTATCAGGACGCTTCGGGTAACGCTAAAAATGTTGCGCTTTCCTACGCTTCGGGCGTTGGCGGTGGCCGTACCGGTATCATCGAAACCACCTTCAAAGATGAAACCGAAACCGACCTGTTCGGCGAACAAGCCGTTCTGTGTGGCGGTACCGTTGAGCTGGTTAAAGCTGGCTTCGAAACGTTGGTTGAAGCGGGCTACGCGCCGGAAATGGCTTACTTTGAGTGCCTGCACGAACTGAAGCTGATCGTTGACCTCATGTACGAAGGCGGTATCGCCAACATGAACTACTCGATCTCCAACAACGCCGAATACGGCGAGTACGTAACTGGCCCTGAGGTTATCAACGCTGAATCCCGTCAGGCCATGCGCAACGCTCTGAAGCGCATCCAGGACGGTGAGTACGCCAAGATGTTCATCAGCGAAGGCGCCACCAACTACCCATCCATGACCGCCAAGCGTCGTAATAACGCTGCCCACGGCATCGAGATCATTGGTGAGCAACTGCGCTCCATGATGCCTTGGATCGCGGCCAACAAGATCGTCGACAAAGCCAAGAACTAAGGCTGTCGATATCTGGAAAGAACGCGGCTACGGCCGCGTTTTTTCGTTCTAGGCTAAGGCTTCTGGTATAAAGCGTCAGGACCACGGCTGGCTGAACCCTGAGTCAGCCGATTGGTCGAAAACTTTCCAAACCGTTGCAAGGTGTTGTTCATGAGCGAACGTCCCGAGGAGCCGGCTAGCGGCCCCGATGCAGAAAGCCTGCTGCCAATTGATGAGCATGTTGAAGAAGGTCACGACGCCGAGGGACGTAAAGTCCGGCATCGTGGCATATACCTTCTCCCCAACCTGTTCACTACCGCCAACCTGTTTGCCGGTTTCTACGCCATCATCAATGCCATCAACGGCAACTTCTATGTCGCGGCCGCTACGGTGTTCGTCGCCATGGTGCTCGATAGCCTGGATGGTCGTGTTGCTCGCTTGACCAACACGCAGAGTGCCTTCGGCGCCGAGTACGACTCGCTGTCTGACATGGTGGCTTTCGGCGTGGCGCCGGCGATCCTTGCGTTCGAGTGGGCGCTGGGGAGTATGGGTAAGGTCGGCTGGATGGTTGCCTTCATCTATGTGGCGGGCGCTGCGCTGCGGTTGGCGCGCTTCAACACTCAGATTGGCACTGTCGATAAGCGCTACTTTATCGGCCTGGCCAGCCCGGCGGCGGCAGGCGTGGTTGCCGGCACTGTATGGGCCTTCAGCGACTTCGGTATTCAAGGTTCGAAGATGTCGTTCGTCGTTGCCTTGATGGTGGCGGCTGCGGGGATGTTGATGGTCAGCAACATCAAGTACTACAGCTTCAAGGATCTGGACCTGAAGGGGCGTGTGCCATTCGTGGCGATTCTTGCTGTGGTGTTGGTGTTCGCTGTGGTGTTCAGCGATCCGCCACGTATTTTGCTGTTGATCTTCCTCGCCTATGCTGCGTCCGGGCCAGTGCAATATCTGCTGCGCCTGCGTCGTCGTAAAACTGCTGAGTGATGTAATTTACCCCAGGCTCTGCGGTCTATTGGCGCATCAGTCACTGATAGCCGCGGAGTTCTTATGCTGATCAAAATCCCTCCTGCTTCCGCGTCGCGTGAATCCGACGTCACCCCCGAATCGATTTATCTCTCTCGCCGATCGTTCTTCGCTGCCGCAGGTGGTGTGGCTGCTGCTCTAGCCTTGCCGCGTGTTTCGTCGGCTGATGTTTCGCCTTATGCCGATGTTGAGCCAGCCCAGGCTCCGGCCTGGTTTGCAGACAAGCTTAAATCCGCCCGTTGGCAGGCGGTTACGGCGGGCAACGAAAGCATCACGCCTTACAAAGACGCGACCCATTACAACAACTTCTATGAATTCGGCCCTGACAAGGGAGATCCGGCCCGTCTGGCTGGCTCGTTCAAAGCAGAGCCGTGGACGGTCATGGTGGATGGCGAGGTGGGTAAGCCGGGGCGTTATGCCATTGAAGACCTTTTCAAGGAGCAGCAGCTTGAGGAGCGGATTTATCGTTTGCGCTGTGTAGAGGCCTGGTCAATGGTCATTCCCTGGTTGGGTTTTTCGCTTGGTGATGTGCTCAAGCGTTTTGAGCCAACGGCGAACGCCAGATATGTACGCTTTGAAACGTTGGTAGACCATGAGCAGATGAAAGGGCAGAGCTCGAGTTTCTCCTTGATTGATTGGCCATATATAGAGGGGCTGCGGATGGATGAGGCTATGCACCCGCTGACGATTCTCGCTGTGGGTATGTACGGGCGTGTGCTACCAGGGCAAAACGGCGCGCCGTTGCGTTTGGTGGTGCCGTGGAAGTATGGGTTCAAGAGCATCAAGTCGATCGTACGCATCACGCTGACGGCCGAGCAGCCAAAAAACACGTGGCAGGAGCTGGCGCCAGATGAGTATGGGTTTTACGCGAACGTCAATCCTGCAGTGGATCACCCGCGCTGGACACAGGCTCACGAGCGTCGGTTACCGAGTAGCTTGTTCAGTCCCAACGTAATGCCTACGCGTTTGTTCAATGGCTACGACGAGGTTGCCACGCTTTATAGCGACCTGGATCTGCGGACGAACTATTGATGCGCTATCGGCTTTGGCGGTTTTCTGTTTTCTGTGCGGGGCCCGTGCTTCCCGTGTTCTGGCTCTACCAGGCTTGGTCGTTCGCGCTGGGGCCTGATCCGGGCAAGGTTCTGGTCGACCGAATGGGGCTGGCAGCTTTGGCAGTGCTCCTGCTTACGCTGGCGATGACGCCGTTTCATCGGTTGAGCGGCTGGGGCGGTTGGCTGGCTATTCGCCGACAGTTGGGGCTCTGGTGTTTTACTTATGCGGTGCTGCACATATCGGCATATGCCGTGTTCGTGCTGGGTATGGATGCAGCCCAGTTTCTGATCGATCTGCGTAAGCGGCCCTATGTATTTGTCGGTGCCTTGGCGTTTGTCGGTTTGCTTGCTCTGGCTGTTACCTCTAATCGCTGGAGCATTCGCCGACTGGGTCGGCGCTGGAAACTGCTGCATCGTCTGGTCTATGGCGTATTGGCGTTGGTGCTGATGCACATGCTGTGGGTTGTCCGGGCGGACATAGAGGAATGGCTAATTTATGCGGCTGTGGCCTCGTTTCTTATGATGCTGCGTATTCCCGTAGTAATGGTGCATCTAAGCTGCATGATTCGTGGTCTTCGGGATAAATCGCAAAACTTGTCGCAATAAAGCCTTGACGGCATTTCATGGGTGCTTATAATGCGCACCACTTCCGGCGCGGAAGGCTCCGAAAACTTCAAGTTAATCAATGAGTTAGCTGAAAATAAGGGGTTGCAAAGCAGAGCGATCTGCGTAGAATGCGCCGGGCTGACAAGGTTGAGTTTTGGTCTTGTTGGTCAGTCGGTTAAGTTGATCGAAAGCGGTGTAAAGAGGGTGTTGACAGCGGTTTTAAACGCTGTAGAATTCGCCTCCCGCTGATGAGAGACTGAAGTTGATCTGAAGCGCAAGCGGTTGAGTTTGAAA
>NZ_BSFN01000029.1 GCF_027922365.1 Pseudomonas turukhanskensis
AACTCACCTGAATAGGATTTACGCATTCAAAACACCTCAGATTTGGGCGCCATGATAGCGCCCGAGTGAAGTGTCCAAAATCATTAGGCCAGTTCAGTGATACCACGTCGGGATTTGAAAGCAAGATTCGGCGAGAAAGGCATGGGATCAGCTGTTACCGTAAAGCCAGTCTTATCTTCGAGCTGCGCCGATGATTTCTTTACCTGGCAAACAAGCCCGAGCCGCCCAGACACTCAACGACCCGCGCTGGCCCCTGGTACAAGCGCGGGACAAAACGGCCGATGGTCAGTTCGTTTATTCGGTGAAAACCACCGGCGTCTATTGCCGCCCCTCCTGTTCCGCCCGCCAGGCGCTACCGGAAAACGTGCAATTTCACAGCACTTGCCAGGCCGCAGAACAAGCCGGCTTCCGCCCCTGCTTACGCTGCAAACCTGACCAGCAATCGTTGGCCCAGCAACAGCGCGTGCTCGTCGAACAGGCCTGTCGACTGATAGCAGCGGCGCAAACGCCGCCTTCGCTCGATGAACTCGCCGCGCAGATTGGCCTGAGCCCCTACCACTTCCACCGTCTGTTCAAATCCATCACAGGTGTCACGCCCAAAGGCTATGCCAATGCTCAGCGCGCCGCCCGCGTACGAAATCATCTGCAGCAAGGCGAGACGGTGACCGATGCGCTGTACGACGCAGGCTTTAACTCCAGCGGCCGCTTTTATACGGTTGCGGACACATTGCTCGGCATGACGCCCAAAACCTATAAAGACGGCGGCACCAATGTGCAAATTCGCTATGCCATTGGCCGCTGTTCGTTGGGCGACCTTTTGGTCGCACAGAGTGATCGTGGCATCTGCGCGATCTTGTTTGGAGAAAGCGTTGAGGCGCTTAACGACGATCTGCAGCGTCGGTTTCCACGCGCGACCCTCGTCCCAGGTGACGCTGCATTCACCCAAACACTCGATGAAGTCATCGCGTTTGTAGAAGCGCCTGCCAAAGGGCTGGATCTGCCGCTGGATATACGCGGCACGGTGTTCCAGCAACGCGTATGGCAAGCCTTGCAGGCAATTACACCGGGAAAAACTGCCAGTTACCGCGAGGTGGCCGAGCGTATCGGAATGCCGAGTGCAGTGCGTGCGGTAGCCGGAGCCTGTGCCGCAAATGCTTTAGCGGTAGCCGTTCCGTGCCATCGTGTAGTGCGTAGTGATGGGGCGCTTTCGGGGTATCGATGGGGCGTGGAGCGCAAGCGAGTTTTGCTTGAAAAAGAGGCAGAGTAGCGGAAGAAGCGCTAATTGAGGGCATTTTGACGGGCGCCAAAAATGCGTTTCATGGTGTGATTTGTCGATTTATATAGATGATTTATAAAGGTTTTTTCTGCAATCATTCGTATCGATGGTTACTATCGCGTCCTTTCACTTCTGCCAAAAGTTTCGGTGAGTACCATAGGCTCCGTACCCACTTACTAGCCCCCGCAAGGAGCCCAACATGAAAAGCCAAGTATTCGCCAGCCTGATCCTAGCCAGCCTGTCCGCCAGTGTATTTGCTCTTCCTTCTGACCAGCCACAGTTTACCTTTGACGGCCAGATGGTTCACTCCTCCATGGTTGCCGAAGGTGGTGCTGACCGCGCCGCAGCTATCCGTGTAGCCGAAGGTGGTGCAGACCGCACCGGCGCCAACCGCGTAGCCGAAGATGGTGCAGACCGTGTAGGTGCCAACCGCGTAGCTGAAGGCGGCGCAGAGCGTACCAACCGCGTAGCCGAAGACGGTGCAGACCGTGTAGGTGCCAACCGCGTAGCTGAAGGCGGTGCAGAGCGTACCAACCGCGTAGCCGAAGGTGGCGCAGACCGTACCGGTGCTAACCGTGTTGCCGAAGGTGGCGCTGATCGTACCGGTGCCAACCGTGTGGTTTGATGGTCCGCATTACCTCACCTGAAAAACCCGGCCCACTCTGCCGGGTTTTTTTATGGGCAATAATTAGTCGAGCTCGATGCAGTCTCTGAACAATTGCTGAATCGGCAGGTTACGTTGGCTATGGCGCAACAACAGAATCAGTTCACGGTAAAACGTCAGATCCCCCAGCTCGATGATGCGCACCTTGGCGCCCAGCTCTAGCCATAGGCCAGCCAGCGGTATCAGTGACACCCCCAACCCGCACTCCACCATTTTCACAATCCCATCCAGTTCATCCAGCTCCAGCGCCACCTGAACGTCCAGGCGTTGCTCGCGCAGAAAGCGGCTGACCAACCGCCCGCCAAAAGACGTTCGGTCATAACGCACCAGCGGATGCTCGCGCAGAATCTCCAGGGGGTCATCGCCCTCCAACGCCAGCGGCACCACCAGCACGAAGCGCTCTTGGCGCAACACCTGGGTGTGCAGCTCCTTGGGCAGCGGAAAGGGCGGACGGATAAGAATCGCGACATCCACTTCCCCCGCATCCACAAGGCTTAGCAAATTCAAGGAAACGCCCGGCACCAACTTGGGTTCGACCCGCGGTGCTGCATGGCGCAGACGCAGCAGCGCCGGTGGCAGCAGCCCGGTTTGTACGCTGGCAATCGCACCAATGCGCAGCTCACCACTGCACTCGCCAGCGTCTTCAACCGTGGCCATACGGCTGAACAGCTCCAGCATCTCGGTGGCCATGGGCAACGCCCGTTTGCCAGCAGCATTGAGAATCGCCTGGCGACCGGTGCGATCGAATAGCTGCTGATTGAGCGCCCGCTCCAGGTTGCGCATCTGTGCGCTGACGGCCGATTGGGTCAGGCCGATATGCATACCGGCCGCAGCAAAGGTGCCATGCCGTGCCACGGCGATAAACGTCCTCAATTCGCGCAGCATGATGCGGCCCTGTTTCATCGAAATAATTTGTGCTCGGTGCAAAAAATACCGACTTTTAATTAATAACTACAAGGCTAGACTCAATCACGAGCTGTTATTTTCACGTCTGTTTCGAGGCACACCGCATGAGTCTTTCCCCGTTCCATTTGGCTATCCCCGTGTTCGATCTGCCTGCCGCGCGGCAGTTTTATGGTGAAACCTTCGGCCTGGCCGAGGGGCGCTCCAGCGAAAAATGGGTCGACTTCAATTTCTTCGGCCACCAACTGGTTATCCACGAACACCCGAAAACCTCCACCCAAGAGAGCGTCATGACCAATGAAGTGGATGGTCAGGACGTGCCGGTGCCGCATTTCGGCGTGGTCCTGGGGTGGAGCGAGTGGGAGCAACTGGCCAAGCGCCTGGAGGACAAGGGCCTGATGTTCGTCATCGAGCCGCATATTCGCTTCCAGGGCCAGGTGGGTGAGCAGGCGACCATGTTTCTCTACGACCCGTGCGGCAACGCCCTGGAGTTCAAGGCATTCAAGGACATAAGCCAGCTGTTCGCCAAATAGCCGGGCAGGCGCCTTCGCGATATCCTTGGCGCCCTCAGAATTCAGTCAGGACCCGCGCCCATGAAAGACCAACTCGTAGAACTGATCAGCAAAATAAGTTCGGGGTGCATGGGCGCCGAGGAAATCGAAAAGATCGCCGATGAAGCGGCGCAAGCCTACGCCGATCCGGCTGCCTTTCTGGCGGCCAATCCGGATATCAACTACGACGATACGTTCCCCATCCCGCTCGGTGAGTGGGTAGTGGTGGGTAGCCTGCCGGAAACCGTCCTGTTCCAGGCCGACACCTACGCCGACCTGCTGCAGCAGATCATCGAGTCCTTCGGCAAAGAGGTCACCTTCAATATCAAACCCAAGCAGCTGCTCAAGACCGAGCCGCTCACGGCGATGAACCGCATTCAGGTGCAACTCAGTGCGTTGAGTCCGGAAACCAAAGGCTACGTGCTGGTGGACTTCAGCCAACCGCTGGACGATGAGATGCAAGCGGTGCTGGTGTACACCACCGATCTGGAGCGCGTGTTGGCGCTCAGTGCAGAAGTAGGGATTGCGGCAGCAGGTTCATACGAGGCGTTGCGCGTCGCAGTACACGTGTAAACGTTTTGAGGTAGGGCGAATATCTGCACAGCAGATATCCGCCGCAAACCGAGTAATGGCGCCCATTCGCCCGAGGCGATAGGCGCCCTACGCTCAGCCCAGCAGCAACCAGGCCCCAGCGCCGGCCGACATCACGCCCGCCATCCGCACCAAGGGTGCCGCCGCCACCGGCAACCCACGTACCAGCGCATAACCCAGCGCATGCAGCGCAGCCGTCGCGGCCACAAAGCCCGCCGCGTAGCCCCAGGGGCTGGCCACTTCCGGCAGTTCCAGGCCGTGGGCCACGCCGTGCGCCAGGGCAAACAGCGCCGTCAGGCCAACCGCCAATGCCACCGGCGGGCGCACCGCTACCGCCACCAACAGCCCCAACGCCAACACAGATGCCGCAATTCCGGTTTCCATAAACGGCAGTTGCAGCCCTTCAAAACCGAGCACGCCGCCCAGCAACATGGTGCCCACGAAGGTTACCGGCAGCGCCCAACGCGCCGCGCCTTTTTGCTGCGCGGCCCACAGACCGACAGCGAGCATGGCAAGCAGATGGTCTATGCCGGTTACAGGGTGGGCGATACCAGCGAGCAGGCCGGAAGAGTCGTGCCCAGGGTGGGCAAAAGCCACGGCAGGGGAGAGGAACAGCGCCAGGCTGAACAAGGCTTTACGCAGTTTCATGGAAGCTCCTTTTAAACAGTGCAAACGATTAGGCCGCCGTCAGCAGGCCCTGTTTTTCGATAAAAGCGATGATTTCGTCCAGGCCCTGGCCGACTTTCTGGTTGCTGAACACGAACGGCTTGTCGCCACGCATCTTCTTCGTGTCGCGCTCCATCACCTCCAGAGAGGCGCCCACCATCGGCGCCAGGTCGACCTTGTTGATCACCAAGAGGTCCGACTTGCAGATGCCCGGCCCGCCCTTGCGCGGCAGTTTGTCGCCGGCCGACACGTCGATCACATACAGCGTCAGGTCCGACAATTCCGGGCTGAAGGTGGCCGAGAGGTTGTCGCCGCCAGACTCGACAATAATCAGGTCCAGCCCCGGAAAACGGCGGTTGAGTTGGTCCACGGCTTCCAGGTTGATCGAGGCATCTTCCCGAATCGCCGTGTGCGGGCAGCCACCGGTTTCCACGCCGATGATGCGCTCGGGCGCCAGGGCTTCATTGCGCACCAGAAACTGGGCGTCTTCCTGGGTGTAGATGTCGTTGGTGACCACGGCCAGGTTGTAGCGGTCACGCAGGGCCAGACACAGGGCCAGGGTCAGGGCGGTTTTGCCGGAGCCCACCGGGCCACCGATACCGACACGCAGAGGTTGGCTGTTCATCGTTGCAGATTCCTTGTGGTGTTCAGTGTTCAAGAGCGAAACAGGCGGCTGTACTGACGTTCGTGCGCCATGCTGGCCAGGGCCAGGCCAAACGCGGCGGTGCCCCAGTGTTCCGGTGTGCTGTGCTGAGCGTCGTGCTGGGCCTGCTGCAACAGCGGCAGTAGCTGCGAGGTCAGGCGTTGCGCGGCTTGCTGGCCCAGCGGCAGGGTTTTCATCAGCACTGCCAGTTGGTTTTCCAGCCAGCCCCACAGCCAGGCGGCAAGCGCGTCTTGCGGGCTGATTTGCCAGGCGCGCGCAGCCAAGGCCCACATCACCGCCAGCCCGGGCTCGGTTTGCTCTGCAAGAAAGTGGCGGGCGTCTTCATCCAGTTCCGGCAAACCTTCCAGCAATTGCTTGAGCGAATAGCCCATTTGCCGGCTTTCTTGCTGCAGCTCGCGGGTTTCGCGACTGGCGCGATGCTGTTCACTCAGCGTGGCCAGCGCGGCCCAGTCACCGCCTACTGCCGCGATGCAGTGGGCAAGCAGAAGCGGCGCCTCGAAACGCGCCAGGTTGAGCAGCAATTGATCGGCAATCCAGCGCTGGGCGCTATCCGGGTCGCACACCTGCTCGCGCTCCACCGCCATTTCCAGCCCTTGCGAATAGCTGTAGCCACCAATCGGCAGCTGCGGGCTGGCCAGGCGCATCAGCGCCCACGCAGGATTCAGGCTAGAGAGCGAGGGGCTGATGCTCACGTGCGTACGCCAAACTGGTGCAGGCGCGGGGCGTAGCTGAATTCTTCGTCGCCGGCATGGGAGTGGTGATGGCCGCCGCCATAGGCGCCTTGCTCGGGCTGGTACGGCGCATCGATCACCTCCACCGTGGCGCCCAACTGTTCCAGCATCGCTTGCAGTACGTAGTCCTCCGGCAGCCGCAGCCAGCCGTCGCCCAGTTGCAGTGCTACGTGGCGGTTGCCCAGGTGATAGGCCGCACGGGTCAGTTCAAAGGCATTGGCGCAGGTGACGTGCAGCAAGCGTTCGGGGCTGGCGCTCACGCGCACCACGCGGCCGTCCTGTGCTTGTAGAAACTCGCCGTCATGCAAAGCGCTCTGGCCGCGCTCCAGGAACAGGCCGACGTCTTCACCGGCCACGGTGAAGCAGCGCAGACGGCTTTTGCTGCGGGCGGCGAAGCTCAGGTGCAATTCGGCGTCCCAGCTCTCTTGTGGCTGGATACGGGAATGGATAACCAACATGGGGGTGTACCGGCAGATTCAATAACGGGTGCAGAGCAAGTGCGGTGCCAAGGCCGGCAAGCGTAGTGCTGAAGCGGCCTGCACGGTGGCGGGATAAAAACTGGGGCATTGGTCAGGTTTTATTTGGTGCGCCAGGTGCGCGTTAGCACTGTTTTGGTGCTTTTGGTCTTCGGTTGCGCCGGCCCTCACCCCTAGCCCCTCTCCCGCAAGCGGGAGAGGGGAACAAATCGGTGTCTTCCGCATTTACTCGGTATAGCTCCCTCTCCCGCGTGCGGGAGAGGGTTGGGGTGAGGGGCTTTTGATCTTTAGGTACGTTATCTCCCCGCCGCAATCGCCACCGCTGCTGCCGCCGTGCGCGTCTCCACCCCCAACTTCACATACACATGCTCCAAGTGTTTGTTCACCGTGCGCGGGCTCAAGCCGAGGATGTCGCCGATATCGCGGTTGGTCTTGCCGCAGCTCACCCATTGCAGTACCTCCACCTCGCGGTCGGTCAGTTGAAAGCGTTGGGCCAGGGCTTCCTGCGCCTGCGCAGGCGTGGGCACCGGTTTGAGCGTCGGCACGCTGCGCGCCGATTGCAGGCTGCGGGCCGTGCGCAGGTGGGCGGCTACCCGGGCCAGTACCTCATCGGGGCGGATGGGTTTGGTCACGTAATCGATGCCGCCGGCTGCAAACCCTTCCACCACATGCTCGCTGTCGCACAGGGCGGTCATGAATAACACCGGGATGTCCGCGAGCTCCGCCTGGGCCTTGATCCGTCGGCAGGTTTCGAAGCCGTCCAGGCCCGGCATCATCGCGTCCAGCAGCACCACATCCGGGCGCCGACGTTGCATGCGTTCCAGCGCGCTGGCGCCATCGAGTGCGACCAGCACCATATAGCCGGCCCTGTCCAGGGCATCAGACAGCAACGCCAGATTGTCCGGCGTGTCGTCGACAATCAGTACGATGCCTTGGTCGGCGGGGGCAAGGGCGGCGTTCATGGGGTCTCCTCGGCGGCGGGGTGGTGGGGGGCGGCGGCGTGCAAGGCGTCTTTTACCCGGCGGTTGAATTCGTTCAGTTGAAAGCGCTTCACCTGGGCGCGCAGGCTTTGGGTGTAGGTGGCGCTGGCCGGTTCGTGCTGGTCGAGCCAGTCGAGCTTTTCCAGAATGCCTTTGATGTAGCCCAGCTCACCCAGCTCGTAGAGTTCGGCCAGGGCGCCGGCCGACGGCACCACCGAGGGCTGCGCCGGCGGCGCGATGATGTTGGCGCGCTTGACCCAACGCAGCCCCAGGTAAGTCTGGATTTTTTCCAGCAGCGCCGGCGTATGCACCGGCTTGGCCAGGTAATCGTTGCAGGCGGCACCCACACTGCGCTCGCGGTCATCGGCAAACGCATTGGCGGAAATCACGATGATCGGCGCCAACGACAACGCATTGCGGCGGATCAGCCGGCTGGTTTCCCAACCGTCCATATGCGGCATCGACAGGTCCATCAGAATCAGGTCGGGATTAAGTAGCGCCACCTGGCGAATCGCTTCCTGGCCGCTGGCCGCCTGGGCGATATCGAACCCCAGTGGCTCGAGCATGCCGGCCAGAATCCGCCGGTGCTCGATATGGTCGTCCACCACCAGAATCAGCCGACGCGGGCCCTGGTAGCCAATGATGTCGTGCTCCACATGCACCACCGCCTGCGGCACCCGTACTTCGGAAAGAAACAGGCGTACCTGAAAGCACGTGCCCTTATCCGGCACGCTGCGCACCGACAGCTCGCCGCCCATCAACGAGGTGAGCATGCGCGTGATGGTCAGGCCCAGCCCCACGCCGTTGTCCTGGCGCATCAGGTCGCCACGCTCGAACGGTTGGAAAATGCGCTCGATCTGCTCGGGCGCGATGCCGATGCCGGTGTCGACGATTTCGAAGGTCGCCGTCTCGCGCATATAGCTCACGCGCAGGGCCACCTCGCCGCTGTCGGTAAAGCGCACCGCGTTGCCCAACAGGTTGATCAGAATCTGCCGCACACGCTTTTCATCGCCGCGCACCACGGTGGGCATGCGCCCCTGTTGCTCCAGGCGAAAGTGCAGCCCTTTTTCCTCAGCCTGCGGGGTAAACATGCGCTCCAGGTCGTGGATAAATTCGGGGAAGGGAATTTCAGTCAGCTCCAGTTGCAACTTGCCGGCTTCGATCTTGGCCACATCCAGCAAGCCATCAATCAGCGACAGCAAGTGCGAGCCGCTGCGGTAGATCGTCGCCAAGGCGTCGTGGTGTTGCCCGGGCATGCCGCTGTCACGCTGCAGAATCTGGGTGTAGCCGAGGATGCTGTTGAGCGGCGTGCGCAGCTCGTGCGAAAGCCCCGTCACATACCGGCTCTTCGCCGCATTGGCCGCTTCCGAGGCTTCCTTGGCTTTTTGCAGGGCTTCGTCGGTGCGCCGGTGCGCCTCGATTTCCTGCATCAGCAGCAGGGTCTGGCGGTCCGATTCTTCCTGCGCCACGCGCCGGCTTTCGCGGGTCAGCACCACCCACCAGGCGAGGATGCCGGCAAATACCGTGAGGGTTAGAAAGGCTTTGAGAAAGGCCAGGTACAGGGTCTGTTTCACTTCCGGCGAATGCGGCAACAGGCTGTGGGACACCTGGCTATAAATCATCATCAGCGCCCCCAGCAGCAAACCCACCAGCACCAGCAGCAAACCCAGGTATTGGGCTAAGCGGCTGTGCAAACGGGGAATGGAGGCGCGCGGGAATAGCCAGCGCACAAAGTTATCCATCTGCTCGGCCAGCCGCGCCTGCGGTTTGCAGGCATCGCCGCAGCGTGCGTCGAGCGAGCAACACAGCGAGCAGATCGGCGTGCTATAGGCCGGGCAGAAGGCCATGTCTGGCGCTTCGAAAGCATTGCTGCACAGGCCGCATTGCAGCTCGGCCACGGGCCCTGCGGGGTAGAGCAACTGCGGCGCGCTGCTGCGGGCGATGTAGTAACGGCCCTTGGTGAGCCAGGCGATCAAAGGCGCGGCAACAAAGGCCGACCCCAGCGCCACCACCGGCGAGGCCGCTTCCAGCATCACCCCGAACACGCCGCCGTGGGCCAACACCGACAGCAAGGAAGCGATCAGCATGGCGCCCACGCCCACCGGGTTGATGTCGTACAGATGGGCGCGCTTGAACTCGATATGGCTTGGCGAAAGGCCCAGGGGCTTGTTGATCACCAGGTCCGCCACCACCGCGCCAATCCAGGCAATGGCCACGTTGGCGTACAGCCCCAGCACCTCTTCGATGGCATCGAACACCCCCAGCTCCATCAGCATCAGGGCAATGGCCACGTTAAACACCAGCCACACCACGCGACCGGGGTGGCTGTGGGTGACGCGGGCGAAAAAGTTCGACCAGGCCAGGGAGCCGGCGTAGGCATTGGTCAGGTTGATCTTTACCTGCGACACGATCACGAACAGCACCATGGCCGCCAGCGCCCACTGTGGCGAGGCGAACACATAACCGAAGGCGACCAGGTACATCTGCGTAGGCTCGGCGGCGCGCTCCATGGGAATTTCATGCTGCAAGGCGAGAAACGCAAGAAAGGCGCCGGCGAGCATTTTCAGCGCGCCGGGGATAATCCAACCAGGCCCGGCCATCAGCAACGCGGCCCACCAGCGCTTGCGGTTGGCCGCGGTTTTTTCCGGCAGAAAACGCAGGTAGTCGACCTGCTCGCCAATCTGCGTAATCAGCGCCAGCGCCACGGTGCAGGCAGCGCCGAATGACAGCAGATTGAACGCACCGCCTTCGCCCTCGCGGCCGGCAAAGCTGGTCCAGTCGCTCAGCGCTTCCGGGTTTTTCCACGCTACAAACAGGTACGGCAGCAGCAACAACACAATCCACAGCGGCTGCGTCCACAGCTGTAGTCGGCTGATTAGCGTTACCCCGTACGCCGCCAGCGGAATCACCAGCACCGAGCAAATCACATAAGCCAACGCCAAGGGGATATGAAAATACAGCTCCAGGGCCAAAGCCATGATCGCCGCTTCGAGGGCGAAAAACAGAAAGGTGAAACTGGCGTAAATCAGCGAGGTGATGGTCGAGCCGATATAGCCAAAACCGGCGCCGCGGGTCAGCAAGTCCATGTCTACGCCGTAGCGTGCGGCGTAGTAGCTGATGGGCAGGCCGGTGAGAAAAATCACCAGGCTCACCGCGAGAATCGCCCACAGGGTGTTGGTAAATCCGTAGCTCAGCGCCAGGGCGCCGCCGATGGCTTCCAGGGCCAGAAATGAAACCGCGCCGACCGCCGTATTGGCGATGCGCCATTCCGACCATTTGCGAAACGAGCGCGGGGTAAACCGCAGGGCGTAGTCCTCCATGGTCTCGTCGGCGACCCAGCTGTTGTAGTCGCGGCGGATCTTGACGATGCGCTGGGTGCCGGTTGGTTGCACGGGAAGCTCCTGGTGCAAGTGCGAAGGAAGGTGGCCTACGAGCTTGAGCAACTTCCATGCCCCCAGCTTCGCGGCAGTTCATACGCGCGCCTTGGGCGCCTGGGCTTCTGTCTGGCTGCGAGAAGTGAGCCCAGCTTGCACCAGCGCGGCGCACCCCGCCCTACGTCAGATGACGTATGCCGTTACGTCAACCTGCGTATACCCCCACCGCACCGCTGCCACGCATCCTTGCCGCAACCCCAAGCCGGTACCCGAGAGGCGAGCCGGGGAGGCCAACTACCAGAGGAGCAGCATCATGGATTCACGATTGACGAGCTTTCTTCCCCGTCGGCTGGCGCTCGGTGCCGCGGCACTCTCGCTGCTGGCGGCGAGCGTGTTCAGCCAGGTCGCACTGGCTGATGAGGCCAACACCACCGGGCTGGCTGTAACCGATACCACCGTCACCGTCGGCCAGTTGCACTCGGCAACCGGCACCATGGCCATCTCCGAAACCGGCGCCATCCAGGCCGAACGTCTGGCCATCGACCAGATCAACGCCTCGGGCGGTATTCTCGGTCGGCAGATCAAGGTGATTCAGGAAGACGGCGCCTCCGACTGGCCGACCTTCGCCGAAAAAGCCAAGAAGCTCCTGGAGAGCGACAAGGTCGCCACCGTATTCGGCTGCTGGACCTCGGCCTCGCGCAAAGCCGTGTTGCCGATCTTCGAAAAAGACAACGGCCTGCTCTACTACCCGACCTTCTATGAAGGTTTGGAGCAGTCCAAGAACGTGATCTACACCGGCCAGGAAGCCACCCAACAGATTCTCGCCAGCCTCGACTGGATCGCCAAAGAGAAGGGCGCGAAAACCTTCTACCTGCTGGGCTCGGATTACATCTGGCCACGCACCTCGATGAAGATCGCCCGCAAGCACATCGAAAACGTACTGCACGGCACCGTGGTGGGCGAAGAGTACTACCCGCTGGGCAACACGCAATTCGGCTCGCTGACCAACAAAATCAAACTGAAAAAACCGGACGTGGTGTTTGCAGCCGTGGTCGGTGGCTCCAACGTGGCCTTCTACAAACAACTGAAAGCCGCCGGCATCACCAGCGACAAACAAACCCTGCTGACCCTGTCGGTAACCGAGGATGAAATGCTTGGCATCGGCGGCGAGAACATGAAGGGCTTCTACTCCTCCATGAAGTACTTCCAAACCCTGGATAACCCCAACAACAAGAAATTCGTTGAGGAATTCAAGGCCAAGTACGGCAAGGACTCGGTGATCGGCGACGTGACCCAGGCCGGCTACCTTGGCCCATGGCTGTGGAAAGCGGCCGTGGAAAAAGCCGGCAGCTTCGATGTGGACAAAGTGGTAGCGGCATCTCCAGGCATCGAGCTCACCACCGCGCCTGAAGGCTACGTGAAAGTGCACGAAAACCATCACCTGTGGAGCAAGGCGCGCATCGCCGAAATCCAGGCCGATGGCACCTTCAAGGTGGTGCATGAATCGGAGCTGATCGAGCCGAATCCGTTTCCCAAGGGTTATCAGTAAGGCCTGAAGGTCCCCCCTCACCCTAACCCTCTCCCGCGGGGGGAGAGGAGACCGAACTGCGTTGCGCTGACTACGGCGTAACACCTATCCACCCCCTCGCCCCTCCGGGGAGAGGGCTGGGGTGAGGGGCTGGCCTTTACTCGGTCGCCCATCGCCCACCCATCAGGAGACCACTCATGGAATGGCTATCCGACTTCGGCGCAATCGCCGTCATGCAGGGGTTCAACGGCTTGTCGGTGTTCTGTGTGCTGCTGCTGATGGCACTCGGTCTGGCAATCATTTTCGGGCAAATGGGCGTGATCAACATGGCCCACGGCGAGTTTCTTACCGTTGGCGCCTACACCACCTATGTCATCTCATCCTTGACCCTGCACTACGTACCGGCCATGCAGCCGTACTACTTTTTCTTTGCCATCGTGGCCTCATTCTTTATCGCCGGGGCCCTGGGCTGGCTGGTGGAATGGGCGATGATCAGCAAGCTTTACCACCGTCCGCTGGATACCCTGCTGGCGACCTGGGGCCTGTCGCTGGTGATGCAGCAAGCCTTCCGCTCCATTTTCGGCGCCCGTGAAGTGGGCGCCGAAATGCCCGAGTGGATCATGGGCTCCTGGGCTCCGACGGCGGCAGTGGATATTCCCAAAAACGGCCTGTTTGTGATGGGCCTGACCTTTCTCTGCACCGCCACCATCTTCCTGATGCTGTACCGCTCGCGCTGGGGCTTGCAGGTGCGCGCCACCATGCAGAACCGGGTGATGAGCCGGGCCGTGGGCATCAACACCAAGAAGGTCGACCGCATGACCTTCGCCCTCGGCTGCGGTGTCGCCGGGGTGGCCGGCGCGGCCTTTACCACCATCGGCTCCACCGGGCCGACCGCGGGCTCGCTGTATATCGTCGATACCTTTCTCACCGTGGTGTTCGGCGGCGCGGCCAGCCTGGTGGGCACCATCGCGTCGGCCTTCACCATCGCCCAGGCGCAATCGATCATGGAGTTCTTCCTCTCCGGCTCCATGGCCAAGGTGCTGACGCTATCGGCGGTGATTCTGATTTTGATGCTGCGCCCGCAGGGGCTCTTTTCGATCAAGGTCAGGAAATGAATCTGCGTTTTTATTTTATTGCCGACGCACCTGGATCCTCGCCTGCGCGGGGATGACGGAGAACTCAAAAACACCTCCGTCATTCCCGCGAAGGCGGGAATCCAGAGGGCACATTCGACGCCCAGCGATAGCGGATACACACGATAGGAAACCGCCCATGAAAAACGCATACGAAAGCCTGCTCGGCGGCAAGCAGGGCGCCATCGGCCTGCTGGTGCTGGCCACCCTGATACTGGTGGTATTCCCGCTGCTGCTGGATACCTTCCGCCTGAACATGGTGGGCAAATACCTCACCTACGCCTTTGTCGCCGTGGGCCTGGTGTTGTGCTGGGGATATGGCGGCATTTTGAGCCTGGGCCAAGGCATCTTCTTTGGAGTAGGCGGCTACTGCATGGCGATGTTCTTGAAGCTCGAAGCGTCGGACCCCGAGAGCACCAAAATCCAGTCCACGCCCGGCATTCCGGACTTTATGGATTGGAACCAGATCACCGAGCTGCCGATGATGTGGCAGCCCTTTCACAGCTTTAGCTTTGCCCTGTTGGCGGTGATCGCGGTGCCCACCTTGCTCGCGCTGATCATCGGTGTGGCGATGTTCAAACGGCGGGTGGGCGATGTGTATTTTTCCATCGTCACCCAGGCCATTGCCGCCATTCTGACCATCCTGATCATTGGCCAGCAGGGCCTTACCGGTGGCGTTAACGGCATCACCGACTTGAAGACCCTGCTGGGCTGGGATATTCGCCCCGACAGCTCGAAAGTCATCCTCTATTTCGTTAACGCCTTCCTGCTGCTGGGCTGCGTATTGCTCGGCCGCTTTATCCTCACCTCCAAGCTGGGCCGGCTGCTGATGGCCATGCGCGACAAGGAAGAGCGCGTGCGTTTTTCCGGCTACGACGTGGCCAGTTTCAAGATATTCGTGTTCTGCGTGGCGGCCGCGTTTTCGGCCATTGGCGGGGCGATGTTCGCCTTGCAGGTCGGCTTTATGTCGCCGAGCTTCGTCGGCATCGTGCCCTCCATCGAGATGGTGATTTTCGCCGCCGTGGGCGGGCGCATGTCACTGCTCGGCGCGGTGTACGGCACCTTGCTGGTGAGCTTTGGCAAAACCTACTTCTCCGAAAGCTTTCCCGAACTGTGGCTGTACCTGATGGGCGGGCTCTTTATCGTGGTGGTCATGTACTTCCCCAACGGCATCGCCGGGCTGTGGGAAACCCACGGGCGCAAATGGCTGTCGCGTTATTCGTTGGGCAAGAAGCTGTTCGGCGTGCCGGAGGTGAAGGCCCGCGTGTTCACCGCCAAGCCTGTGGAAAAAGCCGCACCCCGTGAACTGGAGACAACACCATGAAGAGCGTCGCCACCAACAGCCCTGCTGGATTTCAAGCGGCCAAACCGGTGTTGGCGATCGAAGGACTGACGGTTTCCTTCGATGGCTTCAAGGCCGTGAACGATCTCAATCTGTATGTGGACCGCAACGAAGTGCACGTGGTGATTGGCCCTAACGGCGCCGGCAAAACCACGGTGCTGGACCTTATTTGCGGCAAGACCAAATCCACCGCCGGCAGCATCGAATTCGAAGGCCGCGAGCTGACCAAAATGCGCGAGTACGACATCGTGCGCGCCGGCGTCGGGCGCAAATTTCAAAATCCCTCGATTTACGAAAACCTCACGGTGTTCGAGAACCTGGAAATGTCCTATCCGGCCGGGCGCAAAGTGTTCGGCGCGTTGTTCTTCAAGCGCAGCGCGCAGGTGATTGCGCGGGTGGAAGAGGTGGCCGGGGAAATCTTTCTCAGCGACTTTCTCGACAAGCAGGCCGACCTGCTATCCCACGGCCAGAAGCAGTGGCTGGAAATCGGCATGCTGCTGATGCAAGACCCGGCGCTGTTGATGCTCGACGAACCGGTGGCCGGCATGAGCGTGAGCGAGCGGGTGCAGACGGCTGAACTGCTCAATCGCATCAGCCAGGGGCGGTCGGTGTTGGTGATTGAGCACGACATGGAATTTGTAAAAAGCATCGCTCACCGCGTCACCGTGTTGCATCAGGGCAAGGTGCTGGCGGAGGGGAGTATGGAGGCGGTGCAGAGCAATCCGAAGGTGATTGAGGTGTACCTGGGGCATTGAGTTTTTTGGCTCCCCTCTCCCGCGTGCGTTAGAGGGGCTGGGGGTGAGGGCAGCAGGCGACTCGGTCGATCAAGCCGCCAACCCTCACCCTAGCCCTCTCCCACGCATGGGAGAGGGGACTGTTTCGTCTATATCGAACAAGAGGAAGGCCCCTATGTTCACCATTTCCAACCTGGTCTCCGGCTACGGCCAGAGCCAAATCCTCCACGAGCTGAACCTCAACGTGGCGAAGAAAGAAATCGTCGCCGTCATGGGCCGTAACGGGATGGGAAAAACCACCCTGTTCAAAAGCCTGATGGGCGTGCTGCCGCAATGGGGCGGGCAGATCACGGTGGATGGTCAGGATGTGTCGAAGCTGGAAACCCACCAGCGCGTCGAACACGGCATCGCCTATGTGCCCCAGGGGCGGATGATCTTTTCCCATATGACGGTGTTGGAAAATATCCAGACCGGCTTGCCGGCCTCGGCCAAGGGCAAGGTGCCCGATGACTTGTATGCGCTGTTCCCGGTGCTGCACGAAATGCGTTCGCGCAAGGGCGGCAACCTGTCTGGCGGGCAGCAACAACAACTGGCGATAGCCCGCGCCCTGGCCACCAACCCCAAGGTGCTGCTGCTGGATGAACCCACCGAAGGCATTCAGCCGTCGATCATCAAAGACATCGCCCACAAGCTCAAAGAAATTCGCAATCTGCGCGACCTGACCATCGTGGTCTCCGAACAGGTGCTGAGTTTCACCATGGAAATTGCTGACCGGTTTCTGGTGATCGAGAAGGGAAAATTCGTGGTCGAGGAAACCCGCGACAACGTGGATGAGAAGACCATCAGCCGGTATTTGTCGGTGTAGTTTCTACGCTCCGTAGGGTGTGCTGTGCGCACCAGGGCGTACACCGAAAAATCGCCTGGTGCGCACAGCACACCCTACAAAATCAACGGCCGCTCGTGGCCGTTTTCGCGTGCCTGGAATTCGGCTGCGACCCGCGCCGTTCCTAAGCTGCACGCATACGTCATCCAACGTATTTATCCATTTGCCCAGCCGAACAAGACTAGCTCCGTACCCCGGCGCACCTCTGCGCTTACCTCACAACAAGGTCCCAGGAGCTTTGTCATGACCGATACGCTGATCAAGGTCGACCTCAACCAGGCCGCCACCGAAAACGAGCAGATCCACAACCGCTGGCACCCAGATATTCCAATGGCCTGCTGGGTGAAGCCGGGGGACGATTTCATCCTGGAAACCTATGACTGGACCGCCGGCGCCATCAAGAACAACGACGATGCCAGCGATGTGCGCGATGTCGACCTGACCACCGTGCATTACCTCTCGGGGCCGGTGGGTGTGCATGGCGCCGAGCCCGGCGACTTGCTGGTGGTGGACCTCTTGGATATCGGCGCCAAGCCCGATTCGCTGTGGGGCTTCAACGGCTTTTTCTCCAAGCAGAACGGCGGCGGTTTTCTCACCGACTATTTCCCCGAGGCGCAAAAGTCGATCTGGGATTTCAAAGGCATGTTCACCAGCTCCCGGCACATTCCCGGGGTCAACTTCGCCGGCCTGATTCACCCCGGTCTCATCGGCTGCCTGCCGGACCACAAGATGCTCGCCGACTGGAACAAGCGCGAGCAGGAACTGATCGACACCAACCCCACCCGCGTCCCACCGCTGGCCAACGCACCGATGGCCCCTACCGCGCACATGGGCAAGATGAAAGGCGAGGCGCGCGACCTCGCCGCGCTGACCGGCGCGCGCACCGTGCCGCCCCGTGAGCATGGCGGTAACTGCGATATCAAAGACCTGTCGCGCGGCTCGAAAATCTTTTTCCCGGTGTATGTCGATGGCGCCGGTCTGTCGGTGGGCGACCTGCACTTCAGCCAGGGCGATGGCGAAATCACCTTCTGCGGCGCCATCGAAATGGCCGGCTGGGTGCATATGAAAGTCGAGCTGATCAAAGGCGGCATGGCCAAGTACGGCATCAAGAACCCGATCTTCAAACCCAGCCCGATTGTGCCGACCTACAACAACTACCTGATCTTCGAAGGCATCTCGGTGGACGATGCCGGCAAGCAGCACTACCTGGACGTCAACCTGGCGTACAAGCAGGCCTGCCTGAACGCCATCAACTATTTGACCAAATTCGGCTACTCGCCGGCCCAGGGCTATTCGCTGCTCGGTTCTGCGCCGGTGCAGGGGCATATCAGCGGCGTGGTGGATATCCCCAACGCGTGCGCCACCTTGTGGCTGCCGACCGAAATCTTTGAATTCGATATCAACCCGAATGCTTCCGGCCCTACCAAGTACCTCGATGGCAGCATCGACTTACCTAAAGCGCCGGACAAATGAGTTTCGTCACCTGGGCGATGCCGGGGCCGGGCGGCGTTGGCATGGCCCAGGTGATGGAACCTCGATGATGATCCCC
This sequence comes from Pseudomonas turukhanskensis, assembly GCF_027922365.1. Taxonomy (GTDB): domain Bacteria; phylum Pseudomonadota; class Gammaproteobacteria; order Pseudomonadales; family Pseudomonadaceae; genus Aquipseudomonas; species Aquipseudomonas turukhanskensis. Next base: position 18,046 of record NZ_BSFN01000029.1, read on the forward strand.
GTAGGAGCGAGCTTGCTCGCGAAGCTTTTGATTCGAGAACTTCGCGAGCAAGCTCGCTCCTACGACGGCCGTGATGCCAGGAGGAACACCTATGCCCATCTACGAATACGACTGCGCCGCTTGCGGCGACTTCACAATGCTGCGGCCGATGGCCGACCGCGACGAACCCTGCCATTGCCCGGCCTGCGGCAGCACCAGCAAGCGGGTAATTCTTTCGGCGCCGTGTCTGTCCACCATGGCCGGCAGCCAGCGCCGCGCCCATGCCGCCAACGAGCGCAGCGCCCACGCGCCGCAAACGCTGGATGAGTACAAGCAGGCGCGCAAACACCCGGCCGGTTGCGGCTGCTGCAGCGCCAACAAACCACTGGCGCCCACCAAGGCCAATCCGCACGCCATGAAAGGCAAACCGGCCGGGCGGCCGTGGATGATCAGCCACTGATTCGGTAGTGGCGGCGCACCGCCACACCATCGCCGCAGACGGCGTATTTTCGCCATCTGGAGGCCATTACAAGGGCGCGAAAGGCTCTGGAAAGGCCGTAGAAAGGGATTGGAGTCTAAGCTAACAACGGTACGTGTCTTGCTAAGGTATAAGTAATTGCTGATACCATCTATAAAAAAACCGTTGTTGGAAACTCCCCATGCCCAGAGCCTCTCACCATGCGCTGCGTGGCACCTTCCGTGCCTTGCTGTCCTCCGAATTCTGTTACCACACCGCCTCGGTCTTCGACCCGATGTCCGCCCGCATTGCCGGCGACCTGGGATTTGAGGTCGGCATTCTCGGTGGCTCTGTCGCCTCCTTGCAGGTGCTGGCCGCTCCGGATTTTGCGCTGATCACCCTCAGCGAATTCGTCGAGCAGGCCACCCGCATCGGCCGCGTCGCCAACCTGCCGGTCATCGCCGATGCCGATCACGGCTACGGCAACGCACTCAATGTGATGCGCACCGTCAAGGAACTCGAGCGTGCCGGCGTGGCTGCATTGACCCTGGAAGACACCCTGCTGCCCGCGCAATTCGGGCGCAAATCCACCGACCTGATTCCGGTGGAAGAGGGCGTCGGCAAAATTCGCGCGGCCCTCGAAGCGCGCGTGGATGCGCAACTGGCGATCATTGCCCGCACCAACGCCGGCGTGCTGCCGGTGGACGAAGTGATCACCCGTACCGTGGCCTACCAGAGCGCCGGTGCCGATGGCATCTGCATGGTCGGCATCACCGACTTCGAACACCTGGAGCAGATCGCCCAGCACCTCAGCGTACCGATCATGCTGGTGACCTACGGCAACCCGTCGCTGCGTGACGATGCCCGCCTGGCCAGCTTGGGCGTGCGCATTGTGGTGGACGGTCACGCCGCCTACTTCGCCGCGATCAAAGCCACCTACGACTGCCTGCGTGAACAGCGCCAGGTGGTGGCCAGCGACCTCAGTGCCTCGGAGCTGTCGCACAAGTACACCCATCCCGAGGACTACCTGCTCTGGGCCAAAGAGTTTATGGAAGTGAAGGAATAACCCCGACCGTTCATACCCCCGCCCCTTGCCCGCGCTTGTAAAAAGCCGCCCGCGCGCCCATATCTGTACCCAACGCAATAGCTAACCGGGAGACAGACCATGGCCGGCGGTTGGGCAAGTGACGGAGCCGTACAAGAGCAGATCGACAGCAGCATCGAGGACGCCATCGCGCGGGCCCGCAGCCAGCTGCCCAAAGGCGAAAGCCTGAAACACTGCGAAGAATGCGACGCCGCCATTCCCGAAGCGCGGCGCCAGGCCATTCCAGGCGTGCGCCTGTGCGTCACTTGTCAGGCTGAACATGACAAGGAAAATGCCGCCAGCGCCGGGTACAACCGCCGTGGCAGTAAAGACAGCCAGTTACGCTAAGCCCCACACATTTGAAAACGTAGCGAGCGAAGGGAAAGCAAGGCGAAAGTCGATGAAAAAAGCGGAGTTGGCTGCAGCCAATGAGCATTTTTGAATCGGCTTTCAACGCCGCTTAACCGAGCGCAGTAGTTTTCAGGAGACTCGATGGACTTCAAGGATTACTACAAGATTTTAGGGGTGGAACCCACCGCCGACGAAAAGGCGATCAAGGCTGCCTACCGCAAGCTTGCGCGCAAATACCACCCTGACGTGAGCAAGGAAAAAGACGCCGAGGTGCACTTCAAGGAAGTGGCCGAGGCCTACGAGGTGCTCAAAGATACGGAAAAGCGCGCCGAGTTCGATGACCTGCGCAAATACGGCCAGCACGGCCGCCCGTTCGAGCACCCACGCGGTCGCCAGCCGGGCGCTGGTGCCTTTACCGATGCCTATGGCGGCGATTACTCGGACTTCTTCGAATCGATCTTCCGCCGTGGCGGTGGCGCCGAAGAAGCCCGTAACCGCGCACGCAAAGGCCAGGATGTAGAAATGGACCTGCCGGTGTTTCTTGAAGAAACCCTGGACGGCGAGGCGAAGAAAATCTCCTTCCAGTTGCCCGGTGCCATGGGCCAGCCTGCACAGAGCAAAAGCCTCAACGTAAAAATTCCGCAGGGCGTGGTCGACGGCGAACGCATTCGCCTCAAAGGCCAGGGCGGCCCCGGTTTGGGCGGTGGTCCGGCAGGAGATCTTTACTTAAATATCCGCTTTGCGCCGCACCCGCTTTTTGATGTGCAAGGCAGCGACCTGGTGCTTACCGTGCCCCTGGCACCGTGGGAAGCAGCGCTGGGCGCCAAGGTTGAAGCGCCGACCCTCAATGGCCGCATTACCCTGACCATTCCGGCTAATAGCCAGAGCGGCCAGCGCCTGCGCATCAAAGGTCGCGGCCTGGGTAACAAGAACGGCGAGCGTGGCGACCTGTATGCGCAACTGAAGGTCGTGATGCCCAAAACCACCAGCGACGATGCGCGCAAACTCTGGGAGAAACTGGCGCAGAAGGTCGACTTCGATCCCCGCAGCGAATGGAGCAAATGACAATGAGCGTCCCATTAGGCATGCAAGAGCTTTGTCAGACCGTGGCGATTCCCGCCGCCTTGCTGATTGAAATTGTCGAGCACGGCATTATCGACCCATCCGGGCGCGGCCCCGACACCTGGCAGTTCGACCAACAGGCGTTGATCACCTGCCGACGTGCCGCGCGGTTGCAGCGTGAGTTGGAAATGGAATGGTCGGGCATCGCCCTGGCACTGCAACTGCTCGATGACCTGGAGCAGGTGCGCCGCGAAAACCGCCAGCTTAAAAGCCAGCTGGGGCGGTTTCGCAGCGAGTGACCGGGCGCCTCAGAACAGCGAGCGCTCGGCCTTGAACATCACATAGTCCTCGCAGTAACCGTTGTGCCCGGAATAGGCCACACACTGCGAACCGCTCAGGCTTGAACCGCTGTACGACAGGTTCAGGTCGATGCCGGCCCAGGGGCGCGACAGGTTCAGCGACCAGTCATTGAACATGCGCACCGAGCGAACATCGTCGTAGCTGACCGCATCGTCCAGCGCATGGTTGGCGTACTTCATCGATACATTCATCTTCACCGGCGCCAGGGCCAGGCTCATCAGCAAGGTGCTGTCGGTGCGCCCGGGTGCCTGGCTGAAGGCGGCCCCAAAGCGGCTGTCGAGCAGGGTCAAGCCTGCGTAGTACTCGTTGCTGTCGTTGGCGCTAAAGCCTGGGTGGCTGTAGCGGATCAGGCCCATTTCGTAACCGAAGCGGTTGTTGAACGGGCGCTTGAAGCCGCTGTAGGAGTCCAGCTCCAACTGGCTGTCGCGGGCGATGCCCATGCTCGGCGACCACTGCCCTAGGTACCAGCCGCTGTCGTGGGTGAGGTCCAGACCGCCTTGAAAGGTGCCGCTCTGAGACGGCTGCACCAGCCCCTGGGCCATGCTGCGGGTGGGGGTCGTGCCCAGTTGCAGGTCATAGTCGCCCAGTTCGCGTTGCAGTACCTGGCCCTGGGCGGCGGCGCAGGCAAAAACGGTTACGGCCAGCAGGCTGGCCTTCAGGTTGTTCATCACTTGCACTCCAGTTGTCGAGGAGTGGCGTGCACGCTGGCAGGGGCGCTCGGCCAGTTGTGGCCACAGCGGTTGGCGCGCCGTGGCGACGTGTTTTCTCAGCCCGGGTCGACCCTCTTTCGGGGCGTTTGACGGCGCTTGACCGCGAGCTAGAGCGGTCCGACTTTACCCCCATGAATTTTTCAAGGGCCGCCATTCGTCGATAGCGGCGAAAAAAACGACGGGCTGTCAAAAAGGCCACCACTGGCGCGCAAAGGCGCTGGCTAGACGCTATTAACACGCTAGTAGGACTTGTAAGCGCCTTCGTGCCTCGGCACGATACTTGCCAAGCTAACGATCCGATTTAACGATCCAACTTTTACGATCCGACTTTTACGATCTAAGACGCCTTGTTCTGGAGCGGTAATGTTTTCCCAGATTCTTTCCACGCTGCTGCCGGTATTTCTGATTACCGGCTGCGGCGCGCTATACGGCCATTTCCGCAAGCCGGACATGCGCGGCCTCAACACCCTGAACATGGAATTGCTGGTGCCGCTGCTGATCTTTGCCGTACTGGCCGACAGCAAGGCGGCGCTGCAGGATTACGCCAGCCTGGCGATGGCCGGCGCGGTAGTGGTGCTTGGTTCCGGCCTGCTGCTCTGGCCCGTGACGCGCGTGCTCAAGCTCGACTGGCGGACCTTTTTGCCGCCGATGATGTTCAACAACACCGGCAATATGGGCCTGCCGCTGATGGTGCTGGCGTTTGGCGAGAAGGCGCTGCCGGCGGCGGTGGTGCTGTTTATCGTTGAGATGCTGCTGCACTTTACCGTGGGCCTGCGCATGCTCGACCCGGCCACGCCGCTGTGGCGCCTGTACCGCATCCCCGTGGTGCTCGCCACGGTTGCCGGGCTGGCGCTCAACCTCACCGGGCTACACCTGCCGCACTGGTTTCTGGAATCGGCCAATATGCTGGGCACCACCTGCGTGCCGCTGATGCTGTTTGCCTTGGGCGTGCGCATGCTCGATGTGGATTTCAGCGCCTGGAAAGTCGGCCTGCTAGGCGCCGTGGCGTGCCCGGCCAGCGGCCTGATTCTGGCCTGGCCGCTCATTCAACTGTTCGACCTGCAAGGCCTGCAACTGGCCTGCCTGTGGGTATTCGCCGCGCTGCCGCCGGCGGTGCTCAACTACATGTTGGCCGAGCAATACAAACGCGCACCGCACACCGTGGCGTCCCTGGTGCTGATTGGCAACCTGGGTAGCGCGGCGGTGATGCCGGTGGTGTTGGGGCTGTTGTTTTCGGCGGGGTATGGCGCGCCCGTGGCGGGATAGTACGTGCCTCGAGCGTGCTTGTTGGGCTTCGCTTTGCTCAACCCAACCTACGGTCGAGTGTAGGTTGGGTTGAGCGAAGCGAAGCCCAACGTACGTGGCCGCATAGGGCGAGCAACAAGCCACCAATCATTCCGAGACTTCTGATACCTCAACGTCCCCCGGAAAAATTGTCGTTCTCATACACTCGCGCCTATCACGCTCACCAAGGAAGGTGGTTATGCGCTATCGCCGCGCCTGGGTGCCAGGCGGCACCTACTTCTTCACGCTTGCTCTACACAACCGCTCCCAAACGCTGCTTACCGACCATATCGACCTGCTGCGCAACGTGATGCACCAGGTTCGCGAACGCCATCCATTCGAAACGCTGGCCGCAGTGGTATTGCCCGATCATCTGCACTGCGTCTGGCAATTGCCCGATGGTGATTACGACTTCGCCACTCGTTGGGCGCTTATCAAGGCTGCGTTTTCTCGTCAGCTTCCCCGCGCAGAACCCATTTCTTTGTCCCGTAACCTCAAGCGCGAGCGGGGGATTTGGCAGCGTCGTTACTGGGAGCATTGCATACGTGAGCAGGAAGACCTTGAACGCCATATCGATTACATCCACTTCAATCCGGTCAAGCATGGACATGCAGACCGAGCGAGTGAATGGCCGTATTCGTCGATCCATCGGTATATCCGGCAGGGGCTGATTGCGGAGGATTGGGCGGGATAGAGCACGTGCGTCGAGAGTTTCCGAGCGCAAAAGGCGCTAGCGTTTAGGCAACATCACCGTAAATGTGGTGCCTTCGGCTTCGTTCGAAATCACCTGAACGCTGCCGCCGTGGGCAATCACCACTTCATTGACGATAAACAACCCCAGTCCCAGGCTGGTTTCGCCGGCGCGGTCGCTGGTGCTGCGTACCAGCGGGAAGAACAGGGTGGAAATGGCGCTCTCGGCAATGGGCTCGCCATGGTTGTGCAGGGTCAGCGTCACGCTGTCGGGCTCGCCGATCAGGCGCAGCGTAATGGGCAAGTTGCTGGCGCCGTGCTGCAGGGCGTTGCCGATCAGGTTTTGCAGCAACTGCTCGATGCGGCCCTGGTCCCATTCGCCCTCGGTTTCACCCATCGCCTCATAGCGCAGGTCGCTGAGCGGCTGGCCGGCGCTGGCTTCGTCGATGGCGGCCTGGCACAGCAGCGCCATGCTGATGGGCGTACGCACGATAGGCAAACTGTTGCCCAGGCGGCTGCGCACGAACTCCAGCAGGTCGTTGACCATGCCCGCCATATGCCGGGTGCTGTTGCGGATGCGTTGCACGTGGCTGCGGCCTTTTTCATCAAGACCGGGCCGTCCGGCCAGCAGCTCGCTGGACATGCTTACCGCCTGCAACGGCGCGCGCAGGTCGTGGCCGAGAATGGCCAGAAAGATATCGCGCGAGTGGTTGACCTGTTCGGCATAGGCCGCGGTGGATTCGGCCAGCGCTTCGTCGATGGCTTCGTTGAAGCGGATCAGGTCGCGCATATGCAGCAGTTCCATCTGCGTCAGGCTATCGGTCCACAGGCGGATTACGCTGGCGCGCAGGTGGCGGAACTCGGAGGTCATCTGCACCAGGTCAAACCCCACCTGGTGGCGCAGTTCGCCATGGCTGGCGGCGGCCACGTCCAGGCTCGGGGTTTTTTCCGGTCCTTCGCCCATCGACTTGGCCGCGCGTTCCATCTCGCTCTGCTCGGTGTTCATGTCGCGGGCAGCGGCCAGCAGAATGGAACGGGCGTGGTCGCGCAGTTCGGCGCGGTTCATGCTGTCGGCAGCCGGGCGAATGGTCATGGCAAAGGCCTCCCACTCATCCACGATACGGTCGACAGTGGCGACAATGAACTCAGCAAGACGCATGGTTGGAAAACCCCGGACAACGGCGACGATTAGGCATAGTAGTCGCTTTCGTTGCGCTTGCTAGCGGCATGTTGCTGGCGTGGCGTTTCAGGGTTTTACTTCGGCCAAACGGTCGTGTTCCAGGGTCAGGGCAATCACCACCGGCTGGCTGGGGAAGTTGGGCGAGTCATCCTCGGTATTGGCCAGTGCCGGCAGATTGAGCTGGATCACACCGGTGTTTTCATCACGGCTGACGCTGGCGTTGGTCAGGTCTTGAATGGCGCGAAAGTTGTCGCCGCCGATCTGCAGCGTATCGATCAGACGGTAATGCGGGTCGCCGGCCTCATTGGCATCGGGTTCGAACACGGCCAGGTACTGGTTGTAGCTGTTACCCATGGCAAAACCTTCCACCGTGAATACCGCCAGAGTCAGTTGCGAGCTCGGGCTGGTGTTCAGGGTGGCGCTCATGGTGGCTTCGGGGTAGCCGGTGGCGAAGCCGTCGCGCAGCAGAGCCACCAGATGGTCAACCTGGGTGACCAGCTCCTTGGGTGGCGCATCGGCGTTTGCCGCCGGGGTATCTTCGACGGCGCCGCCTTCGGCGAGGGCGACGGTGCAAAACAGGGCCAGGGCGGCCGGCAGCAGGGCGATTTTCATACCTGAATATCCGCATGGGAAGAAGCGGCGGATGGTAGAGCATCGCGGCTGAAGCCGCGCCTACGGGGCTAGCATTTTTAGCCTCGGTTGCTGCACCTAGAGTGAAGTCGCCTTGAAGGTATCGCAGCCACTGACCTTGCCACTCTCATAGCCGGTCTTGAACCAACGTACGCGCTGCTGCGAGGTGCCGTGGGTAAAGGAGTCGGGCACCACCTGGCCGCGCGCCTGTTTTTGCAAACGGTCATCACCGATGGCATTAGCGGCGTTCAGGGCTTCTTCCAGGTCACCCGGTTCCAGCCAGTTCAAGCGCTGCTGCGCGTGAAAGGCCCATACCCCGGCCAGGCAATCGGCCTGCAATTCCTGGCGCACCAGCAAGCCGTTGGCGCCTTCCATTTTGGCCCCGGCCTGGCGGGCGTTATTCACCTTGGTGGAAATGCCCAGCAGGGTTTGCACGTGGTGGCCCACCTCGTGGGCAATCACGTAGGCCTGGGCAAAGTCACCGGCAGCAGAAAAGCGCTGAGCCATTTCCTTGAAGAAATCCAGGTCCAGGTACACCTGATGATCGCCCGGGCAGTAAAAGGGGCCGGTGGCCGACGAGGCAAAGCCGCAGGCCGAATTCACGCCTCCCCGAAACAGCACCAGCGTGGGGTCCTGGTACTGCTTGCCAGCCTGTTGAAAGATGGCGCGCCAGGTGTCCTCGGTGTCGCCGAGCACCGCGCGGACGAACTCGGCCTGTTCATCATTGGCCGCTGGCGCATGGCCTTGTTGCTGAGTGGGCGCGGTGGAAATACCGGCCTGGTTGGCCAGTTGGCCGAGGATCTGCATCGGGTCTTGCCCGCTAATCAGCCCGAACACCACGATAATCGCTACGGCGCCCAGGCTCAGGCCCTTGCCACCGCCCAAGCGCATGCCGCCGCCACCACCGCTGTCGCGGGCATCTACCACGTTGTCGCTGCGTCGGCCTTTCTTCCAGAGCATGGGTATTTCTCCTGATCCGTGGCGCTTTTAGTGTTGCGGTGCAGCTGGACACGCGCCAGGCCGGCGGTCTGTTAACTCACTCGCCTGCGTAACGGGTCAGCACCTGCTCGGTGCCATCACGTTGCACACCGATCACAGCATAGGCATCGCGGATGCCGCCTTGTTCCATCCCTGGTGAGCCCATCGGCATTCCGGGCACCGCGGCACCGATCAAATCAGCGCGCTCACGCAGTTTGAGAACGTCAGCCGCCGGCACATGGCCCTCAACGAATTTGCCGTCGATTACACCCGTGTGGCAGCTACCCAGGTTGTGCGGCACGCCGAGGCGAGTTTTGACCGCGCTCATGTTGGTTTCCACATGGTCGGCCACTTTGAAACCATTGTTTTGCAAATGGCTGATCCAGGCTTTGCAGCAACCGCAGTTGGCATCGCGGTACACGTCGATGGTGATGGGCTCGGCAGCGTGCAGAACACCTGTGAACAGTAGCGGGAGAAGGGCTAAACAGCGCATGGCAGTAACTCCAGGGGAGAAATATGCTCAGGAGCATAGTCCCTGCTGGCGGCCCTCCGAAGCAGGCAGCTATTTACAAATATGTCGAGGTCCCTATTCTTCAGCCTTCCCCTAAGGCCGGAGCCTGACCATGCTGTTCGCCCGACTGTTCCTTTTGCTACAGGCCCTGGTGTTGGGCGGTTTTGGCGTGGCCTATTTCACTTACCCACAGGAGATGGCCGCCCTCACCGGCATGATTCTGATGCAAGGCTCGGCCGTGGTTGATGTGCGCGCCTACTACGGTGCGTTGCAACTGGGGTTGGCGGTGTTCTTGTTGTCTTCGGCGGTGCGCCCGGCGTTTATCCGGCCGGCCTTGAGCCTGCTGACCCTGTTGTTCGCCGCGCTAGCCCTGGGGCGCACCGGCGGCCTGTATCTGGACGGCACGGTGGGGCAGACCTTCAACCTCTACGCCATGGCGTACGAGGCCACCTCGGCCGTGCTGAGCTACATCGGCTTTCGCCGCTTGCCTGGGTAGCGCGCGCCCTTCGCCCTACAAAGTAGCTCGCCTGGCAAAGCAGGCCTTCAAATCGGGCAACTTCTATTGGTCGCTGCGCTATAGCCCACAAATCCCGGCGTCAAGGTGATGGCACTGTGCTTGCACGACCCTGTGCCTAACAGGGAGAACATCACTATGTTGCTAACACGCACCAAGGCCCGTCGCGCGGAAGACGACGGCGCCCTGAGCTTGCTGGTGGACAACCTTGACCTGACCAGTCAACTGTCCGACCTGCAGCCCATCAACACCCGCCTCAACGGCTTCACCCGGGCGCTGCATCAGCGTCTGGGCGAGAGCCTGGCCGCCTCGGTGGATATCGCCGCCCATGCTCCGGAGCTGGCGCGTATCGCCAGTGAAACCGAGGCCAGCGGGCAAAGCCTGGCGCAAGCCTTGGAGCTGATCGCCAGTGCCAGTGAGGAAGTCAGCACCACCCTGGACAGCGAGCTGGTGCCCGGCGCTGCGCAGGTGGCCAAGCTGGCCGCCGAAGTGTCCGGCACGTTGCGCAGCTGCCAGCAGACGGGCGATGAAGTGTTGCGTCAGGTGGACGCCATCGATGCCAGCGAAACCCAGCTTGAAAGTGTCATCACCCAACTGGTGGGCCAACTGGAAGAAGTCAGCCAGGTGCTGGGTGTAATCGCCAGTATTTCCCAGCAGACCAACCTGCTGGCCCTGAACGCCGCCATTGAAGCGGCGCGGGCGGGTGAGCATGGTCGCGGTTTTGCCGTGGTGGCCGATGAAGTGCGGCGCCTGGCCGGCCACACCACCGAAGCCACCGGCAAAGTCAGCCAGATTATCGAACGCTTTCGCGACGGCATGGCCCAGCTCGGCACCGCCGGCCAGCATATGCACAGCGCCGTGGCCGACGGCCGCGACGGTATGACACGCATGGGCGAAGACCTGCGTAATACCCGCGCGGCCATGGACCAGCTCGACCAGCGCGTCGGCCATATCGCCGCCGGCACCGAGCAGATCGGCATCGCCGTGCACGCCATCAATGGCGACGTGCAAAACATCGCCGGGGTCGCCGCCGACCTGCTCAGCAAAGCCGGGCAAGTGCTGACCCACAGCCAGGCCGTGCGCAGCAGCGGCGACCGGTTGCTTGATGGTCTGGGCGCGTTCCGTTTGCAGATTCACAAAGACGTGCAAGCTAGCGTCGAGCGCCTGGCAATGGAGGCGGCGTTGCACGGCGAGATCGGCCGCGCCGAGGAATTTCTGGCCGATACATTGCGCCGTGACCCGCGCTTTGAACTGTTCTACCTGGTCAACAGCGACGGTACTCAGCTCAGTGAAAACGTGTTTGCCGAGGGGCTGGGCGCCTCAGCATCGGGCACTTCAGGACTGGAGCGGGGCGCGAGCTGCAAAGGCCGCAACTGGGCGCAGCGGCCCTGGTTCCGGGCGGTGGCCGAGCAATTGAGCAGCCATATCACCCCGGTGTATCGCTCCTCGGCCACCGATGCGTTCTGCTTTACCGTGTCGGTGCCGGTGTTTACCGCCAGTGGGCAGTTGCAGCGGGTGTTGGGAGCGGATGTGCGGTTGTCGGCGTTGGTGTGATTGCCCTTCGAGATTCTGGATCCCCGCCTTCGCGGGGATGACGAACGTTTGAAGTTCGATATCCGTCATTCCCGCGAAGGCGGGAATCCAGTTGTAGGGCGAATATCCGCATAGCGGATATCCGCCGTCGTTCGCCCTGCTGATGCGGATCGGCGGATATCGCCCGCGGCGATATTCGCCCTACGCCGGAACCGCATTCCCCGCCACCGCCGGCAACGGCAACAATGGCGCATGGGGATCTTTGGCAATCGTCTCGCGCCAGCTCTCGATCCATTCCCCCGGCTCGTCGTCCCACACCGCCGCGTGCAAACGCGCCATCGCCACCGGGTCGCTGAGCAGGGCCATTTTCGCTTTCTCGTCCAACTGCTGCGGCCCGACTTTCAAGGCATGGCGTACCTGCTCGGTGCGCTCCCACTCCAACGGTTCCGCCTGACGGTGGCGCGCAGTGGCCAGCGCATAGGCCAGGGCGTTCTGCTTGGGGTCGACCACGGCGTGCACAAAGCCGTTATGCAAGGCATGCCAGTTGTTTTCGTGGTTGTACTCATCGGTGGCCAGCAGCTCGCGCGGCGGCTGGTATTCCTCGGGAATCAGAAACAGCTGCTCGTCCTTGGCCTTCAACCCCACGCCGACTCGGCTGGACAACACCGACAGCGGAATCGACAGCATCAGCGAGCCGACAATGGGCGCCAGCCACCACAAAAAGCTCGGGTTCAGCCAGGCCACCAAGGCCGTCCACAGCACGCCAAGCGCCGTTTGTGGGCCATGGCGTACCGCCGCTTCACGCCAGGTAGTGGAGCCGTCATCGCGGCTTGGCGAATGCCACACGGCTTCCCAGCCGAGAAACGCCGCCAGCACAAAGCGGGTGTGGAACAGCATGCGCACCGGCGCCAGCAGAATGGAAAAGAGCATTTCCAGCAGCATAGACACGGTTACCCGCAGCTTGCCGCCATAGGCCTTGGCGCCCTTGGCCCACACCAGCACCACGCTGAGCAGTTTGGGCAGAAACAGCAGCACCACGGTGGTGGAAAACAGCGCGATGGCTTTTTCCGGGTGCCACTGCGGCCACAACGGATACAGCTGGCGCGGCTCCATAAAATACTGCGGCTCCATCAGCGTATTGGTAGCCAGCAACGCGGTGGACAACAGCAGGAAGAAAAACCACAGCGGCGCCGACAGGTACGACATCACCCCGGTCAAAAACACTGCGCGGTGCACCGGGTGCATGCCCTTGACCATAAACAGGCGAAAGTTCATCAGGTTGCCGTGGCACCAGCGGCGGTCTCGCTTGAGCTCATCCAGCAGGTTGGGCGGCAGCTCTTCGTAACTGCCGGGCAAGTCATAGGCGATCCACACGCCCCAGCCGGCGCGGCGCATCAGCGCAGCCTCGACGAAGTCATGGGAAAGAATCGCCCCGGCAAACGCGCCCTTGCCCGGTAGCGGCGCCAGGGCGCAATGCTCAATAAAGGGCTTCATGCGGATAATGGCGTTATGGCCCCAGTAGTGCGATTCACCTAGCTGCCAAAAGTGCAGCCCGGCGGTGAACAGCGGGCCATACACGCGGGTGGCGAACTGTTGAATACGGGCATACAGGCTGTTCATGCCCGAGGCGCGCGGTGCGGTCTGGATAATGCCGGCGTCCGGCGTCGCTTCCATCAGGCGCACCAGGCTGGTCAGGCATTCACCGCTCATTACGCTGTCGGCATCTAGCACCACCATGTAGCGGTACTCACTGCCCCAGCGGCGGCAGAAGTCGTCAAGGTTGCCGCTTTTACGTTTCACCCGGCGCCGGCGTCGGCGATAGAAAATTCGCCCAAAGCCTTGGGTTTCCCGGCACAGGTCGAGCCAGGCCTGCTGCTCGGCCACTGCAATATCGGCGTCGTTGCTGTCGCTCAGCACAAAGAAGTCGAAGCGTTCGATGTCGCCCGTCGCCGCCACCGATTCATAGGTGGCCCGCAGCCCGGCAAATACCCGCGCCACGTCCTCGTTGCAAATCGGCATCACGATGGCGGTGCGCGCCTCGGCGGCAATCGGCTCGTTGCCGGCGCTGGCGCCGGAAATGCGGTATTTGTCGCGCCCGGTTAGCAGTTCCAGAAAGCCCATCAGCGCGGTCCAGAAGCCCGCCGACACCCAGCAAAACAGAATGCCGAACAGCAGCAAAATACTGCCCTGCAGAAAATACGGCAGCACCTGCGTGGCGGTCTGCATCAGGGTTTGCTGGCGCACTTCTTCCCACTCGAAAAACGCCCAGCCCTGGTACGGCATGATGCCTTTCATGTACCAGCCGGCCACCAGCGTCTGGCCCAGCATCAGCGCCAGCAGAATGTAGCGGCGTATGGAGCCCACATGCCGCCAGCGTGCCGACGGCAGCTCGCGCTTGGCCGGTGCCGGCGGGTTCTCGCGCCCGCGCAGGTTGCGCCACAGACGCACCAGCACATTGGTGCGCCAAGGCTCGGGAATGACCCGCGTGCGCTGAATCGGCGGCGTGGCTTTCAGGCGCACGCGGCCCTCGGCATCGGCGTCGAGCATCTGCGCATCGGTGCTCAGCAGCGTCAGGCGCTGGGCCACCGAGGCCTGCACGGCAGCCTGGTTATCGGCTACCGGTTGGGCCGCCAGGCGCCGATGTACTTCCAGCAGCGACCGACTGCCACTCAACTCCGCGCGCTGCTCTTCACTCAGCGGCAAGTGGGCCAAGTATTCGCGGACGGTGATGGCGGCTGGCTTATTCATCGGCAGGCAACTGGTTACTCCAGGTCTCGGTCAGTACTTGCACCGGTGGAGGGGGCGGCGGCGGTACATCGCTGGCAGGCGCGGGTGCTGCCTCGGCGGCAGGCGCCGGAGCATTGGCATCAGCGGGTTTTGGCGCCGGTGCTGGCGGCGGTGGCGGCGTGGGTTTGGCGGCGGCTTGCTCCTCATCCACCGCAGCCGGTACTTCTACCGGCAGGTCTTTAACCAGCGCCGCACGCATTTCCACCGGCTTGCTCGGGTCGTTCACCTTGAAGCGCAAGGTCAGGCGCCAGCCCTGGGTTTCGGGGTTATAGCGCACGTTGTTTTCCATCAACTTGGCGTTGTCATCCAGGCTGATTTCGCTGCGTACCGGGGCGTCTTCAAGCAGGGCTTTGAGGGCCGGGCCTTCAAAATCCACGAGGTAGGCAATGCTGCCGTCGGGCTCACGAATCAGGTTCGACTGTTTCACATCGCCGGTAGAGCGCAGTGTCTGTTTAACCGAGGCCAACTCCTGCGAGCCCAATGCCGCCTCGTCCAGGCTCCAGTGCAGGCGGTAGCTGAAGTCGATCGGCTGGCCGGCCTCCGGCAGCGAAGCCGGTTTCCAGAACGCAACGATGTTGTCGTTGGTTTCATCGGCGGTGGGAATCTCCACCAGATTGACCGTGCCCTTGCCCCAATCGCCCTGCGGCTCGATCCACGCGCTCGGGCGTTTGTCGTAGCGGTCATCCAGGTCTTCGTAATGAGAAAAGTCACGGCCGCGTTGCAACAGGCCGAAGCCTTTGGGGTTTTCCACGGCAAAGCTGCTCACGCCCAAATGCTTGGGATTGTTCAGCGGGCGCCAGATCCATTCGTCATTGCCGGCATGAATCGACAGGCCGCTGGAGTCATGCAACTCGCGTCGGTAGTTGAGGGTTTTCGGCGGCTGGTTGGCACCGAACAAAAACATGCTGGTGAGCGGCGCCACGCCGAGCTGGGTGACGTTCTCGCGCAGGTACATGCGGGTTTTTACATCCACCACCGAGTCGGTGCCGGGCCTCAGCACCAGGCGATACGCACCGGTGGCGCGCGGCGAATCCAGCAGGGCATAAATCACCAACTGCTTCTCGCCGGGCTTGGGCCGCTCGATCCAGAACTCGCTGAAATGGGGAAACTCTTCGCCCGACGGCAGGGCGGTATCGATGGCCATGCCGCGAGCCGACAAGCCGTAGGTCTGGTCTTTGCCCACCACGCGGAAATAGCTGGCGCCCAGCAGGGTCATGATCTCGTCCTGCTTGTCGGCCTTGTTGATCGGGTACAGCACGCGAAAGCCGGCATAGCCCAATTGCTCGGTGGCTTTGGCGTCGAATTTGAGGTCGCCGAAATCGAAGCGGCTGGGGTCGTACTTGATTTCACTCACCGTGGTGGCGGTGACTTCGTTGATTTTCACCGGCGTATTGAAGTGCATGCCCTGGTGATAGAACGACAGCTTGAACGGCGTTTGCAGGTTCTGCCATTCGGCCTTTTCGGGGCGGAAGCGAATCTTCTGGTAGTCCGCGAATTTCATCTCGCTGAACTCGCTGGGCAAGTTGCTTTTGGGCACCACGTACTTCTGCGCCGCCAGGGCTTTGGCCTTTTGCGCCACATCATCGAGGCTGAACGCCCAGAGCTGACCGGCCGCCAGTAACGACAGCAGCGCCGTGGTGGTGCCGAGGGTGTGGCGCAGTCGTTTACGTTTGCCGGTAGCGGCGTTTGGGGTGCTGAAAGTCACAAGGCCTCCTCGCGGTAATCAGAGTTGCCAACGGAGATGCTAAGGGAGCTAAGCGAGTTGGCGGGACAAGGGTTCCGACTGCGTTTTTTTTCAGATGGTTCCCCCGCTGAGCGTCAAGGACGGGGCGGCGCAGCAGTTGCCTGCCTCTGCGCCCGTAAGCGAAGCGGTGCGATGTGAGCGTTTATGGGGGCTGGAGGAGGGATGGCCTTTTGCTTTCTGGTGCGATGAATGGTCGGCGTGCCAGTCGCACTCGCCACCTCATTCTCGCGGACAGATCGGCGCGCGAGCCCGTCCGGCAAAAAACCTGAACACATTCTTTTGCTGCCAAGTCGTAACCCATAGACGCAGCCAACTGCGCCGCCGTGTGATGCGGCCGCCGATTACCGTGAGGCATCTATGACGACAACCCCCGCAGCAGACGGCGACGAGCTGTTCGCTCTACACACCCTGCGCTTGAACATCAACGGCGAGCAGCGCCGCATCCAGGTACACGCCTGGACCACGCTGCTCGATATGCTGCGTGAGCAGCTGCAACTTACCGGCAGCAAAAAGGGCTGCGACCACGGCCAGTGCGGCGCGTGCACGGTGCTGCTCGATGGCAAGCGCATCAACAGTTGCCTGACGCTCGCAGTGATGCACGACGGCGCCGAACTCACCACCATCGAAGGCGTGGCCGACGGCGAAGCGCTACACCCCTTGCAGCGCGCGTTTATCAAACACGACGCCTTCCAATGCGGCTATTGCACGCCTGGGCAAATCTGTTCGGCGCTGGCCATGGCCGGCGAAAACCACGCCCATAGCCGCGCCGATATCCGCGAGCAAATGAGCGGCAACCTGTGCCGCTGTGGCGCCTACAACAATATCCTCGATGCCATCGAGGACGCCTTGCCCGCTTGCCGTGGCGAGCTGGAAACCAGCGCCCCGGCGCTCGGCAAAAGGGGGAGTGCGGCATGAGCCCCTTTTCTTACGCGCGGCCCACAGCAGTGCAAGAGGCCGTGCAACTGGCAGGCCCCCATGCGCGTTTTATCGCCGGCGGCACCAACCTCATCGACCTGATGAAAGAAAACGTCGAGCGCCCGCAACGCCTGATCGATATCACCGGCTTGCCGTTGCACGAAGTGGCCGACACCGTCGATGGCGGCTTGCTGATCGGCGCGCTCGTCAGCAACAGCGACCTGGCCTGGCACCCACGCGTCCAGCACGACTACCCCCTGCTGGCCCAAGCGATTCTGGCCGGTGCCTCGCCGCAATTGCGCAATATGGCCACCACCGGCGGCAACCTGTTGCAGCGCACCCGCTGCCTGTATTTCTACGACACGGCCACGCCGTGCAATAAACGCGAGCCCGGTTCAGGTTGCAGCGCGCGCCAGGGTCTGAACCGCAACCACGCGATTCTCGGCGCCAGTGAGCACTGCATCGCCACCCACCCTTCAGACATGTGCGTGGCCCTTGCTGCGCTGCAAGCCCAGGTGCATGTGGCCGGCCCGCAAGGTGCGCGGCAGATCGCCTTTGCCGACTTTCACCGTTTGCCCGGCGACCAGCCACAGCGCGACAACGTGCTGGCCGACAACGAGCTGATCACCGCCATCGAACTGCCCGCCGAGGGCTTTGCTGCCCATAGCCACTACCTGAAGGTGCGCGACCGTGAATCGTATGCCTTTGCGTTGGTGTCGGTGGCGGCGGCGCTGGATATCGACGGCCACGTCATTCGCCAGGCGCGTATCGCCTTGGGCGGCGTGGCGCACAAACCCTGGCGCAACCCGGATGCCGAAGCCGTGCTGATCGGCAAACCGGCCACTGCAGCGAACTTTCGCCTGGCTGCCGACCTGCTGCTCGATGGCGCTGATGGCCAGGGCCGCAACAACTTCAAGATTCCCTTGGCGCGCCAGGCCGTGGTCCGTGCCCTTACTGATGCCGCACAGGCTATGGAGGCCGCATGAGCGCCACCGTCAAACCGTTCAGTGTGCCGCTGGAGGCGCCCATGGGCTTGCCCATGGACCGCGTCGACGGCCACGCCAAAGTAACTGGCGAGGCCCAGTACGCGGCAGATTTTCACAGCGCCGATCTCACCTATGGCTGGGTGATTTCCAGCCCTATCGCCCATGGCCGAATCGTCGATATCGACGCGCGCGCAGCGCTGGCCCTCCCCGGCGTGTTGCTGGTGCTCAGTCACCTCAATCGCCCCGAGTTGGCCAGCTATGACGAATCGTATACCGACGCTGACGCCGCCGAGGGTTCGCCGTTTCGCCCGCTCTACAACGACCGCATTCTCTACAGCGGCCAGCCGGTGGCCATGGTGGTGGCCAAGACCCTGGAGCAGGCAAGGATGGCGGCTGCGCAGGTGCACATCGAATACCGCAGCGAGCCGCACCAGACCGACCTCAACGCGCAACTCGGCCAGGCCCATAAAGCACCCGCCGAACTGCCCAAACCGCGGGGCGATGTAAGCGCTGGCCTGGCCCGTTCCAGCGCCAAGGTCGAGGTGGAGTATCAAACCCCGGCCGAGCACCACAACCCGATGGAACCCCATGCCTCCACGGTGGTGATGCAACCCGATGGCGGCCTGCTGATTTACGACAAAACCCAGGGCACGCAAAACTGCCGCACTTACCTTGAACAAGTGTTCGGCCTGGAGCCTGGCAGCGTGCGCGTAGTGGCGCATTTTGTTGGCGGCGCCTTCGGTTCAGGCCTGCGCCCGCAGTACCAATTGACGCTGGCGGTTATGGCCGCGCTCAAACTCAACCGGTCTGTGCGGCTGGCGCTTACCCGGCAGCAGATGTTCACCTTTGGCTATCGCCCGCCAACCGTGCAGCGCCTGACCCTGGGCAGCGACGCCGACGGCAAGTTGCAGGCGGTGAAGCACCAGGCCATTGCCCAGACCTCACGCTTTGAAGACTTCACTGAACATCTGGTGGAGTGGTCCGGCATGCTCTACCACTGCGACAGCGTGGAGTTGGATTACCAACTGGTGCCGCTGGACGTATTCACCCCGCTGGACATGCGCGCGCCCGGCGCCACATCCGGCGTTTTCGCTCTCGAATGCGCCATGGACGAGTTGGCCTACGCCGCTGGTATCTGCCCGCTGCAACTGCGCCTGCGCAACTACACCGAGCGCAACCAGAACGAAGACAAACCCTATTCCAGCAAAGCCCTGCGCGAATGCTACAGCGAAGGTGCCGAACGGTTCGGTTGGGCCAGGCGCACGCCTGAGCCACGCAGCATGCGCGACGGCCATGAACTGTTGGGCTGGGGCGTGGCCACCGGGGTGTGGGAAGCCATGCAACAGAAAGCCAGCGCGCGGGTGGTACTCGATGGTGAAGGGCGCCTGCACGTGAGCAGCGCCACCACCGATATCGGCACTGGCACCTACACCGTACTCACCCAGATTGCCGCTGCGGCCATGGGCGTGGACAGCGACGCGGTACACGTGTTGATCGGTGACTCCAGCCTGCCGACCGCGCCGCTGCAAGGGGGCTCGTTTACCATTTCGTCGGTGGGCAGTGCCGTGCAGCAAGCCTGTACCGCCCTGCAGAAACAGCTGCTGGAAGCCGCGCAGAAAATCGAGGACTCGCCGTTTGCCGACGTTTCGCGTGATCAGGTGGTGTTCATTGATGGCCGTTTGCGCCTGAAAGCAGACCCTACCAAGCAATTGGCACTGTCCGAGATCGTACGCAGCAGCGGCAGCGGGCAGATGCAGGCGCAGGTGGATGCCGAGCCGGATAGCAAAAAACGCGAGCCGTACGCGACCGCCAGCCATTCAGCGGTATTCGTGGAGGTGCGGGTGGATGAAGCCCTGGGCATCGTCCGCGTCAGCCGGGTGGTGAGCGCCATTGCCGCCGGAAGGGTGGTCAACCCGAAAACCGCCCGCAGCCAGATTCTTGGGGGTGTGGTCTGGGGCATCGGCATGGCCCTGCAGGAAGAAACGCAGATGGACCATGACCTCGGCCGCTTTATGAACCACAGCTTTGCCGAATACCACGTGCCGGTGCATGCCGACATGGGCGAGATCGAGGTGATTTTTGTCGACGAGCAAGACACCATCGTCAACGCCCTGGGTTCCAAAGGCGTGGGCGAGATCGGGCTGGTGGGCGTCGCGGCGGCGATTGCCAATGCCGTGTATCACGCCACCGGCAAGCGCATTCGCCAGCTGCCCATTACCCTGGATAAATTGCTGTGATTACGGCTCTTTGGTTTCCGGCGCGCTGAGGGTTTCGCGTTGGGCCAGGGTGGGGAACAGCTTGTACCAGGTGCCGGTAATCAACAGCGTGCCGACGCCGCCCAGCACCACGGCATTGACCGTGCCCAGCCAATGGGCCGTGAGGCCCGACTCGAATTCGCCGAGCTGATTCGAGGCACCGATAAACAATCCGTTTACCGCGCTCACCCGGCCGCGCATGGCGTCCGGGGTTTCCAACTGCACGAAGGCGCCACGGATCACCATGCTGATCATGTCGGCGGCACCTAGAATGGCCAGCACCAGCAGCGAGAACCAGAACGAAGTCGACAGGCCGAAGGCAATAGTCGCTACGCCGAACACGCCCACCGCAATAAACATCACCCGCCCGACCTTGCGCTTTATGGGAAAGCGCGCAATCCAGAACGCCATTAACAGCGCGCCCACCGCCGGCGCCGAGCGCAGCATGCCCAGGCCCCAGGGGCCGGTGAGCAGAATGTCCTTGGCAAACACCGGCAGCAGCGCGGTAGCGCCGCCGAGCAGCACGGCGAACAGGTCCAGGGAAATGGCGCCGAAAATATCCGGGCGGCTGCGGATAAAACGGATGCCCGCCAACAGGGAATGAATCGACGGGCGTTCCTGATTCAGCTTGGCCTGATTCTTCGGCAGGCTGAGCATCAGCGCGCAGGCCAGCACATACAGCGCCGTGGTCGGCGCATACACCCAGATGCTTCCGAACGCATAGAGAAAACCACCAAGAGCCGGGGCGACGATGGTGGCGGTCTGGATGGCCGATGAGGAGGCCGCGATGGCCGCCGGGAAGAGCGCGGCGGGCACCAGGCTGGGGAGCAATGCCTGGGTGGCGGGCATTTCGAAGGCGCGGGTGCTGCCCAGCAAAAAGGCCAGTACGAAAATCATCTCGCGGGTGACTTCGCCGCTGGTGCTGCCTAGCACCAGGGCGAAAGCGATCAGGCCTTGGCACGCTTGGCACAGGGCGGCGACTTTGCGCCGGTCATAGCGGTCGGCGACGTGGCCGGTGTGCAGCATAAACAGCACGCGAGGGAGGAACTCCACGAGGCCGACCCAGCCCAGGTCCATCACGTTGCCGGTGAGCTGATACATGTGCCAGCCGATGGCCACGGTGAGCATCTGGAAACCGCTGGCGGTGCAGACGCGGGCTAGCCAGAATTTTAGAAACGGAGTGTGGTGACGCAGGAGTGTTGGCGTGGTTGTGGGCATTGGCTTGGATGGGGAGCGGGGGGAGGAGGGGGACAGGCTAGCATGAGGGGGGAGGGGAGTGGCTTGGGGCGGCCACTGATCGCCCGGAAAATTCGCTGCTTCGGTTGTGGTGGAGTTCTTCTTTACCGCGTGTGCTGGGCGTTTTGTTTCGCGCCTTACGCGCGAGTTTCTTTTGGCATTGCCGGGTTGCCGGACCACCCAAAAGAAGCCAAAAGGTCTAGCCCCCGGCATACGGCCCTTCGCTGCGCTGCGGGTTCCCTCCTTCCGGCACTGCTCCGGGGGCACGCCATGACGGGCCATCCTTGGCCCATCATGGCTCTCGCGGCTTCCCTGCCGCTCAACCCCCTGCGCAGCCCCTCCACTCGGCCTCCTGAAGGGGCGGGCAGATCAAGATCAAAAGACAGATCAAGATCAACTGCCCCTCACCCCAACCCTCTCCCGCGAGCGGGAGAGGGGGCCGCTTTTCGTAGGAGCTAGCTTGCTGGCGAACCCTGGAAAAGGTAGTTCGGAACTTGCGTTTGCAGGGTTCGCCAGCAAGCTGGCTCCTACAAAATCAAATGCGATCGTCGCCATAAGTCGCCCCTCGCCCGCTAGGCCGGCCGGGCAGGCGAGAGGGGTCGGGGGTGAGGGGCATTTGATTTGGCTTTTGATCTACCGCTTGTGATCTACCCGCCCCTTGAGCGCCAGGCCGAGTGGAGTCGTTGCGTAAGGGGTCGTAGCGGCCGGGAGCCGCGCAG
>NZ_BSFN01000030.1 GCF_027922365.1 Pseudomonas turukhanskensis
GGCACTGGCACGGCAGCTCGTTGCGGCCTGACCCACCTTCGTATGCCGGCGGCCCATCGGGCTGCCGGTCTTTTCTTTTCCTCGTTAGAGCCAGCTTTTCGCCCCCAGCCTGCCGGTGGTAACCGGCAGGAAGCGGCCCAGACTGTGTAAAAACGTAGTGAGTGATGGCAATCAACTGTCGGGGGATTTTCTCAGTGCCCAGGAGACCGTCGGAGGCCCAATCAGGCGCAATAGGTGATTCTGGTTGCTATGGCACTTTCGGCTTCGGCGCGTCTGCTGGAGGGCTGCAAGAGTCGTAAAACAGGCCTCAGGCCTTCATCGCTGCTATCAAGGCACCGCTGCCCAACACATTCAACACGCGTTTGAGATTGTAGGCGAGCACATGCAGGCTCATCTCGGTACTCACCCGGTCGAGCGTTCTGGTGAGGAAGTGGGTGGCGCCCATCCAGGATTTCAGCGTGCCGAACGGGTGCTCGACCGTTTGGCGACGGATTCGCATCATCTCGGGCGCTTGATCCAGGCGACTCTGCATCGCCTCGAGCACTGCCTCATGCTCCCAGCGGCTCACTCGACGCTGTGGGCTCGGTGTACATTGCTCTTTCAACGCACAACCCTGGCAGTGCGAACTCCAGTAGCGGTGCAGCTTCAGTCCTTTCTCGACGCGTGAGAACCGCCAGATCAGGCTTTGCCCAGCTGGGCATCGATACTCGTTCTTGGCTGCGTCATAGATGAAGTCACCTTTGCCGAAGCGGCCCGCCGCTGTCGCTCCCGAGGTCAGCGCCTTGGGCACGAATACGGTGATTCCAGCCTGATGGCACGCCAGGATTTCTTCGCCTTTGAAATACCCTCTGTCGGCGACCGCCGAGAGTTTCTTGACGCCCATGGCCTCTCGCGCCTGCTTGGCCATGGTGCTTAGCTGGTCTCGATCAGCCCCATCGTTCGTTACTTCGTGGGTCACGATCAGGTGGTGCTTCGCGTCGACCGCCGCCTGTACGTTGTAGCCGACCACGCCGGTGCCCCGGGTCTTCATTGAGCGGGCATCGGGATCGGTCAGGGAGATCTGTTTATCCGGTGTTTCGTTGAGCTGAACCTCGATTTCCTTGAGCTCCTGCAGCTTAGTTTTCAAGGTCGCGATCTTGTCGTGGAGGCGTTCGGCTTTGACCTTCGCTACGGCAGGTTCCTGACGATCAGCAGTATCCAGTGCAGTCAGGTAGCGATTGATGCTGGACTCGATCTCCTCCATTCGCCGCTGCAGCTTGGCGCTGGTGAAGTTGCGGTCGCGATTGTTGACCGCCTTGAACTTGCTGCCGTCAATGGCTACGAGCGCTTCCGAGAACAGGCCAAGCTGCTGGCATAGCACCACGAACTGCCGACAGACGCCGCGGATTGCCTTGCCGTTATCCTTGCGGAAGTTGGCAATGGTCTTGAAGTCCGGCATCAAACGTCCGATCAGCCACATCAACTCAACATTGCGCTGAGCTTCGCGTTCGAGACGGCGACTGGACTGGATGCGGTTGAGGTAACCGTAGATGTAGATCTTAAGCAGGTCGGCAGGATGGTAGGCCGGCCTGCCGGTTTCCGCTGGGACGACGCCCTCGAAACCCAGCTGGCCAAGGTCGAGTTCATCGACGAAAACATCGACCACCCGCACCGGGTTGGTGTCCGCCACATAGTCATCCAGGCTCTCGGGAAGCAGCGCGCTTTGGCCTCGATGCTCTCCCTGGATAAAACGCTTCATTGACGTCCCCCGCCGATTTGAATCCATCAAATCATAGCAAGGTCGATGCCAACGTTTTTACCGCGCAAGCCGATGCCATTCGCTATTCGGTTTGGGATACCAGGCATCTGGTTCCTCAGCCGGTAGGAAAGTCTGCATGAAAAGATCGCGGCAAGCTCTCCCGTTTTCCTCGGCCGGGTCTAGGCGAAAATCAGGGCTCAGTACTGCTTCTGTATCGTACATATCTCTCGATCGTTATCCGATTCGGCACTGAGTTGAGACTGACACATCCTAGATCGTGCGGCTCACCACAAATCACTTTCAGCGCCCTATTGAATGGAAACAGCCGTTCACAAACGGCCGATTTCGGCTGGGGTTCGACCATTTGGCGAAATCGCGAGCTTGACCAGCATGCTATCCGGCGCGCAGACCCTACTCCCAGCTCAAGGTGATATTAGAGCTGTTCCGGTATAACAGGCGGAAATGGTAGGTAATATCATTTATGGTACTCGCCAGAGTAGAGTTCTATCTATGAGGAGCAAATAAATCGCAGCGGGTATCGTGGTCGCTTTCGACCGGCCGCTTTTGGCCGCTTCCTGCCCGTCGTCAATGCCCGCTCTTGCCGTTCTCTGCCGCGTGCTGACCGGCAGCTACTGCCCAAATTCTGGCGTCGTGGTTTACATGGCATCACAGCAGTCGTGTGCAATATGCGGCAGATAAAGTGATTGCAGTATTCGACGATCCTCCAGGGCCGTGCTGCCTTCATGGACGCCCCCGACTGTATCGCACCTCAGTACTCGGCAGCCAACCGCACAAGGGCGCTTCGAGTTATCCACAAAAGCTGTGAATAACCCGCTTGATAAGGTCCGAATCGCTCGAAGCCGTGGGCACCTGACCAGGTGATGCTTTTTTGATCATCGACTGAGGTTGGTGCCAGCGTAGGGCATCCAAAAAATCGGCAACACGGCGATTCCCTTTGTTTGCTGATATGGCCTCGCAGGATGGCGATGGTGTCGGTTCGACCTTGCCGAGAGCCTAGCCATGCACGCCGCCCTTTCCTACCGCAGTTGCCTCCTGCTGGCCGTTCTGGCGGCCGGCTGCGCAACGCCCCCACCTCCTCCTCCGGTTCCCGATGAGGTGGCAGCTCCAGTACCGGAGTACATTCCTGTGGTCCGCTACGGCCGCTACACCCTGGTCGAACTGACGCCGACGGCCGCCCAGGAGGATCTGCTGTTGCAGGTGGTCGACGTGTCCATTCCTGACACGCTACACGCCAATGTGGCCGATGCGCTGCATCATGTGTTGCAGCGCTCCGGCTACCAGCTCTGCAACGGACGTGAAACCGATACGCTGGGCAACCTCCCGTTGCCGGCGGCGCACTACCAGCTCGGCCCGCTGCAACTGCGCGATGCCCTGCTGACTCTGGCGGGGCCGGCACGAGCGCTGCACGTCGACCACACCACGCGCAGCGTCTGCTTCAGCCAGCAGCACAAAACGCCTGCCGAAGCGACGCAGGCAACTGCAGATAGTGCTCCCTTGCAAGGTTCCGCCGGGGAGCCACAGCCATGATGACGATGCCAGGCAATGGGCAGCACCGTCACGGCACGCTGATTCGCGTCGCCGCAATCACCTGGCTGCTGCTCATCAGTGCCGCCGTCGTGATCGACCATGTAGCCCTGTCTGGTCTGGCAACACAGGTCGAAACCAGCGCGCCCGGTCTGCAGGTCGCCGTGCTGGAAAAGCGCCTGGCCGAACTGGTCCAGCAGGTCGAGCACGCCCAGCAGCAGCCGGACGCCCTGCCCCAGGCGCGCTACGAAACTGAGCGCCGGACGTTGGAGCAGCGGCTGAGCGTGATCGAAGAAGCACTCGGCAACCAGCCTGCAACGGACAACCTGCTGCCGCTGCAAGCGCGCATCGAGCAGCTGGAAATGCGGCTCAGCGAGCCTCGGCCGACGCCAGCGGCCGCGCTCCGCCCACGAGTTGCCGCCCCCGCCAAACCGAAGGCCGCCGAACCACCATTCCGGGTGATCGGTGCCGAACTACGCGCCGGAGAACGATTCCTCTCGATTATTCCATCCGCCTCGGGCGAGCTCTCGCAGGTTCGTTTGCTGCGTCCCGGCGAGACGGAAGCCGGCTGGCATCTCGAAAGCATCGAGGGGAGCAGTGCCCTGTTCCGCCACGGTGACGACACCCGTCGCCTGCCCGTTCCCCCGCAGTAGGAGGGCAGATGAGGCAGCGCCATATCGTCCCCGCACTGATCGTCCTGCTAACCAGCAGCCTCGCCCAGGGTGCGGAAACCCTCACCACCGCCAACATGCCCAGCCATGAGCGACCGATGGCCACCGAGCGCGCCGACGAGCAGCAGGCGCGCGATTGGGGTCTGAACGTCGACGAATGGACACGCTACCGGGATCTGATGCAGGGGCCGCTGGGTGTCTACTCGCCCAACCTCGATCCGCTCACCGCGTTGGGCATCGAGGCACGCTCCGACCAGGAACGGCACCGTTACGCGGAGTTGCAGGTCCAGGCCGAAGCCCACCGCGTCGAGAAACTGCTCGCTTACCAACGGGCTTACGACGACGCCTGGCAGCGGCTTCACGCCGATATCCCGCGTGTCATCTTGCCCGACGCCGGTCCGGCATTCTCGCCGGTTGCACCAGCTGCGAACGGACGGCTCGCCGTGTTCGTCCAGGACGCCTGCCCGGCCTGCGATCAAGCCGCGCTGCGGCTGCAAGCCGCCGGTATGGAATTCGACATCTACGTCGTCGACAATCGCGCCGACGACGCGCGTATCCGCGCCTGGGCACAGCGCATCGGCATCGACCCGGCCAAGGTGCGCAGCGGCCAGATCACACTCAATCACGACTCGGGCCGCTGGCTATCGTTGGGCCTGCCGGGCGACCTGCCTGCGGTCGTGCGCCAGATGAACGGGCAATGGCAGCGGCAGCCGTAATGTCGCGCCACGCCTCGCTCGTGCTGCTGGCCTGCGTACTGGCCGGCACCACCCAGGCGCAGGAAATCCCGCCGCCGGCCTACCAGGTCGCCGCGCAGCGCGCCGGCATTCCCTCAACCGTTTTGTACGCCGTGGCTCTGCAGGAGAGCGGCACTCGCTTGCGCGGCCGTCTGGTGCCCTGGCCATGGACGCTCAACGTCGCGGGCAAGGCGCAGCGCTACGCCACCCGCGGCGAGGCCTGCACCGGGCTGCGCCAGGCGCTCAGGCGCACATCGGCCACGCGCATCGACGCGGGGCTCGGCCAGATCAACCTCGGCTACCACCCGCAGCGCTACGCACAACCCTGCGACCTGCTCGATCCCTACCGCAACCTGGCCATCGCCGCCGAGATCCTGCGTGAGCAGCACACCCCGGGTGAGGACTGGCTGCTCGCCATTGGCCGCTACCACCGTCCCGCCGGCGGTGCACCGGCCGCACGCTATCGCCACAGCGTCAGCCAGCACCTGGCTCGCGTACAGGGCGACCACCGACTGGAAATCAGTACCCGGAGGAACCTGCCATGAACACTCTACCCCGCCTCGTCGCCTGCCTCTCTCTGGCGTGGCTGTCAGTGCCTGTTCATGCCGACGCGCTAATCGTTGTCGCAGACCGGGGTGGAGCCTCGGCCTTGCCGTACTACGAGGCCCTGAACCTGCAACCGCGCAGCGACATGGCATCGCCACGCTTCGAGAGTCCGCGCCCGCCAGCCAGAGCATTCAGCGAGTCCGACATGCTGCCGGTGCGCTCGATGCGGCTGTCGCCGGGCGAGGTGGCGCGCCGTGTAATCGAAGCGCCGGGGCTGCCGCCGTTGTTTCTCGTCGGCGACGACGAACGCTCTCGAACCTGGCTACGCCAGCGGGCACCACACCTGCGCGAACTCGCTGCCGTAGGCCTGGTGGTCAACATCGCCTCGCCCGAGGCCCTGGCCACGCTGCGGGCATTGGTACCCGGGCTGCCGCTGGCACCGGTTGCCGGAGACGACCTCGCCGAGCGACTCGGCTTGCGTCACTACCCGGTGCTGATCACGGCGACCGGCATCGAACAGTGAAGCGCCGGCCATGGCCCAGCCCCATGCGATCGAGGTGCTGCTGCGGCCAGCGGTGGAGCTGTACACCGTGGCGGTCTGCGCCGCCGCCGCGCTTCTGTCCGTGGCGGCACCCTGGTCGCTCGCGCTGAGCCCAGCGATCGGCCTGGGTAGCGCACTGGCTTTCCTCGCCTTCGGCGCGATCCGCCTGCGTGATGCGCTGGTCATCCTGCGTTACCGGCGCAACATCCGCCGGCTGCCGCGCTACGTGCTGACCAGTCGCGACGTGCCGGTCAGCCAGCAACGGTTGTTCATCGGCAGAGGCTTTCGCTGGGAACAACGGCACACGCACCGCCTGACGCAAACGTTCCGGCCAGAATTCCGCAGCTACGTCGAACCCACGCCGGCCTACCTGCTGGCGAGGCGTCTGGAAGAGCGGCTGGAGTTCGCGCCGTTTCCGCTGTCGCAGCTGGCCAAGCTCACCGCCTGGGACATCGCGCTCAACCCGGTGCGCCCGCTGCCGCCAGTCGGTGGTCTGCCGCGCCTGCATGGCATCGAACCGAACGAAATTGACGTAAGCCTGCCGCTCGGCGAACGGGTTGGGCACTCGCTCGTGCTGGGCGCGACGCGGGTCGGCAAGACCCGCTTGGCCGAATTGTTCGTGACCCAGGACATTCGGCGGCGCAACACTGCAGGCGAGCACGAGGTGGTGATCGTCTTCGATCCGAAGGGCGACGCCGATCTGCTCAAGCGCATGTACGTGGAGGCCAAACGCGCCGGGCGCGAAGGCGAGTTCTACGTCTTCCACCTCGGCTGGCCGGACATCAGTGCGCGCTACAACGCGGTGGGCCGCTTCGGTCGAATCAGCGAAGTGGCCACGCGCATCGCGGGGCAGCTTTCGGGTGAGGGTAACTCGGCCGCATTCCGCGAGTTCGCGTGGCGCTTCGTCAACATCATCGCCCGCGCCCTGGTCGAGCTGGGGCAGCGGCCCGACTACCTGCTGATCCAGCGGCACGTCGTCAACATCGACGCACTGTTCATCGAATACGCGCAGCAGTACTTCGCCAGACACGAGCCGAAGGCCTGGGAAATCATCGTCCAGCTCGAAGGACGGCTGAACGACAAAAACATCCCGCGCAACATGATCGGCCGGGAAAAGCGTGTGGTCGCGCTGGAGCAGTACCTGTCGCAAGTCCGCGTCTACGACCCGGTACTCGACGGGCTGCGCAGTGCCGTGCGTTACGACCGGACCTATTTCGACAAGATCGTCGCCAGCCTGTTGCCGTTGCTGGAAAAACTCACAACCGGCAAAACCGCGCAACTGCTCGCGCCGAACTATGCGGACCTGGCCGATCCGCGACCGATCTTCGACTGGATGCAGATCGTCCGCAAGCGCGCGGTGGTCTATGTCGGCCTCGATGCACTATCGGATGCCGAGGTCGCCGCCGCTGTCGGTAATTCGATGTTCGCCGACCTGGTATCGGTCGCCGGCCATATCTACAAGTTCGGCATCGACGATGGTCTGCCCGGTTCCCTGGCGGGAGCCAGAGTCCCGGTCAACGTCCATGCGGACGAGTTCAATGAGCTGATGGGTGACGAATTCGTGCCGCTGGTCAACAAGGGCGGCGGGGCCGGGTTGCAAGTCACGGCCTACACCCAGACGCTCAGCGACATCGAAGCCCGTGTCGGTAGCCGCGCGAAAGCGGGCCAGGTCATTGGCAATTTCAACAACCTGTTCATGCTGAGGGTACGCGAAACCGCGACCGCGGAACTGCTCACCCGCCAGCTGCCGAAAGTGGACGTCTACACCACGACACTGGTCAGCGGTGCCACCGACAGCTCCGACATCCATGGCCCAACCGACTTCACCTCCAACGCACAGGACCGCATCAGTACCGCCAGTGTGCCGCTGATCGAGCCATCGCACGTGGTCGGGCTGCCGAAAGGCCAGGCGTTCGCGCTGCTGCAAGGCGGGCAGCTCTGGAAAATCCGCATGCCGCTGCCGGCCCCCGATCCAGACGAAATCATGCCCGACGACCTGCAGCAACTCGCCGGTTACATGCGTCAGCACTATGCCGAGGCCGGTGACTGGTGGGAAAACCAGGGCCTGCCAGGCCTGCAGGATCAACCGTTGCCCGCCGACCTTGTCGACGGCTTCCGTCACCTGATCGACCCGGGCAATACCGCCGACAGCGAGGCCAGGCCATGAGGGACCCGGCCACCACCACCCAGCGCGAGCAAAGCCGCCAACAAGGGTTTTTCGCGAGTCTAGTCAGCCTGCCGCTGCGCATGCTCGGCGTGCTGATCGGCTCGCTGCTGCTGTCTATCATCATCGAGTGCGTCGGCATGCACCTGTTCTGGCCAGAGCAAGGCTGGCGCCACGCGCAGGGCATGCTCAACTACGAGCTGAACCACCTTTCCAACCACTTCACCCGTAGCGCCGTGGTACAGGAGCCTGGTCGAACTGCGCACCAACTGGTCGAGGTCACCTACGAATGGATCTTCGTGAAGAGCGGCCTGCTCGACTGGATGAGCCAGGCATCGGCGCGCGCCCGCGCACCCAGCCATAGCGATGCCCGGGACTTGCGTTACTACATCAGCCAGGTCTACGTCTGGAGCGAGAACTACCTGATCGCCGCCGCGTTCACGACGCTGACGTTCATCGTCCGGTTACTGGTCCTAGTGCTCACGCTGCCGCTGTTTCTGCTGGCGGCCCTCGTCGGCCTGGTCGATGGTCTGGTGCGGCGCGACATTCGCAAGTTCGGCGCAGGCCGAGAGTCGGGCTTCGTCTACCACCGCGCCAAAGCGAGCCTGATGCCACTGGCCATCCTGCCCTGGATCATCTACCTCACCTTGCCCATCAGCGTGCATCCGTTACTGGTGCTGCTGCCGAGCGCGGCGCTGCTCGGGCTGGCGGTGAACATCACCGCAGCCAGCTTCAAAAAATACTTGTGATCGCCAACTAGTGCGTGGCGGTGCTTGAAATCCCCCTGCGGACTACACATGCTGCCGACCGAGGTACAGGTCGAACAGAGCATTAGCGCTTACGGCGCGGTGGCGCCAGCAGCTCCGACCGTCCGATCGTCACACCCGACTTCTCTGCGGGCTCGGGGTCGGAGAACCCTGCCGCCGCGATGGCAACATCCAGCCCCCTGAATTGCACCGCCCGTTTGGGATCGCGCAATGACGACATGCCTTGGTTCCACGCATGCACCATCTGCTTGGCAACGGTGTGCCAGCGCGGCTCGTTCTTGGCCGCCTCGATCACCTCCTCACCCACGATCACGGCCGATTCGCACAGGCGCTCGATCATCTCGGCATAGCGCCGTGGTGCGATGCCCAACCGCGCATTGAAGAATCGCTCCAGCGTCTTCCCCGCGGCCCATGTCTGGCGGCCGTCGATGGGCAGACCCGGAGGGTTGTTCGCGTAACGCGGGTAAGCCTGTGTCGTCACGATATCGTAGACAGGTGTGTAGCCCACGTCAGTCAGCGAGGTGTAGTACAACGCGATGTTCTTTGCATGACAGTCAGCGTTGCGCACCACGTAGTTGATCAGAAGGTGCCAGCCGAGCTGCTCCAATTGCGTGCGTACCTGCGCTGCCGGCAGATAGGCGCGCGTGGCATTGAGGATCTTCTCGGTGGTTGTCGCGTACTTCTCGTGCGGCGGCAAACCCAACAGGCCGCAAGCGTCTTCGAGCCCGTGGGTGGGAACGCCGCGCTCATCGACGTCGAAGCGCTCGACCACCAGCACACGACCGTCGTCGGACATGCGCGTCTTGGCAACCGGCACGACATTGAGCCGCTCCAGCACACGCATGCTGTAGAACTCGTTGAAACCGAGATAAGGCGTACTGTCGTCCGAGCCCTTGATAATGTGATGGCTGGTGCGCAGCGTGGGTTTACCCAGCGGATCGGTCACGCCAGACAGAGCGTCTTGTGGCGCGATGAATTTGGGCACCACGCCCGAGATCGACGCGCGCGCGTAGCGGCGCACCAGCGCGGCGAAGTGCTCGGTGGTGTTATCGGCTGTCAGCAGACGCTCGACCTGCAGCGGTTCCATATCGGCACCCGGCGTGCCGCCTTCGGGCGTGAGCGTGACCCGGCCAATACCCATGCCCCCGACCACGGCCAGCAACGACAAATCGGTGCCATCGAGCAGCGGACCGAACTCCTCTCGAATGATGCCGAGCAGGTAGCCTTCGGGCAGGTTCTGGCGGAAGAAGGGATGCAGGTCGCGCGGCCAGCGCCAGGGCTCCTCGCGCACCGGCATGGTCAGGCTGACGAAATCAGCTGGATCGGTGCCGGGAAGGTACTTCAGGACGTACTCGTCACGCTCACGATAGAGCTGGGCCGTCGTCTTGCCGCCGACCTGCACGTCAAGCCTCATGAGGCATCACCTCGGCGTTGTTCGGCCAGGATGTCCTCTACCGTGCGCACATGGCCGGGCCTCACGAGTTTCAGGTCGTAGCCAGCCGCTTCGAGCAAGCGAACCAGGATCGATACGCTCATGTCACCCTTGGCCAGGGTCTCCATACGGGCTACCGTAGAACGTGCAACGCCGGCCCGCTGAGCGAGTTCTTCCTGGCTCAGGTCGGCCTCCCGGCGAGCAGTTTTGAGCATCTCGGAGACGTCAGAAAGCGTTGTCACTGTAGCCCCCAGGCATCAAAATTATTCTATAAAGGCAATAATGTAGCCCAAAAGGCACAAAAACAAAAATTACTCACATACCCTAATCCGCATTGAGTGCCAACCTACCCCGGCCGTTCACCCTGTCCCGGCATGATCCGTTCGTGGCCCGTCGTGATCGAGCACAGCCACCGACGCCGCGCCTGCGTAGCCAACAAGCCGATCATGACCAATCCCGCATTCATTGCGGCGTCATCCTCAATAGATGAAGAACATTTCGCCATTCCTCGCACATCGTGGATTGGCAAATGTCGAAACGACTTCTCCCTCCAGCCGACAGGCATCCCGCACCCGGTCTGATCCTGACACTGCTGCTCGGCCTGCATGTTTCCGGCCACGCCTGCGCCGACGATGCCACGCCCGAGCACGCCCGACTCGCCGCCGCACTGCGTCAGCTCGACAGCATCGAACGGCTCGTCGCGCAGCAAGCCGCGCAACCGCACGACGAACGTGCCCGCTACCACTTCGACTATGCCCGCCTGAGCGCCGACCTCGAAGGCATGCGCGCCGGCATCCGCGACTACCTGAGCCCATCGCGTGCCCAACCGCGCGACCCCGCCGTGCTGCTCGGCGACTACCGCCAGAGCGTAACCCCGCCTCCCGAACCGGAAGCTGCGCCATGAACGCCGCGCAGACCGCCGCTTTCCAGGCCAACAGCGGCATCACCCCGTCCGATGTGTCGATCGTGCTGACCGGTGCGGTGTTCGCCGTACTGCTCGTGTGGGGCGTCTGGGCGATGCGCTCGGCCTACGTCGGCTGGGCAGATCAACAGCTTTCCCAACCTCAGTTCCTGGTCGTCGTGGTGCGCTTTGTCGCGCTGTACCTGGCGCTGACCTTCTTCCTGCTCTCGTAAGAGGTCGCCATCATGCCGCCGCTCTACCCTGTCTTGCGCCCCCACCGCTTCGCCCACTTGGTCACGCTGTCGATGCTCGGCGTGCTGGCACCACTCGCCCACGCCGCCCTGCCCACCCTGGAAAGCCCATCGCGCGGCACTGGTACGGGCATCATGCAGACGTTGCAGAACTACGGCTACGACATCGTGATGCTCATTGCGCTACTGGTGGTCGCCTCGATGTTCGTCGGCGTGTGCTACCACGCCTACACCCGTTATGCCGAAATCCACATCGGTCGCTCGACCTGGGGCCAGTTCGGCCTGACCGTGGCCGTTGGCGCAGTCCTGCTGGTGGTCGGCATCTGGCTGCTGACCGAAGCCATCGGCGTTCTCTGAACCGAGGATGCCGGCATGACTGAAGACATCCGCCCGGACGGGACGGTAGCGTTCCTGCCCCACCGTCTCAACCGTCACCCCGTGGTGGTTCGCGGCCTGACGGCGAATGAACTGTGGGTCTGCGCCGGGTCGTCGAGCGTGATCGGCCTCCTGAGCGGTATTGCGCTGGCCGTCCTGTTTGCGACTATCGCCATCGTCCCCACGACCATCCTGCTGACGGTCACCGCCGGCATTTTCATCGGTGGCGGTACGCTGCGCCGGCTCAAGCGTGGCCGCCCGGAAACCTGGCTGTACCGGCAGTTGCAGTGGTGGCTCGCCGTTCACCTGCCGCTTCTCGCCGCGTTCAGCGGGGGCCACAAACTGGTGACCCGCTCTGGCTACTGGAGCACGCGCAGGAGCAAGGCGCGGTGAGCCGGTTCAAGAACGAGGTGCTGCGGCTCGACGCCCACATCAAGACCCTGCGCATCGGGGCCAGCGTGCTGGTGGTACTGGCGCTGGTCATGGGCGTCGGCTGGTGGAGCGCACCGCGCGACCTGACCATCCATGTACCGCCGGACCTGCGCTCCGGCAGTACGCGCAAGTGGTGGGAAGTGCCGCCCGAGTCCGTCTACGCCTTCACCTTCTATGTGTTCCAGCAGCTCAACCGCTGGCCCAGCAACGGCGAGGAGGACTACGCGCGCAACCTGCACGCGCTCTCGCCGTACTTCACCCCGGCCTGCCGTGCCTTTCTGCAGGCCGACTACGACTACCGCCGCAACACCGGCGAACTGCGTCAGAGGGTGCGCGGCATCTACGAGATTCCGGGGCGCGGCTACGGCGACAACCCCAGCGCACGGGTGCGGGTCCTGTCCGAGCGGGACTGGGTGGTGACGCTCGATATCAGCGCGGACGAGTACCACGGTGCGGAACAGGTCAAGCGGGCGCTGGTGCGCTACCCGATCAAAGTCGTGAGGGTGGATGTCGATCCGGCACGCAACCCGTTCGGTCTCGCGCTCGACTGCTACGAGGCAGCCCCACAGCGCATCGCCACTCCCGCACCGGAGCAACCCGCCCGCGGCGGCCTGGGGCAGCAAGGAGAAACGCCATGAAATATCGAGCTCTCACCTGGCTTAGCGCGCTGGCCATGCTGGCGACGCCCATCGCCCAAGCGGTGGAGATCCTGCGCTGGGAACGCCTGCCGCTTGCCGTACCGCTCGTGGTTGGCCAGGAACGCATCCTGTTCGTCGATCGCAACATCCGCGTGGGCGTACCTGCATCGGTCGACAACCGCCTGCGCGTACAGAGCGCCGCCGGTGCCCTCTACCTGCTGGCGAGCGAACCAATCGAGCCGGTACGGCTGCAGCTGCAGGACGCCGATACCGGCACCGTGCTCCTGATCGACATCGCTGCCGAACCCGCCCAGGACGGCCAGCCGTCCCTGGAGCCGGTGCGCATCATCGAGGCCGCGTCGCCCGCTGCGCGCACCGAGACAGGCGACGACAGTACAGCGACGCCTCCGCCCGTGCGCGAGACACCGCAGCCCGTCGTCCTGACCCGCTACGCGGCGCAGAACCTCTACGCACCGCTGCGCACCGTCGAACCCGTGCCGGGCGTCACGCGCGCCACTCTGCGCCGTGACCTGCCGCTGGACAGCCTGCTGCCGACGCTGCCGGTGCAGGCCCAAGCGCTCGCGGCATGGCGTCTGGACAGCCTGTGGGTCAGCGCCGTGCGCCTGCGCAACAGCGCCGCACACTGGCTCGACCTGGATCCGCGCGCGCTGCAAGGCCACTTCCTCACCGCGACCTTCCAGCATCCGACGCTGGGGCCGAGCGGCACGCCGGACGACACCACCGTCGTCTACCTCATCACCCGTGGGCACGGCCTGCCACAGGCCCTGCTGCCAGCCATTGCACCGGTCGATGCGTCGATCAACCTGCCGGTGCCGCAAGCACCCGGCTTCGACGATGGAGGCCGCGATGCACAGTAACGGCCTGCTCAAGTGGTTGATGATCCCCCTGGCGCTCTTGTTGGTGTTCGTCGGCGTC
Source organism: Pseudomonas turukhanskensis (assembly GCF_027922365.1). Taxonomy (GTDB): domain Bacteria; phylum Pseudomonadota; class Gammaproteobacteria; order Pseudomonadales; family Pseudomonadaceae; genus Aquipseudomonas; species Aquipseudomonas turukhanskensis. The sequence continues at coordinate 13,672 of NZ_BSFN01000030.1, forward strand.
AGGCTGTTCTCCGGCAGCAGCGACGCACCCATGACGCCGGAAGAGGCTGTCCGGCTGACACCCGATGAAGCGAAAGCGCTCGGCATCGAGGGCGACACCCCGCGCGACACCGTGGCGACCTTAGTCGCCCAGGTCCGCCAACTGCGCACCGAGTTGCAGACCGCACTGAGCGACAACAAGACCCAGCGCGAGGAAAACCAGCGCCTGCGGCAACGCGAAGGTGCCATCGACCGGCGCATCCAGAGCGCGCTCGAAAGCGAACGCAACCAATTGCACCAGGACCGCGAACAGGTCACCAGCGAGAGGCAGCAAACCCAGGGCCTGCTGCAGGAGCTGCAACAGCGGCTCGATGGCATCGGCAAGGATAACCCCGCCGATCTACCGGTCGGCCTGGGCCTTGAGCCGGGCGACGGCCTGGCTGGCGATACCCTGCGCTGGATCGAACCGGACGACCGACGCGACGACGGCCAGCAGCGCACCTCCGGCAATGCCGGTAGCTTCAGCTTCCCAACCCGCTTCGCACCAGCGCAGAAGACCCTCGAAACCACAGCCGCCTCTGCCGTCGACGCCGGCCGCCGCGCGGCTGCAGTGCCGGAGACGACGGCCGTCTACACCGTGCCGAGCAACGCCACGCTGATGGGCTCTATCGCCATGACCGCGCTGATCGGCCGCGTGCCGATCGATGGCACCGTCAACGATCCCTACCCCTTCAAAGTCTTGATCGGACGAGACAACCTCACCGCGAACGGCATCGACATTCCCGACGTGGCCGGTGCCGTGGTCAGCGGCACCGCCTCAGGCGACTGGACCCTCTCCTGCGTACGCGGGCAGATCCGCAGCGTCACCTTCGTCTTCGAGGACGGCACCATCCGCACCATTCCAGAAGACGGTCAACGCGGCGCAAACCGCCAACAGAACAACAGCGGCAACAACACACAGGACGGCCTGGGCTGGATCAGCGACCCCTATGGCATCCCCTGCGTCAGCGGCCAACGGCGCAGCAACGCCCAGCAGTACCTCGGCACGCAGGCGCTGATCACCGCCGCCGGTGCCGGCGTCGCCTCGTTGATCGACTCAGACAGCGGCCAGGTCTCCTACATGAGCAGCGACGGCTCGGTCGGCACAGTCGGCATCGGCGCGAACGAAGCCATGGGTCGCATCCTCGCCGGCGGCGTGCAGGACATGTCCACCTGGGTCAACAAGCTCTACGGCCAGGCGTTCGCGGCGGTCTACGTCAAGCCCGGGGCAAAAGTGGCCGTGCATCTGGAAGAACCCCTGACCATCGACTACGACCCAAAAGGTCGCCGGGTCGATCACCGCCTTGGAGGACTGCCCCATGCGCAAGATATGGACTGACGGCCTGGCGTTGCTGGGCATCGCGCTCGTGCTGGGTGGTTGCGCCACCAGTAAGGAGGACCTGTTGCCGCACGACCACAGGACCATGCTCGACATCTGGAACGTCGAAACCAGTGGCAGCGCGGGCGGCGGTCCGGCGGCCCGGCAGTTGCTCGACGCACGCCAGGCCTTGCGCCGGCCGCTGACCGAGGCCGACGTGCAGGCCGCGCCGAGCGTGCAGGCGCGCTACACCCGCACGGCGGCCAACGAAATCCACCGGCAGTTTCACCGGTTGCCTAACCCCGATCTGCTGATGTATGTGTTCCCGCACCTGGCCGGCAGCGACCCAGTGCCGGTGCCCGGCTACACCACCCTGTTTCCCCTGTACCAGCGGGTGCAGTACGCCCTGCCTGGCGAACGGCTGGAGGACTACTGATGGCCTGGCCCCTGTTCAAGCGCCGGCCGCAGACTGAGGAAGCAGCGTCGCCTGCTGATGCCTGGCGTCGTCACGTCGAGGCGCTGCGCGCCCACGGCATTGCCGAGCCCGGCACCGCACATACCCGGCATCGCCCGGCCACCCAAGCCGACGAGCAGGCGCTGTACGACATGGCACCCTCGTTCGTCGATCTGCTGCCGTGGGTGGAATACTTGCCCGAATCGGGGTGCGTGTTGCTGGATGACGGCACCTCGGTGGCGGCCTTCTACGAACTGCTCCCGGTCGGGACTGAGGGACGTGAACCCGACTGGTTGCTTCAGGTCCGCGACACCCTGGAGAACGTGCTGCAGGACTCGTTCGACGAGCTGGAGGACAACCCCTGGGTCGTGCAGCTCTACGCCCAGGACGATACCAGTTGGGATCGCTACCTGGATGAGCTGCGCGGCTACATCCAGCCCCGCGCCCAGGGCACCGCCTTCACCGAGTTCTACCTGCGCTTCTTCGGCCACCACCTGCAGGCCATCGCCAAGCCGGGCGGGCTGTTCGAGGACAGCACCGTCACCCGCCTGCCCTGGCGCGGCCAGGTGCGGCGCACGCGGCTGGTCGTCTACCGCCGTGTCGGCCAGGCACCCCAGCGCCGCGGGCAGACGCCCGAACAGGCCCTCAACCGGGTCTGCGACCGCCTCGTCGGCGGGCTGGCCCATGCCGGCGTGCGCGCCCGACGCCTTGGCGCGGCAGACATCCACGCCTGGTTGCTGCGCTGGTTCAATCCCAATCCAACCCTGCTCGGCCCCGCCGCCGAAGACCGCGAGCGGTTCTATGCCCTGACCCGCTACCCGGACGAACAGGAGCCCGGCGAGATCGAGCTGGCCAGCGGCACGGATTTCAGCCAGCGCTTGTTCTTCGGTCAGCCGCGCTCGGATGCCGCTCAGGGCTTGTGGTACTTCGACGGGATGCCGCACCGCGCCATCGCCGTCGATCGCCTGCGCACCCCGCCGTCGACCGGCCATGTCACCGGCGAAACCCGCAAGGGCGACGCGATCAACGCGCTGTTCGACCAGATGCCCGAAGACACGCTGATGTGTCTCACGCTGGTCATCACCCCGCAGGATGTGCTCGAAGCGCACCTCAACCACCTCGGCCGCAAGGCAGTGGGCGACACCCTGGCCTCGGAACAGACCCGCGCCGATGTGCAACAGGCCCGTGGCCTGATCGGCAGCGCCCACAAGCTGCACCGGGGCGCCCTCACCTTTTACCTACGTGGCCGCGACCAGGCGGAACTGGACGCCCGCGGCCTGCAACTGGGCAACGTGCTGCTCGGTGCCGGACTGGAGCCGGTACGCGAAGAAGACGAGGTCGCGCCGCTCAATACCTACCTGCGCTGGTTGCCCTGCGTCTACAACCCGGCGAAAGACCAACGCCAGTGGTATACGCAACTGATGTTCGCCCAGCACGCGGCCAATCTGGCACCGTTGTGGGGGCGCAGCCAGGGCACGGGCCACCCGGGTATCACCTTGTTCAACCGCGGTGGCGGCACCATCACCTTCGATCCGCTGAACCGCCTCGATCGGCAAATGAACGCCCACCTGTTCCTCGCCGGCCCGACCGGCTCCGGCAAGTCGGCCACGCTGAACAACCTGCTCAACCAGGTCACGGCCATCTACCGGCCGCGGCTATTCATCGTCGAAGCCGGCAACTCCTTCGGCCTGTATGGCGACTTCGCCGCACGCCTGGGGCTCACCGTCAATCGCGTGAAGCTCGCCCCCGGTGCCGGCGTCAGCCTCACCCCGTTCGCCGATGCGCACCGGCTGGTAGACACCCCCAGCCAGGTACAGACGCTCGACGCCGATGCGCTGGACGAAGACGACGCGGCGGCCGACGGCGACGAGCAACGCGACGTGCTTGGCGAACTGGAGATTACCGCACGCCTGATGATCACCGGCGGCGAGGACAAGGAAGAAGCGCGCATGACCCGCGCCGACCGCAGCCTGATCCGCCAGTGCATCCTCGCCGCCGCCCAGCACTGCGTGACCGCGCAGCGCACAGTGCTCACGCGCGACGTGCGCGATGCGCTGCGCGAGCGCGGTCGCGACACGACCCTGCCCGAGATCCGGCGCATGCGTCTGCTGGAAATGGCCGATGCGATGGACATGTTCTGTCAAGGCAGCGATGGCGAGATGTTCGACCGGCCGGGCACACCGTGGCCCGAAGCTGACATCACCATCGTCGATCTCGCCACCTACGCCAGGGAGGGCTACAACGCCCAGCTCTCCATCGCCTACATCTCGCTGATCAATACGGTCAACAACATCGCCGAGCGCGACCAGTTCCTGGGTCGCCCGATCATCAACGTCACCGACGAGGGACACATCATCACCAAGAACCCGCTGCTCGCGCCTTACGTGGTGAAAATCACCAAGATGTGGCGGAAATTGGGCGCGTGGTTCTGGCTGGCGACGCAGAACCTGGACGACCTGCCCAAGGCCGCCGAACCGATGCTGAACATGATGGAATGGTGGTTGTGTTTGAGCATGCCACCGGATGAAGTGGAGAAGATCGCCCGCTTCCGCGAACTCACCCCGGCGCAGAAAGCCTTGATGCTCTCGGCGCGCAAGGAATCTGGAAAATTCTCGGAAGGCGTGATCCTGTCGCGCAGCACGGAACTGCTGTTCCGCGCGGTGCCACCGAGTCTGTATCTCGCACTGGCACAGACCGAGCCGGAAGAAAAAGCCGAACGTCACCAACTCATGCAGGAGTACGGCGTCAGCGAGTTGGATGCCGCCCTCAAAATCGCTGAAGCCATCGACCGGGCGCGCGGTATCACTCCACTGTCGCTGGACTGGGCCACCCACTGAGGAACGCCACCATGAACAAGGCCCCCATATCTGGCAAAATCCACCCACTCAATCGAAGCCGACCTATCGCAATGCCTTTGTCCTACGAGGTCGTACAGCTCTTCACGTCGCCGCAGGGCCATCTGGTCGAGATCAAACTTCTCGATCGACAGGACGACAGACCGGAGCCCGGCCACGAATGGCTCTGGGTCACCGATCAGTCCGTTACCACGCTGCGCCCGCGGCTCAGCGATGGCGAAACGCGGCAGGTGCGAACTTTCCGCGAAGCGCGCCTGCAGCTCGATGGCCAACGCGCCGAGCTGACATGGTTCAATGACGAGCAGTTCGCCCTCACCGCAAGCCCGATGCGGGCGCTGCCCACCCTGCAACACCAGCTCATCCACAACCATCTGAGTTAGCGCCGCGCGAGCCTCTGCAACGCCCCGTCCGGGTCATAGACGCGCAGTTGCGACGCAGGTCTGGCCGAGCTGCGGTAGATCACCAGATTGGTTCCGCCTGGCCGTGCCTGGGAGGGAAAGAGGATGCCGTCCAGCCCAGCGGCCACCACGTCGTCAGCCATGTACCAGGTTGGTGGCTCCGAGGCCTTGTCGAACCATTCCGCCCGCCAGTCCAGGGCAAAATCGGCCCACAACGGCGGCCAGCGCTCAGAGTCGAAGCCTGCGCTCAAATCGGCCACATGCAAACCGTTGATGAAAAACGTGCAGATCGTGCCAGGCCGCAGCCAGGGGTTGTCCTGCTTGTACTCCGCCAGTGCCGTCGACTCATCCAGCGACAGGTACAGCGCCTCCTGATCAGGGCGGTTGAAGCGGCCACCTTGGCGCGCCGCCCCCATACCAGACAACGGCGTGCTGGCGTAGGCAGGTGAAATGACCCGGTAACAGGCTTCATCCCCGCCCTGGCCGAGGATGGTTGAAATCATCCAGCGGCACCGCCCACGAGGGACTCCAGATAGGCGATAACCGCATCGGCACGCCCTTCCTGGATCAGGCTATCGGCGGTCTTGTAACTGAAGGCCCGCAGCGGCTCGTTGCGCAACAGGAAGACAGCCCGCTCGGAGTCGCCAGTCATCTCGGTGGCCACGGCAAGCACCCTCACCATGTCCTGCAGGTACTTTTGCAACTGCGGTGCCTGGGGCCGCGCGGTGGGGGTATTGCGATGCACATGCGCGCGCTCGGCCAACTCCTGCACCCGAAAGCCGAAGAAGTCACCGACCTTGGACGGGGACAGATACGGGGTGTTGGGCTCGCGGAACCGCTCAACGATGGGTTCTTGCAGCACTGTATTCATGGCCTATCTCCTGACGCAGAGAGCACGCACTAATTTTGCACCCAAAATGCTCTCCATGCAATGAAACCCTCTGGGATATACAGGGAGGCTGAGCGACCTTCCTGGTTGATCTGCTGCTCCAAGGCGGCCAGACGCTCGATGTGCGGCTATCGACCGAGCCGCTCGAGAGCACAGCGCTAGCCGAGGAAGGCGATGCACTGCTGTCCGCGCTTGATCTGATCACGACCCGCAAAGAGTCTGGGCCCACCACCCTCTTTCGCCCTTGGCGCGACAACTGCGGATCAGCCGCCCTCAAATCGGGGCGACCTGCTTGCCGATTCGTTGTAGTTCCCTGCCCTGGGTTGCGTTCGACTAGCGCCGCAGTCCACAGAGAATGTCCGCCGTTGTTGTCGGCGACATGCCCAGGTAGCCCTGGTCTTCAAGGTTACGGCGCTGCCGCGCTGACCATCCCGTTCGCTACGCATCCATGAAGGCGAACACACCACCGCCCGCCATGCGGTGGACGGATGCCCATTCATCAGCCGTTTTCTCAATCATCCCCCGGAGGGCTCGCCCTCTTACGGGGAAACCTCCGTCCCTTTGGTTTCAGGAGGTTTCCCATGCCCATGTCACTCACCGTCATCGACGCGCAATCGCGCATTTCATCATCCAACGAGAACGACAACCGCATCATCCAGCAGGCCATCTCGCTGTTGGAGCATCGGCTGTTCGCCCAGGGTCCACTATTACAGAGCCCGCAAGACGCACAGGACTACCTGCGGTTGACGCTGATGCCGGAGCCGAACGAGGTGTTCGTTGCCTGCTTCTTGTCTTCACGGCATCAGGTCATCGCGTGCGAAACGCTGTTCCGAGGCACCATCGACAGCGCCACAATTCATCCCCGAGTGGTCATCCAGCGCGCCCTGGAACGCAACAGCTCCGCCCTGATCATTGCGCATAACCATCCCTCGGGGGACACCGAGCCGTCCTCTGCGGACAAGGTGCTCACCCAGCGCCTGAAAACGTCCCTGGAGTGTGTGGATATCCGCCTGCTGGACCACTTCATCATTGGCAGGGGGACGCCCTTCTCGTTCGCCGAGGCCGGTCTGCTGTAGCCACGGAGTCATTCACGGGAGCCTTGCGGCTCCCGTTGTTCATCTCGCAACCGGGCATCAATCGGCTAGCGGCCGTTCCCGTTTGTTTGTCGCTTCCTCACCGGCCAGGGTGTCGACTACCGCCAGGCTCAACTTCACGGTGGTTTGCGATGTCCACACTCCTCCACTTCAACCAACACACCCCGCTTGCCATCGGCTTGTGTGCACTGCTGTTCGGCCCGGCCCTGTTTGCCTCCGACATCATCGTCGTCACCGACAGCCAGCACCCGGTACAAGTGCCTATAGGCGTTCGGCTTATCGAGTTGGACCAACCTGCTCGAATCAAGGCCGAACTGGGTGCCCATCTACCTACCGACCCTACGCACGGTGCCGCCCTCGTGCAGCGGCGGCTGAAAGACGGTGGCAACGCTCTACAGACGCGTATTGGTACGGCTTATCAAGGCGTGGTCGATGCCTGGAGCCTGGGCATCATCACGATCCCCGCTGTAGTGGTCGACCAACGTTATGTGGTTTATGGCGAGCCGGACGTCGCCAAGGCGGTTGCGCTCATAGAAGCGCACTGGAGGACGCAGCCATGATGTGTTCTCGCCGCCTGCGCGCCGGCATCGCCACCATCCTGCTGACGACGGGAGCCCCGTCGTTCGCGCTCAACACTGCAACCATCGCCTCCTCGACGCTCTCGCCGGACTGCCTGGAGTACCGGGTTGTCGGGATTTGCTTCTGGCTGTTCTGTACGACCTTCGGTTGTTCCGTGGAAACCTCGGTCAAGGTCAGGCACTACGTACCCGACGCGGTGGTGTCCAGCTATTCCAATACCGGTGCCAACCCCTGGGTCGAGGTCCAATCGATGAGCCGCCCCAATGGCTCGGTACAGGGCGGCGGAGACGGCACCACGAACGAAGATCACGAAAACAACCTGGCGAAATTCAAGAACGCCGACGTGATCGGCCATCCCGGCGGCTATGTGTTCAGCCAGTTCGCCTCCAGCTTCGGCTACAGCTGTGAAGGTGCCGGTACCGCCTTCATGCCTTACCTGTTGAGCACCCTCGACACCATCGCCTGGCGCTACAACATCCCTGAAATGGCTTATCCGGAAGCGCTGACTCCCGGCGAGCGCGAGATCGGAACCCGCAGCGACCGCAATCTCTGGGGCAACGTCTATCCACGGGGTGGGTTCCTGCACCAGACCGACGACTACAAATCCGCTGCGGTGGTGGCCCAGCGCGCCGGGGATATCGTGACGCGACGCGGCCAGATCCATGTGTACCAGCCGCTGCTCGCCGACAGCGAGGACGGCTACTGGCCGGCCGGCGCACTGATCGAGAGCGACGCCACCACCGGCAAGTGGCAGGAGCTCACACCGACGCTGTCGCGCTCCTGCGCCGTCTTCCCCCACGCCGACAGCCGCGTACAGGCGCTGCAGGGCGATTACGCCTGGGCGCTGTGGCGACCCTATAGCTGCTGCGAACGCGAGGGCCAGGTCTTTCTTGGCAGCGTCGACTTCTACTGAGGCAGGCCATGACGATCCGTACCCTGTGCCCTGTTCTACTGGTTGCCACCCTGGCGCTGGGTTGCGCTAGTGCAGCCGCCCAGACCAGCGTCAACCAGTATGGCGCGCAAGACCAGGGCGCCGTGATCGGTGACGACGTGCTGTACTCGATCGGCGGCGGTCGCGCCGTGTCGATGACGCCCGCCTCCAACATGCGCGCCATCGGCGTCGGCGTTGGCTGGAACAGCAACCTGACCTGCGGCGACATGTCGATTTCCACGACGATCCAGAACCAGTTGAACGGCTTGACCAACGGGTTCCAAACCATCATGTCGTCGGTCATCCAGAACGCCACGGCCGCCGTGGCGTCACTGCCGGCATTGATCATCCAGAGGGCCGACCCTGGGCTCTATAACCTGCTCACCAACGGCGTCCTGCAAGCCCGCCTGGATTTCGACCGCTCCAAGCTGACCTGCCGCGCCATGGCGGAGAAGATGGCCGATGTGGCCGGCGGCCAGGTTGGATGGAGCCAGTTAGCCGACGGCATGGTGCTCAAGCAAACCGTCGCCAGCACCGACGCGGTATCCGCCATCGAGCAGGCCGAAACGAGCCACGGCAACGAAGGGGTGACCTGGGTCGGCGGCGACAATGCGGGAGGCTCGGGGCAGCGCCCGATTCGCGTCGTCAGCGACGTCACCCGCGCCGGCTACAACCTGGTCAACGGGCGCGATGTCGACGACACCAGCTCGATCGATCCGAGCAGTTGCGCTGGCAACCTGATCTGCCAGACCTGGAGCTCGCCTGCGGCTGCCTCCGCCTGGGCCGTGCGGGTGCTGGGCGAGCAGGAGCAGCGCACCTGCGAAACCTGCAGCAAAACCGTTACCACGCCGGGAGTGGGCCTCACCCCGCTGATCCAGGAAGAGTACGAAACCAAGCTCGAAGCGCTGCAGGAACTTATCAGCGGCAGCCGCCCCCTGAGCGTCGACAACCTGCAGGCGGCTGGCAGCGCTTCTCTGCCCATCACCCGCGGTGTGATCGAGGCGCTGCGCGACGAGCCGGACCAGGACATCCTGGCTCGACGCCTCGCTTCGGAAATAGCCTTGTCCAGCGTGCTCGAAAAAGCACTGCTGCTGCAGCGCACCCTGCTGACCGGGCGCAAGGAACCGAACGTCGCGGCCAACGAGTTGGCGCAGAAAGCGGTCTCGCACGAAAGCGACCTGCTCGACCGCGAGATCCACAACCTCAAGACCGAGCTGGAACTGCGCCGCGAGCTGGCGAGCAATTCACCCACTGCCATCATCCAGCGCCACAGCGCGCGTTCCGCCGGCTCGCGCGGCATCTATCAAGGCGACCCGACCCGCGACCGGCTCGATCAGTTGCAACGCGCACCGAACGGAGGCACCCCGTGAGCATGAGTGCGGGGCGATCGCAGCACTGGCTGCGGCGCGTGGCCCTGGTGCTGCTGTGGGCCATCCTGCTGCTGATGGCGACGGTCGCCGCCAATGTAGTCGGCATCCACCTGGCCGGCAGCATCGAGGGCTGGCAGCAGTGGCTGGCGGCGCACACCGGCCACTTCCTCGTCTGGCGGCTGTGGCTCTATGCCGGCACCGCCTGGGGCTGGATTTGGATGCGCCGCCGTGTGCTGGCACGCGAGCCGGAAACCGGCAAGCGCCTGCTAAGGGCCGAAATTGCCGCCATCGTCGCGGTGGCGGCACTGGAAATCGGCCCGTTCGTACAGGCCGGATGACTGGAGATGACGATGACCCTCTACACCACCGACTACCTGGAGTATTACCTGACGCTCGTCTCCTGGATCGTCCACAACGGCATCTGGGCGGTTCTCGTTGCCAGCGGCGTATTCGCCATTCCGTTTCTGGCGATCATCCTTCAGGAATGGCTCAAGGCCCGCGCCGAAGGTGCCGACGAAGGCAACAAAGGTGCGCTGTCGGCCGTGCGCATCGAGAACCGCATCTTCGTCGCCATCGTGGTCATCCTATTCGCCGGCATCCCGTTCATCGACGTGGATTTCAACACGCTCCGGTTCGATCGCACCCGCTCGGTTCAATGCCAGGTGAGCGTCCCGGAGCCTGCGCAGACGGGCTGGTCGCAATCCTTCAGCACACTCAACAACCAGTCGGCCAAGGTGCCGGTGTGGTGGTTCTTCATGCACGCGATTTCGCGCGCCGTGACCGGCGCCTCGGTGGCGGCTATTCCCTGCGGCACCGACCTGCGGCAGATCCGCATGGAGGTCGATGCCACACGCATCGACGATCCGGTGCTGGCCCAGGAGGTTAGCGATTTCACCCACGACTGCTACGGGCCGGCACGTGCCAGGCTCTTCATGAATCGCCCGGACCTGAACGAGGAGCAGATGTACGACGTGACCTGGATCGGCTCACGCTTCTTCCTCGACACGCCGGGCTACTACGACACCTACCGCGCGAAGACGCCACGCGAGGGCTGGCCTTACGACAGTGGCCGCGACGCTGGGCTGGCCGAGGTGCCCAGCGGTGCGGGTTATCCGACCTGCAACCAATGGTGGTCCGACGGCACGAATGGACTGCGTGCGCGCCTGCTCGGCCAGGTCGACCCCAGCCTGCTGACGCGAATCGGCGGCTGGGCCGGTTTCCTGCCACAGGATCAGGTCAACGATTCGGTGGTCCGCGCCATCGCATCGCCCCGACAGCAGAAACGCAACCAGGGTGCGATCTATAGCGACTACGGCGGACAGATCGAAATGACCGTCCCCAACGTCGCCACCCGTGCCGCCAGTGACGTCGGGCTGGCCATTGGCTCCCTCGCCTATTTTCCCGCGATGGACGCGATGCGCCAGGCTCTGCCGATGGTGCTGGCCCTGCTCAAGATGGCACTGGTGATCTGCATCCCGCTCGTGCTGGTGATCGGCACCTACGATCTCAAGACCGTAGTCACGATCAGCGTCGTGCAGTTTGCATTGTTTTTCGTCGACTTCTGGTTCCAGCTCGCGCGCTGGATCGACTCGACGATCCTCGACGCACTCTACGGATGGGGTTGGGGCTGGAGTCGCCCACATACGAACTTCGATCCGCTGATCGGCCTAAACAATGCCTTCGGCGACATGATCGTCAGTTTTGTGATGGCGATGATGTTCTTAGTCCTACCAGCTTTCTGGATGACTGCTCTAACCTGGGCAGGAATTCGTGCGGGCAGTATCGCCAACAGCTTTTCAGAAGGGGGCAAAGGTGCTGCCAATGCTGGCGGAAAAGGGACGACTGCAGCTACAAACGCAATGAAATCGTGAGTGAGACAGACCCTCAGTCGTCCTTGTACATCTCGTGCGAAGTGTCGTTATAGAGGTTGGGATCATACCCAGGGGTTTGCCTGAGTTTGCTGAGCTCATCCTGCACTATGAGCGCATCTTCACTGTCACTATCTAGAGCTCCGTGCTGCACCGCCCAGGCCGCAGCCACTGCAAACACAAGCAACAGTGCCAGCCAAAACGCGACGTATAGCAGCACGCCGAGCACCACCAGTTTGATGATCCAGAGCAAAGCGGTGGCCCCCACCGCTGGTATGCCGTGCTCTACAAGCCAGCCATTTGCCTTCCGCTCCTGACGCACATATCCCCGCCACATCCGGCCCAACATTTGGCCCAGGCGCTCCGCGAATGAAGTCTGTGCAGAGGATTTCATGGTGGCTACCTCATGGTTGTCCTGTCGTGTTCTCTCAATGTTTGTTCCATCGTACGCCTGATTGAATCCTGTGATGTTTTTCTAACCAGATACGAATTGCCATGCAATAACTAATCAGCGCCTGCGCACAAGGTTCTGTATCAGCGCTGCATCCTTGCCGCTACTGCCGCGTCGATTTCAGCAATGCCTTCCGCGGGCGGCGCGTTAGCAAAGCCTTCTGCGATTCGGTCGCTCAGTGCATCGAAACGATCGTGCATGCGGCGAATGCGGCCGAAAGAGCGGCATCGATTTCGTAGACCATCACCGTCCTCCAATCGTTCATCCTGCTATAGGGCGACCTCGCGTTGCTATGATGCGCGCCAATCCGCCTGGCTCGCGGCTACCAGCGCCGCCCAATCGTCAGGCGGATTGCCTCGTCCGAGCATCTTCTCGAACACGGCATAGGGGTCGGATTTACTGCCCGCCGACCTCAAGGTCTGTTCGTCGTTGACCCAGGCGAACACGATGGCCTTCGCCTTGGAGTCGTAGCGAAAGAACAGACGGAATCGCCGCCCGATCTTTGCGCGCCGCCAATGGCGGTATGCCGACCCCAAGGTGTTGCCCTGGCGGAACTCGTCGCGTGAGGGATCGCTCGGCACGACTTCCATGATCAACTGGCTCAACGCCCGAAACAACTTGACGTTGGCGTTGCCCTCAAAGCCTTGCGGGTCGTTCTGTTCAGCCCGCTCCGCGGCCACCTGCAGCTTGCGCAACTGCTCGATCACGCCCTCGTGGAACAGCAGGGTCCAGCCATGCCGCTGCATCAGAGCGCCACTTCGCCTTCGATGTCCTCATCGAGGTTCACCGCGTGGCCTGCATTCGCCAACAGGGACAGGGCAAGATCATTCGGCAAGGACTGGACATGTCGGCCGGCCCGGATGTCCGCCTCAAGCAGGCCAAGGAAGGCTCCGATCGCCGGGTCTTCGTGCTCGGCGTCCGCTCGGGACACGATGACTTCGCCTCCGCGCAGATCGAAGGCCACCTTTGCGCCGGTGTCCACCCCCAGCGCCTGCCGGATGGGCTTGGGCAGTGTAATCTGGCCCTTGGAGGTCAGCGTGGCGACTTCATGGATCTCAGGCATCGTAGCTCTCCCGATAGCAATGCCTACATGGTAAGGATGTTTCCTTACCTCGTCAATCTGGCTGAGCATGGCACCCCCATCTGCTCGAAAAGGAAGGTGCCATTCTAGATTCGGCACAGGTCGCCTTCCCGCCTCAATCCGACTTGAGCCAAGCCGCATTGGTTGTGGTTCGGCAGGATCCGCTGCCCTATACCCCAAGGCTTCCGTAAAGGCCAAAGGGTTGGGAAGGGGCAAGGGAATGGGGTCAAGGGCAAAGGCCCTACCCGAAAAGGCCAAAAGGCTCCCCTGAGCAGCCCGTCATCGGGGTTCGCCATGCTCTCGCTGCTCCAGCGCAAACGGGTATCACCAACCACCGGCGCACGGTCCACTCCAGCCATAAAGCCCCCCAAAGGGCTGACTCGGCCGGAGTCGGCCGCCGCCCTGCTGGCCACGCCCCGCCGGCAACGCTTGCTGGAACACATCTGGCAACGCACCTCACTCTCGCGCAAGCAGTTCGCCTCGCTGTACCTTGCACCGCTGGAGCGCTACGCCGAACTGGTCCAGCAGTTACCCGCCTCCGAAAGCCACCACCACGCCTACCCTGGTGGGATGCTGGACCACGGCCTGGAAATCGTCGCCTACGCGCTCAAGCTGCGGCAGTCGTATCTGCTGCCCACCGGCACCACCCCCGAGGACCAAGTCGTACAGGCGGAAGCCTGGACCGCCGCCATAGCCTACGCTGCGCTGCTGCATGACATCGGCAAGGTCGCCGTCGACCTGCATGTCGAGTACGCCGACGGCAGCCATTGGCACCCCTGGCACGGCGCACTAGCACGCCCCTACCGCTTCCGCTACCGTCAGGATCGCGAGTACCGCCTGCACAGCGCAGCAACCGGCCTGCTGTACCGGCAGGTGCTCGACTGCGAAATTCTCGACTGGCTCAGCCGCTATCCCCCGCTCTGGTCCGCGCTGCTGTACGTCCTGGCCGGCCAGTACGAACACGCCGGCGTTCTCGGCGAGCTGGTGACTCAGGCCGACCGTGCTTCGGTGGCCCAGGCTCTGGGCGGCGATCCAGCACGCGCCATGGCGGCACCGAAGCACGCCCTGCAACGCAAGCTGCTCGATGGCCTGCGCTACCTGCTCAAGGAAGAACTGAAACTCAACCAGCCCCAGGCGTCGGATGGCTGGTTGACCCAGGACGCGCTCTGGCTGGTCAGCAAAACGGTTTCGGACAAGCTGCGCGCCCACCTGCTGGCCCAGGGCATCGACGGCATCCCCGCGAACAACACTGCCGTGTTCAACGTGCTGCAGGACCACGGCATGCTCCAACCCACGCCGGATGGCAAGGCGATCTGGCGGGCAACCGTCACGAGCGCAGCCGGCTGGTCGCACACCTTCACCCTGCTGCGGCTGGCCCCGGCCCTGATCTGGGAGGGGGATGATCGGCCGGAGCCGTTCGCCGGCACCGTGGCGGTGGAGCTGGAGCCCAAAGATAGCACCTCCGCACCAGCAACCGAGACCGGCGACCTCTCGCCCACCACTGCCGCATCTACTCCGCCCGCAGCCCCCGCAGCCCCCGCTGCCGATAGCGTCGATACCCTGCTGGTATTGCTCGGTACCCTCGATACCGAACCGACCGAGCAGGAGCCAGCAATTGAACCGTCACGAGCAACCGGCGTCGATGAGCCGTCTGCACCGTCCCACGGGACCGACCCAACGCCGCCGCCCACCCCAGCGCTCCCGTCCTCCTCGAACAACGAAATCACGCGGGAACCACCTTCCGGCGAACACTTCATGGCCTGGCTGCGGCAGCGCGTCCAGAGCCGAAAGCTCATCATCAATGACGCCAAGGCCCTGGTGCATACCGTGGCCGACACGGCGTTCCTGGTCAGCCCTGGTGTATTCCAGCGCTACGCACAAGAGCACCCACAAACGGCCGTGCTCGCCAAGCAGGACCAAGTCGCCGACTGGCAGTGGGTGCAGAAGCGTTTCGAGAAGCTGCAACAACACCGCAAGCAGAGCAACGGCCTGAACATCTGGACGTGCGAGGTGACGGGGCCGCGCAAGTCACGGCGATTACATGGTTACCTACTATCAGATCCGCAACACCTATTTGCGGAGATGCCTCTCGCCAACCCCTACCTACAACTGTCTTGTAATCAATAGGCCCCGGGGTCGCCCTGATTGGGCGATACTGGAACCATATAAATCAAATGGTTACGTGAAGTCGTAGCTTTTTTGTGGCCGAAGATCAGCTTAGGGTAGGTATTTTCCACCTCATACATTCTCGGCGAGAAAAATCGCGCCAGCTGGCATACCGTTCATCTGAAAATACTCACAATCCAAACCACCTCGTGGCGGATTTTATTTATGTCCCAAAATGCCCAGATGTTGCCGCTGACCGAAAACTGACCCAGTAGAGGCTGTTCTGCCGACTGAAAACTGACCCAGGTGTTCAACTGCTTCTGCTCAGTTTTTGAGCAGGAGAACACAGGGTGATCAGTATGGAAATTATGGGCAAAATTCGCCGGATGTATTTTCGCGACAAACTGTCGTTGCATGAGATAGCCAAGCGCACCGGGTTGGCGTGCAACACCATTCGCAAGTGGGTCAGAGCGCCGGAAGCCAAGCAGCCGGTGTACCTGCGCAGGGCCATTTTCAACAAGCTGAGTCCGTTTCACGCCACGCTGGAGCAGGCGCTTAAAGCCGACTCGTTGCGTCCCAAACAGCAGCGCCGGAGTGCCAAGGCGCTGTTGGCGCAAATCAAAGCCGAGGGTTACGACGGTAGCTACAGTCAGCTCACCGCGTTTCTCCGTGCCTGGCGCGGGGAACAGGGCAAGGCGTTGCACGCCTTTGTGCCGCTGACCTTTGCCCTTGGCGAGGCGTTTCAGTTTGACTGGAGCGAAGAGGGCCTGTTGATCGGCGGCATTTACCGGCGCATGCAGGTGGCGCACCTGAAGCTGTGCGCCAGCCGAGCGTTCTGGCTGGTGGCTTATCCGAGCCAGGGCCACGAGATGTTGTTCGACGCGCATACGCGCTCGTTCAGCGCCTTGGGCGGGGTGCCGCGCCGGGGCATTTACGACAACATGAAAACGGCCGTCGACAAGGTCAACAAGGGCAAAGGCCGGACGGTGAACGCACGCTTTGCGGTGATGTGTGCGCACTACCTGTTCGATCCGGACTTCTGCAACGTCGCCGCGGGCTGGGAAAAGGGCATCGTCGAAAAGAACGTGCAAGACAGCCGGCGCCGCATCTGGCTGGACGCTCAGGACGGCCAATTCCATTCCTTCGAAGAACTCAATGCCTGGTTGGGCCAGCGCTGCCGCGCACTCTGGAGCGAGCTGTCGCACCCGCAATAGGGGTCGTGCCGAGATAAGGGGAAAATTCATTCATTTTGTCTGTAAGTGACTGTTCTTAATGATTAAAATTTCATCCTGCCGGCTACGTCAGGCCTGAACCACTTCCGTCTTCTGCTGAATGCTCAATTACGTGATGATGGTTGTACAGAATTCCATATATGAAGAAAAAATTGTCAATTCACCCATGCGTAAAGATTTTCTTGGCCGAGTTAAGAAAATCTGTAGCAATGAAGCGATTCTAAAGGTTTGGTTTGGATGGCGCCCCCCTTCTCGGCCGCCGCTGGAGCTACTGACCATGGAGCACATCGTTACTCAACCGTCTGAAACCGCCATAGACATCGCTTGTGATGTCTGCAGCCAGAGCACTCGCGTGGAAGGCTATGACCAACAGCTTGTAACCCTTCAGGCCCACTGGGGGTATGGTTCTAAACATGATGGTGAGCATTATGAGGTTTGTCTGTGCGAACTCTGCTTCTTCAGAACCCTGAGCCATCTCCGCCGCGATCGCATGGTCAACACCATGTTCGACGAGGAGCCTGATATCACGGAGGATGAGTTCGGTCTGGTGCGAATTAAGTAGGTCGTTCCGGAGTAGGCAAAGGCACTGGGGTGTTGGTATCAAGGCTCTGGGCCCAGGTCTCGGCCAATTCGTGATCAATCACCAAGCCCTCTCTCACGTCAGCCAATGCTTCACGTGTTAGATCAGCATATCTTCGTTCGTTATTCGTGTTGGCCATTTCGCTTCCGTTTTACAGTGTCTTGCTGCAATGCCTATTAGCCCACGGGCGCTGGCTCTGAATAGCCCGTTGTAACGCCCTGAGTGGCGGCGTAATGGCGGGTTTGGAAAGCCAGGACATCCTGCATCTGCTTGCTGACGTCTTCTTCCAGACCCCACTCATAGGCCAGCTTGTCGAGCTGGTAGCGAGAGACAAGCTGGGTCGCCCGCGGCGAGCGTTCGACCGGTTTCAGGCTCGACCAACTACTGACAAAGCCTTTCAGGCGCGCGGCTTTGTCCGCTGATACACAGGGAAATCGGCGCAGCAGGTCGACCAGATAGAGGGCGCGCAGCTTCTGCTCGGGCTAGCGCAGCTTGCCCTTGCCCGCCACTTCTCGCGGCAGTACGGGCACTAGGTCGCGCTCCTCGTACCAGAGCTGCTTGGCCAGCTCCACGAGAGAACCGGACGCAACTTGGCTGAGGCGCTGCTGGGTGACAGTTTCCAGGAGCGCGCCGAAGCTTTGTTTACGGTTCGGGCGCGGCATCTCGACCATCCTCCAGGTACTTAGCGGTGACCAGTTGCAGGCATCCTAGCATTGCGCTTCGGTTGCCCACGGCGTAATCGATGGCCTCAGTCGCCAGTGTAACAAACTGGCCGACATCGACACGGCCGCATTCGATGAGCTGTTCGATACCCGCAGCATCAACAGCTTGCTTTACAGCTCACCTGCCGAAATCGGCAACGCTACGGGCTTACCCTGTTCCGCATGGATTTCCGAACGGGTCGGACTCCTCGATTTCGCCGGCGGCACCACATCCACGAGGGGCTATCGGTAAGAGTCCCTGCCTGGCCGCGCACCTTTTGGTTCAAGCTTGTCAGCATCTTTGGCTTGGCTATTATGACGACGTTTATATGAGGTTCACGTGTGTTAGCCGTACCCGCTCATCCCTAGCCCCTCTCCGCCTTGATGCTGGCAGATTCAGTCTTGCCTCGCGGTTCGACCTACCGAAATATCGGCGGTTACATTGTCCCCAGAGCTTCAGACCCGGCTGTTAATCGCACGCGAATCATCAACCAGGTGCACGGTTTTCTGCTGGAGTTCGGCATCATTTTTCCCGTTGGACATGCTGCTCTGGAGCAGGTGCATGCGTTAATAGAGCGCTATGAGCTGCCGATTCGACTGCGTAATGCGGTTGAGCGAATGCTGCTCGATATTCAACGCCTGGAGATATCAAGGCGATCGATGTCGAGATCAAACAGCAGTTGTCTGAGGACCCCGCCGGCATACGCTTGTTGAGCATCCCCGGCATCGGCCCTCTCACCGCTAGCGCGCTGGTGGCCGACGTCGGTGACGCTTCGACTTACAAAAGCTCACGCGACTTTGCCGCGTCACTCGGGTTGGTGCCTCGACAGTATTCAACCGGTGGCAAGACGAGCTTGCTTGGCATCAGCAAGCGCGGCGATAAGTATCTGCGCTGCCTGCTGGTGCAAGGCGCTCACGCACTGATGATACGAATCGACAAGCGTGACGATTCACTCGGGGCTTGGGTAAGAAATCTTTTGGCTCGCAAGCCCCCGAACAAAGTCGCCTGTGCGCTGGCCAACAAAATGGCAAGAGTCGTCTGGGCAGTATTAGCCCGAGGCGGCAGCTACAACGTGAAACAGATGGCTTGACCTAACCGACTTACCACCGGCTTTTGCGACGACAGTGATGATGACGATAAACGGCAGACATCCCAACTGAAAACCTGAAGACCAAGATAGTTTTTTTAAAACTGATCCCTTTATCAAGGACAGTTGGGAGCGACTTCTCATCAAGGGCCGAGCGCTAATGAACGTGCTCACTATGAACCCGGATACATTAGCGCAAGCATGCTTTACCGTTCATCAAACTGGGTTGCAGGAGGTGGGCTGACCATACATCTTGGTCTGGTGCATCTCTGGATCGCGCTTGCCGTCCTTGTTCTTGGTCGAACTCGGCGCATGGATCAGCGTGGCACCGACCATGTTTTCCTCGCCGTGCAGCAACTTGTCGACCTGGGTAACGTCTGCAACATTGGCTGCCGTGCTGACCACGCTGTGCACCAAGCCCGATTCGTCATCGACGCCAATGTGGCGGCGCTTGATCTCAGCGTCTAAAACCTTGGGCAACATTCATCCTGATTGATCACACCATCTATTGTAATTTTCCAGATAAAATCGCCAATGGCATCGAGTGTATAGGCACCCTTCGGATCAAACCACGTTGCAACCCAGTTGAGCGCCCCAAGGCCGATCAGCCGAAGTAGGCGCCCATCAACACCCTTCTGAATTACGCCCTGCTCAATCATCGTTTCTAGTATATCGGCCCAAAGGGACTCGTACTGATCCCGCAGTTCGATGATTTCCTCTCGCGCCTCTGGACCTAGCGCACGCCATTCAAATAGCAGTACGTAAACTGTGTCCGAATCAACCAATAAAGCACGCAGATGCGCGTTGATGCAGAGGCGCAGTCTCTCTACCGGTTCATCCGAACTGGTTAGCGCCATTTCGACCTCTGCTGTCACCAAGTCGACCCCCCGTCGCATCAGCTCGACAAGGAGTGCTTCTTTGGTGCTGTAACGGTAGTAAAGGCTCCCGGGTAGCATGTCACAGGCCTCGGCAATGTCTTTGAGAGACGTCTTCTCGAAGCCTTTCTCACGAAAAAGCCGGGCCGCATTGGACAAAACATGGCCCTGATTGTCCAACTTGCGTACAGGTGGAACCTGTCTGTGAGCCATGGTTTCAATATCTCCTCGGCAGGCCATTGCATTGTTCACCAGAGCGGCTGCCGCCAGACCCTTTGAGCCAATGGTACGCCATTACGCGAGTAGCCGCTATTTGCACCCAACGTGTTCTTGACTTTTGGTTGGTCAACCAACCAAAATCGAGTGATAACTTTGTCACCGTAGAAAAACGATAGGGCGATTACTATGATCAACAGCCTCTCTCAGTCACTGTCACACCTTCAGGATGGCAGCAAAGCTGCGCAGATCCGATGACTGAGTCAAACAGATTTCAGCATAGTGACGCCATAGAGGCGGCGTGGCAGTTCACCGAACAAGTGCCCCACGGCAGAGATCTGGGTATGAGGGTCGTCCGTGTGGAGGGCAACCAAGCTATTATAGGCCTCTCCCCACAGCCGTGGATGTTTGCGGACGACGACTGCGAAGAAATCTGTACCAGCATACTGTATTCGCTGGCGGACTCAGCCTGCGGGCTGGCGGTGTTCGCAGAGGCTCAGGAGTTGACCCCCATTGCCACGCTGGATTTGCGTATGGATTATCTGCGACCTGCCGCCGGCGACCGTGACCTGTTGGCGGTTGCCACTTGCCTGCATCTGACGGAAGAGATCGCGTTCATACATTGCGACATCCTATCCAATGGCGATAGTCAGCCGGTAGCAACAGGCAGTGGCACGTTCGTGCGCAACACCGATGGCCAACGCTTCCAAGCGGCTGCAGGAGAAAAGTAAGGAATATGACCACTATCGTCAATTCAGCGAAACCATACTCCGAGCTGACCCAAAGCAGTGACGAAAGTACTGTCTATCAGACCTTTTTGGCGCGCATTCCCTACGCTCGGCATCTTGGCCTTGATATCCCGAAAGACCCTGCCGGTATAGTGGTACGCCTGCCTTTTCATGAGGCTCTGATCGGTAATTTCATGCTGCCTGCACTTCATGGTGGGGTCCTGGGAGCGCTGATAGAGATCACCGCGCGCATTGCTGCGCAAAGCGAAGATGGTAAGGCACGTTGCCCACGCATTCTGGACAGCAACATTAACTACCTTCGCTCGGCGCAGGCAAAACACACGTTCGCCAGCGCCGAGATTATTCGCCAGGGTCGCCGCACCAGCTTAGTGCAGGTAACCTGCTGGCAGGACGAAAAGAGTCGACCGATTACTACCGGACGGGTTCAGTTGCTATTCGCAACAACGGATATTAACTCATGAAGGGTAAGCAGAGCATAGCCGAGCTCGACGGATTCCAGGCTCCGGACGGCCAGGAAATTGCACTGTGGCGCTGGCCTCAACGTCCGGAACGCCCCACTCTGCACTGGGCGCATGCGACGGGTTTCCACGGTCGCCTTTACAAGCCGTTGCTTGAGAACCTGGCCAGCTCTTTTAACGTTGTAGCCTGGGACATGCGAGGGCACGGGGCCAGTGCCGGTGCGGCAAAAGCTTCGATGTTACAAGGCTGGGAAATCTACTATCGAGACCTGACCGCTCTGCTGGAAAGCCTAGATGAACCGATCTGGCTTGCTGGCCATTCCATCGGAGCCACCACCAGCATCATGGCGGCTGCCCGACGACCAGACAAAGTGCGCGGTCTGATTCTTGCGGAGCCCGTAATCATGGATGCCTGGCAGGGCCGGATGCTGTGGTTGGCCAAGTGGCTACGCCAGTCACACCGCTTTGCGCTAGCTGCAGGCGCAGCACGCCGGCGCAACGTGTTCGACTCACACGCTATGGCCCTGAGCAATTACAGCGGCCGGGGTGGATTCAAAACCTGGCCCGAGACATGGCTCCAGGCCTATGTCGAGCATGCCTTCGTGCCACAGGGTGATCAGGTCCGTCTGGTCTGTTCGCCCGATTGGGAAAGCGCCACTTTCGCCCATACCGAACACAACCCTTGGCCTGGTGTTCGCGAGGTGAAGTGCCCGGTCATTGCGCTGACTGCAGAGAGTTCGTCAACCTTTTCGCCAGCAGCGCGCAAACGCCTACGCACCCTGCTGCCTTCAGCTGACGTGCGCGTCCTCTCCGGAACGACCCATTTCCTGCCGATGGAGCGACCGGATGCGGTTTGCGAAGCCGTTTTGCAGGCTTTGTCGCCCCAATGCCGCCCGGTTTAACCGTTTTTGTGTAACCATCTCGCTCGGTGCGGGATAAAAAGCCGTTTTTTGCCAACTTTATTGCGATCCTGCACCCCGCAGCTACGGGCATCTGAGGCCGTACAGTGTTCATCGACAAGGCGTTTGGTGCTCCTTTTCGTTCGGCCCTTCGTTCCTTTGGGGGCTACTATGACCTCTGCTGACTTCTCGCTCCGTGTTTCCACGTCGCCCTTTCAGGCATAAGGTATTCATGATTGGGGCCAGATTTACCAGAGGGGCGATCCCGGCCTGGGCTGAGCGTACCCATTCAGAGAGGGTTTCAAGATCCTGTTGTAGTGCCTCGGCTTCCGACCAGATGCAGGCATGCTCAGAAGGCACTGTCAACGCCGAGCTATCTACGATGGTGAGGGCCACTGCGTGAAGCGTCAGCAGCTCATCACGGACCGCCACAACTCCACCCAGTTCAGCCAGACAGGCATCCAGCCGGTCAACCAGTCGCAGAACCTGGGAGGTGTCGAAGCTGGCCCGTAACCTATCCAGTGCTATGGCATCCACCTCGCCGTAGGGCGTGACTTGAAAAGTAGCGGGTTGGATTTCGATCATGTTGCCTCCTCCGCACCGGCCTTGCCGGCGGTGTTGACTCGCAGGGAGCCTGCAGCCTGCTGGAACACCGAATCCTTAATCCAGGGTTCTGGTGGCCGGTTTAGCTTGAGGTTGAACTCGCCGAAACGCTTGACGTTGCTGGTCAGGTAGGGACTGAGGAAGGACACGTCCTCGTCGGTGAACTGGACAAGCGTGCGGTGGAGTTAGTGCCAATTTGGGCGCTCTTTGATCGGGGTGGCGACGTCATGAAGGTGCTGCCAGGACGTGAAAGAGAGTACACCACGATGAACAACCACGTGGAGGCGCTCTTGTGGAGCATGTTCGAATCCGCCTTTCCATCGTTGACCACTTTTCAACTGGCATTCGACCGGCTGGAAGTATTGTTCGCCTTGACCTACGCGGTCCCGTGTGTGCAAAAGCATGAGCGGTACTGGACCTTGCCTGGGGCATACGGATGGCGCACGGACAATCGGGTGCGCATTTTCTCCGAGCTTCGTAAGGAACTCGAAACGCTTGGGGATAGATCTCCGTGCGTTGTGTCAGGTTTGATAGGCACTACGGCGGAGCTGGGGCTGGAAAACTTAAGCCAGCTTGAGCAGTTTGTGCCGGAGTTTCGTTGGCGGTAAATCAGTTCTTAGGTGTTCCTGTAAGGAAAAGAAAGCGACCCCAGAAGGGGCCGCCAAGTCCAACAACGCTCAATGAACCAACTGCCGTGCCAGTGCT
>NZ_BSFN01000031.1 GCF_027922365.1 Pseudomonas turukhanskensis
TGGCCTAAGGGTGTGCCCGGCTTTCAAACCCTCCCCCGATGATCAGTCGGAGACTATCTCCTCTTTCGAGGAGGAGTCGAGATACAAGGGTGTGCTCCGCGCACCAGCGATAGACGCGCAAATGAACTGGTGCGCGGAGCACACCCTACAAAAGCAGATCAGCGCAGCGGCAAATGCCGACTCAACAATGCCCGCAGCGCCGCCGGCTTCACCGGTTTGGGCAGGTAATCCAGCCCGGCCGCATGCACCTGGGCAATCAATTCCGGGCGGCCATCGGCACTGATCACCACACCGGGCACCGGCTCGCCCAGCCGCGTGCGCAGCCAGGCCATCAGCTCGGTGCCGGTTTCGCCTTCGTCCAGGTGGTAGTCCACCAGCACCAAGTGCGGGCGCACGTCCTCGGCCAGCAGGTGCTCGCATTCCAGGCGATTGCGCGCTGTCCACACCTGACAGCCCCAGCGCGACAGCAGGCTGTGCATGCCCACCAGAATGCTGTCTTCGTTATCGACGCACAGCACCTGGGCGCCGCTCAACTGATGGCCATTGGTGTCGCTGCCGTTGCTGTTTGCCGCTGCTGGCAACGGCGCTTTGGCCAGCGGTACGGTCACGCTAAACACGCTGCCTTTGCCCGGCCACGAGCGCACTTCCAGTTTGTGGCCCAGCACCCGGCACAGGCCGTCGGCAATCGCCAGGCCCAGGCCCAGGCCTTTTTCGGCGCGGGTCTGGTGGCTGTCCAGGCGTTTGAACTCTTCGAAAATCACTGCGCGTTTGTCTTCGGGAATACCCGGCCCGCGGTCCCACACTTCCAGGCGCAAGCCTTCGCTGCAGCGGCGCACGCCCAGCAGCACATGGCCGCTGGCATAGCGGAAGGCGTTGGTGAGGAAATTTTGCAGCACCCGGCGTAGCAGCTTGATGTCGCTGTCGACCCGCAGCCGGCTGCCACGCAAATGGAAACTCACGCCCTGTTCCTGCGCCTGGGCTTTGAATTCGGCCCCCAGCGTATCGAACAGCGTGTTGAGTTCGAACGCGTGGCGGTCGGGCGTGATGCGGCCGTTTTCCAGGCGGGAAATATCCAGCAGGTCGCTGATCAGGTCTTCGGCCGAACGCAGCGAGCTGTCCAGGTGACGGATCAGTTGCTGGGCCTCGGCCGGCAGCGCGTCGGGCTGGTGGGCGAGGGCGGCGGAGAACAGGCGTGCGGCGTTCAACGGCTGCATCAGGTCGTGGCTGACGGCGGCGAGGAATCGGGTTTTCGATTGGTTGGCGCTTTCAGCCACGCCTTTGGCTTCGCTCAGCGCCAGGTTGAGTTGCGACAGCTCATGGGTACGCGCCGCCACCCGTTGTTCCAGGCCTTCGTTGGCTTCTTTCAAGCCTTGCTCGGCGTCGCGGAATGCGGTGATGTCGGTGAAGCTCATAACAAACCCGCCACCCGGCATGGGGTTGCCGATCAGCTCGATCACCCGGCCGTTGGGAAACAGGCGCTCGGAGGTGTGGGCGCGGCCCTGGCGCATCCAGTACAGGCGCCGCTCCACGTGTGCATCCGCCTCGCCCGGGCCGCACAGGCCGCGTTCGGCGTTGTGGCGAATGATGTCGGCAATCGGCCGGCCCACGCTAATCAAACCGTCGGGGTAGTCGAACAGCTCCAGGTAACGGTGGTTCCAGGCCACCAGCCGCAAGGAGGGATCGACCACGCTGATGCCCTGGGTAATGTTTTCGATGGCGCCTTGCAGCAGGGTGCGGTTGAACTGCAGCACCTCGGAGGCTTCGTCGACGATGCGCACCACGTCCTCGACCTGCATATCGCGGCCTTCGATGGCCGCCTTTACCACGGCACGGGTGGACGAGGCGCCGAGTACACCTGCCAGCAGGCGCTCGGTGTGGGCAATCCAGTCACCGTTGGCCGGCTGGTCGGGGTTAAAGCTTTTGCCCTGGCGGTAGGCGAAGCGAATAAAGCTTTGCTGCGCCCGCTCTTCGCCGACAAAGCGGCTGGCCAGGTTCAGCAAGTCGTCCACCTGCACCGCGAGCAGGTTGCGGCTGCTGGGTTTGGTGCCGAACTCCTGGCTGATAAAGCGCCCGGCCTGCCAGTGCTCGGCCACCCGCGTGCGGGAGAAATACGACACCCAGACAAACAGCGTGCAGTTGCTGGCCAGTGACAGCACCACGCCGCGGGTGAGCGGGTCAACGTGCATGCCGATGGATTGATAGAGCAGAAATTCCAGCCCCGGAAATTTCGCCAGCGACCAGCCCAGGCTGTGGGCCACCACCGGCAACACCAGGGTGTAGAACCACACCAGGCAGCCAGCGGTCAGCCCGGCAAACACGCCGCGGCGGTTGGCCTGCTTCCATAACAGGGCGCCGAACATGGCCGGGGCCAGTTGAGTGATGGCGGCAAAAGAGATTTGCCCGATGGTGGCCAGGCTGGCGTTGGAGCCCAGCAGGCGGTAGCAGACATAGGCCAGCAACAGAATGACCACAATGCTGACGCGGCGTACCGAGAGCATCCAATGGCGGAATACTTCGAAGGGCCGTTCGGCGTTTTGCCGGCGCAGCAGCCAGGGCAGCAGCATGTCATTGGAGACCATGGTCGACAGTGCCACCGCTTCGACGATCACCATGCCGGTAGCGGCCGACGCGCCGCCGATAAAGGCCAACATCGCGAGCGCAGGGTGGGCGTGGGCCAGCGGCAGGCTGATAACGAACGAGTCGGGAATTACCCCTGCCGGCAGCAACATCTTTCCGGCCAGGGCGATCGGGATAACGAAGAGGGCGGCCAGCGCCAGGTAGGCCGGAAATACCCAGCGTGCCAGACGCGTATTTCTCGGCTCGATGTTCTCCACCACGGTGACGTGAAACTGCCGGGGCAAGCAGACGATGGCCATCATCGCCACACCGGTCTGCACGATCAGCGACGGCCAGTTGATGGTCTCGGCCCAGAAGCTTTCCAGTTGCGGCGCGGCCCAGGCCTGATTGAGCAAATCGCCAAAGCCGTTGAAAACGCCCCAGGTCACATAGGCACCCACTGCCAGAAACGCCAGCAATTTCACCAGTGACTCAAAGGCGATGGCCAATACCATGCCGCGGTGGTGCTCGGTAGCATCCAGGTTTCGCGTGCCAAACAGGATCGAGAACAGTGCGAGCACCAGCGAGACCACCAGGGCGGTGTCCTGCGAGCGGGTGCCGGTGGTGTCCTGCACATGGCCGGTGCCGATCAGCATGTTCACGCCGAGCACGATGCCTTTGAGTTGCAGGGCAATGTAAGGCAGCACACCCACCAGGCAGATCAGCGCCACCACTACCGCCAGCAACTGCGATTTGCCGTAACGGGCAGCGATAAAGTCGGCGATGGAGGTGATGTTTTCCTGCTTGCTGATCATCACCATCTTCTGCAGCACCCAGGGGGCGAACAGCATCAGCAGAATGGGGCCGAGGTAAATCGGCAGAAACGACCAGAGTTGCCCGGCGGCCTGGCCCACGCCGCCGAAGAAGGTCCAGCTGGTGCAGTACACCGCCAGTGACAAGCTGTACACCCAGGCCTGCACTTTGGGTGGCATGGGCGTGCGGCGGCGGTCACCGTAAAAAGCGATGGCGAACATGATGGCCATGTAGCACAGGGCGACCGTGGCGATCAGCCCGCTGGACAGCGACATGCGTACTCCGAGAATTCTAGGTTTTATTTGTGCTGCTGGCGCCACGAGGCGGAACGCCGAGGTGCTGGTCAGTGTCGCATCAAAGTGTCATTCAGTCAGGCGCGACTAAGGTCGCAGGCCCTGATTGCTATTGCCGCGCAGCCGCGCTTTCAAAGGAATTCAGTCATGTTCAAACCCCAACTCATCACCTTGCAACGGGGTGCGTTACGCCTTGAGCCCATGCTCGATGCGGATATTCCGGCGTTGGTCACGCTGGCCGAGGCCAACCGCGAGCAGCTCATGTACATGAGCGGGCCGCTGCGCCTGGACTGGTACCGCGCTGCCCTCGGCCAGCAGCGTGAAGACCAGGCCTTGCCGCTGGTGGTGCGCCTGGGAGATCGGTTGGTGGGCACCACGCGTTTTTTCGACTTTCAACCGGCGCTGCCCTCGTGCGAAATCGGTGGCACCTGGCTCGATGCCAGCCAGCACGGCACCGGCCTCAACAGCATGATCAAGTACCTGATGCTGCGGCATGCCTTCGAGAGCTGGCGCATGGTGCGGGTGCAACTGCGCACGGCCGCCAGCAACCTGCGTTCGCAGGCGGCTATCGATAAACTCGGTGCCGTGCGCGAGGGGCTGTTGCGCAATCACCGGCGCCTGGCCGATGGGCGTCTGGACGACAGCGTGCTATATAGCCTGACCGACCGCGAATGGCCGGCGGTCAAGCAACAGTTAGAGGCGCGTTTTAGCGGGTAGCAGATGGCAGCGGCGGGTGAGCAGACACGGTTCTGGCAGGCAGAAGAGTTGGGTGGCGTCGAGCTATTGCATGCCCACTACATCGAACAGCGTTTCGCTCCCCATGTGCATGACGGCTACGTGTTTACCGTAATCGAACGCGGCGCCCAGCGTTTCAACCACCGGGGCGCCGAGCACCTGGCGCCGGTCGGCAGCATGGTGCTGATCAACCCCGACGAACTGCATACCGGCTCCAAAGCCCATGACGAGGGCTGGCTGTACCGCGCCTATTACCCGGAAATCAGTCAGGTCAATTCGGTGTTCGAAGAACTCGAGTTGGCGCCCGATGGTTTGCCGTCCTTCTCGGCCAGCGTGCTGCAAGATCCGCAACTGGCGGCTCTGTTCAGTGGCCTGCACCGCCTGCTCGGCGACGGTCACACCTCAGCGCTGGAGCGGCAAACTGCCTGGCGTGAAGCGGTTCTGTTGCTGTTTCAGCGTCACGCCAACGTGCGCACGGCGGCCGAGGCTGGGCGTGAGCCGCAGGCTGTGGTGCGGGCCAAGGAGCTGCTCAGCGCGCAATTGGCCGAGCCGCCGTCGCTGGAACAACTGGCATCTGCGGTCAACCTGTCGCCCTTTCACTTTGCCCGTGTGTTTCGCCGCGCCACCGGGTTGCCGCCCCATGCCTGGCTCAAGCAGCGGCGCCTCGAACAGGCGCGCGCGCTGCTCAAGGCCGGCTGTGCGCCGGTGAGCGTGGCGGTGCAGTTGGGCTTTTCCGATCAGAGCCATCTCACCCGTCAGTTCAAGCAAGCCTACGGCGTGGGGCCGGGGGAATATCGGCAGGCGTGCGCAAGATCGTTCAAGACGGTGGACGACGTCTGACCTAGGCTTGCGGGTCAGGAGGAGCTTCAATGACCCGCTCGCAGTTGTTTGTTTATGGTTTGCGCGACAGTGTGCCGATGATTGTCGGCGTCGCCCCCTTTGGCATTATCTACGGCACCCTGGCCAGCGTGGCCGGCCTTAGTCTGTGGCAGGCGTTGGGTATGTCGATGCTGGTGTATGCCGGTTCTGCGCAGTTTATTGCCATCAGTTTGCTCAGCGCCGGCACCGGCGCCGCGGTCATTCTGTTCACCACCTTGATCGTCAACCTGCGCCATGTGCTCTATAGCGCATCGTTGCAACCCTTTATCGCCCACCTGCCGCAAACCTGGCGCATTCCGTTGGCCTTTGGCCTGACGGACGAAACCTTTGCCGTGGTGCAGCGCCGCTACCTCGCCCATGGCGCCGGCAACCACGGCCAGTGGTACCACGCCGGCGTGGCCTTGGCCCTGTACCTGTGCTGGATCAGCTCTTCGCTACTCGGCGTGCTATTCGGCCAGGCGATGCCGAGCCTGGCCGACTGGGGCCTGGACTTCGCGATGTTGGCGACCTTTATCGGCATCGTCGTGCCGCTGCTGCGTAATTTTCCTCAGGTGGCGGCCGCGTTGGTGGCCGGTGCCGTAGCCGTGGTGTGCCATGGCTTGCCCTACAAGCTCGGGCTCCTGGCGGCGGCTATGGCGGGGATTGTGGTGGGCGTGGTACTGGAACGTCGCACCCAACCGGCAGTGGCCGGGGAGGGCGTGTGATGCAGACCTGGTTACTGATTCTGGGCATGGCGCTGATCACTTTTTCGGTGCGCTACAGCCTGTTCGCCTGGCCCAACCTGCGTTTTGCGCCGCTGGTGTTGCAAGGTCTGCATTACGTGCCGACCGCCGTGCTCACCGCCATTGTGGTGCCGGGCATGTTGCTGCCCGATGGCGAGCACCTGGCGCTGCGGCTGGACAACGCCTATCTGTTGGCAGGCCTCGGGGCGATCATGATTGCGGCGGTTACCCGGCATCTGCTCGCCACCATCGGTGGTGGGTTTGTGCTGTTCTTTTTGCTGCGGTGGGCGTTTGGGCAATTGCCGTTGTAGGGTACCTGGCTGCGTCAACGCGATGGAGCACCTAATCGGCGGACACCCCTGGCGGGGTATTCGCCCTACATATTTTCGTATTTCTCTGCACAAATTCCGTTTTGCCCTGTGGCTTTGTGCCATGCACATGCAGTCCAATGCTGGACGGCCGGCGTGGCCTCACACAGGTACACAGGGATCATGACCACACACTCGCAGTTTGCCTTGCTGGGTAAAAAACGCTTTCTGCCCTTCTTCGTTACGCAATTGCTCGGCGCCTTCAACGACAATATCTTCAAGCAGTCGCTGATTCTGGCCATCCTCTTCAAGCTCACGATTTCCGGCGACCGCACGGTGCTGGTCAATCTCTGCGCGTTGTTGTTCATCCTGCCGTTCTTTTTGTTCTCGGCCCTGGGCGGCCAGTTCGGTGAGAAGTTCGCCAAGCACAAGCTGATTCGCGCCATCAAGCTGGCGGAAATCCTGATCATGGCGGTGGGGGCTGCCGGCTTTTTGCTGAATAACCTGACGCTGATGTTTCTCGCCCTGTTCGGCATGGGCACGCACTCGGCGTTGTTCGGGCCGGTGAAGTATTCGATTCTTCCGGCAGCTCTGCAGGAAGACGAACTGGTGGGCGGCAATGCCCTGGTGGAAATGGGCACGTTCCTGGCCATTCTCGCCGGCACCATTGGCGCCGGTGTGATGATGTCCGAGCAGACCTATGCACCGCTTGTGGCCACGGCCATCGTGGCCATCGCCACCGCCGGTTATCTCACCAGTCGCGGCATTCCCGCGGCGCCGGCGGCACTGCCGAGCCTGGCGCTGGACTGGAACATTTTCCGCCAGTCATGGGCGATTCTGCGCATGGGCCTGGGCCAGCGCCCGGCGGTGTCGCGCTCGATTGTGGGTAACTCGTGGTTCTGGTTTCTCGGCGCCATTTATCTCACGCAGATTCCGGCCTACGCCAAAGAGTGGCTGTACGGCGATGAAACCGTGGTCACCCTGATTCTTACCGTGTTCTCGGTGGGCATCGCGCTGGGCTCGATGCTGTGCGAGCGCCTGTCGGGCCGCAAGGTAGAGATTGGTCTGGTGCCGTTTGGCTCCATCGGTCTTACGGTATTCGGCATTTTGCTGTGGTGGCATTCGGGCAACTTCCCGCAAACCGCCGAGGCGCATACCTGGCTGCAAGTGCTGAGCTACGGCCAGGCCTGGTGGGTGCTGGGCGACATTCTCGGCATCGGCGTATTTGGTGGCTTTTACATCGTGCCGCTGTATGCACTGATCCAGTCGCGCACGGCCGAGAACGAGCGGGCGCGGGTGATTGCCGCCAACAACATTCTCAATGCGCTGTTTATGGTGGTTTCGGCCATTGCTTCGATCCTGTTTCTGACCGTCGCCAAGCTGAGCATTCCGCAGCTGTTTCTGGTGGTGTCGCTGATGAACATCGCGGTAAACAGCTACATCTTCAAGATCGTTCCCGAGTTCAGCATGCGCTTCATGATCTGGCTGCTCAGCCATTCCATGTACCGCGTGGAGCACCGAGGCCTCGAGCAGATTCCCGATGAGGGCGCGGCGGTGCTGGTGTGCAACCACGTGTCGTTTGTGGATGCGCTGCTGATTGGTGGCGCGGTGCGCCGGCCGATCCGCTTTGTCATGTACTACAAGATCTACAACCTGCCGGTGCTCAACTTTATCTTCCGCACCGCCGGCACCGTGCCGATTGCCGGGCGCAGTGAAGACTTGCTGATCTACGATCAGGCCTTCAAGAAGATTGGTGAGTACCTGAAAAACGGTGAGCTGGTGTTGATCTTCCCCGAGGGCAAGTTGACCACCGATGGCGAGATCAATGAGTTCAAGGCTGGGGTTACGCGCATTCTCGAAGAGAACCCGGTGCCGGTGATTCCGCTGGCGCTGCAAGGGTTGTGGGGCAGCTTTTTCAGCAAGGACCCGAACAAGGGTGTGTTCCGTCGGCTGTGGTCACGCATCACCCTGGTGGCCGGTGCGCCGCTGGCGCCGGAAGCGGCTACGCCGGCGGTGTTGCAGGCACAGGTCGGGGCGTTGCGTGGGGCAGTTAGGTAGATTTTTTTCGCCATTCCCCGTCGCCCTCGCGCGAGCAGGGACCCAGATCTCGCGCCTTGCCAACCTGTAGGCATGGCGCAAAATTCTGGATTCCCGCCTGCGCGGGAATGACGGAAATTGAGTTGAAGATGGCGATCAGTGACTGAGCTTCAACCCAATCAACCCGCTAATAATCAACGCCACACTGCCTAAGCGAATTAAGGTAACCGCTTCGCCAAACAGCACGATACCGGCAATGACGGTGCCCACGGCGCCGACCCCGGTCCAGATCGCGTAAGCGGTGCCCAACGGCAGCTCTTTCATGGCAAGACCTAGCAAGCCCAGGCTGACCAGCATTGCGCCGACGGTGAGTGCAGTGGGGAGAGGGCGGCTGAAGCCGTCGGTGTATTTTAGGCCAACGGCCCAAGCCACTTCGAACAGGCCAGCGACAAACAGAATGATCCAGGACATGGGCTGATTCCACAGAAAGTGGGGTCGTCCCCGATCTTTAAGGCGGCCCGAGGTCGTCCTCAGGCTGTGCAGTATTTTGCACAAAGCTCGCCCAAGGGCAAGCCTGTGATGTGTTTCAGGATAAGGGTTGCGCCGGCTTTTCCAGCTCAACAGGCGCCACCACATCGTCTTCCATGCGGCGGAACCAGGTGGCCAGCAAGGCCCCGGAAATATTGTGCCACACGCTGAACAGCGCGCTAGGCACCGCCGCCAGTGGTGAAAAGTGCGCGCTGGCCAGCGCCGCACCAAGTCCTGAGTTCTGCATGCCCACTTCCAGCGCCAGAGATTTGCGTTGCGCCAGCGGCAATTTGAACACCTTGCCGGTGAAGTAGCCGAGCAGAAAACCGAAGCTGTTGTGCAGAATTACCACCGCCATGATCAGCAGGCCGGACTCGGCAATCTTCGCCTGACTGGCCGCCACCACGGCACTGACGATCAGCACGATGCTGACCACCGACACCAGCGGCAGCACGTCCACTGCCAAGCGTGTACGTTCACCCAGTAGCCGTTGCGCCGCCACGCCCAGCACGATTGGCAGCAACACCACCTGCAGAATCGACCAGAACAGGTCGGCGAATGACACCGGCAACCAGGCCGAGGCCAGTAGCCAGATCAGCGCCGGCGTCAGGAGCGGGGCGAGCAGGGTGGTGACGGCGGCGATGGCCACCGACAACGCCAGATCGCCCTTGGCCAGCCAGGTCATCACGTTCGAGGCGGTGCCACTTGGGCAGCAGCCCACCAGAATGACCCCGACCGCAATTTCTGGCGGCAACTGGAATAGCTGGCACAGCAGCCAGGCCACGCCCGGCATGATCACAAAATGCGCGACCACGCCCAGCGCCACGCGCCACGGATGGCGAGCGACTTCGGCGAAGTCGTCGAGCTTGAGCGTAAGGCCCATGCCGAACATCACCACGCCCAGCAGCGGCACGATGGCGACCTTAAGGCCGATAAACCAGCTCGGTACAAAGAACGCCACCACGGCGAACAGCAGCACCCAGTAAGCGAAGGTATTGCCGACGAATCGGCTGAGTGCTGCCAGAGCGCGCATGTAAGTGTCCTAAAGTGCTGTGGGAGGCTTAGATGCCCTGCGGGATTTCTTCGCCGCCGAGGGCTTCGAACAGCTGCGGCAGGAACTCGGTGAAGGTCAGCATCATCAGGGTGAAGCTGGCATCCAGTTGGCCCAGTGCTTCGTCGCCACCGTCCTGTTCAGCCTGGTCGGTGAGCAGGTCTTCAAAGCGTAGGCGTTTGATGATGGTTTTGTCGTCGAGCACGAAGGAGAGTTTGTCTTCCCAGGCCAGCGACAGCTGGGTGACGAATTTGCCGGCCGACAGGTGCAGCTGGATCTCTTCGCTGGTCAGGTCCTGACGCTTGCAACGCACAATGCCGCCGTCTTCCTGAGTGTCGCGCAGCTCGCATTCATCCAGAACGTGGAAGCCTGGCGCGGCGGTCTGGGTTTTGACCCAGTCGGTCATGGTGGCGGTCGGGGCCACTTTTACCGACAGTGGGCGCACTGGCAACGAACCGATGGCCTCGCGCAGGGTGGACAGCAGGTCTTCGGCTTTTTTCGGGCTGGCGGCATTTACCAGAATCAGGCCCTGCTTCGGCGCGATAGCGGCGAAGGTGGACGAGCGACGGATAAAGGCGCGTGGCAGGAAGGCCTGGATGATTTCATCCTTGATCTGGTCGCGTTCTTTTTTGTAGACCTTGCGCATTTGCTCGGCTTCGATTTCGTCGACCTTCTCTTTGACCGCGTCGCGCACGACGCTGCCCGGCAGAATGCGGTCTTCTTTACGCGCGGCAATCAGCATGAAGTCTTGGCTGACGTGCACCAGCGGTGCGTCTTCACCTTTACCGAAGGGCGCGATAAAACCGTAGGTGGTCAATTCCTGGCTGGCGCAGGGGCGAGCGGGTTTGGCGGCCAGTGCGGTTTCCAGTGCTTGCGCATCGAAGGGCAGATCTTGGGTGAGGCGATAGACGAGCAGGTTACGGAACCACATGAGGGCAGAACTCCATTTTTCGCAAAGCGCGCATTATTCCCCCCTGGGCGCCATTGGCCAACCCTGCGCTAAGCCTTTGGAACGTCAGTAAAAATTATTTTAAAAAGGGCTTGCCAGGGTGAGCATCGCTACGTATCATGCGCCCCACTTCGAGAGTGAAGGGTGATTAGCTCAGCTGGGAGAGCATCTGCCTTACAAGCAGAGGGTCGGCGGTTCGATCCCGTCATCACCCACCAATCTCTTGAGGTTACGCGCAGCGGTAGTTCAGTCGGTTAGAATACCGGCCTGTCACGCCGGGGGTCGCGGGTTCGAGTCCCGTCCGCTGCGCCATATTTAGCTAGCTCTATAGACTGAAGTAGAGCAAGCGCTTGAAAAGCGACCTTAGGGTCGCTTTTTTCGTTTCTGCGTTTCCAAAAACATTCCCGTTTGGGGGTGTGCGCTTCTTTGTTTTCGCTGGGGTTGCGTCCGGATATCCCTGCAGCGGCGCTCTATTTGCAAGCGCCGCCCTGCGGTCACGCCTGTTGAATGGTGACCTTTTGCTGCGTCAGGCTTGTCAGCAATTTGCCACTCGGCGGCTGGTCGGTGATCAGACTGTCGACCTGGTGCCACGAGGCGTAGCGCCCAGCAAAGGTGGTGTTGAATTTCGAGTGGTCGGCCACCACCACGGTCTTGCCGGCGCGCTGCACCATGGTGCTGTACACGGCGCTGCAATCGAGCAGTGCTTCGCTCGGCCCTTCCTCGCTCAAGCCACTTGCACCCAGCACCGTGTAGTCGGCAGAAAACCCGTTCAAAAACGCCACGGCATGGGCGCCGACCATCGCGCCCTCCGTCGGGTTGTACTCGCCTGGCACCACAATCACGCGAATGGTCGGGTTGATCGATAGCACGGTGGCCACGCCAAAGGAGTGGGTGATCACGGTGATGTTTTTCATCTCGGTGGCGATGCGCCGCGCCACGTGCACGGTGGTGGACCCTGAACCAATCATGAGCAGCTTTCCATCACTGATCAGTTTTACCGTCGCCTTGGCAATGCGCTCGCGTTCAGCCACGTACATGCGGTGGCGTTCGGTTACCGGCGGCTCCTGGGCAATGGCGCGAACGGCGCCGCCGTAGGTGCGGTTCAGGTGACCGCCGCTGGTCAATTCATCCAGGTCGCGGCGGATGGTCTCGGTGGACACATCGTGCAGTTTGGCCAGGTCGACAATGCGCAGGCTCGGCGCGTTGTTCAGTTCGGCAAGAATTTTGGTTTGGCGTGCGGTTTTGGCTTTAGACATGCGCGCGGCGTTCTCGTGTAGGTGGCTGGCGCAGTCTGGCTGCGCTTCTGTGGTGTTCGCCACAAAAAATCTGCGTTAAGTGGCAATAATAGATCAAGCTGTTGTGTGGCGGCCATCGCTGCGCCCGACTTTATTGCGCCGCCCGGTTGTTGATTTTCCTCGGGTTTACCTGAGACAGCCGATCAGCTCCTAGCGGTCCTGCCACAAAAATATGTTGCAACCTCCAATTTAAAGCTTGGCAGTCCTCAGATAAATGTTGTACTTCTATCATATCTGGGGTGTGGAGGTTGTCATGCTGTACGAGAGCGATTTTCTGCAACGGCTGGAGTGTGGCTTGCGCGGCGCCCTGCCGGCGTGGGGCATGCCGCAGGAAGCAGCGCTGACGCTGCTGGCGATCTCCGAAAACGCCACCTATCTGGTCGAAGACCGCGCCACCCACAAGCGTCTAGTGCTGCGGGTGCAGCGGCCGAACTACCACAGTGTGGCTGAGGTGGAGTCTGAGCTTGCCTGGATACATGCCCTGCGCGACTCGGGCCTGGTGAGCGCGCCGGCGCCGATTGCCACGCTGGACGGCGCCGCCTGGCGGGCGTTCGAAGATGACGGCGTGCTGCGCACTGTTACCGCCTTCGAATGGATGCCGGGCAAGGAGCCGGACATGAGTACCGATCTAGCGGGCTGGTACCGCGTACTGGGGCAAATCAATGCGCGGCTGCATCAGCACAGCCGCCAGTGGGCCAAGCCCCAGGGCTTTGTGCGCAAGGTGTGGAATTTCGACACCATCATTGGCGAGCAAGCTTATTGGGGCGACTGGCGCGAGGCGTTGGGGTTGAGTGCCGAAGGGCGTGCGGTGCTGGAGCGCACCCATCAATTGTTGCGCGAGCAGACGGCAGACTACGGTATGAGCGCCGAGCGTTTCGGGCTGGTGCACTGCGATATGCGTCTGGCCAATCTGCTGGTGGAAAACGATCATCTGAGCGTCATCGATTTCGATGACTGCGGCCTGAGCTGGTTTGTTTACGACTTCGCCGCCTGCATCAGCTTTCTCGAACAAGACCCGCGCGTGCCGGACTTTCTCGCCGCCTGGCTGGATGGCTACCGCAGCGTATCGCCGCTCTCGGCCGAGGATGAGGCGGCCATCCCCATGCTGATCATGTTGCGCCGCATGCAGCTCACTGCCTGGGTGGCCAGTCATGCCGAAACGCCGACGGCGCAGTCGATGGGCACCGATTACACCCGTGGCACGGTGGCTTTGGCCAAGCGCTACCTTCAAGAACAGGCAGAGAGGGCGCCGGTATGACTGAGTCAAAGCAAATTCTGGCGCTCAATCGCTTCGATGCGGGCAGTACGGCACACCTGGATGCGCGTGTGGCCAATCTGGTCGAGCGCCGCATGCGGTCGTTTGGGGCTTCGTCGGTGCTCTTCTATCAGAAGCCGTTGGAGATCGTGCGGGCCGAAGGCGTCACCATGTACGACGCTGCCGGCAAGCCGTATCTGGACGTCTATAACAATGTGCCGACCGTGGGCCATTGCCATCCGGCCGTGGTGGCGGCCATCAGCGAGCAGGCGGGCAAGCTGGCGACCAACAGCCGCTACCTTTACGAGAATTTGCACACCTATGCCGAAACACTGCTGGCGACGTTCCCGTCGGCACTCTCGAACCTGGTGTTGACCTGCACGGGCAGTGAAAGCAACGACATCGCCCTGCGCATGGCGCAAACCTATTCCGGCGGCACTGGTTTTGTGGTGACCGAGACGGCGTATCACGGCAATACCAGTGCGGTCATGGAAATTTCCCCATCCTCCTACAAAAAGGGGCGGGCGCTGCCGGCGCATATTCGCAGCATTCCCGCGCCGGACAGCTACAACCTCGCGCCGGGGCGGGATGTCGGCGCTGTGTTTGCCGCCAATCTGCAGGCGGCCATTGATGACCTGGAAAGCAGTGGCGTGACCTTCGCGGGGCTGATCGTCGACACGATCTTTTCCAGCGATGGCGTGTTTGCCGATCCGGTGGGGTTTCTCGCCAAAGCGGTTGAGGTGACACACAAGGCGGGCGGGCTGTTTATTGCCGATGAAGTGCAGCCTGGCTTTGGGCGAACCGGTAAAGGGCATTGGTGTTTCGCGCGGCACGGTGTGGTGCCGGACATCGTTACTTTAGGCAAGCCGATGGGTAATGGTTTCCCCATGGCGGGGGTGGTCACCCGGCCTGAACTGCTTGAGGGCTTCTGTGCGGAAACGGGCTACTTCAATACCTTCGGGGCGAACCCGGTGGCGGCCGCAGCCGGCTTGGCGGTATTGCAGGTAATTGAGCGCGAAGGCTTGATTGCCAATGCGGACAAAGTGGGCACGCTGTTGCGCGATGGCTTGCGCCAGTTGGGCCGCAGCGATGCGCGCATTGGTGATGTGCGCGGCGCAGGGTTGTTTGTTGGGCTGGAATTCAGCGGTGCCGATAAAGCGCCGGATGCCGAGTTGGCGGCGTATGTGATCAACGCCATGAAAGAGCGCGGCGTGTTGATTGGCGCGGCCGGTGCCTACGGCAACGTACTGAAGATTCGCCCGGCGTTGTGCTTTAGCGAGGCTAACGCCGGGTTCTTCGTGGAGACGCTGGCAGCGGTGTTACGAAGTGTCTGATCGGATGTTGGGCAACTATCGGTAAAACCAAAAATCCGCCGCTTCGCCGATGTGGGTGTATCGGCGAATATCCCCTGGTGGGGATATTCGCCCTACGCCTCGGTTTAACCCAATGCCGCGCTCGACTCGGGCAACACCTGCCCACCATCGATCACCAACGTCTGCCCCGTAATGAACCCTGCCTCGCGGGTTGAGAAAAACAGCACCGCGTTGGCGATATCTTCCACGCTGCCCAGGCGGCGCAGTGGAATGGAAGCCGCCATTTCTGCCTGGTACTGCTCGCCCATTCCCGCCAGACCCTCGGTCAGAATATTGCCAGGCATCACGGCGTTGATGGTGATGCCATGGGCGGCCAGTTCAATCGCCGCCGTGCGCATGAAACCCAGTTGCCCGGCCTTGCTCGCGGCGTAGTGCGACCATCCGGGGTAACCGGTAATGGGGCCGGTGATCGAGGAGGTCAGCACGATGCGGCCAAAGCCGTTGGCCTTCATCACTGGCAGCACAGCTTTGGTGCTCAGAAACGTGGAGCGCAGGTTGGTGTTGATCACATGGTCGAAGTCTTCAACGCTCATGTCGCCCAGGCGCGCCGAAGGAAAAATGCCGGCGTTGGCGGCCAGTACGTCCACGCTGCCGTAGCGCTCGACCGCGGCTTGCACCATCGCCAGACAGGCGTCTTCCTGGCTGACATCGGCGGCAAAGCCCGAGGCATGCGGGCCGATGTCGCGCGCCACCTGTTCGGCGTCGCTCAGCGAGCGCGACACCACCAGTACATTCAACCCAGCCTGGCCGTAGCGTTTGGCGATGCCCAGGCCAATGCCACGGCTGGCGCCCGTGACGATCACGGTCCTTTTTTGTAGTGACTCAAACATTTTTGCTGCCTCGCTATCTTCGTGTTCCTTGGCGATTGCAATATGCAGACCAAAAAAGTAACCGTTAATAATCAGTTAGTTAGCTATTTTTAAGGGAAAAAACGGATTTTTTGCCGCTTTTTAGGGCGCGGCGACGGACCAATTTGGTGCTTTAAAAAAATGTTGAACATGCATCATTTTTAAGTTTCACTCGTGTCATCTGCCATCACGCACCCCCGTCCTGGGGAGGAGAAGACGATGAACCACGTGTCGAGAAGGAATCTGTTGAAGATGATGGGCGTGGGTGCCGGCGCCATGGCCCTGGGCGGTGGTTCGCTTCTGGCCAGCTCCAGTGCGTTCGCAGCGCGAAACAAGGAACTGAATATCCTCTGCTGGGAAGGCTACAACTCGGCCCAGGTGCTGGACCCGTTTCGCAGCATGACCGGTGCCACGGTCAAGGCCGAAAGCCTCACCAATGACCCGACCATGATCAATCGCCTGCGCGGCGGCGAAACCAGCGTGTGGGACCTGATCAACGTCAACAACCCCTGGGCGCGCAAAGTGATGGCGCCGGCCGGGCTGATCAAGCCGTTGCCGCGCGCCGAGTTCGACCATTACTTCGACGCCATGCTGCCGGACTTCAAAGCGCCCTATAAATGGGCCATGAGTGAAGATGGCAAGGACCTCTTGGGCATGGCCCAACGTTTTGGCCCGTTCAACTATGTGGTCAACACCAAGAAAATCAGCCGCGCCACCGCCGAAGACACCGGCTGGGACCTGTTCAACGACCCGGCGCTGGCCGGCAAATACGGCATTCAGGAGTCCGATGACTGGAACGTGTTCGACATCTTCCTGATCGCCGGCATCAACCCGTTTGTGGTGCACACGCCAGCCGAGATGGAGAAGTTCCAGCAGACCGCTATCAAGGTATTCAAGGGCGCGAAAATGGTCAGCGATGTTGCCAGCCTCAACCAGGCCATGGTCGCCGGCGAAATCGATCTGTACCTCACCGGCGGCACATATACCGTCTCGCCCGCCCGCGCCGATGGCTACCCGGAAATGCGCGGCATCACGCCGCTGCGTGGCCCGGTGGATGGAAAAGGCGGGGTGTCGTGGATCGAGATCACCTCGGTGGTAAACAACCCGGCTATCTCGCCGCTGGCGACCGACTTTCTCAAGTACGTGCAAAAGCCCGATGTCGCCCACACGGTGGCGTTCGCCGAGGGAACGTTCAACCCGGTTACCCAGATGGGCAACCCCGAGTGCTTCAAGCTCTTTACCAAGGAAGAGCTGGACATCATCCAGTGGGACAGCCTGGCAGAAGAGATGAGCCGCTGCGTGGAATACGACATCGTGCCCGAGTACGCCGCCGCGCTGGACATGATCACAGCAGCCAAACGCATGCGCTAAGGCGGTGTGGGACATGGAATCTTGAACAAGGCACACATATGAGCAGTTCAGAGAGTGCGGTTGCTGCGAAGGCGCCATTGCCGATTTTGCAGTTGGTGGATGTGTACAAACGGTTCAACGACTTCAATGCAGTCAGTGGCATTTCGCTGAATATTCTCGATGGTGAATTCCTGACCGTGGTAGGCCCTTCCGGGTCGGGCAAAACCACCTTGCTGCGCATGCTCGCTGGCATGGAAGCACCAAGTGACGGCAACATCACGTTGCGCGGTGAGTTGATCAACAACGTGCCGGCCAAGGAGCGCCCGACCTGTCTGGTGTTCCAGTCGCTGGCACTGTTTCCGCACAAGACGGTGGGCGAAAACATCGAGTTTCCGCTCAAGGTCAAAAACATTCCGCCGGCCCAGCGCAAGGCGCGTGCGCTGGAGCTGCTGCAGATGCTGCGCCTGCCGGAAAGCTATTACGCCAAGAACGTGATGAAGTGCTCCGGCGGCGAGAAGCAGCGGGTGGCCCTGGCGCGTGCGTTTGCCTATGACCCGGATGTGTTGCTGTTCGACGAGCCGCTGTCGGCGCTCGATTACAAGCTTAAAAAGGTGCTGGAAAAAGAGCTGAAAGACCTGCACCGCCAGAGCGGCAAAACCTTTGTGTACATCACCCATTCGCTTGAAGAAGCGATGGTGATGTCCGATCGCATTGCCGTGATGCGCGCCGGCAAGATCGTGCAGATCGGCACTCCGGAAACCATTTATGCCAACCCGGAAGATGAGTTCGTCGCCGAGTTTTTTGGCGAGGTAAACAAGTTTTCCGTCAGCCTGAATGAGGAGTGGGGCTGGTTCAGCCAGGACACCGAAAGCAGCCTGACTTTGCGCCTGCCCACCGACTGGCCGGGTAGCGAGCAGGCCACGGTGATTGTGCGTCCGGAATATATGCGCTTTGCGACCTCGGCCCATGAGTTCGACAACGTTATCAGCGGCACGGTGTTCAACGAGTACTCGCTGGGCTCGCGCATCCAGTACCAGGTGCGCTGTGGCAACAAAAGTGTCTTGGTGGAAATACCCCGCACCCTGGCCCGCAATGCGGCGCCCGATGAGCAGGTGATGATTGGCTGGAATGCGGCTGATGCCTTTGTGGCGGAGGCTTGAGCATGGCCAGGTTGCAGGTGTCCAGCGGGCTGCGCTATGCCAGCCCGGTGCTGATTTTTCTTCTGCTGGGCTTTCTCGCGCCACTGGTGACGGTGGTGGCCTATTCCTTCGCGTCGCCGAAAAGCTTCGAGGTGTTTACCTCATTTAC
Source organism: Pseudomonas turukhanskensis (assembly GCF_027922365.1). Classification (GTDB taxonomy): domain Bacteria; phylum Pseudomonadota; class Gammaproteobacteria; order Pseudomonadales; family Pseudomonadaceae; genus Aquipseudomonas; species Aquipseudomonas turukhanskensis. Next base: position 18,301 of record NZ_BSFN01000031.1, read on the forward strand.
CCTGGCCAATTTTTCCGCGGTGTTTGATACGACTAACAGTGTGTGGACATCTTTCGTCTGGTCGCTGGGGTTGGCGGCAGTCTGCACGGTGTTGCTGGCCATTATCGCGTACCCCATTGCCTATGGACTGAACCACGCCTTTGGCCGCTACGCCTCGTTGGTCAGCGTGTTGTTCGTGTTTCCGCTGTTCGTCTCGGAGAACGTGCGCCTGTATGGCTGGGTGCAGTTTTTTATCAAGAACGGGGTGGTCGACGGGGTGCTTAACAGCCTTGGTTGGGGGCCGGCGCCGGAGGTGTTGTACAGCCCGGGCATTACCCTGTTCGGCATGGTGTACACCTACCTGCCGTTTATGTTGTTTCCCATGACGCTCGGGCTGTCGATGGTGCCGCAAGACCTGGTGGATGCGGCGGCGGACTTGGGCGGCGGGCGGCTGATGGTGTGGCGCGAAATCGAATTGCCGCTGGCGATGCCGGGCATTCTGATCGGCATGTTGCTGACCTCTGTGTTGGCTGTCGGCGCGGTGGCCGAGGCGAAAATTCTGGGCGGGCAATCGGTGATTACTGTGGTGCACGACATTGAGATCGCCTTTACCTATGCCCAGGACTGGCCACTGGGTGCGGCCCTGGCGGTGTTGCTGGTGCTGATCATTGGCGGGCTGACGTTGGCCGTGCTGTCCAGGCTGGACCTCGACCGTGTGCTGGGGAGACGCTGAAATGCGTAGTCAGGCAAAAATTCGCGCGGAGTTTTTTGTCCGTTGCTGGGCAGGCTTCGTGCTGCTGTTTATCTACCTGCCGATTGTGTGCAGCGCCTTGGCCGGGTTGTCGAAAAGCCGCTACTTCATCTTTCCGGTGCGGCAGTTTTCCCTGGAATGGTGGAAGCGCACAGTGGCCTCGTTTGAGGTGCAGACGCTGGTACAGAACTCCCTTACCGTGGCCTTGCTGGTGACCTTTATTTCTGTGGTGCTGGCGTTTTTCGGTGCCCTGGCATTCGCCCGCTACGACTGGCGTGGACGGCAGCTGTATCAAAAGCTGTTGCTGCTGCCGATCTTCTTTCCCCAGGCGGTGCTCGGGTTGGCGCTGCTGCTGTGGATGAATGCGCTGGGCATCACGCCGAGCTGGCGTACGGCGGTGGTCGCGCACCTGGTGTGGATTGTGCCGGTGGTGACGCTGGTGATCGCCATCCAGGTGTACAGCTACGACGCCCAGTTGGAAGAGGCCGCGGTGGATCTGGGTGCAGGGCGTTTGTTTATCTTCAAGGAAATTACGCTGCCGCTGTTGTGGCCAGGGATCTGGTCGGGCGCGCTGTTTGCCTTTCTGCTGTCGTGGGGCAACTTTCCGTTGTCGCTGTATACCGCCGGCGCCGATTCCACTGTGCCCAAGTGGCTGTATTCGAAGATGGTGGCCGGTTATACGCCGATGGTGCCGGCTCTGGGCACCATGAGTACGTTGAGCGCGGCCGGCTTTCTCCTGCTGGGCGGGGCGGTCATCGCCTTTATCCGGCGGCGACGCGAGAAGTAGCGACCACGCACTGTTGTCGCTGGCTTGTAGGGTGTAAGGAAAAAGCCAGCGACGATGCGTTTTTTACGGGGGGCTCAGAGAGCCTTTATCCACAGGCCGGTCAGCCTGTTCCGCCATCTTGATGCCGATCTTTCTCCACATTTCCCACGAGCCCATGCCAGGTCCGCACATGCCTGGTTTTTTCAGGCTTTCGACTCGTACGTCTGCCGGCAGAAAAGCCTTTTACACTTAGGAACTTATCGCGTTTTCGTGGTTCGTATCCCCCGTAGCCAGTGATCCCGGCGGCCTGCTAAGCTCGCAGCTTCACTCGATTGCCCTCTGATTAGCGCACGAACAAGGAAATAGCATGAGACAACATCGTTTAGCGGCGGCAGTGGCCCTGGTTGGCCTGGTGCTCGCGGGCTGCGATTCGCAGACCAGCGTGGAGCTCAAAACCCCCGCACAAAAAGCCTCCTATGGTATCGGCTTGAACATGGGTAAGAGCCTGGCTCAAGAAGGCATGGATGATCTCGATTCCAAAGCTGTTGCTCAGGGCATCGAAGACGCTATTGGCAAGAAAGACCAGAAGCTGAAAGACGAAGAGTTGATGGAAGCCTTTGCCGCGCTGCAAAAGCGTGCTGAAGAGCGCACCGCCAAGCTCGCTGAAGAATCGGCTGCAGCTGGCAAGAAATTCCTCGAAGACAACAAGAAGCGCGAAGGTGTAGTGACCACCGCTTCGGGTCTGCAATACGAAGTCGTCACCAAGGCCGAGGGCGCGCAGCCTAAAGCCACCGACGTAGTGACCGTTCACTACGAAGGCAAGCTGACTGATGGCACCGTGTTCGACAGCTCCATCAAACGTAACGAGCCGGTTGACCTGCCCGTTAGCGGCGTGATTCCAGGCTGGGTTGAAGCCCTGCAACTGATGCACGTTGGCGAGAAGATCAAACTCTACATCCCGAGCGAACTGGCTTACGGCGCTCAGAGCCCGAGCCCGACCATTCCGGCCAATTCGGTACTGGTTTTCGACCTGCAACTGCTGGCGATCAAAGATCCGGCCGCTGCTGCAGCGCCGGAAGCCGAGCCTGCACCGGCTCAGTAACTCCTTTGGTTGTACCGCAACGCCCCGTCTCGACGGGGCGTTGTCGTTTTCGGGCATTGGGTTGGCAAAACAACGAACCACGGGTTGACTGGCGGGTCTCAAACAAGCATGGGTGTTACGGTTATGCACATTTCGCGAACAACTCGCATTGAGGGCAGGTGACACCTTAGTACCAATTCCATATTTTTAATAACTAACTGATTTTGTTTGTTTTTTTGCGCTGATTAAAAAATGCCCGATCTGTGGCAAACCCCCATGGCGCGGGCTTTTGCTTTAGTGGTCGGCATGTTGTTCACAAGGTTATCCACAGGTTCGGTGGATAACCCAGCCAGCCCAGCAAGCATGCGGGCTGAGGAGGTGTGTTGATGAAAACTCCATGGAATTTCGCCCGTTACCTGCCCATTGCTCAGCGCTTTATTGTGCGCGGCAGGTTGCCGGCGCTGCTGCTGGCTGTGACGCGTAAAAGCGCGTCCCAGGGCGGCCGTCTGGGTACGCTCAAGGCGGAACTGCGAGTGTTACTGGCACTGTGTATGGCATGGTGGCGGGGCGAATACCGGGGCATCAGCTCTCAGGCGTTGCTCTCGGTGGTGGCAGCGCTTTTGTATTTTCTCTCGCCCATCGATGCCATTCCCGATGCGTTGCTGGGCGTGGGGTTTGTCGATGACATCGCGGTGCTCGGCTGGCTGCTGCGCACCTGGAGTGGGGAGCTGGATGAGTTCCGCGCCTGGCTGGCAGCGCGCACGCCGGCACAGCAGGAAGAGCTTCTGAAGTTGCCATCATCGGTGCAATCTGAAAAAGGCAAAACGCCAGTGTAACGACGCTGAAAAACTTGCCTGTCGCATCACGCCCCGTTCCGGTTTTGGCCTGTTAAGATGCGCGCTAACAAGGAAAGTGCTGACGCAGTCGGCACTGCTTTTCCATGGGGTAAGCGGTGATGGATGTGCAGGTAATCATGCGTGATGGCGAAGCCGAATATGCGGTGGTGCCATGGGCGGAATATCAAGCGTTGTTGCAGGCGGCAGGTCGTGCACCGGCGCCGGTTTCGGCGGTCAGCGCACCTGCGCCAGCGGCCCCGGCAGCGTCCAGCCTCAGTGAGGTGAAGAAGCTGCGCGAAGCCAAGGGCCTGGCGGTAGAAGAACTGGCCCGTACCGTGGGCATCAGCCCGCATTATCTGACCATGATCGAAAGCGGCGAGCGTGAGCCCGATTCGGCTATTCGCCGCGCCCTGGCCTGGAACCTGGGCGTCAGCAGTTGGGAGTCTGATACGTGAGCGTAAGCATTAGTCGCCATCATTGGCAGGCGCTCTTGGGCGAGTTGGCGCAAGCGCGGCGACAGCGTCATCTGCTGACCTACCGCGCCCTGATCGAACGCCTGGAATTACCCACCCCCGCCATGCAAACCCTCACCGCTGCTCTGGAGCACCTCGCGGCGCTGGATGCTCGTGCCGAGTACCCACTGCGCAGTTCACTGGTAATCAGTCAGGGCGCCAGTCGTTTGCCGCGCACCGGTTTCTTCGAATGCGCCGTGCGCCTTGGCCGTTTCAGTGGCCCGAGCGACGGGGTGGCGGCCGCCTCCTGGCACGCCTCCGAAGTGGTACGCGTGTTCGAATACGACTACCCGGAAGAGGCCTGAGTGGTCTACTGGCGCATCAAAGCCCGCCTGGGCTACGCCGTGGCCCGCCGCCTGTTGCGTTGGCCGGCGCTGGTAAAACAGCCCCGTGTATGGGCTTGGATGGAGGGCCAGTTCGCCCGCATGGCAGCCCTGGATGACGTTGCCGCACAAAGCTTCTACGGTCACCTGCTGCTGTTTCGCGGCCGTGGGTTTGGCGCCCGTGAAGAAGGCATTCGCCTGTTAGGCAAAGCCGCCGCAGCAGGTGATGCCAAGTCGGCGTATCAACTGGGCGTACTGAGCCTGGCTGGAGATACCCGTAATGCCCCGGACGGCATCGAAACGGCACGTTGGTGGACGCTGGCGGCCGATGCTGGCCATCCACTGGCCGCCCGCCGGCTCGCTGAGCTGTATGCCGAAGGGGAGCATGGTTTGGCGGCAGACGCCGAACTGGCCGAACGCTATTCGCGGCGTGCCACCGAGCTTGGGCTGTAAGTCAGGCCGAAAGCTTTTCCGTATCGATGATATGCAGGCTGTAACCCGGCACATTCTTGGCCTGACGTTTGGCCTCTGAAGCCAGGCTCGCCAGTTGCGCCGCATCCAGCGTCGCGCAGCTTGCCGGGTGCAGATGCACCACCCCCAAAGACAATGACAACAGCGGAAATTCTTCCCGCTGGCCCTTGCGGTTGTGCGACACAAAACAGCCGGCCTCCAGGTGCTCGGCACTGTAAAAACGCCGGCACTGGCCCTGGAAATCCTCCAGTAGATAATTCAACCGCGCGCGCCAGTCTTCCGAGCCCAACACCAGCAGAAAGTCATCTCCGCCGATATGGCCAACGAAATCGCGCGCCGGGTCCACTCGTTCGCTCAGACACTGCGCCAGGCACAGCAACATTTCGTCGCCCTTGGCGTACCCATAGAGGTCGTTGAAGGGTTTGAAACTGTCGATATCCACATAGCAAATCACCGCTTCGCGGGACTGCTGCAGCAGGCGCGTCAGGCACTGCTGAATCGGCACGTTGCCGGGGAGTAGGGTGAGCGGATTAGCGTGACGGGCCTGCTGGATTTTCAGTTCGGTAATGAGCTTGAGCACGTCGATCACCCGTCCCAGCCCTTGATAGCGGCCGTGTAGGGTAATGATGAAGTCTTCTTCCATGCGCTGGCGGGCGCGGCTGGTCAGCAGGCGGCTGACTTTCTGCAGGCTTTGCCCGAGGTCCACGGCGAGAAAGTCGCTGCTCATCAGGCGGCTGATGGGTTTGCGGGCAAACAGGTCGGTGGCGAATGGTTTGAGCAGCGCGTCAGACAATGAGTGGCGGTGCACGATACCCACCGGTTGTTGTTCGTCGTTCAGCACGGCCAGCGAGTTGAGATTGGCTTGGGCACGAAACATGTCCAGTACGGCGGCAATGGGCAGGCTTTCACCCACTGCCGGTTGCTCGTTGAGCAGGGCGCTCAGGTCGCTGCCTTCTTCGTTCAGCGCCGGCTGGCTGGCTTCCAGTTTGGGCATCAGACCGCGGGCATCGCGCGGCGGTTTTTCCTGGGGGCGGCTCAGCAGGTAACCCTGCAACAGGTCGACGCCCATTTCGGCCAGCACGGTGAGTTCTTCGGCCAGTTCGATACCCTCGGCAATCACTTGCGCGCGGGAGGCTTTGGCCATCTGCAAAATGGAGCCAACGAACTCGCGCTTCACCGCATCCTGGTGAATGCCGTCGATAAAGTGCCGGTCGATCTTTACGTAATCCGGGCGCAACTCCGACCACAGACGCAGGCTGGAATAGCCGGCACCCAGGTCGTCCAAGGCAATGGAAAAACCCATCGCGCGGTAGTGGTGCAGGGCGGTGTACAGCAGCGAGAAATCTTCGGTGGGTGACTGCTCGGTGAGTTCGATGACCACCCGGCTTGGCGCAATACCGTAGTTCTGCAACAGCTTGAGGGTGCGGCCAGGCTGGTGGGTCGGTTCCAGCAGCGAATCAGGCGAGACGTTGAGGAACAGTTTGCCTTCCAGTTGCTGCTCACTGAATGCACGGCACGCACTCTTGCGGCAGGCCAGTTCCAGTTCGCTCAGGCGCCCGGCATGACGGGCCACGCCAAACAGGTTGACCGGGGAGTGCAGGGGGCTGTTCGAGGGGCCGCGGGTCAGGGCCTCGTACCCGAGAATGCGCCGCTCGGACAGCGACACAATGGGCTGAAACAGGCTATGCAGGTCGCCGTGAGCAAGGATGTGTTCCAGCGCGCTCAACTGCTCGGTGACGGTCATTGGGGGCTCTCGATGTCCTGAAAACAAAAGGGGCTGATATCGCTATCAGCCCCTTATTTCACGACAGTTTGATGACTGCTTGATGACGCTCCGTCAGTGCTTGGCCATCGACGAACTCAGGCCCAGGTAGTCGAGCAGAATTTGCCCGGTCTCGGACAGGAAGGCATCGTCTTCGGGCTTGAGTTTGTCGTCTTCGGTCGGCAGCGCGTCTTCGTCTTCTTTCTTCAGTTCCTTCAGCGGCTCCTGGCCCTTGGCGGCACGGCGGGCATTTTCCATGGCCAGTTGCTGGGTTTCGATGTCGGTGTGCTGGGCGCGACGCTTGGTTTCGTTGAGGCTCACGGTTGTTTCGTGGCTCAGTTTCTGCGCCAGTTCCAGGCGCTGGCGGGTGAATACAAAATCGGCATCTTTGGCCACGCGTGCATCGTGACGGGCCTTGAGTTCAACCAGGAACGGTTTGAACGGGTCGGTTTCCGGCTTGATCGCAGGGCGGATGCTGTCCCATGGCATAGCCTCGGGCAGGGCACTCTCGCCGATTTCCTTGGTGTCGACCACCGCCGGGTAGGCGATGTCCGGCAGCACGCCCTGGTGCTGGGTGCTCTGGCCGGAAACGCGGTAGAACTTGGCCAAGGTGAGTTTCAGCTCACCATGGTTCAGCGGTTGAATGGTCTGCACGGTGCCTTTGCCGAAGGTCTGGCCGCCGAGGATCAGGGCGCGGTGGTAGTCCTGCATGGCCCCGGCAAAAATTTCCGAAGCCGAGGCCGAAAGACGGTTCACCAGCAGGGCCATCGGGCCGCTGTAGTAGGTGCCGGGGTTTTCATCGGCCAATACATCGACGCGACCATCGCTATTGCGCACCAGCACGGTCGGCCCCTGGTTGATAAACAGGCCGGTCAGCTCCGTGGCTTCCTGCAGCGAGCCGCCGCCGTTGTTGCGCAGGTCGATGACCACGCCGTCGACTTTCTCTTTCTGCAACTCGGCCAGCAATTTCTTCACATCGCGGGTGGTGCTCTTGTAATCCGGGTCACCGGCGCGGAAGGCTTTGAAGTCCAGATAGAAGGCAGGAATCTCGATCACGCCGAGCTTATAGTCGCGGCCATCGTGGGTGAGCTTGAGCACCGATTTTTTCGCCGCCTGCTCTTCCAGTTTCACCGCTTCGCGGGTAATGGAAACGATCTTGCTGGTCTGGTCGTTCGGGCCGTTGGTGGCAGGCACCACTTCCAGGCGAACCACGGAACCTTTAGGGCCGCGGATCAGTTTGACCACTTCGTCCAAGCGCCAGCCGATCACGTCCACCATCTCGCCGTCGCCTTGGGCCACGCCAACGATCTTGTCGGACGGCGCCACCTGCTTGCTCTTGTCAGCAGGGCCGGCCGGTACCAGGCGCACCACTTTTACGGTGTCGTTATCGCTCTGCAACACCGCACCGATGCCTTCGAGCGACAGGCTCATATTGATGTCGAAGTTTTCCGCGCTGTCTGGCGAGAGATAGTTGGTGTGCGGGTCGTAGGACTGGGCGAAGGTGTTGATATAGGCCTGGAAGATATCTTCGCTGCGGGTCTGCTCCAGACGCGCCAGTTGATTCTTGTAGCGCTTGGTCAGCAGCTCCTGGATCGCGGCAGGTTCTTTTCCGGCGATTTTCAGGCGCAGTACTTCATCTTTCACGCGCTTGCGCCACAGCTCATCGAGCTCGGCGGTGTCTTTGGCCCAGGGGGCTTTTTCGCGATTGACCATCAGGCTTTCATCGACGGAGAAGTCGATTTTGTCGATGCCTTTATTGAGTAGGCCCAAGGCGAAATCGAGGCGTTGTTTCAAGCGGTCAAGGTGACGCTTGTAAATGGTGAACCCGGGGGCGAGGTCACCACTTTTGAGAAAGTCATCGAACTGCGTGCGCCATTTATCGAACTCGGCAATGTCGCTGGCAGTGAAGTAACTGCGCGACGGGTCGAGCAGCTTCAGGTAGCTCTCGTAGATGATGACCGAGCGATCGTCATTGAGCGGAGGCTTGCTGTAGTGATGGCGCTTGAGCAGCTCTACCACATTCAGACTGGCGATTACCTGCTCGCGGTCTGGCTGCAATTTGTCCCAGCTATTGTTGCCGCTTGGGGTGGCGGCGGCACACGCCGTCAGGGGTAAGGCACTGAAACCGATCAAAAGGGCTAAGGCGGTGCTGGGAACGAAGCGCTGCATGCTGAGTCGACGCGAGGGTAGTTGATAACGCATATTAGGCCGTCTTTGAGAGCGCCGGTTCCGTTGGGCCCCGGCTGCATAATGCAAATAGCTCGATGGTTCGCACCGGGCTCAGTCCGAAGTCACTATGGAGGCACCGTGAAGGCATTGCAAGGCGTTGAAGGACGCGCTGAATGGGCAGAACGACCAAGTCTCACCTGCGATGTGGGGCAGATCCGAATTCGTGTTGCGGCCGCAGGTCTCAATCGAGCCGATCTGCTGCAACGTGCAGGTTTGTATCCGCCACCACCGGGCGCTAGTGATGCGCTGGGCCTGGAGTGTTCCGGGGTGGTGAGCGAAGTGGGGCCGGGCAGTTCCTGGCAAGTGGGCGACCGCGTTTGCGCGCTGCTGGCCGGTGGCGGCATGGCCGAAGAAGTGGTGGTCGATGGGCGCCATGCCTTGCCCATTCCTGAAGGCTTGAGCCTGGTCGAAGGCTCCGTGATTCCAGAGGTGTATGCCACTGCCTGGCTCAACCTTTTTCAGCTGGCGCAACTCAAGCCGGGGGAAAAAGTCTTGCTGCACGCCGGCGCCAGTGGCGTCGGTTCGGCGGCCATCCAGCTGTGCAAAGCCTTCGGCAATCCATGCTGGGTGAGCGTGGGTTCTGCCGACCGCCTGGCCTACTGCGAAAGCCTCGGTGCCCAGGGCGGCGTGTTGCGCGATACCGATCTGGAAAGCCTGCGCGACTTTGCTCCGTTTGATGTGATTCTCGACCCGGTGGGCGGCAACTACGCCGAGCTTAACCAGCAACTGGTAGGCCTCGATGGGCGCTGGGTGTCGATTGGCTTGATGGGCGGGCGCGAGGCAAAGTTTGACCTGGCGGTGATGCTGGCCAAACGTGTGCAATTTATCGGTTCCACCCTGCGCAGTCGCAATGATCAGTTCAAGGCCGACTTGCTCGGCGACCTGAGCCAGCAGGTATGGCCTCTGTTTACAGAGGGTCGACTAAAACCGCAGTTGGAGCGTACCTTTAAAGCCAAGGATGTGGAGGCCGCCTTTGCTGCACTTGCCAGCAATACTGTGTCCGGAAAGGTCGCGTTGCTATTGGACGAATCTCTAAGTTAATCAGCAGTTTCCATAGCGCTTTTGCATGGCAGGCCCATGACATCGATTTACTAAGCCAATCGTTGTCATGGGTTCAATCAATGTGCTCTTTCAGTCACATCGGCCTACTATCCTTCCTGTAAATTTCTTAACCCTGAAATTTCTCAACCAGAAGGACTTACTGAATGTCTCTGATCAACACCGAAGTCAAACCTTTCGCCGCCAATGCTTTTCACAACGGTAAATTCATCGAAGTGACCGAGCAGTCCCTGAAGGGCAAGTGGTCGGTACTGATCTTCATGCCGGCAGCATTCACCTTCAACTGCCCAACCGAAATCGAAGACGCCGCTAACAACTACGCCGAGTTCCAGAAAGCCGGCGCTGAAGTTTACATCGTCACCACCGACACCCACTTCTCCCACAAGGTTTGGCACGAAACTTCGCCAGCAGTAGGTAAGGCTCAGTTCCCACTGATCGGTGACCCGACTCACCAACTGACCAACGCTTTCGGCGTGCACATCCCGGAAGAAGGTCTGGCTCTGCGCGGTACCTTCGTGATCAACCCGGAAGGCCTGATCAAGACTGTAGAAATCCACTCCAACGAGATCGCTCGTGACGTGTCGGAAACCCTGCGCAAGCTCAAAGCTGCTCAGTACACCGCTGCTCACCCAGGTGAAGTTTGCCCAGCCAAGTGGAAAGAAGGCGAAGCTACTCTCGCTCCTTCGCTCGACCTGGTCGGCAAGATCTAAGAAACGGTTCGGAGTCTCCCGCGAGGCTCCACCGTTTTAAGTAAGCAGCGTTGCGGGGCATGACCTGCTCCGCACGCCCGAATGCCTGGGCGCAATCCGCTCGGGCATTTTTTTCCCTGAAATTCGTATATGGAAGGATCGTAATCATGTTGGACGCCACTTTGAAGACCCAGTTGAAGGCTTACCTCGAAAAGGTTACTCAGCCTTTCGAGATCGTCGCATCCCTCGATGACAGCGACAAATCCCGCGAACTCAGCGGCTTGCTGCACGAAATTGTCGGCCTGACCGACAAGATTTCCCTGCGTGAAGATGGCAGCGATGACCGTAAGCCGTCTTTCGCCCTGAATCGCCCCAACGGAAATATCAGCCTGCGTTTCGCCGGTATTCCCATGGGCCACGAATTCACTTCCCTGGTGCTGGCCCTGCTGCAAGTGGGTGGCCACCCCTCGAAGCTGGCGGCGGATGTGATCGAGCAGATCAAGAACATCCCCGGCGAATTCAACTTTGAAACCTACTACTCGCTGTCCTGCCAGAACTGCCCGGATGTGGTCCAGGCGCTGAACCTGATGGCCGTGCTCAACCCGAACATCCGCCACGTCGCCATCGATGGCGCGCTGTTCCAGGACGAAGTCGAGAAGCGTCAGATCATGTCGGTGCCGAGCATCTACCTGAACGGCGAACTGTTCGGCCAGGGCCGTATGGATGCCGAGCAGATTCTGGCAAAAATCGACACGGGCGCTGCTACCCGTGAGGCCGAGAAACTCAACAGCAAAGAAGCGTTTGACGTGCTGGTAGTGGGCGGTGGCCCAGCCGGTGCTGCAGCGGCGATCTACGCCGCGCGCAAAGGCATTCGTACCGGTGTGGCGGCCGAGCGTTTTGGCGGGCAGGTGCTGGACACCATGGCCATCGAAAACTTCATTTCCGTACAGGAAACCGAAGGCCCGAAACTGGCGCGTGCTCTTGAAGAACACGTGAAACAGTACGAAGTCGACATCATGAACCTGCAACGTGCCACCGCGCTGGTTCCGGCGAAGAACGCCGGCGACTTGCACGAAATCAAATTCGAAAGCGGCGCGTCGCTAAAAGCCAAAACCGTGATTCTGTCCACCGGTGCCCGCTGGCGCGAAATGAACGTGCCGGGCGAGCAGGAATACCGCAACCGCGGCGTGGCCTACTGCCCGCACTGTGACGGCCCGCTGTTCAAAGGCAAGCGCGTGGCGGTGATTGGCGGCGGTAACTCCGGCGTGGAAGCGGCCATCGACTTGGCGGGTATCGTCAGCCACGTGACCCTTATCGAATTCGATAGCCAACTGCGTGCCGACGCCGTGCTGCAACGCAAACTGCACAGTCTGCCGAACGTGAAAGTCATCACCAGCGCCCTGACCAGTGAAGTGAAAGGCGACGGCCAGAAAGTGACCGGCCTGGTGTACAAAGACCGCAACTCCGACGAGTTTATCAACGTTGAGCTGGAAGGCATCTTTGTGCAGATCGGTTTGCTGCCAAACAGCGAATGGCTCAAGGGCACCATCGAACTGTCGAACCGTGGCGAGATCATTGTCGACGCGCGTGGCGAGACCTCGCTGCCGGGTATCTTTGCAGCGGGTGACGTGACGACGGTGCCGTACAAGCAGATCGTGATTGCGGTAGGCGAGGGTGCCAAGGCATCGCTGTCCGCCTTCGATCACTTGATTCGCACCACCTGATCAGATCCGCGCTAAACAAAAAAGGGCAGCTTCGGCTGCCCTTTTTGTTTAGCGCGTAGGGTGTGCTTCGCGCACCAAGCGGTTCGCCAGGAGATCGTTTGGTGCGCAGAGCACGCCCTACAAGAGCGGTTTATCGCCAGTTCAGTATTGGCCAACCTGCGTTCTCGGCGTGCGCCAAAAGCACTGGGTCTGGGTTGACCACCCGCGGCTGGCTCACCAATGACAGCAGCGGCAAATCATTGCGCGAGTCGGAGTAGAAGTAAGCGCCGTCCAGGCTCTGGCCTTCCTGCTCCAGCCACGCCTGCAAGCGGGTGACTTTGCCCTCGCGGTAGGTCAGCACGCCACGGGTGTTGCCGCTGTAGTAACCGTGCTGTTCTTCCAGGTCGATGGCCAGCACTTCATCGATTTTCAAGCGCGCGGCAATGGCGCTGACCAGAAAGTGCGCCGAGGCGGAAATCACCAGAATACGGTCGCCGGCCTCGCGGTGAGTGGCCAGGCAGCGGGTGGCGTCACTGAAGAAGATGGGCTCAATCACATCTTCCACAAACGGCTCGACCACAAACGCCACTTCCTCGGCCGTGCGCCCCACAAGCGGCGACAGACTGAAGGCCATATAGTCTTCCATCGCCAGTTTGCCTTCGGCATACAACGCCATCAGCTCATGGTCTTTTTTCACGAACGACTCGCCGTCTACCCAGCCGATATCGGCCATGTGTTCGCTCCACAGGCTTGCGCAGTCGCCGTCGATCAGGGTGTCGTCCAGGTCGAAAATTGCCAGGGCCATTACGCCACCTCCCGAATCGCGTCGTTGTCGATGCTCAGGGTCAGGCGTTTGCCGTTGCCGTGCAGGTCATCGGCGCTGCGGTTCAATACGTCCACCAGCAGCTCCACACCACGGGCTTCAACGCGGTAGCGAATAACGTTGCCGAGCAGGCTGTGACTGCGCACCTCGGCGTCGATATCGCCCACGCCCAACGAAATGGCTTCCGGGCGAATCGCCACGCGGCCAGTGACCGGGCGCAGCAACAAGCGGCTGGCCGCGTCGGCATCGAGCAGGTTGTAGTTGCCGATAAAGCCGGCAGCAAAGGCATCCACAGGCGCGGTGTACAGGGTTTCGGCATCGCCGCTCTGCACGATCTTGCCGGCGTTCATCAGGAAGATGCGGTCCGACATGGTCAGGGCTTCTTCCTGATCGTGGGTAACGAAAATGGTGGTGAGCCCCAGCTCCTGCTGAATGCTGCGGATCTGTTCGCGCAGGTGTTTGCGAATGCGGGCGTCGAGGGCCGACAACGGCTCATCGAGCAGCAGCAAACGCGGGCGGGTCACCAGGGAACGGGCCAGGGCCACGCGCTGACATTGGCCGCCGGAAAGCTGGTGCGGGTAGCGGTCGGCAAAGCTGCCGAGCTCGACCATATCCAGCGCTTCCTTCACGCGCTTGGCGCTTTCATCCTTGCTTACCTTCTGCATGCGCAGGCCAAAGGCGACGTTTTGCTGCACGCTCATATTGGGGAACAGCGCATAGCTCTGGAAGACCATGCCGATGTCGCGCTTTTGCGGCGATAGCGGCACCAGGTCCTGGCCTTCGAGCAGAATCTGCCCGCCATTCACTTCGGTGAGGCCGGCGATGCAACGCAGCAGGGTGGACTTGCCGCAGCCGGACGGGCCAAGCAGGGTGACGAATTCGCCCTTGCCGATTTCGCAGTTGATATCGCTGAAAATCGAGGTGGCGGCGTAGCTTTTGTGCAGCCCCTGAATGCTCAGAAAACTCATGCTTTGTCCTTGTTCAAACGGTTGGCTGCCCAGGTGAACAGCAGCACAAAAAAGAAGTAGGAAATCACCAGGGCGCTGTTGAAGTGGCCGCTGCTGTTTTTCATGTTGTTCAGGTAGACCTGCAAGGTTTCATAGCGCGTGCCCACCAGCAGGTTGGCGAATACGAACTCGCCGAATAGAAAAGAGAACGACAGAAACAGCGACACCATCAGGCCCTTGCGCAGGTTCGGCAGCACCACCAGAAAGGCGGCCTTCCAGGTGCTGGCGCCGAGCAGGTGGGCGGCGTCCATCAGGTCGGTGAGGTTGATGGCTTGCAGGTTGTTGGTGATGGCCCGGTACATGAACGGCAGCGCCACGGTGAAATAGCAGCCAATCAAAATCCACGGCGTGCCCACCATCGCCAGTGGCCCGGAACCGTAAATTTGTAGCAGCCCCACCGAGGACACCACCGGCGGCACGGCAAAGGGCAGCAGAATCAGGATGTTCATCAGCCCGTCGAGTTTCGGGAAGTGGTAATGCACCACAAACAGCAGCGGCAGAATCAGCACCACCGATAAGAGCAGGGCGCCAAAACACACCAGCAGCGATTGGCCGAACGCGGCGAGAAAGCGCGGGTCGGTCCACAGCTGGGCATACCATTTGAGTGTCAGGCCATCGGGCAGGATGGTCGCCGACCAACTGGTGGAGATGGAGTAGAGCAGGGTGCCGGCCAGCGGCAACAGCAGAATCAGAAACAGCACAGTGACCACCGTACGGTGATACAGCCCGGCCGCTCGGGCTTCAACGCGCGACATGGTAGCTCCTCTTCAACAGCCATTGATGCACCACGGTAATCACCGCCATCAGGCCCACCAGCACCATCGCCAGGGCGCTGGCCAGGTTAGGGTTGAGCGAGATATCGCCAGCCACCATGGCGGCAATGCGGATCGGCAACACGTTGAAGTTGCCGGTAGTCAGTGCATACACAGTGGCGTACGCGCCCAGGGCATTGGCCAGCAAAATGATAAAGGTGCCCAAGAGCGCCGGGGTCAACACCGGCAAGCCGATATGCAGCCAGAAATCCCAGGTGCTGGCGCCGAGCAATTCAGCCGACTCGCGCCAGTCTTCGCGCAGGGCGTCAAAGGCGGGGTAGAGCAGCAGCACGCCGAGGGGAATCTGGAAGTAGGTGTACAGCACGATCAGGCCAGTTTTCGAATACAGGTTGAAGTCGTCGATAACCCCGGCCTGCTTGAGGATGATGGTCAGCGCGCCGTTAAAACCCAGCAGAATGACGAAGGCAAACGCCAGCGGTACTCCGGCGAAGTTGCTGGTCATGTTGGAAAAGGCCATGACGAAGTCGCGCAGCTTGCTGTCGACTTTACGCAGCGAGTAGGCGCCGAGAATGGCGATGAGAATGCCGATCACGCTCGACCAGAAAGAAATCTCCAGGCTGTGCTTAATGGCCTGCAAGTAAAACTTGGAGCTGAACACTTTCGCGTAATTGCTCAAGCCCCAGCCGGCGGCGCTGTCCAGGCTGTTGATCGCCACCCACAACAGCGGTGCGATCTGAAAGGCGATAAAGAAAACCGCAAAGGGCAGCAGGCAGAGCACCGCCAGCCATTTGCCACGGGTGACTGAACTCACTTCAACAGCTCCCGGCAGACAGGTTTGTCGTGGGCTACACCCAGCAGTTCGCAGATGGTGCCGCACAGGTCGGTTTGTTTAGGGTTGGCAAAGCCGTCCAGGCTGAACGCGTCGCCGAGCACGAACAACGGCACTTCACGCTCCTCATTGAGCAGGCCGTTGTGCGAGCGGTCGTTGTTCATGCCGTGGTCGGCGGTTACCAGCACCTGGTAGCCAGCGTCGAGCCAGCGTTGCAGGTACTCGGCCAGCAGCAGGTCGGCGACCCGCGCACTGTTGCGGTACTGCGGGCTGTCGAGGCCATGCTTGTGCCCGGCGTCGTCGATATTCATCGGGTGCACCAGGAGGAAATTCGGTTCGACGCGTACCCGCAAGCTCTCGGCATCGGCAAACAGATGGGAGTCGGGGTAATGGTCGGCGTAATAAAAATGCCCGTGCTGAATCGGCAGCTCGGTGGCATCGGTGTGGCGGTCACGGGCGGCGTGAAACGGGCTGCGGTTGTACAACTCGCTCACCCAGTGGTACGCCGCAGCGGCCGTTTTCAGGCCCGCAGCCGTGGCGTAGTGGAAGATGCTTTGCTGGTTGGACAGGCGCGACACATCGTTGTGCACGATGCCGCTTTCAATTGGGGGAATGCCGGTAAGAATGCATTCGTACAGCGGCCGCGACAGGGCCGGCAGCTCGCATTCGAGCTTGTACAAGGCCGAGCGGCCAGCGCCGCAGTAGGCTTGCAGATGGCCCATGGCATGTTGCGCGACGCCATAATTGAGGCCGTCGAGTACCACCAGGATGACGTTGTGTTTCATGTGCTATTCCACCGTTGGCAAGGCGTGGCTTAGTCCCTGCAGGGTCCCTGTACGGTACCTGTAGGAGCGGCTTTAGCGGCGATGCTGTTGCGCTGAAAAGCATCGCGGTTAAAGCCGCTCCTACATTAACCGGGCGGGCCAAAAAAGAAGAAAGCGGGCGGGCCGCTTTCTTCTTGTCACTCAGGCCAACAACGCCTTATTCCATATTGATGATCACATTTTCCTGCCACAGGCTCGGCAGGGCCTTGGACGTTTCTTCCCAGGCCTTGGCATCCTTGATCGGCTGCACCTTGGCGTATTGCGCGTTTGGCAGCAGCTTGGCTTGTACTTCGGCCGGCAGGGTCAGGTGTTCAGCGCGGATCGGGCGGGCGTTGCCCTTGGCCAGGTTGATTTGCCCGGCGTCGCTGAAGATGTACTCACGCGCCAGTTTGGCCGCGTTGGGGTGCTTGGCGTATTTGTTGATGATGGTGGTGTAGCCGGAGATCACCGAACCGTCGGACGGAATCAGCACTTCAAAGCGGCTTGGGTCGATCTGGTCGCGGTAGCTCAGGCCGTTGAAGTCCCAAACGATGCCCACTTCCACTTCACCTTTTTCCAGGGTCTGGATGGTGGGGTTGGACAGCGACAGGCGACCTTGCTTGGCGATTTCCGCGAACAGGTCCAGGCCCGGCTGAATGTTCTTCTCGTCACCGCCTTTGGCGATGGCGGCAGCCAGGACACCGTTTACGGCTTGAGCAGCGGCGCTTACGTCACCGATGGCGACTTTGTATTTGCCTTTTTCCAGGTCAGCCCAGGATTTAGGCACGTCCTTTACCAACTTCTTGTTCACGATAAAGGCGATGGAACCGGTGTAGGCCAGCGCCCAGTGACCGTCTTTGTCTTTGGCCCAGTCCGGAACCTGTGCCCAGGTGCTCGGTTTGTAGGGTTGGGTGACACCCTGCGCGGTGGCGATGGGGCCAAAGGCCGCACCTACGTCACCGATATCGGCGGTGGCGTTGTCTTTCTCAGCGGCGAACTTGGCGATTTCCTGCGCCGAGCTCATGTCGGTGTCCAGGTGCTTGAGGCCATACAGTTTGCCCAGGTCGACCCAGGTGTCTTTCCAGTTGGCCCAGCTGTCCGGCATGCCCACGCTGTTTACCTCGCCTTCGGACTTGGCGGCGGTTTCCAGGCTTTTCAGGTCGGTATCGGCGGCCATGGCGAGGTTGGCCAGAGCAATGGTCGATCCCAGGATTGAAGCTAGCAACAGGCGTTTCATTCGACGCTCCTTCGTGTTGAGGGTGTTGGTCTAGATCAGCAATAGCCAAGCCAAGTTAGCGGTATTGGATGACAATTTTGTGTCGGGCCGCTCTGGCACGCAGCCCCAGGCAGAGGTGTAGGGGAGGCGTCCAGCAAGCGTAGACCATGGTTAAGTGCTTGATTTGGAAAATATAGAAGGTGCGTGTCGGTTGGCATGTAGCGTGCAAAAGCCTGCGTGTGTCATCCAATAGTCATCTAGGCTGGCTAGGGTTATTCGGTGTTTTCGGGCCTTTTCACAGCCCGAGCAGGCCCCGAAATGGGGCTGGACTAGTCCAGATGAGGGCAATTGATGCGAGATGAGGCGCCCCGTGCCGTGACAGCGATCTGTCGTGCACTGGAAGAACAGATAGAGCATGGCCTGTTAGCGGCGGGCAGCAAGCTGCCGGCCGAGCGCAAATTGAGCGAAGTGTTCGACACCACCCGCATCACCCTGCGTGAAGCCTTGGGGCAGTTGGAAGCGCAGGGGCTTATTTACCGCGAGGAGCGCCGCGGCTGGTTTGTGTCCTTGCCGCGCCTGGCCTACAACCCGCTGGTGCGCAGCCACTTCGATGCCATGGTGGGGGAGCAGGGGCGCACGCCGTCGACCGAAGTAATCGCCGCGCGGCTGATGCCGGCACCGGCGGTAATCTGCGATTTGCTCGAACTGCCGGCGCTGTCCAGCGTGATCCAGATTCGCCGCGCACGCCGGGTGGATGGCCGGCTGGTGCTGTATGTGGAGCACTACCTCAACCCGGCGTACTTTCCCGGCATTCTTGATTTTGATCTGACGTTGTCGCTGACCGAACTGTATGCCCGCCAATACGACATCCATTACGGGCGCGTGCGCTTCGACATGGTGCCCACCGCACTGCACCTGGAAGCGGCGGCGGCGTTGAAAGTCTCAGTGGGCAGCCCGGCGCTGCGCATCACGCGGGTGAACCGCGACCAGCATGGGCGGTTGATCGACTGCGATATCGAGTGTTGGCGGCATGACGCGATTCATGTGAGCGTTGAGGTGCCGGAATAGGGCTCAAAATCGATCGGTGCGCGTAGTGTTCAGCCGGGGGACATGGTAAACACCTGTCGGGAGACATGGGTAACAGGTTGATGATCATGTTGCCCGTTGTCTCAGGTCTATCTGACGCAGT
>NZ_BSFN01000032.1 GCF_027922365.1 Pseudomonas turukhanskensis
ACTGGGAAAGGTGCAAAAACCTCCGTCATTGCGGCGCAGGCCGGAATCCGGAGTGTTGGGGCTGACGTTTAATTCGCGTCGTAAACTGCCGCCGTAATTGCTTGCCTGGCAGGTTTATGTTGCGTTTGCGAGCCTGGATTCCGGCCTACGCCGGAATGATGGGGAAAGGTGCAAAAACCTCCGTCGTTCCGGCGCAGGCCGGAATCCAGAATGTTGGAGCTGACGTTTACTTCGCACCCGCAAACCGCTGCCGCAGGAGTCAGCTCAGACCGCACCCTGCGCAAACATCGCCATCAATTGGCGACCGTAAACCGCTTGCGCAACTGCTTGCCCTGTTCCAACTCATCCACAATCGCCACCGCCAGGTCTTCCACGCTGATGCCCGCTGGCGCTGCGCCGTCCATCAACAAGTCTTCGCCACCCACGCGGTATTTGCCGCTGCGGCTGCCGGGTTGCAGCAAGGCCGGCGGCGACACAAAGGTCCACACCAGGTCCTGTTCATCGCGTAGCTGATTCAGATGCTGGCGCGCGCCTTCTGCGCCGTTCTTGTAGGCCGCCGGAAAGTCCGGGGTGTCGATCAGTTGCAGGCCTGGCGCCACATACAAACTGCCGGCGCCGCCGACCACCAACAAGCGCGGCACCTTGGCTGCCTTGCTCGCTGCCACGATGGCGCTGCTGCCCTTAAGAAACAGCGGCAGGATATCGGCCTTGTCCCAGCCTGGATTGAAGGCGCTGACCACGGCGTCATGACCGTTGAGCACGGTCGCCAGCGCAGCAGCGTCGTAGGCGTCGGCTTTCACTGCGTTGAGCTGGGCATGGGCGGGCAGTTTTTCCGGGTGCTGAACAATGCCGGTCACTTGGTGGCCACGGTTCAAGGCTTCTTGCAAAACGGCCGCGCCGACAAAACCACCGGCGCCGATCAGGGCAATTTTCATAGGGTGTCTCCAGGTAGGTAAGTAACTGGTGGCCATCATCTGCGATGGGTAAAGCGCAGAGAAATAGGCTAAAAAGGCTTAAACACTTAAGCAGAACTTAATAATGGAACAGCTCAAGCGCATGGCGGTGTTTGCTACCGTGGTGGATAAAGGCTCGATGGTGGCCGCCGCCGCTGAACTGGGCATGACCGCCTCGGCCGTCAGCCAGCAGATCAGCAAACTCGAAGCCAGCACCCAGGTCAGCCTGCTGCACCGCACCACGCGCAAGCTGACGCTCACCGAAGCCGGGGCCACCTTTTACCGCAGCTGTGCCCAGGTGCTGGCGCTGGCCCAGGACGCCGAGCAGCGGTTGCTGGAGCTGCGCGATGCGCCGGTGGGCGAGTTGCGCATCGCAGCGCCAGTGGGCTTTGCCGGAGGGCGCCTGAGCCGGGCACTGGCGCCGCTGCTTGCGGCCCATCGGCAATTGCGCCTGCAGGTGTTTTTTGACGATGAACAGGTGAACTTGATCGAACAGCGCATCGATATCGCCCTGCGCATCGGCAGGCTGGAAAGCTCAAGCCTGGTGGCGCGCCATGTGATCGACTGGAACGCCGTGCTCTGCGCTGCGCCCTCCTATCTGGCGCAACACACGCCGATTGAAGCGCCGGAGCAACTGGCCGATCTCGACTGGCTGAACCTCAGCACCCAGCACCTGCCGCAGCAATTGCTGTTCACCCACGTGAACGGTGAAGAGCGCCGGCTCAAGCTGGAAAGCCGCATTAGCTGCAACAACATGATTGCCGCGCGTGAGTTCACCCTGGCGGGTATGGGGTTTTCCATTCAGCCCGAGCCTGAAGTACGTGGCGAATTGGCCAGCGGGCGGCTGCAACGGCTGCTGCCCGAGTGGCAACACGCGCCGCTGCCGATTTACCTGGTTACACCCCGGCGCGACGCGCAGCCGGCGAAAGTGCGCTATGCCATAGAGGCGCTGAAGCAGAATTTGCAGCGGGGGTGATAGGCATCCCGCCGTCATTGCCGCGCAGGCGCGAATCCAGGCTCGTTCGGTGGCCGCAGATCATGACGCGGGGGCGAGGTGGGGCGGGGTAATTCTTGCGAAACCTTCCAAAGCAACGTCACTCACATGCCAACGATTTGCCCTGCTTCGCGTTCCCAGGGTCGGCATCTGCAACGGGCTGTGAGAGGATGGGCCCCAGCCGGCCTCGGACAGCACACGTACCCAGGCATGCCCTCAGACTTCTGGCATATAAGGACCCTTGATAAAAGCTGATGAAGACTCCCAAACGCATTGAACCCCTGATTGAAGATGGCTTGGTCGATGAGGTGCTGCGCCCGCTTATGAGCGGCAAGGAAGCAGCAGTGTATGTGGTGCGCTGCGGTAAAGAGTTACGTTGTGCCAAGGTTTACAAGGAAGCCAACAAACGCAGCTTCCGCCAGGCTGCCGAATACCAGGAAGGCCGCAAGGTCCGTAATAGCCGCGACGCCCGGGCCATGGCCAAGGGTTCCAAGCACGGCCGTAAAGAGCAGGAAGAAAACTGGCAGAACGCCGAAGTCTCGGCCCTGTTCCGCCTGGCCAGCGCCGGGGTGCGCGTGCCCAAGCCTTTCGATTTCCTCGACGGCGTGCTGCTGATGGAAATGATCGCCGGCGCCGACGGCGATGCCGCACCGCGCTTGAACGACGTGGTGATGGAGCCCGACGAAGCGCGCGAATACCACGCTTTCCTGATCCGTCAGATCGTGCTGATGCTGTGTGCCGGCCTGGTGCATGGCGATCTTTCGGAATTCAACGTGCTCCTGGACGCCAATGGCCCGGTGATCATCGACCTGCCGCAAGCGGTAGATGCCGCTGGCAACAACCACGCCTTCAGCATGCTGGAGCGGGACGTCGGCAACATGGCCGCCTACTTTGGCCGCTATGCGCCGGAGCTCAAGGCTACTCGTTACGCCAAGGAAATGTGGGCGCTGTACGAAGCCGGCACCTTGCACCCGACGAGCGTGCTTACCGGCGAGTTTGCCGAGGAAGAAGAGAGCGCGGACGTTGGCGCGGTGATGCGCGAAATTGAAGCCGCGCGGTTGGATGAGCAGCGCAAGCAGGCCGCCCGTGCCGACGCCGAAGGCCCGGCCAAAACGGACGAGCCGCCACCGCCGCCTTGGTTGCAATAAACGGACGTAGGTTGGGTTGAGCCGTAGGCGAAGCCCAACGATACGCAGGGGTGCGCCCCAGCCCCATTGCCAAACTGATCGCCGGCGCACATTGCGTCCTGTTTGGCGGCGGTGGCAGCGCAATTTTTGCGCATCGTTGGGCTTCGCTACGCTCAACCCAACCTACCAACTTACGCCCCAGAATTTTTGAAGCCCGCCATGCCGTTACGCCACGCCCTGCTTGCCCTGCTGGTTACCCTGATCTGGGGTGTGAACTTCGTGGTGATCAAGGTGGGTTTGCAGGATTTCCCGCCGCTGTTGTTCTGTGCATTGCGTTTTGCCTTGGCCGCGTTGCCGCTGCTGTTTCTGCGTGGGCCGATGCCGGCACCGCTGTGGCGGATTGTGCAGATCGGCCTGCTGCTGGGCGTCTTCAAGTTCGGCGTGCTGTTTGTCGGCATGCACCTGGGGATGCCGGCTGGCTTGTCCTCGCTGGTGCTGCAAAGCCAGGTGTTCTTCACCATTGTGATTGCCGCTGTGATGCTCGGCGAACGGCCCAGCCACCGCGCCTTGGCGGGCCTAGCGTTGGCCGCCTGCGGGCTGGTGCTGATTGGTTGGCAGCGGCCCATGGGTGACAGCCTGCTGGCTTTTGCCCTGGTGGTGTTCGCCGCCTTGATGTGGGCCTTCTCGAATATTGCCACCAAGCGCTCCGGCGCCACCGACATGCTGCGTTTGATCTGCTGGATCAGCCTGATTCCGCCGCTGCCATTGCTGGCGCTTTCCTATGTATTCGAAGGCCCGGATGCAATCAGCTTCGCCCTGACACACCTCACCCTGCGTGGGATTGCCGCACTGCTGTTTATCGCTTTCCTCGCCACCACCGTGGGCTTTGCCATCTGGAGCTTTCTGCTGCGCCGTTATCCGGCCAGCGTGGTGACGCCCTTCGCCCTGGCGGTGCCGGTTTCCGGGTTGTTGGCTGGTTGGCTGCTGCTCGATGAGCAATTGAGTTCGTTGAGTTGGCTGGCCTGTGCACTGGTGTTTGTCGGCCTGGCGGTGACGGTGTTGCCCAAACGTCGGGCTTGACCGCTCAGGCTTGGCGGCCGAAGCTTTCGTCTTCGGTTTTTAGTGCGGGGAAATGGCAATGCAGGGCAATAACGAAGTCGTCGAATACCTGAAGGATCTGCTGCGCGGCGAATTGTCTGCCCGCGACCAGTATTTCCTGCATTCGCGCATGTACCAGGACTGGGGCTTCAACAAGCTCTACGAGCGCATCAACCACGAAATGGAAGAAGAAACCCAGCACGCCGATGCGCTGCTGCAGCGCATCCTGTTTCTGGAAAGCACCCCGGACATGACGCCAAAACCCATGTTCCCGGGCGCCACCGTGCCAGACATGCTGCGCAGCGATCTCAAGCTGGAATACGAAGTACGCGCCGCCCTGAGCAAAGGCGTAGCCCTGTGCGAAACCCACAAGGACTACATCAGCCGCGACATCCTGATTCTGCAACTGCAAGACACTGAGGAAGATCACGCCTACTGGCTAGAGCAGCAGTTGGGTTTGATTGACCGTATCGGCCTGGAAAATTACCTGCAATCGCAGGCGTGATACTCAACAGTAGGGCGAATAAGCGCGTAGCGATTATCTGCCGTCGATCGTGAATCGGCGGATATCGCGACGGCGATATTCGCCCTACGCCGCTCTTGCTACCCGCAACACCCTTTCTCCAAATCCTTCAATATCGGGCAATCCGGGCGGTCGTCGCCGTGGCAGCTGTGCGCCAGCTCCTGCAAGGTGTCGCGCAGGCTGGTGAGTTCTTCGATCTTGCGGTTCAGCGCCTCGATATGGTCGCGCGCCAGGGCCTTTACGTCGGCACTGGCACGTTGACGGTCTTGCCAGAGCGTGAGCAGCCTGCCCACTTCTTCCAGCGAAAACCCCAGGTCGCGCGAGCGTTTGATAAACGCCAGAGTGTGCAGGTCTTGCGGCTGGTAATGGCGGTAGCCCGCTTCACTGCGATGGGCCGGTTGCAGCAGGCCGATGCTTTCGTAGTAGCGGATCATCTTGGCGCTCAGGCCCGAGCGTGTTGCCGCTTGGCCGATGTTCATTGCTCGTTCTCCTCGAAGTCAGGCTTCCAGCGTTTTAGCAGCAACGCATTACTCACCACGCTGACGCTCGACAACGCCATGGCAGCGCCCGCCAGCATGGGGTTCAGCAGCCCGAACGCCGCCAGCGGAATGCCCACCAGGTTATAGATAAAGGCCCAGAACAGGTTCTGGCGGATCTTGGCGTAGGTGCGTCGGCTGATATCCAGCGCTGCTGGCACCAGACGTGGGTCGCCGCGCATCAGGGTAATGCCGGCGGCCTGCATGGCCACGTCGGTGCCGCCGCCCATGGCGATGCCCACGTCGGCGGCTGCCAATGCCGGTGCATCGTTGATCCCATCGCCCACCATGGCCACGGTGGCGTGCTGTTTCAGGCCATTGACCAGCGCCGACTTGTCGCCAGGCAGCACCTGAGCATGCACCGACTCGATACCCAGAGCAGTGCCCACGGCCTGGGCGCTGCCCTGGTTGTCGCCGCTGATCAAGTGGCAGGTGATCAGCCGCTGGCGCAACGCCGCAATGGCCGCCGCGGCGCCGGGCTTGAGGGTGTCGCCAAAGGCCAGCAGGCCCAGCACCTGTGGTGTTGGTTGCAGCTCCAGCAGCCAGGACAGGGTGCGGCCTTCGGCCTCCCAGGCGCTGGCCTGGGCGTCGAAGTGCTCGCCCGGCAGTTTGCTTTCATCGAGTAGACGGCGATTGCCCAGGGCCAGCTGCCGCCCGTTGACCGCGCCGGCAATACCGCGCCCAGCCAACGCGCGGGCGGCGGTCACCGTCGGCAGCGTGAGGCCGCGCGCTTCACAGGCTTGCAGCACCGCCTTGGCCAGCGGGTGTTCGCTACCCTGTTGCAGCGCACCGGCCAGGCTCAACAGCTCGGTCTCATCCTGGCTCGCGTGTAGATGAACAATCTGCGGGCTGCCGGAGGTGAGGGTGCCGGTCTTGTCGAAGGCCACCACGCTCACCTTGTGGGCAATCTCCAGCGCCTGCGCATCCTTGATCAAAATGCCATGTTTGGCCGCCACGCCGGTGCCAGCCATGATCGCCGTTGGCGTAGCCAGGCCCAGGGCACAGGGGCAGGCAATCACCAGCACCGCCACGGCATTGAGCAGCGCCGTTTCCACGCTGCTGCCGGCCAGCAGCCAGCCGGCCAGGGTGAGCAGGGCGGCGACAATCACCACCGGCACAAACACCTGGCTGACCCGGTCCACCAGCTTCTGAATCGGCGCCTTGGCGGCCTGGGCGTCTTCCACCAGGCGGATGATGCGCGCCAATACGGTCTCGCCGCCCAACGCCTGAGTGCGCACCAGCAACCGGCCTTCGCCATTGATGGCGCCGCTGGTTACGCAGTCGCCAGGCACCTTGGCTTGCGGCAAGCTTTCACCGCTGATCAAGGCTTCGTCGGCATGGCTCTGGCCTTCCACCACCTCACCATCCACGGCAAAACGCTCGCCCGGTTTCACCACAATCAGATCGCCCAGGGCGATGGCGCCGATCGCCACCCGTTCCTCCACACCGTCACGCAGACGCACCGCACTGTTGGGGCGCAATGCTTCGAGGGCACGAATGGCACTGGCCGTCTGGCGTTTGGCGCGGCTTTCCAGGTATTTGCCCAGCAGCACCAGGCTGATCACTACCGCAGCCGCTTCGAAATACAGATGGGGCATGGCGCCGGCCGGTGCGCTCCACCATTGGTAGAGGCTCAAGCCGTAGGCGGCGCTGGTGCCCAGGGCCACAAGCAAATCCATATTGCCGGCACCGGCGCGTACCGCTTTGTAGGCGGCGATATAAAAGCGCGCGCCGAGGATAAATTGCACCGGTGTGGCCAGCGCGAACTGCACCCAGGCCGGCAGCATCCAGTGCACGCCCGCCCACTCCAGCAGCATGGGGGCCAGCAGTGGCAAAGACAGCGCGATGGCCAGCAACACGGTCCAGCGTTCACGCTGTAAACGGCGCTGCGGATCGTGCTGCGGTTGGGCCTCGCTGACCACGCTGGCGCTGTAGCCGGCGTTGTGTATGGCGGCCAGCAGCGGGGCCGGGTCGGTGTTGCCGAGCAACTCGAGATGGGCGCGTTCGGTGGCGAGGTTCACGCTGACGGCGCTTACGCCCGGCACCTGGGCCAGCGCCCGTTCGATGCGGCCGGCACAGCTGGCGCAGGTCATGCCGGTGATGGCCAGTTCCAGGCGTTGGCTGGGCACGCTGTAGCCAGCGCCTTGTACGGCTTCGATCAGGCGGGGCAGGGCATCGGCCGGGGCCTGGATACGGGCGTGCTCGGTGGCCAGGTTGACGCTGGCCTGCTGCACGCCGGACACGGCTTGCAGCGCGCGCTCGACGCGGCCGGCGCATCCGGCGCAGGTCATGCCTTGGATCGGTAGGTCGAACGCTGAGGGGCTGGTCATGGGGGGCGATCTCCAGTGAGTTCGCTTACAGGATCAACCTTGACCTGTGGGTAAGGTCAAGGGCTGGGTGATGTTTGTTCTGGTTTTGGTGGAGGTATTTTTTACCGCGTGTGCTGGGCGTTTTTGTTTCGCGCCTTACGCGCGAGTCACTTTTGTCATTGTCGGAATGCCGAACCAGACAAAAGTAACCAAAAACGCTAGCCCCAGCATACGGCCCTTCGCTTCGCTGCGGGTGCTCGCTCCGGCCTCCTGAAGGGGCGGGCAGATCACCAGCGGTAGATCAAAAGCCCCTCACCCCAACCCTCTCCCGCACGCGGGAGAGGGGCCAGAACGGAGTGAGGCGGCCGGCATACGTCACCCCTCGCCCGCTTGCGGGAGAGGGGCCGGGGGTGAGGGGCTTTTGATCTTGATCTACCGCTTGTGATCTACCCGCCCCTTCAGCCCGGCCCCTGGAGCGACGACGGAGGGAGGGGACCTGGAGCGAAGCGGAAGGCCCAGGTAGGGGCAAGCCCTTTTGGTTTCTTTTATGTGGTTCGGCATTCCGACGACTGATAAAAGAAACTCGCGCGTAAGGCGCGAAACAAAACGCCCAGCGCACGCGGTAATGCAGAAAAACAACAGTCGCCTGATAAACCGAAAGGTGCGCGAAGCACACCCTACAAAAGCCCCGCGCGTATGGCGCGAAGGAAATGCCCAGCACACACGGTACTGAAGAACATCACTGATTCAACGGCGGCGCCTGCAACAGATACAACCCCGTGGTATTCAACCCAATCCGATACCGCCGAATCTCCCCCGGAATCAAATCCACCGAAATACTCGTCGTCTGACTAATCCCTGGCGAACACACCCCAGGCCCAAGCAGCCCCAAGCGCACCGAAATCGCCCCGGGCGGCAAGTTGAACGCCACCGACTGCCCCTGCCACAACCGCGCCGCCAACTGATCCTGCAGATACAACCCGATATCACACGGGCTCCCCACCTCCAGCCGCTCGCGGGAAATGATCAACACCCCATAGCCATCCGACTGCGGCGTCGGCGCCTCGGCAAATTCGGCGTGGGCAATCACCGCCGTCAGCATCAACCCGGCAAAAAGGAAGGCACGCATAGAGAAACACTCCTGCCAGCAATTACCACCTAGGTTAGTTGCAAAGCGGCCACTCGCGGGCCAGCCCCCGAAAGATCGCATCCACCATCGCCGCCGCTTCCTGCACCGGGTGGTACAAATCCGGGTCGCGCAGGTAGTCGCTGAATAAACCAATCACCAGGCCGTGCAACGTCAGCGCCGCCAGGCGCGGCGTCATGCTCGGGTGCAGGTGCCCCTGCTCGGCGGCCCGCTGAAACAGCGCCTCGCACAGGTCGATAAATTGCCGCACAAAGGCGTTGTGGCGGTCTTCGGCTTCGCGCAAGTCATCGGTGAATTCGCAGCGAAACAGCAAGATGGTCATGATCCGCCGCTTTTGCCCGTCATGAACCAGGTTCACCAACGCATCCACGCAAATATCGCGCAGGGTTTGCAGCGGCTCGCTGTGGTTATCGGCCGACAGCAGTTCGGCCATCTGCTCCGGCGGCAAGCGCACCTGGTTGAGTATTTCGTGGAACAGATGGGCTTTGTTTTCAAAGTGCCAGTACACCGCACCACGGGTGACCTCGGCCGCTTTGGCGATCTGGTCGAGGGTGGTATGACCGACGCCTTTTTGCAGAAACAACGCTTCAGCGGCCAGCAAAATGGCGCTGCGGGTTTTCTCTGCTTCTTCTTTGGTTTTGCGCATGGCGGTTGGGCTAATTCTGTCTAGGCTCTGTTCAGTTAGAGCGGGACGGTAGGGCAGTGTAATGCCTGTTGGGGCTTTACAAACAACCTTGTATGTATCGGCCGGCTTTGGGTCACCTTCAACTCGCGATGCGCCTGGTCATGGAGACCGTTGTTATGCCGTATGCCTTGTCTTCGTTTGTCTTGCTAACCATGAGCCTGTTCAGCGCTGTCGGCTTTGCCGCCGAGCCTGCCGCGGCACCGGCGCCGCCACCGCCTGATGTGACGGTGGAAGTGGCCAAGGCCGAGACCTTTCCGCTGGTGCTGGAATATTCCGGGCGTACCGCCGGTTACCGCGAAGTACAGGTGCGCGCGCAGGTCAGCGGCATCTTGCAGCAACGTACTTACGATGAAGGCAGCAAGGTAAAGGCCGGGCAGGTGTTGTTTCGCATCGATCCGCGCCCTTACCAGGCGGCGTTGATGCGCGCCAATGGCGCCCTGGCGCAAGCCCAGGCGCGCTATCGCCAGACCGACCGAGACCTCAAGCGTATTCGCGAGCTGCAGAAAAAAGGCTTTGCCAGTGAGAGCGAACTGGATAACGCCATCTCTAACTTCGAGCAGGCCAAAGCCAACGTCGAAGCCGCCAAGGCCGATGTGGAAACCAGTCAGATCAACCTCGATTACACCACCGTGGTTGCGCCCATTTCCGGCATCACCAGCAAACAGACGGTGTCCGAAGGCAGCCTGGTGGTGGCCTCCGATGCCAACGCCAGCCTGCTGACCCAGCTCACCCAACTCGACCCGCTGTACGTCAACTTCGCCTACCCCGACACCGAAGCCGAACGGCTGCGCGAAGGGGTGCAGACCGGCAAGTTGTCGTTGCCTGCCGACGGCAAGTTGTTCGCGCAACTCAAGTTCGGCGACGGCAGTACGTACCCGCTGGAAGGCCGTGTGGACTTCACCGACAGCTTTGTCAGCAGCGGCACCGGCACCGTCAGTGCCCGCGCCGTGGTGCCCAACCCCGACCAGAAACTGCTACCGGGGCAGTTTATGCGGGTGGTGATCAAGGGGCTGACCCGCCCGAACGCCGTCACGGTGCCCGAGCGCGCCCTGTTGCAAGGGCCCAAGGGCACCTTTGTGTATGTGGTGGATGAGCAGGGCGTGGCCCATGCCCGTCAGGTGGCAACCGGGCCGACGTCGGAGGGGCGTTGGGTGATCGAGTCCGGCGTCAGTGTCGGCGACAAGGTGATTATCGAGGGCATGATCAAGGTCCGCCCGGAGTCACCGGTCAAGGCTACTGAGGCGCCCTCTGCTGCCGAACAACCTGCGAAAAAATCCTAAGGAGCGTTGCCGTGATTTCTCGCTTCTTTATCGACAGGCCTATTTTCGCCACGGTAATTTCCGTGGTCATCGTGCTCGCCGGGCTGGCGGCCATGCGCTCGCTGCCCATTTCCCAATACCCGGAAATTTTGCCCCCACAGGTGTCGGTTACCGCCAGTTATCCCGGCGCCAGTTCCCAGGTAATTGCCGAAACCGTTGCCGCGCCGCTGGAGCAGGAAATCAACGGCGTGGAGAACATGATTTACCAGCTGTCCAACTCCGACAGCAGCGGCGCCATGAGCCTGACCGTGTATTTCCAGGTGGGCACCGATCCCGACCAGGCCACCATCAACGTTAATAACAAGGTGCAGGCAGCGTTAGCCAAGCTGCCGGAAGAGGTGCGCCGGCAGGGTGTGAAGGTGGAGAAGAAATCCTCCGATATCCTGCAGGTCATCACCCTGTATTCCCCCGACGGTTCGCGGGACCCGATCTTTATCAGCAACTACGCGCTGATCAACGTGATCGACGAACTCAAACGCTTGAAGGGCGTGGGCGACGCCAGCCAGTTTGGTTCCAAGGACTACTCCATGCGCATCTGGCTGCGGCCGGACAAGCTGGCGCAGTACAACCTCACGCCCACCGATGTGGTTAACGCCATTCAGGAGCAGAACTCGCAATTCGCCGCCGGTAGCTTTGGCCGCCAGCCGCTGACCCAGGAGCAGGACTTCACCTATACGGTGACCACCCAGGGTCGGTTTGCTGATCCCAAAGAGTTTGAAAACATCATTCTGCGCACCGACGCCACGGGCGCCAGCCTGTTGCTCAAGGATGTCGCACGGGTGGAGTTGGGGGCCCAGGACTACTCGCTGATGACCAGTCTCAATGGTCAGCAGAACGCCGCGTTCGGTATTTACCTGCAACCTGGCGCTAACGCGTTGGATACCTCAGCGGCGGTCAGCCAGACCATGGAGCGCCTGGCCAAGCGCTTCCCCTCGGGCATCACCTACAAGATTCCCTACGACACCACCAAATTCGTGAAGGTCTCCATCGAGGAGGTGATTCACACCTTCTTCGAGGCCTTGGTGCTGGTGGTGCTGGTGGTATTTATCTTCCTGCAGAACTGGCGCGCCACGCTGATTCCGGTGCTGGCCATTCCAGTGTCGCTGATCGGCACCTTTGCCGGCATGTATATGCTCGGTTTCTCCATCAACCTGCTGACGCTGTTCGGCCTGGTGCTGGCCATTGGCATCGTGGTGGATGACGCCATTGTGGTGCTGGAAAACGTCGAGCGGGTAATGCGCACGGAAAAACTGCCACCGCGCGAGGCGGCCATCAAGGCCATGGAGGAAGTGACGGGGCCGATCATCGCCATCGTGCTGGTGCTGTGTGCGGTGTTTATTCCGGTGGGCTTTCTCGGCGGCCTGGCCGGGCAGATGTATCAACAGTTCGCCATCACCATTGCCGTGTCGGTGGCGGTGTCTGGGGTCGTGGCCCTGACGTTGTCGCCGGCGCTCTGTGCCTTGCTGCTCAAACCCGAACACCATGAGCCGGCGGCGCCGTTCCGCTGGTTTAACCGCTTCTTTGAAAAGGCTACCAACGGCTATAGCGCGGGTGTGGTTTTTTTCCTCAAGCGCTCGTTTATCGGCCTGCTGCTGTTCGGCGGCATGATCGCCCTGATGGTGGTGTTGTTCGGCCGCGTACCGGGCTCACTGGTACCGGACGAAGACCAGGGGTATGTCATCAATGCCTATTTCCTGCCGCCCGCCGCCTCGCTGACGCGCACTGAGAAAGTCACCAGCGAAGTCACCCAGGAGCTGATGAAACACCCGGCGGTGCAGGACGTGGTGACCTTCGCCGGGTTTGACGTGCTGACCTTCGGCACTCGCAGCAACGCCGGGGTGTCGTTTGTACCGCTGAAAGACTGGAGCGAGCGCACCACCAAGGAACTGGATGCGCGCAATCTGCCCGGCGCCTTTATGGGCATGGGGGCCAAGCAGAAAGACGCCATGGTCATGACCTTCAACCCGCCACCCATTACCGGCATGAGCACCACGGGCGGCTTTGAGGCGTATATCCAGGACCGCAGCGGCGGCAGCAGCGAAAAGCTTGAGGAAATGGTCCACAAGTTTCTCGCGGCAGCCGCCAAACGGCCTGAGCTGGCGGGGGTCAACACCACGTTCAACGCTGAAGTGCCGCAGTACTACATCGACCTCGACCGTACCAAGGCGCGGGCCCTGGGCGTGGCGGTGAACGATGTGTTCACCGCCATGCAGACCACCTTCGGCAGCTATTACGTCAACGACTTCACCCTGTACGGGCGCACCTGGCAGGTGAGCCTGCAGGCCGAATCGGAGTTTCGCCGAAAGCCTGAAGACCTCAGCCAGGTGTATGTGCGTTCGGCCAGTGGCGAGTTGATTCCGCTGTCGTCGCTGGTCAGCGTGCGGCGCATTCTTGGCCCGGACAGTTATGCGCGGTTTAACGTCTACCCGGCGGCGAAAATGCTTGGCGGGCCGGCGCCGGGCTATAGCTCGGGGCAGGCGTTGCAGGCGATGCAGGAGGTGGCAGACCAAACCCTGGGTGGCGACTACAGCCTGGGCTGGATCGGCCAGGCGTACCAGGAGCTGGCCTCCCAGGGCTCGGGCAGTACCGCCTTTATCTTCGGCCTGGTGATGGTGTTTCTGATTCTTGCCGCGCAGTACGAGCGCTGGACCTTGCCCGTGGCGGTGGTGACCGCCGTGCCGTTCGCGGTATTTGGCGCGATTCTGGCGGTGTGGCTGCGCGGTATTCAGAACGATGTGTACTTCCAGGTGGGCCTGGTGACGCTGATTGGCCTGGCGGCGAAAAACGCCATTCTGATCGTGGAGTTCGCCGTGCTCTGTCGCCAGGAAGGCATGAGCATTTACGACTCGGCGTTGGAAGCGGCCAAGCTGCGTTTTCGCCCCATCGTGATGACGTCCCTGGCTTTTATCCTCGGCTGCGTGCCGTTGGCCATTAGCACGGGCGCGGGTTCAGCCAGCCGTCATTCGATTGGTACCGGGGTAATCGGCGGCATGCTGGCGGCGACCTTGTTGGCCACCTTTATGATTCCGATGTTCTACCTGCTGGTGGAAAGCGCGGCCGCGAAGCTGAGTAAGAACAAGCCAAAGGCGTAGGGCGAATATCCGCATCGCGGGTTTCCGCAGATTCGCGGTGCACATCGGCGGATATCGTCTACGACGATATTCGCCCTACAGGATGTGATTGATCGATGGGCGAAGATCGTTAGCCTGCTATTGGTGTACCATCATCGGCCGCGTTTTCTGCCGTTGTCGGATTGTTCATGAATTTACGTATTTTGCTGATTCTCGGTGCCCTGAGCGCCTTCGGCCCGCTGGCCATCGACTTCTACCTGCCCAGCTTTCCGACCCTGGCCCATGCCTTCGGCACGGACGTCGAACATATCCAGCTCACCCTGGCTGCCTACTTCAGTGGCCTGGCGATCGGCCAACTGGTGTACGGCCCGCTCACCGACCGCTTCGGCCGGCGCAAGCCGCTGCTGGTGGGCGTGGTGCTGTTTACCCTGGCCTCATTTGCCTGCGCCATGGCACCCAACCTTGAATGGCTGATCGGCGCGCGTTTTGTGCAGGCCTTGGGCGGCTGCGCCGGCATGGTGATCTCCCGCGCGGTGATTCGCGATCTCTGCGACCCCCTGGCCTCGGCCAAGGCCTTCTCGCAACTGATGCTGGTGATGGGCGTGGCGCCGATCCTCGCGCCGTTTGGCGGCGGCGTGCTGCTCAATGTGTTTGGCTGGCAATCGATCTTCTACTGCCTCACCGGTTTTAGCGTGCTGTGCCTGTTAGGTGTGGCGCTGTGGTTGCCGGAAACCATTCCCGCCGGCCCAAGGCCGCCGCTGCGCGGCGCGTTTGCTCAGTACTGGCGCTTGCTCGGTGACGGCCAGTTCATGGGCCATGCCCTGACCGGTGGCGTGGCCATGGCCGGCATGTTTGCCTATATCGCCGGCTCGCCGTTTGTATTTATCGAACTGTACGGCGTACCGCCCGAGCACTACGGCTGGCTGTTTGGCGGTAATGCGGCGGGCTTTATCCTGACCGCTCAGGTCAACGCCCGGCTGCTGCGCCACCACGGGCCGGGTTACTGGCTGGTGCGGATCATCTGGCTGTATTTGTTATTCGGCCTGATTCTGCTGGCGGTCACTGCGTTCAAGCCGGCACAGCTGCTGTTCTTGATGCTGCCGCTGTTCTGCTTTATTGCGACTCTGGGTTGCATCATTCCCAACGCGTCGGCCTGCGCCATGGCCGGGCAGGGCAGCCATGCCGGCAGTGCGTCGGCGTTGCTCGGTTGCCTGCAATTTTCGGTCGCCGCCGGCGCGGCCAGCCTGGTGGGTATCCTGCACGACGGCACGGCCATGCCCATGGCGCTGGTGATCAGTGGCTGCGGTGTGATTGCGGTGGTCCTGGCGCAACTGACGTCGCGCAGCGCCAAGAGCGTGCCTTTCGGCGTGCTCTAACCTTTACTGCCGGTATCAGCCGGCGGCGCGTTGTTGGGTATGCGGGAGGTGGTGCGGGGCGTTCAAGCGGGCTTGCAGCGTACTCACGAATTCGCGGGCTTGCGCTTCAGTGCGAAAACTCACGGCATGTTGGTCCAGGCGAACTTGCCAAAGCGGGCCTTGCGGCGTGGAAAGCGTACGAACGAGAATTTTCATGCCTGCCTCCTGCTGGTGGGAAAAGTCGAGGAAGTTGCAGTCTAGCCGCCGCTGGTGAAATTTCTCTGTCCCATTTTCTTCACGCGACACACGGTCACTAGCCGAATGTAGGGCGAATATCCGCCTCGCGGATATCCGCCAATTCTCGATTTGTGTACCGGCGGATGTCGCCTGTGGCGACATTCGCCCTACGGGTCAGAAGCTTTCCAGAACAATCTTGCCCTTGGCCTTGCCGCTCTCCAGCAGCGCATGGGCGCGGCGCAAGTTGGCGGCATTGATACTGCCAAAGTGCTCGCCCACCGTGGTGTGCAAGGTGCCGGCATCAATCAGCTCGGCCACCTGGTTGAGCAGACGATGCTGCTCGATCATGTCGGCCGTTTCGAACAGCGAACGGGTGTACATAAACTCCCAATGCAGCGACAGACTCTTGCGCTTGAGCTTGGTCACGTCGAGGCTTTTCGGGTCGTCGATCAGGGCCAGCTTGCCCTGTGGCTGCAAGGCTTCAACCAGTTGGTCGAGGTGCTGTTCGGTATTGGTCAGGCTGGCGACGTGGGTGACCTGGCCGACGCCAATGCGCTTGAGCTCTTCGGCCAGCGGCTTGCTGTGGTCGATCACATGGTGAGCACCCAACTGGCGTACCCAGTCCTGGGTTTCGGCGCGCGACGCTGTGCCGATCACCGTCAGGTCAGTCAACTGGCGCGCAAGCTGCACCAGGATCGAGCCCACGCCACCGGCCGCGCCAACAATCAGCAGGCTGTCCTTCTTACCACTTGTGCCTTGTGGCACCTGCAAGCGCTCGAACAGCAATTCCCAGGCGGTAATGGCGGTCAACGGCAGGGCGGCGCTCTGGGTGAAGCTGAGGTTTTTCGGCATATGGCCAACGATGCGTTCGTCCACCACGTGCAGCTCGCTATTGGCCCCGGCGCGGTTCAGGGCACCGGCGTAGAACACTTTGTCACCGACCTTGAACAGGCTCACTTCGCTGCCGACGGCCTTGACCACACCGGCCACATCCCAGCCCAGCACCTTGGCTTCGCCGTTTTCCGGCGCCACGTTCCTGCGGATTTTAGTGTCCACCGGGTTTACCGAAATGGCCCGCACTTCCACCAGCAGGTCGCGGGCCAGCGGGGTAGGGGCGGGTAGTTCGATATCTTGCAGAGACGCCTCGTCATCGATAGCGAGGGGTTGGTAGTAGGCAATGGCTTTCATGGTATGGGCTCCAAAATTCCGAAATAAAGAGAGGCAACGGCTGGCCTGCATGGTCGGCTATTTCGCTGGTGGGAAAAACAGCGTAAAAACTGAGGCTCTTTCAACGCCTTGTTGATAATCGCCTGCCGAGGAGCTGACCGTGCTGCGCCTGGATGACCTGCAAATCGTGGTACGTACCGCTGACCTGGGCAGCCTGTCGGCGGCGGCCCGCGATCTGGATGTGTCGCCCGCGGTGGCCAGCGCGGCACTCAAACGCCTGGAGCAGCAGTTGGAAGTGCGGCTGTTCGCCCGTTCCACCCGCAGCCTGCGGCTGACCCCCGAGGGCGAGCAGTTTTTGGGTTATGCCCGCGCAGCGTTGCAAAGCCTAGACGAAGCCCAGCAGCAATTGGCAGGCAGAAAGGTAGACATTAGTGGGGTATTGCAGATATCCGCGCCCTCGGATTTCGGCCGCAATGTACTGCTGCCCTGGCTTGACCAGTTCCAGGAAGAGCACCCCTTGCTGCACGTGCGCCTGCTGCTGGGCGACCGCAATGCTGACCTGTTTCGCCAGCCGGTGGACATCGCTATCCGCTACGGCGCCCCGGAAGACTCCAGCCTGGTGGCCTTACCGCTGGCGCCCGACAACCGCCGGGTGCTCTGCGCATCGCCGGCGTATTTGAAAAAGCATGGTGAGCCAGTGCGCATCGACCAGCTGGCTCAGCACAATTGCCTGCTCTATATGCTCGGCGGGCGTTTGCACGAACGCTGGCGCTTTATCGACGGCAAGCGCGAGTTGAGCGTGACGGTGGGCGGCAACCAGGTGAGTGATGATGCCGATGTGGTGCGCCGTTGGGGCGTGGCCGGGCGCGGAGTGCTGTACAAATCCTGGCTTGACGTAGCCAGCGATGTGCAGGCCGGGCGCCTCAAGGTGTTATTGCCCGAGCTACGTGGCGAGCCGGCGGCACTTAACCTAATCTGCACCCATCGCGCCCAACTGAGCAAAACGGTGTACCTGCTGCGTGAATTTATCCAACAGCGCTGTAGCCAGCTTATCGACGCCAGACCCAGGGGCAACTAACACCTGCGGCAAACCGGAACTTGCCATCGCATTGGGCGGTGGTAGAGTCGCGGCCATGAAACCGTCCTTCACCAATCGCTCGCTGATGGCCTGGCTGTTGTACTTCAGCGTGCTGTTCAACGTGCTCGCCTGTGGCATTGGCCATGGCCAGATGCTCGGCTTGAGCCTGAACGGTTTTGGCGGCGCTTTCTGCTCGGCCGACAACAGCGCCGGCCCCACTCTTGATTCAGGCACTGGCTCGATCAACGACGACAGTGCCACTACACCCTTCAACTGCCCCCTGTGCGGCGCCGTCGGCCTTGGCCTGGCGCTGCTGTTCTGCCTGAGCTGGCTGCTGCCGCCCCGCCGCGACCGGTTGCCCGCCCGGGAGCCGCGCAGCAAGGCCCCGCCGCGTTACTCCTGGCCTTCGGCCAACCCCCGCGCTTCTCCGGTTTAAACCCAGGCTCGCACTGCTGCACCTGCGTTTTTTCATATCCGGAGAATACTGATGACTTTGTTCAAATCCCTGTTCCTCAGCGCCCTGCTGTGCACTTCCTTTGCCGCCACGGCCCATGAATACGAAGTGGGCCAGTTGCATATCGACCACCCGTGGTCGCGTGAAATGCCGCCGACCGCGCCCACTGCGGCGGTGTATTTCGTTATCCACAACAAAGGCGCCAGCGCCGACCGTCTGGTCTCGGTGGAGACGCCGGTGGCTGGCAAGGCCGAGATGCACGAGCACATCGACCAGAACGGCCTGATGAAAATGCAGCAAGTGCAGTTCGTCACCGTGCCTGCCGGCGGC
This sequence comes from Pseudomonas turukhanskensis, assembly GCF_027922365.1. Lineage (GTDB taxonomy): Bacteria > Pseudomonadota > Gammaproteobacteria > Pseudomonadales > Pseudomonadaceae > Aquipseudomonas > Aquipseudomonas turukhanskensis. Next base: position 18,384 of record NZ_BSFN01000032.1, read on the forward strand.
GAAGCCACGTTCGCGCCCATGGCCTACCACGTGATGCTGTTCAACCTGAAACAGCAGGGCAAGGACGGCGAGCGCTTCCCCCTGACCCTGCATTTCGAGAAAGCCGGTGAGGTGACCGTGCAAGTGGCCGTGCAAAAAGACGCACCGGCTGCCGCGCACGATATGTCCCAGCATAAAAACTAAAACGCCGGGGGCGCACCTATGAGCAAGGCTCCTGTGTCGTTCTACAACCAGGCCTGGCGCTGGCACTTCTACGCCGGTCTGTTTGTTATTCCGTTCATGATCGTCCTGTCGCTGACCGGCATCATTTACCTGTTCAAACCGCAGCTCGATAACCTGATGTACGCAGACCTGCTCAAGGCCAACCCGATTGGCCAGAGCCTGAGCGCCGAGCAGCAACTGGCGCGGGTGCAGGCGGCTTATCCACAGGCGGCGGTGAGCCAATACCTGCCGCCGGTGGATGCCCACCACAGCGCGCAATTCGTGGTCAGCGAAGCCGGGCGAAAGCTCAATCTGTTTATCGACCCCTACAGTGGCATCGTGCTGGGCAGCCAGGACGCGCAGAACAATCTGCAAGCCCTGGCGCGAGCCATTCACGGTGAGTTGTTGATCGGCACCGTGGGTGATCGTCTGGTGGAGCTGGCCGCCGGTTGGGGCGTGGTGCTGGTGGTGTCGGGCCTGTACCTGTGGTGGCCGCGCGGCCGCTGGGGTGCCGGCGTGCTATGGCCGCGCATGGCCGCACGCGGGCGCTTGTTCTGGCGCGACGTGCACGCGGTGACCGGTTTCTGGGGCTCGCTGTTGTTGCTCTTCATGCTGCTCACCGGCATGACCTGGACCGGTTTCTGGGGGCAGAAATTTGCCGATGTGTGGAACCAGTTTCCGGCGGTGATGTGGAACGACTTGCCGAAGTCCGGCGTTGAGGCGCGCAGCCTGAATAAGCCGGAATCGCAGACCGTCGCCTGGGCCATGGAAAACACCCCGCTGCCGGCATCCACGCCGCCCGCCGTCGACCCGCACGCCGCGCACAACGGCCACAACATGGCCGACATGGCGCCGGTCGCCAGTGGCCAGATTGCCCTGCAACAGGTGGTGGATATCGCCCAGGCACGCGGCGTAACGCCGGGCTACAGCATCACCCTGCCGCAAGGCAAAGAGGGCGTGTACACCATCGCGATCTCCGCCGACGACCCGCGCAACGACGCCACCCTGCATATCGACCAATACAGCGGTGAGGTGCTGGCCGACGTGCGTTGGCAGCACTACAACCTGGTGGCCAAGAGTGTGGAAGCGGGTGTGATGCTGCACGAAGGCAAGTTGTTCGGCCTGGCCAATCAGTTGCTGATGTTGGCGGTGTGTTTGCTGATTTTGCTCAGCTCAGTCAGTGGGCTGGTGATCTGGTGGAAGCGGCGGCCTCAGGGCCAGCTTGGAGTGCCGCCGTTGCGCCATGATTTGCCGCTGTGGAAAACAGCGGTGGTGATCATGGTGGCGTTGGGCGTCGCTTTTCCGCTGGTGGGGATATCGTTGGTGGTGATTGGGTTGGTGGATTGGCTGGTGGTTTCGCGGGTTCGGCGAGTGGAGATGGCGTAAGCCGCTTGCCCTCACCCCCAGCCCCTCTCCCGCAAGCGGGAGAGGGGCGCCAAGCCGCAGCTCGGTTCAGTCCCCGCGCCCCTCGGGGAGAGGGAGAGGGGGCAGCCTCAACGTCGTTGTAGGGTCAGGCTTTGAACAACCGCGCATCCAGGCTGTTCTGCGCCAACCGCTGCGCCTGCTCCTGCGTCATCCCCAAGTGCTCGTGCAGCGCCATAAAATTCTCGGTGACATAGCCGCCAAAGTAGGCCGGGTCGTCCGAGTTCACCGTCACCTTCACACCCTGTTCCAGCATGTCCAGAATGTTGTGCTGGCCCATGTGGTCGAACACGCACAGCTTGGTGTTGGACAGCGGGCAGACGGTCAGCGGGATCTGCTCGTCGATGATGCGCTGCATTAGGCGTGGGTCTTCGCTGGCACGTACGCCGTGGTCGATACGGCTGATCTTCAGCAGGTCCAGCGCTTCCCAGATGTACTCGGGCGGCCCTTCTTCGCCGGCATGCGCTACGGTCAGAAAACCTTCGCCACGGGCGCGGTCGAACACGCGCTGGAACTTGCTCGGCGGATGGCCCATCTCCGAGCTGTCCAGGCCCACGGCAAAAAACGCATCGCGGTACGGCAGGGCTTGGTCGAGGGTTTTCTGTGCCTCGTCTTCGGAGAGGTGGCGCAGAAAGCTCAGGATCAACCCGCTTTCCACACCCAGTTGCTCGCGGCCGTCTTTAAGCGCAGTGGCAATGCCGTTGAGCGCCACTTCAAAGGGAATACCACGGTCGGTGTGGGTCTGTGGGTCGTAGAACGGTTCGGTGTGAATCACGTTCTGCGCTTTGCAGCGTTGCAGGTAGGCCCATGTCAGGTCGTAAAAATCCTGCTCGGTGCGCAACACGTCGGCGCCCTGGTAATAGAGGTCGAGAAACTCCTGCAGGTTGTTGAACGCATAAGCACTGCGCAGCGCTTCCACATCGTTCCACGGCAGGGCGATCTTGTTGCGTTCGGCCAGGGCGAACAGCAACTCGGGCTCCAGCGAGCCTTCCAGGTGCAAGTGCAGTTCGGCCTTGGGCAAGGCATTGAGCCAGTCGTACATGGGGCTACCTGTTAAAGAATTAGGCTTGATAGAGAAAACTGCCGGCTAGTTTAGCTGACCAGGGAGACAGAATCCCCTGCAATCCTCTTGCCGCTTACGGTTGGCAGTGGCAGCCGAGCCGCTTAAGCTGCTGCAACATTTTGTTGCCATGGACTGCCACCCCCGATGCTTGCCCACCTCAAAGACGAAAAACTGCTGCTGATCGCCGTCGTGGCGGTGGCCATCGCCTACCCGCTTGAACATGTGCTGCTGCACTCCGGCCAGATGGTGGCGCTGGTCGGCGCGCTGGTGCTGGTGGGCGCGATCATCTGCGCCTCGATGCGTGTGGCGCACCATGCCGAACTGCTGGCGCACCGCGTGGGCGACCCCTATGGCACCATGATCCTTACCTCGGCCGCCGTGCTGGTGGAAGTGGTGGTGCTGGGCATCATGATGAGCAACGAAGCCTCGCCGACGCTGGTGCGCGACACCATTTATTCGGCGGTGATGCTCGATATCAACGGCATCCTCGGTCTGGCGGCGCTGCTGGGCGGCATCAAGCATGGCGAACAGGCCTACAACGATGACTCGGCCAAGAGCTACAGCGTGATGATCCTCACCGCCATGGGCATTTCCATGGTGGTGCCGGAGTTTGTGCCCGAAGGCTCGTGGAAGGCTTACTCGGCGTTCACCATCGTCATGATGGTGATGCTGTATGCGTTGTTTCTGCGTATGCAGGTGGGCACTCACAGTTACTTCTTCAGCTACAGCTACCCGGAAAAGCGCCGCGGCAAGCCGCAGGAAGTCGAGCCCGACAGCAAGACCCTGTCCATCGCCTTGCTGGTGGTGGGCGTGGTCGTGATCGGCGCGCTGGCCGAGGTGATGTCGAAAACCCTCGACCTCGGTCTTGAAGGCACCGGTGCTCCGCCGGTGTTGGCGGCGTTGCTGGTGGCAGCGATTTCTGCCGCACCGGAAATTCTCACCGCCCTGCGCGCGGCCATGGCCAACCGAATGCAATCGGTGGTCAACATCGCCCTTGGCGCGTCGCTGTCGACGGTGATTCTTACCGTGCCGGTGATGGAAGGCATCGCCCTGTACACCGGCCAGCCGTTCATCATGGCCATGACGCCGATTCAGTCGGTGATGATCTTCATCACCTTGATTGTGGCGGCCATCAACCTGAATGACGGTGAGACCAATGCCATTGAAGGCATGACCCACTTTGCGTTGTTTGCGACGTTTTTGATGCTGACGTTTATTGGCCTGTAGAACACCAGTGCCCCGTCGGAGTGGCGTAGGGCGAATATCCGCGTCGCGGATATCCGCCGCAGCGCAACCGTAACGGCGGATACCGCCTGGGACGGTATTCGCCCTACCAAGGAATACCTTGGCCTTGGTAATCAATAAACCGATGCCCACCTTTGCCCGCCTGCGCATTGATCTGCGCCACCAGCCCTTTGCAGCTGGTCTGGATATCCAGCGGCGCACCCTCGCCGCCCATATCGGTTTTCACCCAGCCCGGGTGCAGTGACAACACGGTCAGGCCGCTGTCTTCCAACTCGCACACAAAGCTGTTGGTCATCGAATTCAGCGCCGCCTTGCTGGCCTTGTACAGCGGCATGGTGTTGCCTTCGGCAATGGCCACGCTGCCCAGAACCGAGCTCATGAACGCCAGCACGCCGTTGGGTTTTTTCACCTGCGCAACCAAGCGCTGGGCCAGGCGAATCGGCGCGATGGCGTTGGTCATAAAGAGCTGGCCAAGTTCTTCGACCGTCGCCTCTTCCACCGACTGATGGGAGGGACCGGCCACGCCTGCGTTGATAAACAGCAGGTCGAAGGTCTGCCCCTGCAGGCGCTGCTGCAAGGCGCTGACCTGGGCGCCATCGTTGATATCCAGTTGCTCGATCTTCACGCCTGGCAGCGCCTGCAAGGCGTCCACGCCGGCCTGGCTGCGAACGCTGGCGGTCACCTGCCAGCCATCGGCGTGCAGCTGTTGCACCAAGCCCAGCCCGAGGCCGCGCGAAGCGCCGATGATCAATGCGGATTTTGCCTGTGCCATGTCCGGCTCCTGTTTGAAAAGGGTAGGGGACACAGCATAGCGGTTGATCATGTCGGGCGTGCACCGCACCCCCGACCTTGTTGCCTTTAAACCGCCTCTTGCTCACGGAAATAGGCGTAAGTATCAGCAAACCGCGACAGCAAATAATCAACACTGGTGGTGGCCGGGTACTTCGGCGGATTGTTTGCGTCCGAGCAACCGGGCAAACAGCTGATTTCCGTATCCGGGTGCGGCTCGGCGAAGAACGGCATGGAGTAGCGATCCACGCCCAGCGGGCTGATCACTCGGTGCGGCGTGGACTTGTACCGGTCGTTGCTCCAGCGCGCCATCATGTCGCCGAGGTTGACCACAAAGCTGCCGGCAATCGGTGGCGCGTCGATCCATTCGCCCTGCACGTTCTGCACCTGCAAACCGCCCGCATCGTCCTGGTACAGCAAGGTGATGCAGCCGTAGTCGGTGTGCGCACCGGCGCCTTGCTGCTCGGCGCTGCTGGCGGTGTGGCGGGGTGGGTAGTGGATCATGCGCAGCACGCTGATGGGCTCGTTGAAGCGCACGTCGAAGAAGTCGCGCTCGATGCCCAGCGCAATCGTCATGGCCCGCAGCAGGGTTTTGGCCAGTTCTTGCATGTCGGTGTAATGCTGCTCCATCAACGCCGCCCAGCCCAACTGGTCGGGGTGGCGGTTGGGGCCGCGCAGCGGTTTGCCGGCCAGCACTTCGGGGTGATCGGCGGGCATATGAAAGCCCATGTCGAAGGTTTCTTTCAGATCGCTGGGCTTGGTTGGGTCAAGCTGCTCGGTGGCGATGCCGCCATAGCCGCGATGGTGTTCGCTCTGGGTGATATCGATGCGCAGTTTTTCCGCGTCGCTTTTGGCGAAAAAGGTTTTCGCAGCAGACAGTAAATCGTCGATTCGCTCAGGGCTGATGGGGTGACCCTTGATATAGAAAAACCCCCACTCGCGGCACGCGGCATCAATCTGCTGGGCAACTGCCAGCCAGCCGGCGTCGTCGTTCTGGTAAAGGGGGGAAATATCGATAAGGGGCAATGAATTGGGCATGGTGGCTCCAAGAAGTGTGTTGCTTTGAGTCTTCTCGTACCCATAGCGAAGAGGCGGTTCTGCTGAACGTTGCAGCAGGGACGGCACAGATAGCAGATGTAAAAAGGGGCACCGTTGGGTGCCCCCGGCTTGCGATAATACTTACTTGGGCAGTTCCGCCTTAACGTTTTCTACGTAGTAGTTCATCGACGCCAGTTCGGCTTCGGTGGCGACTACGCCCGCCGGGATTTTAACCGCGCCGCTCTGGTCCTTGATCGGGCCGGTGAACGGGTGGAAGGCGCCCGACTTGATATCGGCAATGATCTTCTCGGCTTCGGTTTTCACATCGGCCGGCACGATATCGCTGATCGGCAATTTAACCGTGCCGTCAGCCAGGCCGCCCCAGTAATCCTGGGGTTTCCAGGTGCCGTCGATAACGGCCTGGGTCGACTTGATGTAGTGCGGGCCCCAGTCGTTGACGATGGAGGTCAGCACCGCTTTCGGGCCGAAGTGGGCCATGTCGGAGGCGTAGCCCACCGAGTACACGCCGCGACGTTCTGCGGTTTGAATCGGTGCCGGGCTGTCGGTGTGCTGGAACACCACGTCCACGCCTTGGTCGATCAGGGCATTGGCCGCGTCAGACTCTTTGCCCGGATCGAACCAGGAGTTGACCCACACCACTTTCATTTCGGTGCCAGGGTTGTACTTGTCCAGGGCCAGCTGGATGGCGTTGATATCGCGGATAACTTCCGGAATCGGGAACGAGGCGACATAGCCGACCTTTTTGGTCTTGGTCATTTTCGCCGCGAGGTAACCACCGACGTAGCGACCTTCATAGGTACGCGCCAGGTAGGTGCCCATGTTCTTGTCCTGCTTGTAGCCGGTGGCGTGCTCGAAGATCACACCAGGGAATTGCTTGGCCACTTTCAGGGTTGGGTTCATGTAACCGAACGAGGTGGTGTAGATCAGCTTGTAGCCGCTCTTGGCCATGTTGCGGATCACGCGCTCGGCGTCGGCGCCTTCGGGGACGTTTTCCACAAAGCTGGTGTCGACCTTGTCGCCCAGTGCGGCTGCCATTTCCTTGCGGCCTTGCTCGTGCTGGTACGTCCAGCCGTGGTCGCCCACCGGGCCGATATACACGAAACCGACTTTCAGCGGATCAGCCGCCGAGGCGCCCAGGGTGGCGCTGAAACCGAGTGCGGCGATCAGGGTCCGCAGCAGGGGCTTTTTGATTTTTTTCTGCATAGCCAATGAAGCTCCAGTGGTGTGTGTCGTTGTTCTTTTGAAGTGCTGCCCTCTGGATTGCAAAAAATTGACCAACTGGACAATTAAGCGGTGTAAATGCTTAAAAGCGGGGCTTGGGTAGTTCTCCAATGGACGGGGGAGGGCGCTGTTGGTGCACGGCGGAAAGTGCGCGCTGTGATCTGGTGCAGCGTCGTGTTCTGGATGGGGGCCTGACTCAAAATGCTGAACCCCAGCCTTCGCTGGGGTGACGGAAGTCTCTCCACTACCACCGTCATTCCTGCGCAGGCAGGAATCCAGAATCGCAAGACGAACCCCCTCTCGAATCCCAAGAAAAGCAGAGGCCGCTATCTACTGCTTATAATCCCGCCTTCCTGCATTCCAAGGACCGTCACCGTGGAAGACGTCTCTATCCACCGCCCCCGCCGCCGCGATCTGTTCTTCGGCTTTCTCAGCCTGGGCCTCACCTCCTTCGGCGGCGCCTTGCCCCTGGCCCGCCGCGCGCTGGTGGAGCGCCTGCACTGGCTGAGCGACGAAGAATTCACCGAGCTGCTGGGCCTGTGCCAGTTTCTGCCCGGCGGCAACATCATCAACCTGTCGGTGGCCATGGGTATGCGTTTCCATGGGTTTAGCGGCGCCATGGCGGCCATGCTCGGGCTGATCGCCGGGCCCACAGCCATCGTTATCGGCCTGGGGGTGATCTACGAGCGTTTTCACGATGACGCCCATGTGCGCCATCTGTTCGCCGGCCTGGCCGCCGCTGCTGCGGGCCTGATGGTGGCAATGGCAATCAAGATGCTCAAACCGCTGCGCGGCAAACCTCAGGCGATTGCCATTGCCCTGCTGGCGTTTGCCGCCCTCGGTCTGCTGCATATGCCGTTGCTGTGGGCCATGTTGCTGATTACCCCGCTGAGCATTCTGCTCGCCGCGAGGGCCGCGCGATGACCGAAACCCTGTTCGCCCTGGCGGTTATTTTTACCCAACTGTCATTGCTGGCCTTTGGTGGCGGCAACACGGTGCTGCCGGAAATGCAGCGCCAGGTGGTGGATGTGCATCAGTGGATGACCGCCGCCGATTTCGGCGCGCTGTTCGCCCTGGCCCGCGCCGCGCCGGGGCCCAACATGATGGTGGTGCCGCTGATTGGCTGGCACGTGGCCGGGTGGAGCGGAATGCTGGTGGCGTCGGTGGCCAAGTTCGGGCCGTCGTCGCTGATTACCATGTTTGTGCTGCACCTGTGGACCCGCTTCAAAGACCACCCCTGGCGCGGCTACGTGCAAGTGGGTCTGTTGCCCGTGACCATCGGCCTGGTGGCGGCCAGCGCATTGCTGCTGGTGCAAGCCACCGCCACCACCTGGCTGCTGGCGGTGGTCGTGGCGGTGGTGGCCGGGTTGGACGTATTCACCAAATGGCACCCGCTGTGGTTGCTCGCAGGTGGCGCGGTGGTCGGCCTTATTTTCGGCTGAGATGTAGGGCGAATATCGCATTGGCGATAGCCGCCGATACGGTCACGTTCGCCCCACGAGGTCGTTAACCGAAGATCAATGCCCGGGCTGCCAAGGCTTACCCAGCGAAACGGGGGCAAACAGGCGGGTCTTGATTGCATCACGCGACAACAGCACTAACACCACAATGGTCGCCACATACGGCAGCATCGCCAGCAGGTTGGACGGCACCGAAAGGCCGACCCCCTGGGCTACCAGGTGAATGATGCTGGCCAGGCCAAACAGGTAGGCGCCCAGCAGCACGCGAAACACCCGCCAGCTGGCGAACACCACCAAGGCTAGGGCGATCCAGCCGCGGCCGGCGGTCATGTTTTCCGCCCACATCGGCGTGTACGCCAGTGACAGGTAACCGCCGGCCAGGCCAGCCATTGCACCACCGAACATCACCGCCAACGTGCGTACCCGCAGCACCGGCAAACCCATGGCGCTGGCGGCATCGGGGTTTTCGCCGACAGCCTGGATGATCAGGCCGATACGGCTTTTCAGCAGCACCCAGGCCACCAGCACGAACAGGGCGAAGGACAGATAGATCAATGCGTCCTGGGCAAACAGCATGCGCCCGATCAGCGGAATTTCACTGAGCAGCGGAATGGCCAACGGCTCGAAACCGGCCAGCGGTTTGCCCACCCAGGCGGCGCCGATAAAAGAAGAAAGGCCGACGCCAAAGATGGTCAAGGCCAAGCCGGTGGCCACCTGATTGGCGTTAAAGCCCAAGGCCACAGCGGCGAACAGCAGCGACAGCAACATGCCCGCCGCAATCGCCAGCAGCACGCCCAGCCACAGGCTGCCGGTGCTGAAGGCCACGATAAAACCTACCACCGCGCCGAACAGCATCATGCCTTCCTGGCCGAGGTTCAGAACGCCGCTTTTCTCACAGATCAATTCGCCCAGGGCCACCAACAGCAACGGCGTGCCGGTGCGGGCCATGGCAAAGAGGATGTTGCTTAACAGGTCGAGATCCATCGGGTGTTGCTCCGCAAAAATTGTTGTTGCCAGCGAAAAGCTTGCCCTCACCCCTAGCCCCTCTCCCGCAAGCGGGAGAGGGGAACTCAAGGCTCCCTCTCCCCTCGTGGGAGAGGGCTGGGGTGAGGGGGGACCTTCAGGCCACCGCCGCTTTCCCCACCAAGCGCTTCTTCCAAACCGCCTTCATGCGCGGGCGATACAAAATCAACACATCACACGCCAGCAGAAAAAACAGCATCATCCCCTGGAACAACTGGGTGATTGCCTGCGGCAGGTTGAGGCTCAGTTGCGCGCTCTCGCCGCCGATATACAGCAGCGCCATGAGCAAACTGGCGAACACGATACCCAGTGGGTTCAGGCGGCCGAGAAAGGCCACGGTGATCGCGGCATAGCCGTAGCCCGGCGACACTTGCGGCACCAACTGGCCAATCGGCCCGGCCACTTCGCTCACCCCGGCAAGCCCGGCCAACGCACCGCTCACCAGCAGGGCAAACCACACCAGGCTCTTCTCGCGAAAACCGACAAAGCCGGCAGCGCGGCGGTCCAGCCCCAGCACCTTGATTTGAAACCCGAGAAAGCTTTTCTGCAGCAATACCCAGATCACCACCAGCGCCAACAGCGCAAAGTAGATGCCGCTGTGCAGGCGCCCGTCGTCACTCAGCAACGGCAAACGCGCCATGTCGCCGAACATGGCCGACTGCGGAAAGTTGTAGCCTTCGGGGTCTTTAAGCGGGCCGTGAACGAAGTACAGCAACAGGTTCAGCGCGATGTAATTGAGCATGATGCTGGTGAGGATTTCGTTGGCATTGAACTGCGTACGCAGCCAGGCCGTGAGCCCACCCCAGGCGGCACCGGCGAAGGTGCCGGCAGCCAGCACCCAGACCAGCGCCCAGCGGCTTTCCCAGTCAATGACATTCACCGCCACCGCACTGCCGGCCAACGCACCGAGCAGCAGCTGCCCCTCGGCCCCGATGTTCCAGATACGCGCCTGGTAGGCCACTGCCAGGCCCAGGGCACAGAGCAGAATCGGCAGCGCTTTTACCAGCAGTTCCGACACCCCGTACCAATCGCTGATCGGCGCGATCAGCAAGGTATGCAGGGTGAGCCCAGGCGAAAGGCCCAGCAGCAAAAACAACAACGAGCCGCAGAGCAGTGTGAGCACGGCGGCCAGCAACGGTGACAGCCACAGCATGGCGCGCGATTGCTGGCCGCGCGGTTCCAGGGATAACAACATTCGGGTGCTCCGTCAGCTCAGGGTGGCAGCGCTGCTGGCGCTGGAACCGGTGCAAAGGTGGGGCGCCTGGGGCGCAAATTGGCCAGCCATCCAGCGTCCGACATCCGCCGGCGTGGTGCTGGCGGTGGCGGCCAGGGGCGACAAGGTGCCGCCGGACAAGGCGCCGATGCGGTCGCTGATCTGGAACAGTTCGTCGAGGTCTTCGCTGATTACCAGAATCGCCGCGCCGGCATCGCGCAGGGCAATCAACGCGCGGTGAATGGCGGCCGCGGCGCCCACGTCCACGCCCCAGGTCGGGTGCGCGGCCACCAGCAGTTTGGGCTGCTGCATGATTTCCCGGCCGAGGATAAATTTCTGCAAATTGCCGCCGGACAGGCTGCGCGCCGGCGCTTGCGCGTTCGGGGTTTTCACCGCGAAGCGCTGAATGATTTCTTCGGCAAAGGCCAGCACCTTGGCGCGCTTGATCAGGCCTTTACTCAGCAAGCCTTGTTGAAAGGCTGTGAGCAGAGCGTTGTCCGAGAGCGACATGTCCGGCACCGCTCCGTGGCCCAGACGCTCGGCCGGCACAAAGGCCAGGCCGCGTGAGCGACGGGCATCGGGGTAGAGGTTGGCGATGGGGTGGTCGTCCAGGCTGATGCGTTCGCGCTCGCCACGGGGCAACCGTACTTCGCCGCTGAGCAGGGCCAGCAATTCGTCCTGGCCATTGCCGGCAACGCCTGCAATACCGACGATTTCACCGCTGCGCACTTCCAGCCGCAGGCTGGTGAGCGAGGTGCCGAACGGGTCGATGTTGTGCCAGTTGAGGTCGTCCACACGCAGGCGCACCCGGCCGCCGCTGACTTTCGGGTAGCTGCTTTCCAGCCCTTCGGCATCGCCGACCATCAGCTTGGCCAGCTCCAGGTCCGAGCAGTCGGCCGGTACGCAATGGCCCGATACCCGGCCACCGCGCAGCACCGTGGCGCTCTGGCACAGCGCGCGCACTTCGCCGAGCTTGTGGCTGATAAACAGAATGCTGCAGCCCTCGGCGGCCAGGCGGCGCAGGGTGGCGAAGAGTTCATCGGCCTCCTGGGGAGTGAGCACCGAGGTGGGCTCGTCGAGAATCAGCAGCTTGATGTCCTGCATCAGGCAGCGAACGATCTCCACCCGCTGGCGCTCGCCAATCGACAGGCTGTGTACCAGGCGCTGTGGCTCCAGGGGCATGCCGTAGCGTTGCGACACCTCGCGGATGCGCGGCTCCAACTGCTTGGGCGTACCGGCCTCGCTGCCCATGGCCAGGGCAATGTTTTCGGCCACGGTGAGGGTTTCGAACAACGAAAAATGCTGGAACACCATGCCGATGCCCAACTGACGGGCCATTGCAGGGTCACGCATTTTCAGCGGCTCGCCGTGCCAGACAATACTGCCGCTGTCGGGCTGGGTGACGCCGTAGATGATCTTCATCAGCGTGCTTTTGCCCGCACCGTTTTCGCCCAGCAACGCATGGATTTCCCCAGGCTCGATACTGAGGTCGATACGGTCGTTGGCCAGGCAGCCGGGGTAGCGCTTGGTGATGCCTTGCAACTGCAAGCGCGGAACAGGAGGGGAACTGGACATGGTCACTGACTCGAAAAAGACAACTGAGTCAGCTATAAGCAAAAACTTGGCCAGTGGGTCAGAAACGAGCAATAGAGCGGCTAAAGTTTTTTATCGGGCGAACATCGGCACCACGCTGGTGCGCAGCTGCTCTTGTAGGGTGTGCTCCGCGCACCAAGCGATTTCCCCGGTATCGCCACGGTGCGCACCCGAACGCGGTTCAGCGATCTACGCTCGCTGCACAACGATGCGCCCACGGCTGATATCCGCCAACAACTTCTGCAACTCGGCAAACCGCGCCTCGGGAATCGCGATCTGCATCTGGGCGCCTTCACCGTCGTACTGCTCGCTTTGCAGCAAGGCCTCCAACTCGCCCAACCGTGATTTGAGCAGCGGCAGCTCGGCAAACTGGCAGTGGCACGTGCAGCTCACCCGGCTCACCAGTTCCACCCGCTCGCCGGCTTGCAAACACTTGCTTGCCCCGCCGCCATAGGCGCGAGCCAGGCCGCCGGTGCCCAGCTGAATACCGCCGTACCAGCGAATCACCAGCACCACCACCTGGTCGCAGTCCTGGCCTTCGATGGCGGCCAGAATCGGTCGCCCGGCTGTGCCGCCGGGTTCGCCGTCGTCGTTGAAACGGTAGTGCTGGCCAACCTTCCACGCCCAGCAATTGTGGGTGGCCGCCAGGTCACTGTTGGCGTCGATAAACGCCTGCGCCTCGGCGGCGCTGGTAATGGGCGCGGCCAAGGTAACAAAGCGGCTTTTCTTGATTTCCTCGCGGTACTCGCAAGGCTGGGCCAGGCTGAACGGCATCAGGCGCTTGGCGGCGTGAGCCCGCAGCCTTTGAGGATGATATGGATAAGCGTGTCGGTGGCCACGGCGAAGTCTTCTTTGGCCAGCTTTTTACGCCCGGTGAGGCGGCATACCTGCTGGTTGAAGTCGGCGTAATGCTGGGTGCTGCTCCACAGCAGAATAATCAGGTGCACCGGGTCTACCGGGTCGATCTTGCCGGCCGCTATCCAGGCTTCGAACACGGCGGCGCGGCCGCGGAACCAGGTGAGGTAGTCCTGGTTGAAGTACTCGGTCAGGCACTCGCCGCCCCCAATCACTTCCATGGCGAAAATCTTCGAGGCCAGCGGCTGGCGCCGGGAAAACTCCATCTTCGCGCGGATATACGCCGCCATCGCTACCGCTGGATCGTCCTCGGCGGTCAGGGCGTTGAATGTGCTGTCCCACAGCTCGAGGATATTGCTCAGCACCGCCAGGTACAGCCCCAGTTTGTTGTTGAAATAGTAGTGCAGGTTGGCCTTGGGCAGGCCGACGGTCTGCGCAATGGTGTTCATGCTGGTGCCTTTGAACCCGTGACGAGCGAACTCTTCTTCGGCGGCAGCCAGAATCGCTTCTTCGTTTTTCTGGCGAATACGACCGGCTGGTTTGCCGGTGTTTTTGGCGGTGTGCGCGGGGACTTCGAAGTTCATAACTACAACCGAACCGTTGAGTGTGGGGAGCCTGTGCACTGATAACCCAGGCGGCTGCCCCCTTACAAGCGCACGACGCAGAAAAACCCGCCGATGTCGCCTTCAGTGCCGGTGGTGCACCGTCGTTGTGCGTATTTGCAGGGCGCGTGCGCGGTTTTGAGGCCGCCGTGCGGGCGGCACAACTGTCCCATCGGTCAACAAAGGCCGCTGGAATCGGCCTTTTGCTCAGGTTGGCACAGCCTCTGCAAAGACCTCATCCGAGTAGAAGCGGTTAGCGTCGAGGCAGTTCATTCGACGTAGGACATTGCTCTTGCGGCCACCCGGTCGCACACCCGGTATTGGGTGCTTGATCCTGGCAAAAGCCTGGACGAGAGAGAGGTCAGCCATGAACCGTTTTTCAGCTTTCATCATGACGCTTCAACCCACAGGCATCGTTCTGTCGGTTTCTCGTTGCCGCGCATTTTTCCTGTTCAGCACCCCGTCCGGTTTCCCTCGCAGCCCGGCGCGCTTTGCGTTGGGCGCGGACTTCTATGTGTCCTCCTCAAGAGAGAAATGCATCATGAAAGCACGCCTTGCTCTGGGTTCCATCGCTTCTATCCTGCTGAGCTTTTCGGTGCAGGCCAACGACAAGATCGTGCTGCTCACCTCCTGGTATGCCCAGGCCGAGCAGGGCGGTTTCTACCAGGCCAAAGCCAAGGGCATTTACGCGGCCAACGGCCTGGATGTGGAAATCCGCATGGGCGGCCCGCAGGTCAACGGTATGCAATTGCTGCTGAACAAGCAGGCCGACGTCATCATCAACTACGACCTGCAAGTGCTCGCCAGCGTGCAGCAAGGCTTGCCGGTGGTGGCCATCGGCGCGCCGTTTCAGGGTGACCCGCAGGGCATGCTGACCCACGCCGATGTTACGGCGCTGGAGGGCCTCAAAGACAAGAAAATCCTCGTCTCCACCTCCGGGCAAACCACCTGGTGGCCGTGGCTGAAAGGCAAATACGGTTTTACCGATGCCCAGGCCCGTCCATACACCTTCAACCTGCAGCCATTCTTTGCCGACGCCAATACCGCGCAGCAGGGCTACCCGACTTCGGAGCTGTTCCAAGCGCAGAAGGCCGGCGAGAAAGCCAACTTCTTCCTGTTCGCCGATGCCGGTTACCCACCCTATGGCTCCACCCTGGTTACCCGCCAGGACGTGATCGCCCAGCGCCCCGAAGTGCTGCAGCGCTTTGTCAAAGCCAGCATGGAAGGCTGGAAAAGCTACCTGGCCGAACCCGGTGCCGCGAACCAATTGATCAAGCAAGACAACCCGAGCATGAACGACGAACTGCTCAGCTGGGGCGTGGCCAAGCTCAAGGAATACCGCCTGGTTGAAGGCGGCGATGCGCAAACCCAGGGCATCGGCACCATGACCGACGCACGCTGGCAGGCCACCCGCGACTTTATGGTTCAGGCCAATTTGCTGAGCGCCGACACCGACTGGAAAAAGGCTTACGACACCCGCTTTGTGCGCGAGCTGAAAGTGCTGCCGGCCGCCGCTGACGTCGCTGCCCAGTAAACAGAATTGCTAGCCCCGCCACAGAGCGAGGGCGTTAAAAGATCCGATGAGGAACCCGCCATGCTTGTAACCCAACAACCCGTGCTGCGCCGCTTCTGGTATGCCCTGATGCCCGTGAGCATGCTGGCCGACGGCCCCAAACCCTTCACCCTGCTAAGCGAACGCCTCGTGCTGTTCATGGGCAAGGAAGGCCCGGTCGCCCTCGCGGACCGCTGCTGCCACCGCACCGCCCAGCTGTCCAAAGGCTGGGTCGATGACGGCGTGATCGTCTGCGGCTACCACGGCTGGCGCTATGACCAGAGTGGTGCCTGCGTGTGCATTCCGCAGCAAGCCGACAACGCGCCGATCCCCGCCGGGGCGCGCACCGACGCCTACCACTGCGAGGAAAAATACGGCTACGTGTGGGTGTGCCTGGGCGACCCGCTGCAACCCATTCCGCACTTCGACGAAGAGGGTCAGCCGAAGTACCGGCGCATCTTCCAGTTCTACGAAGAATGGCAAACCAGCCCGCTGCGGTTTATGGAGAACTCCTTCGATAACTCGCACTTCAGCTTTGTGCACAAGGCCAACTTCGGCATGCTCAGCCAGCCCAAGCCGTCCAAGTATTTGCTGGAGCAGAACGAGTGGGGTTTCGAGGCCGAAACCATCGTGCCCATCAACAACCCGCCAGCCGGCCACCGCGTGACCGGCACCGACGCGCCGACCACCACGCGCCACCTGTTCAACCGCTGGCACCTGCCATTTGTGCGGCGCTTTGGCTGCACCTACCCCGACAGCGGCCTGCACCACATCATCTACAACTGCGCCACGCCGATTGATGACAAGCGCATTCAGCTGGTGCAGTGGCTGTACCGCAACGACAGCGAAGAAGCGTGCAGCACCGAAGAGCTGATCGCCTGGGATGCGCCGATCACCCTGGAAGACAAAGAAATTCTGGAAGCCACCGACTACGACGCCTGCGTCGATACCCGGCGGCGCGTGGAGTTTCATATGGAGTCGGACAAGCCTGGTTTGATCATGCGCAAGATGCTTTTCGAGCTGCTGCAAAAACACGGTGAGCAAGAGCAATTCCGGCCTGCGGGCATGCCGCTATGAACGCCGCCTTCAACCTGCCGGTGAGCGAAGAACCGCCGGTGCTGTTGGCCAACCAGGTGGAGAAAACCTACGGCAACGGCACCCATGCGCTGCAGAAAATGAAACTGGAAATCGGCCGTGGTGAGTTCGTGTCCTTGCTCGGCCCGTCCGGCTGCGGCAAGAGCACGCTGCTGAAAATGTTCGCCGGTCTGGAACAGCCTTCCGCTGGCCATGTGCGGTGGTGGGGCAAGGGCGAAATCGCCAGCGATAGCGCGCAACAGAAACTGGCGATGGTGTTTCAGGAAGCCACCTTGATGCCCTGGGCCAAGGTGGCCGACAACGTGCGTTTGCCGCTGGACCTGATGCGCCTCGACCGCGGCGAAAGTGCACCTAGGGTGCAGGCCGCCTTGGAGTTGGTAGGCCTGGGCAAGTTTGGCGGTGTGTACCCGCGCGAGCTTTCCGGCGGCATGCAGATGCGCGCCTCGATTGCCCGCGCCTTGGCCACCGAGCCCAATCTGTTGCTGATGGATGAACCCTTTGGCGCGCTGGATGAATTCACCCGCAACCGCCTGGACAGCGACCTGCGCCAGCTGTGGGCACGACGTGATCTGACCGTGGTGTTCGTCACCCACAGCATTTACGAGGCGGTGTTTTTATCCTCGCGCGTGGTGGTAATGGGCGCGCGGCCGGGGCGGGTGATTGCCGATGTGAAGATCGAGGGGCCGGCTGAGCGCGATGAGGCGTTTCGGATGTCGTCCGGGTTTATCGAGCAGTGCGCGCGGTTGTCGGCGTTGTTGGTGGAAGCGAATGGGGAGGGTAGGCATTGAATCTGCGTGCGCCCCGGCCCTCACCCCTAGCCCCTCTCCCGCGCGCGGGAGAGGGGAATCTAACCGCGATCCCGCTTGTCTCCCCTCGCCCGCTTGCGGGAGAGGGGCCGGGGGTGAGGGTGCTCTTGCTCGCCCCACTCGCAACCACAGGAGAAACCCTATGACCCAACAACCCTGGCTCTCCAACCCCAGTGTGCAAAACATTGTCGCCCCTGTGCTGGTCGGCGCTGTATTGCTCGGCCTATGGCAACTGCTCTGCGTCGCACTCAAGGTGCCGGTCTACCTGGTGCCCAGCCCGGCCGACATCGGCCGTACCCTGATAACCGACGGCCCCCTGCTGCTCGGCGCCCTGTGGGTCACGCTGAAAATCACCTTCCTGTCCTTCGCCCTGGCCGTGGTGCTTGGGGTGCTGGCTGCTTTCCTGTTTGTGCAAAGCCGCATCATCGAAGCCAGCCTGTTTCCCTACGCCATTTTGTTGCAGGTAACCCCGGTGGTCGCCATCGCGCCGCTGATCATTATCTGGTGCAGCAACGCGACGTTGGCGCTGGTTATTTGCGCGACGCTGGTGGCGATCTTTCCGGTGATTTCCAACACCGTGCTGGGCCTGCGCAGCGTAAATCCGGGGTTGCTCAATCTGTTTCGCCTGAACCGCGCAAGCCGCTGGCAAACGCTGGTGCGGCTGCGGATTCCCAGCGCCTTGCCGTACTTTTTTGGCGGGCTGCGCATTGCCAGTGGGCTGGCCTTGATTGGCGCGGTGGTGGCGGAGTTTGTCGCTGGCACCGGCGGCACCGGCGCGGGGCTGGCGTACCAGATTTTGCAGGCCGGCTTTCAGCTGAACATCCCGCGCTTGTTTGCCGCCCTGGTGCTGATTGCCCTGACCGGTGTGCTGCTGTTCAGCCTGATGGCGGCGCTCGCCCGGTATAGCCTGGGCCATTGGCATGAGAGTGAGCAGGGCTGAATAACCCATGGTGCGCACAGTGTTCAGCCGGGGGACATAGGTAACGGGTGTCGGGAGACATAGGTAACGCATTTAGGCTTAAGGGCTTCATCGAATCGGGAGATCGAGTGATGCC
>NZ_BSFN01000033.1 GCF_027922365.1 Pseudomonas turukhanskensis
TGTACGGAGATCGATTTATCAGGCCAACCTGGTAAAAGCATGGCCTGCCTAACGGCAGGCCGTTACCGGCCCGCACACAAAAAATCTGACAGTCCCGCGTGTGCTGAACGTTTTTGTTTCGCGCCTTACGCGCGAGTCACTTTTGTCATTGCGACAAAAGTAACCAAAAACGCTAGCCCCAGCATACGGCCCTTCGCTTCGCTGCGGGTACCCTCGCTCCGGCACTGCTCCGGGGGCACGTCACGACGGGCCGTCCCTGGCCCATCGTTCCTTTCGCGGCATCCTTGCCGCTCAACCCCCTACGCAGCACCTCCACTCGGCCTCCTGAAGGGGCGGGTAAATCAAGATCAAAGGCCCCTCACCCCAGCCCTCTCCCGCACGCGGGAGAGGGGGCCGCTTTTCGTAGGAGCTAGCTTGCTGGCGAACCCTGGAAAAGGTAATTCGCGACCTGCTTTTGCAGGATTCGCTAGCAAGCTAGCTCCTACAAAATCAAATGCAATCGTCGCCATACGTCACCCCTCGCCCGCGTGCGGGAGAGGGGCCGGGGGTGAGGGGCTGTTGATCTGGCTTTTGATCTACCGCTTGTGATCTACCCGCCCCTTGAGCGCCAGGCCGAGTGGAGTCGTTGCGTAAGGGGTCGTAGCGGCCGGGAGCCGCGCAGAGGGATGAGGGCCATGGATGGCCCTTCAGCCCGGCCCCTGGAGCGACGACGGAGGGAGGGGACCCGAAGCGCAGCGTAGGGCCCAGGTAGGGGCAAGATTTTTTGGTTTCTTTTTCATCGACTGGAAAAAGAAACTCGCGCGTGAGGCGCGAAACAAAACGTTCAGCGCACGCGGTAATGAAGAAGTACGCGGTCGCCTGATAGACCGCAAGGTGCGCAGAGCACACCCTACAAAAGCCTCGCGCGTAAGGCGCGAAACAAAACGTTCAGCGCACGCGGTAATGAAGAAGTACGCGGTCGCCTGATAAACCGCAAGGTGCGCGCAGCACACCCTACAAAAGCCCCGCGCGTAAGGCGCGAAAGAAACGTCCCGACCACGCGGCGCCAGCGCCCCTAAGCGTTCCCCGGCAACACCGGCAACCGAGCCAACCGAGCCGAAACCCCCAACGCCCCAATCAGCAATACGCCAATAAACACCCCAACCCCCATCCACCCGTAGTGATGCCAAAACACCCCGCCCAACGTCCCCGCTACGCTGGAACCGAGGTAGTAGCAAAACAGGTACATGGAAGATGCCTGCCCCTTGGCCACAAACGCCCGCCGCCCAATCCAGCTACTGGCCACTGAGTGCGCCCCAAAGAACCCAAACGTAAACAACAGCATGCCGATCAGAATCAACGGCACCTGCGCAAACAGCGTCAGCAGCAACCCTGCGAACATCAACACAATCACCGCCCACAGCACCTTGCGCCGGCCTAGCTTGTCCGCCAGCGAGCCAACCCACGCCGAGCTGTAGATGCCCGACAGGTACACCACCGACAACAGTCCCACCAACGCCTGGCTCATATGGTACGGCTCGCCCAGCAGCCGATAGCCGATGTAGTTGAACAGGGTCACGAACGCACCCATCAGCAAAAACGCTTCCAGAAACAACCACGGCAAGCCCTGGTCGCGCAGGTGCAGGCTGTAGTTGCCGATGAGGTTTTTCAGGTTCAAAGGTGTGGCGCGAAAGTGTTTGCTCTCGGGCAGGATGCGCCAGAACAGCAGCGCCCCCAGCAGCGACATCACGCCCAGCGTGCCAATCGCCACGCGCCAGTTCACAAAGTCGACCAGCACCCCGGCAATCAGCCGTCCGCCCATGCCGCCAATGGCGTTGCCACCGATATACAGGCCCATCGACAAGCCAATAAAGCGCGGGTGAATTTCTTCGCTGAGGTAGGTCATGCCCACTGCCGCCAGGCCACTCAACGACAGCCCGAGCAGGCCGCGCATCAGCAGCACGCCGTGCCAGGTGGGCATGCAGGCGCTGGCCAGGGTGAACAGCGCGGCCGACAGCAGCGAAATCACCATGATCTGCTTGCGTCCCAGGGCGTCGGAGATAGGCCCGGTAATCAGCAGCCCGATGGCCATCATGATGGTGGAAATGGACAGCACCAGGCTGCTCTGCGCGGCGTTGAGGTTGAACTCGTTCGATAGCACCGGCATTAGCGGTTGTACGCTGTAGAGCAGCGCAAAAGTGGCAAAGCCGCCGGCAAACAAGGCCAGCGAGGTGCGAACAAATTGCGGCGTGCCTTTTTCAATAAAGGCTTCGGTTTGTTCAACCGTGCTGACGACATCGGCGGCCGCGTCACGGGCGGCGTCGAGCAGGGCGGGGGAGGCGGAAGGGCGCACACGAACCTCAAGGGAGCTGACACAAAAGCGATGTGCAAAGGATAGTAAGCAGCGTTTATTATCTCCAATATATTGTTCGTGTTGATTGATCTGTTCTGCGACCTAATCACCTGGGAGCTTTGCCCATGGAATTGCGCCACCTGCGCTACTTTGCCGCCGTCGCCGAAGAACTGCATTTCGGCCGCGCCGCCGAGCAGCTTGGCATCTCCCAACCGCCGCTGAGCCAACAGATTCAGGCGTTGGAGGAGGAGATCGGCGCGCGCCTGTTCGAGCGCACTAATCGCCGCGTGGAGCTCACCGAAGCGGGGCGCCTGTTCCTGGATGAAACCCGGCAGATCCTCGCTCATGTAGAGCGCGCCACGCAGATCGCGCGCCGTGCCCAGCAGGGCGAAATTGGCGAATTGAATGTGGGCTTTACCGCCTCGGCGCCGTTCACTTCCACCATTCCGCGCAGCATTCTGGCCTTTCGCCAAGCGCACCCGGATGTGCACCTGAGCCTGCAGGAAATGAGCAGCCGGGTGGTGATCGAAGCCTTGCAGGAACAGACCGTGCAAGTGGGCGTGATCCGGCCGTTTCCGTTGCCGGACAATATCAAGGCCGTGGAGTTGTTTCGCGATCCGTTGGTGGCGGTGCTGCGCGCTGACCACCCGTTGGCGCAGGGCAACGAGGACTGCATTTCCATTGCAGCACTGGCGAATGAGCCCTTTGTGTTTTTCCCGCGCAGTTACGGCACCGGGCTGTACGACCAGTTGATTGGCCTGGCGCGTACGGCCGGTTTCAGCCCCCGCATTGCTCAGGAGGCGAGCGAGGCCATGACCATTATCGGCCTGGTGTCGGCAGGCTTGGGGGTGTCGATGTTACCGGCCTCGTTCCGCCGTACGCGGGTGGACGGTGTGGTGTACCGCACCCTACTGGATGAGGGCGCCACGAGCGCGGTGTGGTTGGTGGTGCGCGAGGACCAACGCGCGCCGTTGGCGTTGGCGTTTGTGGAGCAGGTAACGCGTGAGGCGGCGGGGCCGTAGGGCGAATATCGCCACTGGCGATATCCGCCGATACCCGGTCTTGAACTGCACACGAGGCGAGCACCGAACGGCGGATATCCGCTTTGCGGATATTCGCCCTACGCGTATTACTTGACCGAAGCTAACTGCGCCTTCAAGGCAACACCGGCCATGATCGCGCCAGCGTGGCACTCATAGTTTTCCGGGTTTTTGTATTCAACGCCTTTGTAGTTGCTGGCGATTTCGATCACGGCATTGGCGCCGGCGGCCTTGGCGGCGTTAGCCAGTTTGATCACGGCCGATTGCATGGCCCAGGCACAGGCTTCTTCGTCGCTCTTACCAAAGGCATTGGTTTTCTGGTTGGTGGTGATCAGCGGGTTGATCACATTCACTTTGCCCGCAGGCTTCTTGCCGGCCATGTAGAACTTCACGGTGCCATCCAGCTTGCCGGCGGCTGTCGCCTGGGCGACCGCAGCTTCCATCGGCAGGTAGTGGGTGGTGTCGCGTGCCTGGCTGATGCCGGGAACAGCGGCGAGCAGGAGGGCTGC
This sequence comes from Pseudomonas turukhanskensis, assembly GCF_027922365.1. GTDB lineage: Bacteria > Pseudomonadota > Gammaproteobacteria > Pseudomonadales > Pseudomonadaceae > Aquipseudomonas > Aquipseudomonas turukhanskensis. The sequence goes on from NZ_BSFN01000033.1 coordinate 3,882, forward strand.
GGCGGTGAGGCTTTTCAAGTGCATAGTCGTCTCCTTGACGGCGGTTGGGTGTTTTGGGTGTCCGGGTGCAATCAGCGCCAGCGGCGGAAGATCAGTGAGGTATTGACCCCACCAAAGGCGAAATTGTTGTTCATCACGAATTCATTGTTCATCTGCCGGGGTTCGCCGCGCAGGTAGTCTAGCTCTGCGCATTGCGGGTCGATGTTGTCCAGGTTCAAGGTGTGGATATAGCGATCGCTGTTGAGCATTTCGATGCTGAACCACGACTCCAGTGCCCCACACGCGCCGAGGGTGTGACCCAGGTAGCTTTTTTGCGAGCTGATGGCCATGCCCGAACCAAACAGGCTGGCGGTGGCGTGGGTTTCGGCGATATCACCCTGCTCGGTAGCGGTGCCGTGGCCGTTTACGTAGCCAATGGCATGCGGGTCGAGGTTGGCGTCCTGCAGCGCCAGTTCCATCGCGCCGCGCATGGTCACCTGCTCCGGTTTGGTGGCGTGCTGGCCGTCGGCGTTGCAGCCAAAACCGACGATCTCGGCATAGATGGTGGCGCCCCGGGCCTTGGCGTGTTCCAGTTCTTCGAGCACCAGCATGCCGGCGCCCTCGCCGATCACCAGGCCATCGCGGCCGCTGTCATACGGGCGTGGCGAGGTGTGCGGGGCATCGTTTTTCAGGCTGGTGGCATACAGCGCGTCGAACACCATGGCCTCGGTGGGGCACAGCTCTTCGGCGCCGCCGGCAAGCATCATCGGCAGGCGCCCGAACTTGATTGCCTCGTACGCATAGCCGATGCCTTGGCTGCCGCTGGTGCAGGCGCTGGAGGTAGGAATCAGGCGGCCCTTGAGGCCGAAGAAGATGCTGATATTGGCCGCGGTGGTGTGCGGCATCATGCGGATATAGGAGTTGGCGTTCAGGCCGTCGGCCACCGAGTTGAGCAGCATATTGCCGAAGGCTTTGATCTCTTCGGTGCTGCCGGTGGACGAGCCGCACGCCACGCCCATACGGCCGTCGCGAATGCTTTCATCGTCCAAGAGGCCAGCGTTGGCCAGGGCCTTTTCCGCCGCCATCACCACCAGCCGCGACACCCGGCCCATGCTGCGCAGCTGCTTGCGGTTCCAGCTTTTGGGCACCACAAAATCGTCGATGGGGCCGGCCAGGCGGGTGTTCAGTTCGGCGAAGCGGTCCCACTCATGCATTCGGCGAATGCCGCTTTTGTTGGCGCTGAAGTTGGCTTCGATGCTGGCCCAGTCGCTGCCCAGGGATGTGATGCCGGCCATGCCGGTAACTACCACGCGTTTCATCAGCACAGGCCTCCATTGACCGCGAGCACTTGGCGGGTGATGTAGGCGGCTTCGTCCGACATCAGAAAGTTCACCGCGCCAGCGACTTCTTCCGGGGTGCCCATACGTTGGGCGGGGATCATCTTCATCATCTCTTCAATCGGCAGATCGTCGTCGAGCATGGCCGTGTCGATCAGGCCCGGGGCTACGCAGTTGACCGTGATCTTGCGTTTTCCCAGCTCGATGGCCAGCGCTTTGGCGGCACCGATCACCCCGGCTTTCGAGGCGCTGTAGTTGACCTGGCCACGGTTGCCGATCATGCCCGAGACCGAGGTGATGCAGACAATACGCCCCGGCTTGCGCCGACGAACCATCGGCATGACCAGCGGATGCAGGATGTTGTAGAAGCCGTCGAGGTTGGTGCGCAGCACCACGTCCCAGTCGTCCTCACTCAGCGCCGGAAAGGCGCCATCGCGGGTCAGGCCAGCATTGCACACCACGCCGTAATAGGCGCCGTGGGCTTCGACATCGGCTTCGAGAATTTCCCGGCAGGCGGCGCGCTCGGCCACATCAAATTGCAAAATGCGTGCTTGCTGGCCGAGGGCGATGACTTCGGCCTGAACGGCTTCGGCCTCGGCGCGGCCGCTGCGGCAGTGCAGCACCAGGTCGAAGCCGGCACGGGCCAGACGCAGGGCGATGGCGCGGCCGATGCCACGGCTGGAGCCGGTTACCAGAATGGTGTCAGTCATGTGCGGGTTCTTCCAGGTAGCTGGCCACGTGCGGCGGGCGGAAAACATTGAGGCGCGCCTCGGCATGAATGCCGGGGCCGGTCAGGTGGCATTCGAAAACGCCCATGCCGTTGTCATCTTGCAGAGAGCGCAGGGCATGAATCTGCAGCTCGGCGCCCAAAGGAAAGGCATCGACGTTGCAGTGGTAATTACGGGTGCCGAGCAGAAAGCCCAGCTCCACCGGCAAGCCTGCGGCGCGCGCATGGCAACCGGCATAGGCGGCGACGCTTTGCGCCATCAGCTCGATGCCGACCCACGCCGGCAGGCTGCCGTCGGCCTGGCTGAACAGCCCGCCGGCGCGTACCTGCAGGCGGGTGGTGATTTCTTCGTCGGCGTAGCTGAGTACGTCGTCCACCAGAATCATGTCGCCGGCGTGGGGCACCAGTTCGGCGATGGGCCAGTTATTCATACATCCACCACACCGAGGATCAGGCTGATGTTATTGCCACCAAAGGCGAAGGAGTTGCTCATCGTGCGGGGCGGGCTTTTTCCATCCAGGTGGCTGTTGCTGCCGGTGAGCGAGAGGGCTGGCAGTTGCTCGTCGCCCTCGCCATCCCATATATGCGGCGGCAGGCGTTTTGCCGCCAGGCTCAGCCAGCAGAAGGCTGCCTCCAGCGCGCCGGCAGCGCCCAGGGTGTGGCCGGTCATGGCCTTGCTCGACGAGCACGGCACACCGCTGGGAAACACGTTGGCCACGGCCAGGCTTTCCATGGCGTCATTGTGCTGGGTGGCGGTGCCGTGCAGGTTCAGGTAACTGATGTCTTCGGCCTTCAGGTTGGCCTTGGCCAGGGCCTGGCGCATCACAAATTCGGCACCTTTGCCGGTAGGGTCGGGCGCGGAAATATGGTGCGCGTCGGAGTTGGCAGCGGCGCTCAGCAACGCAATCGGAGCCGGCGCTTTACTCATCAGAAAGAGCGCTGCCGCTTCGCCAATATTGATGCCGCTGCGGTTACGCGAAAACGGATTGCAGCGCTCATCGGCCAGCGCTTCCAGCGAGCCAAACCCGTTAAGGGTCAGCTGGCACAGCGAATCCACGCCGCCGCACAAGACCGCATCGCACAGGCCGCTGTTGAGCAAGCGTTGCGCGCTCAGCAGGGCGCGGGCGCTGGAGGTGCAGGCGGTGGAAATCACGTAGCAGGGTCCGGCCAGATCAAGCTGCTCGGCGAGGAACTCGGCCGGTGCGGCCAGCTCCTGTTGGCCGTAGTCGTAGCTGGCCGGAAATTCACCGTCTTGCAGATAACGGCTGATGCCCTGAGTGGCTTCATCGATGCCGGTGGTGCTGGTGCCGAGCACCACGCCGATACGGGCACGGCCATAGCGTTGAATGGCCTGCTGGATATCGCCCTCGATCTGCTGCGCTGCGGCCAGAAGCAGCTGGTTATTGCGCGTCTTGTGGGCCGTGCTTACGCCGTGTAACAGCGGCAACTCGGCCTGCACCGCGCCCACTGGCAGCGGGCGCTCCGGTACCCAGCCAGCTTGCACCTGCATGTCCGACGTATCGCCAGCAAACAGGCGTTCGCTGACCTGGTGTTTGTCGTTGCCCAGGGCGCACAGCAGGCCCAGGGCATTGAGGTAGGCAGTCATGGCAACGTCTCGACGCGGTAGCTCAGGCCCGGCTGGGTACTGAGCTGGAAAATCAGCGGGTGTTGGTAAGTCACGTGCCAGCGCGCGCTGCCGTTTTCGTTCAGGCGGCGTTGCTGGTCGTTCTGCTGCCAGTCGGCGCCTTTATAGTGCGCAGGCAGCTGTTCGGCCGGGGTGAGGGCAAACAGCAAGGCGGCAAACAGTTCGCGCGCCTCGGGGTTGGGCGGCAGCAGGCCGTCATTCTGCCATTGCTTGCCGCTGAGCAGTTGGCGGGCGACCGGGATACCCATCGGGTCCATCAGCGACCAGCGCAGCGCGGGACCTTCCTGCTGCACCACCAATAGCCAGTCTTGCGTCTGCCCGGCCTGTTCGCGCTGCACATGCAATTGCAGCGGCAGGTCCAGGCGCGGCGGCGTATCGGGCAGCGGCGCTTGCCGGGCGCAGGCGCTCAGCAATAGCAGCAGCAAGAGGGGCAGCAGTCGCTTGATCACGAGGGTTTCCGTACGGCAGCGTTAACCAGCGTTTCATTGCGTTGGCCCACGGCCTTGGGTTTGACCAGCTTCCAGCGCTCCAGCAGACCAAAGTCGCTGGAACGGCTCCACCACAGGTACGGGTAGGAGACATTCTGCGGCCCGAACTCAAACCCCTGGTCGCGCAGCATCTGCAGATACTCCTGGGCTGTGCGCTGCACATGCATGGGGTGACGGAACAGCCAGCGAATCACCCAGGTGTCGATGTAGTACTTGGTCGATTCGGCAAACAGCAGCCAGCCACCCGGTTTGAGCACCCGCCAGAATTCGGCCAGCGCCGCTTGCTGCTCCACCAGGTGGTGGAAGGTCTGGTGGCAGAACACCACATCGACACTGGCGTCCGGCAACTCGATCGCCGCGCAGTCGCTGCTGTGCAGCTGCACCTGCAAGCCTTCGCGTTCGGCCTCGGCCCGGCTCATCGCCAGGCTGTGCGGGTCGGCATCCAGGCCCAGCAATTGCGCCGGGCCAAAGGCGTTCTGCAACAGGCGAAAGGACTTGCCCTGACCGCAACCGGCATCCAGCAACACCGCGCCGTCGGGCAGCGGCTCGCCGAGCAGGTTTTTCAGGTCGTTGATGGCCACACGCAACACGTGGTGCTGCCACACGTGGCTCTGCAGGAACCAGAAGCCGAAGCGCGTTTCCTCGACGTACGTGTTCCCTGCCGGGTTGTGCTGCACGGGCTGCATCGGTGCGTTCATAGGCGTGCTTTCCTGTCGGTTTACCGGGCCTGTGTGTTACGAGGTGGCGCAGAGCTCGGCCAGTACCCGCAGGCGGCGCTTGGGCTCGGCGACGTAGGGGTTTTTCAGGTCCCAGGCGTAGCCGGCAAGAATCGAGCAGATCATGGCGCGGATCTCCGGCGAGCTGCCGGGGTGGTAAATCACGTCCTGGAAGCTTTCGTCGTACCAGCCTTCCACGTAAGCGCGGAAGGCATCCACGCCACGTTTGAGCGGCACGGCAAATTCGCTCTCCCAGTTCACCGCTTCGCCGTTCAACTGACGGTCGAGCAAGCCTGCGGCCATGCTCGCCGAACGCATGGCGATGGTGACGCCGGAGGAGAACACCGGGTCGAGGAATTCGGCGGCATTGCCCAGCAAGGCGAAGCCCGGCCCGTGCAGGCTTTTCACGTTGGCCGAGTAGCCGCCCAGGCTGCGTACCGGGGTGTCCCACACGGCGTTCTTGATCAGGTTGCCCAGGCTTGGCGTTTCGGCGACAAAGCTGCGCAGCGCCGCTTCCATGTCCTCGGGGCGGCCCTGGTAGCGCTCGCTGGAAGCGACCACGCCCATGGAGCAGCGGCCGTTGCTGAACGGGATCAGCCAGAACCACACATCGCGCAGGCTCGGGTGGGTGGTCACAAGGATTTTTTCGCGGTCGAAGGCGGCGTCATCGATGCGGTCTTCGATATGGGTAAACAGTGCCTGGCGTACCGGGAAGCCCGAGGGTGCTTCCAGGTCGAGCAGGCGTGGCAGCACGCGGCCATAGCCGCTGGCATCGAGCACGAAGTCGGCCTGCACCCGGTACTCGCTACCGTCCAGGCGGCGCACGGTGGCAATCGGTTTGGCCGAGAAATCGGTGGCGATGATTTCTTCTTCGTAACGGATTTCCACGCCCTGCAATGCGGCCTGGTCGGCCAGCAGTTTGTCGAAGGTGGCGCGCTGCACCTGGAAGGTCCAGCCCTTGCCGTCGGTGAATTTTTCGCGGAAGTCAAAATGCGTGCGGCGCTCGCCCCAGGCGAAGGCCGCCCCATTCTTGCGCTGGAACCCGGCGGCTTCGACGGCCTCCAGCATGCCGGCTTCTTCGACGAAATCCAGGCAGTGGGCCAACAAGCTTTCACCAATGGAGAAGCGCGGGAACAGCTGCCGCTCGATGATCAGCACATCGTGCCCTTTGCGTTTCAACAGGGCCGCGGCGATAGCGCCGGACGGACCTGCGCCAATGACCAGTACGCGGCGCTGTTCCAATTCATGCGACACCATGGGGACTCCTTGTGGCGGACTGTTGCGAAAAAAGACGGGTTTTGCCCACGCCGACAAGGGCGGGCAGCAAGGTCGAAAACAGGCTCATCAACAGCAGGCTGAAATAGGTCAGGGCGTCGATCAGTTGCAGTTGCAGCAACAGGTTGAGGAACACCACTTCGGTCAGGCCGCGAATATTGAGCAGCACGCTTTCCGACCACTTCAACCGTTGGCTGGCTTCGGGCATCGCCCACTGCAGACCGAGCCAGCTGCCGAGCAATTTGCTCACCACCGGCAGCACCAGCAGGGCGCCCAGATTGAGCCAGGAATAACTGTCGCCGATGCCGTGAAAGTCCACCCGCAGCACGCCGCAGGTGAGAATCAGCGGAATGGCCAGGCCGTTGAGCAGCAGCTTCCACTGCCGTGGTGGCAGCGGCAGGGTAAAGGGCTGTTTGAGCCAGGCCAGGCACAGCATGTAGCCGATGCCGAACACCAGCGCATTGAGCTTGAGCTGCTGAAACACCAGCATCAGGGCAAAGAACGGCAGGCTGTAAAACAGCGCGTGGCGCAGGCGCAGCAGTTTGTGCAGCAGCAACGGCAATGCGGCCCCAAGCACTGGCCACAGCAGCGTGTGCGGGTCGGCTGTGCCCTGGGCCAGGCCGAACAGGCTCCAGCACATCAGGTCCATCAGAATGGCGGCGTGCATCAACCGCTTGATGCCCTCGGGCGGGTACTGAATGTTCTGCAGGTACAGAAACAGCACGGGAATCGCGGTGATGGAAAACAGCAAACCGATGCCTACCGCGCTCAACCAACTGCGCTCGCCCGGCAGCAACCACAGCGCCGCCGCGAGGCCGGCCAGCAGCGGCACGATAAAACTCGGCAGGGCGATTTTCAGGCTGGCGCTGCTGACTTCAAGGTCGACCACATCGCTGAGGATATAGCCCAGCAGCAGGGCGAAACTGAGGTTGTACAGCAGGCTCAGCCAAGTGGGTGCCAGCAATTGCTTTGCGCTGAGTTGCCAGTGCGGCTCCACCCAGAACAGCAGCAACAGCGGAATGGCGATGCTCGCCACCAGCAGTTGGCCGACGATGGGAATCAGGCGTTGGCGGCCCAGCAGCGCGACGGTGCCGTACACGGCCAATGCCACTAACCAGAAGACGATCACGTTCACTGCACAAGGTCCTTATCCGTATGGCTGTCGTGTTCCCCTGCCCAAGGCGACAACAGAAAGCTGAAGGCCAGGCCGATGCTGATGGTCAGTCCAAAGTTACTCACGGCCGGCGTACTGGAAAGGGCCAGGAGACCAAAGGACAACCAGGTGGTCAGGGCCGACAGCAAGGTGCCGAGCAGGCTGGTGGCCGCGCCGCCCACCCGTTCACGCATGATGATGGCGTAGTCCACGCCGATGGCCGTCACCAGCAGCAAACCGAACAGACTGAACAGCGTGAGCGGTTGCCCCAGCCAGCCGAGGCTGGCCAGGCTGGCCAGGGCGGCGAGCAGCGACACGGCCAACACCCGCGCGGCGCCGCGCGGGCCGAAGGGCAGGCAGAGCAGGGCGAAAATCAGCAGGCAGGAGGCCAGTTTCAGCTCCGCCGCGCTGATCTGCGTGGCGGCAAACAGGCGGTTCAACTGGCCAAGGCGGTCCACCAGTTTTACCCCTGGCAAGCCATCGGCCTGGGCGGCCAGCAGCTCGGTATTGCTCAGGCCTTGCAGGCTGACCAACCCCGCCACTTCGCCGTTGCCGGCCTCGCCCAGCCACAGGCTGCGCCACGGCTCGCCCAAGCTGCCGGCCAGGCTTTGTTCAATGTTGCGCGTCGGCAGAGCCTGTAACTGACGCACTTCTGCCTGCACCTGCTCACGGCTGACGCCGAGGGCCTGCAGCGCCTCGCTGGCCGCCGGTACGCGGCCAAGCGAATCTCGCAGGCTGGCCTGCTCGGAGGCCGGCGCCACCAGTTGGCTCAAGGCCATGTAGCTTTTCAGTTTGCCGTCGGCAACCAGTTTGTCCAGGCGCTCGCCGAGTACCTGCTGGCGCTGCAACAGCTGCTCTTCATCCTTGCCGCGCACCAGGTAGAACTGGCTGGTGGGCTGAAAGCCGATGATCTGGCTGATGGCCTGCGACTGTTGCAGCAGCGCCGGCGGCGTACTGGCCCACTGGCGCAGGTCGTCCTTGTGCTGGAGCTGCAATACGCCGGCGGCGCAGAACAGCAGAAACAGCAGCAGCAGCCACGGCGTACCGATGCGCCGCAGCACGCGGCGGCGCCAGTCCAGCAAGCGCTCGGCCAGGCCGTAGGGTTTGGCCCAGGGCACGATCTGCACCTTGCCCAGCAACGCCGGCAACAGGCACACCGCGCACAAATAGGAACCGAGCAGCCCGGCCGAGGAAAAGATCGCCACCTGGCTCAGCGCCGGGAACGGCGTGAAGGCCAGCGCCAGATAACCAATGACGTTGGTGGCCAGGCCGAGAGTCAGGCCCAGAAAGGTAGCGCGCAGGGCTTTCCAGCTGTTCCACGGTTGCAAGGTCCAGCTTTTGGACAACAGGTGCAGCGGGTAGTCGATGGCCACGCCGATCAGACTGGCGCCGAGCACCAGGGTCAGCACATGGATGGTGCCGAACACCGCCACCGTCGCTGTCAGCCCCGCCAGCACGCCGATGGCCGCCGGCAGCAAGGCGGTCAACACACGCATGCGGCGGAAGGCCAACAGCATCAGCAGCAAGGCGCCGACGCTGGAAATGCTGCCCATAAAACTGATTTCGCTGGTGGCTTGGCGTTGGCCATGGGCCGAATACAACAGGCCGCTGCTGGCGAGCAGTTCGCCGCCCTGGGCTTCGATATCGGCGCGGGCCTGGGCCACGAGGTTTTCCACCGCCAAGGGCAGGTTGCCGTCGAAGGCATCGCCGGTGGTACGGGCCCGCAGCAGGGCCCAGGTTTTGCCGTCGCGTTCGGCCAGCAGGGCGCCGCTCAGGTCGACCTGCACATTATGAAAATGCGGCAGGCTTTTTTCGATGCGTGCGCCCAGGCCCAGCCAGTCCTGCTCGGTGCTTAGCAAGCCCTGGCTATGGAAGGGGTCGAACAGGTCTTGTACGCGGCGTTCGACATAGGCGCGCGGGTCTTGCTCAAGCAGTTGCCGGCCTGCGCTGTCGAGCAATGCCAGGCGGCTGTCGAGCAGTTGCTGGCGCAGTTGGGCGAGGTCGTAATTGACGTCCCATTGCACCTTTTCAAAGAGCTTTTCCTGCTGCCAGCGCAAGCCAACAACAGCCGTCTGACGCAACGCTTTTTGCCGGTCGGGGAAGCTGATCAGCACCACCAGCTCGCGGTTCAGCGGCTCGGCGATGATCTTTTCGGCGCGCTGTTCCAGAAGGTCCGGCGTGTCACTGGGCACCAACTCCAGCAGGTTGGCGGAAATCGGTGCGCCCGCGCGCCATTGCCAGGCGGTGAGCGCCAGCAAGGCCACCAGGGCGACGGTAAAGAGCCGTGGGCCCCAGTGTTCAATCCGCGAAAGCATGACGGTCCGTGTCACTGAGCTGGCTGTCGGCATGGCTGTCGGTCAGGCGCAGCACCGTGCTGTCGCCCTGGGTTTCGCGCAGCTCGATACGCGACACCTGTTCACCGCCGGAAATTTGGATGGCGGTGAAAATCTGTTTGAGCAGCAGGCTGCGCGGCACCAGGTCAAGGGTCCAGGCGCTGGCCTCGCCGGAAAGGCTTAGCTCGAAGTCCTGGCGCAGGCCGCTGCTATCGCCCTTGAGCACCGCCAGAAACAGGCGGTTCTGCTGGGCGCTGGCGTTCTGCTGCGGCACCGGCTGCCAGCCTTGCGGCGTGCGTTTGGCAATGCCGTTGCCGTCGATGCGGTAGTCCTGTTGCAGCGGGCTTTGCAGCAACCACAGCAGGCCCAGGTCGCGGCTCAGTACAAACTGCCCGGTGCTGGTCAACGGCTTGGGCAGCGCGCGCAGGTGTTTTTCCTGAATGAACGGCCCGCGCACCACGGCAGGTTTGGCCAACTGGGCGGCCAGTTGGTCGAGATCAAAGGCATGTGCCAAGGGAGCGAGCACGACGGTCAGCAGCAGGGCGAAAAAGCGCTTCATGCGATGGCCCGCTGGACGGCTTGAACAAACACGCTGGGCGAGGCGAGCTGCATTTCCAGGCTAGCGATTTCCACCGCCACCTGCACGCTGCTGCCACGGGTCATACGCTCGCCCGTTTCGGCATCGGTGATCAGGTAGTTGATCTTCAGGCGGTTCTCCCACTCCACCAGATCGGCACGCACGGTCAGGCGCTGGCCAAACTTGGCGCCGCGCATATAGCGCAGCTGCAGGTCGATGATCGGCCAGGCGTAACCGGCGTCGCGCATGTTGGCGTAGTTGTGGCCGATCTTGTCCAGCAGGGCGCAGCGCGCCACTTCCAGGTACTTGACGTAGTGGCCGTGCCAGACCACCTCCATCATGTCGACGTCGAAGAACGGCACGAGGATTTCCACCTCGGCCTGAATCACCCCATTGCTACGCATACAGGCTCCAATGGCGGTTGCGGATACGGGTCAGGCACAGGCGCAGTTCACGCTCCAGGGCGCGGTCTTCGATCACCGGCGGGAAGTCTTCGCCCAGTTGCTGGTGCATGGCGGCGAGCGACGGCGGCAGCGGCCGGGCGTCCTCTTCGTGGCCCCGCAGCCACACGCCCTGGTTGGCGGCGATCAGGGTGGCGGCGGCCACCTGTTCGGTCAGCTCCAGGCTGCGCAGGGCATCGCGGGCGGCGATGGTGCCCATGCTCACTTTGTCCTGGTTGTGGCATTCGGTGGAGCGCGAGAACACGCTGGCCGGCATGCTGTTTTTCAGGGCTTCGGCGGTCCAGGCGCTGGCGCCGATCTGCACGGCCTTGAAGCCGTGGTTGATCATGGCGGTGTGCGCCGGCGCGCCGGAGAGGTTGCTGGGTAGGCCGTGGTTGTAGCGGGTGTCCACCAGCAGCGCGAGCTGACGGTCGAGCAGGTCGGCGACGTTGGCCACCAGGTTTTTCAGCCCGTCCATGGCAAAGGCGATATGCCCGCCGTAGAAGTGCCCACCGTGCAGCACGCGCTCGGCTTCGGCGTCGATGATCGGGTTGTCGTTGGCGCTGTTGAGTTCGATCTCGATGAACTGGCGCAGCCAGCCCAGGCTGTCGGCCAGCACGCCCAGTACGTGCGGCGCGCAACGCAGCGAGTAGCGGTCTTGCAGGCGGTGCAAAGGTGCGGTCGGCGCGTCGATGGCCAGGTCTTGGCGCAACCAGGCGGCCACCTGGGTTTGCCCCGGGTGCGGCTTGGCGGCGAACAGGCGCTCGTCGAAATGCTCGGGGTTGCCTTGCAGCGCCACCACGTTCAGCGCGGTGATGCGTGTGGCCAGTTGCAGCAGGTAGTCGGCGCGCGAATAGGCCAGGCACGCCAGGCCAGTCATCACCGCCGTGCCGTTCATCAGCGCCAGGGCTTCTTTAGGGCGCAAGGTCAGCGGCTGCCAGTCCAGCTCGGCATGCACGTCGGCGGCGCTGCGCACTTGGCCCTTGTAGAGCACGTCGCGCACGCCGGTAAGGGTGGCCGCGACATAGGACAGCGGCGTGAGGTCGCCGCTGGCGCCCACCGAGCCTTCTTCCGGAATCAGCGGCAATACGTCGTGGTCGAGGAAGGCTTGCAGGCGTTCCAGCAATTCGACACGCACGCCGGACACGCCCTGGCACAGCGACTGCAACCTCGCCGCCAGTACCGCGCGGGTGGCCACCGGGTCGAGCAGTTTGCCCAGCCCGCAGCCATGGAAGGTGAACAGGTGTTGGGGCAGGGCTTCCACGTGCTCCAGCGGCACGGCCACCACGCAGGAGTCGCCGTAGCCGGTGGTAACGCCGTAGATCACGCCTTCCTTGTCCAGCAGCGAGTCGAGAAACTGCGCGCCTTTGGCAATGCGCTGGCGGAACGCATTGTCGCTTTGCAATGCGGTCGGGCTGCGGTGTTCGGCGAGGCTGACCACTTGCTCGATGCTAAGCGGTTGGGCGCCGAACACGACGGTGGAGGCGTGCGTGTTAGTCATGGGTAGTCCAGAAAGGGAAGAAGTTGAACCATTGCTGCGGTGCCTGCAGGCAGTAATGCGCCAGACGCTCGGCATAGGCTTGCGCATGGCGGGCAATCACCTGGTCGCGGTCACTGCGGCGCCATTCAATGCGCTCAGCAAAGGGTTCCAGGGTGACCTGATAACGGCCATCGAGCTTGAGACAGAAGAGCAAATTGATCGGGCATTGCAAAAGGCCGGCGAGCAGCCAAGGGCCTTGCGGCAGGTCGGCCGGGGCACCGAGAAAATTCACCCGCGCCCGGCGCCCGCCATGCAGCGGCACGCGGTCGCCGGCAATGGCCAGCCACTCGCCGCGCTCCAGACGCTGGCTCAGTTGCAGCATGATGGCCGCGTCCAGCTCGCTGACCTGAATCAGGCGCAAATGGGTGGCGCCGGCCTGGTTTAGCAGGCGGTTGAAGTGCTCGGCGTGCTTAGTGTGCACCAGTACATTCATCTGCACTTTTTCGCCGAGTTCGGCCAGGGCGCGGCAGACTTCGAGGTTGCCCAGGTGGGCGCCCACCAGCATCTGCCCGCGCTGTTCGCGGTGCAGCTTGCCGCGAATATCCGCCTTGTCGATCAGCGTCACCTGCTCCAGACGCAGGCGGCCATTCCACACATCGAGCTTGTCGAGCAGGGTGTCGGCAAAGGCCATGAACTGGTTGAACACCGAGCGCCGGGTTGGCCGCAGCTCGGTTCGCCCGCTCCAGCTTGCCAGGCGTTGCTGGTATTCATACACGCTGCGCCGCGCGGTGCGCCCGGCCATAAAGAAATACAGCACGATCAGGTGCAGCAACGGGCTCAGCACACGGCGCCCGAGGTTGCGCGCCAGCCACGCGGTAAAGCTCATCAGCAGGTAACTGCCGCGCTCGTTGCGCCTGGCCCAATGCCCGCTACTCATGCCAGCAGCCTCCTGGCCAGAATCACCGGCGCGCGCCAGAGCATGCCGAAGAACAACGTGGCGTGCATTTTCGAGATCAGCACGTTGTCCAGCAGCAGGCGGAAATGCGAGAGGCCGTCCTGGGGGTAATGCACCTTGATCGGCAGCCAGCTCATGGGCTGGTTGCGCCAGCTCAGGCGCACCAGAATCTCGACGTCGAAATCCATGCGCGTGCCCAGGTTCACCGCGTTGATCAGCGCCAGGGTCGGCGCCAACGGATACACCCGGAAGCCGCACATGGAGTCGCGGATCTGCAACGACAGGCTATTGATCCACACCCAGAAATGGGTGATGTAGCGCGCATACAAACGGCCCTTGGGCACGCTGTGGTCGTATTCCGGGTAGCCGCAAATCAGGGTGCCCGGCTGGGCGGCGGACTGCTGCAAAAACAGACGCACATGCGCCAGGTCGTGCTGGCCATCGGCATCTACTTGCAGGGCGTGGGTAAACCCCAGGCGCGCGGCTTCACGTAGGCCGGCCATCACCGCGCCGCCCTTGCCCTGGTTGACCGGCAGATGCACCACGTAAGTGTCCGCCTGCTCGCCCAACTGGTCGATCACCACCGTGCATTCGGGGCTGGACGCATCGTTGACCAGCACGCACGGCAGGCCGAGCACCCGCAGGGCGTCGACCACGGCAGGCAAGGCGTGCTCGTGGTTGTAGACCGGGATGACCGCGCAGACCGCGTGCAAAGACTCAGGCGCTGACACGGGCCGCCTCCAGCAGAATGCGCCCGGAGGAGCAGGCCGCCTCGCCATTGCGGTAGCTGAAATACAACTTGCCGCGTTCGGCATCGAAGCGCAGGTGCAACTGCAAACGGTCGCCGGGGCGCGCCAGTTGCTGAAACTTCAGCACTTCCATGCCGCAGAAGCGTGGTGGCAAGTGCATCAGGCCACGGGCCAGGGTTTGCGCCCAATCCACTTGCACCACGCCGGGCAGAATCGGGGTTTTCGGGAAGTGACCGCTGAAGTGCGCCAGGTCCAGCGGCACGTCTACCTCCAGGTGCCACTCGCCGTTTTCTTCGCGCTGGCTGACCACCTCGGGCAGCAGCGTGCGCGCGGCGTACAGCGCCTGTTCCAATACGGCCTGGGGCAACTTGCCCTGGGCGTTAAGCGGCAGATGCCGCACCAACCGCCAGCGCCGTGGCAAGGCCAGGGCGATGCAATGGGGGCTCAGGTGCTGGCGCAGGCTGTCGGTGACGGCGCGGCGGCCCTGGTTGCGCAAGGCATGCAGACCGGCGTCGTTCAGCGCGACCAGCGCCCCGAGGTAGGCGCGTTTGTCTTGCACCACGCCAAAGCGCGCATCGGCCACCCACGGGTGATCGGCCAGCGCCTGCTCCAGCATGGGCAGGGAGATACGTTTTTCTTCCAGCTTGACGATCCGGTCCTGGCGCCCCAGCAGCTCGAAACGGCCATCGGCGTGCAAGCTGGCGCCGTCGGCCGTCTGCTCGGTATGGCCGGGTGCGAGGTAGGGGGAACGGATATACAGCGCGCCGTCGTCATTCAGGCCTACCTGCACATCGGCAAACGGCTGCCACAGCGAGCCGCCCTGACGCCAGGCGATACCGCCGGTTTCCGAACTGCCGAAAATTTCGGTCGGCACCTGGCCGAGCAATTCGGCCAACTGCGCGCCGGTATCGCTCGGCAGCGGGCCGCCCGAGGAGAACACCCGGCGTACGCGGGCGAGGGCCTGCCAGTCGAGGTTGTCGCCCATGCGCTTGAGCAGCGCCGGGCTGGCGATCCAGGCGAAGTTGGCCTGGGCCAGGCTCCAGCGCTGCAGGTCTTCGGGGAACGGCTGGGCACGGCGCACGAATACGCGGCCGGCGCACAGTGGCCACAGCACGCGAAACAGCAGGCCGTAGATATGCTGCGCGGCCACGCTGCCGACGATCACCGCATCGCCCAGCGCCTCACCCCACAGCGCTTGCAGGCCGAGCACTTCGGCGTGCATCTGGCGCAGGGTTTTATCGATCAGCTTGGGCTCGCCGCTGGAGCCGGAGGTGCAGAGCGTCAGGCCGACAAAATCCAGGTCCAGCGCGGCGGCCGGCAGCGGTTCGGCATACAGCTCGGCGAGCGTGGTGTCGCCGGCGTGCTCACTTATCCACAGGTCGACATGGGGCGCCAGGCGCTCGCGGCTCTGCGCTTGCAGGTCGGCCGGCAACAGCACGCGCACGCCGGCACGCCAGGCGCCAAGCAGGGCGATGGCCAGCTCGGCGCTGTCTTCCAAGTGTACGGCCAGGTTACGCACGCCGCGCGCGTGCAGGCCGGCGGCCAGGCTCAGGGCCTGTACACAGAGGTCGGCATGCGACAGCGCCGGTTCCAGCGTGACCGGGCGTTCCAGCGCCGGGCTGAGCAGGTGCTGCAAGTCAATCCACTTACTCATACATGGCCTCGCACACGTTGGCGCACCAGCCATTCACCGGCGAACAACATGCCCATCAAAACGTAGGAAATCAGCCCGGTGTACAGCGTCCACCAGCTTAATGGCGCCCACAGGGTCAGTGCGCTTACCAGCGCGGCATTGAAGATGAAGAAACCGACCCACACCTTGGTCACCTGCCGGGTATAGGCAATGGCCACCTCGGGCAGCTCCGGCTCATGCAGCCGCGCCAGACGCTCCACCATCGGCGGGCCGTATTTCAGGCTCAAGCCGAACAGCGTCAGGCCAAACAGGCTGATCAGCGCCGGGTACCAGCGCAGCAGGGTGGGGCTGTCTGCCAGGCCCAGCAGCACGCAGAAACCCAGCGCGGCGATGGCCATGCCACGGCTGCCCGGCTTTTGCCCTTGGCTGAGAAACCGCGCCAGCCACAAGCCGCCCAGCAGCAAGGCAAAAAAGCGCGGCGCCAGGTGTTGCTGGCCGTAATACACCGCAAAGGGGTACGCCAGCCCGGCCAGCAACAGCACCAGACCAATCAGGCGGTTCATGCCCGGTTCATCAGGCGGCGGGCGCGTTGACCAGGCGGAAGACCGCCTCGACCACGTCGCCAACGGTACGCACGGCCTTGAAGTCTTCGGCGGCGAGTTTCTTGCCGGTTTTGCGTTTGATGTGGTCGATCAGATCGACCGCGTCGATGCTGTCGATTTCCAGGTCCTGGTACAGGTTGGCTTCCAGGGTTACGCGCTCGGGTTCAAGTTCGAACAGTTCCACCAGCGATTCGCGCAGGGTGCTGAAAATTTCGTCACGGTTTTGCATGCGGGTCTCTCTTACGCGGCTTGCTGTGCGGACACGAACACAGCGAGGCTGGCCACGTTGGCAAAATGCTTGCGGGTGTCTTTGGCGTCGGCGTCAATCTTGAAGCCAAAACGCTTCTGGATGGCCAGGCCCAGTTCCAGGGCGTCTACCGAATCCAGCCCGAGGCCTTCGCCGAACAGCGCCATGTCGGCGTCGATATCGTCGGGGCCGATGTCTTCAAGGCCCAGGGCCTCGATGATCAGGTTTTTAATTTCAAGCTGCAGATCGCTCATCTTTGGCGAGCTCCTTAATAAAGTGTTGGTGCAGGTGTTCGTTGAGCTTGCGCGAGGCGATGGGCGCCGAACTGTGCGCGCTGAACTGCTGCGGGTCGATATCCTCGCCGACGCGCATTTCAAAGTGAAAGCGCCGCGACGGAATGCGGTACCAGGGCTCGGCCTTGGTCAGGGTGGTGGGCGTGACGCTGATCACCACCGGGGTGACGATGCGCGCGCCGCGCAGGGCAATGGCCGCGGCGCCGCGGTGAAACTCGGGCGGCTGGCCCGGCGTGGTGCGGGTGCCTTCGGGAAACACGATAAGGGTCTGGCCTTCGCGCAGGGCCTCGGAGGTTTCGTCGAGCATGTCCATGCTGCCGCTGTTGCTGATGTACTCGGCGGCGCGAATGGGGCCACGCATGCACGGGTTGTCCCAGAGGCTTTGCTTGACCACGCAGTTGGCGTCCCGGATGAACGCAATCAGCACCACCACATCGATCAGGGATGGGTGGTTGGCAATCACGATCTGGCCCGGGCGACCCAGGCGCTCGATGCCCTGGACTTCAAAGGTCAACACACCGGTGCGGTGCATGAATTCGACAAAGGCGCGGAACGTCCAGCTCACTGTGGCCCGCGCACGGGTACGGCGCGCTACGGCATCGCCCGGTAGCAACGACAACAGCGGGAACACCACGATGCGCAAAAACACACCGCCTACGCCGAACAGGGTGAAGCTCAGGGCGGTGGCGATCAGACGCCACCAATAGGGCGCGCTGTAACGGCTCAGGCGCTGTTCTGTTGCCAGCTCCATTGTCGACTCCTCCAACGATGCTCCAGGGTGGTTACACCGCCACTGAGGGCGCGAACCAGGTTAAGTGCGTGCGGCCACTCTGCGGTGGCTGTATCGGCAGATGATGCGTTTTCTGGTGGTGGGCAAGCCTGCAACTTCAGCTGCCAGTCCTGGCCGGGCTTGAGCAACAGCGCGACGGCGTACGGGAATGGCACATCGGTAATCCAGGGCGCGTAGGCAGCGGGCGGGGTGTCCTCGGCAATCACCAGCAACACCGCCGGCGCGCCTTCGGCCAGCAGCAGCTGGGCTTCGAGCACGGCGTGTTCCAAGCCATCGCCTTCGCCAGCCAGGGCCGTCATTTCGCTGGTGTCGCCGCGCATGATCGACCACTGGCCGATGATGGCGTTATGCACCGAGAGGCTGAATTGGGTCGGCGACAGCGGCGCCTGGGCGCAGACGTCGCTCAGCAGGGTAAACGCGCGCGGGGTTTCACCATGGCGCGACACAAACACCAGCGGCAACGGCGTGCCATGGGCGTCGGCCAGAGGCCAGGCGACACTGAAGGCCATTCGCGCCAGCGGGCTCAGGCGACGGCGCTGCATGGCCGGGAGAAAATTCACATCGGGCAACGATTCACTGGCGGCAGGCAGCGAAGATTGCAGGCTCCAGGCCTGCCAGTCGCTTTCCTGCTCAAGCCCGGGGGCCCAGGCGCGCCATTGATCGATTGAGAAATGCATCGGCAGCTTTTGCGTCCATGTAAAAAAGGCGATCTCCCCTGGCTCCGTGGCCCAGGTCTGTGCAACAGCAACAGCCGTCTTCGCCGTCGTGGAGAGTCACAACCGCAATAGCGCCATAGCAAAGTGCCGGCATTATCCCGACGAGGCAGGGCACAGGCAAACATTCAGCAAAGATTTGGCTGGCGTGTTTGTAAGGCGATACCTACAAGCGCGATTGCGGGCGCTATTTTGCCCATGTTTGGGCGAAATATCCGCGCCGCTGGTCACTGTTCAGCAGTGCACCTCGCTCTGGCCTTGCGCTTTGCATAGAATCCCAGGCTATTCGAGGCTCAGGACGAGGTGGGAATATGCGACGCGTAGTGTTCAACCAGAAAGGCGGCGTGGGTAAATCCAGCATTGCCTGCAACCTGGCCGCGGTGAGTGCCAGTCAGGGCTACCGCACCCTGCTGATCGACCTGGACGCCCAGGCCAACTCCACGCAGTACCTGACCGGCCTGACCGGTGAAGACATCCCCATGGGGATTGCCGATTTCTTCAAACAGACGCTCTCCACCGGCCCCTTCTCCAAGAAAGGCCAGGTGGACATCTACGAAACCCCGTTCGATAACCTCCACGTGGTGACCGCCACCCGCGAGTTGGCCGACCTGCAGCCCAAGCTTGAGGCCAAGCACAAGATCAACAAGCTGCGTAAGTTGCTCGAAGATCTGTCCGAGGATTACGACCGTATTTACCTGGATACCCCTCCGGCACTGAATTTCTACACCGTTTCAGCGCTGATCGCCGCCGATCGCGTGCTGATCCCCTTCGATTGCGACAGCTTCTCCCGCCAGGCGTTGTACGGCCTGCTTAGCGAGATCGAAGAACTGAAGGAAGACCACAACGAAGGGCTGGAAGTGGAAGGCATCGTCGTTAACCAGTTCCAGGCCCGCGCCAGCCTGCCGCAGCAGTTGCTGGACGAGTTGATTGCCGAAGGGTTGCCGGTGCTGCCGGTGTACCTCACCAGCTCGGTGAAGATGCGCGAATCGCACCAGGCCTCGATACCGCTGATTTTCCTGGAGCCCAAGCACAAGCTGACGTTGCAGTTCGTGGAGCTGCACGATCTGCTGGAAAAAGGCGCTTGAGGCAGATCGCTGTCTTTGACTACAAAAAAAGCCCCTCAGGTGAGGGGCTTTTTTTCAGACCTGCTTATGTGCCTGCCAAACCTTGGGCTTGAAGAACAAGGTTTCACCGCGCACCAACCCGGTGAGGCTGTCGTGGTCTTTCACCACTTCCGCTTCGATTAATTCATCCTGTGCCGGCACTTTCAGGGTTACGCGGGTAATCGCGCCCAGCGGGCGGATATCGCGCACTTCGGCGGCCTGGTGGCCTTCGGTTTCGTGGCGCGACAGCGAGATTTCGTGCGGGCGGAACAGCACGTGCTCTTCGCCACCCACGTGCAGGCGGTTGGAGTCGCCGAGGAAGTGGTACACGAAGTCGCTGGCCGGGTTTTCGTACACCTCGCCCGGTGAGCCGATCTGCTCGATCACGCCTTTGTTCATCACCACGATACGGTCGGCCACTTCCATGGCTTCTTCCTGGTCGTGGGTGACGAACACGGACGTCAGGTTGATGTCTTCGTGCAGACGCGCCAGCCAGCGGCGCAGTTCTTTACGCACCTTGGCATCCAGCGCGCCAAAGGGTTCGTCGAGCAGCAGCACTTTGGGTTCCACCGCCAGGGCGCGAGCCAGGGCGATACGCTGGCGCTGGCCGCCGGAGAGTTGTTCCGGGTAGCGGTCGGCCAGCCAGTCGAGCTGCACCATGTTCAGCAGTTCGTGCACTTTTTCGGCAATGCGGGTTTCGGTGGGGCGCTCGCCTTTGGGTTTCATGCGCAGGCCGAAGGCGACGTTGTCGAACACGGTCATATGGCGGAACAGGGCGTAGTGCTGGAACACGAAACCGACGTTGCGATCACGCACGTCGTGGCCGGAGACGTCTTCGCCGTGGAACACAATGCTGCCGGCGTCCGGGGTTTCCAGGCCGGCAATAATGCGCAGCAGGGTGGTTTTGCCGCAGCCGGACGGGCCGAGCAGGGCTACCAGCTCGCCGCTCTGGATATCCAGGTTGATCTGGTCGAGCGCCTTGAAGGCGTTGAAGTTCTTGCTGACGTTACGGACTTCGATACTCATGGTTTATTCCTCGTCCGCTTTGGCTTTAAGGCGGTTGATACGGGACTCGCTCCACTGCTTGAGCAGAAGGATGAACAGCGCCAGGATCAGCAGCAGGCTGGCCACAGCAAAGGCAGCGACGTGGTTGTATTCGTTGTAGAGAATTTCTACGTGCAGCGGCAGGGTGTTGGTCACGCCGCGGATATGCCCGGACACCACCGACACCGCGCCAAACTCGCCCATGGCCCGCGCGGTACACAGCACCACGCCATAGATCAGGCCCCATTTGATGTTCGGTACGGTCACGTGCCAGAACATCTGCCAGCCGTTGGCGCCGAGCAGGCGTGCGGCTTCTTCTTCCTGGGTGCCTTGCTCCTGCATCAGCGGAATCAGCTCACGGGCCACGAAGGGCACGGTGACGAAGATAGTCGCCAGCACGATGCCCGGCAGGGCGAAGACGATCTGGATGTCATGGTCTTGCAGCCACGGGCCGAGCAGGCCCTGGGCGCCGAACATCAGCACGTAGACCAAGCCGGCAATAACCGGTGATACCGAAAACGGCAGGTCGATCAGCGTCACCAGAATGCTTTTGCCTTTGAACGAGTACTTGCTCACGCACCAGGCGGCGCTGACGCCGAACACCAGGTTGAGCGGCACCGAAATCAGTACGGCAAAAATGGTCAGCTTCAGGGCCGACAGGGCATCGGGTTCGAAGATCGCCGTGAAGAAGGCGCCCAGGCCATTCTTCAAGCCCTGGGACACCACGATAAACAGCGGCAATACCAGAAACAGGATAAAAACCAGCCAGCACAGGCCGATCAGAATGCGCCGGGCGTTGACGTTGCCCCGGCGAGCGGCGTTGGCAGAAGCGGCCGCGCTAAGCGTTGGTGAAGACATGGCGCGCTCCTTATGGTTTTTCGATGCGTCGCTGCAGCAAGTTGATCAGCAGCAGCAGAATAAAAGACACCACCAGCATCAGCACACCAATGGAGGTGGCACCGCGGTAGTCGTATTGGTCGAGCTTCACCATGATCAACAGCGGCAGAATCTCGGTTTTCATCGGCATGTTGCCGGCGATAAAAATCACCGAACCGTACTCGCCTACGCCACGGGCAAAGGCCAGGGCGAAGCCGGTAAGCCAGGCGGGCAGCAGGGCCGGGGCAAGAATGTAGCGGAACACCTGAAACGGCTTGGCGCCCAGGCACGCGGCGGCTTCTTCGATTTCACGGGGGATATCGGCCAACACCGGCTGCACCGTGCGCACCACAAAGGGCAGGGTCACGAAGGTAAGCGCCAGGGTGATACCCAGCGGGGTGTAGGCAATTTTAAAACCCAGGTCAGCGGCAAACTGGCCGACCAGCCCGGTGGGCGTGTACAGCGCGGTCAGGGCAATACCGGCAACGGCGGTGGGCAGGGCGAACGGCAGGTCGATCATCGCGTCGATGACCTTGCGCCCCGGGAAGGTGTACCGCACCAACACCCAGGCCAGCAGGGTGCCGATCACACCATTGATAAGGGCCGCATACAGCGCGGTGCCAAAGCTCAACTTGAGCGCGGCGATAACGCGAGGGGCGGTGATGATGGCCCAGAACTGGTCCCAGGTCAGTTGAGCGGCGTGGACGAACATGGCCGCCAGCGGAATCAGCACAATCAGACTGAGGTACACCAGGGTGTAGCCCAGCGTCAGCCCGAAGCCGGGTATGACGGGGGAGATCTTGCGTGACATAAATGTCCTTTTAAAAGCTACTGCGCTCGGTAATACGGCGTTGGCCGGGTGGGGAAAAATGCTCATTGGCTACAGCCAACTGCGCTTTTTCACCACCCGGCCGCCTTGTCTTACCTTCGCTCGCTACGCTTGCGTCTTCTCGAGGTGTTGCCCGCAAGCGTTCGGATTAAAGAGCCTGTTTACGATTACTGGGCTTGGTAGATCTGGTCGAACACGCCGCCATCGTTAAAGAATTTCGGTTGCGCAGTTTTCCAGCCGCCGAAGTCCTTGTCGATAGTCACCAGGTCCAGTTTCGGGAATTGAGCGGCGTACTTGGCCGCTACTTTCTCGTCACGTGGGCGGTAGAAGTTCTTCGCCGCGATTTCCTGGCCAGCCGGGCTGTACAGGTGTTTCAGGTATTCGGTAGCGATTTCGGTAGTGCCTTTTTTCTCAGCGTTCTTGTCGACTACAGCCACTGGCGGTTCGGCCAGGATCGACAGCGAAGGCACGATGATGTCGAACTTGTCGGCACCGCCGTCTTCTTTAAGCGCCAGGAAGGCTTCGTTTTCCCACGCCAGCAGCACGTCGCCCTGACCGTTGTTCACGAAGGTGATGGTTGAGCCGCGCGCACCGGTGTCCAGAATCGGCACGTGCTTGTAGAGCTGCTCTACGTACTCTTTGGCTTTGGCTTCGCTACCGCCGGCTTTCAGGCCGTAGGCCCAGGCGGCGAGGAAGTTCCAACGGGCACCGCCGGAGGTTTTCGGGTTCGGGGTGATAACCGAAACGTCTTTCTTGATCAGGTCGCCCCAGTCCTTGATGCCTTTTGGGTTGCCCTTGCGCACCAGGAACACGATGGTGGAGGTGTACGGGGTGCTCGATTGCGGCAGGCGGGTCTGCCAGTTTTCCGGCAGGGATTTGCCCAGCTTGGCGATTTCGTCGATGTCACCGGCCAGGGCCAGGGTCACCACGTCAGCACGCAGGCCATCGATTACGGCGCGGCCTTGTTTGCCCGAGCCACCGTGGGATTGCTGGATAACGACTTTGTCGTCCTTGTGGCTGGCTTGCCAGAATTTGATGAATTCAGCGTTGTATTCCTGATACAGCTCGCGAGTCGGGTCGTACGAAACGTTCAGCAGCTCGTAATCCTTGGCGACGGCGGTACCGGCGAAGAGGGCGCTGGTTAAAGCTGCCAAAGCGAAACGGCGAATGGACATGGTGTAACTCCTAAGATTTCAAATTTTGTTCAAGTGTTATGGCTGAGTTTCTTATGAGGTTCAGCTGCACATTCGCGGCTGCCAACGGGTGTTGCTATTCATTTTTTTGCCCTCCGGTCGTCCAGTAGGCGGTTACTCAATTCGGTATCAGGTGGCTTGGCTTACGCCTGCTTGCCCGCTGCCGGCGGCTGCAAGCGGAATTTCTCTTTGCGCTCGATCTGAACGACCTGGCCGTTGTGTACGGTGATTTCCACCGAGCCAAAACGCAGGCCTTGCAGGGCAGCGGAAATTTCGCGGAGGATGCCGGCTTCGTCCTGGCCCTCAACGCTACGAAGGGGTGCGCTCATCTGTCTGCTCCTTGAAAAAAATGCCCTGAGGTTGTTCGTGGTCAGTGGGCGTGGAGCGGATAGTAGGGAATGGCTAATATTCTTAAAAATACTATTTAAGAATTTTTATATAACCATTTTGAATTTCTGCGCGGGTCCATCTCTATACCGCGACGCGCGCGGGCGCGGGGCGTGTGGATAACTGCCTGCAAGGCCTGGAAATAGAGGGCTCTACGGGGTGAAGGGAAAAAGTGGAGACGGCTTTTTGCCAGCATATAAGTTGCGTTAAAGGCATAAGTAAATAATTTCTTATTCCTTAACGAGTATATGACCCCTACCTATACTGGCCTCCACACCGTACTTCGCAGGAGGCGTTTCCCATGCGCAGCGAATCGATCCGCTATCTGATAGTGCCAGGCTGGCAAGGCTCGCCGGACGAGCACTGGCAAAGCCATTGGCAACGCAGCCTGCCCAACAGCCAGCGCGTGGAGCAGGCCGACTGGTTGAGCCCCGACCGCGCGGCCTGGGTGAATGAGCTTAACCGCGCCATTGCCGCGCAGCCGACCCCGGTGATTCTGATTGCCCACAGCCTGGGTTGCGTCACCGTGGCCCACTGGGCTGCCAACGCGCCGGTGGACCTGCTGCGCCGAGTGCGCGGTGCCTTGCTGGTGGCGCCAGCCGATGTAGAACGCCCGGCCTGCCCAGACGCCTTGAAAGGCTTCGCGCCGATTCCCCGTGAGTTGCTGCCGTTTCCCACGCAACTGGTGGGTTCAGACAATGACGCCGCCGCCAGTGCTGCGCGCGCCATCGAGCTGGCCCGCGACTGGGGCGCCGAAACGGCGATTCTCAGCGGCGTGGGGCATATCAACGTGAAATCCGGCCACCAACGTTGGGAGCGTGGTTTCTCCTACCTTTACCGCCTGCAAAACCGCATCGAACAGCACGCCCGCCGTAGCGCCTGATCCCGCATTTTTTTCGTTTTTCTGTCACCCAAGCTGCAGCTGAGTCTGGCGGCTTGGTTTGGAGTTTTCGTATGTCACGCACTGAACATCCCGGCCAGCCGTTGCTGACTTTTCCCGATGCTGACAAAAGCCCGCTGAGCATCCGCGCCAAGGCGCTGGTGTTTATCGACGGCCGCTCGCGGCAGCTGCGCGAAGAGGTTGCCCAGTTGGCGCCGAGCCATTTGCCCGTATTGATTCAGGGCGAGATGGGTACCGGCAAAGAACTGCTGGCTCGGCATATTCACCGTGAAAGCGACCGCGCCGGGTTGTTCGTGGCCTTAAGCTGCAGCAGCCTCAGCCAGAACCACGCCGAGGCCGAATTGTTCGGCTATGCGGCCGGTGCCTACAGCGGCACCGCCAGCAGCCGTGCCGGCTGGTTTGGCTCGGCCAACGGCGGCACCTTGTACTTGGATGAAATTGGCGACCTGCCGTTGGCGCTGCAGGACAAACTGTTGGCCGCGTTGGAAAATCGAGAAGTCACCCGCGTTGGCGCCGGCCAAGCCAGCCCGGTGGATGTGCGCCTGGTGGCGGCCACCAGCATCGATCTGGCCCAGGCGGTGGAGGCCGGCAAGTTTCACCCACGGCTTTATCAGTATCTGAATGAAGGCCGTCTGGCGCTGCCGCCGCTACGCGAACGCATTGGCGATATCCTGCCGATGGCCGAGTATTTTCTCGGCATCTACACCCAGCGTCTGGGCCTGCCGATGCCGCTGATTGGTGCCGCCGCCCAGCAGGTGCTGGAGTGGCACCCTTGGCCAGGCAACACCCGCGAGCTGGAGAACGTCATTCACTTTGCCCTGCTGGTAAGCAGTGGCGAGGAGATTCTGCCCGAGCACCTGAAGCTGGCCGGCGTGCGTGCGCCGCTGCCGGCTATCGAGCAGCAACTGCGCCAGTGGCTGGCCCGTGCAGGCCACGACGGTGCCGCGCAGTTGCAGGCGTTGGTGCAGCGCGTGATCGGTTAGCCCTTGCGCCACGCGCTGGCCAGCCAGGGCTGCTGCTCGCGCGGCAGGCCCGTTGGCCGGTAGTAGTGTTCCAGCTCGATAAAGCCGGCATCGCTCAGGTACTGCTGCCAGGCCGCCAGGTCGTGGTAGCTGCCATAGCGTGGACCATTCCAGCCCTCCTGGTTATCGCCGCGCGGGTTGGAGCTGAACAGCACGCCGCCGGGTTTTAGCGTGGCGTGCAGCTGGCGTAACACCCGTGGCAATTCCTGGCTGGGCACATGAAACAAAACGGCATTGGCGAAGATGCCGTCGAAGCGTTCGGCGGGTAAGTCCAGCGCAAGAAAATCCTGTTGCCACACTTCGCAGCCGCTGTCGGCGCGCGCCATTTCGGCGAAGCTCGCCGAGCCATCCAGGCCGACCGGCACGTGCCCCATATCGCGGAACACCTTTAAATCACGGCCCGGTCCGCAGCCGAAATCGAGAATCTGCAACGGCGCTGGCGCGTCGATATGGCGCAGCAGGGCGGCCATGTTCTGGCTGACATCATGGTCGCGGGTGCCCTCGCGAAAGCTCTCCGCGCTCTGGTCGTAGTGCTGGAGGGTGAGGGCGGTGATCTGGGTGAGTTGGTCGGGGGTCAGGGGCATGGAGGCTCTGTGCAGACGTAGGTTGGGTTGAGCAAAGCGAAGCCCAACATGGCGGGCTTCAGGGCGTTCTGTTTGGTTTCGGGGGAGGGGCGGATTTTGGGTATCGTTGGGCTTCGCCTTTGGCTCAACCCAACCTACGCTTTTGCCCCGAACTTACCGCGGTACTCGCTCGGCGACAGGTTGGTAATTTTCTTGAAGACCGTGCGAAAGGCGCCGGTGTCCTGGTAGCCCACGGTCCAGGCGATATGGTCGATCGTGCCGTTGGTGAATTCGAGCATCTCGCGCGCCTTGCCCACTTTTACATGCTGGCAGTACTCGGTCGGCTTCAAGCCGGTGGCGGCGCGGAAACGACGCAGAAAGGTGCGCGCTTCCAACCCGGCACAGTCGGCCATGGCCGCCAGGCTCACATCCACCGCGCCATTGCCTTGCAACCAGTGCTGCACCTTGAGTACTGCGGCGTCGCCATGGGCCAGGATGGGGGCGAAGTTGCTGCCGCATTCGCGGGCGCTGTCGCTGTGTTCCACCATCAGATAACGCGCGGTGCGGGTGGCGATACTCGGGCCGAGCAGACGGTCTACCAGGCGCAGGCCAATCTCGGCCCAGGCCATCAGGCCGCCGGTGGTGATGATGTCGCCGTCATCGATGATGGGTTTGTCCACATTCACCTTCAGCTTGGGAAACTGGCTGGCCAGTTCTTCGCCGTGGGTCCAGTGGGTGGTCGCTTGGCGGCCATCCAGCAGGCCGGTGATTGCGAGCAGGAAGGCGCCCAGGCAAATGGAACCGACAATGGCGCCCTGCTGATGGCTACGCTTGATCCAGGCGGCGAGTTCAACGGCCTCGGCACCGCCGGGCATGTCTTCCATGCACGGCGGAATCACGATGGCGCCAAGGCGGCTGGCGGCATCCGGCAGGCTGTCGTACGTGCGCTCTGGCGGCAGGGCTGGTGCAGGGGCGCTCCAATGGCTGACCCGCAGGCGCGGCAACTGCTCGGAGTGCTGCTCGCCGGCCATGCGGTTGGCGATGGCGAACAGGTCAGTAAGGCCGTGCACGGCCGCCGTTTGCGCGCCGGGATAAACCAGCAGGCCAATCTCCAGCACCGGCCTGTTTTCATGCTTTGTCATTTTTTCCACCGCTATTGTCGTTCCGGCTCATCGCCGCCCGCCTGGCATGGGCCAATACTTCACCCCACGCAAGCAACCGAACATTACCTACCTGCAACGAGGAACACACCATGTCCAAACAAGCGCTCATCCTGGTGGATATCCAGAACGACTACTTCGCCGCCGGCAAATGGCCCTTGGTCGGGGCTGAAGCTGCCGCCGAAAAGGCGGCGCAAGTGCTCAAGGCATTCCGTGACGCCGGCGATCTGGTGGTGCATATCCGCCATGAGGCGACCGACGCTGACGCCCCCTTTTTTGTTGCCGGCTCCGAGGGGGCGCAAATTCATCCGACCGTGGGAAACCTGAGTAATGAGCCGGTGATCGTCAAACACCACATCAACTCGTTTCGTGAAACCGACCTCAAAGCAGTGCTCGACCAACACGGCATCGACAAGCTGGTGATCGTCGGCAGCATGAGCCATATGTGTACCGACGGCATTGTTCGCGCTGCGGTGGATTTTGGTTATGACACCACGGTAATTCACGACGCCTGTGCAACGCTCGACCTGGAATTCAACGGCGTGAAGGTGCCGGCGGCCCATGTGCATGCGGCTTTTATGGCGGCTTTCGCATTCGGCTACGCGCCGGTGGTGTCGGCAGCCGAGTTTCTGGCCTGACCGAAAAGCCTGATTGAAGTCACGAAGCGGCGCGGCATTGGCAGGTGGGTTTTGCAAATGACCGGCGCCGCCTCCACATTTTGCCAAATGTGTCTAATATTCTTAAAAAGCATTAAAAACAAACTAATAAGTCTTTTTAGATTTATGGGATTTTTATTACTGTTGCGCGGTCGCCGCCAGGCCCCCCTGGAGCGACCCACACCAAGCAAGCTGAAATCGCGGGTCTCCTTGCAGTGTCGGATAACTAAAAAGAACTGCATCTGGAGCAAGCACCATGACCAAATCCCCTCTGGCGTTGGCCGTCCTTCTCGGCGTCATCGCACAGCAAGCCGGCGCTGCCGGTTTTATCGAAGACAGCAAGGCTACCCTGGGCCTGCGTAACTTCTATATCAACGCAGACAACCGCAACGTAGCGCGTGGCAGCAATGCGGCGAGCACCCCGAACAAGCAGGAAGAATGGGGCCAAGGCTTCCAGTTCAACTACATCTCTGGCTTCACTGAAGGCACCGTTGGCGTGGGTGTGGACGCTCTGGGCCTGTTGGGCGTACGTCTGGATTCGGGCAAAGGCACGCACTACAACCCGAGCAGCAACGCCTACGGCGGCATCGTGTTCCCCACCGACAGCAACGGTGAAGCGGTCAACGATTTCGCCAGCCTTGGCCTGACCGGCAAAGTGAAAGTGTCGAAAACCGAAGCGCGCCTGGGCACCCTGCAGCCCAAGCTGCCGGTGGTGACCTACAACGACGGTCGTCTGCTGCCGCAAACCTTCCAGGGTGGCCAGATCACCTCGAACGAAATCGACAATCTGACCCTGATCGGCGGCAAGCTCGAAAAAGCCAAGGGCCGTAACTCGAGCAGCAGCGATGGCCTGTCGATCAGCGGCGCGAACAGCAGCAGCGACTTCCGCAACGGCACCTACAACAACGAGTTCTACTACGCCGGCCTGGATTACAAGGTCAACAAAGACCTGGTCGCCCAGTACTACTACGGCACCCTGAACGAGTTCTACCAGCAGCACTTCCTCGGCCTGACCCACACCCTGGCCCTGCCAGTGGGCAGCCTGAAGTCCGATCTGCGTTACTTCAAAAGCACCGCTGACGGCAAAAACGACAGCGCTGCCGGCCGTGACGATGGCTACTTCGCCACCGGCTACTACGGCACCAACGCCAGTGGCGCCGGCATTACCCGCGGCGAAGTCGACAACCGCACCTGGAGCGGCCAGTTCACCTACACCCTGGACAGCCACGCGATCAGCGCCGGTTACCAGCAAGTGTCGGGCGACAGCAACTTCCCGTACCTGGACCAAGGTGATGGCGCCACTGCGTACCTGATCACTGACCGTCAGATCGGCAAGTTCCTGCGTGCCGGTGAGCGCACCTGGCTGGCTGAATACGCCTACGACTTCGCCAAGATCGGCGCGCCAGGCCTGAAAGCCACCATCACCTACCTCAAAGGCGACAACATCGACTCCGCCACTGGCGACCAGAGCGAATGGGAACGCGACTTCCGTCTGGACTACGCGATTCAGGAAGGCACCCTCAAGGGCCTGGGCTTCTCCTGGCGTAACGCATCGCTGCGCAGCACCGTTGCCAACCAGAACGACCAGGACGAAAACCGTCTGATCGTGAGCTACACCCTGCCGCTGTTGTAAGGCGCGCTGGAATGAAAAAGCCGGGCAATTGCCCGGCTTTTTTGTGCCTGTGAAAAGCGCTCCCTTGCGCGGGCCAGCCTTTTTGGGGGGATTACCTCTTAAGGCTCGAGATTCTGGATCCCGGCCTTCGCCGGGATGACGGCGTTTTTCCAGCCAGCACCGTCATCCCGGCGAAGGCCGGGATCCAGAATCTCCAGG
>NZ_BSFN01000034.1 GCF_027922365.1 Pseudomonas turukhanskensis
TGGCCTACACCGTGCAGAGCGGTACGTTCAAAAACCTCAACGTCAAATGGCGTAACTCCACCATGCGCCGCGACTTCAACACCAATGAGTTTGATGAAAACCGGATTTTCGTCAGCTACCCGCTTTCGCTGCTGTAATCGGCAATACCCAGGCTTACTCCTCGTGTGAAACCACGTTTAGCCCGTCCTTGCGACGGGCTTTTTTTATTTCCCGATGAAGTCGCGTGCGCAATCTGCGAGCACAAACCTGTCACCACACGTGGCATCCTGCCACTACAGTGTTTATGCTCAGCGCCATGCCCAACCGTCACGCGCCCTCAACCAGCTTTATCGATCTGTTGCTCGATGCCGTGTGCGTTGTCGACAGCACGGGGCATTTTGTCTATGTGAGTGCTGCATTCGAGCAGATTTTCGGCTACTCCCCGACGGAGATACTTGGCCGGCAAATGCTCGATCTGGTGCACCCGGACGACCGAGCCATCACCCTGCAGACCGCTGACGAAATCATGGCCGGGCAACCCAAGCTGCATTTTGAAAACCGCTACCTGCGCAAAGACGGTCAAGTGGTGCACATCATGTGGTCGGCTCGCTGGTCGCCCGCCGATCAGTTTCGGGTAGCGGTAGCGCGCGATATCACTGCGCGCAAGCAGGCCGAGTCCATGCAGGCGGCCCTGTACGCCATTTCCGAAGCGGCCCACTTAGCTGAAGACTTGCCCGCGCTGTTTCAGCAGATCCATCAGATTATTGCCGCCTTGCTGCCGGCGTTGAATTTCTCCGTCAGCCTGCGCGAAGACCAAGGAGGCGAGCTGGCATTCGTGTACCACGTAGACGAACAGCCACAGGCCCAAAACAAAACTGACCTCAACCTGTTTAACCAGGAAATCCTGCGCAGTGGCCATCCCTTGCTACTCACGGCGCAAACCCAACCCTGGCTGCCCGTCCAGCTGCACCGCCTGCTCGGCAGCGACGGTCAGCAATGCTGGCTGGGCGTGCCGCTGCATTCGCACCGCGGCATCATTGGCACGCTGGTGCTCAAGCGCTACGCCGACACCACACCCTATACCGACAAAGACCAGGAACTGCTGCAGTTCGTATCCACCCAGATCGCCGCCGCCATCGAGCGCAAGCAACTGATCGCCACCTTGCAGCGTATGGCCCAGCACGACCAACTCACCGGCCTGCCCAACCGCGCCTTGCTGCATGATCGTCTACACACAGCGCTGACCCGCGCCCGCCGCGAGTATGGGCAAGTGGCGCTGCTATACCTGGATCTGGACAAGTTCAAAGCGGTAAACGACCAGTACGGCCACGCCACCGGCGACCTATTGTTGCAAGCAGTAGCGGCACGGCTAAAAAGCTGCGTGCGTGCCGCCGACACCGTGGCGCGCTTCGGCGGCGATGAGTTTGTGCTGTTACTTGAAAACATCGAGCTGGCCGAGCATGCCCTTGATATAGCGCAGAAGATCATTGCAGCCCTAGGCCAACCGATGGAGCTGGCCGGCGTGCAGTTGCAGATTCGCCCGAGCATCGGCATTGCCTTCTACCCGCTACACGGCGACACACCGATGCAGTTGCTCAAGCAGGCCGACGCATCGATGTACAACGCCAAGAATCAGGGCGGCAACCGCGTGGCCATCCCGCCTGCCACGTAAGCGCTAGGCCTGTTGCGCCTGCACTTCCAACTGCGCCAGCCCCTGCTCAAAGGCCTGGCCGCACAGCTTGTCCATGTCCATCACCATATGCATGCCCTTCATCAGCAGGTTTTTCGACCCGCTCATGGCCCAGGTGACCCGTACCTTGTCGCCCTCGGGCAGCAAGGTGAACACCACATCATTGTTGGCTTTAAAGGGCTTGAGAAAGGCCAGTTTCAGGCGCACCAGTTCGCTGGGCCGGCTTTCGACGATAGTGGAACTGCCCTGCCCCACCTGGTTGTTGCCCACCCAGCTTTGCGTGGCGCCGACGCCGGTATCCGGGCCGCTGTATGAGACCTGCATAGCCGGGTCGAGCCTGGCCCAGGGCGACCACTGCTGCCACAGGTGAAAGTCATTTATGTGGGCAAACACCTTGTCGCGCGGCGCGGCAATGCTGCGCGAGCGCTCCACATGAAAGGTGTCGGGCTGGCGCGATACCACCAACAGCAGGCCCCCTAGCGTCACCACCAAGGCGATAATGACAAGATTCAGCATGGCAACTCTCCTTGCGCTTCTTCGGTGCCGCAGCTTTAAGCCGGGGCAGCCGCACAACGTTCTTCGCGAGCAAGCTCGCTCCTACACGTCCAATTCCCGAACTGGCCTCACTTCCACGCAGCCGACCCGCGCGGCGGGAATCTTGGCGCCGATCTGGATAGCCTCGTTGAGGTCTCGGGCCTCGATCAGGTAAAAGCCGGCCAACTGCTCCTTGGTTTCGGCAAAAGGGCCATCAGTAATCGACAGCTTGCCGCCACGCATGCGCACCGTGGTGGCGGTTTCCACCGGGTGCAGGGCCTCGGCGGCGAGCATGCGGCCGCTCTCCTGCACGGCCTGGGCATAGGCAAAACACTCGTCGTCCTTGGGGCTGTCGGGCTGGGTGTGCAGTTCCTGTTCGTTGCTGTAGACCAGGCAGAGGTATTTCATGGCGGGTTCCTTAACAAGGCGGTTTGCTCAGTAGTCGAACAGCGAAACGGCAAATCGACATCAGCGAAAATTATTTTTACAGCGCGCTCAACTCGCGCAACCGGCCTTCGAGAAACTGCCGATCCGGCCCCTGCTGGGCCAGCTTCAACGCACGCTCGTAGGCCGCTCTGGCGGCGGCGTTATCACCCAGGCGGCGGTGCAGATCGGCTTCGGCGGCGTGCGCCAAGTGGTAGTCGGCCAAGTCCCCTGCGGCCAGCGCCTGCACCTGCGCCAACGCCGCCTGCGGGCCGCTTACCATCGCCACCGCGACTGCCCGGTTAAGCGCCACCACTGGCGACGGGGCGGCCTGCAGCAAGGCGTCATACAGGCCAACAATTTGCGGCCAATCCGTGGCCTCGCTATGGGCGGCCTCGGCATGCACGGCGGCAATCGCCGCCTGCAAGGTATAGACCCCAAATTGCCGCGAGCGCAGTGCTTGCAGCACCAACGTATCGCCTTCGCTGATCAGATCGGTCAGCCACAGCGAGCGATCCTGATCACTCAACAACACCGGCTCCCCGCTTGGCGACAACCGCGCCGGGCGCCGGGCTTCGTTCAGCAACATCAGCGCCAGCAGCCCCATCACCTCAGCCTCTGGCAGCAACTCCAGCAACAGACGGCCCAGGCGAATAGCCTCGCTGGACAGATGGCTGCGGGTAAGCGAATCACCGGAACTGGCGAAATAGCCCTCGTTGAACACCAGGTAAATCACCCGCAACACCGCGTCCAGGCGCTCGGGTAACTCGTTGCGGCTGGGCACTTCATAGGGAATGCCCGCATCGCGGATCTTGCTCTTGGCCCGCACGATGCGCTGGGCCACGGTGCTCGGGGTGGTGAGGAAGGCGCGAGCGATATCTTCAGTGCTCAGGTCGCAGATTTCCCGCAGCGTCAGGGCCACTTGGGCATCGGCACCCAGGGCTGGGTGACAGCAGGTAAAGATCAGGCGCAGACGGTCGTCTTCGACACTGTCGGCGTCGGCCTCATCGGCGCTCAATGCGGCAAGTTGTTCGGCGTGGTGTTCCAGCGAATCGAAGCGAGCCTGACGGCGCAGGTTGTCGATGGCTTTGAAGCGGCCGGTAGAGACCAGCCAGGCGCGGGGATTGGCCGGCACGCCGTCGCGAGGCCATTGCTCCATGGCGATGCGGAAGGCTTCGTGCAGGGCTTCTTCGGCCAGATCGAAATCGCCGAGCAGGCGGATAAGCGTGGCCAGCACGCGGCGCGATTCGTCGCGGTAGAGGGTGGATAGGGTTTCGGTGAGGGGGGTGGGCACCGGGGAATCCTCGTCCGTGGTTTTTTTGTTTGGAGGGATTTTAGGCAGGATTTCGAGACCGGCGTACGCCTGAAGATTCTGGATTCCCGCCTGCGCGGGAATGACGGAGGTTTTTGCATAAACTCACGTCATTCCCGCGCAGGCGGGAATCCAAGGCTTTTGATCTGCTTTTGATCTGCTTTTGATCTTGATCTTGATCTACCCGCCCCTTGAGCGCAGGCCGAGCGTAGTCGCTACGCCCCCTTACACGACGACTCCACTCGGCCTGGCGCTAAAGGGGCGGGTAGATCAAAAGCCAGATCAAAAGCACAAGCCACGGCACGGCGCTTGCGCGCCTTAAAGGAAAGCCCAATAAAAAAGGTGCGCTCGTGGCGCACCTTGGGGTGTAACAAACAGCTCTAGGAAATACGCCCTCAGGCTTGTGACCCAAGCGCGGTCTGCGGGCAAACCCGCGAACTCATAGCGGCGTGAGCAACTCGCCACGTTCAACAAACGCCTGCAAGTTGGCCAACACCAACTCCTCCATCTGCAACCGGGTTTCCTCGGTAGCACTGCCCACATGCGGCAGCAGCATTACGTTGTCCAAGGCGAACAACGCTTCCGGCACCTTGGGTTCGGCTTCGAACACATCCAGCCCGGCGCCACCGAGGGTGCCGTTCTGCAACGCCGTCACCAGCGCCTGTTCATCAATCACCGAGCCGCGCGCTACGTTGACCACAATGCCGGTCGGGCCCAACGCGGCCAGTACTTCGGCGTTGACGATATGGTGAGTCGCCGCGCCGCCCGGGCAGGTCAGCACAAGAAAATCTGCCCAGCGCGCCAATTCCACCAGGCTGGCTTCATAGGTGTAGGGGCTGTCTTTGACTGGCGAGCGGTTGTGGTAGCGCACGTCCATATCGAAACCGCTGGAGCGCTTGACGACTGCCTGCCCGATACGCCCCAGGCCAACAATTCCCAAGCGCTTGCCGCTTACCCGGCGCGCCAGCGGGAAGTTGCCGTTGAGCCAACCACCGGCACGCAGAAAGCGTTCGGAAGCGGCGAGTTTGCGCGAGGTGTCGATCATCAGGCCCATGGCCAGATCGGCCACGCAGTCGTTGAGTACGTCTGGCGTGGTGCTGATGCCGATGCCTCGGTCGCGGGCAACGTCCACGGCAATCGAGTCGTAACCCACGCCAAAGCTGCTGATGGCCTTGAGATTGGGCAAGGCGGCGAGTTGCTCGGCCGAGCAGCCGAAACGCGCCGAAGTGGCCACCAGCTCGAACTGGGCGCCGTGCATTTTCAGAAAGGTTTTCGGGTCGGGCTGTTGCCACAGGGGCGTGACGTCGTAGCGGTCGGCGAGGTTGTGCTGGAAGCGGTCGGTCAGGGGGCCTACCTGTAGAACCTTGGGCTTGCTCATGCGTGCTCCTGGCAGATGGTCGTTTGCAGGGTTCGCGAGCAGGCTCGCGCCTACGCTTTCCATGTAGGAGCGAGCTTGCTCGCGAAGCTCTTGATCTACCCCAGGCTCAGGTAATTGGCGCCGGGTTGAACAGGGTAATGTCGTTGTGCAGTTTGTGCTGCTCGGCCCAGGTCTTTTTCTTGCCGCTGGCCACATCCAGGTAGTAGTGAAACAGCTCCCAACCCAGCTCTTCGATACTCGCCCGGCCCGTGGCAATACGGCCGGCGTCGATGTCGATCAGGTCGGGCCAGCGCTGGGCCAGCTCGGTGCGGGTCGACACTTTCACCACCGGCGCCATGGCCAGGCCATAGGGTGTACCGCGGCCGGTGGTGAACACATGCAGGTTCATGCCGGCGGCCAGTTGCAACGTACCGCAGACAAAATCGCTGGCCGGCGTTGCGCAGAAAATCAGGCCTTTTTTCTCGAAACGCTCGCCCGGCCCAAGCACGCCATTAATGGCGCTGTTGCCGGATTTGACGATGGAGCCCAGGGATTTTTCGACGATATTCGACAGCCCGCCCTTCTTGTTGCCCGGCGTGGTGTTGGCGCTGCGGTCGGCCTCGCCTTTGGCCAGGTAGCGGTCGTACCAGTCCATTTCGCGCACCAGCTCTTCGGCCACTTCCTTGGTCTGCGCCCGAGAGGTGAGCAGGTAGATGGCGTCGCGCACTTCGGTGACTTCGGAAAACATCACGGTGGCGCCGGCACGCAGCAGCAGGTCGCTGGCGTAACCCAGCGCCGGGTTGGCGGTGATGCCGGAGAAGGCGTCACTGCCGCCGCATTGCATACCCAGAATCAACTCGGACGCCGGCACAGTTTCACGGCGGCGTTTGTCGAGTTTTTTCAGGCGCACTTCGGCCAGTTCCATGATCTGTTCGATCATTTCGGTAAAGCCGTGGCTGGAGTCCTGCAGGCGGTACAACCAGGGTTCGCTGAGGTCTACCGACGGGTCGTTTTCCTGCATCACCTGGCCGGCTTGCAGCTTCTCGCAACCGAGGCTGATCACCAGCGCTTCGCCGCCCAGGTTGGGGTTGCGCGCCAGGTTGCGCACGGTGCGAATCGGGATATACGCATCGGTGGCGGTAATGGCCACCCCGCAGCCGTAACTGTGGGTGAGCGCAATCACGTCGTCCACGTTCGGGTACTTGGGCAGCAGCTCGTCCTTGATGCGTTTTACCGCATGGTCGAGCACGCCAGTCACGCACTGCACGGTGGTGGTAATGCCCAGGATGTTGCGCGTGCCCACGGTGCCGTCGGTATTGCGGTAGCCCTCGAAAGTAAAGCCTTCCAGGGGGGCCGCCGGTGCCGGCACTTCGGTGGACAGCGGCAGGCTGTCCAGCGGTGGCGCGGTGGGCATGCGCAGTTGGTCTTCCTGCACCCAGCTGCCACGGGGGATCGGCTTCAGGGCGTAACCGATGGTTTGCCCGTAGCGAATGATGCGCCCGCCCTCGGGAATATCCTCGAGGGTAATTTTGTGGCTTTGCGGAACGCGCTCGATAGTGGTCAGGCCATCGGCGAAGGTGGTGCCGGCTGGCACCCCCTGGTCGTTTACCACAATCACCACGTTATCCAGCTCGTGCAAACGGATGTAGCGCGGCGAGTCGGAATGTTCAATCAACTGCATGACACTCGCTCCTCAGGAGTGGGCTGGGGTCAAAACTTCTGTGCCGCCTTTGCTTGGCGGTTCTTTCAATTCAACACGCTGAATCTTGCCGACGATCACCAGGTAGCTGAATACCGCCAGCAAGCCATTGGCACCGACGAACACCAGGGCCCATTCAAACGAACCGGTGGAGTTGATCAGGTAGCCAATAACGATTGGCGTGGTGATCGAAGCCAGGTTGCCAAAGGTGTTGAACAGGCCGCCCGAGAGGCCGGCAATCTGTTTTGGCGAGGTGTCGGCCACCACTGCCCAACCCAGCGAACCCAAGCCTTTGCCGAAGAACGCCAGGGTCATAAAGCCCACCACCATCCATTCAGCGTCCACATAGTTGCACAGCACCATGCTCGCCGAGAGCGTCAGGCCGCACACGATAGGCAGTTTGCGCGCGAAGGTCAGCGAGTGGCCACGGCGCAGCAGGTAGTCGGAAATGATCCCGCCCAGCACGCCACCGAGGAAACCGCAGATGGCTGGCAAGGAGGCGATGATGCCCGCCTTGAGAATGGTCATACCGCGCTCTTGCACCAGGTAAACCGGGAACCAGGTGAGGAAGAAGTAGGTGATGGCGTTAATGCAGTACTGGCCCAGGTAAACCCCCAGCAGCATGCGGTTGGTGAGCATCTGGCGAATGTAGTCCCAGCGCGGGCCATCGTTTTTGCGCGATTGGTCCATGTCCACCAGGCCGCCGTTCTGCTCGATATGATCCAGCTCGGCCTTGTTGATGGTGGGGTGTTCTTTGGGGTTGTAGATGGTCTTCATCCAGATACCGGAGAAGACGATGCCCAATACGCCCATCACCACAAATACATGCTCCCAGCCCAGGGTGTACACGATCCAGCCCATGATCGGCGCGAACAATGCGGTGGCGAAATACTGCGCCGAGTTGAAGATCGCCGAGGCCGTGCCGCGCTCAGCGGTCGGGAACCAGGCGGCGACGATACGGGCGTTACCGGGGAAGGATGGCGCTTCGGCAAAACCGACCATAAAGCGCAGGATAAACAGCGTGGTCACGGCCCAGGCCACCGGCATACCGCCGACAAAACCCTGCAGCAAGGTGAACAACGACCAGGCAAAAATACCGGCCGCATACACGCGTTTGGAACCAAAACGATCGAGCAGCCAACCGCCGGGAATCTGCCCAAGCACGTATGCCCAGCCGAAGGCGGAGAACACATAACCGAGGGTTACCGCATCGATACCCAGGTCTTTTTGCAAACTGGAACCGGCGATGGCGATGGTCGCGCGGTCGGCATAGTTAATCGTGGTGACCAGAAACAGCATCAGCAGAATCAGGTACCGCTTGCGGGTTGGTTTTGTCTCTTGCACGGTGTGCTCCCACGTTTGTTGTTGTAGCGGGTGAGGGTTTGATCCTGGCGCGTCAGCGCACCAGGCAAGGTCGTTTGTTATCAAAGGTCCAGTTCGGAATCAGGAACTGCATGGCCACGGCATCGTCGCGGGCATTGAGGCCCATGCCCTGATACAGCTCGTTGGCCTTGGCCAGTGCGTCCCAATCCAACTCCACGCCCAGCCCTGGGGTTTTCGGCACCTGCACCAGGCCGCCGACAATCTGCAGCGGGTTGCGGGTCAGGTGCTGGCCGTCCTGCCAGATCCAATGGGTGTCGATGGCGGTGACCTTGCCCGGCGCGGCGGCGGCCACGTGGGTAAACATCGCCAGGGAAATATCGAAGTGGTTGTTGGAGTGCGAACCCCAGGTCAGGCCCCAGTCGTTGCACATCTGCGCCACGCGCACGGAGCCTTGCATGGTCCAGAAATGCGGGTCGGCCAGCGGGATATCCACCGACTGCAACTGAATGCAGTGGCCCATCTGCCGCCAGTCGGTGGCGATCATATTGGTGGCGGTGAGCAGGCCGGTTTCGCGGCGGAACTCGGCCATCACTTCACGGCCGGAAAAACCGTTCTCCGCGCCGCACGGGTCTTCGGCATAGGCCAGCACACCGTGCAGGTCGCGGCACAGGCTTACCGCTTCTTTCAGCGACCAGCCGCCGTTGGGGTCCAGGGTGATACGGGCATCGGGAAAGCGCTCGGCCAGGGCGCGAACGGCCTCCACTTCTGCCCCGCCGGCTTGCACGCCGCCTTTGAGTTTGAAGTCGTTGAAGCCGTAACGGGCATGGGCGGCTTCGGCCTGGCGCACGATGCTTTCGGGGTCCAGCGCGGTCTGGTTGCGCACGCGGAACCAGGCCTCATCGGCCTCGTCTTCGTTGCGGTAACCGAGGGTGGTTTTGTCGCGGTCGGCCACATAGAACAGGTAGCCAAGCATCTCCACGGCGTCGCGTTGCTGGCCTTCGCCGAGCAAGGCGGCCACCGGCACACCGAGGAACCGACCCAGCAGGTCGAGCAGCGCCGACTCCAGCGCCGTGACGGCGTGGATGGTAATGCGCAGGTCGAAGGTTTGCAGGCCTCGGCCGCCACTGTCACGGTCGGCGAAGGTGTTGCGTACCTGATTGAGCAAACCGTTGAAGTTGCCGATGGACTGCCCCAGCAGCAGGCTGCGCGCGTCTTCCAGGGTTTGGCGAATACGTTCGCCGCCCGGCACTTCGCCAACGCCGACGTTACCGGCGCTGTCTTTGAGAATGAGGATGTTGCGGGTAAAGAACGGACCGTGAGCGCCACTGAGGTTCAGCAGCATGCTGTCGTGGCCGGCAACCGGTACCACTTGCAGCTCGGTGATGACGGGCGCGCTGGCAATGGCCTGCCCGTGGCTTGCTGTGTTCATAACCGTTTCCCTATTTGTTTTTATGCGGGGACTGGCTGTGCGTTTCGATGCGTGCAAAGGCAGCCTGCGCTGCCCTTGCGATCACCTGTTCGGGGTTAGCCGATGTAGGTGGTTTTTACAGTGGTGTAGAACTCCGCCGCGTAACGGCCTTGTTCACGCGAACCATACGAGGAGCCTTTACGGCCACCGAACGGCACGTGGTAGTCCACCCCGGCGGTTGGCAGATTGACCATCACCATGCCGGCCTGGGCGTGACGCTTGAAGTGGTTGGCATACTTCAGCGAGGTGGTGGCAATGCCCGCCGACAAGCCGAACTCGGTGTCGTTGGCCATCGCCAGTGCTGCTTCGTAATCCGCCACTTTCACCACGTTGGCCACCGGGCCGAAGATTTCTTCGCGGCTGATGCGCATGTCAGCCGAGCTATCGGCAAACAGGGTAGGCGCCAGGAAGTAGCCTTCGGTATCGCAGGTCACCAGACCACCGCCAGCCACCAGGCGCGCACCCTCTTCCTGACCAATGCCGATGTAGCGCAGGTCCTGGTCGAGTTGGGCTTGGGAAACCACCGGGCCGATATCGGTGCCGGCCTTCAGGGCGTGGCCGACTTTGATCGACTTCATACGCTCGGCCACGGCTTCAACAAACTTGTCGTGGATACCGGCAGTGACGATCAAGCGGCTGGACGCGGTGCAGCGTTGGCCGGTGGAGTAGAAGGCGCTTTGCACCGCCAGCTCCACGGCCACTTTGAGGTCGGC
This sequence comes from Pseudomonas turukhanskensis, assembly GCF_027922365.1. Lineage (GTDB taxonomy): Bacteria > Pseudomonadota > Gammaproteobacteria > Pseudomonadales > Pseudomonadaceae > Aquipseudomonas > Aquipseudomonas turukhanskensis. The sequence continues at coordinate 10,499 of NZ_BSFN01000034.1, forward strand.
GTCGTCGAGGATGATCTGCGGGTTTTTGCCACCCATCTCCAACTGCACCTTGGCGCCACGGGCTACGCACTGGGTGGCGATATTGCGGCCAACGCCAACCGAACCGGTGAAGCTGATGCCGTCGACTTTGTTGTTATTGACGATGGTTTCACCGACCACACGGCCAGCGCCCATCACCAGGTTAAACACGCCAGCCGGGAAGCCGGCGCGGGAAATGATTTCGGCGATGGCCCAGGCGCAGCCCGGTACCAGATCAGCCGGTTTCAGCACCACGCAGTTGCCATAGGCCAGCGCCGGTGCAACTTTCCACGCCGGAATGGCGATGGGGAAGTTCCACGGGGTGATCAGGCCGACCACGCCCAGCGGCTCACGGGTGACTTCCACCGACACGCCGGGGCGTACCGAGGCCAGCACTTCTCCAGCTTGACGCAGGCATTCGCCGGCAAAGAACTTGAAGATATTGCCGGCGCGGGTGACCTCGCCAATGGCTTCGGGCAGGGTCTTGCCTTCTTCACGGGCCAACAGCGTGCCGAGCTCTTCGCGGCGGGCGAGGATTTCGCTGCCGACTTTATCCAGCGAGTCGCTGCGCGCCTGAATGCCGGAGGTGGACCAGGCTGGGAACGCCGCGCGGGCAGCGTCGATGGCTTGGTTGACCTGGGCAACATCGGCCTGGGCGTATTCACCGATAACGTCGGCGAGGTCGGACGGGTTGACGTTGTTCGAGTAGCTGGCACCGGCAATCCATTCGCCGCCGATGTAGTTGTCGAAACGCTTTTGTTCGCTGTTGGCCACGGAAAAGCCTCCTGAAAAAGAAACCACAGCCGCTGTGTTCAGCGGCTGGTTGCTAGCGGGTCACGCTGTTTATTGCGGGCGCTCTTTTATTGAGGGCCTTGGGCGTGAATCAGCGCGGCGAGTTGCTCGTACTCGGCGGCCGTCAGGTCGGTAAGCGGTGCACGCACGGGGCCTGCGTCGTAACCGGCAATCTTGGCGCCGGCCTTGACGATGCTCACGGCGTAGCCGGCGCGCTTGTTGCGGATGTCCAAGTACGGCAGGAAGAAGTCGTCGATGATCTTGCCGACGGTGGCGTGATCGTCACGGGCAATGGCGTGGTAGAAGTCCATCGCGGTTTTGGGGATGAAGTTGAACACCGCCGAGGAGTAAACCGGTACGCCCAGGGCCTTATAGGCAGCGGCGTAGACTTCGGCAGTCGGCAGGCCGCCGAGGTAGCTGAAGCGATCACCCAGGCGGCGACGGATCGACACCATCAACTCGATATCGCCCAGGCCATCTTTGTAGCCGATCAGGTTCGGGCAGCGCTCGGCCAGCTGCTCCAGCAGCACAGGCGTGAGGCGGCAGACGTTGCGGTTGTAAACCACCACGCCGATTTTCACTGATTTGCACACTTGCTCAACGTGCAGGGCCACGCCTTCCTGGCTGGCTTCGGTCAGGTAGTGCGGCAGCAGCAGCAAACCTTTGGCGCCTAGGCGCTCGGCTTCCTGGGCCATTTCGATGGCCTGGCGAGTTGGGCCGCCAACGCCGGCCAGAATCGGGACACCACCGTCGCACGTGTCAACGGCAGTTTTGATCACCGAGGAGTATTCACGGCTGGTCAGCGAGAAAAATTCGCCAGTACCACCGGCGGCGAACAAAGCCGACGCACCGTATGGCCCCAGCCATTCCAGACGACGGATATAGGATTCTTGATTGAAATCGCCAGCAGCGTCGAAGTCAGTCACTGGGAAAGACAGCAGGCCGGCAGAGAGGATGGACTTCAGTTCTTGTGGATTCATTATTCGAACACCCTGTAAAGCGCGTAGTGGATTAAGGCGTGGCAGACGGATTGCCCTGCGCCAAGCGGAAATAGCACGGGGCTCAATCGCAAACGCTAGAGTTACGTTATCGTACAACTATCAAGACTGTCATCCCCTTTTCGCGTCCGCTCATCTACGACTATAGGCGTACTGGCTGAGGCGCCCTGCCATGTTCTAGCCTGTAAAACAACAACGCACGCCAGCCGCATGCGCTTCGCAGGGCTTTTAATAGTGCAGTAGCGTGTGGGCTACCGCGCGATGCCAGGCAGTTTAACCAGTGCAGCAAACCGGGAATTTTCTACCTAAGTCGCGTTGACAAACTTTGCCGGGGCTGTTGATAATCGAAACAAGTCATACGACAACCGATAACAGCGCACCCTCTCCCGCTACTGTCTTCGGAAAGATCGAACCCATAAAAACAAACACAAGAAATTCAGGGCCCAGTCATGACCAGCAACTCCAACGCCCCAACTCCGTTCAATCGCCTTCTACTTACCGGTGCCGCTGGCGGCCTGGGCAAAGTGCTGCGCGAAACCTTGCGCCCGTATGCCACGGTGCTGCGCCTGTCGGACATCGTTGAGATGGCCCCGGCCACCGGCGCCCATGAAGAAGTGCAAGTGTGCGATCTGGCCGATAAACAGGCCGTGCATCAACTGGTGGAAGGCGTGGATGCGATTCTGCATTTTGGCGGCGTATCGGTTGAGCGCCCGTTCGAGGAGATCCTCGGCGCCAATATCTGCGGCGTATTCCATATCTATGAAGCCGCCCGCCGCCATGGCGTAAAGCGTGTGATCTTCGCTAGCTCCAACCATGTGATCGGCTTCTATAAGCAGGACGAAAAACTCGACGCGGCCTCCCCTCGCCGCCCGGACGGCTACTACGGCCTGTCCAAGTCTTACGGCGAAGACATGGCCAGCTTCTACTTCGACCGCTACGGCATCGAGACCGTGAGCATCCGCATCGGCTCCTCGTTCCCCGAGCCGCAGAACCGCCGAATGATGCATACCTGGCTGAGCTTCGCTGACCTCACGCAATTGCTGGAACGTGCCCTATATACCCCCAATGTCGGCCACACCGTGGTGTATGGCGCCTCGGCCAATGCCACGCAATGGTGGGACAACCGCCTGGCTAGCCATTTGGGCTTTGTGCCAAAAGACAGCTCGGAAGTGTTCCGCGCCAAAGTCGAAGCCCAGCCGATGCCAGCCGCCGACGATCCGGCGATGGTCTACCAGGGTGGTGCGTTTGTGGCCGCCGGGCCGTTTGGCGACGACTGAGTTCACCACCGATTTATTGCTGTAGCGCTTCTCATAAAAACAACACAAGAGAACTGCACCGCCATGCATGCCGAACTGATTGTCGATGCCCGCAACGCCACCGGTGAAAGCCCGGTGTGGAGCGTGGCTGAACAAGCGCTGTACTGGGTGGATATCCCCGCCCAACGCCTGCACCGCTGGCGCGCCAGCGATGGCCAAAGCCACAGCTGGCAAACCCCGGAAATGCTCGCCTGCATCGCCCGCCAAGGCGACGGCAGTTTTATTGCCGGCATGCAGAGCGGCCTGTTCCGCCTGAGTGCCAAGGAAAACGGCAGCCTGGCCTGCAGCCCCGTCGCGGCGGTCAAACACGCTCACGTCGATATGCGGTTCAACGACGGTCGCTGCGACCGCCAGGGCCGCTTTTGGGCCGGCACCATGTTTCTCGATATGGCCGCAGGCTCGCCAGTCGGCGCGCTGTACCGCTATAGCGCCGGCCAACGCGAGCCACTCACTGCCCAGCTCACCGACTTTATCGTGCCTAACGGCCTGGGCTTCAGCCCGGACGGCCGCACCATGTACCTGTCCGACTCGCACCCCAGCGTGCAGATAATCTGGGCCTTCGATTACGACACCGACAGCGGCACACCGCACAACCGTCGGTTGTTCGTCGATATGAACGACTACCCGGGTCGCCCCGATGGCGCTGCCGTAGACGCCGATGGCTGCTACTGGATCTGCGGCAACGATGCTGGCCTGGTGCACCGCTTCACCCCCGAGGGGCGGCTGGACCGTTCCCTTGCCGTACCGGTGAAAAAGCCGGCCATGTGCGCCTTTGGCGGCGCCGGGCTGGACACCCTGTTTGTCACCTCGATCCGCCCCGGCGGCGACCTCAGCGACCAGCCATTGGCCGGTGGCGTGTTCGCCCTGCAGCCTGGGGTCAAAGGCCTCGAGGAGCCGTTGTTCGCGTCCTGATACCTCTACCCAAGCCACCCTCAAACAAAAACAAAACGGAGCTTTAACCATGAACTTCAAACGCACCTTGCTCACCGCTGCCCTGCCGCTGGTGTTCTGCCTGTCCAGCAGCGCCCACGCCTTGAATATCAAGTTTGCCGAAGTGCACCCCACCGGCTACCCGCCGGTAGTGGCCGAACAAGCAATGGGCAAGAAGCTGGAAGAACAATCCAAAGGCGAAATCACCTTCAAAATGTTCGCCGGTGGCGTGCTCGGTTCGGAAAAGGAAGTGGTTGAGCAGGTGCAGCTCGGCGCCATCCAGATGACCCGTGTCAGCCTGGGTATCGTTGGCCCGGTGGTGCCGGATGTAAACGTGTTCAACATGCCGTTTATCTTCCGCGACCACCAGCACATGCGTGACGTGATCGATGGTCCGATCGGCCAGGAGATTCTCGACAAGATCACCAACTCCGACTTCAACCTGGTGGCCTTGGCCTGGATGGATGGCGGCACCCGCAACCTTTACACCAAGAAGCCGGTGCGCAATATGGCCGACCTCAAGGGCATGAAGATCCGCGTGCAAGGCAACCCGCTGTTTATCGACACTATCAACGCCATGGGCGGCAACGGCATTGCCATGGCCACCGGCGAGATCTTCAGCGCCCTGCAAACCGGCGTGATCGACGGCGCGGAAAACAACCCGCCGACCATGCTCGAACACAACCATTACCAGAACGCCAAGTTCTACACCCTCACCGGCCACCTGATTCTGCCGGAGCCGGTGGTGATGTCGAAAACCACCTGGGAAAAACTCACCCCCGAACAGCAAGCGCTGGTGAAAAAAGTGGCCCGTGAAGCCCAGTTCGAAGAACGCAAACTGTGGGATGAGAAATCGGCCAGCAGCGAAGCCAAACTCAAGGCCGGCGGCGTGGAATTCATCACCCTGAGCGATGCCGAGAAGAAAGAGTTTGTGGATGCGACTGCGCCGGTACGCGCGCAATACGGCGCGCCGTATGCCGATCTAATCAAGCGCATCGAAGCCGTTAAGTAAAAAAGACTGCGCTCGGTTAGGCGGCGTTAAAGCCAGATTCAAAAATGCTCATTGGCTACAGCCAACTCCGCTTTTTTCACCTGTCTTTGCCTTGCCTAACCGTCGCTCGCTACGTTTTTACGCCGTTGTAATTTAAAGAAAAAACAGCCCACCACCTTGATAACGCCGCTGGTGAAGTCCATGAGAAATACGCTGTTGCTCATCAATGACCAGATCTACCGCGCCTGCATCGGCATCGCCGGTATATCGGTACTGGTCATGACTCTGATTATTCCCTGGGGCATTTTTGCCCGTTACGTGCTCGGCAGCGGCTCCAGTTGGCCCGAGCCGACGGCGATTCTGCTGATGGTGGTGTTCACCTTTTTCGGCGCTGCCGCCAGCTACCGCGCCGGTGCCCATATGGCCGTCAACATGGCCACCGACCGCATGCCACCGGCCATGCGTCAAATTCTGGCGGTTGTGGTGCAACTGCTGATGGCCCTGATCTGCGTGTTCATGATCGTCAAAGGCGCCAAGCTCTGCGCCGGCACCTGGAACCAGTTCCTGGGTGAAATGCCGTCTCTGCGTGTGGGTATCTCCTACCTGCCGATTCCTATCGGAGGGGTGATCACCCTGATCTTCGTATTGGAAAAACTGTTCTTGGGCGACCAAAGCAAACGCCGCGTCATGAGCTATGACGTTGAAGAAGCCCAGGGGGCCAAATAAATGGATGCGCTAATTCTGTTGGGCAGTTTTATCGTGCTGATTCTGATCGGCATGCCCGTGGCCTATGCACTGGGTTTGTCGGCGTTGATCGGTGCCTGGTGGATCGATATTCCCTTTGACGCCCTGATGATTCAGGTGGCGGGCGGGGTGAACAAGTTCTCGCTGCTGGCGATTCCGTTCTTCGTACTGGCCGGCGCGATCATGGCCGAGGGCGGTATGTCACGGCGCCTTGTGGCCCTGGCCGGCGTGTGCGTGGGGTTTGTGCGCGGTGGTCTGTCGCTGGTCAACATCATGGCCTCGACGTTCTTTGGCGCCATCTCCGGCTCCTCGGTGGCCGACACCGCCTCGGTGGGTTCGGTACTGATTCCGGAAATGGAAAAAGCCGGTTACCCCCGCGACTTTTCCACCGCCGTTACTGTAAGCGGCTCGGTGCAAGCGCTGCTGACCCCGCCTAGCCACAACTCCGTGCTTTACTCGCTCGCCGCCGGCGGCACTGTGTCGATTGCCTCGCTGTTTATGGCCGGTATAGGCCCGGGTCTGATGCTCAGTGCCGTAATGATGATTCTGTGCATGATCTTCGCCCGCAAGCGCAACTACCCCAAAGGGGAAGTGATCCCAATGCGCAAGGCGCTGAAAATTGCCGCCGAAGCGCTGTGGGGCCTAATGGCCATGGTGATCATCCTGGGCGGCATTCTGTCCGGCGTGTTTACTGCTACCGAGTCGGCAGCCATTGCCGTGCTCTGGTCGTTCTTCGTCACCATGTTTATCTACCGCGACTACAAATGGCGTGATCTGCCCAAGCTGATGCACCGGGCCGGGCGCACCATTGCCATCGTGATGATCCTTATCGGTTTCGCCGCCAGCTTTGGCTACATCCTGACGCTGATGGAAATCCCGACCAAGATCACCACCGCGTTCCTCACCCTGTCGGACAACCGTTACGTGATTCTGATGTGCATCAACGTAATGTTGCTGCTGCTGGGCACCGTGATGGACATGGCGCCGCTGATCCTGATCCTGACCCCGATTCTGCTGCCGGTGGTTACCAGCTTCGGCGTCGACCCGGTGCACTTCGGCATGATCATGCTGGTGAACCTGGGCATTGGTTTGATTACCCCACCAGTGGGCGCGGTGTTGTTCGTCGGTGCAGCGGTGGGCAAGGTGTCCATCGAAGCCACCGTAAAAGCGCTGCTGCCGTTCTACGTGGCGTTGTTTGCGGTGCTGATGGCTGTAACGTACATCCCCGCCATTTCGTTGTGGTTGCCGAGCGTAGTGCTCTAAATGTAGGGCGAATATCCGCATCGCGGATATCCGCCGCCTCGGTCTCAACGTGCATACCGGCGGATATCGCTTGGCGATATTCGCCCTACGGATGGTCATGCCTACCCCTGCCCTCTTCCCCCGCCATATCGCCGTACTCACCCTGGCCCTGTTGGCCAGCTGCTTTGCCGGCAACCATATCGCTGCGCGCATTGCCTTCGACCATGACACCGGTCTGCTGCTGGCGATTCTCTGTCGCTCGGGAGTGACGACCTTGGTACTGGCGGGCCTGGTTTGGTGGCGGCGTGATTCGCTGAAATTGCCGACTGGCACCTGGCCGTGGCAGTTGGCGCTGGGCTTGTTGATCGCCACTCAAAGCTTTTGTGTGTACTCCACTGTGGCGCGCATTCCGGTGGCGCTGGCGCTGCTGATCGTCAATATCGCGCCCATTCTGCTGGTGCTGCTGACCTGGGCCTTGGGCGGCGCTCGGCCAACGCCGCGGTCGCTGGTGTTGATGGGGGTGATTCTGTTTGGCCTGGTCTTTGCCCTGGATGTGCCCGAGCGCTTGAACGGCGTGGACGATGGTATCGAGTGGTTCGAGGGCGTGCTGTTCGGCGTGAGCGCTGCCGCAGTGTTTGCCGTGGCGCTGTGGATTACCGACAACAAGCTGTCGGCCATGAAGGGCACAGTGCGCAGCATGCTCACCATGCTTATCGTGTTTTCCAGCGTGGCCATTGCCGGGTTCAGCGGCGTAATGCCCGGCGGCGTCAGCCTGCCGAGCGCAAGCGCCGGCTGGGTCGCCTTGGCTTGCCTGGTGGTGCTTTATGGCTTTGCGTTTTCGCTGCTGTTCATCTGCATGACGCGCCTGGACATGGCCCGCAACGCGCCGGTGATGAACGTGGAACCGGTGGCCAGCCTGGTGTTTGGCTGGCTGATTCTGGGGCAGCTGCTAAGCGCCGGGCAGATTGTCGGCGGGCTGATTGTGGTGAGCGGCATTGTGCTGCTCACCTACCGCAGGCGTGCCTGAAGTGCCTTATTCCTGGCCCGCCTGGGCGGCTTCATGTGCCTGGCGCAGGCGCTCGCGGCTGTTGGTCAGGTGCAGGCGCACGGCAGCGCGCGCGGCATCGGAATCCTGGCGGGCAATGGCTTCGAAAATCTGCTCGTGCTCACGTTCCAGGCGGGCCATGTAATGGCGTTGGTCATCTTGGGCAATGCGCGCCGAATTGAGCCGCGTACGCGGAATGATGCTGGTGCCCAGGTGGCTCATGATGTCGGTGAAATAGCGGTTGCCGGTGGCTTCGGCAATCAGCAGGTGGAACTGGAAATCCGAGACCACCGCATCACCGGAATGGGCCGCGCTTTCGCGCAAGGCATCAAGCACGTCACGCATGGCTTGCAGTTGGGCGTCGGTGCGGCGTTGTGCGGCGAGGCCGGCAGACTCCACTTCCAGGCTGATCCGAAATTCGAGAATGGCCAGCACGTCGCGCAGGGTGACGATGGTGGCAGGGTCGATCCGAAAGCCACTTGGGCTTGGGGTATCCAACACGAACGTGCCGATGCCATGGCGGGTTTCCACCAGGCCCGAGGCCTGCAACCGCGACAGCGCTTCACGTACCACGGTGCGGCTCACGCCTTGCGCTTCCATGATCGCCGACTCGGTAGGCAGCTTTTCGCCCCGCTTGATCTGGCCGTCGCGGATCTGCTGCGACAGTTCGGTCACCAACTCCTGGGCGAGGCTGCGATGCTTGCGGCGCACACGTGGCTGGGGGCTTGGGATTTCCATGGGGACGGTCATTCTCGGCTAACGGGCAGGCCGCCATCATATCCCAGCGGTTGTACGATGACACCCCCGCAAACGCAGCAAAGCTGCGGCATAACGACATCCTTTCGCACACCAACGTTCGCCACTTCCTAAAGGTTGCTATGCCTATGAACGCCAACGACCTCATCAGCATCGAAGACGCCCTCACCCGCTTGTCGGTAGCGCCTGCCATCGGCGGCAGCCTGGTGGCCTGGACGCGCCTGAGCGATGGCCTGAACCTGCTGCGCCCCTGCCCGCCCGAAATCGAAGGGCCGCGGCAGTTGGGCTGTTATCCGCTGGTGCCCTGGTCCAACCGGATTGCCAACGGTGGTTTTGACTGTCCGCAGGGTTGGCTGGCGCTCAGCCCCAACGCCAGCAACGACCCGCTGCCCATTCATGGCAGCGCCTGGCAACAGCCGTGGGCGGTGCTTGAACACAGCGCCTCGCAGGTGCTGCTCGAGCTGCAAAGCCAGGTGCCATTTGCGTACCGCGCGCAGCAGCGCATCGGCCTGGAAAACGGGCGACTGAGTATCGAACTGCACGTCACCCATCTGGCAGAGCAGCCGTGCTGGCATGGGCTGGGGCTGCATCCCTATCTGCCGCGCACGGCCGCTACACAGCTTCAAGTACAGGCCGAGCAGGTGTGGCTGTGCGATGAAGGGCGTTTGCCGACGGAGTTGGTTGAGCTGCCGCCAGCGTGGAATTTTGGCGACGGCGCGGCGCTGCCCAATGAGCTGGTGGACAACGGGTTTACCGGGTGGGATGGCCGAGCGCTGATCACCCAGGCGGATTTAGGGTACGAGCTGGAAGTGCACGGGACTGGCAGCGAGTTTTTTCTATTGTTCTGCCCGTTGGACAAACCGTTCTTTTGCTTCGAACCGGTCAGCCACCCGGTAAACGCGCACCACCTGCCAGGGCGGCCGGGGTTGCGGTTGTTGGCGAAGGGGGAGTCGTGTGAGTTGGGGTTGAGTCTGAAATACCAAACGTTGAACTGACGCGTACGGCTCGGGATTCTGGATTCCCGCCTGCGCGGGAATGACGGTGATGATGGCGTCTAACTCCGTCGTCCCCGCGCAGGCGGGGACCCAGAATCTGTCAGGTCACCGCCAACCCCTCAGCCGATCAAATCGCAGTAGAACCACCATCCACCGCCAACGAATGCCCGGTGGTAAACGCAGCGTTATCACTGCACAGGTACATCACGGCGGCGGCAATTTCTTCCACCTTGCCGATACGGCCGACCGGGTGCATAGCCGCCACAAAGTTGGCCTTGGTTGGATCAGCCTCGTGGGCACGACGGTACATATCGGTGTCGATCACCGCCGGGCAAACAGCGTTGACGCGGATTTTCTTCTTGGCGTATTCGATGGCGGCCGATTTGGTCAGGCCGATCACCGCATGCTTGGACGCGGCATAGATGCTCATCTTCGGCGCCGCGCCCAAGCCCGCAACCGAAGCGGTGTTGACGATGGCGCCGCCACCTTGGGCCATGATCAGCGGCAGTTCGTACTTCATGCACAGCCATACGCCTTTGACGTTGACGTTCATGATGGCGTCGAACTCGGCTTCGTTGCCCTCGGCCACGCGGCCTTTCTCGATCTCGATGCCGGCGTTGTTAAAGGCATAGTCCAGACGACCGTAGGCCTCGACCACACCCGCCATCAGCGCCTGCACCTCAGCGTCCCGGGTCACGTCGCAGCGGATAAAGGTGGCATCGCCGCCTGCCTCACGGATCAGTGCCACGGTGCCTTCGCCGCCGGCCACGTCGACATCCGACACCACTACCTTGAGGCCCTCGGCTGCAAACGCCTGCGCGGTGGCGCGGCCAATGCCATTGCCAGCACCGGTTACCAGGGCAACCTGGCCGGAGAAAGTCATGCTCATTCCTTTATCCCTCTTTAGTGGTATCGAATTGTTATAGCGGGCAAGTCTAGCCAGCACGATGGTGCCCATGTCAGCACTATTAAATGCCACGAGGAGCGATTATCCAGCGCAGTGATAAATACCCGTGCCGAGGCATTTAGCAGATGGATAAGCGTGCATTCCGCTGGTGATCAAACCTTGCCCTTGGCCCCGTAGCGGTCTATCACCACTGTTTCCCTGCCATGAGTGTTTGCCATGACCACCCAACTCAACCGTCAATTCCTGCTCGCTCAGCGCCCCGTCGGTCTGCCGAGCCGCGACACGTTCAGCTATGTGGAAAATCCCGTGGGCGAGCCCGGCCCCGGTCAGATTCTGGTGAAAAACGAATACCTGTCCCTCGACCCGGCCATGCGCGGCTGGATGAACGACGCCAAGTCCTATATCCCGCCGGTGGGCATTGGCGAAGTGATGCGCGCCCTGGGCGTAGGCAAAGTGGTTGCCTCGCAAAACGATAAATTCCCGGTGGGCACTTACGTCAACGGCGCCCTGGGTGTGCAGGACTACTTCCTCGGCGAGCCCAAAGGCTTCTACGCCGTAGACCCAAGCCGCGCCCCGCTGCCGCTGTACCTGTCGGCTCTGGGCATGACCGGCATGACCGCCTACTTCGCCTTTCTCGACGTCGGCCAGCCTAAAGAAGGCGACACCGTGGTGATTTCCGGTGCAGCCGGAGCCGTGGGCAGCGTGGTCGGCCAGATCGCCAAGATCAAAGGCTGCCGCGTAGTGGGTATTGCCGGTGGTGCCGAGAAATGCCAACTGCTCAAAGACGAATTGGGCTTTGACGGCGTGATCGACTACAAAAACGAAGACCTGCACGCCGCGCTGAAACGTGAATGCCCCAAAGGCGTAGACGTGTATTTCGACAACGTCGGCGGCGATATCCTCGACGCCGTGCTGACCCGTATCGCGCCCAAGGCCCGCATCGTGATCTGCGGCGCCATCAGCCAGTACAACAACAAAGAAAACGTCAAAGGCCCGGCCAACTACCTTTCCTTGCTGGTTAACCGCGCGCGTATGGAAGGCTTTGTAGTAATGGACTACGCCAGCCAGTTCGCCGACGCCGCCAAGGAAATGGGCGGCTGGATGGCAGCCGGCAAGTTGAAGAGCAAAGAAGATATCGTCGACGGGTTGGAGACCTTCCCCGAGACCTTGTTGAAGCTGTTCAGCGGCGAGAACTTTGGCAAGTTGGTGTTGAAAGTCAGCTAAACGAGCACCGACAAAAAAGCCTGCTGACGGGAGACCGCCAGCAGGCTTTTTTATTTAGGCTCGAAGCCAGGTCTCAACTCACGGCTTTCTGAGGCTGAGGACCAGCTCGGCGTAATTGCCGATTTCGGGTATCGGTATTTACGATTAGGTGCTGGTCGAAGGTTTGTTTGGTTTTGCGGTCTGGGCGTCAGCGTCATTGTGGAGGTGTTGGCGCTGTTCGCCAGCCGATGCAGCAGGATCATCAAACGCTCGACCGTCCTGCCCCAGCGGCACACCGCCCTGCTCTTTATCGTCCTGCACTGCGGTGCCGTCCTTCAAAATCATACCCTTACGCCGTTGCTGAAGGACCTCTGCTAACAGTGCTCGCGGGTTAACCTTGTCGCGCAACTGCGGCTGCCCCTCGGCCGCTGCTGCAGCGTCGCCGTCGCCGTTTCCGTCGCGCTGCGCGTGGGACGTGCCAGGCACGGCAGGCGCAAGGTGAGCCTTTACTTTATTCGGCTCCTGCGCAGAGTTGGACGCTCCTTTAAAGAACTGCTCGGTGATCTTGTCGGCATAATCTGCCATCAGGGCCCGACCGTCGGTGTGTTCATAGGGGGTCTGCTCACCCTTGACCGAATAGCCTCTGTTTTCCAGCCGGCCGCGCAGAATTTCGGCCTGCAGGCCTAATCCTTCGCTGTCACTCAACAGCATCACGGGCGTATCTGACAGCCCCTTGAGGTTGGTGACCACACTGAACCGACCGTTCACGGTCTTGGCCACCAGCGACCCGAGTCCCAGAGGATTCCAGAAAGCATCTTTGTGGGCTTCCAATGCCTGGACGGTACTTGGCATCGGCCGATCCAGCAGTAACCCGCCGACCGGTTTACCCTGAACAGACTGCTTGGCGGCCAGCTTCGCCGCGACAGGTGCCCCCATTGAATAGCCTTGGATCAAAATGCTTTTCGGGTCAACTTTTTTAATATTTACCAAGTAGTCATACATAGACGCGGCATCTGCGTAAAGGCCCTTTTCCGAGGGTTTTCCGTCGCTATTGCCGTACCCGCGCCCATCCACTGCAAGCACTGAAATACCTCGGGCTTTGTATTCATCGACCACTTCAAGGGCTTGGGTCTGGCCGCCGCCACCCGAGCCATGGAGGAAGAGCACAACCTTGTCTACCGGCGCAGCCTCGCTGGCTTTATAGAGATAACCACGCAGGTTGCCAGCCTTGCCTGGCAACTCGACTTCCTCGGCAAGATTGCGGGCGACCCGATGGTCTATGTTGGCCTGGATGTGGGGCTCGATCACACCAATAGTGTCCTTGGAGCCAAAAAACGCTTCACGTATCGGATTGGCAATACCTCCTCGGCCTCGCGGCGAGATGGGCGCGTCCCCAGAGGCGCCTGGCAAGTCAGTTCGGTCGTCCATCAACGCCCGCGGATCATCGGCATCAACATTGCGCTTACGGCCATCGGCATCAATGGCCCGAGTGGTATCAAAGCCGGCTATTTTTATATGCGGATATTGTTCTTGCAGATTGGCAGCCAGACAGGCTGCGGTATTGCAGCCTGCCAGAGTGATCTTGTTCGGTTGGTCTCCAAATTGCTGGGTGACCTGGTCGACGATATTTCTCAGCGCATCGATATCGGCGCCACCAATGGTCGCGCCATCGGCGCTGCCATGGCCCACCACCTGCACTTTCAGCCTTTGACCGGCGATGGTTTGGGCAGGGCCGTAAACCAGCTTCAGACTGCCATCGGCCTGCATAACATAATGGGTGGAGTCGGTAGGATGTTTGCCTGTCAGGTTTTTCGCTGCATCAGTGGTGAGATTGTCATCACCGACCTGCACCACAACCTGGTGGTTAGAGCCCGCATCTAGAACAGCCCCCCGTCTGCGTTGCAAGGCATCTTGCCTGGCTTCTCGCACCCGCAGTGGCGCGTTTTCCAACGCAGCCGTGGTGCTATCGTCGGCTGAATGAGCACCCGGTTTTGCGGGCACTGGTGGCACTTTCGGTTTGGGAGCAACCTCAGGCGCCATTTTTGGTTTAGGCGAAACTTCAGGCGCCACTTTTGGTTTGGGCGAAACTTCAGGCGCCACTTTTGGTTTGGGCGCAACTTCAGGCGCCGCTTTTGGTTTAGGCGCAACTTCAGGCGCCACTTTCGTGCTGGACGCGATGTCAGGCATCAATTGAGGTTTGAGCGCGACTTCAGGAACCACCTGAGCCTTGCCATCTTTTATCTCTACATTGATGTAGTCCCCAGTGCCCTTGGCAACGGTATTCGGCGTTACCTCAGACACGACCTGGGCCTTACCGTCCTTGACTTGCACATTCACGTAATCGCCCGAGCTGACGACCACGTTGTCAGTTCCACCTTCCGCCCCTTTAAGTGCGTCGCTTATGTCCCGCAGGTTGGCGTAGTCATGGGCCGCGAAGTCACCGGCCGCCAACTGCTTGGAATACTCCAGCAACTTCCCGTACTGCGCGTCAGTCTGCACCATCAATTTGCCGCGTTGTTGGCGCAGCTCCTGAATCAGGCCATCGACCGTCGATTTGGTATTACTGCTGGTGAGTACTCCGGCGTTGTGGGCGTCTTGCAGTTGCGCGGCGACAATGGCGAGCCCGGTACGTCCAACGCCAGCGGTGCAATGCACCCCCACGCATTTCCCTTCGTCCCTAGCGGCGGTTCGGGCGTTATTGATTTCACTTGCTATGGCGTTCAGCCAGTTGGTATCCATGGTGCCGTGGTCCACCACCGGCGCATTCAGGTAGTTAACCGAGGTCTCGGTTGTTTTCCCATCGGGCGAGGTAAGGCTCACGTTCAGTTTGCCCTTCACAGCGGAATCGATACCGGCGACTTCGACTACATCGTTAAGCAGGAAATCAGCTTTAAACCCGCCGGCCTCAAACGGCTTGTCCGCTCGGTCCATGGGGCGGTAATCAAGCAAGTTGTGTTTATCCCTGTCGGCCAGATTGGTCAGGTCGACGACCGTGTGCACCTGGCTCAGCGTGTCGGCAAAGTTGACTAGGTAAGCCTGATCCTTCGCGGCCCGGTCAGGCAGCGATTTGCCTACTCCTGGATATTGCATGGCCAACAGCGTGTTATCGCCGACCATATGACCATTGATAATCCCGCCGGTCGTAGGTGCCGAGTGGAAATTGTCAGTGAATTGCATATCCGCAAAACGTCGAATATCCCTTGGGGCCGCCGCCATGCCAGCGGTCGATGTGTTGGCACCCAGTTGTGCGTAGGCCCCTTTCAGGTCGGCCAATGCGTCGTCGATGGCGGCATCGCCCTGCGCAGTGGCAACGGGTTTTGTGGGCGCAC
Source organism: Pseudomonas turukhanskensis (assembly GCF_027922365.1). Classification (GTDB taxonomy): domain Bacteria; phylum Pseudomonadota; class Gammaproteobacteria; order Pseudomonadales; family Pseudomonadaceae; genus Aquipseudomonas; species Aquipseudomonas turukhanskensis. The sequence continues at coordinate 25,765 of NZ_BSFN01000034.1, forward strand.
TGCCTTTGCCCAGCGCGTCTATGGCGCCCTCTGCTGCGGGCTTTTTACGGCCTTGTTCATTGACCTTTACGGCTGTTTCATAACCCTTCACCTCGGTGGTTGCACCTTGCTGTTGCAACAGACGGTTTACGTCGTTTACCAGGCTATTGCCGTCCTTCGCACACGCCGTGCCACAGCCCACCAGCGCCAGTTTGTCGATGCTGGTTTTGCCGTTGCTGGCCAGGTTTTTCACCACGTCGGTGATTTGCTTGCTGTCCAAACCGCCCACCGCTTGGTCTTTACCGTGCCCCACCACTTCAACCTTGGTGCTGCCGCCATTGGCTAGCGTGCCTTGTAGAACGGTGTGACTGCCGTCGGCTTTTGGCGCGATGACCACGCTGTTGTCCGGGTGTTTGTTGGCCAGGTTTTGCACAGCTTTATTGACCGCCGGATCGCGGGTGTCGGTATTGACGATTACGCGCTGATCGAAAACCTGTTTGGTCTTCGGCACTTGGGGCGAGGCATTGTTTTGAGTGGCTTCGGTGGCATGCGCGGACTCTGTTTTTCCTGTATCGCTGTTACGCTGGCTGCTGATGCCTTGACCTGTCGTCACGTTACCGGGGGTGAGCGCATTGACTGGCTTTGCGGGAAGGGGCGGCTTTTCCATGGTTCTTTTCGATTTTGGCGCTACCGGCGGTTTTGTTATTTTTTGCATCTGTGTAGGCATGTCAGGGCTGGTTTCAGTAGCGCTTCCAGATAGGGCAGGTAGACGCTCAGGATTCGCTATTTTTTTAACGCTGGAAATATTTATCTCCTTCGTAGAGAGATGCTTGAAAAGCTTGTTGGCGTCTATGGCTTTTTCACGTTCCTTGTTGTTGCCCAAGAGATATATCTTGATGTTTTCTTGGTTATTTATGTTGTAATATACTCCGCTTTGGTAGTCGAATTCTGTACCTGTAGTTTTGAAGTAAATAGTGTTGCTGGGATATTTTTTTAGAATACTCTGCGCCTGTAGCAAACTCCTATCTCCATCGTTGACGTCTAATATGACGCGACCGGTGTACTGCTGCGGCTCATAAGTGGAGGTCTCATTATTCCACTTAAAGGGTTCCAGCTCCGATTCGCGGGCTCTCTGCTGGGGATTAGACTCCTTGCTTAACTCTCCCCATCTCGGCTGGCGAATGCCGCTTACCTTGTCCTCAAATGCCGCAGACAAATCATAGGTCCGCGAGTCATCTACACCCGCTAATTTCTGCAGGCCAGGGTTTAGTGCGGAGTCTTTCAGTTGTATCCGCAAATGCTCGGCGCCGAATATCCCAATGGCGCCTGGCATTGTTGTACTTGGAGTTTCTTTTATTCTTTCAGCCATGTAATTGTTGCGTTGCTCCATATCATTTTGGCGAACTCCGGTTCTGATCTCGGTATCAACAAAATTCAGTTTTATTCCGGACGATAGTGCCTCAATAAGCAACTTGTTGCGTGGAAGTATTTCTTTCGTTGATTTCTCCACCCATTGTTTTTCCAGAAGATAGATTAGCCCATCTTGAATTTCTTTGGGCTTTCTATACCCATCGGAAAAAGGGGCATTATTTAAATAGTCTTCAAGCGAGCGATAACCGCTATCGGCTATCAGATTCAGTAGTTCCCGGCCGCGCATTGTTTTTGCTAGCGTGTTTTCATGCGGTGGCGACTCCACTGTTAGTGCGCTTACTTTTCCGTCTAGGATCATCTGTCTTATCAGCAGCGAACCTTCTGGCTTGGTGTGCGTTTCGCCGACGAATACTGGACCTGTTTCCAGTTTCAAGCTCACTTCTTTTCTGGCTTTATCAAGAAACTCTGCATACTCGCTGCTGATAACCTTTTCTTGCTTGGCTTGGTGTATTAAGTTGTCCGCATTGCTAACAAATTTGCCGTTTTCCCAGTAGCCATTGGCATATTCCGGTTCAACTTTTTTCTGTTGGCTCTGCTCTTGACCGAGTTTATTTTGCTCCGTCGCACCTAGGGGCGCGTTCTTGCCCAGCGCGTCTATGTCGCCCTCTGCTGCAGGCGTTTTACGGCCTTGCTCATTGACCTTTACGCCCGTTTCATAGCCTTTCACCTCGGTGGTTGCACCTTGCTGGGCTAGCAGGTTACTTACGTCGTTAACCAGGCTATTGCCGTCCTTCGCACACGCCGTGCCGCAGCCAACCAGCGCCACTTTGTCGACCTGGGTTTTGCCTTCGCTGGCGAGGTTTTTCACTACGTCGGTGATTTGCTTGCTGTCCAAACCGCCCACCGCTTGGTCTTTACCGTGCCCCACCACTTCAACCTTGGTGCTGCCGCCATTGGCTAGCGTGCCTTGTAGAACGGTGTGGCTGCCGTCGGCTTTTGGCGCGATGACCACGCTGTTGTCCGGGTGTTTGTTGGCCAGGTTTTGCACAGCTTTATTGACCGCCGGATCGCGGGTGTCGGTATTTACGATTACGCGCTGGTCGAAGGTCTGTTTGGTTTGTGCCGCCGGCGCGTCGCTGGCGTCGGTGTAATCCGGCGCCGGGCTGGAGGGTCTGGTTGCACCCACGTCCACATAGATATCGCTTGCTGCATCAACACGACCAGAGCTCAGCCCATCGATAACGGCGTAGCCATCGTCCCTGCTATTTGCCGTACCAGTCCCCATGTCCTGCGCCTGCAAATAACTATCGTTGCCCGCAACAATAGGTCTCTCTGTGCGGGCGTCGGTGTAATCCGGCGCCGGACTGGAGGGCCTGGTTGAACCCACATCCACATAGATATCGCTTGCTGCATCAACACGACCAGAGCTCAGCCCATCGATAACGGCGTAGCCATCGTCCCTGCTATTTGCTGCACCAGTCCCCATGTCCTGTGCCCGCAGAGAACCATCGTTGCCAGCAACCATAGGTCTCTCTGTGCGGGCGTCGGTGTAATCCGGCGCCGGACTGGAGGGCCTGGTTGAACCGACATCCACATAGATATCGCTTGCTGCATCAACACGACCAGAGCTCAGCCCATCGATAACGGCGTAGCCATCGTCCCCGTTATTTGCTGTACCAGTCCCCATGTCCTGTGCCCGCAGAGAACCATCGTTGCCAGCAACCACAGGTCTCTCTGTGCGGGCATCGGTGTAATCCGGCGCCGGACTGGAGGGCCTGGTTGAACCCACATCCACATAGATATCGCTTGCTGCATCAACACGACCAGAGCTCAGCCCATCGATAACGGCGTAGCCATCGTCCCTGCTATTTGCTGCACCAGTCCCCATGTCCTGTGCCCGCAGAGAACCATCGTTGCCAGCAACCATAGGTCTCTCTGTGCGGGCGTCGGTGTAATCCGGCGCCATGCTGGAGGGTCTGGTTGAACCCACATCCACATAGATATCGCTTGCTGCATCAACACGACCAGAGCTCAGCCCATCGATAACGGCGTAGCCATCGTCCCTGCTATTTGCTGCACCAGTCCCCATGTCCTGTGCCCGCAGAGAACCATCGTTGCCAGCAACATTAGGTCTCCCAGCGCTGGCGTCGGGGTAGTCCGGCGCCGGGCTCGGCGGTCTACTTGCATAAATATCGCTTTCTGCACCAACACGGCCAGAGCTCAACCCATCGATAACGGCGTAGCCATCGTCCCTGTTATTTGCTGTACCTGCCCCCCCGTCTTGTGCCCGCAAATAACCATCGTTGCCAGCAACATTAGGTCTCCCAGCGCTGGCGTCGGGATAGTCCGGCGCCGGGCTCGGCGGTCTACTTGCATAAATATCGCTTTCTGCGCCGCCAACATTAGGTCTACCAGTGCCAGCGCCGGGGTAGTCCGGTTGCGGGCTGGGGGGTCTAGTTGCACCCCCATCCACATAGGTATTGCCGCCTGCGTTGCCCTGCGGTAAGCCATTTTTCCCAAGAGCGTCGCTGTCGCCATCTGCGGCAGGCGTTTTACGGCCTTGCTCATTGACCTTTACGCTCGTTTCATAGCCCTTCACCTCGGTGGTTGCACCTTGCTGGGCCAGCAGGTTGCTTACGTCGGTGACCAGGCTATTGCCGTCTTTGGCGCACGCGGTGCCGCAGCCCACCAGCGCCACTTTGTCGACCTGGGTTTTGCCGTCGCTGGCCAGGTTTTTCACCACGTCGGTGATTTGCTTGCTGTCCAAACCACCCACCGCTTGGTTTTTACCGTGCCCCACCACTTCAACCTTGGTGCTGCCGCCATTGGCGAGCGTGCCTTGCACAATGGTGTGGCTGCCGTCAGCGTTTGGCGCGATGACCACGCTGTTGTCCGGGTGTTTGTTGGCCAGGTTTTGCACAGCCTTGTTGACCGCCGGATCACTGGTATCGGTGTTGACGATCACGCGTTGGTCGAAGTTCTGTTTGGTTTGTGCCGCCGGAGCGTCGGCGGAGTTGCGGGTACTTGTCGGTAGGTTTACGTCTGGGGCTGAGTTGCTGGCCAGAGTTTTTACGGTGTTGTTTGCGGCCGGGTTGTTGGTATCGGTATTGGTGACTACGCGCGGGTCGACGTTCTGTTTGGTTTGTGCCGCCGGGGTGTCGGCGGAGTTGCGGGTACTTGTCGGTGCGTTTACGTCTGGGGCTGAGTTGCTAGCCAGGTTTTGCACGGCCTTGTTTGCGGCCGGGTTGCTGGTATCGGTAGTGGCGATTACGCGCGGGTCGACGGTCTGTTTGGGTTTGGCCGCCGGTGCGTCGGCGTAGTTGTGGTTGCCTTTCGCTATGTTTACGTCTGGCGCTGTGTTGCTGGGGGTAGTGCTGCTGGTGTCGCTTTGTTTGGTTTGTCCGCCGCGGCTGCTCGGCGCATC
>NZ_BSFN01000035.1 GCF_027922365.1 Pseudomonas turukhanskensis
ACGGAGATCGATTTATCAGGCCAACCTGGTAAAAGCATGGCCTGCCTAACGGCAGGCCGTTACCGGCCCGCACACAAAAAATCTGACAGTCCCGCGTAAGGCGCGAAACAAAACGTCCAGCGCCCACGCTAATGAATCAAACCGCAAAAACCAAAGCAAAAAAAAGCGGACCCATACCGTGTATACGAGCCCGCCAAAAAGCACTGCTTACCTAAACCAATCCCAGCGATTTACTCCTGGATATAAACCACATGGGTATGCGTAAACTCATACAACCCATGCTTGCCATCCGCCCCACCAATCCCGGATTTACGCGTGCCGGCGTGGAACCCCTGCATGGCCTCGAAGTTCTCCCGGTTGATATACGTCTCACCAAAATCAATCTCCCGCGCAGCCTTCATCGCCGCGCTCAAGTTGCGCGTATACAACGACGACGTCAGCCCGTATTCACTGTCGTTGGCCAACGCAATGGCCTCGTCCAGGTCATCGACAATCTGCACCGGCAACACCGGCCCGAAGATTTCCTTGCGCATGATTTCCATATCGGCGTTGCAGCCGGCCAATACGGTTGGCTGGTAGTGGAAACCCTTGCCCAGATCAGCCACGGCGCCGCCAGTGATGATCTGCGCGCCCTGCGCGCTTGCGGTTTTCACCATCTGCGCAACTTTGTCCAAGCCGATCTGGTTTACCAGCGGCCCCATATCCAGATCAGCATCCACCGATGGATCACCGTACTTGGTCGCGGCCATGGCGCTGGCGAGCTTGTCGATAAATTCATCCGCCACCTTGCGCTCGACATACACCCGCTCGGCGCAGTTGCACACTTGCCCGGTGTTGATGACCCGCGAGGCGGTAATGGCGTTAACCGCCAGGTCCAGATCGGCATCACCCAGCACAATGGCCGGCGCTTTGCCGCCCAGTTCGAGGTTGAGTTTGGTGATGTTGGGTGCAGCAGCGGCCATGATGCGCGAGCCGGTCAGCACGCTGCCGGTGAAGCTGATGAGGTCGATACCGGCATGGCTGGTCAGCGCATGGCCAGCACCGGCGCCGGTGCCGCTGACGACGTTGAACACGCCCGTTGGCAAGTCGGTTTCAGCCACCAGGCGGGCGAATTCGAAGCAGTTGATCGGCGTCTCTTCGCTGGGTTTGATCACGATGGTGTTGCCGGTAATCAGCGCCGGCGCCATCTTGCGGGCGATCAGAAAGAACGGGAAGTTCCACGGCAAAATGCCGGCCACCACGCCCAGCGGCTTGCGTTGCAGAAAGATGTGCTCGCCCGGACGGTCGCTGGTCAGCACTTCGCCTTCCAGGCGGCGCGCCCACTCGGCCATGTAGTCGAGGTAGTCGGCGGTGAAGTTCACTTCCACCATCGCCAGGCCCGGCACCTTGCCTTGCTCCTGGGTGATGATGCGCGCCAGGCGCTCGGCGTTGTCGCGCACTTTCTGAGCGATTTTGCGCAGGTAACCGGCGCGTTCGATAGCAGGTTTTGCCGCCCAGCCTTTTTGCGCTTTGCGCGCGGCGGCAATGGCGCGTTCCACTTGTACGTTGGTGGCTTGCGGCACACGGGCCAGCAGCTCGGCGTTGGCCGGGTTGTACACCTCGATCAGCTCTTCGCTGCCGATAAAGGCGTTATCGATGTAGTTCTCGTAGGTCAGGATGTTGCTCATACCGGTCTCTCCTGTTCAGACAAAAACGCCCGCCGCAGCGGGCGGCTGAATATCACTTGCTGGCGGTTTTCTTGGCGGCGGCCAGTTGGTCTTGCAGATCGTAGGCGCGCTTGATCAGGTACTGGTGCACGGCCTCGGCCTGTTGCAGATCGAGGTGGCCCTGGAACGACGGCATGCCGTCGGGAATGCGCCCGCCGTAGATGATGCCGAGGAAGCGCTCGTGGTTTTCCTTGCTCAGGGTGCGCAGGTCCGGCACTACGCCGCCGCTGATGGCGTTGATGCCGTGGCATTGCGAGCAGCTGCCGTTGAACAGTTCACGGCCCTGGTCGATCTGCGCGGTGGTGCCGGTCAGTTTCGGCGGCTCGGGTTTGCGGTCAGCGAAGCGGTCTTTGAGCGCTGGCAACTTGGCGATACCGCCGAGTTTGTAGGTGAGCACCTGGGCGTTGGGTTTAACCCCGGCCTGCAGCGACAAGGCGCCGGCAAAGGTCGAGAACGCGCCGCCCCAGCCAGCCATAAAGGTTACGTACTGCTCGCCGTCCACTTCATAGGTCACTGGTGCGGCCATCACGCCGGTGTTAGCGGGCGATTCCCAGACCTTGGTGCCCTTGTCGGCGGTATAGGCCACTACGCGGCCATTGGCGGTGCCTTCAAACACCAGGTTGCCGGCGGTGCTCAGGGTGCCACCGTTGAAGATGGTGCTGTACGGCACTTCCCAACGGGCTTCCTGCTTGACCGGGTCCCAGGCGATAAGCTTGCCGGTCCAGGTGTCGGCGATCTTGCGCAGGCCCTCGGGGTCTTCGGGCATCATGCCGGTGTTCACATCAAGCTGGTAAATGCTCTTGAACTTGGAGCGCGGCGGTGCCCCTTCAACGTCCTGGTACATGGCCGACATGATGTGCGCCGGGATATACACCAGGCCCGTGGCCGGGTTGTACGACATGGGCTGCCAGTCATGCGCGCCCCAGAAAGCGGGCTGAATCAGACGGGCTTTTTTCTCCGGGTCTTTCCAGTAGTCCGAGACTTTTTCGTTGCGGATCGGCCGGCCGGTTTTCATGTCCACGCCGGTGGCCCAGTTGATCGGAATAAAGTTTTTCGCTGAGAGCAATTCGCCGGTGGCGCGGTCGATCACGTAGAAGAAGCCGTTTTTCGGCGCCTGCATCAGCACCTTGCGCTGCTTGCCGTTGATTTCCATGTCCACCAGCATGATGTGCGCGGTGGCGGTGTAGTCCCAGGCATCGCCAGGGGTGGTCTGGTAGTGCCAGACGTATTCGCCGTTATCCGGGTTGATGGCGACGATGGACGACAGGAACAGGTTGTCGCCACGGCCTTCACTGCGAATGCGCGGGTTCCACGACGAGCCGTTGCCCACGCCGATATACAGCAGGTTCAATTCGGGGTCGTAGGACATCGAGTCCCACACCGTACCGCCACCGCCCTGCTTGGCGTAGTTGTCGCCGAACCAGGTTTTGGCGGCAATTTCCATGCCTTTGCCTTTGGGCATTTCCTTGGGGTCACCGGGCACGGTGAAGAAGCGCCAGTCCTGTTTGCCCGTCTCGGCGTCGTAGGCAGTGATGTAACCGCGCACGCCGAACTCGGCGCCGCCGTTACCGATGATGACCTTGCCTTTGACGATGCGCGGCGCACCGGTAATGGTGATGCTGCGGCTCGGGTCGGTACGGGTATCGACGCTCCAGACCTTCTGCCCGGTCTTGGCGTCGATGGCTTCCAGGCGGCCGTCGAGCACGCCGACATACACCTTGCCGTTCCACACCGCTACGCCACGGTTCACCGCATCGCAGCAGGCTTCGCCGGCCCGCGAGCGGTCGGACTGCGGGTCGTATTTCCACAGCAGTTTGCCGTCACGCGCATCGAGGGCGTAGACGATGGAGAACGGCCCGGTGGTGTACATCACTCCGTCGACGATGATGGGCGTGGCTTCGACACCACGGTCGATATCCAGCTTGTAACTCCAGGCCAGGCCAAGCTTGTCGACGTTGCCGTCGTTGATTTTTTTTAGCGGGCTGTACCGTTGTTCGTCGTAGGTACGGCCAGTGGTCATCCAGTTGCCCGGCTCGTTGTCGGCGGCGCTGATACGCGCACCGTCTACAGCCGCTGGTGAAGTGGGGGTTGCCATGGCGTGGCCGCTAATGGCCGCACTCAAAAGCAGGGAGGCGAAAAGGCACCGCTGCAGGCCAATCTGATTCATCGTGGAATCTCCAGTTCTTATTAGGAGCCGCAGCTTCGCGCTGCTGACCGGAGGGACTGGAGCAACGGCTGTGCCAGGGGCTCGTTATAGGGCTCAAGGCCAGTAAGGGCGGGGGTTGTAGCGAAGCGCGCGTTTGCGCTGGAGATGGGCGGGTGTCGCATAAGTACGACAGGTGATGCGACAGGTGTCGCGTAAGGTGTGCTGTGCGCACCGAGGCGTTTACACGCAAATCGCTTGGTGCGCGAAGCACACCCTACGGGGCCGGCGTTTGCTTGAGGCATAAAAAAACGCGGCCAGGGCCGCGTTGCGTTACAGGTATGTCAGCCCTCGGAGTAGGCGGTTATTTCGTGACAACCGTAGTGCAAAGGTAAGTCGATGCTTTTGTAGGGTGTGCTCCGCGCACCACGGCGTTTACGCGGTAATCGCTGGTGCGCGGAGCACACCCTACGAGATCAAAAGCGGTTAGAAGAACCCCAACGGGTTGATGTCATAGCTGATCAACAGGTTTTTGGTCTGCTGGTAGTGGTCCAACATCATCTTGTGCGTTTCACGGCCCACGCCAGATTTCTTGTAACCGCCAAACGCCGCATGCGCTGGGTACAGGTGGTAGCAGTTGGTCCACACACGTCCGGCTTTGATCGCTCGGCCCATGCGGTACGCGCGGTTGATGTCGCGGGTCCAGAGGCCTGCGCCCAGCCCGAACTCGGTGTCGTTGGCAATGGCCAAGGCTTCAGCTTCGTCTTTGAAGGTGGTGATGCCGACCACCGGGCCAAAGATTTCTTCCTGGAATACACGCATTTTGTTGTGGCCCTTGAGCAGGGTCGGCTGGATGTAATAACCGCCCCCCAGGCTGCCTTCCAGTTGCTCGACCTTGCCGCCGGTGAGCAGCTCGGCGCCCTCGCCCTGGGCGATGTCGAGGTACGACAGGATCTTGTCGAACTGCTGCTCGCTGGCCTGGGCGCCGACCATGGTTTCAGTGTCCAGCGGGTCGCCGCGCTTGATGCTCGCGACCTTCTTCATCACGTGCACCATGAACGCGTCGTAGATCGACTCCTGCACCAGCGCCCGCGATGGGCAGGTGCACACTTCGCCCTGGTTGAAGAACGCCAGCACCAGGCCCTCCGCGGCTTTTTCGATAAAGCTTGGCTCGGCTTGCATGATGTCTTCGAAGAACACGTTCGGCGATTTGCCGCCCAGCTCCACGGTGCTGGGGATGATGTTTTCGGCAGCACATTTCATGATGTGCGAGCCCACCGGCGTGGAGCCGGTGAAGGCGATTTTGGCGATGCGCTTGCTAGTGGCCAGCGCCTCACCTGCTTCTTTGCCGAAGCCCTGCACGATGTTGAATACACCTGGTGGCAGCAGGTCACCGACGATTTCGGCAAACACCATGATCGACAACGGGGTTTGCTCGGCGGGCTTGAGTACCACGCAGTTACCAGCGGCCAGTGCTGGCGCGAGCTTCCAGGCGGCCATCAGCAGCGGAAAGTTCCACGGAATGATCTGCCCAACCACACCCAGCGGCTCGTGGAAGTGGTAGGCCGCAGTGTGTTCATTAATCTCTGCGGCGCTGCCTTCCTGGGCGCGGATGCAGCCAGCAAAGTAGCGGAAATGGTCGGCGGCCAAGGGCACGTCGGCGTTCAGGGTTTCGCGCACCGCCTTGCCGTTGTCCCAGGTTTCGGTCACAGCCAGCACTTCCAGATTGGCTTCGATGCGGTCGGCGATTTTCAACAGAATCAGCGCGCGGTCTTGCACCGAGGTCTTGCCCCAGGCATCGGCGGCCGCGTGGGCGGCGTCCAGGGCTTTATCGATATCCTCGCTGCTGGAGCGTGGGAATTCGGCGATCACCTGGCCGTTGACCGGCGAGGTGTTGGTGAAATATTGGCCTTTGACCGGCGCGACAAACTCGCCACCGATGTAGTTGCCGTAACGCGGCTTGAAGGAAACGACGGCGCCAGCGGTGCCTGGTTGTGCATAGATCATGGCATGGCCTCTCTTGTCGGTGCCTGCCCTGGGCTCAGAGCAGATCATGGGTCGATCTTAGGCAGGCGCCAGAGCGCTCGGAATGCGCCGATGGCAGGGGCGGACTACTCATTTGGTAGTAGAGCGCGGGCGACTCGGGTGTTGCATGTCCCTTCAAAATTCTGGGTCCCAGCCTGCGCTGGGACGACGGAGGTTTTTGCTGAATTCACCGGCACCCTTGAGAGGGCGGAGGTCCAGCGACCTCTTGATAAGCAGCTCATCTGGTAATAGATGAGACGGGGCTGGAATAGGCCTGGCGACTTGCGTAAACCTACAAAACTTTGGGTCCCAGCCTGCGCTGGGACGACGGGGGATTGGGCAAAACCTCCGTCATCCCAGCGCAGGCTGGGATCCAGAATCTGAGATCCCTGCGCACACATCAGCAACCCATCAATCAAAAAGCCCGGCATAAACCGGGCTTTTTTGTTCACTTCAGAATCAGTGCTTGGCCACCAACTCCTTTGGCAACTTGAAGGTCCAGATCATCCCGCCCTGGTCCAGGTCCTTGATGCGCTTGGCCACCTCGCCACCCCACAGCGGCACCGCACCGCCCCAGCCGGAAAGCACGGTCACGTATTGCTCGCCGTCCATTTCCCAGGTGACGGGCGAGGCAATCACGCCGGAGCCGGTGTTGAACTGGTAGAGCTTCTCGCCGGTCTTGGCGTCGAAGGCCATCAGGTAGCCTTCCGGGTTGCCGGTGAATACCAGGTTGCCTTTGGTGGCCAACACACCGCCCCATAGCGGCGCGTAGTTTTTATAGCGCCACACTTCCTTGCCGGTTTTCGGATCGATGGCGCGCAGCACGCCGATATAGTCTTCGTTCAATGGCTTGATGGTGAAGCCGGCCCCCAGGTAGGCGGCGCCTTTCTTGTAGGTCACGCCTTCGTTCCACATGTCCATGCCCCACTCGTTGGACGGCACGTAGAACAGGCCGGTGTCCTGGCTGTAGGCCATGGGCATCCAGTTCTTGCCACCGAGGAAGGACGGTGCCACGAATACCGACGTGCCTTTCTTCTCGGCGCCGGGCTCGCCAGGGCGGTGCGCGTCGTCGTAGATCGGCCGGCCGTCTTTATCCAGGCCCTTGGCCCAGGTGATTTTGTCCACGAACGGGAAACCACGGATGAATTTGCCGTTGGTGCGATCCAGTACGTAGAAGAAGCCGTTACGGTCGGCGGTGGCGGCGGCCTTGATGGTTTTGCCGCCGTCCTGGTAGTCGAACGACACCAGTTCGTTTACGCCGTCAAAGTCCCAGCCGTCGTGCGGGGTGGTCTGGAAGTGCCACTTGATGGAGCCGTCTTCCGGGTTCAGCGCCAGGCGCGAGGAGGAGAACAGGTTGTCGCCAGGGCGCAGGTGCGAGTTCCACGGCGATGGGTTGCCGGTGCCGAACAGCAGCGAGTCGGTGGTCGGGTCGTAGAAGCCGCCTAGCCAAGGGGCTGCGCCGCCGGTTTTCCACAGGTCGCCTGGCCAGGTTTTGCCAGGGGCGCCGCCGGAGATACCGTTCTCCACCGCTTTGCCGTCTTTGTAGACGTAGCCCATGTTCCCTTCCACGGTGGGGCGGGTCCACAGCAGCTCGCCGTTGCTGGGGTCATAGGCTTCGATCTTGCCGACCACGCCGAACTCACCGCCGGCCACGCCAGTGATCAGCTTGCCTTTGGCAATCAGTGGTGCGGCAGAGATGGAGTAACCGGCCTTGTAATCGGCCACGGTTTTCTTCCACACCACTTTGCCGGTGTCTTTGTTCAGGGCCACGAGCTTGGCGTCGAGGGTGCCGAAAATAACCAGGTCGCCATACAGGGCCACGCCGCGGTTGATTACGTCGCAGCACGGCATGATGCCGTCGGGCAGACGGGCATCGTATTGCCAGAGTTTTTTACCGGTGCGGGCATCGGCGGCAAACACCCGCGAGTACGAAGCGGTGACGTACATCACGCCGTCTTTGATCATCGGTTGGGCTTGCTGACCGCGTTGTTTCTCACCGCCAAACGACAACGCCCATACCGGCCGCAGCTCCTTGACGTTGCTGGTGTTCAGGGTGTCCAGGGTGCTGTAGCGCTGGCCGGCCTGGTTGAGGCCGTTAACCACGATCTGGTCGTTGCGTTTGCCACTGTCGCTGATGTCCTGGTCCGTCACGCCGGCAACCGCCGACAGGCTGGCCAGGGTGATTGCAAGGCACAAGGTGGAATGGGTGAGACCGGTGAGCTTCATTGCGTCTACCTCTGCGGGCTTGTTGTTGTCATTCGGGAAAATTTCCCGATGTGGCGCAGATTCTTGGTTTGCCGCGCCTGTTCAACAATTGCCCGCTGTGCGCAATTTCTTAGTTCGTTGGTAGCAGTACCGTGCCCGGCCCGAGCGCAATTTGCATAACAAACCTCGGCCCGTAGGGTGTGCTATGCGCACCACGGCGTTTACTCGGAAACCGCTTGGTGCGCATAGCACACCCTACGGTCATTACCTGAGCGGGAGTGCTTGTTGCTCATACCGCGGATACAGGTGACTCACGCTGCGAATCAACTCATAGCGCGACAGATTCACGCCATCGAACCGCGCAGCAATGGGCGCGCGAATGACCTCGTTCATGTCCAGCCCCTTGGCCGCACTGCCGCGCAGCAACCCATCCAGCCAGCCGAGGTAATCGCGCATCTGCGCGAACGGTGCGGCATCGCTCGCCACCGGGCCATGCCCGGGCACGATCAGTTTCCAGGGCAGTGCTTGCAGGGTATCCAGGTCCTTGAGCCATACCTCCAGTCCAGGACTGTTGGGCGTGGTCAGGGCACGCTGGTAAAACACCAGGTCGCCGGCAAACAGCACGCCGCTGCGCTCATCGAGAATCGCCAGGTCGGCGCCGGTATGGCCACTCAACGCCAGCAGCCGTAAGCGGTGATTGCCCACCTGCCGCTCCCCGGCCGCGACGGTCTCGGTCGGCAGCAGCACCTCGGTGCCACGCATCCAGTCGCCAACCAGGCGGTACATGTTTTCCGCCATGGCGTTGCCCTGCTCAGCCAGCAGTTTCTGCGTGCCGTCGAGCGCGGCAATGGGCACATCGGCAAAGGCCTGATTGCCCAACACATGGTCGGGGTGATGGTGGGTCAGCAGCACCAGCACGATTGGCTGGGAGGTGACGCTGGCGATGGCCTGGCGCATGGCCTGGCCATAGTGTCTGGAGGGGCCGGTGTCGATCACCACCACGCCCGCATCGGTAACGATAAAGCCGGTGTTGACGATATTGCCGCCGTTGGTTTTATCGAAATTATCCCGGCTGCCTTCCAGCAGCCAGGTGTCTGCCGCAATCTGCCGCGGTTGCAGGTGGTAATCCTGCGCGGCAGCAACAGGCACGGTCAGCGCCAGCAGTAACAGTGAACACCACAGGCGCATCTCGTTCTCCTAGGCGGTTTAACGCACCGCGCTGAATTGCATGGTCGGTTCGACGTTGGTGAAGTTGGCGATATCGGCCACGATTTCGGCCGCGTGGGGTGCGAAGGCGGCCTGGAAGGCTTCGACGTTGTCGAAGTACACGTGACCGATGGCGATATAAGGCGCTGGCGCACCCGGCGCGCCGCCGGCCAGGCCGCTGTCGGCACCGGTGCCGGTGCACACCGCGCCCACGCGGTTCTGCACCAAGGGCATATGGGTGCCGATGTAGTAGTCCATATCGAATTTGGCACCAGGGGTGTTGGGGTAGAAGACGCTGAGTTTGAACATGGTCAGGTTCCTGAAAGTTACGGGCCGTAGGGTGTGCTATTCGCACCATGGCATTTACGCGTGATTCGCCTGGTGCGCACAGCACACCCTACACCAGCGGTGGGCGTTTAAAACTCGCCTTCAAATTCATTACCGCTGTTGTCGCGTAGCCATAAGCGCGCTTGATCATGGCCTTGCACCTCCAGGCTGATCACCGGGTTTTCAGCCACGGCGGGAAACAGCTCGATGTTCGCCAGTACCTGGCCTTGCTCATCGCGCAACTGCGCCTGGTCCAGATAAAACTCCGGCACCCCACCGACCATGCCGTTATCCATTGGGTGGTCCACCCGTAAGCGCAACCGTGAGTCGTTGCCGTGGATAAACCGCGCGGCATGGATCTGCCCCAGGCGCTCTTCCCAACCCTCCTGCGCGCGCACCACGCTGGGCGCCGTGCATCCGCCGCCGGCCGCTTCCACCCAGGCCGAACCGACATGCCAGACACCGTCTTTGGTCAGCACCGCCGCGCGAATCGGTGTGGCCTGCTCGACGCGAATACGGATGGCCAATAGCGGCTGCACCTGCGGACCGGGCTCGAAGCTGAAGATGCGCGGGATAGGGTTGAGTTCGGCCCAGGCGATGATTTTTTCCACCTGGCCGGCATAGGCGCGGGCGTCGACCTGGATCGGCACTTGGCGTGAATCTTCGGCGAAGGGCGGTGCTTGCAGAACCACCTTGTCGTCGAACACAAAGGGCTTATCGCCAAGCATTTTCTGCTGGTAGAACTGCCACATCACCGAGGGCATGGGGTCTTTGCCGGGGGACGCGTGGGCGGCCGATGTCAGCAGCAAAGCGAGGAGCACGCTGTTCCACCACATACACATCTCCTTGTAGGGCGAATATCCGCGCAGCGGATATCCGCCGCCTCGATGGACGTAACGGCGGATACAGCCGAGGCGGTATTCGCCCTACTCCAGGTCCTGATACAACCCTGGCAACTCGTAATGCACGCCGTATGCCTCGAACAACTTGGCCATGCGGCCATCGTTGATCATGTCTTCGACTTGCATATCGATGGCGTTGGAAAGCTGGCGATTGCTTTCGTGTACCGCCATGCCGATATCCCAGGTGGGTTGGCCGAGGTTGGGGTAGGTGTTGTCGGACTCTTTCAGCTCGGCGTCCTTGGCCTTGAAAAGCAGCCAGTCCAGCTCGCCACGCAGCCCCATCACGGCATCGACCTTCTCCCCCTGCATGGCAGCGAATGCGGCAGCCGTGGTGGGAAAGTGGTCGGTGTTGGCGCTGAGCTGGCCGCCAAACACCGTGGACAGGTAGAACGACGGCACGCTCTCCAGTTCTACCCCTATGCGGTGCAGGCGGAACACGCCAATGCTGTCGACCTTGGGCAAGCGGCGGGTGTCGTGTACCACTTGCCAGCGCTCGCGCTGGTAAGGACCAAACATCACCACCTGTTCATTGGCCAACTCGCCGACGTCGTTGCGCTGGTTGCGGTAGTCCTTGTCATAGGGCACCCGCAGCATCAGGTCGGCAAGCACGCCGGGGCGCAGGTAGTGGCCCTTCCAGATAAAGTTGCGCAGGTCGTCGTCGAGCTTCTCGCCGGGCACTATCCACAGCAGCTCCAGCTTCAAGCCGAGGCTGTCGGCCAGGGCCTGGGCGAGGTCGACATCCACGCCACGGGCCTTGCCGTTTTCTTCAAAGCTATAGGGCGCGAAGTGTTCATACACCGCCACCTTGAGCACGCCAGAGGCAACGATATCGTCATACGGGCGCACCCGCGCATCGACCGCCAGTGGCACACACAGGCACAAGACCCAACACACGATTGTCGGTAGCCAGCGCATGGCGATCACTCGTCTACGTGCACGCTGTCCAGGTAGCTACGGATGGCCCACAAGCCTTCCTGGCTGATGAAGTCGGCCATTTTCGGCATGTACACGGCGCCGTCGCGTACCGCGCCGTTGATCACACGTTCCTTGAACCACTCATCACCCTCGGCGCCGACATCGAGCATGCGCAGGTCCGGGGCAATACCACCGGACTTGGCTTCCAGGCCATGGCAGCGGGCGCAGTTCTGGTTATAGGCCGAGGCGCCGATTTCCACGGCCAGGGCGTTTTTCTCATAGGGCGCGCGGTAGGGGTTGGTGTCTTTCCACTCCTTGCCCAGGGGTTCCAGGCCTTCGGTATTTACCGCTTGAGGAGTGACATCGCCATGGGCCAGGGCCAGGCCGCTGAGGCCGATACCAGCAAGCAAAATCAGGCTACGCAGGGCATTGTTGTTATTCATTGAAACCATCCTCTTCGAGATGCTGGGCAAGGCAATAAGCGCCGTGGGGCCATGGTAAGAACCGCCCTACGTGCGCCGTATGCTGCTTTCGCGCTCTTGGCCTACTCCCTTCGTAGTAGAGCCCCTGGAGGGAGGGACGATGGTTTTGGTAGCAGGCCCAATTGAGGCCCGCACTGGGAACTCTTCCCGGCGTGGGCGGGAGTTTTTCCGTATCGGTGCAACGCCGCGCGGTTCCACCATTTGCCTCGCCAGGTCGCCTTCTGGCCCACCGACCACAACGGGAAACTCACCATGACAATAAGAACGTCCACACTCTCCGGGCGCCGCCCCCTCTTCACCCTCAACCGCCTGTGCCAAAGCCTGCTGCTGGCCGGTGGCCTGGCCGCTGCGGCCGGCGCCATGGCCAAAGACGTGACCTGGGATGACATCGCCAACGACCACACAACCACCAACGATGTGCTGCAGTACGGCCTGGGCACCAATGCCCAACGCTGGAGCCCGCTGGCACTGGTCAATGACAAGAACGTGTTCAAGCTGACGCCAGCCTGGTCGTATTCCTTTGGCGATGAAAAGCAGCGCGGCCAGGAGTCCCAGGCCATCGTTAGCGACGGCGTGATTTACGTCACCGCCTCCTACTCGCGGCTGTTCGCCCTCGATGCGAAAACCGGCAAGCGCCTGTGGACCTACAACCACCGCCTGCCCGATGACATTCGCCCGTGCTGTGACGTGGTGAACCGCGGCGCCGCGATTTTCGGCGACAAGATTTTCTTCGGCACCCTCGACGGCCGCCTGGTGGCGCTAAACAAGAACACCGGCAAAGTGGTGTGGAACAAGAAGTTCGGCGACCACACCGCCGGCTACACCATGACCGGCGCGCCGACGCTGATCAAAGACCAGAAGACCGGCAAGACCTTACTGATTCACGGCAGCTCCGGCGATGAGTTCGGCGTGGTTGGCCAGCTGTTTGCCCGCGACCCGGATACCGGCGACGAGGTGTGGATGCGCCCCTTCGTGGAAGGCCATATGGGCCGCCTCAATGGCAAAGACAGCACCGTGACCGGCGATGTAAAAGCGCCCAGCTGGCCGGATGACCCCAGCACCCCGACCGGTAAAGTGGATGCCTGGAGCCATGGCGGCGGTGCGCCGTGGCAGAGCGCAAGCTTTGATGCCGAGACCAACACCATCATCGTCGGCGCCGGCAACCCAGGCCCCTGGAACACCTGGGCGCGCACCGCCAAAGACGGCAACCCGCACGACTACGACAGCCTCTATACGTCCGGCCAGGTGGGTGTAGACCCCAGTACCGGTGAAGTGAAGTGGTTCTACCAACACACCCCGAACGATGCCTGGGATTTTTCCGGCAACAACGAACTGGTGCTGTTCGACTACAAAAACAAAGATGGCAAAACCGTCAAAGCCACCGGCCACGCCGACCGCAACGGTTTCTTCTATGTGGTGGACCGCACCAACGGCAAGCTGCAAAACGCTTTTCCATTTGTGGATAACATCACCTGGGCCAGCCATATCGACCTGAACACCGGACGCCCGGTGGAAAACCCCGGCCAGCGTCCGCCGCTGCCAGAACCGGGTGAAAAACACGGCAAGCCGGTTGAAGTGTCGCCACCGTTTTTGGGCGGCAAAAACTGGAACCCGATGGCCTACAGCCAGGACACCGGCCTGTTCTACATTCCGGCCAATAACTGGAAAGAGGACTACTGGACCGAAGAGGTCAGCTACAAAAAAGGCTCGGCCTACCTGGGCATGGGTTTTCGCATCAAGCGTATGTACGACGACCATGTCGGCAGCCTGCGCGCCATGGACCCCACCACCGGCAAAGTGGTGTGGGAACACAACGAACACCTGCCGCTGTGGGCCGGCGTATTGGCCACTAAAGGCAACCTGGTGTTTACCGGCACCGGTGATGGCTTCTTCAAAGCCTTTGACGCCAAAACCGGCAAGGAGCTGTGGAAGTTCCAGACCGGCAGCGGCATCGTTTCCCCGCCCATCACCTGGGAACAGGACGGCGAGCAGTACCTGGGCGTGACTGTCGGCTACGGTGGCGCGGTGCCGCTGTGGGGCGGCGATATGGCTGAGCTGACCAAGCCAGTGGCACAGGGCGGTTCGTTCTGGGTGTTCAAGTTGCCGAGCTGGGATAACAGCACTGCCAAGCGCTAACCACATCCGCCCCGTAGGAGCGACCTTGGTCGCCAAGCTCGTGAGCGTCAAAGGCTTCGCGACCAAGGTCGCTCCTACGGGATCTTCACCTGCCTTGAGAACCTCGCCATGAAACTACTTCCCGTTGTACTGCTTTGCCTTGGCACCCTCGCCTACGCCAATGACGACGGCGTGCTGGTCGTCAACGGTTGCCGTATCGAACGCCACAGCCAATGCCCCGGTGCCGATCTGCAAAACGCCGACCTGAGCAACCAGGACATGAGCAAGATGAACCTGGCCGGCGCCATTCTCAAAGGCGTCAGCCTGCGCCACACCAACCTTGATCTGGCCAACCTGGAAAAAGCCCAACTGCAAGGCGCCAACCTCACGCGGGCCAGTTTGCAACAGGCCAATCTTCGCGGTGCCGATCTGTCCAACGCCACACTGCTGGCCGTTCAAGGCTGGGGTTTGTTTGGCCAGGGTGCGCAGTTTCAAGGGGCGGACCTGACGGCGGCCTACCTGGAATTTGCGCGCTTGAACGGGGCCAAGCTGCACAACGCCAACCTGACAGCGGCAGACCTGGAAATGAGCTGGCTGAACCGCAGCGATTTGAAAGGCGCCACCCTGAAAGACGCCAATATGCAGGAGACCAAAATCAGCGATGCCAATCTGGAGAACGCCGTGTTGACCGGTGCGCGTCGCCATTACGCGACGTTCCAAGGTACCAATATGGTCGGGTGCACCGATTGCCCCGCGGGGTGGGATTAACCGACGTAGGGCGAATATCGCCTTGGCGATATCCGCCGATTCACGGTACAGGCGGCGGTGCGGATACTCGCCCTACGCCCGCGACCGCAATATCCCCGTATCAATCGCCAAATGCACAAACTCGGCCTGTGAACTCACCTGCAATTTGTTCTTCAACACCGTCAGGTAGTTGGAAACCGTCTTGCCGCTAATACACAACTGCTCGGCAATCTGCCGTGCCGGGGTGCCTTTGGCGAGCATCACGAAGATCTCAAATTCCCGTTGCGACATGCTGCCCAGCCGTGGGTCTTGCTGACCCGGATTGCACGCCAGCTGCGTGGCCAGCGGCTGCTCGATATAGGCGTGCCCCGCCATGATGCGCCGCACCGCTTCCACCAGAATCTCCGGCGCCGAGCTTTTGGTGATATAGCCCGCTGCACCGGCAGCCAGAGCCTGGCGCACGAGCGGCAACTCGTCGTGCATGCTGAAGAACAGCACACGCAATTGCGGCAGACGCTGGCGCAAACGGCGGGTGGTTTCCAGGCCGCTGATGCCGGGCAGGCTGATATCCATAATCACCAGCGTGGGGATAAGGCCTGGCACCAGCTGCAACGCTTCTTCGCCGCTGGCGGCTTCGCTTACTTGCACCTCCGGCAGCAGGCCTTGCAGCAGATTCGCGTAGCCCTGGCGGACTACAGCGTGGTCGTCGACCAGCAGGATTTTCATGGGTTACCTCGTGATGTTCGGTGGCTGGGCGGTTACGGCGCCGGCATGCTTAACCTGAGCAACCAACCGTTCCCCGGCCGTGTACGCAAGTGCAATTGCCCACCCAAACAGCGCGCCCGCTCGCCCATGGAACGCATGCCAATGCCCGGCCGTGGAATCCGCTCGGCGCCGCTGCCGTTATCACTCACCAGCAGTGCCAGGCGCTTGCCTCGGCGGTGCAACCGCACGTTCACCTGACTGGCGCCAGAATGCCGGGCCACGTTGGTCAGCGCTTCTTGCAACAGGCGATACAAATGCGCCTGCTGCGCTGCTTCCATCAGCGGCAAGTGGCTGCCCATCCGCAGGTCGCAACGGATGCCTTGGGCCTGTTGCCATTGCGCCACCAACAGCTCGATGGCTTCGCCCAGTTGCAGACGCTCCAGCACCACTGGGTACAGGTCGCGAATGAGGCCGCGAAAGCTTTCCTGCATATGCTGACAGTTGATTTCCAGGCCGCGCAGGGTGGCGGCCACGGCCGGGTTCTGGTGCGTCATGGAGCGCAACAGCAACAGCTGCGCCCGGATGCCGGTGAGGTATTGGCCCATGTCGTCGTGCAGGGCCAGCGCCAGGCGTTTGCGTTCGTGTTCTTGCAGCGCCAGCAGCGCCTGGGTGAGTTCGCGGTTGTCGGCCTGCACCTGTTCCAGGGTGCTGACCATCTGGTTGAAGTGCTCGGCCAGTTGTTTGGATTCATGCAACGAATGCACCGGCAGGCGCACCTGTAGCTGGCCCTGGGACACCTGCTGCAAGCCACCGATTACCTCGTCCAGCACCCGCAAACCACGGCGCACTGCCCAGCGGATCACTGCCAGGCTCAGGCCCAGCGACAGGCCGAACAGCACCAGCAACTGGGTCAGCGAATCCCACACCTCGTCGATCTCATCCTGCGGGTCGACACTGATCAGCACCTCGCGGCCATCGGCCAGGCGTAGCGGCTCGGCGAACTGTTTGGCCGTCGGAAACAGCCGTTCGCCCAGCCAGGCGTCGAGAGGGTCACTGACGGTTACCGAGCCATTGAGCCAATGCACGCGCACGTGGCGCAGGCTGTGGGTCAGTTTCGATTCGAGGCTGGCAGGGTCGCGCTGCGCCGCTTCGCGTAGGTACTCGACCACGGCCTGCGCGGCATTCAGTTCGCGCTTTACGTCGTAGCTGGCCTGACGCAGCAGCACGGCCATGCACACCAGCGCCACAAGGCTGAAAAACAGGGTCACCAGCAGGTTGATCCGCCAGAGCGCTGAACGGCTGAGCTGGGCTTTCATGGCGCAACCAGAACGCGCAGGGCGGCGTGCACCTTATCCACGCCAATCAGGGTGATGATCAACAACAGGGGCAGCAACAGGGCCTTGAGTACACGCATGCGCACCTCTTTGATTGTTATAGGCAGAGGTTGATGGGAGCGATTGTGCCGGCCAATACCGGATGCGCACTTACTACCTTGGTACTGGCCGCCTGGTACTTTCTGCATATTTCCCAGGGGGTGAGCGGTTCCTATGCTGGCGGTACAAGAACAAGGAGCGCTCCGCCATGCGCCATTACCTGCTGTACGGCCGGGCTTATCTGCTGGCCATTACCTGCTCGGCGCTGCTCGCCACCCAGAGCTTTGCCGCCGAACCGCTGCAGGTTCGCATTGGCTACCTCGGGTATACGCCGGACGTGGGGCCGCTGATGTCCAACGTTATTCCCGAACCCACCGACGCGGGCCTGCGCGGCGCTGAATTGGCCATTACCGACAGCAACAGCACCGGGCGCTTTCTCAAGCACGAATACAGCCTGCAGGTGGCCACTGCCGACACCCCGGAAAAACTCTTCACTGCCGCGCGACACCTTCACGACCAGGGCCTGCGTCTGTTCGTGGTAAACGCACCGGCTGCCACCCTGCGTCAGCTGAGCACGGTCTTGAGTGACAGTTTGTTGTTCAACGCCGGCGCTTACGACGACGAGCTGCGCAGTGCCAACTGCCCGAACAACGTGCTTCACACGCTGCCCAGCAGAGCGATGCTCACCGACGCGCTGGTGCAATTTCTGGTGCTGCGCCAATGGCAGAAAGCGTTTTTGATCGTTGGCCAGAAACCTGAAGACCAGGCGTATGCCGCCGCCCTGCGCCGCGCGGCCAAACGTTTTGGCGTGAAGATCATCGAGGAAAAACCCTGGACCTTTGACAACGACCAGCGCCGCAGCGCCCAGGCCGATATGGCGCTGTTTACCCAGGCCAGCGACTACGACGTGGTGCTGGTGGCCGATGAAGCCGGCGACTTTGGCGAATACGTGCCCT
Organism: Pseudomonas turukhanskensis; assembly: GCF_027922365.1. GTDB lineage: Bacteria > Pseudomonadota > Gammaproteobacteria > Pseudomonadales > Pseudomonadaceae > Aquipseudomonas > Aquipseudomonas turukhanskensis. The sequence continues at coordinate 17,808 of NZ_BSFN01000035.1, forward strand.
TCAATACCTGGCTGCCGCGCCCCGTTGCTGGCACCCAGGGCCTGGTGCCCATGGGCTGGCATAAAACCGTGGAAACCTACGGTGCCGCGCAGTTGCAAAAGCGTTTCGAGCTGTATGCCAAACGCTGGATGAACGATCGCGACTTCGCGGCGTGGATGGGCGTGCGCAGCATCGCCAGCGCCGTCACCCACCAGAAAAACACCGACCCGGCGGCCATCCGCACCCTGGCGTTATCCCCGGACCTGCCGCTCGATGGCTTCAAGGGCCGCAAGCTGAGCTTCCGCGCCTGGGACGGCCAGTTGCGCCAACCCATTGCCCTGGTACAGCCACGGGCGCTGGTAAGCACCTCACCGCAAGACGGTTTTCTGCACCCCGACACCGAGCTGGACAGCCTGGGGCTGGACGCGCCCGAAAGCAGCTGCCGGCTTATCGATCAGCCCCTCCAAACCCCATAACAAGGAACCGCCATGCGCCGCCTGTTTGTGTATTCCGCCCTGGCCAGCGCGTTGCTAAGCGCGCCAAGCTTTGCCGCCACGGCCTATATCTCCAACGAGAAAGACAACAGCATCAGCGTGATCGACGTGGCAACCCAGACCGTCACCGCGACCTTGCCAGTTGGCAAACGCCCGCGCGGCTTGCTGCTCTCCAGCGACAACACGCTGCTTTACATCTGCGCCAGCGACTCGGATACGGTGCAAGTGATGGACCTGGCAACGCGCCAGATCATCAAGCAATTGCCCTCCGGCGCAGACCCCGAACAGTTTGCCCTGCACCCCAACGACCGCTGGTTGTATATCTCCAACGAAGACGACTCGCTGGTGACCGTCGTCGATACCCAGGACAGCAAAGTGCTCGCCCAGGTAGACGTGGGCGTCGAGCCCGAAGGCATGGCGGTGAGCCCCGACGGCAAGTGGGCGATCAACACCAGCGAAACCACCAACATGGTGCATTGGATCGACACCGCCACCCAGACCCTGGTGGACAGCACCCTGGTGGACCAACGCCCACGGCATGTGGAGTTCAACAAAGACGGCAGCCAGCTGTGGGCCTCGGCGGAAATCGGCGGCACAGTCAGCGTGATCGATGTGGCCAGCCGCAGCATCATCAAAACCCTGAAATTTCAGATCAAGGGCGTACACCCGGACAAGGTACAGCCCGTGGGCGTGAAGCTGACACGTGACGGCAAATACGCCTTTGTCGCCTTGGGCCCGGCCAACCATATCGCCGTGGTGGATGCAAAAACCTTCGAGGTGCTGGACTACCTGCTGGTGGGCCGCCGCGTTTGGCACATGGCCTTTACTCCGGACGAGAAAACCCTGTTGGCCACCAATGGCATCAGCGGTGATGTGTCGGTGGTGGATGTGGATAGCCTCAAGGTGACCAAGTCAATCAAGGTGGGCCGCTATCCCTGGGGCGTGGTGGTCACGCCGTGAACGCCCTGCAAGCGACCGGCATCAGCTTTGCCTATGGCGCGCGCCAAGCGTTGCAGCAGGTGAGTTTTTGCCTTGCGCCAGGGCGTTTTACCGCCCTGCTCGGGCCCAACGGCGCGGGCAAGTCGACCCTGATTGCCCTGCTTACCCGCCTGTACGACTTGCATCAGGGCGAGCTGCACGTTTACGGCCACAGCCTGCAGCGCCAGCCGCGTGAAGCACTGCGCCAGTTAGGCGTGGTATTTCAGCAAAGCACCCTGGACCTGGACCTGAGCGTGGAACAGAACCTGCGCTACCACGCCGCACTGCATGGCATGCCCAAAGCGTTGGCAACAGCGCGTATCGAAGCCGAGCTAAGCCGTCAGCACCTGCAGGAACGCCGGCGCGACAAGGTCCGTGACTTGAACGGCGGCCACCGTCGCCGCGTGGAAATCGCCCGCGCCTTGCTGCACCAGCCACGCCTGTTATTGCTGGACGAAGCCAGCGTTGGCCTCGACCCGGCCAGCCGCCAGGCGCTGCTCGCCCACGTGCGGCAGTTGTGCCGCGAGCAAGCGCTGAGTGTGTTGTGGACAACGCATTTACTGGATGAAGTGCAGCACGACGATGCGTTACTGGTGCTGCACCAAGGCCAGTTGGTAGCCAATGACGACGCCAGCGCAATTGCCGGAACTGTCGGACTTGCCCACGCCTTCGCCGACCTGACCGTAGGGTGTGCTCCGCGCACCACGGCGTCAGATAGACAACCGCTTGGTGCGCAAAACACACCCCACAAAAGCGACCAAGTGTCGGAGCAGCCATGAACGCCTACTGGCAGTGCCTCTGCGGCATCGTGATACGCGAATGGCTGCGCTTTGTGCTGCAACGCACGCGCTTTCTCAGCGCCCTGGTGCGCCCGCTGCTGTGGCTACTGGTATTCGCCGCCGGCTTTCGCGCGGCCCTGGGCATCGCCATCATCGCCCCGTACGACACCTACATCACCTATGAGACCTATATCGTGCCTGGCCTGGCCTGCATGATTCTGCTGTTCAACGGCATGCAGGGTTCCTTGTCGATGGTGTACGACCGCGAGATGGGCAGCATGCGCGTGCTGCTTACCAGCCCCCTGCCCCGGGCCTTTCTGCTGGCCAGCAAGCTGCTGGCCACGGCGCTGATTTCACTGCTGCAGGTGTACGCCTTTCTCGCCATCGCCTGGGTGTACGGCGTGCAACCACCGGCCTGGGGGTTGCTCGCCGCCCTGCCGGCGTTGCTGTTGGTGGCGGTGCTGCTCAGTGCCATGGGGCTGTTGTTGTCCAACGGCATTCGGCAGTTGGAGAACTTTGCCGGGGTGATGAATTTCGTCATTTTCCCGTTGTTCTTTCTGTCCTCGGCGCTGTACCCGCTGTGGAAGATGCGCGAGTCCAGCCAATGGTTGTACTGGTTATGTGCGCTTAACCCGTTCAGCCATGCAGTGGAGCTGGTGCGGTTTGCGTTGTATGAGCGCTTTAACGGCTTAGCGATGGGTGTCTGTCTGGTGCTGACGGTGATCTTCAGCGTGCTAGCGGTAATCAGCTTCAACCCCCAACACGCCGCCGTGCGCCGCCCTTCGTAGGGTGTGCTCCGCGCACCAAGCGATTGCCTGTCGAACGCTTTGGTGCGCAAAGCACACCCTACGGGACCGTGCCCGCCCTACTACTTTCGTACTGGTTTCACCCGCTCAATGTCCAATTTCCAAGGGGTATCAGCTGCCGTGTAATGGCTGCATAAAAATAACTACGAGACCACCTGCCATGCGCTGCTTTACGCACACGTTATTCTGCGTGCTGCTCGGACTTCTGGCCCTCACATGCCAGGCCGACACCACGGCTGCCCTCTTCTCCGCAGACGGCTATCGCATCACCCAATACCGCAGCCCCACGCCCGCCACGGCCGAGCATGCGCGCACCCTCGACACCGCCGCGCTTCAACAACTGCTCAAAGCGCAACCGGCCACCCGTCTGGTGGATGTGTACCGGCGCACCTGGCTCAACGGCCAGTTCATCGAAGACGAGCCCCATGCCAATCTGCCCGGCAGCCTATGGTTGGCCAACACCGGCAACGGCGACCTCGACGGCCCCTGGCAAGCCTATTTCAGCGACAACCTGCAACGCCTCACCGAAGGCGATCTGGCCCGGCCGCTGGTGTTCTATTGCCGTTCCGACTGCTGGGCGAGTTGGAACGCCATCAAACGCGCCCACGCGCTAGGCTATGAGCAACTCTATTGGTACCGTGACGGCATCGATGCCTGGGAACAAGTAGGCCTGCCACTGACGCCCGCACAACCCCAGGCTTTTCCCTAAGCCCCGCAAAAACCATAAGAAGACAGGTGCTGACCATGTACAAGATTCTGATCGCCGACGACCACCCGCTATTTCGCGAAGCCATTCATAACGTGATTAGCGACGGCTTCCCCGACAGTGAAGTGATGGAAACCGCCGACCTTGAAAGCGCCCTGCTGCTGACCCAGGAACACGATGACCTGGACCTGATTCTGCTCGACCTGAACATGCCCGGCATGCATGGCCTCAACGGCCTGATCAACCTGCGTAACGAGGCACCGACCATTCCTGTGGTGATCGTTTCCGCCGAGCAGGATAAACAAATCGTGCTGCAAGCCATCACCTATGGCGCGGTGGGGTTTATCACCAAATCTTCGCCGCGTTTGCAGATGACCGAAGCCATCGAGCAGATTCTCAACGGCCAGGTGTACCTGCCCTCCGACATCATCCGCACGCAGAAAAACCCTAGCCGCCATCGGCAGAACGACGCACCCAGCTTCGCCCCGGAGCTGCTGCAAGCGCTCACGCGCAAACAGCTGTTGGTGCTGGAGCGCATGACCAAGGGCGAGTCGAACAAACAAATCGCCTACCACCTGGAAATTGCCGAGACCACGGTAAAGGCCCATGTGTCGGCCATCCTGCACAAGCTCAATGTGCACAACCGCGTGCAAGCCATTCTCTCGGCCGGTGATATCGACTTCGCGGCCTACCTGCGGCGCTAAGGGTTCTGTATGGAAAAGGTGCTGACCCCACGCACCCTGCTGCTGACGACGCTGGCCATGCTGGCCTTTGCCGGCAACTCCCTGCTCTGCCGCCTGGCACTTAAAACCACCCAGATCGATGCCGTGACCTTCACCAGCGTGCGCCTGCTCAGCGGCGCGCTGATGCTCTGGATGCTGCTGCGTATTCGCAGCCGCAGCGCCCCCATGGCCGGCAACCTGGCCTCGGCGGCCGCGCTGTTTGTCTACGCCGCCGCGTTCTCCTATGCCTACCTGCACCTGGATGCCGGCGCCGGCGCGCTGCTGCTGTTTGGCGCGGTACAGCTGAGCATGTTGCTGGTGGGGTTTGCGCGCGGTGAGCGGGCCAATCTGCAACAGGGCTTTGGCTTTGTGCTGGCCCTGACCGGGGTAATCGCCCTGATGCTGCCAGGCGCCAGTGCGCCACCGTTGGTGGGCGGCGGGTTGATGCTATTGGCGGGCGTGGCATGGGGCGCGTACTCGCTGTTGGGGCGCGGCGTGAAAGACCCGCTGGCCGCCAGTGCGGGCAATTTTCTGCGGGCGATTCCGTTTGCCGTGATGCTGACGCTGATCTTTTTGCAACGGTTGGAGTGGGACACGCCGGGGCTGATTTATGCCCTGCTGTCCGGCGCTCTGACCTCGGGCGTTGGCTACTTCATCTGGTACAGCGCGTTGCCGGGGCTCAGCGCCTTTCAGGCGGCCTCGGTGCAATTGAGCGTACCGATTCTGGCGGCGCTGGCAGGGGCGCTGATGCTCAGTGAAAGCATCAGCGTAAGGTTGGTGATTGCCTCGGTGGCGGTGTTGGGTGGGATTGCGTTGGTGCTAAGGGCCAAAACACGGTCTCGATAAAAACGCACCGTAGGGTGTGCTCCGCGCACCGTTGCGATCTCAGCGATCCCACTCACACTGGAGCTATTCGCCAAACTCCTGACCCGGCTGATCGCCCGTTCCCCAATCTCGGGGGTAAACCCCATCGCGAACCAATCGATGAAAACTCGACCAGGGCCATTCGGCCACGGTCCTTGCCAACCCATGTTTCACTGGATTCCAGTGCACGTAATCCATATGGCGTCGGTAGTCTTCGTCGTCACGCACCCGGTGCTCCCAGAAGCGCCGCTGCCAAAGGCCTAGCTCGTGTCGGCGCTGTTTGCTGGAATTGTTTGGGGCTGCGCGATATCGCTGGCTGACTTGAGCTTTGATCAGCGACCAGCGTTTGGAAAAGTCAGTGTCGTTCTTGGGGAGTTCCCAGATGCAATGCAAGTGATCGGGCAGCAGAACCCAGGCGTGAATGGTGAAGGGGTAGCGTTGGCGGACAGCGGCGATGGCGTCGTGCAGCGCGCGACGAAGGCCGGGGTCGATTAAAACGGGGCGGCGGTTCGCAGTTACCAACGTGAAGAAATACAGCCCAGCTGCGTGATGAGGACGGCGATAGCTGGACATTCCCTGTCTCCTGCTGATTGGGTGGCCAGCTTAGAAAACAGGGTGGTCGGGGGCTGTACGTTAAGGCGCAGGAGTTGCGGTGATTGGACGCGGCTTTGCGTAAGACGCACCATCGATTGTGCGCGGAGCACACCCTACAAAAGCAGACCTCGTTGTATGCACACGCTGTACGTTTTACGGCGCACGCATTGCTGTGACTGAGCGCGCTTTGCCGTAAGACGCGCCATCGCTTGGTGCGCGGAGCACACCCTACAAAAGCAGACCGCGCCCCCCGTAGGGTGTGCTCCGCGCACCGTGGTTCTTAACTACCGTCGAGCAAATGACTCATTGCCGTCTTCAATTTCATCGGCCGCACGGGCTTGTGCATCAAGGTGTGCCCCAGCTCGCGCAAATGCAGTTTCAGTTCGTTGCTGTAGTTGGCGGTGATCATCAGTGCCGGCAGCGGGACGCCACGGCGGGCGTTGATGGCAGCTACGGCATCGACGCCATTGTGGCCGTCGTCCAGGTGGTAGTCGGCGATCAGCAGGTCGGCATCGGCGTGGAAGTTATCCACCTGGCGTGCCAGGTCTTGTTCAGATAAGGCCGTCACCACCTGGCAGCCCCAGCCTTCGAGCAGGGTACGCATGCCGGCGCAAATGGCGGCGTCGTTGTCCAGCACCCATACCCGTGAGCCGTGCAGGCGCTCCAGCAGGCATTCGCTGTTATCCACAGGCTCGCGACTTGCTTTCGGCGCGCGGCTGGCTGTTGGCACTTCGATGGAGAATACCGAGCCTTTGCCGGGCACCGACGCCACTCGAATACGGTGGCCGAGCATTTGCGCAATCTTGTCGACGATGGCCAGGCCCAAGCCCAGGCCGCGGTCCTGGTTATGCCGCTGTACATCGCCGCGTTTGAATTCCTGAAAGATCTCGCCCAGCTTGTCCGCGGCGATACCCATGCCGGTGTCCCACACCTCAATCACCAGACTCTGCCGCTTGCGCCGACAACCCAGCAGAATGCGGCCTTTGGGCGTGTAGCGAATGGCGTTGCTCAGCAGGTTGCGCAAAATGCGTGCGAGCAACTGAATGTCGGTGCGCACCAGCGCCGAGCAGGGAATAAAGTCCAGTTGCAGCCCTTCAACGGCCGCCAGCTGGCGGTATTCCACCGCCAGGTTATCCAGCAATTCACCGACGGCGAACGGCGCGATATCCGGCTTGATCACCCCGGCATCCAGCTTGGAAATATCCACCAGTGTGCCCAACAGGTTTTCCACGTCTTCCAGCGAGTTGCTGATATTGCGCACCAGCGTCTGGCTGCCGTTGGGCTCTACCCGTTCGAGTAGCGCGCTGGTGAACAGGCGCGCGGCGTTCAGCGGTTGCAGCAGGTCGTGGCTGACGGCGGCGAGGAATTTGGTTTTCGACAGGTTGGCGGTTTCTGCCTCGCGCTTGGCTTCGCGCAGGCGCAGTTCCACCTGGCTGCGCTCGTCGATCTCCTGCTGTAGCTGGCCGTTGAGACGGGTGAGTTCGGAGGTGCGTTCGCGCACCCGCAGCTCGAGGTTCTGGTAAGCCTGGTGCAGCGCTTCGGCGGTACGCCGGCGCTCGCTGATATCGCGGATGAGCACGAAGATGCCGACCACCTCGCCGCTGGCCTGCCGGTTTGGTACGTAGGAGCGCAGCATGCAGCGCTCCTGGCCGTTGCGGTTGGTTTCCACCACTTCAAAGGTCACGCTTTCACCATTGAGCGCGCGTTCGGTGTAGGGCGCCAGGTTGCGAAAATGTTCGTCGTTGTGCACCTCGCGCATGTTCTGCCCGAGCATGCCGCCGCGTGGCCAGTGGTACCACTCCTCGTAGACCTTGTTGGTGAATTCGTAGACCAGGTCGGCACTCAGGTAGGCGATCAGCGCCGGCACATGGTCGGTGATCAAACGAATCCAGCGCTCGCTTTCACTGATGGCTTCGGCATGCCGGTAGCGTTCGGTGATATCGGTAAAGGTGTTGACGAAACCGCCGGCCGGCATGGGATGGGTGCGCACTTCCAGCACGCGGCCGTCGAACAGGCGTTGCTCCATTTGCTGGACACGCCGGCCGTTACTGTCCTGTGTGTCGGGCGTGAGCAACCCCAACTCACTGTCTTCCATCACTTCGACAAAGGGCCGATGGGCCTCGATTGGCGCCAGGCCGCACAGCTCCAGAAACCGGTGGTTCCACAGTTCCAGGGTGCCCTCGGCGTTCACCATGGCCACGCCTTGGGAGAGGTTATCCACAGCCCGTTGCAACAGCCGCGACTTCTGCGCCAGCGCCTGTTCGCGGCGCATGGTTTCACTGATTTTCACTTCGGTGATATCGGTGTACAGAATCACCAGCCCGCCCTCGCGGGTGGGCCGCTCGCTCACCTGCATCCAGCGGCCGTTGTGCAGGCGGTACAGGGTATGGTCGTCGCCGCTACGGCTGAGCTCTTCCACGATCAGCCCGGTGCTCTGGGCCAGCCGTTTGATTTCCGCCAGCCGTGTGCCGGAACCGATGCGCACGCGGCTGCGGGCCCAAAACGATTTGAAGCGACTGTTGAACAGCACGATGCGCATGTCTTTGTCGAACAGCACAAAGCCATCGGAGATGCTTTCAATGGCGTCGATCAAATGCTGGTGCGCGGTCTCGGCGCGCAGGCGGGCGTCGCTGAGCAGTTGGTTGCTGGCTTTGAGTTCGGCCATGGCCTGATTGAGGGCGTCGGTACGCTCGCGCACCTGTTCGGCGAGCACCACCGAGTGCTGAAAGGCGGCATAAGAATCGTCGCGGCGCGAGGCGCTGGATTCCACTCGCTCGATCAGCGCGGCATTGATGCGCTGCAGCTTGCGTTTGTCTTCGCGCAGCTGTTCAAGCTCCAGGCGCAGGTTCGCCAATTCCCCGTTCGGGTCGGCTGGCGCGGCGGCCAATGGCGACACCGGTGAAGGTCTGGTTGATATGCATGCCATTGAACTGCTCCCCGTAGGAGTTGAAGCCGATTACCCGTTGCGCTTGATACAGCGCCGAGGTTTGCGCCACTTCATCGGTGCGTTCCACTTCCAGGCGGCGCAGAAAACAGTCGCAGCCGATGGTCAGAAGCGGCGGGCCGAGGCGCTCGTGCAACCGTGTGAACAGGCCCTGCAGATTTGGCGTCAGCGGTCCGGGCGTCATGGCGGTGAGCACGATGCCGTTCTCCACCGCGCAGTAGAAACTCAGGCTCAGGTCGTCGTTGACGCGCTGAATGGAACGCACGTAGTAGTGCTCGTTAATGCGCACCGCCAGCGGGTGGGCGGCGAAGGTGCCGACGTCCAGCGCCTCCAGCGGCACGCCGATCAACCGGGCGTACTCGGCGGCAGCCGGTTCGGCGTTCAATTCCAGCACGCGGCGGCTGGCGCTATCGGCCTGGGTGACCACCAGCTTTACCGGCGTCGGCTCCACGTGATGGGTGCTGAACACTTCGAAATCCAATTGGGTGTTCACCAGCACCACCACCGCGGCGCCAACATGAAAGGCGCCGCCGTAATACACATAGGTGCGACTGAGGTGCAGGTCATCGCCCGCCGAGCCGCCGAAATGAGGGATGCTGCCCAGCGCCGCGCTGAGGGCGGCCAGCACCAGTTCTTCACGACTGGAAAGGCCGTCGAGCAAGGTCAGGGCGAAGCAGTGGTCTTTGATCGGCGCCAGAGCATTGTGACGGCAATCGCTGGCCAGACGCTCCACCAACTGCTGGGCGTCGATCAGGCTGAACCGCTCCATTTCGTCGATCAAGGCGCTGGCGATGGAAAAGCTGCGATGGTCAAACCCCACGGCGCTGACGCAGTTGCGGCCGTAGCCCTGCTCGGTGATTTCGCCGGCACTGGTGCACCCCACCAAGCCGATACCGCCGAAATACTGCTCCAGGGTCGGGCCGAGCACCTCGAGATCGTATTGAGCGGAGCAGAAAAACAGCACGAAACCCAGGTGCGGGTGAATCAGCTGACGGGCCAGCTCCTGCGCCACCTGCTCGGGGTCGGTGGCGGTGGACATGGCCATGACCACGCCATCGGTTGTTTCTTGCTGCATACACCCACCCAACGGAAAAACATTGATGCGGCCATGGTACGGAGCGGGCGGCGGTGGCCGAATCCTACTTGGGTGTTGGCGGGCCTATCCGAAAGTAGCGGGCGATCGCAACGGTGCGCGGAGTGTTCAGCCGGGGGACATAGGTAACGGGTGTCGGGAGACATAGGTAACGCATTTAGGCTTAAGGGCTTCATCGAATCGGGAGATCG
>NZ_BSFN01000036.1 GCF_027922365.1 Pseudomonas turukhanskensis
GCAAGCTGCTGCACATCGCCTATGGTGTACTCAAATCGGGACAACCCTTCGATGTGCAAAAGGCGCTTGCCCACTGATGGGCAAGACGGTATCTACACAAAGCGTTTATTTAATCGCTTTCAAAATCACGAATTTAGGATTGGCCGCCACCTGCTCAACCCCGCGAAACAGGCGCTTGAGCTTGGCGTGGTAACCCAGGTGGCGGTTGCCGACTATCCACAATTCGCCGCCTTTGACCAACGCGGCGCGCGCCTGCTGAAACATGCGCCAGGCGAGGAAGTCGCCCACCACCTGCTGCTGGTGGAACGGCGGGTTGCACAGCACGATATCCAGCGAATCTTCCGCTTGCTCGGCCAGGCCGTCGCCGGCACGAATAGTCACAGCGCGCTCGCCCAGCGCCGCCCGCCAGTTCTCCTCGGACGATTGCACCGCCATATACGACTCATCCACCAGCGTCAGCTGCGCTTGGGGGTTGGCCAATGCGCAGGCGATGCCAAGCACGCCGTTGCCGCAGCCAAGGTCGGCCACTCGCGCGGTGCCCAGGTTTAGCGGCAGGTGCGGAAGAAAGGCGCGGGTGCCGATATCCAGGCCTTCGCGGCAGAACACGTTGGCGTGGTTGAGCAATGCCAGGGGCGGGCTGTCGAGCAGGTAGCGGCTGGGGTAGGGCGAAGCCACGGCGGGTTTATCCACAGGCGTTACCAGCAGCAGGCGCGCCTTTTTCACCGCCAGTGACGCCTGCACCGGGCCTAGGTATTGCTCAAGCAAATCACCGGCACTGCGTGGCAGGTGCTTGACCATGCCGGCCGCCACCACGCGCGCGCCGGGGGCGAGCTGGCCGTGCAGGCGAATCAGTTGTTCTTCAAGCAGGGCCAGGGTTTTCGGAATGCGGATAAGCACCCAGTCAAACGGGCCGCTCGCGGTCTGGCTGGCGGGCACGAACTGCACGCTGTCCGCCGGCAGGTTGTTGCACGCCAGGTTATTGGCCAGGGCCAACGCACCGAGGTGCGAATCGCCGCTGCTGGTCACCTGCGCTTTGCCGGCCAGGCTGGCGGCCAGCGCGCCGAAACTGTCGTTGAGCAGCAGCACCCGTGCATCGCTGGCCAGGCCTTGTTCGGCCAGGTGATTGAGCAGGTATTCGTCGGCCGCATCGAAGGCCTGTAGCGGGTCGTCGCGCTGGGGCGGCTGGCGGTACAGGTCGAGGGAGGCGAAGGGCGTGGTGAATACAGGCATGGCACAAACCGCAGGGGAGCAAGGGCGGCAATGATGGCTGATGTGGGGGAGGCTGCAAAGTGTGGCGTGGGACACCGTCTAGCGCCCAGCACCGTTTCGGCGTTCAGGCCAACATTCCGAGCCCGCGCCTGCGCGGGGGCGACGGTGGGGTATTCTCTGTGCTCGTTTCTTTCCTGAGTGTTCCCATGGCCGCGCCGCTGCAACCCTTGGCTGCCTACCAGCGTGCTGTAGAGCAGGGCGGCTTCTTCCCCGACGCTGCCCAAGAGCAGGCCGCCGAAGCCCTGCAAGCCTGCCACGACACGCTGGCCAAGGGCGTTTACCTCTGGGGGCCGGTCGGGCGCGGCAAAACCTGGCTGATGGACTGCTTTTACCAAAGCCTGCAAGTGCCCGCCCGCCGTCAGCACTTTCATCACTTTATGCAGTGGGTGCACCAGCGCCTGTTCCAGCTCACCGGCACGCCCGATCCGTTGCGTGCCCTGGCGGTGGAACTGGGTGAGGCGCTGCGGGTGCTGTGTTTCGATGAGTTGTTTGTAAACGATATCGGCGACGCCATCATCCTCGGCAACCTGTTCACCCTGATGTTCGAACAGGGCGTGGTGCTGGTTGCCACCTCCAACCAGCCGCCGCAGCAGCTGTATGCCGATGGCTTTAACCGCGAGCGTTTTCTGCCGGCCATTGCGGCTATCCAGGCGCATATGCAGGTGGTGGCCATCGACGGCGGGCAAGACCACCGTTTGCACCCAGGCGTTGCCATGCAGCGTTATTGGGCCAGCGCCGAGGGCAACCCGTTGGCGGTGGTGTTCGCGCAATTGAGTGCGGGGCAGGCGGTGGCGCAGGGCGTGCTCTGTGTGGGCAATCGCAGCCTGGTGACCGAGGCCTATGCGGATACCGTGCTCTGGTGCCGGTTCGCCGAGCTTTGTGAAAAGCCCTTTGCCGCGCCGGACTTTATGGCCCTATGCGACCGCTTCAGCGCCATTGTGCTGGGGGAGGTGCCAAACCTGAGCGGCCAGCAGCGCGCGGCGAAAATCGCTCGGGGAACCGAGGACGGTGTGCAGCAGGTGGTGGCCGGAGATCGGCAATTACCGGCGCTGTCGGCCAGCGATGACAGCGTGCGGCGCTTTATTGCGCTGGTGGACGAATGCTACGACCGCCGGGTGCCGTTGTATGTGCAAGCTGAAGTGGCCCTGGAGGCGCTTTACACCGAGGGCTACCTGGCCTTTGCCTTTCGGCGCACGTTGAGCCGGTTGCAGGAGATGCAGTTGCAGCGGTTTGGGGGATGATTGTCTGACTCAAAACTCTGGATTCCCGCCTACGCGGGAATGACGGAGTACACCCACTTCACACCGTCATCCCCGCGTAGGCGGGGATCCAGAGTTTCGAAGGAGCAGCGCTTCTTTGAACAGATCAATCGCTCCGAATATTACTCGGATCCAACGACCCACCCGCCTCACGCTGCGCTGCCAACCGCGCACCTTCCTGAGCGGTAAGCGAGTACAGCTGCTCCGGGTTGGCCACGCGCAATTTCAGCGCCATGGCTTCGATACCCTCGGCAATCGGAATCTCTCGCTGCCGCTCAGCCAGGCCGGCCAGAATCTGCTCGGCAGCCACGTTCACATCCATACCGTTTTCAATATTCGGATCGGACTGCCCACGGGCGCTGCCATCGGCAGACAGTGCGTTGATCGCCACGGACGTATGCACCGAGCCCGGCAGAATCACGCTGACGGCAATGCCGTAGGCCGCTTCCACTTCCGCACGAATGGCGTCGAAGTAGCCGATCACCGCGTGTTTGGCGCCGCAGTAACCGCTGCGCAGCGGCGTGCCAACCTTGCCGGCCACGGAGCTCACCACCGCCAGATGGCCGCTGCGCCGCTCGACCATTTTCGGCAGCAGCCATTGGGTGAGGGCCAGCGGCGCCATGTAGTCCACTTCAATCAACTGGCGGTACACGTCCAGGTGAGTGTCCAGGGCCAGGCTGCGCTGGCTGACGCCAGCGTTGTTGATCAGCATGTCCACCTGGCCGTTCCAGGCCCAGGCGCGTTCGACCACCTCTGGCAGCGCGGGATAGTCGGTGCTTTCAAAGGGCAATACCAGGCAACGCTCGGGGGCCTGGGCGGCAACGCGGTTGAGTGCTTCAACGCGGCGGCCGGACAGAATCACCTTGGCGCCTTGTTGCACAAAGGCGTTGGCCAAGGCTTCGCCAATGCCCGATGAGGCGCCGGTAATCCAGATGGTTTTTTGTGCGAACGACATGGGAGTCTCCCTGGTTTTTGTTGTGTGCCCACACTCTGCCGATTGCCCGGATGCGTCCATGGCTTACGCGGCCAATGCGTTGTCTAAAACCCTATGCTTTGCAGGTATTGCCCGGCGCCACTTTGCGCGACACTGCGGCCTCGGCTTTGACAGGACCCAGGCGTATGACCGCAAGCGACGAAAAATTCACCCGCGAAACCCTGCTGGACGTGCGGCCCTGGTCGCCGACGCTATTCAGCCTGCGCACCACCCGCGATGCCGGCTTTCGTTTTCGCGCCGGGCAGTTCGCTCGCCTGGGCGTGCAGAAGGCGGACGGCAGTGTGGTGTGGCGTGCCTACTCGATGCTGTCGGCGCCCCATGACGAGCACCTGGAGTTTTTCTCCATCGTGGTGCCGGGCGGCGAGTTCACCAGCGAGCTGAGCCGTCTGCAGGTAGGTGATGAGCTGTTGGTGGAGCGCCAGGCGGTGGGGTATCTGACCCTCGACCGCTTTGTCGATGGCCGCGACCTGTGGCTGATCGGCACCGGCACGGGGTTGGCGCCGTTTCTATCGATACTGCAGGACTTCGAGGTCTGGCAGCGCTATGAACGCATCGTGCTGGTGTACAGCGCGCGCAGCCGTACCGAGCTGGCCTATCAGGACCTGATTGCCGGGCTGATGCAGCGCGACTACCTGGCCGAGTACGCCGACAAATTTGTGTATGTGCCGATCGTCACCCGTGAAGCGGTGCCCGGCGCGTTGCATGGTCGGGTGACCGGGTTGATTGAAAACGGCGAGTTGGAAAAAGCCGTGGGCCTGCACCTGACGCCGGAGCATTCGCGGGTGATGCTGTGTGGCAACCCGCAGATGATTGATGACTGCCGCGCGGTGTTGAAGACGCGGGATATGCAGTTGAGTCTGACCCGTCGACCGGGGGCGGTGGCGGTCGAGAACTATTGGTGATCTGCGCACCTGGGTCCCCGCCTACGCGGGGACGACAGTGATCAGCCTCCATACCTCCGTCATTCCCGCGCAGGCGGGAATCCAGGTGCGCGGTGCCAAGGCCTTACGCGGACGTTTTTTAAGCCGCGTGTTTGCTTGAAAACTCGCCAATCACCTCGTCAAAAATCGCCAATGCCTGCGCCACTTGCGCCGGGTTGACGATGCAGGGCGGTACCACGTGAATGCGGTTTTCCACGATAAAGGTCAGCAGGCCGCGGGCCTGGAAGGCGGCTTTCATCTGCGCCATGACCGGCGCCGCCAACGGGGTTTTCTTCACCCGGTCGCTGACCATTTCCAATGCCCAGAACAGGCCAACGCCGCGGGCTTCACCAATCAACGGATGCTTGGCCGCCAGGGCCTTGAGGCCTGGGCCCAAAAATTCTTGGCCGATCATGCGGGCGTTGTCGACGATGCCTTCTTCGGCCATTACATCCAGCGTGGCGACGATGGCGGCCATGGCCAGCGGGTGGCCGGAATAGGTGAGGCCGCCGGGGAAGAAACGGTTCTCGTAGAACTCGGCGATGGGCTGGGAAATCATCACGCCGCCGGCCGGTACATAGCCTGAGTTCACGCCTTTGGCGAAGCAGATCAGGTCGGGCACCACGTCAAAGTTATCCATCGCCAACCAGCGGCCTGTGCGGCCAAAGCCGGCCATCACTTCATCCAGAATCAGCAACATGCCGAACTCGCTGGCCAGGGCGCGCACGCCTTCCATATAGCCTTTTGGCGGCACCAGAATGCCGGCCGTGCCGGGCACGCTTTCCAGCAGAATGGCGGCGATGGAGTTGGCGCCTTCGCATTCAATTACCCGGCGCAGGTGCTGCAGGGCGCGTTCGCATTCCTCTTCTTCGGTGGTGGCATGGAACTCGGTGCGGTACAGGTAGGGGTTGAAGAAGTGCACATGGCCACGGGCGAATTCGTTGGGCACGCGGCGCAGGTCGCCCGTGGCGGCAATGGCCGAGCCGGTGCTGCCGTGGTACGAGCGGTAGGCTGAGAGAATTTTGTCGCGCCCGGTAAATTGGCGGGCCATGCGCATGGCGTTTTCGTTGGCATCGGCGCCGGCGTTAGTGAAGAACACTTTGCTGAAGGTGCTGGGCGCGTGGGAGAGAATGCGTTTGGCCGCCTCACCGCGCATCAGGTTGGCGGTGGCCGGGGCCACGGTAACCAGGGAACCGGCCTGTTCCTGGATGGCGGCAATCACCTTGGGGTGCTGGTGGCCGATATTGGTGTTGACCAGTTGGCTGCTGAAATCCAGGTACTGGTTGCCGTTGTAATCCCACAGGGTGCAGCCCTGGCCGCCGGCGATCACTAAGGGGTTGAGGGTGCTCTGGATCGACCAGGAGTGGAATACGAACTGGCGGTCGAGGGCGTGGACGTATTCGTTGGTGATTTCGCTGCTCATGGCGGGCCTCGCAAGGTGGACGGTGGAATGGGGCCACCTTAGAAACAAACCCCGGTGCGGTCGTAGGGCCAGATGGGGGGAATGGGTGGGTCAGGCCCACAACGCGCCGCTTCGGTTTGTTGTAGGAGCGAGCTTGCTCGCGAACCCTGGAAACGATGGTGTCTTCTGCGACCGCTTTCGCGAGCAAGCTCGCTACTACGCGAATTTCGCGAGCAAGCTCGCTTCTACGCGAATTTCGCGAGCAAGCTCGCTTCTACGCCAAACGTATCTGGCCCATCGCTCTGCGGTATCTGCCCCTACTCATTCCAGCCAACCCCGCTAGTCTTCCCCCATCGCCGTTTACAAGGAGCCCCACCATGGCCCACGCCTTCGAACTCAACCGCGCCCCCGCTGCTGAAGTATTGGCAACCGACCTCAATACCCCGGCCATCCGCGAAGCCCGTATCGACCTGGCCGCCTGTTTTCGCATGGCCGCGCGCCTGGGTATGGGCGAGGGCATCTGCAACCACTTCTCCGTGGTGCTGCCCGGCCACCCGGAGCTGTTTCTGGTGAACCCCTATGGCCTGGCGTTCGCCGAGGTGACGGCTTCGTCGCTGCTGATCTGTGACTTCAATGGCAGCGTGATGCTGGGCGAGGGCAAGCCGGAGGCCACGGCATTCTTTATTCACGCCCAGTTGCACCGCCTTAACCCGCGCGCCACGGCGGCGTTCCACACCCATATGCCCAACGCCACCGCGCTGTGCATGCTCGAAGGCGAGCCCTTTGTGTGGGCCGGGCAGACGTCGCTGAAGTTCTACGGCCGCCTGGCGGTGGACGAGCACTACAACGGCCTGGCCCTGGACGACACCGAAGGCGAACGCATTGCCCGCGCCGCCGGTGATGCCGATGTGGTGATGCTGAAAAACCACGGCCCGCTGGTGCTGGGGCCGAGCATTGCCGAGGCGTGGGACGACCTGTACTACCTTGAGCGCGCCGCTCAAGTGCAACTCAAAGCCATGAGCAGTGGGCGGCCGTTAAAGGCCGTTGCCCATGAGATCGCCAGTGCGGCGAGCAAGCAGATGCTGATTGGCAATGCCGAGAGTGCGCGGTTGCACCTGGATAGCGTGAAGCGCCAGCTCGGCAAAACCGAAGCCGAGTTCGCCTCGTAGGGCGAATATCCGCATCGCGGATATCCGCCGTTGCGGCGCTCTTGGCACCTGTGTAGCGGCGGATATCGCCTGTGGCGATATTCGCCCTACGCGATATTCGCCCTACGTTTAGATGGCGACTAGCCCGCGAACGCCGTCGGCTTCCATGGTTTCGCCACGGCCTTGTTGAACGATCTCGCCGCGTGACATCACCAGGTACTGGTCGGCCAGTTCTGCGGCGAAGTCGTAGAACTGCTCCACCAGCAGAATCGCCATGTCGCCACGGGCAGCAAGCTTTTTGATGACCACGCCGATCTCTTTGATCACGGAGGGCTGAATGCCTTCGGTGGGCTCATCCAGAATCAGCAGGCGTGGGTTGCTGGCCAAGGCCCGACCAATCGCCAACTGCTGTTGCTGGCCACCGGACAGGTCGCCGCCACGGCGCTGTTTCATTTCTTTCAACACCGGGAACAGCTCGTAGATAAACGCCGGCACTTCCTTGGCTTGCGAGCCGGGAAAGCGCGAAAGGCCCATCAGCAGGTTTTCTTCCACGGTGAGCCGGCCGAAGATTTCCCGGCCTTGCGGCACGTAAGCGATACCGGCATGCACGCGCTGGTGCGGCTTGAAGCCGGTGATGGCTTTGCCTTCCCATTGCACGGCGCCTTCTTTGGCCGGGATAAGGCCCATCAGGCATTTGAGCAGGGTGGTTTTGCCCACGCCGTTACGGCCGAGCAGGCAGGTGACTTCGCCGACCTTGGCGTCGAACGAGAGGCCCCGCAGGATGTGGCTGCCGCCGTAGAACTGGTGAAGCTTTTCGACTTGTAGCATGTGGGTGTCCTTAATTCCGTGCTCGTGCGAGGGCCTAAAACCCTCACCCTAGCCCTCTCCCGTAAACGGGCAGAGGGGACTGATCGCGGTTGGCTTGTCTCCCCTCGCCCACTTGTGGGAGAGGGGCTGGGGGTGAGGGGCTTTTCAGCGCCCCAGATAAACCTCAATCACCCGTTCATCGGCCTGCACATCGGCCAGCGACCCTTCGGCCAGCACGCTGCCCTGGTGCAGCACGGTTACGTGGTCGGCAATCGAGCCGACAAAGCCCATGTCGTGCTCCACCACCATCAGCGAGTGCTTGCGCGCCAGGCTTTTGAATAGCTCGGCGGTGAATTCGGTTTCGGCGTCGGTCATGCCGGCTACCGGCTCATCCAGCAGCAACAGTTGCGGGTCTTGCATCAGCAACATGCCGATTTCCAGAAACTGTTTCTGGCCGTGGGAGAGCAACCCGGCGGTGCGATGGCGCGAGCTCTCCAACTTGATGGTGCTGAGCACCTCATCAATGCGGTCGCGCTGCTCGCCGCTGAGTTTGGCGCGCAGGCTGGCCCATACCGATTTATCGGTTTTAAGCGCCAGCTCCAGGTTTTCAAACACGCTCAGGGCTTCGAACACCGTCGGTTTCTGGAACTTGCGACCGATGCCGGACTGGGCGATCTGCACTTCGCTCATGCGGGTGAGGTCCAGGGTTTCACCGAAATACGCCTTGCCGTTGTCGGGCCGGGTTTTGCCGGTGATCA
Source organism: Pseudomonas turukhanskensis (assembly GCF_027922365.1). Lineage (GTDB taxonomy): Bacteria > Pseudomonadota > Gammaproteobacteria > Pseudomonadales > Pseudomonadaceae > Aquipseudomonas > Aquipseudomonas turukhanskensis. The sequence continues at coordinate 8,558 of NZ_BSFN01000036.1, forward strand.
CGTCCATCATGGTGGTCTTGCCGGCGCCGTTGGGGCCGATGATGCAGCGCAGTTCGCCCACGCCGATGTACAGGCTGAGGTTGGTCAGGGCCTTGAAGCCGTCGAAGCTGACGTTGATATCTTCCAGGGTCAGGATGGTGCCGTGGCGTACGTCCAGCCCTGCACCGGCAGCGCGGCCCAGGCCCAGCGAGTCGCGGCTGGTGCCGGCGTCGCTATTGGGGTCATAAGCAGGTTCGAGCATAAATTCGGGTACCGGAGTGGCGCGCATTATTGTTCCCCCTTTTTACGCAGCAGGCCGATCACGCCCTTGGGCAGATACAGCGTCACCACGATAAACAAGGCCCCCAGGGCAAACAGCCAATACTCGGGGAAGGCCACGGTGAACCAGCTCTTCATGCCGTTGACAATGCCCGCGCCGAGGATCGGGCCGATCAGGCTGCCGCGGCCACCGAGGGCCACCCACACGGCGGCTTCGATGGAGTTGGTCGGCGACATTTCGCTGGGGTTGATAATGCCCACCAGCGGCACATATAACGCCCCGGCCAGGCCGCACAGCACGGCGCTCAGCACCCAGATAAACAGCTTGTAACCGCGTGGGTCGTAGCCGCAGAACATCAGGCGGTTTTCGGCATCGCGCAGCGCCGTCAGCACCCGGCCAAACTTGCTTTTGGCCAGGCGCCAACCGAGCAGCAGGCTGCAGGTAAGCAACGCCACGATGGCCAGAAACAACGCGGTGCGGGTGCCCTGGGCGGTGATATCAAAACCCAGAATGGTGCGGAAGTTGGTAAAGCCGTTGTTGCCGCCAAAGCCGGTTTCGTTACGGAAAAACAGCAACATGCCAGCGAAGGTCAGGGCCTGGGTCATGATCGAGAAGTACACGCCCTTGATCCGCGAGCGGAAGGCGAAAAAGCCGAACACCAGGGCCAGCAAACCAGGCGCCAGCACCACCAGGCACAGGGCCCAGAGGAAATGCTGGGTGCCGGTCCAGTACCAGGGCAGCTCGGTCCAGGACAGAAACACCATAAAGGCCGGCAGGCCGTCACCGGCGCTTTCGCGCATCAGGTACATGCCCATGGCGTAGCCACCGAGGGCAAAGAACAGGCCGTGGCCCAGCGATAGCAAACCGGCGTAACCCCACACCAGGTCCAGCGCCAGGGCGACGATGGCGTAACAGAGAATCTTGCCCACCAGCGTCAGGGTGTAGGCCGAAACCTGTAGCGAATTGTCCGCCGGCAAGAGGTGCAGCAGCGGCAGAATGATAAGGATGGCGAGCACCACGGCGCCGATGCCGAGGGTCAGTTTGGGGCCGGCTTTCTGCGCCAGCGTAAGGCTGATTGGCTGGTTCAATCGATCACCCGACCTTTGAGTGCAAAGAGGCCCTGCGGACGTTTCTGAATAAACAGAATGATCAACGCGAGGATAAGGATCTTGCCCAGTACGGCGCCGATCTGTGGTTCCAGAATCTTGTTGGCGATACCCAGGCCGAAGGCGGCCATCACACTACCGGCCAACTGACCGACACCGCCGAGCACCACCACCAGGAACGAGTCGATGATGTAGCTCTGGCCCAGGTCCGGGCCGACGTTGCCGATCTGGCTCAGGGCTACACCACCGAGGCCCGCAATGCCCGAGCCCAGGCCAAAGGCGAGCATGTCGACGCGGCCGGTGGGCACGCCGCAGCAGGCGGCCATATTGCGGTTCTGGGTAACGGCGCGAACGTTCAACCCCAGGCGGGTCTTGTTCAGCAGCAGCCAGGTGAGCACCACCACAAACAGGGCAAAACCGATGATCACCATGCGGCTATACGGCAGCACCAGGTTGGGCAGCACTTGCACGCCGCCGGACAGCCACGCCGGGTTGGCCACTTCCACGTTCTGCGCGCCGAACAGCACACGCACCAGTTGAATCAGGATCAGGCTGATGCCCCAGGTGGCCAGCAGGGTTTCCAGCGGGCGGCCATAGAGGTGGCGAATCACCGTGCGTTCCAGCGCCATGCCGATGGCGGCGGTGACGAAGAACGCCACCGGCAAGGCCACCAGCGGATACAGCGCCAGGGCATCGGGGGCAAAGCGTTGAAAGAGGATTTGCACCATGTAGGTGGAGTAGGCGCCGAGCATCAACATTTCGCCGTGGGCCATGTTGATCACGCCCAGCAAGCCGAAGGTGATCGCCAGCCCCAGGGCCGCCAGCAGCAAAATGGAGCCGAGGGACAAACCGCTGAATGCCTGGCCCAGCAGCTCGCCCATCAACAGCCGACGTTTGACTTGCGCCAGGCTGGTTTCCGCAGCGGTGCGCACGCCGGCATCGGTTTCCACAGCCGGGTCGAGCAGGGTTTCGAGGCGGGTGCGGGCCAGCGGGTCGCCGGTCTCACCGAGCAGACGCACGGCGGCCAGGCGAATGGCCGGGTCGGGGTCGATCAGTTGCAGGTTGGCCAGGGCCAGCGAGAGGGCATCGCGCACGGCATCGTCGTCTTCGCTGGCCACGCGGGCATTGAGCAATTGCAGTTGCGCTGGCTTGGCGCTTTTCTGCAATTGCTGCGCGGCGGCCAGGCGCACGGCCGGCTCTTTGGCGAGCAATTGGTGGCTGGCTTGAGCAGTGCCGACCAAGCCGCGCAGGCGGTTATTGAGCGGCAGCTTTTTCGGCTCGGAGGCCGGTTGGGCATCGCCACCCTCAGCGGCTTGCCAGCCGGTATCGGTTTGAATGAAGGGCGCCTTGTTGCTGTCGCTGGCCAGCCGCCCTTTTTGCAGGGCCTCGATCAGCGGCAGGCGAGCGGCATCGGGGTGCGCCGACCAGGTTTCCAGCAGGGTGGCCTGCTTGGCAGGGTTGGCGGCGACGAAATCGGCTGCATCGCCGGCCTGGGCGTGGGGCGCCAGGAGCGAGAGCAGCAGCGTGAAAATAGGGAATAGGCGGAGCAGGGCAGTGGGCATGGAAGCGTCCTTGAAGGTGGTGCCGGACGGGGGTGGCAATGGCTGACGTGGACGCTACACCGTCGTCCCAGCGCAGGCTGGGACCCAGAATTGTGCAGGGGAACGGTGTTGTCTGTTCCATCTACACGCCTGGGTTCCTGCCTGCGCAGGAGCGACGGGGTTGGGTTGGAACATTCCAACCCAACCCCGTCCCACGTTATCGCCTTAGTTCGACTTGACCGCGTAATCCGGCTTCTTGTCGTTCCCGGGGATGTACGGGCTCCATGGCTGAGCACGTACCGGGCCTTCGGTCTGCCACACCACGTTGAACTGACCGTTGTCCTGAACTTCACCGATCATCACCGGCTTGTGCAGGTGGTGGTTGGTTTTGTCCATGACCATGGTGTAGCCATCTGGCGAGACGAATTCCTGACCGGCCATGGCTTCACGCACTTTGTCGACGTCGGTGGTGCCGGCCTTGTTAACGGCCTGTGCCCACATGTTGATGCCTACGTAGGTAGCTTCCATCGGGTCGTTGGTGACAGCGGTCTGGTAGTTCGGCAGGTTTTTCGCTTTGGCGTAGGCCTTCCAGCTGTCGACGAATTTCTTGTTGGTGGGGTTATCCACCGACTGGAAGTAGTTCCAGGCGGCCAGTTGGCCCACCAATGGCTTGGTGTCGATGCCGCGCAGCTCTTCTTCGCCGACCGAGAAGGCTACAACCGGGGTCTCGGTAGCTTCGATGCCCTGGTTGCCCAGTTCCTTGTAGAACGGCACGTTGGAGTCGCCGTTGACGGTGGAGATCACGGCGGTTTTGCCACCGGCAGCAAACTTTTTGATGTTGGCCACGATGGTTTGGTAATCGCTATGCCCGAACGGGGTGTAGACCTCTTCGATGTCCTTGTCGGCCACGCCTTTGCTGTGCAGGAACGAGCGCAGAATCTTGTTGGTGGTGCGTGGGTACACGTAGTCGGTGCCCAGCAGGAAGAAGCGCTTGGCAGCGCCACCGTCTTCGCTCATCAGGTATTCAACAGCCGGAATGGCTTGCTGGTTTGGCGCGGCGCCGGTGTAGAACACGTTCGGCGACATTTCTTCGCCTTCGTATTGCACGGGGTAGAACAGCAGGCCGTTCAGTTCTTCGTAAACCGGCAGTACCGATTTGCGCGATACCGAGGTCCAGCAACCGAAGGTGACGGCCACTTTGTCCTGGGTGAGCAATTGGCGGGCTTTTTCCGCGAACAGTGGCCAGTTGGACGCCGGGTCAACCACGACAGGCTCAAGCTTCTTGCCGAGCACGCCACCTTTGGCGTTGATCTCGTCGATGGTCATCAGCGCCATGTCTTTGAGTGAGGTCTCGGAGATGGCCATGGTGCCGGACAGCGAATGCAGGATGCCGACCTTGATGGTTTCGGCGGCTTGCAAGGTATACGGGAACAGGCCGCTGAGCAGCAGGGTACTGGCGGCGAGGGTAGCTTTGAGGAACGGGCGGCGTTTCATCGGGGGGAAGCTCCTGGGCGGTCCGTGCACATCACTGATGGAAGGCAGTTTGGTTCTTATGGGTGCTAAATCGGCTGTTACGTAAAACCGGTTGTTGCGCCAAATCCTTGGCAGCAACCGTGCCAAAACGCGCAAACATCGTGTTGGTGCGGTTGACCGCCTTCTCAGGTTTTCCGCTGTTGCCATGCTTGCGCCTTATTGGTGCGTTTTTTCGTATATTTTTTGACTGTGGGCGCCTTTGTGTCCTGTTTTGTCGCTTTCAGAACACGAACCCTGTGTTTTCGGCGTCCTTGGCGGACCAAGGCTTGCGTCCAGGCTCGCTGCAAAGCAGTCGTATTTTTAGTCTTTATCGTGCCTTATCAATGGGTTGTGCGTGTTTCGGCGGACTCTTCGCGAGCGGGACGCAAGCTTGACGGCTCCTATAAACGCAAGCTTCGCTTGCTTTTCTGTATATGCATACAGTATTTTTGGCTTCTCTCCAGGTCGGAAACTTCCCCTTTTTCCGACCGCCCTAGGCAGCTCGCCATTGAGCTGCCTTTTTTTTTGGGGTTGTCTTGAGGTTCTTCATAAGAAGTTTCGGGGGGCTTTATCGGAGTCAGGCTATTTGCCTGTGAAGTTATCCTTATTACTTTCTTTTCAGTAGCGCCAGTTGGCGTTCTCGATAAAGCCGATGTCGGTTTATTGTTAATTACTGATAAGGAGTTTTCTAATGGGTCATTCACCGTCAATTCAGCAAATGGAAAATAAAGAAGACGAGTACCGCGCCTATATCAATAAAATCGAAGCAGAACTGGAAGCGAAGGCGCAAAAGTATGGCGCTGATATGCAGGGTAAAATTGACGCGTACTACAAAGATAACGATTACGATAAAACCGACTTTATTTCCGGCCGCAACTCGGACTTTATGCAGTCCAGCGAATGGTCAATGGCAAACGTCAAAAAAATAATAGACGCCATTTCCAAAGCCGTATTTGGCGGTGGCTCTGCCGTGCCGGACGGTACAACGGTCAAGAAGATTGATATGGGTAAATCGATTGCCGAACTCGGTGATCTGGAAGTCTACGTGGCCGGCAAATGCTTTGAAGTGTTGGGTGGCCTCGTTGAAAGCTTCGGCAGCTCGAGCTCGGTTTCCTTCAACTCCTCCTACAAGAGCCAGCCACTAGGCAACGGCCTGCGTCTATTCGCAACCGTGGTGTGCGACTCCTATAAGTCCGAGAGCTTTTTCCAGAATCAGGAAATCTACCAGTACCTCTATATTTACGAGGTGAAGTATTCGGTGGGCGAGGCCCAGACTCAGGCGAAAGAAGAACTCACGAAATTGTACGAAGACCAGATCGTCACTTTTAGCGACAAGGTCGAAAGTCTGTTGGCGCAACTGGAAGACGACAAGATTACCCCAGAGCAATATGAGTCCAGTCAGACTATTTACAACGAGCTTATTGCAAAAAGCACCGCGGCGTTAGCGGCGCTGCGCGAGAAAAAAACAGTGTAGTTCGAATTTATTTGGCCGGCTATTAAACAGCAGCCTGGATCTCAGGTTGCTGCTTAATAAATGTGGAGATAAAACAATGAAGTATGAAATCGCATTGTGGCGTGTACCTTCGCCTGTGGTTAAACAAGGTAAATACTCCAGTGTTATCGAAGATCGCGGTGTCCTAAAAAAAGCCATTGCCGATAGCGCCAACAACTTCCTCTTCAGTGAAGCCGGCGCCGGCGTTCAGCCGCTGGCCATTATTGGCACGCGCGAAGAAATTGCCGCTTATTTGATCAGCAACAAAGGCCGCAAAGTCGTCAACAAGATTGCGTCACTGCCAGACATCTATATGGGCGTGTCGCCCTATGCACCAGGTGACCGTTTCAGCGGCCTGTTTCCAGCCAACGATTTCGGCATTCAGCTCTTCAGCCAACTGGCCAAATTCTTTCCCGACGTGGCGAAGCTCAATGTGCCGGCCTTTGTCGAGGCGGCCGGTTTGCCCGGTGATGCCAAGGAGCTCCTTGGACTGCTCGACAAGTTCAATGCTGCCCAGGGGGAGTCGCAGGGCGCGGTGGTGTACCTGAAGTTGAGCTACCTACCTGAAGACAAGATGACCAAGGTGGCCTCGCACGAAGTGTCCTTCGCCACCCTGCTCAACCAGCTCGCCGTCGCTCACAAAAAATGAGCGAGCGCCCGGAGGCGTTAGAAGTGTCGACAGTACCCGCTGCCAAGCCATAAGCCTTTCAGATGCACTACCGCCCAGGTAATCACGATGGAGTGCTGGATGTGGAGACGGCGGCCATTCTGGCTGCGCTGATCGAAAAATACTGCTGAGGGCAGCGCCAGGTTGAATGGCGAACAGCCACTTGTGCAGAGGTTTCCCAAAGGGCAGGTCATGGTTGGCGCATTTGTCGTAGATATACATGCCGCCATGCCCGCCCCTGACATCAACACGTCAACTCGCCGTCGCTTATGCAAAGCGAACGGTTTTTCGGGGGCTTTATGATTATCGACAACACCAGCTACCGCTCTCAGTCTTTTGAAAGCCGGGTTTGTTTTTTGGTGATGCACTACACCGTGAGTAATTTTCAACGGTCTGTGGCCGAACTCACCGAACCCTTTTCAGTCAGCGTGCAATACGTAGTACCGGACCCCACCGACCCCAGCTATGTGGCGGCCGGTTTTAGTGGCGTGCGCATCTTCAATCTGGTCGATGAGCAAAATCGCGCTTATCACGCGGGCGTGAGCAGTTGGCGCGGTCGCACCAATTTGAACGACACCTCCATCGGCATCGAAATCGTCAATACCGCGCACGACGGCGAGCATGGCGAGATCATCTTTGTGCCCTACAACCCTGAACAGATCCAGGCGGTTATAGAGCTGGCCAAGGACATCCTGCAGCGGTATCCGACCATCGTGCCAATCAATGTGGTGGGGCATTCCGATATCGCGCCACTGCGCAAAAGCGATCCGGGACCTCTGTTTCCCTGGTACGAATTGTACAAGGCGGGAATCGGCACCTGGTACGAGGAAGACACCAAGGCCCGTTACCTGCAGCAGTACGCGCTCAGCGGCATAGACCCGCGAGACGTACTGAAAAAACTCGGAAAATTCGGCTACGACGTCTCGGCGGCAACCGACGCCGATGGCACCAAGGCCCTGCTGCGAGCCTTTCAGATGCACTACCGGCCAGCCAAGTACGACGGCGTGTTGGATACGGAAACAGCGGCCATCCTGGCAGCCTTGGTAGAAAAATACTGCTGAGGGCGTATGTCATGTTGATTAACGAACAGCAACTTGCGCAGATATTTCCCAAGGGGCCGGCCGTAGTCGATGCGTTTGTCGCTGAGCTGAATACGGCCATGCAGGCCTATGCCATCAACACGCCAGCCCGCGTCGCCGCGTTTATCGCGCAGGTTGGTTTTGAGAGTGCGCGCTTCGGTCATCTGGTCGAAGTTTTGAACCACAGCGCCGAGCGACTGGCTGCATTATGGCCAAATCGCTTTTGTACGGCCGACGGCAAGCCCAACGCTCTGGCGCTGCAATTGGGCGGGCACCCTGAGGCCATTGCCAACTGCGTTTATGCCAATCGTCTGGGCAACGGTGGGCCCGAGTCGGGGGATGGTTGGCGGTTTCGTGGGCGTGGCCTTATCCAGCTCACCGGGCGAACCAACTATCAACAGGCGGGGGCAGCGTTGAAGGTCGACCTGGAGGCGCAACCCGAGTTGTTGGAGCAGCCGCGATACGCGTGCCTGACCGCTGCCTGGTTCTGGGTTGTGCATGGCCTAAACGAGCTGGCTGATGCAGGCGATTTCAAATCGATAACCCGGCGAATCAACGGCGGTTTGAACGGCTACGATGCGCGCGCCGCACTGTGGGACACGGCACGCGAAGTGATTGTGTAGGCCGTTGATTGCGGCCTGGTTAGAGGGTAAAGCGGTTCACCAGGGTGTTGAGGTCCACGGCCAGGCGCGACAAATCCTGGCTAGCGGCGCTGGTTTCATGGGCGCCGGCCGAGGTTTGCTGGGCCAGGTCGCGAATGTTCACCAGGTTACGGTCTACCTCGCGGGCCACCTGGGCCTGCTCTTCCGAGGCGCTGGCGATCACTAGATTGCGCTCGCTGATATGGCTGATGGCTTCGGTAATTTCTGCCAGCGCAGCGCCCGCCGCGCGGGCAAGTTCCAGGGTACTGTTGGCGCGGTGCGTGCTGCTTTGCATGGCGTTCATGGCCTGGTCGGTGCCCTGCTGAATGCCGCTGATCATCTGCTCGATTTCCTGCGTCGACTGCTGCGTGCGATGAGCCAGGGCGCGCACCTCATCGGCGACCACTGCAAAGCCACGGCCGGCATCACCAGCGCGCGCCGCTTCGATGGCGGCGTTGAGGGCCAGCAGGTTGGTCTGCTCGGCGATGGAGCGAATCACGTCGAGCACCTTGCTGATGTCGCGCACCTTGGTGGCTAACTGCTCTACATGTTCGGCCGTGCTGGACACATCGCCTGCCAGGTCACTGATCGAGTTGACGGTTTTATTCACCTGGTCCTGGCCCAGCCGCGCGGTGCGATCCGAGGCGTTGGATGCTTCGGAGGTGGCTACCGCATTGCGCGCCACTTCATCGACAGCCGTGGTCATTTCATTGACCGCCGTGGCGGCCTGTTCGATTTCGGTGTTTTGCTGGTGCAGGCCGCGGCTGGAGTCTTCGGTTACCGCGTTGAGTTCTTCGGCTGCTGAGGCAAGCTGGTCGGAAGACTGGGCAATGTGATGAATGGTGTCCTTCAGGCTTTGCTGCATGGCATGCAGCGAGCCGAGCAGCAGCGCGGGTTCGTCGATGCCGTTGATGACAATGCGCCCGGTCAGATCGCCCTTGGCTACGGTAGCGGCAGCTGCCATCGCTTCGTTCAGCGGATTGACGATACTGCGGGTCAGCAGCACGGCGAGAATCCCGGTCAGGGCAGCGGCAATAAGCATAAAAGCCACCACCACCATCACGGCGGCGTCATAGGAGGCTTCCGAATGCTTGGCCTCGCTCGCAGCCTGCTGGCGGTTGATCTCCATCAGCTTTTCCAACTCGCTGCCCAGGCCATCGGAATAGGTTTTGTATTCGCCGGCCAGAAACGCCTTCATCTCATCCACTTTGCCTTCAGTGGACAATTGGGCGAGCTTGGCGTTGGCGTCATAGTATTTTTCGAGCAGTGCTTTGAACGACTTGTACTGTTCAGTCTCAGCCCCCGGGCTTATCAGCGGCTCGTACGTGGCCTGGGCCTGATGCAACTGAGCGACCAGTTCGTTTTCGCGGTTGATCACGGCCTGCAACTGGTTACCTTCGCGCTCCACGATAAAGCGGAACGCGATGATGCGCAGGCGCAGCATTTTTTCGTTGATGGTGCCGAGCGCCGCATAGCTGGGCATGCTGTTTTCATTGAGGTCGACCGTGGTGGCACGGATGTCTTTCATCTTGCTCAGGGCGAACAGCCCAAGCAGCACCACTAGCAGAGCAACCAGAGAAAAACTGAAGATGGCCCGTGGCGCGATCTTCAAGCGGCGTAAGAGCATGGCAGAACACCTCGTTGTTGTGAGCGAGAACAGTCGCCGGCTCTGCCTGCGCTACCCGCATACAGCTGGTTATCGTCAAATACCGCGCGAACATGAGCCGCTGCGGCTTTGCGTTTACACTGCGCGATTCCCGATCAGCGATAAGCCGTTATGCACAGCCAAGCCCTTGCCTCCCTTCATCAGCACCTGCTCACCGAACTGGCGGGCAAGCTTGGCCATGCCAGGCGACTGTTCCATGGCCGTGGGTTGCGCTGGCCGGGGCTGGAAGAAATCACCGTGGACTGGCTGCAGGGCGTGGTACTGGTGTGCCTGTTTCGCCAACCCCTCGAGGCTGAATTACACGCGCTCAAGACCCTGCTCGTGACCTTGGCACAGACCCCCGAATGGCAGCGTGCGCAGGCGCACAGCCTGCTGTTACAGCATCGATACAGAGAAGGCGACGCAACGACTCCCGGCCTTAACCCGGCCCAGCCTGCGAATACCGGCGCTGCTAATCCCAGCCCTGTTAATCCCGGCCCTGCTAATCAGAGTAGCCGTGCCGAATGGATTGTGGGGCAGGCCCATAGCGAATGGTTTATCAGTGAAGACGGCCTGCGGTTTCAGCTAGACCTGGGGCAGAAGCAGAACACCGGGCTGTTTCTCGACATGCGCTATGGCCGGCGGTGGGTGCGCGAGCAAGCCGAAGGCAAGCGAGTGCTCAACCTGTTCGCCTACACCTGCGGGTTTTCGGTGGCCGCCATTGCCGGTGGCGCCACGCAGGTGGTAAACCTGGATATGGCCAAAGGCGCGCTCAACCGCGGCCGCGATAACCACCGCCTCAATCAGCAAGACCTCAGCCGGGTGAGTTTTCTGGGCCATGAACTGTTCAAGTCCTGGAGCGCGGTGAAACGCTATGCGCCCTATGACCTGATCATCATCGACCCGCCCACCTTCCAGAAAGGCAGCTTTGTCCTGACCCAGGACTACGCCAAGATCCTGCGCCGCCTGCCGGACCTGCTCAACCCCGATGGGCAGGTGCTGGCCTGCGTCAACGATCCCCATATCGGCCCAGACTTTCTCTTGGCCGGCATGGCCGAGAACGCGCCGGTGCTGCGCTTCGAACAACGCCTGGCCAACCCGCCGGAGTTCGCCGATGTGCATGAACATGGTGGGTTGAAGGCCTTGGTGTTTCGCCTCGTCGGGGCGCCGCAGAACGCAGAGGCGAATAACGTGTGAAAGGCTTAAGCTGCGCAGCGATTTGATGCCGGGAGAGGATATGGCGGACATCGATAAACAAGCAGAAATCGACGCCATTGCGGCAATCAACGCGGTGCCGGAGATTCTCCAAGTGGTGATTCGCACCACGGGCCTGCGGTTTGCCGCTGTGGCGCGGGTTACCGACAGTCACTGGATGGCGTGCGCCGTGCACGATCTGATCGACTTCGGCCTGCGCCCGGGCGACGAGCTGGTGCTGGAGTCGACCATCTGCAACGAGATTCGCCAGCACCATCAGCCGGTGATCTTTGGCCATGCCAGCCAGCACCCGGTGTTCTCCACCCACCACACGCCCCGGCAATACGGCTTTGAAAGTTATGTGTCGATTCCCATCATGCGCGCCAACGGTGAGTTCTACGGCACGCTCTGTGCGCTGGACCCCAACCCCAGCACGTTCGATGAACAGGTTGTCGGCCAGACCCTCGGCCTTTTGGCGCAGCTGATTGCCAGCAACCTCGATTTGCATCAGCGCCTGCAAGACGCCGACCGTGCGTTGCACAGCGAGCGGGAAACCGCTTTGTTGCGCGAGCAGTTCATTGCAGTACTTGGCCACGACCTGCGCACGCCCTTGAACGCCGTGCGCCTGGCTGCGGATCTGCTGGAACAGAAGCCCCTGGATGAGTCGGCGCGCCGCCTGGCCGGTTTGATCCAGAGCAGCGCCGCGCGCATGGGCGACCTGATTGCCGATGTAATGGATTTCGCCCGTGGCCAGTTGGGCGAGGGTATTGATCGCACCCCTCAGGCGCCGAACACCTTGGTGCCCTGGCTGGAACAAGTGGTGGCCGAATCGCAGGCCGCCAAACGTGGCGCTCCTATCCGCTACGCCATCGATTTGCCGTGTGTCGTGAGTTGCGACCGGGCGCGCATCGGCCAATTGCTGACCAACCTGTTGGCCAACGCCATGACCCACGGCGATCCGCTGGCCGCCATCGAGGTGCACATGGCGGTGCAGGCCGACGACGTCGTGCTCAGTGTGCGCAATGACGGTCCCAGCATCGCAGCCGAGATGTTGCCGCTGATTTTTCAGCCGTTCAGCCGTGGGCAAGGCGACCAGCCCCGTGAAGGGTTGGGGCTGGGGTTATATATCTGCGCGCATATCGCCAAGGCCCATCAGGGGGAACTGAGCGTGACTTCAAGCGCCGCCCACGGCACCTGTTTTACCCTGCGTTTTCCCTTGAACGTTCCCGTTTGATTGCCTGTTGTAAGGAGCCCCGCATGTCTGACTTGTCCGCGTTCCCGATCACCGCCAAATGGCCTGCGCAGCACCCCGAGCGCATTCAGCTTTATTCGCTGCCCACGCCGAACGGGGTCAAGGTATCGATTCTGCTGGAAGAAACCGGCCTGGCCTACGAGGCGCACAAGGTCCGCTTCGACCAGAACGACCAGCTTTCGCCCGCGTTCCTGTCGCTTAACCCGAATAACAAGATTCCCGCGATCATCGACCCCAACGGCCCCGACGGTGCGCCGCTGATGTTGTTCGAATCGGGCGCCATTCTGTTGTACCTGGCCGACAAGGCCGGCGCTTTTATTCCTCAAGATGCAGCGGGTCGTTACCAGACTATTCAGTGGCTGATGTGGCAAATGGGTGGTATCGGGCCAATGTTCGGTCAGCTCGGTTTCTTCAACAAATTTGCCGGCAAGGAGTACGAAGACAAACGCCCGCGCGACCGTTACGTCGGCGAAAGCAAACGCCTGCTCGGTGTGCTGGATCAGCGCTTGAAGGGCCGCGAATGGATCATGGGCGATGCCTACAGCATTGCCGATATCGCCACCTTCCCGTGGGTGCGCAACCTGATCGGTTTTTATGAGGCGGGCGAGTTGGTGGGTATCAACAGTTTCCCCGAGGTCCAGCGCGTGCTGGCCAAATTCCTTGAGCGTCCGGCGGTGGTCAAAGGCCTGACCATTCCAGAGTAAGCGTTCGTAGGAGCGAGCTTGCTCGCAAAGCATTTGATCTGAAGAGCGCCTCTTCCGGGGTTCGCCAGCAAGCTGGCTTCTACATAACGCCAACGGAGTTTGGATTGTTTTATGCGTAACGCTCCAACCATTCGCGATGCCCGCGATGACGATATGCCGACCGTCCAGGCCATCTACGCCCACCACGTACTGACCGGCATCGCCAGCTTCGAGCTGCAACCGCCCACCCTTGAGGAACTGCTGCGCCGCCGCGCCGATGTGCTGCTCAACGGCCTGCCGTATCTGGTAGCCGAGCTGGACGGCGAGGTGGTTGGCTACGGCTACGCCACGCTCTACCGCCCGCGCCCGGCTTACAGCAATACGGTGGAAGACTCGGTGTATGTCCGCGAAGGCATGGGCGGGCGGGGCATTGGTCAGGCGCTGCTGGCCGAGGTGATCGAACGCTGTATCGCCAATGGCCGGCGGCAGATGGTGGCGGTGATCGGCAATAGCGAAAACCACGGGTCCATCGCCTTGCATGCGCGTATGGGCTTTCGCACCGTGGGCGTATTCGAAGCCGTGGGTTTCAAGCATGGCCGCTGGGTGGATACGGTGCTGATGCAGCGCAGCCTGGGCGATGGTGCAAGCACCTTGCCGGATGCTTAAGCGCCCATAACCTGGTCTTGCAGCAAGGCCAGCAATTCCCGTTGCAATGCGGTGACCACGCCGCCGCTAACCAGTGCCAACTCGCTGGGCGCCAGCGCCGGCAAGTCGTCACAAACGGTGTGCCCAGCCAATACGGCGCTCTGCGGCAGCACCGAAATACCCAGCCCCGAAGCCACGGCCGCCTGGATGCCGGTCAGGCTGTGACTGCCAAACGCGATACGCCACGGCCGCTTGGCTTTATCCAGGCTGCCGATGGCGCGCTGGCGATAAAGGCAGCCTTGCGGAAATAGCGCCAGGGGCAAGGGCTGGTCATCGAAGGCGGCCTGCCGCCCCTTCACCCACACCAGGGGTTCCGGCCAGCTGGCCAGGCATTCGCCGCTGCCCGGCTCGCGTTTAAGCAAGGCGATATCCAGCTCGCCACTGGCCAGCTTGTGGCGCAGGTCAGTGCTCATGCCACTGACGGTTTCCAACCGCGCCTCGGGCCTTGCCTGGGTAAATGCAGCGAGCAGGGCGGTCATGCGGTGCGCGTCAAAGTCTTCCGGTACGCCCAGGCGCAGTGGCTGCAGCACGCCGTCGCTGGCTAACGCGTCTTCGGCCTCCTGGGCCAGGCCGAGCAAACGGCGGGCGTAATGGGCCAGGAGTTCGCCTTGCGCCGTGGGCGTCACCTGGTTGCCGCTGCGGTCGCGCAGCAACAGGCAATGGCCAACGTTTTCTTCCAGGCGCCGCACCTGCTGGCTGACCGTGGACTGCGTGCGGTGCACGCGCTCGCCGGCGCGGGTAAAGCTGCCTTCGTCCACCACGCAGACCAGTGTCTTGAGCAGTTCGAGATCGAGCATGGCGGTCACCTGAATAGTTCGGTGCTACATAGTTGAAAAGAAACTAAGGTTTAGAGGCTAATTTAATTTAACACTATGTGATAGCGCTTCTATGCTGCCGGCTCATTCCTTTTTGCGGAGCTGCGCCATGTCTCTGGACTACACCCCTCGGCCTTTGTGGCTGACCTTCGATTGTTACGGCACCTTGATTCAGTGGGACGAAGGCCTGCTTGCCGCTGTGCAGAAAATGCTCAGCAACCGTCCAGGTCACGGCATCGAGCCGCAGCGCTTTATCGAGGTGTATGACCATCACGAACATGCCCTTGAACAAACGCCCCCGCACCGCTCGTTCCGCCAGGTCACCCGTGAAGGTTTGCGCCTGGCCATGGAGCAATTGGGCTTGCCGTCCAGCCCGGCCGACGGTGAACTGCTGGCCGACAGCATCTCGGCCATGCCGCCTTTTGCCGAGGTGGTGGACACCTTGGCGCGTCTTAAAACGATGGGGTTCAAGTTGTGCATCGTCTCCAACACCGACGACGACATCATTGCCGGCAATGTGGCGCAGCTCGGCGGCCATATCGACCGGGTGATCACTGCCCAGCAAGCGGGCGCCTACAAGCCGGCACCACGGCTGTTCGACTATGCCCACGAGCAGTTGGGCGTCGGCCGTGACGAGGTGGTGCATATCTGCGCCAGCCCCCATCTGGACCACGCCGCAGCGCGCGACATGGGCTTTCGCTGCGTCTGGGTAGACCGAGGCACCGGGCGCCAATTGCTGCCGGACTACCACCCCGATGCCACGGTTTCTACGCTCGATCAGGTGCCCGAATTGTTCCATTCCCTTGACTGGTAACGGCCCCGTCAAAACGGTTTGCGCGTAAAAAGCCTGAACGAAACGGCGCGTCTCACACTCAAGTTTTATAGGCCCCAGGAAAAACCAAAGGGGCTATCTAGCTCACAGGGTGAGGAAAACAATAATGCTCAATTCAGACGCTTACGTTGCTGCCTTGGATGAATCGTCTACTGCTTCCGGGGTTTCCTGGGCGGCAGTATTCGCAGGGGCTGTCGCTGCCGCGGCATTGTCCCTGATCCTCTTGTTGTTGGGCTCGGGCCTGGGTTTCTCCGCTATTTCGCCATGGGCCGACAAGGGCCTGAGTGCGGAAGGTCTGGGCATCTCGGCCATTATCTGGCTCGCATTCACTCAACTGGTTGCAGCCGCCATGGGCGGTTATCTGGCCGGTCGCTTGCGCAAGCGCTGGACCACGCTGCACAACGATGAGGTGTACTTCCGCGATACCGCGCACGGCTTCCTGGCGTGGGGTGTAGCCACCTTGGTTACTGCCACATTGGTCGTCGGTTCGGTCAGCAGCCTGGTTAGCGGCACCGCCCAAGTGGGCGCCACGCTGAGCACCAGCCCAGCCACCGCGCAGGTCGCCGATAACAGCGATGACAGCTATTTCATCGACACCCTGTTCCGTGACGACCGTGGTGCACCAGTGACTTCGGACGCCGCCCATGACGTGGCCGGCCGCATCTTCGCCCGTAACCTGGCGAGCGATAACGGCGCGCTGAACCCGGACGATCGTGCCTACCTTGCGCAGCTGGTGGCCCAACGCACCGACCTGAGCCAGGCCGATGCACAAGCCCGCGTAGACAAAGTGTACGGCCAGGCTCACCAGGCTGTGGTTGATCTGAAAGTCGCTGCCGACGCTGCCAAAAAAGCTGCCGCCCACGCCACCCTGTGGATGTTTGTAGCGCTGCTGATTGGTGCTTTCGTCGCTGCCTTCACCGCCATTTATGGTGGCCGCCAACGTGATGCCGTCGTGATCCTCGACGACCGTCGCACTGTTCCTGTCCGCTAACCGAACCCGCAAACAAGGAGAACAACATGCCTGCCATTCTGCTCTGGTTACTCGGCGTTCCAATCCCACTCATCATCCTGCTTATTCTGGTGTTCTAAGCGCTGCGTCCTGTTTTGAGAACGCCTGGCCATCGAGCCAGGCGTTCTCATTGAAAGGAGAAGTCTTATGGCAACCGCCACCATTCACTACAAAACCGCTGGGCACCTGGCCTGTGGCCGTGACAGCCACCTGGCTTCCAGCACTGAACTGGCCCGTGTGAAATGCCGCGCATGCCGCAGCACCGAGGCCTTCAAAACCGCGCGCAAAGAGGCACGTAATTCCGCTCGGCGTGCAGCCCGTAAAGCCAAAGCCACCCACAACTCCCTCGACTGGCGCACCGCCTGGCGCGAGCAGTTGGCGGCATTGCCGGGGAGCAACCGGCTACCGCGTGGCTTTGGCCGTCAGCCGTTTGTGTGATTCACGCTGGCGATACAGCTCGGGCCCGGCAGGCAACTGTCGGGCCCGAATTGTTTGTGCAGTAGAATCGCGTTTTTTTGATTGGGCAGAGCACCCCATGAGCGAAGACCTGCAGATAAAAGACGTGGTAATCGCCGACGGCAAGGCTGCCGTCAAAGGCGCGTTGATCACCACGCACTACCGCGGCTTTCTGGAAGACGGCAGCGAGTTCGATTCCTCGTACGCACGGGGCAAACCCTTCCAATGCGTGATCGGCACCGGCCGCGTAATCAAGGGCTGGGACCAAGGCCTGATGGGCATGAAAGTGGGCGGCACACGCACATTGTTTGTGCCCGCGCACCTGGCCTATGCCGAACGCGGCATGGGTTCGCGGGTGCCGGCCAATGCCAATCTGCGGTTTGAAATCGAGCTGCTGGAAGTGCTGACGCGGGACGATTGATGGGCTGTGCTCGCCCTGAAAGTCGGAGGTGCAATTTATCGGAGTGGCTCCGTCTTCCCCGCGCAGGCGGGGATCCAGAATCTCGGATCCCAACGTAAGGCTTTTGTCTAACCCGCGCGCTTGAGCGGCTTGGTTATACTCGCGCCCTTTGCACGACCGACCTTTGCATAAGGAGGAATGCGGTGCTGGATATCGCGATGTACGTTGTTCTCGGTATGGCCATGGGCACCCTGGGTGGTCTGTTTGGTATTGGCGGCGGGCTGGTCACCATCCCAATCCTGGGCGTGTTGTTCAACCTCGACCAGCAACTGGCCCAAGGCACCGCGCTGCTGATGGTGTTGCCCAATGTGCTGCTGGCGTTGTGGCGTTATAACCAGCGCAATCGCGTGGCGCTGCGCAACGCTTTGATGTTGATTGTGCCGAGCTTCTTCCTGGCCTGGCTGACCTCGCTGTTTGCCGTGCGCCTTGATCCACAGATTATGCGGGTGGCCTTTGTCGGTTTTTTGCTGGTGCTGGTGCTGTTCAACCTCGGGCAGATGTACTGGCAGAAAGCGCCCGGCAGCACGCAACTGCGTCATGAAAATCGCCTGTGGTTGCTTGGCAGCCTGAGCGGTATTACCGGGGGACTGTTCGGCGTGGGTGGCGGAGTGGTGGCGACCCCGCTTCTGACCAGCCTGTTCGGCGCCAGCCAGGTGGTGGCACAAGGGCTGGCGCTCGCGCTGGCGGCACCTTCCACCGGCATTACCCTTATCACCTATGCCGTGCACGACCACGTCAACTGGGCCATGGGCATTCCACTGGCGGTAGGCGGGTTGCTCAGCATCAGCTGGGGCGTGCACATGGCCCATGCGCTGCCTGAACGGGTACTGCGTTCGCTGTTCTGCGCTTTTCTAGTGGTATGCGGCGCGTTGCTACTGTTCAAGGTCCAAGCATGAGCGAGCCGCAAGAGCAGCGCTGGCACCATCTGTTTCCCTTGGTCACGGTGCTGATCTGGAGCGGAAATACCCTGGTGACCAAGCTGTCATCCGGGCGCATTGCGCCGGCCTCCATCACCTTCTACCGCTGGACCCTGGCGTTCGCGCTGCTGTCGCTATTCATGCTGCCCAGTGCCTGGCGTGCCCGCCGGCAGCTGCACGCGCTGTTGCCACAGCTGTTGACCCTCGGCGTGCTGGGCATGCTGGTGTATCAGGGCTTGGCCTACTACGCGGCCAGCACGACCACCGCCACCAACATGGGCATTCTGCTGGCGCTGTCGCCGCTGCTGTCATCACTGTTCGCCAGTGTGCTGACCGACGACCGCCTGACCCAGGGCGCGTTGGTGGGCGGGGTGGTGTCGTTTGCCGGGGTGCTGTGGCTGATCAGCGGCGGGCAACCTCAAGCGTTGCTGCACTTTCACCTGAGCCCCGGCGATGCGCTGATGTTGGTGGCGGTGATGGCCAATGCGCTGTACGGCGTGTTGCTGCGGCGCTGGAATTTCGACCTGAGCCGCTGGCTACAACTCTACGTGCAGATCGCCTGTGCACTGCTGTTTCTGACGCCGTGGTTTTTACTCAGCGGCCCTTCGCCGCTGACGGAAGAGAACCTGCCGCTGGTGCTGTATGCCGGCACGCTGGCATCCATTGGCGCGCCGTGGTTGTGGATCAAAGGCATCCAGACTCTCGGCCCGGCGCGGGCCAGCCTGTATATGAACCTGATGCCGGTAATGGTGGCCGTGGCTGCCATGTGGCTGCTGGGGGAAACGCTGGGGCTGCATCACCTGGTCGGGGGTGGGCTGGCGTTGTTGGGGGTGTGGTTGGGGCAGACGCTGCGAAAGCCGTTGCGGGCTGTGTCGTAGGGTGTGCTATGCGCACCGTTGCGATTGCGCGGGAATCGCTGGGTGCGCGTAGCACACCCTTGTATCTCGACTCCTCCTCGAAAGAGGAGATAGTCTCCGACTGATCATCGGGGGAGGGTTTGAAAGCCGGGCACACCCTTAGGCCA
>NZ_BSFN01000037.1 GCF_027922365.1 Pseudomonas turukhanskensis
GCCGGGATGACGGTGTTTTTCCAGCCAGCACCGTCATCCCGGCGAAGGCCGGGATCCAGTATGGCCAGGCGGACAACCTTGTTAGCGCGATAGGCATTCGCCGTGTGAGCCTGGCTCCCCATCCCGTGAGATTTCAGGGCAGGTATGCCGCCACCTTACGCTTGAGCAACTCCACCAACTCCGGCTGCATAAACTGGTAGTCATCCAGAATGCCCAGGCTGACCACCCGTTTATTGCCCAAGTGCCGACGGAACTTGGTCGCCAGTTTTCGACGATGCACCGGCTCCATCACCACGATCAGCTCCGCCCATTCCAGCAGCTCGGGGCTCTCCGGGTTATCCGCGTCCAGGTTTACCCCGGCGGAGGCCGTATTCACCCCTGGCCAATCGGCAAATACTTGCTCGGCAGTGGGGCTGCGCAGGCGGTTCTTGCTGCAGATAAACAAAATATTCACGGTGTTTCCCTACAAAAAAGCCCGGCACAGTGGCCGGGCTTGGTGTCCTGCTGCAGGCGGTTACTGACCGTTGTACACCTGATCAAACACCCCACCATCATTAAAGTGCGTTTTCTGAATCACCGGCCATTCGCCAAAGGTTTTCACCACCGGCAAGAACTCCACTTTCGGGAAGCGGTCGGAGAACTCGGCGAGGATTTTTGCGTTGCGTGGGCGCAAGTAGTTGTTGGCGGCAATGCGCTGGCCTTCGTCGGACCACAGGTATTTCAGGTACGCCTCGGCTTCTTTGCGGGTGCCTTTCTTGTCGACCACTTTGTCGACCACAGCCACCGGCGGCTCGGCTTCGGCCGACACGCTCGGGTACACCACTTCGAAGCTGCCACGGCCGAACTCGCGGGCGATCATTTCTGCTTCGTTTTCAAACGTCACCAGCACGTCGCCGATGTTGTTCTGCATAAAGGTGGTGGTGGCGGCGCGACCGCCGGTGTCGAGTACCGGTGCTTGCTTGAACAGCTTGCCAACGAATTCCCGTGCGGCTTTTTCGTCGCCGCCCTGCTTGAGCACATAGCCCCATGCCGACAAGTAGGTGTAACGGCCATTGCCGGAGGTTTTCGGGTTCGGTACGACCACTTCCACGCCGCTTTTCAGCAGGTCCGGCCAATCTTTCAGACCTTTGGGGTTGCCTTTGCGCACGATAAATACGGTGGCCGAGGTGAATGGCGCGCTGTTGTCGGGCAGGCGGGTGGCCCAGTTTTCCGGGATCAGGTTGCCGTTGTCGTGCAGGGCGTTGATGTCGGTGGCCATGTTCATGGTGATCACGTCAGCTTGCAGGCCGTCGATCACGGCGCGGGCTTGTTTGCTCGAACCACCGTGGGACATCTGCAAGGTCAGCTCGGGGTTACCCTCGGCCTGCCAGTGCTTGAGGAAGGCGCTGTTGTAGTCCTTGTAGAAGTCGCGCATCACGTCGTAGGAGACGTTCAACAAGGTGGCCGCCTGCACGCTGGAAGCCAGGGCCAGGCTGGCGGCGAGCAGGGAGGTAGAAAGCAGTCGCTTCATCGAAATTTCCTTAGTCCAGGATCCATAGACAAAAAGCCCGTGGGCAATGAGGGTAACCGGCGAATGATAAAAGCCCGGAGTTATTCTGATAAAGAATAATTGATTCCTTGCTTATGCCATCAAGCGGCATCGCGCTTTTCGCCTCATATTCCGTAATCATATAAATAAATTGTTATTTATTCTTTTTAATTTGAACGCAGCCTGAGCATAGTGAGCCCCACGCACCGACATGCACCAGGAGCTGCACCATGAGCCTCAGACTCGGCGACATCGCCCCCGACTTCGAACAAGACTCTAGCCAAGGACGCATTCGTTTTCACGAATGGTTAGGCAATAGCTGGGGCGTGCTGTTTTCGCACCCGGCCGACTTTACCCCGGTATGCACCACCGAACTGGGCTTTACCGCCAAGTTGAAAGACCAGTTCGCAGAGCGCGGGGTAAAAGTCATCGCCCTGTCGGTAGACCCGGTGGACTCGCACCTGAAATGGATCGATGACATCAACGAAACCCAGAGCACGCTGGTGGGTTTTCCGATCATTGCCGACGCCGACCGCAAGGTGTCGAGCCTGTACGACCTGATTCACCCCAACGCCAACGACACCCTCACCGTGCGTTCGCTGTTCGTGATCGACCCGAACAAAAAGGTGCGTCTGACCATCACCTACCCGGCCAGCACCGGGCGCAATTTCCACGAGATTTTGCGGGTGATCGACTCGCTGCAACTGACCGACAACTACAAGGTTGCTACCCCCGCCAACTGGCAGGACGGCGACGAGGTGGTGATCGTGCCGTCGCTGCGTGACGAAGACGAAATCAAGCAACGCTTCCCCAAAGGCTACCGCGCGGTAAAACCCTACCTGCGCCTGACCCCACAACCCAATCGCTGATCGGTCGTCGTCAAGAGCAGCACATACCTGAGCGCGCTTGAGCCTCGGGGGCCAAAGCCCTCAGCAACAAGTCGGCAAGGCAAGGAGTAGGCAATGTTAGTGGTTTCGTTGAGCGGCAGTCCCAGCCAGAGATCCCGCAGTGGAATCTTGCTGGAGCGCTCGCAGCGTTGGCTGCAACAACGCGGTGTGGAAGTGGTGAGTTACCGCGTTCAGGACTTCAACGCTGAAGAGCTGCTGCATGCGCGCTTCGACAGTCCGCAGATCCAGGCCTTGCAGGCCCACGTGGCCGCCGCCGACGGGTTGCTGATTGCAACCCCGGTGTACAAGGCCTCGTTCTCCGGCGCCTTGAAAGTGCTGCTGGACCTGCTGCCCGAGCGCGCGCTGGAACACAAAGTGCTGCTGCCGTTTTCCACCGGCGGCAGCAAGGCCCACATGCTGGCCGTGGACTACGCCCTGCGCCCGGTGCTTACCGCACTCAAGGCGCAGGAAGTGCAGCACGGCGTATTCGCCGATGACAGCCAGATCGCCTACGGCGAGAACGGTGCCGCAGCGCAATTGGCCGTGAGCCTGGAACAGCGTCTGGAAGAGGCGCTGGAACAGTTTCACAGCGCCGTGGCCCGCCGTCCCCAACCCCTTGATCCAAATGTATTGAATCAGCGGTTGCTGACGGCGAACTGGAGTATTTGACGCATTACTCCCCTCTCCCGCGTGCGGGAGAGGGGCAGGGGTGAGGGGCCTTTGAGAATTCCCCCTCACCCCGGCCCTCTCCCTCAGGGAGAGGGGGCAAAAACCAAAAACAATCAGCCTTACTCACCCGCCAACGGGCAAGCAGGCGACATCACTTGAACAGCAAAGGAGAGCGCCATGCGCCCAGTAACTTTGCGTCGGAGTCTGGTCGCCCTGTTTGTCGCGGCCACAGCTTTCGGCGCCGTCAGCCAAGCACAAGCCGAAACCCTGCGGATCGGTTATCAGAAGTACGGCACCCTGGTGCTGCTCAAAGCCAAGGGCACCCTGGAAAAACGTCTTGCCGAACAGGGCGTGGACGTCAAATGGACCGAGTTCCCCGGCGGCCCACAGCTGCTCGAAGGCCTGAACGTAGGCTCGGTGGACTTCGGTGTAACCGGCGAAACCCCGCCGGTATTTGCCCAGGCCGCCGGTGCCGATCTGCTCTACGTTGCCTACGAGCCGCCAGCGCCCCATAGCGAAGCGATCCTGGTGCCCAAAGGCTCGCCGATCAAATCGGTAAAAGAGCTCAAAGGCAAAAAAGTCGTGCTGAACAAAGGCTCCAACGTGCACTACCTGCTGGTGCGTGCGCTGGAAGATGCCGGCCTGAAATACAGCGATATCGAAGTCGCCTACCTGGCCCCTGCCGATGCCCGCGCCGCGTTCGAGCGTGGCAGCGTCGACGCCTGGGTGATCTGGGACCCCTTCCAGGCCGCCGCCGAAAACCAGCTGAGTGCACGCACCCTGCGAGATGGTGAAGGCCTGGTCGACAACCACCAGTTCTACCTCTCCACCAAGCCGTACGCCGAGAAAAACCCGAAAGTCATCGCCACCCTGATCGAAGAAGTGCGCGCTGTGGGCGAAGACTCCAAGGCCGACCCGCAGAAAGTGACCGAACAGGTTGCGCCGCTGCTGGGCCTGTCCAAGGAAATCACCCTGACTGCAGTGAAACGCCAAGGCTACGGCGCCCACTTCATTACCCCGCAAGTGGTCACCGCACAGCAAAAGATCGCCGACACCTTCTACCAACTCAAATTGATTCCCAAACCCTTGAGCATCAAGGACGTGATCTGGACTCCGCCGGCAAAAGTCGCCAGCGCCCAGTAACCAACCAACAGGCAATACCGCCGCTGCCCCGTGTGGGTAGCGGCACTTAAAGGAGACAACTCCCATGAGCTTGAACATTTTCTGGTTTCTTCCCACCCACGGCGACGGTCATTACCTTGGCACCGCCGAGGGCGCTCGCGCGGTCGATCACGGCTACCTGCAACAGATTGCCCAGGCGGCTGACCGCCTCGGTTTTGGTGGCGTACTGATCCCGACAGGGCGGTCCTGCGAAGATTCCTGGCTGGTGGCGGCATCGCTGATTCCGGTCACCACCAACCTCAAATTTCTGGTGGCGCTGCGCCCCGGCATCATTTCGCCGACAGTCGCGGCACGTCAGGCCGCCACCCTGGATCGTCTGTCCAATGGCCGCGCCTTGTTTAACCTCGTTACCGGCGGTGACCCGGACGAGCTGGCCGGTGACGGCCTGTTCCTCAACCACGAAGAACGCTACGAAGCCTCGGTGGAATTCACCCGCATCTGGCGCCGTGTGCTGGAAGGCGAAACCGTCGATTACGACGGCAAACACATCAGTGTAAAGGGCGCCAAACTGCTCTATCCGCCGCTGCAACAACCGCGTCCGCCGCTGTACTTCGGTGGCTCCTCGGGTGCCGCGCAAGACCTCGCCGCCGAGCAGGTCGAAATGGTCCTCACCTGGGGCGAGCCGCCTGCCGCGGTCGCCGAGAAAATCGCCCAGGTGCGCGAAAAAGCCGCCGCCCACGGCCGCACCGTGCGCTTCGGTATCCGCCTGCATGTGATTGTGCGCGAGACCAATGAAGAAGCCTGGGCCGCCGCCGACCGCCTGATTGCCCATGTGGACGACGAGACCATCAAAAAGGCCCAGGCCTCCCTGGCGCGTTTCGATTCGGTTGGTCAGCAACGCATGGCCGCCCTGCACGGCGGCAGCAAAGACAATCTGGAAGTGAGCCCTAACCTGTGGGCCGGCGTCGGCCTGGTGCGTGGCGGCGCCGGTACCGCATTGGTGGGCGATGGCCCGACCGTGGCAGCGCGTGTGAAGGAGTACGCGGACTTGGGTATCGACACCTTTATCTTCTCCGGTTATCCACACCTGGAAGAGTCGTACCGCGTGGCCGAATTGCTCTTCCCGCACCTGGATGTGGCCCGCCCGCAGCGGCCCGAAGGCGCCAACTATGTCAGCCCGTTTGGCGAGATGATCGCCAATGACGTGCTGCCCAAAGCTGTATCGGGTAGGAGCGAGCTTGCTCGCGAACCGGGCGACCCCAAGAGCTTCGCGAGCAAGCTCGCTCCTACGGGTGCCTGACATGAAGCCGATCAATAATTTAGTCAGCCGCGTAGCACCGTTCGTGCTGCCGCTGGCGCTGCTGGCCATCTGGCAACTGGCGGTGGTTACCGGCTGGTTGTCGTCACGCATTCTGCCGGCGCCCAGCGCCGTGTTCGATGCCGCGGTGGCGTTGGTCAGCAGCGGCGATATCTGGCACCACCTGGCTATCAGCGGCTGGCGCGCCGGTATCGGTTTTCTGATTGGCGGCAGCATCGGCCTGACCCTGGGCTTTATCACTGGCCTGTCGAAATGGGGCGAACGCTTTCTCGACAGCACCGTGCAGATGATCCGCAACGTGCCGCACCTGGCGCTGATTCCGCTGGTGATTCTCTGGTTCGGTATCGATGAGTCGGCGAAGATTTTTCTGGTGGCCCTGGGCACCGTGTTCCCGATTTACCTGAACACCTACCACGGCATCCGCAACGTCGACCCAGCGTTGGTGGAAATGGCGCGCAGTTATGGCCTGTCCGGTTTCGGCCTGTTCCGTCAGGTGATTCTGCCAGGTGCCTTGCCCTCGATTCTGGTGGGCGTGCGCTTTGCCCTGGGCTTTATGTGGCTGACGCTGATCGTGGCGGAAACCATTTCGGCCAGCTCCGGCATCGGCTACCTGGCCATGAACGCCCGTGAATTTCTGCAGACCGACGTCGTGGTTGTGGCGATTCTGCTTTACGCCCTGCTGGGCAAACTGGCCGACACCACGGCCCGTGGTCTGGAGCGTGTGTGGTTGCGTTGGCACCCCGCCTATCAAGTGAAAAAAGGCGGTGCCGCATGAATGCATTCAACCCAACAGGCGTAGCGCCGCAGCACCTCAAAGGCGGTATTCCGCTGGCGGTGCGTGGCCTGCATAAATCGTTTGGTGAGCGTGAGGTGTTGCACGACATCGAGCTGCTGATTCCTGCCGGGCAATTTGTCGCCGTGGTCGGGCGCAGCGGGTGCGGCAAAAGCACCTTGCTGCGGCTGCTGGCCGGGCTCGATACGCCCACCAGCGGCGCATTGCTGGCCGGCTCTGCGCCCTTGTCTGATGCCCGCGAAGACACCCGTTTGATGTTCCAGGACTCGCGTCTGCTGCCGTGGAAACGGGTGATCGACAACGTCGGCCTGGGCCTTGGCGGCGACTGGCGCGGTCGTGCGCTGGAAGCCTTGCAAGCGGTCGGCCTGGCCGAGCGGGCCAATGAGTGGCCGGCGGCGTTGTCAGGCGGTCAGAAGCAGCGTGTGGCCCTGGCGCGTGCGCTGATTCACCAGCCGCGTCTGCTGCTGTTAGACGAACCGCTTGGCGCGCTGGATGCCCTGACCCGCATCGAGATGCAGCAACTGATCGAAGGCCTGTGGCAGCAGCATGGTTTTACCGTGCTGCTGGTAACCCACGACGTTAGCGAAGCGGTGGCGATTGCCGACCGCGTAATTCTGATTGAAGACGGCCATATCGGCCTGGATTTGCCAGTCAACCTGGCCCGCCCACGGCAACGTGGCTCGGCGCGGTTGGCGGCACTGGAAGCCGAAGTACTCAACCGCGTGCTGGAAATTCCCGCCGGCCCGCCACCGCCCGAACCTGTTTCACCCTTGCCTACGCAACTGCGTTGGGCCTTGTAAATACACTCAATGAAGCACCAGGAGAAACACCATGACCATTAAAGCGATCAACGTCCGTAACCAGTTCAAAGGCACCATCAAGGAAATCGTACTGGGCGACGTACTGTCGGAAATCGACGTGCAAACCGCCTCGGGTATCGTCACCTCCGTGATCACCACCCGTTCGGTAAAAGAGCTGGAGCTGGGCGTGGGCAGCGAAGTGATTGCCTTCGTGAAGTCCACTGAAGTGTCGATTGCCAAGCTCTAAGGTTTGCTTGGCAACATGGGAACTGGACATTACCTCTGTCGTCCCCGCGAAAGCGGGGACCCAGAATAGTTCAGGAATAGGCGTTATCCCGGACATTCTGGATTCCCGCCCGCGCGGGAATGACGGGCGTTTGTCTTTTACGGTTGGAGCAATTCAGCCGGTTGCGGCTTTCCATACAGATAGCCCTGCCCCAACTCACACCCTAGCCCCTGCAAAAAGGCGGCTTGACTGGCGTCTTCAATGCCTTCGGCTTGCACCTGCATGCCCAGGCTGTGGCCCAGGGCAATCACCGCGCGGGTGATGGCGGCATCGTCATGATCGGCGGGTAGGCCGCGGACAAAACTCTGGTCGAGTTTGAGCTTGTGCACTGGCATGCGTTTAAGCCGCGCCAGCGACGAATAGCCGGTACCAAAATCATCAATGGCCAAGCGCACACCCAAGGCGCGCAGGCGCTGCATCAGTTGCAGGGCGGCATCGGCATCTTCCATCACCGCGCTTTCGGTGATTTCCAGTTCCAGCAAGGCGGCATCCAGGCCGGTGGCGGTCAGCACCTCGGTGACCAGGCCATCGAGTTTGCCGTGGCTGAAGATACGGCTAGAAACGTTCACCGACATAAACTCCAGGTTAAGCCCTTGCCGTTGCCAGGTGGCCATCTGCTGACAGGCTTGGGCCAGCACCCAGGCATCGATGCTGCCGATCAAGTCGCTTTCCTCGGCGATGGGAATGAACTGGTCCGGCGGCACCAGGCCGCGCTCGGGGTGTTGCCAGCGTACCAGCGCTTCCACGCCCAGGAGCTTGCCGGTGTTGAGGCCATAAATCGGTTGGTAGAACACCCGCAGCTCATCTTTTTCCAGGGCCTGGTGCAATTGCGCGCCAAGCTCCACGCGCTGGCGCGCGAGGCTGGTCAGCTCCTGGCTGTAGAAGGCATACGTGGCGCGGCCGCTGCTCTTGGCCTTGAACAGCGCGGAGTCGGCGTTGCGCATGACTTGTTCCACGCTTCGCGCGTCGCTTGGGAACAGGCTGATGCCGATGCTGGCGCCGATAAACAGCTCCTGTTCGTCCACATTGAAGGGCTCGCGCAAGGCAGTGAGCAGTTGCTCGGCAAGGTTTGCCGCCTGCTCGGGCTGCGGGCAGTGCTCCCAGAGCAGGCCGAATTCGTCGCCGCCCAGGCGGGCCAGGGTCATGTCGGGGTGCAGTAGGGTTTGCAGGCGCTCGCTGGCGCTTTTGAGCAGCTCATCGCCGGCGTTATGGCCGAGGCTTTCGTTGACGTGTTTGAAGTGGTCCAGGTCAATCAGCAGCACCGCGCCGCTGGGCTGCTCGCGGCGGCTTGCGTCGATGGCCCGCGCTACCCGTTCGCTGAACAGCAGGCGGTTGGGCAGGTTGCTCAGCGGGTCGTGGTGGGCCAGGTGGTCGAGCTCTTTCTGCGAGGCTTTAAGCACGGTGATGTCGGAGAACACCGCGACGTAATGGCTGATCACGCCGTTTTCGTCATGAATGGCGCGGATGCATTGCCACTGCGGGTAGATTTCGCCGTTCTTGCGCCGGTTCCAGATCTCGCCGCTCCAACTGCCCTGGTTGGCCAGCTCGTACCACATGCGTTGGTAGAAGGCCCGATCATGACGACCGGACTTCAGCAATTGCGGAGAGCGGCCGATGATCTCTTCAAGCGTGTAGCCGGTGATGCGGGTGAACGCCGGGTTGAGGTGGGTGATGCGCATCTGCGCGTCGGTCACCAGCACGCCTTCCTGGGTGGCATCGAACACAGCAGCGGCCTGGCGCAGGTTGCTGACATGGCTGCGCAGGGTCTTCACCGCGTTGAGACGGCGGCGTTCCTTGATGCGCAACGCGCAGAACAGAATGAGCCCGGTGACCATGACAAACAGCAATCCCTTGACCGTGCTCAGGTGCTCAAACACGCCCAGGCTGGCGCTGAGTTTGCTTAAAGCCAGGTCGCTCAAGGCAACCCACAAGCCGGCAAGCACGAGGTAGATCAGGGTAGGGCGCAGGGCTCTCATGCAGTTAACGGCCTTTAATTGATTACTAGCCGTGAGGGCTGGCTAGAAAATGTACATATTTTGATCTAACAGCAGGGTGGTTTTCTCACACTGCTTGGAGATAATGCCCACGCGCTGCTGTTTCAGCTGCGCGTTCACTTTCCGAGGTAGCTCCATCTATGTGGTACAACGGTTTTCTCGATCTGTCGGCCTGGCAGGTATTGGCGGTCACCTTGCTGATGACCCACGTGACCATTGTGTCCGTGACGGTTTATCTGCACCGCTATTCCGCGCACCGCTCGTTGGAACTGCATCCTGCGCTCAAGCACTTTTTCCGTTTCTGGCTGTGGATGACCACCGGCCAGAACACCCGTGAATGGACCGCCATTCACCGTAAACACCACGCCAAATGTGAAACCGTAGATGACCCCCACAGCCCGGTGATCAAAGGTTTGTCGACCGTGCTGCGCAAGGGCGCGGAATTGTACCGCGCGGAAGCGGAAAACTCCGAAACCCTGCGTATCTATGGCAAGAACTGCCCTGAGGACTGGATTGAGCGCAACGTTTATTCGCGAGTCCCCTTGGGCGGTATCGCCATCATGGCGGTTATCGACCTGGTCCTGTTCGGTGCTCTGGGTATTACCGTCTGGGCGGTGCAGATGATGTGGATTCCCGTGTGGGCCGCCGGCGTCATCAATGGGCTGGGCCATGCCGTGGGCTACCGCAACTTCGAATGCCGCGACGCCGCCACCAACCTGGTGCCGTGGGGCATCCTTATCGGCGGTGAAGAACTGCACAACAACCACCACACCTACCCCAACTCGGCCAAGTTGTCGGTGCGCAAGTGGGAGTTCGACATGGGCTGGGCGTGGATTCAGGTGTTCAGCTTTTTCCGCCTGGCCAAGGTGCAACGCGTGGCGCCCATTGCCCACCGGGTGAGCGGCAAAGGCTACCTGGACATGGACACCGCCATGGCCATCCTCAACAACCGTTTCCAGATCATGGCCCAGTACCGCCGCGCTGTGATTGCGCCGCTGGTGAAGCTGGAACTGGCCAAGGCCGACGCCTCGGTACGCGCCAAGTTTCACCGCGCCAAGCGCCTGCTTTCGCGGGAAACCAGCCTGCTGGACGAGCGTCACCATGCGCGTATCCAGGTGATGCTGGAGCAAAGCCAGGCCCTGAAAGTGATCTACGAAAAACGCCTGGCGCTGCAACATATCTGGGTTAAAACCAGTAGCAACGGTCACGACATGCTGGAGGCGATGAAGGTTTGGGTGCACGAAGCGGAGCAAAGCGGTATTCAGTCGCTGCGTGATTTTGCCGAGCACTTGAAGACCTACTCGCTGCGCCCGGCCGGCGCGCTCTGATTAATCGGGTAGAAATACCGCAAAAAGCGCCGTAGAGCGCCTAAGCCCGCCGTTCGGCGGGCTTTTTTCTGTGTCAGGGATTGGCACCTTATGCTGCGCGAATTGTCGTAGTTTCGTTGCTAGAAAAGGATATCTAATGGACGAACATTCTCACCCTCCACCGCCGCTTACCCCCGAGCTGGAAGAGCTGACCCTCGCGCTATTGCACAGCCGTGGCGAAGTGGAACGCTTGCGCGAGCGCGAGCACCTGTTCAGCTCGCTGCTGGACAGCGTCAACACCGTATTGTGGGCCTTTGACTGGGATGCCCAACGCATCATCTACGTCAGCCCCGCCTATGAGCGTGTGTTCGGCCGCAACGCCGGGTTGCTCATGGCCGACTATGGCGAATGGCTCAACAGCATTTATCCCGATGACGTCGAACATGCCGCCGCGAGCTTCGCCGAGGTGCTGGTCAAGGGTGCAGTTGAAGACCGCGAATACCGAATTCTGCGTGCCGATGGGCAATTGCGCTGGCTCAGCGACAAATGCTTTATCAGCCGCCAGGCCGAAGCCGGCAAGCCGCTGATTGTGGTCGGCATTGCCGAAGACATCACCGACAAGAAACACCTCGAAGGCGAGCTGCACCGTCTGGCCACCACCGACGTGCTGACCCAGAGCAGCAACCGCCGCTACTTCTTCGAATGTGCCCACACCGAATTCCAGCAAGCGACTCAGGAAGAGGCGCCCTTGGCATTTCTGCTGCTGGATGTGGATAACTTCAAACACATCAACGACACCTACGGCCACCAGATGGGCGATGTGGTGCTGCAACGCATTGCTCAGTGCGGCAGTGCAGCGTTGCGCCGGGGGGACTTGTTCGGGCGTATCGGCGGGGAAGAGTTTGCCGCGTTGTTTCCCTGCTGCACCGAAGAGCTGGCGCTGCAGATTGCCGAGCGCCTGCAGCGGGAAATTCAACGGTTGGTGTTCAGCTGTAACGGCACCACATTTGGCGTGACCGTAAGCCAGGGGCTGACCAGCCTGACCCGTGCAGACGTCACCCTCGACACCCTCTTTGCGCGGGCAGATGCGGCGATGTACGACGCCAAGCGCCAGGGGAAGAACCGGATTATCCGGGCGTAACGGTGTTCGCCGTGGCCCTCACCCCCAGCCCCTCTCCCGCACGCGGGAGAGGGGAGCCAGACCGCAGTCTTGCTACCTCCACCGTACCAGCACCCTCTGCCCGCTTGCGGGAGAGGGTTGGGGAGAGGGTTTTCCGCTAGTAGGTTTAAGCCGGCTGCTGCTGGGTAATGCAGTGAATATTCCCACCGCCGAGCAAAATCTCCCGCCCCGGCACCATCACCACTTCATGCTGCGGAAACAGGCGCTGCAAAATCGCCTGAGCTTCGGCATCTTTCGGGTCATCAAAACTCGGGGCGATGATGCCGCCGTTGACGATCAGGAAGTTGACGTAGGAACCGGCCAGGCGAATCGACGGATCGCGCTCCTGGGTACCGGCCACCAGATCCACGCCAGCGCATTCTTCGTCGGTCGCATACAGCGGCCCAGGAATCGGCATCTTGTGCACCACCAGCTGGCGGCCTTTGGCGTCTTTTACCGTTTCCAGGACACGCATGGCGGCCTGGCAGCGCTCGTAGTTGGGGTTCTGTGTGTCGTCAGTCCAGGCCAGCAGCACTTCGCCGGGGCGCACATAGCAACAGAAGTTATCCACATGGCCGTCGGTTTCGTCGTTGAACAGGCCGTCGGGCAGCCAGATCACAGTATCGATAGCCAGGTGCTCACGCAGCACGCCTTCGATTTCTTCGCGGGTCAGGTGCGGGTTGCGGTTGCGGTTGAGCAGGCACTCTTCGGTGGTGATCACCGTGCCTTCGCCGTCGACGTGAATTGAGCCGCCCTCCAGCACGAAGCCTTCGGTGCGGTAACGGTCGCGGCGCTCGATCTCGAGGATCTTGCTGGCCACCTGGTCGTCCCGCGTCCACGGCGAATACAGGCCGCCGTCGAAGCCACCCCAGGCGTTGAAGCCCCAGTCCACACCGCGCACTTCGCCTGCGGCATTGCGTACGAAGGTCGGGCCGGTGTCACGCACCCAGGCATCGTCGGTGGTGATTTCCACCACGCGGATATTGTCGCTGTCCAGGCGTGCGCGGGCGTTTTCGTATTGCTCGGCGCTCACGCAGACAGTCACCGGCTCGAAGCGGGCAATGGCCTTGGCCACGGCGGTGAACGCCGCCTGCGCCGGCTTGCCGCCCAGGCGCCAGTTGTCCGGACGCTGCGGCCAGACCATCCAGGTCTGGCTGTGGGGTGCCCACTCGGCAGGCATATGGAAGCCGTCGGCGCGGGGGGTGGAATTCAGTGTGGTCATTGCAAATACCTTTGGTGGAACCCGTAGGAGCGAGCTTGCTCGCGAAGCTCTCAAGGTCAACAGCTTCGGGAGCAAGCCCGCTCCTACAGTACATAGATGAAGTGACGTTGGTATTAGGACTCCAGCGCGCCATCCAGGGTCTTGATCGCGCCGTACAGATTCGGTCGGCGATCTCGGAAGCTGCCCCAGGCGCTGCGGATGTGTTCCAGCTGATCCAGGTCGAAAGTATGCACCAGGATGCCTTCTTCGGTTTCGTTCAGCTCTTGCACTTTTTCGCCGAACTGGTTGGCGATAAAGGACGAGCCGTAAAAGGTGATGTCATAGCCGTCCTGCGCTTCGTTGCCGATGCGGTTGGAGGCAATCAGCGGCATCAGGTTGGCGCCGGCATGGCCTTGTTGCACGCGCTGCCAGCGGTCGCGCGAGCTGATGGTTTTGTCATGGGGCTCGCTGCCGATGGCGGTGGGGTAGAACAGAATTTCTGCACCCTGCAGCGCCATGCTGCGCGCGCATTCGGGGAACCACTGGTCCCAGCAGATGCCCACGCCGATCTTGGCGTAACGGGTGTTCCATACCTTGAAGCCGGTGTCGCCGGGGTTGAAGTAGTACTTCTCGTGGTAGCCCGGGCCGTCTGGGATATGGCTTTTGCGGTACACGCCCAGGTTGCGGCCGTCGGCATCGATGATGGCAATGCTGTTGAAACGTGCGCGGCCGGCCAGTTCGAAATAGCTGATCGGCAACACCACCTGCAGCTCTTTGGCCAGCTTCTGGAAGTGGGCGATGGCGGCATTGGTGTCGGTGGGCGTGGCCAGCTGCAGGTACTCGGGGTTGGGCTTCTGGCAGAAGTACGGGGTCTCGAACAGTTCCTGAATCAGGATGATCTGCGCGCCTTTTGCAGCCGCTTCGCGCACCAGTTTTTCAGCGGTGGCGATGTTCGCTGCGCGATCCCAGGAACAGGCCATCTGCGTGGCGGCGACAGTGACGGAACGAGCCATAAAGCACCTCTTTTATTGTTGGCAGGCCAGAAGGCCAATGAGCAGGTGCGACTTTATAGTCGATAAAAATCCGACTTAGAAGGTGATTATTTCTATTGCTTGCCTTTTATCGATAAAAATACAGATAAATATCGGCTAGTGAACCGGGGTTTCACGCTTGGGAAGGAACGCCGGCAGGTACAGACCCAGATAAACATCGAATACACGCATGCCTTCTTCGGCCAAACGCTCGGTAATCGTGCCGTGCTGCTGCACCGAGCGGGCGTACACGCGGTCACTCAGCTCCAGGGCCAGGGCAAATACATCCAGCTCGGCGGGCAGGGCCGGCAGGGGGAAGTGGCGGTCAAACAGCTCATGGAGCAGGCGGCCCAGTTCGATGTCGTGCTGGCGGTCGGCCTGGGTGACTTCGCTCAGGCCGTGCTGGGCGAGGATCAGTTGCCGGGCGGCGGCGTCGCTCGTGTAGATATCGAGCATCCGTTGTTCCACCAGGCCCGACAGGTCGCGCCAGTGGTTGAGGCTGGCGTGGTCGATGGGCAGAGCCAGTGCGGCGCGAAAGGCCGCGTGCACGTCGGCCGTCAGCGCTTCAAGAATCGCCGGCACGCTGGCGAAGAAGTGGTACACGGAGGAGGGCGGCATCTGCGCGCGCTCGGCCACGCTATAGATCGACAGGCCAGTCACGCCCTCTTCGGCCAAGAGCGTCCGGGCGGCATCAACAATGGCGGCGATACGGGCCTGGCTGCTGGCGCGGGGTTTGCGGGCGGTGGCGGGACGCTGCATTAGGGCTCTCCTTGGGCGAGGCGCTATTGGATGTCACTCGGCAGAACCGCGCAAGCCACCTACTTCACTGTTCGATAATCGAACGGATAGTCGACTATCGGATTGTTCCCCTCCCGGTCGCGGCGTACTGTTTTCCCACCCGGCGTCTACCTCTTGCGACGCCTCGGATAACAAGACGAGATCGAACATGGCTGAACTCCTGTCTCTGCGCGAAGCGGTCGAGCGCTTTGTCCACGATGGCGACACTGTCGCCCTCGAAGGCTTTACCCACCTGATTCCGACTGCCGCGTCCCACGAATTAATTCGCCAGGGCAAGAAAGACCTGACCCTGGTGCGCATGACGCCGGACCTGGTCTACGACCTGCTGATCGGTGCCGGTTGCGCCAAGCGCCTGGTGTTCTCCTGGGGCGGTAACCCGGGCGTCGGTTCGCTGCACCGCCTGCGCGATGCCGTCGAAAAAGACTGGCCGCATGCGTTGGAAATCGAAGAACACAGCCATGCCGATCTCGCCAACTCCTACGTTGCCGGTGCCTCGGGCCTGCCGTTTGCGGTGCTGCGCGCTTACGCCGGTTCCGACCTGCCGAAGGTCAATCCGCTGATCAAGACCGTCACCTGCCCGTTCACCGGCGAAGTGCTGGCGGCGGTGCCGTCGGTGCGCCCGGACGTGACTGTCATTCACGCGCAGAAAGCCGACCGCAAGGGCAACGTGTTGCTCTGGGGCATTCTCGGTGTGCAGAAAGAAGCCGCCCTGGCGGCCAAGCGCTGCATCGTCACCGTCGAAGAAATCGTCGACGACCTTAACGCGCCGATGAACGCCTGCGTACTGCCGACCTGGGCGTTGACTGCCGTGTGCCTGGTGCCCGGTGGCGCGCACCCGTCCTATGCCCACGGCTACTACGAGCGCGACAACCGCTTCTACCAGGCCTGGGACCCGATTGCCCGCGACCGTGACACCTTCACCGCGTGGATCAATGAATACATTCGTGGCACCGAAGACTTCGCCGCTTTCCAGCAGAAGATCGCCAGCAAGCACACCGCGGAGGCCAAGTAATGAGCGACTACAGCACCAATGAAATGATGACCGTCGCTGCCGCCCGCCGCCTGAAAAATGGCTCGGTGTGCTTCGTCGGTATCGGCCTGCCTTCCAAGGCCGCCAACCTGGCGCGCCTGACGTCCTCGCCCGACGTGGTCCTGATTTACGAGTCCGGCCCGATTGGCGCCAAACCCACCGTACTGCCGCTGTCGATTGGCGATGGCGAGCTGGCCGAAACCGCCGACACCGTGGTGCCGACCGGCGAGATTTTCCGCTACTGGTTGCAAGGCGGGCGTATCGACGTGGGGTTCCTGGGTGCCGCTCAGGTGGACAAGTTCGGCAATATCAACACCACCGTGATCGGCGACTACCACAAGCCCAAAGTGCGCCTGCCCGGTGCCGGTGGCGCGCCGGAAATCGCCGGTTCGGCCAAGTCGGTGCTGATCATCCTCAAGCAATCGCACCGCACCTTTGTGGATAAGTTGGCGTTCATTACCTCTGTCGGTTTTGGCGAAGGCGGCGACCACCGTCAGCGTCTGGGCCTGCCAGGCAAAGGCCCGGTCGGGATCATTACCGACCTGTGCATCATGGAACCGGAAGCCGGCAGCAACGAATTTATCGTCACCTCGCTGCACCCGGGCGTGACCCGCGAACAGGTGGTGGAAGCGACCGGCTGGCAGATTCGTTTTGCCGATACCGTGGGCGTTACCGAAGCCCCGCAGGCCCATGAGCTGGATGCCCTGCGTGCCCTCGAAGCGCGTACCGCTGCCGCCCACGGCCAGGCTGGGGGTGAGGAATGACTCGCGAGGTTTTTATCTGCGATGCCGTGCGCACGCCGATTGGTCGCCTGAACGGCGGGCTGGCACCGGTGCGGGCCGATGACCTGGCCGCCGTGCCGCTCAAGGCGTTGATGGAGCGCAACCCGCAGGTAGATTGGAGCGCCCTGGACGAAGTATTTATGGGCTGCGCCAACCAGTCGGGCGAAGACAACCGCAACGTCGCGCGCATGGCTGTGCTGTTGGCCGGCCTGCCGCAAAGCGTGCCGGGCGTCACCCTCAACCGCCTGTGCGCTTCCGGTATGGAAGCCGTGGGCGCGGCCTTCCGCGCCATTGCCAGCGGCGAAATGGAATTGGCCATCGCCGCCGGCGTCGAGTCCATGACCCGCGCACCGTACGTGATGGGCAAGGCTGACAGCGCCTTTGGTCGCGGGCAGAAACTGGAAGACACCACGCTGGGCTGGCGCTTCGTCAACCCGGCGATGAAAGAACAGTACGGCGTAGACCCCATGCCGGTCACCGGCGACAACGTGGCGCAAGACTACAGCGTCAGCCGCGCCGACCAGGACGCCTTCGCCCTGCGCAGCCAGCAGCGGGCGGCAGCGGCCCAGGAAGCCGGTTTCTTCGCCGAAGAAATCGTGCCGGTGGTGATCAAAGGCAAGAAAGGCGACACCGTATTCAGCGTCGACGAGCACCCCCGCGCCGACACCAATGCCGAAGGGTTGGCCAAGCTCAAACCGGTCAATGGCGCGGATAAAACCGTCACTGCCGGCAATGCCTCGGGCCTTAACGACGGCGCGTCGGCCATCATCCTGGCATCGCGCGAGGCGGTGAAGCAATTTGGCCTCACCCCGCGCGCTAAAGTGTTGGGCATGGCCAGCGGCGGCGTGGCGCCGCGGGTAATGGGCATTGGCCCTATTCCGGCAGTGCGCAAGTTGCTGGCGCGCTTGAACCTGAGCATCGATGCGTTTGATGTGATTGAACTCAATGAAGCATTTGCCGCTCAGGGCTTGGCCGTCACCCGTGATTTGGGCCTGGCTGACGACAGCGCCAAGGTGAACCCCAACGGCGGCGCCATCGCTCTTGGCCACCCGCTGGGCATGAGCGGCAATCGCCTGGTGCTGACGGCTGTGCATCAGTTGCAGAAAACCGGTGGCAAGCTGGGGTTGGCGACGATGTGTGTCGGTGTGGGGCAAGGGTTGGCTATCGCCATTGAAGCTGTTTAGGCCGCTCCGTCGCGTTCGCCACACCCTTCTGGGGCCCAGTCTGCGCTGGGACGACGGGGGCTTTTCCACTCCACCGTCATCCCAGCGCAGGCTGGGATCCCGGTACGCAAATACGCCGAGCTGCACGCGTGCCGTTGAGCGAAGCGGCACATTGGTTGGAACAGGGTTGCCGTTACGTGGGTCTAGACTCACGCATACACCCAAACGAGTAACAAATTATGACCACCCCGCATTACACCGGCGAAGAGCGCAGCAAGCGCATCTTTGCGATCGTAGGTGCCTCTTCGGGCAACTTGGTTGAATGGTTCGACTTCTACGTTTACGCCTTCTGCGCCATTTACTTCGCCCCGGCTTTCTTTCCGTCCGACAACCCCACGGTGCAGTTGCTCAACACCGCTGGCGTGTTTGCCGCCGGCTTTCTGATGCGCCCCATTGGTGGCTGGCTGTTCGGCCGGCTGGCCGACAAACGCGGGCGAAAGCACTCGATGATGATCTCGGTGCTGATGATGTGCGCCGGCTCCCTGGTTATCGCCTTTATGCCCACCTACGCCACCATCGGCGCCTGGGCGCCGGCCATCTTGCTGATGGCGCGGATGTTCCAAGGCCTGTCGGTGGGCGGTGAATACGGCGCCACGGCTACCTATATGAGTGAAGTGGCGCTGCGTGGCCAACGCGGGTTTTTTGCCTCGTTCCAGTACGTGACCCTGATCGGCGGGCAACTGCTGGCAGTGTTGCTGGTGGTGATCCTGCAGCAGGTTCTCAGCGAAGAAGAACTGCGCGCCTGGGGCTGGCGGATTCCGTTTGTGGTCGGTGCCTGTGCGGCGGTGATCTCGCTGTTGCTGCGCCGCAGCCTGGAAGAAACCACTACTGCCGAGCAACGCGCCGACAAGGACGCCGGCAGCATCGCCGCGCTGTTCAAACACCACAAAGCGGCCTTTATCACCGTGCTCGGCTACACCGCCGGTGGCTCGCTGATTTTCTACACCTTCACCACCTATATGCAGAAATACCTGGTGAACACCGCGGGCATGCACGCCAAGACGGCGAGCTACATCATGACCGGCGCGCTGTTCCTGTATATGTGCATGCAGCCGGTGTTCGGCATGCTTTCGGACAAGATTGGTCGGCGCAATTCCATGCTCTGGTTCGGCGCCCTGGGTACCCTGTGCACCTTGCCGATTCTGCTGACCTTGAAAACCACCACCAGCCCGATTCTGGCCTTTGTGCTGATTACCCTGGCGCTGGCAATTGTCAGTTTCTACACCTCCATCAGCGGCCTGGTTAAGGCGGAAATGTTCCCGCCGCAGGTGCGTGCCCTGGGCGTGGGCCTGGCCTATGCCGTGGCCAACGCGCTGTTCGGTGGCTCTGCCGAGTACGTGGCGCTGGGGCTGAAAAGCATCGGCATGGAAAACACCTTTTACTGGTACGTGACGGCGATGATGGCGGTGGCATTCCTGTTCAGCCTACGCTTGCCGAAACAGGCTGCGTACCTGCATCACGATCACTAAGATCGTTGCGCGCGCCTTGTTGGCGCGCGCCATTAAGGACGATGTATGAGCAACAAGTTGTTCGACACCTACTTCACTCAGCCAGCCATGCGCGTGATTTTCTCCGACCATGGCCGCCTGCAAGGCATGCTCGATTTCGAAGCTGCGTTGGCCCGCGCGCAAGCGGCCACCGGGCTGATTCCGGCCGAGGTGGTGGCGCCGATTGCGGCTGCCTGCCAGGCCGAACTGTTCGATGTGGATACCCTCGCCGTGGCCATCGCCACCGCCGGCAATTCCGCCATTCCGCTGGTCAAGGCCCTGGGCAAGCAGATCGCCGGCGTCAGCAAGGAAGCCGAGCGTTATGTGCACCTGGGCGCGACCAGCCAGGACGTGATGGACAGCGGCCTGGTGCTGCAACTGCGCAGCGCTATCGAGTTATTCGAGCAAGACCTGACCACACTGGCCAACGCCCTGGCTAGCCAAGCCAGCCTGCATTGCGCTACGCCCATGGCCGGTCGCACCTGGCTGCAACATGCCACGCCAGTCACCCTGGGGATGAAAATCGCCAGCAGCCTGGGCGCCATTACCCGCCACCGTCAGCGCTTGGCCGAGCTCAAGCCGCGCCTGCTCGTGCTGCAGTTCGGCGGTGCGTCGGGCAGCCTTGCGGCGCTGGGTGACAACGCCATGCCGGTGGCCGAGGCATTGGCAACCGAGTTGAACCTGCAATTGCCGGAACAACCCTGGCACACCCAACGCGATCGTCTGGTCGAGTTCGCCAGCTGGCTCGGCCTGGTGGCCGGCACCCTGGGTAAACTCGGTCGCGACCTGAGCTTGCTGATGCAAACCGAAGCCGGCGAAGTGTTCGAGCCTTCGGCGCCGGGCAAGGGCGGGTCGTCCACCATGCCGCACAAACGCAACCCGGTGAGCTGCGCAGTGCTGATTGGCGCTGCCACCCGCGCGCCCGGCCTGGTGGCGACCATGCTTGCGGCCATGCCTCAGGAGCACGAGCGCAGCCTGGGCCTGTGGCATGCCGAATGGGAAACCTTGCCGGAGCTCTGCTGCCTGCTGTCCGGTGCCTTGCAACAGGCGCTGGTGGTGGTGCCAGGGCTGGAAGTGAATGCCGAGCGTATGCGCCACAACCTCGACCTCACCCAAGGCCTGGTGCTGGCCGAGGCCGTGAGCATCACCCTGGCCCAGCGTATCGGTCGCGACGCCGCTCACCACCTGCTGGAGCACTGCTGCCGCCTGGCGGTGGAGCAGGGCGTGCACCTGCGTCAGGTGCTGGGGGAAAACACCGACGTCACCGCCCAGCTCAGCGATGAAGAGCTGGACCACCTGCTCGACCCCGCCCATTACCTCGGCCAGGCGCGTTTGTGGGTACAGCGCGCGATTGCCGACCATCAGTTACTGAGTGCTTAGGAGCGTTTCATGCCTGCCGTACACCTCGCCGATGGCGACCTGAATTACCTGCTTGAAGGCGATAAACAGCTGCCGGTGTTGGTGCTGTCCAACTCGCTGGGCACTGATCTGCATATGTGGGATGCGCAGATCGAAGCGTTCACCCAGCACTTCCAGGTGCTGCGTTACGACACCCGTGGCCACGGCAAATCGCTGGTGACCGAAGGCCTCTACAGCATCGAGCAGAACGGCCGCGATGTGTTGGCCTTGCTCGACGCGCTGGCAATCGACCAGGTGTATTTCTGCGGCCTGTCCATGGGCGGGCTGATCGGCCAGTGGCTGGCGATCAACGCCCCGGAGCGTCTCAAGCGCGTGGTGCTGTGCAATACCGCCGCCAAGATTGGCAATCCCGATGTGTGGAACCCCCGTATCGAGATGGTGCTGCGCGATGGCCCGGCCGCCATGCTGGCGCTGCGCAATGCGTCCATCGCGCGCTGGTTTACCCCGGCATTCGCCGAGGCCGAAACCGCGAAGGTTGAAGCCGTGGTCGGCATGCTCGCGGCCACCTCGCCGCAAGGCTATGCCGCCAACTGTGCGGCGGTGCGCGATGCCGATTTCCGTGAGCAGATCGGCTCGGTGTCGCTGCCACTGTTGATGGTGTGTGGCACTGAAGATGCCGTGACCACGCCGGCTGACGGCCGCTTTATTGTGGAGCGCGTGAAGGGTGCGCAGTTGGTTGAATTCCATGCAGCGCATCTTTCCAATGTTGAAGCCGGGGCTGCCTTCAGCCAGGCCGTGCTCGAATTTCTGACCCACTGATTGGCGGACGCCCGATGGACGAAAAAGAACGTTATGACGCGGGTATGCAAGTACGCCGCGCGGTACTGGGCGACGCCCATGTGGACCGCAGCCTGAAGAACCTCACGCCGTTCAACGAAGAGTTTCAGGAAATGATCACCCGCCATGCCTGGGGTGATATCTGGACCCGCCCGGGCTTGCCACGGCACACCCGCAGTTTGATCACCATCGCCATGCTGATTGGCATGAACCGCGAGGGTGAATTGAAGCTGCACCTAAAGGCCGCCAAGAACAATGGCGTGACCCGTGAGGAAATCAAGGAAGTGCTGATGCAGAGCGCGATTTATTGCGGGATTCCGGCGGCAAATGCCACGTTCCATCTGGCCGAAGAAGTGTGGGACGAGATGGGCGTGGAATCGCTGTAACGCTCTTGTAGGGTGTGCTGTGCGCACCAAGCGATAGCGGGAATATCGCTGCGGTGCGCACAGCACACCCTACGGACCTAGTCCCATTTGGGGGCGAAGTTTGGATTCACAATCCGCACATCCTTGGGCAACGCGGCAATCGCGCGGCGGTCTTCGTCGTCCAATTTCAGTTTCAATGCGTCCAGATTGGCTTGCTGGTTAACGGCGCTATTGGACTTGGGAATGGCGGCCACACCCTCTTGTTCCAGCACCCACGCCAACGCCACCTGGCTCGGCAGCACGCCGTGTTTTTCAGCGATACGCTGCACCGTTTCGGTGTCCGCACCCTGGCCGCGCGCCAGCGGGGTGTAGGCGGTTAACGCCAGGCCGTGCTGACGGGCAAAGTCGAGCACCGGCTGCTGGTTCAGCAGCACGTGATATTCCACCTGCACCACCGACAACGGCGCGCCCAGTTCCACCACGGCGCGGGTGAGTTGCGCGACGTTGAAGTTGGCCACGCCAATCTGCCGCGCCTTGCCTTCTTCACGCAGCGCCACCAGGGTGTCGATGCTGCGCTCCAGGCTCCAGCCTGCGCTTTCATTGCCGGGCCAGTGAATCAGAAACAGGTCCAGGCAGTCGTCGCCCAGCGCTTTGCGGCTGGCGTCCAGTGACTGACGCATGGCTTGCGGTTCCAGCTTGTCCCACCAGACCTTGGTGGTGACATGGATCTGCTCACGGGGGATGGACGTCTGCGCCAGGGCCTTGCCGACGGCAGCTTCGTTGTCATAGGCCGTGGCGGTGTCAAGGTGGCGATAGCCCAGGTCCAGGGCCTGCTCAAGCGTGCGCGTGCAGTCTTCGCCCAGCATCCGCCAGGTGCCCAGGCCGAGTTTGGGCAGGTGCAGTCCGGTGCGGGTGGTGATGGATTGCATAAGGAGTTCCTGTCGATGGGTTGTCGGGGTTTGACTCGCGAGCCGGTCTCGCGTTCGCTCGCAAACCCACCGTCGTCCCAGCGCAGGCTTGGTCCCAGAATGTATTGGCATTCGCGTCTGCTCCGCGACTCTGGATCCCAGCCTGCGCTGGGATGACGAATGTTCTGGCGTAAAAAAAGCCCATCACAGGGACGGGCTTGGGTCAGAGCGTAGGTTGGGTTGAGCGCAGCGAAGCCCAACGATACGAACTCGTCAGCGCCACCGCGCAAACCCGCTAAATCACAGCAACGAAATCGGATAGCTGACGAAAATCCGGTTCTCATCAAACTCATTGGTGTTGAAGTCGCGGCGCATGGTGGAGTTACGCCATTTGACGTTGAGGTTTTTGAACGTACCGCTCTGCACGGTGTAGGCCA
>NZ_BSFN01000038.1 GCF_027922365.1 Pseudomonas turukhanskensis
GCAAGCTGCTGCACATCGCCTATGGTGTACTCAAATCGGGACAACCCTTCGATGTGCAAAAGGCGCTTGCCCACTGATGGGCAAGACGGTATCTACAGGGCCAAGACCGAACAAGGAGCGTTGCCCATGGGTTTCTACGACCGCCATATTCTTCCCCACCTGATCGACCTCGCCTGCGGCATGGGCGCGGTGATGAAGGCGCGCTCGCAGATCGTGCCCCAGGCCCATGGCCGGGTGCTGGAGATCGGCATCGGCAGCGGCCTTAACCTTGCGTTCTACGACTCGGCCAAGGTGCAGCAGATTGTCGGCGTCGATCCCTCGGCCGACATGCAGGCCCTGGCCCGCGAGCGGGCGGCGCGCATCAATATTCCGGTAGAAATGATCGCCCTGGAACTGGGCCAGATTCAGGCGCCCGCCGCGAGTTTCGACAGCATCGTCTGCACCTTTACCCTGTGCACCATTCCCGACGCAGTGGCTGCGCTCAAGGAAATGCGCCGGGTACTGAAGCCGGGTGGCCGGTTGTGGTTTTGTGAACATGGCAAGGCGCCGGATTTGCCCGTGCTGCGCTGGCAAAACCGCCTGACGCCCCTCTGGAAACCGCTGGCCGGCGGCTGCCATTTGAACCGCGATATGCCCGAGCTGATTGCGGCGGGTGGGTTCACGATTGGCGAATTGCAAAGCCGGTATTTGAAGGGGCCGAAGCCGATGACCTATGTGTATTCGGGGTGGGCGTCGTAGGGCGAATATCCGCCGCGTCGCAAATCGGTGTAACGGCGAATATCGCCGTTGGCGATAGTCGCCCTACAGCCCGCCGCTAACCCCCAACGAAAACCCCAACGCCGCCGCCAACGACAGTGGCAACAGCAACGTATCGAGCAACGCACTGGCCGGCAGGTCCAGCCCGACGTACCTCGGCGCCTCGGCACCAAAGCGGTCCAGCGGGCAGCACCCGCCGTTGAGGCTGTACCAATCCAGCCGCGTGCCGGCATACACCACCGGCGCGCCCGGCTTGGCCGCATTCAGTGTGCGGGACGTGGCGCAGCCAAACAGCTGCCCGGCCAGCAGCACCAGCAATACACCCCGCGCGGCCTTATTCATCACTGCTCAAATGGTGTTCGCCCCAACGCGGCAGCATGTCCTGGGGAATGTTCAGCACGTTGAGAATGCGCGCGACGACGAAGTCGATCAGGTCGTCGATGGTTTGCGGCTGGTGATAGAAGCCCGGCGCCGCCGGAAGAATGACCGCGCCCAGGTTAGACAGCTTGAGCATGTTCTCCAGATGAATGCTGGAAAACGGCGCCTCGCGTGGCACCAGAATCAATTGCCGACGCTCTTTGAGCGCCACATCGGCGGCGCGCTCGATCAGGTTGTTGCAGGCCCCGGTGGCAATCGCCGACAGGGTGCCGGTTGAACACGGCACCACCACCATCGCCCCCGGCGCGCCAGAGCCGGAAGCCACGGGCGCCATCCAGTCTTCCTTGCCATACACGCGAATCTGCCCCGGCGCGGCGCCGGTGTATTCGCAGAGAAACTGCTGCATGGCCTGCGGCTTGGCCGGCAAGGTGACGTCGGTTTCGGTGGCCATCACCAACTGCGCGGCCTTGGAAATCAGAAAGTGCACCTCGCGGTCTTCCTGCACCAGGCAGTCGAGCAAGCGCAGGCCGTATTGCGCGCCGGAGGCGCCGGTCATGGCCAGGGTGACGCGTTCGGGACCATTCATGGTTTACGCCTCCAACGCTGCGGCGAGTTTGCCATGCAAGCCGCCAAAGCCGCCGTTGCTCATCACCACCACCTGCGTCCCCGGCGTGGCCTGGGCTTTGACGGCGGCAATGATGGCCTCCAGCGAATCACACACCTGCGAAGGCACCGTGCAACCGGCGGTCGTGGCGGCCAGGTCCCAGCCCAGGTTTGGCGGCGCGAACCAGTACACCTGATCGGCCTGGGTCACCGAATCTGGCAGGCCATCGCGGTGGGCGCCGAGCTTCATCGAGTTGGAGCGCGGCTCGATAATGGCGATCACCTTGGCATCGCCCACGCGTTTGCGCAGACCATCCAAGGTGGTGGCGATGGCGG
This sequence comes from Pseudomonas turukhanskensis, assembly GCF_027922365.1. GTDB lineage: Bacteria > Pseudomonadota > Gammaproteobacteria > Pseudomonadales > Pseudomonadaceae > Aquipseudomonas > Aquipseudomonas turukhanskensis. Next base: position 2,074 of record NZ_BSFN01000038.1, read on the forward strand.
TCGGGTGGTGGGCAAAGTCGTCGTAGATGGTGACGCCTTTTACCTCGGCCACCTTCTCCATCCGCCGTTTTACGTTCTTGAATGCGCTCAAGGCTTCCACGCCTTGCGCCGGCACCACGCCCACATGGCGAGCGGCGGCCAGGCACACCAGTGCATTGGCCACGTTGTGCTGGCCGGTCAGCGGCCACTCGACCACGCCCTGGGGCACGCCCTCGAAGCTCACTTCAAAGCGCGAGCCATCGGCGCTCAGCAACTTGGCCTGCCACTGTGCGCCCTCGCCGGTGGTTTGCACCGGGGTCCAGCAGCCCATGTCGATCACGCGTTTTAGCGCGGTTTCAGCCGCCGGATAAATCACCAGACCTTCGCTAGGAATGGTGCGCACCAGGTGGTGGAACTGGCGCTCAATGGCGGCCAGGTCCGGGAAGATATCGGCATGGTCGAATTCGAGGTTATTGAGGATCGCAGTGCGCGGGCGGTAGTGGACAAACTTCGAACGCTTGTCGAAAAAGGCGCTGTCGTATTCGTCGGCCTCAACCACAAAGAACGGCGTGCCGCCCAGACGCGCCGACACGGCAAAGTTCTGCGGTACACCACCAATCAGAAAGCCCGGGCTCATACCGGCATGTTCCAGCACCCAGGCCAGCATCGAGCTGGTGGTGGTTTTGCCGTGGGTGCCGGCCACCGCCAATACCCAGCGGCCTTGCAGTACATGGTCGGCCAGCCACTGCGGGCCGGACACGTAGGGCAGGCCCTTGTTCAACACGTACTCAACAGCCGGGTTGCCGCGCGACAGGGCGTTGCCGACCACCACCAGGTCGGGCGCCGGGTCGAGGTGCGAGGGGTCGTAGCCTTGCATCAGCTCGATGCCCTGGGCTTGCAGCTGGGTGCTCATGGGCGGGTAAACGTTGGCATCGGAACCGGTCACCCGGTGGCCCAGCTCTTTGGCCAGCACCGCGAGCGAGCCCATAAAGGTGCCGCAAATACCCAGTACATGAATGTGCATAAACAACCTCGAACCGCCTGGAGAAACAGGCCGGCAGGTTACCGCAGGCGGGGGATGGGGGGTAGTGATGGCTCGCCGCGACGGGCGTCGTCACTTGGAAAGTTCTGGGTTCCCGCCTGCGCGGGAACGACGGAGGTTTTACCCAGAACACCGTCGTCCCCGCGCAGGCTGGGACCCAGAGTAGTGAGCCGAACGAAGCCGGCGAAATTAGGGCCGCTCAATCCCATGCTTATGCAACTTGCGATACAGCGTATTGCGGCTAATCCCCAACTGCTCCGCCGTGCGGCTCATGTGCCAATGCTGTTGGTTAAGCGTGGCAAGCAGCGTACTGCGTTCCGCCGCATTCAAAGGTTGCTCAGCCGCTAAAGCCGGCACCCGCGGCGCCTGGCGAAACTCGGCCGGCAAATCCCGCAGGCTGATGCGCTCGCCATCGCACAACGCTGCCAACGTACGCAGCACGTTACGCAGTTGCCGCACATTGCCGGGCCAGGGGTGATTGAGCAGCGCCTGGCGGGCATCGCTATCCAGGCGCACTGTCTGCCCGTGCGCTTCTTCGGCCAGCAGGTGTTGCAACAGTTGCTCGCGGTCACTGCGCTCGCGCAGCGGCGGCAAGCTGAGTACCAGGCCGTTGAGGCGGTAATAGAGGTCTTCCCGGAAACTGCCATTGGCCACGTGCTCGCCCAGTTCCCGGTGCGTGGCGCTGATCACCCGCACATTCACCGCTTGCGAGGTGCCGCCAATCGGCACCACCTGGCGCTCTTCCAGCACCCGCAATAACCGGGTTTGCAGCGCCAGCGGCATATCGCCGATTTCATCGAGAAACAGCGTGCCGCCGTCGGCCTGTTGCAACTTGCCGCTCATGCCTTCCTTGCGCGCGCCGGTAAAACTGCCGCCGCGATAACCAAACAGCTCGCTCTCGATCAGGCTTTCGGGAATCGCCGCGCAGTTGAGGGCGACAAAGGCGTGGGCCGAACGCGAGCTGGCCTGGTGAATGGCTTTGGCAAAAGCCTCCTTGCCGGTGCCGGTTTCACCATTGATCAGCAGCGGCACGTCCCGCTCGAACACCCGCAGTGCGCGGCGAAACTCGCCCTGCAGGGCCACATCGCCCAGGCACAGGCTGGCCGGAATGTCGGCCGGCGGCTGTTTGCTGGTCAACCGGCTGACGGCCGCCACCGGGCTGCGCGCCACCCCGCGCACCTGGGCAAATAGCGCGCGGCCAGTGCGGCTGCGCAGCGTCCAACTGCTGGCGAGGTTGGCGCGGCCGAGCAACTCGTCCAGGCGGCAATCGAAAAAGGCCTCCAGCGGCTGGCCGATCAGGTTGGCGCGGCTGTCGCCCAACAGGTTCATGGCGCTCTGGTTGACGGCGCTGATCCGCCCTTCGCCATCAAAGGCCAGCAACCCTTCGCTGAACAACCCCACGTACTCGGCCTGCACATGAAAGCGCAGCAACCATTGCCCTTCGAAGCGGCGCAGGAAGTAACAGCTTTCGATCATCTTGGCCGACAGGTTGACCAAAGCCATGGTGTGAAATTGGCTTTGCCGCGAAACGTCCTGACGCGCCGACGACACATCCAGCACCGCCAGTAACTCGCCCTGGCAATCGAATACCGGGCTGGCCGAGCAGGTAAGGCCCGTGTGGCGACCGCGAAAATGTTCGTCCTGATGAATGGTCAGGGCCTGGCGTTCCACCAGGCAGGTGCCGATGCCGTTGGTGCCCTCGCAGGCTTCGCTCCAATCCGCGCCCAGCCACAGGCCGGCGCGCTCGAACGTTTTGCGTTCGGAATTACCGGTAACGCTATTGAGGATGACCCCGCGCGCATCGGTCAGCAGCACCGCATGGCCGGCGCCGGCCAGTTGCTGGTACAGGGTGGTCATCTCGCCGCTGGCGATTTCCAGCACCTGCTGCAATTGCTCGCGGCGCTCCAGCAAGCGGCCATGTTCAAGCACGGTGGGCGCCATGGTCTGGCCGGGGTCCAGGTGGTAGTCCTGTAAACAGCGCAGCCAGGAGCGGGCGATGGAAGGGTCGGCCGCCGGGCCCTCGAACTGGGTTTTGCCCTGGGCCAGCGTCATCACCTGCTGGGTGTGACGGTTGAAATGACTCTGCATTGTTATTGTTCTCCGCAGTGTGCCGTCGGTTTGCCGCGGCCGGCTGAGCATAGCCTGTGCCGTGCGCGGCGGCTGTACCAGGAATGGGACAAACTGTCACCACCACTGTTGCACGACCGCCCATCAATCCGTTACGACCGCCAACGCGCTGCCGCACAGCCACTGTCAATCCGCTGGCATCCGCCGCGAAAGCGCATTCAGACGCCTCTGGCGCAGCCCTTGCTCTACGCTTAACCCAGCGCACCTGTGCGCACTCCCACATAACCATAAAAGGCCAGGAGAACTTCACCATGCAATACGCACATCCGGGCACCAGCGGGGCCATCGTTTCCTTCAAGAGCCGCTACGGCAATTACATCAACGGCGAGTTCGTGGCCCCGGTCGAAGGCCAGTACTTCACCACGACTTCCCCGGTAAACGGCAAGGCCATCGCCGAATTTCCCCGCTCCACTGCCAAAGACATCGACAAAGCCCTGGACGCAGCCCATGCCGCTGCGGATGCCTGGGGCAAAACCTCGGCCCAGGACCGCTCCCTGGTGCTGTTGAAAATCGCCGACCGCATCGAAGCCAATCTGGAGCTGCTGGCGGTGACCGAAACCTGGGACAACGGCAAGGCCGTGCGCGAAACCCTCAACGCCGACATCCCGCTGGCGGCTGACCACTTCCGTTACTTCGCCGGCTGCATCCGCGCCCAGGAAGGCAGCGCTGCCGAAATCACCGAACACACCGTGGCCTATCACATTCACGAACCGCTTGGCGTGGTCGGGCAGATCATCCCGTGGAACTTCCCGCTCTTGATGGCCGCCTGGAAACTTGCCCCGGCCCTGGCCGCCGGCAACTGCGTGGTGCTTAAACCCGCCGAGCAGACGCCGCTGGGTATCGCGGTGCTGATGGAGCTGATCGGCGACCTGCTGCCGCCGGGTGTACTCAACGTGGTGCAAGGCTTTGGCAAGGAAGCGGGCGAGGCGCTGGCCACCAGCAAGCGCATCGCCAAGATCGCCTTTACCGGCTCCACGCCAGTGGGCTCGCACATCATGAAATGCGCGGCGGAAAACATTATTCCCAGCACCGTGGAGCTGGGCGGCAAGTCGCCGAACATCTTCTTCGAAGACATCATGCAGGCCGAGCCGAGCTTTATTGAGAAGGCTGCCGAAGGCCTGGTGCTGGCGTTCTTCAACCAGGGCGAAGTGTGCACCTGCCCCTCGCGGGCCCTGGTGCAGGAGTCGATCTACCCGGCGTTCATGGCTGAGGTGATGAAAAAAATCAGCCAGATCAAACGCGGCGACCCGCTGGACACCGACACCATGGTCGGCGCCCAGGCCTCCGAGCAGCAGTTCGACAAAATCCTCTCGTACCTGGAAATCGCCAAGGGCGAAGGTGCCGAGCTGCTCACTGGCGGCAAGGTGGAGCAACTGGCGGGCGAGTTGTCGTCGGGCTATTACATCCAGCCGACGCTGCTCAAGGGCAACAACAAGATGCGCGTGTTCCAGGAGGAAATCTTTGGCCCGGTGGTGAGTGTCACCACGTTCAAGGACGAAGCCGAGGCGCTGGCCATTGCCAACGACACCGAGTTCGGCCTGGGCGCCGGGCTGTGGACACGCGACATTAACCGCGCCTACCGCGTAGGCCGGGCCATCAAGGCCGGGCGCGTGTGGACCAACTGCTACCACCTGTACCCGGCGCATGCGGCGTTTGGCGGGTACAAGAAGTCCGGCGTCGGGCGTGAGACACACAAGATGATGCTGGATCATTACCAGCAGACTAAAAACTTGCTCGTTAGCTACGACATCAATCCGCTTGGGTTCTTCTAAAGGCTCAAAGGCCCCTCACCCCCAGCCCCTCTCCCGCACGCGGGCGAGGGGAGCTAATACGCGTTTCATCGGCTAACGCTGATCCGCCCCCTCTCCCGCTGGCGGGAGAGGGCTGGGGTGAGGGGCGCTCTTAACGCACCATTTCGGCACCTGCCACACCTACCCAAAATCACCGACCAATCAGTCACTCTCACCCCCGCACCAAAAACGACCCACAGCCTTCCCAATCGCGACCTTTTCCCAGTAACTCGCAACATTTTGTTGCCGATGGCATGGCCGTTGCGTGATTGCCCCTGTCTTTCTGATCTGTTCAACACTCAGGGCGGGTACTCATATGACTACAACAACACAACTCAAACCCACGTTAGGCACCCTGCATTTATGGGGGATTGCCGTTGGCCTGGTGATTTCTGGCGAATACTTTGGCTGGAGCTACGGCTGGGGCACCGCCGGCACGTTGGGCTTTCTGGTCACGGCCTTGATGGTCGCGGCGATGTACACCTGTTTTATCTTCAGCTTCACCGAGCTGACCACCGCCATTCCCCACGCAGGCGGCCCGTTCGCCTATAGCCGCCGCGCCTTTGGCGAGAAGGCAGGCCTCATCGCCGGCCTGGCGACCCTGATCGAATTCGTGTTCGCCCCGCCAGCCATCGCCATGGCCATCGGCGCTTACCTGAATGTGCAGTTCCCGAGCCTGGACCCCAAGCACGCCGCCGTGGGTGCGTATTTTGTATTCATGACCCTGAACATTCTCGGCGTACGCATTGCTGCCACCTTCGAGCTGGTGGTGACCGTGCTCGCCGTGGCCGAGTTGCTGGTGTTTATGGGCGTGGTTGCACCGGGCTTCAGCTTCAGCAACTTCGTGTTGAACGGCTGGTCGGGCGCTAACGAATTCTCCTCCGCTTCCATCTCCGGCATCTTCGCCGCCATTCCATTTGCCATCTGGTTCTTCCTGGCCATCGAGGGTGCCGCCATGGCCGCCGAAGAAGCCAAAGACCCGAAACGCACCATTCCAAAAGCCTATATCAGCGGCATTCTGACCCTGGTGTTCCTGGCCGTTGGCGTGATGATCATGGCCGGTGGCGTGGGCGACTGGACCAAACTGTCGGGCATCAACGACCCGCTGCCACAGGCGATGAAAACCGTGGTCGGCGAAAACTCCGGCTGGATGCATATGCTGGTGTGGATCGGCCTGTTCGGTCTGGTGGCCAGCTTCCACGGCATCATCCTGGGCTATTCCCGTCAGTTCTTCGCCCTGGCCCGCGCCGGTTATCTGCCCAAAGGCCTGGCCAAGCTGTCGCGCTTCCAGACCCCGCACCGCGCCATCATCGCCGGCGGCCTGGTGGGCATCGCCGCGATCTACAGCGACGGCCTGATTAACCTGCAAGGCATGAGCCTGACCGCCGCCATGATCACCATGTCGGTATTCGGCGCCATCGTGATGTACATCATCAGCATGCTCAGCCTGTTTAAACTGCGTAAATCCGAGCCGAACCTGGAGCGCACCTTCCGCGCCCCTGGCTACCCAATCGTGCCGGGCATCGCCCTGGCGCTGGCGGTGGTGTGCCTGGTGGCCATGGCCTACTTCAACACCACCATCGGCCTGATCTTCCTGGGCTTTATGGCAGTTGGTTTCGTGTACTTCATGCTGACCGGCGCGCAGCGCGCCAGCGCGCCAGCGGATGCCATGCTCAACGGCATTTAGTAGTCGCTGTCTGGTAACCGATCTACCTGGGCCCGCATTGCGGGCCCAGTCTTTGCAGCAAGAACTTATCTGCGATGCGCTGGGCCAGCTATGGTTCTAGAACATGGCAAATGAGCTCTGCGAGCCAATTTGAAGGGAGTGCCTATGGCCCGTTTTTCTCATGCGGTGGGCAACGAAACCTACCGTTTCGACAGCCTCAAAGACGTAATGGCCAAGGCCAGCCCGGCCCGTTCCGGTGACTACCTGGCCGAAGTGGCCGCCAGCAGCGACGGCGAACGCGTGGCCGCGCAAATGGCCCTGGCGGATATCCCGCTCAAGCATTTTCTCGACGAAGCGCTGATTCCCTATGAACAGGACGAAGTCACCCGCCTGATCATCGACACCCACGACGCCGCCGCGTTTGCCCCGGTCAGCCACCTGACCGTAGGCGGGTTTCGCGATTGGCTGCTCAGCGATTACGCCAACGAAACCAGCCTGCGCGCCCTGGCGCCGGGGCTGACACCGGAAATGGCCGCGGCGGTATCGAAGATCATGCGCGTGCAGGACCTGGTGCTTGTGGCGCAGAAGATCCGCGTGGTCACCCAATTCCGCGGCACCCTGGGTTTGCAGGGCCGGCTCTCCACCCGCCTGCAACCGAACCACCCCACCGACGAGCCGGCCGGTATTGCCGCGAGCATTCTCGATGGCCTGCTGTACGGCAACGGCGACGCCATGATCGGCATCAACCCGGCCACCGACAGCATCGCGTCCATCTGCGCCATGCTGGAAATGCTCGACGCCATCATCCAGCGCTACGAAATCCCTACCCAGGCTTGCGTGCTCACCCACGTCACCACCTCCATCGCGGCGATCGAACGCGGCGTGCCGCTGGACCTGGTGTTTCAGTCCATCGCCGGCACCGAGGCGGCCAACGCCAGTTTCGGCATCAGCCTGAAACTGCTGCAAGAAGGCTACGAGGCAGGCCTGAGCCTCAAGCGCGGCACCTTGGGCAACAACCTGATGTATTTCGAAACCGGCCAGGGCAGCGCCTTGTCCGCCAACGCCCACCATGGCGTCGACCAGCAAACCTGCGAGGCCCGCGCCTACGCCGTGGCCCGCCACTTCAAACCGTTTCTGGTCAACACCGTGGTCGGTTTTATCGGCCCGGAGTACCTGTACAACGGCAAGCAGATCATTCGCGCCGGCCTGGAAGACCACTTCTGCGGCAAGCTGTTGGGCGTGCCGATGGGCTGCGACATCTGCTACACCAACCACGCCGAGGCCGATCAGGACGACATGGACATGCTCCTGACGCTGCTGGGCGTGGCGGGCATCAACTTCATCATGGGCATTCCCGGCTCCGACGACATCATGCTCAACTACCAGACCACCTCCTTCCACGACGCCCTGTACGCCCGGCAAACCCTCGGCCTGCGCCCGGCGCCGGAGTTCGAGGCGTGGCTGCAGCGCATGGGCATCTTTACCCAGGCCGACGGCCGCGTGCGCTTTGGCGAGCAGCTGCCGCCGGCGTTTCGCCAGGCGTTGGCGCAGTTGAGCTAATCGCCACATCAACGGATGAAACATCGACGCGTAGGAGCGAGCTTGCTCGCGAAGCTGTTGATCTGCAGCGGCAAAAGGTTTCGCCAGCAAGCTGGCTCCTACGAAGAGCAACACGTGCCATTGGCGGCCAAGGACGTAATCATGGACAACGACATCAAGGGCAGCACCGACAACCCCTGGCAAGAGCTGCGCCGCCTCACGCCTGCGCGCATCGCCCTGGGCCGTGCCGGCACCAGCCTGCCAACCAGCGCTCAACTGGATTTCCAGTACGCCCACGCCCAGGCCCGCGATGCCGTGCACCTGCCATTCGACCACGCCGGCTTAAGCGCCCAACTGGCCGAACGTGGCCGCCCCAGCCTGCTGCTGCACAGCGCCGCCGCTGACCGCCACAGCTACCTGCAACGGCCGGACCTGGGCCGCAAACTCAGCCCCGAATCCGCCCAGACCTTGCGTGACTACGCCCAGGCCAACCCTGGCGGCGTAGACCTGGCCATCGTGATTGCCGACGGCCTGTCGGCGCTGGCCGTGCATCGCCATAGCCTGCCGTTTCTGAAGCGCCTCGAGGAACAAGCCACCGCCGACAACTGGAGCCTGTCGCCGGTGGTGCTGGTGGAACAAGGCCGCGTCGCCGTGGCCGATGAAGTGGGCCAACTGCTGAATGCCAAGATGGTGGTCATCCTGATCGGCGAGCGGCCTGGCCTCAGTTCGCCCGACAGCCTGGGCCTGTATTTCACCTATGCGCCCAAGGTTGGCCTTACCGATGCCTACCGCAATTGCATCTCTAACGTGCGGCTCGAAGGCCTCAGTTATGGCATGGCGGCCCATCGCCTGCTGTACTTGATGCGTGAGGCGTGTCGCCGGCAGCTGTCAGGCGTCAACCTCAAGGACGAAGCCGAAGTGCATAGCCTGGAGGAAGAACATGCCCAGGACATGCGCCACAACTTCCTTCTCGATGCGCCGAAAGTCTAATGACTGGCGTCGGATCAAACGCTTGCTTGGATTGCGCTTTCTAGCGACCACAGGCAGCATCTCGGCATCGCTGGCACTGCCCATGCATCGCAAGCGAAGCCCAATTTCATTGCAGTCGAGGCCACTATGCGCATTGTCCAAGCCACCCTTGAGCACCTGGATCTGTTGACGCCGCTGTTCGTCAAATACCGCGAGTTCTATGGTGAGCTGCCCTTTCCGGACTCCTCGCGCAAATTCCTGGAAGTGCGCCTGCGCCGCAAAGAGTCGGTGATTTACCTGGCCCTGGCCGATGACGAAGACAAGCTGATGGGCTTTTGCCAGCTGTACCCAAGCTATTCGTCGCTGTCGCTCAAACGTGTGTGGATCCTCAACGACATCTACGTGGCCGAAGATGCTCGCCGCCAGTTGGTGGCCGACCGCCTGCTGCAAACCGCAAAAAAAATGGCCAAGGAAACCCATGCCGTGCGCATGCGTGTTTCCACCAGCGCCAACAACGACGTGGCGCAGAAGGTGTATGAGTCCATTGGTTTTCGCGAAGACACCCAATTCAAGAACTACGTACTGCCCATCAACAGCGACTGACTTAAAGCCTTCACAGGGCTGCGCTAGCCTCGCTCGCGGCTCCACGAGCGAACGCGGCGCCGGCAGGCGCACCATGGCGGGGCGCCTCTATTACGGCGATGGGCCACCGGTCGCATTAGTGGAAACGCGCTGCAACAAACTGCAGCGCGAGCCCTGGACCTTGCTCTTATAATGCCGACCGACCTACCGGCTATCGAACGCCAGTGCCTTTTTTCCCCAGCGCAATAGGCGTCATATGGAATTCAACCCGATTGATCTGATTCTGCACCTGGATAACTACCTGGCCGTGCTGGTAGCCAACTACGGTGTCTGGATCTACGCCATCCTGTTTCTGGTGATTTTTTGTGAAACCGGCCTGGTGGTCATGCCGTTCCTGCCCGGCGACTCGTTGTTGTTCATCGCCGGCGCCATGTGTGCCACCGGCAGCATGGACCCGGTGCTGCTGGCGGCGCTGCTGATGTTTGCGGCAATACTCGGCGACAGCACCAACTACCTGATCGGGCGCAACGTCGGCGAACGGCTGTTCAGCAACCCGAAATCGAAAATCTTCCGCCGCGACTACCTCAACCGTACGCACGATTTCTACGACCGCCATGGCGGCAAGACCGTCACCCTGGCGCGCTTTCTGCCCATCGTGCGGACCTTCGCGCCGTTCGTGGCCGGCGTCGGCAAAATGCCGTACCTGCGCTTTCTCGGCTTCAGCGTGCTGGGCACCGTGGCCTGGGTGGGCGGCCTGGTGACCCTGGGCTACTTCTTTGGCAACGCGCCATTCGTGAAAGACAACCTGTCGCTGATGATTGTGGTGGTGATCGGCCTGTCGCTGCTGCCAATGCTGATCGGCTGGCTGCACCACCGCCTGCGCCCGGACACCGCCGCCGACTCGGCCAACTGATCGCCGCCCATGTGGTTTCTGCGTGGCTGGCGCCAGCGCCGCATTCTCGCCAAGCACCCGATAACGCCTGAAAGCTGGGCCCGGGTGCTGCACCGTCTGCCGATTCTCGACGGCCTCGGCGAGCAGGAACTCAACCGCCTGCAACGTCGCGCCGTGTTGTTTCTGCATGACAAACACCTGACCACCCTGGCCGGCGTTGAACTGCACCGCGAAGACCGCCTGCACCTGGCGGCGCAGGCCCAGTTGCCGCTGCTGCACTTGCCGGATCTGGACTGGTACCAAGGCTTTCACGAAATCGTGCTGTACCCCGGCGACTTCGTCAGCCCCCAGCGCCACCGCGACCCCAATGGCATCGAGCACGAGTGGGACGGCGAGCACAGCGGCGAAGCCTGGCTACGCGGCCCAGTCATTCTGGCCTGGCCGGGCGTGCTCAGCAGCGGCGGTTGGGATGCCTACAACCTGGTGATCCACGAACTGGCACACAAACTGGACATGCTCAACGGCGACGCCAATGGCCTGCCGCCGCTGCACCGCAACATGCGCCAGCAAGACTGGGCGAGCGCCATGCAGAGCGCCTACGACGACCTCAACGCCCAGCTGGACCACAATCCCGACGCCGAAACCGCTATCGACCCGTACGCGGCGGAGAACCCGGCTGAGTTCTTTGCGGTCACTAGTGAGTACTTTTTCAGCGCACCGGATCTGCTGGTACAGGCTTACCCCAAGGTGTACCAGCAACTGCAGTTGTTCTATCAGCAAGACCCATTGGCGCGCCTGCACAGCCTGCACGCGCACCGTTTGAACGACACAAACGCGACCTAAGGCGCAGACGCCATGCATGGTAACCGCAAGCGTTTATGCCTATAATCGCGCCCACTTTTTGGCCGGCACACGCTGCGCCAAACCTGATTGGCCAACCAAGGGAAGCGAACCCATGAGCTACAGCAAGATCCCGGCCGGCAAAGACCTGCCGAACGACATCTACGTCGCCATCGAGATTCCGGCCAACCATGCGCCGATCAAATACGAAATCGACAAAGACAGCGACTGCCTGTTCGTCGACCGTTTCATGGCCACCCCAATGTTCTACCCGGCCAACTACGGCTTTATCCCCAACACTCTGGCTGACGACGGTGATCCACTCGACGTGCTGGTAGTAACTCCTTACCCGGTAGCCCCTGGCTCGGTAATTCGCGCACGTCCGGTTGGCGTATTGCACATGACCGACGAAGCCGGTGGTGACGCCAAACTGATCGCCGTACCGCACGACAAGCTGTCGCAGCTGTATGTCGACATCAAGGAATACACCGACCTGCCCGCGCTGCTGCTTGAGCAAATCAAGCACTTCTTCGAGAACTACAAAGATCTCGAGAAAGGCAAATGGGTGAAGGTAGAAGGCTGGGGCAACGCAGACGCGGCCCGTGCCGAGATTTTGAAGGCGGTTGCGGCTTACCAAAAATAAGCCAAGGCTACCCACTAAAAACCGGCCACAAGCCGGTTTTTTTTATGCCAGAAATAATCCTATCCAGTCCGAAACCAAAGCTGCTAGCCTAGATAAATCAAGGGCTACAGCCATTCGCCCAACCAACCCAGTCCAATGCGATACAACCCCATCCGACGACAAAGTGGGGGGACAAGTGGGGGGACAAGCGGAAATGGCAACGCGGCAGGGACACGATGGGCAAGCTAAATCCGAAACAGGTCGAGAACCTGACAGAACCTGGCACCTACGAAGATGGAGAAGGACTTCGACTGGTCGTCAAACCCACAGGACGCAAGTCTTGGCTACTACGCTTCCAGCTCGCAGGTCGCCGTCGGGAAATGGGTCTAGGTTCGTACCCCGAGGTCAGCCTCAAGAACGCACGACTCGTAGCAAGCGCCAAACGTCGTCACCTGACAGATGGTGTTGACCCTCTTGCAGCAAGGGATCAGGAGCGCGCAGCCGAGCGCGAGGCTCAGCGAGCCCAAGAGGCAAAACAGCTCAAGTTTGAAGTGCTGGCAACAGATTACTGGATCGCCCACGGCGGGAGTTGGTCTGCGCAGTGGCGTAAAGGCTGGATGCGCAAGCTAGAGCTCTATGCATTCCCCCATATTGGCAAGCTGGCTGCCGAGCAGATCGAAACCGCGCATATCCTCAAGGTTCTGCAACCCATCTGGGCCACCAAAACCCGTACAGCTGACGAGGTACGCGGACAGATCGAACAGATTCTGGACGCAGCAAAAGCGCGCGGACTTCGTGAAGGAGAAAACCCAGCGCGGTGGCGTGGACACCTGGACAACTTACTCAGCCGGTCGGAAAAGAAAAAAGCTCGTAAGCGCGAGCACTTCCCCGCAATGCCGTGGCAAGACGTACCAAAGCTAATGCATCAATTGAAAGCGAACATGACAGCGCCATCTCTTGCCGCACAATTGCTGATCATGACCGCCGCGCGCTCGCACATGGTTCGATTCGCACGCTGGGATGAATTTGATTTTGAAGCTCGTACGTGGTCACTTCCCGACGAGCGTATGAAAATGCGCGTCGCCTTTGTAATACCACTTGCTAACGAGGTCATTGACTGCCTGCGAGGTATTCCACGTATAGAAGGCAGTCCATTCTTATTCCCTGGTCAAGGTAAAAGCGGTGTAATGCATGTGAATGCTATCCGCACCCTACTACATGATATGGGATATAAATCTATTACGCGACATGGTTTCCGCTCATCATTTCGCGACTGGGCTGGTGAACGTACACACTACGCACGTGAAGTTTGTGAAATGGCACTTGCACATGACGAACGCGATCAAACTGAAGGAGCATACTCCAGGTCTGACTATCTAGATAAGCGCAGAGAATTAATGGAAGACTGGGCGAAATACCTGAACACAAAAACATTATAACCCCTAGGAGCAAATGCAGTGACGCCAACATCAAACGACTTAAAATATAAAAAAACGTCAGTCAGACAATGGAGTATTTAGTAACCGCAGCACCAAGGCAGAGGCCCTTTATCTGAAAGGCGGGAAGTGGAGACCTCATGACCTGAGACGAACCGGCGCGACAACAATGACAGCCTTAGGCTGTCCTACCCGAAGTTGCCGAGAGATGCCTAAACCATACAGAGGAAAACAAAGTCAAAAGAACCTATCAAAGACATAGCTATTCAAAAGTAATGTCTGAAGCATGGGATTTACTAGGTGCGCATCTACAAAAAATCACATCAGTATAAATAGAGATCACACAAACTAGGCGCTACTTTATTTCAATAAAGCTCTTGCAGCCTTGTTCTCGATTAAAAAATCCCAGATAAACTGACGCAAATCCCCCAAACTAAAAATATCACCAATACCCAAACTTGAAATTTCGCTCAATACATTCTCTGTTATCTTTCGTGCAATCTCATATTGCTGATCATGCTTGCCATATAATTTTTTATTTTCAAGAACCTTCAGAATAACAGACTCTACCTTCTTAATCTCATCTGACTTAACATGACCTCTCCTACTCGCACCTCCCCCCTTAATGGCACGGGCCCTCAATTCTGGCGAAACTTCAGCATAAATCTGCTCAAGAAAAGCTATAAATTTCTCAGCACGCAAACACTCGGCTGAAAAATCATCATGTTTCTCTTCGCACAAACGACGATATGCACTCGCGAGACTGAAACGAACAATAGTAATAAGATCCTTCTCACGAAGATAACTTCTACCAGGCTTTTCTGCCTTGGAACACAAGTCATCTAAATATAAAGAAAAATTATCAACCCTATCTATTTCCCCCGCAGCCGCTTCAATCATTGACTGCATAAACTCTGAATACATTCCAACCCCATCAAAGTATCCAGGGTACATATCCAACGCGGCTCGCGCGCGATGACAGAGCGCATCAAATGCTCCATAAGACTCCATTTGACTTTCCTTAATTTCTTTTTCAGCAACTTTACGCCTCTGGTGATGAATCCAGTCATTCAAAATACTTAACGAACTGCATTCACCAATGCGAACCTCATCGCTATCCAATTTGGCTACTTCGTCCCAGGCCTCTCGTATAGAAACCCACTTAAAACCAGCAGCCTCTATGTCACCACCCGAATATTTCATCAGAAAGTTAACAAGCGTGCCGCCCTTAAAAAATATCAAATGAACGGGAATCTTAATAAACTCGGCGCTAATACAGAAATCCTCACACAATAGATAGCGCACGAACTTGCTTGGTGAATAATCTGAATTATGTTTCCATCTTAAAAACAAACCCTCCGAATAATTTACGTCCTTACGCATCAAAACCTCAAAAGAGTCATTAGTAATTAATGCCCCGTAATGACCAGCTTCTGGCACTGCAAGCTTCATCAGCCTATCTCCTCAATTCCCGACCAAGCCTAGCACTCACCATATTCCCATAAGACCAGCTTCTCATGCGGAACAGGCCTTCAGCTTCCTTCAGCACTATCTGAACCCACGCCCAGGGGCGGCCCGCTTTCTTCATTGAAAATAAATAGAGGAAGAGCCAAAAGCCTGCGATAGCTGCGACAGCTATCGCAGCTATCGCAGGTATTGGACACCTGATCCTGAGCCAACCGCGCCAGCCACTACCACACAAGAACATGATAATCAATACCTATGCTTGCAGGTAAAAAATTCCAGCTAAGTAGAGCAAGTGAACGCGAAAGGTCATAGGCATAGCATCGCCTCACCAAATCGGAGGCAAAAAATGGCTGACAAACCCGAAGTCGAGGCGACGACTGTTGAAAGGCATGCAACCTTTCTTCATCAAGCCGAGCGTTACACAAATGCACACAACTCGATATCCGAGCTACGGATAAAGGAGACGAGCACACATGCAGAGGTAGTATCAAAAACCCAAATAATTCGGTTAAGCCAACTCACTGAGATGCTTTCAATCTCACGCTCCTGCGTATATGACTGGTTAAACCCAAGATCACCGAGGCACGATCCATTCTTTCCGAAACAAATTCGGCTATCCGGACGAAAAAACGGCGGTGCAGTCGGCTGGCGATTGGAATCAATCATGGCATGGCTCGACAGCCGCGGCTAACCATCAAGAAATGGAAAACATGGTGCCTTGAAAAAGCATCACGGAAATAGAATCTGAAAGAGACACTGACATGAACCAAGAAGCCACAAATAAAACAATCCTCACAGCACTAAATGAGTTCCCCCTACTGAAAGAATTTATTGTTGAAGTAGCCGAAACCACACAAGCTCCGCTTGAGCTAGCCCTAGCTTCAGCCCTATCAACAATCTCAATGCTGTGCCAGCCATTAATAGATGTAAAAAGACCAGGAAATATGATCGGACCAGTTTCACTTTTGATCATTAGCATTGCAAGCTCTGGCGAGAGAAAGTCAACAATCGAGAGTATTTTTCTAGGATATATTCGGACATATGTAAAGAATGCGTTAATCATGCACAGGAAAGAACTACTCGTCTGGAATATTAAATTGGAAGTTTGGGAGGCACGAAAGCGGAAAATTATCAAAGACATGAGCAACACGCCTCAAACAGAACCAGAACACCAATTGCATGAAATTGAGCTGCTACGCCATCAAGAACTAAAACCTGAAAGACCACGGGCATTCAACCCGTTTTATGAAGACGCTACTACAGCAGCCCTTATAAAGGGCATGCGACTTGACATGCCTTGGGCAGCACTAATGTCTAGTGAAGGGATTTCGGTTTTAAAAGGCGTATTCAATGATTTCGGTAAGATTAACGCATTATGGACCGGAAGCACTATAGACGTAGCAAGAGCAACTGTTGAAGGCTGTTCGCTAAATGATGCAAGGTTGACTTTAGGGATTATGATTCAGCTCGAAGTATTAAAGGAGTATCTAGAGGGCAAAGGGGATCTTGCTAGGTCTGTTGGATTACTATCTCGCGCCTTGGTTTTTCATCCAGAATCGACTCAGGGAACGCGCTTCATCAAGAGCAGATCTATCAACAAGGAAATTGTCGAAAGATATAACGAACGCGCGCACAACCTGCTTGAAAAAGTCATGCACCGTCTACGCAATACTTCCGAAGAAAAGAAAATAATAAATTTATCAACCAGTGCAGCTGCGTATTGGACTGAATCATACAACAAGATAGAGTCAGAACTGCAAGTAGGTGGCACATATGAAAGATCTAAGGATCATGCCTCTAAGCTCAGCGAGAATATTGCTCGTGTAGCTGCACTTTTGCATTACTTCGAATTCGGCGAAGGGCTTATCACCCTAGAAGAGCTTCAATCGGCAGAAAAAATTGTCCTCGAATGTTCAAAAACCTTTCGAAATGAATTTACATTTATGCCAAAAATTATCAGTGACTCAGAAATTTTATTCGCCTGGATGCAATCTAACTGCAAAAGCTCGAATATATTTAACTGGATTGATAAAAACGACATACTCCGAAAAGGCCCATCAAAGTTTCGCGTAGTTTCGAAACTCAACCCCACATTAGACTGCTTAGCAGCCTCAGGAAAAATAATTGTGCATGATAAAATTAGACCAGTCCGAATAGAGATAAATCGAAGTTTTTTATAACTTAGCACTTCTACCACCGGCCTTGCGCCGGTGTTTTTTTACTTGTAATACGATTCGAAAAAATCTCAGTCACACATTACTGCCATGACATCACCACCAAGAAGGTTCGTCCCATGTCATTGCACTGCCCTCGCTGTCACTCACCCAAAGTCGCTTCTTTCCATCACGCCATGAAAATCGGCGCGGCCATCGGCACCGTGGGTGGTGCTGCGCGTGGCGTCAGCGCCGCATTGGCTGGTGGCCAAGCAGGTGCGCTTATTGGCGCTTTCGGCGGTCCTGTCGGGATCACCCTCGGTTCGGTATCGGGTGCCATCCTCGGTGGCCTGGCCGGCGGGGTTGGCGGTTGTGCGCTCGGCGCGCAGCTGGGCGATACGCTCGACCGCCACGTATTGGCCCACAACCTCTGCTTGCTCTGCGGTCACCGCTTCAATCTGCCGGCCTGATCTGGCCGCACCACACCTTTTCTATCCATATCGTCCGGACGGTGCTGCGCTGTGCGCGGCGCTTTATGCCGGCCTGCACCCAAAGGTAAGCGCTCCATAAACCCCACCTCCCGCTGGTGGGGTTTTGCGTTTTAAAGTGGCGTTGTGGGTTTGCAGTTCCACGGCAGCAGCGCTTCGTAGCC
>NZ_BSFN01000039.1 GCF_027922365.1 Pseudomonas turukhanskensis
TTTGCAACCCCTTATTTTCAGCTAACTCATTGATTAACTTGAAGTTTTCGGAGCCTTCCGCGCCGGAAGTGGTGCGCATTATAAGCACCCATGAAATACCGTCAAGGCTTTATTGAAATGAATCTGAAATAAACGATTAGAGGGCACTAAATACCGAACGAGCGTGCCGCAACAGGCTCTTACGCAATGCCTTCTATATATAGAAGAGGTAATTCCCGCTTTATAAGGACGCCGCCATGACCCTATTTCCGCGCGCCCCCCGCACACTGACTGGCCTTGCGCTGCTCGCAAGCCTGAGCGCCTGCACCATGTTTGGCTCTAGAGAGGATGTGTATGTCGACCTGGTAGGTCTGGAGCCACTTCCCAGCCAGGAAATGGAAGCACGCTTCGCGGTGAAGCTGCGGGTGCAGAACCCGAATGAGACCGCCATCCGCTACGACGGCATCGCCCTGGAACTACGAGTGAACAACCGCCCGCTGGCCACCGGGGTCAGCGACGAAAGCGGAGAAGTACCGCGTTATGGCGAGAAGGTCATCAATGTGCCCGTCACCATTTCCGCCTTCTCGGTGCTGCGCCAAGCGTGGGGCGTAGCAGCCAGCGCGCCCTCCACCAGCCATGCCGCCGTGCCCTATGAGCTCAACGGCAAACTGGGCGGCCGACTTTGGGGAGCAGCGCGCTTTACCGATACCGGCGAACTGACATTGCCAGCGCAGTAGCCTTAGGCAATCGCAGCCTGTTTGGCCAGTTCGTCAAACACTTCTGGCTGCAGCGCTGCTTCGCCTTTTTCATCCAGCACTTCGCGAGGATGCTCGCTGCCCGGAATGCTGCTGTCCAACAGACTCAGCAGACTGGAGCCACGCATGGTAAGAACAAAGTTCTCGCCATTGCCGCCCTCTTCTTCGGGCCGCGGCTCGATAAAACCTTCCTTAAGTAGCAGCGCCTCGTAATCGCACGCCTCCACCTTCAAGGAGTCGACCTTATCGATCTGTACGCCTTCAGCCGTCTGGTCCGCGGCGAACTCGGCCGCGTACTCGCGCGGTTTGAAGGGCTTATAGGCGCCGTTCTGCACTTCATGAAGCAGACGTTCAATCAGGTCCCAGTTATAGGTAGCCATATTCTCAACCTCCAACGGACTGTTAGTGATGCCTCGAGGGCTCATCCTTCATAGATTGTGACCGGCCCAGACTAGGCCCGTTCAGGTTGTTTCGCCGGCACACCTTCTTCGGCCACCTTCTCGCCCGGTGACTTGCCGTCCCGCGCATGGTGTTCGATCACGGCATTGAGCTCCGCGCCGAACAGCAATACCGCCGAGGACAGATATAGATAGAAGAGAAAGATGATGATCGCGCCGATGCTGCCGTAGGTGGCGTTGTAGTTGGCGAAGTTCTGCGCGTAGTAACCAAACCCCAGCGACGCTGCAATCCAGCCCACCACGGCAACAACCGAGCCGGGCGTGATGAAACGAAACTCCTGCTTCACATCCGGCGCCAGGTAGTACACCGCCGCCACCACCGCCACCAGCATCAGGACGGCCACCGGCCAGCGCAGCCAGTTCCACAGCACCACGACGATTTGCTCGATGCCCAACTGATGAGCAAGCCAGTTCATCGCCTGCGGCCCAACCACCATCAACCCCGCCGCCATCAGCAACAGCACCGCCACGCCAACGATGTAGATCACCGACAGCGGAATACGCTTCCACGCTGGTCGGCCTTCCTCCACGCCGTACACCTGGTTCATCGCCTGCATGGTCGAGCGCACCGCAGCGGACGCCGTCCACAGCGCAACCAGAATACCGAAGGAAAACAAGCCCGCTTTCTGTGTTTGTAGATTGGTGATGGCAGGATTCACCAGTTCCATCGCGGCTTGAGGCAGCACCAGTTCAGCCTGCTGGCGTAGCCAATCGAAAAACGGCTCGATGTCCAGCACGCTAATAATGGCGATCAGGAACAACAGAAACGGAAACAGCGAAAAGAACAGCTGGAAGGCAAGTGCCGAAGCGTAGGTCGGCAGCTCGTCGTCCACGAAGTCGACCACTGTGCACTTGATGATTTCCTTGAAGGAAACGCCCCGCAAATCCGGCAAAAACATACCCGCTCCCCCGCCTGTGAACCGCCAGCAACGCCCGCGATATCGTCTGTCACCCAGAGTTATGAGCCCGGGGCGGGCGAATCGGTTCGTCTAAAATGTGCAGCGACCGGCCGCCACAGCTAAACGCCGGGAAAAACCCTATACACTATGCGGCCTTTTTACCGGTCTGAACCCGAGGTCCTTGTGAGCACGTTGCCACCCTGCCCCAAATGCAATTCCGAATTCACCTATGAAGACGGCCAGCAACTGGTCTGCCCGGAATGCGCCCACGAGTGGTCTGCCACAGCAGCAGTCGATGCGCGTGAAGGTGACAAGGTCATCAAGGATGCCGTCGGCAATGTGCTGCAAGACGGCGATTCGGTCAGCGTGATCAAAGACCTCAAGGTCAAAGGCACTTCGCTGGTGGTGAAAGTCGGCACCAAGGTGAAGAACATTCGCCTGTGCGACGGCGACCACGATATCGATTGCAAAATCGACGGTATCGGGCCGATGAAGCTCAAATCTGAATTCGTCAAGAAAGTCTGAAATTACGGGCCGGCGCCAGCCGGCCCGTTTCCCCGTTTACAGCTTTCCTTCCATCGCCAACTTCACATAGCTCGAATCAAACCGCAGTTTGATGTTCTTGCTGTCGCCCAGCGTAGAGCCATCCGGGAACTGCATCCCGACCTTGTCGGCATTCGCCGCGCCTTCGCCCAACAAGCCCTTCTCGAACGAGAAATTGCGCACCTTGTCCATGGTGGCGCTTAGCGTGGTCGAAGCATTGGCAAAGGTGTAGGCCGTTACCGGCGTATAGAACAGCTCGGTCTTGGTCAGTTGTGCATCGTAGCCCGCCAAGTCGGTGCCCGAGTGTTCGGCCATAAAGGTGCGCGCCGCTTTGCCTTGCTCGTTGTCCTGCTGCATCAGTTGCAGGGTTTCGAACCAGGCGCCGACCAGCGCTTTGCCCAGCGCCGGGTTGGCCGCCAGGGTGGCGCTGTTCACCGCCATCATGTCGATGATCTCGCCGGGAATTTCTTTGGAGGTAAATACTTCCCGGGCCGTGGGCGACTGTTTCATCACCATGCTCAGTTGCGGATTCCACAACGCCGCCGCCGTGACATCCGGGGTCATGAACGACGCCACGGCATCGGCGTCCGAGGTGTTCATCACGGTCACATCACGCTCGGCCAGACCGTGAATATCCAACGCCCGCGC
Organism: Pseudomonas turukhanskensis; assembly: GCF_027922365.1. Taxonomy (GTDB): domain Bacteria; phylum Pseudomonadota; class Gammaproteobacteria; order Pseudomonadales; family Pseudomonadaceae; genus Aquipseudomonas; species Aquipseudomonas turukhanskensis. Next base: position 3,283 of record NZ_BSFN01000039.1, read on the forward strand.
CAGCAGGTAGTGGGACACCGACAACTCGACCAGATTGACCTGCTGCCCTTTGATGTCGGCAAACGTATTGCCGCTTTTCAGCACGATGGCATCGTTGCCGTTGGAGTAGTCGCCCAGAATCAGGCCGGTGGTGTCCACGCCATTGGCGGCAGGAATGGTCAGGGCGTCCATGTTGGTCATGCCGCAGGCATCAAACGCCCCCGCCGCGTACTGGTTGATCGACTCTATATAGTCGTTGAGCTGCACGACCTCGATCGAGATGCCGTACTTCTTCGCCCACTTATCCACAATGCCTTTCTCGGCCGCATAACCCCACGGCATCCAGCCCGAATAAATGGACCAGGCCACCTTGAAGCTGTCTTTCTTTTCCGCCGCGCTGATGTTGGCGGCCAGGCAGAACGTGGCCAACCCGACCAGGGCGAGTTTTTGTACGAGTGATGCACGCTTCATAAACACCTCATGGGCATTGGCTAATGGTTAGTGGTTGTTCGCTCAGCACAGCGGCTGGGTGTAACGGGCCAGGGTCGGCGACTCGCGCTCGAACCAAGCGGCTGCCCCAGGCGTAAAACCGGTGGCCTGGGCAAAGGGCAGCGTGATTTCCAGCGTGTCGATGGTGAACAGGCGCTCGCAGCGAATGCCGTCGACATCCAAGGTTTGCCGCACCCGGCCATCGGCCGCCAGGTACTCAAAGCCATCCAGCGCCAGCAGGTTCTGCCCCACTCGCGCGGGTTGGGTGGAGAGGTTCACCGTGAACCCTTCGACCAGCGACCCTTGCGCCACCGACGTTTCAAAATTGAACAGCCGCGCCAGCTGCGCGCCATCGCCCACCGCCGCAGCCACCAGGTCGCGCAATTGCGTACCGTCTGGCACGGCCAGCGGTTCGGCACGCCCCAGCACCAGCGCGGCGTAGTCACCACAAACAATCAAACCGCCGCCGCGGTGGCGCACTACAGCGCTTTCCACCTCGCGCTCCTCCAGCAACCGCAAGCCAATCAGCGGGCCGGGCGCAGAAGGTTGCAGGCGCCAGTCCTCCACATAAGCGCCGCTGGGTGCGAACTCGATCATGCAATTGCCAAATCGCTTCAGCTCGGCCGGCTCCGGCCAGCGGTTATGCAGTTGCAACGAGGTATCGCTGTGCCAACTGAGCATCGGCTCGCGCCACTCACTGAGCGCTTCCCAACCCTCGTAGTTGGCCAGTACCTGCAACTCCTCGGCGCTGTAGTCGGCCAGCGTCTTGGCGGCCACCTGGCGGTCTTGCAACGGCAGGCGCAGGTCGATGGTGAAGGTGCGGCTTTGCAGCCAGCACACATGGGTATGCAGATCGGTTTCGCCGTTGGCAAAGCTGATGGCGCGGCGTTTGTAGTAGCCCAGCATCCACTCCGGCACGCCCTGTTGCGGGCGGCGGGCGTGCTGAGCGAGCAGTTCGGCGAGGGTCATGGGCGCTGCTCCGCTGGCGTGTTTTGGTACCCGAACGAAGACAACCCCTTGGCGCCGTCGGGCAATTGCAGCTCACCGCTGGCCAGGCGTTTTTTCAGGTAGCTGAAGGTTTGCAGGGTTTGCGCGTACAGGTGCTCGCCACAGCAAACTGGCGTGTAGCGGCTTTGGGCTCCGGGTTCTAGCAAGCTGGGGACAGGTTCAATCAGGGTGTCGTAATCACAGGCGCAGAACAGCGGAAACGCATAGCGCTCCTCGGCCACCTTGCGCACGCGGTGCGAGGTGGCGACAAAGGCGCCGTTACTGAGCACCTCCATCATGTCGCCAATATTGATCACGACTGCGCCCGGCACCAGAGGCACTTCAATCCACTCACCCGCACCATTGAGCACCTGCAATCCCGGCGCCGTGGGCAACAGAATGGTGAAGCACTCGTAGTCGGTGTGGGCGCCGATGCCGGGGCGGTCTACCGGCGCGTCGGGGTTATACGGGTAGTGAATCAGCCGCAGCTGGCTGGGCGGCGTGCTGACATAGCGGGTGAACGCATCTTCGGCCAGCCCCAGGGCCAGGGCGAAACCGCGAAACAAGCGATTGCTGAGCGCCAGCGCGGCATCGTAGTAAGCCTTGATGTCTTCTTTGAAGCCGGGAAACGCCGGCCACTTGTTGGCCCCGAGCATGGGCCGGCGACGTTCCGGCTGCTGCAGGTCGAAGCCCACATCGTAGGCCTCCTTGTGATCCACCGTGCCCTCGACAAATTGCTCTTCGCCTTCGGGCACATAACCGCTGTGGTTACTCGATAGGCCAATGTAGTCGGCCATCTTCGCTGCCAGCGGTTGCTCGAAGTACGCGCGGCTGCGAGTGACCAGGCCATCGATCAGTGCCTGCGGCACGCCATGGCCGGTGACATACAGAAAGCCAGCATCGCGTGCGGCCTGGCCCAACTGCTCGGCCGTGTGCTGGCGCACGGTAAGGTCGTCGGCATACAGGCCGCTGATATCCACCAGCGGCAAGCTTTTAAACGCGGTATGGGAATTGGGTTTGCCAAGGTCTGACGCCACAGCAACCTCCTGATTAAAAAATCAAAACGTTACCTGGTCGTCCAGATTGAGCGATGGCGGCTGCCACCCCGGGTCGTCCCGGAAAGAGATGCCCTTGGGCAAGGGCGTTATGGAAGAAGCGATTTGCGTGCCAGGCGGCTCGCGACCGTCTATTTCGCGGTTGAGCGCCTATAGCGAAGAAAAAGCTGCCCCATCGTAGGGCGAATAGTGCGCAGCACTATCGGCCATCGGGCATCGGGACCGGCGAGACCTTCGGCGGATACCTACGGTATTCGCCCTACACCCGTCATGGGGGAGAGATAGGTTTACTGCACTGGCAAGAAATTCATAAACAACAACCCCTGTGCATAACTCACCCCCAACCGCCGGTAGCGCTCATCCAGCACATCGGTGAGCAAGTCCAGGCGCGCGACGATCTTGCCGAACTCCACGGCAAAACTCAGGTTGCGCACATCCGGCGACAACTCGTTGGAAAGCAGCCACGGGTTGCCTTTCAAATCGTTGCGACTGGCCAGCAGCCACGTGGCCTTCTCGATATTGCGCGCGGCGTTGTGGATAAATTGCGGGTCGAGTTCATCGGTCATATAGAACTCGGTGCGCCCGCCATGGGCGGTGATCAGCATGGTGCCCAGCGCATAGATAAACCCGCCTACGCGGTCGCCCTGGTAATCCACGCTCAAGGTGTAGCTCAGCGCCGCCACATCCTTGCGCTCGCCCAGCTCCGGCAACGGGCGGTTCTGCTCGATGGCCATTTGCACCTGCTGCTCGGCAGCTTCGAGGGTCGGCAAACCGGTTTTGCGCCACTCGCGCGGGTTGCGCCGGTAGAGCTTGTCCATCAGCCGGTAGAGGGTATTGAGGTTATTGCGCATGCCGATGGTGGCCATGCGGTCGGTGTGGGTCTGGAAGAATTCGGCGGGTTTTACCGCGCTTTTATTGCCCAGAATCGACTCATGGTCCTGGTGGGTCGCGCAGCCACTTAATGCCAGCACCAGCAGCCACAACAAGCCGCGCCGAACGCCGGCCTCGGTCAAAGGCTTGGCGTGTCGCCGGGTGGCAGTGGCAAGCAGGGTCATCCAATCCATGCGTCGTACAGTCATCCGTTCTGGTGCTGTGCAGTGCAACTCGCTTAAAGCTAGCAATAAAAATGCCGCGCCTGATCATTTTTCAGCCAGCGCCGCTACCCGTGTCGCATCACGGGCCTCAGGGTCTGACCGACAAGTCGCGCAGAGGTTGCGCAGCCTGCCCAATCGGCTGCCTTGAGCTTCACCGGCGCTGACTCGTTTCGGTCATCAATCAGCAATAAAAACTGCGCAAGCTGCCCTCTGGCCGCGCCCGCCACCAGGCCGCGGTTACCCCTACTCCCAGCGTTCTGTTACAGCAGCGAGCCGCCATGAACCACAGCATTGAAGTGCCAGACCTGTTCGGTCTGCTCTATGGCTTTCGTTTTCGCCCTGGCGAGCGCGGCGAAGAAATCGACTCCACCACCGCACTGCAATGGCTCAGGGCGCCGAGCGACAACGGCGAATTCGTGTGGCTGCACCTGAACCTCGCACATGCCGCGTGCGAGCGCTGGATGATGGCCAACCTCGACCTGCCGGAAAACTTCTTCGAAAGCCTGCGCGAAGGCTCGCGCTCCACCCGCCTGGAACATGTGGACGCCGCGCTACTGGCGGTGGTCAACGACGTGGTCTTCAACTTCGACATGGTCTCCACCGACATCTCCACCCTCTGGGTATGCGCCCGCAGCCGGCTGCTGGTCAGCGCGCGCCTGCAACCCTTGCGCTCGGTGGACAAACTTCGTTCCTCGGTCAAAAGCGGCGAACGCTTTCGCTCACCGCTTGAGTTGCTGATTCATCTGCTGCGCGACCAGGGCGACGTGCTCACCGGCATCGTGCGCGAAACCAGCATCAGCGTGGACGCCATCGAAGACCAATTGCTGGCCTCGCGCCTGAACGACAATCGCGCCGTTCTGGGTAACAAGCGCCGCGTGCTGGTCCGCCTGCAACGCCTGCTGGCACTGGAACCCAGCTCGCTGACGCGCCTGCTCAACCGCCCGCCCGGTTGGCTGCAAGACGACGACGTGCAGGAGCTGCGCGAAGCCACCGAGGACTTCACCCTGGTCATCAGCGACCTCACGGCCCTGGGCGAGCGCATCAAGCTGCTGCAGGAAGAGATCGTCGCCAAGCTCAACGAGCAAAGTAACCGCACCCTCTTTACCCTCACGGTGGTCACGGTGCTGGCCCTGCCCATCAATATCATCGCCGGTTTTTTCGGCATGAACGTCGGCGGCATTCCGCTGGCCAATGACGCCGAAGGTTTCTGGATTCTGGTGGCGCTGGTCGCCACCTTTACCGCGCTGGCCGGGCGCTGGGCCTTTCGCAAACGCAGCGACTACTGAGCTGTCATCCGCTTGCCACAGCCACGCTCTAGCATCGGCGCACAGGCAATCCAATCGCCACACTCCACCCCCTACAAGGTGCACAGATGACCAACGACCAGCTTCTGCAGCGCATCCACCGCGAGCTGCAAGACCACGGCGACGAAGAGCTTGAACTGGAACTGCTTGAAGACGGCCACGACCTCGACGAACTCTTTCAAGGCCGCCCCGACGACAGCGAAGCCAAACGCGCGCGCAAGCACTACTTCAGCGAGCTGTTCCGCCTGCAAGGCGAGCTGGTGAAGCTGCAAAGCTGGGTGGTGAAAACCGGCGCCAAGGTGGTGATTCTGTTCGAAGGCCGCGATGCCGCCGGCAAGGGTGGCGTGATCAAACGCATCACCCAGCGCCTCAACCCGCGCGTGTGCCGCGTCGCGGCCCTGCCCGCGCCGAACGACCGCGAACAAACCCAGTGGTATTTTCAGCGCTATGTTTCGCACCTGCCGGCGGCCGGGGAAATCGTGCTGTTCGACCGCAGCTGGTACAACCGCGCGGGCGTCGAGCGGGTAATGGGCTTTTGCAACGACGAGCAATACGAAGAATTCTTCCGCAGCGTGCCCGAGTTCGAACGCATGCTGGCCCGCTCCGGTATTCAGCTCATCAAATACTGGTTCTCCATCTCCGACAGCGAACAGCACCTGCGCTTTCTGGCGCGCATTCACGACCCGCTCAAGCAATGGAAACTCAGCCCCATGGACCTGGAGTCCCGCCGTCGTTGGGAGGCCTACACCAAGGCCAAGGAAATCATGCTCGAGCGCACCCATATCAAAGAAGCACCGTGGTGGGTGGTGCAAGCCGACGACAAGAAAAAGGCCCGGCTCAACTGCATCCACCACCTGCTCAGCCAGATGCCTTATGAAGAAGTGCAGCACCCGCAAGTGGAGCTGCCGCAGCGCATGCGCCATGACGACTACGTACGCAACCCCACACCATCGGACATCATCGTGCCGCAGGCGTATTAAGCCCTCGTTTCAACCCGCGCTCCCCCGCGTATTGCCGCCCTTTATGGGCGGTTTTTTTTGTTCAGAAAGAAGGCGTGTTGGCGAGTGGCTGCGAGGTGGGGGACGTGAATACGGACCTGCGCACCGAGGCGACTATGCTTTATCCGGTTGGCGCCTCTTGGAGTCTGGTGATGTCGATTCGTATGGTTCTGCTAGCTACTTGCCTATTGGCTGCACAGGCGCAGGCGGGGGCGTCTTATGAGGCCAGCAAGGCTGAGCTGGAGTCGTTGTATCAGCAGCTCAAAGATCATTGGCCCAGCAGCGATCTGCACCGTAAACGGCTGATCAACAGCCAACGCGCCTGGCACGCTTTCCGCGATGCCGAGTGTGAGTTCGTCTCGACCAATGAAGATCACACAAACCATATCGATACCTACGAGCAATGCACCCTGGCGTTAACCCTCGAGCGCCACCGTGCGCTGCAGCAGTATCTGCACTGTGTGAACAGCGGCTCGGAATGCGCTGTGGCTGCGCCTTGAACGCTTTCAAAAAAAGCGCCAATAAAAAAGGCCAGTCTCGCGACTGGCCTTTTCATACCGCCAAGACTGCTTAGCTATTGCTTGGGAAAGCGAACTGCGCAGCTTCGTGGGACGCGCGCTGCGGCCAACGTTGGGTGATGGCTTTGCGACGGGTGTAGAAGCGCACACCGTCCGGGCCGTAGGCGTGCAGGTCGCCGAACAGGGAGCGTTTCCAGCCGCCGAAGCTGTGGTACGCAACCGGTACAGGCAACGGTACGTTTACGCCCACCATGCCGACTTCGATCTCGTCGCAGAACAGACGCGCCGCTTCACCGTCACGGGTGAAGATGCAGGTGCCGTTGCCGTATTCGTGGTCGTTGATCAGCTGCATGGCTTCTTCCAGGCTGCCAACACGCACGATGCACAGCACGGGGCCGAAGATTTCGTCGGTGTAGATGGTCATGTCGGTTTTGACGTTGTCGAACAGGCTGCCGCCGAGGAAGAAGCCGTCTTCGTTGCCGGCTACTTTCAGGTTGCGACCATCCACCAGCAGCGAGGCGCCAGCAGCAACACCGGCGTCGATGTAACCCGCCACTTTGTCACGAGCAGCGGCGGTAACCAGCGGGCCCATGTCCAGGCCGCAGGAGGTGCCAGCGCCGATTTTCAGTGCCTGGATTTGCGGCACGATTTTTTGCACCAGCGCGTCAGCGATCTGGTCGCCCACACACACGGCCACCGAGATGGCCATGCAGCGCTCGCCGCACGAACCGTAAGCGGCACCCATCAGGGCGCTGACGGCGTTGTCCAGATCCGCATCGGGCATCAGTACGGCGTGGTTTTTTGCACCACCGAGCGCCTGAACGCGTTTGCCGCGCTTGGTGCCTTCGGAGTAGATGTATTCGGCAATCGGGGTCGAACCGACAAAACTCAGGGCTTTGACTTCCGGCGCTTCGATCAGCGCATCTACCGCTTCCTTGTCGCCGTGCACCACGTTCAGCACGCCTTTTGGCAGGCCAGCCTGGTTCAGCAGTTCAGCGATATACAGGGTGGAGCTTGGGTCACGTTCGGACGGCTTGAGGATAAAGCAGTTGCCGCACACGATGGCCAGCGGGTACATCCACAACGGCACCATGGCCGGGAAGTTGAACGGGGTGATACCGGCCACCACGCCCACCGGCTGGAAGTCGCTCCAGGCGTCGATGTTCGGGCCGACGTTGCGGCTGTATTCGCCTTTCAGAATTTCCGGGGCGGCACAGGCGTACTCGACGTTCTCGATACCGCGCTTGAGTTCACCGGCTGCGTCTTCCAGTGTTTTGCCGTGCTCTTCGCTGATCATCTGCGAGATTTTGGCTTCGTTCTGCTCCAGCAGTTGCTTGAAGCGAAACATCACCTGGGCGCGTTTGGCCGGTGGAGTGTTGCGCCAGGCCGGGAACGCGGCTTTGCCGGCATCGATGGCTTGCTGCACGGTGGCGCGGCTGGCCAACGGCACTTTATGGATGGCTTCGCCGGTGGACGGGTTGTACACGTCGGCAGTGCGACCGGTGTCGGCCACGAACTCGCCATTGATCAAATGCTGGATGGTGCTCATACAAAACTCCGTTATCGAATTCTGGGGCGCAGTAGCCTGCGCGCCGGGCTTACTTTATTTCGGTTTCGATGAAGACAATTTCGTGGTCACTGGCGTTGATCACATTGTGCTCAACGCCCGCCTTGCGAAAGTACGCCTGGCCTGCCACCAGGGGCGCATGTTTCTCGCCCTCCGGGGTTTCCAATAGCAGCAGGCCGTCAGTCATCGGCACCACGACATAGTCGTAGCCATGCAGGTGCTTGCCGGTTTCACTGCCGGGGGCAAAACGCCACTCGGTGACGATCACCTCGTCGTTATCCACCTGCACGGTGGGCACGGCTTGCACACGCTGGCTCATGGTTTAGTCCACGCTGTTGAGGGCATCGCCCACGGCGGAAAAGACGCGGTCGAGGTCTTCAACCTTGGCATTGAAGGTTGGCCCGAATTGCAGGGTGTCGCCGCCAAAGCGCACGTAGAAACCGGCTTTCCACAGTTTGATACCGGCCTCATACGGACGAATCACCGGGTCGCCATCACGCGGTGCCAGTTGAATGCCGCCGGCCAGGCCGCAGTTGCGGATGTCGACGATGTGCTTGGCGCCTTTCACGCCGTGCAGCAGCTTGGCGAAGTGCGGGGCCAGCTCAGCGGATTGCTGAATCAGGTTTTCGCGCTTAAGAATTTCCAGCGATGCCAGGCCAGCCGCGCACGCCACCGGGTGGGCCGAGTAGGTGTAGCCGTGGGTGAACTCGACCATATGCTCAGGCGATGGCTGGTTCATAAAGGTCTGGTAGATCTCGCGGCTGGCGATTACGGCGCCCAGGGGGACGGCACCGTTAGTGATCTGCTTGGCCACGTTCATGATGTCCGGCGTTACACCGAAGTATTCGGCGCCGGTCCATTTGCCCATGCGGCCGAACGCAGTGATCACTTCGTCGAAAATCAGCAGGATGTTGTGCTGGGTGCAGATTTCACGCAGACGTTGCAGGTAGCCAACCGGCGGCACGATCACACCAGCCGAACCGGACATCGGCTCGACGATCACCGCCGCGATGTTGGAAGCGTCGTGCAGCTCGATCAGCTTCAGCAGTTCGTTGGCCAGTTCCACGCCGCCGGTTTGTGCCGCGCCTTCGGTGAAGGCCAGGCCCGGTTGCAGGGTGTGCGGGAGGTGGTCGACGTCCATCAACTGGCCGTACATTTTACGGTTGCCGCCAATGCCGCCCAGGCTGGTGCCGGCGATGTTCACACCGTGGTAACCACGGGCACGGCCGATGAATTTGGTTTTGCTGGCCTGGCCTTTCAGGCGCCAGTAGGCCTTGGCCATTTTCACCGAGGTGTCGGCGCTCTCGGAGCCCGAACCGGTGAAGAACACATGCTTGAGGTCGCCAGGCATCAGGTCGACCATTTCTTCGGCCAGCTTGAACGACAGCGCGTGGCCGTGTTGGAAGCCTGGAGAATAGTCGAGCGTGCCCAGTTGCTTGCCGACCGCTTCAGCGATTTCCTTGCGCGAGTGGCCGGCGCCGCAGGTCCACAGACCCGACAGGCTGTCGTACACCTTGCGGCCCTGGTCGTCCACCAGCCAGCTGCCTTCGGCCGACACGATAAACCGTGGGTCACGCTGGAAGCTGCGGTTGGCGGTAAACGGCATCCAGTGCGCGTCCAGCTTGAGCTGGCTGGCCAAGGACGGTTCGGCGGTGTGCGGCATGTTCATTCGGGCCTCGCAAGGATCATTGTTATGTCAGTGACGGATGTGTAGGAGCCAGCTTGCTGGCGAATGCCGTTTCCAGGGTTCGCCAGCAAGCTGGCTCCTACAACAACGAAATTCGTGTGCAGTTAGCTTGCGAGCAAAGGTGCCATGGGCATAAAGTCTGAAAAACCCGATTCTTCTAATTTTCAGATTGGCTTTCACTAAACTATGAGCACCCGCCGCCCCGACCCTCTGGCACAAGTCAGTGACTTTGATATTCGTCTGCTGCGTATCTTTCGCAGCGTGGTGGAGTGCGGCGGCTTTTCGGCCGCCGAAAGTGTGCTGGGCATCGGCCGCTCGGCCATCAGCCAGCAGATGAGCGACCTGGAACAACGACTGGGCTTGCGCCTGTGTCAGCGCGGGCGCGCGGGCTTTGCCCTGACCGAGGAAGGCCGCGAGGTGTATCAGTCGTCGTTGCAGCTATTGAGTGCGCTGGAAAGTTTTCGCACCGAGGTCAACGGCCTGCACCAGCACCTGCGCGGCGAGCTGAACATCGGCCTCACCGACAACCTGGTGACCCTGCCGCACATGCGCATCACCAACGCCCTGGCCCAATTGAAAGAACGCGGCCCGGACGTACACATTCAAATCCGCATGACGCCGCCCAGCGAAGTCGAGCAAGGCGTGCTCGACGGCCGCCTGCATGTGGGCGTGGTGCCGCAGGCCACTACCTTGTCGGGCCTGGAGTACCAGCCGCTGTATGACGAACGCTCGCTCCTTTACTGCGCGGTCGGCCACCCGCTGTTTTACGCCGCCGACGACCAGCTCAGCGATGAGCGCCTGAATGTGCAGGACGCCATCGCCCCCACCTTCCGCCTGCCGCCCGAAATCCAGGCCCAGTACCAGGTGCTCAAAGCCACTGCCAGCGCCTCGGACCGTGAGGGCATGGCCTTTCTGATTCTCACCGGGCGCTATATCGGCTACCTGCCGGATCACTACGCCAGTTTCTGGGTCCAGCAGGGCCGCTTGCGCGCACTAAAACCCTCAAGCCGCTTTTATGACCTGAGCCTGGCTTCGGTCACCCGCAAAGGCCGACGCCCGCACCTGGTGCTGGAGAGCTTTCTCGAAGCGCTAGCCGCCACCACCTGAGCCGCCCTGCTTCGGTGCACGGCGGGCGCCACTACGATGCAGCGCCCGCGATTACGACCAACCGGTCATCCCCAAGGCTTGCCCGCCACCTTTCTTGCGGCGACTGTATGCACCCGCCGAGACAAGGCTTTCGCAGATTGCGCACAATTTTTTGCGAGAAATTTCCGGCGAAACTGATCACTTGGACAGAAACTTGCAAAGACGAGTACACCTGACCAAGCGGCCAGGAAAAACTAAAAACAGATTTGCCTTCCTGGGAGCACACATGAAATCCAAAGTCTCAAACCTGTTGCTTGCTGGCAGCCTGTTGTTGGGCGCTAGCGCCGCTCAGGCTGACGGTCCTCTGATCTGGCAAGACAACAGCGCCACCTACCTGTACGGCCGTGACTTCAAGGTCAACCCGGCCATTCAGCAAACCCTGTCGTTCGAACACGCGAGCGGCTGGACCTTCGGCGACCTGTTCGTGTTCTTCGACCAGATCAACTACAACGGCACCGAAGACTCCAACGCCGGCAAAAACACCTACTACGGTGAAGTGACCCCGCGTCTGTCGTTCAGCAAGATCTTCGATCAGAAAATCGAATTCGGTCCATTGAAAGACGTGCTGCTGGCCGGCACCTACGAGCGCGGTGAAAACCGCAACCAGAACTACCTGCTGGGCCCAGCGTTCGACTTCAACCTGCCGGGCTTCGACTACTTCCAGCTGAACTTCTACTACCGCAAACCCGACGGCATCACCAAGAACCCGGCCGGCCAGTGGCAGGTGACCCCGGTGTGGTCCTACACCATTGCGGTGGGCAATTCCGACATCCTTATCGACGGCTACATGGACTGGGTGTGGAACAACAAAGACGCCACCAGCAGCCGCCCGAACGATTTGCACGCCAACCTGCACTTCAACCCACAGATCAAATATGACCTGGGCAAAGCCATGGGCTGGACCGGCGTGAAACACGTCTACGTGGGTGTGGAATACGACTACTGGAAGAACAAGTACGCCATCGACAACGACAGCTTCCTGGGCGACGACATTTTGCGCGGCACCAACCAGAGCGCGATCAACGCCATCGTCAAAGTGCACCTGTAAGCACGACCGGCCCCTGCATGTTGGTGCAGGTGCCCCGCTTTACCGCTTCACGAGTACCTCCTTCTTTGCCCATTGCTGCCCCGCGCGCAATGGGCATTTTTTAGCGACACAGAATTCTGTAGCCCTGACTGACCACAGGGCCAACAAAACACCTTTGCTGAGACCGTGACATGCAGCCCGAATCCGACAGCAACACCGACCTGATCTATGGCCTGGAAGACCGCCCCGCGCCCATTCCGGCGTTTTTTGCCGCATTGCAACATGTGCTGGCCAGCTTCGTCGGCATCATCACCCCGCCGCTGGTGATCGGCTCGGTACTGGGCCTGGGCGCCCACCTGCCCTACCTGATCAGCATGGCCTTGATGGTGTCTGGCGTAGGCACCTTTATTCAGGCGCGCCGCCCCTTCGGCATCGGCGCCGGCATGATCTGCCTGCAGGGCACCAGCTTCGCCTTTCTCGGCGCCGTGCTGTCGGCCGGCTTTCTGGTAAAGAGCCGCGGCGGTAGCCCGGAAGATATTCTGGCGATGATTTTCGGCGTGTGCTTTTTCGGCGCTTTTGTGCAGATTGTTTTGAGCCGCATGCTCGGCCAAATGCGCCGCGTGATCACGCCGCTGGTGACTGGCATTGTCATTACGCTCATCGGCGTCAGCCTGATCAAGGTTGGCGTCACGGACCTGGGCGGCGGTTTCAACGCCCCGGACTTCGGTACCCCTGGCAACCTCGGCCTGGGCGCTCTGGTACTGCTGACCATCATTGTGCTGAACCGCTCCAGCCGCCCGTGGGTGCGCTTGTCGGCCATCATCATCGGCCTGGCCGTGGGCAGCATCGCCGCCTGGTTTACCGGCAAACTGGTGCCGCAACCGCTGCCGGATCTGCCGCTGATCAGCCTGCCGATTCCCTTCAAGTTCGGCTTCGCCTTCGACTGGACCGCCTTTATTCCGGTGGCCCTGATCTACGTGATCAGCACCATTGAAACCGTGGGCGACCTGACCGCCAACAGCATGCTTTCGCGCGAGCCCATCGAAGGCCCGCGCTACCTGGCCCGCCTCAAAGGCGGCGTACTGGGCGACGGCGCCAGCTGCATGATCGCCGCCACCTTCAGCGCCTTCCCCAACACCACGTTTGCACAGAACAACGGCGTGATTCAAATGACCGGCGTGGCCAGTCGTTATGTCGGCCTGTATATCGGCGTGGTGCTGTTTGCCTTGGGCCTGTTCCCCTTGCTGGGCGCGGTGCTGCAACAGATTCCGAAACCGGTATTGGGCGGCGCCACATTGGTGATGTTCGGTAGCGTGGCCGCTGCCGGTGTCCGCATCCTGGCGCAAAGCCCGCTGGACCGTCGCAGCATGCTGATCATGGCCGCCTCGTTTGGTGTGGGCCTGGGCATTGCGGCACAACCCACCCTGCTACACGAGATGCCAAAGCTGGTGCAAAACCTGTTTGATTCGGCAATTACCAGTGGCGGGTTGACCGCCATCATCCTCAATCTGGTGTTGCCGGAGGAGAAGAGCGAGCTGGTCGCGGCAGAAGGTGTGACCGAGTAAATATCCTGGCGATACCTGCCACCTACGAGGCACCTGGGTCCCGAGTCGTCGGACCGCAGCCTACACTGGGACGACGGAGATATTGCGAAGCCCACCGTCATCCCAGCGCAGGCTGGGATCCAGAATCTCGAAGGTGACTAAGCGTTCAGCTCCAACCTCCCCCCAGCACACCCCGACACACACGGCATGATCCACTGCCCACTCGCCCGCTCGGCATCACTCAGATACTGATCACGGTGCTCGACCTCACCGCTCACCACCCCAGTCATGCACGCCCCGCACATCCCCATGCCACACGACGTGGGAATACTGACGCCGGCCCGCTCCGCTGCCGCCACTAACGTCTCCCCTGCCTGCACCGTCACGCTTTTCCCGCTCCGCGCCAGCACCAGCTCAGTTGCCGGCGAGTCGCTAACGATCGAGGCCTGAAAGTGCTCCTGAAACAACGCGCTCGAAGGCCAGCCACGCTCGCCCGCCAGTTGCTGCACGCTGCTCATAAACCCATCCGGCCCACAGGTGTAGAGCTGGCTGTCGGGCTGCCAGGCGGGCAGATGTTGATCGAGATAAGCACCAACATCTGCCGCACACAATCCGCTGATCAGGCGCACCGCCGGGTCATCACGCAGTTGCTCGACAAACGCGCCATGCGCTGCGCTGCGGGAGAAATACAGCAACTGCACCGGCCGTTGCTGCGCGCGACATTGCCGGTACATGGCCAACAGCGGCGTTACGCCGATCCCTGCTGCCACCAGCAACACGGGACCATTGCCCGGCTGCAGCGGAAACAGATTGCGCGGCGCACTCACGCGCAGGCGATCACCCACGCGCAACTGCTGATGCAGCCACCGCGAACCGCCGCGCGAGTCGTCGGCATGTTTGATCGCCAACCGCACGCAGCCCTCATCGGCGAGGTTGGTCAGCGAATACTGGCGCACCACGCCGCTGCCGGTTTGCACATCCACATGGGCGCCCGGCTCCCAGCGGAAGGGCAACGGGCTGGCATCGGCCATACACAGTTCGACGGCCAGAATGCCTTCGGCCTCCTGGCGCAGGCCGCGGGCTTTCATTTCCACCCAGCTCATCGGCGCACCCCGGCTCGGCGCTGCAGATCGAGTACCGCAGCGCTGGCCTGACGGCTTAATTCCATCAGGTCCAGGCCCGGCACCTGGTCGTCCGCCACCACACGCCGACCGCCTACCAGCAGGGCACGCAAGCTCGCGCGGCCGCCACTGGCAACGGGGCCGATAGCCATATCGTGCAGGCCGAAATAACGCGGATCGTCGAGGCGGTAAATGGCAATGTCCGCCGCCTTGCCCACCGCCAACGTGCCCAGATCATCCAGGCCCAGCACCTGCGCGCCACCGGCCGTGCCCCAGCGCACCACGTCTTCGATGCTGGCGGCATCGGCGCCGCCTTCGAACTGGCCGCCAGCATATTTCGGCTGTGCCAATTCACCTTTGCGCGCCCGTTGCAGCAGCCAGGCGGCGTGGGTTTCCGAGAGCATATCGGCAGCCTCGTTGGAGGCCGCGCCGTCGACGCCAATGGAGATCGGCACGCCAGCCGCTTCCAGTGCCGGCAGGTTGGCAATGCCGCTGCCCAGGCGCCCGTTGCTTTGCGGGCAATGGGCAATGCCGGTGCCGGTCTGGCCGAGCAACTGGATTTCTTCGGGCAGCAATTTCACCAGATGGGCGAACCAGACATCCGGGCCGAGCCAGTCCTGCTCGGCGCAGAACTGCACCGGGGTCATGCCGAACTTGGCCTTGGCGGCATCCAGATAATCCACGGTTTCGGACAGATGACTGTGCATACGCAGCCCCAGCTTGCGCGCCACCTGGGCGGTCTCGCGCAGCTCGGCTGGTGTGGTGGAATGCAAGGTGGTGGTGGGCGCCATCACGACACGGCGAAAAGCGTTGGCTGCCGGGTCGTGGTACTGCGCGGTCAGGCGTTCGACATCGGCCAGATAGGCATCGAGCTTTTCCGGGCGCATGGCTTGCGGCAGGTCGGCCTCCAGTTGCCGGGTCTGGGTCGCGCCGCCACGGCACAGGACGAACCGCAGGCCCAGCGCGTCGGCTTCCTCGAACAGAATCGCGGCGCTGTCGAACGGCATGCCGGGGTAATACAGGTAATGGTGGTCGGCTACGGTGGCGCAGCCAGAGCGCACCAGTTCCAGTAAACCGATACGCACGGCCAGGCGAAAACTGTGTTCGTCGAAGGCCCCGCGAAAGCGGTAGGGCGTGGCGGCGAGCCACGGCGTGAGCGACTGGTTGAGGCCCTCGGGCTCGCCCTTGAGCAACGACTGAAACAGGTGGTGATGGGTGTTGATCCAGGCTGGATAAATCACACAATCGCGGGCATCGATCTGCGCCTCGCCGGGTTGCGGTTCGAGCTGGCCCATGGCGGTGATGCGGCCGTCGACAATGCGGATATCCGGGCCGGCATGACGAGCCTCGGCACCGTGTTTTCCGGTCAGGATGGCGCTGGCATTGCGGATCAGCCAGGTGGTGTGGGTGGTCATTTTGTCTCTCCTAACATCGCTTGGTGCGCGGAGCACACCCTACGGTTCGTTCGCCGTAGAGGCGCAAGCTGCTTGGCGTAGGGTGTGCTGTGTGTTCAGCCGGGGGACATGGTAAACACCTGTCGGGAGACATGGGTAACAGGTTGATGATCATGTTGCCCGCTGTCTCAGGTCTATCTGACGCAGT
>NZ_BSFN01000040.1 GCF_027922365.1 Pseudomonas turukhanskensis
TTCGCCATTTTCTTTCATCCATTGAAAAAACAATGAATTGGTTACAAGAACTCGCGAAGCTTAGCGTACGATTTTTTCCGAATTCTCTATCGTCCCCCTAATGCGAATGCGACTAGGGCGGTGATGTGGGTGTCGCTGACGATGGTTACGCTCATGATGTATTTCCTTCGCAGAACCCCGGCGCGGTTGCCGCCGCTGATGCCGGGGTTATTGGGTTTATCGCGGGTTACATTCGAAACAAGTGCAGGCCATGCCTTCTTGCTTGAGCTGGCCACCCCGGGCATATGCCTCGGAGTAGGCCGCGTAACTGACGCGATTTTCGGTGTAGATCCGCAAGGAGGTCTTGGTGTCGCCGTGGTATCCGGCGACCTTGATTAGTGCAATTGCATCTTTGCGGGTCATGTTCATGGCCTTTGCAGGTGGGAGCGGCGAGCCGCTCCCGGTCTGGTTAGGCGGTCGCTACTTGCGCCGCGAGAAGTTTCGGCGCAGCTGCGCGAACGATGGCAACAGCATCGGCGTGCGACATGGTGTATTCAGCCGAGAAACGGAAATAGTGGCGACCGAGTCGAACATAGATCCGGGTGACTCGCCCATTTGTGCGCTCGCTCATTTTGAATGATGAAGCGTCGCAGTCATGAACCCAGCCCATGGGCGGGAGCATGTTGAGCGCATCGTCGTAGGCTTCTGCATCGATCAGGATGGGTGCCTCTTTGCTGAGCGCTTCGATCTTGGCGACAGCTTCATCACTGGTGATGATTTCCATGCCCGGATAACGGCCGGCGAGCTTTTCAAGGTTGGCCCCGCATTGGTCAACCCATTCGCCCGAGGCGGATTTTTCGGCGTAGGCCCAGACCCAGTGTTGGCCCGGCTGGTAGAACACGTGCTCGGTGGTAGTAGTCATGATGTTGCCTCTGTCGCAGATGGCCCCGGAGCGGTTGCCGCCGCGTATTCCGGGGTGTCGAGGCAGTATTGCTTCGACGTGGTTATTATCTCAAACCACGTCTTTACCGTCAACTGTTTGTAAAATCTAATTTTACAGTATACTAATATCCATTAGGCAACTTTGGGTAGGCTTTCCATATCCTGACCATGAAGGGACGATCCCAGTGATTGCATCCTGAATGTTGCATGGCTTCGGGTTCTGCTACCCCTTCAGCGATAAGTCCTGGGCAACCTGTATGTGCCTGGTGAGGCGTTTGCCGTCCAGACTTACAAGCAGCCCTATTAGCACTGTGATAATTGGGATAGCAAACCAGATGATCTTCAACGACATAATGCCTACTCCATTCCCCTACTTTCTCGCATGCGAGAAACCAAATTTAGAACATCCCTTAGCGTAAAGCCCCGCTTTAGCGGGGCCTTACCGTTTACTCCTGATCCCTTCTTACTTCGTCCATGCATTCACATTCAGCCTGCTCAGCCTCTGCGATTGTCTCATCATCGATCTTGATCCGGCGAACCCACAGCGCTTGCTGAAACGCGAGTTTGTCAGCGCCTTCGAGCTTATCCAGTTCATTGCGAAGGCCGCGAAGCAAGATGGCCTCGTACAACTCAAAGTAACAGCCACAGCAACGGCTAGCCTCCTTCTGGTTTGCGTCGATGACTGCTGCGGGATCGTAGTCGGATGCTGGAGCATCACCGTTAGGGCGACCGTTCCAAAAGGCGAAAAGGTCATGATGGGAAAGGAAGTTTTCAACGCTGGTGATCTGAGCTGCATTAGGCTCCAAACCCAATCACCCACTTGAAGCCTGACGGCAAATCATGATTCCGATGCGTCTTGATCGCGTTGGAGCCGGTGATGAGCAAGCTGTTTTGGCTGTCAGATGATCAATGGGCGGCAGTCGAGCCGCATCTGCCGAGGAACCAGGCAGGCGCTCGGCGGGTCGATGATCGCCGGGTGATCTCGGGCATCATTCATGTGTTGAAGATCGGCTGTCGTTGGCAGGATTGCCCCGCCGAATACGGCCCGTCCACGACCGTCTACAACCGGTTCAATCGCTGGTCCCACAAACGGTTCTGGTTGAAGCTGCTGGAGGCGCTGGCCGATGCGGGCGCGGTCACTCGCAGCACCTCGATCGACTCGACCTACGTCAAGGCGCAACGCTCGGCCTTCGGCGGAAAAGGGGGGGCCCGGACGCAGGGCACGCCGGTCTGGCGCTCCAGGCGAGGGCCGGCCGGACCGGCCTCAAATGCCCGCAGCCAGGGAGCGAACAGCCGGCTGCGGAACAGCGCCATCCCGAACAGCACCATCACTGCGCCGAAGTGGATGAAGCGGCACAGGATCAATCCTTCGTGCATGGCGTTACGGCGTCACCTGAAAACGGTACGTGCCCTCGCTCTTGTGAGTGTCCACCGACACGGCATGCCATTCCACTTTGTACTTGCCCGGCACCATCGGTACGGCGGGGGTCACGATGAGGATTTTTTTGTCCGCAGGGTCGGTTTCCACGTTGCGTGTCTGGATGATTTCTGTCGGCGCGTCGGCCGCGTCCAGGCTGATCACGACCTTGGTGAATTTGTCCTCGACGCCTTCGGAAAACGTCAGGCGCAGCTCCTTGGGCGCGCTGACTTCGCTGTCGGCAGCCGGTTGCTGGCTATCAAGGTGGGCGTGGGCGAAGGCAGCGGTGGAAGTCAGACAGGCCAGCAGGGAGAGGCAGGAGAGGGCGTGCTTGAAACGTTGGGCAGACATCAGCGGGACCTTTGGTTTGGCGGCAGCGATTTGCAGCGGATGGATGACGGAGTCAGCGACGGCCGACTCGCGATAATGGATCGCTACTAGAGCAGAAAGTGCTGATGGACTCCAGCGAATGTGCCGGATGCGGCGCGGGCGTACGGAGCGGGTCGGGGCTTGAAACCGCCGCAGGGCAGAGAATTTCAAGGCTGCGCCGCCGGCGACGCAGGCTTGGGAGAGAGGCAGGAAGACGCGCGTGGCAGGCTGGTTTGGCAACCTTACGTGGCAATCCGGTTGGGCCCCTGTGGGGTAACCCGGCACGGAGCCGGGCCTCTTGAGTCAGACCTTGAAGAAGCTGACACGCTCGGTGAGCACGTCGGCCAGGGTCGACAGCTCGCGGCTGGAGCGCGCGACCTGGTTGGAGCCGACTGCGGTTTCCAGCGCCGAATCGTGGATGCGATTGATGTTGACGCTGACGTCGTCGGCCACCGCCCGTTGCTGCGCGGCGGCACTGGCGATCTGCGCGTTCATGTCGTTCAGTGCACCGACCTCATGGCGGATCTTCACCAGTGCCGTCTGCGCCTCGTGCGTCTGCTCGACGGTACGCTGGGCCATCTCGCGGCTTTCGCGCATCAAATCGGCGGTCTTCACCGCGCCAGTCTGCAGCTGGCCGACCATCTCGCGAATCTCCTGGGTCGATTCCTGGGTACGGTTGGCGAGCGAGCGCACCTCGTCGGCCACCACGGCAAAACCGCGGCCTGCTTCACCGGCGCGTGCCGCTTCAATGGCCGCGTTGAGCGCCAGGAGATTGGTGCGTTCAGCGATCGAGTTGATCACCGCCACAACATTTTCAATCGCCCGGCTGTCGCTGGAAACCTGGCTCACGGAATCGGCGGCGCTTTCCAGCTTGCGTGCCAGCAGGTCCATGGCCTGGGCCGTGCCCTCGACCATGCGCTTGCCATTCTCGACTTCCTCATCGGCCGTCTGTGTGGCGTTGGCGGCCTGGCTGGCATAGCCCGCAACTTCCTTAACGGTGCTGGCCATCTGGTTGATCGCGGTGGCCATCTGTTGCGTCTCGGCCGCCTGCAAGCGCATTTGCTCGCTGTTGCTGTCGGAGCTGGCCAGTAACTGCGCGGATGACTGGGTCAAGGCGACCGCTGCCGAGCGCACGTCGGTGATGGTGGCCGACAAGTGCAGGTTGGTGGCCTTCAGCGCACCCATCACGCTGTCGGGGTAGGCCGTTTCGATGGTGTGCGTCAGCTCGCCCTCAGCCAGACGGCGGATCGAGGTCGCGACCTGGTGGGGCTCGGCGCCGAGCGTCGATTTGATGCTGCGGATGATCAGCAGTGAGGCCAGGATACCCAACACGACCGCAATACCGGTGGCCAGCAGCATCAGCGAGGCGAACTGCGCAGCGGTGACCCGCACCGTGCTGATCCGGCCGCCAATAGAGGCTTCTTCGAGATCAATGAGCGCATTGATGCGGTTGAGCCAGTCCTTGTAAGCGCCGGACACCTGCTCCATCAACAACGTCTGGGCCTGGTCGATATCGCCCTGCTGGCGCAGTTTGAGCAGTTTTTCGGTGCTTGCCAGGGCGGTGCGCTCGGCCGACTTCACGTTCGCCAGCAATTCTTGTTCGCGAGGTGAGGCGCCCTTGCTCTGGAAGATCCGGTCCATGGGCGCCGCTGATGCCTGGTAGAGGCCGTCAAGACGCTCGATGTCGCGCAAGTGCGTGGACAGACCTGCGTCGTTGCGCACCAGCACCGCATCACGCAGAGCAATGGCACGGTCGTGCACACTGCCCCGGAAATTGATGGCGTAACGCTGCTTGATGGTGGCGTCCTCGCTCACGTCTGTGAGGGTGGATTCAATCAACCTGACCCGGTTCACCCCCACCAGCGTAAGCAGGATCATGAGCGCGAGGACGAGCCCGAAGCCCAGGCCCAGACGCTTGGCTATCGAAAGATCTTTGAACATGGCGGATACCTGAGAAGGAAGTTGCGTGATATTAGAACGCTACTATGAGGAGTTTCTTATATCAAAGTTCAGTCTCGTTTGCTGGGGTATTTGCCTATCGCCGCCATAGCGACCGTTCGCACTGGTGAGTGGAATTTTCGAGCGCGTTATCTGTCTGCAGCGGCATGGACGACGGGACTTAAAAAAGCATAAAAAAAACCACCGCACTGACGTGGGGTGGCTAAAAGTCTTACCAAAGGAATGATGAAGCGGAGCATGATCCTACTCCCTGACGCTGCGGAGTCGTCAGGCAGTCGAGTCGTGTTCTTCATCGCCGACGACGGTAACACTGGCTGAAAGTTTTCAATTATTACGAAGATCGATAGTGACTATCACGCCCGGTTTGGATGACTGCCGACCATACGGTGCTAAAAGACTGCCGCCGCTGTTGAGCGGATGCAGGTTTGTTTTAACGTGAGGAAATAAATAACCCGCGCTTGCGCCTGGAACACTAAAAAAGGCAGCGTCCCGCGCTTTGGCCGTCCATTGCAGCCTTGATCTGCCAAACGCCCCGCCAGGCTTTGGAGCTTTCTGTGAACTTGAAACAGTGACCTGCATCCAACGGGCGCGCTGGGCCTTAATCGAGACAGGGGATAACAATGACTTTCGTGAAATGGAACCTGATGACGCTGGCGGTCTCGCTGGGTGTCAGTCAAATGGCAACGGCAGGGGTTGTCGGTGATCAATCGCAGGCCAAGGGCTTCGTTGACGACAGCAGCCTGAACGTTCACCTGAAGAATTATTATTTCAACCGCGACAACAAGAACGGCAAGGACGATAGCAAGGACTGGACCCAGGGCGTGCTCGGCAACTTCAGCTCCGGTTTCACTCAGGGCACGGTGGGTTTCGGCGTAGACGCCTACGGTTATTGGGGCCTGAAGCTCGATGGCGGTGGCGGCACCACCGGCACCGGCAACCTGCCGGTGGACAGTCATGGCGATCCGCAGGATGAATACGGCACGGCAGGCGGCGCGCTGAAAATGCGGATATCGAAAACCGAACTGCGCTACGGCAACCTGCAGCCAGAGGCGCCGGTGTTCGCGGCGGGCGGTTCCCGTTTATTTCCGCAAACGGCGACCGGCTTCAACCTGCTCAGTAGCGACATCGCCAATCTGGAACTGGACGGCGGCCACTTCACCGGCAGCAACGGCCCGGTGACCACCAACAACGATCATGGCATCTGGGCGTCGTACGCCGTCCGGACATGACGGCGACGAGCTTATTGTACTAACAAACCGCTCGGTCCGCTCGGCGGGGGCAGATCAGATCCGCACGTCAGCCGTGCGGGCGCATAACCACCTTAATGACGCCTTCTTCCTTGTCCCGAAACTTGGCGTACATTTCCGGCGCGTCCTCGAGGCTTGCCGGGTGGGTAATCACGAAACTGGGATCGATTGCACCGGCTACGATCTTCTCCAGCAACGGCTTGGTGTAGCGCTGGACGTGGGTCTGACCGAGTTTGATCGTCAGTCCCTTGTTCATTGCCGCCCCGAGTGGGAGCTTGTCGGCCACGCCGACATATACGCCAGGGACGGACACCGTGCCTCCCTTGCGACAATTCATGATGGCTTGGCGCAGCACATGCACCCGATCAGTGGCGAGCATCAAGCTCGCCTTGACCTTGTCCATCACCGCGTCGGCCGCGCCGTGACCTGCCGCCTCGCAGCCGACCGCATCGATGCAGCTGTCCGGGCCACGTCCCTTGGTCCGCGCCTGCAATTCGTCATAGACATCGGTCTCGGCGAAGTTGATCGTCTCGGCGCCGCCCGCCTCGGCCATGGCGAGCCGCTCGGGCACCTCGTCGATCGCGATCACCCGGCCCGCGCCCATCATCAGGGCCGATCGGATGGCGAACTGACCGACTGGGCCGCAACCCCAGATCGCGACGGTGTCGCCGGGCTCGATCTGTGCGTTCTCGGCGGCCATGTAGCCGGTCGGAAATATGTCGGATAGAAACAGCGCCTGCTCATCCGTAATGTTGTCGGGGATTTTGATCGGACCGAAGTCGGCCATCGGCACGCGCAGATATTCCGCCTGACCGCCGCAGTAGCCGCCCATCATGTGGCTGAAGCCGAACAACCCTGCGGGCGAATGGCCCATGGCCTTTGCTGCCATCTCGGCGTTCGGATTCGTCCGGTCGCAAGCTGCAAACAAGCCTTTCTTACAGAACCAGCAATCGCCGCAGCTGATCGTGAAGGGTACGACGACACGATCGCCGATCTTCAGGTTCGTCACTTCGGAACCGAGCGCCACGACCTCCCCCATATTCTCGTGGCCGAGGATATCACCTGCCTTCATCGTAGGCTGGTAACCATCGAGCAGGTGAAGGTCGGACCCGCAAATGGCGCATGCCGTGACCTTGATGATGGCATCACGGGGGTGCTTGATCTCGGGATCCGCGACGGTGTCGACGCGAACGTCACCCTTACCGTGCCAACACAGTGCGCGCATAATTCTCTCCATTCAGAAAACCGGTCCAACCGGCGGACCATTCCGAAGACCTTAACGCGCTTGCGCGTGATCGGGTCCCCCCTTTTTGCGCCGCCGGAGCACCGGTGCGCTTTCACATAGCTGCTGTCGATCTGGCCAGTCTAGGCGCTCCACCCTTCCTCGGTCAAGGCCGCCAGGATACAGTTCACGCCGCGTCGGCTCCAGCGGTTCCAGCGATTGTAGATGGTCGTCGAGGGATCATACTCGCTCGGGCAGTCGGCTCAGCGACCGCCGCACTTCAGGATGTGCACGATACCCGATATCACCCGTCGGTCATCGACCCGCCGGGCCCCCGGCTGGTTCTTCGGCAAGTGCGGCTCGATCGCCGCCCACGCCGCATCCGACAACCAAAACAACGATCCCGCCATGCCCAGACCCTCCTCAACTGGAGACTCCTGAATCAGCACGCCGTTGCAGAATCAAGCTTCTGATTGGGTTTGGACCCTAGACATGGTGTATCTCCTTCGCAGATTTACTGGAGCGGTTGCCGCCGCTTTGCCCAGTGTCGAGGCTGATTGCTTCGACGGGGTTAGTGTCTCATTTGCCTAGCCGAGTGTCAACTATTTGTAAAATCCAATTATACAAATAGTCTTTGCCATGGTGTGATTTATACGCTACAATGCACCTATGAAAACGATCAAACAAACCGCGACGTTTCGCACTTGGGAAAGCAAGCTCAAAGACCGGACCGCAAAGGCCGCGATTGCCGCTCGGATCATCCGGGTAGCAAACGGACTGATGGGGGATGTTTCCCCAGTTGGTCAAGGCGTTAGCGAGTTGCGTATTCACTATGGGCCGGGGTATCGGGTGTATTTTCAGCACCGCGACGATGAGCTGGTAATTTTGCTGTGCGGAGGCGATAAGGCCACGCAATCCCGCGATATTGAGACGGCCAAAATCCTTGCAAAAGATTGGAGCGACAATGAATGAAAGAGCCACTTTATGACTACGACCCAGCGGCGGCGCTGGTTGATCCTGAAACCATTGCCGTGTTCATGGCTGACGCCTTTGAAACTGGTGACGCGGGCCACATCGCTAAAGCGCTCGGCATAGTTGCCAGAGCCAAGGGCATGACCGAAATTGCCAAGGAATCCGGCCTGTCCCGCGAGATGCTTTATCGGTCATTCAGCGAGAAAGGGAACCCCACGCTGAAAACCATGTTGGCCGTGATGCGCGCCGTTGGTGTGGATATGACAGCCCGTCAGCACGCCCCTTCCTGATCAGGTTTTGAGCCGGTGTGCTTGACGCCGCTGGCTTTCTGATCTGCTCCGAGTGCTGAGCGTTAGAGCGGGAAATAAACGCTTTTGACAGCGCTCGCGCAGCGAGCCTCAAAACCCTTCGCCCTGGAGCGCGCTGCCGGTGGTGGATCTGCTCGTCGGCTTCGGTTGGTCGCGGTAAGCCCGTTCTATCCAGAGACGGGCCGCGTGCAAGGTGACGTGGAATACCGCAGGGCAGTTTCACCGCCCGAGGATATGCCGCGAAAGCACCTTGCAGGCAAGGCACGGCGGCGGATAGAACATCGGGGCGTGCGCGACCAAACGATGACGGCGGGCCACCTGGTAACTCGCGGATGGGTGGGCAAACCGTCCTGCAGGACGGTGCGCAGGTCGCTTGCGACCGGAGGCAAGCGGAGCGCGCAGCCCGTTTACGGGCGAAGGCGTGAGGATGGAAGCCCGAAGGGCCAAGACCCGGCGCGCTCTTGGCCGGGGCTTGGTTCACGACAGCCGCTGAGGCGCAGCCGAGCACGCCAAGGGATCATTAAAGGGGCAGCCATTTAGTGAGCCATGCGTGATTCAACGGGCTGCAAGACCGCACTGCAACACAGCCTGATTTCCCTTCCAAAGCAACAACCGCCGTATGACCTTCAAGAATGTAGGCAGGACCGCTGACGCTATGGCGTTCCGGATCTGCATCAGGAAAGGGAACGTAAATGACCAGATCACCTGGCTTGACGTGACCGTTCCAAAGCCTGATTTCCCGTTGGGCCAAACGGTTTTGGCTTAAGCCCCATTTCCTATAATCCGCAGTTTCTTGGCAGGCCGGGCATTTCCATATGTAGGTGATCGACTCATCATCATCCGGTGTTTCCAGTAGATTTAAATCAGCCTCATTCGACGCAGCAAAGCAAACCGGGCAAATGGCTGTGCCCGACTGGGGGAAGATCCCAGCTTGTAGGCGCAACTCTTCATCGACAGCGGCACTCAGGTTTTTTGAAAACTCTTTAAGGCGCTTTAGCTCAGGCGTGCTGATGTAACTGAGATTCATCCAGATGCCAACCGGTGGTCGCTCAAGATCGTCAAGTAGATCTTCTAAGGTTTCCTCAGCGTTTATTTCCGGATCCGGGGTATTGATCAGCGGTTCCATTGCGAGCCCTGCCCATGTGTAGTTAGTCGGAAGTAATCTTACTTCGATTTTGGCTGGTCATAAGGTGCAGCCATCTGGCGCACCTTCTCTGCCAGCTCGGGCGGGAGCCAGACCATGACCGGTACAAGTTCCTCCGCGTCGTGTTGTTGCAAGATTCCGCGGACGCGCTTCACTGCTGCATAAACGAGCTGTCGTGAATCGCCAGTCTTCTTGGCCAAGTCCGAGGGGCGAACCCCGTCGACCAAAACCGCACGGGCCAGCTCGACGGTTCCGATGTTCAAGCCGCGAAAGGCGTCCTTGAACTCGTCCCACTGTTCGGCGGTGTATTTTGGTTGCTGCATTCAAGCTCTCCTAGATGGGGTGGGTGCGCGTCTTGTAGTCGCTTTCCTTTCTTGATGTCGTCCCACTCGTACGTTTCAGAACGGGGGTTATTCACTTGATTATTGGGCATTGCCCCACTCCCGGCATGATCAAATCGTAGTAGCGCCTGTGCGGCTCTGTGAGAGCCTTTCTACGATGACCTGGTGCGGAAGGTTGGCCAAACCAAGGAACGTCCAATACCGACCGTCCCAGTGCGCAAAAATACGGGTCACGTTCCCGACTTCGCAGCACTCAAGTTTGAATGAATCACACTGCTCGTCGGCTGCGAAGTCGGACACCGCAAGGTGACTGAATGCGTAATCGTATCGGGCAGCGGTTGTTTTAGTTGGCCGGGTTCCGTGGGTGGCCTCTTGATCGAGCAAAAATGCTTCCTCGTTGCCAAGTACCGCGCCGGGGTGGCTGATCTGTAGTTCAGGCAGCATCAGCAACCGGCAGCGGGTGGCCCATTTGCCGGGGGCAATTTCCCGGGCGTAGTCAATGATCGAGGTTTGGCCGGGTACATAGAAAACTTTAGACATGGCTGAATCTCCTACCGCAACAGGTTCCGGGCGCTATAAGCGCCCGGTGTTGGTGGTTACGCTGCTTGCTGGCCAGCGCGCAGCGCCTCGGCCATGGCCCACAGGGCGCGATTGAGTTTCACGTCCTGATCAATGCCGTTCACTTGACGGGTAGTGGTGCGGCGGCCTTGTTTGTTACGGCCACGCAATCCGCCTCGGATGGTGTTTTCCTGAATGCGGTTGAAGGTCGTCCAGAGGTCGTCGGAACGATCCTCGGAACGGCGAGCTGAAAGCAGTTGGCTGGCTGTGACCGGGGCGGGGCCTTCGCGTACATCGTAGCGATAGGCAAGCGCGCCTTGAGCTAAGGCCAGTTGCTCGAACTCGCGCAGCTTCGTTTGCTTCATGATGTCGCGCTGTTCTTCGATGGCGTCAAACTGGTTCAGCACTTCATAAGCGCCTTCGATGACTTCGCCTACGATGTCAGCGCTGCCCATGTGGCGCACTTTCTGATCCATGGTCGCATCGCCCAGGACAAGACCATTGGCGCACACAAAGCGAAAGCAACCGGCCATCATTTGATAACTGCTAGTGCCATCATGGCTGTTCAGCAGAATGATTTCGTTAGCCTCTTTGCTCATGATCTGGTCAGCATGGCGCAGGCGAATCATGTGCTTTGTGTGGTCGCGCTTTTCTTCATTGCGTACGCGGGTTTGGCAAGCCATGAAAGGCAGGAAACCTTCGCGGCGCAGGCTTTCCAGCACGTCAACGGTAGGGATGTACAGATAACGATCGGAGCGGCTTTGGTGGGCTTCGTTAGCGAAGATCGACGGCGCAACGCGGGCGATTTCGTCGTTAGTCAGAGGTACGTCGCTGCGGATCATTTGCGGGTTACGGAAATTGCTGGATAGACGCATTTTGAAACTCCTTCGCAGATTTCCCCGAGGCGGTTGCCGCCGCCTGTTTCGGGGTGTCTTAGCGGTATTGCTTCGACGTGGTTAGTATCTCAAATCCCGCCGAAGTCGTCAACCTTTTGTAAAATCTAATTTGTCTAAATGGCTAATTAATAATGCTTTCTCGCACGCGAGAATTCCGCTTTTTCCTTGACACCGAGTCTGTGCTGATCTGCTCCGAGTGCTGAGCGTTAGAGCGGGAAATAAACGCTTTTGACAGCGCTCGCGCAGCGAGCCTCAAAACCCTTCGCCCTGGAGCGCGCTGCCGGTGGTGGATCTGCTCGTCGGCTTCGGTTGGTCGCGGTAAGCCCGTTCTATCCAGAGACGGGCCGCGTGCAAGGTGACGTGGAATACCGCAGGGCAGTTTCACCGCCCGAGGATATGCCGCGAAAGCACCTTGCAGGCAAGGCACGGCGGCGGATAGAACATCGGGGCGTGCGCGACCAAACGATGACGGCGGGCCACCTGGTAACTCGCGGATGGGCGGGCAAACCGTCCTGCAGGACGGTGCGCAGGTCGCTTGCGACCGGAGAAGAACAGCCAGTGCTACTCAAGTGTCTAGTGATTCTTCCCATTCAGAACCGAGTACCCAACTCAACGCTGACATCCTCCCGCTCAATAATCCCCACTCAAAATCATCCCAACCGAGATTATTTCTGCCAAATTTGGTTTCGATTCTCAAGGCTGCTTTCTTAGCTGTTGCAAGAATCTCTTCTTGGCCAGGTCTGAGAGTTTCTTGACCATCCGCCAATCTATACAACCAATTCTGGTGTCGATTCCACCAAACTTTATCCCACAGATCATTGTATTCACGAAGAATGGAAGCATCACTGCGACGCAGGATCATAGGCCACGGCTCGTCGCTCTCATCGTCCTCTGACGGGATCCACTCGACTTTGTCACCCTCATCGTTGAAACCAATGGTATGACCGTTCGGCCCTACCTCTCCAGGTCTAAGCGGCTCAATCACTTGAGCGGCATCGCGTTGGATGCCCCTCACAGGATGTAAAGCTGCGAATTCCCGATTCAGCTCGCGAATCTGAAGAACTAATTCAGGCTCAAAGCGAGTAATTTCAACTCCTGCGTCTTGTAAACGGAGCTCGCCAAGACCTCGAATTGTTTGGTTTGGATCTAGAGTCCCAATGACCACACGTTTCAGCTTCCTATCAATCACTCTGTCTGTGCACGATATTTTCGGGTGGTTACGATGTGTGCATGGCTCTAGCGTGGAGTAAATCGTCGCGCCTTCAAGGTCAACGCCCTTTAATTTCCGCTCAAGAAGGGTGTACTCCGCATGTTCACCGGTTTTGAGTTCACCCCGATATGCAGCAGCCAAAATCACACCGTCCTTAACGACGACTGCTCCAACCTTGGGAGATACTTTCCCTGATTCGCTTACACACTTAGACGCTAGTTCAATCGCAAGCTGCATAAACTCTGACTGGTCCGCTGTGTTTTTTTCATTGTCTTGCATGGCGACCCCTAGGGCGACGACAGCCCGTTGCTGTCATACCGAGAATTGATATACTACGGGCTTGCGCTCCTTCGCAGAGCCAAAGAAACCCGTTAGCCTTGCCGGGCGCGGGTTTCACCCCTCCTCTCTCTCATATCCCTTTCTGACGCCTATACACTGGCCCGAGGTCACAGCACTCAAGTGCTTCATCCAGCGTAGGAAACGTGCCTCCAGTCGGTTGGCCGATCCCAAGCGCCGCCGTCCAAGCAATGGACGTTGTACAGCTTCCCTTCCGGATATAACTTGTAAAAATGGACCTTGCTTTTGGCCAGCTTCGCGTTCAATTCATCGTCACTGATTACGAATTCGTTACCCTCTGAACGGTGATGGGATTGAACACTGCGGTCGTGTTCCTCGCTCTCTTCCCATGAATACGTTTCGATGTAAGGCAAGCCCCACCAATCTTGCGTTTCCAGTGGCTCGCGGTACTCGTTGGCAGTGTTTGAAAAATGCACGCGTAGCGTCGGATTAAAGGGGTAACCATTACCAACTGTCGATTGATTCTGTGGCCGGTGTTTAGCCAAGTAAACATCAACGTTCGTGCGTTCACTATCGAATCCGGGGATTGATCTTGTCTCTCCAGTCATTTGGAAATCCTCGTTACTGGGGTTCGTTGCTGTTCAGTTGAATTGCAGGCAGGTTTGGAAGCAATTCGTCAAAAATCTCCTGATTTGGTGGCGGCAATCCATCGCCGTGAGGCATTTGGATATCACCCTTCTCCGCTGATGGAATGCCGCGCAGATCGCCGGTACCCAAGTCAGCTTGATCAGCAGAAGAAACCAATACGCGGGCATTGAATCGGGCGTATTTGAGATTATCGCGACTATCAGCCCAAGCTATCCGGCTGTTCACGACATAGGCCAAGGCACCCCCACGGTCGCCGCCAAGCTGGATAGTTTGTATCCATGCCTGTTTGGTCAAGACACGCAGAGCGCGTTTAGTAGTGGTGGTCGAAACTCCCGATAGCTGTGCAAGCGTTGCATGACTGGCTATTAGTGCGTTGCTCTTGTCCATGTTTGCAATGAGCACATGCAGCAGCTGAGCGGCCCGAGGGGCTTCGGCAATCAGGACGGCCAGCGCTTCATGAGCTGCGCGCTCTGTCTGCACCCATGTCCCTCTAGGGGCTGGCTGATGTAAGTTGCGCACCTCTTTGTCTTCGTCTTTCATCCGGCCTCACTCATAGCTAAAGGGGGGGTAGGTCATAGCGTGACCTAGGGGTAGGTCATACCTGCTCGTTATCGAGCAAATTTGCTGGATAAGCCGCATCATATCCCACCTCTAAATACATGGGTAGATCATATTTGCTCGTTATCGAGCACGGATGGTCTAGGGGTAGGTCATGCTGTGACCTAGGGGTAGGTCATGCCTGCTTGTTATCGAGCAAAGTTTGCTTTCCAACGAGCATGGATGGGGACGATAGAGAATTCGGAAAAAATCGTACGCTAAGCTTCGCGAGTTCTTGTAACCAATTCATTGTTTTTTCAATGGATGAAAGAAAATGGCGAA
>NZ_BSFN01000041.1 GCF_027922365.1 Pseudomonas turukhanskensis
ATGGCCTAAGGGTGTGCCCGGCTTTCAAACCCTCCCCCGATGATCAGTCGGAGACTATCTCCTCTTTCGAGGAGGAGTCGAGATACAAGGGTGTGCTGTGCGCACCAAGCGCTTGATCTGATAGCGCAACGGTGCGCATAGCACACCCTACAAAAGCCAGCTATTCCTCGCGTTTTTCGGGGAGCAGGAAACGCGCTATCAGCGGCAAGTGATCGGAAATTCGCAACGTATCCACCTGCCGCACATTGGCCGCCACGCGCTCGAGCATCGGGCTGTGGAACAGGTAGTCGAGGGTGCGGTCTGGCCCGCTCACCTGCGGGTCGTTGGGGAAGTGGGTGTACCACGCCGCCTGATCGGCGCCGCTGGCTTCTTTCAAACTGGGAATCATCGGGTACTTGCGCGCCAGTACTTGCAGCTCGGTATCGGCCTGGTACCAGCTGCGCTGGCGGTCCGAGAGTCGCTGAAATTGCCCCGGCGGCAGCAGGTTGAAGTCACCGCCAATGACCCACGGTGTTTTCGCTTCGTTCAAGGCCTGCAACTGCTGGTCGATCATCGCCACCTGGCGTTGCATGGTGTCATCGCCCTGGGCGAACGCATCCAGGTGCGTGTTGATCACCGCCAGTTGACCGCCGCCGCGAATCGGCAGGTAGTTCACCAGCAACGCGCGCTTGAGGTTGAACTGACGGGTGAGTGGGTCGGCCGGTGGTTGCGGCAATTGCAGGCGCTCGGCCTGGCTGATGCGAAAGCGGCTCAAGGTACCGAGCTTCATGCCCACGCTGCCGCGAATTTTCGGGTGCGGCACAAAGTCGGCCTTCCAATAGAACGCCTGGCTGCTGCACGGGTACAGGTCGGCCAGGCGCTCTTGCAGCAGCGCCAGCTGGTTCTGGTAGTCGGTGGCTTTGGTGTTCTCGTGCAGTTCCTGCAGCAGCACGATATCGGGTTGCTCATCGCGCAGAATGCGCACCACTTCGTCTAGGCTGTACGCCAGGTCTGCCGCGGTGGGGCGGGTGTCGGGGCCGCTGCCGTCGGCCAGGTCGTACCAGAACACATAGCGCTTGCCGGCCAGGTACTGCACGTTCCAGGTCATCACCTTGAGCGCCTGGCCAGGTTGCAGAGTAGGGGTCTGTACATCGCAGCTCAGCGGCGCCGCTTCGCGGTCTGCCGGGTGCCACGTGATGCTGTACACCAGCACAGCAAGGGCAACGCCAAGGAGCACAAGAAGTAGCAGGATTTTGCGAAGCGGGTGCGCGCGAAACAAAGGCATGGGCAGGGCCAAGTGGCAGAAAGGTGCGAGCCGGAGCATAACCGAGCCCGGCGATTTAGCCCAAATGCAGCGCGGCATCTAGCGAATGTCACAGTCGGGCCTGTAGATTACCGCGCAGTTGTACGACCTCTTGCGCGCATCCAGGCAGGTCGGTAGCCGATTAAGGACGATAAATGCGTTGGTCTGTGCTGTTGATCACCCTGCTGTGTCAGTTCGCCTTCGCCGACGAGCACGCGCCATTGCGGGTGATGACTGACCTGTGGCCGCCGTTTCGCATGGAAGATTCGCAGGGCAATCTGGTCGGCCTGGACATCGACGTGCTCAACGAAATCGGCCGCCGCAGCGGCCTGCGCTTCGCCATCAAACGGGCGCCGTGGGCGCGCGGGCTGGCTGACCTGCAACAAGGCCGCGCCGACCTGATGATTGGCCTGGCAAAAACTCCCGATCGCGAGCAATACATCCAATACCTGCCGCGTCCGTACTACGCCTGCGCACCGCGCTTTTACACCGCCGCCGGCGAGGCCGAACAGTTGCAGAGCTATGCAGACCTGAAAGACAAGGTAGTGGGCTACGTGCACGAGTCGGCGTACTTCCAGCCCTTCGACTCCGACAGCACCTTGCTCAAGCGTGGGGTGAACAATGAGCAGCAGCTGTTGCAAATGCTATTGCGCGGGCGCCTTAACGCGGTGATCGGCACCGACTGCCAGGTGGATTTCGAATTGCTGCAACCGCAGTACGCCAAGCGTATTGCCAAGGCGCAGTATCTGCCCGATGCGCATACGCAGTTGTTTATCGGGTTCTCTCGGGCCAGCGCCCGTTTGCATGAGGAGACGCTGGTGACAACGGCGTTGCAGCAACTGCTTGAAGAAGGCTGGATCAAGCGCCAGGCTCAGCGCTATCAGGCCCAGCGCTAAAAACTACGGCGCTCGCCAGGTTTTCAAAAGCCGATTAAGACGCGGGTTGCTCGCCGCTGGGCTCCACGTAGATTTCATACAACGACGTCGCCTCCCAGTAGGTGGCCTCGATCTTGTGGCCGTCCAGATCGCGAACAAAGCAGCCGTAATACTGCTCGCCGTAGTGCGGGCGTGGCCCCGGCGGCCCATCGCCGCTGGCGCCCGCCGACAGGGCGGCCGCGTAGAAGGCATCAACAGACACCTTGTCGTGTGCCACAAAGCCAATATGGGTGCCATTGCCGACGCTGGCGGGTTGGCCGTCGATGGGCGTTTGCACCCAGAACTCCGGGTACATGCGCCCGTACGCCACCGCGCCTGGGTGCTCCATCACCCGCTTGCAGCCCAGGGTGGCGAGCACACGGTCGTAGAACGCCAGCGCGCGTTCGAAGTGGTTAGTGCCGATGGAAAGGTGGGAAAGGATGCTGGGATTGGCATCAGCCATGAATCAGGCTCCGGAAAAGGCTTCCCCTGAGCCTAGCTGGAAATCAGCCGTGCGCCGTTTCGTCGGCAATCACCATAAACAGACGAAAGCCCACCACGCTGGAAAACAGGGCTACAAAGCTGGTGCCCGTCTGAATCAGAAAAACCACCAGCGCCTCGCTCATCTGCACCTCTTCTTCGCCGGCAACGCCAAAGCTGACCGCCTGCAATACCCACAGCGGCACCACCACCAACATGGTGCACAGCAACACGCGTAAAAAGTGGCCATTGGTCATGTTGAAGCTGTCGCGCATGGCGGCCAGGGGCGAGGCGCTACGTACCACCAACAGGTATTCGGCGAATGCCAGTTTGACCAGCACATAAATGCCCGGCAGCAGCATCAACTTGGCGCCCAGCAGAAACAGCAGGTTGGTGAGTGCGGTCAGTACGGCAAAGCGCGGCCATATGCGCAGGGTCAATGGCAGCACATTGGCCAGCGGCGGCGTGTCGCCACTGCTGCGGGCCGCCATGTAAATGATCAGGGCGCCGGTGTACAGCGGGTACATCGCCATGGTGATCAGCATGCTGTAGATCGGCGAGTGGTCGCTGGTGCTCACACAAAACAGCACGGTTTGCGCCAGGCTCTCGAGCATGATCAGCGGCAAACAGATACGGGTAATCGCCCCCAGGTTACGGGTGAAGAAGTAAAAGGCGTCGCGAATAATGGGTAATGGATTCATCAGGGGTCACGGCTGCAAAAGCAAGGGCGCCACTTTAGCCCAAGGGCGGCTGGGCTCCAACGGGCCGATTGTGGCGACCGGTTAGCACATTGCGGCGGCTATTCATGACACGCTGATGGCATACTGCCCACTATTGGGCAGCCCCAGGAGTCAGGCTGGTGAAAAGAATCGCCGTGTTCGCCGATGTGCAGAACCTTTATTACACCGTGCGCCAGGCCCATGGTTGTCATTTCAACTACGCCGCCCTGTGGGCCGATATCACCCAGCACGGGCAGATCGTCGAGGCCTACGCCTACGCGATTGACCGTGGCGACCCCAAGCAGCAGCAATTCCAGCAGATCCTGCGCAACCTGGGGTTTACCGTAAAACTCAAACCCTATATCCAGCGCAGCGACGGCTCGGCCAAGGGTGACTGGGACGTGGGCATTACCATCGACATCATGGACGCTGCCCAGCGCGTGGACAGCGTGGTGCTGGCCTCCGGCGATGGCGACTTCGATATGTTGCTGGACAAGGTGCGCAGCTACGGCACCGAAGCGGTGGCCTACGGGGTGCCGGGCTTGACGGCGCAGTCGCTGGTGCGCGCCGCCAGTCGTTATGTACCCATTGAGGGCGCGCTGCTACTGCGCTAACTCGCGCCCTTGCTCCCCTCGTCCCCGCGAAGGCGGGGATCCAGCCTCTGCGGCCAATCGCGTTTTCCTCACCCATTCTGGATTCCCGTCCGCGCAAGAATGAAGGTGTTGGGGCCTATGGTCGCGTTAGCTCGACGTGCGCTGTTACCCTACGCGCTTTCCCGCCGTACTCGAGATCCCCCGTGGAACCCATCGCTGTCATCGACTTTGAAACCACTGGCATGTCCCCTGGCCAGAATTGCCGCGCCACTGAAATTGCTGCGGTGATTGTCGAGGACGGGCGCATTGTCGGCCGCTACCAGAGCCTGATGAAAACCGGCGTATGGGTGCCGCCCTTTATCGAAAGCCTCACCGGTATCAGCAACGCGATGCTGCGTAATGCGCCGCCGGCGGCCGAAGTGATGGAAGCGGTGGCCGAGTTTGTCGGCGCCATTCCCCTGGTGGCGCACAACGCCTCGTTCGACCAGAAGTTCTGGGACGCCGAGCTCGGCCTGATCAAACGCCAGCGCGTGCAATCGTTCGCCTGCTCCATGCTGCTGGCGCGCCGTTTACTGCCCCAGGCGCCGAACCACAAACTCGGCACGCTCAACAGCTGGGCGCGCCTGCCTGTCACCGGCAAGGCTCACCGGGCCATGGCCGATGCGGAAATGGCGGCCAACCTCACTCTGTTTATGGCCGGCACGCTGCGAGAGCAACACGGTATCCAGAGCATCTCCCACAACCTGCTGTGCCGACTGCAGAAAGTGCCGGCGAAAAAGATCAGCGAAGCCCTCCAGCTGGCGCGCCATGGTTGAGTGAGCGGCGAACAAGGTAAACTGCCGGCCTTCCTCGAAACACCCGGGTTACCTGTTATGACTTTCGCCACCCTTGGCCTGATCGAACCCTTGCTGCGCGCTCTGCAAGAGCTCGATTACAAAACCCCGTCGCCGATTCAGGCCCAGGCCATTCCGGCAGTGCTGGCCGGCCGCGACCTGATGGCCGCCGCCCAAACCGGCACCGGTAAAACCGCCGGCTTCGCCCTGCCGCTGTTGCAGCGCCTCACGCTTGAAGGCCCGCAGGTTGCCAGCAACTCGGTGCGTGCGCTGGTGCTGTGCCCCACCCGCGAGCTGGCCGAGCAAGTGCACGAAAGCATTCGCGTGTATGGCCAGCACCTGCCACTGACCACCTATGCGGTGTACGGCGGCGTGAGCATCAACCCGCAGATGATGAAACTGCGCAAAGGCGTCGACATTCTGGTGGCCACCCCGGGACGCCTGCTCGACCTGTTCCGCCAGAACGCAGTGAAGTTCAACCAACTGCAAACCCTGATTCTCGACGAAGCCGACCGCATGCTCGACCTGGGCTTCTCCGAAGAGCTGCGTGACATCTACGCCGCGCTGCCCAAAAAACGCCAGACGCTGTTGTTCTCGGCTACCTTTTCCGAGGCCATTCGCACGCTCGCCGGCAACACCCTGAACGACCCGCTGAGCATCGAAGTCAGCCCGCGCAACGTCGCGGCCAGCAGCGTCAAACAGTGGATTATCCCGGTCGATAAAAAGCGTAAGTCCGAGCTATTTATTCACCTGCTGAAAAAACAGCGTTGGGGCCAGGTGCTGGTGTTCGCCAAGACCCGCAATGGCGTAGATGAGCTGTGCGAGAAGCTGCAAGCCCTGGGCATCAACGCCGACGGCATCCACGGCGACAAACCCCAGGCTACCCGCCAGCGCGCGCTGGACCGTTTCAAAACCCGCGAGATCCAGATTCTGGTCGCCACCGACGTCGCCGCGCGCGGTCTGGATATCGACGACCTGCCGCTGGTAGTCAACTTCGACCTGCCCATCGTGGCCGAAGACTACGTGCACCGCATCGGCCGTACCGGCCGTGCCGGCAATAGCGGTCAGGCCATTTCGCTGGTGTGCGCCGATGAAGTGCAACTGCTGTCGGCCATTGAAGTGCTTACCCGCCAGACCTTGCAGCGCAGCGAAGAGCAAGACTTCGAACCCGAGCACCGGGTGCCGATGACCGACCCGAGCGGGCAAGTGCTGAAAAAGCCGAAGAAACCGAAAAAGCCGAAAACCGGCGGCGGTGGCGGCAAAAGTAAGACCCTGGGCAAATGGACCGAGAGTGCCGAGCCGCTGGAAGCGCCGGTGAAGGCCATTCGCAAGGTGCCCAGTTTTAATACGGGGCCGCGGAAGAAAAAGTAAGGTCGCGTCCGGAGTCTTTGTTCGGCGGCAGATTCTGGATTCCTGCCTGCGCAGGAATGACGGAGGTGTTTGCAGGTTCTCCGTCATGGCCGAGCAGGCGGAGGTCCGACGATTCGGGAACCAGAATCCAGACGGCTCACGCGGTCACGACGCGTTCTTATGCACCGCCGCCTCAGTCGCGTCGTAAATCACTACGCAAATATGTTCAACCTGCCCACTGCTGGTCGCCAGCGGCAGCAGGGTGACGTTCTGGTACATAAAGTCGGCGCGGCCGGTGATGGGCTGGTAGTTCTTGAAGTGCACCAGGTACGGCCGCTGTTCCCACAGACTGAAGGCGCGGGTGCCGAGGGTGACCACCGTGTCGACCTTGCGCCGGAACCAGGCCTCGTCAATCTCCTTGAATAACTCGAATAACGACTTGCCGTGCACCTCGTCCGGGCCCAGACCGGAGTGGTTTTCCATAAAGCTGTTGAACACTTCCACCCGGTATTGGCGATCGAGCACGATCACGCCTACATCGATGCATTGCACGATATCCAGCAGCCAGTGAACCTCTTTGATGTCGATCTGCGCAGGCATAGGGCTGGGTCTCAGTTCATCAGATAATTGATTTTGTAGGTCAGGCGCTGGATCGAGTCTTCGGTGAACAGCAGCAGCAAATCAAAATGCACGTCGTGGCCTTCCAGGCTGTAGCTGATCTCCACGGCCAGGGTTTTGCGCCAGCGCTGTTTATTCACCGTGATCAGGCTTTCGATGGAGCTGTGCAGCCCCAACAACTGCGGGTGGCCCTGGGAAAACCGCACGTCGATCTGCTCGGAAATGCCGCTCAAACAGGCGCCGATCAGAATGCTCGCCAAATCCAGCAGCATCTCCGACACATCACGCTCGTCCTTGGGCTGCCACTTGAACAGGCGGCCGATATCGGCGATTTCTGAGTCGTGGAACAGCAGCAATGCCTCACCGGCAATGCCGTCGCCGATAAAACCTTGGCACAACGCGCTGTAACGTTCGCCGCGCTGGGCATCGGCCAGGGTCATATGCAGCTCGCTGACCTCGAAGATATTCACACTGGGCACCGGCAGCTCGACAAACACTCCCAGCACCTTGGCCAGCAACGCGGCAGCGCGCCCCATGGCGACGTTGGTGATTTCGCGCAGCGCATCGCGGAAATTTACCTTCAGTTCGAACGCCGGGCGCAGCGGTACATCGTCAGGCTTGGCAGGCTGACCGAGCAGGTTCAGGCGTTCGAGGGTCTGGCGCAGAATGTCCGGTTCGGCCGGTTTCTTGATAAAGGCCAGGGCGCCGAGCTCCAGCACCCGGCGCATGGCTTCTTCCTGCACGTCACCGGAAACCACCACCACTTTGGCGGCCAGGCCTTCGGTGCGCAGGGCGGCGAGCACCTCGTAGCCATCCATCACCGGCATGGTCAGGTCCAGCAGCACCACCTGGCCAAGGCCCTGGCGAATCGCCTGCATGGCCTCCTGACCGTGGGTAGCCTGGGTAATGGACACCGGCCAATCCGCAGGCAAGGAGCGGATCAACTGCTTGCGCGCCATCATGGAGTCGTCGCAGACCAACAGAGCAATCACTATCGCGTTACCACCGTGACCAGAAGAATGAGCGGCCGGCAAACCGGCCGAATGGGAGAAAGCATAGTCGTCAGCTCTGGTTGACGCTCACCAGCGCCAAGACGTTACCGCGAGTGACGTTTACTGGTGCTGGGCGAGCCAGGCTGGTGCAGGGGCAATGGCGAAAAAAGCGCAGAAGGCGCCTGGCCGGGGGTTTCAGGATAATGGCGCAAAACCTGCATTCTCGTTCGCTATTTTGAACATCTACAGTCTGGATACCCCACCTTTGCCCGATAGATCCAAGCCATGCGCCACAAGGACCTGAAACACTGGACCGCCGGTTTCGCCCATTTGCTCAGTCTGCCGAACGGCCGCCCGCGCTTGCTTGGGCTGAGTCAGTGGCTGAAACAGATCTGCGCGGTCGACCATTTCGTGCTGTTTGTCTACGAAGGCAACCACCGGCCGTTGGCGCTGTTCGACACCTTTGCCGCCGATAAACGCAAGATTTACGTCGACGACTATCAGGTGGGGCCGTATCTGCTCGACCCCTTCTACCTAGCCTGCACCCGCAACCAACCGCCGGGGCTGTGGCGCTTGCGCCAGTTCGCACCGGACCACTTTTACCTGGGCGAGTACTACCTCAATTACTACCAGCTCACGGGGTTGGCCGAAGAGGTGGCGTTTTTCGTCGACCTGGCCGACGGCGCCAAGGCCGTGCTGTCGTTGATGCGCAGCACCACCAGCCCAGCGTTCAGCCGCGATGAATTGCAGATGCTTGAATGCGCCGAGGCGGTGGTTATCGAAGTGGTGCGCGAGGCGTGGCAAGAGTGTCGGGTGCAGCGGCCGGCGCAAGATCTGGACCACAAGATTCGGGCGGCGTTTGATGGGTTTGGCGCCCATTCGCTGACGGCGCGGGAGCAGGAGATTGTGCAGTTGTTGTTGCGGGGGCACTCCAGTGCCTCGGTGGCCGAGCAACTGGAGATCAGCCCTGGGACGGTGAAGATCCATCGCAAGAATATTTACGCCAAGCTTGGGATTGGCAGTCAGGCGGAGTTGTTGGGGTTGTTTATTCGGGAGTTGGCGGGGTCCGAAGGTGGTGAAGAGTTGATGTTGAGGACGGGGTCGTAGCCAAGTTGTTGCGCTGAAAGTGGTGTTGGTATTCGTTATCGCGTCTACTGAGGGGGGTGTCAGAAATTTTGTGTTCGGGCATAACATGAGTAAGAGGTGCATGTATGCCGACCAAGAAGAAACCCGCGTTGCGAGAGCTGCCGAAAA
>NZ_BSFN01000042.1 GCF_027922365.1 Pseudomonas turukhanskensis
GATTTTCGGTAGCTCTCGCAACGTGGGTTTCTTCTTGGTCGGCATACATGCACCTCTTACTCATGTTATGCCCGAACACAAAATTTCTGACACCCCCGCACACGCGGTAAAGAAGAATCACGCCGCCCAAAAAAGCGGCAACGGGCGGCCCCCCGAAACTACAATTTCCCGGCCTTCATCTTCTCCAACAACGGCGCACACTCATTCACCTGATCGCCCCCGCCACTCGGCGCCACCAACGCCACCAATCCCGCCACTGGCGCAACAATCGCCCCAAGCGCCAACATCCCCGCCCCCCTTGCCAACAACGGCACGGTCTTCACCCCAGCGCTGGGCTTCTTGAACGGCCCCCGCACATACAAGGGCGAGCGCAGCGAAATAATCCGCACGCCCTTGGACTGCGGATCGATGGTCATATCCACCTGTTCGGTTTTGAAGTTCGCGGTGCCATCGACGTGAATCAAGGCG
This sequence comes from Pseudomonas turukhanskensis, assembly GCF_027922365.1. GTDB lineage: Bacteria > Pseudomonadota > Gammaproteobacteria > Pseudomonadales > Pseudomonadaceae > Aquipseudomonas > Aquipseudomonas turukhanskensis. Next base: position 469 of record NZ_BSFN01000042.1, read on the forward strand.
TTCTCGGTATCGAACACCACCATGCGCGTCGTCAGCAGCCCGTCTTTCACACCCATATCCGCGGCGGCGCAGTTGATCTTCACGTCCTTGTCACCAAACAACTTGCCCACCACATAGTTGCCCACATTCAGCCCCGCCAACTCCATCAGCTCGCGGCTGACAGCGCCGTCGTTGATCAGCATGCGCACATCACCATTGGCGGTGCCAAGCAAAGCCGCTACTGAGTTACCGGTGCCACTCAAGTCGACGTCGCCATTGAGTGCGCCAAAGCTGGTGCGCATGGGTTCAAACGTGGGGAACAACTCTTTGAGCTTGAAGTTGCGGGCACTCAATTGCGCCTGCCCTTGCAACGGCGCGCGACTGCCGTCTAGGCGAATGGTGGAGTTCAGTTGCCCGCCAGCCACACCAAAACGCAGGGGCTCCAGGCTGAGCTTGCCGTCATTGAGCACCACGTGGGCGTTAAGGTCGGTGAAGGGCAGTTTCTCGCTGTGCACGATGCGCTTGCCGGTGAAGTTCACATCGGCATCCATGGCGCGCCAGCGGTCGGTGCGGAATTCATCCACGGGCAACACCTTGTCCGCCGGCTGGTTGCTGACCACGCCACGGGCTTTTTTCTCGTCTTTGGAGTCGGCGCCAATCAGCGGCGCGAGGTCGGCGAAACGTAGCTGGTTGGAGGTCAGGGCGCCGCTGAGTTTGGGGCGCGGCTTGCTGGCGACGTAGCTCAGATCGCCATGGATATCGCTGTCGCCAATCGAGCCGTTGAATTGCTCGTAGTGAAATTGCATGCCGGCCGGGTCACGCAGTTGCGCGCGCAGGTGGCCGTCGGTGGCGTAGGCGGGGGTGTCCGGCAACGTCACACCCGTGAGCGGGTACAGATTGCCGAGACTGGTGCCGGCCAGTTGCAGGCGGAGGTCCAGGGCGCCGAAGTTTTTCGGGTCGGTCAGGGTGCCGGCCAGCGAGACCTTGGTGGTGCCGATCTGCACATTGGCTTGCACGGGGAAGGGCTGGCGGCTGTCTTGCAGCGCGAGCAAGCCGCCGACCTTGCCATTGCCGCTCAAGGCCTGGCCTTTGTATTGCCCTTTGAGCTTCCAGCCGAAGGCGTAGTCCTGCGCAGATGCGCCCTGCTCGGCCGCTTGATCGGCCTTGGGCTTGCCGACTATCTCGGCAAAGGGCACGGGTTTGCCCAACGGGTCTATCAGCAGTTCGATCTTGGTTTTCAGGCTCTGGTCGTCGACATTCACTTGGCCTTTGTCGAAACCGATGGCGCCGATATCCAGGGTCCATGGCGACTCGCTGGGGGGTTCATTCGGGTCGCTGGGTTTGAGGGTAAACGTCCAGCTGTTGCGACCATCAGCCAGGCGCTCGAGGTTGGCGCCGGGCGCGGTCAGGTCTATCCGCGGGATGGTGACGGTGCGCCACAGTAAGGGCACTGGCGAAAGGCTCATTTCCACCCGTTTCAGGCTGACCATCTGCGCATTGCTGGCCCAGTCCGGGTTCGCCAGCGTGATGTCTTCGGCCGACACGTGGGGCCAGGGCACCCAGGCGCGCAAGCCTGCCTCGTTGGGCTCGCGGGCCCAGCGCACCGCCAGGTTGCCGTTAATGGCGAAGGGGCGCCCGAGCTGTTCGGAGACGTTGTCATTGATGGTCGGCTTGAGCCGATTCCAGTCGAAAGTGGCAATAACCACTACCAGGATCGCCACCAAAGCCAGAAAAATGGCCAGGCACCAGAGCACAATCTTACGAGCCAACGTCATCCACAACTCTCCCTAAGCCACGGCCCCGGCCTGATGCGACGGGGTTTACGCGGGTGGGCGCCCTGCAATCAGACGTCATCGACAGCCTGACGTGGGCGCTTTATAGAGTTATCGACTTACTTAGTCGGCAAATGATTCAACCTCTGGGCACATCAAAGGGATGGCATGGCGATGTCAGGCCGACGGTATATCCAGATGCGCCGCAGCACCGTCGTGAATTGCGCGCCAAGACGACCGCAGTTGTAGGTCTGCCCGTAGCGCTGGGCAATCTCGCGCACCTCTACTGCCATCGCCGCATAACGGCGGGCCGGGATATCGGGATACAGGTGGTGTTCTATCTGGTGGCTGAGGTTGCCGCTCAGGATATGAAACAGCTTGCCGCCCTTGAGGTTGCTCGAACCCTGCAACTGGCGCAGGTACCAATGCCCACGGCTTTCGTTTTCCACTACCTCCCGTGGAAAAACAGCCGCACGTTCGGTGAAATGGCCGCAGAAAATAATCAGAAAGGTCCACAGGTTGCGCAGTAGATTGGCAGCGGCGTTGCCGGCCAACACGGCGATGGCATTGGCGCCGAGCAGCAGCGCCAGCGCCGGAAAGAACAGGTAATCCTTAAACCATTGCCGGCCGATTTTTCCCATAAACACCTTAAGCAGCGGACGCAGGTCGGCGGTGCTCATCTTGCCTTTGTATACCTTGTCCAAACGCAGGTGCTGCACCGCCACCGAGTACTGGAACAGCAGCGCCTGCAAGGTGACCCACAGCGGCTGCCAGCGATAGAACGGCTTCCAGCGCTGCTCGGGAAACAGCCGCACCACGCCGTAGCCGATATCGTCATCCATGCCCAGCACGTTGGTGTAGGTGTGGTGGATATGGTTGTGGGTATGCCGCCAGAAGTCCGAAGGCCCGGCGATATCCCACTCGTAGGTGCGGCCGCTGAATTCAGGGTCGTTCATCCAGTCGTACTGGCCGTGCATCACGTTATGGCCCAGCTCCATGTTTTCCAGAATCTTGCCCAGGGCCAGCAGCATGGTGCCCAGCAGCCAGGTGGGCGGAAACCAGCCGAAAAACAACAGGCCACGGCCCAAGGCAGTGCACACGCGGATAACGCTGCGCAGGCGGCGGATGTAGCGGGCGTCGACCTTGCCCAGGTCGGCGCGGTGGCGGCGGCCGAGTTCGTCCAGTTCAGCGGCGAAGGCTTGCAGGTCGTGGGCGGTCAGTTCGCGGTCTATGCGCATAGGTTTCTCCTTAGATATCCACAACCACATCGCCCATCGGCACGCTCACGCACAGGCGAATCGGCTGGCCGGGCTCGCTCAGCACGGCACCGCTGCGTTGGTCGCGCACCGCGCCGCTGACCAGCAGGCAGGTGCAGCTGGCGCAGATGCCCTGGCGGCAGCCATGGGCCGGCCGTAAACCGGCGGCTTCGGCTTGCAACAACAGGGAGCTGGCGCTGTTACCAAGCACCTCCTGCTGGGCGCGGGCGAAACGCAGCAGCAAGGGGCTGTGGCTGACCGCGTGCGTGCTGCTGGGCGGGCTGAAGGATTCGAATTGCAATGGGGTTTTCGCCACGCTTTCCCACCAGTCGCGTACCGCGCTGACAAACCCGAACGGGCCGCAGGTCAGCGCATGGGAGCGGGCAACGTCCTGAACGTGGCCGGGAGAGAAACGGCCGAGTTGGCTGCTGAGCATCGACCGGACGGTGAGGTTGCGGTATTGCTGCTGGAGCGCTTGCAGCTCCTGGGCAAAGGCGTGCTGACCGCTATCGCGCACGTAATGCAGCAGTTCGACCGGCGCGCTGAAACCTTTTTGCAGCGCACTGCGCAGCAGGCCCAAAAGCGGAGTAAGGCCGCTGCCAGCGGCAAGCAGCAGCACCGAATCAGCGTCTGCAGGCCAGTGCAACTCACCGAAGGCCTCGCCGATTTCCAGCACCTCGCCGACCGCCAGGTAATCGAGCAAGCGGTTGGATAAACGCCCGCCGAAATGACGCTTGATGGCGATCTCCACGCTGCCGTCGGCGTTCAAGGCGGTGAGGCTATAACTGCGGCTCAACCGCACCCCAGCCACTTCCACATAGGCCTGAATATGTTGCCCCGGCTCGGCGCCCCGCCAGTTGCCGTTGGGCATCAGCGTCAGGGCCAGCATGTCTTGCGCAACCCAACGCCGGGCCCGCACACAGGCAAAAACTCGGTTTAGGCGCCACGCCGGGTGCAGCAGCGCAAGCACGGCATCGACGCTGCTTTCACGCAGCCAGCCGTGTGATACCAGATAACGCAACGGCGCCAATAAGCGCGCAGTGCGGCGCACTAGCGCGAAGGGGATCAAGGTCATGGAAATACCTGCAAACCAACTTTCAGTGAACAACCGTTCACCAAACTGCCAGAGGCATTCCTTTCAGTCAACAGTTGTTCACTGAAGCCAGTATCCGGTTCGACGCCTCGCGAAGGCATTTGCTAGAGTGCGCGGCAAACCATCGCAGGGAACCGCGCCACGCATGTCACCTCGTGCCGAACAAAAGCAGCAGACGCGCCAGGCATTACTCGATGCCGCGCGGTTTCTGATGGAAAGCGGCCGCGGTTTTGGCAGCCTGAGCCTGCGTGAAGTCACCCGCCATGCCGGCATCGTGCCCACCGGTTTCTACCGCCACTTCACGGACATGGATGAACTGGGCCTGGCCCTGGTGACCGAAGTGGGCGAAACCTTCCGCGAAGCCATTCGCCAGGTGCGTCACAACGAAATGCAGATGGGCGGCGTGATCGACGCCTCGGTACGCATCTTCCTCACCAATGTGGAAGCCAATCGCTCGCAGTTTCTGTTTCTGGCGCGCGAGCAATACGGTGGCTCCAGAATCGTGCGCCAAGCTATCGGTGCGTTGCGCGAAGGCATTACCGCAGACCTGGTGAGCGACCTTGGGCACATGCCCAAGCTGCCGCATTTGGACATTGCCGCCCAGGCGGTGATTGCCGACCTGGTGGTGAAGACCGTGTTTGCCACCCTGCCCGAACTGATCGACCCACTTGCCGAGTTGCCCGAACACCTCACCCCGCAAGCGAAGATGACGCAGCAACTGCGGTTTATCTTTATTGGCTCCAAGCATTGGCAGGGGTTGGGTAGCGTTTAACGCCCCCACGCCACTCAATTACGCCAAAAATTCGGGCAAAAAGGCCAGCGGTAGTTCATACCAGCGCGGACTACTAATACTTCCACAGACATACATTCTAACCATGCGCCACCATCTGGCCGCTTAAAGCTCGCATATAAGACCGCAATAATAAAAAAGCGGAAATAGTTGTGAGCTCTTTCCGAACCCTCGACAAACCATTGAATAACAAGCTCATTAGGCTCAACATAATTAGCAGATATATGCGCCCCGCCCCATTTCTAGCTTTAGGAATTTATATGGAGTTTGAAACCTATGAAAAAATTGATATCCATCATTACGCCGCTATTTTCTTTACTGTTCCTACCCAATTTCTCCAATGCCGCCAACTGCATTTCGATCGCAGGGCAAAACATTGATCCAAGTAGTATCTACGACAGCCGTCACCAATGTGGAACATGCGCGGGACAAGCGGCCAAACCCGCTCTATGCGGAGCAATTAACCGAGTGATGGTGCCATATTGGTCTGCCAGTGCAGATCTTGTCACCATTCCTCACCGAGGATTTTGGGGCCGTTCGCTTGGAAAGGGTGCTTCGGAAAACACCTTGGCAGCGGCTAAAGCAGCACTAAATGCTGGCCACCGTATTATAGAAATCGACGCTGCACTAACCGGCCCCTCTAATTCCATGCGAAAAGTATTTCTAGGCCACTATTTCTCTATGTCAGCGGCGGGTGGTCCGGCCAAAACGACCCCCCACCATCTAACTCCCGCTGAACTGGTCAAGTTCAAAATGCGCAAGCGCGACCAGTCACTAAGTTTTGATGAGGACGACCACTTACCTCTATTATCCGAGCTGCTTACTTGGGCAATGGAAAATCAGGTACTGCTAATGATCGACCCCAAAACCCCGGGGTCAACACTCGCTCACGAGCATGACAGAATAATTGCATATAGCTTGAACGAAGCGCGAACGCTCGGCGCACTGGCTAACGTCGCCATTAAAAACGTAAACAGACACAACTGGACATTAATCGGCATAAAACCCTATCTAGATGGACCATTTTCGGATTATGACGGGCAATTTTTATGGAGTCCCATAGTCAATAAATCTATGGCGTTTGAAAAAGATGAAACGTTAGCGTCCATCAACTCCTGGCACAAAGCCACACAGAACTCCAAGCAAGTCATCACCTATGAAACCAGCTTATACAACCCAACATTTTGGGCCGCAACGCCGTTTGTCGAGCAAGGCAAGAACTATCTCAATCTAATCGACTACGTCAAACAACTCACCCCTTTGGGCAAACGCTCCGCCGTTTGGAGCATCGATCCGGTTGGCGATAAGGGCACCTTGGATCGTGAATATCGGTGGAAATTTTCCGGCAATAGTGACAAGGACAAACGAGGCAATCCGTTTAGAAATATAAGCTACGAACTCGGGCGACATGTCGTCATTAACACTGATCGCCCAGACTGGTACGAGCAAATGGTTGTCAATCCTTATTGACGGAAGTGCATAACATGAAAAAATTAAGCACACGCTTAAGCGCGTTTATATTCCTTACCTATTCCGCAGTTACTTTCGGATATTCCACTGGCGTCTCCACTAGGGATTTTGCGCAAAAACTCCCGAGCGACAATATTATTGTTGTAGAGGAACATGGGAACACCGGCACCAATACCCAATGGTTTAGATCGCATGACGGGCGCCTGCAAATTTACATGATCGACAACAGCGTCGAAATCCGAAGACAACTCCCCAGCTTGCCAGGAGTCAATCCTGGAGTGGTCTCTTTTACGTCTTTAGACCGACTCCACGACTTGAAAGTAGGAGAGGCCAGCCAATCTTACAATATGCGTGTTTTTTTCAATGAGGACTTTATGTGGATCGAAGTTTGGCCCACCAGTAGCGATACTGCGCCCGTGAGAAACACTGTAATGTTCTTTGGCTCAGACAAATCGACTTATGACTACTACCTGACCAACTCAATCCCCTATGTAAAATACACATACTATAACAACTTAAAAAAAGACATTTCAGACCACTACGCCCACCTGTACTCACCCGACTTTATAAATCTTATTCAATATCCTCCAAAAGGTCGCAAAGCGATTCTTTCGACAATTAATAGCGGCAACTAACTCAATGAGGTGTTTATGAACTTTTTATCTCCCAGAACTCTCACTGCAACAGGACTGATTTTCTTATGTATTGCGACAACTGGAACAGCACTGGCTGCGGAGAGCTGCGGCGGCGGCTATATAAAATCCGTGGTGGTGAATAAACCTGCATTTAGAGACGCTGGAATTATTGGCATTACAGTGCTTCACGACGATGGAACTACAAAAAACTACTACTCCTATCAATTTGGTGACATTAGAAATAGCGCAGAAATCAGGTCTCTACTGCAATTGGCGACCACGGCTTATGTATCACAGTCTCACGTCCAGGTGTCTGTATCGCAGAAGTGCAGCTACACCTATAAAGAGTCCGATGGCCTAACGTGGGTCACTCGATGGAACGGGCTGTGGCTTGACTCAAAATAGGCCCCAGTACAGCTAATCTGCCGCGTGTTATCTGATGACGACCGCGGCTTTAGAAGCCTAAGCCCCCGTGAGGTCAAGTCTCCATAAAGGCATCGGTGCCCATCGATTTCTACGCCGCCTAAGCCACATGCACGAACTGCCCCTGGTGACCAAAGTGGGCGAAACCTTCCGCGAAGCCATTCGCCAGGTGCGTCACAACGAATGCAGATGGGCGGCGTGATCGACGCCTCGGTACGCATCTTCCTCACCAATGTAGAAGCCAATCGCTCGCAGTTTCTGTTTCTCGCGCGCGAGCAATACGGCGGCTCCAGAATCGTGCGCCAAGCTATCGGTGCGTTGCGCGAAGGCATTACCGCAGACCTGGTGAGCGACCTTGGGCACATGCCCAAGCTGCCGCATCTGGACATTGCCTCCCAGGCGGTGATTGCCGACCTGGTGGTGAAGACCGTGTTTGCCACCTTGCCCGAACTGATCGACCCACTTGCCGAGTTGCCCGAACACCTCACCCCGCAAGCGAAGATGACGCAGCAACTGCGGTTTATCTTTATTGGCTCCAA
>NZ_BSFN01000043.1 GCF_027922365.1 Pseudomonas turukhanskensis
GGGGAGCCCGCAGAATTCGGAAAAAATCGTACGCTAAGGTTTTCCGGGCAACCGTAGCGGCCTGAACTTCCCGTCCTCCAGCCTGCGGCTCTGCCGCCAGACGTAATCGCCGGTCAGGTTGATGTGTTCCCAGCCCAGCGGCGACAGGTATTGCAGCAACTCACCGTTCACCGGCTTGCCGACCTCGACCAACCCCTGAGTGGCGCGCTCCAGGTACACCGTGTTCCACAACACAATGGCGGCCGTCACCAGGTTCAGGCCGCTGGCCCGGTAGCGCTGCTGCTCGAAGCTCCGATCCCTGATCTCGCCGAGGCGGTTAAAGAACACCGCCCTGGCCAGGGAGTTGCGCGCTTCACCCTTGTTCAGTCCAGCATGCACGCGGCGGCGCAGTTCGACGCTTTGCAGCCAGTCGAGGATGAACAGGGTGCGTTCGATCCGGCCCAGCTCGCGCAGGGCCACGGCAAGGCCATTCTGGCGTGGATAGCTGCCGAGCTTTCGCAGCATCAGCGAGGCAGTGACGGTGCCCTGCTTGATCGAGCTGGCGAGGCGCAGGATGTCGTCCCAATGGGCGCGGACGTGCTTGATGTTCAGGGTGCCACCAACCATTGGGCGCAATGTCGGGTAGTCCTGGACGCTATTCGGCACATACAGCTTGGTTTCGCCGAGGTCGCGGATGCGCGGTGCGAAGCGGAAGCCCAGCAGGTGCATCAGGGCGAAGACGTGATCGGTGAAACCGGCCGTGTCGGTGTAGTGCTCCTCGATCCGCAAGTCGGACTCGTGGTACAGCAGGCCGTCGAGCACATAGGTGGAGTCACGCACGCCGACATTCACCACGCGGGTGCTGAACGGTGCGTACTGGTCGGAGATATGGGTGTAGAACAGTCGCCCCGGCTCGCTGCCGTACTTCGGGTTGACGTGCCCGGTGCTTTCGCCCCGGCCGCCCGCCCGGAAGCGCTGGCCATCGGAGGATGAGGTGGTGCCGTCGCCCCAGTGGGCGGCGAAGGCATGGCGGTACTGGTGGTTGACCAGCTCGGCCAGGGCCGCCGAATAGGTTTCGTCGCGGATGTGCCAGGCTTGCAGCCAGGACAGCTTGGCGTAGGTCAGGCCGGGGCTCGACTCGGCCATCTTGGTCAGCCCGAGGTTAATCGCATCGCCCAGGATTGCTGACAGCAGCAATGTCCTGTCTTTGGCCTCGGCACCGTCCTTCAGGTGGGTGAAGTGGCGGCTGAAACCCGTCCAGTCGTCCACATCCATCAGCAGTTCGGTGATCTTGATGCGCGGCAACAGCTGACTGGTCTGGTCGATCAGCGCCTGCGCGGTATTGGGCACCGCAGAATCCAGCGGGGTGATCTTCAGCCCGGACTCGGTGAGGATGGCATCGGGCAGCTCGTTGTCCTTGGCCAGCCGGGTTACGGTGGCCAACTGCTCGTCCAGCAGCTGTAAGCGCTCTTCCAGGTACTGGTCGCTGTTCGGGTTGATCGCCAGGGGCAGGGCCTGTTCCCGCTTGAGCGCGGCGAACTTCTCTGCCGGCAGCAGGTAGTCGTCGAAGTCGCGGAACTGCCGTGAACCCTTGACCCAGATGTCACCGGAGCGCAGGGCGTTCTTCAGCTCGGACAGCGCGCAGATTTCGTAGAAGCGTCGGTCGTGGCCTTCCGGGGTGATCACCAGCGGCTTCCAGCGCGGCTTGATGAAGGCGGTAGGGGCATCCGCCGGCACCTTGCGCAGGTTGTCGGCGTTCATCTCGCGCAGGGTCTGCACGGCCGCCAGCACGCCTTGCGCGGCCGGTGCAGCGCGCAGTTCCAGCACCTCCAGCAGGGCCGGCGTGTAACGGCGCAGGGTGGCGAAGTTCTCGCCGACCAGGTGTAGGTGGTCGAAGCCCTCCGGCCGGGCCAGCAGCTCGGCCTCGCTGACGCTCTCGGTGAATTCGTCCCAGGGAATCACCGCCTCGATGGCGGCGTACGGATCGCTGCCGTTTTCCTTTGCCTCCAGCAGAGCCTGGCCGATCTTCGAGTACAGGCGCACCTTGTCATTGATCGCCTTGCCCTGCTTCTGGAACTGCTGCTGATGCTTGTGCTTCGCGCCGCTGAACAGCTTGACCAGGATGCGGTCGTGCAGATCGACCAACTCATCAATCACAGTCGCGGTGCTCTCCAGCACTACGGCGGCCAGGGTCGCGTAGCGCCGCTGCGGCTCGAACTTGCCAAGGTCTTTGGGCGTCATCTGCCCCCCTTCGCGGGCCAGCTTGAGCAGGCGGTTCTGGTGGATGTGCCGGCCCAGCCCTTCGGGCAAGTCCACCAGCTGAAATGTCTTCAGCCGCTCGATGTGCTTAAGCATGTGCCGAGAGTTGGGTTTCAGCGGTGCCTGGCGCAGCCAGGTCAACCAGGTGATGCTGCTGCCGGCCTTGAGCTTCAGCAGTTCGTCCAGCTTGGCACGGTGCGAGTCCGTGAGTGGTTCGACCAGGGCGCGGTAGACCCGCCGATTAGCCCGCGCAATGGCCTCCGAGCAGGCCCGATCAATTACGCTCAGCGCCGGCAGGATGCGCCGCTTCTGCCGCAGGCTCTCCAGAGCCTGGCTGGCCAGCAGCAAGCCCTTGTCGGTCTGCTGGGCCAACTCGGTCAGCTCGCGCACGAGGTTGCGGAAGTCGGACAGGCCAAACGGGGCCAGTTGCAGGTAGGTGCGCAGTTCATGGGCGTGCTCGCGGCGGGTCACGTCGCGTTCGCCGTACTTCGCCCAACTCGCCGGGTCGGCCTGAACCTGCTTGGCCACCCACAGGATGACCGGCTCGGGCGGCTCGCTGTCGGTGCCCAACGCATAGCCGGGGTAGCGCAGCAGGCTGAGCTGCACCGCGAAGCCTAGGCGGTTGGCGTCGCCGCGCCGCTGGCGGATCAGCGACAGGTCGGAGTCGTTGAAGGTGTAGTAGCGGATCATGTCATCCTGGCTTTCTGGCAACGCAAGCAGGGTGTCCCGCTCCGTGGCCGAGAGGATCAAGCGACGCGGCATGTATCAGTCGTCCGTGCGGAGGTACTGGTAGAGGGTTTCCCGGCTGATGTTGAACTCGCGGGCAAGCTGCGCCTTGGGCTCGCCGGCCGTCGCTCGCTGCCGCAGGGTAGCAGCCTGCTCATCGGACAGGGCTTTCTTGCGGCCTCGGTACGCGCCACGCTGCTTGGCCAAGGCGATACCCTCACGCTGCCGCTCGCGGATCAGGGCGCGCTCGAACTCGGCGAAGGCACCCATCACCGACAGCATGAGGTTGGCCATCGGCGAGTCCTCGCCGGTGAAGACTAGGCCCTCTTTCAGGAATTCGATACGCACGCCGCGCTGGGTCAGCTTCTGCACAAGGCGGCGCAGGTCATCGAGGTTGCGCGCCAGGCGATCCATGCTGTGCACTACCACGGTGTCACCTTCGCGGACGAAGCTCAGCAGCGCTTCGAGCTGGGGGCGCTGAGTGTCCTTGCCCGAGGCCTTGTCGGTGAACACCTTGCTCACCTCGGTCTCCTCCAGCTGGCGTTCCGGGTTCTGGTCGAAGCTGCTGACCCGGACGTAGCCAATGCGATGTCCCTGCACGCCTACTGCTCCGCCGAGAAATGGCGCTCGGGCCAACGCCAACGGCGGATGCGCTCCCACAACACTTTGCCGCCAATCCCAACATCGTTCTTGTCGGGATCGAGATTGAGTAACAATGCCAGTCGAGCGATCGCGCTCTGCATCGGGTACATGTTCCCGTAGCCAGCGATCTTTCGCAGGATTTCATTCTCGCTCTTCTCTAACTCTTCGGGAGTATTGAAGGTGGTGGCATAGTCAGTGATCACTGCTGAAGCGGCATCCAAGGCGCTGTAGGTTTCTCGAAGCACTTCGAGCACTTCATGAGTGAGTGCCCCCAGCTCGACTTGGGTTCCATCCGGCAAGGTGGCGATCCCCTTCTCGAAAAAGATCACCCCGTCACGTAGATAAAGTGCCTGGAGGGCATCTACCCCAACGAACGACGGCGCGTCCTGGTCTACCGCAGGCCTGCCGAGAATGTGGCAATGCAAATGCAGGCTCGCGGCTCGAAGCAAACGCCGCGCCTCGGGAGTTGGTGGATTTATCCAAGGGTCTGCCTGCTCCCGCCGCCAGACAACCGTTCCCCACCACAGCCCGGCGACTACCAACCCTAATCCAACCCATAGAAAGGTCATCAGAACAACTCCGCGTTGAAGGTGAGCAAGGGGGCTAAGTGCACTTTCTGTTCCGTTGCGCCTCAAGCCCTGCTTTTGTCAGGCTGAAATCTATGACCTTTGCGGGCATGTGTCAAAGAATGCGAAAGAAGACTCTATTCTGACGGAGCTGCGCGGTTCTGCCTGACATCCAGTTAGGGTATACCTCAAATTGACACTGCGTATTCCAGAGAACGTGATGACGGAAGGTTGAACCTTCCGTCATAGCGCATCTGGTTTGGCCTCCCGTCAGCCAACCACGGGAAACACTGACTCGATCATTGGAGAATGGTCAGCTTGGCCTTGAGATCAATGGCTCTCGCGAAGTTGTGGTAATTCGGCGATGTTCGCTGCACCTGCGCGTGCAATGCTTTCAGCGCCGCCGAATCCGCCGACGACTCCATTTCGACCTCATACTCGACCTGGTCGTACCCTGGATTGATCCCAGGATCGATTCCAAGAAAACCTCTCAGATCGAGGCTTCCCTTCGTGCGGATAGTCAGCGATTGCAACTCGATGTTCATTGCCGCCGCATTTGCCGCGTAGGTTGCAGTCATGCATGCGTTCAACGCAGCCAGGATCAATTCTTGTGGATTAGCGGCCGTGTCGGTACCGAGCAATTCTGCCGGTTCGTCCGCGTCGATGACAAAGCCGCGCGCCAAGGCCGTGTCACCTAGTACGAGCGGCATGGTTCGCGCACGCGTCCGGGTGCCACCCTCCCAGGTTGTCACGACGCCGAACGTCGCGATGCCTGCGGCGGGCTTTGCTGCGACCTGATCTGCAAACTCACGCAATGCGCCGACGTTGATCCCGTTGCCGGGAGTTCCTTTAATGTTTGTGTTCATTTCTCGTTCCCCCATTATGTGTTACGCCCGGCCATCACGCCGCCGTCAACGTCCCAGATTGCGCCCGTCACCCATGCTGCCTTGTCCGACAACAGGAAGAGGATGACCTCGGCGACGTCTTGTGGCGTCCCAACCCTGCCGATTGGGTGGAAGCTGTTGAATCCCTGTAAGGCGCCATGAACCTCGGCCTTGGGTATGAATCCCTCGTAAATCGGCGTTTCGACAACCGCCGGAGAAACGGCATTGACCCTGATTTGTTTGGATGCCAGCTCCATCGCAAGGTGCTGGGTCAGCGAATGCAAACCTGCTTTTGCCATCGAATACGCGGACGACGGCGTAGCCGCAATCGCCTGCTTGCCCCACATCGAGCCGATGTTCACAATGGCGCCGGGACGCTCGCTGGCCACGAGATTGGCCACGACTTTTTGTGTGATGAAGAAGAACGCTTTATTCAACGTCAAATATTGTTCGTAATCACTTTCCGTGTGCTCAAGAAACGCCTTCGGGAAGAACACCCCAGCCGCGTTGACCAGAAGATTGATGTCCTTGTGGTGTTCATCGATGGTATGCAGGAGTCGCTTCACATCTTCGGCTCGCGAGAGATCGGCAGTCAGGGCGGTCACGGTGCCCAACGACGACAGCGCCTTGCGGGCCTCTTCGGCCTTGTCTTCACGGTGACCGACGATGACGACGCTTCCGCCTTGCTCAAGAACCATGCGGGCAGTTTGCAGTCCCATCCCGCTAGTGCCGCCGATGACCAACAACTTCTTGCCATTAAATTCAGTACTCATAATAATCTCCTTAACTACCAACTAAATGGTAGGGTTGTGTTGCAAAAAAAGTGCCGACCTCAGGTCAACACGGTGGAAAGAAAAGTGTTTCCAACTTCGGCCGGTCCGCGTGACGACCGCATGCCACGGCCCACCATCATCGAGCCTTCCAACGCGCACAAGAATGCCTCTGCGAGAGCCTCTGGGGTGGAATTCGAGGTGATCAGCGCGGCACGCTGACCATCGGCAACGACAAGAGTCAACCAGTCGAGATTGACTTTAAAGAATCGCTCGACCTCGCTCACAACGGCGTCCGGCAGCGAGTCCGACTCGGCACCCAACATGCCGCAGACACAAAGGCGCCGGTCCTTGGCGAAGGTGCGTTCGAAAAGTGCCGCATACGCAGTTAGCCTGTCAGGCGCTTTCGCATGCTGCCCTTCGATGCTCAGCAACTCCTCACGAAACCGGTGCGTGTAGCGCTGTGCGACCACGGCCACGAGTTCACCCTTCTTGGGAAAGTGGTGGTGGATACTTGGTTTTTTGATGCCTACCAACTGGGCCACGTCGTCGTATGAGAAGCCGTTGTAGCCGTGCTGCTGTACCAACCCTTCAGCGGCATCGACCACCCGCTCGGCGGTCGGCGAGATTTCGGAGAAATGCTTCATGCAAGCGCCTCATTTGATTCGGCGACTGGCAGGTGGCCTGTCTTGACCAGGATGGTGCAGCCTGTATTGCTGAAGGGACGGTGAGCACTCAAATGCGGACTGCGCATCCATGTGCCGGTAGGGTAGCTTCCGAACTCATCCTCAAAGACGCCTTCCAACACATAGATTTCTTCACCGCCGTAGTGACGATGCGAATTGAATCGTGTCCCCGGGGCCCAGCGCACCAAAGCCGTATGTTGTGTGTCGAACTCAGAAAGTGGCATCACCGACAGACCCGGCACGAGGCCTGGAAACCAGGGGCCGTTACGGGTGTCGACCACGGTGCGTTGGCTGTCGGCTAGATCAAGATGGCGCAGCTTGACGAACAACGTGCAACCCGTCGCGGAGCTCGGTGCATGCGAAGAACCTGGTGGATTCTTGATGTAAGTCCCAGGCCCGAAGGTCCCGGATTCGTCGCTGAATTCGCCGTCCAGGACCAGAATCTCCTCGCCCAAGTCGTGCTTATGATTTTCAAAAGCGGAGCCCGGCGCGTATCGCACGATCGAGGTGGCACGCGCCACTTCGTCGCCATCACGCTCCAGTAACTGGCGTTGAATCCCGGTCGCTGGCGAATCGACCCACTGTAAGCTTGAAGGCTCGACGACAACACGCTGCGAAAGATCTGAATTGAGTTTCATGGCTTTATTTCATCTACCGACTACTTGGTAGGTAAGTTATAAGATCCCGATTTGTTTGTCAAATAGCTTTCGCCATTTTCTTTCATCCATTGAAAAAACAATGAATTGGTTACAAGAACTCGCGAAGCTTAGCGTACGATTTTTTCCGAATTCTCTATCGTCCCC
>NZ_BSFN01000044.1 GCF_027922365.1 Pseudomonas turukhanskensis
AGAGGCTGCTGTAGAATGCGCGCCTCGGTTGAGACGAAAGACTTAACCAACTGTTCTTTAACAACTGAATCAAGCAATTCGTGTGGGTGCTTGTGAGGTAAGACTGATAGTCACCAGATTATCAGCATCACAAGTAACACTCGTTAATTTGAGAGTTTTTTGCGATTGCTGAGCCAAGTTTAGGGTTTTCTCAAAACCCAGATATGTTTGAACTGAAGAGTTTGATCATGGCTCAGATTGAACGCTGGCGGCAGGCCTAACACATGCAAGTCGAGCGGATGAGAAGAGCTTGCTCTTTGATTCAGCGGCGGACGGGTGAGTAATGCCTAGGAATCTGCCTATTAGTGGGGGACAACGTTTCGAAAGGAACGCTAATACCGCATACGTCCTACGGGAGAAAGCAGGGGACCTTCGGGCCTTGCGCTAATAGATGAGCCTAGGTCGGATTAGCTAGTTGGTGAGGTAATGGCTCACCAAGGCGACGATCCGTAACTGGTCTGAGAGGATGATCAGTCACACTGGAACTGAGACACGGTCCAGACTCCTACGGGAGGCAGCAGTGGGGAATATTGGACAATGGGCGAAAGCCTGATCCAGCCATGCCGCGTGTGTGAAGAAGGTCTTCGGATTGTAAAGCACTTTAAGTTGGGAGGAAGGGTTGTAGATTAATACTCTGCAATTTTGACGTTACCGACAGAATAAGCACCGGCTAACTCTGTGCCAGCAGCCGCGGTAATACAGAGGGTGCAAGCGTTAATCGGAATTACTGGGCGTAAAGCGCGCGTAGGTGGTTCGTTAAGTTGGATGTGAAATCCCCGGGCTCAACCTGGGAACTGCATTCAAAACTGTCGAGCTAGAGTATGGTAGAGGGTGGTGGAATTTCCTGTGTAGCGGTGAAATGCGTAGATATAGGAAGGAACACCAGTGGCGAAGGCGACCACCTGGACTGATACTGACACTGAGGTGCGAAAGCGTGGGGAGCAAACAGGATTAGATACCCTGGTAGTCCACGCCGTAAACGATGTCGACTAGCCGTTGGGAGCCTTGAGCTCTTAGTGGCGCAGCTAACGCATTAAGTCGACCGCCTGGGGAGTACGGCCGCAAGGTTAAAACTCAAATGAATTGACGGGGGCCCGCACAAGCGGTGGAGCATGTGGTTTAATTCGAAGCAACGCGAAGAACCTTACCTGGCCTTGACATGCTGAGAACTTTCCAGAGATGGATTGGTGCCTTCGGGAACTCAGACACAGGTGCTGCATGGCTGTCGTCAGCTCGTGTCGTGAGATGTTGGGTTAAGTCCCGTAACGAGCGCAACCCTTGTCCTTAGTTACCAGCACGTTATGGTGGGCACTCTAAGGAGACTGCCGGTGACAAACCGGAGGAAGGTGGGGATGACGTCAAGTCATCATGGCCCTTACGGCCAGGGCTACACACGTGCTACAATGGTCGGTACAAAGGGTTGCCAAGCCGCGAGGTGGAGCTAATCCCATAAAACCGATCGTAGTCCGGATCGCAGTCTGCAACTCGACTGCGTGAAGTCGGAATCGCTAGTAATCGTGAATCAGAATGTCACGGTGAATACGTTCCCGGGCCTTGTACACACCGCCCGTCACACCATGGGAGTGGGTTGCACCAGAAGTAGCTAGTCTAACCTTCGGGAGGACGGTTACCACGGTGTGATTCATGACTGGGGTGAAGTCGTAACAAGGTAGCCGTAGGGGAACCTGCGGCTGGATCACCTCCTTAATCGACGACATCAGCTTCCTTATAAGCTCCCACACGAATTGCTTGATTCATTGCGAAAGACGATTGGGTCGTCCTAGAATTTTTAGGAGGATCAGTTACGAGTTGTCAGCCTAGTAGCCCGAACAATTGGGTCTGTAGCTCAGTTGGTTAGAGCGCACCCCTGATAAGGGTGAGGTCGGCAGTTCGAATCTGCCCAGACCCACCAATTGTTGTGGAAGAAGCCTCAAGTACGGGGCCATAGCTCAGCTGGGAGAGCGCCTGCCTTGCACGCAGGAGGTCAACGGTTCGATCCCGTTTGGCTCCACCACGACGACAGTAAGAGTTCAGAATTGAGTATTCGCCGGTTGGTTGAATATTGAATTCTGGTCTTTGACTAGAAAGTATTAATCGTTCTTTAAAAATTTGGGTATGTGATAGAAAGATAGACTGGATAGCACTTTCACTGGTGTTTATTCAGGCTAAGGTAAAATTTGTGAGTTCTCTTGAGAGATCAAGAGTATTTCGAATTTTCGGCGAATGTCGTCTTCATAGTATAACCAGATTGCTTGGGGTTATATGGTCAAGTGAAGAAGCGCATACGGTGGATGCCTTGGCAGTCAGAGGCGATGAAAGACGTGGTAGCCTGCGAAAAGCTTCGGGGAGTCGGCAAACAGACTTTGATCCGGAGATGTCTGAATGGGGGAACCCACTTAACATAAGTTAAGTATCTTGCACTGAATACATAGGTGTAAGAAGCGAACCAGGGGAACTGAAACATCTAAGTACCCTGAGGAAAAGAAATCAACCGAGATTCCCTTAGTAGTGGCGAGCGAACGGGGACTAGCCCTTAAGTTGATTTGAGATTAGCGGAACGCTCTGGAAAGTGCGGCCATAGTGGGTGATAGCCCTGTACGCGAAAATCTCTTATCAATGAAATCGAGTAGGACGGAGCACGAGAAACTTTGTCTGAATATGGGGGGACCATCCTCCAAGGCTAAATACTACTGACTGACCGATAGTGAACTAGTACCGTGAGGGAAAGGCGAAAAGAACCCCGGAGAGGGGAGTGAAATAGATCCTGAAACCGTATGCGTACAAGCAGTGGGAGCAGACTTTGTTCTGTGACTGCGTACCTTTTGTATAATGGGTCAGCGACTTATATTCAGTGGCGAGCTTAACCGAATAGGGGAGGCGTAGCGAAAGCGAGTCTTAATAGGGCGTTTAGTCGCTGGGTATAGACCCGAAACCGGGCGATCTATCCATGGGCAGGTTGAAGGTTGGGTAACACTAACTGGAGGACCGAACCGACTACCGTTGAAAAGTTAGCGGATGACCTGTGGATCGGAGTGAAAGGCTAATCAAGCTCGGAGATAGCTGGTTCTCCTCGAAAGCTATTTAGGTAGCGCCTCGTGTATCACTGTTGGGGGTAGAGCACTGTTTCGGCTAGGGGGTCATCCCGACTTACCAAACCGATGCAAACTCCGAATACCAACAAGTGCGAGCACGGGAGACACACGGCGGGTGCTAACGTCCGTCGTGAAAAGGGAAACAACCCAGACCGTCAGCTAAGGTCCCAAAGTCATGGTTAAGTGGGAAACGATGTGGGAAGGCTTAGACAGCTAGGAGGTTGGCTTAGAAGCAGCCACCCTTTAAAGAAAGCGTAATAGCTCACTAGTCGAGTCGGCCTGCGCGGAAGATGTAACGGGGCTCAAACCATGCACCGAAGCTACGGGTATCACTTAGGTGATGCGGTAGAGGAGCGTTCTGTAAGCCTGTGAAGGTGAGTTGAGAAGCTTGCTGGAGGTATCAGAAGTGCGAATGCTGACATGAGTAACGACAATGGGTGTGAAAAACACCCACGCCGAAAGACCAAGGTTTCCTGCGCAACGTTAATCGACGCAGGGTTAGTCGGTCCCTAAGGCGAGGCTGAAAAGCGTAGTCGATGGAAAACAGGTTAATATTCCTGTACTTCTAGTTATTGCGATGGGGGGACGGAGAAGGCTAGGCCAGCTTGGCGTTGGTTGTCCAAGTTTAAGGTTGTAGGCTGACTGCTTAGGTAAATCCGGGCGGTTAAGGCTGAGAACTGATGACGAGTGCTCATTAGAGCGCGAAGTGGTTGATGCCATGCTTCCAAGAAAAGCCTCTAAGCTTCAGATAACTAGGAACCGTACCCCAAACCGACACAGGTGGTTGGGTAGAGAATACCAAGGCGCTTGAGAGAACTCGGGTGAAGGAACTAGGCAAAATGGCACCGTAACTTCGGGAGAAGGTGCGCCGGTGAGGGTGAAGCATTTACTGCGTAAGCTCATGCCGGTCGAAGATACCAGGCCGCTGCGACTGTTTATTAAAAACACAGCACTCTGCAAACACGAAAGTGGACGTATAGGGTGTGACGCCTGCCCGGTGCCGGAAGGTTAATTGATGGGGTTAGCTAACGCGAAGCTCTTGATCGAAGCCCCGGTAAACGGCGGCCGTAACTATAACGGTCCTAAGGTAGCGAAATTCCTTGTCGGGTAAGTTCCGACCTGCACGAATGGCGTAACGATGGCGGCGCTGTCTCCACCCGAGACTCAGTGAAATTGAAATCGCTGTGAAGATGCAGTGTATCCGCGGCTAGACGGAAAGACCCCGTGAACCTTTACTATAGCTTTGCACTGGACTTTGAATTTGCTTGTGTAGGATAGGTGGGAGGCTTTGAAGCGAGGACGCCAGTTCTTGTGGAGCCAATCTTGAAATACCACCCTGGCAACTTTGAGGTTCTAACTCTGGTCCGTTATCCGGATCGAGGACAGTGTATGGTGGGTAGTTTGACTGGGGCGGTCTCCTCCTAAAGAGTAACGGAGGAGTACGAAGGTGCGCTCAGACCGGTCGGAAATCGGTCGTAGAGTATAAAGGCAAAAGCGCGCTTGACTGCGAGACAGACACGTCGAGCAGGTACGAAAGTAGGTCTTAGTGATCCGGTGGTTCTGTATGGAAGGGCCATCGCTCAACGGATAAAAGGTACTCCGGGGATAACAGGCTGATACCGCCCAAGAGTTCATATCGACGGCGGTGTTTGGCACCTCGATGTCGGCTCATCACATCCTGGGGCTGAAGCCGGTCCCAAGGGTATGGCTGTTCGCCATTTAAAGTGGTACGCGAGCTGGGTTTAGAACGTCGTGAGACAGTTCGGTCCCTATCTGCCGTGGACGTTTGAGATTTGAGAGGGGCTGCTCCTAGTACGAGAGGACCGGAGTGGACGAACCTCTGGTGTTCCGGTTGTCACGCCAGTGGCATCGCCGGGTAGCTATGTTCGGAATAGATAACCGCTGAAAGCATCTAAGCGGGAAACTAGCCTCAAGATGAGATCTCACTGGAGCCTTGAGCTCCCTGAAGGGCCGTCGAAGACTACGACGTTGATAGGTGGGGTGTGTAAGCGTTGTGAGGCGTTGAGCTAACCCATACTAATTGCCCGTGAGGCTTGACCATATAACACCCAAGCAATTTGCTTAGCGAAAGCACGCAAATTGACGGTGTGAAGACGAAAGAACCGAAAGTTCGAATCGCAAATACCAATCTGAATACACATACCCAATTTGGAGCTGCGCTAACGCGACGCTCCACCCGAATTGCTTGACGACCATAGAGCGTTGGAACCACCTGATCCCATCCCGAACTCAGTAGTGAAACGACGCATCGCCGATGGTAGTGTGGGGTTTCCCCATGTGAGAGTAGGTCATCGTCAAGCTTAAATTCCAAACCCCTCA
>NZ_BSFN01000045.1 GCF_027922365.1 Pseudomonas turukhanskensis
TGTACGGAGATCGATTTATCAGGCCAACCTGGTAAAAGCATGGCCTGCCTAACGGCAGGCCGTTACCGGCCCGCACACAAAAAATCTGACAGTCCCCATTCCGACGATTGGAAAAAGAAACTCGCGCGTAAGGCGCGAAACTAAACGTTCAGCACACGCGCTAACGAAGAAAAACGCAGTCGCCTGATAAACCGCAAGGTGCGCGAAGCACACCCTACAAAAGCCTCGCGCGTAAGGCGCAAGACAAAACGCCCAACAAAAATAACTTCACGCGACAATCCACCACATAATCCCTTCCCCCCTAAACGCGCTAGGCTTTGACCCACGTCAGTACACCCTTTCGTACTGCGTGCAGGCCCCCTGGCCCATCCTTTTGTAGGCCCGCCATAACAATAATTTCCTGAACCGATTGCCGTTTTCCGGGGCTAACACAAGGCCCGGAGAACGCTTGCTGACCGTTTTTGATGAGGAATATCCATGTTTGGCTTAGAGGCGCTGGATCTGGCGCGAATGCAGTTCGCGTTCACCATTTCCTTTCACATCATCTTCCCAGCCATCACCATCGGTCTGGCCAGCTACCTGGCCGTGCTCGAAGGCCTGTGGCTCAAGACCAACGACGAAACCTACCGCGACCTCTACCACTTCTGGTCGAAGATCTTCGCGGTCAACTTCGGCATGGGCGTGGTGTCAGGCCTGGTGATGGCCTATCAGTTCGGCACCAACTGGAGCGCGTTCTCGGACTTTGCCGGGGCGGTCACAGGGCCCCTGCTGACGTATGAAGTGCTCACGGCCTTCTTCCTTGAGGCCGGCTTCCTCGGCGTGATGCTGTTCGGCTGGAACCGCGTCGGCCCGGGCCTGCACTTCTTCGCCACGGTCATGGTCGCCATCGGCACGCTGATTTCCACGTTCTGGATTCTGGCCTCCAACAGTTGGATGCAAACCCCGCAAGGCCACGCGATTGTCGATGGCCGGATCGTGCCGGTTAACTGGTTTGAGATCATTTTCAACCCGTCCTTCCCCTACCGCCTGATCCACATGTCCACCGCCGCTTTCCTGGCCACAGCGTTCTTCGTTGGCGCCTCGGCGGCCTGGCACCTGCTGCGCAAGCGCGACAACCCGGCCATCCGCCGCATGCTGTCGATGGCCATGTGGATGGCGTTGCTGGTCGCGCCGATTCAAATGGTCATTGGCGATTTCCACGGCCTCAACACCCTCAAACACCAGCCGGCGAAAATTGCCGCCATTGAAGGCCACTGGGAAAACGTCGGCAATGAGCCGACCCCGCTGATCCTGTTCGGCTGGCCCGACATGGAAGCGGAGAAGACCCGTTTTGCCGTCGAAATTCCGTACTTGGGCAGCCTGATCCTCACCCACAGCCTGGACAAGCAAGTGCCGGCGCTGAAGGAGTTCAAGCCCGAAGACCGGCCTAATTCCACCATCGTGTTCTGGTCGTTCCGCATCATGGTGGGCCTGGGCATGTTGATGCTGCTCACCGGCGTGTGGAGCTTGTGGCTACGTTTTCGCGGCAAGCTGTATGAGTCCAGACCGTTTCTGTACCTGGCGTTGTGGATGGGGCCCTCGGGGCTGAT
Source organism: Pseudomonas turukhanskensis (assembly GCF_027922365.1). GTDB lineage: Bacteria > Pseudomonadota > Gammaproteobacteria > Pseudomonadales > Pseudomonadaceae > Aquipseudomonas > Aquipseudomonas turukhanskensis. The sequence continues at coordinate 1,590 of NZ_BSFN01000045.1, forward strand.
CGCGATTCTCGCCGGCTGGTTTACCACCGAAGTCGGGCGTCAGCCCTGGGTGGTGTATGGCCTGATGCGCACGGCAGACGCTTCGTCCAACCACAGCTTTGCGCAGATGAGCCTGACCCTGATTCTGTTCGTGGTGGTGTACTTCGCCCTGTTCGGCGTGGGCCTGGGTTACATGGTGCGCCTGGTGCGCAAAGGCCCGGTCACCAACGAGGGTAAGGAACAAGGCATTGGCGGCCCTGGCCAGCACCGCACACCGGCGCGGCCGTTGTCGGCGCCGGGTGAAGGCCTGGAAGCCGACCAAAACCACGATGGCAACGACGGGAGCACGACCCATGGGCATTGATCTTTCACTGATCTGGGCGGTCATCATCGTCTTCGGCATCATGATGTACGTGGTGATGGATGGCTTCGACCTGGGCATCGGCATTCTCTTTCCGTTCGTTAAAGACGACGGCGAGCGCGACATCATGATGAACACCGTGGCGCCAGTCTGGGACGGTAACGAAACCTGGCTGGTGCTCGGCGGTGCAGCGCTGTTCGGCGCCTTTCCGCTGGCCTATTCGGTGGTGCTCAGCGCGTTGTACCTGCCGCTGATTTTCATGCTGCTGGGCCTGATTTTCCGTGGCGTGGCGTTCGAGTTCCGGTTCAAGGCCAAAGAGCGCAAACGGCATATCTGGGACAAGGCCTTTATCGGCGGTTCGCTGACCGCCACCTTCTTTCAGGGCGTGGCGTTGGGGGCTTATATCGACGGGCTGCCGGTGGTGAACCGCGCGTATGCCGGTGGCTCCCTGGACTGGCTGGCGCCGTTCCCGATCTTCTGCGGGATTGCTCTGATTGCCGCCTACGCGCTGTTGGGCTGCACCTGGCTGATCATGAAGACCGAAGGCCGTTTGCAGGGCCAGATGCACGACCTGGCGCGACCGCTGGCCTTTGTGCTGCTGGGGGTTACCGGGGTGGTCAGCCTGTGGACGCCGCTGGCGCACGCCGAAATCGCCGACCGCTGGTTCAGCCTGCCCAACCTGTTCTACTTTCTACCGGTGCCTGTGCTGGTGCTGGTGACCTTCTACGGTCTGCTGCGCAGCGTGCACAACAACCTCAACTACTCGCCGTTTTTGCTTACGCTGGTATTGATTTTCCTCGGCTACAGCGGGCTGGGCATCAGCCTGTGGCCGAACATCATTCCGCCGTCGGTAAGCATCTGGCAGGCCGCGGCGCCGCCGCAAAGCCAGGGCTTTATTCTGGTGGGCGCGCTGTTCATCATCCCCTTTATCCTGATGTACACCGCCTGGAGTTACTACGTGTTCCGCGGCAAGGTGACGCCGGATCAGGGCTATCACTAGGGGAGAGCCGCCAATGGAAAACACCGAGAAAAAACCGCTGTGGAAGCGCCTCGGCTGGCTGCTGGCGATCTGGACCGCCAGCGTGCTGGCCTTGGGCGCGGTGTCGTATCTGTTGCGCCTGTTTATGCATGCAGCGGGGATGACTACGCCCTGACATGTTCTGATTTTTAAGGGTGTGCCGGCCCGCGTTCGGTCCTGCACACCCTTGTATCTCGACTCCTCCTCGAAAGAGGAGATAGTCTCCGACTGATCATCGGGGGAGGGTTTGAAAGCCGGGCACACCCTTAGGCCATA
>NZ_BSFN01000046.1 GCF_027922365.1 Pseudomonas turukhanskensis
TGCCTTTCGCTATGTTTACGTCTGGCGCTGTGTTGCTGGGGGTAGTGCTGCTGGTGTCGCTTTGTTTGGTTTGTCCGCCGCGGCTGCTCGGCGCATCAACGATGTATTTGCCGCCACCGGCTTTGGGCTTGAAGAGTTTTTTCACCCCGGCTTTGATGTCCTGCGCATCGCTGATGGAAATCTCGATCTTCACTTCCGTGCCCGCCACTCGCTTGTTCTGCGTGACGTTCAGTTGCTTGCTCGCATCGGTGTTCAACTGGCCGCTAATACCGCCAGCGGCGTTGACCTTGCCGGGGTCGCCCACATCGATGGTCGCCAGGTTGTCGGCTTTGTAATTCACTTGGTCTACGCGGCCAAATTCCACCGTTGCGGTCGGCAAGCCGTTTTGGCTGACACCACCGCCGCCACCGCCATAACCACCGTCTTTTTCACGCCTGTCTTGCAGCGTCTGCGCGGTGATCTTGCCGCCGACATCGACGCTGCCCTGGCCTGGCTTGGAGGTGATATGGGCGCCTGTGAGGTTGAGGTTGCCCGCCACATTCAGGTTCAGGCTGTCGGCACTGATGCCGGCCTGTTCGGCGGTGAGTTTGCTGTTGTCGAAATCCTTGCCGCCCGAGGCGCTGCCACTGCCCGTGCCTTGCACCAGCCCATTGGTGGTGATCGCCACCCCGACACTCGCGCTCCAGCTGCCACGCGTGTGGTCCATCTCGCTGGTGTCTTGCACGCTGGTGATGGTTTGGTTGCCACCAATCTTGGCACTGACCTGGTTGCCTTTGATGTTCGAGCCGATCAGGTTGTGATCGCCCGCGGTTTCAATGCTCACTTCGGTGCCGCTGATCAACCCATTGGTGTAACTGGTGCTTTTGCTGGTGGTTTCGTCGTAGCTGCCGCTGGCACCGAACGACAGGCCCATGCCTGCGCCCGTGGGGGACAAACCGGCGCTGGCGGTCACGCCAACGGAGTGGTTGCTCACCGACTCGCTACTGCTGGTGCTGCTTTTCGCAGCCTGCTGGGTCAGGTTGCCGGCAGATTTGATCGCCACCTTGCCGCCTTGCAGGTTTACACCGTTAAGGGCGATATCGCCTTTGGTGGAGGTCAGGCTGATGTTGCCGCCAATTTGGTTGATGTTTTCCGCGCGGCTTTGGCTTTCTCGGTTTTCTTTTGTGTGCTGAAGGCCAAAGGTGGCCGTGGCGCCGGCCACTTCACTAAAGGCGACCTGGGTGGCCAAGCCCGCGGCCTTGATGGCGGTCAGCAGCGGGTCTATCTCCATTTCGCCATTGGCCATCGCCATCGTTTTGGAGGAGCCAGCCGGCGCATTCGGGTCATTCACCGCATCGGTGCCCTTGGCTTTATGCGCGGTTTCGGCAGCCTGGGTCGCCACATCCACCAGCGAGGAGTGCGCCTCGGCGGTGTAGCCAATAAACAGCTCTTCGCGGCTGTGGGTGGTTTTTTCGGTGCTTTCGTATTTGCTGGTCTTGATCTCGCCCGCACTGATATCCAGCGTCGGCATGGCTTCGGTTGCGGCGACCCGTTCCTGCGGGGTCAACTTCGCCCGCTCTTCGGGGCTTAATTGATAACCGGCATTTATATCGGCACCGCCAAAATCAAAGGTGCCGGCTACATCCACGCTGCCGCTACCCAGATTCAACTGCGCGTTTCGGTAGGTGGTCGATTCGCTGGTGTCGGTGGTGGTTATCGCCTCAATCCCCACCTTGATGTTGGCACCACTGGTGCTGCCACGGCCCTGGTTCGCCCCTCTGCGCGTCCCCGTGCCAGCGGTGGCCAGGTCTTGCGCGCCGGCCCCGCGGCCAGCGTTGCCGCGCACCGAACTGCTGTCTTCTTCTTTGCTAAAGGGCGCGGCCAGCTTGGTATCAATCTCCGGCGCCGAGCCTACAAGGCCATTGGCTTCATAACCACCGGCGCCTATGCCACCCCCGAGAACCAGTTGCGTGGTCTTGACGGTTTTCTCGTGGTAGGCCATGTCTTTGCCAGCTGCCACGGTCATGTCACCGCCCACTTGCACGGCACTGGTCTGGGCGTTGATTTCACCACCGGTAATGTTCCAGTCGCCTTGGGCCTGCACCGCCAGGTTTTTGGCATTTAGGCTATTGCCGACCGAGTTGGCCGATGAGGCCATTTCGGTGATGTCGATTTGCGAGAAAAAACCCGTAGCACCCACCGCATCAAAGTCAGAGTGCACCTCGTGCAGGTCGGCCATGTTCAGGTTGCCACGGGTTTGCAGCAGCACGTTGTCGGCCTGGATGATGGCGCCGGTCAGGTCGATATCACCCCCGGCAATCACGCTCAGTGACGAGCCCTGGCTGGTGTCCACCGGGCCAGAGGCCAGACGCTCTTCAAAGAGCGCCCGTACATCGGGGCGGGCCACTTGCAGCGGTTTTTTCTCGGCC
>NZ_BSFN01000047.1 GCF_027922365.1 Pseudomonas turukhanskensis
GTAAGCGCTCCATAAACCCCACCTTCAAATGACCCAAGTACGACCTGATGCTGTGCTCCCGATTTTCTTTCTGGAGCCAGCCCATGATGCGCCCCGATCCCAAGGTTAAAGCCGTTTATCTTTATCCCAAGCCAGTGGATTTCCGTAAATCCATCAATGGCTTGGCCGCTCTGGTCGAGCTGGATATCAAGGTGGCGGTGTTCGACCCAGTATTATTTGTGTTCCTCAATCGCACGCGTAGCCAAGTGAAAATTCTCTACTGGCATCGCAACGGTTTCTGTCTGTGGCTCAAGCGTCTAGAGGCCGAACGCTTCAAAACTAAGCCGGATGCGGGCGATGAAGCCATTGAGTTGACGGTGCGTGAATTGAACCAACTTTTGGATGGAATCGATCTCTGGGGTAACCAGCCGCACAAGCTGCTGACGCCGCGCTTCGTCACCTGATTCGGTATAATCCACGGCATGATTTCCATGCCCGAAACCCTCCCCGACGATCCTTTTTTGCTCAAGCAGTTGCTGCTGTCGGCGAGCGTGCGGATGTCGGAAAAGGATGGACAAATTGAGCGTCTGCGCGAACAAAACGCCCTGCTGCTCCAGCGTCTGTTCGGCCGTAAGTCCGAGCAGAGTGCCGATCCTGACTCACCGCAGCTAGAGTTCTTCAACGAGGCTGAAAACCTCACCGACACTGCGCCTGAAGCCGTTGCCGATGACGTCGAGGAAGAGGTTGTCGCTCCGGTTAAGCGTCGTGGCAAGCGTAAGCCGTTGCCCGCTGAACTGCCGCGTGTCGAAGTCGTCCACGAGCTGCCCGAGCACGAACTGACCTGTGAGTGTGGTTGCCGCAAACAGGTCATCGGTGAAGAAACCAGCGAGCAGCTGGAAATCATCCCGATGCAAGTCCGGGTGATCAAACACATCCGCAAAACCTACGCCTGCAAGACCTGCGAAACCGCGCCGATCACTGCCGATAAGCCGGCGCAGTTGATCGAGAAAAGCCTAGCCAGCCCCAGCGTGCTGGCCATGCTGCTAACAACAAAATACGCCGACGGCATCCCGCTGTACCGCTTTGAGAGGATGCTCAGCCGGCACGGTATCGACATCCCGCGCCAGACCTTGGCGCGCTGGGTGATCCAGTGTGGCGCGCTGCTACAACCGCTGCTCAACTTGATACGCGACCAGTTGCTGGACTACCCGGTACTGCACTGCGATGAGACCCGTGTGCAGGTGCTCAAAGAGCCGGGGCGTGAGCCGAGCAGCCAATCGTGGATGTGGGTGCAAACCGGCGGCCCGCCAGACAGGCCAGTAATCCTGTTCGACTATACCACCAGCCGTGCGCAGGACGTGCCGCTGCGCCTGCTCGCGGGCTACCGCGGTTACTTGATGACCGACGACTACGCCGGCTACAACGCCGTGGCCGCGCAAGCCGGGGTTGAGCGCTTAGCCTGCCTGGCGCATGCGCGACGTAAATTTATTGAGGCGCAGAAGGTGCAGCCCAAGGGCAAAACCGGACGGGCCGACGTGGCGCTAAACCTGATCAACAAACTGTACGGCATCGAGCGCGACCTAAAAGACGCCATCCCCGAACAACGTTATCAGGGTCGCCAGCAACATAGCCTGCCGATCCTCGCTCAACTGAAAAACTGGCTGGAGAAAACTCAGCCGCAAGTTACCGCACAGAATGCCTTGGGCAAAGCCGTAAACTACCTGGCCAACAACTGGAGCCGGCTGGAGCGCTACGCCGAAGGCGGCCACCTGCCGATCGACAACAACGCCGCCGAGCGAGCCATCCGGCCCTTCGTCATCGGCCGAAAGAACTGGCTGTTCAGCGACACACCCAAGGGCGCCACTGCCAGCGCGCAAATCTACAGCCTGATCGAAACCGCCAAGGCCAACCACCAAGAGCCTTACGCCTACCTGCGTCACATCCTCGAACGCCTGCCTCAGGCCAATTGCATCGAAGGCTACGAAGCGCTGCTGCCGTGGAACTGCAAACCCACAACGCCACTTTAAAACGCAAAACCCCACCAGCGGGAGGTGGGGTTTATGGAGCGCTTAC
>NZ_BSFN01000048.1 GCF_027922365.1 Pseudomonas turukhanskensis
AGTCTACAAGTGGCGGCGGGAAATCCAGGAGACGGTGGCCGGTGCCAAGGTCTGGGTGCTCAACGGCCCGGACACGCTGGTCAAACTGCTGAAGCTGCGCGAGCAGTTGGGCGTATCGCCACAGGCTCAGGAGTTCTTCGTCCTGGGCCGCGTGCGCATGCGGATGGGTTTTCACTGGAAGCCGGTCTTCACCCGGCATCGCACGCGCCACGGCGACGTGGGCGCCTGCCCTGACTGTGGCCACGTCATCACCGACCTCGACGGCGAGCCGATCAACCCGATCGAACTCGAAGCCGAGGAATATCGCCGCAAGTGCAGCCATTGTGCTGCACCGTTGTGGACGCTGATTCGTCCCAGGGGCTTGCCCGCCAGCGACCAGTCCTCCGCCGTGCTCAAGGCGCTGAAGCGTATTCCCACGATTGGCGAAGTCACCGCACAGAAGTTGATGCAGAAGTTCGGTGATGGGTTCCTCGCGTCGATGCTCGGGGACAACATCCACGAGTTCATTAACCTGATGGACGGTAGCGGCGAATTGGTCTTCTCGGATCGGCAAGCCCAGCGCATGGAGCGTGCGATGGCCTCGATGGAGTTCGGCTTCGGCGAGGGCGGCTATCAGCCGTCCGAATTCATCAAACGCTACCTGCCGCAAGGCACGTTCGACCTGCTCATCGCCGACGAGGCGCACGAGTACAAAAATGGCGGAAGCGCGCAAGGCCAAGCCATGGGTGTTCTCGCCGCGAAAGCACGCAAGACGCTCTTGCTCACCGGCACGCTCATGGGCGGCTACGGCGACGACCTTTTTCACCTGCTGTTCCGCGCCTTGCCTGGGCGGATGATCGAAGACGGCTACCGCCCGACCCAGCAAGGCAGCATGACGTCGGCCGCGATGGCGTTCATGCGCGATCATGGTGTGCTCAAGGACATCTATTCCGAAAGCACGGGTACGGCGCACAAGACCGCCAAAGGCTCCAAGGTATCGGTGCGCACGGTCAAGGCACCGGGCTTCGGCCCAAAGGGCGTGTTGCGCTGTGTCTTGCCGTTCACCGTGTTCCTAAAGTTGAAGGACATCGGTGGCAACGTGCTGCCGCCCTACGACGAGGAGTTTCGTGAGGTCGCGATGGACACGGCGCAAGCCTCGGCCTATCGCGATCTGGCGGGACGGTTGAGCGCAGCATTGAAGCAAGCACTGGCGAAACGCGACACGACGTTGCTGGGCGTGGTCCTCAATGTGCTATTGGCCTGGCCGGATTGCTGCTTCAGGCCGGAGACGGTCAACCATCCTCGTACGCGCGAGTCGCTGGCATTCGTCGCCGCCCAGTTCAACGAACTGGAGGTGATGCCGAAGGAGCGCGAGCTGATCGAGATCTGTCGCCAGGAGAAAGCGGAGGGTCGCAAGACCCTGGTCTACAGCGTCTACACCGGTACCCGCGATACGACGTCAAGGCTCAAGCTGTTGCTGGAGCAGGAAGGCCTCAAGGTCGCGGTACTGCGCGCAAGCGTGGAGGCCTCTCGACGTGAGGACTGGATCGCCGAGCAGTTGGACCGTGGCATTGACGTGCTCATCACCAATCCCGAACTGGTCAAGACGGGGCTGGATCTGTTGGAGTTCCCGACGATCGTGTTCCTTCAGTCGGGCTACAACGTGTACTCGTTGCAGCAGGCCGCACGGCGCTCCTGGCGCATCGGCCAGAAACAGCCGGTCAAGGTGATCTACCTGGGCTACGCGGGCACCTCGCAGATGACCTGTCTGAGCCTGATGGCCAGAAAGATCATGGTGTCACAGAGCACGTCGGGAGACGTGCCCGAATCCGGGCTCGACGTCCTGAATCAGGATGGCGACTCGGTGGAGGT
>NZ_BSFN01000049.1 GCF_027922365.1 Pseudomonas turukhanskensis
CTGAACTGGCCTAATGATTTTGGACACTTCACTCGGGCGCTATCATGGCGCCCAAATCTGAGGTGTTTTGAATGCGTAAATCCTATTCAGGTGAGTTTAAGCTCAAGGCTGCCAGCATGGTGTTGGATGAAGGCCAGAGCGTTCCCGATGTCTGTACAAGTCTGGGTATTGGGCCGACCGCATTGCGTCGGTGGATCGATCAGGTCCGCCAAGAGCGTTTAGGCTCGACCCCATCTGGGGCCAAAGCGATTACTGCGGAGCAGCTCGAAATCCAACAACTCAAAGCCTTACTTAGGCAAAAAGACCTGGATATTGAAATCCTAAAAAAGGCTGGCGCTCTCCTGCTGCGGGACACCAACGGTCGTTCGCGCTGATCGAGCAGTTGGGTGAGCGTTTTTGCGTAAAGGATTGCTGTCGGGTGTTCGGACTCAGTCGTAGTGGTTTTTACGCGTGGCGTAGGCGGCAGACCAAGGTGAATCTGGGGCGGGAGACGCTCAAGTCATTGCTGATCAAGCATCACCGGGCCTCCAGAGCCTCGGCAGGTGCTCGAACCCTGGCCAAGGAGCTTCAAGCCAGCGGTCATCGTGTGGGCCGCTTTATGGCTCGCAGCCTGATGAGAGAAGCAGGCATTGTGAGCCGGCAACGCCGACGTCATAAGTACACATCATCTGGCGTGGAGTCGTTGGTGGCACCGCATGTACTCAAGCGAGCATTTGACGTTTCGGCGGCCAACCAAGTGTGGTGTGGTGACGTGACATACATCCAGGTGGGGAAGCGCTGGATGTACTTTGCGGCGGTTATGGACTTGTTTGCTCGCCGGATTGTGGGCTGGTCCTTCTCGATGGTTTCCGATGCCGAGTTGGTATGCGAGGCCTTGCGGATGGCGGTAGAGCTAAGAGGACGTCCTTATGGCGTACTGTTTCACTCAGACCAGGGTTGCCAATACACCAGCCATAAATTCAGAAATGAGCTGGCAAGGCACGGACACCAACAAAGCATGAGTCGTAAAGGCGAATGCTGGGACAACGCTCCAATAGAGCGTTTTTTTGGAAGCCTGAAGTCCGAGTGGGTGCCTGAAGCAGGCTATGTAACAGAATACGAAGCCCGGTTAGATGTGCAGCGCTACGTTACTCGCTACAACACTGCCAGGCTCCACAGCTACAACGGATATCAATCTCCAGTTACGAGGGAAAAGCTCGCGGCGTGAAACCTTAACTGGTGTCCACTATTACTTGACCAGTTCA
>NZ_BSFN01000050.1 GCF_027922365.1 Pseudomonas turukhanskensis
GCACACCCTTGTATCTCGACTCCTCCTCGAAAGAGGAGATAGTCTCCGACTGATCATCGGGGGAGGGTTTGAAAGCCGGGCACACCCTTAGGCCATAGAGCCTGCTTTGTAGATAGTGCTTCAGCCCTCCACACTCACTCGAAAAGTCCGAACGGTATCTAAGGCCACGCTCATGCGGGAGCCAGTATTCACAAGGTAGGACCGAGTGCAGTGATGATCTATCCAGCGAGATGAGGAGAGATTATGAGCAGCATCGTCGGCATCGACATTGCCAAAAACAGTTTTGATATCGCCACTCTGCAAACCAACGGCAAGCACCGCACCAAGGGCAAGGTACCCAATTCGACTACGGGCTTTGAGACCCTGCGCGGGTGGTTGGAGCAGCACAGCGAGCCACAAGCCTGGATCGTGATGGAGGCCACTGGCATCTATCACGAGGCGTTGGCTGAGTACCTTTATGGGCTGGGTTATCGCATCTGCGTGATGAATCCTGCGCAGATTTCCAGTTATGCCAAGAGCCAGTTGCAGCGGGTTAAGACCGATAAGACCGATGCCAAGCTGATCGCTGACTATGGCTTGCGCCATGCTGATCAGTTGCGGGCCTGGCAACCTGAGCCCAAGGCTACCCGGCAGCTGCGAGCGCTTTTGCGCCGTTTGACGGATCTTCAAGAAATCCATCGGATGGAGGAGAACCGCCTGAGCGTGGCTGATGCCAACGTACAGCCCTCCATTCAATCAATGATGTCGCACACGGCTGCGCAAATCGCAGAAACGGAAAAACTGATCCGCGACCACATCGACAATGATCCCGACTTGCGTGGCAAACGCGATCTTTTGGTGAGCATCGATGGTATCGGCCAGAAAACGGCCGCTCAGCTCCTGGGTGAGTTAGGTGATCCGCTGAGGTTCGAGAGTGCTCGAGCCATGGTCGCATTTGTTGGCTTGAACCCGCGGCTGCAGGAGTCGGGTAACTATCGAGGCCAGGTACGGATATCTCGGACAGGGTCGTCACGCCTGCGCGCGGCCATGTACATGCCTGGGGTGTCATCGCTAAGCAGCAACGCCGCCGTCAAAGCCCTTGCGCAGCGTATGCGTGAAGGCGGTAAGGCTGGAAAGCAGGTCGTGTGCGCGGCGATGCGCAAGCTGCTGCACATCGCCTATGGTGTACTCAAATCGGGACAACCCTTCGATGTGCAAAAGGCGCTTGCCCACTGATGGGCAAGACGGTATCTAC
>NZ_BSFN01000051.1 GCF_027922365.1 Pseudomonas turukhanskensis
GGGACTGTCAGATTTTTTGTGTGCGGGCCGGTAACGGCCTGCCGTTAGGCAGGCCATGCTTTTACCAGGTTGGCCTGATAAATCGATCTCCGTACAGAATCGCGAATTGATTCATCGCACTTTTCCAGTCATGGGCCGCTGAGCCCCAGTTTGCTGTGATATTGCGCAGCCCAAGCCAGATCAGTTTTGTTGCCGCATCGTCGGTCGGGAAGTGACCTCGGGTTTTGATGATCTTGCGCAGTTGAGCGTTGATGCTCTCGATGGCGTTGGTCGTGTAGATCACTTTTCGGATCGCAGGCGGGAAAACGAAAAATGGGATCACACGATCCCAAGCGCGGCGCCAAGCAGCCACTACCGTCGGATACTGCTTGCCCCATGGCCCGCTTTCAAACGCATCCAGCGCCTGCTCGGCAGCTTCGGCGGTGACTGCCTGATAGATCGGTTTGAGCGCCTTGGCCAGTTCACGACGCTTATCCCAAGCCGCGTAATCAAGACTGTTACGGATCAGGTGAACAATGCATGTTTGCAGTGTCGTTTCTGGAAATACGGCGCTGAGGGCTTCTGGCATGCCTTTAAGGCCATCGGTCACAGCAATCAACACGTCTTCGACGCCGCGTGTCTTAAGGTCGTTGAAAACCTTCATCCAGAATTTGGCGCCCTCGGAAGTTTCGATCCAAATGCCGAGAATATCGCGTGTTCCGTCAGGCAAAACACCCAGGGCCAAGTAGATCGCTTTATTGCGAACCAGCCCCTCTTCGCGGATTTTGACTCGCAGCGCATCGAAAAAAATAACCGGATACATCGGCTCCAAAGGACGCTGTTGCCATGCACCGATCTCTGCCATGACCTCATCGGTTACAGAGCTGATGAAGTCGGGAGAAACGTCCGTACCGTACTGCTCGGAAAGAAACGCACGGATTTCTCTGACAGTCATTCCGCGGGCATACATGGCGATGATCTTGTCGTCGAATCCGGTGTAACGGCGCTCGTGCTTGGGAATCAGGATGGGAGAAAAACTGCCGTCACGGTCGCGAGGAATATCCAGTCGGAGCGGGCCATCACCAGTTAGAACAGTCTTGCCGCTTTTACCATTGCGCTGGTTGGTTTCATCCTCTGGGCGCTGCGCGCCCGGCGGATAGCCCAGGTGGTGGCCAAGCTCAGCACTCAGGGCTCGCTCGATCAAGGCCTTCTTGAACGCCGCAGAGGC
>NZ_BSFN01000052.1 GCF_027922365.1 Pseudomonas turukhanskensis
TCATCAAACTCATTGGTGTTGAAGTCGCGGCGCATGGTGGAGTTACGCCATTTGACGTTGAGGTTTTTGAACGTACCGCTCTGCACGGTGTAGGCCAGCTCCGACTCGCGGCCCCATTCCTTGCCGTCGGTAACGGTGCTGGTGTGCACGTTATCGCCGCTGATATAGCGGTTCATCATCGTCAGGCCTGGCACGCCAACAGCGGCGAAGTTGTAGTCATGGCGCACTTGCCAGGATTTTTCCTTGGCGTTGTCGTAGCTGGAGTTGTAGCTGTCGTTGGCCAGGGTGCCGCCGCTGGTGCCGTTGACGCGCATCCAGGCGTCGTCGCCGCTGACTTTCTGCAAGCCGATGTAGAAGATGCTGCCGCCGTACTTGGCCGAGAGCATGGCGAAAGCGGTTTTGTTATCAAGGTCGCCCGCCAGCTGGCTGCCGTCTTCCTTGCCAGTGAAGTAACCCAGGTTGGCGCCGAGCGTCACATCACCGATGGGCTGGCTGTGCAGTACGTTGAAGTATTGCTGTTGGTAGATGTCTTCCAGTTCGGCATACCACACGCCAACGGTGGTGCGTTTCTCGTTAAAGGTGTATTCGCCGCCGCCGAAGTTGAAGCGGTCGGACACAGCGTCGGGCACGCCGTTCATAGACATGTCTTCCATGCTCGCATCGTTGCGCGGGCTGTTCTGGCGGAACTGGCCGCCGTACAAGGTAAGGCCGTCGATTTCCTGCGACGTCACCTGACCGCCACGGAAGGTTTGCGGCAGGGAGCGGCCGTCGTCGGAGCGCAGAATCGGCAGCACCGGCATCCACTCGCCGACCTTCAGTTCAGTCTTGGAAACCTTGGCCTTGGCGGCAACGCCCAGGCGGCCGAAGTCATCGGCGGGTTCGTTGTTGCGGTGCACCGGTAATAGCTGCGTGCCGCGGGTGCCTTTACCGCCGTCGAGTTTCAGCGAGTACAAACCCAGTACGTCCACGCCAAAGCCGACGGGGCCCGGGGTATAGCCGGATTTCACGTCGAGAATAAAGTTTTGCGTCCACTCTTCAGCCTTGCCCTGGCCGTTGTCCGGGTTGGTGAAGTTGCGGTTGAAATAGGCGTTGCGCAGGTTCAGCGTGGCCTTGGTGTC
>NZ_BSFN01000053.1 GCF_027922365.1 Pseudomonas turukhanskensis
TTACCTTGTCTGCCCACGACATCACCATCACGGGCGAACTCAACGCCCCAGGCTCGGTGCAGATTGTGGCGGCCGGTGATGTGCGTAATCAGGGTGCTGTCATTATTGGCAAGACCCTGGCGATTACCGCCAACGGCCTGATCGACAACCAAGCCGGCAAGCTGATCTGGGCGGGCGAAGACCTCTTCTTGCAGGCCGGTACGCAACTGCTCAACGGGGTTAACAGCCAACTGCTGGCGATGGGCGATATGAGCCTGAGTGCCGGGCGCAAAATACAAAACAACGTTGGGCGCATTGAGGCGCAAAAGAACCTGTGGATCGACACGCCGCTGCTGGAAAACCTTAGCCAAGCCAGCGGTGGTGTGTTGGCTGCCAGCGAGGCCAAGGAAGACGCTTGGTATTCTAAATCCGATGGGTTGGTTGAGCGCGATTACTGGAACACCAAAATTACGTTGCCGGTGTATGCCTCAAACCTCGCGGTAAAACAGGCGGTGATCAAAGCCGGCGGTGATTTATTGCTCAACCAGGACAGCGCCCACAACCAGGACAGCGCCCACAACACCAAGGCCACCGTCCGCAATGTCGGCGGATTGATGGCGGCCACCGGCAATGTGGTGGTCGACGGCAACCTGGAAAACCTCGGGTTGTCGGCAAGCAAGAGCTTAGTGGAACTGCTGCAAGGCGCCACTACCGAGACACGCTGGAGCACGTCCTCGATTTGGACAGGTGATGGCGACCCGGTGTCGCTCAGCCTGTACAACCTGCTGAGTAACCTGTTGCGACCCAATGGCTGGAGCAGCGATTGGGTGAGCTCGCTCAAACTGGTGGAGACACCAGAGGTGAATCAACTGCTCAGCGCGGTGCTAGGCGCCGACTGGAAGGCCCTCAGCCACGCGCAGTTGCGCACGCGCTGGAGTGATTTCCAAGCCAACGGCACGAGGAGAACCCAGAACTACTACGCCGCTACCCAGGCCGAGATATCTGCGGGCATGGCGTTTTTGCACGAGGGTGGCACCTTTACCAACGGTGATGGCAGCAACTGGGGGGCGCAGCGCTCCATCACGGCACAGGTGGGCAGCGAAACCGTG
>NZ_BSFN01000054.1 GCF_027922365.1 Pseudomonas turukhanskensis
TTACCTTGTCTGCCCACGACATCACCATCACGGGCGAACTCAACGCCCCAGGCTCGGTGCAGATTGTGGCGGCCGGTGATGTGCGTAATCAGGGTGCGGTCATTATTGGCAAAACCCTGGCGATTACCGCCAACGGCCTGATCGACAACCAAGCCGGCAAGCTGATCTGGGCGGGCGAAGACCTCTTCTTGCTGGCCGGTACCCAACTGCTCAACGGGGTTAACAGCCAACTGCTGGCCCAAGGCGATATGAGCCTGAGTGCCGGGCGCAAACTACAAAACAACGTCGGGCGCATTGAGGCGCAAAAAAACCTGTGGATCGACACGCCGCTGCTGGAAAACCTTAGCCAGAGCAGCGGCGGCGTAGCAAACAAGGGCGTGGATAAAGAAGACGTTTGGCATACCAAGGCCGATGGTTTGATTGAGCGCGATTACTGGAACATCAAAATTGAAGTACCGATTTACACGTCCAACCTGACCGTCGAGCAGGCGGTGATCAAGGCTGGCGGTGATCTGCTGCTAAACCAAGACGAAGCCAAGGGCAGCGGAGCCAGGGTGCACAACCTGGGCGGTTTGATGGCTGCGACTGGCAATGTGCTGGTGGACGGTCATCTCGATAACCAAGGGATGGCCGCGACAAAGACCTTGATCGATATCCTCAAAGCCTCACCGGCGGAGTACTACTGGAGTAACTCGCGGGCGCTCAGTCCGTCAGGGCGCAAGTACTACCCGCAGGGTTTGTATGGCCTGCTGGACGACTTCTTCAGCCCGAGCGGCGGCAGCGCGAACTGGGTTGATGCGCTCAAGCTGGTGAACAAAGCGGGTGCCAACCAACTGCTCAGTGCCGTGCTAGGCGCCGACTGGAAAGCCCTCAGCCACGCGCAGTTGCGCACGCGCTGGAGTGATTTCAAAGCCAACGGCACGAAGAGAACCCAGAACTACTACGCCGCTACCCAGGCCGAGATATCTGCGGGCAAGGCGTTTTTGCACGAGGGTGGCACCTTTACCAACGGTGATGGCAGCAACTGGGGGGCGCAGCGCTCCATCACGGCACAGGTGGGCAGCGAAACCGTG
>NZ_BSFN01000055.1 GCF_027922365.1 Pseudomonas turukhanskensis
TGTAAACCGCCGCTCACGAACACGTTCAGTCCTTTGAAATACACCTGCCCTGTCTGGCGTACTTTCACCACGTGATCGCCCGGTTCGTATTCGATTGTTGGCAGTTGCTCCGGGTAGCCACGTGGGCTGGGCCGATAACGTTCTATGGGCGGCCGTTGCTCCAGCGCTTCATGCGGTCGGTAGTGGTTGTACTCGTCTCGCCATCGGGTCATTACCTGCTGACAGTGCTGCAGATCGCTAAACGAGCGATGCAAGACTTCACGTTTGAGCGTCTGATGAAAGCGTTCCAACTTGCCCTGAGTCTGGGGGTGGTAAGGCCGGCTATGGCTTACCTCGATCCCCAAACGCATCAGCCAGACCTCCAGCGTGGATAGCCCGCCAGCGATGTTCGAGCCCCAGGGCGGTCCGTTATCCGCAGTGATGCGCAACGGCAAACCGTATTGACGAAAAACCTCGATCAGACGCGGCTTGACCAGCTCCAGCCGCTCTCCCTCGCAGGCTTGCAGACAGAGCGAGAAGCGCGAGTGATCGTCCAACAGGGTCAAGGGGTGGCAGCGAGACGAACGGCGATCGTTGAGGGCAACGTGGCCTTTGAAGTCGATTTGCCAGAGATCATTTGGGTTCGGATGCTCAAAACGGCGGTTGGCCGGCGGTTGCGTTTGCTCGCTGTGATAGAGGACGCGGCAATCGTGGCGCTTGAGGATCGCCTCGATGGTGCTGTGGTGAGGTGGTTCCCTGTCCGCAGCCAGCAAGCTACGCAGTTTACGAGCGCCCCAATACGGATAGCGATGGTGCAGCTGCAC
The DNA here is from genome assembly GCF_027922365.1 of Pseudomonas turukhanskensis. Taxonomy (GTDB): domain Bacteria; phylum Pseudomonadota; class Gammaproteobacteria; order Pseudomonadales; family Pseudomonadaceae; genus Aquipseudomonas; species Aquipseudomonas turukhanskensis. The sequence goes on from NZ_BSFN01000055.1 coordinate 804, forward strand.
TACCGCCTGCTCCACATTCGGGTCGCTGCGCCCTGGACTGTTCAGGGGGCGTCGGGACCGATCCTGTAAACCGGCATCGCCTTGCTCACGGTACCGATCCAGCCATTTGTAACCGGTCCTGGGACTGATGCCATACCGACGACAAAGCTCCCGCACATTGCTTTGGGGCTGTCCCGCCAGCAGAACAAATTCACGCCTTATCGACATAGTGCTGCGCTCCGGCCAAGGCATCACTCGATCTCCCGATTCGATGAAGCC
>NZ_BSFN01000056.1 GCF_027922365.1 Pseudomonas turukhanskensis
TCCAGGCCGGCCAAACCCTGGCCATCAACACCCAAAGCCTGAGCAATAACGCAGGCCTGGTGCGGGGTAAAACCCTGACGGTGACTGCCAAGCAGGTGGACAACCGCAATGGCGGTACGTTTTACGGCAGCGACACGGCGCAGTTGCGCGTTAGCGACACGCTTACCAATCAAAGCGGCAGCGGAATATATGCGCAAACCACGCTGACCCTGGAGGTGGTGGGCGCACTGCTCAACGACGCCGCCACCCTTGCCGCCACCACGATCAATCTGACTGCAGCCAGCCTGGGTAACAAAGCGGCTGCGCAGATAGTGGCGGACGCGGGGTTGAACATCGAGTTGCGCGGGCATGTGCTCAATGACGCGGCCACCCTGGCGGCCGCTACCCTGACACTCAAGGGCGGCAGCCTGACCAATCAGGCATCGGCCCAGGTGGTCGCCGATAACGCGCTACGTGTTGATGTTAAAGGGTCTGTGCTTAACATCGGCGCGACATTGGCGGCGGGTGAAACGCTAACCATTGAGTCCGGCAGCCTCGTCGAAAACACCGCTGGCGGTGTAGTGGCAGGCGAGACCATTCGCGTAAAAGCCAGGGATATCCGCAACCGCGGCAGGGCCCGGATTCTGGGTAGCGATATTGAGCTAACCGCGCAAAACGCCTTTTACAGCGAAACCCAAGCCTCGATCCAGGCCAGCAACAACCTCGCCATTGATGCCCTTTCGTTTACTGCTTCGGCCAGTGAACTGCTGGCCGGCAACGACCTGTCCCTTACGCTTGGCAGCTACCAGAACAGTGCCCTGATCAGCTCGCAAAACACTGCCAGCCTGAGCTTTAAAAACAACGCTAGCCTGTTGATCGATGCGGCCTTTAAAACCCCGCAGGCGGCCAATTTATTTACCTTGTCTGCCCACGACATCACCATCACGGGCGAACTCAACGCCCCAGGCTCGGTGCAGATTGTGGCGGCCGGTGATGTGCGTAATCAGGGTGC
>NZ_BSFN01000057.1 GCF_027922365.1 Pseudomonas turukhanskensis
GGCGTTTTTGCACGAGGGTGGCACCTTTACCAACGGTGATGGCAGCAACTGGGGGGCGCAGCGCTCCATCACGGCACAGGTGGGCAGCGAAACCGTGCAGACCCTGGAGGGGGAACTGGATGCGCAGTTCAGTACCAAGCGCGACGGCGCCAAAGACGTGCTGGAGCAACAGTTAAGAAACCCATTATTCCGCCCAAGCCAACCGGCGGCTGACAGCGATGCATTTGCGCGGATAAAACCGCTGTACGAAACCCGCGTTCAGTACATCGATCAGAGCCAATTCATGGGTTCTGAATACTTCCTGGACAAGATCGGCTACGTCCCAGGCCAAAGTGTAACGGTGCTGGGCGATGCCTATTTTGATCATCAACTGATCGTGCAAAGCGTTGAGCAGCGGGTGGGTAATTTCCTGGCCCAGAGCCTGCGCCTGAGTGATAGCGATCTGGTCAAACAGCTGATGGACAAGGGCGCCGCGTTAGCCGCCGAGGCTGGTTTTGTGGTGGGTCGAGCGCTGACTGCCGAGCAAATTGCCGGCTTGAAAGACGATATTGTCTGGTACGAAAACCAGGAGGTGAACGGCCAGTTGGCCTTGGTGCCGCGTGTGTACCTGAGCCAGGCAACCGTGGCGGCACGGGAGCAGGATGCCAA
>NZ_BSFN01000058.1 GCF_027922365.1 Pseudomonas turukhanskensis
TCTGGTACGAAAACCAGGAGGTGAACGGCCAGTTGGCCTTGGTGCCGCGTGTGTACCTGAGCCAGGCAACCGTGGCGGCACGGGAGCAGGATGCCAAAAGTTCGGCGCTGGTGACTGCCGACACGGTGCTGATTGACGCCGAGGCGGTGGCCAATATCAACGGCACCGTTCGTGGCAACACCGACACCTTTATCTACTCAAAAACCGGCATCCAAAACGTCTCGGTGGGCGGCGCGCAGGCCGGGCTATTTGCCGGCCTTGGCGGAGAAGGTAAACCCGCAGGCCAGTTGGTGATTGCCGCCGAGGGCAAGGTAATCAACCAGGGCGGGGTAATGAGCGGCTACCAACAAACCGTCGTCGGCGGTGACGGGGTGAGTAGTTCGGCCACCACCGGCTATGACAAAAACGGTTCGTTGGTGGTGCGTGATAACGGCCTTATGGGCGCGGGACTGAGTGAGGACAAACCCAAAGAAGAGGCCAAGGAAGAAGCCACGGCAGACCCTCAACCGACGGTTGCCGAAGGCGGAACCGGAACTGATACCCCGGCCGAGAAAAAACCGCTGCAAGTGGCCCGCCCCGATGTACGGGCGCTCTTTGAAGAGCGTCTGGCCTCTGGCCCGGTGGACACCAGCCAGGGCTCG
>NZ_BSFN01000059.1 GCF_027922365.1 Pseudomonas turukhanskensis
TCTGGTACGAAAACCAGGAGGTGAACGGCCAGTTGGCCTTGGTGCCGCGTGTGTACCTGAGCCAGGCAACCGTGGCGGCACGGGAGCAGGATGCCAAGAGTTCGGCGCTGGTGACTGCCGACACGGTGCTGATTGATGCCGAGGCGGTGGCCAATATCAACGGCACCGTTCGTGGCAACACGGACACCTTTATCTACTCAAAAACCGGCATCCAAAACGTCTCGGTGGGCGGCGCGCAGGCCGGGCTATTTGCCGGCCTTGGCGGCGAAGGTAAACCCGCAGGCCAGTTGGTGATTGCCGCCGAGGGCAAGGTAATCAACCAGGGCGGGGTAATGAGCGGTTACCAACAAACCGTCGTCGGCGGTGACGGGGTGAGTAGTTCAGCCACCACCGGGTATGACAAAAATGGTTCGTTGGTGGTGCGTGATAACGGCCTTATGGGCGCGGGATTGAGTGAGGACAAACCCAAAGAAGAGGCCAAGGAAGAAGCCACGGCAGACCCTCAACCTACCGTTGCCGAAGCCGATACCCAGGCCGAGAAAAAACCGCTGCAAGTGGCCCGCCCCGATGTACGGGCGCTCTTTGAAGAGCGTCTGGCCTCTGGCCCGGTGGACACCAGCCAGGGCTCG
>NZ_BSFN01000060.1 GCF_027922365.1 Pseudomonas turukhanskensis
ACCTGCTTGGCAGTCACCGTCAGGGTTTTACCCCGCACCAGGCCTGCGTTATTGCTCAGGCTTTGGGTGTTGATGGCCAGGGTTTGGCCGGCCTGGATGCCACCGGCGTTGTTGAGGCGGCTACCGGCCTTGAGCTGCATCGCGCGCTCGGCCAATAGCGTGGCATCTTTGGCATTGGTCAGGCTATTGGCGGCATCAATGCTCAGGTCCGCGCCGGAGCCCATAGAAGCACGCTGCTCATTGACCACATCACGGGCCTTGATAGTGAGACCTGTGGTGGCATCCAGCGTGCCAGTGTTGGTAACGGTTGCCGTCGATGCAATTTGTACCTGGCCGCCGGCACCTGTGTCTTTCAAGGCAATGTCGCCATCGGCGCTGATTTGAATATCCCGCGCCGCCACAATCAGCCCCTGGTGCCGAACCCCGGCACCGCTGTCGCTGCTGATCAGGTTGATAAAGCGGCCGTGCATGGCGCCCGCGGCAGAGCCGGAAATGGCCAAACCCGAACCCTCAGCCTCTGCTTTGGCCGTGAATGCGCGAGTGCTGGGGTCATAGGTGCCCTGGCCGGCCGCAATCTGCAGATCGGTTTGCCGCGTC
>NZ_BSFN01000061.1 GCF_027922365.1 Pseudomonas turukhanskensis
TGGTTAACACCGACGGCACCTTCACTTACACCCCGAACACCAACTACAACGGCCCAGACAGCTTTACCGTCAGCGTTTCCGACGGCAAAGGCGGCACTGTTGATAGCGTGGTAACCATCGGCGTTACTCCAGACAACGATGCTCCAACTGCACCGGCCGTAACCCTGGAAACCCAGGAAGACACGCCAATCGATGGCTCGGTAGTTGGCAATGATGTCGACGGCGACTCCCTGACCTACACCCTTAAAGGCGATGTTCAGCCGGCCCACGGTTCTGTGGTCGTCAACACCGACGGTACGTTCACGTACACACCGAACACCAACTACAACGGCCCAGACAGCTTTACCGTCAGCGTTTCCGACGGCAAAGGCGGTACCGTTGATAGCGTGGTAACCATCGGAGTTACCCCGGATAACGATGCACCGACTGCTCCGGCTGTAACGCTGGAAACACTGGAAGACACGCCAATCGATGGCTCGGTAGTCGGCAACGATGTCGACGGCGACTC